>KE159527.1:0-1800 GCA_000403215.2 Lachnospiraceae bacterium A4
GCTCAAGCCCCATAATCATCCATCCCTTATCCCTCTCATTTCTGAAAATCAACCTTTTCCTGCTTATTCTCTATTGAGTTTCCGAGAGTGCTCTTATATAAACTACTTCTCTTTTTCGTGGAGACGTATAGAGCGCGTTTCATCGTTTCATATCAACGTGAAGTATGTAATTTTTACGCTGTAACCTTATCCCAGTTATCAATTATATTATTATTTGGTTCTCCACAATCAATAACATCCATCAGATATAATTTTATTTTCTTGCTCTCATCCTTAAACTGCGGATATTTAATTGTTGCATTAATTAATAATTCATCAGGTGTATTTTTCTGCAAATATAAAACTAATTTCCGTTGTACAAAATCAATATCTTCAGATGAATTTTTCCTAATTTCATATAAAGAATTAATAATTCTATGACAATGGGATTGTGCCAGTTCGTTCCATTTTACTTTATGTAATAAATCTAACACCCACTCAAAGTATTCTCTATCTTCATATCCTTTTTCAAATATTTTTCTTGCAAGCGTTAAACATGTCAAGTTCCCCGCTTTTTTATTATTCTTATCTACTGACAAACCATATTTATCACACATACTTTTAATTGCAGAGTCTATTTCTTGTCCAGAGCATACATTTGCTCTATAAATGTCATATGGATTGGGCTTCTTGATCCCATTTCCCTGACAACCAAATAATGCTGCCTCCTGTTTTTGAGTTAATCCTACAGTTATTACACATAATACATAATCAATCCCCATAATCTTTAATGCAACCAATCTATGCTGTCCATCCCATACATACAAATTTCCATCTTCCCTGTAATTGATTTTTAAAGGATCACATTTCATATCATCCCATTCTTCCGCGATAGTTCTTACATGATTCTGAACAGTACGTTGATAGGATTCATCAATATGTAAGTCTTCTACTGGAACCAGCACAAAGACTTTATTTACAACTGGAATACCACCCATAAGCGTTTTTAAAGCATTCTTTCGACTCTCCATATTATCATTATGTTTGGCATTCATTTTCCTCATTTTGTCAATCATTTGATCTTTGGTCATTAATTTTTGTTTCTTCATTTCACTTCTTGTTGTTTTCATAATTATCTTCTCCATTCTTGAATGATTTTTGTATTATAAAAAGCATCTGGATTTAATTTCCAAATGCTTTCTATTATTAATAAATGTATGTTTTTCTTTTATAGTTTTTCCTTATATTAAAATTCAATTTTAATTGCCTTATCCTCAAACTCTCCTTCGTAATTATATATTATATATTGAAATCCAAGTTTTTCAAATTCCAATATTATTTGTAGATCCTCCATACTATGGCTTCCATCTCGCCTCCAAATAATTCTATTTCCTAACTTCCCTTCTTCTGCTAAACATTCTACATCATTAAAACGAATTTCATCTATAATTTTATCCATAAACTTTCATCCTCTAATTAAAATCTAATTTCATTACCCTACTCTATACGAATTTCTATAGGTTTTCCAATAATTTTTTCATTAAGGAACTGTGCAAAAATAAATTTACTGTTTTGGCAATATATGGTATAATGGCCATACGGAGGTATGACCATGGAAGAACGAATTCGTATTATGCTGCCATTACTTGATGAGAGGCAGCGGCGCATATTTCTTGCTGCGGAAGCAAAAACATACGGAAGGGGCGGAATCTCCACCGTGAGCAGGCTAAGCGGTGCTGCCCCTTACACCATAAGGCAGGGGCTTAAAGAGATTGACAGCGGCGAGCCGATTGAGCGGAAGGAAAAAATGCGGCTCCAGGG
>KE159527.1:2640-3217 GCA_000403215.2 Lachnospiraceae bacterium A4
CCTGTGAGATTTTGGGAAACTGGAACTATGTAATCAAACCCAGAAGGTAATTGTCAATGGATGAAAGTGTAAATTTATTTTTGCACAATTCCTAAATAGTGTTTCTGCAATAGAATCCAGATCCTCAAAATAGTAATCAAATTCATCACACTGAAAACCATCTTCTGTATCATTGATGGAATAAGTCTGTTCTGTATCTGTTTCTATCGCTAAAACAATACTGTCAAATCCTCTTTCTTTTGCATCATCATAAGCAAAATTGACTTCCTCAATGAAATCATCAACTGTATACTCAGGTGGAATTTCAACATCTCTATAAGCAGAAATCTCGATTGCACAGATGATTCGTTCTCCATTACCTCTTCGCTCAACTGCGTCCTCCTGAATACCCTTCTCATCGTTCCACCAACAATAAGATACATTCCCATCTACATCTTCTGTAAGTAAGAGAAACGGACTCTTTGGTTTTACAAATTTGTTTTCCGTATCATACCCCCACTTGAAACTTAGATTTTATCCTACAACTCTTCTGCCTTAAAGGTATATAAACTACTTCTCTTTTTCGTGGAGACGTATA
>KE159527.1:3441-43735 GCA_000403215.2 Lachnospiraceae bacterium A4
AGCCATATGCGTGTGCTTCTCCCATTCCCTTCCCTAAAAGGATGTGCAACATTCATTTCCACATATTTTTCAATTATTTCATCAAAATTAGATTGCGGCATATCATCAATATGTTTTAGTGCAGCGTCCAAATACATTACAGGAGCAAATCTAAAATTACCTTTTGCAATATTTACTGTCCTGATTTTTCCCGCAAAATCATATATTTCTTCAAACAAAAATTTATGAATTTTAGCAAGCCCAGAAAATTTTCCAACTTCGCAATTTTCAACAATGTTACTTTCATATAATTTAATGGCTTTAGTTTTACTTATTCTCTCTTCTACTCTTGCGAGTTCTGCCGAATTATTAATACCTAATTTATTTTTCAGAGCCATAAACCCTCCATAAATCTATTATTTCATTTCTTTTTGTATGATTCTCTTTTCTTCTTACACTCTTTTAACTCAGATTTTTTATCCTTAAGGATTTCGATAATTTGTTTCTTTGCTTTACTTATATCTTTATCGCTTGGTTCTTCATACATTTTATTTAGTTGCTTTTTAATAATATTAGTAATTTCGTTTTCATTATTTTTAATTTCCTTAATACCTCTATCCACAAAGTTAATACAATTTTTTAAATAATCATTGTCCATAGAATCATAACTATGTGTTTTTCCTGCTCCATCTTCCCAATATCCTTTGCCAGCATTCAAATAAGAATATCCAATTTTTATAGCCAATTCTTCATAATCTATATACATAACCTATTCCTTTCTCTTATCAGCATTATCTTTCAAATTATTTATCAGAAAAATGCCTTAACATATGCCAATGTCTTTTCCAACAAGTCCTCTGGCATCTTCTCTACAAACTGAATATTCCTACTGATCACATCCAAGCATTTCATATATTCTGTCAATATCACGCCTGTTGTCTTCGTTCTATTATCCAAAGGAATATGTAGCGGAAATTTGTTACTTGTATCGGTAATAGGACACACAACAGCAAATTTTGAGCTGGCGACACCCCAAAGCGGTGACTGGAAGATAGGAGTGCGCCCTGTGCTAACAAGGCTTTGGGGTGAACGGGTAGTCTATGCCTTTGTTACTGCCCCCAAAAAGGGAGGAGACAGCCGCAGGCTGTTCTTCTGTACAAAAAAGCCGGATGAGATTACCCTCGATTACAGCCTTTGCGCAGACGAGCGTATGCGGAAATACGGGGAAGAGGATATCAGCTATCTTCCTCTGGCTTGTTACCAGCTGCGCTGGAACATCGAAGTCTCTTATTATGAAGGAAAGACTTTCTGGTCACTGGAAGAATACCGCATAAGAAGCCGTGAAGGGATAGAGCGTCTTATCAACCTTCTGGCTGTTTCTTACAGTGCCATGACACTGCTTCCTTATAGTGATGAAACATTTTCATCTTATCAGTCTTTCAGCGCTCAGGAGACCCGATTTGAGATCGGACAGCAGATTCAGGCCAACATAATATTCAACAGTTTTGTGGAATCGCTTGAAACTGTAAAAAAAGCCCGTGCGTTGGTAAAGTTATTAGAACACCATATTCAGTCTTGGATTAGAAGGGTCCAAAAACTGTAAACTGCTGTTCCATACTAAATATCCTCCTATTTTTGATTAATATGCTCTCGGAATCTCGAAGCCTTATTCTATGCGACATCCAAGACTCCATTTTTACAAATTCCCCCCACTTTTTTCTAAAACTTTTCAAAAAACTATTGACAAACCGCCTAAAAAATGCGGCGCTTCGCGCCCTTATTTATAAAAGCAATTCGTTCCGGCCCCGGCCGGTGCAGACTTTTTGATTGGGGGCGATTTTTTGAAACCTTATAACCCAGGCGGACATTCCGCCTACCAGGATCGTGTCCTGGCGCAGCTTCGTAAATACTATCCAGATGCTGTCTCATCCCTGCCTGCTTCCACATGGGCGGTCATGGAGAAATTCTGGAACCTTGACCTCTCTGGCATGGACTCCCTGATGGCTGATCGTTACTCTGATTTCGGCCCTGCTCCAAGGCTTCCCTCCGACATGCTCCGCTCCATCCTGCTTTCTGTGGAGTTCAAGGTCACTTCCTATACAAGATGGGCTGCCGACCTCAAGGAGAACCATCTCCATGCCATCCTTTCCGGATTTCCTGTCGGTGATACCCCGGGGGGCGGTACCTTTTATGATTTTCTCAGCCGTTTATGGCTCTCTGACAAAAACAACCTTTCCGATCCCGTCCACCCTCCAAAGGAAAAACCCAAAAAGCCGGAGAAGAAAGGGGAAAAAGCACCTCCGGTCGAGAAAGTAACCGTAAAGGATCTCCTTGAACAGTTTGAACTCCATCCGCCTAAGGACATGGCTCCCTGTAAATGGCTTTATGAGATCTTCAAAGTGCTTTTCCTTAACCAGTCTGTAAATAACGGGCTGATTGACCTTCTTAATCTTTCCCCTGCTGGGGATGGCACTCCGGTTTATACCGCCGCACAGGAACGTAAAAAACGTACCTGCAGCTGCCTGAAAAACGGCATCCGCGACTGCCGATGCGACAGAGCCTGCAGCCAGCCTGACTGTAATATCGGATGGGATTCCCACAGGGAGCGTTATTATTTCGGTTATGACCTGTATATGCTCACCGCCTCCGATTCGGAAAAAGACCTCCCTGTTTTCCCTTTCCTCGGTCCCGCTTCCAGGCATGATTCCATCGGTTTCCTTTATAACTGGTTCTCCATGAAGCAGTCCCTGCCGTAAGCTAATGTCACAAAACTGCTTTTAGATTCTGCACATGATGCCATGCCTTACTATGAATACTGCCGTGACCATGGGATCGTTCCTTTCATTGACCTGAATGCCGGCAGGGGACGGCCTCCTGTATACAAAAATGATTTTACCATTAACGATGACGGTGTCCCTGTATGCAGGGAAGGCCATGCCATGCGCAGGGACGGCAGCGAATCAGCAAAAGGAAGGACAAAGTTCAAATGTCCAAAGATCAGCTTCGCCGGGGACAGTGTAACCTGTACCTGTGATAATCCATGTTCTGACGCAAAATATGGCAGGACTGTACACCTTGTCATGAAAGACAACCCAAGACTTTTTAATGATCCGCCACGCAGCAGCAAAGAATGGAAAATGATATATAATGCAAGGACTTCTGCAGAACGTTGTAACAAACGTGAGAAAGTAGACTATAAATTAGAATACGGCAGATACCGTTCCTCTCAGATGTGGTACTGCCGCCTGTCCGCCATCATGATGTGCCAGCATCTTGATGCATGGGCCCTGCCAAAAGCCTCCCGACTAAAAGACGTCCTTTGAGCAGGCACTTAACTAAATAAGCAATACCATTATAGACCATGTCCGGCGCAGGGTCTAGTAGACTGCGCACTTTTTTCTCTAAATTCATTTCAACTGTTCCGTTCTGGACAATATTTACTTTTCAATGTTCAGCCAACCGCTGGGCTTTGGTCAGCAGGCTCATGATTCCGAGAGCCTATAAAGTAATATGTACAAACAATAATAACATATCAAACAAATAAAGTGTACACAAATCTGAAGTCTACATTTAAATTTCTTGTAGACTTCTTGTAGACTTAAAACATATTTTTACATATATTAGTGATTTTAGTATATAAAAAGAGGACTCTCAATTATTTATCAAGAGTCCTCAAATCCTTATAAATCAAGGATATTCTTAGAACTTACCTTCCTTCGCTGCTTCCTCGATCGAAACTGCAACCGCAACGGTAGCGCCAACCATCGGGTTGTTACCCATACCGATGAGTCCCATCATCTCTACGTGAGCTGGAACGGAAGACGAACCTGCAAACTGTGCATCAGAGTGCATACGTCCCAAAGTATCTGTCATACCATAGGAAGCTGGACCTGCTGCCATGTTGTCAGGATGGAGTGTACGGCCTGTACCGCCGCCGGAAGCAACTGAGAAATACTTCTTGCCTGCTTCGATTCTCTCCTTCTTGTATGTACCTGCAACCGGGTGCTGGAATCTTGTCGGATTGGTTGAGTTTCCTGTGATAGATACATCAACGTTCTCTTTCCACATGATTGCAACGCCTTCGCAAACATCGTTTGCTCCATAGCAGTTTACCTTGCCGCGAGGACCATTCGGATCCGAGTAAGATTTCTTAAATACTTCCTTCACAGTGTTTGTATAAGGATCATACTCTGTCTCAACAAATGTAAATCCATTGATGCGGGCAATAATCTCTGCTGCGTCTTTTCCAAGACCATTTAAGATTACACGAAGTGGTTTCTGGCGAACCTTGTTTGCCTTCTCTGCGATTCCGATTGCGCCCTCTGCTGCTGCAAAAGACTCATGTCCTGCTAAAAAGCAGAAGCAGTCTGTCTCTTCTTCCAGAAGCATCTTGCCCAGATTACCATGTCCAAGACCCACCTTGCGGTTATCTGCAACGGAACCCGGAATACAGAATGCCTGAAGTCCCTCGCCGATTGCTGCTGCCGCATCTGCCGCTTTTCTACAGCCCTTCTTGATTGCAATTGCCGCACCGACTGTGTAAGCCCAGCAAGCATTCTCAAAGCAGATTGGCTGAATCTTCTTAACCTGATCATATACGTCAAGACCTGCGTCTTTTGTAATCTTCTCTGCCTCCTCGATGGAGTTGATACCGTAGCTCTTTAAAACCTCGGTAATCTTATCTATTCTTCTCTCATAGGATTCGAATAATGCCATAATTATTTTACCTCCTTATCTGTTCTAGGATCAATAATCTTAACAGCATCCGCAACACGTCCGTACTGACCTGAAGCCTTCTCCCATGCTGTATTCGGGTCATCACCCTTCTTAATAAAGTCAGTCATCTTACCAAGGCTAACAAACTTGTAACCGATAATCTTGTCGTCAGCATCCAGTGCGATACCTGTAACATAGCCCTCAGCCATCTCAAGATAACGAGGTCCCTTCTTCAATGTACCGTACATTGTACCAACCTGGCTTCTAAGACCCTTTCCTAAGTCCTCAAGACCTGCACCAACAGGAAGTCCTTCCTCGGAGAATGCGGACTGGGAACGTCCGTATACGATCTGTAAAAACAGCTCTCTCATAGCAGTGTTGATCGCGTCGCACACAAGGTCTGTGTTCAATGCTTCCATAACAGTTCTGCCCGGAAGTAACTCTGCCGCCATCGCTGCGGAATGTGTCATACCAGAACATCCGATTGTCTCAACCAGTGCTTCCTGAATGATACCTTCTTTTACGTTCAGGGACAACTTGCAGGCACCCTGCTGCGGTGCACACCAGCCTACGCCGTGTGTAAAGCCGGAAATATCTTTTACTTCCTTAGCCTTTACCCATTTCGCCTCTTCTGGAATCGGTGCACAACCATGATTACCGTCACGTGCTACTACACACATTTCTTCAATTTCCTTTGAATAAATCATGTGAAAACTCCTTTCGATTACTTAACTTATATTTTGAATGTGTGACATACGTCTCACATTTTTAACGCAGGAACATATGTGCATATCACCATGATATTTACATACAACTCCTTATCATACGTCTTCTGTAAAAATGGACTATGATATGTTACCCACATATTGATATTTTCGCACATTTTTTTAAAAATAGCAATTAAAAAATCATAATTTTGTCAAAAAATTGTCAATTTTATAGAAAAAGCAAATCTATTTTGTTTTTTTGGCGATTTCTCCCTGCTTTTTGTAAATGCTGTCCGCCTCGACATACCCTCGTACCATCGAAGTCGGATAGACGTTGGCATTGCGCCCGATGACAGTTCCCGGATTGAGCACGCTGTTGCAGCCGACCTCCACGTTGTCTCCAAGCATAGCCCCCATCTTTTTTAATCCTGTTTCTATATTCCCATAAGGAGACTTGACAACCACAAGCGTCTTATCGCTCTTGACATTGGACGTGATCGAGCCGGCGCCCATGTGTGACTTGTAGCCGAGAATACTGTCTCCTACATAATTGTAGTGAGGAACCTGCACTTTATTAAAAAGAATCACGTTTTTTAATTCTGTGGAGTTACCGACCACTGCGCCTTTCCCGACAATGGCATTTCCGCGGATAAATGCACAGTGGCGGATTTCTGCCTCCTCATCAATAATACAAGGTCCATTGATGCTTGCGGTGGGCGCTACTGTCGCTGACTTCGCAATCCAGATCTTATCACCGCGCTTTTCGTATTTGTCGGCTGGCAGCGTCCCGCCAAGCTCGACAATATATGCCCCAATCTTTGACAACAGCTCCCATGGATATACCACTCCGTCAAAAAGCGGTGCTGCGATTGTTTCCTGTAAATTATAAAGATTTTTGATTTGTAACTGTTCCATTTTGTTCTCCTTCTTTAGACAATAAACTGATCAAACTATCTGTTTTCATGAATATGACATCTCGCTTTCCGGCTCTTCGAACCCTGCCGCGCCTGCCATCAAGGACGCCCAGTACTCATCTGATGCGGGTTCGGCATCGGGTGGTGTGTTCTCTGTGGCGGGCATTGTATCCAGACTCGGCTGGAAGGTCTCCTCCTGAGAAGATTTTTCTGCCGGCGTTTCACCCGAATGCTCAAAGTCAAACTGTATTTTCTCATCTGTGTATTTTAAATAAGCGTCAAACGTTTTTCCTGCTTTTGACACAAAACCAGTTATTTTCTCTTTGGTTTTTCCGTTTGTAAAAAGCTCCTGTACTGTCTCCTCATGAATGGAAACCTGCGCTATGGTGTGTCCGACCTTAAATCCGCATTCGCACTCATAATACCATTGGCTCTTTTTTAGTTTATGCGCATTGCACCTGGGACATGCAAGATTTGTCTCTGTCGGTGCTGGTCTGTCTGGAAAATCAAAGACTGCCTGCCCGTCCTTTGTAAGCTTTAACGCCGCGTCAAACTTGGCGCCGCTCTTCGATAGAAAGCCTTCGATCTTATCTGTCTTTTTCTCGGAAAGAAGCTTTTTGACAATCGCATCGGACATCTTAACGCCTGCAATCTTTTGATTGATGAAAAAGCGGCAGCTATGCGCCGCATCTTCCTTGCTGTAATTGGCGCAGCCATAGCCAAACGATGTCTTGACCACCTCACCGCCGCACAAGGGGCAGACTACGTCTTTGAGCTTTTGCTGCTCAACATCATCAAAATCAAATTTCAGGCCTGTCACCTTGCCGGACGCATCGCGGCTAAATATTATGCGCGCATCAAATTTTTTGCCTGCTTTTGACTTAAAGCCGCGGATTGTTGAAGTCTTTCCATTTGTCAGCAGCTCCTTGATTTGAGCCTCGGAAATATCCTTGCCTGCCATCTTGCCAATCGAGAATTTACAACTGTTTTCATCCAGCTTATCATAGTTGGCACAGCCATAGCCAAACGGCGTTTGGACAATTTCACCGCCGCACAGAGGACAGGCTGCCTCCTTGATCTTCTTAACCTCCACCTTTTCGAAGTTAAAATTGACGAGATGTTTCCCATCATCACCCTTTTCCAGCACTAAAACGGCATCAAATTTTTTGCCGGATTTGCCTTTGAAGCCTCTGATTGTCCCGGTGATGCTGTTGGTCAGCAACTCCTTTACCTGCGCAGGCGTCAACTCCTTATCGGCTATTTTCCCAATCGCAAATTTACAGCTGGCAGGCTCCTGCGGATTATAGTTGGCACAGCCATAGCCAAAGCCCTTTATCATCATCTGTCCGCCGCAGTCAGGGCAGACCACATCTTCCAATACCTGCGGTTCATTCTGCGTAAAGTCAAAATTAATTTCTATTTTGCCATCTTCATTTTTCTGTAGCCTCAGTGCTGCGTCAAACTTTTTCTTCTGTTTGGATACAAACCCGCTTAATACCGCCGTATGACCATCTTTGACCAGCGCACTGCATTCCTCGTCAGACAGCGCTCTCCCCGCAATCGTGCCAATCACGAAATTGCAGCCGCTTCCGTCCTTTTGATAATTCGAACACCCGTATCCAAACGGTGTTGTCACGATCACACCGCCACATGCGGGACACGCTGCCTCCAGCTTTCTGCGCGCGCCAAGCCCCTTTGCCCCCTTGCCGCTAAACTGGCTGATCTGGGCTGCAAGCTGCTGCGTCAGGTCTTGATCGCGAATCTGTATCGTCTCCCGCCGGATAAAGTCCTCAAGCTTTGCGCGGTAATCCTTCACATCAACCGTTCCGTTTGTGATGCCGTCCAGCCCCTTTTCCCACGAGGCAGTCATCTTGGGATTCAGCAGCGCTGGAACCGTCATCGCAACGACCTCATACACCATCTCGCCAAAATTCTGCGGCGTGATCACCTGCGTTTTCTGATTGAGGTTTAGATAGCCAATCCGAATCAGCTTTTTGATAATCTCCGCCCGCGTCGCGCTTGTCCCGATGCCAGAACCTTTGATCTGCGCGCGAAGCTCCTCGTCCTCAATAAGCTGACCTGCATTTTCCATCGCAAGAATCATTGAACCAGATGTATACCGTTTGGGCGGTGTCGTCTTGCTCTCCCTGACTTCAAAGCCATTCACGACAAGAACATCACCTTTTTTCAGCGTATTTGCCAGTGCAAGCAGCTTTTTGGCATTGTTCTTCTTCTCTTTGCTGGTATCCTCTGTGCTTTCACCGCTTTTTGCCTGCGTCGGACTGACGGATTTATTGGATCCGTCGGCTGGACGCTCGTCCTCGTCGGCATCCTCGAGCGTCCTGCCCAGAACTTCCAGAAATCCAAGCACTTTCAGCACCTTCGCAGATGCAAACAAGGACTCCTTTTCGATACCCACGACCAGTTTGAGCGTCTGGTATTCTGCCGGTGGATAAAAAATGCTTAAAAACCGCCGCACAATCAAGTCAAACACCTTGCTCTGAAGCGGTGTCAGCGTCCCCAGCTCTGACAGCTGCCCCGTTGGAATGATGGCGTAGTGGTCTGTGACCTTGCTGTCGTCCGTATACTGGGTTTTTGCGATATTGGCATAGAGATTTTTGGACAATATATGATCGGTGAACTGCTGTGTTGGCGTGTATCCTTTTAAGGGCACCAGCGTCTTATCTATTTCCTTTGCAACCGCTGTCGTCAGCACTCTTGCGTCCGTTCTGGGATACGTTGTCAGCTTCTTTTCATATAGATCCTGTGCAACCTGCAGCGTCTGATCGGGGCTGATTTTAAACCGTTTCGCACACTCTGCCTGCAATTCTGCCAAATTAAACAGCAGCGGCGCTTTCTTCTTGGCAATCCCCTTCTCCAAGGTCTTGACAAGAGCTTCTTTTCCCTGAAAGGAATCAATTAAGCTCTCGGCATCTTCTTTTTCCTTAAATCCGTTTTCCTTGTAAAGCTTTGTGGATTCAAAATATACAGAACCCTCCACCGCCTTCCACTCCGCCTCAATATTGGCATCTGTGAAATCTCCAACGACTCTGTAAAAAGAAGTTTCCTTGAAATTGCGAATCTCGCGTTCTCTGTTGACAACCATGCCAAGAACACAGGTCATAACCCTTCCGATGGCAATGGCAGTGTAACCTTTTGTCGCCGCAGCATCATTCAGCAGTTTTCCGTATTTGACGGACATGACGCGCGAGAAATTAATGCCCATGGCATAGTCCTCAATAGAGCGCATAATGCCGGATTTCCCCAGATTTTCATAAGCCGACATCGGTTTTGCCTGCGCCATGCCGCGCTTGATCTCCGCCTCGGTCTGTGAGTCAATCCAAACGCGCAGCTCCTGCATTCCTTTGCGCACACCGCCGAAATTGCGGATATTTTCCTCGATGGTCTGCCCTTCTTTTCCGGAGTCACCCGCCCAGTACACAGTGTCGATATCCTCGCGCTGAAGCAGCGCATGAACGATGTCGTACTGCTGTTTGACATTTTTGATGACGCCGTATTTGTATTTTTCGGGCAAGAATGGCAGATCCTGCAGAGCCCATTTCTTGTAGCGGATATCATACTCCTCCGGGTAGACCATCTCAACCAGATGACCGACGCACCATGTGATGACGTATGTGTTGTTTTCTATGTAACCATTGTATTTTCCTGACACCTGAAAAACCTTCGCGTAATCCTGTGCCACCGACGGTTTCTCGGTTATGATCAGTTTCTTTCCCAAGTTTTATTCTCCACCCTGTTCTATTTTTGTTTTAGAGCCTGCAGTACCTGCAGGACGGTCAATTGAAGCGCGTCGGGGATCTCCGCCCGCGCGGGTATGACTGCCTGGTACACTTTATCCGGACTATGCTCCAGCTCAAACACCGGATATGGGATCTCGAGCTGGTCGCAGACCATTTTCTGAAATTCATAGTAGTCCACGGTGTCCCGGCTTCCGATGTGGAAGATCCCTTTCAGATCATGATCCAGAACATACTTTGCACACGCGCCCACCTGGTCTGTGAGGGTCACATTTACGTGGTCATTCGGATATGCTGCCAGCGGCTCCCTGCTCGCACTGTGCTCCCGCAGCAGCTGTATTCTCGGGCAGTCCGGCGCCCATACAGACGGGATGCGGAATATGATCAGCTGCCCGGAAAGTTTATGCTCCAGCATCGCCTCGCAGTCCCTCTTGTATTTTCCATAATCTGATCCGGGGTTCGGCTGTGCCTCCTCCGTCCACGGCTGGGACATATCCCCGTCAAATACATTGGCAGTCGATATGAACAACAGCCTTTTTGCTTTTCCGCCCAGCCAGTCAGCCAGTGTCTCGTGAAATCGGTATTGTGCCTGAAAATCTCCCCGCATGGAAGATATCACGACATCGGGGTTCTCTTTCTCCAAAATGCTGATCAGCGCGTCCAAGTCCTCCGCCGGCAGCTGATAGCCGCCCTCCACTTCGTGGTGTCCTGCGGTGACCACCACCTCATACGCTTGTGTCAGGCTCTCTTTGATGGCACGCCCTACAAGACCTGTTCCTCCGATAATAAATACTTTTTGTTTCATCCCTGTTCCTCCGATTTGTAAATATTTCCACTATTCGACTGGCGGTACTGGCAAAACCTCAAACAATTCATATAAACGCATCATCCCCTGTTTTGCTGTTGTACTCGATTGGTGTGAAAACTGGTTTTAAAAAATTCATAGTCCCTGCCCATCCGTGTTACGCTCTTTTGCATTGCGGAACTAACAGACTGGAAAGGGACTGTCAGACCGACAGTCCCTTTCCAGTCTGTTTATTTCTTTGTGATATACCCCTGCGCTTTGAGAAGTTCCGCGCAGAGTACGGCTCCGCCTGCCGCGCCGCGCACTGTATTGTGCGAAAGTCCGACAAACTTCCAGTCGTAAACACTGTCCTCGCGGATTCGTCCTACAGAGACACCCATGCCATTTTCATAATCAACATCAAGGTTTACCTGCGGTCTGTTATCCTCCTCAAGATACTGGATAAACTGCTTTGGTGCACTCGGAAGGTTCAGTTCCTGTGGCACTCCTTTGAAATTCACTAATTTCTCAATCAACTGCTCTTTGGTCGGCTGCTTTCTGAACTTGACAAACACGGCAGCCGTATGGCCGTTTAATACTGGTACGCGGATACACTGGCAGGTGATGACAGGCGATGCTGCCGGCTCAATCACACCGTCCTTGATCTCGCCCCAGATTCGAAGCGGTTCCTTCTCGCTCTTCTCCTCCTCGCCGCCGATGTACGGGATAATATTGCCCTCCATTTCAGGCCAGTCCTTAAAGGTTTTTCCAGCGCCAGAAATCGCCTGATAGGTCGTCGCAACCACCTCATACGGCTCAAACTCTTTCCATGCTGTCAGGACAGGCGCATAGCTCTGAATCGAGCAGTTTGGCTTGACTGCCACAAATCCTCTTGTCGTGCCAAGGCGCTTTTTCTGGAACTCAATAACCTTCATGTGTTCAGGATTGATCTCAGGCACCACCATCGGAACGTCAGGTGTCCATCTGTGCGCGGAATTGTTGCTGACTACAGGGGTCTCTGTCTTAGCATAATCTTCCTCAATCTTTTTGATTTCTTCTTTGGTCATATCCACTGCGGAAAATACGAAGTCAACCTCGGAAGCAACCTTCTCCACTTCATTGACATTCATAACGACAAGATTCTTGACTGCCTCCGGCATCGGTGTTGTCATTTTCCATCTGTCACCGACTGCCTCCGCATATGTTTTTCCAGCAGAACGCGGACTTGCCGCGATTGTCGTCACCTCAAACCACGGATGGTTCTCCAAGAGCGCAATAAATCTCTGCCCTACCATACCTGTACCGCCAAGAATACCTACTTTTAATTTTTCACTCATTTTTCTCCTCCATTCTGCTGATCGAACTATCAGCATCAAAATTTACTTGATAGATTATATTTTTTAGTTATCAAGTGCCAAACATTAGTTTGCCATCTTTTCTTACAATAGCATTTCTTTCTGTATCATAAATATAGATACCCTCTTCTAAATTTTTTAAATAGGATATAATAAATTCTTCAAACGAATCTGCAATCAAATTGCGTTCTCCTTCATTATACCAAAACGTTATGATCTGTCCAACATTTCCACCTTCAGCAGGATCATAATCAATACAAATAGCATGCCCATCGGCAGTACTTGCAAATGGTATCCATTTAGAATTACACCATTTATCCTTTATTCCCTCCTCAGGCTCTGCTTTGATACCATCTTGATCACATTGCGGCTCTACTATTTTAAATGCATCCCAATTTTCCAAAATATCTTTTGCAGAATTTAGACTAAATAAGTCAAACAAAGAATCTCCGATATCACCCTGTCCATTGTGCAGCTTATATAAATTTTTAAATTCCACTGGCAATGTAAGACCTGTTTCTGATTCGATCTGATTCAGCATAATATCATCTACTGGTTCATTAAAACATAAATCTGCATCTTGAATACTTGTGACAGCACTTACAAATTTCTCTGCCAGAGTCATATATTTTCCCTCATGATTCATTTAAGACTTAAATACTCCTTTTGAATACGAAGAACCTCCCGCATCGCATCTGGCCCCGGCGCGCCGATTGTCGTGCGCTTGTTGACACAAGTCTCAAGGCTGACTGCCTCAAAAAGCTCCTGTTCAAATACTGGACTGATTGCCTTTAACTCCTCAAGGGACAGCTCATCAATCGCCTTGTCCTTCTCGATGCAATACAGCACCAGCCTTCCGATAATGCCATGTGCATCTCGAAACGGCACCCCATGATTTACGAGATAATCCGCCGCGTCTGTAGCATTGGTAAAGCCCTTCATGGCGCTTGTTTTCATGACCTCTTTGTTGAATTTTAATGTGTTTAACATTCCCGTAAACAGCGCCACACAGCCCTTCACAGTGTCAATCGCATCAAAGGTCAGCTCCTTGTCCTCCTGCATATCTTTATTGTATGCCAGCGGAAGCCCTTTCATTGTCGTGAGGATTGATACCAACGCGCCATATACGCGCCCTGTCTTGCCGCGCACCAGCTCTGCGATATCAGGATTTTTCTTCTGCGGCATGATGCTGCTGCCGGTCGAGTACGCGTCGTCGATTTCCACGAAATGATATTCATTACAATTCCATATGATAATCTCCTCGCTGAAACGGCTAAGATGCATCATAATGGTAGACAGTGCAGACAACAGCTCGATCACATAGTCGCGGTCTGCCACAGCGTCCATGCTGTTGAGTGTCGGACCACTGAAATCAAGAAGCTGTGCCGTATAATCCCTGTCTAATGGATAGGTAGTTCCCGCCAATGCACCTGAGCCCAGCGGACAGTAATTCATCCGGGCATAGATGTCATCAAGCCGCTGTCTGTCGCGCTTGAACATCTCAAAATATGCCCCCATATGATGTGCCAGCGTGATTGGCTGCGCCTTCTGCAAATGCGTGAAGCCGGGCATATAGGTCTCTATATTTTCTTCCATAATATGAAGGATACTTTCAAGCAGTTCTTTTAGAAGTGAATTGATCTCAACGATTTCATGCCGTGTATAAAGCTTCATATCAAGCGCAACCTGATCATTTCTGCTCCTGCCTGTGTGCAGTTTCTTGCCCGCATCACCGATTCTGTCAATCAGATTTGCCTCCACAAAGCTGTGAATATCTTCATATTCGTCTGTGATCTCCAACGTTCCGTTTTCAACGTCACTTAAAATCCCTTCTAATCCTGACAGGATTTGATTCTTCTCATCCTCCGTCAGTATTTCCTGCTTCGCAAGCATTTTTACATGCGCCATGCTGCCCTCTACGTCCTGCCGAAAAAATTTCTGGTCAAATGAGATTGATGCATTAAAATTATAAACAAGCTTGTCTGTTTCCTTGGTAAATCTGCCGCCCCAAAGCTGTGCCATCTTATCGTCGCCTCCTGTTGTTTTGATTCAGTACAATCTATAAAAAATTGCAGTGTTGTCTCAACCGTAACATGCCGAATACAAATATTAGTAATAATAGCATAATTTTTCTATCGTTGCAATAAAAAATCGACGGCAAACGCATGAATGTTAGACGCCCGTCAAGGAATGCTTTTTAACAGTGCTAGTCTTTGAAGAAACATTGGATAATATTGGGGCAGCGCTGCAAAGCTTGTCTCATCAAGCTCCCGAAGCTGATTGAGCCCAATCCGCTGAACAGCCACAACGGCGGCCTCCCGCTGTGTCAAACGCTCTCCAAATACAGTCTGGCAGTTCGCCCCGTCAAGCTGGTCATACGCATGAAAGGCTTGGTTAAAATCCATGAGTTTATGCAGATGCATCGGCTTGTTCGTCGCATTATCCACCAGCACGCCCCAATTTCCCCAATGCCTGTCCGTATTCCCCACCAGATAGTCAACAATGTTCATCATATAATAATTGTGCGCATCGAGCCTGAGAATATAATCTAGTGTTTTGATATCATGATTCTGGGCATAAATCTCAAATGCCTCCATGGATACAATCGAACAATCTAAAGAGGTCATATTTTCGCTCACACTGACTTTTTCCCCGTCAAAAAAACGCTCCTCATACAACACCTGTGCGACATCAAAGCATCTACTGATCTGGCTTGCAAGCAATTCTCTCTCAACAGCCTTTCCGCCGCCGTCCTTCAACAGCCAAAACACCTGCTCACTCCGCTGCCACGCCTTAGGAAAACAGCCATTTGTCGATAAATCCCTCGCCAGACATTCATTTTGAACAGAGTACTGCCTGCCTCTTAGCGAAATATCCATAAAGGTATTCTCCAGATGATTTTCATATAGATTGACTGTATGAAAGCCAATCTCCTCGTCTGCTGTCTTTACCCAAAAAACATCTGTCAGCGACACGCAGCGGTAAGACAGTGCAAGCTTTGCCCGGTCCCTGTCCGTCACGGCCTGCTGTACACCAATACTGTTTAAGATTTCCTTCGCATATGTCCTGTCCAGTGTCAGTACTCGGGAGGCACACCAGTAATAAAAATTGGTGATATTGTTCACAAGGGTGTCTATGTCCTCTGCCTCCTCCAGATACAGGCTGTAGGGTATAAATGCTTCGTCGTATACTGTACAGTGGCCTGTTTCGTCGATTGAGGCTGTCTTTTTATCTTTGTGCATGATTTCATAGGTTTTTTTCTGCATTTAGATTTGTTACCTCCGATTTGTGATAAGAAATTTTCTTTTACCGCTTTAGCGGCTTTTTTCCTATGAACGGATCTATGGATAAAAAATGAACTAATCCCCCTCATGCATAACTTTGTGGAGCATAACAAAAAGGGAGTTATTTTATTTGCATCATATCATAACTATACAGGGCTTGCAAGCGATTTTCATTGGTTTATAGCACTCTTACCCCACTTTCACATATACTATTCTATACCTCTATCCATCAATCTCAACCTAACACAGAAAGGCGGCGGTCACGATATGTCAAAACCTCATCAGGATAAGCCTATTCTCCGTCTGGATCACGTAAATTTTTCTTATTATAGTAATCTTGGCGAAGTAAAGGTATTAAATGACATAAATTTTACAGTTGAAAAAGGTGCCTTTGCGGCACTGGTTGGTCCCAGCGGCTGCGGCAAATCGACAATCCTCTCCTTGATTGCCGGACTGCTCAAACCCGTAAGCGGCTTCATCACCTATTACTCTGATGATTTCAATGCTCCGCGTGTCGGATACATGCTACAGCATGACCACCTGTTAGAATGGCGCAGTGTCTATCAGAACATCACGCTTGGTCTGGAAATACAGAAAAAGAAAAATAAAGAGAATCTGGAATTGGTCGATGAACTGCTGGACAAATATCATCTGTCCAATGTCAGGAAGCAGAAGCCGTCCGCACTCTCCGGCGGTATGCGGCAGCGCATTGCCCTTATCCGCACACTTGCCCTGCGCCCCGACCTGCTTTTGCTCGACGAGCCGTTTAGCGCGCTGGATTATCAGACGAGGCTCAATGTGTCTAAAGATGTCCATGACATTATCAAATCCGAACAAAAGACAGCTATCCTTGTAACACATGATATCTCAGAAGCGATCTCGATGGCTGACGTTATATTTGTGCTCACAAAACCGCCCTGTACGATAAAAGATGTCCTCCCCATCGAGTTTGAAGCCAATGGGGTTCCGCGCGAGGATATGAGAAAGTCAAGTCTTTTTCAGGAGTATTTTGATCAAATTTGGAGGGAAATGCAAGATGAAAATACAGAAAAATAACCATGAAACCAACGATATCATCAAAAGTGATGCCGCGGCGCTTACCATCGGGCAAAAAAACTTTCTGCGGCGTCAGAAGCTGCAAAAACTGTACATATTTTGGAGCCGGATTCTGTTGTTTGCGGCCTTTGTGATGCTTTGGCAGGTGTCTGCTGATCTGGGCTGGATTGACAGTTTTTATTTCAGCTCGCCCATCACCATCTCGAAGCTTTTCTGGCATGATGTTCAAGATATGTCCCTGTTGAGCCATATTGGCATTACGCTTTTGGAGTCGGGTGTCAGCTTTTTGCTAATTATCCTATTCTCCCTGCTGACTGCGACATTTTTCTGGTTCTATCCCTCACTGGGCAAAATGTTTGAACCGTTTTTGATTGTGCTCAACAGTCTCCCCAAGTCCGCGCTTGCACCGCTGATTATTGTGTGGCTTGGCACTGGTCCCCGCACTATTATTCTATGCGGAATTTCTGTCGGAATATTCGGCTGCATTTTGAATTTATACCAGTCTTTTGAGCAGACCGACCCTGAACGGCTGAAGCTCATCGAGACACTGGGCGGCACGAAATTGCAGGCTTTTACAAAGGTGGTATTTCCCGGAAATATTCCCACGTTTATCTCTCTGTCAAAGGTCAACATTGGTCTGGCATTAGTCGGCGTCATCATCGGGGAGTTTCTCGCTGGCAGAAAGGGATTGGGATATCTTATCATCTATGGAAGCCAGGTTTTCAAGCTCGATATGGTCATCCTGAGCATTGTGATTCTATGTGTGATTGCAATGGGAATCTATGGACTTTTGAACCTGCTCGAGAAGAAAATAAGTTATTAATAGGCTGTTATAAAAAATAAAAATGAGAACAAAACAATTTGACAATAACATTACTCCGTGATAAGATGACTATAAATAAGGATGCTGCCGATAGACGGTTAGCCCGGTCAAATTTTGGTTAAATAACCGCTAAGTTTGCGAGGCTTGGGCGGTTATTTTTTTGTGTTGTTACTTCCGATAGCATATCCAAGTCCAAATGCGGTCAGTACAAGACTAATTACCGCTATCAGACTGTCAATCGTCATCATTCGCATCACCCTCTTCTGTCCATATTACTGTATTTCGTACAGTTCTCTATGTAATCGGAGGGTCACAGTCCCTCCGCAGAGGGCTAACCGCCTACCGTTATGGCAGTACCCATGAAGGTATTATAGCAGAAATGGGCAATGCTGCAATTCATTTGTATGTATTAAGCTAATTAAATCAGAAGAAGCAGCCCCGCTTACAAGCTAAGGCTGCTTCTCCTCCAAATCTTACATCTTGAGCTTACATTATGGTATCGCCATCACTGATTTTCTGTATGAGCTGCTGCATTTCCTCTTTGCTTTTTACATCTTTGCTTCTGGCGATTACCTGCTCTTTTTCGTACTCTGTCATCTTACCGTAATGATTGATTGCCTGTTCGTCCATCGCCATGCCAAACGCCAGACCAAGCGGCAATCCACTCTGCAAATTATCTGTATAATCCATTCTTGCACCTCATATTCATCTCTGATTACGCTATGAAAGTAAACTCCAATTTCAAATGGATTTTACTCTCATAGCATTGCCATGCTGAGGCGTTCCTATGCTCATAAGAGGATATTACCAGTTTTTGCATCTGACAGCATTTGATCAGCCAGTTCTTCAGAAGTGCCGTCAAGCTGCATAATATAATCAATCGCATAGGGCAGTGATAATGATTTATATAATAAATTTTCATAAAATGACAGTTTGCCGTCCTCTCCATTATAAAAAGCATCTGACATGACACTGACAATTTCGATCAGTTCCTCCCTTGTCAAATCCTGAACAAGCGGCGCTTCCTGCACCAGAGTTTCCTCTGCAAGCACCTCCAAATCCGTATGACTCCAGTATTCGGAAAACTCCGTCTCATCCTGTCTCTTTCCCGTCAGTTCTTCAAGTTTACGCAGCGCCTCTGCAATATCGCCCTCCCCATTGGCAATCTGCTCAATCAGTTCTTCTGCCAGTTCTAACTTTTCTGCATCTGGTTTCGGATAGATCAGTTCCTTTCTCATTGGTCATTCCTCCTAGTATAATAATGATATAGCAACAAGAGCTATAGTTAATAAGTTACAAAGACAAGTCAAACAGATAGCTGAAGGGGAATATTCCTTCCACCATCAGATGCTGTCAATAAAAAGATTTATCATGTCTGAGGTTTCCTTAATGCACCAGACAAAATATTGAGGTATAATCATCGAAGGCAGGATCATTGACGTTTCCTCCTTGGGAACCAGTGGTTTTCCACTGGCCATACCTCTTAGAAAGTCTGTCAGTCCATTCGGTGGTGATTTATGTTTTGGCTGGTTGGGAAGCCCCAGGCTATACCTGTATAAGCCGCTAGGTTGTGTATCCGCCTTTTGGAAATGGATGCCTGCCGGAAAGGATATATACCATGCAATACCAGAAAGTACTTCAGATGCTTAACTGCATACCTTATCTCTCAGTCGGACTTGATGTCGGCGCAGATTTCACCTGGATGTCCATCATGCTCCCCAATGGCACGCTTACCGGTAAGCCGTTTAAGATCATACATTCCGATCCGCAGTCCCGGGAGCTCGCCGTCACAAAAATAAAGGAAGCACAGGAAATGTATTCTCTCAAAAGCCGCTGCTTCCTCGAGTCTACCGGGATATACCACATCCCGCTTCTGTGCTTCCTACATGATAAGGGTTTTGACTGCTCCGTCATTAATCCTATCATTACTAAGAATAGCACAAATTCGAACATAAGGAAACTGCATAATGATAAATTTGATTCAAAAAAGGCAGCAAGGGTTGGGCTTGATGCTTCTCTTAAGACTTCTATCGTCCCTGATGACGAAATCATCGACCTTCGGAACCTGGTGCGCGACTACTATTACTACAAAGATCTGCAGTCTGCTGTTGTCCTGAAACTGAATGCGGAACTTAAGGTGTCCTTTCCCGCATACCTGCAGGTATTCAGCAAAATCACGACACTGACTTCCCTTAAACTTCTTGAATCATACCCCCTTGCTACGGACATGCTTGCCGCAGCAAAGGACGAGATTGTCAAAACAATCAGGGAAACTGCACATTTTGGTGAAAAATATGCCCTCTCCAAATATGAGGCCATTTTTATCGCTGCAGAAGACGCCGCTGTTTTTGGACGTGCACTCCCAAGTAATGCCCTCCGAATCAGGCTGTATATAGAAACTTACCGTGAGTACCAGAAACATCTTGATTCCATACTTGAAGAGCTTCATAAAGCAGTGGATGGATTACAGGGAAAACCGGTCCATAACCAGATCTGCCTTATCCAGTCCCTGCGGGGTGTAGGTTTCCTGAGCGCAGTTGTGCTGATTGCAGAAATGGGTTCCTTTGAACTGTTTTCTTCCCCTAAAAAACTTTATGCCTACTTTGGACTGGATCCTGCTGTAAAACAGTCAGGCAAATTCAATGGGGACAGGGTACATATGTCCAAGAGGGGTTCCAGCCTTGCCAGACGCATCCTGCATATGGCGGCACTCAATAACCTTAAAGTTGATAGGGGTACGAAAATGCCCGTAAACCCAGTCATTCATAGTTACTATACCGACAAATGCAGGAGCAAGAAAAAAAATGTGGCTGTCGGGGCTGTGATGCATAAAATCTGCAACATCATTTTTGCCATGCTCAGGGATAATAAGCCGTTTGAAATGATCACACCACAGGAGCATTGTAAACGCTATGAAGTTGACCATCCTTCAAAACCAGACAATGCAGCCTAAATGCCAGACATAATTTTAAATTTCCACACAGGTGGGTTTATTAAAGTTACCCTTTTTTAGAAACTGGCACAAATAAATTTTTTTAATAAATTTCTCAAATTACTTATTGACATTTCTTAGCTGGACTATTAATACAATCATATTTTATATTCTTTTTTCCTGTATTTATTTGATCGCATATGTTATAATTAAGATAACGCAAAAATCAAAAAAATCAAAAACATTCAGGAGGTAATCATATGGGCAGACTTGACGGAAAGGTAGCAGTGATCACAGGAGGCAACTCAGGCATCGGTGCCTGCGCAGCAGAGCTTTTTGCAAAGGAGGGCGCAAAGGTAGTCATCTCAGCGCGAAGGGTAGAACAGCTCGAGGCGGTGGCTGACAAAATCAAAGCAGCAGGCGGCGAGGCATTGGCAGTTCCCTGCGACATCTCAGACAAGGCACAGTGCAGTGCCGTGATCACTAAAACGCTTGAAACCTTTGGCACTGTGGATATTCTGGTAAACAATGCGGGTGTCGTTGACAGCGGCATTGAAGCGGTTGAAAAAGTAACTGATGAAACAATTGACACACTGATCGACATCAATACCAAGGGCACGCTCTACATGACAAGAGAGGCGGCAAAAGTGATGGTCGGGAAAAAGACCGGCTCTATTGTGAATGTTGCCAGTGTGGCAGGCTACACTGGCGGCGGCGGTGTGGCTTATGTGGCAAGCAAGGCGGCAATGATTGGCATGACCAAAAATATCGCGATGCGCTGTGCCAGCGTCAACGTGCGCTGCAACGCCCTCTGTCCGGGCAGCGTCGTGACACCGATGACAATGGGCATGAAGAAGGAAAATCTCGACCCGGATATGATGGGGGCGATGGCAAAACATGCCGACTTATCCCTGCCAGTGTGTATGCCGGAGGAGGTTGCCAATGCGATTCTGTTCCTTGCAGGCGACGAGTCCTCTGCAATCACAGGACAGATAATTGTTATCGACCACGGCGCTGATCTGTAACACGCTGATATTATTGGACACTTTTTAATAGTTTCAGGGACTCTCAGAAACAGATTTGATCATCGTATCTGTTTCTGAGAGTCCTTTTTTATTCCTTCAAGCACTCCGGCTGGCGCACTTCCTGTCCCGGAAGTTTTTGTTCGGAAGAATTTTTGAAGCTGAGCAAATCTTTTGTCGCTGTCGGAATCGCAATGTTCGTACCTGCCCCGGCTACACAGCCGCCCGGACACGCCATTCCTTCAATCAGGCAGCCGTTTTTCTTGCCAGCCTTCGCAAGCATCAAAATCTTCTTGCACTCAGAGAGACTCTCAGCATGTTCGATATGAATCTCTGTGTCAGGATAATACTCTTTGATACATCCCTCAATAGCGCTGGCAACGCCGCCTGCTACACCGTAGCCGCGCCCGGCAGCCGTCGCATCGTTCATGGCATCCATCGCCTTGATCTCCTCTAATAAAATACCCTTCGCCTCAAACATGCCCGTCAGCTCCTCAAAAGTGATCACAAAGTCCACATCTGAGCGGATTGTCCTGCGGCTTGCCTCGAGCTTCTTGCTGGCACAGGGGCCGATAAATACCACACTGGCGTCTGGGTGTTTCTCCTTGATGACTCTGGCAGTCGCCACCATCGGCGTCAGCGCATTGCTGATTTTATCAATCGTTTCCGGGAAAAATTTCTTGGCAAGCATCGACCATGAAGGACAGCATGAGGTAAGCAGAAATGGCACTTCACCTGTCGCGACCTCTTTCACATAGTGCTCCGCCTCTGTCATGGCGCCCATATCGGCGCCGATTGCCGTCTCATACACATCAAAGAAGCCTAATTCCTTGAGTGCGGTCTTTAACATATCCGGTGTCACCTTGGGTCCAAACTGCCCCACAAACGCAGGCGCCACCTGCGCAATGATTTTTCTGCCTGACTGCATCGCGCGGATCAACTGAAAAATCTGCGATTTATCGGCGATAGCGCCAAATGGACAACTCACCATACACTGCCCGCAGGAAACACATTTTTCATCGTCGATCACAGCCCTGCCGTGGCTGTCAGAGTGAATCGCATTCACGCCACAGTGTGCAAGGCATGGACGCTGCTGGTGGGAAATCGCATCATAGGGACATACAGTCTTACACTTACCGCACTTGATACATTTCTCCTGATCAATTACAGAGCGCCCGTTTTTCATCGTGATCGCGCCTCTAGGACAAACCTCGTTACACGGATGGGCAAGACAACCCATACATTTGTCTGTAACCTCGTACTGGTTCTCTGGACACGCATTGCATGCAGATGCAATCACCTGCATCAAAGGCGGCTCATAATACTTTTCGTCAATATTACTCTCCTCCACGCCCTGACTGACCTGAACTGGCTCGTCCTCCGGGCGAAGCGACATTCCCATCGCAAGGCGTGTGCGCTCGCGGATAATCTCCCGCTCACGATAAATATTATCCCAATAAGGTGAGTTTTCTGCATCTGCGAGCTTATAGGGAAGTGCCTCCATATCATCCACCAGATTTGTGGAATGATATGCCATATTTGCCACTTCTCTGAAAATCGCGCGCCGTGTTTTACGGACCTGTGTATCTATCCCTCTCATAGCTTAGCCTCCTGCGTATCAAAATTTCTATATCTGAAATAACTCTGAACAGTATTATTTTGACATATTTTTAACAATAATTCAATATGGCGGTACAATTTTTTTCATGCTGGCTTTTTCATGGCCATCAAAAAGCTTCCTCCGTGATCTTGGCACAGTCCTCCGGCGAGAATACGTACTCACTCTGATATTGTTTTCTAAGCTCTGCCATGGGCATTCCAGACAGCGCATTTTGTATATCCCGCTGCAATAAGGAGATGACCTCACAAAATGTCGGTGTGTTATAAACCTCCTGAGACCATTTTTCTAAAACATTGGCAGTGCAGTCGGGCGCTTCGTCCATCTCCTCCAGAAAAGGAACTTTGAGATCTGCGAGATCACAATCCACGATCGACTGAACACAATTCCAGTCAATGATGTGCTCTCTGATTTCCTCAAATAAAGAAGAAGCATCTATTAAAAAAATATTATAATAAGGCTCCCCTTCTGCCCAGTTCCAAAAATACTGCGCCTTAAAGTCATAATATGCCTCGTCCTTGTCCAATTTCTCCGTATCGCCTGTTGCAATCTCAATCACTACGGCGTCCAGACAGTCTGCAAACCGCATAAATTCAGACGGCTCTATTTTTCCCTCCTGATAATCCCACAGCATTTCCATAATAGTCTCCAAAATCTCTGGCGCAGGAATTTCAGGCACCATCAGGCGGTAAGAATTCCACCATCGTGTAAAGATCAAAAGCTGCGCATTGATTGTCACTTCAAATGGATATGCCGCAAAGCATTCCTCCGCCAAATCTTTCAAATCAAGAATGAATTTGGACTTCTCTGCGCCGCTCAGTGCTGCAAAATCAATTTCGTGTAGTTTTGCCATTTCGAACATCTCCCTCTACATTCTTTCGTAATCATATACTGCCCGCAGAAGCTCCGTCACACTCCATGCCTGCGCGAAACACCCTCTTGACACTGTTGGCGTCTCCCCGTCGTAAATCTCTGCAATCTGGGACACACAGCCTTCTCTAAGCCATGCATTTAGCGCCTCAAAGCCTTCTGCCAGCTCGGTCTGTATGCGCTCTTTTTCCGCCATGTCCTCACACTTCCCTGCATAACGAATGCAGGCTCTGTAATATGCCCCCAGCGGAAATGCCCACACGGTTCCTTGATGATACGCCCTGTCGCGCTCCTCCATCGGTCCGATGTAAACGCGGTGAAAATCAGGGTCCTCCTTTGCCAGCGTGCGCAGGCCAACCGTCGTGTACAGCTCATCTTTGACTTTTTTGAGAATGGACGCCTCCTTTTCAGCAGAAAGCATGGTAAACGGCATGGTCAGCGCCCAGATTTGGTTGCACCGGATTTGATTTTCATCATTCCCGCCCGACAGTACATCTTTTAAACACTGTTCGTTTTCGTTCCAGAATTTCTCCTGAAATGCATCTTTGACCTTTGAGGCAAGCTCTTGGTAGTTCGAATCCTGTGTAAGCGCATACATCACCATCAGTGCACTGTACCAGTACGCATTGATCTCCACAGGCTTACCATGTCTTGGCGTCGGCAGGAAATCACCCACACGCACATCCATCCATGTGAGCTGCTCGAGCCCCGCACCTGCCATGACCAGACCATCGCTGTCCATGCCGATGTGAAAATCTGTGCCATGTTGATATCCGTCAATAATCTGTTTTAATACAGGCAGCAGCTCGTCCCGAAATGCCTTGTCGCCAGAGTACTCCAGATATTCATACACTGCATTCACAAACAGCAGCGGCGCATCTGCCGAATTGTACATCGGATTCTCACCGCCCTCTGGAAACAGATTGGGCAGCAGTCCATTTTTCACATATTTGGCAAACGTCCGAAGAATGCTCTTGCACTCCTCAAAGCGTCCAGTCACCAGTGTCGCTCCTGCGAGCGAAATCATGGTATCCCGTCCCCAGTCCTCAAAAAACGGATAGCCCGCGATAATGCTTTTGCCATCTGTAGAATCCCGCCGCACGACATACGCATCTGCACTCAGCACAAGCTGCCGTCCAAGGTCTGAGGACAGATTTGCCTGTGTGAGCAGTTGGCTTTTGCGCGCGCTGTTCTGGCGCATAAACTCGTGATAGCATTCTTGTGCACAGGCATCTGGCTTCTCGGCGCTAAGCAGAAGATAGATGTTCTTTGATGTACAGTTTAACGTACAGTTCACAAAAGCATTGCCAAATGCCACTCGCCCGTCGCGCTCATCCTGCGAGAAATACATCTCTCCAAACAAATGCGCCGGCTCTTGTGACAGTGCCGCATTCGTCGCAAGATAAAGCTGCCTATCCCCGCCTGTGATACAGTACTGCTTGTCCTGTGCGCCCGCTGCTGCCTCATCACACAGCGCAAGCTTATATTCCTCGAGTTGCTGTACGGCATCAAACTCTTCTTTTTTGGAAGTGAAACGAAACAGCGGCGTCAGTTCCAAAGACACCTCCTTCCCAGACGGATTGTCCAGCTCATACCACAGAGCAACTGTATTTTTGCCATGCACCATCAACAAGTGCTTCCTGACCGTCACTTCGCTGACATGGAATGTCCAGACAGGTGCCTTTTCGTCCAAATCGTCATAGACAAATTGCTCCAAGTACCGAAATCCCTCATAATCTTTTCCTGACTGCATACGCTGTGATGTCAATATATACTCCTGACCATCTATGACCAGCTTTTCGAAAATATTTGACACCAGATGTTCTCTGACATTCGGCGCCCTCTTCGCGGACATCAGAAGCGCCTGATCACCCCTTGCTGCCGCCCCGATCACAGACAGACTGCTGTAACCGCCCAGTCCGTTTGTGAGCAGATAACAGTCCTTTTCCCCTTCCGTTATGTTTGTCCAGTTCTTTTTGTCAAATTCAAATCTCATACAAATCCCTTTCTTATCGATGTACTCCTCGTTTTACTGATATCAATAGCATATCACAGAATAAAGCGGAACTAAAAGCTTTTCATCAAAATATTTTCAAATATTTTACTTGAAGAACCACTTTATACGTGATATAGTTACAAAACACTCGTGCTACAAGCTGCGAACCATGTTGCGGACACTCATATCTTCTACGAAAAAGCTCTATCAGCTTGCTTTCAGACAGTTACAGTATTAAAAATTTATAACGTGGCTTGCATATTCTTCCAGAAAAAGTTAGTATGATATATAGATGTACTTTAACATACTAAATCATGAAAGATTTTTATTTTTCTACAGTTCCTAAGATTACTAAATAGAAAGGACGGCTTTATGACTTTTATCCTACTCCTCGTAGCAATTGTGATTCTGCTCTGTGTGATCGCAGAAAAATTTTCCGGCAGATTTGGAATGCCAGCATTAATTCTGTTTATGTTTATCGGTATGCTCTTTGGCAGTGATGGCATCTTTAAAATACCATTTAACGACTATAAGCTTGCAGAGAATATATGTTCTATCTCCTTGCTGTTTATCATGTTCTACGGCGGCTTTAACCTGAAATGGGAGCTTGCAAAAGGCGTAGCCGTAAAGTCTGTTCTTCTATCTACCATCGGCGTAGCCGTCACAGCGGCAGTCACAGCCCTCTTTGTAAGGCTGGTGCTTGGCTATACATGGCCGGAAAGCTTTCTGGTCGGTGCAGTGCTTGGTTCTACGGACGCTGCGAGCGTGTTTGCCATTCTGCGCCAGAAAAAACTAAATCTCAAGGACAGCACTGCCTCCCTGTTAGAGATGGAGAGCGGCAGTAATGACCCTATGGCATATATGTTGACCTTTATTGCACTGGGAATTATTTATTCCGGCGAATCAGAGCATATTGTGATGCGCATCTTCCTGCAATTAGTTGTCGGCTCGCTGGTCGGTTTGATTTTTGCACTGCTGACCATCCGTCTGATGACCAAGACGACACTCGTATCAGAGGGGCTTGACACGATTTTTATGATAGCCATGGTCCTAATCTGCTATGCCCTGTCGCAGATTCTTGGCGGAAATGCCTATTTAAGCGTCTATATTATGGGCGTTATTATCGGCAACAGCCGTATTAAGAGCAAGGCTACGCTCATACCATTCTTTGACGGTGTTACCTCTCTTGCGCAGATTTTGATCTTTTTCCTGCTGGGACTTCTGACCATTCCGCATGAAATGTCAGACGGTATCCTCACTGCAATCGTGATCACGACCATTCTTACCTTGATTGCAAGACCTGTTGCCGTTTTCCTGCTGCTAAAACCTTTTCACTGTTCTGCGCGCCAATGTCTGCTGGTGTCATGGGCAGGACTGCGCGGCGCCTCCTCCTCGGTGTTTGCCATTATGGCAGTGGCGGGCGGCGTCATCATGCCGCACAACCTGTTCCACATTGTCTTTATGGTATCGCTGTTCTCGGTTGCCATACAGGGCACGCTGCTTCCAAGAGTCGCTGAGAAACTGGATATGATCGACGAAAATGAAGATGTCCGCAAGACCTTCAACGATTATCAGGAGGACGCTTCCATCACACTGATTCGCATGTACATACCCAAAGGGCACAACTGGGAAAACAAACTCGTCAAGGAAGTATCCTTCCCGACAGGATCCCTTGCACTGATGATTAAGCGAAATCATGAAACCATCATCACAAAGGGCGATACACTGATTCTTGCCGGTGACAGCGTGATTCTGAGTGCGCCATCATACAACCCAAGCGGTGATGAGCTGCTCGACGAGATTTTTATTGACCGATATCATTCGTGGTGCAACCGCACGATCGCAGACTTAAATCTGGCGCCTGACGAGCTGATTGCGATGATCATGCGCGGCGAGGAATCTCTGATTCCTGACGGAAAGACCAGAATCTTAGAAGGAGACAGAGTGGTGACTTACCGTGAATAATGGGCTGTCGGGAGATTTCCCGACAGCCCATTAAAACAGTTTCACATTATGCTTGCAACAGCTCCTCTGCAAGTGCTTCCATCTGTGGAAGGTCTTCTGCTTTCATAGCAGACTTGATCGTCACTACTGGTTCTGCAATACTGAGCTGCTTTGCGCCTTCCAGCAATGCCTTCATACTCTTTGCCGCTGTCGGCGCCCACGAACCATTTTCAATGATACCAACCTTACGCTTCTGGTAATTCTTTGATTTGAGACGGCTTAAAAAGTCCTCCATCGGCGGGAATACACTGGCATCATATGACGCTGCCGCTATGATCATATGGCTGTAACGGAATGCATCTTCCACCGCTTCATGAAGATCGTCTCTGGTCAAATCAGAGAGAACCACCTTCTTAGCACCCTTCTGCTCTAAGATTTCTTTCATTTTCTTCGCCGCCTGCAATGTATGTCCATGAATCGAGGCACAGGCAATCAGCACGCCCTCGTCCTCCGGTTCATAGCTGCTCCACACTTGGTACTTATCAATATAATAGCCAAGCTGCTCTGTCAATACAGGGCCATGCAGCGGGCAAATCGTACTGATTTCTAGTGCTGCTGCCTTTTTTAATAGTGCCTGCACCTGCATTCCATATTTTCCGCAGATATTAATGTAATATCTTCTTGCCTCACAAGTCCAGTCCTCGTCCGCATCGCGCGTGCCAAATTTGCCAAAACCATCTGCGCTGAATAATACCTTTTCAGTCTGATCGTAAGTGACCATCACTTCTGGCCAGTGTACCATCGGTGCCATAAAAAACTGCAGGGTATGCTTTCCAGTGCAGAGCGTATCCCCTTCTTTTACAATGACTGCCTTCTCGCCCGGGTCAACTTCAAAAAACTGCTGAAGCATCTGAAATGTCTTTGCATTTCCAACAATTTTCATCGCTGGATAACGCTGTATTAGCTGCATAATACTGCCGCCGTGGTCCGGCTCCATATGCTGAATGACCAGATAATCAACAGCCCTTGCGCCAACTGCCTCCTCCAGATTTTGCAGCCACTCCTGTGTTGCACGCGGATCCACTGTATCCATCACAACAACCTGCTCGTCCAATATGACATATGAATTATATGCCATACCGTTTTTTACCTCGTATTGTCCTTCAAAAAGTGTGATTTCCCGATCATTGACACCTATATTGATGATCTCTTCTGTAACCTTTTCCACTGTTCTCTTCTCCTTTTTATACATTTTGCTTTTCAATGCTGTTTAAGCTTTTTCGCTTTTAAACAGTCTCTAACTATCATTGTACCACAAAATCATGATATGAAAACCCCCAAGTATCACATTTTTATTTCAAGTTCTCTTCATTCAATCCGCTCCTTCAAAAAAGCAGGTTTACAGTGTATTTTCTGCAAACCTGCTTTTTGTTTCATGTGTAGTTCTATCCGTCAGCGATGCTTGTGTGAAGCTCTGTCTTATGTTTATTTGTCAAACTCAGGGTTGAACGCATAGAAATTGCGGGCATCAAGATTCTCCTGTGCGATGCGCAGGGCTTCACCGAAACGGGAGGATTGAAGTAAATTTATCTGTTGATTTTCTGCATTTTCTTGATAATAGATTGCCAATACATGCGGTCTTTCAAGACCCGGATTACCGTAATGGTGGAATCCTCCACAACAAAGAAGATTAAATATGTACTGTAGGGCTTGAAATAAATGCTCAATCCCTCAATCACATATCCCGTAGCTTCATAGCCTTTGGGAAAGGAATCCAGCTCTTTGATAGCCTTCTTTATCTTCTTTGAAAAGTTCTCCGCATATTCACGATATTTGAATGTGTCGAGAATATACTTTTTAGTTGATTTAATATCCCAAAGCGCGTCCTTGGATATTACGATTTTATATTTCTCTGGTTTGTCTGGCATTATATTTTGTCAATTTCCTCCCATGCTTCATCAATCGTATAAACATCGCCTTTTTTCAGACTTTCTATTCCCTTGGAGAGTTCATCATATAATGCGCCTATGGCTGCTTTTTCGGAATATTCGGTTTTTAGGATTTCTTGATTTCTAACTGCCTGTGCCGCAGGTGCCATAGTATCACTTCCCTTCACTGTTTTCTTTATTATACGGTATTTAGTATTGGTGTATCAACAGATTTTTATTAAATTTTCCTCAAAACTGTGTGGCATAGACTTTCATGGTTAAATGTTCCAAGTAATCTCAATGTTTCCGTCTGCAATGCGAATAACTTTGATAAGCGTATCAACTACCGCCTGTCTGTCCTCGAAAGAGAGCGTTTCCCATGTTTTCACATGATTGGTGATCTGTTTCAATCTGCCCTCTGTGTCTGTGACATTTGCCGTAATGATTTCTTCCTGCAAGGCTTTTCGTTCTGCGTCCAGTTCCGATACTTTTTCGTCTATGTACTTCATCAGAACGCCGCTTGCCCCGGACACTTTGGAGAGAAGTTCTTCGATTTCTTCCTCAATCTGTGTCAGACGGATTTTTTTCGTCATATACTTTTGTTCTTCTCCTGTTTCAGATAGACAGGAAAGGTTTTGAAACTCCGATAGTCTTTCTTTAATTGCGACAAGCATATATTCTTCCAAAACGTCCGCATAAACCGTACAACCCGCCCCGGTGCAGTTGCTTCCACGGCTTCCCGACTGGCTGCAAACAAAGTAACGTCCCCACCTTGTTTTTGCCTTGCGGATTGTCAGCGCATAACCGCATTTGCCACATTTTACCTTACCAACAAGCCATGAATTTTTCGGCTTGCAAGTCTTTGTTGACTGTCGGTTATTTAGACACCGTATGCGGCAGGCTAACCATGTCTTAGAGGGGATAAACCCCTTATGCGGCGCAAGCACAATCTCTTTGTCGGATAAATCACTCTGCTTTCTTGAAGTGGACACCGTACCCTTGTAGAGATAGCAGGCATTGTAACCCGTAAAATCACTTGCCGGGTTATAGATGTTAGCGCCTTGACTTTGGAAAAACTGATACACGTCAATATCGGCTTGCACATACACGGGATTGCGGAGCATTTCACTGATACGGGCGGTATTCCAGTTTGCGCCGCGCAGATTTTTAATCTGATGTTCGTTCAAGTACCGCACAATATCCCCAAGGGAATTGCCCGTGTCCGCATACATAGAGTAAATCAGCTTTAGCTGTTCGCTTTCCTCCGGGACTTCCTCGTACATGGACGTGCGGATATTGTCAATGACCGTGTTCGTCAGACGGTAGCCGTAGGGGATACGTCCGCCCATGTAGAAGCCGCGCTTGCACCGTGCATAATAAGCGTCCGTTACGCGCTTTTGTATAGTTTCCCGTTCCAGTTGGGCGAACACGATGCAGATATTTAACATCGCCCTGCCGATCGGCGTGGACGTGTCAAATTTTTCCGTGGAAGAAACAAACGCCACATGATATTTCTGAAATATCTCCATCATGTTTGCAAAATCCAAAATGGAACGGCTGATACGGTCGAGTTTGTAGACAATAACCCGTTTGATTTTTCCTGCGCGAATATCGTTCATCATTTTTTCAAAGCCTGGACGGTTGGTGTCCTTGCCCGAAAAGCCTTTGTCTGTATATTCAATGCAGGCTTCCCCGTGGGTTTCGTATCTGCAATACTCAAGCTGGCTTTCTACGGATATGCTGTCCTTTTTTTCGATTGACTGTCTTGCATATAATGCGTCGTACATTCTATCTACCTCCTAAAACGTAAGACGCATATCCACAAAACGATCATATCGTTTCCATGATTGTTTTGCAAGGGACTTACGCATATTTCTTAAAAATCTGATAGAGCCTTGCCCCGATTTCCTGCCGGGCTTCCTGTTCTGATTTTTTCTGAAAGGCGGGGTAGATGTTGGTAACGGTCAGCCTCATTTTATCTATGGAAAGATTTTCCATGCGTATTTGGGTATCGGGTGTAGGAGAGTTATTTGTTTTTGACATAAACTTTCTCCTTTGACGGTTTCCCTAAATTTTATGAGAAGCGGCAAGTACACTATACGGGAATAGCGTAAACTCCCCCCTCTACTACTTACTACGCACGGGAGGTAAAAAATGGCAAAGTTTTTTTGAAATTTTATAAAAAGTTTAGAATAGCGGAATAGCAAGCATAGGGATTGAGTACACAATCCCGAAAAATTCTCTATCTTTATGAGAAGTGACGTATAGAATTTTTATTTGGTGGGAAGTTTCCCAAACCCTTATAGAAAAACGAAAATGGAAAACAAATACAGACATAGAACAGGAGCAAAAAACGTTTTAAGGGCATTTTCGGGGCAATTCGTGAGCAGGCAGGGATTACCCATTACCGCCCATAAAAGGGCTTCTAAGCGTCCATAAGGGCAGAAAAAGATATCTGAGATTAAATGATAACATGGAAGCGGGCGTAATCTCCATAGGTTCAATTTGTATATAATCAGATATTGCCGTTATGATTTTGTCAATCATTTTTTCTTCTTGTTCGTTAAGTGTCAGTAGTAACAATTTTCCCACGTTACCACCTCCCGGTATGCGGTTGTCTTTCTAAGGAACTGTTCAGAAATTACTTGTGACAAGAACGCCGCATAAATGTTCAGCTGCAAAGAAGAAAATCGCAGGCATAGCGGGCTATGTCAAGATTTTCTGATGCAGCAGATGGACATTTAGGCAAGTTCTTGTCATGAGTAATTTCTGAATAGTTCCTAATTACATTTTATTGTTCTGTGATAAATAAAAAATGAAATAATGGCGGTAATAAATTCAGCCACCCAAAAAGCATTCCATACGCCAACTGCGCCAAAAAGTCTGCCAAACAAAAATGCGGACGGAATGGTAATGATAATATAACGGCATAGAGAAATAATTAATGACGGCATACCCTTTCCTAATCCCTCCAGCGCACCTGATGAAGTGACAGAAACAGCTGAAACAAGAAAGCCTGCGCTAATAACACGGAGTGCAATTTCCCCGGTATGAATTGTTTCCGGCACATGAGTAAACAGGTTTATTAGTTGACCGGGAATGAGCAAACAAATAATAGTGCCTAAAACCATAATTACGCTGCTCATGCAAAGAACAATATTATAAATTTCCTTAACACGCTTTTGTTCACCAGCTCCATAATTATAACCAATTAAAGGGCGCATTCCTTGAATGATACCATTAGCAGGAAGATATAGGAAAGTCTGCAATTTATAATAAATTCCTAAAATTAAAATATATACCTCTGAATATGAGGATAGAATGGAATTTAGCGCTGAAATTAAAACGGACGGCAAAGCCATATTTAAAGTTGCGGGTATACCAACAAAATACAGTTTAAAAGCTGTTTTTTTATCAAAAGTAAGAAATTGTCTGCTAATGCGAATACGAATAGGGCGCACAAAGTAGATAACTAAATAGATAGCAAGCGTTATTGTCTGTCCAATGCCGGTTGCCAATGCTGCTCCCTCTATTCCCATTGCGGGGAAAAAACCAATCCCAAAAATAAGCACCGGGTCTAAGATAATATTTGCGATACACCCACACATCATACTTATCATAGTTACTTTCATATTACCTACGGCTTGGAATATTTTTTCAAATGTTCCGCCTAAAATAATGATAAAAGTAAAAGAAAAGGCTATAACAGAATATCGAATACCGAAATCAATAACGGGTTCTGATGATGTAAATACTCTTAAAAAAGTTGGAATAATAGAAATTACACTAACGGTAATAACGATACTATGTATCACAGCAAATACCATGCCTTGTGTAGCTGCCATATTTGCCCTTGAATATTCTTCTGTACCCAAATAAAAAGCTATTGCTGCGTTAATTCCTATGGCAAAGCCAATAGCAACAGCATTGATAAAATTCTGAACAGGAAAGACTAATGACAATGCCGTCATAGCGTCCTCACTAATTTGGGCTACAAAAAAGCTGTCTACAATGTTATATAAAGAATTTACCAACATTGAGAGTACCATAGGAAGTGACATTGATAAAATTAATGGCAATACAGGTTTTTCTTTCATAAATTTTTCGTCCATTTTAATTCCTCCCTTAATTTGCTCACATAAAAAAACGTGTATCTATTTGTTTGTCATAAAACAAATAGGATTTTTTGTAAAACCAAAAGGTTCATAAAATTTTTCTGCATTTTCGGTTATCAGCATTCCTAACAATGGTTTTAAATCTTCATTTTCCGTAATTGTTTTAAGAAGCTGCCTGCCTATCCCTTTATTACGAAATTCTTTTTTTACAACTACATCACAAATGTAAAAATGCGTTGCATAATCAGTAATCACTCTGGCAAATCCAACTTGTTGTCCGTTTTTTGTAAATGCACCGTAGCAGATTGAATGATTGAATGATTTGATGATAGCCTCTTTTTTTCGGTTTTTCGCCCATACAGTTTGCCTTAAAAGATTTACTACCTCTTTTGGGGACATATTTTCAACCCCCGTTTTAATTGTATAAGATGTATCTTCCTTGTACATTTTTATTTACCTCCAACTATATCTTTATTATTATTTTGAAATCTCAATCTCATAAATAGAATGACTGCTGCAACAAACGTCAATAATTCAGTAACTGGAAATGCAATCCAAATACCAATGATTAGTAATGCTTTTTCTAAAATCCACATAATAGGTATCAAAAAAAACATCTGTCTAAATATTTGTATCATAATGCTTGGCAACACTCTTTCAATCGCTTGCATATAAGTCGAAATCATTGTCGAAAGCCCGCAAAATAAATAACCTGTTGCCATAATCCGCATTGCCATAATCCCATAAGAACGCATTTTTTCCGAAGCCATAAACAAACTCAAAATCTGTGTCGGAAACAGCATGATAATTAATGTTCCAAACATCATTAGAGAAGTTACTAAAATTGTACTGTATCGAAAAACTGATTGAAGCCTTTTTAAATTTCCTGCTCCATAATTAAATCGCATAATGGGCAAACAGCCTTGTATTAATCCATTAATAGTCATAATAATTAACTGCTGTATTTTAAAATATGCTCCCAAAAAAGCAATGCTCGTATCTGAATATGCGACTAAAAACAGATTTACAATCGTTATGGTAAAAGCGTTTAGGGCATTCATAATAAAAGAAGGCAGCCCTAAAATAATTATTTTTTGTACAATGCTCCATTCAAAACGAAATCCAACTGTTTTAAGTGCTATTTTATGTTTTGCTTTTAAAAACATAATAAATGCCAAAACCATTGAAACAGAATATCCCAAAACTGTTGCCGTAGCAGCTCCTTTAATACCCATTGCCGGGAAAAAACCTATTCCAAAAATAAGAAGTGGGTCAAAAATGAAATTGGTTATAACACCCGTCAGTTGAAACAACATGGGTTCAATCATGTTCCCGGTTGCCTGTATCATTTTTTGAATAACGATATGAACCATGTTTGGTATCTGCATAAAAGAACAAATACCCATATACTCCATACACAAAGTATAAATATCGTTATTTTCAGTAAACGATTTGAAGTATGGGGATATAATTAGTAATACCGTTATATTTAAAATAATGCCAACCAAAAAGGAAAGGATCAGCCCAAGAGTGACCGTTTTATTTGCTTCTTCCTGTTCGCCTTTTCCAAGATGTCCCGCAATTAGGACATTGATACCAATCCCAATTCAAATAGATACCGCGTTCATTAATGTTGTGATTGGAAAAGACAGCGAAACAGCCGTTAATGCGTTCTCGCTTAACCGGGCAACAAAAGCACTGTCTAACAAATTGTATGAATATTGAAGAAACATGGAAAATAGTGGCGGTAACGACATTTCAAAAATCAGCTTTCCAACTGGCAGAACTGCCATTTTATTTTCTGCCATCATATATCCTCCAAAATTTGATAAACCTTTTCCGGAATGATAACAACAAAAAACCACACAGTTATCAAACTGATAACTGTGTGGCAAAAAGATGACATATCAATCCGGAAAAGTCCACTCAACATTTTACAAGAAAATATTATAAGGAATTTTTTCGCTTGTCAATAGTTTTTTAGAAATGTTAAGTTTACTGGTGAGTTGTAAGTTACTTATGAGTTGAAAGTTCTCAATAAAAAAAATAACCCTTTCGTATGGATTTATGGTATCTTTAAGTTGCAACACTTAAGAAAGATATAAACCACTGAAAGAGTTATTTCATGTATGAGTTTACCATACTTTCCAGTGGTTAACCATACGATTATGATGAATTTTATTGAAAATGTTTTATGCCACTTTGAATCCTGTTTTTCCCGCAAGGTTGCTTTCCGCTGGTTTGTAACCATTATCATAGGGCTTATGCTCCGTTCAGATAAACTTGGTGTCACTTCTGTCATCCGTGACCTTGCACTAAGTCCGGGCTGCTATGATTCCATGCTGCATTTTTTCAGGGCATCCTCATGGTCGTTGGAGGAAATCCGTAAACGTTGGTTCTCCGCTGTCAGGCTGTATGCTCCCCTCTATAGGGAGGGGAACTACCACGTCCTTGTGGGCGACGGGGTGAAGCAGTCCAAGGAAGGGCGCCGTATGCCAGGGGTGAAAAAGCTGTTCCAGGAATCCGAAAACTCCGCAAAACCGGAGTACATCCATGGGCATATGTTCGGTGGTCTTGGCATCTTAGCCGGAAGTGTACGGAATTGGGCCTGCATTCCTTTGAGTATCCGGCTCCATGACGGCCTGCAGGCTGCCATGGAGTGGAAAGGCGCATCTGTTTCTGAGGCTTCCCATGTGGTGCAGATGGTGGAAGATGCTTATCGCGCAGCCCTTACTTTTGGGAATTCCCTGCTCTTGCTGGACAGATATTTTCTTACTGTACCGGCACTTGAAAAGCTGAAATCCCTCAACGGCAGCGGGGATGTACACATGGAGATCGTCACCAAGGCCAAAAAGTCCTGTACCGCATTTGAAAGGCCAGGCCCCCGCAAACCCGGAAGGGGACGGCCTGCCAAAAAAGGAGCGGCTGTCCACCTGAAAGAACTGTTCGCTTCACGCGGGGGACAATTCCAGAAAACGGAGATTGAACTTTATGGAAAAAGGGAATCCATCCGTTACTACTGCATTGACCTGTTATGGGGGCAGAAGCTGTATCAGGAACTGCGCTTCGTCCTGGTGGAAATGAATGGCGTCCAGGGCATCCTTGCAAGCACCAGCCTGGAGCTGGATCCGCTGTCCATCATCCGGCTCTACAGCTACCGGTTCCGGATTGAATGTACATTCCGCGAACTGAAGCAGCAGATTGGGGCGTTCTGTTACCACTTCTGGTCAAAGTACATGCCGAAGCTAAGCTACTACCAGAAGAAAGGGGAGCCTACGCCCATGGAGAGGGTGGAAGGTGAAAAACCCCGCCAAAAAGTGTTGGAAGCCGTTCGTGCCATTGAGATGCACATGGCACTGTCCTGTATTGCAATGGGAATTCTGCAGAGCCTTTCTATCTGCTTTATTGGGAAGGTTAGTTCTAGCCAGATCCGTTACCAGAGGACACCTTCCCAAGGAAGGGTTTCGGAAGCCACCCTTATGTACTACTTCCGAAAACATTTTTTCCGCCTTTTGGCGCAAAAACCCGAATTATACATAACGCGAATAATTCAGAGGCTACAGGAAAAGTCAGAAGAACAATGGGATTTTCTGGCTTCTTAGTGGTACAAACTTTCAACTGTCAAGTATTTTATATATTTATATTTTATTGCATTGGTTTTCCCTGCGTTGGAAAATCCAATGTTGGATTATCCGGGGTAGGATTTTCCACGATTGGATTATTGTCATAGCTGTCATTCAGCCTTGGGGAAGAATAGACTGTATATTCCATTTCCCGAAGCAATCCCTTTTCATCTCGTATTCTGTTGTGGGTAATATATCCTGCCTGCTCCAGTTCGTGTATAATCGTTGTAATAGCGTCTAACCCCTCTTTGTTGATATAAGCTAACCCTTGCAGGGTAAAATTCCATTCTGGGGGCAATGAGAGCATTTTACAGAGCAATCCTTTTGCCCGTAGGGATAACTGGCGGTTGCGTAAGTGGGTATTTCCGCGAGCAACGAGTCAAAGTCAAGCTGGCTTGACCTTGACGACTGCCGCGAGAGTCGAATGCCCAAGGGGGATTCGACATGGCATGATTGTATAATCTTTGACTTTTTCTGCTCTGAATACTGGCATAATAGGCTTGTCCTTTCTTTTTGTGCAAAAGCCGAAGTCCACAGCTTTGAGGGGCGTGTGGATATGCGTCTTAGTGATTTTTGTGTTTCGATTTACTACAATCTTTCCGATTTGCTTCACCGAAACGTTGAAAATGCACAATCTCCCGCGCGCGTAAGAACCGGATTGGATCGCAGACATCAGGGTCTTTGACCAGACGGAGGATATTGTCATATGTCGTCCGTGCCTTCTGCTCTGCTGCCATGTCCTCTGTCAAATCTGTGATCACATCACCTTTTGACTGAAATTCACAGGCATTGAACGGAATGCCGCCTGCCGCCTGCGGCCAGAGCGCAAGAGTGTGGTCCACATAGTATTTGTCAAAACCAGACTCCTTGATTTCCTCTGGCGTGAGATTTCGCGTCAACTGGTATACAATTGCGCAGATCATCTCGAAGTGGGCAAGCTCTTCTGTGCCGATATCTGTCAATACGCCCGCCACTGTGTTATAAGGCATCGTGTACCGCTGGGCAAGGTAGCGCATAGACGCCGCGAGCTCGCCGTCTGGTCCTCCGTACTGACTGATAATAACCTGTGCAATCTGCGGATTGGTCTGGGTAATTTTTACTGGATACTGTAATCTCTTTTCATAATTCCACATTAGTTATAGCCTCCTTCCCACGGCCAATCCTGCGTGGCCCATTTCCATTCCCTGCTGTCCATGTCTGTGATACTCAGTACAAGAGGTCCATACTTTTCGGTATAATCCTTTACCATTTTGTTCTTGAGTGTATTAAATTGTCCGAACCGCTCCATCGCCTGCTGGTCATAGGGATGAGTGTCAAGATAGAGATTCAGCTCCTTCAACACAAAATCCACCTTACTGATTTCCTGTAAAAGTTTCTGCCGTTCTGAGTCCATACAAGGTTTGCATCCTGCGTTCATCCTTTCACTCTCCTCCCTAAAAATGGTTTGTTGAGTTCTGGGAAGATCGTACCTGTCTTAAACGCTTCATCGAGATTTTCGTACATCGTACAAGTTCTCTGCCAAGGTACATATGCCATTGCCACGGGAAACTGCTCTACATATGGCATCTGTGGTTTCCATTCCTGCATATCTGTACCGCTCCTTGTTCTTTTTTCATAGTTATTATCATAATATGTCAGATTTGAGGGAATGCTACTATGAAAACTCTTCTTTCCGACGAAATGGCTTTGCAAACAAAAACATGCCAAAAATCAATCCATTCACGATAAATGACATCAACAGCTCTCCCCATGTAAGCGACTGGTTCTCAAATACGCTGGCTGTATAAACGCCAGAGACAATCGGAACGAGATTATTGGTCAGATAGTGCAGTATCACTGGAACCCAGATATTTTCTGTTTTCATATAAGCATAGGCAAAAAAGATGCCAAGCGTGATGCACGTAATCTGCTGTGACAGTACCATCAGCAATTGACTGTCCTGTGTATAGTAAAATAAATCAACCGGCAGATGCCAGATGCCCCACACGACGCCGAGCAGAAGCACTCCGCCCCGCATACCAAAACGCTTCTGCATCAAGGGCTGTAGATAATACCGCCACCCGTATTCTTCACCGAAAAACGCAGTGAACCCAAAAAAGAAATTCACTGGAAGCGCCGCAAGCATCAGCCATGTATTCGGATTCTTCGCAATCATGCCAAAAGCGCTGATCTGTCCACTCCAAAGGACTACGAGCACTGTTCTAAAGAGATAAACCCCCACAAACAAAACAATGCAAAACCATGATGCCGCGCTCTTGTTCCAGCACAATCCATACGATCTGCGCTTTTCCTTCTTTGTCAAAAGCAGGAGAATCCAGCACGCGATGCTTGCGCCGATAATAAGCACCTGCTGCATCAGCGTCCACAATGAAACTGGCATTCCCATATAAAATACCATTGCATAAGGCTGAATCACCGATAACACTGCCGCCGCTGCCAATATTACTGTCACACAGCTCAAAAATATAAAAAACACCTTTGGAACCAGCGCATCCCCCTTTTGGGTAAACAGCACGCCCAGCATCACCCCCGCCGCCGGATAATACATTTGCGCATTTGGAAACGTGCTCAGGTCATAGTGCCTGCTGCTGCCATACCACATGAGCAGCCCCATCAAAAAAGTGACGCCATAGGCGGCTGCAAGATAGATTTTCAGTCTCTTTGCTTCCTGATCTGATTTCTTATTTAAATCTTTAACGTCTCTCATTCATTTTCCTTTCTATATTGGATAGTTCCTTATCTGATTAAAAATTGCACCAACTCCATGTCTTCATTCTTATGAGTTGAAAGTTCTCAATAAAAAAAATAACCCTTTCGTATGGATTTATGGTATCTTTAAGTTGCAACACTTAAGAAAGATATAAACCACT
>KE159527.1:45496-207875 GCA_000403215.2 Lachnospiraceae bacterium A4
ATTTTTTCCGCCTTTTGGCGCAAAAACCCGAATTATACATAACGTGAATAATTCAGAGGCTACAGGAAAAGTCAGAAGAACAATGGGATTTTCTGGCTTCTTAGTGGTACAAACTTTCAACTGTCAAGTCTTCATTAAAGGCAATCGTAAACTGTATTGTCCCCTCCTCATAGCTTCCGACCATAACAACACCGCCATATGCCGCCTGCGTCTCCTCGTCAATATTTCCTAAGAAAATGGTCTTGGAAATCTCCTGAAATGCTCCGCACTTATCAAGATACGGGTCACTCTGGGAGGCGAACTCCTCCTCTTTTAGAACTCTCTGAAAATCATCGTTGCCCATTTCTATGATGCTCTGGTAATCCTTCTCATTAAAAAAAGAAATTGCCTGTTCCGCTGCCTCTCTCACGGTGTCCTCCTCAAACTGTTCTGGCAGCGGCTGCGCACCGCAGGCAGTGAGCGCAAACAACATCACCAAAAGCACAGTTATCTTACAAAATCCTTTTTTCATACAAATCTTTCCTTTCCCAAATACTTTATTTACACGAACTACATCATTCAAATTCTAACATTAGCTATTATCAGGAAACATCAATGTCACAAAAAACGTCTGTCCGTTCTGCCCTGTCTGTAACGTACCGTGATATTTCTCGACCGCATTCTGTACATTTTCCAATCCAATTCCCTCATGTCCAGCCTTTTCTGACAATCCGGGCATATAGGTTCCGCCAGTCGTGTTTGACAGCTTTATCACGCAGAAATCCTGTATTTGTTCTCCCCAAAGCTCAAGCTCAAAATTCTCTGTTCCTTCCGCTGCTTCCAGCGCGTTATCCAAGAGATTTGCAAAGATTGTCGTCGTGTCCATCTCTGATAGAAAATCAAGCTGGACACCCCGAAGCTGGCAAGTCACCTGCTCCTGCCGAAGCGATTTTAATTTATCATTCAAGATAATGTTCAGCATACGGTTATCCGTATAATATGTCATACCCAGCGCATTGAGCATCTGGTGCACGTCCTCGAAATACCCCTGAGATTCGGCAAATTTCTGAGACTGCTCAAGCATCTGCAAATGGTTTCGGATATCATGAATGACCTTGCGCGACTTGGCATAGTTTTCTTCCAAATCCGCATAAAATTGATGGGTCAGCTCATTCTGCTGCTGCGTCAGCTTCAATTTATACTTTAATTCCTGCACTTTCGACACATCGTACCAGAAATAGAAACAGTACAGATTAATTACCAGCACCAGCGCACAGTATACGATTAACCATTCGTACCCAAAGCGCATAAAAAATACATCAGCGCTAACCGTAAACCAGAATATCAAAATCATGCTGATGACGGGCACCAGAAGCATTCCCCGCAGTTTAAACCGCGGCTGCACCGACACAAACCGTTTCTGAATCAGTATACGGAACACAAATATGGTAATGAGCAAAAATCCCGCTTTTAGCATAATCATCGTGTAAACATACGTTATCTGTTCCAGACTGAACACCGCATAAAGCCTCGCGGCTGCCATGATAGAAATCACCTGTGTCGCATACATGAAAAACAGAAAGCCAAGCTGATAGAGAATCCCCGCCTTGTCCCGGTGATACAGCAAATATCCTGTCAGGATATAGTAAACTGACAGCACCGCCATCGTAAGAAAGTCATTGTGTCCCAAATTTGGAAGCAGGACTGTCAGCGCCGCATACCCTGACCATGCCGCAGCTCTGAGAATGCGCAGCCGCCCATGCTTTCGCACCGCGTACTTATTTGACGGCATCAATGAGACAAGATACCAAGAACACAGCGTCAGCGAGACAATATCCAGCAGAAAAAATAAAATACTTACAATCACCTGCATCGTCATTCCACTTCCCTCCTCTGCCGTTCGAGCCGCTCTGACAGGTAGTTCGTCAGCTCCTGTTTCCACGCTCTCTGCTTTTTCTGCGACAGTGGGATACTGTCGCCGTTATCGAGAATAATATCAAGATTCCTGACATTTTTCACATGAAGAAAATTGACGACAAAACTTTTGTGCGGCATTGAAAATCCCAAGGAGGAGGTGCGGTCATAGATACTGCTGATTTTCCCCCTCATCGTATAAACTCCGTTCAATGTCACCATCCGAATCTTCCGGTCAGTAAATTCAAAGTAACAGATCTCCGCTGCATCTGCACACACAATCCCTTCATTTGTTTGAAAATCCAGAATCGTCCTCCTGTCCGCTTTTTTCACATATTGGAAAATTTCATCCAAAAGATGTGTCAACTGCGCCGGTGAAATCGGTTTGAGCAAGTACTGGAACGCATGCACCTCAAAAGCGCCTGCCACATAATCCCGGTACGACGTGAGATAGATAATCTTTGTCTCATGATCCTTCTTTCGAATCCGCCTGCCCGTCTCAATCCCGTTGATTCCCTGCATGTCAATATCCAGAAATATCACGTCAAAAAAATCATACGCCGCAAGCAATGCCTCTCCCGATGAAAAACACTGCACTTTCACATCAGGCTTCCATCGGCTGACTGTTTCTGACACCATATCACAGACTATTTGTTCGTCATCACATACTGCAATCTGATGCATTTTTATATTCCTCTTTATCTAAATTTATTGATATCTTTTGCAAAAGATATTATCAGTATATCAAATTTTCCTGAAAAGTAAATTTTTATGGAATGAAAGATAAAAAACAATGTATGAAATACAGATTTTGACACATACTGATGCTGAATATCAAATAGTTTAGAAAGGCATGGTTATCTAAATGTATCAAGATTTTGAACAAAACAAACAATATATGGCAGAGCTGCTACACGCGGAAAACTCCTTTGATATCGTGAGCCGTGATGTGCTGATCGGAGACAAAAATGCGGTGTTTTACTTCGTTGACGGGTTCTGCAAAGACGTGCTGATGCAGAAACTATTGCAGTTTTTGATGGGATTAAAAGCCGACGACCTTCCCCAAACTGCAACGGAACTCAACCAGCTCATGCCTTACGTCGAGGTAGATCTCACAAATGACTTTCATGAAATCGCCAAAAACATTCTTTGTGGTGTGTTCGCTATTCTTATAGATGGTTTTGACGAATGTATCTTAATCGACTCCCGCACTTATCCTGCCCGCGGTGTGTCAGAACCTGAGAAGGACAAGGTGCTGCGCGGTTCCAAGGACGGATTTGTAGAAACTGTTGTCTTTAACACGGCGCTGATTCGCCGCCGTATCCGAAGCATCGACCTGCGCATGGAGATGCTGAGCGCCGGCAAAGCATCCAACACAGACATCGTTCTATGCTATATGGACAGCCGTGTCGATCAAGAATTTTTGAGGAAAATACGCGACCGCATCAATGACATTAAAGTCGATGCTCTGACACTGAATCAGGAAAGCCTTGCGGAATGCCTCTACACCTCAAAATGGTATAACCCCTTTCCAAAATTCAAGTACACGGAACGTCCAGACACCGCCGCAGCGCAGATTCTGGAGGGAAATATTATCATTTTGGTCGATAACTCGCCCTCTGCCATGATTCTGCCAATGAGTATTCTGGACATGATACAGGAGGCGGACGACTACTATTTCCCGCCAGTCACAGGTTCATATCTGCGACTTTCGCGCTTCCTGATTTTGATACTGACTTACTTTATCACACCAACGTTCTTGCTGATGATGCAGAATCCCGACTGGATTCCGCCAGCCTTTGAGTTTATCGTGGTCAAGGAGGATATCAATGTGCCGCTGATCTGGCAGTTTCTAATCCTAGAACTTGCGATCGACGGTCTGCGGCTTGCGGCGGTCAACACGCCCAATATGCTCTCAACCCCCCTGAGTGTCATGGCAGCGCTGATTCTAGGCGAATTTTCTGTCAAGAGCGGTTGGTTCAACGCAGAAGTCATGCTGTATATGGCGTTTGTCGCCATCGCAAACTACACGCACCCCAGTTACGAGCTTGGCTATGCCATCAAATTTTTCAGACTCATCAATCTCGTCCTGACGGCGCTTTTTCAAGTGTGGGGCTATATTGCGGGCATTATCCTGTTCTTTGCTGCCATTATCACAAACAAGATGGTATCCGGTCAGAGTTATCTCTATCCGCTGATTCCGTTTAGCTGGCAGAAGCTCAGCCATGCACTGTTCCGGCACCGGCTGCCCAAGTCTGCGGAATAATCATGCATCACTAAAATAAAGAAGCAACCCTGTTACTTCATACAGCGTTGCTTCTTTGCTTTGTCTTTATCAAACACTTAATTTTTCCCTGTCGATCCAAAACCTCCGCGGTTTGCCCCTGTCAGCTCAGCGACCTCCTCAAATTCAAGCTCTGGCTGCTGCTCCATAATCCGAAACTGGCAAATGCGATCATTCAAGTGAATCACCGTGTCGCGCATCGCATACATCGGCACAAACCACTGGTCCTCATTGCCACAGTATCCGCCCTCACCGGTCTCGCGGTCCGGTCCGTCAATCACCCCCTGATGATTCACCTGTATCAGCCCAAAATTTTTGAATGTAGAGCTTCTGGGAACGACATGTGCCTCATAGCCTCTTGGAAGCTCCACGGCAATTCCAAGCGGAATCAGCCTGAACTCCCCCTGCTTCATCTCGACCTCCTCCGACGCCCGCAGGTCAATCCAGTTTCCTTTTGAGATTTTCTCCAGCTTCTGTACTTTATCTGTAAAATACTTTATCTTAATCTTCACGTAAGCCTCCTCAATAAGCCTTATTTATGCCTCACATGCATTTTTCTTGATTGCACAACTGCCGTTTGCGCTAAATGGTATGATATTCTGCTCTGACATTCCTGTCGTTTCACGCCCCATGGGGATATCATCATGATCACCACAGTGAAGTATCGGAACCAACGAATCGGGCTGCGCAAGCGTCGCCTGTACATGAATGACGCGCTGGTTGCTGCTTCCCTTCCACAAAAGCGTCGCATCCTTCTGCTCCTGTATAAACTCACCGTCAACCAGAACATCAATGTATTTCATCAAAGAGGATTTCCTGACATTTTCCCACACATCGCCTGTGTAGAGCCATATATTTTTGTCAGGGTACTTCTCTTTGATTTCTCTTGCAAGCGCCTTCACGCCGTCCCGGTTCGCACAGTGCAGTGGGTCGCCGCCAGAAAACGTAATTCCTTCTATATAGGGCTTGTCAAGCTGCTCAAAAATCTCTGCCTTGGCAGCATCATCAAACAGCAATCCCCCGTCCGGGTCCCATGTCATAGGATTCTGACATCCCTTGCAGCAATGTTCACAGCCCGCCAGCCACAAGACAACGCGAAGCCCGTCACCATTTAACATATCATCCTTCGTGATATTATGATATCTCATCTCAACTCAACCCTCCAACTATTTTTACATACTGACGCGTTCTGCAATCTCCGCCATCTTTGCATCATTCAGCCTTGTATCGCCATGTACGCGCGAGTACGACAGATACCCATTCATACGGTCGATCTTGGTCAGATTCTTGCTGCCGCACTTCGGACATACATCCATCTCCAACTCCTGATGACCACAGTCATCACAGTATGCCAAGGACAAATTAACGCCCTCGTAAAAGCCCATTTCCATCGCCCGCCTGACAAGCGTTTTGATCGCAGAAATATTGTAATCAATCGGATATTTTACGTACTGAATCTTACCGCCGTTTGACAGCTCCCAGAATCGGTATTCCAAGTCCTGCTTCTCAATCGGTGTGATTTCCTCTGTCACATGACAGTGGAAGCTATTGCTGACGTACTCCCTGTCTGAAACGCCCTCCACAATGCCATACTGTGCGCGGAACTGCTTTACCTGTAACCCGCACAAATTTTCCGCGGGCGTTCCGTAAATCGCATACAGATTGCCGTCCTCCTCTTTGAAGCGGTTCACTTCTTTATTAATATACTCAAGCACCTCAAGCGCAAACGCCCCATCCTCCACAAGCGATTTGCCATTATATAACATCTGTAACTCATTGAACGCCGTGATGCCAAACGACGCCGTCGCGTACTTTAACAATGGTTTGATCTTGTCCGACAGTTTGAGATGTCCGCCCAAAAAACCACCCTCACAGTACGCTAATGGATTGGTTGAAGCGCGCATATTTCCGAGATAGGCATACGTTCTGATATGAAGCTGCCGTATTAAATTCAGATAATAGTCAAGCACCTCATAAAAGTCCCTGCTCTCCTGCCTTGCCTTTGCGAGAATCATTGGCAGGTGCAGTGACACCGCGCCGACATTAAAGCGTCCGACAAACACCGGCACATCCTTGTCATCGGCTGGATGCATACCGCCCCGCTCATACCACGGCGAGAGAAATGCACGGCATCCCATCGGAGAAATCACCTTGCCGTACTGCTTGTACATGCTGGCGATATACCCTTTTCCTGTCAGGCTGAGCCAGTCGGGATACATCGTTTTGGCAGAACATTTCACACCAGCCTCAAACACATCTTCAAGCGGTTTTCCTGCACCGTGAAGATTTTCATCATATAAAAATACAATCTTTGGAAAAAGGACTGGCTTCTTGCAGTCTTTCTTGCCCTGTCCCTTGCGCCTGACATTCAACATCTGTATCGTTGCCATTTTGGCAAAGCGCTCTGTTCCGATTCCGGCAGTGACTGTGATAAACGGATAGTCGCCGCGGCTGCTCGCCACAGTATTAAACTTGTACTCCCAGCCCTGAAAGCCCTGTTCAAACTCCCTCTCCACGTCAGCGATTGCCACTTCCTCCGCCTTTTTCTGGTCTATGCCGAGTCCGACATACTTCTCAACCGCCGATTGATAGGTCTTTTCTGCGTAGGGCGCAAGGATTTTATCCACCTCCGGCACTGTGAATCCGCCGTACTGCTGGCTTGCCGCACTGAGCACGATATCACCGATCACATCAAATGCCACATCGAGCGATTTCGGCTCATTGTACCAGATATTTCCCATCTCGAAGCCGCCGGAAAGTACATGCTCTACATCAAACAGACAGCAGTTCATCGTATCGCGGCGGGCCGACATATCGTGAATATAGATATAGCCGTCCCTGCACGCCTGAATTTCCTCCGTCGTGAGAAAAAACTTTTGATAAAGCTCTTTGTTAAACTGGTTAAAAATAAGGCTCCTTTTCGTCGAAACGAGCGCGGAGTCCGTATTGGCATTCTCCTTATCGCCTACATACATGATGGACTGACTCTTCTTATACACATCATCCATCATGCGCACAAAATCCTGTTTGTAATTCCTGTAATCGCGATAGCTCTTCGCCACAACAGGCTTCACATCCTCCAACGCACTCTCCACAATGTTATGCATCACCGGAATGGGAATCCGGCTGGTGTCCATCCCGTCAACCTTGTCGATCACATCCTGACAGATTTGACGCTTCTCGGCATCTGTGAACTTCGTGAGTGCACGATAGGCAGATTTTCCCACCGCAGTGATGACCTTCTGCACATTAAATGCCTCTTTGCTGCCATCCTTTTTGACGACATAAACGGTCCTTTTCGGCTGATAAAGCACACTGTAATCCATTTCCTCGCTCATTTCAATCCTACTCCCTTATACGTTTTTTCTTGATATATAGTATATGTTATTTAATAACTATACTATATATAGTGTCTGTATATTAGTATAGTGCAATCATATCTGGTTGTCAATCGTTATTGCAGTGAATGAGGAAACTTTCATAACACTTCTTATTCATACAGATAGATTTCCACGCGGTCCACAATCGCCTCCATCACCTCGTCGAGTTCCTTGTGTCCCTCAAGATACGCCGTTCCCTCTGTATAGACTACACTTTCCAGCATCGTATCACTGAGATACGGTATGTCTAACTGAGCAATCCATTGTTCAAGCTGTGCGATGTCCTCTGTATCAACAGGATATATCAAGTAGAAAAAGTTCTCCCCAGTTGGCAGCGTAAAACCCGCCATACCCTTTTCACCGTTCTCTCCAAGCTCACTTTCCTCGTAGGCAAACTGCTCTGGAAGCGCACTCTTGTTAACAGGCAGCCCAAACTGCATTTGCTTCTGGACATCTCTGCTAAGCATCATCTCCACAAACTGCCTCGCAGCATGATGATTCTCCGACGCAGCATTCATACCGATAATCGACGCTGGATGATAAACATTACTGCACTGGCCATTCAACAGCTTCATCATTGTATTCTCTAACCCCTGCATTCTTGGCACTGACAGCATGTCCTCATAAACAGATGCCATCACAATCTCACCGTATGCAAACGGCGCCTCACGCAGCAGATAAGCACTGTCCTGAGTTGACATGAAAGATCCATTCTCCTCCCAGTCTGTACCATCTTTCAAAATCCTGTTCTGCTGGTACTCCTCGACATCTTCCGGCGGCATACCATGCATCTGCATCTCATAAATCCGCTTGGTCTGTTCCAAAAATGATCGTATCTGACCTTGATTGAGTTGTCCTTGTTCATTCTTCCACGACGGCGCGCAGATCGGAACAGACCGTCTGAGAATGCCGGACGCTGAACATACCTTCAACAAGTTTGTATCCGGGTAAGCCTCCCTTGCCTTCTCCACCATATCTGCCAGTGACTCATAGTCCTCTGCCCCGTCCACAAATGCTGCATCTCCATACAAAACCGGAATATAAAACTTCGCCGGAACAGCGTACATCTTCTCGCCGTATGAAAGATTTTCAATGATATTGCTGTACAGTCCGTCCTGCGCACTGATTTTATCCACGACATCGGACAAATCCTCCAGCACGCCCTTTTCTGCATAAGTGTCAATATTTATGCCATCCAGCATAATGATATCAGGACCGCTGCCGCCAAGAAGCTGCGTATTCAGCTTTTTCAGTGCATCCTCCCGCGTGATGCCGTCCTCGTCCATTCCGATCTGATATTGTATGTACAGATTCGGCGCCTGCGACTGACATGCCGCGATTGTCTGTTTCACCAGATCATCTTCATTCAGACTATAGACAGTAAGCCTGTCTGTTGGCACAGACGGCAGTGCCGCGTCATAGACAAATTTTACGATTCTCCCATTGTTAAATATGGCAAGAAATTCATTTTTGTCTGTTGTTGTCATCGCTGTAATATGGTCTGTCGGGCTGCCCAGTGGAGCAAACGCCCCGTCAATCACTTGCTCCACCACACTGCCGCCGATGGCATGGCGGTACACCCCTTTCTCACTCACAATATAAATCGTGCGGTCTATCCCCAGAAAGGCATACCCATGGTAATTTCCGCCTACCCATAACATTCCGCTCTTATAATTTTCCTCCAGAAAGCTGTCAAGTGTCTTATCCTCCAGAAAGACCTTCTTTTCCAAGTCATACAAAAAGATCGTCTCAGCAGTCACATACATCAGCAGTTGATCCTGACATGCCATCATGGTTTCATTGGAATTTTCAACCTGCACAAGCTTTTGGGCCGAACTTTCACTGGAATTTTCGTTTATATCTATTTTGTAAATGCTTCCGCCGCCCGGTGCATATACGTATGCGTAAAGAGTTCCCTCCTCGTCAAAGGTAATGTCCCACAGGTGCGCTTCTTCCTCCGGGAAATCCACCTCGATCTGTCTTGTCGTATTATCTATATTGTAAATGTAAAGATTATAATCATAGGTACTATAAACTCCACCCGGAGAATCCTCTCTTTCGTCCATCCCAATCAGCGCAATTGTACCGTCTTTTGCAACTGCTACCGCCGCGGGCATATGTTCTTCCATAAACGCGGTGCGTGTTTCATTGATCTCAGCGACCCACGTACTGCCCCCATCTGCTGACACAACCTTCTCCTTAGAGAAACGGTTCAGCAGGACAAGCTGTCCATCCTCTAATGTCTGCATCTGCGCCATATCATAAAATTCACTTCCCTCATAGACTGTGGTGCCCACGTAACGCCCCATGCCATTGCTGTCAGCAAGCTCTCCCTGCCCGGAGGCCTCTTTACGCGCGTCAGGCAGTGTACCATTTTCACTCTCCAACGAACCTTTTGCATCACAGCCTGTCGCTATAATACCAAGTACAGCCGCCATAAAGAACGCTGCCAATCTTATAAACAGTGATTTCCTTCTCATATCTTACCTCCAAATGTACTGTATAGACGCCCAAAGCCTTTTTTACATTTTATGATAACATAACAATCTCTAAATTTTCTCTAAGAGGTTGATAAAAGAAGTTGTACTTTTATTCATACAGAGAAATTTCCACACTATTCACAATCTCCTCCACCGCCTCATCGAGTTCCTTGTGTCCCTCAATGTACTCCACGCCCTGCGCAAAAATCACATTTTCAAACACAGGATCGCTCAAATAAGGTGTGTCAAGTCCTGCAATCCACTGTTCTAGTAGGTCGATTCCCTCCTGTTCAACAGGATAAATCGTAAATCCATGCGTCACGCCATCTATGTCATAAGAGGTAGAATACTGGCCGCCGTCCTCACCCAGTTGACTTTCATCATAAGCAAAGACCGATGCAAGCGACTTTTTATTGATTGGAAATCCCAACGGTGTGTTATCTTGAACAGTTGTGCTAAGCATCATGCCAACAAACTGTTTTGCCCTGTCAGAACTCTTTGTTGCTGCGTTAATGCCTACGATGGATTCTGGACAGTACACCTTGGCACTCTGCCCGTCTAGTGGTTTCGATATCGCTTGCTCCATGCCTTCTGCACGCGGTACAGACAGCATATCTCGATATGTGTACGCACCCAACGTCTCACCAAAAGCAAACGAGCAGCGTTTCTCAAGACAAATCGTTTCATTCAAGCCTTTGAAATAAGGGCTCTCCTCATAATCATTTGCAACCCGCCGCTGGTAATTGTCAATTGCCTCTGTCGGTGTCCCATTCATCTGCACCTCGTAAAGTCTCTTGGAAAGCTCGAGAAACTCTTTGATTTTCTGTGTGTCCAACTGTCCTTTTCCGTCCTGCCATGAAGGCGCACACACCGGCATAGCGCGCTTCATGATGCCCTTTGCCGAAGAAATTCCCACCATATCTGTATCAGTATATGTCTCCCGCGCCTTTTCATAGAGCGCTACCATCGACCTGTAATCCGTTATACTGTCCACTGCCTCTTTCTGCCCGATGACAACTGGAATGTGAAACTCCAACGGAATCGCATAAATCTGATCGCCCCCGCTTAAATTATCAATTAGATTCCTATATAATCCGTCTCTCTCATCTGCCGCATTGACAATCTCTGACAATTCCATCAGCACGCCCTTCTCTGCATAGGCGTCAATCTTCATGCCGTCGAGCAGCATAATGTCTGGTCCACTCCCGCCAAGAAGCCGTGTATTCAGTTTTTTCAACGCATCCTCCTGCGTGATGCCGCCATCTTCCATTCCAACCTGATATTCAATGAACATTTCCGGGTACTGTGTCTGATAAGCAGAGATTGTCTGCTTTACCAGATCATTTTCTTTCAAACTGTAAACCGTAAGTTTTTCGTTCGGAACAGTTGGCACACTCGCGTCATAGGCAGCCTTGACAATGCTTCCATCTGAATATGCTGTCACAAACTCATTCTTGTCATTCACTGTCATCGCCAGAATATTGTGCGACGGCGTACTCAGCAGGGAGAGACTGCCATCTATCACCTGCTCAATGGTGCTTCCGCCAATCACATGCCGATGAAGTCCCTTATCCCCTGCAATATAGATGGTCTTGTTCTCGCCCAAAAAAGAATATGCTGTAAATCCTGCGCCTGTCCAAGACATATCTTGATAAGTATCCAAGATAAAACTGTCAAGAGTCTCGTCCTCTATAAATTGTTCCTTTTCCAGATCATACAGGAATATTTTTTGCGCAGTCATACACATCAGTATCTTATTTCTGCATTCCATCAGATAACAGTTCTCCTGAAGCGTGGTCAGATTCTTCGATACTCCTGTATCAAGATCTACCTTATATATTATCCTGCAGCCGCCAGCAAACACAAACAGCTCTCCCTGCTCACCAAATGCCACTTCGCTCAGTCTGGACTCGGTATCTGGCAGGTCAATTTCAATTTGCCTGACAGTATCGTCTGTATGATAGATATACAGACGATAGACATATTCCATGTGCTCTGCGTCTGCTGATGGATCCTTTTTATCCATGCAAATCAACGCCAGCGTGCCGTCCGTTGATATGGCAGTCGAAATTGGATAGTGTTCTTTGACAAAGACAGAAAATTCCTCGTCCTGTTCAATATTCCATGTATTTCCGCCGTCCTCCGACACAAATCTCTGGCTGGTCATACTGTTGACCAACACAATCCGGCCATCACTGAGGATCTGTTTTTCCATCCTGTCCCAATACTCTCCCTCACAGACGGTCCGATCTACATAACGCCCTGTGCCACTATTATCAGAAGTGTCCGTGTCCTGCTGCGCTGCGGCAGACACATCGCTGTCTGTCATAAGCATGTCTGCCTCACGTTCAGAGCGCTGTGGCTCTCCTTGTGTGCCGCAGCCTGCCATTGTTATGGTGATCACAGCAGACATAACAAATGCAGCCAGTCTCGTACTAAGTAATTTTTTTCTCATTGTAAACCTCCATATTCATTTAATTTTTCCCTATCTTAGCACAGAAGTCTCTAAATGCTCTCTAAATTTGCATTAAAAATCATATTAAAAAGAATTTAAAATGCTCTCATACTTTACACCCGAACAGGTATCGAGTATAATAAGGCGAAAAGATTTTGCCGACAACGCATATTGAATTTTAGAGATAATTTAGAGATAAATAAAGTAAAATATGAAGTACAAAAATATTTTACTTTATGGAGGAGAAACCATGCGTATACTACTCGCCGAAGATGACAAGAAACTAAATGAATCCCTCACAGCCCAGCTGATTTCAAGAGGCTTTATTGTAGACTCCTGCTATGACGGGGAGGAAGCGCTTTATTATGCTGTGCAGAATATTCATGATGTGATTCTGCTCGACCGAATGCTTCCCGGCATGGAGGGCACTATGATTCTGACCAAACTGCGCAGGCAGGGCATCAGTATCCCCGTTCTCATGATCACTGCACTTGGCACGCTGAACGACAAAGTGACAGGACTGAATCTTGGCGCTGACGATTATCTGGTAAAGCCGTTTGCGTTCGAAGAGCTGCTGGCGCGTATCCAGTGTGTCACAAGACGCTCTCCGATTCTCAGCCAGACAGAATTGTCCACCTACTGCGATATCAGCTTTGATGAGACCTCAAACACCCTTACCGGACCAGACGGCAGTTGTACCTGCTCTAAGCGCGAGGGCGCGATGCTTGAAATATTTGTCAAAAACGGCGGACAAACCCTGTCAAGAAACACGCTTCTATTAAAAATCTGGGGACCTGACAGCGACGTTGAGGAGGGAAACCTTGACAACTATATCTACTTCGTCCGCAGGCGGCTCAAGGCAGTCGGAAGCCGTTTAAAGCTAAGAACAATCCGCGGTATTGGCTACTGTCTGCTGGAAGAATCACTGGAAAATTAGAGAGGAAGCAATTTCTATCACATGAATACCATCAAAAAAGCACACCTTCATTTGACACTGTTAAACGGCTGCATCACCACATTGATTTTAATTGTCATGACACTTGGCTATCTATTGATTTCCGAAAATAACATGATGAAAAATAAAATGTACTCCTATCAGAGTGACATCTACACGACCGCCTCCTACATCGAGCAGCAGGACATCATCAGCAACACATGGCTGTCCCAGCTTGAATCCGGCAAAAAATACTATGTGTCCTTGATGGACAATGACACCGAATTTCTATATGATACCAATAAAATACATGAAAGTGATGAGAGACGGCAGGTCCTCGACAAAGCATGGCGTTATTACCATCATGAAAACGCCTCCATGACGCACCATACGCTCTCGTATAAAAGCAGTTACACCTCCTTTATATTAAGTCAGGAAAATGACATCAGTGTCAATAAATTCGGTTACTGCTGTTTTGTAATCCACATGGAAAAAAATACGTCTACGCTGGAAATTCTGCTGGCTGCGCCGCTTGAGACAATCAAAAAGCAAATGACAAGACAGCGTTCTTTATTTCTGGGGATTATCACACTTGCCCTGATCGCAATCTGGATTTTCGCATACATTTTTACCGGAAAACTGCTAAATCCGATTGAGGCAAGCAGACTCCGGCAAAATCAGTTCATCGCCTCCGCGTCCCATGAGCTGCGCACACCGCTCGCGGTGATACTCTCATGTGCCGAGGCAGGGCTTGACAAAGATGTATGCCCCGAATTGAGTACGATCAAAAACGAAGCGCTGCGCACCTCAAGACTGTTAAACGACATGCTCACACTGCTGAGTTGTGACACGGGGCATCTCGACATCAAGCCAGTGCGCACCCAGCTCGACACACTGGTACTGAACGCCTGCGAGGCTTTTGAGAATATGGCAGCTTCAAAAAATATCCAAATCAGCGCCTCCCTCCCCGAAGATGCACTCCCCGACTGCGTATGTGACAGTGAGCGCATCACACAAGTGCTCACAATCTTTCTGCACAATGCCGTCAGCTATACGCCGGCGGGCGGAAAAATCTGTCTGTCTGCCGATTACGTGAACAAACACTTTGAAATCAAAATTTCTGACACGGGTGTCGGTATCAGCGACGAGGATAAGTCCAAAATATTTGACCGCTTTTATCGCAGCGAAAAAGCCCGCAGTGACAAAAATCACTTCGGGCTGGGTCTCGCCATCGCCTACGATATCATTACCGCACATCACGGAAGTATCAAAGTATCCGACACACCGGGCGGCGGCAGCACCTTTTTGATCATACTCCGCAGCCAAGCTTCCTCATAATGTTGATCAACGCAAAAATGCATCAGACCATAATCTGATGCATTTTTGTATGAATAAAATGCGGTATTATACGTCCGCAGAATCCACTACTTTATTTGCTCTCGCCTTCACCTGCGCGTCCTGAATATCGTTCGGTGTCTGCTCATATCTCGTCACTTCATACTCAAAGCTGCCGCGTCCGCCTGTCATGGAACGAAGCACTGTACAGTATCCTGTCAACTCCATCATTGGAATATCCGCTTCAATAACCTGCTTGCCGTTTCCAATCGGATTCATGCCAAGCACTCTGCCGCGCCGCTTATTCAAGTCGCCCATTATATCACCTGTGTAGCGCTCGGGTGCTGTCACCTTGAGCGATGCAATCGGTTCAAGCAGCACAGGTCCTGCCTCCATAAAGCCCTTCTTAAACGCCTGAATCGCTGCGGTCTTAAATGCCATTTCTGAGGAATCCACTGCATGATAAGAACCATCGTACAGTATTCCCTTCACGCCTACCACCGGATAAGCCGCCAAAGGTCCTTTCAGCACAGATTCCTGCATTCCTTTCTCGACAGCCGGGAAGTAATTCTTTGGAACCGCACCGCCTACGACTTCCTGCTCAAACATATACGCTTTCTCCAAATCGCCGGACGGCTCAAAGCGCATCTTGACATGACCATACTGTCCGTGTCCGCCGGACTGTTTTTTATACTTGTATTCCACGTCGGATTTCTTCTTGATGGTCTCGCGGAACGCAATCTTGGGATCACTTAGCTCAATCTCGCACTTGTACTCATTTGCCAGACGGCTCTGGATAATTTCAAGCTGCTGGTCGCCTATGCCGTACAGCAAGGTCTGTCTGTTCTCCACATCATTGACCACCTTCAAGGTCTGATCTTCGTGCGACATCTTCTGCAATGCCTGAGATACCTTGTCAATGTCTCCCTTGTTTGGCACCTTATAGCGCTTTGCCGTATACGGCTTTGAAATCTCAAACTTGCCGTACTCAATCACGGTTGCCTTTGTCGAGAGCGTGTTTCCTGTCCTCGCAGCCGTGAGCTTGGCAATCGCACCGATATCCCCTGCGTGCAGCTCACTGATTTCTATGGGTTTGCTGCCCTGTAATATGTATAACTTGTTCACTTTTTCCTCGATATCCTTATCTTTATTATAGATTGTATCGTCCGCCTTAAATACGCCTGAGCATACCTTAATCAGAGAATACTTGCCGATAAACGGGTCTACGATTGTCTTAAACACATATGCGGACTTTGCCTTCGAAAAATCATAATTTGCCTCAAAGACCTCATTGGTTTTCATGTTAAAACCTGCAAGCTGCCTGTTCTCAGGGCTTGGCATATATTTCACGATATCGTCAAGCAGTGTGTATGTACCTTGGCATAACAGGCTTGAACCCATACTAATCGGCACGATCGAGCTGTCAATCACATTCGTGCGCAGCGCTGCACGAATCTCATTCTCAGAGAATGTCTCCCCGCCGAAATAGCGGTCCATAAACTCCTCGCTTGTCTCGGCTACCGCCTCCATCAAAGTATCTCTGTAGAGATTCAGATTGTCCATGCTGTAGTCTGGAATCTCGCACGCTTCGACATCTTTGCCCTTCCAGCGGTTTCCTGTCTCACTCACAACATTCACATAGCCCACGAATTTTTCATTCTCTCTGATTGGGAAATGGAACGGTGCAATCTTCTTGCCGTACATCTCTGTGAGCTTCTCCACAACATTCTTAAATGATGCGTTGTCCGCATCCATTCCAGTCACATAGATCATTCTCGGAAGCTTATATTTCTCACACAACTCCCAAGCCTTCTCTGTCCCTGCCTCGACGCCGGACTTGCCCGATACCACAATGATCGCTGCATCTGCTGCACTGATTGCTTCCTCAACCTCACCGATGAAATCAAAATATCCGGGTGTATCGAGAACGTTAATCTTCACGCCATCCCACTCAATCGGTACGACAGAAGTACTAATGGAAATTCTCCTCTTCTGCTCTTCCTTGCCATAATCGCTGACGGTATTGCCGTCTTCAACTTTTCCCATGCGTGAAGTGATACCTGACAGATATGCCATTGATTCCACGAGACTTGTCTTTCCAGCCCCACCATGACCTAACAATACTACGTTTCGGATCTTATCAGTTGTGTAAATGTTCATTGCAGCTACCTCCTATTTAGTGCGAATGCTCCGCGGGCACTCTATTATTTCTACTTGTTGCTCTTAATATTACAATTTTACTATATATTATCAGACAATACAATCTTTTTTGTGCATTTTGTATATATTATTTTGCATAAAATACTTTCCTAAATTTCGTGAGAATTGCTAAAACTTTTGCGCTTGACACAAATCCTTCTGTTTACAGATTTTCAATACAATGATAAAATATATTCTATACTTATTTTCTATGCTTATTCTATTTGAAAACCGATTATACTTGGAAAGGAAATAATTTTATATGAATATGAACAAAATTGGCTTTTTAAGCCTTGGCTTAATAGGAGGCTCGATCGCGCTTGCACTGCGGCAGATTTCCCCCGCTGCACAGATAATTGCCTATGCACGCAGACAGTCTACGCTCGACGAAGCGCTCTCTGCCGGTGCGATTGATATCGGCACGACAGAAATCAATGAATTGTTTTTAGACTGCGATCTGATTTTCCTGTGTGCCCCCGTCGCCGTCAACAACAAATTTTTGGCACAGCTCAAACCCTTTTTGTCAGACAAAACGATTCTCACAGATGTCGGCAGCGTAAAGGGTTCTATCCATGAAACCATATCAGGACTCGGACTAGACAACCAATTTATCGGCGGTCATCCCATGGCAGGCAGCGAAAAAACCGGATTTTCAAACGCCAATCCCGTTTTATTAGAAAATGCATACTATATTCTTACGCCCACGGAGACTGTCTCCAAAGAAGCCATTGATGCATATTCCTCCCTCGTAAAGAAAATGGGCGCGATTCCAATACAATTAACTTGTCAGCAGCATGACTATGTAACCGCCGCCATCAGCCATGTACCGCATCTTGTCGCCGCAGCCCTTGCAAACTTGGTGCACGACCATGACTCCGCAGATGAAACGATGAAGCTAATCGCGGCAGGCGGTTTTAAGGACATCACGCGCATCGCCTCCTCCTCCCCTGATATGTGGGAGTCCATCTGTATGTCAAACACTGAAAATATCGCAAACTTACTGGATGATTACATCATCTCACTACAGACGATCAGCAAAGCCATGCGGGCAAAACAGACCGGCTTCACCTATGATCTGTTTGCCGCCTCCAAGGAATACCGGGACTCCTTCTCCGATTTGCCAAGAGGTCCTATCACCAAGGTTTTTGCCTGCTATGTGGATATTCCTGACGAAGCTGGCGCCATCGCCTCCATCGCCTCACTGCTCGCTGAGTCTGGGATTTCGATCAAAAATATTGGCATCATACATAATCGGGATTTTGAGGAGGGCGTCCTTCGGGTTGAATTTTATGAACAGTATTCTTTAGATGAAGCTGTCACGCTGCTCACAAGCCTGCACTATTCCATCTATCACAGGAAATAAATGCATTCGCAATGCCCGCATCGGAGATTCTGAAAGATTTGTATTTCGCATAGAATAGTTATAGAATTTATCGCTGTCATGAGGTTTTCTATAATGAAATTAAAACCCTATCTTATTTCTGTTGGTATCGCACTTGGTGTCGGCGGTCTGGCGGCTTTTCTGACACACGGCAATATCAGACTCTATGCCGTGCTGAACAAGCCCCCGCTCGCCCCTCCTGCCTTTCTTTTCCCGATCGTATGGACGATTTTGTATATCCTGATGGGGATTGGCAGCGCCCGCATCTATTTACAGAAATCATCATACTCCTTTGAAGTCATGGATGCGTTACTCAGCTATGCTCTCCAGTTGATTTTAAACTTTTTCTGGCCGATTATCTTCTTTAATATGTATACATTTTTGTTTGCTTTCATATGGCTCGTCGTCCTATGGTGCGCCATCATCAAAATGATCTTGAAGTTCAGCCGGCTTGACACTGCTGCCGCATATCTGCAAATGCCTTATCTGTTATGGGTTACTTTTGCCGGCTATCTGAACTTTATGATCTATCTGCTGAATTAATACTGGCAAAAAATTATTTTAAAAAATTTACAAAAAGTACTTGCTCTCTCTGCCAAAATGTGCTATTATATTTCTTGTCGTTACGACACACGTTTTAGAAATTGCCGGTGTGGCGGAATGGCAGACGCAGCAGACTCAAAATCTGCCGGGGGCAACCTCGTGCCGGTTCAAGTCCGGCCACCGGCATAAAAGAAGCTATTTGTTTAGCTTCTTTTTTTGTGCACAGACCCATATAGAAACAGAGCAGCTAACCTGTCAACTGCTCTGTTTCTTTTTGACAATCATATTATGCTATATGGTCTAGTCTCTCTTTGATTCTGCGCAATTCACTCTCAAGAATATTCACCCGAATGGAAAGCATTTCCTTTTCATTGTCTATTCTCATCGCTTCATGCAGATTTCTTGATAAATCAAGATGTCCCTCCGCTACACGTCTGATATTCACTCGAATTTCATTTTCAAGTGTCAAATCAATGTTTGTGACCTTTTGTTTTACATCATTGAGATCATTTTTTACATTTTGCATGTCACTTTTCACATTTTGCATATCACTTTTCATATCTTGCATGTCGCTTTTCATATTTTGCATATCACTTTTCATATCTTGCATGTCGCTTTTCATATTTTGCATTTCAGCCAAAAGCAAGTCTAGTTTTTCACTATCCGTCATTTTTCCACCGCCTTCTCTATATTTTTTATATTAATGATGAAACAGTCTAATCCCCGTAAAGCACATTGCGATATCATACTTATTGCAAGTCTCGATAACATTGTCATCTCTGATCGAGCCGCCCGGCTGCGCAATATATTTCACACCGCTTCTGTGCGCCCTCTCCACATTGTCGCCAAACGGGAAAAACGCATCGGAACCAAGCGCCACCTCTGTCATCTGGTCAAGCCATGCACGCTTCTCCTCCCTCGTCAGTACCTCTGGCTTTTGTGTAAAGAAGTTCTCCCAAATGCCATCTGCAAGCACATCCATATAGTCATCACTCATATATACATCTATTGTGTTATCTCTGTCTGCGCGGCCAATTTTGTCCTTAAACGGCAGATTTAACACTTTGGGATTCTGGCGCAGGAACCAGTTGTCTGCCTTGTTTCCGGCAAGTCTGGTACAGTGGATACGCGACTGCTGACCAGCACCGATACCGATTGCCTGACCGTCCTTTACATAGCATACGGAATTTGACTGTGTGTACTTTAATGTAATCATGGCAATGGCAAGATCAATCTTTGCCTGCTCTGGAATCTTTTTGTTCGCTGTCACGACATTTGCAAACAGTGCATTGTCGATCACCAGTTCGTTTCTGCCCTGTTCAAATGTAATGCCATACACGTCCTTTGTCTCTATAGGATTGGGTACATAATCAGCATCAATCTGAATCACTGCATAATTCCCCTTTTTCTTTGCCTTCAGCATTTCAAGCGCCTCTGGCTCATATCCGGGCGCTATGATTCCATCTGAAACCTCCCGCTTGATTAACCTTGCGGTATCTGCATCACAAACATCTGACAGCGCTATAAAATCACCAAATGAGGACATTCGGTCCGCGCCCCTTGCCCTTGCATAAGCACATGCAAGCGGTGACAAATCGCCCATATCATCTACCCAGTAAATCTTGCGTCCAACTTCATCTAATGGAAGTCCTACTGCCGCCCCGGCAGGTGATACATGTTTGAAAGAGGTCGCAGCAGGAAGCCCTGTAGCCTTTTTCAATTCCTTTACAAGCTGCCAGCCATTCAACGCGTCCAGAAAATTAATGTAACCGGGCTTACCATTCAGCACTTCAATGGGCAGCTCCCCGTCTTTCATATATATTTTAGATGGTTTCTGGTTTGGGTTGCACCCATATTTTAATTCTAATTCTTTCATTTGTTCTATACTCCTTTTGCTTGTCTTTTTATGTATGGCGCATGGGGATGCGGTGTTTACACGTTTTTATTATAAATTTTTGACTCGTAGCGGCCTGTTTCGATGTCAATAAAACGGACAAACAGCGACACTTTATTGTCATCATTCAGGCTGTTCCAGACCATTTCACCAAACGCGTTCATATCATCTGGAATCTCGACAAGCTTTGGCTCGCCCTCAAAGCTTGGCAGCGGATTACCATCGCCCATATAAGTGTGAATGAAATGTCCCTCTCCCGCCACAGGATTATTGTACGCAAAGGTATAGCGGTTGCAAGCGTCAGGATTTCCGTTGTTGCTTTTCAGTATGGACATTGCATAGCTGTAATCTCCATTTTCAATATGAAGAATCCCCGAAATGCGCGGTGTATAATTGGGCGCATCTGGCTCAAACTCCCTCGTTCTGAGTGCCTGCTCGAAAGTCTGCTGTTTGTCCATCAGCTCATAAACCGTATCCGTCTGGTCTCCGTTTGTCACGATCGTTTTGTTGCCAAGCACGCGGACAGGCGCATAAATGATAAGACTCGGGTCACTCAGCTTGGACGGGTCAAATGCCTGTGTGCGGATACCTTCGCCCTCCTCCACAAACACGCGGTTTCTGCTGTTCTCGCTTCTGCCCATGATAAAATAAGCAATTGCCGCCTTTTTTCCGTCTTTTGTCTTACCGATCACAATTCCTCTGCCCGGGTAAGCGTTTCCTTTGAGCTCATTCTCCAATGATAGCATCTTCATCTCTTATCCTCCTAAATGTTTAAAATGTGTATGAACGTGTGCCCTGTATGCTTTTCGTCAGGTCTAACAGTTTTCCTCCGCACGGGTCTGTGCATAAAAAACCGTCTGGGCACACAAAATTCATGGGCCCAGGCGGTCGGCTTCTAACTCGTCATACACTCCCTGTAGGTGCTCCTACACAGCATCTTCTGCCAATGCTGTCTCCGCCAGTTGTGTATCTGTTTTTATCATATATGATAGCTTCCATTTTGGCAAGTATTTCATTTTGAAATATCAAGATTCTGAGTGTTATTTTATAATATTTAGATATTCTGCTTATTACTCAAATACCGTATACACACCCCATTTCCATGAAGCACATCGCCCTCAAGCTTTCTCGAAAACATGATCTTGCTATCTTCGTCCTTGATGACCTCAATATCCTCATCGCTGCTGTTGACAATCACCTCCAGCGTCTCTCCCCAGCCCATTTTCTGAAACTGTATGACACGGGGATTTTTATACTCCGCGGGGAAATGGAAATTGCGCTCACGCATCAGCGGCTCTTCTTTTCTGAGCTTGATGAGCTGCTTTGTAATAGAAATCTGCTCATTGTACTTGCCCTGTTCGATATCTCCCCACGGCATACACCTGCGGCAGTCCGGGTCAAAACTGCCCTCCATGCCAATCTCCGTACCATAGTAGATGCAGGTGCTGCCCGGCATGGTAAACAACAACGCAAAGAGGCAGTTGTACATATCAAGCCCGCTTGTCACATTTCTGAGGCGGATTGTGTCATGGGAGTCCAGCATATTAAATAAAACATCATTGGTCTGCTGCATATAATTTGTGTAACAGCGGTTGACCATAAACTCAAAATTCTCGCCCGTCAGGCTCTTGTCTAAAAAGAAATCCTTCATGCTTCCTGCAAGCGGATAATTCATGACAGAGTCAAACTCGTCGCCCCGCAGCCAAGGAATCGCATCATGCCACACTTCGCCTAAAATATAGATTTCTGGCTTAATTGCCTTCAACGCCATTCGGAGCTGTTTGCAGAATACATGAGACACCTCATTTGCCACATCCATGCGGAGGCCGTCCACATCATATTTCTTTACCCAGCCGCATGCCACACCGATTAAATAGTCGCGCACTGCCTGATTGTTGGTATTGAGCTTAGGCATCTCATCATAAAAAGCAAATGTGTACAACTGCCCCCTCCTTGCAGCGTCCCACTGGTTTGACAACGGCCACTCATTAATCATAAACCAGTCAAAATACTGTGAATCGCGCCCGTTTTTTAACACGTCCTGCCACGGCTTGAAGAAGTAGCCGCTATGGTTGAACACCGCATCTAGCATGACGCGGATTCCGCGCTTATGCGCCTCGTCCACAAAACGCTTCATGGTCTCATCATCGCCAAAATGAGAATCAATTTTCTCATAATCTGTGGTGTCATATTTGTGGTTGGAGGGGGACTCATTGATCGCGTCGTGTAAATCCCGGTAATGCCCAGCTCTTTCAGGTAATCAAGTTTATCCGTCATGCCCTTCAAGTCTCCGCCGTAAAAGTCATTGTGCCCGACATCGCCCTCATATTTCCATGCCTTTGTATTCTCGGGATTTAAAGAGGGGTCTCCATTGCAGAACCGCTCTGGGAAAATCTGGTACCAGATCGTCTCATTGACCCACTCAGGCACTTTGTTGACATCAATGGGATTCATCCACGGCATCGTAAAACATTGTCTGCTGCGCCCTTTGATCTGCATCTGTTCCTCACTGACAAAACCATCTTCAAAATAGTACCAGCGCTCTGTCTCTGTCACCAGTTCAAAATAGTATTTTAACCGTTTAAATGCCGGCTTGATTGTCGTCGTCCACCAAAGCTGGTATTTCAGGCGCTTTTTGAATGGAACATTCGCTTTCTCACCAGTCCATTCCTCGCCGCCGCCCAAGATTCCGTTTGCAAACGGGTCTCCATATACAATATTTACTTCTTTTACATCATATCCAGTTTTGAGATTGATAATCAGTTGATTTTCATCAAGCATATAGCAATAGTTATCAACAGTTCTGTGAAAAACTGACGCAAACTCCATATTTGTACCCTTCCCTTTCCATTTGAAACATCTACAGTTGAAAAATTATACTTCCGAAAAAATATTGGAAAACGTTTTCTAGCGCGCTACATCATAAGGCCGAGAACGTTCTCATAATCCTCCAGATTTTTCTCCAAAAGTTTTGGCGTGTCCAGCCCATAGGGACATCTGGAAGCGCACTGCCCACAGTGGAGGCATTCCTTGATTTTTGCCATTTCTGCCTGCCACTCCTCACCCAGCCAGTTTGCCGAGGGAGAACGGCGCAAAAGCTGGGAAATCCGCGCGCAGTTGTTGATTTTGATTCCCTTTGGACACGGCATACAGTAACCGCACCCGCGGCAGAAGTCTCCTGCAAGCTCTTTTAGATCCTTCTCGTAAATTGCCTTCATTTCCTCGTCCATTTCAGGAGCCTTCTCCTGATAAGACAAAAATTCAGCAAGTTCGGATTCCCGCTGTACGCCCCAAAGCGGCAGCACAGATTTATACTGGCACGCAAACCAGTAGCAGACCTTTGCGTTGGTGAGCAGCCCGCCTGCCAGTCCTTTCATGCCAAGAAAGCCCATTCCTGCCTCCTCACATTTTTTCACAAGTGCAATTTCCTTCTCCGATGAGATGTATGCAAAGGGAAACTGCAACGTCTCGTACAGGCCGCTCTCTATGGCTTCCTCTGCAACATTCAGCAGATGCGCTGTGATGCCGATATGCCTGATTTTTCCTTCTTTTTTTGCCTTGACAACAGCATCATACACGCCGTCCTCGTCCCCCGGACGGAAGCACTTGGGCGCACAGTGCAGTTGATAAATGTCAATGTACGCTGTCTGTAACAGACGAAGCGAAGTCTCCAAATCCTCCAGCACCTTCTCGCCCGTCTGGGCAGCAGTTTTTGTCGCAATATAATATGTACTCCTGTCAACGTCCTTGAGCGCAGCGCCCAGCTTCTGCTCGCTGTCGCTGTACGCCCTTGCAGTATCAAAGAAATTCACCCCGCCGTCAAGCGCCATATGAATCAGTTTCACGGCACTGTCCATGTCAATCCGCTGAATCGGAAGTGCGCCAAAGCCATTTTTGTTTGCAACAATTCCAGTATTTCCAAGTTTTACAGTTACCACAATATGTTCCTCCTGTTTTGTCTATCCTTCAAATGCTTTGCAAGCGGTCTGTTCACGAAGTTCTCATATAAGCCGAGACCGCCTCCGCACCGTACAACAGTGTATCCAGACCGTCCTGATATTTGTAGTCAATATTCGCTGCCAGCATCGTGCCGATTCCTGTCATGAGAAGCCAGATATTCTGCGCCGCTTTGTGGCTGTCTGTCTCCGCACGCACCTCTCCTGCTGCCTTTCCCTCCTCCACCAAAGCTGAAATCTCCTGAAGAATCGTATTTTTTATACCCGTCTCGGTCACTTTGTAGAGCGCAGTGTAGTGCTGGAAATAAGAATTTTTTTCATAGATGTACGTAAACGCCGTCTTGATGAGTATGATAAAATTCTCCTCGAAAGAAGCCTGCGGCTTCAGGGCATTCTTCGCCTTTGCCATAAGCTCCTCATTGCACCGCTGCGCGACCACCAGATTAATCTCGTCAATATCACGAAATCTGTTGTAGATCACTCTCCTGTCACAGTTCAGTTCCCTGCAAAGCCTTGTAACGGTCAATGCATCTGCACCTTCACGGCAGCCAATGTTTACTGCAAGGTCTACAATGCGCTTGCTTGTCTCATCTTCAATACGTTTTCCTTTTGAGAATGCCATTTTTCCACCCCATTTGTCTTTGTTCGTATTAACACTGTCATGATTCTGCCGACTGTTGCCTGTCCAATCCTTTTTATAGGATACAAAAGTCATGTTTTTCACACCTTAGGATGAATCACATGACTTTTGTTATTCTTATCTTATCAGTTATAGCCCAAAATAGCAAGGAAATCTGGCAAAAAACAATTTATAAACAAGATAAACTAAGTGGCTAATTTGCCGCAATCGCATTTCCTGTGTAAAGCTGGTAGTACTTGCCCTGCGCCTCGATCAGCTCGTCATGTGTCCCGCGCTCAATAATCCTGCCCTGCTCTAGCACCATGATGCAGTCGCTGTTCTTGACGGTCGAAAGCCGGTGGGCAATCACGAACGTCGTCCTGCCCTTCATCAGCTTATCCATGCCGTCCTGCACAATCTTCTCGGTGCGCGTGTCGATTGAGCTGGTCGCCTCATCGAGAATCAGCGCAGGCGGGTCTGCGATGGCAGCTCTCGCAATCGCAAGCAATTGCCGCTGTCCTTGGCTCAGGTTTGCGCCGTCGCCTGTCAGCAGCGTATTGTAGCCGTCTGGCAGCTTCTCGATAAATTCGTGCGCATTCGCAAGTTTTGCCGCTGCGATTACCTCCTCGTCGGTGGCATCTAGTTTGCCATAGCGGATATTTTCCATCACAGTAGCCGTAAACAAATGTGTATCCTGCAACACGATGCCCAGCGAACGGCGCAAATCTGCCTTTTTGATTTTATTGACATTGATGCCGTCATAGCGGATTTTTCCGTCCTGAATATCATAAAACCGGTTGATCAAATTCGTAATTGTCGTTTTTCCGGCGCCTGTAGAGCCTACGAACGCAATCTTCTGCCCCGGCTCCGCGAACATTTTGACATTGTGCAGGACAATCTTCTCGTCCGTGTAGCCAAAGTCCACATCATCGAACACCACGCCGCCCTCAAGACGCTGATAGGTTGTCGTGTCGCTGTCTTTGTGATAATGCTTCCACGCCCACATTCCAGTGTGCTTTTTCGTCTCCCTGAGCGCACCATTGACTTCCTCTGCATTGACCAGCATGACATAGCCGTTGTCTGCCTCCGGCTCTTCATCTAGCATCTTGAAGATGCGGTCTGCACCGGCGAGCGCCATGACGATGGAGTTAAACTGCATACTCACTTGATTGATCGGCATGTTAAAGCTCTTGTTGAATGTGAGGAAGCTCGCAAGTCCGCCCAGCGTGAGTCCGCCGATATTGCCAAGCGCTAAGATTCCGCCGACAATCGCACAGACCACATAACTGAGATTGCCAAGCTGCGCATTGATCGGTCCGAGCATGTTCGCAAACTGGTTCGCATTGTAAGAGCTCTCAAACAACTCCTCATTGAGCTCATTAAAGCGCGCCATACTCTCCTCCTCATGGCAGAATACCTTCACAACCTTCTGCCCCTCCATCATCTCCTCGACAAATCCGTTCACAGCGCCGATCGCTGTCTGCTGTGCCACGAAATACCTGCCTGAAAGTCCAGCTGCCTTCTTGGTGACAAACAGCATAAGCGACACCATAATCAAGGTGGTGACGGTCAAAGGCACACTCAGAATAATCATGCTGACCAAAACACTGACAATCGTGATGACACTGCTAAAGCACTGCGGAATACTCTGGCTGATCATCTGTCTGAGCGTATCAATATCATTGGTGTATCTCGACATGATATCACCGTGAGGATGGGTGTCAAAATATTTGATTGGCAGCGATTCCATTTTATTAAACATCTCTGTTCGAATACTCCGCATGGTGCCCTGACTCACATTGATCATAACTCGGTTGTATACATAAGTGGATACCACGCCGATTGCGTAGAAGCCTGCCACGCGCAAGATTGCCTGCGCAAGCCCGGAGAAGTCTGGGTTCTCTGTTCCTAAGAGCGGCATAATATACTCGTCAATCAATGTCTGTGTAAACAACGTTCCCTGAATGTTTGCAAACACACCGACAAAAATGCCTATAATTACTATAATAACATGTGGTGTATAATTTTTGAACACGATTCCCATCAGTCGTTTTAAGAGCTTCCCCGGATTTTCAATCTTTGGTTTGGTTCCTCTAGGTCCTCTCATTGGATGTCCCGGTCCCGGCATTAGTTGTCACCTCCATTCTGGTCAAAGTCCGCATTGCCGCCTGTCTGTGACTCATAGACCTCGCGGTAGATCGGACTGGTCTCTAGCAGTTGCTCATGCGTGCCAAACGCAGTCACCACGCCGTTGTCCATCACGATGATGCGGTCCGCATTCTGCACACTGCTCACACGCTGCGCGATAATCAGTTTTGTCGTGTCTGGAATCTCCTCTGCAAACGCCTTGCGAATCTTGGCATCTGTGGCAGTATCTACCGCGCTGGTGCTGTCATCGAGTATCAAAATCCTCGGTTTTTTGAGCAGTGCCCTCGCGATGCAGAGCCGTTGTTTCTGTCCGCCAGACACATTTGCGCCGCCCTGCTCGATAAAGGTATTGTACTGATCAGGCATTTTCTGGATAAACTCGTCTGCGCAGGCAAGTTTGCATGCCCTGATACATTCCTCCTCGGAGGCCTCCTTGTCGCCCCACCTGAGGTTTTCAAGAATCGTACCGCTGAACAGCACGTTTTTCTGCAATACGACTGCGACCTGATTTCTGAGCGCCTCCATGTCATATTTGCGCACATCTAGCCCACCGACCAACAATTCTCCAGATGTGACATCATACAGTCGGCTGATTAAATTGACAAGGCTTGACTTCGCGCTTCCTGTGCCGCCGATCACGCCGATTGTCTCCCCTGACTTAATTTCCAGATTGATGTCCTTTAGCACCGCTTTGCTGTCCTTGTTGTACGCAAAGGACACATTGTTGAATACGATACTGCCATCTTTTACCGTCATGACTGGATTCTCAGGATTGCGAAGGTCTGTCTGTTCTGTCAAGACCTCTGCGATACGCTTTGCGCTGGCATGGCTCATGGAGAGCATGACAAAGATCATCGACACCATCATCAGACTCATCAGAATATTCATACAGTACGCGAGCAGGCTCATCATCTCGCCGGTTGTGAGGCTTCCCACCACAATCATCTTGGCGCCAAGCCACGAAATCAACAGGATACAGCCATATACCGTCACCTGCATCAGCGGCATATTGATGACCACCAGCTTCTCTGCTTTGAGAAACATGTTGTAAATATTCTGGTTTGCCTTGGCAAACTTCTCTTTTTCATAGTCCTCACGCACATATGCCTTCACGACGCGTATCGCGGATACATTTTCCTGCACACTTGCATTCAAATCATCGTATTTCTCAAACACCTGCCGAAAATATGTGTTCGCGCGCGGAATGATAAACGCAAGGCAGATGCCAAGAAAGATCACTGCGACAAGATAAATGCTGGCGAGCCGCGCATTGATGGAGAACGCCATCACCATCGCAATGATCATTGACGCCGGTGCACGCATTGCCATACGCAGTACCATCTGGTATGCGTTTTGCAGGTTCGTCACATCTGTTGTGAGACGTGTGATCAGACTTGATGTAGAGTACTTATCAATATTTGAAAAAGAGTACGTCTGAATATTCTCAAACATTGCTTTTCTGAGATTTCTTGCAAAGCCCGTCGATGCCCTCGCACCGTACTTTGCACCCATCAATCCCGCCCACAGTCCGATTAGCGCCATCAAAACCATCAGACCGCCAATCTTGTAGATGTGGTTCAAATCTCCCGCATTGACGCCATTGTCAATAATTGATGCCATCAGCAGCGGGATAATCATTTCCATGATAACCTCCAAAATCATGAAAACAGGCGTAAGAATGGAATCTTTTTGAAATTCCTTAATTTGTGCGCCTAATACCTTTAGCATAAAGTAACCTCCATTCGTTATTGATTCATATTTCTCATGAGCTTCTGTGCAACCTCATAGAAGATTTCAAGCTGCTCTGGTTCGATGCCCTCCAAGAGCCTGCTCTCCATATCATCAATCATCGCCTTTGCCTTGACGGCGGTCTGCGTTCCCTGTTCCGTGAGCGAAATCTGTTTGAGCCGGGCATCTCCCTCCACTGACGACCGCTTGATATACCCTTTCTTTTCCATTAGCTGTAGGATTGCCGTCACCGTGGAACGCCTGATATTGAAATTCGACTCGATGGTCTTTTGATAAACTGCCTTCCCTTGATTGTGATGGAGATAGCCCATGATCCAGCCATGCATGAGTGTCACCTCATCCAGTCCCGCCGCCATGCCGCACGCCATAAATTTCTTTCCAAATGCACCGTGCAGCCCCCTGATCACGTTTCCCAGCTTATACTTTTTGGCTTCATCACAGACACCTTCCTCAAATTCGTCCATATCTGCATTCACCTCTTTTCTAAGTTGTTCGCCTTCAAACTGTTCGTGCACTAACATATTATTCCAGATAAAAAAATAAGTCAATAACTTTCGGATAACTTCACATATTTTTCACATTTTACGGATTTATTGCGCTGCAATCTTTTCCGCCAGCTCCTGCAAATACATCCAGCGCTCAAGCTTCTCCTCCAAAAGCTGTTCTGTGTGCTCTTTTTCTTTGGTGAGTTCATTCAGCCTCACAAAGTCGCTGGCATTTGACGCCATATCACCATCAAGTTTTTCAAGCTGCGTTTCGAGCGCTGCAATCTCATGCTCGATGGTCTCGTATTCTTTTTGCTCTTTATAAGAAAATCTTATTTTTTCCTGTCGGTTTTTGATTGTTTTTAAGTTTGCCTGCGCCTGTCCTGCCCCAGCATTTGTGCTGCTCTTTTCGGTTTCCTCCTCCTGCTGCTTTGCCTGATAATCCGTAAATCCGCCTTCATACTGCCGGATTGTTCCATTTTCAAAAGCAAAAATCCGCCGCACAACCCTGTCGAGAAAATAGCGGTCATGCGATACCGCAATCACAATGCCCTCAAAATGGTCCAGATAATCCTCCAGAATCGTGAGTGTCTGGATATCCAAATCGTTTGTAGGCTCGTCGAGAATCAGCACATTCGGCGCCTCCATCAGCACACGCAGAAGATTCAGCCTGCGCCGCTCTCCGCCGGACAGCTTGCCGAGAAGTCCATACTGTTTCTCTGGCGGAAACAAAAATCTGTCCAGCATCACCGACGCCGATACAGAACCGTCCACTGTCTGCACATACTCCGCCGTATTTCGGATATAATCAATGACACGCATGTCAGGTTTCATGTAGGCAAGCCCTGCCTGCGCATCATTTCTGATCTCCTGTGCATAATATCCAAGCTTAATCGTCTGTCCCGTAACGACCGCACCCGAATCAGGCTGCTCAATCCCGCAGAGTATTTTCATCAGCGTTGTCTTGCCGCAGCCATTTTCCCCGATAAATCCGATTCTGTCATTTTTGAGAAAAATATAGCTGAAATCCCGAATCAGCGTCTTTCCGTCATAACTCTTTGTAATCTGCTGTAATTCTACGGTGGTTCTTCCCATGCGGGTGGAGACAGAGCTTAACTCCAACTGCGCCTCCTGCTGCGGACCGCGCTGCGCGGCGAGCTGCTCATAGCGCTGGATATGTGCTTTCTGTTTCGTGCTTCTAGCGCGCGCGCCGCGTTTCATCCACTCGATTTCCACGCGCAGAATGCTCTGCCGCTTGCGCTCTGTGGCATACTCCATGTCCTCGCGCTGCGCCTTCAACTCCAGAAATCCAGTGTAGTTCGTCTGATAGCTGTATATTTTTGCCTTATCAATCTCCACAATCCGGTTTGACACACTGTCGAGAAAATACCGGTCATGTGTCACCATCACCAGTGCGCCCCTGTAACTTTTGAGATACTCTTCGAGCCAGTCTGCCATCGCGGAATCGAGGTGGTTTGTCGGCTCATCGAGTACCAATATATCTGCCTTTGACAGCAGTGTACTGGCCAGTGCAACTCGCTTGCGCTGCCCCCCTGACATTGTGTCCACCTTCATTCCATAGTCCGAAATCCCTAATTTTTGCAGCATTGTCTTGGCATCACTCTCAAGAGACCACTCGTTTTCGTGGGTACGGTTTCCCTCCATAACAGCTTCAAGAACTGTGATATCCCGTTGAAAATCAGGTGTCTGCGGCAGATAACGGACAACGATATTGTTCGCCCTTGTGACACTCCCGCTATCCGGCTCCTCCATACCAACAAGCATTTTCAGCAAGGTAGTCTTACCTGTGCCATTGATGCCGATAATGCCAATTTTTTCTGACTCGTCAACGGTAAAAGACGCCTGTTCAAATAGCGGCGTATCTGTATAGTATTTTGTAATATTTTCTATATTGATAAGATTCATTGACACTACTCCTTTAGAATTTCCGAAGTGCGATCGAGTCATCGTCCGGCGTATTTTCCACGGACTTGACGATCACATCATAGCCAAAATCACTGTTGACCTGTACATGTACGGTATCGCCGCATTTATGTCCTGCGAGCGCCTTCCCGATCGGGGATTCGATACTGATCAGCCCTTGCAAGGGATTGTTCCGCACTGTTGTCACCAGACGATATGTCTCTATCGTCCCATCTTCCACAAACTCGACCTCCACCGTCTTATTCAGCCCGATTTCGTCCTCTTTGGCATCCTCCTCAATAATCTGCGCCGTCCTGATCATCCGCTCCAGATAACGGATACGGCTCTCGTTCTGGTTTTTATATTTCTTGGCAGCATAGTACTCAAAATTCTCGCTGAGATCTCCCTGCGCGCGGGCTTCCTTTACTGCTTCTAGCGCCTCTTTGCGAATCACGAGCTTTCTGTGCTCAATCTCCTCCTCCATCTTTTTGATGTCATTTCTTGTCAGTTTATCATTCATTTTTCTTTACCCCTTTCAAAACGTTGCATTAAATGTCTGTAGGCTGCATACCTTAGCATAAGAAATCGAGCAGGTTTTCCTGCCCGATAGAAACAGCACACTATTTTATATTGTTTACCAGCTTGCTCTTATGAATCGCATATAATGGAAGTGCGATAAACACCATGCCGCCGAGGATATTTCCGATTGTCACCGGAATCAGGTTGGACGCAAATCCGCCGATTGTCAGACTAGATGCTATCTGATCAGCTGTAATGCCGTACAGCTCTTCTGCCTTAGCCACATAAGTATCATTTACGCTGGCAATGATGCCTGCCGGAATATAAAACATATTGGCAACACAGTGCTCCCAGCCGCCGATGACGAAGGCACAGATCGGGAAAAAGATTGCCCATACCTTCCCTGCGATATCCTTCGCGGCAGTCGCCATCAGTACCGCCATGCACACGAGGATATTACAGAGGATTCCAGAACAAACTGCCCTGAAAGGTGCGATGGTCACTTTTCCATATGCCACCTTGATTGTAAATGCACCGAGCGCTCCGCCGGTGTAATCAAGCAGCCCGCTAAAATATACCAGCGTCGCGATGAGTACCGCGCCCACCATATTGCTGAAAAATACAATGACCAGCGTCTTGATCATCGCAAGCGCGCTGAACCGTTTATCGACCACGCCGGCAATCATCAGGCAGTCCCCGGTAAAAAGCTCTCCCCCGACAAAAACAATCATCATAAGTCCAACAGGGAAGATGCAGCCCGCAAGCGTCTTGGAAAGTCCCTGATTCGCGATATTATGTACTGCGGCATTGCTCGACGCGCCGCCAAATGCGATAAATGCGCCCGCCATAATACCTAACAAAATACATTTTAGCAGCGGAATTTTTGCTTTCCCCTCTCCTGCGGTCATATTTGCGTCCAGCACTTGAACTGGTGAATTAAATGCGTTGTCCATCTCTTCGTACTCCTTTTACTATTTTTTCTGTTTCTGATAAAGTTTATAGAACATATATGAAATGTGCTCTATCATGACCTGTATATAAGTATACCGCATAAAACCATTTTTGTCACTTCGTTTCATTTCGAAAATTTTAACATTTTTTAGACATGTTTTTATCCGAATCAGTTGAAAACGGTTTCCGTATCGTGTAAACTTATTTTAGAGTGCGTTAGAACTGCTCTCAAAGATGAAGATTCCGAAAGTGAGATTAAAATATGGTAACAATAAAGGATATTGCAAACCGCTTGGGTATCGCGCCAAGCACTGTTTCCAAAGGATTGAATGACGCCAATGATATCAGCCCGGAGTTAAAAAAGCTGGTGCTGGATACCGCAATCGAGATGGGATATGTCACAAAGAGAATGAAAAAAGAGACGCGAAAACGCTTGTGTATTTTTGTTGAAAATATGCAGTATGAAAAACCCGGAGACTTCGGATTTGACATCATTCTTGGTTTTAAACAGGCAGCAGTGCGCGACAATTGGGAAATCACCGTCACACCCGTCACACCGCTTCTGCAACTGCGCGACCCCTACGACCGCTATATGGTTCAAAATGGATATCACGGCGGTTTTCTGGTTGGTTTTGCCCTGAAGGACCCTTGGATGGCACAGCTTCGAACCACCACAATCCCGACAGTGCTCTTTGACAATTATATCACCAAAAATCCAAATGTCGCCTATGTTGGCACTGACAGTTTCGAGGGAATCGACTTGGCAATCGACCATCTGACAGAGCTTGGCCACACCAAAATTGCCCTGCTCAATGGCTCTCCTGATTCGATGGTCACAAGCAACCGTTATGATGCCTATGCAAGCAGTATGCAGAGCCATAAACTAGAGCTTGACGAAAATCTGGTCGCATTTGGTCATTATGTTGAGGACAGTGCGAAGTACCATCTGCCGGCATTAATCGAAAATGGTGCCACTGCAATCATCTGCGGCAATGATCTTCTAGCTGTGGGTGTCATTCGGGAATGCGGGCGGCTACATATCAAAATCCCGCAGGAGATCAGTGTCGTAGGCTTTGATAACCTTCCTATTTCAGAGGAGATCACACCAGCCCTGACTACGATCAATCAGGACCGGATAGATCTTGGCCGCAACTCCTACGCTGCGCTTTACTGGCTGATTGCAAAGGTGCCCATCTCACGATCGATGCTGAGACCGCGCCTGATTGTGCGCGATTCAACCTGCCAAATATCATAATTTATTATAAATATCAAAGCAGTCAAACGTCGCAAAGTAATCCTTTGGTGTCTCTGCGCGTCTGATGAGCCGCACTGTTTTGTCCTCCTGCAATAAAAGCTCTGCGGACTTTAATTTGCCATTGTAATTATATCCCATAGAAAAACCATGTGCCCCTGTGTCATGAATGATAAGATAATCGCCTGTATCAATCTTTGGAAGCATTCTGTCAACCGCAAATTTATCGTTATTTTCACAGAGAGAACCTGTAATATCATATTTGTGGTCACAGGGTGCAGTCTCCTTGCCAAGCACTGTAATATGATGGTATGCACCGTACATGGCTGGTCTCATCAGATTGACTGCACAGGCATCAACGCCGATATATTCTTTGTGCGTATGTTTCTCATGGATTGCTTTGACAACAAGATGTCCGTATGGTCCCATCATAAAACGTCCAAGTTCTGTATAGATCGCCACATCTCCCATTCCGGCAGGCACAAGCACCTCCTCATATACCTTTCTCACGCCCTCACCGATTGCCATGATGTCATTTGGCTCCTGGTCTGGCCGGTAAGGTATCCCAATGCCGCCTGACAGATTGATAAACCGTATGTCTGCCCCAGTCTCCTTCTTTAGCTGTACCGCCACTTCAAACAATGTCTTTGCAAGCGTGGGATAATATTCATTTGTGACTGTATTGCTTGCCAGAAACGCATGGATTCCAAAGTGCTTCACACCCTTTTCCCTGAGTATCCGAAATCCCTCAAAGAGCTGCTCTGTCGTGAATCCGTACTTCGCATCTCCCGGATTATCCATAATATCCGTCGTAATCTTGAAAAGCCCGCCCGGATTATAACGGCAGGAGATCGTTTCCGGCAGCCTGCCAATCGTCTTTTCCAGAAACTCAATGTGCGAGATATCATCTAAATTGATCGTGGCACCGATTTTTGCCGCATATTCAAACTCCTCCGCCGGCGTATCGTTCGAGGAAAACATGATGTCCTCTCCCTTAATTCCCATCGCGTCGCTGAGCATCAGCTCGGTGAGTGACGAGCAGTCACAGCCGCAGCCGTATTCGCGCAGAATATCAATGAGAAACGGATTGGGTGTCGCCTTCACTGCAAAAAATTCTTTAAATCCTTTGTTCCATGCAAATGCCTCCTTCAATGCCTGTGCATTCCTGCGGATTCCTTTTTCATCATAAATATGAAATGGTGTCGGATACGTTTTGACGATTTCCTCAATCTGTTCCTTGGTAACAAATGCTTCCTTTTTCATTGTCTATTGTTCTCCTTTGCTTAGTTCAATTAATTTTATCTCATTTCGAAGAGATTCCTTAAAGACATTGACAAAATTTTTCTGACCACAATACAGACAACTGTCTGTGATATCCCCTGTCATCTCGCCCGTCAGGACATAACTGGAATCGACAATCAGCCGCAGCTGACCATTTTTATTGTCAGCGCTGTCTGTCTGATAGACGATACTTCCCTCAATCTCCCTCTCCGGCAAGCCGTTGATGAGCAGCACTACCTTTTTTCCCTCTCTGGCAAGCCGTTCCAGATGTGGCCGGAACAGCTCTAAATACTCTATGGAAATGGACAGGTAGACTCTGTATGCAACATGTTCAAGCATATTGTATATCTTATCTAAAATATGCTGAGGCCCACTGATTGTGATATAGCCGTCCGAGTGATCTGTCAGTTGTGGAAGCTGCGCGACAAGTTCTTGCTTTAGTCCCATCAGCCGCCGAATCTTATTTTGGCAGAAATCCTCGATTGGAACTGCTGTGTATTTGTTCGTCTCGCCCTCTAATAGATATGCCGCCCCCTCGTCCACAAGCGCCGCGAGTGCACTATATACATTTGAGCGCGAAATCCCCGTGAGTTTCGACACTTCATATCCCGACAAATCCTTGCTTCGCAGCAGGCACATATAGATCGTTGCTTCCTGTCTGGTCAGACCGAACTGTACAAGCTTCTCCGTCAGGACACCCAATGCAGCGTTATCCATTGTTCGCATCCTCCACACATCAAAATCTTTGTTAGTAGTACTCAATAGGAACACTATACTATGTCCTGCGGTAAATGTCAAGAAGGGACTGCCGCTTTCACGACAATCCCCCTTCCTCGAATACTATTTATCTGATATTTCACCAGTATCTATATGAAGTTCCTTTTTTCCTGATTGTGTATTCACTGTGATTACTGTATCATCTGTCCACTGAAGTTCACCCGCCGGGTACTCCCATGCTATGCTTTGAACTGTGTTTTTCCTTTGCTCCATGCCCTCTTTCAGATGCTCTATAATATAAATATCTTTCTTTTCACGTTCTTCATCAATACTGAAAAATGCCAGTCTATCCCCATTGGGTGATACAGATAAATACGACAGACTGCTTCCTCCATTTGCTTCAAATAAAGCTTGTTCCTGATAGTTCATGACTGCCTCTGGACCTGTCTGTTCCGAGAAGTGCGGAGCCGGCTCTATATAGTAAAGACTTCTGTAATCATCCGATGCCCACTGAAAGGATATCCCATAATGACTGTCGATACTTTCACAGTCTGGCATACGGTACACACACAGAAATGACGTAGATGGATTCACATGGGCAATTACGCCCAGCGTATCTTGATTAATCCAGTGTAAATCATATACAGCCGTGGCGAGCATTGATTGTTCGTCAACTCCTATTTCTTTTATCTTCCCTGTGCTATTATTTCGAACATATACTGTACAGAAATCATCATCTGTGACATATGCACTCCATTCACCATTTGCGCTGTCCGCATAAACCTGAGAGCTTTCAGCAGTGTTTATTGGCTTTGCCTCAGTGTGCTGAACAGAGCTTGTATTATATGTCAGCTCACTTGCAGGAAGTCCTTCCGCCCGCCAGCCTTGCCCTTCTATATTCCGAAAGTTCAAATAAACTTTATTTTCATTTCCCTCCTCATCTGTACAGGAATACTGAAACAAATACACCTGCTCATCGTCAGAATGACTGATTTCCTGATCAAATGACAGCTTATCAGTGCGTTTGCTAAATTCCTGCCGCAGCTCGTCAGAATACTCCAGTCCTACCGCAAGTGCACAGACACCATCATAATCATGCATATTGTATAGCGCCTCGTACTCGATCGAGCATTGACGTACTGATTCTCCTGCCACATGGGAAAGTGACTGGTAAAAGCTCTCATCCTGCTTGTCAAGCCTTGGCAGTGTCGCCTGCTCTTTTTGAAACAACATCCATTTCTGTTCCCCTGCCTCGTAATACATGTTTGCCAGTTCTACACTGTTCCAATGCAGCGCGCCATAAGTATCGTTTCCCAGCGGCAGTACATTTTCGGCAATTCGTCTATTTTTCAGCTTCTCCCCTTCTGGCAGCTCCCGCTTTGACACAAGACCATCATACACAGTATATCCCTCTAAGAGAGAAGTATCATATGCATATAATTCATCTGTATCAAAATAATAGACATATCCGTCTGGCTCATGATAGGGATACGGCTGAATGACCGCCAAAGATTCGTTTTGATGATCCTGATAGATCTGGACACTGCACTCTCCTCCAGTCTGTACTGCCTGACAATTCAAGGCTTTCAGATCAATGCTTTGCGTGATTTGCTGTTGAAGCAGGTCATACTCAAACAATCCGCTCGAAATATGAAAGATAATCTTGTCCGCATCTGCATAGTCAAGCGATATAAACTCCAAATCACACCAACTGTTCTCAGCCCACTGTGCCTGCTGATGCGTCAATTGGCGCTGTGTCCGTCCACCCGTCTTGTCCTGATCTGCAATCGGTATAACAACCTCTGAACCATCTGTCGTTCTGACACGCACCTCATTCTCTGAATCTGCAATACTGTCCGACACGCTATCAGATGACACTTCTGTCAGTTCTGTGACAGGTGTCTCCTTTGCATCTGTCGCACATGCCGCCATTGTCAGCATAAGCGCCATCGTACTTCCAATCATTTTCCATTTGGCGGGCTTTTTGTACGCTAAGATATTCTTGATTCTTGCCATCGTATTCTCCTCTCCAAACGCCAGCGGGCTAACTGGCATCTGCCTTTTATTTGCAGCAAATGCCAGCAAAAGCCGGCTGTACTCCCCTCTCAGTTCATCTGTAAAAGCTGCGGTCACTTTCTCATCACAGCTCATTTCCATATCCCTGCACATCAAACGGTATGCAATCCATACCAGCGGCTGAAACCAATAGACAATCACCAAAGCATACGCAAAGCTCTTGATCAAATGATCCTTTCTTTGAAGGTGATACCGCTCATGTGCCAGGACACAATAGCGCTGGTTCTCATTCAGCCGAAACGGCATATATATTTTGGGCAAAAACAGTCCATACACAAACGGCGATCGTATTGTATCGCACTCATATAGATTCTCATAAAGCTGTACGCTGTATCGAAGCCGTTTTCTCAGCATGACATGCATCATTATGGTATATGACACAAGTGTCAATATACCGGCAATCCAGACAACGCACAACACGCTCACAAGACGGGCTGTAGCTGTTTCCTCACCAGGTATGTCCGAGCGCTGTTCTGCCTGCACTCGTTCTTCCAGAAGCGCCGCGCTGTCCGCAGGACTTTCCTTTATTTCCTTCATCGGGTCTTTCATCAATTCAGGAAAATTCACATCATAAGTTTGCTTTACGGCTGTCAATCCAATACGTTTTAGCAGTTTTGCAGTTGTCCTGCCAGTACTGGCTGATGGTTTCTCCTCTGACAACTCCATACGGACTGTTTGATTTCCGGTTATAAAGCCACCTCTAAAAAATCCATCATTCTGGGGAATCAGATTAAATACACTGACACGCGTGTCAGCAGAGAACGGAACCGCGAGACGAAATGCCACCACAAGCCAGAGCACATAGGTAAAACTTTTGGGCATTCTCCTGAGCAGCAGTCTGACAAACATCACCACAAGTATCACAATCCCCGCAGTCAGACTCATCTCGACAATTTTCAAAAACAATCGGTCTATCATCTGCATCATCTCCTCTCCTGCACACAACATTTCCTTCACTGACAGATTATTTCACATGTTCGTCTATCATTCTCTTAATCTTGTCAGCCTCCTTCTCCGTGATCGTCTTACCACCTAGAAATGCTGTCAGAAATGCGGGAAGGGACCCATCAAAAGTACGCTCAACAAAATAGTCACTCTCGTCTGCCTGCACTCTCTCTTTAGGGATTAATACCCTCACGATCGCCTGTATATTCTCGATATACCCTTTTTCGCACATTTTCTTGATCTGTGTGTATGTTGTTGACTTTTTCCATCCAAGCTGCTCTTGGCACAGCCGCACCAGTTCGCCGGAGTTTACTGGTGCCGCTTCCCACACCACCAGCATAAAGCGGTAATCACTATCGCATAGTTTCAGATTTTCCATTCTATTCATAACTTTTCACCTCACTTTCCTAACTGCGTAAAAATCTATAGTTATAGACCTATTTGCATTAAGTTTATAACTATAGACCTGATTTGTCAAGCATTTTTAAATACACAATCGCCGAATTACTCAATCGCCCATTGATAATCATATATTTTTTTATAATTGCCGCCCTTAGAAATCCCCTTTTTATAATGCCTGATACGTCTGTTTGAGAGCTTTTTGCAGAATCTCCGCCCGATGCCTCCATGATTTTCTGAATACCGTCTGTAATACGGAATCTTTCGCTCACAAAAGTGTCCATGAACATAGATCTTATTGACATACTCAACAGGCGGGAATATAGAATGATGTCTTGTAATTGTCCAAAGCTGTCTGAGATGCCGTTGGTATTTCAAGTACCGCAGTCTCTTATTTCTTTTATATTTTTGGGCAGTTCTGATATCAGGATACTTATCTTTGTACATGTTATCATCTCCTTTTTCATCAAAATCCACTTCACGCTGCCACACGCCATAAAATATTATACTCTTACCCCCGCTTTCCTTAGAAAATGTCGAAGTTCCTCTACGTCGCCATAATACACGCAGCCGCGCATTCCCTGATTTCCGGCTGCTTCTATATTCGCTGGTGTATCATCAATAAAAAAACATTCCTCTGGCTTTAGTGAAAAAGTCTGGAAAAAATTCTGATATGCTGCTGGTTCCGGTTTGAGCAGTCTATGCTCACATGAAATCCAAATCCCCTTCATATACGCAATCGACTTGATATATTTGCAGAATGTCCTAAAACGATGGGAGGTGTTGGACATCAGATACAATTCATATCCCTTTTGGGACAATTCCTCCACCAATTGTTCCATCGGCGGATTGGGCAGATGCACCATACGAAATTCTCTGATAAACCGTTCTACTGTGCCATGCAGATGTTCTGGCATCCGCTCGCATATAGAGGCAATCGCCTCATCGTCCGTGACTGTCCCCCTGTCCATCCACAGCCACTCCACTGATCCGCACAGATGATTCTTGATCCAGTTAAAGTCCTCCTCATTATGAACATATCGGTAAATATACTCCCTCTGCTGAAATACAGTAAGTACATTGCCCATATCAAATACGATATTTTTTATCTCATTGTCCATTCTATGTTCCTCCTGTTTCTTAGCGTAAGTACTACGCCAGTATTTTTATATTATGATATAAAAAACGAGCAAAATCTGCCCGTTTTTCTACACTATATTATTTTAACAATTTCATCTCTGGATAATATTCAAATTCAGCTTTTCCAATCAGGTCTCCCCGCGCTACAAACTTATTCATCCAATACCTTGAATCCCACGAACTGTTGCGGTTATCCCCCATCATAAAATAGGAATCCTCAGGTATTTGATAAGGTCCAAAATCCTCATAAAACTTGATATTCGTATAATCTGGAATCACTTTACCATCAATATAAACTTCTCCATCAATTCCCTCAATCGTCTCTCCCGGAAGCCCAATAATCCGTTTGAGATACATCGTTTCCCCGTCATCGGGGTAATAAAATGATACGATATCCCCTCTCTGTGGTACATCATACATATATGCCAGACGGTTGATGACAATCCTGCTTCCGGTCATGACCGTCTGCTCCATTGACCCTGTCGGCACCAAGGCGCTTGCGACGACATTATTCTTCAGCCAAAACGCAACCACCAGCGCAAACAAGATCATTTTTGACCATTCATATACTCCTCTTATTACTTTTTTCATCAAGTAACACCTTTCTATCAATCATTACATGAAGTTCCCATATACGCAGCCTGATACCGCACCTCCTCCTGATCATACAAATCTGTCAGCTTCAAGTCCGGCTCATTATAATAAATCGTGTACTCCTCACCATATATTGCATAAATTCCACGCTGTGCCAGCGGCGACAAACGATTTATCTCAAAAACCTCTGTGATATAGACAGGAATCACCTGCATCAATATTTCTGCGCAGCCATACTCTTTCGCATACGTGACAAGATTGTGGACAGCGCTTTTGCAAAAACCATCTGCCACGTCAATATATGCCGTCCGAACCACGCCATTTTGAAATTCATAGTAATGCTGCCAGTCGAGACTGTTTGCTGGATAGTCCCGCAATAAGACAATGCTCATCGCATGGTCATATTTCATAATCCCTGCCTGATGCACCGTGTTCCCAACTCTGTTAAAAAGATTCAGCGCATACTCTGAACCACTCAAATCATCCAGATTTCGCACGAACCCGTCATAACTCGAGATGGACCCCCGCACAAATCCGTTTGCCTTCATAGTATCTGCAATATAATCTACAATAAACGCATTGGCCATCCAATAAAAATCAATAAAATCAGAAATTCCTTCCTCTGATGCATATGCCAGATACTCCTCAGAAACAAAGAGTTTGATGCGGTTCTCTCCTAAAAGCTCAATCTGAACCGCATGTTCATCCTGCGCAAAGGCACTAATTTCAGCAAAGTAGGCTGCTATTTCCTCATTTTGATATGGGTCAAAGTCCACCGTCTCCATATCGTCCTTGCAGCCAAACAGATTCTTGTACTGAATGTATACCGGCGCTAAATAAATCGCTCTGTTTCCATATTTTTCCAGCAGGGAAAACGCCTGATACAGCACCTCCTCCACCTCGATTTCCTCATTGGGGTGTTGATTGATATAATACAGATTTTTCACCCCGTCAAAAGACATACTCGTGTGAAAAAGCTCATACGCCTTTGCTGTCGTCTCGGTATACAGTGCAGAGACTGCCTTTTTCTCTGCGGTCGCTGGCAATTCTCCTGCCCCAATATCGTATTGAAAAATCAATTCGTCAGAACAGTTCAGTTCTGACGAAGCTGCTTCGATCGTTGTCCAGCCTGTATCTGCTGTCAAATATCCGATCAGAGAATACCCCAATGCCCCAACGCCAATCAGAATCAAAAGTATGGTTAAAATCAGTCTGCCTTTGGGATACTTCTCAAAAAGTTCAATCCGCTTTACAGGCTTTGGGTGTCTGTCATTTCTGTCTCTAACTGTTCGATTCAAGCTATACCACCACTAATATCAATAGAATCACAAACAACACGATGATCGCCGCCAAGGTCAGCAGACCGGCAATCGCGCCTTTTTTACATGCCGAATAATTGCGGTAATAATGAAAATGTTTGAATACAAATGCTGCGATCAATCCTAATATTGGAAGCAAAAATGACAAAATCTTATACCATATGCTTCCCGTATCATGCACTGGTGCTTTCAAAAATTCATCTTCTGAAGCGGACAGTTCGTTGGCGTTCTTTTCCTGCGAACGCTTCTGTGCCTGCGGTGCGTCCGGGTCTACAATGTTGATGGACTTGAGCGGCACACCCTTTTCACGTATCGCCCGATACTCCTCAATTTCCTTTTTATTTCCATACACAAAATGATCGTGCCCAATATTGACAAGCTCTGGCTGGTCTGTACTGTAATCATGCATCGAAGGATCATACGTATAAAGCACTTTATTTTTTTCAAGCTTCGGATCTGGAATCGGAATCGCAGAAATCAGTGAGTGTGTGTATGGATGCAGCGGAAATTCAAACAATTCGTCCGCCTCTGCAATCTCCACGATATTTCCTTTATAAATAACGCCAATCCGGTCAGAAATAAACCGTACAATAGACAAGTCATGCGCAATGAACAAATACGTGACATTCTTTTCAACCTGAAATTTTTTGAGCAAGTTCAGTACCTGCGCTCTAATCGACACATCGAGCGCAGAAATCGGCTCATCTGCCACAACAAGCTCTGGCTCCATAACCATCGCACGCGCAAGCCCGATTCTCTGCCGCTGTCCGCCTGAAAACTCATGGGGATAGCGCGTCAAATGCTCTGGCAGCAAGCCCACCTCATTGATCATTTCCTCAACTTTGCGGACGCGGTCCGCTTCATTCTCATATAAATGAAAGTTGTACAAGCCCTCTGACACGATATAATCTACGGTCGCACGCTCATTGAGCGATGCCGCAGGGTCCTGAAAGACCATCTGAATATTTCGAATGACCTCTCTGTCCAGCGAATGTGGAATCTTTCCTGAAATGCGGACTCCCTTATATTGAATCTCACCGCTGGCACAGGGATTGACACGAATGACCGCCCTTCCGACTGTCGTCTTGCCTGAGCCTGACTCTCCTACCAGCGAAAATGTTTCCCCCTTGTAAATGTCAAAGCTGGCATTCTTGACAGCCTTGACAGCACTGTCACCCTTGCCAAAGGTAATATCTACATTTTTGACGGATAATAAGATCTCTTTGCCATTTTTTTCATCAATTGGACCGTGTTCCGGCAAATGAGACACGCGTCCTGAAGTTTTCTGATTTAGGTTTGACACGTTCTAAATCTCCTATATGTTAAATGCTTTTAATAGTTTCTCGTGAATATTCTGAATTGCCTCTGGTTTCTCAACCTTGGGAGAACGCGGGTCCAAAAGCCAAGTCTTTGCGTAGTGCGTATCGCTGACCTTGAACATTGGCGGCTCCTTCAAAGTATCAATCTTCATGCAATATGGATTACGCGGTGCAAACGCATCTCCCACAACCTTATTGTACAGAGAAGGCGGTGTTCCATTGATGGAGTACAGCTTTGTATTCTTCTCCGCAAGCTGCGGCATGGACGATAGCAATGCCCATGTGTAGGGATGTCTTGGATCATAGAAAATCTCATCGACAGATGCAAGCTCTATAATCTGTCCCGCATACACGACTGCAACGCGGTCAGCAATATTCGCGACAACGCCAAGGTCATGTGTGATAAATACAATCGTATAATTAAATTCTTTCTGCAAATCTTTTAGGAGCTTTAAAATCTGTGCCTGAATCGTAACATCCAGTGCCGTTGTAGGCTCATCGCAGATTAAAATCTTAGGCTGGCAGGACAGCGCGATCGCTATGACAATTCTCTGCCGCATACCGCCAGAATACTGAAATGGATAATCATCAAAACGCGCCTCAGCATTTGGGATTCCCACCTTCTTCATCAAATCCAGCGCTTTTGCGCGCGCCTCGGACTCTGTCACATCCTGATGCTTCATGATGATTGATGTAATCTGCTTCCCAATCGTGATAATTGGATTCAACGATGTCATAGGGTCCTGAAATACCGTCGCGATCTTCTTGCCGCGGATTTGATACCAGTCCTTAGCATACTTAACATTCGCAAGATTCAGCACACAAGTTCCGTGCAGTTTGTCCGCTGTCTCATCCAGATATTTCACGCGGAAAGCTACCTTGTCAAAAACGGCATTTCTCTGCGCATCATCAGACAAATCAACACCTGTCTCCATCGCCGTCTTTAACGCTGACAACAACTTGTTCAACAGCTTTACACGCTTTGTAAAACTATATCTTCCGATGGAGAGATACACCTCCTTGGCAAGAACTTCGTTGCGCTTTTTTGTATTCTCTGAGATACTTCCCTTGACCGCAGCATCATACTTTGTCTTTAATTCTGACATCTTGGTATCGTACTGTTTCCTATATGCCGTATCGTTTTTAAGACGCGTCTCCGCTGCCTTCTCCATCGCGATTCGTTCTTTTAATAACTTTTTAATCTCTTTCTCCATTTCCTTGATCGAATTAGAGAGCTCTTTGATCTTCGCTTTTTCTGTCTTGGGGTCTAACGTCTGTTTTAGATTAAACGTCTCTGTTTTCCTGATTCCCAGCTCTGCGATTGCCTTGTCGCTCGCCTCGCCCTCCTCTTTGCTGATACCTGCCTTTTCCCGGCGCTCAGCCTTCAAAGCTTCCATCTCTTTGTAGATATCAACACCGAGTTCATAATGAGAATACGCGTTTAATTTGGTCAGCGCATGGTCAATCATCTGCTTCGAGACAGATGTTTTCCTGACAAGGGTATCCGCCAAATCTTCGTCATGAAAAAGAATACTGCCATTGTCAATATAACCATTGCTGTCCAGCATTCCGGCAAACGTCTTGGTAAATACAGATTTACCAGAACCGGATTCCCCCACGATCGCAATTGATTCATTCTCATAAATATCAAGTGAAACGCCGCGGATTGCTGTCAAACGCTTTCCGCGCACGCGAAATTTAACTTCCAAATCCTTGATTGATAATAATACTTTTTTATTTTTCATTCTGTCCCCCGCCTACATGTGTGTTCTCGGATCGGATGCATCACCAAGGTTCTGCCCAACCACATACAATACAATCGTAATAATTGAAGCTACGGCAACCGGACTCCAGAACTCGAAGCCCCAGCCGGGGGTCAGCATCGCACTCTCCGCCTCGAATATCAATCTGCCTAGTGACATCTCTTTCAGTCCCATTCCGATATATGCAAGAAACACCTCATAGGAAATATAGGAAGGAATCTCTGTCGCTGCAAGTGTCACAACGATTGAAGTCATAAACGGCAAAATATTTTTCATCGCAATGCGAATCGTGGATGTACCCAGACATCTTGAAGCCAGATTGTATTCTCTGTCACGGATAATGACAACCTGTGTACGGATAAAGTACGCGATCATCAGCCATCCAGTAATCGTCATCGCAAACACCATCGTCCAGAAACCGGCTGAAAAGATCATGACCATAACAGAAATCACTAAAATATATGGCAGATTCGCAATAATGTTATAGACAATCATCATCACATTGTCAACTTTTTTGGAGAAGCCCCAGATCGCACCTACCAGCACGCCGACGGTCATGTTGATCAGCGCAACAATCAAAGCCAGCGAAATAGAAATCTGAGAGCCATACCAGATTGCGTCAAAGGTTGACTGACCTGCTGCACCTGCACCCAAAAGCCAGTGAATACTAAAGCCAAACTTGTCAATTGCCGCCTTTGGCGTCAAATGCTTCGCAGAGGCATTGAGCAGATTGCCAAACTTATCATACTCTACAAATATTGGATACAGATATGCCATCAATACAATCAAGCCTAGCAGACTCAGCATCACGATATTAATCTTTTTGCGAAAGAAAACGCGGAAAACTGACTGCCAGTAAGAGTACCTTGGCGCTGTAATCTTCTCTGACTCCAAATCACTGTGATTAATCACAGAAAAAAGCTCTTCGTCAGACATTCCTTCCGTGAGATCGGGTTCTTTCAAATCGTTCATATCCACACTCACGTGTCCATGTTTAAAATCTACATTCATATTAATCTCCCATGCCGCCGCTGGCGGCCCTAATCCTTGTTACCGCTCTTTACTTGAGAAAGAAATTCTGGGATCAACCATAGACATCAGCACGTCACCCAAAATAATCGCTACCACACTCAAAATCGCATAGAATAAGGAAACACCGACAATAACGCCATTGTCGTACTTGTTGATCGCCTCTGTCAGCAAGTTACCTGCACCGGGAACAACATACACACGCTCTGTAATGATCGCACCTGTCAGACAACCCAGTACGCTCGCCGGAATACCATGTATAATAGGAATCGACGCATTCTTTAATATATGCTTTGAGAAAATCTCTTTCTCAGACAAACCGCCTGCTCTGGCAAACTTTACATAGTCGGAGTTCATCTGATCAATCATATAGCGGCGAAGCCATTTCATCAAATTGGCAACTTGCGGAAGCGCAAGCGAAATGATCGGCAGCACATACACAAGCCGGTTTGTCGTATCCATGTCAAAAGTAGTAGGAAGCCCCATCTTTCCGCCAATCGCTTTAAACAGGAAAATATACGCCAATGACGGTACTGCAATGATAAACACAATATAGAACGTACCAATCTTGTCCAGCAGCTTGTCCTTCTTTCTCGACATAGCAATACCAAGCGGCACGCCGATTAAATATGCAAGCACTGTCGCTATAATACCGATCAGGAAGGAATACCCCATCTTGGAAAGTCCGCTCTTCACCGTGTCAACAGAAGTATAATCATCAATATAGCGCGACTCATAAATCAGACTCGAATGGAGTGAATCTGCCAGATATGTCGCGGAATGCAGATCATCTGCACTCTCCTCCTCTAGTCCCGTCGGATACGTAATCATTGATGCGACATAAGACCCCTGCGTCCTTGTCATCGTCGTGAACACATCGATACCCATATTGACAGAATAAGATGTTCCGAGGTTGATTGTCAGCATATTCTGGTGGATAAAAGGAAAGGTATTGTCACAGTACAGCAAATACTTATGTCTCGTTCCGTTTCCTATAATTGCCGGTGAAAATTTCTTACCGCCATAAACAGGATCATATAAAGTAAAGGAAATACCACGATCTCCCACATCATTTTCAATCTCATTAATATTATCAATCTTAAATATTCCAGCGAAATAACGCCACAGACGGTTAATCAGAGGAATATCCTTGTAGGCAAAAAGCTGCTGCTGTCCGCCGTTGGCAATCTTTCTCTTGCCCATCATGACAGCATTGAGCCGTTCAATCGTATAGCCCTGTGCCTTATACTTGTTCTCAAATTTCTCAATATATTCTTTTACCAGCTCGGAATCCTTGTCTGCGGTTCTGCCAAGACTTACCGCGGACTGTCTGGTCTCCTCATCAATCTCCCCACTTACTGTGAGATCATATAAATAATCAGAGTACGGCACGTAATCAAGATAGCCGTAATCTTCCCATTTTTGGTATTTGTACGTTATTTTCTGGTTATTCTGCTGATGATTGTACACGGTGTCCGACGCAAAGATCAGATTCCTGTCCAGCAGGGAATAAATCATGATCATAATCAGCATGACAACCACAATCACACAAAGGATTCCATGAAATAAACGTTTTAATAAATATTTTGCCATAAAATCATCCACTCTTTATCCATCACAAGGGAATGGTTTCCCATTCCCTGCGACAGAATCGTATTACTGGTATTAGAAAATACCAAGACTCTTAGTTACATAACCTGCATAATCAGGTAAGAATGTATCGAGATATGTAGAAGGATCACCGAAATCCGGTCCCCATCCTGACACGTCTGTTATGTTGTAGTTTGCTTCATAACCATAGTCTGTGAAATATCCTGTATAATACCATTCATCTGTATCATTTCCGGGTACTAATGTAATAATAACTTCTCCGTCCAAAGAAGCCTCAATGGACTGCTTGTATGCGTTTGCCATATTTGTGAACATTTCGTTGTTCTGAGGATATGGCAGATCAAGCTTCACAGGATTCTCCTTGTCGATCACAACGCCCTGTGCTGCAAGCTGCTCTTTTGCCTTTGCCAGATACTCTTTTGCTGCATCTGGATTATACCAGCCGTCAAATCCGTCGCCGCTTGCCAGACTTTCGTCATAAACCTTGATAGGAATACCGTCCGCATCAAGCTGGGCCTGCATCACTTCACCATAATAAGTACCTGCCGGGAACGATGTCTCTGTACCGTTGATATCAACAGTCACATCTTCCTCAATCGTGACGAAGGTTGCCGGTGTATAAGAATTTCTAAGTCCTGTGTACTTCAAATCCTCTCCGACTCTCTGCGCATATCTTGCTGCCCTGTCGGTCGCAAAGGTCACTGCAAGACGGAAATCCGTGTTGCCAAGCGCTGCATTTGCTCTGCTCTTCTCCTCCTCTGTCTGCTGTGACACAACCTTTGTGGAATCATTTGCATTCGCATATGCTGTACGGTACAGGTTGTAATAGTTGCAGTATGTTGTACCCTCTGTGTCTGTCGTATAGCCGTATTTCTGGAACCATTCATCTGCCTTTGCCGCTTCCAGTGTCGCAGCGTTCAAGCCTGTTCCGTCAACGGTAGCTGATTTCAGGTCATTGTAGATTTTCAATGTATCTGAACCATCCTCGTATGGCCATGTAAGCGTCTTGATATTGATATTATCTTTATTCCAGTAGGTCTCATTTGCTGAGAATACGATAATGTTCTTTGATGTAAAGTTTGTCACCAGATAAGGACCGCAGTATGCGATGTTGTTTGGTGTCTGTCCATACGTATAATCCGCTGCGGAAGCATCAAATTCCATACCGAACTTGCCGCCCTGTGACTCATAGAAGGAACGATTCATCGGCGCAAATACACTGTAGCTGAGCATTGTCAGGAAATACGGTGTCGGCGCTTCGAGTGTATATTGCAGCGTGTGGTCATCGATCGCCTTGACACCAACCTCATTAAAATCTGTAATCTCATTGTTGATGTATCCAGTAGCATTCTCGAGCACACCGTCAACCAAGAACTCCAGTCCGCCCATCGCATCCATCATGTGCTGCATTCCTGCAACCCAGTCATCCGCTGTGACATCTGCCACTTTTCTTCCCTGAGAATCAACCCACACAGCACCCTCGCGGATATGGAACGTATAGGTCAGTCCATCGTCAGAGATCTCATAGCTCTCAGCCAAAGCGGGCTGAAGCACGTTCTCCATATCATACTCCATCAGTCCGTCAAAAGTATTGACAATGGCTTCGCTGTCTGCGGACTGGCTTGTAGCAAGTACATCCCATGTCGTAGGATCTGTATTGTAAAGGTTATAATTATATGTATCCTTCAACTCATATCCTTTGTCTGTCAAATATGTCTTAACCCATTCCTCATAGGTGCCTGAACCTTTGAGCTCTGCCCAATTTGCGCGAATCTCGGCGATATCCTCCTTGGCAATCGGCTCTGTAGTGACAACATAGTTGTGGAAACGCTGATTGTCATTGCCCCACATCACTGTGGACTTCGTGTTCGGTGCAACGCGGGAAATGGAATAATTTCCTCCCTTCGTATGGTCAGGCACCAACACACCTGACTTGATCAGTTTTGCCTCTGCGATCGCCATCTTGGCATATCTGAGCGGAACATTCTCAAGCTCTGCCTTCGCCTCTTGGTAATACTCATAAAATTCACCAAGATTCTGCTCATAGAGATATGATGAACGCTCATCATGCTCCATAGCCCCCAGTTCCTCCATGCTCAGCACCGTAGTGTCTGCTTCCTCTCCTTCTGTTGTTGTCTCGTCCTCTGCGGTCTCTGTTCCTGCCTGCTCTGTATTGTTGCTATTATCTGCTACAGGTGTATCTGTAGCCGGTGTATCAGAACCGCCCTTGGAACCACAGCCTGCCAGAGAACCGGCAATCATTGTTCCTGCCAATAATACGGCAAGAATCCGTTTTCTGTTTTCCATAATACTTTTAACCTCCTTATAGTTATCTATGTTTTAACCTATTTATAAGGTAAAAACCTGCTTAAAAAAGTAAAAAAGTGCCTATGAACGCCATTGTCCACTGCACTCAAAACCTATCATCTTCTCTTTCAGCATAAGCTTACGCTTTAGTTTGCTAAAGTTAGTTTATGCGACATGACTATTTAATTATACTTATAATGAAAAAATTTGTCAATAGTCTTACTGCGTATGACATTCTAATTTGCTGTAACACTATATTCCAATTTTGACTTTTTTTATGCAAGAATACCTATAATATACGGAAATAAATTCATTCTATTCATTTATTTCCGTATATTTTGGATATATTAACCAAATTTTAATCCCTCGTGTGACATGTCCAAATTTAAATATTTTCAATCTGCCAGTCAATCGGCTCTACTCCGTTTGCCTTCAAAAATTCATTTGCCTGACTAAAATGTTTGCATCCGAAAAATCCATTGTTTGCCGACAGTGGACTTGGATGTGCCGCCTTCAAAATCAGATGTTTTGGATTGGTCAGCATCGGAATCTTTTTCTGCGCCGGTTTTCCCCACAGCATATATACAATCGGTCTGTCCTGTGCATTGACCGCCTGAATAATGGCGTCTGTAAATTTCTCCCATCCCCTGCCCTGATGAGAATTTGCCTGATGAGCGCGCACCGTAAGCACTGTATTGAGCAGCAGCACTCCCTGATCTGCCCACTTTTTCAGATATCCGTTATTCGGGATAGAGCAGTCAAGATCTGATTTTAACTCTTTATAGATATTTTGCAGTGAAGGCGGGATCTTTGTCTGGCTTGGAAGCACAGAAAAGCTAAGCCCATGTGCCTGATCAACATTGTGATAAGGATCTTGTCCGAGCAAAAGCACTTTCACTTTGTCAAGCGGCGTGAAATGCATCGCATTAAAAATATCATCCGCAGGCGGAAAAATCAGCGTACTGCTGTATTCATCTTTTACAAATTGATACAACTCCTTATAATAAGGCTTCTGAAATTCCTCTTGCATTGCATCCAGCCATTCTCCTGTCAACATCGCCATAATCTTTTCTCCTTTCGTATATCCATGCTTCTTGCATTTATCCTTATATTCTCACTGAAATTCCCTGCTCATGCAGATACTTTTTGACATCCCGAATCTCCAATTCCTTGAAATGAAACAGAGAGGCTGCCAACGCTGCGTCTGCCTTTCCTTGCACAAAAACATCCCGAAAATGTTCCAGACTGCCTGCCCCGCCCGACGCGATGACAGGTATAGAAACCTTCTCAGACACAATTCTGGTAAGTTCGTTGTCATAACCATTCTTTGTTCCATCACAGTCCATGCTTGTCAGCAGGATTTCGCCGGCGCCAAGCTGGTTTGCTTTCACCGCCCACTCCACAGCGTCAATCCCCATATCGACACGGCCGCCATTTTTATAAATATTCCAGCCGCTTCCGTCGGCGCGGCGCTTTGCATCAATCGCGACCACAACACACTGGCTGCCAAACTTGTCAGCCGCCTCGCGAATCAGTGAAGGGTTCATGATCGCTGCACTATTCACCGCCACCTTATCCGCGCCTTCACGGAGTATCGCCTTGAAATCCTCCACAGTTCTGATGCCCCCGCCAACCGTAAACGGAATAAAAACCTTCTCAGCCACTCGCCGCACCAACTCTACCTTGGTGGCACGGTTATCTGATGATGCTGTGATATCTAAGAACACCAATTCGTCAGCTCCCGCCTGATCATAAGCGGCAGCAATCTCAACAGGGTCTCCCGCATCCACCAGATTGACAAAATTCACACCCTTAACTACACGTCCATCATGCACATCCAGACATGGAATAATTCTCTTTGTAATCATCTGATTCCTCCATCATACTCAATGCGTTTCTATAATGACACAAAGTTCTTCAAAATCTTCAACCCGACATCCGAACTTTTCTCTGGGTGGAACTGACAGGCATACACATTCCCTTTTTCGACAGATGCATGAATATGCGTCACATACTCTGTCGTTGCAGTCACAATCTTCGGGTCCTCTGCCTGCAAATAATACGAATGCACAAAATACACATATGAATCCTCTGCTATACCCTCAAAGAGCTTGCCCCGGTTTGGAAATTTTAATGAATTCCATCCAATCTGAGGCACCTTTAATGCAGTGTTTTCTGGTATTTTAGTAATACGCCCCTTCAGGATTCCAAGACCAGATACTTCGGGCGCTTCCTCACTGGCTTCAAACAGGAGTTGCAGCCCCAGACAGATTCCCATAAAGGGCGTCTGTCTGTCTACTATCTCATGAATGACCTGCTCTAATTCATATTTCCGAAGCTTTGCCATCGCATCGCCGAAAGCACCAACGCCCGGCAAGATTACTTTATCCGCACGAAGCAATGTATCCTTATCCCTCGTAATGACGACTGTCTCACCTAAAGCAGTCAACGCCTTCTCCACACTTTTGATATTTCCGGCATCATAATCAATCATTGCTATCATCGTATTTTACCTCTAACTCCCATTCGCCCGCTTTAGCGGGCACTGCAATCAGTATGGTGAAATCTATGATTTCACACTAATTTCCGTTTATCACATCATTGAGTGCGATTGTATAAGACAATGCATCTTCGTTACTGATCAGGACTCTTGCTGCCGTCTCGTCGAGATTGTAGTTTGTCTGGAGGATTTCTAAAATTTGTGCTTTGATTGCATCCACTTCCTCCATCACTTCATATTTTTCCGCATCAGCATTGACGGTATCATAGGTTGTGATACCTTGTAATAAAGCGTCCAGCGCCTCTACTTCGCGCCCCATTTTCATGTTTGTCTGATAGGAATCATACCGCCGCTGCATTTTTAACAGCACTTCACTCTTTGCCTTGATTCGTCCTTCTGATGAAGTTTCATCGAAATCCATATCATACATGAGCTGGTATACGGACTTATAATCCTCTGCAATATATGCATTGCGGGCTGACTGCAAAAATCCCTGCGTTGCAAGTGTATTCGTTGCTATGATAACAGCGCCGCCCACCGTGGCACCGAACACAGCGCCAACTGCCATCTTCTTAGGCGGAATGCGCTTTTTGGGACCTTCTGCTTCTAGTTTTGCCCGTTTTGCGGCAGCTTTTTTCTCCTTCTCAGCCTGCTTTTCTTTCTTTTTCTGTGCTGCTGCTTCCTGCTTTGCCTTCTTGGCAGCCTCTTTTTCCTCGTCTTTTGCTTTTTTGGTCTCGTCGTTGGCGAGTTTTTCCTCTTCCTTTTTTGCCTTCTCCTCCTGCTTCTTTGCCGCCTTTGCTTCCTTCTCCGCAGCAAGCTCTTCCTCGGTCGGTTCGGGAACAAGATCTTCTGTCAGCATATGAAAAAATTTTCCAAAAAAGCCCGGTTTCTTTGGATCGTCTGACTCCGCATCCTCCCTGCCGCCTTTAGACTTCTTTGCAGATGCTTTCCTGCCTTTTTTCTTGCCATCATCATCTGCTGTATCATCTGCTGTCGCTGTTTGCCCAGCCTGATTTGCATTGAGCGCAGACGGAGGGAGTTTTGGAAGCGGCACGCCATCATCGTCATCATCTACATGATTAATTCCGGCATTGACCGATGCGGCTTCATCATCTGCCATCTGGTGCAGCAGATCCATCATGTCATCCTGAATTGGCTCATTGTTATCTGATTTTTTGAGCATATCATTGATTTCAGCAAGCTCAGCATCATCATCCAGCATATTTAACACATCTTCAAGATTATCCTCCATGCCAATTGAAGCTTCGCTCTCATTTGCTTTTGCATTTTCTCTCAGCAGCTCTGCGGCATCTGACAATTCTGGGAAGGCGGCTGCATCATCCATATTGAGATCAAAATCTTCTGAATCAGGAATGTCAGGCATCTCCAAATCGGGGATTTTAACATCAAAACTATCCGCTTTTGCTGTCTCATCGCCAAAATCCAACTCGTCGATATTCAATTCGCCTGCCATCTCAAGCTCTGTTTCTGACTGAATTGCCTTGTCCAGCCCATCAATGTCCAACTCGCTATTCTCCAAAGGCAACTCATCCTCCAGCTCTGGAAGTTCGATATCTTCTAGTTTAAGTTCATCATCTTCTGGCATTTTATTATCCTCCAAACTCCATTCTTTGTCTGTATCTGGCATCTCTATATCCAAATGAGTATCCTTCTCAGGTATCTCTGTATGTAAGGCTTCTAATTCCAGCTCATTTTCACGCACATTCGTTTCTTGCACTTCTGGTTCTATTTCAGATACTTCCAGTTCCTCGGCTTCCAACTCTTGCAAGTCCGATTCTAGGTTTTCAGATTCCATTTCGGGAATTTCCAATTCTTCATCTTCTAGCTCGGACAGGTCCGATTCTATAATATCTGGCTCTAACTCTGGAAGTTCCAGTTCCTCATCTTCTAGGTCTGGCAAGTCTGATTCTAGGTTTTCCGACTCCATTTCGGGAATTTCCAATTCTTCATCTTCTAGTTCAAACATTTCTGATGCTGAGTTTTCCGTCTCTCGTTCTAAGAGTTCTGGTTCTGAAGTTTCTGGCTCTAGTTCCGACAGTTCCAATTCTTCTAGTACTGGGAGTTCTGGCTCTAACTCTGGGATTTCCAGTGCTTCATCTTCTAATTCAGACGGATTGGACTCTTGGATTTCTGAGGCGATATCTGTTATCTCCAGCTCTTCTAATTCCAGCTCATTTTCAGGCATATTCGTTTCTTGAATATCCGGCTCTGGTTTTGCTTCCTCGATCTCTGATATGTCGAACTCGTCTTGTTCATCTTGTATGGCAAGTTCGGCATTCGTCTCTGCCGAAGGCTCTGTCACTGTTTCTATATCTGACACTTGTATTTCCTTCATGGGTTCTGTTGGCTTTGGCTCTAACACATTGTTAAGCAAATTATCCAAATAGTTTTCCTCTGAACTCATGATAATCCCTCCGTCTCTGTTCTATCCGACAATGTATACTCTCTGAGAAAATCGACTGCATTCATCGCAATACTGACGCCCTTGCCACTCAATTCCTCTGTCATTTGGTACAATGAAGCATTGATTCTGAAAAAACTTGCCTTTTGGTTATAAAAAGCAACCTTTTCAAAAGGCCATCTGATTATATTGGGCAAATTTAATTCCACACCCAGTTCAAGAATGCAGAGTTTTTTATTCAATGTCCCTTGCAGCCATTTCGTGTAGTTCTCCCACTGCTTTTGATACCCTTCTTCGACATAATTCTGTTCGCACAAAATATTGCTGTAAACTAATGATTTGCCGCAAACAGGACATTTTGGCTCTTCAAGAGAATCTAAGCCTACATTATCTAAAATTGCCTGATTAACTAAATCTGAAAAGTCTTTCGATGGATATAAGGTATTACAACACTTTTCACTGCATTGGAGCATTTGATAATTACCGCAAGGCGCCACCACCCGCTCGTTGTCAAATGGCGCTCTTTGGATAATCTCATCAATACAAGTTGTGATCACAAAATAATTCTTATCTTTTACCAGCTCATAAAGCTTCTTGTAAGCCTCCTCCAAGCTGCCGTCTTTATGTTCTATCAAAAACCGATGCTCCAGAAAAGGAATCGCCCACTCAAGAGTCTCATTAATATCTACCTCTTCAAGTGCAGACATAAGATTTGGAAATCTATGTATCTCTTTAAAATCCTCATGAAACTCTTCACCAATACCCACAAGTACCATGTCCGCATCTGTTATCTTCTCTACCAGTATAGTTTGTTTTTCAATGATTTCAGTCTCGTCCATGCCTCTCCTTACATTTCCCCTACACAAAAGTTTGCATAATTTGTTAAAGCCGGGTATTTATCCCGGCTCTATCTGTCTTTCTTATCTTGCAAGCAGCTCATCAATTACCTTAACAAGATTTCCAATCTCAGGTTTTGATAACTGTGCATCTGCACCTAAATCTTCACCCTTTCTTCTCATCTCATCATTGACAAGTGAAGAGAAAATAATTACCGGTATATGTTTTGTCGCATCATCTGATTTTACAAGCTTCGTCAGACGGTGTCCATCCATAAGAGGCATCTCGATATCAGTGATAAGAAGATGTACATCTTTATCCAGCGTTCCAGCATCTCTGCACTTAACTATGTATTCCCATGCCTCCTCGCCATTCTCCGCCTTAATAATGTTCTCATATCCTGCTTTCTTGAGCGAATCAACAATCAGCTTTCTAAGCAGAGAGGAATCTTCTGCAATCAGAATCGGAATCTCTGTATTCTCTCTCGCACCCAGCGCATCAATCTCTGTCACCTTCAAGCCTGTCTCTGGATTAATATCTGTAATAATTTTCTCGAAATCAAGGATAATGATAAGTTTTCCATCAATCTTGATGATACCTGTAGAAATACCATCTTCCACTGTCGTCACTGTAGCACCGGGTTTAATAATATCAACCCATGACACTCTGTGAATGCCGATCACGGAATCAACATGAAAAGCAATGTCAAGTTTATTAAAACTCGTGATAATAAACAGACCGCCCGGCTGTGACTGCCCACGCTGTAAACAGTTCCGCAGATCAATTGCCGTAATCATCGCATCACGCGGCATAAAAATACCTTCCACACTGGGATGCGCATTCGGCACAGGTGTTACAGGCGAATAGGGAATAATCTCTCTGATCTTAGCCACATTAATACCATAAGAATTTCCGTCCACCACAAATTCTAATACTTCTAACTCATTAGTTCCGTTCTCCAAGAGAATCTTAGTCTCCATATTAAACCTCCATTCTACAGATGATCAAAAATATACTTATTTTCAATCTCTTTATCATCACTGCTGTGCAGAGTATTCATCTTTAATCAATTATAACATAGATATACGAATAAATACAAATATTTTTAGCAATTTTTTGACAATTTCCAGTTATTTTAACTTCACAGCACAAGACTGGCTGTTTGAAGCAGCATAAAGCGTCAATGTCTGAATCTCCTCTGCCGTCATATCATCAATCTCTGCCACCGCCACGACATCTACGATTTCCCCTGCCGGCACGATGTCCATATAGGTACCCAGATCATTGGGAATCAGCGTGCTCAAAACAGGTACAGAGCCTGAATCATTGATATTTACACGCATCTTGAGCTCATAATCAAACAGATTGCAGTCAATATCCTCCTCTGGCAGACCCTCCAAGTCAAAATGCATCACCAGCAGTTTCTTGCCCTGTGCGGCATCTACACTAAAGCCTGTGTTATCCCCGGGGTACGCACTGCACACCTCAAAGGATTGGTAGCGGATAATCAAATCATCAATGCCCAGCTCTGCCGCAAAATCAAGATCTGCCACAAACTGTATCTGTTCCGTTTCGGGCTCAGTCTCTGTTTCCGTTGAAGATGTATTTTGATTTGTTTCCTCCTCCGGCTGTGCACTGTCCGTTTCGGGCTCAGTCTCTGCTGCTGTCTCGCTCTCCGCCTCGGCAGCCTCCTGCCGCGCTGCCATCGCTGCAAGCACTTCCTCCTCATCCGCAATTCTATAATTGTAATTGGGTGAATATTTTAACAGCAGTCCTGCCGCATACTCTGTAATGATGTCCGACTGCTCAGCCGTGAGCTCTGGCATGGCATCTATGCAGCCGGTCAGCAGCGTTGCAGACATGGCAAATAGCCCTAAAACCTTTCCCTTTTTCAAATCAACACCTCCATATTTATTTGGTTTCGAGTTCAAACCAGAACTCTACGCCATTGGTATAATTAATAACACCGTAACGCTGGTTCATGGATTCCATGATTGCTTTTACGATGGATAATCCCACGCCGCTGCCACCGTATTCCCGCGTGCGCGCCTTGTCTACCTTATAGAATTTCTCCCATATATGAGCAAGAGACTCCTCTGGTATCGGCTCTCCTGTATTGAACACTCGAATCCGTACTTTATTGGCGCTCTCCTGTTCAATCAATTGGTATTTAATCTCGATAATCCTGTCACCGGACACATGGTTCATCGCGTTGCTAAAAAAATTTCGGATAATCTCTTCCGTCTTAAATTCATCTGCCCACACATAAATCGGTTCAGGCTCTTCAAGTCTCACCTTCACTTCATTCTGGCTGATCAGAATCTCTGCCGACGCAATAAAATTACGAATGAGTGCGGTAATGTCAAAACGTTCCATCGTGACAATATCTTTGCCAAATTCCAGTTGGTTTAAATCAAGCAGCTTTTTGACCATTGTATTCATTTTTCCTGCTTCATCTATAATTACTTCACAATAGAAATTTCTGCTTTCGATATCATCATCATTTATGCCCTCCACGAGTCCCTCCGCGTATCCTTGTATCAGTGCAATTGGTGTCTTTAACTCATGGGAAACGTTTGACAAAAATTCTTTGCGCATCTCGTCGATCTGTTCTTTTTTCTCGATATCCCGCTGAAGTTCAATGTTTGCGGTTTTTAATTCGGAGATTGTCCTCTCTAATGTACTTGAAAGTTCATTGATATGTCTGCCAAGCAGATCAATCTCATTTTGTCCCCGGCTCTCATACTTCGTCTCAAAATTGAGCTTTGTCATCTGCTCGGAAATATTTTTTAATTCCATAATCGGCCTCGTGATTCTGGTTGTCACAAACCAGATCAGTGCCGCACTGATAACCGTTGCAATAAATCCCACATACGCCAAAAATTGATTGGACAGCTTCACACTATCGCGTATACTTTCGATAGGAGAGCGTATGAGAAAAAGATTTCCATTGTCCAAAACGCCCCACATTTCCAGATATTCGGTGTACGTAGACTTATCCATGACATTTGCCAGATAATAATTATTCCCTACGTCCAGATAATTCATATCACTTCCCGGTTTGAAAAAATTATCGTAAAGCCTGCGCATCAGCTTATCTGCATCTCTTGTGTTGGATTTTACGGTATTAGATGCCGCATCAATCACCAGCAGTCCAATATTGTACATATCGCAGGTTTTGCGCAGTTCGAGATCATATTCCTCCGAAGTGATATCCCCGTTTGCCAGAACTTCATTCATTCTGTAGTAGGCGTCTTTAATGGCGTTCTTTTTATTCTGGATATAAAACTTTTCCAAAAAACTATTGTTGATCACCCAGCAGAGTATAATCGTCCCCGCCATCACTGTAATAAAAATCAGTGCAATTTCCTGTTTTATGGAATGTTTTTTAAGATGCTTCATTTTTCAGTTTACAGCCTATTCCTTTCGTGTCATTTTCACTATAATTGCTCTGTCCGTTTCTTCTCTTTTATCTTTATTTATGTTTTTTCTGAAAATTCATTCATCTTACCCCTAACTATTTTAACGCCCATATTAAAGAAAAGCAATACTTATTTTTATGCAGTATGCCTATTCCTTATTTTTCCAGCTCAAAGATATTCTTTTATTTTGGCATTGTCCCTATGTTATTTTATCAAATACTGCATACTATTTCAAGGTATTCTATGATGAAAATAATTTGCCGAAAATCATTTGCATCTACAGGATTGTTTATAGCTGCTTCTTTTTGCTGCTGATCATCTGGATATACTGGATAGTCAATTTCCACAAAAAGCTTCCTGCCAGAAACAGCAGTATCCCTATTATAATAGAAAGCGGAAATGCCATGACTGGCGACGCGGTATAACTTCCGAACTGAAACATAATAATAGGAAGGTCGATTCCAACCAATGCCCCTAAAAATTTAACGGCTCCGCAAATTGGTACAATGACCCCACAAATCACCAGCGTAACAGCGAGAATGCTGATTACCGGCAGAATAAAAATACTCCCCAGCCCTGCCAGACTATAAAAGACGATAACTGTGCCCAGTTTTCTTATGTTAAAACCATTATTTTGGGTTATGGACTGTCCCAGATATGCTTTAGCAAGCTCTTTTGGATTTCCCAGTCTTTCTACAATCTGCGCTGAAGTGAGCTTATCTTTTGCTTCCAGTTCTAACATTTCACTTTTTATTTCATTAATAATATCAGCCCGCTCTGCCGCTGCGAGTGGTTTTAAATATTTGTCGATTTTTTCCAGATAATTCAGTAAAATGCTTTCCATATTTACCTCCGTTTTGCTTTTATCTTCAAACTTTTATCTTGAAACTTTTATCTCCAAACTTTACTTTGATTTTAAAGCTGGAATAATTCTTTTCATCCGTCCCGAAGCCCTTCAATCGCAGCTAATAAGTTCTCCCACTCCACAGACATTGCAGCAAGATACGTTTTGCCTGTATCAGTAATCGAATAATACTTTCTAGGCGGAAGTCCTTCTGTCGTTTCCTGCCAATAGGAGGACAAAAATCCTTCTTTCAGCAGACGCCGAAGCAGCGGATATATAGTGCTTTCTTTTGCCGCCAAAATCTGCCACTTATTTAATTCACTGATAATTTCATACCCATAATAAGACCTCTTGGAAATCATTAATAAAATGCCAAATTCCAAACTTCCTCTCTTTATCTGTGATTTCCAATCTTCAATATTCATATGCCCCCTCCTTCAATATCCCCTTTTATGGGGATTTACTATGTATTATTTTGTATATCGTATCACACAGTATATTGTTTGTCAATAATTGAGGTATTTCTTTGGATTTCTATTTACAATTGAAGGGCTGATATAATTATAGGATTCAGTACGAAAGAGACTTGTCGCCTTTCCTCACTTTTTTGACAGGCGTTGCTTTGGTTACGAAGTGGAACGTACTTCAACTGATTGATTGTTCAGCCCTTCACTCCATTCTCATTACAGGAATTTCTTCACTTGCAACAAACTGTAAAAGGGTCATCAATAAAGGATTTAAAAACAGACCGGCGCATACGCTTCTCCGCATATGCGCCGGTTCTCATACACTGGTCCAAAAAATACCGTTGTCTCCTTTCCATATATTTTTCAGACTGTCGACAGCCTTCTCCACAAAGTCTGTCAAGGTCTTTCCGTTTAAGTTATTCGCCTTGATATTGACATTTTTCGTTATGCTTCCGACCGCACGATCACCGTCGCCGGAGATGGCCAGCGTGGCTTTGCCTTTCGCAGTTGCGTTCGTCCAAACCACGTTATAGCATCCCGGATCAACCGTCGTACCATCTCCTACAGCACCCACGTACAGCCTCAAATACACTGCATTCGGATCATCCGGAACTTTTTCTTTAGAAGGGTCGTTTCCTTCAGGCGTATAGAAAGTATTCCCATTATATTCCAGATTCTTTATTTTCTTATTTGTCCGTCTTTCATAGAGCATTACCCGTGCTTTTGACAGATTGACTGCCCCGTCGGCTTTCTTTCTATACCTCCCCCATTTTCCTATGCCTGCACGTTCTATCCTGTGCCTTTGTCAATATATTATTACGTGAACAGATTTTATCATGTTTCGCGCATAATAGTAATTCATCTAGTACAGCGTTTTCTTAATCCCCATATACTTAGTGCTTGATATTTTCGTCAGCGCAAGGCGGAGGAAGGAGGCAATGCGGTGGCATTGTTGACTGACGGCAACGCGGCGATGGCGTAAATAGCGAGTGCTAAGTGTATGAGGGATTAGGAAATGCTGTACTAGTATTCTTCGCACTTTTTGAGGTATAAATTGCGACTTTATTTCCCATGAGCAATGAGTATTGTAGGTACTATCAAGATTTTCAGTGCAAAAATAACGGAACTGATATTTTATACTTATATCGTTAAAAACAGCTCAACGGGAATAATTAGTGGCTATTTGCATAGTAACAGTTCAGCCTGTCCTTTATTTTATTGTCTGGCAGAAGCACACTTATGTTCATGAATATTTGTTCTTGATACTCTGGTATTTTATGCAGGATGTCTTATCACCAAGCCCCACCTTTACACTTCGAGCTTGTATCCCATACCCCAGACTGTTTTGATCAAGTCGCCTTTGCCGCCCATCTTGCTTCTTAATTTTTTTACGTGTGTATCAATGGTCCGCGCGTCGCCGAAATAGTCATAATTCCATACACTGTTGAGAATTTTCTCTCTGGACAGGGCGATGCCCTTGTTTTCCATAAAGTATGTCAGCAGCTCAAATTCTTTAAAGCTTAGGTCAATGCCCACGCCGTCGATTGTGACGACATGCGCAGCTTTGTCGATTGATATGCCGCCGTACTCAAGGACTTCGTTCTCTGCGAGCTGGCTGGTCCTGCGCAGAATGGCTTCCACTCTTGCCACCAAGATTTTGGGGCTGAACGGTTTTGCAATGTATTCATCTACTCCTAATTGGAATCCCTGAAGCTCATCGCGCTCATCTGTTCGAGCTGTCAGCATAATAATCGGAACTTTAGAATAATTTCTGATTTCCCTGCACACTTGCCAACCGTCCATTTTGGGCATCATCACATCAAGGATAATCAGCGCAATATCCTGCTGTTCAAAGAACAGCTCGACTGCCTGACTGCCATCTTCGGCTTCCAGCACTTCATAATTTTGTTTTACAAGAAAATCCTTGACAAGCTTGCGCATTCTGCTCTCGTCATCCACCACAAGTATTTTAAGCTTATTCATACAAGATCATACCCTTATTATTACTCGGCAATCAGCAGCTCCTTCTCTTTCTCTCTGATTACCTGTTCTCTGTCGGATAGCTGCTGTTCCCATTCAGCGTAACGGTTTTGAAGCGTCCTTTCGTAATTTACGATTGTCGGATTCGAACCTGTGGTTGCTATCACAAACATGACAATCACCAAAACCAGCAGTCCGATATTCACTATTATTGATGTTTTCCTGCTGAAAAATTCCTGCTTTGGTTTTTCTTTTACAGGTTTACGGCTTGCCTGTATCCGCTCGATTGTTGGATTTGCACTCTCACGCATACTGTACACCCCATATATGGGGATATTGGCAATATCCTCCTGTGCATTATCATATAATATCCGTTGCAGCCTTTTGAGAAAATCATACCCAACAGGCGTTCTAAATACGCGGTTATTGACTGCCTTTTTATATACTGCATAGACCATCTCTTGATTCTGGTAATCCAGCTTCTCCTCAAGACGCTCTATGCGGATTTTCTCATTTTGAGCAAGTTCTGCATCTTGCTGGGTGCCAAACTGGAACCCATTCACAACCCACTCTGTCTTATCTGCCATCCGGTACTCCCTGCCTTTCGCTGGTCTCATTCGTCAGTGCTTGCTGGCAGAAACTATAGTCTGCCGCCACACTGTTTCTCGGACTTTACAGTAAATGCAACGTCCTGAGCTGAACGATTAAAGCTCTTCTATGACTTTATAAGTCTCCCGATACAATGTTTCCAACTGGTTCATCTCCGCGTCGAGGTTCAAGTCCTGCACTCGGAGTTTCTCTACCATCGGAATCAGCAAATGGTAGATTTCATTAATGCCGAGGTTTGACACAAATCCTTTCATCGTATGTGCCCCCTCAAAAGCTTCTTTGCAGTTTCCGCTCTGGTAAGCCGCCTTTAACTTGTCAAAGCTCGAATCGTCAAGAAACTTTCTGAGACATTTCAGATACAACGTCTCGTTATTTAAAAAACGTTTCATCGTGCCATCTACGTCAAATCCTTTTTCCTCCAACATCTTCTTTTGATCTGCATCCATGTAGTCAACCTCCATTAATCCTGCATCAGCCCGCTCACATCAAGTATCAGTGCAATACTGCCGTCACCAAGCTGTGTACATCCGGAAATGCCATGTACCTTCTTGACATAAGGCGGTATTGGTTTTACAACGATCTCCTGTGTTCCGATCAGTTCATCTATCAGAACGCACAGTGTATTTCCTTCATATTCAAGCAGAAGCATCACACCATCCTCCACATCTGTGACAGCATCCTCCAGATTATATTTCTGGCTGAGACGCAGAATCGGATAACATTCGCCGCGTATCATGACATATTCCTCACCGTTTGGCTCATGAATGAGCTGATTGTCTGTCACACGGATAAACTGCTTAATCGCACCTGTTTCCATGACAAACTTGGTATTGCCATTTCTCATGACAATACCATCTATGATAGCCATTGTCAGAGGGATTTTCATGGTCATCGTAGTGCCTTCACCCTCAATGGATTCAATATCCAGCACGCCGCCAATCTTCTGAATATTCTTGACAACCACGTCCATACCTACGCCGCGCCCCGAAAACTCTGTGACCTTCTCCTTTGTAGAAAATCCGGGATATGTGATGAACTGGAAGATTTCTTTATCTGTGTAATCACTCTCTACGCGGTTATCTGGAAGAATGCCGTTTTCCCATGCTTTCTTATACAGTTTGCTTCTGTTGAGTCCCTTGCCGTTATCACGGACGGAAATCCATACTTTTCCGCCTTCATTCTTTGCTTCGAGCGTTACTCTTGCCGGCTCTGTCTTTCCAGCGGCAGCTCTTTCATCAGGCATCTCCACGCCATGATCGACAGAATTTCGAACCAGATGCATCAATGGATCTGATATATTTTCAATGATGTTCTTATCCACCTCTGTCGTGTCGCCAATCATCTCAAACTCAATGTTTTTCCCGAGCTTTCTCGACATGTCAAACACGGTTCTGTTCATCTTCTGGAACGTGTTTGTGAGCGGCATCATTCGCATCGACATGATGAGTTCCTGCATCTCTGTCGTGATCTTTGACAACTGTGACGCAGCCTTCTGGAAATTGGACAGGTCAAGATTCGGCACCTGTAAATCGGGATTTTGAAGAACAACAGACTCCGCAATTACCATCTCACCCATCAAATCCATCAGCATGTTCATCTTGTCAATGCTGACACTCATAAACGCCTGTTTGGTTTCTTTTTTCTTCTTCTTGGTAATCTGCTTTGCCTTTCCAGCTTCCTTCTGAATGACATAGTCACCCGGCTGGGGCTCAGCTTCCTTCTTCTGGGCTTCTGGGCTTTCCTCCGGTGCGGCGCTGCTCTCCTCCTGAATCGGTTCTCCTGAGAAGCCTCTTTCAAACTCGGCATTCGTGCACTCTGAAATCAGCAAATCCCTGATTTCGGAGGTCGTATCAAGCAGTTCATGGAGTTTCTCCTCCGTGAAATCACCGCGGACAAGCATCTGAAACCCATCTGCCAGTATTATTTCCGAAGAGCTTTCATCTGTGAGAATATCTTCTGGTGTATAATGGACATCCTCCGTGAACTCCTTCAAGGCATATGTGGCAGAATATGCGCGCAGGTTGCTCATCTGCGTATCTTCATGATATGTAATCTTAATGCGGAAACACTTCGCAGTTCCCGATGCCTGTGGTGCGATGTAGAACTGATTTGGTCCCAGTCCCAGTCCTGATGATGAAGAGGAAGATGCTGTTGCTTGCGCCTCTGCTTTGGGCTTGGGCTGCTCTGGCGCCGGCTCGCCCGCTTCATCAATCGCGCCTTTTAACTTTACAAGGAACTTCTCCATCATTTCAATCAATTGGGAATTATCCCCGTCTGGGTCATTTCCATCTTTGATCTTCTCCATCTCTCCGTTGATAAAGTCCAACACCTGAAAAACAATGTCGGTAAGCTCCATGTGCGGCTCTTTGATACCAACATTTTCTCTTAAATAGTAAAATATGTCCTCTAGCTTATGGGACACCTTCATAATGTTATCATACATCATGACTCCCGAAGAGCCTTTGATCGTGTGCATGATTCGAAAGATCTCATTGATACTGTTCTCGTCAAATGCATCATCATCTTTTGTCTCAAGTACAATCTCCTCCAGATTTTCCAAAAGCTGGCCATTCTCATAAATATATATGTCCACCATTCCGTCTAAATTGAATTCCTCAGCCATGTAGGCACCCCTTCCATATAAAACATTAATCTTACGTCTGTTTATATCGTGCTACCTTTTGCACAACACACCTATTTACAATTTTATATCCATTTTGCGCAATAGTCAATGTTTTCTGATATTTTTGTCGTATCTCTTTTTATTTTACCAAAAAACAGAAAATCCAGACTTGCCTCATCGGTTTCAAAGCTGCCGCATTTTGGGCATTTTCCATATGAATAATCAATCGCTCTGCACTTTTTGCAAAAAAATATTTTCAAGCGAGCTTCCCCCTTTTTTAAATTCTTTAGCCTGTCTTTTAACAATTTATTAACATATTTGCGTTTCTTGTGTAATAAAATTAACAATATCTGTACGATTTCTTAATAATTTTCGAAATAATTTAGAAATTAGTATTGAATTTATCGCCGTCTGCATTTATAATAAGCTCAGGCTTAGGTTTCTACATGGTAATGAAACTTTTAATAGATTTTTAAGTAACTGTCAATCAAAACAATTTATTACTTTTATTATTTTATTGGTGCTTTATTATATGAAAGGAGCTTTCAAGCCATGAAAAAATATACCAATTCGGTGATTGCACTCTTTATTTGTATGCTGATTCTGACCCCTTCAACAGTTTATGCGGAGGAGCTGGCATATATGCCTGCATTTTCGGTTATACAGCCAATTACAGGTGCTGCACTGCCCAATGAAAATCTCTCGGACAGCCTCACCGCACGCTTAAATTATTACCTTGTGGATAATTATACCAATGGAACGATTGATGAACAGCAGTTTCAAGAAATTGTTTCGAGCGGAATGGTTTCTGAGAATGCATTCTTTGCTAATTCTGTATTCGTGGGAGACTCGCTCACTGTGGGCTTCAAGGAATACTGCCAGACCCATTCTGATTCCATCGCTTCCGACTCCACATACTTTCTAGCAAGAGTCAGCAGCTCTGCCAAAGCTGCCATATCTGGAAATGCCCTCACCACACACGCTGACATTATGCCGAAATACAATGGAAAAGTTCAGTATATTGAAGATTCTGTATCACAACTGCCAAATGTAAGCAAATTGTTTATTTGTTACGGAATGAACGACTTGACCAGCAGTACCCCTGAGCAGTTTGTCGATGACTTGCAGACGCTGATTGCAAGAATCACCGCAAAGACACCGGGACTGCAAGTATATGTGATTTCTATTCCATGTATTATGTCCGGGGTGAACAATGGCAGGCTGAACAATAAAAATATCCAGACTGCGAATATTTTGCTGCAAAATACATGTACCTTAAACGGCTGGGGCTTTATCAATATCGCGGAACACCTGATGGGTGCCGACAATGCGATTCGTCCGGAATACAGTTCTGACAAATACGTGCATGAAAACAGCCGTGCTTACAAGATTTGGAACAGAGTCCTAAAGGATTATGCCTTTATGGAAATTACCAAATAAATATTATGTATTATGCATAAAAAATCAGTATACAGACAGAGGGAACATGCCCTCCGCTGTATACTGATTTTTTATAACTTTTTTGTACTATTACTATCGCTGCTTCTTGAATATGGTCATCCATTTGGGAAGGATTCTGTACTTCACACCCTTGGTTCCGCCATACTCTCCTATTCCTGTAATGGTTACTTTACCTATACGCTTCTATCCGCTTTCAGTTGTTTGACTTCCTCAAGAGAAAGTCCTGAAATATTAACGATTTCCTCTAAAGCATATTTACCGGCTGCCAACATACGGAGCGCAACTTCTTTCATTCCCTCTTTCAATGTCTGATTCCTCATATCTTCCATAGCCCGACACATAATTTCGATTCCCTCCTTGCTTTCTTTGAAAAAACTTACTCTGTCCGCCAGTGTCCTATAGTACATATCCGCAGCGTCTGTGCAGGAGAAGTCATGCATTAACTTCCCGATTGGCGTATCGCTACGATAAGCTCCATTTACATACAGTATGTGCGAACCGTCCTCAAACCTTTCCCCTGTTCCTAAAAAGCACCGCTCAATCGGATAGAGCGGCAGCCCTTTTCCCATTACGTCATTCTCTGTGATAAAGATTACCCACGTTTCCGGCAGCTTATCGAAGTCCTCGCCTTTCTTCAAAAGATTAGCGTCCATCATGCTGCTGTTGTACCTAGCTCTTTTTCTCCCGGCTCCTTTGTCGGAGCGCTGTACTTCCACATTTAGTTTTGCTCCTATGCTGTCCGTAGCCAAAATATCCAGCCTCACCGAACAGTTCAGTAGATTCTCCACAAACACCTGAGTGCGGACGTCCAGCACCTTTAAATCCGGCTTTTCCAATACAATCTGCAATACCAGTTCTATACTTGCCGTATCTCCCTCAAAACACTTTGTGAGGAAATCATCATCAAGCAGACGAAAATCTTTTAGCCTCTGTAAATCTTCTTGATGTTTCTGGTCTATCTGTTCTGTCACTGTCAAACTTCCCACCTACTTTCATACCTAATTTTATCATGTATATTCATATTTTACAATCTTATAAGCTACTTTTCAAAATTAGTTATACCAAACCAGCAGTGAAAAAAATTTTCCCTAGACACGGGCAGTTTAAGCTGCATCATTCCTTTCCACGTGCACAAAAATAAATCCACAGTCAATTACATTTCTGTAACTGACCATGGATTTATATGTGTCTAATACTTGATTTTTTTAACTACGCTTCTGAGATTATTTCCGCTGCATCCATTTCGGAAGAATCTTGAATTTTACGGTCTTGGTTCCGCCGTACTTGCCAGTTCCACGAATCGTGAGTGCGGCGTTACCAGTCTTGATATTGTTGCTATATCCAACGATGGTAAAATCCTCCCCTGCCTTTAAGGGTGTTTTGTTTTTACCGCTGCCGATTGTCACCTCAAGCTGGTCGATTGATGGGCAAACCGCTTCGCCGTTGTTATAGTAATATTTGCCGTTAACTTTTACCTTTGTGGAGGAAATCAAGGTTTCTCTGATATTGATCAGTACCTCGCGTGTTCCGCTGTAATTCTTCCTGCCTTCCAAGATTACTTTGATTGTTCCGCACTTGCTTTCATCGTCCACTTGTACATTGTCTGCCTCGACTGCACCTACAGAATATTCGTTTGATGCGAACTTTGCACCGTGGTCATATACTGTGACTTTTGCCTTGTACTTCCCATTTGCTGCATATTTCAAATCTGCTGCGTCAATCACAATGGCTTCATCTGTGGTATCTGAAATATCCTTTGGTACGATTTCGAACGAAAGTACATTCTTCAAACTTCCTGTGTAGTTTCCGATGCCGCTGACAGAAACTTTTCCGTTTGTTCCTACTGCTTTATTGCCGCTGTAGCTTACTTTGTAGTCAACCTCCTGAACCAGAAGCTTGTCGCCGTAAGTCACCTGAACTGCTGGCTTTGCACCGCTCTTGTCCTGTGACACCTTTGTCAGTTCTGGCTCTGCGAAGCTGATCTGAACGCTCTGCGCATTCTGAAGTTTTACCTTGCCGACTGTAAAGTTTTTCTTAACGGTTCCGCTGAACTCTCCAATGCCGTTTATGGTCATGGCTGCCTTTCCGGTATTGACATTGTTGTCATATTGGATAGTGTAATCTTTGCCTTCCTGTAACGTTCTCTCATCGGCTTTGCCTTTGTTGAGCACCAGTGTCACTTCCTGACTCAGCGCCTGTCCGGTATAGTCTAAAACAGACTTGAAGCCGTCGATGCGTGCCTTCTTGATTTCAGTGCCCTTTATAGTAAAGTCCACTGCCCTGCTGCCGTAATATTCACTGTCCTTCTTCGCTGTCAGGATTACGGAGGCTGTACCTGCATTGATATTATTACTATAGTCAATATCAAAGGAACCTTCTGGTACTTTCTTGTTCTTGTACTTGATAGTTATATCCTCTAAGGATGGTTTTATTTCTGCGCCTGTCCACTGCTGTGCTGGAATGCTCACTTTGAGATCTGTGACTAAAATCTTGTCTGTCAGATCGACCTGATATTCTAATTTACCGTGGAAACTACTGTTTTCTGTCGTTTCAAGCACCATCTTGTAAACGCCTTCTTCTGTCAGCTTCTCAACGGCTTTCTCAATATCATTTCCTTCTGCGTCTTTAATCTGCTTATAGGTCACGGCATACTCTTTTGCAGGAACACTGAGTGAACCGCACTTTAATGTTACCTTCTGTGTCTGTCCGACAAGGTTTCCTTTCTTGTCTTTCTTGACATTCATAAGCGGTGCATACTTGATTGTGACATTTTCTTCTGTAAGCTCTTTTTGTACGATTTTGAATGCAACTGTAAACTTGCTTGCCTTCTCATAGTTGCCGCAGGGTGTGATTGTCACTTTTGCCTCGCCTACTTTTTTGTTGTTGGCATAACTTACTTTGTAATCTGTCTTTTCTGCCAGCTTCGTAGTGCCGTCATAGACGATTACTTCTGGCTTTATCGCTTTTCCAGTATACTGCTGGTCGTCAATCCGAATCGCCCGGATGCCTGTCGGCTTTGTATCAGAGCTGCCGTCCTCATCGGTCTCCTCGTAGATATAGGAGTAAACGCCATATATACTGATATCCTCTGTGATAGCCGTGTTAAAATTGTAGAGTATGGTCTTGGCTTCATCTGCGTACCACAGGATTCCATATTTTCCGTTTGCGTCTGTCGCCTCAAATTCTGGTTTTGTCAGGGCTGTGTTTGGATCAAGGGTTACGATTTCTGTCTTTCCGTCGGGATAATACAGGGTTACTGTTATCTTATCTTTATAGTAATAATACGCGCCGTACAGATTCAGGTCTGATGAAACTGCTGTATTAAAATCATAAAGTATTGTCCTGACTTCATCGGTGTACCACTTGATGCCGTACTTGCCGTTCTCGTCCTCTGCCTCGAACTCTGGCTGTGTTAATTTTCCATAAAGCTCTAAGGTTACGGCTTCTGTCTTTCCATCTGGATAATGGAAGGTTACGGTCAGTTTGCTTTCCTCATCAAGGTAATAGTATGCGCCGTACAGGTTTAGATCCTGTGCTACTTCTGTGTTGAAGTCATACAGTGTTGTCTTTGTCTCGTCGGTATACCACTTGATGCCGCGCTTCTTTCCATCATCATCTGCATCCTCAAAATCAGGTTTTGTCACTTTTTCATTCTGCTTTATGGATGTGGTCTCTGTCTTTCCGTCGGGATAATGGAAGGTTATGGTTACTTTGGTCTCGGGCTCTTCCAGATAATAGTACGCCCCATATAAGTCTAAGTCCTGCGTTACATCTGTATTAAAATCATACAGTATTGTGTTTGCTTCGTCAGTATACCACTTGATGCCGCGTTTTCTGCCTTCCTCGTCAGTATCTTCAAATTGTGGCTCAAACAATTTCGTGTTGAGTTCTACGGTTTCCTGTTTGGTTGTGCCATCTGGATAATGGAAGGTCGCTGTGGCTGTTTCTTTTTCTGCCTCGTAAATCAAAATGTATGTATCTGTCGAGAATTTATCTGTCTTAAATGTAATTGTATTTGGCTCTGTATCCAAATCTGATAAAATCTCTGCTTTTCCTCCGCGTACCCGAATCATCTCGAAATCTGATCCTAATGCCCCAAATTCTTCTGAAATGTCAGCCGTAAATGTAAACTCACTCTTTGTTTCAGTAATCGGAGTTTTAGACAGACCTTCAATTTCTTTGTTTAGATCAAGGCTCCAACAGCAGCCCATTTCTTTGCCCTCTGGCAATATTTGTTCTGCTGCGGCAATATCCTCTGCTTTGTCAGCCTTGTCCACTTCATTGCCTGAGAAAATAAATTTTACATTATATCCATTTTCTATAGAAGCCTTATCTTCTTCTGTTAATTCTGCCTGCAAAGTTTCTTTTGAAGCATCAACGGAAAGCATCAGCCTGCCCTCGCTGTTGTTCACATCCCAGAGCACATCTCCGGGTTCTGCCGCTGCATCCATACTCAGAATAGAAGCATTTAAAGTTCCTCCCACCAAGCCGGATACATTTGCTGTAATAGTGATACCTGTGTCATCTTTTGTCACAGTGACACCATTGTCACATTGGTATTCTGAAAGCCCTGTGCCTTCCAGATGAAGCGTGATTGTACTGCTCTTCTGTGTCGGATCTGATATTGCGAACTGGATCATCTTATGCCCATTATTATACATGGTTACAGATGCTGGCGCATCGCTTGTCAGTTTCTGGATACCATAATTTTCAGGGACATTGCTTTCACCTGCTGTAAAGAAATTATAACCGGAAACACCTGTCACAGTATCTGCTGCTGCCTGTAGCTTGTCTGTATTTGAGAGAATCTCAATACCATTGTCCTTTGCGTAAGCTGTCATCTCTTCCTGTGTTTTGCCCGGAAGAAGTACATATCCGTAAGATGCATCTGCAGGATTTGTTCCATGATCCATTGCAATGCTGATATATTGCTTTGTAACCTCATCTGCGTCTCCAGCGTTTGTATTTGTATTTACCTCACTCCACTTTCCAGTGCGTGTTTCACGCTTCAAAGATACAGTTGTCTCCTCTGGGAAGTAATAGCCAATCGCAGAACCTTTGGTATTCTCAGACAGCCATGCCCAATTTGCTGCCTGCTGATCTGCGCTGTCTGATGCGACAACTTCGTTGCCGTTTACCAACAGTTTATTGTTATTGTCTATCTTTCTGTTTTCTACGACTGTTTCTGTAGTATCGCCAGCAGTCGTCTTGATGCCTGCGCCCAGTGCAACAATCTGGTCTCCAAATACGAACCATGATTTCTTTGCTTCCAAATCGGATATGGTTGACTTAAAGTCCATACCGACTGACGCATAATTTTCTACGTTTAGTGCAGAACCTCCTACCCAGTCACGGTCATTCGTCTTATTGTTGTTGCTTGACATTGATTTCGTTTCATGGTTTGTTGTAATACCTGCCAGACGGGTGTGGTCTATGGTCGCCCAGAAACCTTCTCCAAACTGCCCTTGATCACCGTTATACAATGTCAGTGCACCATCGGAAGTATACCAGCCTTTGAGGTTTTCATTATTGATGCTCTCCACACCGCCATTGCGGCTAGAAAACATACTAAAACCTAATGAGAAATCGTCACCATGTGTCACTGCCTTGTCCATCGAGCCGTAAATTTTTGTATAATTCTCCGTGTCTAGTGGAATAGAATCATTATTTAAATAATTCTTTACATGTACTAATGAGGACAGAGATTTCATTCCGCCATAATAGCTTGTCGGGTCATAAGCAACACCCAGGGCTGCCTGTGTCTTGACAAAGGTATCCAGCGCCTTCTTGTACTGTGCCGGGGCATTTGCCGCCAGTCTTACGATCGCATCCATGGCATAGCGCCCTGTTGTAATATCGCTTCTGTTGTAACGTGAAATACTGCGTCCCTGTACCATATCAAAGATTCCGCCGTCTGCATACAACGGTCTGTAAGCATTGAGTATCCACTCATACACGATATTGGAATCTGCGTCGGTACACTCCCAAGGGGTATTGTTGAGTACGGTTGCCAGTGTTGTCACTGCTCTTAACTTCTCAACACCGTATGCACCATTATAAGCAAAGTTTCCATGCTGCTTGAAAGAACCATCTTTATAGAAGCCTTCGCCGCTCTCCACATAACGCAGCTCATTTACCATTGTATCACTTGCTTTGAACAGGCTTACCGGATCATTGCCAATCATACCGTTCAATACCGTAGTCATCGCCATCTCACTGCCATTTGCACCTGTTGCCGCGTATCTTGTCGCTCTGCCGTTAGAGCTGCGTCCCCAGTAGTAATTGACATCTGGTACTAATAGCAGAATCATATTGCAGAGCTCTCTGCGGTAGCTTTCGTCTAAGTCATCATAGAGCAGAATGCCCACGATTGTCAAATCTTTTGGCACACCGATCGACCAGTCCCACCAGTTTCCAAATACCCTGTCATGATAGTTCAAAATATTCGGAAAGCCGCTCATCAGGTATGCAAGGCAGACATCAATCGCCTTTTTCACCTCTGAGTCATTGTAGTATTTTGTGCCTTGGGATTTATATGCCATCACAATATCCTTGATGCGTGTCGTCGTTGTTGTCAGAGTGGCACTGCCATGCGTATTATTGTCGCCCTTATTTTCCCAATCCAGCAGTTCTAGGTCATCAAAAAGCTTTGTTCCCTTTCCTGCGTCCATATTGAGCTGTTCTAAAGCTGCTGTCGCTGCATCCTCATACTTTTTCATATATGTAAGATACTCCGCATCTGTCTTGTCGGTCATATCGTTTCCTGTCAAGCCGTTCGCATATGTCTCACGCATTGATGCCAATTTATCGAGCTGTTCCTGAGGCAGATCTTCATAATGCAATGTCACCTCAATCGTTGCACCCATTGCGTCCTTTGTATCAACTGTCAGCTTAACACCATACTTGTCAAATTCTGCCTTTACTTTGTCGTTTCCTTCTGCCATGCTCAGGTTATTGCCGTAGATGCGGAAGGTCAGGCTGTCTTTGTTTTGATGAACATCCGAGATACCGACTTTCATCGTATGTGTCTGAGGATCCTTTGCTGTTGTGATAGAACCAACTGTACCTTCCACCTCACCGATGCGGAGCGGTGTCGTGATATCACCCCAGAATATGTACCCTGCTGCATTTGCCTTGTGGTCCGCAACTGCCTGCACAAACGTAGAATTGCACAATACCTGAATATCAGGATTCTCAGCATACGCCTTCACTTCCTCACTGTTCATGCTCGGAAGGAGTACATAGCTGTAGCTTTCCTTCTTGAAGGAATCCAATTTGTTGTTGGCGTTCTCACCATGCGGTACTGCAAGACTCAGATAATTGCGTGTAATTTTAGACGCATCCATTCCCGCTGAACCGTTAATGTCCGCCCAGCTGCCTTCACGGCTCTCTCTGAGCACATCAAGCTTGCTGCCTTCTGGGAAATAATATCCCATCGAATCTTTGGATGTATTGCCCTCCAGCCATGCCCAGCTTACGTTCGACAGCGAATTTTTCTGGTTATTTATTGCCGTACTCTGCTCTGCGCCGTCGATGATGAGCTTGTTAGCGCCGTTGATCTTCTTATTTTCAACAATTGTCTCTGTCGTTTTGCTGGTGTCGATGCCTGAGATGCCCATACCAAGAGCCACGACTTCATTGTCAAATACGAACCATGACTTGCGCGCCGCAAGATTTGGATTCGTTGCATTCTTATAGTTCTTAAAGTTCATGGTCACAGTTGCAAACTGTCCTACCGATGAACCGCCGTTCAGGTTGGCATTACCAGGATAGTTGCCCCAGTTTGTCAAACCCCAAGTACTATGATCCGTCGTGATACCAGCCAGGCGCTGACTGTCCACAGTGTTCCAATAATTATCTGAATACTGGTTCGGATCACCATTATAAATATACGTAGCGCCGTCGCCCTGATGCCAGCCCTGTTTATTCTCCTCGTTACCAAACTCAAAACGTCCTGTGCGGGCTGAAGAATAACTGATACCCAGGCTGAAATCTGGATTGTGCGATACTGCCTTATCCATACCGCCGAATACTTTCGCATACCCTGCATTGTCAACGGCTTCAATACTGCTGTCATATAAAATACCCTGAATTGCGCTGATCGCTGCGCCGCTTCTGCCTGTGAAATAAGTCTCTTTGCCCATTGCATCGATGCCTGCCTGTGCCTGATATTTCACAAAACTTTGCAGCTTGCCGCGCCACGCTTCGGGTGCGCTGTTTGAGAGCAGTGCAACAGCTTCCAGAATCACTCGACCAGTCTTTAAATCGCTTGCTATAGGACGGGCTATACCACGTCCCCCGACCATGTCGAACATTGCACCATCTGCATACAGCGGACGGATGCCGTCCCAGATAAAGTTCCATAGCACCTCAAGCTTCTCACTCGCGACTTCCCAGTCGGTGCCTGCGCTGACATAAACCAGCTTCTCTGCATTATTTAAGAGTGTAGAGCCATAGCCGCCTGTATATGCCAGATTGGTATGCTGAATAAAGGAACCATCGCTGAGAATACCTTCTTTGCCCTTCTCCACAACGCTGATAAACTCGTCAAAATACTTTGTTCCGTTCACAACTGCCAGCGGGTCACTGCAAGCAGCGCCGCGCAGCTGGGAAGCCAGACTTGTGTCCGCCAGATTTGCGCCGGTCATTTCCATAGGTCCTGCCGCACCTTTTACTTTATATACGGTCTTAGGATCTTCATTAAAGTGCTTCAGTACCTTTGCCTCACTCTGAATTAATTCTTCCGGCATCTCATCATGCATCAGAATTACGATACTAGAAACGCCCTGCGGCAGGCTGATCCACCAGTGATACCAGTTGCCAAACATCGCCTTGTTGTCCAGCTCTTCATTCCAGACATTGTCATAATACCACTGCACTGCATAGAGAATATCTTCTTTTAATGTTTCATCCTGATAATATTGGCTACCCTCAGATGCATATACGACAGCCATGCTCTGTATGCGGGAAACAGCCGTTGTGTACGCTTCACTATCAGTAGCCGTTGTGCTCGTACTGCCAGCTTTATACAAGTCCATTGTCAGATTCAGATCATTAAATAACTCGGTATCCGAACCCTTGACCAATTTTTCTCTTGCCTTCTCTGCACCCTCCTCGTTAGTAGCAAGAATCTTCTTATATTCATCAGATGTTGCATCGCCCTTCCACATAGAATTGCCTGTGAGACGCTCTCTCCATCTGTCGCGCATTCCCTGGAACTGTACTTCTGCCTCTGGATCCTTTACCACAACCGTACATATTGCCTTGTGATCTGCGTCCACAGAAGCTGTAATTTCCACGACACCAGGTGCTACTGCGGTTACTTTGCCATCTTTGTCCACTGTAGCGATTGTCTCGTCAGCGCTTGACCATGTGACTGTCTTGTCCGTAGGCATCCCCGATGCGGTGATCATATCGGTTTCTCCGATATCCAGAATCATATCTTTTTTGTCCAGTGCTAAACTCCAGACTTCTACTAATTCCACATTGTCAATCCAGATCTCGCCGGTCATATACTCTGCAAACACTTCGATGGTCGCCTTACCAGATTTTTGACCTGATGCCAGTTTCGAAGCATCTGGATAAGATAATTCATACAAGGTCCAGTCATTTGTACCTTTTAATTTATGCCCATCACCGAGATTCACATATTTCTTATTGGAATCTGAATAAACCTGTGATCTGGCATAAAATCCTGTGCCTGTGACATCCTTGGTTTTAACCCACATACGAAGTTTATATTCTTTGGTATAATCAAAGTTTTCCAGCTTTGCAGTTATGGAAATGCGTGTAGCACTGTCCTGTGTGCTGACATGCACGGAATGATCGCCCTCATAAGAATCTGCGTCTGTCACTTCCAGCTGAAGATCGCCGGCGTAAATGCCTGTACCAAATCCGATAGAATCCCACTGTACAGGATACTTGCCGTCTTTCCAGTATTTTATCATGGTGGCATTGGTGGAAGTTCCCAGTTCTCCCTCAAAGTCATCGGAGAAAATCACAGTCTCGCCTTCTACAGGCGCTTTTACAATAACTTTACAAGTTAGGTTTTTTCCTTTGACGGTCGCGGTGATCTCTGTTTCTCCGATGGCTACAGCTGTTACCAAACCAGTATTATCTACTGTCGCGATCATTTCATCACTGCTTGCCCATGTTATTTCCTCACCATCTGCACCTGTTACTTTTAATTGATGCGTCTTCTCTGGAGTCAGTGTCAGAGTGGTTTTATTGAGCGTGATGGTTTCACCTTCACTTGTGCCGTTATCGATGGGTGTGATGCGGATGTCGTCTACCCATACGTCGCCAGTCATCTTATCTGCTATGATGCCAAGCTGAATAGATTCTGTCTTACCATTCTCATTTTCAAGAGGAAAATTTGATTCAAATTCGTATTGCGTCCAACCATTCGTAGTTCCTGTGATTGTCGGACTTGATACGTCTTCTTTTGTTCCCGCATTTACTACCTTTCGTTTCATCGCAACACGGAAACCAGTTCCAGTCACATTTTCCGCTTTTGCCCAAAATGTACATTTATAATTCTTATTCGGATCGATCGGCAAACCGGGCTTCGCCAAATCCCATACTTCTGTCTTAGACTCTTCTGTAGATTTTATGTGTAATACTTTATTTCCATCCTTGGCTTCTGTAGTTTCCTCTACTGCAAAAACCATTTTTCGATTTCCGCTAGCGCCATTAGTCGGCCAGAGAGCGTTGTATCCTTTAGGCATTTGACCATTAGTCCACATTGTATCAGTGGTAGTTGTGACTTCCTCGAAACTACCATTAGCAAGTACATTCCCGCCTTCCGCATTCGTGCTTTCTCCAGCCTCCGCAGAAATACTCTCCGTTTCTTCTTCCTCTTCTTCTGTCTCCTCTGTCTTACCTTCCTCCGTTGTAATCTCCTCTGTCGAGCTTTCCTCGCTTGTGCGTTCGTCAGCCGATTCCTCTTCGCTTGAAGCACTCTCCTCGGCTGTACTCTTCACCTCATCTGTCTCACCTTCAGCGACTGAGGACTCAACCGATGATGTCTCCTGCGATTCCGAAGTTTCTTTTACGTTTTCGACGGTCGAACTCTCATGCTCCGCAATCTCCTGCTCTTTTTCCTCCTCCGGGGTTTCTGCCTGCGATTCCTTCTCCGTGTCATCAGCCGCAGCTTTTTCTGGCGCTTCTTCGCTCTCTGATGTCACCGTACTTTCTTCTGCCAAAACGGGAACACCGTTCTGCATAACCAAAGCTGCCGACAAAAGAACAGACAACAATCGTTTGTGGTACCTTTTCTTTCGTTGAAACTTTCCCATACGCTACCTCCATTTTTCCACCTGAATCCTCCACATGGAAGGATTCCTACCTTTGAAAATATAAGTTGTATTTACATTTTAGCGTGCATTTTTGGGAAAATCTATCTGCTTTATTTTGACTTTATTGTCAATTCTTGTGCTTTCTATCCTATTTTAGTTATTTTAATTGTAAATTTTGCATTAATATTATATTGAATTATTATAGTACATGTGCGTATTGGATACAATTTCTGCTTTTTATACTATAAATCTATACTTTTTATACATTCAGCAAAGCGGTTTGCTGCATCTAATTTAGTAAATCAAAAAGGCATAACGCCTTATTGGTTCAATAAGACCTTACACCTCTTTATCATTTTCTCCTGTTCCTCCAAATCAGTGACACCTAACCAATCAGGCACTCTTTGCCCTTAAATGCAAAACCGTACTTCTTGATCTGCTCTGGGACAAATCCTTCCGCAATCAGTTTGGCATCATACAGCTTCTCGTCCATTTGGGAATGGGCATTCGCAACTGTCTGTGCAAGATCTTTTTCCTTCAAGGGCTTATGCACCTTAAACTCAATGATGTAGGCACAGTCCCTCTCCCTGTTTTTGGGCGTCAGCATGATATCATACCGTCCAAAACCGCTTTCCCTGTTCGATGTGATCTCAAATCTTCCCGCAAGCTCAACCATCAGCCCCAGTACAAAACCGTGATAAAACCGTTCGGGCGCGTCGTCCTCCGACACATTTTTTGCAATATCAAAACTGGAAAAACTGTGCAGTGCGATTTTATTCATAAACTCATTCATCTCATCTACGTCATTTACAAGAAGTGCTTTGATGAAATTATTGTATGGCATCTCAGTATTTCCACCAAACCAGCTTTTCACCATCTTGCGAAACATTCGTCTTACTTCAAAATTCGTGATTGCCAGCGTGTACCATACATCGCCTTCTTCACCTACACCTTCCTCGTCCTCCTCCAAAGTTCTAACATTTAATACTTTCAGATAACCTGTTGCGAGCAGGAGACTCCACAATGCATCTGCGCTGCCGTTTAACTGGTCAAATACAATTTTTTCGTCAATTTCCGCTTCAAAACTTTTCCCTTGAAGGAGACCTTCCATTGTCTTTTTAATCTCCGGCGTCCCTTTTTGAATCAACTTGCTCACAAGTCCGTTTCCGCTGGTGTTTGACCAGTAGGTATCATATCTTCCTTGTTTCTTAATAAATGACGCTATAGACCACGGGTTATAGATGTCTGTACAGGTACCAAACGTAAATCCGTCATACCATCGCTTTACTTTCTCTTTCTGATCTCCTAATCCAGCAGCTTCAAGCGCCGCAAAAACTTCTTTTTCTGTAAAGCCAAAAGATGCAGCATATTCACAGGAAGTCGTTGATATGACATCAAGATTATTCATACCAGTGAAAATGCTCTCTTTTGCTACCCTTGTTACTCCTGTGATCAATCCACGTTCAAGATATTCATTTGTCTTGAATGTAGCGTTAAACAGACCACTAAAGAAGCTTGCAGCCTCCTCCCAATAACCAGAAATCCACGCTTCCTGCATTGGGGTATCATATTCATCTAAAAGAATGATTACTTTTTCACCATAACAACGCTGCATAAAACCTGCCATTGAATGTATTGCACCAGCAGCCAGTTCAGCGTTCATTCCGATTTGAATACTGTTAAAGTAATTTCGTTCATTATCACTTAACAAACTTATTGAAAGCATGTAATCATTCTCGTTATATAAATCAGAAATTTCTTTTGTGATCTTAAAAAGCATCTCCTTATATGTCGCTGCTTTCACATTCGCAAAGCTCAAAAAGATTACAGGAAAAGTTCCTTGCAGCTTTCTGTATGCATATTCCCCGTCGGGAGATTGTTCTTTCCATATGGACAAGCCTTCAAACAGGTCACTTCTGCCAGCGTATTTTGTTGAGAAGAAACACGCTGTCATACTCATATTCAATGTCTTTCCAAACCTGCGCGGACGGGTAATCAGCGTCACTTGATCTGCATTTTCCCACCATTCCCTGATGAAATCTGTCTTGTCAATATAGAATATCTGTTTTGTTCTGACTACCGCAAAGTCCTGATAACCCAGCCCAGCCCTGTTTTCATTCATGCAGCGCCCTCCATTGTACGGAAACCATTTCCCAACGCCCCTTCTAATTCCTCAGTTCATCTATCTGTTCATATTTGCGAAATTCATAAAGCTGTCCTCTCCGCCCGGCTCAGAGCTGGCTACCCTGACAGCCACAAATTTTGCACCTTGCGCCACGGCCGCATCAAGTTTATTCTTTCCCGCACAGAGCGTAAAAATACCGCCTTTTTCAGTGACTTCTATATCCCCGTCTGCGATTGCTTCTCCAGCAGCGCCCTTTTCCGGCACTTTGACTGACGAGGGATTCAGCTCCATCATTTTGTCAAAGTCCCCATTTTGGTATGCTGCCATTTTGTCCAAGATTTCCCGAACAAGCTCTTCCGGCGCCGCGTTTGTGCTTTCTATCACAAGGTTGTAATTGCTCATATCGTAGTAATCAATGTCATAAATCTCTTTATATCGCACTGTCTCAAGCTTTTGTCTGTTGATTAGTGCCTTTCTGCAAGCAGCCTGCGTTTCATAGGACTCTGAGTTTGCGCGGAGACTGTCGTTGAACACTCTGCGGCTCGCCTCGTCAAGATCTGTGATGATAAACACTTTGAAGCTCTTTGGCGCAAAGTGCCACGCAAGACGCGAATCAAATACAACGCGATCGCGCTCTTCACCGATTCTGGTGGTCGTATCATCAATCATCTTGTCTACAGAATGGTCCCCCCGGCTTGCCGCCTCATTGACCTGCTTATTAAACTCCTCGACAGACAAGCCCTGTTCCATCGCAAGCTGCCTGAATATATTTCCTGTAGATGAATATTCATATCCCTGCTCTTTGAGTATTTTTGCCACACTGGACTTACCGCTTCCGAGATTTCCTGTGATTGTAATATTCATATTCCAACTCTCCTTTATGCCTTTTTAGCCAACTACTGTACCATACACTTCTAGCTGTGTCAATGCAGGAAATGGGGATTGTGTCTCTGCTTTGATCAGATTCTTGAACTCTACCCAAGTGACAGTTCTCTTCTCAAAAGTAACCTCTTGTCCCGTCGCAAGTTTTTTCAGGTTTACTGTCACAGCGCTTCCGTCTGAAAAAGCGAGCGTGACTTCCTTCCACCAGTTATCATGCGGAAAATCAGCCCGAAGATAGATGATTACCTTGTCGGTCTCAATCTCACGTCCAAAGTCTATCTTCAAACATGCATTCGGGTCACGGTTGATTCCCCATGAAGCATACGGCCATTCTCCATGAGAGCTGTTTGCCTTCACGCCATCAATCGCATTTCTGGCTGCAAACACCGCCTCATTTCTGGTTTCCACGTTGGCAGAGGCATGTGGGAACGAATTGATATTCTCATGGCTGTCATATACATTGAGCGCGTGATTCCGGTATGCCACAATCTCCTCCTTTGCTGCATACCGCGCATAGATATAATGACAGCTTCCTGCAAATGCCTTGGGCGAATATCCGCGTCTTGCCTCGCCAAACGGAACAATGATATCCACATTGCCCTTCACGTAAATCAGCGCTGTCCCCATCGCATCATCTGCCTGAAATACAAAATACCGCGGCTCGCCAAAATACTCGAGCACAATCCTGTCGCCCTCCTCATACGCAGAGGTTGCCACCAGCGTTACTTCCTCCTTGCCCCGCTCGACAAACTTTGTCTCACCGGCTGCCTTTACTACTTTAATTGAAAACATGCCATTTTCTCCTTCCCTTGATTGATTATGGATTGCATCGTTTACAAGGCTCATAGCCCTGTTCTATAATTGAACTCCTGCTCTCTGACGAATCCTCGCGGTTCTCATCTTCGGGCAGCGCATTGCAGGAGGGCTTATGAAATTTGTTTGATTTTGTATTTAAAATATATGTCACTTCGTCTTTGGCAGCCTCGCTTTTTCCGGCAGAAGGCTTGGTATGATTCCAGACAGCACCTGTTCCATTTGGTTCTCCCGCCTGCCATGTATCGGACTCAGGAACACTAAAGGTTATCTTCTCCCCGTCGGAGGTGGCGATTATCGTACCTTCTTCATCTGTCCGGTAGACCTTTACGCCATTCATACGGAATGTGTTGAGTGTCTGTGCGTGCGGGTGGCCGTAAGAATTATCTTCGCCGCAGCTAATAACTGCACTCGAAGGGCTGACAGCCTCAAAAAATTTCTCGGAAGTGGCTGTCCTGCTGCCGTGATGCCCTGCCTTGTACACGTCCGCCGAAATATCCAGACCATTTTCCAGAATATCCTGCTCCGCATCTTCTTCTGCGTCTCCTGTAAACAGAAAACGGTTTTTCCCGTTCTGAAGCAAGAGCGCAATTGACGCATCATTCGGATTACGATAAGTATTATTGGGCGCTAAAATCGTAAACTCGGCTGTTCCCAAAGAATACTTTGTGCCCACCTTGGGCGTTGTCTGCTTCAGGCGCTTGTTATCCAGTGCCTGTATCAGCTTCATATATGTCTTATTATCTTTTTCATAATTGGATGTGAAAACTTTGTCAATCTGAAACTTGGTGATGATGACTGGCGCCCCGCCAATATGGTCTGAATCCGGGTGTGTCAGAATCAGATAATCCAGCTTGTCAATTTTCTGTTTTTGCAGGTAATTTTGTATTGCGGTTCCCTTCGTCGCTTCACCGGTGTCGATTAACATGGCGTGTCCTTCACATGTAATCAGCGTCGAGTCCCCTTGCCCGACATCAATAAAATGCACCTCCATGGTGCCTGCCTTGGCGTCTTGTTTTTCGTCCCCGGACGCTTGGGACATCTTCGTATTCACAATCGTTCCAGCGCCAATGAGTACTGCTGCCGCCATCAAAAAATTCAACAATTGCCTATATACTTTTTTCATATGTACCTCCTTTTTATAAATATTATATAGTGCTTCCTGTGATGTTGCAAGCTATTTTCTCGCGCAGTCCACTCCTCTGTGTTTCTGTAATTCCATCTTGACTTTTCTTGCAAAGAATACTATAATGAACGTTGTTCAGTATGAAAGGAGGCCGTGTATGAATACCATTATTACTTCCAAAGAAGCGATTTTAGAACAGAGCCGGCAGCTCGTGGCGGCAAAGGGCTGGCCAGCCGTCAGTATTCGGACTGTCGCCGCAGCCTGCAACGTTTCAGTGGGTTCCATCTACAACTATTTTGCGTCCAAATCTGATTTAGTCACTGCCACAGTGGAAAGTATCTGGCATGAGATTTTCCACTTTTCTGAGCGTCAGACAGAATTTGACAGTTTTACAGACTGTGTGCAGTGGATTTTTGACAGCATAAAAACAGGCAGCGAAAAATATCCGGGCTTTTTCGCCTCGCACTCGATGCATTTTTTAGAAAATGACAAAACTGATGGAAAACAGAGAATGTCACAAGCGTGGGAACACATTCAGGAAGAACTCTGCTGTGTATTAGAAAAAGACAAAAAAATCCGCCCCGATGCTTTTGACGAAGCACTAACGGCACAGAAATTTGCAGACCTTATATTTTCGCTGGTTCTTTCCGCACTGCTGCGCCAAAATTATGACAGCAGCAGTATTCTGGAAATCATTAAGCGGACTATTTATTAATTTTTAGGAGGAAAAAATTATGCAGGCTATCGTAGAAACTTTATTTGACGCCGTTTATCTCGTCACCGTCATCACCCTTGGCATCATCATGATTCTAAAAAGCGCCGGGCGCAGACAATACTGGCTGTTTGGCATTATGGCAGTCGTGCTGGGGCTTGGCGACTCCTTCCACCTCGTTCCGCGCGCACTTGCGCTGTGCACGACTGGACTGGAAAACTATACCGCTGCCCTTGGCGCCGGCAAGCTCATCACCTCTGTCACGATGACCGTTTTCTACATTCTCCTGTACTATGTATGGAGAAACCGCTATCACATTACTGGGAAAAATGGGATAACGGCTGCCGTGTACCTGTTGTCTGTACTGCGCATTGTTCTATGTCTCTGCCCGCAAAACAGGTGGCTGCGCCCAAATCCCCCTCTTGCATGGGGAATTTACCGCAACATTCCCTTTGCGCTGTTTGGCCTGCTTATTATCATACTGTTTTTTCAGGAAGCGAGACGGCAGCATGACACTGCTTTCCAGTACATGTGGCTGACGATTGTTCTGAGTTTTGGGTTTTATATTCCTGTCGTACTCTGGGCAGACGTAATTCCCATGATTGGAATGCTCATGATTCCCAAAACCTGCGCCTATGTATGGACTGTCCTGATTGGCTATCGCGCAATGCGCAGCGAAAACTGATGTCAAGGCGTTTCATTTAAAATTTTTTCAATTTCCTGAAGCAGCCGTTCCTTCACTGGCGGCTTCAGGAAATATCCTGCCGGTTTTAATTTCAATACCGCCTCGATATTTTCCCGGTTATTGATCGCCGTCAAAAACACTACTGGAATACTTGTCAGCTCTTCATCGGCGCGTATCATTTCCAAGGTCATCTTTCCGTCACAGACAGGCATCTCATAGTCTAACAAAATTAAATCTGGTCTTTTTTTACCAATCGAAGTCATTGCCTGCGCGCCGGAAATCGCTAGAGCAACCTCATAAGTATCTTCTAACATTGCCTTGATTGTCCTAAGCGCTGTACCGTTGTCATCGACCACCAGAATCCGCTTTTTCCCGCTGTGCTCTTTGTTTTTGTCACGCGCCTCCTGCTCGACGCTTGTCTCCTCCAGCCCAAGCCGTCTGCACACTGCATTCATAATCGCCGTATTCTCCACTGGACGAATCAGATTTTCAAACTGCTCTCCTTCATAGTATTTAAAGAATTTGCCGCTCTCCTCTTTCGTTCCGATGGTCAGAACTGGAATCTGTGCATACTGGTCACTCAGCAGAAAAAAGATAGAGGTGTCAATGTCATAGGCGCCAATCAGGCTGATCAGCACCAGATCAGGGTTGACGATTTTTAACATGCCCTCCAAAACGCCTGCATTCTCCGAGCAGAGCTGCACATGAAAGTACTGGGACAAAAATTGATTCGTCTCGTTCACCACCGTGTTAAACTTTCCGATTAATAGTATTTTTTTCATTTCGTCCTCCCATTCGTATTATCCTGCCATTTTTTCTGACAATAAATTTGCAAGGCGTTCTGTTTCCTCTGGGTCCAGATTGGTCACTGCCTCCGCAAGCTTTTGAATCTCCTGCCAGATTTCTGCTGGAAAATCATAGTCGCGCAACTGTCTGACGCACTCGTCCGCTTTGTCAATCTCCATCTCCTGCATACTGACGCGCACCATTTCCACAAGCGCCCGTATCACCGAATAGTCGGTAACTTCCTTCCCCTGTGTGCTTCCGATACCAAATACCCCTTGTAATTTTAGCCGGTAACTGCGCCATTCCTCCAGAAAAATTGCCGTCATAGATAAAATCACTTCTATTCTACCATCTTTTGCCGCAGATTCCAATACCCTAGCAATACCCGACAATGAGATGATGCCAATTGTCGCCGCAAGGCTCTTCATCGCATGTACCTGAATGCGGTACGGCTCTGGATTCTTCTCTTCTGTACACTGTCTGTATGCCCGTTCCAGACAATCCGCCGCCGAGTCAATCTGATCATAAAATTCCCTGACAGTATAGGCAAGCAGCTCGTATTCTGGCAGATGCAGCCATGCATAATTCCAGTCAAGCCCCTCCACAAAAGGCAGCTCCTCCAAAGGCAGCGCTGCCGCTTCCTGCGCTTCTGGCTTTTTGACGGGTTCCCTGACAGTGCACAGCAATGCCTCCGGCAGCATTTTTAGCAGCATTGCCTCTAGTTTATCCGGCACGATAGGTTTGGACAAGAAATCATCAAATCCCTCTGAAAGATACGCCTCCTTCGCCCCGGACACGGCGTTTGCGGTCAGCACGACAACGGGGGTATCCTTGCACGGATATTCAGGCAAAGCCTTCATGCAGTGCAGTGTCTCCACGCCGTCCATCTCGGGCATCATATGATCCAGAAAGATCAGGTCAAACTGATTTTCCTGAACCAGTTGCAGGCACTCTGCACCCGATGCAGCCTCCGTTACCTGAATCGCGGTCTCTTTTAACAGATTTCGCAGCACCTTGCGGTTCACCACATTGTCGTCCACCACCAGAAGCTTTGCATCAGGCGCATAAAGTGCAGCTTCATAGTGAAAATCCTGTGCCATCTGCTGTACATTTGATGCAAAATCTCCAATCGGCGTATCGTCTATAATCTTCTGCTCAAGCTCAAAATAAAACTTTGAACCCTTTCCGTAAGTGCTCTCAACATGCAGCCTGCTGCCCAGCAGCGCAAGCAGTTGAATCGTGATGCTCATTCCCAGTCCAGTGCCTTCAATATTGCGGTTTTTGTCCTCCTCAATCCGCTCAAACTCTGCGGAGAGCTTGGGCAAATCCTCCGCTTTGATGCCAATTCCTGTATCCTCTACCTCAAAATACAGCAACGCTGTCTCGTTCATGACACGGCTATGAACCCGCAGCCAGACGGTGCCCTCATGCGTGTACTTGACTGCATTAGTCAAAATATTAATTAAAATCTGGCGTATCCGCACATCGTCCCCATACAGGCGGGAAGGGATTTGGGCGTCTGCCTCCACCTCTAAGCTCAGCCCCTTGTCCGCCGCCCGCTGCGAGGTCATATTGACCAAATCGTGAATCAGGCTGCTGATATCATACTCAACTGGCACAATTTCCATTTTCCCAGAATCTATCTTGGAAAAATCCAGAATATCATTGATCAATGACAGCAGCGACTGGCCAGCCGTATAAATGTCCATCGCGTACTCCCTGACATTCTGTTCTTTCGACTCCCGCAGAATCATCTCGTCCATGCCGAGCACCGCATTAATCGGAGTACGAATCTCATGGGACATTTGTGCGAGAAATTTTCCCTTTGCTTCATTTGCAGCAAGCGCCTCATGCCTTGCGAGATCTGCGTCCTTGTTCGCCTTCTCCAACAGTTTATTCTGTAATTCCGCCGCCCTTATTTTTTCTTCTGCGTCGAATCTGTATTCCTTTGAAATCTGTAAAATATGCAGAACTGTAAACATCATGCCGGACGAAGTCATGCCATGCAGCCCCGCCACTGTCGCATAAGAATACATGGAAAACGCATTCAGAAGGACTTTTCCCACTTCTCCTGCCAGCAGCATAAAGACAGACAGAACTGATAATGCCATTTGATAACGGCTGCTTTTGTTCTTCATTTGCAGCAGACTGATTATGCCTGTCACGCAGGCCAGCCCCACGACTGCTGTCGAAATATCCGCCATTTGTACGAGCTTCCAGCCTCCCAGCCATTCGAGTAAAATCTGTATGACAGCATTGCAGCTAACCACACACAGCAACGCTGCAAAACGGCGCGGATAAAGACTGCGCAGATTTTGCTCGAAATAGAGTGCCAGAAAAAGCGGAAGCATCAGCATCAGATACTCTTGTATCACATAGGCTTCGCGCATATCAAAAAAGAGATTCAGCGTGTATGTTCCTATAAAACTGTAAACGCCTGCCGTCAAGCCAAACAGTCCCAGATACAGCTCTCCCCGGCTTGGCTGGCTGGTGTACCAGCGTATCATCGCAAGTACAAACATAATCATCGCCGTAATCACAATCAGCAGACAACAGACAATGTCCGTCAAGTTGCTGCCGACCAGTCCAACGACAAACGTGCTGTTTATTTCAGCTATCATACCACCAAGCAGAATCTCGCGTTCCTGCTCTAAAACAGTCAGTTCAATACAGAGTTGTCTCTCCGCGGCGTCGTCCTCTGTAATATCGGGAATATACACATAATACTGCCCTTCCCCGGTATCCTCCTGCGGTTCCTGCGGATAAAGTACTTCTCCGTCCAGCAAGACGCGCACGGCTGCATTTTCAGCCGAAAACTTCAGCGTCAGATCAGCGTATTCTTCTGACAGTGTATTTTCAAAAATAATCGTCTCAGACGCCTGTATTTTCCCCGAGTAGGGCAGCGTCACTGCCACCTTCTCCGCGCTGTATGAAGAATACATCAGCCAGCCCTCATCAAAATAATATTCAAGCTGTTCAGGCACCAAGGGGGTGTCATCGTATTCTTGATATCTGAAAAGTGCAATCACCATAAAGACTGCAACCAAAACAATTGTTATTTTCGAAAAATTTCGTATAGATTTCATCTTATCCTCTGTTTATCTCTTTCGCTTGCATTATATTTTAACTCTATTTACAGATAGCGAATGTCCTCTTGTTTTATATTTTCCCAATTATCCGATAACATGTTGGACAATGTATCATATGTTATTTCTGCCGGTGCCACTTTCCAGTGAAACGCACTGGTTGCAGAATAAGGCTTGATCGTAACTGTCTTATGCCTGCTGTCAAAATACAGTCGTTCTATATCGGTACAGATTTCCAGATCAGCATCACATTCAAGCGCATTTTTGAGCTGCTTCATAAGCCGTTCACTGCGCAGCGCGTCAAACACAAAATCAAAAGTCTTAATCATGCCTGCTGTCTCCTTGATCTTGTATATTTTTTTCGGTATTTGGTTTTAAACATTTCTCTCATTTTAACACATCTAACTTCAACTTTCAATTCCTGTCTTATGCGCCTTCAAGATCGCTTTTAACAGATTTTTGGATGAATATATTTTTTTGGAAGGCAACTTATGCTATACTGTTATTGAATATTAAAAGGAGGTCTTAACATGAATACCATTTGGTCAGACAATATCCAAAATATCGGTACACTGTATCATTCCCGCACGCTCAGATTTTCTGATACCTATAAAGAAGCTTTTCAAAATGCCTTTTGTATTGGCAAAAACGCTGGCATTCTTGAAATAGGCTGTGGTCCCGGCGCGCTGACCCAGTCGCTTGCCCGCTGGTATCCTGACGCTGCAATAACTGGTATCGACAGAGATTCTGCGTTTATTCAATTTGCCGCACAAAAAGCGCCTCAGCTCAAATTCATGGAAGCTGATGCAGCGGCACTGCCCTTTGCGGACAATTCTATTGATGTGACCATCTCAAATACTGTTCAGGAGCATATCGAGCCGTCAAAGTTTTTTGGAGAACAGTTTCGCGTGTTAAAGCCGGGCGGCATCTGCCTTGTCCTGTCTGCACGGCGCGGGATTCAGAACACTGCCGGCTGTATTGCTGAGGAAAACAGCTTTGAACAAGAGATCTGGAGCAGAATAGAACAGTTAGACTGCAATATGACAGAAAAGTATGCTGTGGGGCAATATGCCATGAGTGAAAGCGCGCTGCCCACTGTCATGGAACGCTACGGTTTCCGCCAAGTTTCCACAGAATATATTGTCGCAAACCTCACACCGGACAATCCACAAAACTCAAAAGAGCTGGCACATTGCATGATTAATGCCCACCGACAGACCGCGCTTGATGCCGTAAACGCCATTCCATACACCGCGCCCGGCGTGGTGAGCGATGTGGAATTAAAGCAGTTAAGGACACGCATCAATGAAAAATATGATCAACGCATTGCACTGTATAATGAGGGGATTAAACAGTGGGATACGAGTATATCACTGACAATGGTGCTTCGTGGGGTGAAGTAAGGGAGAATCATCATGAACATCGTCATTGCAATGGATTCTTTTAAGGGCAGCCTGTCCTCTATCGAGGCCGGAACTGTCATCAAAAATACGATCGAAAAAGTTATGCCTGATGCGGACGTGCGCGTCTGTCCGCTCGCCGACGGCGGCGAGGGCACGGTGGAGGCACTTACCCTCGGAATGGGCGGTGCACTGGAAACAATCACTGTGACAGGACCTCTTGGAAAACCTGTGAAATGCGTCTATGGAATCCTTGCGGACAGCCAGACTGCAATTATTGAGATGTCTGGCGCCGCAGGGATTACACTTGTTCAATCCCTCTGGGCGCAAAAGGTTTACAGAAGCTTTGCTCCATCACCGACACTTCTGTCCTTCCAGCACTCAAAGCGTGCTCTTTTCAAATCGCCTGTGATGTGACCAATCCGTTGTGCGGCACGCAAGGATGCAGCACAGTATTTGGACCGCAAAAAGGAGCTGATGCCGCCATGATTGCCCAGATGGACCAGTGGTTAGCCCATTACGCAGTGCTTACCGCACAAAAATACCCTCATGCAGACGCAAACCGGGCTGGAACAGGCGCCGCCGGCGGCTTAGGCTTTGCCTTCCTCTCTTATATGAGTTCTCATTTGCATCACCCTCCTTTGTCCATATATTTCCGTACTCTGTACAGATTTATTATGTAATCAGAGACTACATTGGATTCGGAGGGCTAACCGCCTACCGTTATGACAGTACCCATGAGGGCATTATAACCTGCAATTTTACCAAAGGATTAAAACATTGAAAACCAAACGAAAGGAATTACACATAGACCCTATGAACAATTTTCTAATGAAACCCAAAATTGATTTCGCCTTCAAGGAAATCATGAACGACGAAAAAGCCCGCACCGGATTTCTGGCTGCTGTGCTACATCTGGACCCGGCAGACATCAAATCAACCCGTATACTCAACCCATATTTGCGGCAGGCACATGCAGATGATAAGCTTGGCATTCTCGATGTCAGGATTCTCATGAATGACGATACAGAGATTGACACCGAAATCCAGCTCTCTGAATTAAAGATATGGTCTGACCGCTCCCTGTTCTATGCTGCTAAGATGTACACAGACCAGATCAAGTCGGGACAGAAATATAATGTGTTTAAAAGATGTGTAAGCATCAGTATCCTCGACTTCGTACTATTCGAAGGTGAGAACGAGTTTTACTCCTGCTTCCACATCTTAGAGGATACACGCCACTTCAAGTACACGGACAAGATGGAGTTCCATGTCATAGAACTGCCAAAGCTTGCTCCAGCACTGAAAGAAAACAGCAGCCGTGTCGAGTTGTGGGCTAAATTTATCAACGCCGAAGAAACGGAGGAATTTAACATGATTGCTGAAAAAGACCCTTATATCAAAAGTGCCTATGACCAGTTGCAGCGAATCAGCCAAGATGAACAGAAACGTCTGGAATACGAAGCGAGAGAGAAAGCCATCCTTGATTACAATCAAGGCATGTTTGAAGCAGCGCAGCGCGGTGAGCAGCGCGGCATCAGAAACACCGCACGCAACTTTCTCTCGCTGGGCGTTGATATTCATATCATTGCAGAAGCAACCCATTTGTCTATTGCAGAAATCGAAGCTTTAAAAAATGAAATAAATTCAGACTAATTGCAATATCACAATGTACACTCTTCCTCTACTCTGGGTGTCCGTGTGCAAATCAAGTAGGGAAATGACCTTCTCCCCTTCTCCCGCGCCGGACGTCCGTCAGCTTCTGCTGACATTGTTCCTTGGGACGCCCGTGTGCATAAAAGGGCATCTATGCTCGCAACATAAATGCCCGAAGATAACCTCTATGATTCCGCTTTGCAAAATCTCACACTATCCAGCATAAGGCACCATCTCAAAATATTCATTCTCTGACAAACCATCTATCAAAAGCTGCCACTGTTCATCGTCGCGCACATAGCTGATTGTGCCTGTCTCGCCTGTATCCAGCCTAAAGTACGCAGTCCCCGCATTGTCTGTTCCAGTAATCTTGAGCACACTGCCCACAGGGATTGTCGTCTCTGCCCCCGCCAAAGTCACCGGCAAGTCTTTTACCACTTTCAGCTCAAAGGCCGTATCGACCGCAAACACTTCCTCTGTCTGAAGCAGCTTTCCTTCCTTTGTCAACTGATACTTCATACTGCCCACATAGGTACCAAGCACATCTAGGTGCATATACAGACTAAGCGTATCTGTTCCCAGATAAAATTTGTCAGATGTACCTGAGTATCCACCCTCAAAGGACGCTCCCTCCAGCTTGTCACATGCCCGCACGTTCCCATCTGTGACTTCATACACATATGTCACAAAATCATCCGATGCGTAATCACAGTAAAACACCAGAAAGCTGCGCCCATCTGCGCGTTTTACCGCATATCCCATTACAAAGCGGCTAAATTCCCCGACCGTCTCGCTGGAATCTCCTGACACCACTGTCACTTCTGTCTCTCCATATTCCTCATTATACGCAGAGACAAGCATCACCTTGCCATCTATGCCCAAAAGCCTTGAGATATCCTCATTCTCCTTCACGCGCGCTACCATGCTGCTGCATGGGCTAGTGTACTCCTCTTTGAGATATTCAGCAAACACATCATAGGGCAGCGTCACAGACGGCGCACCTGTCGCATACGGCGCAACGCTGTATGGATTATATTGTATCACGATTCCTGTGTTGTCCAAATACCAGCACGCCGGCGTCTCGCCAAACGTATCCTCCTTCACGACCTCTCTATATTCTGGGAAAAGTCCGTCCCCGTAATTTTCCTCTAGTTCTGCGGTGAGATAACTGACGGCCTTGTCATAAAATCCCTCTGCATCGCTCAACATATCTTCAAGCTGCATTTTTTTGCCGCTTTTCACATCAAACGTTGCACCGTCAAAGTCATAGTTTCCGTGCGCTCCGCCTTCATAACTGTCATAAATACAGCAAAAACTGGCAACACGGTTATCAATCCTGTACGCCACAACATTTTCATGATGATAATAGTTGCTAAAATAATAACCAAAATCTTTCTCTGATTGATAATGCTCTTTGGCTGATTGCAGCAATCCTTCATAGCCCTTCGTTAGCCCGTCCCACTGCGCGGACAGCGCGGCATTCAGCGCATCGAACCCATTTTCTTCCACTGTGACTTTGTCAGCAGTGACTGTCAGCAGCAAAGTTTCGCCATCGTCTGTGTACCATTCTTTTTTCTCTGTTGTGATCCCAATCGCTGGGAGGTGTTCGCCAGTTTGTGTCTGCTTCGATGCTTCGCTGTCCAAAGCTTCATTGTTCATATCATCATGATTTGCAGCATCATTGTCCAGCTCATTGGTACTGATTCTTTCAGTTTCTGAAGTCCTGTTTTCAGCAGTTTCATCTGGTATCTGTAACTCCTGTGCGAGCTCTGAATCCGGCTCTGCGCCCTGACCTGCGCCGCACCCTCCCATGATAAAGCCTGACAAAATCCATGCAGTGCACCATAGTTTCTTTTTCATAATCTATCCCTTTCTCCTCTAAATTTCCGCTTCACTCCTGCAAATTGGCCGCCATAAACAAGCAGGCACCTGCGCGCCCATGCAAGTGCCTGCATAACGAATTGTCTTATTTTGACACAAAATTACCTGAACTGCCAACTGTCATCCATATGCGTCCAGCATTCCTCTGACTTTAAATCTGCCTGAACGCTTCTATTCCCTCTGGCTGGCACGTGAAAAATACGCATATCTGGCTACACAAATTTTACCAGCTCCTCCACATTCTTTCTCTTAGGCGCAGCCGGCTCCTCGTCCGCATAGCCCACTGCCACGAGCGCCGCTACTTTCTGCCCTTCCTCGATGCCGATAATATCAGCGACTTTCGCCTCATCAAAAATGCCGAGAATCACAGTGCCTACTCCTTTTTCATGGGCGGCAAGGCAGAAGGTCTGTGTCGCAAGCCCCGCGTCAAACACTTCCCAGCGGTCCTCTTTTGAGGTCGTGTAAGAGCCGTCGCGCTCAAAACCGCTTCTGCCATGAATCATGCTGACTACAACAAGCGAAGCACAGCCCTTGATGATACCGTTATTGTGCTCAAAACCAAGCGTTGCCTCCTCTGCGAGTTTTGCCTTGATATCCGCATTTTCCACAACGACATATCTCGTCACCTGCGTATTTTTCCAAGAGGGTGCAAAGGACGCCGCCGACACGATTTCCTGCATTACCTCGTGAGGTACCTGCTCTGCTTTAAACTTTCGAATACTTCTCCTTGTCTCGATGCACTTGATTGTTTCCATAGTACTACCTCGCTTTCTTTTGTTTTTGGTCTTATTAGTTTATCTGTATTCTGTTATCGCGCTCTTGTCTCATTTTGTGCATGGCAGGCTATTTCAAAAATCCGTTTACAATCTGCTCCTCTGCCTCTGCCTCTGTCAGTCCCAGCGTCATCAGTTTAATCAACTGCTCACCCGCGATTTTTCCGATTGCCGCCTCGTGAATCAGGCTTGCATCAAGGCTGTTTGCCGTAATCTCCGGTATCGCGCGCACCACCGCATTGTCCATAATAATCGCGTCGCACTCGGAATGCCCTGCACACTTGTTGTTGCCATTAATATGAGAGTAAAAGGTCTGCTCGGAGGAATCCTTTGCCACAGAACGCGAAATCACGTTTGTGCTCGAGTCCTCGCCGTCCAAATCCACATAAAAATTTGTCGTCGCCTTCTGTCTGCCATGTGTCATTAGCTTTTCTTTGATGACAAGCTGTGCACCCTTTCCAAGCTTTGCCCTCGTCACCCTGTCTGTGGAGTCTACCCCCCGGATTTGAACCGTATCCATCTCCATGTAGCTGTCCTCGTCCAGATTGACGATTGTCTCCGGATTCATCACACGCTCTCCAGTGCCCTCACCAGAACCATAGTGCTTCTCTACATACCGCACCTTCGAATTTTTTCCGATAAAAAAGGAATGAATGCCGCTGTGTTCACTGGTCTTGTCACCGCCGTTGTGAATGCCGCAGCCTGCCACAATCGTGACATCACAGTCCTCTCCAATATGAAAGTCATTGTACACCAGCTCTTTGAGTCCCGTCTGTGTCATCAGCACAGGAATATGCACACTTTCCTTTTTGGTGCCGGGCTTGATGAAAATATCAATTCCCGGCTGGTCCTCTTTGGGGACAATCTCAATATGCTCTGTGGACTGCCTGCCTGCCGGTTCACCGTTTGCGCGGATGTTGTAAGCGCCTGCGGGCACTTCATGCAGCCCCGCCACCTGCATCAGCAATGTTTTCTGAAGCTCATCCATGTATACACCCTCCTGCATTATGTCTGCACTCAAGATTTCCGTCTAATAATTTGGGCAGAATCTCTGCCTTCGACCCGATCTCCTGAATCTCGCCGTTTGCAATCACCACAATTTTGTCTGCAATCTCGAGAATGCGTTCCTGATGCGAGATAATCACGATATTTCCCTGTGTCTTGTCGTGCATTTTTTCAAACACCTTGATTAAATTCTGAAAACTCCACAGGTCAATTCCTGCCTCCGGCTCGTCAAACACTGACAGCTTCATCCCTCTGGCAATGACCGTCGCGATCTCAATCCGCTTGAGCTCTCCGCCGGACAGACTGGCGTTTACCTCCCGGTTGATGTAATCCCGCGCACAAAGCCCCACCTCTGCGAGATATTTACATGCGCCTTCTACGCTGAGGTTCTCCCTCGCCGCCAGCCGGATAAGATCAAGCACTGTGATTCCCTTGAACCGCACTGGCTGCTGGAAGGCAAAGCTGATGCCCAGATTTGCCCGCTCTGTGATGGACAGCTCTGTGATGTCCTGCCCCTCAAAGAAAATCCGCCCCTCCGTCGGCTGTATAATTCCTGCTATCATCTTTGCGAGGGTCGATTTGCCGCCGCCGTTTGGCCCTGTGATTGCCGTAAACCGGTCATTAATCTTTAGGTTGATATGATTCAATATATCTTTACCATTCCCATCATCAACATGGTAGGATATATCTTTTAATTCTAGCACGTATCCGCGCCTCCTCTCCTGATGCCTCTAAGGAACTATTGCAGCTATCGGCGTTCTTGCTTGCTGAACAGCTCCTAATTTATTATACGCTCTTACAGTATAACCAATATTTGACAAAAAAGCGACTGTTTTCTTAAATTTTCATATGAATATTTGACAAGTGCTCCTCATTCAAATTCACCAGCTTCATGCGTTCCATGTCCAGCCTTCTGTAAAAGCAGTTATTTGCCACGCCTTGATAGGAGGTATGGCAGATATTACCATTTAGGGGTCTGACTTTATATACGAGCGAATTTTGCTCGCAGTTGACAAAAATCTCTGCCAGCTCAAACTCATTTCCTGAAGTTTTACCCTTGTGCCACAGCTCATTGCGCGAGGTACTCCAAAGCACCAGACGGCGCAGTCTGACGGACTCTAACATTGCCTGCTCGTTGGTATAAGCCACAAGAATGACTTCGTTTGTATCTGCATTCTGAACCGCGACAGGAATCACCTCCTGCCCAGACATACTTTTTATTTTTTGAAAATCCAGTTTTAATTCATCGGTCTCTTCGATATAGCCCATTGTAAATACCTCTCTTCATCTATCGTTCCTAACTGGTTTTGACTGCCCAGCGCAGCTTGGTAGAGCGCGCCCTCGGATTCTGCCTGCACTCCTCCCCGGACGGCCGTATCACTTCCTCGGAAATCTCACAGAATACGCCTTGTTTTTTTCCCTGCTTAAAAGCCTTTTTGACCATTCTGTCCTCCCCGGAGTGAAAAGTCAAAATCGCCACTCTGCCATTCGGCGCCAATGCATCGGGCAGTTTGTCAAGAAATGCCTCCAGCACTTCAAATTCACTGTTGACATCAATGCGCAGTGCTTGAAAAGTGCGCTGGCAGGTCTTTTTGATAAGTTCTTTTTTCTCATTATTCGCCGGCAGAAAGGATAATGCTTTCTCTATCACTTCCCTCAACTGCGTTGTCGTCTCGATCGGCTCTTTGCGGCGCAGCGTCCTTGTGACCTCCGCCGCGATTTTTGCAGCGTAGGGCTCGTCCGAATTTTCTATGAGCATTCCCTCTAACTCCTCCGGTGTCAGTTCTCTTAGGCGCTCTGCTGCCGAGATACCCTTTTCAGGATTCAAGCGCAGATCAAGTGGTCCTTCCACCTTATACGAAAAACCTCTGTCGGGATTGTCAATCTGCATGGAGGAGACGCCCAAATCCGCAAGAATGAAATCAAATGGTCCATGTGTCTTGGCAATCTGGTCTATCTTCGCAAAATTCTCCTGTATAATGGTCAACTGCGCGGTGCCATAGCCAGCCTGTTCCAAACGTTCTTTTGTTCTGACAAGCTCGATCGGGTCCACATCAAGCGCACAGATGTGTCCAGTGCCCTGTAGCTGCTCTAGCATTTTTCGTGTGTGACCGCCATAACCCAAGGTAGCGTCCAGCCCCTTTTGTCCCGGCTTAATCTGTAGAAAATCAAGTATTTCCTGCACCATAATCGGCAGATGCATCCCTGCCGGCGTACTCCCTTTACGGATAACCTTTTCGATGGTGTCCGCATATTTTTCAGGATGATGTTCTTTGTACTTTTCTGTATATGTTTTTGGATGTGTTCCCTTGTAGCGCACGCGCCTTTTGTGTTGTTGTTCCTCCATACGAATCCCCCATATGCCAACTAGCCGATCAGACATGTTTTGCCCGCAAAAGCAAAACCGTATTTTCGAATCTGATCCGGTCTCATTCCCTCTGAAATCAATTGAACCGCATACTGCTTTTCTTCTATCTGATTTAAGGCATGTTTTACTGTTTCTTCAAGCCCTTTTTCCTTTGCAGGCTTATGCACTTTAAACTCAATGATGTAGGCATTATCCTTTTCTTGATCGAGTGGCACAAGCATGATATCATAACGCCCAAAACCACTTTCCCTATTTGACATGATACGAAATCTTCCAGCCAGCTCCACCATCAGTCCCAGTACAAATCCGTGATAGAACCGTTCAGGTGCATCATTTCCCGACACCCCCTTCGCTGTATCAAAATTCGAAAAACTACACAGTGCAATTCTATTCATAAATTCATTCATGGAATCTACATCGTCGAGTATCAAAGCCTTAATAAAATCATTGTACGGAAGCTGGGCATTATCTCCAAACCAGCCTTTTATCATCTTATGAAATAACTTTTTGACTTCAAGATTGGTGAGTGCCAGTGTATACTGCATCATTCCGTCATCGTCTGGCTTTTCCGCCCTAACATTTAAAACCTTTAAATATCCTGTCGCCAGCAAAAGACTCCAGACAGCATCGGTACTTCCGACCAGTTGATTCAGCATGATCTGCTCATCAAGATTAGCCAAAAAGCTGTTTCCCCGCAAAAGTGCCTCCATAGTCTTTTTAATTTCTGAATTTCCCCGCTGTATCAATGAATTGACAAGACGGTTGCTGCTCGTATTTGCCCAATAGGTCTCATACCTGCCTTTCTTATTCAAAAAAGAAACGATCGACCACGGATTATACATGTCTCTCTGGCTGCCAAATGTAAATCCATCATACCACTGTTTCACTTTCTGCTGCTCTGCACCAAGTCCCGCCTGTTCGAGCGCCTCAAAAGTCTCTTTTTCCGTAAAGCCAAATGAAGTTGTGTACTTCTCAGAAGTTGTAGTGACAACCTCCAAGTTGTTCAAGTCAGAAAAAATACTCTCCTTTGAAATTCGTGTTATGCCAGTGATCAATCCCCTGCACAGATATTTATTGGATTTAAAGGTATAGTTAAAAAAGCTTCTGAAAAAATCAACTGTCTCATCCCAGCATCCTGCTATCCATGCCTCCTTCATTGGCGTATCATACTCATCCAGCATGACAATCACATTTTTATGATAATACTGATACAGATACGAGCACAGACGGTTCAACGCGGTATATGCAGTCATGTCGTCCATCTGTTTGCTTACCGCATCGAAGTCCTCCCGATCTTTTTGATGAAAAATCTGAGCTTCCATAATAAACCGATATTCACGGTACACGTCCGCAACAATCTGTTTCAATGCCGCCTTGATCTCATCAATTCTCCCCGTCTTAATTGGCGCAAAGCTTAAAAATATGACGGGGTAAGTGCCCTGCATGTTTCTGTATTCTTCACTCTGCCAAATAGATAAACCTTCAAATAGATCACCGCGGTTCGCAGACCTATTAGAAAAAAAACATTCAGCCATACTCAGGTTTAAGGTTTTACCAAACCGGCGCGGACGTGTGATCAGCGTTACCATATCAGAATATTCCCACCACTCTTTGATAAAATCTGTCTTGTCTATATAAAATATATGGTCCTCTCTCATTCTTCGAAAGTCCTGATATCCTAACCCTGCCTTGTTTTCATACATAGAAATACCCCACGCTTATATCATTCTATGAGTTTCTGTTAACAGTATACCTGATTCCGTCATTTTGTACAACACCTGTGTGCAATCAAGTAGGGAAAGTAAAGCCGGAGTGTCCGTGCGCATAAAAAGAGAGCCGTTTCCCGCCCTCCTTTCACACGAACCTGTTCAACTATGCTTCAAAGCTACTGCAAAATACTCCGAACCTTTTCCTCGTACTCCTCTCTGGTGATGATATCCATCTCAAACTGCAATTGAAGCTTTTTCAAGGCTTCGAAATTGTCAAATTTCCTGCGTGCCTTCGCCAGCTTCTCCTCATATTCCAGCTCTGTGACAATATCCAAATCCTTTGCCTTGTCGAGCTTGCGCTTCTCGTTCTCAAACTGTTCAAGCGCCCTTTTTCTATCCTTCTCGATAGAATGCTGTCTGAACTGCTGTTCTTTCTGTTCTACCTGCTCTACAATGTCCGCGATCCTCTCCAGATCAGGATTGATGACATCAAGGATATCTGTCACATCAAACGGCTCCGTTCGGAAGGTATCTGCGATGTAAGCGACATATCGCTTGCCGATTTCTGCGTACTGGCTCTCTAGCTTCTTCTCAATTGCCGCCTTTTGAATCTTGAGATTTGCAAGCTCTGTCTGTTCCCGCGTCGCATTGCCGATATCCCTGACAGCTTTGGTCGTCTTATCAAAAAAATCCATCCTTTTTTCCTCCTGTTTTCCACTGCATGTACCCGAAATCTTCAGGCACATGCACGTCTTCATTAATAAGTTATCCTTATTCTACCATTCTATCGTTGAAGATGCCACAAAACTATCTATAAATTCTATGAAAAAAGCATAAAGCGCTACCGCTGCAATCCTTTTGCGAGCAGACGCTCGTACTCCTCCCACGAAATGTATCTGCCGCCCATGCTCTCCAAATGCTCTGTGTGGAACTGACAGTCAATGAACAGAAATTTTTCCTTCTCCAAGAAGTGCGCAAAAGCAATCAGCGCTGTCTTAGAGCCATTTTCCTTTTCGGAGAACATACTCTCACCAAAAAAGCACTTTCCAATGCTGACGCCATAAAATCCGCCTGCCAGCACGTCATCTTCCAACACCTCCACGCTGACCGCATACCCCTGCTCGTGCAGACGGCGGTATGCCTCCTCCATCTCATCGGAAATCCAAGTTCCCTCATTGAATTCTCTCTTTAACCGGCAGCGGTGCATCGTGTCTGCAAAATCTCTGTTCAGCACAACGCGGAGTGTGTGCTTTTTCATGTACTTTCGCATAGAGTGCGACACATGAATCTCGCTTGGAAAAATAACAAAGCGCTTTTTCGGACACCACCACAGAATTTCCTCTCCCGGATTGTACCATGGAAATATCCCGTGCGAGTATGCTAACAAGAGCCGCTCGACAGACAAATCCCCGCCAACACCCAGCAGTCCATCCTCCCTTGCAAGTGTTGGATGCGGAAACGAGATTTCCTTTTCATTGATGCGAAATACTGGCATGACCGTTCTCCTTTTCTGTAATTCATACTTTTTTCTTTTTCGGATGAATGCTCTTTTTGGGCTGATCCTGCGGGTATTCAAGATGAAAGCAGTCCTCCTGCGTTGTCAGCTTACATACTCCGCCTTTTTTGAGTTTACCGAACAAGATTTCATCAACGAGAAGCGGTTTCACTTCGCTCTGTATCACCCGGTCAATCTCTCTTGCACCAAATTCTGTAGTAATGCCTTTTTGCTGTAATAATTTTTTTGCTGCTGCGCTGACTGACAACTCGACCTTTTTCAAGCGAAGCATCTTTTGCAGCTCGCCTAGCTTTTTCTCTGTAATCTGGGCTGCCATCGCACTGTCCATACCGTGAAATACCACAATCTTATTCAGACGGTTGCGAAATTCCGGTTGGAAGATACGTTTCACTTCCTCCATAATCACATCCGACTTGACGTCCTGTCCGGTGAAGCCGATGCCATGCTTTCCAATCCGGCTTGCACCCGCGTTGGAGGTCATGATGACAATGACATTGCGAAAATCTGCCTTTCTGCCCTGATTGTCTGTCAGCGTGGCATAATCCATCACCTGTAGGAGAATGTTATAAATATCTGGATGCGCCTTCTCAATCTCATCCAGCAATAGCACTGCATGGGGATTTTTGCGAATCTCCTCCGTCAGCAGCCCGCCCTCCTCATAGCCGACATATCCTGCGGGAGAGCCGATCAGCTTCGCAACGGCATGTTTTTCCTCATACTCACTCATATCAAAACGAATCAGTTTGATGCCCATCTCATCGGCAAGACTTCTTGCAATCTCGGTCTTTCCGACACCTGTAGGTCCCACAAAAAGCAGGCTTGCAAGCGGTTTTCCCTCCTCCAAAAGCCCTGCTCTCGAAAATTTTACGGCATTGACTACCTGTGCGACTGCCTCGTCCTGACCAAACACACGGCTCGTCAGGCGCTTTTCCAATGTCGCAAGTGTTTCAATCTCATCCTGCTCTACCACTTGTTTGGGAATCTGACAGGTTTTGGAGAGAATCTCATCTATCAAATCCGTTCCAACAGACTGTTTTTTTTGATTTAAAGGATGCAGTCTGCGATACGCCCCCGCCTCATCAATCAAATCAATCGCCTTGTCTGGCAGATAGCGCTCATTGACATATTTCGCACTCATGTTTACTGCATACGCGATGACACCCTTCCCGTAAGTGACGCCATGATATTTTTCATAGTTCTCTTTGAGTCCCTCCAAAATGCAGGTGGCATCTTCGATGTCAGGTTCTTTGATATCAATATTCTGAAAGCGTCTCACAAGGCTCTTGCTCTTCTCGAAATGCTTCTTGTATTCCTCATAGGTCGTCGCACCGATAAATCGGACATTCCCTGCTGCCAGATAGGGCTTTAGCATATTAGAGATGTCAAATGCGCCTCCATTCACCGCACCGGCACCGACAATGTTGTGAATTTCATCAATGTACACGATGGGCTTCTCCTCACGGCTGATGCTGTCCATCACGCGCTTAAACCGTTTCTCAAAATCACCGCGAAACTGTGTTCCGGCAATCAAGCTTCCAAGATCCAGCGAAAAAATCTTCGCGTCCCTCAATGGCTCTGGCACATTTTCCTCTTCAATCAGCCGCGCAAGACCATATGTAATCGCTGTCTTGCCAACGCCGGGCTCCCCGATATGGAGAGGATTATTCTTCTCTTTGCGGCACAGAATCTGCATCGTCCGCTCAAGCTCCTCCTCCCTGCCAATCAGAGGATTTACGCCGTCCAGCGCATCGTTGAGACAGACTGCAAACTGCTGCCACACCTTCTCCGGCAAGGCTTCTGACGCTGCCTCCTCCGCCTCCGCGGTGTGACCCTCATCATCTCGGTACGCGTCTTTTGTCTGCCTGACAGCAGCCGCCTCCTCGTGCAAAACAGTCATCTGCTGTAAGAGCTCAGCATGTTCGATTCCCTGCAACTGCATGTAGTATACGGCATAGCTTTCCTCCAGCTCAAACATGGCATGGACAAGATGCATCAAGCCAACAACATTCCGCCCACCCCCCTGCGCCGAATGCCATGCGTAGGACAACAGGCTTCCCATACCAGCAGAGAACTCTGGATTTTGATCAGGCGCCTGATTCGTACACTCCTCAGAGTGAACCGCAACCATATATTCGTTAAAATAGCCTTCAAGCTGCGCAGTCAGGTCATGAATACTGCCGCCGCAGTCCTCAAATGCCTCCGCAAACAACTGATTCTCACAGATCACATACAATAACAGCTCTGGCGTCACAAGCTCGTAATGCCGTTCCTTCGCCAACACGATCACAGAATTGATAATCTCTGCAACTTCCCTTGATACCTGCATACCTTCCTACGCCTCCTCTATGGTCATTCGAAACGGAAACCCTTCTGCCTTTGCCCGTGCCGCCGCCGACTGTACCTTTGAGACTGCAATATCGTATGGGTATGTCCCCACGGCTGCCTTTCCTGTCTCATGTACCAACAGCATCAGTCTCTCCGCTTCTATTTCATCTTTATGAAAAAGCTCGCGCAGAATGTCTACCACAAAATCCATTGTGGTAAAATCATCATTGTGCATGATCACCTTATACTGTTTGGGCTCCCGTATTTTTATACGTGTACTCTCTCTTGTTTCTCCCTGTATCGCCATCTTGTATTACCTCACAAATTACCTCATTTTCTCAAAATTAGACAAATCCTGCCCTTTCAGCGCCTTCTCCAGAAGCGTCGGCAAAAGCTGCGGTATGCAGGCAAAACAAGGAACCCCCAGCCCTGCAATCTTCTGTGCTGTCTGTGCATCATAATACGGCTTGCCGCCGTCGGCAATCGCCAAGAGGCTGATCACCGTCACACCGGACTCCTTCATATCGCTGATTCGCCGCAAAAGCCCTGCTCTGTTTCCACCCTCATCCAAGTCGGAGATCAGAAAAAACAGGGTCTTTGCCGGATTCTCAATGAACTGTTCACAGTAGGCGATAGATTTGTTTATATCTGTGCCGCCGCCAAGCTGAAAACCAAAGAGCAGATCAACAGGGTCCTCACTTTTCTCTGTCAAATCCACGATATTCGTGTCGAACGCGACAATCCGCGTCTTGATGCTCGCCATGCTCGCCAGAATACAGCTAATGATCGACGAATAGATGACCGACTCCCCCATCGAACCACTCTGGTCAATGTCAAGAATAATCGTCCACTTGTTTGCTGCCGTGGTACTGGTCCGGTCAAAAAAGTAAAAATGTTCCGGCACAATTGTCTTTAAATCAGGATTATAGTGCTTTAAATTGCGGTTTATAGTCATCTTAAAATCCATCGCTGATGCGGACGGAATCGGTGAATGCTTTCTTTTGTTGACCGCAGCAGTTACAGCGCGCCGGATATCCTGCTCGAGCAGCTTATTGATTTCCTCGACAATCTTCTTGATAAATGTGCGCACACTTTCCTTGGAACGCTTTGGGATCTGGTCCTTGAGTGTCAGTATTGTCGAGGCAAGCCCCATATCCGGCTCCATATTCTCCAATAACTCCGGCTCAAATAACAATTGTTTTAGTCCGCAGCGCGTCACAGCATCATTCTGGATAACCGTCACCAACTCCTTATCAAACAGTGTCCGCACATCGCCGAGCCAGCGGCTGATCTGCGGATTGGAGGGGCCCCTGCCCGCACCTCTGCCCGGATTATTCTGCCCGCCAAAACCGCCGAATTCTGTCCTGTTATAGATCGAAGCCAATGCCTGATCCATCAAGTCCTGCTCGTGTGAGAGCGACATGTCTCCGTCTCCCATGCCCGACAGCCGCTTGTCACTCTCCTGCCCCAGAATCAGCCGCCATCTGGTGATTTGTTCTTTTGCTTCCATCGTATCACATACCTCCTCTGGTTTACAGGTCAAAATCAAAGTCGTCCAGCCCCTCGATCATCTGCTGTGCGCTCTCGTCGAGCACAGCATTTACCACCTCGCTGACCTCCTGTCCATTCAGTCCTAAAATCTCGCCAAGATTTTCTGCGATCTGGTCTTTTTCCACGGCGGAAAAGTCGGCAAACGCACGCCGCAGAAACACGAGCGCCCGCTTGAACTCCTCATCGTCGAGTGTAACAAGATAATCATTCAGACTTTCCCACAAGGACAGCCGCGCAATCAGCGCATACCTGTTTTTCATGGCGAGTCCCTCAAACCACCCTGCGCCCAAATCCGCCGGAATCCCCTTGGACAACCGCCTTGATACCTCTGTCCGTAACTGCTGCGTGTTCATATTTCCACGTTCCAGCAAAATCGCTGCCGCAAAGCCCGATAATTTGGTATTCAGGTCATCGCGCTCGGAAATGTTGTTCAACACCTTAATCCACTCCTCATGCGCCAGAAAATCGTGCGCCAGCTCGACGCTGTTTAACTGTTCGACTGCGGTAAGAACTGCCTTGCTTGCCGCATCATCACACACACAGGCAGACTCAAGTATCAGACATGCCCTGTAAAACAACTGTTTGAGAATTGGCTCTAACGGCTTTGCATCAATGCGCCGGATATTTCCGTACTGTATGACAACGGAGAGCCGCTGTGCTGTCTTTGCCAAGTCCTCCACAGAGGCGGCATCGACTGCCATTTTTTGCAGCGCCGCAGTCGCATAGCCAACCGCCTTCTCCATACCGCAGCAGCAGGCGTCCTCAATGACAAGCGCAATATCGCCCATTTTCGCTGCGTTCTCGACACGCTCCTTCATGGCAAACGACGCTGCACCGTCTATCGTATCGCCCTTTAACGCCGATTCCACCAGCTCAATCTCCGCCTCTGGCGACCAGCGCACGACCCAGTGTTCAGACCACGTCGCATTGTCCTGATTGACCGCCTGCTGCTGGGCAAAACTCACTTGAATAACCCTGAGCCGATGCAGGAAAAAAGATCGGTGCAGGTCCATAAAAGCTGATTTTTCGGAGCTGACCCGTCTGTTCTCCCGCAAATCCAGCATTAAATCCTGCGCTGTGAGCTCACGGTATTTCTCGAGCTTCAAGTCTTTTAACTGCCTGTAAAAATCCTCCTGAATGCTGGTGCGGCTCACCCCGTCAGGAAGCGCACCGATGGTTGTGCCAATCTCTGTATCAGCCGTCGCCAGGATAATGTTTGACACACTGCCCTCCCCGATACAGGTCTGCGCCGCATCGCGCAAATCCCTGAGCGAAGCGATCGTTCCACCCCTGAGCGAAGCTAACGACATTGCCAGCCGGACTGCCTCAATCACAGACGCCGATGAAATAGGGTTTCCTTTCTCGCGCTGGTATTTTGCGAGCCGTATCAGATAACTGTAAACCGCGTACATCGGCTCGCCCTTCTTCAAACCTTCCCACAAAAGTGCATAATACGCGGGCGCCTTATTCCCTGCGCCGTATCCCGCCCTCGTGGAAAGCCGATAGTAGGAGTACGGCATCAACGTATGGTTTGCGCCCACCTTGGGCATTTTTGACAAATCCTCGTCTGCCTCCTGCCAGCTTTTCAAGCCTTCGACATGATAGGACCCTGTCACCACGACGATGTTCTCCGGCTCAATGCCCGAATCCACCGCCTTTTTGATCTGCTGGCGCATATATGCCTCACGAAGTACAGTTTCCGCCCAGTCATTTTCCCGTCCTGCGGTGAGACTCCTGATATTGGCGCCAAAGCTATTGGCACCCATGTGATAGGCTTCTATGCTGCCTGCCTGCTCCATGACACGCTCCCAGAAGGTGTCGTGACCGTCCTCGCCGCTCTGCTGGTCAAGCTGCTCATAAACATTCATCCGGCACTCCTCGCCCTCCGCCTCCTGCATTCCGCACTCTGGTATCGCGAGAAATGTCTCTGAGGGCAGATCTATAAAACGGCACGTGACATGATGGTTGTGGCACCACTGGATTGCCTGATACTCGGGCGAGTACTCTGCAAAGGGATACAGTATTGTCCTCACAGGCGCCTCTTTTGTGTAGGCAAGCACTGCGATCGGCGGCTTTGTCTCCTTCCGCACCATATCCGACAGCAAATCTTCAAAATCACTTGGTCCCTCGACCAATACCAGCTTTGGCTTCTTCTCGTCGAGAAATCCCCGCAGGTAATACGCCCCGGCAGGCGATAAATGCCGTATTCCGAAAAAATTTGGATTTTTCATCTTGAACACCTAATTCCTCTCCTATAAGTATGTGCATATTGGGATACATTAAATCTCCAACCTGAATCGTCACTTTATACAGATTACCATATGCCCCTATCATTCCCAATTGAAAAAAATTGTCCGGTGTTGTATATCTCGCATCAATTTCGCCTCGCAGCATCATGATAGTCAATTCATCTTTTGACTTATCTGTGTATTTTATAACTGCCGATTTCACCGTTGCAGTATTGTCTGGGCACCATTCCACATCAACTAATCCAACCCACTGATCAGGGTATTTTTTTTGAATCTCTTCCCATGTCATGCGATTTTCCATACAAACACCTCATTCCTTATACCAGCTCCTTACACGCCTTATACAATCCCAGCCACTCTGAGCCGCGCTTTTTCATCACATTCTCGAGATACTCCTTCCATGCCACTTGGTCTTTGTCCTCATCCTTGATGACTGCTCCCTGCAGTGCTGCCGCCAAATCCTCATTTGTGATTGTGCCATTTCCAAAACTTCCAGCCAGCGCCATGCTGTTACACAGCAGAGAGATAGCCTCTGCGGTGGAGAGAACACCCGATGTACCCTTAACCTTCTGTGTGCGGTCTAAGGTCTCGCCGCAGCGCAGCTCACGGAAGATCGTGCAAACCTTCTCCACCACATCATCTGCTGGCTGCTTTGCATTCAGGTCAAGATTTTCTGACAACTGTGTCACTCTCGTTCTGACAATCTCCATCTCGGAAGTAAGGTTTGCCGGTGCAGGCAGTACCACAATATTAAAACGTCTCTTGAGCGCGGCAGACATCTCATTGACACCTTTGTCTCTTGTGTTTGCTGTCGCGATCACTGAAAATCCCTTTTGCGCCGCCACTTCCACCGCAAGCTCTGGCACAGAGATTCTCTTTTCGGATAAAATAGAAATCAGCGCGTCCTGCACCTCGGAAGCACAGCGCGAAATCTCCTCAACGCGCGCGATGGAACCAGTCTCCATCGCATTGAATACAGGGCTTTTGAGCATCGCCTCGTGGGACGGCCCCTTGGCGATCAGCATTGCATAGTTCCATGAATACTTAATCTGCTCCTCTGTCGTTCCTGCGGTTCCCTGTATAACCTTCGTGGAGTCGCCGTTGATGGCGGCTGTCAAATGCTCAGAGAGCCAGCTCTTTGCCGTACCCGGCTCACCGATCAGCAAGAGCGCTCTGTCTGTCACGAGCGTGGAAATGGCGATTTCCACCAGCCGTTCATGTCCTATGTATTTGGGGGTGATCTCGGTCTTGCCAGCCTTTCCGCCGCAGATGTACGTCTTTACAGACTGCGGAGACATGCGCCAGCCTGTCGGTATTGGATTTTTTTCTGCTGCGATCAACGCGTCAATCTCTGCCTGAAATAATTTTTCAGCAGGTAATCTTAAAATTTGCTCACTCATTATTTGTATCTTCCTTTCTACTATTATAATGATTCCTTCTGCGCTGTATGCGCGCTAAATACTCATCATTCTTTTCTTGAATGTCTCGTATGACCTTGCATCCACCCGGATTTTCCCTGTATCAATCATCTCGCAGACTGCCTTGTATTCCTCGTCAATCGCAGCCGCGCCGCCGGGCAGTTCACGCAGAAAATAACAGGTTTCCCATGAACTGATCTCGTTGGGGTGCATCTTGATATAGTGCACGCCAAGTCCTTTACAGTCCGTCCATCCGCATTGCTTCATATAGCCCAGATAACTCCTGCCGCCGGAAGAAACCTGTAATGCTCTGTTATAGAAGTATTCGCCGAACTCATGACACAGCTCTTTATCATGCAGCGGCAGCCATTGCATTAAGATTCGGTCCGTTTCCTCCGATGCATGTCTTTTGAGCCAGTCCATAAATTTCTTTGCATGTGTCAGCCGAAGCGCCCTGCCGTAAATTTGATAAGTATTTTTATTTTCATCCCACTGAATATAAGCCGCTGCATCCACTACCATATTCATACATTGGGCAGGATATTTGGCTGTGGAAATCTTATTTTCCAGCCAGTCCACACAATCTTCGTCTCCGATTAGCTTTGCCGTCACCGCGGCGGACAGGAGATCTAATTCCAATGCAAGTGCGCACAGGTCTGCATCAGGATTGACAACCAAGGACTGTTGCAGGATTTTATCCAGTCCTCTCTCAATAGGAATTGGCTTCTGTTTGCGGAAATACCAGAAATCGCTGTCGATGACATCACAGTGCCATGAATACGGATATACTTCTCTCCATTTGTCAAGAAAACTGTTTATGCGTTCCTTTCGTTTCAGTAATTTCTGATAGCATCTGCGAATGGCTGGATGGCTCTTTCCATACATCGCCAAAACCAGATCATACGGAATCGCGATTTCGTTCAGTCGCTCTTTATCCAGCTTTGCAGGATCTCCTGCCCGGTCAAACCGTTCAAGCACCTTGTCACAGATTTTCTCGACAAGCTCTGCTGACCACGAGGATACTGCATTGATCAGGTACTTTAAGACGGTCTCCGGCTGTTTCTCTGCGGCTTGTTCCAAACAGGCACGGGCGTTTTCATCTTCTATACTGGCAAGTGCCATAAAAACAGCATCTTTGTTCTTGCCTTTTTCTGTCTTTATCATGTCCATAAGCAGCGGTACATTTTTCTGGTCATGCCTGAGTGCAAAGATCACCGCCTGCCGAATCTCCTTCTGCGCTTCCTCGAGCATTCTGAGATAGAAATCGTTTGCCTCTGCGCCGGCAAGTGCATCTATGAGGTTTACACGGCGCACCATCTCTTTCTTGCCCCTGGGGTCAAACCCGTGATATAAAAGCGGCAGAATCGCTCTGTCCCTGCTTTCTCTAAGCCACTCCTCCACCTTGTCTGCAAGCTCTGCATAGGAAGCCCCCAACGCCTGCACCAGCGCATACTTGACGCGGTAATCGTCAAAAAGCTGCGGCTGGCTGTCGTGCAGCTCACATACGGATGCATAGTGCCCGCCGCCCGATGTTGTCAGCGCCTCCAGCAGTTGTCTCAGCACAGAACAGGGTGCATTGACAATGGTACTTCCTGTGTTTTCTTCCTCATAGGCAGCATGAAGCTGCTCAACCTCCCCCTTTATCTCAACAACGCCAAGCGTGCAGATCACGGCATCTGCCAGTGTCAGTGCATCAAGCAGTGCGCCCTGAACATTTTGACACTCCGGCGCCAAAAGCTGTGTTGTCATCTGTCCCAATTTTGCAAAGACCGGTGAAGCTGCCTCTAAGGGCTTGAATGCCTCATACGCACGCTTTAACCGAAAGTCCTCTGTCAACAGGTTTGTGCCCGCGATGCCTGCCGCGCGCAGGCGTTCCCGCAGCTCATAAATTGGTGTTGTGTCCATACCTGAATCCTCCTCTATTTTATTTTCACACGGATATGTTTATGCGGTTCTCCGCTTCCACCCAAACAAGGTCTTTTTGAAATTGCGCTTATTTTCTATGACACGAATGTCACCCGGAAACTTATCCCAATAAGCAAAGCCTTTCTTGATATCAGCCGGTACGCCCAGCCCATACGCATAAATCTCACCCAGTCCGATCGCGCTGAGCCGCTCGCCCGGATACTGCTCAAACTCCCGCTTTGTCACGCTTCACCCAAAGCTGATTCACTGCATAGTCCACCCGTTCATCAAAACACGCACTCATATTCCTACTCCTTATCATTTGCCATGTATCATAAATTCACGCCTGCATCAAACACTTTCTGCGCTCATCAATAATAATATTCACTCCAGTTCTCAACCACAAAGGACGCATAGTCCGGCTCCACATGAAAATCCCGCGCAAGGATATTGTGTGCCTCCTGCTTATTGCCCTTGATAATAATATCATTCAGTGCCTTGAGCTGCTCTAACGGATATGTCATACCGCCAATCTTTGTCTCTTTTAATTCAAGATATACCGATGACGCCGACGCTTTGTCCGGCGCAAAGATACCGATGCACAGCAGCACAAGACCAACAAGTGTCATGCCGCCAAATATCAAGGTGTTCTGCCTTATACCGTCAAGATTTACGCTGTACAACATATAGGGAAGCGTAATTTCCTCCAACTCCGACGCCTGCTCGACAAGCCCTACTTCAAGAAGCCAGTCCGTCATCTTTTTCTTGGTTTCATCATCTACTTGCAAAACCACTCCCTGAAACGGCACGGTCATTGTCCCCAAATCATTTGCATCGCCATACATATAATCCATTGATTCTTCCACTATGTTTGAATAATTCCCGGAACTGCCGCAGATTTTCAAATAACCGCCTCCACGATGGTCTTGCCACAAGCTTGAATTTCTTTCACACCGATTTCTTTGTGTTGATTAAAATTAAAGCTAATCATATATCCTTTCTCTTTATGATAGGCTTCCAGATAGTCCGCAAGCTGTTTCTCGCCTCTCTCATTGTATTCTTTTCCATGCCAAATTTTTAGTTCGACAATAAACTGCTCTCCCAGATAATCCACGATGATATCTGTGCGCCGCTCATCTCTTGTCTGCGCCTCCATGTAATAGTTTCCCGTGCCGTTAATGATAGGCTCTAAATATAATAAAAAGAATTTGCGGCCGTATTTCTCAATGAAGTTCATATCCTGTTCACCGTATATCTCATGAAAATGGGCGACAAATTTTCGCAGTACCAATTCCATGTCAAGCCTGTTATTTTTGATAAACTGTATCCTGTCACTCCCACCTCTCCGATAGACTTCACTTTCTATGGCTTCCCTTGTCATAAAAAAGTTTAACAGGTACATCTCAAAAATACGGTTTGCAATCGCAACCTGACCCGTTCTTTCTGTCAGGAAGCCAAACATCACGCCGATACTGACTGCTTTTTCGTCAGGACTATATGGAATCCTTCTTCCTTGATATAGAATGCTTTCAATGATGGCGTACAGCTCGCTGTACAAGTCAAGCTGCTTTACCATACTCTCAAACAGTGGACTGCTCTCCCTTAAAATTCCAGCGACTGCCTTCGCCACACCCTCTTTTGACCATGCCGCACTTGGTGTCTCAAACCCTTCGCTTCCCACAATTTTCTCATCAATGCATTTACATATTAATGATACAAGTACAGGATAGCCTGTGGTATATTGATAGATCTCCTCTGCCACTGTAGACAAATCCGCGCCTGTAGTGTAATCAGCCTCATATTCCTCCAGCATCAATGCAATCTGGGCAGCAGAAAAACTCATCTCGATCTCAAATGGTGCGGCAATATTCCACGGACTGTTATACTGGTGCTCTACCTCAGCACGCAGCTTTAATTTGAGATTTTTGATATTGTAGACTCCCGCCAGAATGACACTATGAAAAATCGGAACGCGGTCTCGTTTCAGATAATATCCCCGAAGCTGTGCCAAAAAGTCAATAAACACTTGATTATTGCTCGCGCTGTCCACCTCATCAATCATCAGCACAACAGGGCGCAGACTGATTCCGCACAGCTCACTCAGACACTCAAAGAGTTCGCTCAATCCGCCCTCCGCATTTTCTTTCATAAAATCATGCAATACTTGCAAAAGTCTGTCTTTATCCTCTGCCTTTGCAAACTGGAATGCGCGCGACAACTTCTTTGCAAAAGTCTGGGAGAAAAGAACATCATCCGCAAACTTTGCCATTTCAATTTCCTGAAAATCTAAAGATAAGACAAGATAGTTGTTCTCCAAATAAGTTTCCAGTGCAGCTAACGTTGTTGTCTTTCCATACTGCCGTCCCTTATTGATGACAAAGTAGCTGCCCTCGTCCACATAATTCTCCTTGATTTCCTTTAGCCGGTCATCAAGCCGAACCATATAATGTCTTTGCGGATTACAGACGCCTGTGACATTAAATCTACGCCTCATTGTTAAACCTCTTTTCTGACATTCTGACGCTAATTTCTGCGATACCAGTCCTCCATAGATGCTTCGAGCTCCTCTGGCTTGAGGCGGTCTGCTTTCAGCGCGCCGCTTCTGACCATCGTACAGATTTCCCGCATCTCTTCCATAATCGCGTCCTTGTCCCCCGGCAGCCGAATCAGCCGCACATAGACATTATTTGCATTGAATGACAGATGCTCTTTGACAAATTTTACGCCCAGTCCTTTGCAAACGTTCCAGTTACAGTCCTTCATGCAATTGATCAAATACATACTATAGCTGGAGTCCCAATTGATCAAATACATACTATCAGTGTCCTTGTTGGTCAATGCCCTTTGATAAAAGTACGCGCCCGCTTCCATACAGAGAACCTTATCATTTAACGGAACCCAGTTTACCAGCACCGCATCTGTATCATGCGATGGATGCCGCATCAGCCATTGAAGCATATTCGCAGCATGGGACACTTGAATTTCTCTTCTGACCGACAAAATATCCGAATTACGACTGCTGCCAAACAATTCATACGCACCTTTTAATTTATCCCAACAGATAAAACCAACCGCCTCAAGAATCATCCGCATCCGCTTTTCTGCTATTTTTGACGTTCTCTGGTCTATGAGCTGTGCTTCAAGCCAGTCCGCACAATCCTCGTCGTTTAGAAGCTTTGTCATCACGGCAGCAGGCAGAAAGTAGGCATCCGCCTGATACAATTCCAGCGCGAGCGCCTGCAAATCTGCATCGGGATTTACCACCAAAGACTGCATAAGAAGCAGCCCCAGACCACTAATAAATTTACCCATCGGATACAGATACTGCACATTTGCCAGACTTTGCAAAAAATCAAGCCGCCACATAATTTTCTCAACAGGATTATGCTGCTTCTTACGTTTCTCAAACAGCGCATTGACCGCAGGCAGATGTTTCAACAGCTTCCTGTAGCATTCACAGCCATGCGCACCGCCCTTTCCATATAGTGCCCGCATCATATCATGCAACAGATAAAATACATCGCTCTGTTCCTTATCTGCAGCCGAATCCTCATCTATTTTTTCTATTTGTTCAAGGACTCGGTCACAGAGTTCTTCTACGACCTCTGCCGCCCAGTTTGAGGACGCATCTACCAGATACCCCAGCACCGCCTTTAGGTTCCTCTCTGCATACTCCCTGAAATAAGCTGCTGCCCGCACATCTTCCATATTGGCGAGCGCCTTAAAGGCGGCGTCTTTATTTTTGCCACGCTCCTTCTTTGTCAGCTCCAAAAGAAGCGGCACATTATCCTGATGATGGCGCAGGGCAAAAATCAATGCCTGCCGTACTTCCTTCTGCGCAGTGTCCAGCATTTTGATATAAAAATCATTGGCATCTGCCCCGGCAGCCGCCTCAATTACCTCGACACGCCGCACCATCTCTCTCTTGCCTGCGGGATCGAAATTCTGATACAGCAGCGGAAGGATACTCTTGTCCCTGTCCTCACAAAGCCATTTTGTCACATCGTTTGCAAACTCTGCGTAAGAAGCACCCAGTGCCTGCACGAGCGCGCATTTCACACGGTAATCCCTGAAAAGCTCAGGGTGTTCCTCGCGGATACGATAGGAGCTGCCGCCTGCTCCTTGCAGCCCCTCCAGCAATTCCTTTAAGACTGAATACGGCGCATTGACAATCATGCCAGCCGCTGTCTCCTCCGACTCGAAGATCTCAATCGGAGTGACTTCTCCCTTTATGTCCACTGCGCCAAGCGTGCAGATCACGGCGTCTGTAAGGGACACTGCCTCCAGCAAAAGACCCTGTGGATTGAGTATGTCATTTGACAATAGCCGTTCTGTCAACTGCCCCACTTTGGCAAAGACTGGTGATGCCGCCTCCAATGGCTTGAATGCCTCATATGTCCGCTTTAACCGAAAATCCTCGGCTAACAGGCTCGTCCCCGCCATCGCTGCCGCACGGAGACGCTCCCGCAGTTCGTTTATTGGTGTTGTATCCATACTTTATTCCTCCAAATAATTAAGAATTGGCACACGAATCCATATCAATTCATCCACACAGTTTCCTTTTCTATTGTTTTATAAGCACTGCTGTTATTCACAGCCAATCCCATATCTAATAGCATTCTATCCATTTTGTCATCATCTTCCTTTAGCGCAGCTAAATCCACAATATCAAATTTGATTTTTATTTCTTTATTTAATGCGTCATACAATTTAAAATAATCTTCCCCAGATAATTCACCCTTGCCGGAGACTATAATATCCAAATCACTTTTTTCATTTGCCTGTCCCCGCGCATAAGAGCCTGCATATCCAAGCCTATATCCTAAGTTTAACTGCATCAATGCCTTGAATACACAGTCAATCTCCTTCATTGACAGCATAAAATAATACCTCCTATTCATTGGCATTTTTATGTTCCTGACAATATTTTATCCTATTCTTGACCTGATCATAACTTCCATTTTGAATACAATCCTGCACAAAAGAAAACAAAACTTGTCTGTTTAGTTTTATATAATCATGTGCAATCATATTGCGTACAGGAACTAAATTTCCTGTACTGATAAAATTTAATACCTGATAAGAATCTGTTGTAAGCTGCCTGCTCAAACTATCAATTTGCAGTATACAAAATGAACAAATATCCATGCAATCCTCATTCAATGCAAATTCGAATGAAGTTTTGCATTGATATCTTTTTAATGCACTTTTTATTTTATCCATATACGTCAGTATTTTTAATAATACTTGTACATCCCTTGCTAAAGTTTTCCCCATTTCTCACAAATCCTTGTTTGCACAACAATTCAATAATTGTTATTTGAATAACTACTGCTATATCAATACAGCAGCCGCACCACCGCATCATGTGTAACGATGCTGAGCGGCTGTACCATGAGTCTGCGGTTCTCTTTATTGTAGTAAAATGCACCCAAAAGTACCTGATTTTCAAGCAGAGAGGCACTCGGCAGCATGGAAAGGCGCACGATTGTCTCCTCCAGCTCTGGCATATCGCCCAGCAGGATTGTGTCATTGTTCTTGTCCACCAGCACAAAATCTTCCCCTATTTTTCCAATCTGGTTAAAGGCGAGAAGCTTCACCATCATGGGTTGTGTCATTGCATTTTTGAGGAAATTTTTGACAGCCTTTGCCTCCTGCTTGACAGAGGTCACTGCATGTTCAAAAACTGCTTCATAATCTGATTTTTCGTACTCTCGGATCTGGGCACCGTCCCATCTCACGCGGACATTGCCGTCGCCCGGATAAAAGACGGCACTCGGAACCTTCGCAACGCCAAAGACCGTATCCTCCTGCTTGACGTATTTGAGTGATTTTAAAGGGCGGTAATTGTAGTTCATATAGACCTCGCCTGTGTCCAGATCTGCCCAGCAGCCTGTGTCGATGTACTCTTTTCTCGCCTCGTCATATGTCACCCAGAATGAAAGCTGCATCAGATTTGCATCCTTTTTGCTCTTGCCCAGCTCCTCTAACTCCGACAGCTTCCAGATACCGCCCAGCTCTTCATATAAAACGGTGTCCTCAAGCGTCACATCATCCTTCTCTAACTTCTCATTCAAATATTGGCGTGACTTTTTGATCAGTGTCCACAGCTTTTCCAGTACGCTGATCGCCGCATCGTAATGAGACTCATCCTGATCTTTCTGAAATGCAGTGATCTCGATCAAAAGCTGGCTGCACAGCCGCTGCGGTCCCGGCAGATAATAGTCGCCCATCTGCTTTGCAAGCTGCTGATACGTCTTGAGCGAAGCGCCGCCAATCGTGCCAAGCCCCGCAGACATCAGGTCATTGACTACCTTTTCGACGAGGTCCAGCCCCTCTAGCTGTGTTTTGAGCTTCTTCACTCTTGCATTCTTCGCCGTCTTTGCGGCGGAAGCTTTTTTCTTCTCGGCCTTTTTCTTTTCCTCCTCGGTCATCTCGCTCTCTGGTTTTGCCACCTCGGCTGCCTTGTTTTCCTTTGCCTGCTTCTTCTCGCGCTTTTTCTGGATATCCTCCGGGATTTCGCAGATGTCAAAGGTCTTTTTCGCAAGCATCTCATACATCAGTGCCAGACTGTGCTTGCACGGAAACTGCCTGCTGGGGCAGGAACAGCGAAACACGGGATTATTTTCATCTATGTAGTCTGCCGATGTGATATAGTTGCTCTTGCCGCTGCCTGTGCACTCGCCCATATAGAATGTATCATCCTGCGACTGCTCTAATTTCACAAAGCCGCCTTTCTGTGATATCTTTTTGCCGTTTGAAGCTGCCGCAGCGTTCGGCGCCAGCGCTAAGATTTGTTGTTCATTGATCTCTCTCATGTGATTTCGATTCCTTTCCTCTATAAAATAATATGATAAGCCTACAACTGCTTCCTCAGCTTTTTGCTGTACTCTGCCACCTCCGCGGTCATGCCCTTGATCGTCTGCTCCTCCGCCAGCTTGATAAATTCGTCAAGTTCTGCCAGCACTGCCTCCATGTCGCCCGGAAGCCTCTGGAAAAAGGCGCGTATCTGCCACGGTTCTCTGGCGATGATATTGCCAAGAACCAACGCAAAGACGCTCGAAAGCCCCTTGCATTTTTTCCATCCGCAGCTCTGCATATATTCCAGATAGGAATACAGCATTGAGGATGCGGGTGTTCCGCCATGCCGCCCAATCGCAAGACATCTGTCATAAAACCATTCTCCCACCTTAGCACATTCCGCCGGGTCGTCTTTGTTTGTCCATTGGTAAACCAGCTCGTCCCATCCTGCCTGCATCATCCAGTCTAAGATGGCTCTGTGTCCGGGAATATCTATTGTGCGCTTTACCTCCTCATCACTTCCCTGTGTGTGACCAGTCGCAACATACGCATGCCGCGACGCGTCCCACTGGATATACTGCAATGCAGCTTTGATTGCAGTCAGTTTATTCACATCAGCTTTCGCATAGACGCCATCACTTAACTGTGCATCAAACCATTCTGTACAGTGTTCATCGCGGCACAGCTTCACCAGTGACGCCGCTGTCAGAAAGTAGACATTCTCCTTTGCCTGCGCCATGATAAAATCCGCTATTTGTGGTGCGTCATTCAGGACAAACGAGCTTGCCAGATGCATACCGATCACCTGATCCCACGGACGCTTCTTCTTGTCATTCCAGCTCTTATATCCGGTTGTGATGACATCATAATTCATATCTTTGCTGATGACTTTGAGCTCTTCCTGATGTGCAAGCAGCTCCTGATAACATGCAATCACTTCATCGCCGCTCTTGCCGATCAGCGCCTCCACGCATTGACAAAACTCATATTTCAGGGTATTTTTGAGCGGGCATTTGTTCTCATCATCACAGTTACATTTGGCACAGATCTCATTGTCCGACCGCCTCAGCTCGTCCTTCGATGCCAGTACCTTCGCAAGCAGCTCCATACACAGCCGGGCAATCAGCTTTGACGCACTCTTTGTCGTCGATGTCAGCAGACATCTGCATACGGTTGAGAGCCCTTTCTTCGCCATTTTCTCATAAATGACAACCACTCTGTCGTCGTCCATACACCCCAGTGACTCAAGTGCCATCTCTTTATTTTTGCCCTTTTCTGTCTGTGCCAGTTGCAGCAGCAGTTCGATATTGGACTGGTCCAGACGCAGCAGGCGGAGCAGTTCCAGACGAATATCCTTCGTGGCATCTGGAAGCATTTCGCGGTAAAAATCGTTCTCTTTTGCCCCGGCAATGCTCCCGATCAGTTGTAATCTGCGCATCATTTCTATTCTGCCCTTTGGATTAAAATCCTTTTTTAATAAAGGAACAATCGACTCATCCTCGCCAAACAGCATCGTCTGTACCAGCCCGGCAAGCTCTGTATAAGAGGCGCCAAGTGCCTTGACCATCGCATGTTTCACACGGTAATCTTTAAAAATCCAAGACTTTGTTTCGTACAGATTCTCCACATATGCATAGTGACCGCTGCCGCTGGTGGTCAGTGCTTCGATCAATTCCTTTACCAGTGAACAGGGTGCAGGAACCATCACACTCCCCAGATGTCCGGCAGCACTCGCGAGTCCAGCCGCCTCGACATTCCCTTCCACCTCCACTGCCGCCAAAGTACAGATCACTGCGTCGAGCAGTGTGACTGCCTCGAGCAGTGCAAACTGTGGACATGGACAATCCGGCGACAAAAGCTGTGCCGTCAACTGCCCTGCTTTTGCAAAGACTGGCGAAGCTGCCTCCAATGGTTTCAATGCCTCCAGAGCACGCCGCAGACGAAAATCTTCCGACAATAGATTGACCCCTGCGAGCATGGCTGCACGTAGACGCTCACGCAGCTCATATACTGGTTTTACATCCATCACATTCTCCTCCTTTTCATTGCATCATCTTTCGAAAACATACATCTATCTCAGGATTGTCGTGTTTTAACGAAATGACATGCCCGTCACTGTCCAAAAAACAATGTGTGCTTTTCCCTTGCGTGCGAAGCTCTCCCGTGCTGCTGTCTGTCACCTCATATTCCAAATCAAGCCTCACCCCGTTATACTTCACCACTTTGACCTGAATCTGAACAGTATCATCAAAATGCACCATGCTTTTATATTGACAGCTTACGGAGACAACGGGACTGATAATCCCTTTTTTCTCCATATCGCAGTAGGAAATCCCAAACTGGCTCATAGCGTCCATCCGCGCCTCCTCCATCCAACGGATATAGTTGGAATGGTGGACAATCCCCATCTGGTCTGTCTCATAATATTTCGCATGATGCATGTATGGTCTGATATGATTTTCTGTGCTCATCTTTTGAATCGCTCCCCTTTTCATGAATCAATATAATTTCATACAAATCATATTTCTAAAGATTTGTTTAGCTGTAAACTTGTCGTATTTCATCAAATCTAATAAATATCATAACACATTCCTGCAGAAAAATATATAAAATGTCAATAAAAATAAAAACCACTTCACAACTTATGGAAGTGGCTTTGATTCCTTTTTTGTCCGCTCAATCACACAGCTATGCGGTTTGTTGGGACAATCCTTATTGTAATTGATTCCCACAAGCAGTATGTCACCCACATAACCTTCAAGTGCCTGTACATAATTTCTGTCTCGAATCTGGTGTATTGCTGTCTGAGCTGTTTTTTGATATTTTAATTCCACTACAAACGCCGGCTTCGCAGTACGGGGCTGCGGCAGAAAAACAATATCCGCAAATCCCTTTCCAGCGGGAAGCTCCCGTATGAGCTTATAATCCTTTCTCGCACTGTAGTACGCAAGTCCGATCGCACATGCAAGAGAATTTTCATCATTGTAGGTCAAGATCGAAGCAGCTTCTGTATGCGCCTTGTCCAGTGCTTTTGCTACACTTTTCTCATCGCAACGAAGCGTGTCCTCGAGAAGTCTCTCCGATGCCTTTAATACATTCATAACCTCTGACCAGCCGCCGACACTCATGGCATTCTCAAACTCCATGATAATCTCTTTATTTGGAATGAACGCCTCCGCTGACAATGCATCATACCCTAGATACCCCAAGTGAATCAAGAGCGTCAAGACATCGTCCTTGATTTTAAAATTGCGCATATCATTCTGAAAGCTGCGTGTGTTCACCCTGACACGGCCGCCGCCAAGCATGTGCACAATATCCGCCCTCAGTCCGTCAAAATCCATTTCTATATAGATTTTCAATGCATCATATGCCTCCGTGGCAGTCCAGTAATTTAAATATTTATGCCGGCGCATTGCCTCCACAACCGATTTCGGATTGTAGATGTGGTGATACGTGGTGAACCTATAGCCGTCATACCAGCTATTGATTTCGTGAAAATCCATCGAAAAACGCTCACATAATTCTGCCACTTCCATCTCTGTAAATCCCGTATATTCCTCAAAGATGTCTTGTTCTGTCATCGAGTACTCCGTAAACATATTCAATGCCGAGTGCTCTCCATACTTTTTTACAGGCAATATTCCGGTTACATAGGCAAGTGCTATATACGGCTGGTCTTTGATAAGATTTCTCAGGAAATCAAGGTACTGTTTCTGCATTGTTTCGGATTCCTGCCGCTCGCGCATCACACAGTCCCACTCGTCAATCAAAAGAATAAACTGTCTGCCCGTCTCTACGTATATCTTCCTCAGTGCAGCCGCCAATCCCAGCGCTGGTTCCCTCAGATCTTCACCGTATTCCCGCCAAAACTCTTTGAGCACCTCCCGCTCTAAATACTTTGTCAAAGGCTCCGATTCCGCCTCAATCAAAAACTGCTGCATATTTAGAAAGATCACATCATATTGATTCAGATGCTCGTAAAAGGTATCTGCGTTTTCTATCTTGCGCCCCTGAAATAACTTTGTTGAATCACAGCCGCGGCTGTAATAGGCGGCAAGCATTTTCAGCGCCATTGACTTCCCAAAGCGCCTCGGTCTGCTGACACAGATGTATTGCTGTTCGGTATTGATCAGCTCATTGGTACAGGCGATCAGTCCTGTCTTATCCACATAAATCTTTGATCGCACCGCTTTCCAAAAGCCTTTGTTATCTGGATTCAGGTAATACCCCATACACTCACCCCGCTGTGGTCTATTTTTTGAGCATCAAAAACGCCCCAAGGTTCCCGCGCCGCCCCTTGCTCGCCCTGTGGCTAAACAACAGTTCTGGATTGCAGCAGGTACACACATCTGTCACCTCAATCTTTTCATCTGGCACGCCTGCATCGCGAAACACCCTGAAATTAGCATACCATAAATTTAATTGATACTTGCCATTTTCCTTCTGATACACCAGACAGTCGTCAAGCTCTTTCTGTGTAAAGTCCTGCTGATACCGCGCAAGGTACTCTGCTGCTTTTGCATCGTCCTTTTGAAACGCCTGCTCAAATGCTGCTGCGACATCCTCACTTACCTCGTAGCAGTGCTGGCAGATTGACGGCGCGATCGCGACACGAACCTCCTCAGGCTTCGTGCCATACTCCTTGTGCATCTGCGCCAATGTCACCTTCCCCATCCTGCCCGCCGTGCCGCGCCAGCCTGAATGTGACAGTCCGATTGCCTGATGCACAGGGTCCACGATAAAAAGCGGCACACAGTCCGCATAAAAGGTCGCCAAGATAATTCCTTTTTCATTGGTAATCAGACCATCTACGTCCGTGTAATCCCGCTCGCAGACAACGCCCTTTCCTTTGTCGAGCGCCGTAACTTTGCGGACATTTGTGGTATGCGTCTGCTGAGAGCATACAATGTCGCTGCTGGTCATATTCATGTGCGCCGCAGCCCTTCTAAAATTCTCATCTACATGTTCTTTAATGTCTCCCTGCGCATAACTAAAATTGAGGGAATACAGATAATCACTGCTCACTCCGCCGTACCGCGTCGAGAAAAAGTGGTCTACAATCCCCGTCTGTTCCAATCCTGCGAAAGTAAAGTATGCCATTTCCCGATGTGCTTTGTCATAGTCAAGCCTGCATGTGCCGCGGTTTCCATGTCTGATAATTTTTTCCATGCGAACCTCCATGATTCCGCCGTGCGGAATCTTAAATCAAGATGAAAAACTTTGTATTACGAATAAATATGCTCAAACGCATTTTGATACCATGTGATTTCCGCGCCGCAGATTGCAACTACATCGTAGCGAACTGGCGTGAAATCTCCCATTTGATGCATCATTCTATAGTAGTCTGCCACCTTGCAGATCTTTCGCTGCTTGCCGTAAGTCACTGCTTCCGCAGGCTGGCCGGCTGCGCTGTCCTTGCGGTATTTTACCTCGATAAAGACTGTGTAGTCTCCATCTTTTCCAATAATATCAATCTCGCCCCTGCGGTTTCTGTAATTGTGCTCTAATACCGCTACACCCCTGTCCTGCAAATAATTGATGGCAAGCTGCTCATATGCCGCGCCCTTTTCCCTCGTATTCATTGATCCTTCCCTGTCAATCCCTACGGCTTGCTGCCGTCCTGATATGCACTCACCTTCGCTTTAATCTTATCCATACTGTCCACGAACATTAGTATCTCCGCCACAACCTCGTAGAGCTCTGGTGGTATCATATCGCCAATTTGCAGTTTAGACAAGGTATTTGCCAGTTTGTCATCTTTGTGGACAGGCACGTTTGCCTGCTTCGCCTGCTCTATAATTTTTTCCGCCAGCGCGCCGCGCCCCATCGCAATCACTTTGGGCGCGCTGTCCGCCGGGTCGTATTCGAGCGCTACTGCCTGTTTTACCTTATTATTTTTATCCACCGCCATCTATTTTACACCCTCTTTATGCCCTTGTGTCAAAAGTCCGATATCCAAGAACTGCGCTGCCGCCTGCCACCTGCTCCTCCATATGCTCCAGAACTGTTTTTTCCTCATTCTTCTCCAGAACCATATTTTTGCATTGATATCCTTTTTTCAGCAGTCTCTGGGACAGCTCGTCGATATGCTCCTCCACCAGCGCAATCGACGCCTCGTCGAGATAAAACTTTGTAGTGACCTGATTCCGCTCGGTCTGAAGGGAAATACTCACATCCAGCGACCCCAGATAATCCAGATCCAGATGCAGAAATGCCGTGAGCATACCGTCCTTGCGCGCCATATTTTTCTTGTTGGTATAGACGTACAAATCCCCATGCGCCTGAGAATTGCCAAACTTTAACGGAAGCTGTACATACGTGAACATCTGATTCATCTGATTCATAAACTCGACGTTCTCACTGAGGTTTGCCATTGCACGCGCAGGCGTCCCTGCGCTATTTTGCCCGCCTGCCTGCATTGCCTCGTTCATCATGCGTGTGAGCTGGCTGCTTTCTCTGGCAAGCTTTTGATAGAACTCTTCCACCTTGCCTTCCTGTGCCAGCTCTTGCGGCGACAAGGTCCACTGCTTTTGCAGCCCGTTTTTGAGCATGGACTTAAATGGCTCTGAGCGAAAAATCTCAGCCTTTTGTTCCGCTGTAAGCTGTCTCCCAATCTCACTGTCCAGCAGCAGTTGCTTTACGTCCTTTAGCCCAAGCGTGCCTTCCTTGAGCCCTCCACGGATAAACGAAATGATTTTGCCCGGCATTGCCTGCGGTGTCTCACCCTTGAGGTGGTTTAAAATGGTTTCCAGCGCCTTGCCCGCTGTAGCTCCTGTCGTCTCTGCCTGTTTGGACGCCTGCTCTGTCTGCTGCAATTCAGTTTTCTCAGCGGATTCCTGCGGGTTCGCTTTCACACCGGCATCGCTTTCCATATTCTTTCCAATAAGATTTTCTGTGAGCTGCTGGGACTTATCCAATATAGGAGTCTGTATCACATTTTCTGTATTGGGCTGCGCTGAACCACTGTTCTGCTCATGCTGTACACCCTGATTTTCCTGTGAGACCGCGGCATCTGTATTTGTATTTGTATTTGCATTTATGTTTCCGCTGCCCTGTGCTGTGCCCGTCTGCCCTTCCTCTCCAGTGAGCAGCACAAGCACCTGTTCCATAAATTTTCCGCCAGTTGTCAGTGCTGTCTGCCCTGACAGAATACCCTGCGCAGCCCCATTCTGGCTTCCCTGTCCCGCTGCCGTTCCAGTCAACGCATCATATAATTTTAATATCTCGTCAGACGCTTCTCTAATCCCGTCTAACAGCTTATGCTCCATATTTTCATAATGCTGTAGCTGGGATAGACTGTTGTCGTTGACGGGAAGCTGTAACTTGGTTAATTTTATCAAATCTGCCATGCTCGCATTGGGATTTTGCAGCGTGAGACGGTTAAACAGCATCAACGTATTTTTGTTGATCGACATACCGTTTTCCAACAGTGTAGACACCAGTGCCATCGTCCTGTCATTGACTGCCATATGTGCCGCGCGCAGCGCCGCCTCACCCACGCGGAGCATCTGCATTTTGCCATCATATACTGGTTTGAGCACCACGCGGTTATCCTTGTTGGACTGCACTTGCAGATTCATGACCTGCCCGAGCGCAAGCTGCACATCGCGTTCCAGCTTGGCAGCCATATACTGCCCGTTTGCAAGCTGTATCTGCACATCTTCTCCGTTGACAGAGACAATCTCTCCCTGAAATGTATCGCCGGGCTGCAACTGTGTCACGTCCACGCCCTGCGCACTGCCAGAAGCGGCACTCCCTGTAGTGCCTACATTTCCTGTATATCCCTGTCCCTGCCCGATTTGTGTTCCGCTATAGTTCTGTGAATATCCCGACAATACACTGTCCATAAACTTCCCCTCCTGCCGGGCAGCAGTTTCATGTTCTGCCAAACTGCTGCCCTGTTAATTCTGCATTTCCTGACCATCTGTAATATTTTTAATAAAACTCTTGCGGTGAATCGGAGACGCCCCGTGTGTTTTTAATGCCTCGATATGTACCGCTGCGCCATAACCCTTATTGTCCGCAAAATGATATTCTGGATATTTTTTGTCATACTCCACCATCAGACGGTCTCTTGTCACCTTTGCGACAATGCTCGCCGCGGCAATCGACACACTCTTTGCATCTCCCTTGATAATCGGAACCTGTCTGATCTGCACATCTGGTATTGTGACCGCATCGTTCAACAAAAGATCTGGTTTCACGCTCAGCTTGCTGATTGCCTGACGCATCGCCTCATAAGTCGCCTGTAAAATATTTATCTCATCAATGCGTTCATGGGACACCATGCCGATTCCCACTGCCACGGCTTCCCTCATAATTATGTCATACAGCTCCTCGCGCTTCCTCTCGCTCAACTGCTTGGAATCATTCAAATATAGAATCTGACAGTCCTTTGGCAGTATGACTGCTCCCGCTACAACAGGTCCGGCGAGCGGTCCTCTGCCGACCTCATCAATTCCACAGATATATTCATAAGAAGCGTACTGCTTCTCATACTTTTTCATGGCTTCTGTTCGTAGTTTTTCCTTGTCAAAGGCATCTATCGCTTTCTTTGCCTTTTCCACAAGCTTCTGCACACCGCTCCGTTTGTCGGTTTCGTACCTCTCCACAAAAACAGGCAGCTCACTTTCGCATGCTGCCTTTAATTCATTTTTGATTTCCTGTATATTTTTTTCTTTTTTAATAAAATCCTGCCCTGTTATTTTTTCCACAAGCTCATGTGTCCTTTCTGTATTTTATACTGGTTTCGGATTATTGGTGTTTCAAGATTCCAAACTTTGAGGAGGGCCAGATTCTGATAAATGCCCTGCCAATGATGTCCTTGCGGTGGATATTCCCAACAGAAGGATCGCGGCTGTCCGAACTGTTATTCCGGTTATCTCCCATCACAAAATATTCGTCATCGCCAAGCAGAATCGGATCGTTTGCCCTTCCCGGATTCTGAATGACTTCGCGTCCATACGCTTCTTCTAATAATTCTCCATCCACGTAAATATTTCCGCTGTCATCAATCTGAACTGTCTCGCCGGGCATTCCGATGATTCGCTTGATATAATACGTATCTGTGTCATATTGATATGGAAATACGATAATATCAAACCGTTCCGGGTCCTCGAAGCGGTACGAAATCTTGTCAACGATCAGATGATCTCCGTCACTCAGCGTCGTCTCCATACTGCTCCCGCTCACCTGCGTCCGCTGTCCCACATAGGTAACGATCAGATACGCAGCACAGAACACCAGCAACAGGTAGATGCTGATACTCAATATTTCCTTCAATACGTGTTTCATTTTGTTTTCCTCTGTTTCTATTATTTCCGTTTCCATCATTCCTCCGGCATCTCCAATGTAATTTTCCCTATTCTTCCGTTTCTGAAATCCTCCACAAGCATCGAGGAGGCTTTCATGATATCCAGTTCTTCTCCTTTCAGGTAACACTTCCTGCTGACGCAGACTGCCTTGATCGTCTCGTATGCATCTTGCCCGTCGGTTATCTCTATCGCATACCGCTGCTCGAGCAGTCCGGGATACTCCCTGCGCAGAAAACCAGTCAGCTCATACGCAAGCTCATCCAAATGAATAATCTCATCATTTATAGAGCCAATCATTGCCAGCCGAAGCCCCACTGTCTGATCTTCAAACTTTGGCCATAAAATACCCGGGGTATCCAGCAGTTCTAAACTTTTATTCAGACGTATCCACTGTTTTCCCTTCGTCACCCCCGGTTTGTTACCGGTCTTGGCACACGCCCTGCCCGCAAATGAATTGATAAAGGTAGATTTGCCAACATTTGGTATTCCGACCACCATTGCGCGCACAGGTCTGTTGAGAATCCCCCGTTTCCTGTCCCGCTCTATTTTTTCCTTACACGCCTCCTGCACGACACCCTGTATGGATTTCACGCCAGCGCCCGTCTTGGAATTGATTTCCAAGACATGAAATCCCTTCGATGAAAAATAATTCATCCACAGCTTATTCTTTCTCGCATCTGCGAGATCTGATTTATTTAATAGAATAATCCTTGATTTATTTTTGCCCAGCTCGTCGATATCCGGGTTTCTGCTGCTGAGCGGCACTCGTGCGTCCACCAGCTCGATCACCAAATCTATAAGTTTGATATCCTCCTGCATCATTCGTTTTGCCTTGGTCATATGCCCCGGATACCATTGATAATTTGCCATATTTTTGCCATGCCTTTCGTTTTATTCAATCAGTCCCATTTCACTGCTGCCAGAAGCCAGTTTCATCCATGCCTTTCCTATAATATAACTCTTCTTGACTGTCCCGATATTGGCGGAACGGCTGTCCTCACTGTTGTTACAATTATCACCAATCACAAAATATTCGTCCTCCTCCAGCATGACCTCGCTCTCCAGCAAGCCCGGCTCGACAATTCTGTCGTTAAAATACTGCTCTACCGCCTCGTCATTGACATATAAAATACCATTTTTTATGTACAGCGTATCACCGGGAACACCCACCACACGTTTGACATAATAGTGGGATTTCTCATTGCCGTTGGGAAGAAAGACGATGACGTCTCCCTCGCGCGGCGATGCCACCTTGTAGATCAGCCTGTTCAAAAAAATCTCCTGACCATTATACAAACTCGGCTCCATAGAGGGACCAATCACGCTTGTTTTCATTCCCACACAGAAAACCGTCACGACTGCCAGTAATATTGAGGCAAAAATCCAGAAAATCCAGCTTAGAATTTCCTTGACCACAACAATATTCAATTTTTTCTTCTTCTGATAAAACGTTAATCCCTTTCGTCTTGCCATTCATTCTGTCCTTTGCAATGTATGTATACGATACAACAATAATTATACTCAATCTGTATCATGATTGCAAGTCAAAAAATAACGGAGCCTGTCCCCAAGCTCCGCCACATGTTACTGTTTTCTTCGTTCCAGCAACTGTAAATCAAACTAATTATTTCACCAGCTCTTTCACCTTAGCCTTCTTACCAACACGGTCTCTCAGGTAGTTCAGCTTCGCACGTCTTACCTTACCTGCTCTGACAACTTCTACCTTTTCTACATTTGGTGAATGTAACGGCCATGTCTTTTCAACGCCGACACCGTTTGAAATCTTTCTGACTGTAAAGGTTTCTCTATTGCTGCCGCCCTGAAGCTTCAAAACTGTCCCCTCAAAGATCTGGATTCTCTCGCGGTTTCCCTCTTTGATCTTACCATGCACCCTCACGGTATCTCCAACCTTAAAGCTGTCAACATTTGCCTTTAACTGTTCCTTCTCAATTTCTCTGATAATTTCGTTCATTTGATTTGCCTCCTTATTTTTTCGACGTTCTTAATACTTCCCGATCGCAACTACGGCTATACTTTGTAGTTGCCTGCATCATACTCTAGTATGACTCGTACCAGAGGACCATCTCTTTCTTCGCAACAGTAGTAATGTACCACAAAATCTGGGAAAATGCAAGGATTTTTTATTCTTTCTTTGCTTCCTCCTGACTCCAGCTCTCCACTTCACTGTCCACCAGATTGACACTCACAAGCGTGGAAACGCCTTTCTCCTGCATTGTGATACCATAGAGCCTGTCTGCCTGTTCCATCGTGCCGCGCCTGTGTGTGATGACGATAAACTGCGTGCTCTTGGTCAGCTTGTTCAGGTACTTTGCAAATCTGCTGACATTTCCCTCGTCCAGCGCTGCCTCAATCTCGTCGAGCAGGCAAAACGGCGACGGCTTTAAGTTCTGGATTGCAAACAGCAGGGCGATTGCGGTAAACGACTTCTCCCCGCCGGAAAGCTGCATCATATTTTGCAGTTTTTTTCCGGGCGGCTGTGCGATGATGCGCACGCCAGCCTCAAGGATATCCTCCTCCTCGATCAACTGCAAAGTTCCCTTGCCGCCGCCAAAAAGCTCTTTGAACACCTTGTCAAACTCCCGTTTGATCTCCTCAAACTTCTCGGCAAACTGCCTGCGCATCGCGGTGTCAAGCTCTTCAATAATGCCCTCGAGCGTCTTTTCCGCCTCGATCAAGTCATCATGCTGGTTTTTCATGAACGTATAGCGTTCCATGAGCACCTTATAGTCCTCAATGGCATTGACATTCACGTCACCGAGTTTTTTGATGGCGTCCTTGATGGCGGTGATCTGCTTTTTCATCTCAGAGATATCCTTCAACGCCTCATTTCTCATGGAGGCTGCATTGTTTAGTGTAATCTCGTACTCGTTCCACATATAATTAATTTGGTTTTCGATTGTATCCTCCAGCTTTTCTCTCTGGGAATTGAGACGGTATACCTCCTTATCCAGCGCATTTTTCCGCTCGGAAATTTCCTCTCTGGTCTTGAAGAAATTTTTCTGCTGCTTGGATAACTCATCCTTTGTCTGCTGCTTTTCTTTCAATGTACGTTCCGCGTCAGACTGTGTGTCATGCGACGCGGTGATGGTCTTTTTTATTTCTTCGATATTCTGCTGCCGGTTCTGAAGGTCTGCCAGACAACTGTCGAGACTGGTCTGTACCTCGCACAGCTCTTCCCGGCTGCGCACCAGCTCACCCTCAATGCGGTTTAGATTTGTCTGTTCAAACTCCTGTTTCTGTAGCAGCTTCTCATACTCAACATCCCATTCCCCGACTTTTCCAGTCTTGCCAGACTCCTCTAGCCGGTAGGTTTCCAGCTCCTTCTGGTTCGCCGCAATGCCCTGCTCGAGCAGCTTTTCGTTTTCCTCTGACGCCTTTAAATCATGGCGTGTTTTTTCCTTATCTGCATTGATTTCATGCACTTTGCGCTCGATGTCCTGCTGTTCTTGTATCAAGTCCCCAAAGCCCTGCTCTGCCTCGTTTTTGCGCTCCTCCGCGCTCACAACATTCAGTCTGGCAGTATTTTGTCTGATATATAACGCCTGCAAAGCCTCCTTCTCTTCCTCAATGCTGCGCCGGACACTGTTGCGCTCCACTTTGATATTTTCAATGGCAATGGTCGCTTCCTCTAACTTTTTCTTTGCAGACTTTAACTTTTGTTCCAGCTCTTCTAGCTCTCTTCTGCGCCCTAAGAGGTTGGAATTACTTTTAAAAGCGCCTCCGCTGATCGCACCGCCCGGCACAAGCAGCTCTCCCTCCAATGTCACCATGCGGATACTGTAATTGTACTTTTTGGCTATTTTGACTGCATTGTCCACGTTGTCCACCACGACAATCCTGCCAAGCATGGTCTTTGCCACATTTCTGTATCTTGCATCAGTCCGCACCAGCGTGTCCGCAAGCCCGATGACGCCCTTCTCCTTCAAGGCGTCGGACAGCTTGAACTCCTGCGGTTTCGTTATGCTGGTGAGCGGCAGAAACGTAGCGCGTCCAAAACGGTTTTTTTTCAGAAAACCAATCATGGTCTTGGCAGTCTCCTCGTTCTCCGTCACAATATTCTGTATACTCCCGCCGAGCGCTGTCTCAATCGCCGTCTCGTACTCTTTATCTACCTTGATAATATCTGCGACAACACCGATAATTCCTTTATGGTGCTCTCGCTGCTCCATGACCTTCTGTATACTGTTTCCATAGCCCTCATACCGCTCTGTGAGATTTGAGATTGTATCCAGTTGTGATTTATACCGCTGGTATGCGCCTTGGCTTTCCTTGATTTCCTCGTCTTTCTGGCGCAGCCTGTCCCGAAATGTCTTGTTGTGCTCCTCCATCTGTGCCAGATGTGCAGCCGTTTCAGAAATCTCGTCTGTGATGCGCTGAAACGCCTCCTGAAGCGACTGGATCTCGGCGTCGCGCTCTGCCTCATCACTCCGGGCGCGCAGCAAGCGTGAATTTAACTCTGCCTTTCTGATTCGGAGCTGCTCCATCATCGTGTCAAAGCTGCTCATCTTTGATTTGATGGTCGCCCGCTCGCCCAGCATCGTAATAATTTGATTCTTATCCTCTTCGATTTTATGATTCAGCGCTTCGATGCGCACCTGTACCTCTGAGAGCGCTGCCTTCGCCTCGCTGCGCCCTTTTTCCAGCGAAGCTACCTTTTCATCTAACGCGGTCTTGCTCTCAATGATTTTCGCCCGCTCGCCTTCCCGGAGTGCGATCTGTTCGTTGATGGCTGTGATTCTCTCCCGGAAATGCTGTTCATTTCCTTTCGCGCCCTTAATCTGTTCTTTTAATACATTGATCTCGCCCTCAAGCCTGCCCCGCGTCACACTCGCATCTGTCAGCGTCGTTCTGGTGGCTTCGATTTCCTGCTCCAACGCTTCGATGCGCGCCTGAACCTCATCATACTCAACCTTCACTCTGTCATACTGCCTTGTAGTATTATCGTAATCCTCCTGTGCAATGGCACACTTGCCTTCCAGCTCCTCTAGTTGTTGTGTCAGCTTTTTATTTTCCAATAAAAAGACATTCACATCCAGCTCCTTGAGTTCTTCTTTTTTTCTAAGGTATACCTTTGCCTTCTCAGACTGCTTTTCCAAAGGTGCTACCTGCTTTTCCAGCTCGCTTAAAATATCTGTCACGCGCACCAGATTGTTCTTCTCGTCCTCCAGCTTTTTCTGTGCTGTAGCCTTGCGCTTCTTGAATTTGACAATCCCTGCCGCCTCATCAAAAAGCTCACGCTTCTCCTCCGGCTTACCGCTCAGGATTTTTTCAATCTGGCCCTGCCCGATAATCGAATATCCCTCTTTGCCGATACCTGTGTCATAAAAAAGTTCATTTACATCCTTCAATCGACAGGGAGTTCCATTGATGGAATACTCACTTTCGCCTGAACGATATAAACGCCTCGCCACGGTCACTTCCTCATACTCGATTGCAAGCTTGTGGTCTGAATTGTCGAACGTGATGCCCACAAATGCATACCCCAGCGGCTTTCGCAGCTCTGTACCGGAAAAGATGACATCCTGCATGGATTCCCCCCGAAGCTGTTTGATGCGCTGTTCTCCCAGCACCCACCGGACTGCATCTGCCACATTGCTCTTGCCAGAGCCATTCGGTCCTACGATACCCGTAATCCCTTGATGAAACTGAAACACAATCTTATTCGCAAATGACTTAAATCCCTGTACTTCAATACTTTTTAGATACATTCTTTATTTTCTGCCCTTCAATTTTTTGAGTGCCTCATATGCAGCCTGCTGTTCTGCTGCCTTTTTCGTCCTGCCCACACCGGAGCCAATCAGATGTTCGTCCAGATACGCCTCCACGCTGAACTGTTTGTCATGGTCTGGTCCTTCCTCGCCCACCAGCTCATACCGAAGCTGTGATGTGTTCTTCTTCTGTATCTCCTCCTGCAAAAGTGTCTTGCTGTCCATGAACAGAATCTTATCCTCCAAGTCCGAAAGCACAAAGCGGTAGATAAACTTTTTGGCGTTTTCTATACCGCCGTCAATAAAAATCGCGCCAATCACGGCCTCCATCACATCGGACGTGATCGAATCCCGCTTTCTCCCGCCGGTTGACTCCTCCCCCTTGCCAAGCAGAATATAGGTATTGAGCTGAATATCCCGCGCGCAGTAGGCAAGCGCCGGCTCACACACCATAGATGCGCGCAGCCTTGTCAGCTGCCCCTCCGGCATGTCCTCATTTTCATTGTACAGAAATTCACTAGACACAAGTTCAAGGACTGCATCTCCTAAAAATTCCAGTCTCTCGTAGTTATTCAGTTTGTTAATCTTTTGTTCATTCGCAAAAGAACTGTGTGTCAGCGCCTGCTTTAACAGTGTTTCATCCTGAAACTGATACCCGATTTTACCCTGTAACTCATGCAGGGCTTCCTTCATATTTCGCATTCTTTTCCTACTCCTTTTCTCAGAGTTTTCCCGCTCTCTCAATCCACTCGACAGCCTCCCGCACTGTCGTGAGCTTGTCCAAACCTTCTGTCGGTATATGAAGCCCCGTCTCCTCCTCCACACCCATAAATATTTGATACAAATCCAGTGAATCAGCCCCTAAGTCTGTAAGAAAAGTCATGTCCATCTCAATCTCCTCCGGATCCATGCCCAAAACAGTCGCCGCAACTTTCTTCAACGCTTCAAATTCCATTGTATCAGGTCCTTCCCTATTCATCCTTTAATATCACTTTTTCCTTTATCTTTTGATTGATTTGCTGCTCTTTAAAGGTCACACATTGAAGAATGGAATTTTTAATCTCCACCGCTTTCGAACTGCCGTGTGTCTTAACCACTAAACCATTTAAACCCAGCAGTGGTGCGCCGCCGTACTCTTCCACGCTGAATGTTTTTAACGTTTCTTTGAGCGCAGGCTTCACCAGCAATGCACCGATTTTACTCCTGAGCGATGTCATCATGCCCGCCTTCACCTTCTTGATCAGCGTCGCGCCAACGCCCTCATACAATTTTAAGATAATGTTTCCGGCAAACGCCTCGCACACAATCACATCTGCATAGCCCGCCGGAATATCCCGCGCTTCGATGCTTCCGATAAAATTGATCTCTGGACAGTTTTTTAACAGCGGAAATGTCTCTTTTACCAGCGCATTTCCTTTCTCCTCCTCCGCCCCGATATTGACGATTGCTACTTTTGGATTGGGAATGCCCACCACGCTCTCCATGTACACCGACCCCATCTTTGCAAACTGCACCAGATGAGAAGATCGGGCATCTACATTCGCACCGCAGTCAATCAAAAGAGAACATCCTTTCTCTGTCGGAATCAGCGGTGCAAGCGGCGCGCGCTCGATGCCTTTAATCCTGCCCACAATGAGCTGTCCGCCGACGAGCACTGCACCGGAGCTGCCTGCCGAGACAAACGCGTCACAGACGCCGCTCTTCACCAGATTGAGCGCAACCACAATCGACGAGTCTTTTTTCTTTCGGATTGCCATCACCGGCGGTTCCGCTGTTTCAATCACCTCCGAAGCGTTTACAAGCTCGATCTGTTCTTTATGGTATGTATATTGTACCAGCTCTTTTTTGATTTCTTCCTGTCTGCCAGTCAAATATACCTTTATCCTGCTGTTTTCGTTGACTGCCTCCACAACACCCTTTACGATTTCTGCCGGGGCATGATCGCCCCCCATAGCGTCCACTGCTACATTGGTCATTTCTTCCATTGCCATAATCCTCCATATTATATAAATATACTAGACCTCCTGCCAAAAATCAAGGGAAAAAAATAAGGACGGCCGAGTCATGATCTGCTCTTCCATCCTTATCTCATCTGTCATCATTAATCAACTGCAATGATCTCTTTTTTGTTATAAGAGCCGCAAGCCTTGCATACTCTATGAGGCATCATCAAAGCGCCGCACTTGCTGCACTTTACTAATGTAGGTGCGCTCATTTTCCAGTTTGCTCTTCTCTTATCTCTTCTTCCCTTAGAAGATTTATTTTTTGGACATATAGACATCGTTACACCTCCTTATTCGCATCAAACAAATCCTTAATTGCTGCCATTCTAGGGTCAGGCACGAAATCATCACAGCCGCACTCCCCATCATTCAGGTTCTTGCCGCAGCTTTTACAGATTCCTTTGCAGTCCTCCCTGCACAAAATCTTCATCGGCCAGTTTAACAGCAATTCATTTTTGATTAATTCATCCACATTTAAGTGATACCCTTCCATCAGCTCTGATGCAGCTTCTTCCGCTGCGTCCTCCCCTGTATAATCCGGCGAGATGACAACTGTGTCAAAGGATAAATCAAATGTATAATCAACATCTTGCAGACATCTGTCACAGGCAAGCGCAAACGTGAGCTTTGCAGTTCCCTGAACCAATGCTTTTGACTGCCCTATATTCGAAAGCCTCAGTGCAACAGGACTACTCTCCTTGATTGAAAAAGTTCCTGACTGACTAGTAAACATATCTGCATCATAAGATACTGTCTGTTCCTGCACTTGTCCTTCATTTGTAAATACATCTGTCAAATTCACTAACATTGTAGACTCCCATATGATAGAAACTTACCTCTATCCACACATTCATTTATTATACAGAACCATTTCATGTTTGTCAACAGTATTTTCCAGAAGATTATCAAACTATCAAAACAAGTCCAACAAGTCCAGCGCTTAGGCTGACGACTTTTTATTTGGAAGAAATACCGCGGCGACCCCTGCGGACAAAAGACAGCCCACAGCACCGATGCCAAACACAAGCTGCGGCGAAACCTCCCACACCCAACCAATCACCACAGGCATGATAATCCCGACAGCGCTGCTGAAGGACTCGACGATGCCCAGAATGATTGTTCCGTTGTGGTCGTCAAAAACATCATAAAAATAAGCAAAGGATACTGACGCAAACACATCTTTCACCATCGAGAGGATAATGCCAAACACAAAAAGAGGCACATTCTGCGACAGCAGAAAAATCATTGCCGGTAGTGCATCAAAACCAATATCAAAGACATAGAACCACTTCCTGCCCTTCAAGTCCCCCATATGGCTGACAAAGAGCGCCCCGACCGCATTAAACAGTGTCATAAACGAAAAGATCGACATCACATTTGACACCGATATGCCGATTGTCAAAGCATACAGCGGCAGATACTCCATCGCAACACCATAGATATTGGCAAAAAACTTTACAATCATGTAAGACCAGAACTTTTTATCACCCGCAATCCTGCGAAAAACACGCCACGATACCCGTTCTTCTGCCTCCTCCTCGGCATCGCTGTCTGTTTTCTGTCCGTCCTTGCCAGCACCACACTCCCATCGCACTATCAGCAACATGACCAGCGGCAGTACATACAGCAGCCCTGCAGCCGCATACATTCCGCTGACACCGGCGCGCTTTACGAACAGTCCGCCCAGAAACAACCCCAGAGAAATTCCTCCATACAAGAATAAATCCCGCACTGCAAAGTATTTTCCCCGGTGCTCGTCCTCAATCTCATAGTTGATATCATTTCCAAGCGAATAGTTAAATCCTGTGCGCGCACAGGCAAGCACCACCAGAACTGCAATCAGCAGATACGTCTGGTTCACGCCAAAAGCCATACAGCCCGTTACAATGGCGGCAATCATTGCAACCGCTGCCACCCGATAGGCATTATACTTTACAGACAAGATACTGACCAGCCCCGGCACGACTACGCAGCAGGCATTGATCAGCGCGAGCAGATAGCCATAATAGCGCGCCGGCTGCCCCTTCTCCTCCAAGAGCACTGGCAGCATATTCTGCACTGGACCGTCCACCATAAAAAAGAGCATGTATAACAGGTAGATTTTTACATATTTTTTTCTGAACATTCCTTTGTAGGATTGAAGTATAGATTTCATCTTTTATCGTACTCCTTTTGCGTCTTATTACTTCCTTACGATACATGTTGCAAAACAATCGTCTTGTTGCAAATGCGCTGCAAAGCTTCCTTATGTGAGGTTACAATCAGTATACTGCTGCTCTCTTCGATATACTTTTTAATGCTCTTTATCACAAGTTCCTCTGTGTCGGCGTCCAGACCATTTGTAGCCTCATCCATAATCAAAATCTTTGGTCTGCGAATCAGTATTCTTGCCAGTGCAAGCCGCTGTTTTTGACCTCCTGACAAATTTTTTCCCGCCTCTGTAATGAGGTAACCAAGACCTCTTTCGATAGCCAATTCCTTTAGTTGAACACGCTCCAATACCGTCATAATCTCGTCATCGGAATAGTCTTCCCCAAGCACAATATTTTCACGCAGCGTCCCTTCCAGAATAACCGGCTCCTGAAATAATATTTTAACTACTTCAAACAGACTCTCCTCCCGTATCCTGTCAACCGCTTTTCTGTTAATACAGATCGCACCATCTTGTATGGGATAAAAACCACAAATCAGCCTCAAAAGTGTTGTCTTTCCAGTGCCGCTGTCCCCCTTGACAAAAATACAGTCCCCTGCCTGATATGTCTCATGAATATCCTGCAAAATCGTCTTGTCCGCCCATGCAAATCTGTTGATATCAATTGATAAATCAATCGTTCCTTCTATATCTAATGACGTTTTTCCTTCATTTTCATCCGTAAAAAGATAGTCATAAATACGTTCCGCAGAGCCAAGCGCCTTCTGCCTGCCTCGATAAAAATCAGCAAGATTGCGCAGCGGTTCAATCATTTCCTGTGAATAGGTATAAAATAATATAATTGTTCCAACTGTAATCTCCCCATGATAGAGAAAGATTCCCCCCATAAGTACCATCAATAACGGAAACAGCGCACAAATAACACTGATCGCCGCAGTAGAACAAGTATCAATATGGATTACTTTTTTCACTGCCTTAAAATAGCGCTCCCACACATGATTCTCAAATTTCTGGTTAAAATATGCCTTCTCATTCAACGTTTTAATCTCCAGCACTGCTTTCGTATCCTCTGAAACATGCTGTGTCAAATCTGCTTCCTCCTGCGAAAATTCCTGATAGCGCTCCCTCGTCGTTTTATTAATCTGATTATTTACAAAAAAATAAGCTGTGCATATAATGATCGCAGCCAGTCCCATCACCATATTTTCGTAAAGCAAAACACCCGCTACTACAATCAATTTAAAAAGATTGAGTATCAGCATCAAAATACTGATTCCTGCATTCTGCGCAATCATAGAGCCATCTTCCATGACCGATGATACGATATCACCTGTTGTCCGTTTGTCAAAAAAAGCTGCTTTCCAAGTCAGTAGCCTGCGATACATCATTGTCCGCATCTGATTGATAACGGAATGCCGAAACACCTGCCATTCATTTGCCTGAATAATTTGTGCTATCAGAAACAATAACCCAATTAACACAATCCGAAGAAAAACCTGCAATACTTTCTCAAAACTCTCTCTTCCTGTCACCAGATTGACAAATTCCTGTATCTGAAAGAGCATATAAAGATTTAATCCATCTGCCAGAATACATAACAGCAAAAGCCTGATCTGCTTCTGACGCATATTCTCAAACAACTTTACAAGCTGTTTATATTTAACCCGTGATTGTGTTTTCATTTTCATCATCTCCTCATTCTTCTATGAGCACTTTCATGTCTGTCATTTATCTCTTAATATAACACTTTTCGACAAAATTTTACCATGCCAAAACCAGAAAATAATTTTTTCCAATTTTGACATGGTGAATGATAAATTTCTATGGTATGATGAACAATTAATGTATTTCAGGTGGTATTTCTAATGAAACGCCAAAAGAAATTTATCAAAAAAAGTATCGTTTATATAATGGTACTTGTAATTTTAACCATAAATCCACAGTACAGCCGTTGTAGTGAAAACGAACTGTCCTCTGGAATACGAAATCACTCTATTATATCTCCTCATCAAAAAAATATTTAATATTTTGTTTGATTAGTTTTAACATGTGTATATCTTTTCTTGCGACGGCAATATAATATGCTTGTCGCATCATTTTTTTTGAATTCATTAATTCTTTTTCCCTTTCGTCAGATTCTTTCCTTTTGGCAAGTTTCAATCTATTCACTGCTACTCCCATCATAAGTTCCACCAACCCATGTGCATATCCACGGCTGATTGCCATATTCAACCCTTCCTCAGCTTTTGCCAATGCTTCCTCATATCGTCCCAGTTTGCCAAGCGGTCTTGCTAAATTTGCCAGATTGATAAGTTTCAGCTCCGCAGCGTTTTTCTCATCCATATATCCGGCATCCAGACTTCGTATAATCATCTCATAGATAATAATATCTTTATCCAACTCGCCTACATCATAATATGCAATCCCCATTCCCATCAATATCAAAATCTCCTGCTCTCTGTATGGATAAATCTTGCCACGCTGATCTCCCCACAGATAACTTTCATAAGCTGGAATCGTCATCTCCATAGCTTCCTGTAGCTGCTTTATAAATACCTGTGCGCTGATCTCTCCCAGCTCATAGTCCACCAAAGCACGAACCCGTTTCAAGTACTGTCTGTCCACCACGGAGTCTGATATCCTCTCACAAATATGTGCCAAATATTGTTTCGAAATATCGTATTCCCGCTTCGACAGAGTATCCTCCAATAAGATGTACTCCTCTAACAAGGACATATCATTGCCCATGCATACTGCACAGTTGTCGTGAATACCCCGTTCCAGCCTTTCCATCAACCTTCTATAGATGTCCCTTTTAATCTTATGTCTGTTGTTCTCGATCCGAGACAACGTTTCCACAGAACAGATACCATCGCTCAGTTCCTCCTGTGTCAAGCCAACTGCATTCCTCGTCAGACGAATCACATCTCCAGCTTTGTAATTTGCCATTCCAGTTCCTCCTTGCAAAATTGTTCTATCTGATGCATTTGCTGCAAATCACCAAATACACTGCATATGCTATACGCCATCAGGCATTCCTCTTGAATCTCTCGTTTTTTCATGCGGTCCTTTCGCACATCTGTTCCATATCGTATCAACAATGACTGTGCTCTGAGAAAACGAAACCGATCCAGTCCTGCAATTTCCCTGCTCTGCGCAACATAATTGATACCCTTGTCAATATACGCCAATACCTTATCCTGATCCTGCAATAACTGTGCAAGTCTGATTAATTCCATCAAAAGCTGATTCCCCAAGCTCTGTCTTCTGCGATCTGTATCATAATATTCTAAATGATGAAACAAATCTGACAATATATACTCTACCTCAATATTTGTCTTTTGATAATCTCCATATTGAACCAGCGCAAGTATCAGCTCTGTTTCCGCTGTCGTATAAAGCTCGTTCTTCCATTGATGTTCTATATTAAACGCAGGTTTTGTCAGTTGCAATGCTCTCATCGCTGTCTCACAAATCTCTGTCTGTATTGGATATTTTTTACTACTATCCTTCAATTCTGCCTGCAAGATCAGGACTTCCTGACAAAGACAAAACTGTTCGTGAATTTTACAACTTATTTTTTTCTTTTTTCTGTAACGAACGAGCTCCTGTCGTACTTGTTCATATTCCTTGCGCTGCATATTCTTTATAATAGACTCCCTCGCAAGCCACAACTCATAATCTGCATCATTGAAAAGCAGTTCAAACTGACATATCTGTTTTCCGATGCGCTCAAGAAGCAGACTGCTTGTCAGAGAATCAGCACATCTGCTTCCATCTTCCAGACGTGATAATGTGCTAACAGAACATATTCCATCGCAAACTTGCTCTAATGCCAAATTGTATTTTTTTCGATAATAAGATAAAATTGCTCCTGTAGATTCTATTCTCATATTTTTTATACCTTTCCTGCATCTATTATTATTAAAACTACATAAACTTCTTTTAAAGAAAAATGCGTGACTTTTCAATATCCTTATGATAAAATGTTCCTCACACAATTGATATATCATGAAAGGTATTTCTAAATGATTTTACGCTGTCTGATGAAAAAACGGTGATTACTATGTGGCTGCGCGCCGCGTCCTTACAAACATTTTGGGAAAAAGGACAATCCCTGCATATGTTACATCTACGGATAAGGAGAATGGCGTCAGACGCCTGTTTTTCAGTACCGTTTTTCCAGAACAGATCCAGATATTTTGTGCATGGCAGGAAAAATTGCCGCTGAACCAGACTGACAGCTGCCACATGCAGTATATCCCTCTGATGCTGTATGCTTTCAGATGGAACATAGAAGGTAGTTCAACAACATGGGTATTATTAATAATGTTGTAAAGTGGTGTTAAACTGACTTACAACTGTATTTACTGAAAGCGTTAAATTTTTCAAATTATGTGCTTTCTTAAAATTCACTAACTCAAATAAAAATCCATTTTCTTTTCCCGAAGGTTGAAATCTTCTTTTCTTTATGGTATATTAAACCTAAAGAAAGACACCTGCTTCAACAGATGCCTTTCATGGAACTACCGATAGACGGTTAGCCCATTCAAATTTTTATGTTAAAAATAACCGCTAAGTTGGTTGGGCTGGGCGGTTATTTTTTTGTACTGTTACTGCCGATTGTATATCCAAGTCCGAACGCAGTCAATACAAGACTAATTATAGCGATCAGACTGTCAATAGTCATCATTAGAATCACCCTCTTCTTCCATATTTCCATACCTTGTACGGATCTCTATGTAAACGGAGGGTCACAGTCCCTCCGAAGAGGTTTAACCGCCTACCATCTTGGTAGTTCCAAACAAATATTACCACAATGTGACAGGAATTTCAACTGGTATGTCATTTCATGGAATATATGGACAACATTCAAATATGAATCTTGTCCTCACACAATTGATATATCATGAAAGGTATTTATAAATGAAAGTAACAGCCGTCATCGCCGAATACAATCCGTTCCACAACGGACATTTATACCAGCTTCGTACCATTCGCACGGCAGAGCACGCCGATTGGATTGTTGTCGTTCTTAGCGGCGACTTCATGCAGCGCGGTATTCCAGCCATTGTCGATAAGTACCAGCGCTGCCAGATGGCGCTTGCAAATGGCGCCGATCTGGTCTTTGAACTGCCTGTATACTTTGCACTTGGCAGCGCAGAGTACTTTGCTCAGGGCGCAGTGTCTCTGATCGACAAGCTGGGCGTGGTCGATTCCCTGCATTTTGGCAGTGAATGTGGTGATCTATCACTGATTTCAGACTGTGCCCGCATCATCGCGGGCGAGTCTTGTCAATATCAATCCCTGCTGAACGATTTTCTGAAACAGGGCTGCTCCTTTCCTGCTGCCAGAGCCCGCGCTGTCGCTGCCCTGTTTCCTGAAAAGGATACCGATACGCTCTTAAACGCCCCCAATAATATCCTAGGCATCGAGTATGTCAAAGCCCTCCTCCAGCGAAACAGCGCTATCCAGCCGGCGACACTCGCGCGAAAAGGCGAAGGCTACGCCTCAGATGTTCTTGATACCGACTATTTTGTCTCGGCCAATGCGTTGCGCAGTGCGCTTGAGCACAGCGCGACTGCCGCGGCAGCAAGCCCCCATGTGCCGGCTAATGTCTATTCGCTGCTGTCCCAGCAGGATTTTTTATTCACCGAAGATTTTTCTGAAATTTTGTTATATAAACTGCTGCGCGATGCCAGCGGCAAAGACGCTTTCGCGCCGTATTATGATATTGGAAAACAGCTCTCTCACACGCTGTACCGCCATCTGCCTGCGTATTTGTCATTTGAAGATTTTGCAATGCAGTGCAAGTCCAAAAATCTGACCTACACCCGCATCTGCCGCGGACTAATGCACATTCTGCTGGACATGACACAGGAGAATGCAGATACCCTGAAACACAAGGATTACACCCAGTATGCGCGGCTTCTTGGCTTCAGTGAACATGGAAAGCATCTGTTAAAAGCCATCAAAGCAAACGCTTCTGTTCCTATTATCACCAAACCTGCTATGGCTTTAAAACAGCTTGACGGCGCAGCGCGGATGTCCTTGCAAGCTGATCTCCACGCCGCCGATATATATGACAGTATTTCTCAACAAAAAAGGCGGCGCCTGACAGGTCAGACCTCCGCCATTCTTCGCTGCAATGAACTGACCCGCCAGCTCATCACTAATTTTTAAAACTATGAATCGGTGCTGGAATCCTGCCGCCGCGGTTTACAAATGCATCGCAGGAAAACTGGTTGACCGGCATGATCGGCGCATGGCCCAGCAGTCCGCCAAACTCTGCGCTGTCTCCCACTGTCTTGCCAATCACAGGAATGATGCGCACCGCCGTTGTCTTTTGATTGATCATGCCAATCGCAAGCTCGTCAGCAATAATGCCTGCAATGGTCGTCGGCTTTGTATCCCCCGGAATTGCAATCATATCCAGCCCTACAGAGCAGACGCACGTCATCGCCTCGAGTTTCTCAATCGTGAGCGCGCCCGCATTGACCGCGTCAATCATTCCCTGATCTTCACTGACAGGAATAAAGGCACCGCTCAATCCTCCTACATAGGAGGAGGCCATCACACCGCCCTTTTTCACTTGGTCATTCAATAATGCCAGCGCCGCTGTCGTTCCCGGCGCACCTGCATACTCTAAGCCGATCTCGCACAAAATATCAGCCACGCTGTCACCGATTGCCGGTGTCGGCGCGAGCGACAAGTCCACAATACCAAACGGTATGCCAAGGCGCTTAGATGCCTCCTGTGCGACAAGCTGCCCGACACGTGTCACCTTGAACGCTGTCTTTTTGATCGTCTCGCAGAGCACCTCAAAGGTTTCCCCGCGCACGCTCTCCAACGCGTTTTTCACAACACCGGGACCGCTGACGCCGACATTGATAATCGCGTCCGCCTCTGTGACGCCATGAAAAGCCCCTGCCATAAATGGATTGTCGTCGGGTGCATTGCAGAATACGACAAGCTTTGAACAACCGATGGAGTCCTGATCTTTTGTGAGCTCTGCGGTCTCCTTGATGATATCGCCCATCAGCCGCACCGCGTCCATGTCTATTCCCGTCTTGGTCGAGCCGAGATTGACCGAGCTGCACACAAGCTCTGTCTGCGCAAGCGCTTGTGGTATAGAGCGAAGCAGCAGCTCATCTGCCTTTGTCATTCCCTTGGAGACCAGCGCAGAATATCCGCCAAGGAAATTAACGCCGACATCCTTTCTTGCGCGGTCTAATGTCTTTGCAATCGTCACAAAATTCTCGGAAGTCTTACAGGCAGAGCCGCCTACCAGCGCAATCGGCGTGACGGAAATCCGCTTGTTGACAATCGGAATGCCAAACTCCTTCTCAATCTGCTCACCGACTGCCACCAAATCCTTTGCCACCTTCGTAATCTTGTTGTAAATTTTATCATTTAGACGGTTTAAATCCGAGTCAATACAGTCCAACAGACTAATGCCGAGTGTGATTGTCCTGACATCGAGGTTCTCCTTCTCGATCATCTTATTTGTCTCTAACACTTCATTGATATTAATCATTTTTCAAATGTCCTCCTATGAAAAGCTCGATGATAAGTCCAAGTTCCGCTTATACCCTGTGCATACTATTAAAAATCTCTTCCCGCTGACATCTGATAATGACACCAATCTCTTCGCCGAGTTTGTCGAGGTTATCTGAGACCTCGCTGACAGACTTAACTGCCTTGCTCATATCTGCAATCATCATCATATTGAAATAATCGTCTACAATGGTCTGCGAGATATCAAGAATATTGATCTTATTTTCAGCTAAATATGTACAAACCTTTGCGATAATGCCAACTGTGTCCTTCCCTACTACTGTGATAATTGTTTTTTTCATCATGTTTGACTCCTATCTGTTTTAGATTCCTTTTATCATTCCATTCATATATCCTGCGCTACGATACATCATACCGAATATCCGCCTAAATTTCAACCAATTGTGACATCTCACTGCGATTTGCCACATAAATAGGGAAATCATCCGGCTTATAGGGATTGTCCGCCATAGAAATCTCAAGGCGCACGGTCTCATAAGCGAGCTCTGCCAGATTATTTTCCTTGCTCAAATGCCCCAAAAATACAGTCTTGAGCTTATCATGCAACAGCCTGCTTAACAGCCTGCCGGAAAGCTCATTGGACAAATGTCCCTTTTTCCCCAAAATACGCTGCTTGAGCGCATAGGGGTACGACCCCACCTGTAGCATATTGATATCGTGATTTGCCTCCAAAAGCAGCACATCCATACCTTTGAGGCTCTCAACAGTGTACTCATCATACATTCCTAAATCCGTCGCAACTGCCATGCGCTTGTTTCCATATTGGAAACGGTATGCCACAGGCTGCGCCGCGTCGTGGGAAATCTTCATTGGATTGACTGTGATATCCTTCAAAATAAATTTTTCATCTGCTTTCACAACACGAAAAAGTGAGTCCTCTATCACACCCAGATTACTCACTTTCTTAATGGCGGCTATGGTCCGGTCTGTAGCATAGATTGGTATGCCAAATTTTCTGCAAATCACACCCAGACCACTGATGTGATCTGAGTGTTCATGTGTGATGAATATTCCGTCAATATCTTTTCCGCTAAGTCCCAGCTGTCCAAGACCCTCCAGCGTGCGCTTACAGCTAATTCCTATATCTACCAGAAGGTGTGTAGCATCTGTCCCGATATAAATACAATTTCCACTGCTCCCACTGGCTATACTGCACATTCTCATAGTTATCCCCCATGCCGCCCTCGGCGGCTTACGTTTACTTCCAATAAACCTCAATCTTGTCCCCGTTGTAAAGCTCCTGTGTATACTGCGCATCTCTTCCATTCACAAGGGTTGCAATCCCTGAACCGCGCATTCTGCTGGTATCAAAATCTATGTAATCAAAGATATCCACAAACATGTAGCTCTGTTTGCCCCGCATCACAATCGGCTTTTGATTCACAATGACAATAATCTTCTTGCCTGTTTCCGGCTCTGTTTTTGGAATATTGGGTTTCTTTGCCTCATGCGCCGGCGCTGCCTCTGCTGATTTCACCTCTGGCGCCGAAGCCTGGGACGGCTCACTTTCCATGGATTGTGATGGGTTTATCATCTGGTCTTTTTGATCCATTGCTTCTGAGGACGGTTCTGGTTTTGCCGCCTCAACAGACGGTTCCGCCTGCGCTGCTGAGGCTTCGGCAGGCTGCGCTGGCTCAGCAGACACGGCTTTTGCTGGTTCTGAGGACGCTGCTGGCTCAGATGCTTCCGGTGACGGCGCCGGCTCGTGCGCGGAAGCTGGAGACTCCACAGACACTGCTGGCTCAGCAGACGTTGTCTCGACTGCCTCTGCGGGCTGTTCTTGATGCGCAGTCTGTGCGGCTGCCTCCTTTTTTGCCGTCTGGTCTTTCTCCTCACGCGCTTTTGCCGCAGCCTGCTCCCTCATTTTCTCTGCCTTTGCAACCTGCTCCTTCACGGACTCTTTGAAAGCCTCTCTCTGGGATTCCTTGTAAATCTCCTTCAGCTCATACTCTTTGCGGTTGCGAATCTCAAGCTGGTCGGAAGCGACAATCTCAATCGTGTCATCAACCTTTTCCCCATTGACAAGCAATACCATTTCCTCCGGCGAAATATCCATGAAGGCAAACAGTTCTTCATAGGTATATGCCGTAGAAATCTCAATTTCGTCACCGTTTTGTATCTCGTACTCCTCTGTCACAGGAACACCATTTACCTTCACAGGCTTTGGAAGCTGCATCTCCTCGCCATTGATGCGGACTGGAATCCTTCCGCTAAATTCCGCAATGTCCACGATCTTATCATGCGCCGACGCCCCAACCGTCGCCTCTTCCAGCACGATGATATCGTTCGCCCTGATATTATGGCTGAGGTTTACCTCCTCGCCATTGACATACACATGGGCGCTCTCCCCGTACTCTCCCTTCGTGATATGCGGCTGCCCATTTACGCTGTAGCGCAACTCCTCACCGCGTCTTGGGAACAACCCTTCCCGTGTGAAATCCGCCTGTATTGCCGCATCGGTAACAGTGAGCTTGTTATTGTCGTACAGCTTTACTTTGTTTCCATTAAAAGTAATATAGATAAAATTATTATACTGGTCATAGTATGTCAGGCAGATTCCAATCGGTGTGATGATTGTCGAATCCCGCAGCGCCCCCTCTGGGAAGTCAATGTCCCGCATGATCTCCTCCCCGCGCAGTGCGACACGCTTGGGGTCCAGACCAAGCTCAGCGGCAATCAAGTCGTCGAATCCACTGATTTTACCACCGCCGCCAACGATAAACACAGCGCTTGGCGGTGTGCCGCCGTTTAGTTCTCTGACGGTATCGGCAGCTAATTTTGCCATTTTCTCAATCTCTGGCTGGCAGATGGCAATCACTTCCTTGGCAGTGATCATCTGCTCCATGCCCATGATGTCCTCATATACAATCTCCTCCTGCTGTGTCGCCGCTGTCTTGATCATCTCCGCAGTACCAAAATCAATGAGGCATGTCTTTGCAAGAATCTCTGTGAGCGAATCCCCCGCATGTGGAATCATGCCAAAGGCAATAATATTCCCGTCCGCCGTAATTGAAATATCCGAAGTGCCCGCCCCGATATCAACCATCGCAATATTCAGCAGACGGAATTTCTCTGGAATAGCAACCCGTATCGCTGCGATCGGCTCTAATGTCAGATTGGCAACCTTTAAGCCCGCCAACTCTACCGCGCTGTACAGACCGTCCACAACATCATCCGGCAGAAATGTCGCGATCATGTCGGCACCGATTGTCCGCGCTTTATGGTGCTCGGGCTGTCCCATCCACAGGCCATTCAGAAAATAACGCACCACAGAATAGCCGACACAATAAAAATGCATATCCATATCATTCTTTTCCTGAAAATCCGAAAAGGCCTGCTCAATCCCCAATGAAATCAGACTATTCATATCATCTTTTGTAACATTGCGTTCCCGGTCAAGGTCCATATCTACATGCACATTCATCGTCTTGAGCACGCGCCCGGCAGCGGCGATACACACTTCATCGAGCTTGACGCCAATCTTCTCCTGCAAGGATTGTCTGATATCCGCTATCGTCGCTGCCACTCTGTTAATGTCATGAATCTGCCCATCGAGCATGGCACGCGTCTGATGCTGGCGGATTTCCTGTGCTGTCACGACAAATCGGTCTCCCTGTCTGTAACCCACTGTACCCACAACACTCCTCGTACCAATATCAAGTCCAAAAACAAGATCTTCTCCGTTTACTTTCACTTCATTCATACTTCAATCTCCCATTATATCTTTGACCTGTCTGTAGGTTTCCTCCAAATCACCATTGTTCGTAATCACCACCTGACAGTGCGTTCTAAACGCCTCCTCGCTCAGTTGTCCCTGCATAATGTCCGCGATTTTCTGCGCACTGTACTGCCTGCTCTCTGCAAGCCTCTTTTTCCGCACTGCCACATCTGAATGCACATACCACATTTCATCTACAATCTGATCATACTGCTCCTCAATCAAAAGCGCTGCCTCGATAAAAAAGTACTCCGTTATCCCCTTCTCCTGCTCATGTGCAATCTCTGCTAAAATATAGCGCTTCACCTCAGGGTGAACAATGCTGTTGACGCGTTCGAGCAATGCCTTGTCATGAAAAATCCGTTTTGCCATCTCCGCCTTGTTGATCGTGCCATCAGCATTCAGCACCTCCTGTCCCAAAAGCGCCGCCAGTTTTTGATAACATGCCTGTCCCGGCTCATACAATCTATGCGCTGCCTCGTCCGCCCGAATCACCCTGCATTTGTAATGGGCTTCGATATACGAAAGCACCTGCGTTTTCCCTGTGCCAACACCGCCTGTAATCCCAATGATTTTCATGCTAACCCCCATGATTCCACACTTCTCACACTACTTCGCCTCATACCAGTCTGTGCCTGTGTGAAGGTCAATCTCCAAATTTACCGCCAGCTTACATGCATTCTGCATCTCGTGAGACAATACCGACCGTACCTCCTCGATTTCGTCCGCCCGGGTCTCGATCAACAGTTCATCGTGTATCTGCAAAATAAGTTTTGACTTTAAGCCTTTCGCCTTCAGCACATCATACACATGAACCATCGCATATTTAATAATATCTGCCGCCGTGCCCTGTATCGGAGAATTCATGGCAACACGCTCACCGAAGGAACGCTGGTTAAAATTCGTAGACTTCAGCTCTGGGACAGGCCGGCGCCTGCCAAACATGGTTTCACAGTATCCTTTTTCCTTGGCGTCCTCCACCATCTGATCTAAAAACTTCTTGATTCCCGGATACGTCTTAAAATACGCATCAATATACTCTTTTGCCTCCTTGGGCGTAATGCTCAAATCCTGACTCAGCCCAAATGAACTGATTCCATATACGATTCCGAAGTTCACTGCCTTTGCGTTGCGCCGCTGCAAGTCCGTAACCTCCTCAAAAGGCGTGTGGAACACCTTCGATGCGGTGATTCTGTGAATGTCCTCGTCCATTCTGTAAGCCTCAATCAACTGCTCATCATCTGACATATGTGCCAGCACACGAAGCTCAATCTGCGAATAGTCCGCGTCCATGAAAATACAGCCCTCCTGCGGAATGAACACCTTGCGAATCCTCCTGCCAAGCTCCATGCGCATTGGGATATTCTGTAAATTTGGCTCTGTTGAGCTCAGCCTTCCTGTCGCCGTAATCGTCTGGTTAAAGTTTGTGTGAATTTTATTGTCCGCACCGATAAACGCCGCAAGTCCCTCCGCGTAGGTGGACTTGAGCTTTGTAAGCCCTCTGTATTCCAGTATATCCTTGACAATCGGATAGTCTGCGGCTAGCTTCTCAAGCACCTCCGCCGCTGTCGAGTACCCCGTCTTGGTCTTTTTACCGCCGGGCAGCTTCATTTTCTCGAATAAGATTTCTCCTAATTGTTTCGGGGAATTAATATTAAAATTTTCTCCCGCCGCTGAGTGAATTGCCTGCTCAAGCTCGCCAATCCTGCCGTTGAGCGCCTCTCCATACGCCTTCAGCTCCTCTGGCTTGACAAGAATGCCCTCCCGCTCCATGTCAAACAGCACATACGTAAGCGGCATTTCCAACTCTCTAAACAGTTTCTCCATATGATTCTGTTTCAGCGCGGCTTCCAGTATCGGTCTTGCCTTGTATAAACAGTATGCTTCCTTTGCCAGATATGCCAGACATTCTTTCCTCCTGCCGCGGTATGCCGAGGCGAGGTCTGCCTTGCCAAACACCTCCGCCCACTTCTCAAGCTGGATATGGAGATATTCCGCTGCAATGTCGGTGCTATCATAATCATTTTTGAGCGGATTTACCAGATATGCAGCAATCTTGCAGTCAAAAACATTTTTGGTCAGCGCATATGCGGAGAGTGTCCTGTCACGCTCAGCTGAAACCATTTTCTTATAATCATTCTTGACATCAAACACAGAGACGATCATCTGCTCTGCCAGCAGCAGCCGCTCAAGCTGTTCCTGCAAGAATGCTGCCGGGATTGCCTCTTTGCTCTCAATCAAGTACACATTCTGCTCATTCTCAGAACCGCCGCACAACAGACAGCCAAATACCTCCTCCGACGCATCTATTTGCAAATGCATCTGCCCGTCGGCAAACGTCCCCAGCTCGCCAGCGTCCTTCGCCTTGGCATAGACAATCCGGACTGCGGCATTTCCAGCCTTTATCGCTGTCTCAAAAGCACGACTGGCATCTTCTGTTGTCCTGATCTCGATCACCTTGAGGTCTCTGTCAAGATTGACTGCCGGCGTCCGATTCTCCTGTCCCTCCTGCTCAAACTTGCCACTCAGCCCAAGCTGGCGCAATCGGGTGTCCGCCTCTATCGTAAAAAGGCTGTCTGCATCGAAGCGTGCTTTTTCATCTGAAAAATCAACTGCTGCATCTGTATGAATTGTATAAAAATCCCGATATCTGTCAATATTTTCTTTATTTTCCTCGAGTTTCTCCCGAATGCTCTTCTGCGGCAGCTCGTCTGTATGCGCATACAAATTCTCAACCGACTCGTAGGTATCCAGCAGATTTGCCGCTGTCTTTTCGCCGATGCCAAGCGCCTTTGACAATATCAAGGCTTCACAAAAATGTGCTGGTACTGCCTCATAGTCCACAAACTCCATTTTTCCTTCGCCAGTTACAAGCAGGCTGACCTTGACATGTTCCGATGCGAACTGCAAAAAATCCCGATTACCTGACACGACTGTCATTTTTTTGTCCGAACGCGCTGTGATGGTACCGATTATATCAATAACCTTGCAGCCCGCCTTTTCCACTATATATATATTCATCGCCGAAAGAAGTTCTTTCAGAACAGGAAGCTGCTCGCAAAGTGCCGCTGGCATTTTCTGTAAAGCCTTCTGGCTGTCAGCGTTGTCCGCTTCAAATACCACACTCAGATATTCTGGTTTTTCTGATGCGTTTTTTTCTGTTGTAATCCGAAACAGAAGGTTCAAAAACCCATAAACCGCATTGGTGTGGAATCCCGCCGTATCCGTCATCATTGGCACACTATAAAAAGCTTTCTGTAAAATACTGTCACCATCTATCAATACAATTCTACTCATTCAGCTCTAAACTCCTCCCAGCAAAAACATACATACTATCATAGAGCCAACTAAAAAAAGACCGGCTTTGAGCTGTTTATATAACTTTTTGCGCGTAATAGTACGATTCAGCCTGTCCTCCAGTTCACTCTGCACATCAATATCCTCAGCATTCTCCAATCTGCTGATGCCTTCCAGCAGAAGGTATTCTACTGTAAGCTCTTCCATACATTCACTACAGGAAGATATATGTTCTACAAACTGATATGCCGTATCCAAATCCAACTCATCTTTTAAAAATAAATGAATACAGCGCTGTGCTTCTTTACAATCCATTGCTGTCCTTTCATCTTCGTATCCTTAGCGTGCCCTTACAGCACGCCGCTCCATCGTTTGAGAGCAGTGCCCTTCAAACATGTTTCCATAATTCGTTTACTTGAACATATTACCTTCCTAATAATACACTATATCCCGGTAATTTTAAAGAGCGAATTTCTAAAATTTCACTTTTAAACAGTTTCCTCGCGCTATTTTTGTAAAATTTGACAAGATTTTATATATGCCTCATACAGTTCCGGCCTGCGCTCCTTTGTCCTCTCCAAAGACTGCTCCATGCGCCACTTTTCAATATTGGCATGGTGCCCGCTCAAAAGTACCTCCGGCACCCTTCTCTCATGCCAGATTTCCGGTCTTGAGTACTGCGGATACTCCAAAAGCCCATTGGCATGGGATTCCGTCTGCGCTGACTCGCCATTATTGAGCACCCCCGGCACAAGCCTTGACACGGCATCGATCAGTACCATCGCGGGAAGCTCGCCGCCTGTAAGCACATAATCACCGATGGAAATATAATCCGTAACAATCTCCTCCAGCACCCGCTCGTCAATTCCTTCGTAATGTCCGCACAAGAAAATCAAATCCTCCTCCTGTGACAACTCTGCTGCCCTTTTTTGATGGAAAACCTCTCCCTGCGGCGTCACATAGATGACGCGCGTTCTGTGCTTTGCACCCTTGCGCTGTGCAATCCTCTCCTCCAATGCCTGCCAGCAGTCATACACCGGCTGCGCCTGCATCAGCATACCTGCCCCGCCGCCATACGTGTAGTCGTCCACCTTCTTATGCTTATCAAGTGTGTAGTCGCGTATATTTACCGCCTCTATGGAGATACAGCCCTTTTCCTCTGCCCGTCCTATAATGCTGGTCCGAAGCCCGTCAAGCACCATCTCAGGAAACAGTGTCATAACATGAAAATGCATAAATTCTCTCCCTAATCCAACAGTCCATCCATAATGTGTACCTTCATCTTCCGATTCTCCAAATCCACGTCAAGGATACACTGCTTGATTGCCGGGAACAATACCTGTCTGCCGTCCTCAAACTTGACCTCGTACACATCATTGGCGCCAGTCTCGATCACATTCGTCAGCACACCGAGATACTGGTCTTGCTCATCATATACTGCCAAACCAATCAAATCCGCTATAAAATACTCGTCGCGCCCAAGTCTTACTGCGTTTTCCCTTGTCACAAGCAGCGGTTTTCCCTTGTATTTTTCTATGTCGTTGATACTGTCAAAGCCCTTGAATTTCAGGATTGCATACTGTTTAAAGAACTTAACGCCTTCTATTTCAAGCAGTTTCTTTTCCTTTCCTGTATCTAAGATAACCTCCTTGAGCTTCTTGAATCGCCTCACATCATTTGTGGTGGGAAACACCTTTACTTCTCCGTGAATGCCGTGCAGCTGCGTGATCGCCCCTACCTGCAATAAATCGTCCATGAATCCTCCTTCTGATTTCCAAAAATATGTTTCAGTACTGTATTGCGCAAAGAAAAGGGTGTTCATAAGAACACCCTTTTATGACCTTACACAATCTCAACATCTACCTTTAGATTATCCTTGGAAGATGCTGCCTTGACAACAGAACGGATTGCCTTCGCAATTCTGCCCTGCTTCCCAATCACTTTCCCCATATCGGTCGGTGCTACATGAAGTTCTACAGTGATATTTTTACCCTCTGTCTTCTCTGTAACGACTACCTCATCAGGATTGTCCACTAAAGCCTTCGCGATAACTTCGACTAACTCCTTCATCATTCACACCTCCATGAGTGTTCGATTCATCTTATTTTTCAATTCCTGCCGCCTTGAAAATTTTAGAAACGACCTCTGTCGGCTGTGCGCCATTTGACAACCACTTCTTTGCGAGCTCCTCATTTACCTTAAACTCGCTTGGGTCTGTGTTTGGATTGTAGGTACCGATCTCCTCGATGCACTTTCCGTCTCTGGGTGATCTCGAATCTGCTACGATGATTCTATAGATAGGAGCTTTCTTCTGACCCATTCTTCTTAATCTGATTTTTACTGCCATTTTTCTTCACCTCATAAATCTTTCTTTTTTATTAATATAATAATGTATTAAAAAGGAAGTTTAAATCTTCCCTTTTTACCTGCGCCAAAACCTCCCATCATTCCCGGGAGCTGCTTCATCATCTTCTGAGACTGCTCAAACTGCTTGATGAAACGGTTTACCACTGCGATATCCACGCCTGCACCTTTTGCGATACGGTGTTTCCGGCTCGGATTCAGCAGTCTGGGGTCCTTGCGCTCTGCGGGTGTCATGGACAGTACGATCGCCTCCATGCGCGCAAGCTGCTTGTCGTCCACTGCCGCCTCGATATCACTCGCCTTGATTCCCATACCGGGCATCATGCCAAGTATACTCGACAGACCGCCAAGCTTTTTCATCTGGCTCATACTCTCCAGATAATCCTCAAAATCAAACTTGCCCTTTTTCAGACGCGAAGCCATTTCCTTTTCCTTCTCCGCATCCATATCAAGATTTGCCTCGGCAACCTTGTCAATCAGCGTGAGGACATCTCCCATTCCCAGAATACGGTTCGCCATTCTGTCTGGATAGAACTGCTCCATGTCTGTCAGCTTTTCGCCAGTACTTACAAATAAGATCGGCTTGCCTGTGACCGCCTTTACCGAGAGCGCCGCACCGCCTCTGGTATCGCCGTCCATCTTCGAGAGAATGACTCCGCTCACGCCTACTTTATCATCAAATTCCTTCGCCACATTGACGGCATCCTGTCCGGTCATCGCATCCACGACCAAAAGAGACTGGTGCACCTCGACATTCGCCTTGATCTCTTGCAGCTCTGCCATCATTTCCTCGTCTATGTGCAGACGGCCGGCAGTATCTATAATTACAATATTGTTATGATTCTTTGCGGCATGTTCCAAGGACGCCTTCACGATATCGACAGGCTTATGATTCGTTCCCATCGCAAAAAAGTCCACCTGCTGTTTGTCCGCATTCACCCTCAGCTGCTCAATCGCGGCTGGTCTGTAAATATCACACGCCACAAGCAGCGGCTTCTTGCCCTTTAACTTGAGCTTCCCGGCAATCTTCGCAGCAGCAGTCGTCTTGCCTGCACCCTGCAATCCACACATCATGATCACCGTCGTCGCCTTGCCGGGCTGTAATTCCAGCTCTGTTGTATCAGAACCCATCAAGGCTACCATTTCCTCATTGACGATCTTGATCACCATCTGTCCGGGATTCAAGCCATTCATGACATCTGAACCAATCGCGCGCTCCTCCACAGACTTCACAAACTGCTTTACGACCTTGAAGTTGACGTCTGCCTCGAGAAGCGCCATCTTGACTTCCTTGAGCGCAGCCTTGACATCGGCTTCTGTCAGGCGTCCCTTGCTCCTTAAATTCTTAAATACATTTTGAAGTTTATCTGTTAAGCTCTCAAATGCCATCCGATCAAAGCTCCTCCATTATTTCATTCGACAATCGTTTTATCTGCTCATCATCTGTAAGCTGGTTAATCTGTTGAATATTTTGCTTGATCTTGGAGAACTTTTCCACCAGACGAAGTTTTGTCTCATATTCCACTAATATCTTGTCGCACCGCCTGATCTGGTCATGTACACCCTGACGGCTGATTCCCTGCTCGTCAGCAATCTCACTCAAGGACAAATCATGAAAGAACGCATCCTCATACAGCTTCTTCTGATGCGGTGTCAGCAGATCTCCATAAAAGTCATAAAGCATCCCCTTATATTCCCGTTTTTTCAGTCCATTTACTGCATTTTCTGCTGCCAAATTCCCTGTTTCCATGCTACTTCCTCCAATATGATTGTTATGCGACTTTATTAGATTACTACAAAAGATGGCGGGTGTCAAGCATTTTTTCTTTACGGATTATGTCTGATGAATAAACGATGAACTGTAAAATCTGCCAATCTCCATGGATACCCTGATGTAATCCTCCTCATTGTCAATCTCATCTATGTAGTGTGGCTTATATGACATCCCAAAGATGTTCATGTCAGATGCGACCTCATTTAGCGCCTCCTCTGCATATACCTGATTTTTTCCTGCTTCCACATACAAGACAACCCTGTCCCGCCAGATCTGGACGGCATCAGCTCCAAGCTTATACATCGGCTGAAACGCGTAGCAGTCCGTACCAAATATCTGCACGGACACTTTTTTCAATATTCCATCACAAAACTGTGCCTTGAAATCTTTTCGCGGCAGAATTTTATCCTCGTGAAAGAGGCAGAGCGACCTCGTCTGATCAGACAGCATCTCCCGCACCAGATTTTCGTTAAACACAAGATCCCCGTGCAAAAGCAGCAGCTCTGTATCCAGATAAGCCCTCGCCAGATACATCGAGACGATATAATTGGTCGTCCGATACTGCGGATTGGGCACAAAAATAAAGCGCAGACCGGGGTTGCGCCGCTGGCACGCTGCCGCCTGCGACTCGATCTGCTCCGCAAACGGCCCTGTCGTGACAACAAACTCATCGACACCGCACGCGCCTAAAATCCTGATCTGGCGGGCAAAAATAGTCTCCCCGTTATAAAGCTTTGTCATGCACTTGGGCTGCAGACGGGTGCCCTGCCCCATGCGGCTTCCCATTCCCGAATTAAATATGACAGCCCGCATCACGGCCTCCTTTCCTGATTCTGCTCAGCAACCTCTTGTTGAGGCGCAAAAACAGCCTGATATTCTCCCTCAGTGAAACTCTGTCCATATACCCCGGCGGCGTCTGTGCACCCCTGTCAGAAGTACACCTTCCAAAAATCGGATTGCAGTAACTCCTGTCAGAGAAATACCGCTCCGTATATAGATACGGTGTCAGCAATGCATCAAGCGCCCGAATATCATATCGGTAATACGGTCTTGCGAGCCGGACTGCCCCGCTCAGCTCCACGACTTTCCCCACAAAGGACATGCAGTTGTGCGCGCCATCGATCACAAATCCGTGCAACACAGGCATCGTAACCATGGAGTACAGATTAAACAGATATTTGTCCTGCTGCCGTTCCACATGCCTTAGAAAATGGTAAACCTCTCTCTTTGCGCGCAGGTCTATTGGCAGCCTGAAAACCTTAAGCTTCACCCTGTCATGCGTGCCAAAGCAGTAACAGCCGCGCGTCTCATGCATAAAACCCGCATCGAACGGCGCATAGTGCCGCCTCCGCGAAAACGTGATAAAATCCTCAAAATGGTCATCCTTACAGACTGCGATGTGCGAGTACTCATATCCCCCAGACAAAACACGCGACACCTTTCCCAGCCCCGTGTGAGCTTTTACCAGCACGATGTAAATAAAATCATTTTTTATCGCATTCGTTGTCATATTCACTCAGCCTCCAAAAGCAATCGCTTTCTATACAAAATCATTTCTCATCGTATTTCTTGTCACAGTTCCTTAGCCTTCGAAATAATTGTACCTGTAATCTTATCATTTCATAATACATCAGTGCCCCGCCCGCCAGGACAACGAAGTCTGCCAGATTGTATGTAAATCCATAAAACTCGATACCCGCCCCGCGGCGACAGACGATTCCCATGATGCAGATCAAGGCAAAAAACAGGTGTGTTTCAATTGGCCCAAGCCTCGGAAACAAAAATTCGTCCAGATGCAGGATATAATTCATGGCTGTAAACATCAACAGCGCATACACCGGCACCATCAAAATCGCGACATGGAAATGAATCACCCCCGTAAATGCGAGCGCGATGATCAGATACGTGATGTGCAGGATATCTGTCAGCAGGTCAAAGTACCCACCCGCCTTAGAACTCATATTCCTCGTCCTCGCCACATACCCGTCCAGGTCGTCACAGACCAGATGACACGCAAGTCCGCAGATCGTTCCGATGAGAAACCACCTGTTCAGCCCGGACAGCGCGGCACAGACAATGCCCGCAAGCCCGCCTAATGCCCCGGCCAGCGTGATCTGGTTTGGCGTCACACGCGCCGGAATCCGCTCCCCGATCGTCCTGTAGAGAAATTTCTGTACACGCGTTTCCAGTCTGCTCGGTATAATCTTCTTCATTGCTTTCCCTTCTTTCGATATCATATGTTATTCATCGTCATTGCGGCGTTTCCTGTGAAGCATATTTGCCACAAACGACCTGATATAATCCCCGTAATCAATAAAATCGTACACCCCCTCCCGCTTCGCTTTGAGAAAGAGACGTATGAGCAATATATAATAATGAAAGTAAAAGCTTCTCACACTCATATGCTCCGGCCGGGCTACAAGGTGGAGATAGTCAAAATGGGAGGGATTGTCCGTGATCATCCTGTCGCTGTATCGCTCGTAGGTCGGTGTGCACAGTTCCGGCGTAAAGATGGACAGCGCCACATGCCGCACCTGATGCTCCACAATCCACTGGTAAAGCGCCCTGAAATCCTTGGCGCGAAATCCCAAATCGATGATAAACATTCCCATAATGTGGATTCCCAGCTCATTACAGGTCAAAATACTCTGTATATTGTCGTCTATATCCGAGTGCTTCTCATAACGCTCCAGGTAGCAATCCTCAATCGCCTCAAGTCCCACAAGAACATAGTATAACCCGATATCCCTGAGCTTTTTCATCATGTCGGGATTGCGGGCAATATAATCCGCCCTTCCATAACAGATGTATTTTTTATGAATCCCGCGCCTTCTGACCTCTTTCACAAACCGGTTCAGCCTGTCCGTGTCATACAGGAAATCATCGTCCGCAATATAGATATTCTCTGCTTTGATCTGCGCGATTTCGTCCACCACATCGTCGATATCGCGGCTGCTTAACTGTCCCATATTCATCCTGTTCCTGTGGCAGAATGAACATCTGTATGGACAGCCATAGGCAGTCCGCACCCAAGCGGCATGACCAAGCTCAAGATACTGATATCGGTGTAGGAAAGAGTCAAAATAGCTTCTGTCCGGACTTGGCAGGCGTCTGATGTCAAACGGTTCCCCTGCCTGATAATGCCATGTTCCCTCCAACTGATAGCATACCCCCGCCATCTGCGCCAGTGCCTCCTTCTTGTGATACACCGCATAGTTCACGATATCCAGAAGTCTGTAGATGTCAAATGTAGTCAGGATAAAATCCACGTAAGGCCGGTACATGCGCTCATAACAAAGCTGCGCGTGCAGCCCTCCGAGTATTGTCACCGCACCGCACTCCTTCGCGTACTGACAGTACTCCAGCATAAAATTTTCCTGCCGCGCCCTGCCGCATATGTACACGACATCGGCCTCTGTCTCCTGAATCGCAGGCATTGCGCCAAACGTCTCTACCTGACCATCATATAACACAACTTCATGCCCCTCTTTTTTCAGCAGGGCGGATATGTACTCAAGCTCCAGACATTCATTCTCGATAACACCAACGAAATTGTACCGCGTCCTCGATATTTCCGGGTGGATTAGCAAAAACGTAAGCTTATGCCGTTTCATCAGACCTGTCCTCCTTTGTCAGCTCATTGTACGCCACCTTGCCCACCAGTGTTCTGGGCAGTTCCTCTAATACCTCATATGCATACGGCCACGAGTATTTTGCGAGATTTTTCTCACAGTGCTCCCGGATCTCCTGTAGCAGCTCCGCCCGCTTTTCTGCGTCCTGTACATTGTCCTTTGGCACGATAAATGCCTTTGCCACCTGTACCTTATAAGGGTGGCTGATGCCGACGACGCAGGATGTCAGCACCTTCTCATGCGAATCGATCACACTCTCGATATACTGCGGATACAGGCAGTAGCCCGAACTGACGATCAGTCTCTTGAGCCTCTGCCTGAAATAGACAAAACCGTCGGAATCCATACTTCCCAGGTCGCCTGTGTGAAGCCACATCCTGCCGTCCTCATGTCTCTGGAGCACCTTGTCCGTCTCCTCTTGGTCATTCAGGTATCCTTTCATGACAGTCAGACCACTCAGGACGATCTCGCCCTCCTCGTCATAGGGCACTTCCTCGTGTGTCTGCGGCTTTACAATCTTGTAATATGTATCGGGATAGGGAATGCCGATGCTCCCCTTCCTGTATCCGTGCAGCGGCGTGAGACAGCTCCCCGTCACACACTCTGTCAGCCCGTAACCCTCCCTGATCTGCGCGTTTGAACCATGCTGCCGCAGAAACTCGTCCACCTTCTGTTTTAATGCGACAGACAGCGAATCCCCGCCTGATATGACGCATTTTAGAAAGGAAAGGTCGTATCCTTCAAGCGAACTGCTCCTCAACAGCGCCTCATACAGAGTTGGCACGCCCGCTATGATATTGGGCTTATACTTTCTGAGCAGCCTGGCACAATGCCCCGCGTCAAATCCGGGCAACAAAATATCCATGCAACCCGCGCACAGCGCCGTATGAATGCAGATTCCAAGTCCAAACCCGTGAAATATGGGCATGATGGCAAGAAGGCGGTCTCCAGGTTTCAGGCAGGCGCACATCTCCTCTCCCTGCATTGCTAGCGCGTTGAAATTCAGGTTGGTAAGCTCGATTCCCTTGGGAGAGCCTGTCGTGCCACCGCTGTAAAGAATTGCCGCCACATCGTCTCCCTTGCTTCGGCGCCCTGTGTCACTGAGGTTCCCCGCGCCCTTTCGTCCCATCGCCATAAATTGCTTCCAGGGCAGACAGCCTGACACAGATTTCGCAAGCCTGCCTTTTGTCAGATATTTCATCCAAAATAGGCAGCCTGGCACGGATTTCGCACGTCTGCCTTTTGTCAGATAATAGCCGAATTTCATATGAAATGGCATGGAATCCGCCACCGACACCAGAATACACTGCCTGAGTCCCGTCTCTTTCATAACCTCGCGAAGCTTTGGAAGGCACAGATCGACAGCCACAATATATTCACTCTCCGAGACCGTCACATAATGGCGGATCTCCACTGCCGCCGACAGCGGATGGATCATGTTCGCCACAACCCCGATCTTATTCAACGCGTAGAAGCTTATGACAGCCTCCGGCGTGTTCGGCATACAGATGCTCACTCTGTCGCCGCGCCGCACGCCAAGCCGCAAAAAGGCGTCCGCGCAGGTTTGGATGTCCCTGTGCAGCTGCGCGTAAGTCGCCTTTCTCCCAAAATATTCATAACAGTAGTTATTCTTAAACAGCACCGTTCTGCGCTCCATAAACTCATACAATGACATCTCCCGCGGATATTCAAGATGCGCGCTGACGCCCTCGTAAAAAGCATACCACGGTGTCTTAATCTGATTTGTCTGCATATTTATTCCCCTATGTATTCCTCTCCTGCGTCAATATCTGCTTTGTCCGCAGGTTGGTTTTCCATATATTCATCTACTGTAGCAACATCTGCTTTGTCCGCTGGTTGACTCCCCTGTGTATTCATCTCTTGCAGCAGCAGCTCTTTAATCGTATTGAAAAGTAACGTATTTGCCTCCTCCACTGTGAGATTTGCCACGTCAAGAGGCTCCCCATATTTTATCTGAAGATTCCTGCTGCGAAACCGGTACTCCCCCGTGATCGCATACGGAATGATGCTGCTCTGCGCCCTCTTTGCCATCACGACCGCCCCATATTTGAAGGGCAGCAGAATTTGATCTGTATAATTGCGCTTTGCCTCCGGCGACACATTGATAATACAGTCGTTTTTAAGATACTCCACCGACTGGTCGAGCGCCGCCGGGTTGTGCGCCGCGTGAAGGTCGACCGGAATCGTTCCCACACCGCGAAACAGCCAGCCGAAAGCACCATCGTGAAGCTCCTTCTTGGCGAGCGTATGCACCGTCCTGTTCGTACAGCAGTCCACTAAAATCGGGTCTAGCGCATGCTTGTGATTGCCCGCCAGCACTGCCCTTCCCTCCTTTGGTATGAACGCTTTGTTCACGATCTTAGGGTGGTATACGATCATGAACAGGGCATAAAAGATCGCCCGAATTATTTTGTATAACAATGGGTTTTTCTGACGGTTGGTCATTTTTGAGTGTCCTTTCCTTATTGTACATTATTTGTACATTATTTTCGCCATAAAATGTCTTAAACTGTTTCAGCACAGATATAAGACAGTATACACGATTTTTCCATTGCGCACAATTCATAAATTGCACTATCGTTACGCCAGGGTTGTTTCACGAAGAATAATTGAAACTAATAGACACGGCATTTTTACGAGGGATATGGAAGCTATACATATTTTCCATATCCCTCGACTT
>KE159527.1:209740-256596 GCA_000403215.2 Lachnospiraceae bacterium A4
AATAAGATAGAGGGGATGTTTTGCGCATTTTTTCAGATGTGGACAACTGAAAAGAAAAAAAGCTGTGAAGGCGGCAGGATGTCCAGATTCCGAACCGACTGACAGCAAGTTCATAATAAATGATGTCGTTTGGAAGCCTTCGTGAAACAACCCTGATCGTTACGCTATCAAGGCTTTACACCTTTTATATGATCTGTTATGATAAAATTATACTGGCGGTCGAAAAGACTGACCGCCAATATAACGGGCAGCAAAGGAGAGGATGCTATGGGGCGTTTTCTGAACATAGGAAATAAAAATTTTGCGGAGTTTTCTGAGACGCAATATTTTGTCGATAAATCCAGACTGATCAATAAACTGATCAAAAAGGATATCACAGAAAAATTCGTCTGTAACAGCAGAGCACGACGGTTTGGGAAGTCGGTCACGGCGGATATGCTTGTGGCATATTTCAGCAAGGGCGCCGATTCGAAAAGTCTGTTTGAACCGCTAAAATGCGTGAAAGACACGCTGTTTCTTGAGAATATGCACGCGTATGATACGATCTTTGTAGACATTCAGGCCTGTTTTAAAGAAGCAGAGGAGATCATGGCAGCACCAAATCAATATATTCGCAGTGGTTTGATCAACGAACTGAAAGCGGCGTATCCGAAATTCGTTTCAAAGAAGATGGCGCTGGCAGCAGCGCCGGAATCCATCTATAAGCAGACAGGCGAAAGGTTTGTTATCATCTTTGACGAATGAGACTATCCCATTAGAGAACTTGATGAGAGCAGTCCTGACAGACTGGCATACACAGAAATGCTGCGTGGATTGTTCAAGAACAATGCCGCAAAGTCATATGTGCGATTAGCATATCTTACCGGCATCCTGACCATCGCCAGATTCAAACCGCCCAGCCGGATAAACGGCATCATAAACAAAGACGCCAAAACGCTCATCCCGCTTCCCCACACGGTGAGATAGACTGGATTGTGGTATCCCCACGAATCTATGCCATCCATGAGCATAGAATACGCCTCATAACCTGCATACGCTTCATCGGCGTGGATTCCTACTGGATAGACACCTATTCCGATTGCGCGGCTTGCCACTGCAAGCATCAGAATCATAATAATGGTTACTCTGTATTTCATCTTTATTTCCTCTCCAATCCCGCCTTCTGGATGTCCTTGATCTCTTCCGCCAGCTGCCTTCTTTTCTTCCATTCTTCCATTGAAAGTAATATGCTCGATTTTGTACTGAATAATGTATAATTACATCAAAAAAGTTCTCTGTATGATTTTAATTTCAGACAATGCACCCTCATAATTGATAAAATAATTCATGCAGAGTTCTATGCTCCTCACTCCGCAAATTTCACTACGACGACATCCTCCACTATTTTGATGGAGCCTGCCGCCGGGTATACTGGCATTTGTATGATTTCCTTACTGGTCAGATCTGCTTCTACAAACTCTGTATCAAAACCGCAGTAATATCTGATAAAATACTCGATACTGTACGCCTCCGCCAGCACGGTGTCACGTCCGCTCATCTCAAATACTTCCATCACCTGATTTCTGTACAGACTCTGATCTTCGATCTGCCCGGAACCGACCAATGCCGTTTTCATTCCCGGCTCATACCCGTCCAGCATCTTGATCTGCGTGATTACGCTTCCATAATATCCCGACGCCTGTTCATAGCCCAGATACATGCTGAGATACTGTGCATTTGCGAAATGACAATAACTCAGGATCCCGGCTGCCAGCACCAGCATTGCACTCCATTCTGTCCACAGCGCACACTGTATCCTTCGTTTTGATGCTGCATTCCGTTTATAACGGTCTAAAAGGCAGACTGGCAGAATTAGCAGGCATACATAAGCGTAGCGCATCAGCGAATACACCTCTTGAATGACGATGTAAATGCTGTTCACTGCAACGGCAAATGCCACTGCCAGCACCGCAATCACTACAATCTTCAAATACTGCTGCTCTTTTAAAAACTGAAGGATAAACAACAAAAGCAGCAGACCAGACAAAAGGAACAGAAAAAGATACATTCCTTTGGTGACAATATTATAACTCAGCTCTAGGTCATTATTGTACACAATCCCGAAAAAATCGCTGAAAATCCTGCGAATAAAATCATTCTGCACCGTACCAGCACCTCTGTATCGTGAAAGCTTTTGTCTTGTAGCAATCAGTGAAAACTGCGTAATAATAATATAGAGTATACCGCCCGACAGTAGCTGGCTGAAATAGTAGACAGCCTTTTTTACTATTTCTATACAATCGTTTTCACGTTCTACAGACATCATCATCACTGCAATCACACAGATGGATGCCGCAAAGGGCATATATGCCTGATAAATCCCCATAGAGCATGCAAGCAGCAAAGAACCGGCCGCAAACCAGAACTTTCCTTTTCTTTTCACGGTACACCAGACGGCGCATACCGCCAAAAGCAGCGCAGCTCCATAATACGGCGCCGTAAACATAAAGAAAAATGTCGCTGTCCAGCTTGGATATACTGCCATTGCCGCACCGATTACAATATTGCCCGCAGTGCTTTTTACGCCTAACACATCCGCTGTAAGGCCTGCCGACAACGCGATCAACACCAATGTAATAAATCCATTTACCCAAGGCAGGCTGTATACAAAGTCCAAGTGATATGCAGTCGCAGCCAAAAACCACAAAAACCACCTTCCCAGCCGAAATGTCGCCCCAAATCCATTGATTCCCATGTCATCATAATTTGGAAGCTTATTCATAAACATATACAAATGTGCCGCTATGCCAAAAAAACTGCCGCAAGAAACGCTGTTTTAAATGGCTTGGATAATCCGACATAAACTCCCTGCACTGTCTCATCTATAGATCGCATTGTTCTCAAATGTATGGCTCCTTTCCATTATTCTATCATTTTGTCAGCGAAGCGGTACCGCATGTTCTATCTGAAACACCGTTCCCACAATATACCCGTCTGCCTCATAATAATTCAAATCAAAATCTTCCATATTTCCTGCAAGATACTCCTTTTCATCCGTTTTGAATAAATAGATACAGGAATCATCTAAATGCTGCATACTCTGCCAGGTTGTCTCATTGACATTAACTGCTCTGGCAAAATAGTAATTATTCATCGTCCAGCCATTGTCATACGCATATTTAGCAAAGTCCATAATTGGACCATCGTCAAGATTGTGCGATACCCACACGATATGTTCGATGGATTCCCTGCCTGCAAGCTCCTCCCAGACTGCGCTTTTTAGAGGCGTTTCGTATGCCCGTTCATACGCAAATGCCTGCCGCTGCATCGCCAGCTTATTTCCAATATCAAAGATCTGCAAAAAGATACACACGGCAAACAAGACCGTGGCAGTATGTTTTCCCCTGCAAAAAGAATGCCAAAATCTGTCATAAATCTGCTCCATGCCACAGTCCGCATGCCAGAAATACCACGATCACATTTCTGTACTGACAGAGCTTCCCTTTCCTGCTGCCGCCTAGCGGGATATAGAGATAATCGCGAAACCATGTTGAAAGTGAAATATGCCACCGATGCCAAAACTCTCTGATTGATGCCGCAAAATACGGCGCAGAAAAATTATCCACCAGCCGATATCCCATCACCTCTGCTGCTCCTTTTGCAATTAGAGTATAGCCTGCAAGGTCACTATAGATCTGAACGGCAAACAAAACTGTTGCGAGAATCACGAAAACACCCTCATAATGTGATGGCATATCAAAGACGGCGTTTACAAAAATTGCTGCTCGGTCTGCAATCATGAGTTTCAGAAAATATCCCCATAACATCCTCATAAGCCCGTTCCTCATGGCATCAAAATCAAACCTATGCTCCTCGTCGATCTGCTGTATCAGATTTTTTGCGCGCTCGATTGGACCAGCCATCAGTTGTGGGAAAAACGACAAAAATAATGCATATTTCAAAAAACTGCGTTCTGCCGGAATTTCACGCCTGTATACATCTACAAGATAACTAATCGAATGAAAAATATAAAAAGAAATGCCGATTGGTAATATTAAATTGTTCTCTGGAATCGAAATAGAGAGACCGAACTGGTCTAAAATCGAATGGAGTCCCTGAATTGAAAAATCAATGTATTTGAACAGAAGCCAAATACCCAGATTGAATACAATACCAAAAGATACGATAATCTTTGATATTGAATCAGATACGCAAAATACCCCCCCCCGAGTATTTTTCTATCCATAAACCGCTCACATACGTCACAACAGTCACAAACAATAACAGCAGTACAGCTCTTACATCCCAGCACATATAAAAGAAATAGCTGGCTGCCAGCAGCCATAACACCTGTTTCTTCTTTGGTAACAAAAAGTATATAACAACTACAATTGGAAAAAAAATAGAAAGCTGTATGAATTAAAGAACAAATTTACACCTCCTCAATATTTCAAGTAGTGCTATTATATCATAAATTTATTTATAATTCTATCTATTTTTCCATTTCCTTCCATTTTCTTTGTTTTTTCTTTAGCTTCCTCTACTCGCCGCGCACCCCATGCGCCGCCTTAACGGCATACTTCCTCTGTGCGGGGCTGCGCACAAAAAGGATGCTAAGCTGATAGACTTTGCACCCTCTTCATTTGCTGCTATTTACTTATTAGTACTCCGCCCACGCGATCTTCCAGCTCCCAAGATCGGCGGCATGGCCGTCAATTGTATATAAAATGCGGCGGTCGTAGTAATCATCTATGTGAATCCGCTGCCGCTGCTCCCCGGCAGGCACTTCGGCGAAGGTGCGCCCGTATGCCGCATGTGCTATGCCAAATGCATCCAAAACCGTCGGCACGAGCTCCGCCTGCGTCACAGGCGCCTCACTGGTCTGCATGGCAGTGTGCTGTTCGTCAGGCAGCTTCACCAGCAGAAGCGGTCTTGAGGTCTGGTCTGGCTGGCCACTCGTTTTTTCAGTGTCCACGATCTTTCCCACCCCGTGATCGGCAGTGATAATGATGGTGGCATCCTCATATTTTCCGAGCGCCCTTAACTGTTCTAAATACGCATATACGATTTTCAGGCTGCCCGTTCCCTGTGCATTGCGCGATGACATTCTGCCAGTGGGTTCATATTTTAAATCATCTGTCAGATAAAACGGCGCGTGCGGCCCGCGCATGTGATAAAAGCGAAATGCACTCTTTTTCTCCTCAGAAACCTGCAAGCCGTTCTCCATCAAATTCTGATAAAATAACAAGTCATTGTCAATGCTCCAGACATTCTCATTGTAATACATCTCTTTAATATCAGATGTATAATATTCATACTGTTTTTTCAGGAAAAAAGGCATGGTCTTATACAAGGATGTCCGCAGCATCGTGCGGTATGTTTTGCCAGCATCATACTTCTGCACTGCATTCTCCGTATAATTCTCCATATTCTGATACAGCTTCCTTGGCAGCAGCCCCAGATCTGTATATATTTCCACGTCGACACCCTGCGCGGCCAGACGCTCATAGACATCACTGTTCTGATAAGCATATTCATGATAACTGCCCGCATCCTCCTTCCACACCGCCCCGGTGAGCAGGCTGGTAATCCCATCACCTGTATGGGCAAACTGGGATGTGCTGTTCCTGTAATAGGTAAAGTCTGCCAATGGTTCTAAAATACGTTCATTCTCCCCGCAGAGCTCCTCGAACCAGCTACCGTCAAAATTATCAAGGACAAACACAAGCACATTCTCCTTCTGTGCCAATTCCAGCGCGCCTTTTGTAGTAATCGCCGCATGGGTATGTTCACTTTTCAAGTCCGATGTCAGAAGAAGCCAGCCTAATGCTGCCAGTTGAATCAATGAAATATAGATGCAGACAATCCGGCACAGGGAACGAATAGATGTTTTGCGGCTTCCGCCGATCACAACTGCCAGCAGTATGACAAGCCATATGCCGCTGTTGAGCAGTAATTTGGGCATAGACCATGACTGTGCCTCGCCGTTCATGGCGTCGAGCGGACCATTGAGCACCATCTGTTGCAGATATCCCGCACAGCCAATTCCGGCCGCCACAAGATACGCTGCGCGAAAGCACCCTTTGGGCAAAAATATCACGAAAATAAAATCCAATAAGAAAATCATTACAATACTTCCTGTCAGCATAATGCCCAAAAATGGCAGAATACCGCCAGTAAACTCTTCTATATTATGAAGATACAGCTCACTGGGCAGATAGATTCCTGTCATTACAACCCAGATGCTGATAAATGGCAGCGCCTCCACAAAATACTTCCAGTACTCTCCTGCTCCACAAAACGCCGGCTTCCATTGCCCGCTGCCCCGGTGAACGCCCAAGCCAAAAATCACGCCCGTCGCAAACAGGCATCCTATATATAAAATACAATACGCCCTGTTGTCTATCCTCTCAGACAGCAGAAGCATTCCCAGTACAGCCAAAACATACAGCAGGTCAAAAATCCGTAGAAACAGAACCCCAGCAGATGCAAACAACAGTTTCATTACAAGAAAAGCTGCCGCTGACACTGCCAAAAACACAATCCCGTAATGCAGATAGGTTATGCCCTCGGCATCCCAAAAGCTCTCTGACAAGGTACTTTGCGCCTCGCCCAGATACAGTTTGATGGCAGACGCTGTAAAGTAAATGCCTGCAAAGAAAAACAGGACTGCGCGCAGTCCGTCTGCCATCATGCCATTTTCACTCTTGCTGCGGTTGAATCCTGCCCAGACTATCCCTGCTGCCATTCCAAAGAACAGTATATACCCTATCATCTTTCTTCCCCTGCCCCTATACACTCCTCTGACCACGCGCGCATAAAGTTCACCTTGTTTTCTGCCGCACACTCTTTGGGTCTGCCAAGATCTGCCCTTGAATCCAATGACACCATCACTTCAATCATGGAAAGTGCTCGGTTTGTCATCGCATCTTCCAGCGCTGTCTCCAATTCCTGTCCTGTTTTAGCCAGCACTGCACTGGAATATCCACAGGCTTTTGCTATGGATATATAGGTCTGTCCGCCATATCCTGTCGGTACCGCTCCCACAGACTCATGCGCTGCATTGTTGATCACGATATGAAGAAAGTTGCTGGGTGACTGCTTTGCCAAAACCGCCAGCGCCCCCATATGCATCAGCACTGCCCCGTCACCGTCAACACATACAATGCGCTTAGAAGCATCTGCCTGTGCCAGACCAAACGCGATCATCGAGGCATGCCCCATACCGCCCACTGTCATAAAAATCCTGTCATGATTCCCGTACATGGCATCGCACTGTTCATATAATTCCCTTGATATTTTACCGGTCGTGGAGACAATAAATGCCTGCTGATAGACCTTTTTTATCAGTATTTTCAAAACCTGCTCACGCACCAGCTCATAGCCATTGCTCCAGACAAATTCCGCTTCCTTTTCAAATGTACCTTTCCTGACAATGACCGCAAACTGCCTGTTATCCGCCATCGCATTTCTGGCTGCCGCGAGCACTTCTCCAAGCTGCTCCTTTGTCGTCGTGCTGTCTATCACAGCATAAGGCACATCCATCACTTCCAAGAGGGCGCAGGTTATTTTTCCCTGAAAAACATGCTGCGGTTCATCCGGTGTGCCTGGCTCACCACGCCAGCCGATGACAAACAGCATTGGAATGCCATATACCTCCTGATTTGCAATGGACGCCAAAGGATTGATCAGATTTCCAAGTCCCGAATTTTGCAGATAAATCAGGCAAGGACGCCGCTGTGCCAGATAGATGCCCGTTGCCAGCCCGACTGCCGCTCCCTCATTTGCAGTCACGTAATGCTGAAATTCCCTGCCGTCGTCAAGACAGACTGCATCACAAAACGGCTTTAATGTAGAGTCCGGCACACCTGCAATGGTTCGAATTCCCAATTTTCTCACTTCCTGTAGAAAAGTACTAGCTCTCATTGATGTATTCTCCTTCGTTCTGTTTCAATGCATTTTTATCCAGTAACATCAATTCCTCCACGGTGTCAACTTCCACAATCTGCCCCGGCTCTACCGGAAAAATTCGCAGTTGAAATTGATCCAGATTCCGGTCAACGACCTCATCCCAGAACAGCCCGGCATTCTCTTCTTTTATATAGGCCTCCGCAACGGCATCTGCGAGCACACAGGCGTCTTTCTGCTGAAAATACGAGATTCCTACCATGTTATAGGTATCTGTCCCGCCTTTTCCCACTCTGGAAATAAAACCATCCTGCAAGTCAAAAACCCAGTCGTCCGAATATCCCTGCACCATCTTTCCATAATAGCCTGAGCCCTCAAGCTGTCTGTCAAAAACAGATGCGTCCGAAATCATCAAATCCGCCTCGCAGATCAGGCAGTCCGCAGTTCTGAGCACCTCTCTTGCCGCATAAATTGAAGCGATATTATTCATTGTTTCATAATCTGGATTCTCTATCAAATGAACCTTTTCATAAGTATCGCACAAATAGGTGAATTGTTCCTTCCGATATCCCACCACGATATAGATTTCCAATACATCCCTGCGAAGCAGTCCTTCAATCACCGTCTCAATCAACGGCTTTCCAAACACTTTCACAAGAGGCTTTGGCGTATTCAATGTCAGCGGACGCATCCGCTCGCCCAGCCCGGCCGCCATAATGATTCCGATCTCTTTTCCCATTTTACACCTCTCAAAATTCCCAAAACTGTACAGCAGTTTACATATCATCAATGAGTGTAATAATCTCCTGAAATGGCATCAGCTTCGCATCCACCTCGAGCGCTCTGTGGTTTTTCAGAATCTCGACTGCGGTGCTCTGCATCGCTGGAAATGCGCTCCTTGTGAGCTGGTTTGCATAGATGACGATATTGACGCCATGCTGCGCAAGCTCTGCCTCTGTCACACTGTTAAAGGATGTCGGCACGACTACTAACGGTGTGTTCTTGTCCTGACGTCGGAAGCGGTCGCAAAATTCAAAAATCTCCTCCGGTGACTTCTGCCTTGAATGGATCATGATCGCATCCGCGCCCGCACCGACATAGGCGGCTGCCCGCTGTAAGGCATCCTCCTGCCCTTTCTCCAAGATCAGACTCTCAATGCGGGCGATAATCATAAACTCTTCGGTGCGCTGCGCATTTTTTCCGGCGCGAATCTTGTTGCAGAAATTCTCTATAGAATCCTGTGTCTGCACCACATCCGTTCCAAACAGAGAATTTTTCTTTAATCCGGTCTTATCCTCGATAATGACAGCCGACACCCCCATGCGCTCTAGCGTGCGCACATTGTATACAAAGTGCTCCACCAAGCCCCCTGTGTCGCCATCCAAGATAATAGGCTTCGTCGTCACTTCCATCACATCATCAATCGTGCGCAGTCTGGAGGACAGATCGACAAGCTCGATATCCGGCTTTCCTTTTGCGGTGGAGTCGCACAGGCTGGACAGCCACATCGCATCGAACTGATCCAACTCCCCATTGTGCGCTACGATGGTTTTCTCGGCAATGAGCCCTGTCAGTCCGCTATGTACTTCGATGGTCTTTACAACAGGACACAGCTTTATGAGCTGCCGCAGGCGGCGCCGCCTGTACTCTGGCATAGAGAGCCGTTCCCGGATATTGTCGTCGATTTTTCGAACACGTTCATTGCAGGTATAAGCAATTTCTATTAATTCTCCGCCATACTTTGCGAGATTTTGCAGTACATTCTCGCGGATTGCACGCTCTGGCCCCTCGCACCAGTTATCTCCATGAATCACATAATCCGGCGAAAGTTCCGCGATAATCTCGTCGTACATGATCTCGTTTTGTATGAGAACCCACCGCGCAAGCCCGGTATCGCGCACTATCTGTTTCCGCTCTTCGATCGTGATTGTCGGAAAACGGTTGTATTTGATCATCGCCTCATCGCTCAGAATGCCAACGGTCACCTCACCGTACTTTGCCGCCTCGCGCAGCAGGTTCAAGTGTCCCTCATGAATCACATCCGTACAAAAGCAGGTGTATACTTTTTTCATTACGCCACCTCAAGCCTTTCTGCGCCCATCTATATAACGAATGGGAATCTGAACCCCATATTTGCGAAGCGCCTCCTCAAACACCACAAAAAATGCCTCGATATCCTTGACAGTGATCGCGCCCAATGCACAGATGCGGAACGTGTTCTGCGTTGACACCTTGCCGGGATAGATGGTAAAACCGCGCTCATAACAGTAATCATGCACCTTCTCAAAATCCCAGTTCACATCATCGGGATAGCGCACAGACACCACCAGCCCCGCTTGCAGCTCCCTCTTTATAATGTCCTGAAAACCCAGCCGGTCAAGCCCTGCATGAATTGCCTCAAAAACGTCAAGATGCCGCTGCCATTTCGCCTGCTCACCCTCCGCAAAATACTCATCCAACGCCTGTCTGGCGGCATAGACCGTCTGTACAGGCGGCGTGAAATGCATCTCTCCTGTTGTCTCAAAAAAATGATACTGCAAATAAAGATTGCAGTAATACGAACGTTTGGGATACTCTGCGGACTTTTCTATAAACGCTCTGTTTCCAACGATAAACGAAAGTCCTGTCATTGCCATCAGCCCTTTTTGCGCCGATGCCATACAAAAGTCTATATTGTCGTGTTCAATATCAATGGGACGCATCGCGTAGGTCGATGTCGTATCCACTGTAAACACAGCGCCGTATTGATGCGCCAGCGCGCCGATTTCACGGATTGGATTCAAGATGCCTGTACCGGTCTCATTGTGTGTCGTGTGGACAAGTGCAATATCTGGATTTTCCCGTAAGACTGCCTCCACCTTCTCCAAATCCGGCAGCGCATCCACTGGGAAAGCCAGCTCTATCATCGGCAGGCCATAGTATTCACAGATTTCCGCTGCTCTTGCGCTGTAAGCGCCATTGTTGATGACAAGCACCTTCTTCCCCTCCGGCAGCAGGGAATTCAGACAGATATCTATATTGATCGTGCCTGAACCGCAAAATAGTACGGCAGTATATTGATCTAAATCACCGTGAACAATACGTACCAAATCTTCGCGCATCTGTTTCATCATGGAGGAAAACTCCTTCTCCCGCGGACAGATGTCAGGTACCACCTGTGCCATCTTCACAGTATCCGTCGTCGTTGCAGGTCCCGGATTCAATAAAATATTTCTTGTTATTTGCTGCATTTAATATTCTTCTTCCTCCTCATGCTTTTTCTGATAATAGGCAAGACGCTCCATAATATACGAGGCGCCGACTTCTCCGCTGTGCCCTACGTGATAGATATACTTCTCACGGATGTCCGCAAGGGCTTCTTTGGAAAAGGCGTTATCGCTCAGCAATTCCTCCACAACCTCTGGCAGTGACGCAAGCTGGTCTGTCCCAATACTCCTGCCAATTTTATTGCGAAGCTCTATGTCGATTGGTGTGATGCCAAGCTCTACATAATCCTCATTCATGACTTTCATTGGTGTATTGATAAAAAGTGACGGCTTTAACGTCGCAAAGGAATATTCAAACGCAATGCTGGACCAGTCTGTGATCAGCACATCCGCCTCATACACAGTACGATTTGAGGAAAAATCCGTCTGCAGCTCCATATTGCTGCGGGCGTCGATATGAAATTTTTCTCTCAGCGCATCCAGACGCTCTTGCTCATGGCGCACAAACTGCGGATGCGGCCGGATAATGATATGATAGCCATATCCCTGCAAGCTGTTTAGCATCTCGTCAATACAGGTAGATAGAATATTATCCTTCTGCCATGAGGGTGCGATCAGGATCTCTTTGCACTTTTTTTCCTTTTTGTCCATCACTTTGTAAGACTGTATCATGTTATCAATGACACTCGAACCCCATGGGATAATATTTTTCTGCGGCAGCTTGTACAGTTCCTCGCGCTTTCTGATTTCCGCTGTGCACAGACAGCCCGACGAGAAAATCGTATCAAAATGATCCAGTGCCTCCTTTCGAAATGTCAGGTTTGGACTGTTGACATCATGCGGCACATAGATATACTCATTGTCCTTGCGCACCAGCGAACGCTTGATATGAAAGCTCTCCAAATCCGGCGTTGTCATCACGACAATATCCGCCTCCATCTTCATCATCAGGACAATCAGCTTGTTTTCACCGATATAGTACGGCTTAAACCGCTCACTCTCCATCTCAAACACCTTGTCCTGCGGGTCGCTGGTAACATAGTTAATAATGACATCCGACTGTTCAAGAAGCGTCTCGATGATATTTTGAAAATATTTATAAAAACCGTTTTTCTCTGAATAAAAGACAAGCTGCATCTCATAATCCTTGAAAAACCGCTTGTAATCCGCGCGCTCTTTTTTCCGGTAAGGGTCTTTCCCGAATAGCTTCTTTTTGTGCTGGCTGTAAAACACACTGGCTGCCTTGAGCTCCTCACGGCTCTTCTCGAGCGCTTCATAGTCTATATAATGTTTGGGATTCATGACCAGATTCAGAAAATACAACTGCATCACAGAGAAGAGATTGCTAAACGTCCAGTAAATGCCAACACCGGTCTTGACAAAAAACCCCAGATACAGCGACAGTCCAATCGATAAGATCATGGTTCCCAACTGGTTCAGCTTTCCCTGTTCTGCCTGTAATACATTGATTTTATTCTGTATAAAGCACATAAACCACGCAGAAAAAGCAGCGATCAGCGGAATCAGATATGAGATTCCCCCAACCTCTGCGGGGACGGACGACAGGTCAAGACTTCCGAGCACAGTGTCAAGCACGCCTGATTTTCCGCGAAAAATGTGCTGTTCAGGATGATTGATCACGTCAATCACCCCCATCAGCAATATGAGCTGCAACGCAAGCGGTATCAAATCCGCCAATGGCTGATAATGTTCTCTTTTATAGAGTTCATACTGCTCCTCAGAAATCTTTTCACCATTTCCATAATATTTTGCCTTGATCAAATTGATCTCAGGCTGCATTTTTACCATCTTGATAGAATTTCTCTGTACCCACAAAGATACTGGCAGCAGGACGATCTTCGTGGCAAATGTAAACAGGATGATGGATATCAAATAATTTGGCAGAATGCGGTAACAATAATACATGAGCCAGCCTAAAACACTGCCGATCAGACCTACTATATAATCCATAACACTCTCCTGAATTAGTCCTCTTTTTCGTGATGCTTTTTCCGTGCACGCTTCTTCTTTTGGTTTCGGAAAAATTTCATGATCTTATGCCTGTAAACTGTACAGGCAGCGCCAACTGCAATCGCTACGCCCGCCACTGCCTGAATCACATAGGTCACTGCGGATGGGTCTATGTACGCAAAAGACGTGTTCCCTAACAATACAAAAAAACACAGAAAAAAATATATAAATTTGCCTATTTTCAATCCTGTTTTCATTTTTTAAAATGATCCTTTCTTCTTTATACAAATTTCTATATGAAACCACTTTAGACCAAAATGGGCTAAATGTCAATAGAACTTTTTTTTGAACATTAAAATTAGATTAAAATTATATTAAAAAAGGAGGAACTGTTATTTTCTACAGAATCAAAAACCTGCGTGAAGATGCCGATCTGACACAGACAGAACTCAGCCAGCATCTTAATGTATCCCAGCGCGCCTACTCTCATTACGAGAACGGTACACGGGATATTCCAACCAATATTTTGATTGCTATTGCTGACTACTACCATGTGAGTATCGACTATCTCCTAGAGCGCACCAACCGCAAAAACTAAATGAAAGCAGTGAAAAAACGACGAGATTTCAAACACTCGTCGTTTTTTCTTATAATTTATTCTGCGTGATATCCTTATACCCCTCGCCAAAGATCTCACTCGCAGAAGATACAATCATAAATGCGGATGCATCCTCATCCTTTACGACCTCCTCAAGTTTGGGATATACCTGCTTTCTCGTGACGATCATCAGCATCTCCTTCGGCGCATTCGTGTAGGCGCCCTTTGCCGGAATAATGGTCGCCGTGAGATCGAGCTCGCCAAACAGTCGCTGCTTCACCTGCTCAGGCTTATCACAAATCACAAAGATCATCTTTGCCTCATCAGAGCCGTATAATATCTTATCCATCACAATTGAGTCCGTAATGACTGCAATGCCTGCATAAAAAGCCACTGTCAAATCTTGAAAGACCAGCCATGACGCAAGAATTACCATACTGTCAAAGGCCAGGAACAAAATATTGGTTTTGATATGCTTGCGCTTCGTCCGTACCACCTTGACAATGATGTCAATGCCCCCTGTCGTCGCCCCTGCCTTAAACACGAGCGCCAGCGCAACGCCAATCAGTGCCCCGCCAAGCACTGCGGCAATCAGCAGATCATCGGTCACTGCCCCGTAAACTGCAAGAGAATTGATGAAGATGGTTATCAGCGCCAGCACATACATGGTCGAGCAGATAAACCGCCACCCAAATTTCCAAAATCCCAGCAGAACAATGGGGATATTGATCATCATATTGACTGTACCGGTCGGTATCTTGGTAAAACGGTTTACCAGAATAGAAATACCCGTCACGCCTCCGGGTGCAATATTGTTCGGGTCCAAAAATAAACTAATAGCAACGGCGTAAATGACTGCCGCTGCTGTCAGTATCACATAATTTTTCAGGTTTTTAACCGCTTTTTCTTTCATAACACCTCGCGAGATTAGATATTTGTCCTTACCTGCTTTGGCTGATAGCCTTTCTCCTCTAGTGCCTTGATGATTTGGTTTTTATGTTCTGTGCCAAAGGTTTCCAGCGTGATCCGAAGCTCTACTGCCGCATTTCTGTTAATGGAGACAAACTGGTTGTGCTCAAGCTTGATGACGTTGCCACTCTGTGACGCAATGACCTCTGACACCTTGGTCAGCTCGCCCGGCTTATCTGGCAGCAGCACAGATACTGTGAAAATACGGTCTCTAAAAATCAGCCCCTGCTGTACCACTGAGGACATCGTGATGATATCCATATTGCCGCCGCTCAAAATAGATACAATCCGCTTGTTCTTCACATCAAGATGACGCAGTGCCGCCACAGTAAGAAGCCCCGAATTTTCGACAATCATCTTGTGGTTTTCCACAATATCAAGGAAGGAAACCACAAGCTCTTCATCAGGTACGGTCACAATCTCATCTATATTATCTCTGATATAAGGAAAAATATTCTTTCCCGGTGTTTTCACTGCCGTGCCGTCTGCAATGGTGTTGACTCCGGGAAGTGTAACCACCTCTCCTGCCTTCAGGGATTCCTGCATACAGCTTGCGCCTGCCGGCTCTACACCGATCACTTGAATCTTGGGATTGAGCAGTTTGGCAAGCGTCGATACCCCTGTTGCAAGACCGCCGCCGCCAATCGGCACTAATATGATATCTACCAACGGCAGCTCCTTAAATATTTCCATTGCGATTGTTCCCTGTCCCGTTGCAACGGTCAGGTCATCAAACGGATGGATAAACGTATATCCGTGCTCCTCCGCGAGCTGGTATGCATACTCGCAAGCCTCATCATAGACATCTCCTTTTAGAATCACCTCTGCACCATAACCTTTTGTGCGGTTCACCTTCATGAGCGGTGTCGTCGTGGGCATCACAATCACTGCCTTCACGCCATATTTTTTTGCAGCGTAGGCGACACCTTGGGCGTGGTTGCCCGCCGATGCCGTGATTAGCCCTTTCTCGCGCTCCTCCGGCGAGAGTGTGCTTATTTTATAATATGCACCTCTGAGTTTATAGGCGCCTGTGAGCTGCATATTTTCTGGCTTGAGATAGACTTTATTGCCTGTCTGTCCGCTCAGGTACTCACTAAAGATCAGTTTTGTCTCTGACGTGACTTTCTTCACGAGCTCTGATGCCTCTTCAAATTTTTCAAGTGTAAGCATATCTGACATTTCTTTTCTCCTTACTTCCAGAAAAACCATTTTCTCTTCTTAGGTTTCTCCGCTTCTTCTGCCGGACTGTCCTCCTCATGCTGCTCCTCTGAGTTTTGCATCGCCATGTCACCTTCCTCAGAAGTTATTGTGCTCTGTACGGCTTCCTCTGCGTGTTCACTGCCTGTTATGCGGCTCTCATCGGACACAGCGTCCTCAAATACTGCTGCTTTTGATACAGAAATCTCTGATTCAGAAGACTTTGATTCAAAAGGCTCTGATTCAAAAGTCTTTGATTCAACTGCTTCTGATTTATATGATTCTGATCCGACAGCTTCCTGCACACATGTTTCTGATTCAACTGCTTCTGTTACAGGCATCTCTTGTGCTGCGGCTTCGTCCGTCTTGACATCAAACAGCGCGTTTACAAATTCATCTGCATTAAACTTCTGCAAATCTTCTATCGTCTCACCGACGCCGATATATTTTACAGGCACATTCAGCTCTGACTGTATCGCTACCGCGATACCGCCCTTTGCTGTACCATCCATTTTGGTGAGAATCACGCCTGTGAGATTTGCCACCTCGCCAAATTCTCTCGCCTGTGCAAGTGCATTCTGCCCGGTTGTACCATCCAGCACGATCAAATTTTCTCTGTGGGCGTTGGGAAACTCCCGGTCGATGATGCGGTTCATCTTCTTGAGCTCTTCCATCAAGTTTTTCTTGTTGTGGAGGCGCCCTGCGGTATCACAGATCAGCACATCCACATTTCTGGCTTTTGCCGCGTTGACTGCGTCAAAGATCACAGAGGCAGGGTCCGCGCCGTCCGTTCCGCCAATCATGTCCACCCCCGCGCGGTGTGCCCACTCTGCCAACTGGTCTCCGGCAGCAGCCCTGAAGGTGTCCGCGGCGGCAATCAGTACTTTTTTGCCCTGTTTTTTCAAGATACCTGCAAGTTTTCCGACAGAGGTAGTCTTGCCTACACCGTTGACTCCTATGATAAATATGACAGACTGCTCCTTCTCAAAGTCATATGCGGTCTCTCCGACACGCATCTGCTCCTTGATGCTCTCAACCAGCAGTTCCTTACACTCAAACGGATGCCGCAGATGCTTCTTTTTCACTTCCTCCTTCATGCGCTCAATAATATCATTGGTCGCATTGACACCGATATCCCCCATAATCAGGATTTCCTCCAACTCCTCATAGAAGTCGTCGTCAATCTCAGATGCGCCATAGAACACAGCGTCAATCCCTGCCACGATATTATCTCTTGTCTTTGTTAACCCTTCTTTTAGACGGCTGAAAAATCCCTTTTTCTCCTCTGCCATCAGTGCGCCCCCTTTATTATTATTATGATTCTTCCCAGTTATGATATACCGCCTGTACGTCGTCGTCCTCGTCAAGCATATCAAGGGTTCTGTTTAAATTTTTGACAGCGGTCTCGTCTGTGAGTGAGACATAATTCTGCGGTATCATCGTGACCTCTGCGCTTGCCATCTCGATCTGCTTCTCCTGAAGCGCCTTGTACACCACATCAAAATCCTCTGGCATTGTGAGAATTTCGAAGCTGTCCTCCTCCTCTGCAAAGTCCTCTGCGCCCGCATCGAGCGCAATCATCATAAGGTCATCTGCACTCATACTGCACTCTTCTTTGTCAATGATAATCTGCCCCTTTTCATCAAACATAAAGGAGACGCACCCCTGTGTACCAATACTGCCATTTCCCTTTGTAAAGGCACTTCTGACGTTCGCTGCGGTTCTGTTCTTGTTGTCTGTCAGCGCCTCCACAATGATTGCAATGCCGTTTGGACCATATCCCTCATATGTAACATGTTCGTAATTTACTGCATTTCCATCGCCGGCAGCCTTCTTGATACCGCGGTCGATCGTATCGTTTGGCATGTTGTTTGCCTTCGCTTTGGCAATCACCTGCGCCAGTTTGAAATTATTGGCGGGGTCGGGGCCTCCCTCCTTCACTGCAACTGCGATCTCACGCCCGATAATCGTAAAGATTTTTCCTTTCGCCGCGTCGTTCTTCTCTTTTTTGTGCTTAATGTTTGCAAATTTTGAATGTCCTGACATGTTTTGTTCTCCCTTCACTTTTTCAAGTATTTCTATATCGCTTTGATCTATGTATTTTCAGAGGTGCCTTCGTCCGCGTCTGCTTCCGGCTCCTCCTTTGCAGCTTTTGTGACCAGCACCGATTGTATCACATTTTTCTCCACTTTTACAATCTTAAACAGATACCCGTCGATCTCAATCTCAGAGTTTTCATCTTCGTCCGGTATCCGGTCAAGTTTGGAGATCAGATATCCGTTGAGCGTCTCAAATTCTGTCTCGCCAAATGAAATGTCAAACCGTGCCTCCAAATCCTCCAGCTTCATGATGCCCTCAATGACATACTCGTTCTCACCCTTCTCCTCGATGTGATTTTCCTCGGGGTCGTACTCGTCCATGATATTACCGACAATCTCCTCCAGAATATCCTCCATCGTCACCAGGCCAGAAGTCTGCCCGTACTCGTCCATGACAATGACCATCTGATTCTTGCCCGACTGCATGCTTCGGAACAAATCGTCAATATTCTTGGTCTCAGGCACAAACACAGCCTCCCTCAGAAGCCCCTCCACAGTCCCGACCGGCTGATTCAAGCCCTCGTTATTGGTATGCATACGCATGGCGTCCTTCAAGTACAGCACCCCCACAATGTGATCAAGGTTTTCTTCATAGACAGGATATCTGCTGTTGCTCTCCTCGAGCATAAAATCAAGTGCATCCTTAAACGGCATGGCACTGTCGATCGCCATAATGTGATTGCGGTGTGTCATGATATCGTTTGCCTTCTTGTCGCCAAATTCAAAGATATTGGTGATCATCTCAACCTCTCCGGCTTCAAACACACCATGCTCATGCCCCTCCGTCACCATGGAGATGATTTCCTCCTCCGTGACATCCACCTGTTCCTCCTCATTGCGCAGCCCGAATATCCGCAGCAGGCCGTTTGCAGAGACCGCGATAATCCATGTGAGCGGATACAGCATCGTTCTTAGAAACTGTATATGGCGTATAAATTTGTACGCCCACGTATCCGGATATTTCTGCGCAAGCTTCTTGGGCAGGAGAATGCCAAACGTAAGAAGCACATACATGAGCAGGACAGACGCAAGAATCAGTGACAGCCAGCCCAAGAGCGTCTCACTGACCTCCTGCAGCACTGTCATCTGTTCAAGGCCCTTTCGGAGTGCTGCTGCCCATCTTGGCAGGAAAAAATACCCCATTACCAGCTCAATCAGCGTTGTAATCATCTGAATCGAATTGACATAGATGGTGGCGCGCTCAATAATCCGGTTCAGAAGAACGGACTTTTTGTCCTTGTCCTCCTCTGCCCTGCGGCTGATTTCCTTTTCATTCATAAGGACGATCGCCTTGTTAAATCCAACAAGAACTGCCTCAATAAACAGCATCACCAAAAACAATATCACACTACCGGCCGAAGCCGCTCCATCGTCCATTTTCTACTTTCTCTCCTTTTCACTTTTGAATGTTAATACTTTTCTATTTTTATGAACAGAACTGTGCATAAAAACAGAAGGTGTAAACTGCTCTTGCAGACTACACCTTACTAATATAACATTACTATTGATAAACGTCAATATCCAAAGCCCTATGTATCAAGCTCAAGACTAATCTGTAAGGCTCTGTTGACTCTCTGCATAATCGGCGAGTCCAGATGGCATACCTTATCCTTCAGACGTTTCTTATCAATCGTTCTCAACTGTTCGAGCAAGATAACTGAATCCTTTACCATGTCGTAATGTCCCGCATTCAGTTCTATATGCGTAGGCAGGTTCGCCTTGTTCATCTTCGATGTGATCGCCGCGCAGATGACCGTCGGGCTGTGCTTATTTCCCACATCATTTTGTATGATAAGTACAGGTCTCACGCCTCCCTGTTCAGAGCCTACGACCGGTCTTAAATCTGCATAATAAATATCTCCTCTTCTCATTCTCATACACCTCTCTGTTGTTGTATGATACTATTTTTTCCAGCGGAGAATTTTTTATACAATTCTAATCACAAAAATTAAACTATTCATAGATAAAAGTGCCGTCCAGCTTATAAATCCTAGGAATGCGCTTCCCGATATCACAGGCTAGCTCATAGTTGAATCTGCCTGACAGCCGCCCGAGCTCTTCCATCGTGATACAGGCGTCACCGTCTGTTCCGATCAGCGTCACCGGCGTGCCCACACAGACCGGCAGCGATATGTCCGTCACATCAATCATAAACTGATCCATACAGACACGCCCCAAGATCGGCGCCCGCTGTCCTTCGACCAGCACATACCCTGTGTTCGAAAGGCTTCTCGGATACCCGTCGCCATATCCGATACAGATTGTCGCAACCCTTGTAGGACGCTTTGTCGTAAAGGTTCCGCCGTAGCTGATTTCCTGCCCAGCCGGAACCGTCTTGACATACACGACGCGCGATCTTAGCGACAGCATGGGTTTTAACTGTATCTTCTCATCGGACTGTACTGTCTCTGACGGCCATAACCCATACAGGATAATCCCTGCCCGTACCGCGTTCATCTGCGCCTTTGGCATTTCGACGATGCCTGCACTGTTTGAACAGTGCTTCATTGGAATCTTGATCCCCAGCTCACGCTCAATCCGCTCTGCAAAGTCCTGAAACAGCGTCATCTGATGATACGCTTTTGTGCGGTCTGCCTCATCTGCTGTCGCAAAGTGTGTGAAAATACCTTCGATCTCCAATCCGGGCAGTGCAAGAAGCTGCCTGACCAATGCCAGCCCCTCCTCGTCGGGATAAATGCCAATGCGGGTCATGCCTGTGTCGAGCTTAATGTGCACGCTGCACCGCTTTCCCAGCTTTACAGCGGCACGCGACAGTTCCTCCGCAGCCTCAAGGGTAAAAACGGTAGCGCGCACGCCCTCATAAACCAGACGTTCATAGCTGTACGGAAACGTATAGCCCAAGATCAGAAGCGGCTTGCGGATTCCCTCTTCTTTCAATGCAAATGCCTCCTCCGCAGTGGCAACTGCATAGCCCCATACCTGCCTGTCATTTTCCAGTATCCGCGCAAGCTGTACGGCGCCATGTCCGTACCCGTCTGTCTTTAATACTGCTATGATCTGTGTTGTCCCGTCAATGCATTTCTTAATTTCTTCTATATTAAAGCGCAGCGCATCCAGATCAATCTCTGCCCAAGCCCTGTCATAATGTTTCATGCTCCCTAACTCTCCATTTCCCTATGATGTAATATTCTTTAGCGATTTGATGATATCCTGTGCCATGATAAAATATGCGGAAGTTCTTTTTCTCGCGTCATCGCCGGCAAGTCCATGTGCGTAAGTCCCCATCACGGCCGCCTCAAACCCACTGTAACCCTGCGCCAAAAGCCCTGCTATAATGCCTGTGAGCACATCGCCCGAACCCGCTGTCGCCATGCCGTCGTTTCCGCTTCCATTTAGATAAGTCAGCTTCCCTCTCTTTGTCACGATAGATCTGGCGTCCTTGCAAACCAGAGAGATATCATATTTTTTGGTAAATGTTTTACAACTGCCAATCAAGTCCTTCTTAATCTCTGTCACCGGGCATTTCTTCAATCTGGCAAATTCGCCCAAATGCGGTGTAAAGATAACATCATTATCCTTTTTTCTGCGTCCGTACTCAAACCTTCTTAAAAGCTCCTCCTTCTGCGACAGTATATTCAGCGCATCTGCATCAAGCACCAACGGTTTGTCACAAGTTTCAAGCGTCATTTCCAAGATGGCGTTCGCCTTTGCCGACATTGAAAGCCCCGGGCCGACAGCAACCACATCTGCCCACTCGACTGCTGACTGGAGTGTAATGAAATCCTCCTCACACAAATCCTCGCCATAAGTATCCACAATCGCCTCCGGCAGCTTTTTTAACAGGCTGTCACGGTTCTCGGCTGCTGTAAAAATCCGAACCATTCCCGCCCCGGACCGGTAAGCGCTCAAAGCGGAAAGGAAGCAAGCCCCGCCCATATTCCTGCTGCCAGCAACCAGCAGCAGCTTCCCAAACGTTCCTTTATTGCCCGCGGGATTGCGCTCTGGAAACCGAAGGTCTTCTTTTACATCTGTAAAAGTGACAACTCCTGTCCGCTTGTTCTCCGTCACTGCACGGGGAATGCCGATCGGCACACAGATGACTTCACCCGCGCACGAAGCCCCCGGATACAGCATCAGGCCCAATTTTCTGTATGCAAATGTGACTGTCATGTCCGCCTTCACGGCGCACCCCATGATACGCCCGTCATCTGCATTGACGCCTGACGGGATATCGACTGCCACAAGCTTTGCCTTCGACGCATTCACCGCCTCGACTGCCTTTCTGTATTTGCCCTCAATCTCGCGCGTAATGCCAATGCCAAACAGGGCATCGACGATCACGTCATACAATATATGCTGTACCCCGTAATGAATCGGAATCGTTAACTTTTTCGCAGTCTCAAGCTGAACTGCCGCCTCCGGCGACAGCTTCGCGGAATCACCAATCATATTGATCTCTACATGGACTCCTTCCTCATGAAGAAGCCGTGCGACGGCAATTCCATCGCCGCCATTATTGCCGCTGCCTGCCATGACGCCCACATAGATATCCCTGCCAAACCGGTCTAACAGCACCCTGACCGTCTCCAGCGCAGCACGCTCCATCAGGACAAGCGCGCCTATGCCATATTCCTCAATTGCCTTCTGGTCACAGGCTTTCATTTCCGCCGATGTCAATACATATTCCATAAGCCCTCCCATCCGAAAAACTCCCTGACAGCTATTCCTGCCTGGGAGTTTTTCCGCCAATCAAATCCTTTTCCTTATTTAATACATTTTTGGGGTCGTATTTCATATCAAACATATTGATTACATCTGGTCCGAATATATCATGCATATAATTATACATCTCATCATTCCAGATCTCCTTCTGCTGCCTTAGAATAATCTTTTTCTTGAGCTGTACCTTAAAATCAGAAACCCACTGGTTAATCTCATTGATCTCCCGCACATTCTGCTGAAGCCTGCCATAACACACCCGCATACTTGCCAGCATCAGTGCAAGATTTGCCTCATCAATCTGTTTGGGAATCTCCATAAGCTCATCATTGTAGTCCTCCATCTTCTGTTTGGACTCCTCAATCATGCGCTTATTCTCCTCCATCTTCTTTTCCTTCGCAGAGCTGTCCGGAAGCTCCATGATCGAGACGATTTCCTGCATCAGCTTCTTTTTGAAGGCTGCGAGACTCTTCAGCTCCGTGTTGAGCTTTCCCTGACGTTTGAGCACCTCATTGAGTTCCTCTTCAAGACGCTGGATCTCCTCATTTTCTCCCGCCTGCGTAAACAGCTTGTGCCATTGGTTGTCAAGCGTTAGAATCGGTATCTTTTTACCGACTAATGCCTCCCGAAAGACCTCATCCTCCTGTTCCATCCTATAACCTTCTTTCCTATTATTATCATTGGTTCATAATACCATACGATAGCTTCATAAGACTGTCGGAAAGGTGTACATTCTCCACAACGATGCTTTCCGGCACATTCAAATCCACATGCGCAAAATTCCAAATGGCTTTGATGCTGCACCTGACAAGTATTTCAGCAGTCTTGACAGCACCATCCTTGGGTATGGTGAGCACTGCGATATCAATGTCATTCTCCCTGATAAACCGCTCTATGTTCTCCACAGGCTGCACTGCAATTCCTCTGATTTCCTTTTCATATAATGCAGGATTCTTGTCAAATATTCCTCTCAGAATAAATCCGCTGCGCTCAAAATTCATATAATTTGCAAGCGCCTGTCCCAGATTTCCCGCACCTATGATAATAAGATTATGTGTCTTGTTGAGTCCGAGTATCTTTGCAATCTCCTCATACAGATACTCTACATTATAGCCGTATCCCTGCTGGCCAAAACCGCCAAAATTATTAAAGTCCTGCCGAATCTGCGACGCAGTAACCTTCATCAGCTTACTCAAATCCTGTGATGATATCCGCTCGATACCACTGTCCTTCAGCTCACCCAGATACCTGTAATATCTGGGCAGTCTCGAGACAACCGCCTGTGATATATTCTTATCATCCACGAGTCCTACCTCCATATACATAGTTGCCAAAAAAATAACAAAATATATAGCATAAGTATACAATATCGTTAAATACTTGTCAAATCTTTTTCCGCATACGTTTCGCATACGATTCCGATTGCTTTTATTGCGATTCTCTTTTATAATGGATACTGGCAGTTTATACATCTTGAATTACAAAATTACATAAGGAGGTTCCACATGATTCTGTCATGCAGTAATATAGATAAAACATTTGTAGACAACCATGTTATTAAAAATGCATCATTTCACATAGAAGATTACGAGAAAGCCGCTATCATTGGCATCAACGGCGCAGGCAAATCCACCCTGCTCAAGATTATAACAGGGCATCTGCCAGCCGACGCAGGGAGTGTAACCTTTGCCAAAGATAAAAATTATGGCTATCTGGCACAACATCAGGCAGTGGACAGCGAGAATACCATCTTCGACGAGCTTCTCACCGTGAAGCAGGAGGTGCTTGACCTAGAGGCCGCCATACGCCAGACAGAAGCCGATATGAAACTGGTTTCCGGCGACGAGCTAGAGCTTCTGCTGAAAAAATATGCAAACCTGACGCACCGTTTCGAGGACATGAACGGCTATGCCTGCAAAAGTGAAATCACAGGCATTTTAAAAGGTCTTGGCTTTACGGAAGAAGAATTTGTCAAGAAAGTCGCCACGCTCTCCGGCGGCCAGAAAACGCGCGTCGCGCTCGGCAAGCTGCTACTGCAAAAACCCGATCTCATCATGCTCGACGAGCCGACAAACCACCTCGACCTAAATTCAATCGCGTGGCTTGAAACGTATCTGCTAAATTATAAGGGCGCTGTCATTATCGTCTCGCACGACCGCTATTTTCTGGACAAGATCGCCACGAAAATCATTGAGATTGACAACGGCGTTGTCTCTTCTTTTCATGGAAACTACTCCCAGTACGCCGTCCAGAAGGAGCACCTGCGCACAGAACAGATGAACGCCTACCTCAACCAGCAGCGGGAGATCAAACATCAAGAGGAGGTCATAGATAAACTCAAGCAGTTTAATCGTGAGAAATCCATACGGCGCGCCGAGAGCCGCGAAAAGATGCTTGATAAAATCGAGCGGCTCGAAAAGCCCACAGAAGTCCGTTCAGACATGAAACTGGCGCTCACCCCGCACAGGACAAGCGGCAACGATGTCATGCAGGTTGAGGGACTTTCTAAACAATTCGGGCATCATCTGCTGTTTGAAAATGTATCGTTTGAGATCAAGCGCGGCGAACATGTCGCGGTCATAGGAGACAATGGGACAGGCAAGACGACCCTGTTAAAAATCATCAATGAACTTGTTCCCATGGACAGCGGCATGATCAAGCTGGGAACCAACGTCGAAATCGGCTACTATGATCAGGAACACCACGTACTGCATATGGACAAGACACTGTTCGAAGAAATCAGCGACGATTATCCTGATCTGACCAACACGGAAATCAGAAATACACTCGCCGCCTTTTTGTTTACCGGGGAAGATGTCTTTAAGAAAATCAGCGCGTTAAGCGGCGGAGAGCGCGGGCGTGTATCCCTCGCAAAGCTCATGCTGTCCGAAGCAAATTTCCTCATTCTCGACGAGCCGACAAACCACCTTGATATCACCTCCAAAGAAATCTTGGAGACGGCGCTGAACGCCTACGAGGGAACGGTGCTCTACGTCTCGCACGACCGCTATTTTATCAATAAGACAGCAACGCGTATCCTAGAGCTGACACACCAGCAGTTTGTGAACTATATCGGCAATTATGACTATTATCTCGAAAAAAAAGAGCTTCTAACGCCTGCGTCCAGCACAGAGAGCAGCGTCAAAACAGAGCAGCCCTCCGCCCAGAAGCTTGACTGGAAGCAGCAAAAAGAAACACAGGCACTGCTTCGCAAAAAAGAAAATGACCTCAAAAAGTGCGAAGAAAAAATCGAGACGCTCGAAGCCAGAAGTACTGCACTCGACGAGGAGATGGCAAAGCCAGAAATCGCCACAAACTCCGCAAGACTCCAAGAAATCGCCAAAGAAAAAGAAGCGCTCGGAAATGAACTTGCAGCGCTCTACGCCAAGTGGGAGGAATTACTGGAAAACTGATCTTCCCCTTAGATTCATAAACGCTTTATAATAACCTGTCACGCATTATTCATTCGCATTATTATAGAAAGGTATGGTATCTATCATGAAAAAATTTTTGATAATCGACGGCTCGTCTATGCTCAGCACCTCCTACTATGGGAATCTCCCCAAGTCTGTGCTCTTTGCCAAGACCGATGAGGAGAAAGAAAAACACTACGCCGAAATCCTGCGCACCTCCAAGGGCGAGTACACCAATGCCCTTTTCACGATGCTTAGAACCCTGATCTCCCTTCACAAGAAAGTCAAGCCAGACTATGTGGCAGTCGCCTTTGATGTGTCTCGGGACACTTTTCGGCGTACCCAGCTCGGCGCGGACTCCTACAAGGCAAACCGCAAGGAAGCCCCCGCACCGCTCAGGGAACAGTTTATCGCCATGGAAAACCTTCTGCAAGACATAGGCTGTCAGGTGCTGATGGACAAGGACTATGAAGCCGACGACTTCGCCGCCTCCCTCGTAAAAAAGTTCGAGTCCCCCGACCTCGAAACTTATGTTCTTACTAAAGACCATGATTATTTCCAGCTGGTGAGTCCGCACACTAGGCTGTGGCGCGTCACAGACAAGGATAAAGTCAGGGACATGCAGCAGCGCTACGGCCTCTGTGCCGGCAAGGAGGGCTATGCTTCTCTCCCGGCGGGCATCTTTGAGTACACTGCCGATACGGTCTATTCGGAGGAGGGCGTATATCCTGAAAATATCGTCACGCTGCTCTCCATCACGGGCGACCCCGGCGACGGGATTCCCGGCTGCAAAGGCGTCTCCTCGGCAGCAGCCCCGCTCGTCAATGAATATGGCTCTCTCGATGCCATCTATGCGGCAATCGAGGACTGCGAGGGAAACAAGAAGAAAGAGAAGGCGCTCACAGACTTCTGGAAAAAGAATCTTGGCATCGGGCGGAGTCCGCTCAATGCGTTAAAAGAAAATAAAGAAACCGTCTATCTAAGCTATCAGCTTGCCAAGATGAAGGACGATATTCCCATCGCACAGACCTTGGAGGATTTCGCGCTGCATATTGACAAAGCTGCCTTAAAAAAAGCGCTCACGCACTATGAGATGAACAGCTTGATCACAGAGTTAAGACTGTAAAAACAGGGGAAGGTATTTTACCTTCCCCTGTTTGTGTTCGAACTTTCGTTTATCTTCTCTGAATAAATTCTGTTATCCCTGTAAAGACTCAAAGGTCTCCCGAATCGCCTTGATAAAGTCCAGACTGTTCAAAATCACTGGCTTCTCACAGGTTGAGATCAGCGACAGACTCTTTGTCATCTTGCCGTCCTCCACAGTCTTGATACATGCCTTGTCCAGCCGGTCTGCAAACTCTTGAAGCTCTTTGATGCCATCTAATTCACCGCGCTTGCGGAGTGCACCTGTCCATGCAAAAATTGTCGCAATCGAGTTCGTGGACGTCTCCTCACCCTTCAGGTGCTTATAGTAATGGCGCTGCACTGTTCCGTGTGCCGCCTCGTATTCATAGACACCGCTCGGCGATACCAGCACAGAAGTCATCATGGACAAATCGCCGTATGCCGTCGCTACCATGTCGGACATGACATCGCCGTCATAATTTTTGCACGCCCAGATAAATCCGCCCTCCGATCGAATCACGCGCGCAACGGCATCATCAATCAGCGTATAGAAGTATTCGATGCCCAGCTTCTCAAACTGCTCTTTGTACTCTGCGTCATATATTTCCTGAAAAATATCCTTGAACGTATGGTCATATTTCTTGGAAATCGTATCTTTGGTCGCAAACCACAAATCCTGCTTGGTGTCAATGGCATAGCCGAAACATGCCCTTGCAAAGCTCGAGATAGACTCTTTGGTATTATGAATGCCCTGAATGATTCCGGCGCCCTCAAAATTATGAATCAGCTCTCTCGTCTCTGTTCCGTCCTCCGCTGTAAATACCAGCTCTGCCTTTCCTTTTCCCGGAATCTTGATCTCTGTATTCTTGTATACATCACCGTAGGCATGACGTGCGATCGTGATGGGCTTGGTCCAGTTTTTCACATACGGTACAATCCCCTTGATTAAAATGGGTGCACGGAAAACTGTTCCGTCGAGAATCGCTCTGATTGTGCCGTTTGGACTTTTCCACATCTCCTTGAGATTGTACTCTGTCATTCTGGCTGCGTTTGGCGTGATGGTCGCACATTTCACTGCCACGCCATATTTTTTGGTCGCCTCCGCAGAATCCACCGTCACTTGGTCGTTTGTCTCATTGCGGTATTCCAGACCAAGGTCATAGTACTCTGTCTTTAAATCAACATACGGAAGAATCAGCTCATCCTTAATCATCTTCCAGAGGATTCGGGTCATCTCGTCCCCGTCCATCTCTACCAAAGGTGTTGTCATTTGAATTTTTGCCATACTTGTCTCCTCCTACTTTGAATCCGTTTACTCGTGTTTTGTGCTCAAACCACATTTTACCATATTTCGATACGCATTACAAATATGTTCGTCCGCAAGTTTTTCTGCAAGCTGGGCATTGCCGTCACGCATCGCCTCCATGATGCTCTTGTGCTCCTGCACAGCCGCCGCACTCCTCGCCCTGTCAGAGAGCGTCTGCTGTCTCTCCTTCTGCACATACTGGTGAAAATCCTTTAACAGATGAATCAGCATCTTGCTCTCACACGCTTCATACAAGTGCATATGAAACCGGTTGTCCAGCTCAATCAACTGCTCGTAATGCTCTTTGGACAAATGAAATTCGCTCAGCAGAATAATCTCCTCCAGCGCCTCGATTTTTTCCTTTGTGATTTTCTCCGTCGCCCATCTCGCGCACAGCCCTTCCAAAAGCGAACGGATTTCATAGATATCTGCCACATCGGCCGCGGAAATTCCCGTGACATACGCCCCTTTGTTCGGCACAATCTGAATCAGCCCTTCTAGTTCAAGCTGTCGGAACGCCTCGCGAACTGGCGTTCTACTCACACCAAGCTCCTCTGCGATTGCTGCCTCCTTCAGCTCGTCCTTCTCCTGATAAGAGCCATTCAAAATCGCTTCCCGCAGCTTCCGAAATACCCTGCCACGCAGTGAATACTTGTCCGATGCATCATGCTTCACATCATACTCACTCATTTCTATACTCCTTGCATTCAATAGCCTGAAAATGCTCTTCTCTCAAACCTGCCACCTCGTCATTGATTTCCCAGCGTGACGCCGAGTGTCTCACAGCCCTCAGCGATCACGGAGAGCAGCTCATCATCTGTGAGCACTGTAACTCTGCCGCTCTCATACTCTGCATCTACCCATGTCTTTACATACGCCACAAGCTCGGAGGATTTGCTGATCTTCGCATCGTCATTTAACTTATAATACGTATTAATCCAGTGTGCAATGCCCGCAAGTCCTGAGGTGTTCGACACCGCGCAGAGCACAGGGCGGTTGAGAAACTTTTCTGTGTCAAAAATATTGTAGATTTCCTCATTTTTCAGCAGTCCATCCGCATGAATCCCCGCTCTTGTGACATTGAAGTTCTTCCCGACAAACGGCGTCCGCTCCGGTATATGGTATCCAATCTCTTTCTCATAATATTCTGCAAGTTCCGTGATGACGGTCGTGTCCATGCCATTTAACGTACCTTTGAGCTGTGCATACTCGAATATCATCGCCTCGAGCGGCGTATTTCCAGTGCGTTCCCCGATGCCAAACAGTGAAGTATTGACGCCAGAACAGCCATATAGCCACGCAGTCGTTGAATTCGTGACTGCTTTGTAAAAATCATTGTGCCCATGCCACTCAATCCATTCATGCGGCACGCCTGCATGGGTGTACAATGCATAGATTATTCCCTGTACACTTCTTGGAATCACCGCGCCTGCATAATTCACGCCATATCCCATAGTATCGCAGGCACGCACCACGATGGGAAGCCGATACTGCTCTGACAACCGCATTAACTCCTGACAGAATGGAACCACATATCCATAAATATCCGCTCTCGTGATATCCTCCAGATGACAGCGCACACTGATGCCCTCCTCAAGACAGTCCCGCACAACAGACAGATAGTGTTCCATCGCCTGCCGCCTTGTCATTCGAAGCTTCAGGAAAATATGGTAATCTGAGCAGCTTACAAGGATACCTGTCTGCTTCATGCCAATCTCCTTGACCAGCTTGAAATCCTCTTTGCTGGCACGAATCCACGATGTCACCTCCGGGAACTGGTAGCCGCGCTCCATACACTTGTAGACCGCGTCTCTGTCCTTCTGGCTGTACAGGAAGAACTCACTCTGCCGAATCATACCGTTCGGCCCGCCAAGCCGATGCAGATAATCATAAATCTTAACAATCTGCTCTGTGCTGTACGGTGCTCTCGACTGCTGTCCATCTCGAAATGTCGTGTCTGTAATCCAGATTTCCTTTGGCATATTGTGCGGAACCACTCTGTCATTAAAGGGTATCTTTGGTATCTCGTCATAGGGAAACATATTGCGGAACGCATTGGGCTTCTCCACATCTTGAAGCTGAAACATATGCTCCTCAATCTGCAAAAGGTTATTATGTTCATTCATGGTAACAGGTCGGTTTTCAAAATATTCACTCTTGTCTGCCATCGCTTTTCCTCCTCAGTTTTTCACACAAGTGCGCCCGGATACTGCCATCTGTACTCGACTGAAACAGCGAGAACACGCGCAAGTGCATTTTTGTATTATTGTATACAAATATACAGTTGTTGTCAATATGTAATTAGAAATATCCTTGCGCGAGCAGACTGTCGATTCGAAGCATCCCTGCTCCCTGAACGCCCCAGCTCTCGCCCATATCCATCGCGGAACCCAGCAAAAGCCGCCGTAACTCCCGATTCGTAAGCTGAGGATACTTTTGCAGGCACAGTGCACATGCACCGCTGACAATAGGCGCCGACATGGAGGTTCCGCTCTTAGAGATGTACGGCGTCGTCCGATAATGTGTGCCGCACGACACAATATCGGTTCCCGGCGCCACGATATCGGGCTTCTTCAACGGATTGATCAAATTGATGAACGAGGTATCCTTACCAGGTCCCCTACTGGAATATTCATTGCACAGCCGCCCGGTCTTTGGCTTGTAATCCCCATCATGACACCCCACACAGACACAACCCGCGCATTCACCGATCGGTGACAGCGTCATAGGATTTGGTCCCTTGTTTCCTGCCGCTGCGACAATCATAATATTCCTGTCCCACAAATATCGAATATATTTTCGAAACTGTTCCCAATCCTCCGGCGCAATACCATCCTCCGATTCCATCTCAATAGAAATGTTGAGAATCTTTATTGGAACCGTCCTGATCAGCTCAGAAATCCAAATCAATCCCTTCGTGAGATTTTTGAGGCTGCCGCCGCCCTCTTTGTCCAATACCTTTCCACAGACCAGCATACATTCTGGCGCAATGCCGCGATATCTGCCCTTGGACACCGCACCGCTTCCAGCCAGAATACCACACACATGGGTTCCATGCCCATTGTCGTCATACGCCATATTCTTATTCGACACAAAATCCTTAAAGACTGCAATCCTCCCCCGCAAATCTGGATGCGCTGCCACACCGCTATCTAGTACTGCTGCATAAATTCCCTTTCCCGTATAAGGCGTCACCTCTCTGTGGTCACAGCCTGTCATTCTGCGTACTCTATCCATCTTCATTCCCTCTGTAATGATCTGGCAGGCAAATCATTACGTTGTATCTTCACATTAATATATGTTGGGAATGCTTTAAAGTACACAAAAGGAGCTTCTCTTTTTGAGAAGCCCCTCTTTTCACTGCTATTCGTTGCGGATTGCCGCCAGCGGGCTCAGCCGCATCGCCCTCAGGGACGGAATAAAGCCTGCAATCATACCGATCACAATCGCAAACACAATCGCCAGCGGACTCAGCCACAGCGGAATCCGGCAGATGGCGCCTGTGATGCCCATATTGGCAGTCGCCTCACTCCCGGCCACCAGTCCATTGATCACCAGACTCAGCCCATAGCTGAAGCCGACGCCAACCACACCGCCGATAAAGCCAATAAATCCAGCCTCCATCAAAAACAGACCCTGTATATTGCGGATATCGCAGCCTAACACCTTCATGACGCCGATCTCCTTAGTACGCTCATAGATGGACATCATCATGGTATTGGTGATACTGATCGCTGCAACCAGCATGGCAACTGCACCGATCGCGCCGAGCACTGCCTGAATCATGTTCATCGTGTCAAGCTCCTGCTGAATCCACTCTGCGGAGCTGTATGCATTATAGCCGCTGTCCTTCAGCCATGTCGTCAGCTCTGTCACATTTGCCATGTCATCGACCTGAACAATGATTTCTGAATAGAACAGCTCATTGTAGGGTTTTCCATTTTTTCTGGTTGGCTGTCCTGGTATCGGATTTTTCTTGAAGATGCGTTTTAGCTCTGCCTTCAATGCCTCCATGTTGCAAAGCACACTCTGGCTGTTATTGTTATTCCACTCTCCAAGCTCACCCTCCATGATACCACACGCTTCTATCAGATATTTCTTGGGCTGTTTGACCGGTGTGCCGTCCGGATCGCTGCCGCCTCCTTGAGATCCCCAGTATGCATCTGTATCAAAGATGACAAAGATAGGGTCCTCCATCAAATCAATATCTGGCGCCTCCCCTGTCTCCCAGAAGGAATACGTGTTTGTCTTTTCTATATAAAAATTTGTGAGCACGTTATTTCCATAGAAAAATTGCAGCTCCGTATCGGAATCCGGCAGCCTGCCTTTTCCGATTGATATGTTCATTGTATTAAACTCTTCTTGGGTAATGCCATAGATATCCAGATACCCTGCATACTTTCCAATCTTTGCCATCGCTGAGATATTCAGGCGGGGATAGACTTCCTTGACGTGTTCCATTCCCTGAAGCTGCTGGACAAACGCATCATCGAGCCGTTTCTCCTCATCCTGACTGCTGCCGCCGCTGCTGCTGGTAGAAAAGTAATATCCGCCGCCAGAAATCTGAATCTGTGTCATCGAGTTGTAATTAGAATAGTTATCCAGCATGGACTCCTTGAGGCCATTTCCAAGTGCAACCATCACGACGATCGAGGTAATACCAATCACCACACCCAGCACTGTCAGCACTGTACGAAGCTTTCGTTTCCACAGATTCGAGATGCTCATGCGCAATAAATCAAAGAATTTCATTATTCATCATCCCCATCCAGTAAATCCATATCCTCCTGATGCTTCTTGGCCTTTCTCTTTTTAGAGACAATCACGATCACTGCCACAATCACCGCCACTGCCGCAGCACCGCCAATGATTCCAACCAGCGGCAATCCCTTCTTTTTCGGCTCTTCCTCCACAGGCTCTACAGGCATATCCTCCATCATTCCGTTGTCCATCACCATCTCATAGACCATCAGATTCAGGTCCTTTTCAAAACGTGTCTCATTTCCTGCCTCGTCCTCATAGGTAATCACTGCCTTGACAATTCCTTCTCCCGTATCCGGCGCAATACCTGTCAGCATGGAATCAACATTCTGTGTTGCACCCGGCGCAATATTTCCAAGATATGTGATACCGCTCTCCACCGATGCGCTCTCATATGTGACTTTTACGTTGTAAAGTGTTGTCTTACCTGTATTAAATACACTGAACATTACATTGGACTGCTCGCCCACTGCAATCGACTCTGGCATAATCTCCGCCGCGCCAGTGTCAATCTTTGCCTCCTGTTTAATCGGCACAGACACATGCGCGACATCCGACATATTAATCTGATCTTCTGTGTCATATTTCATATTGACTGTCAGCACATACGGCTTCTGGGACAAGTCTGATTTTGCCTCCATCTCGATGCTCATATCATAAGTTTCACCCGGCGAAATGCGCTCTGTGTAGACCGAGCTGGAACCAGATGTCGGCAGAAACGCAGAATATGTCGCATCTGCGTCCTTTCCTTCTACAGTTGCCTCCAGGTTGAACAGGACATTCTCAACGGCGGTCGCCTTCGATGTATTTTTTACACTCACCGACAGCTTAAAAGTAGATCCTGCATAGACTACCTCTGGCTCTGTGCGGTATCCTGTTACAATAATTCTCGGATTGGAAGCTTTCTTATCTGGATCCTCTATCAATGTTTTGCTGGGATTAGCACCCTTTATATTAATATACGTCGTGACATCTGTCTCCACCAGCGCACCGCTCTGATAATACGTCGCATGGAAGGTCAAAGGATAGCATCCTGTGAGCACATCCTGTCTGACATTAAAGTACCAGCCAATGTCCATGCGTTTATTAAATGCATCTGTCGTGTCATTTGACGCCTGTATGATCTGAATTGTCTGGGCATCATATGCCTGCTGAATATCAAACGGCCACTTTGTCCTGTCGTTGGATACTGTTGGCGTCACCACAACGTCTGTGATATCTGTCTTGCCCAGATTGATCAGCGACAGCACGACAAAAGTCTGCTCACCATATTTTGCATCTAAAATAGGCACTTCATTGGAGAGCATCAAAAATTTCTCTGTGCCCGATGTGTTTTCCTTGGCAATCTCACTCAGATAGCCTTCAATCTCCGATTCGTAGCTTGTCAGCTCTGACATAGTAAGCCCTGCGTTTTTCATGTATGTCATCGCGCTGTTATAGATTTTATCCATACGCTTAATCTTTTCATCTGTCAAGTTGTAAATCATCTTTAAATCACTATAAAAACGATTGAGCTGCCCCCTGATTTGGTCCTTCCATTCGTCCGATACATATTCTGGCGAATCTCCCTCTGTCGCAAAAACAGTCAGCGTGTTGCCGCACAGCATCACGGCCATCAGCATCATGACCAGTATTTTTTTTAATTGTCTCATCTTCGTCCTCCATTCATGAGTTCTTCAACGTTTTCCCCTTTTGCATTACACTTTTTCTCACACTACTTTTATGTTATTTCTTTTCCGTTTGTTCTGCTTCTTTGTTCTCTGCGGTGCTCTGTACAGTTTCAGAAGCAGCCGGCGGCGCTTTTTCTGTATTATCAACCATATCTACTATCTTGCCATCTACAATGCGGATAATCTTATCTGCAAAACTTGCCAGCGTATTGTCATGTGTTACCATAATCAGCGTTCGCTTCTGCTCCCGCACGACATTCTGCATCAGGTTCATAATCTCCCGCGACGTGTTGGAATCAAGATTTCCAGTCGGCTCATCCGCAAAGATAATCTCAGGATTCACCACAAGCGCCCGCGCGACGCCGACACGCTGCTGCTGTCCGCCGGACATCTGATTGGGCCGGTGATCCCAGTATTTGTCCAGTCCTACCATATGTACCATCTTCTTTGCCCGCTTCATGCGCTCTCTCTTGGACACTCCCTGAAAAGTCAGTGGAAGTGCTACATTCTCCACCGCATTCATCGTTCCCATCAGATTAAACGATTGAAAAATAAATCCAATATGCTCACGCCGGAACCGGACAAGCTGGTTTTCGTTTTTTTTCTCCATATGCTCACCAATGATGACGATTTCGCCCTTCGTCGGTTTTTCCAAACCTGCAAGCATATTGAGCAGTGTTGATTTACCCGAACCGGAAGTTCCCACAATGGCGCAGAATTCGCCGCGGTTGATGCTAAAGCTCACGCCATTTAGGGCGCGCACCCTGTTCTCACCGATGCGGTACACTTTATACAAATCCTTCACCACAATGACCGGTTTGGTTTTTTCCTTTCCCTTTTCTACCCCAGACATTTCAGCCCCCTGTATTTGCGAGTGTCTTAGAATGGTATACTTCTACATACTAGGACGCTCAGAAACCTATAGTTGATATTTACACAGAAACCGCAAACTGTATCACATGACTTAATACAGTTCGTACGATTTCCATTGAAATCATAGCACACATTATACAAAGTTGCAACCTAAATAAGAAAAAATAAGATTTAAAAAACAGGGGATAAGACGCTTAATCTTATCCCCGTTTTTACTCTATAGCTCAATACTCATAGTCCACATACTCTGTATCTTTGCGGAGTTTTCCGTGCACAATATTATTTCTGTACGCACTGTCGTCATCACTCTGATATTTTATCCCTTTTCTGAAATCTGACATAATATCCCGCTCGTCAGCCAAAAGAGAACTTGCTGTCTCTGTCTCCACAATTGCGATGCTGGCTACCTGTGTCATTGGGGCATATGCAAACTCGCTGAACTCTGTCCAGTAATTATTCATATGCTCATACGAATCGGTATATTCCACATCATAGGGAAAAATCTCCACAATCTTATCATATCCCGTCTTAAACTGGAAGATGGCAAGCTGTCCCTTCAGCTCGACCGGATTATTGAACTGATAATACACCACCCGCGAAGCCTCTGATACTGGCGGCGGTGTCGGCACTGGCGCTGCCGAAGGAGACCACTGCGATGTGTACTCATACTTGGTCACATTCAGGTCGAGGTCTCTTTTAATCGGATCCTCATAGAGCATCTTAAAGGAAATACCCAGCTCGTCATTGATCTTGGCGTAGAGCATTACCTTTTTTCCGACATAACTGTTGTAGATGTCCTTCTTGATCACCTTCTGTTTATTCAAGGTGAGATAGACAAACTCATATCCCAGCTCTGCCGCTGTCCGCTGCGCGTCCGCAACCTGCTTGTCGTCATTTTTCTTGATGCCGATTGCCCCCGCAGAAGTGACAGAGTCCATCTTGACATAGGCAATCACGCCAAGATTAATCCGATACCATCCATTCGAATACATGCCGACAACACGCACAGGAACATTGGCGCCTATTGTCGTCAGAACTGTTGATTCATAACTCGGCTCTGCATAGACAACACAATTATCTTTTGTGTAATATACGTCCTGCATCGCTGTATAGGTAGGCCCCTTCGCATATGCCACCAACTCTGTCTGTACAGATGTAAACAACATTGCGGCTGCCATCATAACCGCTGCGGCTTTTTTTCTAAAACTCTTTCGCATCTCTCCACCTCCTGCGGTTAATAATTGTTAATTTTCACAGTTGACTCAAACGAATCATCCTGATAAGAGCTTTTTGCATTGATTGTCACCTCTTTGAACGTACAGTCCGCAAAGGCAGAGGTACCAATACTAAGTGTATTCTTCGGGATTGTCACGCTTGCAAGCGCTGTACAGCCGTTAAACGCACTGTCACCGATACTGATTACCGACTTGGGAAATGTCACTTCCGGTATCCCTGTACAGCCGCTGAATGCACTTTCTGGTATTGCCTCAATACCAGTCTTGATACTGAGCGATTTAATGCCCACACAGTTTAGAAATGCACTTTCCATCATGGTCCGCATTGTACCCGGAAGCTTTACTTCGGAGATCGCTGCACATTCTGCAAAGGCGCTCTCTCCTATCACCTCCAGCCCGTTAGGCCATTTCTCTATATCCATCGCTGCGCAGCCGTTAAATGCTTCCTTCTCAATCCTTTTCAATGAGGAGGGAAGCTTCGACAGCTCCATTTTCGCACAGTTATTAAACGCCTGTTCCTCGATGGTTTCTATATTATTGCTAAGTTTGACCGTCTTGAGTGATTCGCACTCATTGAACAGCTTCTTGCCAAGCTTTGTCACACCGTCTGGGATTGTGACACGTGTAAGCTTCGAACAACTGTCAAAAACGCCCTCTCCCATCTCGGTCAGCTCATCTGGCAGACTGACATCCACCAAAAGTTCACTGCTCTTAAATACATTGCTGCCAAGCTTCGTCACATCATCAGGAATGGATACCCTGACAAGTGTTTTAGAACTTGCAAACGCTGAATCCATAATCTCTGTCACAGGCTTGCCGTCAATCGAATCAGGAATATCGAGCGTGGACGCTGTGCCAACATACTTTTTGATTGCCACATGATCCTTATACAATGTATACTCGTATTCGCTGTTCTTCTTCTCTTCTGTCTTGTATTCCTCTGTGGAGGACTCCTCCTCGCTGGACTCCTCTGTCTCAGTCACTTCCTCAGAAGGATTTTCTAGAAAATACTCATGATTATCATTTCGATTGCCATCCACAGAACCATTTGTTTTCGGATTACTGCCCGATGAACCCGCTGACGGCGTATTGGTGCTTGATGTAGTGCCCGAATTTGACGCAGTGCCTGAACTGTTTGTCGTTCCCTGCGGCTTTGAGGCTTCCGCCGATTCTTCCTCAAACACCTGCATCGCCTGTGAATAATTCTTCTGTGAGTCCTCGATGATTGACTGGATATCCGCCGGAAATTCACCATTCACAGCCAGCGTCATCTCCTCGGTGCCCGTGATGGTCTCCGTCTCTGTCTCGAGCTCTGATACAATCTCTGTCGAACTTTCAGGCTCTGCGCCGATCACTCCCGTTTTATTCAGATACATTCCAAGCAAGATTGCAAATGCAACAGTGCATCCGCCTACCATTCCCCAAAAAAGTTTTTCCATTCTGTATTCCCCGGTTACTTTCTCATTTTATAATATACCTTACTTCTTAAAATCGTCCTCCGAAATCTGTGTTCCATAAAACGCACCGCGCACAACGGTCTTTAAGCCTTCGCATCCTGTCAGGCCTGTCAGTGAACTACAGTTTCGGAAAGCCTCGGCACAAATCTTCTCCACGGAAGCCGGCACTGCCACATCAAGGATTTCTTTGTGTCCCTTAAATGTCTCTGAACCAATCTGCTTCACGCCATCGGGAATCTCCACATGCTCACTGCTTCCTCTGTACGCCATCAGAATGCCGTCGCCCACAATCAGGAAGTCTCCGTCCTCAGTGCCAGCTGTACCGTCAAGCCATTCTTTCAGCCACGGCGTCCCCTCGAAAGCCTTGGTTCCGATTACGGAAACCGTGTCGGGTATCGTCACCTCTTTTAGATTTGCACATGCCATAAATGCACCGTATTCAATCTCTGTAATATTTTCAGGAATGACAACTGACTTTAGGCCGCTCTCTGCAAATGCCAGTCTGCCAATTGTTTTAATATTCTCCTCAAACTGAATCTCTGTCAAATCCTTCTGCTTATAGAATTTACGCTGTGCGATGCTGTCCTCTCCGCTTCGCTCGTAGCTCACGCTGATTGAATGTTCTGTCTTGTCTGGCTCAGTTTGTGTCTCCGCCTCTGTCGAAGCCTCCTCCACAACGTCCGCCTCTGTTCCCTCTGGGATGCCATACACCTGTCCTTTGTGGTTATCCATCAGCACCACTGCCTTTCCTGCCACAATGACCGTCTTTCCAAGAACATTATCCTTCTCTGGTACATCAAGCGGATGGATATAGTTTGCCGTGCTCTCAAACTCTGAAGGCTTCTGTTGTGTTTTATTCTCACTGCTCTCATCATCTGACGAGGTATCATCTTCTGACCCCGCAGAAGTTGTTGCCTGCGAATCCTCATTTTCGTCTGTATCAGAAGTATTTGTATCAGAATTATCCGCATCAGAAGTATTCGTATCAGAACTGTCGCCCACATTGGGCTTCTGCTCCATTCCGGCATTGCTGTCCATAAAATCATCTGGATATTCATCTGCCTTATAAATCACTTCAATGCTGTTCTCATTACCATAAGTATCTGCTGCGCTGGACTTGCTGGTACAAATCTTAAAGTCCGGACTGCCGGAAAATGCCTTTTTGTCGATCGAAACGACAGAAGCTGGTATCACAACCTGCTTGAGATTTGCGTTGTTCGCAATCGCACGTTCCCCAATGCCTGTCGTCGGCTCCTGTATCACGACATTTTCCACACTCCCCATGCTGGACATTGCCTGTCTGGGAATGGCGGCAACCTTAGACGAAACCTTCACATTTTTGGTATTCTGAAGATTCCAGAACGCGTAAGTATCAATGTTCTCTACCGTTTCGGGCATCACATAGTTCTCGCCTTCGCGCGCTGGGAGCACCTGATACAGCATTGTCATATTTCCATTATATATTGCACCATTATAATAAGTAAGGTACTCATTGTCCTCATCAATAGTGACTTTTGCAAGACTGTCACAGTTGGCAAACACACCTGAACCCCATGCACGCACATGTGCGCCAATCTGGACGGAGGTGAGTGCCGTACAGCCCTCAAAAGCGCCCGGTCCCACCTTCTCAACTGATGCCGGCAGAATCACGCTCTTGAGCGCTGTACAGTTTTTAAATGCATTGTATGAAATCTGTTCTACAGAACTGGGAATTTCGATACTTGTGAGTGTCTCATTTCCTGAAAACGCCTCATCGCCAATGCTTGAAACCGTATCCGGGACACTGACAAAAGTGTCAGTTCCCAGATATTTTGTCAATGTCGTTCCCTTTATGCGGAATCTGTCATCCTCCGCGGCCGTCACGCCGCCGATTCCGTGGGCAACTGTCACAAGCACAAGGATTCCCAATAATACCATGCTTGCAATCGCAATGTGTAATCTTTTCATAGTGGCTCCTTTTCCCTTGTCTCATATTTATGCTGCCCTGAAATTTTTACGCTTCCGTCCATCACTTGTGACAAACAGTAAGATGGAAATACATGCCATACCGATTGCCGCAAACCACTTCGGATGAATCGGGTCCCCTGTTGCCGGCGTCGCGTCAAGCATCTGGCCCGCGGTTAAGTTGTTGGTATCGACATAAATCACATACGGTGAAAAATGTGGTGGTACGAACGAAATACATGCAATTCCGTCAATCGTTGTAAATCTCGGTGTCAACTGCTGTAAATTGCCATTGTCTGCCGCTGCCACACGCGCATTTCCGCCATACTGGATCAGCACATCCGGGATTGGCATTGTCACCGTGATATTTAAACCATAGGTATCTGTAATCTTATTCTGGCCTGTCGAGTCATAGAGTGATATATCCATCGGGAAGTACGCCAGCCCGTCAAGCGAGCCATACATGTTTCGAAGTGATTCCTCCACTGCCGCTGTTGCCTCCGCGGACTCTGTAATGCGCACGATAAAGTTATCGGTAGAGCCATCGACAGAAATCGAAGCCACATCTTTATTCGACACACCATTCTTCGTAATATAAATCTTGTTGCCGTCATTGTTGTTCGTGCCTGCCGTACTATCATTTGACGGACTGGTCACGGGGCCTGTCGTGCCCGGCGTTGTTGACGAGTTTCCGGGTCTGTTGTCAACCGTTGTCGTATTCGTGTTGCTTCCCGGTCTCTTGGACGGTCTGTCGTCGTCATCATCGTCGTCATCGTCTGAGCGCAGCTTATAGTTCGCCGTTACAGTTACGTCCGCCGCCGGCATAATAAATGACGTGGTTGAGGAGTTTGCATTGGCAAATCCTAAGCCTGAATTATTGGTGGTCCATTTCGAAAATACTCTGCTGGAGGACTCTGGTGCATATGCCGAGATATTGACAGTCGCTCCTGCCGCATACTCGCCGCTTCCTGAACCATAGTTGACTGTTACCTTATATTTTGTTCCGCTGTCACCGCCCGGCTGTCCGCCTGAGCCATCACTAAAGTTTGCCGTCACAGTTACATTCGAGGAAGGCATCACAAATGTTGTCACTGCGGATTTTGCATTGGCAAGCGTAACTCCTGCTGTCGCTGTTGTCCAGTTTACAAAGGAAGCGCCTGCATTCGGGGTGTTTGCTGTAATTGTTACTGTAGTACCCGGTGCAAACTGTCCGCCGCCTCTGCCGTTCACAACTGTAACAGTGTACTTTCCGTCCGGCCCCGGCGTATTTCCGCCTGAACCGCCGCTGAAATTCGCTGTCAATGTCACATTTTCATTTGGCATGATAAATGTCGTGCTTGCAGTGGAAACCCCGTCAACCAGTAAATTTGCATAAGACGCTGGCTCAACTGTCCAGTATGTAAACTGGCTTCCGTCTGTTCTGCTCTCTGCGGCAACTAAGATTCTGTCACCGCCCTTTGCCGTAATCGGCTCTGTCTTACCGTTGGCAGTACCATTCTTGATGGTCAGTGTATACTCATTGCCATCTGGCACAACAATATTTGAATTTGGCTTATAAACTGCCTGAATAATTCTGTCCTCTGTTACATTTAACCATGGATCTCCTGAGCCTGTAAACTGTGTACCGTCTGACAAGATACACTTCCATGCAGAGAACTCATATCCTGAACGCTCTGGTCTTGCCACGCAGATCGCATCTGCGCCATGGTCTACATACTGAGGATTCTGAACCTCCGGATCCACAATCAGGGAGGTATCATAGTCAATAAATGTCACTTTATGCTTATCTTCTGAGACAAAGATAATGTTCTCTTCTTTCCCCTGTGGCCTGAGTTTGTCTTTCATTTTCAGATAGAAGTTATAAATCGCACTGTTTCTTGTACCGGAAGCATCAAACTGCGGTCCTCTGATCGTAACCTTGCGGTTGCCGTCAAAGTTAAAAGCAGTCTCGCCAATCGCACAGCTTGGATTCGGAATTGTAATCTCCATGTTGTCGCTGGTGTCAAGAAATGCTTCCGCACCGATCGTCTCAATGCTCTCTGGAAGCTTCACTGTACCAAGCTTTCCTGATTTGTAGAAGCACCGCTCTGGAATCTGTGTGACAGAAGATGCTGTCAAATCCACTTCTGTGATCTCTTCACAGTATGAGAATGCTTCATTGTCAATGCTGACAACATTTGCTAACAGCGGGTCTCCTGAGTCCACGCCGACCTTGAACGAACCGCTCGCGCCGCTGCCGCTTCCTCTGCCCTCAAGACACTGGATAATCTCAAGGCCATTCGCCGGGGTCTGGGTTTTCCGAAACAGAATCATATTGCCAAACTGCACATATGGATTTTCTGCCGGGATAGAAATATTTGTCAGGTTTTTGCAGTTTCTGTAGGGCAATGCGCCGATCTCCTGCATCTGAGGCCCGTAAGCAGTTGACAGCAGGTTCTCACAGCTCATAAATGCATAGTCTGGCAGTGACCTGATGGTCTTTAAATCAATCGTTGTCAGATAGTCGTTGCCGATCACTGAATTTTCAACATAAGAATGTCCGTTATAGGTACGCCATATAATTCCCGGTATATCATCTGTAATCCTTGTAATATCAGTACTTAGCTCAGACTCTGCCAAAAATCCGCTGAACAAGCCGGCTTTCTGTCCAAACTCATCCAAATCCTTGTCTGCTATGTACTTATCATCAGAGTACACACTTCTGACATCGCCATATCTGCTGTAACTCCGCTTCTGGTTGATATTTCTCTCTAAGCTGTCCGACTCTCCCTTGATACCGATCTCAATCTCCTTGCCGTTTGCCAGCTTTGTCTCCGGTGTATAGCTTCTGCTCAGATATGCCAGATCACTTGCGTTCTGCGTCTCATTGTAGTACGCGTTCGCGTCAATGCTGTCAATACCTCTTGGTATTGTCATAAACAGTGTATACAATGGAATATCTTCTTCGCTGAAATTCTTATATTTATTGTAAGGTCTCTCTGCATAGTTCGGGTCCGTCGTATTTCTCAGGCTGTTCCACTCCTCGAACTTGTCTGTAATACTATAACCGCTGTCACCTTTTGCCCACAACTGAATCAGATTTTTATTGATGGTATCAATCTCCTCATAATGAGGGTAATCGATCAGTGTGCTCAAGCCTGTAGCATTGTCACGCAATATTGTCAAGTTTGTCGGCGCATCAGTCTTGTAGCAAATCTGAAGGCTTGAACCTGTCATGGATTTGCTTTCTTCACTCATTGCCAGCTTATAGGGTGCATACTCCGGATGAACTGCACCGTGGAAGGTAAGGAAGTCGGAACCTGTCTTAAACGCATTCTGCTCGATGGTCAGCGCGTCCTTCCAGTAAGAGTCCTCATCGCCAAAAAGTGCTGTCTGAGTCTGGCTGAAAAATACATTTTCAAGGCTCTTGCAGCCCTCAAATGCGCTTGCACCGATATAGCTCACGGAATCGCCAAGCTCTACCCACTGAAGCTTATCACAGCCCCTGAATGCATTGGCATTAATCTTTTTTACAGTGCCATCAGATATAATCACCTTGTAAATGATATCGCTGACATCTTCAAAACAGCCGTCTGCAATCTCCACAATCGTATAACCGCCCACGGTTTCTGGAACCACTACCGCAAGCGGATTGCCTGTCGGGCGGTTCTCTGTATACCCTGACAGACTGGCTGTCTTTGCGTTTGCGTCGAGAATATCAATCGTTGCAATATAATCGTCACGGTTTTCCTCACCGACACCGATTTCCATGTGCTCTTTGCCGTCTGCACCCGTATAGACATAGGGTACAACGCCGCTCTTGCCATCTTCTGTGAGATAGCCGGGGATAGCGTTCCATGTACACTTTCTAGGCTCTGCTACAGAACCGCTGCCAGAACCGGACTCCGGTCCTCTGACATAAAACTGGTCATTATAAACACCCTTAAATAGTACATTCGGATCATAAGTTGCATTGTATGCGTCCTTTGGAAATTCAACACACTCAAGATTTTTACAGCCTGCAAATGTATTGTCCGGCACTTTTCTGCCTGTATCCTCAGAGACACTGTTTCCAAGCCTGCCGGGAAGTACTACTGTTTTCAAGCCTTCCCTGCCTGCAAGAATAAAATCATTTTTATCTCTATCATTACTTTGCTGTAACCGGTTCATATAGGAAGGAAATGCAAAATTAACAAGCGCTCCGCCATCCTGATCCGCAGTCAGGGCAAAGGCAGCCCTTCCAATCTTAAAGTCTGTACTTTCACCTGCAAAATTGACTTTACTCAGCTTATCACAGCCAAAAAATGCATAGTTTTCAATTGTTAATGTACCATTTCGAGCCCCTCCCATTGTCATCTCTGTAATTCCAGAAAGGTAAAGACATCCTGCACCAATTTGCTCCACAAATTCTGGAAAGACAATACTGTTTAACAAAGTATTGTAAAATGCCATGCTGCCAATTGTCGCAAGCTTCGAATTGCCACTCGTAAATTTGACTGAGACAAGTTTTTCACAACCCGAAAAAGCCTCATCACCCAAAATTCTACAGTTGCTGTCGTCGATTGTTACCTCTTTTAAGAACTTAGAATTTGCAAATGCTCTAGTTCCTATAAAAGTTACCGATGGCGGAATCGTTAAAGCTCCTACTTCACCATCATCATCATCCGTATGAGCATCATGTTTGGGATTAAATGCATTTGTTTTAATACCCTTAATTGTAGCTTTACCACCTGCCAAATAGCCTTGTGTATCATTTACCTGACTCCCTTCTGGTCCCTGACCGCTGGTATTTACAGGTACATAAACAATGGCATCTGTCGGCGTTGTCAGACGCTTGAGCGCATATCTTTGCAATGACGTACTTTTGCTGCTCATCCTCTGACAAATGGTATAATCGACAAGGTCCTGAAGGCTGTTTTTATCCCCATCAATTGAGGATTCTGTTGAACGGATATCTGCAAATGTTTTGGATATGATTCTAAATGCATCATCATTTGTTGAATTTAATTTATTGATCTCTGCTATTGCCTTATTCCAATTGTCCACATCCTGTTGTGTGACATTATTTCCTTTCGCATCAATACCAGCTAATACATCTGTATAAACCTTCATATCAGTATTGAATTTATTGAGCTTATCTGTATGTTCCTTTAACATATTAGGTGCATACTCTCTATAAATCTTTACCACATCTGGCCTTGTACTATTAATATCTATATATGAATTTTTACTAGTAATACTTAATGAACCTGTTACTAAATTCGAAGTTGCTCCTGTCGGTTCCGTATCCATATCAACACTTCCAGCAGTAACTGCAGCAAATGTCAATGTTATAGGATTTCCATTTAAAGTTGTGTTCACAGTTTTTTCAGTATAGGTAGTCTCTTTTTTAGAATATTTTAACTCATATGTTTCGTTTTGAAAATGAGCATATAATTTTTCTAAATAATCAGAATCCATATAAATATAGTCATAATATTCTTCTTCATATATATCAAATTTTTCTAAATCTGCCTTGAAAACACTTTTTGAGATCATGGCATCATTACTGCTATTAGGTCTTAATGTTATCTCATAGGCATCAATAAAACTATCACCCTCGATATGTTGTGCTGTCTTTACATCACCACCATTATACAAATCTTCATTATCTTTTGCGTTGTATAAAGGATTTTTTAAAGTTTGATCTGTATTCCATAGATACTCTTCCGCGTCAGCTTTCAGATTCACCCTATCCACGCCAGACGCCTGCATCGTACCATAGTTCTCGACTGGTATCGCAGCCACGACAACCGCCATGACCATTGTGAGTGCTGCAATCGTCCGCATTACTCTCCTTCTTAACTTGTAGTTCTTTTTCTTTCTACTCTTTGCCATGTTGTTTCTCCCCACTTTTGTTATTTATATTCCCTCTTAATTGCAACATCATTTATTTACACATATAATTCTGTGCCCCCAATCTCAATGGATTTCCTTTGTCAGCGCCAATCCAACAGCCTGCTCAAAGTCCTCTATGCTTTCTGCCTTTGCCGCGGCTCTGTGCCACCTCCGCAGTATTTCCAGCTCTGTCTGTTCCATAATATATTCTTTAAGCTGTTGGGTGGGTTCCCCGATATCTTCAAGAAGTTCTATCACAGCTTCTGCTCTTTCTTTTGTTCTGCCTTCTGCTTTTCCTTCTGCCCTGCCCTCTGCTTTTCCTTCTGCCCTGCCCTCTGCTTTTCCTTCTGCCCTGCCTTCTGCCTTTTCTTTATCCAGCAGTTGTCCAAATGAACTACACATCGCTTTTTCGTCCCCTTCCCTGAGCTGTTGTATTAGGGTTCTCCGTTCACCCTCATTCAATTCCCGTATCACATTCGAGAACCATGTTATCCACTCATTCAGGTCATTCTGCTCCATTTTTCTGATGCGCTGGACCAGCTCTAAGATGCCAAGATCTGTCCACGCTTCTCTTGTTCTTTTCTTATCCGCCAGCAGGATATTGTCAAT
>KE159527.1:257048-257528 GCA_000403215.2 Lachnospiraceae bacterium A4
TACTTTTTCATAAAATCCAGAAAGTTCTTCTTGATGGAAAATATCTTCTTATACCCCTTATCGTGCGGTTTATCTATAATTTTTTCCTGTTCTTTTGCCATCTCGGCAAACCTTCCCTTCTTCTCCTGATTATCACAATTGGAAATCGTCAGGAGTTTTTCGCCGTAAACAATGCTATATTATTGGCGCCAATCCAACAGCCTGCTCAAAATCCTCTATGCTTTCTGCCTTTGCCGCGGCTCTGTGCCACCTCCGCAGTATTTCCAGCTCTGTCTGTTCCATAATATATTCCCTAAGCTGCCGGGAGGGCTCCCCGATTTCCTCAAGAAGTTCTATTACAGCTTCTGCTCTTTCTTTTGCTCTGCCTTCTGCTTTTCCTTCTGCTCTGCCTTCTGCTTTCTCTTTATCCAGCAGTTGTCCAAATGAACTACACATCGCTTTTTCATCCCCTTCCCTGAGCTGTTGTATTAGGGTTTTCCG
>KE159527.1:258113-541009 GCA_000403215.2 Lachnospiraceae bacterium A4
TCCGACTCGTAAGTATCAAACTGGTCTGTGATATATTCCTTGTCAATCAGCTCCATATCCCTCTCTGTCAGCTCCATCATCCATTCCAGACCTATATACTTTTTCATAAAATCCAGAAAATTCTTCTTGATGGAAAATATCTTCTTATATCCCTTATCATGCGGTTTATCTGTAATTTTTTCCTGTGTAGTTAGTTTCTCCTGTATGCTCATTTTTACTCCTAGCCAATTTTCTTTGCCACCACGACAAATCTTCCCTTCTTTTCCTGATAGTCACAGGTGGAAAGTGTCAGGAGCTTATCACCGTAAGCAGCCGTAACTCCTGTATCATATAAGGACAACGCCGCCATCTCATTCAAATAGGAGTTAAACTCCATCTCCGAAGCAGCATTGATAAACTGATAGTACTTGAAGGTCACGTCCTCCTCAGAGTATACCTTTGAGCGAAACACATACATTACCTGATACTTTCCTTTCTCGTAGATGGTATCAAACTGTATTACAGGGTGTTCCTCAAAATAAGACTCACTGCTGTATTTATTTAATGTGCCAAACATTTTTCCGGACTTCATATGATGCCCATAGAGGATAATATTGTCGCATCCCTTGATCACATCACACTGGTAATCCATAAAAATACAACCGTTGCGGTCCTCCTCCTGATTAAAATTATGATCCAGATAATATTCGTTGTTCACTGTCTGCATCACAGGGTAGTCTATTATAGTATCGTCAATTTTTACCCATCCGATTAGCTTTTGATTCTTTTGATATACTTTTTCATATTCTGGTAGGATATCCGGCACTGTAGTATCCTCTTCTGTGAGGTGTATTTTGACTTTCTTTTCCCCGGAAAGTGCGCTCTGCAAGCCTGCCTCCTTCAATGCCGCCAACTCCTCAAACTCCCTTGCACTCTTGGCGGACACCTGATAATAGGCGCCCAGATAACCGAAGCTGACAATACACAGAAACATACAGGCCGCGATCAGAAATCTTCGTTTCTTTTCTTTTTTTCTGAGTACTGCAATAATCTGCTCCTGCATATCCCTGTCAAAGTCCTCAAGTCTTGTCGTATTTTCAGACCGCTGCTGTCTCTTGGAAGGCTTTACCAGACCTTCTAATTTCTGGATTTGCTGTTTTCTTTTCTCCTTGCGGGCGTGCTTTTCCTCTGCCGCGATCTCCTCTTCCCGCTTCATTCTCTGGTATAATTCATAAATATTATCGTCAAATCTCCTGCCGACAATCGTCTCAAATGTGTATTGCCCTTTTTTCAACTTCAGGTACAGCGTTTCTATATCTTTTGGATTATCCAATTTCAGATTGCCGGTAATGGAATCTATGAGTTCCTTGTCCCTTAGAGCCGCTTGATATTCCTCTGCGTTCCGAAAGCGCCTGCCCTCAACAGTCCATTCTAATTCCGCCATCTTATCTTCCTTTCTGAATCGTATTATGTCTATGTATCGGTTTACATATATACTATTATTTTACTATATTTTCAGTTAATTTCAAGTCTTTTTCCGATTTTTATCACAAAATATTAGAAACAGCATGAATTTTATATGCTGTTTCTAATATTTATACAATTTATGGAATTATTTTACAGTGATTGTCATAGTCACTGTAGCCGGTTTTGATTCCGGGTCTGCGTCTCTAAATGTTACCAGACACTTTACTTTATACTGTCCTTTCTTAATGCGGAGTCGTTCTCCCGCCAAATTAAAGCTCACAGTACCATTTTTGGTGACATTATTTACCAGCAAAAAGCTATCCGCATTGGTCTTGTTGCCAGAGTCAATCCTGATGTCTATGATCTTCTCCATGTCAATCTCGCTGTTCTTTAACTGTAGCGAGGTCGTGTACTTATTGTTGTTACTTCTGTACAGATTACATTTTGCGGGTGTAAACACAATCTTTGGCAGTTTATTGACGGGCTTAATCTTCACTTCTGAGTCAATCGTAAATTCTTTACCATTCTGATACTTCATAGAAAATCGAAGTTTTACAAGATAAGTATTTTTACTTGACATACGATTTTTATTGCCAGCACTTATCTTCACTTTATTATCATCGATCTTAGCCTCGAAATAGTCCTTATATTCACCTATTACCTCTACGTTAGTTATATCTTTTATTTGATATTCACATCCTGAAATCTTTGGTGTGTACACTACTGACGTATTTTCTCTGTCGATCAGATTAATCTTACCCTTTGGCGATGCCAGCTTGACTTTTGCACTACCTACTTCTGTGAGCTTGATCGTGAGCACCGATTTCTTTATCGTATATTTCTGGCCAGCCACTCTCACGACTGCACTGATCTCGAGCTTGTAATTTCCCGGCTTCACTGCACCACGCTTTCCTTCGTATAATCCCAGTTCAATCGTAATGCCTTGCGCACTTGTAACATCTTTATAATAGAGATATCCGTAATCCTCCTTTAACTTTGTAGCTGTCCCCGAAAAATGCAGTTTCTCAATTTGAATGTCACTGTTATTTACTGATACTGGAATTTCAATTAGACCATTAGCGGTATTGGTCGCCATATTCAATGTCACCTGTTTTTGCCCCAGTATTAGTGACAGCTTCTCAGGAGATGTAATATAAGTAATCTTTCCTTTTGCATTGACAGGCTGTGTCCATTCGGGACTGTCCAGCTTTGCGGTGTAGGACACGCTCTTTGTACCAAGATATCCCAGTGTGATATTGCCAGTTCTGCTGTTCAGTGTTGCGCCAATCCCGCTATTACTCGGCTTGATAATCTCGAATTTCATTGCACTGTCGAGCAGAAGCTGCTCTTTTGTCTTGGTGTTTATGACATTGACGTCACCGGTTGTAACTCCCGGGCAAATTACCATTCCTGTCATAGACAGCGATGGCTTCTTGTTCTCCGTCGCAATCTTAAACTGCATATTCTGCGGTTCCCTGTAATCTGCAAACCATATCTCAAGCTGTACATTCAGGCTTGGCGATTTTGATGAGAACTGGCTGATTGTACTGCTGTCTAAACCGTCTGTCTCGAAGCGGATTGTGCTGCTGCTACGATCATATGTGCCTTCAAAGCCGACTTTCTCCGCCCTTGTAATTTTTATGGTATTAATCTCATATTTGCTCGAGATAGTATAGACAGCCGCCGCGTCTTTATAAAACAGATTCGCCTTATTTTGTACCTTCAATGTCACCGTCGGCTTCGTGACCTCTGTCGTCACCTTCAATGAATAAGGATATTTCCCCCTCGGTGTGACCACTTCAAGTTTACAATTCGTCACCGTTTTCTTGGTCGCCGCCAGCAGCGGTGCATTATCCTTCAAGCGCAATGTCGCAATGCCCTCTACAGGTTTTTCTACAATAAAGTTTAGTGAATTTGTCTCGCCCTCAATCACGTTTACCTTCGTAATATTGTTGCCATTTTGTTCTTGCAGGACAAAATCCGTACCGCTGATGCGGTATTTGTTGACTGTTACGCTTGCCGACTCAAGCACTGGCGCATAGTCCATAATATTCACCGTCAGCGTCCCCATGCACTGCCCTTGGTCGTCTGCAGTGGCTGTAATATCTACTGTACCTTCTTTTTTGACAGTGAGAATCACTGTGCCTTCCTCATTGACTCCGACCGTTGCAATATTCTTGTCACTCGTCTGCCAGTTAAACTTGATATTCTTTGCGGGTTTTCCGTTGATTGTCGGGATTGCCTCCAACTCAACAGAATATTTATTCTTTGCATCTCTGACGTCCCTTTGGTCAATGCCCATAAAGTCGTCGCTTTCCTTGTATTCAAAGTTCTGTCCGCCCGCCCTTATAGGTTTTACCTTGACATTATTTACACAGTCTGTCACAGGAACTTCAATCTTGAAATCTTGTGAAAACAGATCAATATTTGAGCTGGTTCCACCGTCAATTGCCAGTGTCAGTGTAAAATCAACGATTCCGCCCTTTGTATTTTCCGCCGCTACAATGGTCATCTTGCCCCACTCAAGCTTTTCCACCGACGCCAGATTGCTCTCGGAGGTCTTAACGCAGTTCTGCGTAAGCCTGCTTTGAAATTTTGGCGTATTGATGTCTGCACCGCTATACAGATAAGTAATCTTATAGTCCTCTTTCTGTCCCCGGTTAATCAGCTTCTTCCCTGTCACTTCCACACCGGTGATATGCGCAACTGCCACTGGCAGCCTCGCTTTAAATGGCTGGTATCCCTCCTCTGTATAGGTCGCCCAGCAATACTGCAATTCATCACTTACCGAGAGACTCTGGTCGCCGTCATTCCACTCCCAGCCCTCCGGCAGTTTACAGTCAGACAATGAACGGTCCACATTATCAATATAGCTGACAATTCCGACCTCTTTAATCTTGATCTCCTTCTTATCATACAATGGCAGTATATCTGTGATGGTAATGGTCACTGCCACAGCATATGTCGTTCCCTGCAAATCCGCCCTCAACACCGCAGTACCTGCTCTCAAAGCGGTGACTCTTGCAGTGGTGTTTGTAAGTTTTCTCACAATCAGCACTTTGGGATCTGACGAGGTAAAATTCACAATCTGCGAGGAATCCTCCGCTGACATTGGAAGAATAAACGCTTCCGCCTCAAAGGAATCGCCGACCTTCATTCCCCGGTCTGCGGTATTGAGTGAAATTCCTGACGCATACCGTGTCACCGTGACAAAAAGGCTCTTTGTCACGCCGTCTGCAATCACTGTAATATTAGCCGTTCCGGTCTCTTTTGCAACCACCAGTTTTTTATTGGGATCTACCGTCTCTACTCCGGTCGTCTCATCAACCTCTACATAATCCTCCAGCGCCACAACCTTGTCGTCTGACACCTCAAATACGGGCTTCTGCTTATTTCCCGAAACCGTAATCACAGCAGATTTCCCGCTCTCTGTGCCATCGACAAACAGAACCTCACTTGATATCTTTACATCGAAATCATTGACGATCTCCTCACTTTTGTAGCCGATATTGACTCTTGCATAAGACCTTCCCCAGTTGTCGCCATCATCTGACAGCGTCATATCATACAGGCGGTCCTTATTTGCAAGGCTGTCATAAAATGCCTTGGTAAAATAGTAGTAATTACCCTCTACCGTCGAAGGAATCGTCAATTTGGTGATCACCTCTGTCGAATCCGTCGCATAGATTGTCAGCGTTGCAGGCAGTGCCAGATTCTGAATATTCAGACCGATCACCCTGTTATTTGAAATCACTGGCAGTCCTTTGTTAGAGGTAATGGAGATTTTTTCTCCCTTCTTCTCATCATCGTAATATTTTTCACTTAGATTTGCCATCTTGACAGGCAAACCGTACTCTTTATGCGTAATCAGTACATAATAATCCTTAAATGCACTGGTTCTGCTCAAGCCTGTAATATTCATAAACAAGCTGTCTTTATACCGCTCTGTCACGACTGCACTCGTCTCTACTGGATTGTTGTCATTGATTCCTGTAAGTTTGATCTCAAAATCATCAGTCTCTGTACAGTTTGGTGTCTTGATATATGCCTGAATCGTATTGTCATCTATCCACGAGAGTGAATAGGTATCAAGAACAAACTGATCATACTCCGCGGCTATGACGTTAAATGTATAAGAAGCGTATGCACCGCCATTTTTTGTGAGCCGCACTGTATGACTCCCCACTGACAATTTCTGTGTGGGAATCCATACCTGAATACGCGTTCCCTTTCCTCCGTCCTCGCGCAGCCACTCGCTCGCATAGACTGCCACTTCGCCGCTGTACCCAGTGATCGTTGCTTTTACATCATCACTTTTAATTCCTGACTCCGTCGTACAATAATAAAAATCATGCCAGTCTGTATTCTGTGAAATTACTTGGGCAGCCTCCCATTTGTTTGTACTTGGTGCCCCCTGACTCATCAAAAATTCCTTATAATATTTTTGGCCGTTTGCTGTAAGCTCTACGCAATATCTTTCGCCCCTTGTTAATTCATTCTCTGGCGTGAGATATGCCAAACTCTCCGTCAACGCTTTTGATGTAACACTACTTACCTCTTTATGATTCGTATCCACAATTTTAAAGCTGACTGAATTTCCATTTAAATCTGTCGTAACGCCGACCTCCACAGCGCCCACAGCGCCATTGTACTCAGCATAATAGATTCCGCTCTCAAGCTTCGCTTTAAATTCTGTCTGCGTAAAACTGATACTGCCACTTCCGGGCGTCTTGACCAGTTTTATCTCAATTTCTTTTCCTACAGTACTCCATCCTCTTTCCTTTCGGAATTTGACAATGTATCCAGACTGTACTGTCTTATAGTCAACTCTTGTGGTAGACAATGGTGACTTCGTCTCCACATCCTCAAAGTCAAACCGCACTTGGGCGGGACTAAAGCCTGAACCCTGAATATACAGATACAGCAGATCGCTTGTATTGTCATAGTCTGTTCCCAGCACACACTTGGTCACAACGGCTCTCGAAGATACCTCGACAACATTTGGAATCATTCGCTCTGTACCGTCGTTGTTCGTCAGACGAATGTCATAATTTCCTACTTCCAGCGCATTTTTCTCCGTGGTAAGAACCCATGTGGTTTTCTTTAAAATATTTTCGGAATATTCATATCCATCGCCGATGCCTGTATAGCGCGGGTCTTCTTTTTGTAAAACAGGTTCACTGCGCTTATCTCCTGAGCGCGCAACAATATCGCCGTTGGAAGCCGTTATTTTAACGGACTCAATATCATCTTTCACATTAAAAAATGCGACCTCTATGGTATCATCTGACGAGGACAGAAAGTACCGCTCTGCCTCTGTAAATACGTTGTCTACTTTTTCAATCTCAAATTCAATATCTCTGACTACCAAATACGTATCTACTTTAGAACTGTTTGGATTGACATCCTTGAATTTGACTCTCAGTTTATGTATCCCCTCCGAAAGCTTTTTACCTCCCAGCGGAATCCTGTAATAACCATTCTCTAATACGTCATAGCTCACTTGCTTATTGGGGTCCGATGCACCAGCAGCAACCTCCCCCTCATCAATATACATCTCAATCTTAATATCTTTAGAATCTTCCGCAGGAATCTCACACCCTTCCATTTTCAGGAAAATCTCTTCTACTGTATCATAAAAATAATATTTTTTCTCTGTGACTACAGATAAAAGCTTATTGTAATCCGGCCGGTTCATCACCTCAGGCGGATCCGATGCAGGGTCCGTTTCCGTCTCTGTAGAATTCGCGTCCGTTGTCTCAAATTCCATCAATTCCTCATCGGTCTGTGTCCACTCAGTCTCCTCTGCTTCCTCTGAGATCTCCGCAGATTCCGCATCATTTGATTCCTCTGGTGTCTCAGCGGTTTCCGTGACACTTGATTCCTCCGGTGCCTCAACAGTTTCTGCAGCACTTGATTCTTCTGATGTCTCAACAGTTCCCGCAGCAGTCTCTGTCTCCTCTGACTGCACTGGTGTACGAGACATTTCTGATTCCTCAACTGTCTCCGGCGATGACTGCACAGTGTCCGTATCCGCATCTCCTTCTGATGCAGCTACAGTGTCTGTAACCGTTGCATTTTCAGATGTGTTTGTGCTCTCCGCATCACTTGGCTTTCCAGCAGCTTCCACTGTGCCCGTTCCCTGCTCTGAAACCTCCGATGACGCCAAGACCGCCATTTCAGCCTGCGTTTCCTCCTCTGTGGTATACTGCTCTCCATTGTCATAATACTGCACTGTCTCCTCAGCTTCAGTTGCCACTGCTTCCATTGGTATAGTCTGAAATACCATCGCAGCACATAAGATCCCTGCCAGCAGTTTCCGCTTTAACTTAGTTGACCTCATATTTGAAATCCCCCTTATCCATTTGTGTTCAATGCCTCCACAAGCATGTGGCGCATAGAGAAACACCGGTCTACATAATAGTATAGAAGTACATTATATATTATTATAGTATATTTTTCGAAAATACACAACGAATTATCTGAAAAATTTATGATTTCGTTTTTTCCAAATTTCATTTTTCAGGAACACTTTCTTCCCTCTGTCATATAGTATAGAAAAAAGCTTCTTCGGAGGTACTCAACATGAGTGAATTATCAGCAAGCCATTGCGGATGCAATCAGACAAATAACGTTTCGGAGTGTGGCTGCGGCTGCGGCAACAACAGCGGATGCGGCAGTTGGATTTGGATTCTCCTGCTCCTGTGCTGCTGTGGCGGCAACAACGGTTTTGGCAACTTCGGTATGTCAAATGGCTGTGGATGTGGCTGCGACAATGGCTGTGGCAACAACGGCGGCGGATGCGGCAGCTGGATCTGGATTCTCCTGCTTCTGTGCTGCTGTGGCGGCAACAACGGCGGCGGATGCGGATGCTGCTAATGTACTAACCTGTGGGGGTCCGTTTAGGCGGGCCCTCAATCACTGCCATATGGCATAATGTATCGTTCTTTTTCATATACATGATTAGATGGTCGGGAATGAATGGAGGTTTTTTATGGACGACAACGATTATGTGATGGCATTCGACCATTTTTATACCACGAATCACATCCAGATCTTAAAGTCCCTTCTGCCTTTTATGGACAACGACAACTTCCGTATGCTGCCTGTCTTGATCAAATATATGGAATTAAAATATACGCTGTCTATGATTGGCAAGGAACCTGCTGGACTGTCAGGCGGTATCCATGCCAGCAGCATTGATACGGATTTGAAAACCGCTGCGGACCCCGCAGACAATCTTGAAAAAATATACAAGGCTGTCCACAGGTATCTCGCGCCAAGCGAGGAAAAGGGCTTTAACCAGATCCTATCCGCCATAAAAACAATGAAAAACATGCGTGAAATGCAGCAGATGATGGAGCTTTTCCAGAGTCTGAATCCCGATCTGGGCGGCGGCATGGACATCGGTTCCATGATGGACGCCATGAATCCGGGAAGCGAAAACGCAGGCGGCATCAACATCAACGAGATCATGGAAATGATGAAACTATTTGGAGGCAATGACAATGGAAAACAATAATGAATGGATGAATGACCCTGAACTAAAAAACATTGACAGGGCAAAACTTGATTTTCTCAATCAAATGTTTGTGCAGAGCACCACAATCAACAGCAGCGGAAGTCAGGCTGAACGGCAGAAAAAAATGATGGCATTCCTGCTCTCTCTGGGCAAGCTGAGCAAGGAAAACAATATTTCTTTTCAAAATCAAGAGGTTGAGCTGATTTTCTCTGTCCTGAAAAAATACTCAACCTCTGATGATATTGCTAAGATGCAGAAAATTTCTTCTTTTTTCCGTTCCCAGTAAGGATTAGAAGCACGCCTACTGAAAACATTGCACACACGATCAGCATACGATATTGTAAAGGGTCTCCTGTCTTTGGCGTGGAGTCCTTTATATGTTGTGTCCCTTTCGGCGCACTTGCAGAAGTAACGTTTGGCTTCTTAGTTGTTGTCTTTGTCACGGTGGACGAGCCAGATGAACTCTGCTGCACAGGCGTTGTCTTATTCTGGGTGACTGCGGCGGCCTGCGGTGCCGATGTTGTCACGGGCTGCGATGCAGAGGCAGAAGGCGCTGTCGGCTGTGATGCAGACGGTGTTCCCGCTGTGGGCTGTACTACAGCAGCAGAAGGCGATACTGTGGGCTGTGTCCCCGCAGATGGCTGTCCTCCCGCGGCGGGTGTTGTTCCCGTCCCGCTGGCGCCAAGTGCGATCGTCCCTTTGGCGGGTGTATTTGTACCGGAGGCTGCGCCTGTCTTATTTGCTGTGCCTGCATTTCCCGAGACAGTCGCCCCAAGTTTAATACTTCCAGACTCAGCGGTTGTCACAACAGAGCTTTCAGAATCCTTGGACGTGCCACTGTCCTTGTACACCAGATGCGTATACTGGTTTGCCAGCTCCTTCGCTTTGTTTTTAGCCTGTTCTGTCTTTCCTGTGATGGTAATATCCTTGGATATATTTTTCACGCCGCTAAAGGCATTTTCCCTGACTTCTGATATTTTGTCCGGCAGCGTGATTGCTGAGATACTGCCCATGCTGGCAAACGCATCTTTTGCGATAATCGTGACTGTATTTGGAATTGTGACCTCCGCCACACTTCCGCTGTATTTGTACAATACATTGTTGGCGGCGTTTGTCGTAAATCCAGACGAGGTATAGTACCACCGTTTATATAGCGTCAAATCTTCTTTGACTGTCGATTCGGAATAAACATTGGTGCATTCCTTGTCTGTATACCAATTCGAATCTGTTGAATAGTTCGAATACTTAAAGTTTGCAGACGAGCTGCTCTTGGGATACTCTGACGAGGAGATTCCCTTTCCGACTGGAATCTTTTTGGTCAGGCTCGCCGCATCTGTATATGTCTTCCCGTCATAGGTTCCCGTATATCCGCCCCCGTTCATGTGGAACACGACGGTATTGCTCTTTTCCTCAAAGTGTGCATAGAGTGTGAGATCTTCTGTCACGGGTTTTCCCCATGCCTTGAATACTGATTTGGTATCGTCCTTGCTTGTGTACCAGCCCTTGAAGGTCTTATTTTTCATAGAAGGCTTCTTGGAAGGTTTCTCAAGCTTCTCATCTTCATACAGCTTTTTCTTCTCTGGAATATTGGCTGCCTTTTCATTTCCCTCTGTCGTGCTGTAGGTCACTGTAAAATACGCCCTTTCCGACTGCTCCCACTTTGCATAGATTGTTGTATCCTGCTCTATGATCTCATTGGCAAAATCCCATTCTTTTGTGCAGGCGTTGTCCTTGTACCAGCCCTTAAAAGTATATGTAGTCTCCTTTTTTTCGTCCTCCTTTGTGAGTGTGAAGTCGTCTTTTCTCAAAATTCGCGGCTGGCTGCCATCTACAGACACCAGTTCGGAGACTGTGCGCCCGCTTTGTACCTGCCGTTTCTCCCCCGCGACGCCCGAAATGCCTGTGTCGAAAGTGACTGTATACTTCTGGTCTGGCTCTATGACAATGACGGAAGAGGATTCTGGTTCTGAGCTTTCTTCTGGCTGGCTCTCCGATTCACTCTCGGTCGGTTTGCTCTCTGACTCGCTCTCGGTCGGTTTGCTCTCTGACTCGCTCTCGGTCGGCTTACTTTCCGATTCACTTTCTTCTGACTGGCTGGCTTCCAATCCGCTTTCGGTTTTATCCGCTGTATTTCCTGCGCCCTCTTTAACTTCTGGCGCTTCCTCTGATACATTCTCTTTTGAAGTATCTTCCTTTGAAATATCTTCTGGCATATCGCTGAGATTCTGGATACCTGCGATCTGCTCTGTCTTTTCAGCATCGAGATACTCGCTGTAGACAAGCTGTTCATATTCCTCCGCAAGCTGTTTTCCATAGGTCTTAGAGGCTTCGGTTCCAGCATCATAAATATAAATGATACTGCCATCTCTCACGCCGCTGAACGCATTCTTTTCGACCGTCTGAATCCCCGCCGGCAGTGTAACTGCCCTCACCTCATCGAGCTGATCAAATGCCCCTGCCGCAATTGTCGAAACCGTCTGAGGTATCACCACATTTTTATCGCCACCATCATACTGATACAAGATTGCGCCGTCTGGACTAATATGAAATCCCTTGTCCGCCAAGGTTGTTCCGTCCGATGTAATATTGTACCACTTCTTATATAAAGTCGTGCTCTTTGTCACCTGACTGTCTGTATTATATTTATTTAGACATTCCTGATCTGTATACCATGTATCCGGCTCTGTCTTATAGCCCGCATAAGATGCGAGTTTATCATCTGGAAAACTGTCGATGGGCTTCCCGTCATCAATAACAAGAACGGGCGTTTTTTCCTGAAAGCTGTATCCATTGTAGGTTCCGCGAAAAGTTCCCCCATTCATGCTGAAGGTCACGACATGCGCAGAGGTGTCATCGACCTGCATGTCTGCCTCTGTCATTTCCCGCACAATCTCCGCCTGCGCTTCCGGCATAGGCACCTGCGAAATAACGATTGCCAAAATCATGAGACTTACCCCTAAAATGTTTTTTAATCTCCGATACATATAAATCCCCTCTTATCTTTATATATTTTCTCAATGTATTTTTTTCAATATCATTTGTCTAAATCCTTATACTATATCACGATACTTTTTTCGCGACCAGCACAAAACGTCCGTCCTCCTTATAATTATCACAGGTAGACAATATCAGGCAAGTATCGCCATATACGAATGTCTCCTCCGTCGTATAGATGGCATTGCTCAGCACATTTTCCTGAAATGCCTTAAAGTTCTCCTCTGTGCTAAGATCAATCGCGTCATAGTACCGGAAAACATCTTCATCTTCATATGCCACACCGCTCAGCATCGCCGCCACTACCCGATATTCGCTCTCCTCATATAAGGTGTCGAAACGGATTGTCATATGCTCATCACAGAATGATTTCTCTTTATAGTTCTTGAGTGTGCCAAACATAACGCCCGTTCTCATATTATGGCCATATATGATAAAATTCTGTGGCACATCTGCTGTACGAAGGTCAATGTTATTCCGATAATCCAGTATTAACAGACCATTTTTATCATGCTGCTGCTCAAAATTCTTGTCAAGATAATAGTTGTTATCTCCGTCTCTTGTCATGACAGGGTAATCGATTTTGGTGCCCGGTATCCTAAGCCACCCTGCAAAATCTTGATTCTCCTCATATAGTTGTGTAAATTTGGGAAGAATCGCTGCCGTTATATCGTCTTGTTCCTCAGGCAGTATCGTTTCCTGCTCTGCTGTCTGGTATCCTTCCTTCTGCATTTCTGTTTTCGTTTGATTGTTATGCGATGTAGCTGGCTGCCCGCTGCTTGCCTCAGATGCCTCAAGAATTTTTTCCTGCAACTTCTTTGTCTGATAATTTGTCCTGAGATCCATCAATAAATTCCAGTTGATACATACAATACAAGATATGAGCACGACTGCCGAAACAATACACGCAATCTTACGATTAATAGATAACAATCGTTTTCTATTTTGCTTCTTTTGCCGTTTTCGCTGAATCGCCCTGTCAATCTGTTGTCGCTGCGCATCTGTTGTATTTTCATACAGACTTGATAAAAAGCTCTCGCCGGTTTCACTTTGAAAACATATGTTATCCTTCTGAATTTTATAGTAGATTTCCTGCGCTTGATGCATGGTCATCTTTTTCTTGCCGGACATGCCATGTGTCAATTGGCTGATCAACTGCAAATCATGTTCTACTGCCTTTGGGTCGTAGCCAGTGCTGTAGCTGTTATACTCTTTCCTGTAGGTCCCCATTGTTCACACCTATTGTATACTTTTTATGTAACCTTAAACATAACTAATATATCACAAAAAAAAGAAATTGTATAGACAATTTCTTAAATTTATTTTGCAAAATTATTATTTCAGCCTCACCCACAACAGCTTACACAAATCTGGTGCATACGGCGCCAGCAGAATCACAAATTTGCGGCAGCATTCGGCAACATCAGGATGAAAATGCGCATCTGCTTCCTCATGCATCTCATGTGCTGCTTCTGTTCTGCCATGCGGCACAGCCGTCTCAACTGCATGGGAGCGGAGTTCACTAATAATATCACTTGTTTTTAATTCTTTCTGAAAAACTGTCAGAAGCGTCATCAGTGCCGCTACGATATGATGGCGGTTTGGCATGGTATTTCCGCGGCATATACAGCTTCTGATTTTGGCGTCGGTGGTCTCCAGCGCCTTTTCAAGCCGGCGCACACTTTCAGCCGGAAATGTTTCTTCATTATAATGCCCCTTCCTGTTCCACAGATCGGCGGCAAGAAGCATTCTTCTGGTTCTGCCAAGAAATTTATAGATGCCCTCCAATGCGCCCTCCTGCCAGCTCTCGTAATACGGCGCATCATTTTCTTTTGGTGTCTGTTCAAATAACAGATATAATCTTAAACAGTCTGTACCGTAATCCATCACCAAATCATCATCAAATACGCGTGCGCCTGTCTCCTCCAGCCAGTTGCGCAAAGCAGTCTTTTTTAACAACAACTGTTCTTCTTGCTGTATCGTTCCTTTTGATGTCTGTGTATCGCCACACAGAGCACAGTTTTTCTCTCCTGTCTGCGCGCTGTCAATGCGGCACGCCAATGACAGCGTTTCCCTGCATCGGCGTGCGCATGAAAAACTGTCGGGAAGCTCACACCCCGACAGTTTTTTGGCATTGTATTCAATCTCTCTGTGATTCATTGGCGTCAAAATATCATCGAACATATTCGCCTCCGTTGGGTGGAGCACTAATTTTTTGCCACAATGTTTAGGATTCTGCCCTTTACATAAATTTCCTTCACAATGTTCTTGCCTGCTGTAAGCTCTGCAATGACAGGAATAACATGTGCTTTTTCTTTGACAGAAGCCTCGTCCTCATCGAGTCCGACCATCAATGTCGCCTTCACTTTGCCGTTAATCTGCACGGCAATCTCCACTGTGGACTCCACCGTCTTTGCCTCATCATACTCCGGCCACTTCTGCTGGTAAGCTCTGCCATTGCCAAAGTACATCTCCCAGAGCTCCTCCGTCATGTGCGGCGCTACCGGATTCAGCAGTAAAATCAACGTTGCATATTCATCCTTTGTGATGCTGTTTGCCTTGTAAAAATCATTGACAAGCGCCATCATTGCCGCAATCGCCGTGTTAAATTTCAGTCCCTCAAAATCATTGGAAACTTTCTTGATGGTCTGGTGAATCTTCGTCTCGATCTCAGAGCGGTAGCCGTCTCCTTCAGTCATCATGTCCTGAAGTTTCCAGACACGGTCAAGAAAACGTCTGCATCCTTTCACGCCCTCCATGCTCCATGCAGCGCTCAGATCAAACGCGCCGATAAACATTTCATACGTTCTGAGTGTGTCCGCGCCAAACTCGTCCACCACGTCATCCGGGTTCACCACATTCCCTCTTGACTTGGACATCTTTTCTCCGTTTTCACCCAGAATCATACCATGTGAGGTACGTTTTCGGTAAGGCTCGTCGCAGGGCACTAAGTTCTGGTCATAGAGGAACTTATGCCAGAATCTTGAATAGAGCAGATGAAGTGTAGTATGCTCCATACCGCCGTTGTACCAGTCTACAGGCATCCAGTACTCGAGCGCTTCCTTTGATGCAAACTCCTTGTCATTGTCAGGGTCAATATAGCGCAGGAAATACCATGAGGAACCCGCCCACTGCGGCATGGTATCTGTCTCGCGCTCAGCCTTGCCGCCGCACTTCGGACAGGTTGTCTCCACCCAGTCGCGCATTGCCGCAAGCGGTGACTCCCCTGTATCGGTAGGCATATAGCTCTCCACCTCTGGAAGCCGCAGCGGCAGCTCACGCTCGTCAAGCGGGACATATCCGCAGCAAGGACACTTTACAATCGGAATCGGCTCACCCCAGTAACGCTGGCGGGAAAATACCCAGTCACGAAGCTTGAAATTAACCTTTCTATGCCCGATTCCTTTTTCCTCCAGCCACTTTGTAACTGCTTCCTTGGCGTCCTTTACTTCCATTCCATTCAAAAAATCAGAGTTGCAGAGTTTTCCTGTCGCAACATCTGTAAATGCCTCATTCTGGACATCACCGCCCGCAACGACCTCTATGATCGGAAGCCCAAATTTCTTTGCAAAATCCCAGTCCCTTGTATCGTGTGCCGGAACTGCCATGATTGCGCCTGTTCCGTATGACATCAGTACATAGTCTGAGACCCACACAGGAATTTCCTTGTTGTTGACAGGGTTGATCGCTGAAATACCATTGATGCATACACCCGTCTTGTCCTTCGCAAGCTCTGTGCGCTCGAAGTCAGATTTCTTGGAAGCCTGCTCACGGTAAGCTGCGATCTCGTCATAATTTCCGATTTCCGCCTTATACTTCTCGATCAGAGGATGTTCCGGCGAGATGACCATGTACGTCGCGCCAAACAATGTATCTGGTCTTGTCGTATAGATTAACAGGGTCTCGTCCTTGTCCTTAATCCTGAACTCTACCTCCGCGCCTTCGGAACGCCCAATCCAGTTTTTCTGGGAAACCTTGACCTTCTCAATATAATCCACATGGTCAAGCCCTTCAATTAACTTGTCGGCATAATCCGTAATTTTGAGCATCCACTGGGACTGCATCTTTCGGATGACCTCGGAACCACAGCGCTCGCACACGCCGTTTACAACCTCCTCGTTGGCAAGACCAACCTTGCATGAGGTACAGAAGTTAATCGGCATCTCGCTCTTGTAGGCAAGCCCTTTCTTGAAAAGCTGTAAGAAAATCCACTGAGTCCACTTATAATAATTTTCATCGGTGGTATTCACTTCTTTTGTCCAGTCAAACGAATAGCCGAGCGCCTTTAACTGGTTCTTGAAATGTTCCACGTTATTCTTTGTCACAATCTTTGGATGAATCTTGTTCTTGATCGCATAGTTTTCAGTCGGGAGTCCAAACGCGTCCCACCCCATCGGAAACAGTACATTGTAGCCCTGCATTCTGCGCTTTCTTGACACGATATCCATCGCCGTGTATGGTCTGGGATGCCCTACGTGAAGCCCCTGCCCTGACGGATACGGAAACTCTACAAGCGCATAGTACTTTGGCTTTGTCTTATCCACGCCAACTTTGAAGGCTTCCTCCTTGTCCCATATATCCTGCCATTTTTTCTCAATGTCCTTTGGAGAATACTCTTTGCTCATCTCTCTTTACTCCTTCTTGACACCCTTCCATCGCAAAGGGCGCTTATTTTTCTTATATTTTCGATGCGATATACTCATGTGTTATTGTATCGCAATTGTTTTTAGATTGCAAGTTTTTATCTGATCCGTTTTTCATTTTGCCCTTATTACATTACTATTCACGGCCCAGAAGCTGCTCTTAGGAACTGTTCGGGGCGATATTCAGAATTTTGCTTCGCAAAAATCGCCCCTCACTCCTGAATCATGTTTTCACGGAATGCGCAGTTCAGCGCATTCCTGACCTGTGAATTGTAATCTTATTACATATCAATCCACAGCCGCATTCCTGTTGCGCCAACAGCTACGCTGTGATCTAATTCAAATTCTTTCTTTCCATAGTTGAAATATCGGTCAAAGCGCATACATCTTCATAGTGCCAATCATCACACTCATCAAAATATATCCGTTCTTTTCGTTTCTTAAAGATTCGGAAAGGTCTACTGGCAGAGTTGTCATATATATGGCAAATATCACAAACTTTGATTAGCTCCTTAACCAACGCTAAAGCCTTATCATATCTTGCAACTATTTTTTCTTCTGGTACATCATGCCCGCCTGATTCTACTCTCGCCTTTACACGCCATACATTAATCATGGAATCCACTGTCAAAATATAGTTTAACAGCATCAGGTTTCGTTCTGTTGACAACACTGTTTCAAAACAAAATTCCTGCATTTGTTCCAAGTGTTCTTCTCGTTGCTTTTCTGCTAATTGCGCCGCTTCTAAGTCCGTACATTGGCTTTCTTTGAAATTCGCTCACTATAGCGCTCCTTCCTCATCCTTCTTCCTACTTCTTTCCGTGTTCCATCATCATTTTCCTGATATATAATCTGACTTTGCCTGTCATATACAACAATCGGAACCCCTAACACTCTATTTTTCTCTAACTCAATTCTTACCGCTTCATTCGCACGCTTCATGACTGCTTCATCTGAAATATAGTCTTCTCGTTTCATAGACTGTTCCTTTCTTCTCCACGCATTCGTTCTAATAAGCATCTTTTAATGCCAATGACCGCAAATATTTCATTTCTTAGATTCTTTTTCATTCCAGCGCCCTGAACTGTTATTTTCCTGTTTTCATTTCCACAGCCTTGATAATCAGCTCCGCACACTGCGTCTTGGTAAAAGTGCCGGAATCAAGCGAGAGGGTATAGTTCTCGACTTTTCCCCACTCCTGCTGTGTAAAATACCGGTGGTATGTGGCTCTTGAGCGGTCTTTTTGCTCGAGTTCCTTTTGGATACGCTCTGCCTGGTCTGTCACGCCCTCATGGCGCTGCACCCGTTTCACACGATGTTCCATGCTCGCGTGAATAAAAACATGAAAGGCATCATCGCGCTCCCTCAGGATATAGTCCGCACCGCGCCCGACAATCACGCAGTTTCCTTTCTCGGCAATGGAATTGATTACTTTTTCCTGTGCATCCCTGATTTCCTCATAGGGAACTTCTGCTTTCCTGTAATGTGGCACGAAACCGCTCTTCATGTCGATATAATCCTGATCGGACATGTTTTCACCATTTTCCAGAATCAATTTTTCGTCTATCCCCATGCTGGCCGCCACGGACGCCACGATTTCCTTGTCGTAAAACTCATATCCCAATTTCTCTGCCAAAAGCCTGCCTACCGTGTGTCCGCCGCTTCCTGTCTGCCTGCTGATTGTGATGATCATACTTTCCGCCTCCTTTTGCATTGTTCAAATATACCCTGTTATCACTGCTCTTCCAAAAACTCTATTGTAGTTATTTTACTCCATATGAAAACGGTTGTCTATCACTTTGTCCCGCCAGCCTTAAAATTATAGACTGGTCTGATGACCTTTTCAATCGTCACGGTATCACTGATTACTCCCAGTATATCCTCTATCTTCCGATACGCAAACGGCGATTCATCCAAGGTGTCTTTGTTGATACAGATAGAATAAATGCCTTCCATCGCCTTTTTAAATTCAGAGACAGTATGGTGTTCCTTTACCTCGGAGCGCCTGTAAACCCGCCCTGAACCATGCGGCGCGGATTCGTTCCAGTCCGCATTGCCAAGCCCGGTTCCCAAGATGATTCCGTCGCGCATATTCATTGGAATAATAACCTGCTCCCCCGCCCTCGCACTGATTGCACCTTTTCGAAGAAGCGGTGTCTCACCTGAAAAATCAATGTAATTGTGAATGCAGGTATAACTGTCAAGCACTTTCCATTTCATGCCGCGCACAATCTCGTCAACCATTGCCTCCCTGTTGAGCCGCGCAAACTCCTGCACAATCTCCAAGTCATGCAGGTAACTCTCCAGCAAGTCTCCCTCCAGACAAGTCAAATCATACGGCGCGTGTCCCTGCTTTTTCATCTGTGATGCTTTTTGTCCTTCTTTCAGATAATACTCTGTCACTTCCATTCCAAGATGGCGGCTGCCGGAATGAATCACGAGATAAAGTGCCCCTTCTTCGTCCTTGTCTACTTCAATGAAATGATTGCCACCGCCAAGTGTTCCGATGCTGCGCTCTGCCTTTGCCTCCTCGACTGCCTTGTAGCAGCGCAGCCTGTGAAGTGATGCCTTGTCACTCAGCTTATGGCATGTCTTTCTGACTGCGCCGCCGACGGGAACATTGTCGCGAATCACCGTGTCCAGCTTCTGACACTCGAGATGTTTTGCTTTCACTTTGGCGAGGGTCATACCGCAGCCGATATCCACGCCAACCAGATTTGGCATCAAAAAATCCCCTACTGTCATGGTCAGCCCGATGGTCCCCACCTTGCCGGGATGGACATCCGGCATCACACGAATTTTGCTGCCTGCGGCGCTTGGGTGGTCACAAATCATTTGAAGCTGCCTGCGTGCATACTCATCCATTGCGTACTGCTCATTTTCTGTTGTGTAAACGACTGCATTTGTATATTTTCCATATATTGTAATCATAAAATCTCTTTTCCCTTCTATCTTGATTTTTATACTAAATTTTGGCAGGGAGAAAAAAAACACCTCCGATAAAGGTGTTTTTTCCAAAAAAGCTCGAGATTTCGTACAATAACAAATCAATACAAAAATACTCTGTCAGAACTGCGCAAACTTGCGTCAGCCCTTGATAACGCTCCGAGGAGAACCACACCCTGCCTGTCACTTATGAATTTCTGTAGGTTTTCTGTCAAGTGCTGCATGTTGTCCTCCTTATCGAGCTTGTTGTCAACAGTTACACGTCACAGTTTCGCTTTTGGCTTCCTGTTCCGTTTTTACAGAGTTCGTGCTCTCTGTCTGATCAAAATAATTTACCAGCAATGTCCATGATGTCCGCTTCTGTGATGTCTGCTTCCGTGGCAGCCGTAATAGTAATTGGAATCATATGTAACGGCTGGCGCAGTGTATGTCACTGTGGGTGCAGGCGCTGCATAGGTGACAGCCGCTGTACTCGGCACTGCTGCCGTGCCTGCGGCACCGTCCAATGTCTCTGCCGGAACTGGCTTTCCATGGTCATGACAGTGATCACAGATTCCATCCTCGTCAGCATCTACAAAAAAGTCGCAGATTCCATCTGTGTTTGTATCTGTATAGCAGTGAAAATCACAAATATCATCGCCGTTCTCATCAACAAAATAATGGTTTCCACAGATTCCGTCACTATCTGTATCCATAAAGCATTCCCCAAGGCTGCATCCTCCGATATGACAGGTTTCGACCTCCTCTGCGGCATGAGCGGAAAGCGCCGGAGCAAACACTACTGCACAGGCAAGTCCCATAGCCAACAATTTCTTCATATCCATATACCTCCTAAAATTTAGAAAATCCTCTGCTTTTCTCTACCATAGCACATTTGATGGGCTTTTTCAAGCGATAACCGCAGTTTCTTACAGATTCTTTTTATGTATGGGAAATAATACGAACCTCGCCCTTGGCGTTCTCATCATCCATAATGATCTCTCCGGCTTCGGGTACGACAATCGTCCCAGACAGCGGATTCTTAATGCTGAGAACAGGCGTCGTAATTCTTGCCTCCACCTCAGATTTTTCAAAGCAGAGGTCCGTCTCGATCATCTCGCAGTCAATCAATTTCAGATTTTTGCAGTAGCACAGCGGCTGTGTGCCGATGATCTTGCAGTTTTCAAAGGTAAGCCCGTTTGCGTACCATGCAAGGTACTCTCCTTTCACGACACTGTTTCGCACCACGACATTCTCGCCGTGCCAGAAAGCATCCTTCGTATCAAAATTACAGTTCTCAAACACTGCATTTTTGATGTACTGGAAAGAGTACTTTCCCTTCAATGTCACATTCTTGAACACCATATCCTCCGAGCGCATCATAAAATATTCGCTCTCCGCCACGGAATCTGTCATTTCAATATTTCTCACAGACCAGCCAAACTCCGGTGATGCAATATCACAGTCGCGAATCACCACGTCACTGCACTCCCGAAACGCCTTGATTCCATGCATTTTCGTGCCTGTCACAGCTACATGGTCTGAATACCAGAGTGCGGCGCGGCACAGCGCTGTCATCTCTGAGTCGTGTATCGCCAATTCATGCACATGCCAGAACGGATAGCGCAGGTTAAAAAAACATCTGTTTACCTGTACGTCCGACGCTTCCTTTACCGCACTTTCCCCGTCCGCCGGACCGTCGAAAGTACAGTCATTTATGATGATGCCTTTGCTTCCATATAGCGCTCTTTCCTCGTCCAAAGTCTGTTTTTCAACTACTGTCATTTGATTCATCTCCATTTTCAAAAATAGGTATCTTTAAAATATTTGTCAAACACAATCTAGTATAGACTCTTTATCAAAAAATGGCAAATGAAATGTATATAAACAGAAAATATCAAAAGAATCCCAAAAATACGCCAAAAATATTTACGAACGAATATTTGCAGATAAAAAGCTGACAACGGAGAACCCTTGTGTTATGATATGATATAGATTCTTCAAGAAAATATATTTAGGAGGTACATAACATGGCAATCAAATACAACTTGTCACTTCATGAACTAATGGATTTTTTGTACGGACAAGACTACGAAGGCTTTACCGAGCAGGAGATCCAAGCTGTCGAGCACAAAATTGGGGTGAAGCTGCCAACCGCTTACCGAAATTTTTTACTAAAATATGGTGGAAACACAATCTACAATGCATTTAACGATCTTTTTAATTCCTTGGAGGATATCTATACCTCCTATCAGATCATTGATGATATCTTAGCGGATTTAGAGGAAGATTTTAAGGAATCCATAAGAACTGGAAATCAGGAGGAATATGCAGACAATCCCTATTTCACACTGTGGCAGCTCCCCAGGGAGGAGTGGCACACCATTACGCAAAACTACGTATTAATAGGGTGTGACCCCGAAGGCATCGCCTACGAAGGATATCTGCTTGCAGACCTGCTTGATGGAAATCCTGATCCTCCTTTATATTTAAGCTGTGATGATGATTTCATCGAATATAAAAGGTGGTCCGACAGCACAGAACCATTTCTGATCGAAATGCTTGGCGAGTCAATATTTTACCATCGTTCTATAGATTCCTATGACAGCACAAAACACATCCCTATAAAAGAACTCTTTTCACATATAGATGCTGACATAGATGACAGTCAACTCAATGTAAATGGCCACATCGCTACTTGTTTCGATACGGCAAGTGAAAAAGTATACTTTTATTTTGAGTATAAAACTTTTCAGAGAGTGCTCTGCGTCTGCAAAGCGGATTTACATTAAAAATCAAATATAACCGGAACAGGCTTTGGCCTATAAAAATAAATATCTTGAATGTTCCCATCAACGCCAATAATAATTTGGGGCACCATGAAAGTTAAAACTTTATCCAAATCATATAAAACAATGTCAAAAACCGCATAAAATAAAGGTTTTTGACATTGTATATACTGTTGTGAAACATAAATTTGCTAATTAGTGAACGTTAGCGAAAGTTAAATTATGCCCTCAAATGTCGTACTATTCAAATCACTCGGTTCGCCCAAATATAAATTTGTTCCTAATTTTCCTCGTCATCTAAAATATCTTTAACCAATTTTTCAAGTTCTTTCCGATTTGGTAAGTATAATTCATATTTAGATACAAATAAATTACTGTCCATTCCATACGTTGCATATTCTACCAATAATTCGTCCTTGTTTTTGCTTAATATAATTCCAATAGGCGGATTATCATCTGGCATATTTTCTTCTATTGCAAAATAACCCATATACATGTTCATCTGCCCAATATCTTCATGTTGAACAGAGTTTTTCTTTAAATCTATCAGAACAAAGCATTTCAAAATTCTATGATAAAATACTAAATCCACATGGTAATGAACATTATTGATTGTTAAAGGATACTGCCGCTTAACGAATGTAAATCCTTTGCCCAATTCCAACAAAAACTTTCTACCTGTGCGGTTAGATTTTATAACTATACCACAAAATTAGGCGCACAGATCCAATGAATCCGTTTCTTTTTTGGGCATTACAAAAGAAATCTGCCCATGTTGGAACCAGATATCCTCATATTTATTCTGATAGACCATTTCAATAGCAGCAAGGGCACTGCTCCCATTCTTTGACCACGACATGCCATTATGTTTCTGGCGCTGTGCCACCAGCATGTCATTTTCTTTTTCCACAGGATTGCTGGAATTGCGCAGACCAAGTTCTGCCCTCACAGCATAGCAGGTTATGCTGTATTCTTTCCGTTTCAGATAGTTTATCTGTTCATCAAGCCATTTCTGATTTTTTATTACAGGAGACGGTAAAGATTCCAGATATCTTACCGCGTTTTTTACATCTCCCACCCACAGAATCCGCAGCAGCTTTTCAAGGGTCTTATTCCGCATGTCCTTCCCTTTTACCGCCATGCTCAGCAGTTCCTGACACTTTTTCTTTAAATGGTACCAATCCAGGATCACAGTATATGGATGGAACGGGAACATTTCCTCAATGCTGCTTTTGATATTCCTTGCACCATCTGTAAAAAACACCAGCCTGTTCTGCAGCAGCCCATTGAAAACCAGGAATGCCAGCATTGCTTTCATTGCGTTTTTCATGCCGCACGCTGTCAGGGCATATGTGTCCTGTCCATACTGGATATGAACCACTGTGTTTTCCACATACTTTGCATTCTTTTCCGTTCCCTGGCTGCGCGAGTCCTTCTGATGTTTTACCCCCACATCGTCTATGGATACATACACACATTCCAATGGTGAGGTCTCCATATCCAGCTCTTCCGCCGTGAACGGTATCTTTTCATCACGGGATGCGTTGGCTGAATCAATAATGATGTCCACTGCCTGTATGTCAGCTTCTGTCTTTTCCGGGATGGCAGGGGAGGTGATGCTGGCAGAAATAAGGATTTTGACGAACTCACCCTTTGTAGACAACATGCGACTTCCACATGTGTTATGATACGAAATATGTCCGTCAAGCGGATTTACATTAAAAATCAAACATAATACTGCGCCTGTGCATTCCACAACTCCACATACTTCCCATCTGCCTGCGCCACAAGCTCACTGTGCGTCCCCTGCTGTACCACTTTTCCCTCATGAAATACAAGAATCTGGTCACAGAATTTGCAGGAGGACAGCCGGTGGCTGATATACACTGCCGTCCTGCCACCGACAATTTCTTGAAACGCTTCATAGATCTCTGCCTCCGCAAGCGGATCCAGCGCCGCCGTCGGCTCATCAAGAATGATAAACGGCGCATTTTTGTAAACCGCACGGGCAAGTGCAATCTTCTGCGCCTCACCGCCCGACGGCTCTATGCCGCCAGACTCAAAATCCTGATACAGACTGGTCTCTATGCCGTTTGGCATCTGCATAAGACGCGCCCCGAAACCGACCTGTTTTAAACTCGCCGCTACGCGTTCTGCATCATACGCTGTCCCCGCCGCCACATTCTGCGCAAGACTGAACGAAAACAGCTTGAAATCCTGAAAGACCACTGCAACTATCGAAAGATATTCTTGATATGCATACTTTCGAATATCAATTCCATTGAGCAGAATCACCCCCTCACTCGGGTCATACAGCCTGCAAAGCAGCTTGACGAACGTGGTCTTGCCTGAACCATTCATTCCCACAATCGCAAACCGTTTTCCAACCTGAAATTTGAGCGAAATATTTTTTAACACATACTGCTCTGTTTCGGGATATTTGAAGCTCACATTGCAAAACTCAATTTCATAATCATAGTCGCCGCCATCACAAAATGAACGCTTTTCCACAGGAATTGTCCCCTCATACTTTTTGTTGGGTATATCAAGATAATCAAACATCGCACTCAAGTACCCACAGTAGACCGCATTGTCAGCCAGCACAAAAGCCAGCTCCTGCAAACCGTCGCCAAGTCTTGACAAAACAGCGACATACTGCACGATGCTCCCCACCCCCAGGCTGTCCGAAAACCCACAATTTTTGGCCATTTTGGGCACAAAAAATGCCAGGTTTTTCGGACATTATTTGTCCGTTTATAGTTACCTGACCTCGAAAACTGAATAAAATACGCTTTTTTGTTGTTATTTTTCCCATTATGCTGCAACAAGTGCCATCAGTTCTTCAAATGAGAACATGTTACACGCCCTGGACAGGTTATATCCCATGGCCATGAGCGCAAATTCCCCACCTACTTTCTGTTTACCCTTTAACAGAAAGCAGGCTGCTCCCATTGCTCGTTTTATTGTTCCAAACGGATGCTCTGAAATACACATCCGCTGGTTCATTTTTTCCCTGTCCGGCCTGAGTTTAAACCTGACTACCTTTTTCTTTTCAAAATGGTACTTTGCCTTCTTCTGGTTCTTTTTTCCTGGTTTCTCTGTTTCTTCTTCTGAGTTTTCCGCTTCTTCCGGTTTCCACCACTTTGCTTTCTTTTCCAGGCTGTCTTTGCCAAAATCCGTTTCCTTCCAGTTCGTGTTTCCCTTCCCGTTCACACACTTATCACGGTATGGGCATCCCTTGCACGCCTGCCTGTTGGCATATCTTGTCGCCCCATTTTTTTTGATGCTTTTTCTCCTGAGGATTTCCCCTCCGGGACAGTAAACCAGATCCCTTTCCGGATCCCTGACAAAATACCCTTCCCCTGCACGGTTTTTCATTTCCTCTTCTGTTCCATAGGGGCTCTCCACTTTTTGTTCCGGCCCGTCCGAAACTTTTCTCCTTACCTCTGCTACCTCCATACCTTCTATTACATCCGCATATGCTTCCGGCACCACTCCCGCATGAAGACATCTCTTCAGTTCTTCTGCATTCGTGCCTGCTGTATTTAACTCCCCTGCTTCCTCATACTCGATCTCCAGTTCATATGTGTCCTGTCCGTCTGGCAGAATGACATTAGGAATAATTCCTTTCTCAAGACATGACACCATATCTTCGGCCTGTTCGTATCCCTTATCTGCCACAGCTTCAATAATCCTGTCCCCGGCTTCCTGTTTAATGGACTCCGCTGTCGGAGCAATTAATCCATGGTCTGTTGCCTGGTTTGTCGCCAGGTAATCCATGATCAGGTGCGTCTCTGAATCCACTGCTGTCTGGACATTGTACGACACGTCCATTCCATTTTTATTTTTCATCAGCCGCGCATCTGCATCTGTCAGTGAAATCTGCGTGTGGTTTTCTTTCTCCATCAGTTCCCTGTATGAACGGTATTTCTCCAGTCTTTCCTCTGCCTCCTTCAGTTTTGCTTCCAGTTCTTCCCTGGTCAGCGTTCCACTGGCAGCCTCCTCCTCTTTATCCGCTTCCTCTATCAGCCGCAGGTATTCCTGTGTGTGGTCTTCCAGCCACTTTATCCTGTCATCCAGTTTCATAATGGTAAAATTGCTGTCTTTTCCATTCCAGGCTTTAAACTTACTCCCATCTATAGACACGTATCCTGTTTCCAGATCTACGGTTACCCTTTTTAGAAATTCCTTAAATACTTCCTTTAAATTGTCTGCATTGTCTTTCCTGAAATCAGATATCGTGCGGAAGTCAGGACGGAGTCCGCCAAGCATCCACATAACTTCAATGTTTGTGACGCATGCCGCCTCAAGTTTTCTGGATGACCGGATGTTATTGCGGTATCCGTATAGATATAGTTTCAGCATACTCTGCGGATCATAACATGGCCTTCCTTCAAAACTTGGTTCTGTTTTTTCGAATCCCATCTCTTTTAAGTCTATGTGATCCACAAAACAATCGATTACTCTTGCAATACTATCCCATTCCACCATGGAATCAAGTGTATTTATTACCGCCTGGTTTCTATTGATAGGTTTTACTATATATGGCATGGAAAACACCCCGCTAAACTGGAACTTTTAAGATACTCCCATTATACCAGATATTGGTGGAAAAGTCCCACATATTTGTTTATTTAGCGTACTTTATTCAGTTTTCAAGGTGCATTTATAAAAATCGCTCTGTAAGCGTTTTTTAGCTCTGTTTGGGCGATAATCCTACGTTTAAAATCCTGTTATCGCCTCTCAGGGGTTTTCGGACAGTCTCCCCCAAACGCGCCGTAAAAGGCTTTAGCTGCCACGAACAGATAGCACGCCGCATTTGCGAACCCCATCAGGGCACGCGCAATTGCAGGGCAAACTGCCATCTGAAAAATCGCAGCAGCGTCGGCGGCATCCTTTTTCGACATTCCGTCAAGCGCACGCTCTGCGACCGCATTCTGCCCATATATGCGCACGTCCTTTGCCCTGTCCATGTTCATGTACAGTTCCTTTCCGAAAAAATCATAGGCACGGTTAAACCAGACTGTGTCTTTGCACCATTCTACAAACACATCATTCTCCTTGATATATGCCTTAGCACTGCACTGCGCGCCCAATGCGATGCTGCCGAGAAATACCACACTCCAGACTGGACTGTCCATCACCGCATTCCCCGACTTTGCCGCAAAGAGGGAATACGTCATGGCAATCGCGGCAGTACTGCTGGCTGCTGCCCGCACCAGCGTGGAAGTTCCCCACACAAGCTGCGCCAGACCATTTCCAAACATGAAAAGGTTCTCCTCTGCCTGCTGTTTTTGATAGCGAAGCGCTGCATTTTCCAAATCTGCATAGTCCATAGACATCTGTTTGTCCGCAAAAATCTTACCAAAATAACACCACATCTGTGCTTCCTTCTCACTGCACACGCTGTCCAGTATCCCCCGCAAAACCGCACATACAAATTGAAGGCACACAACACACGCCGCATACAGCACAATCGTCTTCATTCTGCACAGCGCTGATAATTCATTGATAATCTGCGCAGAAAACCATACCGCTGCAAACGGCTGTAACGTGCTGACCAGCTCGCACAGCGCCCTGCCCTGTGCAAGTCCCGGACAGTACTGGCGCAATATCCGAAAACCGCGCACAGTCACCTCAAACCGTCTGCGCAGCGACATTTTTTTCATTGGCATTTGCTCCACCCTGCTCTCCCTCCTCTCGATAATAAGCTGCCTGTGTCTCAAACAAACTGTAATACTTTCCCTTTCGCGCAATCAACTGCGCGTGTGTTCCCTCCTCGCACACCACGCCGTTTTCAATCAAAAGAATGCGGTCACAGAAGCTTGTGCTGGCAAGTCTGTGCGAGATGAAAACGGAAGTTTTCCCTGCGCTGATCTGGTGATACTTCTCATAGAACCAGCTTTCTGCAAGCGGGTCCAGCGCCGCCGTCGGCTCATCGAGCAGCAGAATGGGCGCGGATTTGTACAGCGCACGCGCCAACAGGAGCTTTTGAATTTCTCCGCCCGAAAATTCCACGCCGTCGTCATAGATGGTTTTTCCAAAATTGCTGTCTACGCCCTGCGGCAGTTGCGTGATGCGCTGCCACAGCCCCGCCTGCTCCAGACAATCGTGCACGCTCGCAGCATTCAGTATCTCCACTGGCGCCTCTGCCACGATTTCGCTGATTTTGACAGGCAGAATGCTATACTGCTGAAACACGGCTGAAAAGAGTTTGTAATACGCTGTCCTGTGATACAACCGTACATCAACACCATCATACAAAACCTGACCCTCCGTCGGGTCAATCAGCCCGCAAATCAATTTTATCAGTGTTGTTTTTCCCGCGCCGTTTAACCCCACAACTGCCAGATGCTCGGCAGGCGTAATCTTGAGATTGACACCGCGCAGCGCATACTCCTCCGCGTTGTCATAGCGGTAGCTGACATTGCGCAGCTCTATGACTTTCGCGCTCTCCTTTTCAGAGATTAATACGCCCCCTTCTCTGCGATATGCTTCTGGGTACTCCAGATAAGAGCGGAAATATTGTACTCTCTGGCTTTGCTGGCTCAGCGCTGCAAGCTGTCCTATAATACGCCCAAACCATGTCGAAAACGCGCTGACTGCTCCAAAATACAGCACAAAATCGGCCACAGAAATCTGTCCATGAAACACAAGCGTCAAAAGATATGCATACACCACACACTCCCGCACCAGCGCAAAGCCGCTGTCACAAACCGCCACTCCAAAGAGCTTTGCGGTATATTTCTTATACCACTTTGCCATGCCTTTCATATTCTGTTCATAAAGCTTTGTAAACCAGACTGCCATCTGGTACAGCCGAATGTCTTTTGCACTGCGCAGATCATCGGCGCTGCGGTTAATATAATCCAACTGCTGCTGGTAGCCAAAGCGCTCTGCGCTATTCTCACCGACCCACTTGACAATACGCTGATTCAGAAAAAATCCTACGCCAGAAGTCACAGCCAAAAACAGAATGATTCCTATATTTAAGCGCGATAAAATGCCAAAAAAGACAGCAAGTCCCAGTACACTTGTGCATAAATTAATCAGTGTCTCATAAATGCCTGTAAGCGGCGACGCATTGCCATTGCAGCACGCAAAACTTTCTGTCTGCAGCTTGCGGAACCACTCGTTTTCCTGATTACAATAATCTGTAGTCAATCCTTTTTCCGAAACACATTTCATATAATATGTGTTCATCTTGTACTTGTGAAAATAAAAGTACTTTTTTAAAAATTCACTTGCTGCAGACAATACTGCAACGCCTGACATCAATGTTAAAACTGTCATGCTCAGCTCTGTGAAGCTGTGGTTGTCTGTAAAGCATGTAATCACTGCTTTTGGCAGATACGTCGTCAGAACCGGTATTGCCACATTCAGAAGAATTATGGCTGCACCCAAATACAGCAGTGAAGCGCAGCACTCCCTCGTGCACCGCAGGCAGTACAGAACATTCTGCGCCACAGTATAGGTGGTTTGTATCTGTTCATCTTCCTTCAATATGTTCACCTCCTATCGCCATAGTGTGCTCTCGGAAACTCGAACCCCTTGTTTTATAAGGCTTCAGAAATTTCCGAAATCACATTTTCACCTCTATTTTTTACCTTCATTTTGTAACATTTTCGCTTTTAAATAACTTCCTGCTCTCTAAAAATAATTCTTATTTTTTCTAAAAACAGCTTGACAAATACCCCGAAATGTGCGGTCGTTTTCGCTGATAATGCCAGCGAAAACGACCCTTTGTTTTATAAATATCTTCACTCTTTCTCTTATAAAACAAAGGAGGTCACATTTTATGTTCAAACCCGAATTATGGCAGAGCCATGACGAGTATAGAACCATCATCACTACGATTGGCCGCAGGCTTTCCCGTAACAACCCTAAATATTCCTTTAACGAATATGATGCGGAACGCCAGAAACTCTTAAACCTCAATCTTGACCCGCTTTTGGATTATATCCATGGTTTTTATTCCCAGAGCGGACGCCCTGCAAAACACCAGGCACAGATCCTGCGCTCTCTGATCCTTTTTGTCCTGCTTTTTAATAAAACCAAAGCACGCACAAGCCTTACTTTATGGGTACGTGAAGTCCTTCCCAACTCCATTTCCCTGGCTGTTCTTATTGGCTGCTCCTCTCTGGATGAACTGCCGCCCCTCGGCTCTTATTATGATTTCATGAACCGCTTCTGGATGGGCACGAGGAACCTGTATTCCCGCACGGCGCTTCTTCCGGCAGGCAGAAACGGCAAAAAACCAAAAAAACTGATTGGCGCCGATGGAAAACTGGAGGAACCGCAAGACCCCTGCACGGTTACCTGCAGGGATATCGCAAATGATATCCTGGACGGAAAGCCTGCCGCTGACAATCCACAAGCCGCACTCCAGAAAATCTTTTCCATTCTTGCTGTACTGCCGTCTGTCCGCCTTGGGCTGATTGATGCGCAAAACCTTACCCTCTCCGGTGACGGCACCGCTGTGGTTTCCCATTCCTCCCCTTACGGCAGGCATCTTCACTCCTGCGGCAGGGACTGCCCGTTCCGGGATGGATGCGGCCGCCATTATTCTGACCCGGATGCCTCATGGGGATGGGACAGCGATAACAAAACATGGTTCTTCGGACATACTCTTTATATGCTGTGCACCAGGAACAATGCGTTGAAAATCGAACTCCCGCTGTTAATAAAGTTTACCGATGCCAAACGCCATGACAGCAAAAACTTCCTTTATGCCATAGATGATTTCGGGCGCAATGCCTTTGGCATTTCACCGAAAAATGTCTGCCTTGACTCCGCACACGACAACATCCCAACCTATGAACTGCTGGAACACTGGGATATCAATGCGCTGATTGACATCAACGGCAGGGCAAAGTCATCAGAAAACGCCCCTGCGGATGTCACTTTTGACAAGGAAGGACATCCTGTCTGCAAGGCTGGGCATGAAATGTGCCCCTGGGGAAATGATCCAGTCAAGGATGCTCATAAATACCGATGTCCCTGGAAATGCGGTCGTATTAAGGAATGCCCTTACGCCGCCGAATGCTCCCCTGGCAGCTATGGGCGCACGGTCTACATAAAGAATAAAGGAGAGCTCCGTTTCCAGCCGCGCATCCCCAGGGATTCCCAGCAATATAAGGATATTTACAAGGAACGTACCGCCTGTGAACGCGTCAACGACCGCGTTCTCAATGACTACTGCCTGCAGAGCCTGAAAATACGGGGCAGGGATTATTTCTCATTCTGGAGTATGCTCATTGGCATCTGCATACATCTTGATGCGAGATATAAAGTGGCACATTTGTACGTTGTCTGATCTAATATGAATACACTCGAACTCTATAACCAGCCATTTATCCTGTTAAAAAACGCATTTCTAACAGGCTTACTACTTTATGCCCTTTTTTCGGGAAAGTTCCCCTGAACAATTTTAAAATGAACATTTTTCTCTCCCACTTGTTGAATTCGTTTATATGGCCTGTTTTTCTGTTGCATCTTCAGTGAGTTTCCGAAACTACTCCCATAGTATACATTATAATGAATCACTCTGTCATTTTGAACGTAAATGGTTCGAATGAAAACCCGAAATGCAGCACCAAAAATTTAAATATTTTTAATGGAATCACAAAAAGATCTGTGATAAACTAAAACAAAAAAGAATACAGAGGGATTGCAAAGGATGAAAAAAGCATTTTGTTTATTGACAACATTTATAGTATTGTTATGTTCTGCATGCAAAAATACAGAAACATCCTCTACGGCAACAGAAGCCCATCAGGAAAATACCCAAGTGCAGGAGGAATCGCCAAGTGTCCAAAATAAATTAACCTATTCAAACTTAGACAGCAACGCATCGACACAGGAGGTCCGGTCACTTTTGACAGAAGCCGGCATTCAGCCTGAGCATGTTGACACTGTATTAAGCTGGGTTGCCGACTATAATGACAGCATGAGAGATTGTCCGTCTTTTACGCTGGCAGGGGATTTTATTACAGTGGACGAAATGTCTGTTGATTATGGAGAATACCCACCAATGTCTACACAATGGTTCAAACATAATAACCGAAATTACCATGATGTTCTGTGCAGGATTGTAGCTTATGAATTAAATCAGGACAATATTTCGATCGACAATGTCATAGCAGAAGAAGACTTTGACTGCTGGGACGACAATACGGCATGGCTCTATACAGATGGTGATATTCTATTTGGACGCGATGCCGTGGAAGGTGAACACAAAGCATATGTTCCCTTTCCGCTGATTGATTGGCATAAAGATGTGCAGGCTCAATATTTTACCCTGTTTAACCCAATTCACACAACGAAGCAATTCAGTCCGCAGGAAATGCTTCAAGCCATTCAGGAAAAATGGGCGTCACAGGGAATTTCTTTCAAAGAAAGTCCATTTTCCCTTATCACCTTTTGGACACAAAGCGGTGATCGAATCTGTGCTTCACATGCCGCCACTTTGGCTGAAACAGCTTTTGGATATATACTTTTTGAAAAAACCAATCCAGAAGCGCCGTATATGGCAACAAAATTTAGTTCTACTGACGAAGTAAAAAGGTATTTGTATAACATGATGAACTTGGACTATACAAGATATAATGAGCAGATAGGAACTTATGCTATTTTACAAAATAACAGGCTGCTTTAAGTTTAAAATACATTCCACGGCCGCAAAGCATTCACAAAGGCAGCAGCACTTCCGTCGCAAATATTCCTTCCTCATTCTGGCGGTTGATGTAGCCGTCATACTTAGCAACAATATGGTCAATGCGTTTCAAGCCAAAACCATGACTCTCGCTGTTTTTTGTGGAAATGTATGTCTTGCCTGACTTTTTGATTTGCTGCCCCGAGGAATTTTGAACAGAAATATATAACTGTTTTTTCAGAATACCGATGTAGACACGAACAAAACGTTCGGACTCCTGCTCTTGTTTCAGACAGGCTTCCATCGCATTGTCCAAGAGATTTCCAATCACAATGCAGAGGTCGATTTCCGAAATCTTCAAATCAGACGGCACGACAGCCTTTGCGTGAAGGTTAATTTGATGGGACTGAATCAGGGAAAGCTTACTATTCAAGATGGCATCCACCATCACATTCCCTGTCTTGATGACGGTATCCACAGTTGTGAGGTCACTGTTCAGCTTCAGCAGATACGCCCGAAGCTGCTGCGGTTTGTCTGTCAGCGCAAGCATCGCCTGAATATGATTATGGTAATCATGCCGCCAGCCGCGCATTGTCCTGTAAACATTTTGAACCTCCTCGCAGTGTTTTGCAATCAAATCATTCTGGTACACTGCGATTCTGCGGTCAATCGCCCGCCCAAACAATATATCAAATAATTTCATCTGTCTGTTCTCCCGGTTTCTTCTATATATGGCTCTTTGTAATACTGAATAAACGCCTGATTTGCCATATGATATGCGCCTCTTGACAGCGGAATGCTTCTTCCGTCCTCAAATACGACTGCGTTCTTTGTCATGCGCGCAATATGTTTCAAGCCTGCCAGATAAGAACGGTGGCATCGGATAAAGTCTCCGCCAAGAAGCTGTTCCATCTCCGTGATGGAACGCTTTGTGTTATATTCATGATCTGTCGTGTAGATTGTGACTTTATGCGAAAAAACCTCAACATACACAATCGTATGTATCAAAATCCGCTGACAGTCCTTATCACACCAAACCAAAATACTGCGCTCTTTCTTGTGCAGCTTCCTGACAGCGCGGTTCAAAACCTCGCTGAGTTTTTCCGCACGGACGGGCTTCATCAGATAATGCAGCGCTGCCACCTCGTACCCCTGCGCGATATAGTCGGGATACCCCGTGATAAATATGATTTGAATCATTTCATCGTCAGCGCGGAGTTTTGAGGCAAGCTCAATACCGTTCATCTGTTCCATCTCGATATCTAAGAGCAGGATTTCATAATCCTTCTCCTCCTCATACTGGAACCAGAACGCCTCCGCCGACAAAAAGGGGACGATGCGCACTGTATATCCACACCGCCCTGCCCAGCTCTTTACAAGGCCGGATAAGTATTTTATCTGATTTTGTTCGTCGTCGCAGATGGCAATCTTATAATCCATTACGCTTCCTCATAGTTCCTCGTTCTTAAATGTATTGTATCCTTCATAATAATAGCTTGCGTCAATCCCTTTCATGTACACAGCCCTGTCCTTGGATTGACAGTTCTGCTCCGATTCCGTTTATGCTTCCTTCAAATTTCCGTTTTGAATATTCTTTTGGATAATACTGTCTGTCAGTTCATACAGTTTTTCCGACCCTAATTTTGTTTTGCCCTGCCTTTTGTAGACCTGTTCTGCCGTGACTTGATGTGCGCGCCAGTCTCCGCCGCCATTGCTGTCATTTAGCATCAGCGGCTGCAAATTGTCCATTGCGTGCGCAAATTTTGCCTCGGCTGTCTCATACGCCTCAAACTCGTCAAACAAAGCGGCAAATTCTGCTTTTTGCTCGTCGGGAAGAATAGAAAAAATTCGTTCTTTGGCAGCCTCTTCTCTGGCTTTTTGCGTCTTTAAGCCCTCTGTGTCGTATGCGTAGGTGTCCCCTGCATCAATCTCCACAATATCATGAATCAGGCACATAATCATGACTTTTGCAATGTCAATCTCCTCATTTGCATACTCTTTGAGCAGATATGCCATCAACGCCATATGCCATGAATGCTCTGCATCATTTTCATTTCTTCCATTCATTGACAGATGTGTCTGCCTGAAAATATTTTTCACTTTGTCAATCTCCAAGGCAAATTCTATTTGTTTTTTCATACGATCATCCATGTCGGCACCTCCGCATTTTTTATTTTCGCGCCAGCCGCAGCCGCGAAACGGCATATTTCCTTATGCGGCTGTGTGCATAACTTTATACTGAGCGGTCAGTCTTTTCGACCGCCAGTATATCTTACCACAAAAATGCCCATAATACTATGGATTTTTCAAATCCTTTTCTAAGTAAAAATCCATCTTGCCAAACTTTAGCTTTATTTATCCTGCGGGCGCACGCTCTGTCCCTGTTTTAGCTCCTCGGTCGAGTATGTAATGACTTTGGTGTCTTGGCTGATTGTGCCGGCTTCGATTGCTGCATAGCGGTCATTCTGGTCTTTGACCTGCACCTTGATTTTTTCGGCATAATACTCGCTTCCGAGGATTCCTTCTTTTTCGTTTAATGTATAGATATAAAAAGTGTCTCTCTCCTCAAAGACAGCCTCCACCGGAAGCGCTAACTCATGATATTCACCCTGCACTGCCTTTTGGACGGTTCCGCTTAGCCCGGGCTGTCCCATATTCTCTGGAAGCATACAGAGAATGTCGTACCCTCCCTGTGTATTTTCGGTCAGATAGTCCACCGTAACTTCTGTTGCCGTGGATTGTCCGTTGAGTTTTAACTCAACAGTATCATTTAAGTGCACATATTTTCCCTCTTCTTTGGTGATGCTGAATTTAAACTGGCAGGGTCTTAGTGCATCTGTCAGCAGAAGTGCCGCGGTGTCTGATGTCCTGCTGCCGACTTCGATCTGGATTTTTGAAATAATGCCATCATTTTCAGCCTTTATTTCTCCCTTTTGCTGTTTTATTGCATGAAGTCTTTCAATCTGCTTCTTCGCCTGTTTGATATCTAATTCATAAAGCATTGCCGTAGAATCTGCTTTTGATGTAGTTTCCGCATTTGCAATCTCCCGCAGCTTCTGCCGCAATGTCACTTCGCGCGTGTAGCTTGCATCGTTATAGCTTTCCTTCGCTTGCTGGACAGTCTCCTCAAGCGTCAGTTTGGTGTTCTGCCATGCATCATACTCGGCTTCCTCCGCCGAATAGTCAGGCTGTGTGACGGCATCTCTATCATGTTTTGTCAACTGGTCGCGCAGGACGAGCAGTTCTTCGTTTGCCTTTTTAATCTTATTGAGCAGCTCCGTTCGCTTTTCCTCGTCTGCTGGACTTGGGTTTTGATTTTCCTTTGTGTCCGGTGCCAAAGCGCCTGTTTCTGTATTTTCATTGCCATTCTCTACGCTGTCTGTATCATCTGTATTCGCATTTTCGTTCTCATTCTCCGTGCTGTCCGTGTCATCTGTATTCGCATTTTCGTTCTCATTCTCCGTGCTGTCCGTGTCATCTGTATTTGTATTTTCGCTTTCATTCTCTGTGCTGTCCGTGTCATCTGTATTTGTATTTTCGCTTTCATTCTCTGTGCTGTCCGCAGCATCTGTATTGGTTCCCGTATCTGCATTTCCATGCCCGTCAGTATTCTCTGCGCCATTTTGAGTATTTCCAGCATCTGAATTGTCCGCTCCCGTATTGGTGTCCTCTGTTCCTCCTGTATTGTCCGTGTCAGCGCCCACCGACCCCGACAAAACTTTTGGCTGACCCTCTTCTCCCGAACGAACCTCTTTTCCGATGCGATTCTCCAGCTCAGCAAGCTGCTCCTCCAAATCCTGTATCTCGCGCTCTTTCGCTGTAATTTTATCCGCAATGCCATATCCCTTGTTTACCCAGTCATGGTACGCATCCCACGCATTGCGTCTGGCATTGTCCGCCGTGTAGGGCACTGTGTCCGCAAGATGCTTTCCAAGCGCCGCCTCCGCCTTATCCAGCGCTTCCTTTGCGCGCGCTTTCGCAACCGCCGTCTCCTTATCCGCCGTCTCGTAGTCCTCCTTTGCCCAGAGGATTGCCACTTCTTTTTTCTGCGCGTCAATCACTGCATTGACCTGCCAGTCCGAAAGATTGCACTCTAGCTTGGAAAGCTCTGTCTCCTTTGCACTGATCAGCTCTGTAAGATCTGATGTGTCAATCGTAAAAAGAACATCTCCCGCCTGAACCGCATCGCCCTCATGTACATATATTTTGTCCACCCGCAGCCCCGCCTGCGTATTGACGGCGATCTCACCGCCCGCCGTCACAATTCCGTCCGTATTGACTATGTGCTCCACATATTTTTTGGACGCGGTATCCGTCTTGACCATCGGCAGCCCTGACACATAAATGCTCTTTGAAATAATCGTACAAAGCCACACAAATGCCAGAAATATCAAAAATATTTTCATCCACTTTTCCATCCGCCTGCGGAGTAAAAGCTTCTCCTCATCCTTCTCCATCATAGAACCCTCCATAACAAATTTCTAACCTTTTAGACCGGAATAAATAATCCCCTGCTCGAGATAATCCTGCCCCATGACAAACACAAAAATTGCCGGTATCAGCATCATCACGGACGCCGCAAACGCAAATCCTGCTTGTGTCCAGCTAATTTCAGGCAGATAAAGAGACAGCGGCCACAAGGTCTTGTCCTCGAGAAATGCAAACGGCTGCTCAATCATATTCCAGTATTCCAAAAATCCGAGCACCAGCGCCGAGAGGATTCCGCCCTTTCCAAGCCCAATCCCCGCCATAAAAAAGATATACACTTCCCCTGCCCCATCAATCCTTGCCGCCTCAATCAAAGATTTAGGAATTGCCCGAAATCCACCATATATAATAAAAATCGGAAACGTACTGAACACCGCCGGCAGAATGACTGCCCAATGTGTATCTAACAGCGAAAGTCTGTCAAGCGTAAGATAGCTCGACAGCATTGTCACCTGAAACGGCAGAAGCATCAGCACTACATAGATCGTAAAAAGCACATTTTTCCCTCTGACATCATAGATCGCAAATGCCCATGCCGCAGGCACGCCCACGACCATCTGTCCCAGTAGAATCAAACCCACCATTTTCACGGAGTTCCAGAACAATACAAAAAACTCCGGCGAATAAAAAAGCAGACGGATATAGTTCTCCATCGTTGGATATTGCGGAATAAGCTTCCATGTCACAAATCCCGTCCCTTGCTCAAACACAGGCGCCAGACATTCATATAAGTCCCCTTTTCCCATGACGGAACCTGTCACGACCAGAAACACTGGCGCACAGATCACAATGCCTGCCGCTATAAATATCAATTTTGTCACCGCCTCCGATGCACAGCGGAAAATTTTTCTTACCCTCACTTCAAGTCTCCTACTTCTACAAATTTATTTTCTATATTTATGCTTTATCTGGATTCATGTCAGTTTTCAGCACTGCACTATATTTTCCAGACAATCCTTATTTAGCTTATTTACTTATCTCTGGCTATAATACTGAGTTTGCAGCACCGCACTGTATTTTCCAGACAAACCTTATTCGGCTTACTTATCTCTGGCTATAATACTGGAACAGCAGAATAAACACAAACAGCACCACCGCCACCAGCACACTTGCCGCCGCCATCTTGTCAAACTCAAGATTCACATACCAGTTGTTAAAAGTATGCTGCAAGAGATAAATATCCTTGTTGGGATAAGAGCCGCCGACAAGATACGCTTCCCTATAAATTTTCATGGAATTTAAAAACGACAAAATCACTATTGTGTACACACTCCCCTTCAAACAGGGCAGCTTCACAAAAATCAGGCACTGAAAGCTGTTTGCACCATCTACCCGCGATGCCTCAATCAATTCATTCGGAATGCCCGCGATGCCTGCAAGCCACAGCACGATCGTATACCCTGTATTTTTCCAGAGATAACTGACGACAAGGCTGTCAAAATCCTGCCTGTAAAAAAACATTCTCCACACGATGACCACAGTTGCCGTCGGCATCGCCAGCGGAAATAAATAAAGGCTTTTTATGACATGAATGTCACGAATCTTGCTGAGCACAAGTGCTGCTGCCAGACCAATCACCACCAGCAGCGGTATCGCCACGCCCACAAAGTGCAGCGTGTTTTTTACTGCGAGACGGAATGCCTGATTGTTTACCACTGTTTTGTAATTGTTGAGCCCTGCAAACTCTCCTGACATGACTGTCATAAAGGAACGCCGCACCACATCCGCAAACGGAATTAGCACAAAAATCATCACGCCTGCCAGACTCACACCGATAAATCCAATAAAATACATATATTCTTTTATTTTTTTCATGATCTTCACACCTGCTCTGTCGAATTGAAGCTGTCTGTGCTTCTTTATACCAGTATTGTATCATGCTTGTATCTAAAAAAGCTCTAAAAGAGGAGTAGGATAATGATTTTCTCATAATCCTACTCCTTCAGTTTCTGTTTACAGTTTTTTCTCACCACAACAGCTCAATATCAAGTTTTCCAAGAGTCTTTTTGATCGCAATCTCCCACAAGGAAACAATACTTACATATAAATCGCTGCTTTTTCCAATGATTTCTCTTGCCTTTGGAGACAGACTGGGATTATCATCAAGAAACCATAAAAGAGCGCAGGTATCCACTAAATACATTACATATACTCCTTAAAACATTCTGGCGTCTCATCAAAATCTTCCGACATTATCATTTTTCTCTTCAATATTCCCGGTTTTCTTATATATCCATCTTCGTCCATGCCTTCATTTTTTGCTGGCACAACTGCTTTAGCTTTTTCAGACAAATATTCCGCAAACTGAATAACCTGTGATAATTTATCATCTGGCAGACTGTTTATTACATGTAATGCCTGTTGCTGAAGTGTCATATTCTACACGTCCTTTCATAATACATTTCTTAAATTCTATCAAAATTATAGCATTAATGAATGCTTTAAGCAATGTATTTTTCCTCCCCTATTCATACAGATAAAGCTCCACGCTGTCCGCAATCGCCTTCACCGCGGCGTCAATGTCCTGTGTGCCCTCAAGGTACTTCGCACCCTCCGCATAGACAGCGCTTTCGAGCACAGTGTCACTCAGATACGGTGTGTCAAGCTGTGCAATCCATGACTCCAATTGATCAATGCCATCCTGCTTTACCGGATAAATCGTATAGTCAAATATTTTCCCGTCTTCTGTGGAAAAAGTCATATAACCCTCTCCGCCGTCATCGCCAAGCTTGCTCTCATCATAGGCAAACTGCGCCGGAAGCGCCGTTTTATTTATGGGAATCCCAAACTGCATTGACTCCTGAAGCGTTGCGCCAAGCATCAGGCGCACAAATTGTTTCGCCGCATCTGCATTTGAAGATGCCGCGTTGATTCCCACAATTGACGCAGGATGATAGACATTGCTGCACTGCCCGCTCATCAGTTTTGTCAGCGTGTTCTCCAGACCGCTGATTCTTGGCACAGATAACAAGTCCTTGTACGTATACGCATCTACAATCTCGCCATAGGTAAAAGGCGACTCTCCCATCATATACATCGTGTTCTGTGTCATCATAAAATATTGCCCTTCCTCAAAGTTGTCTCCATTCTCATCAATTACATTCTGCTGGTATATCTTGATATACTCCTCCGGCGTGCCGTTCATCTCCACATCATAAAGTCTCTTGGACTGTTCAAGAAACGCCCGCACTTTACTCTGATCAAGCTGTCCGTCCGCATTCTTCCATGTCGGTGCGCACACTGGCATAAACCGCCGCATAATCCCGGTTGACGAACATACCCCCAGAATGGTTGTGTCTGGAAATGCCTCTCTTGCCCTCTCCGCCATATCCGCAATCGACTGGTAATCATTGGCACTGCTCACATACGTTTCATCACCCAAAAGAATTGGAATACAGAACTTCGCCGGAACAGCATACATCTTGTCGCCTGTCTGTATGTTTTCAATTAAATTTCTGTAAAGTCCGTCTGTCTGGTCTATTTCATTGACGATCTCGGACAAATCCATCAACACACCTTTTTCCGCATAGGTATCAATGTTGATGCCATCCAGCATAATCACATCAGGGCCGCTGCCGCTTAGAAGCTGCGTATTTAGCTTTTTGAGTGCATCTTCCCTTGTGACGCCGCCCTCCTCCATACCAATCTGATACTCTATAAACAAATCTGGATACTGTGTTTGATATGCAGATATCGTCTGCTTCACCAGATCATCCTCATTCAGACTGTAGACTGTAATCTTGTCGTTCGGAACAGTAGGCACTGTCGCATCATAGGAAAACTTCACGATTTTACCGCCGCTGTACCACGCAAAAAATTCATTTTTATCATTCATTGCCATTGCTACAATGCTGTATGTCGGATCGCCCAGCGAAGAAAGGCTGCCATCAATCACCTGCTCCACTGCCCCGCCGCCGATGACATGGCGGTACAGTCCCTTATCTCCCGCTACATAGATGGTTTTGTCCGCACCCAGAAAAGCATATGTAGTATACCCTGCGCCCGTCCACGCCATCTCCTTATAATTCTCGTCAATAAAGGAGTCAAGCACTTCATCCTCAATCAGACTTTTCTGTGCCAAATCGTACAAAAAAATCTTCTCATAAGAAAGGCACATCAAAATACCGTCCCTGCAATCAAGCAGATCCAATGGTTCTCCAAGCGTCAGGAGTTTCTCTGTTGTCCCTGCTTCGGGATCTATCTGATAAACAGCTCTCTCCCCTGACACAAACGCATACAGTGTTCCCTGCTCGTCAAACGTAAGTGTCCTCAGTGTCGAATGCGCATCCGGCAGTTCAATCTCTATCTGCTTTATGGTCTCATCCGTGTTGAAAATGTAAAGGTTATAGTCATACTCTTCCTCTGTGCCTTCTATTTTGTCCATACCGACAATGGCAATCGTTCCGTCTTTCGCTATCGCTGACGCAATCGGATAATACGCAGCAATAAAATCCGAAAACGCCTCGTTTGTCTCGGCATTCCATGTCGCTCCGTTATCCTTTGACACAATTTTCTGTTTCGTAAGACTATTTAGAAAGACCATCTGCCCATCGCTGAAAATCTGTCGTTCTACATGATCATAAAAATTTTCGCCCTCGAATACTGTCGTCTCTACATAGCGCCCCATTCCGCTGCCGCCCGCTTCATCATTTGCCCCAGACTGGGTGGTGCTCTCATCTGTTACACTGGTCTCGCTTGTCGTGCCTGAACCATTTGCATTGCCGTTACTGGCAGTCTGGTCCTTTGCACCGCAGCCTGCTGCCGTGATGCCAACTGCCGCCGCAGTGAATAAAGCTGCCATTTTCGTAGCCATTGATTTTTTTCTCATAACATCCCTCCATATGTACCCTTTCGTTTTTCGTACACTGGCATTGTAGCATAGTTATCTCTAAGAAATCTCTAAAATGATCAAAACACAGCTTTTTCATGCAGCGCAAAAAATAAAAAGCCCAGAAACTCTAGGCTTTTACGCTGCGGAAGATGGGACTTGAACCCATTTCACATTCCGCAAATATACTAACAGAAAGGCTTTCAGTGTATCTCTGTCAAAACGTGTTCAAGAAAGTGTTCAAAATAAATTTTCTATTTTTGGTGTGATGGTGTTTTATCATTGGTCAGACCGCCTATATAATCTAAAGATACGTCATAGAATTTAGCAAGAGTAATAGCCAGTTCAAAGGGCAGTTCTCTTTTTCCAGTTTCATAATTATGGTAAGTAGTTCGTTGCATATAAAACAAATCAGCAAGTTTTCTGATGGATAAATCGTTATCCTCCCTTAAATCCCGTAGTCTTGGATAATATCCCATTTGCATCACCTCCTTGACAGTGTACAACAAATGATGTACACTTATATATGTTGTCCATCATATGTTGGACATAATCGTAATGAAAAACAAATGAAAGGAAGTAGGGCAATTGAAAAAAGGAAAACTTAATATATTCAAGTTTTCCTCACTTATAAACCTATGCGGAAGATGGGACTTGAACGAATTTCCCCACACCGTAACCCCTCATAGAAAGGAGCTTTCCGCACATCAGCTAATTGAGTGTAACCAAAAGTATAACCAACTTGTCAACCGCTTGTTTACGCTTTTATTCAACAAACTGGAATTCTGATAAGACACTTTTTATAGGATTTATTAACTGTTATATCTTATCTGCAAAAAATCTGCAAACCCTTGAAAATGCTAAATTTATAGCGAGTGAGTTTGCCCTTAGACTTTCCCTTGTGTTATATCCTTTTCCCTCGTGTTACGAACCCTCATAAGGGCAAAAATAAGGGAAAGAAAAACCTGTAACAAATTATAACATGAAATGAACAGGACAGGAAGAATTGATTGGAATGCTTTCACAAATTTCTCCAAAATACAGACAAGAAAGGACAGATAAGATATGAGATTTATATATGCAGAATACAATATGTACCACAACAGCGTTGATGTAACAACCTTTGACGGATATATCCTACGGATTGACTGTAATGTAGCAGAAGATAGATTACGGACTACTCCCCGTTCTCAATGTGCGCTAGATGCTTTAGCAATAGACGAACCACTTGAATATGCCCGATTAACACTTGATGGCAACTTGCAGATATGGGTAGATGCAGAGGATGATTTAGAAATTTGGTAATAATAGAGTGCTGGCTGTTCTGAATCTGACTGGTGAATGCCACAGTCTTTCCTATGACGCACTGACTGCCCATACAGCAATCGTGTTTACCAGATATATGCTGCTTGCTTTGGAGTAGCACAGGAATGAAGATCAGAGGACTCTGGGGGAGCTGTTCTTCTTTCTTGTAGATGAAATGGCGGATATAACATTCTCACATTCCCTTTGTATCCTGATGGAAGCAATGATGGCAAGTCTTCATGATATCCTGAAACTGAGCAATGAGCAGATAGCAGATTTTACTGCAGATTTTGAGAAGCGTTTACCAAAATATCTTCAAAAAGCATTACATCCAGCAGCAGTATCGGCATAAATACTGTTTTGTTAGCTGAAATATTGAATTTTCGAGGTACGAAGCCCATTTAAGATATGGGAAGTCTTAGTAATTAATATACAAATTAGAATACTGATTATAGATATCCAGGAAATAGTATTTCGTTTCTTATTATGACTTCCTGTTCTCATTCAGTATCCCTCCTATCTCTACTTAATTAAAAGTCTTTCAACTGCTCCGAGCCTTCCACCACTCCTATTAACTGAATGCTCAAATTTAGATATCAAAGCACCTATTTCCATATTTGAACATTTATTAAGTGTACTTCTATCATAAATACCAGACATTACCGTAATATTGTCTTCAACTACATGGACAACTACTTTATTCACTGGTAGCAACGCCATTAAATCTCTAGCAACTCTAATCGAAATTGCAGCAATCAAGTTTTCAAAACTACTATTATTAACACCACCATCCAACAGATCATTTGCATTATGTGAAAACTCTACCTCTATATAACTTGGTTTATCCGTGCCAAATTCAAAGTTTCCGCTGTATAATAACAAATCATCAACGGGTCTTAATTCTTCTATTGCTTTTAAATAAGCATCTATGTTTCCACTCAATATATCTGGAGCTATTTTTTTACAGAACTGCCAAACATCAGGATTTATTAATAACTCGTCAGCTGTAGCACCACCTAATATCTCTGTCCATTCGATGGTTGCATCACAATATCTATATATATTTTTAATATCTTCCTCTGTAAGATTTATTTTCTTGCTTTCATCGACATTCCCAGGCTCCAAAGAATCCGAATAATCCCATGGTATTTCACTACTGTCTATATCTATAAGTTCTGAAAATGCACTTGTCCCACTAGAAGAAGTTGCCACTTCTCTCCTGTCTACACTTCGACTCGCCTCTGGAATATCAACATATTCAGACTCATTATCATATATTGAATCCATCGAAACGAGTTCATCATATCTTTGCAAATCAGATTCTTCGGGTACCTTTTTTCTACCAAACAGACCATTGGTTGCTCTACTTGGTTGGGTACTCCTATTTTGTTTTTGTCCACCAATCTTTTTTGTATCTGTATAATAAATACCTGTTCCCGGAAGGCCAACGGTTGTTGTGACTCTACCACTGGTACTTATAGTTTTATGATATCCTTTTGTTCCAAGAGAGACACTCATCCCAGTTTTACTGAAATTCAACTTGACCCCTTTGCACAAGGATACACTTTTTCTGAATCGTAATCCCATTCTTATCTCTCCATTATCAATACTGAACAATCATCGCTGGATCCAAGTTCTTGAGCCTTTTTCCATAGTTTAACTACTCGTTCTTTTATTGGTATAGGTTCACACAGTATTTCTTCAAAAGTATCTATATCAACGTAATCATGTATTCCATCTGATGTCATAATCAATGTATTTGGAATAGACTCCATTAAAATTGTTTCTACAGATAACATTTTAAGCAAATCATTGTCCCCTCCACCAAAACACGAAATAATCTCGCTTTTATTACACATTTCAGCAGCTTCGTAATTTCCTTGACGAATCAACCATTGATATGTTGTGTGGTCAGATGTTAACTGTTTTAAATAGTTTCCTTGCAACGCATATAATCTGGTGTTGCCAGAATGAGCTATTTTCAAGCCTTCATTACAAAAAAATACGCCTGTAAATGTAGTTGCCATTTGTTCTTTTCCGGCTATTTTTTGTGCATTGTCTATCAAGCTTATGTTTGCATCTTTCAATAACAACTCTAAAGCGGCCTCATCATCTGTTTTCTCATAATTACACTGTATATAGTCCAACAAATAAGTACTAGCTTCATGCCCTCCGGCATTACCTCCTACTCCATCGGCAACTGCAAACCATGAACTCTCAATTTTTTCAAATACAATAACCGCATCTTGTGAGATAATATTTTCTCCATTAAAAACACTATCATCGCATATTTCTTTTCCAATACCTGTTTTTACAAGCGCAGTAACTATCACGAAATCACCTATCTCTCCGAGCAAACAAGTGAGTATGGCATTTTTTCAGCATTAATTTGCTCAATTACTATTTCCTTATCTCCAAAAATCTCATTATCAAACATATATCTAGAAAGAGGATTAATGAACAAGCTCTCAACAATGTTACCTATTCCTCTACCACCATTTTCAAGATTTCCAAGAGCTGCATCTTCCAATGTTTTCATTGCAGAATCTGAAATAGAAATTTTAATGTTCTTTTCAGACTGTACATTCTTAACAATCTTATCTATTTGAGCCGCCAAGATGGATTTTGCAACATCTGGTCTAATAAAATCAAAAACAACTATATTCTCACCAATTCTATTAAGAATTTCTGGTCTGCCTAACTGAAGCTTAAAATAATCTTCGATACCCTTTCTCACATTTTTCTGCACTTCTTCATAAGGCATATCTGGATTAACTCTTTGGACTCTTTCGCCCATATTATTGGTCGAATATATTCCTAAGTTGCTTGTGAAAATTATTATTGTTTCTGAAAAATAAACTGTATTACCTTGACCATCCGTCATTCTTCCATCCTCCAATATCTGAAGAAATTTGTCTAAAATTGACGGATGAGCCTTCTCAATCTCATCAAACAACAAAATTGAAAAAGGATTATTCTTTACCGCATTTGTAAGCTGTCCACCCGCTTCGTAACCCACATATCCAGGAGGCGCTCCTAATAACTTTTGATCACTGTGTGACTGACCATACTCACTCATATCAAAACGAATGCAATTATGTTCATCACCAAACAATTTTTCAGCCAATGTTTTTGCTGTTTCTGTTTTACCCGTACCTGTTGGTCCCGCAAAAAACAACACTCCTTTGGGCTTACCAGAAGATTGCATCCCAGACATTCCAGTCATAGCTCTCTTTATTACATCTAATGTTTTTGTTAATGCTATTTCCTGTCCTTTTACTCTTTTTTCGAAGTCAGCATGAGCATTCTGCATTTCTTGATATTTGAGTGTATTCCATGGATTCTCTTTAATTCCAAACTTATACAAATCTACAACATCACACATATTTTTGATGTGAATTTGCTGATTTTTTGATAATCTTCGTAATCCATTTAGTTCAGTAAAAGTGAATCCTTCTGTTAATGCGACAAATTTATCTTGTATTTTTTCAAGTTCGTCTGGATGTTCTTGATAGTAAGCATTTTCTTCTACAAAGATATCACTTGCAAAAAAGCTAGGGAAATTGGCTCCTTTAACTAAAGCCTCACGTTCCTCCTTTGATGGAGTTTTCAGCAAAATCGTTTTTACATTTGGATTGTCCAAATAAAACCAAGCTGGCAAATCGTTAATCTTATTAACAAGAAGTATCACAACATTTTTTAGTATTCCATTTTGGGTTCTGACATCTTTTCCTTCAATAGAGGCCTGTAATAAAATTGTAAAACTATCAATTTCCGACTGCTCCATATTACTAGGAGACGCAATATATCTAGATGCAAAATCCATTACCACAGCTGTAGCTTCATTTGCTTGTGAGATAGCTTGCTTAACAATATTTGAAGCCGTGCCATTTCGTCCCTTAAAATCGGCCCTTATATGTTGATCCTCAAGACTCCCTCCAACCAGTTTTGCAAAATTTTGAATATAGCCATCCTCACAATTGTTGTAGAATCCTCTTATGCTATCGTAAAATGCAATATTTTGATATCCAGCATCCTTAAAATAATAATGAAGATATTCAACAAGCCTTAATATGCTACCTTTTTGAACACTTCCATCTGTTGGATATTGGTATTTATCCAACACATTTCCTTCAAGAATGATTATAGGTTTAATCTTATCAAAGATTTCTAATTCCCTATGCCACTTCGGAATAAAATCACCCATTGTTTGTCTCCTCCAATCCCATTTTATTCATCAAATCATTTAGTTCCTGTTCGTATCCCCGTCTATGAATTCCCACAGAAATCACACCGTCAGTTGTTGTAAAATTTTGTATCTCATTCTCTCCATTTATAAGATAGTTATCATACATATCCTTATAACTTTGGTTTAATACAATGATATTTTGGTTAGTTGAACCTTTCATAAAACAGTTCTCATTTTTTTCTTCGATGTATTCCCCATCGATTAAAACTGCTATTTTTTCTAAAATAGAATGATGTTTATCATTCAAATAATCAAATTTGTAACCCGAATATATAATTATGTCTTGAGTAATTGTGGATAAATAATTTACTAACTTTTCCAAATCTTCTGCCTGTTCAAAAGGATCTCCACCTGTAATTGTAAACCCATCAACCTTATGATGTTCTGTTATTCTTTCAATTAACTTAATAACATTTTCTAAAGAGACCTTGTACCTATCCTGTAATTCCCACAATTCCGGATTACTACAACCTTTACAAAAATGAGTACACCCATTGAACCAAATACCTACACGGTTGCCCGGACCTAAAACTTTTACTGGATACAACAATCTTGCTACGTACATGAACCAATTCTAATCACAAAATATGCAGCCTCATTTTGACGTTGTCCATTTTGTGAATTACCTCCTAATCCTATTTCATCTCCATCTTTTAACTCTTTAGGATTATCATCTTCTATTTTTACATTGTTAATATATGTATAATTTGTTTTGCTAAAGTTGAAAACATACAACTTTCCATCTATAATTTTGAATTCCGCATGTCTTCTACTGACATATGACTTATCTCCCAAATAATCCTGAAGTTCATTCTCACGTCCAACAACGGTTGATTCAGAGACGAATTCATAAGCAAAAGATCCATCCAAACTAGAAATAATAAATTTGTTTGTTTCTTCTGTTTCCGCCTCATCTGGTGACGGAACAACCATCGAAATATCCTCTCCGCAGCTTTGACATTTTCTACTTTGTACAGGATTCTTAAAACCACAATCACACAGACGAATCATCTTAGCTGTAGAAGAAGAAACATTTTCTTTTGAATTCTGTTCAGATTGCGCTTTTTCTGTGTCTTCATCTAAAACACGTGTGCTTGATAAATCAGTTTCACACTTCGAACATTCCAACATATATGGTTCATTATGTTCTCCACACACAGGACATATTTTATACTTTGCCATATCTTATCATTCGTCCTTTCTTAAATATCCTTGGGTAGCAGTTGACTTATGAGTTTTTTTAGCCTCATAGCTTACCACATCCTCTTTCATACAATAGTCTGAAGTGTTTATTATTTGGGCAAATTGTGCTTCGGGTGGCAAAATAGACACACGATGACTTACTATACCCATTGCCCTCAGTTTTTCTTCAATTTTTAAATAGTCATCGCAAAACGAAACCATATCTTGTGCCAAACTTTGGCATTCAGCTTCACTTGGAATTCTGTCCTGATCATCTAATCCACCTAATTCCATAGTAATCTGTCCTTCATCGCTATACGTAACATTTACAGCAGTACCTTCATCGAACAGGTACAATTCATTTGTAAATCTTCGGCCATCCTTTCTAACAACTTCACGATTGCCAATGACCTTGTATCCCATTTCCTGCATTGCTTTATCAACACATTCACTTATGTACTCTTGTTCTTCTTTTCTTTGAATTATTTTTTGCATATCCTGAATTTCTTTTTCTAATTCTTCAATGCTCTCTAAAGAAAAGGAAAACTGCTTTTTAGGAACACCCAATTCACCAACTAGCACTTCATACTCTGCACATAATTCTTCAAACCTCGCTCCATACTCTAAAAATAGGGAATTATACGCTTGGCACTCTTTCAAAAACGGTATAATTGACATTGCATAATAATTCTCTATAAAATCTATACTATCTATTTCAGCAGCCTTTTCCTTTAGTACTATGAACTTAGCTCTTAATTCATTAGAAATTTGAAATCCTCTAATTTCTTCCAATGCTGCATCAATTTTCGAAGTATAATCCGACATATTAACCGCTGGAAGTTCTTCCTCTATCCTTATAAATGAAATTGTGAATCCTTCAGAAATTGCAGCATTAATCTCTTCTCTGAATTCTTCATCTGCCTTTCTTAATTCGGATGACATTTTCACTTCGCCATCAGACAACACCTTCGTCATTTCCTTTAATTTTTTATTTGTAGACTCCATCACAGACAATCCACTTTTTTCAGAAACAGTTCCGGCATCATTTAGGATTTGCATAGCCTTATTTCTTACCGATTCAAGAGTGTCTATTTCAAAAGTACTTTTTCCAGTTTCAGAAACTATTCTTCTGAATTGTGCAATTTCTGTATCAACCTTTGAAACTATCTCTTTCAACCCAGCTACATTTTGCTTTAGCATAACCGTATTTTTTTGAATCTCTCGCTGAATTTGTCTCTGCTCCGCTAAAATCCTTCTCTGCTCGGGTGTCAATGTATATCGAGAAGTTTTAGGACCACTCATATCTTTTCCCTCCTAATTTAATACTTTCTGTCTCCATTGCTCTATTTCTTTTCTCTTACCTAGGGCAACAAGCCAACTCTCGAACTGACAATCTAAATTACCATCATAATCAACAAGACTATGACAGAGTTCTTGAAAATCATCAAAAGACTCATCTACCATTTTTTTCATAAACTCGTTTAATTCACCAACTGTTCTAAAGTCCTTGTCTCCAATATGCATAAGTTTCTGGCCAGAAAGCATATATCCTGTCATATACAAGTTAATTCTTCTATCGCGCCCGCTAGTATAGGCTCTAAATGATGATTCTAGACTTTCCACAGCTTTAAGCATCTGTGTATTTTTTGCATCAAACTGTCTAACATATGCAGAGAAAATAGAGTTATTAAAGATTTCTGTAACGTATGAATTTAAGCTTTTATCGTCTTTCCATAAATGTTCTAGCAAATCTCTCCCTAATGCTGGAAGACTCTGATACACTCGACCTTTCCAATAAAACTCTGTGGTTTTTGGATTCAAAGCGTACATTGTTGACCAAAAAATCATATCATCTTTTCCACTTTGTCTAGTTGCATCCATTTCGGCCTTCCTACATATATTTTCAGCTGGTTTATCAAATCTTCCAAAATACTGTGAAAAGTTACCACGAAACAGTTGTTTCTTTCCATCATCCCAATTTTCAACAAGAGCTCGAACTAATTCTTCTCGTTTTATATACTTCTTTCCTTTGAACTCAAACGGAGGTATTTCCTTCCTATCAATACCTTCGCCGGGTATAGTTTGTTTAATACCACTGCACCATTTTTTTACTTCGTCATAGCCCCATCGTCTATTAGGATTCTCTTTGTTCTTACGATTAGTAATATCATAGTATGTTAATGCAATTATGAGTTCCTTTAATTCTTGTGGCATATTTGATGGAAAAGGAATTCTTTGCACTGAAACATATTTTTCAATTTCTTCTTGTGGCATATTATCATATGGTGTTTTTCCACAATATAATTCATAAATGGTTATACCCATAGAATAATAATCGGATTCACTCAAAAATAAATCTCTAAATGTTTCGGGTGCCGAGTACTGTGGAGTCATACCAGTTCTAGTAACAATTACCGTGCTACCCGATTCAACAGCTGAACTTATACCAAAGTCTATAATCGCTATGCTTTTTCCACCTTCGGTAATCATAATATTTGAAGGTTTCAAATCTTTGTGAATGATTCCATTATCGTGCATAGCCTTAAGTCCATTATTTAAACAAGGGATTATCACATTTTTTAATTGATCTAATTCTAGTTTCTTTCCTTGCAGGCTTCCTATTGGGTAATATGGCATTACTTCAACAGTTGTCCCATTCCACTCACCCATATCACATATTGGTGCGACATATGGGGAAGAAATATTCTTCAATTTTGCAATTACATCCGGCTTTATCGACATTTCTCTTCGATACACTTTTGCTACATACTTCTTATTACCATGCTCACATATGTATAAATCTGCCTCTCCTGATTTAACTTGCATTTTTTCTTTGACCACATATTTTTCGCACAGAACTGTCCCCACAGAAATATGTGTTCCAGAAACACTTCGATTAATTACAGTTGCATTGCCATTAGAGGGATTAACATTTCTATTAATCATAGTGACATTACTTCCAGATTTTATATTTTTATTTATTTCTGTTACATTTGCCATTTATTATCCCTCCAATAGCTGTACTCGTTCATCAGATACCCTAACGATTCCCTGCTTTTCTAATGATTCGATTGCCTCAAGCATTCTTTGACGTATCTTAGCGCCCGTCTTTTCAAATCCAAAAATTCTCGCTGTCTCCAAAATCAAAGATGGTACTTCAACGCCAAATGCACCTGATAAAACTAATTTCATTGCTTCTTCTATTTCCTTTAACGGAATATATTCAATATTTCTATCTGGACTTCCAGCAAGAGAACGTCTAACTTTTATTCGAGAAAAATCAGAAAGCGTTATAAAACTATCTCTGTCAATTTTTATTTCGCCTGACATCTTTCTCTTTAGAACATAATCAACACTATTCCTGATTGGGGCAGTTACCTTCTCATTTCCAAAGCAACCTGCCATTCTCTTATACAAAAGTTCCAAGTGAATTGGCTGCTCAACTCTAATCACTTCGTGCATTCTGTCAGCAATTCTTGATTCATTATCATTGGCCCTGTATGTTGTAACATCCCACCAATGACCTTCTTGATACCTATCAAGATTATATGGATTATTCTGATTAATAGGTTGAACATTCTTATTTGACGAAATTTCTTCTGTCTCAACTTTAATCTCTTCATTTTTTCGCTCTATCGTTTCAAATTCAGAATAATTCTTTAATGCATCTGTGATAAAATCAATTAATTTCTGTTTTGCCACCTGCTCGTTTTGAATCCACTCAGTAGACCAAACTCGATACATCTTCCAGCCCATTCTCTCCATAACAGATACACGCAAATGATCTCTATCACGTACAGTTCTTGCCATTTGATATGAATCACCATCACACTCTATACCAGCAATATATGCGCCTTCAATTTCAGGATGCTCTATGGCCATATCAACCGTATAATCTGATGTTCCTATATTGCGCTTAACCTTATATCCTCTACTTTCAAGGAAAAGTGCTACACTTTCACTAAAAATATCAGTTTCATAAAGTCTATTTTTCTTCTGTACAGGACTAGACTCTCTAACGGTTCTAGATGCAAATTCAATATATGTTCTCAACATCCTAACACCTTCAGATTTAGTTTTATCCAAATCTATATCCTCTGGTTGAATGGATCCAACAAGTTTTACATTATATTTTGCTCTAGTAATGGCAACATTGAGTCTTCGTTCTCCTCCTTGATGCCCAAGAGGACCAAATCTCATGAACATTCTTCCTTGAGAATTCTTTCCATAACAAATAGAGAAAATAATAGTATCTCTCTCATCACCCTGCACGTTTTCCAAGTTTTTAATAAAAAATGCCTCTTCTTTTTCTTCTGAAAAGAAACCATCATACTCTCTATGCTTCTTTCTAAATTCTTGAACGGCATCTTCAATTGTACTCTGCTGGCTTTCACTAAAAGCAATTATTCCTAGTGACCTCTCCGGATGTTTTTTGATATGTTGCTCGATTAATTTAACACAATATGCTGCCTCTTCTTTATTGCACCTATTCTCATATACACCATTTTGCACATAAATATATTCAACACCAGAGTCCGCTTCGTTCACTTTACTGCTCGGAAATGTAACTAAATTATTTCCATAAATTTCTCTGTTTGAAAAAGAAATCAAATCTTCATATCGGCTTCTGTAATGCCATAGCAATGATCTGTTCGGTATTGTGTTTGTAGCTTCCTCCAAAATAGAATCAGAGATGATTTCATCATAATCATCGTCATCTGAATCGTAATCCGAATCATTGTTAGTACTAGCCGCAAAGAAATTTGTTGGTGGAAGCTGTTTGCTGTCACCGGCAATAATAACCTGGGCTCCCCTAAAAATTGCTCCAATAGCATCTTGCGGAAAAATCTGCGAAGCCTCATCGAAAATAACCATATCGAACTTATATGTATCTGCTTCCAAAAAATATGAAACAGAAAGTGGAGACATCATCAAACAAGGTTTCAACTTAAGTAAAAGATTTGGTATTGATTTGAATAACTTTCTTAATGGCATTATTTTTCTCTTCTTGCCCAATTCATGAATCAATACCGACATCTCATCTCCCGTTCTGTTGAACATAGACTTGTCTGGCATTCCTTCTATTAATTTTTCCCTTATTCTCATTTGTGCAACAGGCAACTGATGTGTATCTAATTCTCTGAATTTCTCAACATTATCAGAATGAATTCTTGCATTGAACCCTCCAATTGCCTTTACATCATCAGCTCTATCTCCAATCCATGCATAATAGAATGCCTTTAAGAACACCCTATTTAACTGACCTTCTGGGAATACAATATCTTCTGACTGCTCAACAAATTCTGTGAGACCATTTTGTTCGCAAGACGCTTTACACTCCCTATAGTCAATCCACAAATCCATAGTTTCAAACTGATCCACACATTTGTTTAATTTATTTGCAAATTTTTCAAAATTAGTAAATCCCGGTTTAATATCAGCATTAAACAACTCGATAAAAGCATAAAAGAGACTCTTTTTACTTATAATTTCTGCAATATATTTTTTTATCTCTTCTACTTCATTTCTTTTACCCTTATTAGAAATAAATTTGAGCCATTCTATGCTAACACCAGTTTTTTCAGGCAATGCCACAAACTCTTCGAAATTAGAAATTAAAGTTTTCAATGAAGCCCAATTGGTATCTGCATTTATACTCGCAAATGCAAATTTCTCTCGTGCAGATTTCAAAAGAGTTTCATAATTTGCTTTCATCAAATTATAATCCTGCAATTTACTCATATCTGCTTTTATTTCTGTATACGATTTATTTCCCTTCAAATATGCTTCAATACCTGCGATTTCCGATTTAATTACTGATATTATTCCCTGTGAATCCACAATTGAATCATTCATATCTACAAGTCCATTTTTAGAAACATTTGTAAACTTATTTGAATAATCCCGGACAGCATTTATTAATGTCTTGGTGCTATCCACTTCTGACTCTGTCAGTACAGACGCTGTTACTGTCAACTGTTTTCCAAGCAATTCTTCTCCCCTATGTTCTAATGCCTGCATCTCATCCATAAGGTTCAAACACTCTGTTAATTTTTTAAGTAAAGCAACATTTTCTTCATATGATAATCTCTTATCTGCACTAACAGACCTATTTTGTATCTTACTAGCATCTTCCATATAACGAGAATTAAGGAGTTCTATCAAATCAGACTTAATTTCACTATATGGTCTCGTACCAATAACCCATGACTCTATAATTTTTATTTCTTTTATTACTTCATCCACTGCACTTATAGAACCATTTATACTTTCAATTGTTGCCACAATTCCTGTATGACTAATAGGAGAATACATCTTTAATAATTCTTCTCCAGATGATATAAGTTCCTTCACAGTCTCAACTTCCTGTAAAGATAAAACTGAGTCGATGTCATTGAACTCTGCCACATTCAGTATTTTAGCAGCTTTACCAAGTTCATTACTCTTTACTTCAAGAAGAGCTTTTCTTTCTCTTAATTTTTGCAATAAAGCAATAGCTTCTTCATTCGTTATTTTCTTTTTAACGTTCTTATATCCAAGACGTAACTGTTTTATATCCTCCCTGTATTGCTTTTTGAATATTCTAAAAAATCCTGTATATTCAACTTTAAAGCGATTAAGCATATTATCCACATCAATCTCAAATATACTTTGCTCACATTCACCTAGGATTTCATTTTCTAATTTGCTTATTTCTTCTTGTAATCTTGTTTTCTCAAACAAAACCGTACACACATCAAGGAATAACTGTAATTTCTGAATAGTATCATTAGAATTTGACGGCATATATGCAACATTCATTTTGTCAAAATATACCTTCAAATCCGCATAAGTAGCATATAATTTCTTTAAATCAGAACTAATATCATCATATTTTTCATAAATAGAATCATCCGAAAAATCATCTCCAATTTGATGACGAACATTTATACATGCGGCCTCAAAAGATGCATAAAACTCCTTATTTATGCCGAAGACTGTCTCATCATATCTCTCGATAATTTTCTTTATTAACGATGCATAATCAACTTCAAAACGATTAAGCATTTCAACAGCTTCTATATCAAAAATGTTGCTATTATATCCTTCAAGAATACCTGCTTCAATTTCTTTAATATGGGCAGAAGTCTTTTCCATTTTTATCAAAATTCCGCAGACTTCAACCAAGCCACAAATGTACTTCAAAGAAGAATCTGTGTTTTGATTACAATAAGCAGTATTCATTTTGTCATAAACGGCTTGTAACTCTATTACTGCTGTTTGAAAAGCTTGTAACTCTTCGGCCAATTCAGAATATTGTTGAAACAGAACACTATTAGTATAATCCTTTCCTAATAGTTCTCTTGCGACATCACAAACACCTTCATAATTTGCCAAAAATGATATTGGATCAATATCAAATATTGACTCTTGATATGAGCGTACTATTTCCTCTATCTTATTGCCGATTGCATCAATTGTACTTTCAAGTTCAGAAAGCAATCTCTTTTCTTGTGTTAAGTCTTTTCCAATCCATTCACTTGGAGCGTCTGAACATCTATCCAACAAAGAAAATGCTTGATAGTATGCATCAATATTATCTAGACTACATATAGCAAGAATATTTTCCCCTTCAACTACGCAAGTATTAGGTACTCGACTCAATATCCACTGGAGTGTGCTCATCTTTTCTTTTAATTCTTCTTTTTGCACATTACCTAATCGTGAAATCGTGATTCCTTGCCATGGGTTTTTATACCACTTTTCTCCCAACGAACCTCTTGTCATCTCAAGATTTTCAACTAAGAGACCCATTCTATTTACTTCATCTTTAGAATAATCTCCAATTCCATCTAATGTTAATCTAACAAATGGTAAATCCTGTAACTCAGCAATTGCTCCATAGACTTCATACAAACTCATCTCAATAGGCATTATTGTCTTGTGTATATCCTCTACATAGCACTTAAGTCCGTCTCTCAAAACGTCTAATCTAGTTAGCTTTGCAATTTCTTCATCTTTAACTTTTATATGCTTTAAATTCAGATTTTGTCCGAGTTGCTCCAAAATCTCCTTTTTATTCGCCTTATGGCTATGGAGAGCCAAGCAAAAATCTGCTAGATGAACCTCTTCAAGTCGTCTGTGTACCACTTCAAGCGCTGCCATCTTTTCTGACACAAACAATATCTTTTTGCCATCAGCCAACCCTTGTGCAATAATGTTTGTAATCGTTTGGCTTTTTCCTGTTCCTGGAGGTCCTTGCATAACAAAACTGACGCCCTTCTGCGAGAGCAGAATCGCATCTTGTTGGCTAGAGTCCGCATCTACAACTTGATATAACTCACTTGCTTTCTCTTTATCGTGATCGAAATCGATTTCCGAAATACGGTCTGTATTTAATGCTGTTGTATCTCCGGCAAATGCCTGAATAATTGGATTATTTTTTATCTCTTCCTCATTGTTGAGAATATCCTTATACATACTTATCTTTAAGAAAGATACTAATCCTAAACTTGTCTCTCTTAGGACTCTCCACCCTCTTACATCTACTAACTGCTCCATTTCAGACATAAAGTCCTCAAGAGAATTCTCGTCCGGGTCAAATTCTGGAAGTGTAATTCCATAATCACATTCAAACAAATATGCCAAAGTAGGATTAACTACTAAATCATCCTCATATTTTTTAAGTACATATGGAGCATTCAACGATTCCAAAACAAGGCTGACAGGAACTAAAATTAGTGGTGATTTAATCCAATTATCCTTGCTTCCTTTTTCTCTCCATTCAACAAATCCGAACACTAAATATAAAATATTAGTACCCTGCTCATCCAACGACAATCTAGCCTTATTTCGCAAATCTTTTAATGTCTTTTTTGATTCTTCGACTGTTCCTGCTGCTTTGATATCTCCCAATCTAACCTCAACAGGTGCTGAAAGAGAGTCCATAAGTGATAAAACAGAATAAACTCTTATATCTGAATCCTTATCAATAGCCTTTTGAAATGTAAGTTTCTCTTCTTTCACAACCAAACGATCATACAAGCCTTCAAAACTTGGTTCAAGTATGCGTAGAGTAGCCCTCTTGGTCTCTCTGAAGGAAATCATTTTATTTCTTTTTCCTAAATCGAGAAGTTGGTTTTCCCAATATTCAACTTTCTTATTAATCAACTCTGTATTCATGGCATTCTCCTAAATCACACATACTTTAAACTAATCATCTTGATTGTCTTTTTTGTTCTTGTTTCTCCAATTTTTATATTCACCAGAAGTCACCCTATTATCCGTAGGTTTTTCAGCATTAACAGGAATTGCCCATGCTTTTCCAAACTTTGTGACTCCCTTTATTTTTCCTTCTGCACATAAAATTTGAACCGTCCTTGATGTCAGTCCCCACTTTTCAGCTATTTCCTTAACTGTTGTATAACCTTCTATCATCATTCACCTCATAATAAGACAAAAATAGCATTACCGAATACGGCAATGCTACATAATCAAAGCAACTGGCAACCATTTTACAGGCCCTATAGTTTTGCGTCATTTTCTTTCAAAAATTTTGCCAAAATATTCTTTTATTATCATACTCGTTTTTGCGAAATTTGTCAATATAATCTCCTTGATTATACAGGACAAACGCATGAATGTTTATTCTCTTTATTATGCTTCATTGTCAAGTCTTACAGGCTTAATATCTGTTCCAAATACTTTCTGGCATTCATACTGATACAATAGCGTTTCTTTCTCAGTGACAGTTTCTTTCCCACATCAAAAAGTTTTAATATGGATAAACACCATTTATTTATGATATTCAGATTCTGTGCTGCTGTTTTATCCAAAGTAGTGTTGGCATCTTCTTTAAACGTTACATCCAAATGCCAGTGCATAACCTCCACTGACCAGTGTTCCCTCACTGTCCTTGCAAACAGCTCCACATTTAACGGCAGGCTGCTGATATAATACCTCCTAGTATAATAATGATATAGCAACAAGAGCTATAGTTAATAAGTTACAAAGACAAGTCAAACAGATAGCTGAAGGGGAATATTCCTTCCACCATCAGATGCTGTCAATAAAAAGATTTATCATGTCTGAGGTTTCCTTAATGCACCAGACAAAATATTGAGGTATAATCATCGAAGGCAGGATCATTGACGTTTCCTCCTTGGGAACCAGTGGTTTTCCACTGGCCATACCTCTTAGAAAGTCTGTCAGTCCATTCGGTGGTGATTTATGTTTTGGCTGGTTGGGAAGCCCCAGGCTATACCTGTATAAGCCGCTAGGTTGTGTATCCGCCTTTTGGAAATGGATGCCTGCCGGAAAGGATATATACCATGCAATACCAGAAAGTACTTCAGATGCTTAACTGCATACCTTATCTCTCAGTCGGACTTGATGTCGGCGCAGATTTCACCTGGATGTCCATCATGCTCCCCAATGGCACGCTTACCGGTAAGCCGTTTAAGATCATACATTCCGATCCGCAGTCCCGGGAGCTCGCCGTCACAAAAATAAAGGAAGCACAGGAAATGTATTCTCTCAAAAGCCGCTGCTTCCTCGAGTCTACCGGGATATACCACATCCCGCTTCTGTGCTTCCTACATGATAAGGGTTTTGACTGCTCCGTCATTAATCCTATCATTACTAAGAATAGCACAAATTCGAACATAAGGAAACTGCATAATGATAAATTTGATTCAAAAAAGGCAGCAAAGGTTGGGCTTGATGCTTCTCTTAAGACTTCTATCGTCCCTGATGACGAAATCATCGACCTTCGGAACCTGGTGCGCGACTACTATTACTACAAAGATCTGCAGTCTGCTGTTGTCCTGAAACTGAATGCGGAACTTAAGGTGTCCTTTCCCGCATACCTGCAGGTATTCAGCAAAATCACGACACTGACTTCCCTTAAACTTCTTGAATCATACCCCCTTGCTACGGACATGCTTGCTGCAGCAAAGGACGAGATTGTCAAAACAATCAGGGAAACTGCACATTTTGGTGAAAAATATGCCCTCTCCAAATATGAGGCCATTTTTATCGCTGCAGAAGACGCCGCTGTTTTTGGACGTGCACTCCCAAGTAATGCCCTCCGAATCAGGCTGTATATAGAAACTTACCGTGAGTACCAGAAACATCTTGATTCCATACTTGAAGAGCTTCATAAAGCAGTGGATGGATTACAGGGAAAACCGGTCCATAACCAGATCTGCCTTATCCAGTCCCTGCGGGGTGTAGGTTTCCTGAGCGCAGTTGTGCTGATTGCAGAAATGGGTTCCTTTGAACTGTTTTCTTCCCCTAAAAAACTTTATGCCTACTTTGGACTGGATCCTGCTGTAAAACAGTCAGGCAAATTCAATGGGGACAGGGTACATATGTCCAAGAGGGGTTCCAGCCTTGCCAGACGCATCCTGCATATGGCGGCACTCAATAACCTTAAAGTTGATAGGGGTACGAAAATGCCCGTAAACCCAGTCATTCATAGTTACTATACCGACAAATGCAGGAGCAAGAAAAAAAATGTGGCTGTCGGGGCTGTGATGCATAAAATCTGCAACATCATTTTTGCCATGCTCAGGGATAATAAGCCGTTTGAAATGATCACACCACAGGAGCATTGTAAACGCTATGAAGTTGACCATCCTTCAAAACCAGACAATGCAGCCTAAATGCCAGACATAATTTTAAATTTCCACACAGGTGGGTTTATTAAAGTTACCCTTTTTTAGAAACTGGCACAAATAAATTTTTTTAATAAATTTCTCAAATTACTTATTGACATTTCTTAGCTGGACTTTCTGTTACCTGTTTCCCTGACTGTTCCGTTGTCTTACAGATCATCCCTATGCTTTTTATACCTTTCCAACGGCTTTTTTCCTGCATCCAGCCTATCTTACTGCATTGGTAATATTCCCTTGTTTCTATTTGGGAATGGGATTTTTCTTTGGTAATTCTATACCCGTTATTACACTTTATCTCCTTCAGAAGTTCCACGTCTTCAAAATACTCGCTTATTTCCCTGTACAGGTTTTTTTGGTTTTCCTTTACCGCCAATGTGTAATCTGCATGCTTCTGTTTAATCTTTTCCACGATTTCCGTCTGCGTCCCCATGGCATCAACCGTTATAACGCTACCCTTTATCTGTATGACATCCAGTAATTGCGGGATTGCAGTGATCTCATTTGATTTTTCTTCCACCTTTTTCTGGCCAAGACAAAAACCGTCCATGTCACACCATGCGGAAACAATATGGTTTGCTTTCTGGCCATTTGATTGATTGCCCCTCATGGTTTTCCCGTCAATACAGATAATTTTTTTGAGTGTTTCCCCCTCGTTGCTGTTTACAAGCTCATGCCACTTATTATAAACGCCCTGCATATATTCAGGCGCAATACTGCCCATGACCCTTTGCATTGTGTCATGCGAAGGGATGCCATTTTCCAGTCCAATGTACTGCCTAAGGAACTCCTCGTTAGACTTTGCGAAAATTTCAACTTCCTCCCAGTCATCGGCATTTGCCAGTTTTGCAAACAGCACAATCACCACAATATCAAGCAGTTTATGCCTGACCTTTTTTTCCTGTCTTTTGTCCTCAATTAATTCTATTGTTTTTAATATCTCTGTCATTGTAAAACACCACCTTTATTGTAATAATACCACAAATCTCCTGTAAAGGTAATGTTTGTTCACAATTTATTCACTCATGCGTTTGTCCTGCTTGATTATACACTTTTTCTTTAGGCTCATACACTTTCGCATCTTTCATCTGAAAAACTGCAGCATTATTCTTTTCTGAATAAATTCCATCAATCTGATAAGTCTCGGATAGGTCAAGATTATTCTTTACCATAAAGCCAATTACAAATGATGCGCTTGAAATAATCACCTGCCTATTTTTATTAAAACAAATATCATCTGCAACCTTAAAGGAAAGCTTGTGCTTTTCCTCTGCTGGCTCCACCAAGATAGAATCCATTTCAGGATTTATTCTAATAGAAATATAAGGTGGAACACCAAGCACCCGGACAACATCTTTCCCTGTCTGAATTATATTCTGACGGCCATATAATGATATTCTTATTTTTGCTTGTTTTTTTGAGCCGTTCCACAACTTACCTTTATCATTCACTTACTCCACCCCCCGATGTATTTAAAGAACCAACTGTCATCTCCTCATTCTCACCATCCGTGGTGCCATTACTATAGGTCTGCATTTCAATAGCGCTTGCATCCGGGATTTCCTCTTCCGGCAAATCCGAATATGACTGTCCTGTGTATTCATCCAAAAATTCAAAGATATTCATCTGCGTTGCCTCAATATAATCGTTGTAAGACTTACCAATGCAATCCTTGTACTCTTCTGGGTAATACTTAACCTGCTTTTTCTTGATTTCTCCTGTTTCTTCATCTACAAATTCCATCTGCTTAGAATCAAACATGATGGCTTCTTCCAAATCAAAAATAAGTACAGGCATAGGACCCGGCTTTGCCAAAGCAACTCTGCCAAGAATCTTATATCTGCAATTCAGTTTCCATCCCATCATTTTATACAGTTTCAAAATAAATTCTTCAGAGCTGATGGTTCTATTTACTTTTGTATCATCCGACTCTCTAATTCTCGCCCATTGCAATGATGCACTTTCTTCTTCCTTACAAGGCACAACCATAAGACGCTTTTTATCACGATTGACTGGGGTAAGAATAAACAGATCCTCATCAAACATTCTGACACTAGCCATATTAAAGGTCATTTTTCCATACTTAATAGAAACCGCTGGCTTGCTTAACATAGAGAACTGCGTTCTCGGTGGCAACTCATACCCGGATAAATCCTCAAATTCCAGCTCCTGTCCTTGTGCCATTCTTGATTTAACAAGCTGACGAATTAACTCTTGATCAGTAAAATTATAGCTTTTAGTTTTAAGTCTGCTGCTTTATAACTGGTTAGGTCTAATACATTTGGTTCCGGTTCATTTTTATACCCATAAGCTGTACCTGCTTTTCGACAGCCTCCACATTCTGCGCTAACTGTTCTATTGTGCCTGTACGGTTTTCCGGCTTGATTTCCGCCTGTATCAGTTCTTTCGGGTATTCCTGCCTTGTATGGATATCCATATAGGATTTCAGCCGGTAGTAATAGCCTTCATTCCTGTTATCTTCAAACACAGGGGAAACTTCGCCCTTTGAGGTTTGCCACCGCATAAGGCGGGGAAACCAGCACAGTCCGTCCACAATGATTTCCTTAAATGAATTGAGCAGTTCCCCAAGTGCAGTAAACATCCCCCGAAAACTGTTTCCTGCCTCTATATCCGCCCCACGCTCTACATGGTTTGCAAATTCCTCAATCAGCGGCGCAAAGGGAAGATATGACTGTATAAACTGTTTTATCTGCCTGAGTGCTTTTAAGAAGATATTGGAACTTTCAATCTCCCCGTCCAATTCGTCCAGTTTCCTCTGCTTGGTGGACTTTTTATGGTTCAGAACGAGAATGTCAGCCTCCAGTCCTATTTTATCCGTTGACAGTTTTTCAATCTTTTCTTCCTCTTTTGCAACTTTGTATTCCGCAACCGTCAGGTCATGGTTTTTGCCCTTTTTCTTTTCCCGTAATTCCTGCTGGAAGATGGCTTTCATGTAGTGGTTGGCATCCGCCCGCATTTTATCCTGCAAAACTTCCGACAGGACTTGGGGCGTGAATACGGATCGTTTTGACACTTTTGTTGACAAGCCACGCTTAAACCCCCTCCCTACCGGAACACCTACAACGTGCATATGCGGGCTTGCCTCATCAAAATGGATTACCGCATTTGCAATCTTAAAATCCGACAGATACTCCTGCAATTTCAAAAGGAGCTGCTTATAGACCTGCTTCATAAATATTTTGTCACCGCTGTTCTGCTCCCAAAATTTCTTATCCCCGCATTGTATGATGACTTCCACCGCCATGTCCTGTTCCGTTTCGGACACATGTTCAAAATAATCGCCAATCCGTCTTTCCGGTCTTGTCTGCTTTGCATTGTATTCATGCAGTGCGGCATCAAATTCTTTGCGGTAAACATTTTTCACGTCCTGCATGAGATTCGTTGTCCCATAAAGAAGTGCAATGTTATCCCTGCTGTAATCCTGCGAATGGTATTTCCTCAGATTGTGTTTTGCTACTCCGGCGAGTTTTGTCTTGCTGTTGATTGCGCTTTTCTTGTTGCTGATGTGGTTGCTGAAAGAAATTTCTCCCATGTCCTTCCTCCCTGATTTCATGTTGGAGCAGTGCGGTTATCATCTTGGCTCCGCCATAGATGATAACCCCCTAGCAGTATTGTCAAAGTCAATGTGCCATTGCCTTCGCCAATACTGCGGGGGCTCTCCGAGGGTATCCAGTGAAATGTGCTTTCAGCCTATTGGAAACAGTTTTCCGGCTGTTCTATGCTTATTTGATTGGCAATCCTTTTATTTCTGCCCGTCCTTGTTATCCGTATCTGTTCCAAATGTACTGGTTATGCTGGATTTCATTTCCACTGTTTCCGGCGGTCAACTGACTCTATTCAGAGTGATTGCACTTTTTAAGTTCATTTTTGGCGGAACATATATCACACGGTTTTTCAGTGAACTTACTTTTTGGGTTCATTTTTCAAAAGTGACTGCATTTTTTTAGTTCATACTTCAAAAATGATTGTATTTTTTAAGTTCACTGCAACTGTGCGCCCAACTTTTATACCGCCGTCTTTCTTGTAACGGTTTTGACATTCCCCCTGTCCCTCAAATCCCTCCCCTCATTGACAGTCATAAACAGTTCCAAAATGTCCTTTTTGATAAGTACCTTTCTCCCCACTTTCAATACAGGGAGTTTATCCCATTCCACCAGCTTTCTCAGTGTGTTCCGACCGATGCCTGTGTAGTCTGCCGCTTCTTCAATGGAAAGGGCAATCTTCATTTCTGTCATTCATTCTCCTCCTCCTAAATTGCAATATGCAATTTTTGTAGTATGCTTACTATACACCATTTATATTTTGTTGTCAAGCGTTATGTGATTTTGAAAATTATTTTTAACTTGCATATTGCAATATTGTTTTTGATATGGTATACTTTGACCATACCGATAAAGGAGGAAACCCCACATGAAAGACAAAGAGCTGCGCCGGATAATCGGCGGCAGGGCAAAACAGCGGAGACTGGAACTGGGCGTCAACCAGCCTTATGTTGCTGAAAAAATGGGCGTCACTGCATCCACTATCCAGAGGTACGAGGCAGGTACGATTGACAACACCAAGAAACTTGTCCTTGACGGTCTGGCAGATGCACTCCATGTTTCCGTAGAGTGGTTGAAAGGCGAAACAGAGGAATACGAATCTGACATTACGGATAAAAGGGAAATGCTGATCCGTGATGCCATGTCCTCCATCCTTTCAAAGCTGCCCTATGACATGGAAACTTCCGAATCGGACTTTTCAAAAGACCTGCTGTTGCTGATGTTGCAGGAATATGAATTGTTTGTGGACTCTTTCCGCCTTGCGTGCAGGAAATTTAAAGGAAATGAAGAAAGCGCACAGCTTGCAAAGACAATGGGATTTGAATCGGGAAAGGAATATAATGAAATCATGTTCCTGCGGGAGATTACCCACACCGTAAATGCCCTTAATGATATGGGCGACATAGTGAGGCTCTACTCCAAAAACCCTGATGCCGCCGCTGCAAGGCTTTCCGGTCTTTTATCAGGGGAAGATTCCGATTCGGTATAGCGGGACGGCAGATTTTATGCTATCCTTATTTACAGAAAGCATTCCATCAGTTCCGGCTGCCATATCTGTTCAATGATTACATACGCAGAAATGCGTTCATTGAAAGGAGAAACGATTATGGCAAAGGGATCAGTACGGAAGAAAGGTAAAAAATGGTACTACCGCTTTTATGTGGAGGATGCAAGCGGCAACCTGGTACAGAAAGAATGTGCAGGAACAGAAAGCAAGAGTGAAACGGAAAAGCTGTTAAGACAGGCAATGGAGGACTACGAAAGCAAAAAATTCATTGCAAAGGCGGACAATATCACTCTTGGGCAACTGCTTGACACATGGGCAGAGGAAGAATTAAAGACAGGAACATTAAGCAATGGCACTGTCGGTACTTATCTTCAGGCGATCAACCGTATTAAACAGCACCCTGTAAGCAGACGGAAACTCAAAACGGTTACTTCGGGACATTTACAGCAGTTCATGGATCTGCTCTCATTTGGTGGGACAGTTGATGGCTTTGTTTCAAAGGGATATTCCATTGATTATATCCGGTCATTTTCCGCAGTATTACAGCAGTCATTCCGGTTTGCGGTGTTCCCGAAACAGTACATTACATTCAACCCCATGCAGTATGTGGTCATGAGGCATAAAAAGGACGATATGGACTTGTTTGCGGAAGAAACGGACACCGAAACGGGCAAGGTCAAGCCGCTGTCATTTGAGCAGTACCAAAAGCTGATTGCACAACTTGGCAGGCGGAGCAAAGACGCAATCCTGCCCGTACAGATAGCCTATTTCACAGGTCTCAGACTTGGGGAAGTGGCAGGACTGACCTGGCAGGACATCAACTTTGAGGAGCAATGCCTGACAGTCCGCAGGAGTGTCCGCTACAACGGTGCAACCCATAAGCACGAAATCGGCTCGACAAAAAGGAAGAAAGTGCGGATCGTTGATTTTGGCAACGCCCTCGCTGACATCTTGAGGAAAGCAAGGAAACAGCAGCTTAAAAACCGTATGCAGTATGGCGAACTCTACCACAGGAACTTCTACAAAGAGGTTACGGAAAAGAACAGGGTGCATTATGAGTATTACAACTTGGGAATGACAGAGGATGTGCCAGCGGATTATACGGAAATCTCTTTTGTATGCTTGAGGGAAGATGGCTGTCTTGAGCTTCCTGCCACCGTGGAAACAGCCTGCCGGACAGCGGCAAAGAAAGTACCGGAGTTAGAGGGGTTCCACTTCCACACACTAAGACATACTTACACAACAAACCTGTTATCAAACGGGGCGCAGCCAAAAGATGTGCAGGAGCTTTTAGGACATTCAGACGTAAGCACAACCATGAATGTCTATGCACACGCTACAAGGGAGGCGAAGCGGGATTCTGCTAAACTCTTGGATAAGGTTGTGGGAATGAATTAAGCAATGAAAACTGACTGAATAACAAAAACTTTCCCTTGTAACTTGCTGATAAGGGCAAAAACAAGGGAAAAGGATACATATTTTAAGGCTGGACATACCGCAAAGCCTTGAAAATAAAGGAAAGTTAAGACAGTTAGTAGATAAATCGGAATTGGTCTACTTCTTTATAAACGAATTTTCTGTTCCTAAATTATAGGGGCAAATATCTCTACATTTGTGGCAACTTATCACCCAGCTTTGTATTGTTTTATCATCACCAAAGGCATAATCCCAACATGCCTGTTGCTCTAACTCTAAATGTTCTAACGCATTTACTGGACATATGTTTACGCAGGCATTACAGTTATTACAAATATTATCTTTTAACTCGTCACATTCTAATTCTTGTTCACACAAAACTGCTCCCAGCCAAACCATACTTCCAAATTCTGGCGTAATAAGCAAAGAATGTCTGCCTATCGTACCTAATCCCGCTGCCTGTGCCGCATGTTTTTGAGAAATAATAGAACGCCATCTCTTAGTATTTTCGTCCCATTGGCTTTCATTTGTTGGAATTGGTACACAAGCAATTTGATATTTTTCCATTTCAATACAAAAATCAAGAGCAATCGAATCCATTTTGGGCGTAATGGAATTTCTCACTCTTGTATAAGGTACATGAGAATTACAACTCAAAGTTCCTATTGGAAATCTACATCCAAAAGAAATAACCGATTTGCAAGTTGGTAAAACATCAGTAGGATGATATCCTTTTGGAGCGTCATTAAATCTATCTATACTTGCTATTCCGCACAAATCTGCTCCTAGTCCCAATAGAATTTCTTTGACCTGTTTATTATCAATCATAATATATTCTTTCGTTATATCAATTCCGATTTGTCGATTTGATTATATCATAGCTTTACATAGTAAGTTTAGTTTATAAATTGCCAATCCATTTTATTTCTTAACCCCCTTTTTGGAAAAGTGTTCCCACTGTCCATCTCCCGAAATTTGATGAATATTCATACATTTCTTAATTCTTCATGGGATATAAGTAACTGTACCTGAAAAACCACCTACTGAATATTGAGAAAATTAAGGTTGAGAATTGAAAAAGGCTGCCGTTTTGATTGGGTAGCCTTTTGGATTTTATTTGACTTATCGATTATTTATTTTCTCATTCAGATTCTTCTCTGTATTCAAAGACAAACCACTTTTCATTCATATAAATCTCTATTGTATCGTCTGCTCCATACTGATAATTAAATCCACTTCCAAAATTAGACTGATTATCTTCTGTTGGTATTTCAGTTCCATCGACAGTAGACGTTATTTCTCCATCCATATTTCCACAACGCCAGTCGATCGTGCTTTCTTTTCCTGTATCATAATATAATTTACCATCCACTCTTACCATAGGGATTCTGTCATACATTACATCAGCTTCTTCCTGTTTGAGCATCAGTTCTTCATCCAAGTCCAGTCCCAGCATATTTCGTAAATTGCTTATGTATTCCGGGTCTTTCACCATATCATCTGTGACCATATAGCTGGAAATGGGATTCTGCCATGGAATCACAAAAATATCTCTGTCGTCTATGTCAAAGGCAGACAGAATCAATGCCATTTCCTCTGGTGAAGCACCTTTTAATGCCATTAACTCTTCCAAAGTTTTCTGACGGTTGGTTCCCTGCATCAGCCCAAAACGATAGTCATCCTCTGCCATCTGCCAAACATAAACCTCCAGCCCCTTGAAGGTTCCAAGCTCAAAGTATTCTGGGTATTTTTCACGCAATTTATCTATTTCAGGAGAGTTCCACTCATATTCTGATTCAAGACCATCGGAAATATGCGTGACATTTACTTCTGAATTTGTGTTTTTTCCACATGCACACAACACAATTGAAACAAGACTGCATAAACAAACAATACGGTATAATTTCTTTTTCATGGCTATTCTCCTCAAAAATATATTTTATATCATACTATATTTTACCGCATATTACAATGCAGAGTAAATAGTCGGAATTGTCTCTGACTATTCCCCATCGTCTGACAGTCAAATAAGCCTACCAACTGATTGCTGATAGGCTTATCAAATAATCCCGCAATTTAAAATTCATAGAATATTAAAACCACCAAAACGTATTATTATACAATCCAAATGCATATTTATAGTCCGATTTTCAATGGGTACACAATTCCGAAAAGGGAGTTTCTTAATTGAATAAAGTGGATTGGCAATTTTTTAACCACTGCGGAAGATGGGACTTGAACCCACACGTCGTTACCGACACAAGATCCTTAGTCTTGCCTGTCTGCCAATTCCAGCACTTCCGCGAACAAAAATTATAATATCTTATTTCGACACATTTGTCAACTATTTTTCCAAATTTTATTATATATTTTTACCGGCTCTAATTTTATGCGGCAGCCCAGTTCTGTTTCAAGCTGCCGCAAAGACTTTAGACGATAAGCCGTTCAAAATATTCTGGCACAACCTTCTTGGTCAGCCATACACCATTTTCAGACAGATAAAATGCCTGTCCGTCACGGTACATGTCACCGCTGTGAATTTTGAGTACCACGGGTTTTCCATGGCGCTTTCCCACATTGACTGCGGTCTCGACATCTTTTGACAGATGCACATACAGCCGCCCCATCGGTTTGAGCCCTTCCCGCTCAATGCTGGCAAGGAAGCCGACAGCAGTGCCATGATATAAAAATACCGGCGGTTCCTGTTCCTTCAACCCGACATCTACTGGAACACTGTGCCCCTGATTCGCGCGGATATACGTCTTATCCTCATTAAACGAATAGCGCTGTTTGTTGTCTGTCCGAACGATTTCCTCAAGAAGCTCTCTGTCGATTCGTTTGCCAGTCCGCCTGATTCCTTCTATTAATTTGTCCACCTCTGCCCAGCCGTGTTCATCCAGCTCGATATAGGCTGCTTCTGGATGATGGCGCAGAATGAGGCTGATGAATTTGCTCATGCTGTCGTTTGACATTTTTTTCATGCGAAATCTCCTTTTAACTTTTTATACCTTCTTCCAAAATCATACACTCAAACGCCCCCATCGTAACCTTCCCTTCTAACACCTCCCCTGTCTCGATGTTGATGTACGCCGACAAAAACTCCACGTCCGCCGCCGTTCTGTTAAAGTTCTGCAAAAACCACAGACTCCGATCGTCTGCCCTGCGCTCATTCACCGTCACGCCCATCGGGAATTTCACATTGAGACGGCATTCTAAGCCTTTTTTATGCAAAAGCTCTTGATAAAAAGCTCTCAGAAAATCCATCTCATTCATCGAGGCAATATAGTATGCCTCTCCTTTTCCATAAATGTTTCTCGTGAGCGCGGGATAGCCTGCATAAAAATCATGCTGGTACTCTGCAAGCACCTCTGCGCTTTTGGCGTGCACCAGTCCGCACAGCCCTGTGATTCGGTACGTTTGTCCCTGATACTGGAGGCTGTTCTCACAATAGCCGTCCGGCACGTCCATCTCCTCCGGCGCAATTCCCAAAACCTCCTCTAAAGGATGCTTTTCGAGATAGACTAAATCCGTATCGTCCACCTCCCCACTCCAGCAGGTCGTCACATAACAGCCGCCTTGTTCCACATATTGCTGCACGCTGTCCGCATAGCCTTTGCGGTACAGGTAATTTAACGGGGCAATGACCACACTGTACGAATCCAGTTCGCAGTCCATATCAACGATGTCCACATCGACGCCCATCTCCCAGAGCGGGCGGAAATATTCGAGAAAGACCCGCTGATACTGGATATGGTTGTCAACGGCATAGGCGTCCTCCACTGCCCACCAGTTTTCCCAGTCAAAAATCATCGCAATCCGCGCCTGATTGCAGGTGCCAAGTACCTTGGGCGCAATCTGCAAAAGGCGTTCGCCAAGGCGCGCCACATCTCGAAATACTCTCGTGTTTTCCCCATATTTGTGATCGACCACCGCCCCGTGATATTTCTCGCTGCTGCCCCTGCTCTTGCGCCACTGGAAATACTGCACGCTGTCAGAGCCGCACGCCACCGCCTGCAAGGAGGACAATTCATGCATTCCCGGCCGTTTCAGGCGGTTCTTCTCACGCCAGTTCACGACAGAGGGCGTGCTCTCCATCATCAAAAAATTATCCCGTTTCAGGCTCCGCACCAGACTGTGACAGGCAGCAGCCTCCGCCGCTGTATCCAGCTCGTCCGCGCCGCTGTGCCAGTCTGGATAGCAATCCCACGAGACAAAGTCTAACACCTTCGCCCACTGGAAATAATCCAACGGACGGAAAAATGCCATCAGGTTTGTTGTGACAGGCAGCGCACTGTAGCTGCGCACGGTGCGGATTTCCTCCTTGCAAAAATCAAGCTGTTGGCTGCTGACAAAACGCTTCCAGTCCAGATTTAGCCCGTGCAGCAGGTTCTCGCCGCGCGCTGAAGGCCCTTTGACCTGCGCCCAGTCAGTGTAAGTATGACTCCAGAAGGCTGTCCACCACGCCTTGTTCAGATTCTCAAGTGTTCCATATTTTTGCTGTAGCCATACGCGGAATGCCTGCTGGCAGTTTTCACAGTGGCACGCGCCGTCAATGCCGTTGTTCGCAATCTCATTTGAGATATGCCAGCAGATCACGCCCGGATGCCTGCCAAAGCGCTCCGCGAGTTTCTGGTCTATCTGTCTTGTCTTTTCCCGCATCACCAGCGAGCTGGGGCAGTAATTATGCCGCTTTCCCGCATCATTGCGAACACCATTTTCACTGACCTGCCGCACCTCCTCATACTGGTCTGTCAGCCAGTGCGGCATCGCCCCCGTCGGCGTGGCTAGAATCGTATAGATGCCATTTTCATATAAACGCTGTATGATATTCTCCAGCCAGTCCAGCTCATATCTGCCCTCCTCAGGCTCCAGCCTGCTCCACGCAAAGATGCCAAGCGATACGCAGTTTACCCGCGCCTTTTTCATCAAGCGCACGTCCTCCTCCAAAACCTCCGGGCAGTCGAGCCACTGATCTGGGTTGTAATCACCGCCGTGCAAAATTCCAAGTACATTTTCTGTATTGCTTCCTATCTTCATCTATATTCTGCCTCCACATTATCCTATTTCAATAAGCCTGTCCTTTGCGATCTGGGGCACGGGCATTTGTTCCACAATCTCCACATATGCCGCCTTGTCGGCGCAGCACAGCCTTTCATATATACTGTTCTTTTCATTGTTATCCATCTGTAATTTGGTAATGGTTTTCCGCAAAGCCTCTTTCCGCTTCTCGTCCGCCTTCTTTGCAAAGTGCACGCAAATTTCATATTTCGTATTTGGACAGACTTCTTCTATAACGACACTCAGACGCCCGTTATCGTCCACGGCTGCCGCACATGCCTTCCCATCTGCCAAAACAGTTACAGTACCAGACAAAATATTGCTGAATACAAACTTATATCTTCTTGGCGGTATGCGTAATGCTGCTTCTTTCATCTCTGTATTGCAATGGAACATTACTGACTGGACACCTTCGCCCGCCTTTGACACAAATACCGTATCCAGCCGATTTCCGTCCTGCTCTTCATGCAATGTATAGCTTCCATTCCCGTTTGTGACAACCACTTTCAACTGGTCTGGATTCGACACATCATTTGTATATTTGCGGTCATCAAGCACAAAGAAGCCGCCTTCTTTTAACAAGACTGGCATCTCCTCCAGCCAGCGAATGAATGTAAGTTCTTGTCCGCCTGTGTACTCATCTCCCGTAAAGAAATCAGTCCACGTGCCCTGCGGCAGCCACGCTTTCACCCTTGCCATGCCCTGCGCTTCGCTCTTGGCTGTCACTGGCGCCACAATCATCTGACCGCCGAACAAGTATTGGTTCGGATATTGATAGGCTTCTTCTTCGTCTGCCCACTCATAATACATTGGCTCGATGAGCGCAAGCCCGTTCTCGGCAACTTCCACAGACGCCGAATACAAAAACGGTATCATTCGGTGCCGCAGCCGCAAATACTCCGCCGCAATCAGACCTGTACCATTTCCATATGCCCACGGCTCTTTCGTAAAGGTATCAGAATTGCTGCTGTGCAGGCGGTTAATCGGGCTGAATACGCCAAACTGCAAAAAGCGCACATAGAGCTCATCATCTTTGTAACCGCACATATGGCCGCCAATATCATGACTCCACCAGCAGTACCCTGCATTCGATGCCGTCGCTGTAAAATACGGCAGATACCCCAGACTCTCCCATGTCACCAGCGTATCTCCCGAGAAGCCCAGCGGATACCGGTGCGCGCCGATGCCGCTGTAGCGCGACAAGATCAGCGGTGCATGTTCCACGCCATTGTCCAGAAAATGATAGTGGTTGAGCGCCCAGAGCGGGTCAAGCCCCTCGAGCTTTGAGTCAAGTCCCTGCTGCCAGTCAATCCACCAGAAATCCACGCCCTCCCGCTCATACGGCTTGTGAAGCACCTTAAAATACGCATTGATAAACGTCGCGTCGGTCATGTCAAAAGGAATCTGCTGCTCTGTCGCCGGGTCTATGCCTACTGCCTCTGCCATCTCCTCATAACAGTCCTCAAAATACCGCACGCCAAGCGCAGGGTGCAGATTCAAAGTCGTATGCAGATTTTTCTCATGCAGTTTTCCCAGAAAACGCCTGTAATCTGGAAACAAGTCTGTGTTCCAGCTATACCCGGTCCAACCGTCACTGCCGCCGTGCAGTGCGTCGTTTTTCCCACTCTGCGTAATCTGTTTGCGCGTGTCCAGCGTCTCTGACCAGTGCCAGTCCATATCCACCGTCGCAACCGTCAGCGGAAGCTCACGCGCATCAAAATTCTCAATCGTGTGCAGATACTCTTTTTCCGTATAGGCATGATACCGGCTCCACCAGTTGCCCAGCGCAAAACGCGGTATCAGCGGTGTCTTTCCGCAGATGGAAAACAGCGCCTTCAATGCACCCCTGTAATCCTTCCCATACGCGAACACATAATCGTCCTTTTCAGGATATTCGCGCCGTTCAAGCATTCCATCTTCCTTTAAAATCAAAGACTGGCTGTCCTCCAAAAGAGCCACACCGTTTCTGGACACAACGCCGTATCCCAATTGAATCTTCTCGGACGGCTGCCCGTCGCTGTCAAAAGAAATAAACTGGTCTCCGTCACAGCAGTCGAGTGTCCGGTAAGTGCCCAAAAGATTTTCGCTGTTGTTCAGAAAACTTTTTTTCTCTTGTCCTGCAAATACCACAAAACTTTCCTCAATGCTGCCCTTCCACACAAGAGTCACGCTGTCTGTGGCAATTCTTAATTCCGATGCCTCCTGATTTTCCGAAACAGAAAAAGATACTTGTTCGAACCACCGAAACCACACCGTCTGCGTCGCCTGATCACAAAAATGCCCCTCGGGCTCCTGCTCAATGCGAAACAGCCTGTCGCCAAGAACCGTAATCCGCACCCCCTCTCTCACGACCATATTCTCCTGCAATGCAGCAGGTTCTGTCTTTGCAATTAAATGCTTGTCTAACATCACTTGTTTCCTCCTGTATTCAAACCTTTTTCTCGAACAGATACGCAATCTTGCTGTAATAAGCCTCCTTGCTCATCTCATGACCAATCTTATAATCTGTCAATATCTCATGTAACGGCAGTTTTTCTATAATGTTTTTGCTGCGCTCTTTGCTTTGGAAATGAATATATGCGTACATCCACCCTGCCCAATAGAGCTGGTAGCGTGCATACTCCTGCTGTTTCCCCCTTAACCGGAAGGCCGCCATCTCGTTCTCGTTGTCTACTTCGATGAAATCCTTTGCGGTATCATATGCTGCCTGTGACAACAATGTCGGATGGCCAATTTCCATCAATGCCCTGCAATCTGATTTCATAAAGGATTCTATAAACATTTCTTTATCTAAAAGAAACTGCTCATCGCCTAGAATTTCTCTGCAATACGCCTCACAGTATTCAAAGAGATAGCCCATATTTTCCATGTCCTTATCCAGCCAAAATTCATCATAGCATATAAATTCCTCTAAATTTTGTGCCATTGGTACCATAGTTACACCTCTCTATACAAAATCATAAATTGTCTGTTTGCCTGCTCTGCCCCCCTGATTCACTCTTAATGTGTTGTACTGCTGCCTTGCATACTGATCTCTCTTAACAAAAAATCCTCTGTACTTGTCTGGAACTTCGTTTACCTCCACTTTGGTCAATCTACCAAATGCCTTCTCACTCTTGATAAAAACCTGTATTCCTAGTTCACCTGTCCGCAATGCTTTTTCTAATGTATCTTTATATATTGTTCCTGAGACAAATGCTTCCGCATAAGCAAAATAACTGTCATCTGCTCTATATCCTATAATAATATCATAATTGCTTGTATCCAATTTATAATTCTCGAGAAATATTTTTACATTATCCCGCACAACTTCCTTATCACCTAAATTTAACTTTCTATTATATAACAGCTCTGCAATCCAATGGATACTGTCCAACTCTGTCAAATTTAATATCGCTAAATCTGACGTATCCAGCTCAAACGTGTGAATATATGCCTTTTTCCCTTGTGTGTATGTTCCCCATGCCCATTCTTTCGCCAATTCCTTATTGGGCGTTGTGTAAAAGCCTTTACCATAATCGTTATCACTTCCACCAACACCATATGTGGGGACCATCGTTTCGTTTTTATTGCCATGATAAATGCTTATATTTCTTTTTTGCAGCAATTTTTTCACCTCTGCAATTTCAGCATATTCCGCTGTATTGGGGCTATCCTTTCTCACTGTCTCCAATTACTTCTCACGTTCCCTTCCTGTTTTTGTGTCTGGCACATGCAGTCCTTGGCTTCAATGACGTGCCAAATTTATAACATTGATATAGTCATTCATGCTCACAAACTTTTGATAGTACAACTGTTCCACAGACAGCTCAAATTCAATTTCCTGCTCATTTAGCTGGCGGACAGCCTTCTCTAGCCCTCTGGCAGACTGCACATCAAATCCGTAAACATTATAATACGCCAGTGTAATATGCGGTGTAAACGGGTATGGCAGCCGCTTCACTTCATCAAAGATGTCATACAGTTCCATCATTTTGCGATAGTCCTCCCCGCCCGCAGGGTACACCCCCATGACCAGACTGGTGTCCACCATATTAAACACCGCTTTGCTTTTCATTTTCAGGACTGTTTTCTCATACTTTTGTACCTGCTGCATTTGTTCAATCACCTTGAGCTCATTCTCAAACACGTCTTTCGCCACCTCCTGCAAAACAGGAGAATTGCTCAAATCATGCAGCGTTACATGAAACGTCTGGGGAACCAGCCGCTCACAAAAACAGTCCGGTGCCGACTGATACAAAAATGCTGCAAATGCAGCCAGTTTTTCTTTTACAGAAGCAGCCAGTTCAAAAACAACCGTATCTCCATAAAAATTCCGAAACGTATTATCGGGATTCACTTTTTTAGAAATCGACGGGTTTCCTTTGAAATAACCATCTCCATACGTCCATTCCTTTTTTTCAAAAGAAAAAATCCTGTCTAAAAATTCTTGATAGGTCTCCATCATCACTTCCCCCTTTCTTTTCATCATACAATAAATCACGCAAGATAGCTATCCCAAATTCCATTTCCTGACAGCAAAGTTATGACATCTGCTATTGACACGCACTGCGGCAGCTTATATCATAATATCAAAATACTATTTTGGAGGGACGCGCATCATGGAGGTATATTACAGCACAGACGAAACAATCTGGGGACACAGCAAACAAGCAGAAAAACTCACCAAGGTTTCCATCAACCGAACTGTTTTGTGGGAAAACCAAGAGATTTTTATCCCAGCAGTCTATGTAGGTTTATCGGGCGCGGTACTTGATCTTTGTGTCAAAATTCCCTCAGAAGATATGGTTCATTTTCTGCAAAAATGGGATACCGAAAAACGCCTCTCCCTGAAAACCTCGGAGGAGTACGAACAGTTCGAATCCGAAAATCCAAGCTGCAAGCACTTTCGCACGGAAATCTGTCTCAATGGAAAACCGCTGGCCTTATTGATGGGCAGCAGTCTGTTCTGGTATTGTGATGATGTGGTTCATCAGACTGTGCCCCAAGAAACACTCGCACAGGCAAAGACAGGGACCGCAGCAAACAACAATCCAGACACGGACTTGTGGCAAAATGACCCAGATGCCGAACGGCTGCGAACCGCTTACCACTGCGGTGCAGACGGCTGCTGGCAGTTTGAACGTCTTGTCTGGCAGTGGACTGACACACCTGTACTGTCACCACAGGAAATCACCTTACTTTTCCGCGCCTGTCCAAAACCCGTGACAGCGGGATACTTTGTCACGGCCTCCGGTTCCAGCGATAAACCTGTAACGCTTATCAAGGCCCTCTATCCGGAAACGAATCAGGAGTACACCATCACCCAGCATGAATGCAGGCTGACCCGGCACAGCTTTGACAACACCAAAGGAATCTCCTATCCTGAATACAGCCAGTCACTCCTCTACAGTATATCACCCAGCCTTGCACCAGAACTGTATGATATTATAGACTGCTGCGCTGGCGACACCCCGCGCATGAGCGGTATGCCGGACAGAACATGCAGCCACACAGCCGCCTTCGCCTGCGCCCCAAGTCCCGCATCAGACAAAAGACTTGCAATGTCCTCCTTCCATTTTGAACGCTTTTTCTCTGAAGTCCGCTGGCGGCTGGTATTCTATGTAACGCAAAAACCAGCACTGGAAGTGCGTTTTCCGATATTGTGAGCTTTCGTTTTTACAACTTTTATTGATAATTATTCCTTATCATGATACACTTAAATTCACAAACTGGCGTTTAGAAAAATCTTAATCAGGCTGATCAACCAGACAATCAATACCCCCGGCGCCTAACCTGTATCAGCAGACCACGCCGCTTTGAACTGAAAAATTCTGAAACACGCTACTATACAAAATTACAACACACAAAGGAGGTCCTATTCAATGAACTATCGGACACTTGGAAATACGGGATATAATGTCAGTGAAATCGGTCTTGGCGGGGAATGGCTGGAACGCCATACCACCGACGAGGTAAGAGAAGTCATTAACCACTGTGCACAGGCAGGCATCAACATCTTAGACTGCTGGATGTCTGAGCCGAATGTGCGCTCTAACATTGGCGCAGCACTCGAAGGACAGCGTGCGCGCTGGATTATTCAGGGACATATCGGCTCTACATGGCAAAATGGCCAGTATGTGCGCACGCGTGAACTTCACAAAGTCCAAGAAGCGTTTCAGGATTTGCTGCATCGTCTGCGCACAGACTACATAGACCTTGGCATGATTCATTTCGTGGACGAAACTGCCGAATTTCATCAATTAATGAAAGGCAGCGAATTTCTCTCCTACGTCATGGCATTAAAAGAAAAAGGTACAATCCGCCACATTGGCATGAGCACCCACAATCCAGATGTCGCAAAGCTCGCAGCAAAGAGCGGTATCGTGGAAATGATACTCTTTTCCGTCAATCCCGCCTTCGATATGCTGCCCGCAAGCGAGGACTTAAACGAGTATTTTAAAGAAGAATATGCGGAAAACCTAGGCGGAATCACACCGCAGCGCGCGGAACTGTACCGGCTCTGTGAGCAGAACGGTGTCGGTATTACTGTGATGAAGGGCTACGCGGGCGGACGGCTGTTCTCCGCCAAGGACTCTCCATTTGGCGTGGCACTGACGCCAGTTCAGTGCCTGCACTATGCGCTGACACGCCCCGCCGTCGCAAGCGTCTTAGTCGGCTTTGATACGCCTGCCCATGTGGACGCCGCTGTCGCCTACGAGACGGCTTCCGAGGCTGAAAAAGACTATGCGACAGTTCTTGCAAACGCACCGCGGCATGCCTATGTCGGACAGTGTACCTACTGCGGGCATTGTGCACCCTGTCCATCTGGAATTGACATCGCCATGGTAAATAAACTGTATGATCTGGCGTCCATGCAGGACACCGTTCCGCCAACTGTCCGCGCCCACTATGAAGGCCTGTCTGCGCACGCCGCAGACTGTGTAAAATGCGGCGGATGTGAAAAGCGCTGCCCGTTCGGCGTCCATGTCATTGAACGGATGCAGGCGGCGGCAGAGCTGTTTTAATGCAGAACTGTTTCATATCGGATAATATAAAGGCAGGGCGTTTCACCCTGCTTTTATATTATCCGATCAGACAAGTTTTCCCCTGAAAGGCAAAACCATATTTTCGTATCTGCTCTCGTCCAAACCCTGCCGCCGCCAGCTCTGCCTCGTACTGCTTCTCATTGATTTGAATATGGGCATTTGCAAGCGTATCCTCAAGTGTCTGTTCATCTTCGTCCGTATCCAGCACCTTAAACTCAAAAATAAATGCCTTCCCCTTCTTGTCAAGCGGCTCGAGCATCACATCATATCTGCCATAACCGCTCTCACGGTTTGAGCGGACTTTGTAAGTATCCGCAAGGCTGACCACCATGCCAAGCACAAAGCCGTGATAAAAACGTTCCGGCTCTGTCTGGTTTGACGGTTTATTGCCACTGTCAAACGAGTTGAATGTATTGAGCGCAACCTTGTTCATAAATGTATTCATTTTGCGCACGTTATCATTTAACAGCGCGTGAATAAACTCATTGTAATATCCCCCCGCACTTCCATGAAACCACCCTCTGATCATCTTTGCAAACATATTTCTCACTTCCATGTTTGTGAGTGATACGGTGTATAGTTTTGTCTTTTGTTCCCCAACGCGCAAAACCTGTCCGACCCGCAGATACCCCGTTGCCAGCAGCAGGCTCCAGACTGCATGAACATCTCCGTCAAGCTGATGAAACGCAATCTGTTCATCTAATTCTGTCTCAAAACTGCCGCCCTGCAAAAGTATTTCCATTGTCTGCTTGATATCAGAATTTCCCTTCTTTACCAGTGAATTAATCAGCTCATTAGAGCTTGTATTTGTCCAGTATGCGTCATATTCGCCATTTTTTCTGAGAAACGAAGCAATCGACCACGGATTATAGATATCTGTGTACTTGCCAAAGGTAAAGCCGTCATACCACTTTTTCACAGACTGCCTCTCACTGCCAAGTCCCGCCTCATCAAGCGCTGCAAAAACCTCCTCCTCCAAAAAGCCAAAATACCGTGCATATTCATTTGAGGTTGTCGTAATCACGTCTGGATTATTCATACTGGAAAAAATACTTTCCTTTGCCACTCTGGTAATTCCTGTTATCAGTCCCTTGGATAAATATGGATTATTCTTGAAGGTGCTGCCAAACAGCGTGCAAAAAAAGCTGACAGCCTCCTCCCAATACCCAGACAGCCATGCTGCCTGCATTGGTGTATCGTACTCATCTAATATTATAATCACATTTTTTCCATAATAGCGCTGCATGAAACCTGCCATACGCCTGATTGCGCCGGCTGCCATACGCCCTTCCATTCCGGGCTTTATGTGCTCAAAATATTCCCGCTCGCTTTTATTCAGCAGCGTTCCCTCAAGCAAATAACGGTTTTCTCCATATAATTTTGCAATCTCGTCAGAGATCATGTACGCCATATCCTCATATCCGCCTGCCTCAATTCCCGCAAAACTTAAAAATATGACTGGGAATGTACCTTGCAGATTTCTGTACGCAGCCTCCTCCCAAATGGACAGCCCTTCAAACAAATCTCCTCTGCCTGCATACCGGTTAGAGAAAAAGCACTCTGTCATACTCATGTTGAGCGTCTTTCCAAAGCGGCGCGGACGCGTGATAATCGTCACATCCGCACCAGTCTCCCACCATTCTTTGATAAATCCTGTCTTATCAATATAAAACTTCTTTTCTTCGATTACCTTGTCAAACTGCTGTACTCCTAGATTCACGACAACCCTGCTGCCCATATGCACGCCTCCTGCCATACTTTTAAACACAGTATATAACAATAAACAGGACTTGACAACTAATTTGCGGCGCGCCTATTCAATCTCCCTAAGCTGCTCCACAATGCTTCCCTTGTTCCAGACCTTGTCTGTCATCGCACAGATGTACACTGCCAGCAGCAGGCATATAATTGATGTCAGAACCGCCGGAAGCACAGTGAAATCATACTTCATAAACCACATCGTTTCCGCCAGCACGCGCACCAGCGTCAGCGACAGAACACCGCTTGCCGCAATCCCGACCACGCCTGCCAGCACCGCATAGTACATTCCTTCATAAACAATCATCTTCCGTAACTGTTTTTTGGTCATGCCGATGCTGCGCATGGACGCAAACTCCTTTTGCCGGGCAATCACGCCTGTCAGAATCATATTGATGAGGTTCAGCACACCGATTCCCCCCAGTATCAGCGCGCTCACAATGCCAACCATGCTGTAAGTGTACTGGGTTTCTTTAAATTCCGCCTCCGCGGTCAGTCTCGTCTGGACTGTCAGTCCGCTATATTGCGCAATCGCACCAACCTGTGCATTGACCTCATCAAAATCGCCTTCCGCGGCGTTGAACAGACAATGAATCGGCTGCTGCATCATGGGAAACTTCTCCCAAAAAACAGGTTCTGCAAAACCAATGCACTCATAACCGCCGCTGCTGTAGCTCATCATCATCGAACTGGGCATCCCCAGAACCGCCAGAACCGTATACTCCTGTATTGCTCCGCCAATCTCTGCCGCAATCACATCCCCCGCATGATAGTACTGCAATTCATCGTGAAATTCACTGCGGTCGTCAAGATACCCCACCATCACGACATAGTTTCCGGTACAAAGCTTTTCATAGTCCACACTGCCCTCAATCACCTGTGCCAGCGAAAGGGCGGACGCATCAAATCCATAAATCATACAGTTTTCATCAAACCCCATGTCGAACTGCATGGTTTCCTGTCCGTTGACACGTTTTATTTTTGCCAAATCCTCCTGTTTTGAGACATTTTCCGCGTCCGGCAGCATATAGCAGTATGACAGGCCAAAATCCCTGATTCCTTCCATCTCCCTAAGCGTTTGCACTGCCTGCCGCGGCACTACTTTTCCGTGATTTTCCAGCATCGGCTTGTTATAATCCGCACTCCGCACGTCAAAGTCCGTAATGCTGCCACGCCGCACATACAGCTCCTGATCCATACTGCCTACAAAGTTCAGAATACTGTTGAGCAGCACCGCACTAAGCGAAATCGAGAGCACCACAAGCACAGTCTTTCCTTTGTTTCTGCCTAAATTTTTTGCTGCCATGGACGCAATCCTGTGGCTGGAATCCATACCGCGCTGATGTTTCCTTGCAATATTCTGCACACCGTGATATTTCAATGCCTCAACCGGAGAAATCCTTCCCGCAATCCTGCCCGGTCTGCCGCAGCTAATGCGAACGGTAATCCAAGTAAAAAGCCCGGACAGCGCCCACACCCACACGGGGGGAATGATAAACTCCGCCTCGCTCATGGTGAAATTCGTCATTACAATGGGCAGCAGTGCATTTCCCAGAAGCCAGCCGAGAACCAGCCCGACAGGAATCCCGGTCAAGGACAGCACAGTTCCTTGGCGGATAACCATGTATCGAATCTGCCGCGGCGATGTTCCGATGGTCTTTAGCTGACCATAGAGACGGATATCCTTCTCGACCGAAATCTTAAAGATGTTATAAATAATCAAATACCCTGCAAACAGAATCAGCAGTACACCAATCCCTTCCGCAACATACACCGCCATAGTGTCTCCCATGGAAGCGCTCTCGTATACGGGATTGACATGATGAATCAGAAAGCCTTCCTCCCCGCGCTCTGCCGACGGATTATACCCGATTTTTTCGACCATACGGTCTAGCTGCTCTGCAATATTTTTTTCGCTGGCAAAACTACCGCGAACGCAGTAACTCGTCGTGCGAAGCCATTCATACTCTCCGTCACAGTTTGAGAGCACCTCCTCCACAAAAGGTTTCGAAACCAGCATTGATGCACTCTGCTCATATTTCCTGCCTTTCCAGATTCCGCAGACGGTCATTTCTTTTTCCATTGGCTTCGTGCCTGCCATATACTGCAATACAAACGAACATCCAATCGCATCCTCCGGCAGCCCCAGCAGACGCAAAATCTCTGTATCGCAGGCAATTTCATTGATGTTCTCTGGAGCATGCCCTGCTTCCAAGTGCATAAAGCTGTTTTCCGTCACCACGGTGTCCATCCACCCGATACTGACAGACACATTGTTCAATGTGCTGTTTACTGCGCTGGCGACAGACTGTTCAATCCCTGCAATGGCAAATTCCGGCTCCATAACCAGCCTTTCGGCTTCCTCTTGTGTCAGATTTTTCAACGACACCATAAACTTTGACCCAACCTGACGGAGCATCTGATTTTTCATTGAAATCTGTGTCCCCTCAAGTACCGTCGTCAGTGCCATAAACATCACTGCCGTCAGAACGACCGCAATGACCGCAATGTTGTTCCTTCCCCTGTTTGCCTTCAGGCAATTGTTCGACAATGTCCTGATAAATTTTCGATTATTATTTTCCAATAATTTCATCCCTCTCGAACCTCCACTATTTTTCCATCCTCAATATGAATCATACGGTCTGCAATCTGCGCCAGTTCAGGATTGTGCGTGATCATAATCAGTGTCTGTCCAAACTCCACACTGGTCATCCGCAGCAGCTGCATGACCTCTAAGGACGTCTTGGAATCCAGATTTCCAGTCGGTTCATCCGCAAGGATGATCGCCGGCTTGCCTGCAAGCGCCCGCGCAATCGCTGCACGCTGCTGCTGTCCGCCTGAAAGATTGTTGGGCAGATGATCGAGTTTTTCCTCCAAGTGCAGCATTTGAATGATCTTATTCACATACGCCTTATCCACCTTATTGCCGTCAAGTTCGATTGGCAGCACGATATTCTGGTATACATTCAGAATGGGCACCAAGTTATAATTCTGAAATACAAAACCAATATTTCTCCTGCGAAATACAGTCAGCTGCTCGTCATTCATTCTGCCAATTTCTTTTCCGCGGATTTTGACACTCCCCGAAGTCGGTATATCCAGCCCGCCAAGCATATTGAGCAATGTCGATTTTCCGCTGCCGCTCGTGCCAATAATGGAGACAAACTCGCCTTGCCGCACAGCCACGCTGACACCGTCCAGCGCCCTTGTGACATTTGGCTCACTGCCATAATATTTCTTTAAATCTTTCGTCTCTAAAATATAGTCCATAAAAAACCCTCCCATTTCTGTTTTGAATCCATCGCTTCTGTGTTCCCTGCCATTATCCTGCAAGCGAAGTCTTGGATATCTTTTTGATAAAATAAGCATATAAAAAGATTATCTCAAACTGTTCTCAAAAAAGTAACAGAATTGAGATAATCCACTCTACTCCTTATTGTCTCTCCACTGGAAGATTCACAAAAACCGTCGTTCCTTTTCCCTCCTTGGAATGCACTTCGATAAAGCCCTTTTGTCTCATCACGATTTCACGCGCCAGATACAGCCCGATACCGACACCTTCCACATTCGCGGACTCCGGCTCCCTGTAAAACCGCTTGAAAATCATCGGAATGCGTGCTTCGGCAATCCCCCTCCCGCTGTCCTTTATGCCGATTCGCACATAAAAGTCTGTCTTTCTGGCAAAAATAACGATTTTTCCCCCGTCCTGCGTATACTTTACGCTATTGTCGAGAATGTTAAACACTGCCTCTGCTGTCCAGCGTGTGTCAAAATAAGCAGTCAGTTCCCCGCCATCGGCTTTATCCGACACGATGCTCTCATCAATAACAATATCTATCTTTTTCTGCTCTGCCTTGAGCGCCACATCACAGACCGCCTGCGCAATCAGTTCATACACTGCCTTCTTCTCAGGATGCACCTGCACAATTCCCGTCTCAAGCCGCGACATGCGAATCATGCTTTTCATAAAAAATTCCAGCTTGTCCACCTGATGTTCCACTGCCGCCAGAAATTCTTCCCTCTTTTTCTCCTCAAGCTCTTTTCTCTCCAGCAGGTTATGATACATCCGTATGCTGGCAATCGGCGTCTTTACCTGATGGGAGATATCTGCAATGATTGTCTCTAGCTGCTGCCGCTGGCGCAGATTCTCCTTCGCTTTCTGCTCCATCACCTCGCCAAGCTGGCATAGTTTCGCCTGTAGTTTGCCGTTCAGCGTGTCCTTATTTTCCCCAAAATCAATCTCTTTATCTCCCGCAAGAATGGCGTCCAGACTGTACATCAACTGCGTTGTGTATTGCACCAGCCCATATCTGACATACAGCAAAATGCCGACAGACACCACAAGCAATAGCACCGAGCTTCCTAACAAGATCTCGTTCATTTCTCTTTAACTCCCGTTTTCCACTGATACCTTACATCACACTACACTTTCCTACATATAGCCCTTATCCGTTTTTCCACTGATATCCTACGCCGTACAGCGTCTTGATGTACACATGCTCTGGTGCCTCGATTTTTTTCCGCAGCCGGTTAATGTTCACTGCCACGGTATGTTCATCGACAAAATTGCCGCTTTGATCCCAGATTTTTTCCAATAAAAGACGCTTTGTCAGTACGTTGTCGGCATTCACAATCAAAAGCCGCAGCAGCTTGAACTCCGTCGGCGTCATCATGAGTGTCTCCTCGCCCCGCACTGCGATCATCTGGTCAAAGTCTATCCGCAAAAATCCGTCATCGTACAGGCTGCGTTCCTCCCGCGCTCCTGTTTTTCGAAGCGCTGCCTGTATTCTGCGATGGAGAATCGGCATCTTAAACGGCTTTGTGATGTAATCGTCCGCACCGCAGTCAAAGCCCTGCATTTCCTCCTGCTCCATATCCCTTGCCGTCAGAAAAATGACAGGAATGTCGTGTTTTGATTTGACTGTTCTGCAAAAATCAAATCCGTCCCCATCTGGCAGATTTCCGTCTAACAGAATCAAATCCGGCGCCTCACACGCCAAAATCTCTCGTCCCTCTGCCAAGGTATACGCGGAGAATACCTTGTACTTCTCCAGCTCCAAATCATATGTCAGCCCTGCATTCAAGTCCCTGTCGTCCTCAATTAACAGTATTGTTTTCATTGTGATCATTCCTCGATATATTTATAAATAATTACCCTATAGCAGTTTATCCAGCGCCGCATTCAGCCGGCGCTTTAAGTCCTCCAGCTCCGCTTCATCTGGCAGAAACCTGTCGTCTAAAAGTTCCTGTCCAAGCTGCCAGACGGGACCGGGTTTTGGCGTATCGCCCGTCCTTCTTGGGAAAAAGTGCCAGTGCATATGCAGCCCTCTGCCTGCACCCAACAGCTCATAATTAAGTTTATCCGGCTCAAAAGCATTGTAGACTGCCTCTGCCACAACTGCCATCTCATGAAGAAATGCATCGCGGAATGCAGGCTCGAGAAAATGCAGTTCTGTCTCATGCTGTTTGCACAGAAACAGCGAATACCCTTTAATCCGCTGATGATCGCCAATCACCACATACCCTGTATCAAGCTCCCTCACAAAATACGGGTTCTCGTTCTTCTTGATCCAGTCAATCCGCTCACAAATCATACAATCACACATTTTATAGATCCTCCTTTTCCGCCTGCAATACTTTTACAGACTTTACTTATTGCTGCACGTCATCCTTCTTTGCCTCCCACAAGGTCTCTAACGGTTTAATATCTGTCTCATTGACAATGTACACCAGCCTGATCTTCCCTTCATCCGTCACATACAAGATCAAATACCGTTTTTCACCCTCTTCATCGGGAAGCTCATACGCATATGCCGCGTTCCTGATCGTCTCCGCATTGGATTCCCCAAATGTATCCTGAAACACGCCAAAGTCCGTCTCCTTTTCCAAAAATGCACGAATCTCCTCCCGGTCCAGCTCCCGCTCAATGGGTACAAACACTTCAGGATAATGCTTGATCCTCCTTGTCTGATATGCTCCCGGCGCCTCCGATTCCGCATGAAGTCCAGGCTTAGTGCTAAACTTGAAATCCTCGGCGCAGATCACCTTCTCTGACACCAAGTCAATGCTCCAGACCCCCTCCTCGTTGCGGTCCATATCGTTTTGAAAAACCATTGAAAAATCACAATAATAATTGGCACCGTCACACACCACTGCAAACCAGTCGCTGCCTCTGCGAATCCTCTTCCCATGATCACTGCTGCCTGACTCTGGACCGACACCGTCCCGCTCACACCTCTGTGTCGGTCCCGGATAAAAGGCGAACAGCTTCTCTATCTCCTCGTCAATATCCTCTGCCTGCTCCAATGCATTCGGGGAAAACAGCGCCTTGATCGCATCTGCATCCCTCGCGTCAACTGCCTCAAAAAATGCGTCCACCGCCGCGTTAAAGACCCGGTCCTTTTTTAAGGGATAAAACTTTTTCTCTGCGCTCTCCACTTCGCCAGCCTGCGTCTGTATAGTTTCCTTCGCACAGCCTGACAGGAGAAGTACCGATGCCAGTAAGATACTCAAAAATTTCATATTCATTCTCTTCATCACTTCATACCTCTGCGTATTCCTGTTCAACCCACCGGTAAAACGGAAGTTATAGTGCAGCTATTTTTCTGTCTATAAAGTCAAACAACAACTCCCATATATCAAAATAGGGTATCTAATACTCTGAATACCCATCCAAACCATTAGACACCCTATCTTGAAAATATTTCATCAAACAGCTATAAAAAATGCTTGTTGGCATATTAGGGTATTGTTGCACATCTCTTACCACTGTTTTAACTAATATTTTGCTGCGCATTATATATATCGGAGAATTTTGGCAATTGTTTATATTATTTCAAATATTTATGTAAATTTCGCATTTTACATAAATATTCCAGATAATTTTTGCTATTTTTTAGTATTTTCAGACAATAGTGTGTTCCCTATGTGCACACACTTAAAACGATTGGGCTGTCGGAAAATGATACCGTTTACCCATTTCCCGACAGCCCCGCCGCTCCAAACCACTTGTTTCTATATTTTGTTAAATGGGTCTAAATACCTTGAGGTAAGCGCAATCTCCTCCTCAATCCGCAGCAATTGATTGTACTTTGCCACTCTGTCACTCCTGCACGGCGCACCAGTCTTAATCTGTCCTGCGTTCATCGCCACTGCAAGGTCTGCGATAAATGCGTCCTCTGTCTCGCCGCTTCTGTGGCTGATCACAGCCTTATAAGCGTTGTGCTGTGCCATTTCCACTGCCTCAATTGCCTCGCTCACTGTACCGATCTGGTTCACTTTGACAAGAATCGCATTTGCCACTTTTTTCTTGATACCAGCATCTAGGCGCTTTGTGTTCGTCACGAAAAGATCATCTCCCACAAGCTGAACCTTATCGCCAATCCGTCTGGTCAGCTCTGCCCAGCCATCCCAGTCATCCTCCGCAAGACCATCCTCTATAGAAATAATAGGATACCTTTCAATTAACTGCTCGTAATAGGCGATCATCTCCTCCGTAGTACGCGTGATCATCGACTCATTGTCTTTGAGGTCAAACTCCTTGCCTGCCTCATAGCACGCACATGCGCCATTGCCGTCCACAGACGCCCTTCTGCGCTTTAACTCCGTCTCGCCGCTGAAATGATAGGTGCCGTCCTCCTCATTGTACAGCTCAGAGGCAGCCACATCCAGCGCAATCTGAATATCATGTCCCGGCACATATCCTGCTGCCTTGACAGCCTCCACGATCAAGTCCAGTACCGCAAACGCATCTGGAAGATCTGGCGCAAAGCCACCCTCGTCGCCCACACCCGTGGACAAGCCTCTCTTGTGGCATATTTTCTTGAGGTTGTGATAAATCTCTGCACAGATTCGCAGCGCCTCCCGAAAATTTGCCGCCGAGACTGGCATGATCATAAATTCCTGAAAATCAACGGTGTTTGTCGCATGTCTGCCGCCGTTTAAAATATTCATCATCGGAACCGGAAGCCTGTCTGGCTTGACACCGCCCAGATATCTGTACAGCGGCATTCCCAAGGCATTTGCGGCTGCGCGCGCGGCAGCCATTGACACGCTCAAGGTGGCATTCGCCCCCAGATTTCCTTTGTTGTCCGTTCCGTCTGTATCCACTAATATATGGTCGATGAGCTTCTGATTGCATACATCCATGCCAATCAGTTTATCCTTTATCTTGGTGTTGACATTGTTGACTGCCTTCTCCACGCCAAGCCCCATATATCGCATCTCGCCGTCTCGAAGCTCGACCGCCTCAAACTTTCCAGTGCTCGCACCGGAAGGCACACTCGCCCTTCCCTCACAGCAGTCATTGACTGTCACCACTGCCTCGACTGTCGGATTTCCCCTTGAATCCAGTACTTCCCTTGCATGAACATCTGTAATCTTAAAATATGCTGTTTTCATAACCGCCCTCCTGTCACTATGAATTTCAATATCATCAACAGTATCTCCAAAAAGACGGAAAAAATTCAAGGCGTTTAAGTTATCATTCTATTACTCTCTTATTTCCTGTAGCTCCTGCCCACATGCTCCCCAGACCTGCTCGCATAGATTGATGCAGTATTCCTTTGAAAATGCCGCATCCTGCCCAAGTATCGCATTTTGCGATGCCAGTTCCTCCGTATACTCAGCGAGGAAATAAGTCGTCACCCCGTTTGCGCCTTGGCTTAGATGGCAGACAACCGGCTCCACGCCATATGATTTCACTGCCACATCACCATCTGGCGTTCTTGCGATCGTAACTTCTGCCATTCCGCCGACCATTCTGTTTGCGATGCCTTTTCCCGAACTCGATGTCCAGTTCACAAAGTTGCCAAGCGAATAATAAACCAGCATCTCATTCCCATTGTCGTCCCGAACCCATTCGATCGGTTCTATAACATGCGGATGCGTGCCAATCACAAGGTCCACACCTTTTTCCAGAAAAAACTGTGTCCACCGCACCTGCTCTGCCGACGGCGTAAGCTGATACTCTGTCCCCCAGTGCGGACAGACTATGATAAAATCCGACATTGTTTTTGCCTTCTCTATGTCTGCTGCAACCTTTTTTTCCTCTAATAAATTTACGGCATAAGGCATCCCGGACGGCATCGGGATACCGTTTGTTCCATAAGTATAGTTTAACACTGCGATACGGATACCTTCCTGTTCGTAGACAAAGATATTGTGATCCTGCGCCTCCTGACTTTCATTGATGCCAAGCACTGTGATTTGTGGATACTGCTCCGCCCAAAATGAAAGGCAGTTTGTGACACCTTTTTTGCCTTTGTCTAATGTGTGGTTTGTGGCATGAAGCACAACATCAAACCCTGCCTCCACCAAGGCATCTCCCAGATCATAGGGCGCATTAAAGCTCGGATATCCTGTGATGCCAAGCGCTGCCCCGCCTATGATGACCTCCTGATTCACCAGTGCGAGATCTGCCGCTGCGATCTCATCTTTTACATTTTCAAAAAGAGCGGTGAAGTCATAGCTGCCATTTCGCTGTACACCGCTTTTTGCCACAGGCGTGTGCAGCAGAACGTCACCTACCATGATAAGTGTTACTTCGGGCGCTGCTTCTGGTGCATTCTCTGCCGCCAAAGCCTGTGTTTTTTCGCCCGTATCATACTCGTCCGTTGCCGCATTCTCAGTCCCTGTGTTCAATCCATTTTCTTTGACAACTTCTGTCTGGAGATCACGGGCGTCGGACAATGCTTCGCCGTCCGCACTGTCGCCACCTTGCACACTTTTATTCAGAATGCTGCCAGCGAACGATTGCTGCATACCAACGTCTTCCACATTTGCCGCAACGCTGCCGCAGCCACTCATACACACCACAGCAAGAACTGCACTGACTACCATTTTATTCCATATCTTGTTTTTTGATCTTCTCATCTTGTTGCACCCTGATTATAATTTCTACGATTATCTCATCTCACAGACAATCAAACGCTTCTTTTACACCGAAAACAACGATTGCAGTTCACACCCGTCATTCTCGGTGTAAACTGCAATCCATTCACACATTGGTGTGATACATTATATTTCGTCCATTACTTCCGCACAAGCAAGGATTTTCCTGTCATTTCTGCCGGCTGCTGCATTCCCATCGTCTCGATCAGAGTAGGAACGATGTCTGCCAGACATCCGCCCTCTCTCAATGTATATGCGGGATCATAATTGACAAGAATGAACGGAACCGGATTTGTGGTGTGGGCTGTAAACGGCGCACCTGTCTCGTAGTCAACGAGCTGTTCTGCATTGCCGTGGTCCGCGCAGATAAACATGGTACCGTTCACTTCAAGAATGGCATCAACTGCTTTTCCTACGCACTCGTCAACTGCCTCCACTGCCTTGATTGCGGCCTCCTCAACACCTGTGTGACCCACCATGTCAGGATTTGCGAAGTTGATGATAATCACGTCATATTTGCCGGACTTAATCGCTTCGGTCAGCTTGTCGCACACTGTGTAGGCACTCATCTCCGGTTTCAGATCATACGTAGCCACCTCCTTCGGAGAAGGTACAAGCACTCTGTCCTCACCCTGATTTGGCTCCTCCACGCCGCCGTTAAAGAAGAATGTTACATGGGCATACTTCTCTGTCTCGGCAATTCTTGCCTGTGTCATGCTGTTTGCTGCCAGCCACTCGCCGAAGGTATTTGTCACTGCAATCTTGTGGAATGCCACGGTCTTATTCGGAATCGTCGGGTCATAGTCTGAGAAGCAGACATACTTCACATCAAGCCGCTTCCTGTCAAATCCCTTGAAATCATCGTCACAGAACGCACGTGTGATCTCTCTTGCGCGGTCTGGTCTGAAATTAAAGAAGATGATCGAATCGCCGTCCTTGATGGTCGCAATCGCTTTTCCGTTCTCCGCCACAACCGTCGGAAGTACGAACTCATCTGTCTTGTCATTGTCATAAGACTGCTGTATTCCCGCTGGTCCTGACGACGCCTGTTCGCCCTTTCCTTCTGTCATCGCCTCATAAGCCTTCTGCACGCGGTCATAGTTGTTGTCTCTGTCCATGGCGTAGTAACGTCCCATCACAGATGCAATCCTGCCGACACCAATCTCTGCCATCTTTGATTCAAGCTCCTCCGCAAAGCCTTTTCCCGACGCAGGCGGTGTGTCACGTCCGTCTAGGAAGCAGTGTACATAAACGTCAGACAGACCGTTTCTCTTTGCGAGCTCTAACAATCCATACAAATGTGTATTGTGACTGTGCACGCCGCCGTCTGACAAAAGTCCGAACAGATGAAGCGCTGAATTTTTTGCCTTGCAGTTCTCCACTGCCTCCACCAAAGCCGGATTCTCAAAAAACGTGCCATCCTGAATTTCCTTCGTGATTCTCGTAAGCTCCTGATACACGATTCTTCCGGCGCCCATATTCAGGTGCCCTACCTCAGAATTTCCCATCTGTCCATCAGGAAGGCCTACTGCCATACCGCTTGCATTTCCCTTCACAAACGGATACTCCTTCATCAGCCTGTCCATCACAGGAGTCTTGCTCAGCGATACCGCATTGTGCTCGGTCTTTTCATTTAATCCATAACCGTCAAGAATCATTAAAACTGTCGTTTTCTTGCTCATTTATTTATTCTCCTTTTCCTTTTTTCATTCTATAAAAATACTGTGTCTGTTTTATAGTATTTTATGAATACACTGATTTCAAAACTTCATGTTTCAAGTATATCATGACTTACATACAAAGTCTATACTTTAGTTTCGTACTTCAGATTCAGTACTCTGTGACATCATACATAACTTTACTGTTGGATCCGTGATTGTTCCAACAATGCTGCCAAGATAAGTAAGATTACCAGTTCTTTCGTAACGATAGAGGAATGTATGAGGAGTAACAATATCGTCTTCCCAAGTGGTATAGTTCATCTGAAAAGCAATTTCTATCTCAGGATTTGCCGGATCCATATCGTATAAGAAACACTGTGCCCATGAAAATATGTAGTGGTCGTCTGAAAATTGCCGAGATAATTCTTCATGCTCCACAGCATAGTCAGTACCATCAATGATAAAGTGAACGTCTGTATCAGAATTTCCCATCTGGTCTATATAAAATTGAATCTTCTCCTCCCGTCCATCACCGTTCAAGTCTAAGTAACAGACTTCCTCAGTCTGTAGTCGAATCGTCTTGGCTCCTGTATAATCATATCTTTCTTTCAAATCCATTCCTCCCAGATCAGAATAAGGAATGGTAAACTCTATCTTACCTGCAAAAAATGGACCAAGTTCATACGGATTGCTGAACAATACCAGCCCTGATGTCGAAAGATACCACCTTTCGTCCTGATATAATATTTCCTGCTGTTCATTGACATCATTTCCCCACATAATCCCCTGATAAGCTGCTGTAGCAGCAAGATCATGAATAAATGCAAGCGTATCCTGTCTGAAAGCATCTGTATTCCCTGACAACTCTGCAAAATTGATCCGTTCACCAGTCTGCGTATCATAATTCAGCCCGACATAGCAATCCATACCATGTGCGCCCCCAGCATAATACTGTGATGTCTCAAGAAAAGATACCACGTTACTGTCAGCACGAACAGCAGTAAATATCAACTCATCAGAATATGGATGAAACTGAAAATCAGCCTCTCTTGAATCACGCATGCTTTGATAATCCTGATCAGCATCATCCAACACAGAAGTACTTGTATCAAAAGAATCTATCCTTTTTTGTATATCTGCATTAATTCTGTCCGCAGCATTCTCATTTCCTGCGATTGTCACAACCGGATAAATACATTTTCTCATATACAGAACAATATCATCCCCGTTTTTCGTACTTTGCTCTCTGGTATAAAAATCAATACGCACAGGAGCATCACGCACAGTACGCTCTATCAATACAGCGCCTTCGTTCTGCTCTTCCAATACAGTGCCTGCGTTCTGCTCTTCTTCCGTCTGCGGATTTAGCACTGTATTTTCCTGTGTAATTTCTTCTTCACTCTCAGAATACGAGATATTGTCAGCACACGCTGTGCACAGCAAGATAAAAATGCTAACCATGCTTAAAACAGAAACTCTTTTTCGTTTTACAATATCACCCAAACTCACACCCACACCCCGTTTGTTTCTGAAATGTCTCTGCGACTGCCGCCTGTTTCTCTGTATCCGCCGCCTCCGCGGTCTTTACCACCACAACCCGCCTGTCTGGTATGTAAGAGGGGTTTTTTGCAAGCGCAATCCCCTGTTCTGCACAGAGCATTCGGATTCGCTGAAACAGCGTATTCTGGTTGACTTTGTCGGCAATGCGGATGCGCCATCCAATCTGGTCCGCGATGCGCTGAATCTCCTCCCGGTATCGCAGCCCAACCATCGGAGAGACAAAACTAAATTCCAGATATTTTCCCCGCTCATCCTGCCGGATGCTCTTCTTTTCAATCTGGTCTGGAAGTCCTGCAAAACTCTGCTCGATACAAGAGAAGGCAAGATTCTGCTCCACGGGCTGCATGGCTGCATTGCTCGGCGTGAACATATATTCTAGCTCCTGTGCTGGTATTTGGTTCGCCGCAGTCCGCACGGCTGCATTCCTGCTGTCCGGGCACTTTCCATTGATGCAGAGCAGCCATCCGGTCTGCCTGTAAAATTCCTCCGCAGCCTCCCGGTCGTTCTCCTCCTCACCCGATATCGTCACGGCATACTGTTTTTTGTCCACATAGTAGGAGGTCTTTTGCAGCCTGCTTCCAAATGCGGCGTAGAGCAGACTGCCCGCAGCAGTATGGTTCATCGAGGGGTTCACGCTGATCGTCCAGCCTGTGCTCTCCTGAAACGCTGCCGCGCGCTCACAAAACAGTGTTTTGTCGATGCTGTCTGGATAGTCAAACAACAGAACAATTTCGTGCCGGTCCTGATAATAGCCCATTTTCCGATATGGGAACGCTGTAAAATGCTCCTGCACCAGCAGTTCCAAATCCTGCATGGTCCACTCCTTCGGCGCCAGCGCTTTCTCGACCTCCTCCTCATTATTGGCCTCAAACAAGAACAACTGGCGCATATTGGGTGAAAAGTAAGGGCTTTCCGTCAAAATTCCCTGCATCTGCTGCAAAACGTCCTCCTCCTGCTGCCGCCCATGCCAGATGACGGCAATCTGTGAGACTGGAAACCGCCTGCCGCTGTAATGTTCACGCCAGTATGCCCACAGAAGCGGCGCATCCTTTGCAGTGAAAGCCGTCGTTTTCTGCATTGTATACGGCAGCGTATTGTCAAGCTGCTGCCGTTTCTTTCGAATCTCGACAGGATACGCCTGCCCGCATTCCGGCAGATAGACATGACGGCGGTAGTCCGCCATCGCCAGCTCCTTCCCGTACTCGCGCACCGTCTCCTCATTTCCATGAACCAGAAAAACCTGACGTGCGGACAGCCGTTCGAGCAATGCCGTGATCTCTGACTTGTCCCCGTGCGCGGACAGCCCTACCTGCTCGACGCGGCACTTTACCGGAATCGTCGTTCCATCCAGTGTAATTTTGCGCTCCTCCTTATTTTCCAGAAGATTCAAAAGCTGCCGCCCTGGCGATTCCTCATCCTGATATCCAGTGATAATGATGCACGCATCTTCGGACTGCACCAGTTTTTTTGCATACTGCATACTCGGTCCGCCTGTCAGCATGCCCGAGCTGGACACGATGACCGCCGCGCCCTTTGTCTCGAGGAGCGCCTCCCGGTTCTGGCTGGGCGCAACCGGCTGGATTTCTTTTGTATAAAATGGCTCGCCGCCGCGCAGAATCCGCTTGCCAAGCGCATTTTTGAGAAATGTCGGATTGCGGGTATAGACGGTATTGATATCACGCACCATGCCATCTACATACACAGGGACCGAGGGCAGCTCCTCATTTTGCATCGCGGCGCGCAGAATCAGCAAAACTTCCTGCGACCGCCCCAGCGCAAAGGCCGGAATCAGCACCTTCTGCCCACACGCTGTACACTCCCGCACCAGCTCCACAAGACGCCGCTCCTCCACCTGCCTGTTTGCATGCAGCCGGTTCCCGTAAGTCGTCTCCACAATGGCAACATCCGGGCGCAGCTTTGGTACATGGATTCCCTCGATCGTGCGCTGTGAAAATGCGGCAAAATCTCCGGAATAAAATAAAGTCCCCTCCTCCGTGGCAAGACAGGCGCACGCTGCCCCTGCGATATGTCCCGCCGGATACAGGGTCAGACGGACATCCTCCAAGATCGAAAGCTCCGCCTGATACCGCATCGGTGTGACGCGCCCTAACATATCCAGCACATCCTGTTCTGTGTAATGCGGGATCTCATCCTCACGATGCGCCATAATTTTCAGGCTGTCATAGAGCAGCACGCGCGTCAGCTCTGCGGTCATGACTGTCATATAGATTCTCGCGTTCGGATATGCCTTGCTGATAATTGGCAGCGTTCCGATATGATCCATATGTGCATGGCTCACAATGACTGCATCCAGCCCGCCCTGTTCCTGTATCGTGCGGAAATCCGGCAGCGGGTCCTTCGTGCCGGACTGGCGGATACCGCTGTCCAGAAGAAAGCGTTTTCCGCCTGCCTTCACATATATGCTGCTGGCGCCAATCTCCATGGCGCCGCCCAGAAAAATAAATTCCATATGTATCTTATACCCTTTCTTAAATAAATAATACATAATACTTTTGTCAATGATATCATTTTTATTGGAATCTGTAAACGAAGATTTTTTAATAAAATATCAAAAAAAGTTGACATTCCTCCAAAATAAGAGTATGGTTATGAAAGTAACTATTGATTACATTTGTTGGAAATTATGACAAATGCCGCACTGAGAAAGGAGGTATCGTTATGTTAAAAACTTTTAGAAAAAAGGCAGACCATTTTCATACTGCACTGCATCGTAAAATTATCTCCGGGGCATATACACTTTGATAGATTGTACAGTTTATTTTGATACGTACTTTGTCAGATCTGACCTCATGGTGATTTTACCATGAGGTCTTTTTTTGCCCGGATTACCATTTTAAACTGAGGGAGGGAATTCCATTTATGAGAAAAAAACTATCAACCTACATCTGGGAATACAAATGGCACTATCTCTTTGCCATCGCTTCACTGCTCGTCAGTGTTTCCCTTGACATGCTGGCGCCGATGCTCACCATGCATATCATTGACGATGTGATATTGGGCGGCAATCTGTCAATCCTGCCCTATCTGCTGGGCGGAATCCTGATCGTCGGCGTCGGTCGGTGTATCTGTCAATACACTAAGGAGTACACCTTCGACAAAGTAGGCTCGTCGATCGCCTCCGACATGAGAAAAAACCTGTTTGACCATATCCAGAGTCTCAGCAGCAGCTTTTTTGACAAGACAAACACCGGAGAATTGATGGCGCGTGTCAAGGACGATATTGACAGAGTCTGGAATACGCTGTCTTACGTGAGTATGCTGATCATCGAAGTCATTTTTCACACCTGTGTGGTGCTCTTTTGTATGTACCGGCTCCATGCGCCGCTCGCCGTCATACCGACCATCGCCATGTTTCTTTCCGCCTTCATTGCCGTCAGCATGGAACATCATCTCGGCTCTATCTACGAAGATATCAGCGAGGAAAACGCAGTCCTCAACACGGTGGCGGAGGAAAATCTTGCCGGTGTCCGCACTGTCAAGGCTTTTGCGCGGGAAAAGTTCGAGATCAATAAATTCCTGTCGCACAATCAGCGCTACTATGAGCTGAATATGCGGCAGTCTAAAGTCTTTGTGCGCTATTATCCATACTTGCAGATCATCACAAAACTGCTGCCAATGCTGATTCTCCTGCTTGGCGGACGTCTCGTGATACAGGGCACAATCACACTGGGCGTACTCGGCGCATTTCTCGAGTACTCCAATAATATCGTATGGCCTATGGAGATGCTCGGCTGGCTGTCAAACGACTTTTCAGCAGGCATCGCTTCGAATAAAAAGCTGGTGAAAATCTACGAACAAACGCCCGTAATCAACGAAATTGAACATCCTGTGACACTCGGGCAAGTGCAGGGCAAAATCGAGTTTTCACATGTTTCTTTCCACAAGGAGGATCAGCACGAAATTCTGCATGACATCAGTTTTGAGGCGGCGCCCGGCGCGACAATCGGCATCATGGGCGCAACAGGTGCGGGAAAAACCTCGGTCATACAGTTGTTGCAGCGCCTTTATGACGCCACGGACGGCTGTATCCGCCTTGACGGTATAGATATCCGGGAGCTGTCCTTAAAACAGCTTCGAAGCAGCATTTCCATCGTGATGCAGGATGTGTTCCTTTTCTCCGATACCATCAATGAGAATGTGAAGCTTGGCAAAAAGGAATATATCGACGACGCGATCGTGCGGAAGGCGTCAAGAGATGCGCAGGCAAGCAGCTTTATCGAAAAGATGCCGGACGAGTATGACACCGTCATCGGTGAGCGCGGTGTCGGACTCTCGGGCGGACAGAAACAGCGGATCAGCATTGCGAGGGCGCTTGCAAAGCATACACCGATCTTAATCATGGACGACTCCACCTCCGCACTCGATATGGAGACGGAACATGAGATACAAAAAACGCTGAATGCGCTGCAAAACACCACCAAACTGATCATTGCACACCGCATCAGCGCAGTGCGCCGCGCAGACGAAATCATTGTCCTCGAAAACGGCTCCATCGCAGAGCGCGGAACACATGGTGAACTTCTCGCCAAAAAAGGACTGTACTACACAACATATGTATCACAGTACGGCGAACCGGAAAATATCAAAACTGCCATAGCACAATAATTTACAAAAAGAAGGGAGGTATATCATGGCGATCAATTCCTATAAGCAAGACGAAAACATCAATGACGTGGGCAAACTCAAAACACTGGGCAGGCTGTTCTCCTATCTGCTCGCACACAAAGCTTCTATCGTTGTAGTGCTGTTGATCATGGCATACTGTGTGTGCGTGAGCCTTGTAAACCCACTGATTATAGAAGCCGCCATTGATAACCATATTTCAACAGGCGACTATGCAGGGCTGTACCGCCTTGCCGCCATCGCACTCGTATTGAATGCGATTCTCATTCTATTAGTCAAAGCCCGCATGTATATCATGGCGAAAGTGTGCAATAAAGTGCTGGTTACAATCCGCCAGCAGCTCTACACGCATATACAGACACTTGACTTTAAATTCTTTGACAGCAGACCGACTGGAAAAATACTCGCACGTATCATCGGCGATATCAATTCTCTAAAAGATGTGCTGTCAAACAGCGTCACGACGCTGATACCAGATTTTATCACCATCTGTGCCGTTGTCGGCATTATGTTTGTCAGAAATGCCAAACTTGCCGCCGCTGCACTGATTAGTATTCCGCTCATGTTTGTGGGGGTATGGTTTATACAGGTACGCTCACACAAACGCTGGCAGATCTTCCGCAAAAAGTCCTCCAATCTCAATGCGTTTGTGCATGAGGACTTATCCGGTATCCGCATTATCCAGAGTTTTACCGCCGAGGACGAGACGAAGGAAACCTTCCGCACACTGGTCAATGAGCACCAGCGCTCTTTTATGGATGCTGTGCTCTACGCAGATGCCTTTGGCTCTGTCATAGATTTCTGCTGGGGACTTGGCAATGTCTCTCTGTGGTATACAGGTATTATGCTTCTTGGCGTAGACACAGTATCAGTCGGAACCTTAGTTGCTTTTGGCACGTATATCTCAATGTTCTGGCAGCCAATTATGAACCTCAGCAACTTTTATAACCAGCTTATCACCAATATTTCCGGCGCAGAGCGAATCTTTGAAATCTTTGATACCGATGCAGAGATCGTAGATGCAAAGGACGTGACAACGATGCCGGAAATTGTCGGCGCCGTTGATTTTGACCATGTTGGCTTCTCCTATGAAGAAGGAACAAACGTACTAAATGATGTGAGCTTCCACATCAACCCCGGCGAGACAATCGCCCTTGTGGGGCCTACAGGCGCCGGAAAGACCACGATCGTAAACCTGATCAGCCGCTTCTACGATATCCAGCAGGGCAGTATAAGGATTGATGGGCAGGATATCAAAAAAGTCAGCATCGAGAGCCTGCGGCAGCAGATGGGCATCATGACGCAGGACAATTTCCTCTTTACGGGAACTATCCGCGAAAATATCGCCTACGGGAAGCTCGACGCGACAGACGATGAGATCATCGCCGCCGCAAAGGCAGTACATGCACATGATTTTATCACCAAACTGCCCGAAGGCTACAACACAAAGCTTGAGGAGCGCGGCGGCGGTCTGTCCGTCGGACAGAAACAACTGCTCGCCTTTGCAAGAACGATGGTGAGTATGCCGAAAATACTAATTCTGGACGAGGCGACCTCAAGCATTGACACCAAGACAGAATTGTTGGTACAAGATGGCATCGAAGCACTGTTAAAAGGGCGTACCTCCTTTGTCATCGCACACCGTCTGTCCACAATCCAGAAGGCAGACCGCATCTTTGTCATTGACAACGGCGGTATCACAGAACAGGGAAATGCCAAAGAGCTTATGGCAAAAAAAGGCGCATACTACAGACTTTATACCGCACAGCTTCAAGATGTCGTTTCCTAACCAATTCAGAAAAACACAAGGGCAGTGGAAAAATCTTTCCCCTGCCCTTGTGTTTTTAACTTATGCGCTTCTGCGCTCCAATTCCTCAATCCGCTTCTCCAATTGGTCAATCTTTTTCAACAAGAGATCCAGCGTTCCCGCCTCCAGCTTGCAGGCATTGATCTCATGCTGCATCATATCCAGACGCTGTTCTATCTTATCAAAACGCTGATCTACTTTGTCAAAACGTTCATCCATTCTCTTATTGATACGGCTCTCCATGCGCCCCATCTCCTCAATGATGGCATTAAACATTAATTTCATTTCCTCACTCATTTGTAGCACCTCCCTCAATCTGTTGATATTTTTATTATATCAGATATCGCTGCATTTTCAAGCCATTTTCCCTCTCAGTCTAAATCGTCCTCCGTAAACTCCATAAACCGTGAAAACGCTTCCTCGTGCATCTTAGACACCGCCTTTGGATTTCTCTTCAAAAGAGAACTCATGCGCCCGTATTCGTTCTTTGTCTTTGCATTGGCAATCTTTTCCATCATCAATGCCTTGGAATTACGACGGCTCTCACCGAGTTTGTCATACATTTCTTTCCCAGATTCCAGCGCCGAATTAATCTTTCTAAGCCCTGCCTCTGACCGTTCTTTGAGTTCTCCGCCATAAAATGCAGATGCAATCTCAAAGTGCTTCTGTATCCGGCGAAATTCCTCACTGCTCTCCTCTAGGCTCAAAAGCACCTCCTTGAGATTGAACGCCTCGCGCACACTCTCTGCCATATCAATAGATATATAGACGGTGAGCACAAATACAATCACCTCCAATAGATTTCCATTCATGCGCAGCGCGAACCGTTCCACCGGCGTGTGCCCATACAGCGTGAGAATCATGGAGAAGGCGCCCCATGCCAGCGACGAAGTGACACAAATATGCCCGTTGAGATTCCACCGCTGGCTGCTGTAGTCCCAATACCGCACATGAAACATCTTCTCCATCGCCACGCCGGTAAAGTACTCTAGCAGTGTCGCACTCATCATTCCCACTAGAAACACCAGCCCCGCATTCGTTCGAAATGGCAGTGTAAAAATCAGTACGACGACCGCGCCAGAACCATAAATCGGCAGAAATGGTCCTCTCATAAACCCTCTGTTGACCCACTTTGCCTTCAATACAGAGACATAGCAGGTCTCCCAGACCCAGCCTAAAAAACAGTAAAAGTAAAAAAAGAACAGCCATGTCGAAAATGTATAAATCATGTATTCTCCCCCTGTCAATCTCCCTCAATACACAGCAGCAGCATGCCGCGCTGCACCTCAACCTCCGCTGCTTCTCCAATAAACTCATTGCTCACACCGATCGGAAACTCCTGTCTGACGGTGACAGCATCCAACAGATACTTTAGACCGCGCTCAGAGACGCCATACGCATCTCCTCCGAAGGCAAAGACAGAAATGCGCCGCCCTTTCTCACAAAATGCTGCTGTAAAGCACATCTTTGTATCCTTGATCAGCATCAGTGTGACATGATCTCCAACGATGGTTCCTTCTGCCCCCCTGTTCAGCAGATAGAGCAGACACTGAATATTTGCCAGCGTATGATCAAGTCTGCCGCCCAGTGCACCGTATAGTTCAAACTGCTCATAGCCCGCTGCCAGCCCTTCCTTAATCGCTGCGAGCATGTCCGTATCGTCCTTTTCAATGGGAAGTCTCTTCACCTGCAAGGAATCTGTCAGCGCCTGTGCCTGTAAGGAATCCATATCTCCTAATACCAGATCAGGCGTCCTTCCAATCTGAATCAGATAATCCAGCCCGCCATCTGCCGCAATGCACAGATCCTCATTTTTTACTACCAGCCGTTGATCGAGCAGCTTCGTATCACATGCGCCTGCCCCGATAATGATACACTTTCCCATGTACTTTTCTCCCGCCTTCCCATCTCCGCTTAAACTTCTATTGTTTGTCCTGTTTATTCTTCTATCATATAAAAAAAGTCCGTCAAAGTCAAGCCTCGACGAACTTTTGTTCTAATTCTTTGTAGTCTTTTATTGATATTGCGAAGTATCAGAAATTCTTGAATACATCCGTCTCTTTCTGGAGTGCAGCCGCAATCAACTGGTTCTCCTCCATTCTGTTGCTGATGTTCTCCATATCCGTCACAAGCACCTGCGTACTCTCCGCGGCGCCTGTCACGCCTCTTGCGCCGTCCTCAATTGCATCTGTGATGGTCTCAATAGACGCTGCAATCTCATCAACAGCGCGCTTCAAGTCATCTGTTTTCGTCGTAAATTCATTCATAACACCTTCTATATAAGTGGCATTATCCCTGTACTGCTCTCCGCTGGTCACAAAATTCTCAAATTCCGGCAGAATCGAATCCGTCATATATTCCACAAGATTATTCGAATGACCTGCAAGATTATGTACAGCATTGATCACAACGCTGTTGATCTCCTGAATGCGGTTTGCCGTCTGACGGCTCGATGCCGCAAGCTGTCTGATCTCATCTGAGACCACTGCAAAGCCCTTTCCGGCTTCCCCTGCACGCGCCGCCTCAATCGACGCATTTAATGCGAGCAGATTGGTCTGGCTTGAGATATTCAAAATGTCATTTGTCAGTCCATTGACCTGCTCTACGCTCTTGCTGTCGGCGATCGCCTGATTTAACACCTCGAGGATCTCCTGCACTTTTGTGCTGGTTTCCTGCATGTTTGTCTTTGCATCTAACTCCATCTTATCCGCATTTTCTTTCATTCTCTTGGAGTATTCATTAATGCTGTTGGACTTGTCCGCAATCATCTCAACCTCGCTGCGCACAGAGTCCGCATTCTGGTTGATGATCGTCGCAGAATGCCCAACCTCCTGCATGGTTGCCGAGAGCTCTTCCGTGACCGCTGACAGATCGGAAGCACTGTCATTCGAGGTCCTGACGCTCTCCTGCACTTCACTGACAACCTCCTCGAGTTTTCTGGAATTTTCAATGATCATTTTCATGATACTCTGCAACTTACCCATAAAGGTATTGATACCATTTCCCAAATCCGATATCTCGTCATTGGACAAGATACTGATACGCTTTGTCAAGTCGCCCTCACTCTGGTCAATACACCGGATTATGTCATTGATCTCATGATTTGCAACGATCAGTTTTCGAATGATCAAAATAAATACACTGTACAGTGTGATCAGCAGTGCAATCACACTGAGGACTACGATAATGGTATTCTTTAAAACCGCCTTGTTATATTCTGCTGTCAGCGCATCACTCGCCTGCGACGCACTCTCCTGCGCGCGCACCATCATGCCTTCCACCTGACGCTGCATCTCATCGCTGCACTGCTTGATCGTACTGTTTGCGAGCGTAAATGCCTTTTCCTTCTCCGCATTTCCACTGAATGCCATCAAATTCGCAATCTCGTATTTCATCGTCTCATAATTCGATACGATCGTATTGTATGCACCGGCATCCTCCTCTGACAGGTTGTCTTTATATTCGATCAGATAATTGTCAAGGATTTCCTGCTCGGCACGCACCTCCGCCACTGTCGCGATGAGCGTATCCAAGTCCGTCGCGATGATGTGCGAGAGCGCTTTTTTATGGATTTCCTGCAATTCCTTTTCTATCTCACTGAGCTCTGAAATATTGACCATATGCTCATCTGCGATTGTCATCGCCGTCTTGTTGACTTTCTTCAGGTTGCTGATCGCCGCAGTGTTTGAGAAAATCGCCAGTGCTCCGAGAATAAAAACCGGAACTAAAATGATGATCGTTATGCTCAACCGCATCTTATTGTTCATTTTGCTCATTTTATTCCCTCCTTATTGAACCACTGAGGCAGTAATGCCTTTCACAAGCCTGTCCATCAGCTCCTGCATCGGCACATTGTCTGGATTTCCCGCTGCTATGGTGTCTGCAAAGCTTGTGCAGGCATCCCAGTAGCTGTTGCCTACGCGCTGGAGTACACCATACTGTGACTGATCAATAACTGCCGCAATCGCCGGCACCTTGCCGACTTCATCGGAAGCTGCCGCCACAGCGTTCGCAGGTCCTTGGCTTCTCTCCTCAAACCGCAGAATCTGGTTCTCTTCATTTGTAATCCAGTCCGCCAGCTTATGTGCCCATGCCAGATGCGGTGAATATGCATTGACCCCAAACATTTTGTATCCTTTAAAGGATGACATCTGAATCTGCTGCCCTTTGCAGGTGTATGTAGGAAGTTTGCACGCACCATAGTTATTTCCCCATGCCTCCTGCACCGCAACCGCATTCCACACGCCGCTGATTCCAGCGATACAGGTGCTGTCCTTCACACCCTCCACAAAAAGGCCGTCCGCCTGCGCCACAAAGCCCGGATGTGTCGCGATACTCAAAAGCGCCTGTCCGACATCCACTCCGTTGATACTGCTCTCTGTGGTATTCCAGTTGCAGTGATTTGTCACGCCGTCCTCATTAATGCCAAAGTCAAGTCCTGTATTTCCGAAAAATGAGTACAGATACCAGCCAGAATTTAACTCCATTGATATCTTTTTTTCATTCTCGGCAGCCACCTCAAGGATTCTGTCAAACGTCTGAACATCTGTATCTGATAAATATTGTTTATTATAATAGAGAAAATAACCATTGTCCGCCGTGTATGGATATGCATACAATGCATTTTGATAACACGCTGCGTCCACTGCGTCAGGCAGATTGGCATTCTTCACCTCATCCTGATTCACCACTGGCGAGAGCGCACCGCCCGCGATCAGACTGTAAAGCTGGTCATCTGGCATAGAGAAAATATCTGCCGCATTATGAATATCACTCAGCACATTATTTCTGGTATCCGCGTCCCCTGACGGCTCGATCGTGATCTCAAAATCAGCCTGTCCTGCATACTTTTGTTCAAAGCTGTCAATCATCTTCTGCAAATTCTCGATATTCGCCTCTTCGACCCAGATGCGCAGTGCCACTTTCCCAGATTCCAACTGCTCTCCTTGATTTTCCTGCTCTGTCTCCGCTTCTGCACGCTCCGCCTGCTCACCGCTTTTTGTATTGCCGCAGCCCATAAGCCCTGTAGCCAACAAAGAAACAGATAGTATTGCCACTAATAATTTCTTTTTCACAGTAATTCTCCTTTCGTTTATTATTTTCCGACAATTACCTATCTATTATTTTATACTGTTTTAATACTTTTTTCAACGTCAAATATTTACTCTTTTTTAAGCGATTCTGCACTGTTTTAGAATCTCCGCTCATCAATTATGGTCACTTTTCTTCTGTTATACAGCCGCGTCATCTGCCCTTCATGAATATAGACCTTGGGCTTCATGCCTATGATTTTGCCCACGACAGCTTCTACACGATGTTTCACGGACTCTCCGTTATCCGATTGCAGCAGCTCCTGAAGCCGCTTGCTCTCGATGCACACCTCCACCACGTCTAGACCATGCTGTTTCTTGATCGTCACGATATAAGAAGCCTTGATTTCGCGCAGCTCTGTCAAGGCATTCTCAATACTGTATAACAGAATACTGTTTCCACGAATATACACGATATCCTCTGTTCTGGCACAAATTCTGTCAATCCTTGCCGACGTTCTGCCGCACTCGCATTTCTCATGATTGATTCTTGTAATGTTCATCGTCCGAAAGCGAATCAATGGGACGCCCTGTTTCTGAAGCGTTGTAAAAACAATCTCCCCCAGCATGCCGTCTGCCACCGCGGTCTGTGTTTCTGTATCCAGTATTTCTGCAATAAAATAATCCTCCTGCACATGCATTCCTTTCTGGCATCTGCATTCGCCTGCCACGCCAAGCCCCATCAACTCATCCATTCCATAAATGTCATACATTTTGATGCCAATTGCATCCTGAAGCTTCTTGCGCGTCTTGTCTGTCCAGAATGCCCCGCCGCAGACTGCCGCCTTCAATACGCCGCCGCTCATGCCCTTTTTTTCTATCATGCGCGCCAAGTACATCAAATAAGATGGTGTCCCTATAATCCCTGTCATATGAAACTTGCGAATCGAGGACATCAAATCCTTTTTCTGGTCAGCGGGCACTGGAATTGCTGTTGCGCCAAGCTTCTCTACTCCGGAGAGCAGTCCCAGCCCTTCTGCCCAGTTCTCAGGCTCGTATGCGATCTGAATCACATCGTTTTTGTTTAGTCCCGCCATTGCGAACGTGCGCGCCATGCACTCACTCCAGAGATTTAGATCATTTTGCGTATAGCCAACGATGAGTTCTGCCCCTGATACGCTGTCGAGCGTGCCATATCTGACAAGCTTGCTCGTCGGCACCGCAAACATACCGTTTGGATAGGTGTCCTGCAAATCCTCGCTTGTCGTAAACGGGAGTTTGCCCAAATCCTCCATTCCATGAATATCCCCGGGCTCAAGCCCCAGCTTCTTCATTTTTTTCCGGTAATACCCCACATTGCGGTACATATACCCTACAAGTTTTACCAGATGTTTTCCCTGCAAATCCGTCATTTGATCACGGCTCATGCACTCTCTCGCTTCATTCCAAATCATAAGAATCCCCTCCGAATCTACATTTACTAATAATCCACATTCCACCTTTTATTCTAATTATCCACCATTTATTTTGCTATTGCAAGCAGTATGATGAAAAATCATTGCACATATTTCAAAGGCATATGTACATTTTGCCATATTTTTCGTTTATTTTTTGTACAAACTTCTATTTTTGTAAAATATAAATGGATTATACCCGTGAATATGTTATAATGTATTTATCTTAATTTAGCAGGAGCGGGACTACAAATGAATGAAGGTATCAAGAAGAGAAATTTTATAGTGTATGCGCTGGCTTGCATTGCCATCTGCATCTTTCTGTTACTCATCTATTTTTATGACAAAGCAACAGATACCCGCCAGCAGCAGTCTGCCTACGCGGTGACAGAGTGGACTGATTACACCAAAAATATGTACATGAAGAAAACTGTTGTCTCAGGCACGCTCTCTGTAGATGCCTCTGTGGGCAATGTCCTTGCATTTTACACAGTTCATCAAAATATAAAGGTATATGTAGGCAGTACGCTGATCTACCAGTATCCGGTCGCCAACAACAATCCCTTGTCGGAATCGCCGGGCTACTGCTGGAATTTTATCAATCTTCCATACAATACCAACCGGCTCGAAATTGTATTTACCAGCCCCTACAAGGCTTACCAGAAAAATATACCTGTTTTTTACGTGGGCAATGAGTTTTCACTCCCTGCCCACATTATCACCGACAATATCCTGCCATTTGCACTCTGTATCATTATGTTTGTGCTCGGCTTTGTACTGGTGGCATACCATCTGTTTGTATCACGGAATATTAATACGAGTGGAAAGTTATTAAAATTAGGCATTTTTTCGTTGTTTTTGTCCATGTGGTCCATCAACGAGTGCAGTATCACGACACTCATTTTAAAAAACAACCTCGTGACCTCCTATCTTGCCTTCCTGTCGCTCATGCTGCTGTCACTTCCGTTTGCAATCTTTGTCCAGACCTTTTATGAGGACGACAGCAAGATTTGGAACTGGTTTTGCGAGATAAACCTTCTCCAGATCATTGTCTGTATGACGCTTCAATTTACGGGCATTGCAGACTTGAGGGAGACCTTGTGGACGACGCATGTCATGATGTGCCTGCTTGCCTTGATTGTCATGATACAGTCCTATCTGCTGATGAAAAACGGGGTTCACTCCCACACGATAAAAGTACATATGGTCTGTATCGTCGTCTGTTCCATCACACTTTTGATGGATATTATAGGCTTTTATTCAGGCTCATGGGACGGCAACACTTTTGGACGTTTAGGCTTCCTTACTTATATTATTGTGCTTGGCCTGTCCTCCGCGCGGGAGTCTGCTTCGCTCATGAAAATGGGACAGGAGGCAAACGCTTACCAGACACTTGCCTACACGGACCAGATGACAGGGCTTCACAACAGAACCTGCTTTAATGTGGATTTCGCCAGATTATCGGAAAATCCGGCAGATGTGGCAGTCATCGACTTTGACCTGAACAATCTAAAATACACAAATGATACGTATGGACACAGTGCTGGTGATCTCTATATCAAGAGCTGCGCCAAGATTATCTATGAAATCTTTAACGGAATCGGCAGATGCTACCGCGTCGGCGGCGATGAATTTGTGGCATTGATTGAGAAGGCTTCCTCAATAGACATGACGCACTACATGGCAATGCTGGAATCAAGCGTCGATGCCTCCAACCGTGAAAACAAAGATCAGAGAATGAAAATGCAGATTGCCTATGGTTGTGCTGTATACTCACCTGATTCCGATAAAAATCTTGAAGATACCTACAATCGTGCAGATAAAATAATGTATGAGAACAAAAAGACGAAAAAAGAACAGCAGAAATTTGAACGTTAATTCCAAAACAAAAGAAGCAGCCATCAAACAACTGCTTCTTTTGTTTTGGAATTTATTTAGGATTATTTAGGAGCGTTTTATGATCAGAAGTACCATCCACTGTTGCTGCCATAATTCCCATAATTAAAATTGTAATAGCCATTTCCATTAAAATAGGAATTGCTTGCGCCGTATTTATTGTACGTGGAGGTTGCGCCGTACAGTTTGCTCAAAGTGGAAAGACTGTTGGCTGCGCCATCTTCTATGTTTACCATCTTTTTGCTGATCTTTTCAGCAAAGCCACCCTCTTTTGCAAATACCTCTTTCACCTTCTCGAGATCTGCATTTTCGAGTGTTTTCTGGTCAATGACAAGCTCGCCGGATTTTGAAACCGTGATGCCAATCGCTTTTAAAGCGTCCTCATTTGCAGATACAATGCTGTCAAGTGATTTCTTATAAGCAAGGTTGGACACGCCGCCGATATCACACAGATCATTGTACACCTCATTGAAATCTGATACGAAATCCTCGATCCCATCCATAAGAATCTTCTTATCATTCTCCTGTGCAGTCTTGCCTGCCTCGTCCTCAGTATAGGACATATTGCCAATCTTGAGCAGCTTCTCAACATTGACCTGAATGTTATACGCAGACTTTTCCATCTTTTCATACATTGCAAGCTGCTTTGTCTGCGTCATCGTTGCTGTTGAACTTCCTCTTCTTGCCGATGTGCTTGACCGTATCCGCGAGCTGGTGCTTGCGCTTGAAGTCCTGCTGCTGATCACCTTTCCCGCCCGTGCTCTCTTAGCGCTTCTCAGATTTCTTGACCGTATCAGTGCATTTTTTGAACTGTTTATATTCATTGTGTTTCCATATCCTTTCTTAAAATATTTTAAAAATTATATCTGCTGTAAAATTCTGTATGTTTCATGATTGTTTACGTAATATATATCGGTAAGTCTGCGCAAAATGTTTATATATTGACGCTTATTTTCTGAAAATTCTATACAATTTCTTTACAATTCAACAAACTGCAACACTATTTCTCCTCTGTATGTCCGGACGGCTGGTTCACGGTCAGATTCACACCCTCTAGCCCGTTCACTGTGATATTCCTGTTGACTTTTGCGTCATAGGATTCTGCATTGATAATACTGGCTAGGTCGATTCCTGTTGTCTCCTTCATCGCTTCAAACAGCTTCGTCATCACCGCAGGCACATTTCCCGCCACTTGGTCAACGCCGTTTGAGCCGTCACTGCCGCCGATAATCGTAATCTTGTCAATCTGGGATAACGGCTCTGCGATCTTTCCGGCGATGTCAGGAAGGACCTTGATCATCATCTCGGCTACGGCTGCCTTATTGTACTTCGCATATGCTTCCGCTTTCTTTTCCATCGCTTCAGCCTCCGCAAGCCCCTTTGCCTGTATCGCCTCGGCTTCCGCGACACCCTTCGCCCGCACTGCCGCTGCTTCCGCCTCGCCAAATGCACGGATTCCCTGCGCCTCCTGCTCTTTTGAATAGCGGTCCGCCTCCGCCTGTGCCTTCTTCGCCTCCGCGATTCTCTGCGCCTCAAACTGCTGCGCCTCCGCCTCCTTCTGCCGCTGGTACAGTGCCGCGTCCGCCTTCTGCTGTGCTGCGTACTTCTCCGCCTCCGCCTGCTTCTTTACCTCCGCCTCGAGTGCGCGCTCTTTTACTGCTACTTCCTTTTGTTTTAATTCAATCTCACGCTCCTGCTTTGCGATATCGGCGTTTGCAGTGGTAATTTCGATGGTTTTTCGCTGTTCCTCCTTCTGGATTTCATATGCGGCATCTGCCATCGCTTTCTTGGTGTCTGCCTCCATCTGAAGCTCAGACTTCTTGATGGCAAGCTCATTTTGCTTCTTTGCAATCTCCGTCTGCGCTGCCACTGCCGCATCATTCGAATCCTTGTCCGCCGCTGCCTGCGCCACCTTGATATCGCGCTCACTCTCTGCTCTCGCGATAGCCGCTGCCTTCTTGATCTTGACGATATTGTCAATACCAAGATTCTCGATCACATCATTCCCATCGACAAAATTCTGCACATTGAAGCTGATAATGTCAAGCCCCATCGCCGCCAAGTCTGGCTCTGCATTCTCCTTGACGAGCTCTGCAAATTTCTGGCGGTCTGAGACCATCTCCTCAAGGCGCATACGGCCTACAATCTCACGCACATTGCCCTCGAGAACTTCTCTTGCGACATTGGCGATATACTCTGTATTTTTATTTAGAAAATTCTCAGCGGCAAGCCTAAGCTTGTCCGGCTGGTTGCTGATCTTGACATTGACTGTAGCATCGACATTGATATTGATATAGTCGGCTGTCGGCACTGCGTTGCTTGTCTTGACATCTATTGGTATCAGCCTGAGATTGAGCTTATCGAGACGCTCAAAAAACGGGATTCTGATGCTCGCCTTTCCGATCACGACCTTTGATTTTTTCTTGATTCCAGAGATAATGAACGCCATGTCGGGCGGCGCCTTCACGTATCCCATACACAACAATATGAGCAAAAGCAAAACTACTACGATTACAGTAATCAAAGTTCCTATTCCTTTCATTGTAAATTCCTCCTTTGTTTTTGAATGCCTGCCGGCATAGTTCTCTGCACAGGTCTGTGCATAAAAGTAAAAATGTAACTACTCCGCTGTTCTGCGAAATAGTTACATTTAGTATACCATCATTTGACACGGGTGTCACTTGGATTCTTTATCTGGTTCTCAATCTTGCTGTTTTCTAAAATATTATACCACAAAGTCAACGCCCCGTCCAAGCTGTCTTTCATGGTCTGACAAAATATCTCTGCGGTATAAGTTGCCGGCATTTTCAATCTGCTGAAGCAAATCTTCAACAGAGTCTGCGGTAAATGTGATCTCCTCCTCATAGTCCGCGTCCCCTTCCAGAAATTCCTCCCGGATTACCCGGCGTTCCTCTCTGCCTGCTTCCAGTTTCTCCTGCCGCTTTTGCTCCTCCTCTTTCTTTGCCGCTTTCTTCTCCTCTGCCTTTTTCGCCGCCTTCTTTTTTGCCAGACGCTGCTGGGCAGCCTTGTTCTGCGCCTTAAACGACTGGTCCATCGTCGCAAAGAACGACGCTGCGCCGTTGTCATTCACATTGATGCCGCAGCTCTTGACGCTCAGCCCCATGTTGGCAAGCTTGTTGGTTAGCTGTGACAGCCCGCTCGCACCCTTTGAGATAATTCCCTCATACTGCTTGCGGTAATTCTCATCTTCCGCCATGCGCTCGATCTTATCCTCGTCAATGAGCACGACCATCTTGTGCGTGTTCGAGTATTTTGATGCATTTGCCTTGGCAAATTCCTTCTGGTCCCTGCTCACGAGAATAAAGTCCAGATTGCCGTATTTCTTTTTGAGCTCTGCGTAATACTTTGCCGCATTTTCACTCAGCGCCGGCTCTCCGATTGTCCTGCCGCCAACCTTTGTCTTTTTCTCCGTCTCCTTGGCGTCCTCTTTCTTGGTTATGGAGATCTCCTCTTTCTTCTCGCCTGCCCCTTTATTTCTGGACGTATTATAATAGGTAGCAACGCTCTCTGCAACAACGGGTGTTCCCGCCGAAATAGTACTCATCCTTCATCCCTCCCTGATTTTAAGTTTCCTACGCCTTTGCCTTAAACCCTGCACTCTCCGCCTCAGATGTCCAGAATATACTATTATAATGCAGTTGCTCCTCGATCTCATAGACATTCGTTGTTCGGATCACCGAATGGCAGGTATGCGCCTCACAGAGCTGCCCAAGCTCGCTGAGCTTGTCTGATGCAAAGATTTCAGTGCTGATATTATTGTAATTGATCATATGACAGATACAATGAACTAGGCATCCGCCTGTGACAGTGACGATGCTGTTTAAGGTCTCCATACAGTAAGACAACTGGTTGAGATTGTCCTCTAGCCACTGCTCAATCTTCTTGTCCTTTGTCGCCCTGTAATACAGGCGTTCACTGATTTCTACCTGATAGGTATCCGCCTTCATGCAATCATATGTTCTTCGGATATATTTCTCATATTCTGCCGGATTTTTGTATCTGACGCCCTCTTCCTTCTTCTCTTCTTTCAGCATGTACGAAGTTCTATCCCCTTTTATGCCTTGGTGTCAAATGGAACATACTGTCTGTCAAGATACATTTGCGTCAGCTTCTCCTGCTCCATGAGCTCTGGCAGTTCTTCCTCTAATGCCTCCTTCATTGACTGGCCGTCTTTGAGTACCTCCTCCAGCGTTTCCTCCAATGAATCTTCCAGTGTTTCCTCTGGCAGTTCATCGAGCATCTCATCAAGGATACCTTCATCTTCCACGCCAAGCGCTTCCTTCGCAATCTCCTCGCGTCTCTCGTCGGCAGTCTTTGGCTCGAGATCTTCTGCTGCCTCGGCAATCTTCTCGCCAAGCTCCTCTGCCTCGTCCATACAGTGCATCATCTGTTCATAATTAAACTGCTTTTTCACTGCGTCGATTTGATCGTTATAATTGTTGTACAATGCCAGCTTCTCCGCAATCTCATCGAGCGTATTGCAGTGCATGTCTTTGAGTTCAGCCTTCTTTCCCTCAAAAAAATCTATCTGCGACTGCGTTTTCTGGATACGCTCCATCTTCTCCTCGGTGCTCTTGAGCTGATAGGCATTATTTTGTGTAAAGCAAGAGAACACACTTGTACTTAAATTGTTCAAAGAAATATTCATACCCCACCCCTGTTTCTATTAAAAAATTCTGTCCTATGTTACTACAATGATTTCTCTACATGTTATATCGGTCTGTACCAGAAAAGAATCAAGTATTTTTCAAGTATTTTTCATAATAAAATATCTTTCTTTCTGCTGCTATTTGTGATATACTATAAACGAAAGCACCTGATCCATTGGAAAAAAGAGCGCGCACTCTTTTTTGCCAGTAGCATACACGGGCTTTTATTTATTATGTAAAAATTCAATGATGAAAAAAGTCAAAAAGGAGAGAATCAATCGTGACCGGAAACAACACCAGCTTCCAGCTTCGCAGACCAAGAAGAAGCCTAAATGGAAGAATATTGAGAAACACCACCCTGAACATCCTCTTGTTAGTGATTGTATGCTGTGGCATCATGGCACTTTCCCTGCAATATCTGGCAACAAATATCCTGCTGGACAGCTTGCAGCCGATGGCACGCCAGTCTGCCAAAACGATCGAGGCGAACATTCATATGCTTGCAGATCGCATGATGACGCTTGCAGGAGACGCACAGATGCAGACTGTGCCACTCGAAAACGCTGTTCCAGATGCTGCTGCCACCCGCAGAAACCGCGCAGAGCTCTTAGCAAAGACTGCCGAAATCTATGAGCTGCACACCATCGCACTGTATGATCTGGACGGGCAATTCATTCAAGGCATCGACGGAGCGCCTGAGCGTCTGGACGATGACTTTTTTGCACTCCTCAAAGAAACTGACAATTTTACCACCAGCGCCTCCACTGTTTTTCAGGAAAAACTGGGCATCACGATGGGTATGCCTGTAAAAGAAAACGGTGAGACAACACTGTACGTCGTAGGCGTCTACAAATATGACACGCTCAACGATGTGATGGACAGCATCAATATCGGGGAACACAGTACAGTATATATGGTTGACCGCAAGGGCAATATCACAGGCCACCCGGACCAGTCACTGATTCTGGCTGGAAGCACGCTTTCCCAGCTTGGCGGCGAGGATACTGAGACGCTCAGCCGCATCACTTCCGGAGAGACTGGCGCCTCAGAATTTCCGGTGAACGGGGAGCATATTCTGGTCGCATTTTCTCCAATCCGCGGCACACAGTGGTCTTTGGTTCTGCATATACCCGAGGCGGATTACAGCCACACGATCAATGGCGCTATGTTTATCGCGATCGCTGCGACGCTGGTTATGCTCGTCCTGTCTGTTCTGCTGGTGCTGCATCTGGCACGCTCTATTTCGCGCCCAGTCAAACAGGTGACGACCCGCATGGTTTCGCTCTCCAACGGCGACCTGCACACGACCGTGACGCCAGTCCGCACCAGAGATGAACTGGAGATTTTGACGCTGACGCTGGGCAGCACCGTGGAGAGCATCAACAATTACATATCAGATATTCAAAATGTGCTGACAAATATGGCAAACGGCAATCTCTGTGTCAGCCCCCAAGTAGACTACAAGGGAGATTTCACCTTAATCCGCAACAGCCTGCGGACGATTTTAAAGTCCATGAACGAGACCATCGCGGGCTTTCGCAATACCACTTCACAGCTTGCCCATATGTCCGAGGAATTAAATGGACAGTCCAGCCAGTTACATCAGGCTTCCGTGGAACAAAACCTGTCTACAGAAGCGCTGGTCTGTGAAGTATCGCATGTAAAAGAACAACTGAGCAGCGTCTCAGAGAGCACTAGCCAGACCCGCAGCAAGACATCAGAAATCGCACAGTGTATCCAAGACGCGAACACTCATATGTCCTCTCTCTCTGGTGCGATGGACAACATCAATGCCAACGCTGAGGAGATTACAAAAATCGCCAAAGTAATCGAAGATATCGCATTCCAGACCAGTATCCTCGCGCTCAACGCCTCCATCGAGGCAAGCCGTGCAGGAACTGCTGGCAGAGGGTTTGCCGTCGTGGCAGCCCAAGTCAAAGACCTTGCCGAAAAGAGTGCCGAAGCTGCCCAAAATGCAACGGAGATGGTCGCACACACCAGTTCGATTATTCATACAGGTGTCAAACTGACTGCTGACACTGCCAGCTCACTCCAAGCAATCTCTGCTGTCTCCGACGAGATCAGCACGATCTCAAACAGCCTTGTGGTGGCTGTCCAAGGTCAGGAGAACGCACTGGCAATCATGGACGAACGGATTGAGACCATCTCCGGCATCGCAGACCAAAATCTCCAAAATGCCGGCGAAATCGAACAGTCCAGCGGACTGCTTGCGCGGGAAGCTGAAATGCTGCAAGCGCATGTCAAAAAATTTGTAGTCAAGGGGGAACAAGAAACATGAAACTGAAACTGCGCCTGCCGCTGCTGTCAGTGCTGCTCATAGCACTGCTGACAGCATGCGGCTCTAAAACAACAGAAAATGAACTTCAAGACGGCTACTATACCGCTCAGGCCGCCGAGTTCAGCCACGGCTGGAAGGAGTACGTCACCATCATTGTCAAGGGCGGCAGCATCGTCTCTGTAGAGTACAATGCAGAGAACGCAAGCGGCTTTATCAAAAGCTGGGACAGCAACTATATGCAGACAATGCTGCACTCCAATGGCACCTATCCCAACGAGTACACCCGCTACTATGCCAGCCAGTTGCAGGAGCAACAGGGCGAAGGCACCATTGATGCACTGACTGGCGCCACCTCCTCCTACAACTCGTTCCAGAAATTATCTGCCGCTGTCGTTGCACAGGCACAGCTTGGAGATTCCAGCATTGTGCTCGTCGATACATCTTCTTAGGAGGAATCTGCCATGAAATCCTTACCCCAGATTTCCGAGGCCGAGTTTGAAGTGATGAAGGTAGTGTGGCAGCACGCGCCCATCAGCACCAACGAAATAACAGACCGCCTTGTGAAAACGACCACATGGAGCCCCAAAACAATCCAGACCCTCATCAAGCGCCTCGTGACCAAGGGCGCCCTTACCTACGAAAAGCAGAGCCGCGTGTTTGTGTACACTCCGCTGGTAGGCGAGGAGGAATATATCAATCACGAGAGCACATCGTTCCTCAAACGGTTTTATAACGGCAATCTCTCTGCCATGCTGTCCGCCTATCTCGAGCACGACCGCCTGTCAGAAAACGAGCTTGACACACTGCGCTCGCTCTTGTCCAAGGCTTCCAACAAAAAAGGAGGTGGCTGAATATGAACCATTTTATGCCTAGCTTCCTGCTGTGCAACCTCCTAATCAGCGGCATCATCGGTGCACTTCTCGTCGGAAAGCGCCTGCTGCGCAACAGCCTGTCGAGCAGAATGCAGTATAACCTGTGGTTTCTGCTGCTTGGTCTGCTCGCCGTCCCCTTCCTGCCTGTTCAGAAAATCAATCTTGCATTGCAGAAGGCGCCGGCTGTTCCAGCAGAGCCTGCCGCCGCAGTGACCGCCGCCCTCCAGCCGGCAAACGCCGCTGTCTGGATCAATGAACTGGGCGTCACTGTCAGCAGCAAAACCCCTTCTGGCATCGGTTCTTTGTTGTGGCTTCTATGGCTGTCCGGCATCGCGGGCATGGTTGTCTGGCTTGTACGGTCTGTCCTTTCTTTTCACAGAATCAGACAGTCTGCACTCCCGCTGCAAAATCCTGCGGTTCACAGGCTGTATTGTGACTGTCTGGCGGAGATGCACATCAAGAAATATATCCCCGTCTACAGCACTGCATTCCTGAAATCTCCTGTCATTGCCGGATTTTTCAGACCATGCATTCTCCTGCCGATTCACCTGATATCTGACTGTCCTTCCAAGGAAATACGGTATATGCTGCTGCACGAGCTACAGCACTATAAACACAAAGATGCACTGGTTAATTATATCACCTGTATTGCCAACGTGCTTTATTGGTTCAACCCTGCTGTGTGGTATGCATTGCGGGAGATGAAAAATGACCGCGAGGTCGCCTGTGATACTTCCGTACTCAACATGCTGGAAGCCGGTGATTATGAGGCGTATGGAAACACACTGATTAATTTTGCCGAAAAAATTTCCCGTCTGCCGTCTCCGTTTGCTGCCGGCATCGGCGGAACGATGGCGCAGATGAAAAAGCGGATTCTAAACATTGCCGCCTACCAGCCAGCGACGCGCAAAAAAGGTCTGTATGGTCTTGCCATTTACCTAATGCTCGCTGTATTATTATCTGGCTTTGTGCCGCTTCTGACAATTCATGCCGCCGGCAGCAGCTATTATCATTTTCAGGAAAAAGGAAAAACGATTGTACCGCTGCATCTTGACAGCGCCTTTGATCAAAATCACGGCAGTTTTGTCTTGTACGACGCCGCTTCTGACGTTTGGCATATCTATCACAAAGAAACCGCATCCACGCGCGTAGCCCCGGTTTCTACCTACAAGATTTACAGCGCCCTGCTCGGTCTGGAGGCTGGACTGATTTCTCCCGAAGAATCACAGCTTGCGTGGAACGGGCAAAACTACCGCTATGATACATGGAACGCAGACCAGACCTTACAGACCGCAATGCAAAACTCTGTGACATGGTATTTTCAGACGCTTGACCAGAGCGCAGGGCTGCCGGCAATTCAAAACTTTGTCCGCAAGATCGGATATGGAAACCAGACCGTCGGTGAGAATCTGGCATCTTATTGGGGCGATTCCTCCCTGCTGATCTCCCCCATCGAGCAGGTAGAGCTGTTGAGAAAATTTGATGAAAACCAGTTTGGATTTGCCCCCCAGAACGTTGAGGCGGTCAAAGCTTCTATCCGGCTGCACACTGCTGGAAATGCCACATTGTATGGAAAAACGGGCACAGGCGAAGAAAACGGGCAAAACGTTCTGGGCTGGTTTATTGGATATCTCGAAAAAGATGGAAATACATATTATTTTGCAGTCAACATTCAAAACGAGCAAGATGCAGACGGCACTGCTGCGACCGCGCTGGCATTTGAGGTTCTTGAGGCGTTAGGACTCTGGAACTAAGTAATCGGACACAAGTCGGACTGCAATTTCCTTTGCCGCAGCGCTGGTGACATTCTGATTGTCTGTCCTGCCAAGGTACACGCAGAAATAAACAGTTTTCTCCTCCGACGGCTTCTCCGCAAAGCCTGTAAACCATGCGTCAACCGTGACACCGCCGGTCTTGCCCATTCCTGTCTTTCCATAGATTTTGACTGGCGCTTCATCCTGCTCTGCCACCAGCATCACCTGCCGCAGTGTCTCCCTTGTCTTTTCTGAATAGACAGAAGTCTCCCCAAAAATGCGCGCCATCACTTCTGTCTGTTCTTTGGGAGAAATGAGCAGAGACGATTCAAGCCAAAAGCCCGTCAACGCACGATGATTGTTATTGGTGTTGAGACGCCCCTCCCAGTCGGAAATATCGCAGTTGCCATAGTGAAGCCTGTTCAGCTCTGACTGCATGGTCTCCTGTCCGACTGTATCAATTAATTCCCTGAAATACCAGACGCAAGATGTGCGGAAGGCATCTTGAAAGCCGATATCACGATTCCAGTCCTGATTCCAGAATACCTCGCCACTCCATGTCCTCGTAGAATCCTCTGGTTCAAGAAAACCGTTTTCCAGTGCAATCAAGGACGAGACAATTTTGAAAGTAGAGCATGGTGACCGTGGTGTTGTGGCAAGCGTTGTATTATATAGTGTGTACTGACTATCCGCAGCGTCATAAATCACTGCTGCCCCGTTCAATTCGCCAAAATACGCGGACCAGTCAGCTTCTAAAATAATATCTTGTGTTTTGTTCTGCTGGTTTGTAATTGCTGGCTCCTCTGGATTGTCATTTTCTGTATCGAGTGATGTCTGTATCAGGCTCTCAGATTCTTGTACTGTTTCCATTTCCTTGGTCAAATTCTCTTTATTTTTCTCTATCTCTATGTCCGTACTGCGGGCGCAGCCGCCCAAAACCAGCCCGCACAGCATAATCCAGCATAACGCCTTTTGAGTAAAATATTGTCTTTTCATATACAGTTGCCCTCCAATCTATTCGAATCCGTTCTAATCTGTACTAGTGTTATCTGCCTGCACCGCCTCGCCTGTCAAAAGTTCTTCTGGGCTCTTTAAATCAAAATAATATTCGAAAATATTTTTGCCCACTTCTGTCGCGTTGGACGAGCCATATCCATTTGCAATTCGTACTGCTACTGCAATCTGCGGCTGGTCACAAGGCGCATATCCGACAAATAGTGCGTGGTCCGGGCGGTTCTTTGCTTCCTGTGCAGTCCCTGTCTTGCCTGCCACGCTGATTCCCATATTTTTTAACACCGAATTGTTCTGCGCAAACTGCTGCATTCCTGTGTGGACAGTATCCCACACACCCGCCGGCAGCGCTACCCTGCCTGTCCGCACAGCGTCATTTTCTTTTATCACACCGTCTGCCCCGGAAATTCCTTTGATCAAAGAGAGTGAAAACACATCTCCTCTGGCGGCGATGGCGCTCACATATCTTGCAAGCTGGACGGTCGCATAATTGTGTGTCCCCTGCCCAATTGCCGAGGGAATGCCGTATTGGTCTGTCACATGCGGTTCGGACTCCGTAAGCTCTATCCCAGACTTTTTGTCAAGATAGAACAGTGCCGCGTACTTTTGCAGACAGGCCAGTGTCGTGTTGTCCGCGTATTCTGTTCCCTGTTTTTCCCCAATGCGGTAGGCAATCTCACACATATAGTCATTGCAGGAAAACTGCAATGCGGTCGGGGCGTTTGCCACCGTGCCGTGTCCTGAGTGCTTCCAGCAGCGCAGACTTGGCTCTACCTTGTCAAATACACCGTCGCAGAACACAGACGAAGATGGCGAAATCACTCCCTCCTGCAATCCTGCAATGATTGTGACTGGCTTTAGTGTTGAGCCAGGCGCCGTTAGCTGCTGTGTCGCCCGGTTATACAATGGAAGGGATAAATCTCTTAACAATTGATTGTAGTACGCAGAATCCATCTGGTTTGCCAGACGGTTATTGTCATATCCCGGATAGGATACAAGTGCCAGCACCTTGCCGGTCTGCGGTGCCACCACAACCGCCGATGCCGAACAGGGCTCAAGTGCAAGCTGTGCCGGTGTAATCTCCAAATGCTCTATTTTCTTTTTCATGAATCCATAGGCATCCAGTCTGCCCGACATGAAATTCTCATAATCCTCATCTGTCTCCGACAAGATTTTCTGGTCATACAAAAGTCTGCAAATATCTTTTCCCGTAATCTTGTCCTCGAACAGCAGCCATTGAAACAGTATTTTGTCAAATTCCTTATCCTCTGATAACTGCTTTAAGACAGTCTCCACCAGCAGCGCATACATCTCCTGCGTTGTATAATATCCCGGTGCTGAATCCACAAGCCCAGTCTCTGTCCAGCCCTTTTCAATTGCGCGCATAAAAAGTGCTTTGACACTGGTGTCCTTTCGTTTTTCCCATATCTGATAAACCGCATCTTCTTTTATAATCCCCGTCTTTTGCACAATATAAGACAGATACGCCTGCATCTCCTCCGAGAACTGGTCAAACCGCATTGTCTCCTGAAACAGTGCTTCCGACAATGCCTGCTGCACCTCCTTTCGTTTGGCGTCCAGCGCTGCCGCCATGCTTTGTTCCAAGCTGGTCGCATCCGGCTGCCAAAAGGCTTCCAGACGAATGACATGATTCTCAATCAGCGCCAGATATACATCGTAGACTGGAATGCGAATCTGGGAGGAATCCGAAATACGGGACGTGTCAAAACGTTTTGCGTTGAGCAGCTTGCTGGCAAGAATCCCCGCAAGCTCTTGCTCAAGAATACGATAAATCACCGTCTGCAGGTTTTTGTCAATGGAGAGATATACATCCCTGCCGCTCACAGTCTCCTGAAGCACAGTCTCCTCACCGACGATTTTCCCGCGGTTATTGACGGTAATCTGCCGCTCTCCGTCCGTTCCCTGCAAATGGCTCTCAAGATATTGTTCAATGCCCGCCTTGCCGACAACGGAAGCCGCTGTATATTTTTTATCCGAACTTGCGTACTGTTCCAGCTCATCTGATGAAATCTTTCCAGTATACCCCAGAATATGTGAAAATGCCTCGCCGCCTGTGTAAACCCGTTTCCAATCCTCGCTGAGGCCAACGCCTGTCAGTGAAACGCTGTTTTCCAGAATATACGCCGCGGTTTGTTCCTTCACGTCCTCTGCTACAATGACAGGCACATATTTTTTATAGTCATTCAGCGAAAGCATGTAGCGGATTCCAAGTATCGCCAAAACTTCCCCTGCGGTATATGAACCGGTTAGCTGATAGTTTTGCAGCTCTTCTTCAGTATATGCCTGTCTGCCCTCTCCGTACAGTCCAAACTTTGTATTGGACGAAAGATACTCCACCAATGCATCTGCACTCATTTCCCGCTGCTTGGGCGTCATGTCCTCCGGATTTGCCTTGCCAAAAATATCAGCCTTAAATCTGGCAAGTGCAGCGCCTGATACCGTATATATATAATGACTGTCCGCACCTGCCGCGATTTTTAAGCCATTGTTGATGGTTTCATGGTTTTCTTCCAGCTTTCTTACAACACGGTAAATGATGCTGTTGAGCATTAGCTGGCGCTCGCGGTTTGAGGCGTAGACCCCCTCGTCGGTCATCGTAATCTTGTAAGCCAGCTCATTATACGCCAGAATCTCACCGTTACAGTCATATATCGTGCCCCGCGTATTCTTGTCCCTGATTGTTCTGGTAATTTTGAGTTCATAGTCTTGGACATATTTCTCACCGTTTACGATCTGTAAATCCCACAAGCGGCAGAATAATAACACCAAAAGCGCTGCAAAGACCACTTGCAGTATACCAACTCTGACAGATGTGCTGGCTTTTTCACTATTTTTTATGCTTTGGAAAGTCCTCTTGTGCAATTGGATTTTTTGCAAAAATATCATAATTTTATCACTCCCTGCCTGCTGTGCTGTTTTAACTATTACATTTGTAAGATTTGTTGGAATAATATTACAACAGTAAGATTTTGAAGTCAAGTGTTTTTCACAAATTTATTAAGACTTTACACCTCAGGTGCTGGCTCGTCATATCCTTGCATCGGAAACCGTGATTCTGTACAAATCCGTGGAATTGTATGAACAGCAAAGCTCATCGTATTTTACAATGGTGAAAATGATACTGAGGACGAGGTAATCCTGCGCCTCTCCGATGCCTTTAAAGAAAAAATCCGCCAGAATATACGTGCCAGATACAGAGAAAACAAAGAACAGCTCAAAGAATGTAGAAAGGGGCTGCTAAACCGCCAGCCCCTTATTTTGTTTTCACTCAATATACGAAAGACAGACTCAAATCCTTTCATAAAAATAATAAATATTGCTTTATATGCAATTAGGCTAAACTCATTAAACTTCGCCAGATGCAGTTATAGTATCCAATTGCTTTAAACTGCTCCATCTTTTATTCCTCTGTTTTTTGAACTGGCTGATTGCGCTCCTCCCGTTTCTTTAGAAGCTGCGAGGTATCCAGTGTATTTTGTTCCCGAGACTGTCTGCGTTTCTTTTTCTGTGTCACTGCGTTTCTAACAGTCTGTCTCTGTGCTGTGCCTGACATATTGCCGCTTGGTGTCTCATAATCTGTATTTACAGGCATCTTCTGTTCTTTTATGTGCCTGACAGCCGCTGGGAACGGCAGCCGTTTTGGCACATACTGAAGCCGGCGCATCGCCACATCTGCCAGAAACAGCACGAGCGCAAACGCCAGCAGCCAGTTTGTCAGCGGATAGCCCGCTCTCTCACCTGCCGCGATTCGTGTCCAGAGCTTCTCTTTCCCGGTGAGCAGCCTGCCATACTGTTCTGCGAATTTTAAATAAGACGCTGCGCTCACATCAAATTTATATTCGTCTGAGAACTGTACCGCAGCGGCAGTCGTCATATAGTTCTGGATTTCGCCGCCCTTTGTGCGGCATATATTAAAATGATACAAGCCCGCCTGTGGTGTGGAAATCTTCGCGCTATAACTTCCCGGCGCCGATGCACGCAGCCTCTCCTCCGTCTTTTCTTCGCTGGGATTTATGACTGTCACCATGATTTCTGTCCCGCTGTCAAAATCCTCTGTCCGATATAAAATCTCTGTCTGGTCTCCCGCTGTCACCACCTCCACGCGGTCCTCACCTAAATTCGTGTTTCCAGTGGTATAATCCACGATGCGTTTCCAGAGCTGTACATAGTCCTCCTGTCCTGCAAAGGCGCCGCTCCACTCCCCTGTGACATCGCTGTTCCATGCGGCGCTCCTCCCCAGCCCATACTGCCATACAGTGAGAAGCGGGTCCCCTTTTTCACCGGAAACAATCACCGGATTTGAGGCAGTTTTTGGCGTCGCGGCAACATATCCATACAATGCTGGCCAGCCGTCTGCAAAAAGGTTTGCCGTCAGCTCATGTCCACCCTGTACCGCCAGTGAAAATACTCCATTTTGAATATAGCTGTCACTGCCCAGAAAGACCTCCTGTGCAAAAATCCGCGGAATATCACTGGAACTATCCGAATAATAATACCTGCCGCCGCACATGTCAGCCAACTGCTCAAGCGTTTTTTGGTCTGCGCCCTCGCCCACTGCCACAGTGGAAAGTGTGATGCCGCTGCCTGCGTAATCGCTGATAATATCCGAGTAATCTTTCGTTTCACCCATTCCGTCAGTCAAGAGCACAACATGTCTGACAGATGCAGGATTATTTGAAAGAACGTTATAAGCCTCCCTAAGTGCAGGTTTGATCGTCGTGCCGCCGCCCTCCTCAATCTGCCAAAGCTGGTCCTTGATTGCCTGCTTATCGTCTGCCTGCCGAAGCGCTGTCTGCCATTGATACCAGTCATCGAATGTTAAGATGCCCACGTAGTCCGAATCGCCCAGATTGTCAACTGCCACCTCTGCGGCGCGGACTGCCATGTCCAGATTGGTGAGCCGTCTGCCATCTACAGAGCTGCTCATGCTGCCAGAACGGTCAATTACCATGACCATCGCCATTGAAGGAATCTCATTAAAGCTCCTAAGCTGCATCTCTACTGGAAGCACCGTCTCGAGCACGGTATCGCGGTATCCGCCCAGCGCATAGCTGTTTTCTCCGCCACAGCAGACAAAACCACAGCCGTAATCCTTTACATAGGTTTCCAGATTTGCCAGAAACCCGTCCGGCAGCTCATCAATATAAGTGTCCACCAATATCATCGCCTTGTATTCCAGCATGGCATTGATCTCATTGGGGGCATTCAGCGCCGAAACCATGCTGTAATTGCATCCTGCCGCATTTAATACAGACGCAAAGCCTGATGTATCGCTCTCCTGTCCTGAGATCACCAGCACACTGGGCGGCATCTCCACGATGGAATACGCGTTATAAGAATCATTCTCCGCGCAGGTATCGCCCTGCGCCTGCACCTGTACACGGAGCGTTTCCATAGAATTTCTTCCAGCCTCTGCATTCACCTGCGCGCTGAACACAAAACGGTTGCGCCCCTTGTTCAGATGCACGTTATTCGCCGCTGTCTGCCTGCTCCCATCATAGAGCGCAAGAACTGCCTCCGTGTCAAAATTGCTCTCCACCAGCACCGTGATCGAATACTTGTCACCGGGATAAAGGTACGACGGCAAAACTACGCTGTCAATATAGGCGTCTGGCTTTTCCTCCTGCGAAAACAGCAGCGTCAGAAACTCTGCCCGGCTTGCCGTCAGCGCCTGTGCCATATTGCGAATGTCTCCTCTTGTCTCTTTGCCGTCTGTGAGCACTACAAGGCGCTTGCTGTACTCCGCCGGAATCATCATCAGCGCCTTCGACACGGCCTCCTCAAAATTTGTCGCCGTTTTCTCCGGCACTGTCATCAGCCCGGCATAATGCTTCTCACTTGTCAAAAACTGCTCGACCAGCGTATTTTTTCCAAATGTCACAATCCCATAGACATTTCCAGCAGGCATATGGCTGACAGCCTCCGCCAGATACTCCTCCATCTCCCCAATGTGTGCCTCATTACTGTTGGAATAATCCACCACAAACACCGTGGCGGTCTGGCTGCTTCCCTTGTATAAACGTACTCCGGACAATGCAAGAAAAATACAGAATACCAAACAGCCTCTCACTGCCAGATAAAATCTTCCACGATAGCGCATCTGGCGCACATAGACCACCCACTCTAAAACCAGCAGCGCCAGCACAATAATCAAAAAGAGTGTTCTAAGTGTCCGCTTGACCTTCTGAAGCCCAAGTCCGCCTGTGCCGCTCACAGATTCTGCTTCCTTCCTGCCATCGGACTCTGTAGCCGTCTGAAAGCGCACCACATAAGACTCTTGACTGTTTTCCTTGCCGATGCTGTAAACGCCCGCTTTGGAAGGCCGGCTGTCAAACTGGGTTCTGTCGAGCTCTGCCCACGGCTGCAGCAAGATCTCCTCGCCCGCATAACAAACCGTTGAGGAAAGCCATGATGTATCTGTGAGATAGTTCATCGCATTGGCAAGAAATACAGGAAACTCCGCCCGCAGGGGAAAGTCTGATTCACGGATATCAAATCCCACCACGATTTCACGGATTCCGTCCGCCTCCCTATAATACCCTGCACAGCGTCCATCATGTTCCAGAAAACACTGCGCCCCCTCCGGCAAGTCAAAGCAGTATGCAGTATTCACGCCAACGGTAAAGCCAGACAGCCCCGCTGCCAAATCACAGTCCGTTACTTCCAGTATTACATTTTCGAGCGTCTCTGTCACGCTTCCTCCCAGCGCGCCAAATACCAGCCGGTTTGACGCCGCTGGCTGAGGTTTTGTCCCTGCATCGTAAATTACTGCATTATATCCCATTTCCTGTAAAGGTGTACGCATCAGCGCGTCATCCGACGCTGACTTCGCAATGCTTTCTCCTGTCACAGCAAGATACGCCTTTTCAAGAAACGTGTTTCCCTCTCCGACAAGCAGCCCGTGAAGCTGCTGTTTCTTCCCTTTTACCGCCTGTGAGATGTTATCCCGCAAAAGGCTGTCTCTGGCGCCTCCCGAAAAGGAAATACTGCCCAGACGGCTGCTGAGCACCTGCCCCTGCCATTCCACCGCCTCAAAGAGACAGAATGTGCTCTCCGATGGCATTAAGTGCAGTTGCTTCAATGCGACCAGCTTTTCATCAGCACTATTTTCATCATACAGGCTGACCTCGAACGAAACCTCCTCATCACTGTAATTTGCCACGCTCACCATCACGTCGTACAGCTCGTCCTCCCGTCTGGTATATGCGGTGTACTCGTTGGCAATATTTGCGGACGGAGCGCCTGCCACAAAAAGCTCTTTTCCGCCAGTGCTTTGCAGCTTCTCAAACCCGTCTGCACCCTCGCCGTCTGTGCAGACAATCAGCGCTGCCGCCTCCTGTGCGGTATCTCCCATCAGCGTGTCAAGGACATTTTGTGCCTGCACCAGCGTTCCGCCGCCATCACTGCATTCAAGCCGCTGCAATGTCTCCACCAGACTGTCTGTATCCGTGAGATCAACTGCCAGCAGCTTCACCCCCGCTGCATCTGTCGTCACAATGGAAAATTTCGTATTCTCTGAATTTCGCACGATGTCGCAAGCGTAGCTGACTGCCTCCTCCATGCGGCTCTTTCCCGTATCGCTGACATGCTGCATACTGCCGCTAGTGTCCAGCAGCAGTATTTTGCGCCCGCCGCGCTGTCCGTCCACCTTGATAAATGGTGACATCAGCGCAATCACCAGCAGCACAGTAATCAAGATTTGCAGATACATCAGAATATTGTGGACAAATTTCTCCAAAAAGGTTCGCGACTGCTCATTTTTTAACAGCTCTTTCCAGAGAAGATTGGAGGAGATCAGATAGTCCTCCCCCTTTGGCTTGAGCAGATACAAAATAATGATGACAGGCACTGCTGCCAGAAACAATAACGGCCATAAGCTCTCAAATATCATATAATTTCCTTAAATCCTCAAAAATCAACTGATCAATCGCTGTCTCTGTGCTGCACACCGCATAAAACGCGCCTGCCTTCGCACACATGCGCCGCAAAGACGACAGAAATTCCCCAAGTGCAGCTTGATATACCCGTATACTCGCAGCGTCCAGCGTCAGACGCAGGGCGCTGTTCTCCTCCATGTCAATCAGGTTTTTGGTGCCTGTCAGTTCCACTGACAACTCCTCACCTGCCAGCACCTGCAAAAGCACTGGATTTTGTTTTCTGTAATTCAGAAAACGCAGCATGTTACCCAGCGCCTCCGCCTTTGGCTCCAAAAATATATCCTGCAAAAAATCGCTTAGAATGATGGTCATGCCTGCCCCCTTTGCCGGAAGTCTCCTGACTGCCTCTGTGAGCTCCACGCGCCCCTCAAATGTAAGACCTGACAAAAAACCTGCCAGTCTCGGCAGTGCCCTCTTTCCCCCGCCAGCCACAAAAGACGTCTGCATATTCTGCATGTCATAGAGCACTACACGGTCCATGTTATTGAGACCCATGCAGGCGAGCGCCGCAGCCAGCATACAGGCAAGCGCGCTCTTACTCTTTGCGCCATACCGCATAGATGCGCTGGTGTCTATCAAAATCGAAACAACAGTTTCCTTCTCCTCCATGTACTCCTTCACGTACAGCCGGTCCAAGCGCCCATAGGCATTCCAGTCAATGCGCCGCAGATCATCGCCCGGCATATATTCCCGGAAATCAGAAAACTCCGTCGAAGAACCCTTCTGCATGGATTTGCGGTTTCCTGTCATATTCATGGAGGACTTGCCGCCCATCGCCAGCCGCAGCCTTGAAAGCCTGTCAAAAAAAGCTGCATTCAGCATCATCTCCATCATACTTTTCTGTCCTCCAAAATTCCCTGAATAATCGCATCCTCGCTGACACCCTCGCTGATCGCGTCAAAACTTGGTATAATGCGGTGGCGCAGCACGGGATAGGCAGTCTCCTTCACATCTTGAAAAGAGACGTTAAAACGCCCCTCCAGAAATGCCTTCGCCCGCGCTGCGCGTATCATCGCCTGCGCCGCTCTCGGGCTTGCGCCTTCCCGGATATAAGGATTGGGCGCATGTGTCGCCATCACAATCTCCAGCAGATAATCCATCACCGCATCTGCTACAGGAATCTGCCCCACCAGCGCACGCGCCGCCAGAAGCCCTGCGCCGTCAAACTGTCTTTGAAGCGGTGGCGGCTGTACCCCCTCTGTCAGCTCCACAATTCCCCTCAACTCCTTCTTCGAGGGAAATCGAACCAGAATTTTGAACATAAAACGGTCAAGCTGTGCCTCCGGCAAGAGATACGTTCCTTCATTTTCTATTGGATTCTGTGTCGCAAGCACAAAAAAGGGTTCTGCGAGTGCGTGGCTTTCATTTCCGACAGTCACAGTATGCTCCTGCATCGCCTCAAGCAGCGCGGATTGTGTTTTGGGCGTGGCACGGTTGATTTCATCTGCCAGTACCAAATTGGCAAATATCGGCCCCCGCTCAAAGGAAAATGCACTTCCCCGCTCATTTTTGATAATAATATTCGTGCCCGTCACATCACTTGGCATCAAATCCGGCGTAAACTGAATGCGTTTGAACGACAGCTCAAAAACCTTTGCGATCGTGCTGACAAGCCTTGTCTTGCCCAGTCCCGGCATTCCCTCCAGCAGTACATTTCCCCCTGTCAGCATGGCAATCATCACCTGACGGATAATCTCGTGCTGGCCGATCATTCCCTTTTGAATTTCCAGCTCACAGGCTGCAATCCGCTGCGCTACATACCCCGGATTTTGCAGCAGATTCTGATCTAACATGTCCATATCCCTCTCTCCTATTAAAAATCAAATATAAAGTCAAATATTTTACAATCACTGGTTAAAACTCGAAAAATACTCCTTGATCACTTCCTCCATGTTGCTTGGATACTGCCCCGCGGCAATCCCCTCATACGCCTTCTGCTCATAACTTCCAAGCACCGACTCATATGTCGTGTGTTCTCCCTCCCACCCAAGTCCGTTCTGGGCACGGAAATATTCAGAAGCCTCGTGATTTGCAACATTTCCTGTAAGATTTCCACTGTCAGCTATGTCATTTGGGACACTGACATAATCATGCGGTATACTGTCACTCCCGACTCCCCTGCCACTGCCTTTAGAATGATCACTCATTTGATTTCCGCTCTGCCCTGTCTGGCTTCCACTGCCATTTTGTCCGTTTTGGCTTCCATTACCGTTTTGTCCAGCCTGACTTCCACTGCTGCCTTGTCCGTTTTGACTGCCGCTCTGCCCCTGTTGATTGGAGCCTGTCTGCGCACCAGTTCCTTTGGCAAGCTGCATACCGCCCAGTTCCTGCATTCTCTCTGCCAGCACCTGCATGGACTCTGCCGTCATCGGTGAAGCCGCCACGCCATCGCGCAGCCGTTTTGCAAATTCTTCCAGCTCACTGCCCATCATTGCGTATTTATATTCGAGCTTATTCGTTGCGGCAGAGAGTAGTTTTGCAGAGTCTGCCTGCTCAAACTCTGTCCGTGAAGCCTCCAGACTCCCCAGCATCTCCTGCAATGTATTTTTTTGTTCTTGGGAAATCTCCTCCTGCGCAAGCTTGTCAATTGAACTGGCAAGCTCATCAAGTTCTTTCATCTGTTCCCTTGCTTCCTTCCTGACCTCATGAAGTTCTCTGGCACGTTCCTTCACCGCAGACGGAAGAAGCGCAAGCCCTGACATCACCGCAAGAAATCCAAGCAGCAGCACAGGCTTTTTCCATGACGGCAGCAGCGCCAGCCTGATTCTGTCCTGATGCTCCGCCAACTGGTTCATGGCGTCCTCCCGCTGGAGCCTGACCAGCACGCTCTCCTGCCCCAGACACTCATATGCCGTGATAATCCGCTCATCAAAGCCAAAACTGTCCATCGCCAGCGCAGCCTGCTCTGGCGAAATCCGCTTCACGTAAGCCAGCACCAGCGCAGTCAAAAGCGAAAGAGCCAGCACCAGACCTGAATAGAGACTGGCATAATAAAACGGAACCACCAGCGCGGCGGCTTGAAACAAAATGCCAGCAGCCGCGCCGATACATAGCGCCGCAATGGACTTTTGCAGCACCGATGCGATATTCATTCTCCGCTGAAAGGCGTGAATCATCTTCACAAACGCTCTCTGTTCCATACTTCCTCCATTTTCTGCATCATAAAAATTTATTTGCTTTTCTTCTTCGCCGGCTTTCTCTCAGCAGCTGCGCTCAGCGGATCAATCCGCCACGCCGCAATCAGCATAAACAGAAACGCCAGCAGCAAAATGCATCCTGCGGACAGGAATACCCACACTTTCCCATAGGTAAAACAATACGTCAAATAGCCCACTTCGGTTTTAATAAAGTTTGACTCTCCTGTACTTCCCAGTATAGATTCACCCGTCATAACCTGCATAAAAAATTCCTCGAAAAACACATTCGGATTAAACAGCAAGGGCAGCAGGCATTCTCCCATGCTTTCTTCCTCCCAGCTCCCAAACAGGTACACAAAAAGCGGACAAAAGGTCAGGATATTTAGAACAAAATACATCACAAAAGTCAGGATTACCGCGGAGATTGAGCGTCTGCAAAGAGACGAACACAAGATTCCGATACTCCCTGCAAAGACTGACAAAACAATGACTGCAAGCACAAAGTAAAACAGGACACTCCAGCTTAGCCCGCCCACCACAAACGACAACGCCATAACGGGCAGACTGCCCATCACATAAAACAGCACGCGAAGCACTGCGGAGGACACCTTACCAAACACAATGGACAAGGGTGACATGCAGGTTGTCATCATGATATCAAAGGTCTGGCGTTCCTTCTCTCCTGAGATGGAGGAAGCTGTCATAACCGGTACAATCAGTGAAACAATACATACCTGTGCGATTGCCAGCACAGGAAACAAATTTATCAACTCCTGATAGATATTCCCATCGCCGTAATAGCCGTCAACGCTCGACTGTATGGAGCTGAGCCCCAGCAAAAATGCCAGCGCAACCACTGCCTCATAGGCAAATAATCCCCAGCTAAACCGCATACTGCGCGCCGTCACCTGCAAATCCTTCTTGACGATCGGATTCAACTGTACTCTCATGACGGTTCACCTCCTCCTGTCAACTGCATAAACAAGGACTCGAGATTTCCCTCCTCCTTGTAAAAGCCTGTCAAAATAACCTTATTTTGAAGCAGTGCGCCAATCAGGGCACTGATCTCCTCATCTGTACCGCTGTTCGTGATAATCACTTCATTTTCCATGACAGACTCCAGCACAACGCCCGCATGTTCCTTCAATATACGCACTGCCGTTTCCATCTCTGATGAAATCTGTATATGAATCCTCTTTCCGCCCGAGAGCTGGTACATAATCTCCTCGATGCGCCCGGCTGTGATGAGCTGTCCATGATTCATAATCCCAATACTGGTGCACATCTCCGAAAGTTCAGAGAGAATATGAGAGCTGATCAAAATTGTTTTTCCCATTGAATGAAGATTTTTCAACAGCTCTTTCATCTCCACCCGCGCTCTCGGATCCAGACCAGAGCTGGGCTCATCTAGCAGCAAAAGTTTGGGATTGTGGAGTAATGCCCTCGCCACGCACAGCCGCTGTTTCATTCCGCGCGAGAGCGTGTCCACATAGACCTCCTTCTTGTCAGAGAGATTGACCAGCTCTAACAAATCGTCTGCCAGCTTCGCGGTCTCCCTCGCATACATGCCATACATCGAACCGTACATATCCATGTATTCACGCACCTTCAAGTTATCATAAACCCCGAAAAAATCCGGCACATAACCAATCATGCGCTTCATTTCCTTACTCCCCACAGCACCTTTGATATTCCCGATTTTGATCGAACCGCTGGTCGCTCTTAACAGCCCGCAGACCATGCGGATTGTTGTTGTCTTGCCCGCGCCGTTTGGCCCTACAAAGCCAAATAAATCCCCCTCTGGAATATGTAAGGACAACTGTCTGACTGCCGTGAAAGCGCCATATTTTTTCGTCAGATTATTGATATACAGCATCGTTTTCCCCCTTTATCGAATCACATACACGCACCCAACTGCCGTCTCATTACAGTTGCCGTCCACAGCCTTGTCCCAGTCCTCTGTCACGCCGATCACTGTGGTTTTATAGCGGTTTTTATCTGAATACACCATCTCAACCGCAGCCCCCAACGCTGCAATAGTATCCAAATCTTTTTTTTGATTCTGGTCATAGAGTTCTCCCAAAAAGTTTTCCAGATAAACAGCGCCGGGTTCTTCTGTATATCCAATTCCGCTAAAGGCCTTCTTGGTTTCACCAAGCTCGCAGCTTTCCCCTGATGGCAAATCTTTATAAATATACAGCGTGTCATCATATATGACCGCAAAATACGCAAAATCCCACGCGGTCTCATTGGTTACGGTTCCATAGATGCCATGTTCTCCATAGTTTACTTCACTTTGAATCGTGCCGCCTTCTGTCTGTTTGGCACCCTCTGCCACAAAAAAGCCTTCCTCAAAGCTGGCATTGGGCACCATGCCAAACATCAGCCTGTCCCCCTCCTGCCGTATATGATGGTAGTAGCTTTCCTTGTAGCTGTTATCGTAGTAAATCCCCACCAGCGGCCCTACGGAGGCATACTGCTCTGAAAGCGGCAGCGACCATTCCCGGTGTTTGGCATCATAGCAGCGCAGATAAGTAAGATACTCCTGTTCGTCGAGATTTCTGACAGACATGGAATATACTTTTGTATCACCTACCTCAAAGCCTCTTCCCGCAAAATAAATCATTACAATACCTGCCAGTGTCGCGGCAGGCACCGCAAACCAGTAATAGTCTCTTTTGTCAGCGTACTTCAATATCGTATACAGCACTGGTCCCACAAAGATGACATAGGCAGCAACGAGCATTCCCAGCAGGCCAAAATGGAGTTGTTCATTGCTGTTCCCAAACATATTAAAGCTTAGGTTAAAAATGTAGGAGGTTTTCGCTGCCAGATTATATTCCTCTGATTTTCTAAACCGTGAATTTGCTGCTTTGCTCACCTCGTCGAGAAGCATCTCGGTAAAATCCTCCCTCGTACTGCCATTCCGATATGCAGATGTATCCAGCTTGCCAAGCTCTGACAGTGCGTAAGGCACAATCCCTACCGCGCCGTCTCCCCAATTATTTACAAATGCATGGGGTCTGGTATGAAGCTGATACATGCCTGTGCGGTCATTGAGCTCTGCAACAGGAAGTTTGTACAGGTTCAGATTATACGCCTGTATACTTTTGTTCTCCCCGGGATTGTTTATTTTTGTGACGTCCATTTTCAGATACCGAAGCCCTTTTAGCGTATCCTCTGCATAACTGCCAGTCCCAACAAGCAGAATGCCTCCGTGGTCAATCCACTGTTCAACCGCATTCACCGTGTCATATGGCAAAGCCGAAGTATTATATTTATCTATTACCAAAAACGTAAGATTGCCAAGTTCGTCTGCAAGCGTGTCACGATTGAGCTGTTTTAACTTCACTGGAAAGTACGACCGCTCAAAAGCCAGCTCTCTTCCGCCCATATCCAGATAGGTCAGCGCCGGATACGCATCACTTAGAATCCCCATAGACAGCACACTGGCTCCATCTGTCAAAAGCCGGTTTAACTGCCTCTCCTCTGTTTTCTGCTTCTTATTATCCCAAAATACTACTTTGACTGGATACTCAATGTATTCAATGCTTTTCTTGGGTATGTGGGTCACAAACTGTTTGATGCTGTCTTGCGGAAGTGAAATCTGTACATCATACGCACAGTCATAAATATCCTTACCCGGATCGCCGTTTACCAGCAATTGCACGACTCCTTCCCAGTCCTCACCGCAGTTCTCAATGGTTAGCTGAATATCATAGGTACCCCCGTCCGACGGCAGCAGCCTCGCCTCAACCTCAAACCTTGTCTCCTCTGCATGGACGGTCTGCATTGTCTGTTCAAAAAACAGGCAGCTAAGAAACATACCCAGCATCAAAAACAACATATATTTACGATATAAACCCAATCTACAGTTCATGTGTCCCCCATCCTTCTTGTGTAGTGTATGCCTCCCCGAAACATATGCATAATCATGTACTGAACATTTATAATTATACAAAACTATAGTATAAATTGCAATGTAAAATGTCAAAAGGGATAAGCCTGACGGCTTATCCCATAAATGAACGCAGCGAAGTTAAATTCTGACTGCCCCTACTGCCCTGATATTCATTGGATATACATTGCTCTCCCCTACGAACTGCGCTATGTAACGCACATAGTTGTCCGCCTCCGCAAGCGGCACCAGACACATGATCACGCCCGCAAAGCCGCCGCCGTGCACACGGCATACACCATCGCCGATTCCCCTTAAAAACAGGTCTGTGAGCGCCAGTGTCCTTGTGATCTTCTGCTCTTTGCAGTCCTGTAACGAATAACAGTTCTGCAACAGCTCCCACGAGGAAGTGCCAGACTCCTTCACGAGCTTCAGCACTGTATCAATGTCCTCTTTCCCAATTGCCGCAGCCATCTCATCGACCCTTCTGTTCTCCTCAAAGAAATGAATCGCGCGCAGCACTGCCCTGTCATTGGGAATCTCATTGACATGTGCAAGCAGGCTGTCAAGATTTGTCTCGCACAGCAACTCCACACCGAGTACTTTTGCCGCTTCCTTCATCTCATTTGGAATCCCTGAGTACTCCTCGCTCAAATCCGCATGTCCTTTGCCAGTGTTTACGATGACAAGGCGGTATCCTTTTTTCTCAAAAGAAAATGAGAGCGGCTTGTACTCCGGCTGGCTTCCGTTTGCAAAATCAAACAGCACAGGGCCGCCCACTGCACATGCCATCTGGTCCATCATGCCCGAAGCCTTATTCCAGTACACATTCTCAGAGTATTTGCCAATCTTGGCATAATCCGCACAGCTCATCGCCCCATCGTTAAAGAAATGGTTGACAATCGTGCACACCAGCATCTCAAACGAAGCGGACGAGCTGACGCCTGCCGCTGCAATCACGTTCGTAGACACACAGGCATCAAATCCGCCAACCTGAAAGCCAAACTTCTGCGCGCCTTCTACCATACCCGCAAGCAGCGCCACAGTCCCGCCGCCCTTGGCAATGCTGTCAAGCGCATCAATGTCCACAACGATTTCCTGACTATAGCCCTCACTTGTAATGTGAATCACATTGCTGTTATTGGGAAATGCCGCACCGACCGTATCCAAGTCAATGCTGCCTGCAATCACCTTGCCGCCGTTATGGTCTGTGTGATTTCCGATGATCTCCGTCCTGCCCGGCGCGGTAAAAAACGCTGCCTCGTCATGTCCATACTTTTCTTGAAACTGCTCTGCCAGCGCTTTCAAACGCGCCGCACTCTCTACACTTTCTCCGTAAACCTTTTCCAGTCTCTCGCTGCTTGGGATATTCATTGTTAATTCCTCCTTCAATTCATTTCTACGCTGCTTTTATTATACCTCAAACTGTCTCAAAATCCAATCAATTCCTTTTGCAATCCGCAAATCCGGTTCCGCGAAATGCCCGCCATGGTTCCACTCCAAAATATCTCTTTGATGCGGCTGATGCCCGCAGAGCAGCGCATACGTTTCTTTGGTACAGTCCCTCACGGCTGCCATCCGCTTATTTTTCGTCTGATGCTCCTTGTCGCCAAGGCTCATGTAATGATACATACTCTTGTTTTCGCGGACTTTCATGGACTGTTTCTGCACATACTCCAGCCAGCCCTCATACCACAAGGAGGCGGAACAACTGACCACTCCTGCAAACAATTCGCATTTACAGTATACCCATAGACTAAAAAGCCCTGCAAGAGAATATCCGACCGGAAAACGGGCAATTTCGCACATCCCCCGCTCAACGAATGGCATACAGCACGCGGTGAGCCACTCGAAGGTATCCTCCCCCTTCCCGCCAAAGGCTTCTGTCCCAAAGACTGCCTGCGCCGCCCACGGCGAGAAATCATCATTCCAGCTTTCAGACTCATACGCTGCCAGTAAAAAGCCGGCTTTGGGCTGATGTGTCTTTAAATATGACACAACTGTCATTACAGCATCTTTATTTCCCCTGCTGATTCCCCAATAAAACACTGGAAGCCGTGGAAAAGTATGCGCAGTGTTCTGCTGATAGAGGTGGCATGTCCTGCCATGAAGCGTAGTGGTTGTGAAATCGTCTGACATTATTTTTCAATCTCTTTCTTTTATTATTTTACCGCCGGTTCGACCGCCGCCAAATTTTGCGTTTGTCCGCCTCCTCGATTAGCCTCTCGCGAAAATCGGGGTGCGCGATGGAGATCAGCCCCTCCGCCCGCTCCCATGTGGAACGCCCTTCAAGATTGATCACGCCGTACTCTGTCGCCAGAAAGTAGACCTGGCTTCTCGGTGAGGTGATGATATCCCCGTCAAACTGCGGACGGATACGGGAATGATACACGCCTTCCTTATCTTTATACACAGAGCTCATACAGATAAAGGCTTTGCCGCCTCTGGAGGCAGAAGCGCCTATGAGAAAATCAAGCTGTCCGCCCGTGCCGCTGATCTGTCTGGAGCCAGAACTTTCCGCCGCCACCTGACCATACAAATCCACAGAGACACAACTGTTAATAGAAACCATATTGTCAATCTGGGCAATCACGCTCGGTCTGTTGACATACTCCAGCGGATACGCCGCGATGCCGTGATTGTCGTCCACCCATTCATACAGCTCCGGCGAGCCAATGGCACAGCCAAACACCCCTTTGCCCTTGTCAATATTTTTTCTTTTGTTGGTGAGCTTTCCTGCTTTGTACATACTCAGATACGCATCGGAACAAAGCTCTGTGTGCATGCCCAAATCCTTGAGATCGGACTCTGCAATCAGTTCTCCCAGCGCATTCGGCATACTGCCAATTCCAAGCTGCAACGTCGCACCATCTACAAGATAGGGCAGAAGCTTCTCCGCAATCCTTCTGTCAATTTCCGTCGGCACAATCGCTTTGCTGCCCGCAAACGGTTCATGTTCCCCCTCCACGATATAATCCACGTCAGAAATATGGATACACTCGTCATAGCCGCCATGCACTTTGGGCAGATGCTCATTCACTTCGACGATCAAAAGCTCAGCCATGCGCGTAATCGGCGCTGCGACACCCGTATTGACCGAAAAATTAAAATACCCGTGCTTATCCATCGGCGAGACACTGACCATCGCGACGTTGACTTTTAGAAAATATTCATAGTAGGCAGCATTATTGTGAAACACCATTGGAATATAGTAACACAGCCCCCGGTCGCAGAGCTTTCTCTCATAGGAGGAACAATGCCAGCTATGGTACGTAAAATGCGCCTGTGTCTCATCGCACTCTGCAATCTCAATGGGACCTGATATCAGATTCCCGCGAATCTTGACGTCATACAAATCATCTCTTCGCTTTGCCAGTGCCCTGTCTAAGAGCACCGGCTTGCCAAGACAGCTTGTATAATCAATCCAGTCGCCGCTCTTCACCACGCGCACTGCCTCCTCGGGCGTGACAAGCTTTGTATTGTATTCCGTGAGAAAGTTTTTCAGCATTGTATTACGCCTCCGTTTTTATATTTTAGACGAATCATACTGTCTCTTATCATCTCATCTGCCAAATACAGCCCCAATCGAAGCCTCCACGCGCTGAAGGGACTCCACTGCGTCATTCAGGTTCCCCAGCGCCTCGGAGAGCTCTGTCGTGTCAAGTCCCTCGATTGCGCTGTTGAGCGCGTCGATGTCCAGTTCATCCAGCGCTGCCACTGCCTGCTCCATCGTCTCTACCGCATGGTCCAGATCGACAGTATCCAGCATCGTCCTGAGCTGCCAGAGAGTCTCATTGACATTCTCGATATCCACTTCCGCCGCCTGCTCCAAAATAGGCTGTACATTCTCCAAAATACCCTGCATTCGCAGAAACAGATAGCCTCCTCCACAGAGTAAAAGAAGTGTTAAAATTGAAGTAATGATGCACACCCCTCTGGTAAAAGCAAGGTCCCTGCGCAGTTTTTTCATCTGATGGTCATAATTTTGTTCACTCATTGCAAATCCTCCCATAATTAATTTTGTCTATCATACCATATTTATAGTAAAAAGTCCAAAAATTTGTAACATTTCCCAAATTTTCGATTTTTTTCAAATTTATAGTTGTTATATTTTCAATAATTTTATAAAATAGAAGTATCAAATTAGTCAAATACATGACAGAGAGGTGCGATTACTATGTTTATACAACTATTTAGTAACTATTTGGTCGGACAATCCGTGATCACAATCGAGCAGAGGGACACATTTCAGGAGGAAATCCAGAAAACGCGCGTCAAGCTGGGCACGATTGCCATCGCTGAGGGACTGCTGACAGAGGCGCAGGCTGAGGAGATCAACCATCAGCAGACCTTACAGGACCGCCGCTTCGGTGACATCGCTGTCGAGCTGGAATACCTCACACCAGATCAGGTGTCCGAGCTGCTGGGCAAACAGGGTGATGTGCCCATGAAATTTTTCCAGCTTCTCATCAACAACCTCGGTCTGTCTATGGAAGCTGTCACAGAACACCTTCACGGCTTCCAGAAAGCACACGGCTTCACAAACGAGGAACTCGAGGCGGTCAAGGAGGACGATTTCGAGACGATTATTCCTCTGTTTGCCACGGTGCGGGACACTACCATCACGGACCTAGCCGGACTTGTCATGCGTAATCTCACCCGCTTTGTCACCAACAACTTCTTTTTTGGCAGAATGAAGAAAGCCACCGAGTATTCGTACAGTATGCTTGCGGGGCAAAAATCTGTCGGGGAAGCCGATATTTTCCTTGGTTTTAGCGCTGCAAACGAGCTGGACGGCATTATCAAGCTTGCCAAGAATTACGCAAAATCTGTCTCTGTCACCAGCAGCGACGAAGTGTATGACGCTGTCTGTGAATTTGCAAACCTAAATAACGGTCTTTTTGACTCTGTGCTCAGCGACGACGATGTATTTATTGAGATGGTTCCGCCAGAGGTCTATTTAAACCAGCAACTGTCCGGCAATGCTTATTATATGCCAGTTTATATTGACGATTCAGAATTTGACCTCATTATCTCTACTGACGCTGCCTTTGTTCCCGGAGAGAAGCCCCATACATTGAATCTGAAAAAGACAGAACTCAGCCCCAGCGCTGCCAGCTCACTGCCCACTGTCTTAGTGGTAGATGATTCTGCCCTGATTCGAAAGATGCTCATCAAACTGCTGAATGAAAACGGCTATCAGGTTGTGGGAGAGGCAACCAACGGTGCAGAGGGCGTCGAGCTGTATAAGGAGCTTGATCCAGATATCGTGACGCTCGATATCACAATGCCTGTGATGGATGGCGTGACTGCCCTCAAGAAAATCAAAGAGTACGATCCAGAGGCGATGGTTGCGATGATCTCCGCTGCGGGCCAGAAGGACAAACTCATGGACGCGCTGCGGGAAGGCGCCGAGCTGTTCTTCACAAAACCTTTTAATGCGCAGGAAGTCATCTCGAGCCTGAGAAGCTCTTAAATGAAACACATAATTCCTCTGGGAATACACTTAGTACCTGTGTATTTCCAGAGGAATCTATAAGGATTCAAAAATGAACTTCCCACTCTACCATTTTTATAAGAGGCAGGGACGGATAGTTATCATACGTTTTTTTATAGTAATCTTTTCCATTTGCATCCTGCAATTCTGTATCAAAGATATACCACTCATCACCAATCTTAACTTCTGTCCAACCATGAGGAGTAGTACCTCCTCTTCTTGCACTAACCTCTCCCGTTATCACTTTTGCTTCATATCCAAGCCCTGCCATCAGATATGCAAAAGCCGATGCATATTTGTAACAATTCCCCTCACCTGTCATAAAAAGCTGCATCGCATACTCCCCGGTCCAATCTCCTGTAGGCGTATCGTATGTTCTCTTATAGACAGTATTATTGATTATATGCATATAACAGATATGTATTTTCTCCTCTTCTGTCATATAGGGCTGAATTATGACAGAAAGAATATGGTTCACTACTTCCTTTAACTGCTGATCACTATTTACAGGCGTTCCAGTATCTATTCCAGTAAACTTGCCATCTTTTCCAAATACAAATCCATTAATTACAGTATCTATTGCCATCGAACCATCATAAGGGCTAAAGAAAAACCAATCGTTGCCAATCTGAACCCAATCCATTGCAAGTGTACCATCAGGATATATGAAATAAATTTTGCCATCTTTCCCAATAAGTTCTCCCACGACTTCGGACTGTTCATTTGCATATACCAAAAAGCTGTTCTGCCGTACAGAAAGGCACATACTGATTACAAACACTACTATTACAGTATATATTCTATATTTTTTCATTACTCTTCTCCCAGAATATTTTATTCATCTAGATATTCTATATGCCCATCAGAATATGTAATTTCCCAATAGCCGCTATCAGAACCGCAATCTTCTATATATCTTCTGTTAACCTCTACAACTGCATTTTCTGATGGTGATTCCTCCTGAATCAGCGTCTCATCTGACATTTTAGCTTCTTCCGCTTTCATCTGTGCGCTGGCCTCTGCCTTTGCTTTCGCTTTTGCTTTTGCCGGTGCCTTGGCTGCCGGCTCAGTTTCTTCTGTCTGTGTTATCTGTTCTATTTCTACCTCTGTCTGTGTATCGGTCTCTATAGCAACTTTTTCTTCCACCTCTGTCTCAAATACTGAATCAGGTTCCTGAGCTTCCTGTCTTATATTTTCTTCGCTTTGAGACTGGGATTCCTGTGTCTCTTCATTATTCATACCCTGTACTTTTCCTACAACAAGTACACTTCCTGCAAACAATACTCCAGCTAACATACATATTACTATTCTTTTCATTGCTCATCCATCCATTTCGACATCATTTTATTGTTCTGTTTCTTTTAATATTCTTACTTTAAAATTATCACTTTTCAGTACAACCTCGGAAATATATATGGCAAATCCAAAATCGTTCCTCCCCTCTTTTTCATTTATTTCTATGCAAAATGTCTCATAAACACTGTTATGTTCCCGCTCCTCAATTTCTACAAAAATACGGCTGTCTACAGACATACCTTCACTGTCCACAGTTCCTGTAATCTTCCAGTAGCTCCCTTCCTTTACTATGCTATAGTTTGCATTATTATCCACAATAACGGAATCTTCATCCAGCCGTACTTCTGGCGCACTCATCACGGGTGGAATTTTACCCAGTGTGTGTAAATGACGTTCCACTTTTTCCAATATAACAATATCTGGTTCATACGTCACCAAATCTGTCATTGTATACGGAACATACTTCGAAAATACTGACTTCGAAAATTCACCTGCTATCAAAGGAATCAGTGAATTGCCAAAAGAATCCCGATACATGAGTAAATTCTGACTGCCTTCTTTGTATTCCGTTATTATAATTGTATCTTCTACAGTCTCTCCCTGACGATACTCCCATGTGTTTCCACCTTTATAATTCAGATATTGCTCGGGCTTTGCCCCTGTCGGAAACAACATCATGTTCAAATCACCATAGTAATCATTTGTTATCAGGATATCGTCATCATCATAAATCTTATGCCTCTTATTACAGGCATCGAGAAGTAAATCATATACCAGAACTGCTCCTTTTTGATTCCAGTGAGAATCCCTTTTATAATACAGGATCTCATTCTGCGAAGAAAACAACTGAAAAAGATCCACATAATTTATTCCTGTTTGTTCAAGCCAAGGTCTGAGGCGTTCTATATCACTTTTTTCTGCTACTTGGCAGGATAGTCTCGCCGGCATATTTTCTCCGTAGAGAGAATTTTTGTTTGGCGCAACTATAAACAAAAACTGCTTGCCCATTGATTCTGTATACTGCTGCATTAATAGCAAATTATGTGCTATATTGAACAGCATTCTATCCGAAACGAGGTTTCTATGCTGAAAATCATCTAAAGTAGCAGTATAATACAACCAGCCATTTTTCCCAACAATCACATCGCTGACAGAAGAAACCTCAAAAAGCTCTGCCTTAATCATTGCATCCATTGATACCAGTTCCTGACGAAATGCAAAATGATCTTCAAAGTATTTGCCCAGCTCCTGAATATAATTCCAGTTTATCCCCTCCTGACCATATCGTTGTGGTATTGCCGCCAGCGTCCGATTTTCTTTTTCGTTGTCAGACGCTTTCACACTCATTGCCAACAGCGGTATCAGACATATTCCAAATATTATCATTAAATATAAACATTCTAAACATCCTTTTATTTGTTTTTGCATGATCAACCTCTGATTCATTTATTCTCTAAAATCTAAAATAAATAAACGGATGATATGTTCCACCAGCCAAACTCATCATACATAATAACAGCAATGCCGCAGAACATACATAACTCATCCCATTTAAGATATATAGACTTCCTGTTGCCTTAATCCAATGTTTTTCTGCCTGCTTTATCCATTGAAATACTGGCATGGCGCAAATCATCGATACTACCAATACGAACAGAAACAAATTATCACATATTCTCATCATGGCAGCTTCTATTTGCAAATTCCATTCAAAGTTCGTGAACATAGCTGAGAGGATCATCACAGCCTGTTCCATCGTATCAGAGCGAAAGATCACAAAACCAACGCATACTACCAATAATACATAAATATGTCTCAACACTTTAAATCTCTTTGTAAAATAAGGGAATACTGTTTCCAATGATATAAAGACTCCATGAAACAACCCCCATAAAACATATGTCCAATCTGCACCATGCCATAATCCAGTACAGAAAAACACAATCATTCTGTTCATCCATGTTCTAACTTTTCCTTTACGATTTCCACCAAGAGGAATATAAAGGTATTCCCTGAACCAGTCTGTCAGTGATATATGCCATCTTCTCCAAAACATCTGAATACTGGATGATGCATATGGCAATTGGAAATTCTCGGCAAAATCAAATCCGAATATTTTGCCCATTCCAATCGCCATATCACTGTAACCACTAAAATCATAATAAATCTGGAACATATATGCGACTGCACCAATCCATGCTGTTGCCATTCCCAATTCACTAGAATCTAAAGAGAACACAGAATCCACTGCCACTGCCAGTGTATCAGCCAATAATACTTTTTTAGACAATCCCATAATAAAACGTCTCATTCCCTGACACACCTTGCTCAAATCTGCCCCACGCTTTTCAATCTGCGCCGAGACGCTATGGTATTTGATAATTGGTCCTGCAATCAGCTGCGGGAAAAGAGATATATATAACAGAATTTTAGAAAACTTTTTACTGGCTTCCACTTTGCCTCTGTATACATCTGTCACATAAGATAATGCCTGAAATATGAAAAATGAAATTCCAGCTGGAAGGCGGATCTGTGGTACTGTCAATTCCAAATTTGTTACATTATTTACTGTCAGAATGACCATTTCTGTATACTTAAATATACCAAGAGTCCCCAGATTAATTACTACAGCAATAAAAAGTAATCCTTTCTTTGCTTTATGAAAGTATTCCATCAGTCCTGCAAGTACATAATTGATAAATGCACAGGCAATCATCAAAAATATAAAATATCCCTCCCCATATGCATAAAACAGCATACTCGCTGAAAGCAAAAAATAATTTTTAATTTTTCCTGAAGGCAGCAAATAATAAAATATAACAGTCAAGGGAAAGAAAAAACACAAAAAAGGAATTGAACTAAATGCCATCTCGATGCTCCCTTCAATTTTCACCTCGATACAATTTTACTCAAAGATATAAAAACTCACTTCTGGTTTTTCTGCGCTGATATGTTCAGCCTGTTTCATGATCTCTTCATTCTCCATGCTTTCCTGACTGCTAAATGAAACACTGTATAAATTATCCAGTTCCAAGAGTGGTGACAAATCTTCAATTTCAGCTCTTTCCATATACAGACTCACATTTCTTAGGTTTTCCATACCGCTAAGCCATGAGATATCAGACAAAGTACCTATTCCCCATATATCTAACCGCTCAACATTTTTGAGTTCTTTCAGTACATTAAAATCAATACTTTCATCCAGATGTTCCTGTGCATTAAAATATACACTTTTCAAATATTCCAAATCACTTAGCCATGAAATGTCCTTTACATGGTCCATTCCTATAATTTGTAAATCTGTCAGATTTTTAAGTGTTCCCAATACTTTCAAGTCTAACACGCGCTCATTCGCATTCATTGACAGCCTTTTAAGTCCTTGCAGGTGTGCAAAATCCTTTATATCCTGTGTTTCACAAAGAGAGATTGTTAAATCTTCCAAATTCTGCATTGCCTCAAAACCCGCAAGTTCTATGTTATGAATATCCTCATATATAGGTATATCAATCGATCGGGTTCCCTGTCCGCATTCAATCCTTTTTAGTTTTTCACATCCCAAAAACTGACTGAAATATACATATTCAACTGATCTGCATACAATATCTTCCAAACAGCTGCCATAAAAAATGCCTTCCGCTACTGTCGTGACATTTTCAGGCACTGTATAACGGATATTTTTGTTCCCGGCAGGGTATGCAATCAATTCTCCTGCTCTTTTATCTACAAGCGCACCCTCAACGGATTCATAAAACGGGTTCCCTTCCTCGACCAATATTGTCTCTAAATTCTTACATCCAGTAAATGCATTGGGGAAAATCATTTCCACTTCCTGTGGTACTGTGTAACTTTGACCAGCTTTGGCAGCAGGATAAGCAATTAATTTCTTTCCATCCTTAGAATAAAGCACCCCATCTGTCACCTGAAAACTTGTATTCTCTTCATCGACTCTAATTTCTTCTAAATTCAGACAATATCCAAAAGGATTGGGAGAATAGTATTCACTTTCTCCTATACTCTCTACAAAAGCCGGTATAAATACACTTTTCATTTCATAAGACCAGCTAAATGCATCATATGAAATATTCGTAATTGGTATCGTCTCATCATGATATGTAAGCTGCTCAGGAATCAATATATCTCCCGAATAGTATACATCATGTATTATCTCTGCCATCTGTCCATCTTCTGTTTCTGATAATTTTACAACCAGATACTGTTTCTGATTATCATTCCCATCATCGATAGCGACCCTGACACTCTCAGACTGTTCATCAGTTGTTATATAGATCTCACAGTAATCATAATACCCCTCACCCTTATCTTTTCCTTCCTCCGTAGTAACTGAAATATAAGAATATCCAGCTACCGGCTGACATGTGACAAGTCCTGTATCAGATACTGTAGCACATTCGGGATCGCTGCTTTCCCATATGTATTTTTCATCATGATCTCCCAATACTTCTAATTGGATTTCAGGATCTTCTGTATCAATTCTGCGCGTAATCTGTTTATAGTTTAGCTTAATTGGCGTATGTACTTCCTCAGCAATGACCTCTGACTCCCGGATCTCCTCCTCCGGCTCTGGCTCGCCTTCATTTTTCGCAGAGAGCTCGTCCAGAATCTGTTGCAGAAAAGCCTCTAATTCTGTAGGGTCCTCTACTTGCCCAATACCTGTCCTCAAGGTCTCAATCGCGTCCTGATATAACTCCAAAGCATATTGTGCTTTGGCTTTACCCAAATATGCCTCAGCACATTTAGGCTCAATTGCGATCGCTTCATCAAATACCGCTATTGCAGACTCATATTGCATATCTTCTAAATATTTTTCTCCAAGCTTTAAAAGATCATCTAATTTTTTACCTCCTGACTGCATTCTGATTAGCGGAATTGTCACTAACACAATCAAAACGACAATGATTGCCGCCATTACGCTTCTCTTTTTTCGTTTGTCCACCAATATCTCCTCCTCATAAATTAACGATGATTTTCTCATACTCTTTATTAAAATTTAAATCTGGCTTTTGTTGTATACGATAGGCTCTGACACTTGTCTGTTTTTTCACGGTCATAATCATTTTTGGAATTTCTTTCATTGCTCTTTTACATTGAATCATCACCTCATCATTCTTCTCAGCATACGCTCTTATATACCATGATAATAAAATCTGAAAATAATCTTCATATTCCTTTACTTTATATTTTCTAAGTTTCAAAACCTGTTTCCGATTTTCTATAAAAAGATCTACATTTCCTTCCTGTGCTGCTGCATTCGACTTGATTAAATACGCTGTATAAAGATATTGGTTATCCCTGAGCAATTTATCTGCATATTCTGCCGCACTCCTCAAATCTTCTGACTGTAATAAATACTCCTGTTTATATTGTGCTGACAGTGGATTACACTTTATTGCATATTGATAATTACCCTGAGCTGCAAAGTACTGCGCCATTGTATCTGCAACAAACAATCCTGTGGCAGCAACTGTTCCAAAAACAATGATCCATCTCCATTTTAATAATTGTCTGCCAGTACAGACAACAGTTCCTTGGGGAAGCAGTAATAACACAATACATACAATACTTGTAAACTGTAAATGAAAATCAAAAAAACTACACACTGCAATTATGCTTAATAGCTCCTTTTGCATAGCTCCCATTTTCTTCAACTTAAACTGCCTGATAAAATATACTACCAGTCCAATTCCTGCCAGCATTCCATAATCCAATAACCATTGCAGCCACTCATTATGCACAAAACGAACGCTATATACCCCTGCCTGTACTGTCTGCTGCAAGTAAAAATATCCCATATAACCTAAACCCAATGGATGTTTTATCAACATCCTCAGCGCATCTTCCCAGTAAAGCAATCTTCCCTGCAATGTACTTGAATGGATATTTATTTTCATAAATCTGCCAAAACCGTATAAATTCTGTCCGCAGGTAACAGTAATATAGATAATCAAACCAATTAGAGCTATCAATATCATAAAGGTTTTATTTTTCCCGTGACTTCTCAGAAAACAATAAAGCAAATAGAAGCAAAGTACTACAAATACAGTTCTGCTGCCTGTCGCAATCACACCGGTTATCAACAAGAATTGAATAATACGTTTGCCCTGTTTCCATAACCTTTCTGCAACAATCACACCCAGCAGGAGAAATAGCGCCATTGTATTTGGATATTCAAATGGACCCGCAAGCCTCCCTGACGGCAGTGCAATCCAGTATCGAAACAATATACAGTCATGAAAGAGACTGCACACAGATAAAATGACTCCCAGCACAGGTATAGATGACAAGATGCGCTGCCTGTCTTTGTCCCTGATTTGTTGAAATGCCACCCCTGCAATCAGATAAACACCTAATCTCAGAAGACCATATATACTTTCTCCCTTATCTATCCCTGTATAAACAGAAAGCAGACCGCCAGAAAAAATAACCACTTTCCAGACTCTCTCCTGCATAGTTTCTATGAGCAGTGATTTTCTCCTGATTATAATAAAACAGATATAGATCTGTGACAAAAACAATAAAACACTCATAAATCCTCTACACAGTAGCCTTCCTCATCAAAGCTGTACTCTTTCCCATTTATTACTTCTATTGTGTCCTCATAAAAACTGCCATCCTTCAACTGGTATCTCCAGCCTGTGTCATCTTTTTTCCACCCTTCAACTGATACGCCCTCTCTCAAATATGATTTTAATCCAATTTTTTCTTTGGTCTCATCATCCTGAAAATGCCACCACTCTGAAAACAAATCATTGTACCCAGCTTCCTTCATATACTTTGCCAGCAAACGTGCATTATCATTGTTTTGTACAATTGCAGCATATGCACTCAAATCATGTATGTAAGTCTGCATCTTGAGTTCTTCATTTGTATTCAGATCAACCAATGTGAGATCTAAAGCAATCCCCTTGTTATGTGCGGAAATTGATGCTGCTAAAAAACTAGAAAGCCTGTATTTCCCATTATTTGTCATCATTTCACGCAGAGTAATTTCTGAATCCATCTGTTCACCTGCTATTGGCTGATCAATCACAGACTCCGTAATATCATAATAGTATCGCGTCGCCTCATTTGGACGAAAAGCGTCATAGATTCGAAAACGATAACCATCTTCAGCTGCATACTCTATTGCCCTGCACAATTTTTCGGTACATGGATACAAATAAGGCACTAAATATTCACCATCACCGAGACATATGTTTTCATATCCTTTAATTACTTTTCCTGTAATACCCGGAATATCATATCCATGTATCGAAGACATACTATGAACACTGCTGGTAATGTTATAATCACACAAATCACCTATATATTCGGGTAAATTAATCATGCAGTAAGATGAATCCACAAATCCAATACATTCCTTATAAAAAACCTTAAAATATCCATCTCTTTCCTCCAAAACGCATAGAGCTTCCCCCGCCGGAACTTCACCCAAACTTCTTTCTGAATCCGGGTTATCCAGAAGATGAAGCGGTATGATTGGCCATATCGTACAATACAATGGCGACATATCCGTATGAAATGTCACTTCTGAAGGTTCTGATTCAAACTCCTCCTGATCACGCTTATCAGGATCAATATAAGATATAACACGAAACCGAATCTGTCTGCTGGAAGGAAGATGTCCTGTCTGATAACACAGGTTTTCAGTCCGGTGAAAAATCTCTTTCGTTTGCCAGCGCTGCTCCTCTTGCAGCCATTGCTGGACTTCATACCACTCTCCCCGGCACACCTGCCATGTTAATGCATACTGCCTTTCACTGGTCTGCTGCCATTCCAAAAACAGTTCTTTTTCCAGTAAATCTTCACGCTCAATCATAACGATATCAGACATTGGACCATACAGTGTATAATCTTTCTCATGGCATACAGCACGCACAGCCACTTTAACTGGAGCATCATTTTCTGGCATTGGAATTTTATCATTAAAATCAAGCATGATTTCATTGCCACTTATTTGTTCATATACCTGTCGTCTCCCATATTCATCAAACAGATATACTTCATAAGTATCTGCCATTTCAGCATTCCACGTAATATGTACTAACCTGCCTGCCGGGTCAGCTGACATATTCAGCTCAAGATCTCCAAAATCTACTGGCATGATCGTCAAGTCCCGCGAATAACCGGGAATTGCTATCCCAAATCCAAATATTTTTATATAATTTACTGCCCTCAGACGTAGTTTCATATATTCTGTGATTGATTCGCCACTTAGAAGCATTGTCTGTCCCGTATATTCCCCACAAGGTAAATATTCTTTAGTCCATTCATCATATCTGTACAGACGGCATGCATCCAGTTTGAATGATGGTTTCCACGTAAGAGATATTGTATTATTCTGAAAGAAGATATCTATATCATTCAACTCGTTTTTTAAATGGGTGTGCCATAAATAAAACATTATGCATACAACGATCCCTGCAATCACTGATCCCCATAAAATGGAATGTTCTTTTCTGTTTCCTCTACGCTTCCCACCTTTCCTTTTTTTCAAAATATCATCCTTTCAACTTCACCTTTCATCACATTTATTGTATGTTTGGATACAGCTCCCTGTCATAATTATGTGTGCCATTATGTGTCTTGGAGTACTTCATCAGTTCCTCATCTGTCAAATAAAAAAATGTAGCGCCGTCTGCCCGTCTGGTGGAATCAAAATGATGCCATCCTTCCCCAAGCTCGATGAGATTCCAGTAATGCATAGAATTATTTTTCCGTATTTTCTCAATATCCATATTTTTTATCCCTGCCCTTGTCAACAGGCACTTTGCAGTCATGGCATATGTATAACAATCTCCCTTTTGTTCCAGTATTCCCTGATATGCCCCTTCCACCCAATTCTCTTTAGACGCTCCATTAGAATATGCTATATGGTCATGACACCACCAGTATATTGTCTCTGCCTTTTCATATGGAGTCATAGCTTCATTTAAAATCTCCGACAATAATCTGTCTGCCTCTGCATTAATAATCTCTTCTGTCACGGTCTCGGCTGTAATGGGCTTTACATGCAAAATGGTAGAAACAACGGTATTATTTCCGGCTGAATCAGTTGCTGAATACGTCACACTATAATCTCCCGCTTTACTCGTATTAACATCTTTTGTATCTATTACAAGTTTTACATTTTTGTCACAATTATCTGTGACTGTGACGCCTTTCTTATATTGAACACGCTCATTCGCGGTGATGGTGATTTCCTCTACGCCATTGATCTGAGGCGGTTCGTTATCATGAATAACTTCCAGTTCAGCTTTCACTTCTGTTATATTTTTTCCCTCATCTTCAACCTCTATAATCACTGTATGAATACCTGTTGTCTCACAATCTGGCTGCGTTTGAAAGCGTACTGACGTTTTTGTCCTATCCATTATGGATTCTATAAAATCATCTGGCTGAATTTCAGTTCCTGAATAAATACAGACATTCTTTGTTGTAACCGTTGGCGCAATTGTATCTCTTACATGAATTACAGAAGCACTCTTTCTTCCATAAGCATAAATAACTACTCCATAATCTCCTATATTGTTCAATACCGTTTTCTCATTTATGTCAGCAACAAAACAGGCATCTGAGTTCTCCCAATTCAGAAACTCTGTTATTTCAGGGCAGGGATCTCCTACTTCAGCCGTCACTTCATACTTGATACAGTACACAGGCAGCAGCAGATATATGAACCAAAGCATCATAGAAAAAACAGCAGCTATCATACTGAAAAAACATATTTTAAGAATCACATGAGAGAATTTTTTTTTAATTCTATTCTGTCAATCTTCCCATTTGCTGTTAATGGCATTTTATCCAGTCTTATGATACGATTTGGAAGCATGTATCCCGGAAGCATGTCTTTTATTGCGTTTTTCACCTCTTTGTGCGTGCTGTTTCCGGTATAATAAAGCACTATTTTATCCCGATTCCCATCATAAATACATCCTGCCAGTTCAACTTCTTCTAGCATATTGGCATATGCCTCAATCTCACCTAACTCGATTCTATGTCCCATATGTTTAATCTGGGAATCCTTTCTGGATACAAACACAAGCTCACCATATTTATTGAATTGTCCAATATCCCCTGTTTTGTAGACAATCTCAGGATAAGCATCATTTAAAGGGTTTTGGACAAAGGCATTTCTTGTTCTTTCCATGTCTTTATAATATCCATGTGAGACGCCTGTACCTCTGATATATATTTCTCCGCATTCACCATCTTTCGCTTCTTCATTGTTTTCATTTATTAATAATATTGCTGTATTTTTAAACGGTTTTCCTATTGGTATCACTTCATCGGCGTGAATTTCCCGTTCTATCTTATAATAGCAGCAGACTCCTGTCCCCTCTGTCGGACCATACAGATTCACAAACACTGCATTAGGCAAAACTTTTTTCCAACGGTTAAACTGCTTTACAGGAAATACTTCACCTGCAAATGCAACTGTATGTAAATATTTCGGAACTGCTTCATCAAAAGTTCCCAATGATGAAATCATTGTCAGCGCTGAAACTACCCAGCATATTGTATTAATCTGATACTTGTTAAGAAATTCTACCAGCTTTATCGGAAACAAAAACAAGTCTCTCGGCAACAAATATGTCGTAGCGCCAAACTTTAGTGTCGGATAAATTTCTTTTAGGCATGCATCAAAATACAATGGTGCCTGATTGCCAAATACTGTATCTTCCCCAAATGCCAGCACCTCCGAAAGCTGCTCAATATAATCAATAATGCTCCGATGACATCCTGTTACTCCTTTCGGAATCCCTGTGGAACCGGACGTGAATACAACATAGACAAGATCTGTATCTATAGCAGAATCCCGCACGCACGCCAATGCCTGATCATCTATCTGGGTCTCACATATATCATCATAGACAATGATCTCTCCCTCAAACTCAAACTCCTTTGCAGTCTCAAAAGTATCTCTGTCACAGATCATCATCTTAGCGCTCAGATTTTTAATAATTAATTCAATCCTCATCTTTGGCATTTCTGCGTCCATGGGCACATAAAAACATCCTGCTGCCACTACTCCATAAAATGCTGTTACCATTTTAGGATGTTTGTTCATAAAAACCACAATGGGTTCTTTATAATTTCCCTTCTGATATATCCATGTTCCAACAGCCCTGCTCAAATCAAAAACCTCGCGGAAAGTTAATTTATCTATACCATCAGAAAATGCAATTTTATCTGGTTTGCTGTTTACAATCTCGTCTAAATAATCTAATACATTGTTTTGCATGATTGTTATAAGGTGATCAGTTTTCTGTATTCGGCTCTTAACCGTCCACACTTTTGTACAGTTTTTGCAGCCAGCACTTCCATAACATCAAGATATCCTGTTCCAATTGGAAAGTCTTTTTTAATCAAAGACAATTCTGTACATGCCAAAATAACCACCTGTGCTCCTTTCTCATTCAACTCTGCGGACACGCGTCCAAACCTTTCTATGTCTACTGTTTTACCTTCCTTTATATCGTGATAAATCATATCTGTAATAATTTGTTGCATTTCTTTGTCTGGAATCTCACTGGAAATTCCATACCCTTCCAATACCCTTTGAAATATTTGACTTTGTATGGTTCCCTCTGTCGCTAAAATTCCCACATGCTTAATCCCCCTGTTCCAAAGGCAGACTGCTGTTTCCTCAACGGCATTCATCACAGGCAGCCCCACTTCATCTTGTAACTCATCATGAAAAAAGTGTGCTGTGATACATGGAATCGCCAAAATTCCTGCCCCCAGCTGTTTTAACTGTTTTCCAGTCCATATCATTTCTGAAAGCGGGGACTGTACAGACTTTCCTAATATGTAATTCGTCCTGTCTGGTATGGAAGGTTTGCTGATCATGTAAATCTCCATATGTTCCTGATCTGTCCGTGCTTCGCTCATTTGTGTCAGCAATTGCATGAAATATGCTGTTGCCATGGGGCCCAATCCACCTATTATTCCTAATTTTTTCATGTTTTTACACGCTGCCTTCCTTACTACATGTTAAACAGAAAGATGGAACTGCTCACATAACATGGTAACTGTCATTACAATCAACAGATAATCAATCTCATAGGCTCCCATCAGTTTAAAATCATTCTGTCTGTACACATCCTTCATTTTTTTTACATAATTTAAATCAAATAGATTATATTTTTTTATCATATCATCATTGAGCAATTCCCCCTTGCAGGATTTTTTTATCATTTCCGACATCCCCGGCGCCTGAAAAGGAAATTTCTTCCTTTTGAGAATTGCCTCCGGTACAATCCCCTCACCCGCTTTCTTTAATATGTACTTTTCATTCACTCCATTTAATTTATATTTATCTGGAATGCATGACACAAAAGTCAACAGTTCCATATCAAGAAAAGGATGCCGCCCTTCCACTGAATGTGAAAAAAACATACGGTCTCCATGCTCTCCCAGCAAATGATCCGAAAGCCGGAGCTTATAGTCAATATAAGAACGTCTTTTTTGACTGCTAAGTCCCCTGACACGTTCTACATTGATTGGGCTATCCGCGATTGCAGAAAACTTTTCTGCCTCGCAGCGAATATCTGCACTATAGATTAGGTGATGCATTTTCTCTATTTCTGAATGATTGCGTTCATACCGAAAATATGGATCTCCCCATAATCTCTCATTCACCTCACACTCCTCAAGGGACATGACATTCTTCCGCATTCCACGAAACTGATCCACCATATATCCTACATAACCACAGAAAAATTCATCTGAGCCCTGTCCTGTCAGAACTGCTTTGGCTGGTGAATCCTTTACCAAAGCGGACAATAGATACGCTGCTACATCATAACTCTCCTTCAATCCGGCTTCAGCATGATAGACAACCTGTCCCAGATTCTCCCATAAGTTTTCTTCTGTGATTCTTGTCCTATAATGTGTTGAATGTACACAATCACAAATGACTTTTTGAAACTGACTTTCATCCAACTCATCAGAATCCATCTCAGCCGAAAAAGAATAAGAACTGTTCATCCCATATTGTGCTATGCAGCAGGCTACCATAGAACTGTCAAGACCGCCGGAAATATAAAACCCAATCGGCACATCCGCCACCAGTCTTCTGTCAATGGCATTCTTTAACAGCTCACGCAAGTTTTCGATATAATACTTTTCTCCCCTGTCCTTCTCCTCCTCTGTCTGATAAACCAAATCCCAGTATTCAATATCCTTTAATTCCCCGCCTATTCTGCTACAGATCATATGTCCACATGGCAGAGCGTAAATCCCTTCAAAAAATGTATTTGGAGAGATTACGCCGGGATAATTCATTAATTGATCCACCGCTTTTAAATTCAGCCTTCTGTTCACTCCGGGATATTGTAAAATTGCCTTGATCTCAGAGGCGAATACCAGTTTTCCATTCACCACAGTATAAAACAACGGTGCAATACCAATTTGATCTCTTACCAGCAAGAACTGTTGTAATTTATGGTCATACAATGCAATCGCAAACTGACCATTCAAATAGGATGGAAAATCCAGCCCCCATTCTTCATAAAGATGCAGAATAACCTCCACATCTGTTTTGGTACGAAACAAATGTCCTTTCTCTTTCAATTCGGTGCGCAGCTTTTGAAAATTATAAATCTCCCCGTTGCAGACCATAGAAATTGTTTTATCCTCATTTTGAATTGGCTGCATGCCACTTTCCAAATCAATAAAACTAAGACGGTTAAATCCGAGTGCTATTTCGTCCATCATTAAACTGCCGCTGCCATCTGGTCCCCGGTGAAACATCGTCTTTAACATATTTTCCAAAATATACTTTTCATTCTTTTTATCATTCATCAGGTTAAATATTCCGCAAATTGCACACATATCCTTTATTCCCTTCAAAATTGATTATATATAAACTGATTTGCATCATATCCTATGCCATATGCTCCCATGAGCAGCACAATCAAAAACAAACTATACCACAATACAAAACGTATCGGATACGGCAGACGGGCAATCTGGGTTCTGACACTTCCCCCACGCTGAAGAAGGCTTACCATCACCATGATCAGTATCCCCACAGACAAAATCAAATAATCGTATAAGGACAATCCCAGTTCTGCCAGAGAACCATCCAGCAAAATATTCCAGTTATGGACAGTTAAAATTGAACCAAACGCGCGAAATGTATCTAACACATTTTCATAACAATCAAAAAGATTTAAGCAGCAAACCAGCATAAAGGTACGTCCCATTTCAAATAATTGATATGCTTTGAATCTCCTGAACATTGGATAGCGTACATGAAAACGCTCATATAGCGGTTCTAACTCTTCTGATACCATTAAGATAATCCAGTTCGCAATACCCCACACAACAAAATTCCAGCTTGCCCCATGCCAAATACCAGTGACAAACCATACAATAAAAGAAGCTATGTACACCGGCAGCCGTCTGCCCAATCTGTAAATTTTCCGCATCATCTTACTGGACGAGACTGGATAAAAAATATAGTCCCTGAACCACGAGCACAACGAGATATGCCATCTGCGCCAATATTCTTTCAACGATTTGGAAAAATAAGGCCGTATAAAGTTTTCCTGTACACGAATACCCATGGCTTCTGCAATACCGATCGTAATATCAATGCCACCTGTAAAATCTGCATATAACTCTATTGTGTAAAATAGCATCCCTATAAAACAGTAAGCACCACGATACTCACCTGTATTCTGAATAATCGTGCTGACTCCTGTCATGATGCGGTCTGCAATTACCATCTTTTTAAAATATCCCCAGAGCATTCTCTGCAATCCCCTGCAAAAATTTTCTGCCTTAAAAGAATGCCCACCGTATAGTGTTTTTGACAGATCCCCATAGCGGCTGATAGGTCCCTGAATTACCTGTGGAAAAAAAGAAATAAACAAGGCAAACTTAAAAATATTTTTTTCTGCGGGTATCGTTGTGCGGTAAACATCGATCAAATATCCCAATGCCTGAAATGTATAAAAAGAAATTCCCATAGGAAGGATTACTGTTAGAAAAGAAATCTGTCTATCATTTCCAGTACCCTTTAATATCCAGTTAAAATTGGATATTAAAAAATTTCCGTATTTTACTACTGTAAGAATTCCTATATTTAACACAAGACCAACTATCAGCCATCGGAAACGCGTCTTCCCCCGTCTCTCCCTGTAAGCCTTCCGCTCCTCCTTCGTCATCTCTGTCTGATGTTCATTCAGATATTTTTTCTGTTGTAATGCATTGTGTTCTATATAGATTGCACCAATATATACAGTGATTGTTGTCACTAAAATATACATCAGGTTTTTAATACCAGAAACACAATAAAACAAATAACTTGCCAACAGCAGAACCTGCCACTGAAATCTTTGGGGAATAAGATAATATACCAAAAATAATACAATCAGAAACCCAAAAAATGCATAGGAAACAAAAAGCATGGTTTTAATTTTCCTCCTCCAGTTTCTGGATCAGGGCATATAAATTCTTTGCCGAATTAAAATTGTCAGGAATAATATATTTTGCCGAAATCGTCACATCAAACACTTCCCCAATTTCTGCAATCAATGTTACAATATCGAACGAATCTAATATCATGTCATTGATGAGTCTTTCCTGACTTAAAAAATCCACCTCTGGATGCAGGTTGTTTAAGATTTCTAATAACTTTTCCATTCTTCTCGTCTCCTCATTCATCTAATATTGTTGTTTTATACTCTATAGAGGATACAAAATCCCCCTCTGTGATAAAACAGAGTTTCATGTCATCTTTGCAATATACTGTCATGCCATTTTCTTGTATTGAATCCCCTCCATAAGTCTCTGTCAGTTTTTCCACAGAATCACCAATCCCGATTCCTTCCATCGTGGTAACCGTGTCGTCCTTAAACAGTACCGAAGAAATAAAATCTTCACCGTCTAAAGGATATGTATCCAATTCAAAACTGTTATAGGTGTATATTTTATCAATTCCGTCAAATGCACAGCTGGGTGCTTCAAAATATGAATTTGGCTCTCCTAACTGTTCTAAAACAGAATCAGCAGCAGAATCAATTTCTATCACCACATCATTATATACAAACACATAACCTTTATAATCTGCTGTTTCTCTTACAACACTTCCATCATTTTCTGACAGCTCCTGTATTGCAGCCTGCTCATTTTCAACAGTTTCATCCGAAACTGTTGTTTCGTTATTTCTGTCACTACAACCCGATACCAACAGAGAAAACAAAATTAATATCAATCCCTTTTTCATTCTATGCTCCTTTCGTTCAGGCTCCTGTATTGTCTCTGCGCATCCATATCATACATTTTACGCTTCTCTTTCCATCCTTCAGCCAACTCAGGTACATTCCGCTTGTCGCTGACATTCGTGTTTTCTATCAGATACCTGCCTAAGTATTTTGTCAGCTTTTCCGCACCGGATAAATTCATATGAAGTCCCCCATCATAGGTATCCATACTGTAATCAATTCCTGTCTCTTCGATGTGTTCTAAAAAATTGATATAGAAAAGATTCTTTTCCTTAGCATAATCCTCTATCTGTTTTTCCCATTCATCATACCAAAAAGGATATAGCGATGGCGCCTTAATCAACACGAGCTGGATATTATTTGTCTCACAAAGCTCCACAAGCCGATCGAGATACTGACAGGCGTTTTCTCCAAATTGATAGTTTCCCATAGGTTTTGCTTCAGGAATATTTTCAGCCGGCTTTACATCTACACGCATATAATACCCATTATGCGATACGAGTGGCTTCTCAAACATATATTTTATATCATCCTTGGATAGCTCACTCCACCTAGAATGATACCGCAGAATCGGAAATACATAATCCAGAAAATTTTCACTGTCAGTCATCGAAGCTTTAATTGACTTTATCTTTGCCCATGACCATTCCATCCCATCCAGAGTCATCCTGTTATAAGCTTCTCTTTGTGGTTTATCAACATGCATTGACTGAACATTAAAAATAACTACTTTGGGAGTCTCATATCGCAATGTATCCTCCAACAAATAATACGACTGCCAGATCAATTGTTCAGCACTTCCTCTAATATAACTGTTAATTCCAAAATCATCCCATAAAACCTGCGGGGAAAAATTTTCATATACCTCACAGTCTCCAATAAAGATTACATCATGCTTTTTTTCCTGCTGATAATATTCTGCGATCATCGCCCCTTCCACGATATTTGATACATACTTTGGGAGAAGAAGCCTTTGCAGAAGATATAGACTTCCCACAACAATAAATGCACTGAAAATAATCACTTTTTTATTCATTTTACCTTGGCGCCTCCATCCTGCTGCCACAGAACATGCAAAACTTATTTGCCGAATCATTCATCTTTCCACAAACAGGGCAATCTGTCTCATCCTCTTTTCCTGATGGTCTGACGCTGTGTTGAACAGTCCAAACACCCACTGCCAAAAAAATACTGGCTGCCAGCAAAAATCCACCGTAAAACCTGCTTATTCTCCCAATCCAGACATCCGCATCCAACAGTCTGAGTCCCCATGTCTGACTAAACAGCCCAACTCCTGTCAGAAGCAGAATCACACCGCATAAAATTTCAACATACCCATATATACCTCCTGTTTTCTTACTCCGCGTTCTTTCGTGAACCGCCGAACTCCCTGAAGTAATCAGCTGCTGGTTTTTTCGTTTCTTCTGTTTTAATTTCATCATAATCCACTCCTACGTGATAGTTCTTTTCAGCAAGAAGATGGCTGCGTTCGAGTGAAACAGAACATATTCTTGAAAAGTCATCGAGCTCTGTCACAGCATTAAAAATAATTAGATATTCATTTACCATATAGGAACCAATCTCAGCATAGACAGCATCAAGCATATCACTTGACTTTGCCTGTATAAACTTTCCCTTACAACTGTTAGCAATATAACTGAGATATTCTGTGTCCGCACCTCCAAATCCTATGGTATATACATAGATATTACTTTGATGAAGCTGCCTCAGCACTCCGTCTATCTTAGAGGTATCTCCATCCTCTCCATCTGAAAGTAAAATAATGATCTTTCTTCCTGTCTCAGTCATCAGCTCATCACCAGCCATCTGAAGCCCGGACCAGATGCTTGTCCCACCGCCGGATTCGATTGCACGCACTCCCTGTAATACAGTGCTGCTACTGTCTGTCATTGGCGTAATTACCTGCGCTGTATCATCAAAAGCAACCAGCCCCACCCTTATATCAGACCGAATATTTTTTATAAAAGAAACTACTGCTTTTTTGGTGTTCTCTAATGGTTCTCCTTCCATACTTCCACTGTGATCTACCACCAAGGCAACAGACACAGCATCCAGATCATCCAATTCCGATACACTTGTAACAGTGAAATCTTTCAATTCTGCATCCATATCCTTTAGCAGAAAATCTTCTTTTTTTAAATTATTTTCAGTCTCAACTGCCACATTGACTGTGAGATGTACCTCTGGATAGAACGATGCATCAATATTCCTTATAATCAGACCATTGTAAAGCTCATCCATCACACTCAACACAAACTCATAAAAAGAATTATCCTTTTCTATCAGATACAGTGCCTGTCGAATACGTTCCCATCGGATATCCAGATCATTCTTCTGATACGTCTGATACTGCTGTTCTTCCACAAAGCCATTCATCCTTTTATATTCATACAAAAAATCGCGTAGCAAAACTGCAATTGTTTCGTCATGATCTGCTGATGCTGCCAGCACTGTTCTCAATAAATCTCTTGATTTCTTCTCCTTATCTGCATAAAAATACAGATAAGCCCGTTCCAGATTATATGCACTTGTTCTGCGTTCACTGACTGGCGTAACTGTCTCTATAAAATTGATTGCTTTCTCTGCACCTGCCGATTGCAAATTTATTCCGTCTATTGCAGTAATATTTGCCAGTAATGCTTTATTCTCAAAAGAATGGTTCTTTTTGTACAGCGCCTTTGCAGTTTCATAAGCACTGCCATAATTCCCGTTCCTCAAATTTCCTGAGACCTGTACTTTCATGCTTAAAGCAGAATGATCCTTCTGTAATAATTCAAGACTTTCATAACTTACCAAATCTGACGAATACATTATATCAAGCATGGTCTGTAACGTATCATTGTCAACCTTTGCATTGATTGTCTCTTCTATACGAAACAGCAATGCCATCAGTTCTTCAAAAATATGACTATCAAGTTTCTGCCTTTCCTCCTGATACATCAATTCATCATCAAAAGTCAGATCTTTGATCTCCGATAACTGTTTCTGGTAAAGCTGGATCATGTCCTGTAAAATATCATCAGACTTTGATTTTAAATATGCTTCTGCGTTCCGAATACCAGATTCATAATCTGCCTGAAAACCAGCCGCCAGCACGATCAGCTCTTGTGCAGTATTATTTTTCTTCATCTGATTATTTTGAACAGCTAACATTCTTCCCTGTTCATATGCCCCCATTTCCATCAGTCTTGAAGCCATATAATTTTGTTGATTCTTAAATGTTTCCGTGTTCAGTACATTTATAAAATAAATGGCCAACAAAACAAATATTCCTATCAAAAATACCAACACTGCCACTTTAACAGCTGTTCTCTTCTTTTTCATGACTCTTTATCCTTTAGGTTCAATACATCTGTATCTATCCGTTTCAGCCGAGGATAGATGCTTCTGATTTCTTCCATATTTTGAATTGGGTTATCATAAATCATCAGCACATCAAGTTTTGGCAGATTCACAACACTGCTGATATCAGCAACCTGATTGGAGTACAGCCATAGCTGCTGTACATTCATCAATCCCTGAACTGGACTAATATCAGCTATATTATTATCAGAAATATCCAAATATTCCAGAAACCCCAGATCTTCAATTCCTTGAATACTGTTGATCTTATTTCCCCATACTCCCAGAGACAGCAGCTTCTTCATACCGATAACCGCCTTTATATCAGTGATCCTATTCCATCCAAGATTCAAAACCTGCAATTCCTCCAACCCCGACAAAGCTGAAATATCCGCGCTGGTCAGACCGTTTCCGACCAGAGACAATTCTCTCAAATTTCTGAGAGATTCGAGCCCTCTGATGTCAAGATCTGGCTGATAAGCAACTACGACACGCTCCAGAAATGGCATCATTTCCAAATCCTGTAAAGACTGAAGAACAGCCTGCCCTTCTGGAGTATATGTATATCCGTCAATTGTGTAAGCAGTGCCCTCAAGAACGACATTGTGAAGATCCTCACCTTCCGCCACCACTCCGCCAATAATATATAATTCCGTCATACGTTCAATATCATCATTGTATATTGGTTCATTATTTGGAATTTGCATTGTTTCACGTATAATTCTCTCAATTACAGGTTCATGAACCTCTGTTATTTTATCCTGAATTGTAATATTATAGCTTTTTTCCGCAAAATCACTTTGAAACCCCAATGAATTGACCACGACAGCCTTTATATCCGTTTTCCCGTTAGGCAGAACAATTGGTTTGTCATATACCTCTGCTTCCAAATCCGGCATTCTTCCATCTGTCGTATAATAAATTACTTGCCCTGCTTCAGCTGCCGTAATTTCTACCTTTATCCTTTCCCGATATGTCCCGGAATCATAATTCATTACCGGCGCAGCAGGATGTGCCTCTGCATACAATTGTTTTACATCCTCATCATCTGTTTCTTTCACGGCCTCATCTAGCAGCATCCCAGCCTCTTCGTACTTTCCCTGACCAATATACATATTGATAAGTTTACAGTATACCTCTGGCTGGTTCTTTTCATCTTTGAGCAGATCTTTATACGCTGCTTCAGCATAGGTATACATACGGCTCGATTCATATGCCTCTGCCAGCCCCATTCCAGCCTCTTTGTTTTTGGGATCAATGTCCAATGCATTTCTGTATGATGCAATCGCCTGCTCATAATTCAAATCAGATAGGTATTGGTTTCCCATCTCAATACTTTCACTTGTCTTTTTTATTTTTCTGCTTTTAAAATAACCTCCCACACTCAAAACGATCACACAGATTGCTGTAAGTGATATTACCAACAGTCTAAATTTCTTCTTCCATTTCATTCCTTACTCCTGTTTGCTGCCGCAATTCCCGCAGAATACTGCCCCTTCCGCCAACACAGCACCACAATTTTTGCAGATATTTTCATTTCCAATTGTATTCATTAACACTTCCCTGTTCATTTCTGCCCTGCTTCTGGAAACTTCGCTGCCACAATTAGGACAGATATTAATGTTTCTAATTTCATTTACTTTATCTGTATCAGATTGTATATTTTCCTGAAGTATTTCTATTTCTTTTCTTTTGCCCGAAACTTCCGCATCCTCCACCAAAAGACCTTCTTTAATCACATATTCCCCTATCTGTGTATATAAATCTTTCATATTCTGTGTATATGTACTGATCTCTACATTTAGGCGTGTAACCTCTGCCATTTCTTTGCTTTTAGAAATCGCCGCCTGTGTTGCCCTGCTAAATTTTTCACCCCAATTTGCCATTCTTATCTCCTCTCTGTCACTGATTAATCTGTAATGATTTTCGGTAACACTGATATGCTAAATATCCAAAAAACAAAAGATTTATAATACCTCCCCAGTTCATTGCATGAAATTTCAAAAGACTAAGAAGCGTAGGATATACATGCATCAGCGCATATATTCCAAGTCCAATAAAAGCCATCTTGAATCTGCATTCAGACAATACCAAAAGCACCATAAAGAAAAATCCAAGATAAGACACTGTCTGCATTACACCCCCCAACGCAATAAAATACCCCATTACCTGAAATGCAACACAGATCAGCATGATTGGAATACTAATCGGAATTAATATCCTTATAATTGGATTCTGCTTAAAAAATGTGTTCATTGACTGGCAAACCTGTTCAAATTTCATCCTATATTCCTCCATTGTTGTATGATTTATTTTTCACTGCTGCTGATATCTTTTTTTAATTTGCTTCTCTGAACTGCAAATACTTTTGATAAAAACAGCATTATAATAATACCCAACACAGCGCCTGCGGCACCTCCATAGTGCATCAGCATTCCCATTGTCATTCGTTTTATCCCTCCAGCCATCCACCAGATATCAATTGCTCATACATCTGTTGTAACCATTGAATCTCTACATCATTCGTTTCCAGTTTTGTTTTTTTATACATATCCATCGTCGTATTGTAATATTTTGCAAACTGTCTGTAATCCCGTTCTTCGTTTGGTATGGTTCCCTGAATATCCGCCTCGAGAACGGCAAGTCTTTTATAATATATATAATTGTCAGCATCTTTTCCAATCAATTCATTCAGGACTGCTTCCGCCTCCCTCAATCTGCCTGACTTTTGCAGCAAAATGGCTTTGTTCATGTGTGTCGTGTCATTATCCCAGCCATGTTTAATGATTTCTTCCAGAACTGCCAGTGCATTTTCATCGTATTGCTCATTTCCTGTGATGGATGCTAAATCTATATAATCCTGTGCCAGTCTCTCAAAAACCAGCAATTGATCTCCCAATTCCACATCTGTCGTTGCTTTTATGAGCAGCTCTGTTGATTCCTGTAAGATCTCTTCTGTATCTCCTTTCTTTCTGAACGTTTTATCGCACAGGATATATGCCCGTAGCTTCATTGTCTGATTCGTCGTCGAATCAATACATTCCTTGAAATGAGCGATCGCCTCATCATACTTTCCTTTTGCAGATTCAATCTCAGCACTGACAAGCAGCACATAATCAGAGCCCATTCCCCGTTCCCTTCCCTGCCGCAATACTTCTTCTGCGTTATCTATCCTGCCGCAATACACTAACGAAATTGCATAATCCCCATAATACTGACTGACTTGTCCATTACGCTCCACTGCTGCCTGATAATATACCACTGCCTCTTTGTATTCCTCTAATTCAAAATAGCAGTTTGCAATCAGATAATACGTATCATCTGCAAAATCCTGACCTGAAAGAGAAGTTTGATTTAACAGATTTTCCTGTATAAACAATATATTTTCTTCGTATCTGCACTGTTCTGTAAGATAAACTGCCTTCTGATAATGCGCATCCAGTTTTTCCGGCATCAGTGTACAGGCTTTTTCATACAGCGATTCAAACTGTGCAGAATCATTTTCCCTTGCTATTGTCAATTCTGTTATTATTGCATCATACTCTTCAAGCTGTTCCACCTTCATTCTCTGTTCACCAAGAAAAAACATCAGCACGGATGCTCCTATAAAAAGCACCATCGCAAAATACGCAATCTCTTGTTTGATAATCAGTATTTTGTATTTTCTGTCATACTTATGGATTTTTTCCAAAGCCTGAAGCATTTCTCCTGCATTCGCAAATCTTCTGTCGGGCTCTGCCTCCATAGCCTTATTAATGATAACACTGAAACCATTGCTGTATCCTTCCGCTATATTTTCAATCGGGAGATTCTTTTCCGGTTCTGTACTTGGCCGTACTCCTGTAGCCAGATGATACATCGTCGCACCTATACTGTATACATCTGCTCTGAGATCTATCTTGATGACAGAGTTATCCAGTGTAATGCTCTCTCGTTGTTTGACTGGTGACGTTGTTTTGTCTTCCTTCAGATAATCAGACATTACTGTCAATGCTTCTGTTGCATCATTTTTCGCACTCATGGGCGTTTGCTGCAATATTGTTTTCTCTTCCGACGTTCTGACTGATTGCTTTGTATAGAAAGCACTGTTTTCTAACGATTGCACTGCCTGACATTGTTCCGGTGAAGCATACCCTTCCGAATATCCTACCGTTACCATAGTACCCTCTGATAAAAAACCTGCTATATTGAAATCGATCAGACATATATTATCATCTGGCTTTAACATAATGTTAGCCGGTTTGATATCTCCATGTAAGACAGGCGGTTTCTGTTTATGAAGATATGCCATTACTTCACAAAGCTGCCTTGTATACTTCAATATTTGTTTATTTGAAAAAAGTACTTTTTCTTTTATCAGCTGTTCAAATGATTTCCCATCAACAAAATCCATAACCGTATATACATCATTTTCAATTTTCAGGAAATCAAATACCTGTGGTAAATACTCATGATGCAGATTTTTTAGAATATCTGTCTCCATTCTTTCATCCAGTATCCCATGAACCTGTGTACGCATTTTCTTTAGGACGACATATTTTTGAAGACGCTGATGGTATGCCTTGAAAATCACACCTCCTCCACCTGAACCAATCTCCGTTATATCGCTATAAAGTCCTTTAAATTCTTCCCTTGAAGTTCCTGTCATGTAAGTATTTCTCCCTAATTTTTATCTGACTTTACTGCCACTATCACCATTGACAAATTGTCCTTTGCTCCGTTCTGATACACCCGTTTTTTAATCTGTCTGGCTACTGTCAGACCTTTTTTCCAAACCAGACTTCGGAGCTCAAAAAAAAGATAGCAATTTTCACAATATTTATATACTCCATCACTGCACATAAAAAAGTGTGTCTTTTTTTCTATTACGCCTGTACATATATGAACAAATAATTCTTCCTGAGCGCCTAATGCCTGTGTTAAACCATCAAAAGAAAAATTATCATCTGTAGTCATCAATATACATGACCATTTCTGGCATCGATAAAGCCTGCTGTCCCCCACATTTATAACTGCATATGTATTCTTTTGAATCAGCAGCAGACACAATGTTGTGCCTCCCAGCTGATTCATTTCATAGTACATTCTATAAACATCCTTGTTTATATCTCTAATTTTCTTTTCCAATGCAGCAACAATCTCTAAAAACGGTATAGAAAGAATGCATTCTTGGATTTCCTCCCACCATTTTCTCAACAAAGAGACTGCTGACTGACTTGCCAGTTCTCCTTTATAATGGCCACCCATACCATCTGCTACTGCAAAAAGCCCTGCGTGTTCTGTATTTAATGCAAGTACAGAGTCTTGGTTATTCTGGCGGCATAACCCAGTCTCTGACATTGCCATAATATCCAATATCAAAATTCATCTCCCGTTAATTGTCTACCAGTTCTACACTATATTGGTATTGTCCTATTTTTATCTTTCCGCCGTTCACAATTGGTACTTCATCATCTTCATGTATTAATACATTCTCATAATAAGTCCCATTACTTTTACTGCAATTCTGAAGATACATCAACCCGCCTCTTATGATTATTTTACAATGCTCCCTCGACACTTCTGGATCATCAATCATAATATCCTGCGTACTCCGACGCCCGATAGTGATTATTTCCATCGTTGGCACTTTAAAAAATATACTGGGTATGTCCAGATTTTTTAATAGAAGTGACTGCTTCCCCCACAATTCTTTCTCAGGCTCTGTTCCCGAAGCAAATCTAGGACCAATACGAGTTGGAATATCTATTATTACTGGTTCAGGCTCTGGAACGGGCTCTGATGATGCATCTGACTTTTTCCTTTTCGTAATTAACAAGATTATCAGTACTGCGATCAGTATTACAACAATGCCTGCCAACAGAATGATAATCCACAAAAAACCAAAAGATTCAATCTCAGTGTCTTGATTGACCGATGCTGGACTAATAGTTGGAAGAACATTTACTGATTCAGGTTCTGATTGTACTGTAGACATCGTTTCAGGCTCTGGCTGGGACTCGAGTTCGGGTTCTGAATGGATATCATCTATTTTCCCAAACGGCATATCTGCACTGGTCTTTAACTCAAATGCCCCCTCTGCTGTATTGAGTTTCAACAGAATACTTCTGTTACTTCCATCTTTCAAGGCTTCATCGGGAGTGATCTTTACACAGACCCCTATCTGGTCTGTACACAGAGCATTCACAATATCTTCACCTGCAATATTTCCATCCATAAGAAAATATCCGCTCTTTGCTGCTCTTGAAAAAGAAAACATTGTTTCCAACTGTGAAGCATTACTTTTTTTTGGAATGCCAACCGTATAGACAGGATAGAAATTCTCATCAATATATCTTTGTACTTCATCATTTGTGTACCCAATATAATTATCATCTGCTCCGTCTGATACAATAATTATCCTCGTACAGGCAAACGTATTTTCTGAATTTAATTCTGATATAATATTGTACAATACATCACTTAGATAGGTATCCTGATCCTTGTAAGTAATGTTATCAATTATATTTTCTAAAATTACATGATCATTTGTATAATCACATAAATACGTAGCCTCTTTCGAAAATGTCCCTATTTTTATCTGTTCATTTTCTTTGGCATTCGATACAATTCCTTTTACTAACGCCTGAATATCAGCATGATTTTTCTCCGGCACAGACTTTGAATTATCTATTAAAATTATCGTTCTCATAAAATCATCCATATGTTCGAAAGATGATACGGAGATTTGATCGGGTTTACATACCGTATTTCCAATCTGTATTGTAGAATCCGATGCCAGCTCAGATATACCTTTTATATAAATATAAATTTCCTCGTCATAAACCTTCGTTTGCAGAACTTTAACATCTGCTGCATATGCTGTCAAAGGAGACACTGTTATATAAAAAACAGCCAAAAATATTACCAGTACTTTTCTCTTTCCGTCAGCAATATATTTATTCATCGTTTATCCTCCTCCAACCATATTTAATATTTTAAAGAAACGCTCTGGCATTTCTGCTATTTTCATTTTCAGCAGTTTCATATTGCCTAATACAGCAATTCACAACTTCGCGCAATTGGCTGATTCGCTGCTCCACTTCTTCAACCTTCCCGCATACACACTCAAGTCTTTGTCCAATCTGATACCTAGCACATATATCATCAGGCAACTCTCTTTTGCATCTGTAAATCTGTCTTTTCACGAAATCTGCCCTAGATGCTATATATAATAAAGAATAATTTGCTTCCCTAATCTCTCTGAAATTCACATAGATTTTTGCCATTTCTGCTCCTCTATTCCTCTGTTAACTCCTCATATGCTTTAACAATATCCTGTCCGATATCATAAACCTCATCGGCAGTCAACCTAATCTGACCAGTCAATCTCTCCAAAAGATCGTTGATTCCTTCTGCTTCATCTGATACCCAAGACTCATTAATTTGGGCCTGATAACGAAGTATATCTATGCGAAGCTCCAAAAGTTCATCCCCCAGCTGCCTTAATTTTCTGTCATATTTCCTTTCCATGTCCATCTTCCAGTCCCTTTTATTCTTAAATCAGCCTGATTCAAGGCTGCGAAATGCATCCTTGAATCTGACTGTATACATCGTTTCAATCCATCATGTTATAATGGCTGGAAACCCGAAGTGTCGTTATACTCTATTTCTACAGTGACACCTACATATACACTGAACTTATCATCGGGTGTAGAAATTTTTAGTGTAGTACTTCCCGGGCTGACTGCTGTTACTGTTCCCCCGCTCACACTGCATACTGACGAATTGTCCGACTGATACAACAATTCACCTGCACTATACCCATCAGGTATTGAAAGAATTCCTATAACCAAAGATTCACCTTCTGAGAGGTACACTGTCTGTGATGCGACTTTGATAAAACCAAAGACTATTTCTTGAAAATCAAAGATTTTATATTCCTCGTATGGATTTCCATCCTCATCAACAGGTTTTGTTTCCACCTTCTCTTTGTCTCTTGTACATGTTTCTACTAATTGTCCATCTTCCCAATGAAACCGCTGGTTGACCGGACTATTCTTTGAATCCCACACGACTCCCGACGCTTTGAGCTTATCACTGAGATCTGCCATAACACATCCATCTTCGTTAATCGCCCATCGAAGCGGAACATACATATATACATCAATACAATTTGGTTCATTTCCCAATAAATCAATATCTACATTGGAAATTGCAACCACTCCTGAAATTACCTTGACATTTGTAAGTCCTCTGCCCAGAAAACAAAGTTCCACCTTCAGACATGGCTCTACTGTAATCGTTGCATCTGCATGAAAATCACAATCAGGATTATTATTGGAAACGGATTTTCCAAGTCCTTTTCCTTTCTCATAATTTACCATCAATGATATTTTAGAAGAATATGATAGTGATACCTTGCCATCAAAACCAAGATTTGCCACCAGCGAAATTTTGGCAGTCAGGGGTGTGGGACCTATTCCCATCTCTATTGTCCCTAGAGGTACTTGTTTGGATATATGCTCTGCCTGATATTCTGCTTTAACACTGTCATCAAAAGTCATTGTGACATTTGCTTTTTTCAGTCCGCTGAATATTCCAAAATCCACGTCAGTACTGACAGAGATATTTGAAATAGCCACATTCAATGTAACCCCATCGCCTAGATTTGCATCCAGTTTAACATTGTTACCTTCCTTTTTGATTCCAGTTAATATCACATTGTCAGTTTTATCCAAACATTCAGGATACTCTGCTTGGATTTCCTGTTTAGCTGGAAGATAATCTGCATATGTCAGCAGCGAACTGTCTGAAGCACCACCCATACTGATTGTTACGCCTTCTGCTGGCTCTATATTGAATACTGTAGCCTCATACGTACCAGATACCTGAACCTCCTGATAGATTTCCTCCATTCCTACCTGTTCATAAGTAAACTCATTGTCTGATACAGAATTTACTCTGACTGCATATGCCGGACTTTCCTCAGAAGGCTTAACATAAATTACATCACCAGCCTTGTAAGATGTATTATCGCGTACAATTGCAGTAATTCCATCACCTTTTAAAATTACTGCATCCGATTCCGCTTCCTTTACGCCTTCATTATATGTATATTCGAATTTTTGAGGAAGTTTTAGATCCACAGCATAATTGTAAGCATAAGCAAGTATCAGTGACGAGTCCTCCATTGTCAGAGCTGTATCAAGTGATGAACTGTCTATATTTGCGATTTTATTAACAAAAAAATCCACAAGATTATCTTCTGTTATTTCCATGCCCACATCACAGCTGTTTAATTTTTCTATCCCAATTGCGCGCACAGAGGTTTCTATCGCATACCTCCATGTTGCCTGATCATCTGGATGAAATGTACCTGTTTCTGGCAATATTGCCCACTCCGCACAAGCCTGAATCTCATCATAATAAGCGCTATCCACGCTTACATCTGAATAAAAATCCTGTGTACTTTCATATGAATTGTATCCAAATTTATCTCCTAAAAGTCCTGCCCACTCTCTTCTGGTCAGATTGCCGCTCATTTCTGTTGTCTCAGAAACTTTCTGGCAACCACACAAAATGATTGACAAAAACAGCATCACTGATAAGAGAAAAACAATTCGCTTCCTCATATATGCCCCTCTCTGAATGAATCTTATATAAATTGTGATGCATTCGATGTATTTGTCTGCTCAGTTTCCTTATAAGCTTGTCCTGTATTACGTAAAAATTTTGCATAATTGTCTACTACATCATGATAATCTAAAAATCTTGGTTCCATTCCCTGTATTTTACTTCTTATCTCGGCCGCCGAATTACTTTCCCATTCACCTTCTAAGCTATTAATCAACCTTTGTATTTCATGCAGTTTATCTAATAACTCCTCGTTTCTTTTATCAATTTTACTTGCCCAAAACTCAAAGTTTCCATACTTGGCTACAATGCCTCCTGTTTGTGACATACCATTCTCCTCCTTATTTATACTTTAAAATTATCTAGTGATATTTTTAATTATTTTATCTAAGATTGTTTATAGAATTTAAAGCATTACTCTGTGTGCTAGCATAATTATCAGCCGCCTGACGCAGAAAATCAGCATACTCATGCATAAGCTCTCTCATCTTATTAAAATCCTGCTCAAAATTAAAAACTTTGTTTTTAAAAGCATCTGCATCTGCCCCCCTATAGTCCTCAGATACCAAATCATCTACATCTCTAATCAGTCCTTGATATTCAGCATAGTAATTCTGTGCCTCCTGATCCACCTTTGCTGCCTGATTCCGCAGTGTCTGTGGTGTTACTTTAATATAATCCATATAAGTCTCCTTTCTGAAAATTTTACAACTAGATGCCACAAAATATATTGTCCAGCTGCACATGGTTAATAGTTACTTTCTTTAAATTAACATCAGCTTCGAACCATTTTTTAAATGAAGTTCTTCCACTGAAGAATTTACGTTATACATTTTGCCATCTTCCATGCTACATAACACAGTTGTATCATCTGGCATATACGCTCCTCCTGTCATTCCGGTAAAAAATCCTGAAATCAGTTGTGTTGCCTGAATGACAGATAATGTCCGCGGAAGCAGAAAATCAAAACTAACTCCTGTTACAGGAATGCAAAGCTGAACTAATACTTTATTTTTATTCATCTTCCTCTTCTACCTCCCTGCCTATACGTTCTGATATTAAAAGCTTTACTAGCTGCGCATTGGTTCTCCTAATATAAAAACCACTTGTACAATCAATATTCTTTGTAAGTGCTGCATTTTTCCTGTTATACTTCATCTTAATCTGATCACCAATTCCATTACCAATCCAGATTCCATCTCCGTTACACCAGCTCTCTGTGTTATAACTGTTAGAGGAATGATAATCATCAAATGCCCAGTAATAAAGTCCATATTTGCCACTTGTTTTTTCAAGCAGCACTTTTAATTTATCTTTGCCATCATCACTGACCAGCCTCCTAATCTGCCCTACTCCCATTATAAGTACACTAACCGGATGCATATCCACAGTCTCTGGAGGATTACCATCAAATTCCTTATACACATTATTACGGTCTCGTGTCATCTCAAACAATCTAATCACTGCCGCTTCTATATCTTCTGCAATATAGTGATCCTGATCCTGCTTTTCCAGAGATAACATTTTATTCGGATCAAGTACAAAAGTTTCACAATACGGAGCACGCATCAGCATATTTGCAAGACCTTCTGCAAATGCAGCTATATCCTGCCTGTCCATGGCAAGCACTTGCTCTACATTTCCTTTCCAGCAATTTATACTAACTGGTTCTGCCGTAATTGTATTCAGCCCGATTGGAACATTTCCAAAAGAAACTTTTCCTTCATTAAAATGTCTCTCATACACTGCCCTTGGCATAGATGGAATCAACTTTGCCCGTTTCTGTCCAGATTCAGCCTGCATCTGACAAAATTTCTTTACAACATCTGCACTTTCTTCAGGGACTTCTGCCACACAAGCTGTCTGAAATTCATAAACCAGTTTTTCTCGAAAAATCCCCCTTCCCTGCACTCTGGAAGGGTATACTCCGCTGGTATTTCCAAGAATCGCCGTATAATCTGACTTATCGTTCATCTGCAATACAAACACCTGTGAAAAGTTCTGCTGCAATTTAAACCGAATCCCTGCTTGGGATAAATTGGTAACAATAAAGTAAACCCCATATTTTGTACAGTCTCTTGTCAGAGAGGCCATCTTATCATCCAACATCTCATATTGTTCTGCAAAATTTGCATATTCATTAATGACGACAACAATTGCCGCAACATCCGCATTTCCCTGTTTGCGGTAAGACACATAATCTCCCCCGGCTGCAACAAACTGTTTTTTACGCTGTTTTACTTCCCGCTCCAGCATTTGAAATAAATTATTGATTTTCTCATCCTCCCCGGAAAACACTACACCACCTGTCTGCGGAGCATTTCCAAACATTTGCAGCGTCTCGGCGCCAAAATCCACAATATATGTATTTAACTCATCACTTGTATGTGACTGGTAAAGTGAGTACAAGACGGTTACAAGAAACTCTTCTTTACCACTCCCTGCCGAACCATAACAAATTACATTCCCCCGCTCTGTCAATGGCATTGTCAAAAGCCGCTGATCCTGTTCAAACGGATCATCCAATTCACCTATGATTGGATTTAAAATAAATTTACTTCCTCTGTTTTGCCAGTAATGATATTTATCCTCCAAGTACTCCACCTTAATTCGCGCTGGTATCTCAGGAAGCCATAATGGTTTCGAATGAAGGCATTCCTCCTGCGCAATCAATGTGAGATATTCCACGATCTCTACAATCTGCTTTTTGGCATATCCTGCATCCGCTACTTTCTTCTGTGGTTTTGCTTCCTCCACTATATTTCCCTGACGGTCAAGCATCTGCACCCGCTCGTCTAATTCTTCCATTGCTGTATCAGAAGGCATATATGGTGCACCACACCATGCAGACTGACCTTGTTCAAACAATTCATTGTATCCTACCTGAAGATAAAAACGCCCTGTCTCTACAAGTTCCGCAGCATCTGGTCGTTTTAACATTTCCATGCTGTCTGCTCTGTCCTGAACTTTCAGACATATTTTAAATTTAGAATTTGCCCAGATTTGATCACTGACAACGCCACTAGGTTTCTGCGTCGCCAGAATCAAATGCACTCCAAGACTCCTTCCTATACGAGCTGTACTTATTAGCTGTGTCATAAACTCTGGCTGCTGGCTTTTTAACTCTGCAAACTCATCTGATATAATCAAAAGATGCGGAACTGGCTCTGTAACCACCTTACTTCGATAAAGTTTTTGATATTTATAAATATCCATTGTCCCTTCATTGGCTGCTCGTCTGGCATCTGCAAATATTCTTTGGCGCCGTTTTAATTCACTCTGAATAGATAGAAGAGACCTTGTGATTGCAGCACCATCCAAGTTCGTAATTGTTCCCGCCAAATGTGGTAAATGATACTGATCGCTCTCAAAGGCACCGACCAATCCACCCCCTTTATAGTCTATCAAGATAAATGCAATATCTTCTGGGCTGTAATTAACTGCCAATGACAATACAAAAGTGATAATAAATTCCGATTTGCCAGATCCTGTCATTCCTGCAATCAAACCGTGCGGACCATGCGCTTCTTCATGTAAATCCAAATAAAATAATCCACCATCTGTATTGACACCTATCGGTGTCTGTAGAGAAGCTACAGGATTACTTGTTTTCCAACGCCTAAGTACATTCAAATGTTCAAACTTTCCCACTTTGTACATATCCAAAAATGTCAGCATATCCGGCAATGCATACTTTCCGCCTTGAAGATCCAGCCTATATTCAGCTATATCCATAACGACTTTTTGTGCTTCTTCTTGTATCACCATATCCTGCACAAAATTAATTGGCGCGCCTCCCGACAACTTATAATTAAACATCATTCCCTGCATACGGTTCGCCTGAAGAATCATAGTACATTCTTTCGGAAGATTTCCTACAGTATCATACGCAGCCATATAGCTAAAACAATGCAGTGTATCATCCTTTAACAACTCTGCAAGAAAAGCGCAACTGTCAGATAGTGCCTTGCTCGTTGATACGACAATATAATAGGGGGACCTGATTGCATACTCCTTATATCTTTGCATTTCCCGCAAAAAATATGCTGACAAATCCCGCACTTCTTCTGTATTTGCAGCAAGAAAACGCATTCGGAAATCATTATCCCACACGTGGGGCATCCATCTGACATAATTATATTTCCCGAGATTTGATTCATCACAAAGGAACACAACCTTGACTTCATCATAACTGTGATATGCAGCAATCTGAACAAGCAGATTGTTCAGAATCCCACTTACCAAATCCCTGTCACCTACAATTCCTGAGACTCTATGCTCTATGAGAGAATATACCACTGGTACACCTGATATAATCTGTTTTTCTTCACTGAACCGATTGACTTCCTCACGCAGAACATCATCATCAATACTGAATCTTTGTTCTGGAAATGATAGTTGCGCATTCAACGGAATATTGCCAACCCCTACCCGCAATGTCAAAAATCCTTGATGGCCAATCACACGATTCCAGAGCACCATTTCATAAAAGTCCTGCTGCATCGTCTGCGACAGCACAAAAGGATAACTCTCTTGCAAAATTTCCTGCTGCTTTTTAGATTCTTTGTATATTTCCGCCCGAATATTCTCCAGATATTTCAAATATTTTTTTCGCCGTTCAAGCTCTCTTTCTTTCTTTTTTTCACGATCCCTTTTTTTCAAAATAAACGGAAATAAAACCATTCCTGCCAGCATAGACAAAGACATAATAAAGTTTGGAATAACACTTACAATATTTCTGCCATTTTGCAGTGCTGATGCAATTGTCAGGATTCCAGTTGAAAAGGATGCTATTCCCATCACAAGAGAAGGCGCCAATACCAGTGCCATAGGTGTATCCTCTCCTCTTTCCTGTGCTACTGGGGCATCTATCTTTAAAACCATGGGCACAATCTCTTTATTGTATTTTGGGGAGCGATAGTATATCTTCTCCTCTATTTCATCTGGTGCTTCATAATTCTGTGCAGATTCCATATGATATTGTTTTAATACAGCGTCATTTATGGTAACAATCTGGTCAGGATTATTCAACGCCAAAAATTTATATCCAAATACAATTTTTACCCCAAGAATATATAAAACATCGCCAAAATGCAATGTTATCGAACGATGTACTCGTTTTCTATTTACATAAATTCCATTTTTACTATTATTATCAGTTAATGTCCATATTCCATTTGTTAAAGAAATTTGTGCGTGAACAGGCGATACATATGGACTATTTATTATTATCTGATTATCCTGATATCTTCCTACATTGATTGTATGATCAGCGCTCACTAAATATTTTTTTAATGTACATCGATCTTGTGTATAGGATTCTGTAAAAATATAGCCCTTTTTCTTCATGGAAAACTCTATTGGATAAATTTTTCCTGATTCCAGCAATAACTGAGAAACTTCTTTATCCGAATCAGCTTCCGACAACTTTAATTTTTGATTTGCAACTATTTTCCAAACGTCATTCTCTCCTTCTATACTGATAATCCGTTTTCTTTGATCTGTAATCTCCAAATCAGGATCTTCTATCCAATAACGCCCACATATTTTCTTCGGGAGAAGAACATCATATAATTTATCTTCACACATTAAAGTTACAATCATTTTTTTGCTCCGTTTTATCAGATATTTCTACAAATTTCATTAAAAATTTACATTATCATTATAAACGCCTTAGTATCCGTTGTCAACTCTATAGAGTAAAATTATATACTCTATAGAGTGTATTTGTAAGACATGGATATTGTTATACTAATTTGTAAATAATCATTCTTGATTAGTCCAATATTGTTTCCATATTCATAAGTATCAACATAGATATTTGTAAATCGTCCAAACACCTCTCTCTAACCCTTAGGAGTGATAATATGACAATAGACATAGACAAAGATTACAACTTATTCGTAGGCCTGCGCATCCGGGAAATACGTGAATCCTTACATCTTTCCCGTGAAAAATTCAGTGAGAAGTGTGATATCTCGCCCAGTTTTCTCTCAGATGTTGAAAGGGGGAAAAAAAGCTTAACGTCAAAAACAATTTATAAGATTTGTACTGCATGTAATATTTCAGCAGACTATATTGTACTTGGACACAAAGAAGGTTTTGATAAAGATGTCGGAATAGAACTTCTTAACTCATTTAACGACGAAGAAATGGAACATATTATAAATATTCTCTATGAAATCAGAAAGCTCTCATAATAAAAACGCAAAAAATACACATGGGGCAATCGCAAGCGATTGCCCCATGTGCCGTAAAAGTGTGTAATATATTGAGAATTTTAACTGGCTGGCATATTGAAATAAATCTGCGGCTTACAGTATATAGTGTCTCACATCATCTAATAGCTGCTGCCATGCGTCCTCGTGTTCTACATAATAAAGCGGGCATTTCTTTCCGCCGCAGTCATAGTGGCGCAAAATATCCTGCGGTTCCAGATGGTACTCGTCCGTCAGCCATGCGAGCATTTCGATCAGCGAATCATAGGTCGCCTGCGTAAAGGAACCATCTTCCGCAATATAGCAGCATTCAATCGAAATCGAATCGGCATTGCGCTCTCTCACCGCATATGCTTCCTCCTCCAAAGGTATACACTGGATAATCTCCCCATCATAGCCAATGATAAAATGTGCACTTGCCGCCCGCTCATGAGTCTGCCCCAGACTTTCAAAATAACTCCTGTTCTGTGCCGCGGAGGTTCCCGGGTTGGCTGTGTAATGGACAAAGATATTGTTCACTCTCTCAAGCTTTGTGCCGGGGCGGTTATACTCGCTGATTGTCAGAAAATCTTCTAACATCTCTGGCTTTCTTTTTGTATCCTCCATCACAGGCAGTGCGTCGAACAATGATTTGGCAGTAATTTCTTCTTTTGTTATGGGCGGCTTTTTCGTGCTTTGGAAAAAAGCTTTTCCCATAAAAAAGATCGCTGTGGACATGGCTGCAATCCAAAGAATCGCAAGACACTGGCTGATTCGGGCACGGCGCCCGCGTTCTGCGGCAGGTCTTGCCACTGTTCTCGAAGGGCTTGTCCGTTCTCTGTCAAATGCTATGTATTCAGACCGCACTTGTCTGGCGGCTGTTTGTCCTGCGGTGGCAGGTCTGGCGTCAATCCTGTATGTTTGCTGCCTTGATGACCTTGCCGCGCTTGTCCGTGGCATATCTGGTCTTGCAGTCCTTGCTGCATTCGGTCTTACAGCCCTTGACGCCTGTCTTCTCGGCGCGCTGGGTCTAGTGCCCGCGGCATTAGGATAAAGCACCTTGATTGAATCGCCAGAAGCTGTGTGGCCAGCCGCCCGCCGTGTTCTTGAAACTTGTATTGTTTGTATTTCTTCGGAATGCATGTCCCGGTTTCTTGGCCTTGATGTTCTGGACGGTTTGTTTTTATTATTTTTCGGCGGGCTTACCACCTGCCACAATTCCAGCTCCTGACGCTGTTGTGCCTGATTCCCCATAGTACCTCTCCCCATAACAAAACAAATTCATTTGCAGTCTCTATATATTAGACGTTTTTGTACACTGAAAAGTTGCATTGATTTTATAAAAAATCTATAAATTTTTCGTGTATATTTCTTATTTCCAGAAAAGTATATCACACCAAGCTCTAAAATACATCTAAAAAACAATAATTTAGCTTTACAATTTTTACATCATAATTTAACGTCATAGCCCAATTTTTTTAACAATGCCAAATCCGTTGCAACCGTAATGCCTGCCGTTGTGAGCATATCCCCAGAAATTGCGGCATTTGCGCCGCTCTGAAAGCACCGCTCTCCCTTGTCCGCCATAAGCCCTCTGCCTCCGGCGAGCCGAATGTCTGCATCGGGTATGAGAAAGCGGTAGATCGCAAGAATGCGGCAGAACACTTCATCGGTGAGAATCTCATTCTTCTCATAAGGAGTGCCCTTGATGGGATTGAGGAGGTTGACAGGAACGGACTTTACGCCAAGCGCCCGTATGTCCAGCGCCATATCAATGCGGTCCTCCATCGTCTCTCCCAATCCCATGATTCCGCCAGAGCAGATGCTCAGTCCTGCACTTTTTGCCGCTTTCAGCACAGCAATCTTTTCATCATAAGTATGTGTAGTGCATACTTTGGGGAAATATTTCCTCGATACTTCAAGATTACAGTGCACTCTCGACGCGCCTGCCTCCTTGAGCTTGCGAAACTGCCGTTCCTCCAGCAGCCCAAAGGACACGCAGACTGCTATGTCCACCTGCCGGCGTATCTCGCGAATACTCTCACAGACCGCATCAATCTCCTTGTCACTCAGACGCTTTCCCGATGTGACAATCGAATAGCGAAGTACGCCTTGCTCCTTGTTGTGCCTTGCGTCTGCCAGAAGCGCCTCGGTCGTCAGAAGCGGATAGGTCTCTTGGCAGTCTGTATGGTAATGCGCACTCTGCGCACAATATTTACAGTCCTCAGAACATTTTCCACACTTGCCGTTCACGATTGTACACAAGTCAAACCGGTTTCCGCACATATGCGCACGGATTTCATTCGCCGCTGCTGTCAGTTCCGCCAATGGTGCGTCCACAAGCGCGAGCGCCTCCTCTCTTGTGATCTCCAAACCTGCATAAATTTCCTGTTTACATTCTTCAATGATACTGATTCTATGCGCCATATCTTTTGCCCTCCTAATGTCAACTTAATATATATAACAGGTTAACAGTTAGGGCAAGAATTGTCAATTCAAAAATCGTTATGAAAATTGTTCTCCTTGCCAAGGATGCACCATTTTACTATAATGTATTTTAATATAATAAATTACAAGGCTTCAAACCGGAGGATACACCACTTATGAAAATCGAACGGCTCTATGCCATCACCCTGTATCTGCTCAACCATGGACGAACCTCTGCGAGCACACTCGCAGCGTATTTCGAGGTGTCACCGCGCACCATTCAGCGGGACATAGATTCCCTGTGTCTGGCAGGCATTCCCGTCATCGCCATCGCAGGCGCATCAGGCGGCTATGAACTGTCCGACAGCTTCCAGTTCGACAAAAACTTTGCAACCCCAGAAGATTATGCCTGTCTCCTGACTGCATTGCACGGTCTGGTCTCCGCCACCTGTGACCCAAAGGCAAAGCATCTCTTGGAAAAAATAATTCCACTGTCAAAATCAAACGAAACGGGCATGATTCTGGATTTTTCTATCCTGAGAGAAGGTGAGCAGACCACACTACAGCTTCTGCAAACTGCCATCGCAGAAAAACATGCTGTCCAATTCTCATACACAAACAACAACAATGAAACCCGGCTACACTGTGTAGAGCCGATCGCCGTACTATACAGATGGTATGCGTGGTATCTGCTTGCCTACTCGAAAGCCAAAAAAGACTACCGCACATACAAATTGATTCGAATGCATCAGATATCGCTCACCAGCCAGCCCTTTGAGCAGGAACATGTTGCGGCAGATGTGATCTTGAAAGAAAATGACCGAAATGATTCCCGCCAGTATACACAAATTCTCCTAAAATGCCAAGAATCAGCCAAAATGCGCGTGATGGAATACCTAAAAGGAACCATCTTAGAAACCAATTCAGACGGCAGCTTCCTGATGCAGGCAACAATTGTGGAAAATGAACATCTATGGCTTGGCACGCTGTTATCACTGGGCGATGCTGTGGAGGTTCTCTCACCGGAGCATGTGCGCACACGCCTGTCCACTGCTGCCGAAAAAATTGTCGCGCTGTACAAAAAAACTTAGCGTTGAGAGAATACTTTCACTTTTTCTACAGTTTCTGTATATATACGACATACTGCTGTCGTATATGCCATGCTATCCTAAAAATAGATCGAAATTCTAAGAATAGATCAAAATTCTTTAAGTTGGAGGTATCAAACAATGATAAGCCCTTATGAAAAATGTCCCGTATTTGAAAATGATAACTATTGTCTGAGACTGATTGACGCATCTGACGCGCAAGATCTGTTTCTGGTGTATTCCGACGAGAAGGCAGTGCCGTATTTCAACAGTGACAACTGCAACGGCGATACATTTCACTATACACTGCCAGAGCACATGCAGGGCGCGATCGCGGCGTGGCAGCAGGAATACAAAAATCACGGCTTTGTGCGCTGGACAATCCTCGACAAAAAGACACAACATGCAGTGGGCACAATCGAACTGTTTCGCCGCAAGGCCGACGATTATTTCAACAATTGCGCCATTCTGCGGCTGGATTTGCGCAGCGACTATGAGCGGGCGTCCGCCATCTATGAGCTTCTGTCTCTCATCGTGCCGCAGACCTGTGAACTGTTTGCATGTCAGATGATCGCCACAAAGGTAAAACCATTTGCAGCAGAGCGCAGGGCCGCCGTTGAGAAATTGGGCTTTGCCGCCTCAACGGAAATCCTAGTCGGCGGTCACGACCAGAAGCGCTACACGGATTATTACGTTCTACACAAACGTTAAAATCCACTCGGAGAGCTTTTTCTTTGCCCAATCGTATAACGCCTCATCTTCTACACATGTGCCAGGCGCGGGCTGCTCTGGCTGCCCGTTTCCTTCCTGCGTCCGTGCGCATGAACAGCTCTCCTCCCCCTGCGGTGCAGTGATGTATTCGGAGGGAATATCTTCGTCCTCTGTAAAGAGCTGAAGCTCCTGTGCATCCTGCCACCAAAACGCGCCATAGCGTCTTTCCTCTGTCTCATCCCAAATCATCCACAATGGTTCGTCCTCTGCGCCATTTCCATCTACAAGTCCGCAGCAAATGTCATATGCCACCTCCTCCACATGCGCTGCGGGCAATGCCGTCTCTGACAAATGCCGCTTTAAATCAGGCAGAACACGCTCGCTTCTGTAGTCACATGTCGCCATATCCACAATCGGCAGCAGCAGCAAATACATATCACTGTCCAGTTCTTTCACCACATCATATGATAGACAGGGCTGGTATAACGCCCGCTCTCCAATTCTATACTCTATATGATGGCGGTACATCCAGATTGTAATCTTCTTCCCTGCTGCGACGACATTGTACTGCGCCTGTTGATGCCTGTGCGTACAAGGAGGGTTTGCTGAAAAATATCGTTGTATACCAAGACAGCTTGGAAAAGCCGCATAGAGCCAATAGTGCAGAAAATCCTTGTCTTTCATTGACAGCTTCATCTGTTTTCCCCTTTCATAACACTCGTATTTATATCAAGTATATTTATATCAATCGTATTTTTTCCCGCAGCTTTAAGACCATCGACGGCGTCACAGACAATTCATCCACGCCCATATTGACAAACGTTTCTGTGAGCGCCAGATCTGCGCCCAGCTCACCGCAGATGCCAACCCACTTTCCACGCTTGTGCGCATTGTCCACAACCATCTGAATCATGCGCAGCACCGCCTTGTGATGCGGAGGACAAAACGCCTCCAAGCGTGGATTCTGCCGGTCGATGGCAAGGGTATACTGTGTCAGATCATTGGTGCCGATGCTGAAAAAGTCCACCTGTTCTGCAAGCTCATCACTGAGCATCACCGCCGCCGGCGTCTCAATCATAATCCCCTGCGCTGGCACGCGGTATGGAATTTGCGCCTGTTTTAATTCTTCTTCCACTTCTTTTACCACTGCATAAATCTGCGCAACCTCCTCGCAGGAAATGATCATCGGATACAAAATAGCAAGATTTCCATAGACTGCCGCCCTCAAAAGCGCGCGCAGCTGTGGTTTGAAGATTTCGGGCTGTCTGAGGCAGATGCGGATTGCCCGATAGCCCATCGCCGGATTCTCCTCTCTGCCAAGCTGAAAGTAATCTGCCTGCTTGTCTGCCCCGATATCAAGGGTTCTGACTACCACCCTCTTTTGTCCCATCATCTGCACGACCTGTCTGTATGCCCGAAACTGCTCCTCCTCCGAAGGAAAATCACTGCGCCTCAGATATAAAAATTCACTGCGGAACAGCCCAATCCCCTCCGCATCATTCTCCAGCACATATGCCACATCGCTGACACCGCTGATATTTGCATAAATGCGGATTGTCCTGCCGTCGCTGGTCACAGTTTTCTTTCCCTTTAGCTCCTGTAACAGCCGAAGCTTTTCCTGCTCACACCTGATTTTTTCTTCCACCTCGCCGCGCTGCAATACGGTCGGTTCAAAAATCACCTCGCCCGCCGCCCCGTCCACGATCGCTGTCATGCCCGAACGAATCGCGTCAAAATCCAGCGGCACACCAATCAGCGCGGGAATCCCCATCATGCGCGCAAGAATCGCCGTATGGGAATTTGTGGCGCCCTGCTCTGTGACAATCGCCAGTATCTTCTCTTTATCCAACTGAACTGTCTCGCTTGGGCTCAATTCCTTTGCCACAATGACAGACGGTTCTGTCATACAAAACTCCTTATTCCCCTGCCCTGACAAATTCCGCACCAAACGCGCTGAAATATCCCTGACATCTGCTGCGCGCGCCTGCATGTACGCATCCTCCATCTCGGCAAATATTTCCTCGAAATTGTCTCCTGTGACCGCCACCGCATACTCCGCATTGACCAGTTCGGTCCGTATCATATGATCAATCGCATTCAGAAAGTCCTTGTCCTCAAGCATCATTTGATGCACTTCAAAAATCGCCGCGCTCGACTCCCCCAGCTTTTTTACCGCCTGATGATAAATCGCTGCAAGCTGCTGCTTTGAGACATCAACCGCCATGCGGACACGCTCGATTTCACGCGCCGGGTCTGCTATTTTTCTCCTCCTGATCTGATCCTTGTCGTTTCTTAGAACCATCACTTTGCCTATCGTGATGCCATGGTATACGGTCTTGCCCGAAAGCCTTATTCCTGAAAATGTGCCTTCCATCTCATATCTCCCTACAGGCTTGCATACACCTGTTCAATCTCCGTTCCTGTCGCTAACAGCGCAGAAAAAGCACTTGCACTGCCCGCGGCAACCCCCATGCGGAATGCATGTTCATAGTCCTTTTTCTCCAGCCAGCCTGCGAGAAATCCAGCAACCATAGAATCGCCTGCCCCCACTGCATTGACAAGCTTTCCACGGGGTGCTGCAAGCATATGCACCGTCCCTGTCTCATCAACGAGAACCGCACCCTGTCCTGCCAAGGAAACCAATACATTTCCCGCCCCCTTTTCTTGCAGTTTTTTTGCATACGCAACGACGGCTTCCCTTGTATCTAGCGTCACATCAAAGAGTTCTCCCAGCTCATGATTGTTTGGCTTAATCAGAAACGGCTTATATTGCAGCGCATTCAGCAACAGCTCTTTCGTCGCGTCCACGACAAAGAGAATCCCTCTATTCTGTAAGCGCATCAAAATCTCACTGTAGATGGCAGCGGGCAGGCTTTTGGGAATACTGCCTGCGAGGACAAGCAGGTCTCCCGCCTTTAACTGCTTTAGTTTCTCATGCAATGCCTCCACATAATTGGGTTCGATTGCTGGCCCCATACCATTGATCTCCGTACCATCGTAGTCCTTCAGTTTGACATTGATGCGTGAAAAGCCGCTATTGATATGAATAAAATCCGTGCACAGCCCCATATTCTGTACTTCGCGTGCTATCTGTTCTCCTGTAAAGCCCGCTGTAAACCCCAGTGCTGTGCTCTCAAATCCCAGATTTCTCAAAACAATCGAAACGTTGATTCCCTTGCCGCCGGGAAGCATCTGCTCACTTGTGGTGCGGTTGGTCCTGCCCAGCTCAAAGCCGTCCATCGACACCGTATAATCCAGAGACGGGTTTAATGTAACGGTATAAATCATGGTGGTGTTCCTCCTTTCAGACAACAGCCTCAATAATAATCTTATTCCCTATCATTTTTTCCCACACGCCAGTTTTTTTATTTTGATTAAAATTAAAGCTAAGCAGATATCCTACATCTTTTCCATATGCCTCCAAGTACTCAGCCAACTGCTGTTCTCCCTGCCGATTATATTCCTGTCCACGCCAGATTTTCATCTCAATGATGTATTGCTGTCCATGATAATCAACAACTACATCTGTGCGTCTGTCATCTCTCGTCTGTGCCTCAATATAATAATTTCCCGTACCGTTAATAATCGGACGCAAATATAATAAAAAATGCTTTCTTCCATACTCTTCTTTGAAGCGTACACTGCTGTTTCCATATAATTCATCAAAATGTACCACAAACTTTTCCAAGATCAGCCGCATATTCAACATTCCATTAAGAACAAATTGATTTCGATCAGAGACAGACATCTGATACAGATCACATTGCTTGATTTCATCTGATGTGAGATAATAATTGTACAGTCTAACCTCAAAGATTCTATTGGCAATCATGACAAAACCATGCTCATTTTTAATAAACCCAAACCTGCTTGCGAGAGATACCATGGAATCATCCATGTTATAGGATATTTTTCTTCCATGAAATAATATCAGCTCAATCATTTGATGAAGCTTCTCATAAGTGTCAAGTTTATTAATCAGCGATTCAAACAAGGTGTTCTGCTCAACTGCAAGCCTTCTCTCAGCCTCCAAAAAGCCTTCTCTCGTCCATTGCAGCGCTGCTTCGTCTATAATCTGACACAATCTTGACACCAGATAGGGATATCCACTGGTATAGTTATACAACAACCCCGACATTTCATCTATGTCCATCTCTGTATGATACTCCTGTTCATACTCTGCAAGCATATTCGCAATCTCTTCTTTAGAAAACGCCATGCAAATTTCATATTGTGCAGCAATATTCCACGGACTGTTTGTATTATGTTCCTCATCTGGTCTTATCTTTCGTTTAAAATTTCTGACATCATATACCCCTGCAAGTATGACAGACTGAAATGTCGGCTCATTGTCCCTGTTTAGATAATATCCTCTAAGCTGCGCCAGAAAATCCAAAAAGACTTGATTGTTGCTGGCATGATCTGCCTCATCAATCATCAGAACAACCGGCTTATCAGAAATAATACAGAGCTCGGAAAGCTTCAAAAACAGATCCAGCAGCAGATACAGTTCACTCTGGTTTGCCTCCTGTAGTAACTCCTCCAAAACCTTCTGTACTGCTGGTGAAACTGGCTGGCACATCCGCATTTTTTTCACAAATAATTTTGCAAAAGACTTGGAAAAAAGTACTTCATCCTCAAAGCTCTTATTTCCCAGCATCTGAAAGTCAAGACTGACTACATAATATTCTGCTTGCAGTTCTTTCTCCAATGCTTTCAATATCGTTGTCTTGCCATACTGCCTCGCGCGGCTGAACACAAAATACATTTCAGCATCGACAAGCTCCTTAAACTGACCAAGCCGCTTCTCAAGGCTGACCATATAATGCCTGTCTGGAAAACATGCCCCTGTTGTATTGAACTTTTTCATATACGCCCTCCTCCTGCGGCAGCAGCCTCCTGTCAATCCTCTATGCCGCTGATGTTAGCTTTGTCTAACCAAAACTCATGCCTCCCTGCCTACAGGCAGCCACTTCCCACTCAGAAAGCGTCCTGTAAAAATCACGGAACGGGCTGTCCAGTCCGCGAACATGCCAATCCACACTGCCATCGGTCCAAACTGGTAAACCTTGACTAGAAAAATACACAAGACCACCCGGCAGCACCACATCGTAACCGTGGAGACAATCATGGAAAACTGTACATCCCCAGCCGCCCGCAGTCCATAAGAGATGATAAAGGACCCTACCCATGCAAACGGCTTGACAATGGTAATCGCTGTGACCATCTCAAAACACAGCTTGGCAGATGCCGCCTCCATGCCGGCAAGCCAAGTGACAGGCTTCGTGATTGCAAACACCACAAGACAGGAGATTACTATGCTGACCCACGCCGCCTTTGTCAGCTTCACAATATAATACTTTGCCTCCTCATACCTGCCCGCGCCGATGCACTGCCCGACTACGGTCATCAGCCCGATGCCAATCCCAATCCCGCATATTCCATTTAATCCTTCCAAGATACTTGCCATCGCCTGCGCTGCGATCGCTGCCGTTCCCATCGTCGAGACCGTAGACTGAATCGCCAGCTTGCCAAACTGAAACATTCCATTCTCAATGCCAGACGGAATCCCGATTGCCATAATCTTCCAGATTAAGGGCATATCCGGCCTGAACCTGAGATAGTCTCTGATTACGATTACCTGACGCGGTTTGCGCAGCGCCGCAAATACGACAATCATAGAAAAAACTCTTGATATCAGCGTGGCAAGTGCAGCGCCGCCGACACTCCACTTGAAACCATAGATCAGCACAACATTCCCTGCAATGTTCAACAAATTAGCATAAATAGACACCTTCATCGGAAAGCTGGAATTTCCCCCTGCCCTGAAAAGCGCAGTTCCCACGCTAAAGAGCGCCAGAAAAGGATAGGAAACCACCGTAATCAAAAAATATACAAGGCAGTCTTTCATCACCTCTTCTTCTACCTCTCCGAATATCAGGCGAAGGAGCCGCTCTCCTCCCAACAGACAGATCAGCATTACCACCGTCGAGATTACTGTCACCGTGAGTACCACCTGTCTGGCTGCTTTGTTGGTCTCCTGCGCATTCCCACTGCCAAGATACTGCGAACATATGATTGCAGCACCTGCCGCCATCGCCGAAAAGACCTGAATCACTAAATTATTAAAAGAATCAACAAGCGAAACAGCAGAAATTGCTTCACTGCCGACCGTTGACACCATCATCGTATCCACCATACCCATAAAAGAGTTTAGCAGCTGCTCTACGACAATCGGAACTAGCAATAAGAATAACGCACGGTTGTCAAACAAGAGAGGCTTCTGGCTGATTTGTTTTTTATCATATAGTTTCATTGGTTTGACCTTTTTTAATTCTAACTGTTATTGATTCATCTGTTTTAAAACATCTGCTATTTCCATTGGTGTTTCCACAAAGGTCTGCGCGCCATGCTCTATCAAAAATGCTTTGTCCCGAAATCCCCACAGCACACTGATACAGGGAAGCCCCGCATTTTTCGCTGTTGCCAAATCTACGTCAGAATCCCCCACATATACTGCCTCTTCCTTTGTCCTGCCAAGCTCCTCCAACGCAAGAAACACACTGTCCGGCTGCGGCTTCCTTCTCAGATTCTCGCGGTCGCCGATTGCGACCTCTACCTGCGAAAAATATCGGTTGTTTAAATCCTGCACCGCCGAATCTATCTTATTGGAGACAATCGCCATCGTATAACCATTGTTTTTTAATTCCTGCAAAAGTTCTGGTATGCCATCATACGCTTTTGTCGTGTCATTGCAATGCACTCCATAGTATTCCTTAAAAATATCAAATGCGCGTTCAAACTGCGGATTGTCCTCGCCGCCGGGCACTGCGCGGCACATAAGCTGCTTCACGCCATTTCCAACAAAGCGGCGTACCTCCTCCAAGGTGCGCTCTGGCATTCCGCAGGTTTTCAATGCATAATTTGTCGCGTTCTTCAAATCCTCCAATGTATCTAAAAGCGTACCATCCAAATCAAAAATGACTGTTGTTATCTTTGTATCAGACATCTTCCAACCTCCTGTTTTGCTGTATTTTATACTATTGATTCAGCTCTGCATACACGATATTGTAGGCTTCCTGATACGCAGTCCCACTCTCCCGGCAGATTGCCGCAAGGGACTCGTACTCAGGATACACCCTGTCCCCGCACATCTTCACTGCGAGCATTCCAAAACTGGTGTTTTTCATAGCTTTCTCCCGCTTTAACACGGTGCGTTCCAGTTTCATGCGGCGAATGCCAATGGTCGTCGTCTCGTAAAAGATAATCTGCTCAAGCTTTGAGATGTCCTCCTCCCTGCAAATGACATTGAGCTGGTACGAAGGACGGTTTTTTTTCATATAAATCGGTGTATAGTACACATCTCTCGCCCCCGCCTCAAACAGCCTGTCCATCACGTAGCCAAATGCCTCGCCGGAGCAGTCATCAATATTCGACTCCAATTTATACATAACCTCCTGCTGTAGCAACGGTTCTTCCACAATCATCGCTCTCAAAATACTTGCCTTCTCATAACTGCGCTTGCCCGCGCCAATTCCCTGCGCCAGCACGCGAAACTGCGGCGGCAGGTTCTCCGCTGTCTTAACTGCGGCGGCAATCGCTGCTCCGGTCGGTGTCACAAACTCACCCTGAACTTCCATAAAATGAACTGGCAGTTCATACGCTTCTATAATATTTGCCGTCGCCGGCACAGGCACGGGCAGAATACCATGCTGGCAGCGCACACTGCCATATCCCTCGTACAACGCAGATACCACAACATCTGTTATATGATGCTTTGTTTTCAGGGAATCCATACACACCGCAGCCGACATGATATCCACGATCGAGTCCACTGCGCCGACTTCATGAAAATGCACTTCATTGACAGGCTTACGATGCGCTTTGGCTTCTGCGTCGGCGAGAATGCCAAAGATCTTTAAAGCCAGCGCCCGTGCGCCGTCTGTGAGTGCTGCTTTATTCAAAACATCCGTTATTTCGCTTAGCCCGATATGTTCATGATGATGGTCTGTATCATGGCATTGACTGTGTTCATGCTCTGCTTCGTGCTCATGGCTGTGTCCATGAAGATACCCCATGTCATGATCGTGGCTTTCATGTGCCTTGTCCAATATGACATTGAAATCACAGGCATCTATTCCTGACTTCTGAACCCTTTTGACCTCCACCTCAAACCCAGACACCAGCGGTTTGATGCTGTTCACTGCCGCATCGAGCGCTGTCTTGTCTGCCCCTAAATCAAGCAATGCCGCCACGGTCATATCCCCGCTGATGCCTGAATAACACTCCAAATATAATGTCTTTTTCATCCAATATTCCCTTCTATAAAAATATACTATATAAATCAATAAATTACAGATGTTTTTCTGCAAGCCTGTTGATCTGTGTCGCCAGATATCCAGCGCCGTACCCGTTGTCAATATTCACCACAGCGATTCCATTTGCACAGGAATTAATCATCGTGAGCAGTGCAGACAAACCGTGCAGGCTTGCCCCATAACCCACAGAAGTAGGCACCGCGATAACCGGATTGCTGACCAGTCCGCCGACTACACTCGCAAGCGCCCCCTCCATACCTGCCACTGCCACGACGCAGTTTGCCTGCTGTATCGTCTCTGTGTTTGCCAGCAGTCTGTGCAGGCCGCTCACGCCCACATCATAAATCCGCGTAACGGCTGTTCCGAAATACTCCGCCGTCTGAGCAGCCTCCTCCGCCACAGGAATATCCGCTGTCCCCGCAGTGCAGACCACGACACTGCCAATGCGTTTTGCCGCCTTCTCTGCCGGGTTCTGCTCAATTTTCAGGATTCTCGACACCGCATCATACTCAATCTGCGGAAGCGACTGCCTTACAAGCTCATATTGTGCCGGGGTTGCCCTCGTTCCAAAGACTTCGCCATTCTTTTCATATAGTGTCTGAAAAATAGAAATCAGGTACGAATCCGGCTTGCCTGCGCAATAGACGACCTCCTGAAATCCTGTCCGAAGTTCTCTCTGCATGTCGAGCTTGGCAAAGCCCATCTCCTCAAAGGACTCCTTTTTCAGATATTTTTCTGCTTCCTCCACTGTCAAACCACCGTTTTGCACCTGTTCTAAAATATGCTTCATATTCATCTTTTCATCCATTCACGTCCCACCTTTCTGCCAAAGATTATTATAATACATCCAACAAACGGGCGCAACCATTTCTGATGCGCCCGCGCTCTCCATCATTACAGCTATCACGCCGTTTCCACGCCTTACAGCGCAGTCCTATAAAAATAACAATCGAAATTTAATTTTATCTATACTCACTGATCTCATAAAAAGTAACCATCATAATCATTGTGTCCGCCCGCTTTCCAATCACCTTCACCGTGACGCGGTACCAGACATCTTGTGTCAGTTCGTATTCCATGGGGCCACAGATATCTCCTTTCACAAGCTTGGCAAACGCCTCCCCCAAAAGTTCATTCTCCGCCTGCATTCTACGATTGTGCTCATACTCGTTCACACTTTTTTCAAATAAAATCTCTGTATCATATCTGGCATTGGTCCGAAGCAGCTCGATTCTGTTATTCCTGTACTCATAGACGGCTATCGGCGTCTCTAGCAGATCAAAGAACTTGCTGATGCCCGACCGCGTATTCCACAGCTCATTGACAATAGCTGCATTCTCGTCGGTACTGCTCTTTGCTCCCATCTCCTCTTCTCTGGCTATAAATTTCTCATAGTCCGCAACGGGCATTGGTTTGGCATAATAGTATCCCTGCGCGTATTCACAGCCAATACATTTCAGAAAATCAACCTGCTCGATTGTCTCCACACCCTCCACAATCGACGGCAGATGCAGCCATTTTGCCATGCGGATCACAGAAGTCAGCACTTTCTCGCCTTTTCCGTTAAACTCCTGATCCTGCAAAAATTTCATATCGACCTTCAGATAATCAACTTCCATATCTTTTAGAACATTGAGTGAAGAATACCCGCTGCCGAAATCGTCCATCATGATCTTAAAGCCCAGACGGTGCAGGCTGCTCATGGTTTTCATAATCAAATCCTGATCTTCCATAAAGGCGCTCTCCGTCAGTTCCAAATTCAGCAACTCCGCTGGAATCTGAAACTCCGTGAGCAGTTTCTTGAAAATCTTTACCAGATGTGGGTTGTAGATATTCACACGGGATACATTGACTGAAATTGGATTTGGTGTTTTCCCCTCATCTAACCACTTGCGCAGCAACATACAGACATGGCGCCACATATACTGGTCCAGCCTGCCAATAATCCCATTGCGCTCATAGACAGGGATAAACTCCCCCGGCGACATCATTCCCTTTTCGGGATGGTTCCAGCGCACCAGCGCCTCCGCCCCGTAGGAACGGTCTGTCACCAGATTCATCTTGGGCTGCAAATACACCTTAAACTGTTCCTCATCAATCGCGCGGTTTACCTCATTGATGATAAACTGCTCTTGGCGCATATTTTCTATCATTTTCTCATCATAGTACGCGAGGCTCTGGACAAATTTTCCCTTGCAGCTCTTTGCCGCCAAAGATGCCCTGTCATACATTTCGGGCACATCTGCTGTATCATCTTTGATGATATATACACCGCATGAGAGCTTGATATTATAGTCTTTATTTACTTTTCTTAGATTGATTTGGAGTGCTTTCACCAGCAGCTCCACATTTTCTTCCTGATACGGCATACACACTGCAAAGATATCATTTTCCACGCGCCCGTAGACAAACTTGTCAAAAACTGTCGAAATCTTTTTTAGCTCAAGCGCGACGCTCTTTAATACTTTATCGCCTTCCTTGATGCCATAAAAATTATTAATCATCTTAAAGCGGTCAATGTCAAAACGCGCAAATGCAAACGTCTCCTCTGTCTCCTCCATTAACATACTGCGCACGGCTCTGTAAAATTTAAACTTCGTATAAATTCCTGTGACTGCATCCCGCTCTGCCATGATCATACGGCTCTTGTCTATCGCATTCTTGATGCGAAACCGCAAAAGTACAGGATTGTATGGTTTCATCACAAAGTCCCAGACTCCCGCCTCCAGACATTTCTGTTCTGAATGCCAGTCCTCATTGGAGGTCGCGACAATCACCGGAATATTATCATACTCCCGATGCCTGCGAAATTCATTCATAAACTGAAAACCGTCCATAACTGGCATGATTAAATCCAGCACAATCACTGCCACCTGCTCAATATGCTCGCCAAGCAGTTCAAGCGCTTCCTGTCCATTTGACGCTTCGAGTACTTCATAATCATCTTTGATGACATCTCGGAGTCTCTGTTTCACAACCTCCTCGTCATCAACTAACAATATTGTATTTTTGCTATACCTCAATGTATTCGCTCCTTTATCACATCCCAAGCCGCTTGGCGGATGTTTATGCAAATTATACACAACTTAATTCTAATTTTACATTTTTTCTAATCAATTTGTCAATGTATTCTAAAATATTTTGTAAAATATGTGGAAATATTTCACGGATTGTCTTATTTTGCATATAAAAATACTGCTGAAAGTGACATTTTGTTTGCATCACATTGGCATATCAAAACAAAACTGGAGTAAATCTGAGTTTCATCACAGATTTACTCCAGTTTGTTTCAATACGATTGCTTTGCCAATATTAATTTGGACTCTATCAGCCTAACGTCTGTAGAAGCATGGATTTATTGAATGCTTACTGAATATACGGATTTTGATCCTTTTGTCTCAATTGGTTTAACAGATAGAATCTGACCATCTTTTGTTGCTACATATTCAATGTTTACAGTTTGTTTTTTGTTTGAACCATCTTTCAGCGTTACTGTTACCTTTACTTTTTGTACTTCCTCTGGTCGAACTTCATTCGGTTGTAGACCACCACCACCTGCTACGATATCTTGATAGGTGCGATTTGTCGTTGCCCATTTCGGAACAAGCCAAAATGCTCCTACGTTCGGATCATTCTGGTATCCGATATCTTTTCCTCCACTAATATCAACACTGTATGAAGGTGCAAAAGCCTTCCCGCCGCCTGCATATTCGACATAAGGTTGAAAATCCAATACATCAACTCTATTTGCGTTAAACTTCGTAACCTTTGGTGTTATAATAACTGGATAGATTGCACTTGCACCGCTACCATCCATAGCTTCCGCCTTAACAATAGCCTGAGAATACCGGCCTGACGAAATATCCGACGCAATTGCCTTCACTACACCTTTTTTCTCATCTATCGTAATATATTTCTCACCGCCCGGCATTACGCTCCATTTAACATTCTGATTTGCCGCTTTTCCAAAATTATTACTAACCTTTGCTGAAAGTGTGATCTTTGAACCTACAGACACGATACCTTCATTAGCATTTTTAGGCACAATTGCAATTCTTGACATCGGCACACTGACTACAACATTACATTTTACCTTCTTATTGCTTCCATCTGTTGCACTGCATGTTATTGTCGCCTTACCGCTGGAATGTGCCTCTACCAGTCCATCAGAATCCACAGATGCTACTTCTGGTGCACTGCTTATGTACTCAATTGCCTTGGCATCTCCACCCGTAACTACTGGTTCTAATTTCATGCTTGCTGGTGCATCATAATTTCCAGAAGTTGTAAATAGATTAAGCGTTTTCGGCAGCTCAATCTTTGTAATAGGATTTGCTACAACCTCAAACTGAATACTTGCTGTTTGGGCAGTTTTTCCTTCTGGAACATCTTTTTCTGTCGCTGTCACAGTGTATGTACCACTTGCGCCACTCTTTACTGAGACTTTTCCGCTTGCACTGACAGTTACGTTATTTGAAGGCTCCACTGTCCAGTTTAATTTTTTACTTGTCACATTTGCAGGTGTAATAATTGCCTTAATTGTTGCACTTTTTCCGACTGCTATCTTATTCGGTCCTTTTAATTCAATATTACTTGCCAACTGTTTCACAGTGATTGTACAGCTTCCTGCTTTTTTACTTCCGTCATTGGCAGTTGCCTTGATCGTAGCTTTGCCGGGAGCCAGCGCTGTCACCATTCCGTTTGAATCTACAATTGCTACTTTTTTGTTGTTACTGCTCCATACAACATCTGTGATTTCTCCGCCTTCTATAGAGATATTACTATTATTTTCCCCTGTCAGACTCTGTGAATCACCTGCATAGATTGTATACTTTTTCGTTGTAAATGCAATCTTCTTGATTTTCGCTGTATCAATAATATTTAAGGTATATTGTGCAACCTGCTCTCCTGCCTTTGCCTGAATCACACATTCTCCGTTAGATGCACTTGAACTTACAGTGACTTTACCTTTATTACTTACTGTAACGCCGTTTCCCTGCACTACACTCCATTCAACACCACTGTATTTTGCATAAGAAGGTTCTACTACTGCACTAAGTGTCAGATTTTTTCCTTTTGCAATCTGATTCACTGAATCAGCGGCAGTAATCGTTACTTTTGATGGCGCAGGTTCAAATTTATATTTCTGCGAAACGACCTTGCTTGCCTTTCCACTCATACGGTTTACTGCGATAACATTCAGTGTAACCTGTTTTGCACCGCCTACTTTCGCCTTACCGTCAACAAGCGGCTGCCCATTTGTGACTGTACCATTTTTAAATACAGGCTTTTTGCCGTTGATAGAATAATAGATACTTGCACCATATGAACTACATGTAACAGGAATATCCACCCACGCTTCTGTATAAGTTGTAACTGTCTTATCAAACTCTGGTATTGCAGGAATCTCCTCTATAGTTTTCAATGTTATACCAAATACCTTAGGTAAATAAGTCGTACCAGAACCTACCTGCGGAGAAGAAGCCTTATTGGCACTCTTCTGCATTACGGAGAATAATGCGTCAACCCTTGCTCCTCCGCTCTTTCCATTAAGTTCTGACACTTTATCAGAACCCGATAAGATGACAGCCGCTGTACCTACTGCAACAGGACAAGCCATACTTGTACCCTGTAATGATGCATAAGACTGGTCAGAACTATTATAGGTAGAAACTATATCGACACCGGGAAATGCCAGGTCTACTTTATTGCCGTAATTTGTAAATCCAGCCTTTGTTCCGTCCTGATTCAGTGCGGCAACAGAACATACTTTGTCATAGGAAGCAGGGTACTCATATCCATTTGTGGCTTCATTACCAGCCGCGGCAAATACTGCAACACCATTTTCATAAGCCTTCTTTATCGTATCTTCCTCAAGTTTGGTATAATATCCACTCCCCAAACTCATGTTCACAACATCCACACCGTCTGTAACAGCTCTGTTAATGGCTCTTATAATATATTCATCCTTCATATATCCTTCAGAGTCCATAACACTATACGCATAAATCTGCGCATCCGGAGCAATACCTGCACCGCCCTTGCCATTGTTGCCAACCGCAGCGGCAATACCTGCAACATGTGTACCGTGTCCATCCGGGTCTGTTGTTACTGCTGTACCGTCTGACACCATAGACAAGTTCTGCTTTACATTATCCTTTAAGTCCTCATGTGTGCTATGTACACCTGTATCAATAATACCAATCTTGACACCGTCTCCCTTATAGCCTTCATCCCATGCGTACATATCTCCTACGTACTCATGTGCCCATTGATAATATTCACTGGCTTCCTGCAATGCTGGATCATTATATTCCTCAAAGAGCGTGTAATAATAATTCGGCCATACTGCCGGAAGGTTGTAAGACCTGCTGGCCGCTGCCTTTACTGCCTGTCCTACAGTGCGCTTTTCGCCAAGCTGGATTACAGCTACACCGTCTCCAAAGCTTTTCAGTTCACCGCCAAAAGCCTCAGCAACAGCCTCAGCCTCTTCCCTGCTGTCTGCCAGATATACGACTTCACCCTTTGCATATGCATTGGTATTGCCCTCATTATCTGCAAGCGCTACGATCTCATCTGCATGCTCCGCAAGCTTTAACTTATCTTCTACCTGTCTGGCTGAAAGCTTATAGCTGTCTGGCAATCCCGGGAATAACTCCTCTGTTGCGGTCTCCTCCTCTGTCGTAGTCTCCTCTTCTATCGTTAAATCTTCCTCTGTTGTTGTCGTCTCCTCTGTCTGTTCTGCGGTTATCCCTTCTCCTAAATCTGTCTCGCTTGAAGTCTCTTCTACAATCGTGGTCTCGGTCTCGGATAATTCGCTTGTCTGCTGTTCTTCTGACGCTGATGTGCTCTCTGTTCTATTTTCTGTGGAGGCTTCCTCTGTCACTGCTGTTGTCTCGGTTACATTTTCTGCGGAGGCTTCTTCTGTCGCTATTGTTGTCTCTGTTGCATTCTCTGCGGATACTTCTGCTGTCTCCACGGTTGTTTCCGCTGCGCTCTCTGCGTCTGGCTGAGGCTCTTCATTGGTCTCCTCAACACTTGTTTCTGTCTCAAGCTCTGCCACAACACCTTCACTGTTTGATTCCGCCAGAACTGTCATTCCTGTCGTATTAAAAAGCATTGTTGCCGCTAAGATGGCAGAAAAAATTCTTGCCTTTTTCAATTTCATTGATAACTTCTCCTTTTTTTCCCTCAATTACCACATTGCACCAACATTATTATTTACTGGTATTCATTTCAGGTGTAAATTCTTTCAGTTGATGAGAATTACTGTTTACTGTCAGTGTCGGATAGCCGTTTATATCCTCCAGTTCTTTCAGCTCATTCAAATCCTTGTCTGTTGTAAACACTGCCACACCGTCTGAAAATGATGACAACTCGATTCCATAGAGCGCTGCAATCTTTTCTGCTTCCTCCTGATCTTCTGCCAAGGCTATCAGCTCAAGCTCTTTTGGCTTCTCCTCAGAAGAACGCTCGGTTTCATTTTCGGTTTCGATAAACTGCGGCATCATCTGCTGAACAGAATCCATGTCCACTTTCCGCTTGCCATTACAAGACACCAGCAGACTGCCAAACAAACCTATACATACCACCCCAAATAATAATGCACCCATTCTGCCCAATCCTTCACCTCCTTCCTAAATTGTAAACACTCCGAAGTCCATACTTCTGAATTATTTATTTTTCTGCTTTTATGTTCAACTCTGAATCATGGGCCAGCCATGATGAGCATCCCATCAATCTAAACAAATCTTTAGAAAAATTTATTATCCATATATTAACAACTATTATTATAAACTTTTTTTCAGAATTATCAATAGAAATTGACAATATATTTTACACTTAATAATGCTCTTTTTTAACTGATTCCAACTCAGTATTTAATCATTTTTCCTTTGGACGCCCGTGTGCAAAAAAGCGCCCACCTATTCTTACATAGATGAACGCTCTTTTCTCATTTACCGCCTACTCCACCGATAACACCTTATAATCCTGCGCCTCCACTGTCTTTCTCAGCTCCTCATCACTCACCTCAGCGCTGAGTGTCAGCACCGCGGTTCCTGCCTCGTGGCTCACCACGGCCTCGGACACCTGCTCTAGCGCTTCCAGACACTTTTTGACCCTCGCCTCACAGTGTCCGCACATCATACCTTCGATTTTCATTGTCTTTGTCATTGTTTTCTCTCCTTCTCTTTCTATCTCTATCTCTGTTTGATTATCACGGTAAACAGTCCCTGACTGGTTACGCCGTTTTTTGTCATGGCGCGTGCTGTAGACCTCCACCAGATTGAGCCTGAGTGCATTCGTCACCACGCAAAAGCTTGACAGACTCATCGCCGCTGCGCCAAACATTGGGTTTAGCTGCCAGCCAAAGAAAGGAATCCACACGCCCGCTGCCAGCGGTATCCCGATGATGTTATAAAAAAATGCCCAAAAAAGATTCTCATGGATATTTTTGAGCGTCTGGCGGCTGAGTCGGATTGCCGCCGCAACGTCCCGCAACGAGCTTTTCATCAGCACCACATCCGCCGCGTCAATGGCAATATCGGTGCCCGCGCCAATGGCAATCCCAAGGTCTGCCCGCGTCAGCGCAGGCGCATCATTGATTCCATCGCCCACCATGGCAGTCTTTCCCTTCTCCATCAGGCGCCGTATGACGCTTTCCTTTCCGTCTGGAAGTACACCCGCTATGACCTCATTCACGCCCGCCTGCCTGCCGATTGCCTTGGCGGTATGCACGTTGTCCCCGGTCAGCATGACAACGTAAATCCCCATTCCCTGAAGCTCCTCCACTGCCTGCCTGCTGTCCTCCTTGATGACATCTGCGACAGCAATCATGCCGGCAAGTGCATCGCCGCCAAAAAATAAAGGGGTTTTTCCTTCCAAGGCAAGCTGCTGTGCCTTTTCTAACATATCCGGTGCAATCTCAAACCGCTCAGAGATAAACTTCGCATTTCCGCCGTACAGCGGCTTTCCGTTCACCACGGCAGTCAGGCCGTTTCCGGGCAGCGCCTTGAAATCCGTCACCTCCGCAAGCGTTCCTTTCGCCGCGTCCTCCTTTTGAGCAAAATATACTTTTGCATATTCGTTGACAGCGCGCGCGAGGGGGTGTTCACTCTTTTGCTCTAGCAAATAAGCCATTTCAAGCAGCTTCTCCTCAGAGCTTCCCTGTGCCGGAATAAGGTCTGTCACCTTGGGTTCGCCGCTGGTGATCGTACCTGTCTTGTCAAGTGCCACCACGGACACTTTTCCTGCCTCCTCTAACGACACCGCAGTCTTGAACATAATACCGTTCTTTGCGCCCACGCCGTTTCCAACCATGATCGCTACCGGCGTGGCAAGCCCCAGCGCACACGGGCAACTGATAACCAGCACCGATATTCCTCTTGCAAGCGCAAAACCAATCGTCTGCCCCGCTGCCAGCCATACAAGAATTGTGACAAGTGCAATGAGCATCACCGCCGGAACAAACACACCGGACACTTGGTCTGCCACTTTTGCGATGGGTGCCTTCGTGGCTGCCGCGTCACTCACCATCTGGATAATCTGAGACAGCGTTGTATCCTCACCGACTCTTGACGCTCTGCATTGGATAAACCCGGACTGATTGACCGTCGCCGCTGACACGCTGTCGCCAGCCTGCTTATCCACAGGAATGCTCTCACCTGTGAGCGCCGCCTCATTTACCGCACTCGTCCCCTCGAGCACCACGCCATCGACAGGAATGCTCTCGCCCGGTCTCACCACAAAGATATCCCCCACTGCCACCTCCTCCACAGGGACTTTGACTTCACTGCCGCCGCGCACCAGCACAGCCGTTTTGGGCGACAGGTTCATCAGTCCTCTGAGCGCGTCCGTCGTCTTTCCCTTAGAGTGTGCCTCCAGCATTTTTCCAACTGTAATCAAGGTCAGTATCATTGCCGCTGATTCGAAATAAAACTCGTGCATATACCCCATGACGGCATCTGAATCCCCGTTTAGCTGCGCATCGGTCATGGCAAACAATGCATATGTGCTGTAGACAAACGCTGCGGCAGAGCCAAGTGCGACCAGTGTATCCATGTTGGGCGCCCTGTGCCAAAGGCTCTTGAACCCGCTGATAAAAAACTTCTGGTTCATGACCATAACTGCGATTGTGAGTAATAGCTGTATCAGCCCCATCGCCACATGATTCTGTTCCAGTATGGCTGGCACTGGGAAATTCCACATCATATGGCCCATTGAAAAGTACATCAGCAGGACCAGAAACGCAATTGAATACCAAAGCCTGCGTTTTAACACCTGCGTCTCCTGATCTCTCAAAAGCGCCTCCTCTGCGGCGTGTGTACTGCGCTGGGCGCCGCTGCCTTTGACCGCCGCGCCATATCCAGCCTCCTCGACTGCCCGTATCACTGCCTCTGCGGCTGCGGTTCCCTCCACGCCCATGGAATTTGTCAGCAGACTCACCGAACAGGCACTCACACCTGCTACCTTGGACACTGCCTTTTCCACTCTGGCGCTACAGGCGGCACAGCTCATTCCTGTCACTGTATATTGTTCCATTGCGGGTTGCCTCCTATTATCATTCATGTCCTTATTTCATCAGCTTCTTGAGCGTGTTGACCAGCTCATCGACGGTCTCTTCCTTTCCATTTAAAATATCCTGCGTCACGCAGGTTTTGATGTGATTTGCAAGAAGCACTCTGTTAAAGCTGTTGAGCGCTGCGTTGACCGCCGCCACCTGCACCAATATATCTGTGCAGTAGACATCCTTCTCAACCATTCCCTTGATGCCGCGAATCTGTCCCTCAATGCGGCTCAGCCGGTTGATCATGTCCTTGTACTCTTTCTCAGAGCGTTCCTTCGTCTTTGAAGTACAATGCTCACATGCCTCATTGGTGTTCTCTAAAGTTTCTGCATTTTCATTCATTGTATGATCCATAGTTTTTCCTGTCCTTTCGTAAATATACCGTTCTCTTATTATACTATACCCCTGTACGGTAGATGTCAAGAAAAAAATAATATAAATGCAAAAAAAGGCGGAAAGCCTCTCAACCACTAAGACTTTACACCTTTTTTCAAACCGTCATTATACCTCTCTTGATACATTCTCCATCTTTTCTCTTGCATTCTGGAAACACTGCATAAGCTTGGGTGAAAAAGTACCGCACTCACCGTTTGTAATCATCTGAAAAGCCTGCTCCTTTGTGAATGCCTTCTTATAACAGCGCTCACTGATCAGCGCGTCATAAACATCTGCCACCGATACAATCTGCGCCGCAATCGGAATCTCGTCCCCGGCAAGCTGATCTGGATATCCTCTGCCGTCAAAGCGCTCATGATGATGCCTGCATATCTTATATGCATAGTTCTTATACCGCTCGTCCCAGACACCCTCTATGTGGTCAAGCACTTCGCAGCCCTTGACCGTATGGGATTTCATGCAGTCAAACTCCTCGTCTGTGAGACGCCCCGGCTTTAATAAAATATGGTCTGGTATTGTAATCTTTCCAATATCATGCACCGCACTCGCAGACTCAATAATGCGCACCTCCTCCTCTGTAAGATTGTACTCTGGACAAGCTGCCATCAATTCCTCTGCCAAAATCTTTGTGTAAGACTTTACGCGCTTTACATGCTCTCCGCTCTCGAGATTCCTGCTCTCGACAACCTCCGCCAAGATATCTGTAATCTTTTCATTCTGCTGTCTGAGCTCATCTGCCTGTTTGCAGATCATCTCATACTGGCGCTTCAGCGTCATCGTCTGCGACTCTACCTGCTCCTCTAAGCTGTTCCGGTACGTAAACAAATCCACCATATTCCGCACGCGCCGCATCACAAGTTCATTGTCAAACGGCTTCCTGATAAAATCAGTAACGCCATAGTCAAAACATTTCCGCTCGACAGCAACCGCCTGCTCGCCGCTAATCACCAACACAGGGATATGCTTTAAATACCCCTTCTCCTCCATAATCTCCATCACCCTGTAGCCGTCCATCACAGGCATAATCAGGTCAAGCAGGACGATGCCGACTTCACTTTGATGAATCTCGAGCAGTTCGATTCCTTTCTGTCCATCTTCCGCCGTGAGAATCTCATATTCCTTCTCCAAGATTTCTGTGAGCATCTCACGGTTAAACGCCGCATCGTCAATAATTAATACTTTATTTTTCATGTCAATTCCTCTTATCTTGTGAAAATACTTGATTACATTTCATGAAGCTTCCTATTACAGTCCCTCTCAACAAATGTTTCGACAATATCTTAACATACCCTGTCAGAATTATGCAACACTAAAAATAAGAACTTCTATTCAATTCTACTCAAAATTTTTGAAATACAGCATATTTATGATTGATTTTCATAAAATAAAGTGCGATACTTAATTTGTTGTATTGATCGTACTGCACACGAAAAAGAAGCAATGAAAATAGAAGGAGGAAACCCAGCAATGGAAAATCTTACCATTCCTAAAAATTACCACTCGGCGCTGAATCTGCACGACACGCAGATTGCCATCAAAACCGTAAAGGATTTTTTTCAGAATCAATTGTCAAAGCGGCTCAACCTCGCGCGTGTATCTGCACCGCTTTTTGTAGATCCCCTGTCCGGACTCAACGATAACTTGAACGGTGTGGAACGCCCTGTCAGCTTTGACATCAAAGAGCAGGACGGACGCATCGCAGAGGTCGTGCAGTCCCTCGCCAAGTGGAAGCGGTACGCCCTCAAAAAATACGGCTTCTCTGTTGGAGAAGGCATCTACACTGACATGAATGCGATACGCCGTGACGAGGATACCGACAATATCCACTCCATCTTTGTAGACCAGTGGGATTGGGAAAAAATCATCAACCGTGAGGAGAGAACCCTCGACACACTCAAGAATGTAGTACGAAACGTTTATAAATGCTTGCAGAATACAGAAAAATATATGGCGATACAGTACGACTATATCGACGAAATCCTGCCAGACGACATCTATTTTGTCACCACGGAAGAGCTGGCTGAAATCTTCCCGGACAACACGCCAAAGGAACGGGAATACTACATAGCCAAGGCAAAAGGCGCTGCCTGCATCATGAAAATCGGCGACAAAATGGAGAACGGCAAGCCCCACGACGGACGCGCGCCAGACTACGACGACTGGGCGCTCAACGCAGATATCGTCGTGTACTACCCTGTCCTTGACATAGCGCTTGAACTCTCAAGTATGGGGATCCGCGTTGACCGCGATTCCCTGCTCTCACAGCTTGAGAAGGCAGGCTGCCCTGAGCGCGCCAAACTTCCGTATCAGAAGTCGGTCATCAACGAAGAACTTCCGTTCACCATCGGCGGCGGTATCGGACAGTCACGCATCTGCATGTTCTTCCTCAGAAAAGCCCATATCGGCGAAGTACAGTCCTCCCTGTGGCCGGAGGAAACCGCAAAAACATGCACGGAGCACGGCATTAATCTTCTATAAGGCGAATCAAAACCTCAAATCGGCTGAGCGCGATACACTGCCCAGCCGGTTTTTTCTATTCAGATATGAAAACGTCTTTTCAGCTCCACGCGCGCCCTTCTGCCTCCTATAATCACGGTTCCAAGCAACAGGATCACAGAGACATTCAATGCCACGATTGAGACGATCGGGTCCGTTACAATATGCACCAGATTAAAAATGATCGCCACCACGCTGCAAAGTACCATAAAAATTTGCAGCATCAAGTAACTCTGCCAATTCTTACTATTCACCGCCATCAACACAAGCGTCCCCACATCAATCAGCAGAATCCCCGACGGAAGCGCATAGTTGACAGACCACCCATTATATCCAACCGAGAAATCGATCGCCACCAACATAATGACCGCAATAATGGTGAGCACAACGGTCTTTGCAATATATCCGCTTGTTCCCAGTATCGCATAGCGAATCACAATATAGCCAAACAGAAGCACCAATCCGCTTATGATATATACCAAAGACTGCACTTCAGACAGCATACAGATATTCACGAGAAAAATCTCAATCACGATGGAGATAAACAGATACAACCGTGACACGAATACCAGCTTTCGAGATTTCAATCGAATGTCTGGATACATATTCTCCACTTCCACCGTCGGTTCCAATACAGTGCCGCACAGCGGGCAGCGCTGTGTCTCGTCTAACACTTCTATATTACATTGTCTGCATCTACTCATAATTCACCCCATTACTTTCAATCTCCACATGAACACCATCCGCAGCAATCTTTCTAAAAAATCCCCGTTGTATGGACGGGTCCGCAAGATCATAGCTGAAGCTGAACACCAGTGTGCTTCCATATGAACAAATATTTCCTTTAATATGCTGTCCCTTGGACATGGCAAGACAGGAATGAAACATCTCCACATAGGATTTATAGGTTTCATCGACGGTGATGTTTCCAATGTTCGTAATCGTCGTGGTATTTGCAAGCGCCGACTGTGTGTACACAACACGCATTGCAATATTCTTAAAAAATAACGGCACAGCCCTCGCGGCCAGTAGTTTTTCATTGGATACATTATAAGAAAACAGCCGCTCCAAATTCTCCTTGTTAATCTGCTGTTTGAGGCTGTCCTTCACGATTTCCAGCACCTCCTCAAAGGTGTATTCGTCCTTGACCGGATGAAACTCTGCCGACACCATCGCAAAAAAATTCTTGGTCGTTATTGAATTAAAATATGGGCGCAGATTCACGGGCACTGCCACCCTGACAGGCTTGTCAGACGGCATTCCATGCATACACTCCTTGTAAACGCTCCACACAAAGACCGTCACCAGATACTCATTGATACTTGCGCCGTACCGGTGACACACCTCTTTGAGTTCTGGAATCTGCATGTATCCATGCATAATACCAAATTCACCGGGGCTTAGCCGCTCTCCTTTCACGAGATATGCCTTCTTGGTCTGATACCCCTTCTCCGAACTTTTGCGGTAATTTTTTAGGAAGCTGTCCTCCCTGTTTAATGAGGTGCTGCTGGCGAGCAGATCGCCCTTATCGCCCTTGAGTTCTGGGTGCACCAGTCTCAGATACTGATAGGTCAGCTCTTTTAGGAAATTAATGCCGCCCATACCGTCTGTCAGCACATGAAATACTTCCAAATTAATGCGGTATTTGTAATACGTCACCCGAAACAGATAGCTGTTATTGCGGTTCGGATAGATATATCTGCATGGAAAAGCCGCCTCCTCTCGCACTTTGGGCGCTGGCTTTCCATTTTCTTCAAAATAATACCAGAACACGCCCTGTCTGAGTCTGAGATTGAAACCATCAAATTTGGGCAGCACAATCTCCAGCGCCTGTTGCAGCAACACCGCATCGACAAGCTCTGTGAGCGTCACGCTGATACGGTACACATTGCTCATGCTATCGCCGGCAATCACCGGAAAAAGATGGGCAGTATTATCCAGCTTATCCCATCTGATTTCCCTCGTCGTGCTTGCCGCTTTCATCGCCATCGCGCGTTTTTCACTCTTTTTATCACGATCAGATGCCAGTGCGGCATCCGTTGTTCTTTTCTTCATAGAAAGCCCCATTTCCTATTTATATATATACTTGATTTTAGTATACACTGAACTTGAGGCTGTATCAAGCAAAAAACAATCTAATTCAGCGCCGCCTTTGTGACACGCACCCGCACTTGGGAACCAACCAGCAGCGTGATCACCATTTTCGCCAAATCACCTATGATAAATGGCAGCACGCCGGCAGCAAATGCGGCTGGAAGCGCCTGCACAAAGCTTGACTGTGACGCCGAAGCGCCAAGCGTCATCTGGTACGCAAGCCATACTGTGCCAAAGAGATAACACACTGCTGTCCCTGCTGCCATGCCAAGAAAGCTCGCCACAAACCGCCCGTTCCATCGGTCCACGCAGTAACCGCTGATGAGCGCTATAAAGATAAAACCAATCAGATACCCGCCTGTCGGTCCAAAAAGCTTTGCCGGTCCGCTTGTAAACGCGGAAAAGACTGGCAGTCCTACAAGTCCGAGTAGCAGATACACCAGATAACTGATCGTCCCCCGCTTCATTCCCAGAATATAGACAGAAAAATAAATTGCCAGATTTGTCAATGAGATTGGTACAGGACTGAACGGCAGCGGCAGTGATAACGGCCCCGCAATGCAGGTAAGGGCAGCCATCAGCCCGATTAACGTGAGTTCTTTTGTCTTTGTATTCATTGGTTTGTCCTCCCTTTTCGTATTGGATATTAATTGTTAACCATATTTATATAATAAGTTTACATTTAAATCCAACAAATGTCAAGACTGAAATCAAGCCAGCTTTGTTCCAGTTCACTGTTTTTGTTTAGAAAAGACTACTCTGCGCTGATCTTTCTGTTTACGATCTTAAATTTCACAGATCAGTTTTGTCCAATTTATCCAAAAAATAACCACATATAAAACTTTTATACCACTTTAAGTGTTTTCTATAAACACTCTGAGTGTTTTTCTACCCCTTATGCAATTATCTCCACTTTACAATAAAAATGCAGGAGGTGAATTGGTATGAAGTCACGAACCACCAGCCCTGCTGGTGGTTTGCTGTTGGCCCTACGGGGCCGATGTTACTTTTCCGCCTAAAGGCGGTCTGACAAACCATTGTCTTGTTACTCTTCCGCCTAAAGGCGGTTCAGTAAGCCATTGTCTTGTTACTGGTGGCCGCTTAAAAGCGGCTCTCTGTTACCTTGCTTATTCGCCCTCCATATGGTCTAGTTCATACTGTTCACTGATGTACTTCTTAATCGTTTCCTCATTTACGTTGCCTACCGTTTCACAATAGTATCCTCTTGCCCAAAAATGTCGATTGTATTTCTCGCGGTATTCTGGATGCCTGTCAAATATCATCAGTGCACTTTTTCCCTTGATTCTCCCTATCGTCTTTGATACACTTAATTTGGGCGGAATTGATACATACATATGCACATGATCAGGCAGTGTCGCCGCTTTTATGATCGTGACTTCCTCCATTTTACATACTTTACCGAGAATTTCCCCTACTTCCTTTCTCAAGCTTCCAAACATCGCTTTCTTACGATATTTTGGAATAAATACAATATGGTACGTGCAATTATACTTGCTATGTGCTAAACTTAAATCGTCCATTGGACACCTCCGTTGTATATGATGCGGTTTGCCAGACCTGCATTCATTATACAGCGGAGTTTTCTATTTTGATACTCTGCTCACCGCCTCCGGCATCTGTTAGTCTCCCCAGCTCTGCTGGGGGATTTATAACTGTTTCATTAAAGGATTACCAGAAAAATTAAGAGCACTGCGCACAAAGTACAATCTTTCCCAAAAGGAGGGGGCTAGCAGAATTGGCATATCGCCCTCCATCGTTTCCAGCTATGAGACTGGCGAACGGACGCCCAGCACCGAAAATCTTCTGGCGCTGTCACGTCTGTACCGCTGTTCGACAGACTATCTTTTGGGAAACAATATTCAGTCTACAGGTGTTGTACTGGAGATTACAGGATTGTCTGACGCACAGGTTCGTGCGTTGCAGCTTTTAATCGAAACTATGAAAACGTAAGAAAAAACGTTACAAAAGAAAAAAAGTGGCTGCCATATCCGAAATATGACGGCCACTTTAAGTGTAGTATTATCTTAATTTATAATATTTTTATTTAACAGTAATTTTAATATTTTGAATTATCGGCTTAGTGTTGTCAGCATCTGCTACTAATATTTGGTAAGGTATTGTATAAGTTCCTGAAGGAATTTTCATTCCATATTCAGATAGACTAATTACAATCCCCCCTGCGTTATCATATGATAACGTAAAATATTGACTATTGTTATTATTTTCCAGTTTAACCTGACTAATACTATACCGAGCGTCTATTGTTAATCTGACACTCAATTTACTATCTACACTTGCTTTATACAATGTTCCTTTTGATAGGTTTGCTTTTACTTTAGGAAGCTTATTAACCGGCTTAATATTAACTTTAGTCACTGTCTGATAGCCATTATCAAAATATGTTGCAATATCAATTGTATATTTTTCATTTGCCTTTAATGGTTTTCCTGAAACTGCTTTTAGCACCACTTTTTCATCTTCATCCATGTATGCATAAAAATACTCAGATAACTCTCCAACCACTTCTGCTCCGATAATATTGGCGTCCATATTTCTCAATGTTGGTGTATAAATAGTAGCGCTATATTTTCTATCCGCAATATCAATTTTTCCTGATGCAAACAGTTTTACAGATGCTTCTTTGCTTGTTACAGTTACTTTAATTGTTGTTTTCTTAATATCAATTATTCTGCCAGCTACTTCTAAGCTACCAGCTACTTCAATTTTATATGTTTTATCCTGTGCATTTTCCAATACTTGTATTGCCACAACACCATTTTGGTATAAAACAGTCATTGCGGAAGAATCATATTGAAAAGTAATATTGGGTTCCAGTCCACTGTTTCCTTTAATTGCAACAGGTATTACCACTGTTGACAGATTCGCTTTGTTAATGGTTATTTTTTCTGTCTCTGCCTGCAATGCAAGTGAATCCGCATTAATCAGCTGAATTTTACCTGAAACCGTAACTGCCTGTGTCCAACACTCATCCTGAATGTCAACCCTGTATGATGTATTGGCTGTTCCATTATAGTTCAGCCTAAGTTTTCCATTAAATACAGATATACCAACATTTTCGGTTTTAGATTCTACCTTTGCATTGCTTAAATTATATGCTGTCTTACCATTGCGCACAATCGTAAGTACTTCATCCATTCCTGTATCTTTAATAAAGGAAGCAGGGTCTATTCGCAACGATGGTTTTTTATTCAACACACTAACTTTTACTGTCATTTCAATGGGAGCAGCATATCCCTCAAATGTAATCTTTATTTTAGATTTTAATGCATCGGAATTTTTAGGCTTATAACGTTCAATGTTATTTGCAATGTTTCTCGGTTCCAATGTGAGCAATCCTGCCTGTGTATCATAGTTCTTCACATGGAAACAGATTTCTGACGCACCAGAAGCATCCTCAATCTTCTCTATCGCATATTTTGAACTTACTTTAAATACTGCTTCTGCATCTGTATAAAAAATATTCGGTTTTACACTCTGTTTGAATGTTGCTTTAGGCTGTGTTACATTTACTGTTACTTTTAGCGTCTTTTCATAAACACCTTTGTCAGCTGAAATCTTTAAAACTACATTTTCTTCGGTTTTCTTAGAATAACCGCTTGCCTTTAGATACCAAATTCCTGACTTCTCTGTTGCTTCTAAGCCAGCTGCACCACTCACAGTTACCGCCTGAATCTGATTGCTACTTTGTGAAGTCAAACCAAGCTCTGTTCCATCACTACTATACTGAAATACTGTGAGCGCTTTTTTATCCATCACTGGCGTAAAGTCTTGTATCTTCAGTAAAATCTCCTCCGTAAATGCACCCTTGTCTGTAGATGTTGCCGATATAACAGTAACACCCGCTTTTTTAACAGTCACCAATCCAGCAGCATCAATAACCGCTACTTTTGCATCGGAACTTGCCCACTGAACAGGTGTACTTTTTTCTACACCGCTTGCTGTTGTATTAGCAGTGAGTTGTATTTGAAATTGAGTAGTCTTGTTAAATACCGCATAATCGGACTCTAATGCGCCATTAGAAGCAGCACAAGAAAGCGCCTTTTCTGGTTGTTGGTCAGCAAGCTGAATCACAATACTGTCTATAGAATCCTTATCCAATATCTGTATTGCATAACTGCCTTGTACCTTTATATTATTTCCTGTTAGACAATTTTTAACAATCACCTCCGCCGTAAGCGTTGAGCCTCCTGATGTACCTCCAGTTTTAATTATTACTGGATTCACATTGTCTGCACCCTCTATGGAAATTCCATTATCCCCTTTCCATTGATAACTGATATCATATCCTTTAATAGTGTTTATTGGATACCCTGTATATTGATAACTCAGCCGATAACTGCCTGTACGCTCTACTGCAATTTTTGCTGCACCAGAAATATCCACAGTGTCTAATGCAGTAACAGCAACCGAAAGTCTAGCATTAATCGGCTGTCTGCCCTCTACATCATATTTTGCTGCAAAAGTTTGTACTGGAAGAGAATCATCTGCCTGAGGCACAGTATCAGGATATACCCAAGTCCATCCATCACCGATTGGAATATCCTTTAGGCTGGTATCTGCACCTTCTAAGAAATAATACGTCTTTTTCATGATATCTGCATTAATTTCATTCGTATTATCATTCACTATTACGCTATATTTTAACGTCTGTACAAATTCTTCTCCTGTTTTCGTATTTTTTATAAATACTGTACCCTGCAAAGTATAAGTGCCGGGCATTGTGCCCGCTTGAATGGTTACTTCTCCTTGGTCCGCCTTTCCTTGAATCTTTAAGTTATCGTTCCCTACCCATTGAAAAGACGCCGCATAAGTTGTATTGTCTGCCGGTTTATATCCGGTAAACTCAAACATAAATTTATATATTTCAACTTGTGACAGCTGCAACTCTGTAGCACCAGTAATCCTTGTGTTAACACTTGTTATATATACAGAAAGCGGTGTCGTAAAAAAGTCCAGTCCGTCTTTCTCATAAATTGCAGTAAATTCTTTTGCTGGGCGATTGGAATCTGCTGTCGGTTTCTGTGAAGGATTTGACCATCTCCATCCTTTAGGAAGTTTAATATCCGCAAGTGTCTGTTCTGCACCTTCAAGAAAATAAAGATTGCCAACTGACGCAACTAATTCCACTTTTTCTTCTTCTGTATATCCTGCCATTACTGTGACTGTACATTGCGTTGACAATTCCGTTCCTTCAAGCTTTGCTGTAATTGTGGCTGTTCCGGGGTTGTTCGCTGTCAAAGTAATATTTCTAGTTGTAGAATCACCAACGCTGACAATTTTTTCATCAGAACTTGTATAAGAGATTCGGCTGCTGCTGATCCATGCTTTTTCCGGTTCTACATTAACATTTGCAAAAATTTTGGTTCCTTGTACCGCCTTAGTATGATCAAAGTTAAATTGAATCTTTTCTGCATCAATAGGAGCTTCTGTTACCTCTACAATAACCTTCTTAATATTACTACCTGAAATAACAGTAATAGAGGTTCTGCCGACACCAACGGCTTCAACAGTTGCAATATTGGGATCTTCCTCAGATACAGTTACATCTGCAATCGTAGTATCATCAGACTCAAAAGTCGGTGTTTCAGTACTATTAAATGCAGTGATTATTTTTGTTGATTCTTCTTCCACATTCAGTTTTAATGTCATAGAAGATGGCACTACACGAAAAGCATTTAATACATCAGTATCCAAAGAAATTTGAGTTCTTGTGTAGTTTAAAAACTGTCCTTCATTTCCAATTAAAACAAGATCATAATATCCATTTGCTCTTGGCAGCGCATCAATAACATCTTGTGTAAAGTAAAGATTTCTACCATCAAAATCTTCCTCTGTCAAAATTCTACTGTAATAACTCTCCGTGCCATTAAATTTATATATGGTCAATGTTGCAGGAAAAATTGTTATATCCTCTTGCCATATCCCAGAAATTCCTCTTAATACGCTATCTATATGAAGATAATTCCAACCATATTTTGAGTTATTGCTAATCCCCATATATTTGCCATATTTATTTTTGTAATACGTTGTTTTTAAATCTTTACATAATGCATCACCTTTCGTTTTATGCACCAATTTCATATAATAATATCGATCAGCTTCTGACTTCTTTATCCCTGATATATTAAAAGAAACATAGGATGAGGATTCACTTTTATATGAACTCATTACTGTAAGCTCCTCTATTTCATTGCCATTAATATCCGTCACCAGCACCGAATATTCGTCACTCTTACTACAGTTTGGTGTATAAAAGCTCACATGAAACGTATCATCCTGATTCCATGATGCATAACAATAGTCATAAAGCACAAAAATATCATTTGGTATCACTTGTATCTCATATTCAGCTAATAAGCTGTTTCGATAATACAGTTCAATGGTATAATCACCCACTTCCAGCACTGAGAAATCAAAATCCATTTGAATTGCTGTTTTATATGTATCAGAAGTATGATTCCATGTATATATATGCTGTGCATCTAATGGACTCTCCAATAAATCACCTGTTATCTGTGCAGAAAAATCTTCTTCATTTCCTTCTACATACGTAATCTCGGAATAATAAGTATGAGATAGTCTGCCCATTCCCTGTTGGATTAAATTATATTCTGAATTTGACCAATATCCATCATCCGTAAGACGTTTCGCTCTTTCTATCACAAGGCCCGGAATATGAAAACTATAGGTTCTTATAGGATCTGTACCATCTGGACGCAAAACAGAAAATTGATAATATCCTCCATATAAAGTACATTCCTCTCCTTCCCATTTTGGAATTACATTATAAATCGTATCCTCAACCTCTTCCAGTCTTACTGTATATTCCTCCTGAATATGTTCTGTGCTAAAATCCCATGGCAAATCTGTTCTAACAATTGAATAAGTATAATCCTCTATATTAGATTGCGAAGTTATACCAACTTCCAACAAACTCGACTGATTATTATATTGGCTAAAATACAATATGTTTTCAATACTGCAATATGTATATGAAGTAGCAGTATATAATGGATAATCCTCTTTGCCTGAAAAATATACTCTAATAGCTGATATACCACTATCCCAGCCTATTTTTCTCAGTTTGACTACATACCCATCAGAAATTGGCTTACTATCCACATACTCTGTCTGCAATGTTCTATAATCATTATTGCTTTTAATTGTATAGTTAATCCGGGATGGATCCAGATAATCAGCACCGATTGCCAAGTATATGTATTCCCCTGTGTGATCATAACTGCTGCCTGCACTTACACTTTTAATAATAGCACTATTAATAACTTCAATTGTTCCCTCCAAAAGCTCTTCAGTATTATCCTGAAATACTAATTTTAAATCATATACACCTGCGTCCAGCTTTTGTTTATTGATATAAATGCTCGCACTTGTCCTATAATAAACATCACTCCAGCCATAGTCTACCAAATGAGGATATTTATTGATATACGTGTTTTCCTCATTACTATCTAATGAACTGTTTTTTCCATACATTAATCCATCTTTCACAAGATATATCTCGGATACTTCTTTATCTCCATAAGTCTGTACTGATAAATATGTTTCCTGCGCAGATATATAATATACATCTGCCCTTTTTGATGAATCACTCCGGTCCATCAAAAATGTCTGCTGCTCTGCAATTTCAAAATGAACCTCTTTTGTTACTGTCAGTGAATCAGATGTACCTTCATACATTTCAAATTTTAATGTATGTGCTCCTGTTTCATATGGAATATCCCGATTATATAGAATCGTATAATGATATCCATCCTGCCCTGTATAACTGCTTGATTCCATATCAATCAAAGTATTATCAATATAGGCCTTAAATACAGGTGAAAACCATCCATTATGTCCTTGAACACGAAGCACTACTTCGCTTTTTCCATTTGTTTGGAAATATTTTTCCTCTGTAACCAACTCAAATTCTTTTTGTCTCTGACCATATTCCCAACATTCACACCCTTCAGGCAATTTATCATATCGATTTAATATTTCCGCAGAAGCTATAAAATTATTTGAGATATAAAAATACTTTAGATTTGTATTATTTGTAAGGTCAGGCAATGCTTCTATACAGTTTCCATTTAAATTTAATTGTTGAAGTTTCGTAAGCTTCTCCCACTCTATATTGCTGATATCTTCAATTTCGTGCCCACATAATTCGATATCTTGCACATTGTATAACAATTCAATTCCTTTAATATCTTTAATAGAAGGCATTGTGATATCCCCCCTAGATTGATATAAAGAAATAATTGTTCCAAGCTGCGACTCCTTTATCTTTGTCTCAGCTTCCTCTAATGATAGTTCGTCTCGTATTATGCCTCTAAATACTTCATCTGGAAATTCCTGTACGAAATCATAGGTTGTATCAGCTGGTGTGGTAAAATCATTTAGCATAATTGTCTGCTGATAAATATCACCCAATTCCGAATCCGTACCAGTAATTTTTATTAAAAGTTCTGCATGATAAGTAGTTTCAGCCTCTAAACCGCTTACTCTAATAGAATATGATTCATTATTCTCTCCTTTAAAATACCAACCGTATCTGCCAGATGACATTTCATCTACATTGTTAATTCCATAATTTAATTGAACTTGAGCATAAAAATCATTGTTTTCTCTCCCGTCTGGACGATGCATATTCCCATCAAAATAGACTGGAACAGTAATACTTCCCACACCAATCTCAAGTTCTCCATTCGAAAAATGAATTTCTGGTATCTGCTCCCTGATAAATTCATCAGAATAAACAGGATTTTCTAATTCGTAACCTGACGAATCATATTGGACTGCTTTTAGTTTAATTGATTGTACATCATTATATATCATGACTGTCTGCTCTGAGATGCTATAGACATTTGAATTATCGTCCTTATATAACGATATATATGTATCTGTTATTTCAGCTCCATCTTTATCATATGATACTATATAAAACGATACATTGTCCGCATTTGACGCAGGAAGATATTCCGCATTTAAAACGGCTATACATCCATCAAATACCACTGATACATTCCGAAATTCACCTAATGTTACTGATTCATCCTCATCTGTATTTTCTTCTGTTGTACTTTGATCTGTTTCAGTATTCTCTATGGTTTCAGTCGTTATATCTTCTACAGTTTCAGTTGTTTCTTCTGTTGTTGACTTTTCCGATTCTATCGTTTCCAAAAACTGTTCTTCCGAATGTTCTGTTGTTTCTAATTCTTCTATTTCTGAATCTTCCGTCATTGATACAGTTTGTGTTTCTGAAATCTCTGTTATTTGTCCTTTTTCCGTTTCTTGATTCTCTTCCACTGACAATGTTTCCTCAGAAGTAGTACTATCTTCCATCTTATATTCGCTGTCAGTTTCTATAAAATCCATTTCAGTACTTCCCTCTTGTGTCATTCTTTCATTTTCTGTAGATGGTTCTTCTGTATCCACATTTTTCATAGTCTCTTCTTGTGTAATCTGTTCCGCAGCAAAAATTGTCGCAGAACCACTTTGAAAAATCAATGATACACACAAAAATGCAGCCAGTAAACGTTTCGCATATCGTTTCCTCATATGAATCTCCTTTCTTGAAAACCTAATTTGTATCCTACTTTTTAGCTGATTAATCTATTGTATACTTGTTTTTCAATATTCAGAAAATAATTTCGAATAAATTCACTATATACAACATGCAGATTCACAGCGTATTACTTATAAAGTATACACCATATTACTTATTGATTCAATAACATATTACTTATTTTGGCAGAAGTGGCAAATTTTGTTAATATTATTTGTGTATTAGCTCATTTTCTTCTCATACATCTGAAAAATGCACACTAAAATGCACTTTAAAGACCATTTATAAATGTTCTTTAAAGTGCTTCATCTTATATCTATTTTACAAAGAAAACTCACAATTTCCTTATCAATATATCAATTAAACTATGGAAAACCTAAAAGTTCGGACAAAGATAAAATTATAATAAGACTTGAATTATAAATCAAAAAATGGAAGCAAGGGGGCTCGAACCCCTGACCTCTCGCGTGTGAGGCGAACGCTCATCCCGGCTGAGCTATGCTTCCATAATACCAAATTAAAAACCGCTCTCATAAAGAGAAAAATGGAGATAGCGAGACTCGAACTCGTGACCTATACGTTGCGAACGTATCGCTCTCCCAGCTGAGCTATATCCCCATGAATAAAATTATAGCACAATTTATCCAAAATGCAAGTATAAATTCTATTCAAAATGCAATCCAGAAAAATCTATTTCAAGATCTTCATATATTCCAGCCTTTACCTGATCTGTAAAAGAATGTTCTTCATACGTCTCATGTTCAAAATTATAAACCATAGTCAGTTGTTTCTGTGGATCAACAATCCAATACTCCCGAACCCCTGCCGCACTGTATTTGAATAACTTTTTGTTGTAATCCATCGAGCGGCTCGAAGGAGAGACAATCTCAATAATCCAATCAGGTGCGCCCTTGCATCCTTCCTCCGTAAGTTTGTCTTTATCACAGATGACAGAAATATCCGGCTCGACATAAATATCATGATTCGCATTCAAAAATACCGCAAAGGGCGCGGGATATACTTCACAGTCTCCATTTTTACTATGAATGTAATTTCCGATTGTCCAATCAAAAAAGTGTACAAACTTCTGATGAACTCTGCTAGGTGCTGCCATCATATATAACTCACCGTCAATCAATTCTGCCCGCTGTCCCTCCGGCAGATTATAAATATCATCAATGGTATAATCGTCTAATTGTTTTGCTACTGGTGCATTCATTTGATCACCTTCCTTTCTTCATAGTATATAGTGTTTCTATTGATGATGCAAGTTATTTTCTCATATCTTCGCTAGAAACACAAAGCCTTCAATTCTAAAACCTCCAAATTCAAAGCCTTCAATTCAAAGCCTCCAAATTCAAAGCTTCTATAAATATACATTGCACTCTCCGCCAAAATAAGATATAATAAACCAAGTCAGTCAAATACATACACCGAATAATGTAACCCATAAAAGGAAAAACTACACATACAGCAAAAGAGTTGGAGGTTCTCCATGCATTCGACCATAAAATTACTGGAAGTGATATTAACAAACATCGTAGAGATCTGCACGATCATATTAGAACTGTTCGGCGTCGCCATACTTGTCTTTACCGCAGTCAAGTGCTTTTGGTACTGGATGAAGCGCGATTGCAGGATTCGGCTGGATTTGGCGCAGGGTATCGCACTGTCTCTTGAATTCAAGATGGGCAGCGAGGTTCTGCGTACCGTCATTGTCCGTGAATGGGGCGAGCTTGGCATACTGGGCGTCATCATTCTGCTGCGCAGCATACTTACCTTCTTGATACACTGGGAAATCAAGCATGAGGAGAAGGCATTGGCGCTTGATTCTGAGAAAGACCCGAAATCCTCTTAGCAAATATCTTCCCATCTCATTCCTTTTGTGCTATACTTGAATAAGGACGTGTTTGAAGCAATATGATAAGGAAAAGGAGGTCTGTCATATGAATATTGGCAATATTTCGGGAATGTATCCCAATTATGCACTCTATGCAAATTCAATCAATCCGTCCGCCAGAACGACAGGCAGCGATGCAGATCTGGCTGCTGTAGGCACACTTGGAAAAACCGAAGAACACAGCACGGATCCTGACAAGATCAAGAAAGCCGGCAAGCGCTCGTCACCAGAAGAATGCGAGACTTGCGCCAACCGCAAATACCAAGATGGTTCTGACGAAGGCAACGTTTCATTTAAGACGGCATCTCATGTCTCTCCAGAGTCCGCAGGCGCCAGAGTCCGCGCACACGAGGGTGAGCATGTATCCAATGCCTACAAAAAGGCCGCGCAGAAAAACGGCAAGGTCGTCAATGCCTCCGTGTCCATACAAACTTCTGTCTGTCCTGAATGCGGACGCAATTATGTATCCGGCGGCGTTACCAACACCATGATCAAATACTCCAACGAGGACAATCCATACACCAAGAATCAAAAACAGCTTGATGCTGCGAAATTCAAGGGCGCTAATATTGACTATGCCGCATAAAAAACAGCCGGAGAGGATTTTATTCTTCTCTGGCTGTTCTACATTCTTCATCTTTTATTACAAGCTCTCGAGTATCCTCTCCGCCAGCGCATCCGCAAGCTGTCTGTGCCCTTCCATCGTCAGATGCATGTAGTCAATATCATTGACTGATGCTGTAATCACACTATCCGCGTCCATAAACTGACACCCCATGAGCTCCGCAATCTTTTGAAACTCCTTCGCAAGTCCTGCCGATTTCTCCGCACAGCCGCGTCCCATCGTGCCGCCGACATCCGACTCAAGATACCGCTTGTCAATGTTCTGTGGCGACACAATCAAAATATTTGGATTTCCGCCGCGCCAGCAGTCGGTTGTCGATATCGCCTTAGCGACCAGCCGTTTCAGCCCGAGTGCGATACACTCCGCCGAAGCGCCAAAACGCTCCTTGGTATCGTTTGTCCCCAGCATGATAATCAACAAATCAACCGGTTCATGGCTCATCAGACATGGATAGATATACTCAAGACCATTCAGACCCTCGTGAATTGGGTCTGTAAAACAAGTCGTTCGGCCACTCAGCCCTTCCTCAATCACGAGGAAGTCATCACCGAGCTTTTGCTCCAGCAGACAGCACCAGCGCTGTGTCTCGTCAAACCGACCGCCTGTGCTGGCGCAGTATCCATGTGTATTTGAATCACCAAAACATACAATATGCTTTTTCATCTTCTATCTGTTCTCCACTGCTTTCATAAAACGCTGTGCGATCTCCAGAGGCCTTGTGATGGCGCCGCCTACCACAACCGCATAAGCACCCGCATTCAGCATTTCAACTGCCTGTTCAGGACTGTGCACTCTGCCCTCTCCAATCACAGGAATATCCACCGTCTCCGATAATTTCTTTACCAACTCATAATCCGGTCCGTCAATCTTTGGAGAATGTGCTGTGTATCCGCTCATCGTTGTGCCGACAATATCCATCCCAAGCTTCCACGCATTCACACCTTCCTCGTAGGTAGAAATATCCGCCATGAGAATTGCATCAGGATACTTTGTGCGCACTTCAGTGATAAACTCGCCTGTGCTCTTGCCATCGCCGCGCTTTTGGTCCGTGCAGTCAAGTGCGATGATATCCGAGCCCGCCTCAACAAGCGCATCTACCTCTTTCATTGTGGGCGTGATATAGCTCTCAAAACCTTCGTACTGTATTTTGATCAGACCTATGACGGGAAGCCCTGTCTCCTCCTTGATCGCCACCACATCGCGGATACTGCTGGTGCGGATCATGGGTGTTCCCGCCTGCTTCGCTGCACGCGCCATCAGATACATAATGGATTTCTCCTCCACATATAAGGGTTCTCCCGGAACTGCCTGACAGGATACAATCACTTTGCCTTTTATCTGTTCGAATAATTCCTGTTTTGTCATACGAAACCTCCATGCCTTATCTATACATACTTCTCAATTGCCTTGTCAATCATTTCCGCACACTTCTTTACCTGTGCCATATCGTCGGGTATCAAAAGCGGCAGCGGCTTGCGCACTCCTCCAAGCTCGAGCCCTTCACGAAGTTTTAAGATTTCCTTGATCACACCATACAGATTCCCGTGGCAGGCGCACATTCCATAGATAATTTCATTTGCCGCGTACTGTACCTGCCGTGCCTCCTCCAGCTTTCCGTCATTTACAAGCGCCATGATCTTGAGGTAAAGCTCCGGCATCACGCCATATGTGCCGCCGATGCCGCCGTCCGCACCGATTGCAAGCCCTGCGACAAGCTGCTCGTCAGGACCATTGAACACAGCAAAGCCCTCTCCGCCTTCCGCCTTGAATAACTGAATGTCCTGCGTCGGCATCGAGCTGTTCTTCACCGCAGCCACACGGGGATTTTTTAACATTTCACGAAACAGCGGCATCGTGAGCGCCACGCCTGCAAGCTGTGGAATGTTATAGATCACAAAATCTGTGTCCGGCGCCGCATCGGATATGTCATTCCAGTACTGCGCTACAGCATACTCAGGAAGATGGAAATAGATGGGCGGAATCGCAGCGATAGCATCTACGCCAAGCCCCTGCGCATGTGCGGCAAGCGTCATACTATCCGCTGTATTGTTACATGCCACATGTGCGATAATTGTCAGTTTTCCATTGGCTGTGTGCACTACGCGCTCCAGGGTGCGCTTTCTGTCCTCCACACTCTGATAAATACACTCTCCTGATGAGCCTCCTACGTAGACGCCTTTGACGCCCTTTCTTACCATATAGTCTGTCAGCTTCTCCACACGTCCCTCGTCCACTTCTCCCTGCTCATCATAACAAGCATAGAACGCTGGAATAATTCCCTGATATTTGCTGATATCTCTCATAACTGCCCCTTTCTGCGCACCGCGGCGCGCTCTTTTTATCCTATATATACTTTTATAACTGCTTTTTTTACTGCGGAAGGACTGCCCACCGCCAGCTTGACCTTGTGCGCATCCTCCGGCAGCGTGATCAGCGCCTTACCCGGTATCAGTTTGATGTAATGCTCGACGGGACCTTCCACTTCCATCAAGTCCTTCTCCTCATCAAAGCTCTTTACCGATACCTTCGACAAATCGGATACGCCGACAATCTCCTCACCGGTCACGGTCATGTGAATGTCCGCATATTTTTTGTGTGCCTCAAAAAACGCGCCCTCCTCAGGAATCGTCTCATAGTCAAACACATTCATATATACCATATTGCCATCAATATCATAATGTCCTGCCTTCACATCATCAAGAGGATGACTGCTCAGATACGCGACCGCCTTATCCAAATATTCGCCAAGACCATGATAATGCTCTATATTTGCGATCTCTGTATAAATCATACGAACCTCCCTATCCTTTGACTGCGCCCATTGTGATTCCCTTCGTAAAGTATTTCTGGAAAATAAGGAAAATAACAATAATCGGAATTGCTGCCAGCGACGCACCTGCCATGATCAAGCCAAAATCTGTTGCATTTTCCGCCTGTAACTTTGCGATACCAAGCGAAATCGTGAGATTCTTAGTGCTGGTCAGCATAATCAACTGCATAAAGTAATCATTCCATGAATTGATAAACGTAAAGATCGCCAAGGCGCCGATTCCCGGCTTAATCAATGGAAGCGCAATCGTGTAGAATGTTTTCCACTCATTTGCACCGTCAATCTTGGCAGCCTCCATCATCTCTCCCGGTATGCCCTCCGAGAACTGCTTCATCAGGAAAACACCAAACGGCCAGCCCACAATTGGGAAGATTACCGCCCAGATCGTGTTATAAAGTTCCAAGGAAGCCATCTCACGCAGCAGCGGAATCAAGATCACCTGTTTTGGCAGTGCCATCGCACACACGATCAAGGAGAATACAAGAGTGCGTCCGATAAAACGCTTCTTCGCCAGCGCATAGCCTGCCATCGCAGATGTGGCACAGGTAAGCAGCATCGCCGCCACCGACATAAACACTGTATTTAAGAGCCATCTGATCGCGGCTGGCACTTCTGGTCCTTTCAAACTGATTCCTGTAAATGGGATATTGATCTCCCAGAGTTCGGCTACCTGTCTGCTAAAAAGTTTTCTGTAATTGTCAAGCACCCACTCCTGCGGCCACCACTGCGGTGTTGTGGCATTGATTGCCGCTGAAGTTTTGAAAGAGCCAATAATAATCCAATAAAGCGGAAAGGCAAACGCGAATGCCAAAATCGCAATAATGATAACCGATATCATTTTATAACAAGCTGCACGGTTAAACTGGTTTTGTTTCATATACATTTCCCCCTTTCCTACTTCGACTCTGCCATCTTAAACTGCACTGCCGAGAGCACTGCAATAATAATTGCGAGCACTACGCCCATCGCATTGCCATAACCATAGCGGTACAGCTTAAATGCATTGTAATAAATATAGTACATAATGGTATCTGTGCTATGGTTTGGTCCGCCGCTTGTCAGCAACTGAATCAGCGCGAAGCACTGGAAGCTGTTGATTGTCGTGATCACGAGGATATACAGTGTTGTCGGCATGATCTGCGGCCACTTAATCTTCCAGAAACACTGGAACTTTGTGGCGCCGTCCACCTCCGCCGCCTCCACGAGCGACTGGTCCACGTTATTGAGCGCAGATACATACAACACAATTGGCTGCCCCACAGAGGTTGTCAGCAAGATGAGAATAATACACCCCAGCGCAAACCGCTCATCACCCAGCCAATTAATATTTTTTTCAATCAGTCCGGTGTTTGTGCCTATGTAGTTAAATATGCCGTAATAATTGTTGAACATCCACTTCCACACAACGGCAACGGCAACAGAACCCGTCACGACCGGAAGATAGAAAATACAGCGAAACGCCGAGCAGGCAGGACCTGCAAGGTCGTAGATGACGGAACTTACCCACAAGGAGAAAATACAGGTCACTGGCACGGAAACGACCACGATGATCACCGTATTTTTCAGCGCGCCAAGAAATACTTTATCCTGAAACAATTCGATATAATTGGCAAAACCGACAAAAATATCCTCGCGGTTCATCGTCGCATCAAAAAAACTCGTAAACACACACTGCACCATGGGATAGATCACAAATCCCAAAAAGAAGATCAGGCTGGGAAGCATAAAAGCATAGCCAGCGATTGTCTCCCGGCGTACCAATGCCTTACTCATGCTATTGTTTTTAGACATAAGGATTCCTCCTTTCAATGAAACCATTTTATAAAGAAGCGCCCCTCCCACATCGTTTCGGGAAGGGGCGCAACGCTACACTCTTATATAAATTATTGTGCTGATGCTGCTGCGTTTGCTGTTGTGACAAACTCCTCAACTGCTGTCTTGACATCTGTGCCTGAACCAACCTGCTGAAGCATGTTCCACCATGCTGTACGAGCTTCTGCCCATCCGCCTACTACCTGATAATAGTCGCCCATGTAAGGGATAAACTTCGCATATTCTGACATCAGTGCATCTCCGTCATAAATATTTCCAAGATCCTTTACCGGCCAGAAGTTTGACGCTTTTACGCTCTCAACAGCCTGCTTCTCATCATTTGCCATAAAGTCAATGAAAGTCTTTGCCGCTGCAATTTTTGCCGGATCGCCATTGTCAAAGATACCAAAGCCCCAAATACCGCCGCAAAGCTGAGGCTCACCGCTCTCTGTCGGGAAAGCCATCGGCAGAACATCAAAATTAATATTTCCCTGATCTGCGTTATTCTTTTCCTGTGTTGCATTCCAGCAGAATGCCATTGCAAATGTTCCGTTGCAGAACATATTCACCTCATCTCCACCTGCTATAGATGCATCAAAGTTTATGCCGTCCATACTCTTTAACAATTCAAGCGCCTTGATATTTTCCTCACTGTTTGCCGTGTACTCTGTATGCTCAGCGTTGGTGAAAGTTCCGCCATACAGATTGTTGATCAGCGCACGCGTTCCCTGATCGCCGCCCTGTCCGCTGCAATATACTGCGCCTACATTTTGCTGTCCATAGTCATACACTGCCTGAACAGCCTTCTGGAAATTCTCTGTTGTCCATGTACCCGTTGTCTCGTCAAGATATTGAAGTGCGCCAGCCGCCTCAAAAATATCTCTGTTGACCGCCATCGTATGTGCTGTCATACAAAGCGGATACTCATAGAATACACCATCGTTGCTCTTGCATGCACTCTGTACAGAATCATAAATCAAAGACTTTGCTTCGTCTGTCCACAAATCGCCCAAATCTACCATCAGACCCTTTGCGCCCCAGTTAGCCACCAGACGTTCTGGTCCTTCCAGCACAAGATCCGGCGCCTGTTTGCCCTCGATGGCCGTGTTGATCTGGTCATCGCCATTTGTATAATCCAGATACTCTACCGTCACATGGATATCAGGATACACTGCATTGAAATTCGAGATCATGCTGTTAACTGTTTCTGAATCTCCCCAGTTTCCAACTGGATAGGTCCACAGCGTGATATCTGCTGCCTGTGAAGCATCTGCGGCTGTGTCCGCAGGTGTCTGGCTGTCCGCACTGCTGTCGCTGTCCGCACCGTCATCTGTTTTCTCTGCGGGTGCTGGCGCCGGTGCTGGCTCTGGAGCCGGCTGGCTCGTTCCTGTGTCTTTGCTGCCACACGCAGCAAGAGAACATACCATAACGCAGCTCAGTGCCAATGCCATAAATTTACGCTTCTTCATAATAAGCCCTCCTTTAATTTGGAAAAATTGTTTAAAAAAGTGCAACCTTATGTAAGGTTTTTGTTGATTATGACATCATTGTACTTTCACAGTGTATTTTTGTCAATACATTTTTGAAAAATTTTTTCTGAATTTTTATTTTTTGAAAATTTTTCACATAATATTTTCAGAAGAATTGCATCTATTCAAAATATATGCTATAGTAGCCTCATAGGGAATATGTCCCATTTCGAACTATTGTAACAGACACATTGAAGGAGGTACACTATGAAAATTTGCAGAGCAAAGGATTACAATGACATGAGCCGCAAGGCTGCCAACATCATCTCGGCGCAGATCATTTTAAAGCCAAACTGCGTGCTTGGCCTTGCCACTGGGTCCACGCCAATAGGCACCTACAGGCAGCTCGTTGAATGGTATGAAAAAGGCGATCTCGACTTCTCCGAAGTCATGACGGTAAACCTTGATGAGTATAAGGGACTGTCCCACGAAAATCCGCAAAGCTACTACTACTTTATGAACCAAAACCTCTTTAGTAAAGTAAATATCGACAAACACAGAACCTTCCTGCCTGACGGCACAGAGCCAGACAGTGCCACAGCATGCGAAAATTACAACGAAATCCTGCGCGCAGTAGGCGAGCCAGACCTGCAACTTTTAGGGCTTGGACATAACGGACACATTGGTTTCAATGAACCGGGCGAGATTTTCTCAACAGAGACGCATTGTATCGACCTGTCCGAGCAGACGATCAAGGCTAATGCACGCTTCTTTGAGACAGAAGAAGAAGTACCGCGCCAGGCATACACGATGGGCATCAAGACAATTATGTCTGCGCGCCGGATTCTGCTCGTGGTATCTGGCGAGGACAAGGCAGAGATCGTCAAGACAGCGTTTTACGGCCCCATCACCCCTAAGGTGCCAGCTTCCATCTTACAGCTTCACCGAAATGTGACTCTTGTGGCTGACGAAGCTGCACTCTCAAAGTGTTAAAGCAGTATGAAAATACAGAAAGGCGGACAAAATGGCATTCAGAAAAATTATCAACGGCCTTGTCTTTCATGAGGACGGCTCTTTTACTCCAGACACGGTATATATCTGCGGTGAAAAAATCGTATCGCAGGAGGTATACGAAAAAGAATGCAGCAGTGCATCCGGCAATGAAATTGTGACGGACGCTGCCGGAAACTATGTGATTCCCGGCCTGACCGACATCCATTTTCACGGCTGTATGGGAAGCGACTGCTGTGATGGTACCGTGGAGGCATTTCAGACCATAGCGCGCTATGAACTGAGCCAAGGGATTACCTCCATCACCCCCGCTACCATGACCATGTCCGAGGAGGTCTTATCAGAAATCTGCCGCGCTGCAAAAACTTACCGCGATACAGCAGATGAAAATGCTGCGGATTTCTGTGGCCTCTATATGGAAGGACCTTTTATCAATGCCGCAAAAAAAGGCGCACAGAATGAAAAATATATTACGCCTGCGGACACTGCCATGCTAAACCGGCTGCAAGACCTCTCAGACAACATGCTGCGCACGGTTGCGATTGCGCCCGAGACAGCGGGGGCTATGGATTTTATCCGTGAAAACAGCAGCCGCGTCAATATTTCCATCGCCCATACCGCGGCGGATTATGACACTGCAAAGGAGGCAATTGCCTGCGGCGCTTCACAGTTGACACATACCTACAACGCCATGCCTCCCTTCAGCCACCGCGCCCCCGGTCCGATCGGTGCTGCGGCTGATGACGAGCACTGCCGGGCAGAATTAATCTGTGACGGCATTCACATCCACCCTGCTGTTGTGCGCACTACCTTTAAAATGTTTGGCGACGACAGAATCATTTTTATCAGCGACAGTATGCGCGCCGCAGGTCTTGCAGACGGACAGTACGACTTGGGCGGACAAAACGTCACTGTAAAGGGAAATCTGGCAGTCTTGGAGGACGGCACCATCGCAGGTTCTGTGACAAATCTCATGGACTGTGTGCGCACCGCTGTTCACGACATGGGCATACCTTTTGCCAGCGCTGTCAAATGTGCTGCTGTCAATCCTGCAAAGGCAGTTGGCATCTATGATGCCTATGGGAGCCTCACGCCCGGCAAATTTGCAAACATTGTGATTTTGGATAAAAATCTGGATATCAAAACCGTGCTTCACCACGGCATATAAAGTACAAGGAGGTAACACACTATGGCAATCATGGTTCTCGATATCGGCGGCACAGCGATCAAATCTGGCTTATACATTGACGGGGAACTGACAGACATAAGAGAAACTCCTACCGAAGCACAGAAAGGCAAAGAACATGTGGTAAACCGCGCAAAGGAGATTATCACTGATTATCAGCAGCACAGTGCATTTGAGCGCATCGGCATCAGTACTGCCGGACAGGTTGACCCTGTCCGCGGCGAGATTCTCTATGCAAACGAAAATATTCCCGGCTACACTGGAACCAAACTGAAGGAAATCATGGAACAGCAATTTCATGTACCCGCCTGTGTAGAAAACGATGTCAATGCCGCCGCCATTGGCGAGTTCGTATTTGGCGCGGGAAAAGGCTTCAAGGAATTTGTCTGCCTGACTTATGGTACAGGTGTCGGCGGCGCTATTTTCACCAATGGAAAACTTTACACCGGAAGCAGCTTTTCTGCCGGGGAATTTGGTGCCATCGTCACGCATCCTGAAGCCCGCTTCGCCGGTCAAAATATATTTTCTGGCTGTTATGAAGAATATGCTTCCACAACTGCCCTTGTCAAAAATGCAAAGCGCTTTGATTCCTCCTTGTCCAATGGACGCAAAATATTTGAGCGCTTTGCTGAACCCGACGTGAAGGCACTGGTTGACCGCTGGATACTGGAAATTGTCTACGGTCTGACCACGATTATTCATATGCTGAACCCCGAGTGTGCGATTCTCGGCGGCGGCATTATGGAGCAGCCTTATGTGTTAGAACAGCTTCGCGAAAAACTGTATCCGAATCTTATATCAAGTTTTCGTCAGGTAAAAATTGAGAAGGCTGCACTCGGCAACCGTGCAGGTATGCTGGGGGCTGCCGTATTACATGAAAGGAGATGATTGTTTGGCAGGAAACATTCTGGAACTTATCACAGAACAGTATCATTCCCTGACCCGTTCCAGCAGAAAACTAGCTGACTACATTCTTGCCAATCCCCACGACTCACAGTATATGTCCATCTCAAGCCTTGCAGAGAGCAGCGGCGTGTCGGAGGCTTCCATCACACGCTTCTGCCGAAGCCTCGGCTTGACAGGATACAATAGTTTAAAACTGGCGCTCGCCAAGGCAGCTTATGTCACAGATATTGGAGATCCATCGGATATGCCCGAGACCATTACATCAGAAGATACGCTCGGAAGCATCTTTCACAAGCTATACGATGCCAATATTCTTTCCTTAAATGAAACAATGGAGTTGTTAGACGAAGATGAAATTTCCAGTGCTGTAGACCTGATCTCTGCCGCAGACCGCGTATTCTGCTTCGGTCAGGGCGGCAGCATGGTCATGGCGATGGAGGCATGGGCGCGCTTTTCCACTGCCACCTCCCACTTCGTCCACATCGAAGATTCACATATGCAGGTTATGAATATCGCGCTGGCTACTGAAAAAGATGTCATCTTATTTTTCTCCTATTCTGGGTCCACAAAAGACATGGAAGACATTATGCACATCGCAAAGGAACGCCGTGTATCCGTTATTCTGATCACACATTTCCCCAACTCACGTGCCACAGAATATGCGGATGTCGTTCTGCTCTGCGGCTACAACGAAAGCCCTCTTCAATCTGGGTCTGTCGCTGCCAAACTAGGCCAGCTCTTTATTATAGAATGTTTGTTCTATGTTTTCTGCAAACGCAATCCCGAAGTTTACTCGAAGGCACGGTCCTCAACCGTTGAGGCAATCATGCCAAAATTATTATAATAATACCTAAAAAATGGATTGAAGAATCAAACTCTCCAATCCGTTTTTTATGCCGTTAATGCTGCCCGCCTACTTTGTTTCCATATATGCTGCCAGTTTGTCTGTCAGGGCAAGGACTGCATCCCCAAAATCCAAGATGGTCTCTGTCATCGCCGGCTTATGTTCAATCTGACTAAGGTTTTCTTGTCTTTCCAGACCTGGTTTCTGCGCGCGGACTGTCTCCTCCGGCAGTGATTCCCACTGGACAATCCCGCCAGGATTCAGGTCTTTTTGTTCTTCCAGCGAGGGCTTTGCCGTCAGTCCTGCCATGAGCACGATCACACTGCACAGCATGAGTACGGACAAGAATGTGCTGTGCTCTCTGAAATACAATACATTCTGAAGCCTGCATTTGAGAGATGGTTCTCCAAAGGTTATCGGGGTCAGTGTATAGCCATTCTGTCTCGCCGCATACTTCAAAATACTCTCTGCATACTCTTTGCGGATATCCTTGTCCGCCGCCGCAATCACCGCCTCATCACATGAAATTTCCATATCCCGCACAAACAGGAAATATGCTGCCCAGACAAACGGATTAAACCAGTGGAGTACCGCAATCATGAAAAACAGTGGTTTTACAAGATAATCCCGCCGCTTTTGGTGAAAACGCTCATGGGCAACAATATACTTGCACTCGTTCTTTTCAATTCTGCGCGGCAGATAAATCACAGGTGTGAAAATCCCCCATAAGAACGGGCTCTCTATCCCGTCTGCGGTTTTAATTTTTGTATTTTCTTCTGCCAATACCATATCACACTCAAACGGCTCTGCATCTTTTAGCCTTCTTTGCAGTTTTACAGACGAACATATCGCCCCTGCTGCCAGCACGCACACGCCAATTCCCCACACAACTGCCAACAATTTCTGCAACCGTCCGTCAAACACCATATCTGTGTGATATGCGTGCTTGGTTATCCCAGTATTGGAGTCCGTGCCCGGCACTGCGCCAGCCAGACTTTCTGGCATATATTCGTGTCCTATGCCCGTATCATTCCCTGCAAGCTTTTCATTCGGAATATAGGCTGCGTGCCCCTCGGTTTCGTCCTGTACCGATGCAAGCCCGCTGTTTGAATCAATTCCTGATGCTGTGCCATTTCCATCTGCGGGAATATAATTGTGTGCACTGGTACTTGCCACCTCCTCCACAACTGCTTCTTCCGGCAGATAAACAGCATTTCCCCATTCTGCGAGATCGAAGTTTGCAACCCACCTTGGTATCAGACTAAACGGCCCTGAGATTCGAAATGGAATGCACAGATTGATAAAGACCATAAACCACAGCCAATACACATATTTTCTTTCGGCTCTTAACATCAGTGCACGAAACAGCATCACCACCACGATGACATAACAACTAATAAGACTGGTATTCAATATTCTGACAAACAAATTCGTTCCTCCCCTCCTGCGTTAATCCTTATATTCATCAATCAGTACCACAAGCTCTTCAATCTGTTTCTTGCTCAATTTCTTCCGCTTCATAAATGCAGCGACAAAATTCGGCAGAGAGCCATTATAATTCTCCTCCAGATACTGCTCTCCCTTACGGTTGATATACTCCTCACGGCTCATCTTCGAAGTAACCACTGCCCCCTTATTCTGGAAAATACCATTTTCACAAATCTTGCGCAGCACTGTATAGGTGGTGGACTTCTTCCAGCCCAGACGCTGTGCCGCGAGCTTCACCAAATCCCCGCTTCCAATAGGTTCACTCTCCCAGATTAATTCTGCCAAGAACGTTTCCGCCTCTGTCATATTGTATGTAACCATATCACACTTCCTCCTTTTGTGGTTTAAAAGTTTTAAACTAATTATAGTCTATAACTTTTAAACCATTTTGTCAATAAAAAATCCACGATTACTTTTTAGCAACCGTGGATTTTTCTATATACAAATATTATTATTTAAATTACATTCCAGCCTGCGCTGCAACCTCTGCTGCGAAATCATCAACCTTCTTCTCGATGCCTTCACCAGTCTCAAAACGGACAAATCTCTTAACCTGAACCTCAGCTCCGTTCTCTTTCGAAACCTGCTCAAGATACTGCTTTACAGTCTGCTTTCCGTCTGTTGCCTTCACATAGATCTGATCAAGGAGACATACTTCCTTCAACTCCTTGTTGAGACGGCCCACTACAGCACCCTCGATAACATTTTCCGGCTTGCCAGCCATCTTCGGATCATTCTTGATCTGCTCTGCGATAATCTCTTTCTCATGTGCCTTGTATTCCTCAGAAATTTCATTGGAAGATACATACTTAGGATAGAGCGCTGCAACCTGCATTGCAAGATTTGTGAGGGCTTCCTTCACTGCATCATTCACTACAGCAGTCTCCGCCTCCACGATAACGCCAATCTTTCCGCCGCCATGTGTGTAGGTTACAACACAGCCGTTCTGGGCTGCCACCTTCTCAAATCTTCTGATGCTCAGTTTCTCGCCAATCACTGCAATCTTGTCAACCAATGCCTCATTTACAGTCTTGGAAGTATCCTCATTCCATGCTTCTGCAAGGAATGCATCAATATCTGATGCAGACGTAGCAAGCGCCTGCTTTGCAACTGCTTCCACAAAATTCTGGAACTGCTCGTTCTTTGCCACAAAGTCAGTCTCTGAGTTAACCTCAACGACTGCCGCCACCTTGTCGCCCTCTGTCGCAACACGGCAAAGTCCTTCTGCTGCAATGCGGCTCTCTTTCTTTACAGCCTTAGCCTGTCCGCTTTTTCTCAAAAACTCAACAGCCTCTTCCATATTTCCGTTTGTCTCGTTCAGTGCCTTCTTGCAATCCATCATTCCAGCACCAGTTATCTCTCTTAACTCTTTTACCATTGCTGCTGTAATAGCCATCTTTATATTCCTCCTGCTTCTTATATCTTCTATACAAAACAGTAACTGCCAATCAGTAACTATTCCTCTACTACTGCCTCTTCCTCACCAATCTCTTCCGGTGCAGCATCTGTCATCATTTCACCTTGATTTGCCTCGATCACAGCGTCTGCCATCGCAGAGACAATAAGCTTCACTGCTCTGATCGCATCATCATTACCCGGAATCACATAGTCGAGCTCTTCTGGATCACAGTTTGTATCCGCAATGCCAATCAGCGGAATGCCAAGTGTATGTGCCTCCTGTACGCAGATTCTCTCCTTCTTAGGATCTACAACAAAGATTGCGTCAGGAACCTTTGTCATATTCTTGATACCGCCAAGGTTCTTCTCAAGTTTTTCCCATTCCTTCTTGATCTGAATAACTTCCTTCTTAGGAAGAACATCAAATGTGCCGTCCTCTGCCATTGTCTCAATCGCCTTGAGTCTGGCAATTCTGCTTCTGATCGTCTTGAAGTTTGTGAGCATACCGCCAAGCCATCTCTCATTTACATAGAACATGCCGCAGCGCTCTGCCTCTGTGCGGACAGCGTCCTGCGCCTGCTTCTTTGTACCAACGAAGAGAATCGTACCGCCCTGCGCTGCAATGTCAGCTACCGCCTTATACGCCTCATCGACTTTGCCAACAGACTTCTGCAAGTCAATGATATAGATTCCGTTTCTCTCTGTAAAGATATAAGGAGCCATCTTAGGGTTCCATCTTCTTGTCTGATGTCCAAAATGAACACCTGCCTCTAATAACTGCTTCATTGAAATAACACTCATGTCTTACCTCCATTTTCTGCGGGTTTACCGCGCTTCCGCCTGCTTCCTCCCTGCGGGCTACCATTGGGCATGGACCGCAAATCTGCAAACGTGATTAATGTGTAATAAAAAATTGATGTCGTGGCTGCTATACCCGAATACAGCCACAACACCAATAATATAACATAAAAACTACGTATACGCAAGCTTTTTTCACGAGCTTCTGGAAATCTTATCCGCAATCTCCTGCCAAGTATCAGCGACACCAATCACTTTTTTTCCAGTGCTGATTTTCTTGTCATAACCGTGCTGCATCAGGAATGCGTCAAACTCCGATGCATTTTCTATCACGCCTGCATTCTGGAGTTTTCTGGAAACTGTTCCTGAATCGTCTCCTGACTCAATTACGATCTCAACGGTCTCTCCTGAAACCTCCTCTTCATCTGAAGGAACCACCACGATCGCCGAGGAGCCCTGCTCTGGCGTTTCCTGTCCAGAAGGCGCTGCGTTCGAAGCCTGCGAATCTGAAGTATTTCCATCTGAAACTTCTCCATCTGAAACTTCTCCATTTGAAGGATCTCCATCTGAAACTTCTCCATTTGAAGGATCTCCATCTGAAACTTCTCCATCTGAAACTTCTCCATTCGGAGCTTGCCCATCTGACGCCCCATTGTCCGAATTTTCTGCGTCCTTGGCAGCATCAAGCACAGACTCAATCTCAGCTTCTTTCTCATCATCTCTCATTATAACCGGCTCTGTCGATTCCGCTGCCGAAGCCTCCTCCGCCGTGCTTGTCTCCTCCGCCAGCGGGCTTTCCCCGTCAAGGCCATAATCTTTTAATACCGCGACTCTTGCATCTGCCACTGCATTCCGGTTGTAAGCCCCCAGAACGGCTGCGGTGATGATGACGCCAAGCCCCAATCCTCTTATCATATATTTAAACTTCATTTATACAGCCCCCTTGAACAGATTGATAACCAGCTTAACCTCTCCTACGCCAAGCCCCAGCTCCTTTGCAATCTCCACGTTGGAATGCCCTTCTTTGTGAAGCCGCAAAATCCTGTCATTGTTATTTTCTCTGAAATCATCGACAGGCTGTGAAGCCGTGTACACCTCCTGATGATTTCCTGTATTGATTCCAGCAGCCTGTGTTTCCTTCTTGGCAGGCCGTTCAATATGCGGCGCCTGCTCTACAAAGGAATACACCTCAACAGGTCTGATATCCGCCGGCTTCACGTCAACCACCTTCATATTTTCCGGGCGTGAGCCAAGTGTTTGCAGATCAGCCATGCTCACAGGCTCTATGCCTGTGCTTGCCACTACGGGCTGCATATCATTCGATGTGACAATATCGGCGGACACGATCTCCACGCTTTTCACTACAAGCGGGCTCAGCTCCGCTGGCTTCTCGCTTGGCTGTTTATTGGCAGGACTCACCATCAAGGATCTCATATCCATCGTGCGGGGGTCCATCTGGCGGTGCATGGTCAGCTCTTGCTGCATCGGCAGTATTAGCCTTGCCATCTGGCGGCGCGCAAACTCTTTCTCCTGCGCCTCCTTATCCACCAGCATATTTTTTTCCGCCTTCTTTTTCTTCTCTTCCTCCTGCTTTTCCTTTTCCCGCTCCTTCTCCTTTGCCTCAACTTCCTCCTGCGCTTTGGCTGCGAGTGCAAGCGCTGCTGCATTGGCAGCCTCCTCTGCCTCCTTTGCAGTCCGGTCTACATGCTTGACCGTCTCCTTGAGATTGTTATGCTTATCATTTAGCATATCATACAGGAACATTACTTCCTGATGCGACTTATTGATGTCTGCAAGGACAGTTTCCGAGTACTCGTTGATCGCCATAATCTTTTCATTTGAAATGCGCTCAGATGCACGCTCTGTCTTTTCCACAGCATACTCAAGCGTCTCATCTACCACCTCGGTGACACGCTCCTTTGCATCCCTCATCTCTTTTTCAATCACATCGCGGATCAGCTCTACATCGACATGCTGGCTGTCTGCCTCCTGCGACGATTTATCCCTGATCAAAAAACTTCCTGCAAATGCACCAACACCAAATACAAGCATTACTATCTCTAACCAATTCATCTGATACCAAACCTCTCTACTTCTTCAATATGTAAGCTTCTGTCCAAAAGGCGGACTGCTAGATCTTCATGTCAAAGCCTCCCTCTGACTTTGCGACCACCTTGCCGTCCTTCTTCGATTTATTTCTGCGCTTTCCGCCGTCACCAGCATAGCCGTTGCGCCCTTTTTCCTTCGCATCAAAGCGCTCTTCTTTAAACAGGGTTTCATCGGCATGAACCACCTGCTTCGCCATCTGCTGTTCCCGCTTCTCCTCCTGTACCTGTATATTTCCCTGATCAACCATACCCTTCTCCATCTGTCTGAGCTGGTTGTGCAGGACATTGTCAGTCTGTTGTATGCTACCGTTCAATAATATTGGACTTATTGCCATATTAATCCCCCCTGAGTTTACATATCTCGACTTACTTCGCTTTATTTTAATATATTTTGACAAAAAAGGCAATAGCCCCTACAAATTTGTAGAAGCTATATCTGCATCTTTTTTTATCAGACGGCAATATGTGTATTCATTCTTGATTGTCATTGTGGCGCCAGAAATATTTACTACCACCCCCTGATACATGGTTCCACGGACATTAATCTGAGCTGGAACTTCGCTCTTTAAGAGTTTGTCAAGCTGCTCGATTTCTTTTAATTCCTTCTGTATCTTAGCCTGTGTTTCTGCAATATTTACCTGTAACATTCTGGCATTTTTGAGCTGGTCTGGTGTAAGTTTGACGCCCTTTTTTAATTTTATTGTAACTTCTTGCAGTGACTTTTTCATTTTCGGCAGATTTTTCGATTTTTCACCGACGCTTTTTTGCAGCTCAGAAAGCTGCTTCTTCAAGCCGGGATCTGTCCCGACCTCCACAATCGTGGAGGCACCCATCGCAGAGCCTATGTTTTTGGCGTTGATCATGCTCCTTGCAACAATTCTTCCGCCTGTAATCAAGCCCTTCCCCGCATCTGCATTCACATTTGTGCCCGCAGATACCTTGGCGTTAATAATCTGCTCTGCCTCGATAAAGCCCGCTGCCTCCACCTCGGCTGCGGAGATAAATTTGGCGATAATGTTTCCGCCCGCTTTCAGCCTGCCTTTATTCTGTCCGTGCATTCCTCTCGCGATGATGATATCGCCGCCAGCTTCAATCACTGCGCCCTCCACCACGCCAGTCACAAACACGTTTCCGTCTGTCTTGACGCTGAAATTTTCACAGACATTTCCTTTGACCTCAACATTTCCATGATATTCGATATTTCCTGTCGAGGTGCCCACATTCTCCACCGTGTACACATCTGCCACAAACACCGTATTATCAACCAGCGATACATGGCCGTCCACTTTGCTGATTAGCTTTAAGCCGTCCTTGGACACTTCCATGTTCCTGCCATACGAGAAGGACGCCTTCTTAACCTCCCTTGCCAGCGCCACAGTTCCATACACGTCAAAGCCATCTTCACCCTTTTCTTCCGGGATAATTTCTGCCAGCACCTGCCCCTCTGTACATTGATGGAGATTGTTCAGCTTGAAGAAATCGACAGTCCCGTCCTCCTTCAACTCTGGGCGCACTGCATTGTTTGTATCAAAATGGTACACAAGCGAGGCATCACGCCCGATTGTCGGCATTCTCCCCTTCGCTATAATGATATCTGTACAGTATTCCCTGTCCTCAAGTGCTTTGTCGATTGCCCCCTCGTCGATTCCTGCCCGCACCTTGTAGCGCGCGAGCAAATCCATGATATGTGCTTTGCTGGTCTGCAAGCCGCCTGCACTTGGCGGAAACAGCCGCAAAACCGCGGTCATTTTGTCTAATGTAATTTGGATATCGCACCGCTCATTCACCGGCGCGATCTTCATTGGTGCTAAAAAAAGAACAACCTCCTCATCGCCCATCGACAACAGGGCTGAGTTGATTGCCTTGACATCATAGGGTACGCCTACGCTGTTGAGATACTCCTTTAATTCGGCAACACGTATCCTCTCTCCGCCCCCGATGGGAGGAGACAACAGCAGGCTTACCCCCTGCTCGCTTGTCTGTAATTGAAAATATCCATTCATATAAGTCATGCCTCCATGCACTCGATCTACGCCATCCAAGGAAACTATCAATCGAATATGCCAATGTAATTTCCCATTTTCGTTTTCATCTTCTGTAACGCTTTTGTGTGCAACTGAGATATTCTTGATTCAGATACCTCCAGCACACGGCTAATTTCCTTCAATGTTAGTTCTTCGTAATAATATAACAGGATTACTTTCTTTTCTTTATCTGTCAATACCTCCAGCGACTCTTCCAATACTTTTTTGAGCTCATTTTTCTCGATCACACCCTCCGGTGTGTCAAAACCTGAACTGACACTCTTTTCTGATGAAATGTCATTTCCCTGCTCAACATATTCATTCAAAGAAATGATATTGTCCGCTTTCACCTGATTCTGCCAGTCTGTAAACTCATCTTCACTGATTCCCATATATTTCGCGATCTCAGCGTCGGTAGGCGGCTTGCCGTTGCGCTGCTCTAATTCCTTCATCGCCGTATCAATCTGCTTCTGACGCTGTCTGATGGTGCGCGGTATCCAGTCCATCTTGCGGATCTGGTCAAGAATAGCACCGCGAATACGCAGACTGGCATAAGTCTCAAACTTCACTTCCTTACCCATATCAAACTTATCGATGGCGTCAATCAGGCCAAACACTCCATAACTTACCAGATCCTCATATTCTACATTATATCCAAGATACATGCTCAGCCGTCCTGCCACCACTTTTACCAGCGGTGCATATTCCAATATGAGTTTCTCCCTCAGATCAGGAGTCTTTACTCTGGCATAGTCCTCCCAAAGTTTCTTGCGTGCTGCATCATTCATGTTATTCCCCCGTTATACACAATGTTGTCCAACGAATATTTCAAAATTTTTAAGTTTCTTCAAATGGGCTGTCCGAATAGTCCTCCTCTGCCGCAGTCTCCCCGGCATTGTTGTAGAGCGCATCTTCAGCGTAGCCCTCCTCGAAATAATTCTCTGCATCATCTGACATGAAACCGCCTGCATCCATGCCTTCCATATCCTTTTGTTCATCATTTGCAAACGCAACAACGCTTCCCGTAAGATTGCCATTCTCTTTTGCTTTTTGAACCATGATCTCAAGATTTCCTGTAGGTATGATGCGGGGTCTGATCGACGCATAAATATACCTTGCAATATCTCCAATGATATAGAATATCACCAGCACGATCAACAAGCCCCACAACATTGTTGTCAAATCAAATCCCCTTATGTACATAATTATAGATGCTATCGCACCTGCCAAAAGCATGAAAAAAGGTGTGATAAGACCGGTCTTATTTCCCATTCGATTATCCCTTTCTAAATCTTCTTCTCAGGTTTTCCTGCTGAACGTATAATCAATTCGCCCGTTTCAGGATAAAACACAATGGTACGACCATAATTAAGCCCTGTATCCTGAGCTTTTAATGGAATGCCCAGCTCTCTCAGTTTCTTTTTGCTGGCCTCCACATTTCGTTCTCCGACACGCACCATGTCTGATTTATTCTGAAATGCAAACATCTGTGCCCCACCTGCGATTTTGGCTTCCAGTCTCCCTTTTCTGCCGCCCATCGCAAGGATCTTTTTCACAAGGTCGTCGATTCCTGTGTCGGCAAACTTCGCCCTGTTTGCATTATTTTCTATCTGCCTGCTGTCCGGCAGCATCGCGTGTGCCATCCCGCCAACCTTCGCAACCGGGTCCCTGATACAGATCCCCACACAAGACCCCAGTCCCAAGGTCGTTATGCCATCAGGGCTCTTGCACACATTCAAATCTGCCATTCCTACTTTAACTATATTCGCCATCGCTCACTATGCCCCTTCTCTATTTAGTGTTGCTAATTTATGAATGTATAGTTATATTGACAGCCCAAGCCCCTTCAACATTGTTGAATATGACTCAAGATCCGGCATGAGTATAAAATAGCCATTCAGATCGACATCATCTGTAAACACTGTCTGAATCAGCAGAATCTGATCTCCTATAATACCAAATTCTATAGCCGGCACACTTAGTATCGCATTGAGCATATCAATATTTAAGTCCGGAACCGACGGAATCATTTTAAGATTTGTCATCTGTGCCAATGAATTAAGATAAGCACCTGTGATAATATTGCCAATCTCTTTCATTGCCGAAATCTCGATTTCCGTGAACCCGCCTTCCGATGGTGGCATTCCCATGAGCTTTGATACAAGCGATTTTGCTGCATTCTGTTCCAGTATAAACATGATACTGCCTGTAATATCCCCCTCAACAGCCAGATAGATGCCTGCAACAAGCTGTTCTTCCCCGCCCATAACAACACCGACATCCTTAAAATCCAACAGCCTGACCTGTGGTACTTTCATATCCACTTTGGTCTGGAGCATCTGGGCAAGCGCCGTTGTCGCATTGCCTGCCCCGATATTTCCCAGCTCCTTTAATACATCGTAATATTCTGTCGTAACTCTCTCGAAACTCATATTATCTGCCATGATAAAACCTAAGCCTTTCCTAATTCAAAAGTCACAAAATATAAATCCAATCTATACATCAACAACCTCTGCCAGCACAGAAGTGATGTCAAGCAGTGAGATTAACTTTCCGTCGGACTTGCCTACACCCGAAAGATATCTCTCCTTATCATCTTTCTCATATCCCATTCTCTCAATATGTTCTTCGTCAAGCGTTACGACCTCTTTGACCTCATCCACCAGCACGCCGATGGACTCGTGCTGCTCGAGCGTCAAGATGATAATACGGGTCTTTTTGGTGACTTCATCCTCCGGCAGCCCCATTTTCAAGCGCAGGCTGATCGTCGGGATAACAACACCGCGGACATTGATCACGCCCTTGATATAGTCAGGCACCTTTGGCACCCTTGTGATTTTTGACATTCTGATAATATTTGATATATACTTGATATCTATACCATACTGCTCACCGCCAAGCTGTGTCACAATAAACTGTGTGGTATCGCGCTCGACGGGACGGTTGAGACTCGCATTCCGCTTTTGTTCGTCCATTATTCTTACTTCATCCATGTTCTATGCCCTGCCTTTCATTATCAATCGGATTAAATCAACGCATTGGTATCAAGAATCAGTGCCACTTCACCATTGCCCAGAATCGTAGCGCCGCTGATCATCTTTGGCACCTTGATATACTTGCCCATAGACTTGATTACAACTTCCTGCTGTCCGATGAGCTCGTCTACTACCAAACCTGCCTGTTTCTCACCCTTCTTGACGATAATCACTGTGAGATTCTTGTTCTTGTCCTCGTCGCCTTCCTTGGGCGGCATGTCAAGAACCTTATCCATCCTGATAATAGGAATCACTGTTCCACGAATATGAATGACTTCTTTTGCCTGCACAAGCTTGATATCCTCCGGCAGAACATCTTCAATCGTCTGAATCGAACCCAGTGCGATCGCATACTTTTCATCACCGATCACAACCATGAGTGCCTGAATGATAGCAAGTGTCAGCGGCAGTCTGATAATCCATGAAGAGCCTTCTCCGTAGCGGTTCTTTACCTCTACCTCGCCACTCAGGGACTCAATCTTTGACTTGACAACATCGAGGCCAACGCCGCGCCCTGACACGTCAGACACCTTCTTTGCCGTGGAGAAGCTCGGCAGGAACAAGAGATCAATAATCTCCTTCTCCGTCATGGTCTCCGCCTGCTCTGGCGTCACGGTGCCGCGCTCAATCGCCTTGTTTCTGACAGCTTCCACATTGATTCCGCCGCCGTCGTCCCGCACCTCGATCACAACGTTGTTGCCGTCCTGATAAGCATCTAGGAAGATGGAGCCCACCTCCGGCTTGCCGTTTGCAACACGCACATCATTCGGCTCAAGTCCATGATCCGCAGAATTTCTGAGCATATGCATCAGCGGGTCGCCGATCTCATCGACAACAGTACGGTCGAGCTCGGTATCCTCACCTGTCATATACAGTTCCATTTTCTTATTGAGCTTTTTGGACAAATCCCTGATCATGCGGGGGAACTTCGCCACAACGCTCTCAATTGGAACCATTCGTACCTTCATCACGGATTCATGAAGATTCGTCGTCACACTCTCAAGATATTCAATCTGTTCATTGACTGAGCCTGTATCACCTTTGCCGTCATCTGCGGCAGTCGCTGAGATAAGTGAATTTTTGGCTATGATCAGCTCACTCACCAGATTCATCAGGTTATCCAGCTTCTCGATATCGACTCTGACAGTCCTGTTTACCACCGGCTTTGCTGCGGGTTTTGAGGAGGACTGGGAAGATGCTGGCGCTGCGGGTGCAGGCTTCGGTGCAGGCGCGGCTGCCGGAACTGGCGCTGCCTTGGTTTCCGGTGCTGCCTTGACAGCTTCCTCTGCCGGTTTGCTCTCGGCAGGCTTCTCTGGCTCTGCGGGCTGTGCAGGCGCTGCTGTCACATACTCTGAACAGTATGCCTCCTCAATCTCCGATACACTCTTGACTGCCTCTTTGATCTCTTCCGAGGTGCTTCCGGAGATAAAAATAAGACTGAAGGTAAGCTCAAATTTCTCATCCTCAATATCCTGTGCTGTCGGTGATGAGACAATGATCTCTCCCAGCTTCTCCAATGCCTTGAATACCAGAAATGCTCTGGCAGCCTTGAGCACGCAAGCCTCCTCGACATACACTGTCACGCCATAGACCTTGAGACCCTCACTGTTTGCCTTCTCGATCAGCATTTTCTCCGTATCCGTGATCTTGATCTCCTGCCATCTTTCCTTCCTGCCGTTTCCAGCATCTGCCGGCTGCTCCTCCGCAGGTGCCGCCGCTGCCGCTGCTGTATCTGCCGGCTGTGCACTGTCGCCAAGTATTACCTCGCCGTTATTTTTCAGGATACTGTTCAGCGCATCAATCAAATCCTGATTGTCATTCGCCCCCTCCTCTGTCGTCTGCTGGATATTGTTGACATACTCCTCCAGCGCATCAAGACTCTTGAACAGAATATCAATCATGCCGGGCTGTACCTTGAAAGTACCGTTCCGCACCTCAGAAAATACGTTCTCCATATCATGCGTAAGCGTCTGCATACGCTTATAGCCCATAGTGCCTGCCATACCCTTCAAGGAATGGGCAGCCCTGAAAATCTCATTGATTGTATCCATATTTTCAGGATTCTGCTCCAGATCCATAATCTGATCACTCAGATTCTGTAAATGTTCCTTTGACTCATCAAGGAAAATATCGAGATATTGACTTGTATCCATTCTACCTGACCCCCACATTCATTATAATTTCCTGGGCCACGTTATCAAGCGGGACGACTTGGTTTACCAGTCCTGTCGCTGCGATTGCTTTGGGCATACCGTACACCGTTGATGACGCCTCATCCTGTGCGATAACGTGTATCTTTTTTGAAGTTTCCAAATTCACGATTCCCTTGGTGCCATCAGCGCCCATACCGGTCAGTACCACGCAGACAATCTGCGCATAACTGCTTGCCTTCAAGGACTCATACATATAGTTTGCACACGGCTTTACGCCTTCTCTTGGAGGTTCATCTGTATATTTGATCGTCGCCCTTCCGCCCCTGGTGACAACATTCATGTGCTTGCCGCCCATAGAAATATACACCACGCCATTCTCGAGCACATCTCCCTCTGCCGCCTCCTTGACTTTGACCTTGCTGATCGAGTCAAGACGCTCTGCGAGAGACTGTGTAAACCCTTTTGGCATATGCTGGACGATCAGAACAGGTGCTGCGAGCTCTGCCGGCAGCCTTGGCACAACACTTTGCAGTGCCTTGGGGCCTCCTGTTGAACATGCAAGCGCTACAATCTTCTGTCCGCTCACCGCTGGACTGCTTTTCCTGACAATGTTTACAAGACTTTGAGTCTTTTCCTCCTGCTTTTCCCTTGTCAATACAGGAGATACAGAAATATTGGTCTGGCGGCTCGACACGACCGCATAGAGTGTATCTAAGAACTGGTCTTTGAATCCACTGCTCTTTAGATAGACAATGTTGACGGGCTTCTCGATAAAATCAATCGCGCCCAAATCCAGTGCCTCCATTGTGACAGCCGCGCCGTCTCTCGTATCGGTGCTCGCCATCATCACGCGCGCCCTGATCTTATCCCGCTGTAATGCGCGTAAGAACTGGATTCCGTTCATTTTAGGCATGTTGACATCTAAAACGATGCCATCATACTGATTCTTTTTAAGAAGTTCATATGCTGCCTGACCATCAAAAGCCTGCTCCACTACCTGGAACCGTTCATCTGAATTAATTATATCACACATAACTCTTCTCATAAGTGCAGAATCATCAACTATCAGAATTTTTTTCTTTATTTTTGAGACGTTTGAGTTAATTGTCATACTATTCAACGATCCTTCCCATTCTTTCTATTTTTTCTTTCCTCATCAAAAATATATCGAATAATCTCCTCGCGTGTCATCGTGTCTATGTACTCAAATTTCACACGGTTTTCGTACTCTCCTTCACGGTTCTCAATCCCGCCGGAGTAAATCACCTTGGCAGCCAGCAGAAATGGTTTCTGTCTGCCCATGACTGGCAGCTCAAACTGCATCAGCAGCATACTGCCCTCATCAAATTTCTGTCTTGATACAAACCGGGTCCCGCCGCCACTGATATCGACGATCACGCCCTTTATCATGTCCTGCTCCGATATAATATATGTGACTCCTCTGGAAAATGCATCTTCCTCCTGTTTGGTCATCTCCCGCACCATCATATCCACAATACAGTTAAACCGGTAATATTCTCTCCGCTGGTATTTATGCAGACTGCTGATCATCTCCACCACCAGTGTATACACGCCATTGCTTTTCTGCCTGTCAACGACTCTGACATCTGCGCGGTACACGCCTTTATGAGAATAGAAACACACATCATATTCACTGCCAATCGAAAGCACAAGCAGCTTTGTCTGCTCCATCGGCATCATCAGCTCTAGTTTTCCATCGTCCAAAATATTATATACCGAAGTTTTATAGGTCTTTACGCCATCTGTGCCATCAGGAAGCGTAACGCGAACTGTTGATCTTAATTCTAGTTTATCTCCCGGCGCTATAAATTTTTCTACCATTGGTTCCTCCTGAACACACGCTTTATCCCATTTTTTTATTTCCTGCCACAATATGAGAAAAGAATGCCGCCATTCCTCTCTTTACCAGCGACTTATTATATTCCTTATCCATCAGAATATATGCGATTCTCTCATACGCGACGGAGGATTTTGCATTCGGGCTCTGCATACTCACGGGCTTCTGCTGCATCACAGCCTCCTCGAGATGACGATCGCGCGGCACAGAGCCCAAAAACGACACTGGAAGTTTGAGGTAACGGTTCGCCACAGTTTCTAATTTGTTGTACATCGTATCGCCTTCTGTCAGGTCAGACACTTTGTTGGCGATCACCATAATCTTCGAATCCTCTCTCGAAAAGCGCGGATGCCGGTTCAACGCCTTTAAAAGCGAGTAAGAATCGGTGATAGAGGTCGGTTCCGGCGTTGCCACTACCAGAATCTCACCGCTCGCAACAAGGAAATCCAACACGGCGTCTGAGATTCCCGCGCCAGTATCTATGATAATAATATCGGCAATTGCATCTAATTTTGCAAGATTTCGAACAATATAATTTAAATATTCACTGCTCAGATTGGAAAGACCTGCGATGCCGGAGCCACCCGATATAAAACCTATGTCCATAGGTCCCCACGTTATAATATCCGTGATATTTTTTCCCTGATATATCAGATCACACAAGTTATGCTTTGGCACAGTACCAAACATAATTTCGATATTGGCAAGACCAAAGTCCGCATCCAGTATAATGACCCTTTTTCCCAGTTTTCTAAACTGACAGGCAAGGTTTATTGATGTATTGGATTTTCCGACGCCGCCTTTGCCGCTTGTCACCGTGATCACACGGGCATGCGGTTTTGGCGGTGGATTCAATTTAATCACATTTCTAAGTTGTTCAGCCTGATCCACCATACATTTCCCTCCTATCAGCGCCTTCCCCCAAGCAACTGTTTGACAGTTGACTGTGGATTAAAATACTCAATATCATCAGGTACATTCTGACCGCATGTCACATAGGAAAGCCTTGCACCTGTATAAAGTTTTAAGTTGTAGATATTTCCTAGTGCCGAGGTCTCGTCAAGCTTGGTGAAGATCAGCTTATAATCTGTTATCTCTTTGTAGGTGTCTGTTATCCTCATCAAATCTTTGTATTTTGTCGAAGCCGACAACACCAGAAATACTTCTCTTGAAGCCTTGATATCGACGGAATTGATCAGATCACTCATATTCTCACACTGTGCCTCATCATTTGGCGAATGCCCTGTCGTATCTACAAATATATAATCATATTCCCTGAAATCTTCGACAGCAGCTTCGATTTCTTTGGCTGTATAGACTACCCTAAAGGGTACCTCCAGAATATTTGCATAGGTTCTGAGCTGTTCTGCCGCTGCAATCCTATACGTATCAGCTGTAAGCATGGCTACCTTTTTCCGGTGCTCTAACTTATAAGTCGATGCAATCTTTGCGATGGTCGTCGTCTTTCCCACGCCTGTCGGCCCCACAAAGAAAATCACCTTGGGGCTCTTTCCGTCATCCTCCATGACATAAGGTTTGCCTAATTTCAGGATCATTCTTTGATAAATCTCTGAAAGCATAAAATCCAACGTCACATCCGCCTTGCAGTTTCTGTCAATCTCATCAATCATCTCGTTTGCATACTTCTCATTGATCTCATTGTCCGTCATCTTATTATACAAAATTTTCAAAAAGTTTATGCGCTCGGTCGTCTCCTCTTTCTTTTCCTCCTCCGCGCTTTTGGGTTCCTCCGGCTGCGGCCTGCTGTCCTGTCTGGAAAGCTGCTTCTCGATCAGATTCTGGAGACTGTCAAGCCTCTCCTCCAAGCCGTTTTCCCTGACCGGCGCAGCCGCCCTGCCCTCAAACCGGGCGCGGTCCTTCACGCCCTCATCTCTTGCAGTCTCCGGCTGGTATGTAGAAAGCACATCTGCAACTGCCAGTCCTACCGCCCTGGCGTCCTCCTTCTCCTCCGCTTTCTTCATCGGAATAATTTTTCCCTGCGGCTCATTATGGCTAAAGCTGACTGCCACGCCGTCCTTCTGGACATCTTTTGCGGAAGCGGCACTATATTTCTCATTCTCCTCTTCTCTGGCAACTGTCACCTCGAATCTTGTTCCCCGAAACAGTCCCATAATCCCCTTTGGCTTCAAAGCCTTGACGTTCATCTCTACAATATTGGCGCCAAGCTCCCTTCTGGCACTTTCGAGCGCCTCTTCCTTTGTTCTTCCTTGAAATTTTTTAATTATCATGCTGTCACCATTCCTACTGATTGTAATTCAACATTTGAATCGATCTCATTATAAGATACTACTACTAAATCCTTGTAATAATCCTCTGTAAGCCGCTTGAAATACATTCTGACAATCGGCGAGGTAATCACGATTGGATTCTTGCCAAGCTTCTCTAACTTACCCACTTCTGATTCGACAGAAGCCATAATTGTCTTTGTTTTTTCAGGGTCTAAGGTCAGATATGCACCCTGTTCTGTCTGTTTGACGCTTCCCATAATCTCCTGCTCTAAGCCCGGGTCGAGCGTTACCACACTCGTCGTCTCGTTAATCGGGAAATATTTGTTGGAGATGGCGCGCTTTAGACTCTGACGCACATACTCTGTCAGGATATCCGTATCTCTTGTCGATGCCGCATGGTCTGCAAGCGTCTCAAATATCGTGACAAGGTCACGCACAGAGATTCCTTCCCTCAAAAGATTCTGCAGTACCTTTTGGATATCGCCAAGTCCCAGAAGTTTCGGCACAAGTTCGTCCACCAGAGAAGGGTTGGTCTCCTTCACGTTGTTGACAAGGTTCTGCACATCCTGTCTTGTGAGCAGATCGGAGAGATACTGTCTGATAATCTCTGTCAGATGCGTCGCAATGATAGATGGCGGGTCTACTACGGTATAGCCCACACTCTCCGCACGCTCTCTCTGGTTCTCTGTAATCCAGATTGCCGGCAGATGAAATGAAGGTTCGAAAGTGGGAATACCGGAGATTTCCTCCTCCACAAAACCGGGGTTCATCGCCATATAATGATCAAATAAAATCTCCCCCTCGCTCACCTGTATACCTTTTATCTTGATGATATACTGGTTTGGATTCAACTGGATATTATCGCGCAGACGAATAATCGGCACGACTGTACCAAGCTCGAGCGCAATCTGCCTTCGTATCATGACAACACGGTCCAGAAGGTCTCCGCCTTGGTTGACATCTGCAAGCGGAATAATACCATAACCAAATTCCAGCTCGATCGGATCCACCTGCAACAGTGAATTGACATTCTCCGGCTTCCGGATTTCGTCGGCGGTATCCTCCTCCAGATCGGCTTCCGCCTCGATGCCCGCTGTCTCGATCGTCGATGCGATCATGCGTCCGCACACGATAAAGATAACGCCCAGAATAACGAAAATCAAAGGATTGAGTGGTGTCACTAATCCCAAAAATGCAAGCACGCCGCCTACCATGTACAGTACTTTGGGAATACCAAATAACTGGTTTACAAGCACTGTACCAAAATCGGCCTCCTTGGAGCCCTTTGTTACCAAAATACCTGTGGATAACGAAATAAGCAGTGAGGGAATCTGGCTCACCAGACCATCACCGATTGTAAGAATCGTAAATTTATCTGCGGCAGCGCCAATGTCCATGCCCTGCCTCACAACGCCCATAATAATACCGCCAATGATATTTACAAACGTAATGATCAGGCCCGCAGTTGCGTCTCCCTTTACGTACTTAACAGCACCGTCCATGGAACCGAAGAAGCTTGCCTCCTGCTGAAGCTTTTCACGCTGTACCTTTGCCTCTGCATCTGTGATCGCACCTGTATTTAAGTCGGCATCAATCGCCATCTGTTTACCCGGCATAGCGTCCAGTGTAAATCTCGCCGTTACCTCCGCAACTCGTTCAGAACCTTTGTTGATAACAACGAACTGTACAATAATCAAAATAATAAACACGACGATACCGATAACCAAATCACCGCCGCCCACGAAATTACCGAATGTCGCCACGACGTTTCCCGGATTACCCGTTGATAAGATCAGACGGGTGGACGAAACGTTCAGAGCGATTCTAAAGATCGTTGTGAACAGCAAAACTGTTGGATAAAATGACAAATCCAGCACTTCTTTTGTAAACATCGTCGTAAACAGGATGGTAAATGCCAGCGAGATATTGATCGCGAGCAGCACATCCAGCAACGTACTACTAATCGGTACAATCAACATGATGATAGCGCCAAGTAAATAGAGAGCTACACCTATATCCGCCTTCTTCATCTTCATGTCTCAGTTTCCCCCTTAACTCCTTAAAATCCCTTATAACTCCTCTTGATAATTTAAATTATCTCACAATTAACATAATTTGTATATAATAATTTGCTAAAATTTTTATTTTTTTTATTTTTTATATTACTTCTACAAATTAAAAGAAAGAACTCTGTGCTTTTTTTACAAAAAACAGAGTTCTTTTATGTTAACATCATACAATTTTGGTTATTTTATCCTAGGATTTTATGTCTACCTCTCTAAGATTAAATCTTACCCTGCATTTTATATACCATCGCAAGCACCTCCGCCACTGCCTGATACAATTCTGGCGGCACTTCCTGTCCTATATCCACATTGGCGTACAGCATACGGGCAAGCGGTTTATTCTCCACGATCTCCACATGGTTCTCGCGCGCAATCTCCTTAATCCGCTGCGCCACCAGATCCGCACCTTTTGCAAGCACCACCGGCGCGGAACCTGTCTCAGCGTCATAGCGGATTGCAACCGCATAGTGCGTCGGGTTTGTGATCACGACATCCGCCTTGGGCACATCCTGCATCATACGCCTGCGGGAAGCCTCCTGCATTTTGCTTCTGATTTTTCCCTTAATCTGCGGATCTCCTTCCGCGTTCTTATACTCATCTTTTACTTCCTGCTTTGTCATCTTAATGTCATTTTTAAATTTATAGCGCTGATAAAATAAATCCGCAAATGCCACAATCATAAAGACAAGAGAAATCTTGAGTCCCATATTAATCACGACACTGCCAATCACCTCAATCGCCTGATTGAGCGGCATTCCGTAAAACTGAACCAGATAAACCCAGTCGTCCTTCACCGTCGTATATACAATCGCCATGATCAGTATAATCTTGACAATAGATTTCAGCAGCTCGACGAGCTTTCCCACTGAAAAAAGCCGCTTCATGCCGGATATCGGATTCAGCTTGCTGAATTTGGGTTTCAAAGGTTTTGTTGTAATCTGGAACCTGAACTGCATCATGTTGATGCCGACTGCAATCACAAGACCGACAATAAAAAAAGGAAGAAGCTGTTTGAGCAGCTCTAACAGAACATTATTAATCAGGACACTATAGTCCCTTCGCACAATATTCCCTTCCCAGTAAGTTGTGTAGGCTGGCATCTTCTCATAAATCTCGCCAAACAGCTTCATAAAGTTCTCGCCCATACGGCCAACCCAGAATTTTAAGATCAGGAAAAGTGCGATAAGTTCCACACCGTTTGACAGCTCTTTACTCTTAGGAACTTTACCGTCTTTACGTGTGTCTGACTTTCTCTTGGAGGTTGGTTCCTCCGTCTTTTCACCGCCGGGACCGTCCGAGCCAAAAAATTGTAAATTATATTCTACTATCACATCATGCCCTCCACCATCGAAACAATCAGCTGCCGCATCTGTGTGGTGATAAAGTTGCAGACATCAGGAAGCAGTGTGACTGTAACCATGATCACTGCAAGTCCCATCAACAGCTTGAGCTGGATACCTACCGAAAACATATTCATCTGCGGCGCGAGCTTTGCCAGCAGCGCAAGCACAATATTCATCAGTGTCATACTGGCAAATACCGGCAGACAAATCCGGAAACCAATCACAATATAATCACTCAAAAATGTAATCAGCGATTCCAATAGACGGTTCGTGTCAATCACAGCCCCCCCAACCGGAATCAGCGTGAAGGTCTCCATCAGCGCTGCGAGCAAATACCGATGAAGTCCTGTCGTATACAATATCAGCAGGACACCATACTGTAGCATCATACCTGTGATAGACGCCTGCTCATTCGTCGTCGGGTCAAACATATTTGCCATGGAAAGCCCCACTTCCATATCAATGATTCTTCCTGCAAACAAAACAATGGAAGTACACATCTGGGCTGCCAAACCTATCAGCAGGCCCACCGACACTTCCTTCAACACGACTGTAGAGAATCCAAGTATTGTATTGTATTCGGGATAGATATGTGCTGGCCCAAAGTTGTACATAATATAAGTTACAAACACACTCAATCCTATTTTTACATTATTTGGCACACCCTTTGTACTAAAAAACGGTGCCACAAAGATAAAAGCGGATACCCGTACAAGCACAAACAGAAAATATTCCAGCTCAGACATGGAAAAAGAATAATTCACCATACTGTGCAACGCTTCTCCCTTCCATTATCTGATATACAGCGAAAAGTCCTGCCATAAATCTGTCATATACGTGATCATTTGATTTAACATCCAGTCACCCAATACCATCAGACACAGAAACATTCCTACAACTTTTGGCACAAAGGTCAGTGTCTGCTCCTGAATCGAAGTGACTGTCTGGAAGATGCTGACACATAAACCAATCACCAGTGATACAAGCAATGGCGGTGCCGCGGTCTTTAGAATTACGAACAATCCTTCCTTAACGATATCCGTAACCATTTCTGTCGTCATTTGTTCCACACTCCCCTTTTCCTGTCAGGCAACATCATACATCAACATCAGTAAAATGTCCGAACAAGATATACAATTACCAGATTCCATCCATCTGCCAGCACGAACAGCAGAATCTTAAACGGCATAGAAATTGTCGTCGGCGGCAGCATCATCATACCCATACTCATAAGGACCGATGCCACTACCATATCAATCACGATAAACGGTACATAAATCAAAAAGCCTATAATAAAGGCTGTGCGAAGTTCACTAATAATAAAGGCTGGTATCAATACAGACGTTGACACTTGATTCAGGCTCTCACCGTCCCACGCTGTATTGGAGATCTGCATAAACGCATCAATATCCTTCACCTGCGTCTGCTCAAACATAAAAGCCCGCATTGGGTCTACGGCAATCTCAAACGCCTCCTCAAATCCAATTTCTCCTGCGTCATACGGCACAATCGCCTCTGTATACACTTTCGCAATCACTGGCTGCATGATAAAGAACGTAAGGAACAATGAAATCGCAATCAATACCTGATTGGGCGGCGCCGTCTGGGTATTTAACGCCTGCCTTGTAAAATGCAATACGATCAAAATTCTTGTAAAAGAGGTAATTGTTACCAGAAGAATCGGCACAACTGCAAGTGCTGTCAAGATCAGCAGAATCCTCAAGGTACCACTGAGTTCTCCGTTTCCATTGTCATATTCAATCGTAAGACTATTCGCAATATTTAATTTTTTCAGCTCATCACCTGTCTGGTCAGAACCGGGCTCACGAATGTTTGTCCGTTCTTCGTCCTCCTGCTGGTTATCCAGAATCCTCTCCGCAGCGGCTGCATCATCTTCTGTTGTTGTTGCGTTTACCACAACAACATCTGCCAGAAATATCGTTACCACCATGCAGAGCATGTATACAATTTTGCGAAGCTCATGCCCAACATTGTACGTTCTGCTCTTATTCTTCATCTTATCTTATCCTTATATCCCGCCACACACCTGCAAATCTAGGTTTTACGACTGTTTTCTAAATTTGTCTAATATTTCCTTAAAATTCATATTGACTGCTGTTTCTGTCTCTGCTTTATGAAATGCCGTGATATCTTCCTTCGTCAGTTCTCCCAGCAGTGTGACTGTGTCCTTGCAGACGATATAGGAAAAATATTTTTCACCTATTCTCACAACCTGTATATATTTGGTCGGCGCGATTTTAAAAGTTTCCAATACCTCCACGTTAGATCCTGCAAGCCTCCCTTTTTGAAGACCTGCAGTGAGCTTTGTGGCAAAATATGTAAGAGCCAATACAAATATGAATATCAGTGTTACTGTCAATAATTGTCCAATGGAGTCAAACCTCTTTGATGCCGATGATAAAAGCATATTCTCTAGCCTACAACCTTTTTAACAGCCTCTAATACACGTTCTGCCTGAAAAGGCTTTACGATAAAGTCTTTTGCTCCTGACTGAATCGCCTCAATAACCATCGCCTGCTGTCCCATCGCAGAACACATGATAACATTTGCTGCAGGATCAATGCCTTTGATCGCCTTGAGTGCCTGAATACCATCCATCTCAGGCATTGTGATGTCAAGCAGGGTCAGATCTGGAGATGCCTCCTTGTATTTGTCCACTGCAATCTTGCCATTCTCCGCCTCAGCAGCGATCTCATAACCATTCTTTGTAAGAATATCCTTAATCATCATTCTCATGAATGCAGCATCGTCTACGATCAGTATTCTTTTTGCCATATTAAACCATGTCCTTTCTATAAAACAAATAATCATTGAATATTATATTCATTTTTATTTAATTATTTCCATAATTCTCACACCAAAGCTCTCCTCGATGACAACGACCTCTCCCTTTGCAACGAATTTGCCATTTACAAGCACGTCAATCGGTTCGCCGGCAATCTTATCAAGCTCTATAATTGTACCTGGGGCAAATTCCAGAATATCTGAGATAGATTTGCTGGTTCTTCCCAACTCTACTGTTACCTCCAAAGGCACATCTCTGATCAATCCAATACTCTCTGCACTGACCATCTCACCCTGTCCTTGTGCAAAGTTCTGGAACTGTGCAGGCTGTATGTTCACATTCGGCATACCATAGCCCTGTGGCGGCATTCCCATCTGTGGCATACCATAGCCTTGCGGCGGCATTCCCATCTGTGGCATACCATAGCCCTGTGGCGGCATTCTCATCTGCTGCTGCATACTCATATCCATACCGCCCATTGGCATTCCCATTGGCTGCTGCATACCCATATCTGGCGCGGGCGCCGGTGTTGGGGCAGGCGCTGCCGGGGCGGGTGCAGGCGCCGGCTCTGCGGCGGCAATCGAACCCATCTGCTGTGCCATAAAGGTCTCGTAAACAGACTTTGCAAAGTCAAGCGGATACAACTGCATTAACGTAGAATCTACCAAATCGTCAATCTGCATTCTAAATGAAATCTTGACAAATCGATCCACAAGGAATGGTGAAAGCTCTCTTGGCTCTTTTGAATGCAAATCGACAAGGCTTGCCTCTGGCGGGCTGATATCAATTGTCTTGCCGAGCATTGAGGACAAAGAAGTCGATGATGAACCCATCATCTGATTCATCGCCTCAGAAATTGCACTCAAGTGCAGGTCACTGAGTTCCCCGTCCACATTGGTGCCATCACCACCCATCATTAAATCGGTGATCACCTTTACATCATGCTCCTTCAGCACTAAAATATTGGTGCCATTCAATCCAACTGTGTATTTAATCTGAATAAATACACAGGGTCTTTCGTAATCATTGAGCACATCCTGCCAATTACACATCTCTACAACAGGCGTTGTAATATTTACTTTTCTATTAACAAGTGAAAAAAGCGTCGTCGCAGAGGTACCCATGCTGATATTGGCCACCTCTCCGATTGCATCTTTTTCTATATCAGACAAATCTTCTCCTGTCGAACCGCCCGCTGTAGCTGTCGCAGTATCTGCACCAGAATCTGCCGACAAATCTACACCGTTCAACAACGCATTGATTTCGTCTTGCGATAACATGCCATCCATTGAATTATTCCTCCTCCCTCACAACTGATGTTACCCTTACTGCATAAGCCTCTTTGCTTGCACCCGGCACAGCACTAAACTTCTTAATATCCCCCACATACACATCCAGTTCATCATCCACTTTAGAGTCAAGCCGTATGATATCACCCACCTGTATATTTACGAAGTCATTAACTGTTATGACGCTCTTTCCAAGAACTGCCTTAACAGGAACATCCACTCTGCGTATCATTGATTCTATAAACTGTTCATAATCCTCATCATCCATCTTCTGCAGGCTTGAATACCAGAATTTCGTATTCAGGCGGTCCATAACAGACTCCAATGTGAAGAAAGGAAGACACACATTCATTAAACCTTCCACATCACCAATCTTAACGTTCATGGTCACAAGTGCCACCATGTCGCTCGGTGAAATAATCTGGGCAAACTGCGGATTTGTCTCAATCCTCTCGAGATACGGATTAACCTCCGCCACATTTTTCCACGGTTCCCTGAGAAGCTGCATACAGATTACCATAATTCGCTCAATAATGCTCATCTCGATTTCTGTAAAGTCCCTTGCCTTTTCAAGCGCCTCACCCCTGCCGCCAAGCATTCGGTCAATAATCGCATATCCAAGTCCGCTCGTCAATTCCATAATGATCGAGCCGGGCATTGGCGAAAAATTCACAACTGTGAGCAGTACTGGGTTTGACAAAGCATTCGAAAACTCCGCAAACGTTACTGTCTCAGAACTTGCCACACTAACCTGAACATTCTTTCGAAGATATACAGGCAGATTGGTCGATAAGAGTCTCCCATAATGATCAAAAATCATGTTTAAAGTTCTTAAATGCTCTTTTGAGAATTTTGCAGGCCGAGTAAAGTCATAGTTTTTGGCTTGCCGCTCGTCCTTCTCCTGCATATCCTCCACGTCAAGCTCGCCAGAACTCAATGCCGCCAGCAAACTGTCTATTTCGCTTTGAGATAATACCTCTCCCATGTAGTTAATCACCCCCTACATATTCAATCATCTTGTATGTAACCATTCTCACTCCCCTTGGTTACAGCTCTGTGTTTTTTAATTATACAAGAAATTATATGATACACTGTAAATAAATGTAGAACCGAAACGCTCCTGAATCTTTGCAAGCATCTCTGCCTTGATCGTCTCAGAATCGCTTCTCGCCTCATCTACGGTATAATTGCCCATCACTGCAAAGACAATATCCTTGATAATACCGTCCATGTCAGCCATCGTCTCGGAATACTTCTTATAATCAGCATGTTTCATATCCAGTGATAATGACACACTTCCCACAGCATAGTGATCGCTGTCATCCTCACCCTTCTTCAAAGGTATCGTCAGCTCGCCTGCAACATTATGTACCGCCGTATCCGCCATAGATACAGACTGTGTAACATCTGCCTGCGGCAGTCCGTTGATTTCAATCCCGACTGCTGTCGCAATGTCCGCCACCAAAGTAGCTGTCTTTTTGGACGCGCTTGACACACTTACCATCATGATTGCTGACAGTACAACGTTGACAACAAGTAATGCCAGAATAATAATTGATAACAGATTCCGTCTCATTTCATTTTCCCCTTTCATTTATGAGCGCTTAATGCGTTATATATTTTAATCTCAACCCTTCTGTTCTTCGCTCTTCCCTCAGGTGTTGTATTGTCGGCAATCGGCATATACTCCCCCCTGCCAGAATGCTTGACCATTCCCGGATCAAGTGACGCATTTTCTTTCAAGTAATTGAACACTGCCAATGCCCTGTAGCTGCTGAGCACATCATTGTTCTCATACCTGCCTCCATTCAAAGGCACAGAGTCCGTATGCCCCTCGATCTCAATATCCGAGTCCGCATACTTTGTGAGAAGCACGCCAATCTTTTTCAGTACCGGCACTGCGTCCTGCTTGATCTCTGCTCTTCCTGAATCAAACAAAAACGCTCCATTTAATGTAAGAGTCACAAAATCTCCATTAAAATCCACTTCTACTTTATCCGCCATCATACTCTCGTTGATCGCTTCCTCCATCTTCTCCGCAAGCTCTTCTGAAAGCTTCATCTTCTCCTCTTCCAGCTCAGCGATCGCGTCCCGAAGTGAATCAATTTCCTCCTGCGTCATTTCAAGCTGGGCAGCCGCCTCTTGCAGCTTATCCTCCGCAGCGCCGCCCGGTTTGGTCGGGTCCGGCTCGTTCGTGTCAGCTTCTGCCGTCTTGCCGCTTGAATTGACGTACTCGTCAAGCATATTGAGCTGGCTCACGCCATTACTCACAAGGATACCGTCTCCCACTGCCTTAGAACCAGCCTTAAAAATACTGATGGTAGACTGGAAGGACTTCGCAACCTCCTCGAACTTTGCCGCATCAACCTCTGACATAGAGAACAGCAGCACGAAGAAACACATTAACAGCGTCATCATATCCGAGAATGTGCTCATCCACGGCGCCGGGGTTCCGGGTGGGAGCTTAAATTCTTCTTTTTTCTTCGCCATTAAGCTTCACCTCCACCGCCGCCTTCATCCTGTGAAGGTCTTTCATTAGGTGACAAGAATGACTTCAATTTTTCTTCAATAACACGGGGGTTCTCACCTGCCTGAATCGACAGCAGCCCCTCGATCATAATCTCTTTTGCCTGCATCTCAATCGTATTGTTTGCCTGCAATTTGTTGGAGGTAGGTGTACATACCCAGTTGGCAAGCATGGAACCATAGAAAGTGGTGATCAAAGCAACGCCCATCTTAGGACCGATTGTTGTCGGGTCAGACATATTATTAAGCATACACACCAGACCTACGAGTGTACCGATCATACCCCATGCAGGCCCCATTGCACCCATCGTATCCCAAAATCCAGATCTCAGCTTATGCCTGCTGTCAATGCTGTTCATCTCCGTCTCAAGGATTCCACGGACCAGCTCTGGATCTGTACCATCGACAATGAGCATAATCCCCTTCTTCATAAAATCATCTTCAAGGTTTCCAGCCGCCTCCTCGAGAGAAAGAAGCCCTTCTTTTCTCGCAACATTTGAAAGTTCAATAATCTTTGTAATCATCTCTGGAACATTGACATTGACCTGCTTGAAAATCAGTGTGATACTTTTCAAACCACCAACGAAGTTTGCCATACTCACGGACATCATCGTCGCAAAAATTGACCCTCCGAACGTAATGAGCGCTGACGCCGGGTCAAGAAAGTATCCAAGACCACTCATACCACCTGCTGAGTTTATCATACCATAAAGAACCAAAGCAAAGCACACAAGCATTCCCACCAAAGACGCTATATCCACTTTTTACACACCCCTTTTTTTCGTAAGTTTGAGTTAGAAACAGGCACAGTATTATCTTTGTGTTTCATTTTCTCCATATAAATATAATACTGTAAGGTTACATAAATTGCAACAATTTTCTGAAAAATTTCTGAAATTCTCTCAATTTGTGACCACCTCACTCTTCATCATTCTGATGCTTTCTGCAAGGTATCCAGATTCAAAATTTCCCGAAAATAATCCTGCCTTGTTAATTTTACTAAATTTTTCACTTCATGTCTACTCTCTTTGCAGATAACTTTTTTCCCGTCAGTTAACGTAATAACTGTATCCGGCGTCTCCTCCACCGTCTCAATCAGGCTCGAGTTCAAAAGTATCTTAACTCCGTTGATTTTCGTCAATTCGATCATACTTACTGCGCCCCCTTTCCAGAAAAAGTAATCTGTTTCCCATGCTGCCTGCCAAATTCAGCCAGCTTCTCTTTGTACCGCTCAAATTCATCGCTCTGCCCTGTCTCGCTGAAAATTGCAAAAATTCTCGTGTAGGCATCGTAAACATCATCGCCGAGCTGCTCAAAATCCGCCGCGTCTGTAATCTGTGTCAAAAATCCAACCGCCGTCTCATAGTCCCTGCACAGGTGTGCCGCCTTGCCAAACAGATACCGCTGTCTGGTGGTCTGCAGGTATGCGCTGTTGAGGTCCAAAAGCCTGTAGGCGTCCTCGCCATTTCCCACTTTTATCAGGCATTCTGCGTAAGCTTCCAGACAGATATTCAGAAATTTTTTCTCTGGATTGCGGTTGATCTCCAGACACATATCGTAGGCTTCAATCGCTTTTTCATAGTCTCCTAAAATATAGTAAGACTGTCCTATCTGAAAGTAAACATAATCATCCATTCCTTGTGTTTCGCCCAAAGAATTTAATAAAAGTTTTAGATTTCGTTCCTGTTTTTTTAACATTTCCGCTCTCGGCACATCATATCCGTAATGCTTGACCGTGATGGGCAAATGAAAGGTTTCCAGCACAATTTCATCATAATTATCCCATTTTTTAGGCGTAATCTGCTCGTGGATACGAAAGTGGTATTCATAATAATTTCGATTAAAAAACCGCGGAATCTCATCCATCTGGAGCCGTTCTTTGGGGACGCCGCCCTCCACCACTGTATGAACATTTCCAATCTCCATCACGCCGACATTTTTAGGATATTTCTGCATACAGGTGCGCAGCTTTGCCACATCAATCTCCTGCACATACTCATCACAATCCAATATCAGAATCCAGTTATTTGAAGCCTTGGAGACTGCATAATTTCTGGCTGAGCTAAAATCATCGCACCACGCAAAGTCAAACAACTGGTCTGTATAACGCGCCGCAATCTCCTTCGTGCGGTCTGTTGAGCCGGTATCCACGATAATAATCTCCATATTATACCGCAGAAGCTTTCTGAGACACTGCTCTATGTACTGTTCCTCGTTCTTTGCGATCATGCACACGCTGACTGGTATTTTTGCCATAATCCTATAATCCTTTCTGTGTCCTGTAGCCAAAAGTATAGGGCGGTCATGCCGCCCTATAGTCTGCATTATATCTTTCCGCTATTCCTAATTTAATGGTATCAGCTCTCTGTACTCTAATACTTTGATAATCGAATTGCCCTGATCCTCCAACAAGCGGAACTGGTGCTTGCTCTTGTAAAACCCATTCTTCACATCACTGGCGATCGTCAACAGATATGCTTCCAGCTTCTCATAATTATCCTGCGATTTATCCGCCTTTAATTCGAGCATGCCAAGCCTTGAATTGACCTGTATCAATTCTTCCTCGATATTCGCTGTTCTCTCCTCAAGACTCGTCGTTCGTTCTTCAACGCTCGTCATTCGTTCTTCAACGCTCGTCATTCGTTCTTCAACACTCGTCATTCGTTCTTCAACGCTCGTCATTCGTTCTTCAACACTCGTCATTCGTTCTTCAACGCTCGTCATCCGTTCTTCAAGATTCGTCATTCGTTCTTCAACGCTCGTCATCCGTTCTTCAAGATTCGTCATCCGTTCTTCAAGATTCGTCATTCGTTCCTCAACGCTCGTCATTCGTTCCTCAAGACTCGTCATTCGTTCTTCAAGATTCGTCATTCGTTCTTCAAGACTCGTCGTTCGCTCTTCAAGACTCGTCATTCGTTCTCCAAGATTGGTGATCTGATCTTCAATCCCCGTCAGACGATTATTCAGTTTCGCAAATTCCGCCATAATTAATTTCATATTTTCATCCATACTTTTATCCTCTTTCTAGTTTCGTAAATTCTTTTCCCCCTCTTTTTCCAGTAACCAATATAAAATTCATTATTTTCCAATCTTTTCTTTCACTTATACAATCCATACTGACAGTATATCATAAAACGGGGATTATGAAAAGATGAACAGCGTAATTCATAAAAAATAAACTGGACAAAAAATTACACCATCTCATATTCTGCTGGATATTGACAGTAGATTTTATAAACGATACAATCAAAATGTATAATCCGTTTGACAAGAACCTTCCAATCTATACCTTTTCCAATCGCTGCAAGGAAATGACAGATTTGGAACTTGGTGATGAGACAACAAAAGTATTTGTAAATCCATATGGTGATACGAAAGAGCTGACAGAAGAAATTAAGGCTTTTTTTGGATACCTGAAAGAGGAATTAATCCAGAGTGATTTTACGAAAAAATTGTATGAAGAAGTGGAAAAAGCAAGAGAAAACAAAGAATGGAGGCGCGAGTATATGGCATGGATATCAGAACTTGAAGAAGCCAAAGAAGAAGCTAGAGAAGAAGCCAGAAAAGAAACCATGGAAGCGGAGAGGGAGGAAACGGCAATCAGTATGTTGAGAGACAATATGCCGATATCTAAAATCATACTTTATTCAAGACTTCCAGAATCCCGTATACTGGAATTGCAGCAAAACCTGACGGAAAACTAACACGCTATACACTCCTGCGCATTCACAAAAAATAAACTGGACAAAATTCTGTCCAGTTTATTTATATTATTGACTATTTTGAATCATTATCTCTTGAGATTTACGAGTTCTTCAAGTAAGGAGTCAGAGGTTGTGATGATTCGGCTGTTTGCTTGGAATCCTCTCTGGGTTGTAATCATATCTGTAAACTGTTGGGAGAGGTCTACATTTGACATCTCGAGTACGCCTGTGGTCATAACGCCTGTACCACTTGCCTTGATATCGACAACAGACACATCTCCTGAGCTTGCTGTTACCTGATACAGATTGTCGCCTGCATTCTCAAGACCCATTGCGTTTGCAAAAGTACCAACACAAATCTGTCCAAGATTCTGCTGAACGCCATTGCTGTACAGTGCCTTAATCAGACCATCTGTACCGATCGAAACGCCTGTCATCTTGCCGACTGCAAATCCGTCTGTTTTCTTACCGCTCAATGAACATTTGTTTTCATTTCCTACATTCTTGGTACCAGACATATCTACTGTCAGATTTGAGAAGTTCCCCTTGTCGTTGATTGTACTCAGGTTCAATGTGAAGGAATCATTGCCGTCAGAGCCCACATACTTAAACTTACCAGTACCTGTATCATACATCACTGTATACTCGCTCTCTTCAAGAATCTTAGATATCTCACTAACCTCATTACCATTTGAATCTGTCATGCCCAACAGCTTAATCTTAAATTCACCCGGTATGACATTATTGGTATCTGCAATCATTTCCTGCGTCGTATACTGGTTCCTGATTCCCTCTCCAATCTTGAGCTGCAACAGCTTCTGCATCGCATCGGACTGCTGTGATGTTACCTGCAATTCTGATTTGGTTCCGTTTACGTTCACTTCATACTTATAGACAGTAACACTCTCGCCCTTATCATCAATATAAGTTTGCGCTGTAGCGACAACACTTGCCGTTCCGCCTGCGCCTGCCATTGCACCCTTTAAAGTATAAGACGAAAAACTTCCGTTTGCAGTAGGTCCGTCATATAAAAGCTTCACAACATCTTCATCAATTACAGTGGATTTCTTGACAGGATATTCCGTCTTATTGTCTGCCACAAATCCTACTTTTCCTGTGAAATCAACTGTAATCTCTTCCATCTTTAACAGTTCACTTGAGCTGTCAACCTTTGCCTTTAATTCAGGATTATTCTCAAAGAAATTCTTTAAATTTACTTTAATCTGGTCTGTTGCACCAAATGTATGCGTGCCAGTAGTTAATGTATTCGGAAAAGTTTTGCCATGTATTTCATCCCAGATATCCTTGATCAACTGGTCTGTAACTTCCGGTGAGTCAATCGTCACGAGTTCCTTGTCATTATAAGTAAACTTCATCTCAGAGATATCAGCCTGATAGATTGTTGCCGGCATCTTATATACATTCTCTGTATTGGTGATCTTTCTTTCCTTCTGTGCGGCAGGGTTTGTTGCTGGCAAGACACCAAACTTCAAGTCATACGTATAGCCTGCATTATCATAAATACCCATTGTCACCTGATAACCATTCTCGTTCTCAAGATCAGGTGATTTAGAATCAATGATTCCTGTAATTCTGCCATTTTTGGTCGCTTCAGGAAGCGCCTCATTGCTCGCTGTGACATTCAGCGGTCCGACTGTACCCTGTACGATATTGCCTTCTTTGTCAACGCCCCAGCCCTGTACAATAAAGCCTGTGCTCGCCATAACAAGGTTTCCGTAGTCGTCCACGTCAAACGATCCGTCTCTTGTATAATAAGTACTTGTACCGTCGCTTACCACGAAGAACGCCTCGCCGGAGATCTTTAAATCAAAGGGATTTCCTGTAGACTGGTTTGCGCCCTCCTGTGTGATGCTGGTGTTGATGGCTGCGCCCTTTACACCAAGACCGATCTGTCTGGGGTTCGTACCGCCTGTGCCATTTCTGGGATTTGCGCCTGTGCCTGCCTGTGTCGTCTGGTAGAGCATATCGGAAAAGTTCATGGTCTTTGCCTTGTATGCCGTTGTATTTACGTTTGCGATATTGTTACCGATAACGTCCATTCTTGTCTGGTGGGTCCTCAGACCTGATACACCAGAGTAAAGTGATCTCATCATAATTAAGTGACCTCCTAAATCATATTGCCGTCTGTATTATCTTCCCCATCCGTCATTCCGGGGATTATGAAGCCTCCTTAAAAGGTCCGGCTTAGTCTCAACATCCTGTATTAGATAATCACGGCGCCGTCAATATTGGTATAAATATTTTCGTCTGCTTCTGTCTGATCCATCGCAGTGATGACTGTGTTGCTCTTTGTGTTTACGATAAATGCAAGCTGGTCTACCAGTACCAGAGAATCACGGATTCCCTTTTGGCCTGCCTTCTTCGTGCCATCATTCAACCTTTCCAGTTGTTCATCGGTCAGTTCAATCTTCCTGTCGCTCAGTCTGTTTGCCGCATGTTTTGAGAATCTCACGGCTTCTGCCGCCTGCGTCCCCTGAGACTGCTGCTTGTGGAGGATTTCGCCAAAGCTCATGCCCTGCTGCGTTTTATTCTCTGAATTGACCTTCTGTTGCCTGAGATATTGATTTTGTAGCTGTTCAATGGAAAGGAACTGACTGTTGTTAATATTCATCCTGCATTCCTCCTCGCCATAACGCTTTTTTTCTCAAGATGCTATGCACTCTCTGTCTTGTCGGTCTCGTCCTTGTCGTCCTCTGGCTCCTTGTCTGAGTCCTCCTCAGTCTCTCCGTCTGGCTTCTCTGTCTTATTTTCAGTCAGTGTACTGAGTTTGTCAAGAATCGCATTCATCTTGTTGTTAAAGCTGTCCAAGATATCATCTAGTGAAGTCTTCCCATCTTCTTTTGAAGTATCCTCGAATTTCACACCCAGCTTCTCAAGCTCGAGCTTCCATTCGGTGAGCTTCTCCATCTGGTCATGACCATAGACTTCCATATAGTTCTTCTCATAGTCGTTCATCGTGTTGTAGTAATCCAGTGCACCCTGAATAACGTTCTTGTAGGTGTCATCTGCGTATGCCACATTCGGCAGTGCGTCGATCATGCCCTTGAGTGTGCTGTACTTCTCATGTGCCTGAGAGTATTCTGTGCTGACAATCGTATCGAGATCGCTGAGTGAATACTTCGCGTCATTGATTACAAGGAGCGGCTTGCCTTCCTCCATCACAACGTAGTCAACGATACCCTGTATCGTGTTCACCTCTCCGGTACTCTCGCTCGTTGTTGTCATCAGTACTTCCTTGCCGATCAGGCTGTTTGCCCGCAGCACGTCAACTGCATCCGCCACTTCGCCCATCTTCTGAACCTGTGTGAAGGTCGCATACTGCGATACCCACTCTGTGTTGCTCGTAGGCTCCAGCGGGTCCTGATTCTGCATCTCGGCTACCAGAAGCGTCAGGAACATGTCACTGTCTACTGCATTTTTATTTTTTGCATTTTTCTTGAGGGAATCCCCCGATGCGGTATGTGTCTGTAATTTGCCATCCTCACCGATTGGCGCGATTAAACTTCCCATACGTTCACCTCTCTTTTTTCTTTTTCACTTTTCATATTATGCTAGTAAATCCATTGTATTTCCGTTTGCTGCCATGATTTCCATCGCAATCCTTGTCGCGTCATCTGCTCCCTGCATCTCGCCTTCTAGTTCCTCCCCGTTGGCAAATGCCCTGAGATTGATGCTGCTGCGTCTGCGCATTCCCTGAATACGCTGTGTCTCCTGCTCCTGCGACTGTCTCTGCTGGTCCTGACCATTTTTGTCAAGATTGCGCTCCATCTGGTGACTTTCCACCGATACCTCGATCGCCTCGATTTTGACACCCTGTTCCTCAAGATTTGCCCTGAGCTGTGATGCCTGTGCCTCGATTGCCGCCTTCACTGCCTCGTTCTGTGTCGTAAACTCTGCTGTCACGACGCCGCCCTTTGTTGTCAGCGATACATTGACGGTTCCAAGACTGGCGGGATGCAGTTGTAACTCCATCTCTGTCAGATTTTCATTTTTGACAATCTTGACCATGTCGGCAATCTGCCGCATGATGCTCTCTGTGTTCTCCGAAGTAAACTTCCCGACGCCCTCTGACACGGCTGTGTTCGAAACCTCGTTCATGTTATTCTGGAAATTCTGTGCGCTGCCCTGCTGTCCATACTCTTTGGACTCCCTGCCATCGCTTTCCTTTGATTCGCGGCCAGTATTCTGTGTCTGCTGGTTTGCGGTTTCCGTTGTCTGCTCGTGTTCATTTTCCGGCAGTGCATCATTTTGTTTTGCTGCCTTCTCATCGGATTTGGTATTGTCCTCCACAATCATCACCGGCTCGCTGGTTTCCTGACCGTCCTCCACCGCTGCTGTGATGTCCTTTGGCTCATCTGCGGGAAGTATCTCTGCCTCCTGAACTTGGTTTTCAAGGTTCTGGCTCTCCAGCTCTTGTAATTTTTGCAGGACTGCCTCAAGCTCACTGCTGGTCAATCCGGTGTTCTCCATCAGATTTTCCACCTGCACGCCCACCATCTCAGTGATTTCCTGCAACGCAGCATAGAGTCCTTCATCTGCAATCAGGCTGAGTGATGAATCTTTACCTGAGATCGCTGTCACAAGCTGTGCCATGTTGTCGATGTTTAACAGGTCGCAGGGCTGTAAATCCAGTGCCTCCATGCCACTTCGCAGTTCCTCGTCTGTGATGCCTAAAATCTCTTTGATTTGTCCGATGATCTGCTCAAGTGCATTGGCAATCTCATCGGCGGTCATTTCATCAACTGGTTCTTCTGCCTGTGTTGTCTCTGCGGCTTCCCCTGCTGCATCTTCAATGGACTCTGCCGGAGTATCTGCTTTCTCCTTCACAGTTGCAGGCTTCTCCTCCGTATTTTTTACGGTGGTATCCTTCTGAGACTCCTCAAAGTTCTTTTTGTCTGGCTGCTGTGTCTTGGGCTTTTCGGTGTTTGTGACTGCCTGTGTTGTCTGCTTGGGTGCTTCGAACTTTTGTGCTGTCTTTCCCAGCACATCGCCAAAGCTCTGCGCTTTTGTCTGGTCATCTGCTTTTTTTGTGTCTGCTGGTTTTGCCGCAGGTTTACCATTGAAAAACGCGTTTTTTACGGTTGTTTCCGTCGTTGTCATTCCTGTTCCTTCCTCCTCTCTTTAATTTTCAAAGTGCGGATATTATGTATAAAATCTATAGTTACATAATCTCATAACATATATCGGTAAATTGTCAGAAAACTTTAGTAATTGTTTTTAATTTCCCGGATTCATAATTCTGGAAATTCTTGCTGCCACTGCTGCATCCATCTCGCCCATGATTGCGCCTCTTGTCGATGCTGGCAGGTTCATGAGAATGTTTGCCGCCAAGTCAAGATTATCTGTCATGGCGCCGAGTATGCCCGCTGCCTTCTTTGCGTCCATGTTGCTGTAGGTCGCCACATAATCCTTCATTTTATTGTTGACCGCTTCCTCCTGAATCACCTGTTTGTACAGCGCCTCGGCTGTAGTAGGGTCCATCTCCTCATAATACGCACGGTATTCCTCTGCACCCGGCCCATTGTCTGCATAGACCACTTCCTCATAGAACTGTTCTTTGATGCGCTGGAAGTTCACTTGATTGTCCTCGAAGGTCTGCAAGCGTTTTACCTCCGCTTTGAGCGCCTCAATCTGTTCTGAATATGCTGTGTTCGTACTCTGTGCCTGCTCTAATTTTTTCTCCAGCTCTGACGCATAGTCCACGGCGTCCTTGATGCTGTTGTAGCCGCCGTATGCTTTCTCTTTGGGCGACTCTAATCCATTCTCTGTAGGAAGAATCTTGTTAATCACTGGTATGTCCTTCAGCATCGGTGTCAGTACGTTCGAGCCAAACCCGCCGACGTCCATCTTGACCAGCAGGCATAAGATTCCAAGCCAGATCACGATGATAAACAGGGTGACTACCACCACCGAAGCATTGGTTCCATCAATCTGTTCATCTAATTCCCGCTCCTGATTTTCCAGCTCCTTCGCGCGTTTCTTGGCTTCCTTCCGCTGATTTTTCTGTTCTTTCTTAAAAGCCTTCTGACTCTCTCTTAGCTGTTTTAACTGCATCTCCGGTGCGTCGGGGCTTAAATTTTCGTCCTTACGTGCCATATTGCTTTAACCATGCCTTTCCCTAATTTCTCACGCTCTGTTGTTCTTCCATCAGTTTCTGTCCATATGTATATGAGGTAAGCTGGTCGATCTCTTTGCTCTCTGCTGCCAGTTCATCCTTCATAAACTCCTCAAATGCATTTTCCTTGAGCTTCTCATGCGCCTTGCGCTCCTGCATTAACTCCTGCAATGCCGCTCTTGCCTTCTCCACCAGCTTCGCAGCGCGCGCTACTTCTTTCATCTGATCTGCGATGTATTCGTCCATCTTGAGGACTGCCATCTTGTTCTCACGGATCTTGCGCACATCAATCAGTTCTGTGCGGAGTTTTACGCCCTCCTGCATATAATAAAGCTTTCTTGCGTGAAATTCATCCAGCTTCTTTTTCTCTGCATCCAGCCGCATGTTTGCCTCTGCAAACTCCTGCTTTGCCTTGTCCTCCAGCTTCTCCTTGATATCGAGAATCCCCTGCATTTTATAACGAAAAACTGCCATACGCTTACCACCCTTTTACCTAAAACTGCTACTCCTGAAACATTGCCTCTAACTGTTCTACGGATTCCTCAAACGTGAATTTTGCGTCTGTATCCTGCAGCAAGTATTGATTGACCTCATCAATCTTGTTGATCGCACGGTCAATATTCGGATTGCTTCCCCTCTTGTATGCCCCGATATTGATCAAATCTTCTGCCTCATTGTACGTAGCCATGATATTTTTTAGTTTTCCTGCTGCTGCCTTGTGCTCTCTTGACGCGATCATCGACATACATCTCGAAATACTTTGCAGCACATCTACTGCCGGGTAATGGTTTCTGTTGGCAAGCTTTCTCGTCAGCATAATATGCCCGTCGAGAATACTTCTCGCCGTATCTGTGATCGGCTCATTGAAATCCTCACCTTCTACCAGAACGGTATACAGCCCCGTGATCGAGCCGCTCTCAGAACACCCTGCGCGCTCAAGGAGTTTGGGCATCTCTGAGTACACGCTGGGCGGATATCCTCTTGTCACCGGCGGCTCTCCTGTCGCCAGACCGATCTCTCTTTGCGCCATGGAAAAACGCGTCAGAGAGTCCATCATCAAGAGCACATCTTTCCCCTGATCGCGGAAATACTCTGCGATCGCCGTCGCGGTCTTTGCCGCCTTATTCCGCTCAAGTGCAGGTCTGTCCGAGGTCGCCACCACGACGATAGAACGCCGCATACCCTCCTCGCCCAGATCGCGCTCGATAAATTCCCGCACCTCACGGCCGCGCTCTCCAATCAGTGCGATCACATTGATATCTGCTTTGGTATTTCTCGCAAACATACCCATAAGCGTCGATTTTCCTACGCCAGAGCCGGCAAAGATACCGATACGCTGCCCTTTTCCAACCGTGATCAGCCCGTCTACTGCCTTTACGCCAAGCGGCAGCACCTCGCTGATAATCGTCCGGCTCATCGGGTCAGGCGGCATCGCCTCGAGCGGATAGCGCTTAACGGTCGTCGGCTCGGGCACGAAGCCGTCAATGCATCTGCCCAGCCCGTCGAGCGTTTTGCCAAGCAGGCTGTCGCCCACCGACACGCTCAGCGGATAATTCATGTTCTCAACGATGCAGCCAAGTCCGATGCCCTCGGTATCCTCATAGGGCATGAGCAGCGTCTTTTTGTCCTTGAAGCCAACGACTTCTGCCAAAATCCCATGCTGCTTCTCCGCATCTGTGTAAATCTTGCACATATCACCCAGCTTTGCATCAGGCCCGGAGGACTCGATTGTGAGTCCTACGACATTTTCCACCTTGCCAAGCTTCTTAAAAAAACTTTTATTCAATACTGTCTTATATTTGTCAAAGGAAATACAACTTTCCATGTTCCAACCCCTTTTATGGCTCGTAGGACAAAAGCCTTAATTCCTCGTTCAGCGCCTCTAGCTGTGTCCCCAGACTACAGTCAAACACGCCGTTCCCGGTTTCTATCATGCACTCATTTTTGCCGAGCGTGACGTCCTCGAGAAGTTCTACATTTTCAATTGCAATATTTGTTCCCTTGATCAGCTCTCTTTTCTGCATACTCGCAAAAGGATAATCCTCTTTTGAAACATGGATTAGATAGGTGCTGCCCGTCTCAATATTGCGCATTGTATTCTGAATCAGATAGACGATAAGTTCTCTTGAATTTTTGAGGTTCACATGGAAAATATGCTCATAAATGCCGGTCAGTGTGCTGATAAATACCGGCTCTAACTCTTTGATTTTCTGCTGGTATTCCTCCTCGAGCGCCGCCATCTTCTGCTCAGCTTCGGTATATACCTGTTTGCGTTCCTCTGCCACGCTGTTCAGCCCGTCGCGGTGTCCTTGCGCAAAACCGTCATTCTGTCCCTGTTCAAAGCCTTCCTGATATCCCTGACTGCGCGCCTCCTCAAGTGCCTGTGCCTTCATCTGTTCGATTTCCGCCAGCGCTTCCTCACGCATCTGCTCAATCTGAGCCTGTGCATCTGCAATCAGCTCCTCCTGCATTGGATACGACTGCGGCGGGAAGCTGTTGTCCTCAAAGGCTTCCTCTGCGCCAACGCCCTGATTTTCCCCGATGAAGTTCTCCTCGCCTTCCCGTATTAGCTGGGAGACCTCCACGGCGCTGATGCCCTGCGTGAAGCCGTCTGCAAACTCCGGCTCTTCGCCGCACTCTCTTGCGAGCTCTACTGCCATTTCACGAAGTCTTGCCTCTGCCCTTGCGTTGGTGTCTATAATCCTTGTGTTGGCTGGGTCCACTTTCACCCAGCCTGATTTCAATATGCCGCCGCCATTAGACAACAATCTCGTCACCTCCGCCTCTCGAAATAACGATCTCCGCAGAATCCTCAAGCTTTCTGATAATATTTACAATCTTCTGCTGTGCTTCCTCCACGTCCTTCATTCTGACAGGTCCCATAAATTCCATATCTTCGCGGATCATCTCAGCAAGACGCTTTGACATGTTGCTAAAGATTGCATTCTGTACTTCCTCTGTCGAGCCCTTACATGCGATGGCAAGGTCATTGTTGTCAACATCCCTGAGCACACGCTGGATTGCACGGTCGTCGAGCAGTAAGATATCCTCGAATACGAACATCTTCTTTCTGATCTCGTCTGCAAGCTCTGGCTCTTCCACTTCGAGTGTTTCCATGATATGCTTCTCTGTTCCTCTGTCTACTGTATTCAAAATCTCTACCACTGCGTCCACGCCGCCGATAATCGTGTAATCCTGATTGACAAGCGATGACAGCTTTGACTCAAGCACACGCTCTACTTCCTTGATGACATCGGGGCTTGTTCTGTCCATCGTCGCGATACGTCTCGCAACCTCTGCCTGCTTCTCGGGCACGAGTGCGCCGAGAATTGTCGCCGCCTGTCCCGCTGACAGATAAGAGAGAATGAGCGCGATGGTCTGCGGATGCTCATCCTGTATAAAGTTCAAAAGCTGTGACGCGTCGGTCTTTTTGACGAACTCGAACGGTTTTACCTGCAAAGATGCAGTCAGCTTTCCGATGACGTCCATCGCCTTGTCTGCGCCAAGCGCCTTCTCCAAAAGCTCCTTGGCATAACCGATGCCGCCCTCTGCTATGTACTGCTGTGCCAGACAGACCTCATAAAACTCGTTGATGACTTTTTCTTTAACTTGTGGTGTAACGCTTTTGGTATTCGCAATTTCAAGTGTGAGGTCCTCGATTTCCTCTTCCTTTAAATGTTTAAATATCAGGGAAGATTTCTCAGGTCCAAGGGCAATTAACAAGATTGCCGCTTTCTGTATTCCCTTTAACTCCTCATTACTAGCCATTAAAAGTTACCCCCAATCCTCATCAAGCCAATTTCGCAAAAGCGTAGCGACTGCTTCTGGATTTTCCTCGACAAAGTTTTCTATCAGTTTTCTAGCTTCGGACTTCTGCTCTGTCTCGATGCCCTCTAATTCTTCTACATTGGACTGCAGCAAATCCTCCACTGCAAGTTCTTCCTCTTCCTCGACTTCTTTCTTGGTTCTCAGGCTCATGATTACCACGAATGCCAGAAGTGCAAGAATAATAATGATTAATACAATCTGTACGATATCTTTTACTACTACAGGCTCCGTCATCTCGTCGATAAACTGTACCTCCTCGAACGCTACAAAACTAACATTCTTTGAAGGAATACCTGTGGCATTTGCCACCATGCTGACAAAGTCCTCATCGACTTCGAGTTTTGTTTTCTCATTGTTTGCAAGCTTATATTCTTCCCAAGAAATTCCATCAAGCAGTCCTTGGAGTCTTACATCCTCCTCGCGCACAACTTTGTATCTGACTGCCGCCACGGACACGGTACTGTCACTGTACACAACGGTTCCTGTCGCGCCGATCTCCTCGATAATCTCCTCGTTTGGAAGATATTTGCTCTTTCTCTCATAGCTGCTGCTGTTTGTGCCCTCCTGCTCGCTGATCATCATGTCTGTCTCAGAGTTGGAATCTGTGCCGGGTACGCCGCCCACGCCGTCGCTGGCATTGGACTGGTATACTTCTTCGCTTGCGAGCAGTCCCTGATCATGGTTTGCATCGGGTGTTGAATAATTGTGCCGTGTGATTTTCTTCTGTGAGAAATCCATCGCTGCGTTGATTGCAACCTCGATCTGGTTGAACTGGTTTGTGCCAAAAAGTACCTGTCTCACTTCGTTTTTGATCAGGCTCTCCGCCTCCTGCTTGAGCATCATCATATTGTCTGCCTTCTCAATCGTGGAGTATGTCTGCTCAACCGGGAACCATGTCTTTCCGTTTGTGTCTGTGATTGCCACATTGTCTGTGGTCGCGTTTCCAAGTCCTGTCGCTACCATTCTCGCGATCGCCGCCGCGTTTTCTTCTGTAAAGCCTGCACCTTCTTCAAGTTCTACAAAAATACTTGCGTAGGTCTCAAGGTTCTGTGCGATCAGCGTGCCGTTATCATCTGGAATTGTCAACTGGCATGAGGCTGTCTTGACTGCCTTCATGTTCTTGATATCCTCTTCAATTTGTGTTTCCAGATAGAGTTTGTAACGCTTCTGCTTATCTGCCTCTGTTGTAGAAAAGCTTCCATTCAGCACATCATCAATGGTGTATGCTGCTGTCGGAATGTTGTTTGCACCAAGCAGCAGGTTTGCATCTGACTGCTGTGATTCCAACACATCAAAACGAAGTCCATCTGATGATATTTCGTATATAATGCCCTGTCCATCAAGCAGTTCCTTGACAGAAGATGCCTCCTTTGTGGATTCACATACAACAAAATCCTTCACATACTGCTTTTTTGTAAGTACCGCCACCAGTATTGCGATGGCGAGCAGAATCACAACTGCAATCCCAATAATCAGTGTTTTCTGCTTTGGCTGAAACTTATTCCACCACTCTTTTATCCGCTCTAACAGCTTTTTCCCAAAATCCATTACCTTGTCAACCATATCAAGTATCTCCTTCTCCCAAATCTTCCCCAGTGTAATCCTTTACTCTTCTCTGCCAGTTTATTAAATCTGCATCTGCATAATTTCCTTATATGCTTCAAGGAGCTTATCCCTGACTGCGATTGTGTAGTTGAGCGCTGTCTGCGCTTTACCTACCGCAATCGTAAGGTCGTGTGTATTTTCTGAGATGCCCATCATCCATTTCAGTTCCTCGTTCTCCTGTGTCGAGAGCAGATTGTTGGTATCATTGATATTGTTCACTGCTGCATCGAGAATAGAACCGAACAGATTATCATTTTTCTGCCCTTCGCTGTCTGCCGCTGCACTGCACAGACTATTTCTGACTGCGTCCGAATTAATATTATACAGTCTGTTAATGTCATTTGCTGATGTAATCGTCATTTATCCTTCCCCCTAAACTCCCCAATATATTCCTAGAAATTCATTTCCAAACCTTTGTTTGCCATTGCCTTCGTCGCCTCAAATGCTGCCTGGTTTGCCTCATAGCCGCGGCTTGCGTCAATCATGTTTGTCATCTCTGTGATGACGTTGACGTTTGGATAATGTACATAGCCGTTTTCATCTGCATCCGGATGCTCTGGATCATACGCCATCACTTCCTCTGTCCAAGTATCCTCATACAGTCCGCCGATCTTGACGCCTGAGCCCGGACTTGAAAGCCTCGCTGAGTTGGTGCTGCCAAGCGGTCTGCCGCTCAGATTGCTGAATGCCGTATCAAGCATATGTTTAAAATTTCTATCCTTTGTGTCTGTCTTTTCCTGAAAGGTGACTACCTTTCTGACATACGGTGTGCCATCTGCTGTTCTTGTCGTATGTGCATTTGCCATATTCTGTGAAATGATATCCATGCGGTACTGCTCTGCGGACATGCCCGACGCACTGATATCAAACGAATCAAAAATTCCCATTGCTCACCCTCCTATTTCATAACGGACATGAGCTGCTTAAAGTTCTGGTTCACAAGCTCATGTAATCCGTTATACTTTGTCTGGTTCTTTGCAAGAATGCCCAGCTCATTCTGGATACTCACATTGTTGCCGTCATACCGGTAAGAAAGCTCTTCATAATCGGTATAAATCTGCGGGTCGAGCGCATTGAGATCAAGGTTCTTTACTCTCGCGTCCACCGTCTCCTCACCTGCTCTGGCAAAAGCATGTTTTAACTCTGTCTCAAAGCGGATATCCTTGCGCTTATAGTTGGGGGTATTCACATTGGCAATGTTGTTATTGATAATGTTATTTCTTACCGCAGTTGCATCCAGTGAAGTTCCCAGCGCATTAATGTAATCAAATACACCTGAATTATTTAACATTCATACTCCTCCTTCTCTTTTCCAATATCTCATCTTATGCCGCTCATTATTGCCATAATGAATTTACATAATATATTACCTTTCTTACTCTATTATAGTTTATTTTCAGAATATTTCAAGTATTTTTTTCATTATTTTGTAATATTACAAGAAATTACAGTAGCTTTTTATGTAAATTTACTGTTTTGTTCCCCATAAACACAAAAAAGACTTATCTTTTTTAAGATAAGCCTTTTGTTTATTTTTTTTGTATTTTTTATATTATTTGACCAATTTATTTATTGAGCTGCCGTTTGAGCGCATCTACTTCCTCGAACACGACATCATTCAAAACCTTGATATATGTCCCCTTCATGCCTGACGAACGCGACTCAATCACGCCTGCGCTCTCAAACTTGCGCAGTGCATTGACAATCACGCTGCGCGTGATGCCCACGCGGTCTGCAATCTTGCTGGCGACAAGGATTCCCTCTGTACCATTCAGCTCATCAAAAATGTGCGTGATCGCCTCCATCTCCGAGAAGGACAGCGTGGAAATCGCGGACTTCACCACCGCAATCTTGCGGCTCTCCTCCGCATTCTCCTCGCTCACGGCGCGGAGCATCTCAAGCCCGACCACCGTCACACCGTACTCGCACAAAATAATATCATCAATATCATACTGCTCATTGCATTTATAGATAAACAGCGTTCCCAGACGTTCGCCCGCAATCTCAATCGGGGTGATGACTGCCTGATATTTCCGTATGTCTGGGCTCTCAAATCCAAGTGTTGCAAGGTTCACATTTTCTTTGGTGGAAAGCACACCGAGAAGCCGCTCGTTCAGCATGGGATCAATAAAGCCGCCGACATCCTCCTCGACAAGCTCCTTTAACTCGTCCACACCCTCACAGTTTCCTACGCCTAAAACCTTGCCCTTTTTGCTGATCACTAACACGTTTGAGTTCACAATATCCCGGATTACCTTGCAGATATCACTGAAAACTACTTTACTGGAATTATTATTGTGTAAAAGTTTTCCGATTTTTCTTGTTTTGTCCAACAGTTGTACGCTACCCATAGTAAACCTCCATGTCCTTCTGTTCTTTGATCTTCCGCACAGAATCCATTTATCTAATAGAAAGTTTAACACAGGAAAATTTATTTTTCAATAGTTCCGTTCAATAATTCAAGAATACTTTACAATTTCACCTATTTTTTATCAATGAACTATAATTCAATGCATTTGAAGCGCTGCCGTAAAATTTTCAGTCAACTCAGTTTGCCTTCTGCTCGTTCTCTATTTTTTTCACGAAACCGCACTGCTCATCTGCACAGACAAGTTTGTTTCCCTTGATGAGCATAATGCCGCCGCACCGCTCGCACTTTTCTTTGGAAGGCTTCTGCCACACCATGAAATCACATTCTGGTATCGCCTCGCATCCATAATATTTTCTGCCCTTCTTGGTCTTTCTGATCACAACCTCCTTGCCGCACTTGGGGCAGGTCACGCCAATCTTCTCAAAATAGGGCTTTGTGTTGCGGCAGTCTGGAAATCCCGGGCACGCAAGGAATTTGCCGTGTGGTCCATACTTGATGACCATGTTTCTCCCGCACACATCACACAGTTCATCCGATACTTCGTCCGCAATCTCTACTTCATCCAGCTCCTTCTCCGCCTTCTTCACCGCCTCGTCGAGATCTGGATAAAAATTTGCCACGACAGTTTTCCAGTTCATCGCGCCATCTTCCACCTTGTCGAGCAGCGCCTCAAGATTGGCTGTAAAATTCACATCCACGATTGAGGAAAACGCATCCTTCATCATACTGTTCACGACTTCGCCAAGCTCAGACACATAGAGATTCTTATCCTCCTTGACCACATACCGCCTTGCAAGAATTGTCGTGATGGTCGGCGCATAGGTACTCGGGCGCCCGATGCCAAGCTCCTCCAATGCCCTGACAAGCGACGCCTCTGTATAGTGTGCGGGCGGCTGCGTGAAGTGCTGCTTGGGGTCAAAGGACTCGAGCGTCAGCACGGTGTCCTTTGTGATCTCTTTTACCAGCGTATTTGCCTCTGCCTTCTCCTCGTCTGCCTCCTTGTAGACGCTCATAAATCCGTCAAAAACCAGCTTTGACGCGGACACGGTAAAACGGTGCCCCTTCGCATCTATCTTAACCGAGGTCGTCTCATACTTTGCCGGTGTCATACGGCTTGCCGTAAAGCGCTTCCATATGAGCTGGTACAGCCTGAACTGATCGCGGCTCAGAGATTCTTTGAGGCTTGCCGGCGTGTTGCTAATGTCTGTCGGGCGGATTGCCTCATGGGCATCTTGTATCTTTTGATCTTTTTTCTTTTCCGCCACGATTTCCGCCGCATACTCCGCGCCGTAATTTTTCGTGATATAATCCTTGGACGCAGTCACTGCCTCATCAGAAACTCTGGTGGAATCCGTTCTTAAATAAGTAATAAGACCGACTGTCCCCTGTCCTTTGAGCTCTACGCCTTCATAAAGCTGCTGTGCAAGACGCATGGTCTTTTGTGTCGAGAAATTCAGTGCCTTGCTCGCCTCCTGCTGGAGTGTCGAGGTGATAAACGGCAGCGGCGCTTTCTTGACGCGCTCTCCCTTCTTGATGTCTGTCACTGCAAACGGTGCATTTTCAAGTTCTTTTAAAATTTTGTCCATCGCTGCCTTGGAGGAGATGTCAGCCTTTTTGTCACCGATACCGTGATACTTTGCCATCAGCGGCTTTTTCTCTCCCTTTATTTTCAGTGCCGCATCTAATGTCCAGTACTCCTCTGGAATAAACGCGTTGATCTCGTCCTCTCTATCACAGATGATGCGCAGTGCGACCGACTGTACTCTTCCCGCACTGAGTCCTCTCTTGATCTTTGCCCACAAAAGCGGCGAGATCCGATAGCCCACCATTCTGTCGAGCATTCTTCTCGCCTGCTGTGCATCCACGAGGCTCATGTCAATCTCCCTTGGATTTTTGAAGGACTCTTTCACTGCATTTTTGGTAATTTCATTAAAGGTAATGCGGTATACCTTTTTGTCTTCTAATTTTAAAGCGATATACAAATGCCATGAGATCGCTTCCCCCTCGCGGTCAGGGTCCGTTGCGAGATAGATTTTATCTGCTTTTTTTACTTCCTTGCGCAGCTTTGCAAGGATATCTCCCTTCCCGCGGATTGTTATATATTTGGGTTCATAATCATTCTCCGCATCGAAGCCCAGCTGGCTCTTAGGCATGTCACGCACATGTCCGTTGCTCGCCATCACTTCGTAGTTTGCACCCAGAAATTTTTTGATTGTTTTCACCTTCGCCGGTGACTCCACGATTACTAAATACTTTGCCATACCTTACCCCTTGACCACTTTTTGTATTGATTGACTTACGTTCATCACTATAACCCAAATTTCAAACGGTGGCAAGTAAATTTTTTGTAAATCTGCCAAATATTTTAAACAGACTAGAATACACAGCGCCTTTGGTACTGTCCGTTTTGGCACGCCGCAAGACCTTTTAGTTCCAATTCCACAAGTCCCTGGCATATCTGCGGTATTGTGCAGATGCTCTTCTGCGCTCTAAGTTTCGTGACAATCTCGTCCTGCGTGGAGGGCAGCATGTCCAGCGCGGAATAAACCTCCTGCGCTGCGGGAGAGAGCTTTACTGCCGATGCTTTTGCCGGCGCTTTGCTGTCAGGCGTTTTTGTCAGAAGAGATTCCCAGCGCTGATCTTCGATAATATCCTCTGGCGCAGTCGCAACCATGGCGCCCTGACGAAGCAGGCGGTTGCAGCCCATACTGAGGCTGTCTGTGCACCTGCCCGGAATCGTGTAAACCTCCCGCCCCTGCTCTAACGCCATGTCCACGGTGATCAGCGTCCCGCTCTTCTCGCGCGCCTCCACGACAAGCACCACATCGGACAGTGCGCTGATAATGCGGTTTCTCGGCGGAAAAAGGCTGGGTCTTGGCGCTAATCGGGGCGGATATTCCGACAAGACTCCGCCCTGTCGGACAAGCTGTGCATAGAGTGTCTCATTTGTCCTCGGATACACAATATCCACACCGCCCCCTAAGACGGCATAGGAACTGCCGCCCGCCTTCAGCGCGGCGCTCTGGCTGATGCCGTCAATTCCCATCGCCATGCCGCTGATGACATTGATGCCGCGCGCGGCAAAGCCCGCTGCAAACTGCTCTGCCATACATCTGCCATATTCACTGCATTTTCTTGCGCCAATCACCGCAACCGCAGGCATGGTATCAGACGGAAGCCTTCCTTTGTAAAAGAGTCCAAAGGGCGGGTCTGGAATCTCTGTGAGCCTCCTTGGAAAATCCGCTGCCTGACAATACGTATAAGAAATGCCCTGCCGCGCGAGATAATTCCATACCGCTTCCGGCTCAAAGCGCTCCCTGTGCTGCATGAAACGCTCACATCCCCGCTTTCCCATGACAGCCTGCACCTGCTGCTCTGGCATGTGATAAATCTCCTGTATGCCTTCTGCCGCCTCCAGAAGCCTGTATTTTGACTGGCTGGATATCCAGTAGATTGTGTCCAGCCAGCAGGCGTATACTTTTTGCGCGAATGCTTCTTTATCTATAGTTTTACCCCCAGTACTTTCTGTGTGCTCTCGGAAACTCGAAGTCCTTATTTTATAAGGTCTCCGTAATTTCCAAAATTATAGTTTCACCCCTATTTTTATTGTTGTTTTGTAACATTTTTCATCTTCATATTTCTTTATCTTCAATAAAATCTCTCGACTTTTCTCAACTTTTTTTGAAAAAAACTTGACAGCTACGCCAGTTTGTGCGGCCATTTTTGCTGATATCCATCAGCAAAAATGGCCCTTTTGTTTAAGATATATTTTTGCACCATCTATTTCTTAAACAAAAGGAGGTCACATTTATGTTCAAACCCGAATTATGGCAGAGCCATGACGAGTACAGAACCCTTGTCACTACGGTTGGCCGCAGGCTTTCCCGCAACAATCCCAAATATTCCTTTGATCTTTACAAGGAGGAGCAGGACAAACTCTTAAACCTTGACCTTGATCCGCTTCTTGATCTTATTCCCGCTTATTATTCTGATGGCGGCAGACCCGCACAGCACCAGGCACAGCTCTTACGCTCACTGGTACTTTTTGTCCTGCTCTTTAATAAAACCAAAGCTGGCACAAGCCTTACTTCCTGGGTCAGGGAAGTCCTTCCCGCATCCATTTCCCTCACCGTCCTTATCGGCTGTCCTTCCACTGACGAACTTCCCCCGCTTGGTTCTTATTATGACCTTATGGACCGTTTCTGGCAGGGAGACAGGCACGTTTATTCCCGTTCGTCACTCCTTCCTGCCGGCAGAAATGGGAAAAAACCTCAAAAAGTTATCGGCAGTGACGGAAAGCTCTCTGAACCGCAGGATACAGCTTCAACAACCACAAAGGATATCGTGGCTGACATCATGGATGGGAAACCCGTTTCCGATAACACACAGGAGGCACTGCAGAAGATCTTTTCTATCCTTGCCGTCCTCCCTTCCCTGCAGGCCGGACTCTTTGATGCTGCAGACCTCACCGTTTCCGGTGACGGCACGGCCGTAGCTTCCCATTCCTCACCGTATGGCAGGCACCTGTCCTCCTGTGGCCGCTCCTGCCCGTTCCGCAGCACCTGTGGACGGCATTACTCCGATCCTGATGCCGGCTGGGGCTGGGACAGTGATAATGAGACATGGTTTTTTGGCCATACTCTTTACATGCTCTGCTGCAGGAACGCTAAACTTAAGGTTGAACTTCCGCTCCTTATGAACTTTACCGGTGCCAGACGCCATGACAGTAAAAATTTTCTTTATGCTATAGACAGTTTTGGACGTAACGGCTGCGGGCTGTCTCCTAAAAATATCTGTCTGGATTCTGCACATGACAACATTCCGACTTATATACTGCTGGAACACTGGGGCATCAATGCCCTGATCGATATCAATGGCAGGTCTAAGTCTTCTGTCGGTGCCACGGATGACATTACTTTTAATAAGAACGGACATCCCCTGTGCAGAGCCGGGCATGAAATGTGTTCCTGGGGAAGCGATCCCATAAAAGATGCACATAAGTACCGCTGTCCCCTCAGATGCGGCCGTATCGGGAAGTGTCCGTATGAAACGGAATGTTCTCCCGGCCGCTATGGGCGCACTGTCTATATCAAGAACAACGGCAGCCTGCGTTTCCAGCCCCGTATTCCCAGGGATTCACAGCAGTACAAAGATATATACAGTGAACGTACTGCCTGTGAACGTGTAAACAACCGTGTACTCAATGATTACTGCCTGCAGCACTTAAAAATACGCGGAAGGGATCATTTTTCCTTATGGGGTATGCTCATTGGTATATGCATACATCTTGATGCCAGGTATAAGGCGGCCCAGCAGTAAACTGCCGGGCATACATATGAAGCAATAGCAGAAAAACGTCCATACCCAATTCTGTCAGAAAATCATTTCCAGACAGGTTTATTCACTGTGCCCTTTTTTCATCCACTCCATTTGAACAGCTTTAAGCCAATCATTTTCTCTCTCTCCCTAATGCAATTACAATTTTGCAACTAAAGTTTTTTCATTTTGGGGGTGAGTTTCCGAGACCACTCTTTCTGTCATTTTTTCTGTAACATACCGCCTCGCTGATGTGTTCTGTCTGAATGTCCTCCTTCCCCTCCAAATCCGCAATCGTCCTTGCCACTTTGATGATTTTATGATATGCACGCGCCGACAAATTCATTATGGTAAATATTTCCTCCATCATCGCCTGCCCCTCTGTGTCCAGCTTGCAGAAGGTCCTGATATCACCTGCGCGCAGCTCTGCGTTAAACCGATAGCCTGTCCCCTGATAGCGTCGCTGCTGGCGCGCCCTCGCCTCCATGACGCGCGCCTTCATGACAGCGCTATGCTCATTTAAGCCTCCGGAGGCAGTCAACTGGTGTATATCCACCCGCGGCGCCTCTGTCACCACATCAATTCGGTCTAATACAGGCCCCGATATTTTTGAAAGATATTTTTTAATCTCCGCCTCTGAGCAGTTACAGCGGTTTCTGTCTGGAAAATAACCGCACGGGCAGGGGTTCATCGCCGCCACCAGCATAAAATCTGCCGGATAGACAAAACTTCCATAGGTTCTGGCGATGTGAATCTGCTTGTCCTCAAGGGGCTGCCTGAGTATTTCAACCGCATTGTGGCGAAACTCCGGCAGCTCGTCCATAAACAGCACGCCCCTGTGGGCAAGTGAGATCACACCGGGTCTGGGAATCCGCCCGCCGCCTGCAAGCGCCTGCTCAGAAATGGTATGATGCGGGCTGAGAAAGGGACGCTCTGTGATCAGGGCGCCGCTGTTGCCAAGCTTGCCTGCCACACTGTAGATCGTGGAAACCTCCAGACATTCCTCCATAGACAAGTCTGGTAAAATCGTTGGTATCCGCTTGGCGAGCATGGTCTTGCCTGAGCCGGGCGGTCCAAGCATCAGCACATGATGAAATCCTGCCGCCGCCACCTCCACCGCGCGTTTCACAGTCTCCTGGCCATTGATCTCGGCAAAATCCACACTGGCATCTGTCCCGCCAAAACATTGAAGCAAGGTGCGCTCTGCGGGCGCTATCTTTTGTGCCTTGCACTCCTCCACCTCCCTCAGATATGCGATCGTCTCCGACAGGCTTTCCACCCCGATAATCTCGACCGCATCAATGACCGCACCCTCCTGCACATTGGAAACGGGCAGAATGCAGCGTTTGACGTGTTCCTGTTTTGCCTTCTGTACGATCGGCAGCACACCCCTGACAGCGTGAACCGCCCCGTCCAGCCCCAGCTCGCCCAGTATCAGTGTATCCCGGATTCCTTCTTTGGGTATCAGTCCTATTGACACGAGAATGCCAACTGCGATCGGCAGGTCATAAGCCGCGCCTTCCTTGCGCATCTCTGCGGGCGATATGCTGACAGTAATGCGCATGGGCGGTATATTTACAAAAGCATTTTTGAGCGCTACTCTGACGCGCTCCTTCGCCTCCCGCACCGCATTGTCCAACTGCCCTACCATCTCTATCCCCGGCATTCCTTTTGACGCGTCCACCTCGACTGTTGCAAGTACACTGTCAATACCGTGGACTGCGCCTGTAATCACTCTGCTATACATCTTTTTACTCCTCGGTTATGATATTAAAGAACTGTACTTTATATAGCACACCAAACAAAGGATTACAACGCAAATGTCAAAATTAGCACACCAAATGTAAAAATTAATACAAATTCTCTTCTTTTAGTCCTGCTTTTAGCTTTCCGAGCGCTTTCTTCTCAATACGGGAGACATAGCTTCTGGATATGCCTAGTTTTTTGCCGATGTCCCGCTGTGTCATCTCCTCTCCAGTGAAGCTTGTGCCGAGGATGCCATAACGCATTTTGATGATATCCCGCTCTCTGTCGTCAAGCTTCTCCTCCATCAGACGGGACAGACAGCGCAGCTTTGCCGCCATGTCCATATCCTCCACGATATCCCGCTGCTCCTGCTCGCAGACATCAATCAAATTAATCTCATTTCCTTCTTTATCTTTGCCGATTGGCTCATACAGTGATACCTCCCGCGTCACTTTCTTTCTCGCGCGAAACATCATCAGCAGTTCATTATCAATGCATTTTGCTGCATAAGTGGCAAGTCTGCTGCCCTTCTCCGCCTTGAAGGTGTTCACTGCCTTAATAAGCCCTATGGTGCCTATGGATATGAGATCTTCCATGTCCTCCCCGCATCCCATGTATTTCTTGGACACATGCGCCACTAGACGCAGATTTCTCTCAATCAGAATCTGCCTTGCCCTATGGGCTGCTTCCAAATCCTCGCCGTTCATGATTTCCAAGTACTCGGTCTCCTCCTTGGCTGATAAAGGTTGCTCAAAGGTCTTCAAGAAATGCCCCCGGGACTCATTTATTCTATTGTATGAGCCACGTTGCTATTAAGTGCCTTTCCCAAATAAAAGACTGTATTTTTATTTTTCGACGCTTAAAACTCACGGCGCAGATAGTCTGCATACCAGCAAATTACCGACTCAATCCGATATAATTCCGACTCTCTGCTCACGCGCCTCCATTCCTCCTTATACTCATAAAACCATTCCTCCAGCTCCGCAGCCAAATCTGCGGCATTTTCAGAAAACAGCGGCGCAGTGCCATATTCCCTCACGCTGACAAAGGCGCCTACCTTCTGCAATAGTATCATGCCGTCTATCGCCATCAGATAGGGCGGCACACATGCCTTCACCGCGCTGTCCAGTTCCGGAAGAAGCCCGCATAGCTCCTTTGCACATGCCTCCATCCCCTTGACAGCCTCCGGCAGACCTGCGCACTGCGTGCTGTCCTTCGCCTCGCTGCGCTTCTCCATGAAATCAACCGCATCATACCATTGATATATCCATGTTCGGGAAAGTTTCTCGATTATCGAAACAAATTTTTCACTGCGGTCGCGAAACGCCAAAAACGAAATCTGTCGGTTTAATTCCTCATATGCAGGCATCTCACTTCCCCATGAAAAGACCGCGCCATAAATCATTCCAGTAATACCAAAATCAGGGTGATTGATGTGCCCGCAGTCTCCCCAGTCCGTATTCAGTATGCCTGCTGCCCCGCACTCCCTGCCATATTGGCACATACGCTTTATATTCTGATAAGATACGTCAATCTGATTGACAAACTGATTCCAGCCGGACACACCCGGACAGCAGTACTGTACTGCCCCTGCCGCGGCGACCTTGCGCACGGCTTCCCCGCTCTCGTCCGCCCCGTAGCCCCAGCTCAAACAGATCGTGCCCTCCGGCAGCTCCTTTAGCAGTTCCGGGCATTCGCTGATGATATCTCCCCAGAACATAGGCTGTCTGTTCTGTTCTTTTAAAAAGCTGCACAGTTCCTTTACAAAATCTACATAAAGTCTGTGCACGCCTTTCTCCTTTGCCAGCGCATGACTTCTCCCTTTTCCCAAATCAAATGTCTCGTCCGCGCAGATATTGAACTTATCGGAGGAAAATAACGCCATATATTCCTTGATCAGCCCTTTTACAAAGCATAAGCTCTCTGCGTTGGACACATCGAGCGTATGATGATTCATCCTGTCCACAAAGCCGAAGGGCGCATCAGCCAGCTCCGGCCTCTCACACAGACGACGGAAAGATTTCGTGCGCAATACCTTGTATAAATGCCCGAACGAAGCAATCGCCGGCACAAGCTCTATATTTCTTGCCTTGCAGTAACGGTCAAATTCCAGTATATCCTCCGCAGTCAGCGGCGTATCGTCGCGCCAGACCTCGCTCAAATTTTCAAACAGAAAGCTGTGCTCGATATAAAGCTGTAATTGGTTCATTTTGTAGCAAACCATGCGGTCTGCCAGTTTTTTGAGATACTCCAGCGTGGGAATCCGCCCTCTTGTCACATCATAGAAAAGTCCCCGAACTGGAAAACAAGGATAATCAGAAATCTTCAGGCATGGAATACATGCCCCCTTCTGCCGAAAGATCTGACGCAAGGTCTGTATGCCGTAGAGCAGCCCTGCACTGTCTCCGGCACTCAGCCATATGCCTTTCTGATTGACAGTCAGGGTATATGCCTGCGCCTGCGCCGAGGCGTCTACTCGAAGCGTAATATCCGCCTTTTTCGAGCTTCCCTGCCGGAGTTTTAGGCAAAGCCCTGTTTCCTGTGCCACCACCTCCTGTAACTGCTTCATATACGGATACCCGTCCACACCGCTTGTCTCCTCCAGCACAATATATCCGTCATAACGCAGCGCGTAATATCCCTCATACCATTCCTCTTGTTGCGGTCTTGGCAATAAATACATTGTTTTGTCTCCTTTCAGTTTTGTTTGAATTTTCATTTTTATCTTACATTATTCTATCTCACATTATTACCTCTGTGTTTTCATTCTGATAAACTTGGAAATTAACATGGCCGCTATCCCCAAAACTAGATAGACCGCCGCATACAGGATAAATGCTGTTTCCCCCATATCAAAAAATATCCACGTACCGATCAAAAACAGCGCAGCCGATACAAACGGTAGGCTCCATAATTGCCGCATATCCTTTCCGGCAAATGTCCCGGCTATGACGCAGTATATTGGATTTACCGCAAAAAACAAAAGAAAGCATACTGCCATTCCAGCATCGCCTTTTACAAAAGTAACCGCAAGCCACGGAAGCGCCAGCATGAGAACCGCTGAAACTGCAAACCATATGATCATATTCTTATTCATCTCACCCAAATTCACCTCCTAAGGAACTGTAGAAAAAAGAAATATGTTAATATGTTACATCTGAAAATGACCTCGGAACGGGAGCGTTCTCCCATTTCAAGGTCATTTCATATTTATTTGTCGGGCTTATTTGTCGAGCACTTTTTTCAGCTCGTCCATAAAAGTATTGATATCTTTAAACTCACGGTACACCGACGCAAAGCGGACATATGCCACCGCATCCAAATCTTTGAGTTTATTCATCACCAGTTCCCCGATAATGCGGCTGTTGATTTCTTTCTCACCACGGTTTAGGATATCTGCCTCCACCTCGTCCACCAGCACTTCGATGTCATCGGTGCTGACTGGACGTTTGTGGCAGGCGCGCAGAACTCCTGTTTCAATCTTTGCACGGTCATAGGCTTCCCTGTTATTATCCTTCTTGATGATCACAAGCGGAATCGTCTCCACCTTCTCGTAAGTCGTAAACCGCTTATTGCACACATCACACACCCGTCTCCTGCGTATGGAACAGTTGTCCTCGGCAGGTCTGGAATCAATCACTCTTGTATTTTCATAATTACAGAACGGACACTTCATACTGTTTCCTCCGAATGTTTCTTGTTCAAGGTTCTCTGTTTCAGTATAAGTGATGTTTCCGCCAATGTCAATTGCCTCAAGCCTTTATATCAGGGTTGTTTCACGAAGGCTTCCAAACGACATCATTTATTATGAACTTGCTGTCAGTCTGTTCGGAATCTGGACATCCTGCCGCCTTCACAGCTTTTTTTCTTTTCAGTTGTCCACATCTGAAAAAATGCGCAAAACATCCCCTCTATCTTATTTACACTTTTTTTCAAATCCTATATACTTATTTTATATCAATAAAAACTCTCAATTCCGCTGAA
>KE159527.1:542404-579705 GCA_000403215.2 Lachnospiraceae bacterium A4
TAGAGATAATAGGTATCCCCTTTCTTTTTCACTGTAGTTCCCCGTGTCCGCTGCTCCTGCACCCAATCCGGGTATCTTTTTTCTGCTGCTGTCATAATATCCTCCTTTCTATATAGGTAGCATATACCTATATTATATAAATATTATACCTCTACAGGGCGAAAAAGTCGAGGGATATGGAAAATATGTATAGCTTCCATATCCCTCGTAAAAATGCCGTGTCTATTAGTTTCAATTATTCTTCGTGAAACAACCCTGGCCTTTATATATCCACTAAAATAAGGTCTGGACCAATCTGGCGGATACAATTATATGGAATGGCGATCACCGAATCGTCGGTGAGCATCGACCAGAAGCCCTTACAGCCGGGAACAATGATTTTGCAGATACAGCCTTTGCACTCATCAATCTCCAAGTCGCATACATGTCCAAGCCTTCTACAGTCTTTGATACAAATGACTTCTTTTTTTCTCAGTTCCTTGTAGCTCACCATAAAAAGTTCCCCCTATACAGCAAGGTGCGTTTCTCTATCATATGCATCCTGACCGCATAGGGGAACTTGTCAATTTTTTAATTCAATTTCCGTGATGTCGACGATTTCCTCCGCATTTTTGGCAAGCATCAGCATATAGCTGCCTGCGTCTGCCCTAAATTGATGTGAGGCCTCATCATAGTACGTAAATGCCTCCCGCTCAAGCATCATTGAGATTTCCCGCGTCTCCCCGGCTTCAAGATAGATTTTTTCAAATGCCTTCAGCTCCTTGGCTGCTTTCTTAACCTTTGGATATTTATCTGCGACATAAATCTGTGCAACCGCCGCACCAGCACGAGAGCCTATATTCGATATGTCAAAGCTTACCTTCACCGCCTTGCTCTCTACAGTGTCCTCCACAACCTCTGCACGAATCCCCGTCATCACAAAATCCGTATAGGACAGACCATACCCAAACGGAAAAGCGACTGGCACATCATACGTATCATAATAACGGTATCCCACAAAAATATCCTCATTGTAGTGCACTTTGTCACCGCCCGGAAATTCGCCCAGAACCACTGCCGGACAGTCCTTTTCGCTGATTGGAAATGTCTCCGGCAGATGCCCGGACGGATTCACATCACCAAAAATCACTTCCGCGAGCGCCATGCCGCCCTCCATGCCCGCATACCAGCTATAGATCAGGGACGGCGCATCGTCAAGCCATGCGCTCATGTCCACAGGAGAACCTGCCACAAGCGTCACTACCGTGTCTGGTCTTACTTTCAAGAGCTCAGAAATCAGCCGGTCCTGATCATATGGCAGCTTCATGTCTGCTCTGTCCTGCCCCTCCGTGTCATAGTCATGGGTCAGCCCGCCCACAAAGACGACTGCGTCGGCATCCTTTGCCGCCTCAAGCGCTTCCCGCATGTATTTTTCGTTCATTTCCAGCCGGTACTGCTTCTGTTCTGGCGAAACCTCAATTGCCACTGGTGCCGGTGATTCTACAATGTCCTGATTCAGACTGTCCGCCTGCCCATTTTCGCTGTCTGCTGCGCTTGCCCAGATATTGCCGTTATCTTCATTGAAATATCCCGGTTTATATACGACTTCCGTATTGCCGCCCAGAAGCATCTGAATCCCCATAAGCGGTGTGATCTCATACAATGCCTTGATTTCAGCGCTTCCGCCGCCCGATGCATGCGGTCTGTTGGCATTCTCTCCAACCACAAGCAGTTTCCTGATGCGCTTCCTGTCCAGCGGCAGTATGTTTTTATCATTCTTTAACAAAACAATCGATTCCCGCGCTGTCTGGCGCAGTGATGCCTTGTCGGCATAGTCATTGTAACCGCCCGCACTGCGTTCTCCATCAAGCATATGCAGTGCATTCATCACGTTCAAAATATGGCGGACCTTCTCGTCAATCCTGGCAAGCGCTGTCTTCTTGTCCACTTCCCCGCGCTCGATGAGATCAATTAATGGCTGTGCCATATAATACTGGTCAAAATCATTGGTGACGGACATCTCTATGTCAAGCCCGCTCATCAAGGCTTCCTTTGTGTCATGGACACCGCCCCAGTCCGACACAATGATGCCCTCATAGCCCCATTCTCCCCGCAGAATTTCATTGAACAGAACATCATGATGGCAGCAGTGTGTTCCGCGCAGCTTATTGTAGGCACCCATGATTCCTTTTGCCTTGCCCCTTTTTACCGCTGCCTCAAAGCCCGGCAGATAAATCTCCCTGAGCGCCCGCTCGCTGACCTCCACGTCTACGTCCAGACGCCGTGTCTCCTGATTGTTCACCGCAAAGTGCTTCACGCACGACGACACGTCATTCTCCTCAATTCCCTGTACCAGCGGAACAACAAGCTCCGAGACAAGATAGGGGTCCTCGCCCATGTACTCAAAACTCCGCCCGCACAGCGGTGAGCGCATAATATTGATTCCCGGCGCCAGTATCATATCTTTGCCGCGTCCCCTTGCCTCCTTGCCAAGCAGCTTTCCAGTGGAATGTGCAAGCGCTCGGTTCCAAGTTGCCGCAAGCGCAGTATTGCAGGGCAGATAAGATACATAATCGTAACTGAGTCCTACTTCTTTCCATGAGTCATTGCCAAAATCCTTCCGCACCCCCCGCGGACCATCTGAGGTTATAAACGGCGGAATACCAAGCCGCTCGACACCTTTGGTCGCAAATAAGCCATTTCCGTGAATCAGATCTACTTTTTCCTGCAAGGTAAGCTGTGAAATCAGCTTCTCAATTTTTTCTTTTATCATCTGCTTTTACCCCCCTTTAACCGAATCCTCAGTACGATATCCATAACAACCGAAAAGATGAACAGCAGCAAGCCCAAAAGCTGTGACACGGCGATCTGTGTTCCCGGGATCAATAGTCTGTCTGTGCGGATTCCTTCGATGATAAAACGTCCGATGCCATAGCCGCCAAGGTAAAACAGGCACATCTGTCCATGAAATTTTTTGCGTTTGTGATATACGAGCATAATTGTCAGAATCGCCAGATTCCAGACACCCTCGTACAGGAAAGTCGGATGCACCTGAATAAAATTGACATCTCCCATAAGCGCCATGCCGTCAAGCTGTGATTTTGTGATATCTCCGGGACGCACTGCGTCAACAGGCAGTCTCATGGCAAACAGCGTATCGGTATACCCGCCAAAGACTTCCCGGTTAAAAAAATTTCCCCAGCGCCCGACAATCTGTCCTAAAATAAGTCCGTACACACCGCAGTCGCCGATCTGATACGGTGAGAGCTTCTTGATCTTAGCGTAGACAAAAAGCGTGATAAATGCGGCAATCACTGCCCCATAAATGGCAAGCCCGCCCCTTCTTAGATTGAAAATGCTCAGCAGGTCCTTTTTGTAGAGGTCCCAAGAAAAGACCACATAGTAAATCCGCGCCCCGATAATCGAAAAAATCACCGCATAGATGCCAAAATCCCAGATAATATCGGTATCCATCTCCTCTGCTTTTGCCATTCGCTCCGCCATCAGCACGCCAAGTATGACGCCGATGCCGATTATCATGCCGTAAAATGTAATCTGGAAACCAAAGATGGAAAAGCTTTTCGGCAGATTTTCCAGATAGATTCCAAGATGTGGAAAGGCGATATCATTTACTCCCATTGTATCAGGCATATCTTTTTACCTCACTGAATTATTTTTATACATTAAAACGGAACAAGATCACATCTCCATCCTTCACAACATACTCCTTGCCCTCCAGACCGACAAGCCCTTTGTCCCGCGCCGCCGCAAGAGAGCCGTTCTCCAGCAAATCCTTGTAATTTACAACCTCTGCCCGGATAAAGCCGCGCTCAAAGTCTGTGTGAATCTTGCCTGCCGCCTGCGGTGCCTTGGTGCCGACTTTAATCGTCCATGCACGGCATTCATCCTCGCCTGCCGTGAGAAAGCTGATCAGTCCTAACAGCCTGTAGCTTGCCGCGATCAGCTTGTCAAGCCCGGACTCCTTTAATCCCAAATCTTCGAGGAACATAGACTTCTCATCCTCGTCAAGCTCTGCGATCTCCTGTTCGATTTGCGCGCAGATCACAAAGACTTCAAAACCTTCCTCCGCCGCATACGCGCGGACTGCCTTCACGCCCTCGTTGTCTGCACCGTCATTTGCTAAATCTTCCTCCGCCACGTTTGCGGCAAAGATCACCGGTTTATCTGTTAATAAATTATACCCAGTTCTCCACAAAACTTCCTCGTCATCTTCCGTCACAAAGCTCTTTGCCATCCTGCCTTCTTCTAAGTGTGCCTTGATGCGCTCTGCAAGCGCAAGCTCCTTCGCCTGTGTCTTATCATTTTTCGCACCTCTGGACACTTTTGCAATCCGTCTCTCGAGAATTTCAATATCAGAAAAAATAAGCTCTAAATTGATCGTCTCGATGTCCCGCAGCGGGTTGATGCTTCCGTCTACATGCACGATATTTGAGTCCTCAAAGCATCTCACTACATGCACGATCGCATCGACCTCACGGATATTGGCAAGGAACTGGTTGCCAAGTCCCTCTCCCTTTGACGCGCCCTTGACCAGCCCTGCGATATCGACAAACTCTATCACAGCGGGCGTCACTTTTTTCGTGTGGTACAGCTCACCCAAAAGCCGGATCCGCTCATCCGGCACTGTCACCACGCCCACATTTGGGTCTATCGTACAAAATGGATAGTTTGCCGACTCTGCACCAGCCTTTGTCAGCGAATTGAACAATGTACTTTTTCCTACATTCGGAAGTCCGACGATTCCCAGTTTCATATCTTGTTATACCTGCCCAGAAAACCTTGATTTTCAAGGTTTTCTGCCTTTCTCTATATTTTTACTACACATTTTTCAAGGCATGTTCGACGCTTTTGGCCGCTTTGACCTTTTTATCCTCGGTCATATTCATGTCAGACCAAATCAACTCCTTTCTGCTGTATGCCGCAAAAAGAGTCCAATACAAGCTAATATTATATCATACCACCTGGCATTTTGGAATAATCAAATTGAATTTTCTGCTTATTTTCTGCAAAATTAAGCAGAAAATAGTGCATAAAAAAAGTGTAAAGCCTTTATCATATCATAAGACCTTACACCCTTTTGGTTCGTGGTTACTGTTTCATTGTTATTCTTTAATTCTGTCAAGCTTATTTTGAGATCGGTATCTCAATATTGTCTTGATCATACGAAGTCTGAACGATAAGCGCAGCCACCTCATCAACATCAAGAACACGGTCATAACCAGCTATGTGATAGGCATTCTTCTTACTATTATCGGTGTATCCAAACCTGCCGCCATCGGTTAAGTATGGCAGTCTTGTCCCATCTTTTAGTACCACTCCCTGTACTGAAGGAATGCCATGCTCATCTTCACTTTCAACAGGTGCCGTACCGACCGAATAATTCACCCTCATAGAAATAGGAGAAATACTGATATGATCTATCGTAAATTCTGTTCCTTCCACTTTCTTGCCCACCTGAATCGTTTGAGATGAACTCACATCTGGAAGCGTTATGTCGAAATTCCAGTTTCCTTCCAATACCGGCGTAAACGCTGCTTTGGAAAGTGTTCCCAGATTTTTAAAACCGACATGGATTGTCTTACCAAGGAATGAATCGTTCTCATTCGCAACATTTGCCCGAATAATATACTCCATATTTCCATCGCTGTCCGTATAATGGCAGATCGTACTTCCATCTTCGTAACTCGCTATCGCAGATCCATCTTCATACACTGGCATACCGTTTTCATCAGGAATAATACCATTATACATGGTTCCAGACATATTTACCCATGCGTCCTCAGCCTCCGGGTTCTCTCCCTGATAGATCGTTATTGTGTCAAATCCCGGTTCCTCCCTCTCTGCCACCGCATAACCCGAAATACGAAACGACATGTATGCAAATCTCTCGTCCACAACAACCGTATCCGGCTCGATCGTGACACCGTGATCTGTCACAGCAAGGGATACATTCTCTGTTTCTTCACGGTACACTTTTGCGATATTCTTTTCTGTAAGTTCCTGCTGCTGTTCATCGGATGCCTGAATATTTCCATTCATGCCTCGTCCCCAATAATGGTGAATGGCGGCAGCGGCACTGATGCCGCTAACTGCTACGATGCAGACACCCACGATGGCAGCAGCCTGTGTTTTAAAGGATTTCTTACTTTTTGTATTTAATTTTTTCATAGAACCCGTCTCCTTCTGATGAATCATTTCAAAGGCTTGATTTGTTTTTTTCAACACAATTTCGGACAATTCAATTTCTTCAAAAAATACGTTTTTCTTATTTGACATTTTCTTATTTGACATTTTGATCCTCCTGACAATCGCGATAATATGCTTCCAGTTCTTTCCGTCCTCTTGAAACTCTTGTCTTGATGGTATTTAATGGTACTGACAATATTTCCGCAATTTCCCGCAGCTTAAATCCCTGACTATAGTACAATTCCATCGGAAGCCGATACCGTTCATCAATCGAGGCATACGCCTCCTTGAGCTCTACATTGTATTCATCGCATTGTGACGGTTCTTCATATGCTTCTATCGTCTCGTAAACTGCATTCTGCCTAAGGATGTCATAGCAATGGTTTATAAGGATTCTTGTCATCCATGTCTTAAAGAACTCTGGTTTCCTCAGTGTCGCTAACTTCTCCCAACAAGTGAGAATTGTATCCTGAAGAGCATCTGCTGCATCTTCTTCATTCATCAGGATCGCAATGGCAGTTCTATACATATCCTTCATATAAAACTGCATTAGTTCAATAAATGCGTCTTTATCGTGCCTCTGCGCCTTCTTTACATAACTCTTTGTTTCAATACTTTTCATCAACCTTCTCCTACGCGCGTATGATTGTAAAACAAATGCAAACGTCCTTTATTCGTTTTACAATCATTAGACGCCAGATTTTGTCTTTTGGTTTCAAAATACTTGAAAATAGGTTATATTTCATAAAAAAGAAGTATTGGACTCTGCAATTCAATTATCAATTGCAAAGTCCAATACTTCTTTTCTCCATGCGCTACAGCGCTTCCATACGCTTTAAAAATTCTCTTACATTCTGCCCGATATCGCCTTTAAAGATCGCAGAGCCTGTGACGATCACATTTGCTCCGGCGTCGAGGTTCATCTCCAGATTGCCGAGCGTCACGCCGCCGTCAATTTCAAGCTTGACATCGGGATACCGCTGGTTGATGACAGTTCGCATCTTTTTGATTTTATCAACACAGTCCATGATATAGCGCTGTCCGCCAAAACCAGGATGCACCGTCATAATCAGCACCATATCCACCAAATCCATGTAGGGAAGCACTGCCTCCACAGGCGTCTCAGGATTGATGGCAAGTCCGGTCTTTTTGCCGAGCGCACGTATCTTTGAAAGCGTCTCCGGGATACAGCTGCACGCCTCCACATGAATCGTCACACCATCTGCACCCAGCCGAATCAATTCTTCAATATAGCGCTCTGGCTGCTCGACCATCATATGTACATCCATAAAAAGTTCTGATTTCTTCCGCACGCATTCAAGGACAGGCATTCCAAAGGATATGGAAGGCACAAACATTCCATCCATGACATCAATATGCAGATACGGCGCGCCTGCCTGCTCGACCAGTTCAATCTGCTTTCCAAGTTCCCAAAAATCAGCCGCCAGTATTGAGGGACATAAATAATTCATCTTAGTATTTCCTCTTTTCTTTTTCTTTTAACTCTTCATAAAAAGTAACGTAGTTTTCATATCGGACTTTGCTGATATGGTTTTCTCCTAATGCTTCCCTGACACCGCACACCGGCTCATGAATGTGGGCGCAGGTCATAAATTTGCATTGTGTCTCATAAAGTTCAAATTCCGGATAATATGCTTTCAATTCCTCCTTCTCGATATCAAACAGGGACAGCGAGCTAAAGCCCGGCGTATCCATGATGTACGTATTGTCCGAGACTGCGATCAACTCTGAATGCCTTGTCGTATGTTTTCCGCGCGCGATCTTCTCGCTGATCGCTCCGGTCTCCATCTGCGTTCCCTTTTGCAGACAGTTCACCAGTGAGGACTTCCCCACACCGCTCGGCCCTGCAACCGCTGTGGTTTTTCTGTGCAGTACCGCTGCAAGCTGGTCAATCCCTTCTTTTTTTTCGGCACTCACAAACAAAATACGGCATCCGCTGTCCTTGTAAATCTTTTCGATACATTCCTGCTGCCCTATATCTGCCAGATCTTGTTTGTTAAAGCATAGAATGCATTCCAGCCCCTGTCTGCGCATCATAATCAGGAATCGGTCCAGCAGGTTATAGTTCGGTTCTGGTTTTGTCATGGCAAAAATGAGCAGTGCCTGATCAATATTGGCTACTGCGGGACGAATCAGTGCATTTTTTCTTGGCAGAATCTGTGTGATATTCCCCTCCGCATCCTTGACATGCGTGATCTCCATCTCCACATCATCCCCCACGAGCGGTTTCATATTTTCTTTTCGAAAGATGCCCTTTGCCTTGCATTCATAAATCCCCTCACCGGGGACATGAACGTAATAAAAACCTGCGATTCCCTTTATTATCTTACCCTGCATATCTTTACCTGCATATTCTTCATGATCATAAAAAGCCTAATTTTTTGTAAACTGCACACTGCGCGAATCATTCTTTGGTTCTGGAACAACCTGCGTTGTCTGGTTGCCGTCTGCGTCCTGAATAGGCACTTCCTTATTTGCGAGATAGGTGACAATCACCGTCCCGTAAGCCGATGAAACCTTCAGGTCATTGATATTGATGGACACTGGAAACGCGGTGACATTCTGTGCAGACCATAAAACCTCCGACCCGTCAGCCGTCATAAGATGTACCTCCGCGGGACCGCCTACATAATCCTCCGGCGCCTCCACTGTCAGACGGCAGCTATAGGTTGCGATCTCACTTCCGATGCTGACCTTCAGATCGACCTTTGCACCCACCAAAACATTTGTCCCTGCCTCATAACTCTGATAACAGATTTGCCCCGCCGGATAATCCGAGCTGTACGACTCCTCAATATTATTTACCACAAATCCGGCAGCTTCAAGCACACTGACCGCAGCGTCCTTCGAATTGCCAAGCACCTGCGGCATACGTGCCTGCGCGCCGTCTCCGCCCACGCTCAGGACAATCGTCACCTCCGACTCGATCGGTGCGATGCTGTTTCCCTCCGGCGACTGTGAGATGATCGTTCCTTTGGCGTACTCTGCCGAGCTCTGCTCTGTCTTGATGACCTTAAAGCCCTCTTTTGTCAGCGCAGCGGTGCCCTCCGCCTCCGACATTCCCTCGACTGCCGGAACAGGAATCCCTTCTCCGCCCGCGCTGACAGTGAGAATGATGGTCGTATTTTTGAGAATTTTGTCATTGGCAAGCACCTTCTGACCATCTTCAAGCGCTGCCGATATGACTTGATTTTTAGCGTATTGTGCCGATTCCGTAAAGGTTGTCTTGCAGCCAAGCCCAACCGCATTCAATGACTGTTTGATCTCGTCAAGATCATGACCTTCAAATTCTGGCATCACCGCACGCTCGGCATCATCGCCGGTATCTGGGCTCTGGGTGGACGCATTGCCAATCTGTTCAAAGATACCTGTCGCCTGCCCTGCAAAATATAATAAAATACAACCGATAATCACTGCTGCGATCACCGTAAGGACTGTCTTAAATCCCTCCGCTTTCGGATTATAGTCATACTCATTCTTTCCAAGGTTCTCAGGGTACTCATAATCGTCATACACATAACCGCCCTTTCGCACATTCTGCCTGTTGACGACTTCCTGCTCATAATCCTCCTCATAGTAATCATATGCTTTGTTTGTCCTGCCTTGGCTGGTCTTTGCGGATGCACTCTGCTGCGGTTTTTTCTTTTTACCGGCTGGACTCTGCTTTTTCTTCGCCTCCGGCTTTTTATTTTCTGTTTTTTTTGCCGGGCTTTTTTCTGTTTTTTTCTCCGGCCGCTTTTCCGTCTTTTTGGCGCCTGTGCCGTTTGCCGCCGCTTTTGACGGTTTCGGACGGTTGGTTTTTGCAGGCGTCTCCATCACGACCTGACCGTAATAGTCATCATCTTCATAGTACGCAGTGCCGTAGGAGTCCATCTCGTAACGGCTGCTGCCCCTTCTATTTGAATTTGACGATGCCTGCATACCTTGCTCGGGCATTGTCTCCAATATCTCCTCGTCTGCATAAGCCTCTCTGCGCGGCACTCTGTCCTCCCAGACTGTGTCAAGCACTGCGGGCATGGGGATAGGCTCTGGAGACGCCGGAACAATCTTGGTCTTTCCCGCCTCATCCTCCGTGTCAACGCGCGCGATCGCCGCATCTGGGTTAATCAGAGAATGCTTTAGATCCGCAATCATCTCTCCCATGCTCTGATACCGCCTGTCAGCGCTCTTTTGCGTACATTTCATGACAATATTTTCCACACTCACCGGAATCTCTGGCACAAAGTCCCGAAGAAACGGCATGGGGTCCTGAATATGCTTGATCGCGATTGCCACTGTGGTATCCCCGTTAAACGGAACACGTCCTGTCAGCATCTCAAACATGGTGATACCCATGGAATAGATATCACTCTTCTCATCTGAAAATCCGCCTCTTGCCTGCTCGGGCGAGGTGTAGTGGACAGAACCCATTACATTGGAAGTGATTGTATTGCTGGACGCCGCTTTGGCAATGCCAAAATCAGTCACCTTCACCTTCCCCTCTTTGGATATCATAATGTTCTGAGGCTTTATATCCCTATGTATGATATGGTTGTTGTGCGCCGCCTCAATACCCATTGCAACCTGTATTGCAATGCTGATGGCCTCCTTTGTCGTCAGCCGGACCTTCTTCTCAATATATTTTTTGAGTGTGATACCCTCCACCAGCTCCATCACGATATAATGAATGCCATTTTCCTCTCCGACATCATAGACATTCACGATATTTGGATGCATGAGTCCCGCGGCAGCCTGCGCCTCCACGCGGAATTTCGACACAAAGTTCCTGTTTTCAGAAAACTCCTGTTTTAACACCTTCACAGCCACGAAACGGTTCAGCTTTTGATCTTTTGCCTTATATACATCTGACATTCCGCCAGTGCCAATCTTCTCGAGCACCTCATAGCGGCCGCCGATCAGCATTCCCAACTTAATCATTCTGACCTCCAAACGGTTCCACAAGAACCACAGCTATATTGTCACGTCCGCCATTTTCATTGGCAGCCTCAATCAAGCGCCTCCCGGCCTCCTCTAAGCTGCTGCTGTCCATGATAATCCTGTGTATCTCGTCATCCTTGAGCATATTGGTAAGCCCGTCTGTGCAAAGCAGCAGCTTTTCCGCAAGTCCGATGTGCACATCAAAAAAATCCACAAGCACATACTCTTTTACACCAATTGCTCTTGTGATAATATTCTTATCCGGATGTACTCTCGCTGCTTCCCTGTCAATTCCTCCCATGTCCACCATTTCTTCGACAAGGGAGTGGTCTTTGGTGATCTGCGTGATAAAGTCGTTGACGACGTACATTCTGCTGTCTCCGACATTCGCCACGGTCACATGACAGCCGTCAAACGTGACTGCGACAAAAGTCGTCCCCATTCCTTTATACTTGCTGCTGTGTCTGGAGATCTGATTGATGTGCGTGTTGGCATCATCAATTGCTTTTTGCAGGATATTCTCTGCATCGTACTCATCTGTATACTGTTCAATCGCTGACACTGCTTTCTCTACAGCATGTTTTGACGCGTAGTCTCCCGCATTATGTCCTCCCATACCATCTGCCACTATAAAAAGGTTTGGAAGATTTCCCACCGGCTTATCCGAAGTAAATAGATAGTCCTCATTTATTTCCCTTCTCCTGCCTATATCCGTTATAGAAAATAACTTCACTTTTTCTCCTCCAATCAGTGAAAATGCTTCCATCATTTTTCACACTTCTTCTTATATTAGCACATGTGTAATCTTAATTCAAGTCTCCAACCGTCTCCGAAGCTGTCCGCACGCCCCGTCGATATCTCTGCCCATCTCCCTGCGGACGGTTGCATGAATATGCTTTTTTTCTAAACGGCTCTGGAAATTGAGGACCTCCCGGCGCTTCGATGCAGTATAATCACGCTCTTTAATCGGATTGACGGGAATGAGATTGACATGGCAGTTCAAACCGCTCACAAGACGGCACAGAGTTTCGGCGTCTGCCTCGGTGTCGTTGACGCCGTTCACAAGACTGTACTCGAAGGTGATGCGTCTGCCTGTCTGGTCAAAATAATAGCGGCAGGCATCTATGACCTCCTCCAGCGCATATTTCTTGGCGACCGGCATCAGCTCCTGTCTTTTCTCCTGTGTCGCCCCGTGCAGGGACAGCGCTAACGTAATCTGTAATTTTTCATCCGCAAGCCGTCTTATGTTCTCCACAATGCCACAGGTTGAGACGGTAATATTGCGCTGGCTGATATGAAGTCCGTTTTCATCCGAGATAAGCTGCAAAAAGCGCAGCAGATTGTCATAATTGTCGAGGGGTTCACCTGTGCCCATCACGACGACATTCGATACGCGCTCTTTGGTGTCTCTTGCGATTGCATAGATTTGGTCAAGCATCTCCGACGGCGTCAGGTTTCTCTCCAAGCCGCCGAGCGTTGAGGCGCAGAACCGGCACCCCATACGGCACCCGACCTGCGAGGAGATGCACACAGAATTTCCATGATGATACTGCATCCAGACACTCTCGACATAATTCCCGTCTGCCAGCGCAAAGAGGTATTTCTTCGTGCCGTCAAGCTTTGAGGTCTGTACGGTCTTTTCTCTCAGTGCAGTGTATGGATACTGCGCTTCGAGCTGTTCCCGCAGATTTTTAGGCAGACTGGTCATTTCATCATAGCCCATTGCGAGCTTCACATGCATCCACTCGTAGAGCTGTTTTGCGCGAAACGGCTTCTCGCCCATCGCCTCAACAGCCTGTTTTACTTCTGCCAGTGTCATTGATTTGATATCAAATGCCTTGTTCTCCATCGCTTTGTTCTCCATCACTATTTTCCTGCCTGCACAACACACTGATAAAAAATCCGTCCGTATCGTGTACGCCCGGCAATAATTGCAGATAGCCGCTCTTGGTAGTCTCGCTATGTAAGCAGGCGGGCAGCGCGTCATCAAGAGACAGCGGCGCCAGTCCAAATTTCTCCCGCAGCCATGCAAACTGTTGTTCATTTTCCTTCTGGTTTATCGTACAAGTGCTGAACAGCAGCCGCCCACCCGGCTTGAGATACCGCACTGCCACCGCAAGAATCTGCCTTTGCAGTACCGTGATATCCTCTATTGCCTGCTGCGTAATATTGTATTTGATATCGCGCTTTTTCCCGATGACGCCAAGCCCCGAACAGGGCACATCGGCAATCACGATATCTGATGTTCCCACAAGCGCGCTGTCCTCCACTGTGGCGTCCGCTGTCTGTGCGGTCATGTGCCTCAAACCGCACCTGTCAAAATTCTCAAGCATTCGCGCCACCTTGTCTGCGGAGAGATCTCTTGACACCACCGAATACTGAAATGTATTTTTCGCCGAACACTGTTCTAAAATGTCCGCTGCAAGCATGGATTTTCCGCCCGGCGCCGCACACAAGTCAAGCACCCGCACGGTCTTTTCGCCTGTCTGCTTGTCCGCATAGCGCGCTATGCCTGCCGCCATGACTGCAAGGATAGAGCTGGCGTCCTGCACGACAAAGGCGCCCTCGTGATAATAAGGCAGCCTTGTGAGGTCATCTGTCCCTGATACGTTGTATACACAAGAGAGATACGGATGCTGTTCCATCGTCCCGCCCTGTGCAGTAAGCGCCTGCTGCACTGCCTGCACTGCCGTTTCCATAGGAAGATCCGGCACTGCGCGGAAACGAATTGTCACAGGATGCTCTTTTAAAAGTCCCGCCAGCACAGCCTCTGTCGTCTCCGCCCCAAGCTGCGCTGTCCACATGTCCACAATCCACTCTGGCATAGAATACTTGACAGACAGGCTTGTGTATACCAGACTGCCCTTGTTGCGTGCAATGTTTCTGAGAACACCATTCACAAAGCCTTTCAGCGAGGAGAATCCCTTTTTTTGTGCAAGTTTTACTGCCTCATTGCAGGCTGCCGCGTCAGGCACCGCATCCATGTACAAAATCTGATACACACTCATGCGCAGAAGTGCACGGATCACCTTCTTCATTTTGCCAGTCTTTACGCTGGAATACTGACCAATCACGTAATCCAGCTCAATCTGGCGCTCCAAAGTCCCCTCATAGAGCCGTTTGATGAAGGCTTTCTCCTGCTGCGTCAGATAATTATATTTATAGAGCACCTCCCGCACAAGAAGATGGGAATACACCTGCTCTGTCAAAAGCATTTCCAATACGATCATGCGCTGGTTCGTGCCCTGCGTTTTATTTTGTCCCTGTACCATCTCAATCATCCCGCCTGCCAAACAGCATCAAAAGCCGCAATAGCTGCAGGATTGCCGCCGCTGCCGCCGCAACATACGTATATGCCGCCGCCTTCAATACCCTGGCGCTCTTTTTGCGCTCATCACTCGTCACAATGCCATACTGCTCGATGCAGGCAAGCGCCCGTCTCGAGGCGTCAAACTCCACAGGAAGCGTCGCTATCTGAAAAAGCACTGCAAGGGAAAACACCCAGATTCCAATATTCACCAGTATGGGATTGCTGCCCAAAAGTATTCCGACAAGAATAATGGGAATACCGAGCTTCGAGCCGATATTTGCCGCCGGCACCAGTGCCGTTCTTATATTGAGCGGCGCATACCCTTCATGATGCTGCATGACATGTCCGCACTCGTGCGCTGCCACCCCGATCGCCGCCACAGAGCTTGAGCCATATACACTGTCCGACAGCCGCACTACTTTTCTTGCCGGGTCATAGTGGTCTGTCAGATTTCCTCTGATATGCTCTACCCGCACATCATGAATGCCCTTGCTGCGCAGAATTGCCTCCGCGGTCTGTGCGCCTGTCATTCCTGACATACTCCGCACGCTGGCATATTTGTGAAATGTCGAGTTGACCCGCGCCGAAGCGAGTATACTGAGTACTGCGCCGATTAATACTAAAATATACGTAGGATCAAAATAATATCCAAAACCAAATGGCATAGCTTCTCCCTTCTATATATATAATACCATAAACCTTATACCCCTAAAAGCATTCCTGCCCTCCACGGATTCCCCAGCAGGAAGCTCTTTGTATCCATGCGTTTTTTCCCTTCTAGCTGCAGCTCATAGATTCTTAGATTTCCGCTTCCGCAAGCCACATCAAAAAAGTCTTTTCCTACCGAAACAATCGTTCCCGGCTGCTGTGCAGCTTCCACCGCCGCCACCGCATCACTGCGCCAGATTTTGACTGTTTTCCCCTGACAGGAGGTGTAGGCGCTCGGCCACGGGTTCAGCCCCCTGACAAGCCGTTCGATCGAGGCTGCATCGCTGGTCCAGTCTATCTTTCCCCGCGATTTATCCATCATTTTGACATAGCCTGCAAGGCTTTCGTCCTGCTTTACAGGGGTGATTTCCCCGCGCTCAAGCATAGGCAGTGTCTCCACAATCAGCGCTGCGCCCGCCTGTGAGAGCTTGTCAAAAAGCGTCTCTGCCGTCTCCTTATCCTCTATGATAACCTTTTTCTGCGTAAGTATGTCTCCAGTATCAATTCCGGCATCCATCTGCATGATTGTGACGCCTGTCTCTTGTTCCCCGTCAATAATACACTGGTTAATCGGCGCCGCGCCTCTGTATTTGGGCAGCAGCGATGCATGGATATTGACGCAGCCAAACCGCGGCAGCGCTAATATTTCTTTTGACAAAATCTGGCCAAAAGCCGCCACCACATAGACATCTGCCTCATATTTTTTTAATTCCTCGACCGCCTCCGGCGCCTTGACCCTGACTGGCTGTAAGACCGCAATCCCGTGTCTGACGGCACATTCCTTGACAGGTGTGCACTGCACTTGGCCGCTTCGCCCCTTTGCCCTGTCTGGCTGTGTCACGACAGCAGTCACCTCATGACCAGCTTCGAGCAGCGCCTCCAGCGCCGCCGCCGCATAGTCCGGCGTCCCCATAAAAATAATCTTCATCTACTCTTCTTCCTCCACCATTTCCACATCCATCAGCGGGCCTTCCACTTTTTCCACAAAAAGATGCCCGTCAAGATGCTCAACCTCATGAATCAGCGCCCTTGCCAAAAGCTCTTCTCCCTCAATCTCAAATTCGTTCAATTCCTCGTCCTGCGCGGCTGCCTTGACATAATTGGGCCTTGTCACAGAACCAGTCTTTCCCGGCACGCTCAGGCACGCCTCGTTTCCTGTCTGTTCTCCGCTGACCTCCAAAATGCGGGGATTGATCAGCACGATCGGGTCATCTCCTGTATCAATCACAACGATTCTCTTTAACACGCCGACCTGCACTGCTGCCAGCCCGACACCGTTTGCTTCGTACATTGTCTCAAACATATCATCAATCAAATCCTGCACTCTCGGCGTGATCTCCTTCACTTCCTTTGAAATCTTATTCAATACGGGATCTCCCATCTCTCTGATTGTTCTGATTGCCATAATTTTTTCCTTCCTTTTCTATGCTCATTCTAATACGTATTCATAGGGTCAAAATCAAACTGCACGCTGTCCGTGTTCCACTGCATTGCATGAATCGTCTGTTCCAGCGCGTCCTTGACTGCTGTCAATATCTGATATTCCCTGTGTTTGATATAAAAAATATACCGGTATACATCATTGATCTTTCCAATACAGGCTTCTGTCGGGCCGATCATGACCAGTCTCTTGTCATCAAACTGTTGTTTCACCCGCGCTGCAAGCGCCTGTGCCTGCACAGCGCCCGCCTTTTCATCATCGGAAAGCACAAGCACTGCCATCATATGTGCCACTGGCGGATACATCATTAGATCGCGGTAGGCGATTTCCTCCGCAAAAAAGTGCTCATAGTCCTGATTGGCGGCATGTACCACCGCATAATGCTCTGGCTGGTAAGTCTGTATCACGACCTCCCCCGGAAGCGTACTCCTGCCCGCTCTGCCCGCCGCCTGTGTCAGCAGTTGAAACGTGCGCTCTCCCGCCCTGTAGTCCCCGGCGTGCAGCGACATATCCGCTGCCAGAATCCCCACCAGTGTCACCTTCGCAAAATCGTGTCCCTTCACAATCATCTGCGTGCCGACAAGAATATCCGCCTCCTCATTTGCAAACTGCGACAATATCTGCTCGTAACTGTCCTTGCTCTTGGTCGTATCCGCGTCCATACGAAGCACGCGCGCCGACGGAAACTCTCTGTGCAGAAGCTCCTCAATCTGCTGTGTGCCCGCGCGGAAGCCAAGAATATATTTTGAGCCGCACTGGGGACAGTTTGTGACCCCCTGCATGCTGAACCCACAATAATGACAGACCAGTCTGCTCATGTTCCGATAGCGGTCTGTATGTTCTGACAGAGACACGTCACAGTGCGGGCACTTCATGACATGCCCGCAGGCGCGGCACGATACAAATCCCGCATACCCCCTGCGGTTGAGAAAGAGAATGGTCTGCTCTCCCTTCTTTAAGCGGTCGTTGATCAGCCCGTAAAGCCGCCTGCTAAATATAGAACGGTTCCCGCTTTTGAGCTCGCTGCGCAAATCCTCCACATACACTTGGGGGAGCTGCCCGCCCGCAAGCCTCTCCTTCAGCGTAAACAGCTTTATACTGCCCATTTTCGCCCTGTAATAAGACTCAATGGACGGCGTCGCGGAACCCAATACCAAACTGGCATTCTTCATGCGGCACAGCTCTCCTGCCACCTCGCGCGCGTGATACTTTGGCATACTCTCGCTCTTGTAGCTGCTCTCATGCTCCTCATCAATAATCACAAGCCCAAGCCGTTCAAACGGTGTAAACAGCGCAGAACGCGGTCCAATCATAATATCAATATCCCCGCGCGCGGCGCGCTCATACTGGTCTGAGCGCTCTCCCGCCGAGAGGCGCGAGTTCATCACAGATACCCTGTCGCCAAAGCGTCTATAAAATCGAACTAGCGTTTGATAAGTGAGCGCAATCTCGGGAATCAGCATAATCGCCTGTCTGCCCTCGTCCATCATCTGCTCAATCAGTTCCATGTAAACTTCGGTCTTGCCGCTTCCTGTCACGCCGTGAATCAGATATGTCCTGCGGACATCTGCTTTAAAATCCTGCATAATACTGTCCACAATCGCACGCTGATGCTCGGAGAGCTGTTTTTTCTGCCAGTTATTTATAGCTGCTATATTTTCTGGCAGCACCTTCCGGTAGGCGCCCTCCGCCTGCACCTCGATAAAGCCAGCCTTTTCCAAAGCCTGTATTGTCTGTGCTGTGACATTTAACTTCCCCGTGACCAGCGTATGCGGCAGCGCAGGCTGTCTGGCAAGCTCGTGCATCAGCCGCGCTTTGGCATTTTGATGCTTTTTGGCAAATTCCTCCGCGCTCGCCGCTGCGGTGTCTGTGTCCACCTTACAGACAATGGTCTTTCGAACCACCTGCTTGAGTTTCCGTTTGACTGGAAGCACTGTCTTTAGTGCAGCAATCATGGTTGAGCCGTAATTTTCACGAATCCACCCCGCCAGCTTCATTGAATCGCTCTGCGCGCTGACGCCGTCCTTCACGATGGAATCCACCGCTTTTAATTTGTGTTCGTCGTACTCGGCGCGGTCTGTAATCTCCATGACATACCCTTTTATCCGCTTATTTCCCAGCCCAAACGGTATCATCACCGCCATTCCGACCTCCAACTGCCCCTCGAGCGCTTCCGGTATACGGTACTGAAAAGGCCGGTCAACCTTCTCATGGGATATATCCACGATAATATTCGCAAATCTGCCTGTCATTGAATCTCTTATCTCCTGTCCAGAATCTCCTGAATGATCACCCGCTCATCCATCGGATACTTTACACCCCTGATCTCTTGATAATCCTCGTGCCCCTTTCCCGCAAGCACGATGATATCCCCCTTTTCGCCGTGTGTGATGGCGTACTCGATCGCCTCCCTGCGGTCACAGATCTCGATATACCTGCCGTCGGTCTTACCGATGCCGGTCTTGATATCCTCGATAATGTCCTGCGGCTCCTCAAAGCGCGGATTGTCCGACGTGATGATCGTAAAGTCCGCCAGCCTGCCGCTGACCTCCCCCATCTCATAGCGCCTGAGTTTCGAGCGGTTCCCGCCGCAGCCAAACAGGCACACCAGACGGTTTGGATGATACTCCCTCAGCGTGGCAAGCAGGCTTTCAAGCGCCATCGCATTGTGCGCATAATCAATCATCAGCGTAAAATCCTCGGACACCTTGACCATCTCAATCCTGCCCTTTACTTTTGCCCGCAGAAGCGCATTCTTGATATCCTGCTCCTTCACGCCAAAGTGACGGCAGATCGCAATCGCTGTCAGTGCATTGTAAGCGCTGAATTTTCCGGGAATATCGGTCTCGATCTCCATATTCAAAAGCCCTGAGACCTTGAAATCAATCCCCAGATACCCCGCGCCTGTCACCAGCTTTAAATCACTCCCGCGCAAATCCGCCGCTGTGTCAAATCCATACGTTTCCAATGTACACGTATGCCCTGCCGTCATCTCGCGCCAATGTATATCGTCACAGTTGACAATCCCGACACGGCACTGGCGAAACAGCATCGCCTTGCAAGCCAGATACTCCTCAAAATCCGCATGTTCTCCCGGCGCGATATGATCTGGCTCAATGTTGGTAAAAATACCATAATCAAAGACAAATCCCTGTGTGCGGTGCATCTTAAAGCCCTGAGAGGACGCCTCCATCACCACCACCTGACAGCCCGCCTCTTTCATTTCTTTAAAATACTGCTGCAAATCATAAGACTCCGGTGTAGTATGCGACGAGGGAATCACCTTCTCCCCGATAATCGTCTCGATCGTACCCACGAGTCCAACTTTATATCCAGCCTTTTCCAAAATATATTTCACAAAATATGCTGTCGTCGTCTTTCCCTTCGTCCCTGTCACACCGATAATCTTCATGCTTTCCGCTGGATTGCCAAAATAGTTTGCCGCGATAAACGCCATCGCATAGCGGGTGTCCTCCACCTTGACCACCGTGATGCCAGTTCCTGCCGGAAGCGATACCTCCTGACTGACCACAAGCACCGCAGCCCCTTTGTCCACTGCCTCTGCCGCCGCTGTGTGTCCGTCAAAATTTGCACCCTGTATGCATATAAAAAGACAGTCCTTTGTAATCTTTCTGGAGTCGTTTATCACCTCAGATACCTCAACATCTGTACTGCCTTTGATACATTCATATTCAAAGCCTCTAAGTAACTCCCTGCACTGAACCATATCACTCACCCGCCCCTTTGATTTCTTTCCTTATTATGAAACTCTACCCTAAAGAATACCATATCCACCTCGTTTTATCAAGGAAATTCAAAATACAAAAAATCTGATATATGCTACACGCCGTGTAAGATACATCAGATTTTTCTTTAATATATGACTTTCTTTTATATTTGTTTACATTTTATTCCAAAAATTCTACTGCTGTTTTGTGCCGCTGTTAGCGTTTATAGCTGCTCATCCAGCTTTTTTTCATACCACACCAGTTTTACAGTAAACAAAAATTCTTCCTCGTCAAACTGGTACTGCTTTGGCAGCTCTGGCCCGCAACTGTTTGAACCAATGCCATTCTGCGCATAATCGAGACACAAGACCGTGCTGCCAGATGCTTCCAGCTCATAGTCATGCGCCTTCTGCTCTAACTCCTCCTGTGTATAAACCGAAGCATTGAAGGAGAAGGGACGGCCAGACACTGCGCCGAGAACATACCTGCCATCTGACACCAGCACATAATCGCAGTCCATATGGCTTCCGTTCTCCTGCGGGCGGATATACGGCTCATGCAGCTCTGTCACCTTGGCGCGGTACATTCCGTGGCTTGCTGCCCTGTGTTTGTCTGAATAGCTCTCCACAGGTCCCATGCCATAATAGGATACTTCATCGAACTCCTTCTTTAGAAACAGACGGATGCCAAACCGCGGCAGGGCAGGAAATTCCATATTACGCTTCACCACAAGGTCTGCACTGATTCCGCCGTTATGATCAATCCGCCACGTCATCTGCACCTCCATCATGCGCTGCAAGGTATCTGCCAAAATAGCTGCCGCACTGCTGATAATCACACTTTCACCCGCCTGACAGACCACTGTCTCATACGCCCTTGTATATGCATGGTCATAGCGCGCCCGCTTCCATTCTTTTTTCAAATACATGTCATTGTCTGTCGGCGCACGCCAGATATTAAGCTCCATCGGACAGTCCAGATATGCCTTTCCCGCGTAATGAAGCTGTGAGAAAAGTCCTGTGCATTTATCGAATAGATACGTAAAATTCCCGCCGGAACAGCAAACTTCTGTATCGGTCTCCCACACTGTTATTTTCTCTGCATCAGCTCTGGTGTATTCCATCAGCCGCAGTGCCGTCTGGTTCCTGCAATCCTCCGTGTTTAGGAGCACCTCATCAAATCCCAAAAGAGTTCCCGCCGGAACCAGTTCTGTCCCCTTCCTCATATGATAGTACACTTTCAGATAAGAACGCCCCTGACGCGGCACTGCAATATCCATGCAAGTACTGCCCGTCTCACCGGGTTTTACAGAAAATGGCATGAGCACGCCCGCCTCCACGCATACACCGTCACAGTTGACTTCGTACCGAAGCTCAACATATACCGCCAAGTCTGTAAACTCCATATAATTTCTGACTTTCAACTCCTGTGTCCGCTGTTCAAACGACACAACTCTGGCTGGGCGGTGCACATTTTTGTACTCCAAAAGCCCGGTATGCGGTGTACGGTCAGGATACACCAAGCCATCTACACAGAAATTTCCATCATGGATTGTCTCCCCGTGGTCTCCGCCGTAACGGTATACCACCTTGCCATTTTCAGTCTCTCTGTAGGCGATCGCATGATCGCACCACTCCCAGACAAATCCGCCGCACAAAAGCGCATTCTGGTCTATCAGCTCAAAATAATCCTCAAAGTCCCCCGGCCCATTGCCCATCGAATGAGAATATTCGCATAAAAGAAACGGCTTCTGCGGCTCATTTTTCAAGTAAGTGCGAATCTCCTCCAAAGAGGGATACATTCTGCTGTACAAATCCAGATTGGAATAATCATACTGCTTGTCCCTGCTGCGGTATCTGGCGCTCTCATAATGCGTCAGACGCGTGCTGTCAAACGTCTTTGTCCATCGCAGCGCCCACTCGAAATTACAGCCATAAGCACTCTCATTTCCCATAGACCAGATCACCACGCAGGGACGGTTCTTGTCCCGGTGCACACAGCGCTGCACGCGGTCTAAAATCGCGGCCTCCCATGCCGGATGATCTGCGATCGGTTCGTTCCAGTGATGGAATTTGTTGGCATCACTGCAATCCTTATAAAAAATCTCCGAGGGGCCATGACTCTCAATGTCCGCCTCGTCAATCACCAAAAAACCATATTTGTCACAAAGCTCGTAAAAAACAGGCGCGTTAGGATAATGACTCGTGCGGACTGCATTGAAATTATGCTGCTTCATCAGCGTCAAATCCAGTTTCATCTGATCAAGGCTGACTGCCGGACCTGTAACCGGATCGGAATCATGCCTGTTTACGCCGCGGAATTTGATGGCCTTCCCATTCAGAAATACACATTTCTCCTTGATATAAATCTCGCGTATCCCCACCATATCCGTGATGGTCTCCCCCTCCGTCACCAGCACAAACTTATACAAATATGGCGCTTCTGTATTCCACAATATCGGATTTGCGATTTCCATCGTGAACTCTGCTGTGTTCTTATTCGCTGCCCCCTCCACAGTTGTCTCAGACACAAGTGTGCCGTCTGCGCTGTAAAGACCTGCCCGCGTCGGAATGACTTCGTCAAAATATGTAAGCTGTACTGAAAGCTCTGCTGTGCCTTCCTTTGCTCCCGTCCCAATCGCAGTCTTGACAAAATAATCCCGCACCGCCTGCTTTGGGCGTCTTAACAAATATACGTCACGGAAAATACCGCTCATGCGGAATTTGTCCTGATCTTCCAGATAACTTCCGTCGCACCACTTTAGCACCAGCACCGCCAGACGGTTTGTTCCCTCTGAAATCAAACTGGTCACATCAAACTCACTCGTCGCATGGGACACCTGACTGTAGCCGACATAACTGCCGTTCAGCCACACATAAAAACAGGAATCCACACCCTCAAAATTTAAATAAACCTTGGGCGCCTTCCAGTCACCATGATACACAAAACTATACACATAGGTGCCACAGGGATTGTCCTGCGGTACATAGGGCGGATCAAACGGAAACGGATAGCGGATATTCGTGTACTGATGGTTATCATATCCCTCCATCTGCCATGCGCTAGGAACGTTGATCAGACTGTCACCAGAACTGTCATATTCTGGCGCATAAAACGCCTCCTTGAGCGTATTGACACTGCTGTAATAATGAAATTGCCATCTGCCATTTAACAACTGCATACGGTCAGACGCCTCGCGCTTGCCGGCAAACGTATCCACCTGCCCTGAAGCCGGAATATAGTATGCCCGCGGCGGCATTGTATTTTCGTGCAGCATTTTTAGATCTTCGTAATATCTTGGTATCATCATTGTGCCTCCTCCTATGATCAATTCCCCTATCTGCCCTCCCGATTCCACCACGTTCTTCGGACACCGTTATGACGAAGGCTATTGTACTGCTTCTATTATAGTGTATAAAAATTCAAACTTCCATAAACTACATTAGACAAAACATGCACATAATGATACAATAAAACAAACATGAAAACCATGCAAAAGATATTTTTGATACACTTTCCACGAAAGGAGCACACCAGATGTACATTAACTCAGCCTATTTAAATAATTCACTCGTTGATTTTATGGACAAGAGCAAACCGCTCATCGTGGGCAGTTGCGGTACATACCATTTATACACCAATCCCCGTCTGCCAACCTACCGTCCCAAGGGCAGGCTCGACTTTCAAATTTTATATGTTGCCTCCGGGAAAGCACATTTTTATTTCAATGATGATGGCACAGACACTGTGGTACATGCTGGAAATATGGTGGTCTACCGCCCCAAAGAGCCTCAGAAATATGAATATTTTGGCATCGACCAGACGGAGGTCTACTGGGTTCATTTTACAGGAAGTGATATCAAGAATATGCTGCGCGGTTACGGCATCACAGATGAGATGCATGTCATCAACACTGGAACTTCGCTGGAATACACGCGTATTTTCAAACAGATGATCTTAGAATTGCAGCGCCACCAATCCAATTACCCGGAGATGCTGGCTCTATTGCTGCGGCAGCTTTTGATCTTGATACACCGCCAGTTAACCACGAAAAATAAGATTAAGAATGTCTATCTGGATTCAGAGATGGAAAAGGCAATACAGTACTTTAATGACAACTACAATACTGAAATCAATATCGAGGAGTACGCTGCATCGAGAGGCATGAGCGTGAGCTGGTTTATCCGCTGCTTCAAGCAGTTTGCCAGCACGACGCCGATGCAGTATATCGTATCCATACGCATTGCCAACGCACAAGTACTCCTAGAAACTACCGATTATAATGTGACGGAGATTGGGAATATTGTGGGGTATGACAATCCGTTGTATTTTAGCCGGATTTTTAAGAAACAGAAAGGGGTGTCACCTTCGGAGTATCGGGTCCGGGCAAAGGTTGGAAATACGCACACTGCCTTTGTTTAAGTACATCACAAAAATGATCCAGATCTTCTTTCGTAGTAATCTTAAAATTTTGCTCATCCCCCTGAATCATCATAATGTCTAATCCTGCCAGTACAGCCAGCTCTGTTGAACCATTTATTTCCCGAATCTTATCTGGCAGGAGGCGCTCATTTGCCCTATAATATGGACCTATCCGAAATGTTTCCGGCGCTTGTCCTGCATAGAGTGTCTCTCTATTGAGCAATGCACTTACCTGCTTCCCGTCTATGCTCTCATAGATTGTATCTTTCATGGAAAGTACGGGCAAGACACCATCGTGTCCCTCCACAGCCTTTAGACTCCTGGTGATAATCTCTGCCGAAATTAATGGTCTTGCCGCATCATGTATCAATACGCAACTCGTATCATTAGCGTATTTCCTGATATCCGTCAGCCCATTATATATAGAAAGTTGACGTGTTATCCCTACCTCAGAAAAACCAAAAAACTTTGCGCATCCAACTTCTTTAAAACAATCTAGTATTACATTATGCCACTGTTTTGCCGCCACAACTTGTATCGAATCAATTCCTTCATGTTTTGACAATTGTTCGATGCAGAAATAGATAACTGGTTTCTCATCTACTTTAATGTATTGTTTCGGTACACTCGCCCCGAGTCGGGAACCTATCCCTCCTGATAAGATTAGTGCTGATGCCATGTGCATTTCCTTTCTTTGTATTATTGATTACCGAGTAATCAAAAGTAATCAAAACAAAACTCACAAGAGCCTTGATTTTACTGACTTTTTTCGTATTTAGAGGCGGGTTCGACTCCCGTATCCTGCTTTTTTTATGCACTCAAACGCGAAAAAATATGCCGCGCGAGCAGGGAAAGCTTCCCTACTCGATTTTGTCCGTCTGTTTCTCCAGTGATTCCGCCTGAAGTCTGTCAAATTCCGCCATACACTCATCTACCGTAGCCCCATTTAAGAGCTTCCGAACAATGATGCACGTGTTTCCCCACTGCTCAAGCTTCATACTTGCGTTAGCGCCAAGCACATAAATATTTTCATTAATCCGGTCATTCAGCGGCTTCAATGCCGGAATACAGTCCACCGATACATTCTTGGAGGGTGAGATCACCTTGTTCGTCTCCGTATAAATCTGTAGCGCCTCATCAGAAGTCATAATGTCGAGCGTTTTCATCGCATCTTCTGCGTGTTCTGCTTGGATTCCGACAGCAATGCCGGTCATTGGCATAACGGGCATCTGTCCGCGGCTGCTTGGAAATCCGATGATCAGCATGTTAAAATCCGGATTGCCATATGCGGTCTCTGTGTTTGCTGCCCCCCAGTACGCCATGACGATCGGCGTCTTTCCCGCCAGAAAATCGGCGCCCTCTCCTTCAATCGCCTCACTCATATACGCCTTTTGGGCGTCAATATAGCCGCAGTCAATCATTTCCTGCAAAAATTCAAAGCCAGTACGCATATAGTCGCTGTACTTTGCCTCTCCGCTGTTGAGCGCCGCAATTTCTGCCTCTGTATTCCCGCCATTGTACAGATCAGCATATGCCTGTGCAAGAACAAACGTCTCTAACCACCAGCGGTTTGCACCTACGGGTGTCTCAATTCCATTCTCTTTGAATACCCGGCAGCTCGCCAAAAACTCCTCGGGTGTGTCCGGCAGCTCGAGATGGTACTGATCAAACAAATCCTTATTGATAAACAGGCCATATGCGACAACCTCCTGCGGAATCGCCACCAGTTTTCCATCTACCACATTTGCCGCCTTTACTACATCCCGTAGATTCTTTGCGCTGTCAAGGCCAGATAAGTCCATCAGCTTATTCTCCTGTGCCAGTATTTGAATGACGTCCGGATTGAGCAGATACAGATCATCCATATCATTGCGCGCCCTGTCAAGTGTTATATCATCATACGTTTTATCCTGGTAATCCTCCGCCGTGTACGTGATATAGTCCACTGTCACACCGAGCCGCTCTTCTGCCAAGATAACTGTTTTCTCCGATGCGCTTCTTGCCACATTATCTACATCTGGCATGGTTTTCTCCATCGGACTAAACAGTGTCACAACGTGGTCCTTCTGCTTCTCAAAGGTCATCACATTATCCTTCGATGTGTTCCTTCCAGCACAGGCTGCCAATGATACTGCCGCAACTCCTGCAAGACAGAGTATTGCTATCTTTCTCATAGTTTCGTTATTTCCTTTCTGGGCACATACTGGTTTATGACTTTCTTTAGAAGTTCTATGTCAATCGGTTTTGCAAGATGTACATCCATCCCCGCATCCAATGCCTCCTTCTCATCCTCCGCAAAAGCATTCGCCGTCATCGCAATAATGGGAATCTCTCTCGCATCGCTTCGATCTAATGCCCTGATAGCCCTTGTCGCGTCATAGCCGTTCATCACTGGCATCTGTACATCCATTAAAATCGCATCAAATTCCTTCTCCGCTGCATTGGCAAAGCACGCTACTGCCAACTGTCCATTTTCCACAAGTTCACAGTCTGCACCCTCCATCGACAGGATTTCTCTTAGAATTTCCGCATTGATTTCGTTGTCCTCTGCTGCGAGAAAATGCAGTCCATCCAAACTATTGACCTCGCAAATGTCCTCTGTTTTATCATGGTTCAGTTCTGCCCTGATCTCTAATATCTTCTCCTGAAAAGCACATACAAAAAACGGTTTTGTGAGCACTTTGATATTCTTCATCAAAAGTGCCTCCTCCATCCCCTCCGCGTCACAGTCCGCGAGCAGCAAAATCGGAATGGTCTCTGGCACAAGCGCCCGTATCTCCTTTAACCTCTGTATTCCCTCCACATTGACTGTATTCCAGTCAACTAAGAGCATCTGATAGGTATTTTCAACTGGCATTTTCTCCTGTAAGTACCCAATCGCCGTCTGTGCACTGGAAACAGTGTCCACCACCACGCCTGTATCTACCATGAGCATATGGATATTTTCACAGACTGCCTCATCATTGTCCACCGTCAAAATCTGAAATATTTCATTTTTCTCCCAGAACTGTTTGTATGATTGTCCTTCCGGTATTCTAAGCTCTAACTCCACGCGAAACAACGTGCCCTTATTCACTTCACTTGACACATCAATCGTTCCACCCATCAGTTCTACTATATTTTTGGTAATCGCCATTCCAAGACCTGTTCCCTGCACCTTGTTTGTCGTGCTGTTCTCAGCTCTGGTAAACGCATCAAAAATAACCTTTAAATATTCAGGTGTCATTCCGTACCCGTCATCTTGCACTTCGATACGAATATGTTCAAACTGAGGAGAGCGCTGCTTCATTCCAATCATGCGAAGCCAGATATTTCCTCCCTCCTGCGTATACTTGACCGCATTGGAGAGCAGATTTATCAAAATCTGGTTGATTCTTGTCTCATCGCCCATCAGGTATTCATGCTTGATGCCAGTTACCTCCACATGAAATTTTTGGTTCCTGCCGTTTGCCATCGGCCGGATAATTGCATCGACGGAGGATACAAGGTCATTTAAGGTAAACTCTTCTACTGTCAGCACCACTTTTCCGCTCTCAATCTTGGAGACATCTAAGATATCGTTAATCAGGCTGAGCAGATGCTGACCAGAAGCCATAATTTTCTTTGTGTATTCCCTGACTTTCTCCGGATTTTCTGCATCCTTGGCAAGCAGTGTCGTAAACCCAATCACCGCATTCATCGGTGTGCGGATATCATGGGACATATTCGAGAGAAACATCGTCTTAGAGTTGCTTGCAATCTGTGCAGCCTGCAATGCCTCCGCAAGCTGCTTGTTATGTATCTCCCGCTCCTTCTCCCGCTCCCGCCGAAGCCTGTTCTGCTCTCTTTGATTAAAATAATACAGCACACAACACAGAAAAAATGCGATCAGCATTACGCCGACAACGATCAAAATATTTCCAGCTGTGCGGTTGGAATATGAGACGAGGAGGGATTTTAAGGGATGAAAAGACTGCGTAGAAAAGGAGCGCACAAACAAGACTGCTGTCTGTTTTTACTTCGCAGTCTGTGCAGGAAATACTATAGGAGTTACAGGCCTTGAGTCATGCTGCTTTTTGGGTGTTTTCAAGTGAAGGTGAGAATAAACGTAATTCTTTTTTGTGAAACCATAGCTCAGGCTGGTGATTTAGGTAGATCATCTGTAAAGCGGCAAGTGCCCCGCTTCCATCAGGAGACCAGGCCATTCCATTGTGTTTTTGCCGCCTGGCCACGATCAGATCGTTTGCTTTTTCCACAGGATTGCTGGAATTCCTGAGCCCGAGTTTTGCCCTTAACGCATAACAGGTGATGGCATCGCCTTTTTTCTGGAAATATCCAAGAAGGTCATCCAGCCATTTCCTGTTCTTAATGTCGGCAGGGTCCAGGGATGCAAGGTATCCTGAGGCGCTTACCACATCGCCTACCCAAAGGTAACGCAGCAGCTTCTCAAGAATGGCGTTCCGGCGGTCTTTTCCGCGGATTGCCATACTGAGCCATTCCTGGCATCTTTTCTTAAGATGGAACCAGTCGAGGATGATCGTATAGGGATGGAATTGAAAGACAGACTGGATATGGCTCCTTATGTCCTGTGCACCATCAGTCAGGAATACGAGTTCTCGTGAGAGAAGGCTGTTCACCAGAAGAAATGCAAGGACAGATTTGAAGACATTTCTCATGCCTATCCCTGTCAGTATGTATGATTGACCGCCATACTGGATATGGGCGACTGTGTTTTCAACATACTTGTAGTCCCTTACGGCCCCTTCTTTGCGGGAATCCTTTTGGTGCTTAACGCCAATGTCATCGATAGAAATATAGACGCACTCATCTGGAACCGATTCGATTTTTATTTCTGCTGCTGAAAATGGAACCTTCTCATCCCGGGAATCATTTATTGCAGCAATTACCTCATTAATCTCCGGACTGCCAGGTTTTTCACCCCGGGAGGCGGCAACCGCCGTTATGCTGTCAGAGAGTACTGCATCCTCTAATGGAAGTCCGCTTTCCTCGTCAAAACCGTACATGGTCAGGATATGTGCAGCAACCCTGGAAAGTTCTTCGGAAATCTCGGCACCAATGCGGCATATGCTGTCCGATAATGTGCGGAGTTTGATTGTATTTGTGTCTGTTCTTCCAAGAAACCGGTTAAGAATATCGGTAGCATCCCGGTAGCTTGTCTTAGTACATACACATGAGGCGGCTTCCAGAAAGGATCGCGAGAGGACCCGCTCTTTTGGCTGAAGGGAATCAGCAAGTGCGCCATATACACGAATGGGAATCCGTCCGGATTCTGATTCCAATGAAGTTGATGTCACTTTTGTTTCCTGTTTTTTTAGACGAGGCATCCAAGTATTCACAGGACAGTTCCCCATTGAGTTTTCTGCTGGTTTCAAGGACAGTTTTTTCCAAAAGGTCAAAGTCATTTAGAAGGCCTTCCCGTGTAGAAAGGTCAAAATCCTCAGGGGAAGGGAAAGTTCCTGCTGTGGAAACGGTCTTTTCAATGACTTCGCCGTTTGGAAGAGTAATCTTTGCAGTATATTCGATAACAGGCTTCTTTTCATCGGGATGTTTTTCCAAGGTCATACAGACTCCTTTCGCTTTTCTTGACTACGTTTTTCACGCGCAAGGATGCTTCGGGGTCACCACGGTTAAATGCAGCCTTCAGATAAGGGAGCCGTTCTGCAGCAATAAAGCCGAAAGAAAGTACGATTTCATGCCTGGGAATGCCGTCAACACGGAGTGATTCCACCAGTGAGCAGTAGTACCCGTCTTTTTTCCCACGGTTATCTGGCACAGCCTGAATGAACACCTTGAAAGCCTCCTTCCTTAACTACATGACACAAATATAGCATAGATTAAAAGTAAACGGTGGATAGCATGTACCTATACAAAATCCGAACCATCCTGTATCATAGAGTCAGGATGGCTCGGATATACTTTTATTACTATTCTTTTCAGGCTTACGGCAGTGTTCCGGGAGATTTGGCGACCATGGAAGCAGGTCTTCACAAAAACTCCGGTCAGTGTCATCCATATGCTTTGGGATTTCTGTCAGGAGATATTCAAAGTATTCATATGGTCTCAGGTTATTTGCTTTGGCTGTTTCGGCTATGCTGTATATGATGGCGCTTGATTTCGCTCCGGTAATGGTATCGATCATTACCCAGTTTTTCTTTCCAATACAGAAACCACGGACCGACTGCTCGGCAGCGTTGTTGTCCATCGGAACCTCGCCGTCATCCAGAAATACTTTCAGGTATTTCTCTTGGTTGAGACAGTACATGAATCCTTCATGGGTTTTGCCTTTCTGAGGCACTTTGGGAATATTTTCACGCACCCATGTAAAATAAGCCTCCACCAGTGGTTTTACACTCAGACGGCGGCGGTTGTGTCTCTCCTGCGGGGAAAGATCCTTTAGCATTCTTTCTTCGCGGTATATGGCCTGTATCATTGTCAGTGCTAGGTACGCAAGGCTGTTTTTGCGCCTTGATTCCGGCAGCGCCTTGACTGCCTCGTCAAACCTGCGGCGTGAATGCGACTTATTCGAGAACTGGAATAAGTCCCATTATCCCAGAAGTATTGTTATTCCAGAAGCAAGTCTACATATGGCATAAATGTTGTTTTTTACAGCATATTTCTTGAATAATGATAGTGCTCTTTTACAATGAAGATGTAACTAATTCATCTCATTATAAAGGAGGTCTCATATGAGAAATACAATCTTACCATTCGATGAACTGATGAAAGCAGTTCTGGAGCAATTAAAATCTCAGAAATATATGGATTCAACGTTGACCGTATATCGGCGAACCTACAATCGCATTCACATTTTTCTGAATCATCATGGCACGGACATATACACTCATGAATTAGGCAAAGCATTTCTTGCCGATTCAAATGTTAGCAAATCCACCTTTGTAGCTTATGCCTGTGCAGTACGAAGGCTGGATGACTACATTGACGGAAAACCTTACAGGTGCCATCATGGTGATTATAACGAACAGATTCCTCTGGTGTTTGCGGGCACTTTGTCTGGGTATCTTCAAGAATGCATAGATAATGGCAATAAACCGGCTACGATCTGCTCAAAAGAAAGGACCTGTATATCTTTTTTGAGCTTTGTGGAAAATGCTGGTTGTTCTGACCTTTCTCAATTAAACACCGGCATTGTATCACAGGCCCTGCTTACATTCTCCAACAAGGATGCCTATGCACGTATCCGTCAGTTCCTGAATTACCTTGCTGAAAAAGGCATCCTAGAAGTGGATCTTTCCAGGATTGTTCCGCACTATAAGAGAGGTACGGCGCTTCCCACGACATATACGCCAGATGAAATCAGCAGGGTCGAAGCTTCTGTTGATACCAATACTACTATTGGAAAGAGAAACCTTGCTATCATCCGGCTGGCATCACGAATGGGACTCCGTGCAGGCGACATTGCAAAGCTTAAACTATCGGAAATCAACTTTAGTACGGGATACATCAGTATAACCCAGGAAAAGACGGGGATACCTCTCACATTGCAAATGCCTTGTGAAGTTGTTAATGCCATTTCGATGCATCTTGGCAATGACAAATACTCTTTAGAAGACGGGTATGTATTTCATAGCCTGACGGCTCCGTATGGACGTATTACTACAAGCATAATACGACACGCTTTAAATGAATGCTTTGCTGCAGCAAATGTCAATACAGCAGGGAAAAAGCATGGTCCACATGCATTTCGGTCATCCCTTGCAAGTTCAATGGTAAACGATAATGCATCTTATGAGGTAGTCAGAAGAATCCTGGGACATTCAAATTCTGATGTTATCAAGCATTACGCTAAAGCAGATATTGAAAATCTGAGGATGTGTTCTATAGATCCTCCGATTCCTACAGGGATTTTCCGTGATTATCTTTCCGGCAAGGGGGTGGTCACCCATGTTTGATAGTATTTATTCAGAACAGTTATCACAGTATTACGGTCTGCGTCAGGAAACATTGAGTGAAAGCGCAGGGAAACACGAATTATGCTATCTGCGCCGCTTTGATTCGTATGTTTCTGAACAGTTAGATTCCCCCGGACACATCACGGAAGATTTCATCAACCAATGGGTTGGTTCCCTTTCGGGAAAAAGCAGTTCTGTGGAGAATGAAATCATTGTAATACGACAGTTCCTGGAGTTTCTCAAGCATACCGGAGAAAATGCTGCCATGCCTTCCATACCCAGGGTTCATGATGACTATGTCCCATATATCTTTAGTGATACGGAGTTGAATTGTATTTTCGAGTCTGCTGATAACATCGTTCAAAAGGATCCAAAGGCTGATCCTTATCTGGTGATAGAGTTTCCGGTGATTCTCAGGCTTTTATACAGTTGTGGCCTTCGAATCGGTGAAACGGTCAAAATAAATATGAATGATGTAGATCTGGATGGCGGCATCCTCCGCCTTATAAACACAAAGGGCAATAAGCAGCGTTTAGTCCCGATGTCAGCGCCCATGACAGATATTCTATACAAGTACTGCATGGCAATGAACCTTACCGGCAGAAACAACATATGGCTTTTCCCGTCCTCTAAAAATGAGGGACATATATCCGACAGATCAGTAAAGCGCAGATTTGAGTACATTCTTCATAATAATGGCATTCAAGTCTATAGCCGAAAGAAACACGAGCGTGGTCCATGCCTGCATTGTATGCGCCATGTGTTTGCGTTTAAATCGTTTGCAAAGGCCGAACGGGAAGGAAGGCATCTTGATGACGCTGTCCCATTCTTGTCTGTTTATCTCGGACATGCAGGCATTAATGAAACGGCCAAGTACCTAAAATTCAGTAATGAATTGTTTCCGGAGGCCATCGATTCCTTTGGCAGATTTATGAGCGACCTGCTTCCGGAGGTGGGCTATGAAGAATAAAAAAATTTCCTTCATGAATCACCTTGAGTGTTATTTCAATACATATTTACCAACTGTAAAGGGCTTATCACAATCAACGATAGTTTCGTATAAAGCAACATTCCGTATACTCATGGAATTCTTATATACAGTAAAAGGTATTCCCTCTGATAAGGTGGAGTTCAGTACCCTTGATGATAAGTTGATCATGGAGTTCTTAAGCTGGTTGGAAACAGAGCGAAGCTGCAGTGTCAGCACCAGAAACCAGAGGCTCTCTGCTATTGCAGCATTCTCGATATATGCACAGAATAGAGATTTTGGTTCAGCAGTTACTTTCAGAAACTGTGTACTAAAAGTTCCAAAGAAGAAAGCGCCCCGCAAAGGCAGAAGCTCATTCACAAGGGATGAAGTCAAGACTCTATTCGGATTACCCGATTCAAGTAATGAAATCGGATTAAGAGACAAGACTTTGCTGTGTTTTATGTATGCTAGCGGGACAAGGGCACAGGAGGTATGTGATTTAACAGTTGGGAATATCCAGTTCTATCCTGATCGAGCCGGTATCAACATACATGGTAAAGGTCAAAAGGTGCGCCGTATAGGTATTCCATGTGATGCTTCAAATATGTTGAAGAAGTATATTGAACATCGTAGAATAATCAATGATACAGAGCGGCATGTGTTCTCAAGTCAGACACATGAGAAGATGTCAGTTTCCTGTATTGAGGAAATATACTCCAAGTACATTGAGAAGGCAAAACAAGAGTATCCTGAAATGTTCAGATATCATTACACGCCACATTCCATGAGGCATACTACTGCCACCCATATGATTGAAGCAGGGGTTCCTCTTATTGTGGTTAAGAACTTTCTCGGGCATGTATCCTTGCAGACCACTCAGATATATACAGAGATAACGCAGGATACCATGAACAAACAGCTTAAATCGTGGAATGACAAATGGTTTCTCAAGGATAATTCTCATTTTGAAAACACGAATGGCAAAAGTAATATACCGGAATTCTTAAGGTAAAAGTAGTTATTGTTATTCGGGATTTAAATCGGAGAACTGCCGATTTACGCTGATGTTGGCAGTTCTCCTAGAATAACAATACTTCTGGGATAATGCGACCAGCAGCCAGCTATTGTCAGGTCTTCCCGTTCATTTTCAATCGTATGATAGACCTGGTATCCGTCCGTGACGCATACACCACTGAAGCCTTTCAGGAATTCCCGCAGATGGCTGGCATTTCGCGTCTTCTGGTATTCGTACAGAACAATCTGCCTGCCGCTGTACATGCTGCCGGTGCGGTATACCCACATATAACTCTTTGCCCCTGCAGTGCGTCCGTCCTTATTTACAAGGACAGGTGTCTCGTCCGCCTGCAGTACATGATATGCGTACATCATTTCATGAAGGTAATCATACAGGACTGCAAGGTACCTGTCTGCACACTGGATCGTCCAGTATGCCATATTCTGGCGGGAGACAGTGATCCCGTAACGCTCAAATTCCTTTTCCTGGCGGTAGAGGGGGCAGGCATTCACATATTTGGCATTTATGATTGCAGCTTCCATGGACGGGGATACCAGGCTGCCTTTAAGCAGGCATACCGGATGCTCTGCCCTGACGATGGCGTCATCCGTCTTTGCGGCATATACAGCGACATGGTGTTCCTCGACCTCTACTTTTGCCGGGGTGAACCTGTACCTGCGGTAAACCTCGTCGGGGAGGCGTTTGTATCCGTCCGTCCCGAATGTATCTGAAAGCTGTTCTTCCGTCATGGAATGTTCTATGATAATAACGGGGAGTCCGTCCAGATCTTCTTCGCGTTTTCCCTTTTTCTTTTTGGGAGTCCTGCGTCTGGGCGCTTCCTGCGTTTCGTTTTCAGCCTCCTGGTCTGTTACGGCTTCAGGTTCATTGAAAAATACGATCTCCCCGTCAACTTCCATGAAAGACACCTGCCCTTCTGTCAGGTGTCTTTCCGTTGACCTGCCAAAACGGTGTCTTTTCTGGTCGGCAAGGTGCTCCAGCACGAGCTGCAGGTTTTTATCTATATTTTCCAGCTGCTCCTGCTGTGCAAGAAACAGACGGATGATTGTTCCTTTTTCCATACCGGAAAGCATTTCTTCCGTATATCTGGATTCCATTGCAGTCCCCTCCCGTGTCTGATGGTTTTATTATACCAGATTTTTACGGTTATGGCGAATCCTGTTTCCCGGCGGTTTCGTCATAATGCCCGTATGCCAGGATGCATTCCGGCTAAAAATAAGGGCGCTTTTTTCCTGGATGGTTTTCAAAAACCTTCATCAGGGCCGGACGCCATGCGGCCATGAATCCGGCCTGTCACAGGCATCCGGCAGCAATGCGCCGCCTGCCGTGAGCCCTGTCACGGCAGGGTTGTAAAATTCTCTGTTCTGCACAAAATCATCCCATGTATTCCGGCGGCTTTACAGTCCTGACGGAATTTTTAGGAGTGATTGTAAGTCCCTCCATCAGCCAGCGGAACTGCTGCTGTGTAAGCTCCCGTACTTCGTCCGCGCTGCGCGGCCACTGGAACCTGCTCCCTGCAAGTCTCTTATACAGCATTAGCCAGCCGTCTTTCTCCCACACCAGTCCCTTGATGCGGTCTGCACGCCTGCCGCAGAAGAGATACAGGGTGTCCGGCACATAAGGGGTGCTGCCTGTCTGTGCTTCGAGGACTGCCGCAAGGCTGTCTATTCCCGAACGCAGGTCTGTATATCCGCACACAATGTATACGGCTTTAAAGCATACAGCGTCATTGAGCATTGCGGACCACCTCCAGGACATCAGACAGGAGCTTCATGGAAGAAGATTCCATTACATGAATGCAGATCCCGTTGAGGGACAGCTCCAGTCCGCGTGAAGATATGGCAGGGGTGTTATTTTCCTGAAAGGACAAAAATTCTGATGGTACGGGTATAACCTGACGCCCTGCAGTTTCCTCCGGGAACTGTTCAAGACATGCCGCCCTGACACGGCGCAGCCGGTAGTAATAATTGGCCTTTGTTATACCATTACGGGAACACCATTCGATGACACTCATTCCTTCGGCACGGTTTTGGCAGTCCCTGATTTGTTCTGCCCATTCCCTGAGGCGGCACTGCTGCGCAGCCAGGCTTGTTTCTGAAACCATAGACTATAACCTCCTTATAGCAGTCTGAAAAGTTTAGTGCTTAACTTTTCAGACCATATTTAAAGACTTGGTCTATTGTCTCATATTTGTCAGGTTTGGTCTAGGTACATGCTATCCACCGTTTACATAAGAGTAACCGTTTTTGGAAAAAATGAAGTATTTAAATTATATAGGACTATAAAAAACACTGTACGCGATACGCATTGAACGTTGTCTGTACAGTGTAAAAATAGCTGTATAAAATGTTATCCTTTCAGCCACTCATCTCTTTTGGTGACATAGAGCGCCTTAAAAATGTCAATATCCTCCAACGTTGTGATTTTGATATTCTTGTTTGAGCCGCATGAAAAATGAAGCTCTTTGCCAAGCGCCATCATCAAGGTATTGGTATATACTGCATTGGTGATTCCCCTTTTTAATGCCTCCTTGTGTGCCCAAAGCACGCTTCCATATCGGTATGCCTGCGGGGTCTGCACGCGCATGATGTCATTTCTGTCGATTCCGATATGTCCTGCTTCGCCGTCCTCTGTGCGCATAATGGTCTCCTGACA
>KE159527.1:580140-678082 GCA_000403215.2 Lachnospiraceae bacterium A4
TATGCCTGCGGGGTCTGCACGCGCATGATGTCATTTCTGTCGATTCCGATATGTCCTGCTTCGCCGTCCTCTGTGCGCATAATGGTCTCCTGACAGCGGATTGCAGAGAGTCCTGAGCCATATTGTTTTGCTTTTGCGATACAGTCCGTGATAATCTCCTGCGAAATCATGGGGCGGACTGCGTCGTGGATAATGACAATATCCTCCTCCTTACAGGTATCTTCCAGTGTGAGCAGTGCGTTGCGCGCAGAGGCCTGTCCGTTCTCACCCCCGCCAACAATCCAGCGCAGCTTTGTGATGCCTGCTGCCAAGGCATAGCCCTTGAGTACATCGTGCCAGCCGTCAATACAGGATACGATCATGTAATCCACTTGGGGATGGGACTGAAATGCTTCCAGCGTATAAATAATGATTGGTTTTTCGTATATGCTGATAAACTGCTTTGGAATGGACTGCTCTGTCCGCGAGCCGCTTCCCCCTGCCAGAATCAGTGCAATGTTCATAGCACCCTCCCTCTATAGTATCACTTTAAACTCCTGTTCTGTGTTTATATATCCCCATTTTTCATGGCATAGAGTGCCTTGAACATGGCGACGTCCTCCACAGTATTGATTTTCAGGTTCTTGTCAGATCCTTTTGAAAAATAAACATTTCTTCCAAGTCTTGAAATGATATTGTTGGTGTCATTTTCATGCTCGATGCCTTTTTCCAGCGCCTCCTCATGTGCCTTTTTCAATTCTCCAAGAAAATATGTCTGCGGCGTCTGAATCCGGCGGAACGCATAGCGCGAGATGGAAATCCTGCCGGTCACGCCGTCGTCAGTCATCATCACATTGTCCATGGAGGTCACTGCTGCGACGCCCATGCCCTTCTTTTTGCAGGTATGGATACTGTCCGAGATAATTGTGTCGGACACCATAGGGCGTATCGCATCATGAATGATTATGATATCTTCTGGTGAACACTCTTTCATCAGCCTGTCCACCGCAAGCCTTGAGGAATCCTCCGGAGACATTGTCGGCCCGTACACACGTGAAAACCTTCCTATGATAAAGTCTTGTCCTTTCTGCGCTGCAAAAGCGTTACAGAGTGCCTCGCCAAGACGCTTGCTTTCACAATATCCGGCGCGGGTGGTGTTGCAATTGATATAACCTAGATATTCTTCATCGAACTTATCCACATCATTTCTGTTTTCGCCATAGATTTCCACAGAGGAAAAAAAGAAAAAACGTTCACAATGATGAGATGCCGCATACGCTAACAAATGATAGGTGCCCTGTACATTGGCTGTAATTGTCCCGATGGGGTCGGTAGCATAAGCCCTTGGGTGGGTATTGCTGGCGGCATGAAGAATATAGTCGATATCTCCTAGCTCTGGCAGCGGGGTTGTGATATCGTGGGAACTATATGTAAAACATGTATCATTCCAGTATGCTGCAAAACGCCTTTTTGCCTTTTCTTCGTTGCGGCTTATGGCAATAATATGTATGTGCTGACTAAACTCTTTATTACGCAACATCAGAATATCGATAATAGTTGACGATATCATACCTGTAGCACCCACTATGAGTACAGTTTTATTGTTCAAAAATTCCCATGAAATAGCGCATGACAATGCCTGCACAATATCCGACCGATAGATTTTATTTATCTGTATTTCCATAAATGGTGTACCTCCTACATAACCTTCGTATTATAATTCTACATAATACAAATTAATATAAAAATTTAATGCACCATATAACATTCCTAAACAATAAAGTTCTTATCTGCATAAACAATATGATAATTTATACTCTTTCTTAAAAAATACAACGTGATCAACCGTTCCGAGATAAATCCCGGATAACGATTTAAATATGTATCTTCTTTGACACCACCATGTTTTACAACTGCATCTATAATTGGAAACATCCAACTGCACAAATCATCAAGAATTTTTCTCCGCACAATAAACATATTACAAGGGAAATATAAATTTTTAGAAAATACTTCCTCTGCTTCATTAAAATCATTTGGATAATTTTGTTCAAGATAATACATCATATATTCCCAATCAGATGGATCATGTCTTTCTTTATAATTTTCTCTGATATTAGGATAAACAAAAGTCGGAACTGGCAATATAACATCTATATCATTTGTATACATAATATCCTGCCAGTTATCTGGAAGAATAAAATGTCTCCTGTAATGAGACAATCCTACAACATCCTCCTTTGTATTTTTCCATATCCAATATAGTGCTGTCAGTTCACAGTACTGTCGATTTTTTGTAGAAATATTTTCTCCATCACAATCTGTCAAAACATTCGGGGATAATCTCCGAGATGTCAACGCCGCCCCCACTTGGATTTCTTTCTCATATACTGGACAATTATATTTTGACTGCAAGGTTTTATCATAGACTGACTTTGCTGAATATATAACAGCGTCACTTTGGTGGACGCACAAATCTGTAATCTTGATAAAATTCTCATGTTCCTGCCAATAATACTTTTTAACATACGCATTCCGAAACGCATTATCAAGCTCTACTGTTATCGGAATTATTCGTTTCATTCCTCTTTTTTTGAGTCTGTTTGTAATATCTTCATGATAAATCCCTTTTGTGGCAATAAATATATCGCACGAACTATCAATTTTCTCTACAGAATCCAGTATACGCACTGGAACACCATCTATTGACGTTTCATTCCCCTCAATATCATCCACCAGAAAAGATAAGATTTCTATCTGTGGATATAGATATCGTAAATATCCTCTTAATGTTTTTGCTCGGGACTGAGCTCCAAATATATATATCCGAGAAGTGAATTCATATTTCTTCTGCATATCTAGTTCTATTATTTCTTCCATACTAAATTTCCTCAAAAAAATTATTTAAACGCATATAAAATACCAAAACGATTCTTTCCAGTAACTGCATACTTAAATCCATACTGTTCTAAAACATCTGTTATTACTATTGGACTTTCATGATATTCCATAAGTATCACATCTACTGATTCCAACAAGTTAGTTTTTGCAAGATTGTCAAAAATAATAAATTCCGCACCCTCCACATCAATCTTCATTACAATCTTTCTGCCTAAGTTTTTTTCTATAATCCCAGATACAATACTTACCGCTGGTATACATTGAATTTCCACTCTTGTCTTGTCATTATCATTACAGAATATATTTCTCCATCCTGTCTGTTCTGCACTCACTGCAACCAATTTTATTTCTTCCTTATCTGTCACTGCAATATTAAATGGATGAATCTTATTTTTTATAAAATTAGTATTTAACGCAAAATTATCTACTGCCTGCTGATATGTATCAGGAAATGGCTCAAACCCATATACAGATACGACATTTCTCATATTGGCAAAATACAGACTTGCAGCACCAATATTCATTCCCATATCAATAACCACTATCTCATCTGCTGGTATATGAAAATAATATGTATTCATTACAAAAATCTCTGTTACAATATCAAAATCAGTAAGAAATCTCTCTCTAATTTTTACATTTCCAATTTTAGATATAATGCTTTTGTCATCCTGTATGTCATAATCCCAACTATCTTCTATAGCATTCATACGATTCAAAAATCTTATTTTCTTCATATCAATATCTGTATCTTTAAGTCTCATATATATTCGATTCCCATTAATGTAATCGGTGCATATAAATAGTACATCAAAATCCACTCCTGATAATTCATCCGGTGACAATACTTTTAAATCATTAAAAACTTCTCCTGAATACAATGTTGTCTTTTTCTCACTGCTATCTGCATAAGCTATAATCTCAATATCATCAGGCAGCTTATTTTTGTTATTTAAATAATATTCTCCGATTCCATATATAACAGCCCTTCTCATTTTCTTCTAACTCCCTATCCATATACGTTTATCAATTGCCCCACTGCACTTTTTATATCGTACCCCTGACTAGCAATCTCTTCATCCATACATTTCCTGTTGACATTTATTTCAGATTCTGATATTTTTTTCTCCCATATATTTTCAGATAATGGAATATATTCAACTAAATCAGTAATCTTAGTCTCCTCTGACAGCGTATCTGATACATAACATGTCAAGCCTGCCGCTTGCGCCTCAATTGCACAGATTGACAACCCTTCAAAATGTGATGGAATACAGAATACATCCATGACCTGTAAATAATCCCACACATTTTCCTGCCAATTCAGACATACTGCGCTATCTTCCACTCCAAGCTCTTTTATCAGGTTTTTCAAATATCCTTCTAATTCTCCTTGCCCAATTAACATTAAAAAGAGACTGTTTCTTTTTTGCCACGCTTTTACAAACGCCCTAATCAAAAATTCTTGATTCTTCTGATATGAATATCTGCCAATATTTCCTATTACAATCCTGTCTTCTACTCCCATCCTGTTACGCATGAGTTTTCTTATTTCAGGATTAAAATGATACTGCTCAACATCAATTGCATTGGGAAGAATCTTGATCTGATCTCTTGGTATTTGTTTTCCAAAAAGCCACTCTCCTGCCATCTTTGAACATGCACAGACATCTGTTGCCATCCTCATATCAAACTGCCTTTTATATTCTTCATGGATTTTCAGAAGCCGCTTCCTGTCTTCCGCAGATACGAAATCAACACCTGTACTATGAGAATGCACGATCACTTGTGGAATACCTACTTCCATCGCGATCTCCTCAATTAGAAACCCTCTCCAAATACTAGTATGGAGATGAACTGCGTCAAATCCATTATCCAAAATTCTGACAATCTCCTTCCGCAGCCCTTCTCTTCCATTTCGTTCTGTATTTGTAAAAGACCATATGGGAAAATGATATTCATGAAATTCTTTTGATTTCATTAAATCTTCTTTATTTCTGGTAAGAAACTCAAACTGATATTCACTCTGGTTAATATACTTCATGTGATTAAACAGATACTTGTATACACCATTGTTTATTTCCGGCGGGGTCATATGTAAAATTCTCTTCATTTGAATATTCTCCCTTATCACTTTTCAAATGTTTTGTATATTTCAAGCAATTTCTCTGCTGACTTTATATATGAGAACTTTTCAGCCTGTATAACTGCCTTTTTTTCCAGTTCATGCCGATATTTTTCATTATTAACCACTCGACTTATTGCATCTGACACTGACTCTACTTCATGTGGATTGCAATAAGCCACAGCATCTCCGCCAACTTCTGGCATTGATGTTGTATTTGAACAAATTACTGCTTTGCCTACTGATAAAGCCTCTAAGACAGGAATACCAAACCCTTCATAATATGAAACATATATAAATGCCAATGATTTTCTATATAACCATACCAATTCTTCATCACTCACAAACCCTGTAAGAATTACGTTTGAAGATACATCTGGATGTTTTTCCACTATATCACGAATTACCTGATATCTTCGAACAGGCCCCGTCAATACTAATTTAATATCGGAATCAGTATGTTTACTCTTATACAAAAGAAATGCTTCGACCAGTCCCACCTGATTCTTATGAGGACCGACTCCCGAAACAGACAGGATAAAATTCTCACTTTCCAATTCCTGTAATGCACTTCCTTTTACATCTTTGCTGAATAACTTTGAAGGATAAAGACCATTATAAACAACTTTCACTTTATCTTCACCAATACCATAATGTTCTACTATATCCTTCTTGGTATATTCAGATACCGCTACTATGATATCCGCCTCTTCTGCACTTTTCCGAATCGCAGTATCAAAATATTCATATTGACTTTTATACCATTCGGGATACAAAAGCGGTATCAGATCATGTATTGTCAAAATCTTTCCACATGGAACATTAGGATTTAAATGAAATGGGCGATAATGTGAATGCACTATATCCAATGGATATGATGTTAGTGTATAATTCAGCAGGATCTCTTTTCCTGCATCTGGAATTATCGGAATACTTTCTATATCAAAGTCCATCCAGTCTGTTCTTCCCAAAAAGAAATATTTATTATCTCTGTCTATTTTTAATAGTTCCGTCATCAGTCCTATTGTCACACGATTAATACCTGTAATGTTAGTTTCTTTATTTTGAGATAGTATTCCAATTTTCATATGTCGCCACCCTGATCATCCTTATTCAAAAACAAATCTATTGTTTTATTAATATCTACAAACAGTCTCAGTGCCTGCCTGTATAAAGAAATATTCCTATATTCATACAGATCATTCCCAATTGTTGAGCTATAAATATTAACGCTTCCTGTATTCTTTAACAATTCTGCAATCTGCATAAAATTATTATCACGCAGGTTAATTGGCAAATCCGTAAAAAACGCAAACCCATCTATTGACGCAATATCTATTTCTTCACTGAGCTTATTAATTATATCTGTTGTATATCTGCCTTTCCATCCTACTACTCTATATCTGTCGCCATATGTATCACGAAACGCATTTTCCATGTAATCCTGTGCTATGATAGTCAAACTGATATGTGGATTACACTCGGTCAGACCTTCAATGAATTTCTGAAACCTTGTTTCTTCTATAACAGAAACTACTATCATATTTTTATTATGCTGCATCTGCTGGTATGATATCCCTTTTACACAACCATCTATTATACTAAATAACTGGTCGTATGAATTTGTATTTTTCATCAAATCTCCCTATATAATGTTTTTACTATATTCCATTATTTCAATTTTTTATCGCCATCAGATATGTGTAATGAATTTGTTAATATTATCAATTACACTATCCCAGTTATACTCATTTTTTACAAATTCAATCCCGTTCCTGCACATCTGTTCATATATTTCTTTGTGAGATAACATATAATCCAACACTGCCTCAAACTCCAAGTAGCTTGAATAAAATAAACCTGCATTGCTTCTCACACACTGCCCTCTTAATACATTGCAGTCTCCATTGACAATGACAGGCGTACCTGCTGCCAGACTTTCTAACAAAACCAGTGAAAGACTTTCATATTTAGATGGAATCATAAACAGTAATGCCTGCTCTAACATTCGGTTCTTTTCATCTTCTGTTATAAATCCCAAATATTTAATATCCTCACAATATTCCTCTTTGTATCCGTTTTCTATACTTCCTGCCATATATAATTTTAAATCAGAAGGATGCATTTTTTTATACTGTCTAAAATAATGTGCAAGACGATTACAACCTTTGCCACTACATATTCTTCCTATATACAGTAAATAATTCTCTTTTTTATGTCCTTTAAATTGAAATTCATTAATGCCAACACATGTAGTAAATGATGGGATCTTTTTTACCCTTGGAAATCTGGTCTCTATAAACTGCTTTTCATCAATAGAATTAAAAAAGATACCTCTGGGAACACTAAAAACTATATCATAAAGATGCCTATACATGTCCGGTTCATCATGTGCTGTCGGCAACAAGATTGCATTATCAAATCCGAGCAAAATGCCCGCTACTGTTGTATAGAATAAACTTGTTATAAAAATAACTACCTGATATTTTCCATGATTATTGATTAAGTATCTTATTAAGTCAGGACAATATGGTCCCCTTTTTTTAATCAATTGAAAATCATGTTCTATATTTAATTCATCAATCCGCTTTAGCACCTCGTCAGGCTCCTGACTGCGTAAATCGCTTACTCTAAAACGCATTACATCTACACCTGCATCATCTTCTCTTCCTGCATTAAAGTAATTATCAAAGGGTACTGCCGACTTTGAACACGTAGTCAAAACTTCTATTTTATAATTATTTTTTAAGTGTAATGCCAATTGCCTGCAATGGTATTCAGCACCACCGCTAAAATTTGCTCCATATCTTTGAATAACAAATGCAATTTTATGTTCCATTTCTAGTCCCCTATCCCACTATGATGTATATCAAAAAAAGAAATATGAGTTGCTGGTACTCCCAGCAATACTAACTGATTCATCATTTCATCTGCATACAGCATAGATATTATAATAAAAACGGCATCTGGATATTTTCTCACAGCATCATTTGGATTCATAATCTGTATGCCATCCATTATAATCCCCTGTTTTCCATCATCGTTATCACAATATGCCCGAACAAATGTAATGTTTTCTTTTTTCAGCATAAAATATAACTGCCTGCCTATCTCAGATGCCCCAAAAATCACAATATCATGGAATGATGCATACTTCTTTATTTGTTTTATATAATAAGAAGTTGCTAAATACTTTTGAGCAATACTGGTACTATCCATATCCTTTGTAATAGTATCCATAATGTCTTCTACTTTTATATTCATCACATTCTGCCGGCTCCTTCCTATTACTCTCAATAACACATCCTAATAACCGTTAATCAATTATACCTCATACAAAATATCTTCCAGTGAAATAATCGGGCAGTCCATCTTCTCTGACAAATTTTCCTCTATTTCATCGAAAAATGTAATGGCAGTCACCACTACTGCATCCACTGATTCCAGCTCATCATCCATTGACATAACATCAACGTCCGCATAAATAGAATCCGCATTTTTGTCAATGGCATATGCAACGATTACGCCAGTATCCTTAAGCTCATCCATAAGGGTTTCACCTGCATAACTCATACCATAAATAGCAATCTTCTTGTATTCATTCTTTTCAAAATATAAGGCAAGGTTTTTCCCCTCCTGCTTTACTTTAACCCACTGATTCATCATCTGGAATAGTGCAAAATGTTTATCCGACATACTCCTTACTTTATTTAATGACTTGCCTGTCACTTTTCCCACTATGCCAGCTCCAAGAGCTACTCCTGTTAATGCTGATAATACTGAAATCACTTTATTTTTCATTATTCCCTTCTCCTTTCAGATTTTGAACATCTTTATAATTACCAATTCAAACAATAATCATATTATTTCTTTAATTACTAAGCAGCTAAAATAATTATCTGTCATCCTCTTAAAAATATCTGTATAGAACAAATAATTCCGCCTATATCGAAAACCTTTCTGTTCCAATTGTAATGCCACTTCATCCCTGTATTGATCCAAGGCTATAATGACATATGCACTGTTTCTATTCCTTTCAAACTCCTCATTAGATACGATTTTCTGTGTGCCAATACAACACCCTGTCAGCATTTCATTACTGTCTAAATAGCCTTCTATGTGTATATGAGACTCTCTAACTATTTTCTCAAAAAGCTGCCCACGTTTACCTGCACCCCATATATATATCTTTCCCTGAATTTCACACATTGTTTTTTCAAAAGTATCAATATTAAATATTTTTTTCCAGAAAAAGTTTTCTTCCTTTTTCTTCATGTAAGAAATTTCATGTTCAGCATCGAAATTTCCCGCAGACAGGTATTCACGCTCAATCTCATATCCAAATTTTTCAATATAGGGTTTCCAGAATTTTATGTCAAATCTTTCCCATGCATGGCATCCAAAAGGACATCTTCTTTCGTTTAATTCAAAACATTTTTTTACTTCCATTTCAAATGCAAACTCTAAAGCAACTTTTATTGGCGCAACCCTAAAATCATCGGAATTTCCTGACGAAAAATATACATCCTCATTTATTTCGCAATTTTTTGAAACAGCCCTTTGTTTTAAGAGATTGATACATTTTGATACATTTCGCAATGAAAAACCACCGTTTCCAACATGCCACACTGTATGCTGGCTGTCTAAATATTCCTGCACACCGCTAAGCCATGGCGCACCTATGTAATCATACTGCAGATCACAGAAATACATAAGCCTATCCTCAAATACGAAAGCGTCAAGCTGGTATATTAAAATATATTGAAACTCCGTAAAGCGCTCATAAAATTTTGTTTTTAGAAGAAGGTCATTATATGCCTTAATACTAACAAAATGTTCTTTTTCAAAATATTCTTTCCTATACTTGTCCCCTTCATGAAAAGCCATCCCCTCAGGCATAACAAATATAATAGTGTATTCCTTTAAAATATGCTCTACCTGATTAAGAGAAATTCTTTCCAAGGGTTCTATATAGTCCCTGTACAAAGGTATGACGACTGCCACATCTGCTTTTTTATACATAATGCCCATCTCTCATATATATTTAAACAAGCCTCTCTTTTCGGTTTCCAATATTAAATATCTTTATCCAGACAAAATATCTGGCTCTTGTTCAAACGATTTCGGACTATTTCTAAAATCTCTAACACCGCTGTTTCATCTAACACTGCAATAATAATGCCATCTGTACCGCTTATCTCAGCTTCCTCAAATGCAGTACAGTTTTCTGACTGGTTTTCGACATTTGTTACTAAAAACGACTCAAATATCCATCCCCTATATTTAAAATATTCTGCCAGATTCTTTGCGCAAAGTCCTGCTCCATAAAAAAATATTCTTGAGTGTTCTATGTAAAATTTATCCAGTGCTGAAAAATTAATTACTTCCCTGTCTTTTGTCAATTTATTGATTCGCATTAAATGATTTATAATAAGATTAACATCATAAAAGCGCTCATTCTCTATAAACCGCAATGCATCCAAAGCGTTTTTGAATCCTTTGTTTCCTATACTCAGACTCTTCCTTTTAAACACAGGAATCTCTGCATCACGAATCAATTCCAAAGGATATAACATATATGGGTTTTCATTTTCCATTACAGTACATTGAAATGGACATATATCCATAAATGCAGTTCCAATAAACCCACGCCCTTCTAAATAATTATTGATTGAAAGCTCAAATGAAGCCACTGCCTGCACATACGACTTTGGGTACTCCATCTTTGTCCAGAACTGTCTGAAACCATTACTCTGCAATATTTTTTTCCTAAATGCAATAAAATAGCTTTGTACATGCTCACTATAAATGTCCCCATTACCAGACTTTCCTGCGGGCGACCTTGTCATTCCCCAATAATCCGTGTTCACTTTTTCCATCACATGAAACATATTTTCAAAAGGATGCAGCGGACCATAAAATGAATCATTAATCAACAGAAGTTCATCATACCTGTCTATCTCGTTCCAACCTATATAATTGCAGATCGCATCCTTATATGCTCCTGCATCAAATCCCATATTACTGCGGTAATAAATTTTATCTGCATATGGCTGGATATTCTCAATACCAGCCAATATATACTCGTAATTACACACAACAACCAAACAGGCAACTGCCTTTCTCAACTCGTGCAGCAGGCCGCCAATGTAATTATCTGCAATATTCTCTGGATCGTATGTAACATATATACATATACGTTTCATTTTCTACTCTCCACTATATTTACACTTAGGATATTCCGTTCCTTTTCTGATATCCTCCAGCGAAACATGCGACCAATCAAGTTCATCTTCATTCACAACGTTTACTTTCTGGCCAAGATATTCAGAATGACAATACAGTCCGCTGACTCTTTGCCCCTGTAGATACTCTGACGCATCAATTGAGAATTTACCCTCGATCAGGTTACTACAGCCTTTCTTTATGCACTGCATTCCAAATTTATTAGGGAAAAGCACGTCTAACGCGTTCTCACTAAATTGAAAAAAGTGCCAGGGTCTTTCATGACTTGAAAAAGAATAATGTGTTTCAATAAAAACATATCCACCCTTTTTCAGAAGCTTGATTATTTCTATTGATGCTCTCCACGGCATTGCAAGATGTTCAAACACTGCACTAGAAAAGATTAAATCAAATTCATCATGGAAATAACTGCTTAATTTATGCGCATCACCAACCACATCCACATTTTCACCTTTATAATAATCAAATCCTGTATAAGACGCATAATGAAATTTCTCTCTGTATAAATCACCTGTAACATTTCTTGAACCTACTTCCAGTACCCGCATTCCCGGTTTATCACAAAGTTCAACCAGATAATCAATCCAATTTCCATGAGCGATCTTTTCATCTCGTGCAACATCAGCATCTTCATATATTTCAGGAGCTACAGAAAAATCAAAAATTCCATTCATATATAACTGCTGTGCAATTTCGTCTGTCTTACAGGCGGAAATAATAATTTTATACTGGCAATATGAATTTTTATACTGATCTAATTCAATAACTGGTTTTCCATATATCTGTGTGCCTTGGATCTCTGGGTTATTATCGATTACTGCCATAACATCATATGTTGATTTTTCCAGTATTCTTCTTCCAATCTCCCCAGCACCAAATAAAACTACTTTCATAATCTTTTCCTCTCACTTTCATGCCTTTCATTGACATTAAACCAACTATTATTACATAAATTTATATTTGCCAGGGAAATTTCCATATCATTTTTCCATATTAAATACCCTAAACTTATTTGATCTCTTCTACTATATTGTTTGAAATGCTCCCACCATTCATTATTGAATTCTATGATTTCTTTCTCAAAATGGCTTCGTCCTATAATCCCTCCCCAAAATAGCCCTGAATGCTCTGGACAATTGCTTTCACTATATTTATCTACTTGTCGCACAAGCCTGTGTAGAAACTCCTTATTCTCAAGAATACAAACAGCCATTTCCTTATAGATACAATCTCTTGCCTCATGGGGTATAAACAGCATATCTCCCTTATCAAAATACTGGTTCATAAACTCCAGCGGTGACTTTTTAAACTGAACTGTAGCATCAATGTATAAACTGTACTTTGTGTCAATAAAAAGATGAGGCATCATTTTATACCAACGTGATTCTATAACAGGATCCGAAAATTTCCGATCAATCTGCCGAATCTCCCACGTATCTGAATGCAGTGTCTTATCATCAGTAAAGCATATGTATCTAATATTGTTGTCAGGATAGATAATTTCTCTCAACAAATCATATTTATCAAAAATCACAGTATACACAGTTAATTCTTTGATTTTCTCTTTTCTTCTTTTTTTAATATCATGATGCATGGCATTATATTTTTTTGTCTGATAATCAACAAAAATCATCCGCTTATAGTCAACATAATTCATTATAAAATTATTGATATTCATCTTTTCCAGTTGCTTTCGTATATCACCTTCATATATACTGGAAATGACAATATCTGCATCAGGGTACTTTTGTATCTCATCTACTGGACTGACCACAACCCCATCTAATCTCGTGCCCCACAATAAGCTATTGTTGTCCAGACACAGAAAAAAAGTATCGCTGAATCTTCTTTCAAGTTTTTTCATATATTCTATTAGATTATGTGTTGTCGTGCCAGCACCGATTATGATTATCTTATTAATATTTTCTTTATCTTTCATAATCTCAATATCCTTATCTCCATTACAAAACACTTTGCATAAGTTTCACCCATTCTTTTCTAATTTCCTTCCAAGCAAATGATTTACTAATTTTCACGCAATTTTCAGCAATTTCAAGACGCCTTGTTTCATCTTTCAAAAGATATATAATCCCCTTTGCCAGTTCACACTCTGCTTTTGTAAGCGGATTATTTGCATCATATTTGACTCCATCTAACTTTGGTGTCAAGATGCCCCCTTTTACAATAACTGCTTTATCAATCTGATGAGTCTGCTTCATATTTTCTGTCAATATCTCCCTTATCCCACCCGGACAATCTGACGCTACTACAGGAACACCATTAGATATTGCCTCAATAACAGAGCATGGAAAAGCCTCTGACGCAGAACTAAATACGACACATTTCGCCTGTTGATATAACTTATCGATTTCATTAATAAATCCCAGAAAAACCACATTGCTATCCATCTTCATTCCAGAACACAGTCTATTAAGATATTTCATATTCTCTCCGTGTCCTGCAACAATCAGCTTCGCATCTGGCACTTCACTCACTACCATTTTAAATGCCCTTATTATATGCCATTGCTGTTTTATATCATGCATTCTTCCAACAACCAGAACTACATTCTCTTTAACCGATTGTATATATTGATTACATCTGTTTTCGACAGGATTGTATATTACATTAATCTTATCTTTATTGATTCCGTAATGGCAAATCAGATCTTTTTTACACCATTTGCTTACTGCGATCACTTTATATGCATAATTATATAACCTATATAATTTGCGCTTATAATACAATCCTTTCAAATCCTGTCTTGCAGAAAGGCAACTATGTATCGTTAATATTTTTTTATCCTTAGTGCCCGAAATTATATTGACCATATTCATTTCAGGTGCAAAACTAATTGTAATATCTATTTTATTTTCTTTTTTCGCTGTCCTTAACTGATAAGCATTATATAATAATACTGATAACTCTTTTACCTTTGTTTGCCCGTTATGCCAAAAAATGAATGGTAACACAATAACATTTCCTTTGTGCTTATACACTCTTCTTTTATCAAAACAACCTACAAAAAAACAAACATCATAACCACAATCTGAAAGCATGATACTTAACTGTGCTGCAACACGCTCCATGCCACCGCCATATAAACTCCACACAATAATTGCTACTCTTTTTCTCATCCTCTATACCTTTCCTTTGCGTAATCACTCAACGAAATCCCTTTATATGACTCTTCTATCCTTTCAAATATAATTTCTAAATGGTTATACAATTTCTTTATACTGCATTCGTTTCTAAATATAGGACTCCCTCCCGGCATAAGTTCTGACGAGTGTATCATAAATTCCAAGTAATCATATTTTTTTTTCTCACAGTACTTGACAAGTTTTAACATATCCTGCAAATTCTTTCCATTTGGCCTTAACCAAATTTTCTGTGACATAATTGCTCTATAGTTTGACGGTTTCTTAAATAACTCATTGATTTTATCTATAAATGGATAATCTATTATTGTTGGCGGCACCTCTAAAATTCCTGATGATTGCTCTTTATATAAATACTTTCCCTTCATATAATAAGATTTATGTGGATATTCTGTATAATCATTTCCACCACATTCATATCCTATACTTTCTTTCCAACTTACGCCGGGTGTTACACTACAGTCAACTCTATAGCCCAATTTTCGCAACATTCGAATATACCAAGGATCAATATACCATCTTCCCCCTCTGTGACTTACAGGCTGTACTCCAAACCTCTTTTGTAATAAATCTGTTATTAATTTTAATTTTTCCCACATAATTTCATGCGAATATTCACATGCATAAGGATTACCGCATCCTCTTTTATACTTTAACTCAAAAATCGGCGGTGTATTCCACGCATGCATATGCATACCGATTTCACATTTGCCATCTTCTAATCGCTCCTTTGCCATCCCTGCAAAAAATTCAGCATTTGCCATTTCATAATCCACAAGATAAGTTGGAATAAAATGATATTTTTCACATAAAAATTGAAACCGTTCTATATAGTCTGCATTTTTTACAGTAATCTTTCTCATTCCATATGATTGGATAACTGGTTTCCATAAATTATCTCCCTCCGTATCAACGGTTATAATAAAATATCTATTCATATTCACACCTAATCCATTAGTTTTACCTTTTTATAATAAAGAATATGTCTCCTTGAATGCTCATTCGCAGCAAAACACCTTTTCCGAACTAACTTATATTTATTTTCTAAAATAGTATTGAAATTGTGACTATATGGATAATTATTCGTAGATGGATGCATTTCCTCTGTAACAATATATTTAATATCATTATTCTCAATCAATTTCCGGTAATCCCTCTCAACCTTTCCACAATCTAAGGAATAAAGAAAATTTACCGTAATTAAAATTGAAATTTTTTCATCCCTGATATTTGGTGCAAATTCTCCCACTATAAAACGAATACCTGGATGAACAATCCTTGCTGCTTTGATTACTTTTGTATCAATATCATATCCAAGTTTGTTCTCCTTTTTCACTTTAATAATATTCGCCAAAATGTCTCCTAATCCGCAACCGACCTCAATAACTTTACCATCTAATACATCTGTGTCCATCTCCAAAATTTTATTACATGACTTTATTATTTCCAAACAGTATGGTCTTTGTTCCATAGGTAATACATGCCATCTATGAAACCCAATTAACCTTTGTAAAATACTATATGTCAACATTCTGAATTTCCAACTCATGAACATCTCCTTATGTACTATTGCTATACATTGCAATATAATATTGTTCCTGCATATCTAACACCAAAATGCCGAATATGAAATTTATATTCTGGAACAAGAGAATCTATATATCTTGGTATCTGCCACATATCCATTGGTTTATGATACAGACATATTGCAAGCTTGGGTCTATATTTTAAAATTGTTTCCTTTGCTCCCATTAAAGCATTAAGTTCTGCTCCTTCTATATCCATTTTAATAAAAGTTACTCTTTCCTTTATGGCTGAATCAATATCTATAGTTTGTATTTTGGAAGTTGCACCTTCTTCACCAATTTTACCTGATAATACCTTATTACCATCACAAAAAGAAAGTTCTGTAGCAGAATCATATAACCCTTTCTCAAACAATTCTACTTTCCCATCATATCTCCAAAGTTTATTTCTTATTAATTCTGCTTTATCCTTTTGTGGCTCAAAAGAATAAATTTTTTTATATCTATTTTTGGTCCATTCTATAAATTCTTCAATAGTATCTCCATCATATCCACCACCATCCACAAATACCTCATCATTTTCCTTATTAAAGAAATCATCTATGAAATATTCACTCCCATTTTCTCGTAAATCTGTATAATCAAAAAAACCAACCTTTCTCTTGTCTACTATTCTTTTCACTAATTCTCTTGATTGATCATCTTCAACACGATTCACAAGCCACTCTATATCTTGAACATCTATGTCAGTTTGAACACAAGTAGTTCTTAATTCTTCAGGCATATCCAAATGATATACTGAATAATAATTTCTTATTCCCATCTTATACAATTGTTTCGATATTTGAGCTGTACACAAACAACAAATCAATACCAAGACTTCATCCGAAGTATAATCATTCAATATATTTGGGGAGAAAACATTAAGCCCTTCAAATTTCTTATTCTGTTTGCTTAGATCATTGTCTAAAAAACCTATTATATTCCACGGTGAATTGTAATCACATATATTTTTCCATACACAATGTCCTATATACCCCGCACCAAATAAAAAAACTTTTTTTCCACCAACTCTTTTTTTTACGTCTTCCCATGTATCCAACATAAAGTCTTTTTGCATTAATTTTCCCCCATTCCTCTATCCAACATAGTAGCTCACCACTGGATCCATAATCTTATCCCATGTCAGATGTTTTTCTGCATAATCCCTCATTAACTCCTTATAATTCTCCTTCAATGTTACTTTTTCATAAAAATCAATTACACGATTCATATCAATTGATTCTGAATTATTGGAAACATTTAACATAAACTCCCAATCAGAAGGAAAACGCAAATCACGATATCCACACATAAATGGAATGCCCCTTGCACAGTATTCAGAACCTTTTATAGGAGAACCCTCCTGAGCCTCCAGTGCCTTATAAAATCCTAATGATCCTACCGCCATATCTGATAAATTATACTGCAAATCCAATTTCTCTTTCTCAAATACTTCAATCCTACCCAAAAACTCTACCCGCGACTGAAGATAATACTTTTCAACTAATTCCTTATAATAATCTTCCTCTGGACCACTACCAATTAATTTAAGTTTTAAGTCATATGTACCCCCATCTTTATAATACAAATACATCCCTTTTAAAATTCGCTCATAACCATGCCAATATTGCATAGTACTGACTGCAATGAAAACAATTTTTTTATTTTCATTCTTTTTATTACTAATCGGATGCTCTTTTATATTTATTCCATTCACTAAATTAAAGCACGGCAATCCCCATATTTCATGGTGACTAGAATACGTCGCAATTCTATTAATGTATTTGTTTACTTCATTAATATAACTAAGGGTCTCTAATTTAACTATCCCCTCCATTGCATCAATATCATATGGATAAGTTGTAATCTCCAAAACACTTTTTATCCCATGTTCATATTGATATTTAAGTAAATCCATAAACCACTTATTTGTACTGGAATATCTAATATATGTTTGTGTTACCTTATATTTTTGAAACCAAGTTATTAAAACATCAATATAATCTTTTCTTGTAACAGCTGGTTCCGTTTCAATAACTTCTCCTTCCCTCATTAAAACTGCCTTTGGATAAGACCAACCTGTATAAAAAATTTTACCGAGTTCTCTCTCCATTGAACTTACTTGACCTTGTATTTTCCTATGTACTCCTTGAGCAAAAAAAGCTTTAAATTCAATAAATGTAATATAAAATAACATCATTTTCCCCCAAAATCTTCCAAAAATATGATTTTATCTTCTGCCACAAACTCTTTTAAGTCATGATAGATTTCCCTGTAAAATCTTAATGGTGTAATAACCACTGGCTGGTTTTCATAAAGACCTCGTAAAGTACTCATATCCATAACTGGTATATCATTTATATTATTAATAAGCAATTTTCCCTTTTTATCAACTAATGACAATACATTGACAAGTGGACTAATTACTCTGTATAATTGTATTCCTAAATATCCACCCCCGTATATATATATATCAGACCATTCCCTTCGTTTAACTTCCCTTTTTACAAAATTATTATCCAACAATCGTCCCATCATATTATAACTTTTTGTATATACTTCTGTTTGATATCCATAAACATCAATTAACTCATCTTTGCTTTCCATAAATCCTCCCACTTTACATGGTCAATACAATATATCAGTCCTATTATTTAAATTATTATAAAAATATCCCTCTATCAAATCCACAATTTTACCTGCTGTATATCCGTCACCGTAAAATAATTTACTGTTATCTCCGCTTATCTGCAACTTTAAGCTAAATATTTCGTTAACCATATCTACATTTTCTTTGTTGTTTTGCGACATATTTTTTATCCAGCCAATTTTTTGCAAATCTGGCCATACAATTATATCCAACATATACAAACACTTTACATTTGCAAAATAAGATTCTTTAGACAATCCTCCTGAATCCGTTATAATCATACGACTACTTGATGACAAAGCTATCATTTCCAAATACCCCACTGGCTGCACTATTATAAATCTGCTTATACCCTTTGCCCTGTTAACTAAATCATACTCTTCCAACTTTTTATATGTTCTTGGATGCATTGGACATATTATTGGTTTTTTTATACTCTCTACCAAATCAAGTATCTGGTTCATCCTACCAAAATCTGATGTATTTTCTTGTCGGTGCCATGTCATAAGAATATATTCTTTACTTTTAATTCCATATTTTTTCATAACACCTTCCATATCAACCTTATTTTTGTAATAACAAAACGCATCATACATTACATCACCAGTAAAATAACTTTTTTTCCTTAATCCTTCTTTTCTCAAGTTTTCCAATGATTCTCTATCTGGTGTACATGCCAACTCTGAAACATGATCTATCAAAATTCGATTAACCTCTTCCGGATTTTCATATATTCCTGTTCTAATTCCCGCTTCAACATGTACAATTGGAATATTCAATTTACAGACTACCAAAGCTGCTGATAATGTAGAGTTAGTATCACCATATACAAGTACAATCTGAGGATTATACTTTATCACAACAGGCTCTAATGCCAACATAATTCTAGCTGTCATTTCCGAATGACTACCACCAGATACATGAAGATTTTCGTCTGGCTTTGGAATATCCAATTCTTCAAAAAATACATCTGACATGTTCTCATCAAAGTGTTGACCTGTATGAATGATAACTTCTTTATAACCTCTTTTTCTTATTTCCCGTGAAATTGGGGCAAGTTTTATGAATTGTGGTCTATTTCCCACAATATGCATAACTACATAATTCATATTTTTCTTCCTACAAGTTAAATACTTTTTGAACCTCTCCAATAGTTTTATATTTTTGCAATTCCTTAATTATTATCCTTCTATGGTATATATATTTACATTCCTAATAGAATAGTCTGTATATATTTGCTTGGATAACTTAAATATCCCATGTGCCACCACTTCTTTATGACAATATGGACCAGAATAAATAAATGTAATGTGTCGCTTTTTTTTCTTCCAGCTTTGCTCAATATTATCTATAACTTGCCGAAACGTCTCGCCTTGAAATGGGTTATACATAAAAAAGTAATTATAATCATCCAATTCACTCCTTATAAGTGCAGCATCCCCATTTATTATATTTTCAGCAGACAGCCCCATCTTCCTATAATTATCAAGCAATATATCATACAATGGTTTGTCATATTCAACTCCTGCTAATTTTTGAACTCCACTTTTCTGGAAAAGAAGCAACGCTCCGCCTTTTCCGCAGCCAAAATCAAATACTGCATCTTCTGACCTAAATACAAAATTGTCCAGCACATCCATAAGCGGATATCCCATACCCGGAGAATAATTGAGCGCATCCTTTTTAGGATTCTCCATTTTATCCACAAACTTTCGTTCCACGATATCTGCATCAAACTTATTTTCCAAATATTCATAATATGAAATATTTTTCCACAGATCTTGACTGCCTATATCTATATACAGATACTTTCTCGCATATATATAATGATATCCTTCTATAAACCCACGTTCTGACAGAAATCTTTCCTTCTCAATGTCACGTTCTTCTGATAAAATTATCATATATATATCAGGAGTTATATCACTCATCTCACAAGAACGCATAATTGGAATCTTAGGATTCATTGAATTGTCATCAACTATATACTCTATTTTTCTATTTGCCCTGGAAAACAAATGCTGAATAAAAAAACCACTCAGACCATATCCCCAAAGCACCACCTGTTTCCCATTGGTAAGATAAAACATTTTCTCAATGAATTTATCTAATTCTGTCCAAATTCCCATATAACTACCTATTCCTCCTGTATCACTCATTATCTATCCGGCAAAAAATATACATTTACATTCCTGATCCAATAATCTGTATTAATTATTTTTGACAACTTAAAATTGCTGTTTTTTTTAACATTAACATGACAAAATGTTCCTGCATAAATTAGAACAATTTCCCTTTTTTTTCTATCATGACTTTCCTGAATATTCTGAATTACTTTATCAAAAGTCTTTCCTTCAAAAGAATTTTGAATAAAAAAATAGTTATAATCATCCAATTCCCATGTTACTAAAGACGCATCTTTTTTTATTAGTCCATTTATATCAAATCCAAACTTTTTCAAATTATTACATGCAATCTGAAATAATTCCGGATCATATTCTACGCCTCCAAATTTGCAAATACCCCTCCCTATTCTTGTTGTGAATAAAGGGAATATATTTCCTTTTCCGCTTCCGAAGTCAAAAAATGCATCATTTGCATTAAACTCAAAATTATCCAATACATCTATAAGCGGATAATCCATACCTGCTGCATAATTTCTACTGTCATCATTAGGTTTAATAATTTCATTACCACCTTTCGCGTTAATAATATCTACATCATATTTATACTCCAACCAATCATAGTAAGATAAGTTTCTTTTCGTATTGTCACCATAAAACAGCTTTCTTAAAAATATAAAATTCTTTCCTTCAATATAACCTAAACCTTCCAAAAAACTTTTTACCTTCTTATCTTCTTCAAAAGTCAATAAAACAGCAACTGTTTCTTTATCCATCTCTCTTAGAATAAATGATCAAGAAAGATGCAGTTTAAAACTTATAGTGCAACTATCATCTATTATGCATTCAATCTGTTTGTTATTTCTTTTAAATAGATGCTCTATAAACCAACCGCTTCTTTCATATCCCCATAGTACCACTTGCTTGCCATTTACAAATCGAAACATTCTATCTACCGTATTTTCAAACTCCGTCCAAATCCCCATATCTATCCCCTTTTCATAGCTTCCCAAAATATTTTTCTTGATACTTTAATCCCATTATTAAATAACAGATCCAATGCCGACAATCCTGGTACAAATGAATGATTTCCTATTTGGGCATATACTGGATGCCGAAAATCCTGAAATTTTACATGGATACCTTCTTTTTCACATTCCTCAGTACTTAAGTACTGCATACTGGCACCTCTTCCAGCATAATAGGTATCGGCACCAACTGCTTTGCAGAGCCCTAATATGAGCTGCCCTTTTTTCAGACTGTTGTCAATTTCTATATCACTTTGCAAAATTAATGGTGTTTCTATCCCAAATAGCTCTCTTAATATGTTTAGGCTATGTACAGTAACGTCACAAAGATATTCATGTTCCTCTCTAAAAATAGGGGCTATCGTATTCCATACCTCATCAAACCACTGACACTTTTTGTATGCACTAATAAGAATGCCTTTCTGCCTATTTGTCCATACTTCGAAGTCCTTTATTTCAATATTCCTATATTCCTGACAAAAATGATTCTTCTTTTCACAGGAAATATTCAAATATCTTATCTCTCCATCCGGATCAATTATCCTGTTCCGAAGCATATATGATCTTTTCTCAAGTTGAACTGTATCCATCAAAATGAATTTATCCACACTCGCCATTTTTGCCAGATATCCCAGCCACGGAAAATAATGAGGCTGATGAATTGCCACCATCATAACCTGATACCTCCTATAATCCCGTCCAGATTCGTAAGATTGTCATCTAAGTCTTTATATCGTTCTATACACGCCGCTTTTATAAAATTTTCTATAATCTCTTTCATATCTGTCTTCCTTTCCTGATACCAAAACGGATGTGTAAGAATATGCAGACGTTGATATAACTGCCCACATATAATATCCAATACGGGTTCTCTCCAATACATTCTGGAATCTGACAAATATTTGAACTGTTTAAAGAAAATATCGCTATAGGAGTTTATTGCGCCCTGTATTCTTATATCAGCATCTAAGATTCTCCTCGTTGGCCTATGATACGAAAAGATATAAACATCCATTTGTAAAATATCTGACAGCATTTTTAATTCATTTTGAATGTGTACCGTAATCTCTTCTACCCTGCCAACATCATCAGGATATGCCATTTCATCAAAGTGCAAGCCAACCGTATGTCCCATATTCTGTATCTCTTTCATTATCGTTCGATTTCTGTTTGAATTGGGATTGTAAAAATTACTCGTTATCAACACAAAATATGTACTTTTAATATCCATTCGATACTCTAGTGTAGCTAATTCCAAAGCTTTCTGTAAATCAGTATCAACATCATGCCTTAATATGACACATTTTTCACATTGTTTCCAATTGTTATAATCGGCTATCAGATAGTCTTCTTTTCGTATGAGTTCAATTAGTTCTGTATATCCATCATAGGTAAATTTCATATTGTTCTTAACATATCTTTCTAACTATATCTGTTATTTGTTTTATTTCTTCTGTTTGCAAATATGGATGCATCGGTAATGACAGGCATCTCTTACACAACTTATCGGTAATACTGTAATCTAATATTCTAACTGCATTATCCCTAAAAGCCTCTTGTTGATGCATTGGTTTTCTGTAATAGACCGCTGTTGGAATATTGCTTTCTTTCAGTAATGCCATTGCCTGTTTACGCTTTTCATCATCCTGAAAGCATATTGTATACTGTGCCCAGCTTGAATACATACTGTCTTTCACTATTGGAATCTTAACAGTATCTCTCAATAATTTTGTATATTCATCTGCTACACGATTACACTTTTCGGTCTCATCATCAAAAAACTTCAATTTTTCAAGCAAGACTGCCGCTTGTATGGTATCTAACCGTGAGTTCATGCCAATCCGTACATTATCGTATTTATCACTGCCTTTTCCATGTACTCTATATGACCGAAGCAATTCTGCCCATTTATCATTGTCAGTAAAAACTGCTCCTCCATCCCCATAACACCCTAAAGGTTTTGCTGGAAAAAAGGACGTTATTGCTATGTCTCCAAAACTGCAAGCTTTTTTCGTACCAATTCTACCTCCAAATCCTTGTGCTGCGTCCTCCAAAATCAGTAGATCGTATTTATCTGCTATCTGCCTTATCATCCCAAAATCAGCAGGCTGTCCAAATAAATCCACAGCTATTACTACTCTTGGTTTTAAATCAGTGTTTTGCCTCGCATACTCAATTGCTTTTTCCAGACTGTGTGGACTAATATTGTAAGTATCCTCGTCTATATCTACAAACACTGGTGTAGCTCCTACTAAAGGAACTACCTCACCGCTTGAAAAGAATGTAAAATCGGGCACAAATACAGCATCACCTTTTCCTATATCCCAAGTCATAAGCGCAAGCTGCAAAGCATCTGTTCCATTAGCACAAGCGATACAATGCTTTACGCCTACATAAACAGCCAGTTCGTGCTCCAGCATTTTCACCTGCTTACCATTTATAAAATCAACATTATCAATAACACTCTGTACTGCCGCATCTATTTTATTTTTATGGTATTGGTATTGCTGTTTTAAATCCCGAAATTCCATTGCTCCAACTCCTATGTCCATCCATAACAAATCATCAAAATCACAATAGAAAACCTAATGTAGTTATGTATATATTTTTCTAAAATGTCATTATTTCAAATCTCTCGATTATGTTTCCTTTTTCGTCAACCCTACCGTATTTTCTGGCTGGCACTCCCACTGCTAAACAAAAATCTGGAATATCTTTTGTTACAACACTCCCTGCCGCTACCATGGCATATTTACCTATCGTAACTCCGCAAATAATTGTTGCATTCGCACCTATGCTGGCACCTTCCTTAATCAAAGTGGGACGATAATTCTGCTTTCCCTTAGGATATTCCGCCCTTGGGGTTAGATCATTTGTAAACACACAAGATGGCCCTAAAAATACCTTATTTTCTATAGTAACTCCTTCGTACACGGATACATTATTCTGAATCTTTACACCATTCCCTATCTTCACATTATTGGAAATATTTACATTCTGTCCCAAAGAACATTTTTCACCTATTGTTGCCCCTGATTGTATGTGACAGAAATGCCATATTTTAGTACCCTCGCCAATGTGAACATCATCATCAACATAACTGCTCTCATGTATGAAATATGACATCATTGAAACCTTCCTTCAAAATCCATTGTTGCACACTCTTTCAATGGTAGCTTGACACTGCATCCCTCCGCTGCCGACTTATATATTGCCAAAACAAGCTCCAATGCTTTTTTTCCATCCATAGCTGTTACATATGGCTGCCTGTCCTGTTGTATGGCATTAATCACATCCGCATATAATGGTGTATGTCCATATCCATATACATTGGGGGGATTCTCATGGAATCTTTCCTTCACTGTGTCAGGATCGTCAAGCATATCAGAAAACCTCCACTCCTCTATCACATTCACTGACTGTCCACCTGCTTTAACAGTACCTTTCTCACCAAATATATATAAGGTTTCTTCCAGATTCTTAGGATATATATCTGTAGTACCCTCAATGATTCCATAGCTTCCATTTTTAAATTTAATAAGCGCAATTCCCATATCCTCCGCTTCTATGTAACTATGATTAAGCCTGTCCGTCATCCCCACAACTTCATCAATCTCACTGCCCATCATCCAGCGCAAAAGATCGATATTATGGATACACTGATTCATTAGAGCACCGCCGTCCTGTGCCCATGTTCCTCTCCATGATGCTCTATCAAAATACTCATGATCTCTACACCACCTAATATGTGCCGTACCGTAAAACAACCTACCAAACCGATTCATATCTATCGCTTCTCTTATAATTTGAACTGATTTATTAAACCTGTTTTGATGACATGCGCATACTTTGACATGATGTTTTATTGATGCCGATATAATATCATCCGCATCAGATATAGACAACGCAATTGGCTTCTCTATGATACAGTTGCATTTGTGTTCTATACAAAATAGAGCAATTTCTGCATGCTTTCCACTTTCTGTACAGATTGACACAAGTTCTGGTTTTTCTATTTCAATCATTTCCTTATAATCTGTGTAATGTTTTGTATTTTTATCAAGTTTGAATTTAAGTATCTTATCTTCCATACTTAATAGATTAATATCACATATTGCAACAATATCAAGACCGTTATTTTTTGCTGCCACAATGTGATTGGGAGATATCCTTCCACAACCAATCAGCGCATATCTCATAAACTTCACAACTCCTCTATTTACCCCACTTCTTCTATTAATTTCGCATACGGATATATTCAAATTATCATTTCTTAAATCTTTAATCCCATATTCCCCATTACTTACTTACATTTTTCATACTTTGATTTAATACATAATTATAGAACTGTCTTTGAATCTTGCCACTTTCATAGGATGCATGTTCATTGTTATTTAATTACAATATTACATATACATTTCTTCCCCAATGTATACATCATCCCTTAGCATTTGAATAAAACTCGCTCTTGTCATATTGTTATTCAATTACTAACAGAATTCAAATACATTATCGCAAAATTCCCACCATTTCTTATTTCAGTGAATTGCTTTGATATGCATTAGTACTTCTTTGACGGCAAAATATAAAAAATGATAAGTTCTCTTTGTACTCCTTCTAATAAACTGTCATTTTTTATTGATGTAGCAATAATTGCATCGGCGTCCGCTATGGACAATGCAATTGGCTTCTCTATAATGCAGTTGCATCCATGCTCTATACAAAACAATGCGATTTCTGCATGTTTTCCGCTTTCTGTACAGATTGCAACGAGTTCTGGCGTTTCGGTTATTATCATTTCTGTATAGTCTGTATACTGCTTCACCGTGCTGCCTAATTTAAATTTCAGCATTTTATCTGCCATACAGGATACTTCGGTATCACAGATTGCTGTAAGTTCCAGCCCGTTATTCCGCGCTGCGGCAATATGGTTTGGCGAGATGCGTCCACAGCCAATAAGTGCATATTTCATGAACCTGATATCTCCTTTAGTCTGAAAAACAAATTGTTTTATAGATATTATCCCCTATATTGTTTAATACTGTTTTCTTTCTCTCTGTTTCTTTTCTGTATAATATATATTTATATAAATTTTGATGAAGCTTAAAAGTTTCATCAAACACATTTTTTTCACATATAATATTAATCACATCACTAAGACATTTCTTTCCTATTGTACAGTATATTATTTCTACACTCTTATTGAATGTATCTATCTCTACTATATAGTTATTCTTTATCGAGAATAAACCCAAATATCTATCTTCACGTATATACTCCACAATATATTTAGATGAAAGTGATTCTCTGGCTAAGAGACTTTCTTTTGTTTCCACTTCTTCATCTATTTCAAATGGCAGAATATCTCTGCTTTCCTTATCCCAAAACAGAATTTGATTTGTCTGAAATGGGATAAACCAGAAACTATCGCCCACTATAACAGAATATAAAAAGGTTGGAATTTCATACTGCTTTGTACTGCAATCTACATTTCCGTCTGTATCTTTTGTAAAATTATAAGAACCGAAGCCTTTTGGAAAATCATCCATTATTTGTATAGTGTTTTCTATTTTATCCCATACATATAATTCTTTCTTATAACCACTTAGACAGAAGATTCTGCCATCTGTGCAAAACGTATAAAATCTTTCTTTTATATCAGGAATACTATGTATTGTTGTTGTTTTTGTCAGTAGATTAAACTCATAAATTTCATTCGATACGCCTGATAAAATATATATAGACATTCCATTTTTAATACTTTTTGTTATGTTTCCCTCTTTACAGATATTATAATAGCTTTCAATCTGTCGTTCTTTTATATCAATCTCAATAATTTGTTTTAAACCATTTGATACAGTATATATTTTATTGTTATGTATCCAGAAATTGTACATACTTAATCGTACTTTCCCTGAATTATTTATTGGAATCTCTGAAAAACACTCCCTGTCTAAATGATATATCCATATACTGTTTCCCAGATCCGGCATACAATAAATATCATTTCCAGCCTTTATGCAGTTTGGCGTTAATCTAAATGTGCTTGTATTCTTCTCTGGTATACAAACTGCCGATTGACATTGATACGTGCTTAAATCCAAGCAAAATAATATATTATACTTTCCAGAAACAAACCACGCTCTGTTTTCTTCGATACACCAGTTGTCACTCCACATAAATGCCTTGTAATCATTTTCCATACAGTATCTCCTTGCCGCATTACTCTTTAAACTTCTTTGACCCCTGTTTCTAAATGTACATTATAGGTATAGAGTGGTGCATTTTTTTGATATTTACGTTCATAAATAAGAAAATCAAATTCCTGAATTCGGTTTTTGGGAATATATATACCACAAACATTATTATTTGTTACATATACATTATCAAAATCTTTCCCTAGTGCATCATATACTGCCTTGATGACTTCTGCTCTATATTCATTTTGCCCTAGCTTAAAATCATGCCATACAACAATAGACTGTTCTTTCCGGTTTGAAAAAATATTTTTAGTATCACTATATACTCCTTGATAACTGTGATCACCATCTATAAAATAGAGATCTACTGAATCAGCATGTTTCGAAAAATCAAACACCTTAGAGTCAGTATAATAATGTATTATCTTTTCATTATGCGAAAGTCTACCTTGGTAATCTGCATTTTTTGACTGCACAAAATAATTCTCCAAGCTCTCTTCGGGCAATGTTACACTATAAAGCTTATTACAGCAGTCAGTTAGTATATTAATACTTTCACCTATGTAAGTTCCAACTTCCATATATTCTTTGGAACCACTTATTAGAGCAATCTGTTTTAAAAACATATAATCCAATACACCAGATCCGCCTGCAATAAACGTCAACTCTTTTAAATTCAGTTTTCCCTGCTGATGCAGCCATGCCCCCAAATTAATTGTTCTTTTATCCAGCATATCCTCTATTTCACTAGGCAGTACTGTTTCTAAACCCATTTTAAAAACCACTATATCAGAATTAGTAATTCCCATATTCTTCATATCTTCCAACATTTCCCTATACCAAATGCTGGCCACTATAATTGTAACATTTGAATATTCTGTTAATACTTGAGGTTCACAAACTTTTACCCCCCCCCCCGTACTTTTTAATTTCTGCTGCCTTCTTATCTACAAAAAACAAAATATCATATTGATTCTTAAAATGTTCATAAACAAACTTTCCAATATTTCCACAACCATATATAATTGCCTTTTTCATCTTTTCCCTCCTTCAAATTAGTCATTAAATATCTTATTCCATGCTTTTATTCTTGGTTCTATTCTTAATAACGCTTCTATCATGCGCCCATTATTTTTCTTAGATATATCAGAAAAACTTATAAAGTCTTCATACTCCATCTTGGAAATCTCATTTATTGTACAAATATCACAATGTTTTTCATTTCTAAAATAATGTACTAATACCGATCTGTCTCTCAAATATATTTTTTTACCAAAATATAACAATGTTTGTATATTTCCCATTGCCTGTTGCCTGTTCATTGCAAAAATACCAATATCCATATGTTTTAAAAATTGATCATATTCGTCTTCACAAAGGTACTCAGTTAATGCAATTAACTTTTCACCAAATATCTTTTTTCCTTCCTTTATTACTCTTTGTGCATAATTCTTATTTCCATACGATAATGGTACATATACTTTTATGGACTCATCTTTAAACTTAGACAATAAATGAAAAATTTGTATATGTTTATTCGTAAATGTAGCGGAGTGTCCAACTTGTATAGCTATATAATCCTTTTCCACTTGCTTTTGTTCTTTAATACTCTTCATTAATCCGTAATCAGCATAATATTTTGCACAAAAAAATTTGCCTTTAGGATGATAATATTTCTGCATATACCCTTTTTCTTCTGGAAGAATATTGATTATCCCGTGTGCATTTCTTATCACATATTTCTTTTTTAAATTATTCCATTTATTGTTTTGAATATAAAATTTATCTCCACCCCAAAAATATAAGTACAATCTTTTTAAAAGTTTTCTCTCTTTTGCAAAAAAGTTAATAATTTCCTGTTCAAAAACTCCGTGATAAATTATTTTATCAAAATCATATACCTTTTTTGTCCTCAATTTTTCAATTATATTCCTGACATATTTTACATTCTTGAATGAATGCAAATCTAATTTTGTTTCAGCGTTAATTCTTGAACCATATATCCAAAATTCATGATAATTATTACTAAAATTTTCATTCATAAACTTTATGTTATCGTTTGCAAACTTTCCAAGCCGAAATAAATGCAGTATTTTGTACATCCCGTTTGTCCTTCCATTAAAATAGAGCATCTAACGCATATTCTCCAGTTTCTTTCTATCTATCTTCCCGTTTGCATTTTTAGGAAGTTCACTCATATATTCCAATTTGTTAGGTATCATATAATCAGGTAAATATTTTCTCAGTTCCTGCCTCAGTCCCAAATCTTCCATTTGCATATCCGTTGCTATAAATGCGATCAACTTGGACAGATTATTCCGGGAAACGGTATGAATCACGGCGCACTGCTTCACGCCTGGAATCTTTATTAAAGCATTTTCAATCTCTTCTAGTTCAATACGATACCCCATATGTTTAATCTGATTATCAATTCTTCCAATAAAATATAATTTTCCATGTCTTACCTCTACCAAATCGCCTGTTTTATACATTCTGGCATTATAACTGGGAATCCCTTTATAGCGCACAAATGATTTATTTGTACGTTCTTCATCGTTATAGTACCCGAGCGCCAACTGGTCACCCATAAGACACAGCTCTCCGCATTTACATACTTCTTCCTTCTTGTCTAAAATAACATAACTAAAATTGGGAGCTATCTGTCCTAACGGAGATAATCCATCTGCTTCTATATCTTCCCTCTGTATTCTATAGGCAGAGCAGATACAAGTTCCTTCTGTTGGTCCATATACATTATAAAAGTCTGCTGTATCTGCATAAATACGATATAATTTTCTTAGCAACTCCTTCGGATATCCCTCCCCACCAAAAGAAAAAATACGTATATGCCCAAGTATTTCTTTTGTCAACAGCTTCAAATTGCTTAAGTAAATCAACATGGAGGGAACACTAAACCAAAATGTACATCGTGTATCATGAATGATCTGCAGCATTTCTTTTGGTTTATCAACTGATTCTTTTGATAACGCAACCATTGTAATGCCATTAAACACAGAACAATAAAAATCAAATACAGAATTGTCAAAATATATAGGATTGACATTTGTCATAATATCGTTCGGAGTCAAGTGATAGTTTTCCCTGCCCCATTGTATGAAATTCATAAGGCTTTTTTGAGCGATCAGCACTCCCTTGGGAATCCCGGTCGATCCCGATGTGAACATGATATATGCAGGATTATTACCTGATACCGCACTCAAAAGTTGTTGGTCCAGGCTTTCCCCTTCGGAATCTAAAAAAACATGATTTGCATCAGCAGGAAAATAACGGATATTCAGCTCGTTGCACAGATTCTCAATGGTCGCATTTCTCTCATCCGCAAAAACCAATCGCGGTGCAGCCGTATTAAATATTTTCCTGATACGTTCTACAGGATTTGTATAGTCAAAATTGGTATATATAATACCTAATTTAAGGCAGGCAATCATCATTGCAAATCCCATGGGTGATTTTTTATTCTGGATTGCCACAACGTCCAGTTTTTTTACTCCCATAGAAATCAAGAAATTCGCCGCTTTATTTGACAGAATATCCAATTCCTGAAAGCCGATTTGATCCCTCCCGTCAAATATAATTGCAATTTTATTACCATACTGCCTACTTACATTTTGAAAAACCTGCCCTAAATTATATGTGTACATATCCTTACCTCGTATCACTGAAAAGGTCTCAATAATTTCCTCTTCATCTACTATCCAAAACATCTATATTTGTTTTTGCGTCATCCCCCTCGGATAAATCCAGTTCTGCATAACCAAATCCGCTTTGACCAAAACCATTTCCATTATAAAACATAAGATATTTATCCCTTACCTTTACCACACATGGATATGCCATCATTTTTGAATCAAACCCGTCACCATCTTTTTCTATACCGGAGTTTCCATCATCTCTATGCCAATTTTCCAAATCTTTAGACCATGCATATCCTATTGAATAGGATGACTTACCATCATGATAATCATCTGTACCCCTGTAACAAAACCACATATGATATATATTATCTATTTTGATTACTGTAGGAACAGTATTGGCCTCGTTATCTATTCGAGTAGGCAATATTGGCACACCGCTTCTATCATACAAATGAATTAAATCATTAGACTTTGCCGACACTATTTCGTAAGCACTATCCCATCTTTGATCACGTTTATACCATTTTGTTCCATTTGCATAAAATGCATAATAAATACCATTTTCTTTTATATACATAAGTCCTGTTCCTGACAATGTTTCATATGGTGTTCTATCCAGAATAGGACCCTGAAACATTTTTTTAAAGCTCAATCCTCCGTCCTCACTACAGGCAATTCCCGTCCAATTGCTATAGGGAATCGAATCTCTACGGCTCCACCCCACATAGGTCAAATATACTTTCCCATCTATTTCATCAACCCAGTTTGGCATCACTCCATGTTCATCAAACTGTCCTTCTTCACCATGCTCTAAAACAGGTTTTTCATATAAATGTATCATTTTTGATGGATTATTAATATCCAAATCCATCATGGCGATACAACTCTCTCCTGGTTTAGGTCTCGGTGCAAAATATATCCGCAAGCACTCTTCTTTTACTAACACTTTGGGTATTTGCGCATGAGAATTAATCCATCCATATTCTCCGTTTGCCTTAAATATTAGTCCTTTCTTTATCCACTTCATCATGCCACCCACTTTCCAATACTACGATAACCCATATCAATACAGGCCGGGTGTGAAGAATAATTCCTATTCTTCATACCCCCCCCTAGTATATCATTGGCAGCTTTCTGTATAGACTGGTTCAGAAACTCATACATAGAAATATCCAATTTTTCTCTAGCCTCCTGTGCAAGCCTTTTCGTTTCAGGACTTACCCCCTCCAGTTTCCCGTAATATCTAGTGCGGAGTGTACCCCCTCTTTTTCCTGGTATATCAAAATCAAAATCTGCGTCAGGTTCTCCTTCGCCTACTTCAAATTCCATGCAGTAAACCACACCATGCAGGATCCAGCTCAGATTAACATTTCTCGCCTCAACAGGGATGTCTTCCAAGCTGAAGTTATTCATATAATGCTTATTGTAATCAATCAGAATCCTTCCAAATTCCGTATCATAAAGCCATGGGGCAAGCCCACGTCCGGCAATGACCACCCTTGCTCCCGGTTTTGTGACCCTTATGATTTCTTTCATCTGCGCTTTCACATCGGAATACAGGCTCATCCCCACCCCCCCATAGCTATATATCGCATCGAAATATTGATCCGGATAAGGAAGTGCTTCGGCATTACTTTGTGTAATGATAACCTGTCCACTTTTAAACTTGTTTTTTAATACCTTTAACATATCCAAAGAAATATCCTGAACATGAAACTCCGATCCCTCTGCAATTCTTTTCTTGATCAGCACAGAATCTCTTCCTGTCCCCGCACTCAATTCCAGTACCCGAATTCCCTTCTTTCCATCAATATGAAGCTTATCTATGATACTGTTCCGCACATCATCCTCATTGCTCTTAAACAGTTTATATGTAAGATAGTGGTAATCATCATACTCCCCAGACTCTTTGGCAAATAAACTAATTGCATATTCATTTCTGTCTTTGTCTGTAATCTTTGTAAGATTCGGAATACCGTCATTTACATCGTATTCTTTACCTGACATATTTGTAAGAGATCCATTTTCACTCAATATGAGCTTTTCTTTTGTTTCTGGATCTCTCCAATTTTTCACCACTTCACTGTTTAACATTTAAAAATCCTCCAATTCCGCATAGCCAAATCCACCCTGACCAAAACCGTTCCCGTTATAGAACATTAAGTATTTATTTTTAACTTTTACCACATAAGGATATGCCGTCATCTTTGAATCAAATCCATCAATTGACTTCTCTATTTTGCATTGACTGTCATCACGATACCAGTGTTCCAAATCATCGGACCATGCATAGCCTATGGAATATGATAATTCACCATCATGATAATCCTCAACGCCTCTATAGCAGAACCACATATGAAATCGATTGCCGATTTTTACTACTGTAGGCGCCGTATTGGCTTCGTCTTTTATTTTAGTTGGAAGTAATGGCTCTCCATTTCTGTCATACCAGTGGATCAGATCTTTTGATTTCGCGGAAACAATCTCATATGCACTATCATACTGTCCTTCGTCCCGCTCATACCATTTTGTCCCATTTGCATAAAATCCGTAATATATATCATCTTCTCTGATGCAAACCAGTCCCGTTCCTGAGAGCGTCTCATTCGGGGTTCTATCTAAAACAGGTCCTCTAAACATCTTATGAAAATGCAGACCTCCATCTTCACTGCAGGCAATACCCACCCAGTTGCTATAGGGAATCGAATCTCTGCGGCTCCATCCGGCATATAAAAGATATACCTTATCATTCATTTCACCAACCCATTGGGGCATAACTCCATGTTCATCAAATTCCCCTTTTTCCCCATGTTCCAATACCGGATTTTCATATATTTTTAAGATTTTTGATGGATTATCAATATCCAGATCCATCATGGCAATGCAGCTTTTTCCCGGAACAGGGCGGGGAGAAAAATATACCCGCAAAAGATTCTCTCTTACTAAAACCTTTGGAACCTGCGCATGAGAATTAATCCATCCGTATTCTCCGCCTGCCCGAAATATCAATCCTTTTTTTATCCAACGCATTACCGCTATTACTCTCTTTCCGTATTATTTTCCTGGTTTTATAATATACGCATTCGGCATCCATGAATGAGGTACTGTACGAATGACTACATCTGGCAGCAATTCATGAAGTGCGGCAGTTTCACCAGGACCAAACTCTGTAGAGTATTGATCAAAAATCATAATTCCGCCAGGATTCAGCCTTTCCCAGAAAAATGGTATGGCCGCCTTCATCACATCATACATTCCTGCGTCCATCATCACCAGTTTAAAACGCAGATGATTATGCGCTTTGAAAAATTCCCCTAAATCGGTAATCAGATTCAACTTATGAATTTTTAGGATATTATCCATTTGCTGTTTTTTGATTAGCATCATAAGTTCTTCATAATCCGCTTTATAGCTTCCCTCCGGTACTATATCAGTATCCTTTTCCGATGCTTCCCCGGTTCCCTCAAACCAGTCAAACCCATGACACAGTGTCAGGGATTCCGATTCAAAAATTTTTATCAGTTTAGCAAACAGAAGACTGCTCGCACCTCTATAAACACCTACATCTGCTATATGTCCAGCCAGACCTAGACTCATTTTATACAACTCATATATTGTAAGTACTCTGTTCAGCGCCATATGCCCCACATATGCCGGAAAATGCTCCATAAATTCTCCTACGTCAGACCTCATACCCCCCCGTTTTAGAAATTCCATATACTCATAAAATCCTTCTCGTCTGTGATCAAATTTTCTTCCTTCCAATTCTCTTTCCTTTGCCCATTTTTCCGCCATCACGGTCTTCTCCTATATCTTTTCTATATTATAATAATCATAAATGCCTATCGTCTCCGCCCCAGTTGCTTTTGCCACCGCAATGGATGCAGCATTGTTTTCGTATATATCTTCCGAAACCAGCATATGCTGACCACCACACTTTTGTATAAATGCCTTGGTCAAAGCCTTCGCAAGTCCCTGTCCTCTGAACTGTTCCTTAACAAAGATATCTTTTTCGCAGACTCCGAATGCCTCCCCAGCAGAATAGACAATTCCCATCATTTCCCCATCGGCAGAATATGCCGCCAGGAGATTTGCCCTTTTCAGGACATCATCCGCACTATTATAATATCTGTGTGCCAGATCCAACCCAAAGGCATCTTGCTCAATCTCATCTTTTGTCATCTCCCTTATTTTATAGGCGCTGTCATTAGCCATTTCATCCGCTGCTTCTGCCGTCTCTCTATGGATCATATGAATCCGCTGGCTTTTCGCAGCAAACGGCCGGGAATCCAGATAGTTCCGCATATATTTTCCCGGATTGTACATCCGGAGCTTTATCCGACCATTACTTTCGATATATGGCTTAACCACATGCTCAAAAAAAGCTTCATCGTACTCTTCATATGCTTCCTGACAAAATCCAAATTTATTTACTATAAAAGCATGGGTTGGCTTAGTATCATCATTCGTTAAAATATTTCCTTCCATGTTCTGCTCGATTACGCTGACAATAAGTGGAAACCACAGTTTCTCTATTGTAAACAATGCTCTCAGTTTAGTTTGTTTTACCCCCCCGCAGGCTGTCCGAAAACCCACAATTTTTGGCCATTTTGGGCACAAAAAATGCCAGGTTTTTCGGACATTATTTGTCCGTTTATAGTTACCTGACCTCGAAAACTGAATAAAATACGCTTTTTTGTTGTTATTTTTCCCATTATGCTGCAACAAGTGCCATCAGTTCTTCAAATGAGAACATGTTACACGCCCTGGACAGGTTATATCCCATGGCCATGAGCGCAAATTCCCCACCTACTTTCTGTTTACCCTTTAACAGAAAGCAGGCTGCTCCCATTGCTCGTTTTATTGTTCCAAACGGATGCTCTGAAATACACATCCGCTGGTTCATTTTTTCCCTGTCCGGCCTGAGTTTAAACCTGACTACCTTTTTCTTTTCAAAATGGTACTTTGCCTTCTTCTGGTTCTTTTTTCCTGGTTTCTCTGTTTCTTCTTCTGAGTTTTCCGCTTCTTCCGGTTTCCACCACTTTGCTTTCTTTTCCAGGCTGTCTTTGCCAAAATCCGTTTCCTTCCAGTTCGTGTTTCCCTTCCCGTTCACACACTTATCACGGTATGGGCATCCCTTGCACGCCTGCCTGTTGGCATATCTTGTCGCCCCATTTTTTTTGATGCTTTTTCTCCTGAGGATTTCCCCTCCGGGACAGTAAACCAGATCCCTTTCCGGATCCCTGACAAAATACCCTTCCCCTGCACGGTTTTTCATTTCCTCTTCTGTTCCATAGGGGCTCTCCACTTTTTGTTCCGGCCCGTCCGAAACTTTTCTCCTTACCTCTGCTACCTCCATACCTTCTATTACATCCGCATATGCTTCCGGCACCACTCCCGCATGAAGACATCTCTTCAGTTCTTCTGCATTCGTGCCTGCTGTATTTAACTCCCCTGCTTCCTCATACTCGATCTCCAGTTCATATGTGTCCTGTCCGTCTGGCAGAATGACATTAGGAATAATTCCTTTCTCAAGACATAACACCATATCTTCGGCCTGTTCGTATCCCTTATCTGCCACAGCTTCAATAATCCTGTCCCCGGCTTCCTGTTTAATGGACTCCGCTGTCGGAGCAATTAATCCATGGTCTGTTGCCTGGTTTGTCGCCAGGTAATCCATGATCAGGTGCGTCTCTGAATCCACTGCTGTCTGGACATTGTACGACACGTCCATTCCATTTTTATTTTTCATCAGCCGCGCATCTGCATCTGTCAGTGAAATCTGCGTGTGGTTTTCTTTCTCCATCAGTTCCCTGTATGAACGGTATTTCTCCAGTCTTTCCTCTGCCTCCTTCAGTTTTGCTTCCAGTTCTTCCCTGGTCAGCGTTCCACTGGCAGCCTCCTCCTCTTTATCCGCTTCCTCTATCAGCCGCAGGTATTCCTGTGTGTGGTCTTCCAGCCACTTTATCCTGTCATCCAGTTTCATAATGGTAAAATTGCTGTCTTTTCCATTCCAGGCTTTAAACTTACTCCCATCTATAGACACGTATCCTGTTTCCAGATCTACGGTTACCCTTTTTAGAAATTCCTTAAATACTTCCTTTAAATTGTCTGCATTGTCTTTCCTGAAATCAGATATCGTGCGGAAGTCAGGACGGAGTCCGCCAAGCATCCACATAACTTCAATGTTTGTGACGCATGCCGCCTCAAGTTTTCTGGATGACCGGATGTTATTGCGGTATCCGTATAGATATAGTTTCAGCATACTCTGCGGATCATAACATGGCCTTCCTTCAAAACTTGGTTCTGTTTTTTCGAATCCCATCTCTTTTAAGTCTATGTGATCCACAAAACAATCGATTACTCTTGCAATACTATCCCATTCCACCATGGAATCAAGTGTATTTATTACCGCCTGGTTTCTATTGATAGGTTTTACTATATATGGCATGGAAAACACCCCGCTAAACTGGAACTTTTAAGATACTCCCATTATACCAGATATTGGTGGAAAAGTCCCACATATTTGTTTATTTAGCGTACTTTATTCAGTTTTCAAGGTGCATTTATAAAAATCGCTCTGTAAGCGTTTTTTAGCTCTGTTTGGGCGATAATCCTACGTTTAAAATCCTGTTATCGCCTCTCAGGGGTTTTCGGACAGTCTCCCCGTACTTTATAGTGAACTTTAACAATTCGTTATAAATATTTTTGACAACCACTCGATCTTCATACTGCAACAGAATTTTTCCCCATGGAGATTTGCCATACTGTTCCTTTATATAAGGATTCTGCAGGCATACCACATCGCTGCAAGAAAAAATCCTGTCTTCCACACAAATTCTTGCACCTTTATTTCCAGTAGAAAAAGCCTTTACCTTTGATGCAATACTCACAGCCGTATCTTCACCCAAATCAATATCCATATCCGTCGGTTGATATGAATAATAAATATCAGTATCGCGCAAAATCTGTTTCCGTACTGGCAGAAACCGCTTATCATAAGCCGCCTCAAACGCGTCCGCCTCTGCCCTGAAAGACAGCTGATACAAAAGTCCAGCATCCAGATCGTCAGAATAGGGAATCTCTACCTGTGCTATAATATCGCCGCTGTCGATCCCCTTATTCATCAGATGGCATGTGGCGCCCGAATCTCTTCTATATAAGATCGCACCCGGAACCGGATCCCTGCCTCTTAAATCAGGCAATAAAGAAGGATGAATGTTCACAAATTTTTTTCGATTACAAAAAATCTCTTCTGGAAGGATTACCGGCAGACCATTGCTGATAAAAAAATCAAAATCTGTTGTCTTTATATCCTCCAAAAACTTTCCTCGAACCCCTATTACAGAGTATTCAAGTTCCTCTTTATCCAGATAACGTTCAAGATAGGATCCCCTGACTGCCCATATCTTCACTATATTAAGCCCTAGCTCCCGCATTCGCTGCAAAACAAACGCCCTGTTGCCAGCAAAGGCATATTTTTTATTTTCCATTTATATTGTCAATCCTCCGTCAATATGGATGACCGCCCCGGAAAGGTAATCCGTCTCTATGATATACCTCACAGTGGAAGCAATATCTTCCATCCGTCCAAGCGCTCTGAGAGGTGTCTGCTTCTTCCAATGATTTATCAGGCTGTCAGACAGAGCTGCCTTTGTGGAGGAGGTCTCTATAAAACCTGGTGCAATGGCGCATGCCCGTATTTTAAACATTCCAAGTTCCTTCGCCATAACCTTCGTCAATGCTTCTATGCCAGCCTTGGCTGCAGAGTAGGCAGCCTGCCCCATATTTCCCGCTGCGGAAATAGAACTGAAATTGATAATAACTCCCTTCGTTCTCATAGAAACCATTTTTTCTGCCACACAAGTGCTCATGACAAAGCAACTGTTCAAATTACTGTTAATAACACGATCCCAGCTTTCCTTACCATGTATTTCCTTTTTTAATATATTCACCATAGGTTCGGAATAAATTTCGCCTGCACAATTTATCAACACATCAACCTTGTCAATTTCCTCTAACTTTTTTCTTACATCTTCCATATTTGTAACATCAACCATATAAGTATTATTCGTTTCACTCTCAACACAATCAAAGATAATAATGTTTGCGCCCTTTTCTTCCAGTGCCGCCACTATGCCACTACCAAGACAGCCCAACCCGCCAGTAACAATTATATTTTTGCCCTTAATTTCCATTTACTTTTTCCCCGACAACTTTTTCTATTTTTTCTACATCCGTCATTGCCATGATTTCATCAGCTGTAAATTCAATACTAAATTCATCTTCCAAACTTACTATTAACTCCATATGTGTGAGACTATCCCATGAATCAATGTCTTGCATATTTGTCTGTGATGTTATAGAGCTTTCCTTTATTTGAAAAGTTTCTGATATAATTTTCTTAATCTTTTCCATTTCTCAATCCTCTAATCAAATTGAAACATTCTCATAAACTGTTCTGTCGTCAATCGGTATTTGGGTGTGTCTGGTACAATATATACGGAATCTTTATCCGTATTTTTTGTTATAACTGTGTTTGCCCCGATAAAATTGTTTGATCCAATGCATATGTTATGTGCAATCGTACTATTAATACCAAGAAAACAGTTACTACCTACACTTGAATTGCCTCCAATTACAGTCCCCGATGTTATCCATATGTTATCCTCTACCGTAACATGATGCGATATTGTTGCTCCGTTATATATGAAAGCATTGTTCCCTATTTTAGAAAATGGACCAATGCTGACATTATTTAAAACAACTGTATTTTTTCCAATCTCAACATTACTGGATATATCAGCACCTGAATGAACAAAGCTTACTAATTGATATCCTTTCTTTTCCGCCTCTGCACACTTCTGTTCACGTATTCTATTCATTTTATGATAACCTATTGCTACAATCATTTTATATTTTTCCGTATCATATTCTTTTTCTATATTCTCAAAATCCACAACGGGCAAACCAAATTTTTCACTCTCAGTTCTATAATTATTGTCCACTGTAAATACCACAGGATCCCATCTGCTGTTTGTGTCATCCAATATACATCTGTATATAATTTCAGCTACCTTGCTTGTTCCAAAAATAATAATCTTTTCTTTATTCATTTAATTCATACCTCTTTAACAATTCCTGCATTATATCTACTTCATTAAACATCAAAATATCAATAATCGATAAATTATCAATAAATTCGTTCCTTTTTTGATCATAAATTATGTCTTCTTTTCGTGTATCTAGAAAATACAGTTTGATATTTTTACTCATAAACACATTCTGATGATATAATTTTCTTCCTCCACAAGGATTAATATAAACATCTGCGCCGAGTCTTTTACATATCTCCACAATTCTTTCCTCACCTTTTAATTCCTGGTTCTTGGGAATTTGAGACGAAACCAATATCTCTGTATTGATACCTAGATAGGACATCACTTTTTGAATACTATATTTTATATATTCTGTTATATCATCATCAGAATTGTTAATAATATCTTCGATTATAGGAGCAACTTTTCTATAACAGGGTGCTTTTCCATAAGCATTGCTTATAGTCTTAAAAAAATCCTGTTTTTTTTCCTGCGCAAATCTTAATTTTGTATCCATGATTAATTTATTTTGTGAAGCATTTTCTACTGGGAGCGTAAATCTGTAAGGCTTTCCATTTAACAAAATGCTATTTCTATTTATATATCCGCGCATAATATAATTCACATCATCGAGTAAAACAAATTTATCCACAACATTAATCAATTGCCAGTACCCTATATAAGGCATAAAATACGGCTGCATTATACCTACTTTCATTTCCAACATCCAACCTTGAATTTAAATTCTTTCTACATCCAGTTTTCTTTTTTCCATAAAATAGTCCAATATTTTTTTAATGTTCTTACTTTCAATACCTTCATACAATGGAACAACCAATACTTGCTTAGACAATTTCCGCGCTTTTTCAATGTCCTCATTGCGATACTTATTCCGAAAACACGCCTGATCTGCGGTCAGAGGGTAAAAATATTTTCTGGCATATATATCATTTTGTTTTAATATCTCATATAGTTCATCTCTACTCTTTCCATAATTCTCTTCTATCAAAATTGGAAAATATGCATAATTCTTTGTCGCATTTACATTTTCATCAAACAAACGAATTCCATTTATGTTCAAAAATCCTTGTCTGTAATATTCATAACTTTCTTTTCTATTCTCTAGTGCTTCTTCCATATGCTTGAGATTACATAACCCCATAATAGCGCAAAATTCATTCATTTTGGCGTTTGCGCCAACATCTGTGACAAGTTCTTCGCCACGTATACCAAAGTTTTTCAGATTATAAAGTTTTTCATAATATCTATGCTCTTTAAAAGTTACTGCTCCGCCTTCTATTGTATTAAACACCTTCGTCGCATGAAAACTAAAAACAGACGCATCTCCATAACTGCCAATTCCTCTTCCCTTATATTTCACTCCAAATGCATGTGCTGCGTCATATATAACTTTCAGATCATACTTGTCTGCAATTTTCTGTATTTCTTCAACATTACATAAATTTCCATATACATGAACTGGTACAATTGCAACAGTATGTTCCGTTATTAAATTCTCAATTTTTGTTTCATCAATGGTACCATCGCTTAACTTTATATCACAAAACACAGGTTTTAAACGATTTCTGACAATCGCATGTGTCGTAGAAATAAATGTAAATGGTGTTGTAATAACCTCTGCTCCTTCTGGAAATCCCATCATCTGAATTGCCAGTTCTAGTGCCATATGACCATTCACCATAAGAGACAGATCTGGCACGTCTAAATATGCTTTCAATTCCTTCTCCAGTTGCTGATGATATACTCCCATATTTGTGAGCCAGTGCGTATCCCATAGTATTTTAATAGCCTCTATGTATTCCTCATATGGTGGCATGGAGGATTGTGTAACCAGTATTTTTTCACTCATTTTCCGTTTCCCCTTATTCCACCATCTCCACATTCTGCATCATCACCGGCTTCCCCGTCTGCTGATACAACTGTACCACACTGCTGCTATCTCCATAATATGCATCACTAATCTCGATCGCCCTGTCCAAATCCGCTGAGTCATCATAAATTCCCCAGCCTTCTTCTTGATATTTTCTGACAATCCTGTCATACTCAATCCACAGCTGCGGACGCATACTCTCCACTGTCGCTTTTACTAATGGGTGTGGTCGCCACAAAAGCGCTACCTCGTCTTGATTTTCTTTAAATATGCGGAAAACGTACTCCATCTTTTCGAGCATCTTTTCATTATGTGCCAGCAGCCCGGCAACGCTTGTGTTGTAGAAGATAATCTTCTTCCACGTGCCATCAGGCTTCTCGATAATTCTTAGCCATTCTTCCGGTACTTTGATGTCCTCTCTCCTCGTATTTGCCACCTTATCAAACTTGGGCGAGCCGAGTCCAAGGATTTTATTTTCGAGAAAGGTTCTGGCTTTTTCGCTGTGGTCATTGGCTGCATCCATCAGCACTTTGATATATACTTGACGCATATCTTCCGACTGCACAATCACTTTGTCCGCATTGTACACACCCGGTACGGTGCAGAAGTGTTTCATGCCCTCTATTTTCTCATCTTCATCAGGTTTAATCTCACCCAAAACAAAATACGGGATATAGATGAGCTTGTCTGTAAACTTTTTTAAGTTGTCTGAATAAAAAAATGGATGTACGCTTGTGACGAGATTCCATTTATCATAAGGATTGTGTATATAAATCATATCCGGCCGATGCTTCTCAAAATCAAACTCGTCATATCGTGTGATTGGAACATAGGAGGGATACTGGTCTGCTTCATAGTGCATCTCTCGAAAGCTTCCATCTGGATTTTTATCATAATATGGTATCGGAATAACGTAAGCGTCACAATTTTCATCTTCATCCGCAGCTTTCCATACGCTCTCTAAACTATCCCACATACTTGCCTTGTATGGCAGAAATACTGCTTCTTTTCTGACCACGATATCATTCTTGACGCTGTTCTCAATTTTGATGAGCTGCTTTTTTAGAACTTTGCTGATTTTGTTTTCGTTGAAATGATTGCTTGTCAGTTCCTCATAAATGTGAAAAAGAGTTTCACAATACTCTTCCACATAAGAAACTGTAATGTGCTCCTGTTTTTCTAATCTTTCAATATTTTCACCGAGGGAAACTGCAAACTCCTGGCACTCTGCTATCATATTTTGTGCCACTGCTATTCTTTTCTGAAGCAATGCTTCTTTGATTTCTTCATGAGCTTGGTGCAGACTTTCTATCAGCCCTAATACTTCCTGTTTCTGTGCACTTCTCACCTCAGATTCCCTCCAGTCTACAAATTATCATAAGGATTATCGGAACGTTTCCGTCTGCAAATTTTATATGCCTGCATATAAAATTCTGCTTCGCTCCGCGCTAGCCGCGGTCCTGGCATACCCGATAGCAGAATGTCGAAAATCGAATGCTCTGCTTAGCTAATGCCGACTTTTTACTTATATGTCAGTGTACTTCCCTGCAATCCGCTTCGCGGTAAAATCATCTCTCGATCATTCATTCCCAGTTTTGTACATATGAACCTTTAGACTTTTCTATATATTTTTGTTGTATATTCTTTGCGCTATTTAACGCAATTGTAGTTTTTAATCCACAATTTTCGCAGATAAACTCTTTTCCCTGCCGTTTTCCCTCTGCCTTGCAAGAAGAACAGATTTTTCCTGTTCCTTTGGAATTGATCTCCACTAATTCAATTGCATTGATCTGACACTTGTATGCTAATCGTTCCCTAATGTATCCACGAAAGTTTCGTGTCAGCTTGCGATTGTTTGATTTGGAATATAATTTAGTCTTATTTTTTGTGACCGGTTTGGTTATCACAATACAGGCAGGTTTTTCTATTCGAAACATTCGATTGATTTCCGCGTTGATATAATTCGTTGTCCTGCGCTTTTCTTTTTCCTTTTGACTGTCATACTTTCGTCTGCCAAGATTATTTGCCTCTATATTTTCAATCTTTTGTCGATTGCCGCTCTCAGCATTTTGTCTATATGACGTATAGATTCGGCGTCGTTCTTGATTTTTCTTTGCAAGCCGCTCTGTCTCTGGACTAGTCAATTCCGCAAGTGATACACCATATATATGCTCATTGGATAACGTAAACATATCTTGATTTCCCATATGAATATACACGGTATTGGTATAATCTTGATGTTTCTTAATCTTTGCCTCAATCGGCACTGCAAGCGCAATGAAATCATCTTTAATATGAACCTGTATCTGCCTGTCAAAAGTACGAGTATCTTTTAATGGTATAGATATCCGTTTTCGCGGTATCCTGCACACGATTCGCATCGCACCATCTTTGTAAGAATACCCATTTGGAGATATTCGAAATACATCGGCAGCATCCGTCTTGGGCTGTGTTAAATATCTTCGGGTCAGCCTGCACAGAAGATTGTTCAGCCGCTTCACATCAATATCAAGTTCAACTGCGTTTCTTGGCATCTCGTATTGCTGGCGATTTAAAACTGCTGCATAGACACTTCCCATTTTGAGCACTGTCCTAAGGTAGATTTTATCATCATCACTTAGGTTCTCGTTGGCTGTGATTTTTTCGCCAACTTTATTTTTGACAATGCTCCAACTGCATTTGATATTTGTAACCGCATCGGCAATCGCAAGTTCGTAATAAACTGCTGGAAGATTGAGCTGTTCCCTCAGTCCACAGTAACGCATTTCGTTTAAGACTGTATAAACAGGTGTCAAGCTATTTATTTTTTTGACCCCTGAGTATCGCTCATACACGAAATTTTTAACTTTGCAACAATCTGCTGCGATTCCTCTTAGAAAGGTCATTGTCTCTTCCGGCAATGTTTCACTATACTGCCATACAATCTTTGTCATGGTACTGTTTGAAGGCATTTTTCACACCCTTTTTGTTTTTTAACAGGTCTTACAATAGAACTTTTATGTTATATAGCCATGATTACTTTGGATTTTCTTAGATTTTCTTAATCTAAGAAATATTACTTGAAATGAGGTATTTTAAAGAATTTATAATTGATTTGACCCAGAATTTGACCCAGAATAGATCATTAGAATGTAGTATATACATTGTATTAGTGCCTTTTTTCTTTTTGGGAATTTGACCCAGAATTTGACCCCAAATTGATTGTATACACTAATTGATCCATAAAATAACCCAATTTCTTCCTTTTTATGATGTAATTCTGTATTAATTTTATATTTGTTTCTAAAAACATTTGCTATTTGGGTTAATTTGTGATAGACTAATGTCGATATAAAGTTATGTAAAGATAAAAAATACAAATTTTATACACAATAGTTCTTATGAATAGTATCTTAGATTAAGAAAATCTACGATAAAAATATAGTATGTTCAATGTTGTAATATCTCTATTTATTCTTTCACCAACAACTGATATAAAGTATAATATATTCATATTTTACACCACTTTTTTCAATAATTTACTCAATTCATTATATTTTCAATCTTTTTTCATACCAAAAGAATAAATTCCTGAATGTAATTGTAGCTAATCCTGAATTAAGTTATCCCTAAATACAAATTAAAACTGTCGAAAAATGAAATCTACTTCCAATATCTTGTTGTACGCTCAAACAACATATTAGAAAATTAATTCACTTTCCGACAGTCTTGTAATTTTTTCAAAAAATTAAATTTTATTTAAAATACAGAACCCCAGCTTCAAAAATCTTCAAATCCTGTTCCCCATAGATATTCATGGCTACGCCATCTCCGCGGCGCTCCACGTGTGCCATCTTGCCAAGGCATCTTCCGTCAGGGGAGGTGATTCCTTCGATTGCGGCGTAGGAGCCGTTCACGTTCCACTCCTCGTCCATGGAGATATTGCCGTTAAAATCAGCATACTGTGTCGCAACCTGTCCGTTTGCAAGAAGCTTGTCAATCCACTCCTGCGGCGCCACAAATCTTCCCTCACCGTGGGAAGCTGGTGTCACATAGGTCTTGCCAAGCTCAGCGAGCTGCAGCCATGGCGACTTGTTTGTGACAACTTTTGTGTAGACCATCTTGGAAATATGACGGTTGATGGTGTTGTAGGTAAGCGTAGGGGAATCTTCCTTCTGCCCGACTACCTCACCATAAGGCACCAGCCCCAGCTTGATCATCGCCTGAAAGCCGTTACAGATACCGAGTGCAAGACCGTCCCTTTCATTCAACAGCTTGTTGACTGCCTCCTTCATCTTTGCATTCTGAAATGCTGTCGCAAAGAACTTCGCGCTTCCGTCCGGCTCATCGCCTGCTGAGAAACCGCCCGGGAACATGATAATCTGTGCCTGTGCGATTGCTTTCGTAAACGCGTCAACAGAATCCCTGATATCCTCCGCCGACAGATTGCGGAATACTTTTGTCACGACATTGGCACCCGCGCGCTCAAATGCGATGGTAGAATCATACTCGCAGTTTGTACCGGGGAATACCGGTATGAATACCGTCGGTTTTGCCACTTTGTTTTTGCATACATAAATGTCTTTGGTGTCGTAGAGTTTTGTCTCGATTGCATCTGTGCCTTTTACCGCCTTCGTCGGGAATACTTTTTCAAGCTTTGATGTCCATGCCTTCAATGCCTCTTCCATCGACACGGTTGTATCTTTGTACACAAAGCCCTCGTTCTCTGCGCGCACTGCAGCCACCGTTCTGTACGCCGAGCCGCCTGCCTCAAGCGCCGAAAGCCTGCTTGACGGCACTTCGGCGATGATGCTTCCTGTCTCATTCGCAAACAATGCTTTTGCGTCAAGTGCGCTGTCAAATTCCACGCCCATTTTGTTGCCAAATGCCATTTTCGCCGCAGCTGCCACAATACCCTTGGAGTCAAGTGCATAAGCCGCGACAATCACCCTGTCGGCGATCAGCTTCGCAACGCTGCTGTACAGTTTCATAACGTTCTCATAATCAGGGAGGTCATACGCATTTTTCGGCAGATCAAACACAACGAGTTTGTCCCCTGCATTTTTTAACTCTGGCGTAATGATATCCTGCTGCTTCGCAACATCAACGGCAAAGGAAACGAGTGTGGGCGGCACGTCAATCTTATTGAATGTGCCTGACATGGAATCCTTACCGCCAATCGAGGGCAGTCCGTAGCCAATCTGTGCGTCATATGCGCCGAGCAGCGCCGCAAACGGCTGGCTCCAGCGAGCATCTTCCTCTGTCATGCGCCTGAAATATTCCTGAAAGGTAAAACGAATCTTAGTGAAGTCTCCGCCTGCTGCCACAATCTTTGCCATGGATTCCGTCACGGCATACACAGCACCGTGATATGGGCTCCAGCTCGACAGATATGGGTCGAAACCGTGCGCCATCATTGTCACGGTATCCGTCTTTCCCTTTAAAACAGGGAGCTTTGCCACCATCGCCTGTGTCTCTGTGAGCTGGTACTTTCCACCGTAAGGCATGAACACACTGCCTGCCCCGATGGACGCGTCAAACATTTCCACCAGACCTTTCTGTGAGCAGACATTGAGGTCATTTAATGTGGCAAGAACTGCTTCCTTGACGTCATTCTTTTCGAGCGCCTCCGCAACCTTTTTGACTGCTGTCTTATGAAAATAGTTGTCCTCTTTTACAGGCGTTTCCACGAATACACCCGTCTCCTGATGCGCGCCGTTTGTGTCGAGAAAGGCTCTCGCGATATCCACAACCTTGCTGCCGCGCCACTTTAATACCAGTCTTGGCTCCTCGGTGACAACCGCAACCTTCACGGCCTCCAGATTCTCCTCGGCAGCATACGCAAGGAACTGGTCAGCATCTTTCGGGTCCACAACGACTGCCATTCTCTCCTGCGACTCGGAGATGGCAAGCTCTGTCCCATCAAGACCAGCATATTTTTTCGGCACTTTGTCCATGTCCACGACAAGACCGTCCGCAAGTTCTCCGATTGCAACAGACACGCCGCCTGCGCCAAAGTCGTTGCACTTCTTGATGATTTTGCTGACCTCGGGTCTGCGGAACAGACGCTGTAATTTGCGCTCTGTCGGCGCATTTCCCTTCTGAACCTCTGCGCCGCAGGTCGTGAGGGACGCCGTTGTGTGCACCTTGGAGGAACCCGTCGCACCGCCGCAGCCGTCGCGCCCTGTCCGTCCGCCGAGCAGGATAATGATATCGCCGGGGTCTGAATTTTCACGGATAACGCCTGCACGCGGCGCTGCTGCCATCACCGCACCGATTTCCATTCGCTTTGCCACATAGTTTGGATGGTAGACTTCCTTGACAAATCCCGTTGCAAGCCCAATCTGGTTGCCGTAGGACGAATAGCCGCTCGCCGCGCCGCGCACCAGCTTTTTCTGGGAAAGCTTGCCCCGCATAGTGTTCTCAACGGGCACTGTCGGGTCTGCCGCGCCTGTGACACGCATCGCCTGATAGACATAAGTACGGCCGGAAAGAGGGTCACGGATGGCTCCGCCAAGGCAGGTTGCCGCGCCGCCGAACGGCTCGATTTCCGTCGGGTGGTTATGTGTCTCGTTCTTGAAGTTTACAAGCCATTCCTCTGTGATGACGCCCTTTCCGTCCTCCTTGTCAATCTCCACCGGCACGACAATCGAGCAGGCGTTTATCTCGTCCGACTTTTCCATGTCCTCGAGCTTGCCGTCCTTTTTAAGCTTGCGCATCGCCATGAGCGCTAAATCCATCAGACAGACATATTTGTCCTTTCTGCCTGCGAAAATTTCCTCGCGGACAGCAAGATAATTTTCATAGGTTGTCCTGATTGGCGCTGTATAATAACCGTCCTCAAACGACACCTCCTTCAACTCCGTAGAAAACGTCGTATGGCGGCAATGGTCGGACCAATAGGTGTCAAGCACTCTGACTTCCGTGACCGTCGGGTCTCTGTGCTCCTCATTCTTAAAATAATTCTGAATGTGCTGGAAATCCTTGAAGGTCATGGCAAGTCCAAGCGAGCCGTAAAGCTCACTAAGCGCATCCTCGTCCATATCCGCAAATCCATCAAAACTTCCTACATCGGCAGGTTCCTCAAAAGACTGCACCAGCGTCTCCGGCTTCTCAAGCCCTGTTTCCCGGGAATCTACAGGATTGATGCAGTAACTTTTGATCTTGTCAAACTCACTGTCCGAAATGGTTCCAATCAGCAGATAGGTGACGGCTGTCTTGATGATCGGCTGCTCGTCCTCCTTTAAAAACTGCACGCACTGCACTGCGGAATCCGCCCTCTGGTCGAACTGCCCCGGCAGAAACTCCACTGAAAAACAACGGGCGTTTTCCGGCATTTCAATGCGTTCCATATATAAGTCATCAACAGGCGGCTCTGAAAATACACTGCTGCAAGCCTTCTCAAATATGGCATCTGATATGTTCTCCACATCATAACGGATGAAAATTCTAACTTTTTTCAGCCCGGCAATGCCCAGATAGCCCTTCAGTTCCTCCTCAAGTTCCCTCGCCTTCACGGCAAAGGATTCCTTTTTTTCCACGTAAATACGTTTCACTTTTCCCATTTTCTGAGTCCTCCGTAAATTTTTAATATGTAGTAATGATTTCACTTTTCATTATAACGGATTCGTCATATTTTTCAACATATAATCCGCAGAATTTCAACTCCTTTTCCGCAACAGATAAAAATCCTGAACGGTCCATAGCATGAACTTTCATACTGCTATCATAATTTTGATTAGCAAGCATCCTTGACAATTTTAATACTATATAGTATTATCTTATATAGGAGGTGATGTAAAATAGAAACTCAGGCAGGTTTTTTGATTACTCAGATCAAACAAATCGGAGGGAGAGTATTTGACAAAATACTACAGAAGGAAAACATAAAGGAATTTAACGGTGCGCAGGGTAAAATCCTATACGTTTTGTGGCAGCATGACCACATCTCCATCATAGAACTGTCAAGACTTACGGGGCTTGCAAATACCACGCTTACAAGCATGCTTGACAGAATGGAGGAATCAGGGCTTTTACGCCGTCTGCCTGACCCTCAGGACAGGCGCAAAAACCTTATTGCGCTGACCCAAAAGGCACAACAGCTCAAGGAAAGTTACGACAAGGTTTCCTTGGAGATGCACGAAATATACTTCAAAAATTTCAGCCCGGAGGAGATTGTGGCATTTGAAACCTATCTGCGCAGGGTGCTGGAAAATGTTAAGGAGGAATTATAATGACTAAGAAATCAAGACAAGCAACAAACGATTTTTGCCCGCAAACGCTGTTTTTATATGGTACATACAAGGAGAACAAGACGCCCGACTTCGGGCTGTTCTGCTGGTTCAGCTATTGCTGGGATAACGAACTTTGTGTAATGATGTGTATCGACGGAGAAAAACTGACCAAGGACAGGATCAAGGCAGGCAATGTCTTTTCAGCAAATCTTGTCACTGAAAAGCTGCTTCCCATGGCAGACTACCTTGGAAACAAATCAGGATATGATGCGGATAAAATGAATTTTCATGCCGACATTGGCAAAGGCGAAATTTTGGACGTTCCTATCCTAATGGAAAGTCCCGTTAATTATGAATTGGAAGTCACACAGCGTATTCCCTTCGGCGAAGGAGAGGTCTTTTTGTGCCGAATACGAAACGTACTTTACAGCGAAGAACTTACAGACCAACAAATATCTGTCGGCGAACGTTTGAAAAACATCGCCCCCATCTCAACTACGTGCAATACATACTTTTCTTATACCGGAGAAGTTCTTGGCAGTTGGGGTGAACCCGGAAAGACTTTTTTAAAGCATTAGAGGGACGAACTTTGCGCCCCTCTCTTTTCTGCGAGCGGAAACAGCCACGGGTTGTTAGAAGTACTTCTCACACTACCCCTGTTGCGGCAAGCACTCTGATCAAGATGTTGAACACTCTGAATTTCACTATACCACCGCCTCTACAATGGTCTTTGTTCCAAGGACAATTTCCCTCACGCCAGTCTCTTTCTTTTTGTTGAAATTAAAACTCAGCAGATACCCTTTGTCTTTATGGTAATAGTCCAAATATTCCGCAAGCTGTCTCTCGCCCCTCTCGTTGTACTCATTTCCGTGCCAGATTTTGAGTTCGATAATAAACTGCTCGCCAAGGTAATCCACGATGATGTCAGTGCGCCGCTCGTCCCGCGTCTGTGCCTCAATGTAATAGTTCCCTGTTCCGTTGATAATCGGTCTTAAATACAGCAGGAAGATTTTGCGTCCAAACTTCTCTATGAAGTTCATGTTCTCATTTCCATAGATTTCATAAAAATGTTCCACAAATTTCTTCATCACCTCGTCCATATCAAGCATTCCGTCATGGATAAAATAGCACTTATCCCGCTTTGCCTTGTTTCCAATTGCGCTTGACAGTTCTTCCTCAGACAAAAAGTAATTGTACAGGCACATTTCAAAAATGCGGTTTACAATCTGAACTTTGCCGTCTCTGTCCACAGCATAACCAAACATGCATGCAAGATTCATTTCTTTTGTATACGGAAATATATTTGCAGATTGATGAGACAAGCACAGGATAGCCAGATGTGTACTGGTATATCTTTTCTGCCATTTTGTGAATGTCCATTCCTGTGTGATAGTCCGCTTCATACTCTGCCAGCATAGCAGCAATCTGGTTTGTGGAAAAGCTCATATCAATCTTGAACTTTGCCGCAATATTCCACGGGCTGCTGTACTGGTGTTCTGATTCGGGGCGCAATTTTAGTTTCAGATTTTTGATATCGTAAACGCCTGCAAGAATTACGGAATGGAAGATTGGCGTATCATCACGGTTTAAGTAATATTTTCTAAGAAGTGCCAGAAACTCAACAAACACCTGATTATTGCTGGCGCTGTCAACTTCATCTATCATTAAAACAATGGGACGCGGGCTGCTTGCGCACAGGCTGCTAAGACGGTCAAATAAATCATTTAAGCTGCTGTCTCTTTTTTCGATCAACTCAGTCAGTGGTTTTCGTAATTCTTCTATATCATTTAACCCACTGGTTTTGGACGACCTTATAAACACTTTTGCAAACTCACGCGTAAAAATATAGGTATCTGCAAATTCCTCTGTTCCAAGTTCTTGAAAATCCATCGACACCACAATGTACTCTTCCGACAGATATTTTTTAAGGCTTCTCAATGTTGTTGTCTTTCCATATTGGCGTCCCCTGTTGATGACAAAATAGCTGCCGTAATCTATATAGTCTTCCTTTATCTTTTTTAACCTGTCATCCAGCCGAACCATATAATGTCTCTCCGGGCTGCATAAACCTGTTATGTTAAATCTGCGTCTCATTCTCTTGAACCTCCTGCAAACCAGCGCCTCCCTGCAACAATTTACTGCCTTTATAATCTATATTGGTATTGATAGCCTAACCATATCAGATAAGTTACTTTTAACACACGCGCCTAAGTAGTGAAAATCATGCGCCAAATTTCACGTCGGTCCAGACAGCATTCTGTGCTGCATAGCGCCTTGCGTCCGCCATATTCATTGAATGATATTTCTTAAAATCATGGCATAAATGCGACTGGTCGGAATACCCATACCGATAAGCAGCTTCCACCATATTAAAATTCTTTTCCCGCAAATGTAGCTGCCTGCTCCCAACAAAAATATCCTGTTCCAGTGCCGCCACTGAAATATTTCCTTTCTTTTCCAGCATTCTTGCCACCGTATGAATGACTGTTTGGTTCTGACGCCATTCATTTAGACGGCTTTGCAGTATTTTTTCCACGACAGGAATAAACTTGCAAATTTCAGTGACATCAAACAGGTATTGTTCTATCGCCTTTCTGAGCGCCGGGAAATGACTGTCTGCATCAAAAAAAGCATTTTTTGTATCCCGCAGGGACTCCTCTGAAAACAGGGCTGCGCCCCACGGAAAAAAACGAATTGCAAACACCAAAAATGTTTTCTTCTCTTTGCTGTCATTTCGTATGACGAATGTCCTGTCATCTATCCCGCAGAAGCTGCTGAATATTTTATTGTTTGTAAAATCCACAGTAAAAATAATGTCCATACAAGTATCGGGTATCACAATTCCCATTTTTCCGACACTGTTTTTCTCCTGCGCGACTGCCTTCTTCGATCCCCAGAAACAGCGAATATATGGTTTCAGGGCATCACAAGGAACAAACTCCATGTACTCCTCGGTACATTGAAAGGGTGTCGCCGTGATCGGATTGTAGCTTTTGTATAATTTATGAATCATTTGATTTCCTCAACTCCTACATAGCTGCCAAATCAGTATATCCCTGCAATAACTCTTGTCATACATGATTTTACCATAAAATCGGTAGAAATGATACCAAATAATGCGCCGATTCAATGTATCGTGCTTAAAAAGTTCCGCATTTCCATTGCCTGTTGCTGCTTGGAATGTTGTCGTTCATGTTCCTCCTTTTGGGCGCAAAAAAAGGCGCATGGTTTACAATTTACTGTTCCATGCGCCTTTACGCTGTTTTACTGATATTAAATTGATTCTCCAATTATGCTAACTGCATTGATTGGCTTTCTAACTCTTTAACTATATCAAGGGATAATTCCGTAGCTTCTGCTATTTCCTCTAAAGTCATTTTACCTAACTTTATTAAATGAACCGCCGTTCTTTTTGCTTTATTTTGTTCCGCCTTTTGTGCCGCTTCCCTTGCCGCCTCATTCCTCATATCTTCCATAATTTTGCACATAGCCGCAACTCCTTTCTCGTCTTGCTTAAAATATCGTGCTTTTTTAGCAAGCGTTTCATAATTCATATCATCGGGATTAGTGCATGAAAAATCGTGCATCAGCTTTCCAATCTCATCGTTGCCCCTATATTTCCCATTAACATATATGATATGCGAACCATCGTCAAACAATACCTTGTTTTCCCCGATAGTGACATATCTTTCTACCGGATATATCGGCTGTTTTCCTTTCATTACATCATTTTCTGTTATGAAAATAACATAGCTGTCCGGAATATCCTCCGTATCATCACCAGCCTTTAATATGTGCGCATCCAGCAAGCTGCTGTTATGCCTTGCCCTCTTTGCGCCTGCTCCTGCGTCTTTCCTCTGAATCTCAACATCAAATTCCTTATCGGCGTCGTCAACCGCATGAACATCTAAAACAGCCGAACGTCCCTGCAAATTCTTCAATGGTTCTTGTGTCCTGACCGATTTAACTTTTATATCCTCCCGCCCTAAAACAATCCGAAGTATTAGTTCCACACCCTCAAAATTATCTGCAAGACAAACGGACATAAAATCATCGTCCATATATCGGAGTGATTTCAGACGTTCTAAATCCTGTTGATGTGTCTGCTCTGGTGTATTCAAAAATATCACCTTCTTCCACTGCTTTTATTATACATCAGACAATGCCTTTTGAAAACTGAATTTTCCGTAAAATTTTCTCGGTTTTCTATACGCTCTGCCGCTGTATTACTTATTCAGTTGTGATTGTAGCAAGGTAAGATAAAAACTGATTGAAATTAAAAATATATGTTTTCTCAACTTCTAAAGTGAATTATCAAACGTAAATCCTGTCTCATTTGCCTCCGTTGCGGTAAACATATCATATTTCCCGTTTGTATACTCTGCAATAACCTTACCCCAAAAGTTTTGGGCAGGTAAGTTGTTAATCCATTGGGATATTTCCCACCCACCATGAAACATATCAAAAATCTTCATAGCGGCTACCCTGCCAACTCCTTTTCGTCTGTATTTCTTCATTACAAAAAATTCGGCTATGTTATGAGGGTTTGGCAGATTATTATGTTCACAACAGGAACGTACTAAAACAGTCCTGCAAGTTTTCCATTTACCTTGATAAAAAAAGGGTGCCTGCCTTCTTCATTCCAATAATCATCAATATGCTCATATCCAAAATATCCATATTCGTTTATGTCATCATTGGAAAACTCTGAAAAATCATAATTATACAATTCCAACATCTGAATAAAAACAGATTTCTGCTCGTATAATATAGGCTCTACACGAATGTCCATACATATTCTCCATAAAATTTTATTATACTGTCAATGATTTGTACCTCTAACAGAATATCACAATCACACGCACATTTCTATTAGATTTCCATTAAATTTCTTCCTCCCTTTCTGTGCTGTGTTGATAGTTTCTGAAATAAAAAAGGTAGCTGATTTTCTGTTAAGATAAATCGCTACCTAAAGGTAAACAATATTCAGTTTTTACATCCTTTTTCTGTTCTGATTTTCCCCGACAAATGGGAATCTGTCAGTTTTTTTGCATAGATAAAATAACAATTTAATTAATAGAATTTCTATTAATTAGTGTCTATCCAGAAATATACTCTTTCATCTGCCGTTTCTGTTAATACCCCGCCATTTGAGTATGCAACTGCTTGCGAAGCAATATTATCTTTACGGATTGTTAGCAAGGCTCTTTCTATTCCAGCCTCTTTTGCCTTCGTAAGTAATAATTTCAGCAACTCTTTTCCATAGCCCTTTCCACGAAAAGGAGAAGCTATCCCATATCCTATATTTCCGCCTACTTTCTTTAAGGCTTCAGTCAAATAAGTCCTTACATTTCCAAAACCGACTGGTACACCGTCAACATATAACCAATAGGTGGTAGAGGGCACTTTCCAACCGTCTACAATACCTTCTTGTTCGGACTCCACTTGTTTCCCTATAAGCCATTGTTTATATTCTTCATATGTCATCCCGTTTACTTTGTTCTGTAGACCGTTTTCCTCCCTTGGAATACTTTGCAGCAAATCATAAATTTCAATACCGTCACTGGGCGATAGTCTTTTTAACTCAATCACGATACCATCCCTCCTTTAGAGTAAAAATCGGAATTTACCAAATCGATAAAATCCGATTTGGTAAATTGTTCAATGTCATTATCTTACCACAAACGCCTACACAATTCCATTAAATTTTGCTTAATCTCCTTTTGCCTTATTCTTTGCAATCATCATTTGCCGAAGCGATGGAACATCGCTTTGCCTGTATCCCTCAGCTCGGTGCTGACCGCCCTCGGCTTTCGGTAGCTGACGTATGACTTCGGAAAGGAATAGGTCTTAGATATTTTGTCCTGCCCTTCCTGTTAAATATCTGCTTGATATGACTGTTTTTTGTTGATTAAAGATTTTTCGCCCGTCAATTATCGGGTATTTAGATTGTATGGTGCTATATGTGGGTGTTTTTCCACTTCGGGAAATATGCTTTCACTTCCTACGGTAATATACCGCAGATTTTGTTCCAACATCGAAAAAAGCCATAACATCACTGTCATAGCCTTTTCCTGCAAAACCTATTTTTACATTACAGCCTGTTTGCAATTCAGCAAAGCTGAATTTGCCCTCGGTATGTTCGGCACTCCTGCATGGAAGTATACGCCTTTCTCCCTGTCCTCGGCTCTTATCTGTTCCTTTTGGCTGTCAATCTGCGCCTTTTTCTTCGCCTTGGTGCGTTCCTCATATTCTTTTTGTTTCCCGCTGGCTTTCCGTTTCAGATAATTCTGGTGCAGTCTGTCCTTTCTCGCTTCTTTCTTCCGTATTTCCTCCAGTTCTTCGGCTGTCGGCTCTTTCTCTGCCATAGTCGGCGGTATGTATTCCCCGATAAAGTTAAAATAAACCTCTATCTTCTGTGCGGTGTCTGCGCTCCCTTTGCGGTCACGCTCATGCACGACTATTTTCTCCACAAACTCATTCAGCATGAGCGTTGTCATTTCCTCTGCGCTGCTGTACCTCTCAACCAATTTGAGGAAACGTGCGGCGGATTTGCGGTCATTTTCATACTGTGCCTGTTCTGTTTTATAACCGTCTAACTCATTCTGTAACTGTTCCTGCTCGCCCTCATACTGCTTATAGAGCATGGTATAACGCTTGTCCGATAACTTCCCCAATCAACAAGCGCGGCTTAAAAAACCAGATTCATCTGAAAAAAGGCGTGATTGGTTCTGAGCGGTGGAGCGAAAAGATGCGAAAATACATTCGTGAAGAACTCGGCATCGAGCTTTATGATATCTATGGATTAACAGAAATCTATGGGCCGGGAATCGGCATCAATTCAAGGAGGGAGCGCCGCTCATCCGCTTCCGCACACATGATATTTCCAGAATTATCCCCGAAAAGTGTTCGTGCGGCAGCAGTTATCCACGGATTGACATGATCCGGGGCAGAAGTGACGACATGTTCAAAGTGCGCGGTGTCAACATGTTCCCTAGCCAAATCGAAGATTTGTTGCAGAATGTTGACGGTGTGGCAAGCGAGTACACTATCACGCTGGCACACGATGACGAAAAGAACCGCGATATCATGATTCTAACTGTCGAGGCGGAGGGACGCGTCAGCTTTGAAACCACCGCACTCAAAATAAAGGAACTGTTCAAGTCCCGCATCGGCGTCACCCCGAAAGTGACTGTCGTGCCAATCAAGACCCTGCCGCGAAGCGAAAAAAAGACAAAGCGCGTGACAGACTATCGTGAAACCTAAAACCCAGCCGCTTTGGCGGCTGGGTTTTTCTACGTGATTCCTGTATTATTTCCCATACTGCGATACATTGCTGCTGTCCACGCGCTCAAAGTCTACCCAGACATACTTTCCGTCCGCTGAGCTTCCTTCAAGCTCTTTCACATCTCCATTTCCGGCAAGCTGTACTGCGGCATCTACGGCAGTATGCCCCTGACCGCTGCCCGACTGGTACACGGTAAATGCCATATCTCCATTGCGGATTGCCTCGCAGCCGTCCGCTGTGGCGTCCACGCCGAGTATTGGTATTGAGATACCGTTCTTTTTGCAAGCCTCCACCACGCCAAGCGCCATGGCGTCGTTGTTGCAGACAACACAATCCACAGCACTGCCTGTCCGCAAAAACAGCTCAAACAGCTTTTGTGCCTGCGCCGTATCCCAGTTCGCCGTATCCTCGAATACATAGTGAATCTGTTTCCCACTCTGCTCCAGCGCTCTCTTCACACCATTTGTCCTGCCCTTGGTGGCGGAGTGATTGGAAGGGCCTTTGAGCAGCGCCACATTGATCTCCTGACTGCCCGCAAGCTTTCCAAGTACATATTCCGCCTGAAATTCTCCGGCAACCTGCTCACTGGATCCGACAAACACATACTTTCCAGATTGCAGATACTTTTCATCAGGACAGCTATTGACAAACACAATCGGAATATCCTCCGCACACATCTTTAACTGAACAACCGTGTCCACAGATACCACGCTGCAAATGATCACATCATATTTTTCTGCGGCTGCTCTTTTAATCTGCTCGACCTGCTTCTCAATTGAGCCTTCCGCATCCTCCATCACGAACTGCGCCCCAACCTGTGCTGCCCTTTCCGCCGCAGCGTCCACAAGCGTCCCGCGAAACGTGTCCATCTTATTCAGGGAAAAGAAAATACGTATATTGCCGTTTCCGCCGCCTGTGCGCTGTGCGCAGCCTGATACCGCAGCGATCAGCATGACAACGATAACGCACAGAAAAACATATCTTTTCATACTTTTCATCATTGTCATACCTCCTCTTTGATCTTAAATCTGGCAACCTGTTCATACAGTTCCTCTGCTGATGATGTCAGCTCATTTGCACTTGTGGAGACACTTTTACTATTGCCAGTGATATTGTCCACCTGACGCACCATCGACTCGGAAGTCGCAAGAATTTCCTCTGAGCTGGCAGCCTGTTCCTCTGAAATTGCTGCGACATTCGTCGCAACCTCATCGACTTTCTCCACTTTCTGAATCATCTCGCGCACCAGCATACTCACTTGGTCAATATTATTAAAGATCGCATCGAACGTCCTTAGCGTATCCTCCACCAGATTGCTGCTGTGGTCAATATTTTTCACACTTTCATCGGTCTGCTTCACAGTGTCTCCCACCAGATTGTTGATCTGGCTGATAAGCCCCTCAATATTATGTACCGCCTCGGCGCTGGTATTGGCAAGCTGTCCGATTTCTGTCGCCACAACGGCAAAGCCTCGTCCTGCATCGCCTGCGCGCGCCGCCTCAATCGAGGCATTCAGGGATAGCAGCGAGGTCTGATCTGCTATATTCCCAATGATTTCTGTAATGTTGGTAATCTCCACAGACGCCTTCCCCACTTCGTCAATCGACTGCTGGAGTTTCTGCATGGAGACATGGATCGTCTCCATCGCGCTGCTGACGCGCTGCAAATCGTCTTTTCCCTGACGGGAAACCGTGACAGTCTCCTGCATCTTGCCGCCGACCTGATCCCCGTCGTCCTTTGTGTCAGACACTACCATGGCAAGCGTCGTCGCGTGTTCTGCAATCTCGCCAACTGAGAGTGATAACTGCTCTACGGTCGTATTGAGCTCTCTCATAGACTGCCCCTGATGCTTGGTCGCGTCATACATTTCTCTGGATATGGTATCGCTGTTTGCCGCCTGCGTACTCAGCTTGTCCGACACGCCGTGAATCGACGCGATCATCTGCCGCATGGTCTGTATAAACTGCTCTACAAAGCCGCCCATCACGCCAATCTCATCATTGCTGCCCGTTTTGACCTGCACCGTAAAATCGCCGTTGGTCATTGCTGTGATAATCTTGATGAGCTCTTTCACCGGACGAATTACCATGTGTACCACACGCTCTACCAGCACAGTCAGCAACAGAATGGACAGCAGACCGATCACCAGCATCATATTGCGGACACTGTCAATATCTGAATAGATAATCTTTGTGGGGATGTAGGATACCAGCACCCAGTCTGTCCCATTGATCTGCGAAAATGCAGTCATATTGTCGTCGATCTCTGCCATGTCAAAGTCCCACTGCTCAACCTTCTGCCAGATATCCCGCATAAAAGCATCCTTTGAGCTGCCAAGGTTCGTTGAGATCAGCGCATTGTCCTGATGCGCAAGGATTGTCCCGTCGGTGCTGCTCACCAAAAATGCCTGTGCCTGCTCCATCTCAATATAGCTGTTCACAATGATGCTGATGCGTTCAAGCGTAAGATCGGCAGAAATTACCTTAATTGTGCCAGACTGATCATCTAAAATTCCAGATGCGCTGATCACCTTGTTGCCCGCGGCGTTGGTATATGCATTGGTCAGTCCCATATTCCACCGGGTAAGTCCTTCCTTGTACCACACCGACTGCGTGGGGTCTGTTTCCTGTTTCTCCGATGCAGATGCCGCCATCAGCTTTCCATTGGCATCGGCAATATAGAGTCCCTCTGGATAATTATCATGAAATCCATAGTAACTGTCCAAGATCGCCTGTAGCTGCTGCTCACTGGGTTTCGTCTGTTCGATTGCCTGTTTGACAGCGCCAAAAGCAGACAAATTCTCATTCAGCCAAGCCTCAATCTGGTTTGTCTGGTTGTCAATCGAAGAGGTGAGCAGATTTTCCGAATACTCTTTGATAATATCCTTTGAAATAAAATATAAAATACCTGCCAGCAGTATCATAATGGCAATTACTACGGGCAGTATGATTCCAAGCAGCTTTACTTTAATTGAAACAATTTTCTTTTTTCTTTCTTCTCTCATCTTCCGCCGCCTTTCCTATGAGGAATGAAACCTCATTTGAGGCATAAAGCCCCTTTGCTTTACTCTTTGCCATCCCAGCAATACGTACAAAGTTTACTGTGGTCGAGCCCTGTCGCATCCAGCATATCATCCAACCGGTTGAAACGAAGAGATGTAAAATTTAGCTCTTTCCGAATCTCCTCGACCATCCGGTCGTATTTCTCAGACTCTGGGTCTGCATACTCCTCCAAAACCTCCTTGGTCACATTCCCATTTTCCAGGCGCTCAATCACCCGTCTGGTAATCAGGTCCATCTCTGATGAGGAACGCGAGAAATTGAGATATTTACAGCCATATAACAGCGGAGGGCAGGCAGGTCTGATGTGTACCTCCTTGGCACCGCTCTGGTACAAAAATTCTGTTGTTTCCCGCATCTGTGTACCTCTGACGATAGAGTCGTCGATCAACAGCAGTTTCTTGTCCTTGATCAGATCATCGACTGCCAGCAGCTTCATCTTGGCAATGAGATTGCGCTTGCTCTGTATTGTCGGCATAAAAGAGCGCGGCCACGTCGGCGTATACTTAATAAAGGGTCTTGAAAACGGAATCCCGGACTCATTGGCATAACCCACGGCATGTGCAATCCCCGAGTCTGGCACGCCTGCCACGATATCTGGCGTCACATTGTCGCGCCTTGCCATCCTCTCCCCGCAGCGGTACCGCATCTGCTCGACATTGACACCCTCATAAGAGCTTGCGGGATACCCATAATACACCCACAAAAATGTACAAATTTTCATATCTTTTTGCGGATTTGCCAGCGTGACACAATTTTTCTCCGTCATCACGACAACCTCTGCGGGGCCAAGCTCTTTATAATCTGTATACCCCAGATTCTTGAACGCAAAATTTTCAAAAGACGCGCAGAAGCCGTCCTCCTTCCTGCCGATGACAATCGGCGTCCTCCCATACTTATCTCTCGCCGCATAAATCCCCGCCTTATTCATCAGCAGAATTGACAGCGAACCATCAATGGCGTCCAGCGCATAGTTCATTCCTTCTATTAAATTTTCCCTGCGGTTAATGAGCGCCGCGACAAGCTCTGTGGCGTTGACTTCTCCTCCGCTCATCTCCTGAAAGTGGGCATGTCCCACGTCAAACAGACGCTGTATCAGCTCGTCGGTATTGTTAATTTTTCCAACGGTGGTCAGTGCGTACGTGCCGTGATGCGAGCGGATAATCAGCGGCTGCGGCTCATAGTCCGAGATACAGCCAATGCCGTAATTTCCGTGCATCTCACTCACGTCCTTGTCAAACTTCGTTCGAAACGGCGCATTCTCGATATTATGAATCGCCCTGTTAAACCCTTCCTTTCCATAAACTGCCATGCCACCGCGCCTCGTTCCCAGATGCGAGTGATAATCAATCCCAAAAAACAGATCAAATACACAATCCTGTTGTGATGTTACTCCAAAAAAACCACCCATTTCAGTTTCCTTTCTTCATTATACATTCTATATTTTATGATCCCTATGTATCTATTAAGCCAAAATCCACGACCAATGTCAACAGGAACTTTCATAAAAAGAGACACCTTTTTTGTGTGTCTCTCTTCCTATCTTCTCTGTATATAATAGCTGTAATCCGGCAGTTCCTCGCCGTATGCTCTCAACTGCTGCTCATATGCCTTATCATATTTTCCATAAAAATAAATCTCTAACAAGGTCTTGAAATCAGGAAACCGCTTCTCGCCTGTCACCACGCCGCTGCGGTCTATGTATCCGGCTCCTTTCCAGTCAAACACTGTCTCGTCAAAGCGGCAGATCTGCCATGTCCCGCGCTGGTCTGCCTGTACATTTTCCTGTGTCAAATCCAGACACAATGGACCATCACACTCCCCGATTGGCACAAAATTCTGAACACTGTTAAGCCGCATGTTCACCAGTTCCCTGTCTGTGCTGATGCGGCGGAAGCTCTCCATCAGTGCGTACAGATTCTTGAGCGGCTCCTCCACGGGCAGCGAAACAAGCTCTATCCAGCACAATCCCTTCTCGCTCGCTGGCTCGTCATGCGCCAGATCGTCTAACGGCATCGGCGCACAGATGACGGAAAAATCATAACAGTATGCCCGTAAATAAGTCCGAAACAACTGCGGCAGCCTGACCCCAAACTGTCTCTCAAACGCGTTGATATCCCTGTCAGTCACCGTGCTTGGCAGCAGCATAGACGGACGCGCAACCCCTCTTTTAATCAATGCCTCAAATGCCTTCTCTATAAAATTTTCTTCTGACTGTATCATAACCCTACCTCTTAGTACTCTTCTGCCAGTGCACCGCTCAAAAACGCACGGACAGTTATCATTATACAGGTAAAATATATCATACCCCAGACCACTTTTGTATAAAACGGCGAAATCCATCTATAAATTGGCGAAATCCGTGTTCAAAACTCAGTTTCCATCGGCACATACATCAGGATTCGGACATCAAAGAGCTGTCCCTCATCGCGCACTTCAATGCTTCCATTATATTTCTGCACGATTCTTTTCACATTTTTCATGCCCAGACCATGCACCTGCTGCCCCTCTGCGCAATTCTCCTTCGTGGACAGGTACTGCTCTCCGGCGCGGATTAAAGTGCCGCAATAACTGTTTTTCATCTGAATCAAAAGCATTCCCCGCTGATAGTTAATCTGGATATCCAGCAGCTTCTTCTCGGATTGTGCCGCCGCGCATATGGCATTGTCCATCAGATTTCCAAGAATGATATTCCAGTCAAACGCCTGTATTTGGAGCTCATGCGGCACACTGATTTTGCACCGTACCTGCGCAAGCGCTTCTTTTGCCTGCTCGAGCTTTAGATTCATCAGGCTGTCAACAGCCGCATTGCCGCTGCTGATATACTCCTTCTCATTCGTCAGCTCGCGCTGCATCGTTCGGACATACGCCGCAATTTCCTGCGTTCTGTTCCCCTCCGCCATCAGCAGAAGCTCGCTGAGATGGTTTTTCAGGTCATGGCGCAGTCCTCTCACGCACTCCTCAGACTTCATCACGATATTGAGCTGGTTGGAATAGCTCTCTAGCTGCTGTTCTACCATCGCACGCTCCTTGAGCTTGATATATGCCCCGACCAGCTCATCACAGATATAAAAGACAATCAGGTTCAGGCTAATCAGCCCCGCGCTGACGATGCTGCCGATTTCCCGGTCTGTCATGTCAAAGCGAATCAGCACAAATGCGATAATGACGCTGATAATGGGCAAAAAGACCAGCAAATCCCAATGTCTTAGCGCCGTATCCTCCTTGATATGCCTGATACAGAAATTCTCCATGATACGCTCGCACAAATACATAAACAAAAAAATCGCATAGTACATCGCCGTATCATAGACGCCATCTACTCTGCCATCGTAGAGCAGGCAGACCGCCAGTGTCTCACACAGCAGATTCATTCCCTGAATCAGAAAAGCGGCAAACAGCTTCTTCCCCTGTTTCCCATGATAGCGCTGTGCGAGCAGATAGAGCAGTACAATATTTAACAAATACGGGAAAGGCAGTGTATCTATGAAGCAGGCCGCCGCCAGATACACTCCATATGCCGCCAGCGTTCTTAGTTGCGGCGTCTGTTTTTTTTCAAAAAAACAATGCATATACCGGTAAATAAGATACAATTTTGCAACCTGAAATCCAATCATCTCAAACATCCTGTCCCCACGCATAATCCATAAGGTGCTTTCTGACCTGCTTTCTGTAGGGCTGGCTGATATTCAGCAGCACACCCCCTCTCATTTTCACTGTCTCATAACTGCATTCGTACATATGATCCATATTGATGAGATAGGACTGGTGGATTTGTATGAAATTTTTGGGGACGTGTTCTGCCAGCTCCTTGATTTTTCCGGTAAACTGTATCATAGAATCCGGTGTGACAATATTAATCTTTTTGTTCTCACTGTAAAAATAAATAATATTCTTATAAGAAATTTTACAGTGGTATCCGCACGCCCTGTACTCAAACAGCGCATTACTTCGTTTGTACAGGCGCAGCGCCTCCTCAATCGTGTCGTTGACATCCTGCGCACAAATTGGCTTGACGAGAAAATCAATCGGATGAATCTTAAAAAGCTCGATGGCATAACTGCTCTTTGCTGAGATATAGGCGATGCTGATCTCCTGATTGGCAAGCTCTGTCCGTATCAGCCTGCCAACCTGTATGCCATTCATAGACGCAAGCTCTATATCCAGAAAGAGTAAATCTAACGGCCGGCGCTTCATCAAGTCCTGATACAAAGCCTCACCGGTATTCCAGATGCAGACCTCAATCCCGACATTTTTTCTTTTATCATACGCGCAGACCATATCCGCAAGCTGCATACAGACAGCCTTCTCATCGTCACAAATTCCTATATAGTACATCTTACTCCTGCCTTTCGTCTAATCCCTCACTTGCCTCCACGCAGGGCAATGCAAACTTTTTCGTATCGACACACACTGCCGGGCGGATACCCACTCCCTCCGCGCCAGCCTCCATCTCAGACAGCAGTTTCCCCGAGTAGCCATTGCTGACATAGTAACAGTTGCTCGACTTCTCGGGTACAGGGTCGCGCAGCCACCAGTAATATTCATCAATGCCGTAGTCCAGCGAAAACATTTTGTACCATTTTGTCTGGTCCTGCTCGGCTGCCAGCGCGGTCGGCTTTGTCCTGAGGCTGACATCCGACTCCATCAGCCACGATAATTCTTCCTCTGAGAGCAGGTACACCAGATCTGTACTTTGCACAGGTCCGCTGTCACACGCATTGCCCTTCGTGCTGTGCGCGGTCGGTATTATCGACTCCCGTTCCTGCGCCGTAAAGCCGGCAAGAAATCCTGCCTCACTGGCATATCCATTCTTGTTTGCGCACATTGCGCGCGCCACTGGCCCTATTCCCTGATAGACGACGTTCTCTTTGTCGGAATTTAGCCATATTCTGAGATCAGACTGCGCCCAGCTGCTGCTCCCGCGCACATACGCCTGCAATGCCAAGTCCCGGTCCGCCTCTGTCTCGCTCACACTCCAGTAAGAGTTGCCGTCATCATCATAGTTAAAGCAGCCGCTGTCCGGCGCGCTGAAGGCTTTCATTGTCAAGATATACTCGGCAAGCAGAACTGCCGCGCCGTTTTCCTCAAGCTGTACGACACGCCACTCAATCGGCTCGTCAAGATACGTTCCAAACAGCACCTTATCGCCAAGCCTGAGCAGCGGCTCTGTATCCTCGGGCAGCACAGTCTCTCTTTCATGAAAATACATAATGATACAGATTACTGCCACTGCAATGAGCTCGATGACTTCGAGCGCCCTCTTTCTCTGGTCTGTCTTTTCTTCTAAACTATTGTTTGCTTTTTTCGGTTTTTTCTCTTTATCGTATTTTAATATGCACATTTTAAACCTCAGTTAATAAATAATCTAATGAATATTTTACTATTAACAAAGCTGTTTGCGCAATAGAATTTTCATAATTTTAAGATTTTAAAGTCCTTGTGGCATTCAGCACTGCCAGAATCATCACGCCCACATCTGCAAAGATTGCCCACCACATATTGACAAAGCCAGCCGCGCCAAGGCCAAGACACGCAAACTTGACAACCAGCGCAAACACAATATTCTGGTGCACAATCCGCAGGGTTTTTCTGGAAATGTCAATCGCTGTTGCTATTTTGACAGGATCGTCATCCATCAGCACGATATCCGCCGCCTCAATCGCAGCGTCTGAGCCAAGCGCCCCCATTGCAATGCCAAGATCTGCTCTTGAGAGCACCGGCGCGTCATTGATGCCATCTCCCACAAAGGCGAGACGCTCTTTGTCCTCTTTTGACGCAAGCAGTTTTTCCACCTCCGCAACTTTATCTGCCGGCAGCAGCTCACTTTTCACGATATCCACGCCAATCTCCCCGGCAACTGCCTCTGCGACATTGCGGGCATCACCTGTCAGCATAATAACCTGCTTCACGCCCGCCGCTTTGAGTCTCTCGACTGCCGCCTTCGCATTTGGCTTGATGCGGTCTGAGATCAGGATATAGCCTGCATAGGCGCCATTGACCGCCACATGAACTTCTGTTCCTGTTTTTTGCGGCACGGTATACAAAATATTCAGCCGTTTCATAAATTTGGCATTGCCTGCCGCAACCTTCTTCCCGCCGATGACTGCGGACACGCCATGACCGCTGAGCTCCTCCACCTCAGTCACGCCCGAAGTGTCTATCTGCTTTCCTGTACTTTTTTCATACGCCTCCTTCAAACTCCTGCTAATTGGATGCTTCGAGTAACTCTCTGCCTGCGCAGCCATCTCAAGAAGCTCTTCTTTGTCAAATCCCGGTGCTGCTTCCACTTGTGTCACCTCAAAAACGCCTTTTGTCAGCGTTCCCGTCTTGTCGCACACCACATACTTTGTCTCTGAGAGCGCCTCAAGATAATTCGAGCCTTTTACAAGCACCCCCTTGGACGAAGCGCCGCCTATGCCGCCAAAAAAGCTGAGCGGTATGGAGATGACCAGCGCACATGGACAACTGATAACCAGTGTCGTGAGCGCACGAATCACCCACTGTGACCACGCTGCCGGATTGCCGAGCACCAGATTCACCAGCGGCGGCAGGAGGGCAAGCGCGAGCGCACCAATACACACTGCGGGCGTATAGTACTTTGCAAACCGGGTGATAAAGTTCTCGGACTTTGATTTCTTCATGCTGGAATTTTCTACCAAATCCAGTATTTTTGACACTGTGGACTCCCCAAACTCCTTGGTCGTCTCAATGCGGAGCAGCCCGGAGAGATTCACGCACCCGCTGATCACCTCGTCCTTCTCACAAACCTCTCTCGGAAGGCTCTCACCTGTGAGCGCGCTGGTGTTGAGCGTGGAGGTACCGCTCACAATAACGCCGTCAATGGGAATCTTTTCTCCCGGCTGCACGACGATGACCGTCCCAATCTCCACATCGTCTGGGTCCACCTGCTCGAGCTGTCCGTCCTGCTCTACATTTGCATAATCCGGCCGGATATCCATGAGCGCTGAAATGTTTCTGCGGCTCTTGCCGACAGCGTAACTCTGAAACAGCTCGCCAATCTGGTAAAAAAGCATGACTGCCGTCCCTTCAAGATATTCCCCAAGAATGATGGCGCCGACAGTGGCAAGCGCCATCAGGAAATTTTCATCAAATACCTGCCCGTTAAAAATTCCAAGTACTGCCTTTCTGAGAATATCATAACCTATAATCAGATACGGAATCAGAAACAGTACAAAGCGCAGATACGGCTCCTCCACCGGAAGCAGACAAAATACTGCGGTGAGTACTGCGGATACGATGATTCTGATCAATACTTTTCGTTGTTTTTTTGTCATGCTCACTCACGTCCTTTCTAATATCATCATTTATTCATCATCATTTATTCATCATCATTTATTCATCATCTATATTCATTCCCATGCCGCTATAGCGGCACAGGTCTATGTATCATAAATGGCTCTTGCACCAGAATGCAGAGCCATTTGTTTCCTGCCTTTATGACAAAAAGATTTCGCAGTCAGACTCCACCTTCTTGCAGTTTTTTAACACATTTTCCATGACGGACGCCACGTCTGCGCCCTCGTCAAATTCCACCTTCATCTTCTGCGGCATAAATGCCACCGTCGCGTCCTTGACACCTGCTGTCTTTTTTGCTGCTTCCTCCATCTTCGCTGCGCACGCTGCACAGTCCACCTCAATTTTGTAGGTTTTCTTCATTTCATGATACCTCCTGTTTTTATTTTTTGTATTATTTTTTCTTATTACCCTGTTTCATTGCGATACAATCCCTACTCCTCGAGCACATGCTCCATTCCAATGCGGATAATGGCAGACACATGCTCGTCAGCAATCGAGTAATAGATACTCTTGCCGTCGCGCTTTGTCTTGACCAGCTTGCTCTGCTTTAAGAGTGCAAGCTGGTGACTCACCCCTGATTGTGTCATATTGAGCCGTTCTGCGATCTCCCCCACGCACAGCTCCTCATGGTCCATCAGCAGCGAAAGAATGGTCAGCCGGGTGTAATCCCCAAATATTTTAAATACCGCTGCCAGCTCTTCCATTGTCTCCGTCGTGAACCCTGTATCCTTCACACAGTCACCTCCATTTTTGTTTATGACGTCTTTCGTAATGTTAAGGAACTGTTCAGAAATTACTCATGACAGTTCCTAACTTGATATGTTATTTTATTATATGAACATTTAATCATGTATTCAATTATTTGTCAATCCTTTTTATAAAAATTATTTTAATAACAAAAAGAGGCAGCGCATTTTTACGCTGCCTCTTCACATGAAGCTGCCGCTTTAAGATATCAGCGCCAGCAGCTCTTCTACATTTTTCTTGCCAAATACCACTTTTTCATCATTGAGCACGATACATGGAACACTCATCACATTGTATTTTTCCTTCAATTCCGGATAATGCGGCAAGTCAAACATCTCCGCTGTGACATGCTCTGACGCTGCCGCAATCCGCTGTGCGGACATCACAGACTCCGGGCACATCGTACAGCTAAGTGAGACCAGAACTTTGATATTTGTTTTCTTCGAAACTGCCTGAAGCTTTGCCGCAGTCTCTTGGTCAAGCTCCTGTCCGGGGCCTGCCACATTGTACAATGCAATCACAAAGGAATTGAATTCATGTCCCCCGGGCACGCCATGAAAATAGATGCCGCTGCTCTTCCCCGTGTGGTCAATCAGCTCCATTGCCGGCAGCGCCACTGTATCCGCCGCCTCTTTGGCAGGCTGCTCTGTCCATACAACCTTGTCTGTAATGCTGACAAGCTCATTCAAAAATCCTCTGATCTCCGCAGAAAATGCACTCTCGTCGAGCCATGCACGCACTGTCACCACCGAAGTAAACTTTGAAAAAACGCCTGCAAGCTGCTGCCTGAGCTCATTGCTGATAAAGCCTTCTCCTTTGGTAAAATAGGCCTTCTCATCCCGCGAATCCTGCGGCTTGTGATCCTCCGGCGCCACATACAAATCCGGAATAGAAAGTTTCGTGTGAAGCTCTGAGACGACACGTTCTAGTGACGTCGCGGCAACCGCCCCGTCTGAGACTGCCGTCACGACCTGCCTGAGATTCTTGACACACACATCACCCGCCGCAAAGACGCCGGGCACATTGGTCTGCTGGTCTATATCCGTAATCAGATATCCCTGTTCGCTGCGCGCCACACAGTCTGCAATCCATTTAGTATTCGGCACATAGCCCGCAAAGACAAAGATTCCAAATGTCTCTCCCTGCGGCGCGTCATACCGCCACTGTGTTCCATCTTTGTTATTTTTAAATACTGCATAGGACAGCGCCTGCTCTCCGCCTGCCTCCACCAGCTCCGTCTCAAATACCGTCTCGATATTGGAAAATTGCTTTAACTGGTCGGACACGGTTTTGGCGCAGGTATAGTCTGGCTCGCGCACAATCAATGTTACCTTTCTGGCATATTTGGTGAGAAACATGCCCTCCTCCACTGCCGCAAAGCCGCCGCCGATGACAAATACATCTTTTCCGGTAAAAAATTCACCGTCACAGGTGGCGCAGTATGCCACGCCCCTGCCCTGAAATTCTTTCTCGCCCTGAAACCCGAGTTTTCGCGGATTTGCGCCCGGCGCAAGGATAATGCCCAGCGCCTCATAGTCCCCCTTGGTCGTATGCAGGCGCTTTATTTCCTGCTCAAGCTCCATGTCAAGCACCTCCGCAATCGCAAACGCTGCCCCAAAACGCTCTGCCTGTGTGCGCATATGCGCTGTCAGTTCCTTTCCGCCTGCCATCTCCACACCGGGATAGTTGACAATCTCCGAAGTGATCGTAATCTGCCCGCCTATTTTGCTCTTCTCGAGCACGAGCACCCTGTACTTTGCCCTCGCCGCATAGATTGCCGCCGACAAACCTGCGGGCCCCGCTCCCACGATTATCACATCATATAACCTGTCATGTGCTTCCATCGGCCCACCTACAGCAATCCAACCAAATCAAGACTCGGCTTCAGCGTCTCCGCGCCCGGCTGCCACTTTGCAGGACACACCTGATCGCCGTGTTCTGCGACAAACTGTGATGCCTGCACACGGCGGAAAAGCTCCTCTGCATTTCGTCCCACATTGCCTGCAATGACCTCATAGGCAACAATCTTTCCCTGTGGATTGACGATAAAGCTTCCCCGCTCTGCAAGCCCATCCTCCTCGATCAGCACATCAAACCCTCTTGCAAGGACAGCCGTCGGGTCTGCAAGCATCGGATACTGAAGCTTCTGGATTGTCTTGGACACATCATGCCATGCCTTGTGCACAAAATGCGTATCGCAGGACACACTGTAGATCTCACAGCCGATTTTCTTAAAATCCTCATATTTATTGGCAAGATCTTCAAGCTCTGTAGGGCATACAAACGTAAAATCCGCTGGATAAAAAAAGAACACACTCCATTTTCCCAGTACGTCCTGCTTCGTAACCTCCTTAAAATCATTGTTCACATATGCCTGCACTTTAAAATCCACAATTTCCCGGTTGATTAATGACATTGTACTATTCCTCCTTCTTCGATAACGCTTTAATAATTGAAAATAAAAAACAAGATCATAAACGGCTTCACTACATACCGCCCTATATTTTAGCTTAACCAGCATTTCCGCTTCTATGCACTGTCCTGTCAATTCATCATCTTTATTCGCGCGCTGGTCGTCCGCCAGCTTATGCTGGCATTTTCTTTTCGACGCAAAAATACCTGACCAAGAAGCTTGCTGTATCCTCTTAATCAGGTATTGTTTTATTTTAATACTAATTCTTTAAATATTTTTTCAAAAGCTGTGTCAGACGGTTCACATCGATCGGCTTTGCCACATGCTCATTCATGCCGCAGTCAAGGCATCGCTGTATGTCGTCTGAAAAAGCATCTGCTGTCATGGCAATAATAGGCAGGTTCGCATCCTTGCGCACCAGTGCACGGATTGACTTCGCCGCATCATATCCATTCATCACAGGCATTCGTATATCCATCAGCACTACATCAAAGTAGCCCAGTTCAGACTGCTCAAACTTCTCCACGCAGATTTGGCCATTTTCCGCACGTTCTAACTGAAAACCAGCCTCTGATAACAAGTCCTCCGCAATCTCCCAGTTCAGGTCATTGTCCTCTGCAAGCAAAATACGCTTTCCCTGGAAACTGCTGTGTGGAACCTTCTCCTTCTTCTCCGTCTCCTCCTCAGGCGCCTCCATCATATGACGGCTGAGTCCCAGATAGAGATTGGACTTAAACAGCGGCTTTGAGATAAAGCCCTGAATCCCTGCTTCTTTTGCCTCATCTTCAATCTCACTCCAGTCATATGCCGAAATAATCAGAATCGGAACATTGTCGCCCAAGTGCTTGCGCATCTCTCGCGCTGTATGCAGCCCGTCCATTCCCGGCATTTTCCAGTCTAAGAGCACGATCTCATAGCCGTTGCCCTCCTCATGGCATTTTTTTGCCATCGCTACAGCAGTCTCTCCATCGACAGCCCACTGCGCCTCAATGCCGATCTCACTGAGTGACTCGACCGCACTTTGACAGAGATCTTTGTTGTTGTCAACCACCAGCATCCGCCAAGGCGGCAGCTTCATATCCTCCACCTTGACGTCTGCCTTCTCCAGATCAAGCGTGATATGGAACTCGCTTCCTTTGCCGGGCGCGCTATGTAATTCAATGCTTCCCTTCATCGTATCGACGATCGCTTTTGTGATCGCCATGCCAAGGCCGGTTCCTTCGATTTTATCAATCTGCGCCTTCTCTTCTCTGGTAAAAGTATCAAAAATCTTTTCCTGAAACTCCTGTGTCATTCCGATGCCGCTGTCCTTCACCCTGAAATGGCACCGCACATACTGCTCACCCAGCGGGGAAGCCTCCTGCTCAAGATAGACATTGATTCTGCCATGCTCCGGTGTGAACTTGATCGCGTTAGACAGCAGGTTGATCAAAATCTGGTTCAAGCGGACACTGTCACAGTGGACATCCTCTGTCTGGATTTTCTGGATAAAAATATCAAAGTGCTGCTGCCTCTCCTTGACCTGCGGCTGCACGATATTGACGATACTGTCCATGATCTCCCGAAGCGATACCTGATTCATATTCAAGGTCAGCTTGCCGCTCTCAATCTTGGACATATCCAGCACGTCATTGATCAGTCCGAGCAAGTGCCTGCTCGACATGGTAATCTTGCCAAGACAGTCCTTCACGCGCTCCTGATTGTCTATATTTGCCATCGCGATTGCGGTCATGCCTACAATCCCGTTCATCGGCGTGCGGATATCATGGCTCATGCTCGATAAAAATTCACTCTTTGCCTTATTTGCCTTGACTGCTTCCCGCTTTGCCAGCTCAAGCTCTCTCATCTGCTGTCTTTCCAGCTTATAATAGATCATAAAAATGATGACAATGCCGCCAATGATAATAAAACACATCAGCAGTGTTGCGGACTGGCGGTCCAGGCTCAAATCCTGCAAAATCCTGTCCAGCGTCCCAAATGGCATCATTGAGAGCAGATACCATTCTGAATTGGGCAGCTCTGTACACAGCAAATATCTTCTCTCATTGTCCATACAGGCAACCGTGGCATACTCTGTGCCGGCGGCAATTGCATCCTGAAGCTCATGCGCATACTGCCATCCGCTTTTGCCGTTGAACTCACAAAAAGTCTGATTGATATTTTCAAAAAAAGAATTTTCCCTTGTCCGAATGACAAAAGTGCCGTCCCTGCGGATAATATAGGAGTACATCAGGGAGTTTTTATCGTCCAGCGCAAGCACTTTTTCGAGATACTCCATCGGTATCGCCGCCACCATTGCAAAGCTGGTCTTGCCGCCCTTCATTGGATATTCCACATTGATCAGCATACACATCACGCGCTCGCCCTCAGAGCTGACGCCGGAGAACACGCGCAGACTGCTGTCCTGCAATACCTTTTGAAAGACCTCCTCGCTCTCATACTCTACCTCACTGCCGTAGATCAATTCACTTTCGCCTTCTTTTGTATACAGTCCAAGATATTCAAAATCCCGAACCTGCGCGCTCACCACAAGCTGGTCAATCATTTCCTGTCCATATTCCATTTCCTCTGGCGGATGCCGCTGTACGATTCCCTCCATCTCCAAGATCTGCGAATCAATCACTGCATCAAATTTCTCCTGCATCTGTTTTGCGATTGCAGACATATAGATCTTTCCGACCTCATTGATCGCACCATCACTTTTGCCAGATACATATACCGATGTAATCGTAAACATAACGATACATACGAAAATCAGAATAGAAAAACTTACCACTAAAAATTTTTTTGTATTTTTTATCATTACGCTTCCTCTTTTTTAATAATATTTGTATCCTAAAATTTTATGCTTCTTTTCTCCTCATTTTTCTTTGTTCGGACTTACCACCTCTCGTTATGAAAAAAATACATTTTGGAACACGATTATTCCATTATACAAATATATCTATTGAAAGTCAACCTGTTAAAATGGTTTCCATCCCAATCTTCTGCGGTACTAGTCCACAGCGTTCATAAAACCGCAGCGCGCCTTCATTGCACGCCCACACGTTCAATGTGACATTGTAGCAGTGCTGCTTTTTTGCAAAATCAAGTACAAAATCATACAGGCTTCTGCCGATCTGCTGACCGCGGCAGTGCTCGTCAACACACAAATCATCTATATATAAGGTACGGATATCTGTCAGAATGTTATCGCCAATATGCTGCTGAAAGATACAAAAAGCATAGCCCATCACCTGCTCTTTCTCGTCAACCGCCACAAATACAGGTCTTTTATCCTTCCCAAGCAGTGCGCGCAGCTCTTCGTCCGTATACTTCTTCGTATCTTTTTGAAACAAATCGGGTCTGCCCTCATGGTGCACCGCCAGCACCTGACAGAGCAGACAGTTGATTCCCTCCATATCCTTTTCATTTGCACGTCTGATCTTCATGCTATCCTTCTCCCTTTCGCTGCATTCCCACTTACTAATCTACTGAATATAAGAAGAACTTTCAACGAACATAAAATAAACAAAATATTAATTTTTTATAATATTTTTATTTCAAAAAATCCAAAAATTTTTTCTCACATCTGTTTTGCCCTCTCTTTAAATCATACACTGCGCAGACGGCACGCGGCGGCATCTGCTCGTACACTGGAATCTCAAATATCGTTTCTGCCTCTAACTCTGGCTGTGCCAAAGGCGCTGGCACATAACCGATTCCCAGATTGTTCTGAATCATTGGTATCATCAAATCTGAGGTTGCAACCTCAATGTCAGGCTTGAGCATCATTCCGTTCTCAAGAAAAAAATCACAGATCATGTCATAAGTCACGGTGTTTTTGCCAAGGCACACCCACGGACAGCCCGAAAGCTCTTTTAAGTGCCGCCTCTCCAATGCCAGCTTGCGGAAATTGCCGCCGCAGACCAGTTTCTCGCGAAACGTTAGCAGCTTTTTGCAGGCAAAGTTTCTGCCGATGCTGACCGGGCTGGTGACGACACAGATCTCCACAGCGCCTTTGGTCAATTCCTCTAGTGCGGCTTTGGTGCTGTAATTGTAGATTTTAAAACGCACCTTGGGATTTTTTCGCTTAAATTCTTTGAGTTTCTGAAAAAGAAACAGATGCAGTGCCGTCTCCGTCGTGCCAAGCACGATCGTCCCCTCTGTCTGACTGCTGCTGCCAATCTCCTCCTCCGCTGTCTGTAGCTGCAAAAATGCCGCAGAGACACGTTCATACAACAGCTCTCCCTTTTCTGTAAACGTTATTCCCTTATTGCTGCGCAGCAATAGTTGGCAGCCCAGCGCATCCTCCAAAAGTTTGATTACCCGCGTCACATTCGGCTGGCTCCCGCCGAGCGCCTGCGCCGCCTTGGTGATATTTCTGTATTTCCCTACATAATAATAAACTTTATAGTACTCATAATTGATATCCATATCGTTTGAACCTTCTTATCATATAAATTTTATATGGCTAATATATAAAATATATATTTTTCATATTGCTTTTTGTCCATTATAATGTGTATGAAGATAATTGTAAATGGTATTTTAATAAGGAAAGGATATGAGTCTGTCATGAACCAAGATCTCACCGTAGGAAATCCGCAAACTGTATTATGGAAATTCTGTCTGCCAATGTTTGGAAGCATCATCTTTCAGCAGCTCTACAATATCGCAGACAGCCTCGTCGCCGGCAAATTTATCGGGGAGAACGCCCTCGCCGCTGTCGGCAACAGCTACAATGTCACCCTTGTCTTTATCGCTTTTGCGTTTGGCTGCAATATTGGCTGCTCGGTGATTGTCTCCCAGTACTTCGGCGCAAAGGAGTATGCAGCAATGAAAACCGCGGTTTACACCGCATTGATCTCAAGCGCGGTATTATGTGCTGTGCTGATGTTCACAGGCTTTTTATGCTGTGATCCGCTGCTTGCCCAGATGAAAACCCAGCCTGAAATCATGGCAGACTCCGCCCTCTATATGGATATTTACATACTGGGGCTTCCCTTCCTGTTCTTTTACAACATCGCCACAGGCATTTTCACCGCACTGGGAGATTCCAAGACACCCTTTTATTTTCTTGCCTTTTCTTCAATCTCCAACATCGCAGTGGACATTCTGTTTGTAAAATGCTTTCACATGGGAATAGCCGGTGTCGCATGGGCTACCTTTTTATGCCAAGGCATCAGTTGTGTGCTGTCCATGCTTCTGCTATTAAAAAGGCTTTCTGCTATTAAGGCAGACAAAAAAGCAGGGCTTTTCTCGTTTGCCCTGCTCAAAAAATTTGCTGTGATCGCGGTGCCAAGTATCTTGCAGCAGTCCTTTATCTCTGTCGGAAACATCTTGCTTCAGAGCGTGATCAACAGCTATGGCATCAGTGTCACCGCCGGCTATTCTGCTGCCGTAAAGCTCAACAACCTTGTGATTACCTCCTTTACCACCCTCGGAAACGGCGTGTCAAACTTTACAGCTCAAAATATCGGCGCCGGCATTCCTAAGCGTGTTCAAAGCGGGCGCCGCGCCGGTTTAAAACTGGTATGGTGCCTGAGTGTTCCGATTGTATTGTTATATGTTTTCTTTGGAAAAGAACTGCTATTGCTGTTTATGGATTCGACCTCCGCAGAAGCCCTGCTGACGGGAAAGCAGTTTCTATGGATTCTGTCCCCCTTTTATTTTATCGTGTCAGCAAAGCTTGTGACGGACGGTGTCCTGCGCGGCGCGGGCGCCATGAAGCCCTTTATGGCTGCCACCTTTACTGATTTGCTTCTCCGCGTTGTGCTTGCCTATGTCTTTTCTGGTATGTTTGGTGTCATCGGCATCTGGTGTGCGTGGCCGATCGGCTGGACGATTGCGACCGCAATGTCTGTATATTTTAACAGGCACCTGAACTGCTGACTCAATGGCATCCTTTGCATCTGCTACAGTCGCCGCCGCACTGTAGCGATTTCCCTTTTTTCTTGTCGCGGACCATGCTGCGCACCGCAAGCCCTGCTGCCGCAGCCAATACGGCTGCCGTGATAAAAGTTCCCATTACAGCACTCCTTTCTGCGATTCGAACTCTTTAATGTCGCTATTTCATAAAATACCTATTGTAATTATCATATACTCCCTGCTACACATTTGTACAAGTTTTTTATCATGAATCCCTTTTCCAATTCCCACAAAGTATGTCGAAATTCCATCTAAATCAGTTAACTCCATGTTGACTTCCATATTCAACAGATTTTTCCGCTGCCATTGATCGATGTATTTCGTAATCATCATCCCTGTATGTTGGAATATGAACCTCATCATTTGTATCAAAATATGAGAAACACTTCGGATATGACATTCTTCCTGATTTCAATTCCTCGGCGAGCAAAAGAAGATTAATCGTATTGATTGCACCCCCGCTTACTCGGGTTCTCTCGCAAATATTATTCAGTCTATCTTTAAATCCGCCTGTAAATTCTCCCGACACAAAGGCATAATTAAAATTACATACCGTATCTTCAAAAATCTTCCACCATTGATTTGGATTGATTGATGATTGCCTTGCTTTATTTTCCTCAATATACCGCACCATTTCATCCGCTTGGCTCATGGGAAGGGAATACCCTTTTGAATAGGCTTTATTGTCAATAATAAGCCCATTTTCGCCATAGTAAACACATACATCAGGTTTCCTCGTATCGCCCAGTCTTGCGCCTTTAAACGCAAGCTCTGTTGTCAGTAATTCTGCCGTCTGAATTTCATAATCCCTGTTTGAATCACTGTCAAATCCTAAATCAATCAACAGCAGATATTTATGGTTCACATACTGTAACTTTCTTCTGATATTATCCTTTATAATTGAAAAATCTGATTTTGCAATATTTTGAATTTGGGCGGGAATACGCAGCCCAACAATCGTATCAGTAACCTTGTACTGATTTTGTTTTACAGCAATAGATAATCCAATATTGTCAAAACTGCTTAGATCATCCGCTATTGTGCTTTCTGATTCGGATATTCCCCTTACCTCAAGATACTTCTGCAGATACGCCAGACTTCTAAAATCCGATTGCAGGGCATTCAAAAAATGCGTTCTTCTGTTTCGCAGATAGTCCCTGTCAATTGCTTTTGTTGCCAGCATATCCCACATGACACGCTTCGGAATTTTAGCAAATTTTGATATCCCTTTTATATGCTTTATCATCCGCAGCCCTTTGAGTGTAATTTGATAGGACTGGGCAATCGTATCCGAATATTCTTCCTCGTTCAAAATAGTAGAAACTGTTTTATTAACCTGTGTCACCCATCCCAACTGTTTCAGCCAACTACATATTGTTCTTGCATACTTATCACTTGTACCCTCTGTATCTGACAACAGTTTATTGCGTTCCTTGGCATCACTAATTTCCGACAGACCTTGCAATATAAGATGTTGGGGAATTGATGTAAAGCCAGCTTCACCAATAAAGCCTAACTGCTCACCAATCTCAAATTTTGTCAAAGGCTCGCTATTTTCCAACAAAAGCATAATCCTACAGACTGGCGGATATGATAAGAAAGCCCTTTTCAAAATATCTTCTTCCTCGTCGCTTCCATCCTCTGTATGCGCATATTGCTCCCCTAATTCAGACAGACTGCACTCATCTGACTGCCTGTCATAGTCAAGAAGTCCTACGCTCACTCCCCACCTTAAAAACGAATCTGCGGGCCAGTCGCTCTGATACTCTTTTCTCTGCCCCGGCAAAGCCGCCTGCACAATGCCGGAACAAGGTGCATTACTTCTTGTATATCCTTTTGGTGTTCCTTTCCCTTTTAAGTGCTGATATGGAATATGTATTCTTTCCTCCGATAACTCCTTTATAAATGCATCCCTGCCATACTCCTGTGACACAAGGCGCGGAATTTTATCAAACCGTAATTCCCTGTTTACATCCGAATTAAGCAAAAAGAGTTTTATAACTCTCTTTAAGCTGCTGATTTTATATGCCTCCTGCACCCAGCCAAAAGTTCTTTCCGCCATGTCAAACCTCCGTTAGTAATTAGTAACCAAAACTTCCTGTGTCACATTATCGCCATTTTTTGTATGATAATTGCAATTATTATAATTAAAATTTATTTTGTGCATATGATATTTCCGTTCTCTTTTCCAATTCAATAAAATATTGTTTACAACACCCTTATGATGTGAAACATTTGACAAAGCAAATTTTATTCCCCGTTCGTTCAAGCTATCCAATATATCGTACAACGCTCTCTCGTCATCTTCGCCCCAACCCTTAAATCCTCTTTTTCCATCATTGTAACTTCCACAAGTTATTAAATATGGCGGATCGGCGTATAAAAAATCCCCTCCCTTCATTAAACTGTAATCAAATTCCCGAAAATCGCAAGAACTATAACGCACCTGCTCAATAATGCCCTGTAGCCTGCATAAGTTATCCCGCATTACTTCATTGAATGAGCTTCGGTCCTTCCCAAAGGGGTTGTTGTATTCATGAGCTGAATTAAACCTGAATTGATAATTAAAACTAAAACACATCAACACATACAAATCTAACGGATTTTTTGTAGTATTATAGTGGTTTCTAAAACGCTCATAGGCAGCTTTATCTTCTTTTGTCAGCTTCCACTCATTGATAATGTCATCTATCCTGCGTATCGTTTCTTCCACACCCAAACGCTGAAATTCTTTGTATATTTCTATAACAAAAAAGTTTAAATCATTAGCGATATGCTCATTTGCACTTGTGTTAAAGGTTACATCGCATCCCCCGCAAAATATATCAACCATAAGGTCAACTTTCTTGGGAAACCACCTTTGTATCTGCCCCATAATCCGGTATTTATTTCCTATATAATTCATAGGCGCTTTTATATATTCCATTAGTTCCTCCTCAAAAAATAAAGCTGCTCTTTTAACCCTGCTTTATTATTTGGAATCTTGTTCTTATATCTTCTATAATCAATTTCTATAAGCTGAAATGAATTGCCGACAGCATACTCTTTACATAATTTTGATAATTCATCTGTACTGATTATACCTTCATTGTTATAGCTGATTAGTAAATATCTGCTCTGACAATCCCTGATAAGCGTTTCAAATGCACTATGTACTTTACTTTTCTTACAAAAAACACTTTTTTGATTATCATAGCTCCTCATTCCTGTCACGCCCTGCAGTTTTGGATAGTCATATCTTGCTATCGTTTCAAGTACATGATAATTTGGAAGATATTCCCTTGCATTATATGGCGGATCCGCATACAGCAAATCATATTGTTCACTAAGAATCTGCGTATAATCTGCATTGGTGCATACCATTTTCGCGTTTGTTGCTATAATTGCCGGTTTCTCTAACCGCAATGCATTATATGTACGCTTATCCCAATATTTCAGGTATGCCCCAAACACCCCTGTAATATTAGCTACATATGGCACTGCATTGATCAACGCCGCAAGCAGATAGAAATATTCGTCCTCGGAGAGCAGACCTGTCTGCTTCCATTCCTCAATCTGCATTCGTATTAAATCTATCTTTATAGCATTTTCATTTTGAAAATACATTCTGTCACAATTTTCATTTGGAGAATAATTGTTATAAATAAAACACTGTTGAAGCGAATATGCCGTATCTTCCAATGTAATGTGGTTTAAATATTCAATAACATCAAAATCAAAGTTTTTGAACAAAGGTTCTGCACATATACCGATAGTTCCTCTCGCAATCACATAACTGAAATAAAGGAAATCATTTGACCACACACTATATTGTTTTGCTTTCAAAGCGTTCCCGACTGTACCTGAACCTGAAAAAATATCAATTACTGTCTTAATATTTTCCGTTTCTGCTTCTATGGTGTCTATTATGTAATCAAGCAATAAAGTCTTTCCACCAATATAACGCATAGTATGTCCCCGCTTTCTAATATTTTTATTCATTTCAAGGTCTATATCATATTCATCCTCTTTGACATCTCTTAAATATGTAAATCACTATTTACTGCCACTACTCTATCCGCCTTTCTTCCTCGCTTCATACCTGCAGGCTTCTTTGCATAATCAGGTATCAGCCAAACGCCGCTCTTTTGAATTGCTCCATCTATTCTCCCAGCCCTGCATAGCGTAGTTACACGCCTTGCAGATATATTCCATTTCTGTGCAGTTTCTTCAGAAGTTAAATATTCCATAATATGCCTCCAATTTCGTTTATATTATATTCTTTTTTCGGAACAAATTCAAGATAGTATTACATTTTATCGAAAATCTACAACATATTGTGTTACTTTTCACAGGGTGAGGAAATAAAAGCCCGGATAGATTAAAAGCGCTGTTAGCACAGGCAGACGCCGCTGAAGCAGACTAAAAGAACAAACTACAGCTATATGTAAAAAGCGGCACTTGCCGCCCAGTCAGGGTAACAAGTGCCATTTTATATACACGTTTAAAGCTCCAGCCCTTTGATTACAGACGCCAGCGTATCCGCTGATTGTTTCAGCTTCGCCTGCTCCTCCTCATTCAATGAGATGGGAACTCTCGTCTGTACGCCGTTCTCTCCCAGCACAGCCGGCATACTGAGTGCCATGCCTTCGATGCCGTACTCTCCGTGAATCATTCTTGAAATCGGAAGAATCGAGCGCTCATCGCGTATGATTGACTCGCAGATTCTCTTGACAGTCATGGCAATCCCATAGTACGTTGCACGCTTTTTGGAGATAATCTCATACGCGCAGTTCTTGACTTCCTCTGCGATACGCTCCATCGACTCCTCATGCTGATAGTGTCCCCTCAGCTCGCAGAAATCATTCAATGGCACGCCGGATACATTGGCGCTGCTCCATGCGGCGATCTCACTGTCCCCATGCTCACCGATAATAAACGCATGCACACTCTTGCTGTCCACATTCAGATGCTCGCCGAGCTTGTATTTGAGTCTGGCACTGTCAAGCACTGTACCAGAACCGATCACCCTGTCCTCCGGCAAATTGCTGAGTTTGCACGCCACATACGTAAGAATATCTACTGGATTGGATACAATCAGCAGTATCCCCTTGTAATTCCTGCCTGCAATCTCAGGAATAATACTCTTAAAAATCCCTACATTCTTGTGTACCAAGTCCAGTCTTGTCTCATCGGGCTTCTGGTTTGCGCCTGCCGTAATAATCACGATGGCAGCATCTACGATATCATCATAACCGCCTGCATAGATGTCCACATGGCCGACAAACGGAATGCCATGCGCGATATCCAGCGCTTCGCCCTCCGCCCTGTCATGGTCCGCATCAATCAGTACCATCTCCGAAAACAATCCGCTCTGCATCAGGCAGAAAGCAATTGAAGAGCCTACAAACCCACAGCCTACGATCGCTACTTTTCTGTTGTTAATCACTACGTCTTTCATTCCTGACATCCTCCTATTCTTTCCATTCAATATGCTCATTTATTTTATTCACAGTATAGTATACCTTCCGTTTATACAAATATGCGAATTTTTATGTGTATGCCTGTAATACTTGTCTTTTACTGGCTTAAAAGTACTTTCAAACGAACTAATTCCTGTCCAGACAGTACCCGTTCGATGTCATATGCGCCACTTGGTTTCCAAGCTCATCGCAAACCGTCACTTCATAATAGCAGGTCTTTCTTCCCTCCTTGAGCTTTACAGCCTCTGCAATCAGTTTCGCGCCTTTTGCCCCGCCAAGAAAACTGATAGAGGCAGAGAGTGAAACGCTTGCCGTCTTATTCCAGTTTGATGCCACTGCAAAAGCAAAATCTGCCAGCGTAAATATTGCGCCGCCCATGACAGCCCCCAACGCATTGCGGTGCGTCTCATTTAATATTATGGAGCACTTTGCATATCCCTCCCCCACCGCCTCGATCACTGCCCCGTTCACCGTGGCAAAGCGGTCCTGTGAAAACCTCTCCCGCACTTCCTCCAGCGCTGTCTCGTCTGTTGTCATATCGTTTGTCTCCTCCTGTCTAAAAAACGTTTGTTAAAAATTTCACCTGGACGCCCGTGTGCAGTTTTCGCTGCATATTTCCTTTGCACGGGTCTGTACATAAAGCAAAAGCATGGTCGTACCATGCCTTATTTTACTACCATTCCCAAAGTACCCATGATGTATGCAATCTCCCTGTCCACCCGCTCTGCGGTCATACCCATTACGCGCGCGGATACTTTTAACCCCTCTAATGTATACAGGATATTACGCGCTGCCTCCGCCGCATCTTCACAGTCCATCCACTCCTGCGCGACGCCCTCTGCAATCAGATGTGCCAGCACTGCCGCCTCCTCGTCAAACTGCTTTTTGACAGGATTATTTTTCGCTGTAAAATTATTTTCGAACAGATATTCATAGGTGGCAGCCGTAAGATTGTCCTTTTTCTTCAAAATGGTCTTTTTCTGCTCATCAAGGTATAGAAGAAGCTGTTCTCCCGGTGTCGTCCCCTTTGCCATGACTGCCTCAAGAACGGCAGCCCTTCTTGCATGTTCCTCCTCGAGTACCGCTTCAAAAAGCGCTCTTGTACTGGCAAAATACAGATACAGCCCTCCGCGGCTGATCTCGCACACGTCTACAATGTCCTTCATCGTGACTGCACGATAACCATTTTTGCCAAAGACACTTCTCGCCTTCTCCACAATATACTTTCTTTTCTGTACCGTCCTGTCTCCCATGCACTCAGCTCCTTGCTCTTTTGTACTAATACTCCAGCGGCTTTCTGATTTCCATCAGCTCTTTTAGTTTTAATAACAATGCAAGATACACGCCATTCTGAACGCCCTCCGACCACACTGCGCCCTTCATATCACCGCGGATTACATACTTGGACAATATATCCCCCAAAACAGTGATTTCCTGCAAGGAGCAGGCACTGATGACACGCAGTTCATCTTCCGCCGTCTTCATGCGGTATCTCGAATACGTATACACATAATTTCTATTGATAAAGTCTGTCTTTTTTGCCTCCTTGATAAAGCCAAGCAGCGTCGAGTCGTAAACCGGAACAGCCATGGAACTTTTCTCAATTCCCTCACCTTTGTAAATCCCGGATGTGACAGTACCGCTCTTTTCCTGAAGCCATGACAAATACCGCATCAATTGCGCCACGTCGTCCTTATAACAAATGATAATCTCGTCTCTTGAAAGCCTCAAGCCCTCCTGCATTGTAATTCCCCCTTTGTGCGCTGCATCGCTGTATAGGTATATTTTAACATAAAACTTCAAAATGTACAGTGGTTCCTATCAAAGAAATTTAATAAAATTTTTCTTGCTTATTCCAAAACTTTCTGGTTAAGATAAGAATATCTTTTTTTTACCGGGAGAATCATTATGAGAATTGAAACCTTTGCGAAGTTTATACTGCGTTTTATATTAAAGCCCTTGTCTTTTATCCCTGCAATTTTGATGATGTACATCATCTTCTCTTTTTCCTCACAGGACGGCACTGCCAGCTCGAAGCTGAGCTATCAGGTGACATACAAGGCTGTTTCCGTGGCGGACCGTGCACTCGACTTAGAGCTGACAGACAAGCAGATCTCACGCTGCATCAGAAAAATTCATTACTATGTGCGCAAACTTGCACATTTCTCAGAATATTTCCTGCTCGCAGTCTCCATTGCAGTGCCGTTGTATGTGTATGGTGTCCGCGGCATGTGGCTTGTGCTCACCGCAGGCATTCTCTGTGTCAGTTACGCTGCCCTTGACGAGTTCCACCAGTACTTTGTCCGGGGGCGCGGATGCTCTGCGCGCGATGTGCTGATTGATAGCTGCGGAGCCTTGATCGGTATTCTATTTGTCAGAATATTGGGATATATTGGAAGAAAGACAATTTTTGAGCCGCTCTGCCGGCATTAGCGTTAGAAGTGCGAAATTTCTTTGATTGTTATTTTTAGATAATATATTGCTAGTAATTCGCAATATAGTTATAGAAAAAAGGCTTGTTTCGTTGTATAGTTATAATATGTTTAGCAGAGATGTTAGACTTGCTAATTAGCAATTCCGGAAGAATTCCCCTTTTACACAGACAGGAAGCCTGAGCAATCAGGCTTCCATGTTTTTTGTGGCTTTTTTTACTTTTTTATAAAACACAATGCTTAATCCAGTTCTTGCACAGCGCCATCCACTGTTCACACTGCGGCTCGGTCTCATTGCCACCCATTGACGCTGTCTCTGCAGTAGCGAGCGAATACCCGTGCCCGCCGTGTGGAAATACATGATATTCGAAACTGACCCCCGCCTTTTTGAGTGCGCCTGCAAACAACAGGGAATTTTCAAGAGGTACTACATCATCCTCAAAAGTATGCCACATAAATACTGGCGGTACTTTGTCCGTCACCTGTGTTTCCAAGCTCAATGCCTCTTCCAGCGCCGCTTCCGCCTTATCGCCCATCAGGTTCACAAAGCTGCCTCTGTGCGCAAATTCGCCCGAGATAATCACAGGATATGCGAGAATCAGACCGTTTGGCTGATAACATGCCTTTGTCATCTGCAATTCCTGTTCCAGCCAGTCTTTGTCCCAGAAGCAGCCCAGACTCGCCGCAAGATGCGCGCCTGCCGAAAATCCTGCGACTAAAATTTTGTCCTTGTCAATTGCATACTGGTCTGCGTGCGCTCTGAGATACGCCACAGACCACGCCAGCTCTTTCAATTCCTGAGGATATGCCACGCCATGTTTTGAGATATCATACCAAAGTACTGCCGCATGACAGCCCGCAGTCAGAAAGTGGAGAGCGACTGGCTCTCCCTCCCGGACAGATACATGTTCATAGCCGCCGCCCGGACAGATTAAAACCAGCGGGCGCTTGCGCTCACCATACGTATCTGGATAATCTTCTTGTATATAAAGTGACAGACTCGCCTGCACAGTGCCCTCAACAGTTACCTGAATTGTTTCTGTTTTCATTTTATAATCCGCCTTTCTGATTCTGTATACTTTTAATTAAATATCACTGGTCTGCCGGTCTGCGCCACTGCGATATATGTCTTTCCCTCGTTGAGCTGAATCTCATTTCCCAAGTCATCATAGTATACTGTCGGTGTGTAGTCGCCTGTTTTCTGCCATGTCACGTGAATGCATTTCCCCTTCGTAAAATAGTATCCGTCCTCGGTGTTGTCAATATTCTGGAAATACAGGTAGCCTTTATTGTCAAGCCGGCACCATTTGGTGTTCTGCACGATTACGTTGGCAAATTTGAGCTGCTCGCCATTCAGACCGTCTGTCTGTGCCTTTCCATGAATTGACTTATAGTACATGCCGTCTGCGGGATTGTACGTGAAGGCACTCTTCGTATAGGGAAATACCTGTGACAGATCAATCACATTTGCCGTGGGTGCTGCCGCACCGTACTGCTCTAAGGTGTTTATCCCCTCTGCAAAGGTAAAATGCTTTACATTGTAGAGTCCCTGACGGATATTGAGAGAATATCCAAGCTCTGCGCAGGCATTGATCACACCTGCTGCACTCGTGTAGGCATTGTGCGGCGCCTTTTTGTCAGAAGTCCTGAAAAATGCGCTGGATCCAGGTGCCCCGCCGCCTACACCGTACTGGTTTGTCCCTGAAATATTATTGATATCTGGCGCTGTAATGCGGTCCTTCATATAAAAGACCCCGCCAAAGTGAACTAAAATCGGGTCCCACTCTGTCGCCTCCGGCAGATAATACGCTCTACAGCTTCTGACATTGCCAATCTTGGAAAGCCCTGTCCAATTGCTGATCACTGCCATCTGGCGTGAAATCTCTCCCTCCTCCATAATTTCATACAGCACGTCCGCACTGCTGATGCCATAGGAGGGCTGTGCGACCTTGTCCGTCGGCATCATGACAGCGATAGGTCTGAGCACAGACTGTTCTGCGGGAATCCACTCATTTGTATAGACACTCCGGACAACATTAGGTAATGCCTCATCTGCCTGAACCTCTGACACAGCCAGTCCGCTCACCGGCATCACAGCAAGCGCTGCCGCTGCAAGCACGAGGGCAGTCATCTTTTTTGCTGCTGCTTTGACATATTTTCTCATTTTCCTTATCTTTACATTTTCTATATCTTTAATCATACTCTATCCTCTTCCTTCTTTCTTTGTCTATGCGCTTATTCCGCCTGTTCGTATACATCTTTTTCTCTTTTGTTCTGGTATAAATCCACAACTCTCTGTACGCGCTGCCGTACCACATCCTCCTGAAACGGCTTCTGGATATAGTCCACAACATCATACTCATATGCTTTTTGGATATTGTTGTCATCCACATTCGAGCTTATGAGTATTACCGGCACTGTGTCAAGCGCTGTCTTTTTCATGTATTCGAGTACTGCAAATCCATCACATACAGGCATCACAATGTCGAGCAGCACGACCGATACCGCATCGCGCTCCTCCTCTAAGAGCTCGATTGCCGCCCTGCCGTCGGCACATTCAGCAATCTCGTAATCTTCCTCAAAAATACTCTTTAAGACATACCTGTTGACAGCCTTATCCTCCACAATTAACATTTTCGGTTTTTGAATCATCAAGTTCTTTTTCTTTTTCATCTGCAAATCACATCCCTCAAATGTTGATCAATTTCTCGTATTTACTTTTCTGTTTACTGCTTTTCTGAGTTTTGATTTCAGTCTCTGCAATGCATTGTCCGTAGATTTCTCATCTCTTGACAACACCCGTGCAATCTGTGAATAGCTCATTCCTGTCAGATACAAGTCAAGCACCTGCTTCTCAAAGCTGCTCAGTTCTTTCTCAATCATCGCCTCGATATCTGCCACATTTTCCCGGTCGATCATGAGCTGTTCCGGGTTTGTCTCCACTGCTGACGCAATCGTGTTGAGCAGTTTCATGCCGCTTCCATTCCCATTTTGCCCGCCCTCTGTCTCTGTCATATCCGCATACAGCGATATATATGTATTGAGCGGCGCATGTTTTTCCCTTCGCGATGCCTGCACGGCATTGTACATCTGCCGCGAGATACACAGGTCTGCAAAGGTATAAAAGCTGGCATCTCTCCCCGCGTCATAGTCCCGGACTGCCTTGAACAGCCCGATCATGCCCTCCTGTATCAGATCGTCATTATCCGCCCCGAGGATATACATGGATTTTGCTTTTTTCCGAACCAGATTCTTGTGCTTATTCATAATATAATCCGTAATGTGCGCATCTCCATCTCTCAGCCTGTCGATCAGCTCCTCATCTGTAAACGCCGCATATATGTCTGGCATACCCCGCTGTCCCTCCTGATTACATCCGCTGTCTGACAATCTCATACGCAAGCACGCCTGCCGCAACGGAGGCATTTAGGGAGTCAATATCGCCCTTCATCGGAATGGAGGCCACGAAATCACACTTTTCGCGGACAAGCCTGCCCACACCGTCCCCCTCATTTCCAATGACAAGGCCAATCGGTCCTGTGAGATCAAGCTGATACATCGTCGTCCCTCCCATATCTGCACAGACAAACCACAGCCCCTCTTTTTTGAGCGCCTCCATCGTCTGTGCAAGGTTTGTAACTCTGGCGACCGGCGTATAGTTCAGCGCACCCGCAGATGCCCTTGCAACCGCTGCGGTCAGTCCTGCCGCACGGTTTTTGGGTATGATAACCCCATGCGCACCCGCAAGATTTGCCGTTCGGATGATCGCGCCCAGATTGTGCGGATCCTCGATATTGTCCAGCAAAAATATAAACGGCGCCTCATTTTTGCTGCGTGCAGCAGCGAGAACATCCTCCACCTCCGCGTAAGTATAAGCCGCCGCATACGCGACCACGCCCTGATGTTTTCCTGTCTCGCTGAGCTGGTCCAGCCGTTCCTTTGTGACAAACTTTATCATGGTGTCACGCTTCTTTGCCTCTCTTTTGATTGTCTGTATCGGCCCGTCCTGCGCGCCATCCAGTATAAAAAGTTTGTCGATCGCCTTTCCTGCGCGGAATGCCTCTATCACTGCATTCCTGCCCTCTATGATTGCTTCCTCGTACCTCATATGAATCTATTACCCTTTCTCACAGTTCCACTTGTGCCGCTTCGAGCGCCTGCCTGACAATCTGCATCACTCTCTCCATATTATCCATTAGAAAAAGATAGCCGCAGAGCGCCTCAAATCCCGTCGCCTTGCGGTAATCAGAGAGGCTGGCATTCTTGGCAGTGGAGTGGAGTTTTGTATTTTTGCCACGCCGGTATATCTCCTGCTCGTCCTCCGTGAGACTTTCGTACACCGCATCAACCAGCTTCGCCTGTGTCTGTGCACAGACAATTTTCGTCGTATGTCTGTGCAGTGTATTCGCCGCACGCTGCCCTTTTTCTACGATCAGTGTGCGGATCATCATCTCAAAGACCGCATCTCCGATATAAGCCAGCGTGAGGGGCGAATAAGTTCTTAAATCCACTTCCCTGGCGCCAAATATACGGTGTAACTGCGAGAGCATACTGCCCTTTATCAAGTCCTTTTCATTCAAGTCCTTCAAGCCTTTTTCCATTTCACTCCCTCGCGTGTGTCCTCTAGGAGAATCCCTTTCTCCAGCAGTTCATTCCGGATCGCATCCGCCTTTGCAAAGTCCTTCTCCTTCTTGGCTGCCGTTCTCTCCTCAATTTTGGCAAGCACATACTGCTTCAGTCCAGCATCCACTTTGTTCTCTGCCTCCCTGATGGCATGTGCCGTCGTGAGATTCAGAGAGAGCACCTCATCAAAGCTCTCTGCCAGCGCATACTTGGTCACTTCTGTCATATCGTCCTTGAGCATATCATACAGCACAGTGACTGCCATTGACGAATTGAGGTCATCGCACAGTGCCGCCTCAAACTTAGCCCTGTAGGACGCCATTTTCTCCTTGTCAGGCGTGCCTGTCCTGTCCAGTGTGCCGACCCGCTTCACAAGTTTGTCATATGCAGCGCTCATATTGTCCAGCACCTCATACGAAAATTCAAGCGGCTTGCGGTAATGGGATTGCAGGCAGAAAAAACGGTACACAATCGGGTCATATCCCTTTGACTCGAGCAGGGAAACTGTGAGGAAATCTCCTTTGGATTTGCTCATCTTCCCTGATTTGTCCGTCAAATGATGCACATGAAACCAATAATTACACCACTTATGCCCCAGATAGGCCTCGCTCTGGGCAATCTCGTTTGTGTGGTGCGGGAAAATATTGTCCACACCGCCGCAGTGGATATCCATCTGCTCACCCAGATGCTTCATGCTGATGCATGAGCACTCGATATGCCAGCCGGGATAGCCGACGCCCCATGGACTCTCCCACTTTAACTCCTGATCGTCAAATTTTGATTTCGTAAACCACAGTACAAAGTCGCTCTTGTTGCGTTTATTTGCGTCCTCCTCCACATCATCACGCACGCCGACCAGCAGCTCCTTCTCATTCTGGCTGGAAAAGACATAATAATCGCCAAGTTTTGAGGTGTCGAAATAGATATTTCCACCGCTCTCATATGCGTATTCCTTCTGCATCAGCGTCTCGATCATATGGATGAACTCTGAAATGCAGTTGGTGGCAGGCTCTACCACATCGGGCGTCTTGATATTGAGCTTCGCACAGTCGGCAAAAAAAGCATCTGTATAATACTTTGCTATCTCCATCACTGTCTTGTGCTCTCTCTTTGCCCCCTTGAGCATCTTGTCCTCGCCGGTGTCCGCGTCGCTCGACAGATGTCCCACATCTGTAATATTCATGACGCGCTTGACATCATATCCCACATAGCGGAGAGTCTTTTCGAGCAGATCTTCCATGATATAGCTTCTCAAATTCCCAATATGTGCGTAGTGATACACGGTTGGTCCACAGGTATACATCGACGCTTTGCCCTCCTCATTCGGAATAAAGCGCTCTACCTTCTTTGTCAGTGTGTTGTAAAACGATACTTTGTTCTCCATCTTCTCTCAAACCCTCCAAAAGTCGATTACTATGTATTTTCTTTGCCCAGCCCCTTCTGCAGCTGTTTTATCTGGCGTTCTAATTCCAGAATCCGGTTGGTCATCTCACTGTTTGCATGCTGCAGACTCCTGATATCCTCGTTTACAGGGTCGGGAAGATCCACTTGGTTCATCTCCTCCCGGCACAGACGCTGGTTATTGCGCCGCACAATTCGTCCGGGCACGCCCACGACAGTACAGTTTGGCGGTACCTCCTCAATCACGACACTGCCCGCCCCGATCTTGGAATTTTCTCCAATCCGGAAAGACCCTATAATCTTGGCGCCGGCGCTGATCATCACATTGTCGCCGATGGTCGGATGGCGCTTCCCGTGCTCCTTGCCTGTACCGCCCAGCGTAACCCCCTGATAGAGTGTCACATTGTTGCCAACCACCGCAGTCTCACCAATGATGACACCATTTCCATGATCTATAAAAAAGTTTTCACCAATCTCCGCACCGGGATGAATCTCAATGCCGGTCTTTCTGACTGCGCGCTGGGAGATCCACCTTGCAAGGAAATAATGCCCGCTCTTGTACAGCTTATGTGCTACCCGGTAATGCAGCATGACTTTAAAACTGGGGTACAAAAACACTTCCATATTTGAATGGATTGCCGGATCGCGCTCCCTGATGACTCTTATTTCGTTTCTAACGTTTTTCATAAATCCCATTTTGTGCCTCCGTTGAGACTGTCTCTGTATCTTTTTATACTATATTATTCAAGATGCACTGCGGTGTTCAGTGCGATTTCCATCATCTGTGTAAAAGAATTTTGGCGTTCCTCCGCAGTTGTCGCCTCGCCAGTCACAAGACTGTCCGAGACGGTAAACAGAGCGAGCGCATTTTTCCCGCACCGCGCCGCGTTCATGTACAGCGCCGCAGCCTCCATCTCCACACAGAGAACCCCCATCTTCTGCCAGCCCTCATTGGCGGCTTTGTTGTCATCATAAAACGTATCCGATGACAGGATATTTCCGACATGATAGCGTGCGCCGAGCAGCTCTGCCTGCGCGATCGCTTCTTTTAGAAGCCCATAGCTTGCAATCGGGGAAAATGTGCCGCCAAGCTGGTACTGGTTTGCATAGTTTGAGTTGGTGCATGCCCCCATGCCAAACACGATATCGCGCACTTTCACATACTCCTGCATCGCGCCAGTCGAGCCGATGCGCATAATATTCTCCACATTGAAAAAGTGAAACAGCTCATAGGAATAAATGCCGATGGTCGGCATTCCCATACCGCTTGCCATCACGCTGACCCGCGTGCCCTTATACGTTCCTGTGTATCCCTGTATGCCCCTGATATTGTTGACCAAAACCGCATTTTCGAGAAAATTTTCTGCAATAAATTTAGATCTCAGCGGGTCTCCCGGCATCAGTACTGTCTTGGCAAAAGCATCTTTGTCCGCATTGATATGCGGTGTTGTAACAAGTGACATATGCGTTCCCTCCTATTTCTTTCTTCGTAAAATATTTAGATATACCGATCATTCATCCAAATAGGACCAGACAGATATATACTATCAAATTTCACATTCCGTTTCAACTGGATATACTCAAAAATAAATGCTGTAAATTCGCCGATCGTCGCCGTAACTTCCGGGCGCATGGAGGAATCCAGCCCTTCATCAGACTGTTCTATGCGCTCCATATGGCTGCCATTCGTATCAATATACCACCGGAACAGGCCGTTATTCTCGGCAATCACTGGGTCGGTGATGCGGATAGCAATCGTGATCTTGCCATTTCCAGCGATATGCCCCAGCATTTCGGACATATTCGTGATTCTCGCCATCACTGCCGGACACTTGTGTTCCCTCACGCAGAAATACCGCTCGCGGTCCGCCTCCTCCGCAAAGATTACCTCCTGAACACCAGGCATAGACGCCCTGCTGCACGCAAAACAGCCCGTCCGCACCCCGTCCTTCATAATCTGAAACAGTTCTCCGCCGTTTTTATGCAGTTCCTGCTGGAAACATTCGTAATATGCCGCACTTCTGATCACAAACAGCCCATACTTTCTACAGAGCTTTGCATTGACAAAATGTGCCAGTGAGAGCAGCTCTCTTGGCCTGACCACCTCAAGCGTACTATTTGCTTCCTCCAAGACAACAGACTCACCTGCTGCTGCACGTTGCAGCATTTCCTCAGAAATCTGCTTTGTATTTAATTCATAGCGCGGACGGTCATAGATATAATGAAACCCGAAATGGCTGAAAAAATCTGCTGCGAAGGCGGTTTTACCCATCTCCACGAGACAGAGCGGCACCTTCATTTGATTCTGGTACTCGAGCGCACCTGACATCAGCCGTCTCATAAATCCCTTTTTGCGGTACGCCTCCCCTGTGGAGGCCACACTGATACAGTCCATCCCGACACGCTCAATATCCGCCATACACGGAAGGCGTCCTGCCCCCGTGACCGGCGGATTCCTGCGCATCGCAGCGATACAGGGCGTAAGCTGCAGCACTGACTGTATCTCCTCCTTCTGAATCTCAAACACGACGTGATTGTCCTGATCTGATTGCAGGATTTCGATGTCATATGCCGTCTTGATTCTGCCAATCACCGCCCGTCTGTTTTCCTGTTCTCCGATTATCTGATCTATACTCAACGCCAACTGTACCTCTTTTCATATCAGTGTTTTACAGCATTGCATCCCGGACAGCCCTCACAGGAACGCGCGGACGCCTCTGTAGCTGCCTCCATCGTCGCCATCTCTCTCGGGCTGGTAAGCAGGCATATTGCCTGCGCGGAAATGCCTTTTCCCTCTCCTGTAAAGCCGAGTCCCTCCTCTGTCGTCGCCTTCACGCTGACTTGTTCCATACAGATGCCCAGCGCCCTGGCAATGTTCTCACGCATCTGGTCAATATAGGGACGCATCTTTGGCGCCTGCGCGATGATCGTCGCGTCAATATTCTCGATATAAAACATGTTTTCCGCTAACAGCTCACCGACCTTCTCAAGCAGTACCACGCTTGAAATCCCCTTGTAGGCGGGATCTGTATCTGGAAAATGCTTTCCGATATCGCCGAGCGCAGCAGCGCCCAGCAGCGCATCCGCGATTGCGTGCAGCAGCACATCGGCATCTGAATGTCCCAAAAGCCCCAGTTCATATGGTATGGTCACACCGCCCATGACAAGTGCCCTGTCTGCCACCAGACGGTGCACATCATATCCCATTCCTATTCTCATTCCAGTCTCCTAATTTTCGTATTCGTTTATGCCCACGCTGCCAGTCTTTTCTCCGCCAGTTTATCTTGCAGGAATCACCAGCCTGTCAAAGCCATCAAGGAGCTCCAGCACAATGTCAAAGAGCCTGTCGCAGTCCCCAGCCCTGACGCCCTCGATATTGAGCGGCATCTGGGGATCATGCAGCGACATGCGCAGCAACAGCCAGCCCTTCACCTCATCGGTGTCAAAGGTGACGCGGATACCCTCGTATGAGTTTGGCGCAATATGGTATCCTCTCTCCTTTGCCCTCTCCTCAAAAGTATTCAGCGCATTCTCGCCATATACCTTAAAATCATCGCCCTGTATCTTAAAACGGTACTCCCTCTCCTCAAAGCCCTTCTCAAGCTTCTCAATAAAAGAAGCGAGCGCCTTGTTCTCCTTTGCTGCCTTTGCCAAGGCAATCAAAAGCTTCACTGCCATGTAAGCACCGTCATCAAGGAAATAATTCTCACTGAGCGCCCCATGTCCTGATGTCTCGATGGCAAGCGGCGACACGACGCCCTCCTGATTCAGACGGATGGACTCATTGATGACATTCTTATATCCTCTCATATATCTGTGATGTTTCATGCCAATGCCTTCTATAAAACGGGACAGCCTGTCGCTGGTAACGGAGTCTGTCACGATCGTTCCGCCGGGATAATCCTCCGCAATAATCGCCGCCATCATGGCAATAATCGCGTCCCGGTTTACCTCGTCACCGTTTGGCAGCACCGCCGACATTCTGTCCACGTCAGTGTCAAAGATAATGCCAAGATCTGCCTTATTTGTGAGCACTGCCTGCCGTATTGCCTCCATTGCCTCCTTATTTTCAGGGTTCGGTATATGGTTTGGAAAATGTCCGTCCGGCTCTAAAAACTGACTGCCCGAGGTGTCTGCCCCCAGCGGCTTCAATACCTTTTCCACAAAAAAGCCGCCGGCGCCATTTCCTGTATCCACTACGATATGCAGTCCCGCAAGGGGTTTGTCATACTGCGCCGCATTGATGCTCTTCTTTATCTTCTCCTGCAAAAATCTACAATATACAGAAATGGAGTCAACTTTTTCCACACCAGACAAATCTGCATCCACTTCTGCAAGCCCTGATGCAGTCTCCAGAATCTTTGTGATATCGTCATGCTCTAAGCCGCCGTCCCTGTCAAAAAATTTGTATCCGTTCCTGTTAAATGGCAGATGGCTTGCGGTAATCATAATCGCCCCGTCAAACGCAAACTCGTCAAACACTGTCGTCATAAACATTGAGGGGGTTGAGACAAGTCCACAGTCATACACCTTTGCCCCCGCTGCCACAATGCCCTTTGCCGCTGCCGCAAACAAGCTGTCCGCTGTAATCCTTGAATCATGTCCAATTCCAATGCGCAGCGCATCTGGCTTCTTGCCCTTTTTCTCTGCAAGCCATCTGGCAAAACCGCCGCCAATCAGGTTTCCTGCCTCCTCAGTAAGATTCACCGCTTCCCCGGCAACTCCCTCGCACGCAATCCCGCGTATATCACTCCCGTTTTGAAGTTTCATCATATCAGCCATCTCGTATTCCTCCATTAACCTATACAATCTGTTCATCGCATCTGCCATGCTGTCCGCATCGCTTTACAGTTTCCAATATATCACAAATTACACAAAAAAGAAAGTTCACCGTGTTTATTTCTATAAAGTCTTTTGCGGATGCTTTTGAAAAAATACAAAAATTTGTTCTATTATAAAGCTGCCATCTAAAAAAGAGAATTTGAATAGCATCACAAATTTCACAGATACTATGACATTATGAAAAAGAACATGAACATACACCCATTTGACTACTACGCACTGCTTTTTTTCACAACCGCATTTGCCGGCTGGCTCTGGGAAGTCCTGCTCTACCTCATCACGGACCATACTTTTGTCAACAGGGGCGTCTACCGCGGGCCCTATCTGCCAATTTACGGCGTCGGCTGTGTACTCCTAATCCTGCTGTTTCACAGACTGCGGCGCCGGCCTGTGCTGGTTTTTGTGCTCTCCGGGGCTGTGTGCTCAGCGCTGGAATATGTGTCCGGTGTCTGGCTCGAACAAAAGTGGGGAATCCGCTGGTGGGATTACAGCGGTCACTGGGGGAATCTTGACGGGCATATTTGTCTTGCGAGCAGTATCGGCTTCGGACTTGGCGGCGCTCTGCTTATCTGCGTACTTCAGCCCGTTTTCAACAGACTTTACCACCGCTTGACCATCGGACTGCGCATAACGCTGTGTATTCTGTTCCTGCTGGTCTTTATCGCAGATGCCGCTTACTCTGCCATGACGCCCAATACTGGAACAAACATTACAGCCTGCCTGCCCACAATGCGGTGACTGATGTGCGGTAAACTGATGTTTATTTAAAAGGACGCTGCTTCATAACCTGCATCATGTATTGACAGTGATCCGTTATTCTGCTCACTTATTAGTTTTGTTAATAAAATGTTTATTCATATGTTCGTTGTGACAGCTAGACACGATAAACGCAGGTTGTAATTTTTCACTAAATTATTAGGCACTTAACAATGAAATCTTGCGCAAAATGGCAAAATTTTTTGCGTAAGAAAAATACCTATGCCAATGCTGGTATAAGCACAAGGTTTTTGACGGTAAGTCCTGCGGCAATGATTTCTTTGCCATAGGCTGTGGCGAAATATTTGTAAGAGCCCTGCACCCTTTCAATGATCCCATGGAGACGGAGACGTTTAAATATCCTGGACATGGCTGACGGACTGATATTTTCAAAATGCTGGCGGATATCCTTTCCCTGCATCCCGAAAGTCATGTACTCGCCCCGGCTGATCACTTCCAGCACATGCAGGTCACGCTCCGCAAAGAAATTCAGTCCGCGGTAAGAGCGCCCCTTGTCCACAACGGAATCGGTAACCTTTGTAAGGTTTTCCTTCCCGCCGCTGTGGTCATCGAAAGATGAGATGAATTCCAGGTACCGGTAGTTTGCAGCTTTCATAATCGTGAACAGCTGGTAAAGGCTGTAAATGCTTTTTTTCAATGGAGCCTTTTGTTCCGATGAACTGCCGTCCCTATGTTCCACTTTCCGTTTTACCCTGAAAGCGCTGATATCGTTGCTGGTGCTTTCTATCCGTAAGACGCAGCCAAACTTATCATACATTTTGATTGATACATCACCCATATGGTGTTTGATCCTCGTTCCGAGAATACGCACGTTATAGTTGGTGCCGAC
>KE159527.1:679147-705728 GCA_000403215.2 Lachnospiraceae bacterium A4
CTGTAAGTAACATGAACACATCCTCCAACGTTTTTCTTTATTGTACTTGAAATGTGGAGGAATTGCAAAATCTTTTCCGGTTTATCCGGGTTAGGGCATACAAAACCTCTAAATGCTCTAAATGCAATTTTGAGACTTAAAAAGCAAAAATAATAGTTTTTGAGACTTAAAAAATTAAAAATTCTGCTTATCTATTTGTGCATTTTATATAGACATACGTTTATCATGGACAGCTAGATGAAAAAGCTTGTATTTTCGTATGAGATACGATACAATAATTATTGATTTTTAGTATATTTTATCACATTCAATAATGAAAGGTTTCAAACTACGGCATGATTTGCGAATTATGTATTATAGTTTCATAAACACGAGTGTGAGAGTAAGAAAAAACGGAACGCAAAATATCCAAAACATAGAAAGTGGAAATCATGAATATACAAAATGCGGATATAGAAAATGTGGAAATAAATAATATGGAAAATATAGAAATAGAAAATATGGATATAGAAAAAGTGAAAATAGATAATATAGGTAAAAAAATATGGATAAGGTTATATCGAAAATTTAGATAATCAAAATTTAGAAATAGAAAATATAATAAAGAAAAAGTGAAAATAGGTAATATAGGTAAAGAAAATATGGATAAGGATAATATGGAAAATATAAATAATGAAAATATAGGTAAAGAAAATATGGAAACAGGTAATATCGAAAATTTAGATAATGAAAACATAGAAATAGAAAAAAAATATATGATCAAAAAACTGCCAGAAAATCTTGAGCACTACCCCTGCAAAATAATCGAACAGGCATATTTAAACACGGCACCTGTTGTACGTGTCCGCAAATCAAACGATACATACTATCTGACATACAAGGGAAGCGGGCTGATGGCGCGCGAGGAGTACAATCTTCCGCTCGACGAGGCATCATACCGCCACCTGCTCACAAAGGCAGATGGGAATATCATCTCCAAGAAACGGTATGTCATTCCTATCGAAAAGCCGCAATTCCAAAAAAATTTTGTTCCAGCCATAGAACCCGCGCTCTCCATAGAGCTTGATGTCTTTGCGCCGCCCTTTGCGCCGCTGGTCATGGCGGAGGTGGAATTTCCAAGTGTCAAGATGGCTGACGCTTTTATCCCGCCCGCATGGTTTGACGAGGAGGTCACAAATAATCCTGAGTACCACAACTCAGTCATGAGCCGGAAGCAGTTTTAGGACACAACATGCCCAATTTAAAATGTTTTCTGCAAAGCGCCACATAGCTGTCATTGGCGCCGAGCAGAATCTGTTCCCCGCTGCGCACAATACTATTCTGGTGAACACGTGCATTGCAGGTTGCCTTTTTACCACACCAGCAGACAGTTTTGATTTCCCGAATTGTATCCGCAATGGCAATCAGCCGGGCACTCCCCGGAAAGAGCTGGTTCTGAAAATCTGTGCGAAGTCCGTAGCACACGACTGGCACGTCCATAAAATCCACAATATCTGATAGGAAATTAACTTGTTCTACAGTGGCAAACTGCACCTCATCGACAATAATGCAGTGATACATTTTGATTTCGTCCTCTGGCATATTCATCAGTTCGCAGAGGAGGATACACTCCTGCCTCAGACCAATTCTTGACTGAATAATCCGCTCACCATCACGGGTATCTGTTTCAGATTTGCATAAAAGCGCGCGCTGTCCTACCTCTTGATAGTTGAAATGTGTCATCAGTGCGTTGGCAGTCTTAGAGCTGTTCATTGTGCCGTAGTTAAAATATAATTTTGCCATGGGCGGTTCTCCTTTTTATGATATGAATAGTATCGGCAATTTTTGAATATCAATTCTGTTTTGACTTATTGTAGTGAAAATGTAGTTTTTATTTTATTGAACAAGAAAAATCAGAGAGAAGCTGGTTTAATTATTCCTCTCCGACCTCACCTTCCTGCAAATACACACAAATGTTGAAAACGGTAAAATTCTCTATATGAAACATCCTTACATTTATTGATAAAGAGAGCTCTATATCGAATGCAGGCAGATATACTTTGTATTGCTCTGAAAACTTTACCCCTAATCAGTTTTTCTCTAACATCAGCTCTATAATATTTCCCATATTATGCCTTTCCTTGTTCCTTTGCTTTTTTCAAAAGGTCATTCCAAAACTCTTTTTTCTGTTTCCTCCACACATCATCAGTAACGTTTTTTCCTTCTTCAGTATAATGAAGAATAGAATAATTGTCTTTTGAGCGGTGTTCATTCTTTGACAAAATTGCCAACGGCGAGTCTGCTTTCTGACCTACATGATGAAGCTCATAAGACATCCCATCCTTATCAATTGGTGCCAGTCCCCACTTGGAAACTCTTTGCACATTAGTTCTCCCTTGACTATCCACCAAACTCCAATCAATTTCTCTTGTGAAAGCCCATTTACTAGGACTAAATCTTGTTGGTTTTAAACCAGCAGTTTTATAAATATTATATTCATCATAAGAATGAATGGATTTAATAATGTCTAACGGCCACTTTGTTTCTCTCTGAATCCTCGCAGCTTTGTTCATTGTCAATCCATTTGCAGTAGCACCTTTAAGCGAAATAGCCTCACTACCACCCCCCATAATTGCTCCAGTAATTGCCCCCCACTTAAATCCTTCTCCAGCCGCTTCAGCACCAGCTTTCATTGCCTGTTCAAAATTTTCTGTTTCATACCCCTTCGCTATAGCAGCAGCAGCAAAACTCATCGCACCAGATTCTAATGCAACTCTAGTTCCGGTTGTCGCAGATGCTGCAAAAATCATACTAACTGCCGGTGCTGCGGGTGCCGATACAACAGAAACCGTCACACAAATTAGAATAACTCCTGTTCCTACTATAACATCTTCTAATGTCTTAATATATACATCTTCTGTCAATGTTTCCATTGGAACAGCACAGGTTTGACCATATTCTCCTAACGTAAATATATATTTTGTTCCTTGAAATTGTGCATCCAATTCAGCCACTGTATATCCAAAATAACGGTTTGCTTGTGAATTAGATGCAAGTGCCTCTATATATTCTTTGGGATAATATACCGCTTCAACATTCTCTACAAAATATTCTTCGCTATCCAACGCTCCGACAAGTTCTGTATACATATTATCTTCAATATATTGTAACATATTTTCGTCATCCAAGCCTTTTATGGATATATGTAATTCGTCATTTTCTGAAACAGTGTATTCAACACATTGTGTTTCACTACCTTCTATTTCAATATCTGCTTGCTCTGCCTCAGCAGTCTGTGTCACATCTATTACATTTATATCAGATGTAGCAGAACATGCTGTTAGCATCAAAGTGCATGTAAGAACCATTGCTATTATTCTTTTCATTCTACATCTGCCTCCTTCGTAACAGTTTCTTTTTTCTTTCTCATTTTCAATGCAAAAACAATACTCTGAAAAACAATTATAGCCATAATCACAGGAAGAACAAATCCATCATTCTTATTTTGTTTCTGCTCATCAATCACCATCTCATTCGGTTCATCCAACTGTTCCACATTTTTTTCAGTATTAGATGTTTCTTCAGTATCTGACTCTATTTCAGTTGTTACTTCGTTCCCTATTTCAGTATCTTCTTTATTAGATTCTTGTGCATAATCTGAAATATACCCATTTTCATCAATAACCGCCCCTGCTGCTAAACGCTCGTTGATTTCACTGATAGATATTTCGTTGACGATATGAGCCTTGAGAATATCACTGTTACCAACATACACTCGTTTTTCAACACTATCTCCTGTTGCCAGATTTTTTACTGTAACAGTATAAACCCCTTCATCCTTATAATATCTTCCTTCTTTTGCCACACCAGAAAATTTTGTATCTTCTACTAAACCATCTAAGCTTTCTGATAAAACCTCTCGTTTGATGGAAATAGACAAATACTGCGAATTGGCAACATCAATATAAAAACCATTCTCTGCAATATTCGCGTTTGTAATGAACTGATTCGTATCAACATCTCTTATAAAAGCTGAAATATCTCCATTTCGTACTTTAAACTTGAAAAATACTCTGTAAGTTAATGTCTTTGTTGTAGTTGTTCCAAAGACAAACGGTTTATCATAATGCAATTGATAGTCCAAGGCAACCTCGTAATCGCCTTCTTCAAACAAATCAACCCTCGTATTTGCACCCACTGTTGCAGATGCCTCAAGATAATTTGTATAAATAAAACGCTCTTTCTTATTATTCTTATCTGATTTGCGAATAATAAGTGCTCCTCTTCCAAAATCTTCAATAGTAGGAGTTCCAAAGTAAATATCTGAACCTGATGATATGTATTCAACCTCTACATCTGTTCTTCCATTACATTTGTTCAGGTCATGTTCCAGACTAAACCAAAGTGCTGCCTTATCTCCCGGAACTTTTAAAAATATCGGAACATCACCATCATATGTTACATCTGTATAACCACTAACATAAAATTTACCTAATGTCCAATTGTTATGTGGATCGTCACTCTGCATCGCCGTAGGATTTTTAAATCCGTCTTGGCTATCTACTCTATAAACATCACTAAATTCATATGCATCTGTTCTATTCAATTTTTCCGTCTGATTCACATTCGGATTATAAGCATAAAATTCATAAATCTCTAATCGTTCTTTTTGTTCTGTATTTTTTAGCTCTACAAATAAAACCTTTGATGGTTCTACAGTTCTCTCTAATTTATATGCAACAATAATTCTGTAATAGCAGCCTGCTATAACCTGTACATTTGTTGTTTGATAAAATGCATTCACCTGCTCACCATTCATAGTGCGCTTGTTTAGAGTATCTGTTTTTTCGTAAATATCTGTTTCGGTTGCAACATTTATCCATGTATTTCCATCTTTTGATGTCTGTACGATGATAGCTCCAGAACCAATATTCTCCACTAAATTCATACTATCTACAACTTTTGTTTTGTCCGTTATAATATGCCAATCTTGTTCCTTCTTCGGTTGAAAAAGAGCTGTACCAAAATTTGTATCTGCCATAATCTTTAAATTTCCAGAATCAACTGCGTAACTTACAAACCCATTTTCTGTAGAAACTTCAGAAATATCTCCACTCAAATAAAATCTACTTGCTTTGTCAGAAACCGATTCTGCTTTGTTAATCTCATATTTATCTTTTTCTCCAAGATCATAGACTTTTCCTGTCAATATTTTCTTTTCTTCTGCTACATAAGTATCAAGGAAATTTACAATAAAGGTCCCCACTAAAATCATGATCATACCCATCAGAATAGCAATTCTTCTCATAGATTAACCCTCCCCGCTAAAGACAAATTTCCCTTAGCTACTTTTCTCTTAATGTTCTTTTAAAATCCTACAATATGAAATGTTCAACAAACCAGTTTTCTTACAAGCATTTCACATTTTGATAAACATATCCATATTGAATTATACTCTACTATTCTATACTTTTCTACAAAAACTTACATTAGCAGAATATTTGTACTTCCCTTATACTCCTGCTTTGATACTAACTTCTTTCAACGTCACCTTCTGCATTATAATAAACGCCCCATGTTCTGCACACAAAGTGCCGTAAATATTTTCATAATAATCTCCATTTCTCCACCAAGTCGATGGCACAAATAGTAATGAAAGTCATTCAATTCTCCACGTTAATGAAAAAAATTCTTAATGAAACTATATTACAAAACACGGAAAGGTGAATCGTTAAAACTTTCTTCGGTTTTAGACAACATAATAATCACCTTGCTTTTTTCATATCTTACAATTATTCAACCATGACTCTTTTATAATTTACTGCAAATGTGACAGAATCTGACACCTTCATCAGAAATCAACATATGAGGGGTTTTCTTTTTTCCCCTAACTGTGATATGATAAATAATAGAGTAGCAGCTTGTTTCTTCTGCAAAGATCTATACATTAAAATTTTAGCCCAAAGGAGATTCTATGAACAATTTTCTAATGAAGCCCAAAATTGATTTCGCATTTAAAGAAATCATGAATGACGAAAAAGCCCGCACCGGATTTCTGGCTGCTGTACTGCATCTGGACCCGGCAGACATCAAATCAACCCGTATACTCAACCCTTACCTGCGCCAAACACATGCAGATGACAAGCTAGGTATTCTCGATGTTAGGATTCTGATGAATGACGATACGGAGATTGACACCGAGGTCCAGCTTTCTGAATTAAAAGTATGGTCTGACCGTTCCCTGTTCTATGCTGCTAAAATGTATACAGACCAGATCAAGCCGGGACAGAAATACAACGTGTTTAAAAAATGTGTGAGTATCAACATCCTCGACTTTATACTATTCGAAGATGAAAACGATTTTTACTCCTGCTTCCACATTTTAGAGGACACACGCCACTTCAAGTACACGGATAAGATGGAGTTCCATGTCATAGAACTGCCTAAACTTCCCGCAGAGCTGAAAGAAAACAGCAGCCGTGTCGAGTTGTGGGCGAAATTTATTAATGCCGAAGAAACGGAGGAATTTAACATGATTGCTGAAAAAGACCCTTATATCCAAAGTGCCTATGACCAGTTGCAACGAATCAGCCAAGACGAGCAGAAACGTTTCGAATACGAAGCGAGAGAGAAAGCTATTCTTGATTACAACCAAGGCATGTACGAAGCAGAACAGCGTGGTGAAAAGCGCGGTGAGCAGCGCATTCGGAATACAGCCCGTAAACTCCTATCTCTAGGAGTAGATGTCAAAATTATTGCTGAATCAACCGACTTATCCATTGCAGAAATCGAAGCTTTAAAAAATGATATAGTTTAAGGCTGACTAACGAAAATGGTGTATGTATAAACCCTACTAATGCTCTTGCACCGTCCATACTACAGGAGGCATAAAATAAGAAGGTGCAGATACTTTTAACGAAATCTGCGCCTTTTTATTTTGCCAGCATTTAAATCCTGCGTTGTCACTGCGCAGGCAAATACAATATTTTTGTTCCTTACAGTGCCTAAGATTGCTGTTTCTTCAGGGAAAGCTTTACAATCGTCTCCACATTCGCCGTCTGTGGAAACTGATCGACCGTCACCACTCTCTCCATTCGGTACCCGCCGTCCAGCAGCGCCTCCAAATCCCGCGCAAGGCTTGTCGGCTTGCAGCTTATGTACACGATTCTGTCCACCTGATACTCAATAATCTTCTTTAATGCCTTGGGATGAATCCCGTCGCGCGGCGGGTCAAGCACGATAAAGTCCGGTTTATCCTCAAGTTCATCAAGTACCTTGAGCACATCTCCCGCGATAAATTCACAATTCTCCAAGCCATTTAATTTCGCATTCTGCCGTGCTGCCAAGACAGCCTCCTCCACAAGCTCCACGCCAATCACCTTCTTGGCAACAGGCGCTAAGATCTGTGCGATTGTCCCCGTGCCGCTGTAAAGGTCAAATATGGTCTTGTCCCGCTTTCCGCCCCCGGAAATATCGCCAAGGAAGTCCCGTGCTGTCTCATACAGCACTTCAGCGCCTAATGTATTTGTCTGAAAAAAGGAAAATTGGGAAATCTTGAAACGAAGCCCTAACAACTCCTCATAAAAGTAATCCTGACCGTATAAAATAACAGTCTCATCACTTTGTACCACATCTGCCAGCGAATCATTCTTTGTGTGAAGTACGCCTGTTATTTTTCCATCTAAAGGCAGCTTTAGCAACTGTGCCACCAAAGGCGCTAAATCGTGTGTCTCCTGTGTGCTCGTGACAAGCGCGATTAACATTTCACCTGTTTTTTGTGCCTTTCTGACAAGCAGATGCCTCAGATAACCCTCATGGCGTATCTTATGAAAATAACTACTGTTTTGTTGCAAAAAATAATCCAGCACACAAGCCAGTACCCTTCTGTAATCCTCGTCCACTATACAGCAATCTCTGACGGATACAATATCATAAAAACTCCCCCGCTTATGCATTCCCAGTGCGAGCGGTCCATCTCTGTACTCATCTCCAAAAGAAAATTCCATCTTATTCCTGTAAGCACGCTGCACGGGACTTTCCTTGATTCCCTCAAAGATTTGGTTGATATAGGACGCTGCCTCGGTCTGAATTTCCTCTAATAACATCTGTTTTTCAAATGCAGGCTGCAATAATTTACGCACTTGGTTTTCTTTGAGTTCAAGCTGCTTTTCATAAGGAACATTCTGATAAGCACATCCCCCACAGGCCGCAAAATGCGGACAGTCTGCCTCCTGTTCATAGGGCGCCTTTTCAAGCACCTCGAGCAATCTTCCCTCTGCTTTCCCTTTACGTTTTTTATTGACCAAAAAAGAGACCTTCTGTCCGGGTATCACATTTTTTACCACGGCTGTCTCCTCCTCGCATCTGATGATTCCCTTGTTCGGAAACTCTACACGCTCTACAACGCCCTCATAAATCTGTCCTTTTTTCATAACACCCTCCACCGTAAACAAAATGAGGGTGCTGTATTGCCAGCACCCTCCCAACCATTATTTTACCGTTGTGTACTCATCTTCCTTTGCAGGCTCCTGCTCTTCTTCGTCCTCTTCATCATCGAAAAAGTCGTCCTCAAAGTCATCGTCAAATTCGTCATCAAAATCATCAAGGTAATCAGGTGTCATATAACGGTATACCGCATATGCGATGGCAGCTACAGCAGCTACAGCGCCAATCACTGCAAGTACCCAGAGCACTGTGTTCCCTTTCTTTTCATTGTCTTTTTTGAGATCACTCTTTGCGCAGTATTTACTGAGGATATCATTGCTCACTAAATTCTTGTCCTGTAGATAATCCACTAATTCGTCCCACTTTCTCATCTCAAAAGCCCCTTTCGTTTCTTAGTATATAAATTACAATATATATATAATATCACTTATCTGTCAATTTTACTACCTTTTTATCTGGAATTTTTTCACAAATTTTCAAAATTCATCATGGACAGGGCCGTGTACTATATTTTCTTGAGTTTTGCAAAGGCAGCGTACATAATTTTGCTGCCGTATGCGTCAAAATCCACGGTCACTTTGTAATCCCTCGTGTCCTGAACAACATTCAAGACTGTGCCGTCACCATATTTGATATGACGCACGCGGTCCCCTGTACCATATCCCAGACCGTCTGCGGCAATCGCCGGCGCGCCTTTTGTCAGTCCCTCCAGCGATTTTGCAATGTATGGCTTGTTCGCTGCGGGCGTCTCCTTCTTCTTGGCAACCGCCTTGGGACGGGAAATCAGAATCTCCGATAAATCCTTTTTGGCGCTGGACTGCGCCGCCGCTCTCACGGCAGACGGCTGTGCGCTGCGGTTTCCTGCGCTGGACTGCACTGCCGTCCTTGCGGCTGCTGGCGGTGCGGTGCGGTTTCCTGTACTGGACGGCGCTGTCGGTTTCCGGGCAGGCGCGAGCACCTGCTCTGCTGCCTCCCAGTTATTGCGCGGCTTGTCAAACACCGTATCGCTCAATGCCTCCCGCTGTATTGTTTTACTGCCAGTTCCCCCGCCAGTCTGAAAAGGTTTTGCCTTGAACAGATTCCGCTCATAGGAATCACGCTCATATGCCATCTCATCCCAGCGGTTCACGCCGGGTATCTTGCTGTCAAGCAGCTTGTCCGGTATTTCCCGCACAAAGCGGCTGACTGCATTGTACTGCATCTCTCCTCTGATCATGCGCGACTTTGCATAAGTGATGGTCAAATCCTCCTTGGCGCGCGTGATGCCCACATAGGCGAGACGCCTCTCCTCCTCAATCTCCTCTGGATCCTCAGAAATGATTGTCATATAACTTGGAAAAATGCCATCCTCTAGTCCTGACAAATATACATTGGCAAACTCCAGTCCTTTTGCGCTGTGAAGCGTCATCAATAACACTCGGTTGTCATCTTTGTTTACCGTGTCAATATCTGCCACAAGCGCCACTTCCTCAAGGAATGCGGAGAGCGTAGCCTCCTCTCCCAGCGCTTCCCGCTCCATCTCAAAGCTCACCAGCTTGGTAATCAGCTCATCAATGTTGTTTATACGGTCTTGGGCGTCCTCATCGTCCGACTCCTCAAGTTCCTTTACATAGCCTGTTGTTTCTATTACATCTGTTATTAAATCCTCGAGAGACCCCATCTGCATTTTTGTCCGAAACATGCGGATCATCGTTGCAAAATCGCGGATTTTATCCGTTGACTTGCTCTTTCCCAGCGCTGAGATCTCATCTACCTGCTGTAGCGCCTCATAGAAGCTCAGCCCCTTATGGTCTGCGTAATCCTGAACCTTGGTGATGCTTGCCGCACCGATACCGCGTTTTGGCACATTGATGATGCGCTTTACCGCAAGATCATCTTTTCCGTTGTCAATCGTCTTTAAATATGCAAGAATATCTTTGATCTCCTTGCGCGCATAGAAGTTCACCCCTCCCACCACATCATAGGGAATATTCAGCGCAATAAAACTCTCCTCCAGCAGACGCGACTGGGCATTTGTCCGGTATAGCACTGCACAGTCCCTGTAGTCACTTACAAGCTCCCGCTTCTTGCGTTTAATATCACCTGCTATGTATTCTGCCTCCTCATAGGCATTGTCAAACGCCCTGAAATGAACACGGTTCCCAGTACCATTATCCGTCCACAACGCTTTGGATTTTCGTCGGATATTATTGCTGATCACTGCATTTGCGGCATCCAAGATTGTCTGTGTAGAGCGATAATTCTGTTCTAGCTTGATCACCGCCGCCTCTGGATAAAATTCTTCAAAATCAAGGATATTTCTGATATTTGCCCCGCGGAATTTATAGATCGACTGGTCGTCGTCCCCCACAACACAGAGATTCCTGTCCCGCTGTGCCAGCAGCCGGATCAGCTCAAACTGTGCAGTGTTCGTATCCTGATACTCATCAACCATGATATATTGAAAACGGTTTTGATAATTTTCCAGCACTTCCGGACAGCGCTGAAAAAGTTCCACAGTCTTTACGATCAAATCATCAAAATCAAGAGCGTTATTTTTTTTCAGCGTGAGCTGATACTCCGCATAGGCGGCTGAAATCTTCTTTTTTAGATAATCGCCCTCCGCCGACATCTCATACGCTGTCGTCGAGATTAAACTGTCCTTCGCGGAGGAAATTGCACCCAGTATTGTCTTTTCTTTGAGCATCTTGGTGTCGATGTCCAGTTTTTTGCACACCTCCTTCATGACGCTCTTGGCATCGTCCGTGTCATAGATTGTAAAGCTGTTGTCAAACCCCAGCCTGTCAATATGCCGCCTGAGTATCCGCACACAGGCTGCGTGAAATGTAGAGACCCAGATACTCTCCGCACCATAGCCCACAATGTCATTTACCCTGTCGCGCATCTCGCCCGCCGCCTTATTTGTAAACGTGATCGCCAGTATATTCCACGGATTCACCCCCACACTTTCTATCAAATAGGCAATGCGCTTTGTGAGCACGCTTGTCTTGCCGCTGCCTGCACCTGCAAGAAGCAGCACAGGACCGTCCGTCGTAAAAACACCCTTTCGCTGCTGTTCATTCAATGTATCATAAAGTCCCATCTTCGAAATCCTTTCCCGCTAAACCAATTTATCTTCCCAATTATACCATTGAAGCCCCACCGTTGCAATGCTTTTCTGCAATCACCTGTTTTGGTTTTCCCGCATATGATACTCATAACAATCTATCAGTAAGAGGATTCGTATGAAAAAGTTCAAACCACTCTCTATACTTTTGACGATAGTCCTTGTCATCTCCATTCTCGCCAGCGGATGCGGAGAGAAGCCGGAGTCCGGCGGACAGGCAAAAAAAGTAACACTCAACGAAGTTGCACACTCCATCTTCTATGCACCCATGTATGTCGCAATCGAGGAAGGGTACTTTGCCGCGGAGGGCATCGACCTTGAACTTGTGACAGGATACGGTGCAGACAAGACTATGACGGCACTGCTGACCGGCGAGGCGGATATCGGTTTTATGGGCAGTGAAGCATCTATATATACTTATTTGCAGGGCGCTCAGGATTATGCCGTAAACTTCGCCCAACTGACACAGCGCGCCGGCAACTTCCTTGTGAGCCGCACGCCGATCGACGATTTTCACTGGGATAACCTAAAAGGAACTTATGTTCTCGGCGGGCGCAAAGGCGGCATGCCTCAGATGGTGTTTGAGTATATTCTCAAAATGAATCAGATTAATCCCGACACGGACCTCACGATTGATACCAGCATCGATTTTGGTTCCACTGCGGCAGCTTTTGCAGGCGCCAAGGAAGGCGATGCTGGATATGCGGACTTCACCGTTGAGTTTGAGCCCCATGCAACCTCGCTTGAAACCCAGCAAAAAGGATATATCGTCGCCTCCCTCGGCGTTGATTCAGGCTATGTGCCCTACACCGCCTTCAGTGCCAGAAAGAGCTATATCGAGGAAAATCCCGATGTCCTGCTTTCCTTCACCAAAGCACTCCAGAAGGGCATGGATTATGTCGCAAGCCATTCTGCTGATGAGATAGCAAGTGTTATCAAACCACAATTTCCTGAGACAGAGCTTGAAACAATCACCACCATCGTGACACGTTACCAGACACAGGATACATGGAAAGAAGATTTGATTTTTACCGAGGACAGTTTCACCCTCCTGCAAAACATTCTAATGGAAGCCGGAGAACTCGAAAACTATGTATCCTATGATGATTTAGTAACCAAAACTTTCGCGGAGAAGGCAAAATAAAGAAAACAGCAAAAGGGAATATCAGAAAATTTCTGACATTCCCTTTGTTATTGGCGCTGCTATCCCACACACAGCATCATATTCTTCTCTGTCCTGACGCCAAACAAGCCCACGCCCCGCACGGAAACGTGATAGACTCCCTGTTGGTTCAGATCATACCTGCCGGAGATATCCAATGTGTACTCACCCAGCTCGCAGATATCTCCCTCAGCATTCATCAAGCCGATTGCCTTGTAAATATCATGCTGCGATGCCCCCAGCGGCAGTCTCAGCACCTCATCTGCCACGTTGTCCGTCAGATACAGCGTCGGCCGGATCTGGTTCCAAGGATTCTTAGGGTCGGTATCCGTCGGGTCCCACTTTCTCATCGGATTGTCCGCCGTCAGCTTCATCTCGGTAGGTTTGCCAAGCGGTCCCGGATTCTCAGGGTCATCATACACAACCACCTCCGTACCCTTTTTACAATTATCATAAATCCACTTGGCATCCGCGCACGTCAGGCGCACACAGCCAAGAGAGGCATCCTCTCCGAGCAGATTGTACTGTTCCCACTCCATATTCCCTGCATTGCGGGTATAATATGGTATCGAATGAAACATGATTCCTTTATTAAAACGAACGGCGTAGTGACCGTAAGAGCCGTCCACCATCAGCCGCCACTTGTAATAGTTGCTCGTCTTGAAGGTGCCAAGCGGTGTCTCGTGGCCTTCCCTGCCGCATGAACTCACAAATGCTTTGACAGGAATGCTAAACTCGCCGTTGGCATCCTTTTCATAAACTGTCACACAGTTTGCCGCGCGATTGACCATAATCTTGTAAGACGGTTTTGTATCCTTTGCGTGCGCTGTCAATATGCTGCTCTCAGATCCCACACCAAGACACACGCACAAAGCCAGGCACCATGCCACCAATCTCCTCAAAAATAAAGCCTTCAAATTCCTTCTCAACTTTGATTCCCTCCTCTGACCAACAGTCCCTTACACAGATTTTTCCAAATAACGACTTTCATATTACACTATTTCCCGACAGATTTCAATAAAAAAACACCCTAACAGGTGTTTTTTAAGAAATTCTTATGAAAATGGTACGAAGCCTGCGCCGTTGAGCTGGTCTCTCAAACGGTTCTGCACTCCCATCATACCGATGGTATCATTTAAATAGGAAGCATAGTCTGATTTCCTGCCCTCGTCCTTCTGTGACAGCATACTCTCCTGCATCTCAAGCATCTCGGCAAAATCATTGCTGACAGAGCCTTTGGGCGCCTCTAACTCGCCGTAATCCTTTACGTATAAGTTCTCGTTCTTCTCCTCAGAAGCGATGACGAGCGGTCTGCCAGATCTGCCGCCGTTCTGCCCAATCTTTTGAACCGCATTCATGCTGTAAGGATTGCCGTGAATGGATGAAATTCTATAACCGCCAAGCCCTGAAAATCCTGCAATTGCTGATATTCCCATAAAACCTTCCCCTTTCTTTATTATCATTGTCGATGCCGCCCATGGCGACCCAAATAATAGTGTACTGCATCAGAAGCAGTTTTCACACTATTATTTTATTATAAAACGATTGTCAGACAATTTCAACAGATTTTACTTATTATTATCCTCTTTTTGTTCTGCCTTAAATCCATCCACTTTGATCTCATCAATCAGCTTCTCGATTAACATTTTTTTCATATACACGTCAAAACTCAGAAAACATATGAAGGAAAATAGTTTTAAAAATTCCCTGTTCTCCTCGGGGGCATCCTCAAATGTCCCCATCGCGCACTCATATTCTGCGATTACATGCTGCTTGAGCGCCTCAATCTGGTCATACCCTACCTGAAAAACCTCCTCGTAAACCGACTGTATGTCAAACGCTTCGTCCTTGTGGAAAAATTTCTCTGTAACAGGTCCCAGCAGCGTCTGAATATCACTGATGGACAAAATGCCCTTATAATAATAAATGAAAATCAGTACCAGAATGTGCTCCCTAGAATATTTTTTCCTGACGGGCGGCGGCAGGAGGTCATTCTTCGCATAATTGTTAATCATGGTCTTGGTCATCACCTTGTCATCGCCGGGATAGCGCGTCGTCTTGCGGAAATTCTTGTCCATGAACGTCGTCACCTGATCCATATACAGATCTATATTGGGGATATCGGAGGATTTCACATAGCTGATTCTATCAAAACTATCCATAATACTATTTAATAAATTTTTTGTATCTATATGCATATGCACTACCATGCCTTTCACTATATATAAGTTGTACATTTTTTTCTAATTATATAGTATTCAATACTACTTATCAAGACCAATGACTATTTTTCTTTACACTCCTTGTCAAATATGTTAGAATATTTAAAACAGTAAAACTTTACAGCAATAAAGTTTCTTTACAGCAACAAAGTTTTAATTGGGAGGAAGGACCATGAACAAAAAGATTAAAACTGATTCTGTAGACCATCTGATTGATGCACTGTTATGTCTCAAAACCAAGGAGGAAAGCTATAACTTTCTGGAAGATCTGTGCACCATCAATGAACTGCTCTCGCTCTCTCAGCGTTTCGAGGTGGCTACCATGCTGCGTGACCATAAAACATATCTCGAGATTGCAGAAAAAACAGGCGCCTCAACCGCAACGATCAGCCGTGTCAACCGTTCGCTCAATTATGGAAGCGACGGCTATGAGCTGATCTTTGAACGGCTCGCCGCCAAACAAAACGAAGAATAGCGCAGAACGTGTGTATGAAAACAGAACCCGGGACTTCCGGGTTCTGTTTTTAACCATATGTCTCCATCAGGCTCAGCGGGTCAATAAACCGTTCATTCTCGATAATCTGATACCCCAGCGTCTCATGTCCCGCCTCCATATCAAACAGCACTGTCGTGTTTGTGACAGTTTCCCCCTCCTTCACCTTTGGGCTTGTACCATTTCGGTATACCGAGTAATATCCATTGCCGTGATTGACCATCACAATAAATCCCACCGCATCATCTCCAGCAATCGAAGAAACTTCGCCATTGGCAGTTGCAATCACGCTCACGCCCGGCGACGCCTGAAATACTGCAATCGGGTTTCCGTCAAGCTCCGTCTCGCTCTCGCTGTAGGACGCAGAGCCCTTCACCGGATAACCAGTAGGAATATAAGATTTTGCAATTTCTGCCTCCCTCTCCTGCTCTTTCTGCACTTTGCCATTGACCGTATCGCTCAATATCACGACTTTCTCCTGTAGTTCTTCATTCTCTACCTGCATTGCCGCATTCTGCCCAGAGAGCTCGTCGAGCTGCCCCTTCAGTTTCAGCACTTGAAGATTGGATTCCTCCAGCTCCCCTGCTACGATAAAACAGTATGAAAGCGCCGTGATTGTCACAAAGACAACTGCCATAAAAAATATCACCAGTACCCCCAGACTCACCGAAAATTTGACTGCCTGAGTATCCTTGTCTGGCACAAACAGTACATGATAGCGGACTTTTTCTTTTTTCATTTTCCTCATACCTCCCCAATGGCAATATTTTAACATAAAAAAATTCTAAAATAAAGGATAAACAAAAAATAAAAAGACAACATCATGTATTTACATTTGAATTTTGCTGTGATATCCTATTAATGTTGCGGTATGGACACAACACCTGCCGCACTGAATATTTTTTGGAGGTATCTACTCATGAACAAAGGAACAGTAAAATGGTTCAACAATCAGAAAGGTTATGGCTTTATCTCTGACGAAGCTGGTAACGATGTATTCGTCCACTACTCAGGACTTGTGATGGACGGGTTCAAATCACTTGATGAGGGTGCCAATGTCGAGTTTGAAGTTGTCAATGGCGAAAAAGGACCACAGGCAGTGAACGTGACCAGAGTATAAGATTGCTTATAGATGATATAAAATCAGCGATTGTGTTACGGGATTCAAATCTACAAAAAATCTTCGTGAGATTTCTCACGAAGATTTTTTATTCTGCACACCTTCGAATCACTTCCTCCAGCAGAAGGCTGCCGCCAAAGATTTCCAGCGCGCTTCCGACTGTCACATGGATTCTGCCGCCGCCAAGCGTTCTAAGCAGCCCGATATCCTCGTAACTGTGTACGCCGCCAGCGTAGGTGATTGGTATTTTGGATAGCCCTTCGCCACTTTGGGACCACGCGCCGAGCTGTCTGACCAGCGCCTCCTCGATTCCCTGATTTTTTCCCTCTACGTCAACCGCATGAATCAGAAATTCATCACAGAAGCCTGCGAGCAGATTAAGCGTGTGGCTGTCAATCTTTTCCTCTGTAAAATTCTGCCAGCGGTCTGTCACAATATAATACGCGTCTCCCCGCTTTCTACAGCTCAAATCCAGCACCAGATGTTCTCTGCCTACAGTACGGCACAGCTTCTCTAAGCGTTCCATATGGATATGTCCGCCATAAAATACATAGGAAGTCACAATCACATGCGACGCGCCCGCCTCCAGAAAAAAGGCTGCATTCTCCGCATGAATACCCCCGCCGACTTGGAGTCCGCCGCGATAGGCGCCAAGCGCACTCACCGCCTGCGCTTTCGTCTGTTCGTAATATGGGCTGGATTCAGGATTGAGCAGGATAATATGCCCGCCTTTAAGCCCTTTCTCCTGATACAATTTAGCATAGTGCGCTGCGTCCGCTGCCGCCACAAAGTTTTCTACAGCCTCGTCATTTTGATCTGCAAGCGAACTGCCCACAATCTGCTTGACCTGCCCGTTGTGCAGGTCGATACATGGTCGAAATTCCATTGAAGCCTCCATACGAACCGCAACTTATCCGATTACGTCCTTCATATCATATCTGCCTGCGGGTTTCCCGCTGAGAAATTTTGCCGCCTGAACTGCGCCTTTTCCAAACAATGCCTTGGAATATGCCCTGTGTGAAAATGTGATCACCTCGTCCTCGCCAGCAAAAATCACATCATGGTCGCCCACAATCGTACCGCCCCGCACGGCGCTGATACCGATTTCTTTGTCTGTGCGCTTTGCCCGCACTTGGCTTCTGTCATAGACATACTCATACGCGTTGTCAAACTCCTCGTTGATGCTGTCCGCAAGTGCAAGCGCTGTGCCGCTCGGCGCATCAACCTTCTGATTATGATGTTTCTCGACAATCTCTATATCAAAGCCAGCAGGAACCAGCACCTCTGCCGCCGCCTTCAGGAGCTTGAGCAGCATATTGATGCCAAGGGACATATTTGCGGACTTGAGAACTGCCACCTTCTTCGATGCCTCCTCGACATGTGCAAGCTGCGTCTCAGAAAGTCCTGTCGTGCAGAGCACACAGGGCGTCTGACGCTCGACACAATAATCGAGCAGCGCGTCAACTGCCTGCGATACACAGAAGTCTATCACTACATCTGCTGCAATATCACACTCTGCGATGCTGTGAAATACAGGATATGTATTCTTGATATGATCGGAAGCATCCACCCCTGCGACAATCTCAATCTCGGGGTCTGAGGCGATGATGCCAGTGATCATCTGCCCCATTTTCCCGTTGCAGCCGTGCATTATCACTTTTGTCATGTTTCTATTTCCTTTCTTATCTATCGTTTTCGTATCTATCGTTTTCTCGTTTATTCTCTGCCGTATTAGAGAATGCCGTAATTTTTCATCGCCTGCTCTAACTTTGCAGCCGTTGCGTCCTCCATGTCTGTCAGTGGTCTCCTGAGCGTTCCCGCCTCAAGGCCCATCAGATTCATCGCTTTCTTGACAGGAATCGGATTCACCTCGCTGAACAGCGCGCTGACCAGTTCAATCGCCTCAAGCTGTAAGCGGGCGCTCTCCTCCACTTTTCCCTCAAAATATTTCGCACAGATATCATGTGTCTGCTGCGGCGCGATATTGGACAGCACAGAGATCACGCCCTTTGCGCCCAGCGACAGAAACGGCACAATCTGATTGTCATTGCCGGAATAGACATCCACTTTTCCCTTTGCGAGCGCCATAAGCTTTGCATACTGGATAAAGTTATCCGTCGCGTCCTTCACACCCACGATGTTTTCCTCCTCCTCGCACAAGGATACAATCGTCTCCGGCAGCAGATTCACGCCGCCGGTTCTGCCCGGAATATTATAGAGAATCATAGGAATCTCAACCGCCTGCGCAATCAGTTTAAAATGTTCTTTTAAGCCCTTCTGTGTCGCCTTGTTGTAGTACGGTGTGACCACCAGCAGTCCATCGGCGCCAGCCTTCTGCGCCTCCTGTGAGAGATAGATTGCCGTCTGGGTGCAGTTTGAGCCTGTTCCGGCAATCACCGGCACTCTCTTTGCCACCTGCTGCACGCAGAAACGGATACACTCAATATGCTCCTCGTGTGTCAGTGTTGACGCCTCACCTGTCGTACCGCAGACGATGATCGCGTCCGTATTGTTTGAGATCTGAAACTCGATCAGCTTTGCAAACGCCTCGTAATTCACTTCTCCGTCTGGTTTCATCGGTGTGACAATCGCGACACCTGCTCCTTTGAATATAGACATAATGTAATCCTCCTTAATTCTTGAATTAACATATTTTCACAAAAAGATAGCACAAAATAAGAAAAACCGATCGTCTAGTCAATAGACAGTCGGCATCATATGCTTACGAATCTCCATCTGCCGGTCTACGCCCGGCGCGGCTGAAAATGATAGCTCTCCATCTGTTGATGACAGTCATACGGCTCTTAACCGTATGCCCAAGCAGCAAACCCTCAGGCGGCTCACCGCTTTCGGCGTCCTTTCCTTTTCCTTCTCCTTAACAGCGCCTGACACCTCATAAAAGGTACTGATAAAGAACGCAACCTCTACCTGAATTTTCTCTTATTTTTTTATTATATAACCTTCGTCACCCGCTGTCAACCGCAAAATCAAAGATTCATCGTCTGTAAATCCCTATGCGCCAACAAAGGAGCCGCAAAGCTCCTCTGTTCAGACAACTTCAATTTTAAAGATCTCATCTGCCAGCCTGCGAACCTCCTCATTGAGCCGTATCCCTGTCAGAATGATATCCACATCTTCACTCCTCGCCTCCAGAATGTGTTTTAAATCCTCGATCGTAATAATGCCATTATCAATCAAGCCAAGCACCTCATCCAGAATTAACAGACCGCATTCCCCGGTTGTGAGAACCTTTTTGGCAAAATTCAGACCATTTTTGATGTTATAGATCTCCTCCTGTTTGTGTTTGTCAGAAAGCTGTGCAAACTCCTCCTCGCTCTTCTCAAAGCGGAAGATTTTGATCTCTGGCTCCATTCTTTTTAAAAACGCCTCGTTCTGATAACTTTTCAGGAAATTGATGATTACCACATCTCTGCCCATACTTGCCATCTGTACCGCCCTGCCAAGGGCAGCGGCAGATTTGCCGTGACCTTCTCCGCTGTACACCTGTATTAAACCTTTTTCCATTGATCTATACCTTATGTCCTTTCCAGATATGAACAATTATCGCTTCGAACATGATAGCATAACATATAGGATATTGCAAGGTTCTTTTATGTTTTGCCGATGTTATGCCTCCTCGTCCTCCTCTGGAAGTTCAAGCTTGCTGACAGAGACTTCATAGGCAATCCGCTTCTCAAGTTCATCGTCTGAAAGCTTTTTCATGTACTCTCTTGACTGGATACGCCCCCACACCAAGCAGCGCTCTCCCACCTCGAAATTAGAGGCATAGCGGGCATTTCTTCCCCAGCAGATACAGGGGATGTAATCAGATTTGCCGTATGGACGGTTGACTGCCAAAAGCAGGTCCGCAATCTCGCGGCCAAGAGGAGTCTTTCTATATACAGGTTCCTTGCAGACAAAGCCGTCAAGGAAAATCTGATTCGTTTTGATGTTCTCGCTGATCTCCTCCACAAATTCGATCTCTCTGGCAAATACAGAGAGGACCAGCTTATTTTTGTGCTCCTCGTGTCTGTTGTAGGAACGGAACTGACCGTTTACCACGACCATCATTCCTCTGTAGTCCCCATTTACGTCGAGCAGACGCTCTGAAATCATCACTGGTATAATGTCCATGGACTCAGACAGCCTCGCCACCTGAATATCGACCATATAAAAGCCCTCACCAAATATTTCATGGCTGAATGAGAACTCACTCACGACCTCTCCCATCACAGTTACCTGATTGTTTTCAATCACCTGCTCATGATATCCATTTTTTGTCTTTAATGTTTCTTGCATTATATCATTCTCCCTTCGTTCTTGTAGTTAAATCATATGCTACTTTATACAGATTATAAAGCATTTTTTATCGCAAATTTTTCCTAATTTTTACAAATTTCGACAGCTTTCGACCATATATGGCAACCATCTATCAGAGAAAACGCCGCAATATGCCAATTGCCGTAGAAATGTTCGATGGAAATTTTTATAAAACTTGCAAAAAATAAGGACAAGTGCTATACTATTTTAGTTTTGAGGAGAATTTAGATATCAATGATCATGGAGGAATTATATGATTCAGAAAAGAGAAGATGTCAGAAATGTAGCGATCATTGCCCATGTAGACCACGGCAAGACCACACTGGTAGATGAGCTTTTAAAGCAAAGCGGCGTATTCCGCGAAAATCAGGAGGTTGCCGAGCGCGTCATGGATTCCAATGACATCGAGCGCGAGCGCGGCATCACCATATTATCAAAAAATACAGCCGTTATGTATAAAAATACGAAAATCAATATCATTGACACCCCCGGCCACGCGGACTTTGGCGGCGAAGTTGAGCGTGTCCTCAAGATGGTAAACGGTGTGATTCTTGTCGTTGACGCCTTTGAGGGCGCCATGCCCCAGACAAAGTTTGTACTGCGAAAAGCGCTTGAGCTCAAGCTGCCTGTCATCGTGTGCATCAACAAAATTGACCGCCCGGAGGCGCGTGTAGCCGAAGTTGTGGACGAAGTCTTAGAGCTGTTTCTCGAGCTGGACGCAGACGATTCGCAGCTTGACTGCCCCTTTGTGTTCGCCTCGGCAAAAGCAGGCACTGCCACGCTCGACGAAGATGGCAGCGGGGTTGACATGACGCCCTTATTCGAGACAATCCTAGACTACATTCCGGCACCGGAGGGCGACCCAGATGCAGGAACGCAAGTTCTGATCAGCACCATCGACTACAATGAATACGTAGGGCGCATTGGTGTGGGCAAGGTGGACAACGGCTCGATCGCCGTCAATCAGGAGGTTGTCATCTGCAACCACCACGAGCCAGACAAGCAGAAGAAAGTAAAGGTCAGCAAGCTCTATGAGTTTGACGGTCTCAATAAAATAGAAGTAAAGCAGGCCGGCATTGGCTCGATTGTCGCCATATCAGGCATTGCCGATATCCATATTGGCGACACGCTCTGCGCCGTTGACCATGTGGCGCCCATTCCTTTCCAGAAAATCAGTGAGCCGACCATTGCGATGCAGTTTATTGTCAATGACTCGCCGCTCGCCGGACAGGAGGGCAAGTACGTGACCAGCCGCCATCTGCGCGACAGGCTCTTTCGTGAGCTCAACACCGACGTATCCCTGCGCGTGGAGGAGACAGAGAGCGCCGACTCCTTCAAGGTTTCCGGGCGCGGTGAACTGCATCTCTCCGTCCTTATCGAAAACATGCGCCGCGAAGGCTTTGAGTTTGCAGTCAGCAAGGCGGAGGTGCTCTACAAAAATGATGAAAGCGGCAAGAAACTAGAACCGATGGAGCTTGCCTATGTAGATGTTCCCGAAGAATTTTCAGGCACGGTCATCGAGAAGCTCAGCCAGCGAAAAGGCGAGCTGCAAAACATGGGCAAGGCAAGCGGCGGCTATGCCCGTCTTGAGTTCTCTATCCCCTCGCGCGGGCTGATTGGCTACCGCGGTGAATTTATGACCGACACCAAGGGCAACGGCATTCTGAACACTACATTTGACGGCTATGGTCCCTACAAGGGCGATATCCAGTACCGCAAGCAGGGCTCGCTGATCGCCTACGAGGCTGGCGAGGCGATTACCTACGGTCTGTACAATGCCCAGGAGCGCGGCACTTTGTTTATCAGTCCCGGCGAAAAAGTTTACTCCGGCATGGTGGTAGGCCAGAATGGAAAGGGCGAGGATATTGAGTTGAATGTCTGCAAGAAGAAGCAGCTTACAAACACGCGTTCTTCCAGCGCCGACGAGGCACTGCGCCTCACACCGCCAAAAATATTAAGTCTTGAGCAGGCGCTCGACTTCATTGATACCGATGAGCTGCTCGAAGTCACCCCAGAGCACCTGCGTATCCGCAAAAAAATTCTGGACCCTACACTCAGAAAACGGGCTGGCATGAAAAAATAGTACAGTCCTCAGCGCGGAACAAATCAAATTCCCCTGCATATAGTATAAAAAACATATGCAGGGGAATTTTATGTCTGATCTTGATATCAATAAAGCCGAATCCCCGGCTTATTCTGGAAACCTAACCTTAAACGTCACGTCGTCGCTGGGCTTTATCCCTATCAATAATGCCACCATAACCATCTCCTACGCCGGCGCGCCCGACACCGTGATACAGACGCTGAGCACAAATGAATCCGGCAATACGGACACCATCGCACTCCCCGCCCCAAATCTGTCCTACAGTACCCAGATCAGCGAAGTACAGCCCTACTCGGAATACAATATCTCTGTCACCGCCCCCGGCTATGAGCCCGTCTTTATCTCCGGCACAGAGATTCTCCCAGATGTCACGGCAGTGCAGCCTGTCAGCATGAATCCGCTCGAAGTCGAACCTCCTGGGGAAACAGAGGAGGATATCGTGATACCCGACCATACATTATATGGCGAGTACCCGCCCAAAATACCTGAGGATGAGATCAAACCGATGGACGAGAGCGGCGAGATCGTCCTAAGCCGTGTCGTCATACCAGAGTATGTCATCGTGCACGACGGCCTGCCGCAGGACTCCTCCGCCCCCAACTACTATGTGCGGTACACGGACTATATCAAAAATGTCGTGTCGTCTGAAATCTATGCGACATGGCCGGAGAATAGCATCTATGCTAATACGCTGGCGATTATGTCCTTCACGCTGAACCGTGTGTATACGGAATGGTACCGCAACCACCACTTATTCGTGGTAAAAAATCGTTCAAATTCAGCTTAAAGCGTATCACAATCTGCTCATCCGTCACATCAATTCTGCCAACAAGCTTATTTACTAACACGCGCTGTGTCTCTGCATCTGCATTCTGAAAAACCTGCTGCCATGTGGGAATTTTCGCCTTTAACTGCATCCACTCCTCCATCGTAAGCGCCACTTCCCTGATAGCTCCCCTCTTTTGAGACACAAGCTGCTTTTGCTCCTCTGCCTTTTCTTTCTGCTTACGTATCACAGCGGCAAGCTCCTCAATGGACAATGCATATGTACCCGAAATTGCCTGCGGAATGCACGCCTCCATTGTTTCAATACCATCTGCTATTTTCTTTAATTCTTTTTCCAGCCTCCTGATCTCGGATTCCAATATCTTTCTCTCCCGGCTCTGGCTTTGCTCTATCACTTCAAAGATATCTTCTTTTTCCTGAAGGTTTCGGATATATTCCATAATACTATCATACACGATTTTCTCAACCCTGTCTGCCCGAAACTGCGTTACTTTGTCATGCGGTATCCCCAACTGCGCACTCTGGCAGCGGTATACAGGTGTCCTGCTTGCCCGCCGCTCACCTGTATCTTTCATGGTCCAATAACTGTATTTTGTCCCATTCGTGAGTTTTCGTCCGCAATAGCCGCAATATATCACATCAATCAGCGACAGCATACCGCCATTTCTGCGCATGACCTTAACGCCTTGATTTTCCAATGTCTTGATATATTTATCAGCCCTGCTCCTGCGTTTGACCTGTGTCCTGTCCCACGTGTCTCCGTCAATAATCTGCAGGCTCCCGTCCGGCTCAACAGACTTTATCCAATCGTCGCTGTCCAGCCTGTGGTATTTCCCATTAATCCGCTCCCTGCGTTTATATGCCACATGTCCCGCATAAATAGGATTTGTCAGAATACTGGTAATCGTCCCGCTTTTCCACACGTCTTTAGGAGCCATAGTCTTATAATATTCATCCTCATTCAATACTTTCGCTATTTTGGCAGAACCAAACTCCTTGTTCAGTGACAAGCTATAGATATGCCTTACGACTTCCGCCTGCTCTGGTATCACTTTCAATTGATGAAGCGCCCTTCCATGTTTGCTGATTTCCCCCGACAGAACAAGTTCATAGCCGTATGGCGCACATCCTCCCATAAATCTGCCCTGCTGTACTAATTTCTGTGCGGTATCCTTTACGCGCATCCCTGTATCAGAACTGCTCTTCTGCGCGTTTCCAAAACGCAGCGCCAGCATCATTTGTCCCATGATATCATCACCTTCCGGTGAAATGCAGCCATCCTTAACGGTGTAAATATCCACGCCATAATTCTTTAATGTCATGACATAGGCGCCAATTTCCCACATACGTCTGCCTATCCTGTCATCCTTATAAGCAACCAAAATATCATACTCTTGCTTTTTGGCATCTTTCATAGCCTCCTGCAATGTATCCCTGTCACTGACTGCTGTTTTGTAACCACTTTTACTTCCTTCAAAATATTCTTTTTCATCTAACACCCAGTCGGAATGTTTGGATATATACTCCATAACAAGCCGGCGTTGTACTGATAAATCGCCATCTGCTTCCAATTGTTGATTGGAACTTACCCTCAAAAGCATTCTTACTATCTGCTTCTTCTGCATGAAAACCGCCCCTTTCAGAATACGCCTTTAAGCTGCTCCTCTAATTCCATCATGAGAATGGACTTCACAAACTTTTGAATCATCACAGCATCCTCGGATTCATCCGGAAACTGTAACACTACTCTAATCGTTCTGTTCCCACAATCCACATCCTTCTTTATCTCCTTCATACGCTTTCTCCCTATGTTCTTTACTTCCATATTATTTGCACAAAACTTGTCACATTCTAAATTTTTCATACCTGTTTGTCTCCTTTCCTGATTAAATAAACTTCACTGAGTTATATGCATCCGGGAGGGATCGCTTTCTTTGCGCACAAAAAGAAGAGCCATTTTTCAAGCTCTCCCTGTTCATTGAATCACTTATCTCTCCTCAGATTATCTTTTTTTATATGAGGGAGGATAATTTCTTATTTGATTTAAATTTTAGTCTGTTGTCTTTATACGGTTCTCAATAGCTAAAAGCGACTCTATTGTTAATCCTGTGGCAGCTGCTATCTCTTCTATTGTAAGTTTTCCTAGTTTAATCATGCTGACCGCAAAATTTTTCCTTTCTTCCTGTCTGCCTTCCCACATGCCTTCCTGTCTTGCTTCTTCTTCTCTTTGAGCAATCACGTCTTGCATCAAATTTTCCATTGCCTTACACATAACTTCATCACTCCTTATCTTCTCATACAAAGCTGAATTGGCAGCGATACTGACTTCAAACACAGCATCCGCATTTTCCCTGTCTCCTTGATTCACCAACATTAAGGATTCTTCGAGAAATCGCCTTACATCATCTTCCTTCGCATTTTTAGAAAGTATCCTGAATGCACTGTGCTTTTCCGGGTCCAGCTGATTCATAACAACAATCTGAACATCAAACTGGACATTTCCCCTGACATAATATATACCCGGATATCTTTTTTCTATTATCCTGCCGGATTCCTCCAATGTCTTAAACAAACCCCGGATGAAATTGAATCTTATCTGGTGTATCCATTGTCGTTCACCACTCCTTTTCTTGTATATATTATAACTTCACTTTTGATTTATTACAACCTCTCATTTCCGATAACACAGGGTTGTTTCACGAAGGCTTCCAAACGACATCATTTATTATGAACTTGCTGTCAGTCGGTTCGGAATCTGGACATCCTGCCGCCTTCACAGCTTTTTTTCTTTTCAGTTGTCCACATCTGAAAAAATGCGCAAAACATCCCCTCTATCTTATTTAC
>KE159527.1:707378-709873 GCA_000403215.2 Lachnospiraceae bacterium A4
CTGTTCCGGCTTCAGCTTCCTTTCTTTCGTAAGGTAAGTTTCCGGCGACCACTTCCACAGGATGATGGAAAGGACATCCTCCCAGTCGTCTCCCAGGGGCTTTTTCCACCCCTGGGGGCAGAGCTGCCATACTGCCTGGGAAAATCCGTATTCCTTCACTTCGATCCCGCCCAGGGATATTTTTTTCTTTCCGCTTTTTATGACCCCTTCCGGTGTGATGATACCAATATAGGTATCTACCGGCTGGGGGTATTTCTTTCCGGGGACGCGCCTGGATGTCCGCTTATAGAGATAATAGGTATCCCCTTTCTTTTTCACCGTAGTTCCCCGTGTCCGCTGCTCCTGCACCCAATCCGGGTATCTTTTTTCTGCTGGTGTCATAATATCCTCCTTTCTATATAGGTAGCATATACCTATATTATATAAATATTATACCTCTACAGGGCGAAAAAGTCGAGGGATATGGAAAATATGTATAGCTTCCATATCCCTCGTAAAAATGCCGTGTCTATTAGTTTCAATTATTCTTCGTGAAACAACCCTGTCCGATAACAGTCATCTGTTATTTGGCATGCTAATGAACGATAAGCTCATCACTTCCCGCAAATACTTCCGTCATCATCAGCATTCCCAGCCGAAAACCAGTAATAAACCGCTCTGTTGCATAATTCAGACTTACGCCGTCACATGTATCTTTCAGATTCTGAAATGCCTCTTTTTCCCCATCGCTTAAAGCCTCCTCAAATGCAGTCCTAAGTTTTCCAAGCTTTATCATTTCCTGTGACGTTTCTGAATTATGGTCTATACACTGTTTCACTAATTGAAGATTTTCATTTGCTAAAGCCTCCAATATTTTCTTCGTCATATTCTTTTATCCTCTCTTTCCGAGAATGGACTTCACAGACGCTTGAACCATCTGAGCATCTTCGAACTCGTCTGGAAATTGTAAGATGACCCGAATCGTCTTATTTCCAGGGATTACGTCTTTCTTGATTTCCTCCATATGCCGCCCCCTGTACTCTTTACTCCTATATTATTTGTGCAGGTCTTGTCATATTCTAAGTTTTTTAGTTCTGGGGCAATCAAAAAGGGAAGTTTTTTCCCTTCCGCGCCCGTGTGCATAAAAAGAAGAGCTGTGTTTCAAGCCCTTCCTGCTGATTCAATCGCTTATATTTTCTTGGTTTCCATTCTGGCTTAGCGAATGATCCTTTCATTCATGTATGATTAGTTTATCACTTCCAGCAAATACTTCCATCATCATCATCACTCCCAGCCGAAAGCCTGTAATGAATCGCTCTGTTGCATAATTCAGGCTCACGCTGTCACTTGTGTTTTTCATATTCTCAAACGCCTCTTTCTCCTCCTCACTTAAAACCTTCTCAAAGTCAGCTCTAAGTTTCCCAAGTTTTATCATTTCCTTTGAAATCTCTGAGTCATGCTCCATAGACATTTTCACTAATTGAAGATTCTCATTTGCTAACGCTTCCAATATTTCTTGTGACATTTTTTCTCTCCTTCCCGTTGTGTTCGTGTACGCTTACAGCATCTTTCCTTGTTGTTGTTTCTCTCCCCCTTTCTATATTAATAAGAATATCTTAAATGAAATCATTTCCCGTTGCAAATCAGTATTTGTCGTTAAAAATCTGAAAATAGGCAGTTTATAGCGATTTTAAGATTTTTAACGACAGAATATGTACTTGACATCAAAAAAAGGTCATAGAAACTATTTTTTCAGTTTCTATGACCCCGGCTGTCAAAAAAGATGTATCTATTGTACGCTTTTTCCCACAATCTTAAATTTCACGGTCTTTTCTCCATAATAATTTCCAAGTCCGCGCAATACAATAGTTCCGCTGCCTTTTTTGTCATTGCTTCCATAGGCAGCAATCTCATAGTCTCTGCCGTATACAAGATTTTCTACCGTGCCATTTTTCTTTACAGATGCTTTTCTGTTATAAATTGTTTTCAATTCCTCTAATCAACAGTGCATACAAAACACACTTTTCACCTATAAATCCCTGTTATTATGCTATTTCACCATTCTTAAATTTGCCTTTGTGAAGTACATTACCTTTTCTATCATATAGAATACCTTTTCCATGATATTTCCCGTTTTTAAACGCACCTTTATACTCTGCAATCTCCTTATCAAAATACAACGTTCCTTTACCATCATATTTGCCATTTTTAAATTTTCCATCATACCTAATATAGTCATATTCCACCAGCGACACATCATCCCATTCATGATCATATATTTTTCCTTTTCCATTATATGACCCTTCTTTAAATTTCCCATCATAATATTTATTAGTCAACAATACGGGATATGTAATCAATTTATTCCCTTTCTTGACAGTTGAAAGTTTGTACCACTAAGAAGCCAGAAAATCCCAGTGTTTTTCTGACTCTTCCTGTAGCTCATGAATTATCTGTGTTATGTATGATTTAGGCTTTTGCTCCAAAAGGCGGAAAAAATGTTTCCGGAAATAGTG
>KE159527.1:711947-712892 GCA_000403215.2 Lachnospiraceae bacterium A4
TAAGAACCAGCCACAAATCTTAAGGTCTTTTATCCTCAAGTCCCTTTAATGTAAGGAAAAAATTTATTATCAGTAGAATCAGACATAAGTGCATTATTAAGTAATGATAAAAGTTCATTTCTTACTGCCAAATCCACTCTTCTGTCAACACCTAAATAGGCAGTTCCCTTACCATTATATTTTCCTTTCTTAAAATTCCCTTCATATTTTAGTACAAATTCATGTTCCTCATAACGATTACTATACTCAATGCCATAACCATTCTTAAATCCATTTTTAAAACCACCAATGTAATAAACTGCTACCATAAATTTAGGATGGTTAATGTCTTCTAAATCATATAGATTGTTATTAAATACTTCCAACAAAATACCTGTACCATCCGGCTCGTTCTTCTTATTCAATTTCCCATAATATCTATATACAGCTTTCTCCTCATTAATTGTCTTTTTATAGTGTATTTTACTTTCTGTAAAAAAACCACCTTTTGATACTTCCTCTAAATATACAAAGTCTTCTATATCAGCTTTCATTGCTTTCTTGTAAATTTTCATCACTTTATTGGCTTTTCTTTTATTCTGATACGGGTAATCTGGAAGAGAAAACAAGCATTCTTCTATATTGTATTCAATTTGATTTTGATCATCCCCATAATTTGCCGATACTTTATACAAAGCACTCGAATTCTCTGATAATAAAATAATAAAAACTCCTGCTATCATCAATGCTACTAAATTTCTACTTACCTTGTTCTTATTTACCTTCGATCGAACTAATGCAGCTATACCACTGATCAAAAGCCCTATCAAAATATTTTCCATCATTCCTCTTATGCCTCCATTCTTTTATAAGAGCGGTCTCGGAAACTCTTTAAGCCCGAATTTCCGCTCTTTTTTCATGTTCTTCTTTTTTGCTTTCCTCCATATCCCGGAAAACATTTTTGTT
>KE159527.1:714962-746734 GCA_000403215.2 Lachnospiraceae bacterium A4
TTTCAGGCCTGTTTTTCGACAGGTTTTAAAGTCATGCACATTTTTATTCTTTATGCTCTCTGGACTGCTCAAGCCCCATAATCATCCATCCCTTATCCCTCTCATTTCTGAAAATCAACCTTTTCCTGCTTATTCTCTATTGAGTTTCCGAGAGTGCTCTATAATTAGTTTTTTATATTTCGTATCTCCAATCGTATCCCTAAACATATCAAGCACAGGAATAAGGCTGTCCTTTGTACCATCATATTGCTGCTGCATAAGCTCCCAAACAGGCTTTCCCTGTGCATCTGTTAAATCACCTCCGTCTGTGCTGAGAGTTTCCACCGAAAGTGTAAATATCACATCTAAATCATTGCAATCAGATTCAAACGAAGCTGTCATGGCACCGCCAAACATCGCCCCCAATTTTTTCCACATACTTAGCCGCCTCGTCCGAATATATTCACTCTTCAATAATAGTGCTCGCTGATACACCTAAATTTGAACTATCATCCAATATTTTTTGATATTCTCCTGAGAATGATGTCCCCACTTCTCCAAGTGTTCCATGCTCCTCTACACTAATTCCACCATTATTTGCAGGATGAATTATAATACCTGCACCCCACTCATCTAAATATTCAATACTTCCATCCTCAAATATGTTCGTAACACTTCCGCTGATTTCACTAATACTTACACCTGACCAGCTGTAACCATCTATACACAAGGTATTGTCCGCATCATAATAAATAGTAATCTCTGCTCCGCAGAAATCTTCATTTTCCCCCCATGTCCAAGCATATGTACCTATCAGTGCATCTATGGTCATTTTTACATCATCATGACTGGTATTCTCCGTTTTCCTATTCTCAATCTGGCTTATATTTTCATTATTATATACAGTTTCAATTTCCACATTTGTACCATATTCAGGCACGCTTTTCTCCAACTCATTTTGGTTTATTATAGACTGATTCATATCAAAATCATCATCTGTATAATTTCCCAAAAATAATGCCACTATTATCATAACTGCAAAAATTACTAACGAGATTACTGACAAAGTCAATCCTATGGCTGCAAAACCATTTTTCTTTTCTTTATCCCGTATTCCAATGATTCCCAAGATAATACCAACAATTCCTAATATAAAGTAGGCACCCAAAGTCAAGATATTAAAAATACCTATAATAAACGAGATTACTCCAAACACAGATTGTTTCTTTTTGCATTCTGTTCTATCAGTACTTTCCTTATTTAATTTTATACTTATACCGCCTGTTACTGCATTTTTATCTGTGGGTTGTTTAGTCTTTCTATTATCGTCTATCTCAGCCTCTCTTTTAACATTATTCTCTTTTTCCACTATATTTATATCATCATTTTCATAACAAGAATGGCTTCCTTGGATATCCAACTTACCTTCTGCTTCTTTAAAGTCTTCATCCTGTTGTATCTGATCTATTATCTGTCCAGTATGTTCCATTACGTTCATTGCCAAAATATTATTTTCCAATGATGAACAATCTGTTTTTGCTATACCTAGTGCTAAAGCATCCAATAATGCAGCGTACCTCTTTACTTGGTTATCAGCTACCAAAAATGGAATTTCGAATGTCATTATAGTATTCTGTCCAGCATCTAACACCAATAATTTTTTATTCTCAGTCTTTATAGATGTAATTTCCGCTAAACGAACCTGTTTGACCTGATTTTTATCATACTCGATTAATTTTCGTGTAGTAAATACTGTTCCCTTTTTTCCACCTCCCATTAGTGTCCGATCAATAAAGAGCAACGCCTGCCCATCTTCCCTATTAAATGAAGGCGCTTTGTTTTTCCTATCAAGAACAAAATCATGAAAATGTATTCTTTTTTTAAGTCCTTCATAGAAAGACGAATTCTTAACAATTTCACAAAATCTATCCAAGAATGTTTCTGGATCCGAAAGTCTTTGTATAATTTCCTGTTTGTATATATACTCTTCCCACACAACATCTAGTCTTTCATGAATCTGTACTTCAAAATCTTTTTCCAGATAATTAATACTCTTAATTTCCATTTCATACTTTTCTTTACAATTCTCATCTAGCAAATTAATATTATTCCAGTCATATTCTGCACATTTCTGATTAAATGTACTAATATCTTTCTCTACATTTCTGGCTATATCCCTTGTTCTATACTCTACTCCTTCCACAGTTCTTAACTTTTTGTCAATTACCTGCCATTTCTCATCCAGAACTTTGACATATTCTTTATTTTCAATACCATATTTTTGACATAATTGGATAATTTGCTCTTTTTCCTTTATAAGTTCTTCTTCTGTTGAGTATTCTTTTTTTTCTAACTTTCCAAATTTTTCATCTATCCTTTTCTTTTTCATTTTCTTTAGATCAAATCCGAAAAAGTCTCCCAGCTTTTCAATTTCACAATCCGCATCGCCATAGTGATCAATCACATATTTCATTAGCTCTTCGTTTTCTGGATTTAACTGCAATGACCTGACTATTGCAACGCATAACTTATCTTCTGGTATTCCATTTCGCAGTATATTGTTACTCAGTGCGCGGGCTTCCGCTTCTTCCTTTTCAGATATATCTTCATATTTAATATTTGTATGCTCCGAAATGATATCCATGACCTCAAAACCGACTTCATAAACAGCTTCATACATTCCGTTCACAAGGCTGTTTACCACACTTTTATCATTATATATATTTGATTGTTTTACTGACGAAACAGCGCCTGAACCAGCATTCCCAATTGCATTAACTAAAGAATGTCCGATTCCTGTTGCCATATTCATTGTCCCTGCTTTTATTCCTGATGAAATCGCACCTCCAATCCCATAGCCATAACCACGATATTTTGTCCGACTAGCTTTTCGTTCGCGCCTATACTCCGAAGCTTCTCTCTGCACATCTACGATTTCCTCATATTTATCACAGATAATATCAAATGGTTCTTCAAACTCTTCGAAGCATTCTTCACAACATTTTGCAAGACTCTCCAAATCTACTGTGTATACACCTTCTTGCTGAATGCAGACCATCGATTTTTCAAGAACATCATAAAATATTTTCAGTGCATCTTCTTCCAAATGCTCTACAACGCCCTTTAAACTTCCATGTTGCGAGTATTTCTTTTTAAGAAGTTCTGCTGATTCCAATGCCAGACATTGATATTTCTGTGTCATTAAATAATAATTAACTCTTTCATTTGAAAACCTTGACAGTTGAAAGTTTGTACCACTAAGAAGCCAGAAAATCCCATTGTTCTTCTGACTTTTCCTGTAGCCTCTGAATTATTCGCGTTATGTATAATTCGGGTTTTTGCGCCAAAAGGCGGAAAAAATGTTTTCGGAAGTAGTACATAAGGGTGGCTTCCGAAACCCTTCCTTGGGAAGGTGTCCTCTGGTAACGGATCTGGCTAGAACTAACCTTCCCAATAAAGCAGATAGAAAGGCTCTGCAGAATTCCCATTGCAATACAGGACAGTGCCATGTGCATCTCAATGGCACGAACGGCTTCCAACACTTTTTGGCGGGGTTTTTCACCTTCCACCCTCTCCATGGGCGTAGGCTCCCCTTTCTTCTGGTAGTAGCTTAGCTTCGGCATGTACTTTGACCAGAAGTGGTAACAGAACGCCCCAATCTGCTGCTTCAGTTCGCGGAATGTACATTCAATCCGGAACCGGTAGCTGTAGAGCCGGATGATGGACAGCGGATCCAGCTCCAGGCTGGTGCTTGCAAGGATGCCCTGGACGCCATTCATTTCCACCAGGACGAAGCGCAGTTCCTGATACAGCTTCTGCCCCCATAACAGGTCAATGCAGTAGTAACGGATGGATTCCCTTTTTCCATAAAGTTCAATCTCCGTTTTCTGGAATTGCCCCCCGCGTGAAGCGAACAGTTCTTTCAGGTGGACAGCCGCTCCTTTTTTGGCAGGCCGTCCCCTTCCGGGTTTGCGGGGGCCTGGCCTTTCAAATGCGGTACAGGACTTTTTGGCCTTGGTGACGATCTCCATGTGTACATCCCCGCTGCCGTTGAGGGATTTCAGCTTTTCAAGTGCCGGTACAGTAAGAAAATATCTGTCCAGCAAGAGCAGGGAATTCCCAAAAGTAAGGGCTGCGCGATAAGCATCTTCCACCATCTGCACCACATGGGAAGCCTCAGAAACAGATGCGCCTTTCCACTCCATGGCAGCCTGCAGGCCGTCATGGAGCCGGATACTCAAAGGAATGCAGGCCCAATTCCGTACACTTCCGGCTAAGATGCCAAGACCACCGAACATATGCCCATGGATGTACTCCGGTTTTGCGGAGTTTTCGGATTCCTGGAACAGCTTTTTCACCCCTGGCATACGGCGCCCTTCCTTGGACTGCTTCACCCCGTCGCCCACAAGGACGTGGTAGTTCCCCTCCCTATAGAGGGGAGCATACAGCCTGACAGCGGAGAACCAACGTTTACGGATTTCCTCCAACGACCATGAGGATGCCCTGAAAAAATGCAGCATGGAATCATAGCAGCCCGGACTTAGTGCAAGGTCACGGATGACAGAAGTGACACCAAGTTTATCTGAACGGAGCATAAGCCCTATGATAATGGTTACAAACCAGCGGAAAGCAGCCTTGCGGGAAAAACAGGATTCAAAGTGGCATAAAACATTTTCAATAAAATTCATCATAATCGTATGGTTAACCACTGGAAAGTATGGTAAACTCATACATGAAATAACTCTTTCAGTGGTTTATATCTTTCTTAAGTGTTGCAACTTAAAGATACCATAAATCCATACGAAAGGGTTATTTTTTTATTGAGAACTTTCAACTCATAAGTGAAAACAAAATTTTTTGATATAAAATATTAAATTCTTTCATGTATGTCCCCTTCATATTTTTATTGTACTCACGAGCTATAAAGCTTCTATCTTCCTTCTATCTTATCCTATAAGTATCCTCTGCCACTCTTCTTTTGAACCATCTCCCCTTTCCGATATGTATTTCAATTACTTAGCACACTCTGAAAAGTTATTACTATCTATTAAATATAATATTATAATTTATAATCCATGTCAATTACTACGACAATTCGATACCATAAAAGAAGGAGGAATTGCCAATGAAACAGATTTATGCAGAAAATTATCGCCAAATAGGATTAAAAATCGCTTATTACCGCAAACTTCGCGGACTCACACAGGAAGAGCTTGCAGAACAGACTGGATTAACCCCAGCATTTATTGGACATTTGGAGGCACCCAATATTCAAAAAGCCCTTTCTCTGGACTCTCTTTTTGATATTGCATCTGTACTACAGATTGCCCCTCACAAATTTCTTACTTTTGATGAGTTGCAATAAGATTCTCGCCGCTGGTTTTCACCCCAAACAACAATTCAAGTGTTTTTTCCATTTTTGATATTTATTCACTTTTCATACCACGCAGCTGCCAATAAAAACATTATAGCAATCAGGATAGACAGCATCTGTCTATCTGCTGATTTTTTACTCTTTTTTATACTGATAAAAAAATGATGTGACCGCACAAATTTTACTGCTCGAATCTGATTTGCTTGAATTATCTGAAAACTGTAGATGGATTGATTTGCGTACTTGTTAAAAAAATATCATTGGAAACAGAAACCAATGATGTATTGAACGAAATATACGATTGCTATAAAATAGGAAAATACAAAATCAACAGACCGTGTAAAAACACCTATGAAAAATATACACGAAGGAAAACAGATTATGAAAATTGGAAATAACCTATTCTCCCGGAAAAAATTATATACATAACAATTTGGGGAGTGTCAGCAGATTATGGCTAAAATCAAGTCAGAAAGCCGAGAAACCACTCCCCCACAATCCACTCTCCCCAATGCCGAAAATGAAAGCGGGGGCGGTACGGAATGACAAAGGCGAGGACACTGGAAAGCCGAGGTAGCGTATTCACCCTGTTTACAGGGTGAATACAGATATACCACTAGAGGTGGTATATCTGTGCGCTCTCCGAAGGGCAAGTTTCACTTGCATGGACTCCTGCGGAGGGAGGAAGAAATTTAACGTGAAATTTATTGTAAAGACAGATATTTTTTTGTATAATCGAACTATAACAGGAGTAAGTTGTATTGTATCTTCTGCTGAATTGCAATAGCGAGGTGATAAAATGGCACAAAACACGCCAAAGCGTAAAATAAAAGACAGCGTGTTCACAAATTTATTTCAGGACAAAAAGTATCTGCTCCGACTGTATAAGGCACTTCACCCAGAGGACAGTAATGTAACAGAAGATGATATAAAAGATGTTACTATCAAGCATATACTGGTTGATGCAGACTATAACGACCTTGGATTTTCGGTTGGCGGCAGACTCGTCATTTTGGTTGAAAGCCAGTCAACATGGACATTGAATATCATAATACGTGCGCTGATGTATCTTATACAGACATATCACGATTTTTTCAAGCGTACCAAGCAAAATCTGTATGGTTCTAAAAAAGTGAATATGCCAAAACCTGAACTGTATGTGATATTTACGGGAGAAAAGCCGAAGAACCCACCCGACACCATATCGCTTTCCAAAGATTTTTTTGACGGTGAAAAGATAGCGGTAGACGCAGAGGTCAAAGTGCTTTATCAAGAGGACGAGGATAGTATAATCGGGCAGTATATTATTTTCTGTAAAGTGTATAATGAGCAGAGAAAGAAATATGGGCAAACAAAGAAAGCGGTAACGGAAACAATTCGTATTTGTAAAAACAGAAATGTATTGAAGGAATATCTCGAAAATAAGGAACAGGAGGTTGTAGACATTATGATGACATTGTTTGATGATGAGCAGATTTTGGAAGCATATGCAGAGGATATTAAAAACAATGAGGCAAGAAAAACAGCAAAAAGAAATGCGATTACTATGTTGGAAAAAGGGCGAATTTCAGTAGAAGAAATACTAACTTTTTTCCCTGAGTTGACATCAGATGATGTAAAAGAAATTGAAAAAGAGGTTATGCAGTTAGCATAATCGACAAAACAATTTAATATCTAAATAACAGCGTAAAGGCGCATGGAACAGTAAATTGTGAAACCTTGCGTCTTTTTTTATGTGTGCTTGCACACATTGCCCAACAAGGAGGAACATGAACGACAACATTCAGACCAACACCACAAGGCGATTAACGCCCTGTTTGCAAAAGAAAATTGATAAGATGACCTATTTAGTCGAGGTGCACTTCTCTGATACGAGTACCCAAAGCGTAGAGGACAAGCTAAAGCGTGTCATTCTCCACGACTTAGAGCATGGAAAACAGGGCAGACCAAGAAAAAATGATGAAAAATGATGAATATGTCCTTGACAAGCAGCAACAGGTGTGACAGCACTGGAGACTGTAAAAAATCTTGTGTCTATGAGCAAAAAATTTTTCTTGATAGGAATTAGATATGTAGAAAAATGTTGTCGCATAGGAATGTTTTTAGGGTTTGTCAAGTAAAGTTTTTGTAGTATATATAATTACTCCGGGATTTTAGGTTAAAGAAGCGTCAAAACTTGTCTTTATATATGATGCAGGTCATATACCTCTTGTACAAGTGTCTTAATGAATGATTCTTCAACCTTGGGGTATTCTTCCTGCACAGCTTCTATTGCCGCTTGGTAACTCTGACCAAACTTTTGATAAATTTTTGCCATATTTTTTATGCCCGTTTCTATTCCGCGCTGCTCCGCTTCGTACATAGACTGGTTATAATCTCTAATCGCCTTTTCGCGGGCTTCATATTCCAGCCGCTTTTCTTTATCCTGACTGATAATCTGAAGCTTTTTGTATGCACTCTCAATATATGGATTCTGTTTTGCCAGCATATCAAAATCCTCTTGCCTTTTATAGTATTCACTTTAAAAATCTCCCGCATTAATTCCGTGCCAGCTTGTCCAGCACTAGGCTGCAATAACCCTCAATAAGTGGCGCTTCCGTAGTACCGGAACCAAGGCTACAACTTCACGATCACGTCCTCCACCGCCTACGACCAGAAGTGGATTCACGGCAGAAATATTTATGAGAATATCAGCCGCATCGTGGACAGCATCTTCTCGAACTACCTGTCGCGACCGGGTGTGCGCCAGCCGATTTTTACCTCTTACTGTGATGGAAACCGTGTGACCTGCTATGGTCTCTCCCAGTGGGGCAGCAAATATCTGGGCGATCAGGGCTACACACCGATAGAAATCATCCGTTATTATTATGGAAATGACATGTATATCAACTCCACCTCCTATATTTCCGGTGTGCCCTCCTCATGGCCGGGCTATGACCTGACCGTAGGCTCATCCGGGCAGAAAGTACTTCAGATGCAGCAGCAGTTGAACCGTATCGCTCAGAATTATCCGGCGATTCCGCGCATCGCAGAAGATGGCATCTTCGGCCCTGCGACCGCCAATGCCGTGCGCACCTTCCAGCGCGTGTTCGGACTGGCGCCGACTGGCATTGTAGACTATCCTACATGGTACAAAATCTCTGAAGTCTTTGTTGGCGTGACACGCATCTCCGAGCCGGGATGAACCGCCTGTTTCACCCGCAGGGCTTTTGCGCTGCTGCCCTGCGGATATTCTCCGCTTTATTTGTACTGTCTAAATATTGCTTCATAATAGGTTCCAAGCTTGCACTCAGAAGCTGGCTCCGGCAGTATCTCCTGTTCCTTCTACGCTTCCTGATGCCCTAAACAATAATTCTGCTGCTCTTTTGCAATCTTATCATGAATATCATTGAGTTCCAGAAATGCCCTTATAAGCATGTAATTATACGTTTCTCTATCGTTCTTTTCCAGCTCATGCCTTAAAATCTCATCAACCAGTTCCTCGCACTTTTCCTGCCACCTGTCTTTTGTATACTTCTCCTTTATTTTTGGGGGTATAAACGGTTCTTTCAGAGCAATTTTCATTGCGCTTATACATAAAGAATATGTGTTTGCAGTCCCTGACGCCTCATTTTCCAATTTCCTGATTTCTTGGGATGCTGTCATGCTTCGGCTCCATTTATGATTCCATTCTGCTACCGCTAGGTACATTTTGCTGCCAAGCTCTTTCCACGCCCTGTCTTTTTGCTTCTCCTGTTTTACCCAGATCTGATTCACAAAATAAAAATCGCGGAAACAATCAACAAAATACTCCTCCACCCTCCTGTCTATGACAGCCGCATATTCCAGCCGCCCGCGCTTCTCCTCAAGCCATCTGAAAGGCTTGTCCGGTTCTTCCTGCGCAACCGAATATTCGCAGCATTTTTGAACCATTTCTGCCACCTGTTCTAATTCCCTTTGCTGCTTTTTGGTCAAAATACCAGTATACTGCTCCCTTAGCTCCTCCTGCTGGTGCAGTGCTGCTTCGATAATATTCAGGCTTCTGAGCTGTACCAGCAAGTCGTGAAGCTGGCAGAGCTCCTCTTTTTGTTTACGCACGGCGGCTTCTCTCATCTCTAATATATTCTGGTGCGGGGGCAAAAGTTCAAAAAGCTTGTATTTTAATGAAGTAATCATATCTTCTGTGATTCTTTCTCTCTCTTTACAACTTGTTGCACGTTGCTCAAAAAAATCAAACAAATGTTTAAGTTCCTGCGGCGCATTGCAGCCCCCAAATATGTAATTTCCTCTTTTGTCGGAATCGCTTGACGTATCCATCCTGTACCATGCCTTCTCTTCTTCCATAAAATGAAGTTGCTCTAAAATACGCTTGAACTCTCTGGCAACATTGACCGTCCCCGTCTCCGTCTTTAATGCCTCTTCAACCTCAACTGTTGTCCAGACATAATTATTCAGTTTGCCTTTCATCTCTCTTCCTCCATATAATACAGCCTCTCCACTTCCTCAATCTCCGCACGCGCACTTGTTGCCTCCACAAGCTCCGTGCACAGGCGGTCATACGCCTCGACGGGTGCGATGACTGTCATCTCCACGTCCGCCGCATAGACACTGTCCTCTGCCGCAATATTTCTGCTGGCAAGGATATGCTGGATTTTTCCAACTGCATTGTAATCCGCCCTAATCTTAAACCTGACGCCAAAATGCTGCCTCGCCGTCTCACACTTTTCGAGCGCCTCTTTCAATACACCCGAATACGCCCGCACCAGACCGCCAGTTCCCAGCAGCGTCCCGCCAAAATACCGTGTGACGACTGCCGCAACATTGCGAATGCCGCTTCCGAGCAGCACCTCCAGCATAGGGCGCCCCGCAGTACCGCTTGGCTCTCCGTCATCGCTGCTTCTGGTGAGCTGCGCCTTGCTGCCAAGCACATACGCTGAACAATTATGTCTGGCATCATAGTACTTCTTTTTCATCTCCTCGATAAAAGCCGCTGCCTCCTCCTCGCTCTCTACCGGGCGCACTGTCGCGATAAAGCGTGATTTCTTCTCCACCAGCTCCGCTTCCCCGCCTTTTGTGAGCAGCACAAAATCCTCATATTCCTGACTGTTTCTGTCTTTTTCCATCCTAAACCTCCGTCACCATTCTCTTATTTTTCCTCATTATATCATAAACAGGAACTGTATAAAATCTAAAATATCTGTCAAGACTGTTAAAAAATCCTTTATTTACCGATAGTAATTTGTTATAATGAGTAGAATGAATTTTTACATAATGTATTTAGTAACTATTTTACGGAGGTGATTTTATGAATTACGGGAAAAGAGGAGTCTCTAAAATCCAAAAGTCCCTGACTTCAAAAACCATAAAATTCAAAAAGTTGTTCTTTGTCACTGCATTGAAGGTCATGCTGACTGCCACCTTGTCCATCATGATTGTCGGTGCCTGTTTTGGGATCGGCGCGTTCAAGGGCATTTTAAGCACTGTGCCCGATATTGATCCGGCATCTGTCCTCCCGCAAGGCTTTGCAACTGTCGTCTATGACGCCAAGGGCAATGAGCTGACAAAGCTTGTGGCTGCCAATTCCAACCGGAGTTATGAGAAGATGGACAGGATTCCCAAGCACCTTGCCGACGCCTTTGTCGCGGTTGAGGACGAACGTTTTTACGACCACAACGGCATTGATATCCGCGGCATCCTGCGCGCCGCATTCGAAGCGGTGCAGAATTTTGAGCTCACGCAGGGCGCATCTACCATCACACAGCAGATTATCAAAAACAATGTTTTTGACGACTGGGTGAACGAGGAAACCATGCAGAAAATCAAGCGTAAGATTCAAGAGCAGTATCTTGCGGTCGAGCTTGAGAAAAAAATGTCTAAAGAACAAATACTGGAAATCTATATGAGCACGATCAATCTGGGACAAAATACGCTGGGCGTAAAAGCTGCTGCGCTGCGTTATTTTAACAAACAGCCTTACCAGCTAACTCTCTCTGAAAGTGCCGTCATTGTTGCCACCACGTCAAATCCATCCAAGTACAATCCTATATCCCACCCTGAAAAAAATGAGGAAAGGCGTCAGATTGTTCTGGATAAAATGAAAAAACAAGGATATATCTCACAGGCTGAATACGATGAGGCGATGGCGGATGACGTGTACAGCCGTATTCTGGCAGTCAATGAAGAAATCGTGGACAGCAATTCCGTCTATACATATTTTGTAGACGAAGTTACCAGACAGGTGTTAGCTGATTTGAGCGAAATCAAGGGCTTCAATGAAACGCAGGCACACTGGCTGCTGTTCAGCGGCGGTCTGAGCATCTACACGACGCTTGACCCGGATATTCAGGCAATCTGCGATGAGATATACGCAGATGAATCAAATTACCCTGAAACGGTGAAATGGTATCTGAATTATGTGCTCACAATCAAGAAAGCAAACGGTGAAAAGGAAAATCACAGCACTGAAATGTTCAAGGCTTACTATAAGCAGCAGAATGCTTCGTTTAATCTGATTTATGACACAAAGGAGGATGCCTATGCGGCTATTGAAGCCTACAAGGATGCGATGATGTCCGAGGGAGACCAGGTGGACGGGGAACGCATCTCGCTGACTCCCCAGCCGCAAGTTTCCATTACGGTTGAAGAGCAGTCCACGGGCTATGTTGTGGCGATGATTGGCGGGCGTGGTGTAAAAGAAGCGAGTCGTACATTGAACAGGGCTTCCAACACCACCAGACAGCCCGGCTCCACCTTCAAGGTGGTGTCCACTTACGCCCCGGCACTTGACAGCGCCGGTCTGACACTTGCCGATGTCCAGAACGACGCCCCCTTCAACTACGCCGGCGGGCGTCCTGTCAAGAACTGGTGGGGAAGCAACTACAGAGGGCTTCTAAGTCTCCGGTATGGTATTGCCCAGTCGGCAAATATTGTCGCGGTCAAAACCCTTACCCAGATTTCACCCCAGCTTGGCTTTGATTATCTGCAAAACTTTGGCTTCTCGACAATGGTTGAAAAGCGTGTTGAGAAAGATGGCTCTGTGGTGTCCGATATTGGCCAGCCGCTTGCGCTTGGCGGCATTACAGACGGTGTTACGAATTTAGAGCTCAATGCCGCCTACGCGGCGATTGCCAATCAGGGAACCTATATCAAGCCTAAGCTGTACACCAAGATTGTCGACCATGACGGCAATGTACTGATCGATAACACAGCGCCAGAGTCCACTCAGGTAATCAAGGAAACAACGGCATGGCTGCTCACAAGCGCTATGGTGGACGTTGTCACCTCGGGAACCGGCGGCTCTGTGAATTTTGGCAACATGGCGATCGCAGGCAAGACAGGCACCACCTCCGACTACAAAGACGTGTGGTTCTCAGGCTATACGCCCTATTACACCGCGACTACATGGACGGGTTACGACAACAATGTCAGCATGAAAACCTCTGCCGAGAAGAATTTGTCAAAAACGATGTGGAAAAAGGTCATGTCAAGGATTCACGAAAACCTTGAATACAAATCCTTCCCTATGGCAAACGGCATCGTCACAGCCTCCGTCTGCTCGAAGTCAGGGCGGCTTCCCATCGCAGGCGTCTGTAATGGCACTGTCAAGACGGAATATTTTGCCGAGGGAACAGTTCCCACAGAATACTGTGATGCGCACTATTTCTCAAATATATGCCTGTATTCAAACCTCACTGCCGCCGAGGAGTGTCCGTTCAAGCAGGCGTCCGTCATAGAGCAGGTGCCTACGCGGCTTCAAGATAACAATCTTGCCTCCGCACTCAACACGACGCCGGAGACACCCGAAGCGCAGAACACGCAGATGTGCCCGCACAACAGCTTTTTCTTCGCAGCGCCCAACGCGCAGGAGGTGCTCCAGCAGCAAATACTTGAAATGCAGCAGCGGGCTGCGGCGGCCGCCGCGCCGCCGCCTGCTGAACCGGTCTCAGACACTGACTGATGCTGCTTATTTCCTCTGCATGGGTTTGTGCATAAAATAGAAGCGTTACAAGAGTGAATCCCCTTGTAACGCTTCTATTTCATTCTTTACATTTAAAAATTCTTTACTCTACAAATTCGAGGTAAATGATACCTGCACCATTCTCTTCATATAACGACAGGGTTTCATAAGATGTTGTATAATTTGGATTGAACATATCTCCTGACACATCTACCCAGTCCATATTATTTACAACGCTTGAGATTTTATAAAGCCCTCTTGCACCGTACGTCGCCTCCGCCATTATTTCAGGGTTCTGTGTGCGAAGATTCCATTTTTCATTCTGCTGCATATTGTTGGTTTCAATTGGAACCCATCCAGAAGCAGTTTTCTTTTCAAGTATTGCGGTAAAGTTCGCATACGCAACGGGCAGATCAAAGGCTGTAGGCTCCATCACAACTGCAAACTGTTCACCCCTGCTGCCATCTGTAAGTCCTCCGCCTTTTACTTGTATTGGCGATGTTTCACTGCTAATTGGATCATGGGTTGATTTCTCGATTGTCTTATACCCCTCTTTCGGACCAACCCACATCTCTGTTTTCGGGATATAGTATTCCTGCTTACTCTCAAAACTTTTTTCTTCTGCCGTAAGCCTGCTGTCATAATCCCACTCTTTTAAGGTATATCCGGCTTCGTGCCACCCTGTGCCCGCCTCTTCAACTAACGTGCTATCCTGTGGCCAGTATATTTTCTTTTCGCTCGTATTATATAATACATTTACTACATCCAAATCATATGCCTTATCTGTGCGGAACAAACGTCCCATTTTTGAACCAGTGACATATGCATGATAATTTTCATTATCATCTGTCTTATAATACTGCGTCCATACGCCGCCTTCTTCTCTAAACCTATAGAATGTATACTGTTCAAAATTATTTTGATTAAAGTATTTTGCTTTAAAAGCTGGAATCGTGCCCGCTTCAAATCCGGGAAGATCCCAGTTCTGGCGGTTGGCTCTCTTAAAGCCGCCAAGTTCTTTTCTGCCGCTGCCGGTAATCTCTATAAAATCATACACCACCCCTTCAGGATACTGCTCCTTATACTTATCAATATCTCTGATATAATTCAGTCCCGAACGGTTATACTGCGCACCTTTGTATTCAACCCTGCCCATCGCGTGCAGCGAGGTCGCCCGAAGCTGAGCCCCCTTGGGCAATGGCTTCTTGAGCGTAAAAGTAATCATCTGCGTGCCGGCTTTTGTCCCTTCCTTCACCGCATCATAACTTACATTGGAGAAATATTCTGGATACTCGCCAATCTCTTTTTCTGCGGCTTTGCCGTTTTTATCCTTATAGTACAATGTCCACCGCAGTTCGAACGGGCTCTTATAATTGTCACCTTTATCCCAGATGGGATCAAAGTTATTCGTTTTCTGCTGCTGTCCGAAATAATCTGTCCCCTCAATGCCTGACGCTCTTGCATGAAGGGTAATCGTCTCGCCTGCTTTATTCGAAATGCTATTCTCTTCTATATCTACCTCTGTTACACGACGCACCTGCAAGTATACGGTTTTCGTATCAATCCTGTCAGAAACCGTCATATTGGTACTGTCATACGCCTCAATTGTCATTTTGATGCGTCCGTCTTTTTCACCCAGACCATCATCAAACCGGCTTCCCTCCTCGGTCCGCGAAATCTTCATCTTGATATTCCACACAGAGGGCAGTGCCTCTGTCATTGAGACAAATTTCCATTCTCTAGTGCCTTCTCTGCGCTCTACATCTGCCGCTGGAAGAATAATCGTATTATTCGGGTCTGTACCGCCCTCCAGCGTCACCTTGATTCTTGCGACTGTCGCGCCGTTCACTACATACACTGGTATGAGCATAGCCTTTTCATCTGTCTCACCTTGATAGGGCTCTACGATAATAGTATCCTTCGCCACCTTGATTGCATCTTGTTTTTTCAAGGTATACGAGCCTTGGATAAATGTCGTGTCATTTTCTGTATAAATATAGCCAAACTTGTTTCTTCCTGTTAGTCCGTCCATATTGGGATGCAGCGCCTTTGCTGTGAGCACAAATTCACAGTCATTGCCCCATGCCTTGTTTAATATAATATTCACTGCCGGCGATTGGCCATTGACGACAAAGCTATGTATATAAAAATAATCATTGTTATATTTGCTTTTCCATGAGTTGCCTGAAGCATCTGTCTGCCCCAGATCCTTTGTGACCAGCTCTTGTCCTGTGGTTCTAGATACGGTCTGCCCGGCCCGTTTCATTTCCCACTCAAACATAACGGCATACGGCGTGTACTCATCATACTGCGCCTGTGTCTCTGCATTGATACAATCCGCAGAATCTGCAAAATTTAATTTGGTGCCTTTTATTCTTGTCTTTAACTGTAATTCTGCGCCTTTTCCAAATTTTCCATTTGGCGTATTCGAATAGCCGCAGTCAATTTTGAGGTTTCCTTTATTCACATCTCCTGTCAGCTCAACAGGCGTTACCCTTCTGACATAAATCTCTACCGTCAACTGCGTTGCCGTGCTGCCCTGAGAATGAATATCTAAGGTAATCACACCCTTACTGTCACCTTTTGCTTCTCTTGTCAGTTGTATTTTTAGCTTATTGCCATCTTCAAATGTCGGTATGATTCCCGCTTCATCTGGCGTCTTAATCTCACTTCCCACAGATATTGTACACGCCGGATTCGCCACACGCACACCGTTTAATGTATATGTCTGCCCGGGTATCATCAAAATTTTGGTACTCTTTAATTTTGCGACTGTAATATCTTTCTCCGCATAACAGCTTGTCTCTCCATAGGCACTTGACGCCTTATTGACCCCGCTTGGGTGTTTTGCCGTTGCCCTCACCACAAGTTTTGTATTGGCGTCAAAACTATCCGTCAGTTTGACTTTCAAATAGGGACGTTTTGATTTTTTTTCCGCCTCGCGGTTCTCATATTCAGGATACTTATCATCAATACAAATGTACTTTGCAACCTCAGGACTGTAAGAAAATTTACTTTTTCCTGTTCCGTCGTCCTCATCTAAAATGGCAAAGCTGCCAATCTCCGTATCAAAATTCCCCGGCGTACTGCCGCATACAAGCACTTTGCCACTCCATTCTACGGCATACGGGTTCTTATAATTCTCCTCATTCGAACCGCCTGCAACCTTTGCGGCATTTGTGCACGCCACATTCGCAAAAAAGGTATACTCACTGCTGTCTGCACCGCGTTTTTTGTCCAATGTGATTTCGCTAACACTGCGGATGTCAATTTGAATCACTTTCGTGCAAAGCTCTGCACCGTCGTCCTTCACGCTAAGTTTTACCGCCGCTTCTGCACTTCTGGCAGCGTTGTCTACTGTTACTACAATGTGGTCTGCCGCTTCAGAAACTGATATTCCTGCACTTACTTCCGAGACCTCAAACGGTTTATCAGAACCCCTGACATCCACGCCGACAGTATACGATTCACCTGGCACTAGAATCAAACTGCTGTCCGAAACATAGATTGATGCACTGGGCGGCAGAGCGCTTGTTGACACATTGATTTCCTCATTTCTTGCATTCATGGTATACCGGACAGGATAGTTCTTATCATTCTTGGATACTGTCATATCCAAAATCACAGTGTGCGCTTTCTCAAACTCACTCACGTCCGCCGCAAATGCCGCAATATTTCCTGCCAAAATCTGTGCACCGCTTGTTGTCTGGCTTCCATCTTCCGCTGTCACAGTCTCCCGATATTTCAAGTCTGTCCCGTCAAGAGAGACTGCATGTTCTACATTGCCCTTGATCATTTTCAGTATTCCGCTCTCAAACTTCACTTCTATGGCGTTCTGGATAATGCCGCCAATTCTGTTTGCCGCAAACTGGGCTTCCTGCTGAATCTCGGATTCCGTGCTTCCCTTCTGGTAGCTTCTCGCGCTGAACACAAGCACACCGCCGACCGTGGCAACAATCACGGAAAAGATTGCAACTGCACAGATCACCTCGACGAGCGACAGTCCTTTATCTCCTAATTTTTTATTCATAGTTCTTTCCTTTCATCCAACATAAAACAGTTATTTACCAACTGATATCCTGCCTGTGATCGGAACAATCTCAATCGTCCGTCTGGTGCTGCCCTTGGAGACTGTAAACTTTGGTGATGCGGTATTCGCCTCCGCCCCATTCAATGTTTTGAGTGCACCGCTTGCCCTGTCAAACACAAACACCACACCCCCAGTCCCAAGTTCACTCTCCGAGGAGCCGTCATCAAATCTGACAGATACACTCCTGTTCCCAACCTTCGTTGATGTCGTTGTGGCAGCATCGCCCGTATCCGTGACAAGTTTCATTTCAGTGATGATATTTCCTGCCTCATCCTTTTTGACTGTAATGGTCGTACTGTTCTTTCCCATTGCCATTGTTCTTGCCTGCTTTAGATTATAGGCAAGCTTCTGCGCGCATTCCTCTGCCGCCTTCCCGCTTGCCCAGTTGATACTGTACGACACACTGCCAATAAAGAGGCTCAATATCGCTATCACAACGATAATCTCCACAAGGGACATTCCCTTATTATCTGTTTTATGTTGCCACCGCAGCTCTCTCAATCACGCCTGCCCCCTTTCAGATGTTCCCTGTCCGATCAATATTTATGCCAGTTCATATACAGTATATAATCTCCCATATAGAGCTTCTTCTTCTCGATATCCTTTGGCACAAACCCATCTCCGGGTTCTGCGCCCTCCTCCTCACCGCCTGCATTGGAACGTCCCATATAATATGCCGGCGGGTCGAGCGCGATATCTGTACAAATGTAAGACGAATATCCGTTCTGCGAACACCGCACACGAACATTCTTGATAATAAATCTTCCCGGCGTCTCTGGGTCCAGTGCGACACACATCTTTTCATCCTCTTCCGTAATTTTGTCCTCCGGTATAAAATACTGCTGGAAGTTGGGCAAATCCGCAGCAAAATTTTCCACTGTCGTATAAACAGACTCACCCGGTACTGTTACATGTGTTGTAATCTCGTCTTTTCCAATATCTGTTCCGTATTTTGTAGCGCCTGTCCACATGTAATACAAACAGTCAAAATAGATCGTATGAAAATCCTGATTCCGCTTGTCTCCACTCTCCTTTGTCACATATTCCGGCATCACTTCCCTGTATGCATATTTGAAAGCCTCCGATACGTCAGCAGCCAGCGCCCCTTTTAATTCGTCGAGCGCCATCTCCGCCTGATAGAATGTGTTTTTATTCTGATAGTCATTTGCCTTGATCTGATAATTTTTCCCTGAAATATAGATAATCGTGGTGGCAATCACAGAGAGAAAAATCGCCACAGCCACCACGGAGATCAACGCAGAACCACTGTTATTTAATTGAATATATTTCCATCGTTTCTGTTTCATTACCACACCTCTATTCAACAGCATCTACCTCGTATTCCCGATACTTTTCATACATTGTACCGCGCAGTTTTGTCAGCTCATGCCCTTCTGTATCTGTCACTTTCAAATCCAGCTCATAGGTCATTACCTTCTTTTTCTTGAATGCATCTGAGCCTGTATAGTTCTCCACTATCTTAAATTCTGATGTCTGGATATGATTTTTCGCCGTTCCAGTCCTGCGCCCAAGATTTTCATCAAGATTGTGGAACAGGCGCATCTTTGTACCCTTAGCACGCACTACAGGCGCATACCCCTGCTCTTTGAGTGTCAGTTTGGTTTCTGACAAATCTGGATTTTTCTGCTTGATCAGATAACAGTCCAGCTCTAAATCTGTCTGATTGTCTATTTTGATCACATCTCTGAAATTCTCATCATATCCAGTCTCCCCTTTGTACGCTGGAAAATAGTATATAATAAGGCGTTTGAGATCTTTCCCTCTATAAATAATATTCATTTTCGACATTTCATCAAGAATCGTGTCGTCCCTCTCATCATGGGTTCCGTTCTTGGAATCATAGATCGGAATATCATGCATTGCAATATTCTCTATAATATCATACCCATCATGAGCTCCTGTTGTATCTATCAAATCCATATAATGCACAAAACTCTGAAACCACTTGTCCTCTGGTTCTAGTACCCAGTCTCCGAGCTGTGGCTCTGACTCTGTTTCCGTCGGCGCCTCTGTCTCAATCGTACCAGAATTTTCATCATCCGGCTCGCTTGTCGGCGGAGCGGAAGGCGTCTCATACGGCATATAGCATTCATGGTTCTGTAGCTGGTAAATGTACGCGGCAGAGAGCATCACAACGTATTCGTCTCCCTCCTTTCGGATTTTAGAGCGGTCTCGGAAACTCTTTAAGCCCGAATTTCCGCTCTTTTTTCATGTTCTTCTTTTTTGCTTTCCTCCATATCCCGGAAAACATTTTTGTTAAATTTTCAAAAAAGTATTGACATATAAGTCAAAATGTGCGGCGCGTTTGGTGACCATATACGCCAGTCACCAAACGCGCCCCTTGTAGTTAAGAAGCGTCTGTGCCACACGCACAGCATTAAACTAAACTACTAGGAGGTGCACTTTATGATCAAGTACTGGCAGCCCATGCAAGATTACAAGTACTTTCTCAACGAATCCAAAGTCCATTTCGATTCCTCTGAAAGAGTCCGGCTCCATACGGAGCTTTGGAAACCATGGCAGAAACTCCGCCTTTTCGATACCGATAAGGCCATGGAGTTCCTTCTGCCCTTTTACTCCAACACTGGCAGGCCCGCTAAGAACCAGCCACAAATCTTAAGGTCTTTTATCCTTTTCTTTCTTCTATTTTCAGAAGGTTTGGCCAAGCTATCCCTTACCCTTTGGGTCGACAGGCTCAAACATGACCGCCTCCTTGCCGCTCTCATCGGCTGCACTACGGATTCCCTGCCGCCCCTCGGTTCTTATTTTGACTTCATGGACAGGCTCTGGGCTGCACCGCCAACGGACTTATATGCGCGGGACAAACTGCTTCCGGCTTCCTGGAACACCAAAAAGCCGGATAAGCCCAAAGGCAAAAAACAGAAAGCACAGGAGGCAAAGCCCAAAATCACAGAATCTATCGAAAAACGGCTCATGAGCGGGAAGGATATCCCTTTTAACTTTGAAGGGCGGCTGCAGCGCTTCTTCTATCACGTGGCTGTCCTGCCTTCCATGGAATCCGGCCTCATACCAAGGGAACACCTTACGGTTTCCGGAGACGGCACCGCCGTGCATACCCATGCCTGCCCACGCGGGCACCACAGGGTTGGCGCACCGGAAAACCTGCGGCATTTCCCTGACCCCGATGCTTCCTGGGGCTGGGACAGCGACCTGGAAAAATATTACTTCGGCTACACTTTGTTCCAATTATCCTGCTATAACAGTGAACTCAGGACAGATCTCCCCCTGCTTCTGCGTTTTACCAGTGCAAAGCGTCATGATTCGGTCAATTTCCTTGTCGCTTTCCATGAACTGGAAAAACATATGCCGGCTGTTTCCACCTCGAATATGTGCCTGGATTCTGCAATGGACAATTACCCCACCTACCGGATCCTTAAAAACAGGGGAATACGGGCCTTCATCGACCTGAACGACAAATGCGGCCGGCCAAAAACAATTCCTGATACCATCACCATTGACAAAGATGGAACGCCCTTATGTCAGGAAAAACTGCGCATGAAGCCTAACGGTTATGACAGATCCAGCGGTTACCTCATGTGGCGCTGCCCCTATGGGAAAGATCACTGTTCCAAATGTAAAAACTCCTGCACCGATTCCAAATATGGGAGAGTCGTCAAGACCCGGCCCGAATGGGATATCCGGCTTTACACCGACGTCCCCCGCGGCACAGATGCTTATAAGAAGATTTATAATCAACGCACCGCCACGGAACGTATCAACAACCGCATCCTCAATGATTACGGACTGCACCGTATGTTCATACACACAAAGGAGCATTATTCTTTCATGACAACCATGATTGGAATCTGCATCCATCTGGATGCCCGCTATAAACAGCAGGTGCAGGCAGTGGCATAAACCAAGTTTCCTGCTTCTGGATTCTTTCAGGCCTGTTTTTCGACAGGTTTTAAAGTCATGCACATTTTTATTCTTTATGCTCTCTGGACTGCTCAAGCCCCATAATCATCCATCCCTTATCCCTCTCATTTCTGAAAATCAACCTTTTCCTGCTTATTCTCTATTGAGTTTCCGAGAGTGCTCTTTATTTCCAGCAAGCCAATCAACTCTCAACTGTTTCCTTATCCTTTCTGCTATCTCCGCATTCACAGCCTTTTCTTCACTATCATATGTCCAGCCAAAACCATCTCCCACATATTCTGGAAAGATATGAATATGATAGTGTCCTACATCGTTAAACTCGCCCCCATTTTGCATAATGCTGTAACCATATGGGTGATATATTTCCTTTAATAATATTTTCTTTATGACAAAATGCACATTCACACATTAAATTTTCTCCATTCAACATCTAATAACCCATTATCTCATATGCTACATATTCATGACTAAAATGGTATCCCAGCTTTTCTGCCAATGCTACTGACCATTTATTTTGTGCATCCCAGCTTGGATATAGTCCTTCCTCTAAACATTCCAAAATAAGTTCCACCTGTGCGGTTGGATTTTTCAGCTAATAGCCCTTGTCTCTTTTGACAAGGGTATTATTATGCCCTTTGGCAGGATGATTTATAGTCAAGAAAATACTTGCATAATCTTTATAATTACTATTATGTAGTTAAGAAAGGATACCGGACAGCTTGACCGACAACAAGTAACTGTTTATAATATAGAAGATATTACATCAGATGATGTGACAGGATTGATGGATTGGAGCAGATTATTTATGAAGAATTTATTTGAACATACCAGCGCTCCGTGGATTCGGTACAGCAATTATGAATATAAGACAGGCAGTGACTGTAACCTATACATAACAGTTTCCAAAGATGCCAAACCGGAAATGTACCATCCCATGCAGGAAGCTGAGTAGCTCGTCATTGATGCCATAAATGTCGGACTTGCCGCCATGCACAAAGTACCAGAAGAATTGAGGGGAACTGTGCTTGACTTTATCAAAAAATATGGTTTCCTCGGCTTTGTGACCGCCCTGCCGACAACAGCGGATTTCATAACTTATGAATCGGTGTATCTTCCCAAAAACCACTTTATAAAGAAAAAATCCCTCACTACAGAGAACTATCTCGCTTATTTCTATCCTTTTGACAAGCCGGATTTCAGAAAAAACGGCGTGGATTCGGGATGGTTTGTAACTGACCATGAGGGCATTGTGATCACGATGGCTATGGGGAATGCGCCGCAGGCAGTTGCAATGGGATTGCAGAAAGAATATGCCGAAAGATACGACTGGCTTGTAAAGGAATTTACCGGCTGGGCATTTACTTTTATGACAAGCTTCCTTTATCACATGGATTATGATACGATTGACGAACAAACACGCAGCCTGTACCGGCTGGGCATTTCCGCTTTCGGCGGCATATCCCCAACTTACCGGATAGCGCTTGAAAAGGATTTGCCCGTTATCGTATGGGATTTCCATTCACTGCTAATCATGGTGCAGATGTGCTTTTCTTTCATGCTCACGGATAAGGACAGTGATATGCGCATGTGCAAACATTGTAAGAAAGCCTTTGACGCAAGCAGGAAAGGGAATGAATTTTGCAACCAGAGATGCAAGAACCAGTTTAATGTCTATAAATCAAGGGAAAAGAAGAAAGGAAACAAAAGAGATGATTGAAAACAGGAATATAAATATCATAACCGATGCGGACGGTAAAAAGTTGGTTCTGATTAACGATATCCGCTTCAAGGCAAAAGTGCGGGATGACTGGACGGCTGTCGAAGAATACCTGAAAGAGTATATCGGGGATTTTTACGAAATTGAGGAAACTTCTGAAAAAATATATATTTCGGCAGATTTTCCCGATGAATATGCAAGTTCAGAAAGCCGTATCGCCTTAAAAGGCGCTGTCGCAAAGGCTAAAGCAAATGCTGCGCAGGCTGTTCCTGAACTTATAAAAATAGCTGCCAATCCAAAATATGAGGCAAACCGGAAAGAAAAGCACAAAACAGATGCGGTATATGGATGGTACCGTTACAACATCAGATTTGCATTGCCCGTATATGATGACAAAACAGGGAAAATAGCAAGACATAATATTTATTCAGCAAGTATGCTTGTTCGTCATGCGAATGATGGCAGGAAGTATCTGTATGATATTCTGGCAATAAAAAAAGAAACGAGCAGCCCGCTTGAGTGAAAACACTGTACGGTAAAAACCCATTTCTTATTGTCAATAATAAGCCATTTTTCATTTCCTGTCAATCCCCAATTTTGATTTTTTCAGAATACCGCCATTGGCATTTTTAATGCAATGGGGGGAACTTTGTTCCCCCCTTAACCATGTAATGGCGAATTAAATGTAAAAAAGCAGAAAGGAAAAGCACAGTCCAGACGAAAACGGCTAAGTCAAGAAATATTTGTGAAATAACAAGATTGATGTTATAATAAAAGCCAAGCTTTAAGGCTTTATTTAAAAATATTCCCGATAGTGGAGAAAGGCAGGGAAACAAATATGCACATCAGCTACAAACCGCTCTGGCATACACTGGTGGAGCGTGACATGAGGAAAGAGGATTTAAGGCTTGCCGCCGGTCTGACTACAAACATGATTGCCAACATGAGTAAAGAAGGGAAAAATATCAGCATGGATACATTAGTCCGCATTTGTGAAACGCTGGACTGTGGCATTCTGGATGTGATTGAATTAGCCAGTGACGAGCCTTCGGTCACAGAAAAGAGAAAACAACAGAAAGAATAATTAAGAAGCGGGAATAAGCAGATACCTGAATGGGATAATCAACAGATATTGATATTTTATGGAAAATTTTTGTGAAAACTTATTCCATCTGGAAAGACAATGCAATATAATAGAACCAACGAAAAATGGAAATTTTGCGAGGTGAATGAATGGAACATATAGCAGAGTTGGGTGCAATTGTAACAGGTTTTAATATTACAGAGCAGTGTATCGACTGTATGTGCGGAAAAGAATTAATTAAAATTGATAAACACTCTCGTGACATCATCTATAAACAGACAGTTTTTGAAAAAGAGGGCTTATCAAGGAAATTGATTTCAGACGATAAACAGATTTTTGTATATGATTTTTGCACACTGTATGTATTAAACCAAAAGAATTATGAGTTGCTTGGTAAATGACAATTAGGCAATGATTTGAGTTCCGATATATGCGGAATAGCAGTTGATGATGATACTATTTTTTGCTCCATTCGCAATGGGAAAATTATTACCCTTGACAGACAGTCGTATTTGTTAAAGGAATTTGTTGTTTCCGAAAGCAGTATGTGGAGTATTAAAACATATGACAACTACATGATTTGTGGAACAGTAGATGGGGAGTTACTGTTATTGGATAAAACTGCTTTTTCCATTGAAAAAAGGCTTGTTTTAGGAAAGAAAAACATTGGTAGTTTGTATATTGATGGAGAAACCATATATGTCGCAAGTCACGATGGAAGGCTTTTCAAAATTGACATAAAAAGCTTTGAAATAGAATCTTTGACAAAAAATGCCCACAAAAAAATGTTTCATTGTGTCGGGGTATATGGGGATATGCTGGTGACAGTTTCCTTCCCCTGCTCGGAAATCACCCTTTGGAATAAAGATACATTAGAAAAAACAAGAGAAATTAATACACCATTAAAGCTATCCGGGTGTATACATATAGAAAATGATTTTATGTATATTTGTTCTCGTAATATCTTAGGAATTGATAGGATTAAATTAAATGAGTAGCAAATTTCGCTTTGCAAAACTGGGAAATAGACATTTGTTAATTGGGATGGATAAAATGAGGAGAACAATTATATGGATTTTAAAACAATTACAGCTTGTGGAGAATGCTGTGTAGGATGCAAGAAAAAAGATGATGGCATTTGTCAAGGATGTATAGAGTCTGATGGACATTGTATAGAATGGGAACAATCTAACGGTTGTCCAATACATAAATGTGCAAGAGAGCATAATGTACAATTCTGTGGATTATGTAAGGAATTTCCTTGTGAATGGCTAATCCAAAAAGTTGTTTGGAAACCAAATGTAGTAGAAGAATTAACAGAATTAGCAAATATATATCGTCAAAACAATTAGAAAAATTCCAATTTGCTAAACCGGAAAACAGATACTGGTTAATTTGAAAGGAGCATCATCATGGAAGAATTAAAAACGATTATGGAGGAATTCGCTGCATCTGGCTGGGATTAATATCTGTCCCCGCCCAACAATGGTTAGTCGGAAAAGCTGATAAAGATACCTTAGTATCAGCAATCAATCAGGCAGACAAAGAATGTGGAAGCTGTGGCTGTAATTTAGACCCATTGTATAAAAGAGCTTTAGAGCTGCTTTGACAGCACTATTAATTCAATCTGCCATCTGAAAACTTCATAAGCACCACCAAAATGCCGCTGCATGGACAAAATCCAGACAGCGGCATTTCCCTGTCAGCGTTTCCGGCTTCCTAAAGGCGAATCCCTGTAGATACCGGATTTTTTCATAATGTTTTTCAAGTCCGTTCGTTCTTTTTCGGTCAGCTTTTCATAGCTGATTTGAAGTTGTGAACACATGACATAACAGAATTTATTTAATGCGTTTCCCGGAAAGCGCATGGCTTTTTCTACATCTGCAATTATTTTCAGCGTGCTGGAATCATCCGGCGCACTCTCCGCATCAGCTTGATGCGCCAGCCGGATATCGTGGAGAATTGCGTCCCACTCCTTATGTGTGACATGGCAGAAATAATCTTCTTCCTGTATCTGCGAAGCCTGCAATGCTTTCAGTGTTGTATCTTCCTCCTCCGGCTAGTACTTCTTTAGGATTTCTGCCCTCACAGCCTCAAGCGAGGCATTGATATCCTGAAAACGCATGGTGGCGATACCGTCCACATATATTTCTGCATCTGTCATAAGGGCAGTGAAATTTTCATGCGTGGCAATTTCACAGAGCAGACGGTTGTTGATGTGCCCGCTTTTTAACAGTTCCACCATATCATCATTGATATGTAGCTCTGTAAGTCCGGCATCTGGGCGGTTCCTGTTTTCAGTGGCACATAAAAGGTAATCCGTGGAAACACCATAAAATTCTGCAAGCTTCAGGATGGATTTGTGGCTGATTTCCTTTTTTACATCATTTTCATAGCTGCCGAGGGCGGACTTTGAAATTTGTGTCAGCTCCGCAAGTTCTTCCAGTTTTAAATGCCGCTCTATTCGTAAGTCTTTGAGCCGCTCCTGTATGGTTATGCCCTGCTTCATGGTTTTATCCCCTTTCCGGCGGCTTGTTACCCGCCGCCATACTGATTATACCACACCATTCCGCAAACGTGGAATTTTTTGATTTTTATATTCCATTCCTGATTTATGGATATACGGGAATGGGAACAAAACTGTTCTATGATAGTATCAGTTCATCGATGGATTACTCAAGTGAGCGACAGCTCACTTTATCGCAATGACCGGGCTGATGGGATATGCTCCCCAGACGAAGTGGCGCCATGAACTGTGGAAGGAATGAAAATCCCCGCTGCAGCGAGCGCACCAGAGGGAACAAAACGCTGCCGGAGAAACCGGGGGCAGGAACGGCATCAGGAAGAACCGGCTGGACTGTACTAAAATATGAATAACACAGTATGCAGGCAGAGGCATTACTCTGCCCTGCCTGCATTGACAGGGGCTTAAAGTGGCATGAAAAAACGGGCTCTGCCCTGAATGTTTCTGCCCAAAACAGCCCCAAAATAATACACAAAATGAAGGGAGAAATAAAAAAATGGAATATGAATTTATGACATCAGACACGCCGCTGCCGCCCTGTATGCCATTCCCAAAAGCACTGGCAGGACTTCCAATCAGCAGCACGGCAAAGGTGATGTACTGCAAGATGCTGGATGCTATGCTCACAAAAAAGTTGGAGGATGAGAACGGAATCCTGTTTGTATATTTTCCTATTAAGCAGCTTGCCGCTATACTCTCCCGGTGTGAGATGACAATTAAGCGTTCCCTGAACGAATTGGAAAATGCCGGGCTGATTATGCGGGTAAGGCAGCGAGGATTTGCGAAGCCAAATCGCATATACATTCTCATACCGAAAATATAATTAGGTATTCCAAAAAGCGGTGAATAGATGTATAATAAATTCGAAGACTAATCGTAGGTTGAAGGAGAATGTACATGGAATTTGGATGGATCAATATATTTGGCGCAGCTATCGTTATCCTTATTATGATTCCAAACATCATCTATGCAGTAAAGCATAAACAAACAGAAGCAGAAAAAGAGCTTCCTCCATATCTGTCTATATGTGAACAGATTGGAAGGTATGGCTGTATTATTTTGATGTGGTTGCCTTTATTTGTATGGAAATTTGAATTTGGAAGTGTAGAAGAACTTTTGGTTTATCTGATTACAACTGTGATTTTACTGCTTGGTTATTATTTATTCTGGGTTAAATATGCGAGAAACAAAACATTAACAACGGCAATGGCTTTAGCTGTTATCCCAACCATATTGTTTTGGCTATCCGGTGTATTGCTCAAACATTGGGCATTGGTAGCCTTTGCCATACTCTTTGGACTTTCACATTGTAAGATTACCTATTTGACACATAGATAACCTCCCGTTTATCGGGGAATAGCAGAGAGCGTAAAATCGGGATTGACTGAGATTTTTAGAGCGAGGGATGCTTCTTCTTAGAAGGGTAAGAAGATGCGGTTAGCAAGAGTTTAATAAATTGAAATTTGAAAGGAGAAGATTTATGACAGATTTTAGTATAAGTGAAATGTTAGATATGCAAAAAAGGCTTCAAGATAAATATAAAGATAAATGGGAAAAGCTTTCTCCTGAAACAGGTAAAAATAATCTGCTTTGGATGATAGGTGAAGTTGGTGAAGTGATTGATATTATCAAAAAACACGGAGATATAAAAGCAATTAGTGATGTTGAATTAAGAAAACACCTTGTTGAAGAAATGGCTGATGTACTTATGCATTACAATGATGTTATGCTATGTTATGGAATTTCTACTGATGAATTAAAACAAGCATATACTGCAAAGTTTGAAAAAAATATGACACGTTGGTAGATTCTCGTTTATCAAGATGACGTAAAACATTTCAACACAAATATTTTGGGCAGTGGCAACATAAAAATGCTGCTGCTTTTTCATTGTAAAACTAAATATGTTATTGCTTTCTCAAAACATAAAAATAGAACGATGTATTTTGATTTTGGGCATAAACATTGAGCCTGACGATTTGGCAGACTTGAGAAAAAGTATTAACAGGCTGGATGTTTATTGTGCTGCTAGTTCCGGATAGATTTTCCGTTTGGTTTCAATCAGGGCTCCCATAACCCGCCTCCCTTTATCGCTGACCAGATATCTTCTGGAGTGTGGGATTTTCCGGATCAATCCATGGCTCCTGAGTTTTGAAAACTCCCGGCTCATTTTCCCACGACTTTTTGCAGATTCAGCCCCTTTTTTATAGAGACTTTGTCGGATATCGCGGTTGGTAAATCCACGGATCAGATAGCGGCCATCACAAATCGTTTCGAAAAGATGGAAGGTTTCAGGGGACCATACATTATATCCACTGTAAGTTTTTCCCTTTACTTTCTTTTTCTGGCAGACATGATTGATTTCCTCTTCCACGCTTTTTTGAGGAATCACATGACACATGGAATCTAAAAACCGTTTGTTTGCAGTTTTTGAAATCTCTGCATACCGATAGAGGTTTGCAATGGATTTCCCCATGGGAACCCACTGCATGGAAGCCGTTCTGTCCTTATGATGGACCTCCTTATAAACCTTAAATTCCTTTGGGTCATTGATCGTCATTTCTATCCGAAGGCAGTTAAATTTATCATACATCTTGATACTGTTGGACTTCAGCTTGAATTTAATCCTCCAGCCTACTGGGCGTTTTCGGTAATCGGAGACTGCTTCTCCCAGAAACTTTGCATTTAGTTTACGTCCCAGAAAGGAAAATACATCTGTGCATTTGAAGTCATAGAATGCGTGCCCAACCAGGGAGGGATAAATATCCTCCAGAGCTTCACGGCTCTCAAACATCACATCGGTTGCGAACTCGCATTGGTCAACAGACCAGTGGTAACCCTGATGGAAGATGGTTTCCAGCATATCAAGATAAGGGTTTACTTTATGCGCAAAGAAATCGAGCTGGCGGCAGAGTTTTTTTGAGTCAAATTGATCTGCCAGTTCCTGTGCTTTTGGAATGTCGCTGATTTCTGAAAAAGAATTATCATACATACGGTAGGTGATCCCGTTTTTATCAAACACATGCTTCATCATCTCCCTGCCGTTTATGTACACCTGGATCAGAAATGGGAACCATGTTTGGAGTTTTACATGCATGAATCCAAACTCTTTATCGAGGTAATAGAAGTAATAGTATTTACATTTGCGGGTAACGCTGCGCAGTTCCAGGAGCCCGGAGGAGTTCTTTACTGGTTGGAGCGTCTGGCATCCTTCCACGACAGATAAGATACAGATCAGTCCTTGCTCAACAGGATTTTCGAGAAGGATTTTCCGCGCGTTTTCCTCTTTTGATATTTGTGAGGAAGAGAGGTAGATCAAAGGCCGGCCTTCTTTGGCGGCCATTTTCTCAACATAAGAGACAAGGTCATTGGTCATTTGGTTTGCATAGGCAGAAAAGTCTTTGAGAAGGAGGTTCATCTGTGACAAAAAATACATTCTGCCCGATACGGAAAAGAAGGGGAAAAGGTAACCTTTTATAATCATGCGGTCAAAAAATGCAAAAGTACCATTGATTTTTTTCTGGAATTGTTCTAATATAGTGTTCATAGGATCATCCTTTCGTATGAATGCTTGCAGGGGAATTTAGTTCCCGATGGATTTGGTACAAGATACCGTATATGTGCATTATAGCACGTGCATCTACGAATAGGATGATTCTTTTTGCTTTTAGGTTTGATTGCAGCCGTAGGCTGCGGTATGACATAGATGATATGAATGAAATTCGAGCAATAAGTTTTGATGGATATACAGTGTTTGTATCAAAATCAGATGGTACTTTGATGTGTTGAAATAGTGGAAGGATTAAATATCATGACAATCCATTTGCTTTGTTAAATCCTGAAAGCGGAGATGAAAGTACTGATGGAAATTTTGAAGAAATACTGATTCAAAAAGCCGGTAAACATCATGTGATTGCAATGCAGTCAGGTAAGAATGTACTCGATGGGATAAACTTATTTGTGTGGAGTTTTGAAAATAATCTGATTGGAATGGTGGGGAATAATATTGTTATTTTCTATGATGTGGAGGCAAATGATAAGGGTAAAAAATGAATAGTATTCTCAGTAATGAAAATACTATTCATAAAGAGTATTTATTTTAAATAATACCTCAGTTATTATGGTGTTGGTGGTGATGCACGACCTAATGCTTTTGCTATATCTGGATCACTTACTGTTACTCCATTTGTGCTGAAATCAATAGTACAACCCTTTTGGAATGTTTTGCTTTTCACTTGAACATTTGCTGTGCTAATGCCAGCATCTTCGATTGCAGTTTTAATATCTGAACCATCTGAAAAATCTAAATTTCCATTTGAATCAATTTTCATTTTTCCAGTAACTACACTATGTTCTGGGTCTGAAGAGTAAATTTCTACTGCCGAGATACATGCATCAATCTGGTCTGCATCAGCAGATACTCTTGACTTCTCCACATACTTCAAATACTGCGGTGCCAGCACACCAATCAATACTGCCATAATTGCAATAACAATAATTAACTCCACAAGGGAGAAACCTTTGTTATCAAGTTTCTTTTCATCTCTTACTTCTCTCAATTTGTTCATTGGACTCACTAATCCTTTCCTCTTTAAAATTTCTCATGATTATTGAGGCTTATGATACCAACATAGTTATATGATGTGGCATCCTCTTCATTTAATCATGGTGTTGAGTTAATAAAGTTACTTTTTATACCTTATTCGCGTTGCGTTGCTGTGCGTATGTATCAACTGTAATGTCTCGAAGATGAGTTTTTTCATAAAAGTATTTAACTCTGCATAGCGTTGCTCTGCGGATAATTCTTAAATTGCACCAAACTCCATCACCATAGAGCATAATCCATAAAATAAAGGATATGAATAAATTATAATTTGCCAGAATCCTATGATAATGAGAGTGCTTGTTTTTTGATACATACATTATACTTAATATGGGGTTAAGAGACGGATTCCTATTGTCACTTATTTTATAAAAATATATAATGAAAACTGAGCAGCAGCCAGCAAATAGTATGATTCTGTTCTCTTAATTGTCGCTAATTTGTTGCTAACTGAACGTCCATTAAGCCCCCAGCAGAGCTGGGGAGAATAGAGTGAGCAGTAGCGATCCCTAAAGTACCAAAAATAAAACCTCCATGTTATCAT
>KE159527.1:746744-777595 GCA_000403215.2 Lachnospiraceae bacterium A4
TTTTTCTTTCCCTTATTTTTGCCCTTATGAGGGTTCGTAACACAGGGGAAAAGGATATAACACAAGGGAAAGTCTAAGGGCAAACTCACATGCTATAAATTTAGCATTTTCAAGGGTTTGCGGACTTTTTGAAGATAAGATATAACAGTTATTAAATGCTATATAAAGTGTCTTATCAGAATTTTAGTTTGTCGATTAGCGTGGTGGAGAAAATCGGTATTTTCCACTGGCTCTGTTTTGGCTCTAAATGAAAAGCAGAATGATTTGAAAGGACAGAAATATAAAATAGAAATATCGTTGGAACATAAGAAATGTGGGGCATGGCGGTTGCTATTCTCCACATTTTATAGTAGCGAATAAAAGGTGAACGTGATATAATCAAAAGCAAATATTTGTAGATTTTGAGCAGAAGTGATATAGAGAAATTAGTTATTGTAATATAATGAGAGGGTGAATATGGGCGAGAATATTTGTGAAGAAATTAGACTTGTTGGAGACGGTGCTATGTACTGGTATCTTCAAGAAATAATAATTTTGCCCCAATTTCAACGAAAAGGTATTGGCACAATGATTGTAAATCATTTAGTTGATTATGCAAGAGAAAATTCTACTACTGGAAAATTTACAACAATCGGAGGCGTTTCAGCCAAAGGAAAAGAACCATTTTATGAGAAAATAGGGTTTGAGGTTATCCCAAATGGGATTAAAAAGATGATAGAAATGAAATAAAAGTGTGGGATAACTAATGTGAGAGGGATTTTTTCGCCTATGGGTGCAAATGCAGCCGTTTCTAAAAAACGCCCCCAAATTTATGCAGCCATGTATCAGGCGGCAGGAGAAAAATGGATAAAGACCGGGGCAGTTTCCCATGCAATCTGCTTATACGCCCATGATGAAGAACTTCAACAACAGTTTTTCCGTTATGGTTTTGGGTTGCGCTGTTTAGATGCTATTCGTCCGATGGAATTGATTCATTGTGAATTTTGTGCCGGCTATGATTTAGTCGAATTGTCAAAAGCAGAATATCATTTTATCTATCCGCTTCATTTAGCGTTATATCAACATTACCGAGAAAGCCCTTTCTTTATGAATCGCAAGCCCGAAACACAAGAGGGGTTTGCAGTATCTTCAATGCAGGAAGGGGCGCGTTACTTTGTGGCAAAGCAGAATGGAAAAATATGTGCGTTTGTAAAAATTTCGGTTCCCGGCGAAACGTTTGTTGCAAGGGGCGGCACCTATCGTCATATCAGAGGTGCATACTGTCTGCCGGAACACTGGGGGAAGGGATTATATCAAAATTTACTGAACTTTACCATATCTGTGTTGAAAAGAGAAGGCTATACCAGACTTGGAGTGGATTTTGAAAGTTTTAATCCAACAGCGCGCGGATTTTGGTTAAAATATTTTACTGTATACACGAATAGTGTAGTTCGGAGGATTGATGAGCGAATCATACAGTTGAGATGATAAAAGTATACTCGCTATCTATTGCTTTATAGGCGGTAAGAAGAAATGATTTCTCTTTATAAAAATATTCCTATGTGGTTCTGATAGACTGGGTGTGCCTGTCAGCGCAGAACTAGGGAATATAAGAAAATAGAGCCGGATTGCCGAGAGGGGGTGCGTGGGTAACTACGAATCTGAAAGAAGCTGGATGTGAGGAACAGATTAACGCACGGGCAAATCTCTGGTCTGAGGAACAGAAATCTCATGCGAGGTTATGCATGAGGGTAAGGTTGCATAACAAACTAAAGCCCAATAACGACACGGAATCATGCATGATAAATGAGACAGATGGATGGAGAGGATTCTATATTCGATGGAGTATGAAAATACAAAATATATGTGCCATTTGCCGGATGAAACCGTTGAAGAAGTAGAAGATTTTTAGCTGATGCTGAGAATGAAAGGATTTATAGATTGCATAAATATGCGTAGCAAAGCAAAATATGATGAATGGCAAAAAATTGAAATGTAAACAAATTATATTGGATGGTAGTGCAGATGTAGAGGATAATTTTGAAGTAATAAAGCCATACCTATAACATTGGCTTGTGGTAGTATATATAATAGATTTTCTATAACGGAATGAACGGTATGACACTAATACGATGCAATAAGGACGATTAAGGAAAAATTAGTCTTTTGGTATGGCGTATATAAAATAGGAGTTGTTAATTTGAGTGTATTCACACAATATAAAAGAATGACATTTCAACAACAAATAGTATAAGTGAGTGAGATGAGTTATGGATTTGGAAAGCTATAAAGTCCTAATGATAGATGATGATGAAATGATAGCCACGGCTACTTCTGAATATTTCAATATGTTCGGCGTAAAGACTTCCTATGTAACAAGCTATGCCGATGCGGTAGCTTTTCTTGAAAAACACGATGTTTCGTTGCTCCTGCTTGATATCAACCTCGGCGAAAGATCGGGATTCGAGCTTTGCAGGAAGATACGGGAAAACTATGACCTGCCGATCTTCTTTATAAGTGCCCGGACAAGCGATGATGATGTGCTGATTGCGCTGAACATAGGCGGCGATGATTATATCAAAAAGCCCTATACGCTCAGCATTCTGCTTGCCAAGGTGAAAGCCGCCGTAGCAAGATACGACAGGTTACGGGATAATCCGCACACTGTCCGAAATTTTCAGCAGACTGAGGACGGTCTTGTTAAGCTGATAGGTGAGGTGTATCTTAACACAAATATTCACAAGATCATTGCAGACGGTAGGGAAATCACGCTCAAAGCACTGGAATACAAGCTATTGTATTATCTTTTCGCAAACAGGGGCAAGGTTGTTTCAAAGGACGATCTGCTCAGAGATGTGTGGGAGGATGAACATATCAACGAGGGTACCATCGCCGTACATATCCGGCATCTGCGTGAAAAGATCGAAGCCGACCCCAAAGAACCGCAGCTCATAAAAACCATATGGGGTGTGGGCTACATGATGGAAGAGACAGCGCTATGAAAGGATATTACAGATTTATGGCGCTTTTTGTACTGCTGCTTGCTGCGGGGCTGTTTGCCGTTGTGAAGATCACAGGTATAGATGATTTTTCACAAAATAATCATGACGTGCTTTTGCTTAATGAGATCGCGCATAAGATGGTTCTGGACGATATGCCGCCTGAAAACACAGCATCGGAACGGGAATATGTAATACTTGACGTAAACGGGAATGTGATTTATGATAACCGTTCTGACCGTTCGGAAGTGATAACCGTTGAGACGGCAATGAAAAGGTGTTATCCCTATACCTATATCACAGAGAATAATCAGATAACAGGCAGTGTCGTGCTTACAGACAGCGATAAGCATTTCGACTGTCTGCGTACAAATATCATCGTTGTTTACTGTGTATGCAGTTTTCTCCTGATCGGTACGGCGGCAGCTTTCGGGGCGTATATCCGCAAAGCGATCCTGCGCCCATTTGCGAAGATGAAAGATTTTGCATCTTATGTGGCGGCGGGGGATCTTGACCGACCTCTTGAAATGGATAGGGGCAATATGTTTGGCGCTTTTTCTGAAAGCTTTGATATCATGCGGGAGGAACTGAAAGCGTCCAGAGCAAGAGAGCTTTCCTTGCAGAAAAAAGAGCGTGAACTTATTGCATCGCTTTCTCATGACCTGAAAACGCCTGTGACGGGTATTAAACTCACATCTGAACTGATGGCAGCGGTATTTTCTCAGAATGAGGGGCAGGAAATCACTGTTACACAAGATATGATCGTGAAGATGAATAACGTCTATAAAAAAGCGGATGAGATCGCGCTGCTTGTAGGCGACCTGTTTTCTTCCACTTTGGAGGACTTAGGTGCGTTCAAGGTAAACTGCGCGGAAGAAAATTCTGCTGTTATCACAGCGCTCGTATCCGAATATGATGACAGAGGGCTTGTGCGTATCTCCGAAATACCGCAGGTCATTGTGCATATGGACAAGCTGCGTTTATCACAGGTTATTGGCAATATCCTATTTAATTCTTACAAGTACGCAGATACGCCTATAGATATTTCTTTCCGTCTGGATGAGCGATTTCTTGAAGTGTCAATTCATGACAGCGGCCCGGGCGTTCCCGAAGATGAGATAGAGCTTATTACCAACAAATTTTACCGTGGAAAGGAACAGGGCGACAAGGAAGGCAGTGGTTTAGGTCTGTATATCGCAAGGATACTCATGGATAAAATGGGCGGTGAACTGTCTGTCAGGAGCGAAAACGGACTGTGCGTAACGCTGCTTATTCCGCTTAGTTAAGGGACTGTAGAAGAATAACTGACATATCTTGACTTGGAGCAATTTAACCTCGAAGAAATATCCTGCACAATTGGTATCACTTATTTTTCTACAATTCCTAATCCGTCCAATTAAGAAAAAGACAAGAATTTAACAAGAATTTGACAAGGAAATTATGAACGGGATCTTGTAAAATACTATCAATTGAGTAGAGAAGATTCATCTTTCCTACTCGCGCGCGACCCGTGTGCCGCCTTAGCGGCATATTTCTTCTGCATGGGTCTGCGCATAAAAACAACAATCATGTATTAAAATTGTGATTAGAAAGGTAGTGTTATATATGATTCCTATTTTGCATACAGAAAAGTTGTGCAAGTCTTTTTCAAACGGCGCCGTACAGCAGCATGTTATCAAGAACCTCGATCTGGAGATTATGGAGGGCGATTTCACTGTTATCATGGGCGCTTCGGGTTCGGGCAAGTCCACCCTGCTCTACGCGCTTTCGGGAATGGACAAACCCACTCTCGGAAAAATATTCTTCGGCGACACCGAGATTCAGGACTATACGAACGATCAGCTTGCGGTGTTTCGGAGAAAAAACTGCGGATTTGTCTTTCAGGGCATCTATCTGCTGGAAAACCAGAACGTCCTAGACAATGTGCTGACGGGCGCATTTGCCGTGCAGAAAAATTCCCCCGAGCTGATCAAAAGGGTAAAGGAGCTGCTCGCAAAAGTCGGGCTTGATGAAAAGATGCAGAAGAAATACCCAAACCAGCTTTCCGGCGGTGAGTCACAGCGCGTCGGAATCGTGCGCGCTGTGATAAACGAGCCGAAAATTCTTTTCGCGGACGAGCCTACCGGTTCGCTCAACTCCGCATCGGGCAGGGACGTTCTTGACATCTTCACCGGGGTACACGAGAACGGCCAGAGCATCGTTATGGTAACGCACGATATCAAGACCGCACTGCGCGGGACACGGGTCATCTATCTGCGTGACGGTAAAGTTGTCGGCGAACACAGAATGGCAAAATACGGCGAGGACGATTTAAAAGAGCGCCGTGAAAAGCTGACAGGATTCCTTGATGAGATGGGGTGGTGACTTATGAAGATATTCCGATTATCCTTATTTAATCTAAAGCGAAACAAGCGTGAGGCGGCAGCCATTGTCTTTCTCACCCTTGTCACGACATTTCTCATGGCAACCTTTGCGGTCAGCATTACACAGATTGACAGCGCATTTGACCGCGCCTTTGAGGAGACAGGTTCTGCTGATTTTATATTGTTATTCCAGGCTGACAAATATCGCAATATATACCGTGATATTCTGGAAGAGGAATACCATGTAACCGACGTTCGGGAAAGCAGTGTACTTTACGGTGCGGGTGCATCGGCACTATCAAAGCAGGGTGAAAGTATCGCCTATAATATGATCTTTGTGGACGAAAACACAGAGCGGAAGATGGAAAATTTCCAAAAACTGAATGCCTTCCCCGATGATGAGATTGAAAAGCTGTCTCATCCAATATGGCTGCCCCAGTATTTTGAGATTACAGCCGGCTATGCACCGGGGGAAACCTTTACTTTTGTTTCAGGCGGCAGGGATTACCCTTTCACCATAGCCGGGTTTTACAACACGGGTTTATATAATTCCAGCAGTATGTTAAAATGTATCATTTCAGAGGATGATATGGTGCTGTTGTCCGCTGTCTATGAGGACTACCGCATGATCGCATTTGACACGGAAAGGGAATTCTCCTATGAGGAATACTATGAAAAATGCGCCGTAAAGTCAAATGAGAATGTTTTAAGTGCAGTAATACCACTTGATAAAGATGCGGAGAAAATGGTAGAAACCACTTATCTTACTGTTTTTCTGTATATGAGCGTATTTCTTTCCGTTGTCACCATGATATCCGCACTCTTCCTTATCCTTCACAAGATCTCAAAGGATATGGAGGAACAGATGGTGCAGATCGGCGTGCTGGAAGCACTGGGGTATACAAGCCGTGAGCTTTCTCTTTCCTACATCTGCGAATATATCCTTACAGGGGGCATCGGCGCGGGCATCGGCGGCATAACGGCGGCAGCCTTTTCCCCAGTCATGGATACGCTCATAAGAGGTATGATGAACCGTGACGTGCATACGGATGTGAACATTCTCCGCATTCTTATCGTGTTAATATCGATCATAGTGCTTGTCACGCTCTTTGCGTTGTCAAGGGCGGCAAGGGTGAAAAAGCTCCCTCCCGTCATGGCATTTCGCAAAGGCATAAATACCCATCATTTCAGAAAAAATATACTTCCGCTTGAAAAAATGAGACACAACATCAATGTCCGACTTGCCTTCAAGGGTATCTGTAACGATCTCCGATCGAATATAGGTACGGGTATCTGTATAATCGCCGCAGGAGTTGCCATCATGTTCAGCGTGTACCTCTTTGACTTTTTCAAGAGCGGCTATAACGGACTGATAGGCGTTTTGGGAATGGAAACTCCCGACATAAACATCATTATGATGAGCGGAGTGAATGGGGAAAAATTCTGCGAGGAAATCCGTGAGTTCCCTGAAGTGGAAAAGGTTCTTCTGACGCGCGCAATGGGGGATTATGTGGAAGTAAAAGGCTGCAACCAGAGTGCGGCTGTCTTTTCCTACGCCGATTATTCCCTCACAGATAATATCCGCCTGAAAGCGGGACGTTTCCCCGCGTATGACAACGAGATCATGATCTCCGCAAGGAGAGAAAAGACAGAAAACCGGCACATAGGCGACAGTATCATCATCAAGGGCGATGTCTGTGAAAAAAGTTATATCATAACAGGCATTGTCACCGCTATGAACAACAACGGCATAAGCGTCTACATGACCGAAGACGGTTACCGTCGCATTCGCCCAAACGACCGCCCGAACACAGTGGAGATCACGCTCAAAAACGAGGAAGACCGCCCTGCCTTTACGGATAAACTCACCGCTCTGTACGGTGCGAGCGCAAAGGATACGGCGTATGAACAGACTGCGCAGGGAAGTCTTGAGGAGCGTATCAGGGCGAAAGCGGACGAGAAAATGGCGGTGCTGATCTCTCAGTACGGCGTTACCGACGTTGACTATGCCATCAGAATAGGCGACACCGTCATCAGCGGAAACAGCAGCCGTTTCGTGATAAAAGAGATATCCTCCATGAAGGATTTTTTGAAATCTCAAATGGAATCCATAGCCGCCGTTACTAAGGCATTCTCGTTTGGTGCCGTGATATTCATTGCCGTTGTGGTGGCTGTGATATTGGGCATTATAGCCATATCCGCCGTTAAAAGACAGCGCAGGGAATTTGGTATCATGAAAAGTATGGGCTATACATCAAGGGAGCTTATGCTACAGCTTACCCTGCGCATTCTCCCTGTAACGATCGCTTCCTCCTGCATCGCTGCGGTGTTGTCGGTATGGGTACAGCGTGCATTTTGGATGGCGGCGTTCGGCGTACAGATTCCTGAAAGCCTGCCGCTAATCGTCGGTACGGCGACAGTGCTTGTATTATTCTGCCTGATTGTCACCTACATCAGTGCAGGCAGTATCAGAAAAATATCCGTGACAGAACTTATGACGGAATGAAAGTGGGGTTAAATCATGATAAAGAAAAAAATAATTGCAACAATATCCGCCTTGTGTATGGCAGGAACTGTATACGCATCTGTTGGAAATGCGGTGCATGCTGAATCCGCACAATCGGAACATACCGCCGAAGCAACCGCTTCGCAGGATAGGATATATTGTATTGCGTCTATAAGCAAGATGTATTCCACATTGGCGGTTATGCAGCTTGTTGACGAGGGAAAGGTCGAACTTGACGCTCCTGTCACAAAGTATCTCCCCGATTTCAGTATGAATGACGAGCGGTACAAGGACATCACCGTACGTATGCTTATGAACCACACATCGGGTATCCCTTTGGGGCTGCCGATAAACAATTATCTTTATGATGATGTTGACAGCTTCGCTCATGACAATACACTTGATATCGTATCGGGACTGCGTTTCAAAGCCGCCCCCGGGGAATATGCCAGCTATAATAATATGGGCTTTAGTCTTATTGAGCTTATCGTAGAAAATGTCACCGGTATGAGTTTTACAGATTATGTAAGAAATAACATCGCCTCAAAGATAGGCGCAGATCATACGGGAACGGCATGGAGCCTGTATGCGGGCGATTTGGGCGATGCACGGGTATCTCTCTATCGCGGCTTTCTGCCAATCGAATACCCTTATCAAATGACGGCAGGTTCAGGCGGCATCTATGCCACCGCTTCTGACGTGGCAAATTTCGGCAGTGCTTTTTTTACGGGAAATGATATTCTTCTTTCCGATGAGGCAAAAACACAGATGTCCACCCGTTGGAATGATGACGCAACATACGAGAGCTACGGTCTGGGCTGGGACTTTGTGGAACAAGTCAAGTACGAGAAAGAAAACATAAAGGTCATGGGCAAGGGCGGAGACGTGCCGTACATGAACTCGAGCCTCCTTGTCGCTCCCGATGAACAGATCAGCATAGCGGTGCTGACCGCCGGAAATGGCAGCAGCCAATATGCAGGACTTATGGCGTCTGCTCTGATGGACGTGGCGCTTGCAGAACGGGGAAAAGCGGTAAGCGATCTGACTCCTCCAGAGCCGGAAATAAAGGACATCATCCCCGATCATTATCAAAAATATGAGGGTTTATACTGCTGCGGCATATTCGGAATCGCCGAAATATGCAGGATTACATTTGACGATACCACGATGTACAAGGAGGAATTGGGCACTGACAACACATTGCCCGAAAGATTTAAGATTACCGAAAGCGGAAGTTTTGTCAGGGTAAATGACAGTGGCAGGATGACTGCAGACAGGGAGATCGTTTATTTCGAGGAAAAGGATGGCAAAATATTCATCAGAACGGAGTTGTTCGCCGTATACCCAGGACTTGGAAATAAGTCAGACAGTATGTACACAGGGGAAAAAATGGAAGAAAATCCCGTCTCCCCCAGTGTGCAGCAAAGCTGGGACGAGCTTTCACAGACAGTATTCGTCACATATAACGAAAAATGGACCTCCCAGAACTATGAAACGCCATTTTACCAGATTGTGACAGATGAGGCATTCCCCGGTTATATTCTGGCAAAAAACAGCAGAGGCGCAAAAGCGGAAAAAATGACTGATGAAGAACATGCCCTTTTCTTTACTTCCATACCGAGCACTGCAAATAGAGATTTATATGATATAGAGATCACCGAGCAAACCTATGCGGACAAAATATCGGCAGCCTCCCTTAATCTGAGCGATGGGACGCGCTGCCGCAGTGTGGATACCCTCCCTATGTTTACCGCTGACATCACCGAGATATCCCTTCACAGCAGCGAAGCCGTATGGTATCGGATCGGGAAAGATATGAGCGGAAAGAGTATTGCTGTCGAACGGCCCGACAACTCTGCGGTATTTGTCTACAACAAGTTTCGCGAGCTGCTCTACAGCACCCACGTCAAGGATGCCATGAACACCATCGACCTTCCTGTGGACGGCTATATCGCTTTTACAGGTGAAACCGGTGGCAGTGTGAAAATATTCAAGTAACGCTGTCAAAATCGGGAATGGCAATGTTAAGCAGCAAGAAAGAGATACTTGGCGAAACTGGAAATGTCTTATATGTGGTACTGCTGCCGCTATGGTATCATTTTTCTGCACGAAATTCAGTTGTTAATTTTCTGGAAAACCAATCCTTTTATATTGTATAAAAAGATTAAAAAAGAGTGCCAAAAATTTCTTGACACTCTTTTTTAATCCTTATTCATTTGCAAGCGGCGGTTTCTGATAAAGCTTTCGCTCTATCTGCTTATGCTTTTTAGCGATTGCTTTTAGCGTTTCTTCCGCCTTTTCTTTTTGTGCTATCTCTTCCAGATCTTCTAAAATTGTAAGCTGGTCAAATCGCCGGACACACTACAGGAATTTGGAAGCAGGGTTCGCTTGTATCCGCTTGGAGGATGAAAAAATTTTATGTATAAGGGAAGGTGAGTGACGATATAGTGTCTTTATGCGTTTCATGTCTGTGTTATACTTTGTTCATAATATAAAAACAACATTGACAATTACGCTCATAATACAACATTTGTATGAAGATTTATCAAGGAAACAACACAATGGGAATCCCTGCTTTTACGATCAAGAATGAAAAGGTATACCGAGGAAATAACACAATAGGAATCCCTGCTTATACCATTAAATTATGACGAAAAGAGAAAAATATTGTACTATTGGACTGGGGAACGGACGGGGCCGCACTTGCCACATCCTTTGGCTTTTTCTGCTCCACGGTTTATTATCTGGTCTGTATGATTGGGGCGGAGAGAAAAGGAAACCAGCTGGTAACGCTTTCGATAAAGCAGTTTGCACCGCACAAAAAGCTTGCCGAGCGTTTTCAGGATGGAGCGCTGTTAATATTCCGGCTGACTCCGCAGCATTATCACAGATACGGTTATGCGATGGGGGGCAAAGTTCTCCGTGCGCGCAAAATCCGCGGGAAGCTGCACTGCGTCAGACCGATTGCACTGCGTACTGTTCCTGTGTTTGCACAGAACAGCAGGGAATATGAGGTGATCGCAGCAGGTAAATTCGGAATCGTAGTCCAGATGGAAATCGGCGCGCTGCTGGTGGGTAAAATCAATAATTTTCGCGAGAAAACAGATAAAAGCCGTGTGTGGGCAGGAGATGAGAAAGGATACTTTGCGTTTGGCGGCTCGACAATCGTCGTTATGCTCCAGAAAGGAAATGTTGTGCTGAACGAGGCATTGTATGGCAGACAAAACGGCAGGGCGTACAAACAGATTTATTATAACAGTATCTATGTCAGGGCAGACCGCATGGAATCCGTGGAACCGATTCAGAAAGCAATCCGTGACATGGGATTTGAAGCAAACAGCAATACCGAGTGGCTGAAACAGACACAGGAACAAATGCGCACGATTCAGATGGCTCTTGGCGGAATCGGTGCGGTATCCCTGTTTGTGGCGGCAATTGGCATAGCCAACACCATGATGATGTCCATCTATGAGCGCACAAAAGAAATCGGAATTTTAAAAGTTCTGGGATGTGATCTGACAGATATTCATCGAACGTTTCTTATGGAGGCTGGTTTTATCGGTCTTGTGGGTGGATGTATCGGATTGCTGCTGAGCTATGGAGTGTCTGCCATCATAAACATTGCTGCCAAGAGTTCTGCCTATCAGGGAATTTCTTACATACCATTCTGGCTGGCATTGCTGGCAATTGTGTTTTCTGTCGTGATGGGTATGGTCGCGGGGTTTTTCCCGGCATTTCGCGCGATGCATTTAAGCCCGCTTGCAGCGCTGCGGAATGAATAGATTTTTCATGATATAGTAACAAATGTTCTTAATATCGTATAGAACGCCGGGGAATGGCAGTCTGCGGACTGCTGTTTTCCGGTTTTTGCTTGTTTTATTCGCATAATCGTATATGATTATATATATGGCTGTTAGAAAAAAACGAAAAAATTAAAATTGTTTGTAACAAATCGCACTTGAAAAGAACTAACAATATGAGGTGCTGATATGGATAAAGAAAAATTTGATGAAGTATATCGTGAAAACGCTGCCATGATATATAAATATCTATGCGGCTTAACGCAGGACATCGGACTTGCCGAGGAACTGACGCAGGAAACATTCTTTCAGGCAATGAAAGGAATTGACAAGTTTCGGGGAGACTGTAAAATTTCCGTCTGGCTATGCGGAATTGCCAAAAAATTATGGTACAAAGAACTGGAAAAAAGAAGCAGGCATAAAACTGCCCCGCTGGACGATTGCGTTCCTTCCGCAGAAAATGTTGAAAGCAAAAGTATTAACAATTTAGAAAAAGTAGAAATTTTCCGCCTAATGCACAACCTTGATGAGGTAACAAGAGAAGTTATGTATTTACGATTGGCAGGAGAATTACAATTTTCTGAAATTGCGGCTATTTTGGGAAAAACAGAAAACTGGGCGAGGGTAACGTATTACCGTGGAAAACAGAAAATAATGAAAGGAATGAGAGAATGGAACTAAGGGAAAAAGAATTAGCTTGTGAGATTGTCAGAGATTTACTTCCTCTCTATGTTGACGGAATGGTAAGTGATGTTTCTAAAAAAAGCATTGATGACCATTTAGAGCATTGTACGGAGTGTAGTGAGATATTTCACGATATGGCTTGTCATTTGGAAATGGAAACACCGCCGACAGAGATTTCAGATGTAAAAAGATTTTTGAATAAAACAAAGAAAATGTATCTATTATATGGCTTAGGCTGTCTTAGCTTTGTTGCAATACTTGTCTGTCTGATCGTGGATTTGGCAGTAAACAAAGGAATTACATGGTCTTTGATTGCAGGAAGCTCCTGCTTATTTGCGGATATATTTTTATATGCTCTTTCAACCTGCAAAAAGAATAAAGGCTGTATTGCAATGGCAGTAATAAGCATTGGGGCGTTTGTCCTGCTTTCTGTCATACAGATTACCCGATATTATCTGATTGGAACAGGGACATTTTGGCTTTTCCGTTATGGTGTGCCTATCCTGCTGTTATGGCTTTGTGTCCTTTGGCTTCCAGTGCTTGCAAGAACATTCCTAAAATGGAATATTTGGGACTGCATAGCATTGTTCCTATTCTTGGTAATCATAGGAAACTATGTCACAAAACTAATCACGGGAGATTATATGTGGGAAGACGCGCTCCATATGCAGGGATTTATAGGCAATGCCCTTGGAGAAGTAATTGGAATTATAATATTTGGAATTATTGGGAGGATTGATAAATGGAGAAAATAATCAGCGTAAAAAATCTAAGAAAAACATATAGAAAATCGAACAGGTTCAATTCGGAAACTGCCGTTGAGAATGTCTGCTTTGACCTTACACCCGGAAATATCATGGGACTATTGGGGACAAACGGGGCGGGCAAAACTACGACATTAAAGATGATTACAAATTTGTGTTCCAAAGATAATGGGAAAATCGTCATAGACAACGTATCATTAGACGAAAATCCCGGACTGGCATTGTCAAAGGTTGGGGCGGCACTTGACACCCCTAGTTTTTATCAGGAACTGACTGCAAGAGAAAATATAGAATGTTTTGCACATTTATATAAAAATATCCCAAACGGGCAAGTCATGGAATTACTTGATTATGTCGGACTTAAGAACCAGGCTGAAAAGAAAGTAAAAAAGTTTTCTCTTGGAATGAAACAAAGACTGGCATTGGCAAGGGCTATGTTAGGACAGCCAAAACTGATTATTTTAGATGAACCGGCAAACGGATTAGACCCGCAGGGACAGATTAACCTATACCGTCTGATTTGCGATATGGCAAAAGAACGAAATACAACATTTATTGTTTCATCACACCAACTGCATGATATGGAAAAATTCTGTACCGATATTTTAATTTTGGATAAGGGAAAAAGTATCTTGCAGGGAAAAACAGAAAACATTTTATCCGAAACAACAAATATCGTTGACTGCATACTGGAAGAAACAATCGCTGCACAGAGTGTCCTCTCTGGGTGTAAAGGAATAAGTCTGATTTCACAGAAAGGAAATCAGTTTACAATCAGACTTGAAAATATCTGTTTTGATGAATTTGTGAAAAACCTTGTAGCAAACCATTTGCATATTCACTATCTTTCCATGCGGAAACACTCATTGCAGGATCTTTTTCTAAAACTGACAGGGGGAGCTTAAGCCATGTATCCATTAACAAGATTATATGCAAGAAAATTATACAGACAAAAATTGATTTACATTTTTTTTGCCTGCTTTTTTACAGCTTCTTTCTTTTACGCTTTTTTAATTTCGACACCGCAAATGGAAGAAATGCTGAATATCAATATTGGAATTGTTGGGAGAAAAAATTTCCCCGAATTTATGATGCGGTTTTATGTCGGTACAGTGGGTATTCTTTTTCATGTATTTCTGCTGACACTGTTTATTTGTGAGGAAGATAGGAACAAAATGCTTTACCAGCCCTTATTGCATGGGGAAACCCGCAGCAGAATGATACGTTCAAAAATCTATGTTGCTGTCAGTATGTCAACGATTTTTGTTTTGTTGGTGGCTTTTATCAATTACATAACAGCCTTTATGCGTTGGGGCTATGAAATCTTTGAACAGGCAGCCTTTATCAGAACCATTATAAAATATCTGTTATCGGGTATCTATATGTCAGTTATAACGCTTGGTATAGTTGCACTTTGTATTTGTACCAGATGCGCATGGAAAACAATATCTTTTGTGATTATTTATCTATTGACTGACCAGTTTATATACAGTTCCAATATTGCTTTATTACAAAAAATATGGGTTGGATATTACTTTAATCTTTGGACATTTGCATATGAGTATCAGAAAATACCATTTAGCGAACTGCTGATAGGAATATCCATTATGATACTGTACGGAATTGCTTTTTTTCAAATATCCCTATATAGAACACAAAAAATAGATTTTTGAGAGAGGTATAAAATGATTATAAGATTATGCAATATACAATTTGCACGACTAAGAAGGCAAAAGATAGTATACTTATTTTTTGTCGTAATGGCAGTGATTATCATTTCCAATGCGCTGGGGTGCGCAGGCAGTTTAGAAGATAATGGCACGGCGAATTTCGCCGCGGGATATTATGCAGGCGGTAAATTTCCAACAATGTGTATGCAGTCCTATATTGATATTGTTGGTACACTGTTCCTTAGCTTTGTCAGTTCAGTGTTGATTTGTGGGGAAAGGGCAAGCGGTATGCTTCGACAGCCTTTGTTGAATGGCGTTTCCAAAAAACAGCTTTTCATCGCAAAAACTGTCAGTATTTTCACAGTTGCGCTGATATGTTTTTTGTTTGTGGTTATCGTCAGCATTGTGACAGGTTTCTTTTTGTGGGGTAGCCATATCTTCGATCATGCACAGGAATATTTGTTACAAATGTTGTTATTAGCTTTTCCGCAGGCTACTATGGTTCTATTTTTCGTGCTTTTATCCTTGTATATGTCGAATATATCCAGTATGATGTGCGCATCTTTGATAATTTTATTAGTCAACAATTTATTCAGCCAGTTTTTTGGCAGTTACATATCGTATATAGACTTTATGTATTATCTGTATGCTTTTTCCGGGTATAACGGAATGGAATTAACAGGCAAAATGATTGTGTTAGGAATTGCTGTTAATGTTATAACAGGAATTATCCTTGTTTATGGAATTAGCAGACGCACAAATAGTATGATAATGTGAAAATACATTACACTTTGAAAGTGGGCGATAATATTATGAAAATACCGTTGCTGACATTTGATGAACATGAAGAAAAAGCGATTGACAAAATCTTAGCAGCAATCTCTGGCTGCGTATCACTTCTTCTGTGAGGTGTTCAAAGGATATTTCTCTTTGCCGCCGCCTGTTCCTGTCGCGCCATGCGTTGATCACGGCATAGCGTATGACGACTTTAATTTTTATAATTCAGAGGGGCAATAGTATTTTAGACTGTCGCCCCTTGACTACAAGTGGCAGAATATAAATACAGTAGTTATTATTTTTTTTAATTTGATTTATGCGGACGTTCCCTTTCTCACACACACTAAACCACTCTCAAAAAAACTTTAATTTTTGCATAATTTATTTCAGTTCCAACAAATCTTATAACATACTTATTTTCTTTCAAAATATTGTTCAACGAAATTGTAAAAGTATCATTTTCAATATTCCCATTCCATGTATTTGTCCAAACAAGTTCATCTGTTTCCCGCCGTAGACTTTATCAAGAAAGCTGTGGGTCTGCATGGTCTGGTATTCTGCTTTTGTTACTGGCCGAATTTTTGATTTTCAAGAACTTTTTTCGCCCAGACGGGAAAGCAGCGTGAGTACAGTGTTGTTCTTCCATTCGTTTATGTCTTTTTCCAATTCCTCCATGATGAGGGCGTATAAAGCTGCCCCTCCATTTTTCTACAGTTCCTTAGTGCCAATTTGGATTCAGAAATTTGCTGTGCCATTTTGTCCTCCTTTTATCTTAACGTTTCGTAGGTTATAATGCAAAATCCTAACCCGGATAAACCGGAAAAGTTTTTTTTGCATTTCCTCCAAATTTCAAGTACAATAAAGAAAAATATTGGAGGACGTATTCATGTTACTTACGGATAAATATGCTGACAAAATTAATGGCATCATCACTTGCAATGACCGTATAATTATCCAGGGGTATATACCTAGGTGGAGCTATGCAGAAGGCATGACCGGTTATTTAAAAGCCAACAACATTGCCTTCCGCAAAGACGACCATATCCAGGAGATCATTCAGAAAACCGCTTTTGCAAACCGCTATTGTCCGGCTGCGGAAACACTTGGTCTGGGCTATACATGGACAGTCCAACAGATTGAGTGTGCGATCGATATCATGTTCAAACAGGCCTGTGACCTGGAACCCCTTTGTGATGAGATCATCCGGACGGCAGTCTTTACGGTAAAGCCGGATAACATCGCTGCATTTCCGGGTCAGCGCATTACTTATAACTGTAAGAAGGAAGCCGGCACAAACCATAACCAGCGTATTCCCGGTACAAGAATCAAACACTATATGGGTGATGTATCAATTTGGGGTATTAGACTTGACACTGCCTTTGGGGGAGGTAATTAAAATGATTCCTGCAATTTATGACAGGCGGAGCATAAGGAAATTCGTGGATAAACCAATATCTCAAAAGGATATTACGGATATTATCCAAAGTGGAATGAAAGCTCCTTCTTCTAAAAATAGACAACCTTGGAAGTACATTGTGATACAAGGAAGTGCCAAAGAAGAAATGTTAAGAGTTTTCCGTCAAGGAATTGAACGGGAAGAAAACGATAACGCATTGCTGCCAGAAAGTAGACAACACATAGCTGCGGCAAAATACACTGTTGATATCATGGCAGAAGCACCAACCATTGTTTTTGTTGTTAATTCATTGGGGGAGAGTAAAAGCATTTTGTCAGAATTAACACCAGAAGAACGTGTTTATGAAATCTGTAATATTCAATCTATAAGCGCTTCTATACAAAATATGCTTCTTGCCGCTACTGAAAAAGGGATAGGCAGCCTTTGGATATGCGACATTTATTTTGCATATTCAGAATTGTGCAAGTGGTTGAATAGTGACGGACAACTTATTGCGGCTGTTGCATTTGGCTATCCAAATGAATTTCCGAAAGAAAGACCACGCAAGAAGATTGATGATATTGTTGAATGGAGAAACTAATATTTTACAGGTAATTCAGTTTTCAAAAGATTTTGTTTGATGTATAATAAAAGCAGCGGAAGAAGGTGATATTTTTGAATACAACGGAGCTTTTATGTCTGCCTGCCTTGCAGATAATTTTGAGGGTGTGGAACTGATACTACGAAAGCTCCAAAGAGCGCAGTTTTTTCAGGTTCGCCGGATTTGAAAGCATGTATCTGCGCACCTGCCGCTTTTAACCTGTATTCAAGGGTAGGGATATATTCAAAAGAACTGTCCATATAGTTATCCTTTCTTTCATTGCAGAGGAGTCAGTAAAAATCATCCAAGAGGAACTGGATAAATATAAATTTTATGATAAAAAACAGAGGTGCTTATGGCGTACATACAAAATTCTCCGGTTTTGGAGGTTCGCAATCTGTCCGTTTCTTTTCAAATGAATGACGGCTTGTACGGACAAAAGATGCTGCAAGTTATTTCCGAACTGAATATGAAAGTACACGCCGGGGAGATTCTGGCAATTGCAGGCTCGTCCGGTTCAGGGAAAAGTGTGCTTGCATCGGCAGTCTTGGGAATCCTGCCAGAGAACGCGGTGGTTTCTGGAGAACTGCGTTATAACGGTCAGGTGCTGACGCACGATTTACAAAAGCAGCTCAGAGGCAGTGAGATTGCGCTGGTGCCGCAGTCCATTGAATTTCTTGACCCGCTGATGAGCGTGGGCGTGCAGGCAGATGGACACAGAAAGCCTTACCCGGCACGGAAGCGGCGTGAGCTTTTTAAGAGGCTGGAGCTGCCAGAGGATACCGGAAAACGCTATCCATTTCAGCTTTCTGGCGGCATGGTGCGGCGCGTGCTGGTTTCCACTGCAATGATAGCAGATGCGCGGCTGGTCATTGCAGATGAGCCGACGCCGGGCATGAGTGTAGAGCAGGCAGTGGAGGCACTAAAGATATTTCGGGAGATGGCGGAGGAGGGAAAGAGCATCGTGCTGATTACGCATGATATTGACCTTGCCTTTGCTTTTGCGGACAGAATCGCGGTTTTTTATGCTGGAACGGTTGTGGAGACTGCCAGTGCGCAGGATTTTCAGGCAGGGCCGTGCGCGCTTCGGCATCCTTACAGTAAGGCACTCTGGCGGGCACTTCCGCAAAATGATTTTGAGCCGGCAGAGGGCTTCCAGCCCTACGCAGGGAATCTGCCAAAAGGGTGTCTCTTTGCGCCAAGATGCAGCCGCAGGACGCCAAAGTGCGAACAGGAGACACCGTCATTGCGGACGCTGCGGAATGGGGAAGTGCGGTGCTTTCATGCAGAGTAGCGGCGATGCGGTAAGCAATATTTCTAGTACAGTGCTGCCGAAATAATGGTGAAAAACAGCGCCTGATCTCTGTGCAATGCTGTACTGGGTGGTTGATAAATTGAAATAGGAGATGAATCATGAGTCAGATCGTATCGGAGGGGACAAAACCGGCTGCGCAGTGTCTTGAAGCAAGGAAGATCAGTTTCCGCTATGGAAAGAGAGAGCCGTGGATTATACAAAATGTGGATTTTTGCGTGAGGCAGGGAACGTGTGTTGGGTTGTCCGCGCCGAGCGGAACGGGAAAATCGACACTTGCCATGCTGCTTGCGGGCTATTTGGCGCCCGAGGAGGGGGAGATTTTACTGAACGGAATGCCCCTTCCAAAGAAGGGGATTTGCCCGGTACAGCTTATTTACCAGCACCCTGAACAGGCGGTCAATCCGCGCTGGCGGCTGCGTAAGGTGCTGGAGGAGGGCGGGCGGCTTCAGGAGACGCTGCTTACATCGCTTGGCATAGAAAGAGCGTGGCTGGAGCGTTACCCCAGAGAGCTTTCTGGCGGGGAATTACAGCGGTTCTGTGTTGCGCGGGCACTGATGAGCAACGCAGCTTTTTTGATTTGCGACGAGATCAGCACAATGCTGGATGTGATCACGCAGGCACAGATTTGGCGGGTGGTCTGTAGCGAGGCAGAAAAGCGCAATATGGGAATCGTTGTCATCACACACAATCACCAGCTTGCGAGGCGGCTGTGCAGCCGCGTATATGGAGAGCTTAGCGGGCTGCATTTTTAGGGCGTGCCAGTATTGCGCTAACATGTAGAAGGAATGTGTAAAAAGAATATAGTAGAAAAAACTTGACTTTTAAATCTTACAAATGTAATATATAGAAAATAGTATGATTTTAATTACAGTAAATCAAAAAGAAAGGAAAACAAATCCATGAACGCACCCCAAAGGTCAAGTAAATTTCTAATGTTTGCCCTAACCGTTTGTGCCTGCTTTGCAATGAATGCCTGCGCGGTGAAACAGTATGGTCAGAATGACATTGTAGTGTTAGACTATCGTGCACTGTCCCTTGAGACACCATCTGGTTCCATGACAAAAGGAGATGAAAAAACGGAAATAAAACAAATCAACGCAATCATCAGCGAAGCGATGAAGGACGCAGCAGCGCAAAGCACGGCAGCGCCATTGGAAATAATCCGAAAGGTTGTCACTGCACTAGGAGAAAACGGATATGCGGCAATTGACGGTGAAAACCAGATCAATCTGACAAATGCGGCGCAGGTAATTGATTTTTGTAACGCAGTGAGCGCAAAGCAGCGTGCAGAACTCACCATCATACAGGTGATTGGCAGCGATGGACTGTACGGCGCATTCGGTCATGCGCAATCCGGCGCCGCGCAGGCACACATGCTTCAAGGGTATCAAAAATATGATTTTCACACCCAAGACGGGACAGTTGAGCTTGACAGGAATTTTTATCAATACAGCCAAGATAATCCGGACCAAAACTTTACAGTCAAAGATACTGTATCCTACCGTGCAGATTTGTGGCAGTATACACAGGACGGATATCTGCTGTTTGGGGGCAGCTATTTTTCAGAGGATTACTATATTATTTCACTGACAGATGCGTCGGAATATGCTGCGGTCAGAGTCGCGCCGCTAGACGAGCAGTGCCGTGAGCTAAACCTCAGATATATACAGCCCGTGGGCTATGCATGCAACAACTTGTTTCTTGTCAACTGGGACGAGACAGACTTTGCGAAGCTGGATCTGAATGATTTATTTGACCGCTTTTATCCCATGGTTTCTGATGAGCCGTCACCTTATGTACTTGACGAAAATCCAAACGATGGCATCGTCTATCGGATTTCCGAAAAGGAGTTTGAACACGTAGTACAGGCTTATCTGAACATCAATCGCGCGGTCCTGCAATCAAAGGCAGGATATGTGCCAGAGGAAAAAGTTTATTTGTACAGGCCAAGAGGCTTGTATGAAACGGAGTGCACGAACCAGCCTTCTCCTGAGGTGACAGGATTCACAGAAAACGCGGACGGAACGCTCACGCTGACGGTCAACGCAGTATTTCCATATGAAAATACCGCTAAGGCATTTTCACACGAGGTCACAATCCGTTTGCTGGAAGATGGCACGTTTCAGTATGTGTCGAATAAAATTGACGGGGGAACGTATGAGGCATGGTGGCGTACGGAACGTCTGACAGACGAGGAGTGGCAGGAGATTTATGGAGAACAATATCTAAAGAACGATACGCAGATAAACGAATCTGAAACAGAGGAAGCGCTGTGGTATCTTCCGCATTCGGACAATTTCCTGCTCACGGAAGCAGAGCAAACTGAACTGGCAAACACGATTTTGGCAGCAGCCAAAACGGTCAGTCCGCAGTATCAAAATAAGGAATATGTTCAAGGTACATCGTATGCCTCCAATATCAGCGGTTTTCGCAAAGAGGACTGCTGTGAGGTGGTGCGGCTTCTCGGGAAGGCGGGTTATATCAGCACGGCAGACGACTGCAACATGGAAAATTATGAGGAGGTAGAGGCGTTTTATCAGGCGTATATACAGGCGCAGGAGGCTTCTGTTACCATATTTCAGGTGCACAGCGACGGGCTGCTTGGTGTGATTACATTTCTTTACCGAAAGGGAATTTTGCAGGCTTATTATGTGGGGGTTGACTGGAAAGAGGGGGGAATGCCGTACATAAAAAATACGCTGGTGAGTGATGTGGCGAAGATGGAGTACACACCCAAAGGTTATTTAATCTATACGTATCGTGACGAGATTGTTCATTCCAATGCAAACGAATATCTGCGCGTAAAGCCGCTCTCAGACAAATGCCGGGAGCTGACCAGAAAGTATGTGTCCGGCATCAGCTTTGTCAATTACGATGCGTTTATGACAAGCTGGGACAGCAGTACGGTGGAGGAAATTTTAGAGCCATGTCTGTTTGAAGAATTTTACCGTATGTCTACGGGAGAAGGAGTCAGGACGGAAAATGACCGGATTCCGGCGGAGGAATACGAGCGCATTATGATGATTTATTTTCCAGCCACCAAAGAACAGCTCCGCAGAAAATGCGGCTATGATGCCGCCAGCGGCACTTATCCATATGAGATGATTTTTGCAGTCCCCTACGCCCCGTTTGGCGAAGTGGTGGATTACACGCAAAACAAAGACGGAACCTTGACACTCATTGTGGACGGCGTCTGGATTGACAGGAATATGGACTGTGCCTTTACGAACGAGATTGTGGTTCAGCCGTCTGCGGACGGGACGTTTCGGTATTTATCCAACAAATGTTTATCCAAGTAACTCTTTGACACCAGATAAATCCTCAAAAATATAACGTGCTTTCTGCCGCATTTCATCGTCCGGCGCCATCATGTCCGGCACCATAATCGGGAGCATGCCTGCCGAAAATGCCGCGCGGATTCCGTTGAAAGAATCCTCGATGACGTAAGCCTCCCCGGGCAGTACATGCAGCAGCGCTGGACAGCAGCTCTCTTACGCCCGGTTTCAGCGGCAGGCGTCCGTGGTCATATCTGGCATGATACTTTCTGGAAACCTCAGCCGTATAGTCATCATAGGGAAAATCTGCACCGAAATGCGCCATAAAAATCTGGCGGCACATTGCGGAGTTAACCCTGATACATTTGCGGTACGCGGTATCAAGGTCTGTGAGATGGTGCGCTTTGGCAATCTCCTGCCAGCACTGGTAAACAGCCCGCTCAGAGTCAAAAATCACGCCATCCATATCAAAAATTACTGCTTTTTTTGTCATTGCGTTCTCTCCTTTTTTCATGATAAAAAATCTTGTTCCTATCCGTAGTATTTATATCAGGTATATGGTGTGAAAAATAAGTTTTTCACACGGCAAGTTTGTGCTTACGCCCAAATTCGCAGATTTTGGTAAGAATGGAGATTTTTATTCATATACGATTTTTCATAATACTGTGTTAAAATACATGCGGTATGCACGTTGACTGGGAATATTATACCACAATTCTGGTGCAAATGTTACTGGTATGATATAATTAGTTTGATATGAGCACGTTAAGAAAGGGGGGCATTTATACTTATATGAAAGAATACATCATTTCACTGACAGGCAAAGACAGCCACAGGGTGATGATTCCGGCAGGACAGGGTTCTTTTTCGATTGGAACAAAAGGGCTTTCCGAGGGAGAATATGATGTCTGGGTGGAGCCGGACAGTGTGATCAACTGGGACGCCTTTAACGAATTTCTTACAGGATATAGCAATAAAGAGGACTGTCCCTATGGCAATTGGCCTCGATGGTTTTACTATTCTGGCAACGATACAGGTTTTATTGAATGGTCTAAGAGAAGGGAAATCGAACAATTTCAATGGTTTCCGCATACCAGTATGCGTGTTGACCTTACAGATGCAAATATTACGCACTTGTGTATTTATGTACAGCCCCACGCGCAGGGGAAGAAGCTGCCCGCTTCAACCGCCACAGATTACAAGTTTGAGATTATTGTGGGGGGAACTATACGAAAGCTCACCTTAGCAGGAGCACTCGAAAATTTTGAGATCATAAAATGTGATAAAATGCCATATATGGAATTTACGCCGGATTATCCAAAAGAAAACATCGTTTGTCAGTTACCCGTGTTTCCGGTGTTGGCGCAGGCATCTGCACTGTGTATTTATAACAGTCCCGCGAAGGCCGCTTTTGACTGCGAAAGTCTGTTGCAGTTTCAACATCTAAGAGATATATCTTTATATGGAAATATGACAAATCTAAATGCGCTGGCAAAATTAGAACAGCTTGAAGGGATTGCGCTGCGGTATGTTCCCAGCTTGGAGGGGATGCCTGCCTTGCATAGCTGGGAGGGGTTAACAAGTTTGATTGGCTATAATATAGAGGAAACTGCTGGGAAGGCATTGAGGGCGGAACTTCGTCAGATGAAAAAGGAACGACAGATGACGGAGTACTCTGGTGTCTCCCAATTGCGCAAGCGGGTATGGTTTGAGACAGAGTACGGGATACCATTTTCAGAATGGGAAGAAAAGATTGCAAAGAAGGCAACGAGGGCATATAAGAGCTGTTTTAAGCAGATAAAAAAATCACAGACAGAGGGGGAAGTTCAAGCTGCTGTGACAGAGTTTATCCAAAAAATCAATCGGCTGGACGGCATAGAGACAACAGAGCGGGAAGATGTCTTTACGGCTGTTTTGCAGTTAAAGGAGGGCTTGGATAAAGAATGTTTGAGCGTAAAAATTTCTCCAGAAAAGTGGGAACAGTGGTTTGATGAGATCAGAGAATTTTAGAGAATCGTTTTTGATGAAAAATGTTCAAAGCGTCGCATTTCACACTGGCAGCAGGGAAGAAGCTCTCCCTGATTTTGCAGCCGATTTTCCCTATATTGCCTCGCGTGCAGAGCTGGATAAATACATTGAACGTACTGCACCGTGGCACTGGCATAGGGCGGTCGAGATCTTTTATATGGAGAGCGGCGCGCTGGAATATGAGACTTCCGCCGGCAAGATTGTGTTTCCCGCAGGCTCTGGCGGCATGGTCAATGCAAACGTGCTGCACAAGACGCGGGCAGTCTCACAGACAGAAGAGACCGTTCAGCTTCTTCACATTTTTGATGTGTCCCTGATTGCAGGAGCGCAGGGCAGCAGAATCGAGCAAAAATATATTGCCCCGATTGTGGCGGCACCGCAGCTTGAGCTGCTTTCACTGTTTCCAGAAACTCCGCAGCAGAAAAGAATTTTAGGATTCATTTTGGACGCGTTTCGTCTGCGGGAAAAGGAATTTGGCTATGAGATGAAACTGCGGGAGGCGTTGACGCAAATATGGCTGCTGTTATTTGAGCAATACCATGAATTTATAGTGCATGATAAGAAATATCACAAAAGCAGCGATAAGATCAAACAACTGTTGATTTACATACATGAGCACTATGCTGAAAAAATTACAATTGCAGAGCTTGCGGCAGCGGCATTTCTGAGCGAGCGGGAGTGTTATCGCGTGTTTCAGGACTGCCTGCATATGACGCCTGTGGAATATATCCAAAACTACCGGCTGCAAGCTGCCTGCCAAATGCTTGCAAAGGGAAAGGAGTCTGTCACGGTGATTGCCAGTGCCTGCGGATTGGGCAGCAGCAGTTATTTTGGAAAATTATTTCGCGCGTATGCGCACTGCACGCCGACAGAGTACCGCAAGAAAATGCGATGAGCAGAAATGAATGTTTACGCCTGCTCAGTGTATGACAGCCAGTCAGTGAAAATGAAAGAGTCTGGGAATATGTATACTTTCTTAAAATGGCAGGATTGTGATATATATAGGCAGAAATGAAATAGTATTTTATGATTATAAGCAGTATAGTAATATATATCTGAAACAATATAAAACCACATAAGAAAGGGGAATACATATGGAACCAAACAAGGAGACCGCAGAACAAGCATTGCTGGAAGCCGAAAAATCCAATCCGGGACCGTGGGCAGACCATTCCCGCTATGTCGCGCAGGCGTGCAGAAATATCGCACAGCACTGTGCGCACTTGTCCGCGGAGAGGGCTTATGTGCTGGGACTGTTACATGATATCGGACGCTATGCCGGCGTGAGTTCAGAAAAGCATCTGATAGACGGCTACCGCTTTTGTGTGGAACGGGGGTGGGAGAAAGCAGCACAAATCTGCATTTCCCATGCTTTTATGATACAGGATATCAATACCTCCATTGCTGTGCTTGATGTGAGTGAGGCAGATTATTTGTTTATGAAAGACTTTGTCGCCAATGCAGTGTATGATGACTATGACCGTCTCGTGCAGCTCTGCGATGCATTGGCGCTGCCCACAGGCTTTTGTATTTTGGAAAAACGGTTTGTGGACGTGACAATCCGCTATGGTATGCATAAAGCGACAGTGGACAGATGGAAAAAAACGCTCGAAATCAAGGCAGACTTTGAGCGTGAAACGGGCTGTTCTATTTACAGCTTACTGCCGGGAGTGGAGAAAAACAGTTTTTTGTAAGCAATTTTCATGCATCAATATATTTGATTCATAAATTGTATGATTGTGTTGACATACTGTGCTGGGTGAAGGATACTTGCCTCGCCATGATTCCATGTATCAAAGATGACGAGAGCGCTGGTAATGTTTGCATTTGTCAGAAGCATGTGCAGCTTGTGGGCAGAACGACGCATTTTGGGGATTTCGCGTCCGCCGACCATGATAAGCACTTTGGAGGTTGTGCATGTCAAAGCGTCTTTTAGTGCATAAAATGAGTTTGCTTTTAAAAATGAAATCAAAGAGTCTTTTTGAATCAGACAAGTATCACGATAATAGTCCTCAAACAGTTCTGGCGGCAGATGTAAACTGTGAAATTGCAGTCTGGCAAAAAGACGGTTTTTCATCATGGGATAACTCAGCGCGACGCAGGGCGCAAGCAGGCGGTTTGTGAGCTTCATGGGAATGACGAGAGCGCTCTCCACGACAGCGTAATCACAAATATTATTTCTCTGCGACAAGATTTCAAGCAATATCTGGGCACCTAAGGATAAGCCTGCAATCATTTTGATATGTCCATGAAAATGCGTGTCAATATATGCAATGATTCTGGCGGCATTTTGTTCAATAGACGAAAAAGGGGTATCACTCCCCGCATGTCCATCTAAAATAGGAAGCACAACATGATAATGCTGCGCTGCAAACAAAGCTGCCGCTTTTTGATAACTCCACCACGACAAACCGCCGCCGTGGAGCAGCAGGAGGGTGTCCTGATCTTGGGAACCAAAGGTTTTTACTATCATCGGGTTTCTCCATAACGGGTTTTTCATAACAAGTTGTTTCATTCGTTGTTGCAGTAGTTGTGGTATGCCATAGTACGTTCTTGTAAACTATGTAAGAGATTGTATTAGGTCGCAAAATGCTTCAATTTCTTGTTTCCTGCCATCTACATCATCTTTGTACGCTATGGAACAAAGCCCCAGATTTCCGCTGGGCGAGATCTCCATATGCCCATAAAAGTGTTCAATACTTTCAATAATTCTGTGGCATTCCCGCATGTTTGGACCAGTCCGCAGCGCGATGGCGTAGCCCTTTTTGCCAGCACTGAGCTTTTCGTGCGGCTCATGGGTGTTGCACCACGGTGTGCAGCGGTCGATAAATGCTTTGAATTGACCGGGAACATCTGCCCAGTAGGACGGGGAGACACAGACAATGCTGTCCGCCCACTCAAATTCTGCAATGATCGTTTGCACATCATCTTTCTGTATACATTTTGCCGTCTGGTGGCAGCTTCGGCAGCCCTTACAGTAGTGAATCTCATAATCATCGATGCAGATATTGTGTATCTGGTGTGAACGCTCCAGAAAAGAGTGTACTGTTTTGATGATTTCCGCAGTTGCCCCGTTTCGAACAGGGCTGCAATTTATCAATAGTATATTCATTTTTTGAAAGTCCCCCTTGTTTTAGTAAATCAATAAATTTTTTCCAAGTTATCACAATTTTTAGGCTGTGTCAACAAATACTTCTGACAATTCATTTGTCATATCAAGTACAAAAAATTTCTAAAAAATTATGAAAAAAATTTGGAAAAAGTACTTGCATTTTTCCGAAACTTGGTATATACTAAATAACGTGCTACAGAGAGTGAGCACAGACAAATAAAATATAGCGCTATCGCCAAACGGTAAGGCAACGGACTCTGACTCCGTCATTTCAAGGTTCGAATCCTTGTAGCGCTGCTTTGAAACCTCAGCAGAAACAGTGCTGAGGTTTTTGTATGTTTTGATAAGCTAGTATTTACACGGGGTGTAAGGTTTTGGAGACACTGTAACTTCATAGAAGCCTGTTGAATAAAAAATTACTGTAACCGAGGCGTTTTCTGTTTTTTCCTGAAAATTCTTAGATGATTCTGATGGATAGGTCAATTCATAGGTCAATTTATAAATGTTCAAACTGATTGAATTTCCAATGAAAAGTGGAAGAATTGGCACAATAAAAACTTAATACATTAACACATCATGGAGCATTCCGAATAACCGGAGGCTCCTTTTTTGATGGACAAAGGAGGAACAACACAATGAACAAACCAATGACAACCAAAGACCTGTTTCACAAGATCTGCGCTATCCTAAAAGAAAAAGGCAGACTTCCAGACATTCTTGAATACAACTTAGCGACTAAAAATCCCGTACCCATCACGACCTATGAGTATGAGCTATGCAGTAAATTAGCTTATGGTGGAAATGAGGGAATTTATCTGGATATCTGGATAGCGTATTCATCTGGCAGGGAAAAAACAAAACAAAAACTGGGAGTATTTAAAACGCTGCATGAGAGCAGCGATGCGATGCGCACAATGGCTGGACTGTTGGCTGATTTTATCATTGAGGAATCTGCTTATGTGAATGCGAATCTCGACGACTTTACTTGGGAAGGCGTGGATATTCATGTGTTTGACAAAGATGGAAAACAATGCAGTCTGGGATATACATGCAGTACAATGGAGGACGCCTTGAACAAAAAAGACAAACTGCTGGAAAAGTTTTCAAAGGCTGTTGTACGGGATAATGCGACAAGGAAAGAAAAGGTGTTCTTACAGGCATCAGAGAGTCCAGAAAATACGGCAAAGAAATTCTGTATTACAATAACCGAGATTTTGAGAAAGGAGATTGTCCTAAAAAGTGACAGTCTTGAACAGGCAGTCTTGAATGTGGAGCAGGCATATGCTGATGGGCGGATAATACTGGATGCAGACGATCTTGTGTGTGATCCGGTAACAGGAGAGGCACGGCGGATTGAAAAAGCAGGATTCTATACAGATGAACAGGTTCAATGCATGGAGGTCAGTAATCTGGAGAAATAGTCATGAAAAGCAGCACTGCCATCCCAGATGGTGAGACAGCACTCAAAAGCTGACGTCTGCTGTCAAAAGACAAACGGCGGGCGGCAGTGAATTGTAAGCTAAGCTGAATAAGAGTTTAATGTTAAAAAGCTTTGTCTAAAAAAATAAGTTAAAAGAAACATAGAAATGGGGAACAGGAGAATGAAAATGGATATAACAAGTTTTGCAGAAGCAGTAAGGACAGAAATAGTAAAAAAGCTGGGAACAGAATATCAGGTAACAGTGGAAAGAAAGAATAAAAACAACAAAGTAATATATACTGGACTGCATATCAGTAAGAAAGGAATGAAAGCGGAACCGCTGGTCTATCTTGACGATTATTTTGAGCAGTACCAGAAGGGAAACATAACGCTTTCAGAGACAGTGGAATATGTTGCCAGAGCCAGCAGAGGAAAGAGTTCGGCAGTGGATATGACAAACTTTCTTGAGTATGAGAAAATCAAAGACAGCATTGTATACAGGCTTATCAATACTGAAATGAACAGGGAGTTTCTGGAGGACCTGCCGCATCTTGAGTTTCTGGATTTGTCGGTTGTATTCCGCTGTCTGGTGACGGAAGAAGGGAGGAGCCAAGCATTTATATGGATACACAACGTACATATGAAACTGTGGGATGTGACGATCGAAGAGCTGTACCAGACTGCCGCGGAAAATACACAGCGTCTTGAAAAGCCCGAAATTATGGAGATCGAGGAAGTTTTGAATCATGTTATGAAAGAAGAAGGTTCTGGTTTGTATGATCATGACAGATTTATGGAGAAACAATCAGACAGGAATGATTATGCTGAATGTACAGAAAAGTGTTCAGCCGCTCTCACTGTGTATGTACTCAGCAACAGAGAACGGCTGGAAGGAGCGGCATGTATGCTCTACCCGGACCTGTTCAGGAAACTCTCAGATGTGATGGACAGCAGTTATTACATCATTCCTTCCTCAATTCACGAACTTCTGCTCATTCCGAGTGCAGATTTTACAGACAGGGAGGAGATTAAGGCAGTGATCCGCGAGGTGAATGACAATCAGGTAAGACCAGAGGAGCGGCTGTCTTATTCACTGTATGGTTATGATAAAAAGAACGGCAGAATAGAGATCTTATGTTAGCAGGGGTTCACGGATACATGACAGGATTGAAAAAAAATAAGGACTATGGTAAGATGGTCTCAGGATAAGGCAGCAGCTTCAATCAGTTGAATTTCATGACCTGTAAAAATCTGAAATACAATGCATTGGATAAATCTCTGAAAACAGATAAAACAAAAAGGAGTCTGACAAACAAAAGAATGGAAAACAAGGAAACAATCAAAGATTTAGAGGAAAATAAAACTTCTCCAAAAGAGGAAACAGACAATCCGCACGACAAAGGATACAAGAGAATCTTTTCCATCAAAAAGAATTTTCTTGATTTTATCAAAAAATATATAGGCTTTGACTGGATGATGGAGCTGACAGAAAAGGACCTCGTGTTAATTGACAAGGAATTTATCACAGACCAGTTTGATACCTATGAGTCCGATCTTGTATACAAGGTAAATACCAAAAAAGGAAGCGTATATTTGTTCTTCCTGCTGGAACTCCAAAGCTACAATGATTTTACAATGCCATTCCGGCTTCTGGTGTATATTACAGCAATCTGGTTAGACTATTTCAAAAACTGTGACAAAGATATGCGCAGGAAAAAGTCTTTCCGTCTGCCCGCAGTCGTCCCGATCGTGCTGCACAATGGCGAGAGGAGCTGGACGGCATCGAGGCATTTTAAGGAGATGATAGACAAAGCAGAGCTGTTTGGAAACTATGCCGTGGATTTTGAATATGTGCTGGTTTCAATCAAGAATCTGGACACAGCACAGATCAGACAGAGCAATACGCTTGTGGACAACATCTTTCTTGCAGACAAAAAGCGGACACGAAAAGAATGGACAGAGAACATGTCGGAGCTGCTACAGCGGATCAGGGAAATGGAAACAGAAGATCTAAATGAGTGGATCACATGGTTTTCGAATGTCATAAGGAAACTGAATGAGGAAGAACGTACTCTATTGATAGAGCAGATCAGGAAAGGAGATGTAAAACATATGTGTAGTTCATTTGAAAGACTGCTGATGAAAGAAAATGCAAGAGGAGA
>KE159527.1:778355-779290 GCA_000403215.2 Lachnospiraceae bacterium A4
ATTTAGAATTACTGAGTAAATGGCATAAGATAGCGGCAAAATCAGAAAGCATAGAAGAATTTGAGGAATCTATAGGTCTGGTGCAGTTATAGTAAAGAGAATGAAAAAAGAGGAATATCTTTGTGTATACAGGGTATGCCTCTTTTTTTGTGTTCAATTAGTGCTTTAGAGGAAGTTCCGAAAAAAATGCTTATTAGAAATGGAAATGCAGATGAAAAACAAATACAGATGAAAGGAACGGGTATGAAAAGATTAAACTATTTAACTGAAATCACAGGATATGAGAAGATCATCAAAACTTGTGGAAACAAAGAGGCAGAAAGGCTCAATAAGGAAATCAGGTATTATGAGCATCTGCCGCAGGAAAGGTTTGAGGCGGCATACAGCAGCGGAACAATCCCAAGAATATACGCAGTCTATTGCGGAATGTATACTGTGGAAGAATATCTGGGAATCTTATAATTAGAAAAGAAAATAAGGCATTCCAAATAAGAAAACGCCTTATTTTTTTGCACACGGCATATAAGAAAATTAGACGGTGACGCAACATGTGCCCTGTGCAGTGAGTAGTGGAGAAAGTCATTTCCCTGCCCGATTTTATAGGACGGGATTTATCAAAGATACTTCGGGATCATTGATACCATCTTATTTTAACCCGCTCTGGGACATGATGTATTCGATTACAGCCTCTTTAGGGATTTTCCATATATTTCCAATACGGAAACCTTTCAGGATGCCATTTCCTAACAGCTCATATACACGGTTTTTGCCGATGCAGAGAGCTTCTGTAACCTCGTAAGTTGTCATGATGTCTTGATACTGCTCTAACATGATTAATTCCTCCTAACCCGGATAAACCGGAAAAGATTTTGCAATTCCTCCACATTTCAAGTACAATAAAGAAAAACGTTGGAGGATGTGTTCATGTTACTTAC
>KE159527.1:779750-822757 GCA_000403215.2 Lachnospiraceae bacterium A4
AAGTCCAGCTAAGAAATGTCAATAAGTAATTTGAGAAATTTATTAAAAAAAATTTATTTGTGCCAGTTTCTAAAAAAGGGTAACTTTAATAAACCCACCTGTGTGGAAATTTAAAATTATGTCTGGCATTTAGGCTGCATTGTCTGGTTTTGAAGGATGGTCAACTTCATAGCGTTTACAATGCTCCTGTGGTGTGATCATTTCAAACGGCTTATTATCCCTGAGCATGGCAAAAATGATGTTGCAGATTTTATGCATCACAGCCCCGACAGCCACATTTTTTTTTCTTGCTCCTGCATTTGTCGGTATAGTAACTATGAATGACTGGGTTTACGGGCATTTTCGTACCCCTATCAACTTTAAGGTTATTGAGTGCCGCCATATGCAGGATGCGTCTGGCAAGGCTGGAACCCCTCTTGGACATATGTACCCTGTCCCCATTGAATTTGCCTGACTGTTTTACAGCAGGATCCAGTCCAAAGTAGGCATAAAGTTTTTTAGGGGAAGAAAACAGTTCAAAGGAACCCATTTCTGCAATCAGCACAACTGCGCTCAGGAAACCTACACCCCGCAGGGACTGGATAAGGCAGATCTGGTTATGGATCGGTTTTCCCTGTAATCCATCCACTGCTTTATGGAGCTCTTCAAGTATGGAATCAAGATGTTTCTGGTACTCACGGTAAGTTTCTATATACAGCCTGATTCGGAGGGCATTACTTGGGAGTGCACGTCCAAAAACAGCGGCGTCTTCTGCAGCGATAAAAATGGCCTCATATTTGGAGAGGGCATATTTTTCACCAAAATGTGCAGTTTCCCTGATTGTTTTGACAATCTCGTCCTTTGCTGCGGCAAGCATGTCCGTAGCAAGGGGGTATGATTCAAGAAGTTTAAGGGAAGTCAGTGTCGTGATTTTGCTGAATACCTGCAGGTATGCGGGAAAGGACACCTTAAGTTCCGCATTCAGTTTCAGGACAACAGCAGACTGCAGATCTTTGTAGTAATAGTAGTCGCGCACCAGGTTCCGAAGGTCGATGATTTCGTCATCAGGGACGATAGAAGTCTTAAGAGAAGCATCAAGCCCAACCCTTGCTGCCTTTTTTGAATCAAATTTATCATTATGCAGTTTCCTTATGTTCGAATTTGTGCTATTCTTAGTAATGATAGGATTAATGACGGAGCAGTCAAAACCCTTATCATGTAGGAAGCACAGAAGCGGGATGTGGTATATCCCGGTAGACTCGAGGAAGCAGCGGCTTTTGAGAGAATACATTTCCTGTGCTTCCTTTATTTTTGTGACGGCGAGCTCCCGGGACTGCGGATCGGAATGTATGATCTTAAACGGCTTACCGGTAAGCGTGCCATTGGGGAGCATGATGGACATCCAGGTGAAATCTGCGCCGACATCAAGTCCGACTGAGAGATAAGGTATGCAGTTAAGCATCTGAAGTACTTTCTGGTATTGCATGGTATATATCCTTTCCGGCAGGCATCCATTTCCAAAAGGCGGATACACAACCTAGCGGCTTATACAGGTATAGCCTGGGGCTTCCCAACCAGCCAAAACATAAATCACCACCGAATGGACTGACAGACTTTCTAAGAGGTATGGCCAGTGGAAAACCACTGGTTCCCAAGGAGGAAACGTCAATGATCCTGCCTTCGATGATTATACCTCAATATTTTGTCTGGTGCATTAAGGAAACCTCAGACATGATAAATCTTTTTATTGACAGCATCTGATGGTGGAAGGAATATTCCCCTTCAGCTATCTGTTTGACTTGTCTTTGTAACTTATTAACTATAGCTCTTGTTGCTATATCATTATTATACTAGGAGGAATAAAATGGAGAAGAAAAGAAATGCAAAAGGTGAAGGAAGTTTTACCGTTAATTCGGATGGAACAGTAACTCACAGAAAAAGTGTTGGGTATAAGCCGAATGGAGGGCGTAAAGTATTAACAGTAACTGCATCTAGTAAAGCAGCTTGTATCAGAGAAATGAAAAAGAAAGAGGCAGCATGGAACAAACAGCAAAAGGCAGGAAGTATGACGACAGGAATTACAGTCGTAGAATTGTGCCAGATTCATTTGAATTATCAAATGGATCAAGGAGAACTGAAAGCAAAGTCGATTGATCGCAGAGAATGTACCATTGAAAAACACATTGCTGATTATCCGTTGGGGAGAATGCAAGTACAGTCTGTTAAAGTGGCGGATATAGATACACATGTGACAGAACTAGTGCAGGAAAACAGATTATCAGCCTCATCTATAGAAAAAGTGGTGGATGTATTAAATGCGGCTTTCCATTGGGCAATAATTCGTGGGGAATTGGAGTTTAATCCAGTTGCGCCAATTAAGCCGACTTTGGTGAAACGTATTCAAAAAATGTGGCAGAAATCAGCAAATGAAGCTGATGTTGATGTTCTTTCGGTGGAGGAACAACAGGCGTTTGAAAAGGAGGCGTCTTTGATAAATCCTCATAATGGAGAAATGAAGTATGCGGCAGGAATGTATGGGTTGCTGCTCTTACATACAGGTATGCGTTGCGGAGAAATGCTGGCATTGCGTTGGAAGGATGTTGACTGGAAGGAAGGCTATCTGACAATTGAGAAAAGTCGGTCTATGGCAAAAAACAGAGATAATATGGATGCCTGTAATAATAAATATGTGATGGTGGAAGGGACAACAAAGAATGAAAAAGCACGAAAAATTAAATTGACAGAGAAGGCATTAAACATTTTAAATCTTATAAAATTACATAGTCCCAGTAATTGTGATGAGGAATTGATCGTAAAGACACGTACTGGGAATCCTAATACAGCAACCAATCTGGAACATAGGATGGTAACGATATTTAGCAACGCAGGATTGAAAGATTTATCAGGCGGGCTTCATATTTTCCGTAGGACGTTTGCAACCAGAATGTATGAAAAAGGTGCGCGTGTCAAAGAAATTGCAGCATACATTGGAGACTTGGAATCTACAACAGAACGGTATTATATCGCCGTGCGAAAAAAAGTTAAGGAAGGAAACGGGGTTCATCAGGTTGTAATGGTCCCGGGGTCTGATAAAGGATAAATTCTTTCTTGTGGAATGAGTGTTTAAAGTGTATAATTTCATTATAAAGATTCATCTGACAGAAGGGAGAACAATATGGAGAGTGCAAAGATAGAAATCAGTGTTCCAAAAGAGATGATAATATATGTGAACAGCAAGGATAAAAAGGAAGAGTTGAAACGGAATGCATTAATCCTATATCCTTATATAAAGGATCTGACAATTTCACATGGCAGAGCTGCTGAAATTCTTGGTATCAGGAAACTTGACTTAATTACATTATACAATGAAATAGGACTTCCCTATTTAAATATGGATATTTCAGAGGTTGAGGAGGATGTCAAAACATATCAAGCAATACAAAGGAGAATCAGATGATAGTAGTTTCGGATGCAACCCCTGTTATATCACTGTTAAAAATCAATCAGCTTAATTTGCTTCATGGTTTATTTCAGGAGGTGTTAATACCACAAGCTGTATATGATGAGTTGACTTTAAATCCTGCATTTGAAAAAGAAGCTATACAGATAAAGGAATGTACTTTTATTACGAAAGTTGAGGTTGGACAGGAATCCTCTGTTAATTTATTCCAGCGGGTTACAGGATTAGACAGGGGAGAAAGTGAAGCGATTATTTATACAGATAACGAAGGTGCAGATCTGATTTTAATGGATGAGATAAAAGGAAGAAAAGTTGCAGTACAGATGGGGCTTAATGTTATGGGAACTCTCGGTATTCTTTTAGAGGCATATGAGCAGAAGCTTTTATCTAGGGAAGAGATATTTTCTGGTCTGGACATTCTGAAAAATAGCAGGAGATTTATTAGTGAAGCGTTGTATAAACAACTAATTGAAAAGATCAATAACCGTTAGGTCAATCAATAGGTCAATTTCCTTTTGGGCTATTGAAAAAACCCCGGAAATAAAGGATAAAAAAGCATTCATATTACGGACTCTGACTCCGTCATTTCAAGGTTCGAATCCTTGTAGCGCTGCTTTAAAACCTCAGCAGAAACAGTGCTGAGGTTTTTGTATGTTTTGATAAGCTAGTATTTACGCGGGTCATAAGGTTTTGGAGACACGGTAACTTCATAGAAACCTGTTGAATGAAAAATTACTGTAATCGAAGCGTTTTCCGTTTTTTCCTGAAAATTCTTAGATGATTCTGATGGATAGGTCAACAGACCAATGACAATAGAGGAACTGTTTCACAAGATTTATGGCATTCTAATAGAAAAAGACAGTTCCAGACATTCTTAAATAACATCAGAGATTCGCGGTTGCATGACAAGATTGAAAAAAAAGAAGGACTATGGTAAGATGGTTTCAGAAGAAAGGATTTGCTTTATTGAATATTGAGCACCATAAAAATGTTATGCGGCAGATATTCGGTAAGATAAATCTCTGACAAACAGATAAAATAAAAGGGAGTCTGACAAACAAAAGAATGGAAAAGAAGAATACAATAAAAGACTTAGAGAATACCCAGAAAGTACACGAAAACTCAGATTCTCCAAAACAGGAAACAGACAACCCGCACGACAAAGGCTACAAGAGAATCTTTTCCATCAAAAAGAATTTTCTTGATTTTATCAAAAAATATATTGCCTTTGACTGGATGATGGAGCTGACAGAAAAAGACCTTGAGCTGATTGACAAGGAATTTATCACAGAACTGTTTGGAAACTATGCTGTGGATTTTGAATATGTGCTGGTTTCAATCAAGAATCTGGACACAGCACAAATCAGACAGAGCAATACGCTTGTGGACAACATCTTTCTTGCAGACAAAAAGCGGACACGGAAAGAATGGACAGAGAACATGACGGAGCTGCTACAGCGGATCAGGGAAATGGAAACAGAAGATCTAAATGAGTGGATCACATGGTTTTCGAATGTAATAAGGAAACTGAATGAGGAAGAGCGTACGCTATTGATAGAACAGATCAGGAAAGGAGATGAAAGGCTTATGTGTAGTTCATTTGAAAGACTGCTGATGAAAGAAAATGCACAGGGAAGGAAACAAGGAAAAATTGAAGGAAAAATTGAAGCTGTCCTAGAACTTCTTGAAGAACTAGGAGAACCTTCCGAGACACTGAGAAAATATATAATGGAGCAGACGGATTTAGAATTACTAAGTAAATGGCATAAAATAGCAGCTAGGACAGAAAGTATAGAAGAATTTGAAGAATCTATAGGTCTGGTGCAATTACAGTAAAGAATATCAAAAAGAGGAATATCTTTGTGTACACAGGGTATGCCTCTTTTGATGCATACGGGCACCCCAAGGAAGCATGTCAGCAGAAGCTGGCGGGTGCCCGGCGCGGGAGTAGGGGAGAAGGTCATTCTCCTACTGGATTGCACACGGACGCGGAGAGGAAATAAGCAGCAAAAGCTGCCCGAGTGTGGGGAAAATAATCCTTTTCGGCTTAAATGTCCACATGTACCCAAAGAAAGATGCCAGCGAAGCTTGTGGGTGTCCATCGCACATACAGGGAAGCTTCTGCTTTTTTCTTTCATTGCACACGTATTTCCCAGTGAAAAAATCAGAGGCCGGCATGAAAAGAGTACAGATAAAAATAAAAGCAAAAATATAAAAGAATTATAGTTGTCATATGCGCCAAATGCAATTATAATGAAAAATACAGAATCAGCAGGGAAGGAAGTTCCAATGAAACGGGGAAAATTGAGACGAATTTCGGTGGACGGTAGACGTTATCGGTGGAATTACATGTATGACGATATGGATTTTTCCAATTATCCGTATTCTTATTATGTATTTGTGCCAGAAGAAAACCAGCGGTTCAAAATTAGAGTTTATTTTACAAAATATGAGCCACAGATGAAGCTGGATGCATACTTGTATAGAGGGACACTCTGCCAAGATAGCGGAGAACAGGCAGTGATGAATTTGTGCAGACCCTTTTTTGCAGCGCAGGTAATCAAGTATGTTTTTGCACATTGCTGTCAGGACACAGATGTGGGAGAGGTTGAAATCAGAGATGGGGAAGCGATCTTAGAAAAGCTGGGATATTCAGATTTTTATCGGATATGCGATGCAAGAGATTTTGAAGATAGCCATAAAGCGACTGTTTAGAAAAACAAAATGTAGAGGAGAGAGCCAATGATACAGCTTGTGAGGGGAGATATTACAAAACTTACCAATGTGGACGCCATTGTCAATGCTGCAAACAGCAGCCTGCTTGGCGGCGGAGGCGTTGACGGGGCGATACACAGGGCAGCAGGACCAGAGCTGCTGTTTGAGTGCCGTCTGCTTGGCGGCTGCAAGACAGGACAGGCGAAGCTGACCAAAGCATACCGGCTGCCATGCAGCTATATTATTCACACGGTTGGACCTGTCTGGAACGGCGGAAGCCATAACGAGGACAGGCTGCTTGCGGACTGTTATCATAATTCACTCAAACTGGCAGCAGAGCATGGGATCAAAAGGATTGCCTTTCCTTCTATTTCTACAGGGATCTATGCATTTCCAGTCGAGCGGGCAGCAAAAATTGCGATAGGAACGGTCCGGCAGTTTTTGCAGGAAAATCCAGATTTGTTTGAGCAGGTTCTATGGGTGCTGTTTGATGAAAAGACGGAGGCTGCTTATCAGAAGGCGGTGTCAGATGGGCAGTAAAGATAGTTTGATTATGCTGTTGGGAATGCTCATCGTCGGCGGACCATACGCACTGCTGATCGCTGGCGGGCTGTTTGTGAATGCGAATGAAAAAAGATATATGGCAGCGCAGCGAAGCACGGGCAGGGACAAACAGCGCATGCTTGATTTTATGCAGATTGTGATGAAGGAATATTATGGGGATTATACATATGTGGCAGGGGGCAACAGGATATCGACAGGCAGATATTCGGCGAACTATTATCCATATATTGTGGGCTTTAACGAGAAAGATCTGGTCATTATTTCTTATACTGCACGGAATGGCGCATTGATTTGCAGAAATGTTCTGCCGGTTGACTGGAACTGTATGCGTTTAAAATACCATGTTTTTTCGAAAGGTGTGAAGCTTATTTTGATACTGGGAAAAACGAAACTGCGGATTAAAGTCAACCGTGTTGTGATGTCAGACGGCTCGGAAAAATTTGATACGCCACTTGGCATTTTTCAGGAGAACGAGGTGGACATGCTCATTATAAGCCTATTGCGGATGCAGAAAAAGACACGGACAGGAGTATCATAGAGAGATGTATCGAAGAACGTTAAAGACGATGCTCGTGGTTGTTGCATCGTGCGCTGGAATCAGCATTTTGCTTTTGGAGTTTATGTTTTGGTGCTTTGGGGAATGGCGCATTTGGATGGCGGCATTTCGCGAGCCGGTTGACTTGTTTTCATCTTCGAGTGATTTGACGCAGCTTGAGGAGCTCGATGTCGTCAGAGGAACAGTTCGAGTGTTAGGCGGAAGTTATTCGTATACATACGACAACGGTATTCAGGATACCGCGTTTTATTTTGTGCTGCCAATTGATACTGCGCAGGAGACTTTCTATATGGGAATCCGGGAGACAAGGGGCAGAAAGGAGGATTTTCGCAAGCTGGCTGTGCGGTCTAAGCATGACGTAAAGCCAATGAGGATTGTTATGGGAAATCCTTGGGAGGATGACTTTTTGAAGCAGGAGGAACAAGTTTTAGGGGAGCCCATTAATATAGAAGGATTTGTTCAAAAAATGGATGAAAATCAATATCGGCGTTTTCTCACATGGCTGGAAAAATCTGGATATTACGAACCTGAGCCGTCTGACAGACAGATAGACGAATCACAGATGAAACAGTTCCTTCCGTATTTTATTGAGGAGGCTGATATTGCGTATTGCCAAAAGGCAGCAAAGGGAGCGTGCCTTGCGGTTTTAGCAGGCATGATGCTGCTTGCAGGCAGCGCAGCGGCGGTGATTTTCCAGAAAAGACGGCGGGAAAGGCAGCAGTATGTGACCATTCACGGGACGGTCTATTTAAAAGCGCATTTAGAGCCAGTCAATGATCTGGTGATGAACATTGAGTTGCTGCTGGCTGTACAGGCACTCAGCAGGATTACAGGGCTGGACATGACGGCGGCAGAAAAAGTGATCAGGCGCTGGGACCGGTATTGGTATTAGCGTATTGTGCTAGAAGGAGAATATTTGAACATGAAAATGAACAGACAGCGGGCGATCAAAGCATTTCAGGACTATACCAGTCACTATGACGTGAACGACGAAAAAGTAAAACTGAAAATAGATCACACATACAGGGTAAGCAGTCTCTGCCAGCAGATTGCAGTGCAGTCAGGTTTTGACAAGGACGAGACAGAACTAGCGTGGCTGACAGGGCTGCTGCACGATGTCGGTCGTTTTGAGCAGCTCAGGCGATATGGCACATTTATGGATGCGCAGTCCATCGACCATGCAGAGTTTGGCGCAGATATTTTATTCAAAGAAGGAAAAATCAGAGATTACATCGAGGATGCTTCGGAGGATGAACTGCTCGAAAAGGCAGTGCGGTGCCACAGCGCGTACCGCGTGCCTGCGCAGTATACGGCGCGGGAGAAAAAATTTGCAGACCTGCTGCGCGATGCAGATAAAATTGATATTCTAAAGGTTAATATTATCGTGCCGCTCGAGGAGATTTACAACGTGACCACGTATGAGCTCAAACACTGTCAGGTGACACAGGAGGTTATGCAGGCATTTTATGAGGAGCACGCAGTGCTTCGAAGCTTGAAAAAGACGCCTGTTGACAATGTGGTTGGCCACATTTCACTGGTGTATGAGCTGGTCTATCCCATAAGCTGCAAGCTGGTGTCCGAGCAGGGGTACTTGGACCAGCTTATGAATTTTCAGTCCGAGCTGCCACAGACCAATGCGCAGTTTGCAAAGATTCGGGAGAAGATGGCGGCGTATTTAAAACAGAAAGAGATTAGCATGATTTTATGAAAAAAATACATCTCGATGCCCTTTCGGCAAAATACAACATATCCGAATACAAAGCGCTTTACGCCAAAATCATCGCGCTGCTTCAAGACAACAAAATAAAGCCGGTAAAAGCGTCAGGAACCAATGGAAAATCGCCAGCCTTATACAAGGAATACTGGATTATAGAAGAAAAGCAGGATATGTCCAGCTATCTAAATGAACTAAACTATGCGCTGGTGCCGTCGATTTCGACAGACTATTACCGCGCGCACATCAGCCAGTACCTTGAGGACAGACCTTGGGTGCTGCTGCTAAATGACTATCTCAAACAGGGCAATTTTATGACACAAATGTCAGAAAATGAGCGCAGCTTTGACATCTGGCACCGGGAAAAGTTCTTGAAGCAGGAGCAGGGAAAAAAGATTTTAAAGCGCTGCGGACTAGAGACAGGGGTTTTAAATTATTACAGAACGACCGAGCCGGTTGCGTATTATTGTGCGACGCGGCAGACACCGCAAAAACTGCTGGTCATCGAAAATAAAGATACGTTTTACAGTATGCGCAGGTGTTTGATGGGCAGCCAGCCGCTGAGAAGTGCATCTGGTAAAAACAGGACGGACAGCGCGCTGCGGACAATCTGCGGGGAACCGGTCGGCACGTTGATATATGGTGCGGGAAAAGGAATCATTGCGGCATTTTCTGATTTGGAACTCAGCGGTGAGCCCTACATGACAGCGCCGGAGAACACGGTTCTTTACTTTGGTGATCTGGACTATGAGGGAATTGGCATCTATGAACATTTTGCGGCGGAGTATGGGGAACAGTATGACATTGCGGTTTTTAAAAATGCCTATGTGCAGATGCTTGCAAAGGCAAAGTGCATTGGCATAGACTGCCTTCCGAGGACAAAGGAGGGGCAGAACCGAAAACTTGATCATGTGTTTTTTAGCCAGTTTTCACAGGCACAGCAGGACAACATCAAAGAAATACTGGAATGCGGCAGATATATTCCGCAGGAGATTTTGAATATAGAGGATATGCAGTCAACTGATGTACAGTATAAGGAGTAAAAATGCAGTATGAATTTTTAAAGCAGTTTTCCAAAAGAATGAAGCATGTCGGCATGTACGCACTCCTTCTGCAAAACAGCATGGCAAAACAGACGTGGAAGCAATACGGATTTATGAAGGCGGACGAACAGATTAATGTGATTTTTGCGGTTATGCTGTATATTATGGAGCAGTCCCTGCGGGAAGTGCACTGCACGATGGACGATATAGGGGCGTACATTGATACCCTCAATGCCAGTTATTTTCAGAAAAGCATGTCCTATGACGACTGCAAGAAGCTTGGGGATTTTGTGGTGAACGTGATTCTGTCCAACGAGGGCAGAGCGATGTACTTTGAGGGGTATGATTTCGACAGCAGGATATACAAATCCATGAATATCAGCTATATTGCAAATCGTGTCGTCTATGTGGAGGAGGGGGTCAGGCGCACCACCTATCATTTGACGGAGGACGGCTATAATCTGATGCTGTCCACGCTTGAAATCGAGAACAATATGAAGCTCACAATCCATGAGATGATCTTTAAGATGCATCTGGAAAAGCAGAGCTATGACAAAGCAGTTGACGAAGTCAAGAACATATTTAATTATATGCGGATACAGCTTCAGAAAATAGAGGAGGCAATGCTGCGCGTGCGGCGCAATGCGCTGAGTTATTCAGTTGCAGACTATGAGGCGCTGATGCTGGAAAATATGGAAACCATCGGTGACACGAAGGAAAAGTTTACAGGATACCGCGAGATGGTCCGGCTCAGGGCATCTGAGCTCGAACAGCAGAATATCAATGTGCGCAAGCTAGATGCCAAGGAGGAGGAAAAACTGGAAAACCTGCGCAGTATTGAACGCTATCTGAACCGCTCGCTCGACGAGCACCAGAAGATTTTAAACCTGCATTTTGATTTGAAATTACTGTATGACAGGGAATTGCAGTCACTTGCCCAGATGTCGCTGATTCAGCGGTTCTCCATTCGGACAGAACTCTATGACAAGCTCTTAGAGCAGCCGCAGTATTTGGAAAATATTGATCTTTTTTTCAGACCGCTGTTTCACCAGCAGCTTCCCAAAATCTACAATCTAAACAAATGTATGGAGCTGCAGCGCCCTGTTAGGAAAAAGGCGGAGGAGGACACCGCAGAGCTTCTTGACTTTGACGAGAGACAGTGGCAGGAGGAGTTGGAACGCAAAAAGAAAAAGAGACTCCAGCAATATGAGAACAGTCTGGCATTCATTATAGATGCAGCACTCGACAAAGGCAGCCTGTCCATGAGCGAACTAAAAGGGCTGTTGGAACAAAATCGGGCGGCGCAGGAAATCTGCATTCCATCTATTGATGTGTTCAAGGAGATTATGGTGGAACTGATGAAAAACCGTGAAATCTGCATCGAGACACTGCGAAAAGAAAAAAGTGAGTTTATTACCGAACAGGCAAACGATTTTCAATTAAATGACATGCTGCTCTCACTGACAGAGAAACACGCAGGAAATGGCAAAGACAGGAGTGTAATTCAGAAAATCTGCACAGAGCGCATGCACGATGGAACGGTGGTCGCGTTTGAGCGCGTGCCGGACGCTTCTGGAAACGAACGGACAATCCGGTGTACAAATGTTGTGATCCGCATTGAGCAGAAGAAACTATAGGAGGAGAAAATGGCATACGAAATAGAAGAAATACGCCTCAGCCAGCAGATATTTTATTACCTTCTTGAGCACTTTGAGCTGCGGGAGGAGGCATCAACCGGGCTTTACAGGGCATATGTGGAAAATGAGCAGGTGCAGCTTCTGGTCAAGAGTCAGGGAGAGGAGGCGCGCAGCAGCATTGAGCGGTACGGCGACGTGATTTATCTGATTCCAAAAGAGGAGAATGTTTTCTTGGGCTTTTCGAAGGCAAAATTAAAGGAAATACTCTGTAAATCGGGCGGTACAGACAAGGATTTTTATCTGTCGCAGTTTGTGATTCTGACACTGCTGTCAGAATTTTACGACGGTCAGGGCGCAAGTGCCAAGTCCAGAGATTATATTCGTGTAGGAGAGCTGCAAAACTGCGTGACGGATCGTCTCAAAAATGGTGTTGAGAACACCTCCGACGAGGAGGAGGAAAAGAAGGGGCTGGCTTTCCGCAATATGCAGGAGGCATATGAGTCGCTCAAATCCGATGAGCGCGGCTCGCGGGCACGCACGACAAAGGAGGGATTTCTTCACCATATTTTTGTGTTTCTCGAGAATCAGGGCTTAATAGAATATGTTCAGGAGGACGAGATGCTCAAGACAACAAAGAAGCTCGACAACCTGATGGACTGGAAACTGCTGAATCAAAATAATTACCAGAGACTCTGTAAAATATTATCGGGAGACAGCCAGGGAGGCGGCGATGAGTAAAATAAACGCAGTGAGATTGATTAATCTGAACTATAACAACAATACTATGCGCGTCAGCGACGACATCTTCCAGATGCAGGGGCGCAGTACGCTGATGTCATTGCAGAACGGGGGCGGCAAGTCTGTGCTGGTGCAGATGATGACCGCCCCGTTTGTACACAGGCGGTTCTGGGACGCGAAGGACAGACCGTTTGAGAGCTACTTTACGACCAGCAAACCGACTTTTATCATGGTGGAGTGGCAGCTGGACCGCGGCGCGGGCTACTGTCTGGCGGGCATGATGGTGCGCAGAAGCCAGCTTTCAGAGGAGGACGAGGACAACCGTCTTGAGATGGTCAATTTCATCTGTGAGTACAGCGGCAGATGTGCGCAGGATCTTTACCATATGCCCGTGGTTGAGAAAAAGAATAAAGAGCTTGTCTTAAAAAGCTACCGCGAGTGCAGACAGCTTTTTGAGACCTACAAGAAAGACCACGCACTTAAATTTTTCTGTTATGACATGAACAACAGCGCCCAGTACAGACAGTATTTTGAGAAGCTTGCAGAGTACCAGATCTATTACAGGGAGTGGGAAAATATTATTCGAAAGATTAATCTGGAGGAATCGGGGCTCTCTAAGCTTTTTTCGGACTGCCGCGATGAAAAAGGACTCATAGAAAAGTGGTTTCTGGATGTGGTGGAGAGCAAACTCAACAAAGAAAAAGACCGCATGAAGGAATTTCAGAGCATCATAGAGAAATACATCATTTCTTACAAGGCAAACCAGTCGAAGATCGAGCGCAGAAATACCATTCGCCAGTTTAAGGAGGACGCGGTGGAGATTGCCGCCTGCGCCGAGGAGTACAAGCTTGCAACGGACGCGGCGGGGGAGCAGGAAAACAATATTGCAGGTTTTCGCACTGAGCTAGCGCGCATGGAGACAGCGCAGAATGACGTGAAAAACGCGCTGCTTGACGACAAGAACTCCTGTTCCGATGAGCTAGCGCGCATCGAGTATGAAAAATATTCTTATGAAATACAATGCCTGACGGATACGCTTTTGTTTCATGTGGGCAACCGTGACATGATTGGCATGGAGCGTGACGCCTTGGAGGAGGAGACACAGCAAATCGAGACGCTGCTGCACAAAATCGAGCTGTCGAAGCAGAACGCGCAGGTTCAGGAGCTCCTGCAGGACGAGCGCCTTCTCAAAGAACGGCTCAAGGTGCTGCATGAGGGGGAGGGGCAGCTCGAACCTGAACGGAGGGCGCTTGGAAATACGCTTTGCATGTATTATGAACAGCTTGCCGCCGGGCTTGCAATACAGATTCAGCAGAATGAGAGCGCGTATCAGCAGGAGGCACAAAAGCAGCAGGAGTTTCTGGACAGGCAGCAGTGGCTGGACAACACGATAATCGGGCTCATCACACAAATCAGTACCTGCAAGGAACGAATGAATGGTTTTGGCCGCATTGAGGACAGCTTTCAGGAGGAATTTCAGGAAACGTTCGTCCGCAATATTGTGGGCGAATACGAGCCGGGGTTTTTGGAGATCAAAGGCAGGCAGTATCAAAAGGAGCTGGAGGAGCACACAAGAAGCTGTACTGCGCACAAAAAGCAGCTCGACGAGGCAAACGAACGGCAAAAGTCCCTGCTGCGCGATATCGAGGACCGGCAGCAGGAACGAATCCGTCAGGAGTTTATGCTGGCGGAGCTGGAACAGGAGCATACAGAATTAGAGCAGGAGTTTGCAGAACGCCTTGTCATGATGCGCTACTTCGATCTTTCTGAAAGTGAGCCGTGGAATATGGACAAGCTTCTTGCCGCTGCCGACAGGAAACTTGCCGTGTGCGAGCAGGCAAAACGTATGCTGGAAAAAGAGGAGGACACGCTGCAAAAGGAGTATGTGCGCATCACGCAGGGAAAAGTGCTCGAACTGCCAAAAGAGCTGCTTTCGCTGTTTGGCAGACTCGACATCAACATCGTTTACGGCATGGACTGGCTGCGCAAAAATGGTTACTCCGCGCAGAAAAATGAGGAGATTGTGCGCAGACAGCCGTTTCTGCCATATGCCTTGGTTTTGTCAAAGCAGGATTTGAACACGCTTGCTGCACACGACAGGGAAGTCTACACCTCCTTTCCAGTGCCCATCATACTGCGCGAGCAGCTTGAGGCGTGCATGGCATCACAGGTAGGCGGACTGCTCGCGCTGCAAGACGTACATTTCCTGATGTGGTTTAATGAAAAGCTGCTTGACGAGGACGCGCTGCGCCGGCTGGCAGCGGAGAAGGAACAGCAGTTACAGGACAAAAGGAAACAGACCGCGACGCGCAAAAAGGAGTATGAGGAGTATTTTGAAAAAAGGGAGCGCTTGAAAAATCAAAGGCTCACGCGGGAAATATACGACAAAAACATGACACAGATGTCAGAAATGAAAGATTTGTTAGAAGCGCTCACCAAAACGCTGCACACATTAAGGGCAGATGCCCAGAAGAATGAGGAGCTGGTCGGCAGCCTGACAGCCACGATTGCCGCCGAACAGCGTTTGATCGAAAAGCTGCAAAAACGTGAGAAAGCCTTCGCCCTGTTTTGCAAGGAATATGAAAGCTATGTAGAATGTATGGCGCTGATGAATCGCAGCCAAAAAGAAAAGGAGCGGCACGAACAGAACCGCAAACTTGTCAAAGATGCAGCCGAGGCAGGCAGGGAGCGCATGAAAAGTATTGAGCGCGCGCTGGCAGAGCTTGACAGAAGAAATCTGGACTATAAAAAGAAGTGCAGCGTTTATGAGCCATACCGCACGGCAGCGTCTCCTGCTGTGGAATCAGAATCAAAATCAGAAGAAATCCCGTTGCCGGCGTCCATACATGAGAAAGAGGCACGGTTTGAGGCAATTACCTCCAAAATGTCCATGCAGGTGCAGGATTTGGAAAAGCAGCTGCAAAAAACTGCTGTAACACTGAACAGACAGCAAAGTGAACTCGAACGGCTTTCCAAAAAATACCGCCTTGCAGAACAGGACTGGGCGGGGCTCATCTATGATGAGAAGGAGGAGACACACCAAGAAATACTTCTCGAGGACAGGCGCAGTAAATGGAAGCTCAAAGACAGGCAGTGGAATGAGGAGGACAAGGAAACAGCCGTCTGCCAAAGCCGCATCAGTGCCAAAAAGAAGGATATGCTTGAAAAGTGCGGCACGGAGGAGCCGCTTGCAAAAGACCAAATCAAAACGACAGAATTTGCGTCGGCAGTCAATCAACTGCACTTTCGCCTCCAGAATATCGAGGAGGACATCAAAAAGGTGGACCAGCGCCTGAAGGCACTGGGCGAAAATCTGAGTACCCTCGCGGCGTATGAGGATTTTGTGTGCCGCCATGAGCCGCAGTGGGAGACGGATATCTCACTGCTCGGCACCAAAGAGCTGCGCGATTTCCAAGGACGGCTGCTGCGCGATTACAGGAATCTGAAAGAAGCGTGTGCGCACAAAAAGAGCCGGCTGACCGCCTGTCTCTACAAGCTGATGCAAAAGGATATTTACCAAGAGGATTATTACAGAAAACCGCTTGATTCCATGCTTTCTCTGACGGACAATGCGGTCTTGACGCTGGCACAGCTTGATACGACGCTGCAATCTTATGACAGCCAGATGGAAAAGCTTGCAGTGGACATTTCCCTTGTGGAGAAGGAGCGTTCGCGCATCACAGAGCTGCTGGGGGAGTACTGCCAAGACGTGCACCGCAATCTGGGACAGATTGACAGCAATTCAACCATCACCATTCGGGAAAAGCCGGTCAAGATGTTAAGATTACAGCTTCCGGACTGGTCAGAGCAGGAGGGAATGTACCGTTTAAAACTGGGCGATTTCCTCGATGAGCTGACAGCGAAGGGGATTGAGATCTTGGAGAAAAATGAGAATCCGCAGGAATATTTTGGCACGAGAATCACGACGCGCAACCTTTATGACAGCATTGTCGGAATTGGCAATGTACAAATAAAATTATATAAAATCGAGGCACAGCGCGAGTATCCGATTACTTGGGCACAGGCAGCAAAAAACTCTGGCGGTGAGGGATTTTTGACTGCATTTGTCCTTCTTTCCAGTCTGCTGTATTATATGCGCCGCGACGAGACGGACATCTTTGCAGACCGCAACGAGGGCAAGGTGCTTGTCATGGACAATCCCTTTGCCCAGACCAATGCCGCGCATCTGCTCAAGCCCCTGATGGATATGGCAGACAAGATGAACACGCAGCTCATTTGTTTTTCAGGGCTGGGCGGCTCTTCCATCTATGAACGGTTTGACAATATTTATGTGCTCAATCTTGTCGCGTCGAAGCTGCGCGGCGGTATGCAGTATTTACGCGGAGAGCATCTGCGCGGCACGGAGGAGGAGCTGCTCGTGAGCGCCCAGTTCGAAGTGATTGGGCAGGAGAAGCTGGTCTTTTAATACCATCAAAAAAGAGTTTTAGATAAAAGAGTAGACAAAAGATTTAGACAAAAGACATAGATCAAAGAGGTTTAGACACATGAAGAAAAAAAGTACAGCCGCCGCGCTTCTTCTTGCAGCGGTACTGCTGATACCCGCCTGCACAGAGCAGCGCGCGGTGCAGGTTCACATCGGTGATGAGACACAGGAAAGCCGCCCCGCAGAGGAGGCAGTTTATGAAGGAATGCTCTCCGAGCTTGTGGCAAACGGCGGGAAAAACACATATGACACATTAAATGTGGCAACCTACATCACGAAAGTAGAAGATACGTACTTTATCGCAGACTGTTATCACAACCAGATTATTTACAATCAAAATCTGACAGATCCGCTCAGTCAGTGGCGTGTACTGACAAACGAAGTCCACTATGCGCATACGATCGCTTCGGACGGCGTTATGCTTCTTGCCGATGACACGGAAAACAACCGTCTGCTGGCATTTCAGAGAACCGACGACGGCTATGTGCATACCCAGACGCTCGAAAACATCGGAATGCGCCCGCATTATGTACAGTACGATGCCAAGAATCAGGTGTTTATGGCATGGAGCTCCATCACGGGTGAAATGTATCTGATCAAAAAGGCAGAGCACCCAGATGCGCGTGGGATTTATCCGCTCTATGTGGATAAAATTCTGAAAATTGATGAATTATATGGGGTTTATGTGCGTTCGTTTACGGTGATGGAGGACGGGATTTACTTTGTGTCAGGACATAACAACCAGAAGATTATCAAAGCCGCGTTCAACAGCAGCCGTGACGGGTTTGATATATTGAAGGAATACCAAGTGGCAGATCAGGCGGCTGGCATGGTACAGCTTGTGAAGATTGGGGATTTTTACTATATTACCATATCGACAGACAATCAGGAGAATCAGGACGATGCAACCATACTCAGGACGGACCGTCTTGAGAAGCTCTCCGACGGAAGTTATGAGGAGATTTATGACCAGTTTGGCGTGTCGGGCGGAACGCCGTATTATATTACACAAATCGAGGGCAGATATTATATGACGCATCACAGAACCAATGAAAATATTATCGCGTTTGACATCAATCAAAACCAGATTGAGCATGTGGAAGTGATTTATTAGAAAAGCATATGATTCTGCGTGCTGGACTTGTCGGAATGTTATCGCATTTTCCGGCAAGTCCATGTTTTTATGCACAGCTCCATGCAGAGGAAGTATGCCGCAAAAGATTTCAAATAAAAGGCGATACAATCAGCAGCGGCAGCGCATAGAAGGCGGCATACGCATAGCGGAACTCGGCGGCGACAGGGGTTGCGATGCATAAGGTGAGCATCAGCAGTAGAACGGGCAGGCAGACCAGCGCGCTTGCGGGTTTACCCATGCGCAGCCCGAGTGCTCCGAGCAGTATCAGTGCCCACAGCAGAAAGCCCATACTCCATAACAGCCCGTATAAAGGAATCATCTCAGGGAGTTTGAACAGGAGTTCTTTTATTTTGATAATAACATTTCCGCGGATCAGGGGCTGCCAGCGAAGGCCAAACTCATTTGGATAGATGCCGTCCGCAAGACCGACCTCACAGGCGACATCGGGATACCAGTACCCATTTGTCTGCGCTGTATACGCGTCAAAATAAGCTTTAGGATGCGCGATGCCGATGGAGAGCCATATTTTGAAAAATTCGTCCTTGTCCGCCTCGAGCGTGCGGATTCCCTTCTGACGGATCAGGTTCTTGATGTTGTCGGAACAATCAGGCTGGTACGCCGCCGCAATCTGCTCTACATCCATTAACTGATCGACATAAGCCGCCTCGTGTTCCGTGAGCGATTCCCCGTTTGCAATGACGCGGGCAATCTGCTGCACGGGGATGGACAGGGATTCCACAAAGTCCGCCTGTGGGATTTCATATACATGCATCACCGGATATTTGACGAATAATACAAGCGCCAGTATGGTGAGATGGACAGGCACCATGACTTTAAGCCACTTGCGGTAGACAAGCAGAATCAGCGGCACAGACACGACAAAAGCGTACCAGCCGTTTGTGCGCAGCAGGCAGAGCAGTGTGCCTGACAGCACATAGGGAAGCAGCAGCGTAAAATATTCGCTGATTAGCAGTTTGGGGACAGCGTCGGCGGAGGAGGCACAACTGCCGCGCAGCAGAAACCGCATCAAGGCCGCGCAGAAGATGGTCATACAGCCCGCAAATGGAATGTCCTTCCACATCGTGACGGCAAAGGCGCCATTGTAGGGCATCAGTGCATAAAAGCCTATGGTGATGAGCAGCACAGGCATCATGATATCCGCTTTTTGCAGTGTCCGCACGACATAGCCGGCGGCAAGCGCCATGAATATCATCTGTGCGAGCGTGTACAGCGCAAGTCCGGTATGCGCATCTCCTGTGACGGAAAGCCCGAGATTGTAAAACATGCCGATCAGTGCCGTGTGCACGATGGCGTGGTGGTTGCTCAGCTCATAGGCGCCAATGACCTGCGCATATTGGTTGATGCTGTCAGGCGTCATGACGCCGGGATACTCATATAGAAAATAGGGCAGCCAGCACAACAGGCAGACCAGCGCTGCCAGATAGGGAATCCATGCGTAGGAGTACCCGGATCCAGTGAGCGTGACACTTGATGCCGCCTGCAAAAACCAGATGGTTAGATAATAGTAGATCATAAAAAGTCCTGCGCCTGTCAGCAGCAGAATGCCTGCGCAGAACAGCCCGCTCGACATGCCGCCTAAGATGGTCTGATACGCCGCCGCCAGCGTAAAGCTGCTAAACAGCACGCTGACGAGCACAGAGAGGGTCATATCCCCGGAAAGGATATGGCTCTCAATCCGGTCGCTGTGCAGCTTTTTAAATACATACAGCAAAATCAGGAACAAAATGAGCGAGCACGGATTTTTCGTGGACATTCCCGTGACGCGCATTATGGCAAAAAGCGACAAAAAAGTTTTGACAAAAATCTTGAGATAATACATATTGAACCTCCGCTTTAGTATAAGGATTTCAGATTCATGGAAAAATATACTATATTTTAATACTAGAATGAAATTCTTTTGGAGTCAACAGACATTGCATAAACTTCCAAAATTTGTTATGATGAAGATGTTGTTGTTTACAAAAAAAGGAGTGACAGATTGTGAAGAACTGGGAAAATCATGTACGGAAGGTAGTGCCCTATGTGGCGGGAGAACAGCCCAAAGAGCAGGACGTGATCAAGCTGAATACGAATGAAAATCCTTATCCCCCGGCGCCGGGCGTTGAGAAAGTGATACAGAACTTTGACTGTGAGGTGCTGCGCAAGTATCCAGACCCCGATGTGTCTGCGCTTACCAGTGCGCTTGCAAAGCAGTACGGATTAGACCGCGGACAAGTGTTTGTCGGCGTCGGCTCTGATGATGTGTTAGCCATGTCTTTTCTGACATTTTTTAATTCCGGGAAGCCGGTTTTGTTCCCGGATATTACGTATTCTTTTTATGATGTATGGGCGGACTTGTACAGGATACCCTATGAATGTCAGCCGCTGGACGAAGATTTTTGTATCAAAAAAGAAGATTATATGAAGCCAAACGGCGGCATTGTCCTCGCAAATCCCAATGCGCCGACAGGTGTCATGACAGAGCTGGCAGTGATCGAGGAGATCATCGCGGCAAATCAGGACGTGGTGGTCATTGTAGATGAGGCGTATGTGGACTTTGACGGCAGAAGCTGTGTGCCGCTGATCGAAAAATATGACAACCTGCTTGTGGTGCAGACGTTCTCGAAGTCGCGCGCGCTGGCGGGAATGCGCATCGGCTATGCGATGGGCAGTCAAAAATTGATTCAATATCTAAAGGATGTGAAATTCTCTTTTAATTCGTATACGATGAATGCGCTCACGATAGCCGCAGGGGTGGCATCACTGGCAGATGAGGCGTATTTCAGGCAGAATCTTGCCAAGGTCGTCGCGACGAGAGAGCGCGCGAAAAAAGAGCTTGCAAGACTTGGCTTTGTGTTTGGTGATTCCAAGACCAATTTTATTTTCGCCGCGCACAAAACCGTTCCAGCGCAGGAGATTTTTGAGGCGCTGCGTGCCAGCAAGATTTATGTGCGGCATTGGAATAAGCCGCGCATTGCCAATTATCTGCGCATTTCGGTCGGGACAGACGAGGAGATGGACAGGCTGTTTGCATTTCTTGAACAGTATCTAACATGATTATTATGAAAAAATAATATCAATTAAGAAAGGATTATAGCTTTAATGATGAAAGAGTTTATCGTAAATATTTTGAGGGGAATGGTCATTGGCATTGCGAATGTGATTCCGGGCGTGAGCGGCGGAACCATGATGGTGTCAATGGGCATTTATGACAGGTTGATTCTGGTGCTGACGCATTTTATCAAGCGCATGAAGGAGGCCATTGCGCTGCTGGTTCCCATTGGAATAGGCATGCTGCTGTCAATTGCCATTTTTGCAAAAATATTTTCAGAAGTGTTGTTCCCGCGGTTTCCGTTGCAGACCAATCTGTTTTTTATCGGTTTGATTCTGGGCGGTCTGCCTGTCATCTATGGCAAGGTGAAGGGCAACAGTATCAAGATTCCGCAGATTCTCGCGTTTGTGCTGTTTTTTGTCATGGTGGTCGGCTTTGCCCTTGTCGGGGAGGGCGGTGACGCGAGCGCAGATATCTCTTTTAGCGTGGTCAATGTGATCAAGCTCTTTGGCGTCGGCATTATTGCGGCGGCTACGATGGTGATTCCCGGCGTGAGCGGCTCTATGATTATGATGATTCTTGGCTATTACAATACAATTATTGATACGATTAACGATTTTATCAATGCGCTCAAGAATTTTGACATCACGGCGATGCTGGAGACCTTTGTCGTGCTGGTGCCGTTTGGCATCGGCGTGGTGGTCGGCGTTGTCGCAGTGGCAAAGCTGATTGAGTTTATGTTAAAAAAGTATCCGCTCGTGACCTACTGGGCGATTATCGGCCTGATCGTGGCATCGCCGTTTGCGATTCTGATTATGATGCAGGTGGGCGCCATCGGTATAGTGGAGATTCTCACAGGTGTTGTGCTGCTTGCGGTCGGTTTCCTGATTTCACTAAAATTAGGAGCGTAAGGAAATTTTGAAAATAAGAAAAGTTTGAAAATAAGAGACGTTTGGAGAATATGAAAATATGGAAGCATATACAGGATTTGCCGGCGTGTATGACTTGCTGATGGATGAGACGCCCTACGGGCAGTGGTGTGAGAATGTCGTACATGAGCTTCAAAAATATGGTATCTGCGATGGTCTGCTGCTTGAGCTGGGCTGCGGTACGGGGACACTGACGGAGCTTCTCGCCCAAAAGGGGTATGACATGATCGGCGTGGACTGCTCGGAGGAAATGCTCAATATTGCCTGTGACAAGAGAGCGCAGTCGGGGCAGGATATCCTGTATTTACGGCAGGATATGCGTTCCTTTGAGCTGTATGGGACGGTGCGGGCAGTGGTGAGTGTGTGCGACAGCCTGAATTATCTGCTGGAGGAGGAGGAGTTGGCGGCATGTTTTCGTCTGGTCAGCAATTATCTTGACCCCAAAGGGATTTTCTTCTTTGATTTCAACACGAGATACAAGTATGAGACGGTGATTGGCGACAGCGTGATTGCGGAAAACCGTGAGGATTGCAGCTTTATCTGGGAGAATTATTTCGACCCGGAGGGCGGTATCAATGAGTATGATCTGACAGTGTTTGTCAAAAACCGGGAAAGGTCAGAGCGCGGATTGGAACTTTTTTCTAGGTTTCAGGAGGTGCATTTCCAGCGGGGATATACATTAGAAGAAATAAAATCGCTGCTGGGGCGCGCCGGACTGTCATTTGTCAGGGCGTATGATGCCGACACACTGGGGGAAGTGACCGCGCAGAGCGAGCGGATTTACTGTGTTGCGCAGGAAAAAATGAAGGAATAAAGGATATAAGGAGAATGCGTATGAAAGACTATATCGTGCGTGCAACGGCGGCAAATGCACAGATCAGAGCCTTTGCGATGACTTCGCGGGCGCTGGTGGAGGAGGCGCGGCGGGTTCATGAGCTTAGCCCTGTGATCACGGCTGCACTGGGGCGTCTGCTGACAGCGGGCGCTATGATGGGCAGTATGCTCAAGGGGGAGAAGGACGTGCTGACAATGCAGATTCATTGTGATGGACCGGTGCGCGGACTTGCTGTCACGGCAGATGCGAAGGCAAATGTCAAGGGGACTGCGTTAGCGCCGCAGGTGATGCTGCCGCCGAACGGACTTGGAAAGCTGGATGTGGGCGGCGCCGTGGGAAGCGGGATTCTGAGTGTGATCAAGGACATGGGATTAAAAGAGCCTTACGTTGGACAGACACAGCTGCAGACTGGCGAAATCGCAGAGGACCTCACCTATTATTTTGCAACCTCTGAGCAGGTGCCGTCTGCGGTCGGGCTGGGCGTTTTGATGGAGAAGGACAACACCGTCAGGCAGGCAGGCGGTTTTATCCTGCAATTGATGCCCTTTGCGGAGGACGAGACGATCAATGCCCTGGAAGAAAAGCTCAGGACGATGGACAGCGTGACCAATATTCTTGATGCTGGCAGTACGCCGGAACAGCTTCTTGAGCTTCTTCTGGGGGATTTGGGACTGGAAATCAATGATACGATACCGGCACAGTATCATTGTGACTGCTGCCGTGAGCGTGTTGAGCGCGCCATCATCAGCATCGGAAAAAAGGATATTCAGGAGATGCTTGATGACGGCAAGCCGGTGGAGGTGCGATGCCAGTTCTGCGATAAAATCTACAACTTTGAGGTAGAGGACCTCGAAAAGATGCTCACGGAGGCCAGATCATAGGCACGGTACGTTAATATAATGTTCCAGTCTCGGGGCGGTCAGCATTCTCTGACACAGCGGCTTTGTCTAAGGCGGCAGTGATCGCCTGCATCAGCAGCATTGAGGTATAGCGGTTCTCCTCACCATAGCTGACATTTTCAATACTTTGCTCGGCTAAGATGACTGCTGAGAGCTCAGAGAGCGTGGGGCTCATCAGCGGATATAAGGTCGTCACAGACTCGTCAAGGTTTGTCAGGGTGATGGAATTGATGTGGTCCTTGTCTACGGCAACCTGTAGCTCTACATGCGCTGTGCCAAGCAGCAGTGTGCTGGAATAAATGCCGGGAACGTAAATATTCCGGGCGGTTGTATTCGTGTCCGTCACAGTGCTGGAGGTCTGGTTTGCGCCGTCCGGGGCAGTGGCGGAGGGGGCTGTGTCAGGCGTGGTCTGAGAGGGTGTCTGCGGCAGCATCTGTTCTGGCGTCTCCTCTGCATTCTGGGCAGGAACAGGAGAAGCAGCGTCTTTGGCGGGCATAAAAAGAGAGACTGCAACCATTATGATAAGTACACTCACAACCAGAAGCACAAGTGCATAGACAATTTCCTTTGAGCGAAGTACAACGATTTTGGTGTTAGAGCTCATGTAACAACTCCATTTTTGTTCTTTTTATAATGGTATGAAGGTCATGCCCGGAATATGCTTTGGGGCTGGCAAAAAAGTTTGATCGGAAAGGGATACAGCGTATGGCAAAATATACAAAACAGGATATCATCACGATGGTGGAGGAAGAGGATGTAGAGTTTATCCGTATGCAGTTTACGGATATAGAAGGAAATTTTAAGAATGTGGCAATCACGTCAAGCCAGCTTGAAAAGGCGCTGGGCAACGACTGTATGTTTGACTGTTCGCTTGTCGAGGGCATGCTGCCCACGGACAATGCGGACATGTTTCTGTATCCGGACTTGGACACGTTTACAATCTTTCCATGGAGACCCCAGCAGGGAAAAGTGGCGCGCTTTATCTGCGATGTATACCGCGCAGACCGCACTCCTTTTGAGAGTGACTGCCGTTATATCCTCAAGAAAGCGCTGCGGGAAGCTGCCCAGATGGGATATACCTTTGAAGTGGGGCCGGAGTGTGAGTTCTTTTTGTTTAATGCAGATGAGAATGGCAGACCCACGACAAATACCAATGAGCAGGCAGGATTTTTTGATATGGGACCGCTTGATAACGGTGAGAATGCACGGCGCGATATTGTGCTGACGCTGGAGGATATGGGCTTTGAGGTGGAGGCGTCGCACCATGAGAAGGCGCCGTCCCAGCATGAAGTGGATTTCCGCTATGATGAGGCGCTCGCGACGGCGGACAACATTATGACGTTCAAACTTGCGGTCAAGACGATTGCCAAGCATCATGGCCTGCACGGAACCTTTATGCCCAAACCGCGTATGGAGTTCTGCGGCTCTGGTATGCATATCAACATGTCTCTGAGCAAGGACGGCAGAAATATTTTTGATGATCCTGCTGATGAAAATGGACTGAGCAGGGAAGCCTATTATTTTATGGGGGGACTGATGAAGCACGTCAAGGGAATCTGTGCCGTGACAAATCCTCTGGTCAACTCCTACAAGCGGCTTCGTCCGGGGTTTGAGGCGCCGGTGTATATCGCGTGGAGTACACTTGGCGCGAACACGCTGATACGCGTGCCCAATATCCGCGGCGAGCACACGAGAATCGAGCTGCGCAGTCCAGATCCCTCCGCAAATCCTTATCTTGCAATCGCGGCGTGCCTGATGGCGGGGCTTGACGGAATCAAAAACCAGATTGAGCCAGAGGACAAAGTGATGGATAATATCAATGTGATTTCGGAGGAGGAGGCGCTAAGGCGCGGCATCAGAAAGCTGCCCACAGACCTTCTCGAAGCGTGTGAGGAGATGAGGAAGGACCCGCTTTTGAAGGAATTGCTTGGAGAACGTGTGTTTGAACAGTATTATGACTCCAAAATTGCGGCGTGGAAGGAGTACGACGCGCAGGTGACAAGCTGGGAGATTGAAGCTTATTTGTATAAAATCTAAGGACACCATTCCATTACAGTGAAAAGAAGTACTGTTTCATAGGATTTGGGGGTGTACGGTTGACAAATATTATAGTAGCTTTTGCCAAGCTGGAGGATGCCAGACGTATCAAAAACATTCTGGTCAAAAGCGGATTTGGCGTGACGGCAGTGTGCACCTCCGGCGCACAGGCACTGGGCTATGCCGATGAATTTCATGATGGGCTCATCATCGCGGGCTACCGGCTGGCGGACATGATCTGTGCCGAGTTAAAGCGCAGTCTGCCTGAGGGCTTTGAGATGGTGGTGATGGCGTCACAGCGGGTGCTTGCCGAGGTTCAGGGCGACGGAATCATCGGGCTTGCCATGCCGCTCAAAGTGCATGAGCTGGTCAGCACAGTCGATATGCTGTCACAGGGCATTGTCCGGCGCAGAAAAAAGCGGCGGGAGAAGCCGAAGGTACGCGATGAGAAGGAGGCTGCCATCATCGCGGGCGCAAAGCAGCTTTTGATGGCAAGAAATAACATGACGGAGGAGGAGGCACACCGCTATCTGCAAAAACACAGTATGGACAATGGCACAAATCTCGTAGAGACGGCGCAGATGCTTCTGGCGTTAAAGCAATAAACCAGTATCGTGGAAGGAGAGAAAAGATGAATATCGTTTTACTATCAGGTGGCTCAGGAAAGCGTCTCTGGCCGCTGTCCAATGAAATCCGCTCAAAGCAGTTTCTAAAGCTGCTCAGCGATGCAAATGGCAGTCATGAGTCGATGGTACAGCGCGTGTACCGCCAGATTACGCAGGCGGGAATCCAAGCAAATATCGTCGTCGCGACATCGGCGACACAGGTGGAGTCGATTAAGGGACAGTTGCCGGACGATGTAGATGTCGTGGTAGAGCCAGAGCGCAGGAATACTTTTCCTGCAATCGTGCTTGCCGCGTCGTATCTGGAATCCAAAAAGCAGATGGACCCGGAGGAGACCGTCATCGTGCTTCCCGTGGACCCTTATGTGGAGGTGGCATATTTTGAAACCTTTAAAAAGATGGATGCGCGCGTGCAGCAGGGAGGGGCAGATCTTGTCCTGATGGGGATAAAACCGTCCTACCCTTCGGAAAAATACGGTTACATCATACCCGGAGCGGGCGGAAGCGTGATCGGCTTCAAGGAAAAGCCCGACGAGGCCTCGGCAAAAACTTTAATTGAGCAGGGCGCGCTCTGGAATGCGGGCGTGTTTGCCTTCAAGCTAAAGTATTTGATGAAAATTGCAGACAATTATTTGGACAGCAGGGAATTTGATGATGTTGTGGCGAATTATGCCAGTCTGAAAAAAGACAGCTTTGACTATGAGGTGGTCGAGAAGGCGGACGCGCTCGCAGTCATTCCATACAGCGGTGAGTGGAAAGATATCGGCACATGGAACACGCTCACCGAGGAGATGCAGGAGGAGAGCATCGGCGATGTGGTTCTGGGGGAGGCGTGCATCAATACCCATGTGATCAATGAATTGTCGATTCCTGTCGTGGCGCTTGGCACGCAGAATCTGGTGATCGCTGCGGGGCAGGATGGTATACTGGTATCAGATAAGCACAAAAGTTCGTATATCAAGCCGTATGTGGAGAATATTGACAACCGTCCAATGTATGAGGAGCGCCGCTGGGGAGAGTACAAGGTGTATGACTACAGCCAGTATGCCGACGGGACGAAATCTCTCACAAAGCATGTGACCATCAATGCGGGCTGCGCACAGGACTATCATGTGCACCGCTATAAAGATGAGGTGATCACCGTGGCAAACGGCGAGGGTGAGCTTGTTGTGGACGGCTGCCTGATGAAATTGTCGCGCGGGGATTCCATCTCGATTCGGCGGGGGCAGAAGCACGCAATCCGGGCGTTTCAGGATTTGCAGCTCATATCGGTACAGATCAGCGAGGACAACACAGAGAACGACACGGAAGTGTTCGGCTGGAGTTGGTCAGAAACATGAGAGGAACGTTAGAAAATAGAGGTATAAGACGATGAAATTTACAAAAATGCATGGGTGCGGTAACGATTATATCTATGTCAATGGCTTTGCGGAGCAGATTGCTGCGGACAGAAAACCAGCGCTGGTGCGCAGGCTCAGCGACAGGCATTTTGGAATCGGCGGGGACGGCGTAATTTTTATTAATCCGGGAAAGCGTGCCAGTTTTGAGATGGAAATGTACAATGCGGACGGCACGAGGGCACAGATGTGCGGAAACGGAATCCGCTGTGTGGCAAAGTATGTGTATGATTACGGCTTGACAGACCAGACCAGCATTACAATAGAAAGCTTTGGACAAGTGAAGTATCTTTGCCTCACGCTGGGCGCGGACGGCAAGGTATCGACGGTACGGGTGAATATGGGCGCACCGATTTTGACCGCATCAGAGATTCCTGTGGTGTCTGGCAATGAGCAGGTCGTTGATGAGGACATCGAGGTGGACGGGCAGCACTACAAAATGACATGCGTGTCAATGGGCAATCCCCATGCAATCGTATTTTTGAAGCATTTGTTAGATTTTGATATAGAAAGTTTTGAAATAGAAAAAATAGGCCCCCACTTTGAGCATCACACACGCTTTCCAGAGCGGGTAAACACAGAGTTTGTGCGCGTTATTGACAGAAATACTGTTCAGATGCGCGTCTGGGAACGCGGGACTGGCGAGACGCTTGCATGTGGAACCGGGTGCTGCGCAACCGTTGTCGCCTGCGTGTTAAATGGCCTGACAGACACCAAAGTTACAGTGAAGGTGCTCGGCGGCGAGCTTCTGTGCGAGTGGGAGCAGACAGAGAACCTTGTCTATATGACGGGCCCGGCGGAGACTGTGTTTGACGGTGAGATCGCGTTGCAGGAGGAAATGTGAGATGCTTTTCCCTAGTGAGGTTTTTTTGTTTGTATTTTTTCCAATCGTGCTGGTGGTCTACTATGCATTGTTGCGAAAGACAAAAACGCTGAAAAATATATTTCTGCTGGCGGCAAGCCTTTTTTTCTATGCGTGGGGTGAGCCGACGTATGTTTTTTTGATGATTGCAACGATTCTGGTCAATTGGATTTTTGGTATTTATGTGGATGTGTTCCGCGACAAAAAGGCAGTGGTCACGGTGCTGTTTGTGCTGCTGGTGGCGGTCAATATCGGCACGCTGGGATGGTTTAAGTACAGTGAGTTTACGGTATTGCAGATCAACCGTTTCCTGCACACGAATATTCCAGTGCCGATCGTGCCGCTGCCGATAGGCATTTCCTTCTATACGTTTCAGGCGATGTCGTATGTGATTGATGTGTACCGGCGCCGTGGAAAAGTCCAGAAAAATCCTTTGCAGGTAGGGCTGTATATCGCACTGTTTCCACAGTTAATTGCGGGCCCCATCGTGCGCTATGAGACGATTGCAGAGCAGATTGACCACCGCACGGAAACCTTTGCAGATTTTTCGGCGGGTGTCACCAGATTCTGCATTGGTCTTGGCAAAAAGGTGCTGGTCGCAAACAACATGGCAGTGATCGCGGACAATGCGTTTGGACTGATTATCAACCATGAGTTTCAGGCGTCTATGGGCATGGCGTGGCTTGGCGCGGTCGCGTATACACTCCAAATCTTTTTTGATTTTTCTGGATATTCGGATATGGCAATTGGCCTTGGGCAGATGTTTGGATTCCATTTTGAGGAGAACTTTAACTATCCCTATATTTCCAAGACTGTGTCGGAGTTCTGGCGCAGATGGCACATATCCATGCAGACATGGTTTCGGGATTATGTGTATTTTCCAATGGGCGGCAGTAGGGTTTCGAAGCCGAGGGTGATTCTCAACTTATTTGTCGTGTGGCTGCTGACGGGCATGTGGCATGGTGCGAACTGGACTTTTATTGCGTGGGGGCTCATGTATTTTGTGATTCTGACGGTTGAGAAGCTGACAGGGCTTGGCAAGAAAAATTACTGGTGGGGCCATCTGTACACAATGGTTCTGGTGATTATCGGCTGGGTGATTTTCCGCTCGACGGGCATGGGAAATGCTATTTTGTACATCAAGGCAATGTTTGGCATCGGTGCGAAGGGAATTATTGACAAGGCAGTCTGGGCATATATCGCCCAGAACTGGATATACTTTGTATTTGCAATCATTGGCTGTGCGCCGGTTATGCCGTGGATTGACAAAAAACAAAAAGACAGCCAGATCTGGCAGATTGTCTATGCAGCGGGGCTTGTGGTGTGTCTGGTGGTCAGCGTATCGTTTATCTGCAACAATGCGTACAACCCGTTTATATACTTTAATTTCTGATTTAAAGATTTTTCATCATAGATTTTTATCGCAGATCTTTATATCTGATTTGGAAAGGTTGGAAAGGACAGGAGATGAAATGAAGAACAGGGACAGATGGATTACGATTGCTTTTCTCATTTTTATACTGGTGATACCGCTTGTGACTGTGGTGCGCACGCTGCTGCCAAGCCAGCAGGAGAGTGCGCTGACGGACGAGGAACAGGCAGTCCTAGAGCAAAACGGAACCTTGGCCAATGGGGCACAGACAAACACAAAGGACGAGACGGGGCAGGGTACTGCGTCCAAGGAGACTGGATTTGCCAGACTACAGAAGGCGGTCAATCAATTTACGGACTCTTTATTTGGGCGCACGAAGCTGATCGGCTTTAATACAGAGCTGACTTCGCTGCTCACCGGAGGGACTTATATTGAGTCCACGCAGACGCTCATGGGAAAAAATAATATGTTTTTCTATAAGACGGAGCTGGACGGACATCCGATTTGGGATTATATGGGCATCAACCATTTTACGCAGGAGGAGATGGCGGCGATTGCGGCAAATCTCGCGGCGACAAGAGAGCATCTGGCGGCAAGAAATATTGAGTTCTATACCATGTGTATTCCCAACAAAGAGATTATCTATGCAGAGAATATGCCGGATACCATCGCGAGGGTCAATGAAGTTTCCCGCGGGGAGCAGTTGGCGGACTATCTGCATGAGAATACGGATTTGGTGTTTGTCTATCCCAAGGAAGCATTGATGGCGAACAAGGACAAAGCGCCGCTTTATTACATTACGGATTCCCACAGCAATCAGATCGGGGCATTTGTGAATATGCAGGAGTTTTTCAGGACGGTTTACGGCACGCATGCGGAGATGGACTCGGTGCGTTTTCGTACTGATGCGACAGATTACTCAGGGGATCTTGTCATGATGGCGGGGCTGGCGGACAAATACAAACTAGATACCGTGTATGTGTTTGAGCCGGATTCAGCGGACAAGGCGCAGTATCATGATCAGGTGCTGCTGTATGTCGGGGATTCCTTTGGCGGCTTTCTATCGCAGATCTGCAAGGGATACTATAAGGAGGTTTACTGGGAGGACGCGCGGGATTTCCAGTACAGTATGCTCGACCGGTACGAGCCAGATGTCGTGATCTGGGAGCGCGCGGAGAGGTACTGCGAAGTGTTTCGCGAGCCAATTTTAATAAAATAGAAAATACTACCATAAAAATACACATGAAGAAACGTATCTATAATGTACTGGGAGGGGGTCCGTGTGGAGGAAAAACAGTTCGATGCGTGCATGAAACGCATGAAGTCTGGCGACAAGGGTGCACTGCACGAAATTTATGAGGCGTATCTTGGATATATTTATGCCATTGTACGCCAAACTGTATCAAACCGTGAGGACGCGGAGGATGTCACCAGTGAGTTTTTTATGAAGCTATGGCGGCTTGCAGATACATACCGTGGCGGGAATGGACACCATGCATGGATGGCGGCGATTGCCCGGAATATGGCAGTTGATCTCATGAGAAAGACAAAGCGTGAAATCTTGACAGAGCAGTTTGCAGACAACATGACGGAGACGGCGTCGGAGGCGTGTGTCGAGCAGGAGGTGCTCTCAGACCTGAGCCTGCGGCAGGCACTGGACGCGCTAAAGCCGTCGGAGCAGCAGGTGGTACACCTAAAGATTATGGGAGAACTGACTTTTCAGGAGATAGCAGATATTCTTAAAATTCCACTTGGAACAGTAACTTGGCGATATCAGAATGCGATCAAAAAGTTGAGGAGATACGGTTATGAGTAAGGATTTGGAAAAAGAATACAGGGCGCTTATGGACAGTGAAGCACCTAATCTGTGGGCACGCATTGAAGCCGGGCTCGAGGAAAAAGAAAAACCAGCGGGACGCAAAAGGCATCGTATCAAACTATGGGCAGGCTTGGCGGCAGCATGTGCGTGTGCGGCAGTATGTATTCCTGTTATGAAGAGCTGTCTGCCGCTTAGCGGCGGCGCTACGTACACAGCAGAACCAGCCCGAAATGATACAGTATCTATAGAATGCGTACCACAGGCGGCAGCGCTGCCAGCGGAAGGCGCGGAGTCTGCGGCCGAGGCAGTGCAGGAGAACAGTGTGCGTTCGGCGGCTGAAAATGGGGAAGATACTTGTATGCTGGAGGATTCGGACGAGGTTTTGTCAGGCGCTATGGACAATGGAGCGGGCGCACTGGCTGGGGCACTGCAGGAGAACAACAGTTTTGTTGTCACGGCAGAGATTCTTGACATAGATCTTCGCCTGAACAGCGGCATTGTGTATCTTGCCAAAGTGGTCTCATCGGAGGACGAGGCAGTGCAGGCGGGCAGTGAGATCAAAATCTTTCGTTCTGCGCTGGCTGCGGAGGGTATGATCACGCTGGAACAGTCCCGGACGTATGAGCTGACGCTTATGAAAGAGGCGGCACAGGGTGAGGAGGAGGTGCCAAGCTACACATTGCAGTCCGCAGCAAAACCGTAATGCAGTCTTACAATACACAAAAGTTTTTCACGGGCCATATGAATACTTATGAAGCTTCAAGGAAACAATGAGAGTACCGAGGTATATGAAGAGGGTATTTGTAGAAAAAGGAGGGTAATTTATGAAAAAGAGGACAATTATGAATAAAATAGGAATCGCAGCAATCCTGATGACACTTTCCCTGTCAATGCTGACAGGCTGCGGAAACAGCGGCGACAGGACTTCCGATGAGGTATCGACGGAGGAAAATGCAGATACAGCAGGCATGGTGCATCTAAACAGTGCGGACGAAGTGTCTGCATTTATGGACGAGGTATATGGGGGCGTGGCAGAGGACCTGCTCCCGATGGAGGTATCGACGACGGAGCTTGACTTGGGGGATACGGACATGATTTCGTATCATACGGGTCTGTCAGACTTGGACGGTATCGAGGGCATTTATCTGTCTGAGTCGATGATGTCCTCGACAGCCTACAGTGCTGTGTACATCAGAACTACCGATGAAGCCGACGCAGAGGCGATTCGCCAGCAGCTTATGGACAACATCAATCCTGCAAAATGGATTTGTGTCACAGCAGAACAACAGTACGCAGTTTTGCTTGGAAATGATATCTTTTTCGTGATGGGACATCAGGACACGGCATCAGCGGTGCTTGAGAAGGCAATCGCGGCGGCGGAATCGCGCAGTATGAAGGTTTCTGACAAGCTTGAGAAGGCAAATCCAATATAAGCGGGAGAGGCACGTATGCTGTTTTCAAGTATTACATTCTTATATTTATTTCTGCCATTTACCATACTGCTCTATTTCTTCGTGCCGCAGAAAGGGCGGAATTTAGTACTGCTTGCGATGTCGCTTCTGTTCTATGCATGGGGGGAACCAGTGTATGTGCTCCTCATGCTCGCACAGATCGTCATCTCCTATGTACTTTTGTGGTTTGTGGACAGGTTCAGGGGAAGAAGAGCAGCCGGAATATTTTATATTCTGTCTGTTCTTTTGCCGTTTGCGGCATTATTTTACTTCAAATATTTTCAGTTTTTTATGGATGTGGTGTTTGGCATCAAGACAAAGACGATCGCGCTTCCAATCGGGATTTCGTTCTACACATTTCAGATTGTAAGCTATTGTGTAGACGTGTACCACGACAGGGTAGCGCGGCAGAAAAATCTTGTCACCTATGCGGCTTATGTGACGCTGTTTCCGCAATTGGTAGCAGGGCCGATTGTGCGCTACAGCGAGATTGAGCGCACGCTCACAAAGGGAATCGACTTCTCAGCATTTCATGAAAACTTTGAGCGGGGCGTGGTGCGCTTTGCAGTCGGTCTGGGCAAAAAGGTGCTGATTGCAAACGTGATTGGTGAGTTTGTGGCGGAGGTCGCAGCCCTTGGCACGCGCAGTCTGGCACTGTCATGGGCGTATGCGGTCGCCGTGTCGCTACAGATTTATTTTGATTTTTCAGGGTATTCGGATATGGCGATCGGCTTAGGCGGTATTCTTGGCTTTTCTTTCCCGGAGAATTTCAGATACCCGTTTATTTCTGGAAGCGTGACGGAGTTTTGGCGGCGGTGGCACATCACGCTCGGCGCGTGGTTCCGGGACTACGTTTATATCCCGATGGGCGGCAACCGGGTCCGTATGGCAAGATGGATTTTGAATATTCTTGTCGTCTGGCTGTTCACAGGACTGTGGCATGGGGCAGGCTGGAACTTCATTACGTGGGGGCTTTTGTTTGCTGTATTACTTGTCATGGAAAAAGGCGTGGGCAGACTGTTTGGCGGCAGGGAGGTTCTGGAGAAGAGCCATGCCGTGAAGGCAGCAGCCATTTTGAAGCATGGGTATGTGGTCTTTGTGATTCTTGTCAGTTTCCTGATCTTTCACAATGACAGCCTGACGGGCGCCTTGGCAGACATTCAGTCGCTGTTTGCACAGGGAAGTCTGATTGCGAGGGAGGCCAGCAGCGTGGAGCGCGCGGTATTTGCATATGTGCTGCAAAACCGCTTCGTGATACTGTGTATTGGCTTGATTGGGTCAACGCCGCTGCCGCTGTGGCTTTGGACGAAGCTGCAAAAAAGGCTTCAGTCAAGCACGGTTGGGGACAGGGTAGTGCATGTGCTCATGGGTGTGCTGGTGCTGGTACTCATGGCGCTTTGCACGGCCTATTTAATTGATGGCTCGTTCAATCCGTTTTTGTATTTCCGATTTTAAAGTGCGATGGATAAAGCCGCTTGTTTGCTTATGGTATTGGTTTTGGAGGTGGTATGGTGAAAGCGTGTAAGTGGAAGCAGCGCATTACGATTTATGGGTTTGTGCTCTGTCTGGTGAGTATGATGGTACTGATGGTGATTTCCCCGAAGGAGACAATCTCTCGCGCGGAACGCCGCCGTCTGGCGGAGAAGCCCAGACTCACGGCAAAGAATCTGCTGGAAAAATCCTTTATGGACGATACAGAGAAGTATCTGCTCGACCACTTCCCATTTCGTGACGGGCTTCGGCGCATCAAGGCGTATTTTGCCTATGATGTCTTGCAGCAGAAAGAAAATAATGACATCTATGTCACGGACGGACACGCGGCGAAGCTGGAGTATCCGCTGAATGAGGCGTCTGTAAAGCGGCTTGCCGCGAAGATGAAGGGGCTGCGGCAGCAGTATTTTCCAGAGCAGACCGCATGGTATGCCATCGTGCCGGACAAGAATTTTTTTCTGGCGCAGCCAAATGGTTTTCCGTCGTTGGATTATGAGCGCATGAGCAGTTTGCTGTCGCAGGAGCTTGGCGCAGCCAGTGCATTTCGGTACATGGAGATTATGTCAGATCTGACGATTGACGACTATTACCGCACAGACACGCACTGGCGTCAGGAGAGGATTCTTGACGTTGCGCGCCGTGCGGCGGACACGCTCGGCGCGGGAGAATTTTTGTCTTTTTCCTCGGAGGGGCAGGCAGCGTTTACGCAAAATCAAATCAAGAATTTTTATGGCGTCTATTACGGTCAGGCGGCGCTTCCTATGGACCCGGACACGATCGTATATCTCACCAGCGAAGTGACAGACGCGGCGCGGGTGTGGAGTTTGGAGGAAAACATGCAGAGCGGCAAAAACGCTGGCAAGGTGGTGCTGCCGGACGAGGAGGGGGCAGTCTGGAAGGCGGTCTACCAGACAGAAAAGCTAGAGGACGGCAAGAGCCTTGACATGTATGATGTGTTTGTGGGCGGTGCGTCGTCCTTGCAGATACTGCGGAGTCCAAAGGCAGCCACGCAGCGGCGCTTGATCATCTTCCGCGACTCGTATACCAGCAGCCTTGCGCCGCTTTTACTGGAGGCGTATGGCGAGATTGTGCTGATTGATTTGCGCTATATCGACGCAGCGCGGATTGGGACGTATGTTGATTTCGCGGGGGCGGATATTTTGTTTTTGTATAATACGTCGATAGTCAATCACTCGGAGATGTTGAAGTGATGAATGTTTTATGAGCGTAATTGGGTAACAGGACTGTGATGGAAAAATCCTGAATATTTTTCGGACCAAATCTGTTTTGGTACTGATATAGGTGCTGTGTTTCTGTATAATATTGCTGGAATAATTTTTGCAACAGGTTATTTGCAAGTATCGACATTTACATTTTGACGCAGATTTCCTTTTTATAATATGACCGGTCAAAAAAGATAAAAAGGAGACAGAAGAAATGGCAACTAAAATCAATATTTCCTATTCATTGAAACAGAATGGAATTGTGTCGTGCTGGTGGCACAGTGTGGCAGGGGCAAATCGCTATTCAGCATTTATCAGACTGGTAGCTAATGGAAAAGCAATCGGTACAAGCTTTACCGCGGCGACAGAGTGCTTATCAAGTGAGAAAGTCATAGCAGGTGGTGTATACAGAATCATTGTATCGGCTCGTGATGCCAAAAATTACGAAATTGGATATGGAGAGCTGAGATTTACAGTTCCAAGTGATTTTTATGCAAGAAACCTCACGGCACCAACCAGAGTAAAGGCGGTGCCCGGCACAGAATCTGTACAGATAAGTTTTGACAGTGTGAGTGGTGCACTTAGTTATGATGTGTGGTTTGACGGCAAGATTTATAACACGACGCGGACCAATTATACGGTTACAGGACTGATCCCTAATTCATCGCATTCTTATATGGTACGTGCAAAAAATAGTAATGTGACAGGACCATATAGTGCGACACAAACTGTTGTAACCACTGCGAAACTTCCAGAAGTGCCCACTGGTTTAAAAAAGAGTGCTACAGAAAATTCAGCAACAGTCAGTTGGAATGCTGTGGGTGGTGCAGCCAGCTATGATTTGAAATTTAATGGCAGTGTGTACAACCAGACGGGAACCAGCAAAACATTTACCGGCTTGACTTCGGGAACCAGTTACAAATTTCAGGTTCGGGCCAAAAATTCGAGTGGAACCAGTGCATACAGTTCAGAACAGACCGTGGCCACAGCTCCTAAGGCACCGTCGAATATTAGTGCGTCCAGTACAAGCAGTACTGTAACAGTCAGCTGGACTAGGGTGACAGGGGCAGGCAGTTATATCATTAACTTTAATAATAAAAACTACACTGCGGCAGGCGTCAGCTCATCACTGACCATCAGCGGACTTCAGCCCAAGACTACGTATAGCTATAAAATTTGCAGCGTCGGCGCGGATGGTACTGGTAATTATAGCTCTGTGAGGAGTGTGACAACACAGGCGCAGACCTTTCAGGCTCCGACAGGCATTACCAAAAAGTCAACGGATAATTCCGTGACAATCAGCTGGAGTCCGGTTTCTGGTGCAACCGGCTACGATCTGAAATTTAATGGAAGTGTATACAGTGAAACAGGAACTACCAGAACTTTTACAGGATTAAATGCAAACACGGGCTATAGATTTCAGGTTCGTGCCAAAAAGACTGGAATCACAGGTACTTACAGTGCAGAACAGACAGTGACCACAGCACCCAGAACACCATCTGTGAGCAGTGTAGAGGCGACACATGATACCGCGACTGTCAAATGGGATGCCGTCCCGGGTGCAACCGGCTATGATTTGAAATTCAATGGTACAGTCTACTCGGTTCCATCCAGCCAGACATCCAAGACAGTGACTGGATTACAGCCAAAAACCAGCTATTCCTATCAGATTTGTGCCAAAAATGCAGACGGAACAGGAACATACAGCGCACAGAGATCAATCCAGACACAGCCTAAGCTGCCGGAAGCACCCAGCAGCATAACAGCAGTAAACACCGAAAATTCTACAGAATTAAAGTGGAATAGTGTGAGCGGCGCGACAGGTTATGATGTCATGTTTAACGGACGCATGACGAGCGTATCAGGTACCAGCAAGAAATATACTGGATTAAGTGCAAATACCAAATATCCATATAAAGTACGTTCAAAAAATTCTGATGGCGCTGGTGAGTACAGTTCAGAGATAACAGCCCAGACAGCTCCGAAACCACCGACCGGTGTGAAGGCAGTTACAGATGAAGATTCTGCAAATCTTAGCTGGGACAGCTCATCTGGTGCGACAGGCTATGAAGTAGATGCAGATGGAAAAAAATACAGTGCAACAGGAAATTCACATAAAGTGAGCGGACTCTCGCCAAACACCAGTCATACCTTCAAAGTGAGCGCCAAAAATGCGGGAGGAACCAGTACACCAAGCTCTTCCAAAAGCGCAAAAACAACACCAAAAGCCCCTGCCTCACCGAAAGCAGCCGCCACAAAAAACAGCGTGACTGTGAGTTGGCCATCTGTGAGCGGGGCAACGAGCTACGATGTAATGTTTGACGGAAAAACTTACAGAACGACAGGGACTTCAAAAAGTATTACGGGATTGTCTCCGAATACCAGTCATACCTATGCAGTGCGTTGCAACAATGCTGACGGCTCGAGTAGATATGGCGCAGAAAACCGTGTGTCCACATTGCCGTCAGCACCGTCAATGCCCTCTGGCATCAATGCGACAGCCTCGAAAAATGCAGTGACGGTGAGCTGGCAGGCTGTGAGCGGGGCGGATAATTATGATCTGGAATTTAATGGGACGACCTATAAAGTAACAGGAACTTCGAAAAGTATATCAGGGCTGGCAGAAGGAACAAGATACTACTACAGGCTGAGAGCAAACAACGCCGGTGGATCAAGCTCCTACACATCAAGCAGATCGGTGGTGACATTGATGAGTCCGCCTGCGGCACCGGCAAATGTGCATGCAAGTTCAACGCATGATACAGCGACAGTCAGCTGGTATCCCGCAGCCAGAGCGACAAGTTATAATATGGTATTTAATGGCACTGGCTATAGTGTAAGCGGAACTTCACAAACCGTCAGAGGACTCAGGCCCGACACAAATTATTCTTACAAGGTATGTGCAGTCAATTCGGGCGGTTCAAGCGCATATTCATCAGGCACTGTCAGAACTCAGATACAACCGCCTGCGGTGCCGGAAAATGTCACAGCGTCTGCAACCAAGGATACAGCCGCTGTCAAGTGGGACCCTGTGAGTGGGGCAACTGGGTATGATCTTTTGTTCGACGGAACGCTTCACAGCACGACAGAGCCAGCTAAGACTGTCACAGGACTGAAACCCGGAAAGGACTATACCTATCAAGTACGGGCGAAAAATGCAGGCGGTCCCGGCAGCTACAATCCAGTGCAGACAGTTCATACGGCTGAGATCAAGAAAGACACTCATGTTCCGCCAAGGAGACACAAGAGAAGATATCCCAATGGAAAACAACTTTATACAGAGCTTGATCCTGTTAATGTTGTTACAGGCGCTTTTATGTGGCAGCATACTTGGCTCGGACGAAATGGCAAAGACAATCTTGAATTTGTCCCGATGTATGAGTCACAGCGAGGCAGCCATTACGGAAAAATGGGAAATAAGTGGACACATTCTCTGAACTATATGCTTTATGCAGACGATACATATGTATACTTCGAGACACCCGACGGCAGCATCATTCCTTTTTACAGGACAGGAGAAAAACAGCACGATCTGGCAGAAGGTGTTCATTCTACATACAGGCTGAAACGCGATGAGAATTTTAATTATTATGTGACAGACCTTGATGGTACAGAGTACCATTATGACCACAGCAGTCATCTTGCTTCTGTTATAGAGGATGGTCTCACAGAGTACCGTATCCAGACAGATCAGGATGGTAAAATACTGGAAATTGCCGGCAGGCATGGCGAGAAACTGAAATTTACGTATCAGAATGGATATCTCGCCAAAGTGGCGGACGAGACAGGAAACGAGGTCAGCCTGCTGTACAAGGACAAGTGCCTTGCAGCCATTCGAAATGCGGAGGAGGACAGCATCAGCTTCACCTACGACGCAGACGGCAATCTGCTGACGATCACGGACTTCAATGGCGCAGGGTATCTGACGAACACATATGATCAGAAACAGCGTATCGTCAAACAGGTTGTGGCTGGCAGAGTTGAATACCGTGTGGTCTATGATGAAGTAAACCGGGAGACTTATTTCCATACAGGAGACAAATATTTTACCAAATACACCTACGACGCAGACGGCAATGTCACAGAAATCAGCAACGACAAGACCGGAATCCGTAATAAATTTGACAGCTATGGCAGAATCACAGAACAGACAGATGTATTTGGCAATGTCACGGGGATGACCTATGACAGCTGCGGACGCATGAACAGCATCACCTATCCCGATGAGACGACAGAAAAGGTGAGCTATAACCAGCAGAATCAGCCAACGTGCGTCGAGAACAGGGACAAGACCACAACGCGCTATACATATGACGACAGGAACAACATAACCGCCATAACGGATGAAAATGGCAATACCAGTGTCTATGAATATGATGAGCAGGACAATCTCATCGCCTTTACAGACAAAAATGGCGCCAAGTGGCAGTATACCTATGACAGCAATAACCATTTACAGGAAGCGTCGGACTGTCTTGGCAACAGATATCAGTACGGGCATGATGCGGCAGGGCGGCTTGTTTCCTATACGTCTCCTACAGGCAGTGTGGTTGCATACACCTATTCTAAAGATGGAAGCCTGCTGAGCATGACGGACGCCGACGGGGAGGTGCTGTACAGCTATGACGCAAACGGAAGCTGCACCAGCATCACGGACAGAATGGGGCATAAACAACAGTTTGCCTACAATGAGGCAGGACAGCTGATATCTGCCACAGACGCGATGGGCGCAGTACATACCTTTATATATGATGATGAAGGAAATCTAAAGTCTGAGAAGGATGCACTGGCGTATCAGGAAAGCTGCCAGCGGAACCAGTGGGGCAGTGTGACCTCCTACACCGACAAAAACGGCAATACAACCAGCTATACTTTTGACGATGCCGACAGGCTTACCGTGGTGAGAAATGCAGCGGGCGGAGAGCTTCGCTATGCTTATGACATCATGGGACAGGTGACAGCTGTGACCGACGAAAGGGGACACAATACGTCATATCTGTATGATCATGCAGGCAATGTCACAAAAGTGACAGATCCGCTTGACAACACAGTGACCTACACCTATGACGGAAATGGCAACATTCTGAGCATGACCGACGAGGAGGGCATTGTCACAGAATACAGCTATGATAGTAGTGACAGGCTGCTCTCCATCACAAGAGAGGAAGAAAGCATAAGCTTTGCTTATGATGAACTGGGCAGACTCATCTCTGTCGAGGATTCCTGCGGACATACAGAGACCGCGGACTATGACGGAGAGGACAGACTCACCGCCTATGAGGATAAAGAAAACAATCGAACCACCTACACCTATGACAGTGCGGGACGCATCACAGCGGAGACGGCGCCCAATGGAGCCATCACAAAATATACCTATGACAAAAATGGCAACTGTCTTGCAGTCGAGGATGCGCTCGGGCACAAAACTACCTATGAATATGATGCCAATAACCGCCTGACAAAAGTGACCGATGCGGCAGAGAACTGCGTCACATACGACTATGACGCGAGAGGAATGCTCACCACTGTGACAGATGCCAATAATGGCACAACGGTATATGAGTATGACGGCAATGGGAATTTAGTGAAGGAGACAGACCCCGCAGGCGGTACAAAACAGTATACATACGACCGTCTGAACAGAATTACCCGAATCACAGATGAGGAGGGACATGTTAGCGCCTGCGAGTACGATGCGTCGGGCAACATGACAAAGTATATTGATGCCAATGGCAATAGCTGGACCTATACCTATGATGCCATGGACAGAATGACAACAGCCGCGGACAAAGACGGCGCAGGCATCACGATGGAATACACGGCATCGGGCAGACTGTCATCTGTCACAGACCAGGAGGGCGCAAGGACAGACTATACCTATGACCGCAGAGGCAGGCTCACAAAACTCTCCGATGCCAGCGGCAGCAGCCTGACCTACACCTATGATGCGATGGGCAGGGTGCTCACGCAGACTGATGCACTTGGCAATACCACGACATGCGCCTACTCACCAAACGGCAGTCTGACCAAACTAACCATGGCGGAGGGCGAGACGGTCGAGTACACCTACAATGCACTTGGACAGGTTGAAACGATGTGCGATACACTCGGCAATCTCACAACCTACACACACGATGCGCTCGGACAGGTGACGGGTATCACAGATGCCATCGGAAATACGACGGCATTTACCTACACCGCAGACGGCAGAATCGCCACGGTGATAGACGCGCTCGGAAACACGACCGCATATGAGTATGACGGAAACGGCAACCTAATGTCCGTGACAGACGCCCTCGGCAATCAAACGGCGTTTGAGTATGACGCACTGAATAACTGCATCAAGGAATACAGAGATGCGGGCGAAGAAAAGACATGCATCACACTGTACCAGTATGATAAACGCAGCCGCATGATCAAAGAAATCAATCCGTTATTGGAGGAATGCAGCTACAGCTATGACGGAAACGGCAATCTCACAGAGATCGTGGATGAGGAGCAGAACCACATCGCAGTGACCTATGATCTGAATAACCTTCCGACAAGCATCCAGTACGGCACAGACAAGACAGTGAACTACCGCTACAACAGCCGCGGTCAGTTAGTGGAGATGCAGGACTGGACGGGAACGACGGCGTTCTCGCGTGACATACTCGGCAGACTCACAAAAGTAAAAGACCCAGATGGAAGAGAAACCGGCTATGAATACGATGCAATGGGAAACCGCACAGGCATTCTCTATCCAGATGGCAGCAGATCGGCATTTTCCTTTGACAAAAATGACAGGCTCAAAAAGATCACCGATGCAGCGCTTGGGACAACTGCATACGACTACGACAAGGTGGGAAACCTGATCAAAGCCGTACAGCCTGGAAACACCGTGGCATATACTTATGACAAAAATAATCGTCCAGTATCGCTGAGCCGCCAGTTTGGTGAGACAATCCGTATCGGCGAACAGATCACTTATGATGCCCTTGGGCGCATCACACAGCATAACAGTACGTCAGAAACACCCGAATATGCCCGCAG
>KE159527.1:825377-825955 GCA_000403215.2 Lachnospiraceae bacterium A4
GCACCACGGAATGACAGGTTCAGCCTTGGAAGGTTTGTCAGGGATGTAGCAGTCGGCGCAGTGATGGGCGGACTGGCGAGTGTGGCTTTCTATGGAGCTGGTAAGGGTGTTGAGGCACTGGAACGGAGTATTCAGAATATTTGGCAGAACAAGTTTGTATCAGCTGGACTTTTTTTACGACAACTGGATGACTCAACAATGTTAACAGAAGCTAATATTATGAAAGTGCTTAGAGAAAGTGGGAGTGTGGAAGGAGCAACAACAGCTAAGCTAATAAAGCGAAAAAAAGTTTTATATTCAATTAAAGAAAAATATTCTGATGGACGAGCAGGAAATTATTTTCCTTATTCAAGAAAAATTGAGATATATCAAAAGGTGAAGTTACCAACGGGTGAGTGGTATTATCAGTCAGCAGAGTCAGCAGCAAGTTATTTGGCACACGAAACCAAACATTGGATTGATAAAAAAGTTTTATCTAAAATGCTTGAGAGTAAAAAGTTTGCACTATTAAGAAGCCAGTGAATCCTCATAGGTTCCTGACGTATCTTGTTGGTTCCGAATTATTTGTGTTATTTGTA
>KE159527.1:830420-831649 GCA_000403215.2 Lachnospiraceae bacterium A4
AGAGGAGCGCTTGAGGGCGCAGTTAAGGGCGGCGCGTATAACATTGCTGATGTGCTGGATAATAAGCTGCGGAATGCGTATGGACCGAAGAAACCAGCAGTATGGAAGCCGCAAAATCTGAGAGGCGTACAGCCCACACGAAGCAGATGTCCGCAGAAGAAGTGCGAGAAGGCGAGACCATTTGCCGGTATGAAGTACGCTGGAAAGGATGGCAGAGGCGGCAGTCTTGCACCACGGAATGACAGGTTCAGCCTTGGAAGGTTTGTCAGGGATGTAGCAGTCGGCGCAGTGATGGGCGGACTGGCAAGCGTGGCTTACTATGGAGCTGGTAAGGGTGTTGAGGCACTTGAACGGAGTGTCAGAAGGAATAATGGAAACTCAAGGGAAGCAGGTAAATATATTGATAAGGAAGGAAATCGATTTAATAAAATAAGTGATTATTTAGATGGAGAAAAATTTACTGTGCCTGGGGATGAGCGTATGTATTCCATGAATAATAAAAATGGCGGAACGATTGTGGTTACATTTATGTGTATAGAAAAAGATTCTTTTGATAATACTGTAAAATATTACAATTCACAAGGCAGAAGAATCAATATTATTTCAGGCACTCATGGTTCAATGGATGGAAGGTCAGCTTTTGGTTCTAATTGGTTTGTGAGATTAATGCATAGTGATCTGAGAAAAATAAATTTTTATGAACAAGATCAAAAATTAGCAAATAAGTACAATAATGTTGAAGTATACGATATTATTAAGTTATCAACTAAGAAATTAAGAAATATGATAAATGGCAGTGATGTAACTATATGTGCATGGTGTTATAGTGAACGCTCAAGAGATGTAATCAAGGCAATAAAATGTGGAGGATAATGTGAATGTTAGTGACAAGAATAGACGAGAGTAATATTCATTTAGTCATGAATACAACCAAAAAAAGCAGGAAGAGAGATACTGAATTCCTAAATGCGTTGTGGCAGTATGTTTTGTGTTCTAAAGAAGTGTCAAGAATGATTCCATTTTGTAAGATATGTCATGAACGTGGCAAATTTAGCTTTGAAGGTTTTGGGGGGATAAAAAAGCTCGGTGACGAGTTGATGTATATTCCTATGAGTGACAATGAATTGTACGTTGTTCCTGAAATAATATTTCACTATTTTTATGTACATAAAATGCTGCCAGTTCAGAAGTTTAAAGAGGCTGTTTTATCTGGTCCAAAGCCCGAAAGT
>KE159527.1:831684-832943 GCA_000403215.2 Lachnospiraceae bacterium A4
AGGATTCAAAATGGCACAGGACTTTATTAATAAAATTCATCATAATCGTATGGAAAACCACTAGAAAGTATGGTAAACTTATACACAGAATAACTCTTCTGGTGGTTTGTATCTTTCTTAAGTGTTGGTAACTTAAAGATACCATAAATTCATCCTGAAGGGTTATTTTTTTACAAAAAACTTTTTACTCTCAAGTAAAATGGATGAATATAATGCGTATATGTGGCAAAATGCAATATTAAAACCTTCAAATCGACTCAAGGATTCTGATATATGGAATACGCTGAATACACATCCAGCATATAGACATTTAAAAAAGTGAATATAAAAAAGACATGAATGCCATATAAAGAAGGTGTATGGAAAAAATTTTTAGGAATCAAGGGCTGACATATTATAAAATATGTTAGCCTTTCAGTTAAAACATTTTGCCTTTCATAGACTTTTATATGTTTTTCTATAAGGTAATGTAAAAATAGTCCTTAACTATTGTTTTATGTTGCCAGACGAAGATGGGAAAGGAGCTTGTATGAAAGATAATATCATTATAAATGATACAGAAAAAGCCTTACCAGAAGCACCATTTGCGGATCTTATTGGTTTGATGAGTGAAAAAGGGTATGTTAAGCTAATAATAATTTGGAGAAAAGATCTACGCAGAAAAGAACAAGTTATGAAATTAAGAAAACTATGTCCTGAGCTTAAAAAGCATTCCATGGGAGAATTATTTACTAGGATTAAGGGAAAAGAAGTCGAATGGGAGTTTGCAATAATGGGGTATGCTGAAGGTACAGATATTGCAAAAAGGGCTCAAGATGCAGGGTTAAAAGTTGAGGTGATAAAATTATAAGTGAGTATATAAGAGCTAAAAGTATATATCTCTAAGCAACTAAATTTAGTATGATACAGAAGGACAGCTTATATCATATTTTAACTGTTTACAACTTAATTTACTATATGCTAGTACAATGAAAATTAAGTTTCTGGTACATTGACACAGAATGATTGTTTCAGATGCAAGGCGGAGGAAAGAGTCGTAGCGGTGGCTACGGCGATTGACGACAACGCCGCAGATGAACAATCAGGCAAGTCAAGGTGCCAGTTACTTAATATTCGTTGTACTATGTATTAAAAAATTACGTCTATGACGCTGCAAACCGCATAATTTCAGGCACAAACCTTGTAACTGGCAGGAAATCGGAGTATACTTATAACGGACTTCTGGCAAGAGTGAAAAAGACGTCAGATGCCATCGTCTC
>KE159528.1:0-11223 GCA_000403215.2 Lachnospiraceae bacterium A4
TGGATTCGCAATGTCCACCACTGTATAATTTCTGCCCTTTGACAGATCCATTCTGCCCGCTTTGCCGCTGAGTGTCATATTTTCATTCTGCTGGCTTCCGATCAGGAGTATTTTCGCCTTCTCCATGATGCAGTCCGGCAATGACACTGTAAGTTCTGCTTTCGTGCCGTCCAGCTTTCCGACATGGCTGACACTGGTTTCCCATTCGCCGGACAGGTATTTTTCTATATAACTGCACAACTTCATAGAATCTTCAACTTCATACAGCGTTCCCCCTGTGCTGCCGGCAGCAGCATATACCGTGTGCCCCTCCTGTATCCGCTCTCCCATTGCAAGGACATCGATCGCAATATTCCTCTTCTTTGCTTCTGCTACAGACTGCTCAAACAGCTGATTTGATTCTTCGGTGCCTTCTTTCGTATCCATCATAATCTCGCCGTCAGAAATCAATAGAATCTGTTTATCTGCCTGATTGTTCTGAAAGCATGCCACTGCTGCCGCCAGACCTGCACCAGCATTTCCATACTGCCTGTATTGAAGGTCGCTTAAAACTTTCTCGATGTCTGTACTGCTGCTTCCTATTGGCAGGCTGACACAAATTTCGTTATTATAGGCAACAATCCCCATCTTACAATTTCGCGGCAAGGCTGCTGCCAAACCTTTGACAAAATCAAATGCAAGATACTGACTATCTACATCTTCCATGGATTTACTACAGTCAAGGAGTACTACAACCTCCCTGTCCTGCTGGGTTGGATCCTGTGCGATGGATGTCGTGTGCAGAAACATTGCTATGATGCTTGACAGCAGTGCTGCTATCAGCACTGTTTTGGTTGTTTTTGATTGAATCTTCAATTGTAATCCCACCCTTTTCTAATTTCGTCTCTTATCATTTCAAAACGGTTTGAACCAATTTATCCACAGGGTTTTCTCTTTTGTATGTACTGTTCATGATTAGTGGAATAATTTCTGATTCTAAGAGTACATAGTTGTACATAAAATGTATTATTGAAAAGATGCACTAGACTTTTTCTATCTGCATCTCATGATACCACTGCAACGCAAAAAAGATTATGACGTTTTGTGAAAAAAATATTTTCATAAAACGTCATAATCAAACGGAACCTTTTGCTGGTATAGTAGTATTGTAACCAAACAACAATTTTTGTGTAAAATTAAGGGGGATTTTTAATCATGAAAAATCTAATTGCAGCTTTATTAACATTATGTATGGTTTGGAGTGTTGTGCCAGAAACAACCACAGTTACAGTTCCTGATGGGGATGAAGGGATTCGTACTTGCGAATACTTTATTCATGATCAGTATAATTGATTAATTTATGGAACTTTTGATAATATGCCTCTTGTAATTTATCAGTAACATTTTCTCTTCCATATAAACAAATCAAATAATAACCATGCCGAAGATATGATTCTTCTATTGCTGGCAACCCTTGTTTCCCATATACCAGCGACAGGTTTGCCAGCATATCTCCTGACAAATCTCCTCTACAACACTCTAAACTATGCTGTAGTCCCTCTTTTCCAATCTCTACTGCCTTTTCCAATTCATTGTGCGTTTCAAGAAATCCTGTATAATTTATATATAAAGACATTCCCGGAACCGCGTGAAACCGCATAACAACTTTGCTTCTTTTATAACATTTCATTATTTCTTCATAAATGTGGATTGCTTCCTCTACCTTATCCTGTCTCCTTAAATTGATTGCGATCTTATTCCATATCATATATTCCGTTCGAAAAGGAACACGATAAATCATTTTGTCAGATTCCATAAGCGGCATAGTCAAATAAAGTATTTCTCTGAGTTGTTTATTTGCATGTTCTCGTGTTATGCTGTTTTGAGTAGTTTGCTCAAAAATACGTTCCATTCCAATAAACTGCCTGTTAACAAGTTTTGTCATATCAATTCCTTGTTCAATTTCATTAAGCAGTTTCTTTGCTTCTTCATCTCTTGCTTTGGGAAAGCACCGATTATACTCCCGCACCTTTTCATACAGCTCATACTTATCCGCCTCAATAAACCCATAATAATTCTCCCGTTCCATTCCCATTTTCTTTAACAGGCGATACAGATTCTTTTTATTTGGGCTTCTTTTACAAGTCTCAATCTTGGATAACGTCTCCTGCGCGCAGATACCCTCACAGAGCTCCTCCTGTGAAAGTCCTTTTGCCTCTCTCAAATCACGCACTAATTCATTCGTGATGACCAGCTCGCCCTGAAAGCTGTTTTTCATAAAGGCGGCCATCATATTGGACTCCAAATGTTTCCCTGTCACCTGATACAAAAATGCAATCGCTTCCTGATACTTCCTGCACTGAGCCAGTTCCATTTCTTTTCCCAGCCGTTGCAGACAGCTTTCCTCCAACTCCAGTATTTCCCACAACGGACTTAACGAACCGTTTTCAATCAGAGATTCCCTGCCCTTTCTGCATATAGCATAGGCATCTTCCACGCGGTTTTGTTCCAGATAGAGCTGTCCCAGCAGCCATGTACAGTGCGGATACACTTTTACCCGTTCCTCTGTATCTGTGTAGTGGCGCAGTATATATCTGCCTAGCTGTTCCAAATTCTCAGACAATCCGTCTGTATCTCCAAGCTTCCATCGACAATACGCGATCACCAGCATAATTTTAATCTCTTGATTGCACAAACGCTGTCTGTTTCTGGCGTTTTGCTGCCATTCTTCACCTAACGTCGTCATTAGTGCAATCTCCATCCAATGCAGGCAGGATACGTAATCATGGTCACTCACATACCACCCAATAGCATACAGCATTATCATATATTGTCTGTGTACTGGACGTTTTTCATCATTGTATGACGGATACTTTCGGAGTAATTCTCTAAGAAGCACACTATCCCAGTTTTCGATGCTGCGCTCAATCTCTATACGGTACGCGATTGCATCATACTCACTCCCTGACACAGCAAGCTCAAGCTTGTCAATAGATTTTCCCAGACGTTCAAACAAGGCCTGAAGCATAAAATAATCAATTTCCAATTCTCCGCTTTCTACCCTGCTTAATTCTGAGTTGCTAATGATACCTTCTGCAATATTTTTCTGCGTTTCCCCCATTTTTTCACGCTCATAAAATAACATCATTCCTAATTGTTGCAGCATATTTATCCCCTTCGCATGATTATTTTTCTACCCTTCTTGCATATGGTTCTTTCACATCAGTCTGATCCAGCAAATAATCTATACTGGTATTATAAAATCTGGAAAGCTTGATCAATATATCTGTCGGAATATTGACATCCCCTCTCTCGTAATTGCTGTAGATACGCTGGCTGCAATCCAGCAGACGCGCCAGTTCCTTTTGCGTCATATCATGATCTTCCCTTAAATTCCTCAATCTTTTGTAATGCACACATATCACCTCTACTACCATCATATCCCAGTGAAATGTCCGCGATGGTTATTTAGTGATATACTCGCTAAACTCCTTTATACAAAAGGGAGTAAGCAAAAAGGGAGTAAACCTTGCTTTACTCCCAGTGCACTGCATGATATGTCTTGCTTCTACGCCACAATATTTTGCAGCCAGACGCCCTTTTTCACCAAGATAAATCCAATAATACACTTGATGATATCGCCAAGCTGCACCATCGCATACACCGCAATGACAGGCAGCCCCGTAAAACGGCTGAGCACAAATGCGATTACCACGCTCACACACCATATAAACACACTGTCAAACAAAAAGGTGATGATCGTCTTTCCGCCTGAGCGCAGGGTAAAATACGTCGCATGCAGAAACGCATTCTGCGGCATAAAAAAGGCTGTGACCATGATAAAATACTTCGCGAGCACACGCGCCTCGTCGTTGATTTTATACAGCCTTGGAAACAGCGGCGCCATCACAAACATGACAAGCGCCACGCAGGTGCAGCACATCACCGAAAATGCGATGAGCTTGTTGTCTGTGTCCCGCGCCTCCTTCATCTTGCCGGCGCCGAGAAGCTGCCCTACCATAATGGCAACCGAATCGCCCAGCGCGATAAAGACGATATTAAAGACATTATTGATCGTATTGGACACATTCAGACCTGCCACGACGTTCAAACCGCGGACAGAATAACACTGCGTCAGCATCGCCATTCCTGCTGCCCATAGCGTCTCATTAAACAGCAGCGGACTGCCCTTTCTCACGATTTTCAACGTCAGGTCTCTTGGCACCTTCAAGGTGCTGTATAATCCAATCACAAAGGAATAGGGCGCCCTCTCGCCACGGCTCTTTCTGTGAACGCCAAGAACCGTAATCAGCATCTCTACATACCGCGAGAGCACCGTCGCGATTGCCGCGCCGCTCACGCCGAGCGCCGGCGCACCGAATTTCCCATAGATCAGAATATAGTTAAACAACAGGTTCACGACAACTGCCGCAAGTCCCGCCTTCATAGGCAGCATCGTTTGACCGCACTCGCGCAGCGTGCTTGAATAAATCTGGACAGCCGCAAATGCCGGCAGCCCCACCAGCATAATCCGCAGATACCGCTCTCCGTGAAACAGTGTGGCAGCGATGCTCTCAGCAGAGCCATCCCCCTTCAGATAGGCGCTGATCAGATTTGTCCCACAGCCCAGAAACAGCATGACTGTCAGTGATGTGAGCACGATCACCATCCACAATTTAAAACGCATCGTCTGGCGCACGCCCTCGTGATTGCCCTGACCGAAATACTGTGCTGTGAAAATACCAGCGCCCGACACGCCGCCAAAGATGCACAGATTGTACACAAAAATCAATTGGTTTACAATCGCCACGCCAGACATCTGTTCCGTGCCGACCTGCCCGATCATAATGTTATCCAACAGACTCACAAAATTCGTGATTCCGTTCTGTATCATGATTGGCACAGCAATCATCAACACCATCTTATAAAAGTCCCTGTTTCCAATAAATTTTGCAATCCTTCTCATGGCTTCCTCCTGTTGTTTGATGTTTTTCTATCATAGCATTCTTTTCCAATAAATACAAGCGGCACAGACGGTACAATTCCATACAGTTTTTAGTCATTTTTACCCTGATTATTAACCCAATTTGGGTCTTGCATATTTTTTCCAAACAGCTATAATTAAATATAGTGTGGTTTTTTACACCTTTAATCACATTTGAAATAAGAAAGGACAGACAAAAGAAGGGGGATTAATAACAATGAATCAGCAAGAGAACATTGAAAAAAAGCTGACAAAATCATTCTTTAAGGTAGCATCTATCACTGCAAGCGTGGCAATCTTGGGCTTGATTGCCCTCGTTGTCATTTCAAACAGATATTCCTATGCACTAAAAAACTACGGTTTTGCACAGGGAGATATCGGAAAGGCAATGTTTGAATTTGCAGATGTCAGATCATCACTGCGGGCTGCAATCGGCTATGATGAAGCGGACGCGATCACAGCAGTGGTCAAACAGCATGATGAACATAAAAAAGCATTTCTCGAAAATTTCGCAAAGGTTGAGGAGACGATTGTCTCTGAGGACGGCAGGAAAACATACAATGAAATCAGTGCAGCGTTAGAGGAATACTGGCGCATTGATACAGAGATTATGAATCTCGGCACCACCACTGATCGGGAACTCTGCAAACAGGCGCAGGATATCGCATTAAATGAATTGGCAGGTGTTTATGACAACATCTACACCAGCCTCGAATCCCTTCTCACGGTAAAAGTCCATGAAGGAAACAGTCTCTCCTCGAAGCTGACTGCCGCGGGGTTGGTTTTATCCATTGCGATCGTTGTTGTCATTGTGATCGCAATGGCCTTGTCAACCAAGATTGGCAGACATATCGCAAGGGGCATCGCCTCTCCTCTCGGAAAACTGGGGCAGCGTCTCAAGACCTTCTCTGCCGGAGACCTCTCCTCTCCATTCCCTATGATTGAGACCGGGGACGAGGTAGAGCACATGGAGAAAGATGCAGCCGAGATGGCAAACAACCTGAATATCATTATCCATGATATCAGCGAAGTGCTTGGACAGATGGCAGGCGGAAACTATGCCGTCAAATCAAACTATTCAGAAAAATATACAGGTGATTTCCAGAAATTATATGAATCTATGCGCGGCCTCAGAGACCAGATGATTGAGACGCTCTCCTCCATCGGAGATGTCTCGGATCAGGTATCGTCCGGTTCCGGTGATCTCGCAGAAGCGTCACAGGTGCTCGCAGAAGGTGCAACAGAGCAGACAAACGCCGTGATGGAGCTCCACGCTACGATTTCGGAGATTACCTCCACGATGGAAAAGAGCGTCCAGAGCGCGGATGAATCCTACACGAAAGCACAGCACTACGCTGAAAAGGCAGACCACAGCCGTGAGGAGATGAATTCCATGATGGCAGCAATGGAGCGCATCAACGCCGCTTCGACCAGAATTGGCGACATTATCTCCGAGATTGAGTCCATCGCCTCCCAGACGAATCTGCTCTCCCTGAACGCATCCATCGAGGCGGCGCGGGCTGGCGAATCAGGCCGCGGCTTTGCGGTTGTGGCAGACCAAATCCGGGTGCTGGCAAACCAGAGTGCCAAAGCAGCAGTCGATACCAGAGAATTGATCGAAGGCTCCATCCGCGAAGTCTCCGAAGGAAACCGCGCGGCAGAAAACGCCGCCAATGCAATCGGGTCTGTTGTGGACGGCATCAAGCAGATTGCCGACTTCTCCAAGAATCTCAAAACCATGGTCGCCGACCAGACCGAGGCCATGCGGCAGGCGGAACAAGGTATCAACCAAATCTCAGAGGTTGTGCAGAGCAACGCGGCGACTGCGCAGGAGGCTTCCGCGACCAGCGAGGAATTATCTGCACAGGCTACTATATTAAATGGCTTAATCGGACAGTTCTCACTCAAAAAATAAATATTCTATCATCAGAAAAACTCCTGATTGTACGCTGTTGGTACATCAGGAGTTTTTGATAAAATTATCTTATTTCCAATTCTTCCAGTATATGAATCAAGTCGCGCATATTTCCCCGCTCTATGATAATCCCTCTCAAATGCTGCATGACCTCATAGTATCCCACCCTGTCAGGCACCAGCCCATCCAGCACACCCGGGTACTGCTCATGCAAATTGTCCAGCATGGTTTTTACCAGCTGCTTGTTCAGAATGCTGTCATAATTTTCTCTGCACAGCCTGACCGCCTCGTCAATGATTGCATGGTAGGCCTGCACACTGATATCAGAATATGTTTTTTGCAGCAGAACCTGATCATAAGACAGAATGCGCACTTCATTCTTGGCGTAATCCACATTATCCAGAATCCGCAAAACCGGCAGAAGCATTCCTGTCTCGGCGGCAAGCCGTTTGCGGCACTGATGTACATAGTCGGTCTCCAGCCCCTGTGAAATGCAGGAAATCAGACCAAGTCCCACCTCGATGCGAAGCGGCTCCGCGATCAGATTCTGCTTAATTTCACGCTCCTCTGCCATGCTCTTATTCTCGCTGAGAGACAGCATATCAATGCCAAGCAGCATGTCTGCATGAACCTTCAATAGTTTACAGATATTTGGTATCAATGTGATGTCGGGAATGCTCGCACCGCGCTCCCACTTAGATACCGCCTGCGGCGTAACCCCCAGACGCGCTGCGAACTCCTCCTGTGTCATTGTTTGATTCTGCCGGAAACGGCTGATATTTTGACTAATTTTCTGCTGCATGCTGAATCCCTCCTATGATGCTTGCATTGTTTGTTTTACAATATCATCATACCCCACAGAACACATACTGTAAAACAACTAGGAATTTAGATGGCACGCAACTGTTCATCAATGTACGCAAGATATCCTTTCCGATTCACTTCCTCCTTATGTCCACAATACCAGAGATATGCCTCCCGAAGCCCTTCCTCCAGCGGAATTGTATCTGTGATCAGCCCGCTCTGCCGCGTCACATCGAGCTGGTATTCATAGTCATGGAAACAGAAGTATTCCCGCTGGCTGCGCACTCCATGTACGTGCGCAAATTCGGCTGTCCGCCCTGCGGTACGATAGCAAAGCTCCACCCACTCACGGACAGAGACACACGTCTCATTGCCGACATTATAGATGCGCTCTGACGGATGATGCGCCAAGATTGCCTCGATGCATCTACACAAATCCCGCACATGGAAAAACTGTAACTTCATCTCGCCATTTCTGGGCAGATAAAATGTACGCCTTTGTGCCACTTTTTATCGTCACTGTGTCTCTGCATTTAGTCTAACATGCTGCTCTAGCCACGTTGCCACACCGTCATTTTCATTGCTTTGAATCACGCCGTCCGCGGCTGCCTTCAATTCCTCGACTGCATTCTCCACCGCATAGCACTCGTCGGAAATCTCAAACATTGGAATGTCATTGATCGCGTCGCCAAATGAGATCACCTTGTCACAGCCGCAGATTTCCTTTAATTTGCGGATTGCCTTTGCTTTCGTGGCGCCGACTGGCATAATCTCACAGAAATATTCAGGTCTGTATAATTCCTGCTGGATTGTGCAGCGGTAACGCGCATCGTTCACAAAAGCGTCATAAACAGGCATCAGTTCATCCCTTGTACCAATACATGTAAAATAAAAAATCTCCCCTTCATACAACGCTGCGTCATTTTCCACAGGGCGAAGCCGCCTGTCGCCCTGCCGCAGACTCAGGTATCTTTTCACACCATCGTTCTCATGTACAGGATTCCACGAAACCTTTTCCACGCCATTGATAAAAGAATAGACAAGCGGGCTCACACCATAAGAGCGAATGACATCTGCCGCAGGCGTCATTTCCTCGCTGCTGAAATACGCGCGGGACAAGATTTTGCCCGTTGCCGGCTGAAAGATAAATGCGCCGTTATACGCTATGACAGGGATTTTCGTCGATAAGCCCTGTGTCACGACCGAGGCAGACACCAGCGACCTTGCGGTCGCGTAGGTGAACTGCATACCCCTGTCAACAAGTCTGTTGATGATTTCGATACTCCTTTTGCTGACACGGTCACTTTTGTTCAGCAGCGTGCCGTCCAAATCTGTCACATATAGTACTTTTTCCATTCGTACTTTCTCCATAATATTCCTGCGCTTTCAGCCTGCCGCAGCAGGCGTCCTGTACTACCGCGCAAGTGTAAACTGATTCACGAGCTGCTTTAGGCTGGCTGCCTCCGCGGACAACTGTTCACTGGCAGCCGCGCCTTCCTCCGCGGTGGCGCTGTTGCTCTGCACGACGTCTGCGATCTGATTGATCCCATCCGATACCTGCCCCACTGCACTGGACTGTTCATTGGATACAGAAGCAATCTCATCAATCGAATCCACCATAGACTGAATGCTGCGCACTACCTCCTGCAAGACCTCCGCTGTGTTGTTTGCAATCTTCGTGCCTGTGTGAACCGCCTCTGTAGAGTTGCCTATCAGCATCGACGTATTCTGGGCTGCCTCCGCAGATTTTCCCGCCAGACTGCGCACCTCCTCCGCGACAACGGCAAAGCCTTTTCCGGCACTTCCTGCCCTTGCCGCTTCCACAGATGCATTCAACGCCAGAATATTGGTCTGGAATGCAATGTCATCGATCGTTTTCAGAATTTTTTCTATTTGGTCAGAGCTGTCTTGAATCTTGTTCATCGCCTCCACCAAATGCTGCATTTTCTCATTGCACATAGAGACCTCTTTTCCGGTCTGGTGGGTCTTATGGCGAACCTCCATCGCCTCGTTTGCGGTGCTTTTGGCCTGCTCGTTGATCTCGCTGAGCCGCGCCGCAAGTTCCTGTACAGAGCTTGCCTGCTCCGTGGTGCCCTGACTGAGCATCTGAGCACTGGCGGATAACTGCGTGCTGGCAGATGCCACCTGCTGTGCCGAATTGCTTACCTGATGCATGGCATCACTCAGCTCACGCTTCACATGGCGCATAGAATCCAAGATATTGCGGAAGCTTCCGACATACACCTCCTCATGCTTGGTGTGGACATCAAAATTTTGATTTGCCATCTCTGTCAGCATATAACCGATATCATGAATGACCATTCCCAGCCCTTCGACCAAAGAAGCCGTCGAATTTGCGAGCATCCCGGTCTCATCTTTGGTTGTAATTCTGGGCATTGGTGTTTCCAGATCACCTTTCACAAGCAGCTTCATTCTCTCTGCACAGGCTTTCATCGGTCTGCTGATATGTGTAGCCAGCACCAGTGCGACAATGACGGATGCCACGATAGACAGTACGATCACCGCGAGGTTAATCACCATGGCATCGCGCGTAGACGCCAGATAATTTAACTGCGGCGCAGTGACTGCGATACTCCAGCCATCGGTATCATTTACAGGCGCATAGGCTGCAAACATTTTTTCTTCCCCGCTTATGTAACTCCCAAATCCATTTTGGCCCTGACGCATATTGGCATGGATTGCCGCGAGCTCACCAAGCGCCGGATTGGCCTGCGCCTCGGCTTCTATGTTCTGGACAGTGATCGTATCCAGCGTAATGTCTGCGATCGTGTCGCCGGATTTATTGATCATGTACGCCCTGCTGTTCTCGCCAAGCTGAATCGCGGATACAATATCATTTAAAAATGTCTCGTGCGGAACAAAGTAGACCACACCGGCAATCGAGGACCCATAAACCCCATCTGTGTAGATTGGTGCCGCAACCATGATGGACAATTCTCCTGTAATTTTGCTGATCAACGGCTCTGATACATATACATTGCCCTGCATCGCCTGATGTACATACTCACGGTCCGAATAATCCTTTCCATCAAAAATGCTGATTCCGTTTTTGCCAATGATATTTCCGCGTTGAAAATCATGCATGGATACGCGCTCGTCGAGAATCTTTTGCTTCTCATCGATCGATACCTCCGCATCAGACAACTGCGGAATGCATCCCGCGTCCATGACTGCGTTCTTGTACGCCAGCAGTTCCTCCTCCACACGGTCTGCCGCCAGCACTGCGGTCTGACACATCATCTGCTCCACTGTTGCCATCGTGCTGTTGTAGCTGGGAATGATACTGGCAACCCCAGATGCGGCCTGCCCTGCCAAAACGGTCAGGATGAGGCATAGTGTTATTTTTGTTCGAATGCTTTTCATCTCATTCTTCCCCCTGTTTGATCATTGTTCGATAATTCCCCAATTATCTCTCTTATTATAATACTTGAGAGTAAAAAGTTCTATCAAAAAAATAACTCTTCCATATGGATTTATGGTATCTTTAAGTTACCACACTTAAGAAAGATACAAACACCAC
>KE159528.1:12753-49107 GCA_000403215.2 Lachnospiraceae bacterium A4
GCATAACGCAGATAATTCAGGAACAGCAGGATGAGTCCGGAACCTACTGGGGTTCACGGGCTTCTTAAGCAGCGCAAACTTTTTACTCACAAGTATAATATATGTTTCTAATAAATTGGTCAACCCTGAATCACTTACGTGCATGTCATTTCCGCAAACAAGATTTCCGTAAGACATAAAAGTCGGGCAGGGGAATCCCCCTACCCGACTATTTCCATGTAGATTTGATATGCCCGATACTCGCCCATCTCTACCGGCATCGGCATTCCTGCTGCCATCAGCGCAGAACCGTGATAGCAGATGCCTGTCGCGGCATCCCTGTAGACCGCATTGGGGTCCAATCCTTTCAACCGGACATAATTTACAGTCATATTTCCGTGAATCTCCTGCATCACCACACTGAGCAGTACCTGCTCCCTGTCCTCCGACACAAATGCCCACGCTGCACAGGCATCCTCAAACGGATTGGACAAACGGTAATAATCTCCTTTACAAATCAGCCCTTCGTACTTTTTATAGCGGGTTATCTGTTCCTGAATTTCTTCCTTCTCCTCCTCGGAGAGCAGATCTGGATTAAATTCATATCCAAACGTGCCCGCCATCGCAACCACACTGCGCGTGTGCAGACTGGTGATTCTGCCAGTCTGGTGATTTGGCACCGCAGACACATGGGAGCCAACCGCACAAGCCGGATAAAAGAACGACGTCCCATACTGGATGCGCAGGCGGTCAACCGCGTCTGTGTTGTCGCTGCACCAGATTTGCGGTGTGTAATACAACATGCCCGCATCAAACCTGCCGCCGCCACCGCTGCATCCCTCGATCAGCATATCTGGATAGCGATGCATCAGTCTCTCGAGGAACTCGTATACACCGCGCACATAGTCATATGTCACTTTCCCCTGCGCGTGTTCTATCGAGTAGATATCGGTGAGGCTGCGGTTCATATCCCACTTCACATACTCGATATTTCCCTGATCAAGCACCGCACAGATCTGGTCAAAAATATGATCACGCACTTCTTTTCTCGAAAAATCAAGCACTAGCTGGTTGCGCGCGCGGACAGGTTTTCTCGACGGAATCTGAATTGCCCAGTCAGGATGACTGCGGTAAATATCACTGTCCTCCGATACCATTTCCGGCTCTATCCAGATGCCAAACCTGACACCAATGTCATTAATGCGCCGCACCAGCTCGCCCAGCGTACAGCCCAGTTTCTTTTCATTGACCTGCCAGTCGCCCAGCCCGCTGTTGTCGTCATCACGCTTGCCAAACCAGCCGTCGTCCATCACAACCATGTCAATGCCAAGCGCTGCTGCCTGCTCGGCCAGCTTGTAAATCGTCTCCCCGTTAAAATCAAAATACGCCGCTTCCCAGCTGTTGATCAGCACTGGTCTGGACTGCTGGCTGTATTTTCCGCGGCAGACATGTTCCCGAATACAACGGTGATATCGTTTCGACAGTTCTGCAAAGCCCTCTGCGGAATAGCAGAGAATTGTCTCCGGTATCGTCAGTGTCTCCCCATTTTCCAAAGGATAATGGAACAAGTCACTGTGCAGCCCCATCAACGCGCGGGTATGCCCATACTGGTCGCGTTCCGCCTCACACAGAAAGTTTCCGCTGTAAACAAAGACCATGCCATAGCAGCTTCCCGTGTTCTCTGTCGCATCTTTCTCTGCAATGATGACCGCCGGATTATACTGATGGCTGGAAGTTCCCCTGCGGCTGCCAATGGACTGACAGCCGTGCGAGATTCTTGTCCGCTGAAAATTCCGCTCCATCGCATGCCGCCCGCAAAAACTGATAAAATCATACTCCCCACTCATGAAATCCAGACAAGCCGAGGACGCCTTTTCCACACAAACCGGCTCAGCGCCGATGTTCATGATCTCCGCACTCCGCGTGATAATATCCATCTCCTCGAGCACACCGTACAACAGCCGCACCTGAACGCCACTGACAGAATCCTTTATCATGATTTCCAGCGTTTCCGCCTCATGTTCCCCCGCATACACAGCAGGAAGCCCGCTTAATGTATATTTCCCCTTTTTTATCTCATGGCTGACATAGCGCAGATCACAATACTCAGAACCGTCCGCATTGCGAATCACCAGCGCTGTGTTCCTGTAATCGCCTGTCCCCAGATGTGGATACTCCTGCGGCAAAGCATCCATCGAATACGTCCGGTCATTTCCGGCGTCCGCCGGATTTCCCGAAAAGCCTCTGTCATAGTAGGTCAGCAGATAGTCCATATTTCCCGAAATCCGCTCACCATAATACAGATGCAGCAGGAAACCCAGCCGGTCAACCTTCATCTGATAGGTCGTGTGTTTTGTGTTTAACGTAAATAGTTGCTTATCCTGTTGAAATTCAATAGCCATACGCGTTTTCTCCTAATACTTATTTTACTGCACCGTTTACCACACCGTTCAAAATCTGCTTCTGGCAGACAATATAGAAAATCAGTATCGGAATCAGTGACAGCAGGTAAGAAGCAAATGCCAGATTGTAATTTGTGCCGAACTGTGTCTGGAAATTGAGCTGTGCCAGCGGCAGCGTATTCTGTTCAGAACCTGCCATGATGACCAACGGTGTCATCACGTCATTCCACACTGACAGAGCAGTCAGAACCGCTACAGTCGCGTGCATCGGACGCATAATCGGGAAAATGATTTTCCAGTATGTTCTCCATGTGGAAGCCCCGTCCACCTTCGCCGCCTCCTCGAGCGCCATCGGGATATTGACAAGATAACCGGAATACAGCATAACATTCATCGGCATGTAAAATACAACATACAGGATAATGACACCAAACCAGTTCGCCAGCCCCAGTTCAGCCGTCTGCTTTGCCAGCGGCATCATCAGGATTGCGAATGGAACAAACATACCACTCACGATAAACAGATAGACAAAACTGTAAAATTTGCTGTGGCTCTTGTTTCTGCCGAGCGCATAGCCCATCACAGAGTGAATCGTGACGGAAAGCACTACTGTCAGCAGCGTGATCAACACACTGTTTCTGAGTGAGTTCCAGAAATCTGTCACACGCATTGCCTCTCTGAAATTGTCAAGACTCCATGTCTTAGGGAGGGACAAAATGCCACTGACGCTGTTTGTCATCTCCGCAGGCTGCTTAAATGCGATAATGATTGTCATATAGAGTGGGAACGCAATTGCAGAAAGACCTAAAATAAGCACAACCATCGCTGTCCAGTTTGTTTTCCTTTTTATCATATCTTCCTTCATTATAACTGCTCCTCCTTCTTACCAGTAAATTTCATCTGTGCTACAGAAACCGTCACGATTACCAAAAAGAATATCACCGCATTGGCGCTCTGGAAGCCAAACTGTCCGCCAGACATACCATTGTTGTAGATCAGGTAAGAGATTGACTCTGTACTCTGTGCAGGACCGCCCTTGGTCAACGCCATAATCTGATCAAATACCATCAGGAAATTTTTCACGCACAATACCATATTAATAGAAAAGAATGGAATGATCAGCGGAAAAGTCAGGTAGCGGAACTGCTTCCATCCTGTCGCGCCGTCCAGTCCGCCCGCCTCGTACACGTCCTCCGGCACAGTCTGCAAGCCAGAGATGTAGATGATCGTGTTCATCGCAATCGCCTGCCATGCACAGACAATCACAATACCAATCCAAGCTGAGTCTGGATTTGACAGTATACTTTTGCTCAATGACTCAGAGCCAATCATTGCGCCCATCGCCGGAAGAATATATGTAAAAAAGTAATTGAAAATATAACCTACAACCAGTGCGCCGAGAATGTTTGGCAGAAAGTATGCACCCCTGAAAAAGCTCTTCGCCCGTATCCTGCCATTCAGTGCCAGCGCTAAAATCAGACTAATCACATTCACCACAATCGTTGAAGCAATTGCAAGCTTAAATGTAAACAAGTAAGATTTTCCGACACGCGCGTCCGTAAACAAATCTGCATAGTTGCGCAGTCCTACCCAGTCATATGAACCAAAGCCCTTAAAATTCGTAAAGCTGTAGATGACGCCGCGAATCAGCGGAATCGTGTTGAAGCACACAAACAATGCTAAAATTGGAATCGTAATCAACAAAAACGTCCTTTTTCTCTCATTTTTCATAGTCCCACACCCCTTCTCTTAATTTCCATGCGTTTTTTCGTATTCCTGAACCATACGGATAATGTCCCTGTTGTAACGCAGCCAGTCGGTATCAAATTTCTTTAGAAATGCATCCACATCCTTCTGAATCAGGAAGGTCTGAATCTGTGCATCGACTGCCATCTCCGACGGATAATAGTGATCCTGATAGTCTGTCATTTTGCCCTCTGCAATGTGCTGGTTCATACCGTCCAGCATGGGAGACAGGGTAAAATTGCCCTCCTTGCAGGGAATTGCAATCTGTGCGTCGATATACTGCTGGAGATTCTCCTCCGCAAGCAGGAAGTCCAGCACCTTGTATGCAGCCTCCTTATTCTTGCAGTCCGCCATCACGCAGAACTGAAGGTCAATACCGGAGTTCAACGTATTCTTTGCGGCATCGTCATTTGCAGGCATCACGAAGGAGTCAATGTTCAAATCGGGATTTACTGACAAAATCTGTGGGATTGCATAGCTTCCGATGGGATACATTGCTGCCTCGCCACGCGCAAAGGCGGTACAGGCATCATTGTAGCTGAATGCAAAGGGGTCCTCCACACTGTATTGCAGCAGGTCGAGATACTTCTCTGACACCTCGCGGTACTCCTTCTCAAAGGTCGTCTCTCCCCTGTTTACCTGCTTTGTCACATCGGCAGGTGCAAGGCTGACTGCCATGGCATTCCACGGTGCAAGACACGTCCACGTGTCCTTGAAGCCAAAATAAAATGGCAGGATTCCTTCCGCCTGAATCTGATCACAAAGCGTTTGCATTTCTGTCCAGTTCTGGGGAATCTGCCAGCCATGTTCCGCAAACATATCCCTGTTGTACAGCACGCCTGCTGCATTCGCTACATATGGAACGGCAAAGATGCCGTCTGTTGGGACTAACTCCAATGCCTCGTCCGTGTCAAGATATGCCTGATTGATGTCCTGCAAACCTGCATAGTCTGAAACGTCCGCCAAAATCTCTGCATCCACGAAATAGGAGTAATTGATATCTCCTCCGATTCCTATGATATCAGGGTAGTCCTCGCGGATAAACCTTGTCTTTAAAATGGTCATCGCATCATTGGGAGAACTGATCTTTAACTGGATATCATCATGCTGCGCGTTGAACTTCTCTTCCACCATCGCAAAGTAACTCGCTGCTTCCGGCTTGTACTGGACAATCTCAATCTTTGTCTTGCCATTGTTGTCCGAGGATGCACAACCCTGAACACCCGCCGCCGCTGCGATACAGCATAATGCCATCCCTAAGTGCCTTACTGCTTTTCCTTTCATTCTATTTTATCCTCCTTTTTCTTGATAAATATAGTTTAACATACCTTAATGCTATCGTAAATTGCATCATTTTGCTTATTTTATACCTTAATGCCGCTTAATCAGAATTAGCTTGAAGTCATCTAGCATTTTGGTATATACTGTATTATAATTGTATACTATGTATATCAAACCTTAATTTGCAAATACTTGGCTGAACACATTGCCATACATTAAAATATGAGAAGGGAATTTGTATTATGAGCGAAGTCATTTTTTCCGTATTTCCAAGTGAGAATTTTATAGATTTAGGATTGTACCAGTTTGGCTGGGAGAAATGCGACCCGTCACACTCGTTTGGTCCCGCGGCGAGAAACCACTATCTGTTTCACTACTGTATTTCCGGCACAGGCATCTTGTATAGCAACAATACAAAGGGCGAGTCCGTTCTCTATCCGATTAAGAGCGGACAAGGGTTTATGTGTTTTCCAAACCAGATTACTATGTACATTGCCGACCATGAAATTCCGTGGGAATATGTGTGGCTTGAGTTTGACGGGCTGCGCGCAAAAGAGACGATCGAACTGACCGGGCTGAGCGTAGATCAGCCTGTGTACAAGGCACGTTATAAAGATTTGGCAGACTTGATGAAGTCGGAGATGCTCTACATTGTCAGCCATAAGGAGGAATCGCCCTTTCACCTGATCGGGCATCTCTATCTGTTTCTTGACAGCCTTGTGCGCTCGTGCAGCCTGACAAAGCTCAACAGCGGTAACGGACTGCGCGATTTCTATATTCGAGAGGCCGTCACATTTATCGAGCAGAATTTTCAGAATGCAATATCTGTGGAGGATATCGCGGCTTCCTGCGGCTTAAACCGAAGTTATTTCGGAAAAATCTTTCATGAGAATATGGGAAAATCACCGCAGGAATTTCTGATTTCCTATCGTATGACAAAGGCGGCGGAGCTCTTGAAGCTTACAAACCTGTCCATCTCCGATATCAGCAACGCCGTCGGCTATCCAAACCAGCTGCACTTTTCGCGCGCCTTCAAAAACGTGTATGGCGTCTCGCCCAGACAGTGGCGGTATGAGCATCACGCTTTACCGCAGGAGTAGCCGGCTGGCAAGCGGACATGACTGCCTTCCGCAGATACCCCTTATCATCTGCTGACAAAGTAGACATCGGGCAATATGATGGGATACTCCTGCCCGTCCGTCGTATCTGTCCAGCCGACCACAAAGCGCACGCTCGCACTCTCCATCACATAGCCCTGCCTTTGATATTTCTCGATTTCTTCCAAAAACTTTTTGGAAAAACGAACCACCTGAACGGTTTTGCCGTCCGACGCTACCGAAAGCCCGGACGCACTCGTCAAAAGCTTTGCACCAGAGACAATTCTCTGGATAAGATTTTTCTTATCCTTGAAGAAGCCAAGATAGACGTCCTTATGTGATAGCTGCATCAGGATTTCTTCGGGGCGCCCATACAGGGTACTGTCCACCTGCGCCCTCACGTTCCCCGTGATCAAGCGGTCAAAATCTTTGTTGTTATAAAAGAGATACAAGTCCTTTTTCGCCCTTGTCATGCCCACGTACAGCAGCCGTCTGCGCTCGTCCGTGTCAAACGAAACATGGTCGTCAAGCATCATAACCACCTCGTCAAACTCCCTGCCCTTTGACTTGTGCATTGTGGACACGACCACGTCCCGGCTGTCATTTTCGAAAAAGTCCTCGATGTTGGATTCATGCAGAAACACCTCCAAGTCCGAGCGGTACTTCCGTTTGTTCGCCAGTGCAAACGCTTCAAGAATGGCAAGGCACAGCGCCAGATTGGTGCTGTCCTGATAGACCGATGCCATCCTGTCTCTTGCCGCGTCCCACAGCTTTTGTGGTATCACAGGTGTATCCAGCTCTTTTGTAATTCTTTTCATAAAAAAGCGCAGCTCAATCATATTGTACAGATCAAACCCGTCATTGGACTGAATCAGCTTCGCCCGAATGCCTTTTTTCTTTAGAAGTCCCACGACGCGCAGTGTCTCGTCGTTCGTGTTGGTGAGAATGCACACACTTCCCCTGTCCCGCACCTTGACTGCCTTTGCCGCCACAGGCTCCTCAAGATTTCTGCTGGCGCACTGTATCAGCTCTACCACGCCCGGCGCTCCGTCCTTCACAGCAGTGATCGGCGCGCTTTTCATTCTGTGCGAGATCTGCCGCACAAACTGATTGGCAAACGCTACAATATTGCCTGCGCTTCTGTAATTGTCCAGCAGCTCATACTTTTTCGCATTGTCCCGCGCCAGAAACTCCTCAAAATACCGGGAACTCGACCCGCGGAACTCATAGATATTCTGGTCGTCATCGCCCACTGCAATCACGCGCAGATCATCATTGCGCTCAATCAGGGCACTGACAAGCCTGTACTCATTCTCGTCCATGTCCTGTGCCTCGTCAATCACGAGCACTGTCTTTGTAATCCGCCCGATTTCCACGTCACCGTTTGCAATCATCTGTGACGCGTCCTGCACAACGGTCTTGGCATCCTCGAGATTCCCCATACGGCCAATCAAGTCAAAGCAATACGAATGAAATGTTTTGATTTCTATAAAGCCCGCCGCATTTCCGATTAAATCATACAGACGTCTGCGAAACTCCGTCGCTGCCGCCCGCGAAAATGTCACCATCAAAAGCTGTTCATGCTTCACATCCTCCAGCAGCATCAGCGAGGCGAGCTTGTGCACAAGAACCTTTGTCTTTCCACTCCCCGGTCCTGCCGCCACTACAATATACTTTGACACATCATTGTCGATAATCTCCCGCTGCACATCGGACAACTCCGCAAAGAGCTTATTATACTTTTCGGGCGTGATATTCCGGTTAATCTCATTTTTGCGGTTTCCCTTGAAGTACTTGGCAATAAACAGTTTGTAGTCCATCTGAAAATAGTCGTTTACAAACTGTAACGCCTCATCATAATTTCTGACCATCATATTGGCAAACTCACCCACAATATGAATCTGCTGCATCTTCTGTTTATAGTATGCATTCAGGCTTTTATAGTCGTCTGCCTTATAGCGGATTTTGTTGTCCATCTCAAGCCGTGTAATCTGCATTCCACTGTACAGCACAAGGAAACCGCCCTCTAGTTTCATGGCATCAATCTTCGCCAGATAGAGAAGTGCATCCTCAATATCTTTATCCGTAATATTCTCTGTAATATTCTCCGCTGTGTTCTGTTTTGCATTCTCCTTACCGGGCTGGGCTGCGCTTTTTTGGTATTGCGTCTTTAATTCCAATATGGAAAATCCCACCGCCTGCTGCTCCCCGCTGTCCGCTGTCTCCCTGCTTTTCTCAAATAAATACTTCACGATAAAGCCAGACAGCCGGATACACTGCTGCCGCTGTTCCCAAAACGCCTCGGCAGAAAGTTCCGGCACAATAATGGTTCTTGCGGTCGTGTTCTCGATGCTCTTTTTGATATATTTCTTGATTGTCCAATAATAAAGCACTGTCTTGAATGCATTCACTGTCGCATTTTTTACGCCGCTGCTGACTGCACTTTCATTTAACTCTTTGAGGTTGATGCACTGCCCCTCACCACTGAGCTGGCCGATGAGAAACTGCTCTAGGGCGGCATATCTTTTCAGCACATTGAGCGACTTGTTCTCCGTGTCCGTCTTTAAGACAAACGCTGTCAAATCCTTTGTGTTTGCTAAGATATTCTCCTCCCGCAAAATCTGAATCAGCTTGAACGTCTCCTGCCGCTCGATGCCGAGCCTGTCCGCAATGTAATCCACCCTAGACTCCGCATCGTCGTTTTGTGCATTTGCCACACTCCTTGCCGAGATCAGCATACTCATGATGCGCTTGGCATTTAGGCGCTCATTTTCACTCATTTTCATCGACGCTTCTATCTTGAGCGCAGCTTCCATCATATTTTTGACAAGAATACTCGTGGCATAGATGTGCGGCACGTTCTTCCCGCGCTTGAGATAGCCGGCGTTCTCCAATGCCTGCACCGCTGTCCTGACGCGCGTCTCTACGTCTGCCACCGTCTCGTCCCATCCCGCCTGACGCGCGATCTCGAGCGGTGTGCGCTGTATGATGGCTCTGTTCTTGGTCAAATCCTTGACCGCCTTCCAAACCTGCTGAATCTCACTGATACTGAGTTTCGTCTGGTTCAGCAGCATAAAATGCTTGTCCAAATCCCCGTCTTGAAACAGCACATAGCACTCTGCCTGCAAATTCTGGTCTCTGCCCGCGCGCCCTGCCTCCTGCACATAATTTTCCAGCGAGTCCGATATATCATAGTGTATCACCAGCTTGATATTGGGTTTGTCCACCCCCATGCCAAAGGCGGAGGTTGCCACCATCACCTGAACTTCATCGCGGATAAAAGCATCCTGATTCGCCTGTTTTTCCGCCTTGTCCATCTTTCCGTTAAAGGCAAGCGCGGCGATACCGTCATCACACAGCTTCTGTGCAAGCTCTGTCGTGCGCTTTGTCCTCGACACATACACGATGGTGGGACAGTTTTTCTGTTCAATCAGCCAGCGCAGCGTCGTGTATTTCTCCTCGTCACTCTCCTTGTAAAGCACCTCATAGCGCAGATTTTTCCTGCCCGCGCCCGAAGTGTACAGCGCTAAATCCAAGTCCAGTTTTTCTTTGAAATATTCCTTGATATCGCTAATGACCTTCTGTTTTGCCGTCGCAGTAAAGCACGAGACCGGAATCCGTTCCGCTAACTGCTTCTTCTCCTGCAATTCCCGGATAAAGTCACCGATGTAGAGATAATCCACCCGAAAATCCTGTCCCCACGCGGAAAAGCAGTGCGCCTCATCAATCACAAAACGCGCAATCACCCGTTTTATCAGCAAACGCTCGATCGTCTTAGAGCGCAAAGACTCCGGCGCGACATACAATATAGAAGCAAGCCCATTCTCGACGCGCTCAATAGCCTCAGCCCGCTCGATCGGGCTGAGCAGTCCATTGATTGTCACTGCGTCCACGATGCCCTTCTTTTCCAGATTGTCCACCTGATCTTTCATGAGAGACTGTAGCGGAGAAATCACGACGGTCAATGCCTTGGAAAGCTCCCCTGCCATCAGTGCAGGCAGCTGAAATGTGATGGATTTTCCGCCGCCTGTCGGAAAGATGGCGAGCAAGGACTGGTTGTCAACTGCCGCTTGAACTGCCTTCTCCTGCAAATTTTCTCCATCGTATTTCCGAAAATCATCATATCCGAAAATCTGGTTTAACCGCCGGTAAATATTGAGCTGGCTGCGGCAGTATAAACAGCCCTCGGCACAGACCGTATTGCGCAGCAGCCGTATTACATTGGAGACTGCCGGGTATCGTATATTGACCCAGTTTGGTATCATAGACGTGCTGTCTTCTGCTGAAATGATTGCCAGCACATAGGCAAGCTCTACCGGATAACGCGCAGCAATATACGCAATCTCACTGTTGCCACACAATTTTCCATGATAAAAGCTTTTGATGAGCGAAGAAGCATCTCCCCGCGGATAGTAATTGAGATAAGAAAAAAAGCCACGAAATCCTTCTTCTTGGCTGAGCAGGTCCGCATAAATATCCTTTTGCAGCTCGTTGAGGCTTTGAAAGGCATTGACCTCATCGTAAAATAATTCCATCGCTTTTATCGCATCATTTAAGGGATTGTTCAGGGAATCGGTCAGCAGTTTGTCGTCCTTGAGCAGTGCGTGATAGGGCTTGTTCGGAAACAGCAGCGGCGACAGATAGAGCGTGTCTATCATGTCCGTAATTCCCGCTGCCTGCATCTGCTGCCTGATATATCTGGCGTCGTGATGGACAATATTGTGTCCACATAGAAATCGCTTGCCGCCAGCGCTGTTCTGCACCAGAAAATCCTCAAACGCCTTGGCTGATTTTGTATGAATATGTGTGCTTCCGTCTACGGCCGCGCCGTAATCTAGTACCGCACCGCGCTCGACGCTGACCTCTGTGTCAATAAATACAACTGTGTACATCGCTTCCCCTTTATACCAAATATTTCCAGAAAAATTTGTTGTGTTTGGGAATATTATACAATAATTTGTCGTATTTATCAATCTGAAATATAGTACTATGTACTGTATCATTCGTTTACTATTGTAATTCTGTTCTATCTAATTGTATCTGTTTCTGCCGCTCTTTGGTCTGTTTTTGATTGTGCATTTATATAGGTATCTACTCTAAATGCTCTGGATCACCAATCTCTTCATTTCCAAGATACCTTCTGTATTCTTTTCCCTGATAAAAGTTCATAATCGGACGGCGAAGTTTCGACGGATATAGTGGCAGCTTATTTAATCCTGACAAATCCAGCCATTCAACGCCAACCTGATTCGTATCATGATGCAGCACTGCATTTGCTGTCTCTCCCAAGTAATCACACAAAAATACGAGATCTATCCTATGAAAACTTTCACCGTGAACCCCTTCTATCACAAAAAGCAGCTCCCCGCATCTGACCTCTAGTCCTGTCTCTTCTCTTACTTCCCGCTCAACCGTCTCGGAAAGCACCTCTTCACTGTCCTGACCGCCGCCGGGCAGAATATACCATTCCTCATTTCCGTCATTTACCTTGATTGCAAGCAGTTTTCCATGTTGAATGACAACTGCTTTCGCAGAAGTGCGTATTTGTCTTGACATTTTTCCAATCCTTTCTATATTATGGATATCACTATTTTTTCATATAAAGGCGCTGTTTGCAGACCTCCCTATACATTGATGATACCACACTGTATGGGACTTTTGAATAATACATCGTTGCTTTCAGCAAAACCGTTTTCATTACCGGCTGTGGATATAAAGCATTTTTGCAGTTAAACGTTGACTATTTCCACAAATATGATACGATACCAATAGAATGCTTTGGGAACACCTTCAAAAAGGTACGCAGCAGACAGAAGGAGTAAATCAATTTTAATGAAAACAATACGCTATTTTAACACAGAGGGCTGCTGTCTGCCAGCAGAACACTACATGGTGCCTCTTGATGACAGGATCAAAACAATCCGAGAACTGTATATTGACCGCAAAAAATATTTCGTCATCAACAGAGGTCGTCAATATGGCAAAACGACAATGCTGGTGGCACTGGCTGCGGCGCTTCGGACAGATTTTGCTGTTATTCTTATGGATTTTCAGTTGATGAGTACCACAAGCTTTGTGGAGGAACCCGCCTTTGTCACATCGTTTGTCAGCAGTCTGGCAGATCTGGTTGCGGAGGACGACGATTTGGCAGACGCAATCGCAAACGAAGCATACCAGAAAATGACCACACTCTGCGAACAGCAAAAGCTTTCCATGGATGAAATGTTCCGCTGTCTCAGCCGAATCTGCAAAGCAGCCAAAAAACCTGTCATTCTGATGATAGACGAGGTGGACAGCGCATCAAACAATCAGGTATTTATCGACTTTCTCGCACAGCTTAGAGGTTATTACCTCGCCAGAAGCCGACGCCCATTTTTTCATTCTGTCATACTTGCTGGAGTCTATGATATCAAAAATCTGAAATTAAAGATACGTCCAAATTCAGAACACCAGTATAACAGTCCGTGGAATATTGCAGCTGATTTTGATGTAACGATGCGTTTTTCATCAGAGCAGATTCAATCTATGCTCAATGAATACCAGACTGATCACCAGACTGAAATGGATATCGTTCAGATTGCAAACGAGATTTACCAATATACGTCAGGCTATCCCTATCTTGTGTCTGCCCTATGCAAAATCGTAGATGAAAAATTGTCTGGCTGCAAATCTGTCTGGACAAGGGAATATATTGTGGAAGCCGTTAAAATCCTGCTCGGTTCAAGGACAACACTGTTTGACAGTTTGACCAAACACCTCAGTGAATTTCCTGAAATGAAACAAATGTTATATACAATGTTGTTTCAGGGTGAACAAATTGCATTTAACCAGTATAACCACACCATAGAGCTTGCCTGCATGTTTGGATATGTTATTGCAGATGGCAGTACTGTCCGCGTCGCAAATCGTATTTTTGAAATTTGCTTATATAATCTCTTTCTGTCTGAGGAAGAACTGGCGAATGCGATGAGTCATCAGGCAAAGCAAGATAAATCTCAGTTTCTTTCCAATGGCAGACTGGATATGGTACGGGTTCTGGAAAAATTTGTACAATATTTTCACGATATTTATGGAGAAAATAATGAAAAATTTATGGAAGAACAAGGACGCAAAATTTTCCTATTATATCTGCGTCCCATTATAAATGGCACTGGAAATTACTATATTGAGGCACAGACAAGAGATGCAAGACGGACTGATATCATTGTAGATTATGCAGGTGAACAGTTTATTATCGAAATGAAAATCTGGCGGGGACGCGAATACAATGAGCGCGGCGAAAAACAACTGGCAGACTATCTGAACTACTTTCACCTAGACAAAGGCTATCTGCTGAGCTTTAACTTTAATCAGAAAAAAGAAACAGGTGTTAAGACAATCACAGTCGGTGAAAAGACCATCGTGGAAGCTGTTGTCTAACCACGCAATTGAGGAGGACTCACAAATAAAAGAATACAAAAAATTTATTGGCAGCTTTGTACAAAAGAATCAATTAATATTAGGTGACAATCTTGTCGGCGTTTATCTCCACGGTTCTGCGGTAATGGGATGTTTCCACCCCAAAAAGAGCGACCTCGATTTTATCATTGTTATTCAGCATGATCTGAATGCTGCTGTCAAACGTCAGTACATGGATATGGTCGTCGCGCAAAACAGTCATGATGCTATCATTGCTCCCGCAAAAGGCATCGAGCTTAGCATCGTGAAAGAATCTGTCTGCCGCCCGTTTGTCTACCCGACCCCATTTGTGCTTCATTTTTCCGCAGCACATCTGAACTGGTATCAGACAAATCCCTCCGATTACATTGAAAAAATGAACGGAACCGACAAAGACTTAGCTGCACACTTTACAATCCTCTACCACAGGGGAATGACACTTTGGGGAAAAGAGATTCCCGAAGTTTTCGCCGAAGTTGACGCCACATATTATTTCGACAGTATTTGGAATGACATTGAAAATGCAGAAGAAGAAATCACCGAAAATCCTATGTATATCACGCTGAATCTGTGTCGTGTGCTCGCCTACCAGAAAGAGCAGCTCATTTTGTCCAAGTTAGAAGGTGGAACATGGGGGCTTGCAAATCTTCCACAAAAGTATGCACCTCTGATTGCTGATGCCCTGAAAGATTACACAACTGATCGTACCATGAAATTGAATACAGCACTTGCCAGAGAATATGCCGCCTATATGTTACAACAGATTCGCATGGAAAATGAATGAAACATTCTTGAACCAAATCCGCGATATTGAAGCCAGCTATGACCGCGTGTCCGATAATTTTATCCCATTGCTTTGCCGGCGATACGGCTGGGAAATTGCGGACAGCGAAACAGGCACAGCGCCTTCATATGTTTATGACCGGGATATCGAAAAAGCGTTTTTCAGGACGCCAATGTCATTTAGTTAAGTCCAACAGGTTAAGTTAAGGTTTAAAAATACCGTTCACTTTCGCAAAAGTGAGCGGTACTCTTTTTTGATAACAATCTGCATCAAACTGAAATTTTCACATTCTTAACATATCTGACTTCATTAATTGTCAATATCGTTATCTGTTTCTAAATCCCGGTCTTTTCGAATAGACGCATCACTGGTATCCACAAGGCTTCCGTCCTCTGCATTCAGATCTATGCCATAGGCATAAATAGAAATATCATCCTCTGTCTGATAACCCACATGATAAATGAAAAGTCCCGTCTTTGGCTCATCCAAAAATACATCTGCTATCATCCCTTCTGCCGACAGACCAAACTCCGTCTGCAAATATACTTCTGCTGCCTGCAGTGCTTCTTTTTCGGTAATCCAGCCTTCTTTCTGCACCTTTGCTTTCAGACCTTCTTCTTTCTCCTCCCACTCCTTTCTCGCTTCCTGCGCGGCTGTTCCCTGAGAAACAGCATAATCCCTCGTATAATTAAAATCTATGATCTGCAGCAGCTCTTCATCCGTCAGCGTACGGTCAGGAAGGTAAAGAAAACTAGTATCTGGATCGTAGCTGAGCGAATCATCTGGTATCTGTCCAACACTGTCTGTAAAAGTGATCGTCTGCTGCGGAAATCTTCCGTTCTGATAGGCTTCCTGCATCTGCTGCATGCGTTTTATCTCCTCTTTCGAATATTCTCTGGAAAAACTGTCTGCCTCTGCATTGTTCTGGCCCTGCACCATCTGATTAACTGCTTCCAGCTCCTGCTTTGGTATATTCTCCAAACGATCTTTTACAAAATACCGGATCGCCGCCTGACTAGGGATAACTGCTCCTGCGATCAATACAAAAGCGGCAGCTGCCGCAGCTGCCTGATGTAATCTTTTCTTTCCAAACGCTCTGCGATCCGTCTGTCTTTTTACCTTCATGATTATCTCCTTTTGCATTTCTTCTTTCATATGTATCTGGTCCATCGTTTCTTTTAATTTCAGTCTGTTCATCTGCAACATTCCTCCTTCCAAACTACCCGCAGCTGTTCCCTTCCCCGCTGCATCCTCTTTTTGACTGACTGTACTGAAATACCAAGTATATCAGCAATTTCCTTCATCTGATATCCTTCCACATAATAAAGATAAATAACAGTCCTCTGCTTAACAGGCAGCTCGAAAAGCTCTGTCAGTGTCTCCTGCTGTTCCTGTTCCATGACCAGACTTTCTGCAAGCACATCGATGGGAACCTGCGGGTGACGGAGTCTAAATCTCAGCACATCTTTACAGTGATTTGCTGCTACTCTGATGAGCCATGCTTTTTCGTGTTCTGTATCCGTGAAAACCGGCGCCTTTTCCAGGTATCTGCAAAATGTTTCCTGAATTACATCCTGGGCATCCTGCTCATTGCACAGCATTACAATACAGATCTTATAGAGCATATCGCTGTATGTCCTTACCGCTTCCTCCAAATTCATATCTCTCACCTCCTCTTCACTTATAACACGCACAAAGACGTCAAAAGGTGACTTCTCAGTCAAATATTTTTGCAGCAGTTGAATATTGACAATTCGCACTTTCAAGACATTTATGATGACATTTGATTTTATACTTGTTTCGACTTTTTCCACGAAAATGGCATTCAATACCTGTGGCCGGATTTGTCCGCTGAGGACAAACCTAAATTCCTGCACACCTTCCATACGGTATTTTGAAAACGCCTCATCTTGGTATGGCAGCAGCTTCATTGCACAGTATCATATATTAATCAGGTTGATCACTACACTTTCTTTTCTGGCAGATGACAATCTGTCTTTTTGTGTTGCTTGAATATAGACAAATCTTCCTTAAAAACCAAACTCAGGCAGAGATAGGAATTACAATATCTCTGCCTGAAAAGAAATCAACAAGTCAGTGCCTTAACTAAATGACATTGTTCAGGACGCCCCGTTTTTTCTGATACGCTCGATTTCCTTTAAAATGTGATCGGTCCAGTTGTCGTCCTGCCCGCCTACAATCCAAACATGAAATCCATAAGTCCTCCCATTCTCCGCAACGGAGCGGTCATCATCAATATGTAAGTCAATTCGGTATTTGCTTGGGTATTTGGATGGCATCGCCTCTGTATGCCCTGCCTGCACTTCCCGCGCATGTCTTGCCCCATTCACAATATTATCAAACTTTATTCCATAACAGCGAAACAGACCTCGTATGTACTGTTCAGAACGAAAAGAAGTGGTATACACCCACAACTCCATGCCCTGTTCCCGAAGCGCTTTCATAAGCGCTATTGTTCCCAGACGCAGCCGTTCCTTATAAATCGCACAGAAAGGAAACCTCAATGGTGCCTCCACCTTAAACTTTTCTTCTGACACAAAAAGAGTATCATCTAAATCAAACGAAATTCTCATGATTTACGCGCCTCCTGCTTCTTCCTCCCGGAAAGACTTACACGGAATCATCACCTCCATCACGAAACTGCCATGCTCTGCATAACAGACCATATTCCCGCCAAGTTTCTCTGCTGCTTCTTTTATCGTTATAAGCCCAAAACCATGCCCACGTTCCTGCTTATCTGTGGAGGGGATTGTGCCTCGCTCCACATACAAGTCGCTCCGGCATCGGTTTTTGATGCGCATTAATAGATATACCTTATTGTACTTGATCTGCACAGAAACCTCCCGCATTCCGGCATCAAGCTGTCTCATAGCATCACAGGCATTTTCCAGCTCATTTGACAAAATTTGACACAGCTCCATATGAGGCAATGCTTCCTCCCCAATCTGTATATCCGTGCTGCACGCAGCCCCCATCTCCTCAAACTTTCTGGCATAGTGAACAAATACTGCATTAATATATGGGTTGGCACAGTACTGTCCCAGAAGGGCGTCCATCTCCTCCTGCACCCCTATTAAGTAGGTCTGCGCCTCTTTAATCTGCCCTGCGGCAAGCAGACCAGCAAGCGTGATTGTATGCCCTTTCATGTCGTGCTTCATTCTCCGAATACTGCGCTGACTCTCAAGCTGTGTCTCCAAAGTATTCTTCTGCTCCTGCAATAAGCGCTCCGCCTGCTTCCGCTGATAGAGCAAAAGCTGACGGTACAACGATGTAAGAATCGTAGCATATGTCATAGGCATCAACACAAGCACCAGCAAAAACGCCGGAAGCTCCTGCTGCCTATTGGTGATCATCACTGGAAAATTCCCCATAATAACAAGCAGGATATAATAAAGCGCCGTCATGCCCGCAAAAATCTCCCATCCGTTTGGCACTGCCTCCTGAAGCTCCATATATGGTTTCCTGATGTAGCGAACTGCCACATATTCCAACAATGGAAACATTACAAGTCTGCCGATAAACATGATAATATACTGCCCACCGCCAAAATAATAATCCGCCAACTTGGTTACTGTGATAATCCAGAGCGCTACTGTGTCCGCCAGACAGAATGTAAAGAAAAATCTTCCGTTTCTATCCTTTGAAATGAACCAGAAAACCAACAAACTAGGCAGAGTGCAGGTCAATATAAATACTTTTCCCATCACCTCTGCCCCATAGAGAACCAACCCCGTCATATTCAACAGAATTAGAAATCCCATTGATATTCCCGTGAGAAGAATCGTCTTTTTCCGCGAATAGCGGGAGCGATACAACATCATGAACAGTACCAATATATGTAACAAGGACCACAGCACAGATAAATCTCTTAATAGCAACATGATTCAGTCCACCTTCTCTAATTATGTATGAAAACAATACACCTTTTCAGGTATTGTCTCGATCATGAGAAACAACTCTGCCGCGAGCGTTTGCGTTTCTACCGGCACTACAGCCTGCACTACGGTGCTTCTGTTTCGCAGTCCATGCGGACCTGTCTCCTGCTCAGGCTTCCCGCCCATCACCATAATCGTTGTGACACCTCTACTTCCGCCGATGATCTGCGTCTCGACAGGCGCCGAAATACGGTCCAGTTCCTCGGCAGTATCAAACTGTGCACTGAAGCCTTCCTTGGTGCATTCATACTCTACTGTAAAATACCCCATTCCCGCAGGACATTGTTCTTCAAGTGCGTCCAGAACACTTTTTTTCATCTTCTCAAATTCTTCTATTGACAGATGCTGTAACGCCATTTCCTGATATTGTGCATCCTGAAATCTTTCCTGTTGTTCCTGCAAAGGTTGTGACATTCCTACCTGATTGATGTAACAAATAATTTCCTCTCCGCCCTCCTCCAAAGAAAATCGAAGCTCAGCAGTCTTTCCCCGCTCTAATGTTACAGGAATCTGCACAGCATATTGTCTGCTTGTTGAGCCCAATGTCAACTGTCCGATTTCCCCTGTAAGTTCTGGAAGTTTATCATAAATACCATTCAGGCGCAGCTCTGACAGCCCTATATGATTCCAGTCCATTTCATAATAAGGAGAGGTTTTGGGTATACGCCACCCCTTTTCCATCATTTGTTGAAAAAGAAGATATGCTTGTACAAAATCTGCCTGCATCAGACCGCCCACACCGCCTTGAAAAGAATAGCACGTTTCTCCTATTTTTATTTGCCTGATATACAGTGACCCGCCGCTTTTTTGATCTGTACGACCAGATTCCAGCATGGATTCCCTTTTCGTCTGAATGTTCCTGCTGGAAGTGTATTTTTCCTGTAACGGCTGTTCCTCCAATATGTATAAAAACGCCCCCTTATTGTGACACTCCTTTCGGAGTCCCATACCGACGATATGAATACACACATCATCGAGCATGACATCTTTGCCGATTACTTTTACCTCATCTAAACGGAAAATCTCTAAATATGTCTGAAATGCATTATAATTCATTGTAATACCTCCTATGCGCATCAGTGCGCATCTCTTTTTCCCACTGTTCCTAAGGTACAGTTCCTAAATGTGCGGCACTGCTCACAAACGCCAAGCAGCTGTTTCTAATGTTATCTGCCTATAGACAATCTTCTGCTGTATCTCTGTAACGAAACCGTCCAAATCCCCTGTTTCCCTTATCACATATGCACCATTTTGCCCCGCAATCCATTGATTTCCAGAATGATACCGCACGAGCCGACTGTCTATACATGCCAGACTGCGTCCTTGCCGAATCGCGTACCGAACCGTGTGCATCGTGCCGCTGTCACTTGCCGCCTCGATCACGAGCACACCATCGCTGATTCCGCTTTGAATGCGGTCTCTTTCCACATACCGATACCGCTGTACAGGCGTTGAGGGCGGATATTCGCTGACCAGACACCCACCGTTTGACAACAGTTTTTTTGCAAGAAACACATTGGAATGCGGCACAATCTGCTCCAATCCGCAAGGCATTACCGCGACACACGTCCCGCCTGCCGCAAGTGCCCCATACAGCGCATACGTGTCGCACCCCAGCGCAAGTCCGTTTACCACATTGATTCCCCTTGTGCCCAATGCGTAGCCAATCCGATAGGCAAGCGCTCTCCCACTCTCCGACACGCGCCTGCTGCCAATCACTGCAATGCTGTGATTTTGATTGATGCACGCAATATTTCCCCTGTAAAATACGCAGTCCGGCGCCTTTGCAATGGAACACAGCCGCTGAGGATACGCTTCACTTCTTATGTCTGCCTGCTGAATCCCATCCTCCCAAACGATATTGATCATCTCCCTAAATTTGAACTGCTGTTTCACAGTCTCGATCTTCTACATCCGGCTGCACCACTTCAGTATATGGTCAAAAGAAATCTGTAACGCTCCACCGTATATATGAAGTGCAACCGGCTGTGTCAAATCATATCTTTGGGCATAAATATCCCCCTCGAAGAAAAAGACAAGCAGCTGCTTTTTGTATGGATCCAGAATCCAGTATTCGCGCACCCCGGCATTCTCATATTTCTCCAGTTTCTTGAAATAATCCTTCCGCTTAGTTGACGGCGAGATCACCTCCAGCACGAAATCCGGCGCGCCAAACACTTTCCCGTTCTGTATCTTTTCATGATCAAACAAAATCAAGAGATCAGGCTGCACCATCGTCCTGTCATCACAGTCAAGCCGCACATCAATCGGAGAGATCCCCGCCTCGCACTGTACATTATTCTCCAATATATAATTTGCAATCTGCCTGTAAATCTCACCGACAATCTTCTGATGCTCAAAATCAGGCGCTGCCATATCATAAATCGCACCATCAATCAACTCTACTCTAATTTCGTCCGGTATGGTAAAATAATCCGCTATTGTGTAAGCCCCCGGGTTCTTCTCCAGCGGACTACCATAGGAATAAACCATACTGTCATTCAACACCATATTGGTATCCTCACTCTTTAATACCTGTTCCAGCGCCTGAAGCGTGGCATACCTCGGACGCTCGGTCTCCCCTGAAAAAATCTTCTGGACCGTGCCAAGCGGCACCCCGGATAACTCGGAAATCTGAGCATAGCTGTAGCCTTTCTGTAATTTCCTCTGTTTCATTTCTTCTATGGTCATAAATGTCCCTCCGCAATACTGCTATTTATGGTTCGTACCCTGCCCCATAAAAACAACTCAGTAGTATTCACGTTTTACATATAACTTAGTCAAATTATATCCATTTTATTTCCATTTGTCAACCGTTTTATTTCCATTTCTATATTGATGAAGTTTTCTGGTGCTGTTCAGCATTCGATAAAAGCTGAATCACGCGGTCATAATTTTCCGGACAGTGCGGAAATACACAATTGGAACAATCCTTGATGCGCCTCCCGTCTGCTTCTATGTACACTGGATTTCCCGGACAGTTTTCCCTCAAGTACAGCGGGCAGAAACAAAACAGACAATTCAATTCTTTCACCCCATGATGACAGGGAAAATATGCACAATCTTTATTCTCAAAAAAGCGGTGTGAATTCATGGAAAAATCTTCCTTTACATCTAAAATAATATTACTTAGAAACGACGAACAAAACTTTGGCTCATTTTTTCATTATAGAAAAAGCGAACTATATTGTCAAATGTACAGGACAAAAACTTCAAAGCGAAAGGCAAACAGCCTAACGGACAACAAGGCTATGTGAATCGAAAGGGGAAAAGATTTAATAGAAATTTGTTAGAAATGTATGTGCGATTGTGATATTCTGTTAGAGGTATAGGTCACAATTTGGTAAAAATATATTTTATGGAGGTATGACATGACTTACAACGCTATAAATGAGTTGATTGCTTCTGCGGAATCATCGGGACATGAAAACTTTTGGAACTATGACGGCGAGATTTTCATGTTGTTTTACGACAAGTTCCAATACACACCCTATGCAGACATTCCAGACACTGCCTTTATGTATATGGAAATCAATAACTGGCAGGGTATGAGTGTCCGGTGCGGGGTATGGCAGTATTATGAGAGCGGATCGTTCCAAAAGGGGAAATTTGAGCGGGTGATATCCTTCCTAAAAACCAATGGCGAAAAGGAAATGGCAGATATTTATGCGTGCGGCATACACGACTACGCAAATGAGAAGTACCAGCAAAACTTTGATTACCCAGAAGAATGGTTCGATGAAACCGAACGCGTAGACAAATGGATCAGCGATTATGAGAAATACATCTTTAAGTGGATGTATGATTTGATTATAGCGCATAAAAGCGATGTGTTAGCACTTGGAGAAGCTTGATATAACCTATATGGCAAGCTGAACTGTACCACCTTTTCCATGGCGGGTGATACAGTCCAGTACAGGTGTTGTGCACACCGCTCGCCTCACCGTCCTGCATCTTGTGCCATTCCATACAAACGATCCGACAGCAACGGTACAAATCCCGAAATCCGCTCGCGTGCCACGTACAATGTGCTGTCCGCGCGGGCGCTCATACTCCACTTTACCAGAGTCATGACACCCTGCTCAATCTCAATGCAGGTAATGCAGCGCGGATGGACACAGCTGCCTGTATTATAATAGAAGGAAGGCTCACCCGGCATCACGGGGCGATGTGTGTGCCCTGTAATCAGAATGTGTCTGTTTTCGGATGCCCAGTCACTCAGCCGCGTCTCGCATTTGTTTTTCACACGGTAGTTTTTCGCTGCGCTGGTCGGGTCAAGCACACCGAGATTTTCTAACGGGCTCCACAAATACCGGACACAGAAACATGCCACCCGCCAAAATGTAGAATTGAACAGGCTTGCCTGATGCCCATGTGTCAGGTACAGCGCACGCTGCGGCATATTGGGCGGGCTTAAAATGATTCCCTCATAAAAAGTGTACGGAAACTGCTGCTGCTGTTTCTTTTTCTTTTTGATCATATCGTGGTTTCCATAGATGAGATACAGCCTGTTCTGCCTGTGCAGCTGCGCAAACATCTCAAAAACCTCGTCATGTACTTCGACAATATTTTTCATGCTGCGGTTTTCCCAGAGTTCGTCCCCGTCACCAAGCTCGATATACGTATATCCTCTTTTGTAATAATACTTTAGCGCCGCAAAAAATAAATGTTGGTTTTTCAGGAAATTATCAGATGAGGTGCCAATCCCCCTGTGGCAGTCACTCATCAGGACATACCGCGAGCGATAGGTAAGCGGCAGGGTCGGGGCATCCCGAAAAGCATGCCCCAGCCGTGATGAAACACTCACAGACGTCCCTTTCTACAGCACCGCTTGCGGCAGCAGCGCTCCTTCCGGTGACAGCGCTTGTTGAAACGGCGTATCCGAAACAGCCGGCGAAACGCAATCGGAATGAAGTAATACAGACACAAAACCCTGTCCTCGGTACACTGGAACGGCTTTGTCACCCAAAGGTAGAGCTTGCAGAAAATCTTGTTTTTCCACTGTGAGAAACAACGCCAGAACCGCGTACACAGTTTATACCGCACCTTGCGCGCGCGGTTAAAATGAACGGTCACACAAAATCCGTTGACAGAGAAATTCTGCTCCGCGCAGCCCGCCTTGCGCAGTCCGCTGATAAAGGCAAACTGCATTCTTTTGTCCGGGAACTTTATTGTCGCTTTCATGCACAAATCAGACGGCCACACAAAGCTTCCTGTAAAGAACGCCGTGAGCCACCAGTGGTTTTGCGCAATCTTGACACAACTGCCGTTCTTTCCGCAAAGTACAAACGAGCAGTTTAGCAGTTCCGTGTTTGACACCGCCTCAAAACGCGTTGTTTTGTACTCTTTCTCCGAGAGAATCCGGTCGGCATGGTAAATGCCGATTTCCGCTCCTGCATTGATGCCGTACTGCCCTTTCCAGAACTCAATCAGCCACGTTTTGCCTTCATAGTCAAAGTAGACCGGCAGCGCGTCAAAAACCATCTGAAAGCGGGGCGCCATGTAATCGTATATCCATGCATAGCCCGCCTCCCTCTGCCATGCGTCCAGCGTGCTTGAAAAAAATCCGCACTCCTCATGGAAACAATAGCCAAACGGCTTGACAAGTTCCTCTACCTTGCAGCATTTCTGGCATTTGTCCATACACTGAATCTTGCAGACAATCTTCTTTTTCCGAAAATGGAAAAAGACACTGCAAATAAGCGCAACAAGTAACAAAATGATTAGGAAGAAATACATAAGTCATATTCCAATCTATAATTTATTATAGCTTATGTTGGAATATGACTCTTTGTGTAAAAATATATAGAAATTTATAACAGTTCCTTGAGCACCTTATTTACCGTACCGGGGTCAGCTTTTCCCCGCATTGCTTTCATGGTCTGTCCAACCAGAAAACCGATCGCCTTTTCCTTGCCGCCTCGGTAATCTGCCACAGACTGCGGGTTTGCACGAATGACCTCCTCGACCGCCTTTCTAAGCGCCCCCTCGTCGTTTACTGTCTTTAAGCCCTTCTCCTCCACATACTTTTCAGGGTCCATGTCCTCGGCAAACATCACTTCAAACACTTCCTTTGCCACCGTGGAGTTCACTGCCTTACTGTCCACCAGCCCGATTAGCTTTGCCAAATTTTCGGGTGAGAAACAGATTTCCTCTGGATCCATGCCCTTTTCTTTCAATAGCCGAAGTGTCTCCCCCATCAGCCAGTTTGACACCTTTTTCGGCTGGCCGCAGATTGCCACAGTCTCCTCGAATAAATCTGCAAGATGCTTCGAATCCGTGATGATGCCGATATCGTACTCTGGAATGTCAAACTCTGTTTTGTAGCGCGCCATTTTCTCCTCGCGAAACTCCGGCTGGCTGTCACGAATCTGGGCAATCCACTCGTCACTGATATAGATGGGCGGCAAATCCGGGTCTGGAAAATACCTGTAATCCTGCGCGTCCTCCTTCGAGCGCATCGCGTAGGAATACTCTTTTGCCTCGTCCCAGCGTCTCGTCTCCTGTGTCACCTGCTGCCCCGATTCAAGCAGTTCAATCTGACGTTCACGTTCCCCCTCAATCGCATGGGTAATCGCCCGAAACGAGTTGAGATTCTTCATCTCCGTGCGCGTCCCGAACGTTTCTGCGCCGACCTCCCTGACAGAAAGGTTGACATCCGCACGCATGGAGCCTTCATTTAATTTACAGTCCGAAGCTCCGAGATACTGCACGATCATGCGCAGCTTTTCAAGGTAGGCGATAACCTCCTCGGCACTCCGCATGTCCGGCTCTGAAACAATCTCTATAAGCGGCACACCGGAACGGTTATAATCCACCAGCGAACAGTCCTCCCACTCGTCATGAATCAGCTTTCCGGCGTCCTCCTCCATATGAATCTCATGGATTCCCACCGACTTTTTTCCCTCGGAAGTCTCAATGTCCACATGCCCGTTTCTGCAAATCGGCAGATAAAGCTGGCTGATTTGATAATTCTGCGGGTTGTCTGGATAAAAATAATTTTTCCGGTCGAACTTACAGTACTGTGTAATCGTGCAGTTTGTGGCAAGCCCGACTGCCATCGCAGCATTTACCACCTGCCGATTCAGCACCGGAAGCGAACCCGGCATCCCTGTGCAGACAGGGCAGGTATGGGTATTCGGTGCTCCGCCAAACGCCGTGGAACAGCCGCAGAATATTTTCGTCTTTGTCGCAAGCTCCACATGAACTTCCAGACCAATCACAGTCTCATATTGTTTTGCCATTTTCTCACTCCTCATTTTTTATCATCTTACGAACATAATCCCCATTTTTAAGCCGCCTGTCATCACTGTTTTTCATAAGTATACGCTGCCTGTATCAGTTTCTTTTCCTGAAAACTGTCCGCAATCAGCTGTAACCCGATTGGCAGCCCTTTCGAATCCTTCCCGCACGGCAGCGAGATTGCGGGCAGTCCTGCCAGATTGACCGATATGGTATAAATGTCTCCAAGATACATTTTGAGCGGATCTGACAAGCTTTCCCCCAGCCTTGGCGCAGTGGTTGGCGCGACAGGTCCAAGAATCAAGTCATACTTTGCAAAGGCGTCATCAAAAGCGTTCTTTATCATCGCCTTTACCTTCAGGGCTTTGAGATAATAGGCATCATAGTAACCGGAGCTTAGCACAAACGAGCCGAGCATGATTCTGCGCTTCACCTCTGCACCAAAGCCTTCCGAGCGCGTCTTTTTGTACATATCATGAAGTCCCTCAAATGACGCTGCGCGATAACCGTACTTGATGCCGTCAAACCGTTCGAGATTCGAGCTTGCCTCCGCCGCCGCAATTGTATAGTAAGCTGGTATCGCATACGCGACAAGGCTCAGGTCAAACTCCTCAACAACCGCTCCCTTTGCCGCAAGCTGTCTTGCTGCCGCAAGCACTGCATCTTTTACTTCGCCGTCAAGCCCCTCCCCAAAATAATCTCTCGGAATGCCGATTTTCATTCCTTTTACATCGTCCACCAGTGCCGCTGTAAAGTCAGTATCCTTATTCTCTTCTTTTCTATTGATCGAAGTGGCATCTTTTACGTCATGGGACGCAATGACCTCCAAGACAGCCGCGCAGTCCGCCACATTTTTTGTCAGCGGTCCAATCTGGTCCAGTGACGAGCCATATGCGACTAAGCCATAGCGCGAAACGGTTCCGTATGTGGGCTTCAATCCCACCACGCCGCAGAAAGAAGCCGGCTGTCTGATGGAGCCTCCTGTGTCAGATCCCAGCGCAAAATAGCACTCTCCCGCCGCTACTGCCGCCGCCGAGCCGCCCGAAGAGCCGCCCGGAACATGGTCTGTGTTCCACGGATTTCTGGTCACGCCATATGCGGAGGTCTCGGTTGTCGAACCCATCGCAAACTCGTCCATGTTGGTCTTGCCAATCACCACTGCCCCTGCTTTTTCGAGGTTGACCACCGCCTCTGCCGAGAACGTCGGGACAAAGTTTTCCAGTATTTTTGAAGAACATGTGGTGCGCATTCCCTCTGTGCACAGATTGTCCTTCACCGCCACAGGCACGCCTGCGAGAACTCCGTTCAGCTCGCCTTTCTCAATTTTTTCCTGTACGGCTGCCGCTGCCTTCAATGCCTGTTCCCTATCCATCGTAACATAGGCATTAATGTCTCTTTCCCTCTCATCAATCCTTGACAGCACAGCCGCCATGGCATCCACGGCCGTGACCTTTCCCTGCTTGATCGCCGCAGAAAGCTCTACGGCGCTATATGCTAAAATATCCATACATAATCTCCATTTTTATTCAAATGTTTTCGGCACCATGAACATATTGTCCTTTTCGCCGGGCGCATTCTTTAACGTTTTCTCACTCTCGTCACCGTTTGTCACCACATCCTCGCGGAACACGTTCTGCACCGGTAATACATGGGACATCGGTTCAATGCCTGTCGTGTCCAGTTCCGCTAATTTGTCAATATAGTCGAGCATTCTGCCCATATCCGCCTTCGCCTGCTCCTTCTCCTCCTCCGAGAGCGCAAGTTTCGCCAGAATCCCGACATATTCGATTGTCTCGTCCGTAATCACATTTGCCATATTAATAACTATGCTCCTTTCTCCGTGTGAAACTTAGTACTTCTCCGCGAAATGCCCTTTGGCATGAGCGGCTAGAAGTACTTTTCACACTAATCCCGCACCTTGATATGCACCTCGCGCAGCTGCTGCTCCGTGACCTCATTCGGCGCGCCGCACATCAAATCCTGTGCCGAACCGCTCATCGGAAAAGCAATCACTTCCCTGATATTCTCCTCATTTTTGAGCAGCATGAGCATTCTGTCAATTCCCGGCGCCATGCCTGCATGTGGCGGCGCACCGAACTGGAATGCCTGATAGAGTGCACCGAACTTTGATTGCAGTGTCTCCTTGTCATATCCGGCAATCTCAAACGCCTTCACCATAATCTCCATGTCATGATTTCTGACCGCTCCGCTTGACAGCTCCACGCCATTGCAAACGATATCATACTGGTACGCCAGAATATCCAGCGGGTTCTCGCTGCCAAGCGCCTCCAGTCCGCCCTGCGGCATGGAAAAGGGATTGTGTGTAAAACCAATCTGCCTTGTCTCGGGGTCTCGTTCAAACATTGGAAAATCATTGATATAGCAAAAACGGTATGCATTCTTTTCACACAGATCAAGCTTCTCGCCAAGCTCTATGCGAAGCTGTCCCGCATAGTAATTTGCACGCTCCTCCTTGTCCGCGATAAAGAAAATGGTATCGCCCGGTTCCAGCCCCGCAAGCGTTGCAAGCTCCGCTTTGAGCCCGTCAGGAATAAACTTGTCAATCGGCCCCTTGTAAGTCCTGTCCGCCGCAACTTCAAGATATCCAAGACCGCCCATTCCCATACCCGTCGCAAAGTCCAGCAGCTTTTCGTGGAAGCCCTTTGACATCTCGGCACATACCTTGATTGCCCGCACCGTCCTGCCGATAAAGGGCTTGAACGAACACTTCTGGAAAAAGTCTGTCACATCAAGTATGCGCAGCGGGTTTCTTAAATCCGGCTTATCTGTTCCAAATTCCAGCATTGCCTGTCTGTAGCTGATAATCGGATAAGGTGCCTTTGTCACCGCATACCCATCCGGCGCAAACTTTTCAAATGTCGCAGAAAGAACCTCCTCGCCGACCCGGAACACATCCTCCTGCGTTGCAAAGCTCATCTCGAAATCAAGCTGGTAAAACTCACCCGGCGAGCGATCCGCGCGCGCATCCTCATCGCGGAAGCACGGTGCAATCTGAAAATACCGGTCAAAACCAGATGCCATCAAAAGCTGCTTATACTGCTGCGGCGCCTGTGGAAGCGCATAAAATTTGCCCTTGTATTTTCTGGAAGGTACGATATAATCCCTTGCGCCCTCTGGCGATGACGCGCACAAAATCGGTGTCTGCATCTCCAAAAAACCCATCTCCGTCATCTTCTGCCGCAGAAAGCTGATGACCTGTGAGCGGAAAATCATGTTATCCTTTACCTTTTTGTTCCGCAGATCTAAATAACGGTATTTTAACCGCACGTCCTCGCGCGTCTCCTTTGATGTCATAATCTCAAACGGAAGCTGCTGGTATACCTTTCCCAGCACCGTCACTTTTTTTGCTTCCAGCTCTATCGTCCCTGTCGGAAGCTTTGGATTGTACGTATCCTCGTCACGCTTTTCCACCAGCCCTTCGATGGATATGCACATCTCTTTGCTGATGCCGTCCAAGAGTGTCGTGTCTCTCATGACCACCTGCAATGTGCCGTACATATCGCGCAGATCGATAAACGATACGCCGCCGTGGTCGCGGATGTTTTCCACCCATCCTGCAACCTGCAATGTCTGACCAATATGCTGTTCACTGATTTCCTTCATTGTAATGTCTCTGTACATTTCATATCCTCCTCAACAAATGTATCGCTTTCCGAAGTTCTCCCGCAAGTCCGGTGTAAAAACTTCGAAAAACAATCTTATTCCCCAGAACATGCTTGAAAATTCATTCCTGACATCTGTTTGCTCTAGGCGCTCCATCAAAAAATCCCGGAATACAAAATGTATTCCGGGACGGATAACTGAACTATACCCGCGGTACCACCCGCATTGACAAAACACTGAATCGTAAGAATGCTTTATCCTCTCTTGCGCTTAACGTGCGCTCACGTATTACCCTACTAAGGCATTGTAACGCCCCTGCCTTTTCAGATAATCTGCTCCAGAGTGTTCCCTTCGCCAGCTTCCGCGGACAGCGCTCTCAGTCGGTGACGCCGTCTTCCTGTCGTTTTCATTGGCAAGAGTCTCCTTCATGGCATTTACTTGTAAATTATATCATACGCATTTTTATTCCAAGATTTTTTGTTGCTCTTAGGATAGCACAACGGAAAAATCATTGCAAGTATTTTTTTCAGATTTACAAAACTTTCTCCATTCATTTTTCGTAGTTGCGCCTTTTGCCGTCAGGTAGTATACTGAAATCAAGTAGGGAAGATTTCTTTCCGCCTACGCGGGCGCCGGACATCTGTCAGCTTGCTAGAATGCGCCCGTGTGCATACACAAGAAAGGACTGCTTCATGACAAAGAAAACACAATACTTAAAGCCTGACACCATCCTCAAAAATTACTGGAATGACAACGAACATTTTGCCGACCTGTTCAACGCAGTTTTGTTTGACGGAAAGCAAGTCATTAAGGCCACGGAACTTACAGACTTAAATACTGAAAGTTCCTCTGTTTTGGAACACAAAAATTATGCCGAAAGCATTGTGGCATCAAGAGACAGCATAAAAGCGCGAAAGAAATCAACCATTTACGGAATTGAACTTGTCCTTCTCGGAAGGGAAGATCAAGACCATATTCACTATGCAATGCCAATGCGGAATATGGGTTATGATTACGGCACTTACAAAAAACAATACGACAGCAATGCAAAAAAGTACAAAACCTCTGAGGGATTGAGTGAAGATGAATATCTCTCCAAAATGAAAAAGAGTGATAGATTTTATCCCGTCATCACACTCACAGTTTATTATGGCGAAAAACCGTGGGACGGACCGACCTCACTCCATGAAATGCTCGATATTCCAAAAGAACTGGAACCGTTTGTCAATGACTATAAAATACTGCTTGTCGAGGCGAGGCGAAATAATCTGATGCTCCATAATCTCGAAAATATTGATTTATTTAATCTGTTTGAGATTGCCCTAGACAAAAACATCCCTAGGAAAGAGGCAAAGAAAAAAGCCATACAATACTGCGAAGAACATAAAACAGACAAATCTGTTATCATGACCTTTGCGGGCGCAATTAATATGCAGCTTGATTATAACACATTAAATAAGGGAGATGGTACCATGTACAGTTTATTTGAAGAACTTGCAAAAGACAGCAAAGCCGAAGGAATTATTGAAATCTGTCTTGACTGTGGTCTTTCTGATGATACTATTCTGGAAAAATTACAGCAAAAATTAAATATATCCTTGCAGCAGGCGCAGGAATACCTCAACACATTTGCCAAGCAGTCCATATAAGTCTACTCTCAGATGCAAAAAATACTTCTAAACCAGTAAAAGACGCTGCCCAAGAAGTATGAAGTTTCGCATAATAAAACGCAAAATACAGAAGGCAAAGTGGTGATATTTATGAAACATAAAATACTAATCATTGAAGATGATTTTACCATACAGACGCAGCTAAAAACCCTCTTGACCGCAAACGGATACGAGGTTCACATTGTCACCAACTTTTCAGATATCATTCATCTGCTCAAAGAATCCACCCCGCATCTGGTTCTGCTGGATATCAAGCTGCCTGTAAACAGCGGATTTGAAATCTGCTCACAAATCCGTACTTTTTCTGATATTCCCATCATCTTTGTGACAAGCAGCAACACCGATATGGACGAGTTAAACAGCATTATGCTAGGCGGAGATGCTTTTATCACAAAGCCCTACAACACCGCAATCCTACTGGCTAAAATTGCCTCGCTGTTAAAGCGCGCGTATGCCTTGCCGCAGACAGAAGTCCTCACATGGAACGGTGCCGCGCTGCATTTAGAAAGCAGCCAGATCGCACACAATGACCACAAAACCGACTTGACCAAAAACGAAGTAAAAATACTCTATTATCTGTTCCGAAACGCCGGAAAAATCTGTTCCCGCAATGACATTGTCGATTTCCTGTGGGACAATCAGCTCTATGTGGACGACAATGCCTTGAGTGTAAACATTGCCCGCATTCGGGAGAAACTGACAGGTATTGGTCTGACCAACTTTATCAAAACCAAACACAGGCAGGGGTACATCATATGAATGGCAGACAATATCTAAAAAATCAGCTTCCCGTTTTACTCGTCAATCTTCTGGGCATAATTACGCTCTCCTTATTTCTGCTTGCCTGCGGCAATTCTATCCAAAGTATTCTTTTTCTCTCCTGTGTCTGGGGAGCTGTCGTCCTTCTCTACCTAACCGTCCTCTATCGCAGGCGGAAAAAATATTTGGAAAATATGCTGTCTATGGCAGAACAGCTAGAGGAGCGCTATATCATTCCAGAAGTCATAAAAATCCCCGAGCGTGCCGATGATCAGGTTTTCTACCAGCTTCTGAAAATGGCTGAAAAATCCATGTTGGAAAAAATAGGCAGTGTGCAGCGTGAGCGAAGCGAATACAAAGAATATATCGAACAGTGGATTCACGAAGTCAAAACCCCGATCACAGCCCTGAAGCTGCTCTGTGAAAACAACCGCTCCCCATTTACAAGAGAAATGCTGGCAGAGCTTGAGAATATCAATCGTTTTACCGAGCAGGCGCTCTACTATGCCCGCAGCGAGCATCCCGAAAAAGACTATTGCGTCCGTGAAATCAATCTAAATGATGTCGTGCACAGCGCAATCGCAGATAGCAAATATCTCCTCCGTCAAAATCATGTCACGGTGACGGTTGATAAAATGGAAAACCGTGTCTACACCGATGAAAAATGGGTGCGCTTTATCCTGAACCAGCTCATTAGCAATGCCGTCAAATACCGCACAAACCAGCCAGTTTTACACTTCTATTCCACAAGAAAAGAAAACCATGTACTTTTGTCCGTAGCAGATAACGGTATCGGCATTGCTCAAAGCGATATATCCCTCATTTTCGAAAAGGGTTTCACCGGACAGAATGGTCGAACCGTCCCAAACGCCACAGGCATTGGACTGTACCTTTGCAAGCGTCTCTGTGACAAATTGGGCATCGGGCTGACTGCCCATTCAGAAGGAATCGGGACAAGGATGGTTCTCTCTTTTCAAATCAATCATTTTGTGTCCGATTTTCTAGTCGAGTAAAGAAGATTTATCCATATACGTAAAACTTCTTACAGTTTTGTAAGAACTCTGTAAGAAAATCTGATACAAAAAGTTCGCTGCACGATTTACAATCAATGTGACAATACAAAACTGATTGATTGACGGAGGAATAATCATGACGACGATTTTGAAACTGGAGCATATTCAGAAATATTACGGCAGCGAAGGAAGCATAACCCAAGCCATCCAGGACATTAGCTTTGGCGTAGAACAAGGCGAATTTCTGGGGATTATGGGCACTTCCGGTTCGGGAAAAACGACACTGCTCAACTGCATTTCCACAATTGATACCGTGAGCGCAGGTCACATCTATTTGGAGGGAACGGATGTGACTGCGTTAAAACCAAAATCCCTTGCCAGATTTCGCAGGGAAAATTTAGGCTTTGTCTTTCAGGATTTTAATCTGTTAGATACCCTGACAATTTCCGAAAATATCGCCTTGGCGCTGACGATCAACAAAGTTCCTGCCAGGGCGGTGGACTCCCGCGTTTCTGACATCGCCAAAAAACTAAATATCACCGACATTCTGCACAAATATCCTTATCATGTCTCGGGCGGGCAAAAACAGCGCTGCGCCTGCGCAAGAGCGATTGTCAACAACCCGAAGCTGCTTTTGGCAGATGAACCGACAGGCGCTTTGGACAGCCATTCCTCGCAAATGCTGTTGTCCACCATGCAAAGTATCCATGAACAGCTCCACACAACAATTCTGATGGTGACACATGACGCTTTTACTGCCAGCTATGCAGACCGCATCTTATTTTTGCAGGACGGAAAAATTTTTACGGAGCTGCATAAGGGAACGGACAGCCGAACCGATTTTTTTCACAAAATACTGAACGTCCTTACCGTCATGGGAGGAGGGCAAAGCCATGTATATTAAACTTATTTTCAAAAATGCAAAGCGCTCCGCAAGAGATTATCTGGTCTATATTGTGACCTTAACCATTTGTGCCACACTATTTTATTCGTTTCTGTCTGTTTCAAGCCGCTATTATAAACCGGATATCGGAAGTGACTATAAGTTCACACTGCTCGGTGACAGCATGAAACTGGCAATCTGCACTGTCACGCTGATTCTGTTGTTTTTGATATGGTTTGTCAACAACTATATGCTTCGGTGCCGGCAAAAAGAATTTGCCGTTCAGGCAATTCTGGGAATGGAGGCCAAAACGATTGGAAGGCTTTTCTTTGCCGAGACATTTGTCATGGGAATATGCGCTGTCGGACTGGGCATTGTTCTCGGTGTGGTCAGCTCACAGTTTGTTACTGCAATGCTGCTCACCGCCTATGGAAAAAGCTACCAGCCGACATGGACATTCTTTCCAGACACCGTACTGCTCACCCTGTTCTTTTTTGTCCTGATCTTTCTTGTGGCGGGACTGTTTCATATGCGTACCATTCAGAAAACAAAAGTGATTGACATGCTTTGGGCAGATCGGGAAAATGAGCCGGATTTGAGAAAGAGTCATTGGATTCATGTGGTCGTGATACTCTTTGAATTGTTCCTGCTGCTCATGCTGGTTGTCGGTGTCGAAAAACTATATTTTTATTACGACAGCCGTTACCCGTTTTTGGTACAAACGATGTTTTGGGGAAATATCCTGATTCCTGCGGCTGCCTTGGTCTGGTCTTTTGTGTGGCTGCTCCGAAAAATATTCAGCAAAAGCAATGTTCACTTTCACACGCTGCTTCGGGGGCTTATTCTCTTCTGCGTCCCAAATACCTTTATAGCAGCAAGTGTGCCGTCGTTGATGCATCGCTATTATTTACCGCTGGGAATCGGAACGAGAAACCAGTATCTATTGTTCGTTCTGGTTGATTTGCTGTTTTTCCTCTGTGGCATCATTTTTCTTGCAGGCAGCTTCCTGCTCGCATGGAAAGAACAGTCACCGACACATAAATATCATGAGGAAAACCTTTTCTTTTTCGGGCAGGTCATCTCCAAATTAAATACCACCAGCAAGACAATGACCCTCGTCAGCATTACACTGGTACTTGCCATTTTTCTGTTTATTGCCGCGCCAGTCCTTGTAAATTGGGCAATGGGTTATTTAGATTCCCGCTCAATGTATGACATACAGATTTTTTCACACTACAATAACGTACATGAAGAAAGCGATTTACCACATGATGATTATGGGACTGTCACCAAACTCCTCATGGATCAAGGCATTGAAACAGTTTATGACTGCACTTTCCATCTGTATCTGCCCGAAAAGAAAGCCTTTCACAACCGCATGAAATATGATTTTCCTGCCGTGGCAATATCACTGCAGGATTATAACGCGATACGATGTATGCTGGGACTCAGCGAAATCACGCTGGAAGAAAACGAATTTACAACCCAGTGGCATGCTGCCGCAACGGACGATGAGCGCCGGCAGTTTCTGGAAACGCACCAAACTGTCACGACAGATGCAGGCTTGCTGCGTTGTGCCAAGCAGGCATATCACCAAGAACCTATGGGCGGGACGCTCTACAACAGTTACACCAATGTTCTGTATGTATTTCCAGATGCGGCTTGTGACACGTTACTCCCTGTCATGCAAAACCGGTATCTTATGACAGCCAAGACAATCCCCTACGAGAATGCCCACAGCTTTGAACAGGAATTTACAGCAGTATATCCAGAGGAGACTGCCACTGGTGTGCACTATGGGATTCGTCTGCGCACGCTGCAAGTAAATGAAACGAAAGGAACCTGTTTTGTCTTACAGGCTGCGATGCTCTATGGGGCGATTGTACTCATGGTCATCTGCCTCACTGTCCTCTCCCTGCAACAGCTTTTGGACGCAGGACATTACAGATATCGCTTCTCTGTACTGAGAAGCCTCGGCGTTGAGGAATCGAAGATTGAAAAGCTTGTGCTCAAACAATTAGGTGTCTGGTTCGGACTGCCTGTAACTGCCGCCATTGTTGTTGCAGTGGTTGTGATCTCGTACTTTATGCAGACCATTTCGGTAGAAATTTCAGCCTATATCGGATTTCCTGCCCTGCTGTCGCAGCTGGGCATCACCGTGGGGATTCTTGTTTTACTGCTCATTTGCTATTTTATCAGTACATGGATACTCTTTCGGCACTCTGCCTGCTTAGGAACCGGAAACAACTGACACTACCATATTCCATTGTAGTTCTCTATATAATCAGCACGTAATTTTTTCGGCTCTTGACTTGTGGATTCGGAAAAGAATGCGATACCTATCCATATTTCATTGACTTTGTTATTAAGATTTGCTATCTTGAACTTCTTATGAGTTGAAAGTTCTCAATAAAAAAAATAACCCTTTCGTATGGATTTATGGTATCTTTAAGTTGCAACACTTAAGAAAGATATAAACCA
>KE159528.1:49292-201031 GCA_000403215.2 Lachnospiraceae bacterium A4
CTAAGTCCGGGCTGCTATGATTCCATGCTGCATTTTTTCAGGGCATCCTCATGGTCGTTGGAGGAAATCCGTAAACGTTGGTTCTCCGCTGTCAGGCTGTATGCTCCCCTCTATAGGGAGGGGAACTACCACGTCCTTGTGGGCGACGGGGTGAAGCAGTCCAAGGAAGGGCGCCGTATGCCAGGGGTGAAAAAGCTGTTCCAGGAATCCGAAAACTCCGCAAAACCGGAGTACATCCATGGGCATATGTTCGGTGGTCTTGGCATCTTAGCCGGAAGTGTACGGAATTGGGCCTGCATTCCTTTGAGTATCCGGCTCCATGACGGCCTGCAGGCTGCCATGGAGTGGAAAGGCGCATCTGTTTCTGAGGCTTCCCATGTGGTGCAGATGGTGGAAGATGCTTATCGCGCAGCCCTTACTTTTGGGAATTCCCTGCTCTTGCTGGACAGATATTTTCTTACTGTACCGGCACTTGAAAAGCTGAAATCCCTCAACGGCAGCGGGGATGTACACATGGAGATCGTCACCAAGGCCAAAAAGTCCTGTACCGCATTTGAAAGGCCAGGCCCCCGCAAACCCGGAAGGGGACGGCCTGCCAAAAAAGGAGCGGCTGTCCACCTGAAAGAACTGTTCGCTTCACGCGGGGGGCAATTCCAGAAAACGGAGATTGAACTTTATGGAAAAAGGGAATCCATCCGTTACTACTGCATTGACCTGTTATGGGGGCAGAAGCTGTATCAGGAACTGCGCTTCGTCCTGGTGGAAATGAATGGCGTCCAGGGCATCCTTGCAAGCACCAGCCTGGAGCTGGATCCGCTGTCCATCATCCGGCTCTACAGCTACCGGTTCCGGATTGAATGTACATTCCGCGAACTGAAGCAGCAGATTGGGGCGTTCTGTTACCACTTCTGGTCAAAGTACATGCCGAAGCTAAGCTACTACCAGAAGAAAGGGGAGCCTACGCCCATGGAGAGGGTGGAAGGTGAAAAACCCCGCCAAAAAGTGTTGGAAGCCGTTCGTGCCATTGAGATGCACATGGCACTGTCCTGTATTGCAATGGGAATTCTGCAGAGCCTTTCTATCTGCTTTATTGGGAAGGTTAGTTCTAGCCAGATCCGTTACCAGAGGACACCTTCCCAAGGAAGGGTTTCGGAAGCCACCCTTATGTACTACTTCCGAAAACATTTTTTCCGCCTTTTGGCGCAAAAACCCGAATTATACATAACGCGAATAATTCAGAGGCTACAGGAAAAGTCAGAAGAACAATGGGATTTTCTGGCTTCTTAGTGGTACAAACTTTCAACTGTCAAGTTGAACTTAAAGATGGTGATATTTATATTGAATGACCAACTGTGAAAGCTTGCAAAAACATGCTCCAGATTTAACGCAACATAAATCTGGTGAACAAAGGAACCAGATTTTAAAAAGATACTGACGAATATTGCTGATGAGCTGATTGATACCCATAATAAAAAAAGAATCCCATTGCACAAAAATATATAATTTGACAATGGCAATACTTAGTGGTAAGATGATTATAAAGCAGGGTGCTACCGATAGACGGTTAGCCCACTAAAAATTTTCGATAAAAAATAACCGCTAAGTTTCTCAGGCTTTGGGCGGCTATTTTTTTGTGCTGTTGCTTCCGATTGTATATCCAAGTCCAAATGCGGTCAGTGCAAGACTGATTTTATCAATGCCGAAGAAACGGAGGAATTTAATATGATCGCTAAAAAAGACCCTTATATCAAAAGCGCTTATGACCAGTTGCAGCGAATCAGCCAAGATGAACAGAAACGTCTGGAATACGAAGCGAGGGAGAAAGCTATCCTTGATTACAATCAAGGCATGTTTGAAGCAGAACAGCGCGGCATCAGAAACACTGCTCGCAACCTTTTCTCACTGGGCGTTGATATTCATGTCATTGCAGAAGCAACCCATTTATCCATAGCAGAAATCGAAGCGTTAAAAAATGAAATTATGTCAGACGAATTATTGTAATGACGCACCAAATCGAGTAGGGGAATGACCTTCTCCCCTACTCTACTATTACTTTACGAAAAAATGCGTAACGCCTAATTAGAATCGCTTAATCTTCTTTGTCGTATTTTTCTCAAACTCTGTCTCGCGCACTTTCAGCTTAAACACCCGCTTATAAAGCGGTGCTGTCTTGTTGTATGCGTCAATGATTTTCTGCAATTCACCCTGCATATCCTTGATTTTCTTCTTGCCGGCATACTCCAGATCAGGAAAAATCTCTGCCTCGATAGCGCCCTCGCTCTCGCGCACAAGCACCTCCTGCACCAGACGGTTATCGCCAAGTTTATTCTCAATCTCCTCCGGCGATACGTTCTCACCGTTTGGCGTGATAATCAGATTCTTCTTGCGCCCGGTCAGGAATATATAGCCGTCCTCGTCCACATATCCTAAGTCACCTGTCTTTAACCAGCCGTCTGAAAGGGTTTCCTCGGTTTCCGCCGGCATTTTATAATAGCCCTGCATCACGCTTGAACCTCTCACCCACAACTCCTCGTCCACTACCTTCGCCTCGCAGTTTGGCATCAGTTTGCCGACAGAGCCATCTTTCATAAACGCACCATAGTTCGTGCTGATGACCGGCGAGCACTCCGTCATGCCGTATCCTTGCCAGATGGTAATGCCATATTTTTTGAACATTTCCAGATAGGCGGGATTGAGATACGCACCGCCGCTGCACACTGTATGGAACTGCTTGCCAAACACCTTTGCCTTGACAAGCGGCGCCGGAATCCATGCCGCCTCCTCAAGCTTCTTGGCGAGCGTCTCAATCATCAGCGGAACCATCAGAATCATGTTCGGCTCAAAGAGCTTAATGTTTTTTGCCACACGCAGCAGTGAGTCGTTGATACAGATGACAGAACCGATAGAGATTCCCTTTAATATATCCATGCTGAGACAATATGCATGATGAATCGGAAGCACAGACATAATGACGATGCCCGATTCCAGTCCCATGTCCAGACAGGTTGCATTCTCCGCCAGATTTCTGTGTGTGAGCATAACGCCCTTGCTCTTTCCCGTCGTGCCGGACGTAAACATGATGGTAGCAAGGTCCTCCGGCTTGGGCGTATAGTCATAGCCTGCGCTCTGAGCGCCAATCAGATTCCACATCGCATGGCTATTCTCAATTCCCTGCGGCTCCCCCATACAAATAATATTTTTTAATCCCTCACAGCTTTTTGCAGCCATCTGCGCCACACTGGATTTTGCCTCGTCATAGACAAGTGTCGTCACATCCGCGCGGTCAATCAGCTCGCACAAATCTTCGTCAGGCAGATTGGCGTCAAGCGGCACCGCCACGCTTCCGCTGCCCACAATACCAAAATATGCCACCACCCATGAATAGGAAGTTGGTCCAATGACCGCGATATGCTTTCCCTGCTCACCGAGCGCGTCCAGAACCGCAGAGAAACATTCTGAATCATTTTTAAACTGTGTGTAAGTTTTCGCTTCAACCTTTACTTCCTTTTTGCCGCCGTCCCCGCTGTCCTTTACCTTGTAACGAAACGCGTCCTGCGCGCCAAAATTCTGCTCTGCCCCCACCAGCAGCTCTCGTATTGTATGATATGTTTGACTCATCTTTTACCAAGCCTTTCTTTGAAAATCAGACTATTCAGCACAGAGTACGGCTTTCAGGAAAAGGAGATCAGGCTGCACGCAGCAAAGTGCCCACAGCCATGAGAGCGCTGACTGAATAGTGACAATTAATAATGATGCCTTAGGAAATTCTCTCCAGATATTCTACTGCTTCCTGCACTGTGCGGATATTTGCCGCCTCCTCAACTTCTATTTCCAATTCAAGCTCTTCCTCAAGCTCGCCGAGCATACTCATAAAGTCAAAAGAGCTAAACCCTAAATCCTCCATAAAACGGGACTCCGGTTTAATATCCTCCCGCTTCACTTCTACATAATTTGTGATGATACCTGCTACCTTATCAAACATTGCCAATCCCTGCCTTTCTATACCACTTCATCATCCATTCACCGCTCTGTTCCAGTTTATCATAAACGCGATTGTATTTCACTACATTCCTAAATCAGTTTAATCACAGCGCCAATCGTCAAGTTCGGATTCTCGATTCCCTTGAACATAATCTTGCACATGTAGTAATAAAACAGCTCAAGCGTCTCTCTGCTGTACGCCTTTACCTGATGTTCAAAGCTAAAGTCCAGACCGTTGTCCTCCGGTCTGTGCATCACAGTCAGATAGAGACCATCCGCATAGTATCCGTTTCCATATCTCTTCGTCTTGTAACGGATATCGCCCAAATCAACCAGACCCTTTTCGCGCAGCGTCGCAGGCTGGTATGTGAGTGCCACCGTCTCATACCCCATTCCAAGAGGCGTTTGATAGACCTCTCTCTTATAATTCATGCACTCCACCGGGTCAAAATTCACGTAGCGGAACACCTCATTCTGCTTGTCCCTGATTTCATGAATGCCTTCCAAAAAGGTCTTATCCTCAGGGATAATTGTCCGAAACGGAAAACTGTGGATACGTGTACCGCCGGATTTCTTCTCAAGAAGCGTCGCCCTGCGCGCATACGCAACCATCATGGAAACATCATCACAACTGTTCATCTTCTGCAAGTATGTGCGGATACCCATAATGAGCAGACACTGCAATGAAATGTGCTGCTCCTCACAGAATTTCATCAACCGCTCTGTCGGCTCTCCTTCCAGATGGAAAATATCAATATCCGCCGCAAAGCTGTCTGATCCTGTAGGTGCCGCCCTGAGATTGGGATTCTTTAATTTACGTCTCGCATCATCCAGCCGTTTTCTTCCATCAATACCATTGTAGATTGGCTCAGGCGCCTCAAACAATTTGTGGAAATACTCCCGATCGCGCACCGATGCTTTACTGCCCGCCTCATAGGCAAAATCCTTCTCGATCTGCTCTACATAGGAACGCATGTCAGCAGGATATGGCACATTCTCAAAGTTTGCATTGCAGTACAGCTCTATGACATCCTTCATAAATCCAATCAAAGACTGTGCGTCAAGGAATCTGTGGTCGCCCACAATGTACATTCCCTGAAAACCGTCCGGCGTCTTGATGATGACAATCTTGTTCATCGGCTCGTCCTGTCCAAACGGAACGCGCGTCCACGCTGTCATCTCGGCTTCTGCCTCCTCCATGGTCTTGCCCGTGAAATCCACGTACTCAATCTCACGATCCTCCTTGTCCACGATATACTGATACCACTGCTTCTCCTTCTCGTCGTAAACGAGTCTGGCACGCATGGACTCACAGCGTTCATACGCCTTGTAGATTGCCTTGCGCAGCTCATCAACATTCAGCTCAAACTCGATGGTGAGACTGCTGCCGACATTGAGAATCTCCTTCCCCGGACAGTAGTCTGCATAGTAAAAATGATACTTCTGTGCGGCTGTCAACGGATATGTCTTGAATCCTTTTCTTGTTTTCATTCATTTCTCCTTTTCTGGAACTATATAACTCATCATCCTTCTCTACATGATTTCATCAAAAAACTCATTTAATGCCTGCTCATATTTCTCAGTGTCTTTATAATAGCTCTCCGCGTGCGCAGCGCCCTCCACAATCAGCTTTTTCTTTGGCGACGCACAGCAGTCATAAATCTCATTGCACATATGCGTAGGTACAAAGGTGTCGTTCGAGCCGTGAATAAACAAAATAGGAATTTTTGCATGTGCCACCTCACGCTTTGCGTTGCACTCATCCATACCGTAGCCTGCAAGTTTCTTGTTCATGATGTCTGCTCCCTGAATCACCGGAAATGCTGGCAGATGATACATTGAATTGAGCACATGCGTAAACACCTCCTTGGGTGATGTGAAGCCGCAGTCAGAGACAATGCCCTTCACCTGTGCCGGCAGCTCGAGTCCGCTTGTCATCAAAACCGTCGCGCCTCCCATCGAAGTTCCGTGGAGAACAATCTCAACGTCCTCTCCAACCTCCTGAATCAACCAGTGAATCCACACAAGCGCATCTTTCCTGTCAAGACAGCCAAATCCAATGTACTCCCCTTCACTCTCGCCATGTGCTCTCGCATCTGGCAGCAGCATCGCATACCCTCTCTTGAGATAGTAGTCCGACAAGCCAATATAGTCTGACATCCCTTTGCTCGTATAGCCGTGAAAACAGATTACTGCTTTTTTCTTACCGGCTGCCATCTCCGTCTTGTCCACATATTCCTCCAGCGCCGGAAAAAAAGTCGCATGAAGCTTCAGATTGTCGAATGACATCTGCGATATCTCTCTGTGGTCCTGCGCCAGCATAAATGCTTTTCTCTCCTGCAAAAGCGGCGCATACTGGTTCCAGTCCGTCCCTGCCATCTTCATCGTCCGCTCAACCTTGGCGTTGTTGCGCTTCATTGTCCTTCTGTAAAAATATGCTGTCTCACCCACACCTGCCGCTGCAAGAACCCCCAGACAGGTCATTGTATTTTTGAGTATTCCCATTGCTTACGCCTCCACTCGGTTATTCAGCCTTTTTGTCAGCTGCTTCCTTCTTCACTTCTTTTTTAGCCTCCTTGGCTTCCTTCTTCGCTTCCTTTTTCGCCTCTTTGGCTTCCTTCTTCGCCTCTTTTTTCTTGCGCTGGATAATGTCGTTGAGCTTTAATGCCTTATCAATATTTCCCTCAACTCTGAGTTTCTGTGTCGTGAACGCCCAAACAGGGTCCATCTCACCCTCCGCAATCTTTCGAAATACCTCTGGTGTGCTGATAAACATCGCATCTCTGTCGTAAAACTCATATGGCTCCACAAAGAGCACGCCGTCTTTTACTTCCACGTAAAACGCGCCGCCTGCTTCCTCGTCCTCGATATTGAACTGATAAGCGAGATGCTCCTGAATATCGCTCACATCTGCTCCCATAAATTTGCCCTTAATCTCATAAAAAAAATCTGCGTATGTCATCTTCTTTCCTCCACTACTTTCCTTCTAAATATTGGTAAACTTTATGCGGACTGCCGACGGCAAAAATCATCTCTCGACGTTTTCCGACCCGCAGTCGATTTATGTTTCTTCTATCCTATCACATTTTTCGACCAGCGGTCAAGTATATTTCCCCCAAAATTTGACGCCGTTTCTTACTCTTTTTTGTGACAATATTTACAATTGTTCCCCCGCAGGAAACGTGCTATACTTATTTTAATTACCCTTATATCTGAGCATGCCGCTCACGTACTTCCTGTTCCATATAAGTTGACCCGTATATCATCTACATCATCATAGAGAGAAAGGTGGCATCGTCCATGCCTGACACAAAAAAGAATGAAAAAAAATACGACCTGATACTGGACGCACTCCAGCAGCTTCTCGAAGATAAGAAAATACAGAGTATCTCTGTCAGTGAAATTGCACAGAAGGCAGGGATTGGAAAGGGGAGCATCTACTACTATTTCCCCTCCAAAGACGCCATACTGGACGCACTCATAGAACGCAGCTACGAGAAACCGCTCCTCACTGCCCAGAATCTTGCCGCGCAGACAGAAGTTTCGCCCTTTGTGCGCATGGCAATGCTGTTTCAGGCATGCCAAAATTCCTCCGCGGCATTTATCCAGCAAAACGGCAGTTCGTCAGATACTGCCAGCGCGCAGGATCTCGCTTTTTTACATCACAAATATCTGTCGCATGTCGTGTCGGAGCTAAAGCCTGATTTGACAGAAATTATCAAGCAGGGCATCCAAAATGGTGAAATCCATTTCGACTACCCTGCTGCCCTTGCAGAAATTGTGCTGATCGTGATTGCTGTCAAGCTGGACAACTCCCTGCTGCCCTCCACGCCCAAAGAGACGGAGGAGACGTTGAAGGGACTCATTTCCTTGCTTGAAAAAGGGACGGAGGTCGCACCCGGAACGCTCAGCTATCTGTCTCTGGTGCCCTTTGTATAAAACCTCCATACAATCGAGCAGGGGAAAAATCTTTCCCCTGCTTGCATGCGCATTTCCTTCTCACGGCATTGTCCGCTGTAATTTTTTCACCAGATAGACAAATTCATCCTTGTAGTCATCCTCGTCGGTATCCACCTTCCCCAGCAGTTCGCGGACATTTTCAAAAGAAGCCTCCCCCTTGTACGCGCTGTCTCTCACGATCAGCCCAAACTCTGCAACTGCCGCCGCAAAATAGAAATCCTCTGACGGCTCTTTTACGGGATATTCTTTCAAGATACTCTCTTCCTCCTCCGGCTCCTTGTAGCGTATTTTCAGATTCAGCCACTCTCCATTTTTGACACCCGTGTCATTTTTATTATCCTGATACTTTGGTGTACTCCCTTGGAATTTTATGGATTTTTCTTTTTTCTACGCGCTAAAACAACTGCGTCATTCCCCCTACTAATATCAGCCTGTTATCGTCATATATTTCAGGAAACTGGCTCATGCTCAGCGGGTTCGTGCCGCGCCCTGCCTCAATCGTGTAGCCGGGACGGTTGTATGTCTCGATAAACCAATCCTTGTACCCCGCATAACCTGACGCGTAGGGTGTCTCCTCCACCTGATAACCGCTCACCTTTCCAAAATATTCCGCGATACGCCTCGAGCGCGCTGGTTCATAGTCAAGATATTTCCAATATATCACCTCACCCTGCGTATGATACGCCAGAATCAATTGAAAATCATGGGCTGTCGTAAAATGATACATGTTGATGCTCTCCACCGCTGAGAGCGGCGCTTCTCCGACAAAATCCCTCGGCGCCGGCGACGTATACCCCTGCGCAAACTTAATATCCCTTGCATTCTCCCAGCCCGCCGGAAACTGTAAGTTCAAATCCACGCCGTTTATATTTGCCTTCCAGCCATCAGGGTACGGAATTGTCGGATAATCTGATGCAATTGCCATCGTCTGTTCGAGATACTCCTCACTGCGTATCATGCCATTCACAAGATCTGCACCATCTGGATTGACCATCGGAATCAAAAACAGACTATATTGCTGAAACAGCTCCTTGGTATCCTCCCCGTAGAGGTCCTCTCCCTCCGCATACGCTTTGGCATACGCCTCCGCAAACTTTAATAAAATCGGTGTCGTTATCCACTCGTTTGCATGAAAGCAGGCATTGTAACAGACCTGTGTCTCCCCCTCGCCAAATTGCAGATAACACACTTCCCTGCCCATGACGCTCTTTCCTATACACCCCGAAATCAAAAACGGATAGCGCACCTTTAAGCCCTCCAAGATCAAATCTGTAAGACTTGACGTGTACGGCACCTGCTCATCCACAAGCGCAAAAGAAAAAGGAACGTAAATCCGCGTTCCTATCTGTAAATTCATGGCATCAAGAGACGGATTTGCCGTCAGTATAGCTGACACCAGTGTATCGTATGTATCGGCAATTCCCCACAAGGTTTCCCCCGCAGTAATCACATGCGTCGTATACCCGGAAAGATAAGGCGTCAGCCTCGCCCACACTGCCCTGTCCACATAGCAGCCAACGCCCTCCCCCATAAATGCTTTTAGCGCGTTGCAGGTCTCCCTGTTGAACTGCCCGCTGATCTCCTTCAAATAGCCTGCCCGTTTCAGCGCCAACTGTAAATACTGCACCGCAACACCTACATCGCCAACATAAATATTTCTCATAAATTCCTGTTTCCATCAATCCTTGTATTTCTATAATCTATGCCGGCAATCAGGGAATCATACATTTAAATAATCTTGCACAGACTCTCCTGAATCCCCTTTACGACCTCTGGCTTATTCATAGAATACACATGGATATGCTTGATTCCGTTGGCAATCAAATCAATAATCTGATCTGTGGCATAGATGATGCCCGCCTGCTGCATCGCCTCTGGATTCTTGCCAAAACAGTCCACAATACTCCGAAAACGCATCGGCACATTACATCCGGACAACCTCACCGCACTTTGGAGCTGCGAAGATCTGGTAATCGGCATGATGCCCGGAATCACCGGAACCCCAATCCCCGCCTCGCGCACCCGGCAGAGAAAATGATAGAAAATATTGTTGTCAAAAAACATCTGCGTTGTCAGGTATGCACAGCCCGCATCGACCTTTTTCTTGAGATTTAAAATATCCTCCTGCGTATTCTCCGACTCGACATGCCCCTCAGGATAACACGCCCCGCCGATGCACATGCCGCCAAATGCCTGAATATCTTCCACCAGCTCCGACGCATAGTGATATTCTGTAAAAGGGTCCCCCTCAAAATCCTTTGGTCTGTCGCCGCGCAGTGCCAGCACATTCTCTATGCCTGCCTCCCTCATCTGCGTGAGCGCCTGACGGATTCCCTCCTTCGTCGCGCCGACGCAAGTTAGATGCGCAATCGTTGTGACACCGTATTCCTCCTGTATTCCCTTGGCAAGTTTTAAGGTATTGCCCCCTGTACTCCCGCCTGCGCCGTAAGTCACGCTCATATAGCTGGGCTTTCGTTTTGCGACACCATAGGCCGCCTCTTTCACAGATTCATAGTTTGCTGTCACCTTCGGCGGAAAGACCTCGAAGGACAGTGTCACATCATTTTTCAATAGTATTGTATCTAATTTCATCTCTTATGCTTCCTCTTCTTATCTAAACTTTTCTAAATGATTTTATCTATTTTTCTCGATCTAATTTTTCCTCAAATACTTCTTCCGGCACGGGCTTACTATATCTGTATCCCTGTGCCACATACGCGCCAATCTCCATCATGAGCTCTGTGTCATTCTCATTCTCAACACCTTCACACACCACCTGCGCATCCAAGTCCTGCGCGAGATTGACAATATTTTTCATAATCTTCACCTGACGCACACGGTTCTCGTTATTTAACAGAAACGAGCGGTCCAGTTTAATGACCGATGCCGGAATCTGCTCAAATACGCCCAGCGATGAATAGCCAGAGCCAAAGTCATCAATTGAGAGCCGAATCCCCTTCTTGCGCAGAAGCTCTACCGTCTCCTTGACCTTGTGCTGCTGGAGTTCCTCCACAACGAGCGTCTCCGTGATCTCGACTTCTATGTACTCCTTGGGAATCCGGTATTTGTCCATCATCGCCTCGAACTGTTCTGGGAAATTGTCTTTAATAAAATGGATTCTTGAAAAATTACAGGAGATAGGAACTACCTTTTTCCCAGCGTCCATTCGCCGGCGCAGAAGCTTACATGCACATTCCATGACAAAGAAATCAATCTCTGTGATGCGTCCTGTCTGCTCATAGTAGGGAACAAAATACCCCGGCGCCTTGATCGCACCGTTGTCTGTCGGGTCTTTAAAGCGAACCAGCGCCTCCGCCCCCACAATCTGTTCACTCCTGATATCGACCTTAGGCTGATAGAACGCCACAAAGTCCTTATTGATCTCCACCGCCTCGAGAAGCTTCTCCCTGTCGTGATGTTCCTTTAACTGTACGCGCAGATTTTCATCGTAAATCCGAATCTCATTGCTGTAGCTGTTTTTCAGCAAATCAGACGCCTGTATCGCATAGGAAATAGACACCTGTATATCATTGCTCCCCGGTGTGATACAGCAGACGCCCATCGTAACCGGCATACGCATGTCCGCCGCCTCGAATATACGCTGTGCAATCCGGTCCTCCAGTTTTGCAAGCCGCAATTCAAGCTGCTCTAACGTGTCATATGCCACAAATAACACGAAATTATCGCCGTGGCTTCTCGCGTAAAGCTCTTTGTCACCGTCAATGTTCTCCGATAAAACCTGAACCATCAGTTCAAGAATTTTCTGCCCTGCATACCAGCCGTAGAGCGTATTGTAACGCCGGAATTGACAGATATCCATATAGGCAAGCGCATATTTTTGATTCTTGTCCGACGTAAGCCGAAGCTGTGCACGGTATTTCAGATAATTCAAATTCCAGATATTGAGCTCTGCATCTTTATACATCAGCTTCTGTATGCGCCTGCTGTCGCGCAGCATGTGCAGCATCACGAGGACAATCGCCGCCGCAATCAACACGATAATGATGATAATCAACACACTGTGCGCCCTGATAAAACTTTCCACGCTGTTTTTGGCAAAGAGATTATCCTTTAGCATATAATCACTCACCATCTTGTCGCTCACTTCCAAAAGCTCTTTGTTCAGAATACCCAGTAACGGCGCAGCCGTATCCGCCTTCACCGCCATATAAATGACATGCGTGTCATTTAACACACTCCGTATTTCCAGTTTATTCAAGCGCAGATTCGAGCCGAGGAGATACTCTGACAGATAGCCGTCGCAGATCGCCGCATCCGCCTTGCCCTGATTGACAGCGCGCAGACATTCCAGTTGTGAGTCAAAGAATAAAATCTCGGCGTCCTCATTCACCAGCGACGCAATGTTCTCCTCCTCATTTCCATTTTTGACAGCAGCCAGTGTGCCAATCTCATTTGCCTTGCTGTCGCGGTCCATGATAATGACATGCGGCACTTTCGCATACGCTTTGGTCACAGCAATCCCAGCATTGCGCATACTCTTAGGCGTATCTCCGCAGTAATTCAACAGATCAATGCTGCCATCAGCCAACGCCTGCTTTGCCACCTCCATATTTGCCATCTTGACATAGGTAAAATTCAGTCCTGTAAGCACTGAAATCTCATCCAGCACCTGCTTGGTCAATCCATGATACGCCCCCTCATTCTCATACGAAAACGGATAATACCCATCAAAGTACCCCACTGCAATGTCCTTCTTCGCCTCAATGTATTCCTTCTCATCATTTGTCAGCAAGATCGTCTGATCCAGCCTGCTGTCATAATACTTGGCGATCAGCTCATTCTCCAATTCAGGACGTTTCATCTTGATATCCGCAATGCCTTGATTTAATTCCCGCATCACCTCATCATTGCCCTTATAGGAGATGTAGTAAATCGGCATCGGCGCAAACCTGCCGACAATACGCTGCCCGTCTCTGATTTCCGTGAGGGAATGCACCATCGCGTCAATCTCGCCCGCATCAAGTGCCGCGTGGAGTTCCGCCGTGCTGTCGTATTCCTTGACCTTGGGATTGTGCACGCCATGATCTGCAAGATACTCATAAAATTCTTCTTTTCTGACATACGTTTTCACCACGCCAAACGCCGCCTTCTCCATCGCGCCAAAATCCTCATAAGGCAGCGCACTGCCACGGTTCACTGCGATCGTGCCAAAGGTGTACCCGCTTGCCAGATTCGCGTATTGATAGATTTCAGCCCGCTTGCTGGAATACTGTGCCGAACCGACTAAATCAATCTCTTTGTCCGCCAAAAGCTGCAATGCAGCATCCCAGCTCTCACACTCCACATACTCAATCTCCCAACTGACATAGTCACACAATGTCTCCAGATATTCGACATCCATGCCATAATACATGCCGTCCTCATTCTTCTCGTGAAAGCCATCCATTGGAAAAAATCCAACTTTTACAACGCGCTTCTGCGCTCCCTGTACCTGCGGTACGCCAAAGAATCCACCCATGCTGCCAACACACACAGACAGCAGCATGACCGCACACAGCAGCCCAGCCCAGCTTTTTATCAATCTTTTTCGTTTGTAATCCATCGTTATACCCCTTGCATGCCGCAACACGCCTATCAACTAACATACTATTTCAGCGCATGTCCGAGTTGCAAACTGCACGCTCTGAACAAAATATCCTGTTATATTATATCATGCACGAAAACTTTTTCAAATAGTATTTTCCTCCATACAGCCTTCATGCGCACCGCCGAGCGCCGCAACCCTCCCTACAATAATGACCGCTGGCGCCTGCATTGCTGCTTCTGCGGCCTTCTCTGCAATGTCAGCGAGGGTTCCGCGCACCACCGCCACCGACGCATCAAAGGTTCCATGAACCACTGCTGCCGGAGTTGCTGCTTCTTTGCCAGCATGAATCAATCCGTCCGCAATCTGGCGAAGCTGCCCAAATCCCATCAGAAATACCAGCGTTCCTTCAAGGCGGGCAAGTGACGCAAAATCAAGCTTCGAACACAGATCTGCTGCCTGTCCTGCCAAATGTCCCGTAATCACATGAAAACTCCTGCTAATCTCCCTGTGCGTCACCGGAATCCCCGCAAACGCCGGAATCGCGACACAGGAGGTAACACCCGGAACATACGCCGCGGGAATCCCTTCGCTTCGAAGCGCCATCATCTCCTCCATGCCTCTGCCAAACACAAACGGGTCGCCCCCCTTTAGCCGCACGATCAGACCGCCCTCCCGCGCCTTCTGAATCAAGAGCTTTTGAATCTGCTCCTGCGCCATGCTGTGCCTGCCGCTGCGCTTTCCCACATAAATCCGCTCACAGCGCTCGGAGGCATACGCCAGAAGTCTCTGATCTATCAAGTCATCATACACAAGCACCCGCGCCTGCCGTATCGCGCGCAGTCCCCGCACGGTAATCAGGTCAAAGCTGCCGCAGCCCGCACCGACCAGCAGCACGCCTTCTATATGGTCCGCCTCCTCACCGTGCGCATAAGCTTCCAGTCTGCGCATCGTCTCCCGCTCGTCAAATACCGCATTCGTGTCCATGCACACCCGCGCCGTATCCTTTAGAAATGCAGCACGTCTGCCCGTATCCTTCACATGCGCCTTTGCCAAGGGCCTGAGGCTGCCCAGATACGCAAGAATTGTATCCATATCGGCGGGTATCATGGACACGACCCTGCTTCTTAGTTCCGCTGCCACCTCTGGACTTGTCCCCTCCGTCGAGATGCCGATACTGAGATTTCCTTCCTTCACAAGCGACGGAAACAAAAAGCTGCATGCCTCCTTGTCATCCACCACATTGACAAAAATGCCACGCTCCCTGCAAAGCCTGCCAATCTCCGCATTGACTTTCGCATCATCTGACGCCGCGATGACAAAAAACATCTCGTTCAAATCCGACGGCTCAAACGCTCTCTTTATGACACAAATGTCATTTTCCAGCGCTGTCCGCTCCATCACCTCTGACACCTCCGGCGCCACGATTTGCAGCTTTGCCCCGTAAGGCAGCAGTTTTTGCAGCTTATGCAGCGCGACTCTGCCGCCGCCTGCGATCAGTCCATTTTTTCCGCCTATATCCACAAAAAAAGGAAAATATGCCATTGCAAAAACCTCTCAATCCCCAAAATCCCATCGCTGTACAACAGCTCTGGCATTGAAACCATACCACTTCGCTTACTGCTCAGCGCTCAAAAAACACCCAGCCTGTACAGCGCCTCCAAGATGGTATAGATCGCAGGCTGGTGTATCATATAGATCTCAAAAGAATGCCTGCCCAGCCATTCCACTGGACGCAAAGCGCCTTTTTCCATAAGCTGCATCGCCTTTTTATCCGCAAGCAGACGATATGTAAAATATCCCGCCAGAAACAAAAACAGCCATGGAAACAGCGAAAAATAGTCCGTCGAATAAAAGCCCGGCTGTGTAAATCCAAGATATGTCATCAAAGTATTCCGATACAGTCCCGCCGGAAGCGCCACAATATTCCAATCCTCAAATCCAAGCCAGCCATCGTTAATGTTCCTCGTCAAAAAAAACAGCCCGAAGCTGCCAGCTATTCCCACCGCCGCCGGAAGCCTTTGCAGCCATCTGTCAAACACCTGCATCAACAGCATACAGGAGCCTATGAGCGTCAGCACGCCAAAGACAACTCTGCTCTGCGGCATTACCGCCAACGTCACCAGCGTAATCACCGCACCTCCCAGAAATACAATGATTCCCCGCCTGCGCGCGCGGCTGCCAAGCGACCAGCAAAAACCGGACAAAAAGATAAACGTCCAGCAAATTCCCTGCTGCCAGACATACGCCCCTTTCGATTGATACCAGTTCCAGTCAAGCTGATAAATATAGACCAAATCCCAAATCATGTGATATGCGATCATATGAAGCAGCGCTATGCCGCGGACGCCGTCCAGCTTTTCGTATCGTTTTTTCTTTTGATTTTGCTTCAATTTCTTCCTATCTCCATCCTGTCAAAACGTCATAAGCCCATTTTAGCATTATATCTTTGGGATGTCTATACAAAAAAGAGGGCTCTCATTTTCAGAAAGTCCTCTAGTTTCTTTATGTATTATAAGCCAGCCTCTCCCTCCGCCTTGACAACCCATTCCAGCTTCTGTACATATACGCGGTACTCTGTGATTCCCATTTCCTGTAATTGTTTTTCAATCTCCTTATAATAGAAGCTACAGATGATAAGATGGCGCTTTTCCTCTGGAATTTCAAGGATTTTGTCAGGTTCTCGGATTTCTATGCCCATTCTCGAGCGCCCCCACTTATTCTCATCATTATCCACCAAAAATACAGGGCGATATCTGCTGCCCCATTTTTTCATGTAATCCTCAAACATCATGCCTGAACCAAAGAGAATAATCTTCTTTCCTCTGCTGCCCTTAAACATTCCTGTTAATTTCTGTAAATACTCTCTATAAGAATGCTCTGGGTCATAGATGCCGGTGTGCTTGGGTTTTCGTTCCTCCTCTGGCGGAAACTTCATGTAATCCCTGCCCAGCGTCATAAAAAGATAGTTCTCATATCCAGCAGGTACTGGAATCCTTCGTCCCTCAAATTCCAGCTCGGCTGTCGTCTCGAAATCAGCAGCGTTTAAAATTCTGTGCTTTCCAGCCCCTGTAAAGACTGCCACATCTTTTGAAGGAGTTGTATAGAGACGCATTGCCCTGTCTAGTTTTTTGCACAAGTGTTCATAGGGAATAAAATATGACACAAGTGTCATAAATTTACAAACCAGTAATGGAAGTTGGTCAAACCGTTTCAGCTCGTTTCCATACACTTTTGCATACAGCCATCGGCATGCTCGCTTAATTTTATGTTCCTTAGCAGCCAGCCTTTTCTCATCAGCAGTGCAATAGTCCACCGGCAGAATGTCTATCCAAATGCCCAAATTACAAGCATGTCCCAACTCCCGCTCAGTGATGCCCGCAGTCTCACTGTTTCGCAGCTTTGTCAGACCGCCAAAAAAGCAGTTGCGGTCAGTCCACATTGTCTGTAAAAAATAAGGCCCACTTAGCTCTTGCGGCGCTATTTCGAGAAATTTGTCATAGTCCCTGCGCAGCATGCCGATGTCTAAATCGTCATCCCACGGGATAAAACCTTTATGGCGAACAGCGCCAAGAAGAGTGCCGTGAAGCAGAAAATAATGGATATTATGCTTTTTGCAGATAGCGTCTATCGTGTCCAGCATGGCAAGTTCCACCTGCCAAATTTTGCGCATCTTCTCTGGAATTTTATATTCATTCACACTGGTAATCTTGCCGAGCTTGACATAGTTGCCGCTGCCGACAAGATGAATTTCAATGTCATCTTCAATATCGGAGGAAAATTCGATTTTATTTTGGAACGAATCTTCATAGATGCCGCCGCCAGCAGCCTTCAACGCTTTTCCTGAAATACTATAGTTGGAACCACTTTGATTTTTTTCCATATTCACCTCCATTCCTTCATACACCAATTAAATACCCTGTTGCTGCAAACTCTTTTACTACAAGCTCTTCTTTACTGCCTTATGGACTTTCTCACCGCAGGTTCCGTCCAAGTTCGCGGCGAACTCACTATAGACTTTTAACTGCTGGTCATTAAATTTTTGTATTTTTCCCTCTGTCATCGCATTGATGAAATCTATGAGTGTGTGGTATCTGTCCTCTCTGCTTCTGACTGGAATTTCGAATTTCTCGTACAGCTCTTTAATTGAAAAATATTCCTTTAGTTCAGCATAATCATATGCAACCTGTACCTCTGTGTATTGGTGTGTGTCAATATCGAGTTTCAACATGCAGTCATCCGCAGAAGTGATAAAAGCGATTTCATTGTAGTCTTGACGAATAAACCCATCCCAATCTGTAAAGATGGTTCTCCCCAAATTTCCCCACTGATTATCAAATATGCCCTCCTGCGGTTTTCGAATATGGTTCTTCCAGTCCATTTCATAGACTGATATTTCTAGTGTATCTCTGTCTATTTCCAGAATTTGATTACCTAGCTGTGGCACTAACAGGAGGTGATTTTTCGCCATCCAGAATCCCCCAAATGGCTGACTCTCCCCCCGCGGATTCAGACGATGTACAAATGCTTTCGGAAACTGATCAATCTCTCGTACCTCATCCGAATTGGGGTTCCAGAACACCAATTTGCACCCTTCATACATTCGAAGCAAAAATCCCCCATTTACATCGGCTATTGCACCATATATATTCCCTTCTACTCCCACATGCATAATCTCATATTTAAGCGTATCCATATGCCAGATTAAAATAGCATTTGATTGGAGCAATGTGATATACCAACATCTATCCTTAATGATACCTCCACCAAAGTATCCCCTTTCGTCAGCAAATTCTTTACCTTCTCCAAGTTTTTTTATCTTCTCAAAGAGCTGACAATGATAAATATATTTATTCTTCTTCATACTATATTGAATAAGCGCCGGATACCTCGAAGCAAGTATTATAAAATCATCTCCAAATGGAAGAATGCTTCCCATATTTCCCCACGGTAGTGCATTGGGCAATTTTATAAAACGGAACTGCCCTGTCTCCACATCATACTCAACGATCGAATCCATACAGTTTGGTGAAAGAATTAGTTTTCCATGATAATTATACACATTGCTCACCAGCCATCCCTGATTCTTCTTCTGTCCCGGAATCGTATCAACAATATGTACTTTCCCAGTCTCCATATCCAGTGTACACAACGCATTAAACTGATGCGAAAACGTCCAATTCTTTCCATTACACTCCGCGACATTACAGAATGAAGATGCACAGTACTCCACCTCTGATAACGCTTTGTCAATTTTCATATCCAATATAAAAAGGGGCTTGCCCGTCACATAGAACAAATCCATCGCTGAAGATGTATTTTCCCCTATATATGCATCACAAATTGCTATGGTCCGATCCATATCTGTTGTCTGATCAAACACGCCAATCCCTTTCTGCGCAAACTGATGTACGATATTTCGATACCATTGCAGATATTGTGGTCTCATAGACTGTAAGGTAGTTTCCATCAGAGGATGCGGTCTCCAAACTAGTGCCGCATCGCTGCGTCCCTCAAAACACTGAAAAACATATTCCATTTTCTTTAATGCTGCTTCAGTATCCTCAAGCAAGGAGGACAAGCTGGTATTATAGAAAAATTTTAACTTTCCTTTCAGCAACTCCCTCCATTCTTCTGATATCTCCACACCCTTTTTTTGAAGTGCAATCACCCTGTCAAATTTGGGTGAACCCAGCGGAAGAAGTTTACCTTTTAATACTTCCTCTGTATAACTTTTCTCTAACTGTCTCGACTGGATTACCATGAAATCCAGATTTCTGTGCACTGGCAAATGCAGGTGGATCTCCGACACCCCTCCCCTTGATATGCCATATGGAACATAAATCAACTTTGCTACATACTGCTTTAGCTTGTCCGAATAGTATTCAGGATGCACACTTGTCACAAGATTGTATCCATCAAACGGATTGTGTATATATGCACAATCTGGTCTGCGTTCAGAAATCTTATACTGTTCCCATGAGATCACTTTAATCTCCTCTGGAAATTTACTGCCCTCGTAATGCATCTGTCCAAACCGTCCCCCCTGCTCTACATCAAAATACGGAATAGGCACCACAGACACATGACAGTCTATATCACGAGAGGCAGCAAGATATATGCTCTCCATGCAATCCCACATGGAAGCCTTGTATGGAAAAAATACCACCTCATATGTCACAGGAAGATGTTGTATTCCATTTCGGATATTCAAAAGCAGTTTATCAAGCAGCTTGCGTTCTTTTGATATGAATAACGCTCCAACCGTTGTTTCACTCATTTGATACATATGATCACAGAAAATCTCCAGAGACGCCACTGCCTCCGTCCCCTCACCCTCAAATTTCTCAATGGTTTCCCCCATAGAGATCGCTGCCTGCTGCCCCTGTTCCAGAAGTTCTAACATATATTCTGTATGCCTGCTCTCATATTCCCGCAGGATTTCACTGCACAGCTCTTTGAGTGTCTCAACAAGGTCCAACAGACTATTTTTTATGTAATTGCGCATAACGTACTCCCCCTTAAAAATACTTTGCTGCCTCCAATGCAAGACATTCATTAATATGCTTCCTGTCAAAAAAGTTTGTATTGTCCTTTGACCAGCAGACATGCTCTCTGATAATCCTTGCCGGATTTCCAGCTATGATAACCTCTCTTGGAAATGTTCCCGTTGTCACTGCCATCGTACCCACAATGCTGTTGTCACCGATACAGGCATTTCCTAGAAGTGTAACACCATACCCCAACCAGACATGGTTTCCAATGGTCATATCTCCTGCAAAATTAATTCGCTCTCCTGTAATTTTGTCAAAAATATGATGTGTGTCATGATTTCGCAATGTCACCTGATAAGAAAACAGACAGTCTTCTCCGATCGAAATGCTTCCATTTGTAACATGGATTTCAGCCGCCTCGATTTCTGTCCCGCTCCCTATGCTACACAAAACATTATTACCACAGATGATATTGAGCTTTCCTACACTGACACTGCTACCTATCTGAATATGGTTGTTGTCACCATGAAAACAAATTGTCACTGTATCCTCGATATCCTCAAAGAACTCAATACGATTCCCACGTGCATCAGAATATACACTGCCTCCAAATGCTTTTAACTGCCGCCCTGTTATGGCATAAACTGCATCAATGATCTGGTTTGCGTGTAAGTAAGGCAATGCCATCTGCTCTAGCATACTGCTAATAGATTGATAATTGCGGTGGTTTCCTGAGAACACAATGACAAATACATCGTCAAGCGCTCTTAATTGCGATGGGGAAATCACTTCAATTCCGTTGTATCTATTTCCAATCTGCTCATATCGAGTATCGCATAGATAATTTATGTGAATATTGGGGGAGATACGTTCTTTTATATAATCATAATACTGCCCTATTCCATAGCCTACAATGGATTTGTATTGTGATAAATCCAGATTTTTTCTCATCTTCTATAATCATCCAATCCCTTCTGTACTTCTAAATGATACATCCAATACCAGCTTTCGCGTAATAAATTCCTGTTCCTGACACAAAATCAGAGAGAAGAACAATCCGCTCACCATTCCTAACGTTCATCGTATATTACAATCTGGACAGAGCCATAACATCCTCGCCTTCCCTATTCCATAAATTGTCAGCGATTCCTTTATTTCCTCTGCTGTTTGCGCGTTTGCAACCGCGATTACAACCTGCTGACAAACAACTTGCCTAATACACTCTGGTGAATGCACCTCCATACCTTCCTCCCTGTACTTTAGATAATCCCTGTCCACCCACAAAACGATATCCGCATGGTACTGCTTCCCTTGTGTCAACTGCTGGTGTAACAATTTTCCCTTTTTTCCTGCACCATATAAAACAATATGATCTGCTATCAACTCATACCTGCAATCACAGACTTTGCTTCCTGCGTTAAAAATACGGTTTCGAATCCATCTGACCACTGCACGCTCACTATACTTTTCATAAAACCTAAGTATTTCTTTCTGCCTGTCCAAAAGACGCAGCAAAGAAAACTCCAGAGAATATCCTGAATAATACTTCTTAATGGGTTCACCTTTATTCCAGAAATAAATTCTGCCTAAGTCTTGATTAGAAAGCCGTGGTGCAAAAGATGTAACTGCTTTCTCCTGTCCGCTAATCCCATATGGCATATCTGCAATGTAGTCATACAATTTTTTGTTTCCTGCCTCCGCCATATAATCAAAATACAGCTCTATGATTCTTAAATCATATAAAGACAACGGTTTTTCAGCAAACCATACAGCAAATTCTTCTGTATAGTCCACGATCCCCTTTATATAATCGGAGAATCCATATGCCTCCAAGTTTTCTCCCTCATCTGTTCCCAAAACAGGTATCCATGTATCATTCCTGCACTCGTATCCGTTAGTCTGTCCATGCGGGGCAGCACACAAAACCTCTATAATATTTCCCATCTTGATTCTGTTTGGAAAAAATGCATAATTTATATTGTTCTCTGAAGTGATACAATAGTCCAGTCTATAAAAAAATGTTTGAATAGGTCTCTTGAAAAAATCTGCCATTAAATCCGCAAGACATTTTTGTGTATATCCGCTGCCAATCAAATCCACAAAAGCAAACTCTCGTTTTTCGTTTCCAATCTCTTGATAGAGATAGCTAACTGCTTCCTTTTTTTGCTGCTCATATTTCTTGCTGATAAATTCAGCCAACTGTTCCTGTTGTTCCCCAAGAATCCCTATAATTTCTTGCACTAAAGGTTTCGATAGTTCTATATCCTCTCTGACAAATGGAAGAAAGAGCTTTAACTCCTCTATTGTTAATCCAAGAATTTCTGCAATCCGCTGATATGAATAAATCTGTCCCGGATAATGCCACTTAAAAAATGTATTTAGTTCAAACTTTTTCGGATTTATAGATGGCAGTCTCCACGCTCTCCTCGAACCATACAAATATGATGTTTCTATTGGAAAGTTATATCTGTGAATCAAAATATCTGACATTTTTTTTAAGATATAACCGTCTCGCGCTATAAAATAAAGTTTTTGGATTCCTTTTTCTATACTTTTGTGCAATACCCATAGAACATATGGCAATAAAATCTCAGCGCTATATCCACTTCCAACCTGATAAGGAAATGTTACCTCCATTCCTTCATGAACTCTTTTAGATAAACCAAGCATTATTTGCAGTTGTGGGCTATTCTCCCTGCCTTTTAAAAGTTCCCTCTCCCACTCATATAAATCCGTTTTATGAAAATGCTCTGCACGAATCCCAAATCTATTTGGAATTTCAACATCTAAGATCCTATTATCTCCAAAGTGATACCAATTTGAAAATTCAACATCTTCCTTCTCTCTGACATATTGATATAACGTACCTGTTCCTTTCGTCCTTCCAAGATCCCCCGAAACATAGATTGTAATATTTTCAAAAACTGTATCCATGCCCGCCAGTATTTGACGAATGACGTCTGTTCCAAGATACATATTGGAAATCAATACCACACGTTCTTCTCTTTCTTGTAGTACACGTACTTTTTTAATATTCTCGATAATCGGAATGCTATTTTCCAGTTCTGTCTCGATTTCCAGCTGCATAAGTCTTTTGATCTGTTCCTCTGACAATTCGGCTGACAAACGAATACACTCATAAATCTGGGACAAAGTAATATCATAAACATCACCACTAATATATGTATTTCTAGCCACCTTTTCGGATTCTATTCGTATTAAATAAAAGTTTTGGAGCAGCAGCTTTGGATAATCAGCATATGTTTCTGACTCTGTAAGCTGCTTCTGCATCAATGCAAAAATTCCCTCAGGTGTGGCTGCCCTTCTGGTTATCAATGTATCATAAACATCAAAGCTGTAAAGCTGCCCTATCATGATCAACCTCCATAAACTGCTCCAGACTCCAAGAAAATCTGTTCATCTGTATAATGACAAAATCCATGTCTTTGAATATTCTGAATAACCTTCTCCCGAAACTGTTCCTGCACGGCAACAATCACTAGTGCCTTTTCTTTAAATTCTTCTGATAAGACTCCAAATTCCACCACAGGAATATCATATAAGATTTTGGGATTCTTTCCCATTTGTGTTACTGCAAAATATGCTACCCTGTTTACCTCACCAATAGCATGAATCCTTTCATATGCCTTGTGTGCATACCTTCCAGCGCCATATATAATAATATCCTGATAGTTCCCTACAAGCCTCATATATCTATTCTTTATTTCCATCTCCTTTTTACAGGCATCTTTGGGATTTTCCAAAATCCTGTTAATACGGGGCTTCCAGCTTTCCGCCAGCAGTGCCTCCGCCACTTCACCACTTTCTCGAAGCCTTAGATAGTCCTTCTTAAATCTTTCATAGAATGCTGGTTTAAAGGCATCTCCAATACGTTCGATTGTAAATAAATAATTGCGGATTCTGCCTTCTGAACATAGATATAAATACCTTTTCTGTCCATGCAGCTTCTCTACAATCCATTGGCGGATAAAATCATATTCCCTGCATGATGCAAAAACCTTTTCCTGATTATTCACAGATGATAATGGATTATCTCTCCTGTTCATATAAAAAGGTTTATTTAAAAAGCATACTCGCTCTGCCAGCGCAAATGTCTGAAACCAAAATCCATTATCCTGAAAAGCTGCACCCGGTGTCTCATGAAACCGAATCTGATTTTTACGGATAAAATCTGTCCGGTAAATCCCACTCCAAATATTCATAATAAACCGAAAGGTCAATACTTCATTTGATGGGCACAAAACTCGATTGTAGTACTGATTTTCCCCTGTCAAATGATTGTATATTCTTCGCACTGTACCGTCTGATTGATGGACGAAACGATAAAAATCCGCTTTTACAAAATCTACTTCATTCATCTCTGCACACTCGTATAAAGTCTGCATCATATCCTGTAAAATCCAGTCGTCGCTCTCCACAATGCCTATATACTTTCCCTGTGCAGCGTCCATGCCTAAATTCATGCTATGACCATAACCACTATTTGATTTTTGTATCACCTTGAATCGTGAATCCCTCTGCATAAACTGCTTTATAATTGCCAAGCTGCCATCTGTAGAACCATCATCCACACAAATTACTTCAATATCCTTTAGAGACTGACAGCGGATACTCTCCAGACATTCCTCTAAGTACTGCTCTGTATTATAAATCGGAACAATGATTGATAATTCTGGCATATAGATCTCCTTTATTGAATCCTTCTCTTTCCCATAGCACCACCATATGTGTTATACAATCTGTTGTCTCTTAACACCCTGCTGCAATAATAGCTCTGTTGCTTCTGCTATATCCTTATCCCGGCTTAAAGCCAGTACGATTTTGTCATAGTTCACTTTTCCTAACTCCTTTATCCAACCGCAAATAGTATCTTCGTGATAGAAGCATTTTTCTGCAAATTTTTTATCCATCCACAACACAACCTTGCAATATCCACTATCGGTTATCTGTTTATAATAATCCTGTCCCACCTGTCCTGTTCCATAAAGTACAACTGACGAGTTCTGTGGAAGTTTTGCAAATGGAAATAGCCACTTTTTCTTATTCAATATTGTAATAATCTGTTCTTGATGCTCAGTCAAGCGATTTCGTTCATATTCCATTTTCATCATTACATCTGCAACATAATTACCAAATGATTTTTGAGTTATTTGTTTATAGAAGCTATATTCTGTTGGAAAATAGTAATACTCCAAGGGATATTTTAATATACAAAGACTCTGTTCTGCTTTTTGTACATAGTTGTAAATCTGCTCTTTTCCTTCCCAAGCTTCCATACTGTCAAAACTCCAGACAATATACTTCAACGCCCAATTCAAAAACGATTTTTCAAGCTGCACATAAATATTTTCTTCAAGCAGTCCCCTTTTAATATCATCAACCATATCAAATCCGCATTTCCATGATTGTACACGCGTATTCACCAAAGAATTGCTGTTATGTATCCTCTGCGTAACTAGTACTTCATGGATTTTGGTAATTTTATCAGCCAAAGCAAGCGCCATATATACAAAATATCCATCATTTGCAGTACGGCTGCCCACAAATCGAAGTTTATTGTTTTGAATAAATCTGGCAAGAAACAACTTGTCCCAAGCCCACCCATTTGTAATCTGAAATATCCCTTCTGCAATATTATTCTTACAAAAATTATTACTATCAGGTGGCAGAAACTGTCTTTCAAGCGGTATATTTCTCTCTATGATTTCACCAGTTTTGTCATCAAAATACTGTGCTTCACAAATTACAATTTCTGATTGATTCTCCTCTGCTGCCTGATACATTTTCTCCAATAAATCTGGCGCAAAAAAATCATCAGAATCCAAAAAACATAAATATTTTCCTTGTGCCTTCTGTATCCCTAAATTTCTCGCAGTACCTGCATACTGATTCCATTGTCTAAATACTTTTATGCGAAAATCTTTATTTGCAAATTGCTCCAAAATATTTAGCGAAGCATCTGTAGAGCCATCATCAATACAGAGTATTTCTATTTCCCGTAAGGTTTGATTACAAACACTGTCAAGACATTGTTCCAAATAAAGTTCCTCATTATAAACCGGAATTATTACAGAAATTTTTACCATCTATACTGTCACCTTTTTCTAAGCCAAATACTATCAACTCCAGACAATTCATGCTCTTTATCCCAACCATTTTTATATTCCTCATAGCACTTTTTTATCATCATATTGTATCTCCACCTATTTTTATAACATGTGAGGAGTCTATAAACATAATCTCATTTGCTTCCAAAATACATCATCCACTCTCAGTACATTGGTAAACTGTAGTACTCTCAAGTATTTTAATATAGCAAGCTGGCTGGTTTCTTTTACTGCAACAATGACAGTAATCATATCCTTATCTTTTACAAGCTCCTCAATCTCATATACCCTTTTACCATCTATTTTCTCGAACTGTTCACTATGTTTGGTAACAGCAAAACCAATTACCCGATCATTCCATTCTTGATTTTTGATGTATTTCCAAACCTGTCTGCCATACACACCCGCGCCATATATGACAATATTGTTTTGTCTGCTAAGATACGCTTGGATAGACTCTGAATAAACTAATTCTTTTGAAGTATATTGATCCAGATTTAATTTTTTCATCTCTGGAACAGAACTCCAAAAAAATCTTTCAGGATCGGCTAAAAAGTCACTTATGTTATTCCAATCATCATCTTTCCAATAACACTTCTCAAATCTAGGTGATTGTTGTATTTTTGTAAACTCCTTACACATTTCTACCCAAAATGCTGATTTTAAAGCATTATGAAGCCGATAATAATTCCATATATACGTCTTATAAATATATGAATTTTTTACGCCCTCTAAAAAAGGAGTCGCCAGCTTATGTTTTGTCATGAACCTTTCTATTTCCTTTATTTCATCGCACACGCAAAATACTTTCATTCCAGAATTTATAGAAGACCCCATATTATCCACACGATAAAAATATAGTGACTCATTCGTGAGTATCATTGTTTTTGCAGCAGAAAGCGCCTTAAACCAAAAAGAAGTATCCTGATACGAAGCACCCGGTGTTTCAAGACATCGAATATTATGCTGAGTCAAAAAATCTTTTTGATATACTGCTGACCAGATACTGCATGGTATCCAAAACAGTCGAGCATATTCTTGCGGATGAATAACCCTCCCACACATTTCAATATCAAATAATTCCTGTTGTACACATTCATACTTTGATACCTTATAAAAGGAGGATTTTATAAGCTCTGGCTGTTCATAATCACTTGCTGTCACAATTTCAGCAAAGTTTTGATACATATTCAATGCAATATAATCATCACTTTCCACAATACCAACATAATCACCGTTTGCCATCGAAATCCCCAAATTAATTGTATCTCCATAACCTGTATTTTTTTTATGAATTACCTTAATACGCTTATCCTGTTGTGCATAATTATCCAAGATTTCGCCTGAAGCATCTGTTGAACCATCATCAATACATATAATCTCAAGATTTTGATATGTTTGACAAATTATACTCTCTATACATTGGGATAAATAAGTACTTACATTATAGACTGGAACAATGATTGAAAACTTAATCATATCTGATTCTCCCTTTTATATATTTCCTCATCAATATGAAAGCTATCATTTATAGACTGTATTCTTCCATTATTCTTGTTTATGATACAACATGGGATTGTTTGTCTTTGCCCTCCTATCTTTAGAACAAATCTTAATATAGACGCTCTAGGATTTGGAATAAACGCAATATATCCTTTTAGTCGCCAGATATTATTTCCGTATGCATTTAATACCTTCTCACCCAACCATTCTGTAATATAGCAAGGATACTCTGCTTCACCATCAGTGATAATAATTTCATATTTTACCTTGATATCAAGGCTTAGTTTGCCTTCAATCTGAGCATACCTGTCACTACGATACACATTCCATACACTAATTATATTTTCCTTCAAACTAAATATTTTCGAAGAATCAAAGTAAAAATCACTCTCTTTCAAATAAACTTTTTCCCTTATATCAAAACGGTATTTGAACGAAAGCATCGCAATTCTAATTTGTTTTTTTGCATTCTTCGTTTCACACAGATACCTGTCATCTATACACTCTAAAATCTTGTGAAGAGCTCTATTATATTGTTCACATTCCCTTTCTGGAATAGAGATATTATCCGCAAAACGATACGCCACTACATAGGCAGTCAACAACTGCATCATGGCTGGTAATTCGCCGCACTGTACAGTAGCTTCTCTATATAAATCTTCAAAGAATAACTGTAAATCGTTTATATAATGGTTCATATTCTGTTCGTAAGTTTGTGTCGCAGAATCCAGTTCAAATCGTTTCCGATAAAAATATGTACTGTCCGCTATCATTCCAAATTTCTTTTTATTCAGCAAAATACAGTTGATAAATTTTGCATCTTCCCAATAGTGCTGGCGCTCATCAAATATCTTATCCCGCAATGCCTCTGTTTTAAAAATACAGGCAGCACAATTTGTTCTGATACAACTGTAGTCTGTAAACATATCTAGTATTTTATTTTCAGCTAAATCAATATTCAATATATGTTCACTGTTGACTGCATCAAACAGCATAAGATTCGATGATACAAAATCAATCTCATCATAATGTTTTTCAAAAAATAAAACTGCTTTTTCAAAAGCCTCTTTACTCCATAAATCATCAGCATCTAAAAATGTAATATATTTACCATCAGCCATTCTCTTTCCGATATTTCTCGCTGCACTCACTCCACAATTGTGATCTAATGAGATATATTTTATATTTTCTCTATATAGAAAATAGTATTTTTTGCATATTTCCTCGCTCTTATCTTTTGAACAGTCATTTACTAAAATCAACTGGATATTCTTTCTAAAATCCAGCGACTGATTAATTACAGATTGAATGGTTTCATCTAAATATTTTTCTGTATTGTATACAGGAATAATCACGGATATAATGAATTGCCTATGCATATAGTTATCCTTCCTTCAAAAAGTCAAATAATCTCTGAGCCGCGTATCCGTCTGTATGATGATGGACAAATGGCATAAGTTTCTTTCTTGCCTCTTCAAAATCATCTTTCCCATGCGCCACTTTTTCCAGTTCTTCATAAAATGATTTCATTGTATTCACCACGGGACCGGGACGCCAAAATTCTAAAGGTTCCAAGATAAATCCCCGGTTCTTTGCATAACTATTTTCATCTTTATTTGTAAATATAATCGTTCTGTTTAATAAAAGATAATCAAAGTAAACTGACGAATAATCTGTAATCAATGCATCTGCGCCATTTATAAATTCATACATTGCCCTGTCGCCCAACAACTGCTCTGTCAGCAGCCCGCAGCAGTCGGATTCCATACACCATTCCTTCACCTTGGCTTCATCACTTGGATGCAGCTTAAAAACAAAAAACAAGTTATATCTTCTGCAAACAGATTGCAATTCATCTATATCAAAATCATTCCAATAAAACAGATACCCATTTTCATCGCCATTTCTCACGCCATCCGCCTCACGAAATGTAGGCATATATAATATAATCTTTTTCCCTCTGCTGTCTGGAAACCTGTCAGTCATGTTCTGCCTTCCATCTGTTACAAACAATAAGTCATTTCTCGGCATACCTGTCACAATATACTTTTTTGCAAGCGTTCCGGAACATGCGCATAAAAAGTTTGTGTAATTCTGTCCATAGGATACAATATAATCAAACTTTTTCCAGAGTTCTGTAAAAAAATTATCTGTTTCATCATTATAATTCACCAGCATATTCCCCATAACTTTTAATGGATAACCATGCCATAACTGAATTATCTCTGCATTGCGTGCATCCATGTCATAGGGGAGTTTTCTCTCTGTTATAACAAATCTCGCTGCTGCCAGATCATAAAAATATTCATCTTGTTCCTTGTTATCTTCCCATATTTTTACCCTGAAATCATATACATTCAGCCTTCCAATATTTCTTAAATATTCCAATGCCCATATGTTAGAATACGATTTGTGTTCCAAATATAAGAGAACCAATCGTTTCCTATCTTCTTCATAATCAAGATGACTGTAATCCAGTTTTCTTTCTACATATTCCTCATTTTGTATATCAATCAGAGAAAATTTACGATATCCCAGTTTCAATAATTGGTCAATAATATCCAACCAATATTTTCGTGCTGTTGTTATCAATATATAAATCTCATTGGAGAAATAAGGTTTCTCTATCACAAGCTCATTATAAGCTGTACCCTGTTTTTCCTCTAAATTATCAAACAAACCATCAATACTTCTATCATCAAAAAAACCGCCTTTCATCATCTCAAAGCATTTTTTCGATATTCCAAATAAAAATAATTTCACGTTTATCTCCTTTGCTTTACGGCTTCACTATCGTACCATGATACCACCATAAATATTCCTTTATATATTCTTCTAAAATCTGACTCGTCTGATAACCGAGAAATATATTGAAAGGCTTGTCATTAGAAACCTTCCAGTTTATACCATAATAATCTAATATACACTTTAAGACAGGTGTTGGTAATCCAAGATGAGACTCCCAGCATTCAATATGATTGTTATTCTCAACGCCAAGAATTTCTGCCACCTGACGCCCTACTTCATACATCAAATACCTTGATGGATGATCCTGATCCACAAAACAAGGAATCGTGCGAAAATTTTTTGAATAAAGTCTGATACCTTAATATCCCATTTTTCTTCTCTTTTCTTTAGTTTTAACCAGTCCTTATCTTTCTCATATACCAATCTTTCTTCCTCAATCTGATAATTAAGATAAAAGGATACATACTGTTCCAAAGAAACTATCTTTTGGTTATCATAGGCTTCTTCCATCACCTGATCTTTATAAAAAACATCAAAGAATCCATTGTTTGTATAGAACCTTTTGTCGAGTCCACCCTGTAACGGGTAGAGCCAATTCCCCATTCCGACAAAGTTTGGAATCGTTATATCCAAACAATCATCTTTCAAAAGCTTCGTAACATACTCATCAGACAAATGATATCCAATACTGTTATCTGGTCTGATATCTTGATGAATATATACGTCTGCCCTGTTTAATAATACACTGGAAATTTTCTTTTCCTGATTCATATGTGTTTGGGGAATCGGATGAATACAATATTCTTTTATAAATTGTCCACAGTTTTCAAGAAATCTTGTAAGCGCAGCACCATGACAGTTCGCATTGATTAGAACCAGTTTTTTGCCAAACTCTGATGCCCAGAAAAAATTCGTATACTCAATATATCCTTTTTGAAGTAACATGCCCCTAATTTTTTCATAAGTTTTCCATACGGCTGCTACAATAATTGTATACAAATGCAAATCTCTTGCTTCGTCAAGTGTAACAATTGGTATTCCATGAAAATCACCAGTATGAAAAGAATCAATACAATACGCTATCTCATTTACAATACTGAAATGGTTATATAGTAATTTTTCCCCTTCCAATCCTGTTCCATACAAAACATACTTTTTCACGAATTTTCCCTCTCTTTTGCTACTCTTCAAGTATTTTAATCTTATACTCAGGTATTCGTTTATTGATCAATTCTTTTTTTATTTCTTTTTGCGCTTCCCTATTCTTCACAGAAATTAATATGTAATCAAATTTAATTGTGAATATCAAATCTGGATGTATCAATGCTTTCCTATCAGCTTTTTTATCTGCCCATGCCACCACTTTGCAGTATCGGGTTTTCTCTAATTTTTCTTTCCAGTATTGTCCGTTTTTTCCTGCCCCATACAAAACAATTCGGCTTCTCTTTGGTATTTCCAAAATTTGAAAAGGCGATTCTTCAAATAAATCTCTCTGTTTCTGCAAAATATGTTTTATCCTATGTACTAAATTCCATATCATTCTATTCGAAGAAAATATTGAATCTAAATTTTTGAGTAAAATATCCTTATATATCTTTTCTGTCGCATAATTCAGATATTTTGTTCTTGCGTGATTTCCCATACTGGTTAAATCATATTTGTTTGCAAGAATATCATGAAATACCCGACTCAGTGCTTCGGAATCTCCTGTTCTTACTATCCAACCACTTTCTGAGTCAATCATATATTGTGCCCCTACATTTTCAGATATGATACACGGCATTGCCATCATTGCTGCTTCAAGCGCCACCAGAGAGCACGATTCATCTCTGGAAGGTATCACCACTACATCACAATCATGGTACAAGTTATATAGTTCTCCACCCAAAAGTGTTCCATGATATATCACATTATCATATTGCTCTATCTTTTTAATTAAATCATGTGTATATGCTGTATCAGGAATATCACCTGCATAGTGAAGTTCACATTTCTGCTTATCCACTTCGTTCAGCAAAAGAAAAGCATCAAAGAATACATCAAACGCTTTTCGTTCAATCATGTTCCCTAATAATAAAAAACGAATTTTTTTATGCGGCGAACTTTTTATCATTTGATATTTTTCGTAAACATCAGGGACAAAATTATGAACAACTTTTGTTTCCTTTTTCCATGTCTCAAATATGTATTGCTGGGCATATTCGCTGACTACCCATATCCTATGCTTCTGCAAAAAAATTCTTTTGCAATTATACTCCCTTAGATATTCTTTAAGATTATGTCCCTCATGAATATACCATATTGTCGGAAGAAGATTGCAGCAATACTGAACTATTTGATATGTAGTGATTGTAAATGCTATCAAACAATCATATTTAACTGTCTTCTTCTCAATATATGTTCTTAATGTATTATCAGGATTAATAATTTCAACATTAATACACTCCTTCTCAAATTTTGTACGAAGTACCCCATCATCATAACTCCATACATTTACATAATATCCATTTCTTTTTAATATTGCTGCTACATGAAATGCATATAGAGGGGAACCATTACAACCAAAATCTTTAATTACAACCAACACTTTTCTCATGGCTAAATTATTTTTTCTCTTCTTTCCGTCAATTAAATCTATAACTATCTTAATTCAAATAAACGGATTTTACTTTAAAAGCTCTTCGATGCAAATAATATTATTAAATCCTTTATTTTCCAATATCATTTTAATATTTTTAAAATCATAACTAGGTGTTACAATTATGGCTTCAACTTGTGGAATTTGTTGGCTTATATTTAAAATTGGGATATCAAATTCTTCCTGTATATTATTTCTATCTATCATACACTTAATTTCTACACTACTATGTATCAATTCTTTGAGTAAATGTTTACCTAACATTCCTATCCCATAAATTGCCACTGTATGAATATTTTTTTCTTCTAAAATAGTTGATATAGATTTATTTTTTTCTTTTAAAGAAAGCCATTTATCCATTATTCTCCAAAAACTCTCATACCGAAATAATTGCGTCTTAATATCTTTTAATTGTTTTTTTCTTTCCTCATAATAATCACGTTCAATTTGTCTAACTCCTGTTAAATATTCATGATAATGTTCTTTTGCATACCAAACTGCTTCCAAAAATGCAGTTCCATATTTTTCATCTGGTTCTAAATGCATCCCTTCTCCCCATTCATTCCATGCATTGATAAAAGTAAATGGTTGATTATGAATTTCATTTATTGCCATTAATTTTATCAGATTCTTTTCAAATATCTGTGGTGTTATTTTGTCTATTACACATCCACTCATTCCACGCCGCGGAGTATCATCATATCCTACAAATGCCCCAACCATACAGTTATCTTCCAAATACGCCTTATCTATTATTTTTTTCCATACCATTTCATAATCAAAAATTTTCATCTCTCTTTTGTCTTTTTTTCTGACTACTTCATTTATTACAAACTGTGGAGCCTGATATAGCACATCATCAATAAACGTATCATCTCTATTATTACCCCCTATAAAATACATACCACCAAATCCATCTTCTCTTGCCCAAGTATTCCAACAAGTTAACATTTCTTCTAATACATCTATATCCCCCGCCTGATAAATTACAAATACTGGTTTATCCTCTATTTTGATATATCTTTTATCTCTAAAAAATTCAAGTAAATATTCAAAATGCTTTTTCCATTCTTTTTCATCACCATATTCTTGCTCTAATAAAACTCCCGTATCACCTTTCTTTTTGTTTTTCTTTTCACGTACATCACACCAAACATTTGCACTCTTCAATGCACTCCAACTATTTGCCCAGCTTTGATTTGCCCAACACAGACAAAAAGACATATCAACTTCTTTCCACTCTAACAATTTTTCAATTGGCTTTTCCAATATTTGTCTGCCATCTTTAAACCAGTAATGATAGATACACTGCCCATCTATTCCATATTTTTTCATTAAAGAAACCTGCCATTCAAATGCAGACTTTTCCATCAAGTTATAGTAATACTGATTCAATGGAATATGTGGCTGATAATGTCCTTCATATAAGGACACTGCGTTTCTAGAACTCACCCAATCTGTATAACCTTCTCCCCACCATTCATCATTTTCCTTTACTTTGTGAAATTGTGGAAGGTACATTGACAATATCTTCATAAAACTTCTCCTTGCAGCGTTTTAACTCAAACTCTAATCTCTCACCAAATAGTTCTAAAGTAAATTCTTGTTCATATGTATTGCGTGCATTTCTTTTTATTGGATCCCATTTGTCTTTATTCTGTATAATCCATTCTATACGGTTCTTCAAATCATCTGGATCATTTGCTTTGACGACGAATCCATTTATTCCATCTGTAATGTATTTTGCAATCCCTGTCTGATCTGTAGTTATACATAATTTTCCATACATTAACCCCTCTATTGTAGACATGGACATTGTTTCTATTAATGAAGGACATACTAAAACATCAATCTGTGGAAATATTTTTATAACCTCTTTATGTAATAGCACCCCAAAAAATCTAAAATTATCTCCTTCACTCTCTTCTAATCCTAACCATGGTCTTACTGTTTCTTCAAAACCTATGAACCAGACTTCTATCATCTGATTTTCCTGTTTGGAAAGTTTTTTAATTGCCCTTACTAGTATTTCCTGTCCTTTATACATAGCAAAACCTGCAACTACAGCAAATATTATCTTACGATTACAAAGCTCGTTATTATCATTTTTAATATATTTATCTGGTATTCCAAATGGCATGATTCTATCCGAAATGGAAGGATAAAAATGATTAAATGCTTCTTTTGCCACATTACTGACTCCCACTACTTGTAATCTATTCATCCATTCCCTTGAATTAATTTCATTAAACTCTCGCTGGGTATCCTGATAAATACTATTCCAAATAGATCTGTTCTCATGAATCCACCACAATACTGGTCGTATCTTACTAATTTGATATGCACAATTCATCATTTGAAATACATTAACTAAAACAATATCATAATAACATACCCATTCTCTATCTTCCTCAAAAAAATAGGGTAGACACTCTACTATTGTTATACTAAGCCCTTCTTGCAAAATCTCTTCTAATAAATTTTCTTTAATAATTGGTGCTGTTAGCATCACTTCATATCCTCTATTCTGTAAAGCCTGTGCCGCATACACTGCAACCATAGTTCCACCATCAAATCCCATATTTGTAGTCACAATTAATATTTTTTCTTTTTTTGTATAACAATTACATTTTTTACCATTATAAAGAGTTCTCTTTCCTCTTAAAACATTTTGTATCAATTTTTTTTCGTCCCAAATAAGATTTTGTTCAATCCCCAGATCCAGCACCTGTCTTGACATTTCTTTTTTATATCTATTACTAAGAATAACAATACTATCAAAATGTATTTGAAATATATCATCAGGTGCATAAACCTTAACACCATTTAACACCTTTCCCTGAACTGCTTGATTGTTATCAATAAACCCTACTATATGAATACGACTACTATTTTCCTTAAAAAAATGTTCTCTATTTCGATAAGATTCTCCTATGCCAAAGACAACTATATTTACCATAGCTTTACCTCACTCAATCTATAGTATTGCTAACTTAATAAATTCTCTATCCACACTATGTATCTGTATCATTACTCATAATTTCTCTAATGTACTGCCTAATTCCCTGATCCACTGTTATTTTACTTTTCCAACCACATTCTTTATATATAAGTGATACGTCCATACATGACTCAGCCAAATCACATTTACGTCTTTCTAAATAATTAATTTTTGCTTTTTTTCCAACTTCTTTTTCTATTTTTTTTATAATTTCTTTTGTAGAACAATTTTTTCCAGTTCCAATATTAAATATACGATATTTTCCGTTGTATAAATATACAGCCTCAATAGCATCTATTACTTCACCAATATATATATAGTCTCTCTTATTTTCTCCATTTCCCCACAGTTCAATTGTTTCCCCTGCAACTATCTTTTCGGTAAAAATGGGAATAATTCCTTGATTCCTTTTTTTATTAATTGTAAAACCATATGGATTCCCAACACGCAATATATACCCCTGAATACCATCATACTTCTCATATAAATGTAAACATATTTCTATGCCAACTTTTTGTGCTGCATATATACATTCCGGCGACAATCTATCTCTCTCCAAAGCAGGCTTTTTACACTCCCCGTATACAGTCCCTCCTGAGGAAATAAAAATAATTTTCCTAACCATTCTTTTTTTCATAGCATCCAATAATCTTAATGTTGGAAGTAAATTAGCCTGAACGTCATCTATGATTTTATCAGTTCCATCAAATGGAACCGAAGAAGATATAAAATGAAAAACTGTATCAACCTCTTCTAGCATTTCTTCAAAACATACATTTCGAAAATCTCCGGTCACAACTTCGACATTTGTATTATCTATTTCATTGTCCCACACCTTATCAAAAATTCTTATCTTCTTTTTCACCGCAAAACGTTTTACTAAATTATATCCAATAAAACCATTTGCACCTAATATCAGAATCATCGTATTTCCTTCCCTATATTCTAAAAATTTTACTTCATACATTATCAATTAGATAACGCTTTTCATATTAACTCGCAGTCTGCATTCATCAAAACACTCTCCAGTGATATCATATAACAATCATAAAATTTTTCTAAGGATTCAGCAATTTCTTTATACTCTAAGACAGGAGTTATGATAATGGCATCAATATCTTCTATTTTCTGACCTGGTTTAATGGTTTTTATTTCATTTATACCTGATATATTCTTTGAATCTATAAAACAAACAACAGAAATACTACTTTTTTGCAATTCGTAATACAAATGCCTTCCAAACATCCCTGCTCCAAAAATTGCAATCTTTTTAATATTTTGATGTTCAAAAAAGTAACTGAAAGATACTTTTCTATCTCTTAACACCATCCAAATCTCAAGCAACTGCTTGTATTTTTCCACTTTGGGATACTCCCCAATAATGTCTGACTTTTTTTTCTCAGAAACAACTATACTTCTCTGTTTATAAATCCACTTATATTCTTCAGTATTTAAAACATTTCTGTTATATAGAAACTCTGCAACTTCCATAACAGATCTATTCATCTCATTATTGTCACTCGATGTATTATATCCCGTATACATGTGACAATATAAAACCTTATCCTGAACTTTCATTTTGCTATTATTGTAAAGCATCAACATCCATAAAAAATAATCATCAGCACCATTATATACTAAAATATTATCTAACCATTCCTGAGGAATTGCCTTCCTTTTTATCAAAACTTGTCCCGGTGAAGCAATATTATTAACACCATGTTTATAATCCCAAATATCCAATACTCGATTTATTTCATCAACAGTTCTATATATAAGCCTTCCTTGTATTTTTCCATTACAAATAATTGCGTCATTACCCCCAAGACTTTTTAATTGTTCATTGATGTATTTTGGACTTATTTCATCATCCTGATCTAAAAATAAAATATATTCTCCATATGAGTTCCGTAATCCCTCCACTCTTGAAAAATGAATGCCACTATTCGTTTTGTTTTCTATTATTTTGACAAAACATCTATCATCTACAAAATCTGGAACTACCAATTCTTCTTGTGGAAAATCATTTACCAGAATCAATTCAACAACTATTAACTTGTCCTTTGATATATTATTTAAATTTTTATACATCATTTCAAATATTTTGGTTATATATTTATTTCCTTTATATAAGGGCACTATTACACTTATCCTAGTTTCTACAATCTCATTACATCCTATATTTAATATATGTCCTGTCATTTTTTCAACCGATGAACTACCTTTCCATTCAATAAGTCTACTATGTTATAAGAAATGCTATTCTTTCCATTCCTTGCACTACTAATTACAGCCTCCCAAAGTTCAGATTGTCCATGAAACAACTTCAAATAATAAAGAGATTTTTCATTAGATGCAAATGGAACAAAACAAATTTTATTTTCAAAATTATTCAACTGTTTAAAACACTTTGCAGTTTCTATATTATCTGTATACATTTCTATAAATAAATTATTCATATTGATTTTTTTTCGTCTTCTATTCCAGTTTCTAATGGCAGTTTCTGGTATCATATCATGATTACAATGCACATAAACATCATCTAATCGTAAAACAGGATAACTATTCCTACTATGCGGATCTACTGCCCAATTCATAAAAACAGGCTCACAATTTAAATAATAATCTAAATTATTTAACAACCGCAGATAAGAATCATCTTTTAAAAATAAATTTTTAAAAGGAGATAAACACTCTAAACCCAGAGTACTATAAATTGTCCCTCCCCAACAATTGTTGGATATTATACTAATCCTATCTTTTTTTAACTTAATGTAATCTGCAAAAACTAAATTTGGTAATTCTAGAAATTTATAATGCAATATTTTTCTTTCATCCACACCTATAATAATCGCTCTTTCTCTGATATCAAAATAATGCAAATCATTCATAATCAATAAATAATCATATTTCAGAAATGTTAGCTCATTCAGAGAAATAACTTGATAACCATCAATCGCTCTTACTTTTGGAATATCAGTTGCAGTGATCCCAACGATCTCTATTTCATTTTTAAGTTCATAATATTTCAAAATATTTAAATGTTTGTTATAAATAGCACCTATTCCCCATACTATAATTTTATAATTCATTTCACAGCTACATTCCTTATCTTAACAATTCATTTATTATCAAACTTAGTCGTTGTTCCATTATGTTTTCAGAAAATTCATTCTTATATATTTCTCTTGATGCTTTGCCAATCATACTATGTCTATTTTTATTCTCTAACAGCCACACTAAAATAGACATTAGTGTTCTAGGATCCTCATTTGGAAACACGAAACCATTTACCGCCTGTTTAATAAATTCCGCCTGACCAACATTTTCTGAAATAACACAAACCTTTTCATGCATCATAGCCTGAGTTACTACAATAGGCATTGGATCATCTCGTGATGGACAAACCAAAACATCAATACATTGAATAAATCTGTTTAACTTCTCTTGCGTCATTTCCGGTATCCACTCGAAATTGTCTATCTGACTCTGTAATATTTTTATTTTATTTACGTATATCATATCACTTTCATCCAATCGACCAACAAAAACAACTTTTAGCTTAGTTCTAATATCCATAGATATCATAAGAATAGCTTCAAGCAATATATCCTGCGCCTTTCTTTTATCAATAGTACCAATCACAGCAATGGTCATAAAATCACTTTCTATGCAATTAATATAATCATGCAAATCAGGAATACAATACTGAAGATTTTCGATTTTCATATTTTTATAATGATTACCAAATATTTCCTTTACACGATTCCCACCTGCAAAAAATCTTACATTTTTCTCTAAAGGGACTTTATTTTCTTCTATATAATATTTATCAGATGTTTCGTGCACCCACCATAGAACTGGTATATCAGAATATACTAATGTTTTTACTAACTTTATTAAAGAAAAACTCCCAATCACAACCGCCATAAACTTTTGCAGTATATCTAAAAAAAATTGCGTCTGATAACATAATTCCAAATCATCTATAAAATCAATTTTCTGCTGTTCTAACTCTTTTGTAAAGGGTCCTCCTTCCATCGCCGCTATCAGTATTGAATAACCCATTTTTTTTAGAACATACGCCATATTTTTTATTGCAACTGGTATGCCTGTATAACTAAAATTATGCGAAACTAACAAAATACAATTCTTATTTTCCTCAATCCATCTATCAATGGAAACTTTACGTCCTAGACTATGTATAGATACATATGGCTGTCTCAACATACATAATTGAGTGTGTAAAATAATTTTATTTTTCTTTACCCCTAAATTTTCAAGTTGTTGACAGATAAACTCTGATGCATAAGACATCACGATGACATATGTAAATTCAATTTGATCCAATAAAAAGGGGGAAATAACTTCTATTCCATCCAAAATTGTCCCCTGTTTAGCCAAATCATTATCACAAAATTTAATAATTTTATACTGAGATAGAATATCTCTATATTTTTTATATAAATTTCCAGTTCCCCAAACAATTAGTTTCACAGTAACCTTCCTACATTAACTCACTAGTTATCTCTAGCAACGAAATAATCTTATCGTTTGTATAATTTTTTAAGATATCATATATATTATCAAATTCATCCACAGGCGTAACTATAATAGCATCTACATGAGGTAAATTTTGATCTGGCATTTTGAAATCATATTTCAAATGATTTAATCTTACATTTTTATCAATAATATATTTTATCGATATATCAGAATTATCTAATTCCTGAACTAGATGTTTACCTAATGTTCCATAACCATATACTGCTATTTCTGTTATTTCATATTGTATAAAGTAATTTATTATATGCTTGCCTCTTTCTCTCAAAGTCATCCAATAATTAAAACAATTTACTGTCTTAACAAAACTTCTTTTCTGATAACCCACTTCCTTATCGATTACCGCTATATTTTCTTTAACTTTACTTTCTTCGAATTCAGATATTGCTTCAATCTTAGCTCTTTTCATAGCATCTAACAGACTAAATCTAAAGTGCTCATCGGGTTCTAAATACATCCCTTCTCCCCACTCGTTCCATGCATTAATAAATACATACTCATTTCCTAACAAAATATTCTTTTTGTATAATTTTTTCATTCCTTCATAAAATTTCTCTACTGTAAACCCCTCTGTGACAATACCACCATGTCTTCCTCTTCGTCCTGTATCATCATAATCCGTAAAACCTCCTATAAAAGTCTTACATCCCTTAATAGGTTCAACAGCTAATGTCTGTTGCCATATGTCTTCATATTGGGGTCTAAAAATACCCTCTGTTGGCTTCCCTAAATTCCAAAATGATTGGGGTCCCCCAATTAAAATAGCATCTACACTCGGCACATTATAATTTACTCCCATTCCAATAAAATATATATCAGGAATTCCTTCTTTAGCTGCCAATACTTTCCAGTATTCAACCATTTGTCTCAAACATGGAATCGCATCTACCCAGGTAATCATAAATATCGGATGGTTTTCAACTTTTATATATCTATCATCCTTAAAGAATGGAATCAGATAATCAAAATGCTTTTTCCATTCGCTTTCCCTACCGTATTTTTGGGAGAGCAATACACCATTAACATTTTCTTTCGCATCTTTTTTCTCAAATTCATCTGCCCACGTATTTCCACCAATATTACTCCATGTTCTTGCCCATGTTGTATTAGCCCAGCAAAAACAAAAAGGCATATCAACATCTGTCCACTTTAATAGATTTTCCGCTGGCTTCTCTAATGTCATGCGACCATTTTCAAAATAGTAATGATAAAAACACTGTCCATCTACCCCATACTGATGCATCCACTCTGCCTGTTTCTGCATAGTTTCCTTTTCTAACAAATTATAATAATACTTATTCAAAGGTACTCTTGGCTGCATATGTCCTTCGAAGAGTGATTTAGCTGCACGCACTGCTGTCCATTCTGTAAATCCCTCTCCCCACCATGCGTCATTATCAGATGTCCTATGAAATTGTGGTAAATACATTGTTAATGTTTTTATTTGAGTCATGCCAGTCTCCTCTATTTGTCTACATGCTTATCTCCAAGCATAATATTTCCCAAAATTACTCCATTGTAAATAATAAACTAACGCCAAATGAAAAACTGCTAATATATCTTCATTACTAACCTGATAACTCATTACATGAAATAATGATATAACTGCATCATATTTTATGTGCAAATCATATATACGTACATCTGCAACACAAAACATAATATCCTTATTTTCCAGTTCTGCATTACACTTTGCTAAAAAATCACTTCTTTGCTCATATCAATACCAGTACAATTATATCCTAAGCATGTCAATTCAACGTCGTGTTTCCCAGTCCCACATCCAAAATTAATTAAGGTTTTACTTCATTTCCATACTTACGCAACAGACTATCCACCTGCCTTACCTCTGCTGGATAATTCTTATCCTTATAAAATGCATTATAATACATCCCATAATTCTGAAATATTTCCATGTATAACTCCTTTTATGTATACTTTATCTGCTCATCTTTTACGCCATCAAACCTTTTCTTATCATAATCTCCTGCATAGGGACCCTGCTTTACTTCTACTATTTCTACTTCTTCCAATACCTTGAATCCATGGCCTCCTGAAATCATCAGAATAATATCACCAGCAAATAAATTTCTGCTTTCCAGATAATCTTCATAGTCATCGTAAAAATCAACACGTAAGGCACCCTTTTTTATAAATAAAACTTCCTGAGTCATCACTACGTTCCGGTAAACGAGATTATGAATATGTGCATCAATTACTTTTCCCGCTGGATGATGCATATATGCCAATTGTTGTGAATATTCATTAGGGGTAATAAAATCAACACCTTCACCTGCATAATCACTACGAATAATCATTGCTAGTAATTTATTTTTTTTCTTTACTTCCTCAATTTGTCCCATCTATACCTCCAATTAATCACCTAATTTGTGCCATAACTTTTTTGAGTTTTATTACAACCCTTTCCATCTGTTCTTTCGTCAAAGCAAGTCCACTGGGAATATAAAATCCTTTACGTGCCAAATATTCTGCATTCGGATAAGATTCATTTATAAATAACTTCTGCTTTTGGTATACAGGTTGTTCATGCATACACCAGAAAAAAGTTCTTGTGCCAATTCCCTCCTCCGCCAAAAGCTTCTGTACCAATCTGTTATCAGCTTGAACTTCTTCTCCTAATACAACTCCAAAAACCCAATAAATATTGACTGCATAATTTGTATGCTCAATTGGAAGTATTAAATCTTGTATATCTCTCAATTGTTCTGTATAATATTTTCCCATCTGTCTCTTTCTAATTATAAACTCTTCCAATCGCTCTAACTGAGCAAGTCCAACTGCTGCTTGAAGATTCGTAAATCTAAAGTTACTACTAATTTCTTCATGCACATAACGAATATTCTTCTTAAAACATAAATTTCTAAGAAGCCTGCAACGTTCTGCAAGAGATTCATCATCCGTTACAACCATTCCTCCTTCTCCTGTAGTAATATGTTTGTTTGGATAGAAACTAAATGTACTAATATCGCCAAAGCTACCACAAGGCTTCCCATTATACGTCTGACCATGCATCTCTGCTGCATCCTCTATAAGCTTCAACTGATATTTCTTTGCAAGCTCAAGTATTTTATCAACCTCAACAGGTAAACCATATAAATGAACTATCATAATTGCTTTTGTTCTTGATGTTATCCTAGTTTCAATCTCATCTACATTCATATTCCATGTATAAAAGTCACTATCAACTAAAACAGGAACCGCCCCCACTTTAGTAACTGCCATTGCACATGAAATGATAGTAAAAGAAGGCATTATCACTTCATCACCTTCACTGATTCCCAGTGCCTGCACAGCAACTTCTAATGCCGCCGTCCCATTTGAAACTGCAATTCCATATTTTCTATGAACTGTTTTACTCATTTTCTGTTCAAATTCTGTCACAAATGGACCCTCTGAAGAAATCCATCCTGTATCAATACATGCATTTAAATATTTTTTCTCATTGCCATTCAACACTGGTTCATTTACTGGTATAAAATCCATTAATACCTCCTTCAGAACTATATCTTTCTTTTATACATTTAACCTTAAAACTGAAAAAATACCATCCTCATACATATGCTGGTTCTTATAAATATCATCTTCAATTCCGAGCAAATAATTCCACACCTCCAGATGCTTGTCCACATAATTTTTCCATGTCCAATTTTCAACAGATTGGACAATTTTCTTTCGCTTGTCCTGCAACATCAAAAGAACTTTCTTAAAATCTGCAATTGTGCGACATGCATAAGTTATTCCATCTTTCAGATCAAGATGAAAGCCCTGTGGTGTAACAATTGTCTCAACTCCAGCCCGAAGCGCATCCAAATATCCCATTGACCCCTCATCAAATCCCCAAAACAAATAATAATCCAGTGAAGGTATCAATTCAGTATATGTATCATAATTAAATTCATTATAGTACTCTACCTCAAACCCCATCGTTCTTAGTACATTTACAATATGATCCCAGCCTGATCCCATTATTTTGAAAACAAAATAATCAGCATCCAAAGCTTTGCAAATATCTATTAAAATATCCTCATTTTTTCTATGATCATTATATGTTCTATGCATAATACCTAATATATATTTTTTCGGTTCTATCACCCCATCCTGTGCTGGATTAATATAGCATAACTTCTCCCTTGGAACACCGTATGATGCAAGTTTTTCCATTGTTTCTCTTGACATGCATATTGCCATTAATACTTTTTTTACCTGATGTTTGATAAATTCCAGCTTATTAAATGAGTCAATGTGTGTGATCATAAACGTCTCATTATACGAGATAACAGGATTGCAGCTCGCATAAATTACATGATGATTTATGTCCGCTAAAGGATCTGCCACATTTTGAATGGAACACTTATATCCTTGCTTATCTAATTGCTCTTTCATCTTTAACGCAAATTTTCTTAAAATCCATCCTTCATCTTCACAGATCAGACAAATATAATAGAGTTTTCTTTTTTCATGATTTATGAGTTCCTTTTCTATATATATATCAAAAGCAATATTATCAAAATAATCAAAAATCAAAGCATCTATTGATAATTTCTTTAATTCGTTTTTAATTTCTTTTCTGATTTGACTTGATTTTATGCATAGAACAATAAAAAACTTTTCTTTAATTGTTTCAAGCATCGCAGGTGTCACTACAGAAATGCCATTTATTTCATTTATTTCATTAGCTTTTCTATCACAAATAAACGTTACCATATTCAAATAAAGAAGTGCTCTTTTAGCACAAACTCCCGCACCATATATTACAGTCTGATATTGAAAAGTTTTGTATAAATCGAAAAAGTTATCCTCATACGACATGATTTTTACCACGTTGTTGTTCTCCTTCCTAATAGATACAACACAAATTTTAAGATCAGCCTTTGGGAAGTAATCAAAAATTATTTCTCAAAAAATAAATAACATGTTCATCTATGCGAACCCAATTTTCATGCTGCATCTCTCCACACACTTCTCTCTGTTTTCCAGTTGACATCCCTAAGACAATCATGCACTTATTTTCGTCCACTTCTGAAATATACTGAACGCTTTGATCCATAGCAGGTTTGATCTGATTATCAGAAATAACATAACCTTCTACTTGTACATGAAATGTTTCCAACATACTGTATAACTTTGTGCCATAGACACCACATCCATATATAAATATTTTTTTCTTATTTCTTAGTTTTTCCAAGAGTTCCTGTATACTGGACAACGTAATTTTATCCATCACTCTTTTTTGAGACAACGTCTTTTTATTCAGTTTTGCTGCCATGTCAAATAACTCCATCAACTGACTGTCATAATACTTACCCATAGCTTGTTTGTATAATGTCATCTGTGAACAATTAGGTAAATACTGCCATGTGATTAATAAAGCCGAAAACACATTTTGTATGTACTTCTTTGTGTCCTCTGTAACCCTAAATGCACCAAGCTCTATATAATTATATTCATTATCATTGCCTCTTCCTGTTAGCTTTTCGCCTACAACCGAAGAAAGTAAAATTCTGGTTGCGTAAGAATTGATATTATTGTTATAATGATTCAAAAATATATCATGTAGTACAACGATCGCACCATCTTTTAAATATGGAAGCGCTACGAGAAAATCAAGTACTTCACCTGGCAGCACATGTGTGGTATCAAGAATCAAAAAGTCTATATTTCTGCCAATTTCTTCTAAATGCTCTGCAAGAACCCCCCCCCCGTATTGTTTGTGATTTACCTTGGTATTCGCCAATTTTTTGTATTCTTCTGCCAAATAACCTGTCTTTCTGCTCGTATCTCTGTAATATCGTTCTGATAGATCAACAGAATACACACAAGTATCCAATTCCATCAGAGACAAACAATTCAATATAACCGCCGTTGTTCCCCCTGCTGCAACCCCTACTTCCACTATTTTCTGAGGTCTGTATTCTTTGATTAATCCGCATAACATAGAAAGCTGTGGTTCGGTCATTTCTGTTCCATCTTCTGACAGACGTTCCCTTATCTTTAACGGTTCCTTGAACAATTCGACTGAACAAGTCATCTCATTCCCTCCCTCTTGTAAAATATAAAAACCTGATGCCAATTATTTCATTTTGTCTAAAATAACACTATTGCTTACTCTGCTTAAAATTTTCAATCGTTTTCTCATAAATAGCCATCATTTTGACATATACTTTTTCAGGTGTTAACTCTTTCACTCTCTCCATTGCTCTGTTTTGAAGCAATTCCTTATCTGCATCTAAAAGCTGCATTGCGTACACTATTTTCTGATACAAACTCTCCTCATTATCTACGTCTGACAAAAAACCATTATATCCATCTATAAGAAGCTGTTCCACGCTGGTTTTGTAATGACTTGTAGAACTGACGACTATTTTTCCGAATGCCATTGCTTCAAGGCATGTGTTTGGCAAATTATCCACTCTGGTTGGCAAAATGCATAGTTTTGCATGTTTTATAATCGAAAACATTCTTTTACGGTTCGAAATCTCTCCCATGAAAATAAAACGGTCTGCATGTTGGGTTACAGATAACTGAAACAATTCAGAAACCAAAATATATTTATTTCCATATAAAATCAATCTGTCTCTTCCGCATACTATATATTTCATATCAGGATATTGAGTTAATAATTTATCAACTATCTTTGCTACAATATGTATTTCTTTTCTGTAATTTAACTCTGAATATGTCAGGAAATATGGATCACTTTCAAAACTTTCCTTGAAGTCTGTATATTCCTCCTCTTCAATTAAAACAGGACTCTCTACTAATTGAGGTTTTTTACCGATCCTATCATAAATTAGCTGTTGTACCAAAACACTTGGCACTACGAGCGCATCTGCTCTTTTTAATGCGATAAACTGAATTTCTTCATCGAACCGTCTTGATGCAATACATTGATTAAAATCAAATTCCGGTCTGTTTGCGCCACTCCACAATGCCGGATAATCTGATAAACGTACCAAATACGGAATATTCCTTTTTCTTAATAAAGCTAACCCATAACTATTAACACTCTGTATAATATCTATTTTTTTCTCTTTATGTATTCTTGCAGCCTCTTTGTTATACCAATAACTTCTGCATATATTTTTCAATAATTTCTTAACAACGGACATTTGTTTTCCAGTATCTTGAAATCCTCTCGTAGCTTTTATTTTATGAACAATAATATTATTCCAGTAAAAGGTTTCTTCAAATTCACTCTCGGTAATAATTTCTACAAGATGACCATGCTCAGCCATAATTCGTGCAATATTAGCAACATAATTGGCTGCACCTCCTGTCGTTCTTCCGCGAACAGGAAATAAATGTGTAAAAAAAACTATATGCATATTAAATACCCTACTCAAACATATTTTTATTATACTGTCCAATCAGAGTATTCTGGCGAACATGTGGTACTCCAATCAAAAAACTCTATTTTTTCTGAACAGTGTTTACATGCTTCCACTGGACACATATAAACCTTGTCCAAAAAATCAGTCCAATCAATAGTATCCTTATTAATATTGTACCCATCATTTCTATAATCTATATTTTGATTAAAATATTGATAAAACTTATAGGAAAGCGCTTCAAAGGGACACTTATATAATCTTCCATGAAGTAACGTAAGACACTGTTTTCCATGACAAATACTCATTGCTTTTTCAGGATTATTCACCCCTTCTGTTCGTATATTCTTTTCAAACCTTTCAATCCCTTCTGTATTACTCATTCCTTCAAAATGATATTTTACAGAATTTCTCTGCAATAAATTCACTAATTCTTGTTTTATTCTCATGGTTGGTTGATATAATGAAATATCAAGTCCAATATTATAATGATTCAAACATTGAAATAATTCTTCTGACGCTTTCATTAATAATAAGCCGTTTGTAACTACTCTGATATCTGCATTAGGAAAACATTCGCGAGAAGATGCTATAGCTTCTTTTAATTCAGGGTATAGCAACGGTTCACCTCCTAACAGCCTTAACCGAAATATTTCCATATTTTCCGAAACTTTTCTTAAATCCTCTTTTAGCTTTTGAATGGGATATGTATTGTCATTATCCAATCGTTTATTAAACAAATTGGCAAAATGTGTACAACCTTTGCAGTTTAAGTTACAAGTCTTAATTAATACCACTTGCAGATATGGCAATATGGGCATTCTTAACATATTTGTCCAAATGACATGAGCATTATTCTCTTCCAGACAGATCTTTTCATTATAGTCATAAGCTAAAGGTTTCAACAACCCGATATTCTTAATATTGCTATACTTTAACTGTTTTAAAATACATGCAATACTATATCCATTTCTAAGTGCTAAAATAACTGTATCGATCTGATCTGGATACATCTTTTTTAATTTATCAATTGAATATATCGGTTTATTATCTATCAACGGATCACAAATATTTTTATTGTTATCTACAAAGCATACTACTCGATTTTTGCCATCAGATTTAATTTGGTTATATAAATAAATGGCCTCTTTTTTCGTTCCCCAGATTGCAATCTTCATACAATTCTTTCCTCTATTTTTCAGATCATATTCTCTGCGTTAACTGAACAGCAGGCTCTACGCCTTCTGAATTTTCCGATGTAAATCCTCTGCACTTTCTGCAAAAACCAGTATATCCTTTCGTTGTATAGCCTAATCGAAACTCCACTAGCTCTTTCTTTTTATCCGATGAAAAATCTGACAAGTCATATATTTCTTCTAAATCCTGTTCTCCTGCTATCCCTGCCACAGATGCGTATGCTGCATAATTACAGCTATATATTTTTCCACCCCTCAGTTCCTGCCATGATTGATTACAGTTATCTCGATGCGTTATTAATTTATCCTCTGTCCAACTGGTATAATCTGTTCTTTCTGGTGCAAGATCTATCCAACTATCTGCCTTATTGATATAATATTTAATATGATATTCTTCCAATTTACGAATCAATTCTTCAAACTGTGTATTAAATTGAGGAACTTTATTTCGATAATCATCAACTGTAAGCTCCACATCACACATAGATAATTTTTGCAGAATTTCTTCTTTTGGCACAATAGTTCCGTTTGTTACAGTCCGCAACGTATCAATTCTGTCACCATAATTTTTATCAATATATTCAAGAAGATCTGCCGTATACTTATAGAGCATAGGTTCCCCGCCACTAACATGAAATAGCATGATGTGATCCACACATGAAAAAAATAAATCTATATCCTGCACTAGCTCTTTCCATTCGCGAACATAAAATTGTTTTGCAAATGGATTAAAATTTAAGCAATATCTACAATTTAAATTACATGCTGTACTTGGCAAAAAAGATATGCTGGAAAAATATACCTTGTCATTTTTGTACACATGATATACTGATAGAAATTCTTCAATCATAAAGTAATCTGTATTTTTCCTATATTCTAAGGCTCTCAATTGTTCCAATGCACTAACCCTTGCTGCCTGTGACATCGTTACAATAATTCCGTCATTCTCACCAAGGCTGATATCCTCCAAAGAATTGCACATTTTTCCATCTATCATGTTCCCATGCCTAGAAATGTCGCTATCTATATACCCTTTTATTTGAATTTCTGACTTAAAGATACGCATAAACTGTTTTCCATAATCACCTGCACCAAATAAATAAAATCTATTCTTCTCACTTATTTTTTGATACATATCATCATATTCATGTCCTCTGTTTTTCCATTTCATGACAAACTGCCTTTCAATTAATCTATTGTGTTAACAAATCTCTGTATCTTTTTATGCGTTCGGGATGTTGTAAATTAAGTGAAATATATTCCTGCTTATATCTCTGCATAAAACTTTGAAATTCTTTTTTTGCTGTTAATTGTTCCTGTTTAATTGCGATTTCCACAGCATTACTGCTATGATATGCCAGAAATCGTTTTACATAATCAATTACATTTTTATCTATATGTTCCTCTTCAAATCGCTGCAACACCATTTCATATGCTCTTATCCAGTCACGCAGTTTTCCTACATCCTTTGTATGGCATCCTGAGTCTTCTCTTTGGTTGTAATGATAAAATGCCCTGTTTATATATTTAACATTTTTTACATTCAATGCAATTTCAGCCAAATACAATACGTCCCCGCCGAGTTGTAATGTTTCATCAAAAAGAATAAGCTCTCCCAGTTTATTATATAATATATCTCTCTTATATAGTTTGTTCCATATATAAGCAAATCCTCTATAAGAATCTCGCATATATATATACTTTAATAATTCTTCTCTCCCAAAAATTTTGTCATTCACAGGCAATTCATTCTTTATCTCACAGATATTTAAGTTCGTATCATAGTACCAACTAACAGCTACCATATCTATGTTTCCATCTACCAATATCCCCATCATACTTTCATACATATCATTGTCAATCCAGTCATCACAATCACAAAAAGTTATATATTCTCCTGTAGCCATTTTCAAGCCAATATTCCGTGCATTGCTTTCTCCTCCATTTTGTTTGTGTACAACTATAATTCTTTTATCCCTTTCTGCAAATTCATTTACAATCTGCCCCGAACGATCTGTGGAACCATCATCAATCAAAATTATTTCTAAATTGTGATATGTCTGTGTCTGTATGCTTGTGATACACTTTTTCAAAAATTTCTCTGTATTGTAAACAGGTACAACAACAGATATTAACGGATTAGAGTTGCAATCTTTTATCATACACATACTCCAATTCCGAAAGAATTTATTTTGCGGTTTTTATACCCCTCCCCCCAGGCTGTCCGAAAACCCACAATTTTTGGCCATTTTGGGCACAAAAAATGCCAGGTTTTTCGGACATTATTTGTCCGTTTATAGTTACCTGACCTCGAAAACTGAATAAAATACGCTTTTTTGTTGTTATTTTTCCCATTATGCTGCAACAAGTGCCATCAGTTCTTCAAATGAGAACATGTTACACGCCCTGGACAGGTTATATCCCATGGCCATGAGCGCAAATTCCCCACCTACTTTCTGTTTACCCTTTAACAGAAAGCAGGCTGCTCCCATTGCTCGTTTTATTGTTCCAAACGGATGCTCTGAAATACACATCCGCTGGTTCATTTTTTCCCTGTCCGGCCTGAGTTTAAACCTGACTACCTTTTTCTTTTCAAAATGGTACTTTGCCTTCTTCTGGTTCTTTTTTCCTGGTTTCTCTGTTTCTTCTTCTGAGTTTTCCGCTTCTTCCGGTTTCCACCACTTTGCTTTCTTTTCCAGGCTGTCTTTGCCAAAATCCGTTTCCTTCCAGTTCGTGTTTCCCTTCCCGTTCACACACTTATCACGGTATGGGCATCCCTTGCACGCCTGCCTGTTGGCATATCTTGTCGCCCCATTTTTTTTGATGCTTTTTCTCCTGAGGATTTCCCCTCCGGGACAGTAAACCAGATCCCTTTCCGGATCCCTGACAAAATACCCTTCCCCTGCACGGTTTTTCATTTCCTCTTCTGTTCCATAGGGGCTCTCCACTTTTTGTTCCGGCCCGTCCGAAACTTTTCTCCTTACCTCTGCTACCTCCATACCTTCTATTACATCCGCATATGCTTCCGGCACCACTCCCGCATGAAGACATCTCTTCAGTTCTTCTGCATTCGTGCCTGCTGTATTTAACTCCCCTGCTTCCTCATACTCGATCTCCAGTTCATATGTGTCCTGTCCGTCTGGCAGAATGACATTAGGAATAATTCCTTTCTCAAGACATAACACCATATCTTCGGCCTGTTCGTATCCCTTATCTGCCACAGCTTCAATAATCCTGTCCCCGGCTTCCTGTTTAATGGACTCCGCTGTCGGAGCAATTAATCCATGGTCTGTTGCCTGGTTTGTCGCCAGGTAATCCATGATCAGGTGCGTCTCTGAATCCACTGCTGTCTGGACATTGTACGACACGTCCATTCCATTTTTATTTTTCATCAGCCGCGCATCTGCATCTGTCAGTGAAATCTGCGTGTGGTTTTCTTTCTCCATCAGTTCCCTGTATGAACGGTATTTCTCCAGTCTTTCCTCTGCCTCCTTCAGTTTTGCTTCCAGTTCTTCCCTGGTCAGCGTTCCACTGGCAGCCTCCTCCTCTTTATCCGCTTCCTCTATCAGCCGCAGGTATTCCTGTGTGTGGTCTTCCAGCCACTTTATCCTGTCATCCAGTTTCATAATGGTAAAATTGCTGTCTTTTCCATTCCAGGCTTTAAACTTACTCCCATCTATAGACACGTATCCTGTTTCCAGATCTACGGTTACCCTTTTTAGAAATTCCTTAAATACTTCCTTTAAATTGTCTGCATTGTCTTTCCTGAAATCAGATATCGTGCGGAAGTCAGGACGGAGTCCGCCAAGCATCCACATAACTTCAATGTTTGTGACGCATGCCGCCTCAAGTTTTCTGGATGACCGGATGTTATTGCGGTATCCGTATAGATATAGTTTCAGCATACTCTGCGGATCATAACATGGCCTTCCTTCAAAACTTGGTTCTGTTTTTTCGAATCCCATCTCTTTTAAGTCTATGTGATCCACAAAACAATCGATTACTCTTGCAATACTATCCCATTCCACCATGGAATCAAGTGTATTTATTACCGCCTGGTTTCTATTGATAGGTTTTACTATATATGGCATGGAAAACACCCCGCTAAACTGGAACTTTTAAGATACTCCCATTATACCAGATATTGGTGGAAAAGTCCCACATATTTGTTTATTTAGCGTACTTTATTCAGTTTTCAAGGTGCATTTATAAAAATCGCTCTGTAAGCGTTTTTTAGCTCTGTTTGGGCGATAATCCTACGTTTAAAATCCTGTTATCGCCTCTCAGGGGTTTTCGGACAGTCTCCCCCGCATGCTTCCATTTTTTATTATACTTATCAATATCAAAATAGAGAATTCCGTTTATTCCTACTTCAAGCATCAATCCAGCATTAAGAATTTTGTCCTTATTAATAATTCTCCCTAATTGTTCTTCTATTTCATCATAATAATATTTACTTGCAATGATCACTACTACATCCTCTTTCTTATTAGAAATGATATCAACTGGTTCAATTTGCATCTCCGTTATATCACTACTTTGTATATTATTATCTAAATACCCTACTATCTTAAAATTTATATGATTTGAATTATTGTGATACCACTCGCGGGCGCGAATACCTGCAGGCATGATATACACGTTTCCCCTTATATGCAAAAGTTTTGATACGCTACCGTCTATTAAATTTAATTTCTCATATACTAAAGGATAATAAAGGATTCCATGTTTCTTGTTCGATACCCCATTTTTTCTTACTGTATGAATAAAAACAGAACATGTCTCATTTATTTTTTGAATCATACTGATATTCCTATCTAATTCATTATAGCTATACCTTCCATTTTTATTAGATATAAAAAATCTTCCAATATCTAAAGATGTACAATGAAACTGTTGAAATATATACACGACAGCCTTACAAAAAACTTTACTGAAGATTAATTCCCCTTTAATATAAAAAACAATATCCGTTTTGTATTCCTCTTTCCTATAATATCCTACCTCGATATTCGGATAATCCTGTTGATATATGCTTTCCACTGTAATATCACTTTTTCTGTCTAAAACAAAGAGGCAATGGACTTTCATATCACCACAGAAACAGATCTGCTGACAGTCCGCATATAATATAGAATAATATAAATCTAGTGCCTTTTTATACGGATGTTTCTGTTGATAAAAATACTTTTCCATAAACTTTTTAACCAGCAACTCAGATTTCTCAAAATCCCACTTAATTGTATGTCTTTGATGAAAAGCAATCGGATTCACAAGCTCTTTCATTGTAATTCCTAGCATCTTACACTTGATTAAAATACATAAATCCCAAACAGATTGTACATAAAAACCATCATCAAAAAAACCGTTTACCAGTGCTTTATCTAAAAAAAACATATCAATCCCATCAAAATGCAGTTTCCAATCCAGATTTTTAATATCTTCTAATTGATTAATTTCATTTCTATGTATTATTATGATACTGTTTTTCGCTTCATGTTCTATATAGCCATACATGCCTGATGGCATATCAGAAAGAAAAATATCTGAGTTTATAAATCCGCACACATTTTCTGTCCTATCACTGGCTTCCTCTAATATGTCCTGAATATATGGCAAATTTTTTTCCGCATTCCTTTTTATCTCTACAAATTCTACAGGTATATCAGAAAACATTTCCCGTAAAATCTCAATCTCTTCTTTTATATTGCAGGAAATCACCTGAAATCCATTGTCAATCCATGTTTTTACAGCTTTCATCTGCTTTTCAATATTAAAAGGAGCCAATGAAGTTCCCAAAATAATCTTATTCTCTCTTCTTTCTTGCATCCTGTTTCTTTCTGTAACTTTATATATCATATTTATAAATAAACTCTTTCACTCCCAGATAAAAATCGTCATGATTCTCTCTTATCTTTTCATCCGACCAATTCCACCAAGCAATTCGATTTAACGCTTCTATTTCTTCTTCCGAATATCGATACCTGATAATTCTTGCCGGAGCTCCTGCAACAACTGCATAATCTGGAACATTCCTTGTAATTACTGAACCAGCACCTGCTATAACACCATTCCCTATATTGGAACTATTTGTAATAAGCACATTCCGCCCTAACCACACATCATTGCCAATCTTTATCTTATGTAATCTATAGTTATCTCCTTTCGGCATGATTCCCTCAAAATAAGCTCTTTGCCCTTTCAATTCATTCCATTTCACATGAATTCTGTCAGTCTCACCGCCATAATATAGAAAAGGGTGTGTAGATATATAATTTATTGGATGATTTTCTACAACATCTGTTCCTGGCGCAAAACTGCAGAATGCCCCCACAGATTCCACCAACCAATGATCACATAATGGTCCATAACTATACTTGCCGCATTTCGCCACATTTCCATGCCCCCCCCCGGTATTTTCTTTTTGTTCGTTCCTCTTTTTTATTTGAATCTCAAAAATATCAATCACGTTGTCTTCTAAAAAATATTGATCTAACGCACTACGTGTATCTTTGTATAATTCAAGATTCGCACAGGTGAACAAAACTGTATACTGAGAACAATCCAATGTCTTACACCATGCCAAACTTTTTATCTTGGGATTGTACTTGGAGAGTTTGTTATCAATGATATAGTTTTCTTGTATGCCAAAGCTATCATTTAAAATCTGTTTCGCCAGCACTCCGTTTTCACCAAACGGATATATCAGGAAATTTTGTTTTCCCAATTCAACTGCTTTTTCAATTGCATTTCGTATTGTATGATAATTCGACTGCATCTTGTAATATCCTTTTCCACTAAAAATCTGATGCAAATTACAACAATTTCTTAATATCTTCTTTTGCAGCTACCTATGTTTTCATGTATCATCTATCCCCTCTTCTCCCACCGCTCAATCATCTTCACAACTCTCTTACTTGCCTTGCCATCCTCAAAAATCCCATTTTCTTTCATAAACTGTTCTAGGCTGGCTTTATATACTACTTCATCAAAATTCAAAATATTTTCCACCAGCCTGCCATGATCAAGCGCCACTGGAAACGGAAGTTTGTACATATCAAAAAATAAATCTCCCCGCTCTGCTATGTAATCCTCCAAATCATCTGCGTAGATAAATCCCGGAATGCCTATTAGTCCAGCTTCAAAGATTGCACTCGAATAGTCTGTGAGGAATGCGTCCGAGGCGGCGATCAACTCGTTCATGTCAGGTCTCTGGCTGACATCAATTAGTCTTGTAGACATTTGATGTGTCTCCAGCCTGTCCATCTTCGCGGCAAGCTGCGGATGGAGACGAAGGAAAATATACCATTTGCCACCAAAACGCTTCTCAAGTGCATCACTCAGATGTTCAAAATCTACGGTTGTACTGTCGGTACTGACTGTGCGTACTGTATTCTGACTTCCTCCTCTGAACGTGGGCGCATAGAGCAGGATTTTGGCATCCTTTGGAATATGATATTCATTTCTCAATTGTATATACTTCTTATCTCGCTGGTTCAGCAGGACATCACAGCGCGGTGTACCTGTCTTAATGATCTTACCTTCATAGATCAACCCATCACGGTACATGTGGTCACACCATGTTGACCCCGAAAGTACATAATCAATCATTTTTGAATCATTTGCGCTGACGATATATGCCATTTGTGGAAAGAGATTTCCTCTGTACTTTCCAATCGGCTTGATGCACAAGGTTGCGTGCCATGTTTGGATATAACACTGGCCTTTTCTTTTTTTTGTGCCATAGGCAGTCCTTGTATTGCCTACCCATATTCCTGCCGTTGACAGGTGATATGCCCTGTTCCAAAGCGTATTTTTTACTTTTCTGATTCCTTTTGGAAATTTCTTGCTGTCATCATTGACCAGCCATATGATCTTGTGCTTTGTTCCGTTTTTCCTGTTACGTTTCAGCAATTCCTCCGCAACATATTTGGGGCTGCACCCATAACCGCCATTTCCCTCAAAAGTCCACATGACAATCTTGCTTTTGTCAATAGGAAAAATACGACATATATAGTATGCCAAGCCATGTACAAATGCTTCTGCCCTTCTTCTTATGATGTAAATGTTTTCAGATAAGCTACTCTTTTGTCCATATCCCATGCCAACAAACTTCCTTATGTAAATATTCCTGTCAGGCTTTCTGGAATTTCTGCTATCGCTCGCTCATAATCCTCAACAAAATCAATCTCCGCCCAGAATGCACCATCTGTCGGTACTGCCTTTATATTAAAATCTTCCTCGTCAATCAACCGCTGTATAGCACTCTCAAAATATGCATCAAAAACCTTTTCCTTCAAAAGTGCCCTCGTCTTTTGTTTGAGTGCGGAAAGCACTTTCTTACGAAAGGACGCCATACCTATAAATTCTCCGTCCGCTGTTTCATTAGGCATCTGTTTTGTGATTTGCTGGAGCCTTCCCTCTTTGCTTCTCACCTTCATTGCCTCATCATCACATATGCCATAATCAACGGGTAGTGTAACATCAAACTCCATCTTCACCATTTTTTCCAAAATAGATGGTTCGCATATGGTATCTGCGTGAAGATAAATAAAATCGTCCTGTATCAAATGCATTCCCATATAAAACGACCCAAGCACATTCATCATCTCGTAAAATGGATTATACGCAAACCGTATATTTTTCATAGTTTTAGCAAGCTCTTCAAATGCCTCACTTTGGTATCCTGTCACAATAATAATCTCTCCAACACCATATGCTTCCAGAAGTTTGAGATTGTATTCTATCAGTTTATGTCCTTTTATTTCCACAAAGGATTTTGGTTTTCCTGCGGTCAGGCTTCCCAGTCTGCTGCCTCTGCCTGCTGCCATGATCATTGCCTGCATTATGTCTCCTCCCATGCCTTCTCATAAATTTTCCGCACGATATCTGGTTCCTGCGATGCTGGATCATTCAAAAGGTTTCCTGTCACTGTGTCTATCATATCCTGTAGCATTGTCCTGTCCACCGCTTTTAATGAACTTGGCAGTTTCAACGATGCTATAAATTGACCCATTGTATGAATGCAGTTCTGCTTTCCCTGTATTATCCTTCCTGCAAGTATGCTTACCAGATGTTCCACACTCTCACGGTTATATTCATATTCATACGCAAGCCATGCAGGATACAATGCAGCAAGTCCCCAGCCGTGGCTTGTATCGGTGTATGCCCCCAATGGATACTGTAATCGGTGCGGCAGACCTGTACTGGCATTTCCCAGATTAATGCCCATCATCATGCTTACATAACTCATCTGACTGCGTGCCTCTATATCTCCCAGATTGGCAGCAAGTCTTGGAAGCATCTGTCCAGCTAACTTTAGAGCATACTCTGACTGCATTCGTGTGTATTGTGATGCCGCCACTGAAATATAACTCTCCATAGCATGTGCTACGACATCAAATCCCGTTTCCATCGTTCTATGAAATGGAACAGATTCTGTAAAAATAGAATCAACAATAGCCACTTGCGGAAACAAACGCTTTCCTCGGATACCAACTTTCATCTTCTTTATATCATCTGTGATAATCGCTGCTTTGCTCAGCTCGCTGCCTGTTCCTGCTGTCGTAGGAATCGCTATGACAGGCAATGTTCCTTCCCCCGGTTCCATGCCATCATAGAGATATTCTTCAATCAGAGCTTTCGTTCCAGTTCTCGCCGCGACAGCCTTTGCGAGATCTATTGCACTCCCACCGCCAAATCCGATAACAACGTCAATCTTATTTTCTATTGCAGCCTCTATTCCTTGCTTCGCCTCTGAGAGCCTTGGATTAGCACTTACCTTGTCATAAATGACCACACGTTTTACCTTCTGGCATTCCTCAAGGTTCTTTTTGAGATCAGCAATGTAGCCTAGCCTAGCAAGAGTGCGCCCTGTTGTCACAATCATGACATTTCCACGCAATATATTTTCGATTTCTTTTATTGACTCCTGCCATATATCCCTGCCAAAATAAATCGCTGTCGGGATATAAATCTGTTCCGGTTTCATTCCAACACTCCTAAAGATTTTCTATACGAATCCGCTTCTGACTGTACAGCCTGTCCGTGATAGCCATTCTCTTTACAAACAATGGTTTCAATGTGTGATATGTTTCTTTATATAAATAATAAAGTTCCTTATACTTTTCATGATTCCTTCTATCAGGATTGATGACCATACGCACCTTGACAAAATGCTCTGCCGCCTCATACAGCGATGAGTAGACTCTCTGCCCATACAGCGCCATCATCGCAGCACCAGTCGCTGTCGTCTCAAACTCAGAGAGCACCTGTATCTGCCTCCCCGTAATGTCTGCCTTGATCTGTGAGATGAGATTAATCCGTGCCAGACCACCTGACAGACGGATTGTATCAATCTTTAATCCGGCTTCTTCAATTGCAGCAATCATATCAAGGTCTATAAACCCCGTGCTCTCAAAAACTGCCCTTGTCATTTCCTTTCGCGTATGCATTCGTTCCAAACCGAAAAATACTCCACGAGCATCACTGTCCCACAGCGGCGCACGTTCTCCTAACAAGTATGGCAGGAAAATAACACCCCCGCCCCCCAATGAGGCTTCACCTGCATCTTTTTCCATAAGCTCATACGGCAGCGTCTCATTCTGGTAATAGCACTGTTTTACCCACTCGATCAATCCGCCGCCCATGTTATTCGAACCGCCTATAATATGAAACCCGCCCTCATAATACGGCTGTTGTTGTATCCTGCTACCGATGTGATCCAGCTTTTTTTCAGAAGCGGCCCTGAATACAGTGACTGTTCCTGACACATCACTTGCTGTTCCTTCGCGGACTACACCGCTGCCCACAAAAGAACAAATAGCATCGTAGGTTGACAAGATCACGCTGGTTTCCATCGAAAGACCTGTATGTCTGGCAGCAGACTCTGTTATCGTTCCTATCTTAGTCCCCGGCGTCACAACTTCAGGAAGCAGTTGTTCACTGATGCCAATTTCTTGTAAAAGTTGGGAGGGGTATTGTTTTTTCTGTACATCATAATACCATTTATGAGCATTTATATAATCTGTCACATACCGCCCCGTGAATTTTGCAGCAAGATAATCATTCGGAGCAAGCAATTTATAGGTTTTATGATAAATTTCCTTTTCGTGGAACTTTACCCACAATGCTTTTGGGAGCATAAACGATGGCGATGCATTGCCTCCTGTTCGCGCTTTCACTTCTGCAAAAGCATCAAGGCTTCCAATAAAACTGCTTTCCTCTCTTGCCCTCTTGTCTGAAACCATCATACAGGGCATAAGGGCTTCTCCATTCTCGTCAACACATACCAGACAGGAGGACGAAGATGTCACGGTCAAATAATCTATATGAATATTTCCGGCATCTGCCAATGTCTCTCGAATCACGATACCTGCTTTTTCCCACCATTCTGATGGAAGCTGAGTTACGGTCTCCCCTCTGAGGGATGTCTCAATCGGAATAAATGACGAGGCAAGCTTGCTGCCTGTCGTATCAAATATGATACTTCGTATGCTTTTCATTCCCATGTTTAATACAAGTATTGTTTTCACATTAACTGGTCCTTCCTAACAGCCTGAGCTTGTTTGTTGTCATATTTTGTATTGAAGTATGTATTTGCGAATTGATTACCAATGGGTCAAATCCGCTTTTCTCCACACCATTTTTGCAGATACTTTCTTCTATTCCACACTTATATGCAAGTTTTACTTCTGTAGAAATATTGATTTTCTTTACATTTCTATAAGATAACAGTCTGCTTAGGATTTCATCAGACAATCCTGACCCCCCGTGAATTACGAACGGAATATCTGTTATTTCGTTGATTTCACTTATCATTTGATAATGGAGATTCGGCACGCCTTTGTACTGTCCGTGTACTGTTCCTATAGCAGCCGCCAGCATATCAATTCTGGTATTTTTTACAAACCTGTCAATATCCTCCATTCTGGCAATTCCTGCTTCGACAGACGATATCTCATCCTCCTGTCCCCGTATCTGTCCAACTTCTGCCTCGACCAAGACACCTTTTCTTGCGGCAAGATCAGCCACCTCATTGGTGAGTCTAATATTTTCATCAAGTGGTTTATCTGACGCATCAATCATCACGGAATCCCAACCATATTCAATTGCGGTATGAATCCAATCCAATGTTCTGCAATGATCCAGATGAAGATATGTATTGATTTTTTTCTTTTGAGAATAACTTTTTACGTATGCATGAAATTCTTCTATATCAAGCTGTTGAAATGCCTTCATGGAAGTTTGCAATATGATGTCACATTTTAACTGTGACGCAGCATCCATCACTGCTTTTGCTGAAGGGATACTCCACACATTGAAAGCAAAGTATTGCGGTGAATTAGAACTGATATACTTTACCATAACGCACACTCCCTCCCAAAAAATCCACTGCTAAGTATCAAGATACACTTCCGGTTCGTTCAAGATCAGGTCCGTGATTCCCTGTGCCTCCAACGGCGCAAAATCAAGCCTTGTCCCTGTCGGCTTCTCCGGATAGAGATGTCCGCTCATCCACGCTCTCACTGTGTATCCGCTTAATTCCGCCGTCGTAAGATCCATTCCCCGCCAGAACGGATGCAGTGCCAAGGCACCACACCCATCTTTTAATTTGGTAAGACAGTCAGAAACTTTTGTGTCCAGTATGCCAAGCTCTGCCTTGGGGTCAATAGCTTTTAACTTTACAAGTGACTTTGCATTAAAGGAGGAATAAACAACTATGTTCTGTAATTCCCGACTATGTATCAACGCCACAAGCTTTTCTTCCATGCCGTCGTATGGATAAACACTGTTTTTCAATTCTATGTTTAATTTTAATCCTGCTTTCAACCGTGCTTCCAGAAGCTCAAGCACCTCTGTGAGCGTCGGAATGAATTGGTTTGGATACGCATTACCCGCATCAATTTTTAAGCTCTTTATTTCTGTCAGCGAATAGTCTCTTACAAATCCCATACCATTTGTCGTTCGGTCTACGCGTTCATCATGAAGAACCACCAGCTCACCATCTCTCGTAAGCTGTATATCCAGCTCAATGCCTGTCAATCCCTGTAGCGATGCCGCCTTTTCAAATGCGAGCAGCGTATTTTCTGGATAACGCTGGCTGCATCCCCTGTGTGCCCAGAGTCTCATCTCACTGTCCCGCCTTTCCTGTACTTGCTTTCCTGTATTAAAAATTTCTCCATAATCTCTGCCATCGCGATCGACTCCCCCCGCGTCAATTTAAACACACTCTTGTCGTCCCCATTGATCATGTTCAGGAAATCGCGAATCTCATAGCGGAGTCCATCGCCAAAAAAGCGTTCTGAATATTTATCCACCTGAGATGCATTTTCATAATGTACTTCAAAGTAGGTGGTTTTCCACCATGGCGCAGATGCTACAATATAGCCCTTTGTACCTGCAATGAGCAGGCGTCCTTCAGATTTGACACCCAGCCCGCATGTAGCTGTCGCGATTCCTCTGGGATAACGAAACGAAACCTTTGTAAAAAGATCCAGTCCGTTGCTGTCATGAATCGCCTCAAACCGGACATCCTCGTATTTATTTCCAAAAAGCTTGATAATCGGAAGCATGCAGTAACTTCCAAGCTCCGTAAGGCTGCCGCCGCACGCTGTATCTGTCAGTTCTCTCTTGTTCCTGTCCTCGAGCTTTGTAAAACAGGCGTCAATATATTGAACTGTTCCTATAATGCCGCTGCACGCGATGCCAAGTAATTTTTCAAAGCCCGGGCAATATGCTGTCTTAATTCCCTCAAAAAGCACCAGATTTTGCTGTTTTGCATAGTCAAAAAGCTCTTCCGAGTGGCTCTTTTGCAACACCATGGGTTTTTCGCACAGAACATGCTTCCCATGCTGTAGGGATAATTTCACATAATCATAATGTGTTTGATGCGGCGACGCCACATAAACAGAATCTATTCCTTTAAAAAATGTTTCAATATCATTAAAAAAATCAATCTCCCAAACTTTCGCAAACCGCTCCGCGCTCTCCCAGTTCGGATTATAAACCCGCTGCACATCAATGCCACTCACCTGCTTTGATTCCGGCACAAACCGATTTGCAATTCTTCCGGTTCCGATGATGCCTACTTTTTGAATATGCCTGTTCTGCTCGCGCAGCATGGTACTTGATATATTTTTCGTTCTTTCCAGATAGATTACTTGACAATAATCTGAGATGTAATCAAATGCCCCCATCCAGTCTGAACCGATTGCAAAGATATCAATGTGATATTTCTGCACATCACTGATTTTCTGCCCTACTGTTTCCTCTATAATCACTTCGTCAGCAAATCCTGACTTTCTAACATTTTCAATTCGTGTCATAAGGGAGTCCACTACATTGAGTTTTCCCCGCTCCATATCATACTTCTCTGTCGTCACCCCGACGATGAGATAATCCCCTAATTCTTTCGCCCTCTTGAGTAAACGGTAATGCCCTTCATGAAAGAGGTCAAATGTCCCATATGTAATTACTTTTGTCATAATACCTCTTTCCTGCTAAAATCAATATTATTTCACTCCACCCATTCTTAAACTTGTCAAGAAGAATGCAGCCTTTTAAAATTATCATAAGGATTATCGGAACGTTTTCGTCTGTGATGCTTCTGGTCTTTCACCACAAGCATGCACTTCGCTCCGCGTAAGCCGCGGTCCTGGCATACCCGAAAACAGGTCCATGACATCTGCATGTAAGGATGCCCGTTTAGCTAATGCCGACTTTTTGCCTTTGGAACTGTTAACAAATAGCTGTTGACAATTCATTGTGATAAGCTATTTGTTAACAGTTCCATATGTCAAATGTACGTTGCTGGGATCCGATATTGGTAAAACCATCACATGATGGTTTATTCGCAGTTCCATACACTTCAACCATTATTATTTTTATTGTATTTTATTTTGATATTCCGGGCTGAATTTAGCGGTATCGTTGTCTGGATACCACAGTTTTCACATAAAAAATCTGTTTTTTGCCGTTTTCCTTCTGCGCCGCAATACGAGCATATGCTGCCCGTTCCCTTGGCGTTGATTGTGTCTAACTCTATGGAATTGATGAGGCATTTGTATGCAAGCCTCTCCCGGATATATCCCCCAAAACTTCTTGCAAGCCTTCTGTTCACTGTTTTGGAGTAATGTGCCGTCTTATTTCTTGTGACAGGTTTTGTGATAACAATTTTTCTTGGTTTTTCCTCGCGAAACATTCTATTTATCTCTGAGTTGATATAGGTTGCTGTTCTCAGCCGTTCCCGTTCCTTCTGCCTGTCATATTTTGACTTGCCAAGATTATTGACTTCGATATTTTCAGCTTTTTGCAGATTTCCGCACGCAGCGTTCTTTTGATAGGTCGCATACATTTTGCTGCGCTCTCTATTTTTTCTGGCAAGTCGTTCTGTCTCAGGACTGACTAGTTCAGCCAACGCCTTTCCATAGACTGCTCCGCTGGATAAGGTAAACATATCCTGATATCCGATGTAGATATAAAGGGTGTTTTGGTAGTCGTCGTGCCGCTTAATCTTTGTCTCAGTTGGAACGGCAAGTGCAACATTATTTTCTCTGATCTGCACTTGAATCTGCCTGTCAAATGTGCGTTCATCTTTGAGCGGTATCGCTATCCGTTTTCTAGGCACTCTGCACACAATGCGCATCGCGCCGTCTCTGTAAGAATAGCCATTTGGAGAGATGCGAAAGGAATCTACTGTATCTGAGCTAGGTTGTGTCAAATATTTTCTTGTCAGCCGTCGTAATAAATTGTTTAAGCGATTCACATCAACGTCTAAATCCTTTACCCGTTTTGGCAGCTCATATTCCTGATACGTTAAAACAGCCGCATACGCACTGTTTACTTTTAGTATCGTTCTTAGATATTGTCTGTCATCGGCACTCAGATTTTCATTTGCTGTGATAAGCGCTCTAAGTTTATTTTTGACAATTCCCCAACTTCCCTTGATGTCTGTGACGGCGTCTGCGATGGCAAGTTCATAGTACACAGCCGGAAGCTTCAGTCGTTCCCGCAGTCCGCAGTAGCGCATCTCGTTCAGTATACTGTACACCGGCGTCAGTCTGTCCAGATTTTTGACCCCGGAATATCTTCTGTAGACATCATTCTTGACCTTGCAATAATCTGTGGCAATCCCTCTTAGAAACTCCATAGTCTCCTCTGGCAGAGGGTCACTGTACTGCCAGATTGTCTTGGTCACTGTACTGCCTGTAGACATGCTTTCCTCCAAACCCTGTACAACTGAAATGGGTTCAACTTAGTCTGATATATTAATATTACAGTAGTCTGATTTTTTCTTAGATTTCTGTAATCTACGACAAAAAAGGTAACACATTATCAAGTCAGAAAATTTTATTTCTACTGAAGTCTAACATGACCTCTCACTAATCAAAAATCGTTTTTTAATTGTCTTACTAATAGCTCTGTTTTAATTTTTTAGTAATATATTGTAATATACATTTTGGTTATTGACCCAGAATCTGACCGGTAAGATTGTGAGTTACTTTCCAAAATACTTATATGAGTACACTACAACTAAATTTAAACAGAGCTAGTATTAATACATTTATAAATCGATTTTTGAATTGGAATAAAACGGATTCTAGTTAAGCCGTAATATAATGTCCTGACTGTGTAACGTGATAATTTTATTGTCGTAGATTACAGAAATCTGCGATAAAATTCGACTATAAATGGTCAAATATCTGATACCAAGATGCAAATAAAAACTTCCAATACAAGATAATTACATATCTTATACTGAAAGTTCACAATATCTAAAATCATTTCCTATTCAATTTCCAGCCTTCAGACGACTGCCTCCACGATGGTCTTATCCCCAATCGTTATTGTTTTTATGCCAATTGCTTTCGCCTTGTTAAAATTAAAGCTAAGCATATACCCTTTGTTTTGACGGAAGTATTCAAGATACGCTGCAAGCTGCTGTTCACCCCGTCTGTTGTACTCATCTCCGTACCAAATTTTCAATTCTACGATAAATTATTTTCTATCCTGCTTCGCTTTTTTACTCATGATACTCGCAAGCTCTTCTTCGGACAAAAAAAGATTATACAGCCGCATCTCAAAGATTCGGTTCGCCACTTGAAGGCTGCCGTGATCGTTGACAGTGTATCCAAACATGCATGCAAGATCTATAATTTTGTGATCTGGATTGTATGCGATCTGCTCTCCAAGAAACAACATGGCATATAACATATCTTTCAAAGCTGGGTACTCGCTGATATGACGCATCATACTGCCAAATAGCGGGATATTTTGATTTAATAACGCTTTGACCGCCTCCAAAATACCTGCGCCCGTCCATGCGTCCACAACCTCCTCATCAAGATATTTACAGATTGCTGATACTAAATATGGATAACCTGATGTATATGCATAAATATCCTGCGCCACAGATGTCAAATCCATCCCTGTGTGATGTTCTGCCTCATACTCCGTCAACATCGTTCTAATCTGTTCTGCTGAGAAGCTCATCTCAATTTTAAAATCAGCAGCAATATTCCAAGGACTGTTGTATTGCTGCACTTCATCTGGATGTATCTTTAATTTTAAATTTTTGATATCATAAACACCGGCAAGAATTACTGAATGGAAAATCGGACTCTTTTTTCGGTTGAGATAGCACTCTCTTAACTTGGACAAAAAATCAACAAAAACCCGATTATTTGTTGCACTGTCCACCTCATCTATCATTAAAACAATCGGCTTTTTTGCAGTTTCACAAAGCCGGCTTAGACAGCGGAACATCTTTCCTATAGAAATTCTATCCTGTTCTTTTAAAGACAATAAACTCTCAAAAGCCTGCGTGTCAAGCTCTCCCATAAATGCTTTTTCTTTGACAAATATGTCATTCATATACTCAATAAAGGAGACCACAAACGATGGTTCATCTGCAAAATCTATATCACTTATAGCCTGAAAATCCATAGAAATCACAATATAACAATCCTTTAAATACTCCGCCAGTGCTCTGAGTGTTGTTGTCTTGCCATACTGTCTGCCCCTGTTGATGACAAAGTATTTCCCTCTGTCTACATAAAGAGTCTTGATTTTTTCAAGTCTCTCCTCCAGTCGAACCATAAAGTGTTCTTCTGGCTCACATTGCCCCTCTGTGTTGAAATACCTTCGCATCCTGCCTCCTTCCATATTATTTCATCATTTACTTTCTTTACTCTTCTTCGTTTTCTTCACCTTGCCAAGATCATACTTCATCTCATACGCCTCATAAATCTCACGGTACATCACATTGTTCATCTCGCGAATGCTCTTCTGATACTCATGGGTATCAAAATCCTCCGCCTCAGATTCGAGCAGCGCCACCGCGACATTCGAACAGTGCGCGCCAATCCGCTCAAAATCCGTCAGGATATTGTTGAACGCAAAGCCCTGTTTCAGCTCACACTTCCCATTGCGAAGTCTTGTGATATGTCTGGATTTCAGCTCATTGCAGAGCACATTGATCAGCTCGCGCAGCGGTTCCACATGGATTGCCAGATCGACATCATCCTCCGAGAAGGCGTTGACGGTAATCTCAAGAATCTCTCTCACCGTGCCCCCCAGTACAGACAGCTCATACGTCGCCTCGTCCGAGAACGAGATTTTCTTTTCATAGAGCTCATTTGCCGACTTTGACAGGTTTACCGCATGATCGCCAAGACGCTCAAAATCACTGATCGTGTGCAGAAAAATAGATACCTGTCTCGACTGGCTCTCCGTCATATCGCGCCCCGTCAGCTGCATCAGATACGTGCCTAGCTTATCCTCATACTTGTCAATCAGATTCTCTTTCTCCTGAACCTTGTTGTAGCGCTCCTCCGTATAATTGTCAAAAAGTCCCATCGCACGCCCAATATTCTTTCTCGCCTTCCTCGCCATGCCGTTGATGGCAGTGTGGCTCTGACCGATGGCAAGCGCCGGATATTTTAAAAAGCGTTCTTCTAGCAAGTCGAAATCCGCTTGTTCCTCCCTGTCCTCCTCAGTGTCCTTCACAAGTGTGAACACCAGCTTTTCAATCCACTTGATAAATGGGAATAAGATCACTACCGTTGCCAGCCGGAACACCGTATTGAGAATCGCGATCGAGATCGGACTCATGGTCATCTCCATAAAGTCAAAGTGGACAATGGCGTGAACCGAATAAAACATCACTGCCCAGAATATCATGCCGAACAAATCATTCATCAGATAGATCAGCGCCGTTCTCTTACCGTTCTTGTTCGTTCCGATAGAGGATAACAGAACCGGACAGGCAGCGCCCACACCGATGCCGAGCGTGATCGGAAATGCCGACGCAAACGTGATTGCACCTGTCACCGACAGCGCCTGCAAGATACCAATAGATGCCGACGCACTTTGCAGCACTGCCGTGAACGCAATGCCGACCAAGATACCCATAAACGGATTGGAAAACATGGTCAGTGTGTTGACAAAGTGCGGATTTTCCTTCAATGGCGAGACCGCCCCGCTCATACTCTGCATACCAAACATCAATATGGAAAATCCAAGCATGATATCGCCGACATTTTTATATGTACTCTTCTTGGACACCATCTTAAACAAAATACCGATGATTGAGACCACCGCTGAGATTGTCGTGGTAGACAAAAGCTGTGCGATGCCGTTTGATCCCTCAATATATGAAAGACACAAAATCCAGCCCGTGATACTCGTACCGATATTTGCCCCCATAATGATACCGATCGCCTGCGCGACCTTCATCATGCCGGAGTTCACAAAGCCGACGACCATGACTGTCGTGGCGGAGGAGGACTGTATGATTGCCGTCACTGCCGTTCCCAGCAAAACCCCCTTGATCGGTGTATTGGTGAGCTTGTACAAGATCAGCTCCAGTTTTTCCCCTGCTGCTTTTTTCAGACCGTCCCCCATGAGAGACATGCCAAACAGGAAGAGCGCCACGCCGCTAAGTAACGATAAAATTGATGTTATCCCCATGTCAATATTCATCCTTCGTAATCGTTCTATATAAAATTCTAACAATGCTTTCTATCATCGTTTTATATTCTGAACAGTTACATTCCTTCTCTTATAAGATTTATGATGTTTCCTCGTCTTAATCATAGCAGATTCTGTAAAAAGTGTAAAGCTCGATTCGTTTCTGTTAAAACTGCTGCCCATCCAGATAATTGACAAACTGCTGTGCGGTGCGCCCTGAAATCCCTCCATGACTCAGCTCCCACTTGTTTGCCTCAGCTTTTAACTCCTCGTCAGACATCACAATCCCCTGCCTGTGCGCAAGCTCAAGCACAATATGAAAATACTCCTTCTGAGAAGGTTTCGCATAATTGATCGTGACGCCAAAACGATTCACCAATGACAGCTTCTCCTCCATTGTGTCGGAGCGGTGCATTCCATTGTCAACTTCGATGTCGCTCCTGTCATTCCATGTCTCCTTGATCAGATGCCTGCGGTTGGAGGTCGCATAGATTAAAATGTTGTCAGGCTTTGTCTCCACACCGCCCTCAATGACCGCCTTTAAGAACTTGTACTCCACCTCAAACTCCTCAAAAGACAAGTCGTCCATATAGATCACAAACTTATAATTCCTGTTTTTAATCTGCGCAATGACATTCGACAAATCCTTGAACTGATGTTTGTAAATCTCAATCATGCGCAGCCCCTGCGGGTAAAAGGCATTCACAATCGCTTTGATACTGGTGGATTTGCCCGTCCCACTATCACCGAACAGCAGTACATTATTGGCTTTTCTGCCCTCCACAAACGCCCTTGTGTTATCGACAAGCTTCTTTTTCTGCAGCTCATAGCCCACAAGGTCGTCGAGCATCACCTTGTCCATATTGTTGATCGGCAGAAATTCGATCGTGCCCTGTGCCTGCTCACGAATGCGGAATGCCTTGTTCAGCCCAAACATTCCGACGCCAAAATCCCTGTAAAATGCCGTCACGCAGTCAAAAAATGCATGTTCATCTGCCGCCTGTTCGAGCTGTGCACTCAGGGCAATGATCTTTTCACTGACATTTTTATTGTACATCAGCTCTTTTTTGCCAATCGCCCTGTAATCGGATAACTGCGAGAAGCAGTCAATTCCTAACGCCTCCTCAATCGCAGAGAAATCAAAATCAAACAGATTTTTGAACACCCTGAAATCATTCTTTGCAAAATGATTGACACTGCCGTCATTTGCGCCCACTTTTTCGCACGTAAGGCTAAATGGATTCTCATTTGTCACCATGAAAAAAGTAAGATAATTGTGCCAGAGATTATGGTTGAAGCCATAATCTGTAGCAACGACCAGCAGCCGCTTTAGCTGGGTGTAAATGTCCTTGATAAGCTCTGGTTTGGTGCTGGATTTCTCGTCAAAGCGGCGGAAAATCTCCCCGAACTGGTACAAAATACACTCCCTGTCCAGTTCTCCGTACATGATTAATTTTGCAATCTCGCGGTACATAATAACTTCTCCTCCCACTATCGTTTTTTATTCCTATTTTCCTTCATTTATCTTCCATGTTCCATAGGCGCTGTTCACCTTGTCTCCTATCTATGTATGGCAGAGGTGTCCACTCACATCTTCACACCGTTTCCATGCCCAAATAAGTCCGTGACCTCCTCGAGAGACACGCCGTCCTCCCACTCCCCGCAGTAGCGCAGAAACTCCGCCTCCGTACTTAGAAAATTCTTGGCGTTTGGCGGCAGAATGATAGGTTCTATCGTATGCTTCATATAATTACAGACATAGATCACTTTCACACAATCCAGAAAAACCCAGTCAAACTGCTGTGCAAAAGCTTTTTGCCGCTGTCCCATGGCTTCAAATAAACGCTGCACATCTATACTGCATTCGTCAGCCGGATGCAAAAAAAGATAAAGCCCGTTGTATCGTTTTTGCTGATAGCTCGTATTCAGTTTTTCAAGTTTTTTGTCAAAGCGGTACTGCGCTTTGTACAGATAATCCTGATGCTCCAGATCATCTGGCAGGACAGCCCAGAACCGCCCATTATAAAAATTCAGCCGCTCTCCATAGCGCTCGAGCGCGGCAGGCGGCAGCTCCTCCCTGCGGCAGCCCAGATACTGATCTATAAAATTTTTGGTCTGCCCGTCGTCTGGCAATAGTGCCTGACTGACCTCCAAGCCGAGGTTCATCGTCTCATTAATCCAATCTGGCGCTTCACTTTTTACAAAAGACGGCTGGTATTCCCGCCAGAGATACTTTAGGGAAACCACCGCGTAAATTTCATTTAGCAGCTTTTCATATGCCATACTTGCCGTTCCCCTCCTTCACGCTCTGACCAGCTCACGGACCACCTCACCCGCTATGATGAGCCCTGCCACCGGCGGAACAAATGCATTACTCCCCGGTATCCGTTTTGATGCCGGCTCACTTGGCGGCTCCGCAATCTCACAGGGCATCATCGGAGCCTCCTCTGAGTAGACTACTTTTAAATGCTCTACGCCCCGTTTTTTTAGCTCACGGCGCATCACTTTGGCAAGCGGGCAGACTTTTGTCTGAGACAAATCCGCCACCCGGAATGCGGACGGGTCCATCTTATTTCCCGCCCCCATAGAGCTGATAATGGGGGTGTCCGTTCGTTTCGCCTCCATGACGAGCTGGATTTTTCCAGTCACGGTATCAATGGCGTCCACCACATAATCATATGCAAAAAAGTTAAACTCCTGTGCTGTTTCCGGCAGAAAAAAAGTCTTGTAGGTATTGACCACCGCCGCTGGATTGATGTCTAAGACCCGTTTTTTGGCGGCCTCCACTTTGTACTCTCCAAGCGTGCTGTGCGTGGCGATAATCTGGCGGTTTAAATTCGACAGGCATACTTTGTCATTGTCAATCAAATCCAGCGTACCGACGCCGCTTCGCGCGAGCGCCTCCACCACATAGCCCCCAACACCGCCAATTCCAAACACGGCAACGCGGGCATTCTTGAGCTTGTCAACACCCTCTGTCCCCACAAGGAGAGCTGTCCTTGAAAACTGTTCCATGCTTTGCTTCATATTTTTTATCCTCTATTGTCTGGTTCATGCTCCCTGTACGATACCCTTGTAAATCAAATGTCACATAGCTGAAGCCATATTCCGTAAATGCTGCAATGATTTCCGCTCTGGTCTCCTCCTGCATGATGCCTTCAAAATCTTCCGCAGGCACTTCAATCCGCGCAAGTGTGCCGTGAAGCCGCACGCGCATCTGGCGGAACCCTTTTTTCATCAAAAACTGCTCCGCCTGTTCAACCATACGGAGTTTTTCTTTTGTGATCGTCTCCCCGTACACAAAGCGCGATGCAAGGCAGGCATAGGACGGCTTTTCCCAAGTGGGAAGCCCATATTCCCGCGACAATTCGCGGATTTCCTGCTTGTACAAGCCTGCCTCCCTGAGCGGACTTTTGATTCCCAGCTCGGCAATCGCCTGCATACCGGGACGGTAATCGCCCAGATCGTCCATGTTTGAGCCTTCTATGACATGCGCGATGCCATGTGTCCGTGCAATGCGCAAAATTTCCTCAAAAAGCGCTTTCTTGCACCGGTAACAGCGGTCGGGAGGATTGTCCGTAAAGCCGTCAACGGCGAGCACCTCCGCCTCAAAGCTGTAGAGCGGAATCTGTTCTTTCTGGCAGAATGCTTCCGCCTCTGCCCATTCATGCTTTGGAAAAACACAGGATTTTGCGGTGACTGCCACCACACGGCTGCCGAGCGCCTCCCGTGCTGCTTTTAATAAAAACGTGGAATCCACCCCGCCTGAGAATGCCACCGCGACGCTGCCTAGCTCTTGCAGATGCCTCTTGAGGATAAGCAGCTTCTCCTTCGCTTGTGAACTAGTGGTTTTTAGAACATCTGTTTGTATTCTCTTTTTTTGCGGCTCATTCGGCGTTGTCCTGCACGCTGGCAGGGCATACGCATCCAGAAAATGACGCCGCACGCCCTCCTGTTTATAGGCGATGACGGTGCTCAAGTTCACATTTTCCACGCTTTTAAAGATATTGTTCTCCACAAAAGGATTGATTTTCCTTAACTGCCGTATGAGCTGCTTGATCTCACGGCGCTTCGAGGTATTTTCCAGATCGCCGTGGAAGGCACTGTTTTCTGTAAATTTACAGGCACATTGCAGAAAATGCAGGTTGTTGTAATCCCGCCACGCCTCGATGTGCTCCTCCCGTATCAGGTACATCGGGCGAATCAACTCCATCCCTTCAAAATTGGTGCTGTGCAGCTTTGGCATCATGGTCTGCACCTGCGCCCCGTACAGCATTCCCATCAAGATGGTCTCAATCACATCATCATAATGGTGTCCCAGCGCAATCTTATTGCAGCCGAGCTCTTTTGCCCTGCTGTACAGATGGCCGCGCCGCATTCTGGCGCACAGATAGCAGGGCGAATTTTCGATCTGAAATACAGACTCAAAAATGTCAGACTCAAAGATGTCCAGCGGAATGTTCAAGCGCTTCGCATTAAGCTCAATTAACTGCCTGTTTTCCGCCTTGTAGCCCGGGTCCATGACCAGAAATTTCACATCAAACTCAAATTTATTGTGCCGTTTGAGCTCTTGAAACAATTTTGCCATCAGCATTGAATCCTTGCCGCCTGAAATACAGACTGCAATGCAGTCTCCCTCCTGCACCAGCTCGTACTCGCGTATTGCCTTTGTAAATCTGCACCAGAGGTTTTTCCGGTAGCGCTTGCGCAGATCTTGTTCTATTTCGAGATAGTTCTTTTCATGTTCAAGATAATTTTTTTCATTTTCTGACATTTGTGTCATATTTTTGTATTCACTCCTTGCCTGATCTTCTATGCCGTATCCCTGAAATTATATTACCATAGTTATTCGTTTTTTACAATGCTGTCTGGTTTTCTGGCGCGGCAAACCGTGTATTCCAGTTACAATTCACACCCGCGCCAGTTTTCCCAGCTCACAAGCTATTGCGGTGTGATACGCAAAACGGTCACATCGAATCCAGCATCGACCTAAGCAGCATGATATGATACTGTTCATCCTGAATAATCCGCTCTAACACAGCATTCACATAATCGTCCTTGATCATACGGATATGCATGTTGTACTGGCTGATTGCCGCCTGCTCGCTCTCCAGATCTGCCTGAAGCATCTCCCCGACCTTCTCGGGCAGTGTGAGGCACTGCGGCGACCACATCCACTGCCGCCCTCCCGACTGCTTGGTGACATAGCAGACGCTTCCACCCAGCAGATGAATCAGCTCTCCCAGCTTCTGCATATGCATCATCTCTCCCATCGCCATTCCCAGAATTGTTTTTCCCATCGGGCAGCGCTCGCAGAACATGCGGTTCTCATTGTTGATATACTGCATGATGGCAGACATCTCAGACACCATTCCGCAATAACTAATACTCAAAAGCTCTGCATACAATTGATTTTTCTCCCGCACTTGGAGCGGCGGATAGGGCAAATCCATCATCGCCGGCTTGACCCCTGAGAAATCGCATCCGCTTATAATCTTTTTTACATTCTCCTCCATAAATACACACCTTCATCTGCACCGTTCTTCTTACTACCCAATATATTAGATAGACGACATATCCATGCATTTATTTTCTTTTCATCAAACTGACCTTATAATATTTATGAAAATTGTGTATTTTCACACTGACACTTTTTGTGTATAGTGATGTTTATTGCAAATTACTTGAAAGGACGTACCTGCCATGAAGAAAATAGCCCTGATTAACGATCTGTCCGGCTTTGGAAAATGCTCGCTGACTGCGGCAATCCCTGTGATTTCTGTGCTTGGGATACAGGCGTGCCCGCTGCCGACTGCCATTTTGTCCGCGCAGACAGGATTCTCAAGCTACTACTGCGACGACTACACCGACCGCATGAACTTTTTTACAGACGAGTGGAAAAAGATGCAGGAAACCTTTGACGGCATCTACTCTGGATATCTCGGAAGCGCTGCGCAGATGCACAATGTCCTGTATTTTCTCGAGAAGTTCCAGACCAAAGACACGCTCTATCTCGCAGACCCTGTCATGGGTGACAACGGACGGCGTATCCGCATATTTACGGACGAACTCTTAGACAGCATGAAGGAGCTGACCCGGCACGCAGGCGTCATCACGCCAAACCTGACAGAGCTGTGCCTCCTCGCAGGCGTAGATTACGATGCCCTGACAAGCCATGCCTCAAAGGACGGCTACCTGTCTTATATAGAAGAAACCGCGCGCAGTCTCCTGCCAAGAGCGTATACAAGCCAGACCATTGTGATTACAGGCATTGTCCGCAGGCAGCCGCAGCAGTCCTTTGTGGGAAATCTTGCCGTCACGCCAGAGCGCCATTATTATCTGGAAACGCCCTTCATGGGCGAAAGCTATTCCGGCACTGGCGACCTGTTTGCCTCTGTGATCATGGGCAGCCTTGTCAATGGACTTTCTGTTGATGCTGCGATGGAAAAAGCTGTCCGCTTTCTGTCACCTGCCATCGAAGATGCCTCGAGAGACAATGTTCCCAGAGAGCATGGTATTTCTTTTGAGAAATATCTGCATTTATTATTATAAAATCCATGAAGAAGGGAAAATAAGATAATGACACTACGCACACTGCCCAGAACGGGTGAAAAACGGAAAAATAAGATGAAATACCGGACACTCACAGGACTTATGGCGGCAATGATTACGCTCATGACTGCCTATATCTGCCATATCCCTATCGGATTGAACGGCGGATACCTCCACTTCGGCGATTCTCTAATCTACCTTGCCGCCGCGCTGCTTCCCACACCTTATGCGCTGGCAGCGGCAGCGATCGGCGGCGGGCTTGCAGATTTACTGACCGTTCCTTTGTGGCTGCCCGCCACGATTGTGATCAAGCCGCTGATAGCGCTTCCATTTACATGTAAATCCGCAAAAATCATTACACCGCGCAACGTCGCCGCCTCCGTCACTGCCTGCATCATCTCCTGCACAGGCTACTTTGCCGCCGAATATCTGATCTTTGGCGCATCGGCGGCGCCCATCGCCTCCCTGTCCGGCAACCTGCTCCAATCCGGCGGCAGCGCTGTATTTTTTATCATTTTTGGGCTTGCGCTCGACAGAACCCATATTAAACGCATCTGATGCCGCAAAAAAAATCAGACACTCACATCCGGCTCCACAGATAGCTGTACGCCTGTGTTCTGGCAGCAAAACGCGCTGTCTTTAACAGCTCTCTAAGCTCTGCCTTGGTGTACCAGCCCGGCTCAATCTCCTCCACGGTGGAGGTGCTGGGCTTAAAACTGCCGCGCGCCTTCCCCACCACGCAGACATTAATCTCATTGCTAAAGCCGACTGCGCTGTAGCTGGGCCCGATAAAATCCTCCATCTCATACAGCTCAAGCCCTGTCTCTTCCCACAGCTCACGCTTTGCGCTCTCTGCGGGCTCCTCGCCCTCGTCGATCAGCCCTGCGGGGAAATTATAAACCCAGTCCCCCACCGCCATGCGGAACTCCTTGTTGATCAAGAGCTTCTCACCGCTCTCGTCCGTTGCGATGATGACGACCGAATCCGGCTTTGTGCCGTTGAGTGACTCGATCGAATCCAGCGCCTTATTGCGGCTGATAATCTCATAAATTTTCTCCTGCTTGTCCACCGTCTCATACGCAATATCATAGCGTGTGATAAACTTTCCTTCCTCTCTCTTTTGAATATGTTTGAATTTCATATACACTCCTCCATTTTCCTAATGCAATATGTTCCTGATTCCAGCAATCAGTAAACTCCACGTAAAAACTGCAAAGCGGACACGTTTGCTGCACAGATCGTTTTTACAACAATATACCATCATTTTCACTAAAATGCCAACTTTTTGTTTATCTATATTACGATTTATGTTAAAATCATGATAGAAGTCACATACAACAATACAACTAACAGGAGGACTTTACATGAAAAAATATAAGGTATTGCTGGCTGGAAACAGCAAAAAACTCATCAGTAATTTTTTTCTTCAAATGGATTATTCCTTTGAATGTATGACCTCATCCGTGGTCTTTGACGATCTGAAAACACATGTCCAGTACTTTGAACCGGACATTTTTATCTTTTGTATGCGCGCAGAGACGAGGGAGGATCTCATCACCATCGCAAGCTTTCATGATGTGCTTGGCAAGAGAGATATTCCCTTTGCCGCCATCGGTGATTCGGTCAGCCTCGATTTCGTTGCCAAGATACCAAACTGCGTGCCAGAGTTGAGCATCAAACTCCCCATGTCCACCTCGGATATGGAGGACGCGATTATCAAATTCATCAAAAAGCACCAGACCCACCTGTCATCTATGGCGGACTCTCCGCTCTCTTTGGCTTTAGAGTCCAACGCCAACAGTGTATTCAATACCTTGGCTCAGCTTGACGCAGTATTTGAGGAAGCAGAAAAAGCCCCCGGCGAAGCAGAGGATACCGGCAGACAGCCCGAAACGGACCGCCGCCGCATTCTTGTCATCGACGATGCCACCATCATACATAAAACGATCAAAGGCTATCTGGACCCCAAATATGAAGTTGCAACTGCCATCAGCGGAAAAATCGCGCTGCGATTCCTCAAAGCCAAGGAGGTCAGCCTGATTCTGCTTGACTATGAGATGCCTGAAATGAACGGTCCCGCTGTCCTTGAAGAGCTTCGCGCAGACCCTTACCTCACGACAATTCCGGTTATCTTCCTCACAGGCATCAACGATGTGGAAAAAATCAAGAGTGCCCTTGCCTTAAAACCACAAGGATATCTGTTAAAACCTGTTGAGAAGGAATCGCTGCTTGCGAAAATCCGCGAAGTAATTGACTAATATCATCAACGGAGGCATTGTATATGAACAACGAGATTACTCTTACTGACCTATTTGAAGTGGAGATGCTCCAGCGTCTACAGGACTCCTTTTGCAAAATGACCGGCTTTGCAGCCATCATCACAGACGCCGAGGGTGTTCCAGTCACCAAAGGAACCAATTTCACCGACTTTTGCAACAAATACACCCGAAATTCACCGATTGGCTGCCTGCGCTGCCAGCAGTGTGACAAACACGGTGCAGAGCTTGCACTCAAAGTAGGTTCGTCCGTGACCTATTACTGCCATGCAGGGCTTATGGATTTTGCCGCGCCGATTATGGCGGGCGATAAAATGGTCGGCTGCTTTGTCGGCGGTCAGGTGCTCACCTCTCCCCCGGACATTACACGGATCATGCAGGTTGCCGCCGAGATTGGTATTGACCTCATCAATTACCTGCAATCTGTCATGAGCGTCCCAGTCATCGAAAAAAACAAGCTGGAGAACGCTGCACTTTTCCTGTACACCCTCACGAGCGCCCTCTCGAGCATCGCCTATCACAAATATATCATGAAAGAAGCCAACATCGAGATCGAGAAGGCGGCAAACATGAAATCAGATTTTCTGGCAAACACCAGCCATGAGCTGCGCACACCCATGAATGCGGTCATCGGTATGGCTGAGATGGCACTCCGCGAGGAGATGAGCCCCACAGCCAAAAATTATCTCAATCAGATCAAGGCTGCCGGAAAATCCCTGCTCACCATCATCAACGATATCCTAGACTTCTCCAAGATCGAGTCCGGCAAAATGGACATTGTCGCGGGAGAGTACGATCCGGCTTCGTTAATCTACGATGTCGCAACAATTATCAGCACGCGCATTGACCGCGATGATGTGGAGTTTGTACTGGATATCAATCCAAATATCCCACGAATGCTCTGCGGCGATATGGTGCGCATCAAACAGATTATCACCAATCTGGCAAACAACGCTGCCAAGTTTACGAAGGTGGGGCAAATCTGCCTGAAATATGATTATGAGACAGTCTCAGCGGACACCATCAATCTGTTGTTCTCGGTGTCAGACACAGGCATCGGCATCAAACCCGAAGATATCGGCAAACTGTTCAAATCCTTCCAGCAGATTGACAGCAAGCGGAACCGCAATATTGAGGGCACCGGCCTTGGACTTGCCATCAGCAAACAGTTGGTCAATCTGATGAACGGCGATATTTCCGCGGAGAGCGTGTACGGCGAAGGTTCCACCTTCTCCTTCTCAATCCCGCAGAAGGTAGTGGACGCAGACCCCTGTATCATTTTGACAGAGACGCCTCCCTGTCCGGCAGCAGGATTTCTCAACAATACCTACGCCAATATCCAGCTCAAACGGGATATGCACAAGCTTGGCATTGAATACACAGACCTCAAAGGCGCTGATATTTTAACCTTTTTAAAAGAAAATGTGGACTCCTTCAAGGATACCTACCTGTTCATTCCCTATATAGATTTCAGCCCGGAGCTTGAGAATTTTATAGGTGCGCATCCGCACCTCAGTGTGATTGTGGTCACCCCTTACGATGTGTCGGCACACTACAATCTCCAGAATGTATCTGTCATGCACAAACCGCTGTCCGTCCTATCACTGGCAAGTATTTACAATCATGATACATTCATTCAATTTGACAATCCGGCGCCCGACGAGTACTACGACTTTACTGCGGAGACTGCCAAAATCCTGATCGTAGATGACAACTCAATCAATCTGACCGTTGCGCAGGGACTTCTCGAACCGCTGAACATGCAGATTGACACTGCCCTCAGCGGCAATGAAGCCATCAGCAAAATATCAGAGACCATGTATGATCTGGTTTTGATGGACCACATGATGCCGGAGATTGACGGCGTGGAGACGACGCATATTATCCGAAGATTCCACTCCGAGTACGATGATGTGCCAATTATTGCCCTGACTGCGAACGTGGTCGGCGATGTCAAAAAGATGTTTATCAAAGAGGGCATGAACGACTTTGTCGCAAAACCGATTGAAGTCCGTATGCTCATCAATACGATTCGCAAATGGCTGCCCGAAGCCAAAATCAAAAAACATTCCGGCGCAGTGCGGCTGGCTGTCCCCAAAAAGACCGTCACAATCCCGGATATTCCAGAGCTGAATATCAAAGAAGCCCTAAAACTACTGGGCAGCGAAGAGCTTTTTATGACGATTCTTGCAGATTACTACCACGCGATTCCCAAAAAGCTCAAGCTGATACAGACCTACATCGAGCGGGAGGACTGGCACAGCTACACGGTCGAAGTCCACGCGCTCAAGAGCGCTTCAAAGCAAATCGGCGCAGACGAGCTCTCCGACAGGGCAGCAGCGCTGGAAGCTGCTGGAAATGACAACAATGTGGACATCATTCTCCAGAATACAGATGAAGCGCTTGCCATGTACCAGCACTACCACGACATATTGAGTCCTTACTTCCCTGAAAAACAGGAGGTGGAGGGCAAACCGCCCATCACCACAGAAATTCTTATAGATGTCTTTGAGGAAATGAAGCGCGCGATTGACGATCTCGATATGGATAAGATGGACGATGCAATTCATACGCTTGACGGCTACAGCTTCCATGATGAAAGCCATGAACTGTATCTAAGGCTTTGCGAAGCCGTGGCAGACATGGACCCTGACGCCTGCGAGGAAGTGATTTCAGACTGGAAACAACTTATAGACTAAGCAAAAAAATACCCTGTAAAGGGTATTTTTTTAGCTCACTAACAAGCCGATAATCACAAAATCCGTATTGACCGATGCAGGATTTTTGACGATTTTCACCACATGGTATGCCTTGCTGCCATCTGGGGACGCAAACAATTCCTCCGCCTCAGTCTCTGTTCCGTAATATTCTATATAATTGCCATCTAACGTCTTGACATACTGGTCATCTATATACACATCATACTGGCCAAAAGAGCCCTCCACAGTCCTCTGATACAGGATTCCGATATTGCTCGCCTCCACGATAAAGGAGATGTACGAGCCGTCCTGCATCGAATACCAGTTATCGCTGAAATGATAATTGAAGTTATAGACATCATAGCCGAGCACCTCAAGCGGCGTGATGGTCGCTGCATTTTCGATGTGTGCATTCTGATAAACCTGCCTTGTCACTGGCGCTGGCAGCTCATACTGCTGCAAGTGTTCCGCATTGATCTCGAGCGTGTCCAGCTTCGCATAAATGCTCTCAAGATACGTCGTGATCAGTCCCGCAAAAATCGAATGCCCCATATTGTTTGGATGCACGACGTCCTCTGCTATCTGAAACCATGTAAAACTCCCCGCCTCCACCTCCGGCGTCACTGCCTTCCCATAACTGATCATCGGCAGGTTATAATACTGCCCCAGCGCCGCCTGAACCGCCTGTGAGCTGTCGCCGACCGCGTTTGTGGCAAACAGCAGCACCAGCGCGGGATTACTCTCAGACAGAAGAATTTTTCGAATCAGGTTCTCATAGCTGTTCATACAAAATTCTGAGAACGTATCATTCACTGCAAACTCCATAAACACCAGATCCGGCTTATGTACCAGCAGCTCGGCATCGACGCGGTGCACGCCCAGATAGGACGAAGTGCCGCCCACGCCTGCATTGATCACATTGATCTTCGCAAACGGAAACGCCTCATACCACCACTTGTACACCTGCGAGACATAGCAGTCCTGTACATTCGCGGCACCGCGCCCCTCCGTGATCGAGCCGCCTAAAAAGCCGATGGTAATCTCCTCTCCAGCCTGTGCCTTCCTGAGCACCTGCGCAAGCCTCGACAAGTCTCCCTGCGGAAAATCTACGGCGCGCTGATACATTGAATAGAGCGCCGCGTCTGCCGCCTGAACATGGCCTGCCGGTATCACCAGAAAGCTCACCAGCAGCGCCAGCACTGCCAAGAACGCACGATGCCTCTTTCTTCGGTTGTCATCATAAAAAAACATAAAAGACTGCCTCCTACAATATGATAATACTCGCGTTTTCAATCTGTGACAAATCATAAGTATTTCCCGACTTTAATCCGATCACCGTGGGGCGCAGCACATATTCGGTATTGTTCTCGATAACTCTTGCGTGCTCTCCTGTGCTAAGCTCAACGTCCGTCCCAACCGGATACAATATCACACTTTCCAGAAAACTTTTCATAACATCTATATCAAGCTCCTCTGTCAAAGACATAATCATCTCCACCGCATCTCTCGGTGAAAACGGCTTTTTATACGGCCGCTCCGTCACCAGCGCATCATAGATATCTGCCACGGAGATAATGCGCGCAAAGAGATTGATCTTCTCTGAAGGCACGCCCATCGGGTACCCCTTGCCATTCATTTTTTCATGATGCTGGAGAACGCCAAGTTTGATGGAACTGGACAAGTCCTCCTTCTCCTTCAAAATCTGATACCCAAACAGCGAGTGCTGCTTCATCATCGAGAACTCCTCATCGGTGAGCTTCCCTGCCTTATTGAGCACCTCATTGGGAATCTTGGACTTGCCGACATCGTGCAGCAAGCCAGAAATGCCAAGCTCATAGACCTCCTGTTTGTTGAGTCCATGCTTCTTGCCGACGATCATTGCCATCGTCGCCACATCAACGCTGTGCTTAAACGTGTACTCGTCGCTGATTTTCAGCGTGCTGATATCCACAGCGATCGCGTCATTGTCCGAGATCGCCTTCATCAGATCATCTGTAATGCTGCGGGTCGTCGAGGTAAAGCCCTCTGATACGGTATCATTATATAGAAACTGTATGCCCTCCGCCACTCTCGCCTTCACACTCTCGGACAGGTTGACCTTTGCCCGGTCCTGCACTGTCCGTTTATCAATCTCCTTCTGTACTGCGGGGGCAATCTCGATGTCCCCCGGCTTCTGATTCTCCGGTTCCTCATCGTCCTCTCCCTCACGTATATACACACCCGGAATCCCCATCTTAATCAGGGACATAATATGATATGCATCCAGCACTGTATTTCTTGATATCAATATTCTCCCTGCCCTGTCCACGATCGCCTGATCAATTACCATGTCGTCCTTTAATGAGCGTGACCTCACATATCTTCTCTTTACCAGTGTACTCACTCCTTTGTAACTTTTACGTATTCTATTTTAGTTTACACGAAACGACAGCAAAAGTCTACACAGAACTGACTTTACACAATTATTATTTTTATTTCATTGACGCGTGCAACATAAGTTGATATAATGGTAACATCTTAGTGTTCTGTTCGAAAGGAGTTTTTATGAGTATATTTAATGATGACCGCTCAACTCTCAACCCGGCTGCGGCTGCATTTGATGCAGATCTCTCGGGTACGGGATTTGACACTGCACTTCAGAAGGCATTTGATGCCGGAATGAATCTTGATGAAATCCTGTATGTTGTTTCTTCCCATACCGACCGTATTGTAAAGAGATACACCGTACAATATCAGCTAAAAAGAGCTGCCAACAGAGACCGTTAATCTCTTTGATCAATATTCCATAAAAAAATTAAAATTTTACTTGATTTTTCATATTAGTGTATGGTATACTATATTTCGTCAGTGAGCAGCACACAACGCTCACCTGAAGGGGCATAGTTCAACGGTAGAACAGCGGTCTCCAAAACCGTCAATGCGAGTTCGATTCTTGCTGCCCCTGTTCTGTAAAAAATATAATCAAAAGTTTAAGAGTATCTATCTTTAGGTACTCTTTTTTATTGTATCTTCTCCAAAAAAGAAAAATTTTTTATATTTGTATTGACGCCATCAGACTATTATGATAGTCTATTATCAAATCCAGACTATTTCAATAGTCCATCACAAAAACACATCTATCCAAAAAGGAGGCGTTGAACATGAAGCTATTTGATTCAGAATTAAAGGTCATGGAAGTTTTGTGGGAACAGAGCGATGATTCCGCAGAGGAATTTACTGAAACAAAACGATCTGCAAAGGAAATCGTGGACGTGCTCTCTGCGCGCATTGGCTGGAACAAAAACACGACCTATACCGTCATCAAGAAATGCATTGAAAAAGGTGCGATCGAGAGAACAGAGCCCGGATTTCTGTGCAAGGCGCTTGTGAGCCGCGACGAAGTCGCCCAGAGCGAGACAGAACAGTTGATTGACAAAATGTATGGCGGTTCGAGCGAGCTGTTCTTTTCCTCATTCCTCAAAAACCGGGGAATTTCGGAGGCAGAAGCCACAAGGCTTGCAAAAATGATTAAGGAGGCGGAATAAATATGCTGAGTTTTAAAATGAATATGCCCTTTTATCTGATGGTCTTTTACGGAAGTATCATGATCGCTGCCGTTTTGGTACTGCGCGGTCTGCTTCGGAATAAAGTGCCTAAATTTGTCTTTCCTGTATTATGGAGTGCCGTCTTGCTGCGCCTGCTAGTGCCCTTTTCACTGAGCAGCCCGCTGAGCCTGAGCGTGCCGGAATTTCTGATGACGCCCTCCCATGAAACCAGTTATGCCGAAGCTGTCGTGGAGGATATCCCCGCAGCCCAGTCCTCCGCTCTCACAACAGTCACAGAAGGTACCGCAGAGGCCGCTGTTGCATTTGAATCTGAAACCACAGACAACGCCATCATGATTGAGTATCAAGCCGGAACTGTTATATCCAATACAGCACACTTCAGTGTCTTGATCTATCTCTATGCACTTGGTGGATTGGGCACGGCTGGCATTCTGCTCTTCCAGAAATACCGTTACACAAAATGCCTGAAGGCTTCGCTGCTGATCGAGCACAATGAGACGATCAACACACTGCTGCGCGAGATGGGAATGGGGCATATTCTGGTCTTTACAAACGACCACCTTGCCTCCCCGCTGGTATGCGGTCTGAGCGCACCTAAGATTTACCTGCCCACACGGATGGACTTTGGCAACACACAGTTACTGCGCCATATCCTCTGCCATGAGACCATGCATATCCGCCGCAGAGATAATATTCTCAAGGCAGTCATGCTTCTTGCGCTCTGTGTATACTGGTTTCACCCACTGGTATGGCTGATGTCCAAAGCACTGTGCTCTGACTTGGAGACTGCCTGTGACGAGGCTGTCCTTAGGCAGTACAGCGACGAGGACACGCGCAAAGATTATGCGTGCAGCCTGCTTGCTATGGCGATCACTGGAAACCGCCCCACACTGCTCTACAGCGCCTTTGCCAAGACCGAGGTCGAGCGGCGCATTCAGAGCGTGCTGCAATACCGCAAAGCCTCTGCCTTGATGCTCGTGCTCTCTGTTTGTCTGGTGCTCAGCGGTTCTGTCGTGTTTGCGACCGCTGGACAGGCACCCTTTTCCCCTGATCTGACCTCCTTTTGTGCCTCTGACCACTGCCGCTGGGGTGTGCGTGTCAACCTGACACGAGATGTCTCCCTTGGAAAAAATGCACAGGCGCGGGCAGAGCAGATTATTTTTGATATCCTGCGCACCGATACAACAAACGACCCAGATCTTCTTGAAATGCAGATAACTGCTACGCTTTCCGATGCATTTCATGTAGAAAAATCAGCTTTTTCGCCTGAGCTCTCGCTGTGTCTGGACCGCGAAGCGCTTTTTGAGGAGTACGCCCGCTGGGGGCTTGTCCGCACAGAAAAGGAGAATGACACCATGCTCTACAATGGAGAGACTATCCGCACGTATCATGACAAGACTCTCGGCAGATACCAGTCCCAGCCTAAGGGGGCGGTAGACCTCACGATCGTGCGCGACCGCCTAGGCTATATCACGGCTGTCGAAGCCTTCCGCGAGGGAGATTCTGTCTATGACGAGCGCACCCGCAGGATTGAACAGGAAAACCGCCAGTATGACAGCTTTCCTGTCACAGAAGAAAAAACGACTTCTATTTACTGAGCAAAAAACAGTGCCGCAAGACGGGCCAGCGCTGCGATATCCTTCGTGCCGCCTGTCTCATACGCAGAATGCATGGCAAGCTGCGGCAGCCCAATGTCCGCTGCTGCCATGGAAACCTGCGCCATCACAAGGTTTCCAAGCGTCCTTCCGCCGGGGATATCCGAGTGGTTTGCATACGTCTGCAACGCTATCCCGTTTTCCCTGCACAATTTTCTCACATACGCCGCGGAACAGGCATCTGTCGCATACTGCTGTCCGCCGTGGTATTTCAGCACAACACCGCCATTCAAGTAAGGACGGTTTGTCAGGTCTGCCTTTCCTCCCTGATTGGGGTGGCAGGCATGTCCGTTGTCCGCGCTGAGCATCATACTATCCGCAGCCCACGTGCGGAGGATTCTGCTGTCCACGCCCAGCCCGTCTGCAATATTTTCCAGCGTATCTCTAAAAAATGTGGAGTCCGCCCCCTGTCTGGTCAGGCTTCCCACCTCCTCGTTGTCAAAGACTGCAAGCACGTCAATATACTGCGAAGGTTTTCCCTTTACCAGCCCTTTGAGTCCGGCAAAGACACAGGCGAGATCATCATAGCGCGGTGTCATGATAAACTCGTCCTTCGCGCCCGCAAGAACCGCTTTCTCGCAGTTCTCCACATACAAATCATACGACAAAATTTCCTGTGTTCCCAAAGCATCTGCGAGGAGTGCACGCAGTATCCCTTTTGCGGTGCTGTCTCTGTGCGCCGGGTCCATCATTGTCAGAAGCGGCAGCAGATCGCGCTGTGGGCTGAATGCTGTGCTTTTGTTTACATCCCGGTTCATGTGGATTGCAAGACTTGGTATCATACAGAGGTTGTCTTTTAGCCGAACCGTCTTTGTCACGATCTCGCCCGCCTCCTCCACACAGACCCGCCCTGCGATTGTGAGGGGTCTGTCAAACCATGTAGATAAAAACATGCTGCCGTACAGTTCAGTATTGATGCTGACATAAACACCCTCTCTGTCAAGCTCTGGATTTTCCTTGACCTTCAATGCGGGCGAATCGGAGTGCGCCGCATACACATGAAACCCTTTGATTTGAGAAATTTCACAGTTTGGCAGCCGAAACGCGAGCACGGACGAACCATTGCGCGTCACAAAATAGCTGCCGCCCTTCTCAAGCGCCCAGTGCTTTTTCTCAGAGAGCGCTGTAAAGCCCTCCTGCAGCAATGCGTTTTGAATCCCTTCTACCGCATGGTAACTCGTCAAACTGCTGTCCAAAAACGCCATGAGTTCCTGTATTACTTCCTGCGTCATTTCCATTTCTAATTCCATTGTCACAATTTCCTCTCTATTTTATTGAATCACATTTCAATCACTTTTATATCACATCGATTGCCTCTCCAATTCCGCCGACGCCAATCACTTTAATCCCCTTCACTGGTTCCATTCCCTCAAGGTTGACACGCGGCATGACGACCGTCTCATAGCCGAGTTTTCTCGCCTCCTGAAGCCGCTGCTGCGCCATTGTCACAGCGCGCACTTCACCGCTTAACCCAACCTCGCCAAACACGATCATCTTCTCATCGACGGGACGGTTTTTAAAGCTGGAAACAATCGCCAGAATCAGTCCTAGATCAATTGCCGGCTCACTGATTTTCATACCGCCTGCAATATTCACATAGGCATCAAAGTCCCCAATCTGCAATCCCAGCCGTTTCTCCAGCACTGCCATCAGCAAATTGACTCTGTTAAAATCAGTCCCTGTCGTCTGCCGTCTGGGGATTCCAAAATTTGTCCTGCACACAAGCGCCTGTATTTCGATTAAGATCGGTCTGGTGCCTTCCACAGAGCACACCACGACAGAGCCGCTCGCGCCTACAGGCTTCCCGCTCAGCATATACTCCGAAGGATTTTCCACCTCGATCAGTCCCTCTTTGCGCATCTCAAACACGCCGATTTCGTTTGTCGAGCCAAACCGGTTCTTGACGCCGCGCAGTATTCTGTAGGAGGCATATCTGTCCCCCTCAAAATACAAGACGGTGTCAACCATGTGTTCCAGCACTCTTGGGCCAGCCACCGTTCCTTCTTTTGTCACATGTCCCACAATAAAAATCGAAATGCCCAGCCCTTTTGCCAACTGCAGGAATACGTTGGTCGCCTCCCGGACCTGCGAGACACTCCCCGGCGCTGAGCTCACTGCCTCCTGATACATCGTTTGGATTGAGTCGATAATGACAACCTCCGGTTTCGTGTGACGAATTGTCTCCTCCACTACGCCCAGATTTGTCTCGCACAGCAAAAACATCGTATCCTGAAATTCTCCAATTCGAATCGCCCTAAGTTTGATCTGTTTTAAGGATTCCTCCCCGGATATATAGAGTACGTGTCTGCCCGCATTTGCCAACAGCCTGCACATCTGCAATAACAGTGTCGATTTTCCGATGCCGGGGTCTCCGCCTACCAGCGTCAGCGAACCGGGCATGATGCCCCCGCCAAGAACGCGGTCCAGCTCTGCGATTCCTGTGTGCATGCGCTCTTCCTCCTGCATGGAGATCGCTCCGAGCTCAACAGGCTTTGCCGCCTCACGGAAGGGCGTGATCTTCGAGCCTCCCGACACACTGACTTTTTCCTCCACAAAGGTATTCCACTTTTTGCAGGCTGGGCACTGTCCCATCCATTTTGATGATTCGTGTCCGCACTCCTGACAGAAAAACACGGTGCTGCTCTTTTTTGCCATTCTTTTCTCCTTACAGAAAGATACCTCCTTATACGAGGAGGTATCTTTCTCATGAATCTATTAAATATTTACTTTTTCACAATTTTCACTTCGACTTCGCCCGATCCCTCAAGCTCGACACTGACGCTGAGTTTTCCCGACAGATTTGTCCTCATGACGCCCGCGCTCTCTCCGGCTACGATCACCTCATACTCAGAATCATCCGCCGCGCCCACTGTAATCTGTGCATCTTGGCTTCCTTCTACTGTAAAAGACATGCCGCTCTCGCTCTCACAAAAGTCATGGACAGAAGTACCCGGAACCGATTCATATAAAAATAAACCGTTTTTTTCCAGCTTCGTCATCGCCTGATAGGTCTTTACCTTGTACAAATCCCCAGCATGCTCATAATCTTCAAGCTTTGCCTTTGCTGCCAACTCATGATTTCCAAAGCTGATATTTCCGTTACTCTCAGAGCGTAGCAATTCATCAATTACTGCCATTTCATTTGTCCTCCTAAAAAGTTCATAAGAATTAATTATTACCCTACTCTATCATCATATACTATATTTTAAACTTTTTCCAGAAATTTTTAAACTTCTTTTGGCTCTTTGACCGTGAAAGTCACTTTGTCACCGCGCACGCCGGCGGACACGGCATCTCCCCGCTTGACCCTGCCCTCAAGAATTGCTGTGGCAAGCTCATTCTCCACCACATTCTGAATCGCGCGCTTGAGGGGTCTGGCGCCCATCTTTAACTCTGAATAATTTTTCACGAGATATTCTTTTAGCGTATTGGTGAAGGACAAGTCAATATCCATCTGTGTCCTGCACCGCTCACATAAGTTTTTGGAGAGCAGTGTGACAATCTGCTTCATATCCTGTTCTGTCAACGGATGGAACACCATAATCTCATCAATCCGGTTGATAAACTCGGGTTTGAACAGACGCTTCACTTCCTCCATCACACCAGATTTCATTTTATTGTAATCTGCCTCCGCGTCCCGCTTGGCGGCAAAGCCAAGATTCTTGGGGTCCACAATGCGCTGCGCCCCCGCATTGGAGGTCATGATCAGAATGGTATTCTTAAAGCTCACTTTTCTGCCCTTAGAATCCGTGATATGGCCATCGTCGAGCACTTGCAGCAAAATATTGAACACGTCTGGATGTGCCTTCTCAATCTCATCAAACAGCACGACAGAGTACGGCGATCTGCGCACCTTCTCGCTGAGCTGCCCGCCTTCCTCAAAGCCTACATACCCCGGCGGTGAGCCTACCATCTTAGAGACGGAGTGGGACTCCATATACTCTGACATGTCAACCCGGATCAGGGCATTTTCAGAGCCAAACATCGCCTCCGCAAGCGCCTTGGACAGCTCTGTCTTGCCGACACCTGTCGGGCCTAAAAACAGGAAAGAGCCGATGGGCCTGTTGGGGTCCTGCAAGCCCACGCGGCCGCGCTTCATGGTCTGTGCGACGGCGGTGACTGCTTCCTCTTGGCCGATCACGCGCTTGTGCAGGATAGACTCTAGTTTGAGTAAGCGCTCACTCTCTTTCTGCGTCAGCTTTTTCACCGGAATCTTTGTCCAGTTTGCCACGACCTCTGCGATTTCGTTCTCCGTCACAACCAGCGTCTTTTCCTCTTGATTTTTCTCATATTTGCTCACTGCCTTGTCATATTTCTTGATCAGCTCATCCTGTGCCTTGCGAAGCTCTGCCGCCTGCGTGTAGGCTTCCATGCGGATAGACCGTTCTATCTGAAGATCGTATTTTTTGATCTGCGCTGTCATCTCCTTAAAGCTGTCTGGCACATTCATATTTTTGAGCCGGATTGCCGCCGATGCCTCGTCGATAAGGTCAATCGCCTTGTCTGGAAGATTTCTGTCATTGATATAGCGGTCCGAGAGCTTCACCGCAGCTTCGATGGCGTCCTGCGTGATCGTCACTTTATGATGTTCTTCATATTTGTATGCCACGCCGTTCAAGATCTCAACCGCTTCGCTCTCCGTCGGCTCCTCCACCATAACTGGCTGAAAACGGCGCTCCAGCGCTGCATCTTTCTCGATATACTTGCGGTACTCCGCGATGGTCGTCGCGCCAATAAGCTGGATTTCGCCCCTTGAAAGAGACGGTTTGAGTATGTTGGAGGCATCAATCGCCCCCTCCGCGCCGCCCGCGCCGATCAAGGTGTGTATCTCATCCAAAAACAAATAGATATTTCCGTCGTCAATCACTTCCTTGATCACCCGCTTGATGCGCTCCTCAAACTCACCGCGGTATTTTGAGCCTGCCACCATTCCTGCGAGGTCGAGCGTCACAACACGCTTGTTGCGGACAGTGTCGGGCACATCGCCATTGACAATGCGAAGCGCCAGCCCCTCTGCGATGGCGGTCTTGCCCACACCGGGCTCACCGATCAGACACGGATTATTCTTCGTGCGTCTTGACAGAATCTGCACGACACGCATGATCTCGGTCTCTCTGCCCACGACGGGGTCGAGCTTGCCCTCCTTTGCCAGATAGGTCAGATCCCGGCTGTACTGGTTTAGTGTCTGGGTCGTGCCATAGCTTTTCTTTTTGTTTCTGTTTTTATTCAGATCGTCCTTATGCTGGTTAATGTCCTCCCCCATCGCAATCAGCGTGTCCATGTACAGCTTCTGCACATTCACACCGATGGTATTTAAGAGCCTGAGCCCTACATTCTCGCCCTCTCTCAAGATCGCAAGCAAGATGTGCTCGGTCCCTGTCTGCTGGCTCTTAAATTTCTCTGCTAGTCTGTGGCTGTCCTCGAGCACCTTCGCTGCCCTTGGCGAATATCCGTCCCGCTCAAGCAGGGCAACATTTCCCTCCGGTGCGATCAGCTCCTTGATCATGCTGATGAGCTGTACTTCATCTACACCATTATCAGAAAGCACTCTCGCTGCGACTCCTGTCTTTTCCTTCAATAGTCCTACCAAGATATGCTCGCTTCCAATATAGCTTTGATGCAAGTCCTTTGCCGCCTTTGCCGCCTTCTGCAATGCCACCTTCGCCTTATCTGTAAACTGCTGCATTTTCCCTATGCCTCCATGTTATATTTCATTTTTATAATTCTGTCTCATAGCCCTCGTAAATTTCGTCAATCAGCGCATGCACTTCCTCCCTTGAGATCTGCTTGCAACTGCTTTTGGCTAACAGCACCTGCATACCCCGCTTCAAGTCCTCCTTCGCCTGCATTTTGTCAATATCTATGGCAATCACAGCGCCTTTTCTCCTGTCCACCTTCACAAAGCCCTCCTGTTTTAGAACAGAATATGCCTTATTTACAGTATGCATGTTAATGCCGATTGTATCCGCAAGCTGTCTCACCGAGGGAAGCGTGTCCCCCTCCTGAAACTGAGACGTGGCAATCCCGATAATTATCTGATTGCGCAGCTGTAGATAAAGAGCTTCGTCACTGTTAAAATCAATCTCTATATACATAACTATCTACACTCCTTCACCTGCTGTTATATAGATTGTAGCACAATGAACTTGTGTATACAAGAGTTTTTTAAAAAGAACCTGTCTGACAATTCTGTCCAGACAAGTCCTTTTATCTTATACGCTCTATTCTATATCCATAAAATCCATATCTTCATCTTCCAGAAGATTTTTTGCCTTATATCCCTGTCCGGGCTGCGGTCCTGCGCCCGGCTGCGGGCGTCTTGCGGGCTGCGGGCTTCCCTGTGGACGCCTTGCGGGCTGCGGCCCCTGTCCCGGCTGTGGTCTCGCACCGCTGCCTGATGGTCCTGCGCCCGGCTGCGGACGCCTTGCGGGTTGTGGCTCCTGCGGTGCCGGCCCCGGCTGCGGGCGTCTCATTGGCTGCGGCCCTGCGCCGGACTGCGGATGTCTCATCGGCTGTCCCCCCTGCGGCATCGCTGCGCCTGATGGCCCCGGCTGCGGGCGTCTCATTGGCTGCGGCCCTGCGCCCGGCTGCGGGCGTCTCACCGGCTGCGGGCCTGCGGACTGCGGACGCCTGATTGGCTGCGGTTCCTCCTCCATCTCCTCCAAGTCCTCGATGTCATCCTCCGAATCCTCATCGTCGTCATCATAGCCTTTGTAAGAGACACTGTGCTCTCTGGATTTTAGCAGCAGCAAGCCGATCACTGCCACCAGTATAATGATAATCACAACTAACACAATGACGGAGACAAGCCCACCCGGCACCCGTGTCGGTATGTCTATCCCTTCCATCGCATAGACATATGGCTGGCAGATTCCCATAGAGATATTCACAAGTGCCCAGCCCTGCTCACCGGTCGGCATCTGTGCGTAGCAGATAATATACCCTGCTTCATTTTGATAGCCTTTATACTCCTGCCCGTCATTTGGCAGCGTGAACTTAAACTCCTTAAATCCCTGCATCACATAAGGCGGCTCCTCCTCCACATTGATCGGCTGGAAGGTGCTTGGCTGCGGAGCTGGCTCTGGCTGCTCGTCCGGCTGCGGTTCTGGCTCTGGCGCGGTTTCCTCCGGCTGCGGCTCATCAGGATTGACCTCACCGTTAATCTCAGAGGACGCCGGGTCAGAGGGCACATTCTCAAATGTCACCAAGTCTGAACGGACATATCCTGTCACTTCTTTCTCCTGATATGTAAAAGACACCTGATACCACTTCATCTTATCGCTGCCTGTCGTTTCGCCCTTTATCGTCAGAACCGTTCCACGGTTTTGGGTTCCCACAAGCTCACTGTCTGCGGAGGCTTCTTTGCGGATATTTGCCTTGTTGATCACTACTGCTTTTTTGGTATCTGTAGCGGTGTCTGGCGGCGCAGCGGTATCTGTCCCCGCAGAACTTGCCCCCCCGTCAACAGTCTTTAACGACGCTCCGTCCTTGAGCTTTATCAGATTTGCCCTGATATACCCCTTGGTGTTTGCATCTACATAAACCTGATACCACACTTGTTTGTCCGTGCCCGTCGTCTGGCCTATGATATCAACCGTCTTGCCCTTCGCCACGCTTCCGAGCTGCTCGCTGTTTTGATCTGCCGCTGCCCTGATTCTTGCACTTTCCACAATTACTGTTCCCTGCTCATCGGCAAAACAGATCATACCGATGCTCATTACCATGCAAAACAGCAACACGATAGATGCTGCAATGTGCTTAAACCTGTTTCTTCTGTTCTCTTTCATCTCTATACTCCCCGTCTACGCCTCATCTATCGCTTTTCCGATATCATGGCGCATATACTTATTGTCAAAGTCAACCCACGCCGCCGCCGCGTAAGCGTTCGCCCGTGCTTCTTTCAAATCAGCACCCTTTGCCGTCACGCCCAGCACGCGTCCTCCGTTTGTGACAAATCTGCCGTCCGCATCTAGTTTTGTGCCCGCGTGGAAACAATAATACCCTTCTTTGTTGTCAAAGTTTTCCAGCCCTCTGATCTCAAGCCCCTTTTCATAGCTGACAGGATAGCCGTCACTTGCAAGCACAACGCAGACTGCTGCATTGTCCTCAAACTGGAGATCAACCGTGTCAAGTTTCCCATCAATACACGCTTCCATGACATCAATGATATCATTTTTCATGCGGGGAAGCACGACCTGCGCCTCCGGGTCGCCGAATCTGGCATTGTATTCTAGCACTTTTGGTCCGTTTGGCGTCAGCATCAGGCCAAAGAAGATAATCCCCTGAAATGGCCTGCCCTCTGCTGCCATCGCATCCACTGTCGCCTGATAAATGTGCTCTTGGCAGTACTTATCCACCTCCGCCGTGTAGAACGGGCTTGGCGAAAATGTTCCCATGCCGCCCGTATTCAATCCTTGGTCGCCGTCCTTTGCGCGCTTGTGGTCCTGCGCGGAAGTCATGGTCTTGATCGTCCTGCCATCTACATAAGACAGCACGGACACCTCGCGGCCCGTCATAAACTCCTCGATAACCATGCGGTTTCCCGCCGTGCCAAACTGTTTGTCCAGCATGATCGAGCGGACACCGTCCCTTGCCTCCTCCAGTGTATTGCAGATCAGCACGCCCTTCCCGAGCGCCAGACCGTCCGCCTTCAGCACAATTGGAAACTGCGCAGTCTCCAGATAGGCAAGCGCCTGCCCGGCGTCCTCAAAATTCTCATATGCCGCCGTCGGAATATGGTACTTTTTCATCAAATCCTTGGAAAACGCTTTAGAGCCCTCAAGAACCGCCGCATTTTTCCGCGGTCCAAACACTCTCAGCCCAGCAGCCTCGAACGCATCGACCACGCCGCCCACCAAGGGATCATCCATGCCGATGATCGTGAGATCAATCTGCTGCTCGACCGCAAAGGCGACAAGTTTGTCAAACTCCATCGCGCCAATCGCCACACACTCCGCAATCTGCCCAATTCCGGCGTTGCCGGGTGCACAGTAGATTTTGTCAACCTTTGGGCTTTTGGAAACGCTCGTGGCAATCGCATGTTCCCGTCCGCCGCTTCCTACGATTAAAACTTTCATTCTGGTATTTTGTCCTTTCTATATAAATCACCGGACAACTCATCGACCTGTCCGTTCGCTATCATATGAATCGCCTGCGGCAGTATCACCCACTCTGCCTGTTCCATCACACGCTGCTGAAGCGCTTGGGGCGTATCACCGGGCAGTACCTCCACTGCCTTCTGCAACAAAATCGGCCCTGTGTCAGTCCCCTCATCTACAAAATGAACGGTGGCGCCCGTCACCTTGACGCCCCTTTCCAAAGCCGCCTCATGTACCCGCAGTCCATAATAGCCTTTCCCGCAAAAAGAAGGAATCAGTGCTGGATGAACATTAATGATGCGCCCCTCGTACCGCTGGATCATCGCTGGGGGAAGCACCACCAAAAATCCCGCAAGCACGATCAAATCGGGTCTTGCCTCGTCCACGCACCGCAGAAACGCCTCGTTAAACAGCGCTCTGTTTTCATAGTCCTTCGGCGACACGCAGGCAGTGTCTATCCCTTTATTTTTTGCCCGCTCAAGCGCATAGGCGCCCTTGTTGTTGCTGATCACGCTGACAAGCTGCGCATTGGTAATCCTGCCCGCATCTATGGCATCTATAATAGCCTGTAAATTGGTGCCGCCGCCTGACACGCACACACATACTCTCAGCATATTGTTACTCCTTTTTCGCCGTCTTTGATCTCACCGATGACAAAACATGTCTCTCCGGCATCTTGTACAGCCTGCACCGCCTTGTCCACCATTTCAGCCTCGACGGCGACAATCATGCCTATGCCCATATTGTACGTGTTGTACATCATATGCTCCTCGATTCCGCCCTTTTCCTGCAACAGCTTAAAGATTGGCGGCACCTCATAACTGTCCTTGTGAATGACAGCATGTACACCGTCGTGCAGCATTCTCGGCACATTCTCATAAAAACCGCCGCCTGTGATATGGCTGCATGCCTTGATGGTGACACCGGCGTCCTTAATGTTCTTTAATGCCTTGACATAGATGATCGTCGGCTCAAGCAGCGTCTCCCCAAGTGTCCTGCCCAGCTCTTCATAGTACGTATTCAGACTTTCCTTTGTCATCTCAAACACTTTTCTGATAAGGGAAAATCCATTGCTATGCACCCCGCTTGACGCGATGCCAAGCAGCACATCTCCCGCCTTGAGATCCGCCCCTGTGATCAGTTCCTTCTCGTCAACCACACCGACTGCAAACCCTGCAAGATCGTATTCATCTTCGGGCATCAGCCCCGGATGCTCTGCGGTCTCGCCGCCAATGAGCGCTGCGCCGCACTGCTTGCAGCCCTCAGCCACCCCCTTGACAATCGTCGCAATCTTCTCGGGCTCATTCTTTCCACACGCAATATAATCAAGGAAAAACAATGGCTCACCGCCTGCACAGGCAATATCATTGACACACATTGCCACACAGTCAATGCCGACTGTGTCATGCCGGTCCATCAAAAATGCCAGCTTTATTTTCGTTCCAACCCCGTCTGTCCCAGAGACAAGCGTCGGCTTTTCCATGTTCTTGATCTTTTCCAGTGAAAAAGCCCCTGAGAACCCGCCGATTCCGCCGAGCACCTCCGGGCGCATCGTCTCTTTTACATAGTTCTTCATCAGCTCAACAGACTGATATCCGGCTTCTATATCAACACCTGCGTTCTTGTAATCCATAATTTCCTCCTTCATTCTGTTTACTTTTTCAAATATTCCTGACAGCCAGTTTCCTGAAGTCTTGCGTCCTTTGCCTCAACCTGCGCCTTGAGTTTCGCACTGTACTCCTTTAATTTTGCAAGCAGGCTGTCATCTGATACCGCAAGAATCTTTGCCGCCAAAAGTCCCGCGTTTGCACCGCCGTTGATTGCCACGGTCGCCACTGGAATGCCTGATGGCATCTGCACAATGGAATACAGTGAATCGCGGCCGCCAAGCGATGTCGTGTGCATCGGGATGCCAATCACGGGCAATGGGAAAATCGCCGCACACATGCCCGGCAGATGGGCAGCCATTCCCGCCCCGGCAATGATCACCTTCAAGCCTCTCTCCTCCGCAGTCTTTGCATACTCAAAAAACACATCCGGCTCTCTGTGGGCTGAGATAATCCTCATCTCATAGGAAATGCCCAGCTCATCTAAGATTTCCGCCGCCTTCGCCATAATGGGCATATCTGAATCAGACCCCATTACAATACCAACCTGTGCCATAACACTCCTCCTTTTCTTCAATCTCTTATAGAGTACAAACAATACCTTCATATGTCAATAAATTCTTCTAAATTTTGACAAATTTTCATAATTCTCAATGCTCAAACGGCGCATTCAGCTCCTGCGTGCCCTCCAGCACAAACCTGCCGTTCTCGATAATCGTGTACGCCGTGCCTGCCTTGTCATACGCTGTGATGGACCCCAGCTCGTCATAAGGAATGGTGATATCCGTATGACATGCAAAATATGCCTTGGACGGGTCTGTCTTTCTCAGGACAGAGATGGCGTTATCCTTTGCCACGATCTCCTTTCCGTCCTCGTTGTACACCCTGACTTCCTCGCTTCTGCAATAACAGGTATCTCCCACTGCAAAATGCGGTCCTGTCTTTTCGGCGATCAGGATTGGGAAAAGATTGGCGATATTATACTTTTTGGCAGTCATATAGGCTGTCGTGTTGGTTCCGATTGCAAATTCTCCCATCGGCAGCGCATCGTGGTTGTGCAGTACATTTTCCTTTATATACGCCTTGTTTTTCTCCTCATCTTCGAAATTCTTGCAGGTGTATGCCGCCGTCATGCCATCTTGAAAATCAATCTCTAAGTCATGGTATTCGAGTTCATTCAAAAATACGCGGCTGACATGAAGTTTGCCGTTTGTGCCCTCAAGCACCGGTGAGGTGAACACTTCCCCAACTGGAATATTGACATCGGCAACACAGTTTTCAAAAATAGATTCCTTATCGGGATTTTCGAGCGGGTAAAGCGCAACGCGCAGATCAGTCTTATTCCCCTTCATGCCCTTGATTTCCACATAAGACGCCTTGTCCAGCGTGTTGATGATCGTCGCCTGTATGCGCTCATACGTCTTATAATCCAATGTGTTTAACCGTATGGTCTCATCAAATATCTCTGTAAAATGCGCTCCGATGTTCGGAACAGGGAAAGCGATAATCGTAAAACTCCGCTCCTCGTAATTGATATAGCTGCTGAGAATATCCTGTGATGCCCCCTGCAATTCTACGGACATTTTCTGCTGCTCCGGGCTGAGCTTACATACTTCATTTTTGGGCGCCGGCGCAAACGGGCACTCGCCAAACACCTCGATCACTGCGGGGCCTGCATACACGCAAGCCTTCTCCTTCACCTGCTCACACGCAAGGCGGAGTACTTCTAGTTTCCTGTTCATCAGTTTTTTGTCCAGAAACAGTGCATTGTCGTCCTTGTGGTCGTACAAAAACTGCTTGCTGGCATCCGCACCAAAATAACCCCTTTTGCGAACGACAGATTTGTTAAAAATGGTGTTCAGGCATCTGTAAATCGTCGGATTCAGTCCCATTTTCTCAAAATTTTTGACTGCTGCCCGCACCACGCGCTCAAAGCCCAGCATATAATGAAGGTCCACTGTCTGCTTCGTGCTCAGATCTATATGTGCCTTGACGAATCCCAGACGGTACCCCTCTGTGTACGTGTCCGCCATGAGCTGAATGCGGTTCTCCGGCAGTGAATTTAGATACCGCGCCATCTCCTCGATCTCTGGTGACACATACTCCCCGTACTGGTATAAATATGACAAATCGTTCAAATCACTGTCCATCACGATTCTGACAGCAAAATCAAAATCTGGATCAACCAGCTTGCCCATCTTTTCACGGTAAGCATTCTCTGAATAATCACTCACAAACCAGTACATTGTATCCCGTATATCATCTACGCTCGGCACTGCCGTCTCCTCCGGCAGCGTGAGCAGCTCTGTCTCGGATTCGAGATAGGCAAACGCATTATAAATCTCCACAAACAGCTCCATGCGAATGACCATGCCCTCATAGTCGGACTCAAAAGCACACGGAATCATCGCCCGCATCTCTGTGTACAAAAACGAGAGCAGCCTGCCCATCTCAAGGCCAAACTTCTCACAGGCAAATGCCGGATTGGCATAGCTGCGCTCATAGTTCGTGCCGCAGATATCTTCGTACAGTGCCTTGTTCTGCGCCCGCAGCTCCTCCAAGCTTTTTTTCTTCGCTTTGTTATCACAAGTATCTATCACCAGCAGGATAAAATCTGCCGTCTTTTTGAAATAATCCTTATAATCCAGCGCCACATCCTGCAATGCCGCAATTTCTCTGACTCTGCCGCAGGAAAGCGCATATCTCTCTTCTATAATATCCATCTCTAACTCACTCCTAAATATAATATTATACCACTTGCCGCCATCGTCACCACATTTAATAAAATGCCTATAATCGGAAACACTCTGAAAATATCCTTCTCTGTCAGTGAACGTATTCCCAAAGCCAGCCCTGCCGCCGCATAGATCATGGCAAGCAGCACGACCGCGCCATACTGCATGAAGGCAGTCCCTCCGTTCAGATAGGTCAGATGCACCGCCAGACAGACGGAAACACCGGCGATCAGCCCCAGTATGGACGACATAATCCCCCACTTGGGATTTTTCTTATCTGTAAAAATATATCCTTCCTTGCCAAATATCTTAAACATCAAATCCCCCCGCTATATCTGCATGGGAAATGGGCATTCCGTCTGAAATGCCCACCCTGCTAAGGAATTGTCCTAAAATAATATCTTTGATTTGCCGGTCAGAAGCCTGCCGCCGCTGATTAGAAGCATCACGCCGCTCGTCAATCCCACGACAATGGATACCACCCCCAGCACAATCGAGAGCGCACCCGAACGCCCCATCGTCTTATAAATCCTCTCGTCCATCTTGATCCCCCGTTTCTTATTTTGCGCCATACTGGGCATAATAGGTGTCAATCGCTTCTTTCATCTTATCATCAATGAGCACCCTGCCATTATATTTTCTATTGTACAAGTGTTCGACAACCTCTTCCATCGTGACGATCGCGCCCGTCTCAATCCCGTATACCTCCCTGATTTCTGCGAGCGCATTCTTCTGTGTCCTGCCGCGCTCCTGACGGTTTAAGCTCACCATCAGTCCCACCACGTCCACATTTGCCTGCTCTTTTAGTATTGGAAAGGTTTCCTCGATGGATTTTCCAGAAGTGGTGACATCTTCAATAATCACAACCCTGTCCCCGTCATTGAGATCGCTTCCAAGAAGGATTCCCACATCGCCGTGGTCTTTGATCTCCTTCCTGTTTGAGCAGTAGCGGATATCCCTGCCGTAGAGTTCACTGAATGCCATCGTCGTTGCCACCGAGAGCGGAATGCCCTTGTACGCCGGGCCAAACAGCACGTCAAAATCCGTGCCGTAATTGTCATGGATCGCCTGCGCATAGTATGCGCCGAGCCGCCTTAGCTGGGAGCCTGTGATATAGGCACCTGCGTTCATGAAAAAGGGGGACTTTCTCCCGCTCTTTAGCGTGAACTCACCAAACCGCAGCACATTGCTGTCCACCATAAACTCAATAAATTCTTTCTTGTATTGTTCCATTTCCCCTTTACCTCCGTATCTGTTTATCTGCCGGCATTTGCAAACGCCTGATCTATATCTGCAATCATATCCAGCACTGCCTGTCTGGATGCATCTGCAAAATTCTCTGCGCCAAATGCGCTGTACTTCTCATTCTGATATGCTGCGATAATTCCTCTTGAAGAATTGACAATCGCACCAAGCCGGTTCTCGTCAAAAAAGTGTATCAGGTCTTTTCCAGATGCGCCCTGTGCACCATACCCCGGCACAAGAATAAAAGCGTGCGGCATGACTTTGCGCAGCACCTTTCCCTGCTCGGGATACGTCGCGCCAACCACTGCGCCCACACTGCTGTAGCCCTTCCTGCCCATGAGCTGTCCGCCCCACTCTTCCACCTTCATGCCGACAAGCTCATACAAAGCCTGCTCTGAAAAAGTGATGCCTCCAGTGCTTACCATGCGGTCCTGAAATTCGCCGCTGCTTGGATTCGAGGTCTTTACCAGCACAAAAATCCCCTTTTGTTCCTCCCGGCAGACATCAATAAAGGGCTGTACCCCGTCTGAGCCCAGATAGGGATTGACTGTCACAAAATCCTCGTCAAAGCCCGCACACAGGCTGCTGCCCACCTGCACTTTTCCAAGATGCGCTGCTGCATACGCCGCAGAAGTCGAGCCGATATCGCCCCGCTTGATATCGCCGATCACGACAAGCCCTTTCTCTTTACAGTACGCAACTGTCCGCTTGAACGCGCAAAGCCCCGGTATTCCAAACTGCTCATACATCGCAATCTGCGGTTTGACTGCCGGAATCAGATCATACGTCTTGTCAATAATCTCCTTATTGTACAGCCAGACTGCCTCCGCTGCCCCCTCAAGCGTCTCACCTTTTTGTGTAAATGCAGTCTTTTTGATGTGATCCGGCACAAACTTCATCATCGGGTCGAGCCCCACCACGATCGGCGCACCGGTCTTTTGAATTTTTTCAATGAGTTTATCAATCATGTTCCCCACTCCTATTGTTTTATCATTCTGCTTTTAAAAGTTCTGCATATTTCCTTATATTAGATACATTAACATACTTTTGCTCTGATTGTCCAGCAACAATTACAAGAGTCGGTGCCTGTCTGACGCCAAAACGGACTGCAAGGTCCATATTTTCCTCGGCATCTACGATGGTATAGTCCACATTTTGCAGGTATTTTTTTGCCAGACTGCAATTTGGACAGGTCTTTGTCGTAAACAGATAGGTATTATTTTTTTCCGAAGGTACTGCCTCTGACAATGCTTCCTCGCGCTTCTTGCTGTGCGGCGCTACGCTCCTGACCAGATTCCCAATCCGGTATTCTGTTCTGTTTTGATACTCTTGCAGCTTGCCGTCATTCCAGTTCTGTACGGGTCTGTAGTAGCCTGTGATGCGGCTGTAAATCTCCGTCACACTGCCGCACTTAGGACAGGTCTTTTGTTCTCCTGCAAGATAGCCATGCTCGCGGCAGACCGAGTATGTGGGGGACATCGTATAATACGGCAGCTTGTAATGCTCTGCGATCGTCCGCACCAGATTTGCCGCCGCCTTCCAGTCCGGGAGCTTCTCTCCCAGAAACGCATGGAACACTGTCCCAGAAGTATAGAGCGTCTGAAGCTCGTCTTGAATGTCGAGCGCATCAAAGATATCGGTCGTATAATCCACCGGCAGATGGGAGGAGTTTGTATAATATGGCTGGTCCCCCGCATGGCCCGCGGTAATGATGTCACACCACTTCTCCCTGTCATGCTTTGCAAGCCTGTAGGTCGTGCTCTCCGCCGGCGTCGCCTCGAGATTATACAAGTCGCCATACTGCTCCTGATAATCAGAAAGACGTTCACGCATATGGTTTAGCACTTCTTTTGCAAACTGTTGTGCTTCCTTGTGCGAGAGATCTTTTTGAAGCCATTTTGCATTGAGCCCCGCCTCATTCATGCCGATGAGCCCAATCGTCGAAAAATGGTTGTCAAACCTGCCCAGATACCGCTTTGTATACGGATACAGCCCTTCCTCCAAAAGCCTTGAGATCACGTTTCTCTTGATTTTGAGCGAGCGTGCGCTAATGTCCATCAGCCTGTCAAGCCTTCTGTAAAAATCCGCCTCATCTGACGCAAGATACGCGATGCGCGGCATATTGATTGTGACAACCCCCACACTCCCAGTGCTTTCTCCTGAGCCAAAGAAGCCGCCTGTTTTCTTGCGCAGCTCGCGCAGGTCCAGACGGAGCCGGCAGCACATGCTGCGGACATCCGAAGGCTCCATGTCGGAGTTGATATAGTTTGAAAAATACGGTGTCCCGTACTTTGCAGTCATCTCAAATAACAGGCGGTTATTCTCGGTGTCTGACCAGTCGAAATCCCGCGTGATCGAATATGTCGGAATCGGATACTGGAAGCCTCTGCCGTTGGCATCGCCCTCGATCATGGTCTCAATAAACGCCCTGTTGACCATATCCATCTCCGCCTTGCAGTCCCCGTACGTGAAATCCATCTCTTTGCCGCCCACCACCGCCGGAAGTCTGGCAAGGTCACTGGGCACCGTCCAGTCGAGCGTGATATTGCTAAAGGGCGCCTGCGTGCCCCAGCGGCTCGGCGTATTCACCCCGTAAATAAACGCTTCAATACACTTTTTCACCTCGCTGTACGCAAGATGGTCCGCTTTTACAAAGGGTGCAAGGTAGGTGTCGAAGGAGGAGAATGCCTGCGCGCCCGCCCACTCATTCTGCATAATTCCCAGAAAATTGACCATCTGGTTGCAGAGCACGGACAAATGCTTTGCCGGCGCCGAGGTGATCTTGCCTGTAATCCCGCCAAGCCCCTCCTGAATCAACTGTTTCAGCGACCAGCCTGCACAGTACCCCGTGAGCATCGAGAGGTCATGAATGTGGATATCCGCATTTCTGTGCGCGCTGGCAATCTCCTCATCATAGATTTCAGAGAGCCAGTAGTTTGCGGTGACTGCCCCCGAGTTGGACAATATCAGCCCGCCCACAGAGTATGTAACCGTCGAGTTTTCCTTCACGCGCCAGTCCTCCACCTTCACATAGCTGTCCACGACCTCCTTGTAGTCGAGTATCGTAGACTTCATGTTGCGCATCCGCTCGCGCTGCTTTCTGTACAGGATAAACGCCTTGGCTGTATCCGTATAGCCAGCCTGCTCCAACACCTTCTCCGCACTGTCCTGAATGTCCTCCACATGGACACTGCCGTCCTTCATCTTGCCCTGTATATCCGCTGTCACCCGCAGCGCAAGCAGATCAATGATATCTTGGTCATACTGCATCTGCGTCGCCTCAAACGCCTTGACCAGCGCCCCGCTGATTTTGTCCAGACAAAACTTTGCCACACTGCCATCTCTTTTTATAACTTGAACCATCTCGAAAACTCCTTCGCCTATTCATTTGCTTTTCACACCAAAGCATTGATGAATAAATCATAGCAGATTGGAAAATCGAAGTCAATCGAACACTACTAAATATCATGTGTTTGTTTCGATCTAAATACAATATCTAGTGTTTTGGCAATTTAGCGCGTTTTTAAAAATTCGTTTTCTTTTTTCGCCCGCGCGTCATCAGGATATGCCTGCAAGTACTCCTGCATCAGCTTCTTCGCCTGTGCAAAGTCCCCCGAATACTCATTGGCGACGATCATATTAAACTTTAATTCCTGCAAATAATCCGAGGCGCCCATACCGATGCCGCTCTCAAACGCCTTGACTGCCTCCTCATACTTCTCCTGCTGCATCAGGCAGACACCGAGGCTGTTGTAAATCGCCGCATTCGGTTCATTGGCGTCCAGATAGCTCTGGTATACGATCGCCGCATAGTTCTTATTGTCAAGTTTTTCGTAAGTCTGCCCTAAAATTAACGAGAGTTTGGAGTCGTTTCCGCTGATGGACGAATCCAGATAAATCCGCGCATTCTCATAGTCCCCCAAATAATAATACAGAATGCCGCGCTCACCCTCTGACAGCTTTTTCTCCTTCTCCGCCATAAATTCCTTCAAATATGTCTGCCCCTGCTCGCCAAATCCCGCCGCCTGCATCTCCACATAGGCATCCGTCAGGAGCTCCAGGTTATCCTTATCAAAGGAAAACGCCTGCTCAAAGTCGGCCACAGCCTCGTCATACCGGTTCTGCCGCAGGCGCGCGCAGGCGCGCAGATAATACGCATCCATCTCCTTTTTTTTGAGCGCGAGCACTGCCGAGTAGATTTCCTCCGCCTGTGCATACTTGCCCTGCTTCATGTACGCAGATGCCAGATAATAGTTCGTATCATACTCTAGCGCGGTGAGCTGTCTCCCTGCATTCTCGATTGATTTGAGAAACGCGGTCTCCGCGTCTGCATAATTGCCCAGTCCCATACAGGCAATCCCCTGCCCCCTGTAGGCAAGCTCGAAATCCTCATTGTTTAAAAGCGCCTGCTCGAAAAAGGACATCGCGCCCTGAAAGTCATACTGCTCTACCAGCTCCATGCCAGAAGCAATATTTTTATTTTCTGGCTTCTGGCCGCAGCCGCTGGCAGACAGCATCATACAAAGCAGCATTGCCCCTGTTTTGACAGTCCGAATCCGCCTTTTCCCTGCACCCATTCCTGCCTTCAATGAAAAATATCTCCTCAGCCGTTCTGTGTTTCCGCCCCTGAACAGACGGTACTCATGTTTTTTGATTGCAAAGCGGAGCCTGCGCGCGTCCACCCCTTTGAGAATCTTTTGCACCGTGCTGTCTGCCAGCGCCTTCTGGTAATTCTCCGCCAGCGCCTTTTGGTTGTGGCGGTACAGGTCTGCGTACTCTGCAAACAATGCTGACAGCACCTTTAGATAATGCACCTGCGCCCCCTCCTCCAATGTGCGGTCATTGCAGCGTCTCACGGCGTTCATATGAAAGTCATACAACTCGCCAAGAAAACCAAGACGCTCTGTCATGCTGTAGTTTTGGAATTGACGCCTGCCCTGCGGCATACAGTACAAAATCATCGCCTTGGTCAGCAGAACAGTCTCACAATGCTCAAAATACTCCACTACAAAGAAAAAATCCATACTGCCCGGCACATCGTTTCGAAATGTGATATGGTTGTCCCGGATAATATCGCTGCGAAACAGCTTGCCGCAGCAGCTCCCCAGCACAACGTCCACATACATCAGCCTTCTGGCCTCCTTTGCATCTGTTGAAATCACTTGGCGGAGGGGCAGCATCCGCGCCTTGAGCTTCCCCCTGCGGTTCATCGTGATGTGGCTGAATGCCACAAAATCCGCATACTCCTCCTCCACAGCCGCCTCAAGCTGCTCCCATGCGTCCTCACACAGCCTGTCGCATGCCTCCATAAATAAGATATAGCTTCCCCGCGCCGACTCTATCCCCGCGCTGCGCAAATCCGCTATGCCCCCGTGCGCCCTGACCAGTTTGATGCGGCTGTCCCGCTCAAAATACCGGTTGACAATGGCGGCAGTCTCATCAGTGCTGCTGTGATGGACGACAATGCATTCCATTTCTATGGTATCCCTTGGACATCTGGTGACACTCCGAAGGCACGCCGCGATATACCTCTGCATATTTGGTGCAGAGATGATTACACTCAAATCCATAATTTTTCTCCTTTGATCACTTGTGAAAATGCGTCAGAACATTCCTGATGGTTTCTTGGAGTTCTTCGAGCTTAATCGGTTTGGGGATATGCGCATCCATTCCAGCCTCAATGGACCTTTTGTAATCCTCCTCAAAGGCATTCGCCGACAGCGCGATAATCGGAATCCGTGCCAGTTCCTTGTCTTCCAGACTGCGGATTGCCTTTGTCGCTGTATGCCCGTCCATGACTGGCATCTGAATATCCATCAGAATCAGCGAATAGTACTGCGGTGCTGAATTTTTGACCATCTCCACCGCGACGCTGCCATCGTTGGCCGTCTCAACGACATATCCCTCATCACTGAGCAGTTCCTGTGCAATCTCACAGTTAATCTCATTGTCCTCAACCAGCAGAATCCGTTTTCCTTTGAGATTGATTCTTTTAGAAAGCTCGATCTCCTGTTCTTGTTTGGACGGCTCACTGTGAACTCGCAGAAGCAAATTGACAAGAAACCTGCTCCCCTTTCCCTCCGCACTCTCTACCTCAATGCTTCCCTCCATCAAATCCACAAGGTTTTTCACCACACTTAGCCCCAGTCCGGTCCCTAACACCCCGCTCATTGTCGTATTGCGCTCCCGCTTGAAGGGCTGAAACAACTCCTTCTTGAAGGCGTGCGAAATTCCTCTGCCATTATCCTCCACAATAAACTGAAACGGCGCATACTGGTTCAGCTTCATCTCCTTCTCCACAACCGTCAGCTTCACACTGCCATTGGGCTCCGTATATTTCACGGCATTGTCGAGCAGTTGAAACAGCATCTCCTTCATTCGGAGAAAATCCATATGTACCGCATTGTGCTGTACCTTCGCGCTGTCAATTGTAAACTGTATGGATTTCACCTCCACAGGCTCCTTGACCGCCTTCTCAAGCTCTGCCAGCAAATCGTCTATCATTGCGACACTCTCCACCAGATACGCCTTGCCAGATTCCATGCGCGTGACCTCCAGCGATTCGTTCACGATCATAAGCAATTGTTCACTCGCCACGCGGATTTTGTTCAGATAAGAGTCAACCTTGTCGTGATCCGGCAAATGTTTTTCGGCAAGCTCTGTATATCCGATAATCGCATTAATTGGCGTGCGGATATCATGTGACATGTTCTGCAAAAACGTCGTCCTTGCTATATTGGCGGTCTGTGCCTGATTCAGTGCAGATTTCAGCAGATTCTGCCGCTGGACCTGCTCTGTCATATCCTTTGTGATTGCCATTGTCACCACATCGCCTGTGTACTCATTCCGCCCCAGCAAAAAGGCATAGTGATACAGATGCCTGTCCCCCGCCGCATCTGTCATCCAGCCGTCATAAGTCTGCTCCAGCTCTCCTTTGCTGTAGCACCGTATCAGCCGGTCTGCATCAATAAACCGTGCATACTCCTCGGACTCCTCCGAACTCATGTCCTTTATCCAGTATTGGACATATTCTGAGTATTTCTCAAAAGGCGGGATTTTCCAATACTCAAAAAAGTCCCTGAACTGTCCGTCTGGCATCTGGATATAAGCCGACAGGAACTTGTCCCGCGTCAGATTTACCTCAAAAAAAGAAATGGCATCATACAGAATTGCCTTCCGGTACTGCGTCTCTCTCGCATAGATGCTACGTAGCTCCTCATTCATCTTTTCCAGCTCGCTCATACGGTTTTTCAGCCGCTCTGTACTGTCATCTATAAATACATAAAAGATATCGCCGAACATCTCTGTGTGCATAAAATGCCCATAGTCCTCAATCCAGCGGATTGTGCCGTCCTTTTGTATAATCCGGTACTCCACATAGTCAAAATCATAGATACTGTTTGCGATTTGAATCTGAATGCTCTGCTCCACCTCGTCGAGATCCTCCGGGTGCACCATACCCTTAAAGGTGTATCCCGTAAGCGTGCGAAACTCCTCCTCTGTCTCACAGCCAAAAATCCGCAGCACAGCGCTGTTGGTGTACAACAATTCCTCCGTCTCATCTGCGCGGTACATAAACAGCCCTCCCGGCATACCCTCCAGTATCGGTTCAATTTTCGCCAATGTATGTTCCTTAAAAGCCATCACTTTCTGATTCATGACGAGTCCTCCGCTTTTATTACTTTTATCAGTTTTAACCTGCCTGCCGTTGTTTTTTTTATTATATAACATTTTTGACAGCAAAAAAACCATAAAATACAAAAAATCTCTGATAATCTATCAGAGATTTAATCTATCAGAGATTTTTTGTGCGTAAACTTTTCGTTGATTCTTTAATCTTGAGTTCCGCCTCATATATAATATGCTGGTGTTGTGTCTTTCCTGCAATAATGTCAAACAGCAGTCTCGTCGTGTGCTTTGCCATCTCCTCCACCGGCTGACGCATCGTCGTCAGGCTTGGCACTGTATAATTTGCCATGTCAATACCATCGTACCCCGCCAGTGAGATATCGTCCGGCACACGCAGCCCCGCCTCATACAGCGCCCTCAGCGCACCGATGGCAAGTGCATCTGCCACTGCATACAGCGCTGTGAAGGCTTCGCCGCACTCCAGTAATTTCTTTGTGGACTGATATCCATTCTCCATGGAAAAGTGATTTAGTTCATCCTTCGTCTCACAGATGAGCTTAGGATTTACCTCAAGCCCGTGCGCCCTCAGCGCATCACAGTAGCCTTCCAGACGCAGCAGACCGATACTCTGCTCCTCCGCCTCCGCCACGAGAATTGCAATCCTTGTGTGTCCCAGACTGATCAGATAATCTACAATCTTTGCACTTTCCCTGCGGTCATCTACGCTGATGCTCGAATAGACATTCCTGCTGATATTTTCAGGAATAGAGCCCGCTGTACTAAACACAAATGGCACGCTTAATTTTTTTAACTTCTCGTCCGAATGCGAGAACAGGCCGCCCAAAAAGATAATTCCCCGCAGCCGCTTCTCCTTGACGACCTTCTGTGCCACATCTACTTCGTCCTCGTCCGCCTCAATATGAGACAATTCCATCGCGTAATGCTTTCGCTTGCACTCCTGCTCGATCACTTTGATCATACTAGTGAAAAACGGGTTCGCGATTCCCTTGATAAGCACTGCAATCGCCTTTGCATCCGACCGTTTCAGATTTCTCGCACTGTTGTTTGGTATGTACCCATATTCCTTGATCGTATCCATGATCTTCTCTTTCGTCTCCGGATTGATATCCGGATGATCATTGATCGCTCTCGAAACAGTACTGACACCCACACCGCATAGCTTGGCTATGTCCTTAATTGTCGGCTCAAACACCTTCCACCACCCCTGTCGATGATTCTATTTCATTTTTTCCTGCTGCGCTCACGAACGGTTCTGCCATAAATCCGTGCCAGCTCCAGCATGTGCTTCGAAAGCTCTTCTGTGCACGCATCCCTCTCCATGCGCCACTCCCAGTTTCCGCCTAATGTTGATGGTGTATTGATTCTCGCCTCACCTCCAAGCCCCAGATAATCCTGCATCGGTATAATTGCCGTGTCTGCCACAGACCCCAGCGCAGTCCGGATCAGCGTCTCACACAGCTCCGGCGTTCTCTTGGCATTGACATATTTCTTGACAAACGCCAAATCCTTTTTGTTCAATGTAGCAAGCCAGCCATTTACCGTATCATTGTCATGCGTTCCCGTGTACACAACACAGTTGTTCGGATACTTGTGCGGCAGATAGTCGCTCTCCCCCGTGGCATCAAAGGCAAACTGCAGGATTTTCATACCGGGATAGCCTGTCTTTTTCACAAGTTTTAGCACGCTGGGCGTCAAAAAGCCCAAATCCTCCGCGATTACGGCACGGTTTCCGAGGGTTTTCTTCATCACCTCAAAGAGCTTGTAGCCCGGTCCGGGCTTCCACTCGCCGTTCTCTGCCGTCTCGTCGCCATAGGGCACCGCCCAGTACTCGTCAAAACCACGGAAGTGGTCAATGCGCACAATGTCATAGATGTCAAAGCAGTGTGCAAGTCTCTGCATCCACCACGCAAAGCCTGTCTCCTCATGGTAGTCCCATCTATACAGCGGATTTCCCCAGAGCTGTCCTGTCGCGGAGAACGCGTCGGGCGGACAGCCTGCGACCGCGGTTGGCACGTTCTTTTGATCAAGCTGAAACAATTCAGGCTTCGCCCAAGTATCCGCACTGTCAAACGCCACATAAATCGGGATATCTCCCACGATCTGAATCCCCTTTTTGTTGGCGTATTCCTTGAGTGCACTCCAGTGTTTTGAGAAAAGGTACTGCTGATAGCTATAGAATGCGATATCGTCCGCGAGTTCCTTCTCGTACTTTTTCATCGCTTTAGGCTTTCTGAGCCGGATTTCCTCGTCCCATTCAATCCACGACACACCGCCCAAGGAGTCTTTGACAGCCATGTACATAGCATAGTCTTTCAGCCACAGTTCATTCTCCTTGACAAATGCGCTATAGTCCGCATCATCGCTTCTATTCGCCCTCTCAAACGCTTTTCGAAGAAGCTCGAACCTCGTATAATAGATCTTCTCGTAATCTACCCGCTTGGTATCGTTACCAAAATCGACCGACGCGCACTCCTCCTCCGTGAGCAGCCCCTCCTCAATCAATGCATCCAGACTGATGTAGTACGGACTGCCTGCAAAGGTTGAAAAAGACTGATACGGTGAATCTCCATATCCCGTGGGTCCCAGCGGTAAAATCTGCCATAACGACTGTCCTGACGCTGCCAAAAAGTCCACAAAGTCATAGGCTTCTTTCGAAAAGCCGCCTATTCCAAATCTTGACGGTAAGCTGGATACCGGCATCAATACGCCACTTCTTCTCATAACTATCTCCTTTTCTCCACAATACGTTAAACAATTACCCTTTTACAGCACCTGCTACAACACCTTCAATGATGTATTTCTGACAAGCGATATAAAATACAATGATTGGGATAATTGCCAAGATAATCATCGCCATCATCGCACCCATGTCAATTGCACCATAACCGCCTTTCAGGTACTGAATTGCAATGGGAATGGTCTTGTATTTCTTGATGTCCAGCACGAGATAAGGAAGCAGATAATCGTTCCACACCCACATCGCTTCAAGAATTGCCACGGAGATTGCCGTCGGCTTCATCACCGGGAACACAATTTTGAAGTATGTCTGAATCGGAGTACAGCCGTCGATCATGGCAGCCTCCTCGATCTCTAGCGGAATGGATTTCACAAATCCGCAGAACATAAAGACCGCAAGCCCTGCCCCAAATCCCAGATACACAATCACGATGCCGACAGGGTTCCCTAAGTGTAGTATATCAGCTATTTTGGATAATGTAAACATTACCATTTGAAAAGGTCAGGGTTGTTTCACGAAGGCTTCCAAACGACATCATTTATTATGAACTTGCTGTCAGTCTGTTCGGAATCTGGACATCCTGCCGCCTTCACAGCTTTTTTTCTTTTCAGTTGTCCACATCTGAAAAAATGCGCAAAACATCCCCTCTATCTTATTTACACTTTTTTTCAAATCCTATATACTTATTTTATATCAATAAAAACTCTCAATTCCGCTGAAGACATATTTCTTTCTCAAAAGAAGGTCATCGCTGAAATCATCCATGGCTTCTGTCATGATCTCCGCACAGTCACCATACAGTATGGCTATCCGCAGGATGTTATAGGCAAACTTCCTGATCAGCGCCAGATTGTGCTTTGATTTCTTTGCCGGTGACCTGTCTTCACGGAATGCATCATCCAGTACATGGTGCAGACGGTTCTCAACCGCCCAGTGTTCCCTTTTTATCCTCCCCATTTCTTCTGCTGTCAGTTCCATGTCCGAGATCATCCCTGTTTCCTGGATATCTTTCCCTGTCTCTTCATCCTGGACCGGTTTCGGCCTCCGCCTTGAACCTTTTTCCAGAAAAGTTTTTATATCCGGCGTAATGTCGTTTCCCTGCCCGTCCCTTTCTACTGGTATCCGTATCTGCCTGGCTAATCCCACTGTTTTTACAAAGGGCCATTCTTTCTGCGTCTTTGTCAGGAGGCTGCATTCCCGGCATACGCTGTACCACCGGTATTCCTGTCTGTCACGGTTCCTCTCCTTCCGGCTGATTTCTTCATATTTCTCCTGCATCCCGGGATATCTTGGTCTGTAGTTCTCGTCCTCCTTCGTTCTTTTATGGTCTTCTGACATTTCCCCGAAATATTTTACGATCTCCTCATAAGACTGCGGTTGGTTCTTTTTGACCATCAGTACAAAATGCCCCTCCTGGGACAGGATCTGTTCCATGATCTGCGTCTGGGTTCCCACCGCGTCTGCCGTGACGACGCTTCCCTTGATATCCAACAGTTTCAACAACTCCGGTATCGCTTTGATCTCACAGTCCTTATTCTTTATGGGCATCTGCGCTGCCACCAGCCCCGTTGCCGCATCCACCGCATTCAGAATCATCGGTGCCCGGAAATTCTTCACTTTCTCCATTCCAGCCCGCAGTGCCTTCCCGTCAACCGCAAGGTGGATCCCTTTCGTATCCATGATTTCCCCGATCCATTCCATGAATTCCAGCGCAAACAGTTCCTCATCGATCCCTGACAGGAGACGGCATGCTGTGGATGGGGAGGCGATGCCATTCTTTAATGGAAGATATTCCCTCAATTCTTCCAAATGCTTTTTACACCATTTCAGGCTCCGGCGTATGGTCGTCCTCCCCGCCAGGAAACCGGCCACCAGGCATACCAGCACTTCCGCATGGTCATGTTTTGTTTCCCTGCCACACCTGGGGTCCGGCACCGCCCTCATATATTCCACAAGCGGCTTTGTCCGGAATCCGTTTTCAGCACATGGAAAGGTCCACTCCCGTTTTTCCCAACAACTGTTCCTGTTCCGGGCTGATCTTTGATACCGCCCTTTCTTTTCCAATGTACAGCAGGTAAATGCTTTTCAGCACCTGCAGTTCCTGCAGCCCCACTCCGTGTTCTTTATACATACGCCTGCTCAGGGATATTTTTTTCTTTCCGCTTTTTATGACCCCTTCTGGTGTGATGATACCAATATAGGTATCTACCGGCTGGGGGTATTTCTTTCCGGGGACGCGCCTGGATGTCCGCTTATAGAGATAATAGGTATCCCCTTTCTTTTTCACTGTAGTTCCCCGTGTCCGCTGCTCCTGCACCCAATCCGGGTATCTTTTTTCTGCTGCTGTCATAATATCCTCCTTTCTATATAGGTAGCATATACCTATATTATATAAATATTATACCTCTACAGGGCGAAAAAGTCGAGGGATATGGAAAATATGTATAGCTTCCATATCCCTCGTAAAAATGCCGTGTCTATTAGTTTCAATTATTCTTCGTGAAACAACCCTGTTGAAAAGGTATAATCATTGAGAACGCAAACAGCATATACATCGCGGAAGTGACCTTATTTTTCACGCGTGTAATGTACCATGCACACATCGAAGTACACAGGATAATCACAAACACAGACGCCACGGTGATAAACAGCGAGTAGCCAAACGCCTTGGGAAGCTCGATCTTCTCAATACCGCTGATGTAGTTTTCCATTCCCACAAAAGATTTGCCGTCCGGCAGTGCAAATGGTCTCTTGCTGATAAAGATTTTTTTCTTGAACGAATTATATAATACAATAATAATCGGCATGACATAGATCACTGAAATAATTGAAAATAATGCGGTCAACAATCCGCCGTGTTTTGCTTTTCTCACCTCTGACATTATGCCTGCACCTCCTTATCTCTTGTCGCTCTGAGCTGTACGATCGCTATGAGCGCCACCAATATAAAGAACACTACTGCCTTCGCCTGTCCGACACCTTCCCATCCGTTTCTGCCATAGAAAGTATTGTAGATATTCAGCGCGAGCATTTCTGATTTGTTGCTCGGCTCACCGGCAGTGAGCGCTAAGTTCTGGTCAAATAATTTGAAGGAGTTTGTCAGTGTCAGGAACGAACAGATGGTGATGGAAGGCATAACCATCGGAAGTGTCACATGTCTCAAAAGCTGTGTGTTGTTCGCGCCGTCAATCTTTGCCGCCTCGATCAAATCTCCCGGAATATTCTGTATGCCTGCAATGTAAATGATCATCATATAGCCGACCTGCTGCCAGCACATCAGAATGACAAGTCCCCAAAAACCATAGGCGGAATTATAGGTGAGCGTGCGCTCCATGTTTGCCAGAATGCCGTTTAAGATTAGCTGCCAGATATAACCAAGGATAATTCCTCCGATTAAGTTTGGCATGAAAAATACAGTTCTGAATATATTCGTTCCCCTGATCCCCTTTGTCAGCAGCATTGCCACTGCAAAGGCTAGGATATTAATCGCCAGCACTGACACGATGGTAAACAGTGCAGTATACCAGAGCGAGTGTGTAAAGGTCTCATCGCCCCAGATTCTGATATAGTTTTTAAAACCTACAAACTTTGCATCTGTAACGGTTGTAAATTCACAAAAAGATAAATAGACACCCAGTATGAACGGCAGTATAAAACCGATGGTGAACGCCAGAAGCGTCGGTAGTGCAAATATTGGGAAATATCTCTTGATCGCCTTATCCATAATCTCATCCTTTCTATATATAATATCTCATAAAAAAATATTAAAAATATGAAAATGTCCTGTGCAAAAAAGGTGCAGCCAGATGCCTCCGGCTGCACCCAAAATCCATTGATTAGTTGTTTGATGCCGCGTATTCAGAAGCCCATCCGTCAACAAATGCGCTCTCCACTGCGGACCAGTCGCCCGTTCCCTGTGCATACTCTAACAGGGCGCTTCCCACACCATTCTTCCAGTTCTCAGAAGGCATTGTCGTGAAAGTCCAAGCAACCGGAGTCTTGCCTGCTGAAACATAGTCATTTGCGATACCTACCAGCGGATTTGCTGCCGGATAGTTCTCAAACTCCTTGAACGGGCATACAAATCCCATCACGTAAGACAGGGTATCGCATCCATCATGGGAAGTCACACACCAGTTCATAAAGTCAAGTGTCGCCTGAATATCCTCCTCCGACGCATTCTTGTTGACACACCAGTAGTTCTCGCTGCCTGTGCAAAGTCCCTGATTCTCCTCGCCGTCTGCACCAATATAAATAGGAAGCATTCCAAGGGATTCATCTTCCATACCGTTTGCGCTCAGATCCGTATACGCCCATGTGCCGTTCTGATAAAAAACGGACTCTCCCAGAGCGAAGTCTGCTGTTGCATCCTCACCGGTCTTGCTCGATAACATTGACGGTGCGCAGACAGAATCCGTGATGTACATATCCCACACGTTTTTGTAGTTCTCAAGGTAAGTACCCTTGATCGCCTCTGTCGAGCTGATGCCGTCAGCCTGATACTCATAATAAATCGGAAGGTTTGCAAGATGCGTCTTGAATCTCCAGTCAGAGCTTGAATCCATGCCTGCGGATGTGAATGCACCTTTTACGCCAAGATCGTCTGCATTCTCCTGAATGCTGTCTGCAACTGCCTTGAGATTGTCAAAGGAGTTGATCTCCTCCACACTCTTCACCACCGCATAATCCTTTGTAAAATAATCGTTTAAAATATCAGCATTGTAGATCAGGCCATATGTCTCTACCACATATGCGATTCCCTTTACCTCATCGCCGTCCTTCAATGCAAACTCATCGCTTGTGAGCTGCCCATAAACCTCTGAGCCTGAGAGATCATAGCAGTAATCCTTCCACGTCGCAAGTCCCACCGGTCCGTTTACTTGGAACATGGTCGGTGCCTCAGACTTTGCCATCTCGGACTTTAAAGTGGACTCATATGTACCAGAAGCCGCAGTCTGCACGACAACCTCCACGCCTGTCTCAGCAGTGTAAGTTGCAGCCAGTTCCTCCCAGTCGGCTGCCTGCTCTGGCTTGAAGTTCAAATAATAAACCTTGCCGCTTCCTGATGCTGCACTTGCATCTGCCTGTGTGTCATCTGCCTGCGCAGCGTCGGCTGCATTGTCTGCGCTGTCATCTGCATTTGCAGCGTCGTTTGTCTTCGTATCTGCCGCCGGTGCCTGTGTTGAATTATCACCGCCGCCGCAGCCTGTAAGCATGGCTGCCATCATCGCTGCACTGAGTACTGCACTTAATAACTTTTTTTTCATAAAAATACCTCATTTCTTCTCACTACATGAATATTTGTAACTTCTGCCTGTTGGAAACGTTATCGGTAACGTTGTCGGTAACGTTTCCAATGAACAAACTTATAATATCACTTTGCAACATAATACGCAAGGAAATTTTTTACATTCTTCAAACTTTAGCGAAATTATCCGAATTATTTCCATTATTTTACAGCAAAATCAACAAAAGAGCTTGGGATTCTTCGACGCAAATCCTAAGCTCTTTTGACAGTTTCACTATATTTTTTCTACAGGCAAAATTAATCCCTTCCGTAGATATCCCGCGTGTAAATCTTCTCCTCCACGTCCTTTAATTCCTCCGTCAGACGGTTCGCGATAATCACGTCTGACATTTCTTTGAAGGCTGCAAAATCCTGTATCACTCTCGAGCGGAAAAAGTGGCTCTCTTTTAATGTCGGCTCATACACCACCACCTCGACGCCCTTTGCCTTGATGCGCTTCATAATCCCCTGTATGGACGACTGGCGGAAATTGTCGGAGTCCGTTTTCATCGTAAGCCTGTACACCCCTACAATCTGCGGCTTCTTTGCCAGTATCATGTCTGCGATATGATCCTTTCTCGTCCGGTTTGCATCCACGATCGCGGAGATAATATTATTGGGCACATTCTCGTAATTTGCCCTTAGCTGCTTTGTGTCCTTAGGCAGACAGTACCCGCCGTATCCAAAAGACGGGTTGTTATAATGCTTCCCAATACGCGGGTCGAGCCCAACGCCCTCGATAATCTGCTTTGTGTTGAGACCTCTCATCTCTGCATACGTATCCAGCTCATTAAAATATGCCACGCGCAGCGCCAGATACGTATTGGCAAACAACTTAATCGCCTCCGCCTCTGTCGTATCTGTAAACAATGTCGGAATATCCTGCTTTATCGCCCCCTGCTTCAGCAGGTCAGCAAACACCTCGGCGCGCTCGGACTGCTCTCCCACAATAATTCGCGACGGGTAAAGATTATCATACAATGCCCTTCCCTCGCGCAGAAACTCGGGTGAAAAGATAATCCTGTCAATGCCAAACCGTTTTCTGACAGACTTTGTATAGCCAACCGGCACCGTCGATTTGATAATCATCACGGCGTCCTTGTTCACCTTCATGACAAGCTCAATCACCGCCTCAATCGAGCTCGTGTCAAAATAGTTCCTGTCCGGGTCATAGTTGGTGGGCGTCGCAATGATAATGTACTGCGCATCCCTGTATGCAGCTTCACCGTCCGTCGTCGCCGTGAGGTTCAACTCCTTGTTTGCAAGATACTCTTCAATCTCCCTGTCGATAATCGGCGATTTTTTATTGTTGATAAGATCTGCCTTTTCCTGAAAGATATCCACCGCTGTCACTTCGTTGTGCTGCGCTAATAATATGGCATTGGAAAGTCCGACATATCCGATACCTGCCACTGCAATCTTCATACTGTACCTCCATTTTATCCTGTTTCAAACAATTTTCAGTATAACACACTCATTTTTACAATTCAATCCAATAAATGATTTTTCCTACAGCCACTCATTCCAGAACTGTTCGAGCCGCCCTGCGATTCCCGACACGCTCACCACCTCGTACTGGCTCCACTCCCGCGGAAACATGCGCCTGTACTGCGGCTCCAGAAAACGCTCATCGAGCAGCGCCACCACGCCGATATCCTCCGCGGTGCGGATCACGCGCCCCGCCGACTGAAGCACCTTGTTCATGCCCGGATAGCGGTAGGCATAGTCAAAACCGTTCTCCCCCTGCGCATCAAAATGCTGTCTCAAGAGCTCGCGCTCACAGCCTACCTGTGGAATGCCTGTTCCGACTATGACTGCGCCGATCAGACTGTCATGCTTTAGATCAATGCCCTCCGAAAAGATTCCGCCCATGACGCAAAAGCCAAGCAGAACCGTTGTGTCTGCTTGTTTTTCTTTTTGGTTCAGATTTTTATGAAAACGAAGCAGAAATTCCTCCCGCTTTGCCTCGCTCATATGGTCCTCCTGAACAATGCACTCCATAAAACCTGCATCATAAAACCCCTCCATAAAACAGCGGTACACCTGCTCCAGAAACAGATGAGACGGCAGAAACACCATATAATTACCATGGCGCTGACGAACCATATTATAAATATATTCTGCAATGCGCAGAAACTCGCCCTCGCTCCGTCTGCTGTACTTGCTTGTCACATCATTTGCGATCAAAAGCGCCTTCTTCCTTTCATCAAACGTTGACTTTGCATAGACCTCATAGTCTGACGGCTCTCCGCCTAAGAGCTTCTTATAGTATTGAATCGGCAGCAGCGTCGCTGAGAACAGTATCGTACTCCGCCCCTTCTGCATACACTGCCGCAGGTTCCGCGCTGGGTTGACGCAAAAGAGCTTGAGCATAAAATCCCCATCATCTAAAAGCTGGCTGTACACCACATAATTTTCGTCCATGATTTCGTAAATATTTAGAAAATGCGCTGCCTCGAAGTAAAAATCCAGCAGTTCTTTTTTATTTGGAAATGTATCATATTCATCCAAGAAGTCGTCGATTGCCGCATACAGACGGTTCAGCGTCATCACAAAGCCGTCGATCGCCTCCTCTCTGCGATAGGTTTCGCACTGCCGCTTCATCACAAGCAGCTCCCTGTTGCACTGGTCTAACAGTTTTGCAATCTTAGGCGATAGCTCTTTCATCAGGCGCTTTGTACTTAGAAAGGAGTCCTTGAGCAGCGCGGCACTGTACATCTCCCTGCCGCGGTCCAGCAGATTGTGCGTCTCATCAATCAGAAATACATAGTCCCGTTTTCCGAGTCCGTCCGCAAAAAAGCGCTTGAGATACACCCGCGGGTCAAACACATAATTGTAATCGCAGATCACCACGTCTGAAAAGAGGCTCATGTCAAGGCTCAGCTCAAACGGGCATACTTGATGTTTCGCCGCATACGCCTGCACAGTTTCCCTTGTAAAGTTCTCCTCATGCGTGAGCAAATCATACATGGCATCGTTGATGCGGTCAAAGTGTCCATCTGCATAAGGGCACGCCTCCGGGTTGCACTCTGCCTCCTCCTTTGCCGCCTCCCCCTGTCTCATAAAACAGATTTTGTCCTTTGCCGTCAGTACAATCGTCTTGATGTGCAGTCCATTTTGCTGCAAAAGCCCGAAGCATTCCTGTGCCACAGTGCGGGTGATGGTCTTTGCCGTGAGATAAAAAAGCTTCTCCGTCATGCCCTCTCCCATAGATTTCACCGCGGGAAAAACTGTTGATATGGTCTTTCCAACCCCTGTAGGCGCCTCCAAAAACAGCTTCCTTTTGTGATAGACCGTCTGATAGACATAGGTGACAAGCTCTTTTTGTCCCTCGCGGTACGGAAAGGGAAATGCAAGCTGCTTGATGGAGGCTGTGCGGACAGTACTCCATGTAAACTGAAAATCTGCCCATTTTTTATATTCCAGCATCAACTCCTCAAACCATCTTTGTAATTCTTCAAAGGTAAAGTCCTCGTGAAAATATTTTATCTCCTCCGACTCAATCTGGCAGTACGTCATGCGCACGCCAATCTGGTCCAGATGATGCTGCGACGCGTACATAAACGCATAGCATTTTGCCTGTGCAAGATGAACGCCCACCGGTGTTGTGATGCGCTTTAAATCCCGATAGGTTCCTTTGATTTCATCAATGACAACCTTGTTTTCCTTTTTTATATCCTCCTGTGCGCGCGCCTCCCAGTTGGAATCAATGATTCCGTCTGCTCTTCCTTCTATTATAATGTCGTACTCCGCGCACACCCATGTATATTTTAGTCCAGCCTCAGCGTGATAGTCACTGCCCATGCGGCGCTGAAGCATCTTATGAATGCGGCTTCCCTCCTGCATCGCGGTGTCCGGGCCGCCCGATTTTCTATTGTCGATACTGCCTTCGCGCAGTATAAATTCCACAAGCTGACGGACTGATACGCGTAATTCCATTCAAATCCCCTTTATCTATCGAATGTCTGTTCAAATGAAAACTCTCTCTAAATGACAGTTTAACCCATCCTCCAGAGAGAGTCAATCGAATGCTTTGAATGTACTTTTTTAGAATCTTGAAATTGTTATGCTATGGCCAATCTGCTCACATAGCGCTCAAACTCGTCATTGTGCCCCGCGTACTGCAAGGTCAGAATTGAACGGAAATCCAGTCCCATCACGCCAAGAATGGATTTGGCATCCACAATATAGTGATTGTAGGAAATATCGATATCAAAGTCGCACTTTGATGCCTCATTTACGAAATTCTGAACTTCCGCAGGTGTCATTTTGATTTTGCGTTCTCTCATAATATCAACGTCCTTTCTACACATATTTTTCATATTCGCTGTGCGCAGGCAATGCCTGTCTGCATCAAACAAAAGATCACTGCTTTCCAGTATCTTCCGTTTCAGGTATTATAGTATACTATATGTTCAAAGTAAAGCGTTTTGCCGTTTTTTGGCACTTTTCGTCAATTTAAAGAAACACTCTTTTTGGGCTTTGTGTAATCTATATAATTCATTGTTTCCATATTATTTATCTTTATACACTTTTCATCTTCATTATTTTTCAATGTCTATTTTCCTCTTTCGCAATTTTCAGTAAAATGCCTCCACAGCGCTATACGACAATATTATCGTTCAAAATTCTCATCAATAATGTTGTTCAACTATTCCTAAGAGAATTTGACAATTATTGTATTCATTTATACTACATTTTCTACCGTTTTAGATTATACTGAACTGAATAGCTGTAAATCACAATACCAATGAAAAGTGAGGTGCAAAACATGACTGCTATGAGGTGGTTCTACTCTTTTCTCAAAAAACACAACAAAAGTATGGCACTGGGACTTGTGCTGGTGACGGTCATCTCCGTCCTCGCCATTGTCAAGCCGATTGTGTCCGGCTCGATTGTGGACGACGTTATCACCGCGGGAGACTACAGCCTGCTGCCGGGACTGATCGCACTTTTGATACTCATCACGATACTTCGGGGCGTGCTGCGCTACTGGTCGCAGGTCATCTTTGAAACCTGCTCGCAGGATGTGCTGTACTCGATGCGGGATACAGTCTACCGCAAGCTCTTGCAGGAGGATTTTAATTTCTATAACAAAAAGCGGACTGGGGACTTGCTGAGCCGCCAGACTGGGGATATGGATGCCATACGGCACTTTATCGCCTTTGTGATCTATCAGGTGTATGAAAATGTCTTTCTGTTTTTCTTCGCGCTGGTCATGATCTTTACAGTCAGTTGGAAGCTTGCGCTCTGTATGTGCGTGGTGCTGCCCTTCGCGCTGCTTGTGACGCTGAGCCAGACCAAAAACGGGCGTCCCTGCTTCCAGAAAATACGCGAGCAGTTCTCGTCCCTCAACACCTTTGTGCAGGAGAATGTCAGCGGAAACCGCGTCGTCAAAGCATTTTCCAAGGAGGAGTACGAAATCGGAAAATTTAATAAAGAAAATGACGGCTACAGGGATGCCGAGCTTGCCGCCGCTGAAATCTGGACAAAGTACGTGCCGCAATTTGAGTTTCTCTCCAACATGCTCACGGTGATACTCATGCTTGTCGGCAGCATCATGGTCATTCAGGACAGTATGACACTTGGAAATTACGTGACAATCAACGGCTATCTGTGGATGCTCATGAACCCGCTGCGCCAAATCGGATGGCGCATCAACGACATTCAGCGCTTTACGACCTCCGTAGAAAAAATCTATGCCACCTACAGCGAAGAGCCCGCCGTCAAGCACCCCAAAAAGGCAATCCCCTGCCGCAAGCTGCAAGGCGATGTCGAGTTTCGAAATGTCTCCTACAGCGCCGATGACGAGGACATTATCCACAATGTCAGCTTCAACGTAAAGAGCGGCCAGACGGTCGGAATCCTCGGCTCGACAGGTTCCGGCAAATCTACTATCATGAACCTGCTCTGCCGCTTCTATGATGTCACAGACGGCGAAGTGCTGGTGGACGGCAGAAATGTAAAAGACCTTGACCTCTACAACCTCCGCCAGAATATTGGTATGGCGATGCAGGATGTCTTTCTCTTCTCGGATACCGTCGAGGGAAATATCGCCTACAGCAAACCCGACTGTCCCTTTGAGGAGGTACAGAAAGCTGCAATCATGGCAGATGCGGACGGCTTTATCCGCGAGATGCCAGACGGATATGACACGATTGTCGGTGAACGAGGTGTCGGGCTCTCCGGCGGTCAGAAGCAGCGCATCTCATTGGCAAGAGCGCTTTTAAAACAGCCTTCGATCTTGATTCTCGACGACACCACATCCGCCGTGGATATGGAGACCGAGAGTTATATCCAACAACAGTTAAACAAGATTGACCACGCCTGCACCATCTTTATCGTCGCCTACCGCATCTCCTCCATCAAGGATGCTGATCTGATACTGGTGCTAAATGATGGTAAGATCGTGGAGCAGGGAACACATGATACACTTCTTCAAAATAACGGTTATTATGCCACAGTATTTCGCCATCAGTATGGCGACTATGAACGATACATTGGCGAAATCAGCCAGACTACACGCAAAGGAGGCGGCAGACATGGCACGAAATAAATATGATATTGATGAATTGATCGAAGATAAATTTGACTTAAACCAGTTAAAACGTGTCTTTCAATATGTGAAGCCCTACCGAAGCCAGCTTGCACTCGCGCTGTTTCTCATGCTGTCCGCCTCCGCACTCACCATGCTCTTTCCCCTGTTTATCAGCAAGATCATGGACACCTATATTCCAGAAAAAAATATCCGGGCGATTGTCATCATCACACTGCTGTCCCTTGTGATCGTACTGTACACTTGTGTATGTATCCGTCTCAAGATACGCATCACCAGCCGCATCGGCCAGACCATCGTGCACCAGCTCCGCGCTGATATCTTCTGTCATTTGCAGGAGCTTCCGTTCTCTTACTATGACGACCGTCCCCACGGCAAGATACAGGTGCGCGTGGTCAACTATGTAAACAGCCTGAGCGACCTGCTCTCCAACGGTATCATCAACACCATCACGGACATGTGCAACCTGATTTTTATCTTGATATTCATGTTTTTGCTTCATGTGCGGCTCACCCTGATCTGCCTGTGCGGACTCCCTGTGCTCATCGGCGTCATTATTTTCGTCAAGAAGCGCCAGCGGCGCGCGTGGCAGATTCAGAGCAACAAGCAGTCCAACCTCACTGCCTATATAGCAGAGAGCATCAACGGAATCCGGGTCACGCAGTCCTTTGTGCGCGAGCGTGAAAATACATCTATTTTCAACCACCTCAGCGACAGTTACCGCAGTGCATGGATGCGCGCTGTCAAGTACAACTTCATCATGTGGCCCTGCATAGATTCCATCTCCACTGTCACCACTGCCCTGATCTATGTGATTGGCATCAGTTGGATTTCCGGTGACATTTATGGTGTGAGTGTCGGCATCTTGATCGCGTTTACTTCCTACATCTCAAGATTCTGGGAACCGATCAACACACTCGCCTCCTTTTACAATTCACTGCTCACTGCCATCGCTTACTTAGAGCGCATTTTTGAGACAATTGATGAGCCTGTGAAGGTAAAAGACGCCGCGGACGCTGTGGAGATGCCGCCCATCGACGGCACGGTCGCCTTTCAGGATGTCTGCTTTAGCTACGAAGATGGCGTACAGATTCTCAACAAAGTAAGCTTCACCGCAAATCCCGGTGACACCTACGCCATCGTCGGCCCTACAGGCGCCGGCAAGTCCACCATCGTCAACCTGATCAGCCGCTTTTACAACGTAGACTCTGGCACCATTCTCATTGACGGCACCGATATCTCCCGTGTGACACTCAAATCCCTCCGCCGCCAGATGGGAATCATGATGCAGGACAGCTTTATCTTCTCCGGGACTATCATGGACAATATCCGTTACGGCAATCTGACCGCAACGGACGCGGAGGTCATCGCCGCCGCCAAGACAGTATGCGCACACGACTTTATCATGGAGATGGAAAACGGCTACCAGACACAGGTGAACGAGCGCGGAAGCCGTCTCTCGGCAGGACAGCGCCAGCTGATCAGCTTCGCGCGCGCACTGCTCGAAAATCCGGCAATCCTGATTCTCGACGAGGCGACCTCCAGCATTGACACTGAAACCGAAATATTATTGCAGAAGGGATTAAATAAACTGTTGGAGGGGCGTACCTCCTTCATCATCGCGCACCGTCTCTCGACCATCAAGAATGCCTCCTGCATCATGTATGTCGATAAGGGAAACATTCTTGAAGCTGGAACGCACGAGGAGCTGCTCGCCCAGAAGGGGGAGTATTACAAACTGTTTATGTCACAATATGAATTTTTGAGTTGATTTTAGATTGATTATATGTTATAGTATACATGAAAAGGCAATACCTATAGACGGTTAGCCCAAAATTAATAGTTGCATAATAAAAATAACCGCAACTTTTTCAGGGTTGAGCGGTTATTTTTATGCTTATCTATTATTAGCGTCTTATCTCAGTTTCCAGATATCTCTGTTGTATTCCTCGATCGTTCTGTCTGATGAGAAGAATCCTGCCTTTGCAATGTTGACAAGCATCATGCGTTTCCACTTCGCCTCGTCCTTGTAGTCCTCAAACATCTTGTCTTTTGTTGCGATATAGTCCTCAAGGTCTAAGAGGGTCATAAACCAGTCTTTGTTGATCAGCTCATTCTTGAGTCTGTTGAGACGCTCCTGATTGCCTACCTTTACGACCTCCTCACTTGTGATGAAGTCAATCGCCTCCTTGATCACACTGCTCTTCTCATAGAAGCTCTTTGAGACATAATCTGCCTTTGCATAGTGCTCGATTACCTGCTCAGACTTCTCACCGAAAATATAGATATTGTCATCGCCTACAAGCTCATGAATCTCCACATTCGCACCGTCGCTTGTGCCGAGTGTCACAGCGCCGTTGAGCATAAACTTCATGTTGCCAGTACCGCTCGCCTCCTTGGAAGCCAGAGAAATCTGCTCAGAGATATCACATGCCGGAATCAGCTTCTCCGCATAGCTCACGTTGTAGTTCTCGACCATAACAACCTTCATGTAATCCTTCACGTCTGGATCGTTGTTGACAATCTCCTCCAAGCACAGCAGCAGGTGAATGATATCCTGTGCGATCACATACGCCGGTGCTGCCTTTGCGCCGAAGATAAACGTAATCGGTGTAGAAGGCTTCTTGCCGCCCTTGATCTCCAGATACTTGTGAATGATGTAGAGAGCATTCATCTGCTGGCGCTTGTACTCATGAAGTCTCTTAACCTGAATATCAAAGATGGAGTCTGGATTGATATCCTGATTCTCATTCTCCTTGAGATATGCCACAAGCTCTTCCTTCTTGGTTCTCTTGATCGCCTTGATCGCTGTCAAAAGCGCTTCATCATCCAAGTGTTCCATCAGCTTCTCAAGCTCTGCTGCGTCCTTCTTGTACCCTGTCCCGATTGTGTCTGTGATACATGCTGCAAGCTCTCTGTTGCATGACAGAAGCCATCTTCTAAAGGTGATACCGTTTGTTTTATTGTTAAATTTCTCAGGATAGATCTTATAAAAATGATTCAGCTCAGTATCCTTCAAAATCTCTGTATGAATCGCCGCAACACCATTTACGGAGAAGCCGTAATGGATATCAATATGTGCCATATGCACACGCATGTTGTCATCAATGATCTGTACCTTCGGGTCTTTATACTTGATCGACGCTCTCTTATCAAGCTCCCAGATAATCGGCATCAACTGTGGAACAACCTTCTGCAAATACTTCACAGGCCACTTCTCAAGCGCTTCTGCAAGAATGGTGTGGTTTGTGTATGCGCAGGTTCTGCTCACCACATCAATTGCCTCGTCCATATCGAACCCTTCCTCTTCTGTCAAAATACGAATCAGTTCAGGAATGACCATTGTCGGATGGGTATCGTTGATCTGGATCACTGCATGGTCATACATCTTGTGAAGATCGTAGCCATTGTCCTTCATCTCTTTTAAGATCAACTGTGCGCCGTTGCATACCATAAAGTACTGCTGGTAGATTCGAAGCTGCTGACCTGCCTCGTCAGAGTCATCTGGATACAAGAACAGCGTGAGATTCTTGTCGATATCTGCCTTGTCAAAATCAATACCATTCTTTACAATACTCTCGTCAATGGTTTCTATATCAAATAAATGCAGTTTGTTCATACCCTGCTCATATCCAATTACATCAATGTCATACAGTCTGGACATCACCTTTTTCTTGCCAAAGTATACCGGGAAGGTGATATCTGTCTTTGTAAGCCATGACTGGTTCTCTATCCAGTCATTTTTCTCTGCGGTTTGCTGTCTGTCCTGAAATACCTGTTTGAACAGACCAAAATGATAGTTCAATCCAATACCATCACCGGGAAGTCCAAGGCTTGCAATAGAATCAAGGAAACATGCTGCGAGTCTGCCAAGACCGCCGTTGCCAAGAGAGGGTTCTGGCTCAACCTCCTCGATGCGGCTAAGTTCCTTTCCTTCCTCCTTCAGTGCTGCATTCAGCTCCTCATAGATGCCAAGGTTAATCAGATTGCTTGACAGCAGCTTCCCGATCAAAAATTCAGCCGAGATATAGTAAATCTTCTTGCTGCCCTTGATCACGCCCTTATCCTTCATCAAATCCTTTGTCATGTTCAGGATTGCGAAGTAAAGCTGGCTGTCATCAAGCTCCTTGATTGCCTTGCTGTACATTTTCTGTGCTACTGCTTCCAAATTTGCTTTTACGTTCATACGCTACTCCTTTTCTTGTAAATATTTGATAAGTTCCTTTTATGTGCAACATTATAAGTTCTTAGGACTAAATTTTATGAGAGAACGTCGAGATACTTGATGCGGATTAATTTGTGCGGCATGACAAGGTCCTGACCACAGCCGCCTTCCATCAGACGGGAAAGCTCTTCGACAGCCCGCGCGGCAATATTTTGAAAATCCTGTCTCACCGTATGCATCTGCTTGCCCGCATACCCCATAAGACTCACCCCGTCAAACCCGCATACAGGTCTGTAGATATCCATGTCAATCAGCGCTTTCATCGCACCGATCGCCATCAAATCCGATGCACAGATAATCGCCTCCCTGCTTGCTGCATACTGCATTGTCAGTTTTCTCGCCTCAAGTTCACTGAAACTTCCTGTCCTGACGAGCACTTGTATTCCCAGCTCATCCGCCAGCCTGTTCATACCTATGAGACGCTCCTCTGATACATAACCATTTTTCTTGCCTGAGATATAGAGTATTTTTTTGTATGCTGTCCCGTTTAAAAACTTCTTGGCAACTTCATACTGCGCCTTTTCATTATCAATATGAATGCTCGATGTATTTTCATCGACACCGGGCGCATCAATCAAAACACTTTTAAACTTTCCGCTTTCAACCAGTTTTCTCAATGAGATGTCCTCTTTGGATAACCCGCCGATAATCAGCCCTTCGATACTCTGTGACTGGAAATACCGTATCATCTCCTCGACATTCATCTCGGCAATCATTGTAAAGAATACGGTGATAATATCAATCCCTTTTTCCTTTGCCTTGTTGATGGCGCCGATAATGTACTGCATCGGAATCTCATCGACGGTCTGTGCATGCCGGTTCACATCGAGCACCAGCGCAGCCCTGCCTGTCTTTTTGGAGGATAATGCTGATGCAATGGTATTGGGCACAAACCCAAGCGCTGTGATTGCCGCATTGACCTTCTCTTTCGTCTCATTACTCACATTGGGGTAGTGGTTCAACACCTTTGAAACTGTCGAGATCGCTACTCCTGCTTCCTTTGCCACATCCCTTATCGAAACCAAGAAACAACCCACCTTCTTTATCAATGACCAAACTATATTGAAAGTTTTAAGAAAACGTTTTCTGGAAAACGTTTTCTTAATAATACAACAAAAATAACGGTTTGTCTACCATTATTTTCATTTTTATGTATATTTTTTATCCGTACTCTTTACGATGCCATTACGCGGTTCACTGCCGCAACCAGTCTGCTCTCCTCAAACGGCTTTACGACAAAGTCCTTTGCACCGTTCTGGATCGCCTGCGCAACCATCGCCTGCTGCCCCATCGCCGAACAGATGATCACTCTCGCCTTCGCATCGACTTCCTTGATGCGCTTGAGCGCGTCTACCCCGTTCATCTCTGGCATGGTGATGTCTAACAGGACAACATCGGGCTTGATTTCCATGTACTTCTTCACTGCCTCCACGCCATTACCTGCCTCGCCGGCAACAGAATGACCATTTGCCTCAAGCATTTTCTTGATTGTCATTCTCATAAACATTGCATCATCCACTACTAATACACTCGCCATTATATTTCCACCTTTCAAGCGTTCTTATCCTATTGTAGCACAGATTTTTTCATATTCAATCCTTTTTGCCAATATTTTCTGCTGCACACAACAATCGCCGGTATGCAGCAGAAAATCTTCTTAATATTTATCTACAATCGCAATTACTACAGACCGCGGATACATCAGAAGCGTATCCTTTGTCACCCAGTTTGTCAGTCTGTGATAATCTGTCTCGGGTGTATGCTCAAATTCCGTATTCATAATAATGTGCCATTTTCTTCCCAGCGGGAGTTTCGGAAGCTGCACCTCCTCTTTTTCCCAGAAGGCATTGACTCCGATATAGATGATATCGTCCTCACGGTTCCCCGCTGTACGCCCGGCAAACATAATGCCGATCGTGCGCGTGTCTGGTCCGCAGTTGCTGTTCCATGCTGTCTTATTGTGTATGGAGACCTCCGGAAAGCCGCAGCCGCTCGGTCCTGAACGCCCCCGGAGTATCGGATGCTTCTTGCGCAGCTGTATCATAAACTTGCAAAATTCAAACATCTCATGATACGCTTCCTTGCGGTTCCAGTCAAGCCATGAGATGATATTGTCCTGACAGTAGGCGTTGTTGTTGCCAAACTGCGTATTGCAGAACTCATCGCCCGCAAGGAACATCGCCGCACCCCTGCTGCACATCAGAATTGCAAACGCATTCTTGCGCAGGCGGTTTCTCAGTGCCAGTACCTCCGGGTCATCAGAATCTCCCTCCACACCGCAGTTCCAACTGTTGTTGTCATTGGCGCCGTCCGTGTTGTTCCAGCCGTTTTTCTCATTGTGCTTTTGGTTATAAGCATACATATCATACAGCGTGAAGCCGTCATGGCAGTTCAGGAAATTGACTGTCGCGTTCTCACCGCGGTTCTCCTTCCCATACAGGTCAAACGAGCCTGTGATGCGGTTGATCGCCGCCTGTGCCATGCCATAGTCTCCTTTGAGGAAGCAGCGCATATCATCGCGGTATCTTCCGTTCCACTCTGCCCAGCGGTTCCACGAGGGGAAGCTGCCCACCTGATAAAGTCCGCCGGCGTCCCACGCCTCCGCAATCAGCTTCACATTGCCAAGCACCGGATCAAATGCAAGGCTTTGCAGCAATGGCGGCTTGCTCATCGGGGAGCCGTCCTCATTGCGTCCCATGATGGACGCCAGATCAAAACGGAAACCATCTACCCGGTATGATACAACCCAGTAGCGCAGGCACTCTAGGATAAACTGCTGCACGATCGGATGGTTGCAGTTCATCACATTGCCGCAGCCGCTGAAATTATAATATTTTCCGTCCGGTGTCAGCATGTAATAAATATTGTTGTCGATGCCCTTAAACGAAAAGCAGGGCCCCATCTCATTTCCCTCTGCGGTATGGTTAAATACCACGTCCAGTATCACTTCAATCCCATTTGCATTCAGCTCATGAATCAGGCTTCTGAACTCGTTCCCCGCCTTGCCTGCCCGCGTGTCCGACGCGTAGGCAACATTCGGAGAAAAAAAGCACACAGGGCTGTAGCCCCAGTAATTAAGAAGCTTCTCTCCATCGACAATGCGCACATCTTCTGTCTCGTCAAACTCGAAAACCGGCATGAGCTCTACCGCATTGATGCCAAGCTCCAGCAGATAAGGAATCTTTTCGCGAATGCCCTCATAAGTCCCTCTGTGTTCAATCCCCGAGGAGGCATCCTGCGTGAAACCCCGCACATGCATTTCGTAGATGATCAAATCCTTGGGCTCTAGGCTGGTATTCTTGAAATTTCCCCAGTCATATCCGCCGTCCACGACACGCGCCTTGTATATGCGCTCGCCGGCAGGCTTTTCCTTGCCCCAGATCTCCTGCCCTGCAACAGAGCGGGCGTAGGGGTCGAGAATATATTTCGTCTTGTCAAACAACAGCCCTTTGCCGGGGTTGTACTCCCCGTCAAACTGGTATGCATACTCAAATTCCCTTGGTTTCAGACCGTAGACGACCATGGAATAGGTGTCGCCCATACGGCAGGAATCCGGGAACGGTATCGTAGCGTAAGGCTCATGTTCACCTACATGAAACAGACACAGGCTGCAAGACTTCGCCCCGTTTGAGTGAATTGTAAAATTCACGCCCTCATCCACCCTGATTGCCCCGTTCTCCAAAAACTTTCCGGGCCGTACCGAAAAGCCCGCAACTTCATCTGTAGGCGGATAATATTTTCTTTCTAGCCCCGAACCAATATACCTCATACTTAAAATCCTCCATTGAAACAGTGTTAACAGCTCCTGAATGAACAGTTACCTGCCAGTGTATAGATATGCTGGCAAAAAAGTGTATATATAATTAATTTTACATGATTTTCCATCACGGCGCAATGCCCGAAATTATTTTATACTATTCAGCAGAAATTTGTCGAAAATCAACTTTTCTTTTATGGATTTTATCTATTAATCTACCCATTTGCTTTGTTTTATTTAGAACTTATAGGCGTAATATTGTTCATTTCACCAACAGGATTATACAATACGCACAGAAGCGTTTTTATATTATTTTCCTGTAACATCATTGCCAAATTCTTTGCACACTAATCAAAACCAGACCAGAAAAAAGCGCTCTGGCAATTACCCCAACTGCCAGAGCGCTAAATTTTTCAAACTGTTTTCCTTATTTTAAGTCCTGCATACGAATGCCGTCCATGTCATCAAAAGCCTGATTTTCTCCCACCATGCCCCATATAAATGTATAGGCGCGGCTACCGCTGCCTGCATGAATAGACCAGCTCGGCGAGATGACTGCCTGTTCATTGCGCATCACGATATGCCTTGTCTCCTGCGGCTCTCCCATGTAATGCATCACAAACGCATCTTCCGGCATCTCAAAATACAGATAGACCTCCATGCGCCTGTCGTGTGTATGGCACGGCATTGTATTCCACACGCTGCCCGGCTTGAGCGCCGTCATGCCCATCACGAGCTGGCAGCTCTCGACCTGACCGGGAAGGATATACTTGTTGATCACTCTGTGATTGGATTCCTCCAGACAGCCAAGCTCCACTTTATTCTCGTCCTTGATAATCACTACCTCGTCTGACGCCTCCCCTTCAAGTTTGATCAGCTTTGTGGGATACGCGGTGTGTGCCGGCGCGCTGTTTAAGTAAAATCTTGCCGGATTTTCCGGGTCGGCAGATTCAAAAGTGATTTCCTTTGAGCCCATGCCGATGTACATGCCCTCCTTGAATCCAACCTCATACCGCCTGCCGTCTACCGTGATGCTTCCCGCAGGTCCGATGTTGATCACGCCAAGCTCACGGCGCTGGCAGAAATATTCTGCGCGGAGCTCGTCCCCCGCAGTCAGTGCGATCGGCGCTACGGGCACTGCGGAGCCGGTGATAATGCGGTCGATATGGCTGTACACAAGTTTGATCTCTCCTGTCTGGAACAGATCGTCGATCAGAAACTCTTCGCGGAGCCTCTCTGTTGTATAATGCTTGACATCTTTTGGTGAAGCTGCTGTTCTTAATTCCATCATAATACCTTCCTTTTCTCGATTCGATGATTTGAAACGCCTATGTAAGTACTTACATTTTATCTTGGTGAATCTTGATATTCAATAGGCAATATTCTTCTTTTATATGTAAATTTTGCTTGCTTTTCACTATTTTTCATAGTAAACTGAAACTAATGGTAGCACTTTCATACCTTGTTACATTTTTTTGACGCTGCCGGAAAGGAGCTCCTCATGACCATATATGATATTTCCGAAAAGGCTGGTGTATCCATCGCTACGGTATCGCGCGTGCTCAACGGCGCCTGCAATGTGAGTGCACAGACACGCCAGAAGGTTCTCTCTGTCATCGAGGCATGCGGCTACACCCCCAACGCTTTTGCAAGAGGGCTTGGCCTAAACTCCATGAATACCATCGGTATTCTGTGCGCCGACTCGTCCGACCTGTACCAAGCCAACGCAGTCTATCACATCGAGCGCGAATTGCGGCAGAATAACTACAACTGTATCCTGTGCTGTACCGGCTACGGGCTTGAGGACAAGCAAAAATACCTGAATCTCCTTGTCAACAAAAAGGTGGACAGCGTGATTCTGGTAGGCTCTGCCTTCATCGCGGACAACGACGCTGAAAACGATTACATTCGCGAGGCGGCCAAGGAAATTCCAGTGCTTTTATTAAATGGTGATTTTGATTGTGAAAACGTTTACTGCGCGCTCTGCGATGATTTTAAGTCTGTCTTGCAGGCTACCACCACGCTCATCGAGAACGGCATCGAAGATATTCTTTTCTTATATGACTCTAAGACCCACTCCGCGCTGCGAAAACTGTCCGGCTATCAGAGTGCCCTGACGCAGAAGGGGCTTCCCCTGCGGGCAGAATACATGCAGTATTTTCCCGGAAATCATGCCGATCTGCCGTCCATTGCGGAGTTCCTGTCAGCGGTGGCCCCCGCTGTCACGTACAGGGCTGTTGTGGCTGCCGACGACAACCTTGCCATCGGCGCCGTCAAATTTGCCCACAAAAAAGGTCTGTCCATCCCGAATGAATTATCCATCATAGGGTACAATAACTCCATCCTCAGTACCTGCTGTGAGCCAGAGCTCACCACGGTTGACAATCGTCTGGAAACCCTCTGCCACCATATCGTCAATACATTGATTGGAATCTTAAATGATAACGAAATGCCCCAGAAGGTCATCTTCTCCGGAGAGCTGGTCAAAAGAGGAACTACTTTTTAAAAATTTTTCAATGCGAGGAGGAAACATCATGAAAGCATTTATGGATCAGGACTTTTTACTCCAGACCAGAACTGCTAGCGAGCTATATCACAAGTATGCGGAAAGAACACCTGTTTTGGACTACCACTGCCATATCAATCCCGCCGAAATCGCAGACAACCGCAGATTTGACAACATCACGCAGGTATGGCTCGGCGGCGACCACTATAAATGGCGCTTTATGCGCTCGTGCGGTGTGGAGGAGGCTTTTATCACCGGCGATGCGCCCGATGAGGAAAAATTTTTCAAGTGGGCTGCCTGTGTCGGCAAGGCGATCGGCAACCCGCTTTTTCACTGGACACATTTAGAATTACAGCGCTATTTTGGCTACACGGGCATTCTCAACAAGAACACTGCCAAGGAGGTGTGGACGCTCTGCAATGCCAAGCTCAAGGAGGACAGTATGCGTGTGCGCGGCCTGATCAAGCGCTCGAACGTCACCTTGCTCTGCACGACGGACGACCCTGCGGACTCCCTTGAGTACCATCAAAAAATAGCGGCTGACGATACCTTTGATGTAAAGGTGCTACCCGCATGGAGGCCAGACAGGGCAATGAATATCGAAAAGCCCGATTTCTTGGCGTATCTCGAAAAACTCGCCGCGGTGAGCAAGACCGCCATTCATTCGTTTCAGGACTTAAAAGAAGCGCTACGCCGCCGGCTTGACTTTTTTGCCGCCGCAGGCTGCTGTGTGTCCGACCACGGTCTTGCATATGTCATGTACCAGCCTGCCTCTGACGAGGAGATTGAAGCCATCTTCGCAAAACGGCTGACAGGCGCGGCAGTCACACCGCTTGAAGAGTTGCAGTACAAGACGGCGTTTATGCTGTATGCCGGCAGAGAGTACCACCGCCGAAACTGGGTCATGCAGCTTCACTACGGCTGCAAGCGGGACAACAACACACTGCGCTATGCGCAGTCAGGCGCTGACACGGGATACGACTGCATCAATACTTACACGCCGTCCGACCAGCTTGCGGATTTCCTCAATGCACTCAGCAAGACGGACGAACTGCCAAAGACAATCCTCTACAGCCTGAATCCGAATGACAATCAGGCGATTGGAACAATCCTTGGCTGTTTCCAAGACGCCTCGGCATATGCAAAAATCCAGCAGGGCAGCGCATGGTGGTTCAACGATCACAAGACCGGCATGCAGGAGCAGATGCTCTCGCTTGCAAATCTTGGAAACCTCTCAGGTTTTGTGGGAATGCTGACTGATTCAAGGAGTTTTCTCTCCTACACCAGACATGAATATTTCAGACGTATTCTGTGCAATCTGATTGGGAACTGGGTCGAGGATGGTGAATTTCCGGCTGACATGGAGACGCTTGAAGAGATTGTAAAAGGAATTTCATATAATAATGCGGTGCGTTATTTTGGATTTGATCTGAAAACTGTATAATTTCATATTTATATGCACACAGCGAGCGGGCAGAGAAGATAAAGCTTCTCTACTCGCTCAGTTTGAGCACTCTGCGGTCATAGGTCATAATGCCATTAATTTCCTCCTCTATATCCGTGAGCTGTGTGTAGACTGACGCGCACAGCCCTTCTTTCTTCAACTCGTGAACTCTCCTGTCAAGCTCGTTATACGCGGCCTTCAGCGCCTCGAGATCGCCCTGACTGCCATAGCCAAAATACCGGTCAGAGTACGTATGATCAGGAACTGCGAGAGAAATCCCGCCAAACTCAGATATCACATACGGCTTTTTGCTCTTCTTGGTTACAAGCTCAAAGAAATAGATATGCTCGCTCTTTAGGTCGCCTGCGTCCTGATCAAACCATCCGCTGTGTGCGTCTATAATCCGCGTGCTGTCAACTGCACGCACCATGTCGGTATTTTCCTTCGCGTCAAACTGCCCCCATCCTTCGTTAAACAGCACCCATGTACAGATTGAAACGCAGTTGTAGAGCTGCCTGACAGTCTCGATGCATTCCTTCTTCCATTCCTCCCTGCCAGCCTTGTCCGCCCTTGAGGTGTAGCTGTAATCATTGTCCCTCTTATGGCGGAGCGGGAACAGCACCGTCGGAATATAGCAGGTCTTAATCAGGTTGTAGCTTGTCCCGCCGTTGATCATGTCCTGCCAGACAAGCATTCCAAGTCTGTCACAATGATAATACCAGCGCATCGGTTCTATTTTGCAGTGCTTCCGTATCATGTTAAAGCCCTTTGCCTTGGCAGTCTTGATGTCATGAATCATCGCCTCGTCGCTCACAGGCGTCAGGAGGCTTTCGGGATAATAGCCTTGATCTAAGATGCCCTTCTGGAAATAGGGCAGGTGATTGAGACACAGCCTTGGAATGCCGTTGCTGTCTGGCTCTGCGGTAAAAAGGCGCATACCAAAATAACTCTCCACCATATCCTCCCCATACACGATGCGAAGCTCGTATAAAAACGGATGTTCTGGCGACCAGCTTTTTTTGTCTTGGATACCTAATTGTATCCTCGTTTTTTCATCAGGCAGAACGGAAATCTTTTGCTCTAGTGCGACTTGACCCTGGTCAAATAACAGGATTTTGCAGGGAATCCTGCCAGGGCTCTGTTCTTCCCGGTTTTCATTATATTTGTTGGAAGTGATTTCAATGATGGCACAGTCCTTGTCATAATCCGGCGTGATGCGCAGCTCTTGTATATAAATTTCGGGCACCCACTCGCACCATACAGTCTGCCACAGGCCGCTCTGCGCCGTGTAAAACATTCCGCCGTTTTTGAGCATCTGTTTTCCCCGCCCATGGTAAGAGGTGTCACTTTTGTCCTGTACACAGATGCGAAGCGTGTTCCTTCCAGTCTCTATATAGTCCGTGATGTCTATGGTAAATGCCTGATAGCCGCCGGAATGCGTTCCCGCCAGTGTGCCATTGACATAGACGCGGCAGCGCTCATCGCAGGCGCCAAAATTCAATAGCAGCCGCTTATCTACTGGAATCCAGTCAATCCTGAGCTTGCGCTCATACCAGAGATATTCATCTGGTTTGAGCTGGCGCTGCACGCCTGACAGATACGTCTCCGGCGAAAATGGCACGCGGATCTCACCGTCCCAGATGACAGGCTGGTCATCGTCACTTGTGAATGCATATTTCCAGTTTCCATTTAAGATGATATGGTTCTTCCGCGCAAGCTGTGGTCTTGGGTATTCTGTCAGCGCAACTGTAGTCTGCTCTCTGTCAAGCTGTTCCCCCCACGGCGTCATGAGCTGGTTGTACGTTCTGTCACCTTTATCCAATAGTTTATTTAATTGCAGTGTTTCCATGATTTCCCTGATTTTCATATCTATCCCCCATGCTGTCTTGCCAAATAAATACGCCTGCACATACCTGTTCACCTGTACTGTTATCATTATATCCAATTCTCTAAAAAGTGTAAAGGAATATTAAGGAATACTGTGCAGGCGTCAACAAAGAAAAAATCTTTGCTATTTTGATCGTAAAGTGATAGTATATTTCTATATTATGTTAGAATCGAGGAAACACTTTTGAAAACAAAAGATTACCAAAACGGACTGCACGACGGCATTGCCGTTGCATTGGGCTACTTTGCCGTGTCCTTTGCATTTGGCATGGAGGCTGTCACCAAGGGGCTTGGCATCTTGCAGGCAATGTTGATCTCGCTGACAAACGTTACCTCTGCCGGACAATTCTCAGGACTGGGCATTATCGCCGCAGGCGGCACGTTCATCGAGCTTGCATTGACTCAATTAGTCATTAACCTACGCTACTGCCTGATGTCCTTTTCTCTCGCACAGAAGCTGGACCGCTCTGCGCCGAACTGGCACCGCTATCTTATGGCTTACAGCGTGACAGACGAAATCTTTGCACTCGATGCCAGCCTGAACAGCACCCTAAAGCCAGCCTACCACTACGGCATCACCAGCGTCGCTGTTCCCGGCTGGGTTCTGGGTACACTGGCGGGCGCCGTCTCTGGAACACTGCTGCCCGCCTTTGTGATCAGCGCCCTCGGGGTTGCGATCTACGGCATGTTCCTTGCCATCATCATACCGCCTGCACGGCAGGACCGCACGATTCTGACTGTCGTTTTGTCCGCTATGGGACTGAGTTTTCTTTTTTCTGTCCTCCCGGTACTCAGCCAAGTCTCATCGGGCTTTGTCATCATTATCACAACGGTCGCGGTCGCAGGCATCGCAGCATGGTTAAAGCCAATTCAAGAGGAAGGAAACAAAGGAGAGAACTAAAATGACGCACAACATCTATCTATATATTCTCGTCATGGCAGGGGTGACTTATTTGATTCGAATGCTGCCTCTGGCATTGTCCAAAAAAGAGATTACCAGCAATTATATCAAGTCTTTTTTATATTATGTGCCCTATGCCTGTCTTGCCGCCATGACGTTTCCGGCTATCCTGTACGCCACCGCAAGCATTTACTCGGCACTCGCAGGGCTTGTGACTGCTGTGATTGCCGCCTATAGAGGAAAAAGCCTGCTCATCGTCGCGCTGGCTGCGTGCGCGGCAGTGTTTATCGCCGAACGGATTTTACCTTTTATCCAATAACATTTTTTTGAAGCAATTCTTTGCGCTTTTCGTGCGTCATCAAATCTGCGAGCCTTGTCGGAACCGGCACATGGCTTTCTTTTGTAATCATACGGTTTGTCATCTGCATCGCAGTCTCAATGTCAATCGCATTGCCGACAGATAAAAAAACGGGTTTGACATTGACGTGGGTGCGCAGGGCCCGCCCGTAGCACTCGCCGTTGATTTCGATATCGGTGTATGCCCTCTCTTCGTTGGGCGGCATGACAAAATCCACCCCCGCAATACGGTGATAGCTTTTTGCGATGCCCACTGTCGGTTTTTGTATCAAAATGCCTGCGTGTGCTGCAAGTCCCATATGCCTTGGGTGCAGATAGCCATTGCCGTCAAAAAAGAGAACATCTGGCGGAACTGTGACTTTTTGGTACGTTTGGAGAAACAGCGGTATTTCCCGAAACGCCAGACAGCCCGGTATGTACGGCACATTGATTTGATCTGCGTGGCTGACTGTCTCAAGCACTTCGGCAGTATGATAGTCAATCACCACAATACAGCAGACGGCGTACTCCTGCCCGTCCGCTTCCTTCCAGTACGCCAGATCAACGCCTGCCACCGCCTGAACCTGTGCCGGATTGACTGTATTTTCTATATGAAGCTGTGCACTCAGCCTGATTTGTTCATTGATATAATCCTGCTCTGTCATTTGGTTATTCCTTTCAGAGCGCAGCAGTGCGCCCATTTGGTACTCACTCACGGCGAAACAATTCGTCATCATTATAACAAGAACGCTTGGAAGATTCAATAGGGGACGAACGGACGCCCATGTGCATAAAAACGGCAGACAAGTCAGTCCTGTCCGCCGCTTAGTTCACTGATGGTCAACAGCATAGCGCCTATCATAATGCCAAAATCTGACAGATTAAACACCATTGTGCTAATCTTTGGAAATGTGATATAATCCACAACATACTTACGCCGAAGGCGGTCGTAGGTGTTGCTGTAGGCGCCGCCCAAGATCAAGGCAAGCGCCGTTTTTAGCAGCCGCTTTCCCTTCATGCCAAGTGTCACTGCAAAAATGCCTGTCACGATAGCGCTAAACACGAAAGAGAGTGCTGCCACAAGCTGCTGCCGTTCCTCCCCGATATTCATCATTGCGCCGCGGTTGTGATACCGCTTGAACGCAACACCCTGAAGCACAGTGCTCTCCTGAGATTCCGATACGGTGTCCGTCTTTTCAATCCAGCTCTTCATCGCGCTGTCCGCCGCAAAAAGTGACACTAATGTCATAATATATGGCATTTTCCTCACATCCTTTTTGTTTTCACACTATCACAGGTGCCGGAAAATGTCAAATGGTTCCTATCGGTTCACGGTGCCCTGAATCACGGTGTCAACAGCATTGATACTGTTTTTTGCAGTATTGTCCGAACTGCTGTCTGGCGTGCTGCTGTTTTCTGTACTGCTGTTTTCTGTGCTGCTGTTTTCCATACCGTTGTTTTCTGTATGATTATTGGCGCCGTTGTTCATGCTGCCATTTCCAGTGCCGTTTGTTCCGGTATTTGTTCCATGACTGGTGAGATTGTTTACATTCAGTCTCCCATGCAGTCCTCTATAAAAATCCTCCATGCTGTCATTAATTTTAAAATCATTCGATTGCAGTACATTGATATACTCTGTGACAATCTTTGCCAGATTGCTGTCCGGGTTTGCCTGCACAAACTGCTGGTAATACTGCAACGCCTTCTGGTCAATCACATCATTGGACTCGCCTTTATAATAATGCTCTATGCCTTCTTCTTTGTTATATCCGCCGCTGATTGCACTGGTTGCAATCTCCTCATACATTCTTGCCGCCGCATCTGTGGACACATTGTTTGGATATTTCTCAAGATGCTGTTCAAACAGGCGGGCACGCTCAAGCAGTTCGGACAGCGTCATGTTGATCACTTTTCTGTTTTCCTCGTCGGACATGGCCATAGATGGTGTGTCCCCCTCAAGCCGCATCAAATCCATAAATGCAATCATGTCCTCCGGCATATATTTTCTGCTGTCCTCAAGCCGTGTGAAATCAATGTTTCTGATATCATCGCCAAAGCCCAAAAGCCCTGTGAAAAAATTCTTCACATCACTGACTGCTGCCCCTGCAATGTTGGTGTTAATGTAATCAATAATACTGTTGGGGTCGGTGTTCTCGTCGCCAATCATCGCCTCAAACTCACTGTGATCTCCCGCTGCGGTGTCTGAACCGCCTTCATTGCTCCCATCGGTGCCAGCCTCACTGCCGTTCCCATCATTGGACTGCGTCTGGCTCTCCCCTGTGATGGGGTCTTTGTTGTCATTCCTGTTATCCTTTTTGCCGCAGGCTGACACAGAGAGTACACATGCAAGGCACATTGTGGCAAGTGCTGCTTTTTTGACCATTACACTTTTCTTATTCATTTTCTTTTTCATACAATTCCTCCATGAGATTACTTAGTTCTGATAGCTATTGCTTTTGTTATTCTTTCTCACTTTCGGAAAAATATGCAAAAGTTCAAAAAAACCGCCGGAAACCGTTGGGTTGGTTTCCGGCAGCTCTGATGCACACGGACATGGAAAAACTATACAGCTAAGGCTGCCCGCGTCCTGTAAAATATTACCATTTGAGTTCCTTTGCAACAATTTTGAAGTTCACTGTTTTTGTTCCGCCGTACTCGCCGAGTCCGTGGATTGTCATTTTTGCTGTGCCCTTCTTGATATTCTTGGAATATCCAATAATTTCATATTCATTTTGTTCAAGTGTTTTTCCGTTGAGCGTGATTGTCTTGATAGCACTCTTATCTGGCTCTACTGCCTTTCCAGTGTACTGCTGGTTTGCTACAGTTATAACTGCCTTGGCAATGTTCTTGTCATTCGCAATTACTCTGTAGTATCCATATGCTGTACCTGTATAGTTTTCGGCACCCTTAACAGTTACTCTGAGCACCTTGCCTATCTCTGGTGTCCCTGAAACTGCACTGCCATCCAAGTTTGTAATTTCCTCTATGGTGAAATCTTTGTCCTTTTTCAGCTTCTTCTCATCCAGATCTGTGATAACAGGCGTTACTTTATTGTACTTTGCAGCATTATCTGCAAGCACATCTGGTACTAAGATATTCTTTGTCAGCCGCTTGATATTCTGTGGTGCAATCTCAAACTCAACATCTTTCACTGTTCCTTTGAAATTACCTTTTCCCTTGATGGTCACTGTAGCTTTGCCCACCGCTTTATTTTTCTTGTATGATAATGTATAATCCTGTCCTTCCTTCAGACGGATTGTCTTATCGCCTATTGTGAAGCCTGCATTCAAAACATCGCTGCTAAGTTTGCTGCCGCCCTTTGCGTAAGGCACTGAACTCTTAATGACTTTATTTACGCCAAAGGTGAACAGGTCCCCGCTGATGTCATAAGGTAAAATCTTAAATGTTTTCTTCACTGTTCCAGAATAACCATTTCTGCCTGTCACAACCACGGTTGCCTTTCCAACTTCTTTATTATTCTGATATGTTACACGGTACTGGTTTTCTTCCAGACCCGTTACCTGTACTTTGGGCTCGATTGCTTTTCCGGTATAGACTGCTCCGGTATTAGGTACATCTATTGATACAGCATTTCCCTTTAAAGGCTGTCCTTTGATCTTGAAGGTTACAATCTTATCACCCACATACTTTGAACCGATAACTCCTGTGATCACTGCACAAGCGGTCACGCCAGCCTCTGTATTGTTGCTGTATGTCACGGTGTAATCTGTGCCAAGTGTCAGCGGGCTTCCTTTGTATGTCACATTCAGTGCAGGTTCTACTTTCTCTCCCTTATTATATTCCTGATCACTGATCTTACCGACCTTCACACTGCTCATTAATACCTGCGTAGCCTTGTCTGCAAGTGCCATCTTAATTATTTTTTTGCCTGTATAATTACCAGTTCCTTCGACGATGACATTGTAGATTCCCGGTGTACGTCCATCCGTGTCTGGATTTTCATATGCCACTGTGTAATCCTTGCCCAGCTTCAATGTCTTATTGTTGTATTTTACAACAGGTTTCAGTGGTACTGGTACAGTGTTTGTCGCCGCCACTGCTTTGCAAAGATTATTGATTGGTATAGTATCCAGTGCTACACTGTCAATCGTAAATTTTTTGTCTACCGTCTCAGAGTAATTGCCTTTTCCCTTGACAGTGACAACCGCTATACCTGCATTGACATTGTTGGTATAACTCAATGTGTAATCCTGTTTTTCTTTTAGTCTCTTTCTTCCGTCATATACCTTGACAGATGGTTTGAACGCTTTTCCGGTATAGAGAACATGTCCTTCACCGGCATCATTAACAGTAAGTCCTGAGTTCTCCGCCCATTCTACATAAATGGAATCGGCAGCCGCTTTCTCACCTTTTACAAGTACCAGTGCTGAAATCGGGGCAACCTTCACTTTTCCGTTATCCACAGAACTAATAATGGAAGCGCCTGCTTTCTTGTCGTTAATGCAGATATTCCATCTTCCTTCTGAGATGCCGTAATCCTTGTTGTACAGATCAATTTCTCTCTCGGAAGGATCCGCATTAAAGATAACGATGATTCCGTCCGAAACCTCATTCTTGATGCTTTCCCGTCCTTTGATCACAAACATCACTGTATTGTCTGCAACCGTAAAGCTATTGATATTGTTCTTTACATCTGCCGCGGAGGTCAGGCGCAGCGCTGCATGATATTTGCGAAATTCAATTAATCCCTTGTAGTAATCACGCACAGCGCGGTAGTCTTCTTTGTCAAGGTCTGACCATTTGATGCTATTGACATAATCCGAAGAATTATAACTGTTATGAATAACATTGCCGTTCTCGTCAACCTTCGTTCGCAAGATCTCCTCACCTGCATGAATCAAAGGAATACCTTCGGATGTCATGTAGATTGCTGCGGCAAGATTATTCATTCTAATTCTGTCCTGCTCTGTTGCATCTTCCCTTGAAACATTCAGTTTATCCTTTAAGGTATAATTGTCATGACAAGATGCATAATTGATAATCTGTGTTGGATTGCTTGTCCAACCCGGCACTGCCATGAAACTCTTTGCAACATCTTCTTCTCTTCCCTGCTGTCCAGAGATAAAACCTGTGGACATCGCATCAAAAACACTTCCCTTCAGCATGTCACGAATGGTATCGCTGAAATATGCAAATCCCGGTGTCTTTGCTGAATTTTTCTGTGTGGACATCGTATATCCGTCCTTGGTCACCGTCGTACTCATGTCCCATCCTTCTCCATAGAATACTACTTCAGGATGTTTTTCATGGACAGTGCTTACAACCTCGTTGATTGTCTCTGTGTCAATCAGACCGACAAGGTCAAACCGGAAACCATCAATGTGATACTCATCTGCCCAGTAATTGACAGAATCGACAATGTATTTCTTCACCATGGCGCGTTCGGAGGCTGTATCATTACCACAGCCAGAACCGTTTGAATAGCTGCCGTCGTCGTTGGTTCTTGAGAAATACTGCGGCACGATCTGGTTAAAACAGAAATCCTCTGCACTATACACATGGTTATACACCACATCCATGATTACATTAATATCATTGTCATGTAATGTCTTAACCATCTGCTTCATTTCTTTTACACGGACAGCGCCATTATAGGGATCTGTCGAGTAAGAACCTTCCGGCACGTTGTAATTCTTCGGGTCATAACCCCAGTTATACTGCGGTTTATCAAGCTGTGTCTCATCTACTGTCGCGTAATCATACGCTGGCAGCAGGTGAAGGTGTGTCACACCCAAGTCAACAAGATAATCCAGTCCTGTTACCTGTCCTGTATTGCTCCTTGTTCTCTTTTCCGTAAGTCCCAAGAATTTTCCTTTATCCTTAATTCCAGAGGACTCATCAATCGAGAAATCTCTGACATGTAGCTCATAAATTATAGCGTCTGTATAATTTTTCACACTGGCACCGCGATCCTGTGCCCAGCCCTCTGGGTCTGTCTCGTCCAAATTGATGACCATTGCGCGGTTGCCATTGACACCTGTGGTGACTGCATAAGGGTCACATGCCTCTCTCGTATCTTTGCCTACAGTCACGTTGTATGTATAGTAAACACCGTTCTGGTCTCCTTCCTTCTCAACGGACCATACGCCATTCTTCCCCTTTGTCATGTCAAGTGTTTCGATACAATCATCAGTTCCCTGTGTGCCAGATTCATATAATTTTAACTGTACATGGTCTGCTGTTGGCGCCCATACTTTAAAGGTAGTCTTTTCACTTGTCCATGTTGCACCGAGGTCATTGCCATCATAAGTATACTGCTCCTCAAACTCATCAGACGAATAAGCGCTTGGCATACGCACGCTAAACTCATATCCGTCAAATAAAAGTGTATACGATTTCTGTCTTGCTTCTATAGATGTCAAATCCTCCACTGCAACCAGCTCGTAGACATTATTATTGACATATACCTTCTTCAAGGCAATCTCCCCATCATCAGTCATAAGCTTAAACGCATCCTTTGCATTTCCTTCAATGGGCAGACCTGTCTTTACTATAATGTATCCGCTTTCAGCATCATAGTCTACGGTCTTGATTTTGGCACCTGTCAGTGCATCCTCGCCCAACACGCGGTTTCCGCCCGGTGTGCCGCCCTCAATATAAAAGTGCACTGTACCGCTCAGCACATCTGACAAGTCAATCTTCTGGTCGCTCTCATCATTCTTTTCAGCCCAGTCATTATCGCCTACCCGCTTGCGGACTATGTAGTTATAATCGCTGTTTGTGCGGGCATCATCAAGCTCTATGGTGACAATCTTCTCATTGTTCTCATCTGCAAATTCATAACCTGCACCGCCTGCTCCAGTTCTCCAGCCCCAGACATTCCAGCCTTCATAGTCGCCGTCAGCTCTGTGATAATGAATTTTTAAGGTAATCTTGTTATCGTCTGCATAGACCTTACATGAAAATGTAATCATTCCACGCCCTGTGGCTGCTGTAAGTTCAATCGCTGATGCCTCACATGAAGTCTCTACCATGAGCTTTTTATTCGCATCATCAAGCCTCACACCCTCAACAGATTCCATCGTGTACGCTACATCTACATTTGTTCTTACACCATCTTCGGACATCCAAACCAACTGCTTAGGCAGCACAGTTTCTTTGCCTTTGATGATCGTAAGCTGTGGCGCTATCAGTCCCTCCTTGAATGAAGATGGCACTAAAACGACTGTACCGCCGTCTTTTGCCGCCGGAATTGTAAGTTCAAGCTTGCCCTCCTGAACAAGCAGTGGACTGCTTGTCCCGTTCTTAGTCTTACCGTATAGGTCTTCGTATGCATTTACACCGTTGTCTTTTACAGGAATGGTGATTGTCTTCGCCTCTCCCTTGATATTCAAGCCAATGTAAATCGTCTCGCCGTTATAGCTTCTGGATACAACATCATATCCCTCTGCGTCTGACACTGCCACAGACTGCCTGTCACCTTTGGAAAAAAGCTCTGTGTACTGGTTTCTGATCTTCAACAGCGTGTTGTAATGGCTGTAAACACTATTTTCACTTGCCGCTGCTTCCCAGTTAAAATCATAGCGGTTTGTCTGATATGGATAATTATTCTTTCCAGTCTGTCCGATTTCTTCACCGTAATAAATAACGGGCTGCCCTTTTGCTGTAATCTGTAAAGTTGCTGCCACAAGCGCCGCTGCGTCGGCTGCCTGCTGATCCCACTTCTGATTGATCAGATTCTGCTTAAAGCCTTCCTCATCATGGCTGCTCAGGAACTGTCCTGTCATGTAAGTATTGTTGAGTGTATTATTTCTGTCTCTTAAATTATTCTCAACAGATGACAGATTTCCTTTGACGAAATCCGTCGCATAATCATTAAAATTAAAATCAAGCACAGAATCCATCTGTCCGCTTCCCAGCGCTCCGCCATTCCAGCTATGACCAGCTCCATAATACTCACCAATCATCTTGAACGCCGGATTTGCTTTGGTCAGTTCATTTTTGAACGCAGACCATGTTGTGCTGTCTACATGCTTTACGGTATCAACACGGAAATAATCAATATCGTAATTCTTCATCCAGTCAACCTGCCACTGGACAAGCTGGTTTCTCACTGCCTCATTCTCTGTCAGGAAATCAGGCAGACCTGAGAGAGATGCCTGCTGGTCACTGCCGCTCACCTGCTGGCTGTCATCACGAATCATCTGAATAGGATTGCCCTCTGCATCCTTGAGCAGTGTATTAAAATATTCTTCCTGTCCATAACCTGCATGATTCAGCACTACATCGACCATGATCTTGATATCTTTGTCATGTGCTGCGCTGATCAGTGCCTTAAATTCATCTTCTGTGCCTAGCGCGGGATCAAGTTTGGTAAAATCACTTGCCCAATAACCATGATACGCGGCATTGAAGGGCACATCTTCCTTGCCCTCCCCATCTACTGTAACGCCTGAAATATTGTCTACAATCGGCGTAATCCAGATGGTATTCACCCCTAAATCTTTCAGATAATCAAGTTTTTGTGTGACACCAGCAAAGTCGCCGCCATGATACAAGCCTGCATTGTCTTTGTCATAGGTATCTGCACCATTTGCAGCATTGTTGTCTGCGTTTCCATCAAAGAAACGGTCTGTCACCATAAAATAAATTACTGCTTCATCCCAGTCAAAGCTGCTGCCTTCTTTGGCTGTAACCTCAACGTTTACAGAGGTTTCGATCACGTTGTTATAAAAATCCTTCACGGTAACTGGAAGTGTGTATGTTCCCGCTGCCACATTCTCTCTCACAGACAATGTGACTGCCAACAATTCTGGATCTATATACAGCTTTCTGCTCATGCCAAGATCAGATGCGTCCACATATGCTTCCCTGATATTTCCCGTTACTGGCACACCATCCACGCCAGTCAGCTTTAATGAAAGGACATTGTTTTGTGTATAGTTCATGGAAGATGAACTCAGCGATGCCTCCGCCTTCTCTACCTTGCCAAATGCAGGTTTTTTCTCATAGATCCCCTTCCCATACACATACCATAACTCTGCTTTATCTCCGTTTGCGATGGTATATGTACGGTCTGCATCTTTTTTGGTCTTTCCTGCACGCGTCCTTCCGTTCATACCAATCTTTTTGTATGGAACCTTTACAGTCATTGTCAGCCACTTGATGCTGTTTTCTGTATCGTCAAGCATCTCTGTAAATAAATACGGCTTTCCTGTACTGCTGCTGGCATTTCCATTCCAAATGAGCAAATCAGGTCCTTCCAGCACAGGCTCTGCCACTGCCGGATTGTAATAGTGAATCGTGTATTCATAGGTTTTAGAAATGTCTTCTCCGATAGTAAAAAGACTATTTTTTCCGCCAAATCCATCATCTGCAAGCAAGTCATTGTTGGGATCTGTTATCCAGTTCTTGTTCCCATCGACAAACTCAATGAACTTATAAGTGTAATCTCCCGGCTCTAAACTTGTGAAGGTATACGTTAAAAGTCCGTCTGCGTTCTTTGTCATTTTCGCAGCTTTCGCAGACTCAGGATCCTCTGTCCAGTCATTCATGCTGCCTGCCACAAGCACTGTCTCCACATCACTCTCATAGTAGAAGGTTGCGTCGTAGCCCTTAATCTCCGGGCTGAGCAGCGTTGTAAGACCAAAGGCGCTGTTGCCATTCTCAAGTTTCTTGCTGTTATTCGGGTCTGTCGTCCACTTGGGATCTCCTTCTCCGAGCACAACAAACTTATATTCGTAATCGCCGCGCTGGAGTTTGGTTTTGTATGTAAAAATCCCGTCTTCGCCCTTTGTCATCTTTATGGCTTTTTCAGATTCAGGATCTGCAGTCCAGTCATTCATGCTGCCTGCCACAAGCACTGTTTCCGCTGAGCCATTCATATAACGAAATGTTACAGTATTTCTCTCTATTGCGGGACTTACAAACGGCGCTGTACTCCACCCAGTACCATTTGCCTCATCAACCCATACCCATACTTCATAGGTTTCACTTGTAAACTCAGTAGCTGGAATTTTAATGTCACTTGTCTGGCTGCCATCTTTGTTATTGAAGATAATCCCAAGTTCTTCCGATCTTTTGACATTGGGAATTTCTACAATATAATAACCATCTTGGTCTTTCTCCGTAACATCAACTCCCGGCCACTCTGTACCATCTATACCGCCACCCCAGTGATGTAATGCTACTGCTTCCCATCCAGTTACATTCTTGAAATGTGCCTTGACTGTCACAAGTTCTTCCGCATCTGCAGTCATCTGCTCAGTCTCAGTTTCTATTTCGGTTTCCGTTTCGGTCTCCGCAGTCGCAGACGTTTCACTTGCCTCTTCGGTCTCTGTGACAGTTTCTGTCATTGCCTCGGTCTCGCCAGATGTAACCGTCTCTGTTGCTGCTTCGGTTTCGCTCGGTGCAACTGTCTCACTAGACGTTTCAGCCTCGCTTGGTGTAACCGTCTCACTCGCTGCCTCAGTCTCGCTTGGTGCAGCTGCCCCGCCAGATGTTTCGGTCGCTGCTTCAGTCTCGCTTGGTGCAACTGTCTCACCTGACGATTCGGCCTCGCTTGGTGTAACCGTCTCACTCGGTGTCAAAATCTCGTCTGTTTTGACCGTTTCACCTACTTCTTCCGCTTCACTCGGCGGAACCGTTTCACTTCGTTCTTGTAGTCTGCTCTGCGCTTCCTCGCCCTGCTCGGGTTCACTCGCTACTGTCAACTCACTGGACAATTCTGTCTCATTCTCTGCCGCCCATACAAATGCCCCCTGTGCAGGCTGTACATTGGTGAGCAGCATCGCAAACACTAAGAAATAACTAAGTAAACTGCTTGCAAAGCTGCGTTTCCTCTTACTGATTTTCTTTTTCTTTTCCATACAATCAACCTTCCCTTGAATGATAATGAAATTTTGTGTGCACTTTTGTATGCACTTCATTTAAGATATCAATCAACTGCTGTCCTTTCGGCTCATGACACATCCCTCCCCTCTTTTCTCGAAATGTGATTTGTACGAGAATGCCTTCTTGCTTATTTAAGTTTAAAATCACTGTCCCGATAGTTAAAAAGTCTACTTTTTCATCTTATTTCGCATTTGTGATTTTGTCAATACTTTCTCGAAATTTTCCGAAAAAATATCGTTATTTAATCAAAATACACAAAACAGAATATAATAATATGTGCAACCTCTCTAAAAGACTATAAAAAAATCATGGAACCATCTTGCATCTTGTTTATTCTATATAATATATTTTTTATCGTTAAAAGTGCTTTTCTCACTGTTTAGCTTCCTCAATACAAAAAGCAGCAGAGACTGTTATCCCTGCTGCTTTCACAATCACCACTGCATTTTCTTTGCAATAATTTTAAATGTACCTGTTTTTATTCCGCCGTACTCACCAAGACCGTGAACAGTTCCTTACCTTTTCTGTACCCTTCTTCATATATACTATAACAGGGAAAAGGCGGCAAAAGAACATGACCAGCTGATGCATAAGGTCATAAGAAAAGGATTTCATCAGGGAACAGCTGGAACTGACAGGTCTTTTGACAACAAAAATATGAACTCGATCTGGAAAGGCTGCGGATCCATTCGTACAAAGCAATGGAAGGCAGGGTATTTATAGGTTTTATCTCACTCATAATCACTTCGTATATAAGGAAAATAATGGAATACCAAAACCTATATTCATCATATTCGCTAAGTAAACTATACAGCGAATTAAAGAAACTTCGTCTGATCCAATTTAAAAATGGAAAACAGGTACTGACAGAATTAACCAGTAATCATAAGGCGATTTTCAAAGCGTTTAATATGAAATCCCCTGTCCCCTCCTCGTTATAATTCAATGCGGAATTTAGGTTATAAGTATACAATTCATACTGGTACAGTGTGATAACTGGTTTTTCTTCACCCGCATCTCTGTATTCCTTGATACAGTTATTCAGTGCGTCATACTCATACGCTGTTTGATTGCCGGGGGCGTCTGAAACAGACATTAGGTTGCCGTTTCCGTCATACTCATATACCGTTGTGCCGTTATTGGCGTCTGTCACAGCGGTGAGCATTCCTCTCGTCATATTCATATGTGACACTGTTGTCTGCCGTACCATATGGTAGTCAAAAAATTTTCTACGTCATTTTTTCAATTAAAAAAGTTCAATTCTTGAATCTGCAATAAAAAAATGATATGATGAATTTATGTACAGGAAAGGAATGACATATGGCAAATATATATGATGGAGCATTTCGCACAATCTTAAATGACTGTCGAAAACTGATTATCCCCATAATAAACGAAATTTTCGGCGAATCCTTTACAGGGGAAGAAGAAATACAGTTTTTTCCCAATGAACACTTTATAGATCAGAAGGACGAAGCGGACAAAGAACGCATTACTGACACTAATTTTACAGTTTTAGGAAAGACGCAGAAAAAATACCATATCGAGTGTGAAAGCAGCCTGCCAGATGGAAAAATTATGATACGTCTATTTGAGTACGATGCCCAGATAGCGCTTGACGAGGGTGAATTTACAGAGGAAACTTTGACAGTAACATTCCCCAATACAGCGGTTCTGTATCTGCGGTCTTATAAAAAGACACCAGACAGGATGAAATATGTCATAGCCACGCCGGGCGGAACGGTGCAATATGATGTACCAATCATGAAAGTACAGAAATATTCACTTGATGATCTATTTGAAAAACGTCTGTTAATGCTGATTCCGTTTTATATTTTCTCACATGAGAACAATTTTCCAGAATATAACAGCAATGAACAGAAATTGAAAGAATTGAAAGCAGAGTACCAGGTAATACTAGAACGGCTTGACGCATTAGAACAGCAGGAAATCATCGGCGCATTTGATAAACGGACGATTATAGAACTTTCTGGTATAACGGATTGATTTCTTTGATCATGCGGCTGCGTTTATCATACTGGTACAATGTGATGCATGTCTTTTCTTCTCCCGCATCTCTGTATTCCTTGATGCAGTTATTCAGTGCGTCATACTCAAACGCCGTTTGACTGCCGAGGGCGTCTGTCACGGACATTAGGTTGCCGTTTCCGTCATACTCATATGCGGTCGTGCTGCCAAGCGCATCGGTCACTGTGGCGATTCTGCCGTCTGCGGTGTAGGTAAATGCGGTCGTATTGCCGAAGGCATCTGTGATACCCGTCACCTGTCCGAGGGCATCGTGTGCGTAGGTTGTGAGATTGCCGAGGGCATCGCACATCGTTTCAACCTGTCCAAGCGCATTGTAGGTATACTCGATCGTATCGCCTTCCGCCATCGTTAACCTAGTCAGGTTTCCGTTTGGTGCGTAGGCACATGTCGTGGTATTGCCGAGCGCATCGGTCTGCGTGAGCACCCTGCCCATCGCATCATAGGTGTAGGTCAGGCTGCTGCCGCTGGCATCGGAGAGTTTTGTGAGCCTGCCTCTGCGGTCATAGGTATAGTCTGTCCTTGCGCCCTCCTGGTCTGTGACAGATGACAGTCTGCCCGATGCCGTGTATTCCATCGTGATGCCTGAGCCGTCTTTGTCCGCGGCTGTCGTCATTCTGTCCATAGCATCATAGGTATAGGTCCAGCTATTGCCGTTGGCGTCGGTATACTTTGTCATGTTGCCCGCCGCATCGTACTCGCAGGCGTTGATGTGCCCCTCCTCATCTGTGATTCGGGTAATTCTGTTCAGACAGTTGTATGTATACTGCTTTGTGCCGCCTGCGGGATTGGTCTCTTTGACTAAATTTCCGCTTCCGTCATATTCATATACCGTCTTACCGCCGCCTGCATCGGTGGTTCTTTCTCATGTTTGGATACGCTGTCATGTTCATTTTTGATGGAATATTAGATTTCCAGCAAAATTTGAAATATTGGCAGAGATGAAATATCCAAAGTTAAGAAAGAACCCATCGGTCACAGCGGTGAACATTCATCTCGCGTCATAGTCGTATGTGACACTGTTTTCCGCCTGCGTCGGTCACTATTTTTATATGAAAATACAA
>KE159528.1:201041-203768 GCA_000403215.2 Lachnospiraceae bacterium A4
TCGGGAGATTGCAAAGAAATATGATAATGTTCAGAAAGGTGTAGGTGATATGATGAGTGGAGCATTGATTGAAACCGAAGCAAGAACCATTTTAAATCAGGGCATAAAACAGGGCATAAGTCAGGGCATAAAACAGGGCGTAAATGAAACAAAAAAGAATACAGCAATTATCATGCTGCAGGACAGAGAATTATCCATTGAAAAAATTGCAAAATATACAGGTCTTGAAGTTGCAGAAGTAGAACAGCTTGCAAAAACTCAGACCATATAAGACAGTATGAAAGTATAGTAACGAACATCTTTTGGAACATAAAATGCTCTAAAACATGTTCATTTTCAAGATCTCACCTGTTGGATCTGTCTGTTTTACAGGAGCACTACCACAGTAAGCATCGCCATTCAGCCCTCTCTTTACAGAATCTGTGCCAGGTATTCTTTGACATTCCTCATAGATCATGGTCTGTGCGGTGCTTTATCATGCAGTTTGCGGCGTCATAGACGTTATTCTTTAATACCTGATCTCCCCGCCGTTCTTCGGTCAGATTGCCGCGGCGGTCATAATGACAGCTGTACACGTCCTCACCCTGCGTCACTGCTGTCAGCTGGCTGAACGCATTGTACTGGTATGCAGCGGCGGGCTGTCGTTCAGATGCTTTGCGGTACGGTTGCCAAGGGTATCATACAGATACGTCTCTGTATGTGGCCAGATGTCCGAGAGCGTCATACAGATAGCTTCTGCTGCGGGCACATTCGGGTGTATCTGACGTGCTGTTATGCTGTGTGATGCGCCCGAGGGCATCATAAATGATCTGTTCGCCGACACGGATTGTCTCACCAAACTGGCGGCTCAGCGCTGTCGGGCGGTCATTTTTATCATAGGCAAATGCCGATCTGCTGCCATCTGGATAGAGAATGCCTGTGCGGTTTCCCATTGCATCGTATTCATAGACGTTTTCTCTTCCATCCGGGTCTTTTACTTTTGTGAGTCTGCCGAGTATGTCGCGCGGAGAATGCCGTCGTTCCCGTCCAGTCCTGCATCTCCACTAACTGACCGCGGCTGTTGCAGCGGTAGTTCACCGTCTTGTCTGTGCCGTACCGAATGCTTGTCGGAAGGTTATTCAGATCATAGGTCACTACGATGTGGTTCTGCTCCTCATCCACGATCTCTGTGAGATTGCCGTTTCCGTCACAGCTGTAGCTACGCTCTTCTGATAAAGAATTGATCTCTTTGATCATGCAGCTGCGTTTATCATACTGGTACAATGTGATGCATGTCTTTTCTTCTCCCGCATCTCTGTATTCCCTGATGCAGTTATTCAGTGCGTCATACTCAAACGCCGTTTGACTGCCGAGGGCGTCCGTCACGGACATCAGGTTGCCGTTTCCATCATACTCATATGCGGTCGTGTTTCCGAGCGCGTCCGTCACCGTGGGGATTCTGCCGTCTGCGGTGTAGGTAAATGCGGTCGTATTGCCGAAGGCATCTGTGATACCCGTCACCTGTCCGAGGGCATCGTGTGCGTAGGTTGTGAGATTGCCGAGGGCATCGCACATCGTTTCAACCTGTCCAAGCGCATTGTAGGTATACTCGATCGTATCGCCTTCCGCCATCGTTAACCTGGTCAGATTTCCGTTTGGTGCGTAGGCGCATGTCGTGGTATTGCCGAGGGCATCGGTCTGCGTGATCACCCTGCCCATCGCGTCATAGGTGTAGGTCAGGCTGCTGCCGCTGGCATCGATATACTTTGTCATGTTGCCCGACGCATCATATTCATAGATGCTACTGTGGTCTGCCTCGTCTGTGATTTTGGTAATTCTGTTCAGGCAGTCGTATGTATACTGCTTTGCGCCGCCTGCGGGATTTGTCTCTTTGACTAAATTTCCGCTGCCGTCATATTCATATATCATCCTGCCGCCTGCGTCGGTCACTATTTTTATATGAAAATACAATGCATTCTTGAATCTATAATAAAAAAATGATATGATGAATTCATAAACAAGAAAGGAATAACATATGGCAACGATATATGATGGGGCATTCCGCACAATCTTAAATGACTGTCGAAAACTGATTATCCCTGTAATCAATGAAATTTTCAGCGAATCCTTTACAGGGGAAGAAGAAATACAGTTTTTCCCCAATGAACACTTTATAGATCAGAAAGATGAGGCGGACAAAGAACGTATTACTGACACGAATTTTACAGTTTTAGGAAAAACACAGAAAAAATACCATATTGAGTGTGAAAGCAGCCTGCCGGATGGAAAAATTATGATACGGCTATTTGAATATGATGCCCAAATAGCGCTTGACGAGGGTGATGTTACAGAGGAAACTTTGACAGTAACATTCCCCAATACGGCGGTTTTGTATCTGCGGTCTTATAAAAAGACACCGGACAAGATGAAATATGTCATAATCACACCAGGCGGAACGGTGCAGTATGATATACCAATCATGAAAGTACAGACATATTCACTTGATGATCTATTTGAAAAACATCTGTTACTGCTGATTCCGTTTTACATTTTCTCTCATGAGAATAATTTTCCAGAATATAACAGCAATGAACAGAAATTGAAAGAATTGAAAGCAGAATACCAAATAATACTGGAACGGCTTGACATATTAGAACAGCAGGAAATCATCGGCGCATTTGATAAACGGACGATTATAGAACTTTCTGGTGATGTGATTCGGGAGATTGCAAAGAAATATGATAATGT
>KE159528.1:204023-205168 GCA_000403215.2 Lachnospiraceae bacterium A4
CTGCAAGACGGAGAATTACCTATTGAAAAAATTGCAAAATATACAGGTCTTGAAATTGCAGAAGTAGAACAGCTTGCAGAGACTCAGACTATGCAAGATAGTAAGAAATCATAATAAAATGCACATCTTTTGGAGCATAATATGCTTTAAAAGATGTGCATTTTCAAGATCTCACTTGTTGAGTCTGTCTAGTTTACAGGGTCATTCCCACAGTATGCATAGCCATTCAGCCCTCTCTTTACAGGGTCTGTGCCGAACATTCTTCGACATTCCCCATAGATCATAGTCTACTTGAGGATTAATGAATATCAAAAAAATCTATCAGAAAATCATTAAAACTCTGCCATGTGGGCTCCAGTTTTCCGTTCAGTAAATCTTCATCTTCACCGTATTCGAGACATACCTTATAAAGTTTTTCATTTAATCTATCCAATACCGTCACATCACCGACATCACAATAGTCTGTTACTACTAAATATTGATCTGGAAAATGCGCCGCCTATCATGCCGCCTGCGATACCGCCTATAAGGATATTTGCAATCTCACCTGTCGGGTCGGTCTGGTTTGCAGGATCATTACCGCAGTATGCATAGCCATTCAGCCTTCTCTTTACAGGGTCTGTGCCGAGCATTCTTCCCTGTATAGGATCATACAGTCTCGCATGTGCAAAGTGTTTTTCAAGCACAGGATCATATTCGTATGTGGTAAAACGCAGCCCTGCGCCGATTCCTCTATCCTCACAGGCATTCTTTGGCATTCCCCATATGTCATGGTCTGCACGGTGCTTTATCATGCCTTCCGCGTCTGCTGCAAACAGTGGGCTTCCATACAGGTCATTCTGGAAATAGGTATCTGCTGCCGGAATGCTTACGCCTGCCTCCGGTGTAAACCGCTGGCTGGCACGGCTGTATCCATGTCCAAATGCCGCATTCACGGTTCCAAGACCTGACACCTGTGTCACCAGGTCATTGTGCATGCCGCCGATGTAATCCGGTATGTACGTCGAGACGATGGCGTCTGACGTCTTTTTCACTCTTGCCAGAAGTCCATTATAAGTATACTCCGATTTCCTGCCAGTTACAAGGTTTGTTCCTGAAATCATGCGGTTTGCGGCGTCATAGACGTAATTCTTTAATACCTGGTC
>KE159528.1:205283-205909 GCA_000403215.2 Lachnospiraceae bacterium A4
AGTCCGTTATAAGTATACTCCGATTTCCTGCCAGTTACAAGGTTTGTGCCTGAAATCATGCGGTTTGCGGCGTCATAGACGTAATTTTTTAATACCTGCTCTCCATGCCGTTCTTCGGTCAGGTTGCCGCGGCGGTCATAATGGTAGCTGTACACGTCCTCACCCTGCGTCACTGCTGTCAGCTGGCTGAACGCATTGTACTGGTATGCGGCGGCTGGGCTGCCATCCAGATGCTTTGCTGTACGGTTGCCAGGGGCATCATACAGATACGTCTCTGTATTTTCGCCGTCGCTGTATGCGGTCAGCTGTCCGAGGGCGTCATACAGATAGCTTCTGCTGCGGGCATATTCAGGTGTTTCTGACGTACTGTTATGCTGTGTGATGCGCCCGAGGGCATCATAAGCGATCTGTTCGCTGACACGGATTGTCTCACCAAACTGGCGGCTCAGTGATACCGGACGATTATTTTTGTCATAAGTATATGCCACGGTGTTTCCAGGCTGTACGGCTTTGATCAGGTTTCCCACCTTATCGTAGTCGTATGCAGTTGTCCCAAGCGCTGCATCGGTGATCTTTTTGAGCCTGTCATTTTTGTCAAAGGAAAATGCCGATCTGCTGCCATCTGG
>KE159528.1:206449-209960 GCA_000403215.2 Lachnospiraceae bacterium A4
CAGCTTGCAGAGACTCAGACTATGCATGATAGCAAGAAGTCATAATAATATGCACATCTTTTGGAGCATAATATGCTTTAAAAGATGTGCATTTTCGAGATCTCACTTGTTGAGTCTGTCTAGTTTACAGGGTCATTACCGCAGTATGCATAGCCATTCAGCCCTCTCTTTACAGGGTCTGTGCCGAGCATTCTTCCCTGCGCGGGGTCATACATTCCCGCATGTGCAAAGTGTTTTTCAAGCACAGGATCGTATTCGTATGTGGTAAAGCGCAGCCCTGCACCGATTGCGCTGTCCTCACAGGCATTCTTCGGCATTCCCCATAGGTCATGGTTTGCGCGGTGCTTTATCATGCCGTCCACGTCTGCCGCAAACAGTGGGCTTCCATATAAATCAGGCAATTTACAACATCATAGATATAGCTCTTTACCGACTACTCTCCACGTCTAACAAAACCTTAAACAAACTTAATCATAAAATCTGATAAGTATTGTTTCATAATTAAATTTGGTGGTAGTCAATAAGTGTGTTGGTAACATTTGTAGGACTATATATTGTGGTTGCCGAGTATCGAACATTTATAAATATAGGGGCTAACAATTACATAATTTTAAAAAAAGTTACCAACTCATTTCTTGCTTATCACCTTAAGTTTTTAACCGCACAGGTGGAAATTTTTCTTCTTCCAAATTTTCTATCTCCAATTTATTTTCACATACTTCCATGTACAAGCCTTAAAGTACTTGTCTAATTCCGTCCTACTTCTTCAATAATCACATTCAATCCCTTTCTTTGTGCTTCTTTAAAAATATCCATTGCATCCCCCCATCTCATTTCAGCAAATTGCCATCGTTCTCCTTTTTCTTGTACTATTTGATATATTCTTGAAAGCGAAATTTCGTTTAACTGTGGACATAATTTTCTCAATAAAAGAATCTGCTTATTTTTATTTACTTCTCTCCCCCATATTATTGTCAGCTTTGCTTTCTTATAATTCCAAAATCCCAGTTCATATAAATCAGCATATGACGCTTCTGGGATAGGAATTTCATCATTTAAATCACCATACTCATTACTATTAACCACTTCACTTACCTCCGTTTATCAATTGAATCACCACAGTTCCGCAGATAAGCACTAACTGTTTGTATCTGTGAGTAATCTAAAAGTAACATAGAAATTTCTATCACTACTTAACTTCGCAATCAGGTTTTTAACTAGTACAGCATTTCCTAATCCCTCATACACTTAGCACTCGCTATTTACGCCATCGCCGCGTTGTCGTCAGTCAACAATGCCACCGCATTGCCTCCTTCCTCCGCCTTGCGCTGACGAAAATATCAAGCACTAAGTATATGGGGATTAAGAAAACGCTGTACTAGTATTTATATTAGCAATTTTAATGTTTATTTTTTCCTTACTTCTACCAACCCAAAATAAACAGCTAACTCCTTGTTTTGGCAGAAGTATCCAAAATCAATTATCCGACTTACCCTTTTCTTTTTTCCCAAAATTAATCTTTTAAATGTTTGTAAGCAGGATGTGTAATAAGTACATTCCAAATATCTTCGGCGGTATAAGTTAATCTTGAATCTACTTTTTTCTGCCACATGTATGCATTATACTCATCTTTCCTACTCTTTACTTCTCTATCTATCCAATGCTTGGTTTCATGTGCCAAAATACCAGCTGCCGATTCAGAATCCTGATTAATCCATTTTCCTGATAACAACCTTACTTTTTTGTACAAATAGATTCTCCTTGTATGAAAAAAGTATGCCCCTGCCCTACCATCACTAAAACGCTCTGATACCATAACCTGTATTTTTTTCTCTTTAAGCAATTTTGCAACAGTATCTCCTTCTATACTATTGCTTGCTCTTAGAGCATGCATAATTTCACTATAATTTAATTCTCCTGAAACATATGGTATCTCTTCTAATGGTATTCCTGCACTACTTACATGTTCATTTCTTATATAAATACTATTTCGTAGCGCATTAACACCCTTGCCAGCCCCATAAAAAGCCACACTTGCCAGTCCGCCCATCACTGCGCCAGCAACGACATCCCTGATAAAGCTACCAAGACGGAATCTATCATTGCGGTATGTAGTGTGTCCATTACTGTCGCCGCCACTGCCTATATACTTTGGATTACGCATTCCTTTAAGCGGTTTGGGTCTGATACAGTATAACTGCGGGCACCTGCTTTTTGTAGGTCTTGGAGTTCTACTATTCCACGGCTTCTGCTTTCCTAAAGTTCTTGGATTCTGCCTGTTTCCTGAGTCGTGAACATTCCGCAGCTTATTATCCAGCACATCAGCAATGTTATAGGCGCCGCCCTTAACTGCGCCCTCAAGCGCTCCTCTGATAAAGGCATCCTTCGCATTCCGCAGCGGGCTTGTGCCATAGATTCTGCCGCCCAGTGCATTGAAGGCTCCGTCCACTGCCGCGCGCATCGGTGACATGCGCTCTCCTGCAAGCTTCTGCTCTGCAAGGCTTCCTGCCATGCCTGCCGCAAAGTTCACGCCAAGCGCCGCGGGGATTCCTACACCCGATCCTGTCAATGCGCCTCTTGCCGCTCCGACGATCGCGCCGTTTGCTGCCGCTCCCCATGCCTTTCTGGCATTGAAGCCTTTTCCTTCTGCAAGCTGTGATAAGGCTGAGCCTGCGAAGCCAAATGCGCCGCCTATTATGCCGCCTGCCGCCGCTCCAAGAATACCGCCCACTAAAACATTTGCAATCTCACCCGTTGGGTCGGTCTGGTTTACTGGGTCATTACCGCAGTATGCATAGCCATTCAGCCCTCTCTTTACAGGGTCTGTGCCGAGCATTCTTCCCCGCGCGGGGTCGTACAGTCTCGCATGTGCAAAGTGTTTTTCAAGCACAGGATCGTATTTGTATGTCGTAAAGCGCAGCCCTGCACTGATTGCGCTGTCCTCACAGGCATTCTTCGGCATTCCCCATAGGTCATGGTCTGCGCGGTGCTTTATCATGCCGTCCGCGTCTGCCGCAAACAGCGGGCTTCCATATAAATCAGGCTGGAAATAAGTGTCTGCTGCCGGAATGCTTACGCCTGCCTCTGGTGTAAACCGCTGGCTGGAACGGCTGTATCCATGTGCAAATGCCGCATTCACGGTTCCAAGACCTGACACCTGTGTCACAAGGTCATTGTGCATGCCGCCGATGTAATCCGGTATGTACGTCGAGACGATGGCATCTGACGCCTTTTTCACTCTTGCCAGAAGTCCGTTATAAGTATACTCTGATTTCCTGCCAGTTACAAGGTTTGTGCCTGAAATCATGCGGTTTGCAGCGTCATAGACGTGATTTTTTAATACCTGGTCTCCATGCCGTTCTTCTGTCAGGTTGCTGTAGCGGTTATCGTGATAGTTCACCGCCTGAGGTTATAAATTCATCACAGTACAGTTTTGCTCCTTATTGACAATCTCTGTGATATTACTGTTCTCGTCATATCTGTACTCCTCAAATAATGTATTAATCGATCT
>KE159528.1:210245-211913 GCA_000403215.2 Lachnospiraceae bacterium A4
TGTATTTTCGCCATCGCTGTATGCAGTGAGCCGTCCGAGAGCATCATACATATAGCTTCTGCTGCGGGCATATTCGGGTGTTTCTGACGTACTGTCATGCTGTGTGATGCGCCCAAGGACACCCTTGATTGAAAAACAGTTTTCATTTTCTCAATCAGTGCTGTATATAAAAAAGAGGTTCGGCACTGTTTCAATATTCAGTACCGAACCTGCATTCACTTTTATCCTATCTTAATCAATCTTATGCGGAAAAGGCGGCTCTATGTCATATGCACAACCAGCAGATTGAATATATGGAACAATCTCTATAATCTTTTCAGAATTCGTATGAATAATCATTTGATCCCCTTGAATCTCCTTGTTTGGAAGCTTTTTTAAGCAGTTCATGATTTCTCTCTTGATACTACTATCATCCATGTTTTCTAGTTTCTTGTATGAAAATACCAGGTTATAAGTAGTAACATCACGTATTGCAGTTGGTCCTAATGTCCATTTATTACAGTGTTCACAAAAGAATCCATCTAAAAACCATCCTCTTAGCTCTTCACAAGGTTCTTGGTGATCAACAACATCTGCTTTGCATTCAGGACATATGAATAAATCCGGTGTATATATTTTATATGGAAATTTGGGAACTATGTCAAATTCTATCCATGATTCATATCCTAAAAACACTTTGGTAAATAAATAGGTGTGAAATGCATCTCCTTCATAAATAAGCTTCCCCTTTTTTCCAATGTCAATTGCTTTCAAAATAGCATCTGCATCTAAGTGAACTTCATTCAAACTTTTTCTCATACCAGTAATTCTCATATCATCCAATTTTATTCCACGTTTAAAATTTATCTGGTATGTCGTGTCATCTATTTTTTTCCGTGAATCGCCAATCCAAAATGAGTCCCACATTTGGAACATTTTTTATCTTTCCTATAGGATACATATTCTTCTTCGCTTTTCACTTCAATCAACTTATCCCAGCATACAGGACATACTACATATGCACACTCCATTTAAATACCTGCCTTTCATGTATCTTGATTCATAAGAATCGGTTTCCTACATCAATCATCTGCTTTTATGTCGGAATACTTTCACATTAGGATAAAACTCATGCCATTCACCTGAATCCCATGCATATAATCCAGTTGTCATATTTTTATACATATAACCCACGAAAAATTTATTCCCTAATACATAGACTTTTTTGTAAGGAGCCATTACCATAACACCTAGAATATCAGCTAATTGTTGTGCAAAACCATCAGATTCTTTTCCTGTTTCACAGCTGTATAGCTTAATTATCTGATGTCCCCCTATAAATTCCTTGGATCTCCTAATTTTTATAGCGACTTCCCATGCTTTCTCCACCTTTCCATTTATTATAATTCCATAAGGTTCCCCATGACTGATAACAATAAACTCATCTCTTGTAGTTGGTGGTGCAATCTTTTTTGCATCTCTAATCGCATCATCATCTCCAAAAACCAAGGATAAGGATCCTTCAAAGACAGGTTTGCGAATTTGCCTTTGTACGCTATTACGCAGCGCCGCAACACTCTTGTCAGCCCCATAGAAAGCCACACTCGCCAGTCCGCCCATCACTGCGCCGACTGCTACATCCCTGACAAACCTTCCAAGGCTGAACCTGTCATTCCGTGGTGCAAGACT
>KE159529.1:0-4570 GCA_000403215.2 Lachnospiraceae bacterium A4
CTTTTGGAGCAAAAGCCTAAATCATACATAACACAGATAATTCATGAGCTACAGGAAGAGTCAGAAAACACTGGGATTTTCTGGCTTCTTAGTGGTACAAACTTTTAACTCACAAGTATTATAGATCAAATGGATAAAAACGGAGGACATATACAACAAAGACATGTGGGAAAAAGCAATGAGTTTTTATTAAATCGAGCCGCAAAAGAAAGATTAGATGCTACATCCTTTTCTAATAAAAGAACTGCAACTAAGGCTATACAAGAGAATATTCGTAAAAATGCGGATCAAATATCTAATTGGTTAAATAATCCTAAAGCAAATTATCCATTGACGCTTGAGACAACACATCAATATCCAATTGGTTATGGAGTTAAAACAACTAGCGGTGTAATGAGAGGAAAGAAATTATATCCAAAGGCGAGCAAAAATGTCACATATGATTTAACCAGTTCTAAGGTATTTATAGTAAAGGATCCCCAAATGCCTAATAAATATAAAATAATTACTGCATATCCTGTTATTGATTAAATTGCATTTATAACAGGAGCAAAGATATAAAACGAAAGGCAAGTATAATTACATCTGGATTTAGGAACCCAAATACGTGTCACTAAACCCAGATGTATTTTTGAGTAGTTTTTTTATGATTATTTGTAGACAAATATAAAATAATACAGCTGATAGTTTTAAAAGTATATTTGACAGAACGGTAATTTGTAAACAAATATAAAAAAATAATATCATAAAAATAGGAGTGAAAAGGAGGCTGTAAATGATGAATCAAATAAGATTTGATACGCTGAGATATTTTGCTAAAGTCTATTTTAATTGCTCTATGAACTGGTCTGATTTAGAAAACCTTATTGATGATTTCATGATGAGGGAAAATAAACAAATTATTGATGATTTTAAAAATGAAATTGATATATTATATATGTATGCAATGGAAAATACAATGTCAGCAAAGGATATAGCTGGTATCCTTACATGTAGAGGTACTAAAAATCAAGAGGCAGAAAGTATAATAAAGCTATTCTATGATAAACGTATCCAAAAAATAAGGTTTAGAAATATTTGTTATTTTTATAATTGTCGTTTGGGTTGTCATATAGGTTTGTTTGATTTAGAAAAACGTATAGAAGCATTTTTAATGTGGGAAAATATAATGACTCTTGAAAAGGAAGTAGATATTATATATAAACTGAATGATTCCAATCTTATGAAAGAAGTCGATCGTTTAGAAGATTGTATAGAAACTTTTTTGATGGAAGAAAATAAAGAAAGAGTTGAAGCTTTTAGAAAAGAGGTAGAAACCGTGTATACTTTGATAAGTAATAAGAATCTTATGAAAAAAATATCTTATAGATTTGGTGGAGATATAAGAATACCTATCAAAAAAGATGTAAGTGTGATAAAGTTACTATATGATAAATGCATTAAAGAGGAAAAGTAAGATTTTATACAATACATATCCGTAATATCCAGAGATGATCTGCTTTTTCTGATATAGAATGAAACAGAGTAGATTTTCCGTGAGTACTGCGCCAGCCGCAACTGCAAAGCAGGATATTTCCTTATGCGGCTGTGTACATCATCTTATATTGATAATCAGTCTTTTTGACCGCCAATATAAGGTGTTTATTTTATTTGTTTATATAGTTTATACTTGAAGCCACCCAAATTGGAGATTATGATGATTTTAAAAAATTATATATTACAATATAAAAACGCATTAGAAGAGAAATCGGAAAATGTATTATTTGGAAAAATTAATGAGGGCAATTCTTTGATTAATGAAAAGGGGGATTATTATGACTTTCTTAAAATTGCAGACGGATTGAGAGCAGGAACGATTGATTTGTGGAGATATAAAGATATTGATAAAAATCAATATATGATAACAAACAACGCAAACTGGATATGTATTGGTCAAATAGATTATATTCCATTAATGTTAAAAAAGGATTCTAATGAAGTTTATATTTATAATGAATTTATGGAGAAGGATAAACAATGGCAGATAATTAGTAAATTTAATGAATTTATAACTGATTATGTATTTGGAGAAAAATATTGTATGATTGTTCCAAATGTTAATGAAGATCAATGGTATCAATTTATAAAAAATCTAAAATTGTGGAGTAAGAATTGCGGTGACAAATGATCAATTATTTGTTATAGGGAAATGATATTGTATAACTTGGCAACTGTGTGCACATGGTAACGCCCAAGGGGTATGAAAAAGAATGGCAGTATGACGCGCTGGACCGCGTAACCGCAGAGAAGGAGCAGGATAAAGCTGGCGGCATCTGCCGAAGCATCCAGTATGAATATGATGCAGCCGGCAGCCTGCGCGTCCGCAGGGACCAGAGCATGGGGCATCCAACAGAAAGAAAATTCCGTTATGACGGCAGAAACCGCCTGACACACCTGACAGACGAGAGCGGGAATACGACGCGGCTGTTCTATGACCGAAACGGCAGGATTACAAAGGTGGTGCGCCCAGAGCAGTATGACCCCGGACAGGATGACGGAAAGGGAATCTGTTATGAATATGACAGCCGGGACCAGGTAGTCAGAATCACAGGACCGGATGGAACCATCCTTCAGGAACAGACTTACGACAGTGCAGGCAATGTCAGGACCCGGCTGGAAGGACAGTCCGTCTATACAGCGTATGCCTATGACCTGGCAGGAGACCTGCTGGCAGTCTACAAAGGCAGGGAAAACGCCCGGAAGAACCGCAGTGCGCAGCGTATGGCTTACGATGCATGGGGAAACATCACCGCTGTGGAGGATGGAAATGGGAACCAGACGGGATTCCGCTTAGATGACTGGGGAAGGATTATGGAGATTCATACGCCGGAGGGCGGTACAGAGCGCTATACCTATGACCATGCCGGAAACATCACCAGCACCACGGACGCAAACGGCGGAACAATCACCTATGCCTATAACAGCATGGGCCGGGTCTGCCAGACCACGGACCAGGAAGGCTTCAGCGAATATTTTTACTACGACGAAGAGGGCCGCCTGGAAACACGCATAGACCGGAACGGGAACAAAACGACGACCCATTACAACATGGACGGAAACCTGTCCTACCAGCGTGCGGAGGACAAAAAAGGCAGAAATCCGGTGGTCAGCAGATATAGATACTATCCGGATGGAAAACTCAGGCAGGCAGAGGGCGGCGGCATCACATACGACTATGCCTACACGCCAAACGGTCTGTTAAAGAGCAAATCCGCCTCAGGAAAGCCCCTGCTTGAATATGCCTACGACCGCAGCAGAAACCTGTCCTGTCTGACAGACAGCGCCGGAAACAGCCTGCACTACACCTATGACGCCATGGACAGGCTCAAACAGGTGTCAGAAGGACCAGGAGACATCCTGGCTTCCTACAGCTATAACCCATCCGGTGGACTCTGCAGGCTCCAATACGGCAGCGGCATACAGACTGAATACGGATACAATGACAGCGGAACACTTTCCAGCCTTGTCACAGTGACAAAACAGGGACAGGTACTTCTGAATTTTGACTATGCTTATGACGGGAACGGAAACTGTATCCAAAAGAGCGGTGCCCCATACCAGAATGAATATGCCTACGACCGCATGAACCGCCTGCTCGAAGCCGTGCAGGACGGAAAAACGGAAAAATACACCTACGACCTGGCAGGAAACCGCCTGAGAAAAGAGTCCGGGCAGAAAACGGAAATCTATGAGTACAACGCAAAGAACCAGTTAACAGGTATCCGGTCAGGAGAAAACACAATCCAGTACCGCTACGACCCACAGGGCAATCTGCTGGAGGAGCTGGGACGCACCTGGAAGAAACGCTATGCCTATGACGCGGCAAACCGCCAGAAGGATATAGAGCTGACAAGAATGTCAGACGGCAGGGCAGAATACTTCCACCAGTCAAACTGCTATGACGCCGAGGGACTGCGCTATGAGACAAAAGAGGATGGAAACGTCATCCGTTTCCTGTTTGACAGGGGTGAACTGGCAGAGGAGATCCGAGAAGATGCTCAGATACGCTATGCAAGAGGATATGATCCGCTTTCTCTGACTTGGAATGGAGCAGAAAAAAGCTACTTTGTCTCAGACGAGATGGGAAGCACGCTCTTCCTGCTGGATAAAGATCATGAAATACAAAAGACATACCGCTATGATGCCTTTGGGAATATCCTCAATGAGTCAGGCAACACGTTTAACCGCCTGACCTACACAGGTCAGATGTATGACGGAGCGATGGGGCAGTACTACCTGCGGGCGAGGTTTTACAATCCTTCGATTGGCAGGTTCATGCAGGAAGATATCTATCGCGGAGACGGGCTGAACCTGTATGCGTATTGCGCGAATAACCCGGTGATGTATTTTGATCCGAGTGGGTTTGTGTCATTATGTCCTATGAAATACCAACCAGGAACTAGTCCAGATGAACTAAGAAAAATAGATGCTGATATTATACTGGTGAGTTGTAAGTTATCAATAAAAAAATAACCCTTCCATATGGTTTTATGGTATCCTATAAGTTGCCAAAATAAAAAAGGATAAATCC
>KE159529.1:5225-8201 GCA_000403215.2 Lachnospiraceae bacterium A4
CTGACAAGAATGTCAGACGGCAGGGCAGAATACTTCCACCAGTCAAACTGCTATGACGCCGAGGGACTGCGCTATGAGACAAAAGAGGATGGAAAAGTCATCCGTTTCCTGTTTGACAGGGGCGAACTGGCAGAAGAGATAAGGGAAGATGCTCATATCCGCTATACAAGGGGGTACGATCCACTTTCCCTGATCTGGAACGAAACAGAAAAGAGCTACTTTGTCCCGGACGAGATGGGAAGCACGCTCTTCCTGCTGGATAAAGATCATGAAATCCAGAAGACATACCGCTATGATGCCTTTGGTGCCATCCTCAATGAATCCGGCGACACGTTTAACCGTCTTACTTATACAGGCCAGATGTATGACGGGGTGATGGGGCAGTACTACCTGCGGGCAAGGTTTTATAATCCTTTGATCGGCAGGTTCATGCAGGAGGATATCTATCGCGGAGACGGACTGAACTTGTATGCATACTGTGCGAATAACCCGGTGATGTATTTTGACCCTTATGGATTTGCCAAAAAAGCTCCTTTGTGTGTGGGAGGAAAGACCGCTGCACAATGTGAGACATTTGAGGAAGTACAATATTTTATGCGTGTTAGAACTACTCCAACAGATGACAAAGGAGTATGGGTAAGCGGAATACGTGGAGAAGGTTTATTTATTCCATCAGATCCAGCTATAATAGATCTTTGTATAGAATATAGACAGATAGGAGTTGTTTATACGCATGGAGTTCCAGATTTTACACCGTTTGCAATTGAAACTTTTCCAATAAAAAATATGCAAGGTGGTAAATATGGAAGAAAAAAACATAATTTTCCAGTATCAGATGAATATTTAGCGAATTTGTATGGAGTGGATAAAAATGATTTCACTAGAGCTAGAGAAAAATTAGGCTTTACATTACATGAATGTAATGATATGGTAACGATGCAGATGATTCCGGGTGCTATTAATGATTATTTTGGACATCTTGGAGGAGTTGGAGAAATAAATTTATTACAACGAAAAGCTAGTAAGGATATTTGGAAAATGTTTCCTAATTGGAAAAAATAAATATAGATTAAAGGAGAAGTAAGGATGATAAAAAATTTATATGAGAATGATTTAGGATATATGATTGGTACAGTTTATTCTACTGTTTTAGGGTATGAGATAGAAGTAATGTATACCAAAAATATTTCTCAGAGTTATGTAGAAAAAAATGTAGAATATTTCAATAATCTGGATCCGGCATTTGTAGAAAAACTATGTGCTGCTTTGAAACGATTTTTTGATGATTATTATGAAATGAATCCTGATCTAAGTGAAGATTTTGCAGATGATCTTATAGAGGAGTATGGTACAGATCCTAAATCTATTTTGAAATATATAGATATTGGAATTTATAGTTTTGATGAATATGACATAGAGAATGAAAATGTTCCTGTATTAAATCTATCAGGTGATTGTGAATGGAATGGAGATCAACAAATAACGATACTGGCAAAAGATAACAATTTAGTATATGTAGGACCATTTCTGGAGTATAGTGTATGGAATCAGGAGGGAGTGGTGAAAGGTTGTTTATATAATTATGCAGTACCAGAAAATGATGGCTGATAACGAATATCAGATATAAGTATTGTAAAAATTCCTCTTTCTGAAAAAAAGCTGTAATATAAAGGTACTTTACGTTCATGAGTTGAAGTATAGCTATTGTAAAAATACTTATCAACTGCCAGCATAAATAGATTTCATGAAATTAAGGATTTTCATGAAATCATCTTAATGAATAATATCAAAGGAGATATTGATTATGATTAGAGATATTTTTGAAAATCATGTAGGATTTATGGAAGGAACTTTTTTTTCAGAGCTCTTTGGGTATGATATAACTGTATGGTATGATAAGGATATTCCTTTGGCGTACATAGAAAAAAATATTGAATATTTTAATAATCTGGATCAAGAAATTGTGTTAAATATATGTTCCGCTTTAAAAAGGTATTATGAATTCTATCAAGACGAATATCCTGATGTATGTGAAGAATGTGAATACATTCATGGTGATGTATTAAAGAATTATGAAAAAGATCCTAAATCTATATTAGAGTGTATCCATCTTGGAACATATAAATTTCATAAATGCAAAACGGAGGATGAAGATATTCCTGTTTTGAATCTGGGTGGAGATTGTGACTGGTCAGGGGATAGTGGGGTGAGAATTGCAGCGAAAAATAATCAACTGATCTTTGTAGGAAGCTGGTGTAATATAAATTTATGGAGTACTGGACCAAGAGATATGTTCGATTCTATGTTTAATTTTGCAAATCAAGATTGAAGCGATGCATAGGAATGACAGGCTATTCAGTGAAAAATAGTCAATTGGGAGATAAGTTTGTGGACTAAAAGAGGTGTGTATGTATCATCTTTGTTGTTTATATCATTCATTAATTACTTAAAGAATGATTGCTATATAGTCCAATCACTTATCTTCCTAATTTTGCATAACATGGCTACATCTTGTAACATGCGTGTAATAAATAATAATTATAAGCCAAGAAAGTAATGAAAAGTTTTATAATCTACTGATACTTTTTGCAGAAAGAAGATTTATAAGGATGATAAAAGATTTACATGAGAACGAGTTCAAAGAAATGGTAGGTACATTTTATTCTACTGTTTTAGGGTATGAGATAGAAGTAATGTATGCCAAAGATATTTCTCAGAACTATGTAGAAAAAAATATAGAATATTTCAATAATCTGGATTCAGCATTTGTAGAAAAACTATGTGCTGCTTTGAAACGATTTTTTGACGGTTATTATAAAATGAATCCTGATCTAAGTGATTACTTTGCTGATGATCTTATAGAGGAATATGATACAGATCCTAAATCTATTTTGAAATATATACTGGTGAGTTGTAAGTTATCAATAAAAAAATAACCCTTCCATATGGTTTTATGGTATCCTATAAGTTGCCAAA
>KE159529.1:9446-16420 GCA_000403215.2 Lachnospiraceae bacterium A4
CATACATAACACAGATAATTCATGAGCTACAGGAAGAGTCAGAAAAACACTGGGATTTTCTGGCTTCTTAGTGGTACAAACTTTTAACTCACAAGAATATATAGATATTGGAATTTATTATTTTGATGAATATGACGTAGAGAATGAAAATGTACCTGTATTAAATCTATCAGGTGATTGTGAATGGAATGGAGATCAGCAAATAACGATAATGGCAAAAGATAACAACTTGGTATATGTAGGATCCTATCTACATTATAGTGTGTGGTATCAGGAGGGAGTTGTGAAAGATCATTTAGATAATTATGCAGTACCAGAAAATGATGGCTGATAACGAATATCAGATATAAGTATTGTAAAAATTCCTCTTTCTGATTAAAAGCTGAAATATAAAGGTACTTGTCAGAAAGAGGGATTTTATGTTCATGAGTTGAAATATAGCTATTGTATAAATACATACATTTATTTTATATATGCATAAGATTTTGGATAAAACAAAACCTGAAACAAATGAAAATTCTGAAATCTGATAAATATAGATTTATAATCAAGGTTCCAATTGCACAGGTGGATAGTTTTTCCAAATAAAAGGGATTGGTGAAGTATGTATATAGATATTTATTTTAATGCAGAATCAGATATAGAGAGGGATTTATTAGAAGAGAGACTTGATGAAATATTAAAAGGCAAAGGTGAAGTGACTGGTGGTGGTGCGGGAAAAGATGGAGTTAATATAGATATAGAGATTGATGATGATTATGGAAATGAAGAAATTATAAAAATAATAAAATCAGAATTAATTAGACTAAAATTGCCTGTAGACACATATTTAAAAATAAATGGAGAAAAACATAATTTATATTAATCTGTGATTTTGATGGCGTGATCTTCAAACAAAATAAATGCATCATAATTCTCTTCATAAGCCAAATGGCAATAAATCATAATTTTGCTTAGTCAGAAAACGAATAGAACCTGTTGGATGTACTATTATGAGTATGATACAGACAGCTTTTATAGATTGTGAAAGACAGCAGGAAACAGAAAAAATTAAAACTCCATAATCTTAATTCTCTAAATACTAAAAACAACCAAAGAAACGAAAAAGGAGATACAACAAATGGAAAATAAATCAAGTATTGAAGAAGTGAAGGATATTTTGGAGAAAGAGCCGCCAATGTTGTTTCTGGGTGCAGGTTTTTCTCTGGGTGCAACTAATGAATATGGTGATATTCCGTTGGGAAATGCATTAAAACTGGAGATAATCGATAAATTTATTCGATATAATATTGATGAAGATGCAATAAGAGAAATTGAACAATATGAATTGCAGGATGTATGCGAATTTATAGATGATTCGTTAAAAAAATACACAGAATTGCGTAGTTTTTTGGTAAAAAGATTAGGAAATGTGAGACCTGCAAGTTTTCACTATAAATTATCAACATATCCATGGAAAAAGATATATACTGTAAATATTGATAATTTGGTAGAAACTATATATAAAAAAAGCTCCAGTAAACTATTAGTTCAGAATCAATTGAAACAGAAGACAGAATTTAATAATCTGGAATACATGAAACTTCATGGATGCGTAAATGGTTCTATAGAAGAATTGGTATTTAGCCGGAAAGAGTATAATAATCTTATTAGTGGAAGGATGAATTTTAAACTAAATGATTTAGTTCATGATATTCAACAGGAGACATTTATATTTATTGGAGCCAGTATGGATGAAGCGGATATAGATTCATATATTATAAAATATGAACAGGCTGGATATTTTCGAAAAGGTAAAATGATTTTTGTAGATCCGAAACCAACAATGAAATTTCGAAATCGCGTTAAATCATTTTCTGGAATTTTGTTGGAGTGGACAACAGAGCAATTCATGGATTTTTTAAATACTATTCATTATAATCCAAATGAATTGGAAAAGTGTATCAACCGTCTGAATTATTCTGGAATATATTTATATAAAGATATCGTGAATAATATTGAATCAGTGCAGATATACGAAAGCAAGTTGTATGAAGGATACAATTGTGAATGGCGGGATGTGCTGGAGAATTGGTTGTTCGAAAGTCCATATTTTGAAGATTTAAAAAAACGTATAGACCAGATCAGTTATGCAGAATGTGATACTTATTGCATTGCATTATATGGTAAAGGATTGGTAGGAAAGGGCTGCCTGTTAAAACAGGCAGGAGCTTGGCTTGACAGACAGGGGTATACTGTTCTTGAGTTTAAAGGAAAAAGTCTCGATTATAGTAAATTGTTTGAATTTATGAGAAATGATTCAAGAAACCGTTATGCATTGTTGATAGAGGATGCCAGTTATTATTATAAATTAATAGAACAAATATTTGACAAAAATGATACAAATAAGAAACTGTTGATACTTACAACATCCCGTAATTATAATCATATTAAAAAGAGGTATTATCTGGTAGGGAATCCATATGAAGAATTGGAGATTAAGGATAAATTAGATTATAAATATGCACAAATTATATACAAAAAAATATCTGAAAAAGGATACCTTGGAGAATTATCAAGAGAGGAGAATCAAGGTTGTAAAGAAATCACCAAATATAAAATATTATCTAATTTATTTACAGCTATTACATATGGAGAAAACTTTCAGGAGCGTGTGAAAGATTCTTTAAAAGATTTATTGGAGGATCAAAATGATCAAGGTATTAAATTATTTAAGGAATTGACACTCTTTGAAAGAGTTGATGTGCCATATTACCCAAATGAAATGCTAACAGCTCGATATTCTATTGATTTTTATTGCTTTAACAAAGATGTAGAAAAAATATCTGCTAGTGAGGCGGTTATAGTTGACTTTGTCAGGGTCGATGGAGAAGGGGTTTCTTTAAAAAATAAAATGATTCTGGAGCAAGTCTGGAAATTGACAACAATTAAAGAAAAAGAGGAGATTGTATACGGAATTTTACAATATATTGCCCCATATGTTTCTGAAAATGATAACAATTATTGGAGAGTTATTTTTGAAAGTTTTCTAAAAGTAGATATTTTAGAAGATAAACTGCGTTTTAGGTTGCAAGATATTTTATCATTACTTTATCAATTAAAAGAAGAATATGGTGAAATAAGTTATTATTGGCTTCAGTTGGGAATTGCGGAGCAGAAAAAAAAGGATTATGCGAAAGCATTGAATCATCTAAAAATGGCAAAACGTATTCGTCCATATGCATATCAGATACAACATGCTATTGCCCGAAACTATCTGAAACAGGCAAATTATGTGAGAGATATTACAGAGGCAGATGCTTTATTTAAAATAGGCGAAGAGAAAATGTTTGAATTGATCAACAGCCGTGAGCATTATAAAGATAAGGCCAAGAATTTTTCTATACATTGTTATATTTTGGAAAAAATAAGTTTTTTAAGCAAATATAATCGAAAGATAAGCAATGACGAAATCAGACGTATGAAAGGATGGATTGATTCTATTTTATATACTAAAGATGACTATATAAATGGCCTTTTGAAAGCATTTGTGAGATTGCTTAAAGATAACAACAAAGTGGACATAATCAATTTCAAACCTGGTGATCCATATTGGAATGCTTTAAATGAAGAAAATTTGTTAGGATTTCAGGACAATGATGATGATATTTTAGTTGAAAGCTATTAAGTGAAAAACAATCTCTAAATGAGCGCCTTATTGAAAAGGAGTACAGTGAGAGGGGAGATTAAATCTCCCCTCTCACTGTAGACAAAGTCCTAGCAAATTCCAGACCTTTCTATACTTCGAGCCGTTTCTTTGATATAATAAAAATATCAGAAAAGCGGTGTTTTTATGATGACAAAAAATGCAGAATCGAGTAGGCGGGATTTCTCTTAATTGAGAAATCCCGACCTCTCAGTCGAGTCAGTATTTTATAGGTTCTGTTTGATATACGTTGGTATCACTATACCTGCATCAATCCTATAGTCTGTTCAAACTCTTCTATGGATTTTGCTTTTGCGGCAGCTTTATGCCATTTTTTCAATAATTCTAAATCCGTCTGTTCCATGATGCAGGCTTTGAGTGAATCTGAAAGGTCTCCAAGATCTTCAAGGAGCTCAATTACAGCCTCCGCTTTACCCTTTACTCTGCCATCTTTCCAGCCCTCTGCTCTGCCATCTTTCCAGCCCTCTGCTTTTTCTTTATTTAAAAGTCTTTCAAACGAACTGCACATATCTTTTTCATCTCCTTCTTTTAACTGCGTTATCAATTCTCCCCGTTCGTCTTCGTTCAGTTTTCGTATGACATTGGAAAACCATGTAATCCATTCATTCAAGTCATTTGTATCCATTGCTCTGATCCGCTGCATCAGCTCTGTAATGCCGTCTGTCCAGTCCTGCCTTGTCCGTTTCTTGTCTGCAAGAAATATGTTGTCTATCAGTGTGTTTGAGTTGCTGATTTTAGATTTCGTAAGTGTATTGACAGATACAAGCGCATATTCGAAATCTACAACATATTTTCCAAACAGCTCTGCATTATTGATCATCTGGCTGAACCTGCACGAGGCAGTCCAGTTCCGCTCACCGTTATGCAGGACAATGGGCATGATGGCTGGAAGCTTGTAATCCTTCTTGCTACGTTCATTTTTATCACAGTTTTTAAAGTGGTCCAGCCAGATCGCTGTCATATAGATCAGCAGCCGAAAGGGCATCGTGAAATCATTGTAACTTTGCAGCTCAAGAAGAAAGAATAAATATACGACGCCTTCCTTTGTATACACCTTGTAGACTAAATCAGATTCATAGGTATCAAACTGGTCTGTAATAAATTCCTTGTCAATCAGTTCCAAATCCTTTTCTTCGAGCTCCATCATCCATTCAAGCGCGATGTACTTTTTGATGAAGTGGAGAAAATGCTTCTTTATAGAAAATATTCTCTTGTATCCTTTGTCATGCGGATTGTCGGTTTCTTTTTTCTGTATCTGTTTATTCTGTGTGTTTTCTTTCTGTGTATTTTCTTTTTCCTGTGTATCCATGTACTCTGTCGATCCCCTGTTCTGATAAGTTTTTATATGTGCTTTTTCCCTGATTTTTCGATAATCGGATTTATATAGCTTTTATCTCCTGTAATCATAGTATCACAGTTTATCTTATGTTTCAATCAACAAAAATCAGGAGGTGGCATGAGATGGAGATAACCTATCAGGGGCTCAGAATACAACTCCCCTTCGAGGGCGTGATCGGGATTGAGTCGTTCTCAATGGACGCGTCCTTTAATGAACATGTATCTGTGGAGCTTGGGCTTCTAGTGGAGGAGGAGACAATTGAGCCTGCCATACACGGCATTGCTGACGGGGACGGCATTGAGGTGTATGAGGACGGCAGGGACGGCATCCTCTTTGCCGGAAAGATCACGGATACATGGATGAAAAAGGAACGCGGGCTGTGTTCTATGAGCCTCAAAGCGCTTTCCTACACGATGGAATGGAGCCTTGCGCCTGTGAGCCAGAGCTTTCAGGACCTGGATCTGACCTATGAACAGGTCTTGAAGAAAGTCCTTCTGGACCAGCCGGGGGCAGAGATTATAGACAGCGTGACGCAGGGCGCTGCCATACCGGATTTTCTGATCCAGTATGAGGAGAGTGACTGGACCTTTCTTGTCCGTCTGGCAAGCCACTTTGGCACCTTTCTCATACCGGACTGCTGTGCTGCACACGGGCGCGCCTATTTCGGACTGCCTGACCTCGGGGAAGAGACGGTGCTTTATGGGGAGGAATACCAGCAGATTAAGGATATGGACCAGCAGTACCGCATCGGAGATGCCATCGGGCTGCTTCCACAGGAGAACATCCGCTGGGAGCTGGCTGCGCACAGGAGCCTGCGGCTGGCGCAGGGCGTGCGCTTTGAGGGCATCAGCGCCGTCGTCACCCGGATAAAGTACAGGACCGTGCGGGGAGAGCTGGTGCGCTCTTATGAGCTTAGCCGCAGAAAGGGCGTATTGTGCCCCTTAAAGAAAAATCCGCACATCTTTGGCATGAGCATTCCTGCGACCGTAAAGGAACGCGCTGGAAACTGTGTGCGCGTGCATTTTAACATCGACCCAGTGTATGAAAACGCTCCGAATAACAAGTTTTTCCCTTATGCCATAGAGAGCAGCTTTATCTACTGCATGCCAGAAGTGGGAAGCCAGGTGCATATCTACTTTCCGGGTGCAGATGAAAGCGGCGCGGTGGCAGTCCACGCCGTCCGCATGACAGCAACGAAAAGCGGCGGCAGTGATAAAGGCTATGCCCAGATACCAGACAACAAGTCGTTTTCCAATGTTAACGGCGCAGAGCTTTTGTTTATGCAGGGCGGCATCGACCTCTATTCCGACACGGACAAGGCGTCCTGCATTATGATGGATACACAGGGGAATGCAGCCATTACCGGGCGGGACATCGAGATGAAAACCCAGGGGAATCTGTCCATAGGCGAGCCGGACAGCGAGGGCGGAGAGCCCGCGGGGCAGGCGGCGTTTGTGTCGGGCGCCATCACTTTCCGGATTGGGGAGGACGGCTCTGAGATCAGTCTGACAGAGGAGGCGCGCATCTGTGCAGCCTTTATCAAGCTGGAAGCGTCAGACAGGACGCCGGCTTCCAGCCCTTCTGCAAAAGAAGTGGCGGACCAGGTGACAGCCGGGGACAAGGATGCAAGGGACAGCATCAACGGCGAGGCATCCGCAAAGCTGGTGGAGAAGTATGAGACGGGGCGCAGCCAGATTCTGCACGGCATCACCAAGATAGCCGCAACGGTCGGGACCGTGGTGGTTATATGCGCCGTAACTGTGGCAACAGGCGGTGCCGCCGCGCTTGCCGCCCCGGCAGTGCTTGGCACCATCGGTCTTGGCGCCGGCGTAACAGCCTTTGCTGCATCGGACATCGGTGAAGGGATTGACAACGTGAAAAAATCACAGACCGGCGATCTCAACAGAGGGCATAACTTTATCCGGGATG
>KE159529.1:17320-23555 GCA_000403215.2 Lachnospiraceae bacterium A4
CTTGGAAAAGGCTGGGGATTGAACTACGGCAGCCGCATCTACCGTGACACAAAGGATACAGAACACACCAGAATCCATCTGGAGACCATTACAGGCCATTCCTTATGTTTTGAGAGACAGGATGATGCATGGGTAAACCAGACCAGAGGAACCGCACGGTTTCTGATGGAGTCTAAGGAGGGAGCAGGCCTGTCAGAAGAGGAAACCTTCCTGCTGTCGGATGTCATAGACCATACGCTGTGCATCTATGACAGACAGGGACGGCTGCGGTCTGTGGACTGTCCAAACGGGCAGCGCCTTGCTTTTACATACAATGAAAACGGGCTTGAAAGGATCACAACACCGCTCGGAAATGTGCTGGAGGTACAATGCAGGGGCGGACGCATCCTGCAGATCACCGATGAGATCGGACGCAGGACACAGTACCGCTATGAGGGCGATTATCTGGTAGACGTGGTGCACACCGATGAGGGCATCACCCATTATGAATATGACGAAAACGGCCACATCACGGCAGTCACCGACCAGAACGGCAGCCGCTACCTGGAAAATGAATATGACATAAAGGGCAGAATCACAAAGCAGCGTTTCCCGAAAGGCATCTGCCAGACCTTTACATATGACGATGCGCACAGAAGAAACAGCGTCTATTACAGTGAAACCGGAAAGACAGAGATCTATGAGTACAGTAAAGAGCTGCTTACAGAACGCACTATCTTTGAGGATGGAACAGAAATTTCCTATGAATACTCCGACCAGAATCTCAGGACAAGAGAAACCAGCCGCACCGGAGCGGAAAAGCAGTGGGAATACGACGCTTACGGGCGGCTGATACGCGAGATAGCGCCGGACGGCTTCACCCTATACCATGAGTATGACGAAAACCACGACCTGATTCGCACCTGGGACAGCGAAGGGCGCGAGACACAGAACTGTTATGATACGGATCACAACCTTCTTATCGCAAAAACAAAGATTGAGGAGGGAAGATGGCAGGAGACTTCTTATGAATACGACACCCGTGGAAGATGCACCGCACAGACAGACGCACTTGGCAATACCACCAGATGGGAGTATAATAAAACCAGCGCGCACCCTGTCCGGTTCATCACGCCAAAGGGAGAGGAAACAGACTACACCTACGATCGCGTAGGGCGCAGAATGTCCATTGAAAACGCTTACGGTATCGTAGAGCTTGCCTATAACTCCCGCAACTTTGTCACCAGCCGAACTGACGGGGAGGGCTACACCAGCCACACCATCTATGACCGCATGGGAAACATGCAGGCGTACTATTCACCGATCCAGTGGGAAACGCAGGGAAAAGGATACGAATACAAATATGACTATCTGGAACGCGTCATAGATACCATCACCCCGCTGCGGTCACACGAGCGGGTATTCCGCAACTTTGACGGCGACATCACCCGCGAGATCCACCCGGTGAGCTATGCAGAAAAAGGTGAAAACGGAGACGGCACCCGGTATGAGTATGATAAGGATGGAAACTGCATCCGCATCCGCTATGCAGATGGCGGCACAGAGCGCAGATTCTATGATGCCGATGGAAACATGACAAAGCAGGTGCTGCCGGAAGCGTATGATGCAGGCATTGACAATGGTGCAGGATACTGTTATGCTTATGATAGTGTCGGCCGCCTGATACAGATACAGGATCCGGACGGAAACGTACTGCATACTTATACCTACAACGGAGCTGGGCAGATCATCCGGGAGACGGACGGGGAAGGGCAGGAGACGCTGTATGCCTACAATGGAGCGGGACAGCTTACAAAAGCGCAGACCAGCATCCGCAGGGAAGGAGATACGACATACTACCGTGTTGTCAACTATACCTATGACCGCGCAGGCAATAAGATCGAAGAAGCCTACGGACAGCAGGAAGTAGAGCGGGACAATAATCCCGACAGCTGGCACAGAATCCACTTCTCCTATGACCAGAACAGCCATCTGACACTGGTAAAAGATGACTTTGGCGCGCAGATGCACTATGAATATGACTGTCTTGGTAACGTAACTTTAGAAGAGTATCTGGTAGAGGAGGGAATACAGCACAAAACCCGCTACAGCTACAACAAGAACGGCTGGCTAGTTCAGAAAACAGAGTATATCCAAGGAAACGGCGAAATCAACAAAGCTGTCACCAGCTACGGCTATGATGCAGATGGAAATCTGACCAGTATAAAAACGCCAAAAGGTGCTGAAATCCGCAGAACATACGACGCTGACAGCCGCAGGACGAAGGAGCGTATTCTTGACAAAAAGAACGGCATTGACTTGACTGCCAGCTATACCTATGACGCCACAGGAAAGATCTTAAAGCAGACCATCACCGGTGCGGACGGTGAAATCCTTGAAACAGGATGGCGCTACGACCTCAAAGACCGCCTGACACACGCCAAAAACCAGAGCGGCGCCATCACAAGATACCTGTATGATAAAAATGACCAGCTGATCAAAGAAATCCACCCATACGGATATGAAAAAGATGCTGATAATGGAAATGGGACAAGCTACGCATACGACAAAAACGGCAATCTGACCCGTGTAACAAATGCTCTTGGTGAACTGGTACAGGAGCTCTCCTATAACCGCAGCGGTCTGCCCATAACACAGACAGACGCATCAGGAAACCAGACAGCCTTCACCTATGAATCGGACGGACAGTTAAAAGAAGTGCGCCGTGGAAACACACGGAGACAGCAGACGCCGCGTGCAGTCCAGCAGTATGAGTATAACGCCAGAGGACAGATCACAGGCATCATTGACGGAAACCATGAAAAGATCACCTACAGTACAGACGGCTGGGGAAGAATCACAGGGACAGGCTTCTCAGACGGCGTAAAAGAAGGCTACGAATACAACTACGCAGGACAGGTAAGCAGAACCATCAACGGAAACGGCAATGCCATCGAATACCGTTATAACAGTCTCGGAAAAGTCCGCGAGCGCACAGACCAGCTCGGTTATAAAGAAACCTTCCAGTATGACGAAGAAGGTAATCTCACACTCCACACAGACCGCGACGGCAGGCAGGTGCAGCGCATCTACAACGTCTTTGGCGATCCTGTATATGAGAAAGCAACCGATGCAGGCGGAGAAAATCCCTGTATCAGCACTTGGCGCTATGACAGCCTTGGCAGGCTGGTACATGCCGTATGCGACGGACATTCCTATGAGTACACCTATGACAGCCAGGGAAACCTGAAAGAAAAGCGCGCCAACGGAAAACTTCTGGCCTCCTATACATATGACAGCACAGGAAACATCACAGAAATCAAAGACCCCGCAGGCGTCAGCACCCGCTACGAATATGACCTTCTGGGCAGAATGACCTGCATCCACAGCGGACAGGGCATGAAGGTGCAGTACGGCTATGACAGCTTAGACCGTATCGAGCACATCCACTATGGAAACGGCGTACAGACGAATTATGCCTATGACTGTGACGGAAACATCAGCCATCTGGAAACCAGAACGGAAAGCGCCGTGTTACTGTCCTTTGATTACAAATATGACGGCAACGGAAACCGTACCGCAAAAACAGGAATACAGGGACTGACCGCAGGAAGCAGCGCCCTTGACATCCGCTATCAGTATGATGTCAGAGGACAGCTTCTGGAAGAATGCCGAAACGGCGCAGCCGTCCGCTATGCCTATGACGCCGCCGGAAACCGGATACGAAAGACAGAAGGCGAAAAAGAAACCAGATACCGCTACAACCAGAAAAATCAACTTCTCCAAAAAGAGGATGGAGACGGCATAAGCTGTTTTACATACGACCGTCAGGGCGGTATCATAGAGGAGAAAACTGCCGCAGGAAGCCGCCATTTCACCTACAACAGCCTCCACCAGCAGACACAGGTAGAGACCGAAATAGGAAATATCCAGAAAAACCGATATGATGCGGAGGGGCTGCGCTATGAGCTGATAGAGAACGGCAGACGGACCAGCTTTGTATACTACAATGGAGAGCTTCTGCATGAGAAAGGAGAGGAAGCAGGGCTATCCAAGGAAGCAACCAGCTATCATCTGGGTGCAGGGATTGAAGCATTTCAAAGAGACAGAAAAACCTTCTACTATCATCAGGATGAACAACTGAATACTGCGCTGATATCTGATGAAAAAGCAGCAATCAGGAATCATTATCAGTATGATGCCTTTGGTGCAGGACTGGAAGCAATAGAAGCATTACCCAACCGAATCCGCTACACAGGCCAGCAGTATGACGGGCAGACAGGGCAGTATTATCTGCGAGCGAGATACTATAATCCGGTACTTGGCAGGTTTATGCAGGAGGATGTGTATCAGGGGGATGGACTGAATCTGTATGCGTATTGTGCTAATAATCCAGTGGTGTATTACGATCCGAGTGGATATGGTAAACATATAGATTATAGTTCCATAAAAAAAGAACTATGGCCTGCTGATAATGTAGAAATTAATAGGATTACCGGTTCTCCTGATATACCTACATTGAGTAATGGATTTCGAGAATGGTTTGATGGGTTAAGTAAACCGCAATTAGAAGAATTATATAAAACACAAACTATTAAGGATAAAATAAAGAAAAACCTTCGTGGAGGTAGTAAAGTACATAATCATGAATGGAATATGGTAGCTCATGCAGATCAATTTAAAAATTGGGGGCTGACTGCCTCAGATATTATGGATAATGCCACTCCGACTAAAAATGTTTATTTTAAGAACATTTTAAATACATCAACAAATGAGAGAATTAGTGGAGCACATACAGGAACTTCTGCTGGCAGATATGCTCATATAGAATTAGAAAATTTAATCTCGGAAAGTAATTGTTACAGTGAATATGTAACAAAACTTAGAGACTGGGCAGATAAACATGTTAGGGGAGGCTCGGGATCATTACCAGGTCATTTAAAACGAGGTCAGGAAATACCAGAACATATAAGAGAGTATGAAATGCAACAGACACAGTGTAAAAAGTTTTAGTTATGTAAAATATTGGTTGTCTTTTGTTACTTGAAAGGAGTATAAATATGAGAGAAGTAGAGGAAAAAAGTTATTCTTATAGCAATGATGAATATTTGTCCGTTTTTGTAGGAGTTTGTAAGTCACAGGAGCTACTTGATCAATATTTGGAACAAAATTATGAATTATTAACCGAATATGATTGTATTGGTTCTGAATTCGGCGTAGATTTTGGTATTAACTTTTATGATGAAGATTTCTCAGTTTTTATTGTAAATCCCAATATGTCAAAAGATTTAGATGAAGTCTTTGTTGAAGCAGAGGTTTTTGATATGGATTTATTAAAGAAAGATTATCCAGATGGTTTGGATAGACCTTATAATACAGCTATTATAATAGGAAGGTTGAAGTATGAGGGCGAGGTAAAGGAAATTCAAAATGAGTTTGGTTATTTCAAGTTTTTAGGAGTATACCCAGATGAAGGCTGATGTGACTAATTAGACGGCGTAAAAGAAGGTTACGAGTACAACTATGCAGGACAGGTAAGCAGAACCATCAACGGAAACGACAATGCCATCGAGTACCGTTATAACAGCCTCGGAAAAGTACGGGAGCGCACAGACCAGCTCGGATATAAAGAAACCTTTGAGTATGACGAAGAAGGCAATCCTGCACTTCACACAGACCGCGACGGCAGGCAGGTGCAGCGCCTCTACAACGTTTTTGGAGATCCGGTGTATGAGAAAGCAACCGATGCAGGTGGAGAAAATCCCTGTATCAGCACATGGCGCTGTGACAGTCTTGGCAGGCTGGTACATGCCGTGTGCGACGGACATTCCTATGAGTATGCCTATGACAGCTTAGGAAACCTGAAAGAAAAGCGCTCTAACGGAAAACTTCTGGTCTCCTATACTTACGACAGCACAGGAAACATCACAGAAATCAAGGACCCCGCAGGCGTCAGCACCCGCTACGAATATGACTTATTGGGCAGAATGACCTGTATCCATAGCGGACAGGGCATGAAAGTACAGTACGGCTATGACAGCCTTGACCGTATCGAACACATCCACTATGGAAACGGCGTACAGACGAATTACGCCTATGACTGTGACGGCAACATTAGCCATCTGGAAACCAGAACGGAAAGCGCCGTGCTGCTGTCCTTCGATTACCAATATGACGGCAACGGAAACCGCACTGCCAAAACAGGCATACAGGGACTGACCACAGGAAGCAGCGCCCTTGACATCCGCTATCAGTA
>KE159529.1:23565-24162 GCA_000403215.2 Lachnospiraceae bacterium A4
ACGAGAGCGGGAATACGACGCGGCTGTTCTATGACCGAAACGGCAGGATTACAAAGGTGGTGCGCCCAGAGCAGTATGACCCCGGACAGGATGACAGACGAATTACGCCTATGACTGTGACGGCAACATCAGCCATCTGGAAACCAGAACGGAAAGCGCCGTGCTGCTGTCCTTTGATTACCAATATGACGGCAACGGAAACCGTACCGCCAAAACAGGAATACAGGGACTGACCGCAGGAAGCAGTGCCCTTGACATCCGCTATCAGTATGATGTCAGAGGACAATTACTGGAAGAATACCGAAACGGCGCCGCCGTCCGTTATGCCTATGACGCCGCCGGAAACCGAATACGAAAAACAGAAGGCGAAAAAGAAACCAGATACCGCTACAACCAGAAAAACCAGCTTCTCCAAAAAGAGGATGCAGACGGCATAAGCTGTTTTACATACGACCGTCAGGGCGGTATCATAGAGGAGAAAACCGCAGCCGGAATCCGCCGTTTCACCTACAACAGCCTCCACCAGCAGACACAGGTGGAAACCGAAACAGGGAAAATCCAGAAAAACCGATATGATGCGGAGGGGCTGCGCTATGA
>KE159529.1:24248-25194 GCA_000403215.2 Lachnospiraceae bacterium A4
GGAAAACAGAAGATGAAAAAGAAACCAGATACCACTACAATCAGAAAAACCAGCTTCTCCAAAAAGAGGATGCTGACGGCATAAGCTGTTTTACATATGACCGTCAGGGCGGTATCATAGAGGAGAAAACTGCTGGTGGAATCTGCCGATTTACATACAACAGCCTCCACCAGCAGACACAGGTGGAAACCGAAACAGGGAATATCCAGAAAAACCGATATGATGCGAAGGGGCTGTGCTATGAGCTGATTGAGAACGGCAGGCGGACCAGCTTTGTATACCATAATGGAGAGCTTCTGCATGAGAGAGGAGAGGAAGCAGGGCTATCCAAGGAAGCAACCAGCTATCATTTGGGTGCAGGGATTGAAGCGTTTCAGCGAGACAGAAAAACCTACTACTATCATCAGGATGAACAACTGAATACCACGCTGATATCAGATGAAAACGCAGTAAGCAGAAACCACTACCAGTATGATGCCTTTGGTGCAGGACTGGAAGCATCAGAAGCATTGCCCAACCGAATCCGCTACACAGGCCAGCAGTACGACAAACAGACAGGGCAGTATTATCTGCGAGCGAGATACTATAACCCGGCACTTGGACGGTTTATGCAGGAGGATGTGTATCAGGGGGATGGACTGAATCTGTATGCATACTGTGTTAATAATCCAGTGATGTACTATGATCCGAGTGGATATGCTAAGAAAAATGAAAATACATCTACTTGTGGTTTATCAGGAACTATTAATGATGGGATACCAGGACCTAATGGTACTATAATTAACAAGGAATATGATAGACTTGCTTATAATGGATACTATAGCCATAAAAATGATAATAGAAAGAAATTTGTGAGTTGTAAGTTATCAATAAAAAAATAACCCTTCCATATGGTTTTATGGTATCCTATAAGTTGCCAAAATAAAAAAGGATAAATCCACCAGAA
>KE159529.1:25204-37430 GCA_000403215.2 Lachnospiraceae bacterium A4
GGGGGATGGACTGAATCTGTATGCATACTGTGTTAATAATCCAGTGATGTACTATGATCCGAGTGGATATGCTAAGAAAAATGAAAATACATCTACTTGTGGTTTATCAGGAACTATTAATGATGGGATACCAGGACCTAATGGTACTATAATTAACAAGGAATATGATAGACTTGCTTATAATGGATACTATAGCCATAAAAATGATAATAGAAAGAAATATGAAAAGGTTAAATATCCATCTGTTAATTCTATACCAAATGTAGTAAGAAGATACTGTACTCCAGATGAATATAGCGAATTGCGCAAATATGGATTTAAATTTGATCCTAATGATTCAAGGTCAGGATTAAGTGCTACTATTGCAACAAAAACACCTTGGAATTCGGATAAAGTAAACCAAATGCTTGGAAAAAAGAGTGCTAAGTATTATGTAGATATTAAAATAAAAAATAAGAAAAAAGTAGGATATAAAGCACCTACAAAAGGAGGGGCACCTGATTATAAAATTAGATACAGCTTTGATAAAGATGCTATTATAGATTTTGGTAGAATAAAATAGTAAAATAATGTCATAGAATTTAAAATTTACAAATTTTTACTTAGCATTTGGAAAAAACAGAATAAATCATAAAATTACTAAAAATATTTATAGATAACATATCTAATAATTATAAATCTATAAATGAGCAAATCTGAAAGTTGCACAAAAATTCTTGATTTGAACCAATTGCTAAATGAATGGATTCAAATTAATGTAAATTATTTGTGCGTATAGCATTTGCTGATTGTGCGTTTTAGGGCTGACTAAAAATGAAATTTAGTAAATATTTTGAATTTGCTCATTTATAGTATAAATAATAGAATGGTGTACTGTTATAATAAATTTTTAACTATATTGCACGTAGATGAAATTTACAGTCAAAAAGAATTGCATATAGTTGAGGCAGAAATCTGTCCAGATCACGTCCATATGTTGGTAGATATACCGCCGAAGATGAGTGTATCAGATTTTGTGGGGTACTTAGGAACTGTTAATAAATAACTACTTACAAAATATACCAAGTTGTGCTATACTATCTTCCAATATAAGCAATTGTATTGGAGGAAAAAATGGCTATACATGTTGATATTTCAAAACTTGACGAATTGATATTACTGATAAATAATTCTGTAGATGAAAAACAAAAACGTATCCTTCTTGGTAAGGCAACCGAAGTATATGGAAGAGGCGGGGCAACTCATGTCAAAGAACTGACAGGAGCTGCATTCTCTACTCTGCACTCTGGAAATATCGAAGCAAACAACTGTGATGAAATTGTGTCCGGAGGGCGAATCCGTAGAGAAGGAGCGGGACGCAAACCTTTTGTAGAACATCATCCAGAAGTTATTGACGCTATTGAAAAGATTATTGATGGTCAGACGTATGGTGATCCTTCCAAAGTAATCCATTGGATTCCACAAAGCATGAGTCTGCGAAAAATAGAAGCTGTCCTGTCTGATGAATATGGGATACAGATTAGCTATGTAAAAATATCCCAGCTGCTTACAGATATGGGATACAGCAAGCAGGTAAACCAGAAAATGCTGCAGGTCGGTGAACCGAGTCCTGACCGTGATGAACAGTTTGGGATCATTAATGATCTGGCGAAACAGTATCTTGAGACCGGCGATCCGGTAATCTCCGTTGATACAAAGAAGAAAGAAAACATTGGCAATTTTAAGAACAACGGAGCAGAATACCGAAAGTCCAAGGATCCGCGCAAGGTACTGGATCATGACTTTCCTTTTGCTGAACTGGGCAAAGTCAGCCCATATGGGGTTTATGTGTTAAACAGTAACACTGGTTTTATTAATCTTGGAACAAACCATGATACATCAGAGTTTGCTGTTACCAGCATCGCAGCATGGTGGGACATTTGTGGGAAAAATACATTTCCTGAATCTAAAAGGATCTACATAACATGTGATGGCGGTGGCAGTAATTCTTCCCGCAGCCGGGCATGGAAATGCGAATTACAGGAGTTTGCAGATTACACCGGACTTGAAGTCATGATATCACACTATCCTCCAGGAGCATCAAAATGGAACAAGATAGAACACAGAATGTTCTGCTACATTTCCAAAAACTGGCAGGGTCAGCCGCTTATTGATATTGAAACTGTTGTTAGTCTGATATCCGGAACAACTACTCAAAATGGTCTAAAAATCGATTGTATTGTAGACAACAATATTTATGAGACTGGACGAAAAATATCTGATGAGGAACTTGCCCAAGTCAATCTTTTTCCGTATGAACAGCTGGGAAAATGGAATTATAAAATCAAACCCAATTGTAAGGATTAATTTATTAACAGTTCCTTAAAAGGAAAAAGTACGCTGATGATATTTGAGAGACATGCGAATCTCAAATACAAGTATGGCAATAGACATTTTTGGTGCAGAGGATACTACGTAGATACAGTAGGAAAAAATGGAAAAAAGATAGAAGAGTATATACGGAATCAATTGAAGGAAGATCTGGAATATGACCAGATGTCATTGAAAGAGTATATCGACCCGTTTACGGGTGAGCCGGTAAACAAAAGCAAGAAAAAGTAAGCCCAAAGGGCTAAGCAGGAAACAGAGGTTGTGGCTGGCGAACTTTTTGGTGAGTCTTTAGACTCCAGCGCCGGAAACGAGCCCTTATAGGGTGAAACTCAAACCACCGGCTTAGCCGGTGGTACTGATTTGAATTTATTACCTGAATCCGTGAACCTTGCCACATGTTTTTACAAAAATAGCCGCTGTTTATGGCTCTTTGTCAGAGTTTTAACGTACTGGTGGATATAGATGTGACGTCGTTTGACCACTTGAATACGAAAAAGGAGGGCATTTCCCGCACATACAAAGGCTTCAACGGACATGCAACAATTATGGCCTATATTGGTGCAGAAGGTTACTTCATCAACACACAGCTGCACATTGCTCTATGCAGGCAGCTTACCAATAAGCCCCTGCTCATTCGGCTCGACTTCGGCAATGACGCATCTGAAAACATAGGCATTTTCATGGAAGAAAGCTATCAGTATAATAATGTTTCCTTCATCATCAAGCGCAATCCGCGGCAGGAGAGTAAGGAGGAATGACTGAAATCCGTAAGGGATTGCTGCACGAACATCTATAAGCCGCGGGAGGGAAAAACGGAATGACCCAGAACGGAAGAAAGTACGTTGGCGTAGGATCCGCACGATTATCAGTAGCCTCATGCAGTTTGCGAGTCATCTGACGGAGCACGCTGGATAACTGGTGTTATCTAACGGAAAAAGCAATCGGTGGCGATTCACGTTCAAACAGATCTATGACGGCTTTGCTTTAGTAACCTGATGCTCTGCAACTGAATAGGCTGGCACAGGCATTTATCTGTACTGCGGTGTGTTTGTTGACCTCTAATGTATATCATGTTTTTGAGAAAATAATACAATATACAGAGTGAAAAGTAAACTTTTAACTCATCAATTACCATAATAGTTAAAAATTTCTATAAAGGAAATTAACTGAAAGTCCATTAAGCCCCCAGCAGAGCTGGGGAGAACAGAGTGAGCAGTAGCGATCCCTAAAGTACCAAAAATAAAACCTCCATGTTATTATAGATTTGGGTCTAGGCAACCTAATCAACAATAGCAGGAGGTATCCATAATGGATAATCAGATTTTAGCACATACCAAGTATAATTGCACGTATCATATTGTTTTTATTCCGAAATATCGCCGGAAAGTGATGTATGGGAAGATTGGGAAAGAGGTTGGCGAGATATTGTCCACAGTATGCAAAATCACAGGAGTAAAACTGATAAAAGGTGGAGTATGCCCAAACCATGTACATCTGTATGTTTCGATACCGCCCAAGATGAGTATATCGGAAGTGATGTCAAAATTAAAGGGAAAGAGTGCCCTGATGATATTTGACCGACACCCAGAATACAGGGACAAGTATGGAAGACATTTTTGGGCAAGAGGATATTATGCTGAGACGATTGGGAAAGTGAATGAAGAGATAATCAAAAAGTACATCGAAGAGCAGGAGGAGTGCAGTAGAATAGAAGGATAAAGAGCCTCTTTTAAGAGGCAGTCAAGTACCAGAGGTTAGTGAAATACTGCCTATAGGCAGCACCGAAAAAGGGGTTGCTTAGACACCGCCTATAGGCGGTACCAAAAAATGCCCCGGAGGGGTTTAGCCAAACCACCGGCAGAGCCGGTGGTCAAGCCGTATGGCTGTGACTTTTCACTCTACAAATACGATAAATACATAGAATAATATCCTAAATCCGTGAACCTTGGCTCAAATATATGGAGCGTACTGTAACGCCTCATACAACAGTTTGGTCTTATAATCAAAACATAGTTCAATCTTGCATTAGTAGTACTATAACACTTAATATTGTTAAGACCTTTACTTAATATGGATTGATAGAAATGCTGAAAATTAAGGGGAGTATCAATTCTAATAATGCCTACCATAAAGTTAACGACCAGATGGAAGTAAGAAATGTGGAATTGCTTGCATTTTTGTCTTTAAAGGATGTAGCAAGTGAACATTCTTTCCATTTGAAGAACATTCCAAAATAGAGTTTAATGAACTGATAAGCCGCTAAGCTATCCATAGAACTCTAAAAAGCTATGTCAGACTTCAGTGCAGTAAGTAAGAGTGTATTTCGGACAAAAGTATCAATATAAGAACTTGTAAAAAGTTTCTTTGTTTTATAGTGTAATATTACTGCTTATTCATTCAAATGAGTATATATGAGATATCTTTAATATTTTAAATCACTGTATTTAAGAAAAACAACATTAGGGAGGAAAAATGAATATAAATAATTTGTCGTTACAAAAAATAGTAGGTAATGATTGGCGATATTATCCTGATTTCCAATATGCAGATTTTTCTGGAAAGGCAGAATTACATAAAGCAGATCGCATTATTTTATTTAGGAAAGAAAATGATGTATCCGTAATAAGCCTTCAGGCAATAGGACTATGTGACAAAGATTTAATACGAACAGCGGATAAACTATTGATGGAAATAGGGTTAGACTTGAGAATGGGAGATTCTCGAAATAAAATTGTAAAAAAATTTGGTACACCGGATTTAATAGACTGTATTGAGGAGGGATATTTTAGATATTTTGATTATAACTATGAATTTACTGATAAGTATTTAATCACAAGGTATCATTATTTGCTCGCACCGAATTTGCTTATATGTTTTGGAATACCAAAGGAGCAATATCAAAAACTTACTGATTTAGAAATAGTGAACGATTATCAAATGGTTTCTGCAATAATGGAAAAAAGAATTGCACACAAGAAGTGTGGAAATGAAATATTTCCTTGTAACGATCGTCTACGTTTTATTCATCAAACGATTACAAATCGTCTTATCGAAGATATACATTCCAAAATTGTGTATTTTTTTAAAACTGATATAAAAGATTGTAATATTAAAGAAATTTATTCAGAAACAACGGAATTTGAAGAATGTGTATTTGAACATATAGAATTTATGAATCATTATAGAAAAGGCTATTTCTCAATGCGAAGCTGTATATTTAAAAATTGTATTTTTCATGATACATTTGGATCTGTTTATTTATTTATCTGTGATAATATTTTTGAGGATTGTTTATTTGAAGGAATTAGAACAAGCAGAAAAACTGAAGGAGCTTTTCTGTTGGATAATACATTTAAAAATTGTATTTTTCATGATACATTTGGATCTGTTTATTTATTTATCTGTGATAATATTTTTGAGGATTGTTTATTTGAAGGAATTAGAACAAGCAGAAAAACTGAAGGAGCTTTTCTGTTGGATAATACATTTAAAAATTGTATTTTTCGAGATATGACTTGGGTTGGATATGGTCTTTACTCAAATAAAGTAAGTGGAGGAAAAATGAAGCAGATTCATTATCATGAGTACAAAGAAATATATGATAATCAGTTTCTTGATGTACAGATGGAAGATATAGAAGTAGAAATGGAAGACTATACATTTTTAAAGAACAAGTTATATTCTGTAACTTTCAGAAATGTAATATTAAAAGGACAGATGGAAAAAAATAATAAATTTAAACATTGTGATACAAGTGGTTTAACATATTTATAAAAAAGATTGGAAGAAAGTTGAAGAAGAAATAGCATTTAAAGGAAGATCAAAATGGGTGTGTCGGGTGTGTCAGTTTAAGTGTGTAAGTTATTTTCAAAATCCTACCTCTTAAAACTGCATAGAAGCTATCCTAAAATCTTCGGAAGCTTGTAAAGGTAAGCCTTCCAGCCTTGACGAGACTGTAAAAAATCTTGTGTCTATAGAGGAAATTTCTTTCCTGACATGAATCAGATATGTAAAAATTTGTTGTCGGATAGTGTTATTTTTATGTTGTCGAATTTCCTTTATAGTCATAGTATAACCAGCTCTTATGGTTATATACATCTTTTTTCATTTTTTTGCATACCAATAAGACATTAGTAATATGGAGGATCTCTGTGGGCTCTGCCTACACCCAGTCTCAAGAATAAGACTTTAGATTTCTGGCAATACTACTAATGTTGCTGGAATAAGGCTGGAACAGAGATTTTGTCTATTAAACTGTTCCGGCTTTTGTATTTACAGATACTGGGTGAAACGTTCTCCATAAAGAACGGTCAGCTGGTTTAAGACCTGATCCCAGTTTCTGTAGCGCTGTGTCCATTTTTTAACCACGTTCTTACTGGCAAGATAAAGTATCTTCTCTAATGCGCTGTCACTGGGAAATACACTTTTGTTCTTTGTCACTTTCCGATACTGGCGGTTGAGCCCCTCTATGATGTTTGTAGTATACATAATACGCCGTATGTCATCCGAAAACTGGAAAAAAGAGCTCACATCTTCCCAGTTCTGAAAGGGCAGACGTTTCACTGGGGGCATGATATACAGACTTAAAATCAGAAGAAAACTCCTTTAAGTCGCTGTAATTGACATATTTGAATGAGTTGCGCAGCATGTGGATAACACATCTTTGTATCTGGGCATCTGGATAGACGGCTCCAATAGCTTCCCTAAATCCTGAAAGACCATCCACGCAGAAAAACAACACATCCTGTACTCCGCGGTTTTTCAGGTCATTGAGCATGCCCAGCCAGAATTTGCTGCTTTCATTGGCTCCTACAGTGATGCTCAGAATTTCTTTATAACCTTCTGCCGTAACGCCAAGAACAATGTATGCAGCACGGCTTTGTATTCTTCCATCTTCCCTGACTTTATAATGAATGCAGTCCATAAATATAAAAGGATACACAGGGTTTAAAGGACGCAGCTGCCATTCCTTGATCTCTGGTATGATCCTGTCTGTGATCCTGCTGACCATCTCAGCGGACAGTTCCATTCCATAAAGATCCTGTATCTGGTCATGGATATCCCTCGTACTCATTCCACGGGCATAAAGGGAGAGTACCTTTTCCTCAATTCCTGATATATCCCTTTGGTATTTGGGGATAATCGCTGGTTCAAATTCACCATCGCGGTCCCTTGGGACATCGATCTGGAATTCCCCATACTGGCTTTTGAGTTTCTTTTTGGAATGCCCGTTACGTTTGTTAGGTGTAGAGATATCACCTTTATGATTTTTTTCATACCCAAGGGAAGCATCCAATTCTGCCTCCAAAAGTTCCTGAAGGATGTCCTTGAAACTATCCCTGAGCAGGCTGTAGACATCAGCTACACTGCTGAGGTTGTTATTTGCAATAATCTGTCGAATTTGTTCCTTTGCTACTGGCATAAAAATACTCCTTTTCGATAAGAATTGTCATATACTAATTCTTGCCCAAAAAGAGGTATTTTTTTCCATAGACACAAACTTTTTTACACTACCTGACAGATAATCCTCTTTTCTCTATTCCTATTTGATATGCGTTGGTATCACTATACCTGCACCAATCCTACAGCCTGTTCAAACTCCTCTATGGATTTTGCTTTTGCGGCAGCTTTGAGCCATTTTTTCTGCAATTCTAAATCCATCTGTTCCATAATGCAGTTTCTAAGTGAATCTGAAAGCTCCCCAAGATCCTCAAGAAGTTCAATTACAGCTTCCGCTTTACCTTCCGCTCTGCCATCTTTCCAGCCTTCCGCCTTTTCTTTATTTAAAAGTCTTTCAAATGAACTACACATATCCTTTTCATCTCCTTCTTTTAACTGCGTTATCAATTCCCCACGTTCGTATTCGTTCAGTTTCCGTATTACATTTGAAAACCATGTAATCCATTCATTCAAGTCATTGGTGTCCATTGCCCGGATCCGTTGCATCAGCTCTGCGATGCCGTCTGTCCAGTCCTGCCTCGTCCGTTTCTTGTCTGCAAGAAAAATGTTGTCTATCAGTGTATTGGAATTGCTGATTTTTGATTCTGTAAGTGTATTGACGGATATAAGCGCATATTCAAAATCTACAACATATTTTCCAAACAGCTCCGCATTACTTATCATCTGGCTGAATTTGCACGATGCAGTCCAGTTCCGCTCACTGTTATGCAGGACGATGGGCATAATGGCTGGAAGCCTGTAGTCCTTTTGGCTGCGTTTATTTTTATCACAGTTTTTAAAGTGGTCAAGCCAGATCGCCGTCATATATACCAGTAACCGAAAGGGCATGGTAAAATCATTGTAGCTTTGCAGCTCAAGAAGAAAGAACAAATATATGACGCTTTCCTTTGTATATACCTTGTAGACCAAATCAGATTCATAGGTATCAAACTGATCTGTAATAAACTCCTTGTCAATCAGTTCCAAATCCTCTTCTTTGAGATCCATCATCCATTCAAGCGCGATGTACTTTTTAATGAAGTGGAGAAAATGCTTTTTTATAGAAAATATTCTTTTGTATCCCTTGTCATGGGGATTGTCGGTCTGTTTCTTTTGTGTCTGTTTCTTCTGTGTCTGTTTTTTCCGTGTCTGTTTTTTTGGTGTACTTTCTTTTGGTGTATTTTCTTTATCCTGTGTATCCATGGATTCTGTCGATCTCCTGTTTTTGTAAGTTTTTATAAACGCTGTTTTCTCCTGATTTTTCGGTATTCGGATTTATATGGATTTTCTTCTGAAATCGGATATTTTTATCTCCTGTAATTATAGTATCACAGTTTTTCTTTAGTTTCAATCAGCAGATTTGTTTAGACAGGAATCTACTGGATGCGGGCGGTCTATTTGCGCCCCTTATGGAATTATGGGACGCGCTCACAGAGGACGGCAAGGAATACGGGGGCGCCATAAACCGCTATGATATAACGCATCTGATTTTTGAGCAGCTTCCAGTTTATGACACGGCTGTCAGCTATATTCTGCGCTGGCGTCTTCGGGACTGGGAGAAGAAAGGGATTTTTGACAGCGTGGCCCGCACGCCGTACTGGCTTGTAAAGTGGGGGCAGTACCGAGACCAGACAGAAACCCTCCTCCAGACGGACAGAACAAAGAAAGAAGCGTCCGAATGGACGGAGGCGCTTGCAAAGGTGAGACATAAGCCAGACACAATGATATTCAGCTACTGGTATCAGGGAACATATCAGGATTGTAATCCTAAAGAGACAGACATGCGTTTTACTACCTTTGAGGAATGTGAGATAAAAAGCATGGATTTTAAGGACTGCAACCTGGAAGGAAGCCGTTTTGTAAAGTGCACACTCACAGACTGCACGTTTTCAGGCTGTAACCTGTGCGGCGCCGATTTTGGGGGATGCCGCTTTGAGCGCACCTCCTTTGACGGGGCGGAGCTTGCGGCAGCGGTATTTCCGGCTGAGAGCGTACCGTTTCTTGGAATCAGCGCAGAGCAGCTTCAGGTGATCGGCCTTACCAGGGAGGAAGAAGCATGAGATATTTTTTCATTACGCAGGATGTTAGCCTGCCCTGCGCCATCTCCTACAGGGATTTTGACATCACGGGCGGAAGCCATCTGTTTACAAAGGAGGATGCAGGCCGGCTCAACGATACCGTCTCGTTATACCTTTCAGGGAGCGGGAAGGAGGCGGCGTGGGATTTTCTACAGCGCCCCGTGACCATGTTTTCACAGCGGTTTGAGGACATTATAGAAGCATATGAACCAGGCGTTATTTTCAAGGACGTCGTCCTGATTCATAAGGAGAATGCCCTGCAGTACCGGTATGTGCAGACCCTGATGGACCAGCTTGACGCCGCAGCAGACCAGACGGAGTACTATCCAAACGGGATGGTAAAACGGATGGTTTTATCACAGAAAAAGATTGGAAGGCACCACCTGTTTGTGCTTTCGGGAAAACACAGAAAGGACCCTGTTGTCAGCCTTGCGCTGGCAGAGAGCCTTCTTAGAAGAAAGCCTGTGGGTCTATGTTTTGAGGAAGTGGAGGTGGAAGATTCGTGGGAGAGATAAGCCTGTCAGGATTAGAGAAGATGCAGGGAGAGGCAAATCAAAAGTTTTTAGAGACGCATGAAGCTGCACAGAAAGCCAGTGAGAAAGCCGCAGCTGCAGAGGAGGCCTTTTATAAAGCGGCGCAGGACTATACCTTCGGGGACATGAGCGATGAGAGCTTTCAGAAAAAAGAAGCCGCACAAAAAGCGATGGAAGAGGCAAAGGCAGAGGCGGAAGCGGCAGAAAAAGCGATGGAGGAAGCCGCGGCAGAGGCGCAGGCGGCAGCGGAAGCGGTCGAAAACAAGAAGGAGGAGCTGCGCGCAGACCGTGACAACGACACGACCTATGTGGTGCACTGTGCACGGATTGAGTGCAGCAAAGGCATGCGGGAGAGCTATCTCGTGCTGGGTCCCACGCATGGGGTTAAGACGCGGCAGATTCCGCAGATGACCATAAAGGACATACTGCCTTTTATCAACGTCATCAATTTCGGCGGCTGCTTCAGTACAGAAAACCCTTCGGTGAAGGCCGCCGCAGAAGCCGCTGTCGAGGCAGCGCAGAAGGCCATCGAGGACAAGCACAATGAAAAGGGCTGCATTGGGAAGTTTTTTGACAACGTGGTGGATTTTTTTGTCGGAGATCATGAGATGAATGTGGATGAGAGCCTGATGCAGCAGTGCGTCGGGGAGTGCCTTTCAAGTTTTGCATGGGATGCAAAGTGGGAGAAGGGGCATGAAAAAGTGACTGTCAACGGGGAGCCTGTGCTCCTGCGCCGGTGCAGCCTTACATGCAATTTCGGCGGCTGCATCACAATTCTGGTGTCAGGACAGCCGGAGTAGCGGCATCAAGGCAGACAGAGCAGCATGGCAGGCAGGATATGAGAAATAAAAATCAGGAGGTGGCATGAGATGGAGATAACCTATCAGGGGCTCAGAATACAGCTCCCCTTCGAGGGCGTGATCGGGATTGAGTCGTTCTCAATGGACGCGTCCTTTAATGAACATGTATCTGTGGAGCTTGGGCTTCTAGTGGAGGAGGAGACAATTGAGCCTGCCATACACGGCATTGCTGACGGGGACGGCATTGAGGTGTATGAGGACGGCAGGGACGGCATCCTCTTTGCCGGAAAGATCACGGATACATGGATGAAAAAGGAACGCGGGCTGTGTTCTATGAGCCTCAAAGCGCTTTCCTACACGATGGAATGGAGCCTTGCGCCGGTGAGCCAGAGCTTTCAGGATCTGGATCTGACCTATGAACAGGTGTTAAAGAAAGTCCTTTCAGACCAGCCGGGGGCAGAGATTATAGACAGCGTGACACAGGGCGCTGCCATACCGGATTTTCTGATCCAGTATGAGGAGAGTGACTGGACATTTCTTGCCCGCCTGGCAAGCCACTTCGGCACCTTTCTCATACCGGACTGCTGCGCTGCACACGGGCGCGCCTACTTCGGACTGCCTGACCTCGGGGAAGAGACGGTGCTTTATGGGGAGGAATACCAGCAGATTAAGGATATGGACCAGCAGTACCGCATCGGGGATGCCATCGGGCTGCTTCCACAGGAGAACATCCGCTGGGAGCTGGCTTCGGACAGAAGCCTTATGCTGGCGCAGGGCGTGCGCTTTGAGGGCATCAGCGCCGTCGTCACCCGGATAAAGTACAGGACCGTGCGGGGAGAGCTGGTGCGCTCTTATGAGCTTAGCCGCAGAAAGGGCGTATTGTGCCCCTTAAAGAAAAATCCGCACATCTTTGGCATGAGCATTCCTGCGACCGTAAAGGAACGCGCTGGAAACTGTGTGCGCGTGCATTTTAACATCGACCCGGTGTATGAAAACGCTCCGAATA
>KE159529.1:40355-41432 GCA_000403215.2 Lachnospiraceae bacterium A4
CAGGGACGGCTGCGGTCTGTGGACTGTCCAAACGGGCAGCGCCTTGCTTTTACATACAATGAAAACGGGCTTGAAAGGATCACAACACCGCTCGGAAATGTGCTGGAGGTACAATGCAGGGGCGGACGCATCCTGCAGATCAACGATGAGATCGAACGCAGAACACAGTACCGCTATGAGGGAGACTACTTAGTGGACGTGGTGCACACCGATGAGGGCATTACCCATTACGAATATGATGAAAACGGCCATATCACGGCAGTAACCGACCAGAACGGCAGCCGTTACCTTGAAAATGAATATGATATAAAGGGCAGAATCACAAAGCAGCGCTTCCCGGAAGGCATCTGCCAGACCTTTACATATGACGATGCACACAGAAGGAACAGCATCTATTACAGTGAGACCGGAAAAACTGAGGTTTATGAGTACAATAAAGAGCTGCTTACGGAACGAACCATCTTTGAGGACGGAACGTGTACAGCTTACGAATACTCAGACCAGAATCTCAGAACCAAAGAGACCAGCCGTACCGGAGCAGAAAAGCAGTGGGAATACGACACTTACGGGCGCCTGATCCGCGAGACATCGCCGGACGGCTTTACCCTATACCATGAATATGACGAAAACCATGACCTGATCCGCACCTGGGACAGTGAGGGGCGCGAGACACAGAACCGCTATGACGCAGAACACAACCTTCTCTTTACAAAGACAAAAATTGAGGAGGGAAGATGGCAGGAGACTTCTTATGAATACGACGCCCGCGGAAGATGCACCGCACAGACAGACGCACTTGGCAATACCACCAGATGGGAGTATAATAAAACCAGCGCGCACCCTGTCCGGTTGATCACGCCAAAGGGAGAGGAAACAGGCTACACCTACGACCGCGTAGGGCGCAGAATGTCCATTGAAAACGCTTACGGCATGGTGGAGCTTAGTTATAACTCCCGCAACTTTGTCACCAGCCGAACTGACGGGGAGGGTTACACCAGCCACACCATCTATGACCGCATGGGAAACATGCAGGCGTACTATTCACCGATCCAGTGGGAAACGCAGGGAAAAGGATAC
>KE159529.1:45017-45792 GCA_000403215.2 Lachnospiraceae bacterium A4
GTAACTTTAGAAGAGTATCTGGTAGAGGAGGGAATACAGCACAAAACCCGCTACAGCTACAACAAAAATGGCTGGCTGGTTCAGAAAACAGAGTATATCCAAGGCAACGGCGAAATCAACAAAGCTGTCACCAGCTACGGCTATGATGCCAATGGGAATCTGACCAGCATAAAAACGCCAAAAGGTGCCGAAATCCGCAGAACATACGACGCTGACAGCCGCATGACGAAGGAGCGTATTCTTGACAAAAAGAACGGCATAGACCTGACTGCCAGCTATACCTATGACACCGCAGGAAAGATCTTAAAGCAGACCATTACCGGTGCGGACGGAGAAATCCTTGAAACAGGATGGCGCTACGACCTTAAAGACCGCCTGACACACGCCGAAAACCAGAGCGGTGCCATCACAAGATACCTGTATGATAAAAGTGACCAGCTGATCAAAGAAATCCACCCATACGGATATGAAAAAGATGCTGACAATGGAAATGGGACAAGCTACGCGTACGACAAAAACGGCAACCTAATCCGCATAACAAATGCTTTTGGTGAACTGGTACAGGAGCTCTCCTATAACCGCAGCGGTCTGCCCATAACACAGACAGACGCATCAGGAAACCAGACAGATTTTACCTATGAATTAGATGGACAGTTAAAAGAAGTGCGCCGTGGAAACACACGGAGACAGCAGACGCCGCGTGCAGTCCAGCAGTATGAGTATAACGCCAGAGGGCAGATCACAGGTGTCATTGACGGAAACCATGAAAAGACCA
>KE159529.1:46142-49618 GCA_000403215.2 Lachnospiraceae bacterium A4
GATCCTGTATATGAGAAAGCAACCAATGCAGGCGGAGAAAATCCCTGTATCAGCACATGGCGCTATGACAGCCTTGGCAGGCTGGTACATGCCGTGTGCGACGGACATTCCTATGAGTACGCCTATGACAGTCAGGGAAACCTGAAAGAAAAGCGCGCCAACGGAAAACTTCTGGTCTCCTATACATATGACAGCACAGGAAGCATCACAGAGATCAGAGACCCCGCAGGCATCAGCACCCGCTACGAATATGACCTTCTGGGCAGAATGGCCTGTATCCACAGCGGACAGGGCATGAAGGTGCAGTACGATTATGACAGCTTAGACCGTATCGAGCACATCCACTATGGAAACGGCGTACAGACGAATTACGCCTATGACTGTGACGGCAACATCAGCCATCTGGAAACCAGAACGGAAAGCGCTGTGCTGCTGTCCTTTGATTACCAATATGACGGCAACGGAAACCGTACCGCCAAAACAGGAATACAGGGACTGACCGCAGGAAGCAACGCCGTGGACATCCGCTATCAGTATGATGTCAGAGGACAGCTGCTGGAAGAACGGCGCAATAATATGTCAACGCATTACGCATATGATGCAGCAGGAAACCGGATCAGGAAAGCGGAAGGGGAAAAGGCTACCAGATACCACTATAACGCGAAAAACCAGCTTATCTGTGAAGAGAGTGCAGGCGGCATAAAGAGTTTTACATATGACCGCCAGGGTGGTATAGTGGAGGAGAAAGACCATGCCGGAACCCGCCGTTTCACCTACAACAGTCGTCACCAGCAGATACGGGTGAAAACTGAAACAGGAAATGTACAGGAAAACCGTTATGATGCGGAGGGGCTGCGCTATGAACTGCTGGAAAAAGGCAAGTGTACCAGCTTCGTATATCACAACAGAGAGCTTCTGCATGAGAAGGGAGAAGAGACAGGGTTATCCAGGGAGGAAACCAGCTATCATCTAGGTGCAGGGATCGAGGCATTTCAGAGGGACAGGGAAATATTTTACTACCATCAGGATGAGCAGCTGAATACCACACTGATATCAGATGGAAATGCAAAACTCAGAAACCAGTACTGGTATGATGCATTTGGCGCAGATTTAGATACATTAGAAGAGTTACCAAACCGAATCCGCTACACAGGACAGCAGTATGACCAACTGACAGGGCAGTATTATCTGCGTGCAAGATACTATAGTCCGGTAATGGGACGTTTTTTACAAGAAGATGTGTATCAAAATGATGGATTGAATCTGTATGCTTATTGTCGGAATAATCCGGTGATTTATTATGATCCAAGCGGATATAATTCATGTGATCAGTTAGAAGATAATGGTGCCGATAAATATGATGAGTATTTGGATGATGAAAGTCCAACAAGAACTCGTATGGGTGTCCAAAAAGGAAATGCTCCACGTAATAATCAAAATCAGAAAAAACAATTTAGAAAGGCAGTGAAGGAGTTAGGTATAAAAGATGATTATGATAAGCGTAGGCGGTTGCACGAAGATATCACTGGTCAAGGTTATGATACGTCAGATATTGTAAAAGAAGGTAAAAGTTTATTTGGGGCAAGGAAGAAATCAGATGGATGAATTATTATTTTGTGATTATTTTGATAGGATTGTCGGTCAGCCAATAGATTATATCGGAAGGGTTATAGATTTGCTTAATATAGGTATTGGGGATAGCATGGAGGTTTTGGATAGAAAGGGAAGGACAGTTAAAAAAAGTACCTATTCTTTACATATTCAATCAGCTTGGAGAATTGTAAATCCTAGAAGAAAAGAAATATTGTTAGTATATTCAGATTTTTATTCTCCAAGAGAGGGTATAGAGGATGATCAAAATTTTAACTGGAGGGTAACGGGAGATAATTTATTTGATCAAAAGACAGAAAACTATTTAAAAAAAACAGCTCCAATATATATTGAAAGTTATGAAGTGAATATATGGGGGGATTTATTACTTGTTTTTTCAAATGGTGACAGGTTAGAAGTATTTGTAGATGTTTCGGATGATTCGGAATGTTGGAGAATATTTAAATCAGAATGTGAAGAACCACATTTGGTTCTCACTGGACACGGCATAGTACTGGGATAACATAAATTTATAATAATAAAATAATGGGGATTGTAATGCCTATAGGCACATGGTTCACGAAATATTTTTAAAGAGCTTTGAAATTCCTATGTCTATGATTGTGATGAGAATATTAATCGTTTGGAAACCATGAACTGTACTCTGTGCTCCTGTGACACTCAGGGGCAGCTGTGCCGCGTGGAGTATCCGAACGGACAGAAGCTCATGTTGGCATACAACGAAAACGGGCTTGAAAAGATCACGACACCCGTCGGGAATGTACTGGAGGTAAGGTGCGGCGGCGGGCGTATCCTGCAGGTCACGGATGAGACCGGGCGCAGGACACAGTACCTCTACGACAGGGACTACATGACAAACGTGGTGCACACGGACGAGGGGATCACTCATTACGAGCATGATGGGAACGGGCATATCACGGCAGTGACAGACCACAACGGGAGCTGCTACATGGAAAATGAGTACGACGCAGGGAGCAGGATCACGAAGCTGAACTTCCCGAAAGGGATTTGCCAGACCTTTGCCTATAACGATCTGCACAGGAGGAACACTGTATATTATAGCGAGACTGGAATACGGAAATTTATGAGGACAATAAGAAACTGCTCACGGAACGCACCGTCTATGAGGACAGGACGCAGATCTTCTATGAGTACTCTGACCAGAACCTCAGGACAGGGAGACAGGATGAACCAGGGCAGAGTAGCAGTGGGAATATGGCACCTATGGGTGTCTGACCCGAGAGGTTTCGCCTGACGGCTTTGCAGTGTGCCACGAGTATGACAGGAACCATGACCTTGTGCACTCATGAGACAGCGAAGGGTGCGAGACACAGAACCACTATGACGAGGAATATAACCTACTCCTTACAAGAGAAAAGATAGCGAAAGGGAAGTGGCGCAAGACTTCCTATAAGTATGACCTGAACAGAAGGTGTACTGCACAGACAGATGCACTCAGCAACACGACAAGATGGGAATACGCCAAAAACAGCGTGCACCCCACCTGGTTCATCACGGAGGTCACTGAAAAAGTAGTTAAATGCAAAGGTTTGACACAAGATATTGCGACTATAACGAAGTTGATATACAATATATGGTGTAAAACTTTTTCGTGAAAGGACTTTTTTAGTGCCCTCTTCATCACGCCAGAGGGCGGGGAGACAAGGTACACCTACGACCGCGTAGGACGCAGAATGTCCATTGAAAACGCTTACGGTATCGTAGAGCTTGCCTATAACTCCCGCAACTTTGTCACCAGCCGCACCGACTGGGAGGGTTACACCAGCCACACCATCTATGACCGCATGGGAAACATGCAGGCGTACTATTCACCGATCCAGTGGGAAACGCAGGGAAAAGGATAC
>KE159529.1:49628-62116 GCA_000403215.2 Lachnospiraceae bacterium A4
TACCTTGAAAATGAATATGATATAAAGGGCAGAATCACAAAGCAGCGCTTCCCGGAAGGCATCTGCCAGACCTTTACATATGACGATGCACACAGAAGGAACAGCATCTATTACAGTGAGACCGGAAAAACTGAGGTTTATGAGTACAATAAAGAGCTGCTTACGGAACGAACCATCTTTGAGGACGGAACGTGTACAGCTTACGAATACTCAGACCAGAATCTCAGAACCAAAGAGACCAGCCGTACCGGAGCAGAAAAGCAGTGGGAATACGACACTTACGGGCGCCTGATCCGCGAAACGTCGCCTGACGGCTTTACAGTATGCCATGAATATGACGAAAACCACGACCTGATCCGCACATGGGACAGCGAAAGACGCGAGACACAGAACCGCTATGACGCAGAACACAACCTTCTCTTTACAAAGACAAAAATTGAGGAGGGAAGATGGCAGGAGACTTCTTATGAATACGATGCCGCAGGAAGGCGCACCGCACAGACAGACGCACTTGGCAACACAGCCAGATGGGCGTATAATAAAACCAGCGCGCACCCTGTCCGGTTCATCACGCCAAAGGGAGAGGAAACAGACTACACCTACGACCGCGTAGGGCGCAGAATGTCCATTGAAAACGCTTACGGCACGGTGGAGCTTAGTTATAACTCCCGCAACTTTGTCACCAGCCGCACCGACGGGGAGGGTTATACCAGCCACATCATCTATGACCGCATGGGAAACATGCAGGCGTACTATTCACCGATCCAGTGGAAAACGCAGGGAAAAGGATACGAATACAAATATGACTATCTGGAACGCGTCATAGATACGATCACCCCGCTACGGTCACACGAACGGGTATTCCGCAACTTTGACGGTGACATCACCCGTGAAATCCACCCGGTAAGCTATGCAGAAAAAGGCGAAAACGGAGAAGGCACCCGGTATGAGTATGATAAGGATGGAAACTGCATCCGCATCCGCTACACAGATGGCGGCACAGAGCGCAGATTCTATGATGCCGACGGAAATCTGACAAAGCAGGTGCTGCCGGAAGCGTATGATACAGGCATTGACGATGGTGCAGGATACAGCTATGCTTATGATAGCGTCGGCCGCCTGACACAGATACAGGATCCCGACGGAAACATACTACATACCTATGCCTACAACGGAGCCGGTCAGACCATCCGGGAGACGGATGGGGAAGGACAGGAGACGCTGTATGCCTACAATGGAGCGGGACAGCTTACAAGGGCGCAGACCAGCATCCGCAGGGAAGGAGATACCACCTACTACCGCGTTACTGCCTATACCTATGACCGCGCAGGCAATAAGATTGAGGAAGCCTACGGACAGCAGGAGGTGGAGCGGGACAGCAATCCCGACAGCTGGCACAGAATCCACTTTTCCTATGACCAGAACAGCCATCTGACACTGGTAAAAGATGACTTTGGCGCGCAGATGCACTATAAGTATGACTGCCTTGGCAATGTAACTTTAGAAGAGTATCTGGTAGAGGAGGGAATACAGCACAAAACCCGCTACAGCTACAACAAAAATGGCTGGCTAACTCAAAAAACAGAGTATATCCAAGGCAACGGCGAGATTAACAAAGCTGTCACCAGCTACGGCTATGATGCCAATGGGAATCTGACCAGCATAAAAACGCCGAAAGGTGCCGAAATCCGCAGAACATACGACGCTGACAGCCGTATGACGAAGGAGCGCATTCTTGACAAAAAGAACGGCATTGATCTGACTGCCAGCTATACCTATGACGCCGCAGGAAAGATCTTAAAGCAGACCATCACCGGTGCAGACGGAGAAATCCTTGAAACAGGATGGCGCTACGACCTTAAAGACCGCCTGACACACGCCAAAAACCAGAGCGGCGCCGTCACACGCTATATTTACGACCAGAATGACCAGCTGATCAAAGAAATCCATCCCTACAGCTATGAAAAAGATGCTGACAATGGAAATGGGACAAGCTACGCATACGACAAAAACGGCAATCTGACCCGTGTGACAAATGCTCTTGATGAACTGGTACAGGAGCTCTCCTATAACCGCAGCGGTCTGCCCATAACACAGACAGACGCATCAGGAAACCAGACAGATTTCACCTATGAATCAGACGGGCAGTTAAAAGAGGTGCGCCGTGGAAACACTTGGAGACAGCAGACACCGCGAGCAGTCCAGCAGTATGAGTATAACGCCAGAGGGCAGATCACAGGTGTCATTGACGGAAACCATGAAAAGATCACCTACAGCACAGACGGCTGGGGCAGAATCACAGGGACAGGCTTCTCAGACGGCGTAAAAGAAGGATTTGAGTACAACTACGCAGGACAGGTAAGCAGAACCATCAACGGAAACGGCAATGCCATTGAGTACCGTTATAACAGCCTCGGAAAAGTACGCGAGCGCACAGACCAGCTCGGCTACAAGGAAACCTTCCAGTATGACGAAGAAGGCAATCTGGCACTCCACACAGACCGCGACGGCAGGCAGGTGCAGCGCATTTACAACGTCTTTGGCGATCCTGTATATGAGAAAGCAACCAATGCAGGCGGAGAAAATCCCTGTATCAGCACCTGGCGCTATGACAGCCTAGGCAGGCTGGTACATGCCGTATGCGACGGACACTCCTACGAGTATGCCTATGACAGCCATGGAAATCTGAAAGAAAAGCGCTCTAACGGAAAACTTCTGGTCGCCTATACTTACGACAGCACAGGAAACATCACAGAGATCAAAGACCCCGCAGGCATCAGCACCCGCTACGAATATGACCTTCTGGGCAGAATGACCTGCATCCACAGCGGACAGGGCATGAATGTGCAGTATGGCTATGACAGCCTTGACCGCATTGAGCACATCCACTATGGAAACGGCGTACAGACGAATTATGCCTATGACTGTGACGGCAACATCAGCCATCTGGAAACCAGAACGGAAAGCGCCGTCCTGCTGTCTTTTGATTACAAATATGACGGCAATGGAAACCGCACCGCCAAAACAGGAATACAGGGACTGACCGCAGGAAGCAGCGCCCTTGACATCCGCTATCAGTATGATGTCAGAGGACAATTACTGGAAGAATGCCGAAACGGTGTCGCCGTCCGCTATGCCTATGACGCTGCCGGAAACCGAATCCAGAAAACAGAAGGCGAAAAAGAAACCAGATACCGCTACAACCAGAAAAACCAGCTTCTCCAAAAAGAGGATGCAGACGGCATAAGCTGTTTTATATACGACCGTCAGGGCGGTATCATAGAGGAGAAAAATGCCGCCGGAAACCGCCGCTTCACCTACAACAGCCTCCACCAGCAGACACAGGTGGAAACCGAAACAGGGAAAATCCAGAAAAACCGATATGATGCGGAGGGGCTGCGCTATGAGCTGATTGAGAACGGCAGACGAACCAGCTTTGTATACCATAATGGAGAGCTTCTGTATGAGAAAGGAGAGGAAGCAGGGCTATCCAAGGGAGAGACCAGCTATCATCTGGGAGCAGGAATTGAAGCATTTCAGCGAGACAGAAAGACTTTCTACTATCATCAGGATGAACAACTGAATACCACACTGATATCTGATGAAAAAGCAGCAATCAGAAACCACTATCAGTATGATGCCTTTGGTGCAGGACTGGAAGCATCAGAAGCATTACCCAACCGAATCCGCTACACAGGCCAGCAGTATGACGAGCAGACAGAGCAGTATTATCTGCGAGCAAGGTACTATAATCCGGTACTTGGCAGGTTTATGCAGGAGGATGTGTATCAGGGGGATGGACTGAATCTGTATGCGTATTGTCATAATAATTCAGTGGTGTATTATGATCCGAGTGGATATGCTAAAAAAAATACAAATAGTAGTTGTGGTAATTCAGGGCAAATTAATAATACTGGAATAGTTGAATTTTCAGCACCGCCTAATGCTACTAAAGCGGAAATTGCACAAGTGAAGGCATATATTAGAGGTTGTAATAAAGCATTGAAAGCCGGTAAACTTTCAAGCACAGGGAGAGTTTCAACAAAAGGAAGTCTGCGTTCTAAAGCAACCCAATCAGCTAAGAAAGAAAAGAATCGTGCACGTAAGGCGGGAACTCCATATAAAGGACATCCAGGACACGTTCCAGATACTACATGGACAGGCGATCCTAATCCATATAGCTGGTTAGACTTGGATCCAAGAGTGAATACAAGCCTAGGTTCACAAGCAAAAAATTATCCAGTTGGATATAAACCAACAAAGTTTGTATATAAGCCCTTATGAGTTGAAAGTTCTCAATAAAAAAAATAACCCTTTCGTATGGATTTATGGTATCTTTAAGTTGCAACACTTAAGAAAGATATAAACCACTGAAAGAGTTATTTCATGTATGAGTTTACCATACTTTCCAGTGGTTAACCATACGATTATGATGAATTTTATTGAAAATGTTTTATGCCACTTTGAATCCTGTTTTTCCCGCAAGGCTGCTTTCCGCTGGTTTGTAACCATTATCATAGGGCTTATGCTCCGTTCAGATAAACTTGGTGTCACTTCTGTCATCCGTGACCTTGCACTAAGTCCGGGCTGCTATGATTCCATGCTGCATTTTTTCAGGGCATCCTCATGGTCGTTGGAGGAAATCCGTAAACGTTGGTTCTCCGCTGTCAGGCTGTATGCTCCCCTCTATAGGGAGGGGAACTACCACGTCCTTGTGGGCGACGGGGTGAAGCAGTCCAAGGAAGGGCGCCGTATGCCAGGGGTGAAAAAGCTGTTCCAGGAATCCGAAAACTCCGCAAAACCGGAGTACATCCATGGGCATATGTTCGGTGGTCTTGGCATCTTAGCCGGAAGTGTACGGAATTGGGCCTGCATTCCTTTGAGTATCCGGCTCCATGACGGCCTGCAGGCTGCCATGGAGTGGAAAGGCGCATCTGTTTCTGAGGCTTCCCATGTGGTGCAGATGGTGGAAGATGCTTATCGCGCAGCCCTTACTTTTGGGAATTCCCTGCTCTTGCTGGACAGATATTTTCTTACTGTACCGGCACTTGAAAAGCTGAAATCCCTCAACGGCAGCGGGGATGTACACATGGAGATCGTCACCAAGGCCAAAAAGTCCTGTACCGCATTTGAAAGGCCAGGCCCCCGCAAACCCGGAAGGGGACGGCCTGCCAAAAAAGGAGCGGCTGTCCACCTGAAAGAACTGTTCGCTTCACGCGGGGGACAATTCCAGAAAACGGAGATTGAACTTTATGGAAAAAGGGAATCCATCCGTTACTACTGCATTGACCTGTTATGGGGGCAGAAGCTGTATCAGGAACTGCGCTTCGTCCTGGTGGAAATGAATGGCGTCCAGGGCATCCTTGCAAGCACCAGCCTGGAGCTGGATCCGCTGTCCATCATCCGGCTCTACAGCTACCGGTTCCGGATTGAATGTACATTCCGCGAACTGAAGCAGCAGATTGGGGCGTTCTGTTACCACTTCTGGTCAAAGTACATGCCGAAGCTAAGCTACTACCAGAAGAAAGGGGAGCCTACGCCCATGGAGAGGGTGGAAGGTGAAAAACCCCGCCAAAAAGTGTTGGAAGCCGTTCGTGCCATTGAGATGCACATGGCACTGTCCTGTATTGCAATGGGAATTCTGCAGAGCCTTTCTATCTGCTTTATTGGGAAGGTTAGTTCTAGCCAGATCCGTTACCAGAGGACACCTTCCCAAGGAAGGGTTTCGGAAGCCACCCTTATGTACTACTTCCGAAAACATTTTTTCCGCCTTTTGGCGCAAAAACCCGAATTATACATAACGCGAATAATTCAGAGGCTACAGGAAAAGTCAGAAGAACAATGGGATTTTCTGGCTTCTTAGTGGTACAAACTTTCAACTGTCAAGATAAGCCTTAAAAGCATATTAATTCAATTAAAAAGAGGGTCTAATTCCCCGCAGCTTGCTCTTAACTTGACCCCCAAGTCAAAAAACAGGTAATTTTGCACAAAGTAAAGTTAACATCCTGCTTATGATTCTGCTTACTCTAATATAGGAGTAATAAAACCAACAAAGTATATTTTTATAACCATAATTGTGAAAATTTACAAATGTGGGTCAAGTTATACTCACGACAGATAAGATCTGCCGTGAGTATCGCGCCAGCCGCAGCCGCGAAGCGGCATATTTCCTTATGCGGCTGTGTGCATCACATTATACTGACGGTCAGTCTTTTCGACCGTCAGTATAAGCGCTTTCTGCGAGGGTGTTTATTCTGGTACTTTAGGACGGTTGCGAGGGGAGAAAAACGTTTTAAATAAGGAAGGTATACAGTAGCTAGACAGATATATCAAAGGCTTGGAGCGATTGATGTATAGTTCGGTGAAATTACTGATCAGATACACTTAAAGGCTGTTTGTTCTGGACTATGCAGAAAATTGTAGATAATATGATATGTTGCGTTTTGGATTTGTATCGATTAAGTGAGTAAACTGTTATTAATGGGGATTCGTGTCATATGCCAATTGGGACGTTCTGAAAATTGTAGATTTGGCGTATGTGCGTAATGGAGTTAAAATCATTGACTTAATGCAAAATTATGAGGTAAAGGGAAAAATATCTTTAGCGAGCAATATGTTAAGTGATTAAAAAAATAGCAGATTTTCCAGTTTTAGTGGTAGTGGTTTAGCAATATACTCTCAAAACCTAATACTTCATCCGACTAGTTTTTAGATTTACATTTCCTTCAATTGTTATATTTAATAAAAAAGGTATTTGGAGGATAATGATATGTCATAGTACATTGTGAATTTAGCAGGTGATGAAATACAAGAATTAAGTGAATTGATTCAGAAAAGCGGGAAGGGTTATCATATAAAACATGACCAGATATTGTTAAAGCTGGATCGGAAACCCGAAAATGAATACTAGACATATGACCGGATCAAAGACGCATACGGGGTTAGCAATGGAATGATTGCAGGTGTAGCAAAAGTTTTGTAGATGGAAGGAATGGAATCAGCCTCTGGACGCAGACAGTAGCAGAACAGGAACCGCAAAGTGACCGAGGATGTTGAGGTACAGATTTGTGTCATTGACTGCTCGAATCCACCCAAAAGCTGTTCATACTGGACGATGCAGGCAATGGTAGATGAACTGACCTGTCTGGAAGATGTGGATTATATAATGGACAGTGCTGTATGTGACGAAATGTAAATATGATCTTAAACCGTGGCTTGTGATGAAATGGTGCATTCCAAAAGTAAGGGCGGATTTTGTGGCATCCATGTACGTTATCCCTGAAGTATACCAGCACCCGAATGACCCGCTGCGTCCCGTGATCTGCATCAATGAAACAAATAAGCAGCTTATAAAGGAAAAACGTATTCAATGCGAGTCCGAATGTTCTGAAAAAGTAGATTAGTATATGTGCGCAACGGAGCTTTTGATGTATTTATGATTTCAGAACTCCTTGCCAGCAGGCGTGAAACGGTTGTCACAGAAACACAGACTGCACAGAATTTTGCAAAAATACTAAAGTATATGTCCGATGTGCTGTACTCAAAAACAGAAATGATAATCCTTGTAACAGACAACCTGAATATATACACACAACAGCCTCATTATATAAATTTGAGCTGGAAGAATACAGACTGGCAGAATGATTTGTGTGGCGTTATACGTTAAAATATGGAAATTGGCTTGATATGGCAGAAATAGAAATAGGTATAATGAGCCATCAGGCACTTGCAAGATCACTTGCAGATATTGATAGTTTTAAGGAACGAAGAAGCGAATGCAGGATAATAAACTGGCAGTTTACAACACAGAATGCAAGGATAAAACTGGCTTATCCAACAGTGCTTTAAAAACTGTTCGGATGGAGTACTAAATTCTTTGCATATTTAGGTTTTGAGGTATAAAAATGGTTATTTAGAGTGCGGTATATACAACTTAAGGAATATAAGGTGGGAAAGTAATGGAAGACTGGAAATTAAATATAGTTGCATTAGTGTATGTAAGAGATCAACTGATGAAAGCAGATAAGGAAAAAATATGGGAGTATCATTGGCCGAACATAGCGGCTACAAAGGAAGAGATTCATGAAATACAAAGAAAATTAAATATTAATTTAAGTATAGAATATCAAAATTTTTTGTTACATGCAAATGGGTGGGAATGCTTTTATCAAAATGTTGATTTGTTTGGAACAAATGAATTTGAGTCAGATAAAATGGAGTATGCACGCGAAATTTTATCATTGGAAATGGAATATAATGAAGATTTAAGAGAGATGAAAGAGGATTTATTTCCTATTGCAGTTTCAAGGGATGATATAGATTTATTTGTGATGGTGATAAGAAAGGGAAATAGATTTGGAGAAGTGATATGGCTTGCGGGAGGTGAAATAGATAAGTATGAATCATTTTCTGAATTCTTTAAGGCAATGATTGAATATAATAAAATGAATGCGGAAGATTTGCAAAAAGAAAGGGAAGATATTTAAATATATTTATAATATTTTGTGAGACTGTAAAAAATCTTGTGTCTATGAGCAAAAAAATTTTCTTGATAGGAATTAGATATGTAGAAAAATGTTGTCGCATAGGAATGTTTTTATGTTGTCGAATTTCTTTTCTAATTATAGTATTGCCAGTAAGTGTGCTTTTATACATCTTTTTTGATTTTTTTGCACACTAATCAAGACATTAGCAGTAAGAAAGATTTTTGTGGATTCTGCCCACACCCTGTCTCCTGAATAAGACTGGGCTTTTCTGGAAATACTGCTAATGTCATATGGACAGAACAGTTTATGCTGTATGGCAGACTGTTCTGGTCTTTGCGTTTACAGATACTGGGTGAGGCGTTCCCCATAAAGTACAGTCAGCTGGTTCAATACCCGGTCCCAGTTTCTGTAACGCTGTGTCCATTTTTTCACTACATTTCCACTTGCAAGATAGAGTATCTTTTCTAGTGCGCTGTCACTTGGAAATACACTCTTTGTCTTTGTTACCTTTCGGTACTGGCGGTTTAACCCTTCTATGATATTCGTGGTATACATGATGCGCCGGATGTCATCGGAAAACTGGAAGAAGGAACTGACATCTTCCCAGTTATTCTCCCAATTACTAACCGCATAGGGATATTTCTTTCCCCATTTTTCCCGGATCTTCTCAAGCTCTGACAAGGCAGCTGTTTCACTGGGGGCATTGTATACAGATTTGAAATCAGAGGAAAACTGCTTCAGGTCACTGTAATTTACATATTTGAAGGAATTGCGCATCATATGGATGACACATCTTTGGATCTGTGCATCTGGATAGACTGCGCTGATCGCTTCCTTAAATCCTGCAAGTCCGTCTACACAGAAAAACAATACCTCCTGCACGCCGCGGTTTTTCAGGTCATTTAACATTCCCATCCAGAATTTACTGGATTCATTGGCGCCTACAGTGATGCTCAGGATATCTTTATAACCCTCCGCAGTGATGCCAAGTACAATGTAGGCAGCGCGGCTTAGGATTCGGCCATCTTCCCTTACTTTGTAATGAATACAGTCCATAAACACAAACGGATAGACCGGATTTAACGGGCGCGACTGCCATTCCCTGACCTCTGGAAGAATCCTGTCCGTGATCTTGCTGACCATTTCAGCGGACAGTTCCATGCCGTAAAGCTCTTGGATCTGGTCATGGATGTCCCTTGTGCTCATGCCCCTTGCGTAAAGAGAGATTACTTTTTCCTCAATGCCGGATATATCCTTCTTGTATTTAGGGATAAGCTTTGGCTCAAATTCCCCCTCACGGTCTCTTGGGACATCAATCTGAAATTCACCATACTGGCTCTTGAGTGTTTTGGTAGAATGACCATTACGCTTGTTGGATGTCCTGACATCACCCTTGTGATTTTTTGCATAACCAAGTGATGCGTCCAGTTCTGCTTCCATAAGTTCCTGAAGTATGTCTTTGAAACTGTTCCTGAGCAGGGTGTAGACATCGGCTACGCTGTTAAGGTTGTTATCTGCAATAATCTGTCGAATTTGTTCCTTTGCTACTGACATAAAAATACTCCTTTTCGATAAGAATTGTCATATACTAATTCTTACCAAAAAAGAGGTATTTTTTCCCATAGACACAAACTTTTTTACACTACCGAGGAGTATCCTGCCTGTGGCTGCGATATTCCTCTTATTTTATAGTTCCTGTTTGATATGCGTTGGCATCACTATATCTGCACCAGTCCTACAGCCTCTTCAAACTCCTCTATGGATTTTGCTTTTGCGGCAGCTTTATGCCATTTTTTCAATAATTCTAAATCCGTCTGTTCCATGATGCAGGCTTTGAGTGAATCTGAAAGGTCTCCAAGATCTTCAAGGAGTTCAATTACAGCCTCCGCTTTGCCATCTTTCCAGCCCTCCGCTTTTTCTTTATTTAAGAGTCTTTCAAATGAACTGCACATATCCTTTTCATCTCCTTCTTTTATCTGCGTTATCAACTCTCCACGTTCGTTTTCGTTCAGTTTCCGTATGACATTGGAAAACCATGTAATCCATTCATTCAAGTCATTTGTATCCATTGCTCTGATCCGCCGCATCAGCTCTCCAATGCCGTCTGTCCATTCCTGCCTTGTCCGTTTCTTGTCTGCAAGGATGATGTTGTCTATCAGTGTATTGGAACTGCTGATTTTGGATTCTGTGAGATTATTGACAGATACAAGCGCATATTCGAAGTCTACAACATATTTTCCAAACAGCTCCGCATTATTGATCATCTGGCTGAACCTGCACGATGCAGTCCAGTTCCGCTCACCGTTATGCAGCACGATGGGCATGATGGCTGGAAGCTTGTAGTCCTTTTGGCTGCGTTTATTTTTATCACAGTTTTTAAAGTGGTCCAGCCAGATCGCTGTCATATAGATCAGTAGCCGAAAGGGCATCGTGAAATCATTGTAACTTTGTAGCTCAAGAAGAAAGAACAAATATACGACGCCTTCCTTTGTATATACCTTGTAGACCAAATCGGATTCATAGGTATCAAACTGGTCTGTAATAAATTCCTTGTCAATCAGTTCCAAATCCTTTTCTTCGAGCTCCATCATCCATTCAAGCGCGATGTACTTTTTGATGAAGTGGAGAAAATGCTTCTTTATAGAAAATATTCTCTTGTATCCTTTGTCATGCGGATTGTCAGTCTGTTTATTCTGTGTCTGTTTATTCTGTGTGATTTCTTTCTGCGTATTTGCTTTTTCCTGTGTATCCATTTATTCTGTCGATCCCCTGTTCTAATAAGTTTTTATACGTGCTTTTCCCCCTGATTTTTCAATATTCAGATTTATAAGGCTTTATCTCCTGAAAGCGGTTATTTTTATCTCCTGTAATCATAGTATCACAGTTTATCTTATGTTTCAATCAACAAAAATCAGAAGGTGGCATGAGTTGGGGATAACCTGTTACTGTTCACGGGTCGGCTTGACATAAAGAAACCGATGGTTTAGACTGAATACTGTCGAAACCACCAGTTTTCTTTACCCAAATATTCGGGATACCCTGTCAAACAGGTTCGTATTTTCTTCAAGGCGCATCATAACAAGCATGCTCAAGTATGGCTATGACAGCCTTGACCGCATTGAGCATATCCACTATGGAAATGGCGTACAGACCAATTACGCCTATGACTGTGACGGAAACATCAGCCATCTGGAAACGAAAACGGAAAGCGCCGTGCTGCTGTCCTTTGATTACAAATATGACGGCAACGGAAACCGCATCGCCAAAACAGGAATACAGGGACTGACCGCCGGAAGCAGTGCCCTTGACATCCGCTATCAATATGATGTCAGAGGACAATTACTGGAAGAATGCCAAAACGGCGCCGCCGTCCGCTATGCCTATGACGCTGCCGGAAACCGAATCCAGAAAACAGAAGGTGAAAAAGAAACCAGATACCGTTATAACCAGAAAAACCAGCTTCTCCAAAAAGAGAATACGGACGGCATAAATTATTTTACATACGACCGTCAGGGTGGTATCATAGAGGAGAAAAACGCCGCCGGAATCCGCCGCTTCACCTACAACAGCCTCCACCAGCAGACACAGGTAGAGACCGAAACAGGAAAAATCCAGAAAAACCGATATGATGCGGAGGGGCTGCGCTATGAGCTGATCGAGAACGGCAGGCGGACCAGCTTTGTATATCACAATGGAGAGCTTCTGTATGAGAAAGGAGAGGAAGCAGGGCTATCTCAGGAAGCAACCAGCTATCATCTGGGTGCAGGGATTGAAGCATTTCAGAGAGACAGTAAAACCTTCTACTATCATCAGGATGAACAACTGAATACTACGCTGATATCTGATGAAAACGCAGCAATCAAAAACCACTATCAGTATGATGCCTTTGGCGCAGGACTGGAAGAAGCAGAAGCATTACCCAACCGAATCCGCTACACAGGCCAGCAGTATGACGAGCAGACAGAGCAGTATTATCTGCGAGCGAGATACTATAATCCGGTA
>KE159529.1:65291-68615 GCA_000403215.2 Lachnospiraceae bacterium A4
GTGTGTAGTTTTGTGACATAATGAGTACCTCTTTCCTTATATTTTTGATTATATCTCATTAGCCACTCCCGTTACAACTTTATTATAGCATCTCACAGAACGGAAAGCGCCGTGCTGCTGTCCTTCGATTACCAATATGACGGCAACGGAAACCGCACTGCCAAAACAGGCATACAGGGACTGACCACAGGAAGCAGCGCCCTTGACATCCGCTATCAGTATTGATGATGTCAGAGGACAATTACTGGAAGAATGCAGAAACGGTGCTGTCGTCCGTTATTTCTATGACGCTGTCGGAAACCGGATACGGAAAACAGAAGATGAAAAAGAAACCAGATACCACTACAATCAGAAAAACCAGCTTCTCCAAAAAGAGGATGCTGACGGCATAAGCTGTTTTACATATGACCGTCAGGGCGGTATCATAGAAGAAAAAACTGCCGCCGGAAACCGCCGATTCACCTACAACAGCCTCCACCAGCAGACACAGGTAGAGACAAAACAGGAAAAATCCAGAAAAACAGGTATGATGCGGAGGGGCTGCGCTATGAGCTGATCAAGAACGGCAGGCGGACCAGCTTTGTATACCGCAATGGAGAACTTCTGCATGAGAAAGGAGAGGAAGCAGGGCTATTCCAGGTAGAGACCAGCTATCATCTGGGTGCAGGGATTGAAGCATTTCAGAGAGACAGTAAAACCTTCTACTATCATCAGGATGAACAACTGAATACCACGCTGATATCTGATGAAAAAGCAGCAATCAGAAACCACTATCAGTATGATGCTTTTGGTGCAGGATTAGATGCAGTAGAAGCATTACCCAACCGAATTCGCTACACAGGCCAGCGGTATGACGGGCAGACAGGGCAGTATTATCTGCGAGTAAGATACCATAATCCGGTACTTGGCAGGTTTATGCAGGAGGATGTGTATCAGGGGGATGGATTGAACCTGTATGCGTACTGTAGGAATAATCCAGTAGTGTATTATGATCCGAGTGGGTATGATTGTGGTGGTTCAGGAAAATTTAATGAGGATGGTGGAACGGAATCCATAAAGAGCACAGATTCTAAAATAAACAAATTGGTGGAAGATATTATTCAAAGAGCGAAAAAAGGTGATATAAGACGTGGTAAGGGTTATCATGGTAGGTTAGGTGATAAACTAGAGCAAGAAATGTTGTCAATTCCAGATGCAGTATATTTAACGAATAATAAAGAAAAACTGATATTTAGAAAGGAGTATGATGTGGCAATTGTGGATGCCAAAGGAAGTAATAAAAGGAGTATCATAACAAGTTATGATCCAAGTGGACCACGAGGTAAAAGCGGAGCAGATATTTATGGAGGTAGTCCTTCTGATCCAGGTATGCCTGTAACACATGAGCAAATTCTCAGTGGAACTGATAAGCCAAAGGGAGGAAAGTTTCCACCGGCCACACAAATACGTTAATATGAAAGTTATAGAAGAGTATCAAAATAGTAATTTGTTCAATAGTGATGTAAAGTGGTATTTATTTGATGAACAATTATGGATTAGGAACTGTGCAAAAATAAATTTACTGTTTTGGCAATATATGGTATAATGGCCATACGGAGGTATGACCATGGAAGAACGAATTCGTATTATGCTGCCATTACTTGATGAGAGGCAGCGGCGCATATTTCTTGCTGCGGAAGCAAAAACATACGGAAGGGGCGGAATCTCCACCGTGAGCAGGCTAAGCGGTGCTGCCCCTTACACCATAAGGCAGGGGCTTAAAGAGATTGACAGCGGCGAGCCGATTGAGCGGAAGGAAAAAATGCGGCTCCAGGGGGCTGGCCGGAAAAAACTCCAGGACAACATCCCAGATATCGAAATGCATATACAGGAAATCGTGGACGGCAGTACCTATGGAGACCCCCAAAAAGTACTGTCTTATACGACCCTCAGCCTGCGGAAGATCCAGGATATCCTTGCCGAAAAATTTCATATAGACATCAGCTTCCGCTCTGTCAGCAGCATTCTGGAAAAACTGGGGTACAGCAAACAGGCAAACCAGAAAATGCTCCAGGTTGGCGAACCCCATCCTGACAGGAATGAGCAATTTGAATTCATAAACAGCAAAGCTGCCGATTTTCTTGAAAAGGGGCTGCCAGTGATTTCTGTCGATGCAAAGAAAAAGGAGAATATCGGCAATTTCAAGAACAACGGAGAGGAATACAGAAAAACAAAGGATCCACGTAAGGTTCTGGACCATGACTTCCCAATCCCGGAACTCGGCAAGGTTGTCCCCTACGGCGTATACGTATTGAATGACAACACAGGATTTGTCAACCTTGGCACTGACCATGATACTGCAGAATTTGCTGCGGAAAGCATACTCCGCTGGTGGACATGTATAGGGAGCCGGACTTTTCCGGAAGCAGACAGGATCTACATCAACTGTGACAATGGGGGAAGCAATGGCAGCCGTCTGCATCTTTGGAAATATGAGCTGCAGCAGCTTGCAGATTATACCGGCCTTGAGATCCATGTATCACATTTTCCGCCTGGCACATCAAAGTGGAATAAGATAGAGCACCGGCTTTTCTGCTATATAACGAAAAACTGGCAGGGTCAGCCGCTGGTTGATATAGAAACTGTCGTGAATCTGATATCAGGAACTACTACTGCCAAAGGCCTGAAAGTAAAATGTCAGGTCGATACAAACAAATACGAACTGAAACGTAAGGTCACAGATGAAGAATTTACAAAAATACAATTGTTTCCCTGTGAGATTTTGGGAAACTGGAACTATGTAATCAAACCCAGAAGGTAATTGTCAATGGATGAAAGTGTAAATTTATTTTTGCACAATTCCTTACTAAATGTAAAGATTATTCAGAAGTGGATGATTCTATTGCAGAATCTGTAGGAAGCTTTAATTTGTTATATGAAAGTAATGATACTGTATTATTTAATAAGGATGGGAGATTTGCAACAGCTATCATTGATTTATCATGTAAAATAAATAATGGTACTATGAAAGAATATTCCAATATAATTAGTACAGGAATGAAAGGAGATTTGCTTTTTGCTGAGAAGAATAATATTGACTTCAAATTTTTACAGCCTATTATTTATGATAAGAATGAAGATATTTTGTTATCATTTCCAATAGAATTTAATAATCAAAAGGACTTGATTTTATATATAGTTGAGGATTTTGGATTTGTTATATTGAATCATCAATTAAACTTGACAGTTGAAAGTTTGTACCACTAAGAAGCCAGAAAATCCCAGTGTTTTTCTGACTCTTCCTGTAGCTCATGAATTATCTGTGTTATGTATGATTTAGGCTTT
>KE159529.1:69825-140885 GCA_000403215.2 Lachnospiraceae bacterium A4
CAGCAGAGAACCAGCGTTTTCGGATATCCTCTAATGACCATGAGGATGCCCTGAAAAAGTGAAGCATGGAATCATAGCAGCCCGGGGCAAGGGCAAGGTCACGAAGTATGGAAGTGACACCAAGCTTATCCGAACGGAGCATAAGCCCTGTGATGATGATCACAAACCAACGGAAAGCAGCTTTACGGGAAAAACAGGATTCAAAATGGCATAAAATCTTTTCAATAATATTTAACATAGTCGTATGGTCATCCGCCAGCAAGTATGATAAACTCATATTTGAAATAACTCTTCTGGTGGATTTATCCTTTTTTATTTTGGCAACTTATAGGATACCATAAAACCATATGGAAGGGTTATTTTTTTATTGATAACTTACAACTCACAAGAATTAAAAGGATGGCTTCTAAAAAGTGCAAGTAAATATGTGTGCATAACTGAGGAATATAATAAAGAAATTACCCCAGAAATATTGGCTAGGTATTTAAATGCTTTAAAGCTGTGGGAAGAGGAGGAAGATATGACAGAATTAGAAAGAATGTTGAAAGAAAGTGAAATAATGGAAAACGAATTTAGTTGTGCTCTTAGAGAATGTATAATGAATCTGTTATAATTCCTGAATTTGTGAACCAAATGTCTAACACAGCTACCAGCTCCGCATAATGCGTATATCGGGACGGAAGGATATCTGCTTGCCTGCGAGCTGCGGGAAGGGAAGTAGCACGGCCAGAAAGACATGCCCGCCTTTCTTACGAAATTGCTCCAGCTTGCGCGGCAGGTTACAAACCAGCCGCGCCTGTTCTGTTTGGATTCCGGCATTGATTCTGTCGACAACATCGGGCTGTTTATGGAAGGATGTTTCTAGGGGATAGGGTGCGTTTCATCATCAAGCGCAACCGCAGGAAAGAGTAGCAGCAGGAATGGCTGGACGAATTTCGGGATGTATATACGGACACCTGGACATCGCTCGAAGGGAAAAAGGAATACATCGGGTGGACGTTCCGGGATATTTCCTATTACATCCCGGATAGTTCATCCAAATCAGGACGAAAGCAGAAAACTGTGAGCATATGGATAATTTACGACATAACAGTGCGTGCCTGTGACCATGACGGGCGGTATTACATCATTCCCAAGATTGAATGCGACATGTACTTTGTCAATGTCGACTTCCGGGATGAGGAGATCATCGAGCTCTACCACAGGCACGGTGAGATGGAGCAGTACCATAGCGAAATCAAAACGGATCTCGGTGCATAACAGCTTCCGTCCGGGAAATTCAAGACGAACGAGTTCGTGCTTGAACTCATCCAGCTCGCTTATAACATGCTGCGGATGTTGGGGCAGGCATCACTGCAGCTAGATGGTATCTCTATGAAAAGGTCTGTGAAACGCTGCAAGCTATGCATGGTATTGGAGCACATCATCATGACCCCGGCTGTTGTGACGAAGCATGCAAGAAAAACAGGCGTCTACCTTGGTCGGAGCAATCCATGGAGAAATGCGGTTGCCCAGCTGTGGGAAAAATTCCATAAGGCTGCCTAGAAAATGGTTTTCTTTATGAGACACTGCGTTGTGTGTGGCATTTTCAAGATGCCCTTTTAAGATACGCTGCTTTTCTGAAGAATCAGAGTGAAATCTAATACTCAACAATTTCTGAAGATATGATGAGTTTCAACATATACTTATTACTTTGCAGGATTGTTTCATATGTAGATGCGCAGGTAATGATAGAGCAAAAGGAAGTAGTGTCATAATATTTGGAAATTGTAGAAGCTGATTATGGTGTAGCCCAGCAAACTAAAGTTCCTTTCTCCCGCACAAAAACGTCAAATTAAAATCTCAGATTTCAAATACTGTCTATAAAAGTGTGCTGCAGGAGGCGGCACATTTTCCTCTTGACCATCCCATGTCATTCCGATATAGTTTTTATGGAACAAAAAAAGAGAAAGAACAGCCCCTCCAACAGTTCGTTCTTTCTCTCACATACCAGTGTGCCTGCCGTATACGGGATCATGTCCCACTTGTGAGGCTCCGGCACCACCGACATATACTATGATAAGAGAAAACTCCCTGTTTTGCAAGCTAATCCGCATAAAAAGTTCATCAATAGCCCTCTTTGATTCCTTTATGAAGAGGTTCCACCCGGAATTACAGACCTGTCCCTGCTGTGGGGCCAGGGGTTCCTGCCGCATCCATGCTTATTACGGCCGTTCCCTGGTCGACTTTATAAGTGGTGTCCCTGTCCGCCACAGCCTCTGCATCATGCGCCTCATCTGTACCTGCGGCCATACCCATGCCATCCTCCCGGACTTCATCATCCCCTACTCTGGCTACGGCCTGTTCTTCATCCTCCGTGTCCTGGCGGAGTATTTCCTGCGCCTCTCCACAGTGGAGAAGCTCTGCGGGCGCTTCTCTATCACCCTTTCCCAGCTGCGCCGCTGGCTGGATCTTTTCCGGACGCAGAAGGAGGAGTGGCTCGGTGCCCTTTCCTCCATGGAGGCTTCCAGCCTTTCCTTCCTGAAAGCCCTGCTCACGCAGGCAGCCTATTCGGTTTTCGCCTCCGCCTTTGTCCGCCGTTTTACAAAGTCCTTCCTCCAGTCCCATAAAAATCCGGCGCCTTACTGCCAGCAGGTGTTCGGCCCATGAACTGTTTTCCTCCAACCACACGCCATGGGCATGGCTTTCCTCCCGTTTCTGCCCCATAATGGGGGAAAACCACTTAAGGAGGACATTTCTATGGACAACAATCCAAAAAAACTTTCAGACTGCACTAGTCAACAAAACTTGGACACTTAAATGAAAAAGCTAATCCCCCAGCTATGCTGGGGCGAATAGAGTAAGCGGAAGCGTAGAGGATGACAGAATAAAGCCTCCTATCGTATAATGAGAATGGTGTCGCAAGCCAAACTCAGAGATAGGAGGCGTCCCAATGGACAAGAAAAGTTTATCACATACTGCGTGGAAATGCCAGTATCATATTGTATTTATTCCAAAGTATAGGAAGAAAAAGTTGTATGGTCAGGTACGAGCCGATGTACGAGACATTATAAAGACTCTGTGTAATTACAAAGGTGTGGAGATTATAGAAGGAGCAGTATACATAGATCATGTGCATTTATGCGTCAGCATTCCACCGAAAATGAGTGTGTCGGAGTTCATGGGGTACCTGAAAGGGAAAAGTGCCCTGATGATATTTGACAAGCATCCAGAATTGCAGAACAAGTGGAACAAGGCCTTTTGGGCCAGAGGATACTATGTTACTACAATAGGGAACGTAACGGAAGAGACGATCAAGAAATACATTCAGGAGCAATATAAAGAATCGAAGGAAGAAGATGGAGCCGCTTTTGAGCGGCAGTAGGTAACAGATGCTTGCGATACCCGCCCTTCGGGCGTGCAGGTAATAGCCCTTATAGGGCCAATTCCAAACCCCCAGTTGAACTGGGGGTTGGTGACTTGCATGAAAAGGAGAATTTATGAGCAGCGAGAAGATCACAGAGGACACTACCATCACGGCACCGGCTAAGGACGCTCCCGCACTGGTGAAGAAGATTGGACAGACTACCTACATTGTGCGGGTTCATTTCAGCAAGACCAGCAGGGAAACCATGAGCGACAAAATCAAACGTATGCTGAAAAATGAGATACAGCAGATGTGAAAAAGCGATAACGGAAACAGGCCGGGATTCAGAAATGCGCTGGCTCCCGGCTTGTAAAATCAGGAGGTTTATGGTAGTATGGAGATACGAAAACAGAAGGGAAAGCAGGTGGGAAGATTGACAGTGACGGAACAGATAGACCAGAAACATCAGGAAGATTTACAGAGGCTAAGAGGTTTTCGCCTGCTTGATGATGATTTCCTCACAAAGTGTTTTGAGGGAGATACGGCAAGCATAGAACTGGTATTGCAGATTGTACTGGAAAAGCCGGATCTAAAAGTGCTGGACGTTCGCACCCAGGTATTTGTGGAGAATTTGTTGAATCGTTCAGTAAGGTTTGATATTCTTGCTACTGACAGTACCGGTGCTAAAATAAATGTTGAAATCCAACGAGCCGATAAAGGAGCCGGGAGAAAAAGAGCAAGGTATAATTCCAGCATGATGGACGCAACTCTTTTGAAGAAAGGTGATGATTTTGACAATCTTCCAGAAACATGGGTAGTGTTTATCACGGAAAATGACGTGATAGGAAAAGGGCTGCCGCTCTATCCGGTTGAGCGCTGCTTTTTAGGAACCGGAGAAAGATTTGAGGACGGTTCACATATACTGTATGTAAACGGCGCTTATCGTGGAGATACACCAATCGGAAAACTCATGCATGATTTTTCATGTACGAATGCGGCAGATATGTATTATACGACACTGGCAGACAGAGTTCGTTTTTTTAAGGAAAGTAAGGAGGGTATTTTAATCATGTGCAAAGTCATGGAGGATATGAGAAAAGAATCTTTACAAGAGGGTGTAAAAGAGGGCATAAAAGAAGGGGCAATAAATACTGCTAAAAGAATGTTGGCAGATGGAATGTTGACACTTGAAAAAATTGCGGAATATGCAGGACTCCCTCTTGACGAAGTAAAAAAATTGAAAGCAGAGCGGACAGCATAAAACAAAACCGTAGGCCGGGAATCTAAAAACAGGTTCCGGCCTTATTTTTTTGCCCTGAAATGTAAATTTTCTGTGAACTTGATTAAAAAGTCCTTTACAAAACGTCACTGGTGTTGTGCGGGCAGAACTTCTTCATGGAGCAGTATCAGCAAAGGATTTCGCAAACATTACAACAATGCTTGAGGCATTTGATGAATTCAATTTGGCGATTTCTGACTGGCAGATTTTAGGCGACAATTTATATAATCTTCGAAAGAAAGGAATTTCCATACCTTTTTCAGATGCTATTATAGCAACAACTGCCATTAAGTATGGCATTCCAGTCTGGACAGGTGACAAACACTTCCTGCTGATACAAAGTGCGCTCACAGGATTAAATATTTATCAGACTCCTGACAGGTTATAAATAAATCTATCATGCAATGTTTTCAGGATTTGGAGGAAATATGAGATGGGAAGGCTAAAAGAACTGAGAAAATATGTGGATGGTGAACTTAACAGGATGGACGATGCGGACGAGAGGAATTCGGCAATCGCACACCTTTACGGAGTTTCCTTTGCTGCCACGATGATAGCCAGAAAAAGGGGACTTGATACTGAAATCACTTCTATGGCGGCGATGCTGCATGATCTTCATGCCTATAAGACTGGTTCTTATGACGAACATGGGCATAAAGGTGCAAAGCTTGCGAGGGAGATACTGGATGAACTGAAACTGACAGATGAAGCGGAGACGAAACTGATCTGTTCAGCCATATATCACCATAGTGACAAACTGATCACGGATACTTCAATGGATGAGGTCCTGAAGGATGCGGATGTCATTCATCATTGCATGTATGACCTGTCAAAGACGGTAAAGGAAAAAGAACAGGCTCGGTTTGAGAAACTGCGCACTGAATTTGGCATATAAACTTTATGGCACGCATCGCCAGACGGGGAATAAACATGAGCCGAGGAGATCATGCAGCTGTTCGTGGTATACATGATGCGCCGGATGTCATCGGAAAACTGGAAGAAGGAACTGACATCCTCCCAGTTATTCTCCCAGCTGCTGATCGCATAGGGATACTTCTTCCCCCATTTTTCCCTGACCTTCTCCAGCTCTGACAGGGCAGCCGTCTCACTGGGTGCATTGTATACAGACTTGAAATTGGAAGAAAACTGTTTCAAGTCATTGTAATTTACATATTTGAAGGAATTGCGCAGCATATGAATGACGCATCTCTGGATCTGTGCATCCAGTTCTGCTTCCATAAGCTCCTGGAGTATGTCTTTGAAACTGTCCCTGAGCAGGGTGTAGACATCGGCTGCACTGTGTAAGTTGTTATCTGCAATAATCTGTCGAATCTGTTCCTTTGCTGCTGGCATAAAAATACTCCTTTTCGATAAGAATTGTCATATACTAATTCTTACCCAAAAAGAGGTATTTTTTCCCATAGACACAAACTTTTTTACACTACCAAATTCAAGAGAAGAAATATCCTGCGTAATCTGCATCACTTATTTTCCTACAATTCCTTATGATGTCGATATTTTGATTGCCAAGATTAAAGGCAAATAGCTGGTTATTGGAGCTGGGTTGGTAAGCTGCTTTTTTTCATCAGAAGCCTTTTGCGCATACACCAATAAACCAGTGCACCCGCGGGGAAAGCCACAACAAAATTCCGAATGCCTCCACTGTAAACCTTCAGGGCGGACATCACAAACAAATATATGCCTCCGCCCAGATGAAAGTTGTTCGGCGCGACTTTTATCTGTAAGCAGACAAAGACAAACGACGCTGCAAGCCATGCCCCATACAATCGGGGGCGCTTTCGGAAAATGTCAATCACCGTCACAAGAATAAAAATATAAGACAGCACACAAAAAAACAGCACACTCCATTGAAGTACAGAATTAGTTCTAAAAGTCGTAAAACCGCCGCTGATTAGTACGGGCGTGGTTCCAGCGGTGAGATGAAAGCCGTAGATTCCTTTGCCTTTATCATCAGAGCGGTAGTTGAGGTTCATCGTGTAGGAAGCATCAGCGGTATAGATATAGTACTGCGCCTGACAGGTGTATATTTTCCCAGAGCTGCCTGGATTTAAATTGCTATTGTAATGAATAGAAGTCAGTTTTAGCGTGTGTTCATCGCATTTGCGCCAAATCTCGCGAATCGTTTCATAAGAGTTGTCAAATTCCTCGCGGGTGACAACATCAGGATACATGGATTCAAAAATTTGGTCGGCGTCGTCCTCGTTTAAAGCCGTAATGAGCTGCTCTGCTTCCTGCTCCATGTGCTCATTTTTCGGTAAGCTGGCACAGCCTGACAGGCAACAGCATGACAGAATAAAGAGAAACAGTGTAACAGCACTTGATTTTTTCATTGGAATAACCCTCTCCCACGAATGTTTATCATGATACAACATCAAAACACTTTCTGAAGCTGATTTTGCCAGTAGCTGCTGTCAAAGTAATTTCCGCCGCGCTGTAAATTGTCAAATAGACACTCAAGCATGTCGTAAGACAATGCTGACGTATCGACAGACAGCTGCCTTCCGTCTTTTCCCATGACGGCAATGCCGTTCGTCCCTACATAGGCGGTGGTGTTCTCGTCGAGCTTCTGGATTGTGCCTGTCATTTCCGCAAACTTTTTTAGCCACGACTCGCCTGTTTTCTCGCACAACTGCTTTAGTTTCTCTGCGTCCTCCCCTGTCATATAAGGATGCTTTCCGTCCCTGACATACCATGAAATACCCGTTTCCTCATCTGTATAGCGGGGGTCTGACAATGCCCATTCTGACAAAGGTCTGCCTGCATACCATGTCTGCAAAAGCGCCTCTTTCTGCGGCGCGGCAGTCTGCTCCTTCTTTGCAGGCGTAGTTTCAGCCAAGTCCGCTGATGCTGTGTCCGCCAAAACCTGTGCAAAAGAAGCTGTCTTGTTTTTTGCGTGCTGCGGATAAACCGCCGCCCTGTTATAATAATTGTTTACTGCAATGTTCATTTGATTACGTATCCTCCATTTTCCTGTAAAATCGTTTGTTTTTCTTCCTGATTTGCGTTCTGCCAAGACCCAGCCGCCTTCCCATCATATATACATTGATGCAAGGTGTGCGGCACAGATAAAAAAATCATCTTCTTGATATCAGGCATAAAAACTTTGAAAGTCTGTCACAGTTGTATATTATATCGGCAAAATTATTTGATTTTTCAGATAGATGGAACAAAATGACCATTTTTTTTGAGTTGTTACCGGTCAACAGTAAACAGCACGTATCTTTTTTCTGCCGCTGCCTTTTTCCAGAACTCGAGACTTTCCTGTAGATACGTCCATGCGTATTCAAAATCCTCGTCATATGGCGCAAAGCCGTAGTCCTCCTCGTCGATTTTGTCATAGCACTGGCGGCATTCCTCCTTGGTTCGTTTGGGAAGCGCCTCGGCGAGCCCGGCAACCTGCTGGGGCGTTTTTAAGATGATATATGCATCATCCTCCTCGTCGGGAATGAGAACCTCCCCGGAGGGGTCACGCTCAAGCCCATATACAAATTCACCGCCCAAAATCACGTTGCACAGCGGCGGGAACTTGTTTTCAAAGTTCAGGCTGCCGTCTGTCAGCATTCGGTGCATCGCGTCCCACGCCTGATCTAATTCGCACACGTATTCAGGATAATCATTCCAGAAATTCTCCTCAAGCTCGTTGTGCATGTAGTAAGCGCGCTGGGGTCTTTCTACGTTGAGAAAGGTTTCGAGTTCTTGTTCATTCAGTGCAAATAAAACAGCTAAACATCCCATAAGATTTACCTCCGATTGATTGGATAAATTGGCTTGATAAATAGTTTTAACAAACTTAATAAGCAGGACTGATAAGCAGGTTCGATCAATAGTTTTGATCAATAGGCTTGCAGACAGTATAGCATAAATTGATGCTGAATCAAATACTTCCACATAAAATTTAACCGCGTGCACGAAAGAAAATAAAAAATACAAAAAAGACAGATCTTGTGCATAGAAAAAACAGCTTGAAATCCCCCGGAATATATGATATAGTGATGAAAATGTAACCAAAGTTTACGCGTTACATACACTATACCAACAAACTCTTTGCACTGCATCATACTACAGTACAAACTGAGCAGGCCGGGGCAGTGCCCTTGGAGCCGGGTCGCATTGCGACAGTGGATTTTGCACATCCGCGGGACAGTAGTTGCTAATACTGATACGTGGGTGTGTTTTTTTGTCCCGTTTTTCAGGCATATGGACACATTTTCAGTACTGGCGCAATACTGGAACTAATGTTTTGGAAAGGCGGGATTTATGATGAAATCTGTAAATGAATTTGAAAAAGTAGCGATGAATGTTTCCACAGTGAGCATTGTGGGAAATGTCCTGCTGTCCGCATTTAAGCTGCTTGCGGGGGTTCTTGCCTCCTCCGGGGCGATGGTCAGCGATGCGATACACTCTGCGTCGGACGTGATCAGTACGGTTGTGGTTATCATTGGAATCAGGCTCTCTGGGAAGGCATCGGACAAAGAACATCCCTATGGGCATGAGCGCATGGAGTGTGTGGCGGCAATCCTCCTTGCGACCATTCTGGCATTTACGGGATTGGGCATTGGCTATACCGCCATCGCAAAAATATTATCGGGGAATTATGGAGATCTCACCGTGCCGGGCGTACTGGCGCTTGTGGCAGCGCTCGTGTCGATTGTGGTGAAGGAGGGCATGTACTGGTATACCAGAAGCCATGCGAAAAAAATCAGTTCAAGTGCACTGATGGCAGATGCATGGCATCACCGCTCGGACGCGCTCTCGTCGGTGGGCGCGCTGGTCGGCATTGCGGGGGCAAGGCTTGGCTATCCGGTTTGCGACGCGGTTGCCAGCCTGTGTATTTGCTTTTTTATAGAGAAGGCGGCGTATGATATTTTTAAGGATGCCATAGACAAGATGGTTGACAAGGCATGTGATGAGAACTTGGAGGACAGTCTGAAGCACTGCGCGCTGGAACAGGAGGGGGTGCTGGGTGTGGACCTTCTGCGCACGAGGGTTTTTGGCAACCGTGTCTATGTGGATATCGAGATCAGCGCAGATGGCGATGCCTCGCTTCGGGATGCGCACAAGATTGCGGAGCATGTGCATGACGCCATAGAGCAGAGCTTTTCCAGTGTAAAACATATTATGGTGCATGTAAATCCAGTGGATACTTGAAAGGGTATCCACTTTTTATGCGCAGACCGTCTATACTTTGTATCTGTCAAGGATATCTCAGCGACACATCTTTGCAGTATCATATATATGCATATTTCCTTATGCGGCTGTGTGCATAACTTTATGCTGAGCGGTCGGTCTTTTCGGCCGCCAGTATCATCCAGATGCTTGCTGAAGGAGTTAGATTGAAAAATCAGAGATTTTTCAATCGGCAAATTTGTGCTGATGCCCAAATTCGCGAGCTGTCGGCAGCATGGAGGATTAGTGTGAAATATCACACGTATTATTTGTGCTGCTGCTTGGCGGCGGAATGGAGATTCATATGACATACCGAATCGTATTGATTGAGGACGACCCGCAGATTTGCGAGATTCTCACGGACTATCTGACCGCACAGACGGACAATGCGTTTGTGGTGGATTGCGCCAATGACGGGGAAAAGGGTTTTGAGCGGATTGTGGCAGGACAGTATGACCTTGTGCTGCTGGATATTATGCTGCCGCACATGGACGGATTTGCGCTGTGCAGGGAGATGCGCAGATTTAGTGATGCCCCGGTCATTTTTATCACGGCGCGGGGGCGGGAGGAGGACAAGCTGCGCGGATATCATCTGGGCTGCGATGACTATCTGGTCAAGCCGTTTTCGCTGCCCATACTCCATGCAAAGATGCTGGCGCTCCTGCGGCGCGCGAAGGGCATGGTGCAGCAGCCGGTGCTGGCGGCGGGCGGGATTTTGCTGGAGCCAGAGCGGTACAGGGTGTGCTGCGATGGAGAGGAGAAGGACTTCTCGTACAAGGAGTATGAACTGTTAAAATACTTGCTCGAGCACAAGGAGAAGGTCTGCACGCGGGAGGAACTGCTGACACAGATTTGGGGATATGATTTCGAGGGAAATGACAGGGTGGTGGATAATCATATCAAAAAAATACGCAAAAAGTTAGGCGCGCAGGGGCGGCAGATTCGGACCGTTTTCAGAAAAGGATACCAGTTGAAGGAGGATAAAAAGAATGATGAAAAATAATAGAAACAATAGGGACGAACATATGTTTTTAAAGATCTGGCTGCGGACAGGGCTTCCAATCCTGCTGATATCCGCCGCTGCATTGTTTTTAGTTGCAGGACTGCTTCTGAGTGCGGTGGAGATGCTCGGCGGCCAGCGGATCGGTCAAATCGGGACAGAGCTTGCGCTGATTCTGTCAAAGCAGGATTTGACGGACAGGGCAGCAGCAGAAAACAATCTCAGGCTAGAAATATTTCATATGATCGGGATTTTGTTTGATGAGGACGGCAATGTGGCGGCAGAGACGAAGCTGAGCGAGTATACCGGGGCGGACGAGGAGCGTCTGGCAAGCTATCAGATGCTGCGGGAGAGGCTTCTCGAGGAACGCACTGGAAAGCTTGTCAAGGGATTTTATCCATTTGGGGAGAATCACTGGTATGGGGAGCAGCGGATTCAGACACCGCAGGGAACTTATACGCTCTGTTATGCCGGCGTGACCTCGACATGGGCTGGCTGGCGGGATAAACTGCTGATGGCAGGGGCAGGAATTTTTGCGCTGATGGCTTTATTGACAGTCGGTATTGCCCGAAGCTATTTTAAGATTTACAAGAAACAGCAGGCAGTTGAGGAGAATTTCAGACAACAGGTCAACACACTTGCGCACCGTCTGAAAACACCGATGATGGTGATCTCAGGATACTCAGAAAACCTGCTTGCAGAAATCCAGACAGAAAAACGGGCACAGTACACGCAGAAGCTTCTGGAGAATGTCCATAAAATGAATGGGCTTGTGGAAGAAATGCTCGAGTACACAGCCAGAAGGCAGACAAATCTCCATTGAGGACGCATTCCACTTCTGAGCGCAACAAGGGTTTGACAGAATCGGGCTGTCGTGTTACGGTATAGGGGGTGAGATTGGAGGTCATAATGGAATATAATAAAAAGGAAGGAATCGGTAAAAAATTTGTAGAGGGGCTTCTCGTAAGCGTTGTGATTATGGGGCTGTTTTTCCTGTTGCAGCTTTTGCTCGGCTCTGTGAGCGTGCTGGCGGCAGTGACAGCGTGTATCCTTCAGACAGACATGGATATTCAGGAGGCGCAGCGCGCCGCCATACAGATTTTCATGGACAGTAATTTCATGACGATGCTGACGGTGGTATCCACCTTTGCGATGGCTGTTTTCTCGGTGCCGGCGTACTGGCTGGTCTGGGGCAGGAGAAGGACAGCGCAGGACAAGCAGTATTTCAGGGAAAAGGTGCTGCGGGTCAGAACATTTTCCATGATTGTGATAGGCTGCGTGGGGCTGTATTATCTGGCGCTTTTGATTGCGGCTGCCATCGCTGTGGCAAGCCCGGAGACGATGGAAACGTATAATGACATGATGGATACCGCGCTTGGCGGCAGTCAGCTTCTGGCGATGCTTGCGGCGGTGATCTTGGCGCCGGTCAATGAAGAGTGCATTATGAGAGGGTTGATTTTGAAGCATTTACAGCAGTATTTTTCGACGCCGGCGGTGATTCTGATACAGGCAGTCATGTTTGGCATTTTTCATGCAAACTGGGTGCAGGGGCTCTATGTGCTGCCGGTGGGCGCCGCGCTTGGCTATGTGGCGGTAAAGTGCTGCTCCGTGCTGCCATGTATTTTTATGCATTTATTATACAATTCGCTCTCATTTGTGGTGTTTATGCTTCCAGACTTTTGCCAGACAGGTGTGTTTGCCATCGGTGCGGTGGTGGTGAGCGCGGCGGCTGTGTGGTACTTGGGAAAGACCGCGCACGCAGAGCAGGAGCAGACGGTTTAGGAAAATGCGGCATGGAGGGATTCATATGGCAGTTAGTAAATCTGACAAGAGGACAGAACTTTTTGAAAGTGCAGCGATACCCAAGGCGGTCGCGTCACTTTGTGTTCCAACGATTATCAGCTCGCTGGTGATGGTGCTCTACAATCTGGCGGACACGTATTTTGTGGGCATGTTAAATGACCCTGTGCAGAACGCGGCAGTCACGCTCGCAGGGCCTGTGCTGCTCGCGTTCAACGCGGTCAACAACCTGTTTGGCGTGGGCAGCTCGAGCATGATGAGCCGGGCGCTTGGGCGCAAGGACTATGACACGGTGCATCGAAGCTCTGCCTTTGGCTTTTACTGTGCGCTGGTGTGCGGCGTGTTCTTCTCGCTGCTGTGCACGGCGGGCAAGGCGCCGCTGCTGGTGCTTTTGGGCGCAGACGAAGTGACCTTGCAGGCGACATCGGAATACATGCGGTGGACAGTCACATGGGGCGCAGTGCCCGCGATTTTGAATGTGGTGCTGGCGTATATGGTGCGCTCGGAGGGCGCCGCGTTTCACGCTAGCGCCGGAACCATGAGCGGATGTCTTTTGAACATTGTGCTGGATCCCATTTTTATACTGCCGCAGGGGCTTGGTCTGGGCGCCGCAGGCGCGGGGCTTGCCACGTTTATCTCAAACTGTGTGGCGTGTACATATTTTTTTATATTGATATATAAAAAGCGAAACAGCACTTGTGTCTGCCTCCGCCCCTCGCAGTTTTGCCTAAAGGGGGCGATTGTGCTCGGCGTATGCGGTGTGGGGATCCCCGCCTCCATACAAAATCTGCTGAATGTGACAGGAATGACAATACTCAACAATTTTACGTCCGTGTTTGGCGCCGATGCGGTCGCGGCGATGGGAATCACACAGAAGATTTATATGGTGCCGATGTATGTCTGCATGGGCGTTTCGCAGGGCATCATGCCGCTGGTGAGTTATAATTATGCCAGTGGCAACCAGAAGCGCATGAAGTCGGCGATCGTGTTTGCAGGGGAGATCAGCATAGGTTTTATCACGGCGGCGGCAGTGTTTTTCTTCCTCGGCGCCGAGGGGGTGGTGCGGTTCTTTATGGACAATCCGCCGATTATCAACTACGGAATCCGGTTTTTGCGGGGATTCTGTCTCGGATTGCCGTTTCTGTGTATGGATTTTCTTGCAGTCGGTGTTTTCCAGGCACTCGGTTTTGGGAAAAACGCGCTTATTTTTGCCATCATGAGAAAAATTGTGTTAGAGATACCAGCGCTGTATCTGCTAAACTATCTGTTTCCGCTGTACGGGCTTGCCTATGCGCAGTTTGTGGCGGAGTTTGTGCTTGCGATTGCGGCGGTGGCGGAGCTTTTGCTGATTTTTCGCAGGCTTGGCAGGAAACAGGAGTACGTTGAGGATGTATAGAATGTGGAGGATAGGATAAAATGTTTGAATTAGGGAAAAAGCAGCCGCTGCTCATTGTGAAGGAGCTGGATTTTGGCGTATATCTGGGCGAGACGCTAAATGCTGCCATCGAGGACAGGGTACTATTGCCCAAAAAGCAGGTGCCGCAGGGAAGCGGGCTGGGCGACAGCGTTGAGGTGTTTTTGTACAAGGATTCCAAGGACCGGATTATCGCGACGACAAACACACCGCTTTTGAGCGTGGGCGAGGTGGGAAAACTCAGAGTCTCACAGGTGACAAAGATCGGCGCCTTTCTGGACTGGGGGCTTGAGAAGGATGTATTGCTTCCATATAAAGAACAGACCGCCAAGGTTCAGGAGGGCGATGAAGTGCTGGTGGTGATCTACGTTGACAAGAGCAGCCGCCTGGCAGCTACGATGAAGGTGTACCGTTATCTGCAATGCGGCAGTGACTACCAGAAGGAGGATATCGTGCGGGGCACGGTCTATGAGCTTCGGCAGGATATGGGCGCTTTTGTGGCGGTGGACGACCGTTTTTCAGCGCTGATTCCGGCCCGGGAACTCTACGGCGAGATTAAAGTGGGCGATGTGGTGTCAGCCCGCGTGTCTGCGGTGAAGGAGGACGGCAAGCTGGATTTGAGCCTGCGCGAGAAGGCATATTTACAGATTGGAAAAGATGCGGACAAGCTCGTTGCGCTGATGGAGCAGCATGGCGGTGCGCTGCCCTTTACAGACAAGGCAGACCCAGAGCTGATTCGCGCTGAGACAGGCATGAGCAAAAATGAGTTTAAGCGGGCGGTTGGCAATCTGCTGAAAAATCAGAAGATTGTCATCAATTCTGATAAAATATGCCTAAAATAAAAGAAAGCAGCCCCGAAGGGCTGTTTCCGCACAGTATGTAGTCCATTACACACTGATGTCAATATTGGCGCCAACGCCGGGATTGACAGAGAGCTCCATCGCGGAAGCGTCAAGCATCTCGGTCATCGCAGCGGAGACAGAATCTGCCTGCTCCATTGTTTTTGCCAGCATGGCAGTGCCAACGTCCGTCAGAAGATTTGACTGTGCCATACGCATTGAAAGACCCGGTATATCCATAAGCAACCCTCCATTCCTGCTTACTTTGTAGGAAAAAATAGAACCTACTACGATATGTATTTCGGTAGAAATTGCCGAAAGCTAAAGAGCAGGAATAAATACATTTAAAAAATGCATAAAAAAGTTGTCATCAGCTATAGATTTATTTGTATAAATGTATTAAAATGAAAACAGAATGCGATGAAAAGGACGGAACGAATCAGTCTTTTTTGTGGATAATGTATAAGAAGGAGAGTGGCATATGATTTCAAATCAGATTATGCAGAATACCATCGAGGGAATCAAGGCGATTGCAAGAGTAGAGCTTTTCGTGGCGGATATCGATGGTAAGTTGGTGGCTTCCACCAAAACGACCGGAAACAGTTTTGAAGGTTCTGTGATAGAGTTCGTAAAGTCAGCCGCAGACAGCCAAGAGATACAGGGATGCCAGTTCTTTAAAATCTATGACGACCAGCAGTTAGAGTATATTCTGATCGCCAACGATGCGGGGGAAAATGCTTACATGGTGGGGAAGATGGCAGCCTTTCAATTGCAGAATCTGATGGTGGCATACAAGGAGCGTTTTGACAAGGACAACTTTATCAAAAATCTGTTGTTGGACAACCTTCTTTTGGTGGATATCTACAGCCGCTCGAAGAAGCTTCATATACAGACGGATGTGAAACGCGCCGTTTTGATTGTGGAGTCCCAGAATGGGAAGGACGCAAATATTTTAGAAAAAGTGCGTGAGAATTTCGGGCAGAATGGCAGGGATTTTGTGACCGCAGTCGATGAGAACAATGTGATTGTGGTCAAGGAGATTGCGGACACCGAGACAAACCGCGATATCGACAAGTATGCGCGGGCGATCGAGGACAGTCTGGTCAAGGACGGCATCAAGGAGGTGCATATTTCCTATGGCACGAATGTGAAGGAGATCAAGGAGGTCAGCCGCTCTTACAAGGAGGCGAAGATGGCGCTCGATGTGGGCAAGATTTTCTTTGCCGAGCGGGATATCATCGCGTACAGTGAGCTTGGCATCGGGCGTCTGATTTACCAGCTGCCGATTCCCTTGTGCAAGATGTTTATCAAGGAAATCTTTGGCGGAAAGAGCCCCGATGATTTTGATGAGGAGACACTCACGACCATCAATAAATTTTTTGAAAATTCCCTGAATGTATCGGAGACCTCAAGACAGCTTTTTATTCACCGCAACACACTGGTTTACAGGCTGGATAAACTGCAAAAGAGCACTGGTCTTGATCTGAGGATTTTTGAGGATGCGATCACGTTCAAGATCGCGCTGATGGTGGTGCGGTATATGAAATATATGGAATCGTTTGAATATTAATAATTTATAGGAGTGGATCGAAAAGTTGAAAACAACAGGAACAAGAAGGCGTTTGGGTGCTGGCATCAGCGATAAGGCGATTGTGATGGAGCATGTGAGCAAGGCTTACACCGTGGGCGTACCGGCATTAAATGACGTAAATCTGCATATAAATAAAGGAGAATTTGTTTTTATCGTGGGCGACAGCGGATCAGGAAAATCGACATTGATCAAGCTGCTGCTGCGTGAGCTTCTGCCCACATCGGGAAAAATCATTGTCAATGGAACCGATGTGGTGCGGCTCAAAAGACGCGCAATTCCAAAGTTCCGCAGGAGTCTGGGGGTGGTGTTTCAGGATTTCAGGCTCTTAAAGGACAGGAATGTATACGACAATGTTGCCTTTGCACAGCGCATTATCCAGATGCCAAACAGGGAGATTCGGAAAAATGTGCCGTCAATCTTATCGACGGTGGGGCTTGCGGGGAAGTACAAGGCAAGGCCCAAGCAGCTTTCCGGCGGGGAACAGCAGCGTGTGGCGCTCGCGCGGGCGCTTGTCAACAAACCGCAGATTCTGCTCGCAGACGAGCCGACAGGAAACTTAGACCCAAAAAACTCGTGGGATATCATGAACCTGTTAGAGAAAATAAACAACAATGGAACCACTGTTCTAGTAGTCACGCACAATCGTGAGATTGTCAATGCCATGCAGAAGCGTGTTATCACTATGAAGAAAGGCATCATCGTCAGTGATGAGGAAAAAGGTGGCTACATCGATGAGGATTAATACATTATTTTACTGCATATGGCAGGGAATACGCAATATTTTTAAGAATAAATGGTTCACACTGGCATCTGTGGCGACAATCTCGGCATGTCTGTTTCTGTTTGGACTGTTTTATTCCATTTTGACAAATTTTCAGCACATGGTAAAGAACGCCGAGCAGGGGCTTTGTGTCAGCGCACTGCTTGAGGAGGGGCTCAGCGATGACCGTGTGGCGGAAATCCGCAGCATGATTGTGCGCAGAACAGAGGTCAGCAATGTGGAGTATGTGTCCGCGGAGGAGACATGGGCGCAGTTTGTCGAGGAAAACAAGCTGGGAGACGTCAGCTTTTACACGGAAAATCCGCTGGAGGACTGCGCGCACTTTGACATTTATCTAAGTGACGTGTCCATGCAGACCGCGCTGGTAAACTATCTGGAATCTATCGAGGGCATCCGCAAGATCAACCAGTCATTTCTCACAGCGCAGGCGCTCACCGGCGTCAATGCCATTATTGGCTATGTCTCGATCGGCATTATTATCATTTTGTTTTTGGTCTCAATCTTTTTGATCAGCAATACGGTTGCCATTGGTATTTCTGTCAGAAAAGAAGAGATTCAGATTATGAAGTATATTGGCGCGACGGACTTTTTTACCAGGGCGCCGTTTGTGATTGAAGGAATGGTAATCGGTGTGATTGGCTCCTTCGTTCCGCTGATTGCAGTTTTTTTTATCTATAATGAAGCGATGATGTATGTGGCAAAGCGTTTTCCGTCCTTGTCACAGCTTTTGGCGTTTCTGCCAGTGGAGACTGTATTTACGAATCTAGTACCCGTGTGTATCGGGCTGGGCGTGGGCATCGGTTTTATCGGAAGTTTTACGACAGTAAGAAAGCACCTGAGCGTGTGATAAAAGTGCGGCATGAGAGCAGCATGGAAATACAGCATTAATTAGAAAGGGCAGGTTTTATGCAGAGAAGGCACTGTGGATATAATAGATATAAGAAAGTGGCATTTTTGATGGCGGTGGGACTCTTCGCAGCAACAATGTCTGTGGGAACACCGTCGTTTGTCAGCCGGGCGGACAATATATCAGATCTCAAAAAGAGCATTGAACAGAAGCAGCAGGAGATCAAGAACGCACAAAACCAGAAAAAGCAGCTGCAGTCAGGAATGACCGATGTCCAGTCCATCATCAGCGATCTCGAGCAGTCCAAGAAGAACCTTGCGGCATATGTGACACAGCTCGACGGCAATCTCGCGGAGGTTCAGGCCAAAATCTCAGAAATCAAGGAGATGATTACACAGAAGGAGTCGGAGATTACACAGACGATGGAAGAGCTGGACGCGGCGGTGGCAAGAGAGGAAACCCAGTATCAGGGTATGAAGGTGCGCATCAAGAACATGTATGAGCGCGGTGATTACTTTTACTTCGAGGCAATCCTCAACGCGCGGTCGTTCGGCGATATGCTGAACCGTGTAGACTACGTGGAGAAGGTATCAGAATCAGACAAACGCATGTTTGAAGAATACCGTGCGACGCGGGAATATGTCGAGGTATGCAAGGCGCAGCTAGAGTCCGAGCAAGAGCTTTTGGAGGAGGCGAAACGCAATGTCGAGGCGGAGGAGGCATCCTTGGAGAGTCTCATCACACAAAAGCAGGCAGATATCAAGGCATACGAGACAGACATTCACAACAGAGAGCAGCTTTTGCGGGAGTATGAGGCGGAGATTGCGGCTCAGAATGCCGAGATCAAAGAGCTTGAGGAGATTTCCAAGACCTTGCAGAAACAGCTTGAGGAGGCAAATGGAAAGAAGAAAACCTACGACGGCGGCATGTTTGCGTGGCCGGCGCCCTCCTATACGAGAATTTCTGATGACTATGGCGAGCGTATGCATCCGACGTTAAATGTGAAGAAGTTTCACAATGGACTGGACTTAGCAGCGCCGGGCGGTTCTCCGATTCTGGCGGCGTATAGCGGGACGGTGGTTGCCGCCGCTTACAGCAGCACGATGGGAAATTATATCATGCTGTACCACGGTGATAACTTATATACGATCTATATGCATGCATCAAAACTGTATGTCTCACAGGGGGCGGAGGTCACGAAGGGACAAAAGATTGCCGCAGTTGGCACGACAGGGAGGTCTACTGGAAACCATCTGCACTTTGGCGTGAGACTCAACGGCAATTACGTAAATCCGTGGAATTATCTGAAATAACAGGAATAAGTCTTCAGCAAAAACTGTAAATAAAGAGGTTATAGAATGCAAAACCAAACAAATAAGTCAACGACCAAATATTATATTCTGGGCATTGTCACGGGAATTTTGGCAGCGGTCGCAATCACACTTGGCATTGCAGGCATCGTGCGGTTTATCCATGTACTTGTGCCGCTGAGCCAGGGAAATGCGATGGCAGGTTCACACATAACAGATGGAAACGTGGAGAAGAAGCTCGCACTCCTAGAGGACACCATACAGAAATATTTCTGGAAGGATGTCGAGGAGGAACAACTGGAGGACGGACTTTACAGAGGGCTGCTTCGTTCGCTGGAGGACCCGTACAGCGTCTATTATACAAATGATGAGCTGGTTGCGTTACAGCAGCAGACAGAAGGCATATATTATGGAATCGGCGCCTATATTCAGGATGGAGATACCGGGTATGTGCAGATCAGCGGCGTGATCAAGAATACGCCTGCTGAGACAAGCGGTCTGATGAAGGGAGATTACATTTATAAAGTCAACGGCGAGGATATGCAGGGCAGGGACAAAGCCTATGTCGTGAGTAAGATCAAAGGGGAAGAACACACTTATGTGACACTCACGGTCATTCGGGAAAATGAATCCGCACCGCTGGATATAGATGTAGAGCGCAGAAAAATTGAAAGTCCGACGGTAGAGTACGAGATGCTTGAGAACGGTATGGCATATATCCAGTTGATCGAATTTGACCTCGTGACAACCGGGCAGTTTGAGGCTGCCTATGAGCAGGCACAGACAGAGGGCATGAAGGGGCTGATCATTGACCTGCGGGGCAATCCGGGCGGAAACCTGTCTACAGTCTGTGATATCGCGCGGATGCTTCTCCCCAAGGGGCTGATTGTCTATACAGAGGATAAATACGGAAAGCGCGAGGAATATACCTGTAAGGGTGAGAATGCCATTCAAGTGCCGCTTGTCGTGCTCACGGACGGACTCAGCGCGAGCGCGTCTGAGATTCTTGCAGGGGCAGTGAAGGATTACCAGATTGGCACGCTTGTAGGGACGACGACGTTCGGCAAGGGGATTGTCCAGAAAGTAATCAATCTGTCAGATGGTTCGGCAGTCAAACTTACGGTGAGCAGTTATTTTACACCAAACGGAAATAATATTCATGGGATTGGTATTGAGCCTGATGTGGAAGTCGAGTTTGATGCAGAGCTCTATAAGAATGGTACAGACAATCAGTTGGAAAAGGCAAAAGAAGTGCTGGCTGAGATGATGCACTGATAAGGAGGATACCCCCCGGAAGTAGCTTTTACTTTTGGGGGGTTTTATGCACATGGTCTGAATAGCGTTATTGAGAAGAGAGAAAAAGCGGAGGTAAGAAGAGATGAAGAGAGCAGTTACGGTGGGGCTGTTGGCGAGCGGCATTACAGATAATTTCAGCATTATGGTGTGCAGGGGGGCGATGAAGGCTGCCCGCGAAATGGGGGTAAAGCTGGTTATTTTCCCCGGAAAATATCTGGACAGGGATCTCACGGCAAGGAAGGAAATCTTATACGAGTATCAGTACAATACGCTTTTTTCCTATGCGCAGGCAGCACGGCTGGACGCGGTCCTGATTATGGCGGACAGCATTGGCTGCTATGCGCAGGCAGACCGCATCAAACAGTTTATACAGCAGTACAGCAAACTTCCGTGCGTTCTGGTCGCCTCAAAGCTGGAGGGATATGTCAGCGTAAATTATGATAATTACAATGGAATCAGCGAGGCGATGAATTACATGATTCGCGAGCTTGGCATGCGGAAAATCGGAATGGTAGGCGGCCCGGAGGGTAATACGGACGCCAAAGAGCGCAAAAATACGTTTATCCGCGTGCTGGAAGAAAATCAAATGCCGTTCGATGAGAACTGTTACATAGAAGGGACGCTGTCAAGGTACTCGGGCGGGATTTTTGATACGTTTATAGAAAAGAATCCAGACATACAAGGGATATTCTGTGTCAATGACGACACGGCAATCGGTCTCTATGAGGCGTTGAAGCAGCATGGAAGAACGCCGGGCAGGGACGTCAGAATCTTTGGCTATGACAACATGCTTGCCTCTGCCAAGATAGAGCCGCCGCTTGCCTCTGTCTGGGCAGACCCTACCCGGCTGGGGGAGAAGGCGCTGAACACGGCGCTGCGGCTCATAGAGGGCGAGCAGGTCGAAGATCAGGTGCTGTCCACAAAGTTTATCAAGAGGGATTCTCTGGGCACGATCAAGAAAAAAGATGTCTTGCAGTCTGACAGGTGGCTTGACAGGGGCAGTATTGACAAGTATTTCAATGATATTTTCTACCGCGGCAATCTCTCGGACCTGAGAGCCCCCTACAGAGCATTTATGAACTGTGTGATGGATTTGTATGAGTCAGAGACAGTGACACAGGAACAGATCACAGGACAAAGAAATGAACTGGTGCGGACATTTGATGCATTCGTCGGCACTGGCGCGATGGAGTATGCCGACATGGAGAATTTCCTGACGCATATAGAACATATACACCGTGCTTTCCAGCAAAAGGGCAAGAAAGGCGATGAGCTTGAAGATGTGTTTGCTGTCATTTACCGCAGGACGGTGATGGCGGTCGAGCAGCACTTGGGCAGAATCTCAGAAGCAAGAGAGGATGAGCAGTATGTGATGAAGCTGTTTGTGCGGGATATCATGCAGTTTGAGAAGGGAAATGACCAGAGCTACGCAGTGCTGTTAGAGCATTTAGGCTGGCTGGATATTCAGAATGCGTACATTTATGTATTCAGGAAGCCTGTCATGCATCTCGAGCATGAGGAGTTGGAAATACCAGACAAACTGTACCTGAAGGCGGTGCGCAGTGCGGGTGTGGTGACAAGTGTTCTCGGCGCGCAGCAGCAGCGGTCCACAGACGAGCTTTTCCGCGACAGCCAGACGGGGCAGGGGACTTCCTCACTTGTCGTGCTGCCGCTGTTTTCCAATGAGATGCTGTACGGTATCCTGCTCTGCGATATGACAGAAAAGCTGTTTGAGAATGGGGAGTTTCTGGTGAATCAGATGGGAGCAGCCATCAGGATGCTCGAGCTTCTAAAATCCAATGAGCAGATTCAGCGGCAGCTTGAGGAGAGCCTCATCACGCTCAAGGAAAATAACATTGTCCTTGATACCCTTTCGAAATCAGATGCGCTCACAGGCATCATGAACCGCCGCGGTTTTTATCATTCGGGGGAGGCGCTTCTTGAGAGGAATAAACAGGCAGGCGGGAGAACGCTGGTCGCGTACATCGATATGAACAATCTCAAGATTATCAATGACAGATATGGCCATGACGAGGGCGATTTTTCAATCAAATTAATCAGTGACCTGCTCACGGAGACGGCGGGCAGCACAGGGCTTGTCGGCAGAGTCGGCGGAGACGAGTTTGCATTGGTTATGCCGGCGCTGCCTTCGGGGGAAGCCGCCGCGGGCGAGAAAGCGTTTGTCGAGCGGATTTATAAGCGGTTTGGACAGTACAATGAAGGCAGTGCGAAAGTCTATAATATTACAGTGTCTGTGGGCACCTGCATGGTGGAGGCAGGCGATGCGCTGACGCTTAAAGAGGCGATGACACTCGCCGACGGGAGACTGTATGAGGAGAAGCAGAACCGGGTGAAGAGTGTGGCGAAGTAGAGCAGGAAAGGGGACTTTGACATGAAACAAAAATTAGACAGAACTTTGGGCATGTACTCTGCGCTGATGATTAGTATTGGCACGATGATTGGATCGGCGATTTTTGTGCTGGCGGGCACGAGTTATGCCACGGCGGGGCCCGGCGCGTCGCTTGCAATCTTTCTGGCAGGCATCGCGGCAGTTTTTACCGGCCTGTCGTTTGCAGAGCTGGTGACGGTTATCCCCAAGGCGGGCGGCGGCTATGTGTATGTGAAGGAGGCGACGGGAAACAACATTATCGGCTTTATCTGCGGCTGGGGATTCTGGCTGGGATATGCGATGTCGTGCGGTCTGTTTGCACTGGGGTTTGGAAATTTTATCAACTATATTTTTCCGTTTATTCCACAGATGGCAGCGGCATATCTGCTTGTGGTGTATGTCATGTTCACGAATATTAAGGGAACAAAAAGCTCTGGAACCTTGCAGAATGTCATAACGACTATGCTGGTTGCGCTGTTGGCGCTCTATGTGGTAGTCGGCATCTTTCATCTGGACATGGACAATCAGACGCCCTATACGCCGCAGGGAATGCAGGGTGTCTTTAATGCGATGGGATTTCTCTATATGACGTATATCGGCTATGGACTGATCACGACAGCCAGCGAGGAGGTCATTGAGCCGGAAAAGACGATTCCCAAAGCGATTTTGATCTCCATTGCGGCGGTGATTGTGATTAAGACGTCGGTGTTTTTTATTGGCTGCGGGATTCTGCCGTGGCAGCAGCTTGTGCCGGAGGTCACAAGCACGCCAATGATTGACACCGCAGCACAGATTGGCGGGGCAGTTGGAGGATATCTGTTTGCGTTTGCCGGCATACTGGCGACGCTCTCCTCAATTAATACGGCGGTTATGGCGTCCTCCAGGACTTCCTTTGCGATGGCGAGAGACCAGCGTCTGCCAAGTTTGTTCAAGGCCATCAACCGCTCGACCAAGACGCCGGTGTTTTCCATCGTAGTATCCTCGATAATTGTGTTTATCGCGGTGTCGATTCGGGATTTAGAGCATATCTCCACTGTGACGAGCATTTTTTCGCTGACGGGCTACAGTCTTGTCAATGTGGCACTGATTCTCTTTCGCCAGAAGAAACCAGAACTTGAGCGCAAATTCCGCGTGCCGCTGTATCCGCTCACACCGATACTTGGCATTGGAATGAATCTGTTTCTGATCGTAAATCTGGCGGTGTCTGACCGTCCGGCATTGATTATCGCGGTCTCCGTGATTGGGGCGGGTGTTTTGTACTATTACCTTATCATGCCAAAGTTGAAATATGCATCAAAGGGAATTTCAATCGTCGATGTGCCGGAGATTAAGGAGCAGAAGAAGGAGAACAGAAAAAATGAGATTATTATTCCGGTTGCAAACCCCAATACGGCGGAGGGGCTTTTGAATTTTGGAAGAACGATCGCGCTGTCTGAGGAGAGTACCACCGTGGTGCCTGTGAAGGTCAATGTGTTTCCTGACAATCTCCTTACCATCGCAGACTATGATGTCATGATGCAGTCGATGGGCGTACAGGACAGTGTTGTTCAGATGCTCAAGGAATACGAGGCGGAGCCATGTATGAGACCTGTGCTGATCAATTCAAGAGATGCGTTTCATGCGATTATGTCCGTGGTCAAAAAGGAGAAGAATCCGCTGGTGATTATGGGCTGGCATGGCTCTGGCCTTGCAAAGTACATGCACGGCAACATTACATACAGAATGCTTCAGGAGGCGCCAGCGGACGTCGGCGTGCTGCGGATACATGACCAGCAGCAGACGTTTCAAAACATTTTGTTTCCTTATGGGGGCGGAAAGTACTCCAAGATGACAGCGAAAGTCGTCAACCGCATTGCCAATGCATACGGCGCGAGGATTACGCTGCTGAATGTGGTCGATCACGAGGAGGATGTGGAGGATACCAGAGTGTATCTGGATAAATCGGCGGCAAAGTTTGACCAGCCCACAGAGATCAAGGTATGCAGCGGCGATTTAATCGAGCGGGTAGTAGCGTACTCGAAGCAGTATGACTTGATCATTATGGGTGCGTCGCTTGACTGGGGAATCCAGGAGGTTGTAACTGGGTTCCGGACAGACAAAATCATGGAACAGGCGGCGTGCTCGGTACTGATTATCAAGAGTTATGATATTTTCTTGCAGCGGACAAAGGTGAGGGGGTTGATTCACAAGACACGCAAGGCGATTCACCAATAAGGTACATCGTATAAAAAACTGATGTAAAGCAGGGGCAGTGCCTGTTTTACATCAGTTTTTCTGTTCTGGCGGATAAAATACCAGCAAATCCTGTATTTCACAGTCTAATGCAGTACAGAGTTTGCACAGGACAGATACGTCCAGCCGCGTTACAGTATTGGTACAATAGTTGTCTATCTGTTTCCAATTCATCTCTGCTTTGTGAGACAGTTTATTTTTATTCAGCCCTTTCTTTTGTAACAAATCATTTAATTTGATTTCTAAATGTCCATATTCATTATCCAAGATACTTCTCCCTAAATTTTTTGTCAGATTTCCCCTTTTTTATTTTATCAAATTTTTACGCCTTTGTCGATATGTGTCGAACAGTGTAGCTCGATTTTTCTTGTTTTCTTGCAGAAAACTTGTTATAGTGTAGTAAGAATAGATAAAATGTAATATATTGTTAAATACACAAACTTATATTCAAAATATCTGTTCTGCACAACAATACTACAATATATGATTTTGTCGAATTTTAAAAGGAGAAAATGATGAAACTGGAATTTTTTAAAGACAAGATGTTTGAACTTTTAAATGATGCGGATACGATCAGTATCAAAGACATCGAGACAAATGACAAAGAGGGCACTTTTCTGGTGAGCACACAGGATGGGAGCGTCTTTGAGGTCAGATGCCGTCAGGTCAAGGCGCCGCTTGGGGATACAAGGCTCTTCTGGCGGGTCAATGTATATTAAAGATACATATTTTCACGACGACTTCACATACTAAATTTAGTATATTTTAAAAAGCTTTATGGAATGAAAACGTGGAGGAATCATGAAAAAAGATTATAGTAAATTATGGACCTTGTTCAAGTCCATGTTTGTGCTGAGTGCCTGCACCTTTGGCGGCGGCTTCGTCATTGTCTCCCTGATGAAAAAAAGATATGTCGAGGAGCTTGGGTGGCTGGAGGAGGACGAAATGCTCGATGTGACGGCGATCACGCAGTCCGCGCCGGGACCGCTGCCCGTCAATGCCTCTGTCATCATCGGGTATCGTATGGCTGGAATTATCGGCGCACTGACAGCAATTCTTGGAACCATTCTGCCGCCGATGGTTATTATCTCAGTCATCTCTGTATTTTATGAACAGTTTCGCACCAATCCTTATATTGCCACAGCGCTTGAAGTGATGCGTGCCGGCGTTGCGGCGGTAATCTTTGATGTCGTCATCAATCTGGCGGGAAATGTGGTGAAGACAAAGCGTATTTTATATATCGCAATGATGGTGACAGCGTTTGTGGCAACGTATATTCTCGATGTCAGCGCGATGATCATTATTTTTGTCTGTCTTGGAATCGGTCTGATTGATTTATTTTTCACACTTCGTAAGAAAGGAAAAAAGATATAAAAATAAAATTAGGAAAGGATAGGTTTCAGAAATGCTGCTGTTAAAATTATTTTTTGCGTTTATGCAGGTTGGCTTGTTCAGTGTCGGCGGGGGGTATGCGGCGATTCCCTTGATTCAGGAGCAGATTGTAAATATTCATAAACTTATGACGATGGAGGAGTTTACGGATTTGATCACGGTCGCAGAGATGACGCCGGGACCGATTTCGATTAATTCGGCAACGTTTGTGGGAATGCGCATTGCCGGGATTCCCGGGGTGTTAATCTGCACGGTGGGGTGCATTATTCCATCGTTTTGCATCTGTCTGACACTGGCGCATTTTTATTATAAATACCGCACCGTGAGCGGCGTGCAGGTGGTGCTCGGCTCGCTGAGGCCTGCGGTCGTGGCGCTGATTGCCTCGGCAGGCGCGTCGATTCTGATGCTTGGCTTGTTTCAGGCAGAGCTGGGGGATATCATACTGCGCGAGGTCCGTGTGGTCGAGCTGGTGATTTTTGTTCTCTCGCTGGTGATTCTCAGGAAATTCAAAGTCAGCGCCATCACGATTATCTTGGGAAGCGGTGTTGTGGGAACCGCAGTCTATACCCTGATGGGCGCAGTGGGCTGAGAACGGACACCACAATTTTGACTGCCATGTATAAATTCCGCCGAAAAATTCCATACTGAATTTAGAGGAGGAACAGCCATGACAGGGAGTATCAATCAGATTTTTAATCAAAAGGTTTACTATGAAATCCGTTTGGAGAGTATTGGCGGGCTGGGCGCAAATTTGTGCGGAAAAATGATCGGAGAACTGGCGGTGAGATATCTGAATCTCAACAGTGCAGGTTTTTCTAGTTACGGTTCCGAGAAAACTGGAACCCCCGTGAAGGGGTATATCCGTTTTTGCCCCCCGGAGCAGGAGATTCGGGTACACTCGCCCGTCGTCAGCCCCGATCTGCTCGTCATATTTCATCAGGCGCTGATGCGCGATGAGAATACATGGAAGGGGTGCGGCAGACAGACGCAGGTCATCATCGCATCGGACCACGGGCAGGAGGAAATGATGGGAAATTTGCCGGAAGCCATCGGGGACTGCTATGTGGTTGACGCCAGACAGATTGCAATGGAGACAAAATCAAGAATCAATGTAATCATGCTTGGCGCCATGGCAAAAGTGATGGGCTTTGTCAGTCAGGAGAGTGCCAGACAGATTTGCAGGGACAGCCTTGGCAGAAAATATCCGGCAGCGCTTGAGGGCAACTTAAAGGGGATTGACCGGGGCTATGATGAAGTGCGGCAGCTCTCCAAGGCGGAGATTGCCCTGTTTAAGAGCAGGCTTGAGAAGGAAAATGTGCCGTCCGGCACGGGCAGCGCGCAGGAGTGGGGCTATGTGACAGCGCCGATAGGCGGCGTGAATCCGCGGTTTGGCAGCACTGTGACAGCAGACTTGTCTCCCTCGCGGCAGGGATATATTCCGGTCTTTATCAAAGAGCGCTGTATCAACTGCGGGCTGTGTGATTCCACTTGTCCAGATATGGTGTTCCAGTTTGCCGAGGGCGAGTTCAAGGGCAGGAAAATGATGGTCAACAGGGGGCTTGACTACTATCACTGCAAGGGCTGTATGCGCTGTGTGGACGTGTGCCCTGTCAATGCACTGGTGCGCGGCACCGAGGCAGAGCACGCCGATAAGCAGTATTTTCTGCCAAATCAGGATATGCTGCGCGCGCCGGATTATTATGTGAAAACCGGACCAGACGGATATATTACCTCGGAATCGTACTTGACAGAAAAAAGGATAGAAGGGGGAGAGGTCTAATGGAAAAGCAAGTAACCGAGTACGCAGGCGGCAATGAGATTGCGGCAATTGCAATCAAACAAATCGGATATGATCTGATGGGATATTATCCGATTACGCCCTCCACCCAGATTGCTGAAAATCTTGATGATATGCGCGCCAAAGGCGAGACAGATCTCATCATGATTGCCGCGGAGGGCGAGCACAGCGCGGCGGGCATCTGCTATGGCGCGGCGGTCGGCGGCGGCAGGGTCATCAATGCCACCAGCGCCAACGGCCTGCTGTATGCCCTAGAGCAGTTTCCAGTCCAGTCGGGCACCCGTTATCCGATGGTGATGAATGTGGCATGCAGGACAGTCTCTGGCCCTTTGTCGATTAAGGGGGACCACAGTGACATTATGTATTTATTAAACGCGGGATGGCCGATTTTGTTTGCGCATACGGTCCAGCAGGTGTATGATTTTAATATCATTGCACTGCGGCTCGCAGAGCAGGTGCGGCTGCCAGTGGTGGTTGCGTATGACGGGTTTTTTACAAGCCACCAGAAACGGCGCTGCCTGCGGTTTGAGAAGGACGAGGCGGTGCGGCAGTTTATCGGGCCGAAAAAAGACCCCTATCCATTTCTGGATTTGTCAAACCCCATCACGGTGGGCTCTTATATGAATGAACCGGATTTGATGAATAACCGCTACCAGCTTCATCTTGCCATGCAGCAGGCAGACGAGGCGCTGCCAAAGCTGTTTGCCGAGTATGGTGCGCTCTCTGGCAGGGAGTACGGCAAGGTGGAAGGGTATCAATGCGAGGAGGCGCAGGAGTTGTTAGTGCTTTTGGGGTCCTCGTATGAGACGGCGAAGGAGGGCGTGGACAGCCTGCGCAAAAACGGGAGAAAAGCGGGGATTGTGACGCTGAATGTCCTGCGGCCCTTTCCGGAAAAGGCGTTGTATGACGCCTGTGCGTCGGCGGCTTCTGTTATGATTGCAGACAGGCAGGACAGCTATGGGGCAGGAGGCGGCAACCTCTCGCTGGAGGTCCGCGCCATGATGCAGAAGTTTGGCGGCAGGGCAAAACTCAAAAGCCGTGTCTATGGACTGGGCGGCAAGGATTTCTTTGCGGAGGATGTGGAGAAGCTGCTGGACATTGCTGCGGATTCAAAGGCGCCGGATTTTGACTACTATGGCGTGACACCGGGTACCGTGCAGGAGACGATGGACAAAGGTCCGTTCTTTGCCCCAATGACAGCAGAGAGGACGAATATTGGCGCGACGCAGCTTCAGCGGGATGCGGCGGGAGAGGTACAGGTGAAGGGCGGCAGCCTGAATGCGACGGCTGCCATGCCAAAACGTCTGGCACCCGGCCATGGCGCGTGTCCCGGCTGCGGGATTCCTGTCAACCTCAACCTGCTCTCAAGGGCAATCGAGGACCCTGTCGTATTTCTGTTTCAGACAGGCTGCGGCATGATTGTCACAACACCGTATCCGCGCACAAGCTTTAAGGCGCCCTATCTGCACAACCTGTTTCAAAATGGCGCTGCCACACTCAGCGGTTTGGCAGAAATCTGCTACAGGAAACAAAAAAAGGGCGAGCTTCCGCAGGGAGACCTTATTTTTATCATGGTCAGCGGGGACGGCGGCATGGATATCGGCATGAGCTCGGCGCTCGGAACGGCGCTCAGAGGCCATCGGCTGCTGATTTTTGAGTATGACAATGGCGGCTATATGAATACCGGGTATCAGTTGTCTTACTCGACGCCCAAGGGTGCGAGAAGCTCGACATCGCACGTTGGTGCAAAGCAGTACGGAAAGACCTTTTTCCACAAAGACATGCCCCGCATCATGGCGGCGACGGGGATTCCTTATATCGCGACCGCGGCAGAGTCCAACCCGACAGACTTTATCAAGAAGGCGGCAAAGGCAGCGTACTATGCCAAGACAGAGGGGACTGCCTATCTCAAAGCTTTGTCGGCGTGTCCGCTGAATTGGAATGACAATCCGTCAACGGAGAGGAAGGTCATCGAGGCAGGCGTGAACTGCTGCTATTTCCCGCTGTATGAGATTGAGCAGGGAAAAACGCGCCTAAGCTATGAGCCGGACGCAGCAGGCAGGAAAATTCCTGTCGCGGAGTGGCTTGCGATGATGGGACGCACCAAACATCTGTGTGGCGACGCCTATCAGGAGGTTGTTGAGAGCTTGCAGCAGGAGGTAGACAGAAGATACCAGCGGCTCAAAAATGAGGCGGGCTTGGTGAAGACAGTATAGAGCGGCTGGATTTGAATGGAATAAAGTAGAATGAAAAGGAGAATAAAAAATGGACAAGAGCGTATTTGTAAAAAGTAACGAGGCGGTACTCTATCTGGTGTCTGGCAAAAAGGACGCGCTGAATTTACCAGTACTCGACAGCACGGCATCGGAGGGCGCCGGTGAGAAACATCTTCCAGTCGTGACGTGCAGCGGAAAAAATATTACGGTGAAAGTCGGCAGTGTGGCGCACCCCATGTCGGACGAGCACAGCATCGACTGGATTTTCCTGGAGACAAAGAAGGGCGGCCAGTTTGTGAAGCTCTCCCCGCAGGAGGAGCCAGTGGCGCATTTTGTGCTGGCAGAGCAGGACGAGGCGTGCGCCGCGTATGCATACTGCAACCTTCACGGCTTCTGGAAAACAGAAATATAAAAAGGATACAGTGAGGATAAAACGATGGCACAGAATGCAAAAGAAAACTTGATTACCCAGCCGCCGGCGCGCAGTTTGTTCTTCTTTGCGCTGCCGATGATTATAGGGAATTTATTTCAACAGTTTTATAATATGGCAGATTCCATTATTGTTGGCAATCTGGTGGGAGAGGATGCGCTTGCGGCAGTGGGGGCATCTTATTCCTTTACGACGGTATTTATCATGATTGCGATCGGGGGAGGCATTGGCGCGTCTGTGCTGGCAAGCCAGTACCTTGGCGCGGGACACTATAAAGAGATGAAAAGCTCGGTGTACACATTTTTGATCACGTTTGCGGTGTTTAGCACACTGCTGGCGGTGCTCGGGTTTTTTATCAATCCGACGGTACTGCGCTTGTTAAAAACGCCGGAAAATATTCTGCCGGAGGCCGTAGAATACCTTCAGATATATTTTGTGGGGCTGCCGTTCATGTTTATGTACAATATTTTGTCTGCGGACTTTAACGCGCTTGGCAGGTCCAAGATTCCACTGTTTTTATTAATTTTTTCTTCTATATTAAATATTGTGCTGGATTTTTGGATGGTAGGCGGTCTGGGCATGGGTGTTTCCGGTGCGGCGGCTGCGACGGTGATTGCGCAGGGGCTTGCGGCGGTCATTTCTTTTTGCATATTGATGTGGCTGCTCTCAAGCTACCCGGCAGAGGGCAGGACTGCGTGGTTTCGCAGGGATATGTTTGCCACTGGGGTGAAAATCGCTGTGCCCTCCATCGTGCAACAGTCGATTGTGAGCATCGGTATGTTGTTAACTCAGTCTGCGGTCAACCAGTTTGGATCGTCGGCACTCGCAGGCTACTCGGCAGGAATGCGGCTGGAATCGCTCTGCATCGTGCCGATGATTGCAACGGGCAATGCGATGTCCACCTTTACCGCGCAGAATCTCGGCGCGGGGAAATCAGAGCGTGTGCATCAGGGCTATCATGCAGCGTATGGCATCATTATCGCTTTTGGCGTGGTTTTAATACTGGTTTCACAGCTTTTCTACCGTCCAGTGCTGGCGGTCTTTGTCGAGCAGGGAGAGTCGGCAGTGGCGTTTGAGACGGGGACTTCCTATTTTCGCTTTATCGGACTGTTTTTCTCTATTCTGGGTTTTAAGGCAATCACGGACGGGATTCTGAGGGGCGCAGGGGACATCAAAGTATACATGCTCGCCAATCTGATCAACTTGGCAATCCGCGTCGCGGTGGCGCAGCTTTGCTCGCCTGTGTGGGGGATTCAGCTGATTTGGTATGCAGTCCCGATGGGGTGGACTGCGAATTATCTGATTTCGTACTGCTGGTACCGGACAGGGAACTGGAAGAAGCGGAGGCTGGTGTAGAGAATATCAGCAAATCCTTTATTTACAGACGCCTGATATAATGCTAGAATGATGTTAAGAACCGCACTGCAAACAGGAGGAGGCGCTATGAGAAAAATCTTGAACTTTATGGTGTTGGCAGTCCTGCTTCCGGCGCTGCTGACCGCCACGGTATTATTAACATATCTGCACTTTTTTGCACCGGGGGACAAGAATCTCTCCGGGAGGTGGACCGCATCGCTTGACATGACAGATCAGGCGGCGGTTACAGCGATTGGCTGGCTGCAGGATATCGAGGGGATTGATATCGAAGGGATTGCTGCTTCTATGCAGGAGATGGAGAACGCGGTACAGGATTTCACCGTTGAAGTGACGATAACTTTTGAGGAGACCGCCCGGTCAGAAGGGATTTTTGAGGCTTGTGTGATACCAGAGAGCTATGAGACCTGCAAGCAGGCTGCCTATGAGGCATTTGCCGCAATGTTCCGTGAAGCTGTTTCAAAGAGGCTGCATATGGCAGGCTATGATGGCAGCACAGACCAAGAGGCTGTCGAAGCGCTTGTGGTGGAGACGTTTGGAATGTCCACAGTTTCTTATCTGATGACCAGCGTGCCAGAGCTGCTGCCTTCTTTGGAGGAGTTACAGGCGCAGTATGATGGCAGCGGTACATACCAAGCCGCAGAAGGGATTCTGACAAGGCAGTTTGACGGGCGCGGGGCGGCTGCAAAAGTAGAGCATTATATCCGCAAAGATGCCAGCCTGATATTGACCGGGGAGGAGAATGCAGCGCCGCAGGGCTATTTTGGCAGACAATATCCAGTCATTTATACTTTACAGACAGAATAATAAAAACAGAATAAAAAATGATAAAGAAGGAGTTAGAATGAAAAATTATCTGCAGAAAATCAGTTCTTTTATCATGAGTGTCGTGCTGGTGTGCGCCCTTGTGCCGTTTCAGGCAGCGGCAAGCTACGAGATTCCCGGAAGCTGTTACGTACAGACGGACACCAGCGCCGCAGGTACGGTAAAAACTTTAGACTACGCCTACGCGAATAACACCTATCTGTCTCTCCGAGATGTGGCCATGATACTCAGGGATACAGACAAAATGTTTTCGCTTGAAATTACAAAGAATGCCGTTTCGATGAAGCTGGGAGATGCCTACATACCCGTGGGGTCGGAGAATGCGCCGTGGGAGAGCAGCGAAAATCCTGATCTTGCGCTGCGCCGCAATGAATTTCAGGTAAACGGGCAGAAGGTGTTTTACTATACGATGCTCTATGCGCTGTCCGCAGGCGGTTATGACTGCTTTATCATGGCGGCAGATCTGGCGATGCTTCTGGATGTGGAAATGGTGGTGCCAAGTACAGGAGGTATCCAGATTCTTACGCAGACCCCTTTTGGCATTGCGCCTGCTGTGTTGGAACAGGCAGGTTATTTTTATGGCGTCAACAGTGTGCTGGTGGGAGATGCCACCACAGGGGAGATTTACTACCAGTATCAGTCGGACGCCGCGTATCCGATTGCCAGCACATCGAAGCTGATGACATGCCTTTTGACGATGGAGGCTATCGCGGCAGGACAGATTTCTGAGGACCAAGTTGTCTTAGTCTCGGAGGCGGCTGAGGCACTGTCTGTTTCGGCGGACGGCGTGATTCCGCTTGAGGCAGGGCAGCAGATTACAGTGCATGAGCTTTTGACAGGGGCGCTGCTGCCCTCTAGCAACGAGTGTGCGCTGAGTCTGGCTGAGACGATTGACGGCTCGGAGGAAGCGTTTGTCCAGCGCATGAACCAGAAGGCGCTGGAGCTGGGGCTTTCGCAGGCTGTCTTTTACAACAGCCATGGTCTGCCTGCCTTCACGAAAGACCCCGTGCCGGCAAAGCGCCAGAACCGCATGAGTGCGGGGGATATGTTTCAGATGGTGTCTTATCTTTTGACGGTTTATCCGCAGATTAAGGAGATTACGTCGCAGCAGGAGGCGACGCTGCCTTCCTTAAATCTTGAGGTGCGCAACTCGAATCCGCTGCTGCGCAATATGCCCCAAGTTACCGGGTTAAAAACCGGGACGACCAACAAATCCGGCGCTTGCCTCGTCACGTCCCTTGCCGCGGACGACGGGGTGATAACGCATGACTTGGTGGTAGTGGTGCTGGGGACGGAGGATTCCATCGAGAGAGGACGCGTATCTGGACTGCTGGCCCGGTATGCCTTGCAGGCTTTTTCGTCCGGCGCGGAGGTATCTGTCACTGAAACCGTATCAAGACCATTGCCGACACATGCCGGTGCGGCGGTGGACTGGCTTCTGCAAGCCGCCAAAAAGCGGTGAGGGACTGTTGGAAATAGAGGAATTATAGATTGGAGAAATAAGAGAATGGAAGAAATATTATCTAAAATAGAAGAAAACGTCTCAAAGGTGATGATCGGAAAAACAAAAGTGACAAAACTTCTTCTGGCGTCGCTTGCGGCTGGCGGGCACGTCTTGCTCGAGGATGTGCCGGGCACGGGCAAGACAGTGCTTGCGCGGGCGCTGGCAAAGTCGATGGGCTGTGCGTTTCACCGTGTGCAGTTTACGCCGGATCTGCTGCCGAGCGATGTGACAGGACTGTCATTTTTTAATCAGGAGAAAGGGGCTTTTACCTTCAAGGAGGGACCGGTTTTTACCAATATTTTGCTGGCAGATGAGATTAACCGCGCGACGCCGCGGACACAGTCAAGTCTGTTAGAGTGCATGGCGGAGGGGCAGGTGACAGTGGACGGGGAGACAAGGACGCTCGCCGCGCCGTTTTTTGTCATCGCAACGCAGAATCCCGTGGAGACAATCGGATGTTTTCCACTGCCGGAGGCACAGCTTGACCGTTTTATCATGAAAATTCCAATGGGCGCTTTGAGTGCGCCGGAGGAACGCCGGATGCTTGACCGTTTTATCAATGCAGAACCGCTTGCAGAGCTTGACGCGGTGTGCAGTGCGGAGGAGATTCAAAGGCTGCAGGCTGCGTGCCGCGAGGTCTATGTGCATGAGGAGCTGCGCGAATATCTCGTGAAGCTTGTACAGGCGACACGGAAAAACAGATCGGGCGTCAGCCCGCGTGGAACGCTTGCGCTGCTGCGCGCTGTGCAGGGGTATGCGCTGGTGCAGGGGCGTACCTATGTGGTGCCGGAGGATTTTAAGGAGATTGCGCACTATGTCCTGTGCCACCGTCTGATTGGCGAGTATGACGACGCGCAGAAAGCCGCTGCGGTGACGGGAATCCTGAGTCAAATTGAAGTGCCTACGGAAGATTGGAAAGCGAAGAGATGATCATCATTTTATTGTTGGGAATACTGGCTGTCAGTGCCTTGTGGGAAATCTGCTACAAGCACAGATGGTCTAAAGAAATTACAGTGAAGCTGTGGTTTGAGACAGATGCCGTCTATGCAGGGCAGCAGACAAGGCTTTACGAGGTGATAGAAAATAGAAAGGCAATGCCGGTTCCGGTTCTTGAGGTGGGCTTTCACACGAGGAAGGAACTTGTTTTTGTAGATGTGGACAACACGAATGTCAGTGATTACTGCTACAAAAGGGATGTGTTCTCCGTGCTTGGCAGACAGAAGATTACGCGTGAGCTGCCGGTTCGTTGCACCAAGCGCGGAAAGTACATTGCAAGTGATGCGGACATTATGACACATACACTCTTGTTCCGCAGACGCTACAGTAAGGGAATTGGCACAGAGGCAGTCCTCTATGTGTATCCTAAAATGACACAGGTGTCAGAAATCATGACCGTCTGCGAGTCAATGCTTGGAACGCTGCAGTGTGCGAAACGGCTCTATGAGGACCCGTTTGCATTCCGCTCGATTCGGGACTATACGATGGACGACCCGATGAAGAGCATCAACTGGAAGGCGAGTGCCCGCACAGGCGCCCTGATGGTCAATACGTTTGACTCTGTCCGATCGCAGAAGGCAATGATTTTTCTGGATGTCGAGGACAGGGGCATACTCCGTTATGAGGATTTGGTGGAGGAGAGCATCGCGCTGGCGGCGACGCTGATGCGCCGTCTGCTCAGGCAGCACATAGAAGTAGGGTTTGTCTACAATGGGGACAGCAGGCAAGTCTTTCTGCCCGAAAATAACAAGCGAAATCTGATTATCTTTGAACGGATGCTCGCAGAGTATGACAAAGAGCAGGACACGGAGTCATTTGCCCGGCTCCTTCAGCGGCTGTTTGCAGATGATTTTGCCAAAAAACCGCTCTCCCCGGATACGCTGTGCCTGTTTATCACAAAAAATCTAAATGAGCCGCTTTTTGAGCAAATACGGGCATCTGCCGGCGAGCATCAGACGCTGATTGTGGCGCCCGTCTACCGCGGAGAAAAAGCAGCTTGGAGCAGCGCCGCCGTCAAAAGCAGGGAGAATATCCAAATCCTGGTAAAAGAGGTGGGAAGAGAATGAATCTAAACAAAAGTTTGAAAGTGATGGAATATATCCATGCGACGCTTCATTTTGCGGTCCTGCTTCCGCTGGTCTATGCGGTCGCGGATTTGTCGGATCCCGCAGGGACAGGCGTGTTTTATCTAAAGTGTCTGGTGATAGCAGCGTCTGTTGTGCTGACGGATTTTGCCGTGAAGCGTACCAAAAACTTTTTTACATATTTTTTGTGCTGTGCCTTGCTATTTGCCGGACTGGCGGGCGGCATGAGGATTTTCTTTTATGACAGTGCGGCAGCGGGGAAGCTGGCATTGGCACAGCGCTGTTATTTTGGCGGGATTTTGGTGGAGACACTCCTTCTTGCCGGGATGCGCTTTTACAACCGCGTGAAGGAGGCAGCGCGTGAGCGGGAGGACCCGCTTGCCGGCAGCGAACCGGGAATGCTGAACAGTCCGGCGCTCTCGCATGTGTGGTATTTTGTCGTGTTTTATCTGCTGGGACTCTGCACCGACTCGAAAATGCTGTGCGATATCACGTTTGGCAGCACGATGGTCTATACATTTGTGGCGCTTGCCCACGAGCACCTTTGCGCGGTGAGACATTATCTTGACCTGAATAAGCGCACGAAGGGAATCTCGCGCAGGCGTCTTTACGGAATCAGTCTTTCTATGCTGCTGCTGTTTGCTGTGCTGCTGCTGGCAGGTATGATGCCGTCAGTCTTTCTGAGCCAGCAGCGCAAATACACGGATTTTCGGGACTGGTTTGGTGAAGTGCCGCTTGCGCCCTTCGAATACGAGGGACTCGGCGGCTTCGAGACGCCAATACAAGGAGGCGGCATGATGGAGCTGCTTGGCGGCGGTGAGCCTGCGCCTGAGCCGTCAGTGCTGGTGAATGTGATATTTGGAAGCATTGGCACAGCCTGTATGCTTGCTCTATGCTGCGGAATCGTGCTGTTCATCAGGCAGGTGCTGAGAGATTTTCGAAACGGGCAGGACGAAAATGGCGATGTGATCGAAGAAATCAAGGACGAGCTGGCATATAAGGAGGAAGCTTTATATAAGAAGGGACACCGCCGTATGGAGAGCGAGGCGGAGCGCATCCGCCGCAGATACCGCAAAATGATACGAAAACACCGCAAAGACCGCCCCGCACCCTATGAATCACCTGCAGAAATCGAAGCCTGCGCCGGATTGTCTGACGATGAAGACATGCAGCGGCTTCATGTGGAATATGAGGCAGTGCGCTATGGAAAAATGTAGAAATGAGAAGAATATTGACAGAACGGCTTGCGCAAAGCGTGAAATTAGATTATGATGTAACTATTGACCCTGCGGAAATGAAGTGTATTTGAGATTGGTTGCGAAAGAGGTTATAGAATGAATCGTAAGAAAAAAAGAGGCGGCACTGAAGTCGCATTTCGCCCACAGACCATAATAGAGGCAAGATATGATCTGGACAGGCGGCAGAATGACATTCTCGATATTCTGCTTGGGATTGTTGGCGAGGGAGATGACACGGAGGAAAACACACGCTATGAGATTAATATCGGAGATGTAAAGCACCTCTATAATCTTCAGGACGAGTCCAACGCGTACAGCTATCTCCAAAAAGCAGTGAAAAAATTTGAGGGGCTTGGTTTCCGTCTGAAGGAGGACGAGGGGACAGACATTTACTATCCATGGTTTAGCAAGATCAAATATCAGAAAAAGCGCGGAGACGAGAACCGCAGTAAAATTGTGCTGGACCTCCACCCGGAAGTCAAGGAAATGATCATGTCTGCCAAGCAGGGGGCATATTATAGAATCGAGTATCCGCTCAATCTCACCAAAAAATATTCAAAGCGGCTCTACTATCTGCTAAAGGATAAGGAGACGTTCAACGGCGGAGTCTTTGTGATATCCTTTGACGAGCTTAGAAAGATGATGAAGATTCCGGAGTCTTACGCGAACGGGAATGTAAAACGTGAAATTCTTGATAAGCCTTATGAGGAGATTAACGGCAACACAGATATTTCCTTTGAATATGAGCTGATTAGCGAGAAGCTGCCAAGCGGGCAGCATGGCATCAGCGCAGTGCGGTTTAAAGTAAAGCGGGTCAAGCGCAACAGCACAATCGTTGAGTATGAGACGATTGAGGAAAATGGGGAGACGGTGTCAACCACCGAGGACGAGCAGGAGATTATTGATCTGTTTGACTGTAGTATCAAGGAGGCAAGAGATATACTGCGTACTGCAAAGGCAAATGACCGCACCCATGAACAACTGATCGAAATATTATCGTACACATTGAAAAAGCAGGTGGAAAACAAAGTCGGCTATGCACTTACCATCCTGAAAAACGGATACAATGAGCCGACAAAGCTGGGGGGCAGGCAGAACGGTTCTGCATGGAACAACAAAGATCTAGATACAGCGTACGCCCAGATGAATTTTGAGGATCTCGAGAAACAGTTGTTATCCAACTAAACTTTTGCTGATTTATAATATCAGTTCTTTCAGATTTTTATTCGGATATTTATTCAGATCAAAGTGAGGGAAAAAGTGGAACGCATACAGGCAGTGAATATCATAAGCGCATATGGAAAAAAACGTGTACTCTGCGGCGTGAACCTCTCGGCAGAAGCCGGACAGTGTGTCGGCATTGTGGGAACAAACGGCTGCGGAAAGTCCACGCTCCTCAACATTCTCTCCGGTCTGCGAAAGGCGGACAGCGGGGAAATTTATTTTGATGGAAACAAGGCACAGGGCAGACAGCCTTTTATACAGTATGTGGGGTATGTTCCGCAGGAAAACAACCTGATTCCGGAGCTGAGCGTGATGGATAATCTGCGCCTGTGGTACAGCGATACCGGCGCGCTGAGGCAGTCCATCGAGCAAGGCTTTTTAAATATGCTCGGAATCGGCAGCATGTGCCGCATGAATGCAGGAAAGCTGTCCGGCGGCATGAAAAAGCGTGTCAGCATCGGATGCGCGCTGGCGGGCAATCCGCCGGTATTAATCTTGGATGAGCCAGATGCCGCGCTTGACCTGCCGGGCAAAGCGGAGATCAGAAGGTATCTTGGCATGTATAAACAGATGGGCGGGACGATTCTCATCGCCACGCACGACGAGGCGGACTTGGCGCTGTGTGACCGGATTTATGCGCTGAACCGAGGCGCGGGCACAGAACTTGACCGTTCTCTGCGCGGGGAGGCGCTGCTGCGCGCGATCTGCTGATAAAGTGAAGGATATAGAGAGCGATTGACTTTGGATTATTTTAGATAAGAGGAGTATAGACAAGTGGAAGAAAATAAAGAAGTGATGAATATAGAACAAGCGGGCAGCGGCGGAATGCTGTACGGCACAGAGCCGCAGCCGCAGGAGGAATTGCACGGCATCTCTGCGGCGTACAGTACAGAGATGCAGGCGCAGCCATCAGAACTGCCGCAGCCGATACCTGTACAACAGCCAATTGCACCACAGCAGCAGCCAGCGCCTCCATTCAATCCCGGCTGGTCTGGGCAGCCGCCACAGCAAGGCTCGTATTACCAGCAGGGCAGCGGCCAGCCAATGAACAATCCGCCAATGGGGTTTGGCCCGGTGCAGACCCCGCCGCCGGTGCAGGGGGCACCTGTGCCCAGGCAAAAAAAGCGCAGGACAGGGCTGATCGCTGGCGTCCTTTGCGCGGCGGCTGTGGCTATCTTTATTGTGGTTGGCGTCCTGCTGTCGAAGGCACTCTTTGGGGGCGGCGGGGCAAAAGCCCAGTTGGCGAAGGGATTTGCGAATATGGCAATGGAGACGGCGGCATACCGCAGCGCAGTGGCAGAGGATCTCGGACTGGCATCCCTCAACAAGATGAAGGCAGAGCACCCAGTACATACCAACATGGATCTGTCCTTTACCGACCCAAACGCAGCGGGCAGCTTCAACAGTATGGACATTGAGATTGATGCAGTCTCGGATTATAAGAAAAAGATGGGCGAGTATGCGGTGAGCGCGGGCACCTATGGGATTGATATGAGTATAGGAAACATTGTTGCCGCGGACAATACACTGTATATTACCGTGCCCATTGTTTTCAAGGACAAAATTTACAGTATTGATCTGTCAAATCTTGGAAAGGACTTTAACAATTCAGCATGGTCTGAGCTGCTCGGTGAAAAACTTCCGGAGGACTATGCACTCACGCTGTTTGAAAGTCCCAGCACAGCGGCAAATATCAAGGATGCCGGAACGGACAGCGAATTGTACAAGATTATGAGCAAGCATGGCAGAACCATTACAAATGCCATGACAGTTGAAAAGCTCAAGGGCATGAAAGAGGAAGTTACTGCGCATAGCGGTGTGCGGCTCACTGTAGACAAAGAGGCATACAATAAGGCGTCACAGGGAATGCGCGATGATATTCTCGCGAGTGATTTCTACGAGGAAGCCAAAAAGGGCTATCAGAATATATATGGCATCAGATATGGCGAGGATATGGACAGGATAATTGAATATATGTTCGATATACGCTTTGAGCAGGATTTATTGCTGGATTTTTATTTTGATAAAAAGGGACGCATTATCAATATTTCGACGCCAGAGGACGTGTCTGTCTCGGGCGAGTATTCGGGTGTGGACTCGGTTGCAGTCGATATTGATTTTTCAGGCAGTGAGCGTGCGCTGGATCTCATTGATGGCGGCGTGTACTTGCAGGCTGGTGAGGAGATTATTTTCATGGGAATCTCAAGAGATGCAGAGATCACAGACGAGTATTACTCGGAAGATCTGACCTTCAGCATTCAGCGGGATGACAGCGACGAAGAGATTGTCTGCTGGTTTACAAACCTGTGGGGATATGAGGACCATACTTTTGACCTGCAAATGGGGCTGAAGGCGGTCGATGAGCTAATCGGATTTCGGGCAGACGGCTCTTTTGTGGACATTGTAAAAGAGAAAGGCTGCACAGTTGAGCTTGACCATGCAGCAGTTTTTTCGGAAGAGGAGGATTTGCTGCTGATGACAGGCTCGATCACGACGGAACAGACACAAAACAAGATTGAAGTGCCAGAAAATGCTGAGAATTTACTTGAAATGACCTCCAAGGACATTCAGGAATTATTCTATGACACGCTGTTTTAAATATATGAATCAAAATAAAAATCAAAATAAAAATCAAAATTGGTTACAAATGGAATACAAAAGGGCGGCAGTCATGCTGCCCTTGATTTTAAAGCGGGCAGGTATCCTTGCAGCCGTGTGTTTCGCGGCAGCAGGCATGCTTGCTTTTTGTGCAGGCGTCATGCAGCAAGGGCGCGGGGAGGCGAAGCTCAAAGTTGGCTATACGGCGCCTTCAAACCAGCTCACGGATTTGGCAGTTTCGTATGTGCAGAGTATGGAATCCGTGCAGAGCATCTGTAGTCTGGAGGCAGTGTCGGCGTCAGAGGGCAGACAGCGTCTGGAAAATGGAGAGCTTTCTGCATGGATTGTTCTTCCAGACGATGTGATCAATGAAATTCTGTCGGGCAGCAATGTGCCTGCCACACTGTACTTGCGGGAAGATGCAGGCAGTGCCGGCGGAGTGGAGACAGCGGGCAGCATACTTTTTGAAGAGCTTGCCACGGCGGGAATGGGAATGCTTGGCACCGCACAGGCTGAAATCTATGCAGCAGCAGATATTTTCAAGGAGCTGGCGCCGCAGGCAGCCACAGAGCAGCTTTTGCAGACAGTGTACGATGCAGTCAATAATTTTAACCTGCGGACCGTCGCAGGGCGGGAGAAGGTATTTCGTACAAAAACGCTTTCTGTGACGGGAAATGATACGATTGCTGTCTATTATGCAAGTGCAGTGCTGACCGTCTATTTATTGCTGGCAGGACTCTTTTTTGGGGAGTACTGCAGGCGGAGCGGCATGCAGCAGGTGATGGCGGCTGCGCGTTTGGGCGTGGGGTATATGCAGCAGCTTGGCGCCAGATGCCAGGCGGGTATTTGGCTGCTGTTTGTTGTATTGCTGCTGCCTTGTCTGGTGCTTTGGGTTCCGCAGGTTCATGCGGTGCTCACAGTGAAAGTAACCATGCAAGGTGTGATTTTGCTGCTTTTCCTTCTTGTCTGTGTGATCGTGTATGATATGATGGTGTACCAGTTGGTTGAGAAGCGGGAGTCTGCACTGGTGGTGTTAGGGGTGCTTGCTGTATTACAAGCATATCTGTCTGGCTGCATCATTCCGTCTGTGCTGCTGCCTGAGGCTGTTCAGGCTGTGGGCAGAGTGCTTCCGGCAGCGATGATCAAAGAGGGGCTTACGGTCTGGTTTACAGGGGAAACGCGGGCGTTTTATGAGACTGCGCTGGGACTTTGGCTATGGGGAGCGGCATTTTTTCTGGTCACAGCGCTGTCCATGTATGCCCAAGTGCGCAGAACGGCGTCTGGCCTTCCAGATAAACGAAAACAAACACAAATCCGTGTTCCCTCGCTTGGCATGGTGCTGCTGCGCCGCCTTCTGCACAGGAAAAGCATGTGGATTAGTCTGGTGGCAGTCGCGGTGCTGTCAGGGGGAATTATCCATGCTGAGCGGCATTCAGAGACACAGATTCGGGCAGCTGTCTGTGATGAAGCAGGGACATTTTGGACACTGCTTGACGCATATGACGGCATAGTACAGTTTGAATTGTACGAGAGTGATGAGGCAGTCCAGCGCGCAGTGCAGAAGGGCGATGCAGAATGCGGCTATGTCTTTCCGGAAACGCTTGCTGCAAATCTGGCTGCCGGGCGTGCAAACCGGGAGGTTCTGGTCTATCAGGGCGCAGATGCGGTGGCGGTGCCCGTGGTGAATGAAATTTTGTTCGAGCGTATTTTCCGTCAGGCCTCGCTGGCATGGTTTGAGGCGTATTTATTGCAGCACAGTATGATAAAAGAAGCTGGCATCAGTGCGGAGCGTCTGCATACGCAGGTGTCGGAATGTGTCTATGGAGCGCTTTCGGCAGGCACGACATTCCGGTTTGAAATTCAGCGGCTGAATGCGGCAGACGAAGCCGCGCCAGACAACCGCTCGACATATCCGGTCTATGGCGTTGCGGCTTTTGCTGTGCTTCTGTGCGCGTTGCAGGGCTTGGCGCAGGTGGTTTCTGATCTTAGAGGGCAGCGTTTTTACAGGCAGAACAGGCTTGCAGTGTCTGCGGTCACAGTTTTGCTGCCAGTGGTGCTGGGCGTGCTGTGTGCCGTGGTGATGGCGGTGTCTGCGTATTTGCTCCGGCGGGGGAATTAGTATCTGATAATTCTTTTATGGCAGCAGTGAGTAAGAAGAAAACTGCTGCCATGAAGGAGAAGCTGGCAGCAGCTCAGGGGAATACAGATCTTAGATACCAAGGTCAAGGCTTGAGAAGTTAATGTACAAGTCATCAAAGATTCCAGCCTTGATCGTATCAGTAAAAGAGTATGCCTTCATGACAAATTGCCCAGACGCCATGTTATATACAAGGACTTGACTGCTTTGATCGTCAACAATCCAGTATTCGCGGACATGGGCTTCGTGGTACAGGTTCAGTTTTGTGATGTAATCATGACTGGGATTGGATGGGGAGGCAATTTCAATAATCCAGTCCGGCGCACCAACGCAGCCGCGTGATGTAAGTTTGTCCGTGTCGCATATGACAGAGATATCCGGTTCAAGTACCGTATCCTTTTTATCGTTGAGCTGTACGCCGAACGGGGCAGTGTAGACACGGCATTTACCGCCCTTTGACTTGATATAGCTTGTTATGGCAAAGTCTAATTCATGTGATATATCTTGATGCAGGCGGCTAGGAGACGCCATATAGACGATCTGCCCTTCAATCAGTTCTGCGCGGATATCATCAGGCATGTTGTAAAAGTCCTCAACAGTGTAATATTTTTCTTGTGGCAATGGCATTATATTCACTTCCTTTCAGGATACAGTTTTTCTTTTTGAGGAGAATACGCATAAAATGGTATGATTTTATTTATCTCCTTATGTTTTGAAGTATATCACAATATCAATAAAAATACAGTAATTTTTAGTTACAATTCACACCCACGCCAGTTTTTATTGGCATATAAGCTATTGAGGTGTGAATTATAACAGATTTTGCACACAAAATGCTAAAGTGCAAGCATTTTGGCGCATGATTCCCACTACTTTGGCGGACGTCTGAACAGTAACGTGAGATAACAATAATATCAACTAAACCTATTGACTTCCTAGGAAATAGATGCTATATATAATAATATAGTCAGACAAAAGGAGGGTGTATATGACCATATCGACAAAGGGAAGATACGCTTTGCGAATCATGCTGGATCTTGCGGGGCACCCCGGCGAGACCGTGAAGCTCAAGGAGATCGCTTCGAGACAGGGAATCTCGGAGAAATATATGGAGCAGATTATCGCAGTGCTGAACAAGGCTGGCTGTGTGCGAAGCACCCGCGGCGCACAGGGCGGCTACCAGCTCGTGAAGGCGCCCGCAGAATACACAGTCGGCATGATTCTCAGAATGACCGAAGGTTCTCTTGCGCCTGTAGAATGCCTTGCTGAGAATGCACTTTCCTGCGAGCGGGAAGCCAGATGTGCCACGGTGGAGATTTACCGCCGCATCTATGAGGCAGTGAACCATGTGATAGATACGACAACATTACAGGAGCTCCTCGAAATCGAGCAGGAGAAAACAGAGTTGATTCAATAAAGGAGGAAGAAAAAATGATTTATCTTGACAATGCGGCGACAACCCGCGTCTCGGAGGAGGTATTCGAGGCAATGAAGCCGTATTTTTGTGAACAATATGCCAATCCATCATCCATATACAGCTTTGCAGGCAGCGCCGCAAAGGCAGTGGACGAGGCGCGCAGGCAGTCCGCGGCGCTCATCGGTGCACAGCCCAATGAGATTTATTTTACAGCGGGAGGCAGTGAGTCTGACAACTGGGCAGTCAAGGCGGCAGCGGAGGCGTCGGCAGCAAAGGGCAGGCACCTGATTACTTCCGCGATTGAACACCATGCGGTGCTGCATGCTTTTCAAGATCTGGAAAAACATGGCTATGAGGTGACATATGTTCAGGTGGGGGAGGACGGCATCGTAAAGCTCGATGAGCTGGAGGCAGCCATCAGACCGGACACGACACTCATTTCGATTATGGCGGCAAATAATGAAATCGGCACGATACAGCCCTTACAGGAAATCGGTGCGCTTGCGAAGAAAAACGGCATTCTTTTTCACACAGATGCTGTGCAGGCATACGGCCATATCCCGCTTGATGTCGATGCACTCCACATCGATTTGCTGAGTGTCAGCGGCCATAAATTCCACGGGCCCAAGGGCATCGGATTTTTATATATTCGAAAAGGAGTTCGTATGGGGCCGTTGATTCATGGCGGGGCACAAGAGCGCGCACGCCGCGCCGGCACACATAACACGCCGGGCATTGTAGGGCTTGGCGCAGCGGCAGTGCGCGCCGCTGCACAGATGGAGGAGACCATCGAAAAAGAGACAAAACTGCGGGATTATCTGATTCAGAGAGTGCTGGCGGAAATCCCATACAGCAGGTTAAACGGTCATCCATCTAAGCGGCTGCCCAATAATGCAAATTTCTGTTTCCGCTTTATTGAGGGGGAATCCCTGCTGATTTTGTTAGATCAGAAAGGCATCTGTGCGTCGTCCGGCTCTGCGTGCACATCGGGTTCTCTTGACCCGTCTCATGTGCTGCTTGCCATCGGACTGCCGCATGAGATCGCACATGGTTCCCTTCGTCTGACACTCTCGGAAGAGACGACGCGGGAGGACATTGATGCCGCTGTCGAGGCGATCAAGAGCATCGTAGAGCGTCTGCGCGGCATGTCGCCATTGTATGAGGATTTTGTCAAGGCGCAGAGAGATTCCAAGAGACGATTTTTTGAATAGGAGGATAGAGACACAATGTACAGTGAGAAGGTGATGGACCATTTCAACAATCCGCGCAATGTGGGCGAGCTTGAGCAGCCAAGCGGTGTGGGCACTGTCGGCAATGCAAAGTGCGGGGATATCATGCGAATGTATCTTGATATTGATGAAAACGGTGTGATTCAGGAAGCGAAATTCAAGACCTTTGGCTGCGGCGCTGCCGTGGCGACAAGCAGCATGGCGACAGAACTGGTAAAAGGAAAGACTGTCCAGCAGGCGCTTGAAGTGACAAACAAGGCAGTAATGGAGGCGCTCGACGGACTGCCGCCTGCCAAGGTGCACTGCTCCCTGCTCGCAGAGGAGGCAATCCATGCGGCATTGTGGGATTACGCGGAAAAAAATAATCTGACCATCGAAGGCTTGGAAAAGCCGGTGGAGGACATCGAGGAAAAAAGGGGACAAATGACATGAATCGGCAGCTTTTAGAGGCGCAGGAGGGTGTGCGGTTGTCCATCTGCACCGGAATGCTGGAGTATGGTCATCCGGACAGGATGACCACCCTTCATTTTTACCGGGCAATGCCGGGCAGCCAGCTTTTGCTGCTCGACACAGAATATGAGTTTGCAGTGGCAGTCTACACGCTCGAGCGTGACAACACATATATCTACACCTATGCATATCAGGAAAACCAGAGCTGGGCAGCCTTCGACAGCACGGTTCCGCCTAATGAATATCACAGCGACTGCTATACCTTTGCGCGGGAATGCTATTTCAGGGTAAATCTGCGCAGACGTGACAACAGAAGGCTTGACAGCGCAGAGGCAGCACATATCAATGACATTCTGCGCTGGAACCCGCAGCCAGCCGCAGCCAACATACAGGCAGAGGACAGTACTCAGAACCAAGCGGGCGAGATTTTACGAAAACCAGCGTTTCAGCAGGAAATAGAGGATACCGCAGCGAAACTTTATGCGGCGAAAAAGAAGGGAGGCACCTATGCGTTCCTTCTTTTGACGGATTCGCATTATGTCGTGAACGGCACATGGGAGGACACCTTTGACTGTATCAGGGAAGTAGACAGGCGCGCGCCCTTTGACGGGGTGATACACTTGGGCGATCTGACAGACGGCATGGTCAGCCGGCGCGTCAATTATGATTATGTGCAGACAGTCAAACAGGATTTATTTTCACTGCAAAAGCCGCTCTATCTGGTGATGGGCAATCACGATACGAATTATTTTATGAGTAATCCAGAGCGGTTTACAAAGGAGGAGCAGTATTGGCTGTACCAGAGTGACTGCTGCGACAATGTTGTGCGGGAAGGACATGCGCTGTATTATTACCGGGATTTTGAGGATATGCGCGTGCGGGCGCTCTTTCTGCATTCTTTTGACGAGTGCGAGGAGAAGCGGTACGGCTTTTCGGAGGAGGAAGTATTATGGTTACAAAGGACGCTGAAAACGGTTCCCAAAACATACCGCGTGCTGGTCTTTTCCCATGTGCCGCCTCTTCCAGAGATTCATTATTGGAGTAAGGATATCCGAAATGGCGGGAAAATGGTTGACGTGTTGGAGGAGTATGTGCGGCAGGATGCGGCGCACTGTGTACTGGGCTGGATTCACGGGCATAATCATGCAGACCAGATTTACAGCGGGAGATTATTTCCGATTGTGTCACTGGGCTGTACGAAAATCGAGGATTTCAAGGACAAAAAACCAGATCACGCCGTGACGTATGACCGTGTACTCGGCGACGTGTCACAGGAGTTGTGGACTGTGATGCTGGTGCAGCAGGACAGCACGAAGGTGGAGTTGATTCGGTTTGGCGCGGGTGAGGATAGGTGCATTGGCATATAATATTTTTATTGGAAAATAGGGGGAGAATATGGCAGAGCTATCTACAATATATGCAAAAAATAAAGAGATTGATCTGACAGCAGTGTCTGAGACAGACAAGGCAGTACATCAGTATGTCTTTTCGGAAAATAAGAATATACAGAAGGAGGGGCGTTTTCCAGTGTATCTTGCGCTCAGCGAGCTGCGCCGGGGGCTCTTTAACTGGTACGACTTTGGCAGTGATGCGGGAATCCTTGAGATTGGCGGCGGTTACGGCGCGCTGACAGGACTGTTCTGCGAGCGTGCTGCCGAGGTTGTCGTGACAGAGCGGTCGCTGTATCGAGCGCAGATTATGCAAAAGCGGTATGAGGACAGGGACAACCTGTCTATTTATGTTGGGGATATCTTGGATATGGCTTTTGAGAAAAAATTTGACTATATTATATTGACAGGAATCTTAGAGCGCGCCGGAAAGGGTTCGTTTGACAAAGAGCCTTATGCATCCTATCTGCGGTCGCTTCAGCAGTTTCTCAAACCGGGAGGAATCCTCCTTGCGGCAGTGGACAACCGCTATGGGCTGCGCTATTTTGCCGGCATGAAAAATATTCATACAGGAAAGGTGTTTGACAGCATCCGCAAGTATCCAGAGGGAAACCGGGGGGCGCATTCCTTTACGCGCAGGGAGATTGACGATATCTGGGAGCAGGCGGGGTTTGACGCCACAAAAGTATACTATCCATTGCCGGATTACAGACTTCCCCAGTTGATTTACACCGATGCATATCTGCCGGAGAACAACCTGCGAGAGCGGCTGATTCCCTATTATCCAGATCATGTATCAGTGCTTTTTAATGAGAATCTTCTGTATGATGATCTGGTGGCAAATGAGGTGTTCCCATTTTTTGCAAACTCATTTCTTGTGGAGGCGGTGTATCAGGCTTCGGGCAGCAAAGAGGCTGCGGCAGGCGCTCTTGGCAAGGTGGTCTATGCCGCGGTGTCAACAGACCGCGGTGAGGAGAGGAGTTTTGCGACTGTGATTTACGAGAATGACACCGTGGCAAAGCTTCCTTTATATAAAGAAGGAACACAAAGTATACAGCGCTTGGCAGCACATGTACAGGACCTTGCAGCGCATGGGCTGGACGTTGTGCCGCAGACAGTCAAAAACGGAAGCATCACCATGCCGCGCGTGCATCTGCCGATGCTTTCTAACTATATTAAGGAAATTATTGCGCAGAAGCCAGAGCAGGTTCAGGAGATTGTCGAAAAGCTGTGGCAGAATATCCTTCGTTCCTCGGAGGAGGTCGATGCTTCGAAAAATATGCTGTTGACACAGGATACCAGACATCTGCCGTGGGGCCCCATATTACAGAAGGTGTATATAGAGTTGATTCCGCTGAACTGCTTTTACCAGAATGGCGGATTTGTCTATTTTGATCAGGAGTTTGTGCGTGAAAACTATCCTGCAAAGTATGCGCTGTTTCGCGCGGTGCACTATATTTATTGTTTTACAGAGCGCGCAGAGCAGTATATTCCGCTTGGGTATTTTCTGGAAAAATACGAGCTGGGTGCACTTTGGCGGATTTTCAGGCAGGAGGAGGACCGCTTTTTGAGTGCGGTGCGCAGGCATGAGGCGCACAAGGCATTCTACGGCTGGGCATATCCTGATGGCGCGCGAATGCAGCGCAATGTGGATAGGCTTAACAGCGCGGCGCCGTCTGTGAAAGTGTTTCAGATGGAGGCGCCGCAGAAGGAGGACAGCGCCGAGCGTCCGGCAGATGCCGCCGCAGGCGCCAAGCCATACCATATTGGGTATGTGCCGGGTGTCTTTGACTTGTTTCATGTGGGGCATTTGAATCTGATCAGGCGCTCTAAGCAGCGGTGCGAACATCTGATAGTGGGCGTCTTGACTGATGAGTTGGTAGAGCATTTCAAGCACAAAAGGCCGCATATTCCTTATGAGCAGCGTGCGGCGGTCGTGGCGGCGATTCGCGAGGTCGATGAGGTGGTGGCGGTAGATTTTCACAACACGAAGAAAATTGACGCGTGGAACCTGTATCATTTCGACTGCCATTTCTCCGGAAATGACCACGGGCCGGACTGGGACAGAGATTTGGCACAACTGCGCGCAGTCGGCTCTAATATGGAATTTTTCGAGTACACGCAGGGGATTAGCTCGACACAGATTAAAAAGCAGTTGGGAACGCAGCCGTAAGAAAGCACATAAATTCCACAAGTTTTGCATAAAATTTATTGATAAGTTCAACAAAGTGCACTATACTATAGTATATGAAAATACATCAGATATCAATTATGACGAGGAGGAAAAGCGATGAAGTATGTAATTTTAGGCGGCGTGGCGGCGGGCACCAAAGCCGCGGCGAAGCTAAAGCGCTTGGACAGGCAGGCGGAGGTGGTTATCTTTACGAAAAGCACAGATATCTCCTACGCGGGCTGTGGTCTGCCATACTATATTGGCGGCGACATTGCCACCAGAGACGAGCTGATTGTCAATTCGCCGGAAAAGTATGCAGGGCTTACGGGGGCGCAGGTGCAGACAGGCTGTGAGGCCGTCGGCATAGACAGCAGCGCGAAGCAGGTGTCCATACGCCGCACAGACGGCAGCAGTTTTACAGAAAATTATGACAAGCTGATTATTGCGACCGGGGCAGCGCCCTTTGTGCCGCCGGTGGACGGCGTGGGACTGGCTGGGGCATTCTGCGTGCGCACACCAGATGATGCCGTGGCAATCCGCGCTTACGCGGAGGTGAACAACTGCCGCCGTGCGGTGGTGTGCGGCGCTGGTTTTATCGGGCTTGAGGTGGCGGAGAACCTCGCTGCGATGAAGCTGGACGTGACCGTGATCGACGCCGCGCCGCAGATTATGCCAAATGCCTTTGACGCGGACATGGCTGGATATGCCAAACGCCAGCTCAAGGCGGGCGGAATGCGTGTACTGACCTCTGTGAGTCTCAGGGGAATCAACGGAGGAGACCACGTGGAGAGTGTCACCACCGACGGGGGCACGCTGCAAGCAGAGCTCGTCATTCTTGCGATCGGTGTGCGGCCGGCAACCGCATTTTTGAAGGATTCAGGGATTGAGATGTTCAAGGACACGATTCTGGTGGACGAGGAAATGCGGACAAACCTCGCAGACATCTATGCGGTGGGGGACTGTGCGATGGTCAAAAATGCGCTGACCGGCAAACCGCAGTGGTCTGCAATGGGCTCGACAGCCAACCTTGCCGCCCGCGCAATGGCAAAGAAGCTGCATAATCAGGGCAATGGCTATGGCGGCTGTCTGGGGACTGGTGTTGTGCGTCTGCTGCCCACGCTCAATGGCGGCAGGACAGGTCTGACGCACGAGCAGGCAGAAGCGGCTGGGCTGGAGGCGACATCTGTTGTCTGTGTGCTGGATGACAAAGCGCATTACTATCCCGGCGCCTCCTCCTTTATCGTCAAGCTTACCGCAGAGACAAAGAGCCGCAGACTGCTCGGCATACAGGTGCTTGGCGCAGGGGCGGTTGACAAGATGGTGGACATCGCAGTGACAGGAATTTATCAGGGAATGAAGCTGGATGATTTTGACACGATGGATTTTGCCTATGCGCCGCCGTTCTCCACCGCAATCCATCCGTTTGTCACGGCATGCTACATACTGGAAAACAAGCTGGACGGCGTGCTTGAGAGCATGAGCCCGTCAGAGTACGCTTCGGGTGCGGCGAAGGAGTACACCGTATTGGACGCCCTGCCAGCGGCAACAATTCCAAATGCAAAATGGGTGAATCTCTCCAAAGTGACAGCGCCGATCGAGGGGCTGGACAAAGATGCAAAGCTGCTGCTTGTGTGCGCAAAGGGCAAGCGGGGATACTTTTTACAGAACCGCCTGAAAGCGCTTGGCTACACAAACACCCTTGTCTTGGAGGGCGGCATCACCTTCAACGATGTTCGGGTGCCGCGAAATGGCAGAAAGCTCTCACCGGAGGACATCAAGCGCGTGAAGGGGCTTGGCTGCCTGCAGGATAAGCGCTATGACGATATCTTCAATGTGCGTGTTATCACGAGAAACGGCAAGATTACGGCGGACGAGCAGAAAAAAATTGCCGAGGCGGCGGAAAAGTTTGGCACAGGCGAGGTGACGATGACCACGCGTCTGACACTGGAAATCCAAGGCGTGCCGTATGACAGCATTGATGATGTGCGCGCATTTCTGGCAGAGGCAGGGTTGGAGACCGGCGGCACCGGCTCTAAAGTGCGTCCTGTGGTTTCCTGCAAGGGGACGACTTGCCAGTATGGTCTGATTGACACGTTTGATCTCTCACAGAAGCTGCATGACCTGTATTACGAGGGCTATCATGATGTCTCCCTGCCGCACAAGTTCAAGATTGCAGTCGGCGGCTGTCCGAATAACTGTGTGAAACCGGATTTGAACGATCTTGGCATCGTCGGACAGCGCGTGCCGGAGATTGATTTATCGAAGTGCCGCGGCTGCAGTGTGTGTCAGGTGGAGAAGGGATGCCCGATTCATGTCGCGCAGATGCAGGAGGGAAAGATACAGATTGACGCGGAGGCGTGCAACCACTGTGGACGCTGTGTCAACAAGTGCCCGTTTGGCGCAGTAAATGAGTCCGCAGCCGGTTATCGGATTTACATCGGCGGCCGCTGGGGCAAGAAGGTGGCACAGGGACATATGCTCGACAAGCTGTTTACCTCGGAGGAGGAAGTGATTGATCTGGTAGAGCGCGCGATCTTATTTTTCCGCGACGAGGGAAATTCCGGGGAGCGCTTTGCGGACACCATCGACCGGCTGGGATTTGACTATGTGCAGGAAAAACTGTTACATCATGCGATTGACCGCGAGGCGGTTTTGAAGAAAAACGTCGTAGGCGGGGCAACGTGTTAGGAATATAGAAGTATAAGAAAAGGAGGGCAACAACAATGGCCAAGAAAAGAAACATCATCGTAGGACAATCAGGAGGACCGACATCGGTCATCAATTCCAGTCTGGCAGGCGTGTACAAGACCGCGAAGGAGAGAGGTTTTCACAAGGTGTACGGAATGCTCCACGGCATTCAGGGATTTCTCGATGAGCAGTATGTGGATTTGTCCACACAGATTCATTCGGATATGGATATTGAACTGCTAAAGCGCACACCGTCGGCATTTTTGGGCTCATGCCGTTTTAAACTTCCCGATATTCACGAAAACCCGGATATTTATGACAAGATTTTCAATATACTGGACAAACTGGATATCGAGACCTTTATCTATATCGGCGGCAACGACTCCATGGATACCATCAAGAAGCTGTCAGACTATGCAATCCTGAAAGGCTATACGCAGAAGTTTCTGGGTGTGCCCAAGACGATCGACAATGACCTTGCACTGACAGACCACACGCCCGGCTTTGGAAGCGCCGCAAAATATATCGCGGCGTCAACCAAGGAAGTGATTCGTGACGCGCTGGGACTGACCTACCAAAAGACGATGATCACCGTGATCGAGGTCATGGGGCGCAACGCAGGATGGCTCACCGGCGCAACCGCACTGGCAAAGACGGAGGAGTGCGACGGACCGGATTTGATTTACCTGCCGGAGATTCCGTTTGACATTGATAAATTCCTCAAAAAAGTACAGGATTTATTGAAAAAGAAAGAGTCTATCATCATCGCAGTCTCAGAGGGCATCAAGCTTGCTGACGGCAGATATGTCTGTGAGCTGTCCGGCGGCGCCGATTATGTGGATGCGTTTGGCCATAAGCAATTGCAGGGAACAGCGGCTTATCTGGCGGGTTATCTTGGCGCTGAGATTGGCTGCAAGACGCGCAGTATTGAGTTTTCGACACTGCAAAGAAGTGCGTCGCACATGGCGTCGCGCGTCGATGTCAACGAGGCATTTATGGTCGGCGGTGCTGCGGTGAAGGCAGCCGACGAGGGCGATACAGGGAAGATGGTGGTCATTGACCGCGTGTCCGACGACCCTTACATGAGCGCTGCGGGCATCTATGATGTACATCGCATTGCCAACAATGAGAAGGTCGTTCCGAGAAACTGGGTAAACAGAGAAGGCAACTATGTGACCGATGAGTTTATCAATTACATCGAGCCGCTGATTCAAGGGGATTATCAGCCGTTTATGGTCAATGGTCTGCCGCAGCATCTGGTTCTGCGCAAGAAATAAAAAAAGCTTAGAAAAAGACTAGGAGGCACTTTGATGTTTCAGATCATAGACGGAAAGAAAATTTCGCAGGAAATTAAGGACGAGCTAAAAGAAAAAGTATCAGCGCTCAAAACACAGGGAAAAACAATCTGTCTGGCAGTGATACAAGTGGGCAGCGACCCGGCGTCTAGCGTGTACGTCGGCAACAAGAAAAAGGCGTGTGCCTACATTGGCATTGAATCGTTATCTTATGAGCTGACGGAGGAGACGACGGAGCAGGAGTTGTTAGACCTTGTGAAAAAGCTGAATGCCGACGATGCCGTGAATGGCATTTTAGTACAGCTCCCATTGCCCAAGCAGATTGATGAACAGAAGGTCATTCAGACCATTGCGCCGGAGAAGGACGTCGATGGATTTCATGAGAAAAGTGTGGGGGCGCTCTGCGTGGGCAGCAGGGGCTTTGTGTCGTGCACGCCGCTTGGCATTATCCAGCTTCTAAAGCGCTCTCAAATTGAAATCGCAGGAAAACACTGTGTCGTGATTGGGCGCAGCAACATTGTAGGAAAACCGATGGCGCTTTTATTGCTGCGGGAAAATGGCACTGTCACCGTCTGCCATTCACGCACACAGAATCTCAAGGAACTCACAAAGCAGGCGGATATTCTGGTCGTGGCAGTCGGAAAGCCGAAGTTTGTAGATGACTCTTATGTAAAAGAAGGCGCTGTTGTCATTGATGTCGGGATTCACCGTGATGCGCAGAACAAACTCTGCGGCGATGTTGATTACGAGAAGGTAGCACCGCACACCAGTGCGATCACGCCGGTTCCGGGCGGGGTGGGTCCGATGACCATTGCGATGCTGATGTACAACTGTGTTTCTTCTATTGAATAAGTTGGATTTGAATCAATTATGGAACAGATGACGTTATTTGACAGGGAGCAGCCGCAGCCGCTTGCGGCGCGGCTGCGTCCTCAGTCTTTGGAAGAATATGCGGGGCAGACGCATCTGCTCGGCAAAGGGAAAGTACTGCGCCGTTTAATTGAGAGCGATCAAGTCTCCTCCATGATATTCTGGGGGCCGCCGGGGGTAGGCAAGACCACGCTGGCGCGGATTATTGCAGGCAGGACGAAATCTGCCTTTATTGATTTCTCAGCAGTTACGAGCGGAATCAAAGAAATCCGCACAGTGATGGAGCAGGCAGAGCAGAACCGCCGTTTTGGCGAGCGGACAATCGTGTTCGTGGACGAGATTCATCGGTTTAACAAGGCACAGCAGGACGCTTTTCTGCCGTTTGTGGAGAAGGGCAGCATTATATTGATTGGCGCGACGACAGAGAATCCGTCGTTTGAGATTAACAGCGCGCTCTTGTCGCGCTGCAAGGTGTTTGTGCTTCATGCGCTCACCGAGGACGAGCTGACGATGCTGCTGTCGCGTGCGCTCACGGATTGCAGGGGCTTTGGTATGCAGCAGGTGTGTATTTCCGATGAGATGCTTCATGCGATCGCAAACTTTGCCAATGGCGATGCGAGAACGGCGCTATCAACGCTCGAAATGGTTGTTTTGAACGGCGAGCTTGACGAAAACGGGGCAGTCACAGTCACCGAGGAGACGTTAGAACAGTGCACTGCCAAGAAGTCCTTACTGTATGATAAAAAGGGAGAGGAGCACTACAATCTGATCTCCGCGCTGCACAAATCCATGCGCAATTCGGACCCGGACGCTGCGGTGTACTGGCTTGCCCGAATGCTCGAAGCCGGCGAAGACCCGCTCTATGTGGCGAGGCGCGTGACGCGTTTTGCGAGTGAGGACGTGGGGCTTGCGGACCCGCAGGCGCTCTCAATTGCCGTGGCGGCATATCAGGCATGTCATTTCATCGGTATGCCGGAGTGCAGTGTGCACTTGACACAGGCGGTCGTCTACATGTCGCTGGCGCCGAAGTCCAACGCACTCTACATGGCATATGAACATGCAAAGCTCGACGCCGCAGAGCAGCTTGCCGAACCAGTGCCGCTCGTGATACGCAATGCTGTCACGGAACTGATGGGCGCGCTGGACTACGGAAAAGGATATCAGTACGCCCATGACACAGAGGAGAAGATCGCGCATATGCAGTGTCTGCCAGATTCTTTGCTGGACAGACAGTACTATCAGCCAACCACACAGGGGCAGGAGGCTGCGTACAAGAAGCGGCTAGAGCAGATTAAGGACTGGCGGACACAAGTTCGCACGCCCGGAAAAGGTGATTGACCGCAATCTTATAGTCTGTGTAATTAGATGCCTTGCGGATTTTCTTTAAGTGTTTGTCAGCGGAGGCAAAGCACGCGATCAGGTATGTCCACAAATCCTTCATCTTGAAAAGGGTGGGCGTCTCTCCCGGCATCTGGGCGGCATAACCCTCAAAGATTTCATCGTGAAAGGCTTTGAGGGTTTCTTTGCGAAGCGCTTCGGACACAGCACCTACAGCATCGTCTGGCGGTAGACTTGGCTGCTGGGGTGCTTGGTGCGATTGTAGACCGATCGCTGTATCAATCGTTGATTGTGTCATGCGCCGGATTTGTGCGGGCAGCGCCGGATTTTTGAGAATACCGCGCCCGATCATCATGCAGTCCGTCTGCGGCAGCCTGTCCAGCAGGGCTTCACAGCTTTTTACTGAAATAATATCTCCATTGTAGCACAGCGGAAACTTGGGCGGTGCCGCCAAAGCGGCTTCAAAGGCTTCTGCGTGCGGTTTGTATTGATAAAATTCTTTTTGCAGGCGAGGGTGGATAATCAGCTCATCTATTGGATATTTTTGGTATATTTCAAGAATGCGCGCCCACTCTTCGATGGATTCGATGCCAATCCGTGTCTTGATGGAAATTTTCACAGGAGACTTCTCATATATTTCATATAAAAAGCAATCCAGCGCATCGGGCACACTCAAAAACCCTGCGCCGCGCTTTCTGGCAGCGACAGTGCCAGATGGACAGCCGAGGTTGAGATTCACGGTCTGATAGCCGTATTCGGCAATTTTCCCCGCAATCAATAAAAATTCGTCCGCGCGGTTTGTCAGAATCTGCGGCACGACATTCAGATTTTGATTGTGCTCGGGCAGGATTTCGTTCAACTCCCGCCGGTTCAGCTTTTTGCTGGCGATAAACGGCGTGAAGTACTTGTCGATGCCGCCGAAGTAATGATAGTAAGCCGTTCTGTAAATATAGGTAGTGATCCCCTCCATAGGGGCTAGGTAAAGTTTCATAATAATTCCCCGTTCTTGTTCTTCTCACATGATGCGAATCGAAATCATGATTTTTGGGCTGCTATGCCTCATTATAACGTATAGGAATGGATTGTCAACTTTTAATCTGTTTTTAATCGAAACAGTATTTTTGATTAATTTTGATTGTTTATAGTAATATCATCAACAGTGAGCAGCAGCACAAAGACACTGGTTAAAGAACATAAACATTCAAAAAGGAGAGAAAAAAATGGATAATTTTGAAAAGGTAGAAAAATTAAGAGAACATGCAAACGTGACATATGAGGAGGCAAAGCAGGCACTCGAGAACAGCAATTGGGATATCCTCGACGCGATGATCTACTTGGAGCAGGCCGGAAAAGTACATGGGCCAGAGCAGTCAAGCTACACGACACAGACCGAGAAAGTAAAGATTGAGGTGGATGAGAAGGAGTGCAAATCAACCTTTTCTGACAAACTGAAACGGTTCGGGGACTGGTGTCTTGGGCTGATCGAAAAAGGCAACAACAACAGCTTCTGCGTGGAGCGTGACAACAAGGAAATTTTCCGTATGCCGATTACCCTATTGGTAGTGCTGCTGATCTTCTCATTCTGGGTGATTGTTCCGCTGCTGGTGGTCGGATTGTTCTTTGATATGAGATATCAGTTTTGCGGACCGGATGTGAGAAGCGTGGACATTGATATCAACAGGGCGATGGACAGTGCGGCAGAAGCGGCGGAGAGCATCAAGAATGAGTTTGGCGGCACAGTAAAGGACGAGGAGAACTAATATTATTTGCACAGGAAACGGGCTGACTATTACGGATAGTCAGTCTTTCGTGCATTTTTATGCACACGGACGTTTGGCGCGCGTGCACGCAGCAGTCCCAAGGAAAAAAGGAGGAAGAGATGGCAATTACAGTTTTGATCGTGGAGGATGAGGAGAAGATTGGGCGTTTTCTGGAGCTGGAGCTTTTGCATGAGGGCTACGAGGTCATGAAGGCGGTCAATGGCAGAGAGGGGCTTGAGAAGGCGCTGAGCGGCAAGGCGGATTTGGTGGTGCTCGATGTGATGCTGCCTGCGCTAAATGGATTTGAGGTGCTTCGGCGCCTGCGCAAAAATTCTGACATACCTGTCATTATGCTCACGGCGCGCGATGAGGTGATGGATAAAGTTGCCGGCCTTGACGGCGGTGCAGATGACTACATGACAAAACCGTTTGCCATCGAGGAGTTGCTTGCACGTATCCGCTTAGTGCTCAAAAAGCGCGGCGGCGCGCCCAGTGCAGACAAAAACCAGCTTGGTATCGGAAAGCTCTGTATGGATGTGCAGCGCTATGAGGTCAGCTATGACGGGCAGCAGGTCGAGCTGACGCACCGGGAGTTTGAACTGCTGCGCGTGTTACTGGAGAATAAAAATATTGTGATTTCGAGAGATACGCTTCTTGAAAAGGTGTGCGGATATGACTATATGGGCGAGACGAATATCATCGACGTGTATGTCCGGTATCTTCGGAGTAAAATAGATGATGTGTATCAAGTGAAGATTATCCAGACCGTGCGAGGTGTGGGATATTGTATCAAAGACGAATAACATAAGAAAGTCTTGATTCGTAAGCCCGCCGAAGTGGGCAGATGGGAGTGGGCATGAAAGAAAAGAAGAAAAAAAGACCGTTTGATACCGTGCGGGTGACTTCCATAGCCAGAAAGATTAATCTGAATTATATGGGGCGTTTGTTTATGACCTATATCACAACAGATGTGCTTGTGTTTGTACTGCTCGCAGGGATTTTTATCGTGGGTATGGATTTGCAGATGGCAGGGAACTTTTCCTTTCGTTATACGAGAGAATTTTCGTATAAGATAGATTTTTGGAAGGCGCTCTATACAGTGTCGGACGGCTCAGGGCAAGTATTGTATCAGATTCCGGCTGGCGTGTGGCTTAATTTGCTGCGCATGGGCGGTGTGATTCTCATTGCGGCGCAGCTTCTTGATCTGATTATGATGGCGTTTTCCGGGACGGGGCAGGTGCGCAGGGAACTGCGGCCGCTGAATCAGATTGCAGCGCGGGCGCAGGAGCTCAGCGAGATAGCGTTTGATGAGACGAAGTATCACAATCTGGAAGATGCGATCTCCAATCTCAAGGTGGAGGCTATGGAAAATGGTATCCACATGCACGACAAGGATTTGCAGGGCATCGAGACAGCCCTGAATGGTCTGCTAGAGCGCATTCGCGCCTCCTACAAGCAGCAAACGCAGTTTGTGTCGGACGCCTCCCATGAGCTGCGCACCCCGATTGCCGTGATACAAGGATACGTCAACATGCTCGATCGATGGGGGAAAAAGGACACGGCAATCCTTGAAGAATCCATCGAGGCGATCAAAAATGAATCCAACCATATGCAGAAGTTAGTGGAGCAGCTTTTGTTTCTGGCGCGCGGGGACTCTAACCGGCAAAACCTTGACATGAAGAAGCACGAGCTAAACAGTATCATGCGTGAGGTCTACGAGGAATCACTCATGATCGACGAAAAGCACCGATACCGCTTTGAGGAGACAGAGACTGTCGAGGTGTACGGGGACAGCGATATGCTAAAACAGTCTGCAAGAATCCTGATTGACAATGCGGCAAAGTACACCAAACAGGGGGAGGAGATTCTGCTCCGCGTGGGCGCATGGAAAGACGGCTCGCCGTTTTATGGGATACAGGACAACGGAATCGGCATGTCGCAGGAGGACGTCACGCACGCCTTTGACCGCTTTTACAGGGCGGACAGCGTGCGAAACAGCAAGACAGGCGGCACCGGACTTGGACTGTCAATCGCCAAGTGGATTGTGGATAAACATCAGGGGTATTATGACATCGTGAGCCGCGAGGGGCTGGGGACACGGTTTAGTGTGGTGTTTCCTCAAGCTGTGCAATGATCGTCAATGATATTCTGTTAATCAAACCTATTGCCGGATCAACCTCATCGATTGTGCTGAAACGTCCAACAGAAATAAAAACTTTCCCTTGTAACCTGCACATAAGGGCAAAAACAAGGGAAAGTTATTGAAAAAGCGTATAAACTGGAATTTTTAGCTAAATCAAATTTCATAATCAATACAAGCTCTATCAATTCTAATGGAAGATACAAATTCTCCAAATTCCATGTGCTGTTGTGATTTTTGGTACTCCTCTAATGTTTCTACTGTATCGAAGTCAAAAATTAAAGCAACATCATAATTGGAAACTGGTGTTCTTTCCGCATTTCTAACTATATTAAATTGTTTTATTATCTCTAATTCTCTTAACTTTTCAGCTCTTTCAAAAAATTCAATAATATTCTTTTCTCTATTATCCTCTTTTAATGTAAACATACATATATGCTTTATCATAGTATTCCCGCCTCCAAATGTCGATTTTGTTGGTTACAAGTATAGCACATCGCCCCACCGAAAACAACGCGCATTCTATTCTTTATGATAATACTTTTTTAGGCGCTGTATCCCCTCTGTTAAGTCATTGATGGTTGGGTGCGTTATGACTGAAATTCTTGCAGTTTTATCAGCAGGTTTATTACCGACTGTAAATCTTTCGGCGCCATATACTTGTACACCTGCTTGTAACGCGTAGATTTCAAAACTTTTTCCTGTGAAGTAATCGGGTAAGAGTAAATACTGGATTTGGCAAGTAAGTTTACTTTCAACGATGTAACCGTTTCGCATTTCATTTACAATTTGATTGCAGTATAATATTTCCGTTTTGCGTTCTTTCATAATCTCATCAGCAGTACCATTTATGATTAAATCCGCAGATATTGTGGCAAGTAACGCTGGATTTGAGATATTCATGCGATACAATGCAGCGGCTTGAAGAAGAAATATCTGCGAAACATAATGTAGCGATACTGGACGCTTCACTTTGTGCTGCCTGCTTTTATGAACATAAGGGATATAAGACTGTTTCACATAAGGAAGTTTCAACCGACAATGGTTTTTATTTGGTGTAGAGCATCAAGCGCGGCAAACGGCGAAGTGGAAGCCGTTTGCCGCTGGTCACTGTGCCGTCCGCTGAAAGTAGTTACAGCAGCAACGCCACATCATATTTTTTCAGCCAGTAATTCACCTGCAAGAGATATGCCAGCAACTGCGGACCTGCCATAAGCTGCCCGTAGAAGGGTCTGCCATAGTCGGAGGGCTGGCTGATATAGTCGAGCACTTTGCTCATGTCGATCAATTCGCGCAGCGGTGCGCGCGTGTCGGAAAGCGTCTCGATGATTGCGGTGCGCAGCAGATTTTCGTAGGCGGGGTCATATGTCTTGGGGTAGGGACTCTTGCGCCGGTACAGGACTTCACCCGGCAGCAGTCCGTCCGCGGCGGCGCGCAGCAGCCCTTTGACGACACCGTCCTTGCATTTCATAGACCACGGTACATTCCAGAGATATTCCACGATGCGGTGGTCTGCGAATGGGACGCGCGCCTCCAGACCTGCGTGCATACTCGTGCGGTCCATGCGGTCGAGAAGGGTCTGCATAAACCATTTGAGATTCAAATAAGAGATTTCCCGTCTGCGTGTTTCTTCTTTATTTTCCCCGTCCAGCACAGGAACTTCGGAGATGGTTTTGGCGTATGCGGCGTGCGCGTATTCTTCTAGTGGCAGCAGTTCGAGCACGCTGTCTTTCAAGAGCATGGTGCGCGGCGAGAAGTCCATCGACCACGGGAAAGTGTCGGCGTCAAAGCATTCTTTCTTGTGAAACCACGGATAACCGCCGAAAATTTCGTCCGCGCACTCGCCGGTCAGGGTTACTTTATGATTGGCGGCAACCCGCTTGCAGAAGTAGAGCATGGAGGCCTCGACATCCGCCATGCATGGCAGGTCTCTGGCGTCCACCGCCTCAAACAGATAGTCGTACAAATCGGCGTTGGCACATTCAAGATACTGGTGGTTTGTGTGGCAGTAGGCAATCATTTGATCTACCCAAGGTCTGTCCTGAGAGGGCTGGAATGCGTTTGCCTTGAAGTTTTTGTCGTTGTCCTTGAAGTCAAAGGAGTATGTATCGAGCTTCTTTCCCTGCTTTCGAAGCTCGCTGCTGCATACCGCTGTGACAAGACTGCTGTCCACACCGCCCGACAGGAAGGTACAGACAGGCACATCGGAGAGCATCTGCATTTTGATGGCGTCTGTGACCAGATAGCGGGTTTTCTCGACTGTCTGTTGCCAGTCCTCCTCGTGTGGATGGCTCTCAAGCTTCCAGTAGCATGTCGTGGCGTAATCAGAGCCGTAATATTCCAGATAATGTCCCGGCAGCAGCTCATCTATATTTTTGAAAACACCCTTTCCGTAAGTCTTTGCAGGGCCAAGACCGAAAATCTCACAGAGTCCGTCGCGGTCTGCCTGCGCCTTAAATTCAGGATAGCACAGGATTCCTTTCAGCTCTGAGGAAAAGATGAGGGTGTTGCGAAAGTGGGTGTAAAACAAAGGCTTTACACCGAGTCTGTCGCGAAACAGGTACAGTCGCTGTCTTGTTTCGTCAAATATGGCAAAGGCAAAGATACCGTTTAGGCGTGTCACATAGGAAGTGCCGTGGAGAAGATACCCCATCAGAATCACTTCTGTATCGCAGGTTGTTTCAAAGACAATGTCCTCCTGTTCGAGTTCCCGGCGGAGTGCGGGCATGTTGTAAATCTCACCGTTGTAGGCGATGACTGCACGCTGGTTTCCGAGCTGCCTTGCCATGGGCTGTTTCCCGCACGCGAGGTCCAGAATGGACAGGCGGGTGTGGGAGAGCCCGCAGTTTCTTGACAGATACAGTCCGTTTTCGTCAGGCCCGCGGTGGTGCTGGCAGGTATTTATCGTTTGCAGCGTGGAAAACCATCTTGCGGATTCCTCCTTATAGTTGAAATGAAAGCTGCTAAAGCCTGCGATTCCACACATTTTATGAAAGTCCTTTCCAATTTATTATCACTTTCCATCTATTTCAGTCAAGATAATCCTTGAGGATTGGCTGGTACTGCTTGTGCTCTAGTGCCATTTCCAAGGTCGGGAGCAGCAGCTCGACATGCGCGACCAGAGAGTTTGGCTTTGTCTTGTAGTTATCCTGCCCGAATGGGACGAAGTAGATGTTTTTGCTGTTGCACAGCAGACCGATATTTTTGAGGTTCATGCCGAGTCCGTCGTTGGTCGAGATGGAGATGACAAGCGGCTTGTTGTTGCGCATATGCGCCTTTGCCGCCATCAGTACCGGGGTGTCGGTGATGCCGTTTGCGAGTTTTGCGGCAGTGTTTCCTGTGCAGGGAAGGATTGCCAGCGCGTCGAGATAGGCTTTTGGACCGATGGGCTCTGCGCCGGGAATGGAGATAATCGGGTCCTTTCCGGTTATCTCTTTTATTTTAGTGACATAGGTGTCAGGTGTTCCGAAGCGGCTTTCGATGGTCTGTGAGGCGTCGGACATAATCGGGTAGATGTCCGCGCCAGCTTCTTTTAGGTTCTGTAGTTCTGTAAACATTTTCTCAAAGGTACAAAAGGAGCCGGTCAGTGCGATACCGATTTTTTTTCCTTTGATGTCCATATCATTCAAACCTCCATGCTATATTCTATTGATCACATAGTCCGTCAGGTATTTTGCGCAGCTTTCACCAGCGTATTTTCCGGGGAGCCCCGGACAGAAGTGAATGTTGATATTTAATTTTTCCGCAGTCTCATAGTCGGCGCCGGATTTGTTGGAAGCGATGTCGAGGATTACCGCGTTCGAGGATACTTTTTCCAGACATCTGCGGTTTAGGACACAGGCAGGGATCGTGTTGAAAATATATTCGAAACAGCAGATTTTGCGCCACAGATTCGAAAGGTGCAGCGTCTCAAAACCGAGTGCGCAGGCAAGAGCAAGCTCGTTTGCGTCATTCGAGCACACGGTGACACAGGCGTGCAGCCCGCTCAGACGGTCTGCGAGAATCTTTCCACACCTGCCGAAGCCCAGCACCAGCGTGCTGCTCATATGGATGTTGGTGTCTTTGTGCAGCAGCGCCTCGAGAATGGCGCCTTCCGCGGTGGAGACGGCATTGTAGAGCGTCATGGGCTCATCGCGCATAAAGTCATAACAACTGATTTCCCGCTCCTCGCAGGTTCGGCGGAAATCTTCAGGGATAACACCCGCAAAGATTTTCTGATGTTTGTGGATGCTGCGCTGTATTTCGGAGAGATTGAGGTTGGAGGCGCTGCCCTCACAATAGAGGCAGTCGGACTTTGCAAACGGAATGCCGCCGATGAGGATCGGTGCAGAGTCAAGGGCTTCGCGCAGTGAGTCGGTAAAACTGATTTTGGATTTTATAGATGGGCTGCATGGCACCGGCACAGTGCGAAAGCATACGACGCGGTAGCCTTTTTCAACGAAAATGGGGGCCATGCACGCAGTCCGCCGGTCGCCGCCTAAGATTGCTATATCAAATTTTGTCATATCGAACCTCCAGATTTTTAAGCAAACTTTACACAAAGCTGTTTGATAAAATTTGCTCACTTATTTATAAAATATGACAAAAAATGAAAAAAGTTCTAAATTCATGATTTATTTGGAAAGGAATACAGATAACGCCAGTAAGACTGCCAGCATGACAAGGTTTGCGCAGGTGAAGCTGCCAAAATATTTTCCCTTGAGAGCGGGATATTCGCGGGCAACCTGCTTGTAGGAGATCAGGCTTGCCATGGAGGCGATCAGCGTCCCGAGGCCGCCGAGGTTCGTGCCGACAATGAGCAGCGGATACTTGTCTGTAAAGCCAGAGAGAAGCAGAGCCGCGGGGACATTGCTGATGATCTGGCTGGAGAGGACTGCCACAATGCGTTCGTGCCCTGTGAGGAGACGCGCAAGCAGCGTGCAGAAATGCTCGATGCGTCCCATATTGCCGATAAAGACAAAAAAGCAGACAAAGGTGCCAAGGAGGCTGTAGTCAATCTTTTTTAGCAGTGCGCTGTCGGTGAGCAGCAAGAAAAATAAAATGATTGCAGCAGCGACGATTGGCGCAAGCAGCTTGGCGACACACAGCAGGCAGAGAAGAAAGCCAACACTATAGCAGATGAACTTTGGGAGAGTGCTTTCCCCCTGCGCAGACTCTTTAGAAAAAGAGTCTGTGGTTAGCGCCAAGGAGTTCAGTGCCTCCTTTTTGATCATCAGGATTCCCGCAAACAGACAAAGACCCGACGCGATTGTGTAGGGCAGCATCAACTGCAAAAATGCAGTGAGGCTGATACCGGCTTTCGCATAGAGATAGAGGTTTTGCGGGTTTCCCATCGGTGTCAGCATACTCCCGAGATTGGCGGCGAGCGTCTGTAGGACAACGAGGGGAACAAGCAGTTTTTCCTGCTGGGAAAGGCGCAGTACAATGATGGCAAACGGCACAAAGGTGATCAGTGCCACATCGTTTGTGATAAGCATACTGAAGAAAAAGGGCAGGAAAACCAATACCAGCAAAAGCTGTCTGGTGTCTCCGGTCTTGGACAGCAGCCTTCTGCCGACTGCCTTGAAGATGCCAAGCTTCTGGAAACCAGCCATGACAGCCATCAAACTAAACAGCAGCAGCAGTGTATTCCAGTCTATGTAGCCGAGATAGGCTTCATCTGGCGGGACAATTAGCGCGGAGACGACAGCGAGTACAAAGGCGGCAGTGAGTACCGTTTCCTGTTGGAGTATTTTTTTGATACGGTTTCGCATAGGGTTCTTATTCCTCGTCAGGATACATCGATAGGAGGCGTTCAATCTCTGAGCGTACTTCGGCAAAGGCTTTTAACAGCTTCGGCGAGAATGTGCCGCTGTGCCCGTTGAGAATCATCTGGAAAGCCGTGTCTGGCTCGTAGGCGTCCTTGTACACGCGCTTGGAGGTCAGTGCATCATAGACGTCCACGAGGGAGACAATCTGTGCGGCGATGCTGATCTCATCACCCTTGAGCCCGTCGGGATAGCCTTTTCCGTCATACTTTTCATGATGGTGTCTGGCGATATCATATGCGTACTCATAGATTGCGCGGTCATTCAGGCGAATCCGGTGCTGAATGATTTCGGAACCCTTGGTGGTGTGGGATTTGATGAGCTCAAATTCATCGGGTGTCAGCTTGCCGGGTTTTAGGATAATGCTGTCTGAGATTGCGATTTTCCCGATATCATGGAGGGAGGAAGCCCAGCCAATCTGTACCAGTTTCTCAGGCGTAAGTTCGTATTCGGGATAGAGGTTCATAACGCTTTTGCCGAGACACAGGGAGAACTCCCGAATCCTTTTGATGTGCTGCTTGGATTCCATATTTCTGAACTCTACAATGTTGCTCATTGAATCAATGAGAATTTCATTGATGTGGTTGAGTTTTTTTGCCTGCTGTTTCAACAGGCTGTTTTGTTTCTGGATATTGATATTTTGTTTTTTGACCATCATTTCAAGCTGCATTTTGTACTGGAACCAGCCGATCGCATTGCGGACAACCTGCCTGACGACATCGGGTTGATAAGGCTTTATGATATAGCTGACAATGCCGTACTCGTAGCCTTTTCGCTCGACATCGTGGGAATTTTCACTTGTGATCATGATGAACGGGATTCTGTTTAGGATATTTTTTTCCTTCAGGTGTTCCAGTACCTGAAAACCATCCATTACAGGCATCAGATTGTCAAGCAGGACGACTGCGATGGAAGCAATGTTGTCCTTTAAGAGTGCGATGCCCGCTCTGCCGTTTTCTGCTTCCAGTATTTTGTACTCAGACCGGAATAGTTCCACTAAGATTTCTCGGTCAATAGCATTGTCTTCGAATATTAAAATAGTATCGCGATTCATGATTTTACCATTCTTTCTATGATATTTTTGATTGACAGTCTCCTGCTACAGACTTGTCATAACAACCTGTTTGTTTCGGAGCTTAAAGACAATTCTTCTCACCTCCGAAGGAAGAATATAGGAGATACCGTTGATTGTGATCATACTGCCCTCGTAAGCTCTTCCTCTGACGCGGATGGGTTCTTTCATGGTCTGTTCTGTCAGATTGGCTAACTTTGACGCCTCACCGTCCAGCTCTGCCAGTTTTTGGGTCTTGACCTCAATCGCAGCGTAAATTTTGCGCTGCTGGTCCTCGGGAACTTCCTTGCCCGCAGCGCACAGCATGCGGATTTTGTTTCGCACTTTCTCCAGCGCATCCAGTTCATCTATAAGCTGTGCTCTGTCTATGGCATACTGTTCCTGCACTTTTTCATACAGTTCATTTCTGCCGATGTCCAAAACTGTCTTGAGGTGCAGCCTGTTGCCGAGATTGTAGGTGTCCACGCCCTTGATGGCACAGATTTTGCCGCCTAGCAGAATCGCTTTGTTTCCGGCAACAATCACCCTTCCCTTTGTGTTGATATTGCTGTTCATAATGTAGTTTGCCTTGACATCGCCGCCGGCATTGATGCTTGCTGCCTCAAAAAAGCTTCCCGACACTTCGCCGCCGGCTTCGATGAGGCATTCTTTTTTCGAGCAGCTTCCTTTTTTGATCATAATATTTCCGCCGGCAAAAAGCTGGGCATTCTCGACATTGTGCTCGATGATGATATCTCCTGTCGCCTTGATGTAGCCGCCGGAGTAGATGCTGCCGATGACATGGACAGAGCCGTCCACCTCCAGTTTACCGGTGACAGCGGTGATATCCTCGCGCACCACCAGCATGTTGGTGATCAGAATGCGCCCGCCGACGAACTCAAATTTTCCGTTCATTTTAGATATGTAGGTCACACCGTCAGGCTCGATGGTGAAGCCGACGCCGCGCAGCGGTTTTTTCTCGGTTCCGTTTTCGGCATGAATGGATTCACCGTAGATGTTTGTTCCCATAGAGCCCTTCTGGGCAGGGTGGTAGAGCACAATCCGCTCGCCCTCATCGACCATTTCAAAGGCTTCGATATTGACATAGTCCACACTACCATCTGGCAGGGGGGCAGGGATACGCGGCAGGTCAAGCCGCACGAAAAATTCAAACCATCCGTCTTGTCCGCGGTTTGCTGGGATACCCTCCGCGATCAGCACCTTTTCGTTCATACGCCGTTTGTCAATCAAATTTTCGATTGCGTCGTGCCGTATGCCATAGACGATTCCGCGCCGTTCTAAGTCGTGGTAGATGTCCTCCTTGGTGACGGCATTGCCCGGAACCCACGGAATGTAAGCGTAAGCTTTGTTGCCGTTTTCCTCCACAGAGATCACAAATTCTTTTTTGTTTAATGTGTCAAAGATTGATTTTTTGCCGTTTGCCTTTTCTGGCTTTTTGCTGTTCGCGGGCTGGGACGGGGTGTTTGATTTTTTCTGGTTGATTTGTGCGAGCCGCTTTTCCTTCATGTCTGTGGCAGAATACACCAAGCTGCGGTAGGGAGAGACATCGAGACCAGCTTCCAGACCCAGCCGAAGCTCACGCATTTGCGCATGGTTGAACAGGTGATTGGAATAGATGGCAATGTCCAGTTTCTTTTCCAGTCCCAGACGGATTTCCCGCATCTGCATCCAATTGTACTGCTGATTACAGTACGCAGAAATATCCAGCTCCTCGCACAAGCCGATTCGGATTTCACGGATTTGCGGCGCGCACATGCCATCCCATAACCATTTGTCCAGAGGAAGGTAGTTGAGCAGCGCAAGCCGGATTTCTTCCAGATCGTCATCTGCAAAACCTCTGTGGACATAGGGGAGAAGATCTATTTCTGAGTAGATGGCAAGCCTGAGCTGGCGCATGGTTTCATAGTTGTAGGCAGGATTGGCGTAGACAGAGGCGTCTATTTTATCCCGGAGTCCCAGCCGGATTTGTTCCATCTGTAGCCAGTTAAACTCGGGATTTTTATAGAGAGATACGTCCAGCCCCTGTTCAATGCCAAGCTGAATCTCCTGATCTTGGGCTTTTTGATATTCTTCATTTTCCATCATAGGAAAATGAAGTTCTAGCTGTCTGTTAGATTCTAGGGTTTCCATATCTGTCACTATTCACTCCTTAGGGATATTTATGATTGTTTGCAATTTAGTACAAACAGGATAAAGATAAGATTAAAACTATGTAGTTCATTGTACCATGGCTGCGGTGGAAAGTCTACTGGATATTGAAGGATTCGCACGTTGTTGTTTCTGAAATTCAAAGGTTGCGAATGATACAGAATGACGGTATACTAAGGAAAAAGAGTTTGTAAAAAGGAGAAAGGCTATGGGATATCACAGAAAACCGCTTCCTGTCGGGGTGGATGATTTTGAAATGCTTGTGACGCGCGGGTATTATTTTATAGATAAGACAAACTTCATGCGGGATTTGCTCGATATGAAAGGGTCTGTGAATCTTTTCACCAGACCGAGGCGATTTGGCAAGACGCTGAATCTGAGTATGCTCCAATATTTCTTTGAGGATATGCGCGGCAAAGATGGCAAAAAGATTGACAACACCGCTCTGTTTGAGGGCCGCTTCCTGTCGGGGTGGATGATTTTGAAATGCTTGTGACGCGCGGGTATTATTTTATAGATAAGACAAACTTCATGCGGGATTTGCTCGATATGAAAGGGTCTGTGAATCTTTTCACCAGACCGAGGCGATTTGGCAAGACGCTGAATCTGAGTATGCTCCAATATTTCTTTGAGGATATGCGTGACAAAGATGGCAAAAAGATTGACAACACCGCTCTGTTTGAGGGGCTGGACATCATGCAGGCAGGCGAAGCGTACCTGATGCACATGGGGCAGTATCCCGTCATTCATATGACCTTGAAGGCGGGAAAACGCCCTGATTTTGAGAGCGCGTGCAAACAGATTGCTTGGCAGATTGCCATGGAGTACCAGCGGCACAGTTATGTGCTGGCGAGATTATCAGAGGGGAATAAGGACAAGTACGAGCGGATTATGTGGGAAAAAGCATCTTTGGACGAGTACTGCGGTTCATTGCAGTTTTTGTCGAACTGTCTGCAAGAATATTATGGCAAGAACGTAATCATATTGATAGACGAGTATGATGTCCCGCTTGAAAATGCCTATCTGCGCGGCTTCTACCAGCAGATGATGGATTTCATACGCTCCTTTTTTGAGGCGGCCCTAAAGACCAACAGCAGCCTTGAGTTTGCGGTGGTCACGGGCTGCCTGCGGATTAGCAAGGAAAGTATTTTTACGGG
>KE159529.1:141694-154218 GCA_000403215.2 Lachnospiraceae bacterium A4
CTGTTTGTCAAGCCCGTGTCGCGCAGAAAAGAGGCGTTTGTCGTGGAGTTTAAGGTGGCAAAGAAGGTACGAGAGCTGGAAAAAAAAGCGGACGAGGCACTGCGCCAGATTGCAGAGAAGCAGTACGCCGCAGAGCTGTATGACGACGGGTATGAGATTGTTGGGAACTATGGAATTGCTTTTTGCGGGAAGGACTGTCTGGTGAAGTTTCAGGGGGAGGAGAGTTTCAAGTAAATTTCTCAGGTTGCATTCATGAGAATAGGGTTGAGAAAAAAAGGTGTATCAAGTATACTAAAAATGGAGTTGAATGTAGTAGAATAGGGAGTATTATAAATGGGGGACGAAGAATTTTACGAGGCAGCAGTCAGGCATTGGATTGATGGAACGATACTAGAACAGCAGGAAGAATATGACAATGCTGTATGTATGCAGGGATTTGCAGCAGAGTGTGCACTAAAGAAAATCATGGATAAAATTAATTCTTATGGAGACAGCACGAAGTATCGTCATTATGGGGATATTTTGTTTCAGGATATTAAGATGATACTTGACGGGAATCTGAGTTTGACAGCGATCATTGATCCGGCTAGTGCACTAAGATTGTCTGCAATATCAGTTCCAGAAGTATTGTTTAAAGGGCATCCTGAAAGAAGGTATTTTAAGGATGGGATATATACCAAGAATGACGCTGAATTGTGCAGAAATACAGTGGAACGCTTGATTCGGGATGTATTTGGAAAAATATCGTTTCTGATGGAGAATACGGAGCCGATTGCGGATATTGATCAAGAGAATTTAGAGAATATATTGAAGCAAAATTTGGCAGGATATTTTAGTGGGAAGATTTATTGGAAAAAGTTGTCATCTAAGCAGAAAAGAGTGCAGGTACGAGAGGAAATTATCGTACAGCTAATAGAACAGGAACGTTCAGAGTGGATCGCCGCGCAGGGAATTTCATTTTATATTGCTGAGAGGACGATTGCGAAAAAGGCTTGGATTCGTAAAAATGAGAGTTTGGAATCCGTGTGGACATATGAAGAGGCCATAATGAATACAGGGACAAAGGTGGTTACTTTCTATTCGTTTAAAGGAGGAATGGGAAGGACGACGGCGCTGGCTGGGATTGCACTCAACTTGGTAAATCAGGGAAAGAATGTAATGATGGTGGACACAGATATCGAGGCACCGGGGCTGGCTACACTGTTTTTTGACGAAGAAATGATTGACAGAGGGGTGCTGGATTATCTCATTGAGCAAGGGATTTGTCAGGGAATCAATATTGCAGATTATGTACTGGATATAGAGCCTGTGTTACTAGATGAGTCGGCTGGCCAGTTATACTTGATGCCGGCTGGCAAGGTAGATAGACATTATCTGCAAAAACTGGCGCGCATTGATTATCAGGATAACAGAGAAGGATATATGAGAAATTCCTTGGCAAGACTATTGACGGATATTAAAGAAAGCTATGCAGTTGATTATATATTGATAGATGCGCGTGCAGGATTTCATGATATGGGAGGCGTGACGGTGACACAGCTACCTCACGGAGTCGTATTGTTCGGCAATGACAGCAGACAGTCATGGGACGGCATTACACAGGTTCTTCGAACCATAGCAGAAGGACATACGGAGGATTTTCCTGTAATGCTGGTTGGAACCATGTGCCCAAAACCTACTGCATCGAATTATATACCTGCGAAGGAGTATTTTATCAAGAAGGCCTATACAGTCTGTGTGGAGAATTACTATGATACAGACAGCGGCATACCCGGAATAGAGGCGGAAGGAGAAATTCATTATCCTGAACTCATTTCATTCAATGATGAACTCTTACAGGGAATTGAATTGTATTCGGACGGCGGGCAGGAGCGCAATCAGAGAGTAAATGCATATAAAAATATATTGACAGGGGAAGATTATAAAAAGATTACAGAGCGCATGAAAAGCTGGTTTGGAGAGAGGTAAGCATGGAAATTGAGGAAAAATGCAGGATATTGGAAGGCATTTGCGGCTGTGTGCCAGAAAATGGTGCGGGGGAAGATGAAGAAAATCTTTTGCCCAATTTTTTGCCTTTGCGCAGTTACAGTAAGCTGGCAGACCCCAAAATATTTTTAATTACTGGTGGACGAGGTTCTGGTAAGACAGAACTTTTTCGGATACTGACTTCCTGCGGCGGTTTGGACTATGTAATTAGTGAGAAAGACAGAAAACGTTACACACGGTTACAGGAAAGCGAGTTCTTGACTGGATTTATCGCAAAAGGACAAGGCTCAAAGGCATTCCCCATTTCGAATGTCTGTGATGAATTGCTAAAAAAAGAGAATCCAGAGAACCTTAATTCCTTTTGGGGAGGACTGGCTTGTGCTGTACTCTTAAAACGGTTTCAGCATGATCAAGATATTATGGGTCTGGCTGAGCAATACTTGGGGGTTGAAAGTAAGAATATTTTAATAGAAAATAGCAGTGAAGTTTCAAAATGGTGGAAAATACTAGATGCTGCTAAAGAAAAGTGGGAAAGTTTTTTGGACCATACAGATACCATACTTGAAAAAAGAGACGTCCATATCTGCATGGTATATGATGAATTAGATCATATTTGCAGTAATTATGAAGATTTATTTGGATATATCAGAAGTCTGCTGGATTTCTGGTATCGCCATAACAGCCGTTTTTCTAATATTAAGGCAAAGATATTTTTGCGCAGTGATCTGTACAAGGCGAAAGCGCTTCAATTTGTAGATGCTTCCAAGATGGGGGCATACAGGCTTGAACTGAATTGGGATGTCCGTTCACTCTACCGTTTACTGGTAAAAAGAATGATAAATACAGGAATCTGGGAAATGGAGGCTTATCTCAAAAGTGTGCCAGATTTGATACAGCCGCAAAAGTATGATGCATTAGGGTATGTACCTGAAGATTCAGAGGAGGCATTTCGGCGTTTAACAGAGAAAATGATTGGTCAGTATATGGGAAAAAATGCAAAGAAGGGCGTAAGTTATGCATGGGTTCCAAATCATATACAAGATGCGAATGGAGAGATGGCACCAAGAGCTTTTTTGAAATGTTTTGCATTTGCCGCAGAGGAAATGCTTCACAGCAGAGGAGATGTAGCTGCCTTGGAAAATGAGCAGGTGCTGCTTCCCACTAGATTGCAGGGGGCAGTGGTTAAGGTGTCTGCTGACAGAGTTCAGGAACTGACACAAGAAGAGTATCAATGGCTGCAAAATTTAATTGGCAGGCTGGACAAGAAGGCAATGCTCATGCAGCAGGAAGAGTTTTTGGGATACCTCAATCCAGAAAACTGGCCAGAGACAGAGAGAGGCAGACTGCCGGGCAAGACTGCCATAGAGATTATGGAAGTGCTGATGACACTGGGAATCGTTATGAAAACAGCAGATGAGAGAGTGAATATCCCTGAAATTTATCTGCATGGATTTGGATTGAAACGAAAGGGTGGCATCAAGAGACCAAAATAAAACTGATTACAAGAGAAAGGGGAAAACTGATAAATGAACCCAGCCACGTTATTCTTTGCAGCAGCATTATCCGCACTGTATCTGCCAGCCAGCGTTGCAGAAGCCGGCACAACAGCGTTCCCGCAATATATTACAGATACAGTACCAGCAAACACAACATCAGACAAGCCAGAGTCCTCCAATATCCGCGCTCTGTACGAGACCTATCAGGCACGCCTGAACGCGATCGGAACGAAAAGTGACATTTCCGGGAACGGTTTTGATATCGTGGAGAGCCAGATTTTTCCATTTGAGCCGGAGATTTTGCTCGAACCTGTCACAGAATCCGGGCTGGATACCGCCCCAGAACCCAGTGATGCCATCGAAGCGGAACCCTCCTCAGGGCTGTCTGTCATTCCGGCATTTGACAGGACGTACCACCGTCTTGCGCTGTTTCTTGCCGACGCAGACGGCACAATTTTGTACCGTACAGACCAGCTTGAGACGAACAACAGCATACGCGGGCAGATGCAGCAGCCCAAGCAGGAGATTGCCTCAGTGGCATTTCAGGACCTAAACGGCGACCTGCGCACAGACATTATCCTTATCACGGTCTGCGAGGGCGCAGACGGCAGGCGGTACAAAGTGGGGGATGTGCTTTTGCAGAGAGCAGATCAGCTTAGCTTTTACAGGGATTACAGGATTTCAGACAAGCTCAACCGCTTTGGCATGAACAAAAATGCCAAGTCGATTACCGCGTTTGTCCGCGACGGGGACTCGACAGAGTTTCTGTATACCGCGCTGACGTTAAAGGAACTGCGCCAGCACGGGTTTCAGATTATTACAGAGCAGTCCTACACCAGAACATTTGGGAAACTGGGCAAACTCCAAGTAGTGCCGGGAACCTACCGCATTGCGGACTATGAGGTGTTTTTAATCTACCTTGTCAATGAGCAGGATTATATCATGTCGGCGCTGCTGCCGATGGGAGAGTACGATAACCTGTATGCGCTCAAGGGCATTAACTGCCGCGATATTGACGGGGACGGGCTGAAAGATATCATCGTGCTGGCAAAGTACAGTTATGAGGACGAGGAGCACAAACTTGCAGTTGCAAGCGATTACAGCATTTATTATCAGCGGACGGGCGGATTTTCGGCGGATACAGAGATTAAGAGCCAGTATCCTTGCACCGATGAGGATACGATGCAGACGATTGTAGAGAAAGCCAGAGCTTACTGGGGGTGGGAGACAGACAATGATTAAAATATTGATTGTAGATGATGAGAAACCGATTTGTGACCTGATTGACCTGAATCTGTCCTCGGCAGGATACCACTGCACAGCAGTTCAGGACGGGTTAGAGGCGATAGATTTGATAGAAAAGGAAGTTTATGATCTGGTGCTGTTAGACATTATGCTTCCCGGCGCTGATGGCTATGATGTCATGGAGTACATACGCCCGCTGGGGATTCCAGTCATTTTTATCACCGCAAAATACGAGGTAAAAAACAGAGTGAAGGGCTTGAAGCTCGGCGCCGACGACTATATCGTGAAACCGTTTGACGTGGTAGAGCTGGTCGCGCGCGTCGAGGCAGTGCTCAGGCGCTACAATAAGACAGAACAGCGGCTTACCGCAGGGGATGTCACCGTGGAGGTGGAGGCGCACCGTGTGATGAAGGGAACACGGCCCATCGAGCTTACCAACAAGGAGTTTGGGCTGCTGGTGCTCTTTATGCGCAATAAAAATGTGGCGCTGTTTCGGGAGACTTTGTATGAAAAGGTCTGGGAGGGCGAGTACTTTGCAGACAGCCGCACACTGGATTTGCATGTGCAGCGGCTGAGAAAAAAGCTGGGCTGGGAACATAGTCTGGTGGCAGTGTACAAGGTTGGATACCGTCTGGAGATATCAGATTAAGAGGTAATATCATGAAGATTTCACTGAAAATGCTGCTGTCCACCGTCGTTGTCATGGCGCTGGCGCTGGGCTTGAGCGGATACTTTTTTGTCAATTACGTGTTTGAGACCTCGCTTGCGCGCGAAGTGGGGCAGGCGTCCGATGAGAACAGTATCTTGAGTTTCGCGTTTGAGACGGCAGTGCTCAATGTGCCGGCAAGATACACCGTACTCCCGGACAGCACTGTGGAGGAGATTGCGACCAAGCTCGAGCGGGGCGGGCGCGGCACCAACCGGCTGATTCGGATTGCAGATGAGCAGCGCAAGGTGATGCATACCAGTGACGGCTTTGATGCAGATGAGCAGCTCTTGCAGCAGCTAGCGCCGGACACGAAGGCTTACCGCGTCATCGAGACGGGGAACGGTTATTATGTGCATACCTGTGCGGCGGTCAGCGCACTGGGCAGAATTCTTTATCTGGAGACCATGAAGGATGTCTCTGACGTGTTTACAGAGCGCGCGATGGGCTTTTCCCTGTACCGCAGGGTGACGCTGGCGATGCTTTTGAGCGGAACTGCCATAATGCATTTTATCTCCTCGCATCTGACCAAACCAATCCGCCTGCTCACCAGAGCGACAAGGCGTATGTCGGAGGGAGAGTACACATACCGGGCAAAACAGGTGAGCCGTGACGAGCTGGGACAACTGACGTGTGATTTTAATGAGATGGCAAACGCGCTCGAGGAGAATATCGAGAAGCTGGAGGAGGAAAACGAGATGAAGGAAGAGTTTATGGGAGCTTTTGCCCATGAACTCAAGACGCCGCTCACCGCAATCATCGGCTATGCGGATATGCTGCGCTCCCATAAACTTGACGAGGAGAAGAGTATTCTGTCCGCCAACTATATTTATACAGAGGGCAAGCGGCTGGAAGCGATGTCCTTCCGGCTGCTGGACATTATCGTGGCAAAGAAAGCGGAGGTGGTGCGAAGCGGTGTAGCGGCAGCAGAGTTTTTTGCGTACCTTCAGGAGATGTTCACCGAGGAGAACCGGGGCATGAAATTTGAATTTACATGGGAGGACAGCACCGTCTGGGCGGAGGTCAACCTGATTAAAACAGTGCTCGTCAACCTCATTGACAATGCGTGCAAGGCGTCAGAGCCGGGCAGCCGTGTCAGTATCCGCGGGAAAAAAGTTGAAAATGGCTACCGGTTCGAGGTTGAAGATGAGGGCATTGGCATTCCCGTCGAGGAGCAGCACAAGATTACCAAGGCATTTTATATGGTGGACAAATCCCGCGCCAGGAGTAAGAACGGCGCTGGACTAGGACTTGCGCTCTGCGAGGAAATCTTAAAGATTCATCACAGCGAACTGACGATACAGAGTGAACAGGGCAAAGGGTCCTGCATTGGATTTGTGCTGGGGGATAGTTTATGAACAATACATTGCGGTGTCTGGCCGTATTCTCGACAGTGGCGTGCGTGATCGCAGTCTCCATATGGGGACCGGAAACGCTTGCAAAATACAAGGACAGGGGCATCTTGAACCAGCCCAATATTGAGACAGTAGAGCAGGCAGGGGAAGGATACCGCTATCAAATGAATGCCAATGAAAAGCTGTATATCCTGTCGCGCTGCCTTGGCACACAGATGGTCTCAGAAAACGATCTGACAAATACCGACCTTGCGTATGAGGATTTAGAGGGCTCGTATGTCTTTGTGCGCAAATATAACGGGCCATCAGGAAAAGAAATCACTGATGAGGAGATTTATGCGACCTGCAATGAAGGGCTTGAGATGCTCAAGACACTGGGAATTTTGCCGGAGGAGGTGCGGGAGGTGAATGCAGCCTCCTACGACGCGACCCTCTACTCTGCCATTGATGTCCTTGAGCCGCGCAACAATGTAGTTGTCTGGAAAATGGAGCTTTCAAACAGCCAGAGAAACGCCAACAAGGCAAACCGACTGATTGATGCCTGCATTGATGCGGACGACGGCAGGATTTATGAGTTTTATGCGCGGACCTCCCTTGCGTGGGGAGAGATTGACACCGATGCGATTGTGGAGGCGTGGCGGACTTATATGGGGCTGAGTGCGCCGTCGGCATATGAGTCTGACAATCCACTGTTAGAGGCGACGCCGTATTTCAAAAAATATGTATTCTCAGGCATGGGAGAGGGCAGGACAATCGTCACGGTGGGCTACTATGAGGGAATCAATGAACTGTTTTTAAAAATTTCTTAAAATGATGCAACTTTGATGCAACTATGATGATATTTTGATGCACCCCTTTTTTAGAATGGTATGTGTAGAACAAACCGTTTTCAAAAGAGGAAGGAGCATCTTGGGATGTACGAGGGACAATCATTCAGCAGAAAATATACAGACTATTGTGAACAGAGAAAAAGGCGCAGAAGCAGGACGCGCAGGCTGGTGTTTGGCGTATTTCTGGCGGTGTGCGTGGCAGCGCTGGCGCTGGTGCTCTCAGACAGGCTTCTGCCAATTGAGGTGTGGGCGACGCCGGAGAAGGATAGTAAGGATATACAGGAGATAGATTTTGGCGCGATACAGCCGGAGGAATCAGAACCGGAGGAGGAGCCTGAGCCAGAACAGAACAATACGCCGGTAATTTTCATAGATGCGGGACATGGCGGGAATGATGGCGGCTGTGTGGAGGATGGAATCATTGAGAAGGAGATCAATCTGGCAATCGCCAGACTTGTGCGGGACAAGCTAAAAGAGCTGGGGTATCAGGTGGTGATGTCGCGCAGTGTAGACCGCTATGTCGCAAAGGAGGACCGCGTCAGGAAAGCCAATGAAATTCAGGCGGATATTTATGTCAGCATTCATCAAAATTCGTCAGATGAGCGGAGTGTCAACGGCATGGAGGTATGGTATGACGGGACAGATGCACAGCGAGACAGCAGGCGGCTTGCGCTTTTGGTCTCACAGCAGACGGCAGGAAGCACCGGGGCAGCAGAGCGCATGGTTCGCGGGGATGCGGATTTTCATGTGACAGGCAGCACGCAGATGCCGGCGTGCCTGATCGAGACAGGTTTCTTGACCAACAGGGAGGAGCGCACAAAGCTCGCCGCGGCGGAGTATCAGGAGAAGATTGCGACAGGGATTGTGCAGGGCATCGAGTATTATTTTCATCCCAAAACGATGTACTTGACCTTTGATGACGGACCGTCCGAAGAGAATACCGAGAGAGTGCTGGACATATTAAAAAAAAGAAATATTCAGGCGACTTTTTTCCTCGTCGGGGAGAACGTTGAGAGACACCCGGAGATTGTGCGCAGAATTGTCCGCGAGGGACATTCCATCGGGATTCACTGTTACAAGCATGACTACAAGACCTTGTACCAGAGCACGGAGAAGTATGTGGAGGATTTTGAACATGCGCGCCGGGTGGTCTATGAGGTATGCGGCGTTGAGGCGCAGATGTTTCGATTTCCCGGGGGCAGCATCAACAATTACAACCAGCAGGTCTACACGGACATTATCAAAGAAATGACAGCGCGGGGGTATATTTATTATGACTGGAATGCGAGCCTCGAGGACGCTGCGGTGAGCGTAGAGCCTCAAATGCTGTTAGAGAATGGCGTAGAGACGACAAAAGGGCGCGAAAAAGTGATATTGCTCGCACATGATGTCGTGTATGACACTGGGACGATTCTGGAGGATTTACTCGACCGTTTTCCAGAGTACGAGATGCGCCCGCTCAGTGAAGAAGTCGAGCCAATCCAATTTTAGAGCCAAAACAATACTTGCAAATTCTATCAAAAACTGTTATACCTTTCAGTAGGGGCTTGAAAAAGAGCCGGAATCAGGGAGGAAAGAAAAAGAATGTACAGAGCAGGTATTGATTTGGGGGGAACAGCGGTTAAAGCTGGGATTATTGACGCAAAACAGCAGATATTAGCACAGGCGTCTGTGCCGACGGGGGCTGAGCGGCCGGCGGAGGAGGTTATAGCGGATATGGCAGGGATTGTCAGGCGTCTGCTTGACAAGCTGCAAATTGATGAGAGAGGGCTTTCGGGAATCGGCGTAGGCAGTCCGGGGCTTGTGGATGCAGATGCGGGCATTGTGCGGTACTCTAACAACATTAGCTGGGAGAATGTAGCGCTTGTGCAGGAGTTAAGGAAGTATTTTTCGTGTGAAATCCGCATATCCAATGATGCGAACTGTGCGGCGCTGGGAGAAGTGAAGGCGGGCGCCGCCAAGGATATCGCAAACGCAGTCCTGCTCACGCTTGGAACGGGTGTCGGGGGCGGTATTATCCTCAATGGCAGAGTCTTTGAGGGCAGCAACGCAGGCGGCGCAGAGCTCGGACATACCAGTATGGTGGTGGGCGGAGAGCCCTGTACATGCGGCAGGCGCGGCTGTGTGGAGGCGTATGTGTCTGCCACCGCCTTAATCCGGGATGCGAAGCGGGCTGCCGCCGCAGACAAAAAGTCGCTGCTCAACGAACTGTGCGGGCAGCGGCTTGAAAATATGAATGGCAGGATTCCTTTTGATGCGGCGCTGCAAGGAGATAAGACTGCGAAGGAGGTCGTGGAAAACTACTGTACCTATCTGGCGGAGGCGATTGCAAATTATGTCAATATCTTCCGCCCGGACGTCGTGCTGCTGTCAGGCGGCATCTGCAATCAGGGAACCTATCTGACAAAGGCAGTCGAGGAACACCTGAGTTTTCTGTGCTTTGGCGGGGACAGGGCATTTGTGCCGCCCGTGCGCTGTGCAGTGCTTGGCAGCGACGCTGGAATGATCGGCGCTGCCAATTTGATCGACTTATCAGGGCTTGTATAAAGTAAAGGCAGGTTTTGCCAGGAAGAAGCCCTGTACAAAATCCGCGCCAAGGTCCTTGACGGTATTGTATTCGGACTCGGTTTCAATACCCTCAGCGATGACTAAGAGCTGATTTTGGTGGCAGTAGTCAATCGTGCTGCGCACCAATGCCTGTGCAGAGGGGGTCTGGTCGATATTTTTGATCAGACCCATGTCAAGCTTCACATAGTGGAACAGCCGCGTGACCAGCATGTCACTGTTGCTGTAGCCAGAACCAAAGTCATCAAGGGCAATCGGAATATTCCATTTCCGGCAGAAAGCCCTTTTTTTGCGTCTATATAGTCATACAAGAGCTGGGAAGGTCCTGCTTCGATTAAAACATCAGAGTTGCTCTCTGGAGAGTCAGAGGGATTGAAGTCCCGCAGATACAAGCCGTCCTTCTGGGTGCTGCCCGCCTCGCCGTCTAGTATGACAAAACAGGAGGTGGCGCCGCCGCGGCGCAGTGCACGGAGAACCACCGGCGTCAGGCTGCCAAGCAGCGACTGGCGGTTGGCGGCGTCCGCGGTGTAGTCCCCGATGCTCAGCCCGAGCGCGCCTGCCTTCTCGACGGTGAGCATTGTCACGGACTGATAAAAGGCGTCCATATTGACAAAGGCGGAAAACTGCTGTTCGAGAGACGCTTCCCTCGCTGCCACCGTGTTATCCAGCACGCGGAAAAGTTTCTGGTCTAAATTTTCAGTGGCATTGCTAAAAACAATAATGCTGGCAAAGATTGTCGCCTGAAACAAAATAATCAAAATGAGCGGCAGCAGGATATAGTACTTTAAACTTTTGGAGCGGGATATTTTTTTCATGGCAAATAATCTCCTTACTTACAACACGCCTGAAGCTGCTTGAACGTGTTGTTATACCATAGCTCGAAATGTTCGTCTGTCAAAAATTCATTGATCGGAGTGCCGCCATTTACAGCGGCGCGGTCGCGCAGGGCAAGCTCTAACATGGTGGTGTCGAGGACGCTTCTAGCCTGTGTACTGCCTGTAAATGCAGGAGGCGTATACATGATGTAGTTGCTGTTTTCTTCCAGTGCGACGCGCAGCGTATCACGGACAATCGCGCTTGTCGGGTTTTCTGACAGGTACTGGTTCACATTTTCGGGCTTGACAGCTTCCTTGCTGACAGGCATATAGCCGCTGTTTACCGAGAATTTCAGATTTTGCTGCCACTGTGTAAACCATTTGAGGAAAATAACGCTGGCGTATTCCTCCGCCTCAGTCGATCTTGTGACAGCCATCCCTGCACCCTGCTGGACAGCACAGGGCGTCGTCTGGTCAAAGTTCGGAAGCGGCAGCACAAGATGTTCAATGGGGTAGGGGCTGCCATCTACGGGGGTCACTTCCGCGGGAAAGTACACCGCACTCGAGGAGGAGCACACCAGTGCGATAATTTCGCCGAGCTTTACATCGTCGCTGCGGTACTGGCCTACATGGCGGAAGTAGCCTTTCACGTAAGGCACATAGAAATGTTCCCATATTTTGCGCATTGAGGCATGGTCAAAATCAAGGGCAGTCTTGCCGTCTGTCACTTGGAAAATCTCGTGTCCCAGTTGAGAGCTTGCGATAATAGGATAGTTCGCAAAGGCGTCTCTGCCAAAAAATGCCTTCCCGCCGGATCACTCATAATACGTTTGCGCAGTCTCCACAATGCCCTCCCATGTGGACAGCGCCTGTGTCGTCACGCCGGCAGCGAGCGCAAACTTGTCCCAGTCGGTCTTATTGAGAATGAGCACCTCTGTCGATTTGGCGGTAGGGTACAGCTTCCATTCATGGTTTTCCCCGATGCAGCCCGCTTCCACGAAAAGTTCTACATAAGAGTCCCGTTCCTCCGCGGTGATATACTCGTCGAAATTCACCAGAGAGATTTCCTTGTCAAGCGCAAAGGCAGTATCCTGATAACATTGGAAAATATTGGGCATGTCAGGCGCGCCGATTTTCTCGTTTGCGGAGTCCCACAAGGCATTTTCAAGATCGGCGACGGTGCTCATGCTCTCGGCGTTGACGACGATGCCCTGCTCACGCCCGACAGTGTTGTTGAACTCGGAGACCAGCTCGTCAAATGCGGCGGCGAGCGCACCGTTATAGTAATGCCAGATTTTGATGCTTGTTGGATTTTTGGCGGACAGACCGTGAGTGTTTGTCCTGCCGCAACCTGCGAACAAAAGTGTGGAGGCAGCGCAGAACACATATAATATAGAAGTAATGCGTTTTTTCATGGTATAAACACGTCCTTTTATGCTATTGATTTAGAAAATCATAAAAATAAAACAATAAAACCTGTATGAAGACACAAGTATTCTACCTGTCCATCAGGCAGGCTTTTCAAA
>KE159529.1:155523-210641 GCA_000403215.2 Lachnospiraceae bacterium A4
GGCTGGAGGGTCTGGCAGTATTCCACGACAGAGAGGATGCAGATGAGCCCCTCATCTACCGGCTGGTCCTGAAGGAGCTGTAAGGCAGCCTGTTCTTTGGAAGCCTGAGAAGATGTAAGGTAGATCAAAGGTCGTTTTTCAGAGACAGCCATATTTTCCACATGGGAAACAATCCTTGCAGTTACCTGATTGGCGTAAGCCGAAAAATCTTTGAGCAGCACATTCTGTTCAGATAGGAAAAACCCTTTTCCAGATGTGGAAAAGAACTGACGGATGTGCCCTTTTATGATCATCCTGTCAAAAAAGGAAAAAGTGCCATTGATTTTATCTTTATATTGTTCTAAAATAGTGTTCATAGGATCATCCTTTCGTATGAATGCTTGCAGGGGAATTTAGTTCCCGATGGATTGGTACACAGATACCGTATAAGTGCATTATAGCACATGCATCTACGAATAGGATGATTCTTTTTGTTTGATTGCAGCCATTGGCTGCGGTATGGTATATTTTGTATATTTAGTATATTGTACCATATAATTACCTGTCATTAATATAGGAATTTTTGTAGAAATTGAAATAGAAAAGTATATTTGGTAAAAATTAGGGATAAAAATGACAATGTTTTCAAATGTTAACGAATTATGTAAAACCCATTGCGGACATGCCCAAAAACTGATATACTGGACAGGACATGAAAAAATGAGGTATGGAGGGATATGATGAAAAATGTAAAATCAACTAGACATGTGTACGGGCTTGTGCTCGCGCTGTTTGTCCTCATGGCGGGCATACAGGCAAATGCCGCAAAAGCGTTGAATCAGGCGTTTGCGGTGATGGCAGGCAGTGTTCTCTTGGATAAGAACACAATATCTTACACTGCGGTGCTTCCTGAGCTGCCCGCAAGTGACGACGGCGCTGTTTACCTGTATGAACTTCAGCCGTTTGAGTACGCAGTCGCACCGACAGCAGTCCCCGTAGCGTCAGCGCCCGCAACGCTGAACCCGGCATTCACACTGCCTTACACAGAGGCGCGGCTCTATACGAAGCTTGGGCTTGCAGTCAAGTCTGGCGGACAGAATGTCCTGATCGCCAATCCGCAGTATATTGCCAATCCAGAGCTGTTGGCCACACACACCAAGGCAAGACAGACAAGAGTGCTAAAGTCAGAGCAGGGAAAAGATTTCTGCAACCTCTATCTGTCAGAAAATGCCGCAGGCATCATCGCAGGCAGGTATACGACGGCGCAGGTGATGAACAACGGCGGCAATCAGGCGATTACCAATCCGTATTCGCGGGCAGCCATCATGCCCACAGACACGCGCCCAGTACAGCCGCGCCACTATATGCTCAACGCGTCTGAGCCGGCTGGAATCGCTGCACTTGCGTCTGAACTGTCCAAGATTGCTGCCAACTCAACCGTCGAGAATTTTATTATCGGAAACGAAGTCAATGTCCGCGCATGGAACTATATGATCTGGACGGACTGGGACAGCTATATCAGAGAGTATGCACAGTCCTTCCGCGTAGCCTACAACGCAGTCAAGAGCCAGAATGCAAACGCACGTGTGTTTGTGTGTATTGACCAGAACTGGGACAGAAACCGTCCTATAGGACATCAGGAATACTATGAATTTATTGACGGAAAAGATTTTCTGGAAAAGTTCAATGCACTGGTTGCAGGCGAGGGAAATATTGACTGGGGCGTGGCACAGCATCCCTACCCCGTACCATTGACGTATGCAAAGTTCTGGGATATGTCAGGATGCCCGAGCGGCAGCTACATGGCAGCGCAGGTATCATCAGGCAAGATGATGACCTTCCAGAATCTCTCGCTGCTCACGAACTATTTGCAGTCCCCGGAGATGCTCAGCCCGCAGGGCGCAGTACGGCATGTAATCCTGAGTGAGATAGGGCTGACCAACGCGCAGGGAACAGAGGTACAGGCAGCGGCGCTCTATGCGTCCTATGTGGCGGCAAAATCCAATCCGTTTGTGGAGGAGATCATCTATCTTCTGAGCTTTAGCGAACCGCAGGTGGACACACGCTTGTCAGGACAGTCGCAGCTTGTGTATGACAGCCTTGGCACAGCGAATGAAGCTGTCTACGATGCATGGGCAAAGGCGTTCATCGGCATCAGCGACTGGTCACAGGTTATCAGGTAATGGGCAAAATTGACCAAAACAAACAGATCAAGAGAGAGTCTTTGCTGGAGACAGCCTACAAGCTGTTTACCAGCAAAGGCATTCATAAGACCTCAATCTCCGATATTGTGGACAATGCCGGCGTGGCGAAGGGAACCTTTTATCTGTATTTCAAAGATAAATACGATATTAGAAACAAGCTGATTGCCCACAAATCCGGCGAGGTGTTCCGGCGGGCGGATCTCGCCCTCAAGGAGACGGACATCACAGATTTGGAGGAGCGTGTTATTTTTCTGATCGACCATATTATCAACCAGCTTGTAGAGAACAAAACTTTACTGGAATTTATCACCAAAAATCTAAGCTGGGGTGTGTTCAAGAATGTGCTCATCGGTGCAGGGGACTACAGCGAGGTCGATTTCTATGATGTTTACCACAGCATGTTTCAGAACGAAGGTAAGTTCAAGGCGCCCGAGGTGATGGTCTTTATGATGATTGAGCTTGTAGGGGCGACGTGCTACAGCTCGATTCTCTACAGTGAGCCTGTTGGAATCGGGGAGTTAAAACCGTATATTTTCCACACAATCAGGGGCATTATGGCGGCGCACCGGATTGAGGAATAGAGCGCCGCGGTACGGTTTACAGAATTAAATTTCAAATAACTATAAAGTAAATCAAAAAAAATCCGATAAATTATGTATAAAAGAACTAACAACATAATTTTTTCGACTAGTTTATTAGGAAGGAGGAGTCCGGTATGCGTATAGATGCTTATAATCAAATCCAACAGATTTACGGAACAAAAAAGTTATCAAAGGTTGAGGAAAAGAAGACAACAGGAGCAAGCTTTAAGGATCAGCTTTTACTCTCAACGACTGCTCAGGATGCTTCCGCAGCAAAAAAGGCACTCTCAGCAACGCCTGATGTGCGCCAGAATCTTGTGAACTCCATCAAGGAGCGCATAGACAATGACACTTATGAGGTAGACATGGAGGATTTTGCAGGAAAGCTCTTAGAAAAGTATAGTGGCCTATTTTAAAAATGCCGTGATATGACAGTGAGGTGAATAGGTGGCAAGCTTATTGGAAAACTTGATCGACGTGCTCGACAGAGAGAATGCAGCGTATGAAAGAGTTGCAGTGCTCGCGGAGAGCAAGACTTCTGCCATTGTGGCAGGAGACATCGAAAACCTGGGCAAAATCATGGAGGAAGAACAGGAGATCGTAGGCAAAATCCAGGGAATGGAGAAGCAAAGAGATAAATTTCTGGCTGATATTGCCAACGTAGTTAACAGGGATGTTGAAACATTGAAACTCATAGACCTGATTCAGATGCTCGAATCTATGCCCGACCAGCAGCAAAAGCTGAAGGACGTGCAGAAACGCTTGAGGGAGACCATAGACAAGCTGAGGGAGACCAATGGGAAAAACCAGTTGCTCCTTGCAGAACGCCTTGACATGGTAGATTTTAACCTCAACATGATACGAGCGGTGAAGTCTGCGCCGCAAACAGCCAATTATTCAAAGAATGCATATACAAACGGACAATCGCTTGGTATCTTTCATGGTGGTTTCGACGCGAAACAATAACGACGAAACACGAGGTGAGATACCATGTCTTTGTTTGGATCATTATATTTAGGCGATAGCGGACTGCGCACATCGCAGAATGCGCTGAACACCGTAGCGCACAATTTATCAAATCTGAATACACCCGGATATGTCCGCCAGCAGGTGGCAAATTCCGATACGACATATATTAATGGAGGAAGTTCAGTCAGGGGATACAAGTTCCAAGTAGGGACAGGGTCAAAATACTCTGAGTGCAGACATGTCAGAGACCTGTTTATGGACCGGGCATATCGTCTCGAGAACGGCAGAATGTCCTACTATGACGCTTCCTACTCGGCAGTCTTAGAAGTCGAGGATATTCTGGGCGAGCTTGATGGTGCAGCCTTCAAGAACTCCGTCTCAGGACTGTGGACCGCGATGCAGGAGCTTGCAAAGGACCCCAGTGATACCGTCAATATGTCGATGTTGGTATCAAAGGCGGCAAGCTTCATGGAGAATGCATCTGCTGTCTACAAATCCTTTCAGGAATATCAGAACAATCTGAACAGACAGATCAAAGATGCTGTCAAAGATATTAATTCCATCGGAAACAGAATTTATGAATTGAATAAAGAAATCATGAAAATCGAGTGCGGCGGCGTCGAGCACGCAAATGATCTGCGCGATGAGCGCGACCAGCTGCTTGATATGCTCTCGGGATACGGCAACATTGATTACACAGAGGAGAGAAACAATTCCGTGACAGTGCGTTTTAACGGCGCAGATTTTGTCACAGAAGGTCATGTATATGAGATGCAGCTCTACACAGATGAGAAAACAGGCTTTGTGACGCCATATTGGAACCAGACGCTCTCTTTTAAGACAGATGCGAGTGGCAAACGCGTTCCAGACTATGAGGCTGCGGCAGTTTTTAACCTCAAGGATAAGATCTCGTCAGCGGCAAACACCGATGTCGGAGCGCTCAGGGCGCTGCTGCTTGCCAGAGGCGATCATGTGGCAAATTACACGGACCTGGATGTGAGCCTTGGCACCGATCTCAAGCTTGATAAACTTGGCATCAAAGAGAGTGCATACAATGACAAGGCGGGCTTAAAATATTACGAGGATTATATTTCCAAGTCCATCATCATGAACGTGCAGGCAGAGTTTGACAACATTGTCCACGCAATTGTCACAAAGGTCAATGAGGTGCTTGCTGAAAACTGCGATCCTAAGACCAAATATCTGTGTAATGCAGACGGCTCACCGCTGCAAATGTTCCAGAAAACAAACTCAGCCTCCTACGAAAAGGTGGTGCTCAGCAACGCCGAGGCAGAGGTGCTCAGAGCACAGGGCGTAAAGCTCTACGAGATTTATAATGATGATGAAGAGCTGGTTTCTAATGTATATTGGAAATATATTGAGGAGGATCCCAACGCGCCGCATACGCTGTACAACGCAGAGAATGCCAAGATCAACCAGAAGCTTGTGCAGACGCCAGCGATGCTTGGCTTTACCAAGGAAGAGAGCTCTGTAGACTTTAATATTGGTGAGAAGTTTGTAAAGGCATTTCAGGAGGAGGGCATCTACCTCAACCCGAAGGCAACGGATATCAGCAGCTTTGAGAACTGCTATATCGACTTGATCCGGCAGGCGTCCACCTCAGGCTATGTATTTCAGGGCTTGTATGAGTATGAGCAGCTTGCACTAGAGCAGGCGGACAATGAGCGACAGACCGTAATTGGCGTATCCTCCGACGAGGAGCTTGAACATATGATTATGTATCAGAATGCATACAACGCAGCCAGCCGGTATATCAACGTGATCAACTCTATGCTCGACAACTTGTTGAGTATGGGCGCATAATACATGGAAACAGATGGAGGAAAGTATACATGGCATCAACATTTATGGGGTTAAATATATCGTATTCAGGCTTGGTCGCTTCAAATGCGGCGCTGAACACGACAGCGAATAATATTGCAAACGTTGAGACAGTCGGCTATTCCAGACAGATCATCAACCAGACTGCGGCAGATGCGATGCGCGCCTTTGCAAGCTACGGCTGTATCGGCGCCGGCGTGGATACCCTTGGAGCTGAGAGAGTCCGGGATGTCTACTATGATGAAAAGTATTGGAACAATAATTCCAAACTCGGCGAATTTGACAAGAAATCTTACTATTGTGCAGTGATCGAGAACTATCTTCGAGATGAGAGAGGGACAAATGAGGTAAAAGGCTTCAGCACGATATTCAGTGAAATGCACACTGCGCTGGATTCCCTTTCAAATCATGCAGACGAAGCAGATTATGCACTTCAGTTTATCGGGAAAGCAGGAAACCTCTGCGAGTACTTTAATATTTTATATAATAATTTTCAGAAAATGCAGACAGATGTCAATGATGAGATCGCGATCAAAGTCGATGAGATCAACAGCGTTGCACAGCAGATAGCACTGCTGAACAAGCAGATCAATATGGTGGAGGCCAACGGGACGACCGTGGCAAACGACCTGCGCGATAAGCGCGACCTGCTGGTTGACCAGCTCTCGGCGGTGGTAGATGTCCAGTGTGAGGAGCGCACAATCGCATCGAGGGACGGAAGCGAGGCAAATATCAAAGAATATACAGTCATGATCGCCGGCGGCCAGACGCTCGTGAGCGGAAATGATTACAGACAGCTCGACTGCGTGCCAAGGGCATCATGGCAGAAGGCAAACCAGAATGATGTCGATGGGCTTTATGATGTGCGCTGGAAGGATACAGGAATGGATCTTGGCATCGGCGCGCAGAATGTGAGGGGCGAGCTCAAAGGACTCTTCGAAATGCGTGATGGAAACAATGACGAGGCATTTCACGGGACAATACAGTCTGTGGACGGTATTAACAGAACCGTCACCATCAAGACCACAGCCGATTATCTGACAGATATATCCAAGTGCACACTTCCGCTGACAGGCGGCCAGATTACACTGAGCGGTGAACGCTATTATTATGACAGCTTTACAATGGAGGTAGATGAGGAGACAGGTGCGGCATACTACACCTTCAAGATTGCAGAGGAAACCTCCAAGAATCCGACGATGGTGCCATCGTCCTATGCAGGAAAGAGCGCGCATATCGGCGAGCAGGTGGACTATCAGGGAATCCCGTATTATCTCGAGCAGATGAACGAATGGGTGCGCGATTATGCATATCATTTTAATGAGATCTACGGTGTGGAGAATGCGACAGACTTGAATGGAAACACCCACGAGGGCGCGATTTTCTTTACAGGTGACAATAGTGTGACTGGCGGACAGTTTTTACTCAATGGTTCGTCCGTCTATGACAAGAGCTTTGACAGCTCAAAAAATACAGGATATTACATGCTGACCGCAGGGAATTTCAATGTGGAGAAGTCCATCCAGAACGATGCAACGACGATGGCGACACACACCGGTGTGGTAGATGGTGTGGCGAAGTATGATATCTTGGATAATCTCAAGGATTTGTCTACCAACAAGGACCGCATGGTATTTAGAGGGTGCAGCGCACAGAGCTTTCTGATCTGTCTGATGGGCGACTCGGGACTGAATGCCAACAGTGCCAACAGCTTTCAGGAGATTTATGCAAATATAGAGGAGTCAATCGCAAACAGCCGCTTTTCAGTCAGCGGTGTGGACTCCGACGAGGAGGCAGCGAACATGATTAAGTTCCAGAATGCCTACAATCTGGCGAGCAAGATGATTTCTGTATTAAATTCCTGCTACGACAGACTGATCACACAGACCGGAGTATAGGAGGTTTAAACTATGGCAATGAGAATTACGACAAAGATGATGCAGAGCACATCTCTTAGAAATCTGAATACAAACAAATACCGGCAGGAAAATCTGGTGAACCAGATGTCCACAGGCAAGAAGATCACAAGACCTTCAGATGATCCGGTCATTGCAATCCGTTCCCTCAAGCTGAATTCGACAGTTGACAAGATCGACCAGTTTTATGAGAAAAATGCAGCCGATGCAGATAGCTGGCTTGATTTGACGCGTTCCGCACTCTCTACAGTAATGGATGTTTTAAAAGATGTTCGGTCAGATATCCTTAAAGCACGCAGCAATTATAATCAGGTGAAGGACAGAGACGCCGTAATCAAAAACCTAAAAATGGCGATTGATGAGATATATTCTACTGGAAATGCAGATAGTGCAGGCAGAAGTGTTTTTACCGGGTATCGTACAGATATGCCGCTGAGCTTGAAAACAGATAAGAAAGAACTGAATACCATCACAGAGCAGTTTTTTAACAACACGATTGACAAAATTAATTTTGTATACGCAGGTGATCTCAGCACCATCAATGAGGGGAATTTTAAGCAGGTCTCAGACAGCGTCAACAAAGACAATATTTTTGATGCTGATATTTACAGAAAGCGCCTCGCGTATGATAACATAGATATCAAACAAAAATTAGATGCAGATGGCAAGCCGTTGGTTCCGGCAGAGTATGAGTCCAACATTGACATCGGCTATATGTCCGACGCATGGGTAAACGGCAACAGCGCAAATCTTACCACAGGCTCGATTTCAGCGTACACGACAATTGATACCTCAATCATGCCAAACGAGGCAGTCGTAAAGCTGACAGACGCAGCGACAGGAAATGTTGTGGAGGTTCGTGTTCCGCAGGGGAAAGATTCCGATGCGGCAACGTCAATCGTAGACAGCACAGGTGCTGCGGCAACGATGCCGGCAGGCGTCAAGGTAGCTTTCGACGAGGACGGCACGATTAGGATTACCAACGACAATACTGTGCCCAAGGAAACTGCAAGCATCGGAAGCAGCGTCAAGAGAAATGCAGATGGCGAGTATGAAGTTACATTTGACAAGAAATTTAAAACCTCGCTGGAGATTGACCCCAAGAATTTTTATCCGACAGGAACAAACGACGCCTACAAGTCAGTAATCAGTGACCCGAATGCGATCTCTTATATCGCGGAGACGGGCGAAGTGCTGTTTGGTGATGCGATTGCAAAGCGCCTGATGGAGCTGCCGGCAGATAAAGAGCTGCGTGTGACCTATGACAAGACCAATTGGAAGAAAAACGACCTTGATCCAGTACATTATTTCTATACAGAACGTGCAGGCAAGACAGCTTCAGGAAAAGATAAGACGCTTGTCTATAATGAGAATTTCCTGACAGACCCCTCAAAGAATGGCAAGCAGATTATTGAGTATGATGTTGGAAACAATCAAACCCTCCGTGTCAACACGACCGCAGACGAGGCGTTTACGCATGACATGGGCAGAGATATGCAGGAAGTGATTGCGATGCTGGAGGAATATGAGCGGTATGAGACCAGCAAAAATGAAATTGAGAAGATGATCGAATCCGGGAAATATAAGGATACCGATGATGAACTATTGCTTAAAAGGCAAAAAGAAGCGTTAGAAGAGGCGATGACCCGCGTTGGCGACAAGATCAGTAAACGTTGTGATAAGCTGATTGCAAATTGCGATGGGTATTCTGAGCGTGCACAGTTGGCGGAGACCGACTGCGGCGCCAGAATGTCAAGGCTTGCTATGGTAGAGAACCGTCTGAGCATGGAGCAGACGAACTTTGAGGAGCTTGTCAGCATCAATGAAGATGCAGATTACACGGATCTTGTCATTCAGCTAAAGAGTATCGAGATGACCTACAATGCAGCGCTGTCCTCTATCAGCTACGTAATGCAGACCTCGCTGCTCGACTTTATCAGATAAAAGCATATTAAATTAATAGATTGGAACGGAGTGAGTACAATGGTAGAAGTAGATACTAGAATATTTGGCAGAATTGCGATCGAGGAAGATAAAGTTATCCGTTTTGACCACGGCATCTTGGGATTTCCCGATTTGAGGGATTTTACATTAATCTTCAATGAGGACAAAGGCGTGGAGTCAAGCATCAAGTGGCTTCAGTCCCTCCAAGAGCCTGCATTTGCCATGCCGGTCATGAACCCGGACCTTGTTGTGGCAGAGTACAGTCCGAATTTTGCAGCCGATCTCCTGAAACCGCTAGGGGATAATCTTGACAGCGAAAACATCTTAATGTTTGTCACCGTAACAGTGCCCAAGGATATCACCAAGACCACTGTGAACCTCAAAGCGCCGATTATTGTCAGTGTGGAAAACCGCAAGGCAGTGCAGCTAATCAGTGATGATGACGCCTACAGCGTAAAACATGCGATCTATGAGCAGCTGATGGCACAGAAGGCAGTACAGGCATAATCAAGGCATAAGGCTACAAAAGGAGGCAGGGGAAAGATATGCTGGCACTATCAAGAAAAAAGGGCGAAGCCCTGATGATCAATAACGATATCGAGATCACAGTGCTCGACATCAAAGGCGAGCAGGTTAAAATAGGTATCAGCGCACCCAAGGAGGTGCCGGTATACCGCAAGGAAGTATATATTCAGATTCAGGAAGCAAACAAGGAAGCCTCTGCAAACATGGAAGGCATGGAGCAGCTCGCAAGCCTGTTTGGAAAATAATATGTGAAATGTGAAATGGTAAAACCGCAACGGGTAAAAGAGTAATCGGAAGATTACTCTTTTATGTTGTTGAAAAATTCTGTCCATGCGCTGATAATGCTTTACACCGTTTGCGTAATCTGTTATGATTAAGTTGGAACAATCAGTACAGATTGAAAGAAAGTAAGGTGATTGTATGACAGGGAAAGAGATCGTTAATCTCATCCGTAAATTACGTGAAAAGGGCATAGATAGCGATGAGATCTTAAAAATTATTGAATATGTTGAAACACATGAACCGCGTGAAGACAGTGAAACAAGATAAAAACTGAATAAAAACAAACAAAAGGTGTAAGGTTTTCATAAATTATGAAGGCTTTACACCTTTTTAATTGGCATTGTAGAAAATAGAAAAACATCTGAAAAAAAGTTGACATAAAAAGTTAAAAAATACTTGCATTTTAAAAAGTTATGGTGTAGAATAATAACAGATAAAAGATATTATGTTAATCATAAAACTTTTTCACCGCTAATAACCAAGAATGTTGCAATGGTTCTATAGAATAGGCGCGCGGCCAGCGACGAATTTTGGATTATTATATGAAGATTACAGTTTAATATTTGGAATAAATATTAAGTGTGATAAGTCGCAGCGTATCAAACCGCTGTACATACAACTGAATAGAAATATAAAACAGGTGCCACAAAAACAGGTGAAAAGGATTTGCCTGCGGCACACCCCGGATAAGGATATTTGGGGCTGTAAAACAAGGAGGTATATTTTATGGTAGTTCAGCACAATCTTAGAGCAATGAATTCTAACAGAATGTTAAGCATCACACAGGGATCTCTGAATAAATCTACAGAGAAGTTATCATCAGGCTACAAGGTAAACAGAGCAGCAGATGATGCAGCAGGTCTTTCAATTTCCGAGAAAATGAGAAAACAGATCAGAGGACTTACACAGGCTTCTCTGAACGCAGAAGATGGTATCAGCGCAGTGCAGACAGCAGAAGGCGCATTGACAGAAGTTCATGACATGTTACAGAGAATGAACGAGCTGGCAGTAAAGGCTGCAAACGGCACAAACTCAAACTCTGACCGTCAGACAATTCAGGATGAGGTAGACCAGCTTCTCACAGAAATTGACCGTGTAGCAGAGACAACAAAGTTTAACGAGACGTATCTGTTAAAGGGTGACTCTGGAAAGTCTAAAAAATATCTTGCAGCTCATGATGCAGGTCTTGAGGGAACATTGACACAGGGCGCTACAAACGCTACATTTACAATGAAGCAGTTAGAGTTCGGCGATACAATCAAGATTGGCGGCAGCGAGTATCATATCAGTGGTACAGCAGCACAGCAGCAGAAGGTAGTTGGCTCTATGCAGTCTGGCCAGCAGGTTACAATTGATGGCATTACATACACCGCAGCATCTGTATCCAATGCAGATAAATTTGAACTGACAGTTGCAGACTTGAAGAAGAAGGTTGATGACAGTGGAAAGAGCACTGTAAACATCAATGGCAAGACCTATTATGGCGATAAGGTGACTGGCACAAAATCAGCGATTACATCGACGGTTGCTTACAATATGGTGAAGAAAGAAATTGGTCTGGCAAGCAGCATCGGCGCAGACGCATCGACACAGGCATCTGTTAAATCATATTCAAAGGTTACAGAAAATGGCGTGAAAAAGATAGAATTTGCTATTGATAAAGGGCAGGTAGAGTCCCGCAACGACCTTGATTTCAGTCTCCATGTAGGTGCAGACGCAGACATGACCAACAAGATTAGCGTGAAGATCAGCTCACTTGACACCAAGGGACTTGGCATTCAGGGCTTAAATGTAAAGGACGCGACAGGTGCAGCAGCAACTTATGCAATTGACTCAATCGCTGACGCAGTATCCAAGGTTTCCGCACAGCGCTCATTGCTTGGTGCAGTACAGAACAGATTAGACCACACGATCAACAACTTGGATAACGTTGTAGAGAATACAACAGCAGCAGAGAGCCAGATTCGTGATACAGATATGGCGACAGAGATGGTGAAATACTCTAACGCAAACATTCTTTCACAGGCAGGCCAGTCAATGCTTTCACAGGCAAATCAGGGGAATCAGGGAGTTCTCGCTTTACTTGGCTAATCATCATGATGCAGATGACACATTCAAGGATTATTATATAGAAAAGACATAATAGAGAGATAGATGAAAAAGCTCACCGCGGAGTGCGGTGGGCTTTTTTGATAAAATTTTGAATATAAAAAGGAGAAGAAACATGTATAAAATACAGTTTTTCAATGGCGGCTTGGCAAATCAGGCATTTCAATATATATTTGCCAGATATTATGAACTGTCCCATCCGGGGAGGATTATGTATCTCGACGATTCCTACTTTGCGTTGAATACCGTGCACAATGGATACGAGCTTGAGAAAGTGTTTGGCATCAAACCGCATATGTTGAGCGAGATTTTTGATCAGGAGATGTGGCAGTATCTTCTGCAGGAGCGCAAGGCGGGGAAGAGCATTCCTCAGATTCTGCTCGATAATGGTAATAAAATCGTTCTGATCTCGGAGGTAAAGGATAGTTTTGCTACGTTCAATCCGTTTCAGGGAGAGGTATTTTATCAGGATGGCAGGGGATTTACACCCCAGATTTTAGAGTATCCGGGAAATGCATACTATCACGGTTACTGGATTTGCAAAGAGTGGTTCGATACATACAAAGAAAATTTCTTAAAAGAGTTTACCTTTCCAGAATTGGAAGATGACATCAATAAGAGCCGCTTGAATCATATCCTAGAGAGAAATTCGCTGTCGATTCATATTCGGAGAGGGGATTATGTACAGCTTGACTGGGCGCTTCCTGTCAAGGATTATAGAGAACGAATTGATGCATGGACAAAAACGAGGGGAACGGACTGGGATTTATATGTTTTTTCGGACGATCTGGACTGGTGCAGGGCAAACAGTGAAGAAATGGGCTTCAATGCGTTTCGGAGTGTATGCTATGTAGACGGCAATACAGGAAGTAAGAGCTATATTGACATGCAGTTAATGAGCCAGTGCAAAGGCGTGATCGCCTCCAACAGTGCGTTTAGTTATTTGGCAGCGCTGTTAAATACAAGAAAAATCAGTTATATAGGACCAGAGGACAGAGATGTGTAATCTCTTCAAAAAAAGGAGTTGTCGCAAAGACAGCTCCTTTTGCATCAATATAGATAGAATCGTATATCAAAAAGATGAAACAAGTAAAAGAGTAATACAATTTACGATATTGTGCTAAAAATCTAAACTTTCATGTTTTTCAAAACTTTTTCAAAAAAATTGAAAAATAGACTAAAGTATTTTGAATATGCACCGATATATAAAGTGTAAGCAGACAAAAAGCTTATAAATACAACTAAATATGGTAAGTACATAAAGTCAGTTCTCCTGAAAGGTGAAATGGTCAGGACAACTGCAACACAGAAACAAAGTGACAGGTGATACAGAAATCGCCCGGGCAAAAGGAATTGTCCGAGATCAGATTTGCCAGTTGCTTTGGCAAATCTTATACCGTGTAAACACAAGGAGGTATTTATTATGGTAGTACAGCACAATCTTAGAGCAATGAATTCTAACAGAATGTTAGGCATCACACAGGGATCTTTAAACAAATCGACAGAGAAGCTCTCATCAGGCTACAAGGTAAACAGGGCAGCAGATGATGCAGCGGGTCTTTCAATTTCCGAGAAAATGAGAAAACAGATCAGAGGACTGTCACAGGCATCTTTGAATGCTGAGGATGGTATCAGTGCAGTGCAGACCGCAGAGGGCGCATTGACAGAAGTTCATGACATGTTGCAGAGAATGAACGAGCTGGCAGTAAAGGCTGCAAACGGCACAAACTCTACATCAGACCGTCAGACAATTCAGGACGAGGTAGACCAGCTCCTCACAGAAATCGACCGTGTCGCAGAGACCACCAAATTCAATGAGCTGTATACATTGAAGGGTGATGAGGACAAGGTGACAAGATATCTTTCAGCACATGACGCAGGTATAGAAGGAACCTTGACACAGGGCGCAACAAACGCGACATTTTCAATGGACCAGTTAAAGTTTGGCGACACCATCATGATCGCGGGCAGAGAGTACCATATCAGCGGAACACAGAAACAGCAGGGCGAGATTATCACATCATCTGTTAAGATTGGCCAGCAGGTAACGATTGATGGAATCATGTACACCTGTACAGCAACTGTATCCAATGCAGACAAATTTGAGCTGACAAAGGATGATTTGATTGCGAAGCTTGACACATCAAGCCTGAGTATTATGTCAGTGAATGGCAAGACCTACTATGGTGCTGGCATCACAGATGACAGGACTGTTGTAAGCTCAATTGGTGCATACAAGCTGATACAGAAGGAACTCGGACTGGCAAGCAGCATTGGTGCAGACGGCTCAACACAGGCTTCGGTAAATGCCGGAGTAGATGGCAAGACTTTGAAGAAGCCGAGTTTTGAGGGCAAATGGGTATTTAGTATCGACAAGGGAAGTGTTCAGGTACGCGAGGACATTGATTTCAGCCTCCATGTAGGTGCAGATGCCGACATGAACAACAAGATTGCGGTGAAGATCGGAGCGCTTGACACGAAGGGTCTTGGTATCCAAGGACTGAATGTAAAGGATACGACAGGCGCAGCAGCGACCTACGCGATTGATTCGATTGCGGACGCAGTGGCAAGAATTTCTGCGCAGCGCTCTTTACTCGGTGCAGTGCAGAACCGGTTAGAGCACACGATCAACAACTTGGATAACGTTGTAGAGAACACAACCGCAGCAGAGAGCCAGATCCGTGATACAGATATGGCAACAGAGATGGTGAAGTACTCTAATAACAACGTACTTGCACAGGCAGGCCAGTCAATGTTAGCACAGTCTAATCAGGCAAATCAGGGTGTACTTAGTCTCTTAGGCTAATAGAAACCGAACAATACAGAAAAGTATCTAACAAAAATATCTTATTCATATTAAGAAGAAATACGATTTTATGTTTGAAGATGGTACTTATCATTTCACATAAAAAAGAAAAACTGTCGCGCAGGCGGCAGTTTTTCTTTTTTGGCTTTGATAGAGAATATTGATAGAGGGTTTTGATCAGGAAAAGAATACTGGGCAATGAATCGTCTGAAAAGTGATTGAATCATATATAATTTTCGAAAAAACACAATTATATAAATTTTTGAAATTTTTTTAATTTTTCGCACAATAAAGCTAATATATTTTCAAGATCCTCCGATATATATAGTGTAAGCAGATAAAAGGCTTATAATATAGAGAACATATCTGAACTATTCTAATAAATCAGACTCGGTTCCAGAGCAGATTTGGGCAAGTACATTCAATTTGCTCTCAGGAAAGAGATGATTCATAAAAAAATATTGAGTTGCTGTAAAGATTAAGAAAAGCGGCAAATCCTTGAATTTAGGACGTTTAGAGATAAGCAGAGGTTTACATAATTGTAGCTGCTTCTGGTTTTATTTGAAAAAAATAAAAAAATCTCTAAATAGGGCTAAAGTTTTTTTGCTATCCTCCGATATATAAAGTGTAAGCAAGCAAAACACTTACAAAACAACTAAATATGGTAAAGTACAATGCAGCTTCCTTTGGTGAAATGGAAATGGTAAAAATTAAAACAAGGAACTGCGAAAGGTAACAAAGTAACAATCGGCGATACGAATCGCCCGGGCAAAAGGATTTGTCCGAGGTAAGATTTGCCAGTTGCTTTGGCAAATCTCATACCGTGTAAACACAAGGAGGTATTTATTATGGTAGTACAGCACAATCTTAGAGCAATGAATTCAAACAGAATGTTGAGCATCACACAGGGAACACTCAACAAGTCAACAGAGAAGTTATCATCAGGCTACAAAGTAAACAGAGCAGCCGATGATGCAGCAGGTCTCTCAATTTCCGAGAAAATGAGAAAGCAGATCAGAGGACTTACACAGGCATCTCTGAATGCTGAAGATGGTATCAGTGCAGTGCAGACAGCAGAAGGTGCATTGACAGAAGTTCATGACATGTTACAGAGAATGAACGAGCTGGCAGTAAAGGCTGCAAACGGCACAAACTCTACATCAGACCGTCAGACAATTCAGGACGAGGTTGATCAGCTCCTCACAGAAATCGACCGTGTAGCAGAGACAACCAAGTTCAATGAGACATATCTGTTAAAGGGTGATGAAGATAAGGTAGCAAAATATCTCAACGCACATGATGCAGGTATCGCAGGAACTTTGACACAGGGCGCTACAAACGCTACATTCTCAATGACTCAGTTAAAATTTGGTGATACAATCAAGATTGCAGGCAGAGAGTATCATATCAGTGGTACAGCAGCTCAGCAGCAGAGCATTATCACAAATTCCGTTAAGGTTGGTCAGCAGGTAACAATTGATGGTATCATGTATACATGTTCTTCTGTATCAAATGCTGATAAGTTTGAACTTACCAAGGCAGATTTGGCAGCTAAGATCAACACTACAAGCCAGATCAGCGTAATGGTTGCAAACGGCAAGACCTACTATGGCTCAGGCATTACAAATGACAAGAATGTTACGACAACAACAGGCGCTTATGCTCTGGTTCAGAAAGAACTCGGACTGGCAAGCAGCATCGGTGCAGATGGTTCTACACAGGCATCTGTATCAGCAGGTGTAGCAGGTACAGGTAATTTTGCAGGCAAGCAGGTATTTGCGATTGACAAGGCGAGCGTACAGATTCGCGAAGCGATCGATTTCAGCCTCCATGTAGGTGCAGATGCTGATATGACCAACAAGATCGCAGTGAAGATTGACTCTCTTGATACAAAGGGACTCGGAATCCAAGGTTTGAACGTAAAGGATCCGAATGGTGCAGCAGCTACATACGCAATCGACGCAATTGCAGACGCAGTAGCAAAGATTTCTGCTCAGCGTTCATTACTCGGTGCAGTACAGAACAGATTAGACCACACAATCAACAACTTGGATAACGTTGTAGAGAACACAACAGCAGCAGAGAGCCAGATTCGTGATACAGATATGGCTACAGAGATGGTGAAGTACTCTAATAACAACGTACTTGCACAGGCAGGCCAGTCAATGTTAGCACAGTCTAATCAGGCAAATCAGGGTGTACTTAGTCTCTTAGGTTAATTTAATACATAACAAAACGTTTAAAGATTTAATTTGTGACATATGCTTGAAATTGGTACTTACCATTTCACATAGACAGAAAACTGCCGTGTGTGCTGCGCGGCAGTTTTCTTTTTTGTGTGTAAAAAAATAATAATGCAGCTAAATTGTGTCAATTTATCAAAATAAAGAAAAAACTCAAAAAGTTTTCTGACAACTATAAAGTATTTAAAAGATTCACCGATATATATAGTGTAAATGAGAGAAATGAATGACAACTCATTTACACATGAAAACCGGTAAAGACTTTCAGGTTGATGCCGATATGGAATCTAAAGAAATTTCCGGGGAATATAAAATTAAATAAGGTTAATATTAGATGTAACATTTGGTGGGCGAAAGGAGTCGCCTATGACCGTTGCAAGGTGAGGAGTCGCCGCGCAACAATTACAAGGAGGTAATTTTATGGTAGTACAGCACAATCTTAGAGCAATGAACGCAAACAGAATGTTAGGAATCACAAATAGTGGATTATCGAAGTCTTCAGAGAAGCTTTCTTCAGGATATAAAGTTAACCGTGCAGCAGACGACGCAGCAGGACTCTCTATTTCAGAGAAGATGAGAAAGCAGATCAGAGGTCTCACACAGGCTTCTGTAAATGCTGAGGATGGCATCAGTGCAGTTCAGACAGCAGAAGGTGCTTTGACAGAAGTACATGATATGTTACAGAGAATGAACGAGCTTGCAGTTAAGGCAGCAAACGGAACAAATTCCGTTTCAGACCGTCAGACAATACAGGATGAGGTTGACCAGCTTTTAACTGAAATTGATAGAGTAGCAGAGACAACCAAGTTCAACGAACTTTACTTGTTAAAGGGTCAGGCAGAGAAAATTGATGTATATTTATCTGCAAAAGACGCCGGTCTCAAGGGAACACTCATGAATGGTGCAACATCTGCAACATTTATGATGGATGAGTTAAAGTTTGGCGACAAGATCACAATTGCAGGCAAGGTGTATTCGATTGGTATACCGGCAGAAGCAGGCGTTTCAGCAGCTTCAATTGCAATCGCAGGCGCAAAAGCAGGCGAGTTGATCACAATTGACGGTGTACAGTATACAGTGACAGATGGCATCGAGAACGAGGATAAGAATCTTCTGAGTATTTCACATATTCAGGGAAGAATCTCCGTTCAGAGCAAGATTCTGTATAATGGAACAACATATAATGTCATGAAAGACGAAGATGGCAATGGTATCGCTGATACCGATGCAGCGATTGTCACATCTTTTAGAGCATATCAGATGATTCAGCGTGAGCTGGAGCTCGCAAATAGTGTAGGTGCAAACAAGAGCAGCGCAAGCGTTTTGTCAGTACAGATGAAAGCGACTGCAACCGTTGCATCAACGAAAGTGAACACGACGGGCGGCGCGGCTGGTGCTTCGCAGGTGACAACCGTGACAAAAGCGGTATTTACGATTGCAGTAAAGGGTCTTTCAGAAGTCAGAGAAGAGTTAAATTTCAGCCTTCATGTAGGTGCTGATGCAGATATGACAAACAAGATTGGTGTATCTATTGATGCGCTGGATACCAAGGGATTAGGCATCTATGGTCTAAATGTAAAGGACGATTCAGGATCAGCAGCGACATATGCAATTGATGCAATTGCAGATGCAGTAGCACATGTTTCTGCACAGAGATCACTTCTCGGTGCAGTCCAGAACAGATTAGAGCATACCATTAACAACTTGGATAACGTTGTAGAGAATACGACAGCAGCAGAGAGCACAATTCGTGATACGGATATGGCTACAGAGATGGTTAAGTTTTCAAATTCAAACATTCTTGCACAGGCAGGCCAGTCAATGCTGGCACAGTCTAATCAGGCAAATCAGGGTGTACTTAGCTTATTGCAGTAGTCACAGATTCCGAAGGAGTGACAGTTCAATCTACCATGATAGAGGGATTCCCGATGTATCGGGAGTCCCTTTTAGCGTTGATATGATTTGACAAATGTGGTATACTACTTTTATTGCAAAAAAGGAGTGCATTTGTCAATGACAATCATAAGTAAAACAAAATCAACAATAATACTGGCATTTATAATAGGAAGCTTTACAATGCTGTACTGCTCCCTGATCTTGAATCAAAATATCTGGACGGACGAAGCGTTCACGATTGAACTCACCCGCCAGAATGGTCTGCTGGAGATCATACGCCAAACGGCAATCGACGTACATCCGCCCCTGTATTATTTGATTGTAAAAATTTTTATCTCTTTGTTCGGTTCTTCTTTTCAAGTATATAAATTGGTAAGTATCCTCCCGATGCTGCTTACGATGCTGCTGTCTATGACCCATATTAGACCGTGGTTTGGCGCGGCACGCGCCGTTCTGTTTCTCATTTTCCTAAATGCCATTCCCTGTGTGATGGAATACAGTGTCCAGATCAGAATGTACAGTTGGTGCATTTTTTTCATAACGCTTGCAGGGCTGTCCACCTATGGCGTCTATACGCAGGGGACGTTTCGGCAGTACTGTATTTTGACGCTGGCTGCGCTGTGCGCCTGCTATACGCACAATTTTGCAATGATTAGCGCGGTGTTCCTCTATATACTGCTGGGAATTGCGCTCATTTTCCAGAAAAAAACAGTTCCTGTCCGCTGGCTGCTGTCAGGGGCGGTTGTCAGCGCTGGCTTTCTTCCATGGCTGCCGGTTTTGCTGCGCCAGACGGGAAGCCGCGTTGGGAATTACTGGATAGAGCCAGTGACCATGAAAACAATATTCGGGTATTTCAGTGATTTATTCGGTTCGAGGCTGCCCTACACGGCAGTGATGTTTGGCATTCTTCTGATTCTGGCGGTTTTCTTTTTCAAGGATACCCGCAGGGAGGAACGCTTCGTGGCGCTGCTTGCGATTGTGCCGCTTCTGACTGTCTTGACGGGCATACTGGTATCGGTTCTGATCACACCGTTTTTTATTGCGCGCTATCTGCTCCCCTGTATGGGACTGATTGCCTTGTTTCTTGCCGTCAGCTTTGGCGGGGCACTGCAAAGACGGGCTTCTTTTATGCTGTTAAGTGCGTTTTTGGCTGTGATGGCTGCCAACGCGTATTATACAAATTTTCTTTTGGAATACGACAGCACGCACACCAGTGAGCTTCTCCGCTATCTGGAGGCGGCTATGGAGGAAGATGATCTTATTTTATATAATCATCAAGAATATGGGTTCATCTATGAATGTTATTTTGATTCAGAAAAACTGTGCTTTTTGGACGATATGGATTTTGAGGCGGCGTATCACCAGATTTGGTATTTCGATAGCTGTGTGAGTCCATGGCTTCCAGATGATGTGCTGCAAGAACATGGGCTTGCCAAAGAATACATTGCGACGCTTGGCATTGAACAGAATGATTTCATATTATATAGGATTTACAGAAAATAAATGAAGAAAGAAGGTATCCTGTGAAAAAAATCTATTGTTCCGCGGCAGTGCTTAGCGCAGCCGCCATCTTGATATTTCTGTATCTGGCACCGCAGAGGATACGGACGAGTATCGTGTCTGAAAACAAGGTTTCATATGAGCAGCCTGTGCCCAGCGTTGCGCATGGATTCATCTTGTCGCAGCAGTTTGTTCCCCGGTATGAACAGCTTGAAAGGATTGAAGTGTATATCAATGCCCTGTCGTGCAGCAGAGAAGAAGGATATCTTGATATCAGAATAACGGACAGCAGCGCAGAGGTGCTGTACGAGAACCAGCTTCCGCTGGCAGCGCTGCCGGAATACGGAATGACCCCAGTCGTAAAGGAGGTCCGTCTGGCTGCAGGAAACACCTACAAGCTTTCGATTGAAGCGGTGGACACGCTTGACGACGGTCCGGCAATTTCGTTTTTTCCAAATGAGATTGCTGCAAACGAGGAGGAGAGCGGCGGCGGTTTAACCTATGCAGGGCAGCGCCTTGAAAATGCTGTCCTGCGGGCGTCTTTTTGCTACAGTGTGCCGCTCCCGCCGGTAAATTATCTGGCGTATTGCCTTTTTATTGTCTTTTTAATATTTTTATGCGCAGAACGTTTGTTTTTGCATCTTAAAAAATAAAGTAGCATTCACCGGCAAACCACATATAGTACATGAGACCTGTCACAAGAATGCAGGTGTTCATAACCACATTTTTTGCCAGCGGCCTGTTCCGAAGGAGCATATACAGCGCGAGATAGACCGCAAAATTTCCCATAATATACCGTGCGGTCGCGATGGCATCTGTCCGCAGTGAAATTCCTACTGCAAGAATGCCAAAGATTGCTGCCGCAAATTCTTTTTTGTAACACAGGTAAGCAAAGAGCAGAATGCCAAATACCGCATAGAGCGCCCAGTACTGCGAGGAAGTGCCGCTCCCGGAATCCAGCAGATTGTAAAATAAAGTGCGCAGCACGCCATGATAGGAGTTATGCCAAGCGACTTGGATATGGGCGCTCGCCCACACGTCGCCTACAAGCCGGTACAGATAATAAAAGTAGCCGAATATGCCGAGAGGACAGAGGAGCAGTTCGAGCAGCCTGAGCGGGCTGGTAAAAATGCCCTTGACAAAGCCTGCCAGCTTGGACAGGCTAAAATGCCAGCCATAGTCTGCTTCATACATATATAATAGAAGCGAAAAAACGAGAAAGACGCCGGCAATTCTTGTGAAGGCGGCAAAAAACGCAGCCACGGCAGCCGGCAGAAAACGCTTCTGGCAGCAAAAATAAAAGAAAAATGCCGTAAACATCAAAAACATCGCTTCGGTATAGGTCATGGAAAAATAAATTGTGTGCGGGGCAAAAAAGATCAAAAATGCGATCAAGTATCCTTCGTCCTTGGGGTATTTGATGCGCACTGCCGCGACAGCGGTGTACCCGGCAATGAGTGTGCACAGATTTGACACCAGAATGCCAATCTGATTTGTCGTAAATCTGTCTGGCAGAAAGGCTTTCACAAACCGCAGCACCATCGGATAAAAAGGATAAAACGCGTAGTTGGCATACCCTGTGACACTGTTTGGCACCGACTGGTAGCCGTGTTCTGCGATATCCACATACCAGAGCGCATCAAATTGATAGAGCAAATCCCACGTCTTGACATACCCCTGTGTGATATAATTGTAGACACAAGCTGCAAATGTCAGCAGCAGCCGTGACAGAATAAATAATAAAAGCACATAAAATGCAGTCTGAACCGTCTTTTTCATACAGGCGCCCCCATTCTCTCGTCTAATCATATGCAGGCCGTTACTGCGGCCATGCCGAAATCGTATGGTCAATATAATAGGCGCGGTACTCGTCTGATACTTGCGGGTAAAATCCTAAAATAAGCACATAGAGATAAAAGGCAATGAGCATCAGGCAGGGTATGTACAACAAAAACTTTCCAACTGTTTTCATAGAAATCCCTTCTTTTTTATAAATTCATAAAATTTTTATGCAAACTTTAGCACAGGCATATTTGGTTGTCAAGGCAGCAGCGGCGTTCTTCATAAAAAATTAATCATTGTCCTCAAAAGAGAAGGTTGAGCGAAGTTTGGTAGAAAAGATGGTTGTATTTTACGGCAATTTCATATAAAATATAATCATACCCATTAATTTTTCAAATTGAAGTGACGATATAATAATTGAAAAGATTGATTGTAGTCTAAGAAGTTGCGTATGCGGAAGGCTGCATGAGATTATGCACATGCATGACATGGAGGTGATTAGCATGTATATAGAGGCTTTAACAAATACATATACTCAGCCAGTCAATCAGGCAGCAAATCAGCGGGTGGAGACGCCTAAGACTGCTGAGACAAGCAAAGCAGAATCCACGGATGGAGGCGTAAATGTTTCGATTGCAAAGGAAGCAGATGAATCGGTAACATTGTCAATTATGGCGGATGAGCGTCTGGTTGACGAACAGAAAAATGTCGATATGGATAGACTGAAGAAAGTTATGGAACAAGTTACCTCAGGGTGGCCGCATTCCGCAGCGAAATTTGGAATCCATGAGAAAACGAACCGCATAACCATCAAACTTGTGGATAAGGACACACAGAAAGTAATCAAGGAAATCCCACCCGAAAGAACCCTTGATCTGCTGGCAAAGAGAATGGAGCTTGCGGGCGTTATGGTCGATGCGAAACTATAAATACAGCAATACCAGCAAAAATTAATGGGAGGGACCACAATGTCAGATTTATTGAGAATGACAGGCATGTATTCCGGCATGGATACAGAGTCGATTATACAGCAGTTAGTGAGTGCAAAGGCAACAAAGGTTACAAACCTGAAAAACGACCAAAAGAAACTTGAGTGGAAGCAGACTTTATGGCAGGATTTAAACAAGAGGATTTATAAGCTCTATACAGGCACATTGTCCAATATGCGACTGACGGGCAGTTATTCCAAGAAAAAGTCCACGATTTCAGACCCCACCAAGGCTACGATCGTAGCGGGAGACGGGGCTGTCAATGGTGTGCAGTCGCTCGAGGTCAAGAAGATTGCCAAGTCAGGATATTTGACAGGAGCTGTGGTTTCCAAGAAATCATCAAAGGTTACAAAGGATACGACGCTGTCTGAGTTAGGCGTAAAGGCAGGTTCGACATTAAATCTGACGATTGATGGAACGAAACTTCCAAGTGGAATGACAGTTGACGCCAACGACACTATTGACAGTTTCATTGATAAGTTTAATAACTTCTATGGTTCACAGGGCGTAAAAATGTCCTTTGCCAGCGGGAAGGTAACAGTAGAAGGCCCTGCTGGTAAGAAATTTGGTTTGTCTACAAGCGGGTCTACAGCGCCGACTGTTGTAGGTGCGTTAGGACTGTCAAACTGTACACCGAGCGACAATGTCAGCGGCACCTTTACAGGTGATAAGATTCGCTTCCCGGGTGATAACAGCCAAGTGGATTTGACAACCACCTTGGAGGATCTCAACATCAAGGGCGGCAAACTGACCGTTAAAGTAGGCAACACAACGCACACGATTGTGATTGATAAGTCAAAGACTGTCAACAGCTTTATGACAGAGTTCAATAAACAGACAGGTCTCACGATGAGCCTTGAACACGGCAAGATTTCTGTGGAAGCACCAAGCGGCACAGACTTTACAATGACAAGTGAAAATGAAGGCTTTGGTGGTGTTACAGTTCTGGCAGGACTGGGCTTGGGAGATCTCAGCGGCGACAAGCAGACTGGAAAAGTGACAGGTAATCTGGTTTCCCAACTGCTCAATGCATCTGAGAATTATCAAGATGAGACTACTGTCACACTAGAGGATCTCAAAATAGGTGACGGAGAACTGCACATTAAGAGACCCGGGCAGACAGACCTTGTCGTGAAATACGATAAATCCATGACTGTTGAGCAGTTGATGGATAAATTCAACGAGGAAAACCGAAACAACAATACAGGACTGAGCATGAGCATTGAAGATGGCAAGATTTCAGTGAACTCAGACGCGTCCTCTGGAAAGTACACGCTGGAATCTGTGCAGAATGGCACCAGCGGCAATACACTCTTGCAGGGACTGGGCTTGGAGAAGTTTGAGAAGGTTGAGCAGGATGGCGGCGGCGCCTCCATCACAGGAGACATGGTTTCCAAACTGAATCCGGTTCTGATCTCCAATGATTTTACAATGGAATCAATGCTTGGCGAGATTGACCCGTCACTTGCAGGACAGACAATCAGCATCACAGTGGGCACAGGACTGAATGCAAAGACAACACAGATTGAGCTGACAGCGGATATGAAGATCAGCGAATTTGTAAGCAAATTGAAAGACAGTGGTGTGGGCGCATCGTTTGATGCCACAAACCAGCGCTTCTTTATCAATTCAACAGGTACAGGAGAGGCGAAGGAGTTTAAGCTTACCGCATCTGGCGGCGCACTGCAGTCGCTTGGTCTTGACCCGGATGCGAAGTATGCAAATGGCTCAACCAGTACAAGAGTTTATGCGGAGGATGCACAGATCGTACTCAACGGCGCAACGTTTACCTCCGATACAAATACATTTAATGTGAACGGACTCAGCATTACGACTCAGGCAGTGACAGATGAGCCGATCACGATCACGACAGATACGGACTATGACGGCATCTACAATATGATCAAGGACTTTATCACAGAGTACAACGACATTATGAACGAGATGACGAAGCTCTATAATGCGAACTCGGCAAGAAAGTACACTATGCTGAGCGATGAAGAGAAGGAAGCCATGTCAGATGATGAGGTGGAGAAATGGGAAGGTACCATCAAGGATTCCCTGCTTCGGCGGGACAAAGATCTCAACAACGTTATGGAATGTATGAAAGGCGCGATCAACAAAGGCTATGATATTGGCGGCGAGACATTATTCCTTGTCAATTTCGGCGTCGGAACAGGCAGCTATTTCGACACGGAGAAGGCGGAGAGAAATGCACTTCACATCTATGGCGACAGCGATGATGAGAAGTACGCGGACAAGGATAACGAGCTGAAGGCGGCAATCTCCAAAGATCCTGAAAAGGTAATCGAACTTTTCGCGGCAATGAGTAAAGATATGTACGATTCACTCCATGAAACGATGGGAAGTACAGATTACAGAAGTATCTACAAAGTATATGATGACAAGCGCATGAAGATAGAATATGATGCCTATACCCAGAAGATCAAGGAAGAGGAGAAAAAGCTGAATGCGTTTGAGGACAAATGGTATAAGAAGTTTTCTGCAATGGAGGTTGCATTGTCAAAATTGCAGTCCAGCCAGAACTCCCTTGCAAGTATGCTGGGACAGTAACAATATCAGAACTAATTATTAATTATACAATATTAACATGGGCACTCTTATGGGTAAGAGTGCCCGCAGCAAAGAAAGAAGGAATCGCATGCTCAAACAAAATGGATACGCACAGTATCAAAGTGCCAAGATTATGACTGCATCGCCGGCAGAGCTGACCCTGATGCTTTATGATGGGGCAATCAAGTTCGGAAACATTGCAATTCTGGGTATGGAGAATAACGATCCTGCCAAAGCACATGAGAACATTGTCAAGGTGGAGAAGATTATCCAGAATTTCAGGGACACGCTCGACAGGAAGTACGCCGTATCAAAGGATTTTGAGAATGTGTATGTGTATCTGTTGAGACGATGCCATGAAGCAAATATTAATAAAGATCCTGAAATTATGGAGGAGGTGCTCAGGCATCTGCGCTCTATGAGGGATAATTGGAAAGAAGTCATGAAGAAGGTTGCCGGAGATAAATCAAACCCAGTCGCACAGGCGAGAGTTGCAGGCGGACAGGGAAATGCGGCGGCATATAAGAGGACTGGGACATGACAGAAAACTATCTGCAGATTATGACGGAGAGTCTGGAAAAGAAACTTGATGTACTGGACAGAATAAGCGAGGTAAACAAACGTCAGTTTGAAGCTTCGACCAAACGGCCTTTTAACATGGAAGCATATGATGCTGTTATGGAGGAGAAGGGAGCGTTGATTGAGGAGTTAAATCATCTTGATGAAGGATTTACATCAACGTATGAGCTTGTTCGGGAGGAGGTACAGAAGGAGCCGGAGAAATACCGTCAGCAAGTCCTTCGCATGCAGGAGCTTGTTCGGGAAGCAGTCGATAAAGGTGTCTCGATTGAAGCGCAGGAGAAACGCAACAAGGCTTCTATGGAGGCAGCACTGAATACAAAACGCAAGGAGATGCGGGAACGCAAAGTTTCTGCGAGTGTCGCCACAAAGTATTATAGTGCTGTCAGCAGATTGAACAATGTAGACCCACAGCTCATGGACCGCAAAAAATAGGATGTTACAACGTCATGGAGGACGCGCAGACATATTTTTAATATGTCTGCGCGTTGTTTTGTATTGATACAGGGATTGATATAGGGGAGGAACAGCAAAGATGTCAAAGATACCAGTTACAGTTTGCATTATAGCAAAAAACGAGGAGAAGCATATTGAGAACTGCCTGAAACATTTAAAGAAATATGATTTGGAGGTCATCGTCACGGATACAGGCTCTACAGACCGCACGAAGGAGATTGCAGAGAAGTATGCGGACAAGGTGGTTGACTTTGAGTGGGTGAATGATTTTGCAGCCGCGAGGAACTATTGCACTTCATTTGCCAAAAACAACTGGATACTGGCGATTGACTGCGACGAGTATGTCACGAATATCGATGTGCGGATTCTGAGAATCCTGATGCAGAAATATCCGCGCTACACAGGCGTACTGCGTCTCAAGAATCTGATTCCAGAGGGAAACAACGGTGCGAAGGGCTACGTCTCGGACGATGTGCCCAGGATGTACAACAAAAATTACTTTGAATTTGACTTTCCGATTCATGAGCAGCTCCGCTTCAAGGACAGAACAAAGTCGGATGATGTGATGGAGGCGTTTCTGCTTCCGATCGAGGTAATTCATCATGGCTATGCGCTCACCGGCGATGACATGCGCAAAAAACAGGAGAGAAACATCAAACTCTTGGAGGGAAGCATCGAGGAGAATCCGACGAACGGATACTATTATTTCCAGATGGGACAGTCAAACTTTGTGCTTGGCGACGTTGACAAAGCGATCGAGGCATATGAGAAGGGAATGGAGCTTGTAGACAATCTGGACAATGTGTATGTGCCGGAGATGATTATGTCCTTGGCAAAGGCATACACCGCCAAGAGACGGGTTGATGATGCGCTGAATTTTCTTGAGAAGTATGTGAAATACTACAATACGGCGAAGTTTCAGTTTGAATACGCTGAGCTGCTGCGCAAGAATAATCAGGTGCTCAAGGCGCTTGCCATGTACATCAAAGTGACGACCATGCAGGACGTGGAGACAATCGGTGAAAATCTGATAACGTGCTATGGCTGTATTATCAGCATTTATGAGTCTATGGGCAACAAGGAGATGGCAGAGTTATTCCACAACCAGTTTTTGCAGTGTGTGGCAGAAAAGGAACGCATCGTCAACAGTTAAGCGATACTTTAACCTTTTTGTGTCGAATTGTCTGAAATCAAATAAATTTACATAAAATTTCAAAATATTAGTTGACATAGTCAGACAATTCAGGTACAATGTAATTGTTAAGGGAGATGACATAACATGTCATCATAATAATACATAAAGGATTAATGTATTTCACAAGGAGGTAAAGGTATGGATATCAGAAGTAATCTTATGTATGGAAACGTAGCAGTAAACGAAGCGTACACAGCGAAGGCAAACGCAGCAGCATCAAAAGAGAGCAGGCTTGCAACTGGAAAGAAATTGTCAGCATTGTCATCTGACGCAGCATCTCTTCAGATTAAGTCTAAGACAGGTGAAGTGCCAGACGCAGCGCTTGAGAACATCAATGCAGCATCAAGCCTGGCAGCAGATGTGGCAAAGGCTGAGGAGATGATCCGCGAGGCGAACCGCCGGATTCTGGCACAGTCTGATGATTCAGTGCTTGCACAGGCAAATCAGACCTCTGATGCAGTGACAAAGCTTTTGGATTAATGTTTATTCATATAAGAAGAAAGAAAGTCGGTCTTTTGACCGGCTTTTTTGTTTGACTTTTTGCCGTTTACATAGATAAAATTGAAAAATATTTGCCGATACATATAATATTTACATAACAGTTAGCCGATAAAATAAATAGTTGGAATTGTTTGCTGAAATGTGGACAATAAATACATATTTTAGTAAAAAATCTGAAAATTACGTACAATTCCCTAAATTTTCAGAAAATTATTCCGATATATATACTGTAAACGGAGTTACAGAAAATCTTTACAATAAAAATGGCTTGATCTATTTCAAGGGGAATGATTCAGTGAGAATATAATAAATAATTTTATGGGAAAGTTGCTTGGAGAAAGGGATGTCCTCGGGCTGCTATAGGAGGAGGAAAATATGGTAGTACAGCACAATCTTAAAGCTATGAATGCGAACAGAATGTTAAACATTAACGCAAAAGCTTCATCAGGGTCTACAGAAAAACTTTCAAGCGGCTATCGCGTAAACAGAGCTGCGGACGACGCAGCGGGACTGGCTATATCAGAGAAGATGAGAAAGCAGATTCGTGGTCTGACACAGGGCTCACGAAATGCAGAAGATGGTATCTCCTGTGTGCAGACAGCAGAAGGCGCACTTGCAGAGGTGCAGGATATGCTCCAGAGAATGAACGAGCTGGCTGTACAGGCGGCAAACGGTACCAATTCCGTTACAGACCGTAAATATATTCAGGATGAGATTGACCAGCTTGTAACCGAGATTGACAGAGTTTCTGAGACGACAAAGTTCAATGAGACATATCTCTTAAAGGGCGACGAGGAGTTGCCGGAGAATCTGGTACATACATTTAACTATGTGAAGGGCGACAAGATTGACCAGCTTGGAACTTCCTCTGTCTTAAATGCCAAGAGCGACAGAGTGATGGTGAACTACAATGGTGTGGATAACGTATATGTTGTGAGCGCCAGCATTAGTTCAGCAGGTTCAAAGGAGTCTATGACAGCAGATGTAAAGACAAAGGGATCTGATTTCACAAAATATCTTGCAAGCGGTGAAGTTGGAACGAGTTCTTCTGTCACAAGCGTTGCAATGAGTACTTCCTATGCAATGTTTAAGAACACAAATCTAAACGGCGTAGCATTGCAGAAAATGGCAAATGGTACAGTTTATGCGGATAAGGATGCATATATATACGATACAGAGACAAAGAATATCATTCATATCAAAGCAACAGAGGATTTAGGGCCTTATGTAAAGCATATTGACGGGGCAGATGATTCTACCTATACGATGGATAAGCGCTACAGGCTGCTGTACAATGTCAATCCAGAAGTGACTGGCTTTGAGGATACACTGGGTATGCCTAAGACAGTAGATCTGCTGACAAAGAACGATTTCCTCGGTGCGACATCAGAGAACCAGCTCTATAACAAAGACGGTGAGGCAATCACTGGCATGGGACTCTACAAATACTTTAATGAGAACGGGGATTATACAGGCGGCTTGTATGCAGACAAGGACGCAACCAAGAAGATTATTGAGAACGATACAACCAGCTCACTGTACTATGGAAAATATATCACAAACCTCACCGAGAAGGTGACAGCGGCACTGACATTCTCTGTTCATGCAGGTGCAGATTCTGACCTGAATAACAGAATCTCAGCGACAATTGATACCATGTCAGCAGCAGGACTTGGCGTGAACAAGTTAAAGAGCAGCTCGATCGGTATCGTAGATGAGACAGGTGACAATGCGAGAGAGTCGATTGACGTAGTTGGAGAGGCATTGAAGATTGTATCCACCCAGCGTTCAATCCTCGGTGCGGTTCAGAACCGTTTGGAGCACACGATTGCAAACCTCGATAACGTAGTTGAGAATACAACGGCTGCAGAGTCTGCAATCCGCGATACAGATATGGCTGACGAGATGGTGAAATTCTCGAACAACCAGGTGCTTTTACAGGCAGGCCAGTCCATTCTTGCACAGGCAAACCAGTCAAATCAGGGTGTACTTTCACTCTTACAGTAATTTATTACGCTCACTCTGACCATAATTTTATAAACAAAAAGACCGGCAGTACTTTGAGTCGGTCTTTTTGATTTGAAGGTGAAAAAATTGATAAATTAATTTGAAAAGAAAAAAACAGGAGGAAACAGCATGTCAAAGATACCAGTATCAGTCTGTATCATTGCAAAGAATGAGGAAAAGTATATCGGAGAATGCCTGAAACGGCTCGAACCGTATGGATTTGAGATTGTTGTCACGGATACGGGTTCCACAGACCAGACCGTCGAAATAGCAAAACAATATACGGACAAGGTGTTTGAATTTGAGTGGGTCAGTGATTTTAGCGCTGCCAGAAATTTTTGTGTGTCACACGCGTCAAATAACTGGATTCTTGCGCTGGATTGTGACGAGTATGTGCACAGCATTGATGTGCCGTCGCTGCGCAGGATTATGCAGCAGTATCCGCGCGCGCTTGGCGAGATTCAGATGAAAAGCCTTGTGCAGAGCAGGGGCGTCACCTCTTACGCAGTGGACGTGGTCAGGCGGTTTTACAACAAAAATTATTATTTTTTCGAGGGTGCAATTCATGAGCAGCTTCAGGCAAAAGATGAGAAACAGCGGGGAAAAGCCTTTGAGGAGATCACTCTCCCAATGGAAGTAATTCACCACGGCTACAATCTGACGCCAGAGGAAATGAAGAAAAAGAGCGAGCGGAACCTGACAATGCTGTATCAGGCGCTCGAGACAGACCCCAATAATACCTATATGCTGTATCAGGCGGCACACGCTGAGTCCATGCGGGGAAATTATTTAGAGGCAATACCGCTGTATGAGAGGGCGCTTGGCATGATAGATACTGTCACCTGTGAGTTTGAGCGGCTGATGATTATGGCACTGGGGGTCGATTATGTCAGAACAGGGCAGTTCCAGAAGGCTGTGGCGTTGATGGAGCGGTATGCAGACCAGTGCAAGACTGCAAAATATATGTTTACGCACGCCAATGTGCTGCTTGACAGCGGCGACCATCTGCGGGCACTGCTGCTGTATATTAAGACGATTATGATGCCAGACGCGGATACATTGGGCGTCAACAAGCTGCATTGTTTTGAAAATATTATCAGAATCTACACAGAGATGGGAAACACAGAGATGGCAGCGCTTTTCCAGCAGCGCTATGAGGAGTGCAGACAGGAAAATGATAAGATTGTAACGGGTACGCCGTCCGGCGAGTAACTGAAAAAGGGGAAGGCAACCCTTCCCCGCATTATTTTTTGGTTTCCGGTACAAGCATAAACACCTGTTTCTCGGAAGCTGGCACTTCACTGATGGCTTTATCCAGTTCCAAAGAGGCTTTGTAGGCATTTAGACGGTCGATAATGTCTGGATTGTTGATATCCTCTTTGTTGATAATCTTTTGAATGGCATAGTAGATCACATATTCTAAATTCTGCATACGGCGGTACTGCGGATGCACGCTGACCTCCTGACAGATGGACATGATGGCGTCAAGCTGCTGGTGTATGGGCTCGATCGCGATAGAAATCTTATCAATCGTCACGATCAGCCGGTCCTTGCAGTCTGTGACTCCGCAGACCTCCTCAACACTTGGGCGGTTGATCAGGGACAGGCGGTTCAGTTCATGGTCGCATTGTTCTACACCTTCTAATAATTGATACATCTTCGTATAGGCATCACATAAGATCTGTAATAAATTTTCATAACGTTGTCTAAAATCCATATGGTTTCCCTCATTCCTGTACAGCCCGACTCCCCGGGTGCAAACTTTTATTAAAGTTACATAATGATACTACATAAGTTATATCGTCAGAGTATTCTGAAAACTTTAGCCAGAAAGCGAGAAATGTCTCATTATTTTCAAAAAATATACATTTTCATAAAGAAACAGTTGAGATTTTATGTAAAGTTCGTTACAATGATATCAAATCTATCAAATGAAAACACATAAAAGAACGGAGGAGTGCGATGAAATTTAGTTTGTGCATGATTGTAAAAAATGAATCCGCAGTGCTGAGGGCATGTCTGGATTCGCTCAAGGAGATCATGGATGAGATTATTATTGTGGATACCGGCTCTACAGATGACACCAAAAAAATTGCAGCAGAGTACACGCCTTATCTGTATGATTTTGAGTGGCACAATGATTTTGCGGCGGCGAGAAATTTTGCCTTTTCCAAGGCGACGGGGGATTATATCTACTCTGCGGATGCGGACGAGGTGGTAGATCAGGAAAATCAGGACAAGCTCAAGGCGTTAAAGCGCGCGATGCTTCCAGAGGTCGAGATCGTGCAGATGATCTATGTGACCGAGCAGATTAACCATCCGACAGAAAATTTTGCGCGGGATTTAAGACCGAAGCTGTTCAAGCGGCTGCGGGCATTTACATGGATTGAGCCAATCCACGAGACAGTGAATCTCAATCCTGTGATTTTTGACAGTGATATCGAGATTCACCACTGTCCGCAGGGGAACCACAGCAGCAGGGATTTTGGCGTGTTTGAGCGCATCATTGCGGACAAGGGCGTTCTGTCTGACCGGCTGATGGGGATGTATTTAAGAGAGCTGTACAAAGCGGGGACGGAGGAAGAGCTCAGGCGCGCGGAGGGATTTTTCGAGGGGGCGCTGTCCAGCAAGCGCGCGGAGGGAAAGACACTGCTGTGCCGCCAGATTATCGCGGTGCTGTTAAAGATTTACCGTCTGGCAGATACGCCGGTCAAGATGTTGAAGGTATCGCTGAGTGAGGAGGCTACGATTCCGTCGGCGGAAATGTGCATGGAACTGGGATACTTTTTTATGAAGAAGGAGGATTTTCAGGAGGCGGCAGAGTGGTTTCACCGGGCTGGATACGACTGCGAGAGTGATATTGACGTGGCAAGCAGCGGCACGTCTGCCTTGATGGCGCTGGCGCTGTGCTTCCGCAAGCTGGCAAAATCGCCCAAGGTCAAGGCGCTTCCGCAGAGAGAGTACGAGATTGAGCACAGGCGCCTGATGGAGAGGGCGACAGAGTATGAACAGCTCGCAAGGGATTGGAAACCCGTCGAGCCAAAGCTGATTAAGGAGGAGTGAACAGCATATGAAATATGATTATTTGGTGGTGGGCGCAGGGCTTTTTGGCGCTGTGTTTGCAAATGAGATGAAGCAGGCAGGGAAGAAGTGCCTTGTGATTGACAGGCGGCATCATATTGCCGGAAACATTTATACAGAGAATGTCCGCGGCATTCAGGTACACAAATACGGGGCGCATATTTTCCATACGTCGGACAAAAAAGTCTGGGATTATGTCAATGCGCTGGCGGAGTTTAACAACTATATCAACTCGCCGGTCGCAGTATACAAGGACGAGCTTTACAATCTGCCATTCAACATGAATACCTTTGCAAAGATGTGGAACATCAAAACGCCAAAGGAGGCAGCAGCGCGCATACAGTCGCAGATTGCAGACTTAAAGATTACAGACCCGCAGAATCTTGAGGAGCAGGCGCTCTCCCTTGTCGGCAGAGATATTTATGAGAAGCTTGTGAAGGGCTATACGGAGAAGCAGTGGGGACGTGACTGCAAGGAGCTGCCTGCGTTTATCATCAAGCGGCTTCCGGTTCGTTTTACTTATGACAACAATTACTTTAACGACCCCTATCAAGGGATTCCCAAAGGGGGATATACAGGCATCGCTGCAAAGCTGCTAGAGGGCATAGAGGTGCGGCTTGACACTGCGTTTGAGACCTTTGTCCGCAAAAATGAAAATGACACGTATGTCACAGCAGACGGCGGCGATACCTTTGAGAAAGTGCTTTATACGGGCATGATTGATGAATTTTTTGCATATTGTGAAGGCGCGCTGGAATATCGTTCCCTTGATTTTCAGACAGATCTTTTGGAGGGTGAGGAAAACTATCAAGGCAATGCGGTTGTCAACTACACAGCGCGGGAGATTCCCTATACGCGCATTATTGAACATAAGCATTTTGAGTTTGGGCAGCAGCCGGACACGGTGATTACGAGGGAGTACCCAAAAGAATGGAAGCGCGGCGACGAGCCGTATTATCCTGTCAATGACGAGAAAAATGCGGCGCTGTATCAAAAGTATGCGGCGCTTGCTGCAAAACAGAAAAATGTGCTGTTCGGGGGACGGCTTGGACAATACAAATATTATGATATGGATAAAGTGATACTGGCGGCGCTTGAGATGGCGCAGCAGGAAAAAGCAGGCTGATGCCTGCTTTTTTTCTGCACGTGGGCAGTTTACATATAACCGTTATACAGCATTCCTGTATAGATGCTCGTCATGTATGGGTTCGGATAACTTGCGTTGGGATTGGAATATGCGCAGATTCTCCGGTCGATATATTCCATCGGGTCGAGAGAGATTGCGTTTAATTTGCGCAGAATCTGTGAGCCGAAGCCTTTGATGCCGGCGGCGTCTGAGATCTCGTCGCCCTTCTGATATTCGAGTGTGGCATCTTCATTGACCACAATCCCGTATTTTTCAAGATTATAGCTGTGCAGGTCCAAAAACTTGTGCAGGTCTTTGGATAAAAGTTTTGTGAGCGGCGCATCAGTCTGGTCATTGATCACGCCATTCATAAAGCTGTTATAGCCTTCGACAAAGGTCTCAATATTGTTGGCGAGCGACTCGGAGTCGGGGTATAGTCCGATGGTGACGCTGGTGTTCTGCCCTGCGCTTTTGGCGGCATTGGCAGTGATCTGGTCAGACGGGGGCGCGCTGGCATCGGCATTTTCGGGATGCAGGGTCACATGGTAGGCGCCGAATACGCTGAAATTGTTAGAGTAAGAGGACTCCTCGCTTCCGTTAATGCTGTAGACTGCGTTGGTGGCTTCTTTAATATGTTTATTTAAACCCAGATAATCGACGATGCCGTCCTGATAACTGGTATTTTCGTCTGTGATTGTGAAGTGCCGTTCGCCTTGTACGGGAAGCCCGTAGGCGTCAGAGGTAACTTCCAGCGCCGACAGTCCGCGTGCTTCGACGACGCGCGCCGACAAGCCGATATCAGAGTTGTTGATCAGGCGGGAAAGTTTGCTCTGCAAATCCTTGTTGGTGTCACCCTCGTTGACATTAAACTGAAGCTCATAGTGGAGCTTGTTTGTCAGAATGTCAAAGGAATAACTGTCCGGCGTGAGGTTTACAGGCTGGTTTGCCCGCATGTACTTGCTGGTGTTGACCTGCGGCGAAGCGAACTTCTCGACTTCGAGCGTGAAATCCAGCGGAACATACCCTTCCGCGTCCTCCGGCTCGTACTCTACGCTTGCGAGTGCTTCATTGTCGCTGTAGGCTGATTTCATCGAAAACAGGTCGTTGTCGTCACCGCTGAGCGAGTCAATCGTCTGTTTCAGATCGTTGGCGCTCTCCTTGAGATGAATCGCATAAGCGATGGATTTGGGCGATGGATCTGTCATATAGAGCGGTGCAAAGCGGTTTTTCCACTGGATTGCATTGTATAGATTTTTGAGTTCGCTGGTGTCATGCGTGGCGTGGCGCAGGCTGCGCTTGCTGTTTTTGCCGCTTGAATTTGAATTATTTTTGCTGCGGTACGCATTTAGATACTCATCATAAATTGGTAGTGTAGTTAAAGAAACTGACATACTGATGTCCTCCCCTCTCAGATAATCAATTTAAATCTTATGTGAACTTGATTTTACGTCGAAACCAACATGCAAAATTCACAAAAATCCCTTATTTTAAAAGAAATACGGCATATAAATTGTGTGACTATTTGGCAAAATGTTATGTATATCTCTTTTTATCTTAAAGTTATCATGAATTGCGTGAAAATGCAAGCCCTTCAGCCCATAAAGTTGAAAAAATTTTACGTAAACCCCTTTAATATGCTGAAAACAGGGTAAATAGTTTGAATTTTTCTGAAAATTAAGACAACTTACGGTGATTTATAAACCATACCGCCGCATGAAATGCTTCATTAATATAGCATATGCACAGGCGCCAAGAAGGAGAAGCGTTTGCCGGTCCGCGCTTATAATGGCTTTGATGATGGCTGCACGGTAAACGCAAGCTTTATGAACACATTGTAAACAGATAGGTTTATAGTAAAAAGTTGAGATTATTTTTGCTTAAATTCAAAATTTAAACATATTTAGAGTTTAATCAAGCTGCTTGTTTTTGTACTATTTCAACAAAAAAATCAAGGTGTTTTTGTTGAAAACAGAGATATGCGTCTACCGTGATGATGGCTGAATTTATGCTTGACGGCGCTCTTTGCTTGTGGTATATTTGATAGGCAAGATGTACATTGGGTCTTTTTTTTATGCCATTGAGTCTGTACGACCGCATGGGGTGAGAGAAAACCGGTGTGTCTGCATGATTAGAGCAAAGGAATTAGTTAGAACGTTAGCGGAGGTGGAATTATGCGTACAAAAATTACATTGGCATGTACAGAGTGCAAGCAGCGTAACTACAATACTACAAAGGAGAAAAAGACCCATCCTGACAGAATGGAGATCAAGAAGTATTGTAGATTCTGCAAGACTCATACACTGCACAAGGAAACAAAATAAACAATCGAATCAAATAGGAGGCACATGATGGCAGATTCAGCTAAGACAGAAGCGAAAAAAGATAACTTCTGGAAAAGTATAAAAACAGAATTTAAGAAGATCGCCTGGCCTGACCAGAAAGAAACTGTTAAGCAGTCTGTAGCAGTTCTTTGTGTTTCGGTTGTTGTAGGACTTATCATTACCTTTTTGGATACCCTGATCCAGTTCGGCGTCAACTTCTTAACAAGTATTGGAGCATAGAAGGGGATAACCATGATGGAAGAAAAGAAAACACCCAGAGCGGTAGCCAAGAAGCTCATTACGCCCAATATGCAGGAGTGGCTTCCTGTGTCGCCAAAGATGCCTGAAAAGCCACAGCAAAGTGCAGAGGAAGAGGCGCTGTTAGAGCCTGCAGCAGCGCAAGGGCTGGAATCTGAAAATCTTGAATCTGAGAATCTTGAATCGGAAGCTGAAAACCACAATGCCGGCAGCCTGGTTCAAAACTTGGAGGCACAGGATTTTGAGTCGGATTTAAGAGAGCTGGACTCTGAAGAAGTTGATTCTGAGGAGCTGATCTCGGAAGAGGAAGAGCCGTCCAAAGAGACCTTTGTGTTTGCGCCGCCGGTTGAGGAGGAGCCGCACAGCAGAGTGGCGCTCAGCGACAATAAGAGCGGGCTTGGCATGGGCTGGTATGTCGTTCATACGTACTCAGGTTATGAGAATAAGGTAAAGGCAAATATCGAAAAGGCAATAGAAAACAGACACCTTGAGAATGAGATCCTCGAAGTGAGGGTTCCGCTGCAGGATGTCATGGAGCTCAAAAACGGCGTGGAGAAAACGACACAGAAGAAGATGTTCCCGGGATATGTGCTGCTTCACATGGACGCGGACAACAACGACGCGTGGTATGTGGTTCGAAACACGAGGGGCGTTACCGGTTTTGTCGGACCGGGAAGTAAGCCTGTGCCGCTCACGGAGGCAGAGCTCAAAGCGCTTGACTTCGGCGTTGATACCGCTGTAGAGTTTGCAGAGGGAGATGTGATCAGTGTCACCGCGGGCGTGTGGAAGGACACTGTGGGGACTGTCCAGAAGATTGATGCAGCGAGACAGACCGTCACGATCAATGTTGAGATGTTTGGGCGTGAGACACCTGTCGAGATTAATTTCACAGATGTGAAAAAGATGTGGGATTAAATAGGTTGACAAGGTGGTTTTGTTGGTATAAAATAATCATCAGACTTGCGTCTGCGTGGGAGGGTGATCCGCCCAGACGACCACAAAACGGTTTATGAGATTTTGATCAAACCGAGAATAAATTAGGAGGTGCCTAACATGGCAAAGAAAGTAGAAGGATATATTAAATTACAGATTCCTGCCGCAAAAGCAACACCGGCTCCACCGGTTGGACCTGCTCTTGGACAGCATGGTGTGAACATTGTAGAGTTCACAAAACAGTTTAACGCACGGACGGCAGATCAGGAAGGCATGATTATTCCTGTTGTCATCACAGTTTATGCAGACAGAAGCTTCAGCTTCATCACAAAGACTCCGCCAGCAGCAGTTTTATTGAAGAAGGCATGCAACCTCAAAACTGCTTCAGCAGCGCCGAACAAGACGAAAGTTGCAAAGATTTCCAAGGCAAAGATTCAGGAGATTGCTGAGATAAAGATGCCGGATCTGAATGCGGCAAGCCTTGAGGCTGCTATGAGCATGATCGCAGGTACAGCAAGATCTATGGGTATCACAGTAGAAGATTAAGCGGAGGTAAAGTAGAATGAAACATGGTAAGAAATATAATGAATCCGCGAAGATGATTGATCGCGCAACATTTTATGAGTTAGAGGATGCTGTAGCACTGGCAAAGAAGGCTGCTACTGCGAAGTTTGATGAGACTGTAGAAGTGCATATCAGGACAGGCTGTGACGGCCGCCACGCTGACCAGCAGATTCGTGGTGCGGTAGTCCTTCCAAACGGAACAGGTAAGACCGTGAAGGTTTTGGTTTTTGCCAAGGGTGACAAGATCGCAGAGGCGGAGGCAGCAGGCGCTGACTATGTTGGCGGCGATGAGCTGATTCCTAAGATTCAAAATGATGGATGGTTAGATTTTGATGTTGTGGTTGCTACACCGGACATGATGGGTGTTGTAGGCCGTCTGGGTAAGGTGCTCGGACCTAAGGGCTTGATGCCAAACCCTAAGGCTGGCACTGTCACAATGGATGTCACAAAGGCAATCAATGATATCAAAGCTGGTAAGATTGAGTACAGGCTTGACAAGACAAACATCATTCACTGCCCAATTGGAAAGGTTTCTTTCTCCGAGGAGCAGTTGACACAGAATCTGAACACGCTCTTAGAAGCGATTGTGAAGGCAAAGCCATCTACGTTGAAAGGACAGTACTTAAAGAGTATCACACTTTCATCGACAATGGGACCCGGCGTGAAGGTTAGTGTTGCAAAGTTCTAATCAAAGATAGTAGATTTCAAATAGAAGATCTCAAGACCTCGTTTTGAACAAAAACGGGGTCTTTTCGCAGTTTGATGGCATATAGTGAGGTGAGTGCTTGGCTGGTAAAAAAACACGAAAAAGAAAACGCAGGAAAAGTCAGCTTCGTGTGTTTGTGGTATCGCTCCTGATCGTATTGTTTGCAGGCAGTGCAGCGATGCTGGCGTACTCTGAGGCGGGGGCGCCAAAGACCGCAAAATCGCCGCTTGTCATGAATTTTGACAGTCTGGGCCAGACGCAGGACACGGACAGCGCTGGTGAACAGACAGATACAGGGGAGGCGGGCAGTGCGGCAGTTCAGGATACAGAAGCAGATTCACAAGAACAGACCACTGGGGCAGCAGATGAGATGCTTGCGGAGAATGAACGACTGTTCGCGGAAGCGGCCGCGAAAGGGGAAAACGTCTATCTCCTAGACTGTGCGGACAGCGAACGCGTTACATTTGCCTTTGCAGGCGACATTCTGCTGGATGACGCCTATGCGATGATGTTTCGCTACCGCAGCAGAGGGAGTGATATCAACGATACTTTTTCCGCGGATTTACTGGAACGAATGCGCGGCGCGGATGTGTTTATGCTCAACAATGAATTTCCGTTTTCGAAAAGAGGAACGCCGACAGAGGGAAAGACTTTTACATTCAGGGCAAATCCTGACAATATAGAAATGTATGCGCAGTTGGGCGTGGATATTGTGTCGCTTGCCAACAACCATGCTTATGATTTTGGCAAGGAGGCGCTGCTTGACACCTTCACAACGCTTGAGACTGCCGGAATACCGTATGTCGGTGCGGGCAGAGATCTCAATGAGGCGAAAAAGCCCGTGTATTTCATTGCAAACGGCATGAAAATAGGTATTGTAAGCGCGACACAGATTGAGCGCAACGCGGTGCCGGACACCAAGGAGGCGACCATGACCAGCCCCGGGGTACTCCGGTGCATGGACCCGTCCGCGCTGCTTGAGGTGATCGCGGAGGCGAAGGCGTCCAGTGATTTTGTGATTCTGTATATCCACTGGGGAACAGAGAGTCAGGAGAGCACCGACTGGCTTCAGGATAAGCAGGCGCCAATCTACGCGGAGGCAGGGGTGGACCTCATCATAGGAGACCATCCGCACTGTCTGCAAAAACTCGATGTCGTCTCAGGGGTTCCTGTCGTGTACAGCTTAGGCAATTACTGGTTTAACTCCAAGACACAAAATACCTGTCTTGTCGAAGTCGGCATCAACAAGGAGGGAATGGAATATTTTCGCTTTGTGCCGTGTATACAGGAGGACTGCCGGACCAGACATCTTGAGGGGGCAGAGAAGGAAAGCGTGCTTGACTACATGCGCGGACTGTCGCCGAATGTGGAGATTGACAAGGAAGGTTATGTGACTTTTGGGCGGTAATCGCTGAAATAATTTATCATATAAATTTATTGGAAAAAAGGTTGACAGCCAGCGCGGACTGTGCTATGGTAGTAAAGGTTATAAAACCGTGCCGAAGACAGTAGGTGCGAAATCAGAAGATTCTGGTTTTGCGTAAGGGTACCGCCTACCGAGGAGAAGAGTTTTTATGATATGACTTTTACCTCTTGAAGTGTGTTTTGGCATATTTTGAGAGGTTTTTTATTATTATATCGTATACTCCTGTCGGCAGGACGCGGGAAACGCGTTCATAGAATCTATAAGGAGGTAAGAAAATGGCAAAGATTGAATTAAAACAGCCTATCGTTGATGAGATTTCAGCTACGATCAAGGATGCTGCCACAGTTGTGATCGTAAAGTACAGCGGAATCACAGTTGCGCAGGATACACAGCTTCGTAAGCAGCTTCGTGAGGCCGGCGTTACGTACAAAGTATACAAGAATACACTGATGACGCGTGCGTTTAAGGGAACGGAGTTTGAAGGGTTGACAGACAGCCTGAAAGGAACCAATGCGATCGCAGTCAGCAAGGACGATGCGACAGCGCCAGCCAGAATCCTGAGCAAGTTTGGCAAAACCTGTCCGGCAATCGAGCTGAAAGCAGGCGTGGTAGAGGGTATTTTGTACGACGAAAAGGGAATGGCACAGATTGCAAGCATTCCTTCAAGAGAAGAGCTTCTTTCCAAGTTCCTTGGAAGTATCAAGTCTCCGATTACAAACTTCGCTCGTGTGCTTAATCAGATTGCAGAGAAGGGCGGTCCAGACGCTTGTGAGCCTGCACCTAAGACAGAGGAAGCAGCAGCAGAACCTGCAGTTGAGGCGGCAGAGGCGCCAGCGGCTGAGTAGTATTTATAAAAATTATGAGAATTAATGGAGGGAAATAATCATGGCAAAGTTAACAACAGCAGAATTTATTGAAGCGATCAAAGAGCTTACAGTATTAGAGTTAAATGATTTGGTAAAGGCTTGTGAGGAAGAGTTCGGCGTATCCGCAGCAGCAGGAGCAGTCGTTATGGCAGCAGGCGACGGCGCAGGCGCACCGCAGGAGGAGAAGGACGAGTTCGATGTAGAGCTGACAGAGGTTGGCCCGAACAAGGTTAAGGTAATCAAGGTTGTTCGTGAGGCAACTGGCCTTGGCTTGAAGGAAGCTAAGGATCTTGTTGACAGCGCTCCGAAGGTATTGAAAGAGGCAGCATCTAAGGCTGAGGCTGAGGAGATTAAGACAAAACTTGAAGCAGAAGGCGCAAAAGTTACATTAAAGTAATTTTGGCTGGTTTCAACAGGTCGGGAGACAATCCCGGCCTTTTGGTTTTTCATTCAAAATCTTAGTGCCAATTTTTTGAATTTTTTCATTGACTTCAAATTGGACTTGTGGTAGTATGTAGGGTGCACTATTGTGGAAAATTGTAACCATAAATATAGTCAGTTGTTACAATGATGATATGGATAGATGTATTAAATAAGAACGGGGTGAAATGTCATGGAAAAGAACAGAATACGTCCAGTAGTCTCAGGTAAGACAATGCGTATGAGTTATCAGAGACAAGAAGAGGTTCTGGAAATGCCGAATCTGATCGAAGTCCAAAAGGATTCCTACAGATGGTTTCTCGAGGAAGGATTTCGGGAAGCATTGGCGGATATCTCTCCAATTACGGACTACAGCGGACGTCTAAGTCTGGAATTTGTAGACTACGTTTTGGCAGAGGACGAAATCAAGCACACAATCGAAGAATGCAAGGAGAGAGACTTAACGTATGAGGCTCCTGTAAAGATCAAGGTTCGTCTTCACAATAAAGAAAAAGAAGAGATCACCGAACATGAGATTTTTATGGGTAATTTCCCGCTGATGACAGAGACTGGTACTTTCGTGATCAATGGCGCAGAGCGTGTTATCGTCAGCCAGTTGGTACGTTCACCGGGTATTTACTATGGCATTGCACATGACAAGATTGGTAAGAGGCTGTTCTCCTGTACAGTGATTCCCAATCGTGGTGCATGGCTTGAGTACGAGACTGATTCCAATGATGTTTTCTACGTCCGTGTTGATAGAACAAGAAAGGTGCCTATCACAGTGCTGGTCCGTGCGCTGGGTGTGGGTACCAATGAGGAGATTCTTGAATTGTTTGGCGATGAGCCAAAGATTCTTGCGAGCTTTACCAAAGATACAGCTGATAATTATCAGGAGGGCTTGAAGGCGCTCTACAGCAAGATCCGTCCCGGCGAGCCGTTTAGCTTGGACAGCGCGGAGAACCTTGTGACAGCAATGTTTTTTGATCCGAGAAGATACGATCTTGCCAAGGTCGGAAGATATAAATTTAATAAAAAACTTGCGCTCAAAAACAGAATCAGAAACCAGATTCTCGCGGAAGATGTGGTGGACCCATTTAGCGGGGAGATTCTGGGACAGAAGGGCGACAAGGTTACAGCAGAGATGGCAGACAGCATCCAGAATGCGGCTGTTCCGTTTGTCTGGATTCAGACAGAGGAACGGCTTGTCAAGGTACTCTCAAATATGATGGTGGATATCACGAATTTTGTGGACTGTGAACCGAGGAGCCTCGGCATCACAGAGCAGGTGTATTTTCCTGTACTCCGTCAGATTCTGGAGGAGTATGCGGAGAACCCGGAGGAGCTGGCGGACGCGATCACCAGAAATGTACATGAGCTGATACCAAAACATATTACAAAGGAAGATATACTGGCTTCGATCAATTATAATATGCATCTTGAGTACGGTCTTGGAAACAGTGATGATATCGACCATCTGGGCAACAGACGTATCAGGGCAGTCGGAGAGCTGTTACAAAACCAGTACCGTATTGGTCTTTCAAGAATGGAGCGCGTTGTGCGTGAGCGAATGACAACACACGACTCAGATGATGTGTCACCGCAGGCGTTGATCAATATCAAACCTGTACAGGCTGCCATCAAGGAGTTCTTTGGTTCTTCACAGTTGTCACAGTTCATGGACCAGAACAATCCGCTCGGCGAGCTGACACACAAGAGACGTCTCTCCGCGCTGGGACCGGGTGGTCTTTCCAGAGACCGTGCCGGATTCGAGGTTCGAGATGTTCACTATTCACACTACGGCAGAATGTGTCCGATCGAGACGCCTGAGGGACCGAATATCGGTCTGATTAACTCGCTTGCATCGTATGCGAGAATTAACGAGTACGGTTTTATCGAGGCGCCGTACCGTAAGATTGATAAGACTGACCCTAAGAATCCGCGCGTCACAAACGAAGTGGTCTACATGACGGCTGACGAGGAGGACAATTATCACGTCGCACAGGCAAACGAGCAGCTTGACGAGAACGGTTATTTTGTGCGTAATTCGGTGTCAGGCCGCTATCTTGATGAGACACAGGAGTATCCCAAGGCAATGTTTGACTATATGGACGTGTCGCCTAAGATGGTATTCTCCGTTGCGACAGCGCTGATTCCGTTTTTGCAGAACGATGATGCAAACCGTGCGCTGATGGGGTCGAACATGCAGCGTCAGGCGGTGCCATTGCTGTTTACAGAGGCGCCGGTTGTCGGTACAGGTATCGAGGTGAAAGCGGCGGTGGACTCCGGCGTGTGCGTGGTGGCTAAAAAGCCGGGCACCATCACCTATGTGTCGTCAAAAATGATCCGCATCACATATGATGACGGCGAGAAGGCAGAGTTCAAGCTGCATAAGTTTGAGCGCAGTAACCAGTCAAACTGCTACAACCAGAAACCGATCGTATTTAAGGGAGACCATGTGGAGGCAGGACAGGTGATCGCCGACGGTGCGTCCACCAGCGGCGGAGAGCTTGGGCTTGGCAAGAATCCGCTCATTGGCTTCATGACATGGGAAGGATACAATTACGAGGACGCAGTACTTTTAAGTGAGCGGCTTGTTATGGAGGATGTCTATACCTCCATTCATATAGAAGAGTATGAGACAGATGCGCGCGACACCAAACTCGGACCGGAGGAAATCACCAGAGATGTACCGGGTGTCGGTGATGATGCGCTGAAAGATCTTGACGACAGAGGTATTATCAGGATTGGCGCGGAGGTTCGCGCAGGGGATATCCTTGTCGGAAAAGTGACGCCTAAGGGCGAGACAGAGCTGACGGCCGAGGAGCGCCTTTTGAGGGCGATCTTTGGTGAGAAGGCAAGAGAGGTGCGGGATACTTCATTGAAGGTGCCGCACGGTGAGTATGGCGTGGTCGTCGATGCGAAGGTATTCTCAAGAGCAAATGGAGATACTGAGCTTGCGCCCGGCGTCAATCAGACAGTGCGTATCTATATCGCGCAGAAGAGAAAGATCTCTGTCGGCGACAAGATGGCTGGACGTCATGGAAACAAGGGTGTTGTTTCGCGTGTGCTTCCTGTGGAGGATATGCCGTATCTTCCGAACGGACGCCCGCTTGATATCGTCTTAAATCCATTGGGTGTGCCGTCCCGTATGAATATCGGGCAGGTGCTTGAGATTCACCTTTCTCTGGCGGCAAAAGCGCTTGGCTTTAATGTGTCTACACCGGTATTTGACGGTGCGAACGAGTCTGATATCATGGATACACTGGATTTGGCAAACGATTATGTCAATCTTGAATGGGAGGAGTTCGAGGCAAAGCATAAGGCAGAGCTTCTGCCGGAAGTGATGAATTATCTGTATGAGAACAGGGCGCACAGAAAACTCTGGAAAGGCGTGCCCATTTCAAGAGATGGCAAGGTAAGGCTCCGCGACGGCAGAACCGGCGAATATTTTGACAGTCCTGTCACAATCGGCCACATGCATTATCTCAAGCTGCATCATCTGGTAGATGATAAGATTCACGCGCGCTCGACCGGACCGTATGGTATGGTAACGCAGCAGCCACTCGGCGGTAAGGCACAGTTTGGCGGACAGCGTTTTGGAGAGATGGAGGTGTGGGCGCTCGAGGCATATGGCGCGTCGCATACCTTGCAGGAGATTCTGACAGTCAAATCCGATGATGTTGTTGGACGAGTAAAGACGTATGAGGCGATCATCAAAGGCGAAAATATTCCGGAGCCGGGTATTCCGGAGTCCTTTAAGGTATTGCTCAAAGAGCTTCAGTCACTTGGTCTGGACGTGAAAGTATATGACGAAAATCAAAATGAAGTGGAACTCAAGGAATCTGTTGATTACACAGAGACAGATTTCCGTGTGGAGATGGAGGGTGACAATAAATACGATAACAGGGAAGGTCTCGAGGGCTACCAGCAGAAGGAATTTGATGCTGAGAGTGGAGATTTAGTAGATGCCGAGGATGATTTTGAGGAAGATGATTTTTCTGATGATGATTACGATGACGGCGATGATGATAGCTTTGATGATGATTTCTAAAATCTGGAAGGAGTGCCAAAATGTCTGAGAATAAAAATGAACAGAGCCAGTCAATCTCTTTTGATGCCATCAAAATTGGTCTGGCTTCTCCTGAGAAAATCAGAGAATGGTCAAAAGGCGAGGTAACAAAACCGGAGACGATCAACTACAGGACGCTGAAGCCTGAGCGCGATGGTCTGTACTGCGAAAAGATTTTCGGACCCAGCAAGGACTGGGAGTGTCATTGCGGCAAGTACAAGAAAATCCGTTATAAAGGTGTGATCTGTGACCGCTGCGGCGTGGAGGTCACAAAGTCGAGCGTGCGCCGGGAGCGCATGGGACACATTGAGCTTGCAGCACCGGTTTCGCATATCTGGTACTTTAAGGGGATTCCAAGCCGTATGGGACTGATTCTGGACCTGACGCCGCGCGTGCTTGAAAAAGTATTGTACTTTGCATCGTATATCGTGCTTGACCCCAGAGAGACGACGCTTGACTACAAGCAGGTCTTGTCCGAGAAGGAGTATCAGGACAATGTTGAAAAATGGGGAAAGAGTGCATTCCGCGTGGGAATGGGTGCAGAGGCAATCAAGGAGCTTCTCGAGGCAATTGACTTGGAGAGGGATTGCGAGGAGCTTTCCGCAGAACTCAGGAATGAAAATACAAAGGGGCAAAAGCGCGCCAAGATTGTCAAGCGGCTTGAGGTGGTAGAGTCGTTTCGGGCATCGGGAAACCGCCCGGAGTGGATGATCATGGATGCGATTCCAGTGCTCCCGCCAGATTTAAGACCGATGCTTCAGCTTGACGGCGGACGGTTTGCAACATCGGATTTGAACGATCTGTACCGCAGAATTATCAATAGAAATAACCGTCTGAAAAGACTGCTTGAGCTCGGAGCGCCGGATATCATTGTGCGCAATGAGAAGAGAATGCTTCAGGAGGCAGTGGATGCGCTGATTGACAACGGCAGGCGCGGCCGTCCTGTGACGGGACCCGGAAACAGGGCGCTCAAATCCCTGTCTGACATGTTAAAGGGTAAAGGCGGGCGTTTCCGCCAGAACCTGCTTGGAAAACGTGTGGATTACTCCGGCCGTTCGGTTATCGTCGTAGGACCGGAGTTAAAGATTTACCAGTGTGGTCTGCCAAAAGAGATGGCGATTGAGCTTTTCAAGCCTTTTGTGATGAAAGAGCTCGTGTCAAGGCAGATCTCCCAGAATATCAAACACGCGAAGAAGCTGGTGGAGAAGCTCGATCAGTCTGTGTGGGATGTGCTTGAGGAAGTGATCAAAGAGCATCCTGTCATGCTCAACCGTGCACCGACACTGCACAGACTCGGGATTCAGGCGTTTGAGCCAATCTTGGTAGAAGGTAAGGCAATCAAGCTGCATCCGCTGGTATGTACTGCATTTAACGCGGATTTCGACGGCGACCAGATGGCAGTGCACCTCCCGTTGTCAGTGGAGGCGCAGGCGGAGTGCCGTTTCCTGCTTCTCTCGCCGAACAATCTGTTAAAGCCCTCCGACGGCGGACCAGTTGCCGTTCCGTCACAGGATATGGTGCTTGGTATTTATTATCTGACACAGGAGAGACCCGGGGCGCTCGGTGAGGGCAAGTATTTTAAGAATATTAATGAGGCGATACTGGCTTATGAGAACAAGGCATGTACGCTGCATTCAAGAATCAAGGTGCGTGTCTCTAAGACGATGCCGGACGGTGAGGTGCTCACTGGGACGGTAGAGTCCACGCTGGGGCGTTTTATCTTCAACGAAATTCTTCCACAGGATTTGGAATTTGTTGACAGAAGCAAGGAGGAGAACAAACTGCTTCCAGAGGTGGATTTCCATGTGGGCAAGAAGGGCTTAAAGCAGATTTTGGAGAAGGTTATCAACATTCATGGCGCGACAAAGACCGCAGAGGTGCTCGACAGCATCAAAGCGATGGGCTATAAGTATTCTACGCGGGCTGCCATGACAGTTTCAATCTCCGATATGACAGTGCCTGCGGACAAACCGCAGATGCTCGAGGAGGCGCAAAAGACAGTTGACCGCATTACGATGAATTTCAGGCGTGGCCTGATGACTGATGAGGAGCGCTACAAAGCAGTTGTGGAGACATGGAAAGAGACCGATGACGCGCTGACCGACAAGCTGATCGGCGGTCTTGACAAGTACAACAACATCTTTATGATGGCCGACTCCGGTGCGCGTGGTTCCAACCAGCAGATCAAACAGCTGGCAGGTATGCGCGGACTGATGGCGGATACGACAGGGCGGACAATCGAGCTGCCAATCAAGTCCAACTTCCGAGAGGGACTGGACGTATTGGAGTACTTTATGTCTGCGCACGGCGCACGAAAAGGTATGTCCGATACAGCGCTTCGTACAGCGGACTCTGGATATCTGACACGCCGAATGGTCGATGTATGCCAAGAGCTCATTATCCGCGAGGTGGACTGCTGTGAAGGCAAAGATACCATTCCCGGCATGGAAGTGGCTGCGTTCATGGATGGCAAGGAGACGATCGAGGGATTAAAAGACAGAATCACAGGCAGATATTCCTGTGAGGACATCAAAGACCGCGATGGCAATATTCTGGTGAAGAAGAATCATATGATCACACCCAGCAGGGCAGCCAGAATTATGAGCAAGGGCGTCAACGAGAAGGGTGAACCGATCGAGAAGGTTAAGATCCGTAATATTCTCTGCTGTAAGTCGCATATTGGTATCTGCGCAAAATGTTATGGGGCAAATATGGCGACAGGCGAGGCGGTTCAGATCGGTGAGGCAGTCGGCATTATCGCTGCGCAGTCAATCGGTGAGCCGGGTACACAGCTCACGATGAGAACCTTCCACAGCGGCGGCGTTGCCGGCGATGATATCACACAGGGTCTGCCGCGTGTCGAGGAGCTTTTCGAGGCGAGAAAGCCAAAGGGTCTTGCGATCATCGCAGAGTTTGGCGGGACTGCGACCATCAAGGATACCAAAAAGAAGCGTGAGATTATTGTCTCTGACGGTGTGAATGAGAAGACGTATCTGATTCCATACGGCTCGCGCATCAAGATTGCGGACGGCGCACAACTTGAGGCGGGCGATGAGCTGACAGAGGGAAGCATCAATCCGCATGACCTGCTGGAAATCAAGAAGATTGACGCGGTTCAGAATTATCTCTTGCGGGAGGTGCAGAGAGTTTACCGTCTGCAGGGTGTTGATATCGCGGATAAGCATATCGAAGTCATTGTGCGCCAGATGCTCAAAAAGAAGCGTATCGAGACAAGCGGTGATACCGAATTTCTGCCGGGCACGCTGGTCGATGGCATCGAGCTTGAAGATATCAATGAACAGCTAATCGCAGAGGGCAAACAGCCGGCAGAGTACAAAGATGTCATTCTGGGCATCACGAAGGCAGCGCTTGCCACCAGCTCTTTCTTGTCTGCGGCGTCCTTCCAAGAGACCACAAAGGTGCTTACGGAGGCGGCGATCAAGGGGAAGGTTGACCCGCTGATCGGTCTGAAAGAGAACGTTATCATCGGTAAGCTGATTCCGGCTGGTACTGGTTTGAGGCGCTACAGAAATGTAAAGCTCAACACCGATGCAGAGTTAGAGGCTGTACTTGATTATGAGGACGAGATTGATTTTGGCTATGACGAGGAGGAGGAACCCGTGGAGGAGTCCATGCTTCCTGTAGGAGAGCCAGTCGGTGCGATGGAATAACCGTTAAAAATGGTCTGCCATGACTGGCAGGCCATTTTTTGAGCAGTATTTTTTAGAAATTTTGTTTGTATCTGAAAAAATGCGAAATTTTTCAAAAAAATTGAAAAAAAGTGATTGACATTCCCAAATTTGGTAAGTATACTAATCTAGTATGTGTGAAAATTCATCATACAACGTGCCTAATTGCTTTGGCATTTAGTTTTGAATAAAATAGGAGGTGAAAAAGAATGCCAACATTTAACCAATTAGTAAGAAAAGGACGCCAGGAAACAGTGAAGAAGTCTACTGCACCTGCACTTCAGAGAGGATACAACTCTTTAAAGAAGAAAGCGACAGACACATCTGCTCCTCAGAAGAGAGGCGTGTGCACAGCAGTGAAGACTGCAACACCAAAGAAGCCAAACTCAGCACTTAGAAAGATTGCCAGAGTTCGTCTTTCAAATGGTATGGAAGTGACAAGCTATATCCCGGGAGAGGGACATAACTTACAGGAGCATAGCGTTGTTCTGATCAGGGGCGGCCGTGTTAAGGACTTACCGGGTACAAGATACCACATTATCAGAGGTACACTTGATACTGCGGGAGTTGCTAACAGAAAGCAGGCTCGTTCCAAGTATGGAGCTAAGAGACCAAAAGCAGGTAAATAGATTCATTTACCATGTACTCAAAAAACTAATTAGTGTTGGAATTCTTATTTCGTACCTTTTTCAAATCAATATATCAGTAAGGTAGAATAGAAAACCGCACGAACACAAGGTTTTATAAATGTGAGTACCGTTGATTTAATCGTATAGCGGACAGTTTGCTGTGCGCTATCAGTAATTAAGGAGGGAAGAATCGTGCCGCGTAAAGGACATATTCAAAAAAGAGACGTATTAGCAGATCCTATTTACGGAAATAAAGTGGTTACAAAGCTGATCAACAACGTTATGTTAGATGGCAAGAAGGGTGTAGCCCAGAAGATCGTATATGGAGCATTTACCAGAGTAGAAGATAAAGCACAGAAGCCTGCATTGGATGTCTTTGAGACTGCGATGAATAACATCATGCCAATGCTTGAGTGTAAAGCGAGACGTATCGGTGGAGCTACGTATCAGGTACCGCTTGAGGTAAAGCCTGAGCGCCGTCAGACACTGGGACTTCGCTGGCTGGTATTTTTCGCACGCAAGAGAGGCGAGAAAACCATGGAGGAGAGACTTGCGAATGAAATTCTGGATGCTTCAAACAACACAGGTGCAGCAGTAAAGAGAAAAGAAGATATGCACAAGATGGCAGAGGCAAACAAGGCTTTCGCACATTACAGATTCTAATTGTTTCTAAGTTTTTAAGGAGGAAGAACTTTGGCTGGAAGAGAATATCCTTTAGATAGAACCAGAAACATCGGTATTATGGCGCATATTGATGCTGGTAAGACTACTCTTACAGAGCGTATCTTATACTATACCGGTGTTAATTATAAGATCGGTGATACCCATGAAGGAACTGCGACAATGGACTGGATGGAGCAGGAGCAGGAGAGAGGTATCACAATCACATCAGCCGCTACGACATGTCATTGGACACATCAGGCGCAGGAGGGGGCTCTTGAGCATCGTATCAATATCATTGATACACCGGGCCACGTGGACTTCACTGTAGAAGTTGAGCGTTCCCTTCGTGTACTTGACGGCGCTGTCGGTGTTTTCTGTGCAAAAGGTGGTGTAGAGCCACAGTCAGAAAATGTATGGCGTCAGGCTGATACCTACAATGTACCTAGAATGGCATTCATCAACAAGATGGATATCCTGGGCGCTAATTTTTATGGTGCAGTAGACCAAATTAGAACCAGATTAGGCAAAAATGCAATTGTACTTCAGATCCCAATCGGTAAGGAAGATGACTTCAAGGGAATCATTGACCTGATGGAGATGAAGGCTTATATCTATAATGATGATAAGGGCGATGATATTACTGTTACAGAGATTCCGGCAGACATGGCAGACGACGCAGAACTCTATCACTCAGAGATGATTGAGAAGATCTGTGAGTTGGACGATGATCTGACAATGATGTATCTTGAGGGTGAGGAGCCTACAGTGGAGCAGCTCAAAGCAGCACTGAGAAAAGGCACCTGTGAATGTACAGCAGTTCCTGTATGCTGTGGTTCTGCTTACAGAAACAAGGGCGTACAGAAGCTTCTTGATGCAATCCTTGACTTTATGCCGGCACCTACGGACATCGCGGCTATTAAGGGTACTGATTTGGAGGGCAACGAAGTTGAGCGTCATTCATCAGATGATGAGCCGTTCTCAGCGCTTGCATTTAAGATCATGGCAGATCCGTTTGTCGGAAAACTCGCATTCTTCAGAGTGTATTCCGGTACAATGAACTCTGGTTCCTATGTGCTGAATGCGACGAAGGACAAGAAGGAGCGCGTGGGACGTATTTTGCAGATGCACGCAAACAAGAGACAGGAGTTAGACAAGGTTTACTCTGGTGATATTGCCGCAGCAGTTGGATTTAAGTTCACAACAACTGGAGATACCATCTGTGACGACCAGCATCCGGTCATCCTCGAGTCTATGGAATTTCCTGAGCCGGTTATCGAGCTTGCGATTGAGCCTAAGACAAAGGCTGGACAGGGCAAGATGGGTGAGGCGCTTGCAAAACTTGCGGAGGAAGATCCTACATTCCGTGCACACACCAATGCGGAGACAGGACAAACAATCATCGCAGGTATGGGTGAACTTCACCTTGAGATTATCGTGGACAGACTTCTGCGCGAGTTCAAGGTTGAGGCAAATGTTGGTGCGCCTCAGGTTGCTTACAAAGAGGCAATCACGAAGGAAGTTGAGGTTGACTCGAAGTATGCGAAGCAGTCTGGTGGTCGCGGACAGTATGGTCACTGTAAAGTTAAATTTGCACCGATGGATGCAAACGGCGAAGAACTCTTCAAGTTTGAGTCCAGCGTTGTCGGCGGTGCGATTCCGAAGGAGTATATCCCGGCAGTCGGCGAAGGAATCGAGGAGGCAACACATGCAGGTATCCTTGGCGGATTCCCTGTAGTTGGCGTCTATGCGAATGTATATGACGGTTCCTACCATGAAGTTGACTCTTCTGAGATGGCATTCCATATTGCAGGTTCCCTTGCATTCAAGGAAGCAATGCAGAAGGCAGCGCCGGTACTTCTTGAGCCAATCATGAAAGTGGAAGTGACTATGCCTGAGGAATATATGGGTGATGTCATTGGTGATATCAACTCACGTCGTGGACGAATCGAGGGTATGGATGACCTTGGCGGCGGCAAGATCGTCAGAGGCTATGTGCCACTCGCAGAAATGTTTGGTTATTCTACAGATTTGCGTTCCAAGACACAGGGACGCGGAAACTACTCTATGTTCTTTGAGAAATATGAGCAGGTTCCAAAGCAGGTACAGGAGAAAGTACTTGCAGCAAAAGCAAAATAATTGTGAAATAATGCTTGATAATTCCAACATTTTTTACTATAATGAAAACAGTTGGTTATCGTTTTATTCAATATGAAACTGATATAATTCATAATAACTTTTTTAAGGAGGACTTTTAAAATGGCAAAGGCTAAATTTGAAAGAAGCAAACCCCATTGCAACATTGGTACAATCGGTCACGTTGATCATGGTAAGACAACTTTGACAGCAGCAATCACAAAAGTATTGGCTGCAAGAGTTGCAGGTAATGTCGCTACAGATTTCGAGAATATTGACAAGGCTCCAGAAGAGAGAGAGCGTGGTATCACAATCAATACTGCTCACGTTGAGTATGAGACAGAGAAGAGACACTATGCACACGTTGACTGCCCGGGCCATGCTGACTATGTAAAGAACATGATCACTGGTGCTGCACAGATGGACGGCGCTATCCTTGTTGTTGCTGCAACAGACGGCGTTATGGCTCAGACAAAGGAGCATATCCTTCTGTCTCGTCAGGTAGGCGTACCTAAGATTGTTGTATTCCTGAACAAGTGCGATATGGTTGATGACCCTGAGCTGATCGAGCTCGTTGAGATGGAAGTAACAGAGCAGCTTGAGGAGTATGAGTTCACAGACTGCCCGATCATCAAGGGTTCTGCATTGAAGGCTCTTGAAGATCCTAACGGTGAGTGGGGCGACAAGATCATTGAGCTGATGAACACGGTTGATGAGCATATTCCTGATCCTCAGAGAGAGACAGACAAGCCATTCCTTATGCCGATCGAGGATATCTTCACAATTACAGGTCGTGGTACTGTTGCTACAGGTAGAGTTGAGCGTGGTGTTCTTCATATCAATGAGGAAGTTGAGATCGTTGGTATCAGCGAGGAGACAAAGAAGACAGTATGTACAGGTATCGAAATGTTCCGCAAGCTTCTTGATGAGGCTCAGGCTGGTGATAACATCGGTGCACTGCTTCGTGGTATCCAGAGAACAGAGATCCAGAGAGGACAGGTTCTTGCAAAACCGGGTACCGTTACCTGCCACAAGAAATTTACAGCACAGGTTTATGTATTGACAAAAGATGAAGGTGGACGTCATACACCGTTCTTCAACAACTACAGACCGCAGTTCTATTTCAGAACAACAGACGTTACAGGTGTCTGCAATCTTCCAGATGGCACAGAGATGTGTATGCCTGGCGATAATGTAGAGATGACGATTGAATTGATTCATCCGATCGCTATGGAGCAGGGTCTTACGTTTGCTATTCGTGAGGGTGGTAGAACGGTTGGTTCTGGTCGTGTGGCTACGATTATTGAGTAATTGGTAAAAAGCTAGATTTTATGGGGCTTTCCGAGAAATCG
>KE159530.1 GCA_000403215.2 Lachnospiraceae bacterium A4
TTCAGCGGAATTGAGAGTTTTTATTGATATAAAATAAGTATATAGGATTTGAAAAAAAGTGTAAATAAGATAGAGGGGATGTTTTGCGCATTTTTTCAGATGTGGACAACTGAAAAGAAAAAAAGCTGTGAAGGCGGCAGGATGTCCAGATTCCGAACAGACTGACAGCAAGTTCATAATAAATGATGTCGTTTGGAAGCCTTCGTGAAACAACCCTGGGGGACACATGAGGCGCTCTTGCAAAAAAAGGGCAGATACTATATGCTCTACAGTACGCAGGCATCGTATTATACGCATTAAAAAAGGGGAGTAGTTCCCCTTTTTAATGTAAAACCCGTTTTAATGTGTTGATCAGGTTATCAATATTGATCGGTTTTGCGATGTGCCCGTTCATGCCGCTCTTGAGCGCTTCCTGTTTGTCCTCCTCAAAGGCGTTTGCCGTCATGGCGAGGATTGGGATTGCGGCAAGCTGGGTATTTTTGAGCTTGCGGATTGTCCTTGTCGCCTCATAGCCGTTCATGACAGGCATCTGTACATCCATCAAGATGAGCTGGTAGTATCCGGGTTCGGATTTTTCCAGCATATCGACGGCAATCTGGCCGTTGCCGGCGACCTCAACGGAGAAGCCGGCTTCCTGTAAGATTTCTGTGGCAATCTCTTGATTTAACTCGTTGTCCTCCACCAGCAGCAGGCGCTCTGCATGGAATGACACTTTGGCGTCGTCGGTTTCCGTCTCCCGCTCCTCGTCTGTGGTGGTGATGGAGTGCAGGCATTCCCGAAGCTCTGACAAAAACAGCGGTTTGCTGCAAAATGCGGTGATACCTGCTTCTTTGGCCTCGTCCTCGATATCCTCCCAGTTGTATGCGGTGAGGACGATGATGGGGACATTGCCGCCCGTCTCCTTCTGGATTCTGCGCGCCACCTCGATTCCGTTCATGTCAGGCAGCATCCAGTCAATAATGTAGACGGAATAAAAATCTTCGCGCATCACTGCCTGATGGGTGCGGAGTACTGCTTCTTTGCCAGACAGCGTCCACTCGGCACGCATGCCGATCTGCTGCAGCATGTAGGATACGCTGTCGCAGGTGTTGAAGTCGTCATCGACGACAAGCGCGCGGCACCCTTTGAGTTTGGGAATCAGCGGAGAGGGTTTGGCTTCCGCGCTGATTCGGAAGGTAAAGGATACTGTAAATTCAGAACCAACGTTCTGTTTGCTGATTACGCTGATCGTACCGTTCATCATTGAGACAATGTTTTTGGTGATCGCCATGCCAAGTCCAGTACCCTGTATGCCGCTGATGGTGGAGTTGCGTTCCCGCTCAAACGGCTCGAAGATATGGGCGACAAATTCGTCACTCATGCCGATACCCGTATCTTTGACTTGAAATTCATAGGTTGCATGTCCCTCTGTGCCGCAGGGCTTCTCGGTGACTTTAATGCTGACAATGCCGCCGGCAGTCGTGTACTTGATGGCATTGTTGAGCAGATTGAGCAGCACTTGGTTCAGGCGGAGACGGTCGCAGTAGATATTTTCATTCTGGACATCAATGGCATCCATGTACAGCTCGAGCTGCTTTGAGTGGATATCTGCCTGAATAATGTTGCGCAGTCCATGCAGAATTTCCGGCAGAGAGCAGAGCTGTTCTGAGAGCTGCATCTTGCCGCTCTCAATGTGGCTCATATCGAGAACGTTGTTAATCAGGTTCAGGAGATGGTTGCCGGAGGTCATAATTTTCTTGAGATAGCCCTCAACCTGATCGGTGTGGTTGATGCGGCTGAGTGCGAGCGTCGTAAAGCCCATGATTGCGTTCATCGGGGTGCGGATATCGTGCGACATATTCGAGAGAAAGACGCTCTTTGCCTTGTTGGCGCGGTTTGCCTGCTGCAGCGCATCCTCCAAAATCGTATTCTTCTCCATCTCAAGGCGCGTCTCCTCGTCGATGCTGTGGAAGCCGAGGACGATGCCGCAGTTTGTACTCCAGTCGCCCGCACAGACCGCCTTCATCTGGAAATAGCGCATCTCGCCATAACAGATAGTGCGGTAGTTGACAGAGTACACCCGTTTCTCCGCGAGCTTCTTCATCAGATTTTCCCGTGAGAGTGCAGTGCGCAGCAGTTCTTGGTCCTCCTCATAGACGCACCGGTCAATGTATCTGCTGAGATGGTCCTCCATGTACAATTCGCCGACAAAGAGTTCATCTAAGATTTTATATTTGCAGTCGCTGATGCGCAGTGCAGTGCCTTTGCCGGTATCCAGATCAAAGAAGCAGACGAGATTGTAGTCAATGCTCAGCGCATGAAGCAGCTCCATCTGGCGCTGCTCCTCCTGCTTGCGCAGCGCCTCCTCATTGAGCCGCTGCGTTGTGCAGTCCAAAAGGAAACGCTGGTAGAACAGTTCGCCATTTTCCTCGATTAATTTGATATTGCCCATAATGTGCAGCAGGTCGCCGTTGTCATGCTGGACGCGGTATGCGACATTGATGCTGTCTCCGGCCTTCTGGAGAGACTGGATGTGCGTTCTCAGCGTTTCCATGTCCTCATCTAAGACAGAGGGGGCTACCATATGAAATCCGGCGGCGACCATCTCCTCCTGCGACTCATATCCAAGGATTTTGAGGGCGGCGGCGTTGATGCTTATGATCTTAGAACCATCGACAGAATGACACAGGATACCGCAGTCCATCGTGGTAAAGAGCGTCTCTAGCGTTTTGGTCTTGGCGATAAGCTGTTGTTTATATGCATTTTCCTGTGTGATATCAATACCGATTCCGACCGTGCCCATCACGCTGCCGTCCCAGTCATACAGCGGGGATTTATAGGTGGTGAGCAGCCTTGTGCCGTCGCTGGTCTGAACGACCTCCTCAGAGATGCAGGTCTCCTTTTTGGTCATGACCTCGCGCTCTGATTCGATACAAGCCGGGTCGTCGTGCTCGACATCCCATATGTAGGCGTGTCCGCGGCCCTCTACTTGGGCTTTGGTCTTGTTGACGGTCTTGCAGAAGCTGTCATTGACTTTCTCGTGAATACCGTCCTTGGTTTTGTACCAGACCAGATTTGGGACACTGTTGATCGCAGACTCAAGATACTGGCTGGTCAGCCAATAATCCTTGTGTGTCTTGCAGTCCTGCTGCCATTTTAAAAAGTGAAATTTCAGCTCTTCCTCAGAGAGTGGAAGAGTCCAGATATCGTAGATTTCCGACAGACAGCCGGGCAGGACACTCAGCTGGGTAAGCTGTGCCTTGTCTGCAAGTATAATCAGCTCTGTCTTTGGTTTTTTCTCAGAGAGCAGCATCTGAATCGTCGCAGCGGCATCCATATTTTCTAAGTCAGCAATGATGACATCCGCCTTGGAAATCATGGACTCGTACGGCGTTTTGCTCTCAAAGTACTCATGTGTAAAATGTTCGAGCGGGGGGATTCCCTCCAGTACTTTAAATAATTTGCGTTGGTTTCCCAGAAAAAAGAAGTTAATGTGGCAATGATACATGTCAGCTCCTCCTCAATGCATCTAAGGAACAAGTATCTCTTGTTCCTCATAGTAAAAGATTTCACTCAAATTCTATTGTAGCAATCGTGCCCGCACATGTCAATGTTTTCACGATTTAAATACATTTTAATACATTTTGGCTATAAATTATCAAACACAACGGTTTCCCGCTCAAACTCTGCCACGATTTCCTGATTGACGCCCATGCGCTGTGTGATGTCCTCCATATCGCCCGCAAGGCTTCTGGTGTTGCCCGCTACACCGGAGATGCCCTCCGCACTGTCGTTGACTGCTTTGGTGATCGTACTGATCGAATCGGCGATACCTGACATGGACTGCCGCAGGCACTGTGTCCTGTCCTGAAAGGCATCCATCGCGCGGCGGATATGGGCGGCATCTTCCTTGTACTGGCTTCCCGCCTCCACAAATGCCTGAAACTCCGTGAGGACGGCTTCGCTCATATAGGTAATCAGATGCTCTGCACTTTCTGAGAGATTATGGACGGCAGCAGTGACAACAGTGTTGATTTCCTGAATGCGGCTTGCGGTTTCCTGACTGGAGCTGGCAAGGTCACGCACCTCCTCCGCGACGACGGCAAAGCCTCTGCCGGCAGGGCCTGCGTGGGCAGCCTCCACGGAGGCATTGAGGGCGATGAGCTGGGTCTGCTGGGCGATGGCGAGAATCTCGCCTGTCAGGGTCTGAATCTGGTCAACACTGTGGCTTTTTTCGATGGCGTCATTTAGGGTGCACAGCAGTTCTTTTGTTTTGGCGTCCGTGGTCTTTGCGCTGGTCTGTGCGGAGAGCTGCATGGTGTCTGCGCGGGTATTCATTTCAATGGTGTAATCGGTGAGCGTACTGCACTCCTCTGCGATGTCATGCACATCAAGACGAATGTGCTCTGCATTGTGATTGATGGCAGACACATTGCCAGCCACCTCCTGAAAGGCGCTGGACAATGCCTCTGCGAGCGAGGAGAGATCGGCGGCGCTTTTCTTGGAGGCGCGCGTCCTTTTGAGTACCTCCCCTGTCATGGTGTTGATGCGCCCAGAGCTTTCCTGTATCGTCTTTAAGATGCTCTTGACAGGCAGTACCACATAACGGGTAATGAGCTTTAGATCGGCAAAAACCAGCAGTATGCAGGCTGCTACTGCGATGCCGCCGATGACTAAAGACATGAGATAGACTGCCGCGAGCTGTTCGCGGGCAAGCATCGTCTGCTGGCTGATCGACGCATTCAGGGCGTCAATATCGGCTTCGATAGCGTCCGCATACAGCGCGACATCACCGTTTGCAAGCGCATAGGCGTCCTGTGTCTTGCGGCTTGCGCTCGCGCAGGTCAGGCGGACGAGTGCATGTTTGAATGAATCGTAGTCTGACAGGAGGGTTTGATACGAAGCCTGCTCATTGAAGGTCACATGCTGCGCATAGTCTGCGAGCATAGCATCCAAAAGCGCCTCTTCTTTTTTGATCTGCTGGACGAGGTCCGTCATGGTGTGATAGTCCGTGGCGACGATGTGGCTTAATGCCATCTTGTGAATGGTCATGGAGGACTGGCAGATTTCTGCCAGATGGCTTTTGCCGTCCATATAAGTATCGGCGATCGTCGAGGCGCTTGCGTTCACGTTGCGGATATTATAAATCGAAATAATGTTCGATAGAAGTGCCACGATGCCCAGCAGGGCAATCGGCAGAATCAGCCGGTGCTTTAGACTCATAGTTTTCATGATAACAATACTCCTTTTTACATATAAATCTTATCTGCCTGATGATGACGTTGCTGCGCTGCGGTTACGGGGCGGTGATGCCTGTGACCATGATGTCAAGATGTTCCTGAAGCGATTTGCCCGAAGGATTGCCTGCTAAGATTTCCTCGGCAAAGGTGATGACAGGCTGCCAGAAATTTCCGCCGATGCGCTGCAGATAGGAAAATTCAGACTGCTCTAGCAGGGCAGTGATCGCAGGGGAGTTCTGTACTTCCTCGGAGGCAGCGGCATTGATGTTGGCGGGGCCCTGACCGCGCATCAGGAAGCGGAGTTTTTGATTCTCCTCGTTTGTAATCCACTCGGCAAGTCTTGATGCCCACAGTCTTTCCTTGGAGTATGCGTTGACGCCGATGAGCTTATAGCCGGAGAAGGAAGCCATCTGTACCTGCTGTCCGGCGCAGGTGTAAGAAGGAAGTTTCGCCGCCCCGAAGCTGCCGCCCCAGACTTTTTCGACGGCGACGGCATTCCACACACCGTTGATGCCTGCAATAATCTGCCCATTTTGGACGCCCTCGACAAATCCGGCATCATCGGTACTGACAAATCCCGGATGGCTTGCGATTTCCATCATGGACTGTGCGACATCGACACCCTTGATGCTGCCGTCCACGGCGTTCCATGTACAGTAGTTGGTCATGCCGTCATCGTTTAAGCCGACGGTGAGGCCTGTATTGCCAAAGAGCGCGTACACATACCAGCCGGATGACCACTCCATAGAGACTTTTTTGTCCTGTGCGGCTGCGATGGAAAGCATCTTATCGAGAGAGAGGATATCCTCCTGCGTGAAATAATCTTTGTTGTAATATAGAAAGTAGCCGTTGTCCGCTGTCAGCGGCAGCGCGTAGATGGTGTCATTGACAGAAGCTGCAAGGACGGCTTCGTGCAGACTGGTTTCCATGACAGTTGCCGGGTTGTTTACAGGCTCTAGGGCGCCGGCTGCGACAAGGGTGCTGAGCTGGTCATCTGCAAATGCAAACACATCGGCGCCGTTCTCCAGATCTGCCATCAGCGCATCTGTGCAGTGACCCTCGCTCTGCGGCGTGTAGGTGATGTCAAAATCCGCCTGCCCGCCATATTCTGCCTCAAATCCGCTGATAATCTGGCGGAGCAATTCTTCGTCCTCCTCTGCCCCCCAGACGGTCAGATGGACAGTGTCAGAGACGGGCGTTGCGCTCTGGGAGGGCTGCTGCACCGCAGGCGTTTGGTTTTGGCAGCCCGACAGGAGGAGCGGTATCATAAGAAATAGAAAGCTGGGTTTGTGTTTTGTGTTCATGACGTTCTCCATTATCATAATTTTTTTATCATAATTTTTGTTTGTAAAAATTTTCATAGTAATGATAGCATTTTTCGAAGAATTTAGCAATCCAGATTTCGCGGCCTGCCTGCATTAATTAGGAAAGAATTGTAAAATTTATATGAATTTTATGGAAAAATGCCAAGAAATATTATAGAATAGACAAGGAAAAGTTTGTTTAGTGAAATATCGAAACTGAATGAGGAGGAAAAAGATGCAGTACAAGGGGTTTAAACGAATCAAAAGAGCTGCCGCTGTGATTTTGTCGGCGGCTTTGATTGTGACCGAGCTGCCGGCGGCGGGGACAGCACATGCCGCCGAGGCGGAGTATGAGACACAGACTGCCGTTGGGCAGGACATAGACCCGGCACAGCCGGAGGACAGCGGGCAGCCGCCAGCGGGCAGTGAGCACAGCCAGCCGGAAAGCAGTGTGTCAGAAGCCGGAGAGCGCGAGCCGGAAATCGAGTCGGCGGAGACGGAAACTGCAGCGGAGCCGTCATCAGCGCTCACAGAGTCGGAGACAGGCAGCGCTGTGGAAGCTGAAACTGGAACGCAGGCCAGCGATAGCGCATCTGAGGGTGAGGACGAAGTCCCAAATACAGAAATTACAGAAACAGAAATTATAGAAACAGAAAACGTGGAGACGGAAACTGAGACTTCAGAAGCTGCGGAGACGGAAAATTCGACAACGGAAGCGATCGAGACGGAAACTGCGAGTACAGAGACAGAAACTATGGCGACAGAAGCCACAGAGACAGAAACTGTGGGGACAGAAACTACAGAGACAGAAACTACGGAGACAGAAACTTCGGAGGAGATTACAGAGGAGGAGACGCTCGAGCTTGAAGGGACGGAAGAAACATCAGTTCCGGTTCCGGAGGTTGACGCGTCTGTACATAACTGGAAGGCAGCAAGGGATTTGGCAGTGTTTCGTGTTCCGGTGCCCAAAGCGTATGCATCTGTACAGGACCCTGTAGAGATTACGCCATATGAATACAGGATAGAAAACAGAGATCAGTTTTTGGGCTTTTTATCTGGCAGGTCTGATTATGACGGCTGTACCGTAACATTGGCATGCAATGTCGATATGAAATCTGAGACAGCCTATTTTGGCGGAAGGTTTTCTGGAATATTTGACGGAAACGGATATTCTGTACAGAATTTAAAAGTAGATCAAGGGCTGTTTCCTGTCCTTCAGTCAGGGGCGGTGGTGAAAAACCTGCATATCAGCAATGCATCAATGACAGGGGAATACTCAGCAGGTGTCATTGCAGGGCGCAATGACGGGACGATCACAAACTGTGTTGTCACGGGCAGGCTGGAAGCTGGCACCAACATGGATTATACAGCCGGAATTGTAGGTATAAACGAAGGGACTGTCGAGGAGTGTGTTTTTTCCGGCAGAATCACGGCAGCGGCAGGGACAGAGGACGCAGAAAAAGATATCGGCGGTATCGCGGGCAGAAATAACGGAGTGATTCGAAACTGTTATGCGTCAGGCAGTATCCAGACAAAAGCGGCAGTCGTTGCCGGTATTGTTGGAACAAACACATCAAGAGAGCCGGAGAGTATCAAAGGCTGCGTCAACTATATGAGTGTTGAGGGTGCCTATATCGTGGCGGGTATCGTGGGCATCAATGAAGGTGAGGTCACAGACTGTACAAACTATGGGTCAGTCCGCCAGAAGAATCATTCACAGGAAATCGGCGAGGCGGGCGGAATTGCCGCACAGAATAAGATTGGAACCATGAGTGACTGCTATAATTATGCCAGTGTCAGCGGAGAGGATAAAAACATTGGCGGAATTGCCGCAACAACCTCCGGGACGATTACAAGGTGCGGCAACAGCGGTTCAGTGACGGGGCTAGCAAACGTCGGCGGTGTGGCAGGTCTGTATAATGGAAACCGAGAATACAGCATCAGCGAATGCTTTAATCAGGGGACGGTCAACGGCAATGGCAGGACGATCAAGTCTCAGGGAATCGGCGGAATCTTAGGAAGCACTGGCGAGAGCTACAGGGTGCCGATAGAGAACTGTTATAACACAGGAAATATCCGTGCGACGAAAGCCACACAGTACCTTGGCGGTATTGCAGGAATTATCTACAAAGGCTCTATATCGAACTGCTATAATGCGGGGAATGTAACTGGCGAGGAGGGCTCGTATGCAGCAATGCTTGTGGGATTTTTCGGCAGGGAGGAGGATACCTCCTGCGCGAACTGCCTCTATGTCGGCGATGAACGTGAGATTGCTTATTTCAGGGAGGACGGCGGCGTCTCAGACGCGGAGATGGCAAAGACCACCAGCGATATGAGATCACAGGAGGCATTGTCAGTCCTTGGCGGAGGCTTTTCTTCAGACAGTGGACGAATCAATGAGGGATATCCGATACTGAACTGGCAGACAGAACCTAATTACCGTTACCTTGTAGTCTATGAGTTGAACGGCGGCTGTTCAGGGAGTGCATATTATGAGCTGGTAAACAGTGACAGTACTGTGAATGAGCCAGAACCTCCAGTCAAAAGCTATGCGGAGTTTCAAGGCTGGTATACTGACGCGGGCTTTAATACTTCCTATAATTTCAGCAATCCGGTCAAAGCACCATTCGTTTTGTATGCAAAGTGGAAAAATCAGTCCGTCGTGGAGGATATGGAGCTGATTCAGGAGAGCCTCCATCTGATCGTTGGCGAGGAGTACACGATCAAAGTCCGTTTTACACCGGAGAAGCCGGAGAATGCGGAAATGGTGTGGGAGTCCAGCAATACATCGGCAGTAACAGTTGATGAGAAAGGGACAATCCGGGCAGAAGCCGCAGGCAGGGCAACGATTAAAGGAACATTAAAAGACAATTCCCTGTCAAAAGTACTTGAGATGAGGGTGACTGTCACAGATGATGAAACTATTATCCATATCAGGAGAGCTGAAGATGGCGCAGAGCTCTCAGAACTGGATATTGCAGTCAAAGAAACGGTTACACTGGAGGCAGTCACAAAGGGCTTTTCGGAGGATGCTGAAATCCAGTGGGGACCTTCACAGAATGAATATGTAAAGATTACACCCAAGCAGAATGCATTATCAGGCAAGCCGCGGGCAGTTGTGGAGGGAATCAAGCCGACACCGTCAGGGAAGCCCGTCAAGGTTAAATTTACCGTTGAGGATGGAGATAAGATTTCTTCGGAGATTATCGAGGTTACGGTGCTGCCTCTTGCAACAGGTGTCAAAGTGAAGCTGGACGAGGAGGATGTCACAGACAAGACAGTAATCTATGACCTAGTGACGAAGAAATTCATCGCTGTTGGGACCAAGAAATTAAAACAGCCTGTCGAGGCACTCAGTGCAGTGATTTCACCAAGCAATGCAAGCCAGAAGGTTACATGGTCCTCCAACAATTCCTCTGTGGTTAAATTTGATGACAAGGAAAGCGGCGTTGTGACCGGCAATATCAGCGGCACAGCCGAGGTGACTGCTCTGACGAAAGACGGAAGCAACAAAGCCGGTAAAACAACGATCAGAACCAAGCGGATTGTACAGTCGTTTGTACTCGAGCCAAAGGAGGTCGATAAAAATACACCAGTTGTACTAGATTCCCAAGGCAGGGTGCTGTTGACCAGCGGGTGCAGCGTGAGGCTCGTTCCTAAATTTACGCCTACAGATGTGACTGACGAGGGATTAAAATGGGAGATGAATCCCAAAAACTGTCTTGATATTGATGCGGAGAAGAAGATTATCACAGCGAAGGATGTAAAGAGTGAAACCAAAGTGACGCTGAAAGCAACCTCCCTTGACGGCGGCGGCGCTTCCTATGAGATGGAATTTGTGATTATTCCTAAGGTGGAAGCCATCGAAATTTATGATACAAGGGATATGAAGCGTCCTGTCAACGGCAAGACAATCGGCGTAAATCCAGAGGTGGACAGCAAGACATTTATGCTTCGGGTAAAGAATAAGCCGGATTATGCATCACAGGTTGTCTTGTGGAAATCTGCAAACACGAAGGTGGCGGCAGTGACAGACCATCAGGACGGAAGCTGTACAGTCACTGTAAATGGATATGGTAAGACCGATATTATTGCCACGGCAGCAGATGGAAGCGGCGTCACGGCATCGGTTGCAGTCAATGTTTCGTCGCTCGTATCCTCGATTAAGATTACAGGAAGCAATAAACTTGCCAAGGGCGGAAAAATAAAATTAAAGGCAGAGGTGCTTCCTAAGTCCGCTGAGAATAAAGCGGTTTACTGGGAGTCTGATGACAAAGCGATCGCCACAGTAGATAAAAATACAGGAGAAGTAACAGGAATCAGCAAAGGTCTGGCGGAGATCACCGCGACCGCAGCAGACGGCGGCGGTGCCTATGGAACATTTTCAATCAAGGTCACAGATCCAGTAAAAACATTTGACCTGATGATACCGGACGGCAATACGAATCTGGAAGATGACGTGATTGTCACAGACAAAGTTGTAGGAATTGATCTCGATGCAGGTATGGAGACGTATACATTGGCAGCAAGGATTCTGCCAGAGGAGGCAAGCCATATAGTCGAGTGGAAATCCAGCAATGAAAAGATTGCGACTGTCGATGAGAAGGGGACAATCACAGCAAAATCCCTCGGCAGAGCAATCATCACCGCGACCACGACAGACGGCAGCAATAAGACCGCAAAGACAACTGTCAATGTGGCAACACTTGTCAGAAATGTCTCGATTACAGGCAGCCATTATGTAGGTGCAGGACAGTCCATTCAGCTGCATGCGGAGGTGACAGACAAAGATGCGGCAAACAAAAGTGTCACTTGGACAAGCAGTGATAAAAATGCTGTCGTCGTGGACGAGAGCGGTCTGGTGACAGCAATCAGCAGAACAGGGGAAGCAACAGCAAAGATTACGGCAGAAGCGGCAGACGGAAGCGGCAAATACGCGGAACATATTATATATGTTATGGGAAAAAGCGATAAAATCCAGATAACAGAATTTGATGGGCGTTTTGTGGATTCCAGCAAGAAATCGTCAGAGGTTGATATCCGTGATCTGAACAGCGCCCGCAGAGTATCCTTTGTCGCTGAGCTGGACGGAGGCTCTACCCAACAGGGCGATTACCGCAAAGAGGTGGAGTGGAGTACATCGAATAAGTCCATAGCAGAGGTTGTTTCTGTTCAGAACAACTATGACAGCAGTGAGGCATTCATTCAGATCAAAAAAGAAGGAACTGTGACAATCACAGCCAGAACGACAGATGGTTCGAATAGAGAGGACTCATACACACTAAAATTAATTGATACCGATCCTGATGTGAAAGTTACCGGACCGAGACAGGTTGCAAACGGTAAGAAGATACAGCTCGCCACAGAAGGGGGCGTGGCAGTATCATGGTCCTCGTCCGATACATCGCTAGCTACTGTCGATGCGAAAGGGAAGGTGACTGCGAAAAAGAATGTATCAGGGACAGTGACCATCAGGGCGACATCAACCAAAGGGACTTTAAAGAATGATGATTATTTTATAGAGGTGTGTCCAGCCGTTTCTGGTGTAGATATCTTAGTAAATGGAGAATCCTGCAAAAACGGAAAGATAGGCATGGATTTGATCAAGGGATATACATTAGATGAGGGTAAGACATGGATTAAGAATCTGACGCTGTATGCATCCGTCCAGGGTGCTACATATGATGACCGGGTGACATGGAAATCCAATAAGACAGCCATCGCAGAAGTAGATCAAAACGGCAATGTTGAAATCAAGAAAAACGGTACAGCTGTCATCACCGCGACTGCGACAGACGGCAGTGGCAAAAAGGCGAAGGTGACGCTGGTAGTAGCAAAGCAGATTACCAAGATAGAACCAGAGGATGGCATTCAGGATGTCTATGTGGGTTATAAAAAATCTGTGCAGTTGAAGCTGGCATACAAACCGCTGGCAGCGACGACGAAAAAGGTTACTTGGGAAAGTGATGATAAAAGTCTGGTGTCTGTCAATAAAAGTGGAAAGGTTACGGTAAAGAAGCCATTTGGCAGCGGCGATTATGACACAAGTTCAGACAATAATGTGATTGTCAGGGCAAGGGCAGCAGATGGCGGCACGGCCTTCTGCGAGTTTCGCATTCATTTCGTCGCGCCTGCGACAAAAGTAGAGGTTGTGGAACGGACAGGCGATATTGATAAGGGATATGTATCTGTCGTCGGTATTGATATTGACACCAACGATGCCAAAACAAAGCTGAAAGCAACGCTCACAAGCACAAACGCTTATGCCAGCCAGTACGGTGTCAGCCAGAAGGTGACGTGGAAATCCAGCAATGCCAGCATCGCGGAGGTCAAGCCAAATGATGATGGAAGCTGTACTGTGATCGGGCATGGCACCGGGAAAGTGACAGTCACGGCGACAGCCGCAGATGGCAGCAAAAAGACAGGCAAGGTAACAGTATACGTAGGAAAATTGATTCAGAGTATTGGCACAACGAAGGATATACAGGGCATCACGGACAATGAAGGCAGAGAAGTCATTACGCTGTATGCGAAGAGTATCAAAAATAAAAAGACATTACAGCTCTCAGATAAGCTGATTATCAATCCGATTACGGCGACCAATAAGAAGCTGACATACAAGAGCAGCAATTCCAAACTGGTATCCGTCAGCGCTTCTGGGAAGCTCACCGCCAAGAAGCGGGGCGCGGAGGATGTCATTATAACAGTTACAACCAACGACGGTTCCGGTGTAAAGAAGGAAATCATCGTGCGCGTATTGCAGTAAAATGAAAAAATAGCGTATTCCAATCAATGGAATACGCTATTTTTTTCTACACATACTAGGAAATGACAGGAAATTATGATATTATCTGTAAAGAAATAATATAAAATAGAACGGTGTCATAATCTGCGAGGTTATGACACTATGATGAATCATGATAATTATTATAGAAGAAACGAGGTTAAATATATGTGTGGAATAGCAGGTTTTTGCAGCCAGCCAGCAAACTGGAGGGAAAACATCGAAAAGATGAACCAGCGTATGCGCCACAGGGGACCCAATGCCGGAGGAAGCTGGGCAAATGAGGACGCCACCGTCGTACTTGGGCACCGCAGGCTCTCGATTGTGGATTTGTCAGAGACAGGGGCACAGCCGATGCAGTCGGCATCGGGCAGATTTGTGTGCGTGTTTAACGGTGAGATTTACAATTACAAAAGGCTGCGGGACAAACTGTTGAAGGAGAAAAAGGTGGCTGCTTTCCGGGGCACGTCTGATACGGAGGTGCTGCTTGAGGCGGTTGAGGCATACGGCGTGGCAGAGACAATCAAACACTGCAAGGGAATGTTTGCGATTGCCCTGTATGACAGGCAGACAGGGAAGCTTACGCTGATTCGGGACCGCATCGGGGAAAAGCCGCTGTATTACGGCTATGTAAATGGGCATTTTGTGTTTGCCTCAGATCTTGGCAGTATCCGCGTGCTACATGATTTTAACAATGCGATTGACACAAAGGTGCTGCAATTGTATTTTATACATGGATATATTCCGGCGCCGTACTCAATTTATCAGAATATCTATAAATTAGATGCAGGCTGTATGCTGGAACTCGACGCGCCCTATCAGGAACCAAAAGTCCAGACATACTGGTCTGTGCGCGAGGCGGCAAGATACGGTCAGGCACACCCGTTTCAGGGCAGCAGGCAGGAGGCGGCGGACGAGCTGGAGAGGCTCTTAAAAAATTCCATCAGGGAACAGATGGCGGCAGATGTGCCAGTCGGCGCGTTCTTGTCGGCAGGGATTGACAGCAGTACGGTCGTGGCGCTGATGCAGGCACAGTCGGCGCGCAAGGTCAAGAGCTTTACGATAGGTATGGAGGACAAAGAATACAACGAGGCAGTCTATGCCAAGGAAATCGCGCAGCACCTCGGCACAGAGCACACGGAGCTTTACATCACAGCAAAAGATGCCAAGGCAGTGATTCCCAAGCTGTCGTGGATATACGGGGAACCGTTTGCCGATTCCTCACAGATTCCGACCTATCTTGTGAGCAAAATGACAAGGGAGCATGTGACGGTATCCCTGAGCGGCGACGGCGGGGACGAGCTTTTTTGCGGATATACGACCTACTCCTCCATCAATCGGATCTGGTCTAAAATGAAAGCTTATCCTTATGGCATACGGAAGTTTGCAAGCCGCCTTCTGGTCGGCAGCCCGCTGATTCGAAACCAGCAGATGTTACAGACAAAGGCGTATCTTCTGGGGGCGAAAAGCCCCGAACATCTGTATGAGCTCTCCAATGCGCAGGAGGCGTCGAACTTAAAGATTGCGCTTGAACAGTCCGTACACCCCTACAAGCACAACAGTTTTCCTTACGGCACACTTAGGGACACGCAGAGCAGCATCATGCTGATGGACATGGAGGTCTATCATCCAGACGACATTCTGGTCAAGGTGGACCGCGCCGCTATGGCGGTATCGCTCGAGACGCGGGTGCCAATGCTGGACAAGGACGTTGTCGAGTTTGCATGGACGGTGCCGATGGACTACAAAAAGCAGGGCGACGAGGGCAAGCTGGTACTGAAAGATGTGCTGTACCGCTATGTGCCCAAAAGCATGATGGACCGTCCTAAAAAGGGATTTTCGATTCCCATTACACAGTGGCTGCGGGAGCCGGAGCTGCGGGAATGGGCAGAGGCTTTGCTGGACCGTGAATTGATACGGCGTCAGGGAATCCTGAACGCGGATGAGGTGCACAGAATCTGGCGGGACTTTATCGACAAGGGTAACTGGCGTATCCAGATCTGGTACATGTTAATGTTCCAGTCGTGGATGCAGGAGAATGAACGTGACAATATATGTTCAATAAAATGACATGGAGGGATAAAATGAACCAGCAAAACACAGCGCCAATCGGCGCATATATCAAAATCGCAAGACCCGACCACTGGGTTAAGAACGTATTTATCATGCCGGGACTTGTTCTCGCGTTGATACTCATCAATACGCCCGACAATTGGGGCAGCTTTCTTGTCAAACTTGGGGCAGGATTTTTTGCCACCTGTTTGATCGCATCGGCAAACTATGTCATCAATGAATGGCTGGACGCGGAGTTTGACCAGTACCACCCCACCAAGAAAAACAGACCTGTCGTCAGCCAGAATATGAAGTTTTCCCTTGTCATGGCAGAGTATGCAGCGTGCATCGTACTGGGACTTGGGTTGTCTATTGTAGTCAATATCCCGTTTTTATTGACGGAGCTCTGGCTGCTGGCCATGGGTGTCCTGTACAATGTCAAGCCAGTACGGACAAAGGATATCGTGTATCTCGACGTCTTGTCGGAATCCATCAACAACATGATCCGTCTGTTGCTTGGCTGGTTTATTGTGTGTGAAGATGTGTATCCGCCGTCTAGTATCCTAGTCGGTTATTGGATGGCAGGCGCATTTTTGATGGCGGTCAAGCGCTATGCAGAGTACCGCATGATTAACAATCCAAGCCTTGCAGGGTCTTACCGCAAGTCTTTTGCAAAGTACACAGAGGCGACACTTTTGTGCTCGTCGTTCTTCTACGCGCTGTGTGCAACCTTTTTGATTGGCATTTTCTTATTAAAATACAGAATTGAGTATATTGCGGCGATTCCAGTGCTGTTTTTGCTGTTTTGCTACTATCTCTACATAGCGCACAAGCCAGACTCGGCAGCGCAGAAGCCGGAGAAACTGTTTCGGGAGAAAAAACTGATGGTTCTGGTAGGTATCCTTGTGGTGCTGTTTGCGGTGCTGACCGTAACAGACATCCCAATCATGAAGATGTGGGAGACGGCATTCTTTATCCCGACACGCTAACAGAGTAACGGAAAGCAGGTGTATATGAAACAGAGCAGTATGAGAAAAAAAAGCCTGTATGAGTATCAGGTGGTGATTTTTGACCTGGATGGGACGCTGTATTTTCAAAGACCGTTCCGCCTGCGCATGATACGGTTTCTTGCGCATCGGCTCCTGACGCAGCCAAGCTGTATCAAGGACTTTTTGATCATCAGAAAATACCGGAGTGTGCGTGAGCACTGGGACGTGTGCGGGAAGCAATGCGCCGGGAAGCCCCAGTACAGCGCCCTTGGGCTGGACGACAGGCAGTACCAGTATGTTGCAGAACAGATGAAAACAGATCGCACCCGGGTAGAGAAAGTGATTGCACAGTATATGCTGGAGAAGCCGCTTGCATTGCTGCCGGCATACAAAGACGAGGTGCTGGCAAAAGCAATCGACACGCTGCACAGGCAGCAGAAAACGGTGGTGGTCTACTCGGATTATCCTGTAGAAAAGAAATTAAAGGCGCTTGGCATCCGCGCGGACCGCTGTTATACTTCAGCCGATGCGCGCATCGGTACCATGAAGCCAGACCCCAAAGGCATCGCAGTGATTCTTGCGGACACAGGCTGCGCAGCATCGGAGGCGCTGATGGTCGGCGACCGCTATGAGAAGGACGGGCTCGCCGCCAGCGGCAATGGTGTGGATTATCTGATCGTCGGCAAGACGAAAAAGGACAGGGCGCTGGTCTGTTAATGCCGGAGTCTGCGGTCTGTCCATGTGAGCAGCTTTTCAACATAGAGCCCCATCACAAACACAGTAAAGACAGACGGTATAAGCAGCAGCCCATAGAGCAGCAAATCCTTGTAGGTGCCGTTATTTTCTGTGAGAAAATGATTCAGCGCCCTCATGCCATACCAGCAGACGAGCGGATGGGCAAGATACATTCCATAAGAGTTTCTGCCGCACTGCGCCAGAAAATTCGTGAGCGGATTTGCGTGCTGTCTTTTCCCGCGCAGCGTTTTCTGGCGCGTCTCAATATACAGGAATGACACGGCAAGCCAGTATGCGGACAGCCCGGCAAGCGATGGCAGCAAGGCGTAGACTGTCCTGGAAACCGGATGCAGAAACCAGTAGACACTAAAACCAGTTGTCACAATAAAACACAGCACAGAGAGCGCGAGGGGAAAGCGGGCACTTTTCTGAAAAAACAGCACGATGCCGAGGCTGAAACAGGGCAGGTGGTTCGTGAAAAAGAAATACAAAAAGGTATTGTTACCGAGATACAGCTTCTGGCCTGACAAGTCCGCAATCCAGTCAAGCAAAAATACGTTCAGCACGAGCAGCAGGACAGGCAGCGCAGCCATACAGAGCGGATGGAGGCGGCGCAGCCTGCGGGCAAGCCCATACAGAAACGGAAATGCCAGATATAATAAAAAGGCAGTCCCGATATACCAGCCGCCGGGAAAGACAGAGTTGATATAGTCAGGAAAGAGTCCGTGCAGAAAGAATACATTGGTGAGAATGCCGGGCAGCGTACGGTTCATGATAAATCCGGCAGGGAAGTTCAGCACATGGATCAACAGTATATTCAGGCTGAAATGGATTATCATAAAAAACAGGAAGCCCGGTGCGAGCCTCAGATAACGGCGCAGCACAAAGCGCGCATATTTTGGGGCGCGGCGGGGTTCTGACAGATGCTCCCATGCGTAGCAGAGGGAAAATCCCGACACAAAGAAGAAAAGCTGGCATCCCATCTGGCCATAGTTTATCAGCGGGCGCAGTCCGGACATGTCCTGCATGAGAAAGTGCCGGTTGTGGACGATGATGATCATGATGATGCCAATGCCTTTTATAATATCCATGGATTTTAATTTTTGATTCATAACGGCCTCCTTCTGTTTTGGATTATTATACCAGATTTTATCAGAGAAGGGGTAAAATATGAAATGAAAATCCAAATTCGTTGAAAATTCATTAGAAAATACTTTGACAAATGGCAAAAAAAGGATATGATAGAAAGGAATGGAGACAAATTATGAGAAGTAAAAGTGTAAAAACGAGTGTTATGGCAATATGTGCGGCGATGCTGCTGATGAACCCTATGCGTGCACACGCTGCGGAGCCTGCCAGTGAGATAGTGACAGCAGAGGATTTGCAGACACAGCCGGCACAGATGCCAGATGCGGCAGCAATGCCGGCAGAAGCCTTAGGAACACAGCCAGTGCCAGCCGAGGCGCTGGAGATACCGTCTGAACTGCTGGAGGTTCCGCCAGAGGCAGGGCTCTCTGACGGAGCAGAATTGCCGTCTGTTCCAGCTGACAGTGAGACAGCATTGCTTTTGGCTGAGCAGGCGAAGGCGGCGCAGCAGGGGTATGCACTTGACAAGTATCGTATGATCAATATATTAGGAGACTCGCTCACGGAGGGCGTGGGCGCAAGGACGCCGGACAAGGCTTTTCCGGAGGTTTTATCGAGGCTTACAGGCGCAAAGGTAAACAATTACGGCGTCTCAGGGTCAAGGATTACGGATATTACCGTAGACTATACCAATCCCGGTTCGTTTGTGGACAGAATGTACTCGATGGAGAAAACGGCGGATCTTGTGATTGTGTTTGGCGGCACAAATGATTTCTGGTTTGGGGATTGTCCGATTGGAGAACGCACGGACAGCAAACCCAATACTTTTTATGGTGCGCTCAACACCATGCTGCCGTATCTCAAGAATGCTTATCCGGCAGCAGAGCTTGTTCTGATGGTGCCATACCAGCAGAGTAAGGATGCTGACGAGACCCATACGTATAAGCGGAGTACTTATGGAGATTATGGCTCAGGGACGTTTAGCCAGTACCGTGTCGCGATGCTGGACCGCTGTCAGTATTACAATATACCAGTACTAGATCTATATGCAGATTATGAGCTGAATATGGCGGATAACCGCGAGGCGCTTGAGATGTATGGAAACTATCTCTGTGACGGCTGTCATTTAAACGACGCAGGCTATAACCTGCTTGCGCGCAAGCTCTACCAGTTTATCATGCAGGATTTCTCGCAGTACGTGCCGGCGTACACCACAGTCAATAATATGGTGTTTGAGACAGCAGCGCTGCCGGCACTCATTCAAAACGGCAATTTTGTAATGCCGGACGGTCAGGTGATTCCTGTCAAAGAAGGCTTTGCGGCGGACCCTGCCATGCCGTTGCAGCAACTGTATCAAACGCTGATCGTGTCGGCAATGGATTAAGGAGGAATGATGAACGCAGTCAAAAAGTATTGGCACTGGATGCTGGCAGGCTTGATTTTTGTGTTTGAGGCGGCGGTTTTGCTGTTTTTCAAAGACGGTATCTATGTGGGAATCTGCGACAATCTGGATCTTTTTATCACACAGCTCAAGATGCTTTCGGACAATCACGCATTTTTTGCCCACGGGCAGGAGATGCCCATACTTGGCAGCATTGACAGAGATTATTTTCCGTCGGAGTTTGCACTCTACAATCTGTTGTATCTGCTGCTGCCGGACATCTATGCATATATTGTGGGATATTTACTGCGGCTTTTGCTTGCGATGGGGTCTTGTGTGCTGCTTGCACGGCTTTTGCTTGCACAGGCATATCGGAAGTACGAGAAGGTGGTCGTTTTGGCTGCCACAGCGTTTGCGCTGCTTCCGGTTTATCCTATGTATGGCTTCTGCTTTGCCTCGATGCCGCTTATTTTATATTTGCTGGTTCGGATTTATCAAAAACCGCGTTGGTGGCTGTTTGGCGCGGTCTTTCTGTATCCGCTGGTGTCGTACTTTACCTTCTTTGGTGCATTTTTGCTGGGCTATCTGTTGATTGCAGTCATTGTTTTATGGATTAGGGACCGCAAACTGCCGCTGCCGCTTCTGGGTGCGTTTGCTGCGCTGGCAGCAGGTTTTGTCTGCTTTGAGTACCGCTTGTTTGGCGTGATGCTCTTCTCCGGAGAGGAGACGATCCGCAGTACGATGGTGACGGCAAGTTACGATGGGGCGGCGTTGTGGCGCTGTTTTGCGGAGGTATTCCTGTATGGATTTTCCCATGCAAAGTCAGTCCATACGTATTTGATTCTGCCGGTGTGTGCAGTCTATTTTCTATGGAATAATTTCAGGTATCTTTCTGGCAGAAAAGCAGGAAAGCTTTATACAGATGTTTTTAATATCACGGTTTTGTTTATTGTGTTTAACTGCGCAGTGTATGCGCTTTATTTCTGGGAGCCGCTGCGCGTGCTGGTGGAGACACTCCTGCCGCCGTTAAAGGGCTTTCAGTACGGCAGAACGATTTTTTTCAATGCCTTTGCATGGTATTTTGCCTTTTTTATCGCAGCCAAAAATATGTTCTGGCAAAAACAGACCCTTGCGTATCTTGTCTGCATCGCCGCGATTCTCATTGTCGGAGGGACGCAGTGCGAGTACAGCGATTTCTATAACACATGCTATTGTAATCTGTACAAGCTTGTGAAACACAAAGAGGTCAACCAATTGAGCTATAGAGAGTTCTACGGAGGCACGCTGGTTGACAGAATCAAAAAAGAGATTGGCTATACGCCAGAGCAGGGAGCATGCGTCTATGGATTTCACCCGGCGATGCTGTCCTATAACGGCATCACAACGATTGACGGGTACTGCGGCTATTACAGCCAGTCCTACAAAGAGCAGTTCCGCACGGCGATTGCGCCCGCGATTAGGGAAAACCCAAACTGGCAGGCATACTATGATGACTGGGGGTGCAGGGCGTATCTGTTTCCCGCATCGGGGGAGAATCTCTATGATTTCGGCGCAAATGCCGACGCTGTGCCACAGGAGATTTTGATTGACGCGCCGGCACTAAAAGCACTGGGGTGCGACTATATTTTTTCGCGGGTGGAGATTACCAATGCCAGCCAGATGCAGCTTCGTCTGGTCAACGCGTATCAGGAGGACGGGCTGCCATATACAGTATATCTGTATAGTTTAGAGTAAAATGGAAAGGAAACGATAGATATGAGTAAGAAGAGAGTATTGCTGTTTTACCCGCCGGGGGCGCTTTTTCAGAGAGGGGAGGACCGCTGCCAGCAAAATATTGATGACGGTTCGGCGCAGGCAATGCGCGCCTGCAACGATTTAGGCTATGCGGCGGCAATCCTGATGCGGAGTGGGTATGAGGTAAAATTGCAGGACTACCAGACACAGGGCGACACCTTTGAGGTGCTCTTAAAGGATATGGAGACATTCAAGCCGGACATGATTATGATGAGCATCACCAACACGACCATCTTTGATGATATCAAGGTGGTAAATGAGCTGAGCGAGCGGTATCATCCGGTCGTTGTGTTGAAGGGCGCGCTGTTCTATGCGCCGGAGCAGGCGATGCTTGACATGCTTGATTTGTCCAATGTGGATTATCTGATCGGCGGTGAGATTGATTTCTGCATTGGAAAAATTGCAGATTATTGTTTTAAAAGAATAGGAAAACCTGAAGAAATCAATAATATTTTATATAAAGATGAAACTGGGAAAATGATTCCCACGCGTTTTCATGTGTGGGATGACGAACTCGATGCACAGCCGTTTCCCGCGCGCGAGCTGATGCGCAATGAGCTGTATATCCGTCCCGATACTAAGGAGCCGATGGCGACAATTCAGACCGCCAGAGGGTGCCCGAGCCAGTGCGTGTTCTGCCTGACACCGGAGATTTCCGGCAAGCGCGTGCGCTTTAGAAGTCCGCAGAATGTGCTGGACGAGATGATCGAGTGCTACGAGAAGCATCATATCCGCAATTTCTTTTTTAAGGCGGACACGTTCACGATCAATCCGGCGTGGGTGAAGGAGATGTGTGAGCTGATTATAGCTTCAAGAATCTATGGCAAGATTGAGTTCACGGCAAATTCGCGCGTGCGTCCGCTCAGCAAGGAGACACTCGAGCTGATGAAGAAGGCGGGCTGTTTTCTGGTGGCGTTTGGCTTTGAGTCCGGCAGCGATGAGATGCTAAAGACAATGCGCAAGGGCACGACGGTGGAGGAGAACCGGCAGGCGGCGAGATGGTGCAGGGAAGTGGGCTTAAAGTTCTGGGGATATTTTGTGATCGGCTTTCCGTGGGAGACGAGGGAGGACATTCTCCTCACCAAGAAACTTGTGATGGAGACCGACCCGGATTTTATTGAGGTTACGATCGCACTGCCCTTTTACGGCACGCCAATGTACGAGACCTGCAAGGAGGAGAAACTGCTGGAAAAGTCTGTGCTTGGCAGTGATTTCTTCCACTCCAGCACCAAGGGAACCAAACATCTGACACTCGATGAAGTCATGAAGCTTCGCAAAAATATTTTGTTGAGTTTTTATCTGAGACCAAAATACATTATCAGAAGGATGGGGGACTGCGTCAAAGACCCGGGCATCTTTGTACAGTATGTCAGGTATGGGTTGAAGCTGGTTATTAATTTGTTCAAATAATGTGTTGGAAAAATGCAAATAAAAAAGTATTATTTTATGAGAGTGCATAACTTGGGCATCGAAAGACACTGAGAAAAAGGAGATGAAAACCATGCGGCGGAGAACATGGGGCAGAAACACAAATAAATTCAGAAGGCATACAACGCGGGCGCTGGTCTTGCTTGTGGCTGGCATCAGCGTTGGATATGTGCTGCTTTTGTTTGTATATCTGCTGCCGACAGAGCCGATGCGGGCGCATCTGGCAGAAGCCGCTGTGGTGCTGTCAGGAGAGCGCGAGTATCACAGAGTGATTCCGGGCGTTGTCAGCACACAGCTTGACAATTACACGGATTCGTGGATGATGGGAAATGCGGTCTATGACAGCCCGCGCCCTGTGTATGAGCGCGCATTGACGTGCACCAGCGCAGACTTTGGCGGGGGGCCGCTCGATGGTCTGGTGCGCTATCTGGGCGCTGAAAAGGGATACCGGGAGGTGGATTACACGAGATACTGGCATGGATACTTGGTGTTGTTAAAGCCCTTTTTTCTGCTGTTTGACTATGCGGACCTGCGCGTTTTCAATGTGATCGTTCAACTGCTTTTGGTATTTTTGATCTTTCGGGCCTTTTCAAAGGCAGGATATGAGCTGGAAGCGTGGGGGTATGTGCTGTCCGTACTTTTTATGATGCCGGTTGTGATTCCGCTCTCGATACAGTTCTCTGTGATTTTTTACCTGACAAATTTTTCGGTATTGGTTTTGCTCAAAGCGTATGACTGGATTGTGGAGCAAAATAGCCTGCTGTTGTATTTTCAGCTTATCGGCATGTGCGCGAGTTATTTTGACCTGCTGACCTATCCGACTGCAAGTCTCGGCGTACCGCTTGTCTGTATTCTGCTGCTCGGGGCAGACCGGGATTCATGGACAAAGGTCAAAAATGTTGTCAGTCTCTCTGTGAGCTGGGGCTTTGGCTACGGCGCGATGTGGGCTGGCAAGTGGATTTTGAGCACGCTGGTTTTAAGAGATAATGTCATGGCAAACGCGCTGTCGCAAATCTTACTGCGCGCGTCGCACACACAGAATGGAGAGCGGCTCACGGTGCTGGACACATGGCTGCGCAATGTGGAGTTTTATTTTGAAAAACCGTATTTGATACTCATTGCGCTGTGCTTGGCGGCGGTTTTTGCAGGGATATTCAGAAGCAGGGGCCAGCTTGCGGATGTGTGTATCGACAGCATCCCATTTTTGCTGGTTGCCGTGATGCCGTTTATGTGGTATGCGCTTGCAGGACAGCATTCGTATGAACATCACTGGTTTACGTTCAGAGGGCTGGTGACGACAGTGTTTGCCTGCATGTGTATCTGTGCGCGGCTGTACCGGGATGCAAACATGGAGTATTCGCGGCGAAGATTCCGGAATGGAGGGTTTCGATGATTGTGATACATGTCATGGGCGGGCTTGGCAATCAGCTTTACCAGTATGCATTGTATGAAAAACTCCGCGCGCTGGGCAGGGAGGTTAAGCTGGACGTTTATGCGTATAGGCAGGCGGAGGGGGCAGAGCGGGAGTGGCGCGCGCTGGAGCTCGAATGGCTGGAGGGTATTCGGTATGAGGTCTGTACGGCGGCAGAGCGCCAGCAGCTTCTTGACAACAGCATGAGGCTTGCGGACAGAGTCCGCCGCAGGCTTACAGGCAGGAGGGATAAGACCGTCCGGGAGTGCGCGGCGTATATGCCTGAGATTTTTGAGATGGACGACGTGTATCTGTACGGCTTCTGGGGCTGCGAGAAGTACTATGAAGATATTATACCTCTCTTGCAGGAGAAGATTGTGTTTCCGGAGAGCAGCAATCCGAAAAATGCCGATGTGCTGCGGGCTATGGCAGGTGAAAATGCCGTGAGCGTCCATATCCGGCGCAAGGATTATCTCACAGTGGCGGACGGAAAACGGTATATGGGAATCTGCACCGATGCATACTATAAGGGTGCCTTCCGCTATATAACAGAGCGTGTGGAGCGCCCGGTGTTCTATATCTTTTCCGATGACCCGGCATTTGCGAAAACGCAGTTTTGTGAGGAGAATATGCATGTCGTGGACTGGAACACAGGCAGGGAGAGCTTGCAGGATATGGCGCTGATGAGCCGCTGCCGGCATAATATCTGCGCAAACAGCACATTTAGCATCTGGGGCGCGCGGCTCAACAGGCATCCGGACAAGATTATGATACGTCCACTGCACCATGACAACTATGAGGCGCTGGACGCCAGGACGGTTCATGAATACTGGAAGGGCTGGGTGCTGATTGATGCGGACGGAAAAGTGTGATAGTATGAAAAAAAACAATTTGGTGGAGGATTTGATCTCAGTCATCGTCCCAGTCTATAATGTCGAGGCCTATCTGGACCGGTGTATGCATTCAGTCTTGAACCAGACCTATCAAAATCTGGAAATCCTTCTGATTGATGACGGTTCGACCGACGGGTCGCCCGCACTGTGCGACGCATATGCGGCCAGGGACCGCCGCATCAAGGTATTGCACAAGCCAAACGGAGGCTTGTCGGATGCGAGAAATGCAGGGCTTGCACTGGCGCAGGGCGCATACATTGGCTATGTGGACAGCGATGACTGGATTGAGCCGGATATGTATGCGTCCCTGCACAGGGCATGTGTGGACAATCATGCACAGCTTGCAGTGTGCAGGTATTTTCAGGAATATCAGGACAGGACGGAGGCGGGCGGGAACGGCGTTGTGGTGCCGCTTTCTAGGGACGAGCTGCTTAGAATCTATATTGGCGGGCATGAGGAGTATATTATTTACAACTCTGTTTGGAGTAAACTATACAAGCGTGAGCTCGTCGAGGGAATGCGGTTTCCTAAGGGGAGAAACTCGGAGGATATCATGTATACGACGCGTGCCTTCTGCCGTCTGGAACGGGCAGTGTATCTTGACCGGTGCCTGTATCACTATGTGCTGGACCGCGAGGGCAGTATTATGAACGCGTCGCGCGCGGAGCGAATGTTTGGTGATGAGCTGCCGTTTTGGCGCGAGCACATTGCCTGTATTCGGGAAATGGTTTCTTCCCAGATGGCAGACCTCGCTGCATATGCTTTTGAGAGACGGCTTTTATTTTATTTTATAGATGCCAAGCATCGTAAAAGTAAGGAGACGGCATCACGGCTTGCGGCAGAGATCAAAGCGGACAGGGACGAGATGGACCGCATATATAACAGCGGGATAGTCTCGCGGGGGGACAGGCTGCGCAGGAATTTGTTTCTGTTCTCGCCAGCCCTGTATGCACTGGCAGTGCGGTGGTATGAAAAGCTGGTGATTCCACTGAGACAGTAAGGAGCGGTTATGCTTTTTAATTCATATGTATTTGTGTTTTTGTTTTTCCCGCTGGTGGTGACAGGGTATTATGTGCTGCATCACTTTGGCTGGAGGAAGGCGGCGCTGGGATATCTGACCATGATGTCGATGGTCTTTTATGGCTATAACAGCATGGCATACCTTGTGATGCTGATTGTGAGCATTCTGGTGAATTTTTTCCTTGTGCGGTGCATGGGCGCGGATAGCGGGCGCATGTGGCGGCGGAGGGCAGTTTTGCTTCTGGGGCTGCTTTATAATCTGGGAATTTTATTTTATTTTAAGTACTATGATTTTTTTATCGAGAATGTCAACGCTCTGTTTAAAACAGACTATCATTTTTTGCGGCTTGCGCTTCCTCTGGGCATCAGCTTCTATACATTCCAGCAGATTTCGTATGTCATTGACTCGTACAGAGGCGACTGCGGGCGCTACAGTTTTTTGGAGTATGCGGCGTATGTGTCCTTTTTTCCGCAGCTCATCGCTGGACCGATTGTGTACCATGATGAATTAATACCACGGCTTCGGGCGCAGGAGAACCACCGCATACGCTTTGAGAATCTAAGCAAGGGCATCTACGCCTTTTCACTGGGCATGGCAAAGAAGGTGCTGGTGGCGGATACCTTGTCAAAGGTGGTAACAGCCGGGTATGCGGAGGCAGAGGCGCTCAACAGCGTCAGTACGATGCTGGTGATGGTGTGCTATTCGCTTCAGATTTATTTTGACTTTAGCGGTTACTGCGATATGGCGTATGGGATTGGCTACTTGTTTAATGTGGAGCTGCCCATTAATTTTAATTCGCCTTATAAGGCGGCATCAATCCGGGAGTTCTGGGACAGGTGGCACATGACGCTGACGCGCTTTTTCACAAAATATATTTATATCCCGCTGGGCGGCAGCAGGAGAGGGACCGCGCGCACGTATGCCAATGTCATGGTGGTGTTTTTGGTGAGCGGTATCTGGCACGGGGCAAACTGGACATTTATCTTGTGGGGCGCGGTGAATGGGCTTGGCAACCTCTTTGACAGAGTACTTGACAGGCTTTTTATCAAAATTCCGATAAAAATTCCGCGCCTGATACGGGTAGCGTTGACGTTTTGTTTTTGCAGCGTTGCATGGAGTATGTTCCGCGCAGAGTCGTTAGAGCAGGGCTTTTTGATGATCAAAAATCTGCGAGAGACTGGGGACGGCAGGGTGTATGGACCGCTGACGGAAGTCTTTAACAAGCTGTTGGAGGTAAAGCTGCTTGGCTGGCTGGGACTGAGCCCGCTGATACAGGCCTGGCCGTGGCTGATGCCGTCTGTTTTTGCCGCTGTGCTGGTGTGTGCCTGCGTGTGGATGCGCAACACGCAGGAGAAGGTGGCGGACGGCAGGTATGGCATAAGGCGCATTGTGACGACGGTGGGGCTTTTGATCTGGAGTATTTTATCACTGTCTGAAGTGAGTGAGTTCCTGTATTTTAATTTTTAGTGAAAATATGGATAGTTTTTTAGACAGTTATGATGTTATGGATATTAAGATTAAGAGAGGAGGCGGCATATGGAAATGAAAGCGAAAAAGTGGTTTCTGTCCTGCATGTCCGTGCTGGCGGGGAGTATTTTGTTAATGCTGCTGGTGTTCTGGATTTTTGATCCCTATTTTCATTTTCACAAGCCGTTTTCTTTTATCTCGTACCGCCTGTATGACGAGCGGTATATCAACGATGGGATATCGAGACATTTTGACTATGATGCCATCATCACAGGCACGTCGATGGCACAGAATTTCAAGACGAGCGAGGTGGATGCGCTGTTTGGCGTCGAGTCTGTCAAAGAGACCTTCTCCGGGGCAGGGTACAAAGAACTCTCAGAAAATCTCGACAGGGCGCTCAAGCGCAGGCCGGAGTTAAAGACCGTCATCTGGACGATGGACGCGAACGCGATTCTGCGCGATAAGGATTATACGGACTATGACGGCTATCCCACCTATCTCTATGATGACAATCCATGGAATGATGTGCAGTATGTCTTTAACAAAAATGTGTGGTATCACGGGGTGCTGGTGAACCTGATGCGGACGGTTCTGGGGATACCAAGCACCACCTTCGACGAGTATTCCTCGTGGGAGAAGGAGACGGGAGCGGAGCAGGTCATAGCAAATTACGACCGCTGGGAGGAGCCGGCACAGGAGGCGCCGGGGCTGACAGAGGCGGATGTGGAGATGGTGACGGCAAATATCAGGCAGAATTTTGTGGACTTGGTAAACAAGTATCCGGACACGACATTTTATGTGTTTTATACGCCATATAGTATTTGCTGGTGGGATTTTATGATCCGGGAGGGCATGATCAACTACTATTTTGAGGCAGAACTGATCGCAACGGAGATGCTTTTGCAGTGTCCGAACGTAAAACTCTATAATTTTCATGATAAATATGATATAATAACGAATCTGGACAATTATCGGGATAAGGAGCACTATGCGTCGCATGTCAATTCGATGATTCTTGAGTGGATTGCCGCGGGTGACGGGCTGGTGACACAAGAGAATTACAGAGCGCGCTACGATCAGGAAAGATCATATTATTCTAAGTATAATTATGAGCAGATTTTTCAGGAGCAGTCTGAATAAAATGCACCAGACCGGATTTGAATCTATATGAGCCGCCGGGGGCGGTATGGAGGTATATAATGGACATCATCAAGAAAATGCGCTATATTCTGAACAGGAAGCAAAAGCTTCATATCTGTTTTCTAGGTGTACTCATCTTTATCGGTGGTCTGCTGGAGACGTTGAGCGTATCGGCAGTGCTGCCGATCGTGTATGTGATCATCAGCCCTGAGCAGGCATTGGAAAATAAATATATCCGAATGGTGATGGACGCATTGGAGATTGACAGCATTGAGGGCTTTATCGTGCCGCTTCTGGGCGCGCTGATTGTGATGTATATTTTAAAGAATGCATTTTTGCTGTTACTGGTCCATGAGCAGAACCGTTTTATTTTAATGAATCGCAATAAATTAATCAGTCAGGTGCTTCGGGAGTTTCTGAACAGACCTTATGAGTTTTATCTGGATGCAGATATTCCGACGGTATTTCGGCTGACAGACAGTGATATTCCCAATGTGTTTAATATTCTGATGGCAATGATCTCTCTCGTGTCGGAGGGGATTGTGTTTGCACTGCTGTGTATTGTGATGGTTTTGACAGACTGGAAGCTGTTGTTATTTTTGATTATAGTGTTTGGGATTCTTTCTTTTGTCATTTTAAAAGTATTAAAGCCGTTACTGTCAAGGCTGGGTGAAAAAAATCAGTCGATTCAGTCACGGATTGCAAAATGGCGGATTCAGGCGATCTATGGCATCAAGGATGTGAAGGTGCTTCACAGGGAGGCATTTTTTGCGGACAATTATGAAAACAGCGGGAGGATTGGCGCTGGGTATGCCAGACGCCATGCCGTACTGAACAATACGCCGCGGCTGTTGATCGAGGCAGTCTTTATGACAAGTATTCTAAGCTATATCATTCTCTATATCCAGATGGGAAATGATGCGTCCACACTGATTCCGATGCTCTCAGCATTTGGTGTGGCAGCGATCCGCATGATGCCGAGCGTCAACCGCATTAATACCTACATGACGGATATTTCGTATTTCAGACCCTGTCTGGATTATGTGTATGAAAATATGAATATCAACGAGATCAGCCGCAAAACGAATCAGACTTTAAAACCTGCGGATATTTCCAAGACGATGCAGCTTCATGACAGAATTTCACTCAAAGGTATTGTATATGCCTATCCAAATACGAGCAAACTAATCTTTGATCATGCAGATATGGTGATTCCATATGGTAAGTCTGTCGGGATAATGGGACCATCGGGCGCAGGCAAGTCTACGATTGTGGATATTTTGCTGGGATTGTTAACAGTTCAGGAGGGCAGCATCACCTGTGACGGTGAGAATATCTTTGACAACTATCCGGCATGGCTTGCCCAGATTGGCTATATTCCGCAGTCCATCTATCTGGTGGACGAGCCAGTCAGAAATAACATCGCGTTTGGCATCGCCGATGAGGAGATTGACGACAGCCGCATATGGCAGGCGCTCGAGGAGGCGCAGCTTGCGGATTTTATCAGAGGGCTGCCACAGGGGCTTGACACTGCCATCGGCGACCGCGGCGTGCGCATTTCCGGCGGACAGCGGCAGCGCCTTGGCATTGCGCGGGCGCTTTATCACAACCCGGAGATACTGGTGTTTGATGAGGCGACCTCGGCGCTTGACAACGAGACTGAGGCGGCGGTGATGGAGGCAATCAACAGCTTCCACGGCAGAAAGACGATGGTCATCATTGCACACCGCTTAAATACTATTGAGAAGTGTGATATTATTTATAAAGTGGATGAAGGGAAAATACAGGAGACAAGATTGTGATATTGTATCAGCAAAGGGGGATTTATGACACGTACAACAAATTTCTTTTTAATTCATAACTTTAATACAATACCAACAGAGCTAACCGAGCTATGTGAGGATTATATTCTTTATGATTGTTCAAATGATATGAATGTGAAGAAAAAACTTGCGGAATATAATTTTAAGGTAAAATATGTAGAAAATACAGGCCATAATATTACAAGCTATTTTTCGTATTTTGCAGAAAATTATGATCATCTTCCAGAAGTGATTTGTCTGTTAAAGGGAAATATGATAGGCCGCCACTGCTCGATGGAGTTTTTTCGGGAGGTATATGATAACAAGAGCTTTACTTTTCTTTATGATGAAAAACAGTATTGGGATCGGTATGCGAAATTTACAAACGGGGGAAATGGAAACAAAAATGCTGTGGGAACGACATTTCTTGCGATGGAGAATGTTTATGTTGAGAAAAATGATTCATGGTATGCAGATTCGCCCAACCATCCTAAGAAATATTTTAATGACGTGGACGATCTGTTGAGATTTATCTATAAATACCCCATGATTCCACAGTATTTAGCCTTTTCGCCGGGGGCATGTTTTATAGTAAGAAGGGAACAAATTCTTAGACACGGAAGGAATTTTTATCTGAATCTGAATAAACTTATGAATTATGGAACCGCACCTAATTTTCCATCTGAGGCACATCAGATCGAACGGATTTTACCGATTATATTCACTTCGCTGGGCGAGGTCAATCCATGGATGGAAGATGAGAAGCTGTTTGATAAAAAACTTCCTGAGTGCAGTGCATATATTCAATATAAGTATGAAAACCGGGAGAGACGGTTTAAAAAGCTTCGGAAAATGTTAGGGTTGATAAAATGAGTACAGTAATGTTAAGACATGCATTTTTGATTATGGCGCATGAGTATACTTTGGTGCTGGAATATCTGGTGCAGCTTTTGGATCATCAAAATCATGGAATTTATATTCATATAGACCAAAAGGCATCGGCTCTGGAAAAGAAAAAGATAAAGGATTTGCAATACCGTGTAAAAAAATCACGGATTTACTTTTTGAGCAGATATAAAGTGTTCTGGGGGACAAACAGTATCGTCAAGGCACAGCTTGCTATGTTAAATCAGTCCGTCAAAGAAGCGTATGACTATTATCATTTTCTGTCGGGAGCAGACCTTCCGATCAAGTGCGGCAAGACCATACAAGCTTTTTTTGAGGAAAATAACGGCAAGGAGTTCATTCATTTTGGAACGCAGCAGTATCAGCGAGATATACAACAGCGATTTAATGTCTATCATTTCTTTACCCGGCAGCTTGGACGAAAGCGGGACAAAAAGTGTTGGGTTTATGCGGAGACCTACGCGCTCGCAGTGCAGCGCCGGCTTCATATTGACAGGACAAAAAAGCATGATTATACGTTTTATGGCGGTTCAAACTGGTGTAGTATTACGAATGCGTTTGCCTGCTATGTAGTAAAAAATTTTCCAACATTCCGCAAAGGTTTTTATTTTTCCCAGATTAGTGATGAATCTGTATGGCAGACAATTGTGATGGCTTCTCCATATAGACAAAATCTGTATCATGATAGATTCGACAATGATTGTGGGGCATGTCTGCGCTATATTGACTGGGAGCGGGGAAACCCTTATGTATTTCGCAGGGAGGATTTTGAGGATTTGATGGCATCAAACTGTATGTTTGCAAGGAAATTTGATGAAAAGACAGATCTGGAAATCATTGAACAGCTTTATCATACATTGAAGGAATAGAGAAGATTAGAAGATAAGAATATAAGATAAAGGAAAATGGTATTGTGGAGAAGAAACCAATCATTGCAACTGAATTATTAAAGGGTCAGGGGCTTGGCAATCAATTGTTCTGCTATGTGACAACAAGAGCGCTCGCCTGTGACAAGGGCTTTGATTTTGCCATACTGGGCAGGGAGCTTCTGGATTGCATGTCATTTATGGAGCTGGATTGTGGTCTTGCGCTGGAGAAGGAGGATTTTCAGGAAGTCTATCACGAGAGAGAGGACAGAATCTATCTTGGCAATTCCCGGCATGACCTCGAGCACGGCTGTTATATCACAGGTGCGGATGAGCGGCTGCCTGCACTGGACCAGACGACGCTTCTGTACGGAAATATGCAGGACGAGTCCTATTTTGGCAACTATAAAAAAGAAATCAAGACATGGCTGCGGGTAAAACCGGCGTATGACTGTATGGATTACTCGCGGGAAAACCTCTGTATCATCAATATTCGGGGCGGCGAGTATACGAGCAATCCTGAGCTTTTTCTCAGGCGCCGCTACTGGCTGGACGCGATGGCGCTCATGCGGCAGCAGCGCGCAGACATGCAGTTTATGGTGGTGACAGACGACGTTTCGGCGGCGGGGAGAATTTTGCCGGAAGTCGAGGCGTATCATTTTGACTTGGCGGGGGATTACACTGCGATTAAAAACGCGCATTATCTGATACTGTCCAACTCAACCTTCGCATTTTTTCCGGCATTTACAAGCGATACCGTCAAGTTTATCATCGCGCCGAAATACTGGGCGCGGCACAATGTATCAGACGGTTATTGGGCGTCGGAACAGAATATTTATTCGGATTTTCATTATCTTGACAGAAAAGGAAACCTTTTTACTGCCAAAGAATGCAGGGAAGCGCTTGACAAATACAGGCAGGAGTCGCCATACTATAAAAGAATTGGAAAGAAGCCGGCGGGCATGGCGCTCGTGGCGGCGGGCATCAGAAGCAGAGGACTGGTATACAGTGATTTGATGGTGCGGGCGGTTCGTTCGTTAAAGCGCAGATTAAAACGGAAATGAGGGGCATTGTAAACAACAGTATTTCATGAAAAGGGAGAAAAGGCGTGGAGAAGGACAGCAAGTCAAAAAAATTAAAGCTGCCGCAGGTGACGCTCGCCGCGATGACAAGCGTGAACGTCCGGGCGACCATCAAGGCGATGCAGTACAGTATGCGAGGGATTGATTTTGGCGATGCGGTTCTGATCACGCATCGAAAACCTGTTTTGTTGCCCAAGTCCATTCGCTGCAGCCACACGGACAGGTTAAAGGACATCGACGCCTTTAACTATAAGATGGTCTATGAGCTGGGGTCACATATTCATACGGATTTTGCGCTGATTGTGCATGCAGATGGCTTTGTGGTACATCCTGAAATGTGGCGGGAGGAATTTCTGGACTATGATTATATTGGTGCGCCTTGGCCGCTGCCGCCTGAGGGCGATACGACCACGTACCGCGACCGGGACGGGAATATCTGCCGTGTCGGGAACAGCGCAGGTATCCGCAGCAAGCGCCTGATGGACTTTCCGAAAAAAGCGGGGATTCCGTGGGAGGGCGAGTATGCCTACGGGCGGATGTGGTATTATGAGGACGGATTTATCTGCTGTAAGATACGGCATCTGCTAGAGGCGGAGGGAATGCGCATCGCACCGCTGTCAGTCGCGAAGTATTACAGCCACGAGAAGATGATACCAGAGGTACAGGGAATCACGCCGTTTGCCTTCCACAAGTGGGAGGGGACGAATGCGCAGTATCCCAATTTTATCAAAGAACCTGCGGTTTCCCGGATCAAAAGAAGAGCCGCAGGGTGGTTTCGTTAGAGGTACGATATGTTGAGAAAGGCATGGTTGATGGTGAATAAAGACACAGCAGATCAGATAAAATGTTTTATAGAGGAGCGCAGGGGATACAGCATTTTTATGCTCGTTCAGAGTTTGATTTTGTTATGCTTCATAGCAGGGCTGTTCGGAAAGGCTGTGACGATCGAGCTTGATGCGCAGAACCTTGAAATCCGCGATGAGAAGGTGATTGTCAATGAGGACCACTCGTTTTATATTTCGGGCTGGAATGACGAGACTTCTTATGGGCGCTGGGTTGCGGGGACAGGGCTGTTTGATCTGAAACAGGGAATGTATGAGGTTTCTGTTGCGTATCAGTCTCTCTTGTATAATACAGAGGTTGGCGGCAACTGCGAGGACAAGACAGGCACCCTGCAAATCCTTAGGACCAAAAAGACAGAGGACAAGCTCTGCTATAATGAACTCGAGTTTCAGGATGGACATACGCGCCAGCGCACGCGGCTGTGGATTCGCAATATCGGCGGAGAGCATGGCTTACAACTGATGGTCAATTTTTACGGTGTGGGAGAACTGCGGGTTGATAAAATTCTAATCAAAGAGCTCACGGCGTGGCGCCTGATGAAACTGCTTGGATGGCTTGTGCTGTTTCTGGCAGTCGATGCAGTCTACATCTACTTTTTTGTCAGCCGCAAGGCCGCGAATAAGACGGCGGTGGCAATCCTTCTTTTCGCAGTGTTTTTTGCCAGTCTGCCGCTCGTGACAGACTCTTTGTTCTGGGGGCATGACCTTGATTTTCATTTAAACCGAATCATTGCGCTTGCAAACGGGCTGGAGGCGGGGCATCTTTTTGTGCCGATTCAGACGGAGGTCTTAAACGGCTATGGCTACGCCTCACCGCTGTTTTACAGCCAGCTATTTTTGTATATACCAGCGATTCTTTATAATCTGGCAGTGCCCGCGCAAGTGTGCTATCAGATCTATGCGGTGCTTGCCAACATTGCGACCTGCCTGATTGCGTACTATAGCTTTAAGGGGATTGTGAGGGACAATAAGATTGCGGCGGCAGGCGCGCTGGTTTATCTGCTGTCGGCGTACCGCATCACGAATTTGTATGTCAGAGCGGCAGTTGGAGAATATACGGCGATGGCGTTTTTTCCGCTCATTATCTATGGATTTGTGCGCGTGTATACCACGGAGGAGACGAAACTTGGCATCAGGGACTATCTTCCGATTGTACTGGGGCTGAGCGGATTAATTGAGAGCCATGTGCTCTCCTGCGAGCTGGCGGCAATGTTTATCGTGGTCGTGTGTCTGGTAAATTACAAGAAAACTTTGGTGCTCAGGCGTTTTATCACCTTGGCAAAGGCGGCGGTTTTGACGCTGTGTCTCAATATGGCATTTATCCTGCCGTTTATCGAATCAATGCAGATGGATATCCGGGTAAACAACGACCCTGTCAATCAGATTCAGGTGCAGGGAACATATTTGCAGCAGGTGTTCAGCGCTTTTCAGGTCTCGTTTGGTGACAGCCGTATTGGCATGAATTCTGAAATGCCGCTGTCGCTTGGCATCTCTCTTGTCATGGGGCTTGTCATCTTTGCCGCCTGCTGCAGTATGCAGAATGCGTGGCGCACAAGAAAGAGCAGCACAGTCAAGGTTGGCGTGCTGTGCACGGTATTTACCATTGTGTGCATTGTCCTGTCGCTCAGGATTTTCCCGTGGGACAGTATTGAGAACTTTAGTAAGCTGCTTGCGAAAGTGCTGTGCATCGTCCAGTTTCCGTGGCGGTATCTGTCTATGGCGACGGTGTTTGCCGCGGTGGTGACGGTGATTGGGCTCTATGTCGTAAAGGAGATCCGGAGTGCGCGGGCGATGCAGATTTTGGGCGGTATGCTCTGTCTGACTGCCGTGTTCACAAACAGCCTGTACATGGCTGGTTTTACAGACGGTATCGGGATTGAGCGGGTTTACGGAGACGCCGATGTGGACAAGGCGGTGAGCAGCGGCGAATACATTCTGAGCGATACCATCGAGGGAAATCTCCGCTGGCGCAGAGTGAACACAGACACGGAGTTTGTCACAGTGTCCGACTATGAATATCAGGGCGGGGTTACGACGTTTGACTGCGTGAACACTGCCGGCACGGAGATGCCAGTGGAGATTCCGCTCATGAATTATGACAATTATTATGCCTGCGATACGGCGACAGGAGAGGCAATCGGCATCATGAACGGGACAGATAACCGTGTGAGTCTTGCAGTGCCGGCAGGCTTTGACAGCAGCATCAAGGTGGTATACCGGTTTCCGCTGCTGTGGAAACTGTCCTATGCAGTTTCAGGCATCACTGTGCTTTTGATTGCGGCGGCAGTGATACTGGATAGAAGGAAGAGGAGGAACGCTGGTGATTTATGACTGCTTTCAGTTTTTCAATGAGCTGGATATTCTAAAAATCCGATTGCATGTCCTTAGCCCGGTGGTGGACAGGTTTGTGATCAGCGAGGCGACAGAGACCTTTTCCGGTCTGGAGAAGCCTTTGTATTACGAAGAAAATAAAGCGATGTTTGCCGAATTTGAGGACAAGATTATCCATGTCGTCGTTGAGGATACGCCCCAAGGCGGCACCCACGAGCGCGATACCTTCCAGAAAAATGCGGTGACAAGGGGACTTGCTGGCTGCACTGATGACGACATCGTGATTTTCAGTGATCTTGACGAGATTCCAAATCCCGACAAAATCCGTGAAATCCTGCAGAACTTTCAGGAGGACAAAATTTATCACTTTGCGCAGCGTTTATTTTACTGCTATCTGAATATGGAGGAGGTATCGGGCAGTCTGCTGTCGTACGCGGGTGAGTTTGAGGGTGTGGCGCGCAAGAAGTGGATTGGCACAAAGATGCTCAGCTATAAACTATTAAGAGAGCAGCATCTTCTGCTCGGCGAGCTTCGGTTTCCAGAGCGCAAGGAAATCGGTATCCGCGTGGAGGACGGCGGATGGCACTTTGGATACATGGGCGGTCACGGGGAGAAGGACATCCGAAAGCGTGTGCAGGAAAAGGTGGTGTCCGCAGCGCATCAGGAATATAATTCAAAACATGTGTTATCCAATGTGACAGACCAGATTAAAGACGGCAAAGATATCTTTGGCAGGAATGCGCAGTTTGTCCGGTGCGAGATTGACGAGAGCTTTCCAGCATATATCAGGGAGCATCAAAAGGAGCTGGACTTCTTGATTATGCATGAGGAAAAAGGGCTCAAAAAGGCATTCCGCAGGGCAAAAGTGACAATTAAAAACACCTGTTATAATATCCTTGTCTCGATCAAACGTGCAGGAAGAAGGCTGCTTGGGAAGGGAAATTAAGATAAGGTAAGATATCGTAAGGTAAGGAGGGATTGGCGTGGAACGACCAAAGGTTTCGATCTGTATTCCCTGTTACAACAATGCGGACGAGGTAGAGTGCCTGCTGCAATCCATCTACAGCCAAGTGTACACAGACTTTGAGGTGAATATATCAGATGATTCGACCAATGATGATACAGAAGCCTTGGTGCACAGGTGTTATCCTAAAGTAAAGTACCAGCACAACCAGAAGCCGTATGGACATATTTTTAACTGGAATGCCGCGCTCAAAATGGCGGAGGGGGATTATATCAAGGTGATGTTTAGCGATGACTGGTTTACACAGGAGACAAGCCTTGGCGCGTTTGTGACGCTGCTTGACGATAATCCCGGTGCCATGCTTGCGTTTTCCGGCAGCAGGCAGGTGCTGCTGGACGGGCAGAAGGGCGATGCCTTGCATCATGTGACGGCAGCGCACCAGACAAAATTCTATGACCGCGCTGCGGACGCGCAGTTTATAGACGGATTGCGAGAGGACTACCGCCATCTATTTCTCGGAAACCAGATTGGCGCGCCCAGCGCTGTCATCTACCGCAGGGGCAGTGCGCTGACTTTGTTTGATGAGCGGAGCAACTGGGCGTCCGATCTGTTTTTATACTTTGATTTATTGGAAAAAAATCCCATTTTTGCTCATACAGAGGCGCCCTTAGTCTCGATTGGCGTGCACCAAAACCAATACACGGAAAGCTTTGACGAGAAAGATGAGCGCATCTATAATGACTACAGATACATGTACACAAAGTATGGGCTGAGAAAAAGCAAGGCGTGCAGAGAGTACTTTGCGGCGCAGTTTTTGATTAAGTATCACAAGGGATTTCGGGAGGCGAAGGGGCTTGGGATTGGGCAAGGCTTGCTGGTGCGCAAATGGATTGCAGAGCAGCAAGCCACAGTGCGGTGTTTCCTGCAAAACCGGTTTTGCAGGAAACACTAAAGACAGCGTTTTTCCGTTCGTTTTGAACCGCGAAAGGCGGCATGGAGGATTGAAATGAATGACAAAAGGGCAAAAAAAACAGGTGAGGTCTGTTTCTGGACCGCTCTGATGATCGAACTTTTGATTGTGATTGTAGACAAGAGCGCGTACATCAATCCACTGGAAAGCCAGCTATTCCGATTGACTTTTTTGCTGTTCTGTATCAAAATAGCTTTGACAAAATATTCCACAAAGGAATGGCTCATGATTTTACTGTTTGGCAGTATTTTGTTTATTTCCTATCTGGTTAATGAGCGCGACGAAGCGGTGCGCGTGGTTGCATTCATCGCAGCTTGTAAAGGAATGGAAATCAAAAGGGTCATGAAGGTGGTATTCTGGACGACACTTGCAGGCTGCGCGGCGCTGATGGCGCTGTCATTGACGGGAATCTATGGGGCGGTATCGGTGACGGTTGACTATGGCAGGGGCGGTATGGAGACAAGGTATACACTCGGAATGGGGCATCCGAATGCCCTGCACTGTATGCTCTGGCTGGTGGTTGTGCTGGCAGTCTACTGTTATGCGGATAGGCTGAAGTGGTATTCGTATGCGGCGTTTTTGGGGATGGATTTTGTGCTGTACGCATTTACAGCATCCAAAACAGGCGTTATTGTATGGGCTTTTTTTGTCGTTGCGGCGTTTGCCATGCGTTACAGTAAAAGATGCAGAGAAAACAAGGCAGCGTATTTTCTGGGTGCTGCGATTGTGGCAGGATGCATTGTGTTTGCAATGATGGGAGCCCATATTGAAAATACTTACGAGACGCCCGACAGCCTGATGCATAAGCTGGACAAGCTGCTCAACGGCAGATATCAGAGCTGCTATGCCGTTGAGGCGGCAAGACTTGAAAATTGGAAAGTGTTTGCATCGCCCGAAAATACGGAATTTTTTGATGTGGGCTTTGTCAGGCTGTTTTACTGGTATGGGATTGTTCCCGGAATACTTTATATTGGCATGAATGCCTACCTGCTCTATCAGAGCTATAAGGAGAAGGACTATGTCATGCTCGTCATGATTGTGACGTTCTCTGTCTATAGTCTGATGGAGGCACATTTCATATCTGTGTACTTATTGCGGAATTACCTTCTGGTGCTGATGGGGCATTACTGGTATCAGCCATTTGTGGCAAAATACAGGTTTGAGGGATATTTTTGGCAGGTCAGGGGCTTGCTGGGAAAGGCGTAGACGATGAAGCTGGTAAGCGTGGTTGTGTTGTCGTATCGCTCTGCGGAGACGATTGTCGAGACACTTGAAAGTATCAAAAATCAGACATATCCGAATATTGAATTGATTATCACAGACGATGCATCTCCTGACAATACAGTGCAGGTGGTTCAACAGTGGATTGCAAAGAACGAGGGGGCACTGACAGCCATAAAGCTTGTCACCTCAGACAAGAACACAGGGCTTCCTGCAAATATCAACAGAGGGTTGAAAGCTGCTACCGGAAAATACTATAAGGGCATCGCCGGAGACGACTACATGACAGCGGACGCCATTGCGTGCTATGTTCGGTTCTGCGAGGAGCACCCGAATGTCTTTCCGATTGCAAAAGTGCATCTCTTTAACGATCAGAACCCAGATGCAGTATATCCAGATGTGCAGGCATACTGTGACAGGTGTTATGAATTTGCACGGAAGGATTATCAGGAGCAGTACCGGATGCTGCTGCTTCAAAACAGGATTGTAGCGCCGTCGGCAACTTTTTACACCATGGACTTTATCAGAAAAATAGGCGGCTATGAGGAGTGCTACAGGTGGTTTGAGGATTACCCGATGAATCTCGAAGCGATGCATGCGGGTTATAAATTTGGTCTGCTGGATAAGGAAATTGTGTGGTACCGCATGTCGGATAAGTCGGTGACCGCATCAAGTCTGTCCAGACTAAAAAAGACAGAGATGAAGCTCTTTTTCCGTAAGAGATTCTGGTATCTATTTCAAAACGGTATGGGATGGGAGGCAGTAAAACAGTGCAAAAGCTGGTTAAAAGTACTCGTACAAAAGTGAGAAAGTGGCTGCAATATCTGGCGCTGGCTGTGGGACTCATTGCCCTCTATGTAATTTTACTTATGGCAGGGCAGGCAATACCGCGCGGACTGTTGCTGGACAATGTTCAGAAATCCTATTTGCAGCTTGAGAAACAGGGGTTATACTATGAAAGAATACCCGGCGCCTCATGGGACAACTGGACAGATAGCTATTTTATGAATGCTGCCGTGACAGAGTATGATGGAACATTATTGCAAAAGGCCATTGCAAATGCCCATACGACATACAGTGAGCTGGATGAAAGCGGTTCCACCAACACAATAGATGATGTGAAATATGCATTAGAGCAGGACAGCGACGCAATTGTCAAGCCGTATTCAAGATATTGGGTGGGAATGCTGACATTTTATAAAATACTGCTGCTGGTTATGCCGATTAACGGGATTCGTATCCTCATGTTTGCGATAATGACAGTGCTGTTTTTGGTCAGTGCTGTCGGCGTATACAAAATGCTCGGTGCAAAAGGACTGATCCCTTATTTGGTCAGTGTGCTTGTGGCAGCGTATTTTCCGCAGGCATTGTGTCTTGTCTATAATACAGACATTGTGATGATGCTTCTTATGATGGTGGTTTGCTGGCAGCTGCTTCGCCAAAATGCTTCCACAGAGCGGTTTGCTGTCGTGTTTTTTCTGGGTGCTTCTATATTGGCGTATTTGAACTACTGGGCATTTCCGTTGATTACGCTGGGATTTCCGCTAGTATTTGTATTATCGGTCAGGATTGAGAATGGCAGCGGAATGAAAACGCTCGTGAAAGAGACGTTTCTCTTTTCAGTGTGCTGGGGCGTGGGGCTGGCTGGAACGGTACTCGCAAAGCAGGTTCTGTGCCGCTTTATACTGGGAACCCAGAGCGGCACAGAGCAGTTGTTTTTGCGAATGGGCTCGGAATTTACATGGAATGACCGTCTGATTTCGGTGGTGAACGGTCTAGTCAGGCGTATGTCAAGCAAACCAGTGTTGGTGTTGACCGTGGCCACAGCCGTATTACTGGTGATACTGTTGAATATACGTGCATATCGAGTGCAGTACAAGTGCTGTCTGCTTATTTTTGTTGCACTTTATCCTATATTATGGTGGTTTATGCTGCCAAACCACTGTATACATGGCTTTGTAATCCATATGTATGGCGTAACCTATTATGCGATGTTAAGCGCCGTTTTGATAAACATTCAGAGACCACAGATATTTGGTATGTGTTCAAAAAGTGGATTTATTAGCGCAATCGCAGTAAATATAGCAGTGCTTGCGGTGTGGGGGGCACTGTCATACGGGTTACTTCATGTGAATATCCATTATGGCGCAGAGGAGAGAGAACCATGGTCCTTGGAGACGGTCGGGACAATAAATACCAAGACAAGCAGTGTGGTGCAGGAGGTTCAATTTATTGATTTTACCATGCATACATTTTATTTAAAAAATATTAGTTCGATTCTTGTAAATCTGCCGGAAGATAAAAAGGACGGTACACTGCATGTTGCGTTATCGGAGGAGGGCAGGGTGCTTTGCACCGCAGATATTGCGATTTCTGATATAGAGGCAGGTGCGTGGTTTGATATTCCGATGGGATGTGTTGTGGCGTTAAGTCATATCTATCAGATTACATACACTATGCAGGACAATAGCCAGTCAGAGCCGTATTTACTGGTGCAGGATCATGCACAGGCGGTCGGAGTGAATAAGGCGCTCTATGCTGATGGGCTGCTGGTGGATGGTGCACTGGCAAACAAATACCATTTAGACGCTTATATCCTGCCTGTAGAGGCGAAAGGATGTATTTTGTTTCTTGTGTTGGCGGTCATGGAGTATGGGATATTTCTGTTGAAATTTGGAAATCATAAAATAGGGTATAAATACCGTTGAAGTATTGAAGTCTATCATTGGTGATGATAGACAAGTAATTAAAATAGTGGTAAAATAATACAGGGAGTAGGGCATATAGAATGTTATGTGTATATAATGAGAAATAGGAGATTGGATTATGTCAGAATTGGATAAATGGATAAAACGGAATTGGAAATTGTGTTTTGTCATGTTGGTTGCAATTGTCAGCAGAAGCGTACTGCTTGGAAAGATACCATGCGGGGTACATGCAGATGAGGCTTTTGCTGGCTATGAAGCATATTCTATTCTGAATTATGGCACTGACTCATGGGGATATGCGTTTCCTGTTTATCTAACAACATGGGGAAGTGGTATGAGTGTACTTGAATCCTTTCTGATGATTCCATTCATCAGACTTGGAGGACTCAGTCTGATTACAATAAGGCTTCCACAAATGATTATGGGGATAATTTCTGTATATATCGTATATCTGCTTTTTAATAGAATTGCTGACCCTAAAAAAGCGTTGTGGGCAGCCACAATGATTGCTGTGTGTCCGTGGCATATTATGATGAGCAGATGGGGATTAGATGCTAATCTTGCGCCAGCATTTATTCTGTTGGCAATGTATTTTTCTATTTTAGGTCTCTCAAAAGAAAAGTATCTGCTTGTTTCGGCTCTTTTTTGGGGACTATCTTTATATTGTTATGCATTGATTTGGCTGTTTGTACCATGTTTTCTTTTCTTTTCTATATTATACTGTATTAAATACCATAAAATCAGGGTATCAGGATATACAGCGGGCGCTATTGTGATTCTATTTCTGCTTGCAATGCCCTTGTTATTATTTGTGGGCGTTAATATGGGATTGCTGCCAGAGATAAGGACACCATACATTTCGATTCCATCTTTGGTGCAGTTTCGGGGGGATGAACTAAATAGTACACATATTATGGCTAATATAAAGGATTTGTTAAGGATTTATATCAAGCAGGATGATTATAATTTGATGAGTAGTATTCCTTATTTTGGCTTATATTATCTTTATTCTTTGTTTTTTATACTGGCAGGGGGGTATGATATTTTAAAGACAGTACATCATAATGTGAAACAGAACAAGTTTGGATATGAGATGTTTTTGGTAATTTGGATTGTGATTTGTATTGTAATTAGCCTGTTTCGTTCAATGTCTGTCTACAGGGCTAACTGTATGAATCTGGCAATACTGTTTTTAATGATTCGAGGAAGCTATTGTATAGGGCAGGCATTCAAAAGCCCGCGAATACAACAGGGAATCTTTGCTGTATATATGGGCAGTTTTATTTTGTTTATGGGGTATTACTTTACAATATATCCGAATACGATTAAAGAAAGACAGATGGCTGGTGCAAAAGAGGCTTTGGAATATGCAGTTGAAATACAGAAAGAGCATACTGATGGAGTGATTCATATAACCAGTAAGCTGCGGCATCCGCAGGTTTTGTTTTATATGGAATACCCAGTAGATTTATATATGGAAACGGTTAAATGGAAGAATTATCCTGCAAGATGGCTTGAGGCAGAGCATTTCGGGGATTTTTGGTGGAATACAGAAAATCTGACAGATGGTATATATGTGATATGCCGTGAAGAGATAGCTGATTTTGAAAATGCGGGGTATCATATCACACAGTTTGATGCCTGTGCAGTTGCATTTCGAGAAGAATAATCATGGCGAAATAACATTTTTGCAGAGATAAGAGGGCTGGACAAAATGGTTATAGCTGTAAATTATGCAGACAAAAAGTTTCAAAGAGCTCAAAAGCTCAACAGTAGGTCAGCGAGACAGTGGGGAGCTGATAAAGTTATTGAATATGGACCGAAAGATATCGACGAGGCATTTCGGAGGCACAATGAAGAGATTTTAAATGCGCCAAGGGGGGGCGGATATTATCTTTGGAAACCATATATATATAGAAAGGCTTATGGATTATTGGGGGAGAATGATTATCTGGTTTATACTGATTCGGGTTCTGTATATGTCAATAAAATAAAATATCTTATTGACTGTATGGAACATCAAAAGGTATCAGTCATGATATTCTCACTAGAAAAGGAAAGAATAGAAAGGTGTAATACAAAAAGGGATGCATTTGTGCTCACAGGGTGTGACGAAGTAATGTACACAGATACACCACAGTCCATCGGAGGATATCTTGTCTGCAAAAAAGCACCCGAGGTGGAGGCTTTTCTCGATGAAGTACTGCGATATGCACAGGATATACGAATTATCTCAGATGAGCCGAATGTGATGGGACTTCCAGATTATAAGGACTTTGTGGATCATAGACATGACCAATCTGTAATTTCACTGATTTCCAAAAAGTATGGGTTCAAGAGATTTCGTGATCCATCGCAGTTTGGGCTGGTTAACCATTATGAAGCAGAGGTTGAACAGCGAAGTACTTATCCGCAGATTGTCGATTCACACCGATTTAATGCAGGATGCATTGCCGAAATTAAATTCAGAAGGTTGAAACCTGTTTGCAGAATTGCAAGAATTTTGAAAAAGATAAAATACAGGGTTGGAGGAAAAAGATGACACAAAGCGAAAAGTGGGTTCAATACGAAAAACGGTGGAAGTGGAGGGATTTTTATTTTAATAAATGTCTTAGACGCCACGGGATCGTAAAATATTTTCACAGAGAGCCGGTTATGCCACATTACGCAAAAAAATGGGTAATGTCATCGTCAAAAACAAATGATTATATTTATCAAAAAATCATAGAAGGAGAGCCTTTTTTAGCTTGCCGTTTTGGTAATACAGAGCTTCAGACAGTTGTAGGGTATCTCAAGATTAAGTATAAGGGACACAATGCAGAAGATGATGCGTATCTGGATAAATGGTTTAATAAATTAGGGCAGTTGTCGGGATTTTTTCCAGTGGATTATCAATATCTGAAACCATTTTCTGAATTAATCCTCAGTTCGGGCGCGAATGCAGATTTACTTGCAATGTGGCATTTAAATATGGAGGATTTTGTTATTGAGGAATTTGCACCAAACGTAGATTTAACATTCCTATTTCGTTTGGAGCCTTGGCTTGCGCCGGGCAGACCATGGTCTGCTGCATTGCAGGGAAAAAAGGTATTAGTGATTCATCCATTTGAAAAGTCCATTCAGGAACAGTACAAAAAGCGTGTTATGATATTTCCAAATTCGCAGATTTTGCCTGAATTTGAATTAAAAACATTAAAAGCTGTGCAAACATTATGCGGCGAGCAGGACGAACGGTTTGAAACGTGGTTTGATGCGCTTGACTATATGTATGAGCAGGCACTGAATATCGACTTTGATGTAGCCATTATTGGGTGTGGTGCTTATGGGATGCCACTGGCATCAAAGTTGAAAAATGCGGGAAAACAGGCAATTCATCTGGGAGGGGCAACACAGCTTCTATTTGGTATCAAAGGGTATCGCTGGGAAGAACAGTATCCTACTAAAATTGCCTCCTTTTTTAATGATGCGTGGATCAGACCGCTCGCTGAAGAGACACCACGCAATGCAGGAACAGTAGAAAAAAAGTGCTATTGGTGATCTTGCAATGGTAATAGATAGAAAGGAAGGAACGAAATGTCAAACCTATTAGTGACAATCCTGACTCCCTGTTTTAATAGTGCAAAAACAATAGAAAAAACGCTGGACTGCATCGAAAGACAAACTTATTCAAACATTGAATATATAATTATAGATGGCGGTTCCACAGACGACACCCTAACAATCATAAACAGACACCGAGACAAGCTTCCTAAGCGTTTTGTGCTTATATCAGAGAAGGATAATGGCATCTATGATGCAATGAACAAAGGCATACAGCATGCAAACGGGGAATTGATTGGGATTGTAAACAGTGATGACTGGTATGAGGCTGACACGGTTGAACAGGTGATAACACATTATAATAATGAAAAGTATCAGGTAATTTACGGTATGCAGCGGACTTACATGGACGGCAGAGAAAAATCAATATTCATTAACAACCATGAGTTTTTGGCTGAACAAATGATAACACACCCTACTTGTTTTGTGACAAAGGCTGCATACGAAGATTTTGGTGTATTTGATCTTAAATACCATTCATCTGCGGATTTGGAGCTAATGTTGAGATTTTATGAAACAAAAAGAGTGATATTTACGCCCGTCATGCAGATTTTGTCAAATTTTCAGCTCGGCGGGATGTCAAGCAGTCAGATGGGAGTCCGAGAGAGCGCAAAGATTCGTTATCAACGGGGATATTTGTCAAAAAAAAGATACTGTTTTGTACTCATGAAGAGTTATATCTATGAATTGTTTCACAGAGAGAAAAGCATCAAAAATTTCTTTTAAAATGGAGAATAATTTGAAAATAGGTATTATATCACTTAATATAGAAGGAAAAAGTTTAAGCAACTATTATAATTCACAGGCTGAGGGGCTTGCCAAGGCATTTGCCCAGAAGGGACATGATGTATTAGTATATCATTTGATTCCTGACTTGGGGCAGGATTCGGAAAAATTTACAAGAAACGGGATTACAATCGAATATCGCAGATGTAAACATATTAGTAAGCATGCGTTGCTCGATTGTACTCAGCTTGATAAGTTAAGAGACTGTTATATTACAGCTTCAGATAATTACATCGCGTTTCGAAATTTTTATAAATGGTGTAGGAGAAATAGTATTCTCTGCCTTCCATATATTGGGGTAGTGCGAAGTAATAATTCGTCACGACTGAAGAAAAGAATAGTTGACATTCTGTGTGATAACGTGCAATATTATAAGAAAGTACCAACAGTGGTAAAGACGCCGGCGCTTGCAAAATATTTAAAAAGTATGGGGGCAGGTAAAAATGTTTATACCGTACCGGTAGGTCTTGATACAGGGCTTTTAAAAAAAGATTATGCAGATTATAATAAATCCGAATTGAAACAGGCATGGGGCTATAAAGAAAATGATAAGGTTATATTGTTTGTAGGACGTATGACTGCGGAAAAGCAGCCGCTTAAAATGATAAGTATCTTTGAGAAAATATATCATTGTGATAATCAGTACCGTCTGCTTATGGTAGGTCAAGGAGAGTTGTTCGAAGCAGCAGAGGCTGCAATCAGTCACAGTGCGCTGAACAGTGTAGTAGCGATATACAACAAAGTCCCCAACGAAAAAATGTGGGAACTTTACCGTTTATCAGAATGCTATGTGAATTTGAATACACATGAGATATTTGGCATGGCAATACTCGAAGCTATGTACTATGAATGTATAGTGATAGCGTTTGATGCTCCCGGACCTTCATTTATAATTGAAAATGAAAAATCAGGTTATCTTTGTGATACAGAGGATATTCTTATTGACAAGATCTTGAAAGCAGATTGTCAAAAGACAGGCATATATGCACATAAACGCATCTTAACGCATTTTGTGTGGGAAAAATCAGCTCAGCAGATGCTGGATATAATTAATATATATGTCTCTAAAGAAAAAAAAGTTTTATAATATAGCATATCTAATGATGTATATAGTGGAGTTTATGGAGGAACGGTAATGATACAAAGGGTGCTCGAAATAATAGAAGAGCAGGGAATGCTTGGACTAATAAAGACAGGATATAAGAGAACACTGCCGTTCCGCAATAAAATTAGGTGGGGGCTATACTCCCATAAAAAGGGCTGGACTGGAATTACAAATCAGAAAAGAAAAGTAAAAGTAATTGTTTCATTAACCTCTTTTCCCGCAAGAATCGATATCGTTGATATTACGATAAAATCTTTGTTAATGCAGTCTTTAAAACCAGATGAAATTATATTGTGGCTTGCAAAGGGTCAATTCTCAGGCGAAGAAAACGGATTGCCGACAAAACTACTAAAACTAAAAAAGTATGGCTTAACAATTAATTGGTGTAATGATATAAAGTCATACAAAAAGCTAATACCTGCTTTGCGCATGTATCCTGATGATATTATTGTGACTGCGGATGATGATGTCTACTATGAAAGACAATGGCTCAAAAGATTGTATTTAGGATATACGAAGGATCCAAATTATGTACACTGTCATAGAATAACTAAATTTTATATAGAAGATCATGAGTATAAAATTAAAGAAGGTGAGTTTGAAGTTTATCCATTTCCCTCGTATTTGCATAAGCTTACGGGGGTAGGCGGAGTCTTATATCCTCCACATATTCTGGATCAGAATGTGCTTGATGAGGAAAAGTGTAGAAAACTTGCTCCGACAAATGATGATATATGGTTTTGGCTTATGGCAGTTTTGAATGGTGCTAAAATAAATGTCGTGAAAAATAATATACCAAGAATAGAAGCAATAAAGGGTACTCAGGAAGGGGAATGCCTGAATAAGATCAACGACAGTGGAGAAGGCCTTCTATGGAAAGATTTTCACAGGTTGCTCGGTGAGTATCCTCAATTAGACGATATATTGCGCAATGAATATAAGACAATGCAAAATATGATGTAATAAAGAGTGAAGCACCGCTCGCTCAAAAGCTGTTATAGAAACAGGAGGATGAAAAGATGTCAATAATCAGGAAAGTTATATACAGCTGCAAATTTGGTGGGGTTAGATACCTTATATATAAAATATTTGATAAAATAAATGGTAGTAAAAATGCGGATGAGCTCAGATATAAGATAATCAGTGGGGCTGATGAAAGCCAGTATCCAACCTTGTTGAAAAAGCTCTATGGGGCATCTACAGGAGAAAAGCTGCACTTGGAGGCTCCTGTGACGTATAATGAGAAGATACAATGGATTAAACTGTATGATAAAAATCCATTAAACGCAATGCTCTCTGATAAATACAAGGTCTGCGATTGGGTAGCAGATAAAATAGGAGAGGAGTACCTTATACCATTATATGGTGTTTGGGATAATTTTGATGATATTGATTTCTCAAAGCTTCCCCGACAGTTTGTACTTAAATTAAATACTGGCTCAGGTGCAAATGTCATCGTCAAGGATAAGGCAGAACTGGACATAAACAGCGCAAGAGAGAAAATAACAAATGCAATGAAGAAGAATTTTGCATATTATTGGATGGAACTGCATTATAAGGATATTGTTCCCAAAATTATCGCAGAGAAATTTTTATGTCAAAGTAATAATGATTTGTATGATTACAAATTTATGTGTTTTAATGGTGAAGTAAAATATTTTTGGGTAGATACAGGAAGGTTTACGCACCATCGAAGATATATTTTTGATACACAGGGAAATTTTACGCAAAACAGATGGGGATATAGTAATGCGGGCATTGTTCCAGAACTTCCATCGAACTATAAAGAAATGATAAAACTTGCTGCAAAGTTGAGTGAAGGTTTCTGCCATGTAAGAGTGGATTTATATAATGTGGAGGGGAAAATATACTTTGGTGAAATGACATTTACCACCGAGGGCGGACTAAATTATATTACTCCGAGGGAATTTAATGTAGAATTAGGCAGTTATCTAAAACTACCGATAGATAGACTTGCATAAGGAAATATGACCATGTCAATAATATTGCTTTAGCGCAGGTTTAAGCATACTATAAATTGCAATATTTGGAGGAGTATAAGGATGCAGGTAAAATGCAATGTACTTGACAGACAGTTTCAGCTGTATCAGGAGGAATACGAGCAGGCCGCGCTGCGCGTGCTGCGTTCCGGCTGGTATGTGCTGGGAAACGAGGTGCGGCAGTTTGAGGAAGAATTCGCACAGTTTACAGGAAGAAAATATTGTGTCGGTTTAAATTCAGGGCTTGATGCGCTTATCATGTCCGTGAGGGCGCTTGGCATCGGCGGGGGCGATGAGGTCATCGTGCAGGCCAATACGTATATTGCGACTGTGCTTGGCATTACGGAAAACGGTGCGGTTCCCGTGTTTGTCGAGCCGGACGAATATTTTAACATGGATGCGGACAAGATAGAAAAAGCAGTCACGGACAGGACAAAGGCAGTTATGGTGACACATTTGTATGGACAGGCGTCTGACATGACAAGGATTGCGGCGATTGCCGACAGGCACGGGCTGCTGCTGATCGAGGACTGTGCGCAGTCCCATGGCGCCTGTTATGCGGGAAAGATGACAGGAACATTCGGTATTTCAGGCTGCTTTAGCTTTTATCCGACAAAGAATCTCGGCGCTTTTGGCGATGCGGGTGCTGTCGTCACGGACGACGAGGCGTTTGCGGACAAGCTGCGCATGATGCGCAATTACGGCAGCAAGGTGAAGTATCACAATGAAATAGAAGGTATCAATTCACGGCTTGATGAAATGCAGGCCGCGCTTTTGCGTGTAAAATTGTCACATCTGCGGGAGCTTAACGACGAGAGAAAAGTGCTTGCGCAGCGCTACAATGAGGGGATTGTGAATCCCGAAGTCCTTCTGCCAAGGCTTCGGGACGGCGCGGAGAGTATTTACCATCAGTATGTAGTAAGATGCGCGTCGCGCAGTTTGCTGCAAAAATCACTGGAACAAAGCGGCATCCAGACACAGATTCATTATCCGGTTCCCCCGCATCTGGCGGACTGTTATAGCTATCTTGGGCATCATAAGGGAGAATTTCCGATTACAGAGACATATGCGGACGAGGTTTTGAGCCTGCCCATCTATACAGGAATGACGCAGGCCGAACAGGATTATGTGATAGAGCAGATCAATGCATGGAGGGTGTAGATGAAGCTGATGGCGGGAACCGCAATGGGAAAGGATAATAAACAGCGCATTCTGTTTGGCGCAGTCACAGTGTTTACATTAGTGTTCTTTTACGCTTTTATGTACTCCGATATACTGATAACGACAAGCTTTGGCGTCAATTTTTGGGATGTGCTTTTCAGCGGGGACATATTCCGGTTTTACGAGGTGTGCCATTCTGATGTCGATACGGCGGCATACCATATTTTCAACACGCCGGATTATGATTTCCTGATTTATATTATCTTTGCGATATGGAATCTGCCGCTCTGGATTGCCAGAAAGGCGGTGCATGTCAACATATGGGAGTCGGCGCTTGCGATTGCATGGGCAAAGACAATCATTCTTGTATTTACTGCGCTTACGGTGCGTGCGCTGACCAATATCTGCAAGACACTTAGTGTTGACGAGCAGGGCAGGAAGGATGCCGTGCTCCTGTTTCTGACGTCCTCCATTCTTTTTATGAGTGTGTTTGTCACGTCTCAGTACGATATCATCTATCTGTTCTTTATGCTGAAAGCGTTTGACAATTACCTCAAAGGCGATATGCGGCGGTTCACGGCATGGATGGCGGTGGCAGTTCCGGTTAAGTCGCTTGCGGTATTTTTGTTTCCGGCGCTTTTGCTGTACAAGGAGAAAAATGTGCTTCGGATTTGCCTGCACACCGCGGCGCTGTTTCTGCCGTGGCTTTTGCTTCAGTTTCTGTTTCCGATGGGGGACGGAAATGGCGGGAATCTCGACAACATTCTTGTGATATTCGGGCAGAAGCTCGTGTTCCGCAAGCTGGAGATTCCGATATTCCTGCTGGCGATCATTGTACTTTATATTGCGTGCTATGCTCTGAAGGCACCGCAGGACGAAAAAAAGGCTGGAATCAACAGTGTGCGCATTGCGTTTTTGTCCTATGCGCTGTTTTTCATCTTGTGCAGTACCAATCCGTACTGGTATATTCTTTTGCTACCGTTTCAATGCATTCTGACTGTACTGAATGCGGACAGAAAGTATCTGAACACGATTCTCGAAACCATCACCTCGATTTGTTATGTCGGTATGTATGTGTGGCTGATTCCATGGTGCTTTGATGTGAAACTGGTGCGGAGTACGTATGTGGCAAAGCTGTTTGGGCTGCGCGAGAATACTACGGATAACAGTCTTGAAATACTCCACACAGTCCTGCCGTCGGTGTATGATATGGCAGAGAGCCGGGCGGCGGCATATCTGTTCATGGTATTTTTGGCGGGAAACATTGTATATGTGGCACTTAACTTCATGCGCTGTGAGAATATTGCGCTTCGGAATACGGACACGCCCAAGTACTTGTATGCCATTCGCTATGCTATTGGAATCGGCGTGTGCATGTTTCCGATGATGGCGTATATTTTTTAAGAGACATTGGCGGACAAATTTGTAGTGGGGCTTGGCGGTGTGAATTTTACGAAGTACCGGAAATAGATAGGAAGAGATAGGAATAAGAGATAGGAATAAGAAACATGATACGCAGACTGGAACATAAAGATGCACCACTCATGCTCGAGTGGATGCACGAAGAGGATATCAACAGGGCGTTTCGACAGCCCTTTGGCAGGTTTACGGCGGAACATGCCGTTCATTTCATTGACAACAGTTTTAACGAGAAAAACAGGCACTTTGCGGTGGTAAACGAAACGGACGAATATCTTGGGACTGTGAGCCTCAAAAATATATCGCAGACAGACCGCTCGGCGGAGTATGCCATTATCGTCAGAAGTACGGCGCGGGGGACGGGCGTGGCAAGGCGGGCGACAGAAAATATCCTGAACTATGCATTTGACACGCTGGGGCTTCACAGGGTGTATCTGAATGTGCTGGAGCAGAACGAGCGCGCAAGGCATTTCTATACAAAGTGCGGCTTTATGTATGAGGGGACATCAAGGGATGCCATACTGCTAAACGGCAGGTATGAGAGTCTTGCATGGTATGGAATGATAAACGATAAGGAGCAGGAAGAGGATGAGTAAGATATCAATTGTCGTACCAGTTTATTTTAACGCGGACACACTGATGATGTTATATAATGACATGAAAGAAAAGATTCTTGGCGTGCTGGGAGATTATGAGCTGGTGTTTGTCGATGATGGTTCGCAGGACGATTCGTGGAAGATTATCAACGAGATTTATGAGATGGACAGGGAACATGTGCAGTGCGTGAAGCTGTCGCGGAATTTTGGCGAGCACGCGGCGCTTCTGGCGGGTCTTTCCGTCTGCACAGGAGACTGCGCCGTGACGAAGCAGGCAGACCTTCAGGAGGATTCCTCGATTATCCTTGAGATGTATGATCGCTGGAAGAAGGGGAACAAGGTAGTGCTGGCAGTTCGTGCAAGCCGCGATGAAAATGCGGTCAAGAAATTTTTCGCGAATATGTATTATGCAATCGTGAGGAAATTTATAGATAAGAACATGCCTGTCGGCGGCTGTGACTGTTATCTGATAGACCGTCAGGTGATTCAGGTCTTAGAGCTTCTCGACGAGAAAAATTCGTCGCTGACATTGCAGGTGCTCTGGGCAGGGTTTCAGACGGACAAGGTATATTTTCACCGCAAAGACAGGGAGGTCGGCAAATCAAGATGGACACTCGGCAAGAAGATCAAGCTTGTGATTGACTCCATGATGAGTTTTTCCTACGCCCCGATACGCTTTGTGTCTGGAATGGGTGTCTTTTTCTTTATCTGTGCAGTGTTGATGGCAGTGCAGGCAGTCGTTGAGAAGTTCACGACAGGAACACCAATACTGGGCTGGGCGTCACTGATGTGCGTGGTATGCCTGACATCGGGCGCGATCCTGCTCACGCTCGGCGTTCTTGGAGAGTATATCTGGCGGACGCTCGACGCGTCGAGAAACAGACCGCCCTTTATCATAGACGAGCGCAGAAAACCGCAAAATAAGGATTGATTTTGTCAATGTCGGCAGACAATGCGCATTATGAGCATATTGATATCAAATGGTGGGATATATGCGCGGGAAAGCAGGAGGAAAACAGATGATAGAAAAATGCAGAATGATAGAATTTCCACAGAAGGGTGACGACAGGGGACATCTCGTTATTGTGGAGGGAAATCAGGACATTCCGTTTGAGATTAAGAGAGTCTTTTACATTTATGGCTCAGATAAAGATGTCATCCGCGGCAAGCACGCAAACTATAACACGGAGTTTGTGCTTATCAATGTCGCCGGGACGTCCAAAGTAAAGGTGGATGACGGCACGGAACAGAAGATTTTCAGTCTGGACAGACCGCACACCGGAATTTTTCTTCCGCGGATGGTGTGGAAGGACATGTATGATTTTTCCGAGGACTCGGTGCTTTTGGTGCTCGCAAGTGAGCATTATGACGAAACGGAATATATCCGGAGCTATCCGGAATATCTTGAGATCATGAAGGGGGAAGATTTATGTTAAGGAGATTGGAAGAAAAAGATGCGGTTTTGATGTTGGAGTGGATGCACGATGCATCGGTCAACTGCTGGTTTCGCTATCCGTTTGCGAATGTGACGCTCGAGAAGGCAAAGTTTTTTATTAAATACAGCTTTGACGAGGAAAACCAGCATTTTGCGATAACGGATAAGACGGATGAGTATCTGGGAACAATCAGTCTTAAACATATTTCGGAAAAAGATCACAATGCAGAGCTTGTCATTGCGGCGAGAAAGAAAGTATGGGACACAGGACTTGCGGAACACGCAGTGACAGATATCATACGCTACGCATTTAACGACCTCGGCCTCCACAGGGTATATGTAACAGTACTGGCGGACAATATCGAAGCCAGAAAATTTTATGAGAACTGCGGGTTTGATTTGGAGGGTGAATTTAGGGAAGCAGCCAGAATACAGGACAGATACCGAAATATGGCATGGTATGCAATGCTGAACTGGAAAGAGAAGAATGTATAAAAAGTAAAACCCGCTGAAAGGATAATGTATAGATGGATTCAGGAATGCAAAACAGACAATCAGTCATTGTATTTTCAAAAGGGCGCCCAATGCAGATGCATGCATATCTTGAGAGCCTGCTAAAGTTTTCGGACGCGCGGCAGGAAATGGTGACGGTGCTCTACTGTGAGACGGAGGGTATCCGGTACGGGAAACTGATGCAGCAGTTTCCGCAGGTAACGTGGAGAAAGGAAAATAAGTTTGAGACAGACCTAAAGCAAATCATAGCGGACGCAGGCGAGTATATTATGTTCGGCTGCGATGATGTCGTGTTTACCCGTCCATTCAGCCTGCAAAAAGCAAGGGAATATTTAGGGGCGCACGAGCAGGTCTTTGGGTACAGCATGCGGCTTGGCGGGAATATCAGACCTGTGCCGGAAAACCTTTCAACGGATAAGGCGGTGCTTGAATGGCGGTGGGACTGCCCGCAGCAGCACTACAATTATCCGTGGGAACTGGACTGCACTTTGTATCGCAAAGAGGACGTTGTGCGGATAACGATGGAGGAAGAGACTGCAATCAAGAATCCGAACTTCTACGAGGCAATGATAACGCCGGACAACCGCAAAGCGCGCATCACGCGTCCAAATATGGCGTCCAACAGGCAGTCAGGCTGCGCGGTCGTGATAACCGTCAACCGTGTTCAGGAGACGCACCAGAACGGCTTTGACGACAGTATGCTCACGGACATCTACTCGCTGGACAGGCTCTATAACGACGAGGACAACACACTTGATATCGAAAAAATCGCATCTATGGACAACAGCATTATCCATGTGGGTGCAGCGTATTTCATACTGCGCAAGGAAACCAAAGGATACACACAAAGCAGCCTGAAGCTTCAGAAAAAGAAGGCTGCGGAACTGTTCAACCGACTGACAAGATTTCCCAAGCGCGTGCACAGGCACTTTGAGCGGAAGGATTATGAGAAGGGCAGATACGTTGACCGGATTCGGATACTCAACACGGACGAGACACTGTCCCTTCTGGAGAAGGAAAAAATAAGTTTCCTTCGGTACGGAGACGGGGAAATTGCCATTATGCAGGGGCACTCCATTCCGTTTCAGGAGTATGATGCGAGACTGGCAAAACGGCTCAGGAAACTGCTTCGGACAGACATGGACGGGCTGAAAATCGGAATTCCGTATTACTATACGCACCCGGTAAAGCATTTAAATGATTTTACGTCGAAATTTGCAAAGTCCCTTGCCGTACAGCGCAGATTTTTGTGTAAGAATTGCGACAAGGACATGACCTATATTGACACGGCAATCACGCAGGTTTACCAGACTTATGAAAAATATGATTTTAAGAAATACTATAAACGGATGCAGAAGCTTCTCGCAGACCGGCATGTCACCATCGTATGCGGCGACGGCGTGTTCGACAGGCTCGAGTACAGGGCATATGATGCCTGCAAGTCCGTGGCGTTTGTGACGGCACCAAGCATGAATGCATATACGGATTATGACAGGCTGTTTCATGAAGTCCTGAAAACAAGCAAAAAACGGCTGGTGTGCATTGTGCTCGGACCGACTGCAAAGGTGCTTGCCTGCGATTTGCACAAAAAGGGGTACCAGGCATGGGACATGGGGCATTACTTCAAGGACTACGATGCATACATGCGGAAAAAGCCAAGGACAGCGGCGGAGATTGCGCAGTTTTATAAGCCGGATTAAAAAACGAAAAGAAATTCTATAGGCGTTCCCGGCATGGAAGGATTAAGGCAATGTTAAAAAAAATTAATTATATTCTGGATAGAAAGCAGAAAATCAATCTGGGCATACTGCTTGTCATCATATTTATTGGTGCGTTCGTGGAGCTTCTGGGTGTGTCCGCGGTCATGCCGTTAATCGATGTAGCCATGGAGCCGGAGACGATAGGCGAGAAGTGGTATTTTGTGCTGATAGGCAAGTATATGGGGATTACAGATGCAAACCAGATGATTTTATTTCTGGCTGTGCTCCTGATTATCATTTATATTCTGAAAAATATTTATGTGATGGGGATGTACAGTCTTCAATACCGCTTTGTCTTTAACAACCAGCAGCGCCTGTCCGTCAGGATGATGAAAAGCTATATGCAGCAGGACTACCTGTTCCATGTCTCAAAAAACGTGGCGGAGTTCCAGCGCAATATCACAAGCGATGTCAATGGTTTTTTTACGGTGGCACTCAATGTCCTGCAGTTTCTTGCAGAGTTCAGCGTCAGCACGGTGCTGATTGTATTTTTGCTTGTCCAGGACTGGGTGTCCACGGTTGCAATTGCAGTGCTGCTGTTCCTGTTTATGGGGATTTTTACCGTATTTTTCAGAAAAGTGCTTGTGAAAATCGGAGAGGAGAGCAGGCAGGCAAACGTACAGGTGACAAAGTGCCTTTTTCAGGCATTTTCAGGCATAAAAGAGATTAAGGTTGCAAACAAGGAGTCATTTTTTATTATGAACTATGACAAAAACTATAAGGACTGTGCAAGGGTACAGCGGCAGCAGTCCATCCTGACATATCTGCCAAAGCCTGTCATGGAAACGGTGTGCATATGCAGCCTGATGCTTGCGATGATTATCAAAATCGCGGTGGTAAAGAGCGACATCGCCTCGTTTGTCACAACCCTGTCCGTGTTTGCGGTTGCTGCATTCCGTATGCTTCCCTCGTTTAACAAGATAACGGGTTTTATCAGTGGAATGATGTTCAACAAACCGGCGATTGACTCTGTCTACAGGGACTTGATGGAGATAGAGCAGCTTAAGGAACAGCGGAAAGTGGAGCAGACGGACACGGAAAAAGTCTCTTTGACAACAGCAATCGGATTAAAAAACGTTTCATTCCGCTATCCGGAGTCCGATAAGTGGATATTAAAAAATGCGAACCTCAATATAAGGAAAAATACGTCGGTTGCCCTGATTGGCGCATCAGGGGCGGGCAAGACGACAGCCGCCGACCTGATACTTGGCATTCTGGAACCGCAGGAGGGCTCTGTCACAATCGATGGTACAGACATTAAGAAATGTATGGCGTCATGGCATGAGAACATCGGCTACATTCCGCAGGCAATCTACCTGATGGATGACAACATCCGCGCCAATGTCGCCTTTGGAATCCCGGAGTCGGAAATTGACGATGCAGCCATAGAAAAGGCGCTGCGGGAAGCGCAGCTTGACCAGTTTGTGCATGCGCTGCCAGACGGTCTGGACACCATGATTGGCGACCGGGGCGTGAAGCTTTCCGGCGGACAGCGGCAGCGAATCGGTATTGCAAGGGCGCTCTACCGAAACCCGGATGTGCTGATACTTGACGAGGCAACCTCCGCGCTCGACAACGATACCGAGAAGGAAGTGATGGAGGCGATAGACGGACTACATGGGACAAGGACGCTGATAGTGATAGCACATAGATTGAGTACAATTCGGAAATGCGATAAAATATATGAAGTCGGAAATGGCGGATTTACAGAGCGGAACAAGGCGGAGGTTCTGGGAGGAGGACATTAGTGGAAGATTTGGTGAGTGTAATCGTACCGGTATATAACTCGGAAAAATATCTGGGGGAATGTGTGGACAGCATCGTGAACCAGAGCTACCGGAACCTGGAAATCATCCTGGTTGATGACGGTTCCACGGATACAAGCGGCGCCATATGTGACAGGTATGCCCAAAATGACAGCAGGGTACATGTGATACACAAGAAAAATGGCGGAAACGGGGATGCCAGAAATGCTGGGCTGAAAATAGCCACAGGGCAGTGGATTACGATGTCTGATAATGATGACATATTCCATAAAAGGCAGATAGAAGTGCTTCTTGCGGCAGCAAAGGAAAAAGGTGCAGATATTGCTGTCGGATGGTACAGACCGTTTGCTGTCGGTGAGGTACCACAGGATGAAGCGATTGACGACCACTTTTTGGATATGGCGGAGGTAATGAATGACAGTCATCTGTATGATGATGCGTTTCTACAGAAACGCTCCATGATTCTGACAGTTCCATGGAGTAAAATTTGCAGGAGAGAGATGTACAATGGTGTGCAGTATCCGGCAAAGAGCAGGCATGACGACACATGGACGACATGGAGGCTGTATGAAAATGCGAAAAAGGTTGTTTTTCTGCCGATTATATTACATTATTGGCGGGATGACCCCAACTCGTTTGGCAGGCGCAAGTTTGACACGTCGCATTTTGACGGCATGGATGCGTACCGGACACAGCTGGAGTACTTCCGCGGGCAGGGCAGACAGCGGTATGTGGAAATTACATTTGCGTCCTATATGGAGATGTTTTTCTGGTGCTACAACCGCATGAAAGAGTGCGGAATGGATGTATCGCTGTTAAGACCCTACTGGGAATATATGAAAAAAAATATCGGATGCGTGAAACTGACAAAAAGCCTTGGGATAAAGCAGTGGCTTAGATACAGGTATCTGGCATGGTACCGGATTCCACGGCTGATTCTGCATTGATGCAGGGGGATAGGAAATGAGGATTATGGGGATTCTAAAACAAAAAAAAGGAAATATTCCAATTTGGGGCTGGATAATATTTGGAATGATTCCATTGTTCTTTTTTTGTATATACACATATACAGATATCCGGGTAACGACAGAGGATGGAATAGCAGTCTGGTATGCCATTTTTGATGAAAAATCATTAGGTAAGTATTATATGATGCTGTATCCATACAGGGACGGCGGATATCCAAGCTACGATTTCTTTATATATTTAATCTTTGCAATATGGGATTTCCCATTATATATTTATGAAAAAATAGCAAAAACAGGTTTTTCACAAAATTATGTGCTGTTGTTATATGCGAAATCCATCTGTCTGCTTTTTCTGGTACTGTGCGCCAACCAGATTTATAAAATAGTGCATAAAATAACAAATGACAAGGAGAAAGCATGGTGGGGCTGCTTCACGTTTGTTTTTTCTGTCACGGTATTTCAGGCAGTGGTTATCATATGCGGATATGATGTCATATCTTTGTTTTTTACCTTGTGCGGCATTCATGCATATTTAGAGGAGAAGGACAAAAAATTTATTTTGTGTTTTTCCTGTGCGATTGCGTGCAAAATGTTTGCATTGTGGGTATTTATACCATTATTGCTGCTAAAGTATAAGCGGATTTGGAAGGTGGCGGCAGGGTTCCTCGCCGGGGTAGCACTTATGGTTCTTCCTAAGCTTTATTTTATGTTTTACCAGAAAATAAGTGGACTGAAAATATTGTCAGACAAGGATAGTACGCTTGTTTCTGCCAATGCAGTAAAGTATATCAGTGATTATCTCTGGAGTAGTGAGGCGCCAATTGCAACCATATATATTCCATGGCTGTTTTTCTTTACTTTTATTCTCTGGGTATGGTGCTGGTTCAATAAAAAAAAGCTGTCAGATAAGATGGTTATATATATTTGCCTGATAGGCATGTCCATTTTTATGCTGACCTGCTATACGCATCCACAGTGGATGATATTAATTATGCCATATATTGCAATACTCGAGTGCAGTGGATGGACAAATTTGCCGGAAAGCCTCTTCTGCGAGGTATGCATGGGTGCAGGACATATTTTATGGATGGTACGGAATGCACCACAGTGCTATAGCTACAACATTATCAATAACATGCTTCATCTTGAAGAGGGAAACAGGGAGTTCTGGTATACGGGCATATGGCTGTATATCAGCAAGCTATCTAACATGGTTCATATCAGCATGGACAATATATTCCTTATGTTTCGGAGTATATTTGTGGCTTCGTTTATTCTTCTGCTGATATATGTGTATCCCAGGGAAAAACAGCAGGAGTCAGTTGCTGAGTCAAAAGAAGTGAAACGGTTATTTTATCTGAAGGCAATGGTAAGTATGCTTGTTCTGGGGATTCCCTTACTTGGAGCCATACTTAGAATGATGGGATTACAATGATTCATGAGGAAAAATCATTATAGTAGAGGGGAGGACATCCGATGAAGGTAGTAATTCTGGCGGGAGGCTATGGCACACGTATCAGTGAGGAAAGTCATCTGAAGCCAAAGCCTATGATTGAGATAGGGGACAAGCCTATTTTGTGGCATATTATGAAAGAGTATTCCTATTATGGATTTCATGAATTTATCATATGCTGCGGGTATAAACAGCACATTATAAAAGAATGGTTTGCAAATTATTATCTGCATAACAGTGATGTGACATTTGATTTCACAAAGGATAACCACATGGAAGTGCATTCAAATGTGGCAGAACCATGGAAGGTGACACTGGTTGATACCGGACTGAATACGATGACTGGCGGAAGAATCAAGAGAATCCAGCCATATATCGGGGATGAAACCTTTATGCTGACATATGGGGATGCCGTTTCGGATGTCCCGATAAATAAACTGGTGGAGTTTCATAAGTCCCATGGCAGGATTGCGACGATGACTGCCGTGAATATCGGGCAGCAGTTTGGGATACTGGAAATCGAGCAGGACGGCAGGATTAGCAGGTTCAGGGAGAAGAGTAAATCTGATGGCGGCGTGATTAATGCAGGATATATGGTTTTAAATCCTGAAATTTTTCATTATATTGAGGGTGACACAACTGTATTTGAACGGGCGCCAATAGAACATGCTGCTTCAGACGGCCAGCTGATGGCGTATATGCACCACGGATTCTGGAAGTGTATGGATACGCAGAGGGATAAACAAAAATTAGAGGAAATGATAGCAGCAGGCGATGCCCCATGGATGGTTTGGGAATCGCAGGCAGACAGAGAATGACACAGGTGTTTTTCAGTTCTATTTGAACCGCGAAGGGCGGAATGGAGGAATAAAATGTTTGAAAATAAAACAGAAATCCAGGCAAGGAAAGAAATTTTGGATATGGTAGCAGAATATTGTGACATATATCATAATCAAAAAAAGGACTTTAGGCCGGGTGACCGTATAGCGTATGCATCCAGGGTATATGACCATGAGGAGATGTGTAATCTTGTGGATTCGGCGCTTGAGTTCTGGCTTACTTCCGGCAGATATACAGAGGAGTTTGAGCGTGCGTTTGCGGATTATCTGGGGGTTCGGCATTGTTCGCTGGTCAATTCCGGTTCCTCTGCAAATTTAAATGCATTTATCGCGCTGACTTCACCGCTGCTGGGGGAGCGTCAGGTAAAGCGCGGGGATGAGATGATTACCGTCGCGGCAGGGTTCCCAACGACAGTTACTCCGGCAATCCAGTATGGAGTGGTTCCTGTATTTATCGATGTTACAATACCGCAATACAATATGGACGTGACAATGCTTGAGGAAGCGTTGTCCGATAAGACGAAGGTTGTCATGGCAGCACATACGCTGGGAAATCCCTTTGATTTGAAAGTAGTGAAAGAATTTTGTGACAAGCACAATTTATGGCTGATAGAGGATAACTGCGACGCATTGGGTACAACGTATGTATTGGACGGAGAGGAGCGTTTTACAGGAACAATAGGGGATATCGGAACATCCTCTTTTTATCCGCCGCATCATATGACAATGGGGGAAGGAGGAGCGGTGTATACAAATAACCCGCTGCTTCACAAAATTATCCGCTCTTTTCGGGACTGGGGGCGTGACTGTGTATGTCCTTCCGGGAGAGATAATTTCTGCGGTCATAGGTTTGACAGAAAGTTTGGCGAACTGCCATTGGGATATGACCACAAATACGTATATTCGCACTTTGGATATAATTTAAAGGCTACGGATATGCAGGCAGCAATTGGCTGTGCGCAGATTAAGAAATTTCCGCAGTTTGTAGAAAAAAGGCGTCACAATTTTGGACGTCTGCGGGCAGGGCTTGCAGGGTGTGAAGACAAGCTGATTCTGCCGGAAGCATGTGAAAATGCGAATCCAAGCTGGTTTGGTTTCCTGATAACATGCAGAGACGGTGTAAACCGTGATAAACTGGTGTCTTTTATAGAGAACCATGGGATACAGACACGTATGCTGTTTGCAGGAAATCTGACAAAGCACCCATGTTTTGACCAGATGCGCGTGTCCGGAGAGGGATACCGCATTGTGGGAAGATTGGATAATACAGACAGGATTATGAAAGATACTTTCTGGGTTGGCGTTTATCCAGGAATGACTGATGAGATGATTGATTATATGGCGGAAACGATTAGGAAAGGGGCGGAGCAATAGATGTCAGATATTAATCTGCTGGACTGCACACTTCGCGACGGCGGCTATGTAAATAGCTGGCACTTTGGGCATAATCATATTGTGAGCATATTTGAACGTCTGGTAAGTGCAAAAGTAGAGTTTATCGAGCTGGGATTTTTAGACGAGCGGTGCGCGTTTGACATGAACAAAAGTATTGCTCCGGACACGGAAAGTTTCAACAGGATATATGCGGGACTGGATAAAAAGAACGCCCAGCTTGTCGGGATGATTGATTACGGCACATGCAGCATAGAAAATGTACAGCCATGTGGCGAGACGGTTCTGGATGGTATCAGAGTGATATTCAAAAAACATATGAGAAGGCAGGCAATAGATTATTGTAGACAGCTGAAGGAACTGGGATATAAAGTATTTGTGCAGCTTGTATCAATCACAAGTTATAATGACGAAGAACTGACTGACCTCATTGATATGGCAAATGAATTGAAACCATATGCAGTATCCATGGTTGATACCTATGGACTGCTCCAGCAGGAAAACCTGATGCATTATTTTAATGAGTTAAATGGCAGACTTGACATGGAAATATCGTTAGGTTATCACTCACACAATAACTTTCAGCGTGCGTTTGCAAACTGTACTGAAATGCTCTCACAACAGACAGACAGAAGTCTGCTGGTAGACGCTTCAATATACGGAATGGGAAAGAGCGCTGGAAATTGCCCGATTGAACTTTTGGCAATGTACTTGAACGACCATTTTGACAAAAAATATGATCTGGCGCAGATTCTCGAGGCGCTTGATGCGAATATTATGAATATATACAAAGTAAAGCCATGGGGCTACAGCATGTTTTTCTATATTGCTGCACTAAACAACTGTCATCCAAGTTACGTGACGTATTTAATGGAAAAAAGGAAACTTTCCGTGAAACAAATCAATGAGATACTTGATATGCTGAAAGAATATGGGGACAGACAGTTGCTGTATGACAAGGAACTCATCGAAAAACTGTATTTGGATTATCAGAAACAGATTGATGTGGATGATGCAAAGGACATATGGAAACTGTCAAGGATATTTGCAGACAGAAATGTACTGCTTCTGGGACCTGGAAAGAGTATAGAGCAGGAAAAGGACAGCATAGAAAATTACGTGAAAGAATATAACCCGCTGATCATTTCGGTGAATTATGTTTCTGATGAGCTGCCGGTTGATTTCATTTTCCTTAGCAACGCAAAAAGGTATGTGCAGCTGGCGTCTTCATTGTTGAAAAAGAGGAATGAGATTCAGGTGATTTCGACAAGCAACATAACGGCTATGAATGATCAAAGATTTGAATTTTCACTTGATATATCTTCTCTGCTTGATGAAGAAGCTGAAATAATTGACAACTCATTTGTGATGCTTTTGAAGGTTATGATAAAAATCGGAGTTAAAAACGTAACTTTAGCAGGATTTGACGGATATATTGGTCAAAAATGGAAAGACCACGTAAATGAAAGCATGGGGTATGAGTTTTCAAAGGAGCAGGCGGAAAGATTAAATAAATATGTCGCTAGGGTGTTAAGCGGCATGGCTGCGCACCTTAAAGTCAAATTTATAACAAAGTCGCTGTATCTTGAAGAAATGAAGATGGTGTAAGGTATGAAAAAATATGAGATAGCTGTTTTTGATGTGGATGGGACGCTTTTGGACACGACAGAAGGTGTGCTGGCTTCTGTCCGGTATACAATTGATAAAATGGGGTTTGCTCCGCTGAGTGAGGAGCAGCTGCTGACATTTATAGGTCCCCCGATACAGGATTCATTTTCCCGCACCTATCATTTAGAAGGGGAAATTTTACAGACGATTGCCACCTGTTTTCGAAATCGATATAAGGATTTTGAACTTTTCAAAGCTGTTCCCTATGATGGGATATACGAGTTGATGGATACCCTTTCTGAGAAGGGGATAAAGCTTGCGGTGGCAACATATAAGCGGCAGGATTATGCAGAGGCTATTCTGAAACACTTTGGCTTCGACAGATATACTGATATTTTATATGGTGCCGACCACGAAAACAAATTAAAAAAGATGGACATCATCAAAAAGTGTATGGAAGATCTTGGGGTACATGATTATGGCAGGGCTGTTATGGTTGGTGACAGCAGCCACGACGCGACAGGCGCACGGCAAATAGGCATGGATTTTATTGGCGTTACATATGGGTTTGATTTTAAGACGCCGTCAGATGTTTTTGCATTCGATGCGGTAGGGGCGGCAGCTTCACCGAAAGACATACTACAGTATTTTGGTTAGGAGAAATAGAATGAAAGTAAAAGTTGCAAAATATATGTCACAATTTTTTGTAAACAAGGGTGTTACAGACATGTTTATGATAACCGGAGGGGCTGCAATGCACTTGAATGATGCATTTGGTCATCAGGAAGAGCTGAAGATAACATACAACCATCATGAGCAGGCATGTACCATGGCTGCGGAGGGGTATACCCGTGAATCCGGCAAGATAGCCCCCGTCTGTGTTACAGGCGGACCTGGAGGAACGAACGCCATTACTGGGGTATTCGGTGCATATGTTGATTCCATTCCGATGTTTGTAGTGACTGGGCAGGCGAAACGCGAAACAACAGTGTGGTCAACAAGCCTGCCCCTTAGGCAGCTGGGGGATCAGGAAGCGCAGATTACGGATGCTGTAAAAACAATGACAAAGTATGCTAAAATGGTTACCGATCCCAAAAGCATACGCAGGGAGATGGAAAAAGCCTGGTTTTTGATGCTAAATGGGCGGCCGGGACCAGTATGGCTGGACATACCAGGTGATGTGGCATCTGCGGTGATAGAGACAGATGAGCTTGATGCGTTTGACGAACAGGCGTATATAGACGAAAACTGGGCATCATTTCATCAAGTCAATCCGGTATATGATGAAAAGCATACCCGTTATCTTCTGGAAAGGGTTTCTAGGGCAAAGAGGCCTGTAATATTAGCGGGGACAGCAATCCGCCATGCAGACCAGCAGGACGCTTTTCTCCATGCAGTTGATAAACTGGGAATTCCGGTTGTCACGGCATGGGATGCACATGACATTATATGGGATACGCATCCTTTGTTTTGCGGCAGGCCAGGAACAGTAGGGACGCGAGGGGGGAATTTTGTCATTCAAAATGCAGACTTGCTGGTGATATTGGGGTGTAGGCTGAACATCAGGATGATAGGCTATAATTTTGGCGATTTCGGTAAAAACGCATACAAGATAGCTGTTGATATTGATGAAGCCGAACTGCATAAGCCAACTGTTTCGATTGACTATCCGATACATGCGGATTTACGCGACGTGCTGCGGGATATAAATCAGCTGCAATATGAAAAGAATAAGGAACATCAGGAATGGACTTTGTGGTGCCGGAATATCAATGACAAATATCCTGCCACACTGCCAGAATATTATATGGATGAAAAGGGACTGAACCCATACGCGTTTATGACAGAATTTTTCGAGGAGCTGAAAGAGGATGATTCTGTCGTATGCGGCAATGGGGCGGCCTGTGTCATTACATTTCAGGCTGCTATGATAAAAAAGGGGCAGCGCCTGTACACCAACTCCGGTTCTGCTGCCATGGGATACGGTTTTCCGGCAGCCGTTGGGGCGTGTGTGGCGAGACCAGACAAGCGGATTATTTGCATGGATGGCGATGGAAGCTTTATGATGAACCTACAGGAGCTTCAGACAGTCGTGTTTAACAAACTGAATTTAAAGATTTTCCTGCTAAATAATAATGGGTATCATTCCATCCGGCAGACACAGAAAAATCTTTTTGAAGGGCAGCCTTATGTGGGAATTGGTGGCGGATATGGTCTGAGCATACCGGACTTTTCTAAAGTAATTCCTGCTTTTGACATTCCATATTATAGGATAGATTGTGTGGAAAACGTAAATGACAGGATTAGGGAGGCACTCGACGCGGACGGACCGGTTTTCTGCGAGGTATTTGTTGACTGGCAGCAGGATTTTGCACCGAAGTCGAGCTCAAAAGTTCTGCCGTCCGGAAAGATTGTCTCTGCTGCAATGGATGATATGGCTCCATTTCTGGATAGGGAGGAATACGAGGGGAATCATATAAAATGAACCGTGTAATTATAACAGGTCCGACAGGAGCCATTGGAATGGCGCTGACTGCATATTTAAGCGACAGGAATATACAGGTTCTGGCAGTGGTCAGAGGCGATTCAGCCAGAAAGAACCGGATTAGGGAATCGAACAGTGTTGCAATAGTAGAATGTGCGCTTGGGGAGATGGAAGAACTGCCGGAGAGGGTCAGGAAGGTAATACGGCAGAAACATTGGAATGAAATGCAGCCCATAGATGTTTTTTTTCATTTTGCATGGGACGGAACCTTTGGAGGGGGCAGAGACGATATGTATCTGCAAAACAGGAATGTAAAATATGCCCTCGAAGCAGTTGATGCGGCGGCAGAACTTCAGTGCGGTTTGTTCATTGGTGCGGGGTCACAGGCAGAATACGGTAGATATGAGGGGAAGCTGCATGCGAATGTGCCGGCATTTCCGGAGAACGGATATGGTATGGCAAAGTTATGTGCAGGACAGATGACAAGAATCCGATGCCGTCAGAAAGGAATGCGGCATATCTGGACACGAATTCTGAGTGTATATGGTCCCTATGACGGGAGTGGCACAATGGTTATGTCCCTGATCAAAAAAATGCTTCATGGCGAGCGGGCATCCTGTACAAAAGGGGAGCAAATGTGGGATTATCTGTATGCAAAAGATGCTGCAAAAATGATGTACTTGATAGGGTGCTATGGAGTAAGCGGAAAGGTATACTGCTTGGGAAGCGGTGTTGCAAAACCGCTCAAAACTTATATTGAAACAATGCGGTCTGTCATTAATCCAAATGCAGAAGTAGGGTTTGGCGATATGGAATATGCACCTGGACAAGTTATGTACCTATGTGCGGATATACAGGATCTTATTGATGATACCGGCTATGTTTCTGACTATACCTTTGAAACGGGAATACGGGAAACGGTAGAGTGGGAGGAAGCACAGGATGAAAAAGATTAGCATTTTAATACCATGTTATAATGAACAGGAAAATGTGGTTCCGATGAGTGAAGCGATTACAAACTTGTTTGAAGCGGAATTGGCACAATATGATTATGAGCTTGTATTCATTGACAATGATTCAAAGGACAATACCAGACCGCTTCTGCGGGAAATATGCGCAAAGAACCGCCACATAAAGGCGATATTCAATGCAAAAAATTTCGGGCAGTTTAATTCTCCGTATTATGGTATTCTTCAGACGACAGGAGACTGTACAATCAGCATGGTTTGTGACTTTCAGGATCCGATAGAGCTGATACCCCAGTATATCAGGGAATGGGAAAACGGATATAAAATTGTCATAGGAATAAAGAAATCCAGCAAAGAAAATCCTATCATGTACAAGCTGCGGGGGACGTACTACAAAATCATCAAAAAGTTTTCCAATGTGGAGCAGATTGAGCATTTTACAGGATCGGGGCTATATGACAGAGAGTTTGTGGAGGTGCTGAGAAATTTAAAGGATCCCACACCGTTTTTGCGCGGAATTGTCGCGGAGCTTGGGTATCGCAGAAAGGAAATACCTTATGAACAACCACAGAGACGCGCGGGAAAGACGCATAATAGTTTTTACACCCTGTATGATGCGGCAATGCTTAGCTTTACGTCTTACACAAAGATCGGATTAAGACTGGCAACTTTTATGGGTATCGGCATTGGAATTTTAAGCGCAGTGATGGGAATTGCATATCTCGTAATGAAATTATTGTATTGGGAACGGTTTGTTGCAGGTATGGCTCCAATGCTGATTGGCATATTCTTTCTTGGTTCCATCCAATTGTTTTTTCTTGGGTTTATGGGAGAGTATATATTGTCCATTAACCAGAGAATTATGAACAGACCGTTGGTAATTGAGGAGGAGAGACTGAATTTTGAAGATGGCTGCAGGGGGAAAGAGGATGTTTGATTTTTCGTTTTACAAAAATAAAAGGATATTCATTACGGGACACACGGGGTTCAAGGGAGCCTGGATGTGTAATGTGTTGCTTATGGCAGGGGCAGACGTTACAGGATATGCTTTGAAACCGCCAACGGATCCTTCCTTGTTTGAAATATGCCGTTTGTCCAAACGCCTGCATTCCATAGAAGGGGATGTGCGGGATCTGGCGCACCTGAAGCGTGTGTTTCATCAGACGCAGCCAGAGATTGTCATTCATATGGCGGCGCAGCCCATTGTGCGTGAGTCCTATCAGAATCCCGTATATACTTATGAGACGAATGTGATGGGAACGGTGAACGTGCTCGAGTGTATCCGGCAGACAACTTCGGTGAGGTCTGTCATTAATGTGACAACGGATAAAGTCTATCTGAACAAAGAATGGGCATGGGGGTATCGTGAGAATGAGGAATTGAACGGGCATGATCCATACTCTAATTCAAAGTCGTGTTCTGAGCTTGTAACAAGCAGTTATATCAAGTCCTTTTTTATGGACATGGATGTTGCGGTCTCTACGGCAAGAGCAGGGAATGTCATTGGAGGGGGAGATTTTGCATCAGACAGAATCATTCCGGATTGCATTCGCGCGGCGGAAAAAGGAGAGGACATTATTGTGAGAAATCCTTTTTCAGTCAGGCCATATGAACATGTACTGGAACCAATTGCCGTATATCTGATGATTGCGCAGCAACAGTATATGGACAAAGCTTACGCTGGGTGCTACAATGTGGGGCCGGATGATGCGGACTGCCGGACGACAGGTGAACTTGTAACACTGTTCTGCGACAAATGGAATAAAGTGTGTGGCGGAAACATGAAATGGATTAACAAACATGACGGCGGGCCTCACGAAGCGAATTTCCTGAAGCTGGATTGTTCCAAATTAAAAAGTGTATTTGGGTGGGAACCAAGATGGAACGTGGAGACAACCATGGAGAAGATTGTGGAATGGTCGGCTAAGTATATGACAGATGCAGATGTATCTGACTGTATGGAGAAGCAGATAGAGGATTTTTTTGGAATATGAATATTAGCAAAGCGGAGTTGATTTACCGAAAAAACGTGTTGTGGAATGTTGTGGCAGGAATAATTAATGCTGCGGAGGCTGTAATTATTGTTGCTGTGGTCTCAAGAGTAAATGGATTAAAAGATGCCGGAATTTTAACATTTGCATTTTCCGTGGCAAACTTGTTGATGACGGTTGGAAAATTTGGTGTAAGAAACTATCAGGTTGTGCATGAGAGTGAAGAATATTCATTTCAAGATTTTTTTCATTTTCGCATGGTGACAGTTGGGATTATGGTAGTGTCTGCCGTTATTTATACATTTTACAACCTGAGGATATATGATGGTGTCAGCCAGAAGATGGCATGTGTTTTTTGGGTATGCATGTGGTATGCGGTTGAAGCTTTCGAGGATGTATTTGCCGGTTCTTTTCAGGCGAGGGGAAGACTGGATGTTGGCAGTAAAATGTTTTCGGTACGATGGATACTGACCCTGTGTGCGTTCATTGCAGCAGATTTTGTATCTAAGGACATTGTCAAGTCTGCTATCTGTGGTTTTGCTGTCTGTTTTATTTCCGGAACAGTGTTCATTATCTATACGTACTTCAAATATATGGACAAGAATAAATGGCATGTAAGCAAAGGGATGGGGGTGTTATTTAAGGAAAGTATTTCTTTGTGCATTGCATCATACTTGTACATTTATATAACAAATATTCCGAAATATGCGATAAATACATATCTAGGGGATGAAACGCAGGCTGTTTACGGATATATCTCCATGCCAGTGTTTGTGATTGCACTACTGAACAGCTTCATTTATCGGCCACAGTATGTACTGTATTCAACGGAATGGAAAGAGCATAAAATTCAACAGTTTTCTCACAGAGTTATGCGCCAGATGCTTGTCCTTGTTGTAATTGTGGTGGTATGTCTGCTTGGGGCATTTCTCCTTGGAATTCCGGTGTTGTCCGTTTTATACCATGAAAATCTCAGCCCATACAAAGTACATTTACTGGAAACGCTTTTTGCGAGTGGTTTTTTGGCGGTTGGAGGTTTTCTTGCAAATATATTTACTGTTATGGATGAGCAGAAAAGGGCAATGCTGATATATCTGGTGGTTTCGCTGGCTGGACGTGTGATTATTTATCACATGGCAGCACAGTATCAACTGTCCGGAGCAGTTTGGGGATATATGATTACAATGATATTATTGGCGGTCGTATTTGGCATTGCATATGTGGGAATATTAAAAAAGGCAGGACATGATAGATGTTAAGTTTATCATGTCCTGTTTTCGAAATGCCGGGATTACTTTTTTTGAGAATCTGTTCTGGCGGAGATACTTAGTGGTTTCAATACCTTGTAACGGATAAAAGCGGCTAATTGTGGAGAATATTGAGCAAGCCACTGATATCCGGAAACCAGAAAGGACGTGCGGAGTTCTTTTCTTTTTCTATCCATCAAGAAGTTGTGCAGATATTGCAAATCATGCATACATGCTTTTCTTTTGAGAAGCGAGACTGCGTTGTGGAGCAAAAGCTTTTTGTGTTCCTCAAGTTCGACGGGCTGAGGATCCCAATTGATTACATCGTATTGATCCGGGGTATATAAGGGAAGGAACTTTTCCAGCCATCCAAATCGTTTGTCAAATCCGTCTTTCACGACAATGACAGGGATTCCCATGGCCATACATGGAACAGCGACATGTAATCGGGAAGTAATGATTAAAGTGGCCTCATTGTAATATCTCGAATAAATATTTTTGGTTTTTTCCTGAATGATATCTGCAATTTGCTGCTTTGGCAGATTTCTGTCAATAGGAATATCCTGTGTTGTGTATTCTGCTGACTGCATTATATGTTCAGGAACATAATGTACTGCTTTGGGGTGTACGTCAACGAGGAATACATGCGGGGTTTCCGGGACAAAATCGCGTCTTGGAAACAGAGATGTAATACATCCTAAGAGATACGCATCACATCCGTTTTTACGCATTGCCTGCATTGTACTTTCATCCCTGCATCCGATAGGCTCAAAATTTTTCCAAAATTTTTTGTGCTTTAGGTATTGTTTTGCGGTACAATGCAGACTTAAAAAGATTGGTATGATGTCGTTTGAAGCTGGGAATACGGGATTTCTGCTCTCATATTGAAAGTAACCAGCAATCGGAAGAATGACCTTTTCACCTTGATACGTGCGAATTTCGTCAATCGGAATATTGATGATATCATCTTGATGAAGCTGCATTTCTTTATATATAATATCTACGGCAAAAATCTGTGCTGTGTCGCCGGCATTAAAGAAATTGCGTTCAATTGCGCGATTAGCAAATGTTATTCTTCCCCATTTCATGTTTTATGTCTCCTTTTTGTCAGAAAGCGCGGTTGTGGAAAAAGCTTTTAGAATTTTTTTCTGGATAAATTCGGCAAGTGCCGGAAAGTATTGGGCAAGCCATATGAAACAGGATGTTAATACTGGTGTATGGAGGTTCTTTCTGGTTCTGTCCATATAAAAGGAATGGGTAATTTCCAGGTCACGAGTATCTGCTTGCCTGTTTAATAGTTTTATGACGGCATGCATTAATCTTTCCTTGTGTTCCGTAAGGTCAAGTGGCTTGGGATTCCAGTTTATTTTGTCATATTCATCAGGAGTATATAACGGTACAAACTTGTCCAGCCAGCCAAATCGTTCGTCGAATCCGTTTTTTACGACGATTGTAGGAATTCCCATGGCAATACATGGAGCGGCAGCATGAAGTCTGGAAGTAACGACGAGAGTGGCTTCATTATAATAGCGTGCATAAATTTCTTTGGTTTTTCTTTGAATCTGTTCCGTTATCTGATTTTTGGGCAGACTTCTGTCAATCAGTATGTCATGAGTTATATATTCAGCTGATTCCATAAGTTTTTTTGGAATATATTCAATTACTCTGGGCTGGACGTCGATCAGAAAAACATGCGGCTTGTCCGGATGAAAGCTGCGTTTTGGGAATAGTGTAGTGATACAGCCTAGCAGATATGCATCGTATCCTTTCTGACGCATTGCAGCCATGGTATTCTCATCGCGGCAGCCGATTGGCCCGTATTTTTTCCAGAAATCGGCATGTTTCAGATATTGCCCTGAGGTACAGTATACACTTAGGAATATTGGAATAATATTTTTAGAAGTTGGGAATACAGGATGTTTTCTGCTGTATTGGAAATTACCAGCCATTGGAAGAAGAACGGTTTCCCCATTGTAGGTACTTATTTCATCAGCGGGTATGTCAACAATCTGATCGGAATCTATTTGCATTTCTTTGTAGATCAAATCCACGGCAAAGGTTTGCATGACATCACCGATATTACAAAAATTTTTATAACATAAAGAAGTCGCAAATGTTATTCGTCCCCATTTCATGTATCATTTCTCCCCTTGATTTTAATGTTGGATTTCAGTTAATATATAATGTATCCTTAAGTACCCAGCTAAAGGATTTTCAATAGCTTTATCATAAACTATTTTTACATATATTGTCAAGAATTTAGCCCAAAACCATTATTTTAGGTAGGTAGCTGTTCATTTATTTTGTCCATGAGTTCGACACATTTTCTTTTTTGCTCAATGCTTGGATGTACATATAAATTCATTGTCGTGTGTACACTGGCATGTCCAAGTATCTCACTCACAGTCTTGTAATCGGCGCCGGACTCAATGCATCTGGTGGCAAAGGTATGTCTCAGGCAATGAAAATTTAATTTCCGGACATCCAAAGAGTCCATAAATTGTGAATAAAAATTTCTGTATGTCCGTGGTTCAATGTACTTTTCGGTGTTTGTCAGGACATATGCGTCAGGGTTGTTGATATATAATTCTTCCAGTGTCTGTGTGAGTTTCGAGGAAATTGGGACTTCACGTATTGCGTTGCATGTTTTTGGAGGAGTGATACTTATCTTCGTATGTTTTTCTTCAATTTCATCCTTAAAATATAGTCTTTGCAAAGTTTTTGAAATTATTATGGTTCCATTTTCCAAGTCAACATCCGACCATTTTAATGCACATAACTCGCCAATTCGAATTCCAGTATAGAGACTGATTAAAATCCCGTTTGATTTATTTGTTAGATTGGTTAGTATGGAATTCACTATGGTCTGTTGTTCTCGAATATTATATATTTGTGCAGCTGTGTTTTTGTTTTTACATACCGGGACTGTTAAGTTTATTTTTTGATTTGGTATGTAATTTTTCTGCATTCCATAGTTTAAACATAGTTTAAAAATTAAAGTGATGTCCCGGATCGTTTTTTCAGAAAGAGGCATATTGCCCCGCAGACGGTTATTTTCATACCAATTTGATAATTTCTGATCCAGTATATCCGATGTCATCAGGACACAGTCTATGTTACCGAATAAGAGAAAAAGATGATTTTTTAACTGCACTGCATAAGTGCAGTAAGTTGATTCTTTTATAAATTTTTTTTGAGAAACAAGCCATTCCTCTGCAAGGTCTTTAAATGTAAAGGAGTTCATATTTGTAGTCCGCCTTTCTTCTTTGGTATAAAATCCTTTAGCTGGGTAATTAAGGATTTTTGGCATATATAGTGGTAGCGTTTCTATTATATAATTGCATGAGATAGCAGGCAAATCAGGAAAGCGGGGCATGGTAATGATTATTGGTTATACAGCAGGTGTATTTGACTTGTTTCATATTGGGCATCTTAATCTGTTAAAAAATGCGAAAGGATTCTGTGACAAACTGGTGGTTGGAGTGACGGTGGATGACTTGGTTGCCTATAAGGGAAAGTGTGCAGTAATGCCTTTTGAGGATAGGATTGAGATTGTCAGGAGTATTAAATATGTGGATGCTGCGGTGCCACAGTATGACATGGATAAACTGCTGGCATGCAAAAAGCTGGGGGCATCTGTTTTGTTTGTGGGTGATGACTGGTATGCGACAGACAAATGGAAAGAATATGAGCAGAAGTTTGACAGGGAGAATATAGAAATCATCTACTTTCCATATACAAAGGGCATATCGTCTACACGAATTTCAAGTAAGCTTAATTTGCAGGATGATAGGAGTATGGAATAATGACATTGCAGGAGTATCAGGATATTTTGTTTGGGATATTGTGTGTTGTTGATGATATATGTAAGAAAAATCACATAATGTATATGCTCCATGGCGGCAGTATGCTGGGAGCCGTTCGTAACCATGACTTTATTCCGTGGGATGATGATGTTGATATTATTGTATGGCAGAAAGATTATGAATTGTTGTGTGCAAAGTTAAGGGAGCAGCTTCCGCAACATTTAAGAATCGTTACACCCAATGATTTACTGCCTAACTTCTTTGACTTTGTAACACGTGTGCAGGATATCCGCTATACAGTCCACGAACCGGCTGAGGAAGATTTGTTTTATGAAAACAAGCAGAATCATGCCTTTATAGACATTTTTCAATTTGTGTACAGTGCAAATACAAAATGGCAGATAAAGTGGATTGCATTGAAACATAAAATTTTATATGGATTTGGCATGGGGCACCGCTACCGGATTAATAGTGAAAAGTATACATGGATTCAGAAATGCCAGACAAAAGTCCTTAGCAGTATTGGCGCCACAATAGATATGGGGAAAATTTTAAAATGGAGAAACAGGCTCATTCATAAGCAGGGTAAATCGCCAAAAAGGTATTGTATGAGTGTGAATTCACCGCTGAGGGGGATTGGAATACCCTATGAAAGCGAGTGGTATTATGATGTCTGCTACATGCAGTTTCGTAACAGGCAATTTCCGGTTCCTAGGGGATATGACAGCCATCTTACCCTGCAATATGGCAACTATATGGTTCCTGACAAAGGAACAGGGGAATATGTGAAACATTTCATTGAATGACAGTCAAAGATGGTGTATCATGACAACTGAAAAAAGAGAACAAATAGGGATTATGACGATAAATTTAAAGCGAGGATATATTTGGAACACAGTAGCTGGAATACTGAACGCATCGGAAGCAATTATTATGTCCATGATTGTCACAAGAATGATGAGTCTCGCAGATGCGGGCATTTTGTCCATTGCGTTCACGATAGCAAACCAGCTGGTGCTTATTGGTAAATTTGGATTAAGAAATTATCAGGTAACGGATGTAGGGGGGCAGTTTTCTTTTTCTATCTATTTAAAAACACGCGTGGTCACAGTAACTGGAATGATGCTATGTACAGGGGCATATCTGGGATATGCGGCGGTTTTTCTGGAATATAACAAAAATAAAATCCTGATTATTTTTGTGCTCTGTATGATTTATGCTGTGGAGGCTGTGGAGGATGTAATATGGGGATATTATCAGCAAAGGCATAGACTGGATTTGGGTGCGCAAATGTTTTGTGTCAGGTGGATGGGGATTCTGCTTACTTTTCCAACAGTATTGTATATAAGCAGGGATTTGAAGACAACACTTGCTATTTGCCTTTTTGTTTCATTACTGTTGTTTTTTTTGTTTGTAAAAATAACATATCCATATATATGTTGTGAAAATGAAGCAAATGTCAATATTTTCATTTGTAAAAAGGATTATCAGCAAATGGGTAAACTGCTAAAAACAGCATTTCCGCTGTGTGGCATTTCTGTTCTTCAATGCTATGTGGGAAGCGCGCCCAGATATGCAATAGATGCCTGCCTTACGGACGAGGTACAGGCATGTTACGGATTTGTATCAATGCCTGTTTTTGCGATACGGCTGCTCAGTAATTTTATTTATCAGCCGCTATTGGTTCCCATGGCGGTTGAATGGGAGAACAGGCAAATAAAAAGTTTTACTGGCAGGGTAGGGAAACAGCTGCTGGTGGTTGCCGGACTATCCGTGATATGTCTTGCAGGGACATATTGGGTGGGAATTCCTGTTCTTTCAGCGCTTTATCATACGAACCTGTCAGAATATAAGGCAGAACTTCTGATATTGCTTTTGGGGAGTGGGTTTATGGCGTGTGTGGCATACGAAAATGTCGTCTTGACAATTATGCGGTGTCAGAAAGTGCTGTTAGGACCTTACTGCCTGGTATCTTTTATTGCGGCAGTCGTTTTGCGGCCTGTTGTTTCCCTGTACGGAACACTGGGGGCATCGGTCTGCTATTTTATTTTTATGGCGACACTATTTTTGATATATACAAATTTTCTGTTTAGGAGACTGAAAAAATGTAAAGTACACATCCTTATTCGATTCTTGTCATTGCTTTAATGCCTTGTAACGAAATGTGGATAACGGCATTTTACAGATTCTGGCGGCTTCTGTACCAGATATCTCACCCTGTTTCCAGCGAAGACATGTCATTTCAAAGTTATCAGGCAGTGGCTGGGCTGGCCTGCCGAAACGGACGCCACGTGCCTTGGCGGCACAGATTCCCTCTGACTGCCGCTGGCGGATGTTTTCACGCTCGTTTTGTGCGACAAAAGAAAGAACCTGAAGCACTACATCACTCAAAAATGTTCCGATAAGGTCTTTTCCCTGACGTGTATCCAGAAGCGGCATATCCAGTACCGCAATGTCAATCTGTTTCTCTTTTGTCAGAATACGCCACTGTTCTATGATTTCTTCGTAATTGCGTCTCAGCCGGTCAATGCTTTTTATGAAGAGTACGTCATCTTTTTTCAGAGTCCTGACCATTTTTTTGTAGGATGGGCGTTGAAAATCTTTTCCAGACTGTTTGTCGATATAAATGTTTTGCGCAGAAACGCCGATGTCGTGTAATGCAAGCAGCTGCCTGTCCTCATTTTGCTCCCGTGTGCTGACTCGAATATATCCATAATTCATTCTCTATCCCTCCAAATATATGTAGATTTGTGTTTGGAAAAATTATATACTTTTTGAATGGGGGATTGTTATTGAAATTAAATTTTTGGTTTTCCTTTTGCGATAAGCTGATTCCATTCATTTTTATAAAATAGATAGGAATATGTACTGGTTACAAGGGCAGAAAAACAAAACACAATGACTGCATTCTTAATCCATTCTATATAATTGTGAGCTTCCTGTACCTGAATTGGAAGATAATGGAGACATAGCAATATTGTACAGGTATTGATTGCAGTAATGCACCAGCGCTTTATAAAAGTAAACATTTTTCGTTTTATAATATTTTTCGATAAATATAAAACATAGTAGATGGTTCGGTAAAGCATTGCGATGACAGTTGCCAGTGCAACGCCTACAATACCCTGCTTGTGTACAAGAATAAGGGATAACAGTATATTTAGTCCGGCTTCTATAAAAGCAGCTTTTTTAGTGGATTTAAATTCTCCGGCAGCAATTGTCAATTGATGGTAGGGCTGCCTTAAACAATAAATGCCTTCGGCGAGCAAAAGTAATCCTGCAACAACAGGTCTGTAATATTCTGCATCCGTAAATGTATTTGTATATAAACGAATAAATGGCATAATCATAATTGCTCCCGTTGTAAATACAATTATTACGACTGAATGAATCAGAAATTCCATAAAATCAAAGAACTGAATTAAATGTCCGCGTTCGTGTCGTGCAATCATGTTTCCAAATACAGCTTCCGAGCCAGAAGTAAAGAAACCCGTGAGTGTCACAAGGCTGGTCATGATATAGCTATATATAGAATAAACAGCAACCTCTGCTGAGGATACAAAAATAGTCAATACAAAAAAATCAGTCTTGGAATGCAGAAAATATGCAATATGTTGTCCCAGACAATCCCATTTTTGCTTTAAGTAATCTGCTTGGGCAGGAATTTTTTTGACACCATAGCGGTTTTTAACGTATTTATTCAGTATAAAAATCCTTATAATATGAAGGAAGCAGTAAAAAAATTTAACGGATAAAATATTGCAGTTATAGTGAATAAGAACACAGGTTAGCAAGATGTTGAATATCGTGGTCACACTTTGAAGAAGCCGGATGACATATCCCTGCTGAGCTGCATGAAGCAGTATCGAATTTGAAATCCCCATATAATACTCTGCAAGGTTTGATAAGGAGATTACGATAACCAGGCAAAAAGTGAATTCCCAGTCAAGGCTATAACTTGAGGCAATGTATTGGAAGGAACAGGCGAGAATGAATGTATAGCCAATGAAAATAAGGGCAATCTTTTTAAAAAACTGCCGTATAGAAGCCAGCACGAGGTTTATCGTATTTGTATCGTGTTCAGAAAGCGGGCTATATAGCGCCGCTCGCGCCACGCCGCCGATTCCCCCCTCCAGAAGGGAAATATAACCGAGGAATTCCGTTATAGAGACAGTCGTACCATAAAGCTCAGATCCAAAACCGAATATCATTAGTCTTGGAAGCAGTATACCACAAATGATGCCAATGAGCTGGCTGAAAAGTGATGCAACTGTGTTATAAAGAAAATGTCTGCTCCGCATTTGTCTGCTTCTTCCTTTCTGCAATGGCATGATATAGGCTGGGTCATTTATTGTTTACGAAATAATCTGAATCTGTTTCATTTGTACACAAGCCTTGAATATAATTTTTCAGTGAAATCAGGTTTATCTGTCCTCTGGCAATCATCGGAACGCCATGCTGGATATAGACTTTTATTATAAATAAGTACTTTTTAAGGCCGTAATGGCGGCGTACTGCTTCTGCCAGCCTTATGCTGCAGGCATACTGCATTCTTTTCAGGTCTTTTTTTGAAAAATGCCTTAACAGAAAATCACAGACGTTTATTTCCTCGTGAAGTCTCATTAGAAAAACGTCCCAGTCAGTGTGTGTTGTGAGAGAACCATGGCTTCTTGTCATGCAATAAATCGTATCTCTGGATGCTGTTATTTTTCGGCTGTAATAACCAGTTTGGGCAGTGAACATGATGTCGTTGGAATATTGTATTTCTCTAAATTGTATATTGTGCTGCCTTATGAGCTCGTGCCTGATTAACCTGGAACAGGGGGAGCAGGTTGATATTTTTAGCCGTAAAATGTTTTCCCTTGTTGGCTTTTCAAGGAATTCATCAATGCAGTTTTTCAGTTTTAAATGTCTGTTGGCAGTTTCTCCTGTATCAAGGTAGATGCTTGTCGGGGTAAAAAACACTTCATCATAATTTGTATCAAAATAAGGACAGATATTCTCATACATTTCTGGCAGAAAGAAATCATCCGCGTCTGCAAAAAGAATCCACTTGCCATCTGCATGTTGTAATCCGACATTCCTACAGGCTCCGGCACCTTTTCGCCCAGTGCCGTTTACGTAAAACTCGACTTGTGCACAATATTTTCCTTGTAAGTCCGCCAGTATATCCAGATGACAGTCGCTGTTGTCATCAACCACGATGATTTGTATGTCTGGACTCTGCGGAATGGAATCAATTAACTTATGCAATAAATGCGGCGTATTATAGTGCGGAATAATGATACTGAGGTTCTTTGGAAAATTTTGGCTCATATTGCGTTCCTCCGGTTATTCAAAAGGCATTATTGGCTGCAATTTACTAGAAATTGAAAAACATTTGGATATAATTGTTCAAGCTTCTGTATATATAAATCATTTTCACAGTGCACCACATTTTTTATTGAAAGGGCATCTTTTTGGGCACTTTTTACTAATGGAGGCAGCATTAAATGATTTTTGACCCAGATGACGGTAACATGGTTTTTAAGTTCCATTGCTTTGAGCCACAAATCATCTGCGTTCAGACAATATTTTTTTATATTATCTACTATAAATGTCTCTTCGGGAAGTATATGTGGCGGATAAAGTGTGCCAGCGCCTCCGGTAGCACATAACAGATAGGAAGGAGTCCGTATTCTTCGGTATTCATATTTCCAGTCGCTGTATTTTCGCAGTCTGCCGTTAGAATCAAGGGTTATTAGGTGGACTCTTCGTGCACAGACAGAATGGGGATATTTTTCATGGGTTTTCATTAAGGACTCAATTAAATCGTGTGGGTATATAATGTCATCATCAACTGTAATAATGATGTCGTCTGGGAATTCCTTCATTACATAGAAATATTTTCCATATGACCTTAAATCAAGATTTCGGTGCTTATACTCTATGCCATATTGTTCAAATGTCCGCATTTCTTCTGTTATTTTATTTTCGGGGATGTCCTTGTCCAGCCAGACAATAATACGATCCGGCTTTACCGTCTGAAGCAACAGGCTTTTTAAGGTAATTCCAATTGTTTTATAACGTTTGTTGTATGTTTTTAGAGACAATATAATTTTTTTAGTTCTGTTTTCCGCTGTATTTATGCCAAATTTGTATGGTGAAAACTTGACTTTCTGCCGGACGAACATTCCAGAAACCATGTCTGGAATATGTTCAATGGATTGTTGAAGTTTATATAAATTCATGGTAATGCTCCCTTTCTAGAGCGGTTAAGTCGTAAAAAAGTGTACTTTTTTGTAAAAGCAGCGCCATTGCAGAATCGTGGAATCCTATGTCGAAAGAGGCGAAAAATTATTATTGCAAACTCGTTGGAACTGATGTAAACTAATGGAGAAACACAAATGCAGACTTACAAAAAAGTACACTTTTTTGCAAAGGCGTTTTTTAAAGGAAAAAGTTTGAAAAAGAATGAAAAAAGAATGGAAAAGAAACCTAAGCATCATTATCCCGCATTATAATACGCCTGATTTGCTGGAGAAACTTATCCGTTCCATTCCGGCAGACAAGGAGATACAGATTGTGGTCGTTGATGATAACAGCAGTGCGGAATTGGACAAGCTTGGGCGTGTGCGGGCAGAATATGGTCAGAACGTCGAATTTTACGTGAATGATTCGCATGTGAAAGGTGCCGGGGCATGTAGAAACATCGGATTGAAGCATGCGGATGGAAAATGGCTGCTGTTTGCCGACGCGGATGACTTTTATGTGGAGGGAATGTACGACACAGTAGCTGCATATTTCGAGTCCGATTATGACGAAGTTTTTTTTACGCCGACCAGCATTTATCTGGATTCGGGAAAACCGTGCAACAGGCACGAGGCCTATGAGAAGCGGATAAACCAGTATCTTGCAAATCCCAGCAGGGAAAACCTGCTGCGTATTAAGCTTGCGACAAATGCGCCGTGGGCATGCATGATTCGCCATTCGGTTGTGCGCCGGAACAACATTCGTTTTGATGAGGTACTGTTTTTTAATGACATTATGTTTATGACCAGAACAGGATACCACAGCGGCAAGGTCAAAGTTTCTCAGGAGACCATATACTGTGTTACGAAAAGCAAGGGCTCGCTGACAACGCATATAGAGTGGGATGCCTATGAAATTCGGCTGAAGGAGTTTTTAAAGGTCTGCCGGTACATCAAGAAAAAATATCCCAAAAAGGATTTCAAAAAGCTCGACTGTACAGGCTTGGGGATGATATGTATGGCAGTGCGGCAGCATTATGGACTCAGGAAATACCTATATATTATAAACAGGTTTTTTCAGAGCAGGATTCCGCTCTTTTCCTGGAGACAGCTGAATGTTGACTTGCTCAAAAAATGGGCGGACAATCGCAGTCACAGGAAATTGGATTCAAATTACTATGTGAAGCAAAGTGTGAAGTGACCGGCTGATTGGGAGAAGAGTTGAGCATATGGATAAAAAAACGCAGAATATTGACAGGACAACAGAGGACGGGCTTTGCACATCATGCGGGGTATGTGCGGCGGTATGCCCTGTATCCTGCATTCGTTTTGAGCGGCAGGAGGAGACCTATCTGCCGGTCATTGACTATGATAAATGCATCCGCTGCGGAAAATGCCTTAGGGTATGCCCTGGGTATTCATACACGTACAGTGCCGTGACAGAGCGGAAACCAGTCTGTTTTTCTGTACAGGCAAAGGAGAAAAAGCTTTTGAAACACGCTTCCAGCGGCGGTCTGGTCACAGCCATGGTACAGAAATTACTGCGGGACGGGCAGTACCACACAGCATTTCTTGTACGGGACTACGATTATGAAAATCAGCTGGAGACGCAGTCTGTTCGGGACGGGGAAATACTTCAAAGGACACAGCAGTCGAGATATCTTCCGGTATCGCAGGAGAAGGCAGTGCGGTTCATCTTGGGAAATCCCGACGAAAAGGTTATTTTTGTCGGGACAGGCTGTGCAGTGCACGGACTGTGCAATGCGCTGAAAGAAGCGGGGCGCAGCCGTGAGAACATTCTGGTACTGGGGTTATTTTGCGATCAGACAATGACCTATTCCATATATGAATATCTAAAGCGGCTAAAACGGTGGAACAGTCCAGTGAAGGCACTGCATTTTCGGGATAAGAGAGCGGGCGGCTGGCCGGGAAATATCCGCATGGAGTTTCAGAATGGAACGCATGTGCATCTACCGGCGAATGAGCGGATGATGGTGAAAGAGTTCTGCAGACAGAAAAGATGTCTTTACTGTATGGACAAATTAAATGCAGCGGCAGATTTATCCGTGGGGGACAATTACACCAAAAAGGATGACTCTGCCGAAGGATCGAGCAGTCTGATTATCAGGACAGCGTCCGGACAGAGGGCATGGGAGTACTGCCAAGAGGAATTTTTCGTGTCCCAAGCGCAATATCTGGATATCGCAGATTCACAGCATTTGGAAAAAAAGCTTGAAAACCAGTGGAGAAACAATCTGGTATTTGCACAGGCACAGAATGGGCGTCAGGTGGAATACGGGGTTCCCTGTGATTTGTTGCCATACGGGGCAGCGGCAGACAAAGCCGGAAACAGGGACAAGGCGCGCCTGAAAAAACAACTGAGAAAACTGCGTCTGGGAGAAAACCGCTCGTATGGACGTATCAGATGGTACCACACGGTGAAACGAGCCAGAATGGATCTGGGCAGACTGCTAATTGTGCTGCATTTGCGCAAAAAGTCATGATGGAGAAATAGATGAGAGTAAAAAAGGCAATTATCAATATCGTGGTGGGGGGAGTAGGGACACTTTTTTCCGGTGTGCTTCTTTTTGTGAGCCGTATTATTTTTGTTCAGTTTCTCAGTGATGAATATTTGGGGGTTTCCAGCCTTCTCACTAATATTTTGTCCATTCTCAGCATGGCAGAGCTGGGGATTGGAACGGCAATGGGATTTAGCCTTTATGAGCCGCTTGCAGAGGGGGACAAAGAGAAAATCAAGTCCATTATGCACTTCCTCAAACACATCTACTTTCTGATTGGCTTTGTCATTATGGCGGCAGGTACGGTTCTGCTTCCATTTTTGCCGTGGCTTGTTAAGGGAACGACAGATTTGGTGGATTTGAACTTGATATATATGCTGTATGTGGTTCAGTCAGCATCATCTTACTGGTTTTGGGCATATAAGAGTATTCTTCTGCGCGCGGATCAAAAGTTGTATCTGGTAAACTTTTACCAGGTTATCATCAATTTTCTGGTGACAGCGGTTCAGCTCGCCACGCTCGCAGTGTTTCGGGATTTTTTGCTCTATTCCGTTATAGGGCTCCTTTCAAATGTCCTGATTAATATTACTGTTTCGATTACAGTGGACAGGGTATATCCCTTTATAAAGGATTCTGATTATGAGAAGCTTCGGAAGGACGAAAAAAGACACATTTTTAAGGATGTCTTTGGCATGGCACTGTTTAAAGTGAATACAACCATTGTCAATTCTACAGACAATATTCTGATATCGGCATTTATTCATGTGAAAGTTGTGGCACTGTATGGAAATTATCAGACAATAATTTATGGGATTTCCCAGATTGCCATGCAGCTGTTTGCAGGGGTAACGGCAACGATAGGAAACTTATTTGTCGAGGAGTCGGAGAAAAAAAGTGAGTTTGTATTCCGGTGCATACAGCTGCTCTGCTACTGGTTCTATTCGTTTGTCGGCATTGGTATTTTGGTGCTAATCAATCCGGTCATCCAGACTTTTTTTGGCAAAGAGAGAACTTTCTCGGCAGACCTGGTATTTTTGCAGATCTTATATTTTATGATAAACGGATTTCAAAGAACTTCATTTATATACAGGGATGCCTGCGGGCTTTTCTGGAAAGGAAAGATGCGGCCTGTTATGACGGCAGTCTTAAACATTATTATTTCGGTTGTGCTGGTTGTGCGGATCGGGCTTGCAGGGGTTATTCTGGGAACGATTTTGAGCTGGCTGCTGACAACTTGGTGGTATGACCCGGTATTGATTTATCGAAATGTCTTTAAGATGCCGGTCAGGCATTACTTTTATGCATACGGAAAGGCTGTTTTTGTAACACTGATTATGGGGACGGCAACCGTGTGGCTGACATCCGTGATTCCGTTTGGCGGCATAGGGGGATTTGCTGCGCGGTGTTTTGTGGCTGTGCTGATTCCAAACAGTGGGTATTTTTTGTTTTACCATAAGACGGCAGAGTTTGGATACTTAAAAGAGACTCTGTTCAACGGATACAAAAAAATAATTAGCAAATACAAGGAAAAAACACGCAGGGCGTAAGGTTTCAACAGGAGGCGTCGGGTATGAGGTACATTTTAATTACAGGTATCAATTTTAACAACAAAGGTGCGGAGGCGATGATGTTCCATTTGTATCATTACCTGCAAAAGAGATGGCCGGATAAGAAAGTGGTCGCACTGTGTAAGAACTCTGAAGAACAGCTGAAAAAATATAAGGAACGGTATAAGCTGCGTACCTTGTCATTCTATCCGGCAGATTTTTTTGACGCACAGGGAGGAATATACAGGATTGCAGGCCGCATCAGGGGCATACAGAGCCAAAGGAACAGTGCCGTTCTGCGCAGGGTTTTGCGCAATGCGGATTTGTGTGTGGATGCAAGCGGGTTTGTTTTTTCAAGTAAATTCGGACTGCTGGATAATTATGTATGGCTGAAAAAAATAGCGCTTATGAAAAAGAATAGGATTCCTGTAGTCGTTATGCCGCAGTCGTTTGGCCCGTTCGACTATCCGAAGTGGGCAGGATGGGGACTGATGCGGAATGCGAAACGGACGTTGCAGTACCCGAAAAAAATTTATGCAAGGGAGCAGGCTGGTTTTGATGTGATGAAAACATACTGTCTGGCAGAGAATCTTTTTCTGGCGCCCGACTTGGTTCTGCTGGGGGAACATCTAAACCCAAAGCATTTTTACAGAAATCCGCGCCTGATGAAGACCTATGAAATAAAACCGGGAAGTGTAGCCGTAATACCAAACCAGAAACTGAAAGTACATGCGGCAGACGTGAATGGGCAAGAGATCTACGAGTCGGCAGTCCGCGCGCTGCTTCGCGCGGGAAAGAACGTGTACATTATCAGGCACTGCGACAGCGACAGGGAGTTTTGCGCGGCTCTGGCAGACAAGTTTGGGGCGGAAGACAAGGTTGTGTATATTGATGATGAGATTGACTGCATTGAGTTTTCAGGACTGATTGCGCAGGTTGACTTTGCAGTTGCCTCGCGATACCACGGTGTGGTGCATTCCTATAAGGCGGGTACGCCCTGCGTCGTGATTGGGTGGGCGGACAAGTATCAGGAACTGGCAGGGCAGGTTGCGCAGGAGAAGTATGTCATGGATTTATCCGAATATAGCGAGCGGATCCTTAATGGAATCATCCACGAGATGAGTAAAAATTTTCGGAAAGAGAAACAGACAATTGCGCATAAATACATGCAGCTGATTGAGAACGGCGATTTATATGAAACCGCTTTCGGGTGGATGCGATGAAAGATATTTGGCAGACGATACAAAGTGCCTTGTGTTAGTTTGGTTTTGACAAGGCATTTCTATTGTCTGCATTTTTTGTTCGATGCAGTGCCTGCCGCGCAGTATTTTTCAAACATGCGCTAGTATAAAAAGGGCAAAAAACAGGCAGAAATAATACTGTGGATTTTTTTGGAAAAATAGGTTATAATTGATGCATGCAAATGAGAATTACCAGAGTGAGAGGAATCGCAATGAGAACAGAAAAGTGGAACGACTTGAAACATGTGTTTTTTTTAGTGCTGTCGGCGTTATTTCTGACAGTTAGTTTTTTTGTGGTAATGTCAATTAATGCGGATGATGCGGGGACATACATGCTGGCGTACTGGCAGTATGAATTGGGCAGTTTGGATTATAATATTTTGCAGATGCTGGATCCATGGAATTTAACGCTGTCACTTTTGTATCATTTGGGCATTGGAAATACCGGAACGGATATGGCGGCTATTTGTTTTAGCATTTGGTATTTTCTCTGCATTTTTGTTATGCTGGTAATTGTATCAAAACAATATTCTGACAACAAATGGCTTTTGGCAGCAGTCGTTTTTATTATGATTCCATCTTCTGCCACAAACAAATATCATACCGTTCCGGCATTTGCAGCGCTGCTGATGCTTTGGGCGATCGAAAAAATGGTATCGGAAAGGAAAAAGATTCCTGTCATTCTGGCAGCAGTGTTTTCGCTTTTTGTGCTGCTCACCGTCAGTGATAAAGCCCTGCTACTCATGTCGTTTGGAGCGCCGGCCGGACTGTATGCATTTATCTGGGCACTTCAAAAGAAAGAACGGCATGTATATCTTTATGCTGCCGGAGGAGCACTTGCGCTTGTTTTGGCATGCCTGAATATCGTGTCAGGTCTGCTGGGGCTGTCGTTATTTGGCGAATGGGGCGGATATGGCGGCTCGGACTATATGTACTGGACGGACATGCATACCTTGTTTGATAAGGGGATACCGTCTTTTTTTGCAGCGCTGCTGAACCAGTATAATATTCCGCTCAAGGGCGGTTTTGTAAAACTTCCGTCTGTATTCTGGCTGATACGGATTGGCATTGTGGGGCTGATGCTTGTGGCATTGATATCCCGCTGGTGTGACATCTTCAAAAGGGGAATCGAGAAGGTGCCGGTAGTAGACGTGCTCTGTGCACTTTGCGCGACATCACTGATTGGAGTGAATGTATTAAACGGGATTGCTGAACTTTATAGCGTGGGAGGCGCGCCGATTAACAGATATGCCGGTCTGGCATGGTTTTTGCTGGTTATTGTATGTGTGCGCTGGGTGGAGGAGTGTTTTGCCTCATACTGGGTAATGCCGGTTGGAAGAAATTATCTTTCATCTGGAACCGCGTTAGGGCTGATTTTTGTACTGCTGATCGTAGGATATTCCAATCCGATATATAAAGGCAGAGAAAGCCTTGTTCAGGAGCCCTGTCAGAGCGAGATAGATTTTTTAGAGACACATGATTCCGAATACGAATGCGGACTTGCCAGTTATTGGAAGACCAATCCTATTACGGCAGCGACAAATGGAAAGTATAATGTCTGTATGGGATGGATTCGCGCGGACGAGGTGGACAGTGAACGGCTGTATTTGGAGTGCAAGGGTGACAGAGGCTGGATTTACAGGGACGGAAGCAATTATTTCAATTTTATTATCTCGCATACAGGCTCTGAGATGACGATGGAACAGGAAAGTATCGAAGCGATAAGAGGGGATTTTGCAGACAGAAACTTTGTCTATGGTTCGAGCGGGGAGAGTGTGATTTACCTGTATGATTATGATATACGGTGGGATCCGCAGGTTATCATGGAAGCAGTCGGGACGGATTACGAGCTGGCAGACCCGATAGAGTACCATTTTACAGATCTTACGGTAGGGACAAACCGTGTGGAGCTGGAGGTTTCAAACAGTGCGAATTTCAATCTTGTCATTGCGGACAATGAAGACGTGGCGGATGTTTCTGTTCAGGTAGTGTCTGACAATAAAATATATGTGGACTTTGTCTGCACACAGAACACAGACATAACATTTAAAGTAGCGCGCAGCGCGGATGAAATGACCACGATTCACAAGATACAGTTAAAACATGTCAGGGGAGCAGTGGAAGCTGACACGGATGAAATTTTCTTAAAAGAGGGAAGTTATGTTATAACATTTCAGGGAAGCGGCCTGCGGGATGAAGACGTGGCGTTTGAAGGGATTACGGCGGAACGGCTGACGGATGGTGACGGGAAAAGCCGGTATTTGGTTCAGGTTGGTACGCCGCAGACAGTGCGGTACAGTGTATCAGGCGATGCTGTTGTAGAGCATGTTTTTTATGAGAATCAGGATTTAAGGCTGATGCAGTAGTCTGTGAAAGAATGATAAACGGGTAATCATATGATGAGGAATATTGTCAAATGAAAAATGCAAAGGGTGTTGTAATCTGGTTATTGAAATGTTTTGTGGCGGGTATCGCTGCGGTGGCTATATTATCTGTATTTAGTTTGTTTTATTACAATCATGGAATAAGAAAAACCTCTGAAACGGGGGCGACGGACTACTCTTGGGAAAATCAATTTCATTCTGTCGGCTATGAAGGATTTGCATGGGGGTTCAACGATGCAGACGGATATAACAATGCTTACATGTTGGGGCGGGAGGACATAGATATTTTGCTGATGGGCTCATCGCACATGAATGCATATAATGTTCCGCAAAAGTCCTCCGTATCATATCTGCTGAATCAGAAAATGGAAACATCAGGTGCGGGATATGGGGTATACAACATTGGGATGGAAGGTCATACCTTTTACATGTGTTCAGATAATCTTAAGGATGCGCTGGAAACATATGCACCGCACAAATATGTGATTATAGAGACGCGGTCGGTGAAATTGTCCATGGAACGCATGGAGGAAGTACTGACAGGGACACGTAAACGAACACCGGCATTTGATTCCGGACTGATTTACTATATGCAGAAAGTGCCTTATTTCTGTCTGCTGCACAGACAGATACGGGATATGTGTGATCTGAATGATGCGAGTCTGGCGGATGATAACAATGATGCTGCCGAGGCTTCGGATAACAATGATTCCGGTGGCGCTTTGGAAAATCAGGCTCCCGAATATCATACACAGCTGAACAGATTTATGGAAATGCTTGCAGAGGAAGCCGGCAGTTACAATGTAAAACTGCTTGTTTTTTACATGCCAAATACTTGTATAAATGATGACGGGACAGTGGGAACGCTTGGGAATCCGCAAGATATCGCGGAATTTGCAGCAGCGTGCAGCGATTACGGAATCGAATTTCTGGATATGTCAGATATATTTCTTGAAAATTACAGACAGAATTATGAGCTGCCATTTGGTTTTTCCAACACGGAGGCAGGCAAAGGCCATCTAAACAGGAGAGGGCATGAGCTGGTTGCAGACGCACTGTTTGATAAGATTATGGAGATTGAGGGAAAATAAATGACATTTGCAAGTATAACCTTTATTGTATTTTTCACTCTTGTGCTTGTTCTGGAGGGCATAACAAATGTGAGGGTCGTAAAAGAAAAGTTAGGAAATCATTTTTATATTGTGCGCCACATGATTTTGCTGATTGCCAGCTATATATTTTACGGCTGGTGGGACTGGCGTTTTTGCTTTTTGATTTTATTTGTGACAGTGACTGCATATCTGGCTGGCTTACTTCACCAAAATAAAACGGTTGTAGTTATGGCAGTCTGTGTTGTACTTGTCGTGCTTGGCATTTTTAAGTACTACAACTTTTTTGTGGAGTCGTTCTGTGAACTGTTTTCCATCTCGAGTGCGGGGACAATAAATTTTATACTCCCTGTTGGAATTTCGTTTTATACATTTCAGGCAATCAGTTACATTGCTGATGTCCGTCTGGGAAGACTGCAGGCGGAACGCAGCTTTGTCAACGTGGCGCTCTACATCGCTTTTTTTCCACAGCTGGTAGCAGGCCCGATTGTAAAGGCATCGGAGTTTCTTCCACAGCTGTCGGAGGACAGAAACGTTTCGATTCGGAATTTGGAAACGGGACTCCAGATTTTCATGTTTGGTTTATTCAAGAAAATTGTACTGGCTGACAATTTATCGGTGTATGTGGATGAGGTGTTCCGCTATCCGACAGTATTCAGTGCAGGAACAATTGCCATGGCAGTAGTTTCTTATGCGATGCAGATTTATTTTGACTTCTCGGGATATTCCGATATGGCGATAGGAAGTGCAAAATGTCTGGGGTATGATTTTTCAAGAAACTTTAATATGCCATATATATCAAAAAATGTCTCTGAATTCTGGAAACGCTGGCATATTAGTCTGTCTACATGGCTTAAGGAGTACCTTTACATTTCTCTGGGAGGAAATCGGAAAGGAAAAATAAGAACCTATATCAATTTAATGCTGACAATGGTTTTAGGCGGTTTATGGCATGGGGCAAACTGGACGTTTGTCGTCTGGGGAGCGCTGCATGGAGCTGCACTGTGTGTGCATAAAATGTTTGTACGCACACACAGGAAAGGGAGTGCGGCTCGAAATATCCTTTATGCTGCCGCAACGGATATTTTTGTCTGTCTGTGCTGGATCTTTTTCAGGGCAGACAATATAAGTACGGCTCTTGTGATAATACAGCGCATGTTTTCATTTGACAGGGGAGTGCGTCATCTGTATTCATGGACAATTGTCTCCCTGATTTTCATGATTGTCTGTCACATAAAAGCTTACCGGAGAAGTGCGTCTAAGGAATTTTGCAGCGGATATTATGCAGTTATGGATCTGGGAAAGGTGTCATCCCTGATTATCTGGTTTGTGTTTATCGGATTGACAATCGGTCTGGCATATACGGGTGCAAGTCCGTTTATTTACTTTCAATTTTAACAGGAAAGTGTGCTGCTGTCTGTGTGCACATGAAAACGGCAAAGGGAGGCTTATTCATGAAGAAAATAACGATACTGGCGTTATCCTGGCGAGATATCAGGTCGCCGAAGGCAGGCGGCGCAGAGGTGCACACACACGAAATGCTTAGCCGCGCTGACAAAGGAAAATACAGAATATACCACTTTGCACCGAGATATGAGGGACAGCCGGAGCGCGAGAACATTGACGGGGTAACATACATCAGACACGGAAATGTGTTTACGGTTATTCCGGCTGCGATGCGGTTTTATAAAAAACACCGCCAGAGTATTGACTTCGTGATAGACCAGTGCAATACACATCGGTTTTTTACCCCTTTTTGGGTTGAATCCCAAAAGCGCATTTTCTATATTCATCAGCTGACCAAGGAAATCTGGGAGTATAGTGCAAAGTTTCCGTTAAGTAAAATCGGGAAATTGCTCGAGGAGCGTTTTCTGCGTCTGAACCGTCATGACCCTGTTATTACGGTATCGGAGTCAACAAGGGATGAGTTGGCAGAAAGGGGTTATGATAAAGATAAAATCAAAATTATCTATAATGGCGTATCTTTTCGACCATGGAAAAAGGAACAGTGGTTTCCAAAAGAGGAGAACCCTACGTTTATATATGCAGGCAGATATTCGCCATATAAGGGAATTGATGTGGCGGTCGAAGCGCTTGCACACATCAAAAAAGAAAATCCATGCGCACGACTGTGGATTATCGGGAAAAAGGATCCGGAATATGTGGACAAAAATCTGATGGCCGTCTGTGAAAAAAATCACCTGACATGGGAAGATGCGTCAGGAGACAATCCTGCAGGCGATATTGTGAGCTGGGGATATGTTTCGGAGGAAAAAAAGCTGGAGCTGCTAAGCCGCTCATGGGCACTTTTGTTTCCTTCAATCAGGGAAGGATGGGGCATTCCCGTCACAGAGGCAGGCTGTGTCGGAACACCCTGTATCGCATTTGATTCTCCGGGAATCCGTGAGGCAGTCAATTATGGAAAGGCCGGTTATCTGTGCAGGGACAATTCAGTAAATGGACTGGCGGATCAGATGTGCGCGGTTTTATCCGACAAAACAAGATATGAAGAAATGCGGAACAGCGCTTACACGTTTTCTTCCCGTTTTTTGTGGGATGAGACGGGAAATATATTTGGTGAATGGATAGATGCGTTGTATTATGGGAAACAGAAGTAGGATGACAGCTACAGAAATTTGGGAGGAATAGTAAATGGAATACAGCAGACTGATAAGTGTCGTAGTTGGCTCTTACAATGGGGCGGATTTCCTAAATGAAACAGTGGACAGCATACTGGCGCAGACATACAAAAATATCGAATTAATTCTTGTGGATGACGGCTCGAAGGATCGCACATTGGAGATTATGCGCCAGTATGAGCGCACTGATGCAAGGGTTCGCGTGCTGCACCAGAAGAACAGCGGGGCTTCTGCTGCGAGGGAGCGCGGCTACAGGGCGTCGACAGGCAGCTATATTGTCTTGTCGGACGACGATGACGTGTGGAGTCCGTATTTGCTAGAGGATGTCATGAACGTTTCAGACAAATTTCCCGACGCAGAGGTTGTCGCAACATTTAACAGAAGAGTCAGTGATTTTCATGCGATAAGCAATTATAACTGGGAGAACAATTTACAGAATGATATTCTTGGAAAACCGCAGGTGATGTCCGGACATGACTTTGGATTAAAATATCGTTGTAATACAGATATCCGCCCTGGTTTTTTCTGGGGGATGCTGTTTCAGAGGACATTTATGGAGCGGATGGTAGAAGCGTTTATGAAAGTGAAAGAAAAAATGCCTACCCATTATTTTAACGATTCCTTCTGCGCAAGCCGTGTTTCCGGCATGGCACAAAAAATAGTCGTTACCAACCAGATTCATATTCTGTACAGGGTTTGCCCGACGTCACTGAGCCATAAGAGTACGGTTTCACTGCATGTTAAGCACTATGTGTATGCGCTGGAAGAGGAGCTGGATTTTTATAAGTCACTTGGATGGAAGGATGTTTATAATGCAGTTCTGCCGGGGGGATATCTGGTGGTGCTGCGGTCATGGTTCATGGTGTATGCACATGAAAAAAAGGAGCAGGAAAGAAACGAATACTTTGCCGAGATACGCAGGCTGTATGACAAGTATATAAAAGATCTGAAAAGGATTCCCAAAAGAGGATGGAAAGAGCGGGGGATTTACTGGAGCATTTTATTGTGGGATAAACATCCCGGGCTATGGTTCCGATTGATTCGGGTGCTGCGGGGATGGTAAATATTATGGGATCTGGGTAGAATGAAGGGACAGGGTATGGCAGAGAGTGGATATATGATTTCGATTATAATGCCGACGTTTAATTCGGAAAAAACATTGGAGGAATCACTGAAAAGTATACGCCGGCAGGAAATTGATCAGGCGCAAATAGAAATTTTGCTTGTGGATGGAGGCTCTACGGATAAGACAGCAGAGATTGCCAGAAAATATCATGCGGAAATGATACACAATGAAAGAAAACTGCCCGAATTTGCCAAACAGCAGGGACTGCTTGCAGCAAAGGGCACGTATGGAATCTTCATTGACTCTGACGAGTCTTTTCTCAATATGTGTTCACTGAAAAACAGAATTGAGATGATGGAAAAGCATCCCTCGGTCAAAAATATTGTGTCGACAGGTCAGGTGTGCCAAAAGGGAGAAAACGGGGTCGTACGGTATGCAAATTTTATTGGCGATCCGTTTTCAAATTTTGTATACCGGTATAATGGGTACAATCGTATAGAGGATCTGACAAGACAATACAAGCATAAGGATATCGGAAAGGGCATACTGCTAAGTTTTCGAGGCTGCGCTGTGCTGCCGCTTTTTGATGCGCTGGGGAATATGTTCCACATTGAGACTGCAAGGGAGATTTATCATCAGGATGGGGAAAACAAGAGTTTCGCCGCCAATCTCTTTTCCAATATGGCTCAGAAAACTCGGTGCGCAGTGGTGATGAAGGAAGATTATATATGCCATCGCGCCGGACTGGATAAAAAAACATATCTCAATAAGTTGAAGTGGCGTGTCAAAAACAATCTGTTTCAGACAGAGGGGGTTGGTTTTGCACAGCGCAGCAAAACGGAAAGCGGGCTTCGCAAAAGGAGACTGCTCTTTATACCGTACTGCGTTTTGGTTCTGCCGGTGTTTGCCGACGCGGTGCGGCTGGCAGTGAAAAACAGGGATTTCTATTTCCTGAACCATTTCTGGTATACAGAGTACACGTTTCTGATGATTGTGTGGTATGTGCTGCTGAAAGTACTCCGCTGTCCGGTCAAAATGGACAGGACTTATGGAAAGGACAAGGTATGACCGCACGGCAGGGTGTGTACAATAACAGAACGAATTCAAGATATTAAAGGAAAAATCATGAAAACAATAGAATTAATCGTACCATGTTATAACGAAGAAAAATGTATCGAACTTTTTTATAATGCTGTCAGGGAGGTTTTTGCGAAGCTTCCTGATTTTGATTTCATCATCACATATGTCGATGACGGAAGCAGGGACAATACCTTAAACGAAATGAAACGGACAGCTGCCGCCGCAGTGGAAGGAACGGTACAATATATTGCGCTTTCAAGAAATTTTGGAAAAGAATCGGCAATTTACGCAGGATTAAGCAAGAGCACAGGCGACTATGTGGCGCTTATGGATGCGGATTTACAGCATCCGCCCAAGCTGCTGGTACAGATGATAGATGCTATTGAGAAGGAGGGGTATGACAGAGCCACTGCGAGGCGGGTATCGCGAAAAGGGGAGCCCTTGATTCGAAGCGCCTTTTCAAAAGCGTTCTACTCTGTCATCAACCATGTCACTGTCCTTGACCTGATTTCAGGAAGTACGGATTACTGTCTTATGAAGCGGACAGTAGTGGATTCGATTGTGTCAATGCCAGAGAGAGAGCGCTTCACAAAGGGAATCTACTCATGGGTGGGATTCAAAAACAAGTGGATTGAGTATGAAAATGTCGAGCGGGCAGCAGGGCATACAAAATGGAGTTTTCTGGGTCTGCTGCGCTATGCGTACAATGGATTTATTGCGTTTGCGACAACACCCCTGCGCGGTGTTGTTTATCTGGGGATTGTCATTACGATTGTTTCTTTTTGGTATGCTGTGTCAATCGGAATTGCAGCGGTGCGCAACCCGCTTGCACCCAGAACCGGATATAACAGTATCATGATTGTCCTGCTGTTTCTGGGAGGGGTGATTATCACGACATTGGGCGTGATTGGCGAGTACCTTGCGCGGATTTATATGGAGGTAAAGAATCGGCCCATCTATATTGAGCGGGAGACAAATGTCGAAACGGAGAAGGACAAGCCACAGAAACAATCAGATTAATTCCTGTGTAATATTGATGATAATGCGTTGAAGGAGGAGACCAAATGAATCATGACAAGGTCTTGTATAGATCGTCTGTCATCATGGGCATTGTGGCATTTATAGCAATTTATGGAATCAATGTATTAAATCCGGTTTATGATGACTGGCTGCTGGGGCGTGGGGACTTGACGCAGCATTATTTAGGCTGGTGTTTTTACCGGCGCGGCAATTGGACATTTCCTGTTGGATTGACGGACAATCTGGCGTACCCATCTCTCACGTCAGTTATTTTTACAGATTCCATTCCCGGTTTGGCGGTGTTTTTTAAATTGCTTTCGCCCATTCTGCCAGAGACATTTCAATATTTTGGCTGGTGGGGGCTTGTTAGTTTTGCATTGCAGGGTTATTTTGCTGTCAAAATACTGCGGGAGTTTTCTGTGGGAAAAGTACAGGCGTTGATTGGCAGCACTTTTTTTGTGATTTCGCCGATTGTGATTGAACGAATGTTCAGACATACAGCGCTTGGCGGACACTGGATGATTCTTGCAGCAGTTTACTTGTATGTCAGGCATGAAAAGGACTATCAGAAGCTCAAAAAAACGATTGTGTGTTGGGGGATTCTGGGAGGGCTGATAGCAGCAGTGCATTTATATTTTCTTCCTATGTGCGGTGCTTTTTTGTGTGGATATATTTTATGCAGCTTTATAAAGGAAAAGGGAATTAAGTTAAAATATATATTGCCGGGGGTGTCATTTGGCAGTATGCTTCTTTTGGGGACTTATGTGCTGGGCGGTTTTTCAACACGTGCGGACTCAAATGACGCAGGACTTGGAGCGTATAGTTTTAATTTGAATGGATTTTTTAATGAAAAGGGATACTCCCGTTTTTTTGATGCACTGCCGATGTATGATGAGCTTCAATATGAAGGATTTGCTTATCTGGGACTTGGAATTTTTGTGTTACTTATCGTAACAGCCGTTTTTTGTGTGGTAGTTTTGACAAAAAAGAAAGAGGGCTGTATGAAAAAAAAATGGGCGGAGATTGTGGTCGGAATGCTGGTCGTAGTCGGACTTGTGGTGTTTGCTGCATCGCCTGTTGTGACATGGAACGATAAGCTTTTGTTTATACTTACGGACAGCAGTACGTTGACTCGTTATTGGAGTATTTTCCGTTCGACGGGCAGAATTATATGGCCGGTAAATTATCTGATTTATACGGCTGTAATTGTTTGCAATGCGAGACTTTGGAACAGTAAAAAGTCAGCGGTTGTTGGAAGTGTAGTGCTTGCGCTGTGCTGCTTTTTGCAAGTGTTTGAGATCAGTGAAAAACTTTGCGAGCAGAGAGCACAGTTTGCTCAAAAAAAAACCTATGCGTCACCGTTTCAAGATAGCATTTGGAAGGAACTATCCGAGAGAAAGCAGCTAAAGCATTTGGTATGGGTTTCAAACAATTATGAAAATAAGGAGATTTTAGAGCTCTCCAAATGGGCTTATGATAATATGCTTACAATGAATAATTTTTATTTTGCGCGGGGAATCGGTGTGGCAGAGGATACACAATCCAGTCTGCGCAATCCAGATGACACATACCTTTTTGTGTTTACGCAGGAAATGATACAAGAGTATGGAGATTATGACCTTCATTTTTATGAGGCAGACAAGTATATTATAGGTACAACATTTGAACTAGAGCAGGAAGAATACAGTGTGAAAAATACTTCGAAACAAGACCATATAAGGTCTTAGCTCTATGTATATTTTTTGTAGAATAAAAATGTGTATATTACAAATATCTATTTTACAAAAGTGTATCGGAGTGGAAAGCATTGAAAGTACAAGAAGCTGTAGTAAAGCGAATCAGAAATTTGTGCAGAGAGAAAAATATGAATATGTCGCAATTAGCGTATTGTGCAGGAATGCCACAATCAACGCTTAAAAATGTTATGAATGGGAACAGTAAGAATACTGGGATTGTGACAATTAAAATTATATGTGACGGATTGGATATATCATTGGATGAATTTTTTCAGTGCAGATTATTTACGTTACTGGAACAGGAAATTGATTAAGAAGTATATTGTTCGGAATCTATAGAGTTTGTGTTGGAGAGATAAGTTGTAATATATTTATCTCTTTTTGACGTGATTCTTGGCGATCGTTATAGTGAAAGCTAGTAGATTTTAAAAATTGGTTATGATATAATAATATACCTGTAAATGAAATTGAAATATAGTATGTATAAAGGATAGGGTTAAAATAAGTATGAGACTTGTAATTGACTGTTTTAAGCTGGTAAAGGGCGCGGGGAAGAGCATCGGCATCTACAATCTGGCGCTGAATCTGGTGCGCGACCTCGCCGCGCACCACCAAAAAAATACACTGATCGTCCTTGGCAACCCGCTGAATAAAAAGGATTTTGACATGCCGGGGCTTCGGTTTATCGAGGTGAAAAACAAAAATCCGCTGAATAAACGCACCTGTATCTTATGGGAGTTGTTTGAGGTGAGCTTTTATGCCAGAAAGCTAAAGGCTGACAGGGTGCTCTTTCCCAGAGGCTATGCGCCGATGCTGCATCTGACAAAAACGAGTGTGATAATCCATGATATGATACCGTTTTACTATCATGAACAGTATCCCGGATATTTTAACCGATTAGAGAATTTCTATATCATGTGGCGGCTGAAGGCCTCCGCCCGCAGTGCAGATGAGGTGATTGCGATCTCAGAGGCGTCGAAGCGGGATATTATGCGGTATTCCAAAGTGTCGCCAGAGAAGATAACAGTCATCTACAATGGGCATACCGCGATATCCTGTCCGAAGGGGGAGAAGGCGGACGGCGGGTATATCATCGCCAATACCTCAGCGCTGCCGCACAAGAATGCGGCGGGCATCGTGAAAAGCTATGAGCGCTACTGCCAGATGACGGACAAGCCGCTGCCGCTCACGATTGTGGGCATAGAGTGCATAGACCAGTTTGTCAGCGGCTGTAAGGTGTCTGACCAAATCACATGCATTCGGTATATCGAGAGCAATGAAGCGTTTCATAAGCTGATTCATGAGGCAAGGCTGTTTGTGTTCCTGTCTTTTATAGAAGGGTTTGGCTTCCCGCCCATCGAGGCGATGCAGCTTGAGACGCCAGTGCTCTGCTCAGACACAAGCTCTCTGCCGGAGGTTGTGGGCGATGCCGCCGTCTGCGTCAATCCAGAGGATACTGAGAAAGCGGCGCAGGCGATTTTGAAGCTGGCAGAAGATGACGGGCTTCGTAGACAGCTTCAGGAGAGAGGACGTGAGAATGTGAAGCGCTTTTCATGGGAAGAGACCGGAAAACAGTACCGGAAGGTTTTATTTCGATAAAAAGGGAGGATTTGGCCGATGAAATATGATGTATTGGCGCAGCTTTGTAAGCGGATTCCAAGACATATCAGGCAGTGCTTTGTATCAGGTATGGTGACAGGACTTGTCACCCATTTTTATATGCTGGCAAACAAGCTGACCAACTGGGACGACATCAATAATTTAAACCGTCCGGGAAGCGGGGATTATCTCGGGCGCTGGTTTTTAAAGTATATTCACAAGCTTGGGAGTATTTACAGTATACCCGCGGTGCATGGCTTTCTGCTGATCCTCCTGCTTTCGCTGTCCGCGTGTCTGATACTGGAGATTTTGCAGATCAGGAGCACGACGGGGGCGATTCTGGTGCCTGCCCTGATGCTGACGTTTCCAAGTGTTGTCAGCACCATGACGTTTATGTTTATGGCGCATACTTCGGGAATTGGTATCTTTATGGTATGTCTGGCGGTCTATCTGCTGCGGCGTTACAAGTTTGGCTGGCTGCCCTGCATCGTTTTGCTCATCTGTGTGCTTGGGACCTATCAAAGTTATATCAGCTTTGCCATCACCTTGATGCTGATGGGAATGATCGTCGATTTAATTCATGGAAAAAAGTTTCCTGAGATGCTCAAAAAGGGAATTGTCTGCGTTGGGGTGCTCGGCGTGGGTGTCTTGGTTTACATGTGGCTTTCCCATGTCATTTATCCAAACATAGACAATGAGACGTATGGCGGCGTCGGCAATATGGGAAAAATCGCCATCGGAGAGATGCCAGTGCTGATCGCGCGGTGCTATAAGCGCTTTCTTGAATATTTCCTGTGGAAGCCGTTTGCCTTTGTGACAAAGACTGCCAAAGCCACCAATCAGATCACCTGCGCGCTCGCGGTGGTGTTGTTTGCCGTGGTGACAATACAGCGCAGACTCTACCGTGATGTCCTGTCTTTTGGCCTTCTGGTGCTGTACTGCTTCTTTGTGCCGCTTGCCGCCGCCTTTATCTATTTTATGGCGCCGGAGGTGGATTACTCGATGCTCATGCTCTATGCGTATGTCCTTGTCTTTGTCATGGTGCTGGCGCTTTTGGAATGCTGTGTGCAGGACTGGGAGCAGGCGGACCAGAAGGCAGGGTGGCAGCGGTATGCACAGTCCGGGCTTGCGCTGCTGGTGGTGGTGACGCTGTCGGTGAGCAGCTACAGTGACTATCTGCTTGCGAACAAGGCGTATCTTAGGACAGACATCGCGACAGAGCGCGTGAAGGCGTATTTTAACCGTGTGCTTGTGATGGCGCAGGCGCAGGAGGGATTTCTGCCCGGCGACGCGGTGACGATTCTTGGAGAGTTTTATTATAAGGATAATCCAAGCAGCGTGGAGCTGGACGTGCTGGACGCGAACAGTCTGCGTTCTTTGTCGGGCGTGGCGCTGGAGAACGGGCTGATCACATCGGGCGTGCGCGATAATTTTATCCGAACGTTTCTGGGATACGAGCTGGCGAAGCTGGACTGGGACGAGAAGTGCGCCTTGATGGAGACCGAGGAATACAAGGCGATGAAGATTTATCCGCAGGAGGGATGCGTGCAGAAGATACAGGACGTATGGGTGGTGAAAATGTGTGAGTAAATCCGATTAAATTCCGCAGCTTCAACACATAATATATTAAAAAAGTATAAAGTTTATTGACTTAAAAAAGCTAAGATTTTATACTTATAAACTATATTTATGTGGAGAAAAAGGAACTGAAAGTAAGACAGCGTGTGAATTTCTGAACAGTTCCTTGCTGGGAATTATGAGAGCAAATAGAAAATGGACCGTGAGAGCTGTGACGCTGGTTTTGATGGCGCTGGTGGCAACAGGGATTGTTTTGTGGGATATTGGAAATCCTTATGATAAACAAAAGTTTGTGGAAGCGCAGGAAACGACTCCGCCAACGGAAGCTTCTGCTGGGGAGGCGTTTGAGCTTTGTGTATGGAATGGCAGTCTGTGTATCGAGTGGTGGAAAAATGAGCAGGGCAACACGTACTATCTGTTTCTGCCGGGCGCATTTAACAATAAAAAACTGAATCTGACATTTTCGGGCGCGGAAGAAATTCTGCTCGATGACAAAAAAGTTTCGTATGGAGACAGATGCCGCCTCAAAGAAGGCAGTCATGTGCTGCGCGGCGGAGTGGGTGCGGACAGTGATGCATACCAGCTTGAGGTGATGTACACGTCGGATATTGCGTCGGTATTTCTGGAAACGCAGTCGGGTTCGTTAGAGCAGCTTCACGCCGCAAAAGAAAATTCAGAGTCAGGCACGATGACCATACTAGACGGCAGGGGACATCGGTATTTTGAGGGAGAGATCGAGAACATACACTGCCGCGGCAACTCCTCCTTTGAGGAGACGGACAAGAAATCCTATTTATTAAAATTAAGTCAGAAGGCGGACTTGTTTGGTATGGGGGCGGCAAAAAAATGGATATTGACGGCAAATTCCTTTGACGATACCCTGCTTAGAAATGCGACAGCGTTCTCGATCGCAAAAATGCTTGACCTCGACTACACGCCGGACGTGCAGTTTGTGGACGTGTATGCAAACGGCAGATTTCTCGGGAATTATCTGCTCTCAGAAAAGATTGAAATCGGAAAAAACAGAATCAACATCAGTGATCTTGAAAAGGAGACAGAGGCGCTGAATGACGGCTTGAATCCAGAGGAGCTGGAATTTTTTATGGAGCCGATGGGGCGGCTCTTTAGCACGAAGGGATACTTGGTAGAGAAGGAGCCGGAGGACCTCACAGGCGGGTATCTGATGGAGATTGAGACCAGTGACCGCTATGGACTGGAGGCGAGCGGTTTTCTGACTTCAAGAATGCAGGCGGTCGTGTTTGAGAGTCCCAAGTATGCCTCCCATGCGCAGGTTGCCTATGTGTCGGGGCTTTATCAGGATTTTGAGGACGCGGTGTTCTCGCCAGACGGACTCAGTCCCTATACAGGAGCGCATTACAGCGACTACATTGATGTGGATTCTTTTGCGCGCAAGTATCTTGTCGAGGAGCTGGTCAAGAATCTGGATGCGTCGTACACGAGCCAGTTTTTTTATAAGTACCCTGACAGCGTGAGCGACAAGTTTTACGCGGGACCCTGCTGGGATTATGACAAGTCTATCGCGGCGTCCGGAATTACCAACGACGGGATTGACCTGCATGACCCGGTCGGATTTTATGCCGCGGTGCAGGAGAAGGATTCTGATCTGTGGTATGCGCTGTATCAGCAGGAGGATTTCAGGCGCACGCTGGCGGACATCTTTTTCGATGAACTCGAACCTCAGATGAGAGAGGATGCAGCGGACATGATTTATGGATACAGTGATCGGATTGAGGAGTCAAATGACTGCAATATGATTCGGTGGAATACATTTCCTCAGACGGCTGGGCTTTCGGAGAAGCGGACTCTGCATGAAGGCAAGGTGGAGGAGCTGGTTGTATTTTTGGACAAGCGTCTTGATTTTCTGGAACAGGCGTGGGAGGAACTGCGGGATGAGTGAGTACAGGCATGAGTTCAAATATATTTGTTCTGAGCAGCGCCTTGCCCTGATTGAGAATAATATTCGGGGATTGATGGCGTGTGATGTCCATGCCGGCGAGGACAATCGGTATCGGATCAGAAGCCTTTATTTTGATGATTACTGCGATAGCTGTATGAAGGATAATATCAACGGCAATGATCCCAGAGAGAAGTTCAGGATTCGCATTTATAATCAGGATTTGTCCTATATTCGGCTGGAACTCAAAAGAAAAGAGCGGGGAAAGACCAAAAAGAGCGCCTGCGTCATCGATGAAGCGCTGTGCAGGAGGGTCCTGTCAGGGCAGCCGCTTGCGATGGATGCCGTCGATGCGGATGTCTATCGCAAGTTTTGCCTGTATCAGCAGGTCAGGCTTCTGTCGCCGAAGGTCATAGTGGAATATGAGCGGGTGCCGTATGTCTATCAGGACGGGAATGTCAGGGTGACATTTGACAGAAATATCAGTTCGGGCAATATGGTGGAGCGTTTTATGGATGAAGGCATTGTGACGAGACCGGTGATGCCTCTCGGACAGCATGTGCTTGAGGTGAAGTTCGACGAGCTGATTCCAGATTTTCTCTACCAGGCAGTACAGCTTGAAAAGATGCGCCAGACGACCTATTCAAAATACTATCTGTGCAGAAAGTACAGTTTAGCGGGAGGAAACAGAGTATGAGTATCAAGGATGTCCTTAAAAAATCGTTTGTCAGCAGTATCAGCATGGCGGAGCTGTCCGTCTCGGAAATATTGGTGGTTCTGGGTGTGACGCTGCTGCTGTCGCTGTATATTTTCTTTATCTACAGGATTTTTACGCGAAAGACTTTTTATAATAAGAGCTTTAATATTTCGCTTGCCGCGACAGCGCTGATCACGGCTGCCGTGATTATCACGATCCAGTCGAGCATCGTGGTCTCGCTCGGTATGGTGGGCGCGCTCTCGATTGTGCGTTTTAGGACAGCCGTCAAGGACCCGCTGGACTTGGTGTTTATGTTCTGGTCCTTGGCAGTTGGGATTATCTGCGGTACAGGGCTGTTTGACATTGCCGCGATTTTGTCCATCGCGGTGACAGCCGTGATCTTTGCGCTGGACAAGGTTCCTGTCATGCAGGCGCCGATGATTCTGATGGTGCAGGCAATGTACTGTGATATGGAGAATGATCTCCAAGACATTGTGTCGCAGTACACGAAGTATTACAAAGTGAAATCCAGAAATATCACGCCGGAGAGGACCAGCATTGTCATCGAGCTCCGGGTGAAGAACGGCGGCGCGCTGGTGCAGAGCATCGGAGCCCTCGAGGGGATTTTGTATGTATCAATGATTGACCATGATGGAGAAGTGACCTTCTGACCTTGGGATATAGCCGGTTATGTGACAGCAGCATGACCGGCTTTCCTGCATATTGGCAGTGGAGAAAAGGAGTGGGAACGAGGTATGAGACGGAAAAATAAAAGAAATATACTGGCTGCGGCGGCGGTGGCAGCGCTGCTTTGCTGTGGGTGCAGCGGGCAGGAACCGCTTTCGGAGAATACAGCCGGCGAGGAGGAAACCTGTAAGATTATAGATCTGACAGTGAATTATATGCAAAATCCCATAGGGATTGAACAGAATCCGCTTTTTGGGTGGCGTATGCAGGCAAAGTGCGGTCAGCAGCAGACGGCGTACAGAATCGTTGTGGCGGCATCGCAGGAGAAGCTGGCGCAGGAGGAGTATCTCTGGGACAGCGGCAGGACGGAGTCTGGAAGTTCCGTGGCAGTGCCCTATCAGGGAAACAACCTTTTGGCAGGCACGGGCTATGTGTGGAAGGTATTTGTCTGGGACGAGGCTGGAAATATGACAGAGAGCATGGAGACCGCGGCGTTTGAGACGGGGCTGACAGACAATGACTGGGGCGGCGCCTCATGGATTGGGATTAGGGCCGAGCAAGACACAAAGGAGGCTGCAAAAGAAAAAACGTATTATGCAATTGAGTACGATGTCCGGCTGGGCAGGACGCGCTCTGGCGTGGTGTGGGGAATGGACACAAACCAGTATGGGGACTATTTCCGGTGTGAGTTTGACACATTGGGCGACACGGTGTCCTTCTCCATCGTCTCGCTCTCGAATGTGGACGAAATAAAAAGAAGCAGCGCTGACTTGGAGGAAGGTTTATCCGAAGATTTTGGCGAAAAAGTGCATCACGTGCGACTAGAAATCAAAGACACGGCAGTGGAGGCCAGCATTGACGGCAAGCCAGTGCTGCACACAGAGCTTGACCAGAAAAAGGCGCTTGGCAATCTGGGTTTTTGGACAGACAGAGGGGCATACTATGCATATTACGACAATCTCTGTGTGACAGACGGGGATACCGGTGAAGTGCTTTTGCAGGAAGATTTTGAGGAGGATACGAGCGGGCAAAAGAAAAACACGCTGTTTTCTCCGTATTATTTCAAAGTGCGGGACGGCTGGTGCGAGGCGTCATCGGGCTTTTTGCTGACGCCCGGGGTGAACGAGCCGGCGCCCATGCTGCGCTGCTTGTTTGAAAAGAAGCCGGACTGCTGCGTGACCGCTGCAAGGCTCTATGTCTCTGCGCTGGGGGATTATAGAATCTATCTGGACGGGGAGGAGGCAAGCGGGGAGTATCTTGCGCCGGGGCGTTCTATTTATAGTAAGGAGGTCTATTACCAGACCTATGATGTCACGAAGCTGCTTGCAGATGAGCAGACGCAGCACGTCCTTGGCGCTGCTTTGGGACATGGCAGATATGACAAGGCGAATGCGGACTGGGGAGAGCAGATTGCCTTGCAGGCAAAGCTCGTGTTGCAGTACGACGATCACAGCACACAGTGTATTGTCACAGACGATACGTGGCAGGCTTATGCAGACGGACCTATCCAGAATGATGATATGTTTCTGGGAGAATTTTATGACGCCACACGCGAGCAGACGGGCTGGTGTGAGCGCGGATTTGCGGCGGACGGCTGGCAGCAGGCGGACGTTTTTTCGGAGTATGACGCGCTGGAAAAGAGAGCCAGCGGGGTGCCTGCGGTGAGCTGCATAGAGACGCGCAAGCCGGTTGCGGTGTCCGAGCCTGTTTCGGGGGTGTATGTCTATGACTTTGGACAGAATTTTAATGGAAACTGCGAGCTTGTCTTTCGGGATACCGAGGGAAAGCGGGGGCAGACTGTCACAATACGGTACGCGGAGGCACTCAATGACAGCAGAATGTCCTGCCGTGATGATGCGGTGGGGACGGTTTGGACGCAGAATCTGTATACGGCGAAGAATACCGACTACTATGTGATGAGCGGCGCCGGGGAGGAGACGTATACACCCAAGCTGGTGTGCCGCGGTTTTCGCTATGTGCAGATTTCTGGTGTGGACGAGGCTTTGCCGGCGGAGGAGGTCACAGGGCTGGTGCTCAGCACAAAAAACAAGAGGACAGGATATTTTACATGCTCTGACGAGCATATCAATCAGTTGTATGAGAGCATTTACTGGACACAGTTGAGCAATTTTCTGGACGTGCCGACAGACTGCCCGCAGCGGGACGAGCGCTTTGGGTGGGCGGGCGACGCGCAGGTCTTTGCCCGCACGGCGGCATACAACGCAGAGGTGCACAATTATCTGTCAAAATATGTACAGATGCTGATCGACGGCCAGTGTGAAAACGGGGCATTTCCAGAGATTGCACCGAGTATCAATATGGACAGCGGCGCAAACGGGTGGAGTGATGCGGGCATTATTTTGGTCTGGGAGTTGTATCAGCAGTATGGAGACCAAAGACTTATTGAGGACAACTTGCAGGCGATGTGCAGGTATATGGATTATCTTGTGGACACGAGCGAGAATTTTGTGCGCAGACAGCACAATTACAGCGATCACAATGCGGTGGCAGGGCTGGAGGACGAGATCGCAAATACGGCGCAGTGTGCATACGTGGCGGGACTTTTGTCAAAAATGAGTGCAGATATTGGCGAAAAGGAGATTGCCTTAACGTATGAGAAGGTTTACAATCAATATAGGGCTGCATGGCAGGAAAACTATATTAACGAAGATGGCTCGATTGACTGCTGGCTGCAATCTGCCTACACGCTGGGACTGGCATACGGGCTGTATCCAGAAGAGCTTGCGAAGAAGGGCGCGGCGTGCCTCAACAATGCAGTGATGGCAAATGACTACCACTTGAATACAGGGTATATCGGGACACAGTTTTTGCTGCCGGTGCTGTGCAGATATGGGTATGTGGACACTGCGTACCGCATCTTGCAGCAAGATACGTATCCATCGTGGAGGAACATGCTGTCTTACGGGCAGACCACGATCACCGAGGCATGGAATACCTGCTATGAAACAGGAGATGGGACGTATGCGGTGAACGGCTCGATGAATCATTTCGGGCTTGGCACAGTGGGGCAGTGGCTGTACAGTGATGTGCTGGGCATCAAAAGAGATCTGGACAATCCCGGATATAAACATTTTTATATCGAACCGCAAGTGGGCGGCGGACTGACACATGTGTCAGGAAGTTATGAGAGCGTGTACGGTACGATTGAGAGCGGATGGCGTCTGGAGGGCGGCGAGCTGGTGTTTACGTTTGTGATTCCGCCGAACACGACGGCGACGGTCACACTGCCAGACCCGCAGTATCAGAACATGGCGCTTGCTGCCGGCGCGTATGAGTACCGCATCGCCCTGAATCAATGAAAGGATGTAACAAAACGTGGATAACAACAGACAAAAAGGAATACTATATATTGTGGTTCCCTGCTTCAATGAGGAGGAAGCCTTAGCGCCCTCGGCGGCAAAGCTCTTGGACAAGCTGCATGAACTCATGGCAAAGCAGATTGTCGGCGAGAAAAGCCGGATTGTGTTTGTAGATGACGGCTCTAAGGACAGGACTTGGGACATCATCAAAGGGCTGTACGAGGAGTATGAAGAAATCAAGGGGCTTCGGTTTGCGCACAACAGGGGGCATCAGAATGCGATTCTTGCCGGCATGATGTACGCTGTCAAATACTGTGACTATACCATTACTATCGACGCTGATTTACAGCAGGACGTGAATGCGATGGAAAGCTTTATCAGCGCCTATATGGAGGGGAGTGAGATTGTGTACGGCGTGCGCAACTCAAGGGACACGGACAAATTTTTTAAGAAGCTCTCCGCAACCATGTTCTACAAGGCAATGAAAGTCATGGACTGCAATATTTATGAAAATTCCGCGGACTATCGCCTCATGAGCAAAAAGGCACTGACAGCACTGTCAGAATACGGGGAAGTCAATCTGTTTCTGCGCGGCATTATCCCGGATATCGGGCTGAAATCCTCCGTCGTGCACTTTGACGTGTTTCCGAGAATGCAGGGGGCGTCGAAGTATTCCCTTTCTAAGATGTTTACGCTCGCGGTGGACGGGATTACTTCTTTTAGCATCAAGCCAATCCGAATGGTATTTATGATGGGGATTTTGGCGCTGCTTGTCGGGCTTGGCATGATCATTCATATTTTTTATGAGCACTATTTTGGCTATACGGTAAGTGGGTGGTCCTCTATACTCATGTCAATCTGGGTGCTTGGCGGGGCGGTTTTGCTCTCACTGGGCATCATAGGGGAGTATGTGGGCAGAAATTATTTGGAGACAAAGCACCGCCCCCGGTATTATTTTTGGGAAATCCTGTCAAGGGATGAAGAACCTGACAAAATAACATTGCCAAGAAACGAATCATAGTTTACAATCAATATAAAAAGGCATGGAGAGGCAGATGGCGGACTATGAGTAAAACCAGTAAATTTGACAAAATTATCATCGGTGCAGGGCTGTATGGGCTGTATGCCGCACATTTTTGTGCAAAGCGAGGACAGCGCGTGCTGGTGCTGGAGTGCGAGGCGGCGCCGTTTCAGCGGGCGACGTATATCAATCAGGCGAGAGTGCATCAGGGATACCACTATCCGCGCTCGCTCTCGACTGCAATGAAGTCTGCGGGGTATTTTGCGCGCTTTAATGAAGATTATGGGTTTTGTGTCAACCGCGAATTTCAGAAGGTGTATGCGACCTCGAGCGAATATTCATGGTCGGACAGGGCACAGTTCAAAAAGTTCTGCGAGGCGGCACAGATTCCGTGCGAGGAGCTTCACCCGGAAAAATTTTTCAAAGACGGGATGTGTGACGGTGCGTTTCTCACGCGGGAGTACACGTATGATGCTTTTATTCTCAGAGATTATTTGATGGAAAAGCTGCGGGAGATGGGGGCGCTTGCAGAGATACATTTCAATATAGAATTAAACCGCATTGAGAAGCAGCAGGACGCCTATGTGCTGTATGTGACAGAGGCGGGGGAGACGGCGGTGTACAGCGCTGGCTTTGTGCTGAATGCGACATACGCATCGACCAACCAGATTTTAGACATGCTGGGCTACGATAAGTTTGGCATCAAATACGAGCTGTGCGAGATTATTCTCTGCGAGGTCAATGACACATTAAAGGAATACGGTTTTACGGTGATGGACGGCCCCTTTTTCTCGATTATGCCGTTTGGCAAGACCGGGCTGCACTCGCTCACGTCGGTGACGTTCACGCCGCACGCGACGAGCTATGACGAGGTTCCGCAGTTTCCGTGTCAGGCGGACAGCGGCGGGACGTGCAGCGGCACGCATCTTGGCAACTGCAATCTCTGTCAGGCGAAGCCGCGCTCGGCATTTCCGTACATGGCAAACCTTGCGCGCAAGTATCTGCGGGAGGAGTATGCATTTTCGTACAAAAGTTCGTTGTTCTCAATGAAGCCGATTCTGATGAGCTCGGAGATTGATGACTCGAGACCGACAGTTGTTCGGACATACACGGCCAATCCGACATTTGTCGGGGTTTTGTCGGGAAAAATTAATACAGTATATGACCTTGACGATATATTGGAAGGGGTATAGCACATGATAAATAAGGAAAAGAATTTTATGTCTGCGGTGCTCTATGTGCACAACGATGCGGCGTCGGTCGGCGCGTTTCTTGCCACGGTGCTAAAGGTGCTAGAGGAACATTTTGAGCACGCGGAGATTATCTGTGTAAATGACTATTCGCAGGACAACAGCGTCGAAATCATACGCGAACTTGGCAGGCAAGCCCGCAGCACGACGGTCACGGTGCTGAACATGAGCTATTTTCACGGGGTGGAGACGGCGATGAATGCGGGTATGGATTTAGCAATCGGGGATTTTGTGCTGGAGTTTGACGCCTGCGTCCCGGATTTTGCGGCGCCGGTGATTCTGAGTGTCTATCACAAATCCCTTGAGGGGTATGATATTGTGAGCGCCTCACCGGACAGGCGCCAGCGTTTGACCTCGAGCATATTCTATCGTGTGTTTAACCGTTTTACGGACTTTTCGTACCGGCTTGAAACAGAGCGCTTCCGGGTGTTAAGCCGCAGGGTGATTAACCGGATCAGCAGCATGAACAAGTCCGTCCCGTACCGCAAGGCGGTGTATGCAAACTGCGGGCTGAAAACAGCCAATATCCGCTATGAGGCGGCAGATGTCCAAACGCCGAAAGAGGACCGGGCAGAGCGCAAGTACCGCACAGACCTTGCGGTCAACAGCATGATTCTGTTCACAGAGCTCGGCTACCGTTTTGCGGTGACGATGACGGTGCTCATGATGGCGGTTGCGGTGCTGGTTGCGCTGTACTCCGCAGTCGTGTACTTGTTCAGCACGCCGGTAGCGGGGTGGACGACGACGATATTTTTTATGTCGTTTGCCTTTTTTGGGCTGTTTGGCATTCTGACCATCATTATCAAATATTTGCAGATTTTGGTGGATTTGGTTTTCCGCCGCAAGAAATACAGCTTTGAGAGTATAGAAAAAATGTAAATAATGTATTATAAATTGAAAGATGGAGGGGTACTATGGTAGCATTGGTTGGTTATTCAGGATTTGTAGGAAGCAATCTTTATTCGAGGGCTAGAAACCGCATCAAGGGAGTGTTCAACTCGCAAAATATAGAGCGGGCATACGGGCTGGAACCAGAGGTGCTCATCTATGCAGGGGTGCGTGCGGAGAAGTACCTTGCAAACAGTGCGCCGGAACAGGATCTCGAGCAGATTCTGGCAGCGGAGGCGAACATCAAGGCGATCAATCCGCAGCGGCTTGTGCTGATCTCCACGATTGATGTCTATAAAAATCCTGTGGGGGTAGATGAGACGGACTCTGTGTTTTCCGACGGGAAGGGCGGGGCAGGCAACGGCATCAATCCCTATGGGTTAAACCGTTACTATCTTGAGGCGTGGGCGAGAAAGCAGTATCCAAATGCGCTCATCGTCAGGCTTCCGGGACTTTATGGCTACAATATCAAGAAAAATTTTATTTATGACTATATGAACGTGATTCCGACAATGCTGAAAAAGGAAAAGTATCAGGAGCTCAAAATACTTGAAAAGGCGGGGGACGGCATCATGCTCGAGGACTGCTACGAGCCGGCGCCAAATGGCTTCTACAAATGCAGGAAGCTGGATAAGGAGAAGCGGGAGCTCTTAAAGAAAAAGTTTAAGAAGCTCGGCTTTACGGCGCTCAATTTCACGGACAGCCGCAGCACGTTCCAGTTCTATTCTTTAGGGCGGCTCTGGGAGGATATCCAGACGGCGCTCAACGAGGATATCCCACTTTTGAATATCGCGACAGAGCCGGTGTCTGCCGCAGAGCTGTACAAGGCGCTGACAGGAGAGGTCTTTAAAAATGAGTTGAAGGGTGTCCCGGCAAAATATGATTTCAGGACTACATACGCGTCGAAATTTGGCGGTAAGGACGGCTATATTTATGACAAGGAAGCAGTTCTGAAGGACGTGAAAATGTTTGTGGAGCACATGATCAAAGAGGGAGAACAGCGATGAGGCTTTCGATATCCAATATTGCATGGACCGCCGCAGAAGATGCGCAGGTCTATGCGCTGATGCGAAAATATGGCTACACAGGGCTGGAGTTTGCGCCGACGCGCTTTTTTGAGACGGCGCCCTATGAAAATCTGGATGCGGCGCGCGCGTGGCGGCAGGCGTTTGCCAGCGCGGAGGGCTTTGATATGCCGTCCATGCAGTCAATCTGGTTTGGCAGGACGGAGAAGCTGTTTGCAGACGAGGCACAGCGGCAGACGCTTTTTGCATATACAAAAAAGGCAGTTGATTTTGCAAGCGCTGTCCAGTGTGCGCATCTCGTGTTTGGCAGTCCGAAAAACAGAGTGATTCCAGACCCGGCAGACCGTGTGTTGTGGCAGCAGGGCACAGACTTTTTCAGGCAGCTTGGCAGCTATGCGGCGTCGCGGCAGACCGTGCTTGGCATGGAGGCAAACCCTGCAATCTATCAGACGAACTATATCAATACGACAAAAGAAGCGATACAGCTCATTCGCGAGGTGGCGTCAGAGGGCTTCCGCCTCAACCTCGATATCGGGACAATGCTTGAGAACAAAGAGCGCGTCGAGGTGCTTGAGGGCAGCGCGGCGCTAATCAGCCATGTGCATCTGAGTGAGCCGTTTTTGAAACCTATTGTGACCAGCGCGGACCGGCGAGGATTTCATCAGGAGCTGGCTGCATTTCTGAGAGAACAGGGCTATCAGGGTTATGTGTCGGTGGAGATGGGAAAATCGGAGGACGGTGTGGACCGGCTTGCGCTGTTAGATGAGATATTGGCGTATGGAAGGGAGATGTTTGCATGAACTATGGAGGAAGAATGGGCGTTCCAGCCTTTTCATATGAGGAGTACGCACCCAAAAGCAAAGAGTATGTGGTGCTGATTCCTGTGATCAATGAGGGCGAGCGCATCTTGAAAGAACTTTACCGCGCGTATAAACATCAGATCGCGGACTGCGCAGATCTCGTGATCTGCGACGGCGGTTCGACGGACGGCAGTTTGCAGGAACGCAAATTAAAAAAACTGCAAGTCAACACACTGCTTGTCAAGAAGGACAAAGGAAAGCAGGGCGCACAGCTCCGAATGGGCATTTACTGGGCACTCCGAAGAGGCTACAAGGGCATAATCACCATAGACGGGAATTACAAGGACAGTATCGAGGACGTTCCGCGCTTTATACAAAAGCTAGAGGAGGGATATGACTTTGTGCAGGGCTCGCGCTTTCTCAAAGGCGGAAGGGCAGTCAACACCCCGCTTAGCAGGCTGCTTGCGGTGCGTCTGCTTCATGCGCCGGTGATATCGCTGACCGCAGGGCAACGTTTTACGGACACGACCAACGCTTTCCGGGCATACTCGGCTAGGTATCTGCAAGACGGGCGCGTGGCGCCGCTGCGCGATATTTTTATGACCTACGAGCTGCTTGCATACCTGTCTGTCAGGGCGACGCAGCTTGGCTACAGGGCGTGTGAGCTGCCTGTGATGCGGGTGTATCCCAAAAAGGGAAAGGTGCCCACGAAGATTAGCTTTTTTAAGGGAAACAGTGAGCTGGTGAAGATTTTGTTTAGAAATTACCGCGGGGCATACAACCCGGATTTTTGACAAAGAATGCGGAACGTGATATAATGTAGCGTATTGGCAGATGGTTTGAGGGATTAAAATGGAGAACGTCAGAAGGAAAAACAAAATGATAGAGACATACAGCATTCTGCTCATCGATATTCTGAGCGCTGTCGTCTCCTATGCTTTGGCATTGTTCATTCGGTTTAATATCATTCATTACGAGAATTATCCCAAGCAGTTTCACCTTATGGTGGGGGCATACATTGTCGTTTTGTGCCTTCTTTACAATATGTTTCTCGATGCCAACAGAAACTTTTTTACAAGAGGATATTATCAGGAATTTTACTATACAGTACGATACACTGTGATTATTGTCATGGGACTGGTGATGGTGCTGTATCTCACGCAGCAGTCGTATGCGTTTTCGCGCTCTGTATATGGTTTTTTTGCAGTTTTGAATATCGGGATTGCCTATGTGCTGCACATGGTTTTTAAGAAGGCGATCTGGAAATACTACCGGAAGAGCACGAGCGCCGAGAAAATGCTGGTGATTGCGCTGGACAGCATGGCAGAGGAGCTTCTGGGGAATCTCATTGAGCGCAAGGAGTGGTATTATGATATCACAGCGGCGGTGATTTACGATGCAGACAAAAAGGGCAGTACGGTCCGCCGGGTGCCGATTGTGGCATCGAGGGAGAGTCTTTATGAGACTGTCGTACAGATGACAGTGGACGAAGTGTTTATCTGTCTGCCGGGCGTTCCGGTCACGGAGATTCGAGACATGGTTTGTAAATTTGAGGAGATGGGGCTTACATGCCACTACAATGTAGACCTTTTTAACCGCTCGAATCCCAACACGTATGTGCAGCAGATGGCAGGCTACAGCGTGATTTCGTTTGCATTGAAAACGATGGACTCGAGGCGGCTTTTAGTCAAGCGCTTTGTGGATATTATCGGGGCGCTTGTCGGGCTTGCGGCAACGGCTGTGATCACGCCCTTTGTGGCGCTTGCGATTCGTCTGGACTCGCCGGGGCCTGTCTTTTTCTCACAGACGCGCATCGGCAAAAACGGGCGGCGATTTAAAATCTGGAAATTCCGTTCGATGTACACGGACGCAGAGGCGCGCAAGAAGGAGCTGGAGGCGCAAAACGAAGTGAAGGGGCTGATGTTCAAGATGGAGGATGATCCGCGCATCACGAAGGTCGGCAGATTTCTCAGAGAGACGAGCATTGACGAGACACCGCAGTTTTTGAATATACTGGTCGGGGATATGAGTCTGGTCGGCACGCGCCCGCCGACGGAGGACGAGTTTGAACAGTACAATGGATATTACAGGCGGCGCATGAGTATCACGCCGGGACTCACAGGAATGTGGCAGGTCAGCGGCAGGAGTGATATACAGGACTTTGAGGAGATTGTGAAGCTGGATTTAGAGTATATTGATAACTGGTCTTTGGGGCTTGATATCAAAATTTTGTTTATGACGGTTTTTACCGTTCTGGGAAGAAAGGGTTCGAGATAGCGTGTCAGAACTACAGTATTGTGAGATCTTAAAGACGAATATCAATGTGACGGATATGGCAAAAACACTAGACTATCTTGGCAGCCATCTCGATGCGCTGCGGGGCAGCTATATCTGCGTCGCCAACGTGCACACAACCGTGATGGCGTATGAGGACAAAGCATACCGGAAGATACAAAACAGTGCGGCGATGGCGCTGCCTGACGGGGCACCGCTGTCCGTCTACAGCAGGCGTGCAGGTTTTCAGGAGGCGCAGCGGGTCACAGGACCTGACCTGATGGCGGAATTGTTTCGAAGAGCGCCGCAGAATGGATACCGTCATTTTTTCTATGGCTCGACGCCGCAGACGCTGGAGGCGATGCGGGTGGCACTCCGGCGGGATTATCCGGGGGTGGCGATCGCGGGAATGTACGCGCCGCCGTTTCGGCCGCTCACGCAGGAGGAGGACAGGGAGGTGATGGCACTGATCAATGACGCCAGACCAGACTTTATCTGGGTGGGGCTTGGCGCGCCGAAGCAGGAGGAGTGGATGTATACCCACCGCGGCAGGCTGAATGCGGTGTCTGTTGGTGTGGGGGCAGGCTTTGATTATCTGGCAGGTACGATCAGACGGGCGCCGCGCATCATGCAGATGCTCTGTCTGGAATGGCTGTACAGGCTGATGCAGGACCCGCGGCGGCTGTGGAAGCGGTATGTGACGACAAATATAAAATTTTTCAGATATATTCGCAGAGAGCGAAGGAAGGATTTATGAATAGAAGGATTTGGTTTCATGCCGATGATTTTGGCGTGACGGCAGCGCAGTCCGAACGGATTTTGAGCTGTTTTCGGGAAGGGGTGCTCAACAGTGTCAGCATACTGCCAAACGCGCCTGCACTTCCAGCGTCGCTTGCGCTTCTGAATCAGGCAGATCCTGACGGGACACAGATTCGGCGTGTTCTGCATTTGAATTTTGTGGAGGGCAGACCGCTTGCCGGGGCGGACAACGTGCCAGATTTGGTAGATGATACCGGTTTTTTTGATAAATCATTTATACAGTTTTTCCGATGGAATTATATGAAGAGAGGAGCTGGGCGGCAAAATCTTGCAGGACAGCTCAAATTAGAGATTGCAGCGCAGCTTCGGGCTGTGACGGCAGTGCATGATTTCAGGATCTCAGCGATCGACTCTCATCAGCATTACCATATGATTCCTCTTGTGTTTGACAGTCTGATGGAAGTATTATTGGAGAGGGAATTTGAACACCTTGGCATTCACCAGCTTCGCGTGCCAGCAGACCCGCTAACACCGCTGCTGCATCACAAAAAGATGCGCAGGGGCGTGCCGTGGATCAACTGGGTGAAGTGGTGTATCCTAAATATACATGCAGAACGAAATAAAAAAATTCTGCAAAAAAAGGGAATAGAGGTGCCGGTATTTTTCGGTATGTTCTATACCTGTGAAATGAAAACGGAGGTAGTAGAGGCACTGCTTCCGGCATACAGAACTTATGCGGACAGGAGAGAGCAGGCGTTGGAACTGATGTTCCATCCCGGAAATCTTGCTGCCCGTGCTGAGCTTTTGGATGAGAGGAGTGAAGAGCTTGCTGCGTTTTATCTGTCCGGCAGCCGATTTGAGGAGGCCGAATGTCTGAAACGCATCGTACCGTGAATTTGAGATAGAACTCTTGCCTTAAAGCTTATAAATGGTATAAGAGGAGAAAAAAGAATGAAAAAGAAATCAGTGGCGGCAATGTTAATGGCAATGACAATCATGCTTTCTGCATGTGGAGAGCGGACAGACCTCGTGGGCGAGGCGGTCATTGTGAGGGACAATGAAAACCGGACTGGGTGTGTTGAGGGCTGCATCTGTTACGAAACGGTAACGGCAGACAGTGAGCCTTCCAGCGAGGAGACAAGCCCAACATCTGAGCAGGAGACAACAACACAGACAGAGACGTCCGCAATGCAGGAGACAGCACAGTCTGAACAGGAAAATGAACAGCCAGAGCAGTCTGACACGCAGGAGAGCACCACGGAGGAGGAGGAAAATATTTCCGAACTCTCGGAGGGAGAGCTCAAAGCGCGCAGAGAGCAGCAGAAAAATTTCGCGGAGGCGAGAGAGCTGTTGTATACGCTGAAAAACTCTAAGGACAAGACTTCGAGAATTAACCAGATGGACAGGCAGATTCTCGCGAACAATGCCTATGATTTCAGCAATAAGAATATTGTATTTATCGGGGATAGTATCACGGAGGGCATCACGAGTGCCGTGGACACCAACGGAAACCGGATTAGCTATGTCACATATGCGGACTCGTATCTTCACTTCAAGAAGGTGCTCAATCATGGTATGGGCGGGCGTATGTTCTCCGTCTATGGGGACGAGGCTCTCTCTCTTGCGCTGAATTTTGGCAATGTCACAAACGTGGATTCTGACATCATCGTGGTGTTTGCAGGCGTGAACGACTATCTCAGCACACCGGCAAACAAACGTTTCGGAGATGTGAATGACAAGCTGAGCACAGCAGGCTACTGCGGGTCTGTGCGGTATTTTATGAAGCAGCTTCAGGAGTATTATGGCGACAGGCAGATTTTCTTTGTGACGACCTACAACAACGCAAAGAAGGTAACGTGTAACTATTCGGACATCAACGGACAGCCGACGCTCAATGATTACATGGAGGTACAGCGCAAACTTGCGAAGGAATTTGGATTTCATGTCATTGATTTATACAAAACCGGCTTGATGGACTGCTCGGACAAGGAGTCGTCGGACTTTTATCTGAGGGACGGACTGCATCCAAAGGACAACGGAAATATTGTGCTGGGCGAACATATCGCGGCAGAACTGTCGCTCTATTTTGGTGAGAAGGAACTAGGTTAACCGCATTCTGCGGAATATAAACAGCCCAAACGGGGAACGATACAGGCATTGAGAAAAGAATTGAGAAAAGAAAGGTAGGAGAGCAGGTCACGTGGAGATGATAAGGTGGGGGATACTGCTGGCTTTGGTGCTGCCAGTGCCGTTTTTTCTTGGTTTTATACCTGTAAAACATATGAACCGCTTACAAAAGACACCCGCAATGACGTATGTTTGCGGGTGGTTTGTGAGCTTTTTTCTGTTTGAGCTGACAGCAGTGCCATTTATTTTGTTAGAACAGAGTTTTACGCTGTTGGTGATTGTCTATACCTGCATTGTCGCTTTGGTCTTGCTGCTCTCGCTCTGGCAGGGGCGGCAGCTCTGGCGGTGTTATCTTGCGGAGGTTAGGCAGTTAAAAGAAATGCCGCTTCATGTAAAACTGGGGTGGTGTGTCTTTTACCTGATTGTCTTATTCCAGATGGTGTATGCAATTCTTTACTGGCATTATGACGGAGATGATGCGTATTATATTGCAACGGCAGTGCTGACCAATACGTTTGATACAATGTATCTGCGAGATGCATACACAGGATTTATCTATCCGCTCGACGTCAGACATGCCTTCTCGCCGACGCCAGTCTATCAGGCGTGGCTGTCGAGGCTGAGCGGGATAGCACCGGCAGTCGTGGCGCACACGGTGCTCGCATGGGTGTGGCTGGGGTTTATGTACTGTGTCTATGGCCAGATTGCCAGCAGGATTTTGTGGAACCGCAAGAATTATAAGCCGGTTTTTATGATCTTAATCGCTGTGTGGTTTCTGTACGGCAATGTATCACTGTACACGACAGAGACCTTTGCCATGACAAGAATCTGGCAGGGAAAGGGACTGATGGCAGGCATGGTCATTCCGGCAATGTTCTTGTGTCTGCTGTATCTGGCGCAGGAGAGTGTCAGTCAGGGAATGTGGATGCTGTTTCTCTGTGTGTGCGTGTCGGCGGTCCTTGCGACGAGCGTCTCCTTTATGGTGGTCCCTACGATAACAGGCATTGCGGCAGTGCTCATTGGCATCAAGAAAAAAAGTGTTCGGTATGGTGTTGACTTGTTTCTGTGCTGCGTGCCCTGTCTGCTGCTCGCACTGTGCTTTTTTATCGTAAAATAGGAGAGTCATGATGTTGGAAGAATTGATGGCGGTCACGAAGGCGGTCGCGGAAGATGTGCTTTTATATAATGGAGACAGCTTTTTGATTCCCCTGTTCCTGATTGCGCTGCTGTTTTTGTGGGTGACGGAAAAGGACAGGAAGGTGCGCGTCGTGCTGCTGTATCTGGTGGCGGCGCTGGTGGTGGTCTTTTTATGTCCGGTCTACGCGTGGATTGGAATGAAGATCGACCAAGATGTCTATTACCGTGTATTGTGGTCGCTGCCGGTCGGCGTGCTGGTGTGCTACAGCGCGGTGAGGCTGATGACGCGCTTTCGGCTGCTGGTGTCAAAGGCACTGGTTTTTGTGATGGCTGTTTTGATATTTATACTTCAAGGCGATCTGGTCTATACAAAGACGCTTTATTTCAAGGCGTCCAATGCCTATCATATCCCGCAGGAGGTGATTGATGTGGCGGACGCGATCAAGCTTGACAATTATAAGCCGGTCGCAGTACTGCCGTCAGAGCTGCTGCCGTATCTTAGGCAGTATACAGCGGATATCTATACACCGTATGGCAGGAATATGGTGGAACCGGCGTGGAATTTCCAGAATGCGCTCTATGATGCGATGGAGGGAGATCCATATGCGTATGATGTGGCGGAGGTGGCACGGTGCGCCCGCAATGAGAAATGTGCGTTTGTCGTGCTGTTTAGCGGCAAACAGATGAGAGGGAGTATGGAGGAGGAAGGGTACTTCCTGTTCCGTTTTGTGCAAAATTATTTTATTTATATGGATTACAATTACTATTGGGTATATAAAGAACAAGGGCTTCTTGACGAGGACGTAATAGAGGCGGGAGGCTGAGGAGCGGCGTGATGAAAAAGTCCATGAAAAAGGCTGAAAAATTAAAGAATGTGCTGTTGTTGCAGGGGGTGATTGTCCTCTATACAGTTTCGAGCGTCATGTCCAAGGAGGCGTCTGCAAGCGGGGACAATCTGCTGCGCTTTCTGTTCTTTTTTGGAATGGAATTTGTGATACTGGGCGTGTATGCAGTCCTGTGGCAGCAGATGATCAAGCGCTTTGAACTTTCTGTGGCATACGCAAACCGTTCTATGGCGGTCGTGTGGTCGATGGTGTGGGCGGTTGTCTTTTTTCATGACACAATCACGGTGCAGAACGTTCTAGGGGTGGTGCTCGTGGTGGCAGGGACGTGGATTATCAATACAGAGACAAAGGAGGACCAGAATGATTGACAGATTTGCGGCGGCGATGTTTTTCTCTGTGCTGATTGCCTCTATGTCACAGGTACTGCTCAAGAAAAGTACGATGAATACACATCGTTCTGTGCTGGGGGAATATCTAAACAGGTATGTCCTTTGCGGTTATGGGCTTCTTTTTGCGTCCATGCTCCTGACGGTCTATGCCTACAGCGGTATGCCGTATAAAAATGGTCCTGTCATAGAATCGCTTGGCAATGTGCTGGTGCTCGTGCTGGGATACTATGTCTTTGGGGAGAGAATCAGCGTGCGCAAACTGGTGGGAATTGCGTGTATTATTATAGGAATTTTTATTTTCAATCTGTAAAACCAATGTTTTTCTGTGCGCCGAAAGGCGGCATTGTGCCAATATTTGTATCAAAATTTTGCAAAAAAAGTGGTTGAGTGATTGAAAGTGCTTTGTTATAATTGTTACGTAAATGTTAACAGTTTGAGCCGCCCAATGCGGCATGGAGATGAAGATGCAATCAAAGAGTTGCGTGGGGTAAAGGAGGACAGTGGAGGACAGAATGAAGGATAGAAAGACATTTGGAGTGCGCGGCAAAAATAAAGACAGGAGAAAAACAGGGAAATATACTGATGAATATATAGAGGAATTGTATGAGGAGGCGCCAGACGAGGAGGCTTTTGATGAGGAGCCTTTTGATGATGAGGAGGCGTACATAGTTGCGTATTCCAGTGACCAGACTGTCGTGGGGGCATATACTTCGGAGGAAATGCAGGAATACGCGGAGGAGTACGAGGAGACGCAGGAGGACGGAGAGTTCGACGCGTATGAAGAGTATGATGCGCAGGAGTACGACGAAGCGGAGGCGTACAAGGAAACGTTAGAATACGAGGATACTGAGGCGTATGAAGAACCGGAAGAATATGAGGAAACCGGGGAATATGAAAAATTAGAGGAATACGAGGATACCGAGGAGTATGAAGAACTGGAAGAATACGAGGAGTCTGGGGAATATGAAGAACTAGAGGAGTACGAGGAATCTGAGGCGTATGAAGAACTAGATGAATACGAGGAAGCTGAATCGTATGAAGAAGGGGAAGAATACGAGGAAGCTGATGAATATGAAGAACTAGAAGAATATGAGGAAGCTGATGAATATGAAGAACTGGAAGAGTACGAGGAGTCTGATGCGTATGAAGAACTAGAAGAATACGAAGAAGCTGGGGAGTACGAAGAAGCCGGCGTATATGAAACAGCTTCTTTATACGAGGAACTGGAAGAATACGAAGAAGCTGGGGAGTACGAGGAAGCCGGCGCATATGACGCGCAGGAATATGGAGACTATGAAGGGACTGGGAACTACGCGGCGTCAGATTTAGAAGATGACACAGAAGCGTATGAAATATATGAAGGACATAGCTATCAGCATTCCGGGGACTACGAGTCTGGAGAGGAGCTCTACAATACCAAGGAAATCAACATAGAGACGTTCGTGGTGGAGGATTATGCGGAGGATACCGAGAGCTATTACGAGCCCGGGGAGGAGGTCTATGAAGAGGACGAGGAGGCAGCCTACTATGAGTCCGAAGAGTACTATGATGAGTTCGATGACGATGCGTATTATGAGGAAACCTATTATGATGCCAGTCATGAAGCGTATAATGAGGACTCTTTTGATACGGCGTATGGCGGATACAATGACGACTATGCAAATGATGGTGCTTCATTTGGCGCCCATGCTGCAAAAGAGCCGCTTCGCTTTGCAGATGCTTTGAGGGAACGTCTCCATCATCTGACTGCCTTTGATGCGGTTCTTGCGGCGACAGGGGTCGTGGTTCTGGTGGCAGGAATTGTCATATTGGGCATGTTCTTGCAGTCTAGGGCAGTGGATAAGCAGATTGCCGCACTGGCGCCGCTTGGCGGGGAACTCAAGAATATGGGCGTCGCGGGAGAGGAGGGACTGCTTGCGATGTCGGGGGCAGCGATGTCAGGTGCCTTTGCGCAGGATTTAAGCACAGAGGAGGCTTCTTCCACAGAGGAGGAGACTTCGGAGACGGCATCGGGCAAGGTCAATGTCAGCTTTGTCTCTGTGGAAAAGGATTTAAAGATTCGTTTTACCGATGAATATACAGGAGAACTGATCACAGGAACCGTATTTGAGGTGACTTTGACGAATGCCAAAGGAAAGAAGCTTGTGCTCACTGATGATGATATGGATGGCATCATCTATGCGCAGAATGTGAACGCGGGCGTGTTTGATGCGATCATAACCTCCACAGAGAAATATACGTTCCCGTCGGTTCCGCAGCAGGTTACAGTAAAGGATAAGGTGGAGTACGTCGTTATCAATGTGCAGGATGAGGTCAAGACAGAGAAGCAGATCAATGTATCAGCAGAGGATACAGAGAAAAATGATGCGGCTGCGGAGGCGGAGGTGCTCAAGGATACCGTGGAGTGGGTAGAATCCACCAAGACGCCGGTGAGCGGTACAGAGAGCTATCTGCTGGTTGACCAGAATACGATCGCAGACCCCGCACAGATCTCAAAGGCGGCGGCAAGAATGCTCTTTGATACCCTGAATGTGTCACTTGACAAGTCTGAGGTGACATTGAGCGTTGGGGCAGCCACGGAGTTAAAAGGTACAGCCTTTGAGGATTCCAAAGAAGGAGATATCGAATATCAGTACGCAACCGAGTGGAAGAGCTCTGATGAGAGTGTTGCGTCTGTGAGCGGCGGAAAGGTGACTGCAAAGGCAGCAGGGACCGCAGTGATTACGTACACTGTCACCAAAAAGACGATCACCACGACAACGGAGTCCAAGGAACCCGTCGAGGAGACGCTGGAAATCTCGCTGGATGAGTACGCAGAGCTGTCTGACGAGGAAAAAGAAAAGTGTACGCCGATTAAGGACGACGCAGACCAGACAATTGGTTACACCTACAAGAAGGTGACAGCAGGTTCAACAGAGTCCAAGACAAGTGAGACGACGGAGACGGCAAGCGCGCAGTGTACAGTCACAGTTCAGGAAGCTGAGATCGTGTCGGGAAGTCTTGAGCTTCAAAAGAGTGCAGACAGTTGTGCAGTCGGTGAGACGCTGACGGTGAAGCCGGTGAAGCTGGTCTATCAAAAACAGGACGGCAGCACAGAGACGATCACGGAGAATTTTCCGTCGATCTTATGGGACAGCGACGATGTGACGATTGCGACTGTCGGCACAGACGGTGTCGTGTCTGGTGTGAAAGCCGGAAAAGTACAGATCTCAGGCAAGGTTACAGGCATGAAGGACGCGGAGGGCAGAGAGCTGGATATCCGTGGCAGCATAGAGGTTGAGATTTTGGAGGAGGCGTCAGAGAAAGAGCTGTCCATCGCACTCGACCGGACAAGCGAGGTTTATCTCGCCGTGGGCGGTTCGACTACCCTTGTGGCGACCGTGACAAATTACAAGTCCGATGCGGGCGTCACATGGGAGACCTCTGACAAGAAGGTGGCGACAGTGGACGAGAAGGGTGTTGTGACAGGCGTTGCGCCGGGCAGCGTTACGATCACGGCGGTGACCAAGGAGAAGGATGCGCAGGACAAGCCAAAGAAGGCAGCCTGTGTCGTGACAATCAATTCCAATGCAGCTTCCGACACGACCACCAAACTCAAGGACAAGAATGGAAACCAGATTTATATCAAAAATTCCGACGGCAGTTACAAAGAAGCTGTTTATGCGGATTATTACAGCAGCACAGAGTTTTATATCGCCGCACAGCCGCAGTATCTGTACACAGGGTGGCAGACCATCGACGGCAAGACTTATTTTTATGACAAAAACGGCAATGTCGTGACTGGGACACAGATTATTCAGGGCGTTACATACAATTTTGGCACGGACGGGGCGATTGCGACCTCTGTCAACGGCTCAACGTTTGGCATCGACGTGTCAAGGCACAACGGAACGATTGACTGGAAGTCTGTCAAGGCATCTGGCGTGGACTATGTGATTATCCGCTGCGGCTACAGAGGGTCCCTGACAGGGGCACTGATCGAGGACCAGTCGTTTCGGACAAACATCAAGGGCGCTACGGCGGCAGGCTTAAAGGTTGGCGTGTATGTATTCTCTCAGGCAATCAATGAGGTTGAGGCGGTCAAGGAGGCGTCGCTTGCCGTGAGTCTTGTGAAAGGGTATCATCTCACTTATCCGATTTTTATTGACACAGAGTCCAGCGGCGGCAGGGCGGACAAGATTGACAGGGCGACACGGACCGCAGTGGTCAATGCATTCTGCCAGACGGTTGCGAGCGCGGGATACAAACCGGGAATCTATGCATCAAAAACATGGTTTGAGGACAAACTGAATATGGGTGCGATCGGCAATTACAAGATCTGGCTTGCACAGTATTCTACTGCGCCGACTTACAAGGGACGGTACGATATGTGGCAGTACTCCAGCAAGGGAACAATCAGCGGCATCAGCACGAAGGTGGATTTAAACTATAGTTATTTAGGATATTAACAGGTATCAGGAGGCGGCTGGGCTGCATGAAGCATTTTGCATGTCTGGCTGCCTGTAACAGAAACATATAGGGGTTGCATTCTTGGTAAATATAGGATAAAATAGTGCAATAATAAAAATTTCGGAGGTAAGGATTGGATGAGAACGTATTTAGTAACCGGCGGTGCGGGGTTTATTGGGTCAAACTATATTCACTATATGTTTCGCAAATATGACAATGAGATCAGGATTATCAACGTAGACGCGCTGACATATGCTGGAAATCTCGAGAATCTGAAAGAAGTCGAGGACAGGGAGAACTATACATTTATCAAGGCAGACATCACAGACAAGGACGCCATCGCAAAGATTTTTGCGGAGAATGAAATTGACAGGGTGGTGCACTTTGCCGCGGAGAGCCATGTGGACAGAAGTATCAAGAATCCAGAGGTTTTTGTGCAAACAAATGTTCTTGGCACGGCGGTGATGCTCAACTGCGCCAAGTCAGCGTGGGAGCTTCCAGACGGCAGTTTTCGGGAGGACAAAAAGTTTCTGCATGTCTCAACCGATGAGGTGTACGGCTCTCTTGAGGAGGACGGCGGATATTTCTATGAGACGACGCCCTATGCGCCGCACAGCCCTTATTCGGCGAGCAAGGCCTCCTCGGACATGCTGGTGAAATCCTATATGGACACATATAAGTTTCCGGCAAACATCACAAACTGCTCGAATAATTACGGGCCGTATCAGTTTCCGGAGAAGCTGATTCCGCTGATTATCAACAATGCGCTTCACGGAAAGAAGCTTCCGGTGTACGGGGACGGCAAGAACGTGCGCGACTGGCTCTATGTCGAGGACCACGCAAAGGCGATCGATATGGTGCAGGAGAAGGGCAGGCTGTTTGAAACCTACAATGTCGGCGGACACAATGAGAAGCAGAATATCGAGATTATCCACATTATCCTTGAGACCCTTCAGGAGCAGCTTGCTGATGATGATCCGCGAAAGAAGCTGGTTTCAAAGGATTTGATCACCTATGTGGAGGACAGAAAGGGACATGACAGACGCTATGCCATCGCGCCGGACAAGATTAAGGCGGAGATTGGCTGGGAGCCGGAAACCATGTTTAAAGAGGGTATCCGCCAGACAATCAAGTGGTATTTTGAGCATGAGGACTGGATGGCAAATGTCACAAGCGGGGATTATCAGAAATATTATGCAGAGATGTACAAGTAATTGAACGAGAAAACAGGACAGGGAACGTCTGTACCGGAATTGGTATGGCGTTCCCACTTTGGCGTAAAGTTATGGAAGGAAAAAGGTATTAAAACATGAAAGGAATTATTTTAGCAGGCGGGTCGGGCACACGGCTCTACCCACTCACAAAAGCAATCTCAAAGCAGATTATGCCGGTTTATGACAAACCGATGATTTATTATCCGTTATCGACACTGATGCTTGCGGGAATCAGGGAGATTCTCATTATCTCGACGCCGCGCGATCTTCCGGTCTTTGAAGAGCTGTTTGGAACAGGAGAGCAGCTTGGGCTTCACATGGAATATGCGGTTCAGGAGCAGCCAAGAGGGCTGGCGGACGCGTTTATCATCGGCGCGGAGTTTATCGGGACGGATTCTGTGGCGCTGGTGCTCGGCGACAATATTTTTTATGGACAGAGCTTTTCAAAGCTGCTGCAGCGCGTGGCAGCCAAGGAGAGCGGCGCCACGATTTTTGGCTATTATGTGCGGGACCCGCGGGAGTACGGCGTGGTTGAGTTTGACGAGACGGGCAAGGCGATCTCGATAGAAGAGAAGCCGGAAAATCCAAAGAGCAACTATGCAGTGCCCGGGTTATATTTTTATGACAATGAAGTTGTTGAGATTGCCAGAAACGTGAAGCCGTCTGCGCGCGGGGAGATTGAGATCACAAGCATCAACAACGAGTATCTAAGGCGCGGGACACTGTCTGTCGAGACGATGGGGCGCGGCTTTGCATGGCTTGACACGGGAAACCATGACTCTCTTCTCGACGCTGCGGATTTTGTCTGTGCATTTCAGAAGAGACAGGGGCTATATATCTCCTGTATCGAGGAGATTGCGTACAAGCGGGGCTTTATCACGAGAGAACAGCTCATTACGCTTGCGGAGCCGCTGATGAAAACGGATTATGGAAAATATCTGGTAGAGGTAGCCAATGGACTCTAAGGGAAAGAAAATCGGGATACTGTTTGTGCTGTGTACGCTGCTTGCCGTGATGGCAGCGGTGCTGTTTGCAGGCTATAGCCGCCTGATGGGAAAAGAGACAGGCACGGCGGCGAGCAGTACAGACAGTGTGCCCAGACAGATTATAGAGGCAGACGGAAAAGTGCACGGTGCAGATTTATCTGCATTTATGAAGGACAGCGCGTTTTTTGATGCACAGACACCGGACAGCGCGGGTCAGAATACATATGATGAGGTGGATGAGAACGGGGAGCCGGTGCGCAGTCTCACAGTGCTGGCAAGCTCTGTCGAGCGCGATATCCGCGTAAAGATTGTAGACGACAAAGGAGATGCCGTCTTGGGGCAGGAATTTGCTGTGGAGGTTGCAGACACTGGCGTGTACGTCGATGAGGACAAGGACGGTGTGATCCTGATCTCGGATATCAAACCCGGCGAGTACAGGCTGTCACTGGGCGAGCAGCCCGGTTTTAAAGTGCCGGCAGCGCCCGTCAATGTCCGGGTGAAATCCATTGTGTCCTACACGGTCATTGATGATATTGACTTTTTCGTACATGCGGAGTCTGAGGTGGACTTCTTAAAGGAGGATACCGAGAATAAGAAGATTGACAGCGGCGATGAGGATGACACGCAGTACAAAGCACTCCTTGATATGGAGGACGAGCGCGACAACGCAGTACAGCTTGGTATTGACGTATCCAAGTGGAACGGTGAGATTGACTGGGAGGTTGTGAAGGCGGAGGGCGTGGATTTTGCCATTATACGGTGCGGCTACCGAGGTTCTTCCTCTGGCTGGCTGATCGAGGACCCATATTTTTACAAAAATCTGACAGGTGCGAAGAAGGCGGGCATCAAGGTCGGCGTGTACTTCTTTACGCAGGCAACAGACTTGGTTGAGGCGGTCGAGGAGGCGAGTATGGTCGTGTCCCTGATTGGCGACACCGAGATTGACTATCCAGTCTTTATTGACACGGAGGGCGCCGGCGGAAACGGCAGGGCAGACGGCTTAGATGCAGGCACAAGAACAGCAGTGGTCAATGCATTCTGCCAGACGATACAGAATGCGGGGCTGGACGCGGGCGTGTACGCAAGCCGTAACTGGTATCTGAACAATCTTTTGTTAGAGGAGATGAACGCGCCGAACATATGGCTCGCGGAGTACAGACAGACACCAGAGTACGAAGGGCGCTATGATATGTGGCAGTACACTTCGAGTGGTGCAGTTGCCGGAATCGAGGGAAGAGTGGACCTCAATGTCAGCTATCTGGGGATAAATTAAATGCCATTGCACGCGCTTGCATTGAGAGGAAAAGTTTATAGATATTTTATAGAAAGGAATTTGAAAAAATGGGAAAGATTACAGTAGAGGAATGTGTCGCGGACGGAGTGGTCATAGAGGGGCTGAAAGTGATCACGCCGCAGGTTTTCGGCGACAACAGAGGTTTTTTTATGGAGACATATAATTATAATGATTTCAAGGAAGCCGGCATTGACCAAGTGTTTGTGCAGGACAATCAGTCTGCGTCAAAAAAGGGCGTGCTGCGGGGACTTCATTTCCAGAAGGAGTTTCCGCAGGACAAGCTGGTGCGCGCGGTGCGCGGCGAAGTATTTGATGTGGCGGTGGATTTAAGAGCGGGTTCTAAGACATTTGGAAAATGGTTTGGCGTCCTCTTGTCTGAGGAGAACAAGAAACAGTTCTTTGTCCCCAAGAATTTTGCACACGGTTTTCTGGTGCTGTCTGACTATGCGGAGTTTTGCTATAAATGTACGGATTTCTATCATCCAAATGACGAGGGCGGCCTGCTGTGGAGTGACCCGGATATCGGCATCCAGTGGCCAATCCCGGAGGGCATGGAGCTGATCTTTTCTGAGAAGGACCTGAAATGGGGCGGTATAAAGGATTTCAAACGATGAGAAAAGGGGTATCCAAGACAACAGTCAAGCTGCTTGTGACACTTGCGGCGGCAGTGCTTGCAGCCATCATTATCATTCATCACAACCCGCTTGCAGACCCGCAGGAGGAGACGGTCAAAAAGGTGATTGCCTGTTTGATGATTGCCGGTGCAATGGCAATATTCTACCGGTTTTATGACAGGCTGGTTTCCCTGCCGATCGAGCTGTGGCAGTCGAGACAACTGGTCTGGAAGCTCTCGAAGAATGATTTCAAAAACCGCTATGCAGGGTCGTATCTCGGCCGCGTGTGGGCGTTTACACAGCCGGTTGTCACCGTCTTGCTATACTGGTTTGTGTTCGGTCATGTGATGGGGCAGGACAAGAAGGAGATTCTGACTGCCGGCGTGGAGGCGCCGTATGTACTGTGGCTCACAGCGGGGCTGGTGCCGTGGTTTTATTTTAGTGAGGCGATCAATAACGGGACGACTTCGCTTCTGGAGTACAGCTATCTGGTGAAGAAGGTGGTGTTCAAGATCAGCATCATTCCGATTGTCAAGCTGATTGCGGCGTCGTTTGTCCATTTATTCTTTGTGGCGTTTATGCTGATTGTCTATTTTGTGTATGGCTATGCACCGTCCGTTTATCTGCTGCAACTGCTTTACTATACGTTTTGCATGTTTATGTTTGTGCTGGCGCTCAGTTATTCGACTTGTGCAATCGTGATTTTTTTCAGGGATTTGACGCAGATTATCAATATCATGCTGCAAGTGGGCATGTGGGCAACCCCGATTTTGTGGAATATCTCCATGCTGGATCGGAGTCCTGTTTTGCAGAAAATTTTGAAAATTAATCCTGTATTTTATATCGTAAATGGCTACCGTGATACGATGTTTGCAGAGAAGTGGTTCTGGCAGGATTTTTACTCGACATCTTATTTCTGGATTGTGACGGTGGTATTATTCGGGCTGGGGGCACTGATCTTCCGGCGGCTGAAGGTGCACTTTGCAGATGTATTGTAACAGGCAGAACATGCAGATGGGAGAAGCAATGGGAGACAAAACATACGAAAACAGGGAGACTGCGATCGCAGTAAAGAATGTCAGTAAAGTATACAAACTCTATGACAAGCCCATGGACAGGCTCAAGGAGGCGCTCAGGCTGACCAGAAAGCAGAAGTATCATGAGTCGCACGCGCTGTCCGATGTGAGCTTTGAGATTAAACAGGGAGAGTGCGTTGGAATTATCGGGACAAACGGTTCCGGCAAATCGACTATTCTAAAGATTATCACAGGGGTGCTCAATCCCTCAGGCGGCAGTGTCGCTGTCAATGGGCGCATTTCTGCGCTGCTGGAGCTGGGGGCGGGCTTTAATCAAGAGTATTCGGGCATGGAGAACATCTATCTCAATGGGACGATGAACGGGTTTTCCAAGGAGGAGATTGATGCGCGGCTTCAGGATATTCTTGATTTTGCAGATATTGGGGACTATGTGTACCAGCCGGTAAAGACGTACTCGAGCGGTATGTTTGTGCGTCTTGCCTTCTCGGTGGCAATCAATATTGATCCGGAGATTTTGATCGTCGATGAGGCGCTCTCTGTCGGGGATGTCTTTTTTCAGGCAAAGTGTTATCACAAGTTTGATGAGTTCAAAAAAATGGGAAAGACGATTATGATCGTGAGCCATGATTTGAGCAGCATCGCAAAGTACTGCGACCGTGTAATCCTGCTCAATCAGGGCGTCAAGCTTGGCGAAGGGTCTCCAAAGGATATGATTGATGACTTTAAGCGCGTCCTGGTAGGGCAGTATGAGCTGCCGGAACCCAAGTCCGAGCAGAGCCTTTTGAATGATGCCGATGTGCAGGAGGCAGTGCAGACCCGGGCGGCAGTCCAGAAGCGTGCAAGGGCACCGGAGACACAGGAGTCCAGGACACTTGAATACGGCACGCAGGAAGCCCAGATTGAGGAAATCTATCTGACAGATGACCGCGGCACGCAGACCAATGCCATTATCAAAGGGCTTCGTTTTCATATTCATATGAGGGTCAAATTCAATCAGGACCTGCCTGCGCCAATCTTTGCCTTCTCGATTAAGACGGCAAAGGGCACAGAGATTACAGGCACAAATACAATGTTTGAGAAGGCGTTTTTAGAGCCGGTCACGGCAGGAAGCGTCAAGGACATAACCTTTACACAGAAAATGTCCTTGCAGGGCGGTGAGTATCTGATTTCCTTTGGCGTGACAGGCTATGAGGGAAATGATTTTAAGGTGTATCACAGGCTTTATGATGCGATTGATGTGACGGTGGTATCGGACAAGAATACGGTGGGCTATTATGACATGGATTCCACGGTATCTGTCACGGACGCAAAAGCATCGTACTCGGAAAAGATTATACCTTATGCAAAGGTTCAGGGGGAGCAGTGAAGGCATATGCAGGCACGTATGGAAAAAATCGGGAACGTAGTGTTGGATTATACTTATTATGAGGGGCAGGATTTTTATACAGATGGCGAGATTGAGGATGAGATGTTAGACATTGCGATGAACAATCCGCCGGAGCGGTTTCCAGAGATCATCGAGGAGAGAAAAAGCTGGCCAATTTTCTACCATTTCTCACCGCTGCGCTCGAATATCATCGACTGGCTGCCCTTCAAAAAGACAGATAAAATTCTTGAGATCGGTGCAGGCTGCGGCGCAGTCACAGGCGCGCTTGCAAGGAGGGCGGGCAGTGTCACCTGTGTGGATTTATCGAGAAAGCGCAGCTTGGTGAATGCCTACCGCAACCGTGACATGGACAATATCACGATCATGGTCGGCAATTTTAAGGATATTGAGCCGCATCTTGACGAGGATTATGACTATGTACTGCTGATCGGGGTTTTTGAGTATGGGCAGGCGTATATTGGCGGGGCGGCACCCTATGAGGATTTTATGAAAATCTGTAACCGCCATCACAAGCCAGAGGGAAGTCTGGTGATTGCAATCGAAAATAAGTTCGGACTCAAGTACTGGGCGGGCTGCCGTGAAGATCATCTGGGGACGTATTTCTCGGGACTTGAGGGATACCACGAGGGCGGATCGGCGAGAACCTTTACCAGACATGGACTCGAGAAGCTCCTCGCGTCGGCGGGCATTGCGTCGTATGCATTTTACTATCCATATCCGGACTATAAGTTTCCGACAGCCATCTATTCTGACGCGTATCTTCCGAAGAAGGGAGAGCTGTGCAATAATCTGAGAAATTTTGACAGAGAGCGGGTTCTTTTATTTGATGAAAAACAGGTGTTTGATGAAATTATAGAGGAGGGAGAGTTTCCATTATTTTCTAATTCCTATCTGGTGGTGGCGGGGGCAATTCCAGAAGTCCTCTACACGAAATTTTCCAACGACCGGGTGCCGCGGTGGGCGGTCCGCACGTCGATTGTCGGGAGGACGCCGGAGACTTTGCGTGTGGAGAAGCAGCCGGACACGGAGGCGGCCTGCAGGCATCTGCTGAATACGATGCACGCGTATGAACAGCTCTCCAAGCGCTACGAGGGGACCAAAATTGATATCAACAAATGCAAAATGATAGAGGCGGATATTCAAAACGGGCTTGCCTTTGAGTTCTGCAAGGGAAGAACCTTGGAGTCGCTCTTGGACGAATGTCTGGGGCGGGCGGATGTCGCAGGCTTTAAGGCGCTGGCCGAGGAGTATCTGTACTGGCTTCACTACAATGAGGAGGCTTATGCCATAAGCAATTTTGACTTTATTTTTCCGAATATTCTTGTGGATGGCGGGCGGTGGCATATCATTGACTATGAGTGGACCTTTGACAAGCATATTGATGCGGCGGACATTGCGTTTCGCGCCTTTTATAACTATACATTGGGCGGTGAGACGAGAAAATCCTGCGAAGATCTGCTCATGAAGGATTTGCTGGGATTCTCAGAGAGTGCGCTCAAGGCGGCTGTCGCGGACGAGCGGGAGTTTCAGATGCGCATTACGGGCAGCCGCGCATCGGCTGAGCGTATGCGTGAGCTGATTGGCAACAGGGCGTATGCGCTGGAGGGGATGCTCAAATACTGTAATCATGCGGATCTTCAGTATGCGGCGCAGATTTTTGTGGACTACGGGGAAGGCTTCAGCGAGAAGGATTCTGTCAGGCTGCTGGACTGTTATGTCAAGGAACGATATCTTACAATTGAGTATGATATTCCGGCGGGCGCTGTGGGCGTGCGCATTGACCCCTGTTCATTTTCGTGTGCGGTTGAGCTGCGTGCGCTTCGGGTAAATGGCAGGGTGTACACAACAGATGAGATTCAGGTAAATGGCGTGTGGCAGGCGTGCGGCTGGGTGGTGTTTGACAATGGAGACCCCAATTTTGTCATTCAGGTGACGGGAGGCGGGCATCTGAGTGTGGATATGGATGTGCTGGAGCTGCCGCAGCCGCTTGCCAGCCAGCTTGCAACGCAGGAGACAAAAGAAGGGCTGGTCACGAGGACAAAGTCGTTTTTAAGAACCAGACTGAAATAAAATTCAGATAAAAATAAAGCTCAGATGGAGAGAGCGGGGATAGAATGTTAGGGAAGATCAAAGATGCCATACAGGGCAGGTTGTACAGAAAATGCATAGAGGAGTATGAGCGTGAGCTGCGCTGCCAGACCGAGCCGTATCTGGCGTGGGTAAAAGAGACTGAGCAGGGCAGTCCGGCTACTGCCAAGAATGCCGTTGGCGTCGTGTATCTGGAGAAGTGCGGGCGGACGTTCTCCCTCGCAGCGCTCAGGCAGGATTATATTTTGTTTGTGTCGGAGTCAGGCAGGCCTGCAGACAGGGCAGCTGCTGAGTTTGCTCAGTATTTTGAGATGCATGCGGATGTGGATATTGTCTACGCAGATGAGGACACGTGGATGCTGCCAGAGGAGCAGGCGCTGCCAGAGGACGAGAGCGCGCACAGGATTTTCCCGTGGACAAAACCGATGTGGTCGCCGGACACACTGCTTTCCTTTCTTTATTTTGGCAATGTCTTTGCGGTGCGCAGGGCGGCATTTTTGGGACTTGAATGGCTTGGTGACGACGACTACCGCAAGAATATCTATGATTTTGTGCTCAAGGCGTCGGAGGGAGAACACTGTCCGGGGCATCTTGAGAAAGTCTTATTTCATGCATACAGAACAGGAAAAAACCGGGCAGAAATCGAGGAGACGCTCATGCACGAGACGGATTTTATCGGTGTGGGCGCTGCATATGACTCGATTCGAGAACGGGCGTTTGCTAGACGAGGGATTCATGCCGAGATGGCGCTGGATGCGGCAGCGGGCATCACCTATCCAGTGTACAGTCTGCCGGATACGCCGCTGGTCAGCATTGTCATTCCCTCAAAGGACAACCCAGAGGTACTGATGCAGTGTATCCGCTCGATTCAGCGCCACACCGCGTATCCGAATTATGAAATCATTGTCGTAGACAATGGCAGCGCCGGGACGGTGCGCAGTACGCTGGAGGCGTTCCGGCAGGAATGTCCGTTTGACTATCTCTATCAGCCGATGGACTTTAATTTTTCACGCATGTGTAATCTCGGGGCGCAGCGGGCAAAAGGAACGTATCTGCTGCTGCTCAACGACGATATGGAGGTTTATGAGTCCTCTTGGCTGACGAGAATGGTTGGTCAGGCGTCGCTTGCGCATGTCGGTGCGGTCGGCGCAAAGCTTTTGTATCCGGGGACGACGCTGATACAGCATGTGGGCATCACCAACACCATCTCCGGACCCGGCCATAAGCTCAAGCTGCTGGACGATAACGTGTCCTATTATTATGGAAGGAACCGCTTTGTGTATGATCTGGTCGGCGTTACTGCGGCGTGCCTGCTGATGCGCCGTGCGCGTTTTCTTGAGATGGAGGGATTGTATGAAGGGCTGGCAGTGGCGTACAATGATGTGGATTTGTGCTTTCGGCTGCACAGCCGCGGCTTGTACAATGTCCAGCGCAATGATGTGGTGCTCTATCACCATGAGTCGCTCAGCCGCGGTGATGATCTAAAAGATGAGCGGAAGCTAAAGCGCCTGACGGCAGAGAAGGATACGCTGTACAGCAGGCATTCCGCGCTGTACAGGCAGGACCCGTTTATCGGTACGCTGTTAAACAGTGGAGATTCGGAGTATCTCTGCCGCTGGCTTGAGGGATATGAATTGACTGATGTGGTCAAAACAGAGCCGCCGCTTGCGGAGGGAGAACGGCTTCCAGCACCGGAAACCATGAATCAGGCGATCATGATTTCGGTGGAGGAATGCGGCAAGGAGCATTTTCAGAAGAAGGAAAAGCCGTATTATCTGATCAAGGGCTGGGCGTATGTGCCCGGGGCGGACAATGCCCGCTATGCGTTCAAACTCCTTCTGGTCAACAGTGCGGGCAAGGTGTGGGCGATGCCAGTGCAGAAGCGGTACCGCAAAGATGTGGCGGCGATTCTGCCCGACGAGACAAATGTCTTGATGACAGGCTTCTGCAACTGGATTATGGAGGGGGCGCTGCCGCCCGGCACCTACGAGCTGTGGCTGACAGCCAAAGATGGCTGCTCCAGACAACGGCTGTATCGAAGCATGGAGAAAAAGCTGACAGTTGATTGAGAGAATAAGTAAATGAGAGATAAGACGTATGAACGTATGTATGAACAGGAACTTTTTGCACAGAGGACACCCTATCTGCAATGGCTGAACGCGCAGCAGCAAGAGGAGTGGACCATTGACAGACCAGATGCAGGGAAGCAGATATGCACGCTTCCCTTTTCTTCGTGTATGGACAGTGTGTCGGGGTATGGCGCCTTCAATGCAGAAAAAATTTACTTATTTGCGCGGACAGGCGGCAGCCTGACCCCCAATGCCCCGGCCGTGATTGCGGAAGCTTTTCATAAGAATGCGGGGACAGTGCTGGTCTATGCAGACGAGGATTACCGCGGCAGCCTGCGCGCGCTTTACGGCATAGATTCAGCTTCCGAGGCAGCAGCGGCATGCTATGAGGACAGGACAAATGGCACCTACCGGGGGGCGCCTTGGTTTAAACCTGATTTTTCACTGGATACACTGTGCTCCTTTTTTTATCTGGGCAGTGTCTTTGCAGTGCGGGGCGGTGCGCTTTTGCAAATGACAAAAGAACATGGAGACGGCATCAGCATCTATGAGCTGGTGTACTGGATTTTTAGGGAAGCCTTGTCGGAACATAAGTTTGCGCAGGCTGGAAAGGTGGTGCATCTTGCAAAGGTGCTGTACACCAATGACAGCTTGGCGTCTGCTGACTGTCTGGAATGCGCAGGGCAGCTCAAAAATCTATATAAACAATATAAATCAGAAACAATTGTGCCGCAAGAGCTGGTATCTGTCATCATTCCCAGCAAGGACAATGCAAAAATATTACAGCGGTGTCTGGAAACCCTGACAGCGTACACCGCGTATGACAGGTATGAGCTGATTCTTGTGGATAACGGCAGCAGCACGGCGCAGCGCAAAGAGGTGGAAAGGCTGCTCAAGGAGGCGGCGCACAGGAAGCCGGGACTAGAGATTTTGTATCTGTATGAAGCGGGGCCATTTAATTTCTCGGCGATGTGCAACAGCGGGGCACGGGCGGCGTCAGGCAGTTTTCTATTGTTTCTCAATGACGATATCGAGGTCATGGATACCAAGGAGGGCGCGCAGTGGCTTGCGCGTATGATGGATTATGCGCGCAGGCAGCATGTCGGCGCGGTCGGGGCAAAGCTGTATTATCCAAAGCCGTTTGATTCATCTGCACAAAATGAGAAGGCACAGTACAGAATCCAGCATACCGGGATTACGAACATGGGCATCGGGCCGGCGCACAAGCTTGGCGGCATGGCGGACACAGGCTGCCTGTATCATGGGCATAACACGGTAAACTATGATATGCTGGCGGTCACGGCGGCGTGTATGCTGGTCAGAAAAAGCGTGTTTGACGAGGCAGGCGGTTTTGACGAGTCCTTTGCAGTGGCGTACAATGATGTGGCGCTCTGTTTTCGGCTGTACGAGTCCGGCTACTTTAATGTACAGGTCAATGAGGCGGTGCTGATTCATCATGAATCCCTCAGCAGAGGGCAGGACAAAGCGCCGGAAAAGCAAAAACGGCTGGCAGACGAGAAGGCAAGGCTGTATGCGCAGTATCAGGCATTTCGGGCGTGGGACCCTTTTTACAGTCCCCATCTGGTACAGTGGAAGCGCGATACAGACTATACTGCAAATTATTTGTATGCGTGTGATAAACTTGCCGCGCCAAGCCAGATGGCGGTCTCTGGCATAAAAAAGCTTCTGGGGTGGCATGGAAGGGCTGGCATTCTGGGAAAACTTTATGACAGGGTGACAGGGTATCATCTGCTGATGGCGCATATTGACAGCATCGGGCAGGAGGAGCAGACTGTGACAGTCAACGGGTGGTGCCTGCAGCGGGCGCGCAGCAATGCAGGGATTTCCAGAAAATTGTGCCTGTGCAGTGCGGAGGCGGTCTATTTATTTGAGATACCGCCAAAGCTCCGCGAGGACGTGGCAGAAGCCTTTGCGGCAGATCAAAAGACGGCGCAGGTGGCGCTGTCCGGCATACAGGTGCGGTTTGAAACGCGTGATTTGAGACGGGGCTGTTACAAGCTTGCGGTTTTATTTCATGAAAAGCTGCTATTGTGGGCGACAGATGACAAGGGTGAGCAGGCCAGGCTCGAAATATAAATATAAATCGGATATCAATACCAGAAAGGTGTGAGGCGTCATGGCAAATGATAATTTTGACAATCTAGGCAGAGAGCAGAATAAGGAAGTGCAGGATGTGCAATTCTATAAACAGGCGTATGAGCAGGAGAAGGCGCGCGCGGCGTCCCTCGCAGGACGGCTTGCAGATGCAAAGAACGAGGCGGATTCTTTGCAGTTCCAGCTTGACCGCATCAAGAACAATCCCCTGTGGAAGGCATCGAAGCCTCTGCGCCAGACGATGCACTGGGGGCTGCGCAATTACAGGCGCGTGCGGAATCTGGGCGGGCCGAAAGGAATTGCCCGGAAATTAAAACAGAAAAAAATCGAGGCGGAGGCGAAAAAACTTCACGGTACAGCGAGCTTTCCCACGCCGGAGCAGGAAGCGCAGCAGCGAAATGCCAAATTTGACAAGATGGTCAAAATCAGTATCTTGGTACCACTTTATAATACACCGATCAAGTTTCTTGACGAGATGATTGAGTCCGTGCTCCGGCAGACCTACCAAAACTGGGAGCTTTGTCTGGCAGACGGTTCTGACGACGCACATGGCGGTGTGGGGGCGCGCTGTCAGGAATACTGCGAAAAAGACAAGCGCATCATCTATAAAAAGCTCGCAGAAAACGGGGGAATCTCCAAGAATACAAACGAGTGTTATACAATGGCGACCGGCGAGTATATCGGCCTGTTTGACCATGATGATGTGCTGCACCCGTCTGCGCTGTATGAGTATGTGAAGGTGATCAATGAGCAGGGGGCGGACTACCTCTACTGTGACGAGACGACCTTTAAGGGCGACAGCATCAACAATATGATTACACTGCACTTTAAGCCGGACTTTGCACCGGACAATCTCAGGGCAAACAATTACATCTGTCATTTTAGTGTGTTTTCACGCAGGCTTCTGGAGGGGACAGAGCTGTTTCGCAGCGGTTTTGACGGCAGTCAGGACCATGACATGATACTGCGGCTGACCAGCAGCGCCCGCAAGGTCGTGCATGTGCCCAAGCTTTTGTATTACTGGCGTTCGCACAAGGCGAGTACCGCCAGCGACATCAGTGCAAAACCCTATGCGATCGCGGCGGCAAAGGGCGCAGTGGCAGACCATCTTGCGCGGTGCGGATTCAAGAATTTTGAGATCAAGAGCACGCGGGCATTTGACACCATTTTTGAAATAAAATATGAAATATTAAGTGAGGACAGAATCTCGATTCTGATACCGAACAAGGACCATTTGGAGGATTTAAGGCGCTGTATCCATTCCATTCAGGAGCGCAGCACGTACAGTAATTATGAAATTATAATAATAGAAAATAATAGTACGGATAAGGCGGTGTTTGCGTATTATGACACGCTGAAACAACAGAAGAACATAACGGTTGTTACCTACAAAGGGGAATTTAACTATGCCAAGATTAACAACTTCGGCGCAGGCTTTGCCACAGGGAAATATCTGCTGTTATTAAATAATGACACACAGGTGATCTCGATGAACTGGCTTGAGGCGATGCTGATGTATGCCCAGCGTCCCGACGTAGGCGCCGTCGGCGCAAAGCTCTATTACGCAGACAGGACAATCCAGCATGCGGGCGTGGTCATCGGGCTTGGCGCACACCGCACGGCAGGACACACCCACTATAAAATCAACTATGACAATCTCGGCTATATGGGGCGGCTGTGCTATGCGCAGAATGTGTCCGCGGTGACAGGCGCCTGCCTCATGGTGCGAAAGAGCCTGTATGACGCGCTCGGCGGGCTTGATGCGGCGTTTGCGGTGGCGCTCAACGATGTGGATTTTTGTCTGCGTATCCGGGAAAAAGGTTATCTGAATGTCTTTACGCCGTTTGCCGAGCTGTATCATTTTGAGTCGGCGTCGCGCGGCAGCGATCTTGTGGATGAACAGAAGGCGGCGCGCTACGAGGAGGAGTCCTTGCTGTTCCGCGAGCGCTGGAAGGAGCAGCTCGCAAAGGGGGACCCGTATTACAATCCAAACTTTTCGCTGGACCACAGTGATTATTCGCTGAGGATAGATGTATCATAAAAAATGGATTAAATTTGGTTAAATTTGCTTATAATCTTGAAAAATTTCCAATTTTTTGGTTTAATGGATATGGAACGTAGTGCAAATTGACAACGCACTGATTATATTGAATTTATATGGAGGTAGCAGTATGGGTTTTATGGATGAATTTAACTTCTGGCTGAGTGATGATTACTTTGACCAGACAACAAAGGATGAGCTCTTAAAGATTAAGGACAATGAGAGTGAGATCGAGGAACGTTTTTACAAGGAGCTTGAATTTGGTACTGGCGGACTCAGAGGTGTGATTGGCGCGGGTACAAACCGCATGAACATCTACACTGTGAGAAAGGCATCACAAGGTCTGGCGAACTATATTATCAAAAATAACGGACAGAGCAAGGGAATTGCGATCGCATACGATTCACGTTTCATGTCACCCGAATTTGCAGACGAGGCAGCGCTTTGTATGGCAGCAAACGGCATCAAGGCATATGTGTTTGAGTCGCTCCGGCCGACGCCAGAACTCTCGTTTGCACTGAGAACACTCGGCTGCATCTCCGGTATTGTCATCACAGCGAGCCACAATCCGCCAGAGTACAACGGCTACAAGGTATACTGGGAGGACGGCGCACAGATCACAGCGCCCAAGGACAAAGACATCATCGGCGAGGTGAAGGCAGTGACAGACTACCACACCGTAAAGACGATGGACAAGCAGGAGGCAATTAACGCCGGCTTGTATCAGGTGATTGGCGCAGAGATTGACGATGCGTATATGGCAGAGTTAAAGAAGCAGATTATCCATCCCGATGTGATTCAGGCAGTTGCAGATGATATCAAGATTGTGTACACCCCGCTTTGCGGCACAGGAAATAAGCCCGTTAGAAGAATTTTGTCCGAGCTTGGCTTCAAGAATGTGTATGTTGTTCCTGAGCAGGAGAATCCAGACCCGAAGTTTACCACATTGGATTATCCAAATCCAGAGGACCCGAAGGCATTTACATATGCCTTGAAGCTTGCGAAAGAAAAAAATGCAGATATCGTGCTTGCGACAGACCCGGATGCGGACAGACTTGGCATCTACGCACTGGATACGAAGAGCGGAGAGTACAAGGCGTTTACAGGCAATATGTCAGGTATGCTGATTGCAGAGTACATTTTGAGAGAGCGCAAGGCAACAGGAACCATGCCTGAGAATCCAGCGCTTGTGACCACGATCGTCACCACAAACATGACAGCGCCGATCACAAAAGAGTATGGCGTGAAGCTCATCGAGGTGCTCACAGGCTTTAAGTTTATCGGCGAGCAGATTAAGCTGTTTGAACAGACAGGCTCGAACAACTATGTGTTTGGCCTTGAGGAGAGCTATGGCTGCCTTGCGGGAACACATGCAAGGGATAAGGACGCCGTTGTCGCGGTAATGTGTCTGTGCGAGGTTGCTGCATGGTGCAAGAAGAACGGAAAGACCCTGTATGACATGATGCTTGAAATCTATGAGAAATATGGATATTACAAAGAGACACAGTATGCGATCACCATGAAGGGCATCGACGGTACGAAGCAGATTGCGGCGCTGATGGATAAGTTCAGGAACAATCCGCCCAAGCAGTTTGGCGAGCTTCAGGTGGTGCGCGTGAGAGATTATGAAAATGATGTGATCACAGAGCTTGAGACAGGAAAGACCTATCCTACAGGGCTTCCGAAGTCCAACGTGCTCTATTTTGACCTCACCAATGATTCATGGTGCTGTGCAAGACCTTCCGGCACAGAGCCAAAGATTAAATTCTACATGGGCGTGAAGGGAACCAGCCTTGAAGATGCCCAGAAGAGGGTAGAGGCTCTGACCAATGAGGTGAAGGCAGTCATTGAAGAATAATGGATGACCATGAAACCGGACGGTTGGCACAAACCGTCTGGTTTCATTTCGTAAGAAAATGAGAAAAATATAGGAGAAGCTGCATGAAAAAATTATATGCACAGATTATGAAATTCGGTATCGTGGGTGTCATCTGCTTTGGCATCGACTATGTTATTGGCCTATCGGTGATGAAAATAATCGTGAAACTGGGCGGCGATGAAGTCTTTAAGGCGGCATCAATGGCAGGCTCTGCGCTGGGGTTTACAGTTTCCGTCGTGATAAATTATATCCTGAGTTTTAAATTTGTCTTTGAGCGCAAGGATGATCTTGACCGCAGGAAGGAGTTTGTGGCGTTTATTGTCCTGAGCGTGATCGGGCTGGGGCTGAATTCGCTCATCATCTGGTTCTGCGTAGGTCCGGTTTACGGCAATATCGCGTTTTTGCAGAGACTGTTAAACTATGACCTTGCCTACACGGGGGCGAAGGTCATCGCGACAGCGATCGTAATGGTTTACAACTTTATCAGCAGGAAGATTTTTTTGGAAAAGAAAGAAGAGGCGTAGGAACAGCAGTAGGAATAGGACATGGGGGAAAGCGATGTCACTGGCACAGAATATTAAAAAGACAATAAATTACAGTAAGAAAAACGGATACGGGGAGGCGGTAGTCGCGGCGTGGGAGCGTGTGACGGCAAAGTATTACGCGGATTATTCGTATCAGGCGCCGGACGCTTTGGCGCTGGAGAGGCAGCGGGCGGACAGTCAGGCGTCAGCGCTCAAATTCTCGATTCTCGTACCGGCATACGAGACGCAGCGCGTGTATATGGAGGCATTGATTGAAAGCTGTCTTGGACAGTCTTATGAAAACTGGGAGCTGGTCATCGCCGATGGCAGCGCCACGGAAGTTGTCCATGAGACCGTGCGCAGGTATGAGGATGCCCGCATACGGTATGTGAAGCTGGAGGAAAACCATGGAATTGCAGAGAACACAAACCGCGCGATACAGCTCGCCACAGGGGATTATTATGGACTGCTGGACCATGATGACCTTCTGACTGCGGACGCGCTGTATGAGATGGCGCGTGCCGTCCGTGAGCGCAAGCCGATACTGGCGTACTCGGATGAAGATAAGTGTGATGCGTCAGGCACCCATTTTTATGACCCGCATTTCAAGCTGGATTTTAATCTGGATTTGCTGTTAACCAATAATTACATCTGTCATTTTATGACCGTTCGCGCAGACGTGCTCCGAAAACTTGAAATCAGAAAAGAATACGACGGCTCACAGGATTATGATCTGATTCTCAGGATTGTGAGCAGCCTCCTCATCAAAGAAAAGGGAAACAAGGAGGCGGAGTCCGTGGAGGATTGCATCGTGCATGTGCCCAAGGTGCTGTACCACTGGCGCTGCCACGAAAATTCCACGGCGGACAATCCCCAGAGCAAGATGTATGCCTACGAGGCAGGAAAAAAGGCGCTGGTGGATTTCGCGCAGCGCATGGGCTGGAAGGCGGAGATCCGCCACAACAAACATCTGGGCTTCTACCGGATTGAATACAGGGATCATGTGCTGACACACCGGCCGGATGTAGCCGCCGTGGGCGGTTTTGTCGCGCGGCACGGCAAGGTGGCGTCGGGCGTCTATCAAGGACAGCCGTTATTGTATGCAGGGTATATGAACCGCATGGATTTGTATCAAAATACGAATGCGCTCGACCTGAGAAATATGGCGGTCAATAAGGCATATCAGGACGTTTACGAGGCGGTCACAGGGCATCCGTATGAGAGCACGCTGTGCACAGAAAAGAAAGAGCTGCCGCAGTGGATACAGGATTTAGAGCGCGCTGCGGACGGGGAGGCACAGCTTGCAAGGCTAGGGGAAGCACTGGGCAGCGCGCTTGTCAAAAAGGGTGCGAGGCTGCTTTTGGACCCCGTGTGTGTGAGGAAATTGTGACAATGACAAAATCAACGATTGTGATACCAAACTATAATGGAAGCAAGTATATTCAGGCATGTCTCGAAAGCCTGTACGGCGGGACGACAAAGGAGATTGAGGTGGTCGTGGTGGATAACGCCTCGACGGACGGCAGCATGGAGCTGGTGCGGGACCAGTTTCCGCAGGTGCGTCTGATTGCCAATAAGCAGAATACGGGCTTTAGCCACGCCGTCAATCAGGGCATTCGCGCGAGCGCCACGCCGTATGTAATCCTGCTCAACAATGACACGCGGGCAGATTTTTCGTTTGTCCATGAGCTTGAGAAGGTGATGGACAACGATACGGATAAGAAGCTTTTTTCTGCCTCGGCAAAACTGATTTCCCTGTATGATAAGGACAAAGTAGATGATGCGGGAGACTATTACTGTGCGCTTGGCTGGGCATTTGCCAGAGGCAAGGGAAAGGCGCCCGCCCGCTATGAGAAGAACTGTGATATTTTTGCAGCGTGCGCGGGAGCTGCAATCTACCGCAGGGAATTGCTGGAAGAAACAAAGGTAGGATTGTTTGATGAAGAACATTTTGCCTATTTTGAGGATATAGACATTGGCTACAGGGCAAAAATTTATGGATATAGAAACAAATTTGCGGCAAACTCTATAGTATACCATGCTGGGAGTGCGGCGAGCGGTTCCCGCTACAACACCTTCAAGACGAAGCTGGCATCGAGAAACAGCGTCTATCTGATCTATAAAAATATGCCCGCTTTACAGATTCTGCTCAATCTGCCGTTTCTTGTCATGGGATTTTTGATCAAAACGGTTTTTTTTGCAAGAAAAGGAATGGGACGGGACTATGTGTCAGGGCTGGTTCAGGGAATCAGGCTCTCTGCAAGTCCCTGCGGGAGACGGCACAGACAAAAATTCGACAGGCACAGGATAGGAAATTACGTGTCGGTACAGTTCGATCTATGGAGAAATTTGTTCAGACTTTTTGCATGAGTAAAAAATAAGTTGTACTTTTGGCTCAAATATTGTAGAATGAAATGAGTTAAATTCTTTCCATTGGAATAAGGGTGAGAAAATTGATAAGAGATCATCAGAAGTATTTTAATAAACTGCTGGTTCTGCTCGATGCAATGGTCATAGCGGCTGCTTACTGGTTCTCTTGGTTTTTGTGGCTCAGCGGATATGTGAAGGAGAACGACCCCGGCATAGGTATTTTGTCAGTGGAGACGTACTTTGCCGCACTGGCTGCCATTGTGCCGGGATATCTGATTTTGTACAATACATTTGATCTGTATTCGTCAAAGCGTACTGCTAAGACGATTTACGAGATTTTTAACATTATAAAGGCAAACACAGTTGGGCTTTTGGCAGTCATGGTCGTGCTTTATGCCATCAATATACCAGATTTCTCACGAGGAATGGTTGGTGTTTTCTATGGGATTAACATTGTAGCAGAATCGCTGATGCGCAAGTCTGTCAGGTACGGGCTTCGCAGAATGCGCAGGAAGAGCTACAATGTCAAGCATATTTTATTGGTGGGATATTCGCGCGCAGGTGAAGAGTATATAAACAAAATCAAGGCGAATCCCGAGTGGGGATATGAGGTGTGCGGCATACTGGATGACCATGTTCCAGTGGGCGCTGTCTATAAAGGCGTCCGGGTGACAGGAGAGATTGATACCCTCCAGACCGTCCTGACAGACAATCAGCTGGACGAGATTGGCATCACGCTCTCGCTGTCGGATTATGACAGGCTCGAAGCGATCGTCAAGCTCTGTGAAAAGTCGGGGGTGCATACCAAGTTTATACCGGACTATAATAGTGTCATACCAAGCAGACCGTATCTGGAGGATTTGGATGGGCTTGCGGTGGTCAATATCCGCAGGGTGCCGTTAAATAATATGGCAAATATGCTGATGAAGCGGCTGGTTGATATCGCGGGTGCGCTCACAGCGATTGTGCTGTGCTCCCCGTTCATGCTGACGGCTGCGATTGCGGTGAAGGTGACAAGCAGAGGCCCGCTCATCTTTAAGCAGGAGCGTGTCGGGCTGCACAACAAACCATTTCAGATGTACAAATTCCGCAGCATGGAGGTTCAGAGTGATGCGGAAGAGAAGAAAGGCTGGACGGTCAAAAATGATCCGAGAGTCACAAAGGTGGGCAGGCTTCTGCGCAGCACCAGCATTGATGAGCTGCCGCAGCTATTTAATGTGCTCAAAGGCGATATGAGCATGATTGGCCCACGCCCGGAACGGCCTCTTTTTGTTGAGAAATTCAGGGAGGAAATACCTAGGTATATGATAAAGCATCAGGTGCGTCCGGGAATCACAGGCTGGGCGCAGGTCAATGGATACAGGGGGGATACGTCGATCAAGAAGCGGATTGAGTATGACTTGTACTACATTGAGAACTGGTCTATGGCATTTGATATGAAGATCTTATTTCTTACTTTTTTTAGAGGGTTTATCAATAAAAATGCCTATTAAAACCTATTCATCATAGGAGAGTGGATAAAATGCAAGAAAATGATAACAACAAAAACAGTAATATAAGGAGAATGCCAACCGGTGAGCGGCAGCCAAGACCCAGCAGGCCGCAGAGAGCGGACGGTACGCCGCGTGCCGGCGGACAGCCAAGACCGTCTGGACAGGCAAGACCCACGGGAGCGCAGAGAGCGGACGGTGCAGGACGCGCCAGCGGACCGCAAAGACCAGCAGGCCAGCCAAGGCGGCAGGCAGTGGACGGGCCGCAAAGAGCGGCAGGAGGACCGCGCCCAAGCGGGCAGCCAAGAACTTCCGGACAGGCAAGACCCGCAGGACAGCCAAGACCCGCAGGACAGCCAAGACCCGCAGGGCCGCAGAGAGCGGACGGTGCAGGACGCGTCAGCGGCCAGGCAAGGCCGGCAGGACAGCCAAGACGGCAGGCCGCAGACGGACAACAGCGGGCAAACACCAGACCGGAACGCAGGCAGCAGGCACCAGCAAAAGGCAGACCAAGGAAAACGCCAAAGAATTTGACGCCGGATCAGGCGGCAAAGAAAAAGCGGAGAAAAATCGTGATGTTTGTGGCAGAAATTTTTCTGCTGCTGATCTTGGTGGGGGCGCTCTGGGCAGTGAAGAAGGCGCAGACGATTCAGTATGTTGATATTAAGCGGGAAGATGTCTTTATCAATGACGCGGTCATCGACAAGATTGACCAAGGAACCAGCAATATGAAGGGGTACAGGAATATTGCGCTGTTCGGCGTCGATTCGCGGGATCAGGAATTAGATAAGAACACACGTACTGATGTTATTATGATTGCATCTATCAATCAGGACACGAAGAAGGTCAAGCTGGTATCCGTTTACCGTGATACGTGGCTCAATATGACGAATGACAAGTATAGCAAGGCAAATGCCGCCTACGCAAAGGGCGGCTCAAAGCAGGCGATCGGTATGCTCAATATGAATCTCGATCTTGATATCACAGATTTTGTCACGGTGGGATTCGAGGCGGTGATCAAGACGGTCGATGCGGTTGGCGGCATTGAGATCAATGTGACAGAGGAGGAGATTCCGTATCTGAACAGCTATCAGATCTCGATGGTTGGAAAACCGACAGGCGATCTCAATGCCGCAGGCGAGCCCAATTATACCGCGACGCCCGGCGTGGACTACACGCCAGTCACCAAGGCTGGTATGCAGAAGCTCAACGGACTTCAGGCGACGGCGTACTGCCGTATCCGTTATGTCGGCGGAGACGGCGCGAGAACCGAGCGGCAGCGGACAGTGCTCACACTGATGGCAAAGAAAGCAATGACGCTCAATCCGGCGACGCTCGACAAAATTGCGACGGCGGTGTGCAGCGAGATCAAGACATCGCTTGACTTGCCGGAAATCCTGTCGCTGCTTGCAGACATCGCAAGCTATGAGATTGGTGAGACCTCCGGTTTCCCGTTCAGCGACCATGTCAAGATGAACGGGCATGTCGGGAATGCCAGCGTGGTAGTACCGGTTGATCTCAAACAGAATGTCATTCTGCTGCACGAATTTTTATTCGAAGATCAGGAGTATACACCATCTACTACGGTGGATAAGTGCAGTCAGCGCATTGCATCTGACACAGGAATCAGTTATAATGGAGAATAGAGGAGCCGATCAGGAACCGAAACCGGTTCCTTTTTGGCATATGTGCTATGCAGGGCAGTGCACAGCACCTTTGCGTGGAATGGGGGGATAGAAATGCAGTACAGTGTTGACGCCATACTGTTGACATACAAGCCCGGCAGGCAGGTCATGGAGTTGATCGAGGCATTGGAGAAGCAGAGATATCCCATACGGAAAATTATTATCATGAATACCGAAGAACGGTATTTTTACAACCTTTTTTACGGGACGGGATTTCTGGAAAAATACAAAAATATCGAGATTCATCATCTCTCAGAACGGGAGTTTGATCACGGAAGAACGAGAGCGAAGGCAGTGCAGTACTCAAAGGCAGATATCTTTGTGTGCATGACACAGGATGCGATGCCGGAAGATGACTGGCTGATACAGCGGCTGGTGGAGGCGCTCACAGAGCGGGAGGACATCGCGGCAGCGTATGCCAGACAGCTCCCCTATCCAAACTGCCGTGAGATCGAGCGCTACACAAGGGCATTTAACTATCCTGACAAATCCTTTGTGAAATCGGCGGCAGATCTGGACAGACTCGGCATCAAGACATTTTTCTGCTCGAATGTATGTGCGGCGTATAACCGCGAAATCTACGAGCACATTGGCGGATTTGTCAAGAAGGCAATTTTTAATGAAGATATGGTCTATGCGGGACATGCCGTCATGGCAGGCTGCTGCATCGCCTATGCGGCGGAGGCAAAAGTGCGCCATTCGCACAATTATACCTGTATGCAGCAGTTTCACCGGAATTTTGACTTGGGCGTATCGCAGGCAGACCACCCGGAGGTGTTTGAGGTGGTGTCGTCCGAGAATGAGGGTGCGAGACTGATCAAAAATACAATTAGACATCTGGAAAAGACAAGGAAATGGATACAAATACCGTATCTGATCTTGTCAAGCGGCTGTAAATTTATAGGATATAAGCTGGGAAAACACTACAGAAGCCTGCCGGTGCCTCTGGTGAGGTGGTGCAGTGCAAGCAGAAGCTATTGGGACGAATAAAATATATTGGAGGATATAACTATGTGCGGAATTGTGGGGTATATTGGAAAACATCAGGCGGCGCCGGTGATTTTGGAGGGGCTTTCGAAGCTGGAGTACAGAGGATACGACTCTGCGGGAATGGCAGTGTTTGACGGGGAACAGATTCAGATCAAGAAATCCGCAGGAAGGCTCAAGGTGCTTGAGGAGCTGACACACGGCGGAGCGACGATGCCGGGTACGATCGGAATCGGACATACCAGATGGGCAACACACGGCGCGCCAAGCGATGCCAACTCCCATCCGCACTATAATGCCGGGGAGACGATCGCAGTCGTCCATAACGGAATTATAGAGAATTATCTGCCGTTAAAAGAAAAACTGCTCTCAAAGGGCTACACGTTTGTCTCCGATACGGACACGGAGGTGCTGGCGCATCTGATTGATTATTATTATAAGGGAAATCCATTGGAGGCGATCACAAAGGTTATGCACCGCGTACAGGGGTCCTATGCGCTGGGCATCATGTTTGCAGAGCACCCCGACCAGATTTTTGCAGTCAGGAAGGACAGCCCGCTGATTGTCGGACAGAACGAAGATGGCTGCTTTATCGCGTCCGATGTGCCTGCACTGCTCAAGTATACCAGAAAGGTCTACTTTATCGAAAATCAGGAGGTGGTCCGCCTGCGCGCTGACCACATGCATTTCTATACCGTAGATGAGGAGGAGCTCACCAAGCAGTCTGTCACAATCGAGTGGGACGCCAACGCTGCGGAAAAGGGCGGTTATGAGCATTTTATGCTAAAGGAGATGTATGAGCAGCCAAAGACCGTGACGGATACCATCAGCCCCCGCATCAAGGACCGCGATATTGTGATCGAAGAGCTGAATATGTCCGAGGAGGAGATCCGCGCAATCCGCAAAATCTTTATTGTGGCGTGCGGTTCTGCCTACCACGCGGGTGTGACAGGAAAATATGTCATTGAGGGAATTGCGAGAATCCCTGTGGAGGTAGATGTGGCGAGTGAGTTTCGCTACCGCAGACCGATCTTGGAGGAAGGGACGATGGTTATCGTGATCAGCCAGTCAGGAGAGACCGCAGATACTCTTGCGGCGCTCAGGGAATCGCAGCAGCTTGGCCACAAGGTGCTGGGCATTGTCAATGTGGTGGGCAGCTCGATTGCCAGAGAGGCAGATAACGTGATGTATACATGGGCAGGACCAGAGATTGCCGTCGCCACAACGAAGGCATACAGCGCCCAGCTGACAGCGCTCTATCTGCTTGCCATGAAGTTTGCCAAGGTGCGGGAAAAGCTCGAACCTGCGTCATTTCTTGGCATGATAGAGGATTTGAAGCGGCTTCCGGCGCAGATCGAGATGCTGTTATCCAACAAGCAGCGGCTCCAGCGCTTTGCAAACCGCTATATCGGGGCAAAGGATGTATTTTTTATCGGCAGAGGGGTGGACTATGCGATTTCTATGGAGGGGTCGCTCAAGCTCAAGGAGATTTCTTATATCCACTCAGAGGCGTATGCAGCAGGGGAGTTAAAGCATGGCACGATTTCTTTGATTGAGAAGGGAACACTTGTTGCGGCTGTCGCCACACAGGATGACCTGTTTCAAAAGACGCTCAGCAACATGGTTGAGGTGAAGGCGAGAGGGGCATTTGTGCTTGCAGTCACCAATGAAGGCAACACGGAGATTGAGAAGGCAGCCGATTACGTGATTTATATACCGAGGACAAACCAGTATTTTACAAATTCACTGGCGATTATCCCGCTACAGCTATTTGGCTATTATGTGGCGGTCGGAAAGGGCTGCGATGTGGATAAGCCGAGGAATCTTGCAAAATCCGTGACAGTCGAGTAGGATTGAATTTAGGGCGTGAAGGAGACGCGAGGGTATGGGAAAGAAAAAATCAACGTTTAAGAATATTATGGTGACGCTGGGGTGTACCGTGTTTGCAGGGGTGTATGCACTGGGCGGGGGATATGCCGCCTACAAACTCTTAGGCGGCACAGGCAACACGCAGCCAGCGTGGCTTGACCGGGTAGAAATCCATGTCGATGAGCAAAATGCCAGCGGCGGTGTCACGGAGGCTTCCAACAACAATCCTTTTGATTTTGGAAAAGTGCCGCAGAAGCCGCGTTTTGAGGAGAAGGAAGAAGAGACAGAGACAACAGATGAGACGGAGTCAGAAGATGAAATAGAGACAGAATCAGAGTCCAAATCCAAGAAAAAGCCAAAGAAGGAAGCTGCTTCTGAAACAGAAAATGAATCAGAGAACGAGACAGATACCGCTCTTGAGACGCAGACAGACCCTGAGGCGGAGAACGAGACAGAGGCTGATGCAGAAAATGAGACAAATACTGAAATAAATACTGACATAAATATTGACATAGAGACTGAAATGGAATCTGATACAAAAGAAGCCAGCGGCAGCAAAAAAAAGAAGCCCGTCGAGGTCGAGCAAGTACAAGTCATCGAGCAGGACGAAAAGGAGCTTGCAGTTCTTTCAGATGTGACGGCAGTGGTAAAGGCCGCAATGCCCTGCGTGGTGTCCATCACCAACGAATATACAGCATATGATTACTGGTATGATGAGGAGTACGACGAGCGCGCAAACGGCTCAGGAATTGTCGTGGCACAAAGTAACGAAGAGATTTTAATCGTGACGAATTACCATGTCATTCAGGATAACAACAATTTATATGTGCAGTTTATCGACGACAGGGAGGCGATGGCGTACGTGAAGGGAACCTCGCCGGAGAATGACCTTGCCATCGTGTCCGTATTCCTAGATGATATGTCGGACAAAACACTCAGAAGCATCTCCATTGCGGCGCTTGGCGATTCAGACAGCCTTCAGGTGGGAGAGCCTGCGATCGCGATCGGAAATTCGCTGGGCTATGGACAGTCTGTGACAACGGGCGTGATCAGTGCGCTGAACAGGAATGTGTTTGAGGAAGATCTTGAGATGAACAATCAGGGATATCTGATTCAGACCGATGCAGCGATCAATCCCGGCAATTCAGGCGGCGCGCTCTTGAATGTGAAAGGGGAGGTGGTCGGCATCAATTCCAGCAAGATTGCAGACTATGTGATCGAGGGAATGGGCTATGCGATTCCGATTTCCACCGCAAAACCAATCATTGAAGAGCTGATGCTAAAGGAGACACGAAAGAAAGTGCCGGCACAGGAGAGAGCATTTCTGGGCGTTGCAGGTACAGATGTGATTGAGGAGGCAACTGCGCGGTATGAGATGCCGGAGGGCGTGTTTGTGACAAATGTACTAGAGGATACTGCGGCAGAGAAAGCGGGAATCTTAAAGGGAGATATTATCACTTACATAGACGGCGAGAAGATTACAGGCATGGATGAGCTGCAAGGACTGCTCGAGTACTATGCAGGAGATACAGAGGTTGAAGTTGTCCTGATGAGACTAAAAGACGGTGAATATAAGGAACGGACGATTGAGGTAATACTTGAATATAAAGAGGATTGATAGGAAAATGGAGGGCATGATGTTAGACAACAACTTTGACAACAATGAAGAGCTCGAGATTGTGAACATAACAGAGGATGAGTCCAAAGCGGAGGAAGAAGTAAAAGAAGAGAAAAAGACAACAGACAGTGCAGGCGAGGAGGAGAAGGAAAGCGAGTATGAGGATGTATGCTTTATATGCAGACGGCCGGAAAGCAAGACGGGCAAAATGTTCAAGCTGCCCAACCATATCTCCGTGTGCTCAGACTGTATGCACAAGACAATGGACACGGTCAGCCAGTTTGATTATCAGGGAATGCTGAACAATACAAACTTTAATTTTGACAAGGACAATACCAAGGATGGAAAGAAGCGGTTTCCCAATATCAGCTTTGTAAATATTGCGGATTTACAGGGGGACGGCGGCATTCCAAACCGGCAGAAGCTCAAGAAGAAAAAGCCAAAGGAAAAGAAGGAGAAGGCCGTCTTTAACATCAATGACCTGCCCGCGCCGCACAAGATTAAGGCGCAGCTCGATGATTTTGTCGTCGGACAGGATTATGCCAAGAAAGTAATCTCCGTGGCGGTGTACAACCACTATAAACGTGTCACGACAGGCACGATGGATGAGATTGAGATTGAGAAATCCAATATATTACTGCTAGGACCGACAGGCTGCGGCAAGACCTATATGGTAAAAACGCTCGCAAGGCTTCTCGATGTGCCGCTTGCCATTGCAGATGCAACCTCCTTGACAGAGGCGGGCTATATCGGCGATGACATTGAGTCCGTGATCTCCAAACTTTTGAATGCCGCGGAGAATGATGTGGAGAAGGCAGAACAGGGAATCGTATTTATTGATGAGATTGATAAGATTGCCAAGAAAAAGAATACGACCTCGCGCGATGTGAGCGGGGAGTCCGTCCAGCAGGGCATGTTAAAGCTCTTGGAAGGCTCTGACGTGGAGGTGCCTGTAGGGGCAAACAGCAAAAATGCGATGGTGCCGCTCACAACAATCAATACCAGAAATATTTTGTTTATCTGTGGCGGTGCGTTCCCAGACCTTGAGGACATCATCAAGCAGAGACTTACCAGACAGTCCTCCATCGGCTTTAATGCGGAGCTCAAGGACGCCTATGATAAAGAGGCGAATATTTTAAAAAAGGTCACAATCGAGGATATCAAGAAATTTGGCATGATTCCAGAGTTTATCGGCCGTCTGCCGATTGTATGCCCGATGGACAGCCTCACAGAAGAAAGCTATATCAAGATTTTAAAAGAGCCTAAGAATGCAATCTTAAAACAGTATCAAAAGCTCTTAGAGCTGGATGAGGTGAAGCTCACTTTTGACGACAGTGCGCTGGAGGCAATCGCAAAGAAGGCGTTAGAGCGGGATACAGGGGCGCGTGCGCTCAGGGCGATCATCGAGGAGTTTATGCTTGATATTATGTACGAGATTCCAAAGGATGACAATATCGGCGAGGTGACGATCACAGGAGATTACATCAACGGTACAGGCGGACCGGTGATTGACATTCGGACAGATCAGGTTCATGTCAAGCATCCTGCGCCCGCGCCGGCAGCGGAGGAAACACAAGCCGCAGAAGAGCCCAAAAAGGCGGAGGAGTTTAACTTCTATGAGTTTTGATACCAATCATAAAAAATGTTTTGTGCGCCCGCCCAAATTTAAGAACCGTATGATTATGATGCTGTGCGGCATCATGGCGCAGGGATTAGGCCTGTCGCTGTTAAGGGCGGTCAATTTAGGGACAGACCCATGCTCTTGTCTGACACAGGGTGTCACAAACTTTGTGCCGCTTAGCTTTGGCACCTGCCAGTTGTTGTGCCATCTGGTGACTTTTGTCTTTGTGCTCAGGTACGACTTGAGCATGATCGGCTTTGGCACGATCGGGAATATGTGCTTTTTGGGCTATATTTCAGATTTTTTCCAATGGATTTGGTCTCTGCTGCTCCCGGCTGGATTTTTTCAAGTCGTATTAAACCGTTACATACTGCTGCTTCCGTCCCTTGCCGTCTTTTTGCTGGGCGCGGCTGCCTACATGTGCGCAGGGCTTGGCTCTTCGCCGTATGATGCGCTGCCGTTTATCATATCAGGGCATGTCAGGCGGTTTCCTTTTAAGATTGTGCGCATGCTGTGGGATATTAGTTTTATGGCAGCAGGCTTTGTGCTTGGCGGTGATGTCGGCATTGTCACGATTCTGGTGGCATTTTTCCTTGGACCTATCATCACCGGCGTTCAGAAGAAGCTGGAGGTATTGATTGCATAGATGACAGAACTTGAGGCATATTATAATAAATTTAATGAGGAAAAGCGGCTAAATTCACGTCATGGACAAGTCGAATACCGTATTTCCATGAAATATATCCATGCGTATCTTGAGGAGGCGGAAGAACGAACTGGTGTTTCTGATACGGGTTCGAAATCCAACATTCGGCTGCTGGATATCGGTGCGGGAACAGGGCGCTACAGCGTGGCGCTTGCAGAGGAGGGCTATGATGTCACCGCGGTTGAGCTTGTGCGGTATAATCTGGGCGTCCTGAAAAAGAAGGCGAGCAGTGTCAAGGCGATGCAGGGAAACGCCCTGAATTTAAAAAAGCTCGAAAGCGCCAGCTTTGATGTGACCCTTTTATTTGGCCCGATGTATCATCTGTTTGGATTTGAGCAGAAACTCAGGGCGCTGTGTGAGGCAAAGCGTGTCACCAAACCGGGTGGCGTGCTTCTCGTTGCGTATTGTATGAATGAGTACGGTGTGATCACCTATGGTTTTAAGGAGCGCAATGTGCTCTCGTGCATGGCGGAACAACGCTTCACAGAAGACTTTAAGACCATTTCGTCGCCAGAACAACTGTATGATTATATGCGCATTGAGGACATTGACGCCTTGAATGCAGCGGCGGGGCTTCGCCGGCTCAAGATTTTGTCGCCGGACGGACCGGCAAATTATATGAGACCGTTTCTGAACCAGTTGACGGAGGAGGAGTTTGAGTTGTTTGTCCGCTATCAGATGGCGGTCTGCGAGCGTGCGGATTTGATTGGTGCGGGTGCGCACACGGTGGATATACTGAGAAGGGATTGAACAGGGAGATCAATGAATAAAAATAGTGAGGAGGGACAATATGGACATAAATCAAATCACAGAGGAGCTTGATACACTCTTTGCACAGGAAAAGATTGCGGAGATACCACAGTTTCTGGAGTCACATATTGCACAGGCGGCTCAGGAGGGAGCTCAGGAGGTATTGCTGACTCTTTACAATGAAATCATCGGATTTTACAGGGAGACAGGACAATATGCCCTGTCCATCGAGAACTGTCATAAAGCGGTTGCACTTATGAAGGAGATGGGAATACAGGATACGATACCATATGCGACCACGCTGCTAAACATTGCCAATGCCCACCGCGCGGCAGGGCTGCTTCAGGAATCGCTCGAGCTCTATAACCGGGTTCGCCCAATCTACGTGGCACATCTTGACGAGAATGATATGTATTTTGCCAATTTCTACAACAATTTAAGTCTGCTGTATCAGGAAATGGGCGATTTTGCATCGGCAAAGGACCAGTTAGTCAACGCGCTGTCGATTGTGAGCCACAAGCCGGACCGGCAGTTTGAGGCAGCAGTGACACAGGCAAATCTTGCCAATACCTGCATCGAGCTTGGGCAGGACGATGAGGCGCGTGCGCGTGCGGAGGAGGCGATCCGCATCTTTGAGGAGCTGGGAGTTGATGATGCGCATTACAGTGCGGCATTGTCGGCGCTTGGCAGCTTGTATTATATGGATAAAGACTATAACAGCGCACTCCGTGCGATGGAAAAGAGCCGTGAGTGTGTGGCAAAATACCTGGGGACAGACAATATCCAGTATCAGCGATTGAGTGAAAATATTGAAATCATTCAGAATAAGATCAGCACCAGTGAGAAGCCTTCTGAGGCGGAGAAACCAGCACAGGAAGAGACGGCATCGGTGTCCGCTGTGGAGGCATCTGAGCCGGAAGCGCTGGGAGAAGTGCCAGTGGAGGTGCCAGTGCTGGAAAACTTGGCAGAGGTGCCAGCGCTGGAAACACTGGCTGCGGAGGCGTCCGAGCTGGAAACACTGGTGTTGTCAGAGGAGATGCCACAACCGGAAGTGCCTGTGACAGAGGAGATGCCCGAGTTAGAAGCATTTGTGCCAGAGGAGGAAGCCGAGCCGGCGGGGGTATCTGAACAGGAAGCATTTGTTGAAACCCCAGAGGAATCCGAACAGGAATCAAAGCCATCGCAGACATCTGTGCAGGAATCATTTGCAGAGACGCCGGAAGCAGAAGTAATGCCAGCGGAGGAAGTAGAGCAGGAAGCGGAAACATTTATGCAGGAGGATTCAGGGCAGGAAGCGGCATCAGGAGAAGTGCCAGAACTGGAAACAGCAGTGCTGGAGGAATCCGAACAGGAATCAGAGCCGGCACAGACATCCGTTGAGGAGTCGCCTACAGAGGTGTCAGAATCAGAAGAGGAAGTATTTGTTGCAGAGGCATCTGTAAATACGTCAGAAGTGGAAGCAATACCAATAGAAGAATCCAACGGGGAGGCAGCCGTTGAAGTGTTGTCTACAGAAGAACCAGCACTTGAACCAGTCCTAGAGGAACCCAAGAGGGAAGCATTTGCTGAAGCACCACTTACAGAGACACTAGAGCAAGTAGCAAGCCCAGCAAAGTCACCCGAGCAGGAGGACCTCACCCCTTCCATCACTGGAATAGACCTCTGCCGCCGCTATTATGAGGAGTATGGACGCCCCATGATTGCAGGCAAGTTTCAGGCATACGAGTCCCGGATTGCAGTGGGGCTTGTGGGCAAAGGGTCTGACTGTTTTGGATTTGATGATGTATTGTCGCAGGATCATGATTTTGGGCCGCGCTTTGTGATGTGGGTGACGAAGAAAGTATATGACGAGATTGGCGAGGAACTTCAGGAAGCGTATGACAAGCTGCCCAGCCAGTTCTTAGGAATAGATCGGATAGAGACTTTTCACGGAAAAGACCGCTCAGGAGTCATGATTATTGAGGAGTTTTACAAGAGCCTTCTCGGATTTGACTTAGCTGGAATGCTGGCGCACAACAATGAAGATACCGCGTCTGGCAAAGAAAACTTGGATACCATCAAGTGCTGGCTTTCTGTTCAGGAGTACGCGCTTGCAGCGGCGGTGAACGGTGAAGTGTTCCGCGATGACGAGGGCATTTTTACGCAGTACAGAAATTTGCTGTCAGCGTATTACCCCAAAGCAGTCTGGTATCGGAAAGTTGCGCAGACCTGTGCACTTTTTTCCCAGAGCGGGCAGTACAATCTGCCCCGTATGCGCAGGCGGGGGCAGCTCGTGTCCGCAGAGCTTGCAAAAGCAGAGTGCGCGAAGCAGGCGATGAAGCTGTACTATTTATTGAATAGAAAGTACGCGCCACATGACAAGTGGTTATACAGAGGAATGCCCGAAAATGCGCAGATGACACTCGGTGAAGAGGGCATGGAGAATGCAGACGTGCCCAAGCTGGTGGAGAAGCTCAGTCTCCTGCCAGCGGACAAGGCACACGAAGCGGCGCTCACCACGGCGGTTGAATCGCTTGCAGTGATTTTTGCAAATGAGCTTGAGAAACTCAATATGGTAGGAAAGTGTGACTTGTATCTGGATGTGTGCACAAAAGAGCTGATGACAAAAAGCGATGCGCTCCTGACAGCGATTGTCGCCAATACGCCCATCGTGACAGCCCTTTCGCTCTCGATTGCAAAGAGTGAGTTTGAGGCGTTTGACAAAGTACAGAATGAGGGCGGCAGGGCGAGCTGCCAGAACAACTGGCCGACGTTTAAAGTGATGCGCATGAGCCAGTACATGACTTGGACAGAGGATATGCTTTTACAGTATTTGTATGAGTTTAAGACAAATTATGCCAACGGGCGCAATATGATCGAAGAGAAGTATGCCCGCATGATGGAATCGACTGCGCCGCTTGAGTATGCGCGGTTTGCAAAACGGCTTCCGGCAGTCTCAGAGGCAAAGAAGGCGATTGTAGAGCAGATCGTCGCACTTCAGGTAAAATGGATGGAGGAGTTTGCCGCGCAGTATCCCAATCTTGCGGAAGATGCCCGCGCAATTCACACAGCCGAGGACTTGTCGTATGACACCTCCTACGAGACTTATTTAAGAGGTGAGCTTCGCACGTATTCAGACAGAATGCTGGAAATGTATGGGCGTTATATTGTAGCGCACGCGCAGGCGGGCAAAAATGTGGCGTGTGAGATTATGAAAAATACCGTGCAGTTTTACGGCTATCAGGATTTAGAGACGGCAAACGCCAAGTCTGCAAATGATACTCACGACAGATGAAATCTGCCGTGTGCATGACTTTATACTGATCAGTCGGTCTTTTCGACCGCCAGTATAAAACAGCAGAATTTCCCGTGATGCGGACAGAATATCGAACATGAGTTTTTTGAAATGCAAAGGATGTCTGCATTGCGGGCATGAGACAGAGCTTGAAACAGGAGGAACAACATGAGCAATATCATATTAACAGGAGACAGACCGACAGGAAGGCTGCATATCGGTCATTATGCAGGGTCGCTCCGTCGCAGGGTAGAGCTGCAAAATTCAGGAGTGTATGACAAGATTTACATTATGATTGCAGACGCGCAGGCACTCACAGACAATATTGAAAATCCAGAGAAGGTCAGACAGAATGTGATTGAGGTGGCGCTGGATTATCTCTCGGCTGGACTGGACCCGGCAAAGTCCACCCTTTTTATACAGTCACAGATCTCAGAGCTCACAGAGCTGACCTTTTATTATATGGATCTTGTCACAGTCTCAAGACTACAGCGCAACCCGACAGTAAAGAGTGAGATACAGCTTCGGAACTTCGAGGCGAGCATTCCCGTAGGGTTTTTTACGTATCCGATCAGTCAGGCAGCAGATATCACTTTCTGTAAGGCGAATGTGGTGCCAGTGGGGGAGGATCAGCTTCCCATGATCGAGCAGACCAAGGAGATCGTACACAAATTTAATGCTGTCTATGCGCCGGAAAATCCTGTGCTTGTAGAGCCAAAAGCGCTGGTGCCAGAGATGGAGGCGTGCAAGCGGCTGCCGGGCACAGACGGAAAGGCAAAGATGAGCAAGTCCCTTGGCAACTGTATCTATCTTGCGGACAGCGCAGATGAGGTGCGCACCAAGATTATGAGTATGTACACCGACCCGCTGCATTTGCAGGTGAGCGATCCCGGGCACCTCGAGGGCAATACCGTGTTTACGTATCTCGATGCGTTTGCGCGCGATGAGCACTTTGCGCGCTACTGCCCAGACTATGCAAACCTTGAGGAGATGAAGGCGCACTATACAAAAGGCGGTCTTGGCGATGTGAAGGTCAAGAAGTTTTTGAACAATATTATGCAGGAAGAGCTTGAGCCAATCAGAAACCGCCGCGCCGCATTTGAGAAGGATATTCCGGAGATTTATAACATTCTCAAAAAAGGCTCGGAGGCGGCAAGGGAGGTGGCAGCGCAGACGCTGGCGGAGGTTAAGCACGCGATGCGGATAGACTACTTTGAAGATATGGAACTGATTCAGGCACAGAGTGAACGATATAAATAATCAAAAAGGAGACTTCGTTGCAAAACGTTGTCTCTTTTTTGATGCACAGCCCTGTGCAGAGGAAGTATGTTGCACTCTCTCTGAAATATATGTATACTGTATTTAGAATAGGGCGGCACAGGAGGTATGGATATGGACAGCAGTATGATCGTCAGTTTAGGTGCACAGCAGTTTGACAGACTTCGGGAGCGGGGAGGTCTTTATGTGGACAAGACAGCATTTATTCAAGAGTGGTGGGAGAGCGGAGCGGATGTGACACTCATCACACGCCCGCGGAGATTTGGAAAGACATTGAATATGAGTATGCTGGAGTGCTTTTTTTCAAACCAATATGCAGGCAGGGGAGATCTGTTTGAAGGGCTTGAAATCTGGAAGAACGAAAAGTACAGACAACTCCAGGGAACCTACCCTGTGATATTTTTCAGCTTTGCCGGCGTGAAGGCTGGCAATATGAAAGACATGAAGGCAATGGTAAAGATTGTCATTGCCAACCTGTATGGGAGGTACAGGGAGATTTTAAAGTCAGACAAGTTTGACGAAAATGATCGGGAAGCATTTAGGGCGGTCAATGAAAAGATGGAAGATGTCAAGGCGCAGACAGCATGGATTGGCGGCTACTGGGAGGAGGCTGCCGGATTTTTCCGAAGCTTTTTTGACAATACATTCAAGACAAATCCATGTTTGTACCACGGAATTATCACAGGAATTACAAGAATTTCAAAAGAAAGCATTTTTTCAGACCTGAACAATCTGAATGTGATCACGACAACCTCAGAGGAGTATGCAGTTTCATTTGGCTTTACAGAGGAGGAGGTGTTTGGGATTCTCGAGCGTGTTGGGCTTGGAGAGGAGAAGGAGCAGGTAAAGCACTGGTATGACGGATTTATTTTTGGCAGTCATACAGATATTTACAATCCTTGGTCAATTACTTCGTTTGTCAAAAATAATGGAAAGTACAGCGCATACTGGGTAAATACGAGCTCAAACGGACTCCTTCATTCTTTGGTACAGACTGGTAAAGCAGAGATGAAAAAAACCATAGAGACGCTGATCAGGGGCGGCAGCTTTCAGACTATGCTTGATGAACAGATTGTTTTTAACCAGCTAGGATCTAGTGAGACAGCCCTCTGGAGTCTCCTGCTTGCCACCGGGTACTTAAAAGTTGTTGCGGCGGAGACTGTGGGAGAGCGCAAAAAAGAAGTATTTACATTGACGCTTACGAATCTGGAAGTGTCGATTCTGTTTGAAAATATGGTGAATAGCTGGTTTAGGGACAATAGCCGCATTCCATACAATGATTTTATCAAGGCAATGCTGCTTGATGATGTGGACTCCATGAACGAGTTTATGAATGATATTGCGCTTGCGAGCTTCTCAAATTTTGACGTGTCAAAGAGTGCCTCCTCAAAAGATGCGCCAGAGCGGTTTTACCATGGATTTGTGCTGGGGCTAATCGTAGACTTAGCGGACAGATTTACGATAAAATCCAACAGAGAGAGCGGATTTGGACGCTATGATATTATGCTGAAGCCTCACAATCAGGAGAAGGACTGTGCTTATATCATAGAATTTAAGGTGCACAAGCCGAGAAAAGAAAAGGATTTGGAGCAGACGCTTGCAAATGCACGCCTGCAAATCGAGGAGAAACAATATGAAGCGGAACTCACCGCAGAGGGAATAGCGCCAGAGCGCATCAGAAAATATGGGATTGTATTCAGGGGAAAAGAGTGTCTGATCGGATAGCCAGACGAGTAGTTAGACACATGTATTTGTATAAAAGTACTAAAAAGCGTCTCTTATTTTTTCACACATTTATTTGGCCTTGATGTATTGACTTATGGCCGTCATGCTGATATGATGAATACAGATGCGCAAGCGGTTGCGCAAAACAAACAGAATGGCGTTGCAGAATACAGTGCAGTATCCGCAACTGCAAGTGTTTGGCAGGCGGGCTGGATTCTGCTGCACTGTCATGAGAATAAGAATGGAGAAAAAGTATGTTGGATTATATCAAGGGAATGGACATCTCGTCACTAGATGAGATTGAGAAGCTCGGTGCAAAGTTTTATGACCATGGAGGGGAGGGGGATTTGATTCAGATTCTCAAGGACTACGGGACAAATTATATCCGCCTGCGGATTTGGAACGATCCCAAGTCTCCTGACGGCAAGCCCTACGGTGCAGGCAACACGGACTATGAGACAATGCTTCGCATGGCAAAGCGTGTGAAGGCGGCAGGACTTGGCTTTTTGCTGGATTTTCATTACAGTGATTTCTGGGCGGACCCCGGCAAGCAGCGCAAACCGAAGGCGTGGGCGGACTACAATGCGGACCAGCTCGAGCAGGCAGTGTATGATTTTACCAAGGAAATCTTAAATCGTCTGGCGCAGGAGAATATCGTGCCAGATATGGTGCAGGTCGGCAATGAGCTGTCAAATGGACTGCTCTGGCCGGAGGGACAGGTTCCAAATTATGCAAATATTGCACGCTTTGTCAGCGCAGGCGTCAGCGCCGTGAAGGAGGTCTGTCCTGCTGCAAAGATTATGATACATCTCGACAACGGCGGCAACAACGCACTGTACAGGGAGTGGTTTGACCAGTATATCAATGTGAACAACGGCGCGGATTTCGATGTGATTGGACTTTCTTACTATCCGTTCTGGCATGGCACGCTGGACGATTTGTCGAACAATATGAACGATATCGCAGTGCGCTATGGAAAAGAGCTTGTCATTGCAGAGGTTTCAATGGGACATACCACCGAGGACTACGCCGCGTATGAGAAGCTTGCGCCGGAGCAGAGAAAGGGCATGGCGACAAAATCCGAGTTGTGCGAAAAAGTGCCATTTGCAATGACAAAAGAGGGACAGTGTGACTTTATAAAAGCATTTTTGGAGGTAGTCGAGAAGGTGCCGGAGCAAAAGGGCAGAGGTTTCTTTTACTGGGAGCCGGGCTGGTTGCCAGTGGCAGGAAGTGGCTGGGCGACAGATGCGGCGCTCCCCTATATCAAGGAGAAAGGGCCTTGCGGCAATGAGTGGGCAAATCAAGCACTGTTTGACTATGACGGCAATGCGCTTCCAGCGCTGGAGATTATCAGGGATTACAAAATATAAACAGAATTTCGGATAACGCAGCGAGCTTCCGAGAGTCTGTCAATAAATATAGGAGGGATTTCAATGATCACAGAAAACATTTCGACGCTTGTAAACTATGGTATTGCGGCAGGGCTTCTCGATGAAGCGGACAGGATTTATACCATCAACAGACTTTTGGAGCTGTTTGGGCTGGACGATTATGACGAGCCTCAGAATCCGGTGGTGATCACAAATGCGGCGGATTTTGACCTGGAGGGGCTGCTCAAACAGATGCTTGACTACGCGGCAGAGAAGGGAATCCTTCCCGACGACAGCATTGTGTACCGGGATTTGTTTGACACAAAAGTGATGAGCCTGCTGCTGCCGCGCCCGTCAGAGGTCATCAGCAAATTTCAGAAGCTCTATGAGGAGCAGGGCGCCAAGGCAGCGACAGACTGGTATTATACATTCAGCCAGAATACAGATTACATCAGGCGCTACCGCATTGCGCGCGACAGAAAGTGGAAGGCGGACACCGAGTACGGGGAGATGGATATCACCATCAATCTGTCCAAGCCGGAGAAGGACCCCAAGGCGATTGCGGCGGCTAAAAATGCAAAGCAAAGCGGCTATCCCAAGTGCCAGCTCTGCATGGAAAATGAGGGCTATGCCGGCCGGGTAAATCATCCAGCACGGCAGAATCACAGAATCATTCCAGTCACGATTCAGGGAAATCAATGGGGATTTCAGTATTCGCCGTATGTGTATTACAATGAGCACTGCATCGTGTTCAACAGCCGGCATATTCCGATGAAGATTGAGCATGATACATACGTGAAACTTTTTCACTTTGTAGAGCAGTTTCCTCATTATTTTGTGGGGTCCAACGCAGACCTTCCGATTGTGGGCGGCTCGATATTAAGCCATGACCATTTTCAGGGTGGTAATTATGAGTTTGCGATGGCGAAGGCGCCAGTCGAGAAGGAATTTACAGTGAAGGGCTTTGAGGACATTACAGCAGGCATCGTCAAGTGGCCAATGTCTGTGATTCGGCTTTCACACAAGGATTACAACAGAATCATTGAGCTTGCGGACGTGATTCTTGCGAAATGGCGCGAGTACACGGATGAGGCGGCATTTATCTTTGCCGAGACGGACGGGGAAGCGCATAACACCATCACGCCGATTGCCAGAAAGCGCGGAGAGAACTATGAGCTGGATTTGGTACTAAGAAATAACATTACGACCGAAGAGCATCCGCTCGGTGTCTACCATCCCCATGCAGAGCTTCATCATATCAAGAAAGAAAATATTGGTTTAATCGAAGTGATGGGTCTGGCAGTGCTGCCGTCAAGACTCAAGTCAGAGTTAGAACAGTTAGCAGAAGCGATTCTTGCAAAAGAGGACCTTCGCAAAAACGAAGTGCTCGAAAAACACGCGGACTGGGTGGAGGAGTTTCTGCCAAAATACGGCCATGTGACCAAGGATACAGTGATGGAGATCATACAAAAAGAAGTTGGCATTGTGTTTGGCAAAGTGTTGGAGCACGCAGGCGTTTATAAGAGAGATGAGGCTGGCAGGGCAGCATTCCAGCGGTTTATCGACGGGCTGTAAATATGAAGAGCGACAAGATTACGATTGCAGATGTCGCAGAAGCACTCCAAGTATCCAAGACGACGGTATCGCGTGCAATATCTGGCAAAGGGCGCATTGGTGATGCGACCAGACAGCGGGTGCTTGCCTATATCGAAGCGAACGACTACAAGCCGAATGTGATTGCAAAAGGACTCGCACAGAAAAAGACATACAATATCGCGTTAGTGCTTCCCGGTGACTGCAATCTCGTGGATATGCCCTTTTTTCAGAACAGTATGCAGGGAATTTGCGAGGAGGCGTCGGCGCATGATTACGATGTCATGCTTGTGCCCGTGACAGGCAGCAACTTAGGAAATTTAGAGCGTATGATTGCCAACAGCAAAGTGGACGGCGTGATACTCAGCCGTTCACTGGTGAAGGACACCCGCGCGGCGATGTTACAGAAAGAGAACATTCCCTTTGTGATGATGGGAACTTCGCGGGACGCTAAGATTCTTCAAGTGGACAATGACCACAGAGCGGGTTGCAGCGCGCTGGTAAGCCGCATGCTGCACAGCGGGATTGCCAGAATCGGACTGATTGGCGGCAGCAGGAACTATGTCGTCAACCGGACCAGAAAACAAGGATATGAAGATGCCTTCTGTGCGGAGGGCAAAACACTGGAGACGGCATTGATGCTGGAGGACTGTGACAGCGTGGCAAAAATTGAGTCCGCGGCGTCAAAGCTCATTCAGGCAGGTGCCGGCGCAATCGTCTGTATGGACGATATGATCTGTTCTGTGGTATTACAGGTTTTGGCGGACAGAGATATCTTGGTGCCGCAGCAGATTCAGGTAGCTTCATTTTATGACAGTACCCTGCTGAGACATGCGAAGCCGGCAGTCACGTCTCTTTTGTTCGACGACAGGGCGCTCGGGGCGCTCACCTGCAAGGTGTTACTGCACTGCATACAGGGGGAGGAAGTCAAGCCCAAGACCCTGCTTGGGTATGAGCTGGCGGTCAGGGAGTCCACACTCTTTGATTGAAAAAGTCTGTAAAGATTTTCTGGAGGGAGTATCATGTCGAAGAAGAAAAAGGGGTCTGCGGAGTTTCGGTACTATGAAGTGCCGCGGGAGGAAGCGGTGCTTGCGCTGATGGGAAATAAGTGGATACAGGTCTATGGTGAGAATATCAACAACCTGCATTTTCACAATTTGATCGAGATTGGATACTGTCATTATGGGGCGGGAGAGCTCGTCATAGAAGAGGACCAGTACCGTTTTGGGGCGGGCATGGTCTCCTGCATTCCGGCGAATTTTCTGCATGTGACAAAAAGTGACACTCATGTCAGGGCATTCTGGGAGTATCTGTATATCAGCCCGGCAGATATCCTGAAACAGCAGGGAAAACCGATGCAGGAGACCCGCAATATCATAGATGCAGTCAACAGGAGCGCGTTTTTTATAAAAGTGGAAGAGAATCCAATCTTTGTGACCTTGATTCGCGCCATCTTTGAGGAGATGCAGAATAAAAACGCCTATTACCGGGAGTGCGTCGGCGGGCTGGCGTACACACTGCTGTATGAGATTGCAAGGTTCAACGGAAGAGGCAATGTACAGTCCTGTGGCAAAAACAATAGTTTACAGTTGGAAAACGCAATCGAGTACGTAGAAAGAAATTATCCCAATAATTTTAAGATTGCAGACCTCGCAAACGAGTGCCATATGAGCGAGACCCATTTCAGACGCGTCTTTCAGGAGAAGATGAACATGACGCCGGTCGAGTATGTGAACTTTGTCCGTATCAAAAAAGCGTGTGAGCTGATTGACAAAACCGATATCAGCATGGAAGATGTGGCGGAAAAAGTCGGATTTATCACTCCGTCAACATTCAATCGGAATTTCCGGCGCATCATTGGCACGTCGCCCTATCAATGGAAAAAACGCCCTGATAACCACGAAGGGAAACTTTTAGAATACAAGATTTCTGCTTTGAAAGGGTGGTAAGAAGGAGGAGATGGCAATGGTAGATGAAGGGTATGCAGCAGATTTGCAAAATCTGTACAGAGCTAAAAATGAGAGTGATATTTATGCAGTTCTTGATTTTTGCGAGAAATATTATGGAAAATTGGGACTTGGACAGATACCGGATTTGATGAAGATGTTCAATGAAAATACAGAGGCAAGTCCTGCACAGAATGAGTATATCGTAGAACTGCTCAATAAGATTGTTGAGAAGTATGGACAAGAGGCTGTGAATATCATTGTCGAGCGGTCAGATTCCCTTCTGGAAGAAGATTCAGAGGGGTGTATGCCATATTTGATTATCATGTTTTTCTTTTGGCATGCGGACAGACAGTTTGACATTGTGACGCCGCTTAGGACTGCAAAAGACCATATCAAAAAATTGTATCAGAAATGGGTTCACGAAAAGATCGACTATATGCAAAAACATTCAGAATATTATAAGCCAGAACAAGTAAAGAGGATTCAACATATAGAGGAGCAATTATCAGAATTATAAAAGAAAACGAATTTGCACGAAACGAAGATGATTATAAAAACAAGAATATCGTTGCGGGTGATATAATGGAAGTATGGTTGATACATTCCTAATTCAAATAAGAGGGCATTTAAATGCAGAATAAAATAAAAAATCCCCTGTTTTATGAGGAAAACAGGGAGGCGGCGCATTCAGACCATAAGTACTATGTGAGCAAAGCCGAATTTGTACAGCAAATCCAGAGCTTGAAAAAATCTCTGGATGGCGTCTGGAAATTCCACTATGCAAAAAATATGGCAGATGCGCCGAACGGCTTTTACAAAAACGACACAGACTGCCGAAATTGGGCGGACATTCATGTACCGGCGCACATACAGCTTGAGGGATACGATAAGCCGCAGTATGTCAATGTGCAGTATCCATGGGACGGACATGAGGTCATTGAACCCGGCGAAATTCCAACGCGATTCAATCCCACAGCAAGCTATGTCAAGTATTTTTCAGTACCGGCACAGTTTGCCGGAAAACGGGTCTTTCTCTCTTTTCAAGGCGTCGAGAGCGGGTTTGCACTCTGGTGTAACGGCAGCTATATCGGTTACAGCGAGGACAGCTTTACGCCGTCGGAGTTTGAGCTGACAGACGCATTGCAGGCAGGCGAAAACAAGCTGGCTGTTCAGGTTTATAAATGGACGAGCGGAAGCTGGTGCGAGGATCAGGATTTCTTCCGGTTCTCAGGCATCTTCCGAAGCGTCTATCTGTATGCGATACCTGACACGCATGTCAGTGATGTCAAGATTCAGACAAACCTGAATGCGGATTTCACCACTGCGGATTTGGTGGTTTCACTGAACGTGACAACGACAAAAGCAGCAGGTTCTGTCAGGGCAAAACTGACGCTCTCCGACATCTCGGAAGTCGCCGAGGCAGAAATAGCGCTTGTAAACGGCGAAAATCCGGCGGTGCACATGGCAGTTGACGCGCCGATGCTCTGGAGTGCAGAGTCGCCGAATCTGTATGAGCTGCTGATTACACTGTATGATGCGGACGGAACTATTGTGGAAATCATTCCGCAAAAGGTCGGGTTCCGGCACTTTGCATTAGACAATGGCATCATGAAGCTCAACGGGCAGCGCATTGTGTTTAAAGGTGTCAACCGGCATGAATTTAGCGGACGGTTTGGAAGGGTTCCGAACTATGAGGAGATGCTGCAGGATATCATCACCATGAAACAGCACAATATCAATGCAATCCGAACCAGCCATTACCCGAATGATTCAAAATTGTATGAGCTGTGTGATGTATATGGATTGTACCTGATTGACGAGTGCAACATGGAGACGCATGGGGCATGGGATCAGGTGCTCCGGGGGAAAAAGCCTATTGAAACGGCGCTTCCGGGTGACAAAAAAGAATGGGAGCCGCTTCTGCTGGACAGGGTTTGTTCGATGTACCAGCGGGACAAGAATCATCCTTCCATCTTAATCTGGTCATGTGGAAATGAATCGTTTGGCGGTTCTGTCATTCATGCAATGTCACAGAAGTTTCGTGAACTTGACGACACACGGCTAGTCCACTATGAAGGGGTGTTTAATGACAGGCGTGTCAATACCATTTCCGACATGGAGAGCCAGATGTATTCCAGCGTGGCTTCGATCAAAGAATTTTTGAAGAAGGATCGGAGCAAGCCTTTTATACTCTGCGAGTATACGCACGCGATGGGAAATTCCTGCGGCGCCATGCACAAGTACACGGATTTGACAGATGAGGAACCGATTTTTCAGGGAGGTTTTATCTGGGATTATATTGACCAGTCGCTCTACCACAAGGACCGGTATGGAAAGGAAGTACTTGGCTACGGCGGGGACTTTGACGACCGTCCATGCGATTATAATTTCAGCGGAAACGGCATTGTCTACGGCGGCAGCAGAAAGCCGTCGCCCAAGATGCAGGAAGTAAAATTTAACTATCAAAATATACAGGTTCGCGTGGAGGGTGACAGCTTTGAAGTCATCAACAAGAATCTGTTTACCAATACCTCGAGTTACCAGTGCATTGTCACATTGGCGTTAGAGGGTGAGGAGCTTGCAAAAGCAACGGTTGTCACAGATGTGGCGCCGCTCTCCTCCAAGGTGTATCAACTGCCCGTATTTGGCTATATGACACCGTGGAGCTGCGAGGAACCGTGGAAGGCGGTGCGGGGCGGTGAGTATGTCGTGACAGTGAGCTTCGTGCTGCCCGATGACACCATCTGGGCAGAGCGCGGGCATGAGGTTGCCTTCGGACAGGGTGTGTACACCGTCGAGGGTGTATGTGATGGCAGCGATATTTCCGAACAGCAAATACTGGAACCACAAATGTTTGAGATTGCCGACGGCGCCTACAATATCGGCGTGCGCGGCATGCATTTTGAGGCGTTGTTTGACAAGGGCGGAAAGGGTCTGGTGTCCTATGTGTACGCAGGCAGAGAGCTGATCAAAGCCATACCAAAACCGAATTTCTGGCGTGCGCCGACAGACAACGACTGCGGCAATCAGATGCCGTTCCGGTATGCACAGTGGAAGACCGCAAGCCTGTATCAGCAGACAAAGGAGCCAGTCATCACCAAGAATGACACAGATGTCACAATTCAATATTGTTATGTACTGCCGACAACGCCGGCATCAGAATGCTTTGTGACCTACAAGGTGACAGGGGACGGCAAAATCAATACGACGCTGGAATACCAGGCGCCGGACGGCGTCACCGACATTCCCGAGTTTGGTATGCTGTTCAAATTCGATGCGGATTTGGAGAATGTGACTTGGTACGGACTCGGACCGGCAGAAACCTACTGCGACCGCGAAAAGGGCGGGAAGCTTGGTGTTTATCATAAAAAAGTAACAGAAAATTTAGCAGAGTATCTCGTGCCGCAGGAGTGTGGAAATCACACGGGCGTGCGCAGTGTCAGCATCACGGACAACAAAGGACGCGGCGTTTGTTTCACCGGAAACGATTTGAGTGTGAATGTACTGCCATACACGCCGCATGAGCTTGAAAACGCAATGCATGTCTATGAACTGCCGCCTGTCTACTACACGGTGGCAAGAATTGCCCTAAAGCAGATGGGTGTGTCCGGCGACGACAGCTGGGGTTCAAGAACGCACGAGGAGTATCTGCTGGATACAGTGAACAAGTTAACCTTATCTTTTGATTTCAAAGGGATATGAAAAACAAATAAAGGAGGAATGAAAAGTGGATAAATTTGTATTAAACATTATCCATCGTCCAGAGATGGTTCCAGAGTATTCTGCGACTGTAACAGGACAGGGAAAGGAGGAGGATATCGGGGATAAGGCGCTCCTGACCGAATCGCTCGATATTTTCAAGACACAGCAGAGGCTGGCGCACGAGAATGGTCTGAAGGTGACAATCCAGATGACATACGCGTCACTTTTCAATGATGAGGCAGTGGAGCTTGCAAAGCATGACCATGAGGAGTTTGGCGACGAGATTGCGCTCTCCCTGCTCGGACTTCCCTGCGAGGAGTTCCGCGAGAAGTACAAGACAAAGGACTTCTGCATCTGGATGTTCTCGATGGAAGACAAAAAAGCAATCGTCAATGATGTTTTCGAGAAATTCCATGATAAGTTCGGCTTTTATCCGGAGTCAACCGGTTCCTACTACATGGATGCTGAGCTGACAAACTACATCAAGGAGAAATATCCGACCGTGAAATGTGCGGTTGCGACATGCTGGGAGGAAGGACCAAAGGCATACCACACCTGCAACAACTCATGGTACACACTGTTTGACGGCGGTCCGTGGGCACCGTGGATTCCCTCCAAGCAGAATACCCATGCACCTGCGGCAAACGCGGCAGAGGACTCCGGCATCGTTGCAATTCCGCATCTGTCAAGAGACCTGATTGCATGCTATGACGGAAATGGTTCAAACTTCGGCACCCATCCGCAGAACGTGCTCCGCGGCATGATTTACGACACAAAGACATGGGAATACCCTTATCTCTATAATTTGATTGACCAGTACCGCGACCTCGCAAAGTACAATAACGGCTATTCCTACAACATGATGTTTGTCGGACCAGGCTGGATGAACAAGATGGGACGCTGGGAGCAGCCGTATGAGCTTTTGTATAAATCATACAGTGACGGCTGCAAGTATTACGGCGACCTGAAGAAAGAGGGCAAGCTCATCGACATGACCATGGCAGAGTTTGCAGACTATTATAGGGAAAAGAAGGGCGTCAATGCCGGCAACTACAACGAGCCGGAGTGTGCGCCATGGCGTGATATCCTTTACGGCTCAGACAAGCAGTTATTCTGGTACTGTGACCCGTATATGAGAGCCTGTGTCAACATGGATCAGGGCGGCGCCATTGTGGATCTTCGTCCCTATGTGGCAAAATTAAACTGGCCTGTCGGCATCGGCACACCGCATGTACAGGATGCATCTTATCCGTTCCTGATTCAGGAGAAGTACCGTGCAGGTTACTTTACACACTATGCAGGAGCAGGCACGGTGAGAAGTGCGAAGCTTTCTTACAAGGGAGAGGAAGTTGACCTCTGTCTCTGCCCGACACACAGCCACTTCTCCGAGGAAGTGATTGACGGCAAAAAGACGCGCATCCTGACACTGGATCCTGTTGAAATCAAGTTTAACGGCGTGACCGTGAAGCTTCAGACCAAGGAATACTTTGAGGAAGGCGCGTCCAACATCAAGATTGAGCGGAATATTCTTGAAATCAGCGACCCGTCCGCGGAGATTACGCTTGACGAGTATATTACAGCATGCTATGGCACGACAGAGTATCCTGAGGACATGACTGGCATCACACTCGCATGTGAGGGTGCAGGCGGAGAGACCATCAACTATGAATACAGATGCCGCGATGCGAAGCTTGACGGTGCGAGCGCAGTGAGTGCGGTGATTCCGGCAATCGAGACAAAAGTTTCCCTCACTGCTTCGGACAAGGCGCTTGGCTATATCGAGGAGGGATATGCATTTTCACCGATGTTCAAGCTCGGCTACAAAAAGACAATTTCTGATAAGGAGGTATTTGCAACATGGCTCAACTTGGAAAAGGCAAACTAAATTACAGATGTCCATCCTGCTTTATGCGAGACCTCGACATCGACATGTTTTACAATAAAGATACAGGCATCTACAGCTGTATCCGCTGCCAGTACAGAGGAACAGAAGCAGATGTTCTTGAGAAAAACGAGATGGTGCGTTTCCGCTACCTCGACAGAGCGAAGCGGTTTACGAAGTTTGATTTTGACTAAAAAATAATAGCAATACAAGGGCAGACTCTTTTGAATGGAGTCTGCCCTTTACAATTGAAAGCCTTCTGAGATTTCATAGTTGTACAAAGAACCGATCAATGATAAAATGGGAATGACAAATGTGAGGTTGATATGGAAAGAGGCATTGTATGGAAGAATATGTTCAGGAATTGACGCAGAATGATGGGGTGGAGGATGCTGGCACAATAAGATATGACAGTGAAAATGAGAATAAAGTCCAATGTATTTATCCAGCTTCCAAAATAAAAATTGACAGGGTTCAGTTTTCCATCTTTGAATTAAAGCGCAGGTATGACAGAGGATTGATTTGTCTGGATCCAGATTTTCAAAGAAATTATGTGTGGAAACAAAAGCAGAAGTCTGAATTAATTGAATCTATCATTATGGGGATTCCACTTCCGTTGATCTATCTTGCTGAGACAATGGAGGGGAATCTGGTTATTGTTGATGGCAGACAGAGACTGACTACTTTTTTTCATTTTATGGAAAATAAGTTTTCGCTGAATGGTTTAAAAATATTGCCAGATTTAAACGGATGTAGATTCATGGATTTTGAAAAAGATAAAACCAAACGTAAGTTTGCGACGGATATTGAAGATTTTCAGTTGGTTATACAGATCATAAAATATCCAACGCCTGACAGAGTTCGGTTTGATATTTTTGACAGAGTAAACAGAGGCGGAACACCATTAAATAATCAGGAAATGCGCAATGCGTTATATCAGGGGAAGTCTACCAAATTATTATCTGCTTTGGCAGCGAGTGAGGAGTTCCAATGCGCAACAGGAAATTCAATAAGCCCTATTCACATGAAAGATAGATATATTATATTGAGAGCGATTGGTTTTTGGATTTGGAAAGAAGGAAAACTTACAGATCGTGAAGGAAAACCTGTAAGATATCGAAGTGATATCGAAGAATTTCTCGGTTATGTAATGGAGCAGTTAAATAGAATGAGTGAACAGGAAATTGAGGACATCTCAAAAGTATTTCGTGCGGAAATGAAAGTGGCGTATGATATTTTGGGAGAGGACGCATTTCGTATTCCGACGGAGAATACAAAGAGGAGACCTGTTAGTATGACCTTGTTTGAAAGTCTTTTTTATTTTATGGGGCTGGTGTTGAACGATAAAAAAGACTTTGCACCATCTGATATCGTAAAGTCGGTAGAAGAAATATTGGAGGACAGTGTTTTTCTGGAGGCACTGACTTATAATGTTGACAGTGCGTTTCATGTTGAGGAACGGTTTAGGGTAGTCACTCAAAAATATAAGGAGTTATTGAATGTTAAGTAGAATATTAGTAGATGGGTATAAAAGTATTGACAGGAGTGAATTGGAATTATCTAATTTTACATTGCTGGCGGGGGTCAACTCGGCAGGAAAATCCTCTGTCATTCAGGCTGTGATGTACGTCACGCAAGCACATCATCACTATGGACGGCAAAGGAAACCTGACATTGGGCGGTTTATGGATATCAGAAATAGCATTAAGGGCAATCGGGAAATTTATTTTGAGTTGGATTTGCGAAGACATGAAAAAAAAACGACAGTGAAGGTGATTCTGACGCAGAAGGAGAACGGAGTAGGCATGGACTTGCAACAGCCATCAGGATTTAGCCTGATTGATTTTATTCAAAGAAATAAGATTGTCTACTTGCCTGTGGAACGAGTAGGGATTATGCGCACATATGAATTAAATACACAGCAGGAAAGGATAATTGGAGAGCGCGGTGAATATGCATATTCTTATCTCGCATTATATGGACAGGAATCTATACCCGCGGAGGAATTTGCCTATAAGCCGGAAGAGGTAGGTCAAAGTCTCAACAATCAAGTAAATTACTGGCTGGAATATCTAATGGGATTTAATGTGCAGACAAATATTGTGCAGGATGTAGATCAGGTGGTAGTCACGTATTCAAATGCAAAGAACAACCGATATTACAGAGGAAAAAATGTCGGAACAGGAGTGACATATATGTCAATTTTGGTAATTGCTGCATTGGCATGTAAACAGGAGGACATTTTGATTATCGAGAATCCTGAAATTCACCTTCATCCAAGAGCACAGTCGCGTTTTATGGAATTTCTTGCATTTTTAGCAAATAAGGGATTACAGGTTATTGTGGAGACACACAGTGATCACATTTATAATGGAATGAGAAAATGTATCAAGAGGAATACCTTGGACAAGGAAAAGGCAGCAGCTTATTTTTTTGAGTTGGACGATACGATGCAGACAAGGGTAGAGCGAATCCGCCTGAATGACGAAGGTGCAGAAGAAAATCATCCATATGGAATGTTTGACCAGTTTGATGACGATCTGGATGAATTGCTGGGATTGTAGGTGAAGAATGGAAATATTACTAAACGAGAAATCGCTTGATGGGCAGTTTGATTCTTTGGAAGCATTTTTAAAAACGTTACCAGAAATGAGCAGAAACATGAAAATACTAAAGGAGAGGAATTTAATATTATATAAGCATAGTTCTCTGTATGCCAGAACTGTCACAAACGAACTGTCCTTGATGGACCTGCAAAACAGCAAAGGGAATATTCTGCCAGAATATAGGGATGTGCTTAGAAAATGGAAGAGAGATTTATCGATGCTGACAACAAGTCCTCCATTTTGGGATACAGAAAGCCAGAAGTGTGAGGATTCCATCTCTGAAGCTGCAAGGCGTAATACGGATGTAATTTCCTTTCAGCATCCTGATTATGAGGACAAGGAATTGAAAGTAGTGGATTCTGAGTATAATACCCACATTGTATATTCTTCTGTCACAACAAACCATTTGCTGACTATTTTGCTGATGCGCAAAGTGATTGATTTCCTTTATTTTTTGCGGACAAGATATACAGGTAAAAGACTGGTATTAGACCAATTGGATATGGAGAGCGTGAAAAAACTGCAAAAATCAGAACTTGTTGAATTGACACAAGCTTTGGACCGGTTTGAAAGTATGGATTCTTGGAGAGATATATGCATAGACCCATTTTTTTATTATAAGAGTTATCAGCCGGCATCAAAAAAGAAAAATTACTTTGCGAATATGGGATTTGGAGAAAAGGATATTGATAAATTTAGATGTGGTCAGCACTCACAGGTTAGGTGTTTTGGCTATCGGGAAGGCGAAAAATTTCACATACTAATGGTGGAGAGGGATCATAGTGTGAGCGATACTGGCTGAGACAGGATTTTGGATAAATAGTGCAATCCGAATGACACATTCAAATAAAGTTCACTTAAAATTCATTGAATTTATGCGCGTTATCTGCTACAATAGTCATTGGTTTGTACAGTGCTGGCTGAATAGATGGACAAAAATGCACTGTGAAAAGAGGTATTTGTAGCGATGACAGTCATTTTAGAAGGCACGAAAAGCATGTTTATGTGCCAAAAGCAATGAATCTGGCTGCACAGTTATGAAAAGATTATTTAGATTGGAGCCGCACATGAGTATTATAGAAAAAGTATTCGGTACACACAGTGAACGCGAATTAAAAAGGATTGAACCCATTGTAAAAAAGATTGAGAGCTATCGCGATGAGATGGGAAAGCTCTCCGATGAGGGGCTTCGCGAAAAGACTGCGGAGTTCAAAAAGAGAGTGGCGGAGGGCACGAGCCTCGATGACATTCTCCCGGAGGCATACGCTGTTGTCCGCGAGGGTGCAAAGCGTGTATTGAATCAGGAGCATTACAGAGTACAGTTAATCGGCGGTATCGTTCTGCATCAGGGACGAATCGCAGAGATGAGAACTGGTGAAGGAAAGACACAGACTGCGCTTTTGCCCGCCTATCTGAATGCATTGGAGGGAAAAGGTGTACATGTTGTCACAGTCAACGACTATCTGGCAAAGCGAGATGCCGAGTGGATGGGACAGGTGCATGAGTTTCTCGGGCTCAAAGTCGGTGTCGTGTTAAACGATATGAAGCCAGATGAGAGGCGTGAGGCGTACAATTGTGACATCACCTATGTCACCAACAATGAGCTTGGATTTGATTACCTCCGCGACAATATGGTCATTTATAAAGAACAGTTGGTGCTCAGAGACCTGCACTTTGCCATCATCGACGAGGTGGACTCTGTACTGATCGACGAGGCGAGAACACCGCTGATCATATCAGGGCAGAGCAGCAAATCCACAAAGCTCTACGAAGTGTGTGACATTCTCGCCAGACAGATGAAGCGCGGCGAGGATGTGCCTGAGATGACCAAGATGGATTTCGTCATGGGTGTGGAGCAGGAGGAGACAGGGGACTTTATCGTCAATGAGAAGGATAAGGTTGTGAACCTCACGGCAGCAGGCGTCGAGCGCGTGGAAAAGTTTTTCCAGATTGAAAACCTTGCAGACCCCGAAAACCTTGAAATACAGCACAATATCATCTTAGCGCTGCGGGCGCACAATCTCATGTTCCGCGATCAGGATTATGTGGTAAAAGACGATCAGGTACTGATTGTAGATGAGTTTACAGGACGTATCATGCCGGGGCGCCGTTACTCCGACGGCTTGCATCAGGCGATCGAGGCCAAAGAGCATGTCAAAGTAAAGCGTGAGAGCAAGACGCTTGCAACCATTACCTTCCAGAACTTCTTCAACAAGTTTGACAAGAAGTGCGGCATGACAGGTACAGCGCTCACTGAGGAGAAAGAGTTCCGCGATATCTATGGCATGGACGTTGTCGTTGTGCCCACAAACCGCCCAGTCATCCGTATCGACAATCAGGACAGTGTATACAAGACCAAGAAGGAGAAGCTGCATGCGATCGTGGATGCTGTGGGGAAGGCGCATGAGACAGGGCAGCCTGTATTGGTGGGTACGATCACGATCGAGGCGAGTGAGGAGTTGAGCAAAATGCTCACAAGGCGAGGTATTCCCCACAAGGTACTGAACGCGAAATTTCACGAGTTGGAGGCGGAGATCGTGGCGGACGCTGGACAGCATGGCGCTGTCACCATTGCGACAAACATGGCAGGACGTGGTACAGACATCAAGCTCGACGAGGAGTCGAGAGCTGCCGGCGGGTTGATGATCATCGGTACAGAGCGGCATGAGTCGAGACGTATTGACAATCAGCTTCGAGGCCGTGCAGGGCGTCAGGGAGATCCCGGTATGTCCCGGTTTTATATCTCCCTTGAAGATGATCTGATGCGTCTGTTTGGTTCTGAGCGTCTGATCAATATGTTCAATACGCTGGGGATTCCAGAGGGGCAGGAGATTGAGCACAAGATGCTCACGAGCGCCATTGAAAACGCGCAGAAAAAGATTGAGAGCAACAACTTTGGCATTCGTAAGAATCTGCTGGAATATGATCAGGTTATGAATGAACAGCGCGAGATCATCTATGAGGAGCGCCGCCGTGTGCTCGACGGAGAGAGTATGCGGGATGCCATCTACAAAATGATCACAGATATCGTTGAGAGCTCTGTGGACACTGCGATCAATGATGATTTAGAGCCGGAAGAATGGGATCTGAATGAGCTCAACACACTGCTGCTTCCGATCGTGCCGATTCATCCCGTCGTGTTAGAGCGCGTCTCAAAGCAGACGAAGAACGGATTAAAGCACCAGTTAAAGGAGGAGGCAGTCAAGCTCTATGAGAGCAAGGAGGCAGAGTTCCCTGAACCGGAGAATATCCGTGAGATCGAGCGCGTCATTCTGCTCAAAGTGATTGACCGCAAGTGGATGGATCACATTGATGACATGGACCAGCTTCGTCAGGGCGTCGGCCTGCAGGCATACGGCCAGCGCGACCCGCTTGTGGAGTATAAAATGAACGGATATGAGATGTTTGATGCCATGACAGCCAACATCAAACAGGATACAGTGCGGATGCTGCTGCACGTCAAGGTAGAACAGAAGGTAGAGCGTGAGGAGGTTGCCAAGGTTACAGGAACGAACAAAGATGAGACGTTGCAGAAGGGACCTAAGACGCGCGCGGAGGCAAAGGTCTATCCAAATGATCCGTGTCCATGCGGCAGCGGTAAGAAGTACAAGCAGTGCTGTGGCAGAAAAGCCTGAAAGTTGTTTAATCTATAAAATGAAAAAGGTGGTGAACGCAATGGTAGAACTCGACCAGATGAAACAGGAGTTACAGACCTACGAAAGTCCATTAGCGGAAGTGAGGGATTCACTTTGACCTCGCAAATAAAGAGAGGCGTATAGAAGAGCTGGAGCGGGAGATGGAGGCGCCCGGCTTCTGGGACGACCCCGATCGCTCGAATCGGCAGATGAAGGAACTAAAACAGCTCAAGGACACGGTGGCGCAGTGCAATGGTCTCAAGTCGCAGTATGAGGATATTGAGACGCTGATTGAGATGGGCTACGAGGCAGAGGATGCGGAGATGATACCGGAGATTCGCGAAGAGCTGGATCGTTTCATCGAGGCATTTGAGACACTTCGCATCAGCACGCTCTTGTCAGAGGAATATGACAAGTGCAATGCCATTTTAAAGCTCAATGCGGGAGCCGGCGGCACGGAGAGCTGTGACTGGGCAGGAATGCTCTACCGCATGTACACGAGATGGGCAGATCGCAGAGGCTTCTCCATTGATGTGCTGGATTTCCTTGACGGAGACGAGGCGGGCATCAAGTCCATTACGTTTCAGGTAAACGGCGAGAATGCCTATGGATATCTCAAATCGGAGAAGGGCGTGCACAGGCTTGTGCGCATCTCTCCGTTCAATGCGCAGGGCAAGCGGCAGACTTCTTTCGTGTCACTGGATGTCATGCCGGATATCGAGGAAGATTTGGACGTGGAGATCAACGAGGATGACTTGCGGATTGACACATACCGAAGCAGCGGCGCAGGAGGCCAGCATATCAACAAGACCTCCTCCGCAATCCGTATCACGCACATTCCGACTGGAACTGTTGTCCAGTGTCAGAATGAGCGCTCACAGTTCCAGAATAAAGATAAGGCGATGCAGATGTTAAAGGCAAAACTGTTTTTGCTCAAACAGGAGGCAAATGCAGAAAAGCTTTCGGATATCCGCGGAGAGGTAAAGGAGATCGGATGGGGCAATCAGATTCGTTCTTATGTGATGCAGCCCTATACGATGGTCAAAGATCACAGAACCAACTTTGAGTCCGGCAACGTTGATGCAGTCATGGACGGCGGTCTGGACGGATTCATCAATGCCTATCTGAAATGGAAGAGCAGCGGTACGGCACAGTAAACAGACGCAGGAGAAACTTTTTATGAAAAGAGTATGCAAACAGTGCGGAAAAGAATTTGAACTGTCAGAAGGTGAGATTCGTTTTTACGAAAAGAAAGGACTCGAGCTGCCCAAACGCTGTCAGCAGTGCAGGGACCAAAAAGCGGGCAATCGTCCTAAGCGTACTGTGGCTGCTGTTGTGGTGGTGCTTCTGTTTCTTGTTTCTTTTTTGGGAAAATATATTGCGCCAGACGTTTTTGACTCAGCACCGCAGACACCGCAGAGCGCAGAGTTTGAAGGCGCGTATGAGACAGCGTCAGAACGCACATACGAATTTCGGAAACACCGTTATCTTACCGAGCATTTCGAGAAGCACGGTGACGAGTTTCCCTACGATACGGAGGAAGCCTATCTGCAAGGCGCCAACAATGTGATTAACAACCCCGATGCACTCCATAAGTTTGAGGAAGAAGACGGGGACGATGTCTATTTTGTCGAGGATACAAATGAATTTGTGGTCGTCTCTACAGATGGATATATCCGAACATATTTTATTGCAGACATTGATTACTTTAACAGACAGTAAACAAAAGCCAGACCCCTTCATATATTGGGCGTCTGGCTTTTTCTGTATTTCGTTCGCCTGCCTGCGCGTCTTTTGCGCATACATTGATTGACCAGTGGGTTTATTGACAGGCAACAGATTTATTCCGCACAGACATCAGATCCAGATAAAAATTTGTCTCTGCCATGCTCATATAAGGAATCACCCAGATTAACGAGATGCCGCAGGTGAGGATGCTGAGCAGAAAGGAAGGAACAAAGCTCAGATACAGCATAAACAGACGGATTTTGTTGCCGTTCATGACCTCAAAGCACTTTTTGAGAATTTCACCCGCACTCAGATTAGGAAAGTCAAGCACCATGTAAAATGCCGGAAAAAACGGCAGCGTCAAAATGGTGGAAACGACAGTGCACACCAGCATAATCAGGTAAAACTTTAACGTAGCGCTGTAAAAAATATTGTATGCCTCAAGCAATTCATAGTTGTCAAGAATAGATTCGGTTCTTGAGAACTGGAGAAGAGGAACGGAGTTGATCATGTCACTGTACTGAATGGAGGCGATATCAAGCGGAATCATGCAAATGGAATTGATGATGGCGATGACCGTGCCGATTTTCAAAATCTTGACAAGATCCTGCTGAAAACCGCAGAACAAATCTCCAATCGCCGCCGGCATATTACAGGCAGTTTTCAGAAAAATAAATGCTGCCCCGACACTCAGCACACAGACAGCGATCTGCAAGAGGACTGTCATGATATAATTGAGGATATATCCAGTCGTGGTGCGCGTGGGAATGAGGGCAGTGATCAGATTTACAGACATAAAACTGATGAGCAGCTTTAGCAGGAGAGAGCCTGCCAAGATGCCCATGTGCTGACTGGTCTGTACCCTTGCCAGAGATTTTAGCTCATAGTTGCTTTTATAGTGTGATTGCTGCATAGTCATTCTTCCCTTCTATAAATACCTTTATCATATAAAAATGATTGTATCATGTTTCATACAATAAAACAATGAAATCCATATGAAATGTTCTTGAATCGCGCTTTATTTTATCATATAATTGTAATATCGCTGTTTTAGGAATTGTATACAGCAATATTACGATGAAGAGGGAAAAGGCACAGCAATGGACATTATAGCAAAGTTAAAAGACGAATTAAATGTTGAAAAATGGCAGGTTGAGGCTGCCGTGAAACTGATAGATGAAGGAAACACCATTCCGTTCATCTCCCGTTACCGCAAAGAAGTCACAGGCTCGCTCAATGATGAGGTTCTGAGAAATCTAAACGAAAGATTAGGGTATCTTAGAAATCTGGAGGAGAAAAAAGAGCAGGTGCTAGGCAGCATCGAGGAACAGGGAAAACTCACTGAGGATCTGAAGGAGAAAATTCTTGCAGCCGAGACCATGGTGGCAGTGGAGGATTTGTATCTGCCCTACAGACCAAAGAGAAAAACACGTGCCAGCATTGCCAAGGAAAAAGGGCTTGACGGGCTCGCTGCGGTTCTTCTTGCACAGGAAACCACCCAGTCTTTGCCTGAGGAGGCAGCAGCCTATGTGAGCGGGGAGAAAGGCGTTAACAATGTCAAGGAAGCCTTGCAGGGGGCAATGGACATTATCGCAGAGATGATCTCCGATGAGGCGGAGTACAGGGCATATATCCGTCAGGCGACCTTTGAGGAAGGAAAGCTTGTCAGCACTGCAAAGGATTCAAAAGTGCAGAGCGTCTATGAGATGTACTATGATTTTGAAGAGCCGGTAAGCAAAGTTGCAGGGCACAGAGTGCTCGCGCTCAACAGAGGCGAAAATGAGAAAATACTCACGGTTAAGATCGAGGCGCCCACAGAGCGCATTCTTCGATTTCTCGAGAAAAAGGTGATCACGAAGGACAATGAAAACACAACGCCGGCATTGCAGGAAACCGTCGCAGACAGCTACAGCAGGCTGATTGCGCCAGCGATTGAACGCGACCTTAGAAACGAGCTGACCGAGAAGGCGGAGGACGGGGCAATCTCAGTCTTTGGCAAGAATTTAGAGCAGCTGCTCATGCAGCCGCCCATCGCCGGAAAGGTGGTGCTTGGCTGGGACCCGGCGTTCAGGACAGGCTGCAAGCTCGCCGTAGTGGACGCGACCGGAAAAGTCCTCGACACCAAAGTAATCTACCCGACTGCACCCCAGAACAAAGTCGAGGAGGCAAAAAAGGAGTTAAAAAAACTTATCAGCAAGTACCAAGTCAGTCTGATTTCTGTGGGAAACGGCACCGCTTCGCGCGAGTCTGAGCAGGTGATCGTCGAGCTGATCAAAGAGCTTGACACCCCAGTACAGTATGTGATTGTGAGTGAGGCGGGGGCTTCCGTCTACTCTGCAAGCAAACTTGCGACAGAGGAATTTCCTAATTTTGATGTAGGACAGCGGAGTGCAGCATCCATTGCAAGGCGCTTGCAGGACCCGCTGGCAGAGCTAGTCAAGATTGATCCCAAGTCCATCGGCGTAGGTCAGTACCAGCACGATATGAATCAAAAGAAACTCTCTGAAGCGCTTCATGGTGTCGTGGAGGATTCCGTGAACAAAGTCGGCGTGGATCTGAACACCGCCTCCGCCTCTTTGCTGGAATACATCTCAGGCATCAACAAGACGATTGCCAAAAATATTGTGGATTACAGGGAGACAAACGGACGCTTCACCAGCAGGAAGCAGCTCTTAAAGGTGGCAAAATTAGGTCCCAAAGCTTTTGAGCAGTGCGCAGGTTTTATGCGCATCTTAGACGGCGACAATCCTCTTGACGCCACCAGTGTCCATCCTGAATCCTACGATGCAGCGCTCAAACTTCTGGAGAAGTTAAATATTTCAATGGAGGATTTGAAGGAAATCCAGAAAAAAGCGGCCTCTGCAAAGTCTGCAAAGTCTGTAAAGCCGGCAAAGCAGGACAACGGCAAAAATAAAGCAAACAAAAAACAACAGATGGTCATTAAAAATACCAATACTGCGATGGGAAAAGCGCTTGCGGCTGCGATGGGCGGCATGACACTCGACACACCTGATCAAAACACCGCAAAAGAAGCGTCCATGCAGACAGCAGGCGGACTGGAAAAGCGCGTCAGGGACAAGAAGAAAATGGCGGAGGAGCTAGGCATCGGCGAGATTACCTTGACAGATATCCTAAAGGAGCTTGAGAAGCCCGCAAGGGACCCGCGCGAAAACATGCCAAAGCCCATCTTGAGAAGTGATGTCCTTGAGATGAAGGATCTCAAGCCCGATATGATCTTGAAGGGAACAGTCCGAAATGTCATTGATTTTGGCGTGTTTGTGGATATTGGCGTCCATCAGGACGGACTGGTGCATATCTCCCAGATTACCAACAAATTCATCAAGCACCCGCTCGAGGCAGTGAGTGTTGGCGATATTGTAGATGTCAAGGTGCTCGATGTCGATCTGCCCAAGAAACGAATCTCTCTGACGATGCGGCTTGATCAGGACAGCAAAAAATAAATGCTATTAAAAAATGCTTGGAAATTCATACCCCTTGATTTTCTGGTGCATCTGTGCTATATTAAATCACGTAAATAACATAACAAATCTTCGGGGCAGGGTGCGATTCCCTACCGGTGGTAAAGTCCGCGACCCTGTCTGCAGACGCAGGCAGGCTGATATGGTGCGATTCCATAACCGACAGTAAAGTCTGGATGAGAGAAGATCTATGAGCAGATCAACTTCCTTTGCAGCGCGTGCGGAGGAGACAGTACTGTATAGACGCCCGAATGTAAAAACATTCGGGTTTTTTGCTTCGGAGAGTGATTCAGTAAAGGAGATAGAACCCATGAAACAATTTTTCGCAAATATTGTAGAAAACCTCACTTTTGTCTTAGAGTTTGTGGGAATTGTCGCAGTGTTAGTGCTTGTTGCACTGATTGCAGAAAAGCTGATTGCAAGCCGAAATGGAGAGAAGGGCGGAAGCCTGACTGCCAGAAAAACTGCTACAATTGGCATGTTTGCAGCCATTGCAGGCGTTTTGATGACCATCGAAGTCCCTATGCCTTTTGCACCGCCTTTTTATGCCATTGATGCGAGTGAACTTCCTGCGCTGCTCTGTGGATTTGCATTTGGTCCCGTGGCTGGCGTGCTCACTGAGTTTGTCAAGATCATCATAAAGCTGCTGCTGAAGCCGACGACCACGGCATTTGTCGGAGAGCTTGCCAATTTCTGTGTAGGATGTTCGATGATTTTACCAGCGGTAATCCTCTATCATATCAAAAAGAAAAAGACGACAGCCATCGCAGGAAGTGCAGTCGGCACACTCTGCATGACCCTGTTTGGCACATTTTTCAATGCAGTGTATCTGCTGCCTACCTTTGCAGTAATGTACAGCATGCCGCTCGAGGGACTCATTGAGATGGGCACAGCCATCAATCCAGCCGTCACAAATATCGTCACGTTTGTGGCATTTTGTGTGGCACCGCTCAATCTGCTGAAGGGCACATTTGTGTCTGTCCTCACATTTTTGCTCTACAAGCCACTAAGTCCGATACTCAAAGTATCTTATGACCGCTCAGCAGTTCAGCGCGGACGCGCCGAGAATGTGTAGAGACCGTTATACTTCTTTAAGACACTCTTGTAAAATACAGGAGTGTTTTTTCGTTTCATAATTACTACTTAAATTACAACGAAAGCAGTATCGCCAAAAGCGTTTCGCGGTGATAGTATGATTTAGTGAGATATGATTACAAGCATAAGTTTATGATTTTTTTAGTAATTTATTACAAATATATTATAGAATTTTTATTGAAAACACATAATTATAAACCTGACTTCATACATATTTTAGGTATTGTAAATTAAAGTAAAATTAAGAAAATATTAAAGACAAATCACAACAACAGTGGTATGATAAGACATCAGAAAGAGGGGAAAAGATATGGAAGAAACATTGGATAATACTTTGATAGAAATACGGGATATGAAAAAGATTTATAATCCCGGAGAGAATGAAGTACACGCTCTTGACGGTGTAGATCTCACCATATGCGAGCGGGAGTTTGTTGCCATAATAGGACATTCAGGGTCCGGCAAGTCAACGCTCATGAACATGCTCGGCTGTCTGGATGTGCCAACTACAGGGACGTACAGACTGCATGGCGTGGATGTGTCAGATATGGAGGATGATGAACTGTCAGATGTCCGCAACCGAGAGATAGGATTTATCTTTCAGGGATTTAATTTGATTCAAAATCTGACTGCTGTGGAGAATGTCACACTGCCGCTAATCTACCGCGGCGTGGGCAGGAAAGAACGCGATGAGCTTGCGCTGAGGGCACTTGAAAAGGTAGGACTATCGCACCGGCTCGATCATAAACCGGCGCAGATGTCAGGCGGCCAGCAGCAGAGAGTTGCGATAGCAAGGGCGATAGCGCAGGCGCCGCCCATCATACTTGCCGATGAGCCGACAGGAAACCTTGATTCGAATTCGACAACAGAGATTATGCAGATTTTGAGAGAGCTGCACAGTGAGGGCAGAACAGTGATTTTGATTACCCATGACAATGAGATCGCAGAGCAGGCAGACCGGGTCATCAAGATACGGGACGGAAAAATTGTCTCAGATACGAGACAGAACCAGAGTGTAAAACAGAAAGACATGGAGGACGAAAAAAATGAGTAAGGGAGAGAAAAAAACACAGACCGTGGAGGGGGGCAGTAAGACAGCCAGACGCAAAAAGAAAAAGTTGAAATTGATCATACCCGTGGTGATTATTGTGGCGTTAGTCATCGCTTTCAAAGCGTTTTCGGGCGGTGGAACGACAACAATTCCCGTCTATACCGACCAAGTGTCCACCGGCGATATCGCTTCAGAACTCAGTGTCAGCGGAAAGGTGGTCGCGGAGGAGTCCGTTACCTTCTTTGCGCCCGCGAATGCTAAAATAGAAGGCATTGAGGTGAGCAAGGGCGATGTTGTCAGGACGGGCGATGTGCTGTTATGCTTTGACAAGGACGCAGTTGCCTATGCCAAGCAGCAGAGCGAGCTGGCACAAAAAATCAGCTCAGCGGACTACAATTCAAATGTGCAGTACAACAATGAACAAAAGACAAAACTTGCACAGGCGGAGGCAGAGATTGCAGAATGCGAACTGGCAGTGGAGAATTATGAGAAGTACATAGATGATCTGACCAATGGCATCACAGATCTCACCGCATTAAAAAAATCAGATTTGTATGCAAAAAAATACAGCATCGAGAAAGAGATGAACAACTATGATCTTGCGATGCAGTTTCCAGATGAGGACACAGATATCGAGATGCTGTCCCGCAAGAAAGTAGAGAAGCAGAACGAGCTGAATAAGTTAAATGACGAGCTGAGCCTGCTTGCAGACTACAAGACAGATTACGGCTGGGAGGACCTTCTCACACAGGCCAAAAAAGATCTGGCAGACTATCAGGAACGTCTCACGGAGGCAAAAAGCGACAAGGCAGGTGCTGAGGCGGCTGTTGTCAACGGCAATAAACTTGCAGGATATGAGCTCAACAAGACAAAATCTGAGCTGGAAAGCGCCGATGCCGGCAAAAAGTACGAAGCAGCCCTGAACGGTATTGTGGCAGGCTTCAACGGCGTTATTTCTGAACTGAGCGTCGTGGAGGGTGCGACCGTACAGGAAGGGACACAGCTCATGGTGCTTGATAGCATAGACAATGTCTGCGTTGAGTTTCAGGCATCGAAGTATGCGCTGGAAACGTTGCAGATTGGACAGCCGGCAGAGATCATCATCTCCGGAAACAGTTACACTGGGTCGGTATCCAAGATTAATCATATTGCAGAGGTCAATACGTCTGGCACAGCGACCGTTGCGGCAAGGATTCATATTGATAACCCCGATGAGAACATTTACTTGGGGCTTGATGCAAAACTTAAAATTTTGACCGCGAGCGAGACAGGCGTGCTGCAGGTTCCAGTGGAGGCGGTCAATGTCGATAGTCAGGGAGAGTTCTGTTATATTATAGAAAATGGCATTCTTGCCAAAAAGTATGTCACGACCGGGATTTCCTCTGAAGCTTATATTCAGATTGTAGACGGTCTTACAGCAAATCAGGAGATTGTGACAACCGCAGTATACGGTATGGGACTTGACGAAGGAATGGCGGTGACAGGAATGCCGATGTCTGCTATGAACGGTGCAGCTGCGGGCGGCACTGAGCCGGGCGGTGCTGGGATAGAAAACGAGGCAGATCTGGGCGGCACAGCGCCAGAAAACGAGGCAGCAGACAGCACGCAGACAGTCACGGAAGATATATCTGCATCACAGGACCAGACGGAGGAGCACACAGACAATGGCTAGGATAATTGAATATATAAAAATAGCCCTGATGAATATTCGCGGGAACAAAGCGCGCTCTTTTCTGACCATGCTTGGCATTATCATTGGTATTTCCTCTGTGATTTTGATTGTATCGGCTGGAAATGGATTTAAGGTTGGCATCAGCGGACAGCTCGATGCGCTGGTTGGTGGATTTATCCAGATTTACGCCGACGTTCCGGCAAATGAGGCGGACGCCATTATGTTCAATGACGATGATATTGACGCAATTTATGAGAAGGTGCCGCATGTAAAAGGGGCAACAGATATTTGGCAGATGGGTGCAAACGGAAGTGCGCAGACCACAAAGGGGACGTTTAGCGTCGCGCCAACGTTCGGAAACGAATCCCTACAGTTCTATAACAGTTCACCGATTTTAAAAGGGCGGTATTTTAATAAAGTCGAGAGCCAGAGCGGCGCAAAGGTGTGCGTCATTAATGAGCGCGGTGCAAAGAAACTTTTCGGTACAACAGATGTTGTAGGACTGGAATTGAGCATGAGCATGTGGGGGATTACAGAGGATTATACGATTGTAGGCATCAAAAAAGATGACGATTCCCTGGCAAAGCAGATGACGATGGGCAGCTACGGCGATGTGTCCATGGAAATTCCGATTACGCTGCTCGAGGAACTGTATGGATACTATACAGAAGAATTTAGCTCGTTTATTGTTTTTGCGGATTCTTCAGAGTATGTTACAGATATTTCAAAGCAGGTTCAGAGTCTGTTAGAGGCACGGTACAATGTGCGCGGCAAGGACTACATTCAGAGTATGGACATGGCAAGTCAGGTCGGCATGATCAGCGATATTTTAAATTATGTCACAATCTTTATTATGCTTGTGGCAGGGATAGCGTTGATCGTAGGCGGAATCGGCGTCATGAATATTATGCTGGTATCGGTGACAGAGCGGACGAAAGAAATTGGCATTCGAAAGGCGCTCGGCGCAAAGACAGGCTCAATATTGTTTCAGTTTTTGATGGAGGCGGTGATCATTACGCTGATTGGCGGATTTGTCGGAATTGTGCTTGGCGTCTTGGGCGCAAAGGGGATATGCGGGCTGGCATCAAGCATGGGAATGGGCAATATGGAAGCCGTCATTGACCCCAAAGTCGTCCTCGCCGCAACGGGATTTTCTTCCTTGATCGGTATCTTTTTTGGGATTTATCCCGCGAGAAAAGCGGCGAAGCTCAGTCCGATCGAAGCGCTTCGGCATGAGTAATTCCGTCGTTTTAAGATTAAATTTACATAATGGCTTGCACTTTGATTACTTTTTGGTATACTGTATAAGAAAGTGCATATTGATAGAAGCACCTGTATCGTTAAAATGCAGGTGCTTCTATATACATGATAGATTCTGTACACAGATATTTATACAATAGAGATTTATGCACATAGATACTTATGCACATAGAGATTCAAAAGAAAGGACAGGACACGGCAATGGAAATGGAATTTGATGTCAAGGTAACAGCGGGAGTGCTGTACGATTATCTCTTGTATCACACCTATACTGGTCTTTCAGGAATGATTGGCACACTTGTGGGCGCCGTATTGATTATGACATTTCTGTCAACAAACTATTTTATTTACCTGATTGCAGGCGTTGTGCTGATCGCGTATCTTCCGGGGGCGCTTTTTTTGAGAGCGATGCGGCAGGTGCAGAACACGCCCGCCTTCAAGAAGCCCCTGCACTACAAAATGACGGAGGAGGGCATCAGTGTATCTCAGGGGGATACAGAGGAAAAACAAAGCTGGGATAGCTGCGTGAAGGCAGTTTCAACCAGCAGAAGCATCATACTCTACACATCAAAAACAGCCGCATCTATTTTTCCGAAAAGGGATTTGGGGGATAAAAAAGAAGCGTTGATTCAGATGATCTCGACGCATATGCCGCCCAAGAAAGTCAAGATACGGTTTTAGGAGGACAGGCAGGATGAAGCGCGAGACAGCATACAAAGAATATATCGAGACGAACAGCCCGGAAGAAACTTTTGAGGCAGGCAGAAAACTGGGAATGACTGCAAAACCGGGCGAAATCTACACGCTCAGCGGAGACCTTGGCGTGGGCAAGACCGTCTTTACACAGGGCGTGGCGGCAGGGCTTGGCATCACAGAGCATGTCAACAGCCCCACATTTACCATCGTGCAGGTCTATGAGAGCGGCAGGCTGCCCTTTTACCACTTTGATGTATACCGCATTGGGGAGGTTGACGAGATGGAGGAAATCGGCTATGAAGATTATTTTTATGGAAACGGACTGTGCATCGTCGAGTGGGCAGAGCGGATTCGTGAGCTGATACCCGCGCAAGCCAGACACATCACCATCGCAAAGAATCTCGAGAAAGGCTTTTCGTACCGCATGATTGAGCTTGTGCATCAGCAGTGATAGTATTTATACTTGTTAGATTTGTGAGAAAAGAGGAAAGGTACCATGAAAATTCTTGGATTAGACAGTTCTGGGCTTGTGGCTTCCGTGGCAGTCGTGGAGGAGGATATCACAATCGCAGAGTATACGGTCAATTATAAAAAAACACATTCCCAGACACTGCTTCCCATGCTCGACGAGCTCAAACGTATGACAGAGCTTGACCTGCATACGCTGGATGCCATAGCCATTGCGGCAGGCCCCGGCTCGTTCACAGGTCTGCGCATTGGCTCCGCGACAGCAAAAGGGCTGGGACTTGCACTGAATCTTCCGATTCTTCCAGTGCCGACAGTAGATGCGCTTGCCTATAATCTCTACGGATCTAGCGCGCTGGTCTGCCCGCTCATGGACGCGCGCAGAAATCAGGTCTATACAGGATTGTATGAATTTCAAAAGCGTGCAGCGGACGGCGGAAAATACGAGCTTTGCACGCTCGTAGAACAGTGCGCGGTTCCGATCTCTGAAATCATTGGGAAAATCAATGAACTGTGCCGTGAAAACGACAGGGAAGTGCTGTTTTTAGGAGATGGTGTGGCAGTGTATCAGGAACAGATTACAGCGCTCACCAAGGCCAGCTACAGTTTTGCACCAGCGTGCTGTAACCGCCAGCGCGCCTCCTGTGTGGCAGCGCTTGGCGCCGAGTTATACAAAAAAGGAAGCTTTGAGACTGCGGCAGAACATGCGCCCGAGTATCTCAGGCTCTCACAGGCAGAGCGTGAGCGGGCAGCACAAACGGCGGACAAATACCATATACGGGAAATGCAGCAATCAGATTTAGAGGAAGTGACAGCATTGGAGGCTTCCTGTTTTTCTATGCCTTGGAAGTATCACGATTTTGAGGAGACACTGACCAATCCCGACCGCGTTTATCTCGTGGCAGAGGCAGCAGAAGCAGATGCAAAAGAGCGAATTTTAGGCGGATGTATGCTCACAAACATTGCCGGGGAAGGCGATATCACCAACGTGGCAGTGCGCGAACAATACAGAGGCAGAAAAATAGCGTCCGCTTTAATGGAAGCGCTCTTAAAACTTGGCAGGGAACGGTATGGCATCAAGGCATTTACCCTTGAGGTGCGCAGCCAGAATACAGCAGCGCGAAACCTGTATGAAAAACTCGGTTTTGTCTCAAAAGGAGTGCGCCCGGGCTTTTATGAAAAACCAAAAGACGATGCTTTGATTTTGTGGAAAGAATAAAAATATTGAAAACATCAAGAAAGAGGTGATTCCTATATTAGATATATGTTTATTAGGGACAGGAGGTATGATGCCCCTGCCTTATCGCTGGCTCACTTCGCTCATGGCGCGCTACAATGGCACAAGCATACTCATTGACTGCGGGGAGGGGACACAGATTGCCATGAAAGAGAAGGGATGGAGTCCCAAGCCGATTGACATTATGTGTTTTACCCATTATCATGCCGATCATATCTCAGGACTGCCCGGAATGCTTCTGACGATGGGAAATGCAGAAAAGACCACGCCGCTTGTCATGATTGGACCCAAAGGTCTTTCGAGAGTGGTCAATGCGTTGCGCGTGGTTGCGCCAGAGCTTCCGTTTGAGATTAAATATGTGGAAATTACAGAGCCAGAGCAGAGCTTTGCATTCGACGCCTTCCGCATCGAGGCGTTTCGCGTAAACCACAATGTGCTCTGTTACGGCTATAATATTATCGTTGACAGAAAAGGAAAATTTCAGTTGGACAAAGCGATGGCGCTGGGACTTGACAGAAAGTATTGGAATCGCCTTCAAAAAGGGGAGACCCTTGAGCTTGAAACAGGTACATACACCCCCCAAATGGTGATGGGGGCGCCCAGAAAAGGGCTAAAAGTGACGTATTGTACAGACTCCAGACCCACAGAAGGTATTATCAAAAATGCAAAAAATGCCGATTTATTTATATGTGAAGGAATGTATGGAGAGCCTGACAAAAAGGAAAAAGCAAAAGAATACAAACATATGACCTTCTATGAGGCGGCGGCGATGGCAAAGGAGGCAGAGGTGGCAAAACTGTGGCTGACACACTACTCGCCCTCTCTCACAAGACCGGAAGAATACAAGCGGGAAGTGCAGGCAGTCTTTCCGCGGACGTATATCGCCAAGGACGGATGGAGTGAAGAGCTTCTATTTGAGGATGAGGAAGGATAGGAACAACAAAGGGGGAAATGAACATGGGGAAAGTGAAAACGGCAGTCATCATTGTCATTTTGGTGGCATTGGTGGGAGGGTATTATTTTTATCTGACCAATGTAGGAAAGGATGAGGAGCAGACAGTTGTCACAGCCGTGCAGGATGTGCTGCTGCGAAATCTTGAAAACGATTATCCGCCGACACCTAGAGAGGTCATGAAGTATTACAGTGACATTACAAAATGCCTGTACAATGAAACATACACAGAAGAGCAGCTTGAGCAGATGGCAGATAAGCTGTTAGCGCTGTATGATGATGAGCTTGCCGAGAATAATCCAAGAGATCAATATCTCGTGAGTCTGAAAAATGAAGTGCAGGAGTTTACAAAAAAAGGTTATACCATCGAGAACTATACGACATCAAAAAGTACGGACGTAGAAGAATATACCCATGAAGGGCGCAAGTGTGCAAAATTATACTGTACCTATACAGTCAAGAGCGGCGCTGAGTACAAGACCTCAAGGCAAGTATTTATCCTAAGGAGAGAGACAGAGACAGGGCACTGGAAGATTTTAGGATTTGAGCTGGACCTCCCAGAAGAATAAACCTCACAATACTAGAAAGGTATGACTGAATGATGGAAATGATAAAAACACAAGAAGATATTCTGATATTAGCGGTGGAAAGCTCATGTGATGAGACAGCGGCTGCGGTGGTGAAAAACGGCAGGGAGGTTTTGTCGAATATCATCTCCTCCCAGATTGAACTGCATACGCTGTACGGCGGCGTTGTGCCGGAAATTGCATCAAGGAAGCACATAGAGAAAATCAATCAGGTCATAGAAGAAGCGCTGCGCGAGGCAAAAGTCACGCTGGAGGAGATTACAGCAATCGCAGTGACCTACGGTCCGGGTCTGGTTGGTGCACTGTTGGTCGGCGTGTCGGCGGCCAAGGCACTCAGTTTTGCGACTGGAAAGCCTTTGATTGGCGTGCATCACATTGAGGGGCATATCAGCGCGAATTATATTGAGAATAAATCACTGGAGCCGCCGTTTGTCTGTCTGGTTGTATCTGGAGGGCACACACACCTTGTGGTAGTAAGGGATTATGGGGAGTATGAGATTCTTGGCTGCACAAGAGACGACGCAGCAGGCGAGGCTTTTGACAAAGTAGCGCGTGCCATCGGTCTTGGCTATCCCGGCGGACCAAAGATTGACAAAATTTCCAGAGAGGGAAATCCTGACGCAGTCAAATTTCCGAGGGCAAAAGTGGACGGCTCAAGCTATGATTTTAGTTTTAGCGGTCTGAAATCCGCAGTATTAAATTATTTAAATACATGCGAGATGAAAGGCATTGAGATTCACACGGCGGATGTAGCTGCCTCTTTTCAGAAAGCAGTGGTAGATGTGCTTGTCGAACATTCATTAAATGCGGTGAGAGAGTACCGCTTTAAAAAGTTTGCGATTGCAGGGGGCGTAGCGTCCAACTCTGCGCTTCGCGCCGCATTTCAGAACGAATGTGCGAAGCGAAAAATAGAATTTTACCATCCATCGCCAGTTTTGTGTACAGACAATGCAGCGATGATTGGCGCGGCAGGCTATTATGAATATTTAAAAGGGACAAGAAGCGGCTGCGATTTAAACGCAGTGCCGAATCTCAAGCTGGGTGAGCGCTAAGGAACTGTAGAAAAATAAGGGACGCATCCTGACTTGGCTATTTCTCCGATTATGCATGCCAAAAAGCCTCGCCGTAGCCCGCTACGCCTACGTTTTTTGACAATTGCTTTAGTAATTTCACCTCAAAGAAATATCCTGCCCAATCTGCATCACTTATTTTCCTGCAATTCCTAAATCGTTTGAAAACGTGAGAGAAGGAGGAGCCGTTATGAGAACAACAGCGCTCGTGCTGGCAGCAGGTCAGGGAAAAAGAATGGGGAGCAGTGTGCACAAACAATACCTGCTTCTTCGCGGCAAACCAGTACTATATTATTCGCTAAAAGCGTTTGAGGACAGCCGGATTGACGACATTGTTCTTGTCGTGGGAAAGGACGAACAGACATTTTGCAGAAAAGAAATCCTTGAGAAATACGGCTTTCACAAGGTCAAAGCCATCGTGGAAGGCGGCAGAGAACGCTATCACTCTGTGGCGAATGGCATTCAAGCGGTTTGCTGGGCATGTGACTATATTTTTATACATGACGGTGCAAGGCCGTTTGTGAATGAGGAGATGATTGACAGGGCGCTCGGCGAAGTTCAGCGCTCCCGGGCTTGTGTGGTCGGAATGCCTGTCAAGGATACCATAAAAATTTCAGATGAAATGGGCTATGTATCAGATACGCCAGCGCGCGCACGTGTTTGGCAGGTACAGACACCGCAGGTTTTTGACAGGAGACTCATCACGGAAGCATATGAAAAGTTGCTGGCGGAGGAAGCAGAACTGTTAGCAGGCGGAATTTCGGTGACAGATGATGCTATGGTAGTAGAATATTTTATGAAAATACCGGTTAAACTAATTCTGGGTTCTTATAAAAATATCAAAATAACAACGCCAGAGGACTTAAAAATTGCGGAAATCTTATTAGATGATACCCTTTTGTAAAAAAATGTAAAAAAAATAAAAAAAGGTGTTGACAACTGCTTTTATGCATGATAAGATAAAACACGTCGCTGAGGTAAACAGCTCAGAACAACAGACAAGATGAAAAAAATAAATAAAAAAGTTGTTGACAAAGTCAAGATGATTTGATATAATAACTCTTGCGTTGTAGATAAGAGCAAAAGCGAATACAAAATATGGAGAGGTATCGAAGTGGTCATAACGAGGCGGTCTTGAAAACCGTTTGTCCGCAAGGGCGCGTGGGTTCGAATCCCACCCTCTCCGTTTTTATTTCTGCCATTTGGAGAAGTACCCAAGCTGGCCGAAGGGGCTCCCCTGGAAAGGGAGTAGGTCGTTAATAGCGGCGCATGGGTTCAAATCCCATCTTCTCCGCTCGGTATCTTGGACAACCAGATGATACTGAAATAATAAATAGAACCTTGACAAATAAACAGTAATGCAACCCTGAAAATTCTAAAAGAGAAATTTTTATTATAGAAGATTCTGGTATAGAATGTTCAGAGAACAAAACCTTTAAAAAGTAAAAGCATTTTTATGCAATCGCATCAAAAATGCAACGGATGAATTAGCCAGTTTAACTGGTGCAAGAATCAAACAAAACAGATCATTTCAATATGAGAGTTTGATCCTGGCTCAGGATGAACGCTGGCGGCGTGCTTAACACATGCAAGT
>KE159531.1:0-17601 GCA_000403215.2 Lachnospiraceae bacterium A4
CCAATATAGGTATCTACCGGCTGGGGGTATTTCTTTCCGGGGACGCGCCTGGATGTCCGCTTATAGAGATAATAGGTATCCCCTTTCTTTTTCACCGTAGTTCCCCGTGTCCGCTGCTCCTGCACCCAATCCGGGTATCTTTTTTCTGCTGGTGTCATAATATCCTCCTTTCTATATAGGTAGCATATACCTATATTATATAAATATTATACCTCTACAGGGCGAAAAAGTCGAGGGATATGGAAAATATGTATAGCTTCCATATCCCTCGTAAAAATGCCGTGTCTATTAGTTTCAATTATTCTTCGTGAAACAACCCTGTATTAACAGTTCCTAAGTATAAATAAGGCTTGGTCACTTGAGCATAGGCGAAAAAGAAAACTTGGACTCCGTAGGAGAGAGCAGCTTGGTTCTTACTGACAGAAGAATCATATGATTTCTATGTTTATTTAGCGGGTAATAATTTTTAGGTTATTACCCGTTAAATTTTTAATATTGCATCTACATTGGGATAACCAGATAAAGATATTCTGTTTGGATGGTCATTTTCTGCAAAAACAGGTCACTTTCTGCAAGGCATATTGAAAATCATTTTTGGGATAGGTAATATGTTTATAGTGCATCGCTTGCTTTAAAATACATGTTCTGAACTATGATGTTTTACTTTAGAGATTTAATCTATGATGTAGTTTCAGGAGTGGTATTTTTACATACTATAGCAGTTGGATTTCACGAGTTCCTATGCAAAAAGAGTAAGGGATGCATAATAATGGAAAAGGGGGGAGATATATTCTTTGTGAACAAACTTGTTGGAACAAAATTTGATGTCATGTTAATTTGAAAGGAGATTTTAAGATGAAGAAGTTTAAAAGTTTAAAGGCACTGGTATTGAGTCTGATGTTATGCTTGGCAATGGGCACTACTGCGTTTGCAAGTGAAGTACCGATCACGGGGCAGATTACTCCTAATGCGAACAAGGCAGTAGAAGTAAATGAGAGCAGCGATCTTGTTGTAGAGCCGGCTTATGAAAGCGATGATGTAGTTGCTTTTGCGGATACTGTTCAATATGATGCAAATAGAACCATTACAAGAAGCAATTCCAGAAGTGGTGTGTTTAATGGAAATTATACTTATACCATTAATAACTCAAGTGTCACAAAACTGTGCTTACTTGTTTATATGCCTAATGAAAGTGGCACCGATTATCTTCAGGGATCAATTACTCTGAAAGGAAGTGATGGTTCCAGCGCAAAGGTACAGATTGCTAATTACGCCAACGATGCATATACATTGACATTTACAGGTGTCAGGACAGGTGTGAAATACCATTTTTATTATGAGTTATATTCCGTTGGCTCTTCACAGGTAGGCTATATTATGTCTGCTGCTTATGCGGAATAATATATACCTGAATATGTTGTATTGAACAACTATGACAGAATGGCGTCATAAATTGTACGTTGCGCTCTAAAATAATATGCTATGGAGCGCAGCGTACAATTATGAGCAATATTTAAAACAAATTGAAAAAGCGGGAGGCTTATAAATATGGTCAATATGATAAATACCTCTGTAAATAATAGCATTTATACAGGGAGAAGAACTAAAAATAACCAGACACAGGCTTTTCAGCAACAGGAAGTGTTGGAGAAACCAGACGTTGCTGAAGCTAATAAATATGCCGATGTTCAGGAAATATATGAGGCATTAAAATCAAATGTATCAACCAGAGGGTATGAACAGGGGCAGGATGAAATTGCTAAGAAAGATGTTCAAAACGATGAATCAGAAATGAGCAATAATTCTGGCGAAAAGATGACCGTGTATTATAAGGGGGTTCCTCTGAACGAGTGGGCATTAACAGATCCTAAATACACGGATCCAGAAACAGGTATCTCATGGTTTATCAGAGATGGGAAATATCCATATATGGTAGGTGAGGATGCAGAAAAGTTCTGGAAACTTTGTGAAGAATCCGGTGAGTTCGCACTAAAGAAATTGGGAGAAATGACGGGATTAATACAGCAATTAGATGACAATACAGTTGCATATGTGGGAGATAACGGAATCGCAGTTAAATCTAAAGACGGGAAAGAGATGTTTGTGGATACATCGGGCTTATCATATGATATTATCATGGATATGTTTAGAAATTTGCCTAGAAATGGCAATTTCTTTAGCAGTAAATACTGGTCAGATAATATCCAGAAGGCGCAGGCTCGGAGCTGATAGCTAAGTTATGCTGCAAAGAGTATTGTATGCTTGGACTCCGATAGGAGAGAGCAGTTTGATTTTGATTGACAGAAGAATCATATAGTTGCTTCATTTATTTGGCAGGCAATAATTTTCAGACTATTGCCTGCCAAATTTTTACGATGAACGGACACCCGATTGATTTTACATATTCCAGAACAATTCAGTCAAATGGGAATATATACTTCAACTTATTTCACGAAGAGGATCAAAATGTTGGTTTATTCCATTGCAGAAGATATTTGATATCCAGTTTGCTGAGGAGGATGTTATTGACCAACGGTTTGATTATTTGGATAACATTATTGACGCTATAATGCAAAAGGTTATGATAGCATAAAAGGATTTTAGCATACGAAAAGAATGGTTGAATATGATATTGAAAGCATGTATATTTTTATTGAAGGGAATAGGAGCAATATACCTATTCCCTTTGAGCTATTCTGCCAAAAATGTCTTAACTTTAGGTATTATTGATGGCGGCATACTATCTATGAATATTTCAGCGCAGGAACGTAGTTGAGCAATAGTATAAATTCGGTATCGCCGGCTTAATGTTTTGACATCTTTTCTTGAAAAAACTTCAAATAGATACCTGTCCTCCCAGGGTTGAAATGAAATGCCGTTCTCTATTAGGGCATGGTATATTTTCATGGTATCATTGTAATCCTTTTGGCATATCATATGCAAATTGTGCGTAGTCAGATTATTCAGCTCATCAAATGTAGTAATCCTATATCTATAAAGTCCTTCATAATGTATTGAATGAAAGGGCAATTCATAGGGTGCCAGGTTTTCTTTAATACTTTGTACAGAGTGTAATTCTATACCATAAGCCTTACATATTTCTTCCAGTTCCCGCATTGTCCGTTCTCCGAGATTACGCATACGGGCATGTTCTTCCTTAGAGCATAGTGATAGTTGGGATAAGTAAAAAATATAATTCCTTTCAAGAATGTGCAGAAGCCTTTGAGACATGGGCACGTCATAAATTGTTACTGCATTTTCCGGGGGAAGTAAATATCCGGCTGCATTAAGTTCCTGAATGATAGAGGCGATATAGTGGCGCTTAAATGGAAATTTTTGTGTTAAAGAAATATAGTCATGGCCTTCAAGATCCGAAACCTCTGTCAACCCCAGTTCATGGAGAATATTCTTGGCATATTCTGAAATTTTTAAATCATCTATTTTTAAATCCATACATTCAACTCCTTTTCATTCTATTCTACTTGTTTTAATGACAGTTTAGCAATATATTAAGCAGAAAATGATAATATTTTGCAGAAAACAGACATTGACAATCTTTTTTTATCTGTCAGGTTAAAGTAGATATATTATGGCAGTGAAGATGTATTTTAGTAAAGATAATATTACCTTTTGCCGTTTTCTGTTATAAAAAAGCATAAAGTGGACTAAAATCAGTCCCCTATCAATAGCTTTATTAAATACAATACTCTAAAAAGGACTGAAATGGGTTCATGGGTATGGTGATAATATGGAGCAGAAAATAAAGCAGGATAAAATATTTATCGGGCAGAATATTAGGCGGATCAGAAAAAAAGAGGTATTCGGCAGACAGAAATGGTAGCGTTGATGCAGTTACAGAATGTATCTGTAACCAGGGAAGCATTAGTCAAAATAGAGAGGGGCATACAGCATATACAGGCATCGCAGCTTAGGGCAATCCGTAATGTATTAAAAACAACATATGATGAATTGCTGAAATAAGAATGACAGATCTGCGTGACCTGTCATTCTTATTAACATATTGTACATATCTATCCATTTGATAACAATTCTTTCATAGCCGCTGTAAACGAGTAAGAGGATGAAAGGGTTTCCTTTAGCTCACATTCACTACAGCCAGGCATTTGTGAAAGCATACTGATTTTATGCTTTTTCCATAGCAGGGTAGCATTTTTTTCAGGCAGAATCTCAAAAATGTACTTATCCTGCCAGCCGTCAAATACAATTCCATTTTCTTTCAAAATATAATAGGACTGCATGGTAAGGCTGTAATCTTCCTGGCATATACGGTATAGGTCATTTGCTGTCATATGTCTAAAATTATCTAAACAGGATATATTGTTTTGGAACAGCAAGGGGTAAATTTTTGAGGGCAACTGGTATTTATCAAAATATTCTTTGATAGATACTATGGATCGTAGTTTTATATTGTATTCCTGACAAATTTGTTCCAATTCTAAGATGGTCTTTTGCCCTAAGTTCCGGAAATGCAGAATATCTTCTTTGGGATAAGAAGCGAGCTGCGAAAGGTACATAACACCATTTCGCACAAGGGCGTTCTGCAATCGCTTAGACATTGGGACATCATAGATTGAGATTTCGTTACTGGGAGGCAACAGATAACCTAAAGCGTTCAATTCGTCAATCAGAGGTTCAATATTAAAATTCTTGGGAAATTTATTTATCAGGGTGATGTAGTTTTGTCCTGCAAGTTCTGAAACCATTGTCAAGCCTATACTCTTTAAGGCAGATTTAGAAGCGGCAGAAATGTTTAGGTCTTGAATCTTCATATCTATATCTTTGCTCCTTTATTCTTAGCGTTTGAAAATGGACACAAACCTAGTATAGCACTTTTTTTAAGAAAATAAAATGAGAATGGACTAAAACGGGTTCTAATCTGAAAATAAATATTGCTGATTTTATGCTTGTGTCAAATTCTGCATAATATGGTCGTTTTCTGCAATTTAGTTGACTAATGTGCTAAAGAAAAATAAAATAATAAAGGGGAATTATGGATTTTTACGTGTTATTTTCCTTACGATGAATGTAAGCAAAAAGGATTAATAAATTTAGTCATATGTGTCGAAATACAAAATGATGGGGTATAAAGAGTATCAGGGATAGACGGCTATCAATTAGCAAGGAAGGAGGAGACAAAGCAGGTGTTCAAAATTGCAATATGTGATGATGAAAATCTTTTTACAGAAGAACTAAAAGAACTGATCTCCGGCTACATGATGGAAAAAGATCTTATTTTTGAAATAGATACATATAACTCCGGGGAGGCACTGGTAGAATTAGGGGTTGGAGTAGTGCGCTATACGATCGTGTTTCTAGACATAAATATGGAGAGAATTGATGGCATTAAGACGGCTGAGATGATCAGAAAAGTAAGCCGGGAAGTATTCATAGTGTTCGTGACGGCATATGTGGATTATTCACTGGAAGGATACCGATTAGATGTTGTACGATATTTGTTAAAGGGTAATGCCAATTTTCAGAGCAATGTCAATGAATGTATGGATGCCATCATTGATAAGATGAATTATTCTGTGATAAAAAGGAAATTTGACTTTAAAGAGGGCAGAAAAGAAATAATGCTGGATAGACTATTGTATATCGAAAGTAATCTGCATAGACTTGAGTTTCATGTTATGGAGGACGATGAAACAGTCTATACCATGTATGAAATATTAAATGTGATGGACGATATGCTTTCGGAGAACGGCTTTATCAGGACACACCAGAGCTATCTTGTAAATGTAAAATGTATTGAAAATGTTGTCCGATATAAAGTGATATTGACAAACGGGGTTGAACTGCCCATACCAAAGGTAAGATATACGGAAGTCAAGAAAAAGTTTATAGCGTGTCTAGGAGAAGTGTAAATGTTTGAGTTAATGCAGAGTGTATTATTGGTATTTATTGAAATAATGTGTTGCAATATTTTTTATGAAACCTTTGGAAAAGCAAGGTATAAAGGGTGGATTAATGCAATTCAGTTTATATTGCTTCTTTGCAGTACATATATTCTGGTATATGTTTTTTCAAAACATTTTTTAATAACAGCAGTTTACAACTTTTTTAAAAAATAAAATACAAACTCAATCTTTTGTAGTATAATTTAAGCGTCAAACTAAAATACATACGAAAAGAGATGAGTTTGTATCTACCGCTTATTATACTTGAAAAACTCCATTTTGGATAGACTGAATACTTACTTTTGTGAATATTTTTCTGGTGCTACAAAACCGACCGCAAGGAACCTGTTCCTTTTGATTATAACAATACTGACGCTTGATACCTTCCGCTCTGTTAGGTTTGCGCATAGCCATGTACTGTCAAAACTTGCCGATACATCATTGAATGCGTATTATTATACACTGAGGACGGATAGCTGTGATCATTCCCGCTGGAGTGATACCACTGTTTCAAAAGTGGTCAAAGTGGTTCCAGATTCCCTTGAAACCCAGCCACTGTTCCTGTCCATTGATGACACCATGGTAGAGAAATTCGGCAAAAAGTTTGAACTCTGCTCAAAACTCTTTGACCATGCTGCACATAATGGCTCCAATTACCTGAACGGCCATTGTATGGTAAGCATCCTGCTGTCCTTCCCGGTTTTAAAGGACGGGCAGATCCAGTACCTGTCGGTTCCCCTGGGATACCGGCTCTGGGATAAGGAAAAAAGCAAACTGGAAACCGCCGCTGAAATGGTCCGGCAGGCGATGGGGGTGATTGGCTCCTCAAGGCAGGTGTTCCTGCTGTGTGACAGCTGGTACCCGAAAGCCGAAGTGGCAGGGCTCATCAATGAGTTTGGAAATCTTGGCATCATCTGCAATGCCCGCGTCGACACTGCCATGTACGAGCTTCCCCCTGCTCCTACCGGGAAGCGCGGCCGTCCCAGGAAATACGGGAAGCGCATCCACCTGGAAGATTTTGAGCTGGCGACACCCCAAAGTGGTGACTGGAAGATAGGAGTGCGCCCTGTGCTAACAAGGCTTTGGGGTGAACGGGTAGTCTATGCCTTTGTTACTGCCCCCAAAAAGGGAGGAGACAGCCGCAGGCTGTTCTTCTGTACAAAAAAGCCGGATGAGATTACCCTCGATTACAGCCTTTGCGCAGACGAGCGTATGCGGAAATACGGGGAAGAGGATATCAGCTATCTTCCTCTGGCTTGTTACCAGCTGCGCTGGAACATCGAAGTCTCTTATTATGAAGGAAAGACTTTCTGGTCACTGGAAGAATACCGCATAAGAAGCCGTGAAGGGATAGAGCGTCTTATCAACCTTCTGGCTGTTTCTTATAGTGCCATGACACTGCTTCCTTATAGTGATGAAACATTTTCATCTTATCAGTCTTTCAGCGCTCAGGAGACCCGATTTGAGATCGGACAGCAGATTCAGGCCAACATAATATTCAACAGTTTTGTGGAATCGCTTGAAACTGTAAAAAAAGCCCGTGCGTTGGTAAAGTTATTAGAACACCATATTCAGTCTTGGATTAGAAAGGTCCAAAAACTGTAAACTGCTGTTTAATAAGACAGATTGCGGTTATTTTAAATTTTTCAGTATTTATGCTTTGGCATGTTAAAATCAGCATGAAAAAATCTTTTGTGTTAGCTATTTTATTTGATGCGCTGCTGCTTGCAATGGATTCTCTGGCTTTCTTGATTATGAGCTGGTTATCTTTAGATATGAAAATGTCAGAGCAGCAACATGCAATCGCTTCTGTATTGGGGTATCTGCTTGTAAAAGTGATACTGTTTTTCCTCATTCTTGTTATAAGGAAACGGTTTGCAAAAAAATCAATGGAAAGGATGTTAGATACAGAATGGTTAAGGTTTCTGTTTTTCCCTGTTTTTACCATAGCTGTGATTTCGGTAATGCTATCTGTTTCTGAATATGTACAGACAGTAGAACAGGCAAATTTGTTTGCTGTTATTGCGTTTGGAATGGTGGGCATGAATATTCTTGTATTTTATCTGATTAACGATATTATGGAAAGGGAAGTCAAGATGCATGAAAACAGGGTTTTTCAGATTCAGGCGAAAAACCAGTTGGAAATGTACAGGTCTATCTCTGAAAACTTTGATAATCAGAAAAGAAAGACACACGAATATAAAAACCAGATTTCATGCATAGAATCCTTACTGGATAAAAAGCAGTATTCCAAATTGGAGGAATATGTAAAAAAGATTTATGGTTCTTTGAATAATGAACCAGATGCCATTAACACCAATAATGTAATAGTAAATGCCATACTCAATACAAAGTACCAGGAGTCAAACGCAAAGGGAATTGTCTTTGTACTCAGGGTAAATGATCTTTCAGAGCTGAAAATGATAGACGAAGATGTGGTTACAATACTTGCTAACCTTTTGAACAATGCCATAGAAGCATGTGAGACATGTGGAGATAAAAAGGTAATTAAGTTTAAGTTTGTTAAAGAGAATGATATGATAATCATTGCGGTTAAAAACACATTTAATTATGATATTGTTTATGAGAATGGCGAGATAAAGTCTACGAAAATATCAAGCGAAGATGAACATGGCATAGGGATCAAGAATGTGATAAAGATCATTGATAAATATGGTGGATCATATGTCATTGAGGATAAGAATAAAGAATTTTATTTTTCAATTATTATCCCCGCATGAATGAAAAATTAATATTAGAGAAATAAAATTATTTAGTGCCGTTTTCTGCAACAAAATGTCCATTTTCTGCAAAGGGACTTGATTTTTCACATATATAATTCATACTGAATAACTAAGGAGGCATGTTTATGATAGAGAAGATGGCATTAAAGCTCGTCAATCAGATGGAGACGGAGAAGATAATAAGCAAATCAAGCTGTGAATATTACGAATACGCTTTAATAACTATGGTTGAAAATATTGTAACAGCTGGAACTATTTTGCTATTAGGGTTATTCTTTGAAAAATTCCTACATACCATTTGTTTTTGGACATTCTTTATTTCTTTAAGGAAACGGACAGGAGGTTTTCATGCAAATAAGTTCTGGCAGTGCTATTTAGGCACAGTCATAACATATATTGCGCTCATACAGGCTATACCTATGTTTTGTGGAACTCCGGCTGTCGTGTATGGAATGCTGTTTCTTGCAGTGATTTTAATCTGTGCAATGGGAACAATAAACCACCCCAATATGGATATGAATAAAAGCGAATTGCAGGAGTCTAAGAAAGCGGCAAGGCTGATTGTTGTAATGGAAATAATGATAATTGCTGTCTTGGTTTATCTGAAAGCTGATATTCTGTATATTGGTTACATGTCAGGCGCTATCATATTATGTGCATTCTTGATGTGTTTGGCAAAAATTATAAAACAGGAGGTATGAAAATGAAAGAAAACAGAAAAATCAAAAAAACTGCACTCAAGATAGTTGAGAGGATTGTCCGCAATGAAGCAAAAAGAGATATATGGGGAGATCCACCTCTTTGCATTGGGATTGGTCATCAGCCGAAAAGACCGAAACGGAAATAGGATTAAGATTAATAATCAATTTGACAGATAATGATGAGTTGAGATTTTAGAAAGCCTTTCAGAGTGGTGTGCAACATCTGAAAGGCTTTTTTGTGCCATTTTCTGCAGAAACAGTCCATTTTCTGCAAGGGTAATTGACCTTTAATCCTATGTTGCTATTATGAGAATAGGAAAGCTTATTAAAGATACACAGATATGCAATCATGCAAATCATGAATATAAATTTTAATGAGGGAGGTGCTAGAAAATAATAACATTTTATCTGGTAAATAATGCTTCAGTGTGTATTCCATAAGTTTCCGAATGGATGATAAAATGATTCGCTTGGACCTTTCGGGGAGAGCGATACAGTTCCGACTGACAGAGGAGCTGTCAATGATTGGGAAAGAGAGGATTTCATATGAGTATGTTAGGAGTAAATGATATAGTGACAGCATATCAGTATGTGAATAAGGCGCAGAAAAATAATGCTACAAGGAAAACCAGTTTTGCAGACACCGTAAAGCAGACTGCAGAAAATAATTCCGCATCGCGGGAGGAGCAGTATGTGGAATATTTGAAACAGCGGTATGGAGCAAACGTGATGGTGAAAAATATCGGTAATGATCAAAGGAGTATTGACAACTTTGGCGCAAGCATAGCGGGGTATAACAATATTGTAATTGCTCCAAATATTTTAGAGGCGATGGCAAACGACCCGGAGAAAGCAGCCCATTATGAAAAAATAATTCAGAAAGGGCTTGATGACCTTCCAAGATGTAAGGCAGAAATGTCAATGAATGGATTCGAGATGTCTTCTTATGCCGTGAGTATTGATGAAAAAGGTGTGGGGTATGTATATGTGACCGGGGATCTGAAACCGGAAGTGCGAGCAAAGATTGAAGCAAAGGTGAGAGCAGAACAGGCGGAAAAACGGGCAAGACGGGTACGGTATCAGGAGCTTGCCGAGGAAGCGGCGGAGGAGCGCAGAGAACAGGCAGAGCTACAATATCACAAGCAACTTATGGAAGATGCTTTGAAAAGAAGTTGCCCCGATACAACTGTAAAATATCATTTCATCAGTCAGTCACAGGCATCGGCAGCGGCAATGGCTTACGAAAGTGCAATCGGCGCATTCAGCAGTACTGTGATAGAAAATACTAGATAACTGTACTAATGTTACAAAAAGTATATCAAATTTACGGTTATATCAATGTTGATATAATAATCTACGATAGAAAGGAGGCGGCAAAAATGAAGAAGCTGGTTAAGCGTAGCGATGTTATGCAGGAGACGTTAGAGGCATATTGCACATGTAGCTGTACCTGTGCAGGAACCTGCAAATGTACCATTGGTCAGGTTAATAACACAAGTTCGTTGCAGCAGGCAAGGTACACTCAGTTCTACATGGATTTTAACGTGATCGACATGGTGTAAGTGTGGATAATGTCACACTAAGAGATGAGTATGGCAATATAATTTTTTATATTGCCATATTCATTAAAAAGGCAGTATGCTGCCAATATGAACAAGGAGGAACAAACATGCCGGTTTTTCATATGTTTGTAGCGGGTGGAAAAGAATATCTGTTTGATGCAAATGCAAATTCTTTTTTCAAGATCAGTAAAACCCTTTATGAGGATTTGCAAAAGTATCAACAAAGCGGATTTAGGGATAGTTCACCAGCAATAGAAAAATTACAGGAAAAAGGATATTTGCAGGAACGGGCTGATTTTGAAATGATACACCCGATGGACTCCACTTTGGAGTATTCATTGGAAAGATGTATCGGCACGATCGCTTTGCAGGTTACGCAGGGATGTAACCTGCGGTGTAAATATTGTGCATATTCCGGTGGTTATGAGAACCGCACGCATAGTAGCAAAAGAATGAATAAGGAAACTGCTTTTAGGGCAATCGACTTTCTTTTTCAACATTCCGTTGACCGTGACAGGATTTCGCTTGGATTCTACGGCGGCGAACCTTTGCTTGAATATAATTTGATAAAAGAATGTGTAGACTATGCAAAAGGGAAAAGCGCCGGCAAGGAACTGTTGTTTAATATGACCACGAACGCTACCCTCATTACAGATGAAATATTGGAGTTTCTTTATGAAAACGGATTCAGCCTCACCGTAAGTTTGGATGGTGACAGGCAGGCACAAAATAAAAACAGGATATTTGCGGCAAATGGAGAGGGAACATTCGATGTTGTCATGCAGAAATTGGAGAAGCTGCAGGCGAGCCATCCGGATTACATGGATCGCGTACATATTAACGCTGTGATTGATCCGACTACGAGTTTTGACTGCACAAGTTCTTTTTTCGCAGATTATGAAGCAGTGAAAGATTTTTATGTGAGAGCAAATCTTATATCGGATTTTTACCGTAAAGACGGGGCGTTAAGGGATGAAGCATACAGTGAAAGATTCAGTTATGAAATATTCAAGCTGTATTTACAAAAGTTAGGAAGGCTGGATGACGCCAACATATCTAAGTTGGTTCTGCATGGTTTCCAAAGTTTGGAAGATATTCATGACAACGTGAAGATGGGTGTTTCACTGAAAACCAAAATTGATCATCACGCCGGACCCTGTGTGCCGGGAATGCAGAGATTATTTGTCGATGTGGATGGAAATTTATATCCATGTGAACGGGTAAGCGAAGCATCCAAAGCGGTTCGTATGGGGCACATAGATACCGGGTTTGATATTGACAGGGCAAGGGAACTGTTGAATATAGGAAGATTGACGGAGAAGGAATGTAAAAGGTGCTGGGCTTTTCGCTTCTGTTCATCGTGCGCGGTTCAGGCGGATGATTTGGAAAAGCTGTCTGCTGAAAAGAAATTACAGAATTGCACCATGATTCGTGGGCATGTAGATAATATGATGAGAGATTACTGTGTCATGCGGGATCTTGGGCTTGATTTTGACAAAGGAAAGATTTTCTGATTGTAGGAAGGAGGGCAGTCTAATGAAAAGGAAAGCTATCATTTTTCCATACAATGCGGAATGTGCCGCTTTGATAAAAAACAGGGAGATGCTTGTAAGTTATGATATAGTAGCCTGTGTTTCACCGAAGGGCTATGAATTGCACGGAAAAGATGCGGCATATGCTTATGGAGGGGAAGATATCGGTATTACTGTTTCTTGTGATGATATAGGCAGTTTGGATTATGAAGACTTGCTGGTATGTGAATCTGCCAGTGACTTCCGGCAGGTTGTGTTGCCACAAATAAAGATTGCGGCGGAGTGCGGCAAAAACATTGTTTTTATGTATGGGTTAGAACCGGAATACTGCAAGGAAGTGGAAGAATTATGTGATACAAACCATGTAAAATGCACAATTATAACTCGCAGAGTAGTGGATGCGAGTAGGATTATGCAAAATGAAAGGGATATTCTTAGAATCTCTGTTCCTGTAATCTTCGTATCCAGTGTGATTGAAAATACCAATAAATTTGATGTTCAGTTGGGGTTGCGCAGTTATCTGCTGAAGGAGGGGTATAAGGTCAGCCAGATTGGAACAAAGGAATATTGCGAATTGTTTGGTTTTCATGCCATACCGCAGTTTATGTATGACCACCAGCTTAGCGAAAATGACAAAATCATATTGTTTAACAGACTTTGCAAAAGTATTGAATTGCAGGAGAAACCAGATGTTTTTATAATAGGTGTACCGGGTGCAACGATGGTATTCAATGATGCGATAACCAATTATTTTGGAATCATGGCATTTGAAATAGCCAATGCTGTGCGTCCGGATACTGCAATAATGTGCCTGCCGCATGAAGGGATTGATGCAGATTTTCTTAAAATGATACAGACATCATCAAAATATAAGTTAGATATGCAGGTGGATTGTTTCAACATGGCAAACAAACATTTTGACACAGCAAGAAGCAAAGATGAGAAGAAGCTGCTGTTTGTGACAGTTAATACAAAGTTGGTTGACAAAAGAGTAGCGGAGTTGAATAAGGAATCCTTTATTCCCGTTTATAATTCCTTTAACTCTGAAAGCGCATTAAGTATGTATCAGTATGTCGTAGAACAGTTGAGTGAGAACGATTTTGAGACGATATAATGTGCAATGAGAGGAGGTTTTAGTATGGATAAAGGTCAAGTAAGCGATAAGGTCAAAAAGATTTTTATGAGTTTGTTCCAAACGGAGGAAAGCAAGCTTGTGGAAAGCTACTGGACGGATAACTTCTTTGGAAGCAGACTGCATATACTGCCAGGAGATGTTGTAGCATATCTGTATGCGATAGAGGCGGAATTTGGGTTGCAGATACCGTCTGCTTATATACTGGAGGGTAGATTTAACAGCCTGGATAATGTGGCGGATATTATTTTTGACATTCTTCAGAAGAATGGGACCTGCAATGTACAGAATGGTTAGGGGTGTCATATGGGTTCTGGTATTCAGATTGCTGTAATCGACAGTGGAATAAATAAAAGGTTGACGGGCGGGATACCTATTAAAAACTGCCTGTTAGTTGATGATGACAATCAAATAGCAAAGGACTGTGCCGTGCCGGAGGACAGAGACTTTTTACACGGCACAATATGTACGCTGATAATAGAAAAGTATTGTCCGGGGAATGTCTTTACCGCAATCCGTATTCTTGATCGCAGGGGAACCGGTGCGGTTGAAAAATTGGAGCCTGCTTTGGAATGGTGTTATCAAAACAATATAAAACTTGTTAATCTAAGTCTTGGGACAACTCATTATAAAGAGAAGGAAATGCTAAACCGACTGATCAATAAATACACCTATAAAGGTCTGGTTATCGTAGCCGCAATATCAAATATAGGATATTTTACATTTCCGGCGAGCTTTGCGAATGTCATAAGCGCTGTGAAAAAAGAGAATGGATTGTCTTATACGAAGGACTATCTCCATTTGGGTATAGATACAGTTGTTCCTGCAGAGCATACAGTTACATTGGGAAATAGGAGATATAAATCAACACATAGCAACAGTTATGCAGCTCCGTATGTAACGGCTATGGTATGCCGAATGATGGCGGAAGGCGAAAAATGCGATATACATGAAATAAAGAGATATGTGCGTGGGAAAAGCGCCACACTTATGACGGATGAACTATACAATCCCGACTGGATATACAGGGCATATATGCCAACACAGAAAAAGCAGAGTAAAGCAGATTACTATTTTACGGTGGCGCAGAGCAGATATGATGATGTCAGACAGGAGATTGATACTATCATTGCGTATGATAAATCTGAACTGGAGCAGATTGATATAGATAACAGAAATCTGGTATATCTTGGCTGCGATGATATACAAAACATACATACAGATGGCTTTATGTGGAGTCCCCAGACAAGGGTGCAGCAGATTGTCAGGAATCAGTACAGAGGCAATGGTCTGCAAATTCCGTTCATTCTTCTGGATGTGGCGGAACCGGCGGATCAGTATTATATCTTGACAATGCTTAGACAGATGTTTGGTGAGGATGGTTACAGTGCTTATGCTGTAAGCATGGAACCGGAGTGCGTACTTTACGGAATCGAATATATACCTGCCATACAGTTTCCCATTATAGAGAGTCTTGTAAGGAATTTCATTGAGGGACAGGTTTATTATAAACAAAATGATCTGATTTTATGGAGTGTCCATCAAGCGAATAAGGCAAGAATTGATAAGCTGTATCCAGACTATGATGTAGAAATTCGCATTAGAGAGAAGGAGATACTGCTCTATATAGAAAAAAATATGATTTACACACAGGAATACGATGCTCTGACAAGGGATTGTATCAGGACGGTTTATGATGTGTTGGTAAATTGCATGGAGGGAGAATATGAGCAATAAAGAAGCAGTCCGTAGGCTGCTTGGGCTTTTAAGAGAATATAGAAAAACCATTATTGTCATAGTCGGCTGTCTGCTGATTTCTACCGGATTGAATCTGTGCGTCCCGCTGTTCAGCCGTAGAATCATGGATGACGGATTTATCGGAGGCGATAAGGAACTGCTGATGAAGTTGGTTCTTCTGACAATGGGAATCTACGGTGTCGATGGGGTGATCGACCTTTTGAAAGAGAAAAAGAGAGTGGACATATCTGCAGGAATCCAGTATTTCTTATCGGAACAGTCTTTTGCGCATCTGATGAAACTGAAAGTCAGCTATTTCAATAATACAAATTATGCGGAGACTTTGAATAATATCAACACGGATATTAGTCAGATGACATCTATTGCTGACAGCAGCGTGTTCTTTGTAATTACGCAGGCGTTTAGCATGACAGGTGGCATAATAGGTTTATTCATAATAGATTTCAGAATGACGGTACTGGTTCTTCTGTTTATACCCATTAAGTGTGTTGTAATGAAATACTTTGCAAAAAAGCAAAAACAGATCATGGACGAGTTCATAAAAAGTAATCAGGAGTATGCAAAATGGTTTGGAGATACCGTTGGAGGGGTACGGGAAGTCAAGCTGTTTAATATTTTGGATAAAAAGCATGAGGAGTTTGTGCTTAACCAGAACAATATTATAGAAAAACAAAAGCAGATGAATATGTTAGGACAGTGGAATATGATGGTAGATAACGTCATGGTACAGTTCCTTTCGACATTGTTATATATACTGGGCGCAAATTTAGTGTTTGATATGAATCTTTCAGTAGGCAGTGTGTTCGCTTTCATTACATATAGCGCTTACGTTACCGGGCCGATTTCTGCAATCCTCAATATAGGATACCTGTTATCAGGGATTATTCCGTCAACAAAAAGATATTATGCATTTATGGAATTGGAGGAAGAAACGGATAATGGAAAGAAAACGGATCTACGTCCAAATGATTTGAAATTGCAGAAGGTTTCTTTTACATATGAAAAGGATAAGTGCATTTTGAAGAATATTGATATATTATTTGCAAAATGCAGCAAGACAGCTATAATCGGGCGCAATGGTTCGGGAAAGACAACAATCATCAATCTTCTTACGAGAATGTATGAGCCGACAAGCGGTGAAATACTGCTGGGAGCAGAAAATATTTCAGAGCTGCCATTGCCTGAATACCGGAATATGGTATCTGTTGTGAGCCAACAAATCTATTTATTCAATGACACAATAAGGAATAATATCTGTCTGTATAAACAAATAGATGATACGGTGATAGAAGCTGCCTGCAAGGCCAGCGGACTTGAAGATTATATAAAAGAGGTTTCCTTAGATTATGTGGTAGGACAGAATGGGGCAATGCTCTCCGGCGGACAGAAGCAAAAAATAGCCCTTGCAAGGGCATTGGTGCATGACAATCCGATTATTATATTTGATGAAGCTACTTCAAACACAGATGCTTATTCAGAACAGCAGATAAACGGATTGTTAGATACTCGGCTGAAAGACAAAACAGTGATAGTGATAACACATAAGAAAGAGATATTGAGCAAAGTGGATCAGATCGTTGTACTGAAGGAGGGAGTGGTTGCAGATTCAGGGAAATATGATGATTTGATAGGGAAAAGTGATGAACTAAATGTTATGCTGGAAAAAGCAGAATAAGTATAAGAAAATCTTTTCAGAATAGCAAGTCTGTCTGCAAAGATTTTTGCCGTTTTCTGCAAAAAACGTTCACTTTCTGCAAGGGTTATTGACCTTTAACCATATTTTGCTATTATAAAGGAAATAGATTTCAAGTTACTTTATTAAAGAGGATGGGTTTATGTCAAAAATCACAGATTATGGATTTTTGTTTCAGCAAATGTTTGGAACAAAAGGCACAAAAAGTACGAGTGCCATAGGTAGCTTTCAATTATCGCAGTTAAATAGTGGTTCTGTGCAGGCACAATTAAGGGCGGATTATATTAAATGAGTCACTATAACATGTGAAGTATATGCTAATAAAAAATTATCCTCTTGGTCAAGATTTATACCTGAATCCGTGAGCCTTGCTCTAAATTATTTCTACCTGTGCGGTTAGATTTTATAACTATACCACAAAATTAGGCGCACAGATCCAATGAATCCGTTTCTTTTTTGGGCATTACAAAAGAAATCTGCCCATGTTGGAACCAGATATCCTCATATTTATTCTGATAGACCATTTCAATAGCAGCAAGGGCACTGCTCCCATTCTTT
>KE159531.1:18706-86759 GCA_000403215.2 Lachnospiraceae bacterium A4
TATGAAATCATTATAACGCAGATGGAAGAATATGGGAATTATATTTCTGTTGCTTTATTGCCGCTCCTAGCCATATTGCAACCGCACAGGTGGAATTATTTTCACAATGCCACATAATTCCAGTACTTGTAGCATGTTTTATAGCCTCAAACTTTGCACCCATTGGGTAAAAAACGGTGCGGCATTTCCTTGTCCGTGGTATACTGGAGTTAGCAAAAACATACAATTCCGGAGGTCATCATGGGCAAGAACATTATTGTTGAATTAACAAATGAGCGTATTATACCAAGCGGAGGGCTTGCTGTCGTAGGCGCCATCCTCGGAAAAAGCGATTTCGTCAAAAACTGCAACAACATGAAAGTCGACTGCAACCATCCCCAGCATCAGATAAAGAACGGTGATGTCCTGCTGACATATATCGGCATGCAGTGCATGGGGAAACCCTCCTTTGACGCTGTGCATGAAATGGACGATGATCCGGATTTTTATAAAGCCGCACTTGGCATCTGCTATGGCATCCCTTCTGCGGAGACTTTACGCCAGCGCCTTGACCTGATTGGCAGTTCCATCCGTGTCCGGATTCTGGACGAGAACGTCAGGATGCTGAAATCCAACGGCATCGTGCCCTCAAAGCTCCCCTGCGGGTATGTCCCGGTCGACATGGACGTCTCGCCTTTCGACAACTCGAATACCAGCAAGGAGGGCGTGTCCCGGACTTATAAAGGCTGCGACGGCTACGCCCCCATGTTCGCCTATATTGGCAGCGAGGGCTACCTTGCCAACCTGGAGCTGAGGGAGGGAAAACAGCACTGCCAGAAAGGCACACCCCGGTTTTTGGATGAGACCATCAACATATGCCGCCAGCTGACGGATGAGCCCCTGCTCTTCCGGCTCGACTCCGGCAACGACTCTGCCGAGAACATCGGGATCCTCCTGGAGAGGGGGTGTTATTTCATCATCAAGCGCAACCTACGCAAGGAAAGCAAAGAGGACTGGCTGCAGATGGCAAAAGACAACTCCAAGGACATTACCCATCCCCGGGATGGCAAAGCTGTCTATATCGGGAGCGACTGGAAGGAGATCATATACCAGGCAGGGGATGGCACCACAAAGCATGCCGTAATCCGCATGGGATATGAGATCATCGAGCGCACCATTGACAAAAAAGGGCAGTTCCTCCTTGTGCCGGACATTGAGACCAATGTTTGGTGGACTAACACGGGCTTTACAGACCGGGAAGTCATCGGGCATTACCATGCCCACGGGGAAAGCGAGCAGTTCCACAGCGAGCTGAAGTCAGACATGGATCTTGAACGCCTCCCGTCCGGAAAGTTCGAGACCAACGAACTGGTGCTGGAGCTTGCCATCCTTTCCTATAACATACTACGCATGATAGGGCAGGAAACGCTTGGGAAGCGGAATCCCCGCCAGAAACGAGCTGTAAAACGCCGCAGACACAGGACAGTCATCAACAATCTGGTCAATATCGCATGCCATGTGACAGAACACGCCCGGAAGCTGATCATAGGTCTGGGGAAGAGTAATGTCTGGCGGGATGTATTCCAGCGTGTGTACTATGCCTTTGAATATTTCGCCCTCTAGCCCGGCTGACAACAGGATACGTACCAACCAACCCCTGTACGGACAGGGGTTCATGGAGTGATGCCATTTTTATAGAACAACGGCCGTTGCCTCGCAGGCAGCAATGTCTTACCCCACATTTTTACCGGATAATTTCGTCCGGTTTTAATTTGAGGCTAAGCTCACGGATTCAGGTTATAATAATGGTAGGAGTTATTGCAATTTCGGCAAAGAGGGAGAAAGGAGGAGATTACATGTTAAATCTTCAAAGGTATAAGAACGGCGATACTTTTAGGGCATAAATTGTGTTAAAAAAATTTTATTGAAAGGAAAATATGCTTATGAAAAGAGTAAAGTTATTAACTACCGTTTTATCAATCGTTTTAGCAATGGGTCTTAGTGTAAATGTGTATGCAACAGAGTCTGTTGATACTCGTTTAAATTCTGCGCCGGCTGATTATACGCCCAGCGAAAATGGAACAAATACAGTTGCTTCGGAAGAAGATATATTTAGCGTTAATGTTAATGGTACTCAGCATGATATTAGGTTGAATAGTGCGCCTGAAGGTTATGTTGCACCATCTACCAGAAGTTCTAATACAGAGCAAGCTGCTTCGGATTTCACAGATAATTTGGATTCTGGTATCTTAACACGGGCTAACTTAATGCCGACTGGCGGTGGCGAGTATGTTTATAACCCTACATATTGGAATGATCCAAAGATTGTATACCGTGCAAATTGTTACGGATATGTATTGAGTTTGATTGCCACTGATACAAGCGATCAGTATGCTGGGTATTTATTTCAACCTGGATATAAAGCCGGAAAAAAATTTACGGAATTTACTAAAAGTAATATCATAAAGGCAGTCGAGGCTGATATGGGAGTTTTCGGAAGAAGTATCAGAAGTTCAACGTACAGTGAAAAGCCTGGCAAAGACGAATATAAAATTGCATTAGTTCTTGCCTCTAACGATTATCATTGGTATAGACAGAATGCGGATGGTTATTGGTCGCATAAACCCGGATTAACATCAATAACTGACAAGGATGCTTCGGGTAACCGTATCACTGATCCTCAAACATGTGATCGTAAATATTCTTATGCAAATTACAGCACATGGGGAGGCTATTATATTATATCTAAATAAGCACTAATGCTTGTGAGTTAAAAGTTTGTACCACTAAGAAGCCAGAAAATCCCAGTGTTTTTCTGACTCTTCCTGTAGCTCATGAATTATCTGTGTTATGTATGATTTAGGCTTTTGCTCCAAAAGGCGGAAAAAATGTTTCCGGAAATAGTGCATAAGGGCTGCTTCGGAAACCCTTCCTTTGGATGGTGTCCTTTGGTAACGGATCTGACTGGAACAAACCTTTCCAATAAAACGGATGGAAAGGGTCTGTAGTATCCCCATTGCGATGCAGGACAGTTCCATATGCACTTCAATGGCACGTACCGTTTTCAGTATTTTTTTACGTGATCTTTCATCCTCCACACGCTCTAAGGGTGTGGGTTCCCCTTTCTTTTGGTAGTAGCTTAGTTTCGGCATGTGCTTTGACCAAAAGTGATAACAGAATGCGCCTGTCTGCTGTTTCAGTTCACGAAATGTGCATTCGATCCGGAAACGGTAGCTGTAAAGCCGGATAATGGATAGCGGATCAAGTGCCAGACTGGTGCTTGCCAGAATGCTCTGGATGCCATCCATTTCTACCAGTACAAACCGCAGTTCCTGGTACAGCTTCTGCCCCCAAAGAAGATCTATGCTGTAATAGCGTATCGTTTTCTTTTTGCCATAGAGTTCGGTTTCCGTTTCCATGAACTGTTCCTTATGGGAGGCGAACAGTCCTTTCAGGTGAACGGCATCCCCCTTTTTGGGCGGCCTGCCCCTGCCAGGTTTTCGGGGACCAGGCTTTTGGAACGCGGTACAGGACTTTTTGGCTTTGGTGACGATTTCCATGTGTACTTTCCCGCTGTTGTTTAATTCCCTGAGTTTTTCAAGGGCTGGCACAGTAAGGAAATACCTGTCCAGCAGGAGCAGGGAGTCTCCAAAAGTGAGGGCGGCATGATAAGAATCCTCCACCATCTGTACCACATGAGAGGCAGTTGAAACAGATGCGCCTTTCCATTCCCTGGCAGCCTGGAGCCCGTCATGGAGCCGGATGCTTAAGGGGATGCACGCCCAGCTGCGGAAGTTCCCGGCCAGTATGCCAAGCCCGCCGAACATATGCCCATGCATGTATTCTGGTTTTGCAGAATTCTCGGATTCCTGGAATAGCTTCTTCACCCCCGGCATACGGCGTCCTTCTTTTGACTGCTTTACCCCGTCACCAACAAGGACATGGAAGTTCCCTTCCTTGTAAAGGGGCGCATACAGTCTGACAGCAGAGAACCAGCGTTTTCGGATATCCTCTAATGACCATGAGGATGCCCTGAAAAAGTGAAGCATGGAATCATAGCAGCCCGGGGCAAGGGCAAGGTCACGAAGTATGGAAGTGACACCAAGCTTATCCGAACGGAGCATAAGCCCTGTGATGATGATCACAAACCAACGGAAAGCAGCTTTACGGGAAAAACAGGATTCAAAATGGCATAAAATCTTTTCAATAATATTTAACATAGTCGTATGGTCATCCGCCAGCAAGTATGATAAACTCATATTTGAAATAACTCTTCTGGTGGATTTATCCTTTTTTATTTTGGCAACTTATAGGATACCATAAAACCATATGGAAGGGTTATTTTTTTATTGATAACTTACAACTCACCAGCACTAATGTTATCAAAGGTATGGTTGCGAGTTATTTACAACCATACCTTTTTATGTGATATGTAAAAATAATAACAAGTAGGAGATTCTATGTTACCAATAGACAACCATAATTTTATAGAAATCACCCCCGAAAACAAGTGCAGTTCTATTGATTATCGGATATTCAAAAATATTGCTACTTATCAATCATATCTTTTTGTTAATGAGCAAATTTTCGAGCTTCCAAATGCTTTTGGCGGTATAGGAATAGTTAATGTTACTGATTATTCAAAAAATGGAGAGGATTATCTTCTTTATTCTGTTTTAATAGGGAGCGGAACTTTAAGCTGTAATATCATATTTTTTAATCTTGCTACGCTTGAAGAACGAGTAATCTTCTCGTATCGTTGTAATGATTTTTCCGCTTTAGCAGTTATAGGAAATAGCCCTATTAAAGAAATATACAAATTTTCACTTAGAGATATGAATTTAAAAATTCCCTTTGAAAAACAAAGTATTGGTCTAACAAAATATGCAGGAATCAGCTTTGAATCCAATATTCCATTTGTTCAAGTATATTACTAACCAATAAAAGAATATATTTCTGAATCATACTATAAAATGCATATATGTCCGTTTGTAAGAATTTTAGCAAAAGTGCAAGAAAAGTTTAAGAAAAAACTTGTCACGTTTTAGTTCCTTTTACGTTGCTTATGAATTTTTTGGAATAAGTATAACTCCCATTTTGTTAGATGAATTTATATACACTTTAGGAATTGTTTAATTTTATTTAGAACAAAGTCCTTTCACATAGGTATATGTATAACCTATGTGAAAGGACTTTTGCCGTTTTCTGCAAAGGTACTGTTATTCTTGGTATGATTTAATCTGTTGTGCAAAAACACAACATAAAACGTATGAAAAGGATTATTTAGATTACACCTGATAACATATAGCTGTTGTTAGGTGTATATTTTTATGCCATAAATTTTGATGATATATTTTTGCATAGATTTGTATATAGGGGATATATAAAATGGGCAATCCAGTACAATATATTTCTTCAAACTGAATACAGCAGCTTACGAGTACCCAAATCGACATGGCAGGTCGATGCGGTGTACTCTTTTTTGTTACTGTCGAAAATTGCTGATTTATCAGGACGTATACATACGAAGGTCGAAAAGAGAACCGCCTGCAGATTCTTCATTTCAAAAATAAATATTAAGAATGGAGAATCAGAAAATGAAGGATATAAAATATATTATTGCCGATAACGTGAAATTATACCGGAAAAAGTAGAATTTAACACAATTTGAACTGGCATAGAAAGCGGAGCTTTCAGCTGATTCTATCAAGCGGATCTAACATGGTGGGGCAGAACAATGTCGTTGGAAAACTTCATGAGAACTACAGATGCATTGGCTGTCCCCCTTTCATATCTCTCATATGAAAATCATAATGAAATTCCCATCACAGAACGTATTCTAAATATCTTAAACAGTAAGAGTGTAAGTCAGCAGAAATATTTAGTACGTATGCTAGAAGAAATGCCTCTTGGATTGGACAAGTTCTTATAGCGTATACAGGAAAGACGAAAAAGGTGTATAGGGATTCTATGCGCCTTTATTGGTAAAAAACATTGTAGTATGCAGATTTATAAAAGCAGTTAAAATATTTCCTGTTTTTGCCAAAAAATGAAACCAAATTCTTACAGATGCCGTATTGATAAAAAATTTGAGCAGATAGGATTTGGAGGAATGGACGAAAAGAGCATACTAAAGAGGTTACGGAACAGGGATGAAAAAGCATTTGAAGAAATAATTGATTTGTATAGCGCTTATGTCACTGCCATTGTCAGAAACCTATTAAGCTCAAAGGGAACAAGGGAAGATGTGGAGGAGGTGGTTACAGACACATTTATATCACTGTGGAATACGGTTGAAAGGATCAATTATGAAGAATACAGCAGCATCAAGGCATACATAGCGGTTATCGCAAGGAACAAGGCGAAGGACTGGCTGAGAAATGCCAAAATGCAGAACCTGCAGTTAATGGATGATATTCTGATAATTGATAACAGCGTGGAACAGCTAGTAGTCCAAAGGGAACAGCAGAGGATTATAGCAAGGATTTTAGAGCAGTTGAAGCCGCTGGACTGGAAGATTTTTGTGGCGTACTACTATCAGTACAAAAAAGTGAATGAGATTGCCCAGGAGCTTCAGGTGAATCCCCAGACGGTAAAAACCAGACTGCGGCGTGGAAGAGAGGTGCTAAAAAGATTTCTGATTAAAGAGGGATATGGAAGCAATGCAGATTAGGATAAGCGATATGCTTGATAATGCTTCAGTATTGATTGAAGAAAACAGGGAAGTCAGAAACACAACCAACAATGACAGGATCAAGAAAATGGTATTTTCAGAGATTGACTGTACACCAGAAAATATTGTGAAAAAGAAGGGGGAAGAAACATGAGAAAAAAGATATTGAAAATTATGAAATGGGCAGGCTTGATTTTGCTGGGAACTGCTGCAGCACTGATGGTCTGGAATTTTGTCTGCAGGCAGGCAGAGCGGCCCAAAATACAAGCTGCATACGGAACGGTTATCGAGGTGCAGGGGCATAATATGGTGGTGGATATAAAGGGAGGGGACAACGAAACAACAATCATATTGCTGCCCGGCTGGGGATCGCCCTCACCTGTCCTGGAATTTCTACCGCTGGCGGAAGAACTCTCAAAGGATTTCAGGGTTATAACCATAGAGCCGTTTGGATACGGGCTTTCCGACAGGGTTGGCACAGAGCGTGAGATTCGTGCTGTGGTGGAAGAACTGCATGAGTGTACCCAAAAATTAGGCTGCAATCAGTATTATTTAATGCCACATTCGCTTTCCGGTATGTATTCCCTGTACTGGGCGAATACATACCCGCAGGAAGTAAAGGGTTTTATAGGGATTGATCCGTCTGTTCCCAAACAGTCCGATGAAGAGCCGCTCCCGATCAGCATGGCAGCACTGAATAAGTTATCAGCATATTTCCAGAAAACAGTAAATGTTTTAGGAATTACCCGCCTGCTTTCTATTAGGCATCCTGAAAACGCCATTTACGCTGATGCCGTTTATCCATATTCAGAGAGGGAGCTGGAAGTATTCCGCATATTATCCATGGATTACGCATACAGCAAAGATATTATGAATGAACTAAAGCATATGGAGGCTGGCCTGGAGTCTGTGAGGGACATGAAATTTCCTGAAACAGTTCCGGTATTACAGTTTGTTTCAGGGGATAACTGCGAGCTGCTGGAAACATGGGAAACGCTGCACAGGGAGGTCATTACAGAAACGGATATGAGTGAGGTGCTGCGTCTGGAGGGCGGACATTATCTGCATTTTGAGAGGAAACAGGAACTTGTTGAAAAAGTAAGGGAATGGGTGCGAAAGGTGGAAGCTGTCATGTGAATTTGCCTTTTTCTGCAATATAAAGTCGTTTTCTGCATAGATAGTGTAGTCGGAATGTATTTTTGCTATGATAGATATGTATGCATAGGCTTTGTACATATAGGTTTTCACAAGGGTTAAATTGTTTCTATAAAATTCGGTAAGGTTTCAAAACTCATGGTTACGGGAATGTGGCTTGTACACATTACTGGATCGGACGAAGGAGAGAGTGTGATGGATAAATACAAAGGATTGATAAGTATTTTTTCGGATGTCCTTGAAAAATCAAAGGATTACCATATTGCGTATATCTACCAGGTGGGTTATGTGTCCCTGGTCGGTTTGTTGAGCAAAGCAGAAGGACAGAACCTGTCAATGATAGTTGATGAAATATTTTCCTCGCCGGAGGTTATGGCGGAAAGCCTGCTTCGCAACTGGCGCTGGCAGTGGTTTTATGAAAACAGGGAACTGCTCCCGCGAAAAGATTATGATGATATCTGCCGGCTTGATGATGAAGTGCCGGACAGCCTTCGGGAGCAGTATAAGCGGGAGATTCTAAGCTGGCAGGATAAAATACGGGCTGTATTGCAAAAGGGAAGCTAAGTCTGCCTGTATATCAGACGTCCGATGAGGGAAGTAGCAGAGATAAAAACAAATACGATTGTCTGAAGCAGCATATATCTTGTATTTTGCATGAAGATGAAAAACAGAGCCAGTAAAAAGCTGACAAACATCGTAAAATAGGTTCTCTTAATGAATGTACGGTTTTCCCGTGCATCTACTTCCCGATTTGGATGGTCAACCGGACCGATGAACAGGATAAGTATGGCAGCAGACAGATACAGCGTAAAAGAGATCGGAATGGGGACTGTAAAATATTTTACTGCCAGCAGGGAAGCTGTGAGTATGAGGCAGGAGCCTATAAAACAGGCAAAATATGTTTTCATGTGCAAGCCGCCGCCGTAGGAGCGCATGGGGATGAAAAGCAGGAAAAAGAAGAGGCACTCAGGCAGCATACCTAGAAACAGGGCTATTATAATGCTGCATACGGTACTCACAGACAGTTCCAGAAAGCACTGGAAGCCGTACTGGTAAATCTCCGTCATTTCCTCGGTAATAATTTCTTTTTCACATATATAATCTGCTAACCTTTTTGCTAAATGTTCCATGACAGCTCCTTCAATAAAATTAAAAATCAGTCATATGTTATCCGGCTTTCTCCGAACATGAACCATACATGATGATAATGACCTGAAACAGATTGCCATTGTCCGTTATATCCATTTGCCCATGATAATTTACAACGACATGGTTTATGGAAGAAAGTCCAAGGCCGTGATGTATGTTGTCGTTTTTGGTGGTCAGATAGTGGCCGATATTATCTTTTTTCCGCTTTGCCTGATAGTTGTTTTTTATGCATAGCTGAAAAATGTCTTTGGCATAGGAAATATCAAGGCATATAACCCCTTTTTCGCCTAGAATATCCCGGCAGGCTTCCAGGGCATTTTCCAGCAGGTTTCCTAAAATTATGGCCAAATGCCCGCTCTCAAATGGAAGGGATGCGGGTACAAGAACATTGACATCAAACTGTATGTTATCTTTTTGCGCTGCGGCATATGCATTATTGATTAAGGAATCTATGACGATGTTACCGCTGCGGGAAACTTCCTCCGGACGATTTCCGGCGCCAATATCCAACATTCGCAGTATGTATTCCTCTGCATCGCCGATCTGCCCCGTCTGAATCATTCCGAGAAGCCCGGAAAGATGGTTTTTCAGATCATGCCGGATTCTGCGGATTTCAAGATAGAGGCTTTCACGTTCTTCTGCCTGCTGGCTGCAAAGCTCCAGTTGCTGCGCATACAGTCGGTTTTGCTCACGCAGTTCGGCGTTCCGGCTGATCCAGTCGTAGACCTCAAAGATAATATAGTTTACAATAAGCAGCAGGAAACTCGCTGTGACGGAGAAAATCATATACTCATTATGAACAGCCGCAATAAGGAATATATGGTGCATCACATAAATGCTGCTGACTGGTATCAGTAAAATGCTCAAAAAGTAAAGCAGGGGAATTTCGGAATAGTGCTTATCCTTGATGCAGTGGCTTATGATGACTGATAACAGCAGCATACATATTTTAGATATGAAACTTCCGGCATCCTGAAGCGTTCTGGAATCAAAACCGACAAATGCCAGTATCATTATGACAATGACTTCTACTAACATCCATACCGTGCATATCAATAAAGAAAATATGCAGTGCTGCTTAATGCTTCTCTTACGGGTAGCCGAGCTGATCATAAATATCAGCAGGACGTTCCCAACCAATAACAGATGGGGCGGGAACATGGAACTGATATTGCTTACGAGCAGAAAAACATAATATGCGCCCCACTCTATGTAACCTTTCAAGTTCCGGATCTCCGGTCCCCAAAATACATTCATGTATTTCCGGATTATGAGGAGATGGAGCAGCGACAGGAACAGTTCTGATATTATCGTTAAATATTCAGTCATTCTTCTATGACCGCCTTTCCGCCTGCAATTTTACAAAGCTGCTGGCGCACTTCCTTTTGCCGGTCCTCGCTGATTTTCAATTCCAGTTCTTTCCCCATGTAGCTGATAGTAATATTGAAAAAATTCATTTTCTTAACATAGTCGTAATTTACCAAAAAGGACTGGTGTATGCGCAGAAAATATTGCCTGCTTGCTGCCAGTTCCTTTTCGACATTATTGAGCTTTCCGTAAAAATGTTCATCAGAGCCGTCTTTCAGGTGGATATAAACGATTCTGTTGCTGCTTTCAAAATAAACGATGTTCCTTACGGACACTTTCCGTATTTCCTTGTTGAATGTAAACTGGTAGAATACTTCCGTCTCATTGATGCGTTTACAGGATTCCTTAAAATAGCGGGCGAACTGGACAGGGTTTAAAGGCTTAGAGAGAAAGCGGAATGGCTCCACTTCAAACAGTTCCTTTAAATATTTATCATAACCCGATACATAAATCAGTAGTACTGTTCGGTCTATCTCACGGATGTGCCTTGCAGCCGTTATTCCGTCTATCTGCTTCATTTCAATGTCAATAAATATAAGTTGATAATGTTCGCCGTCCTGAATACTTTTCAGAAGGGTTTTGCCGTCAGAGAATACTTCGGTTTCCACACGGATGCCTAACTTCTGGCTTTCCTGAAATACCAGAGCTTCAATTTCTCCGGTAAATTTGGAATCATCATCACAGATTGCTATTCTCAGCATTCTTATCCACTTCCTTTGCAGATGTTTCTTCGCTTTCCTTTTGCGCCTGCTCTAAGCGCTCAAGTATGCAGCGGAGTGTCTTTTGGTTGATTTCGGACAATTTCTGGTAACGGAGGACAATATCATAGCACCTATCCATTTCCTGATTCATGCGGTACTGTCCGTTGTAATCACGTTTTACATCAGAAATTCCAAGTATGTAGTCGGTAGTAACATTAAAGTAGTCTGCCATTTTTATGAGCGATTCAGAAGGAATATCATAAGCGTGATTTTCCATTCTGCTTACTGCCTGTTGAGTAGTGTGAATTACTTCCGCAAGGGCTTCTTGCGACATGTTCTGGCTCTTGCGTAGTTCACGAATACGATTGTTTACCATATGTACAATTTCCTTTCTAGTATTATTTTTACACATGAGTTAGAAATATACTAACAACACCAGTGAATAACTAAATACACATATATGGGTAAAAATGTAGATAAAATATCGGTATGGGCATTTTTAAGGGAAAAATTACAAGCTGTATCGGAATTTCAACATTAAAACTGAATAAGCTGTAGAATAAGGTATACTTTTACTGAAAAATGAAATTGGAGGTGTATTATATGTCAGGCAACGGAAAGAAAAATATTACAGCTACAATTTTGGAAAAAGTAGCACGTAATTCTGTGAAAGCAGCAGCCGACAGCAGATGTATGTACTGTCTGCATCAGCCCAAGCAGCCGACTGGGATCAAGAAGTTTTCCCGATAAAAAAGCGGCATACGGAAAAAATACTGCCATATATGTGAGGAAACTTACATATATGGCAGTATTTTTTTGAAAAAGTTTTGTTATCACTGTATGCTTCATAAATGTAAACGAGTTTAAAGAAATTGGAAAATAGATAGGAAAAATGACATACAGAGTCGTTTTTTCAACATTTAGTTTAAAAAGTATGAATAAATATTATATTTTTATTGGAGGAGTGGTCAACACTCCAAAGTTGCTAATATATCAAAAAAGGAGGAAAAGAAATGCAATTAGCAAAAGTAAAAAGAAAAGTAATGTCGTTTGCTGTAGTAGGTGCGGTTATATTATCCTTGATGGTGCCGGGTATGCCAGTCAATGCTGCACAGGAGGTTGCTGTAACAAATGAAATCAGTTTTCTTGGTGAGGAACAGGTCGATGCTATCTGCAAAGCGGTTGTAGAAAACATTGAGGAAAATTATGAAGGAGTGTATGCATTTGATAATTATGACATAACAGTTCATAACCAGACAGAAGAGGGTGATACATTATATGTGGATGTAGATGTTTTGGTAGACATGACATTGATCCGGAATCCAAAGGACAGTCCGTATATGATGGGAATGAAAGCAGCGTTAGATGAGATTGCAGGCGCAGAAGAAAAGGAAATTGCTCAGCAGGAGTATGATGCGTATCTACAAAAGATTATGCCCTATTACAACCTACCAGTATTAACAGGATTCTTATATCGTGTATATGTTCCAACCATAATGGTATTGGATTCAGAAAGTGATTTCAGATTTGATATGTATCACAGAATGGATATAACGGATGAAGAAGTTATTCTGTCTGAAGTTTTGGAGGATGAACAGTACACTGAAATTGGAGATAATGAGGATGGCAGAAATTATATTAATGAGGTGTTAATCAGTGCGGCAGCCGAATCAAGCAACACTATATATGATGCATCGAAGGCAGTGGCTTACGCAGTGGCTCATGCTAAAGATATACCAGAATACAGCTCAGCAAATAACAATGGAAGTGACTGTGCAAATTTTGTTTCCAAATGTATCAATGCAGGCGGGATTCCACAGGATAGAGCCGGAAATTGGTATCAGGGTTCCACAAATTGGATTCGTACAGGATATTACAAAAATGGCGGTGTTGTTCCATATCTTACGGGAAAAGGATATTTTAAATCGGTTTCCTCTAGTAGTGGAGCAACAGAAGGTAGTATTATGTATTATAATGCAAAGAGCCATGTTGCCATTGTAACGCTGATTGATGGATCTACAATTAAGTATTCGCATCATTCAAATGTACCAAAGGACGCCGTATATTATGTATATAACAGTAAAACCGATAATGTAACATTCTATGTACCAAAATAAACTGTATCATTTATTACATAGTAAGGGAAACTGTTTGGATAGACGGTTTCCCTATATGTGTGTCAGGTGAAGTTACAAATAGAAATTGCAATAAATATATAGGTGTAACAATCGTTTTAATATTTGTCTTTTGTAAATGGTAGAGAAATTTCAAATGTGCATCCACCCCCGGAAGTATCAAATAGCTGTATTTCCCCATCCAATTTATTAACTAATTCATTCGCAATACTGAGTCCAAGTCCAAAATGCGATTTATCAGTGTGGGATTTATCTGCGCAAAAAAAACGGTCAAAAATGTAAGGTTTATCTTCATCAGAGATTCCCTGCCCATGGTCAATGATGGATATATTTATATTTTTGTGGGAAAGAGATGCCTTGATTTGGATAGCTGTCTTTGTTTTCGAATGTGAAATTGCATTATCCATAAAAATACTTAAAATCTGGAATAGGCATTCCTGATCCGTATATATTGTAGGGAAGCAGGTATCCATAAAGTTCACATCTAAAGCCATTCCTTTTTTGTTGCATATTGGCTCATAAGCTTCATAGAGAGTAATCAGCAAAGTATCGAGATTTACCATTGTTTTATTAATTTTACATGTACCAGAATCTGAAGAAGCTAGAAAAAGCATATCTTTAATTAATTTTGACATTCGCATAGATTCTGTATCTATGATGTTTGAAGCTTTTTTAATTTTCGGTATATTATCACTTAAGCTAATTATTTCGTCATTACTGGCTAATATGACTGCGAGTGGAGTTTTTAGCTCGTGGGAGGCAGAAGCTATAAAATCTTTCTGGCTTTTTAATACTTTTTCAGTTGGCTTCATAGCATGTTTCAGCAAAAAACGGCTGACGATTGTGATACAGATTAGAGCGGTAAACCATATTAATGTGTAAAAGGGCAATTGTTTTTTTATCAGTTCAAAAGTCGTCTTTTTCTGATAAAGCAAGTTCAGATGGAACATAGTTCCGTTTTTGTCAATAATAACAGATGGTATTCCCCAGTATTTATCATGGTAAACACCGGAAAAGGATATAATTCCGTTTTGTGTTGTAGAGAATGTTTGATTTAAAACTGTGGTAGATTCAAAGTTTAACTTTTCTGTAAATTTTTCCAACAAAAGGTTTATGTCTGTCGGGAATAGGGAATTACCCTGATAAACCACATTCCCTTGTGTGTCTGTTAGTAAGGCGAAAATGGAATACTGATTTTCATAAGGCTTAATAATTGTCTGAGGATTTTTTTCTGGATTTTCTAATTCATAAATCATTAGCGTAGAAAGTCGTTGAAAAAAAATACTATCGCTCATCTGTTTATTATCGATAGAATTAATACACAGTACACCGATAATAACAGTTATAACAAGCATGATGGAACTGATAAAAATGATAAATATTTTTTTATATAAATTATCCAGCATTTTTAATCTCCAATCTGTAGCCTGAGCCATAAATAGTCTTTATTTCGCAAATGCTTCCTATTTCCCTCAACCTTTTCCGAAGAAATGAAATATAGTTATCCACGTTTCCGGGTACGATATCCGTATCAGTTCCCCATATTTTATAAATTAACTGCTCACGGGACATAAGAACATGGGGATGCTTTATAAAGGCAGATAATACTTCCGCCTCTTTTGCGGTTAAAAGCAGTGATTTTTTCCCACAGGTCAAAATGCGTCCACTTTGATTGAAAGATAAATCGGAAAAGCAAAGGTTCATTTCCTGCCTGATTTCGGCAGGGCGTCTGGTCAATGCCCTGATACGGGCAAGTAACTCTGGAATGTGAAAAGGTTTTACCAGATAGTCGTCTGCGCCATTATCCAATCCTTCTATCCGGTCGTTTAGTTCTGACATTCCCGTAATGATAATAACAGGGATTGAGATTTGTTTCCGGCGCATTGCTTTTATAATTGTCATTCCGTCAATAATAGGAAGCATACGATCAATAACTGCCAGATCATAGCAGTATTCTAAATTTAATGCGTAAAGCATTCCAGTTTCCCCGTCATTGCAGTAGTCAACGACATATCCGGCTTTTTGTAGTTCGTCTTGTATTAAGCCACAAAGATGTAAATCATCTTCAAGTAATAGTATTTTCATAATATCAAATCCTTTTCTGTTTATATTCCATTTTAGTATAGCAGATAATTCTATAAAAATCCTATAAAAAGAGATGTATTAATTTATTTCGCTTATAGGATTTTTTTAGGACTTTGCTGTTAATATGAATTTACAAAAAAAAGAAAGGAAATGTTTATTATGAAAATGAAAAAACAAACAATCTTGAAAGGTCTAATTATTGGTGTGTGTGTATTGACTTTAGCCGGATGCGGCACGAAGCAGGCAGAAGTACAGGGGGAGAAAGATATGTCTGTAACAGAGTGGTATCAAAATGATATATCTGATTCAGAAGATATGTCATTAAATAAGGATGAAAAGGGTAGTACTGCTCCTGAAACGTATGATGCGAACGGCAATGATAATGCAGAACAACCTATGCCGAATGACAATAGTAATATAGAACAACCTATGCCGAATGACAATAGTAATACAGAACAACCTATGCCGAATGACAATAGTAATACAGAACAACCTATGCCGAATAAAGACACTACGGCAGAGAACCAGAATAATACTACAGCAAATGATATGGGTGAGAAAGTGGATGCAGACAGTCTGTATGCATCAGCAGCTATGACAGGAAGCGTTGTGGAATTTTCTGATGGTAGCTGTACAGTAAGTGCTGCCGTAACTGAAGATGATGGAAAAACCGGTGTAGTTGCTGCACCTGGGTATGAAAGTGAGGACACAAATGTAGTGGTGACATATCAGGAGGGCTGTGTGGTTCAGATTGCAACCATATATACTTCAACCGGGATAGCAGAATTGGAGCAGGCGTCTGTAGCAGACATTAAGAAACAGGCAAGTGTTATTATCTATGGAAGTTTTGAGGATACACATCATGTAACGGCGACAAAAATTATCATATGTCATAGAACAGCCTGAACAGGAGGTATTGATTTTGAAATTTTATCAGCTTGCATTTCGGTATTTATGCCGAAAAAAGTCTAAGACATTTATTTTGCTTTTGGTATTGCTGTTTATAAACAGTATGATTTTGAGTTCTTACATGATTTTACATGCCACAGAAGATACTAGGATAACTATGCAGGAAAAGATGGGAACCAAGGTAGTACTGGAAGTGAAGGAGAGCAGTCAGATTATTATAGAAAATGAGATTAGTGCAATTCGAGATTTGGATGGAGTGATATATGTCAACCGTCTGACCAGCAACGCTGTTTATCCTGTTAATTTTAACCCTGTTACAAATAGTGATTCTGAGGAAGAAAATAACTGGAAAGTAACATTGCTGTCTTATGATGATCTGGATCGTGACAGTGCCTTTAGTGATTTAAGATATCGCTTGATGGAGGGGAACATGATTACGGAGGGCGCTGAAAAAGGGGCTGTGATCGATTTTGTGTTGGCGGATGCGAATGGTCTTGAAATAGGGGATGAGATGAAAGTCGGAACAGAAACAGGGAATGTGATCAGCATAAAGATTATAGGTGTTTTTGTTGCGGGAAGTGAGAGAAACCAAATGGATACCCTACCGGCAGTCAACCGTATTGAAAACCAGATTTTTATTGACAATGAATCCTATATGGAGCTGTTTGATGATGTGGGTTACCGTAAGATAGCAGTATATACCAAAAATCCGGATCAGATAGATGTTTTGGTACAGGAATTAGAAGATTTTTTAGGTAACAGAGTGGAAATCACAACTGCTGATATGTTATATCGTCAGTTGGAGGTACCGCTGAACAGAATAGTCCGTGTAATGAAACTTATGCTGATATTCACGTTGGTTGCAGGGGTGACAATTACTTCATTATTACTTTGTATGTGGATGCGGTCGAGAAAAAGAGAACTTGCTGTTTTTATCAGTATGGGAAAAAGAAAAACGGATATTTTTATGCAGATTTTTATGGAAACGGCAGTCGTCTTTTGCATGTCTGTATTTGGTGCCTGTATAATAGGAAGTGGGATGGCAGGAATTATGAAAAAACTGCTCATGGAAGAAGATACGGCAGTTCTCTTATCAGTTTCCTTACAAGCAAGGGATATTGCAACAATGTTCTTTGCAGGAGGCTGTATAGCAGTTATTGCTGTCTGTATCTCATTACTGCCTATCTTAAAGGCAAATCCAAAAGATATTTTATCAAAAATGGAGGGATAGTGAGTGAATGGTTTTAGTTTGGCATGGCGTTCTGTTATTAGAAAACCTGTAAAAAGTGTCCTGCTGTTTGTAACCGTATTTACCATCAGCCTGTTACTATTGTCTGGAATGAGTAGTGGAAAAGCAACTATTCAAATGCAGGATAATACAAGGCAGGCAATCGGGGCAGGGCTTCTGCTGGAAGAAAATGAAGCAGACCGACACCGAAGGATTGATGAGTTATCAGGGCAGCTTGATCATAAGGAAGGCAGCGTAGGTGGATACCATCAGGAAAAAATTATAATAAATGGAGTAGAAAGCTGGAGAACATGGACGGATAATTCTTTTGAAACTCTGTTAGTTGGGGATATTGAAAAAATAGCGAGTACAGAAGGGATTGCTGATTACAATATTTCAACAGTTACAACTGCTGCAAGACCAGTTGATTTTATCCGTATTGAGGATGAGGATGTGGATCAGTATAGTGATCTTGGGGGTGTGTCGCTGATTGGAAACAAAGATATGTCTATGGACTCTAATTTTCTTTCGGGTAATGCTTTTATCACGGACGGCAGAATGATAAAAGAAGGCGAAAAAGATGTCTGTGTCATTTCAGTAGAGCTTGCAGATAAAAATCAATTAGAAATTGGATACAGAATAACATTTGGTAATTGCCGTGATAAAGAGGATTCTATGACCTATGAAGCAGAAGTTGTTGGCATCTATCAGGTGAACCAACCAATTGCCCCGTATATGTTTGGAGACACTTACCGATCTGAAAATGTTATTTTTACGGATTTGGATTTCCCTGAAAAGGTGGATGGAAAAGCTGGCGATCCATTATATGAGAAGGCATATTTTAAGATTGCAGATGTAAATGATTATGAATCTGTAAAGAAAAGTGTAATGGGGGCAGATATAGCATGGGAACGGTATGATCTGATTGACAATAACGGAAATATGAATACCTTGTCCACAAATTTTAATGAAATGGAGAGGTACAGCAGGATTTTAGTATGGGTAATTTCAGGGGCAAGCCTGATTATCTTGTTCCTTATTTTTCAGTTTTGGATGAAAAGCCGAAATAGGGAAATTGGAATCATGTTGTCAATGGGAACTTCCAAAATTCGGATTTTGGCTCAGATTATGACAGAAGCACTTATGATTGCAGCAGTAGCTGTGTTCATTTCCTTTTCTGTGGCACCCAAAGTGTCAGGTCTGACGGCGGATTATCTGGTAGAACAGCAGATGCAGAGTGCGGAAGAACAGGATTTATTGGATGAGGGGAAAGTGGCATTTTCTTACGAAAAGTCAGAGCAGAACGTGGTGGGGGTGCAGGCAGAAATTACTTCTAGGATGTTAATACAGGATGCCACGGGCATTGCCCTGCTTATTACAATATCTGTATGTGTATCAGGTATTGCCATATTGAAAAGAAATCCCAAAGATATCTTGCAGGCTCTATAAACAGTTTATGTACGTAGGTATTTGGAAATAAATTAAGGAGGACAGTTGAAATGATATTAGAAGCTAAAAATGTGGAATATGCATATAAATCTCAAAAAGAAAGGAAAGTTTTAGATAATATTTCTGTTCGGTTTGAAGAAAAAAAGTTTTATACAATTATTGGAGCCAGCGGAGCAGGAAAAACCACTCTTTTGTCTTTGCTGGCAGGGCTTGACAGTCCAACAGGAGGAACCGTTTTATATGAAGGGGAAGATATCCTTACGAAAGGTTTGAATTATCACAGAAAGAATCATGTATCCCTAGTTTTTCAGGAATATAATCTGATTGATTATCTTACTACTGAGGAAAATGTAAAATTAGGAGGAACAGATAAGCCGGAAGAACTGCTTTCAAAAGTGAATATTCCACAGGAAGCATGGAAAAGAAATGTGATGAAGCTGTCGGGTGGACAACAGCAGCGTGTAGCGATTGCAAGAGCACTGGCAAGCAATGCAAAAGTCTTATTGGCAGATGAGCCAACCGGGAATCTGGATGAACAGACGGCAGAGGGAATTATTGAGTTATTAAAGCAGACTGCACACGAACTGGGAAAATGCGTAATTGTTGTTACGCATAGTAAATATTTAGCAAATGAGGCAGATGAAATTATACAGATAAATGATGGAAAATTTGAATGATAAAACATACAAATTACGCTGGTTATTATTGATTGTAAAGATGATAGAGTTCAACAGTAATTTGTTCGGGAAGTTTTGAGTTGACATTTTAGTTTAAAATGTATATACGGTTGTGCTGTTTAAACGTTTTCGGGATTTTTATGTAGAGAACAATGCTATACATAAGAATCCTTGAAAACGTTTTGTCGTTTATATAGAGAAGTAATCTGGAAAAATTACAAATAAACTCGTAAAAATTACAAGCCGCAAAAAAAGTCAAATTTTGAATGTATTATATGTATAAAAGAATTTGGAGGATATGCAGATGAATGACGGTTTGAGATTAAGAAAAGAAGAAATAGAAAAGAAATTTTTAGAGATGGTTCCTGATAGGAAATTTGGACGCTTAGGAACAGTTTTTAAAACAACAAATAATAAATATTTTTATGATGCAGGTACAGGAAAAGTCTTTTGTTGTGAAGAAGATGAGTATGATGTGTTGAAATATTTATTAGACAATGAGGATGTTTTTCCTAAAAACACTGATGATATGCACAAAATCGAAAGGTGGTGTGACATATATGAAAAGTTACTGTTTTTATGTGAAAAAGAAAACATTTTGCAAGCGCCATTAAGGGAGTTCTATAAACTGGAAGATAAAGACTTAGAGGTATTAATAGATAAAGATTTACAGCAGATAATTTTGGAATTAACTCAAAAGTGTAATTTGAGATGTAAATATTGTATTTATAATGAATATAATCCTGCATATCGGGATTTTACAAATCAGGATATGGATTGGGATGTGGCAAAAAGAGCAATTGATTATGCTAGAGAGCATAGCGGTAAAAAAATTGCTGTTACATTTTATGGCGGAGAGCCATTAGTCAGATTTGATTTGTTAAAGAAATGCATAGATTACTGTTTAGAAACAATTAAGGATAAGGAACTGACATTTTCATTATCTACGAATTTGACATTGATGACACCCCAAATTGCAGAGTATATTGCCTCAATAAAGGGATGCAGTGTTTTATGCAGCATTGACGGACCGGATTTTATACATGATGCTTACCGGGTAAGTGCGGATAAAAAAGGAACGCATAAAAAGGCGATACAAGGATTACGTTATTTGGTTGAAGCTATGGGTGAGAAGGGAAGCAAAAGAATCATAATAAATACTGTAGTTTGTCCGCCATATTCAAAAGCAAAATTGGACATGATACAAGATTTTTTTGACAGCTTAGAATGGTTGCCTTCAGAAGTTACAAAAAAGTGTGATTACGTTGAAGGCGGATCTTTGCGAGACGAGGATATAGATTTGACATTTCTTGATTCAGAAGAAGACAAAGAAGATTATAAAAAAGGTGAAATCGACTCTATTAGAGCATGGGCTTTGGATAATGTATTGGAAAAAAACGATAATAGAGGGTATTCATTTGGTGTTGGAAAAGACAATCTGATAAGGATACATAATAGAATACTCTGTGACAAACCAAGTAAATATATACATAGAAATGGATGCTGTATACCGGGAAATCGTCGAATATATGTTAAAGTAAACGGAGATTTTTCATTATGTGAAAAAGTAGGCGATTGCCCTGATATTGGCAATGTATATGAAGGAGTCGATATTGGAAAAGTAAAAAAATACTATATTGAAGAATATGAAAACAAGTCAATTGGTGATTGTAGTAATTGTTGGGCTGTAAATATTTGCGGTGTTTGCTATGCTTCTTGTTGTGATAAAAATGGATTGAATATGGAATATAAAAAAGTTGCATGTGATTATCAAAAAGAGCAGGCGATAGGGGAATTGATGGCATATCACCAGTTGTTAGAGGATAGACCAGAAGAAATTGAGAAGATAAAAGAAGTTCCTATAATGTGATAATGGTTTAAACACTTTGTGTTTAAATATAATTCAGTTTTGGTAAAGGAGGTGATTTTTATGAAGATGGTTAATCCTATGGGGAGAACTGCTGAGTCTCTTGAGACAGGCGCAAACTTTGGAGTAACACCTTTAAGTGGATGCGTATGTTCTGATACTGAGGAACTTGCAAATGCACATAACAAGGGACCGACAAAGTGTGTAGGCTATTGCCTGTATGGCGAAGAAAACAAGAACGCCAACATGGAAGCAGCGAAGAAACCTCACTAATGAGGTATCCCAGAATCAAAGTGGTTACCGCCCTATTAGCAATGATAGGGTGGTAATTGCTGTTTGAAAGGAAAACATAAAATGCAAAAAATAAAAAAAAGCATAGCAATAATTGTGGGGACATTTAAATTATTATATAAAAGTGCATCATTTTATATAATAGCAATGTGCATAGCGAATATATTTTCTGGTATACTATTATCTCTTGGAATTGTAATATGGAAGAATATCATAGATTCGGTGCAGGAGTCTATAAAATCAGGTCGTTTAGATAATACTATTATATGGTTAGTAATTCATTTTGCAACTATATTACTGCAGGCTTTATTGACTGAAATATGTGCATATTATAAAAATATATTATCCACTTGCACGAATAAGAATATAACACAAAATGTCTTGGATAAAATTAGTAAAATGGAATTGGAAAAATATGATGATGTATCATTTTATGATAAATTAAAAAAAGTTAATGAAGAATCGACAGCTAGAACTATGAGTTTATTAAATTCTGTTGAAATGCTTGTAAAAGGGGTTAGCGTAGCTGTATCTACGGCGATGATTTTATTTCGATTTAACCCATTGTTTATGATTTTAAGTATAATTATAAGTATACCGAATTTAATCATAAATATGAAAATAGCAATTATGCAGTATAATGTTTATTGTGACCGATTTGAGAATAAAAGATATATTGATTCTATTAAAAATTTAATTACAGCACATGAAAATGTGAAAGAGATCAAGATATATAATTCAACTCCATATTTTGTATCATACATACTTAACTCCTATAAAAAATATATTGAGGAAGATAAAAAAATAAGGAAGAAATTTGTACTGGAATCGTTCTCGATGGAGTCATTAGGAAATATTTTTATTTATTTCTTGAAAGCAATAGTATGTTATGAAATAGTGATACAGAAAATGTCTATTGGTAGTTTGACATTGTACTTTAGTTCAATAGATAATTTTAGAAGTGCTATGGCAAATATAATTAATGTAATGAGTTCAATGTTTGAAGATGGATTATATGTACAAAGTTATTTTGAACTTATGAAAGATACTGAAACAGCAAAGGAGTCTGGCAGAAAGAAAAAATTTGTAAGTGAGTTTCATAAAATTAGGTTTGAAAATGTATGGTTTTCTTATCCTGGCACTCAAGATTATGTTTTGAAAGATATAAATTTTGTAATAAATCGAGGAAAAAATTATGCGATAGTTGGACTTAATGGATCTGGAAAAACAACATTATTAAAATTATTATTGCGCTTATATAAGCCAACAAAGGGAACTATTTATATTGATGAAATAGATATTAATGAAATAGATATTGATAGTTACTACAAAGAAATATCTGCGGTATTTCAAGATTTTATAAAATATCCATTAACAATTAAGGACAATATAGGTTTAGGAAATGTTGCTGAAATGAATAATTTAGAGAAGATAAACAAAGCAGCAGCACAAGGCGGAATACTAGAATTTGTGAATAGCTTGCCTATGGGGATGGAGACTCATTTACAGAAAGAATGGTCAAACTCGGTAGAGTTGTCTTTAGGTCAATGGCAGAAAGTAGCAATTAGCAGAGCGTTTTTTAAAAATGGTCAGATTATGGTATTAGATGAACCCACCGCATCATTAGATCCTATGGCAGAACAGGATTTATTTCAAAAAATTAAGGATTTAACATATGAAAAAACTTGCGTTCTAATTGCACATAGATTTTCTACAGTTAGATTAGCTGATGTAATTTATGTAATGAAAAATGGAGAAATTATAGAAAGTGGGAGTCATGATCAATTAATAAATAAAAACGGAGAATATGCATTGCTTTTTTCAGTACAAGCAAAAGGATACTTTGAGGACTGTGAATAATGAATGAAATAGAAATGTTATCTATACATAATAGAGAATGTATATGTTATGATGTAAGAGAAGCGCAAGGAACTTTATTAGTAGGATTGGTTGTTGAAGGCGGCTCTGTTTTAGAAGAAGAGTGCGAAAAAGGGTATACACATTTTTTGGAACATGTGATGTTGAGTTTCTCAAAAGAAGATAGAAGAATACGGTGTAGAGGATATACTGATTTTTATTACACATATTATATTTTTTCGATAACAAGTGATATGTTTAATGTATGCATGGAATTGATAGATGAAATTCTTGCTGGAAAATACATAACTACTTATAATGTTGAAAAGGTTAGGAAAGATGTAATAGCTGAGTATAAAGAATTTATTGTATCAAAGAAGGAATTTAATTATATCTTGGAAGGAACAGATTATATCAATCATTTGGCAATTGGAAAAATAGAAAATATCCAATCTTGCAATTCTTGTGATTTATTTGATTTTTTTAAGGAAAAGTATCAATCCCAATTTATTGATATAATTATAATTGGAGATACAAGTAAAATTGATGCAAAAAAATGTATCACTAAAAAACATAATTATATAGGGGACAAAAAAGAAATAAGTGTTTTTGGGAAAAAATATGGTGCTATTATAAATGCTCAAATAGCTCTAAATGGTATACATATATTTTTCTATAAAAAAAGATGTTATAAAAACAAAATATCATATGTAACGGAAATAGCCATTGAGGAAATACTTTTTTCGTTAATTGAAAGTATTACAAGTTATGAAGTGAGTAAAATTAATATATCATCTTTAGAACAATTAGTTTGCATAAAATTATCTGATAGCAGTATGTATGGGGATGCTAATGCGTTATTAAATTATATTCAAAAAAAAATGGATAAAAATATTATTCAAAAATATATACGAGAATATAGAAAACAGTATAAAATGTATATAAGTAAAGGTACAGGGGTTAATTTAGAAAAAGAATTACTTAGATGTATAAATGATCTAGTTTATAATGGGGAAATAATTGGTTATAAAGAAATGATGAGTATTATAGAGCAACAACTGGATATCATTAGTATGGAACAAATATTTGAAGCATATCATTCCATGTTTAATCAAGAGACATATTATGTTGCTATAAAAAATGAAGATAAATAGTAAATCTGTTGGTTGCTTTGCTGTTTAGTATTTCATGTATGCAAGGAAGTATTTGTTTTATGGAACTGAGGAGGGCAAAATTGATATTTTCAGATTAGGTAAAGGAGTAATGTGGCAGAAATATCACGTTACTTTCTGATGTAGATAAGACTTGCAGTTATCAAATAACAGCAGACTATTTGAATTAGCAATATAAGAAAAAAACAGCCTGAAACAGCATAATTGATTTCAGACTGTTTTTGTTATTGCATATCTGGTGGGACGTACTCCAATAAATCAGCAATGGAACAATCCAATGTCCTGCATATTCGCACAAGCACTTCCGTATTCAGCCGTGTAATGGTATTATTGATATATCCATTTAGTTGAGAGCGTTGAATTTCTGCTTTTTGGCAGAATTTGTTTTTGCTTAAACCGGACTCTTTGAGTAGCCGTCCTAAGTGAATCTTAATACTTCCATTTTGGCTCAATTGTATACCTCCTGTCGAATAGTGTCATAATAAGTAGACACAAATTGTTTGACTAATTAAGTATACATTAGTTAAAATTAACATATCAGTTATAGAAAGTTACGGATAAGAAGTTATACCACAAGAAAGGAAAAAGACGAATGAGTGAGAGAGTAGCCAAAGAAGCAATTAAGAAGATTGCCAAAAGTGAGGGGAAAAGTGAAATCAGAGAGGAAATGGAGCAGGCTATTATGATTGGTTTCTTGAACAAGGGAACAAGGCATAAGTGGGATAGCCTGTTTGGATCAGGGCGGTTGCCAAGCCCGGAAGAATTTATTACAGTTTTGTCATTGAAGGTTGCAAGAAGATAGGCAGAGTAATAATGGCATAGTAATTCAAAGAGAACAGTTTTACCATTAAGTTTGGTAAAGCTGTTTTTATGTCCATATTCTGCAATAAAAGGACGCTTTCTGCAAGGGTTATTGTACTTAAGCCATTGTTTGATATAATTGATTTTAGGAGGTTATATATGGTAATGAATGAATTTGGTAATTGGCTTATTAAGGGTAAACATTTATCGACATTCAAATATAAAAGCCGTAGCATTTGAAACAAAACATATTTTTTGAAGGGAGAAAACGTATATGAAAAAAATAATTTCTATTTTTAGCGTAATGTTATTACTGTTTAGTGGTATCACTGTATATGCACAGGAAATTCCACAGGATAATGAAGGTGATTCAGTGGTAGCGCAAACAGAACAGCTATTGGAAGTAGACGTAGTAAATGGTACAGAGAGGGTTATTGATTTGTCTGAGACAGCTACATATTCTATGGTAGCTGATACGGCAGCTTCAGAGACCATTTCGGAAAGATCGGTTATAGGAACCGATGAAAGAACGAAGATTACCAATACGACAATCTCTCCTTATTATGCAATAGCATACTTAAGCATTACTATGGAAGACGGACAAACTTACAGAGGAACAGGGTTTATGATTTCGCCTAATACTATGCTGACAGCAGGACATTGCCTCAAATCATCTACCAGTAAAGCGAAATCGGTTACAGTATATGCGGGAAGAAATGGCACATCTAAACCTATCACCGCTCATATGACAAAATATTATGTTGACACAAAGTATACTGGCAGCGAAGCTGACTGGGATTATGGCATAATGGTATTAGACAGTAATATTGGAAATACTACTGGATGGTTTGGACTTCATGGAACCAGTGGCAGCAGCATAGGAACCACAAATATAAGAGTGACAGGGTATCCGGCTGATTTGGCAGGATATTATATGTGGACTTGCGCTGGAACAGTTAGCAATATTACAACGAACCGCTTTATGCATACAGCGGATACTGCAGGCGGCGAGAGCGGCTCACCGACATATTTTTACAATGGTACATATGGAAATCAGGCTGTTGGTATCCATACGCACGGTGGCAACTATAGCAGAAGAATTACCACTACGTTAGTAAATTGGCTAAAGGATAATGGATATGCAAAGTAAAAAGAAAATGATGATAGGACTCTCCGTATTCATACTGTTACTAGCAAGTGTACTGGTGGTGCTGTATGTGAAGATTGGGGCAGGCAATGAAAGCAAAGAAGAAACAATAGTCGGGACGGTTTTGGAAAACAAAGAAAGCAGCATGTTGATACGAGATGAAACCGGAGCAGAATATGTTGTTTACTTAGAAGCTGATTACAATGGAGAAGAAATTGGAACATTTCCGGAAGGCAGTAGAGTACGGATTTGGTTCTCTGGAGAGATTGCAGAAACATATCCTATGCAGGTAACGGCATATAGAATTGAAAAAGATTCTTGAGGGTAAGTGGTGTACTTTATACAAAAGAGGTACACCACTTGCATATTTAAATACATTTTTAATTTTTAAACACGACTTTACAACTTTATAAATGATACCCTTGTTGCTGAATCAACTGTTTTAGGGCATTAATTATTGTATTTGATTTTATGCGGGTTTCGATATTTTCCACGAAAGTGGCATAAAATACCTGTTCCCGGATCTGTCCGCTAAGAGCAAACCGAAACTCCTGCACGCTTTCTGCGCGGTATTTTGAAAATGCCTCATCCTGATACGGCAGTATTTTCATGGCACAATAGGCCACGTTAATCAGATTGACCAGCATTTCAATCCCTTTACGGCTCCGCACCATGTAACTGCATAATGACCAGAATGTTTTCTGTTCATAGTAACTGACTTCAATATTCCATCTATATACATATAGAAGCAGTGGGATGAACTGCATGCGGTCGCTTCCCGTCCGGTTTAACGGGGATTTTTCCTGCCACGCGCAAAAAATCTGGAGCTGTTCCGGTAAAATTGTGCTAAAAAACAGGCGCCGGCTGCCAGAATCCTTTTTCGGCGCTGTCACGTATGCCATAACCTCCCTTTTGCCAAATATATTTGTAAGCACCCTGCGTGCAGCCATAAAATAGTCACCGATTTTTTCATCAGACAGGGTAAAATCATCCTGAATGGACAGCTTTCTTCCATGTGCCGCAGGCCTCCCCTTTTTCCCGGATAGTTCGGGAGCCAGGTCATAAATGACGGAGTCAGCCCTGACATTGCCAATAAGGTCAAGGTTTTTGTATTCATCCACAAGACATACAAGGTCTTTCTTGACATACCAGCTGTCACACAGGATGATAACATTTTTCTTCCTGGCAAGTTCCGGCATTGCCTGGCGTACCATTGATGCAGCAAGCTTCAGTTTGGATTCGCTGCCCAGCCACATACGGTAACCCAGCGGGAGGGAAACATAACGGATCCGGTTCTGGTTCCACACAGGCACGCAGAGCATGATGCTTACAAAACAATGCCCGTTGAGATAATTTGAGCCATTGTGTGCCGCATGGTCAAAAAGTTTTGATACATCCTCAAATTTCTTTCCTGATTTGGGAACCATGGTGTCATCAATACACAGAAAGACCGGCTGGGAACCGAGATCCAGGGGTATGAGGTTCAGGGCAGTGCGGGCGGTGATGTTCATAAACCTGCTATAATCTATATTTGCGTAGGAACAGGCATAATAAAAAGCATTCAGCGATTTATCCGTAATTTTTGACAGAAAATGTCTGTAAAGGAAACGGATGGAACCAGCTGATTCCAAAGCGATCACGGCAAGCAGGAAAAGGAACAGGTTTCTGGCGGTTGGGGCATAAACAGCAACAAAATAAACAGAAAAATATTTATAAAGTCTACCAATTATGTTGTTTTCATCGTATAATAAGTTTAACGTACAAGGTCACTCTCTTTCGTAAGGATTTATTTGCAAACTTATAATACTACGAAATGTGCCTTGTGCGTTACTTTTTTTCAAAAGTTGTAAAGTGGTGACAATATATTAATTCATGATAACTCTATTGCTGCGGATGTTGATATTTTGGAGAATCGCTTTTTAGAAGATGATATTTCCGAAAATGTTTTTTCTGATACAAATGGACAACAGTTGAACGCCAGGGAGGATATCGGAAATTATAACATTTCTAATACTTATAAGGCAGTTAAAAATGGTGACACGGAAATTCAGGAAAAATTGAATAAAAACGATCTACTTAATAACAAAAAAAGATTATTATTGATTATCTGGTGTAGTGGGAGTCTTGTTGTTTCAATTTATTTTCTGACTGGAAGTATTCTTGCCTTTCAAAATATTGAAAAGAGAAAAGTCGGGAGGTTTAAACATAAAATTGATGTATATGAAGTCGAGAAATATAATTGTCTTGTTGGTATCTTCAAGCCAAAAATATTGATCAGTGCACAAGTAATGGAAAATGCAATTGACAGAAAATTTGTATTATTGCATGAATTTGAGCATTATAAGACAAAGGATAATCTTTGGTTATTAATTGGTACCATCTGCATTGTTGTTCAATGGTTTAATCCTTTCGTATGGATTGCTTATTTCGATATGCAAGAGGATTGTGAACTGGCTTGTGATTATAGAGTTCTATCCAGCTTAGGAAAAAATGATAAGAATAACTATGCAGAAACGTTACTACGAATTTTAGAGTCAAGTCAAAGAATGGTATATGGTATATCTTCAATTGGGGCAAAGAGGGGGATGGAAAAAAGAATGAAAAGTATTTTTAGCAAGAGGAAAAAAAGAGGATTTTTGATTTTAATAATTGTTTTGTGTTTTGCTACATTGATAACGTTTATTAAACTTACAACTGATGAAAAAGATCAAGGTATAAGTAATATTTCACGACAAGAACAAGCAATTGATTCGGAAACAGAAAGCAGTGATATATCAGCTGACAATTATTTTGTGGAAAGCGAAGTTGAATCAGCAGAACATTTATTCTCAGAAGAAGGCGAATTATCTGAGAATGTTACACAGACTCAAAATATAATTTATGCTGAAAATTTGGAGGATATCAAAACGATAGAGAATTTTCAGATTGCTGATTGTTATGTGACAGATACAATTCGTGCTAGAAACCATTTTTGGATTGATAACCAGGGGGTGCTTTGGGGAACTGGACATAGTGAATATGGTCAATTAGGAGAACTACGGGAAGACCTGACCACAATTAAAGAACCTGTTTTACTTGCAGAAAATGTAAAGCATGTTGATTTTTCCGGTGAATATTTTATGATTTACATTACTGAGGATAACAATCTTTACGGATTGGGAGGAAATCCGGCAGGCATATTATGTGAAACATCTATGAATGATTTAAACAGTACCTATATGAACGTTATTACAGAACCGATACTTTTGATGGAAAATGTGGTTTATGCAAGATGTGGTTATTCTTCCATTATTTTATTGACAGAAAAAGGTGAGGTTTACGAGTTGGGAAATAGAGAGTATGTTCCTTTTGGAAATAATACATACCAGAAGCCACACATGGTAATGGAAAATGCCAGGTATGTAACATCGTTTTTAAATACATATGCCGTTATTGATAAGAAAGATAACTTATGGACATGGGGAGATAATCGCTTAGGCCAGTGCGGCGTAGGAAAATACTCTGATCAGTTACAGACACCTCAAAAAGTGTTGGAAAATGTGAAGTGTGCATGGATGGGGGTTGTAGGGTTTAACAGCACGGCTAAAATTCGTGCTAATGATAATCTGATTGCTCTGACAGAAGATGGGGACTTTTATGGCTGCGGGGAAGGTATTGGGAACACACATCTGATTGGCGGAATCGATGATTTGGTGGAGGAACAGGAAGTGACTGCATCAGATACGTTTCTAAAGATAATTTTGCAGGAATATGTACCACTTTCTGTATCATTAAAGGATGTAGAGTTGTTATGGACGGAGGAAATGTTAAAGCAATTTTTGAATCAATATGAAATTGATTATACAGTCGGACATACAGATGAAGGAAATTTTTTGATATATCATGCAAATGAATATACTTGGGATTTAATTTTTAATGACCAAGGACAGCTTGCAGTTATTGAAAGCACGAAATGTGATGAAATGGCTAAGGATATGTTAGTGGAAGGAGATTCAATAGAAAAAGCAATAGAGTATTATGGAACAAATTATAAGCAATATGATTTAGGGTGGGGTTATTTCATAGCTGAGTACGAGGAAGAAGATTATGATTTTCAGATTGGTTTTTATATCGATGATGGATGTGTCCGATTTAGTAAATTTTTAAAAGGGTTTAGAATTTGAAAATTATTCGGTAATTTTATTGCTTTACAAAGCAATTTTTGATTTACTGTAAAAGTCCTTTATAATTTGCTTATTTTTGCAAGGTGCAGGTATTATGAAAAAGAAATATATTGTAGTGATATTATTATTATTTATTTTGTGTGGATGTTCTATATATGACAAAGAACTGAAAATAGACTATGAAGCAATAAAGGAGGAAAAACCGCATGATATTGAGGAAGGCAGCGAAATTCAAAAAGAAGAAACTCTAATTCATAATGAAAATACAGTTGTAAATCAAATGGAAAAACCATATGATAACGAAATAAAAAATTATCAGGATTATTCTGGATTTTGGACAGAAGGAGGTATTTCTCACGAGGAACTTCTTCAAAACGGTGGAGTAGAGTTATATATAGAAATTATAAATAATAATGAATTACATGGGTATCTATACGCACAACAGGGAATGACAGAACGTGTCGCTGAGGTAGAGAATATTTTATGTGTAATTGAAAATGGAAAGTGTCAATACTCATTTTCAGATGATGGTTGGGGAGATAGCGGAACCTTATTTATTCAGTTTGAACAGGAAGAAATTGTGATTGAGGTAAAGGATTATAAATTGAGTGAAACAAATGTGATTGGTTTTGGGATTGATAGGACATATATTTTGACTCGTGCGCAAAGCAAGGAAATTTTAGAAAATGGATCAAATTTTTCTGTTTTTGAGTCGCAAACAGCGGAATTAGAACAATATAAGCCGAATTGGACAGAGGAACAGATATTAGAGGAATTTAGTAAAAGAATTAAGTATTTTGAAAATTGTGAATATTATGAAGATGTATTACACTATATGGAGGGTGTCAGAGAAGTAACAGATTCAGACCTATATATAAATTCATTATACGCAACAGATACAAAGTATTATTCTAAGGAAGATTTTCAAGATGTGCCACCGCTGATCATATATCTTGCTAAAAATGAAATTTACGCACGACATGGATATATTTTTAAGGATGAAAATTTAAATAATTATTTTAAAGGACAACTTTGGTATATACCATTGATTAGTGCAGAAGAATTTGATGGTAGTATATTTAATGAATACGAGAGAGAAAATCTAAAACTTTTAGCCGAGATTGACAATTATAGGAAATGAAATAGAGGATGTGATGATGGCAAAGTCGAGAAAGAATTTTGAGGAAGTATATAGTACAGCATTGCGCAAATAACAATGAATACAGCAGCTGCTATTTGCACCAGTCCTGCATTGTCGTCAGTCAACAATGCCATCGCATTGCCTCCTTCCTCCGCCTTGTCCTGTCACAAATATCAGGCACTGTTTTTCACTGTTATTTAGGCAATGCTGTACTAGGATATATAAAAAGATATAACCTCCAAACAGTGTGTTTTGCCACAGAAGTGTTTGGAGGTTTATCAAATGATAATGATCTAAACTGTTAGGTTCATTATATATTTTCTGTTATTAAAAGTTTATGCAGGAGTATTAATACCAAAACCTGTTAAACCAGAATCATTTATTGAACGAGTTTTTTGTTTAACTGTGTCATCTTCTGTGTTACCTTCAATAGTTGTATACATATGTGTCTGTGGATCATAACCTGTAACAATTCCAACGTGAGATGCGCCATTTGATTTTCTGATAAAAATGTCACCTCTTTTGGGCTGATATTCATTCTTATCTCCAAAACGATTTTGTTCTTGATAAAAAGATAAATAATCAGCAACACGTACACTTTTGGGAACAATGCCAAGCTGACCAGAAACATTTAATATACCAGCCTTATTTGCGCACCAAGAAATAAAGCAAGCACACCATGCATTACCTTGATCGCTAGGAAACCATTTGTTATATTTATTGTAATTTTCTTTTCCGCGATCTTCTGCAGCGAGCCCTTCAAAGCGGTCTGCATTTTCTTCAGCTAGAGCATATAATACCATATTTTCTACAAATGTTGATAAAGATGAGTCAGCTTCATTGGAGTATTTGGATACTTTATCATAAACAGTATTACGTCTGGTAGGAAATGCCCCTAATCCTTTCTTTTCGCCATTTTGTATATAAACATCCTGCAATGCATAGTTATGTATATCATCAAGAGATACATTACTCCATTGATTAGTTATCTGCTTACCGATTCTGGAAATTCCACTTGGTGATTGATTGTAACAGTCACTGAAGTATATTAATACCTTTTCGTCAGAAATGCCTAATCTTTTACCATATTCAATGTATTCATTCACATCAGTACGCTTTAAATTATCTTGTGCTTGATGAGATTCTTCTGTATCCAGAAGCTGTTTAAGCTTATCTACTTCATCAGAATCGAGAGAAGTAGGTCTTAAAGTGTCGAAAGGAGAAGAATTCTGAGCAATAATGTAATTTCCAATAGTAGTTCCTGCCATAATAGCATCAAAACTTTTAGGATTAAGATTTCTGATGTTTAATAGAAGTTCATAAGCTCTTGAAGCACGCCACTGAAGTAATCCAATAGAAAGAACATCTGTTTTGTTCATGTCACTGTATGAACCTTCCTGTGCACTAATTACCTCAATTGTAAATTCAAGTAAATTTCCAGTAACAGGAATAGAAGGAAATATTGGAGCATCAGCAGATCCATCATTTTCTTTTGCATTACTTGAATAAAGTTTTTCCAAAGTATTTTTCCCAGCTATACCATCAGGAGATAAATTATTTATTCTTTGAAATTTTATTACCGCCAATTTTGTGCTTCTTCCATAATTCCCGTCAGCACCAGAAGCACCACAATTATAACCAAGAGAGATAAGTCGTTTTTGTAAAGTAATAACGGCAGAACCAGTAGATCCTTCTCTTAGCAAATCGCTATTACTACCAGATCCCTTTACTGGATTTGCTGAATTAAGCTTGTTCCAAGTATCATCGCCAACTTTTCCATCAACACGAAGACCATTATTCTTTTGAAAAGCAATAACAGCATTTTTTGTAGCCGTACCAAATTTGCCATCTGCACCAGAGACACCACAGTCATATTCTAGTTCTAAAAGACGTTTCTGAAGCCGGATAACAGCTTCTCCAGAACTTCCTAATACTAATAATGGAGTAGTAGTTGGTGTGGTTGGTGTTGCAGTTTCTAATTTTGCCCATGTATTATTTCCAACTTTTCCGTCAACGCTTAAGCCATTGTTCTGTTGAAACATTCTTACTGCACGATAAGTATCATCTCCAAAAATGCCATCTGCACCACCATCACCGCAAGAGTATCCTAGGTTAATAAGTTTAGTTTGAAGCTCAACTACATATGTACCAGTGCTACCAAGCTGCAGAAGCGGTTTGCTGGAAGTTGAAGCATAAAGTTTATCCAGTGTTCCTTTACCTGCCATTCCATCTGCAGTAAGTCCATTATCTGATTGGAATTTAAGTAATGCATTATAAGTTTCATCCCCGGCGACGCCATCTACTGAGCCAGTATAATAACCTTTTTCTTTTAAGGCTGTTTGAATTGGACTGATATCAGACTTTAATTTGCTCCATGTTCCATCACCGACCTTACCATCAGAACTTAGATTCCTGGATGTCTGATATCTTTTTACAGCGGAAGTAGTGTTGGAATCAAAAACGCCGTCTAATCGTTTGGGATTAAAACATAGTATACGTAGACCATATTGTAAGTATTTGACTTGAGAACCTGTGTTACCTTCAACTAATAACATAATTTTTCCTCTTTTCTTTTTATGATTGAATTTGCAAATTCGATATGTAAAAAGAAATAAAAAATACAAATGTAAACAAAAATATCTCAATTCTGAAAAATTTTATATATAAAGTCTGTATAACTATCAATAATACATATATTACTAATAGATATTTCACTAAAAATAATAATCTAAGTATACTTTTATATAACTATTGGTTATATGTCTAAAACTGCATAGGAGTTGGAAAAGTGGATAAAGGATTATTTGGAATACAATTACAAAAATACAGGGAACTGGCAGGATATAGTCAAGAGGATTTGGCGGAAAAAGTTGATTGCAGCACAATTTTCATTTCTTATATCGAACGCGGACAGAAATCACCGAGTTTGAAAACATTTATAAAGCTTGTCAATGCACTGAATGTGCCTGCAGATGTTCTGTTAGGTAATGAGATAGTAAACTATACATCTGAAAAGTTGAAACATATGATAAACCGTCTAGATATTTTGCCTGCTAAGGAACGGCAAAGAATTTTGGATATTATGGATGAAGCGATTACGATTGAACTAAAATATTACGAAGGACAAGGGGAGAAGTAAATGTTACTTTTGGTATTTGATACTGAGGAAGAAAAAAATAAGTTCGTTGCATTGTATGAGACTTATGGCAAGACAATTTATTATACATTAAAGCGTTTTCCGATAGATGAATATACGATTGAAGATTTGTCCCAGGATATATACATAAAATTGGCTGATCATTTGGAGAAAATTGATATGAATGATTTAAAAAAAAAACCAAAATTATGTGATAACAGTAACCCGGAATTATTGTGTGAGTTTTCTTAGACAAGATAGAAGGAGTCAAGAGGATTTGTTCGAAAATATATCCATGGTAAAAAACGATGAAGAGGATATAGAGGATTATGTTATAAACAAGGAACAAATTGCGTGGCTGGCAAGTGAAATTAATCAATTGGATGATATATACAAAGCTGTCCTAGAATTAAAATATGTGAATGAATTTACAGATGATGAGATTGCAACATTTTTAAAGATAAAGAAAAAGACAGTACAGATGAGACTTTACAGAGCTAAGATAATGTTGCGTAAACGATTAGGAGAACAGGGGTATGAAAGATAATTTTAATGATATATGGGAAGCTATGTTAAAGGCAGCTGTTCTTGAAAATTCCTATAATCTAGTGAAGGATTATCCATCCGTAGAGGAGATTAATAAGATGAAACTTCCTAGGCAATATGAAATGAAAATGCACAAAGTTATCAGGCATTATCAAAAAAAAATAAAAGTGACAAAATTCATAAAATATGCAGGCAGAGTTGCCTCCTTGTTACTTGTTGCTGCAGGTATTATGTTCACTATTTTGCTGCAGTTTGATGAGGTTCGAGCATCCTGCAAAAATGTTGTTATTCAAATTTACGAAAGATTTATTCAGTATGATTTTAATTCATCTGACGGTGATAAAGAAATTATAGAAGTCGGATTTGTGCCGGAAGGATATAAGTTGGAATGTGAAGAGATCAAAAGTGATGGTATGAACATCGTATATAAAAATAATATGGAAGACACCATAAGAATATCCTTTTTTAAGGATAATAGAACGATATATTTAGATACTGGTGAGTTGTAAGTTATCAATAAAAAAATAACCCTTCCATATGGTTTTATGGTATCCTATAAGTTGCCAAAATAAAAAAGGATAAATCCACCAGAAGAGTTATTTCAAATATGAGTTTATCATACTTGCTGGCGGATGACCATACGACTATGTTAAATATTATTGAAAAGATTTTATGCCATTTTGAATCCTGTTTTTCCCGTAAAGCTGCTTTCCGTTGGTTTGTGATCATCATCACAGGGCTTATGCTCCGTTCGGATAAGCTTGGTGTCACTTCCATACTTCGTGACCTTGCCCTTGCCCCGGGCTGCTATGATTCCATGCTTCACTTTTTCAGGGCATCCTCATGGTCATTAGAGGATATCCGAAAACGCTGGTTCTCTGCTGTCAGACTGTATGCGCCCCTTTACAAGGAAGGGAACTTCCATGTCCTTGTTGGTGACGGGGTAAAGCAGTCAAAAGAAGGACGCCGTATGCCGGGGGTGAAGAAGCTATTCCAGGAATCCGAGAATTCTGCAAAACCAGAATACATGCATGGGCATATGTTCGGCGGGCTTGGCATACTGGCCGGGAACTTCCGCAGCTGGGCGTGCATCCCCTTAAGCATCCGGCTCCATGACGGGCTCCAGGCTGCCAGGGAATGGAAAGGCGCATCTGTTTCAACTGCCTCTCATGTGGTACAGATGGTGGAGGATTCTTATCATGCCGCCCTCACTTTTGGAGACTCCCTGCTCCTGCTGGACAGGTATTTCCTTACTGTGCCAGCCCTTGAAAAACTCAGGGAATTAAACAACAGCGGGAAAGTACACATGGAAATCGTCACCAAAGCCAAAAAGTCCTGTACCGCGTTCCAAAAGCCTGGTTCCCGAAAACCTGGCAGGGGCAGGCCGCCCAAAAAGGGGGATGCCGTTCACCTGAAAGGACTGTTCGCCTCCCATAAGGAACAGTTCATGGAAACGGAAACCGAACTCTATGGCAAAAAGAAAACGATACGCTATTACAGCATAGATCTTCTTTGGGGGCAGAAGCTGTACCAGGAACTGCGGTTTGTACTGGTAGAAATGGATGGCATCCAGAGCATTCTGGCAAGCACCAGTCTGGCACTTGATCCGCTATCCATTATCCGGCTTTACAGCTACCGTTTCCGGATCGAATGCACATTTCGTGAACTGAAACAGCAGACAGGCGCATTCTGTTATCACTTTTGGTCAAAGCACATGCCGAAACTAAGCTACTACCAAAAGAAAGGGGAACCCACACCCTTAGAGCGTGTGGAGGATGAAAGATCACGTAAAAAAATACTGAAAACGGTACGTGCCATTGAAGTGCATATGGAACTGTCCTGCATCGCAATGGGGATACTACAGACCCTTTCCATCCGTTTTATTGGAAAGGTTTGTTCCAGTCAGATCCGTTACCAAAGGACACCATCCAAAGGAAGGGTTTCCGAAGCAGCCCTTATGCACTATTTCCGGAAACATTTTTTCCGCCTTTTGGAGCAAAAGCCTAAATCATACATAACACAGATAATTCATGAGCTACAGGAAGAGTCAGAAAAACACTGGGATTTTCTGGCTTCTTAGTGGTACAAACTTTTAACTCACAAGTTAGATAATGAACATTATTTAATTAGCGATGTCCAGTTCAATAATTTAAAAGGGGAATTTTTTGAAGCTCAATCGGAAGGTTTTAAAAATTATGTTACATGGAGTACCGAAAACGGATGTGTCTATATAGCCTCATGTTTGGATTTCGATACTATGATAAAAATTGCAGAAAATATAAAATAGTTTGTAGAAAAATAATAATTTGGTGCGTTAATAAATACATAGGTAAATAAAAAGTTACCTATGTATTTTTATAGAAAGCTGAAAGGAGAAATTTTTAATGAAATTTAAATCCATTTTTACCATTGTTGCATCTTTTCTCATTGCGACAACAGAATTTATGTCAGGGTCAATAGTATTTGCCGAAGAAAAACTGAATACTACTCAAATGCAAGAAAATGACTATGGGATAGTTGAAACACTAAGTCCGCGATTTACGTATATAGAAAGTGCTGATATCGGAGTGTATCCTAGTGCTTCCGGCGTAACATACTCCATGAATATATGGGGAATTTCAGAAGTTACAGGCGTTTCAGGAACAATGACTCTGTATAAGCAAGATACAAGTGGTAATTATGATAAAAAGGATTCAGAATATATCAGCCTAAAGGGTAATGAGCTTCAGTATGAAGGTAGTTTCAAGTCATATGGTCCAGGGAACTATAAACTTGAATTTTCTGGTACAGTACACGCAAAATCTGGTTCGGAATCTGTTACATTTCGAAATTACAATTCTTATTAAAAACTGATTTTTTGATGAGCTCGTTTCCGGATTTTAGCATGCTATTCTGGAAATGAGCCCAGTAGTCAAAAACTTAGATTCTTATGAACATTAAACTGGATATTGTCAGAACATTGCGAACTTTTAAGATAAATCAGCGAGGAGGAATGCTTATGATAAAGGTTGCTATTTGTGATGATGAAAACATGATTGCCAGTCAGATTGATAATATGATCTTAACAATATGCCAAAAAGAAAATATATCTGTAGACACAGATGTATTTTATGGCGGCAGTTCTTTGGAAAAAGAAATGCTATCGGGGACTAAATACGACTTGATATATCTTGATATTCAGATGAAAGATGGTGATGGGATAACAATAGCGAAAAATATCAGAAAGATGGATGAAAATGTATTGCTGATTTATGTATCAGGGTATGACAGATATTTAATGGATCTTTTCCGGTTAGATGTATTCACGTTTATTAAAAAGCCTATTGATACAGAACTGTTTGCAAATACCTTTCTGGATGCACATAGGAAAATAGGAAATAACAGATTTTATTTTGTTTATCGTTATAAGAATATAGAATATAAAATCCCTTGTATAGATATACTTTATTTTGAAAGCAAGGGTAGAAAAGTCATTTTATATGGCAAAAGTGGGAGTATAGGATTATTTAATGGTAAATTATCAGATGTAGAAATCCAGGTCACAAATGGAAAAATCCCATATTTAAGAATTCACCAATCATTTCTTGTGAATTATCATCACATAAAATCACGTTCAAGAACTGAAGTAACACTAACAACTGGAACGAAATTACCGATTAGCGAGGATAGACAAAAAACTTTTGGAGAACAATACAATAAAATAATAGGAGATGAAGTACATTTTTTATAAATGCAGAAAAGAACATGAAAGTAATTTTGACTACAAATTACGTATTCTTAGCGGGGAGTGGGAAATATCATATTAGTAACGTATAATTGTGAATTACAGATAATTGAGTTTTTAAAATGACGGTTAGATTAAGAATTATTGCAGGTGGTCTGATAGGCTGTCATGAGGTTAAGTAGATGAGTAATTACATACTAAATATAGCAATGGTTATAACAACAATGTGGATTGTCAGAAGATTCTGGGATATATTTTATGAAAAAAAGAAAACTTCGTTTTGGATTGTGATGATATGGATAATCTTTGGATTATTTCAAACTTATTTGCACATAAAACAGGAAGATGCAAATATGCTGATGACATTTTGCAATATTATGTTGATTTTGTTGATAGCAATTCTGGGATATCATTGTACTGGAAATCGAAAGTACTTTCTGGTGGTAGTCTTTTCGGTAGTATGGGCATTAACAGAATTTTTAGTATTTTTTGTTTTATATCTTATTTTGGAACCGACAGAAAGAATGTATAATATGGGGGCAGTCATTACTAAAATATTAATGATAATATTTGTATATGTAATATCGTCGTATTGGAATAGACAGAAGGGAGAGTTTGTGCCCAATTATTACTACTTATATTTATTGTCTTTTCCTATTGGAAGTATTTATATTTCTTTCAGTGTATTTTATTATACGAAAAGTCATACGTTATCCGCAATTGCCATTATGATAATTCTTCTTGTATTTAATGTTATGATTTTTGAATTGTATACAAAGATGAACGAAATGTTTATGAATGAGTGTGATAAAGCAGTATATGCACAGCAGATCGACATTATATCTGGGAATACTGCAGAGCAAAAAAGAATCATGGAAGAATTTTATAATGAAAAACATAATTTGGAAAATAAACTTATCTCACTAAAAGGATATATTGAGAAGGGTGATATTGATGGTATAATTGAAAATCTGAATATTATTATCAAGAATAACCAATATGCAGAAAAAATTTCCAACAGTGGAAAAAGTACAGTGGATGCTATAATAAATTTCAAGTTTGCAGCTGCAAGTAAATTCGATATAAAATTCAGTTTAAAAATATTTATACCAAATGAATTGCCCATAGATATTTGTGATATAGGTATTATTCTTGGTAATGCGATAGATAATGCAATCGAGGCTGTAAGGGAGTGCAGATATCAAAAGAAAATAATTGAGATATCAATGGGGGTAAAAAAGGAAGCATGGGTTGTTGTAATAAAAAATCCGTATGAGCATAAAATAGAAAAAAACCGGACTGGAATACCCGTTTCTACTAAAAAGGAAAAACAGAGGCACGGTTATGGCCTAAAATCCATAATGAGAATTGCAGATAAATACCAAGGTGAAGTAGTGATTGAAACGAAAGATGGTATTTTTTCTTTAATAATAGTATTAAATTTCGGGGAATTTTGACAGCAATTTTCGGATTATTGACAGTTTGTCTTGAAAATAGTGTAGTAGGTATATACTAATATAAAAAAGGAAGGGAGGAAGATTTACTATGAAAACTCAGGATAAAAAAGTAGCAGCAAAGGCATTGACTGTGATTGCCAATCATGCTCTTTCCGTAGCAGCAAACAGCAGGTGTATGGTATTCTTTCATCAGCCTAAACAGCCGGATGAAGTAAAGAAATTCAGAAGGTTCTGATTATGGAAAGGACAGCTAAATTTTTAGCAGACTACATAATAAAAAAAGGCACGGTGGAGGAAACAGATCGAAAAGTATATGAATATGGTTTTCTGGTATCAATGGAACTGGGGCTGTTTGTTTTGTTCTGTATATCCATGTTCCTATATCTGCATATGGTTATAGAAGGCATCCTTTTTTTAGTATTTTTTATACCGCTGAGATCATATGCTGGAGGACTTCATTTAAATAGATTTCATTCCTGTTTTATACTGTCGTGCCTGACAGTAGGAAGTATTCTGATAATGGTTAAAAACTTTTGTATTCCCATAACTGCCACGCTTCCTATTTTTGGGGTTTTGGTAATATGCGTGTATGTTTTGTACCCAATTGATCATATCAACCGAAAAACAGACAGTGAGGAAAACAAATACTTCACAAAAAGACTGCAAAGATTTTTAATTATGCATTTGGCAATTACGGCAGGCTTTGCCATTTTAAACTATAGTAGATATTTAGTGTTGATTGACATTACGTATATAGTCGTAGTGATTACTATGGCGATAGCAAAATGTAAGACTTGCAGATAGTTATATGAATTGAAATTGCTTGCTGGATAGCACAGTTCTTAATAAAAAAGGTTGTAATAACCATGGTAATTGGTAAATGCTATTCCAAAAAGAAAAATAGGAGATAGGATATTTATACCCGTCTCCTATTTTAATGGAATTTCTTTTATAAAAAAAGTAGATGATACCTCTATGAAAAATAGTATACATTATTTTACAGAAAAAGAAATACCTGAATTGCATCTTTATGGGAGGAAGCTATGGCGGCGTGTTTTGCGAGGGAGACCTAGGAGTAAGGAACGATGGCGAAAGCAAGTGCCATCATATACAACATAGCTAAAACGGTGAAAGCCAATAACCTGAAACCATATGAATACTTCCTGTCAGAGATCCCAAAGCATTTGGATGATATTGACCAGAATTTTTGTGAATACCTGCTCCCGTGGTCGTCAAATTAATCGTTTTCTTTCGCATAACTCGCATAATAAGCCATCTTGCAGAATAGATAGAGAACATTCTATTTATTCGCAAAAGGATAGTTTAACGAATAATAAAAATATTTGTTATAAAATAACAATAATAAAATTATATTATTCACACACACCATAGCCCCAAATTTTGGATAAAAGTGGATTCTAAAAATTGAAATGTTTTTGGAATCCACTTTTTTAATAAAATACATATCAAAGTTTTTGTATTGTCAGTTCTTTTTCATTTTTAGCCAATAGTTATATTTTTCCCGAAACTGTTCTATGCTGAGATTTAATTTTTGTGCGCCGCGCTGTTCTGTAAAGTCATTTTCGTAGACGCAGGAAAATATTGTCTCGGTGCGTCCCTCAGCGCGTCCCTCGGCGCGTCCCTCGGCGCGTCCTTCATCCTTGAACTTTTCCATAGTCTCTGCTTCATTGTACTCTGTAATACACATTTGTTTCACCTCCGCTTTATTTGCAATCAAAAGCTCTTTTAATTTAGAATCGTCCGGCATATTGTCCAGCGCACTGTCAATTGCGGTCTCGATATCCATCGTTTCACTATACCTGCGGATTTCTGCTATGAACCATGCATAATCGGACAGCGGCCTGCATGCTGCCATAAGTTCTTTATTTTTGCCGTAATTGATGTTAATCATCCGCACACGCACCTGTATGTCCGATTCCGCATCGACTGGCTGTCCATCTTCTGTCAGGAAAGCGTCTTTCAGTTCCAAAATGCTGTCTTCCATATCCTCACGCCCGTTGTAAAAAGTCACGAGCTTAGGGACAGGGAGACGAACCTGTTTTGTGCTGTAGATGTTCAGTTTGTGGAGATGGATATATCGGTCATACATGCGTGCAGCATACATCAACTTGCGTACCGGCATATTTGGGTTGTATGTGGACTGCTGTTCATACATGTTTGCGAGATCCGTGACAAGGAAGGAGAGATCATTCTTCATCCCCATATAGAGGACATCATCCATTGTCATGAACATAATGTCATCCGGATTGGTGTAGGAAGATCCGTTCACGGCATTGTAGAGACTCAGTGTCCATTCCTTCCTTTCGGCGTTTCCAAATATAAATGTAAACAGTCGGTCCTTATACTTTGTGTTGATCATTGTCATTCTCTCCTTATACTGTCTGGTATTTTATGGCATTGTGTCTATCGTGGCATCTTCTTCATGGAATGTTTTTGCCATTTCGTTAATTACAATGGATGTGTTCCCGTTTATCCGCAGACTTCCGTTAATAATCAATACTTTCATCTACTGTTTCCTCCCATTCCTGTTGCCAATAGTATAACATATTGATACGGATGCCTGCAACCAGACTTTAAGAACTAATATCCGACTTTCCATCATTCGGTTAATCCGTATGGCTGTGACTTATGTTGCCTGCTGTTTTTCAGCTCCATCAGTATAATCTGCAGCTTCACGTGGCATAATGATAAGCTGTCCTTCCTTACATTTAACTGTCAGGGACATTCCGGATTCGAATCCCAGTTCTTTCAGCCAGCTGCCTTTTAGCGTGATCGTCGGGGTGGGCTTATAATGGTATCCTGACTGGTTGTAAACTTTCATGTATCTGTATTCTTTTTTTAACATATATGTGTCCTAGTATAATAATGATATAGCAACAAGAGCTATAGTTAATAAGTTACAAAGACAAGTCAAACAGATAGCTGAAGGGGAATATTCCTTCCACCATCAGATGCTGTCAATAAAAAGATTTATCATGTCTGAGGTTTCCTTAATGCACCAGACAAAATATTGAGGTATAATCATCGAAGGCAGGATCATTGACGTTTCCTCCTTGGGAACCAGTGGTTTTCCACTGGCCATACCTCTTAGAAAGTCTGTCAGTCCATTCGGTGGTGATTTATGTTTTGGCTGGTTGGGAAGCCCCAGGCTATACCTGTATAAGCCGCTAGGTTGTGTATCCGCCTTTTGGAAATGGATGCCTGCCGGAAAGGATATATACCATGCAATACCAGAAAGTACTTCAGATGCTTAACTGCATACCTTATCTCTCAGTCGGACTTGATGTCGGCGCAGATTTCACCTGGATGTCCATCATGCTCCCCAATGGCACGCTTACCGGTAAGCCGTTTAAGATCATACATTCCGATCCGCAGTCCCGGGAGCTCGCCGTCACAAAAATAAAGGAAGCACAGGAAATGTATTCTCTCAAAAGCCGCTGCTTCCTCGAGTCTACCGGGATATACCACATCCCGCTTCTGTGCTTCCTACATGATAAGGGTTTTGACTGCTCCGTCATTAATCCTATCATTACTAATGAATAGCACAAATTCGAACATAAGGAAACTGCATAATGATAAATTTGATTCAAAAAAGGCAGCAAGGGTTGGGTTTGATGCTTCTCTTAAGACTTCTATCGTCCCTGATGACGAAATCATCGACCTTCGGAACCTGGTGCGCGACTACTATTACTACAAAGATCTGCAGTCTGCTGTTGTCCTGAAACTGAATGCGGAACTTAAGGTGTCCTTTCCCGCATACCTGCAGGTATTCAGCAAAATCACGACACTGACTTCCCTTAAACTTCTTGAATCATACCTCCTTGCTACGGACATGCTTGCCGCAGCAAAGGACGAGATTGTCAAAACAATCAGGGAAACTGCACATTTTGGTGAAAAATATGTCCTCTCCAAATATGAGGCCATTTTTATCGCTGCAGAAGACGCCGCTGTTTTTGGACGTGCACTCCCAAGTAATGCCCTCCGAATCAGGCTGTATATAGAAACTTACCGTGAGTACCAGAAACATCTTGATTCCATACTTGAAGAGCTTCATAAAGCAGTGGATGGATTACAGGGAAAACCGGTCCATAACCAGATCTGCCTTATCCAGTCCCTGCGGGGTGTAGGTTTCCTGAGCGCAGTTGTGCTGATTGCAGAAATGGGTTCCTTTGAACTGTTTTCTTCCCCTAAAAAACTTTATGCCTACTTTGGACTGGATCCTGCTGTAAAACAGTCAGGCAAATTCAATGGGGACAGGGTACATATGTCCAAGAGGGGTTCCAGCCTTGCCAGACGCATCCTGCATATGGCGGCACTCAATAACCTTAAAGTTGATAGGGGTACGAAAATGCCCGTAAACCCAGTCATTCATAGTTACTATACCGACAAATGCAGGAGCAAGAAAAAAAAATGTGGCTGTCGGGGCTGTGATGCATAAAATCTGCAACATCATTTTTGCCATGCTCAGGGATAATAAGCCGTTTGAAATGATCACACCACAGGAGCATTGTAAACGCTATGAAGTTGACCATCCTTCAAAACCAGACAATGCAGCCTAAATGCCAGACATAATTTTAAATTTCCACACAGGTGGATTTATTAAAGTTACCCTTTTTTAGAAACTGGCACAAATAAATTTTTTTAATAAATTTCTCAAATTACTTATTGACATTTCTTAGCTGGACTTTTATTTTGGCAAAATAACGGGCCGCCCGCACTGCAGGCCGCCCTACACCTCTCTCAATCTGCAGTTTTTGTACTGATAAATCCGGGCTGGATTCTCACTTCATCCTGTCCAAGCTCCGCATTCATCTTCGGCCCTCCTATCGCAAGCAGTGTGATAATACTTTCCATCCTCACACCCGGTATTTCATCCTGATATGCCTGGATAATGGCATCCTGCACACTGGCGGACACCAGAATTTTACAGCAGTCATACATGGTATCATCCGTTTCTTCATGCCCCGCCAGCTTTGCCACGCTACGGTAAAAGCCTCCCCATGTCTGCTTTGCCTGCCCGTCCGTCAGAAAAACACTTGTTTCTATTCCGTCTCTCATCCCGCTCATCCTCCTATTATTTTTGACAGAACATATCCCTGTTCCTGGTAGTCCCACACTTCCTCCATAAGCTCTGCCGGATCGGCATTGCTAAGGAACTTTCCCTGCTCCGTCCGGATTTCATAGTACCCGTCCCGACTGTACGGAAACCGCCGGAAGGAGCAGACAATGCCGTTTGAAACGGCATCGCTGACCATAAAAGGAACTTGTTACTAAACCAATGAAGAATATTATGAAATTTCCAACCACTCCTTTACTGTTTCTACAGCATAGCCTACCCCTTGTGCAATTTTTTCAATCTCCACGCCTAATTCATAAAAATTTTATGCATCCTCTTTTGCCTTTCATCAGTCTGCCTGTATTTCTGATTCTGCCCTCATTTCTTTAATTGCCTGACACATATCAACAGTCACCCCGCTTTTATCATACTACATTCCCGAATTTATTATTGCCTCAATGACATCCGCTGCTCCTCGTTCTACTACCCGAAAGCGCTTTTCATTAGCCTTCAAAACTCTGTTTATGTTTACCTGACTGTTACTCCATGCAATAACCTACGGTATAAAAAACGAAGAATAAAGCCTCCCATCAGTCTTGACTTGGAGGCTTTATTTTGACCACATTTATTGATTGTAACTTGAAAAATAGTATACCTTTGTCCCATTCAATATCTTCCGCCAGTTCATCAAATCTTTGATAATACGCAAAACATAAACTTCCTGTTTTTCGCTATTGATGATATAAAAAATCAGATAGAATTCATAAACTTTTTTATGTATGAGATATCCACGATACTTAATACCCGAATCTGCAAACTTCAACGGAAAATCTCCCATATTTTTTACTTCCCGGTTCAGATTATGATATAATTTCTCAGCAGCATCCGGATTGCACAGTTCTGTATGAATGTACTGCACAAGTCCAAAGATATCACTAATCGCTTCATCTGCCACCAGCACTCTATAATTCATTGTTCATTCTTTCCCTGATAATTTGGAACGCCTCATCTGCCGTATGCAACCTGTCGGCTTCCATATCATCAATTCCTTTATCAAGATAAGAAAAAAGAGTCTCCATTGCAATCTTCTCATTTACTTCATCTGTTGTCTTAACTGCAACTTCCATATCGTTCATCTCCCTTCGTATAAAAATAGTATATCTGATTTTGTAAAAAAAGTATACTCTCAAATCTTATTCTCTAAATTTTCCAGCTATTTTGGTTTCTTCACACGACTTTACAACTTTATAAATGATACCCTTGTTGCTGAACCAACTGTTTTAGGGCATTAATTATTGTACTTGATTTTATGCGGGTTTCGATATTTTCCACGGAAATGGCATAAAATACCTGTTCCTGGAGCTATCCGCTAAGAGCAAACCGAAACTCCTGTACGCTTTCTGCGCGGTATTTTGAAAATGCCTCATCCTAATACGGCAGTATTTTCATGGCACAATAGGCGACGTTAATCAGATTGACCAGCATTTCAATCCCTTTACGGCTCCGCACCATGTAACTGCATGAGGTCGCTTCCCGTCCGGTTTAACGGGGATTTTTCCTGCCACGCGCAAAAAATCTGGAGCTGTTCCGGCATTGCCTGGCGTACCATTGATGCAGCAAGCTTCAGTTTGGATTCGCTGCCCAGCCACATACGGTAACCCAGCGGGAGGGAAACATAACGGATCCGGTTCTGGTTCCACACAGGCACGCAGAGCATGATGCTTACAAAACAATGCCCGTTGAGATAATTTGAGCCATTGTGTGCCGCATGGTCAAAAAGTTTTGATACATCCTCAAATTTCTTTCCTGATTTGGGAACTATGGTGTCATCAATACACAGAAAGACCGGCTGGGAACCGAGATCCAGGGGTATGAGGTTCAGGGCAGTGCGGGCGGTGATGTTCATAAACCTGCTATAATCTATATTTGCGTAGGAACAGGCATAATAAAAAGCATTCAGCGATTTATCCGTAATTTTTGACAGAAAATGTCTGTAAAGGAAACGGATGGAACCAGCTGATTCCAAAGCGATCACGGCAAGCAGGAAAAGGAACAGGTTTCTGGCGGTTGGGGCATAAACAGCAACAAAATAAACAGAAAAATATTTATAAAGTCTACCAATTATGTTGTTTTCATCGTATAATAAGTTTAACGTACAAGGTCACTCTCTTTCGTAAGGATTTATTTGCAAACTTATAATACTACGAAATGTGCCTTGTGCGTTACTTTTTTTCAAAAGTTGTAAAGTGGTGTTACTAATCTAAAGTTGAAAATGAAATCACGTTTGTTAATTTTTAGTTCATTCATTCTATGTAATCTAAAATAACAAATAACAACAGAAATTAATTGTGAAACGATTGTTGCATATGCTGGTCCGGAAACACCAAATTTGAATAAAAAAATCAATAATAAATCCAATATTATGTTTAATGCAGATGAAACACCTATTGCGAATAAGGGAGTTCTGCTGTCACCCATCCCTCTTAAAATTGATGATAGTAAATTGTATGCTACCGTAATGAGCAAACCGCTGAATATAATGTAGCCATAAGTTAAACAATCGTTTAAAAGTTTATCATCCGTTTGTATGATCTGTAAAATTGGTTTTAAAAGTAATAAACCTACCGCTGAAAAAAGAACCCCAAATACAGCAGATATTTTTATAGATGAAGCAATTATTTCTTTCAGCTTACTTAAATCTTGTTCTCCACAGGCTTGAGATATATTAACAGAAAAGCCATTTGTTATGCCCATAATAAACCCTGTTAAGAAAAAAGAAAATGTTGTGAAATTACCGACGGCGGCAAGGGAATTGTCCCCCAATCCCTTCCCGATAATAACCATGTCTGCCAATGAATATACCTGTTGTAATATATTGGAAAATAACATCGGAAAGAAAAAAATTAAGAATGATTTTGTTACTGAACCTTTGGTAAAATCTATTTTATTCATGATTACACCGTCCTCAAACTAATCTTATTTAGTTTTATCATTAATGATATAGAACTCATATCAAAAAGCTTGCTTTTTTGTCAAAATTATGGTGTAATCAAAAATAACTTAAGATTATGCAACCTTATGAATTTAGAATTTGTTATTATATAAAGGAATATTTTATGAAAATAAGAATAGAACTTAATAGACAATTATATTTGCAAAAGGTACATGGATATAAAAAAGAATCATACTATTTAAGAGATTCTGTATTTGACGCAATAGCAGGTGGAGATATAGAAAAATTGAAAATTCTTATTTCCTCGGGAATGATAAAGCTTTCTACTGAAATGAGAGTTTTATCAGAAAATCAATTAAATAATATGAAGTATCATTTTGTGATTATTGCAACACTCCTTGCAGAATCAAGTCTGAGCAGCGGATTAGGCCATGATGAAGCTTATATGATAGCAGATATTTACAGCCAAAAATCGGACAAAGCTGCAACATGTGAGGAGCTGCAGGTATTGCTTGAGGATATGTGTTTGGATTTTGCTAAACGAATATGCGAAATAAAAAAGGACGACATAATATCAATTCATATCAGAAAATGTATAGATCATATTTATGAAGATCTAAATGCAGATTTATCTACGAAAGGATTAGCTGATTTTACAAAGCTAAATGTATCCTATCTATCGAAATTATTTAAGCAGGAAACCGGGCAAACTATTAAATCCTATGTTACTGCCGCTAAAATGGATACAGCGCAAAATCTGTTAAAATATAGTAATTTAAGTTATTTTGAAATTTCTGCATCACTTGGATATTCTTCACAAAGCGCTTTTACATATGCTTTTAGAAAATTTACAGGTATAACTCCAAAAAAATACCGCGAAAAAAATTATGAAGTTAATAATTACATTGAAAACAATAACCTTTTCTGATTATGACAAGAAATATAAAAGCAACGGATAGTTCCGGCTGCTTTTTCTATTTCTCCAATCTCATGTTTCATATTCAGTTTTCTTTGTAAATTCTATAATGCCCTGTCAATCATGCTGTTACTGAATAGCACGGTAGACGCATATCTCTGTTTTCAACAAAAACACCTTGATTTTTTTGTTGAAATAGTACAAAAACAAGCAGCTTGATTAAACTCTAAATATGTTTAAATTTTGAATTTAAGCAAAAATAATCTCAACTTTTTACTATAAACCTATCTGTTTACAATGTGTTCATAAAGCTTGCGTTTACCGTGGAAAAAGCAAACTTCAATTAGTCTTTTGGACAAGTTTTCAAAAATGTGCTATAATAATAGGAAATTTCCATTATATTATATACCAAAGAAGAGGCAGCTCATGATTCAGATATGTCGAAAAGATAAGAAAAAGGTTTACGAAGCGATCCGCAAAGGAATAATAGATTCGGCAGAAATGTCCTTCCCCAATCTGATAGATGACATCATCCTTACATTGAAAAAACGGGGACTTACAGATCTTCTTGTACAGGCTCTGCCGGACAAACGCAGAGATAACAGCCACATTCCTTATGATATCCTTCTGTGCCCATATCCCCGGGCAGTTTTCCTACTATTTCTTTGCCATTTACCCCAAAAAGGAGTATACTGTAATGGAATATATGAAAAGTCGGAGGTTTTATTATGCCTGCTTACCCACAACAGCTTATTACTTCCCTGTGCGAACATTTGGAGGAACGCCTGGTAAGTTTTTTTTCCATAGAGCGCCCGAAATATTTCGGGGAGTACCCGGATTTAAACGGATTCGTAGCCGATACCTTATGGAACTACATCAAAAATGAAACCCAGAAAACGGAAATCTACTCCGTTTACAATACACAGGTCAAGACACGGCGCCAAAAGAGGAACCGCTGGTTTCATAATTACGAAACCTCCTGCGACAAGTATCCCCTAAGCGACAAGAAAAATCCCTATTTTACCATCTGGAACGACCACAACCAGCTCATGGGGATTTTTTTCCTGAAGCTGTACGACACGTCGGATCTGGATACCGCCATTGAAAACTGCAGGAAGAAAATGGACGAATGGATAAATAATGACAAGTCCCTCCTGATTGATTACCCCCTCCTTCCCGGAAGGACGAAAAACCAGGTAAAGACCAGCTTTAAGATTGACCTGATTATCAACCTGATCGAAATCCTTTTGGAATCCTACGATGGGAATATAGAAAACTACTTTTCAAAAAAACCCGTCCTTCTTTTGGACAAGCCGCTTTTTGCCCCGGCAAAGTTTTCCGTACCCTTTAAGGAATCCCTTGACTCCTACGTGGCAGACCTCGTAAACTTTGACAAGGACGACACCACGTTTCAGATGCTCGTCAACTATGATCCGAATGAGTCGCCTGTGGAAAAACTCCGGGTATTCGATCCGCGGGACAACCAGATCCTGATGACGCTTATCAACCACATCAACCTTGATTTTTACGAAAGCAAACAGATTATCCTTGAAGTCGGCTCCATTGCAAAGGTGATCAACAGCCACCCGAACAAACGGCTCTATGACGATGTAAAAAAGCGCCTGCACACCATGGCTCGCACCAGCTTCCAGATGTACAAAAAAGACAACCCGAACGAGCCAATTTATACCTTTTCCTTCTTTGACAACGTAAGGACCATTTCCAAGGACGGAAAAGAATATATGTCTGTTACATTCGGCAATACCTTATACGAAGCGATAACCAAAAAGAAAATGATTTCTGTAACCTCCAGCAACTATAATTCACTGGAACTGGAAATGAGCAGGCTGCTTTACCACAATCTGCAGAGGGAGCGAATTACACTCTCCTCCTCATCCGTCCCGGATGGAAACGGGTACCTTCACAAAACCTACGACTATTCCTATTTCCAGCGTATCGTTCTGTTTAAGAAAAAAAAGAAAGCAGACAACATCCAGTTAATCACGGAAACCTTTCAGGAATTCGTCGAAAAGAAAATAGCCCTTGCCAGCTTCCACTACGACAAGGGACAGGGACTGTTCCACCTGTACTATTTTCCCTTAAACGATGATGAACGGGCTGACCTGATAAGCACCGGCGATGATAAGCGGTCCGGGCGGCTTATGGACCTGACGGAAAATGACCCTTATCTGAAAGCCACAGCCGTCCAGACCACGATAGACTTTTCGGAGGAATAAGCCGTGTGCTGCCTTGACAATATGCTTTAAAATCCAATAGAATGCCATACGGATACCATGCGCCGTATGGCATTTTTATCTGTTTCCTTTCCTGCCGCTTCATAGACCGCAGAAATACTCCCATATTTCTCGCCTTTTTTACCTTTTTCTCTCTGTCCATACCGTTTTTGTCAAAAATGACACCATTTTCCCCGCCTTTTTGTCCTTTGCACACTGTTTTTACGAATTTGCCATTTCAAAACAGCGCTCCACTTCTGTCGATTTCTGCTCCAAGCTCCAAAAATGAAACCATATTCTTCGCCTTTTTCCGTCTTTTCCTGAATATTTACCGAATCCGACGATAATTTGCAAAAATGAAACCATATTTCTCGCCTTTTTTATAGTTTCATTTTTACATCAACACTTTTAAATTTATTTTTAGGCCTTTGAACCTGTCACTTTACATTTTTTGAAACCATATTCTTCGCCTTTTTTGCAATTATTCGGTTTTATGGAGAAAATTTCAAATTATGAAACCATATTTCTCGCCTTTTTTACTGTTTCATTTACATCCGTATCGTTTTTGCAAAAATGAAACCATATTCTTCGCCTTTTTCTGCTTTTTCCATTGTTTTTACAATAAGCTGTCTCAAAACATGCCTCAAAATCCGCAGCCCTTTATTGTAAAACCTTAAAATGAAACCATATTCCTCGCCCTTTCCTACTTTTGCTCCCATATTTCTCGCCTAAAATGAGCATTTTTTTAAATGAAGCCATATTTCTCGCCTTTTTTAAGGATTCATTTTTCAACCTGAAAATTTTTTCAACCTTTTTTTCATGCCGTCCTACCCTTAATACTGATTTTTGAAACCATATCCTTCGCCCTTTTTTGTATTTTTACGTTCTGTTGTACAAAATATTACTTTTTGAAACCATATTCCTCGCCCTTTTATTGGCAAAAAAAATTTTTTTAAACATAAAGTCCTTTAAAAAGCATTGGAACCATGCGGTTTTACATAAAATGCTCCCATATTTCTCGCCCTTTTTAAAAAGCATCAGAAAGCTGAAAAATATGCGGTTTTACATAAAATGCTCCCATATTCCTCGCCCTTTCCTACGCATTTACAAGAGAAAAATTTATGCTTATAATTACTATCAGGATACCGTATCATGTACTATTTTTCCATAATGGCTACAAGATATATCCATATATCCGAGAATACGGAAAGGAGGTTTTCGTCATGGAACTGAGCAGTTTTGCCCGTATCGGAAAGGGCACCCTTACAAAAGCCATCGGTCTGCAGAAGAATTACGTTGAAGTCTATTCCAAAGGACCTGATGTTTTAAATGAATGCAAATCGAACTGCCACGGCTGTATCATCTATCAGAAAAAAGAAGATCTTCGGGCTCTCGGGCTGGATGAAGAAGCGGACAAGATTCACTGTTTCTGCCATACCTGCCCGTCCTCCGTGTGGGAATTCTCCTATACCGAAGAAAAACGCTATATAAACGAAAAAAACCGCTACGGCTACCAGCCCACGCTGAAAAGCAATGCGATCAAGCTTCTATTATTATACCACTTCCTCCAGCCGGACGGACACGGGTTTATCAAGGACGTCTGCATCAGGGAACTGGCAGACATCATCGGCTGTACAGCCGCCACCATAGACGCATGCAACGAAGTGCTTCAGGATTACGGTTACTGTTATTTCTCCAACTCCGGCATCCATGACCGCTGCATAAATATTTTCCTGCCCGAATATAAAGATTACCATAAAACTGCGGCCGAAGGCGGACGCGGCTATATCACTATGTCAAAGGACATGCTGCTTGATCTGTGCGGCATCGGGAGCCTGAACACGCTGCGGTTAAATCTGAAAGGCATTTTAGAGGTTGACAATGCCTCTTATTCTGATGCAAACAGTGACACCCTGTCTCCTGTCACCGCACAATACCAGCGTCTGCGCGGCTTTTTGCCATCCTACTGCAAGCGCGGCGTCATACAAAAGGCTCTGGAGGAAAACGACGCCATATTTGACCTTGCGTTCGATGACCAGAACGTCACTTTTACAATCCATGAAAAATATGCCCAGAAAAACATGCGTGAAAAAATGCTTGAAGATACGAAAGACAGCCTGATAAACTATGTTGACCATATCAACACGGTTTTAGAGGAAGCCGCCGGCACGCAGCATCCGGAGGAACGGGAACGGCTCGATTCCATCCTTTCCACACTGGACATCCACCCGTCCGCAAAATACCCGTATTTAAGCCTTTCACTTTCCGACTACGGGGATCTTGCATCCCTTGCACTCCAGTACGGCCTTCACACGGTACATATGGCGGTCAGCCAGATTTACAATAAATACATCCTGCAGAACCATCCGGTTGACAAAATCGGTGCGCTTGCAAGAACCATCATCCGCAACAGATCCATCTATTCTGCCGCATCCTGACCAGGAGTTTTTTTGTCGTGCCTTTTTTTCTTAATTTTTCTGAAAATTTGCAATCTTTCGTCTAATTTCCCCTTATTTTCGCCATCAAACTCGTTTTTGGACACAATTTCCATCCTATTTCTTTTTCCACAATAAAAAAATTTTCATCCTTTTTATAAAGTTTTCTTCAACACAAGATATTATTTCATCCGCTTTAATGGAAGTTTCATCCATTTTTTTAAATTTCCGTCCACTCCTCTGACAGCTTCATCCACTTTTTTTGCGCCCCGCCCGGCAGAATTTCCCCAAATGCCCTGTTTCAGCGGATTTCCAGGATTAGGATTTACCAATTACTGAATAATTTCTGATATAATCTCTGATATAATTATGACAGAATAGATGAATGTATGATGCAGTCCCTTCCTTTCCCATCATTTATGTCAGGAAAAGACCATAATAAGATAATATTTAGATTATACATCCCGCAACATGAAATAACAATAAAAAAACTTCCCAAAAGATTTTGTATCTTTTGGGAAGTATAACCATGCTTATTTTATCTTTATATTTTCCTCACCGCAGATTGCAGCCAGTTCATATAAGAATGCTTTGCCAAAGCTGACGCTTTTGCTGCCCTGTTTGATCTGCTTCGTGTTTTTCAGGAAAAAACGCAGACTGCCGTTTCCGGGATATTTCCGCATACAGGACACAACAGCCCCTTCCTTTTTCTGGTAATCGGCAAAATCAGCAAACTGAAGCCATATTACGGCAGTCTGCTCCCTGTCGAAAAAATAAGTGACCGAATCCACCTGCAGGCTTGCATTCTTTGCCTCTTCCTTTTTGACTTTCCCTTTGCAGAACACCATAGCCCCCTCCCTTAAAAAGGACTTGTATTTTTCATACTGCTCCGGGAATACCACCACTTCCAAACTTCCAATTAAATCCTCCAGCACAAGGCACGCCATCTAAGCTCATACCGGCTTAAAGGTACGGATTCCGGAATGCGGCGCATATCAGGACTGGGTGTATATTTCTTTGCAATACCGACTGCATGGAGAAGTGCGCCTGCCGTAAGCAGATCTGCCTGATACGGGATGCTGCGGGAAGGGTTCATATCATAGTGGCTCAGCGAATGCAGCATATAATTTGCAAGGCACGTGACGCTTGCCGTATAGACCAGAAAACCGCCGCTGAAATTATGGTGTTTCTTTAAGGATGCGAGGAGCTGGTCCAGTCCGGTAATATCCTTGAAGATGGAGGATACCAGATACCGGTAGCCTTCGTTTTTAATGGAATTGATGTACTTCCATAGAATTTCCGTGTAGCGTGACCGCTCGGCATCCGTCAGCCCGTTAATATAACCAGCCATCAGGCACTCTTCTGCCGCCTCCATCCGGCGTATGACAAGCCGGAAAGCACCCTGCGCGTCTTTGGCGACAAACGCCTTGACAGCTACGACCGTTCCCTTTAAATCCTCATGGCAATCCTCCATCAGTTCCTCCCAGATGGTTCCCCACAGAGTCCCGAAGGAATCCTGCAGCAGTATGTCGTAATACTGTTTCTTATTCTCCCGTGTTTTTTTGTGATTTCATTCCGGATAAGCATACGCAAGATCGGGCTTTATCAGGGAACTTTCTACTTTGAGCAGGCTTGAAAAATAAATCTCGCCGCATCTTGCAAAAATTTCCGCCCGGCGGAAAAAGTATTGGAGATTATATTTGCTTTTTCCGTTCAGCGTACCTTTAATACTCTCATCTAGTCGCTCCATATGTCGCAGGAACGCCTCTTTATACAGGACGGTAATCCGGTTGAATGCGACTTCCAGTGACAGATCTCCAAGCTGGTCGTCAATCATATGGAAATACTCATGGACAAATGAGGAAGGGCACCTGATGTCAACGCAAAGCGTATGCAGCGACGGATAATACAGGCCGCTTGCCTTATGCTTGCCCAGTCTGTTGGATAGTTGGAATAGGTGAGTTAGAAAATATCCATTATTCAAAGGTTTCCAATGCCCCTATGAACTTGTAATGGATAGTAAGTCGTTGAATTTTCTGCCCGTCTACCTCTACGGGTTCAGAAACAAGAATTTTTTCTATAAGTTGGTTGATTATCTTAAAATTGAGTTCCGTTATTCCTGCATAACCGCTTATCTGCTCCGTAAACTGCTCAATGGAAGATAACTGCTCCTTGTCCGCTATGGCACTTTTTTCAAGTTCCTTTATCTTGGCTGTCAGTTCCTCCTGCTCGCTGTCATATCATGCCGACAGCATTTGGAAACGCTTTTCGGTTATCAGTTCCCTTGTCAAATCCTCATACAGTTTGGCATACAGGTTTTCTATTTCCGACACTCGCTGTTTACATTGCCTTAGTTCCTTTTTCTGCTGTTCCTTATCCGCAATTTCCGTTACCATTGCTTTCCTGTCCGTCAATGCCTGTCCTGCGTGTTTCTGAATGTCTGCAAGCACAACTTCGTGAACCGTCCTTGCCTCAATGGTGTGTGATGAACAACCCTCTTTCCCAAATTTGCGGTATTTGGTACAGCAGTAGAAAGTCTTGTCTAATACGTTGTTCCGCTTTCTTTTCTGCTCGACTTTGGCAAGCATGGCACTCTCACAATCAGCGCATTTGATAATCCCCCGAAAAATGTTGTCATATCCGCTTGAACTTTCCCGATAACGGGCGGTCTGCTCTCCAAAATCTTCTGAACATTGTTCCAGCGTTCTGCTCAATGATCGGCCCATGTGTGCCATAGATAACTTCACGCTCCGCATACGGGATATACTGTCTTTTCTTGGAACGCATGGTCTTGGTCGGTCTTTCCGCTACGGTAAGGTTTCCTGTATAGACGGGGTCATGCAATATCTTGCTGACATAAGCAGTATCCCAGTCATACATTTTTTCCTCGTCAATATACCTCTCAAACATTTCCTTTTTGTGGAAACTCGGCTTTATGACTTTTGCCTTACGCAGGCGGTTACAGATAGTGTGAAATCCCACGCCCTCCTCGGCGATTGAGAAAATCAGCTCCACAACGGGGGCGGTCACTTCATCAATGACAAGGTGGTTATGGTCGCTCTCGTCTTTCTTATAGCCGAATGGGGCGGTAGTAGCCATATACTTGCCCTGTATTTTCCTTGCGTGAAGTGCGCTCTTGATTTTCCTTGACGTGTCCTTTGCGTACATTTCATTGATGATGTTGCGGAACGGTGTAATATCCATTTGTGCGTTGTCTATGGAGTCCACCCCGTCATTGATTGCAATGTACCGCACGTTATGATTAGGGAAAAATACCTCGATATATGTACCCGTTTCAAGGTAATTACTCCCCAAACATGACAGGTCTTTTGTGATGAGCGTTGACACTTCCCCGTCCTGTATGTCCTCAATAAGCTGTCGGAAAGCGGGCGGTCGTAGTTTGTACCGCTGTAACCGTCATCAACGTAGAACCGGCAGTTCAGAAAACCGTTGCGCTTTGCATAATCTTTCAGCATGGTTTTCTGTGTGCTGATGCTCATGCTCTCGTTGTTCGTGCCGTCGTCTTTGGAAAGCCTGCAATATAAAGCAGTGATTTTGTCGTTATTTAATTTTGCCCTTTTCATTTCGTCCTCCTTGATGAAAAGGGACTTCCTCTTAACTCCTATTATACTATATTCCCTTTTCCGTTTCCAGTGCTAATTTACGCTGTTTTCCGCTATTTCCTTAACCTTTTTTGTTATTTGTTCCTCGGCTATCCGCTTGAATACCGTTTCCATTTTTTCAGTGCCTACATAATGCCTTTCCACGATAATTTTAGTGGGTGGGTGCTGTCGGGTGGCTCTATGCTGTGCCTTGCTGTCTTTACTCATAAATCTGCTCCTTTACAATAAAATAGAGCGCATAGATTTGTTTTCTATACGCTCTGACGCTGTGACTTGTTTAATTGTGTAATTCTGAAAAATAAAAATTTATCGTTTTTTAAGTTCAGCAATCGCACCATAATGTAAAATATCAAATTCATTAGGCGCAATCCGTTCAAGAAGTTTCCTGTGTTCCTGTTCCCACATTGAAATCTCTTTTTCGGTAAGTGAAGCACCAATTCCACGACAAGCCTTTATTCTTCCGTTCCAACTTTCATGGGTAAATGGTATTTTTAAGGTAAATTCTTCATGGTATACAAGTTCAAATTTTTCTTTGTAGCAGTCGGGTATGTCTATTTGATGTATTGTTTCTCCTGCACCGCTCCAATTAGGACTATATTTTAATACAAGTTTTTCACTGGCTCCCGCAATTTTGTCCTCAAATGGAAGCCATGCCATATATAAGATAAGAATACTTCCCCCTTGTTTAAGCATACGATAAAACTTAGGCATAATAATTTCATGGTCGAAATACCAAAAACACTGACAAGCTGTAATTACATCAAAGGAATTATCAGAAAAATCTATATCTTCCGTTGATATAGCATAATAATCTATATCCATATCTTTTGAAAGAATTTTGGCTTGCTCAATTTGATTTTCTGAAATATCCGTAGCCGTCCATTTTGCTCCATACTGATACATATTTCTCGGAAGAACGCCCGTACCTGTTCCAATATCAAGAACAGATTGTCCGTCCAAACATAATCTACGGTCAATAATTTTTTGATAAAATTCTTTTGGATATATGTCACGAAATTTTGCATAATCTAAAGAGGTTTTCCCCCAATCAAAAGGTTTTCCGCTATCTATATTTTTATTTGTTATCTCCATACTATGCCTCCGTCAAACTCAATTTGTATCTCCAATAGAATACCACAATCACACTCATATTTCTATCAGATTTTCATTAAATTTCTTCCTCCCTCCGTTTCGTTTTGTTCTGTTGCCTGTTATGCTGTCGGCTCTCGTTCTGAAGCTCCCTCTCAAGGTTCTTTTTATTGTAGCTGATTACCTCGGCATACGCTAATTCTGTGGCGGTCTTGGTCTGCTCTTTACTGATACTGTCATACTCGGATTGCAAAGACTGTATCTCGGCTTTCCACTGTTTCGGCGTTATCTTCTCGCCATTCTGTAAAAGGCTCTGCATACGCTCCTTTAATTCGGGATACTTCGATAAGCTGTCCTTATGCGCCTTATCGTATTTCATTTTCGCAAATCCTTTAAGTGACTGGCTCTCTGTTGGTATTTCTGTTCCCTATCCGCTGTGAATTTTGCAAGGCTCTCAAAACTGTCTATCTTCCTTGTCGTGATGAATTTCTCCGCATTGTCGGCTGACTGTAAGGCGGTTCGGTCGGATATTTTTTAGGAACCGTTGATAAATAACTTATGCACTGTCAGTAAGGATATATCGTGTAATTCCACTCCCCACAGAATCCATTACGAATGATATTTATTTCCGGAAGTTCCTCATCTGTCACTTTGATTCCGGTTTTATACTCGGTAAAATCTAATCCGCATTCGATATGCAGACCAGTTTCAGTAGTAGTTGAAGCAATCAGATTTACAATGATTTCCAATGAATCCAGCGGCCGCGCTCGCCAGTTTTTGCTGATTTGGCTGAACATTCGGTGCTCGATTTTGTTCCATTTGGATGTTCCCGGAGGGAAGTGGGAAACTTCAATCGGAATCCGCAGTTCGTTAGCCAGACCCTGTAATTGAAGCTTCCACAGTCTGTTCCTGCTTCCATTACTGCCACCGCCATCTGCCGTGATATAGAGCCTGCCTGCTTTTGGAAATCTCGCCGAACCCATATAGTGCCACCAGCTGCGGATTGAATTCGCGGCAAACACTGCCGTATCTGAGCTGATGCCTACATTCACATATCCTTCATTGTGATTAATATCATACACGCCGTATGGGGATGCCTTCCCTTTCCCGGGAATCGGGAAATCATGATCCAGAACTTCAGCAGGACTGCCTTTTGGCGCATATTCGGAACCGTTATTTTTGAAGCTGCCAATGTTTTCTTTCTTTTTGCAGTCAACCGATATCACCGGTTCCCCTGTATCAAGATACTGCATGGCTGTTGTGTTAATGTGTTTGAACTGAGCATCCCTGTCAGGGGATTCTTTACCAACCTGCTTCATTTTTTGATTTTGCTGGAGGCTGTACCCAAGGATTCTGAGGAGATCCGCCACTTTATTATATTTTATTTGAAAGCCCTGCGCCTGAAGTTCATTGGCAAGGTTCCTTATGCTTTTTGTCGTGTACCGCAGCGGATTCATTGGATTCCCATATGTTTCCGGATCAATAATCCGCTCCAGCGCTTCATCAATTCCCGGCTGTGAAACAGTTATGGGTTTTCTTCCACCGCCTACAGCCCGTATCCTGGCGCCGCTTTCATTAAGGCATGGCGTTTCGGGCAAAGCTTTGATTTCCCTGATTCCAGCAGAAATTGTATTTCTATGCACTCCGGATATGGCGCTAACCTCTTTGATACCTCCTCGTCCTAATGAGATTGCTTCAGATGCAAGATACTTCCTCAACTGGCTTTCATTCAAATATTGAATATTTGTTTTGATTCTTATTATGGTCGATTCTTTCATAAATAAAGTATAACACATTTGACCTTTATACACAAGTTATTTATCAACAGTTCCTTAGGTGCTTTCCGCTGACAATCGGCAAGTCGAATCTGCCTTTGCGCTCCCTTACTTTTGCAATCATCTCCATGACTTCTATGCCAACTTGTTGGCATTTTTCACGGCTGACCGCCGTATTTTTAATCTGCGTACTTTTGTACGTTGCGTACTGTGCGCTGTGAAGTTCCTGCTTGGCAAGCATGAGCATTTCTTTTGCCTGCTCCAACAGAATGTTATGCTTGATGATTTCCCGATTGATGTTGCTCCTCTCGGTCTGTATGCCCTTGCGCTCTAAAGCATTGGCAACTGCCCCGATATGGATTGTCGGCTCTCTGTCAATCCCCTGTTCCTTAAAAGAGCGGTGTTCCCAATGTAATGCAATCCCCAACTGCTCATTGGTGGCATTGATTGTGTCGGCTAAATCCTTGCGCCACATTTTGGCGTTTTCCCTGCTGTTCCAGTCGGTGCTGTCGGCGGTGTGGCATTTCCATTGTTTGCGGTTGCGCTTGTCAACTTTCTGCTGACCTGTCCTTTTATCAATCACTGGTATCTTCTCGCCGTTTTCGTCAAGGTCATAAATTTTCTTTTGTTGTGCTCCCCATTCCCCGTTTTCAGTAAGAGGGCGCATAGTGAGTAGAACATGGATATGGAGATTGCGCTGTCCTTTGTCATTCTCGCTGTCATGGATTGCCCAGTCGGCGCACATTCCCTTGTCAACAAAATTCCTCTGCACATAATCCTTCACAACTTCCTCCGCAGGAGTCCATGCAAGTGAAACTTGCTCCCCGAAGGGCGCACAGATATACCACCTCTGGTGGTATATCTGTGCGCACCCTGTAAACAGGGTGAATACGTTACCTCGGCTTTACGTTTCTTCTCGTTCTGTTTTTTCTTCTCATTGGCTGCACGCTGTTGCGCCTGTTTCAATGCCTGCAATGCCTTTTCTAAGTTTTTGCTTGTGTCATTTTTGCTCTCAATCATTTCTGATACCTCATTCATTCTGTGACTGTGTTAATAGTTTCTGAAAATAAAAAAGGCAGCGGATTGTCTGTTAAGATAATCGCTACCTAAAGGTAAACAATATTCAGTTCTCATATCATTTTTCTGTCTTGATTTTTTCCGAAAAACTGGAAGTTAAGAATATCTTTTCAAAATTCCTTTATAAAACCTATATGCCAAATAAATCCCAACCGAGCAATCAAACACTAATAATCCAATTCCAGCAATAGGAAAAACTACAAATAAAATCCCCGTCAATAAGAAGAATAACGCACACTTTTTATATAATCCAGCTATTTCCGTATTATAGCCTTTTACATCTTTAACTTTATCCTTTAGTGAGGTGTCACCACTCCAAAAATTAATAGGCTCACTGCTATCTTTATTATAAACACCTATAACAAAGAAAGGAAAAGCACATAATAAACAGCATACCAAAGCTACTATTCTTCCAACCAATATACCAACCTCCTCAAACTCCGATTTTTCCAGTTCTACAAACGGGAATTTATCTTGCGAAATACCGATTATATTATCTAAATAACAGAGTTCTTCGTTTGTTGCTCTGCATGCGATACAAGTCGTGAAATTTATTAACCACTGACACGTTGCAAAGTCCTGTGCTCACTAAGAATTCATACTTTTTTTGTGAAAAAGGATATTCCATAACCACCCATTTAGCGTCCTCATTATTCTTAATAATGACCTCCCCCCAATAAACAGACATCATGCTTTCAAATTCTTCTTGTGTCAATCCCACCTGCTCAAATGATTGTTTTTCATATAAATCAAAATACCATTTTTCTAATTTCTTTAGGCTTTCAATTGTATAGTCAGGAAAAAACACAGACGTTTGGGTGATAATCGCTTTTAATCTGTTTAGTAAATTGTCTTTATATGAAATAAAATAATCTTCAGCTTCAGATTTATCATTAAATTCTCTTAAAGTTTCCCCATATTTAATTGCTATGTTCAAGCTGTATTTAGACATCTTTTTTATATCCTTTCTGTAACAACATGACCTGTATTGTAAACAACTTCCGATTTATTTGCTTGAATAAGTGTATTTTGCAATTAAAGTTTTTTCGATACTATCATCTGATGTATCTGCAAACAAAATTCTGTCGTATGTGTAATTTTCATGTTCAAGACAGGTTTCGAGTATAAAAAGAAATATGCCTATATCAATCTTGTTGTAATATCTTACTTTTTGAGCAGGCATAATACCTCTTTTACCAAATTTCTTGTATCTGTAAATCATCAAATCGTTGCTATTGTTTTCAACAATCCAAGGTTGAGTATTACATGCACTCGGCGCAAAGCGAACAATTTCCGCAATCCCTAATGTATCGCCGTTCCATATTTCGCTCAAAGGTTTTCGCTTTGACTTGAACATATCCTTTCGGAACTTATCTTCGGACACCTTTGCAATGGAAATCATAATAACATAATCAAGACCGTTTATTTTCATATCATTGGGTTTACCGATACCAAACCATAAAGCACCTATATTCTGTGATGCAAGATACAAATCAATTTGTTCGCCAATATACCCGATATTTCGCAAATATTCATCTTTTGATTCACTATAAAACAAGATACAGTATTGTCCACCTCGTTTGCAGGTAGTTTCACTTTCAGGTACAATATGAATTTCGGTTTTAATTTCTGTATTAAGTGGTTTTATGATATTGATAAAATCTTTCAATCGTTGTATTTCATCATCTGTAATTACACCTGTATCTTTAAATATATGAAATGATTTTCTTTTGAAAATCTGTTTATAGTAGTCCATATTTTCCTCCATAAAATCCCAATTTATTGAATTACTTAACGCCATTATTTTACCACAAACACAAACACAATACCAATAAATTTTCCTTAATCTTTCTTTGCCCTATTAGCAATCATCATCTGTCTTGCCCGTTCCCTCTGCTCGGTGTTGACCGCCCTCGGCTTTCGGTAGCTGACATATGACTTCGGAAAGGAATAAGTCTTAGATACCTCGTGCTGCCCTGTCAGCTTGTATGTGTCGGGAAAATCGACAACAAGCGTGTCAAGTTTCCGCATGACCGTCTTATCCCTTGTGTAGAGGGTGGCGGTCTTTTCTCCTGCATTATAATTGACAATCGTTTCCTGTTCGTATCGGGAAAGTTTCATAGTGCCATATCCCCCTTTCCTTTGCTTTGGGTTCTGTGCTGTTTTTTCTCGGCAACTGTCGGCTGTTTCGCCTGTTTTTTTGCCTTGGCTAACCTTGTCTTTATGGAATGGTCACGCTCGGTCAGTTCCGCACACGTCTTTTCTGCCCCAGCACAAGCCACTGGTATTTGTCGCTTTCTTTGGTAAATACAGTCTGATGCGCATTGGAGTGTGTCTTGCTACGGATATATTTGTCTGTGGTGCTGTAATAATCTAAAATCTGCTGTTCCTGCTTTTTATTCATGGTCTTTGCCCTCCTCTGATATGGATTGATATGATTGATTGGTTTAGGTGCTTATATATGATTTTTTCTCGTTACTTGTCGGGAGTTTGAATTGCGGAATATCATTGTTGGGTATTTCTCCGCTTGGGGAAACAGAAGTACATTTCATACGGTAATTACCGCATAAAAAAAGACTATAACCGTTACTGTCATAGCCTTTTAAGGATTGAGGAAGTCTTTTTTTATTTGTATTTGTTTGTCACCCCTCCGCACTATCCAACATTTGCGGAACCGGAGGGTGACATCCTTAAACGCCTTCCCGGAAAAGTACGCTCGGTTTAAGACTTCAAATTCTTTTTCAATTGTCCTGACGGACGCAAGATCCACGTCCTCGTCGAACTCCACATACTTAAAGTAATCCATGAAGCCGGTATTTTCCATTGCCCCATGAACTGCCTTCGGTATATTCTTTTTCGTGATATAGGCGGTTGCGATCGAACGCCCTATTTCAGAGCGGTGCCTGTTCTCATAACGGATATCAAGGTAGACCTCAAGTACCCTGCACAGGATGTTTACAGCATCTGATACCAGATATGTGTACTCATCCAGACAGAAAAATTCCTTTTCGTTATTTGTATATGTCCTGAAAAAGTTCTTTAATGGGAGCGGCGTTTTCTGCAGTATGCTCTCTGCCAGCTCGTTCGGCTTTCCAGGCGCGACGTTGCTCCCTTCTTTATCCAGATAGTCTTTAATAATATCTTGGACAAGTGGAAGATTTACGGATGACTGTATCTGATGAATTCCCGTAAACAGGAAAGCTTTGGACAGAAACGCAGCGAGGTCTATTATATGGGCTTTGCGGGAACGGTTTCCCCGAAGGAAGTAGTAACCGTCCTGACGTTTTCGTTTCATACCGATGCCGCCATAGATGTATTCACCGCCCATGCAGTCAAGCCGGATGCAGTAACAGGACGGCAGGCGGAAAGTAATGCATGCAATTTCCGCAGCATATCCTGAATGACGGTCGGCATAGCTGACCTGCAGTTCTTCCTGGTAGGGTTCCAGAATGTTTTGTATGAAGGAAACCCCTTGGCATGTTTCGGGCATTTCGGGGTCGCCATCTTTTTGAAATGCCATTCCTTCTTTAACGACAGGATGCGTCCGCCGCCCACAAAATCTGTTATGGAGCTTCCTGCCTGATATTCCTTCGGAATGCTTTTGGGCAGTGTAAAGCCAAACGCCTCAAATACGGAATCAGGCACTTCAGTTTGTTTCTTTTGTTTCATACAAATCCTCCTTTTTTTGATAATGGGCCGATTTTGGCCAGCAGTCACTTGGCTCGTTGCTCGCGGGAATAAAAAAAGCATCCTAAGATGCCTCTGCCCAAATATATGATATAAACCTGTTTCCAGGAATTTAGAAGACCGGCCGGATCATAAGAAACAGCCGTTAAAGAAAAATGAATGTTTCTGATAGTATAGCAGATAACGGGGCGGCGCGCAATGATAATTTGGAACCGTGGGATGAAACGGGATGAATTGCCGAGGAATTTCAGATTTGGTTCGTTATGGCATAAATAGTCGTTGAAATTTTCCGCCCGGCGGAAAAATGAAAAGGAATTTTTTGACGGATTAGAAATAACATGAAGACGTTGAGGTTCAAAGACATGGACATTTCCATGAACTTAAAGTATTGATACATGGACGAATGACGTTGATAAAGAATATGAAAAGCATATTAATTGTTGGTGCAAAGAAATGTCAGTGCTACTGACGGGAAAATTAACGAATTTATTCGTTTTGCAAATATTCTGATTGCACCTAAATTCGCAGGCTGAGTAAAAATGGAGGATTTTATGGAAGAACATGAAAATTCCGCCGGGCGGAAAAATGACAGAAAAAACAGTTCCATAAGGCAAAACGCCTTGCGCCGGAAAACCGGCGGCAGGACGTTTTAAACCCTGACCAATTCATAGTTGGGACGGACATTGATGGAAAGAATATCATCCAGCCCTTTCCCGAAGCCGGGATTCCAGTAGGCCACTGCAATGCGGAAACCATATCCGGAGAGAAGCTCGATGAGTTTCTGTTCATATATCAGGACCGCTTCGTTGACATATTTGTCCGAATCATAAGCAATGATTACCGCCGTACAGCCTTTTGCCGCAAGGAAATTCAGGACGTTTCTCCCGTCATGTTTCAAGGACCTTCCCGAAAGAATTTACTCCGGGCAGGGAAACGACAGGGGCATGGAGCACATGGTTTGCGAACAGGGATTATTTCTCACCCTCCGTTATGTAGCAGACCGTGTAGTCGTCGCGCGAGGGGACGGCATACAGACTTGGATGGCTTCCGGAACGGCAGTCGTTTTTAAAAGCGTTCACGAAATGGATTCCGTCCGCGGAAGTTTCATAAAAGGAAGAAAAATTGTGGTATTTGTTCTTTTCCTTTCGTGGTCGTACAGGGGAATCAGCAGTCCGCTTTGTCCTGCAAAGTTCCATTTGCCGTCAGCCTGTTCATAGAAGCCGGGGACGCCTTTTAATGACCCGAACTCCCTGACAAGCTCCTTGGCGACCAGATTCCTTCCCTTGCCGTAATAGTAGCCGTTACCGCCGGGCGGCATGGAACGCACCTGTGAATGGATGATAAGCTGGTCAGGCCAGCGTTCCTGCCTTAAGTAGCGCACATGGTTCTTCTGCAGGTGGAGCTTTTTCAAAAAGGCGCGGTAGATGGCGTCAAGCGTGCCATTGTCCAACGACGTAACGGAAACGGCGGGCTGAGGAGCGGGAGGCTGTTTTACGGGAGGGGATTTCGGTTTTGCGCGCCTCCCGTTTGCGCACCTGTTTCTACCGTTTGCCTTTTCCCATTCTTTCCGTGATTCCATGTAGGCGGATTCTTCCTTGTACATGCATGAGCCGTCGGATGTCTGTTTGAGAAAGACATAATTCATCCCGTTTGTGCCGCTTATGATGTTGGAGCAGCCAAGTACCCGTCTGCAGTAGTGGAGCTTTGTGTTTCCCTCGACATACTGCACGGTGCACCAGTCCGGTTTCCCGCAGATTGGACAGGGTTCGGATTTTGAGACGTTACGAAAGTTTGACATTTCATTCTCCTTTACCAATTACCTGTTTAGTAACTGTCGGCTATCCGCCTTGCCCGCAGGGAACCAACCAGTGATTCCCCTGTCCCGCAAGAAGGGACAAAACAGGGATGCCGCGCAACAAAAGCCGCAGGCCATCCCGATAATAAATAAACTAAGGAACTGTTAATAAATTACTCATGACAATGACTTGTCTAAATGCCCATCTGCGGCATCAGACAATCTTGACGTAGCCCGCTACGCCTGCGATTGTATTCTTTGCAGATGAACATTTATACGGCATCCTTGTCACAAGTAATTTCTGAACAGTTCCTAAGATATTTCCACCATTATATTCCTTCGCAAAGAGATACGCAAGTTGTAATTCCGTTCAAATTTCCGCCGGGCGGAAATTTTGGTGTCGTTTTTACCAACTTGTGAGTTGTAAGTTATCAATAAAAAAATAACCCTTCCATATGGTTTTATGGTATCCTATAAGTTGCCAAAATAAAAAAGGATAAATCCACCAGAAGAGTTATTTCAAATATGAGTTTATCATACTTGCTGGCGGATGACCATACGACTATGTTAAATATTATTGAA
>KE159531.1:88004-139306 GCA_000403215.2 Lachnospiraceae bacterium A4
ATACATAACACAGATAATTCATGAGCTACAGGAAGAGTCAGAAAAACACTGGGATTTTCTGGCTTCTTAGTGGTACAAACTTTTAACTCACAAGTTACCAAAATGGGACAAATCCGTCTGTTATGGTAAGCTGCCTGTGGGAACACGGACAGGTGTGCGCAAAAGATAATAATGTTTTTCCGCCGGGCGGAAAAATAAATGCATAAAAACTTGATTAATAAAAATTTTTCTGTATAATAAAATTATGACTGATGAAAAAATGGGAATAAAGTATTTGAACTGGGAAGGAAAATGTGTATGCGAAAGAGTGACTGGAAGGACAGGATGAATGCACTTCTGAAGAAAAAGGGATGGGACATTAAGGACTGGCACAGGGCGACGGGATTGAACCAGTGGCAGCTTGAAAGCCTGATGGAGATGGATCTTTCGGAGATGAATGAGGAAGATCTTGAAAGTATTTATGAGCAGGCAAAGAAGGCAAAGCTGGACAAAAACCTGATGCGGTTTGACTGTCCTGTTATGATTGCGGTGTGGGCGCATAAGGGCGGAATGGGAAAGTCAACGGTGGTGACGAATCTTTCCTATGAACTGGCGAAACGCGGCTACAACGTGCTGGCAATCGATACGGACAGCCAGTCGGATATGACAAGCGTCCTGTTTCCCGATTATCTGGAGCAGCCTGATATCAGCTTCTATAATGGTTTTCTCGGTCAGGAAGATTTCCGGGAAGAAGGTTATATTATGCATACGGAATATACCGGGATTGATGTCGTGGCCGGATCGGCGGAGAGCGAGGCACTGGAGGGATCATTATGTACGATGACGGAAAAAATCCGCAATAAGATGTGGAAGAAGTGCTTAAGAAGCATCCGAGAGGAAAATTACTATGATTTTATCATTGTGGACATGGATAAGACTGCGGGTAAAATGAACAAGACGATACTCGACGAGGCGGATTATGTGCTGGCGCCGATCGAGTCCAGTATGTTCGGAATCAAAGCGGTGCCGCCTACACTTGCACAGATAGAGGAAATGGCGGAAAGCAATCCGAAGCTGAAATTACTGGGGTTCCTGTTCAATAAAGTGGACCTGCGGAAAAAGACGGCGATGGCGGACAATACAAGTCTCGTGGAGCAGATTGCCCCGGAATACACATTTCAGACGTTTATCAAGAATGACGCAAACGTGGATAATTCGCAGAAAGAGCATATGCCGATAGGGTATTATAACAGCAGGAGCCCCGCGAGCAGGCAGATGGCAGAACTGGCAGACGAAGCGCTTGAAAGGATTCGGAAAGACCAGAAAGAGAGGAGAGGATAGGCTCATGGCAGGAAAAAAAGGAACGGTAGGCAACATGGATTTTTTGAACCGGGTTACACAGAATTCCAAAGGCGCTGCAAAGAGCGTGTCGCAGACGCTTGACAAGGTAGGGATGAGCGCGCTGTGGGAGAATGATGGGAAGAAAAAGATAGAGTACATAGACATATCCAAGATGGAAGGGGCTCCGACAGAATGGAACCGGTATCCGCTTTTACGGGACAGCCAGCCGGACCGTTATCTTGAATTGAAGTTGTCCATTTATGAGAGGGGGGTTGAAGATCCCCTTGTGCTGTGGCGGAGGCCGGGCGGAAGCTACATGGTTTTGGCAGGGCACAACCGGCGGGATGTCTGTGCGGAGATTATAAGGGAGTGTTGCGAAGAGAATGGTTTCGAGGAAGACAAATTCCGTTTTGTCCCCTGCATTGTGTATCAGGAGGATGAAATTGACGAGCGGAAGGCAAGGGAAATCATAGACGACACCAACCTTTACAGGGATTTTTCAAAACTTCCGGAAATGGTAAAGCAGCAGATAGTGGTTGACAGACTGGAAACCTATAAGAAGCGCCGCTATACGAAGGGCGAGCGCATTGACCAGCTTATGAAGGACTTCGGACTGAAGAAGTCCGCGATATATGATGCCCTTGCGCTTAACGAAAATGTAATAGAACCCTTGCAGAAGCTGTTCTTTGACGGGGCAATAAAAAAGAAGACGGTCATGCGTTTTACTTTTTTCCCCAAGGATACCCAGCAGTGGATTTTTGACGAGTTCGGGGAACAGATCAGCGACGTAAAAGTGAATGCATTGAAAAAGAACATGACGAGGGACGAGATTACGCAGGTATTCCAGATGGAGCGGGAAGGAACAAAGAGACTGACACTGGAGATACCGGCCGGGCGTGAAGAAGAGTTCAGGGAACTGTTTAAGAAATGGCTTGCGGGCGAGGCGTGATGCGCGCGGCGTAAGCAGAAAAGGTATAGGAATATGAAACAGCCTTTACACTTGCGTGTAAAGGCTGTTTTTCACCATATTGTTTTTATGCCGTATGCAGGGATTTTGGAATCTTTGGTAACAATTGTAAGTCCTTCCATGGCGGCTTGCGAATTCTGTTCCTTCTTGCCTATAAGGCGCTTGCAAGACGGAGCTGGACAGTGCTATAACAAGCCGGGATTTTATGCTGTCCTCGGTATCCCTGTCGATATGCCGTTTTCAATAACAGCGATTCGGATTCGCTTGCCGTAATGCCGTAAAACCTCGTCCACGGCTTCCGGCTCTCCGCTGGTCGCCCGGACAATCGTTTCATAGGGCAAAAGGTTCGGATTCTCCATGTGAAAGCACCTCCATTTCCTTGTGCAGAAGCTGTAAAGTCCTGCGGATTTGATACCCAGTGGTACTCCGGCAGTGTCTGTACATTTCCCCGATTTCCGGCTGTGTGTAATGCCTGAAAAAGTAAAGGAAGATGATTTCCCGGTTCTTCTCCGGCAAAGATAACAGGGCGGCGGCAAGCTCCCTATTGGTGAGGATAACTGTCTGACCGCATATCGTAACGGGGTATTCTTCATAGGGTGCTTCAAAATATTCGTCTGTTGTGCCTAAAGGGTAAAATTTTTCTTCTGTGAGATATTTAAGGGATATTTCTTTTTGTCGCCGTCTGCTCCTGTCACGCCATGCGTTGATAGCCGCAAAGCGTATGACGGTCTTGCAATAGCCATTGAAAGTATACATGATGTGTTCTCTGTATGCTTCTGTGCAAGGCATAGATGATTTCCCCTTTCTCCCACATGGGGTGTTGCATGGTTTATGGTTGCTTTTCACTGTCATTGATAGTTCTAATAAATTGTTGAATTTCAAAATTTACTTGTTCTGGATTATCCCCATTTGCGAAATGTTTAGCATTTTTAATAAAATGTAACGGATACCCTGTTTGTTTTGCCCATTCTTTGCAATATGCCTTTACTTTGCCTGTACTATCTCTATCCCCGACAAGTATCAGCACAGGAAATTGGAACATAACACTTCTATTTTCATGCGTAAATTTTCCATATGCTATTCTCATTTGCTCAATAATTTCTGACTTTGAAAGCGGTTTTAGCATTGACATCATCTTTTGGTAAGAATAGTCTGTTTCAGAAATTGACTTTGCCATACTTTTTTGTAAAATAGTTGCCGGAAACCACTTTGCCATTGGTGCCACTTGTTTTAAGCACCATAAATCCGATTTTGAATAGTATTGCACTCCTAATGGAGTTGTATCTAACGCTACAAGTCCTTTTACCATGTCGGGGTATATGGCAGCAAAATGTTGACTTGGATAACCTCCCATAGACATTCCAACCAAAATAGCTCTATTTATATTTTCTTCTTGAAGAATAGAATGTAATATTTCCGCCGTATCACGATAGGAAAATTTCTGATAGGGTCTTGATAATCCATGCATGGGCACGTCCCAAAGAACTATTGTATATTTATCAGAGAAAAACTCTATCTGTTTCTCAAACATTGTATGATCTGCCGTTACACCGTGAGTAAAAACAATACAATCAACACCATCATCTTTTTTGTCAATCCAATAATGGACATTTCCTCCCTGTGCTAAAATTTGCTTATGCTGCATTCGTCAATCTCTCTTTCTGTATATATCTTTTTCCATAAATCAATAAGTTCCGCAATCTCGTTTTCAATTTCAGCAGGAATAATTTGCCCGGAATGATATTTATTTAGCATATATCCATCAACTGCATAAAATATCTCTGAATACATAGATTTCAAATCTATATCTTTCCGAAAAATAGAGGTATTTATTTTTTCAAATACAATAGTTTCACTTGCATTACTTGTTTTAGAATAGCTCTTTTGAATAGCTTCCTCTATTTCCGGGTAGTTTTCATAATATGCTCTTAATGAGAACGCATATATGTGTGGGTATTTCCGCATAATAGAACATTTAGATAACAGACTCCTTTTTAACATTTCAAAAAAATCAGATGTTTCTAAAGTCTTGTATTCTATAGTTGCTTTTCTTGTCATTTCGATAGAATTTTCCCACAAATACATATACAGTTCTTTTTTGTTAATGAAATAGTGAAATAGCAATGCTTTTGAAACGCCTCCCTCATCTGCTATTTCAGACATAGGTGCTTTTTTATAGCTATTTTCTGAAAACACTTTATAAGCAGCATTGACAATCCGCTGTTGTTTTTCTATTGATAAACCGAAAAATTTACTGTTCATAATATCCTCCGTATTAACCGTTTCGGTTAATATAAGCGCATTATAATCCCGTTGACCGTTTTTGAGAAGAGGGCTATATATAAAATATCAATAAAATGTATTACACATATAACTAACATTATATGATTACCCCTTTTGACGCTTTAATCATTATATAAAAAATACTGATAAATAAAGGGTTTTTTAAAGTAATACGTTGTAATGTAATACATTAAAATTTCCCTTTCGGATAGATCCGGAAACAGCCGAAAAGTTAAGGGCGCTGTCAAAGGATTTCTCCAATCAGGATTCTGTATTTAATGCGCTTATTGCGGCATATGAGCACGAGAACCTGATGATGGCGCAGCCTCAGTTCAGTGAGGATATCCGCCAGTTTGAGGAATACCAGAGATTTCTGGGTGCGAAATACACCGATATGCTCAACGCCCTTGCCACGGCAGACGAGAGGGCAAGGGTCGAGGTGCGGGAGCTTCTTGCGTCAAAGGACGCTACCATACAGGATCTGCAGTCCCAGCTCGAAAAGGCAAAGAGCAGCCGGGAGACATATGAAAAATTCTACCATGACAGTCAGACGGAATGCGATGCAGCAAAAAAAGAATTGGATAATGAGCGGCTGGTTTCTCAGGGACTGCGCTCTGAAATCAGGGAGAAGGAGGAGCGGAACCAATCCATTATTTCAGACAAGGACAGGCTGAATGATATTTTGAGCAAGGCGGTTGATGAAAAACGAGGGAACTGGAATAGCTGGCAGAGTATCCGCAGAAGCTGGAGGAAAAAGATGCGGAAATTGCTTCTTTAAAGGAGCAGATTGGCAGGCTGCAGGATCAGGCAAAAGAGGATGCTTACAGCCATAAGATGGAGCTGTTGGAAAAGGAGCGTCAGACGGAGCAGACGCGGGCGGAGATAAGGCGCGAAATGGAGGCAGATGCCGCAAAGCAGCGTGAGAAGTATGAGGCGGAGCTGGAAAGAATAAGGGAAAAATATGAGCAGGCACAAAGCAAGATACAGGAACTGATGGAAAAAGAAAATCGTGCGAAATAAGATTTAGGAAAAGCTATCATTTTTCAAAAAGGAAAACATTCCGTAAAGCGGGGTGTTTCTTTTTTTTCGTTTACTATCTGTCAAAAAGAAATATCTTGACAGGAGTCATGCGGGGTGCTATATTGATAACTAGATTATCGGTAATTAAATTATCAATATGGGGGGTGAGAAGAATGGCAAAGCCGGATCATTCGCTGGACTTTCCTATCTTAGAGAGCGCAAAGAAAGAATTTCTGGATAAGGGGTTTGAAAATGCATCTTTAAAAGAAATCTGCGACAATGCTCATGTGACGACAGGGGCGTTGTATAAGCGTTACAGCGGGAAAGAGGAGCTGTTTTCTGCGGTGGTGGCTGACACCGTGCGAGATCTGGAGGAAATCATTGAACAGAAATGCCTGACGGACAGGAAGGGGATTTCCGACGAGGCGCTGGTGAAAGCGTGGGAGATGGACAGTGGGTACATGATGTGGTGGTTCCGGTATCTTTTTGAGCGGTACGATGGTTTTGTGCTGCTTTTAAAATGCGCCGAGGGTACGCGGTATGCAAACTTCCAGCATGACTGGGTGGAGAGGATGACGAAATCGACTTATGCCTATTATGAGGAGGCGTGTCAAAGGGGGCTGTGCAGCGTCCGGATTTCGGAGGAGGAAATGCACGTTCTTCTGACGGCATTTTGGGCAACCATTTACGAGCCCTTTATCCACGGCTGGCAGATGGAACAGATCGAGGAGCACAGCAGGCTGGTCTGCGCGCTGTTTGACTGGCATCGGACAATCGGGTTTGAAGACGGCAAAATCAATGGAAATGAGAAAACAGAGAACATCGTAGAATAGGGAGCGATTGCCTTGGCATCAGCTCTTTTCTTCAGGATTTGAGTTAGAAAAAACTAACTAATTATGTGTAAAACAGGTGGCATTTTCACCAGAAGGAGGGAAAGAAATTGTTCAAAAAAGTATTGGAATATGCAGGGGAATACCGGAAGCTGACCTATGCATCCATTATCGTTGTGATGCTTGGCGTGGCGGCGAGTGTTCTCCCCTTTCTGTTTGCATGGCAGATTATCACACCGCTTTTGGGCTACGGGGAGATGGACGTATCGTATGTCTGCCTGCGGATTCTGGCAATCGGCGTCTGTGGTATTCTGTATGCGCTATTGTATGTGAAGGGACTGCAGATGTCCCACAGGGCGGCTTACCATATACTGAAAAATATCAGGGCTTCTCTGCAGAAGAAGATGGAGAGTCAGCCCCTTGGGACGATACAGGAGAAGGGCGTGGGCGTGATCAAAAAAATGTTCGTTGATGATATCGAGTCCATCGAGCTTCTGCTCGCCCATGCGCTGCCGGAGGGTATCTCCAACGTGGCGGTTCCAGTGTTCGTATTTATCGCCATGTTTTTTGCGGACTGGAAGCTGGCGCTTTTAAGCCTGCTGTCCCTGCCGCTTGGCTTTGTGGCGATGGGGGTGATGTATAAACAGGGAACGGGAAAAGTGGGCGCGTATTATGGTGCAGCGCAGAAGATGAATGGAACCATTGTGGAGTATATCAACGGCATGGAGGTGGTCAAGGTCTTTAACCGGGACGGGGAATCTTACCGGCGCTTTGAAACGGATGTAAAGAATTACCGGGATTTTACGCTGGACTGGTATAAGGTCTGTTGGCCGTGGATGGCGCTCTACAACAGCCTGATTCCCTGCATTGCGCTATTTACGCTGCCGGTGGGGGCGTGGTTTGTATTAAAGGGGTGGTCTAATCTGGCGGATTTTGCGCTGGTGCTGTGCATGAGCTTTGGCATCGGCGCGCCGCTCCTGCGTTCTTTGAGCTTTCTGTCCACGATGCCGCAGGTAAATTATAAGATTGAGAGTCTGGAAGCGCTGATGAGCGCGCCGCCTCTCAAGCAGACCCCAAAAGTGTTTTCGGGGAAAAACCATGATATTTCCTTTGAAAATGTGCGGTTTGATTATCAGGAAGGCGCCGCGGAAGGCGGAAATGCTTCGGCAGCGGAAACATCAGGCAGGGAGAAAAAGAAGCAGGATACCGAAGTGCTTCACGGCATTTCTTTTACTGCAAAGGAAGACAGTCTGACGGCGCTGGTAGGGGAATCTGGGAGCGGCAAGTCCACGCTGGCAAAGCTGCTGGTGCATTTTTATGATGTGACGGGCGGCGCGGTAAAAATCGGCGGGCAGGATGTGCGGGATATGAGCATAGAGGCGTTAAACCGGGAAATATCCTATGTTTCACAGGAGCAGTTTCTGTTTAATATGAGCCTGTATGACAACATTCTTTTGGGAAAACCGGATGCCACAAGAGAGGAAGTGCTTGCGGCGGCAGAGAAGGCGCAGTGCATGGAATTTCTTGCCCGGCTGGAAAAAGGGATTGATACGATGGCAGGGGACGGCGGGAAGCAGCTTTCCGGCGGGGAGCGACAGCGGATTTCCCTTGCGAGGGCAATCTTAAAAGACGCGCCCATTGTGGTGCTGGACGAGGCGACGGCATTTATGGACCCGGAGAATGAGGAGAAAATGAATGCGGCGATTGCAGAGGTGATTCAGGGGAAGACGGTCATCGTGATCGCGCACAGGCTGCATTCCATTGTGGCGGCGGACAAAATTTGTGTACTGCAGAGCGGTCAGCTTGCTGGGGAGGGAACTCACGAAGAACTGTTAAAGGACTGCCCTGCTTATCAGAAGCTGTGGGCGGCGGCAGAGGGCAGCGCGCGCTGGAGCGTTTCCGCACAGGAAAAAGACTTTGCGATGGAAGGAGGATTTGCATGATTGCTTTAATGAAACGGATTGTTGCGGTATCGGGGAAGTATCAGGGGAGGATTCGGCTGGCGTTTGTTTTCTCGTTTCTCAAATCCCTGTTGTCGAAGGCACCTGTCGGGTTGGCATTTTTTACCTTTGCCGCGTTTTTGGACGGACGTGTGGACGGTCGTTTCTGTCTGTGGATTGGTATAGGCATGGGCATTAGTCTGGTTTTACAGATTATCTGCCAGCACGCGGCGGACCGGCTGCAGTCGGCGGCGGGATTTATGGTGTTTGCCGAAAAGCGCATGGAGCTTGGCGCGCACCTGCGCAGGATGCCGATGGGGTATTTTACGGAGGGGAATATCGGAAAGATCAGCTCCGTTCTGTCTACGGACATGGTCTTTATAGAGGAAAACTGCATGACAGCGCTTGCTGATATGATGAGTTATATTTTCGCGGAGGGGATTATGCTGGTGTTTATGGCGGTATTGAATCCCTGGCTTGGACTCTTGGCAGCGGCATTGGTGGGCATCGTCCTGCTTCTGGCGAAAGGGATGCGGAAAGAGGCACTTGCGGATTCCACGGACAGGCAGGAGCAGAGCGAGAACCTGACGGAAGCGGTGTTGGATTTTACGGAAGGACTCGGCATTATCAAGACTTATAACCTGTTGGGGGAAAAGTCAAGGGAGTTGACGGAAAATTTCCGTAAGAGCTGCGAGACGAATATCCATTTTGAAGAGAGCCATTCCCCGTGGCAGCGCAGGCTGAACCTTGTTTATGGGATAGGCGTGGCGCTAGTGGTGGCGCTTGCCATGTTCTTTTATGGGAAAGGAATGCTGGAGGTATCCATGTTAATCGGCGTTATGCTGTTTGTATTTGACTTGTTCGGACCGTTAAAGGCGCTTTACGGGCAGAGTACCCGTCTGACGGTGATGAACAGCTGTATGGATCGCATAGAGGAAGTGTTTGCGGAGAGCGAGCTTCCCGATATGGGCAGCGAACATATCCCTGCGGCGGATAGGCTGCGGGAGGGCGTGCCGGAAGTGGAGTTCCGGGATGTGAGTTTTTCCTATGGAAAGGGCGGTATTGCTACAACAAAAGCCAGTTCTGAAAATGCCGGCATGGAAGCAAAAGAGGCGCTGCGCCATGTCTCATTTCAGATGAACCGGAATGAGATGACAGCGCTGGTGGGACCTTCCGGTGGGGGAAAAACCACTATAGCCAGCCTGCTTGCACGGTTTTGGGATGTAAAGTCGGGAAAGATTTTGATCCGCGGGACGGACATCCGCAAGGTGCCGCTTTCGGAGCTGATGGACAGCATCAGCATGGTATTTCAAAGAGTATATCTGTTCCAGGATACGATTTACAATAATATCATCATGGGACGACCTGATGCCACGAGGGAGGAAGTCATGGAGGCGGCAAAAAAGGCGCGGTGTTATGATTTCATCATGGCATTGCCCGATGGGTTTGATACGATGGTGGGAGAAGGCGGGGAAAGCCTTTCCGGTGGGGAAAAGCAGCGCATTTCCATTGCCCGCTGTATTTTGAAGGACGCCCCCATCGTTATTCTGGACGAGGCGACCGCCAGCGTGGACGCGGATAATGAAAGCTATATTCAGCAGGCAATCAGCGAGCTCTGCGTAGGAAAGACGCTTCTGGTGATTGCGCACCGCCTGAATACCATACGCAGCGCGAATCAGATCCTTGTCATTGCGGATGGGGAAGTGGCACAGTCCGGGACGCACGGGGAACTGATGGAGGAAGGCGGCATTTACCGTGATTTTGTACAGGTGAGAGAAAACAGCGGTGGATGGAACCGGAGAGCCGGGTAATAATAATAAATAAATTCACAAAGGGTAGCGTCTTGTAGCGTTTTTTGGACGATACAGGAGCTGCCCTTTGCGGTATTTCATTGAAATTTCGCTGGAGCAGTGGTATACTACTGGGGTTAGTGTTGACAAACTGGAGGCTTAGGGGATTTAGTGACGGATAAATTGAAAATCACAGCGGTTGCGGTAGGTACAGGCATTGGTATGTGGGCGGAAGAAGCCACGGCTGTGATACGAAAGGAAGACGGCATAAAGTCGGCGGCAGAGGCGATAGAGGAATACTGCAGGGGAACCTGATGTTGTGGCGGTGATGGGAGGAATGAAGATGAGTCAGATCCCGGTTATGGGCGAAATAAGCGCTAATCCGACGGAATACGGTGGTGGCAGCGTATATCGGTTCCAAAACGAAACGGGCGAGGGAACCATCACCATCTACGAGGTTTTTCCCGGCGTCGCGTTTTCTTATAACGATTTTCACATGCGGTATTATGACAGCAAATTTCAGCCAGACCGTGACCTTTTCTGCATCGACCACTGCAGGGAGGGGCGGCTGGAATATCCGGCGGCTTGTGATGCCTATTCCTATGTGGAGGCGGGCGACCTGAAGCTGGACAGGCGGCTCACCCATACAGGGCATTTTGAGATGCCCCTGTCCCATTACCACGGCGCGATGGTGTCTTTTGATATGGAGACTGCCTGTCAATCCCTGCCGTTGGAGATGAAGGATTTTCCCGTGGATCTGCGGGCGCTGCAGAAAAAGTTCTGCGGCGGCATTTATCCGTATGTCGTGCCGGGAACGGCTTCCATCACACATATATTTGCGGAACTGTACGCTGTGCCGGAAAAAATCAGACGTCCGTATTTGAAGGTTAAGATACTGGAACTGCTGTTGTTTCTGGACGCTTTGGAGCTGTCTGCAGGCGTGGACGGCAGGGGGAACGGGAAACCGTATTTTTATAAGGCGCAGGTGGAAAAGGTCAAGGCGGTCGGGCAGTTTATCACACAGAATATGGGGGAGAGCTTTACGCAGGAGGAATTGTCGGAGCGGTTCGACATCCCGCTGACAACGATGAAACAGTGCTTCAAGGCGGTGTTCGGCGCGCCAATCGGCAGTTATCTGACGCAGTACCGGATGAACCGGGCGGCGGTCTTTTTAAGGACGAAACGGGAAATGAGCGTGGCGGAGATTGCAGGGCGCGTGGGGTATGACAGTCAGAGCAAGTTTGCGGCGGCGTTTCGCAGGCAGATGGGGATGACGCCGGGGGAGTACCGGCGACGTTTAGAATGAGATATATGAAAATGAATGCTATTGCTTGCTATATCATTCATTTTTGCGCATATTAATATTAAATATGGAGGCTTTTGCCAGATTGGAGGCGTCAGGGAAGGCGTTTGGACAGTCTTTGGATTACGATAAAGAGTGAGAGGAGGCAATGGGTGCAAAATACATTATGACGGCAATAAAAGATTATACAGTTCATATTGACGATAAGAAAAGAATAAGACCTTAACTAAATGATGCAGAAATGTCTATTTTAAAGAGTTTGCCGACAAGATAAAAATTTGTCCAATCGGGACCAAACGGGCGGATTGGGGTAGAAATCAGGTCATGAAAGCGATAGAATAATGGCGGTTAGCGAAAACTAATCACCATTATTTTTTTGTGGAGGAACTTGTATATGAAAGAAAAAAAGCAGAATTTTTTATCCTGTCTGCTGTCTTATGCCCGGGAAGGGAAACAGAAGCTGATCTTATCGGTGATTTTGTCCGTGGTCAGCATCACGGCGGGGCTTGTGCCCTACTATTGTTTTTACCGTGTACTCTGCCTGTTTTTAGTCGGGGCGGTTTCGGCGGCGGATATCTGGCAGTGGAGTTTTCTTGCGCTTGCCGCCTATGCGGGGAGGGTGCTTTGTTTCGGGCTGTCCACCTCGGCGAGCCATTACGCGGCATACCATATTTTGGAAGGACTGCGGAACCGCGTGGCGGAGCGCTTTCTGCACGCGCCTCTGGGGGAAGTGACGAAACACAGCATCGGAGAAATCAAGGGAATTATGGTGGATAAAATCGAGGACATCGAGCCGCCCCTTGCTCATCTGGTGCCGGAGGGGAGCGGGCATATCGTACTGCCTCTTGTGAGTATGGCGGCGCTTGCGGCAATCGACTGGCGGCTGCTCTTGGCGTCCCTGATTACGTTCCCGCTTTCTTTTGTCTGTATGGGACTGACCTTTAAGATCAGCGGGAAAAACTATGACACCTACAATGAATCCCTGTCACGGATGAACAGCAACATTGTGGAGTATGTGGAGGGCATCGAGGTCATCAAGGCATTCGGCAGGGCGGGGGAATCTTATGAGAAGTTTTCGTCCGCCATCCTGAATTACAGGACGTTTGTGGTCAGATGGCTTTCTTCCACATGGGTGACGATGAAGCTGGCTTTTGCCCTGTTTCCGTCCACGCTGTTAGGGGTTCTGCCGGCGGCGCTCCTGCTTGGGGCGGACGGTGTGATTACGGCGGCGCAGGCAGCGCTTGCGGTCATGCTTTCTATGTCTATGGTAGGCTCTCTTGCGAAGCTGGAGGTGTTTTCCAATGAAATCAAAAAAGTGCAGATGACGGTGGAGGAATTGCAGGAGTATCTGGAAATGCCTGAACTGTCGGAAAAGGAGCAGGAGGTACAACTGAACAATTATGATGTGGAACTGCAGAATGTCTGTTTTTCCTATGATAAGGATGAGGTTCTGCACGGCGTTTCCTTAAAACTGCCGCAGGGCAGCTTTACCGCGCTGGTGGGACCGTCGGGCGGTGGAAAGTCCACGGTGGCAAGGCTGGTTTCCCGGTTTTATGATGTTTCTTCCGGCGGTATCTCCATTGGCGGCGTGGATATCCGGGAAATGCCTCTTTCACAGCTTTCCGGTATTGTCAGCTTTGTGGCGCAGGATAATTTCCTGTTCCGCTGTTCTGTCAAAGAAAATATCCGTATGGGAAACCCAAATGCGAGTGACGCACAGGTGATCGCGGCGGCAAGGGCGGCGCAGTGCGAGGAATTTATCAGAAAATTGCCAGACGGTTATGATACGCCTGCAGGCGAAGCAGGTAAACGGCTGTCGGGCGGCGAAAAGCAGCGTATCGCCATTGCCAGGATGATTTTGAAGGACGCGCCGGTGGTCATTTTGGACGAGGCGACTGCCTTTACTGACCCGGAGAATGAGGATAAGATTCAGAAAAGCATCCGGGAACTGGCAAAGGGCAAGACGCTCCTTGTCATTGCCCACAGACTTTCCACGATCAAAAACGCGGACAATATCGTGGTGCTGGAGAATGGGAGCATTGCAGCACAGGGGCGTCAGGAGGAGCTTCTCGAACAATGTCCGTTATACCGGAATATGTGGGAATCACATATCGGCGCAAAGAACTGGTCGGTTGGAAAACCGGGAGCTGAAAAAGAAACGGAAATCGGCGGAAACCGGGCAGATGTGTGGAACAGTGGAAAGGAGGCGGCAGCAAATGTTTAGGACATTGAAACGGATCATAAACTGGTGCGGTGAGTTTAAGGGAAAGTTATATATCGGGTTTGTATTTTCCTTTTTCTCCCATCTGTTTGCCGCCATGCCGGTGATGGTGGCGGCATATACCGTGGGGCGTTTCCTTACAGCCTCGCAAAAAGGGCAGGTGTTTGATAAAAAATGGGCGGGAGCCAGTTTCGGGATCATCGCATTATTGGTCTTTCTGCGGTTTTTCTTTGACTACATGCGTTCCAGCTTTCAGGAAGCGATCAGCTATGAGCTTGTGGCGAAGGACCGGCTTGCCATCGGGGACGCGCTAAAGCGGGTATCCCTTGGGTATTTCCAGCAAAACAGTACGGGGGATATTTTAAATTCGATTACCACAGGCTTAAATACACTGGAAAACATGGGTATCCGCATGATCGACAACTTTGTGGGCGGCTATCTGAATTTTCTTGTGATATTCTTATGCCTGCTTGTGTTCTCACCGCTTACGGCGGTGACTGCGCTGACAGGGGCGGCGGTTTCGTTCCTGTTCCTTTTGCTGGTATCAAGACACAGTGTAAAGAATGCGCCGAGAGAGGCGGATGCGGGGAAAATGCTGTCCGGAGCAGTGTTAGAATATGCACGCGGACTTTCCACCGTGAAATCCTTCGGGCAGGGCGGTGCGGCACAACAGAGCATAAGAGAGGCAGTCAGGGAAAACCGCGATATGCGGCTGAAGATTGAATATGGGTTTACCCCTGCAAACTGCGGACATCTGCTGGCGTTAAAAACCGCCTCCGTCTTTCTGGCGGCGTCTGCCTGTCTGCTTGCGCTTGCAGGGAATATGGAAATGCCGGTCATGCTGATGTTTGTATTCTTTTCCTTTGGCATTTTTGGTTCCCTGGAGCCTGTCAGCGACAGTGCCCATGTTTTAGGGATTATCAATACGGCGATGGATCAGATTGACGCGCTGAAGGAGGGAAATTATATCGACCGGGACGGGAAAGAGATTAGGTTGGAAAATTTTGAGATAGAGTTTCAACATGTAGATTTTGGGTATGAGGAAATCGTTTCGTCTGCGATGAGCCATTGCAAAGTTGGTTCTGCCAAATGGGAGACGGGAATAGATCATCCTGCAGGGCGGATGGTATTAAAGGACGTCAGCTTTACCATTCCTGAAAGGATCTCCACCGCCATTGTGGGACCATCCGGCAGTGGGAAGACGACTATCTGTAATTTAATCGCGCGCTTTTATGATGTGGGTTCGGGCAGCATCCGTATAGGCGGACATGATGTGCGGGAGTTTACCTGTGACAGTCTGTTAAAAAATATGTCAATGGTGTTCCAGAATGTCTATCTGTTCCATGATACCATCCGCAGCAACATCCGTTTTGGCAGGCCGGATGCCGCGGAGGAGGAAATCATAGAGGCGGCGAAAGCGGCAAGGTGCCACGATTTTATCATGGCGCTGCCAAATGGGTATGACACCATAATCGGAGAGGGCGGCGGCACGCTTTCCGGCGGGGAAAAGCAGAGGATTTCCATTGCCCGTGCCATGCTGAAAGATGCGCCGATTGTGATTTTAGACGAGGCTACGGCGAGCGTGGACCCGGAGAACGAACATCTGATTCAGGAGGCAATATCGGAGCTGACGCAGGGGAAAACAATCATTACCATTGCGCACAGGCTGGCAACGATTGAAAACGCCAACCAGATCCTTGTGATTGATAATGGGACGGTGGCGCAGAGAGGGACTCATAAGGAGCTTCTGGAGCAGGAAGGAACTTACAGGGAGTTCGTGCGAATCAGGGAGCAGGCGGAAGGGTGGCAGATACAGTGAGAAAATCGTCTGTTTCAAGGGCATTGTTTCGGCAATGCTCTTTTCTGTTGACAAAAACGGAAAGGGATGTTATATTTAAAACAATGTTTTAAAAACATTGTTTTAAATATCTGAAAAGGAGGGGGATAAATTGGCAAGCCGGGTGGAAGGGTTCGATGAAAAAATTCTTCTGTGTGCAAAGGAAGAATTTTTGGAAAAGGGATATGCGGACGCCTCGCTGCGGACAATTGCTCAAAACGCTGGTGTCAGTACCAGCACAATTTATACCCGCTATTCGGATAAAGAGGGTTTGTTCCTTTTTTTGGTGGAACCGGCGGCCGAAGGCTTAAAGGAACTGATCCGAAGTTCATTAACGGAATTTTCTTCTCTAACGGCACAGGAGCAAAAAGAGGCATACGGGGAATATTCGGATCAGGGTTTTCCGGGTGTGATTGAATACATTTACGAATATTTTGCAGAGTTTAAGCTGCTTATCACCGGTTCGCCGGGAACTGTCTGTCAGGATTTTCTGGAAAGCCTTGTGAAGCTGGATACGGAATGTATGAAAGCTTTTTTGAAAAGCGCGGGCAGCCGCGCATGGGCGGAGGGCAGGATTACGGAAGGATTCCTGCATGTGGTTTCGAGTGCGTTTTATTCCGGTATTTTCGAGGTGGTCATTCATGATATGACGATAGAGGATGCGGGAAAATATCTCAACGAACTGCGGACTTTTTATGGAAACGGCTGGAAAGAGTATTTAAAAAATTAGGAGGGAGAGGATATGAACCATGCAGAAAGCCGAAGGATTTTGTGTGGATGAAAGCGGATGGATACACTGCCCTTTTTGTAAATGCAGGACACGTACAAAGATTCGGGCAGATACCTCACTAAAAAACTTTCCGATCTTTTGTCCGAAATGCAAGCAGGAATGTTTGATAGATGTTGACGAAATGAAAATACAATTATCAGTAGTGCCAGACGCTAAGACGCAGAGCCGATAATTTGTTTGTGGATACCACATGACAGATTATCGGCTTTTTTATACGCAGACCCGTGCAGAGGATATATGCCGCTAAGGCGGCGCACGGGCCGCGCGGCGAGTAGAAGAGAAGGTCATTTCCTTACTCGATTTTTGAATATAGGTTAGAGATTTATAACCAGAGATAGGAGGGATTTTACTATGAATCAGTCACAAGGCGGTAATCCGTTTGGCAGGCTTATAGAATTTGCCAAACCGCATAAGACTGGCTATATCGTTTCCGTTGTCCTTGCCGTAATGGGCGTTGCTTTTGGTATCGTTCCATATTTTGCGACAGCGAGAATGACGATTGCACTGCTCTCAGGGAATCGGGATTTATCATTTTATATGATGTGGTGTTTGATTTCCGGCGGCTGCTTTGTCTTAAAAGCAATATTGATGGGGATTTCCACAAGGACATCCCATGAGGCGACCTTCGAAGTGCTGTCGGAGGCAAGACGGAAAATTGCTTCAAAACTTACCAGAGTGCCTATGGGTTACATTCTTAATACTCCGTCGGGGCAGCTGAAAAACGGTATGGTGGAGCGCATTGAACAATTAGAGGTTCCCCTTGCCCATGTAATCCCGGAAATGACTTCTAATCTTCTTGTGCCGATTGCGATTATCGTTTATCTGTTCATTCTGGATTGGAGAATGGCTTTGGTATCGCTGGTCACAATCCCGGTTGGGATGATGTGCTATATGGGCATGATGAAAGAATACCCAAAGAAGTATGGCGAGGTAGTAAAAGCCGGAAACCACATGAGCGCCACGACGGTGGAATACATTGGAGGTATTGAGGTCATAAAGGCGTTTAATCAGGCGGATAATTCCTACCGGAAATTTACGGATGCCGTCCATGCAAACGCAGACCTGATTTTAGACTGGATGAAAGATACGCAGAAATATTCAGCTATTATGATGAGCGTATGGCCTGCGGCATTGATCAGCGTACTTCCGGTCGGCTGTCTGTTTTACATGAACGGTTCCCTTTCAGCCGCAACCTTTATTACGGTTACTGTTCTGTCATTGGGCATTGCAGGCCCGCTTGTGGCTGCTATGTTCTTCACCGATGATATTGCGAAAATAGGTACGGTTATGGGAGAAATTGACGGGATATTAAATCAGCCGGAACTTGTCCGCCCAAAGGGAAAAAGCGATTTCCCCAATCTCGATATTTCTCTGGAAAATGTGCATTTTGCATATGAGGAAAAAGAGGTTTTGAAGGGAGTTGACCTGTCAATCCCACAAGGGAAGATCACGGCTTTAGTCGGGCCGTCCGGCAGCGGAAAATCAACGATTGCGAAACTGATTGCGTCCTTTTGGGATGTGACAGGGGGATTGATTACGATTGGCGGCAAAAGTGTAAAGGAAATTTCCACCGACCAATTAAATGACCTGATCTCCTATGTGTCGCAGGATAACTACCTGTTTAATGATACCGTCCGCAATAACATCCGTATGGGAAAGCCAGGGGCGAGCGATGGTGAGGTGGAACAGATTGCAAAGGACTCCGGCTGCCATGAGTTCATTATGAATCTTGAACATGGATATGAAACTGTGGTCGGAGGAGCCGGAGGGCATTTGTCCGGCGGGGAACGCCAGAGGATTGCGATTGCCAGAGCCATGCTGAAAAATGCGCCGATTGTGATTCTTGACGAAGCGACTTCTTATACTGACCCCGAAAATGAAGCCGTAGTGCAGGAAGCTATCAGCCGACTGACAAAGGGAAAGACTTTGATTGTAATTGCCCACCGTCTGTCAACGATAACGGATTCTGACCAGATTGTTGTTGTAAAAGACGGTCAGATTCAGGCAAAGGGAACACATGAAGAATTGCTAAAAGAATGTAACCTTTATCATACGATGTGGACGGCGCATATGGATGCGAAGGAGGTGAGAACGGCATGATACGTTCTTTTCGGAAATTTTTTGAATTTGCAGGCCGGCAAAGCAGGAATTGGTATCTGGGGCTTTTTTATGAAATCATACGATGCGTTTTAGAAGCCCTGCAATTTGCCGCCCTGCTGGTTGTACTGGATGGATTAGTCCATGAAAGCATTACTGCACAGACCGCACTTACCGCCTTTGGAATTATGCTGACCAGTGTGGTTGGAACCATTATTTTCTGGTATCTGGCGCATGGCAAGGAGGGCGAAGGAAGCTACCGGATGTGCGAGGATAAAAGGATTCAGATTGGAAACCGCATGAAATATATGCCGATGGGATATTTCAACAGCCACAGTCTGGGAAACCTTACGTCTGTTTCAACAGCGACTATGAGCGATCTGGAAAGTATGTCTTTCGCCGTTATTGTGCGGACATTGGTAGGCGTGATTCACGCTAGTATTTTTTCTGCTGCTATGTGCTATTTTAGTTGGAAGATTAGTTTGGTTTTTCTGCTCGGCGTGATTCTATTCATGATAATTAACACAATGCTTTTGCGCTGTTCCAGAAGATTGTCTCCAAAGCGGTTAGAGGCGCAAACAGAATTTATGGACGCTGTACTGGAATACATACAGGGAATGGGCGTTGTAAGGGCTTTTCACATGGCGGATCAGTCAAACACTGCAATGGAGAAAACGATTGAGGAAACACAGAGAAAAAATATGCTTTTGGAAAGACGACGGATTCCCTATATAGCAGCGGAGCAGGCAATTCTCCGCATTGCCAGCGCAGCGGCGGCCTTCTGCTCTATTGCTCTTTTTATAAATGGAACATTGGAGCTGACTTATTGCCTAATGATATTAGTATCCGCATTTATGGTTTATAGCCAGTTAGAGAGTGCGGGAGAAATGTTCTTTATGCTTTCGATGATCGACGCTTCTATTGATCGTGTAGAGGAAATCAACCAGAGTCCGCAGATTGACATTGACGGTAAAGAGCAGAATCCGGGCAGGCTGGATATCGAAATGCAGGACGTGAGTTTTTCCTATGGTGATAAGAAAGTCATTGACCATGTATCACTTTCAATACCACAGGGAACTACGACAGCTATTGTCGGCCCGTCCGGTTCCGGAAAAACAACGCTGGTAAATCTGATTGCACGTTTTTGGGATGTTGGCGGCGGCAGCGTCCGTATCGGCGGTATTGACGTCAGGGATTATAAACTGGACAGCCTGATGAAGAACATCAGCATGGTATTTCAGAATGTGTATCTGTTCCCGGACACGATTGAGAACAACATCAAATTTGGATATCCCAATGTCACGCACGAAGATGTGGTAAGGGCGGCAAAGGCGGCAAGGTGCCATGAATTTATCTTGGCTTTGCCGGAGGGGTATCAAACTGTAATCGGGGAAAGCGGAGCAACCATTTCCGGCGGTGAAAAGCAGAGGATTTCTATTGCAAGGGCGATTATGAAGGACGCCCCCATTATTATTCTGGATGAGGCTACCGCAAATGTCGATCCCGAAAATGAAGCAGAGCTTCAGAAAGCAATCGAAGCGCTCACGCAAGGAAAGACGATTATCATGATTGCCCACCGGCTGAAAACGGTTAAAAACGCAGACCAGATTATTGTTATTGACCAGGGAAAAATCTCTCAGCAGGGTACGCATGACGAGCTTATCAGTCAGCCCGGCATTTATGCAGACTTTGTAGGCATAAGAGAAAAAGCAATCGGTTGGAAAATCAAGGCAGACAGCCTTGCATAAAAGAAGGAGTTCCTACAATGGACAAGAAAAAATTAAACGCAAAAGATTTTATCAACATCGGAAAGGTTCTTTGCTTTTGAGGGTGATTGAAAAATTTATACTTGACAATGGAAATAAAATTTGTTAATATAACACTGTTATCAAAATAACGGTGTTATATTTTTGTATATAAGCAGAAGGAGGGACTTATTGAAACAGGAAGAACAAAGCACGCAGGATAAAATTTTATCTTCCGCAAAACAGGAGTTTCAGGAAAAGGGATTCCTAAATGCCTCCTTGCGGAATATTGTCAAGAATGCCGGTGTAACCACAGGGGCGTTTTACGGATATTATGACAGCAAGGAGGCGCTTTTTGCCGCGCTGGTGGAAGAGCATGCCGCCTATATCCTTGCCCTGTTTAACCGGACGATTGACGACTTTGAAAAACTGCCGGGAGAGGAACAGACGGAGCGCATGGTGGACACGTCCGAGGATTGTCTTGCGAAGATGCTGGATTATATCTATGAGCATTACGATGCCTTTAAACTGCTTGTCGGGTGCGCGCAGGGGACGTCCTACGAGAATTTTCCGCACCAGCTTGCGGTCAGGGAGGAGGATTCCACCTATACCTACATAGAAACCCTTGCGGGCATGGGGCATCCGGTGGAAAAGATTCATAAGAACCTGATCCACATTATCTCCAGCAGTCTGTTTGCGGGGATTTTTGAGGTAGTGGTGCATGATATGCCAAAGGAAGAGGCGAAGGAGTATTTGGTGCAGTTCCATCGGTTCCATGCGGCGGGCTGGTCGGAGCTTATGGGAATCCGGTTCGGGGCGTAAGACAGGTTGATTCCTGTGTCAGAAAGACTTGCGGCTGTAAGGCGTTCGTTTGAGAGAAATCCAATGGGTTTCTCTTAAAAATAGTCCGAGAGTTAGTTAAAACTAATTAAAATGAGTAAGAAAGGAATGGTGACAATGAAACAAAAACAAAGATCAGTGATAAGCTGGCTTGTCGAATTTGCGGGGACACACAAAAGGCTTTACACAGCCAGCGTGCTGCTTGCCGTATGCGGCGTTGCATGCAGCATCGCGCCCTATATTCTTATGGGCGATATCGTGACGGAGCTGGTGGGCGGTGTAAAACAGTGGGAGGGGTATCGAAACGCGTGTATTCTGATGGCGCTGTTTTGGGCACTGCGCGTGGTATTCCATGCATTGTCTACGACCTGTTCCCACAAGGCAACTTTTCATGTGCTTGGGAACATCCGCAAGAGCGTCTGCGGGAAACTGGCGCGGGTGGCGCTCGGACGGGTGCTGGAAACGCCGTCGGGCAGTCTGAAAAACATTATTGTGGAGCGGATTGACAGCATTGAGACGACGCTTGCCCATGTGCTGCCGGAGTTTACGGCAAACCTCCTTGCGCCGCTTGCGATTTTTATCTATTTGTGCATAATCGACTGGCGCATGGCGCTGGCGTCCTTAATCAGCCTTTTTCTGGGGCTGTTTGCTTACATGGGCATGATGGTGGGATATGAGGAGAGCTTTAAAAATACGGTGAAAAAAACGAAAATCCTCAACGATACGGCGGTGGAGTATATCAACGGCATCGAGGTCATCAAAGCGTTTGGCAGGGCGCAGAATTCTTATGAGAAATTTAAGAAGGCGGCAAAGGAGGGCGCGGACTGCTATGTGGAGTGGATGCGCCGGTGCAACGTGTTTTTCAGTATCGCCATGGTGGTGTTTCCCTGTACGGCAATTTCTATTCTGCCTATCGGTGGATTGCTTGTGAAAAATGGGAGTCTGGCGGTCTCAGATTTTATCCTCTGCATCATTCTGTCGCTTGGACTGATCACGCCGCTGATTACGGTGATGTCCTACTCGGACGATATCGGCAAGCTGCGGACGATTTTGGGGGAAGTGACGGAAGTGCTCTGTTGGGAAGAATTAAAACGCCCGGAATGCGACAGGAAGAAGCCAGCGGATTATTCCATCAATTTGCATAACGTGACATTCGGCTATGAAGAAAAGGAAGTATTGCATGGGATCAACATGGACATCCGCGAAGGAACTGTAAACGCGCTGGTGGGACCTTCCGGCAGCGGAAAGTCCACCATTGCCAAGCTGATTGCATCCCTGTGGGACGTGGACGGCGGCAGCATTCTAATCGGCGGCGTGGATATCCGGGAGCTGTCATTGGAGGAATACAACCGCAGGGTGGCTTATGTGTCACAGGACAATTATCTGTTTGACGACACCATCCGCGAAAATATCCGTATGGGGCGCATGGACGCCACGGACGCGGAGGTGGAGGAAGTGGCAAAAAAGAGCGGATGCCACGAGTTTATCATGGGACTCGAAAAGGGATATGACACGGTGGCAGGCGGCGCGGGAGGGCATCTTTCCGGCGGGGAAAGACAGCGTATCGCCATTGCACGGGCGATGTTAAAGGATGCGCCGATTGTCATTTTAGACGAGGCGACCGCTTACACCGATCCGGAAAATGAAGCGGTGATTCAGGCGGGCGTGGCAAGGCTGGTGCAGGGAAAGACGCTGATCGTGATTGCCCACAGACTGTCCACCATTGCCGACGCGGATAAAATCTTTGTGGTGAACGGCGGCAGGATCGTGGAGGAGGGCACACACGGGGAGCTGCTGGCAAAAGGGAAACTGTATGCGAAGATGTGGGAATCGCACATCAGCGCGAGAAGTATTTCTAATGACGTTCCGCCGTTGGACGGAACGCCAAGAAGTACTATGTCTCGCGCGGGAGAATGCCCAAATACGGCATTCTCCGCATTATAGAAAGGAAGGTGCTGTCTATGATTAAAATATACCGGAAATTTTTCTCCTTCTGTGGGGAGAACAGCAGGAAATTTTATATTTCGCTTGTGTATGGCGTGATCCTTGCCTTTATGGAAGCGATGAAGATACCGGCTGTTATGCTGATGCTGCAGGGAGCCATCAGCGGGAATATCACGGGGGGACTGATTCTACAGTGCATGGGGATTCTGGTCGGCTCTCTGGCGGTGGGTTCTTTTGTCAAATACCGCGCCACAATCGTACAATGTGAGGCGGGCTATGGGACGGCGGCAAACAAACGGATTGAAATCGCGGAGCATCTACGATATCTCCCGATGGGATACTTCAACGAAAACAGTCTGGGGTATATCACTTCCGTAACGACAAACACGATGGAACATCTGGCGGATATAGCAACGCGGGTGGTCATGCTGACAACGCAGGGCGTGCTGACAACGGTTCTGATTGCCTTGATGTTGTTTCTCTATGACTGGCGGATTGGGCTGGTGCTGTGCGCTGGTATGGTATTGTTCTTTGCCGTAAACAGCCGGATGCAGCAGAAGGCAAAAGCGGTTGCCCATCGAAAGACGAAAAGTGATTCCGCCCTTGTGGAAAAGGTCATCGAGTATGTGCAGGGCATTGCGGAGGTAAAAGGCTGCAATCTGACAGGAAAGACGGCGAAGAAGCTGGAGGAAGCCATAGATGACAATACAGATGTCAATATCGCGATGGAGTTGATTTTTGTGCCGTTTATGGCGTTGCAGAACGGTGTGATTAAGCTCACGGGCGTTGTGATGACGGCGCTTTCCATCTGGTTTTATTTACAGGGCAGCATGGCGCTTCTGACCTGTATCGGTATGACGATCTGTTCCTTTATGGTCTTTGCCAGCTTGGAGCAGGCGGGGAATTATTCGACGCTGCTGCGCCAGATTGGACTGACGGTGGATAAGGCGCAGGATATTTTAAATATTCCAGCAATGGATATTGACGGCAAAGACATCGTGCCGGAGAATCATAATGTGGAGCTGGCGGATGTGGATTTCAGTTATGAGAAAAAGAAGATCATTGACAATGTTTCCCTGCGGATTCCCGAAAAGACCACCACGGCGATCGTGGGACCTTCCGGCGGGGGAAAGACGACGCTGTGCCACTTGATTGCGCGGTTCTGGGACGCGGATAAAGGCAGTGTGCTGCTTGGCGGCAGGAATGTGAAGGAGTACAGCTACGACAGCCTGATGCGCAATTTCAGCTTTGTGTTTCAGAATGTCTATCTGTTTCAGGACACCATAGCCAACAATATTCGTTTCGGGCAGGAGGACGCGCCCATGGAACGGGTCGTGGAGGCGGCGAAAAAGGCGTGCTGCCACGATTTCATCATGGCGCTGCCGGACGGGTATGACACGGTGATCGGCGAGGGCGGCGCAAGCCTTTCCGGCGGGGAGAAACAGCGCATCAGCATTGCCCGCGCTATTATGAAGGACGCGCCGGTCATTATTCTGGACGAGGCGACGGCAAACGTTGACCCGGAGAACGAGCAGGAGCTGATGGCTGCAATCGACGCCCTGACAAGGGAGAAGACGATCTTTATGATTGCCCACAGGTTAAAGACCGTGCGGAATGCGGACAGAATCCTTGTGGTGGACAGCGGGAGGATTGTCCAGCAGGGAAAGCATGAGGAGCTGATGCGGGAAGAAGGCATTTATAAGCGGTTCGTGCAGTCGAGGGAACTGGCTGCAGGGTGGAAGCTGTAGGAAGGCGGGCAGGAACGGTTTCATAGAACGGGATATTTTGGGGCTGTTTCTGCCAAATGTTTTGGTTCATATATTTTTGTGACCGGTTTGACAGTTTTGAAAATGGTATTGACAGGACATCCCTTATCATGCTATTCTGTATAAGGTTAGATATAACTAACTAAAAAGGAAGATACAGAATGCCAAAGGGCATTTTTATTTACCTCATAAGTTAGGAAAAACTAACCAGAAAGGAAGAGGATAAATGGAAGCTGTGGATACAGAAAATATATCGGAGGAGCTGGTGATATTCCACTGTTCGCCGACAATGGCAGGGCTGAAAACGGGCAGTCTGTTTAATTGTCCCGTTAAGAACAATAGGACATTCTTGGAAAATATCCGGGAGATGAACAGGCGTCTGCTTCCGCGGGGCGTGCGGATTGTCCCTCTGAAGAACATGGGGAAAAGCGTGCTGGTTTATATGTACCGCCCTGACAGGCTGCGGGAGGATCTGGGCGACAGCAGGGCACGGAAGATTCTGGAGGAGCGGGATTATCCCGTGGAGGAAACAGAGAAATGCATTGTGGAACTGGTGCGCCGCTTAGAGGACGGGGAAGCATTTCCGCATGAGATTGGGTTGTTCCTCGGCTATCCGCCGGAGGACGTGGACGGGTTTATCAGAAACGGCGCGGCGGGGGCAAAGTGTATCGGGACATGGAAGGTGTACGGAAACGTGGAAACCGCACAGCGCAAGTTTGCGCAGTACAAAAAATGCACAAGGCTGTACTGGGAGGCATTCCAGAAACACCGTTCGTTTGACAGGCTTGTTGTGAGGTGTTCGTAAATGTTGTTTTTACGGGAAACAGTTTTATGATTGGTACAGAACAATATACAGACAAATACATAATGGAAAGGATGGTTCGCGTATCATTTGGGGAGAAAAGTTATAAATTTTGCACAATACGATGGGTTAGCATTCCCTAACGTATTGGTTAGTATGATGAAACTGAGGTTAGTGATAAAAATTGCGTTGACAAAGATCGTGTGCAGTCATATTATAATATATGGTTAGCGAGTGCTAACCTCTATTTAACACATAAAGTTAGTAAAAACTAATACATATTCAAAAGAAGGTGAACACATGATGCCGCTTACATTAGCAGAAGCAGGAGAGGAAAACATCATCAGGAAAATCGGAGGAAAGCAGGAAGTCAAGGCACATTTGGAGAACCTCGGATTTGTTGTGGGAGGGACGGTCACGGTGGTAAATGCCATCGGGGGCAATGTGATCGTGAATGTGAAGGACTCCCGTGTTGCGGTCAGCAAAGAAATGGCACAGAAGATTATGGTCTGAGTAAAACATTAAGAAACTCTTCGGCAGTAAAGAACGCTGCAAAGGGTGATTAAATGTTTCAATATCATGGACTCTGGGAAAGGGTTCCATGATTAAAAATTTATTATGAAATGAGGAGGAAAAACGGGAATGAAGACACTGAAGGAATCAAAGGTCGGCGATACCGTCCGGGTGGTAAAGCTCCACGGGGAAGGCGCGGTCAAACGCCGTATCATGGACATGGGACTGACAAAGGGCGTGGATGTGCAGATCCGCAAGGTGGCACCTTTGGGCGATCCGATAGAGGTGACCGTCCGCGGTTATGAGCTTTCGATCCGGAAAGCGGACGCGGAAATGATTGAAGTCGAAAACGCATAAAAAGCGTTTACAGGGGGTTATCCCCTTTATTTTCAGACAGATAGTTAGCGAAAACTAATATATAGAAGGAGAGGAAAACTATGAGTATGCGAATTGCCCTTGCGGGCAACCCGAACTGCGGGAAAACGACATTATTCAATGCCCTGACAGGCTCCAACCAGTTTGTCGGAAACTGGCCGGGCGTTACGGTGGAAAAGAAGGAAGGAAAGTTAAAGAGGCATGACGGCGTGACCATCACCGACCTTCCCGGTATTTATTCCCTTTCACCCTATACACTGGAGGAAGTGGTGGCAAGAAATTATCTCATCAGTGAGCGCCCAGATGCGATTCTGAATCTGGTTGACGGTACAAATTTGGAGAGAAACCTTTATCTGACGACACAGCTTACCGAGCTTGGCATCCCTGTGGTTGTAGCTGTCAACATGATGGATGTGGTGGAGAAAAACGGTGACAAAATTAATACCGGGGAATTATCGAGGGCGTTAGGGTGTAAGGTAGTCGAAATTTCCGCCTTGAAAGGAAACGGAATCATGGAAGCTGCAGAGGCCGCAATCAATGCGGCAAAGAACGGCAAGACTGTTCCGATGCATACTTTTGCAGGAACCGTAGAACATGCCCTTGCCCATATCGAGGAGGCGGCGGTACACGGACTGCCGGAGGAACAGCAGCGTTTTTATGCCATCAAGCTGTTTGAGCGGGATGATAAAGTTTTGGAGCAGCTGAACCTGAGTGAGTCTGTCCTTTCCCATATTGAAACGGATATTAAGGCTGCCGAGGAGGAGATGGATGACGACGCGGAATCCATTATCACCAACGAGCGGTATATTTATATCGGAAGCATTATCAAGGGATGTCTGAAAAAGAAGTCGGCGGGAAAGATGACAAATTCGGACAAAATTGACAGGATTGTGACAAACCGTTTTCTTGGGCTTCCGATTTTTGCGGCGATCATGTTTCTTGTGTATTATATTTCCATGGTGACGGTGGGGGCCTCCGCCACAGATTGGGCAAATGACGGACTGTTCGGCGACGGTTGGCATCTGCTTGGCATCGGATCTTCCGCTTATGAAGATGCGGCGGGAGAATATGGCGACGCAGCGCTGATCGTGGATGGCTATGATGCTTATGTGGAAGAAAACGGCACCGCGCCCACGGGCGATTTCCCTTATGAGGTGGCGGATGATGAAACGCTGGAAGTGACGGTGGAGACGGCTTCCCTTGCGGATTACGAGGCTGCGCTTGCAGTGATGGAGCAGTATGGTGACGAGCCTGATCCGGCGGCTTACGGCGTATGGGTTCCGGGCATTCCGGTTCTTGTAGGAAATGCGTTGGAAGCGGCAGGTGCGGCAGACTGGCTTGCAGGGTTGATCAATGACGGTATTGTAGCCGGTGTGGGCGCGGTGCTTGGCTTTGTGCCGCAGATGCTTGTTCTGTTCCTGCTTCTTGCCTTTTTGGAGGCGTGCGGCTATATGGCGCGTATCGCATTTGTACTGGATCGGATCTTCCGCAAGTTCGGATTGTCCGGCAAGTCCTTTATTCCGATGCTCATCGGTACCGGCTGCGGCATTCCGGGTATCATGGCGTCGAGGACGATTGAGAACGAGCGCGACCGCAGGATGACGATTATGACGACGACCTTTATCCCCTGCGGCGCGAAGGTGCCGTTCATTGCCATGGTGGCGGGCGCGATCTTCGGCGGCTCTGCATGGGTGGCAACGAGCGCGTACTTTGTAGGCATGGCGGCAATCATTATTTCCGGTATCATGTTAAAGAAAACGAAAATGTTTTCCGGCGACCCGGCTCCTTTCGTGATGGAGCTTCCGGCTTACCATATGCCCACGGTGGGCAATGTGCTGCGCTCCATGTGGGAACGCGGGTGGTCCTTCATCAAGAAGGCGGGCACGATTATTCTGCTTTCCACTATCGTTATTTGGTTTACGACATACTTTGGATTTACTGCGGAAGGCTTCCGTATGCTTGGCGAGGAGGAAATGGATCAGTCACTTCTTGCGGCGGTCGGCAGTGCGATTGCATGGATTTTCATACCGCTTGGATGGGGCAACTGGCAGGCGGCAGTGGCGTCCATCACGGGTCTTGTGGCGAAGGAAAATATCGTTGGTACAATGGGTATCCTTTATCCCGGCGGATGGTCTGAGATTGGCGCAAACTTCAGTCAGCTTGCGGGATACTCATTCCTGGTGTTCAACCTTCTGTGTGCGCCCTGCTTTGCGGCGATTGGCGCCATCAAGCGGGAGATGAACAATGCGAAATGGACGTGGTTTGCGATTCTGTACCAGTGCGGATTGGCTTACGCGGTGGCGTTGATGGTTTACCAGATTGGTTCTGCATTTACAGGAAACTTGAATATCATTGGTCTGCTTGCAGCTATCGTAATCCTCGGAGGTATGATCTACATGCTGTTTAGGCCGTACAAAGAGGCGACGAAGCTGACCACAAATATGAAACTGAAAATGGCGAAGTAACGGTGCAAAAAGCGTTTCTAAAGGCGTCCCGCCATCATACGGGACGCCGGGCTTCGCCTTTGGATTTGTAACAGGGAAACAGGAGGGATTTCAATGCTGACATGGCTTATGGAAAATATGGCGACAATCATCATCAGCGCGGTTTTGGTTCTTTTTGTGGCGGCGATTCTTGTCAGTATGGTACGCGGTAAGAGAAAAGGAAAATCATCCTGCGGCTGCGGATGCGCAGGCTGCGCCATGAATGGCGCCTGCCATCCGGCAAAGCCGGGAACTATGGGGAAATAAGAACTGAAAGATAGAGGAAGGTTATAAATTATGAAGAGACACCGATTCTGGGCATGGGCGATGATCGCCTGCCTTTTTATGACGTTATATACCGGTTACAAACATCAATAACAGTGTGAGAAGAACTTCTGGCTGCCTTCGGCAGTTTTCGCTCGCAGCAAAGGCTGTATCGCAAAGTCAGCACAGCTGACTTGGGAGTTCTATATCTTACGCCGGAGAATGCCTAAAAGCGGCACTCTCCGTAATAGAGTGGAGGAAACGAATATGTTTGGATTTTTGGATAAAATAGACAGGAAACACATGGGCATTTTTGCGGCGGGCGTTCTGTTCGGCACGGCGGGGATTAAAATCCTTTCCGGCAGGGATGCCAAAAAAGTATATACACACGGCACGGCTGCCGCGCTCCGGGCAAAGGATTTCTGCATGAAGACGGCGGCTGCGGTGCAGGAAAATGCGGAGGATATCTATGCGGAAGCTGTCCAGATCAACGAGGAAAGGGTAAGGCAGGAGGCAGAGCAGGTGATTTCCGACGAGGAGGATTGGGAAGAAGAAACAGTTTCTGAGAGAAAGGACATTTCCGGGGAAGACAGCATATGAAGTTCGTGATCTGCCATGACATTCCGGGACGTCTGCGGATACGGGTATTGCAGTCCCATGAAATGACATGCGGCGAAGCGGATACATTGGAGTACGCCCTGTCCGCGCTGTCTGGCGTGACAAAAGTGTCCGTACAGAGGCGGACTGCGGGTGTGACGGTATGTTATGGCGGAGGCAGGGCGGAGCTGATACAAAACCTGCGGGCATTTTCCTATGGAAACGTGACGGTTCCGGAAAATGTTCTGCAGCATTCCGGCAGGGAGCTGAATGAAGCGTATAAAGAAAAGCTGATCGGCAAAGTCATCCTCAGATATGGCAGCATGGCAGTTATCCCCTATCCTGTCAGGGCGGGGATTGCTGCAGTCAGATCACTGCGCTATATCGGGCTTGGGTTCAAAACGCTCTGCCGCGGGAAACTGGAGGTGCCGGTCCTGGACGCAACCGCAATCGGCGTTTCGGTGCTGCGCGGCGATATGAAAACGGCGGGCTCCATCATGTTCCTGCTTGGGATTGGCGAGCTTCTGGAAGAATGGACGCATAAAAAATCGGTAGGCGATCTGGCAAGGAGCATGTCCCTCAATATCAGCAAGGTATGGCTGCGCAGGGACGGGCAGGAGATACTGGCGCCGGTGTCCGATATCGCAGTCGGTGATGAAATCGTGGTGCGCATGGGCAATGTCATTCCTTTTGACGGCGTGGTGCTTTCGGGAGAAGGGATGGTCAATCAGGCGTCCCTGACGGGGGAATCTGCGGCGGTCTTTAAGCAGGCGCATGGATATGTGTATGCGGGAACCGTGCTGGAGGAAGGCGAACTGGACGTTCGCGTGGAAACCGTAGGCGGGGCGAGCCGTTTCGAGCGGATCGTCACGATGATTGAGGAGTCGGAGAAGTTAAAATCTTCTTTGGAAGGGAAGGCGGCACATCTGGCGGACCGACTGGTGCCCTATATGCTGCTTGGAACCGGCGGCGTCTACGCTCTTACCCGGAATGTCACAAGGGCATTATCGGTTCTGATGGTGGATTTTTCCTGTGCGTTAAAGCTGGCGATGCCGATCTCCGTGCTTTCGGCGATACGGGAGGCAAACGAACACTGCATTACGGTCAAGGGCGGAAAATTTTTAGAGGCGCTTGCCGAGGCGGATACGATTGTTTTTGACAAGACGGGTACGCTTACGGAGGCAAAGCCGGTAGTGGCGGATGTGGTGCCTTTTCTGGGGGACGAACCGGATGAGCTGTTAAGGACTGCCGCCTGTCTGGAGGAGCATTTTCCTCATTCGATGGCGAGAGCCGTGGTGGAGGCGGCAGGGCAGAAAGGGCTGGAACACAGCGAGATGCATTCCAGGGTCGAGTATATTGTAGCGCACGGGATTTCTTCCCGCATCGGTGAAAAGAAGGTTATCATAGGAAGTTATCATTTTGTCTTTCAGGATGAACAGTGTACGATACCAGAGGGGATGCAGGAGCGGTTTGATGCCCTTCCTGCGGAATATTCCCACCTGTATATGGCAGTCGATTCCGTACTTGCGGCGGTGATCTGTATTGAAGATCCCCTGCGGGAAGAAGCGGCGGATGCGGTCAGCGCACTGCGGGCGTGTGGAATTGGCAAGATTGTGATGATGACGGGCGACAGCGAGCGGACAGCCCGCGCCATTGCAGAAAAAGTCGGCGTTGACGAGTATTATTCGGAAGTGTTGCCGGAGGACAAGGCGCGTTTTGTAGAGTCGGAAAAAAGAGCCGGAAGAAAGGTTGTCATGGTCGGGGACGGCATCAACGATTCCCCGGCGTTGTCGGCGGCGGATGTGGGCATTGCGGTCAGCGACGGGGCGGAAATTGCAAGGGAGATTGCGGACATTATGATCGGTTCGGACGACCTGTATGGGCTTGTAACGCTGAAAAGACTGAGCAATGCGCTGGTCGGACGAATCCATGGGAATTACAGGGTAATTGTAGGTTTCAATACGGCGCTGATCCTGCTTGGCGTCGGTGGTTTTTTTGCAGCCCGCATCTTCGGCGCTTTTGCACAACACTTCGACGCTGGCAATCAGCCTGAAAAGTATGCAGGACCTATTGTAACAGGTGCGGTTTTGCGAATGGCGCGGCTGGACAGACAGGATATATTTCAGTCACGCCCTAAAATGGACAGGATGCATTTTTTCATTGCCTCATAGCTTTCCGGAGTGATGTCATGCTCCATTTTACAGGCATCGCCTGCCGCAATTACGGGGTCAACGCCAAGATGAACCAGCCAGTCTGTCAGCAGGGTGTGGCGTTCGTAAACGCTTTCCGCGATTTTTCGCCCCTCGTCCGTCAGATGGAGAAAACCTTCTTCCGAGACGGTGATGTATCCGCGGTTTTTCAGGTTTTTTACGGCGACGCTCACACTCGGCTTTGAAAAATTCAGCTCGGTTGCCACGTCGATGGAGCGCACCACAGAGAGGCGGCTGCTCAAAATCAGTATTGTTTCGAGGTAATCCTCAAGGGATTCCTCGGCTTTGTGCCGGATATAACTCATGGTATCACTGTACTCCTTTCCGGGACGGAATCCCGCCCGTAAGTTAATCCTAACACTTTAGGGAGGGAGGCGCAAGGTCTGACGGCAAAAAGGAAGTTATCAAATTCTATTAAATTTTATCAGCGGCCACTGACGGGTGTGCCGCATTTTTGAAAAGCAGGGGTTAGATTATGCTAACCCAAAAGGAAAGAGAGGGATTGTTTATGGTTAAGATAACAGTAGGTATTGACGGTATGGCGTGCGGTATGTGCGAGGCGCATATCAATGAGGCGGTGCGGAATGCTTTTCCGGTAAAAAAAGTGACCAGCTCGCACACGAAAAAAGAAACCGTCATTCTGGCAGATCGGGAGATACCAGAACCGGAGCTTCGGAAGGTCATAGCGGATGTGGGATATGACGTAATGAGCGTGAACTGGGCGCCGTATGAGAAAAAGGGGCTGTTTGCAAGACGGGAGAAAATTGAAAATTAAAATTTGAGATGCGCAAAAAGCCGCGCAGAAATGGGGAAAATTATGAAAAATAATAAAGGATTCCGGGACAGGTGGGCGAAGCGGTAAGGGGACAGGGATGAAAAGCTGCAGCGAAATACATTGTGGAAAATAACGGGTTCTGAATGGATGATAACGTTACAGTCCGGCAAGGCTGAACTGCAACATAATAACATGGGAGAAAGAAAATAATTTTGACATAGAGAAAACAGGACAGAAGGAGGTGCAGGCTTGAAACAGAAAAAATCGGTGGAGGATTATCTGAAAACAATCTATATCCTTTCCAAAAATAAGGACGTGCATGGGGCGGATATTGCAAGGGCGATCGGCGTTTCGCGGCCGACTGTCTGTGTGTCCTTAAAGGCGTTGGAGGAGGAAGGGTATATTCTCATGGATGATGCGCGTGAAGTCCATCTGACGGAAAAAGGCATGCGGATTGCGGAAGAAACCTATGAACGGCACAATACGCTCTGCCAGCTTTTGACGGAACTTGGCGTGGACGAAAAAACGGCGTCGTCAGATGCCTGTGAGATGGAGCATGCGGTCAGCAATGAAAGCTATCAGGCGCTGAAGGCTCTTGTGGCGGAAGGAAGCGGAGGAACATAAGAATGAATACGTTACAGAGTGCGGCTGTTGCAGCTGCAACGGCTTTTCTTGTACTGGCTTTCTGCACTGGAATAAAGGCAGCCTGCCGTAAAAAGCGAGACAGGACAAAAACGATAAGGCAATACATGACGGATATATGGGGCAAAAATGAAGATCTATACATTTGGAAAAAAGGAAAATCCGGCGGTCATGCTATTGCCGGGAACCTGCTGTCACTGGAAAAGCTTTGAAGGAGTTATCCCAAAGCTGTCGGAAAACTTTTACGTTTTATGCGTATCCTATGACGGTTTTGACGAAACAGAGCATGCGGTGGTGATTTCCAATGCGCTGCATATCATGCCGGAGCCGGAAAAGCCCTGGCGGAGATCAGGCGGGTGTTAAAACCGGGCGGTATCCTGATAGCACCGACGTTCACGGCGGCTGGCAGCCTGTCCGGAAGGATGAGAATACGGTTCATGGAGCTTTCCGGGTTTAAGGTATTCTACAAATGGACGCCGCAGGGATATCTGGATTTTTTAGAGGAAAACGGATTTGAAATAGTCCGCAGGAAAACATTTGACGGCGGTCTGAAACTGACCTATGCCGAGGCAAGGGTAAAGCCGTGACAGAGGCAGGAGGGAGTGCGGATTTGAAGCAGAGAAAATCGGTAGAGGATTACCTTAAAATAATTTATACGATTTCCAAACGAAAAGCCGTGCATGGCTCGGATATTGCGGGGGAGCTTGGCGTATCCCGCCCCACGGTTTCCGTGGCTTTAAAGTCGCTGACAATGGAGACGATGCGTGAAGAATGAAACGGAAGGGAAATGTGATGTTGGTTTTTATCATTCAGATTATGATTTTTCTGTTGGCCTTTATTGGGATTGTTAAGCTCTCGGCTCTGAGAAGCCCGGTAGACGGAATATTTTATTACCCGAAACCTGTGCAGGAAAGAGCGGTTCAATTAAGCCTGACAGACAAAAAGACGATCAGGATACGGGCCATAGTTTTTATGTCCCTTTTCGCACTGGCACTGCTCATACTGCCGCTGGTCTTTACGGGTGTATGGAGCAGGATTACGGATTTTAAGACAGCGTATGCCCGCATCCTGACGCTGCTTACGGCTTCTTCTTGGTTTGATACCATCGTGATAGACTATCTTTGGGTGGGAAAATCCGGATTTTGGAAAATCCGTGGGGCTGAAGACCTGCCTTACAGAAAAACCGGGAGACGGCTGATCGGGAAGTTTATCCGTCAGCCGGTGGTGTATGCGCTGCTTTCAATCCCCATGGCATATGCGGCGGTCCATATTGCCAGGGGCTTAGGATAAAACAGGCTGGAACTGGTATGGGACGGAGAAATGGAGTGTCAAAAAAGTGGAAAAACAATGGGAAGGAAATAAATGATGGGAAAGATACAGATACATGGCGTGCCGGAAACCATGCTTCAGACGTTATATGCCCGCGCCGCCTATTCACAGAAGAAAAATGCAAAATTTCACGACGACAGGGCGGTGGAGATCGTGTCCCGCATGGATTATGATTTTTCCCTGGCAGGAAAAGATGCTATGATGTCAAAGGGCGTGATAGCAAGGACGCTTCTTCTTGACCGTATGGCGGGGGATTTTATCAGGAAAAATCCGAAAAGCACGGTGGTCAACATTGCCTGCGGGCTGGACACAAGGGTGTACCGCCTGAATACGCCGCCTTCTGTCCGCTGGTATAATCTTGACCTTCCGGAAACGATAGAGGTGCGCCGTCGCTTTCTTCCTGAAAACGGGAATATTACCATGATTGCAAAGTCGGCGATGGATGAAAGCTGGGCAGATGAAATAGAAGAACCGGAAGGCAGGGTGCTGGTTATCATTGAGGGGCTGTCCATGTATCTGTCGGAACAGGATGTGAGGCAGATGCTCTCCATTATCAGCAGGCGGTTTGAAAGGGCGGAAGTCATTATGGAGGTTATGAATCCGTGGGTGGTGAAAAATGTAAAAGAAAAGTCCATTGAGAAAACCAGGGCAAAGTTCACATGGGGCATCAAGTCCGGGAAGGAACTGCAGCATATTTTGCCGGAGTATACCTGGGTGCGGGATGTGAGTCTGGCGGAGGGAATGAAAACCATTATGCCCGTTTATTATCTGTTTGGATGGATACCGGCGGTAAAAAATATTTCAAATAAGCTGGTTGTGCTGAGAAAAGAATGAAAGGTAAGGTGGATGGTTCACAATGACGGGTGAGGAATATAAAAAACTGTCGCTGAAAGAATTCGACCGGGCGGCGGAAAAATTTGATGATGACGATCCAAGCGTTTACAATATGTGCCGCAGGGATTATCCCGATGTATTGGCGGAGGCGGTCATGGAGCCTTTTTCCGATCTGCTTGATGCCGGCTGCGGAACGGGGGCAATGCTCGGTATGTTTAGGAAAGATTATCCGGACAGGAATTATACCGGGGTAGATTTGTCGGAGAAAATGATAGAAACTGCAACAAAAAAACACATAAACGGAATACGTTTTGTTGCGGGCGACTGTGAAAACCTTCCGTTCGCGGCGGGCAGCTTTGATGTGGTTACCTGTTCCATGAGCTTTCACCATTACCCGAATCCCGAAAAGTTTTTTATGAGCCTGCACCGGGTCCTGCGTCCGGGCGGCAGGTTTATTTTGAGGGATATGGCGTCAAACAGCCGTGTCATGATGTGGCTTATAAATCATATTGAGGTACCGATAGCAAACAAGGTCATGCACAAAGGGGACGTCCATGTATATTCAAGGGCTGATATGCAGCGGCTTTGTGACGCAAGCGGAATGCAACTGGAGCTGTATGAGGTCAGAAAAGGGTTCCGGCTGCATTGCGTGGTCAGGAAACCGGTCTGAAATACAGGCAGTGAAAATGATTTATGCAGTACAGCTTTTTCTGTGCTGCGGGCTTTTCACGGCCTTAAGCAATTGGAGGTGCGGAAGTGACGGAGATTTATCTGGCAGAGGATCATCTGTTATTGGAAACGGGATACCATGACCCGCAGATGCACAGCCATTCGGCCGCCCATGTGCTGGTTGGGCTTCATGGGGATATGCGTGTGATTACGGAGAATGAAACCATACTGTGCCGCGGGGCGCTCCTGCCATCCGGGACAGCCCATACGGTGGACAGCTTTGGAAATCCGCTTCTGGTGTTCCTGTTTGATGTCACATCAACGGTGTCAGAGCAGATACAGCGTATGGCGGCATTGGAAAGAGGGACAGCAGAGCGCATCGCCCTGTCTTACCGGACGCTTGCGGCCGAAAATCCGGCAGACGGGTATGAAACGTTTTTTATGGAGGTAATGGCTCTGCTTAAGATGAAAGGTTACGGAAGCAGGATTACAGATGAAAGGATTATCCATGCCATGCGCTTCGCAAAGGAGCATCTGCAGGATGAGGTGACAGCGGGGGAGGCAGCAGAGGCCGCCTGCCTGTCGGAAAGCCGTTTCTCCCATCTGTTCCGGGAGCAGGCGGGGATTGCTTTTTCAAGCTGGCTGGTATACCGGAAACTGTTTGATACCTATATAAAAATAGCGGAGGGCGCATCGATCACGGACGCCTCCCTTGCCGTGGGGTTTTCCACCCCGTCGCATTTTGCCACGACCAATAAAAGGATGTTTGGCATTACCGCAAGCGACCTGACTGGCGGATACCGCCTGCACAGAATAGCAGATATTTAGAAGCGGACAAAAAGAGCCTTCTGTATAATTGTAATATAGGTTGTCAGGATTGGGAAACCGAGAACATTAAGCGAAGCTCAGCTTAGACATTTACGGGAGTTGCAGAACAGGGGATAAGAATTTCGGATTGAGTGAAATGGGTAAAGTCAATAAAAGCAGTCACGTAACAGAAATCCATAAAATTCCGGAGTGTGGCGGATATTTAATGTATATATTGGTGCTTGTATACACAAATCTTGACGAAAACCTGCTCCCTGTATATAATTATTTCATTATAGATGAATTGAATTAACTGAAAGGCATGATGAAAATGGGCAAGCAAGTATTGTTGATAAATGATCTGGCAGGATATGGAAAGGTGGCATTATCGGTCATGCTTCCATTGATGTCATATATGGGGTACCAAATATATAATCTTCCCACTGCGTTAGTATCAAATACGTTGGATTATGGCAAATTCGATATTCTTGAAACAACAGATTATATGAAGAACACTATTAAAGTATGGGAGGAATTGGGATTCTGCTTTGATGTGATAGCGACAGGCTTTATTGTTTCAGAGGAGCAGGTAAAAATCATAGAAGAATTTTGTCGAAAGGAAAGCATGAAAGGAACCCTGATATTTGTTGATCCAATTATGGGAGATGAAGGAACCCTGTACAATGGAGTTACAGAGCAAACGGTTGCACATATGAAGAAACTGGTAGGAGTAGCCGATTATATTGTACCAAATTATACTGAAGCGGCCAGACTTACAGGAGTGGAGTACCATGAATCTGCAACAATCTCGGAGGTAGATGAAATGATTCAAAGGCTTGGTAATATGGGCGCAAAATCGGTAATCATCACAAGCATTCAGCAGGATGGCAAAGATGTGGTTGCAGGCTTCGATCATAAAACGAAACAAAGATTTACAATTCCTTTTTATAACATTCCGGTCAGGTTTCCGGGTACGGGTGATATTTTTTCTTCCGTTTTATTGGGAAAACTGATGGAGGGAAACAGCCTGTATGACAGTACAAAAAAAGCCATGGACACTGTGAGCAGCCTGATTGAAAACAATAGAAACAATACAGATATATATAAGGGAATACCGATTGAGAAGGAGTTGGAGGTGCTTAAAATATGAAAAAACCTGGAATCCAGATCACATTGATTGATCAAAAAGGCACGAAAGGATGTCATAGGGGTCACAAAATAGGTGATAGTTTTGATTTTGATACAGAGCGTGGAAAACTCTGTCCTATGGCTATGCATGTTGCATTTCCATATATTGATATTTTAAGATACGGCGGCGAAATACCCGGACAGGAGAAGGGGACAGCGGTTTTTGCCTGCCCTGATGTGGACACATTAAATGTCTTTAAAATAGAACGGATTGATGTTTTGGATGACGATTCGCCATAAGGTTGGCTTTTAATTGTACGATGTGACTGGTAAGTTTGTGGACTATTGGTTATAGACGATGTATAGATAACAGGAGGAAATGATATGACTGTTTCAGAAATCATGGTTAAAATGGTAAAGTATTCAAAAGGAAATCTTCATGATATCAATCATTTTATGAAAGTGTATGCCTATGCAAAAACGATTGCAGAGTGTGAGAAAGTAGCGGATGATGAACAGAGAATAATAGAAATTGCGGCTATTATACATGATATTGCGTGTCCTTTGTGCCGGGAAAAATACGGAAATACAAATGGAAAACTTCAGGAAAAAGAAGGCGCTGTATTAGCTGAAGAATTCCTGAAGGGTACAGGGCTGTCGAACGAGATGGTGAACCGTATCATCTTTTTGGTCGCACATCATCATACTTTTCAGGAGGTTGACGGGATTGATTACCAGATTTTGCTGGAAGCTGATTATTTGGTTAATGCTGACGAATCCGGATATCAGGAAGCCAATATCAGAAATGTTATAGATTGTGTTTTTAAGACATCATCAGGAAAAATGCTTCTGCAATCCGTTTATGGGATTGCAGAAGGCAACCGCTGATTTGATAACAAATATGTATTTTGTAAACAGGTCAATCTGCTATGTATAGATTGACCTGTTTTAATTTGTGGCATTTGGACTTAATTCAAAATGAGAATGAAAGGTTTTCAGAAGCCCTTCTTTTTGCAGCTTTGATAATTCTACAGACATTGCTGCACGTTCTACACAGAGGAAGTCGGCAAGCTGCTGGCGGTCAAAGGGAATGTCAAAAGAAAGTGATCCTTGTCTGGCTGCTTCAGCAGATAAATAGGAAAGCAGCTTATCACGTGTTTTTCGCTTGCTCATGTGCGTTATCTTCTCGTTAAACAACAGTGTCTTTTGGGCAAAAGCTGTAATCAGGTTTTTAATCAGGCGGTTATGATGGCTGCAGGCAGCGGAACACATGGTAATCAGGCGGTTCATATTTATTTCCACAATTTCACAATTTTCTGTCGCAACAACACTGACGCTGAGAACTGCATCAGGAATGGCGGCAAAGGGTTCGGCAAAGTAGTCGCCCGGCATAAGATTTGTCATAACGTTCCGGTTTCCCCATAAATCTTCCTGAATGACTAAAGCAGTCCCAGACGCAAGCAGGCTGATACAGTCCGTACAATCTCCTGCCTGAAGGATGTATTGATTTTTGGCGTTTTTTCTGACTTTTGCTCCGATACACTTTAGCGAGGTTAAAATCTCGTCATCGGATAATCCTGCAAACAGCGGGCATTTTTTTAATACGTTTAAAAATTTTTCCAAAATCTCACCTCTTTGTTTGAATTCAAACATACTTGCTCTGCTTATTTTACTATAATGTAATCACCAAAGCAAGAAAATAAATAAAGGAGGATATCATGATAAAGTACGAGGAATGGAAGGATAAAAAGAAAGACTTCTTCAAAGTGGATGTACGCCATGTGCAGGGAAATTTCTTTCCCGGCTTACAAAGACGTGCCATGACGCTAAAAGCCGGGGAGGGAATTGAGGTCATACAGACTTTTGAACCTTACCCGCTATATAAGGAGATGGATATGCTGGGGTATATACATCATACAGAGAAGCTGGCAGAAAATGAGTTTCATGTCTGGTTTTACCGGACAGAGGAAAAAGAGCCGGAAGGCTCTGCACCATACCGTCCGCTTGCATTGCTGAATTATCCTATGATTGATGAGGACTTAGGGCGTATCGCGGCGGATTTTTGGCAGGCAACATGGCAGAGTGAGAAGCGCACTCTCCCCTATGAAATGCGTCTGCTCCTTTCCCTGACAAATGCAGTTGGCGCAGGAAGAATGAGGCAGGCTGTGCGGGAACTGGTAAAGGCATATATCTATGGTCTTGAATCCGCAGCGCTGGATGATGTGTTTGAACTTTTGGCATGGAATCAGGGGATCGGATTTTTCAGCTCGGAAATTGGACCTTCACCGCTTTTTCAAGCGTATAAGATGATTAAGACGCAGGAACAAAGAGGCATAAGCAGGGAAGAAATCTGCACCGAGATAAAAGAAAAGTTTGGCGAAAAAAATCAGGAAGTGCAAGTGTTGTAACAGGAAAGAAAGATAGGGAGGAAAATAATATGGCAATCACAAAGGAAATGTTACTTGGAGAAATTTTAAGAACCAAACCGGAGGCGGCAGAGGTGTTGATGCAGATGGGGATGCACTGTTTAGGGTGCCCGTCCTCACAGATGGAGAGCCTTGCGGATGCCTGCATGGTGCATGGGCTGGATGCCGATGAACTCTTGAAAAAGCTGAATTCATAGGAGGAGTGCAATGAGCGCATTTTTAGGTTCGATTCATCACTGGCTATACGGAAAAATAGAGTTCCAAAACGGGCTAGTTGAAAGATTATCAGATATGATAAGCAAAAACGGGTATGATGATGGCATTCTTTCCGAAATGGAACAAAAGTATGGGGCGGTGGAGAAAGGCAGTCTTGAAAATATGATTGATAACAGTAATATACATGGCTGGTTACAGGATAAAATCGCTGCCGCTGAAAACCGCCTTGCTTTTCTGGTCATCTCAACGATGGATGCCCATTCTGAATGTATGCCGGATATTGCGAATGCTGCATATGAGTATGGACGGAGCAGGAAACTGTCGGGGAAAACAAGCGCAGAAGAAGTTTATAGGCATTTGGATAATCTGCTATTGAACGGAATGCCTTGTGACAGGGTTAATACTGTGGTTTCCATAAGTCAGGAGGCAGTAGTATGGAAACAGACTGTGGATATACATTTGCCATATTGGGAAGCATTACAAGGAGATGTCAGTCATTATTATGACCTGAAGGAGAGGCTGATCGCAGGTATTTTGGAGGGCAGCGGTTTTTCCTACAAATATTTAGGAAATCAGACATTCACATTGATTAAGGAGGGATAAATAATGTATGGAATTGATTTACTGATGAAAGAACATGAGAATATCGTAGCACTGACTAAGCATTTAAGGAGAACCTGCTGTGCTGTGATTGAGGGGGCAGACATTGATGTTCAGGAGTTTCTGGAGTGTATTGATTTTGCAAGAACTTATGCAGACAAGCATCATCATGGAAAGGAAGAACAGATATTGTTTCGGTTTATGCTTAATAATTCCGATCCTGTTGCAGAAAAACTGGTGCGCAATGGAATGCTGGTGGAACATGACTTCGGAAGATTCCATATCGGGGAATTGGAGAACGCAGTTAAGCAGTATGCCAGTGTTCCGACTACAGAAGGAAAGCTGGATATCGTCACCCATGCATCGGGTTATGTGGATTTATTGCAGCGTCACATTGAGAAAGAAGATACCGTCTGCTACACTTATGCATTACGAACACTGTCAGAGGAATGCAAAGCGCAGATTGATGAACAGACAAGAGCGTTTGAGAAAAAAGCGGAACAGGACGGCATACAGGAGAAATATATTACATGGTTAGAAAAAAGAAGATAGGCGAATGGGTAAAGTTGTTGATTTCACAAAAACAGTTTCAGAGCTGGTAAGTGAAAATCCTGAAATAAAAGAGGTATTGGCAGAAGCAGGGTTTAAGGAAATTATAAAGCCTATGTCTTTAGCTGTAATGGGTAAGGTAATGACGATACCAAATGGAGCTGCCATAAAAAATATTCCTATGGACAAAGTTTTTGAAACTTTTGAGAAACATGGGTTTGAGGTGAAAACAGAAACATCTTGAACGGGTGGTTAAAAATCAGGCTGAGGGAAGGAGCAAACGAACAGTATGGAAAAAATAAAAAATATAGACAAGGCAGAAATTTTAGTTTTAAAAGAACAGGTTGCTTACTAAAGCAATCAGGTTGTAAGCAGGACTTTAGCACAAAATAATGCGCTGAGTGTCACATTGTTTTCTTTTGACAAGGGAGAAGAAATCAGCAGCCATGAGTCCAGTGGTGATGCCTTTGTGATTTGTTTGGATGGCGTTGGCGAGATTACGATTGATGACAAAAAGTATGAACTGCATGAGGGAGAATCTATCGTAATGCCCGCAAAACACCCTCATGCGGTCTTGGGTAAAGAGCAGTTTAAAATGTTGCTGGTTGTTGTATTTTAGCGAAAGGGGGATGCGGCATGAGGGTGAATGTAGATCAGAATGCTTGTATTGGATGCGGGCTGTGTGTTGGGATGGCACCTGATGTATTCCGTATGAATGACGATGATAAGGCGGAGGGGTATCAGGACTCTGCACCGGAAAACGAAAGCATGGTACAGGATGCCGTTCGTTCCTGTCCTGTTTCCGCTATTGAATGGGAGGAATAGAGATGATAAAAACAATTAACCCAAGAAAAGCAGCAGTCATCGGCTGTGGATTTGTAGGCGCTGCAACAGCATTTACACTGATGCAGAGCAGGCTGTTCACTGAAATGGTGCTTCTTGATGCAAATTATGATAAAGCAGACGGAGAAGCAAAGGACATTTCGCATGGCGTTCCGTTTGCCGGACAGATGAAGATTTATGCAGGAGGCTATGATGACCTGATGGATGCTTCTATTGTCATTGTGACTGCCGGGGCAAACCAGAAGCCGAATGAAACAAGGCTCGATTTAGTACATAAAAATGTTGCTATCTACAAAAGCATCATTCCTGAAATTGCAAAGCGCAATTTTAAAGGAATATTGCTGATTGTATCAAATCCGGTTGATATTCTTACTTATGCTGCTGTAAAGCTGAGCGGGTTTCCTGAAAAAAGAGTAATTGGTTCCGGAACGGTTCTTGATACCGCAAGGCTAAAATATGCGCTTAGTAAACATTTAGGCACTTAACAATGAAATCTTGCGCAAAATGGCAAAATTTTTTGCGTAAGAAAAATACCTATGCCAATTCTGGTATAAGCACAAGGTTTTTGACGGTAAGTCCTGCGGCAATGATTTCTTTGCCATAGGCTGTGGCGAAATATTTGTAAGAGCCCTGCACCCTTTCAATGATCCCATGGAGACGGAGACGTTTAAATATCCTGGACATGGCTGACGGACTGATATTTTCAAAATGCTGGCGGATATCCTTTCCCTGCATCCCGAAAGTCATGTACTCGCCCCGGCTGATCACTTCCAGCACATGCAGGTCACGCTCCGCAAAGAAATTCAGTCCGCGGTAAGAGCGCCCCTTGTCCACAACGGAATCGGTAACCTTTGTAAGGTTTTCCTTCCCGCCGCTGTGGTCATCGAAAGATGAGATGAATTCCAGGTACCGGTAGTTTGCAGCTTTCATAATCGTGAACAGCTGGTAAAGGCTGTAAATGCTTTTTTTCAATGGAGCCTTTTGTTCCGATGAACTGCCGTCCCTATGTTCCACTTTCCGTTTTACCCTGAAAGTGCTGATATCGTTGCTGGTGCTTTCTATCCGTAAGACGCAGCCAAACTTATCATACATTTTGATTGATACATCACCCATATGGTGTTTGATCCTCGTTCCGAGAATACGCACGTTATAGTTGGTGCCGACTTCCTTCTTACAGTTATAGGTAATACGCTGTCCCAGGAAGGTGGCGGTGTTGTCCGGCTTTACCGTAAAGACTGCGGTCCGGATGATCTCGTCATAAAGGGGGCCGAGGTCGCCCGGCTGTTTGAACATGACGTCTGTTGCACACTCAATCTGCTGGATCGTCCATGTGTAGCTCAGGCCGAGTGTTTCAGGAACCGGACAATAGCGTTTTGCAAAAGCATCCAGAACCTTATGGAGGTATTCTGGATTGATCCTGTCTGAGAGTTTCTGGGCGGCTTCCACATCCGAGATTTCCAGGAAAGCATTATCATGCATGCGGTAAGTAATGCCCTTCTTCTGCAGTTTATGGGCGAGCAGGTTATGGCCGTTCATATAGAACTGCAGGCGGAAAGGCGCCCATGTAGGGACACGAAGGTAACAGAGCCCCAGTTCTTTGTCAATGAAATAGAAATAATAGTGGAGACATTTGCTCTGGTCAGACTTAAGAAATGTCTTTCCCGTGGTCTTGTCATGCCAGGGTTTATAAGTATTGCACTGTTCCATGGCGGAAAAGATGTGGATCAGCCCCTCGGTCTTTCCGGTTTCCTGAATGATTTGCTGAATCCGGTCATCCTTGCGGAAAGCCCGAAGCTTACGAATGAATTCGATTTCAATGCCGTTTTCATCTGCGATGCGCTGGGCGTTTGCGCGGATTTGTTCCGTAAGAGGCTGGGAGAAATTTGAAAAATCAAAAATACGGATGTTGTTGGCATTCAGATAGCCTGTCATGCCTTCGGCATGGCTCCATCCAGGGATATACCCTTGGATGATCATGCGGTCATAACAGGTGATCGTACCATAAATTTTGTCAGCGTATTTATCTGTAAGTAACATGAACACATCCTCCAACGTTTTTCTTTATTGTACTTGAAATGTGGAGGAATTGCAAAATCTTTTCCGGTTTATCCGGGTTAGGTAATAACTTAGAAACCATTCGGAACTTCTGTAAAAGGTGTGGATTGATTAAAATAAAATCATCAAGGCAAAAGCAAAAACACGGTTGCAGAAAATCATGGAGGTTGGCTATGGAATATAGGACACTGGGAAAAGATCTGACAGTATCCGCGGTGGGGCTTGGCTGTATGGGAATGAGCCACGCTTACGGGGCACCGGCAGATAAAAATGAGATGAAAGAACTGATTGCGGAGGCTGTAGATATCGGATATACATTTTTTGATACGGCGGAAGTTTATGGTACGCCGGAAAATCCCCATCACAATGAAGAACTGGTAGGGGAAGCATTGCGGCCGTATCGAAATAAAGTTGTGATAGCGACAAAGTTTGGAATCTATTTTGACATGGAAAGCAAACAGGTAAATAAACCGCTTCTGCCGGATTCCAGACCGGAGGTTATCCGTGTCTCAGTAGAAAATTCCCTAAAGCGGCTGGGAACTGACCATATTGACCTGTACTATCAGCACCGCATTGACCCGTTTGTACCGGTTGAGGAGGTGGCGGGCGTCATGCAGGAGCTGATGCAGGAGGGAAAAATTACGCACTGGGGACTATCGGAAGCTGACGAGGAAACGATACGCCGCGCCCATGCGGTCTGCCCGGTAACGGCGATCCAGAACCGCTATTCCATGATGGCGCGCTGGCATGAAGCGTTATTCCCCGTACTGGAGGAATTAAACATCGGTTATGTGGCATTTTCGCCTTTAGCAAATGGATTTTTGTCCGCAAGGTATGGGAAAGAGACTAAGTTTGACGCGGGTACGGATTACCGGAGCGTGATGCCGCAGTTTACGCCGGGAGCTGTGGAACAGAATCAGAAACTGCTGGAGCTGGTCAGAACGGTTGCGGAAGGAAAGCACGCCACGCCCGGTCAGATTGCCCTTGCGTGGATGCTTGGGAAAAAACCATATCTGGTGCCAATCCCCGGAACGAGAAAGTCAGACCGCCTGAAAGAAAATGCGGGGGCATCGGATATTAAGCTGACGGAAAAAGAGATTGCGGTTTTGGATAAACAGCTCGATGCGATGGAAATGTCAGAGGTATTCGGCGGCACCAATGTGAGAAGAATTTCTAAGCGGTCTAAAAACACCCGCTAAGAAATTCTACGGTTCCAAAGGGCGGAACCTACTCACATGGAAGAACGCAAAAACAGCGTTCTTCCCGTATATTGTTATGCTGCTGATGAATATAAAAAGGAGGACGTTGTAATGAACGAATTTGTTTTCACTTATCCCACAAAAGTATACTTTGGACAGAACTCTTTGGAAAAGGCGCTTCAGGCGGAGTTAAACGGACATGGAAGGACAGTGATGCTCGCTTATGGCGGCGCTTCCCTGAAGAAGAACGGCATCTATGACAGGGTAAAGGAGCTGCTTGCAAAGGAAGGAAAGGAAGTTGTAGATTTTCCGGGCATTATGCCCAACCCTACCTACGCTAAGGTGCAGGAAGGCGCGGCGTTAGCGAAAGAAAAGGGCGTGGATTTTATCCTCGCGGTAGGCGGAGGCTCCGTTATTGACTGCTGTAAGATCATAGCGGCGCAGGCAAAAACAGACAAGGACATCTGGGAAATGGAGTTTTCGGAGGGTAAATTTCCGGCGGAGTATCTGCCGATGGGGGCGGTGGTTACCGCTTCCGGCACAGGAGCCGAACAGAACTGCGGCGCAGTTATTACCAATGAGGAGAAAGGGAGCAAAACCGGTGTGTTCGGCGCATATGCTTCTTTTGCGGTTCTTAATCCCGAACTGACAGCTTCTGTTCTAGCGATACAGGTGATCTCCGGCGCTTTCGATACGTTGAGCCATGCGATGGAAACGTATCTTGGCAATTCCGATCAGGACAATGTTTCTGATGACCTGGCGCTGGCGGTCATGCGCAATACTGTGGTCAATATGCGCCGTCTGCTTGCGGATGTAAATGATATGCAGGCGAGAAGCAATCTGATGTGGGACTCGGCTATGGCGGAGAACGGGATTCTGAAAGTCGGCAGGGTTACGGACTTTCAGGCGCATCAGATCGAGCACCAGCTTGGAGCGTTTACGGACTGTAACCACGGGCAGGGGCTTGCGGTGATCCATCCCGCTTATTACAGGCATATTCTGAAGGATGCGGAAGAAAAATTTGAACGGTTTGCAAAAGCCGTATTTGGAAAAGATACAGCAGAGGAGGGAATACAGGCGCTCAGCGATTTCATAAAAGAGTGCGGACTTCCGACCAAAATGGGCGAACTGAGGTCAAAGGTGGAGATCACGCCGGAAGTGCTGCGCAAGGTGGCTGATACCTGCAACATTATCAAATGCAATCCCCGTGAGCTTGGCAGGGATGAGGTGTATGAGATTTTGATGGAGTGTATGTAACAAAATTGAACAAGTTCGATTGTGAGATTTGCTATGTAATCTCGGTTAAAAAGTATAAAAAAGGAGAAGTCGATAATGAGTGAACAGAAATATGTGAAACTAAATAACGGTGTGGAAATGCCCGTAGCAGGCATCGGAACTTTCCTGTTAAGCCCGGATGAAGCGGAGGCTTCCGTATTAAGCGCGTTGCAGGGCGGTTATCGTTTGATTGACACGGCAAATGCCTATGTGAATGAGAAGGCTGTGGGCAGGGCTATGAAAAAGTCCGGCGTACCCAGAGAGGAAACTTTTCTGGAAACTAAGATTTGGCCGGCGTTCTATGAGCAGGAGGACGCAGTGGAAAAAATGCTTCAAAGGATGGATACCAATTACATTGACCTGCTTTTGATTCACCAGCCTGCGGGCAATTATCTGGCGGGCTACCGGCTGATGGAGAAGGCTTATAAGGAGGGAAAGGTAAAAGCAATCGGGCTTTCCAATTTCAACAAAGAGCAGATTCAGGAAATCCTGGATACCTGTGAAGTAAAGCCTGCCATCCTGCAGACGGAAGTGCATCCTTATTTTCAGGAAAAGGAACTGAAAGCCTTTCTTAATAAAGAGAGCATGGTAATTCAGGCGTGGTATCCGCTCGGACATGGCGATAAGGCATTGACCAGCGAGCCGGTATTCACAAAACTGGCTGAAAAATATGGAAAGAGTAATGCGCAGATTATCCTGCGCTGGCATATTCAGGCGGGCAATATTGTGATTCCCGGTTCCAAGAACCCGGATCATATCCGCGATAATTTTGACCTGTTTGATTTTGCACTGACGGACGAGGAGATGGCGCAGGTGGCGGCTGTTGATAAGAATAAGAGATATTATACGAGTACGCCCCAGATGCTTGAAGGGTATGTGAAGATGGTACCGGATGTAGACGGGCAGAAATAAGTATTTGTACCGTAAGTTGTAACAGGGAGAGGCTATGGTAAAAAGGATTTTGATATTTCTTTCGATGGGATTATTCGCACTTGGCATGGCAGGATGTTCTTCATCCAGTCATGCCGGTTCAGTTTCCGTGCAGACGGGACCGGCGGAGGAACTGCCGGAGCAGGAGGTCATGTGCGCCATCCGCATAAGGTTGGGAGATACGGTTTTAGACGGCGTATTATATGATAATTCGACAGCACAGGGATTTGCCGAAATGCTCCCAATCACAACAGAAACATGGCATGCCGCGCCGGGGTTTGCAAGAGCCTTTGACTTGACGGAACAGATTGAACAGAAAGGTACGCCGGGATACGGATATGAACCGGGTTCGCTGGCCTATTGGGATGAAGGACCGTCCATTGCGATGATTTACGAGGCAAGCCGCAGGGAAACGGTGGTGCCTGTTGTACCAATCGGGAAGATGACATCAGATGCTTCCATGCTTGAGGAATATGAAGATATCATTACCATTGAGCTTGTGGAAGATGAGGAGTCGCTGTCCGGGACTGGCGGTACGTTGACGGAAAACAGTGGTGAAGTGATAGAGAACGAGGGTGTGGCAGGAGGAAATGAGACTGTGTTTACGGCGGATACAAAGGTGTGGGATGTGATCCATGATCCGGTGTTTGGGGATTATGGACGACTAATCTTTCCGGCAGACAGATCGATCAGTGACAGCCTGACCTTGGGGGATGTGGGAAATATCCTCACATGGTATTCCTATGTCAGTCCCGACAGGACGGTTGAGATAGCAAATTATCTGAGAGAACAGGCGGCATCGGGAGAACAGATTTTTTATGACATTTACACGGAGGAGGAAAAGGCAGCGGACCCGGCGAAAGAGGATACCGGACTGTTCTTTTTCCGTGGAACGCCCGGTGAAAAATTTGCCGTTACCAATGCGGGCGGCGGATTTGTTTATGTGGCTGCCATGCACGACAGCTTTCCCCATGCACTGGAGTTGTCGAAAAAGGGCTATAATGCCTTTGCGCTCATCTATCGCCCAGGCGCGCAGACGGCCTGCGAGGATCTGGCGAGGGCAATCGCTTTTATCCATGAAAATGCGGAAGAATTGGGAGTGGACGTGTCCGATTATTCCCTTTGGGGCGGCTCTGCGGGCGCGCGCATGGCGGCATGGATTGGAAGCTATGGAACGGCTGCATTTGGCGAGGTGGATTATCCGAAACCGGGCGCCGTTATCATGCAGTATACGGGGTTGTCAGAGGTGACAGGAGCGGAACCGCCTACTTATGCGTGTGTCGGTACGAGTGACGGGATTGCTTACTACGGGATTATGGAAGAGCGGATCAGTCGGATACAGGCGCAGGGAACGAATGCTGAGATAGAGGTTTTTGAGGGATTACCGCATGGATTCGGACTGGGAGAGGGAACTGTGGCGGAAGGCTGGTTTGACAATGCGGTGCAGTTTTGGGAAGACAATATGGAGAAATAACGAGGAAAATATCCGTTGTAGCATTACGGCATTTTTGCAGGAGGAGAAGCATGAAAGACAAAGTTATCGAACAGTCACAAAAATTTTGGCAGTCATTAGAGAAGGTGGATTCCAAAGGAATGCGCGAAGCCTGTGATCCGGACTGCTGGTTTGTCCACATCGGCATGAGCTGCGGTTTGGATGAAGAAATGGAGGCTTTTGATAAAAAGATTTTCCAGCCTACCCAAATTGATATTCACGGGCAGGAAGTCAGAGAATGGGGCGATACCTCTGTCTGCATGACAGATGTGGATTACAGTCTGCTTTTGGGCGGTAAAGAGACTACCCACCATTTTATGACCACGGAGGTTTACCAAAACCGGAACGGGGAATGGAAACTGATCCAGTTTACCTTTACCGCACTGGTAAACTGATTCTGTATTTTCCGCATGCAGAACATAAGGGACTCTCTAAACAAGAATCATATGACAGGAGGAAAATATCATGGAATTTTTAACACTGAACACAGGAACAAAAATGCCGCTTGAGGGATTTGGCGTATTCCAGATTCCGGATGCGGCACAGTGTGAACAGGTTGTTTATGACGCGATAAAGACCGGTTACAGGCTGCTCGATACGGCGGCGTCCTACATGAATGATGTGATATGTTGTGAACTGTAGATGTAAACATTTCCGTAAAACGCAGTATTTTAGCGGAAATGCGCATCTGCTAGTCAGATGCAAGAATCTGACTCTTGCGGCATTCGCCAAATTGACATACAAGTATGTCAGCTTGGCTCATTGCTCACAGAAAATACAACATATGCGGCTGGCTCATTTGTGGTGAATGGAAACTTGCAGATGTTGTGGTAAAGGGAGAAGGTGATAAATTCTTTTATTCGTATCTGTAAACAGTTTAGCACAAAGGAAGGCGGTTGTATATGGAAATTACTTATCATTGGGAAGGTGACTATCTGATTCCAGACCTCAAACTTTCGGATACAACGGAATATCAGATCGGGAAGTATGGACGGATGAGGAAGCGCTTTTTAGAGGAAAACCACAGGGGCATTTATTCGTATATGATTTTGTCAGAAACCTTATGGAAGCATCTTGTGGAAATTGATGAAGAATGTAATGAGATGATGGACCAGCTTGTAAGGCAGATGGCAAAGAAAGAGGGAGTGAGGGAGCAGCTTAAATCCGATGACTGGCTATGTTGGCTCCAAAAAATGAACAGCATCAGGAGCAGGGCGGAGGAAGTAGTGCTGCATGATCTGATATATTCCCTTTAATGCTAAATCACCGAAAATCGTACAGGCTGTCATTTTGATACGGCAGTCTGTATTTCTGCTAAAATATTTCAACACAATTCCGGTTTTGTAGCAGAATACGCAGATAATGTCAAGACACCAGCTCCGCCTCGCCTCAGGGTTGTTTCACGAAGAATAATTGAAACTAATAGACACGGCATTTTTACGAGGGATATGGAAGCTATACATATTTTCCATATCCCTCGACTTTTTCGCCCTGTAGAGGTATAATATTTATATAATATAGGTATATGCTACCTATATAGAAAGGAGGATATTATGACAGCAGCAGAAAAAAGATACCCGGATTGGGTGCAGGAGC
>KE159531.1:141006-164571 GCA_000403215.2 Lachnospiraceae bacterium A4
GTAAATAAGATAGAGGGGATGTTTTGCGCATTTTTTCAGATGTGGACAACTGAAAAGAAAAAAAGCTGTGAAGGCGGCAGGATGTCCAGATTCCGAACAGACTGACAGCAAGTTCATAATAAATGATGTCGTTTGGAAGCCTTCGTGAAACAACCCTGCGCCTCGCCTGCGGCGGTCTTGACATTATCTGCGTATCCTGTTATGAAGCGGTCAAGGGGGAACAAAGTCCCCCCATTGCATTAAAAATGCCAATGGCGGTATTCTGAAAAAATCAAAATTGGGGATTGGCAGGATGGAAGAAATAGTTTATGATTGACAGTAAGAAATGGGTTTTCACCGTACAGTCTGCTACGGCTTGCCCGTTTCTTTTTATAGCCAGAATTTCGTACAGTGGATAGTGAAAAATTAAATTGAACTTCCTGTCGAATTATGGTAGTATTTATTTGGGAATACCAAGATGGTAGGCGGTTAGCTCTCTCCGGAGGGACTGTGACCCTCCGATTACATAGAAACCCGCAAGGGAATCTGGAGAAAGGAGGGCTGAGCCAATGGATATTTTAGGACTTATTGCAGTGCTGAGCTTCGGCTTGACCTGCTTCGGAATAGGATACTCTATCGGTAAGGATAGTAACAAGACACAGAAATAGCCGCCCTGCTCCGCTAAAGTGAGGCGACTATTTTTGTCATAATCATTTAACTGGGCTAACCGTCTATCGGTAGCTCCTGTTGGGCATCTGTTAGCGCAGATGTCCTTCTTTATGTTCAATATACCACAATATTCAGAGTGCCGCAAGCATTTTTTAGCGGTTATCCGATTTGTTCCCTTTTTTCTTTTCCCTTGATTTGTAAACATTAAACTGGTTCTTACACTTCTGGCTGCAAAACTCATTCCCCTTCCGGCTTGCTACAAAGGCTTTCTTACAATGTTTGCACATACGCATATCACTGTCCTTATCTGTGAGCATAAAAGAAAAGCACATCTGCACCATGACGAGCAGTGAATGGAAATCCCATACGATAACGGGCGAATCCTTTTCAAGCGCGATCCGGTAAGTCGGGGATATGCCGCATACGCACTAACTTTACAAAAAACATAGAAGCTGCTGTCGGACGTTTTTTCGCTTCTCAATAAATGACATCTTCACCAGTTCCAAAATATCAAAAGACACTGTCTGAATGTTTGGCAGTATCATCATAAAAATTATAAAGGATACAAGTTTCGTCTCCCTCCATATGCTCCGGTTTTCTGCGGATGCTCCAAGAGGGGGAAAAATCAATATCCCCAAGATATTTTTCAGTGAGAAGTGACAGCAGGATTTTCCCATTAATCCAGACCTCCCCGGCTTCTTCTGTCTTTGTTGGGATACTGCCTAATTGAAGCAGCGACTTTAGTCTTTTAAATACAAGCTCCACCTGCCAGCGCAGACGGTAACAGGAAAGAATTTCCGCCGCGGATATTTCCGCTGGCAGGGAAGTAATCACAAACATATAGTTGTGCGTGAATACTGTTTCATCACTCAGCTTCATCTGTTTTTTGCTTTCCATCTTTTTGATGCGCTTCTTTTCGGCAGCGATTTCCGCCTTTGTTTTTTTACAGGCACAGATCCTTAAGGGAACCAGTTTTTTTTCACTGTTCCTGACATATGCGTTTAATTCCTCGGCAGTTTCCCCAACTGTACGCAGCCAGTCAGCAAAAACCAGCTTCCTGCCGCCGGCGTCATAGATATTGAAAGCTTTATTTTTGATCCGGATAATAAAATCCCCTCCCGCAGCCAGGCAGTGCTCCATGCTTTTTATCGTCCCATATGCACGGTCAGCTATGACAAGGCATCCTTTGGCGAGCGTAAAGTTTTTGAGGCTTTCTCCGGTGGACTGTCCGGTTATTTTGAACTGGCTGCAGGTTAAGGAAAATATATCCACCGCATAATGCAGATGCCACAGTTTTTTTACGGCGCCTTTTTCTACAATGTCTGACGCATCAATGGCGAGAACCCGGTAAGGCTTCAGCCATTCGGGTTTCTTATACTGAATGACTGGATTCGGCAGAATATGCTGTGTAAGCCAGATAATCCAGTCCTTACATTTTACAAACCTTTTCATAAAACCGACATCGCTTATTTTGCCGATGCCGCTTATCAAAGCAAACTGGCTTACATCAATTAATGACTTATTGCCGGATAGATAAAATAGGATCAGGCGCAGCAGATCAAGAGGATTTTTAATTGTCCGCTTTCTCGTAATTGCTTTTTTCTCAAAGCATGCCTGTTCATAGCCTGATGGCAGTAGTTTTACTAAATCATTTGTATCCATAAAATTCACCCTCTTTGATTTGTAGTGGTCAAGCTTTTTTGTAACACTTGTGGCTAAAAATATATTGGATTGTTGCTTAGGAACTGTTAATAAATTATTCCTTGCAATTTGGCATAATAGTATAATTCCACCTGCCTAATCGTTCATATGGAATATGGTTGACTTGGGCAAGCTCGTCATCAGATACTTTCCGTCCGATTGGATAAACATTGTTGTCTACAAGGCAGTCTATCTTTAAACCATTTTGAGTAGTTGTGTTGGATATCAGACTGACAACGGTTTCAATGTCAATGAGCGGCTTACCCTGCCAATTTTTGGAAATATAGCAAAACATCCTGTGTTCTATCTTGTTCCACTTGGATGCCCCCGGAGGATAATGCGATACCATGATCTCAAGACCGGTGTAATCCGCAAGTTTCTGCAATCCGCATTTCCATGCCCGGCTGCGAGATGAATTACTGCCGCTCCCATCGCATGTTATGTAGATTCTCCTGGCTTCTGGAAACGAATTTTTCCCGCAGGAATCCCACCATGCCGCAATACTGGCAACAGCGAATTCTGACGTGTCATGGTCAGTGCCAAGATTGATGAAGCCAGTATTGCTGTTCAACACATAAACGCCATAAGGATTCACTTTTCCCAATTCAGCAACAGGAAAGTCATGATCCCACACTTTACGCGGATCCTTGGTTTTACGGTATTCTGCTCCGTTGTTCTTAAAATTGCCGATGTTCTCCTTTTTCTTTGTATCAACGGAGATCATAGGATCACCTGCTTCAAGGTACTGTTTTGCCAGATCGTTGATGAGCCCAAACTGCTCATCACGGTCAGGGCTCGGCTCGCCAGCCTGCAGCATTTTTTGGTTCACCTGCTTGCTGTACCCCATGTCTGTGAGCAGCTGGGACACTTTGACATAACTGACCTGTATCCCGTATTCATCAATCAGGATGGCCTCGATTTTTCGGAGGCTCATGCTCTGTGGAACCCAGTGGAGCATTTTTGAGGGGTCACCGTAAGTCCGCCCGTCAATAATCTTTTCAATAGCCTTTATGACATCCGGATGATGTTCCACAAACGGTCTGCGTCCCGCACCTTTCCTGCGGGTTCGTCCGTCAGACACGATTCCTTCTTCGCTGTTTCCCGCCTCTCCTTATGCTGCTGTCCGCGCCTGGTATGGCGTGCGGTAGCCGTTATAGCTGTGTGGACGCACATGATTGTAGGTCGCATAGGCGAATTCCTCCACAGTCTGGTACAGTTCCTCCTCCGTCCTGAATTCATACAGGTTGGTGCATTCGTTCTTCAGGGTGTTGAAGTACCTCTCCATTGGCGCATTATCGTATGGGTATCCGGCTTTGCTCATGCTCTGGGTCACATGGGCAGACCCGCAGAACTCTATGAAAGCCTTTGATGTATACTGGCTTCCCTGGTCACTGTGCAGGATCAGCCCGCCTTTTGAAAGGTGCTGTGAATCCAGTGCCTTCTTCAGCGTGCGGATTGCCAGGCCGCTGGTGATGTGCTGGTCTGTTATGCTGGCGATCACACTGCGGTCATAAAGGTCTATGATGGTGCAGTTATAACGAACTTCCCCATTTTTCAGAAATAGATATGTGAAATCTGTACACCACTTTTGGTTTGGTCTGTCCGCATGGAAGTCCTGCTTTAGCTTGTTCCCGAATATTATATGCGCCTTCCCAGGCTTTGTCCCGGGTTTTTTAGGGCGGACGATGGAATGCAGGCCCATCTCAGTATTCATATATTTATGGATGGTCGTGGTGCTGTAGCCATACCCTTCGCGCCTTAAATAGACCGTCATGCTGCGGTAACCGTCAACACCTTTGTGCCTGTGGTAGATTTCCGCAATCTTTTCCTGGACTGCTGTTTTTTTGGCGTAATAATCCGCCTTCCGGTGTTTCCGGTAGTTATAATAGGCATTCGGGCAGATCCTCAGGCGCCGTAACAGCCAGCGGGTGCCGAATTCTTCATGGTGTTGGTCAATAAACCGGTAAGCCTCTAACCGATTTCCTTTGCAAAGAATGCCGCCGCTTTTTTTAAGAATGCAATTTCCTTGCGTAATTCTTCATTTTCCCGCTTTAAACGGAGGTTCTCCTTCATAGAGTCATAATCTTCTTTGGCTTGAAGGCTTGCCTGGCATTCTTTGCTGAATTCGCTGCACCATTTGGAGATGCTGGCTTTGGATACACCGTACTCTGCGGTGATGCTTTTGTAGGTTCGTCCTTCTTCCTCATGAAGGCGGACAATCTTCTTCTTAAATTCGGGTGTGTAGTTTTGTGACATAATGAGTACCTCTTTCCTTATATTTTTGATTATATCTCATTAGCCACTCCCGTTACAACTTTATTATAGCATCTCATGCAGTAACAAAGTTAGTGCATATGGGACTGTACCCACAGCTAAAATCCCATCTGGTACTTGGAAAGGAACATGGGATTACAAAAGAGGAAGCGGTCGAAATCGTGACACAGCTTGCATTTTACTGTGGCTGGCCGAAAGCGTGGAGTACATTTCCAATGATTCAGGAAGTATATGAAACAGAAGGCTGATTCCAAGGAGATCAGACTCTACTGGTAACGTTCGGCAGAAAGAGTCAGTTAGGAATATCTGGCGAAAGCAGATGAGAGAAGCTGTGAAAAACTGACAGGAACATTATAAATCAGTTATAAGTTTAAGGTATAAACTGATAAACAAATCGAGACTTCTTATGAGGCCTCGATTTTTCTATAATAAAAGAAAGTGATGCAAAATGAAGTTCGGGTATTCCGAAGGAGTGATCATTAAGGAGTGTTGACAATGAAGAACAGAAAAAAATGGGGAGTATATTTGATGGGTGTGGTTCTTGCGGTGCATACAGCAGGATGTGGAAGCACAGAGCCGCCTGCAGGAAACAGAAGCGAGCCTCCGGTATCAGATGAAGCAGAACAAAACGGTGTAGGAAATCAGGAAGATAATATGTCCGCTGAAGACAGAGCACAGATGGAAACAGCAGATACAGATGGCAGTAACATCCTGATTGCCTATTTTACCGCAGGTGAGAACAGTGATGTGGATGTGGTTTCCTCCGCAAGCGTGACAACAGTGGACGGGGAGGCAAAAGGCCGTCTTCGGGCAGTGGCAGATATGATTCAGACGCAGACGGGCGGGACGCTTTTTTCCATACAGACATCCGTGGATTATCCCGGAGACGGCGGTGCGTTAATAGATTATGCTGCAGAAGAACAGGAGGAATACGCGCGGCCGGAGCTGACAAGCCATATAGAAAATCTGGACGATTATGATGTTATTTTTATCGGATATCCTACATGGTGGTATGATATGCCGCAGGCTCTATATAGTTTTTTTGATGAATATGATTTTTCGGGGAAGACGATTATTCCTTTTAATGTGCATAACGGAAGCCGCTTTTCAGGAACCATTGAAACCATTCAGGATCTGGAGCCGGATGCGGAAGTGATCACAGACGGTTTTACCGTCAGCGAAAGAGATGTGGCAGGAGCGGTCGGTGATGTGGCGGACTGGCTCGGAGGATTAGGATATTAGCAGGGAGGGTAATTCGCATGAAACGCAGGATGAGCCGGATACTGGCACTGACATTGGCTGTATTGTGTACGGCATGTTCCGGGAGGCAGACAGAAACAGAATACAGAGACAGCACAGTTATTTCGGCAGAGACAGAAAATGCGGATACTGTAAAGGAAGAAACTACAGGCTCAGAGGAGGACGTGGTTCCTATGAATAAACAGACGGGTTCGGGGCAAATACCGGAAGAACTGGAGCAGATACCAGAGGAATATTTTGGAGCGGCATCAGAGCAGGGGACAGTGGAGCGATTAGAATACCAGACATGGGAATCCATGAGTTATGAAGCTCAGACCACTCAGCTCACAAAAACGGCATATGTATATCTGCCATATGGCTATTCGGGAGAACAGCAATACAATGTGCTTTACCTGATGCACGGAGGATGGAGCAATGAGGAGACATATCTTGGCACGCCGGAAAACCCGCATGAATTGAAAAATGTACTTGACCATGCCATACAGGACGGGAGAATGACGCCGGTAATCGTGGTATGTCCGACCTATAACAATACGAGTCCGGAGGACAGTGCGGATTATGGTCTGGCGCTGCGGCTGACGGACAATTATCACAACGAACTGATGAATGACCTGATTCCGGCTGTGGAGGGAAAGTATCGTACCTACGCAGAGGGGACTTCTTGGCAGGAACTGACGGAAAGCCGCAGCCACCGTGCTTTTGCCGGATTTTCCATGGGTTCGGTCACTACATGGCATACGTTCCAATACTGCATGGACTATTTTCGGTATTTTCTGCCGTCCAGCGGCAATCTGACCTCTGACGGGGCGTATATGGAGCTGCTGGTGACGGAAGCGGGATATGGCTCTGAGGATTTCTTTATTTATGCCATGTCCGGCACGGAGGACTTTGCTTATGCGGCATTTACCAATCAGATTCAGGCAATGATAAATGCGCCTGGCGGTATTTTTGTTGATGCGGATAATGAAAGGGCGGGTAATTTGGCATACCGGGTGCAGGAGGGAAATGCGCATGATGGGAATGCCGCCCTGCAGTATATTTATAACGGTTTGATCTGGCTGTGGGCAGAGGAAAAGTAGGCGCTCGTCTATTGCAGGTTATAGTAATTCAAATCTTATATAAAGAAAATGGAGGAAGACAGGATGAAAATTTTATTTATTAACGGAAGCCCGAATAAGAAAGGAAACACGGCTGCACTGGCGGAAGCGCTTTTGGCAGGGAAAGAGTATGAAACCTTAAACCTGACAGATTACCGGATTGGGAGCTATGGACAGACGTTTGAGGACGACCAACTTGTGGAGGTTATCGCAAAGATGAAAGAAGCGGAAGTGGTCGTGGTCGGTTCGCCGCTGTACTGGCACAATATCTGCGGTTCCGTGCGCAATGTGCTTGACCGTTTTTATGGTTTAGTGGAAAATGGCGTGTTTTCGGGGAGAAAATTATATTTTCTGTTTCAAGGCGCAGCTCCTGAAAAATGGATGCTGGAGGCGGGCGAGTATACCATGAACCGTTTTGCAAAGCTCTATGGTTTTGAATATGCGGGAATGGCAACGAATAAAAATGAGGCGGAAAAACTTGGGAAAGGTATCTGAGGAGGAAAAAGCTGAATGGAAAGACCGTATGTAATCTGCCATATTTTAAGTTCCTTAGACGGAAAGATAACAGGGCCGTTTATGGGGACGGAAGCAGCAGGAGTCCTTGGTGCAGAGTATGGGAGATACCGGACAGAGATGAATGCGAGAGCGTTACTGTATGGAACCACTACAACAAAGGAATTTACCAGTTTCCGAAAGCCTGTATTGGAAGAAACGGAGGAAGTGCCGGAAGGGGATTTTGTGGCGGATGACAGGGCAGACCTGTATTTTGTTTCAGTGGATGTGGACGGTGAAATCGGATGGGAATCGGGGATATTTTGCAATAAAGGGAGAGCGCCGGCTCATGTGATAGAGGTTTTGACGGCTTCCACTCCGGCAGCTTATAAAGCCTGTCTGCGGAAAACAGGAGTTTCCTATATTATTGCAGGTGAAAAGGAACTGGACTGTGAGGTGGCAATGAAAAAGCTGTATCAACTTTTTCACATCGAAAAGCTGCTGATCTGTGGGGGAGGTATCGTGAACTGGAGTTTTCTTCAGGCTGGTATGGTCGATGAACTCAGCCTGTTTTTGGCGCCGGTAACGGATGGCGGCTGCGGTACGACATCTTTATTTACACAGATTCAGTCCTTTACGGAAGGCGAACCGGTAGAGTTCCTATTAAGGGAAACAGAGCAGATAGGGGACGGGGGGCTACGCCTGAATTATCAGCCCCAAAACAGAAAGATATAAAAATGATAGGAGGAGAAGCAATGAAGGTACTTTTAGCAAATGGCAGTCCCCATAAGGAAGGCTGTACTTATACGGCGCTTTGCGAGGTGGCAGATACCTTGAATAAAGAGGGTATTGAGACAGAAATTTTCTGGATTGGCAATAAACCCATAGGGGGATGTATTGCCTGTCTGAAATGCGGGGAAAAGGGCTGCTGTGTTTTTGACGACGCAGTAAACTGTTTCCGGGAGAAAGCGTATGGGGCGGACGGATTTGTGTTTGGAAGCCCTGTCCACTATGCAGGCGCAACCGGAAATATGACAGCTTTTATGGACCGGCTGTTCTACTCTGAATTGCGTGGAAACGGGAATAAGGCGTTTTACATGAAACCTGCAGCGGCAGTCGTTTCCGCACGCAGGGCCGGTACAACGGTGACATTTGACCAGCTAAATAAATATTTTACCGTTCAGGAAATGCCTGTGGTATCTTCCCGCTACTGGAACATGATCCACGGTGCAAATGCAGAGCAGGCAAGACAGGATGCGGAGGGACTATATACCATGCGGGTTCTGGGCAGGAATATGGCGTATATGCTGCGCTGTAAAGAGGTGGCGCGCAAGGTTGGTGTAGAACTGCCGGAACAGGAAACGCCTGTATTTACAAATTTTATCCGTTAGAAATGCGAGGGAACCGGAATGAAACCGAAGATGATTTTAAAACTGGCAGTTGATATTGGAATGACGGCGGCGCTGCTGTTACTCATGGCATATGAGCTGGTCGGACAGGCAGCCCATGAATGGATCGGCATTGGAATGTTTGTCCTTTTTGTCATCCACCATATCTTAAACGGCAGCTGGATCAGAAACCTTCTAAGAGGGAGATACAATCCTGTGCGCATCATGCAGACAGGACTTGTATTATTGATACTTTGCGCAATGGCCGGCTTAATGGTAAGCGGAATTATCCTGTCCCGTCATGCGCTGTCTTTTCTTCCCATAAAAGGCGGGCGTTCTTTTGCGAGGAATCTGCATATGCTTTCCGCTTATTGGGGATTTGTACTGATGTCCGTTCATCTTGGGTTTCATTGGAGCATGATGATGGGAATGGCAAAGAAGTTTTTCCCGAAACCGTCTGCAGTACGGAAGTGGGTGCTGCGCATTCTGGCACTGGTGATTGCAGGATATGGCGTATACGCTTTTATAAGGAGAGAGATCGGAATTTATATGCTGCTCAGGAGCCATTTTGTCTTTTTCGATTATGAGGAACCACTGGTATTTTTCTACCTGGATTATATTGCGGTTATGGGACTGTTTATATGGATTGGGAATTATGTCTGTGTGGGCCTAAGAATGATTGGCAAGGGGCGGAATGAGAAATGAAGAAAATCAAAATTTGTTGCATGATGTGTATGCTGATGTTGGGTATCGGCGGATGTTCATGGAAACAAAATCAGGATATGGCGGAGCATTCGGAGTCTTTTTTTGCAATGGATACATACATGACTTTTACGGCATACGGGACGGATGCAGAGCCGGCTATCCTTGCAGCGGAATACAAAATAAGGGAGCTGGAGGAATTATGGTCTGTTACAGATAAAAAACAGTGATGTCTATGCGGTCAATCACAGCAGCGGGCAGACTGTAACAGTGGACTGGAAAACTGCGGAACTTTTAGAAAAAGTCGGTTACGATAAAGTTGAATTGAATAATGACCAAATTCAAATGGAACCCGGTGGTATGATTGATCTGGGTGCCGTGGGGAAAGGATATGCAGGGGATGAAGCGGCACAGATTTTGCGTGAACGTGGTATTACCGCTGCATTGCTTGGCATAGGGGGAAATATTCAGGCAATCGGGACAAAGCCGGATGGGAGTGACTGGCGTGTCGGATTGAAAGATCCCTTTTCGGGTGGCGTACTTGGAATCATTCAGGTTTCAGACGTGGCGGTGGTTACTTCCGGAAATTATGAGCGTTTTTTCATTGGAGAGGATGGAAAAGTGTATGGGCATATTATTGATCCGGCAACAGGGCATCCGGTGGAAAACGGCATTGCTTCGGTATCAGTCATCGCCAGTGAAGGGAAATTGTGTGATGCGCTTTCTACTGCGCTTTTTGTCATGGGATTGGAAAATGCACAGGATTACTGGAGACAGCACCGGAATTATGAAATGATCCTGATTATGGAAGATGGAGATATATATCTGACAGAGGGTATAAGGGACAGTTTTTCCTTAAATAGTGAATATAGAAATATGAAAATCAATGTCATCGACTGATGGAAGGAGGAGCAGTAAGTGATTTACAGGGATTTTGGAAAGACAGGGCTAAGGGTAAGCGCTATCGGCATGGGCTGCGAATATGTGTGGACAGCAGATGAGAAACAGATTTTTGATCTGGTGCGTGCTGCCGTGGATGCAGGAATCAATTACTTCGATTTGTTTGTAGGGACTCCCACAACGAGGGAATATTACGGAAAGGCATTGAAGGGAGTCCGGGATAAGATATGCCTGGCCGGGCATCTGGGATGTGCCGATAAAGACGGACAGTATGTAAAAACAAGGGATGAAGCGCTTTGCAAAGATTTTCTGCGGCAGTTTTATGAAAAGCTGGATACAGACTACATAGACGTTCTGTTTCTGCATAACTGTGATGATGAAGCAGATCTGAATGAAATACTAAATGGCTGGATGTATGCCTATGCCAAAGAGTTAAAAGATACCGGGCGCGTGGGATTTATCGGTCTTAGCAGCCATAACACGAAGATTGCACTGAATGCGGTAAAGAGCGGAAAGATTGATGTGCTGATGTTTCCGGTCAATCCACTGTTTAATCTTCTTCCGCAGGATACGGCGGATGCAAGGATGAAGGGCCGGGAGGTAAAATCCATGACAGAGGAGGAAAAGGCGGCATATCCATCAAAGCAGGAACTTTATGAACTTTGTGGGAAGCAGGGCGTACCGATTGTGGCCATGAAACCATTTGCAGCGGGTAATATTCTCAAAAGCCATGAAGAAGGGAGACTGAAAGGCTTATTAAGCCTTACGCCTGTCCAGTGTATCAGCTATGTCCTTTCGTTCCCGCAGGTGGCTTGTCCCGTTCCGGGATTTGCAAACGTAGATGAGTTGAATCAGTCATTGGCATATCTGACAGCGAGCGAGGAGAAAAAGGATTTCAGCGAAATTCAGGAAAGTCTGGTGGGGCAGTTCGCAAACCAGTGCATGTACTGTAATCATTGTCAGCCATGCCCTAAAAAGATTGACATTGCTGAAGTGACGAAACTGGCTGACATGGCGGAAAAAGAGATGACAGATGAATTGAGGGAACGGTATGCAGCGCTATTGGTGACAGGAGAGGACTGCGTTCACTGCGGCTCCTGCACGAGAAGATGTCCTTTTGGTATTGATGCATCGGAGAACATGCGGAGGGCACAGAGGATTTTTGGATGTTGAGGCGGCTAAATCCTGCATTTATATGACGGAGGACAATGGATGAAATTTATAAAAAAACTGATGTATATTATCCTGGTTTTACTTGCACTTGGCTGTGCATTTGTCCTTGTCTGTTCATTTAATCCGGATATTACAAAAAAAGTTGCAGCACTGCTATATCCGGAAATGCAGGAATTAGCGGAAGCAGCTGAAGATAATTTGGTTACCGGACAAGGGCAGGACGTGGTAAAAGATACTATTCAGGAATCGGAAACGCCGTTTTATGTTCCTGAAAGGGCAGATCAGGAACATATATGGGACGCAGATGAACCGGATATAATGGATACTTCCAACAGTAACAGCATTGCTGAGACTGTTACTTCCGGTTATATTCTGCCTGACAGGGATAACATTGTCATTCCCGAAAACGTATCAGGCAGGAATGGTTATCAGGAGGTTCAGGAGGAACGGGAGCAGGTAGATGATGAGACTGCAGCCGTTCTCCAAAGCCGGCTTGATGTCGGAAACACAGGGGACGGACTTGAGTTTGATGCTTTGTATTATCCCTATTATGCTATGCTGGATGATAAAGGACAGCATATGTATCGTCAGATTTATGCAAATGCAAATGATGTTTATTCCCAGTTCCGTCCTGTTGAAGAGATGACGGCAGGGCAGCTTAGAAATATCTTCTCGGCAGTTTATAACGACCATCCGGAGCTTTTTTGGATGGATACGGCATATGCCTGCAAATACGGGAAGGACGGGCGATGTGTGGAGGTTGACCTGAGATTTAACCGCACTGCACGGGACTTGGAAAATGCACAGGGTACTTTTGAAAGTAATGCGGAAATCATTATTTCACAGGCACAGGGGCTGTCCAGTGATTACGAGAAAGAAAAGTATGTCCATGATGAGCTGATCAGCAGGATAGCTTATAATATGGGCGCTGAAATGAACCAAAGCGCATACAGTGCGTTGGTAAACGGGCAGACAGTATGCGCAGGATATGCGAGGGCATTTCAATACATTTTGCAGCAGCTTGGCATCCCGTGTTATTACTGTACGGGATTTGCAGGGGAAAGCCATGCATGGAATATCGTCATGCTGGATGGTGAATTTTATAATGTGGATACTACATGGGACGATACAGGTGACGGTACTTATGATTATTTTAATAAAACGGACGAGGATTATGCCGGGAACCATATCCGGCAGGAACTTTCCGTATACCTGCCTCCCTGCAATGGACAGTCATACCGGAATTTGGAGCGGGAAGCGGAGGATAACGGTCTTAGAAGCCTTGCAGATTTGGGATTGACAGATGAGCAGGTCATTACGGATATGGAGGGATATTATAAGGATTGTTACGAACAGATGCTGCAAAACGGCAGGGGAAACTATACTTTTTATAATGTGATAGAAAGTGAAGGACTGCTGGCACAGTGGTATCAGGAATATCAGTTAGATAATTACAGGCAGGCCTATATGGAAAATGCCATGATAGAACTGGGGGCATCGTCTTGTGAAATGGAGATGGAGATAGAAGAACTGCAGGATAAGAGGTTTTTGATTGCGCATAAATTTACGGTACGTTAATTTGGAGAGTATAACCTGTTTTGTATTCATGGGATCGAGCTGTCTTTCTACGCACTCGACAGAGGCATGGAAGAGTGTAAAAATACGCCTATTCTTTAAATTTTATAATAACTGATGCCGGAAAATGCTTCCGGCTGTATGTCAAAAAAGACGGTGCGGTTCTAACGTATGAATCCGCACCGTTTTTGTAAGCGTGCTGCATTAAATAGCTGCCTCAATGGCAAGCCTTACGGCCTTTATTCTCCCCTCATCGTCCGCCTCGCACCGGTAAATGGAGGAAAACGGCGCATAGAGCATGAGCAGGTTCTCCGGGCAGTAATAGACAGAAAGCGGATTTTCCTGTACCTGAAGGATGGAGAACAGGCTGACAGCCATTGCCACATTTTCCACCACGAGCACGGGAAAAGGGATGCGGTATTCTGCGCTGTGCCTTGAAAGCCATACTTTAAAAAGATGCAGCTTCATGCAGGCGCGTTTCTCCCAGTTTTCCTGCTTCCGTATGGACAACACAAAAAGGGAAACCTGCCCAAACAAAAGCTTTTATCAGCAGGGAGTTTTACGGACTATGAGGAAAAACACAAAGCCATGGAGAATTTCAGCAATACCATGACCTATATGGTAAATTCTTTCAGCTTTTCAAGAAAGGAAGTGCTTGATGCCATAATGAATGAAAAGAAGCTTTCAGAATCGTTTGTGATTTTATCACTTCATTACATTAAGCAGTGCAGTGACAAGTGGAAAAGCGATTACTGGGACGACAGGGACAGGGCCTCCGTAAACATGTGCCAGGATATTGTCAGATGCCCCGAATTTTCTGATGTTTATGAAAGCAAATGCAAAAAAGAACCCGGAAAATGGGAACTGTGCACCGAAGAAGGAGGCTGGCACAATGATATGCTCCTGGGTGTAAAGCTGATCCACAGCATATATTTCATGCACCCGACCAACAGGCAGACTTTATCCGGGCTTGTCCTGTCGTTTTACGCAAACAGCCCAAACCAGTATAGACGGATTTATCCCTCTGTATGACACAGATCATTATGCAGACCGTGTCCTGCGTGAAACAGGAAAAGTTGTCTATAATGGAGCCAATGAGATCGATGTCAACGCAGAGATCGATGACGGGAGTGATATTGCAGATCTGATGTTGTGAAAAACGTTCGTATCATGTATACTGATAACAGTGGGGAGGGTATCATATGAACGAAAACAGAGCAGGACTCGGATATCAGGACTTTGAGACAGTAAGAACACAGCAGATTTTTTACATTGACAAAACAGATTTCATCCGGGAATGGTGGGAAAATGCGGATCAGGTTACGCTGATCACACGCCCGCGCAGGTTTGGAAAGACGCTGAACATGAGTATGATAGAGTGTTTCTTTTCGAATAAGTATGCAGACAGAAGTGATCTGTTCGAGGGGCTGTCGATATGGGAGGAAAAATCTCCTGACGGGGACTATCAGTACAGAAATCTTCAAGGGACTTTTCCGGTAATCTTTTTGAGTTTTGCCAATGTGAAAGCAGCATCATATAAAGAGATGCTGTTTAAAATTACAGAAGTAATTACGGATTTGTATAATAAAAATGAATACCTGTTAGGGAGAAATCTGCTCAATAAAAAAGAACAGAAATATTATCAGGAAATAGAGCTTAGAATGGACAGTGAACTCGCTGCCGGGGCCATCCGTTCAATGGCAGGTTTCATGCAGCGCTATTATGGTAAGAAAGTAATTATTATCTTAGATGAATATGACACGCCAATGCAGGATGCATGGGTTTCAGGATACTGGGAGGAGACCGTTAAATTTTTCAGCAGCCTGTTCAATTCCACATTTAAGACAAATGAATACCTTGAACGTGGACTGATCACAGGAATCACAAGAGTAGCAAAAGAAAGTATCTTTACTGGCATGAATAACCTGAACGTCATCACAACAACCTCTGATAAATATATGAGATCTTTTGGATTTACAGAAAAAGAAGTTTTTACTGCACTTGAAGATGCCGGACTGGGAGAACAGAAAGAGAAAGTAAAAAAATGGTATGACGGTTTTACATTCGGCACCTGCACGGATATCTATAATCCCTGGTCAATTGTGTCCTTTTTAAACGAAAAAGGAAAATATGACACTTATTGGTCAAATACGAGCGGGAACGGACTTGTAAACCAACTGATTCGCGAAGGAACCCCGAACCTCAAACAGACCATGGAAGATCTTCTGCAGGGAAAAAGCTTTGAGGCAGAAATTGACGAAAAGATTGTGTTTGACCAGCTAAACGGCAGCGCAGACGCAGTGTGGAGTCTCCTGCTTGCAACAGGCTATCTGAAGGTATTAGAAGTCAGAACACTGGATACCGACGAGGAGGGCGTAGGCGAGGAAGGGGATGTCTGGTACACCCTTACCATCACGAACCTTGAGACAAAACGAATGTTTAGAAAAATGGTGAAAAACTGGTTTGGCGGAAATGCTGAATTGCCATACAATAACTTCATCAAAGCACTCCTTCTGAATGATGTGGATGGAATGAATGAATTTATAAACCAGGTTGCACTGCACAGCTTTTCGAGCTTTGATATTGCAAAAAGTGCATCAAATGACGATGCACCCGAACGGTTTTACCACGGTTTTGTACTGGGACTGATGGTTGAACTTGCCGGAAGGTTTGAGATTACCTCAAACAGAGAAAGCGGGTTCGGCCGCTATGATGTGATGCTGATTCCTAAAAACAGAGAGCGGGACGATGCATACATCATTGAGTTTAAGGTGCACAAACCTTTGAAGGAAAAAGACCTTGAACAGACGGTCGCAAATGCTCTTACCCAGATTGAAGAAAAGCAGTATGATGCCAAGCTGGCCGCAGACGGATTTTCTCCAGAGCAGATTCATAAATATGGGTTTGCATTCAGAGGAAAAGAATGCCTGATAGGATAAATTCATAAAAACCTCCAAAGTATAAAAGGAGCGGTCTCGGAAACTCTTTAAGCCCTTGACATATAAGTCAAAACGCGCCCCTTGAAGTTAAGTTCAGTCAGGTTGCGGGATATTCCTTCCTGGTGTTCAATCTTCTGTGTGCGCCCTGCTTTGCGGCAATCGGCGCCATCAAGCGGGAGATGAACAATGCGAAATGGACGTGGTTTGCGATCGGCTACCAGTGCGGACTGGCTTATGCGGTGGCGCTGATGGTTTACCAGATTGGTTCGGCATTTACAGGAAACCTGAATGTCATTGGTCTGCTTGCGGCTGTCGTGATTCTTGGCGGCATGATTTATATGCTGTTCAGACCGTATAAAGAGGCGACAAAGCTGACAACAAATATGAAACTGAAAATGGCGAAGTAACGGCGCAGAAAGCGTTTCTAAAGGCGTCCTGTCATAATACGGGGCGCCGGGTTTCGCCTTTAGATTTGTAACAGGGAAACAGGAGGGGGTTCGATGCTTGCATGGCTTATGGAAAATATGGCGACAATCATTATCAGTGCGGTTTTGGTGCTCATGACGGCGGCGATTCTTGTCAGTATGATACGCGGAAAGAGAAAAGGAAAATCATCCTGCGGCTGCGGGTGCTGCGCCATGAATGGAGCCTGTCATCCGGCAAAGCCGGAAACTTTGAGAAAATAAGGTCTGAAAGATAAAGACTTCGATATTCATAACAGTTCATCCTAAAGTCAAATTCACTTTTCGTCATTTCTACGCAATATGCTTTCAATCAATACCATTCAATCACGCCCCAAAATGGACAGGATGCATTTTTTCATTGCCTCATAGCTTTCCGGTGTGATGTCATGCTCCATTTTGCAGGCATCGCCCGCCGCGATTACGGGGTCAACGCCGAGATGGACCAGCCAGTCCGTCAGCAGGGTGTGGCGTTCATAGACGCTTTCCGCGATTTTTCGCCCATCCTCTGTCAGATGAAGATACCCTTCTTCTGAAACGGTAATGTATCCGCGGTTTTTCAGGTTTTTGACGGCGACGCTCACGCTCGGCTTTGAAAAATTCAGCTCGGTTGCCACGTCGATGGAACGCACCACAGAGAGGCGGCTGCCCAAAATCAGTATTGTTTCGAGGTAATCCTCAAGGGATTCCTCGGCTTTGTGTCGGATATAACTCATGGTATTACTGTACTCCTTTCCGGAACAAAATCCCGTCCGTGAGTTAATCCTAACACTTTAGGGAGGCCGGTGCAAGGTCTGAAGGCAAAAAGGGTATTATTAAATTTTATCAGCGTTACTTTTCACGGGTAGGGGAACCCTGTAGTCATTAATTGTTCAAAGTGCTGAATTTGAAATCTTTCCAGCTGTGCGGCTGGAAAGATTTTTGTTCTTAACAAAAAATACCGGGAAACAGCGCATACGAGATTTACCGGGAGATCATCAAGAACAATATCGACTATGACATTCTCATGCAGGATGTGATGTTTGACGGGGACAGGCTTGACGAAATTGTTGACCTCATGCCGGAAATCGTCTGCACCCGGAGAAAGACAATCCGCAACATCAAGCAGTATCTGCGGGCGGTGATTTTCAATGTCCCTTCCACAATCGGCAATTATTGTACGTCCCTTGTAGCGCATGACATGGCAAGCGGCGCACTTGCGCCAAAGGAGCTGAACATAACAGGCTACGGAATCCCGCTCACCCCTATATCTTTTTTTGAATATCACAAACAAGATAGATTTAGAGATAGCGGAATGGTATAATCTGAATGTACATATTTCCTCATATTTCGTCAAATTCCGTTCAGAACTATACTGTCGGTAGCGTTAAAAAGCCCCGTTTTATCCAACTCTACCGTTGGTAGGTGTTCATTTTTATGCCGGATTTATATAATTTACCGCAAGCAGGAGGGCCAAATGATGAATCAAATTAAGATTGGAGCTTTTATTTCCGAACGCCGGAAAGCAAAAGGCTGGACGCAAAGCCAGTTGGCAGAAAAACTGGAAATAACCGATAAGGCTATTTCAAAATGGGAAACAGGACGGTCTATGCCGGATTTGTCTTTGTTTCTGCCTTTATGCACCCTTTTAGACGTTACTTTGAATGAACTCTTTGCGGGTGAGTGCATTGCAGAAGAAAAATGGAAAGAACGAGCAGACGAGGTACTTATGGACGTGATTACAAATTGGTTAGGACACGATAATAGGGAAAAAGTACATTCCCGGGAATCAAAAGAAAATGATACACCCCCCGAAAATGTTTTGGAGGTTGAAAATGTTTCCAAACGCTATGAAAATGTTTCGACAGGACATGAAACAAAAAATAATTCAGTGTTAGCTGTAAACGATGTAAGTTTTCAGATACCACACGGCAGCTTTGTTGGAATCATGGGGGCTTCCGGTTCCGGGAAAACAACATTGCTTAATTTAGTAGCCACAATAGACAAGCCGACAAATGGGACGATACGAATAAGCGGACAGAATATAGTGGATATACCAGACGAAGCTGCCGCAGAATTTCGCCGCAGACATTTAGGCTTTGTTTTCCAGGAATACAATTTACTTGAAACTTTGACTATCTATGAAAACATTGCGCTTGCTTTGACGATTAAAGAGGTTTCCAAAGAAAGCATTCGCCCAACAATTCAAAGTTTGTCTGAAAAGCTGGATATATCAGCAATATTAGATAAATTTCCGTATGATGTATCGGGAGGACAACGGCAGCGCTGCGCCTGTGCCCGTGCTATTGTGGTAAATCCGGATATTATACTTGCGGACGAACCTACCGGGGCATTAGATTCCCACGCAGCCAGACAGCTTTTAAATACCCTTGCTATGCTTTGCAGAGAGTACGGCGCAACAATATTGATGGTCACGCATGATGTCATGGCAGCCAGCTATTGCGACAGGATTTTGTTTATGAAAGACGGCGAAATAAAGACGTCCTTAAACCGGGAACAGGAAAGCAAACAGACCTTTTTTGCAGATATTTTGAAGAAAATAGAATGGATAGAGGGAGAAAGCCATGATGTACTTGAAGTTGTCAATCCGTAATGCCAGGCGGTCATTTATAAATTATCTTTTATATGTTGTTACCATGACCGTCCTTTTGGCCATTATAGAGGTATCTAATTGTATAACCATTATAGGAGAATCAGCCGGTTTTCAAGTGTTTTCTCTGCCATTGTTGATAGCAGCCATTCAGATAGTTTTAGTCGGATATATAGACTTATTTCTGCTAAAGCAGCGGGCAAAAGAGTTTGCAAGCTATTTATTATTGGGTATGGAGAAAAAGAGATTAACCCGGCTGTTCCTATGCGAAGTCTTGTTGATTGGCTTTTGCTGCTATATAGCAGGAACAACAATAGGCTTCTCTATATATGGATTTTGGTATTTCCGTGAGCCGCTGCATGAAATGAAACATTGCGGATTCCTTTATGGTAAAAGTATGTTCTATACATTTCTGTTTTTTTGCCTTATTGAAACAGTGTGTACTTTTCGGATGAAACAGCGCCTGAACAAGCTGCAAATACGGGAACTGATGTATGAAAGAAACCGCAACCAGGGCGTAAAAAATATAGGAAACTATAAAAAATGGGGCGCAATTTTCCTTTTGTGTTTTGTGTGCTTCATTGGCTGCATTTGTGGCATTGTTTTCCTACCGGAAGTTTATATAGTTTATCCCGTATCTGTTACAGCAATCCCTTTGCTGATATCTGTTTTTGCTTTTTACAAATGGGTGTTTGGCTGTTTATATGCGTACAGGCGGATGAAATCCGTTAAGATATATCAAAAAAACAGGTTATACATTACGGCAAATATAACATCAAATTTCAAAACGGCTGCTATGGTTCATGCAGTTTTTTGCATATGCTTTTTGTTTTCCGGGGCTTCTTTTGTAACTGGAATGCTGATCTTGCAGCCGGAATTTCAGCTTTTTGATACGGCTATGCGCCAGTGGATGGGAACATCGCAAATAAGTATCTGTATTGTGTTTCTGGTTATTTATTTTTCGATACTGTCATTGCAGCAGATGATAGAGATCAGGCAAAATTCGAAAAGCAATCAGATCATGCGCTGTATGGGAAAAAGCGATAAACAGATGGCAAGACTTGTGAATCAGCAGATAGCAATGAAATTGTCCGCTCCAATGTTAATGGCTTTATTGATTATTTTATTCTGTGTACCGTTACTGAATGCAAAAATGAACTTCATATTGCCAGCTTCCTTGAATAATATTCTGCTCAAATTAACTGGTGAGTTCGGGGCGTGTATTGCAGTTTTTTATAGTTGCTATTTTGGCATTGTAAGTGCCATGAGCAGACGTTATATATATCCCTCAGATTGAAAGTCGCCCAAACAATCGAAGAGCAAACACCGGTAGATAATCAAAGGGCGACAGCTTAAAGAACCATTGCCCTTTGAATGATAGATGAAACCACAAACCAAGCACCGCCCATGTGGGAGAAAGGGGGAAATTTCTATGGATTGCACAGAAGCATACAAGGAACACATCCTGTATTCTTTCCACGGTTTCTGTAAAGTCGTCATACGCTATGCCGCTATCAACGCATGGCGCGTTCCTTGATTGCCCCCCCAAAAGCCTTAAAGTCGTATCGTGGTACTGGTATTTTTGCCATATTCATTTACCCTGTTACGTTTTACTGTTCACCACGATATTCATAAAATCAGGGGCTTGTGGATAAAACTGCGGAAACTCAAGTAACCGAGTACTTGACATTTAAAGAAGGAAGGTGTACAATGCGAAAGGTATTGGGGGAATTCCCGAGTGGCCAAAGGGGACAGACTGTAAATCTGCTGGCGATGCCTTCGGTGGTTCGAATCCACCTTCCCCCACTAGGAAATAACAGAGAATCTGTTCATATATTCAAAAGGCTAAGAAAGAAACAAGTAGCATTATTAAAAGTCTAACAGAGAGTTGCCGAGTGGTGAGAGGCGCAAGAAAGATAATGCGAATACATTCTGGAGTTGCGCACTGAATTATTAGTAGGATGCGACGGTGAACACCGTTATATGTATGAGTATATATTACTCGCTGAGGTACATAACGTGAGTTGTGTATGAACATTAGGTGGTATCACGAAGAATTCGTCCTTTTGAAATAATGGATGGATTCTTTTTTTATGAAGGGAGATTTGCAATGTTTTTTCGCGTAGATAAGAAAATTGCAGCTGTACAGGATGGAATTTATACAGGGGTTGTTGTAGCATATGGACTCGACAATCAGAATTCTTGCGCGCAGACAACGACTTTGTTGAAGTCTGTTGTTGAGGAAACTGCTAAGAAAATCGAGGGTCAAAATTTAAAAACTCTTGATACGCTAAATATTTATAGAGAAGCTATGAAATCTTTGGGCATTCATTCCTCAAAATTTCCGTGCTCAATAGAATCAATCCTCGCCCGTATTTCAAAGAAAGGGGAATTCCCTTTAATCAGCCCGGTTGTAGATTTGGGAAACTATATTTCGATAAAGTATAATGTTCCGGTCGGAGTTCATGACATTGACTCTCTTGATGACGATTTATATGTTAGACTGGCAACAGTAGATGATTGTAAGGATGAGGGGAATCAATATGATGGTGATAAACTTGTCGAAGGTGAGCCTGTGTATGCTGTTGGAAACTCTGTAAGAACCAGAAGATGGTTGTGGAGACAAATGCCTGCTGGACGTGTTACAGAAAATTCGACTAATTTCATATTCCCTATTGATGGTTTTGTGGGCAACAAAGAAACTATTGATGCAGCTTGCGATGAACTTATTGCACGAATTAGCGAAATTTTTCATATCGAAGCAGAGAGCGGTAAGATTACATCGGATGAATTGGAGTTTCGATTTGGTTCAATGACGGATGAGGAAAAGGCTATCGAAGATCAGATTGCTATTATGCTCAAAGGTGTTGCCCAGTATACTACTGTTTCGCAAATACGAAAAAAAGTGTCTGATGCGGTAAAGGGAAACAGACCTTTAAGAATTAAGTTGGGATTAGATCCGTCCGCACCAGATATTCATTTGGGGCATTCGGTTGTTCTTCGAAAAATTCGCCAAATGCAAGATTTGGGGCATGTCGCAGTTATTATTATTGGTGATTTTACTGGTATGATTGGCGATCCAACAGGAAAATCTGCTACTCGCAAACAATTAACGCGCGTACAGGTTGAAGAAAATGCTAATACCTATATGGCGCAGATATTCAAAATAATAGATAAAGATAGAACCGAGGTCTATTATAATAGTGAATGGCTTGGTAAAATGTCGTTTGCTGATGTTATCGAACTTGCTTCGAAATGTACCGTTGCCCGCATGTTGGAGCGCGATGACTTTAACAATAGATATACAAATCACCAGCCGCTGTCTGTTCATGAGTTTTTTTATCCTCTAATGCAGGCTTATGATTCTGTAGCCATCAGAGCAGATATTGAATTGGGTGGTACAGATCAGACCTTTAATATCCTCATGGGACGTAATATTCAGCGTGACTATGGGCAGGAACCCCAGCTAACGCTGTTTATGCCTTTGCTGGAGGGTATAGATGGCAAAGAAAAAATGAGTAAGAGCTTGGGAAATTATATTGGAATTAGTGAAGCTCCTGCTGTGATTTTTGAGAAAGTTATGAAAATTCCGGATGCAATGATTATCAAGTATTTTAATTTATGTACAGATTTGCATCCAGCAAAAGTGGCTGAGTTACAAAGAAAACTGGAAGCCGGCGCAAATCCTCGTGATATTAAGATGATTTTGGCTCGTGAGATTACAACACTCTATGCAGGGGATGAAGCTGCGGTTGAGGCAGAGCTGCGTTTTAAGTCTGTTTTTCAGCAGAACCAGATTCCTGATGATGCACCTATTGTATTGGTCGATTCATGTGATGGTGTTTCTGATGGAAATCAGTTGGTCACAGCTTTGGTTCGTGAGGGGTATTACGGATCAAAATCACAGATTAGACGAATTTTCCAGCAGGGCGGAGCCACATGGGATAATGAGCGCGTAACAGACATTCAAACACTGCAAATTACAAATGAAGAGCATATTCTTAAGTTGGGTAAGAGCAATTTCTTTAGAGTGCGTTTCTGATGTAACGATAGTAAAAGTGTGTTGGCTTTTGATAAAAGCGATGACACATAGATGTATTATGAGATTATAGCGAACCGCTTTGCTCCAAAAAGGAATTACGCATTCGTGATGATAAATTTTTTTGTTTCTTTTTCGGCTTTTATCCTAACCCGGATAAACCGGAAAAGATTTTGCAATTCCTCCACATTTCAAGTACAATAAAGAAAAACGTTGGAGGATGTGTTCATGTTACTTACAGATAAATACGCTGACAAAATTTATGGTACGATCACCTGTTATGACCGCATGATCATCCAGGGGTATATCCCCGGATGGAGCCATGC
>KE159531.1:165461-191611 GCA_000403215.2 Lachnospiraceae bacterium A4
TTTGGCTGCGTCTTACGGATAGAAAGCACCAGCAACGATATCAGCGCTTTCAGGGTAAAACGGAAAGTGGAACATAGGGACGGCAGTTCATCGGAACAAAAGGCTCCATTGAAAAAAAGCATTTACAGCCTTTACCAGCTGTTCACGATTATGAAAGCTGCAAACTACCGGTACCTGGAATTCATCTCATCTTTCGATGACCATAGCGGCGGGAAGGAAAACCTTACAAAGGTTACCGATTCCGTTGTGGACAAGGGGCGCTCTTACCGCGGACTGAATTTCTTTGCGGAGCGTGACCTGCATGTGCTGGAAGTGATCAGCCGGGGCGAGTACATGACTTTCGGGATGCAGGGAAAGGATATCCGCCAGCATTTTGAAAATATCAGTCCGTCAGCCATGTCCAGGATATTGAAACGTCTCCGTCTCCATGGGATCATTGAAAGGGTGCAGGGCTCTTACAAATATTTCGCCACAGCCTATGGCAAAGAAATCATTGCCGCAGGACTTACCGTCAAAAACCTTATGCTTATACCAGCATTGGCATAGGTATTTTTCTTACGCAAAAAATTTTGCCATTTTGCGCAAGATTTCATTGTTAAGTGCCTAACACTTTAGAGAGGCCGGTGCAAGGTCTAAAGGCAAAAAGGGTGTTATGAAATTTTATCAGCGGCCACTGGCAGGTGTGCCGCATTTTTGTAAAGCAGGGATTAGTCTTTGCTAACCAGAGAGGGAAGATCTTGAATCTGAAGAGACGCATATTTTTAATTCTTGGCTGTATCTGTCTGGGCATAGGCTGTATTGGCGTAAAAACTATTCGGATAGGGCGTTATTCCACGGAACCGGAGACAGGGGGCAGAGAATAAAGCGGAAAATTATATAATAATACCGTCGAGTGGCAGAAAGCGTAAATCCAGATGATGGGTTTACGCTTTTTTGATGCACACGGGCACCCGCAGGAAGCATGTCAGCAGAGGCTGACGGGTGCCCGGTGCGCGAGTAGGAAAAAGGCCTTCCTCCTGCTCGATTGTACATGGGCATTTAATAAAAAATGGTTGTGGCAGCTTTCCGAAAAAGTTTCATGAGCGTTTAAGATTTAGAGATTGTTTAAAGATTAATGTGTTATACTTTTATCATTAAAACTATAGAAAGAAGGAAATAAGTAATGAGAAACAAAAAAATAGTGGCATATCTTTGTATGGGATTATTACTGCTAGTGACAGCAGGGTGTGGCAATTCTGATGCAGATTCAGATGTGTCAAGGGTAGACACAATTAATTTTAATGACGTAAATGACACAAATATGGAAGAAAGCAATACTCATCAAAATAATCATGAAAATGTTAATAATCAACAAGACAGTGAGGAAAAGAATCAGAATAGTCTACAAGACAATCAGGAATACGATAACAATAATCAGCAAGACAGCAAAGAAGAAAGCAACAGTAATCAGTCACAGACAGATTCCGAACTAGATGGAAGCGTAGAGAGTATTGGAGATAATAGCATTGTCATAAATAAAACTTTTCATATTTCAGAATCAGAAGAGCTTGTTTATGTAGGCTCTGACAAAGTATTAGTTACAGTATATTTTTCAGAAGAAACCAAATATGAAGTGTGGACTGTCAAAAATGGTGGAATCAACGGAGATTCTGATATTGATAAACGAGAGGGTGACTTTTCTGACATTAAAAATCAAGTATCAGTTAATCTGACAGGAACATATGAAGGAAATGATTTTTATGCCAAACAAGTAATTATATATAATTTTATATGATTTTGTTTGGATATAAAGTAATTGCAAAAGGTTATTATGATGTTATTTTTATCGGAGGCCCTACATGGCTTGCGTACCACAATTTGATACAATGCACCCAAGCATGACTTTGGGTGCATTTGAAGTTAGCTTTCATCTATTTTTTGCGATATTCTTTCGGCAGGACTTTAAAATAGGTTTTAAATGCCGCAGTAAATCTGCTTTGGCTGTCATAGCCGACAGCCCGTGCAATCTCCGCAATGCTTTTATCGGTTTCTTTTAGCATTTTTGCGGCCTGCTCCATGCGGTGCTCTTTGATGTGGGCGGCAATCGAAGTTCCGTAAATAGACTTGAAGGCGGTTTTTAAAGTGGTTGGATTGATGAGATATTTTTTAGATAGTTCTTCTATCGTGATTCGCTGCTCCATATGCCGGGTCAGCTGGTCGTGGATTTCCCGGATAATGTGAAGCTGCTCGGTTTTGTATTCGTATAACTGCTGGCTGGAGTTAAGTTCTGTTTTGCTAAGATAAAGAAGCAGCTCCATAGTCTTTATTTTCTGATATGGCAGTTTCAGGCTTTCCGGCTGGTTAAAAAATGCAGAAAAAATACGCTCTGTCTGTTCATTTCCGGCAAGAAAAACAGGAGAGTCATTCCTGCAGAATTTTTCAGATAATATAGTTTCAAAGATATTGCTGCCCTTTAACAGTTCAGGCGGATTACCGGAAACTTCCCGCAAATCAATGTAGATGGAAAGCCCCTGGTATATACCGTTTGGAAAGGTAAGCACAGAATCCGTACAGGCTTTCATGGTATGAAGGGAAAAGTCACCTGGATTCAGATAAATGCGGTTTCCGCTTTTCATTTCCCATACAATCTGTCCGGTTTTGCAGTAGTTGATTTGAATGATGTGTGACATGGCTTTATGCTGCACAGAAAACGAACCGGATGAAAATGTCCGATAACATATTTTAATACCGGGATAAAGCGGAATGATTTCATCTGCAATTTCGAGGTAAAACGTTTCCACATCTTTTTGTATTTTTATCAATTCATCATTCATAGGGCAGACCTCACAATTCAGGGCAGGTAATTTCCATGACCTGCTCAATCATCTGGTGCAGCAGGCGGCCCTGTTCCGTATCAGCAGCACGGTAGTAAACTTCTTTTCCCTCCCGGCGGCAGACAATCAGGCCGCTGTTCTTCAATGGCCGGAGGTGATGGGATACAGCCGGGCTTGACATATCCAACATAGCAGAAATGTTGAGGACACATTCCTCACAATGGCAGAGAAGCCAGAAAATGCGGATTCTGGTGGTATCGCCAAGCTGCTTGAAAACTTCGGCCACAGTTTGAAAATGATCCACATGATTTAGCTGTTTCTGTATCAGTTCTGTTTGCTGCATTTCTCCGTGCTGGTGTGGTAATTTCGCGCGTTCCATATTATTTTTCCTTTCTTTTTTGCTTGCATTTCGCCCAAATGGAAATACTTTTCGCCTATTTGGGAGGGAATGCCTGAGAGGTATTGACGGGTGTCTTTTTGTGTATTATACTGCAACCATGATGATTAAACAAGTACTTAATCATTAAATTTAATAAAATAGAAAATAGCAAGGAGGACTTTTCCAATGAAAAAGACTTACAAGATCGAGGTAGACTGTGCCAACTGTGCAAACCTGATGGAGGATGCGGCCCGCAAGACCGCCGGCGTACAGAGCGCAACGGTCAATTTTATGACACAGAAGATGATCGTGGAATTTGACGAAGGGCAGGAGCCGAAAGATGTTATGAAGAACGTGCTGGATGCCTGTAAGAAAGTGGAGCCGGACTGCGATATTTTCCTTTAAGCGGCAGCTGCCAGTGATGGAATGACACCCTTAAAATGCACCGCTGCAATTTAGGGTGCCATTTTTACCAATAACAATGAAACAATTAAGCATATTTTGAAAGGAGTTTTACTATGCAGGAATTAGTGATAAGCATACTGCTGACAGTTGTTATCATAATGGCTGCTGCTCTTCTTATTTTTGTCGGCAGCCGCAAAGATGGCATGACAAAAAAGCAACGGGTTATGATGGCTCGAATTTTAATCAGTGCCGGAATCTTACTGGCGCTCCAGTTTATTTCCGCAGAGATGTTTGATGCGATTGACGAATATTTATTCCCGTCCGCTGGAAGATGGCTTCGCTTTGCGTGCTATCTGATTGACTATTTGATTATTGGATATGACATTCTGAGGAAAGCAGCAAAAGGCATTAAAAACCGTCAGGTGTTTGATGAGAGTTTTCTGATGGCAGTGGCTACGATTGGGGCAATGGCACTGGCGATTTATGAGAATGGCGAGTATCTGGAAGCGATTGCCGTTATGCTGTTTTACCAGATCGGGGAATGGTTTCAGGGCTATGCTGTGGGCAAGAGCCGCCGGAATATCAGCAGCCTGATGGATATTCGCCCCGATTATGCGAATGTAGAGAGGAATGGAAAGTTAGAGCAGGTAGATCCGGACGAAGTTGGAATTGGCAGCGTGATTGTTGTACAGCCGGGAGAAAAAGTGCCGATTGACGGGATTATCGTTGAGGGTGCTTCCAGCTTGAATACCAGCGCATTGACAGGGGAAAGCCTGCCGAGGGAAGCAAAGGCTGGTGACGAAGTAATCAGCGGATGTATCAGCATGACTAGCGTATTGAAGATACAGACCACAAAGGAGTTTGGGGAATCCACGGTTTCTAAGATTTTGGATTTGGTAGAAAATGCTAGTTCACGAAAATCAAAATCGGAAGATTTTATCTCAAAATTTGCAAAAATCTATACTCCTGCTGTCTGCTATGCAGCATTGGCCCTGGCGTTTCTCCCACCTGTTGTCCGTATGCTTTTTATGGGCTTGTCTGCGGACTGGGGTGTCTGGATTTACCGAGCATTGACATTCCTTGTTATCAGCTGTCCTTGTGCGCTTGTAATCAGTATTCCATTAAGTTTCTTTGCAGGAATAGGAGGCGCAAGTAAGGAGGGCGTGCTGGTGAAGGGTTCCAACTATCTGGAAATCCTCTCCCAGACCAAGTATGTTGTTTTTGACAAAACCGGAACGATGACAAAAGGCGTCTTTGAAGTAAATGGTATTCATCACTCCACCATAGACAATGAGAAACTGTTGGAGTATGCGGCTCTTGCAGAGAGCGCTTCTTCCCACCCGATCAGCAGGAGTTTACAGCGGGCATATGGGAAAGAGATTGACAGAACCCGTGTATCGGATATACAGGAAATCAGCGGAAATGGGGTGACTGCAAAAGTAGACGGCGTAAAGGTTGCCGCTGGTAATGACAAATTGATGAAGCACTTAAACATTCCTTATCAGGATTGTCATCAGACAGGTACGATTATTCACATGGCAGTGGGTGGGAAATATGCGGGACATATCGTAATCTCCGATATTATAAAACCTCATTCTAAGGCGGCAATTGCGGAATTAAAGAAAGCAGGGGTAGATAAGACCGTCATGCTGACCGGGGATACAAAGAAAGTGGCAAATCAGGTTGCCGCCTCACTTGGAATTGATGAGGTTTACAGTGAACTTCTTCCGGCTGACAAGGTAGAAAAGGTAGAAGAACTATTGCGGGTGAAGTCAGGCAAAGCAAAGCTGGCATTTGTTGGCGATGGCATCAATGATGCCCCTGTGCTTTCCAGAGCGGACATAGGTATTGCTATGGGCGCGATGGGTTCCGATGCGGCAATTGAAGCGGCTGACATTGTGCTGATGGATGACGATCCGATCAAGATAGCAAAGGCAATCAAAATTTCAAGGAAATGTCTGCGGATTGTTTATCAGAATATTTCGATGGCGCTTGTTGTGAAATTTGCCTGCCTTGCATTGGGAGCTGTGGGAATCGCAAATATGTATCTGGCAATCTTTGCGGATGTGGGTGTAATGATTCTTGCGGTACTGAATGCAATCCGCTGTCTGTTTGTGAAAAAACTGTAAGGAAGGAAAAGAAAGCAAACATGAATCGGGAATATGAAAAAAAGCGGAGATTCTGCTTGAACGGATGGAGTGGGCAGAAGCTTTTTTTCAAGTGTTGTGAAAGCAGGGTAAGGCTATTACAGTTTTTATCCTAAATACTCAGATTTTAGTTTTTCAAGCAGCCGTTCGGCAATGGGGGTAAAGATTTGGTATTTTTTCCAGATTAAATATATTTTTGTTTCGAGTTTGGGTGTAAGAGGGCGGAAAACAAGGCCGCTCTCGGGACTTGTATCGATCAAATGTTCAAAAGTTAAAAGATAGCCCAGCCTTTCCCTGACAAAAAGGGAACCGTTATAGGACAGGCGGAACGATCCTTCAAGGTGCAATTTATCCATACGGTTACCGCTCCATTTAGAAATATCATGATTCCATCCTTGTTCGGAACAAAATAAAGGAAGTCCGATCAGGTCATCTATGCTGATGGCATTTTTTTGTGCTAATTTGCAGTCTTTTGGCATGACAACGCCCCACAGGTCAGCGGCAGGAAACTCTAAATAATGATATTTTGCAGTATTGGGTTCCTGTGCCAGCACGGCAAAGTCGATGATGCCCTTATCCAGTTTTTCTGTAACCTGTTCCGTGTCGCCGCTGGTAATATGATAATGCAGACCAGGGTACGACTCTTTGAATCTTCTGATTGTGGCGGCGAGGTATCTGATCTGGTAAGATTCCGCCAGACCGAAGTAAACATCCCCTCCCAGAACATCATCCAAAGCAAGAAATTCTGTTGTGATTTTGTCAGCCATTTTTATCAAGTCTTCTGCCCGTTTTCGCAGCAAAACACCTTCCTCAGTCAGCTGTATGCTGAAACTGTGGCGCGTGAACAGTTTTTTTCCAAGCTCATCTTCAAGCGCTTTTAACTGCTTGGAGAGTGCGGGCTGGGTAACGTGAAGCAGCTGCGCCGCACGGGTCATGTTTTCTTCTCTTGCCACGGCAAGAAAATATCGCATGGTTCGCAGTTCCATTTTGACCTCCTATGATATTCCCAAAATTTATATCACGATATAAATTATATCCATTAGCGAAATGAAAGTCAAGGGGATATAATACAGACATAGCAGGAAGGGAGGCGGTTATACGGATGATCTGATTCAGAATCTAAAGGATGCAGGCTGTTGCGCTCAGACTATTGATCAGATCTGCAGGCTGTATGGTAACGGTCAGATTCAGGATGCGATTAAAATGCTGCGGAAACATCGCTGCGGTCTGATGGACAGCCTGCATGAAAGTCAGGAAAGGGTTGACTGTCTTGACTTTTTAGTATGGAGAATGGAGAAGGAAAAAGAAAGAGAGGTATTATAAAATGGAAAATACTGTAAAACTGGAATTGACAAAGGAATGGGATAAGACTTTCCCGAAAAGTGAAAAGGTAAACCACCGCAAGGTGACATTCCCGAACCGTTACGGGATCACGCTGGCGGCAGACCTTTATGAGCCGAAAGGAGCGGAAGGGAAGCTGGCGGCGATTGCGGTATGCGGGCCGTTTGGCGCGGTGAAGGAGCAGGCAGCCGGACTGTATGCGCAGACGCTGGCGGAGCGCGGCTTCCTCACCATTGCCTTTGATCCTTCCTTTACCGGTGAAAGCGGCGGTACACCCCGTTACATGGCTTCGCCGGATATCAACACAGAGGATTTTCAGGCGGCGGTGGATTTCCTTTCCGTACAGGAAAATATTGACCCTGAGCGTATCGGCATTATTGGCATCTGCGGCTGGGGCGGTCTGGCACTCAATGCGGCGGCGTTAGATACCCGCATTAAGGCAACGGCTGCGTCCACCATGTATGATATGGCTCGCGTTAATGCCAACGGATATTTTGATGCAGAGAACTCTGCAGATGCGCGGTATGCAAAGAAGGAAGCCATGAACGCCCAGAGACTCGTGGATTATAAAAATGGCAGCTATGCGCCGGGCGGTGGCGTTGTCGATCCGCTTCCGGAGGATGCGCCTTTCTTTGTAGCAGATTATCATGATTACTATAAAACGGATCGCGGCTACCATAAGCGCTCCTTAAATTCCAATGGCGGCTGGAATGTGATCGGCTGTATGTCCTTTATGAACCAGCCCATCTTACAGTACAGCAATGAGATTCGCAGCGCAGTCCTTATCATGCACGGGGAGAAAGCACATTCCTGCTATTTCAGCCGCGATGCTTATGATGCAATGGTGAAGGATAACCCTTATACAGATAACAAGGAACTGCTGATCATCCCGGATGCAGTCCACACGGATCTGTATGACGGCGGCGGGAAGGACGCCATCCCGTTCGATAAGCTGGAGCAGTTTTTTTCGGAAAATATGAGATGACATTTATAAACTTAAAATACGAGGAGGAATACGATGTTAGGAAATTTTATGTATTGTAACCCGACGAAGCTTTATTTTGGCGAGGATTCCCTTGCCAGTCTGAATGAAGCACTGCCTAAGTATGGACAGAATGTACAGCTTGTGTATGGCGGCGGGTCGATCAAAAAGAATGGTATCTATGATAAAGTCATGGAGATTTTGAAAGCAAATGGAAAAAATGTGTTGGAAGATGCAGGTGTGATGCCAAATCCTACGGTACAGAAACTGCAGGAAGGTTGTAGGATTGCCAGAGAGGGTAAGGCAGACCTGATCCTTGCGGTCGGGGGCGGTTCTGTCTGCGACTATGCAAAAGCGGTTTCCGTATCTGCACACTGTACGGAAGATCCATGGGAAAAATATTACCTTCAGATGAAAGATGTGGACAATGAGATCATTCCGGTGGGATGTGTCCTGACAATGGTTGGTACGGGCTCTGAAATGAACGGCGGCGCAGTTATCACGAACCATGAGCAGAAGCTGAAGATTGGCCATGTATTTGATGAGAGGGTGTATCCGAAATTTTCCATCTTAAACCCGGTATATACCTACACGCTGCCCCAGTATCAGATGGTTGCGGGAATCTATGACATCATGAACCATATTACGGAGCAATATTTCTCCGGGGAGGACGACAATACTTCTGATTATCTGATGGAAGGCTTGCTGCGGTCTTTGATCCATTCCAGCAGGATCGCCGTGAAGAATCCTACGGATTACGAGGCAAGGAGCAACATCATGTGGATTGCGACTTGGGCGTTAAATACCTTGGTGGCAAAAGGAAAATCTACAGACTGGATGGTGCATATGCTTGGGCAGGCGGTTGCGGCACATACGGATGCAACCCATGGCATGACCCTTGCGGCGGTATCCATGGCCTACTATCGCTTTATCTGCCCGTTTGGGCTGGCAAAGTTCAAGAGATTTGCCATGAACGTATGGGACGTAAATTCGGAAGGAAAAAGTGATGAACAGGTTGCAGCGGAAGGTCTGCAGAAAATGGAGGCTTATATGGAGGAACTGGGCCTTACGATGCATCTGAAAGAGCTGGGGGTAACAGAGGAGATGCTTCCGGGAATCGTTGAGAGCACACTGATCATGGATGGCGGCTATAAGGTGCCGGACAAGGATGAAATCAGGGAGATTTTAAAGAACAGCTTATAAAAAGCCAGTATAACAGAGCGAAACAAGGGATTGATAACAGCGGATATGAGATGCCGCTTAACGGCCTTGGAACATACAGCCTTCATGGCGGCGCGTGTATCAATTCCGTGAAATCTGCGTTATCAAACGGTGTTCGCCTGATTGATACATGATTGGTATTAGGAAGGAAAATGCAGAAACGACACTTTCAAACGAAACGGAGGATTCTGAAAATATGGACTCTAATTCTACAGCAAAAAGTCTGGTTGTATATTTTTCCATGCCGGAAACGACGGAACCTGAGAATATGTCGAGGGAGGAAGAACTCAGCACTGTTGTGATTGACGGTGAGGTTTTGGGAAAATTCCGAGCTTGAGGATATTGCGCAGAAAGAGCAGTCAGAAAATTTTCGGTCTGAAATTGCAGGGACTGTGGAGAATATAGAACAATATGACACCATCCTTTTGGGATTCCCCAACTGGCTTGCGTACCACAATTTGATACAATGCACCCAAGCATGAGTTTGGGTGCATTGTTTAACGAAAGGAATTTATGGCAGTCTATTTTTATCTCCCCATTCACACATCCCGTCTAATATAGGAATGAGCGATTTCCCACGTTCTGTCAAGCTATATTCCACTTTTGGAGGTATTTGAGGATATTCTTTTCTGTGTACCAATTGGTCTGCTTCTAATTCTTTTAATGTAGAGCTTAATGTTTTAAAAGAAATTTCACCAATATATTTTTTCATTTCATTGAATCGGACAATACCAAATTCCATAAGCGTATAAAGAATTGTCATTTTATATTTCCCGTTGATGAGGGATAATGTGTAGCTGAAACCAGTTGTTTCCAAGCATTCTTGTGATATACAGCGTTCGCCCATCTCTACACTCTCCTTTAGGTAAGTATATAACTTCTGAGTTAGTACCGCACTTAAAGGTGCGTACTTGTTTTCTGTTTCATTCTTGCTATAATTATAATACAACAGCAGGAAAAGTCAATCCTGCAGTAAAGGAGGAATCGTTGTATGAGTAAGAAAATTGTTGTTATTACAGGAAGCCCGCGTAAAAATGGTAACAGTTCTGCCATGACGGAAGCGTTTATCAAGGCCGCCAAGGAGAAAGGGCATACTGTAACCCGTTTTGATGCCGCCTTGAAAAAAGTGGGTGGATGCCGTGCCTGCGAAACCTGCTTTTCCACGGGGAAAGCCTGCACCTTTGATGATGACTTCAATACGATAGCGCCAGCTATTCTGGAGGCAGATGCCCTTGTGTTCACTATGCCGGTCTATTGGTATTCTATCCCGGCACAGATTAAGGGGGTTATTGACCGGATTTTTTCTTTCGTAGTAGGCGGTAAAGATATTTCCGGCAAAGAGTGTGCGCTGATTGCCTGCTGTGAGGAAGATGATATGTCAGTCATGGATGGGGTTCGTATCCCCATGGAGCGCATGTGTGCTTTGAACAAATGGAAGATGGTTGGTGAGGTTCTGATTCCCGGTGTTCTGAATGTAGGTGACATTGACAAGACGGATGGCTGCAAAAAGGCGGCGGCTTTAGCTGACGAGATTTAGGGAGAGGAATATGAGTAAGAAGATTGTGATTCTGAATGGGAGTCCCAGAAAAGCGGGGAATACTGCGGCTTTGACAGCACAATTTACGAAAGGCGCAAAAGAAGCGGGAAACACGGTTACGGAATTTTTCCTTGACGGTATGGATATCCATGGCTGCAAGGGCTGCTTTGGGGGCAAAAGCAGCAGGGAATGCCCTTGTGTCCAAAGAGATGATATGGATAAAATTTATCCGGCAGTGAAAGAATGCGATGTGATTGTACTCGCCACGCCGTTGTATTACTGGAATATGAGCGGCCAGATCAGAACGGCTATCGACCGCCTGTTTGCATTAGAGGAAGGCGATGGGAATCTCCTGCGAGGGCATGGCAGGGCTTCGGCATTGCTTATGGCGGCAGAAGGAAATGGCTTTGAAGATGTGCTTCTTTATTATGATCATTTGATGGAGCATCTGAAATGGGAAAACCTTGGTCATGTCCTTGCCGGAGGGAATGGGTATGTGGGTGACATTGAAGGGAAACCAGAACTTCAAAAAGCCTACGAGCTTGGAAAATCAATTCAATAAATCAATAAAAGGAAATCCATTACCTTCATATCTGTGATGTAGAGCAGGTCTATGGCAATGAAGCGGAGGAAGCGCTGTTTGCATGGAATGGATATTTAGAACTGACGGCTGCCTGGGAAGGTTACGGCTCCCGTTATGGGCGTGACGAAGAAGTCCAACATTGACGGAGCGGTCAAAGCCGTGGAGCTGGAACTTACACAGGAAGAAACGGATTATTTGGAGGAATTGTATGTCCCGCACGCCCTTGCAGGTATTATGGCGCAGAATGGGAAACAGAAAGCCGGAGAAACAGCCGATGCAGGACTGCATTGCCTGTTACCAGTGCCGGCAGAAGGGTAAGTGCGTTTTTGATGATCAGGTAAATGAGATAGCTGCCCGTTTAGACGAATTTGGCGGAATGATTGTAGGATCGCCCGTCTACTATGGCGGCTCGAACGGAAGGCTGACATCTTTCCTTGACCGTCTGTTCTTCAGCGCAGATGGAACAAAGTTCAGAGGGATGCTGGCGGCTTCGGTTGTGTCATGCCGCAGAGGCGGCGCAACGGCTGCCTTTGAACGGTTGAATCAGTATTTTCTGATGACAAATATGCATGTGGTTTCTTCCCAGTACTGGAATCAGATCCACGGCTTTATAGCGGAAGAAGCCAGACAGGACGAGGAAGGCCTGCAGACCATGCGTACGCTCGGCGCAAACATGGCATATCTGCTGAAAGCCGGGGAAGCTGCTGAAAACGCAGGGATTACCAAGCCTGAGTACGAAGAGGCAACATTTACGAATTTCATCAGATAAGGGGTGCAGACAGAGGGATATATTTGAAAGAGAACTGGCGGGAGAAGTCATTGCTCCGCAGACTGATTCGGAATTCGATACGTTTCTTGCGGTACAGAGACAATCCGATGCACTGACACATAAATTGAACACTTTGCCGTATCTCGGAGATGAGATGAAGCCCTTTTTCGCCGCGATCACAGCGATAATCTTATTAATTACAGCCGCAGCGGCAATCGTTCCCTGCAGGATGCCGACAAAATCCGGCTGCGAGGCCAAAGTGGCACAGGCAATCCCGGTAAAAACGAGAGAGACGCATATAATTATTACATACTTCCCTCAAGACGCAGAATACAGATATGCGGTAAAGGCTGACCGAAAAAACATGGATTTGGTCTGGATGCCATGAGAACAGTGGCAGAGAAATATGCGAGCATTATTCAGATTGAACGTGAGCCGGGCAGATTTATAGTTCGGACAAATCTTTGTCTGACAGAATAAAAGAAGGCAGTATAATCCGGCTATAGTGTCCTATATCCGGATTTTTTGCTGACTGGCGTAAGTTAGGAAAACATTTTTCCGGAGGTCAGAGACAGCGTTTGGAGATAGCAAGGGCAATATCTGATGCGCCCCTATGGAATTATGCGCAGAACGGTTCATTTAAGCAGAGGCTGGTATCACGACGCAGTCAGGGCAATGCTCGGAACAAAGAAAGAGGACGGCGGCGCTTGTTTTGAAATTCGTTTTTACAGTCACTGAATTGTCACTTTCATTTGATATAATAAAAATGTAGCTATACAACTAAAAAATGAAAGGGGACAATCTTATGGAAATCCTAAAATGCGAGGGGATAAAAAAAGTTTACGGCTCTGGGGCTAATCAGGTAAAGGCTCTGGATGGAATTGATCTTGTTGTAAACAAAGGCGAATTTGTAGCTATTATTGGGGCATCCGGCTCCGGCAAATCAACTTTGTTACACATTCTTGGCAACGTTGATAAACCTACCGAGGGGAAAGTTGTTGTCGGGGAAACTGATATATCTGCTTCGAACAAGACGCAGGCTGCGCTATTCCGGCGTCGGAAGGTCGGGCTAATTTATCAGTTTTACAATTTGATTCCTACTCTTACCGTCCGCAAAAATATACTTATGCCTCTTCTTTTGGATAAAAAGAAACCAAATCAGGAATTTTTTGACCAGATTGTAAAATCATTGGGAATTGCCGATAAACTGGAATCACTTCCCAATCAATTATCTGGTGGGCAGCAACAGCGAGCAGCCATCGCGCGGTCACTCATTTATCGTCCCGCCCTGCTTTTGGCGGACGAGCCCACCGGAAACCTTGATCAGAAGAACTCTAAGGAAATCATTGATATGTTGAAATTGTCCAACCACAATTTGGAACAAACCATTGTTTTTATAACGCATGATGAAAAAATTGCTCTGGAGGCAGATCGTATTATAACGATTGCAGATGGACGCATCATCAATGATGAAAGAAGGAGGTGAAGAATGTGTGGAAAGATTATTCATTAAGTTATGTAAAAAATAACCGATCCTCCAGCGTATTCATTATCATAGCCGCCTTTATTTCGGCGCTGCTTTTATCACTACTATGCAGCCTGTTCTATAACTTATGGTTTTACGATGTACAAAAACTGAAAATAGAGGAAGGCGACTGGCAGGGCCGTTTAGTTGGAGAGATTACCACGGATGATTTGACGCTCATTGAAAACTATGCCAGCGTTGAAAAAGTTACAGTCAACGAGAATCTATCTGATGAGCAAGGAATAGTGGTAGATGTATATTTCACAAATATGGGAAATGTTTTTACAGATATGCCCAAAATTGCTGAACTTGCAGGTCTGCCAGCGGAATCTGTTTCCTGCCACTATTCACTTTTAAGCTTATACCTTATCAGAAGTGCGGAGGATCCCGCGCTTCGTTGGATATTTCCGTTCTATTTGTTAACTACGGTCATTGCCTGTCTTTCACTGATTTTGGTTATCCACAATGCCTTTGCAGTAACAATGAGCGCCCGTATCCATCAATTTGGCATCTTTTCAAGTATTGGTGCCACACCCAGGCAAATTCGGGCTTGTTTGTTGCAGGAAGCCTTTACGCTATCTACCATACCGATCATAGTTGGTAATGTGCTCGGTATTTTGATTTGTATGGGAGTTATCGAGGGGATCAATTTCGCGATGGCTGATGTGGCCGGACGATTAGTGCTACCGTTTCGTTATCATCCCTTGATTCTTGTGCTGTCTCTTTTGGTTACAGTTTTGACTGTATGGATTTCCGCATGGATTCCAGCAAGAAAAATGGGCAAACTGACGCCGATGGAGGCAATCAGGAACACAAACGAACTACAATTAAAAAGAAGAAAGCAATCCCGTATCTTATCCCTTGTGTTTGGTGTGGAGGGAGAACTTGCTGGAAATGCGTTAAAGGCTCAAAGAAGGTCAATGCGTACAGCCACATTATCTCTTGTGTTCTCTTTTTTGACCTTTTCTTTTATGATGTGCTTTTTCACGCTGCTGATTGTCAATCAGAACATGACATACTTTGAGAAGTATCAGGATGTTTGGGATGTGATGGTCACAGTAAAAAATACAGATATTGACGCTTTCACGGAGACGGATGCTTTACAGGAATTATATGGTGTTGAAAGCGGAGCGGTGTATCAGAAAGCCGTAGCAAAACGAATGGTTACACAAGACGAAATCAGCGAGGAATTGCAAGCAATCGGCGGATTAGAAAACGCCTCCACTCAATATGTTTCTGCTGTTGACGGCGCATGGCTGGTAAATGCCCCGTTAGTCATTATGGATGATACAAGCTTTTTGGCATATTGTGAACAGATTGGAACAGAGCTGCGTTTAGATGGTGCAATCATACTAAATCAAGCCTGCGACGGGGCTGACCCCAATTTTCATGATAGGCGTAGTGTGTCATACCTGGTAGAAAATGGGCAGACCACCATACTTAGGAACGCTGGACAAGAGGATGTTTCCGTAGAAATTCCGGTTCTTACTTATACACGTCAAGTCCCTGTTCTGCGTGAAGAGTATGGAACTTTGGATTATTATGAGCTGGTGCATTTTGTTCCCTTGTCGGTCTGGAAAGAAATCAAAGGACAAATTGGGGGAGCCAAAGCTGATACCTATATTCGGATTTTGGCCCGAGATGGAGTGGACTTAGCCGAGATGGAGGATGAAGTCTCCGGACTTCTTAGTCGAGGGTATCAGGCAGAAATAGAAAACCGGATTCAAGCAAAACTTGACAATGACAGAATGTTTCATGGAATGATGGCCATTATTGGATTGTTCTGTATTTTGCTTGCAGTCATCGGTATTGGAAATATCTTCACGAATACATTCGGATTTGTGCGTCAAAGAAAAAGAGAGTTTGCCCGCTATATGTCTATTGGCATGACACCTGACGAGCTGAAAAAAATATTCTGTGTGGAAGCTCTTGTGATTGCCGGACGTCCAATTTTGATTACAATACCTATCACGGTGATTTCGGTCGTAGTATTTATCAATATGGCTTATATTGACCCGATGGTTTTCCTCCATGAAGCACCATTTATCCCGATTTTGCTATTTTTCCTGGCTATTATCGGTTTTGTTGCTCTAGCCTATTATATAGGCGCAAAGAAGGTGCTTGGCAGTAGCCTGATAGATTCTTTGCGGGATGATACAACAATATAAACGATATATCCCCTTGAACCAGACAGTGATGTGTTCAAGGGGTTTTTGATAGCATTAATTATTCGCAAAAGAATAATTTAACGAATATTTTTCTACCCTGCAGCGTCTCTTATAACACGCAATCCCGTATCTGCGGATGGTTGTCATGCCGTCATCAGCTAACTTTTCCCCATAATTCCTGTCACGAATCTGTTTCAGCGCTTCCTTACAGGCGTTGTCAAACGCTGCATTCTCAGCGTATTTCAGCTCGATGACAATGCCGGTTTCCCTGTCCTCGACTTCTACGCTGATGTCGCTGTAGCCATCACCTGACTCCGCATTGGACTGGACATTCCACCCGTCCATGTTTCCAAAAAGACCTAGTAATATCCCGTGGTAAAAGTTCTTCTTCATTTCCTTTTTGACATGTGTATCACGGATGCTGATTGTCTTTTTCAGGTAGGCATTGAAACCCTCCTCGATGGCCGCCGTGTCGTTTTCAAGGAATGCCATGCAGAAGGCTTCCAGCTTTTCCACGTTTTTTCAGTTTCCCATTTGAACCATTCACGGATCTGACGGACAAAAATCCACTGTATCTCCCTGTTCGGGATGACAAGCTCAGTCAGTTCCCCAGCCTGTGCACTGCACTGCGTCAGATACCCGGTTGTAAAGAGAATGCTCCACAGATTATCCGGACTGGAATCAAGATCCCGGTAAGTCAGTTCCTGACGGATTATCTTCTGAATGCTGTTCCCGTTAATTAAGGAACTGTGCAAAAATAAATTTACTGTTTTGGCAATATATGGTATAATGGCCATACGGAGGTATGACCATGGAAGAACGAATTCGTATTATGCTGCCATTACTTGATGAGAGGCAGCGGCGCATATTTCTTGCTGCGGAAGCAAAAACATACGGAAGGGGCGGAATCTCCACCGTGAGCAGGCTAAGCGGTGCTGCCCCTTACACCATAAGGCAGGGGCTTAAAGAGATTGACAGCGGCGAGCCGATTGAGCGGAAGGAAAAAATGCGGCTCCAGGGGGCTGGCCGGAAAAAACTCCAGGACAACATCCCAGATATCGAAATGCATATACAGGAAATCGTGGACGGCAGTACCTATGGAGACCCCCAAAAAGTACTGTCTTATACGACCCTCAGCCTGCGGAAGATCCAGGATATCCTTGCCGAAAAATTTCATATAGACATCAGCTTCCGCTCTGTCAGCAGCATTCTGGAAAAACTGGGGTACAGCAAACAGGCAAACCAGAAAATGCTCCAGGTTGGCGAACCCCATCCTGACAGGAATGAGCAGTTTGAATTCATAAACAGCAAAGCTGCCGATTTTCTTGAAAAGGGGCTGCCAGTGATTTCTGTCGATGCAAAGAAAAAGGAGAATATCGGCAATTTCAAGAACAACGGAGAGGAATACAGAAAAACAAAGGATCCACGTAAGGTTCTGGACCATGACTTCCCAATCCCGGAACTCGGCAAGGTTGCCCCCTACGGCGTATACGTATTGAATGACAACACAGGATTTGTCAACCTTGGCACTGACCATGATACTGCAGAATTTGCTGCGGAAAGCATACTCCGCTGGTGGACATGTATAGGGAGCCGGACTTTTCCGGAAGCAGACAGGATCTACATCAACTGTGACAATGGGGGAAGCAATGGCAGCCGTCTGCATCTTTGGAAATATGAGCTGCAGCAGCTTGCAGATTATACCGGCCTTGAGATCCATGTATCACATTTTCCGCCTGGCACATCAAAGTGGAATAAGATAGAGCACCGGCTTTTCTGCTATATAACGAAAAACTGGCAGGGTCAGCCGCTGGTTGATATAGAAACTGTCGTGAATCTGATATCAGGAACTACTACTGCCAAAGGCCTGAAAGTAAAATGTCAGGTCGATACAAACAAATACGAACTGAAACGTAAGGTCACAGATGAAGAATTTACAAAAATACAATTGTTTCCCTGTGAGATTTTGGGAAACTGGAACTATGTAATCAAACCCAGAAGGTAATTGTCAATGGATGAAAGTGTAAATTTATTTTTGCACAATTCCTAACTGTTCGATGTCGTTTCTGTCCGCCGTTTTCGCCCTGCTTAAAAATTTCCTGATAATGATATTGCTGCTCGTATTTACCCAGTAATTCTGTGGTTCTGTCACACTCCCGTCGCGAAGATCTCCACAGTAATTAATCACATCCCATGGACAGTATATTCCCAGACTGCCAAACAGATAGCCGTCATACCATTCCTTAACAACATCATACTGGTCGGAAAATCCATAATATTCTAACATCTGCCGGACTTCCACATCCGTAAAACCAAAATATTCCTTATAACGTACATCTTTTACAGTGTATACCTTGAAATTATTCAATCCGGTAAAAATGCTTTCCTTTGATATCCTCAGACACCCTGTCAGAACCGCAAACTCCAGGCTGTTTTTTGTTTTAAATGCAGCGCCAAATAAAGTCCTGATCAGTCCGACCATGTCATCGTAATATCCGGATCTGTAAGCATAATCAAGGGGCACATCATATTCGTCAATAAGCAGGATTGTTTTCTGCCCATAATGCTTTTGGAGAAAGCGTGACAACAACAACAGGCTGTTTTTCAACAGGATGTCCTTCATTGTAAAAACGCCGTCACTGCCTACATGAATCATTGCATGATACTGCCGGAGCGCCCGGAAGAACTGCACCTTTCTTTGCTGGAATATTTTGAGCCAGAGGATGAGAAATTTTTTTGATTTATGCCGTTATATGTTTGAGATAGGAAAAAATATTGATTTATCATCCTAAATTTGATATTGTCACTTCGTAGTGAAACAACAGATTTTGTAGAAGAGGTATTTCTAAATGAGCAAAAAAATATATTTACCGGGGTTACTGCCTGTACTAATAGCGGCATGTCTGGTAGTGGGAATATTTATTGCCATTCACAGAGTGGGTTATCAGAGTGTCTATCTGAATGACACCGAAAGCAACCATCATGGATGGGAGTATGAAATACGGATGGATGCCGGGGAAGTGAAGAAAGTCAGTCCCCGGTATATAGACGAGTACAGCTATACATTATCAGATGAAAATTATGATGCTGTGAAGAGATGCCGCATTATGGAAGAAGAACTGAAAGATGCGAATCTGGAAATGAGTTACATGCAGTGCGGGATAGAGGTATTTTTAGATGACCGTCTGCTTTACAGTGATTTTCAGACAGCAGAACGGGATGCATATGGGTATCTGTTAGTTGATGAAGCAGCTATCAGGGAAGAGTTGAGAAGTGTTGCGGTAAGCGTTCCGGAAGATTATAAAGGAAAAAAACTGACAATCATTACATTCTTTTCCCAGGACGCGGAATACAGATATGCAGTAGACCCGAATTTGCAAAGTTGGGATACCGTGCTTTCACATGCAATGGCAGATACAGTCATGCCGATGCTGTGGCTGGTATTTTGCGGCAGCATGTTCCTGGGAGTGGCGGTATGCTGCATGATTCCCATGCCGGACAGAATCCTGCGTTTCAAAATGGCATTGTTGTTCCTTGTGTATGCGGTTTCGTTTATTATGCATGTGTATCAATCAGACATAGGGTATTACAGCGGTTTACAAGAATGGATTGACCAGGCAGTTGTAAAAGAATCTTTCGATATTGGCATGGCAGGGCTGGCATTGCTGGCAGCCTGCACAGTGATTCTTCTGGCGATTGAAATATGGGCAGACAGAAAAAAACAGTAGTGGGGTTCATTGGGACGGCTCATAATCTTCGGCATCATGGGGCTGGTGATTACGGCATTCCAAAATTCTTCTGAGCTGGATGGCGGGGTTTGGTCTTATTTTCCGACAATTCTGCTTTCTATAATCGGGAAAAACTTTATTCCATTCGTAACGCTGTGCAGCGAATGGATCATATACACTGTCACATTTTTTACGGTTGTACAGTTTATTCAGTGGTGTGTGCAGGAATGGAAGAAGAAAACAAGGCTTTTGGAACACAGCAGATTTGCATGGGAAAATTATGAGCTGGTCATGCAGGTGGACGAGGATTCCCGCAGGAGAAAGCACGAAATGAAGCATCATATGGAAACGCTGTATTCCCTGCTGATGTCGCAGGAAAACAAAAAGGCGGCGGAATATATTGAAAAAACGCTGGAAGAGGCGAACAGGTCTGCAAAACTGACATACAGCGGGAATATTGTGCTCAATTCCATCGTGGGCATCAGGCTCAATCAGGCGAAAGAAAAGGGAATTACTGTCCACTGTCACATTCATGTGCCGGAGAAACTAAAGATTGATGATGTGGAGTTAAGTATTCTGCTGTCAAATATGCTGGAAAATGCAGTGGAAGCCTGTATGCGAATGGAGAGCAGGGAGGAGTCCTATATCAGATTGGAAATTCGTAAAAAGAAGAAATTTCTGTTTATTGAGTGCGAAAACAACGTTGATAAAAAAGAAGTTCTGGAAGAAGGGCAGACAACGGTAAAAGGTGACCGTAAAAAGCATGGGTTTGGTCTGGACGCCATGCGCGCGGTAGCGGAGAAATATGCAAGCATCATTCAGACTGAACGCGAGCCGGACAAATTTACAGTGCGGACAAATCTTTGTCTGCCAGAATAAAGTATAGAAAGAAAAATCTGGGTATGGTACAGTCTATATCCAGATTTTTTGCCGGCCGGCATACAGTAAAAAGCTGTTTTGCAGTTCCAGATATCTTGACTGGCTGATTGGAAGTGCCTGTCCGGTACTCAGGGCAAGTTTGTAGCGGGCAATGCTGTCAATATGCTCCATATTGATCAGATAACTTTGGTGGGAGCGCGCAAAGACAGAGGATGGGAGCTGATGAATCAGATTATTCAGTGAGCACCGGAGTTCCCTGGTTTCCCCGGAGGCCAGATGGATGCACGTCTTATGTCCGTAAACTTCACAGTATAAAATATCGGCTATTTTAAGCGACAGGATTTCACCGGATAAATTCAGGAGAACATGGCTCGGCATATGCCTTTTCAGAAAAATATCAAGAGCATATTGGAGCTGCGTATCCTCAACCGGCTTCACCAGATAAAGGATTGGCGCGACATCATATCCGGCTATGGCATAATCCTGTGTAACAGTAATGAAAACAATATCTATTGGAATATTTTCTTTGCGCATCTGTTTGGCAAAGGAGTAACCATTCTCATGATCTAAAAGAATATCAAGAAAAATCAGGTCAAAAATAATCCCGTTATTGATTTTTTCAAGAAAAGAAGCGGTATCGTAAAATGCTTCTGTTTCGGCATCTATATTTTTGGATGCAAGTGTCTTATTGACTTTTTTATGAAATTCATCAGCAAAACGTCTGTCATCATCACAAATATAATACAAGAGACAGCAACGTAGTTTGGAGTACAGTACGCAGGTTATAAGTGCTGTACTGTTAAAACAGAAAATATAAACAAAAAGACTACATTATATAGTCTGCATAGTGGATTAGGAAATAACAAATATAAGTTCTTATCTCTGTTGGAGTGTATGTGACCATGTATTTGAGAAAGCGGGAAAGTTGAGTTAATAAATAAAATGCAAATATTCTGCATTTTTTATAAATATTAATAATAGAAAAGGAGCGTGATTTATGCAAAGGGTATTAATTGTATTGTCAGAGTATGGTTATTGGGGAGAGGAATTGATTGGCCCCAAGGAGACTCTGGAGAAAGCAGGCTATATTCTGGACTATGTGACACCTACCGGAAAGCGTCCGCATGCATTGCCGCCGAGTATGGATGCGTCCTATGTGGACCCGCCGCTTGGGAAACCCGTAGTATCAGAGGAAATGGCCGGAAAGGTAAAGGAGCTGGAAGAGTCTGACATCTTGGATCATCCGCTAAGCTTGAAAGAGCTGTTTCCGCTTGACAGACCATATATGTCGTATTCAAGCTATTTGCGGTTATTTGAAGAGTATAACAGAAACATAGAAACGACTGCTGAATATTGTGAACGCTACGCAGCACTTGTGCTGGTAGGCGGCAGTGGACCGATTGTGGATATGGTCAACAACGTGCGGGTACATGACTTAATACAGATTTTTTATCATGCGGATAAAGCGATAGCAGCCGAATGTTATGGAGTAGCATGTCTGGCATTTGCAAGAGATTATTGGTTGCGTAAGAGCCTGATTTGGGGAAAACATGTGACGGGACATCCGTTGGAATATGATTATCTGGATGGTACAGGTTTCTTTGGTGTAAATTTCAATATGGGTCCGCCGCCATATCCGTTAGAGTTTATTTTGCGTGATGCTGTCGGGCCGAATGGGGAATTTCATGGGAATGTGGGAAAGACCATTTCGGCGATAGTGGATTATCCGTTTATTACAGGCTGGTCTACTGCGGATTCCTATAAAACAGGGGAACTCTTGGTGTCGGTGATGCGGGATGGTTTGAAACGATATGGATGGTAGACAGGAGACAGATATGGACAAAAGCTTAAAAGGGAAAAAGTTGCAGTAAGGGGCCCAGGTAGATTTTTTGACGCAATTATGGGGAAAGCCGGAAAGGGTATTAGTCAGTGATGTAGATAGTGAATACAAGGAGGACTAAGGATGTCTGATAATGATAACACGACAAGAAAGAGTTCGGATAAGAAGCCGGTTCCCTTCCGGATTGAACAGGAAACGGCCGAAAAGCTAAGGGCACTGTCAAAGGATTTCTCCAATCAGGATTCGGCATTTAATGCGCTGATTGCGGCATATGAGCGTGAGAACCTGATGATGGCGCAGCCACAGTTCAGCGAGGATATCCGCCAGTTTGAGGAATACCAGAGATTTTTAAGCGCGAAATACACCGATATGCTCAACGCCCTTGTTACAGCGGATGAGAGGGCGAGGACTGAGGTGCGGGAGCTTCTAGCCTCAAAGGATGCTACCATACAGGATCTGCAGTCCCAGCTCGAAAAGGCAAAGAGCAGCCGGGAAACATATGAAAAATTCTACCATGACGGCAAGGCAGAGAATGAGGCTGTCAAAAAGGAACTGGAAAAGGAGCAGCTTGTTTCCCAGGGACTCCGTTCTGAAATCAGGGAGAAGGAAGAACAGAATCAGTCCATTATTTCAGACAAGGACAGGTTGAATGACATTTTAAGCAAGGCAGTTGATGAAAAGACTAAGGAACTGGAAAAGCTGGCAGAATATCCGCAAAGGCTGGAAAAGGACCGTCAGACGGAGCAGGCGCGGGCGGATATCCGGCGGGAGATGGAGGCGGATGCTGCAAGGCAGCGTGAGAAGCATGAGGCGGAGATGGAGAGAATAAGGGAAAAATACGAGCAGGCACAAAGCAAGATACAGGAACTGATGGAAAGAGAAAATCGTGCAAAATGATATTTGGATAAGCGGTCCTTTCAAAAAAAAGGAAAACCTTCCGTACCAAGCCGTTATTGGGCAGAGGCGTTTGAAGCACACCAGCAGGAAACAACAAAGGCGATGGCAACGGATAAAGCGACAAAGAATATGCCTGTAAAGAACGGAAAAAGCCGATAGGGAAAAGTCCTCTTGAGTTAAACTTAGGTTTGATTCAGGGGGATTTTTTTGTTTTGATGGTCATTTTCTGCAAAAACGAGACACTTTCTGCAAGGCATATTTTCTTTTGTTTTAGTTTCTGCTATTTTTAAGAAGGTACAATAGATTGTTCTATATGGCATATTAAATATTGAGGAAAGGAGTAGTAAAAATAATTGTGAATATGTTTAGAGGGGGGTCTGTATCTAACAACAAAATGGTATTGAAATAGGAGGAATTGCAGTATGTTTAAGAAAATCAAAAAAGTAATAGCTTTTGCATTGGCTTTAACCATGTTAATGGGGATGGGTACAGTGGCGTTTGCAGCAGAGAGTGAAAGTGAAGTTCCGGAGCTGACAAAAGTTGACGGAATGACGGTGGCTATTGAGGAGGATAATGACGATGGGATCAGCCCTTTGTGGTGGTCTGGTGATGGTCCTGCTCCACAAGTAACCAAAATCGAACTTTATGATCATGGTTTGTTAGATAATGGAAACTATTGTGTCATCATTAAGGTTTATGGTTACGGAAGTGATACTACAACTTTTAACGGCAGAAGTATTTCGTGGTTTAAAAAGCAGCCGTTTATAATTTCAGGTAATGGTGCGGACGGTTTTTATTACTGGTATGATTGCGGAAAAATAACAGCACCTGGTAATTATACATTTGCCACAAAATTTAGATCTACCAATTTCCCATATGGTGAGAAATCCTTTTCATGTGTATTCAAAAAAAGTTAAGGCAGAAAATGGGCTGGCATATAGAGAAACTTTTAAGCTGATTGGAGGAACAGAAGTATGCGCATTGGTTCTGGCCTAAATACTGTATCTTCATTGTACGGTCAACAAAAAGGCAATAATATTAAAGCCCCTGCATCTGCGGAAAAGACATTTCATGCGGCTGAAACACCAAAGGTATACCAGATATTCACAACAGATAATATGTTGTGGACAGGAGGTAATGGTACAGGTCTTTCTTATTGCCTTAAATATGCTGATGAATCGACAGATGAAAATCCTGTGGTGTTAGCTAAAGGTGTAGATGAAAATGGAAAAGAATTTGAAAGAAAAATTTATATAAACGATGTTAATCCATCAAACGCTACAGTAGTTGAAATGCGTGCATTGGAAGCACACTACAAGGTGGAAAAGCAAGGTGGCTTTACGTCTTTGCCGCTTGAAGCTGGTAATATGGGACTTAATGACAGAAGGGATTTTATCTCAATGTTTAAAAAAAGCATAGAAGATCTAAAGAAATTAGGAAAGTTTGACTTATCGTTGCTTTGGATGAAAAGTATGGATACTTATCTTAATTTGACAAGTTCAAACAGTAAGGAACTGTTAATAAATTAATCCTTACAATTGGGTTTGATTTTATAATTCCATTTTCCCAGCTGTTCATACGGAAAAAGATTGACTTGGGCAAGTTCCTCATCAGATATTTTTCGTCCAGTCTCATAAATATTGTTGTCTACAATACAATCGATTTTTAGACCATTTTGAGTAGTTGTTCCGGATATCAGACTAACAACAGTTTCAATATCAATAAGCGGCTGACCCTGCCAGTTTTTGGAAATGTAGCAGAACATTCTGTGTTCTATCTTGTTCCATTTTGATGCTCCTGGAGGATAGTGTGATATCATGACTTCAAGTCCGGTGTAATCTGCAAACTCCTGTAATTCGCATTTCCATGCCCGGCTGCGGGAAGAATTACTGCCACCGCCATCACATGTTATGTAGATCCTTTTAGATTCAGGAAATGTATTTTTCCCACAAATGTCCCACCATGCTGCGATGCTGGTAACAGCAAACTCTGATGTATCATGGTTTGTTCCAAGATTAATAAAACCAGTGTTACTGTTTAACACATAAACCCCATATGGGCTGACTTTGCCCAGTTCAGCAAAAGGAAAGTCATGATCCAGTACCTTGCGCGGATCCTTGGACTTTCGGTATTCTGCTCCGTTGTTCTTAAAATTGCCAATGTTTTCTTTCTTCTTTGTATCAACGGAGATTACCGGATCGCCGGTCTCAAGATACTGTTTCGCCAGATCATTAATGATCCCAAACTGTTCATCACGGTCAGGACTCGGTTCACCGACCTGCAGCATTTTCTGGTTTACCTGCTTGCTGTATCCCATATCTGTAAGCAGCTGGGATATTTTTACATAGCTAATCTGTATCCCATATTCATCAGACAGGACAGCTTCTATTTTTCGCAGACTCATGCTTTGTGGAATCCAATGGATTACTTTGGAAGGATCACCATACGTCTGACCATCAATAATCTTTTCAATAGCGTCAATAACTTCTGGATGATGTTCTACAAAAGGTTTGCGTCCCGCTCCTTCTCTACGGATTCGCCCTCCGGACACAATTTCATCACAGTTGTTTGCTTCGATATTTCCAGAGTGCAGAGTAGAGAATGCAGCTCCTGTCAATTCTTTGACATGAGTTGCCCCGCCTCTTCCATATACTTCGGTTGCCTTACCAAGAAGGATACGTTTTTGTTTTTCATCTACAGAATTATTTATCAGTAATATCAATTCGTCAAGTTTTGAAATATCAACATGTATAGCCATTTTTTCCTCCAATACAATTGCTTATATTGGAAGATAGTATAGCACAACTTGGTATATTTTGTAAGTAGTTATTTATTAACAGTCAGGGTTGTTTCACGAAGGCTTCCAAACGACATCATTTATTATGAACTTGCTGTCAGTCGGTTCGGAATCTGGACATCCTGCCGCCTTCACAGCT
>KE159532.1:0-7235 GCA_000403215.2 Lachnospiraceae bacterium A4
CATGGAGACCGGGGGATTTGGTAAAAATCCTGCCATAGACAAGATAAACCGAATCAATACAGCAAAAATCCGCATGAGCGCTGTGACAGACAGGACTGGTGCTGGAACTGCCGGAGGGATTCTCACAGATGGAGGAAGAAAAACAGTTCAGGCGCTACCCGTGGAAAGGGAGACCGGAATTTATATTGGAGAATTGCAGCGGCGTGCAGGTGACGGCACAGGACACCGGGCAGAAGATGGAAACTGTTCAAATACGTTCCGCATCCGAGGCAGTGTGCAGAATGACAAGGGAGCTGTTTCCCAGATACAAGCTCTCTCCGGTGTATCTGGGCGGGGAGAGCCGCTTTCCGGTCGGATGGTTTCGGATGGAAATGCCCGAAATCGAGACAGAACATATCAAAGCATTGAGTATGGCAAAGGAACATATGATACTGCTGACGTTCACGTATCCGGACAGGGAATCCGTAAAGTGGAGGAGTATCATTCGAGAGAGTTTCAGAACACTGAAAGAGAGCGGAGACAAAGCAGATGGAACGAATTAGTGAAGAGGATGTAGACTGTTTTTTGCAGCAGATGAAGCGGCTGTCCGAGGCGGATTCAGCCATAGACATGAGACAGGAGGAGCGGCGGCATTTTCAGGACTTTTGTATATGGATACCGGAAGTATTCCGGCAGACAGAGATAGAAAACGCAGAAGAGATCTTCTGGTCAGAGCGGCTGCCTGATGTGGTGTTTCTCAATGAGGATAAAACAGCGGGAATCACTTTGCAGAAATTTGAAGATGCAAGAACACGGGTGTCTATGACCGGGATCAGACAGATGCTGGAGAAGCTTGATGACAGACTTGTTTTTTATGATACAGGCATGGAGACAGACGGGATAAAAGTACACTGGCTGGAATATAAAAGCTTTGCGGCGGATGTCAGGGTATATAATGTACTTTTTATTTTTTGTGCAGGGTCAAAGGAAATTCTTGGTACATTTTTTTGTAGATTTGAAGAATATGAACAATGGAAGCCTGTCATATGGGAAATGATGCGGACGATAAAGGAGGAATACAAGCATGAGAGAACATAATATTTTAACAGCACCTGTGGAGTTTCTGGATATTCTGGAACTGCAGAGGGAGGAAGAAGTCAACCAGCATGGGAGGATGGTTCTGTCAGGACATATCACAGATGAGCAGGAGGAAGAATATCTGGGGCTGCTGACTGGAAGCGTGTGGGAGACGGTTCGTGCTGTCGGGGATGACGGAGAAGAAAAAACGATCTTTTCAGGCATCATTACTGATTTTTCCATCACGGAGATCAATGATCACAAGAAAATGACGCTGGAGATGATGACAGGAAGCAGTCTGATGGATGAAAAAAAGCATTTCAGGTCGTATCAGAATCCAATGTTGACCTATGGAGATATCTTTAAAATGATATTGGCAGACTATGCAGATGCTGCACTTTCATTTTCCAGACCATGTGACATAGCAGCAGATGAGCTTGTTTTACAGTATGGTGAAACAGACTGGGCGTTCTTAAAACGGCTTGCGGGAAGGAACCATCAGTTCTTAGTGCCGGATTCACGTATAAAGGGTACAAGAATTTGTATTTCGCTTCCACAGGGACAGCCGTTTGAAATTCCTATGGGCAGCAGATATACAATAAAGAAAGACTTGAGCGGATACAGGGAAAAGCGCTATCAGGGTATGGCAGTGTCAGAGGCAGACTGTATAGATTATATCATTCAAAGCAGGGAACTTTACCAGATCGGGGATTATACGACAATATATGGTCTGAAATTTTATATCAGCCAGATACATAGCAGATATGAAAGAGGAGAATTGCTTCACACCTATCATCTGAAAAGGGAAAAGGGCATTGAAGTGTCCGAACCCTTCAATACAGATTTGATTGGCTGTTCCTTGAGCGCAGAGGTCATAAACGTGAAAGAGGATAAGGTGCAGGTAAAGCTTATCGGTGATGAAAATACGCAGCAGGACATTAATATATGGTATCCCTATGCAACCGTATATTCCACCCCAGATGGCACAGGGTGGTACTGTATGCCGGAACTGGGTGACAGGGTGCGTCTTGTGATACCACAGCAGCAGGAGAGAGAGGCATTTGTAGTGAGTTCTGTACATGTTGAGACAAATAGTGCCGATCGCAGTAATCCATCGCATAAGAGTTTTAAGAGCAAATACCAGAAGGAAGTTCGGTTTACGCCAGATTCTATAGTGATTACGAACAACAAGGGAACAAGGATCGAGCTGACAGACCGAGAGGGAATCCACATCGTGAGCGGGCATTCCATTATGCTTGAGGCAGCGGAGGATATTCTGCTCAACAGTGATACAGGGTCTATGATCATCGCAGGTGATGCTTCTGTAAACCTCAGGCAGAAAGGGACAAGCATACAGCTTGACAAAGAAATTTCATTTATCGGCGGAAATCTCAAGATACAGTAAAAATTAAGATGAAGTGTCTTTTACAAAAGGAGGATATGGAATGCCATACAGGGAGAAATTGATGGCAAATGCAAAAAAATGGGGAGAAGAAATATTTGCTTCCAGTATCAGAATATTGGAAGCCGAATATCAGAAAGTGGAAAGAAGAAACGAAGCAGGGCAGATATTTACGGATTTATTTGCACAATGGGAAGAATTTACGAAGGAAAAAGCGGCTTGTCTTGGCATCTGTTATCTGCACACCAGTATTATAATGAGGACAGGAGAAGTCCGGCTGACATTATATGGAAAAGAGGTATACATGGATATAAATCAGCTAGAGAAATCATGGCAGCCGCCGTGTTTTTCCAGCAATATGAACAGGATATGACAATGCTCATGAAAAAACTCAGAAATGAACATCCTAGAATATATCCATATGAGGAAGATGCTGTCCGTATTTGGTATGCTGAATATTACTATGCAGCACTGGAAGTGCTGTGCAGGGACATGCAGAAAGAGCTAAAGGAATACGAAGCATTTCAAAGGATGAACAAAACAGAGGACTTTTATATGTTTTTCGGAAGATGGAGAGGGGAGGCAGAGAAGCTGTTATGTATAGAAACTATCTGACGTTGACTGCACAAAAAGGCAATCCAGTACCGCAAATCGTAAACTGGTATGGAAAATTGGATGTGAGGAATGTAAACAGAAAAGATTACAGGAAAATCCCAGTCCCCCTGATGCTTGAAATGCGTACAGGAGTGGATGTAGTCTACCCGGATATCATGACTTTTCCACTCCTGCTGGTATCGGAGGAAGCGATGGAGGTGATACTTTTATACGACAAGGAAATGCCTTTTTTCTTTGTGGCACTGTTTGATACTCTGAAGGAAGAGAGCGCATCGTATTACTGTCCTGTTCTCCCAGAGGAGGCAGCTGGGGGAACAGAAGCTCTGTATTGGATAAGGCGGCGTGAAGGTGATGAGATCAGAATCTGCGAGGAGCTGGCGGAAAGCCTGATGGAACGTGGAGCGGTGGGGATGGAGCTGAATGCTGTGCTGTCGTATTTGAATTAAATGGCTGACAGTACGAGGGAAAGCGATGGCGGGAATCTTTACAGTCTCCTTTTTATGTTTCAGAAGGAAATCATGTAGTGATACAAAACTTGACAATTTCATACACATATCAGAAATAAAATACCATAATATAAGAAAATATTCCCTGATTCCTTGACGAAAGTATGTTTGCACTTTATAATAAAATAAAAACACCCATTCGAACAGGAGGAGACATGGATAAAATACAGGGACATATAGATACATTAAGCAGTATGCAGCTTACAGCCAGAATGGAAGGACTGGACGCAGAGTGCAAGTTACTGCTCAGCAGCCGGGAAATACTGGCTGTGATTCTAAAGGAAACGATTGACGAATACAAGGATTATAGCAGAGAAGAGATTATAGGCTTCATCGAGCCGGATTCCATTGAGTCGGACAGGGAGGTATCACCGGGGCGGACAAACTCACAGATACAGGGAGATACGCAGGAATTTGCGGCCCTGAATGAGAAAGTGTCCCGGTTCGATATCCGTCTGAGGGCAAAAAATCCAAGACTGTCAAAGGAAAACATCGTCATTAAACTCCACATAGACGTAGAACCGCAAAAGTCCTACTATCCCGGCTATCCTATTGAGAAGCGGGGAATGTATTATCTGTCGCGGGAGCTGTCCTCCCAGTTGTCGCTTGTCACGGACAGTACGAATTACGGACAACTGGAAAAATGTTACAGTATATGGATTTGTCTGGACGATATCCCAAAAGGCGAGCAGAACAGCGTATCCTTTTATGAGATGGCAAACACGAAAAACATCGGAAACTGCATCACCAAGAAAGAAGATTACGATTTGATGACATTGGTGATTATCAGACTGGGCAAAAAGGAGTATAATGGAGAAGAGAAAGACGAAGGTTACGATCTTCTGCGTTTTCTGAACACAATCATGTATCCGCATGGAGATGATTTTATGGAGATCGTATCAGATTATATTGACTTTTCACAGAACAGCGAACTGAGTGAGGAGGTGAAGAAAGTGATGGGTATCGGACAGATCATGCTGGAAACGGGAATTGAACAGGGAATTGAACAAGGAATTGAGCAAGGAATTGAACAAGGAATTGAACAAGGGATTGAACAAGGAATCGAGCAGGGAATTGAACAAGGAATCGAAGTTTTCGTTTTAGATAACGAGGAGGAAGGAATACCAAGAGAACGCGTAGTTGAAAAACTGCAAAGGAGATTCAGGCTCACGGAGGACAGGGCAGTGCATTACTATGACAGATTTGCTTCCACAGGCAAGGTTACTTTGTGAAACTGAATCAAAAAAAGAGATCCTGATATTAGACCGAAATATCAGGATTTTTTATATACAAAACCGTGCAGATGAAATATGTCGCTAAGCCGGCACATGGTTCACATGACGAGCAGAGAAAAGCGTATTCCCTGCCTGATCACACAGTAAAATTCAAGGAGAAACACTATGTTAACAACAAAATTAATAAGAAAAACATTTGGCGCCAAAATTGAACCGTATGGTTTTCAATATAAGGGGTATGAACACCGTATATGGACCTTTTGCATTGAGACAGGTGACAGAATACAGGAAATTGAATTGCAGAAAGATCCCGGAAGTATTCAGTTAATATTCACTTTTCCCTGTGGTATGCATAAAACAGGGGAGTTATTTGGTGATTTAAGATATCATTCTACCATGTATAAAAGTGATGAAGAATTAGAAAATTTATTAAATACAATAGGAGATCATATTGTAAAACGACTGATTCCAAAACTTCCAGAACTTTGTATTCCAGAGTGTAACTATTTTGTTACAAAGGAAATGAACCTGAAATTATATCAGGAAAAAGAGAAATTAATCACTCAGTTTTTAACAAGACATCAGCTCAACGGGTTTAAGGACACAGATGCTGTAATGAGGAATCTTTTACAGGATGCAGAAAGAGTAAAAGATAAAACATTTGAACAGGTTCAAGATCTGTTGGTAGAACTGGATGTGGTTTATAGTACAGTGATCATTCAAAACATAGGTGGTGAATGGAGCGAACTGGAAATGGGGGATATTACTATAAAGAAGCTGCCTGTTGAAATTCCAGTAAATATAAGCTATGACGATTATCTTAAAGAAGGCGGAAAAGCATTCGCTTTTGATTATGCAAGGATGCAGTCAAAATACAGATACTGGGTTGCCGAACAATATAGAAAATACGGAAAAAACTGGAGACCCTTAAAACCTATTGTCAAAACGAATAAAAATCTTTTAACAGAAGAAATCGTACAAGAGACAATCGGGGAAAAAACAAAGGATATGGGGTTTGTATGCAGAAAAAAACTTAATACCAGCTACTTTTTACAATTAAAGGATGATAAATGTAGTATGACGATAGATATTACGGAGGATGAATGGCAGCGAAATGGATTCTATGCAGCGCTGTCCAAAGGAAGAGAAGGTTATCTGTATTATGATTACTTCTTTTACGAAGATGAGGCAGAGCTGCGCAGGCAGTGAAATCACATTGGAGATGAACTCAAAGAAATTATCCAGCAGGACGGGATCTCTCCCAGACCACTCTTTGACCGCTATATAAAACGTAGATATTATTATATTGTTCCTGAAATAAGGGATCAGTTTCTTATCCAGCGGGAAGAAATGGCAGCGCGGTTCAGAGAACGAAACGGGATCAGTAAAGATTCAAAGGAAAATGAAATCTTGCAATATATTACGGCGCATTTAGATGCGCTTGTCGGAACTGCCTTTGAAGTCTGCAGGGAAGAACTGCTGGAAATGGCGGCTGTGTATGGTGATTTGATCATCAGACAGATCGGCGGGATCTGGTATGAATATGAAGCATGGCGTATGAAACAGATTCACGCAGGCATCTATGATGTTCCCGCAGTTGACCGTATTTTTCCGCAGAATGATATCGTTGAATGTTGGGAGAATGGGGGAAGCAGAGAACTGATATGGCGTTATCAGGAGTATCGGTGGCGATATGAAGAGTGGAAACGATTGTGTGCGCTGGCAGGGCTGTAAGCGGGGGATGACAATCGGCAGTACATTCTGTTATGCTTGCATCCATGAAAGACTGGATGGGAGAGACAAAAATCGAGCGTGACAGCTGCGGGAACCCAGTCAGCATCACAGACCACAATGGAAGGACAGTGCGCTATGAGTGGGGCAGCATGGGGCAGCGTCAGGGAATGATCTATCCAGACGGCACAAAAATCAGCTGGAAATACGACAGCCTTCTGCGTCCAGTCCAGATGAACCGCACCGCGGCAGGGCGGGACCCGCTCTGGACACAGTACCAGTACGACGGACAGGGGCGCCTCTCGGAAAAGAGAACCTCCGGCGGATATATTACCAGATGGCAGTATGATGAAAACGGTCTGCTGGGAGAGCTGTCACACACAGATGCATCCGGCATCCTTGACCGCTTTCAGTATACCTATGATGCGGCAGGTAATAAAACTGCCATCAAAAAAGAAAGGAGGGGATTTCCAGAGGAAAGCGGCAGCTATCAGTATACCTATGACGGGCTGCACAGGCTGACAGGCGTTGAAAGAGATGGAAAGCCGCTGCGCAGCTACCAGTATGATACATTTGGAAACCGGACTGTCATGGAAGATAGTGTGAAAGAAAGTAGAGGAAAACCATAAATTGGCGCACTTGAATAAGCTGTCTAAGGCAGGCAACTTTTTGAAGCGCTATGGAGTTAGG
>KE159532.1:7245-14789 GCA_000403215.2 Lachnospiraceae bacterium A4
AGATAGTGTGAAAGAAAGTAGAGGAAAACCATAAATTGGCGCACTTGAATAAGCTGTCTAAGGCAGGCAACTTTTTGAAGCGCTATGGAGTTAGGAAATTAGATTAAGAAGCTAACGGTTCATCAGGAGGAAGTAATCTTTCTCGTTGTAATAGCTTCTTGGCTTGTTTGATAGCCTTTGCCTTTTGTTTTTCAAGCAGAGGTGCAGGCATATCGATTTTGTAAAGATCGCTCGGATTCCACTGCTCACCAGTAGACAGCATCTGGTAGATGGCAGTAAGAATCATACGGGCAATAGCGATTATGGCTCTTTTCTTGCCACGGCGTTTAACAAGTGAATCATATTTCTTTTTGTAGTAAGGAGATTTGTCAGATTTTACGGCTGCATGAGCACACTGTACTAATGCAGGTTTGAGGCAGACACCGGCACGCGTAATCCGGACAGACTTCTTCTTACCAGCGGATTCATTGCTGCCGGGGGTTAGACCAGCCCAGCAGCATAAGCGTTTGGAACTCGAGAACTGAGACATATCAGTACCAATTTCGGAGATGATAGTGACTGCACTATCATGTTTTACACCCGGAATGGTACAGAGAAAGCGGACAGCATTTTCAAAATCAGGATTAGAAGAAATCATATTTTCAATCATTTTATCAACATCATTGATTTCAGCTGTGATATAATCCATATGTGCACGGATAAGGCGCATACGATATTTTTGGGCATCAGTCATCTGATATCCTTCGACGGATTCTATAACAGCATCTTCTTTGGATTTGAGGCTCCTTAGAAGTTTAGGTGCGATTTCTTCGTGGTTAATGGATGTACCCGATTGTTCAAGCAGATAGTCAATAATGGATGTGGATGACTTCCCAAAGATATCGGAAACAACAGAATCTAATGCAACATTGCAAACAGTAAGAGCATTCTGATATCTATTCTTTTCACTTGAACGGCAGGAAACAAGCTTGTAACGATAGCGAGAGTATTCCCTGAGAATACGGACTTTCCTGCAAGGAATATAACTGCCTTTGACAAGTCCAAGACGGAACAAATCTCCAATCCATTTAGAATCTTTGGCATCGTCTTTGTTGTCTTTTACCGCCTTTACCCATTTGGGATTGGCTATGACAACATTGATTTCATTTTCCAGAAGGTTAAAGACAGGAATCCAGTATTTGCCTGTGGATTCCATACAGACATCATGGCAATCATTGTCGAGAAGCCATTGCTTGAATTCGAGAATTGAATTGTTAAAGGTGGAAAAGCGCTTCTTTTGGTAAGAAGGCTCAATGCCACTGGTAGTTTTGACAATTGTGGCAACGAGAAACGATTTGTGAACATCGACACCACAACAGGTTTGGTAAGTAACTTTCATAGTCAGACTCCTTTCGTAAAAGATGAGAAGCCATTGACTGAACTGCCACACAATTAAACTAAGGCGCTTAAACAATTCTTAGTGTACGGATTCGTAATGCCACTTATTTGTGCTTGAAAAGGCAGAACTTACACTGATTTATATGCTGTCTAAAACGAAGAAAGTTATTACAACTCCTCCTCTCGTGCTTTGTAGTTTAGCTTCTCACAAACTATTTTACAGCACAGCGTAGAGAGTTGGAACACTTTCATAACTATTTGTGCCGCCAACTGAAAGGCGGCGGAATGGAGATTTATATGAGTTTGATAACGAGAGCTGCACAAAGGAAGCGTAGTTTGAAAAGAAATAGGAATACACTATGGCTCTTTGTGATGGTTGGTATATTTATTGCGTTGATACATAATTTGTTAGATTTTTATGCAGGACATAGTGAATATAAAACACTTGAGGCGGAAAATAAAAGAATGGAAAATTCAGAGCTGATGCAGTTAATGTATGATTTGCAGCAGGCGTATCTACGGCAGCAGCATTGGTATTACCCCTATGCATTGGATTTTTGTATTGATAAGCTAGGCAAACAATATCAGTTACAGCCAGATGATTTGGAGCGGATTACTTTTTATAAAGACAACATGACACAGTTGATTTATTTTGTTCCTGAGAATGAACAATGGGAGGAAAATTTTGGTACTGAGCAGCGTGAGATGTTTGTTTTTCAGGTAGAAAAGATCTGTACCCGAAGAGGTATCACATCACAGCCAGATGAGATACAATATTGTGTCTACCCGACGGATGTAGCGGACATAAAAGAACGGCTGGTGAATCTGGGAACCGTAGAATTCGAATTTTCTGATAAAAAAATAGCAGGATCGAATACCTCGATAACAGAAAATGAATATACACAGGCAGTGAAGGATATGGTGCATGGAACTCTGATGGAAAATGAAAGATATGGGAAGTATCAGATTTATATAGGTGAATATTTTGTGACAGATAATACAGGAATCTACGCTGAGGAACTTGAAGATACTGCAATACAGATTTCGGCAGCAGTGATCTGTATGGATGATGGATATGGATATTATTGCAGATTCTTGGCATCTGATTTGTTGGTGGATGGGAACGTAAAAATTTACTATTATGTTTCTGATACAGCAAATATATGGGAAGAAGTAATCAGACAGGCAATGACAGACAATAGATATGTGATTTCTCTGGAAGTAAATGCTGAGGATGATGTAGAAATTCCAGTAAATCCATATCCGTTTGTAATGCTTCCGATTCTGAACAACGCTGTTGGAAATGGCAGGTATCCAGAATCGGCAATATATGGGGAGAATATATTTTATTGATAAGATTTGGATATAATCAGTAATTTACGTATGAAGAGTTTTTAATTATGAAGAGTTCAAGTAATTTGTCAGATTTTTCTATGAGACATAGTGAATATAAAATACACTAGTACAGCATTGCGCAAATAACAATGAATACAGCAGCTGCTATTTGCACCAGTCCTGCATTGTCGTCAGTCAACAATGCCATCGCATTGCCTCCTTCCTCCGCCTTGTCCTGTCACAAATATCAGGCACTGTTTTTCACTGTTATTTAGGCAATGCTGTACTAGGAGGAAAACCAATGGAATACTACGATGAACAGATTTTAGAAGCCCGATGGGAGGAGGAACGCCGAAAACACACAACACTGGAAACCGGAATTTACGTGGACGATGATCTTATTACCTTCTCCCAGATCACACTGCCGGATACCAAAATCCGGTTATACCTGCCGGAACAGTTTATTCCAATGCCAGAATTAGTTAAGGAAGTGAAATACCCGTCTCTGAATGCCCCGGATTTTATCATCACAAGTCTGGACTCCACTGTCAACTTTGGCTTTAACATTCTCCCTGTTGAGTTGGAAGAAGGAGATACCAAAACGATGAGCCGCCAGTTCCAGAATGCCCTGCGCAACGTGAATCCGTCAATCTACATCAGTGAGCGTGTGGACAATACGGCTGCGGACAATGTTCAGATTGTAAACAGGGGCAAAACATATATAGTTTTGGAGCCTGTGGAAATGATAAGTTCGAACCAGTATACAGTGAGCAGCTTCCGCCTCCGAAGGGATACGTAAAAGATGCGCAGGGTGTAGACCGTCATAAATGTTTGCCTTTATTAGATAAGAGTTGGGGAACAGGTGGAGCGAAAAGTCGAATAGCTATTGTTTGTTTTAATGGGATTGGATCTGGAGACTGGTTATGGAATAAGATGGACTATACAGATGAAAGAAAATTAGCAGTACTAGAAGAATATAGTGGAATGATAAATAAAGGAGAGTATGTTGAAATATTATTGTCACAAGCCAATTTGTTGTGTTTATATGGAGGGATAATAACAGTTGAGGAAAATCCAGAAGTAGAGGAAGATTTTGAAGAAGACAAAGAACCAAAGATAAGAAATTTTATGGGAAAAGATTTTATGATTGTAGCGGAGAATAATATTCCATATATTTATAACACTAAACAGTATAATCCAAAAGCGAAGAATCCTTATCCAGAGTGGACAGGAGTATTTGATAGCTCAATGGATTTAACTTTTGGAATAGGTCATAGTATAAAAACAGAAGACGAGTTTAAAAATATATCTAAAACAATTCAAAGTTATAAAGATAAAGGTATAAATATACAAGTCCTTGTAGATGAACAATTCAAAGAAGATATTAATAGATTTGTTGATAAAGTTAACGAGTTTTGTATAGAACAACAAGTTTTTTTTAAACAAAATCAATTTGATGCTGTTGTGATGCTGATATATAATTGTGATTTTGAAACTGAATCATCGGATTTGGGAAAAGAGTTTTTAAAACATTCTGGAGAAGAAGATCCAAACTTTAATAAAGAAAATATTGTAAATGGATTTACATATACTATGCAGGGAGGAAAACGTATGGATGGATTAGTGACACGGAGAAATAATGAATTAAATTTATTTTTAAATGCTGATTATACATATTATGATTCAAAAGAAAAGGTTATTTCTCAAGGGATAAATGAGATTGATTATCCATGATATAATCTTTAAATTAAACTATCTGTTAGCCATATACAAATTTATGATATGTTATGTATATACTGTTTTTGTTTTTTAGGAGTGCTTGAATGAAGAAATATTTAATAGTTGTATTGGTTATTTTTTGTATTGGTGTAATATGGTATAGAAATGTTGAAAATAGCAGTAAAGAACAAAAAAATAATGAAGAAATAAATGCAATAATTACTGACTACGCAGAACAAACACAACGTCCATTTGTATCTGCTCCCATAGAGATAGAAAAAAAGCTATATGGAGTATGGCAGGCAAAAGAATATGCCGGATACAGGCGTTCAACCAGATATCAATGGGATGGTCTTTGGGGGAATATTATTATTTTTGGGGAGAATACTTTTATTTATGATAATATTTCTTATACACATCCTGTGTTTGCATATTATGAATCCAGTGCAGAAGATTTGGAAACGGATGAGTATCTGGAATTGGAATGGACAGATGAGCGTTATACAGGATTAAACGGACTTGTAATAGCGGTTCTTAACAGTGAGAAGGATGGTAAATTTGTTTGGGGGATGCCATATCAATTTATTATGATGGAGGACAGATTGATTATTGAAAGAGGCGGGTCCTATTTTGGGTTAGTAAAAGTGGGCGATATTAAGCCGTATCATTCTGATAACACATATTTAAATGAAATGAATTTGACAGAGCAGATTGAATCTGTAGATTCCGTGCAAAGTAAAAGTGAGCGATATTGTGATGAATCGGTAAAAAATCTTATTGAATCTTATGAAACAGAATATCATCATTTATTTGTACCTGCAACGTCACAAATGGAAACTTATTTGCACGGAATCTGGCAAATAAAAAAATGTGTTGGAGAGACAGAGCCGTCTGATTTTTCTGACAAGAAGGTAGTGAGTGATATCATAGTTTTTTGTGAAAATGCGTGGATTCTGAATGGGATACCTTCGTTTCAGCCAGTGTATTATTATTACGAATCATGTGTGGAAGATTTGGAAAAAAGTGTGCTATCAGATAATTTGAAATGGGAAGATAATGAATACAAAAAAATGAAAGGAAAAGTGATCATTGGCATACAAACTGAAAAAAATGAGAGTTTTGGTTCGTCACACGGTCTAAGTGAACCAATAAAATTGATAATGATAGAGAATGTTTTAATGATTGAAGATGAAGGAAAATATTATGAATTGGAAAAAATAGGGGAAGTAGAGATGAATGATATGTTTTCCAATGTAAAACCACATTAAAATATGAATCAATAAACGAAAAGATTAAGATTATCGGAGAATGAGGCAGAAAAATGAGGGGGTGTTCTGTGATGCGGCAGTGTTGTATGCGAAAGAATAGTCGAAAAAACTTAGTAAATTTGAATAAGTACAAAATAGTATTTATTAGTTCTTTGTTATTTTTTGTAGTATCGATATCAAAATATTTTTACACACAGAGTTTGAGCAATGGCAAAGCACTTATTAAAGAGGAAGCCTCCGAATCTATACATATTTCCGCAGTCTGCCAGACAGTAAAGAATATGGACTTTGCTATAAAAGAACCTCAAATGGACATTACAGAAAATGAAGACAAGTTGTACAAGGAAGCATATCTGAAAGTATTAAAAAATGAGATGCCATTGTTAGGGGTGGAAAAGGAATATTATAGGGATTTGTGGAAGGCGGGAATTTCATTTGAGGAACTGCTGGAAAAGAAAGATGAGGATTGTTTTCCATATCTGTTATACTATGATGATCTGGATGGAGATGGTAAACCAGAGCTGGGTGTCAATCAGGGGTGCCTGTATCTGTTTGATTATGAATTGGGGGATGATGGCGCCCATGTACTGTATTGTCAGGAATCCTGTTATTTTGAAGGAATACTGGGTGCAGGACAGATCTGGTATCATGATGGTCTGCATGCAAATGTCATAAGGGATCGGTATGTATATCTAAACAGGGATAATGAATGGGAAGAATGGGCACTGGATCTTGAACAGGCAGTGGGCAGTGCACAGAATTATTATCTTGTAGGGACGACTCTATATCAACAGATCGACGTGGGAGAGGAAAACTGGAATGAAATTACAGCACCCTTTTTTGAAATGACAAAGTATGAAATCCCCAAAAAGACGTTTTGGGATGTTTTTGGAGAACTGCTGTAAGGAGTAAGAAGGGTATGAAAAAACAATACAGGATGAAGAAAGTATTATATATGGGAAGTTCTATGCTGTTGGCTGGCTTGTCATGTGCTGTCTGGATTTCTGACATACAGGAAAACAGACAGGAATCTGTTCAGAAAACATACACCGATATCGTGTATAATGCAGTAAAAAATATGGATTTTACGATAAAAGAACCCTATCTGGACATTACGCCAGAAGAAGAAATGATATACAAAAAAGCGTATCTCAGTGTCTTGAAAGGCGAGGCGCCAATACAAAACAGATGGGATGAACCTGTGTATTATAAAGACCTGAACGGAGCGAAAAAGGAATATGCTGAACTGTTGAAAAACAGGTTTGTCCGTGAATTTCCGTATTTGTACTATTATGATGACTTAGATGGAGACGGAAAACCTGAGCTTGGTATAGATCATGGATGTTTGCAAATATTGGATTATGAACCAGATAGTGATCTTATCTGTGTTTCATATGTGGGATCAAGTGGTCAAAAGTTCCTAGGTGCAGGACAAATATGGGATCATCTCGAATTAGACAAAACTTGTTATGATACATATATTTATCTCAATAGTGATAATGACTGGGAAGAAACGTTGACTCTTGCATATTCGGACGGACAGTATTATTTAGAGACTGCGTTATACCATCGCTTTGCTGTGGAAAAGGAACAATGGGTTGAGGTTACAGGTCCATTTTTTGAGATGACACAAAAAAGACTTTTACAAAAGACACTGGACGAATTTTTTGGAGAACAGCTTGGCTATGGATAAAATATAATAAACACATTTGGAGTTTACTGTTGACCACGAGGATTTATATGAGTTTGATAACGAGAGCTGCACAAAGGAAGCGTAGTTTGAAAAGAAATAGGAATACACTATGGCTCTTTGTGATGGTTGGTATATTTATTGCGTTGATACAT
>KE159532.1:14799-15283 GCA_000403215.2 Lachnospiraceae bacterium A4
AACGAGAGCTGCACAAAGGAAGCGTAGTTTGAAAAGAAATAGGAATACACTATGGCTCTTTGTGATGGTTGGTATATTTATTGCGTTGATACATACTTGTGATTTGTAAGTTATCAATAAAAAAATAACCCTTCCATATGGTTTTATGGTATCCTATAAGTTGCCAAAATAAAAAAGGATAAATCCACCAGAAGAGTTATTTCAAATATGAGTTTATCATACTTGCTGGCGGATGACCATACGACTATGTTAAATATTATTGAAAAGATTTTATGCCATTTTGAATCCTGTTTTTCCCGTAAAGCTGCTTTCCGTTGGTTTGTGATCATCATCACAGGGCTTATGCTCCGTTCGGATAAGCTTGGTGTCACTTCCATACTTCGTGACCTTGCCCTTGCCCCGGGCTGCTATGATTCCATGCTTCACTTTTTCAGGGCATCCTCATGGTCATTAGAGGATATCCGAAAACGCTGGTTCTCTGCTG
>KE159532.1:15845-98624 GCA_000403215.2 Lachnospiraceae bacterium A4
CATCTGCGTCATCAGAAAATCTTGACATAGCCCGCTATGCCTGCGATTTTCTTCTTTGCAACTGAACATTTATACGGCGTACTTGTCACAAGTAATTTCATCACAGTTCCTTAGATTTGATGATTGCGGGAATTTATTATTTAGATTTGTGACAAGCGATATACGGGATGCGGAAATATTTGTGGATGAAACAGTTAATAAATACTATATACAAACCAGACTGCATATTGCCGCTAATCATGATGTAACACTATATCAAGAAATTTCCTATAATAAAAACTGGAATATGGAAATAATGTTTGCAGAATGGGACTGTAGACCTGGACAAGAACGAATTGAAGATAAAAAAGAAGGATATTCTATTTATGAAAGTTTTACACAAGTTGAAAAAGAAGATATTTTAAAAACTGGATATGAAAATATGTTAAATATTTTTCAGATGAAGGAAGCAAATGGCACTGTCGGACAGCTAGAAAAATATGTTCAAGGTTATGATAAACAAGCAAAAGAAAAGGTGGTGTTGATTGGAGAAATTTATCCCAAGACTGAGGATATAAATTGGATATCAGAATAGTAATATTGAAATAAAACAGAAAGGATATTCAATGAGGAAAAAGTAACAGACGAGAGATTCGAGGAATTAATGAGAAACTATATTAATGAGGACAAATACCATCAATATCTTGTTGATGGCGCAGTCTTGAAGTGTACAGCTGCTACAACAGATGATTTCACCTACGCAGAGGGAGAGACAGTAGTTTTGGAAAATAAAGATGATGAGGTGTGTAATATTACCTTGGATGTCCATGAAAATCCCATGAACATAAATGGTTTGACATATGCAACAATTAAGGATACCATACAAAATGTCAATATAGTCGCGCCCAAATGCAACTGTTGTTTAGCGGCTGACAGGGATGCAGAAAGAAATAGTATTTTTGAAGTAGATGGAACGACCTATTTGACTAAAACAAATATTGCACAAGCACCGTTTACAGCAGGAGTTGGAAAGATATTGGATGTTGTTATTGAGGAGTCAGAGGGGATTACAATGACCTCGGTATTGTTTTGTAAGCATGGCGGGTTGATTATGCCGGTTACGTCAGGGCAGGAAGATAGTGCTAATACATTGGAATTTATATGCAATTTCTTAAATAAAAATACAAAAAGTTACTCTGAAAATATGTCTGGATCCCAAGGCAGTGATGCGAATCTTGGGAAAGCATATACGATAACAGAAGGTGCCTCAATATCTGAAATAGACTTGCTGATTGGTAAAGAAATAGAATGGGAGGAGTATTTTGAATACAAAAATTAAGATAATTGCAATCATACTGATAGGTATTGTTCTAGGGGGCATCATGTTATTCGAAGATCAAACACATTCAGAACTTCAAAGCGAGAAAGATACAGCTGTTAACGCGTATCTTACCGTTAACTGGACATCAAGAGAGATATTGTGGGAACATGATATAATGCCGAATGATAGCGGAAGAGGCTGGGAGTTTTGGTTAGCAGATATTGATTTAGATGGGATTGAAGAAATGCTGATTTCTTTTTTGGCAAACCATTGCGGTCAAAATTCGCTGTATGTATATCAATATGAGAATAACAGCGTGACCCTATATGGGGATATGATTGCAGCACCGGATAAAGATGTCATTACATTCATAGATTACAAGAAAATATCACCTTTTATGGATGTCGAGTTGGTTGATGTGTATGTCAATCGGCAAAATGAATACAGGTATCTTTCGATAGACTGCTTTAGTATTGGTGGCATGGATCAGATATTTTTATATGAAACAGTGCCAGAGAATAATTTCAGGCAGGAAGAGCTTGCAAATATTATCTATGAGTACAATGATACAGAGCAATGGGAAATTTATTTTCAGGGAGAGAGGCTGGCCTCAACAAAGGATCTAAATGATATGATTTCGCGGCATATGGAAGGCTATGAGAAACAGGAAATTTGTTACACACATTTAGAGAAAACATTTTCTAGGGACATTTTTGGCATGAGTGCAGATCAACAGAAAAAAGAACTGGAAGAATTGTACGAATCACTTCTGTATTGCAGACAGACTGGATGTCGTGGAGGGCTTCCTGCGGCACAGAGTATATTCAGTAAAGAACCACAAACAGAGGAAAAAAAGTGGGATGACCACTGATACAGATGGAATGGCTGAATATTATGGTTATTATCAGATTACACAGTTTTATCCAACAATCTATTATGGCAAAATAAAATATGACTGTCTGCCTGAACAGGAAGCGGATATGATGATTGGACAGGAAATAACAATAAAAGAAGATTTTTTCAATACATACGATAATAACCGTCGGCCAAATTCCAGGATTGCAGACCGGTTAGAGGATGGTTTCTGGATTGGAGAGGTGAAAATAGAGCATACAGAGTATTGCATAGAGCGAAAATACCGGAAAGACATATATGGTTTACGTGATAATATGCTGCCAGATCAGATTACGCAGCAGGAATATATTGAGATTGATGTATATCCTGGTTATTATGCAGGTGACAATACACTGCCACAGTTATTTGTAACAGAAGATGGGAAAATAATATTGTATGCAATGGGGGAATATTTTCTGTTGAAAAAAAGTTAATAAGCATTACAATCTTAGGAGAATCATAATGAAAAAGATAAAACGTATGTATATCATTATCATTTTAATATTCATAAGCATCATAAGCAGATATAAATTCAGAAATATTGAGAGAGAAGAAACAGGACAAACTGCAAAGAAGGAAAATGACGGTGCCTTACAAAATTTTGAAGCTGGACTTAATGCCATGCCAATGTCTGAGATGGAAATGGAGGAACATGAGGAGCAAAATGAACTTACAGGGCGATTGGAAGCATATTATAAAACTTTTTTGCAGCCGAATGAAACACCTATTTGTATTTATGAGGGAATGAATAAATTCGCGGTATACAAAAAGACTTTGGAGAAGAATATAATTTTTGTTGATGTAGTTTTCGTTGAGAAAGAAACGAATCGTATTTTCACATGGCAAGAAGATGAAATGATTCCAATAGGAAACTTAGAAGATGGGAAAGTAAATTTTTCAGAAATGCAGGATTTTTCAAACAAGTCCTATATTCTAATGAAAAAAATGGCAGGGGATGAATTGTTGGTAAATGTTATGAGTAAACTGGAACAAAACGGGTTGAATCACTTAAACTTGATATATGATGGTACAATCAAATTTTTAAACAGGAATTATTATATGATTAGTTCATTTGAATCTTTTGAGGATCATATTATAAGAAATCAGGGATATTATATTGACAGCACAAATGGTGATATATATTGTGTAGCAGAAGATGCGGAGTCTTTAAGAACAGAATTGTTTTATATTGATAATTTATATCTTGAAAAGTTTCCTGATTTTAGTTGAATGAAAGATTCGGACATTACAATTAATGTTGCTGGCCATCTAGTCGGTACAGGAAGTTTGCATAAGGGATTTACAGGTGAAAAATCATGGAAAGACATATATGATGGCAATAAAACGAAAGCAACGACTTACATGGATGAGATGGGAGGTCTAGATTTAAGTGGAATATTGGGTGGAATCCAATAATAAATTTTCAAAAATGATGAAAGTCCTATTTTTAGGAATGTGTATACTGTTGACAGGATGTTCTGCCAGTCAGGAAGAAAAACAAATGGATAAGACAGAAGAATCGTTTGTTTTGAAGGAAGAGCAAGAAAGCGGCATTGAATCGAAAAGTTCAAAATATCAGCCCGAAAGAAGCAGGACAGGACCTTATAATTTTACCGAACACATAGAAAAAAAACATAAGATACTAACATATGACATCTGCTCAAATCCCCAATATGACTATGAAAATACTTTATTAAAAGAGTATTTGGCAGAAGATCTGGAATTAAACAGACAGTTGCGCGAGAAACTTCCAGACAATACATCGCTTAGTATAGATTACCACATTTTTGATTTCAATGATGATGGACTGGAAGACTATGTGGTATGTCTGGCTTCATCAGAGTATTGTGGAAGTGCTGGGAATAATGTACGAATTTATATACAGGAATCAAATGGAAAATTAAGACGGGTATTGGATATAACCATGCGTCTTCTTAATGCAAATAATCCAAATGGTCATGAAGCTTTTACTGTTCTGGATGAGAAAACAGATGGGTACTATGCCATTGTATCAATATTTTATAATCGTATATTAAGGTATGACAAGCAGACAGAACAGTATGAATTTCATGAAGGAGAATAATATATGAAGAGATTGGGAGCATTAATGCAACTGGAAATACTAAATTTGGGGGAATATATGATCATAAAAGACGGAATGACAGCAGTATTGGTAAAGGGAGAATATATCTATCATGTAAAGCGGATATCAGATCCTGAGAAAGATTGTATCTATGAGGAATTTGGTTAAATTTAAACAATGGAAGAAAATCAATGGAAAAAGTACAACCGCAAAGAACAGAACTATACGCATATTTACAATTTTATATGGAAGAACTATTTCAGGATTCATGCAGGGCAGTTCAGACAATCCTTGATACAGATTCCGGGAAAATCTGGAAGAACTTTCATGCTGTTCTCCAGGAATGTCTGGAAAAAACCAGAATCTTGCAGCAGCAGAAACAAAAAGGACTCTTGCACTATCTGGCATTCAGTCCGATGCAGTATGCGTCCTTTTACAGCCTTCTATTTATGTTTCAGGCACAGGCACAGTCAGTACTGGGGAACTTTCATTGCAGTTTTCAAATATATGATATCTGGAAATCCGTGATAATAAAATTACTGACAACAATACAGGCAGAAACATAGATAGAAAACTGTGAAAAATATGAAAGTATAAAAGCTTTCATTATCATTTATGCCGCCACAGCCGGCATAGGAACCACCTTGATAACTTCATATACATATTAGAAAGAGAACCTTATTTAATCAAATCCATTCAGGAAAATATTTTCTTAATCTTGACGAAAATATGTTTGCACTCTATAATAAAATAAAAACACCCATTCGAACAGGAGGAGACATGGATAAAATACAGGGACATATGGATACATTAAGCAGTATGCAGCTTACAGCCAGAATGGAAGGACTGGACGCAGAGTGCAAGTTACTGCTCAGCAGCCGGGAAATACTGGCTGTGATTTTAAAGGAAACGGTTGACGAATACAAGGAATACAGCAGAGAAGAGATCATAGGCTTCATCGAGCCGGATTCCATTGAGTCGGACAGGGAGGTATCACCGGGGCGGACAAACTCACAGATACAGGGAGATACGCAGGAATTTGCGGCCCTGAATGAGAAAGTGTCCCGGTTCGATATCCGTCTGAGGGCAAAAAATCCAAGACTGTCAAAGGAAAACATCGTCATTAAACTCCACATAGACGTAGAACCGCAAAAGTCCTACTATCCCGGCTATCCTATTGAGAAGCGGGGAATGTATTATCTGTCGCGAGAGCTGTCCTCCCAGTTGTCGCTTGTCACGGACAGTACAGATTATGGACAACTGGAAAAATGTTACAGTATATGGATTTGTCTGGACGATATCCCAAAGAGCGAGCAAAACAGCGTATCCTTTTATGAGATGGCAAACACGAAAAACATCGGAAACTGCATCACCAAAAAAGAAGATTACGATTTGTTGACATTGGTGATTATCAGACTGGGCAAAAAGGAGTATAATGGAGAAAAGAAAGACGAAGGTTACGATCTTCTGCGTTTTCTGAACACAATCATGTATCCGCATGGAGATGATTTTATGGAGATCGTATCAGATTATATTGACTTTTCACAGAACAGCGAACTGAGTGAGGAGGTGAAGAAAGTGATGGGTATCGGACAGATCATGCTGGAAACGGGAATTGAACAGGGAATTGAGCAAGGAATCGAACAAGGAATCGAACAAGGAATCGAGCAGGGGATCGAAGTATTCATTTTAGATAACGAGGAGGAAGGAATACCAAGAGAACGCGTAGTTGAAAAACTGCAAAGGAGATTCAGGCTTACGGAGGACAGGGCAGTGCATTATTATGACAGGTTTGCTTCCACAGGCAAGCTTACTTTGTGAAATTGAATCAAAAAAAGAAGAGAAATGAATCACCCAGTTTTTAACAAGACATCAGCTTAACGGGTTCAAGGACACAGATGCTGTAATGAAAAATCTTTTACAGGATGCCGAAAGAATAAAGGATTAAATTGGGAGGGTAAAGATATTAATGGATTTAAAATTTCAGTAGGACCGGGTTATGGTATCGATGTTCATCTGGCAAAGCCTTATACACAAGAATTAGGTAGATGGAATATATTTAATTTCATTTTGAATGCTTTAGGAAGGAGTGAATATGCCAATAGAACTGTATATAATGGCAGCTGTCTGTCTGCTGATTGATCTGGTATGCAGATTTATGTTGAAGAGAAATTTATATCAGTTATATATGAAAAAAGAAAATGGAAGGGTTCAGCTGGCAGAAATAAAAAAATGGAGAGCAATCTATTATACACGTCCTGTACGATATGAGGTAATAATTGAATATATGACAGGTAGTGGAAAAAAGACCGTGACAATTGCAACAAGCAGTTCCTTCCTCAAAAAATATAAGGATGAGAAAAGTATACAGATCGTAACAGTATCTGGTACAAATTTTGTTTTTCTTGCAGAGGAGAAATGGACAGTACAGAATATAGAATTATGGGTAGTGATATTCGTTCTCTCTATCTTTATAGCAATATTCTTGCTGATGGGATTTTTACAGGCATGGTCAATGGGAATGCTGCAGGGTGTCATATTTTTATCTTTTTTGTCCATTTATCTGAAACTGCGGCATATAGTACGTCCGCGGATGCGCTGTAAACACAAAGCGAGAATGAAGTATGTTACAGACCTTTCATGTGAAGAGGTAATGGAAAAGCTCAGGCAGGAAGCGCATAATGATTTTCAATTTGCAAAGGAGAATGAGGATGAAAAAGACAATATGTATATATTTTCTATTGATTGGAAAGCTCCATTTTATCAGAAATATTTGTGTGCAGGAGCCAGGTACCGTGTAATGGTGACGCCGTCACAGACAGGCAGTACAGTTTGGTTTTATTTATCTGAGTGCAGTGATGATTATGCACTGGATCACTTTGCAGAAAAACTGAGAGGATTTATGATAAAGTGCAGGTGTCGATCATGGGTGATGAGAACGCACATCAGACCATCAATATCTGGTATCCTTATGCCATGGTGTATTCTACACCGGATGGTACAGGCTGGTACTGTATGCCAGAACCAGGTGACATGGTGCGTCTGACGATACCGCAGCATCAGGAAAGAGATGCATTTGTGGTAAGGAACTGTAGAAAATAACTGACGCATCTTGACTTGGATATTTCTCCGAGGATGCATGCCCAAAAGCCTCGCCGTAGCCCGCTACGCCTACATTTTTTGTCATGCATCCTCGAAGAAATATCCTACGCAATCTGCATCACTTATTTTCCTACAATTCCTAAGTTCCGTGCATGTGGAAACAGACAACCCAGATCGAAAAGATCCTTTACACAAAGTATTTAAGAGCAGGTATCAGAAGGAAGTGCGTTTTACGCCTGATTCCATCGTGATCACCAACAACAAGGGAACAAGAATCGAGCTGACAGATGCGGAGGGAATCCACATCGTAAGTGCGCATTCTATTATGCTGGAAACAGCAGAGGATCTGACGATTGCCAGTGATGCCGTATCGCTGATCGTCGCGGGAGATTCCTTTGTAAATTTCAGGCAGATAGGGACAAGCTTACAGCTTGATAACGGAATCTCATTTATCGGCGGGAATCTGAAGATACAGTAATAAAACGAATAATCACGACAGGGGGGATATGCAATGGCATACAGGAAGCAATGATAGCAGATGCCAGGAAATGGGGCAAAGCAGTATTTTCCGGCAGTATCAGGATGCTGGAAGCCGAATACCAGAAAACAGCCAGAAGGGATGCAGTCCTGCAGGCAGGCGGGATACGGCTGGCATTATTCGGCAGGGAATTTTACCTGGATGAGAACCAGCTGGAAAAGACTTGGCAGCCGCCCTGTTTTTTCCAGCAGTATGAGCAGGATATATCAGCAGTAATGGACAGACTCAGGAAGGAGTATCCCTGAATATATCCATATGAGGAAGATGCTGTCCGTTTCTGGTATGCCGAATATTATTATGCGGCGCTGGAAACCCTGTGCAGGGATATGATGGGGGAGATAAGGGAGAGCAGGGAATACCGCATGCTCAATAAAACAGAGGATTTTTGACATTTATGGAGAAAGGAAAGAAGAGAATTGTGGTTTACTGCGTTATATTTTAATACCTGCATCAGTAAGCATTTTTTTTAGTTTTGCTATTTCAGCATCCTTATCAGCGAGCCTGGCATCCTTATCAGCGAGCCTAGCATCCTTATCAGCGAGCTTGGCATCCTTATCAGCCAGACGTATTTTAAATTCCATAATTTCAGGTGCCAGCATCTCCTTTAATTCTTCACACATTTGATCACCCTCCTGTATCATTCTCTTAAATAGTTCTATATTTGCTTCTGACGTGACATTTACAACGGAATCCGCATTTCGTCTGTCTTCGTCATCCTCAAGTTCTGAGCAGCTGTTAAGAAGTCTCTGTGTCCGTATCCTGTCTATGGTCCGTGTCAGGGATGTAACCCATACATGGGTCTTTGGATCAAGCTCCCCTGTTGCAAGAATCTGTATGGGGAATAACAGGCCGCTGATCCGATAGATGCCATCGGATTTTTTGATAACCTCATATTTTTCCGCCAGCTGTTCTAACAGTATCACAGGTTTCTGTTCCCTGACAAGTGAAACTGTGATATCCATGTTAAGGATTTCACTGACATTTCCTGCCTCAGACTTATACAGACATGCATAGGACAGTGCTTTGTAAAATGTACCAATGTTCATGTCATCTCCCGGTGATTTATATTCAAAGATATTATTCCCGAGGAAGAAATCACCAATGTCATTTTTGATCGTGACGCTGGGGTTTTTCCTGATGACAAGGAAATCAATCTTTAACGGCATTTTGCCCAGATTGTGTTCACGTTCATATCTTAAGTATTTTTTATATTCCCGCAGTTCCAGCTCCATGGCAGAACAGAATGCTGGATGCCACTGTATTTTATCTTCAATCTCCAATATAATAATCGTGTTATTGTTCACTCTGCTTTGCAAATAGATTTTATCCGCTGCTGGCACTTTTTCATATGGCTTAGAAAGTCATACATGGACAGTAACATTTTCCCTTCATTTATTGTTTCAGTATATCATACCAGACAGTAGTGTGCAATAAGATTGTGTGATATCAGAAAAGCCTGAAAAATTCCTGATACTGTTCACACAGGACTTAGCATTTACTACTAAGGAACTGTTCAGAAATTACTCATGATAATTACTTGTCTAAATGTCCATCTGCGTCATCAGAAAATCTTGACATAGCCCGCTATGCCTGCGATTTTCTTCTTTGCAGCTGAACATTTATACGGCGTACTTGTCACAAGTAATTTCTGAACAGTTCCTAAGCAGTATGCAGCTTACAGCCAGAATGGAAGGACTGGACGCAGAGTGCAAGTTACTGCTCAGCAACCGGGAAATACTGGCTGTGATTCTAAAGGAAACGATTGACGAATACAAGGAATACAGCAGAGAAGAGATTATAGGCTTCATCGAGCCGGATTCCATTCGGACAGGGAGGTATCACCGGGGCGGACAAACTCACAGATACAGGGAGATACGCAGGAATTTGCGGCCCTGAATGAGAAAGTGTCCCGGTTCGATATCCGTCTGAGGGCAAAAAATCCAAGACTGTCAAAGGAAAGCATCGTCATTAAACTCCACATAGACATTGAAGAAATAACAGGTTAGGAACTGTAGAAAAATAACTGACGGGGGGTGTCAGTTTAAGTGTGTAAGTTGTTTTCAAAATACTACCTCTTAACATGGCAGGGCTGCTGGTGGGATGTATCACCAACATCATCCTTGACCCGATCTTTATTTTTGTTTTCCACTGGGGCGTAAAGGGAGCAGCATGGGCGACGATCGCGGGACAGATCCTGAATGCTTTCCTGTACCTTGCCTACATCTGGAAATTTAAGAGCATCCGGCTGGATAAGGAGTGTTTCCGTATCTCCGGCAAAGTTATGGCAAAGGTCAGCAGCCTTGGCATATCCAGTTTCATCACACAGATTGCCATTGTGCTGGTGATGGCAGTTACAAACAACATACTGGTATCCTATGGTGCGGAGTCCAAATACGGTGCAGAAATCCCGCTGACGACGATCGGCATTACCATGAAGGTAAACCAGGTTGTCTCGGCAGTCCTGCTTGAACTGGCAACAGGGGCGCAGCCCATCTTCGGCTACAATTACGGAAGCGGGCAGAAGGACAGGGCAAAGCAGGCATACCGCATCATACTGACCGCATCAACAATCATGTTGATTCTGGCGTTTTTTGTGTTCCAGTTTGCGCCCATGAGCATTGTCAGGCTCTTTGGCTCGGAGTCAGAGCTGTACAACGAGTTTGCGGTGAAATGCTTCCGTATCTTCCTTCTGGCGTGTCCGATTAACGGGCTGCAGATGGCAACAGGTGTCTTCTTCCAGTCCATTGGCAGACCTACACAGGCAACGATCCTTTCGTTGTCCAGACAGGTCGTGTACCTGCTCCCGGCGACAATCCTGCTCCCGATGGCATTAGGGGTAGAAGGCGCGCTGTGGGCAGGTCCGCTGGCAGATGTGCTGGCATTTATAACAACTCTGGTCATGTTGAAATTATATTGGAAAAAAATTTAGGAGGAAGTTAATCTATGCAGGGAAGAGTCATTACAATCAGCAGGCAATGTGGAAGCGGTGGACACAGTATCGGGAGCGAGCTGGCAAAAAGACTGGATGTTCCGTTCTATGATAAAGAGATCATAGAAATGACGGCTGAGGAAAGCGGTTTTCACCCGCATTTTGTGGAGGAAAAGGGGGAGCATATGGAAAGCGGTATGCTCTCCAACCTGGCAAGGCATCTCTCCTATGCGGGACGGGGAGGTTATGAGGAGTACCAGCCATTACAGGACCAGCTTTATTTTGCGCAGGCAAAGATTATAAAAGAGCTGGCAGAAAAAGGACCATGCGTGATTGTGGGAAGATGCGCGGACTATATTCTGCGTGACAGAAAGGATGTTTTGAATGTCTTTATCCATGCGGATATGAAATTTAAAAAGAAACACTGTGTGGAGAGAGGGCAGTTTACAGAGGGAAATACAGAAGATTTGATTACCCGGAGGGACAAACTGCGTGCGGACCATTACCGGTACTATACAGACCGGAAATGGGGGAATTCATTCAATTACCACTTATGTCTGGACAGCAGCGTGTTTGGTATTGAAAAATGTGTTTCCATGATTCAGGATGCTTTGATAAGTATGCATCAGGATTCGTAAGGCAGGAAATGTGTTTTAAGAATGATTGAAAACAGGAGGCATTTATGTTTAAGACACTTTTGAAACAGGTTGGGGATTATAAAAGGGATACCATCCTTACTCCAGTACTGGTCATTCTGGAAGTTATCATGGAGGTCATAATCCCGATGATGATGGCGGCGGTCATAGATTACGGGCTGAGAGGGCAGGATCTGAAAACAGTATGCCTGATCGGTATTGGAATGATCGTGATGGCAGGACTGGCATTATTTTTCGGCGTGGAATCCGGGAAGACGGCATCCAGCGCCAGCTCCGGTTTTGCCATGAATCTGAGGCAGGCAATGTATGAGCGGATTCAGACTTTTTCCTTTTCCAACATAGATAAGTTTTCCACGGCAGGGCTCGTGACCAGAATGACCACGGACGTGATGAACGTGCAGCAGGCGTTCCAGATGTCCATCCGCATCTGTGTGAGGGCGCCGATCATGCTGGTCAGCGCAATGGTGATGACATTTGTAATTCATCCCCGCTTTGCCCTGATTTTTCTGGCAGTCATTCTTTGTCTGGCTGTGGTGCTTGCCCTGATTTCATCAAAGGCCAACCCGACTTTAAGGAAGGTGTTCCATGAATATGATGAGCTGAATGCGAAGGTGCAGGAGAATGTGAACGGGATGCGGGTAGTGAAATCCTTTGTGCGGGAGGATTATGAGACCCGGCGGTTTCAAACGGAAAGCGAAAAGATCCGCAGCCTGTTTGTAAGCGCGGAAAAGCTGCTTGCCCTCAATTCTCCGGTCATGCAGTTCTCCATGTACTCCTGTATCCTGCTGATTTCATGGATGGGCGCCAAAATGATTATTGCGGGGAGCCTGACGGAAGGGCAGCTTATGAGTATGTTTACATACGTTATCAATATCCTGATCAGTCTGATGATGGTATCCATGACTTTTGTGATGCTCATTATGTCAAGGGCATCGGGGGAGCGGATTGCAGAGGTTTTGACGGAAGAACCGGATTTATATAATGTTCCCCATGCGATAAAAGAGGTTGCGGACGGTTCCATTGATTTTGAACAGGTAGGTTTTGCCTATCCGTCCAACCCCGGAAAAGAAGTGATCAGCGATCTGGATATCCATATTAAGCCAGGGGAGACCATAGGTGTCCTCGGCGGCGTCCCGGTGAAGGATTATGACATGGCCAGCCTGCGGGACAACGTGGCGATGGTTCTTCAGAAGAATGTATTGTTTTCCGGAACAATTAAGGAAAATCTGCGGTGGGGAAAAGAAGACGCCACGGATGAGGAAATCATAAATGCGTGCCGTCTTGCACAGGCGGACGAATTTATCCGGGATTTTCCGGCAGGATATGACACCCATATTGAACGGGGCGGGGCAAATGTATCTGGCGGGCAGCAACAGAGGCTCTGTATTGCAAGGGCGCTTTTGAAGAAGCCGAAGATATTGATTTTGGACGATTCCACCAGCGCTGTGGACACCAAAACGGATGCGCTGATCCGCAAGGCATTCCGGGAGCAGATACCCGACACCACAAAGATTATCATAGCCCAGCGGATTTCCTCCATCCAGGACGCCGACAGGATTCTGGTATTTGACAATGGCAGGATGGAATCTGTGGGAACACACGAAGAACTGCTGGAAAGCAGCCCGATCTACAGGGAAATTTATGAGTCACAGACAAAGGAGGGCGGCAGTGATGAGGGCAGGGAATAAGAAAAATATGGGCGCAGTCTTAAAGCGTCTGATGACGTATATCCTGAAAAAATATAAATGGCAGTGCCTGCTTGTGGCATTGTGTATTCTGGTCAGTACCGCTGCGAATATTGGCGGCACCCTGTTTATGAGGAATCTGATTGATGATTACATTCTGCCTTTTGTGAACCGGACACAGCCTGACCTGACGCCGCTTTTAAGGGCGCTGCTGATGATGGCGGCAGTTTATTATATCGGTGTATTCTGCACATGGGCTTATAACTTTATGATGATTTATGTATCACAGGGAATGTTAAAGACCGTGAGGGATGACCTGTTCTGCCATATGGAACGGCTTCCGGTCCGTTATTTTGACACAAAATCCCACGGGGACATTATGAGTATCTACACCAATGATACAGATACCCTGCGGCAGGTGATCAGCCAGAGTATGCCGCAGATGCTGTCCGCAGTGATCACGATTGCAGGGGTGTTTGCTTCCATGCTGGTATTAAGCCTTCCGCTGACACTGATCACGGTGGTAATGATTCTCTGCATGGTGTTTGCGACGAGGATCATATCCTCGAAGAGTGGGCATTATTTTGTAAAACAGCAGACGGATGTTGGAAATCTGAACGGTTACATAGAGGAAATGATGGAAGGGCAGAAGGTGGTAAAGGTGTTTTGCCATGAGACTGCCTGCATAAAGGATTTTAAGGATCTGAACGGAAAACTGCGTGACAGCGCAAATAATGCCAATCGGTATGCCAGTATGCTGATGCCGGTGCTCGGTAATCTTGGGTATGTCAGCTATGCGGTGATCGCCATGGCGGGGGCGTGCCTGTCCATCTTTGGCGGACAGATGACCCTTGGGACGCTGGCATCCTTCCTGCAGTTTTCCCGTTCCTTTAACCAGCCGATCTCACAGCTTTCCCAGCAGTTAAATTCCATCATCATGGCGGCTGCAGGCGCGGAGCGGATATTCGGGCTGCTGGATGAGGAAGCGGAACAGGACAATGGATATGTAAAACTTGTGAATGCGAAATACGATGCACAGGGAAACCTGACAGAAGTGTCAGAGGGGACAGGAATCTGGGCATGGAAGCATTACCATAAGGCGGACAATACCACCACCTACCAGCTCATGGAGGGGGATGTGGTATTTGACCATGTGGATTTTGGCTATACGGAGGAAAAGGAGGTTCTGCACGATATTGAGATATATGCAAGGCCGGGGCAGAAGGTTGCCTTTGTGGGAGCCACCGGCGCCGGGAAAACAACGGTCACCAATCTGATCAACCGCTTTTATGATGTGCAGGACGGCAAGATTCGTTACGACGGGATCAATATCAATAAGATTAAAAAAGACGACCTGCGGCATTCCCTTGGGCTGGTACTGCAGGATACACACCTGTTCACAGGCACTGTCATGGATAATATCCGTTATGGAAAGCTGGATGCCACGGAGGAGGAGGTAATCCGGGCGGCAAAGCTGGCAAATGCCCATGATTTCATTATGAAACTTCCCGACGGGTATCAGACGCAGTTAAAGGGCAGCGGGAATACTCTTTCCCAGGGGCAGAGGCAGCTTCTGGCAATCGCAAGGGTGGCGGTGGCGGACCCGCCGGTGCTGATTCTGGATGAGGCCACGTCAAGCATTGACACCCGCACGGAAAAGATCGTGCAGGACGGCATGGATCGGCTGATGAAAGGCAGGACGGTATTTGTGATCGCCCACAGGCTTTCCACCATCAGGAACTCAGATGTGATCATGGTGCTGGATCACGGACGGATTGTGGAACGGGGGAACCATGAAAGCCTGCTGGCAAAGAAAGGAATGTATTACCAGCTTTATACCGGGAAACTGGAACAGGAATGATAGGAGAAGATAGGAAAATTCAAAAATCTTTTCCCATTTTTCACTCTCCCCTCCTCGATTACCTTTTTATATCTATTTTGTAGCTTTTTGACATGTTATATTGTATTCATAGTGAAGGAGGTACAAAATGGATTCAATGCGCAGAGAAAAAAGAGTAAAGAAAATGAATACAATAAAAAGAATGAAAAGACCAAAAGCACAATATGCAGAAGCTATATATGAGGAGGTTATCAGAAGAAATTCCGATATGGTCTACAGGCTTGCGTATTCCCTCGTCAAAACCCGTGCCGATGCAGATGATATTTTTCAGGAGGTTTTTCTGCGGTATATGCAGAATGAGCCAGTGTTTCAGGGTGAAGAGCATGAGAAAGCATGGTTTTTGCGGGTGACGATGAACTGCTGTAAAAACTTCTGGAAATCGCCGTGGATGCGTAGAAGGGTGGCGCTGGAACGTGAAGAAATGGAGCAGTGCGGATTTTTTTGTGAGCTGGACGACGACAGTGCGGCGCTGGTCGATGCTGTCAAGCAGCTCTCAAAAAAGTACCGTATTGTGATTCATTTGTTTTATTATGAGGAGTTGTCCATCGAGGAAATCGCAAAGCTCACGAATGCAAAAGCTTCGACGGTGCGGACAAGGCTGACTAGAGCAAGGCGGCAGCTTAGAAGTTTACTGAAGGAGGAACTGAGGACGTTTGCCGAGTAAGAGCTATAACATGAGAAAGGAGAGGTTTGAATGTTTGAAAACAAATATAAGGAAGCATATGATGCCATCGTGCCATCACAAGAGCTTGTGGAAAAGCTGATTGGGCAGGCAAGGGCGGGAAAACTTAAAAGAAAAAAAAGCTGGTTTGTGCCTAAGGCAGCCGTTGCGGCTGCGGCTGTTGTGGTGTGTCTCGTGACAGCAGTTCCTGTGTGCGCGGCACATATTCCAGCGTTCTACAGAATTGTGGAGTATCTCTCGCCCGCGCTGGCAGATCATCTGGTTCCCGTCGAGAAGAGTTGTACCAGTCAGGGGATCACGATGCAGGTGGAAGCCATTAACTTAGTAGAAAATGAGGCACAAATCATTATTTCAATGCAGGATGTGCAAGATAGTACGCAGGATTTGATACATGGGGAGATAGATTTATTTGACAGTTATGGATTGTCTGATTATGTGAATGACAGCGTTGTTGGCGGGTGCCAATTTCTGACTTATGACGCAGTGGAGGGTAAGGCGTATTTTCAGGTGTCTGTCCAGTCAGACCATGCGTATGAAGCCGGAAAATTAAAGTTTTGGGTAAATTCAGTACTGTGTGATAAATCCGAGGAAACCAGAGATGTTGACTTGTCAGAGACAGTTTATTCCGCGAATACAAAGCAGGTAAAACCGAGCGGCAGCGGCGGTCTGATATCGGAGGAGATGCTGCCTGATTCCATGTGGGTATTACCTGCCACAGACGAGAATCCAATACCCGAGACAAATGTTTTAGACGGGTTAGTGGCTGCAAACTGCGCGGCGGATGATTTTACTGTGACAGGCATGGCGTATATGGAGGGGGTGCTGCGCGTTCAGATATGTATGGGGGACACTTGGAAATCAGACAGACATGTTGAGTTATTTTTAAGAGACCCGGACGGCAATGAGCGTTATTCAGACCGCAGTGTGAGCTGGCATGAGGAGGTAGGCGAAACAAGCTATCATTTTTATGAGTTTTGGTATATTGAGGACATTGAGGAAATCTCAGATTATTCCATGTATGGCATTTTTCACAATGCAGGGCAGCTCATAGAAGGGGACTGGAATGTGACTTTTCGGCTGGAATCGTATTGACAAACAGGGATAGTGTGGTAAAATAAAGTATATTTTTGGAAAGGAGGGTGCAGTATGAACGGAATGGGTTATGTGCCAGTTTGCAGCAGCAGTTCTATGTCAAAAACGTACAGAAAATCGCATTTACGGGATTACTGCGCCTTTTTTGAAGTGTTATCATAAACATTTGTGTAGATAATGATGAAAATTGCAGTGATTCCAAAACAGTTTAACAAGTAAAAGGTTAAGCTGTTTTTTGTTTGCGTTTTGATAAGAAAAAATACGTGGGATTGTAATTTGGTGTGCGGGCAAGGACGCCGCGTTATGCTCAGGAAGAGAGGAATTATAGATGATTTTCAGAGCAGGTCAACAGTTTACGTCCAAATTCGCAGACTTTGGCAGGAATGGGGGATTAAGATGAAGAGGAAACGATGGAATCACAGATTAAAAAGTATAAAGCACAAAGACAGCTATTTGAAAAATATTACTTTAGATTACATGAGCACATTTATAACAAACTTAAACATGCAGAGTTCGATCTGGGTGCTCTATCTGGCATACTGCGGATTAAATCTGGCACAGATTGGTCTTGTCGAGGGAATTTACCATGCGACGAGTATTATATTCGAAATTCCATCGGGGGCAGTGGCAGATTTGCTTGGAAGGAAAAAGAGCATGGTTTTGAGCAGGATTTGCATTGCGTTATCCTGTATGATTATGCTTTTTGCGCAGAACTTTTGGTATTTCGCGCTGGGGTTTATGGTGCAGGCGCTGGGCAATAATTTAAACTCTGGCTCGGAGGAGGCGCTTGTGTATGACAGTATGAAGGCTGCCGGGCAGGAAGCGCGCTATATGAGTGTGTGCGGCAGGCTGAATGTGATTATCGAAGTGTCGCAGGGCATTGCGACAGTTGCGGGCGGCATTCTTGCGGAGTTTTCCTATTTTTGGTGTTATAGTGCCTGTCTGGTAATTGCAGCGCTCGCATTGCTTCCAGTGATCTTGATGGTGGAAGCGCCCTATGTGGAGGAACGGGGCAGACAGCGTTCCGTTTGGGAGGTAGTGGCTGTGCATTTTCGGACATGTTTTGAGATTTTGCGTTCAGACCGCCGGATATTGAAACTGATTAGTTATTATTCAGTTATTTTTGCGGCGGAAACTGTGCTGTTTTTTTACAGCCAGAAGTATTACTATGAATTAGGATATAATAAGATTCAGATTAGCTTTATTTTGCTGGTGATGGGCGGTGTATCCTGCATTGGAGCGGTGTTGAGCGAGCGGATTTATGCAGCGCTTGGAAAAAAGACTGCTCAGACGGGGGCGTGTGTAATCGCGGCAGCATTTCTGATATATGGGTTGCAAAATTTGTTTGTGTCCATCGTAGCATTTACAGCCGCCGGATTTTTTAACGCGGTGCTCTATCCAGTACAGTCAGAGCAGCTCAACAGCCTGATTCCGTCAGGACAGCGGGCGACGCTCATTTCCGTGAACAGCATGTTCTTTTCGATTGCGATGATTCTGCTGTTCCCGCTTGCCGGATTTTTGGCAGACCTGTGGGGACTTACGGCGGTTCTTGTGGGAATGGGGGGCGTACTGCTGGGAGGCCTTGGCGTCTGGCAGTTTGCAACCTCGTAAAATGTAGTATGAATACACGTCATAGAGGATTTGGATATTATTTGACATTTGTCCCAAATCGCCTTATGATAGTTAATGATGAGTACAGGAACTGGCTATTACAGTGCGATCTACAGTATGGTATACAATTGTGATATCAAAAGTTTCGGAAAGAGGAGTATCCAAATGAAAAAAGTTTTTATTGATGGAAGTGAAGGAACAACAGGGCTGCGCATTTTTGAGCGGTTTGAGGGGCGGGAGGACATAGAAATCCTAAAAATTCCTTCTGAGCTTCGCAAGGACCCGGCAGAAATTAAAAAATATATCAACGCGTCAGATATTACCTTCCTTTGCCTGCCGGATGCGGCAGCGCGGGAGGCGGTGGCGATGGTTGAGAATGACAACACCATTATTATTGACACCTCGACGGCACACCGCACAGAGGCGGGCTGGGCGTATGGCTATCCAGAGCTTTCCAAGGCGCACCGCGACGCGATTCGAACCGGAAAGCGCATTGCAGTTCCGGGCTGTTATGCGACGGGCTTTATCACGATTGCCTATCCGATGGTGGCGGAGGGAATCCTGCCAAAAGATTATCCCGTCACGGCCTTTGCCATGTCGGGCTACAGCGGGGCAGGCAAGAAAACGATTGCGGTGTACGAGGCGCAGGGACGTGACAGCGAGCTTGACGCGCCGCGGGAGTATGCGCTGAACCAGAAGCACAAGCATTTGAAAGAAATGCAGGCAGTCACGGGGCTTTCGAGAATGCCGCTCTTCTCGCCGTTCATCTGTGACTATTACAGCGGCATGGTGGTGACACTGCAATTTTACACGGATTTGTTAAAGGACAAGCCGTCGCCGGAGAAGGTGCACGCGATGTTTGCCAAATATTTTGAAGGAGAGCCGTTTGTGAAGGTGATGCCGTTTGGCAAGGAGGCGGATTACAATGGCTTTCTGGCTGGAAACACATGTGCTGGCTGGGACGGCATTGAACTCTATGTGACGGGAAATGAGGACAGGCTGCTTGTCAGCACGCGCTTTGACAATCTTGGAAAAGGGGCGTCGGGTGCGGCAGTGCAGTGTCTCAATATTATTCTTGGCTGTGATGAAAATAAGGGGCTGGTATTGTAAAAACAGGTTCTATAGCGGCTGCCTGACGGCACGGAGGAAGGGGGCAATATGAGACAATTACCACAGGAGTTTATGTGCAGAATGCAGGATATGCTAAAGGAGGCGTATCCTGCTTTCCTGCGTAGTTATGAGGAAGAAAAAGTTCAGGCGCTTCGGGTGAATGCTTTAAAAGGCACAAGAGAGGAATTTTTAGAAAAGGCGTCTTTTGGCAGTTTAAAACAAGTCCCGTGGGAAAAGGACGGACTCTATTATACGGGAAATGACGGCTGTGCACCCGGCAAACATCCCTTTCATGAGGCAGGGGTGTACTACATACAAGAGCCTAGCGCGATGGCGCCGGCGGCGTACCTAGAAGCGGCGCCGGGGGAGTGTGTTCTTGACTTGTGCGCGGCGCCGGGCGGAAAGACGACGCAGATTGCTTCTTATATGCAGAATCAGGGGCTTCTTGTCTGCAATGAGCTTTACCCGGCACGGGCTAAAATTCTCTCGGAGAACGTCGAGCGCATGGGAATTCGCAATGCGCTTGTCACCAATGAGGCGCCGCAGCGTCTGGCGGAGGTGTTTGACGGCTATTTTGACCGTATTTTAGTAGATGCGCCTTGCTCCGGCGAGGGAATGTTTCGGAAAAATGAGGAGGCGTGTGACGAGTGGAGTCCTGCGAACGTCCAGCTCTGTGCAGACAGGCAAGATGAGATTCTCGACTGCGCGGACAGAATGCTGCGCCCGGGCGGGCGGCTGGTGTACGCGACCTGTACGTTTGCGCCCGACGAGAATGAGGGGAGTATTGCGCGGTTTCTGGAACGCCATTCGGCATATCGGATTATAGAGATAAAGAAATACGACGGCATGTCGGCAGGGGTTCCAGCATGGGCGTATAAGGACAGTTCTTGTGACAGTACGGCAGCGGCACATAAGGCAGATTATGACATGGGTGTCAGAATGGATACAGACAGTGAGAAAAGCAGTTTGGACAGCCTCCGGCACACGGTTCGCTTGTTCCCGCATCTGGTTCGGGGAGAGGGGCATTATCTGGCGGTACTGCAAAAGCAGGGAGAAGTGCCCGAGGGATACCGCGCACTTCCTGTCAATGGTCTGCAAAAAGGCATGGGCGCAAAAGACGCCAAAGAATTTATACAGTTTCAACAGGAGTCGCTGCAAGTAGATTTGCTGGAAAATGCACAGAATCGTCTACTGAAATTCGGGGAACAGCTCTATCTGATGCCGGAGGGTATGCCGTCCATAGACAAACTGAAGGTTTTGCGCGCGGGCCTGCACCTTGGTACCCTCAAGAAAAACCGTTTTGAGCCGTCTCACGCACTGGCGCTCGCCCTCAAAAAAGAGGAGGCAAAGCGTTCGCTCGAGCTTGGGACAGAGGAAAACGCAAGGGCATATCTGGGCGGAATGACTTTGCAGCATGAGGGAGAGAAGGGCTGGTATCTGATGACATATAACGGGTACAGCATCGGCTGGGGAAAGCTTGCCGGTCAAGTTGTGAAAAACCATTATCCCAAGGGACTTAGGAAAGTGTGAACTAGATGAAAACATCAAAAACTGCATTAAATCTCACGGAGGGCAGACCAGTGAAGCTTATTTTACTGTTTGCCATTCCAGTGTTTCTGGGCAATCTGTTCCAGATTTGTTACAGCCTTGTTGATACGAAAATTGTGGGCAGGATTCTGGGAGAGACAGCGCTGGCGGCGGTTGGCAGTGTGTCTGTTTTGTACACGCTGCTCACTGGATTTTTTAATGGGCTGAGTCTTGGCTTTAGCGTATTGACGGCACGATATTATGGGAGCGGTGACGAGCGCAAGCTAAAGGAAAACGTGGCGGGCGCTATTGTGCTGGGATTTTTGACAGCAGGTGTGCTCATCACTGGCATTGCAATCTGGATCCAGCCGATTCTGAGACTGCTGCATGTGCCGCCCAAGCAGCATGAGATGGCGTTGTCGTATATCACGCTCTTGGTGTGGGGAATGTTTGTCACGCTGGCGTACAACCTCTGCGCCAACACGCTGCGGGCGATTGGCGATTCGGTTACGCCGCTTATTTTTCTGGTGATTGCGGCGGTGACAAATGTTGCGCTGGACTATCTGTTTATCCTTGTTTTTCATATGGGCGTGCGGGGCGCAGCGGTGGCGACACTCGTGTCGCAGATGTTGTCGGTCGTGTTGTGTCTGCTTCGGATTCGGCAGGCATTTCCAATACTGCATCTTGCCAGAGCGCATTTTGCGCTTTCGAGAGAGCAGGTGCTTTCTTTATATAAGAGCGGTCTGTCAATGGGACTGATGTCGAGCCTTGTGAATTTCGGTTCGCTGGTGCTTCAGAGCGGCATCAACCAGCTTGGGACGAATATCATCGTGGCGCACACCGCAGCGCGCAAGGTATTTGAAATCTGGGGACTGCCTGTGAGTGTGCTCGGCTCCTCCATGGCAACGTACTGCGGACAAAATTACGGTGCAGGCAGGTATGACAGGATTCGGCAGGGAATGAAAAGCGTATTGATTCTGGGGGCTGCGTGGGACGGGATTGTCTTTGTTCTTGCACATACCATTTCGCCGTATCTGATTGGCTTTATCACAAGCTCTCAAAATGAGGAGATTCTTTATTGGGGGACGATGTACCTGCGGGTGGATATGTCTTTTTTGCTGGTCTGTCTGTTTATTGTGATTCTGCGAAACTGTATGCAGGGATTTGGGGACTACAGGACACCGATTTTATCCAGCTTTATTGAGCTTGTCGGAAAACTGGTGTTCACATTTGTGTTTGTGCGGCTGTTTGGCTACTGGGGAATCATCTGGACAGAGCCAGTCATATGGTTTTTGATGGTTATTCCGCTGATTGTCATGACGCTCAAAAGCCCTGTTGTCAAAATGCGGCAGCCGGAAGCATGAATTGATGAAAAGAGGAGGGGTTCGCATGAACAAAAAGTATGAGATTGATATGTGCAGCGGTTCCGTATTTGGCAAGATGCTTCTCTTTGCACTGCCGTTAATGTGCTCAAGCATTTTGCAGTTGTTGTTTAACGCCGCAGATATTGTGGTGGTGGGGCGGTTTGCAGGAGATAATGCGCTGGCGGCAGTGGGGTCGAACACGGCGCTCATCAATCTGCTCACCAACCTGTTTGTGGGGTTATCCGTCGGGACAAACGTGCTGACGGCACAGTACTATGGTGCAAAAAGAGAGCGTGATTTAAAAGAGACAGTACATACCTCTATGCTGCTAAGTCTGTACAGCGGTCTGCTGCTCACGGTGGTCGGATTGATCGGTGCGCCAAAGCTGCTTGAACTAATGCAGGCGCCGCCGGAGGTGCTGAACCTTGCCGTGTTGTATCTGCGCATTTATTTTCTCGGAATGGCTTCGATGATGGTGTACAACTTTGGCAGTGCGATTCTGAGGGCGGTCGGTGACACGAAAAGACCACTGTATTATCTGCTGGGCGCCGGGATTGTGAATGTGGTGCTGAATCTGTTTTTTGTCATTGTCTGTCATCTGGGTGTGGCAGGCGTGGCGATGGCGACAGTGATCTCGCAGACGATTTCTGCTTTTCTGGTGGTGCGCTGTCTCGTGAGAGAGCAGGGCGGCATTCACCTTGATTTAAAAGCGCTCGCCATCACCAAGGAAAAACTTGGAAAGATTATGCAGATCGGACTTCCGGCAGGTTTTCAGGGAACAGTATTTTCGCTGTCAAATGTCGTGATTCAGTCTGCGGTCAACTCCTTTGGCAATATTGCGGTGGCAGGAAATTCCGCAGCCGCAAATATCGAGGGTTTTGTCTATATGGCGATGAATGCCTTTCATCAGGCAACCATATCGTTTACCAGTCAGAATTATGGCGCGCGGGCGTACAAGCGCATTTATAAGATTCTGTTTGCAGGAGAGCTTTTTGTCATTGTGACCGGCGTGGTGCTTGGCAATCTGGCAGTACTTTTGGGGGAGTCCCTGTTGGGAATCTACTCGCCAAGTGCAGAGGTCATCACAGCGGGTATGGCACGATTAAAAATCATCTGCACGCTGTATGCGCTGTGCGGCGTGATGGATGTGCTGGTGGGGGCGCTTAGGGGAATCGGATATTCTGTTATCCCGATGATTGTGTCGCTGGTGGGCGCATGCGGGCTGCGGCTTTTGTGGATAGCGACCGTGTTTCAGATTCCAGAGTATCACAGCCTGACGACCGTATATTTGTCGTATCCAATCACATGGACGATCACACTTACTGTACATGCAATCACTTTTGCACTGGCGGCGCGCAAGGTGCTTGTACACCACGAAAAATAAATGTACAAAAAGACCATATATGAACCGATACCCGAATACGAATTTTGTAAGATGGAACAATACAAGAGATACCGTTGTTTTACAAAATTTTTATTGAGGTGAAGGGAATTGAAAACGCAGGAAGCTGTAGTGATGAGAATCAAAGGATTATGTACAGAGAGGGAGATGAGGATATCACAGTTGGCATATGTCGCTGGGATGCCGCCCTCAACGCTCAAAAATATTATGAAGGGGAACAGCAGGAATACAGGAATCGTCACAATCAAGATGATCTGTGACGGGCTGAATATATCCCTGGATGAGTTTTTCCACTGTGGACTGTTTCAGGATTTGGAACAGGAGATCGACTAAACTGGCAGGCGCATTTTATTAAATTTTCAGAAACTAACTTGACAGCGCCCGCGTCATCATTGATAATGAACAGGTAACAATGATGATACGACGAGGAGGAAAAGATGGACAGAAAAGTAGCAGTGTTATTAAACGAACAGATCAACAAAGAGTTTTATTCTGCGTATCTGTATCTTGATATAGCAAATTTTTATACCAAAAAAGGACTGGACGGTTTTGCAAACTGGTATGAGGTTCAGGCGAAGGAGGAGCAGGATCATGCGATGCTGATGTACCGGTATCTGCAAAATAATGGGGAGGAAGTGACGCTCGAGGCGATTGACAAGCCCGATAAAATCTTTGATACCCTGATGGACCCGCTCAAGGCAGCGCTCTCGCATGAGCGGTATGTGACATCGCTGATCAACACAATCTATGGCGTGGCGCAGGAGGAGAAGGATTTCCGCACGACACAGTTTCTGGATTGGTTTGTCAAGGAGCAGGGCGAAGAGGAGAAAAACTCTATGGACCAGATTACCAAGATGGAGCTTTACGGCGATGACGCACGCAGTTTGTATATGCTCAACAGCGAGCTTGGGGCGCGGGTCTACTCGGCACCGTCGCTGGTATTATAACATATAAAGCATTTGTTAAAAAACAGGAAAGGCATGGTTTTCAAACTGCCTTTCCTGTTTTTTATGCACACAGGCAGCGGAACTATGGAAAAAACTTCTCTGTTCGATTGCATAATTAAAGTTCCCCCGCACATTTTAAGTGCCAGATTCGTTATACATTGTGTAGGGACTGTTTGAAGGAAAGCATGGGTTTTTGGGACACGGCAGATGAGGGGGTGATGCAGAATGCTTGGAGATTGTTTTGTCGATATGGAGGAGCAGTATGACAAAATTTACCGCTACTGTTATTTCCGGCTGCGAAGCCGGCAGGCAGCGGAGGATATCACACAGGAAACCTTTCTGCGCTATTTCGAAAGATACCAGTGCACGACATCGGAGCAGCCTTTGCGGTGTCTGTATACGATTGCCAGAAATCTGTGTGTGGACGAATACCGGAGGGATTCAAGGGAGGCTGCGTGGGCGCAGCCGTATCCGTATCCAGAGGAGGAGAAAGGTGAGGGCGATGAGCAGGTGCTTACAGGCCTTTTGGTCAGGGCGGCGGTGGCGTCGCTTGAGCAGGACGAGCAGGAGCTTTTGCTGCTGCGCTATGTGAATGAAGTTCCGATACAGAGCATTGCTCAGTTCTATGGAATTTCGAGATTTGCAGTGTACCGGAGACTGGCCGCAGTGACCAAGAGATTTCAGGCGGCATTGAGGAAGGAGGGATTTGGATGAGACGGGAGGTACGAGAGGAATTAAAGAGGGTATTTGAGCCGCCCAAGCCACAAGGCAAAAGGGCATTTTTGCGCGCGCTTGCACAGCCTAGAATCAGCATTCTGCGGTTTGCCCTGACGCAGCTAGGCTATATTCGGAGATGGAGCTGGGCAGTGTCTGTCATGATTTTTGCAGGCTCGGTTGCAGCTTCGGTGTGGAGTCCGTCAAGGATTCTTGGGATTGTCTCGGCATTTGCGCCGCTGCTTGCGCTGACTGTCGTGACGGAGAGTGGACGCTCGGAAAACTATGAGATGGCAGAGCTGGAGACGGCGACGCGCTTTTCGCTCAGAAGCGTGCTTCTGGCAAGGCTTGGGCTTCTTGGACTGGCAAATCTGGTGATGTTTTTCCTGCTGCTGCCAGTGGTGGTGTGGCGGCAGGAGCTGGGCGTGCTGCGGGCAGGGCTTTATATACTGCTGCCCTATCTGTTGACGGCTTTTGCAGGGCTTTGGGTTCTCCGCCGGTTTCGGGGGCGCGAGGCCGTGTACTGCTGTGTGGGCATCGCAGCCTGTATCAGTTTTCTGGCGGCAATGCTTTTTGAGACGGTGCCGCAATTGTACCAGCCGGATATGGTTTCATGGTGGTTTGCCGGTGTGCTTGCGTTCGGCGTGGGGACAGTGAGACAGTGTACAGGGATTGTCCGCGACAGTCTCGCAGCATAAATTATCGAACAGACTGTAGCGTCTGTTCAAGAAAATGGAGGATTCGTATGAAGCTTGTCATAGACCGTGTATCAAAACAATATCAGAACCGGATTGCAGTGGACCGTGTTTCTGCAACGTTACAAAAGGGCGTGTATGGGTTACTCGGCGCAAACGGCGCCGGAAAGACTACATTGATGCGGATGCTCTGCGGGATTTTGAAGCCGACAGGAGGGACGATCACATTTGACGGCATGGATGTGAGTGAGGAGGCTTACCGCGCAGTCCTTGGCTATCTGCCGCAGGATTTTGGCTATTATCCTGAGTTTAGTGCGCTGGATTTTCTGCTGTATCTGGCGGCGTTGAAGGGAATCCCCAAGGCGCAGGCAAAGTGTAGGGCAAGAGAGCTGCTTGCGCTGGTATCCTTGCAGGAGGCTGAAAAAAAGAAGATTAAGACCTTTTCAGGAGGAATGAAGCAGCGGCTTGGCATCGCGCAGGCACTCTTAAATGACCCCAAACTGCTGATTTTGGACGAACCGACAGCAGGGCTCGACCCAAAGGAGCGCGTGCGCTTTCGGAACCTCATTCAAACGCTTGGCAAGGACAGCATTGTGCTGCTGTCCACGCATATCGTCTCGGACATAGAGCATATCGCCGATGAGATTCTGATGATGAAGGCAGGGCAGCTTATTTACCGGGGCAATTGGGAACATGAACAAGGCGATTTGGAGGAATTTTACCTGCAACAGTTTGAGGAGGAGGGGACACATGAATAATTTTGGGACACTCTATTATTATGAAGTGAAAAAGATTTTGAGCCGGAAGCTGGTCTGGAGTGTTTTTTTTATAAATGTATGCTGCATTGTCATGTTTACATGTGCAGATTTGATGGGAAAGTATTATGTGGACGGCGAGGTGGCTGACACGCATTACCATATGTTTCAGGTCGATCAGGACTACCGGCGCGCATTGTCCGGCAGGCAGCTCGACACGGCGCTGCTGGAGGAGATGCAGGAGGCGTACAGCAAAATTCCCGATACGCAGGAGCGGTATATGCTCACAGACGAATACCAGACCTATGCGCGCCCGTACAGCGAGATTTATAACTTGTTTCGGAGATGGACGCAGAAAAAGGAGCTGGAAGAGCTGCGTGCATGGCAGCCGGACGAGGAGGCGCTCTACGCGGCAAGACTTGAGACGATGGAACAGCTATGGCGTGAGCAGCAGCTAACCGATGCGGAGAAGGCGCTATGGCGTGAGAAGGAGGCGCAGGAGCAAGAGAACAGGCCGCTTACGTATCTGTACCACGAAGGCTATACGAAGCTGCTTGCCAATGGCTTAAACACGCTGAGTATCTTGGTGCAGATGTTTGTCTGTATCTGTATGGCAGGCGTTTTTACGGACGAGCACACACGCAGGACCGATCAGCTTATTTTGTCAGGCGCAAAGGGAAAAGAGATGGTATACTGGGCAAAAATAGCAGCCGGCGCCAGTGTCTCCGCAGCGTGTGCCGCGCTCTTGTCAGCGATTACCTTTATGCTGGTCTTTGCAGTATATGGGGCGGAGGGATTTGGGACTTCCCTGCGCTTTAGCGCCTATCTGTGCTCCTCGTCCGAGCGGTTTTCGGTAGGGCAGGTGTGTCTGATAGAATACGGCATTTTGATTCTTACCGCGGTCTTTGTCAGTGTGCTGGTGCTGGTGGTATCAGAGCTGCTGCACAGCAGTATTGCGACGCTGGCAGTCAGCGTGGGCTTGCTCATGGCAGGCATACTTGCAAGGATACCAGAACAGTACCGTGTGCTCTCTCAGCTCTGGGACTGGCTTCCCGCGCGGTTTCTCAATGCAGTCTACATCTTTGACAACAGAACGGTTCCGCTGGCAGGATACTGTCTGGTCTCATGGATTGCAGTTCCGCTGTGTTACATGCTGGCAGGGCTTGTGATGGTCCTCGCCGGGAAACGGATTTACCGGAATTATCAGGTGTTAAACCGCTGATTAACAAAAGTAAAGTGAAATTAAGTTGCTATATCTTCCTCTTAATGATATAATGTCAAAGGTCATGAGAAGTTAAAAGGAAAGTAAGGCGCATACTTATGAAAATAGTAATCTGCGATGATTGTGTCGAAGATTTACAATATATAGAGCAATTGCTTGGGCAATACACAGAAGCGGCTCCGGGCGCCGATTTTGTGGTGGAAAAATATTTGGATGCTGCCGTCTTGTACGACAGAATCCAAGAGGGCAGGCAGGCCGAGATTTATATACTGGATATGATTATGGCAAAACGTACAGGCATTGACCTTGGCAGCCTGATTCGAAAAGTGGGAGGGGACAGCGTGATTATCTATATCACGTCCTCCGACGAGTACGCAATGGAGGCATACGGGGTTCATGCAGTGCGTTATTTGCTAAAGCCCGTGAGCAGTGAGAGCTTTTTTGAGGCGATGGATTCTGCGCGCTCGTCTGTCAGAGGACGGCGCAAACTGATGTTTATGGTAAAGACGAAGGCAGGAACCGTGGGGGTGCCTTATTCGGAGATTGAATATATAGAGAATTATTCTAGGACACTCAGTATCAGACTGGCGGATGGAGAGCAGATCAGAAGTATTTTTATCAGAAAGTCGTTTGACGAGGAGATCCGCGAGATTGCAGGGGACAGAAGTTTCCTGCAGGTTCACAAATCTTTCCTCATTAATATGGAGCATGTAAAAAGGCTTGAGCAGGGAGAAGTCGTGATGGATAGCGGAAAACACATTCCTGTCAGCAAGACGAGGGCAGCCGATGTGAAAAAGGCGTATCTGCTGTTTTTGTCAGTGTGCTACAGATAAGGAGTTGTCCATGAATTATAAAAATTTATCCTATACCATCAGCCATGTGTTTTTGATGCTGTTCATGTATCTTTTTATCGTGCACCGGTATTCGAAGAAAAAGACGGCAGGAATCTGTATCTTTTCGTTTTGGACATTGAGGCTTACCGACTATCTGAAGTTAGACCTTTATCCAGACAGTCAGATGTGTTATGCCGTTGTGACGATGTTTCAGATTTTCGTGACGCAGTTTACGGGGATATTCATTGCAAAGCACCGGGACGGTAAACTTTTGTTTGCAGGACTCAGCGCATCGAATTATGTGATTGCCGGGAGTGTCGCGGCAACAATTTTGTATATGTGGACGCAGGATCTGGTGATTTCCATGCTGGGAAGCGTTGTGGTCCATACAGTCATACTTTGGATCTTATACGGCCGTATCCGCGCAATATGGCTTCGGTATCAGGAAAAGGAGACAGAGAAAAACTGGTGGGAGCTGTGCCTGATACCAGTGTTTTTTTATTGCGGTTTTTGCACACTGGCGTTTTTCCCGATCACGCTGGAGGACAATCCGCAGAATATTCCGGCAGTCCTGTCATTTATCATCACAATGTTTGTCGCATATGTGGTGGTGATACGATATATGGAAAGTGAGTCCGAGCGGGCAGGAATTTACTGGAAGAATGTCTTTTTTGAGTCGTATATCAAGGGACTGGAGGACCAGTATTACTTGGTGCAGCGCTCAGAGCAGAATCTCAAGATACTCCGTCATGACATGCGGCATTATTCTGGTATGATTGACACGCTGTTAAACCAGGGTGCCTATGATGAGATTCGGAATGTGACAGCACATATCAAGGAGGTTTCGGATGAGAACCGGGTGGTCAAGTACTGCGAAAATCTGATGGCAAACTCGATACTCACACATATTATGGAGAGGGCGCGGCGGTGCGGCGCAGTGGTCCACCTCGAGGCAGCCGTTCCAAGGGAGCTGCCGTTTAACGACTACGAGTTTGCAACAGTGCTTGCGAATCTGTTAGAGAATGCAGTGCGGTGCGTGAGTGCGTTTCAGGAGAAGGATAAGCGCGTGGAGGCGAGGATTGAGTGTGCGGACGGCCATGTGCTGATTCACATACAGAATGAATACGAGAATGAAATCCTGCTTGATGCGGCGACGGGACTTCCGAGGAGTCAGGCGGGAGAGGGACATGGACTGGGAATGCAGAGCGTGCAGGCATTCTCTGATAAAATTGGCGGCAATATAGGATGCTACTGTGAGGACGGGGTGTTTCATTTGATGCTTTTTGCGAAAATTTAGGCTTTTTTTGTGCAAAAAAGGAAATATGGCATACCAGTTTGCATGATATAATGAAGGAAGCGGGACAGAAGGAAAGGCGGAGATTGGTATGCAGAAGATTTTTATAAAATACGTGGCAGTCATTATGACAGCAGCAATATTCTTGATTCTTTTTATCAATGGATTATTTACCAGCCATACGATGAGAAACCAGCAGTATAAGACATTTCAGGCAAAAATAGACCAGATGATACATACCTTGGAGAATAACCGGATGGAGTTGGCACTGCTCAACGAAAATCTGGACGCGGATTATCTGACGCGTGCGCGTGCGGCGGCTTATGTGATGGACCGTCAGGAGGATGTGCTGATGGATGTCTCCAAGATGCAGTATCTTGCAGATCTGCTCAATGTCGATGAGCTGCATGTTATTGATGAAAACGGTTTTATCGCGTATGGCTCTGTATCCCAGTATGTTGGTATTGATATGGCGGACCATGAGCAGACGCGTGCGTTTCTGGCACTGCTTGACAGCGACGAAGAGGATGCGTACTTGATTCAGGAGCCGCAGCCCAATGCCGCAGAGGCGAGGATGATGCAGTATGTCGGTGTGGCGAGACAGGGGCGCAAGGGTGTTGTGCAGGTCGGGTTTGAGCCCAAGAGACAGATGGAAGCGCAGTCAAGAAATACGTATGACTATATATTTTCAAGATTTCCGACAGATATCGGCGAAGAGCTTTTTGTGGTGGACTGCACTACTGGGGAAGTGCTCGGACATTCGGAGGATATTGACCGTGATTTTGGCAGGGAGTACTATCAACTGGATTCACTGCTGGCGTGCACGGAGGGCGCGTACTTACCGGGGGCAGAGGGCAGAAGCATGTATGTTGTCAGCAAAAAGTACGAGGATACATTGATTTGTGCAGCGCTGCCCCGGGAGGTGCTGCTCCAGAAACTGCTGACCAACACGCTGCTGACCTTTATTTATTTGTTTGTGATTGAGCTTGCGGCGGTGGTGGTGTTAAATTATCTTGTCAAACGCAAGGTGATTGACGGGATTCATCGTATTATAAGAAGTCTGTCTGCGATAACGGACGGGAATCTGGGCACGACGGTAGATGTGGGCGGAAACCGCGAGTTTGAGGAGTTGAGCAGTGGAATCAACACGATGGTATCGAGTATTATAAATATATCAGACAGAATCTCTGCGATTATCGACATGAGCGGCTTCCCGCTGGCAGCTTTTGAGTATGAAAGCGGGGCGAATGCGATGTTTGTCACTTCGGGTCTGGGCGCGCTGATGGACATTTCGGACAGGGCAGTCACAGAATTTTGCAGGAATGCAAAACGCTTTGACGCTTATATTCAGCGGGTTACGGCGTCGCCCATCGAGGGAGAGACTGAAGTATACCAGATACACAATGACCGCTATGTCAAAATCCACATGTCTGAGACCCCGACAGGGAAACTTGGCGTGATTACGGATGTGACGCAGGATATCATGGAGAAAAACAGAATGCGTTATGAAAACACGCATGATCCGCTCACAGGACTTTACAAGTACCAGTATTTCCGCCAGCTTGCACAGGATATGCTGCGCAAGCTGCCAGACGGGGAGGTATGCGCGTTTGTCATGCTGGATCTGGATTATTTCAAGGGCATCAATGACACCTATGGACATGACACGGGCGACCGGTATCTGCAAAGTTTTTCGGCAGTGATGAGCGCGATGCCCCAAGAGCATTTTCTGGCGGCGAGACGCTCAGGAGATGAATTTAGCATGATGATCTTTGGGTGCGCAAACCGGGAGGAGATTCAAAGCTTGCTGCATGATTTTTATGAGCAGCTTGGTCAGAACCAGATCTTTTTGTCTGACACGGAGTCAAGGACAATCAGCGCCTCCGCAGGCTATGCGTGGACGGACAATGCGGAGGCGGAGATAGCGGTGCTGCTGAGCCATGCGGACGAAGCCTTATATAAAGTGAAGCGGGACACCAAAGGAAACTATCGTGAGTATTGACAGGAGTATTGTCAAGCGCCCTTCAACGTGCTATAATTTTTTATTACAAAGCCGTTGGAAGGAGATGCAATGAAAGCAACAGAAATACTAAAGACATACTTTGGTTATGATTCGTTCAGAGAGGGACAGAGGGTGATCATCGAGGCTATTTTGTCCGGTGAAGATGCGCTGGCGATTATGCCGACCGGCGCAGGCAAATCTATCTGTTATCAGGTTCCGGCGCTGATGCTGCCCGGCATCACGCTTGTGGTCTCGCCGCTGATTTCCCTGATGCAGGATCAGGTCAAATCCTTGAACGAGGCGGGCGTCCACGCTGCGTTTATCAATTCGGCACTCACAGAGACACAGATTGCCAAGGCGATGCGGTTTGCGATGGAGGGAAGATACAAGATTATCTACGTTGCCCCGGAACGGTTGGAAAGCGCTGGATTTATACAGTTTGCACAGACTGGGCAGATCTCGATGGTCACAGTCGATGAGGCGCACTGCATCTCGCAGTGGGGGCAGGATTTCAGACCAAGCTACCAGAAAATTGTGGACTTTATAAAATGGCTGCCAGTCAGGCCGATTGTGAGTGCGTTTACCGCGACAGCCACAAAGGAGGTCAAGAGCGATATCGAGTGCAGCCTGAAGCTGAAAAAGCCGCGCGTTATCGTCACAGGATTTGACCGGGAAAATCTGTATTACAGTGTCGAGCATGCCGCTGGGCGGAACAAGGACAAATTTGTGACAGAGTATATCAAAAATCATGCCGGCGAGAGCGGAATCATCTACTGCGCTACCCGAAAAAATGTGGATATGCTGTATGAGAAGCTGTCTGGGTGCGGCGTTTCGCTGACACGCTATCATGCGGGAATCGACAATGAGACCCGCAAGAAAAATCAGGACGACTTTATCTATGACCGGGTGCAGGTGGTCATTGCGACAAACGCGTTTGGCATGGGCATTGACAAGTCCAATGTCCGCTATGTGATTCACTATAACATGCCGCAGAGCATGGAGAATTATTATCAGGAGGCAGGGCGCGCAGGACGTGACGGCGGACCTGCACAGTGTATTCTGCTGTATGCCACGCAGGATGTGATGATTGACAAATTTCTGCTGGAAAACAAGGAATTTGAAGGCATGGCAGTGGAAGATATTGATCTGGTCAGGCAGCGGGACAGCCACCGCCTTCATGTGATGGAGGGGTATTGCAAGACCACGGAATGCCTCCGCAACTATATTTTGGAATACTTTGGGGAAAAGGTGTCTGTCCCGTGCGACAACTGTGGCAACTGTCATCAGGAATACTTCGATCAGGATATGACAATGGAGGCAAAGTGGGTCATTAACTGCCTTGCAGAGACGAGGGGCAGATATGGTATGAATATTGTCACTGGCACGCTGACCGGGGCAAAGCGCGCCAGAATCCGGGAGGTCGGCGCCGACGCATACAAATCATACGGGGTTTTGTCGCAATGGAGTGAGAAGGATATCCGGCTGCTGATCGACCATATGATCACAGAGGGGTATGTCATTCAGACAGACGGAGAGTACAGTGTACTACAGATGGGTGATATACATGCACTCAGGGAGGAGAGCACCCATGTCATCGTCAGAAAAGCCAAAGCCCGGGAAGAAACTGCGGGAAAGAAGAAAACAAAAAGTACAGATGTTCTCACCAGCGCGGGCTACAGGCTGTTTGAGCGCCTGCGGCAGCTGCGCCTTGGCATTGCGAAGGAGGAGGCGATGCCGCCCTATATTATCTTTAGCGACAAGACACTGATTGACATGTGTGTCAGGCTTCCGAAAGATCAGCGGGAGATGCTCATGGTATCCGGGGTTGGCGCCCATAAATACAGCAAATATGGGCAACGTTTTTTGACGGAGATTACGGTATTTATGCGTGAAAATCCCAGTGCGGTGCTCAGCACGCCGGCAGAAACAATTTGAGAGGGGAGAACGCCTTATGAGATATACGTGGCTGGATGAATATTTACTGGCAAAAACTGGCGTGACAAAGGACCACAAGAAAGAGTGGAACTGGATTCGCTACCAAATAGGAGGCAAGATGTTTGCGGCAGTCTGCCTGAATGAACAGAATGAAGCCTGTTATATTAATCTGAAATTAGAGCCGGAGGAGGGGGCGTTTTTGAGGACGCAGTATGAAGATATCATTCCGGGATATTATTCAAACAAAGTGCACTGGAATTCTGTGAAGCCAGATGGAGCAGTGCCAGATGATCTGCTCAAAGATCTGCTGGACAAATCCTATCAGTTGGTGTTTGGCGGACTGAGCAAGAAAAAACAGCGGGAAATTTTGGAGACAGCGGGATAGACAAATACAAGGCGGCGGTCGTGGAGACTTCCAAGCTGGGAATCTACGACTATGTGCTCAAACCATTTAAGGGTGAAGACCTGCACCAGCGGATTAACCGTGTACTAAGGAACTGTAGAAAAATAATAGGGAGGAAGAAAAGATGGCAGTACAGTATGATGTATCGGCAATGGAACTCATTCGGCTGTTTGGCTGCGACAAGCCAGCCAGCGGGGCGCTGTGGGAGGTAAAAATGCCCGCTCTGCTGGAGGAATTTCTGCGTCTGGCAAAGGACCAGCCACTGTTTGAAACGTCAGATTTCTGGTCAGGAGGACCTTATTTCTTCTATGAAGATATCGAAGAGCGGATTGAAGATGATGAGGAATACTGGGAGGAGGATCCAGAAGAGTACGAAGAGGATGAGTACTATCAAATGTCAAAGATTCCCAGAGAGCAGTGGGGAGAGCATATGCCAGACTACTTGCAGATTGGCAGTGATTACGGTGTGGGCTGTGTGACGTATGGAATCTGTGAGACGGATCTGGAGAAGGAGGACCCGCCTGTTTATATTTGGAATGAAGCCGATTCATTAAAGGACTGGCGGGTGCTGACGGATTCGCTGTCCGTGTTTCTTGGCGGGATTGTGTGTGATATCTTGTCAGGCATGAACTATCCGACAGCGAAGAGGGTTCTGGAGAAAGACGCATGGACGTTTGAGGAGCTGAACCATTTTGATCTGCTGGCTCAGCGGCAGATTGAACTTTCAAGTATGAAAAAATATCCGTCACTTTACGGCGTGGAAGTTTTTTACCGCGTCTGTGTAGATGTGGAGGCAAAGACGCTGTATCTGGTAAGAGATGACAAAGAACTGCTGGTGATTCAGAAAGCAGAATAAGCATAAAAAAGGGATTGCATTCAGAACAGATGTGTGATAAGATAAAACAAACATAGATTTGGAAAATTTGTTTGATTTTTCTTGCCACACATTTTTATTTTAGAGGAAGCTGAGGGGAACTACATGAGTTTGATTCATCAAAACAATCAAAAACCAATACATTCTAGTGATGAACACGGCGTGGCGGCAAACACAGATGTCAATATTGAGCTGCACACAACCTCAGCACAGACGATTATGGAGAAGCTGGCAGTGCTGACAGATGCCGCCAAGTATGATGTGGCGTGCACCAGCTCTGGCGTTGACAGAAAAGGAAATGGCAGGGATATGGGAAACTGTGTGGCAGCAGGCATCTGCCACAGCTTTTCGGCGGACGGCAGGTGTATCTCGCTGTTAAAGATATTGATGTCAAACGAGTGTATCTATGACTGTAAATACTGTATCAACCGCAGAAGCAATGACGTGCCGCGGGCGACCTTCACGCCTGACGAGATCTGTGAGCTGACGATGAATTTTTACAGGAGAAATTATATTGAGGGGCTGTTTTTAAGCTCTGGCATTATCCATAATCCAAGTTATACGATGGAGCTGCTTTACCAGACACTGTACAAACTCAGAAAAGTCTACCGCTTTCAGGGCTATGTGCATGTGAAAGGAATCCCGGGCGCAGACCCGCTCCTCATCCAGCAAACGGGGTATTTGACAGACAGAATGAGCGTTAATTTAGAGCTTCCCACAGCGGAGGGGCTTGAAAAACTTGCGCCGAATAAGCACAGGAAAACAATTCTGACACCGATGCGCCAGCTACAGAATGGCATCGCGCAGGGGAAGAAAGAGCTTGTTCAGTACCGCAATGCGCCCGCATTTGTGCCGGCGGGACAGTCCACGCAGATGATTATCGGCGCGACGCCGGAGAGCGACTATCAAATCATGTCTGTCGCGGAGGGGCTGTATGATAAATTTGGCATGAAGCGCGTGTTTTATTCTGCCTATGTGGGGGTCAATGAGGACAAAGCACTGCCGTCGGTGCAGACCGCCTCACCGCTCTTGCGCGAGCACAGGCTGTATCAGGCGGACTGGCTGCTGCGGTTTTACCAATTTCGGGTAGAGGAGCTCTTGAATGAAACGCACCAGAATTTTAATGTGCTGCTGGACCCCAAATGTGACTGGGCATTGCAGCACTTAGAGCAGTTTCCAGTGGAGATCAACCGGGCAGACTACGCGATGCTTCTGCGCGTGCCCGGCATTGGCGTCAAGAGCGCCCAGCGCATTTGTAAGGCGAGAAAGAGCGGGGCACTGGATTTTGAGCATCTCAAAAAAATCGGCGTGGTCTTAAAACGTGCGCTGTACTTTATTACCTGCAATGGAAAGATGATGTACCGCACAAAGCTTGAGGAGGACTACATCACAAGGAATCTGCTGGCGGAACATGAGAAACTGCCGTTTGACAAGGACGGCGTTACGTACAGGCAGTTGTCGCTGTTTGACGATACGCAGGAGAATGCAGTGTTATTTGGCGGTTAACGTTTTTCATTTGTATTTGAGCTGCCCAAGGGCGGCATGGGGGAGTTGATGAAATGTGTACGGGGATAGAATACTATGTGTTAATCTGCGAGGACAGCATGGAAGGAATCCTCACAGGGGTCTATGAGGCATACCAGATAAAAAAAGACAAGGGCATAGAAAGCCATGACAGTATCCGCCTTGCGGTAAAAGAGCCGGCTACGCAGTGTTTTTTTACGCAGTATGAGCATATACAGACAGACCATGAGAAGGCTGCAAAAGTGACAGACACCATCGCAAGGCAGCTTGGAGACGAGACATGGTACAGAATCAGTATGGCGATGGTGTCTGATTTTGAGGATAAGGCAGATGCGGTGTATCATACGATTGTTCTTGGGCTGAAGCTGCACGACAAACGGATCACAGACCGCTTGCAGGAGGATTGTGTGCAGCGCACGTTCAAGTGCGCGCGGGCATCTGAAAATGAGCTGTGCCATCTGAAACAGTTTTCGCGCTTTGCTGAGCTGCAAAATGGTATGCTGTATGCCAAAATCAACGCGAAGCATCATGTACTGCCGTTTCTGATGCCGCACTTTGCCGACCGCCTGCCCGCAGATAATTTTGTAATCTATGATGAGAACACGCAGACCTTCGGGCTTCACGCCAGCTATAAAAAGTGGTATCTCATGCAGGGTGCTGCGTTTGACGAGGACCGCATTGTGTATTCCGAAGTCGAGGCGGTATACCAAGAGCTGTTCAAGCGTTTTTGTGACAGCATTGCCATCGAGTCGCGCATCAATCCCAAGTTGCAGATGAATATGCTGCCACTGCGTTTCAGACCGAATATGACGGAGTTTCAATAGCATGACAAGTCTTAAATATTCTCCAAGATCCGAATATCTACCGCGGTATAATGATACTCTTTGTCAGGGAGTTCGCCGGAGGTAAGATAGTGAAAGAGCAGGTCAAGCGGTTTTTTGCCTTGGGTGCGCGGCTGCTGGCAGATGACGGCAGAGAGCACGCCGTCCCGCAGGAACTGTTCTGTCGTGTCTGCTTTGTCGAAGGCGATCACGCACAGTTTTCCGGCGAGCCCGAGCGCCGTTATGGCACGGCACCCGCCGTAGACGCCGCCGGCAGCAAAAAACAGCGCATTGGTCTTAGGATATTCTTTTAACAGTCGCAGGGTCTGTTCATAACTTTCAATCTCATCGTCCTGTGTCTCTGCAATGGACACGATCTGCATATGCGCCTGACAGGGAGTCAGCGCTTCCATAAATCCCGCGATACGTTCTGTATGGCAGAGAATTTCTGATGAACCAGTGATAATGCCAATCTGAACATCGCCGTGCGTCATCAGCCGCAGCAGTCCGGCGGCAGTCCTGCCGCTCTTGGTATAATTGCTGCCGACATAGGCGATGCGGGTGGAGTTTTCAATGTCTGTATTGAAGGTCACGACAGGGATTCCCTGTTTGGACAGTTCATTGATGCGCGTGCGGATGCGCTCGTCGTTCTGCGGCGCGATGGCAATGCCGTTTACTTCTTGGGCGAGCAGTTCATCTATGGCGCTTAGCTGGGCATCGACATTGATTGGAATTTGTTTCACGAGAACAGCACAATTGTATCCGGCTAAGTCGTCTGCCTTTTCATAGATGCCTTTTAACACGTCAGCAAAAAAGGGGTTGTCCGTGGAAAAAAGGACTACGCCTAGTTTTAGTTTCTTTTTTTGAGCGGCAAGCGCCAGCCCGGCTTTGTTTGGCTTGTAGTCGAGCGCCTTTGCGATTTCGTTAATTTTTTCGGCAGTAGCAGGATTGACAGAACCCCGGTTGTTGAGAACCCGGTCTACGGTTCCGCGGGAAACCCCGGCAAGTGCGGCAATATCTTTGATGGTTGTTGCCATAGCATCCTCCAGTGTTAGCGTGTTGAATTGATACCAGTATATCGTTTCCATGCCGAAAAAGCAAGTACATAGTTGCACGTGCACAAGAAATCTGTGTTCTCTTTTTTTTAGATATAAGCGCAAAGATTGAAGTATAATGTTGCACGTGCACGAAAATCAAAGCTGTTTCATGTTAAGCCGCTGAAATTTTAGTGTGGGACGCCGGGAAGGCGCTGTGAATTATTACCAGAATAAATCTTGATATTTGTTGTATTTTGACGAAATTTAAATATCTTCAAAGATTTGCTTGATTTTTAGAGTGACTCCTACTATCATGAAGATAGTTGTTGTGCGTGCACGAGCACAGTCGCAGCGGATAACAGACTATTTTCAGAAGAATGCAAACTGGACAGAGTACTGTTCGATACAGAAACGCTGAGATGGTCAAAATTTAGCAGGACAGCGGGCAATGGCGCTGGCTGCTGTATTATAATGAAGGAGGATTTCAAAATGAACAATTTACCACAGGTAAAAGTAGGGATTGTGGCGGTGAGCCGTGACTGTTTTCCAGAGAGCTTGTCTGTAGACAGGAGAAAGGCACTGGTCAAGGCATATGCGGACAAATATGGTATGGACGGAATCTATGAGTGTCCGGTCTGCATTGTGGAGAGTGAAATACATATGGTACAGGCGCTCGAGGATATCAAGAAGGCAGGCTGTAATGCACTCTGCGTATATCTTGGAAACTTTGGGCCGGAGATCTCAGAGACACTGCTCGCAAAGCATTTTGATGGTCCTGCAATGTTTATTGCGGCAGCGGAGGAGACACAGAACAATCTTGTCGGCGGACGCGGTGACGCATACTGCGGTATGTTAAATGCAAGCTATAATTTAAAACTGCGCAATATCAAGGCGTATATTCCTGAATATCCAGTTGGAACAGCAGAGGAATGCGCCGATATGCTCAATGAGTTCCTGCCGATTGCAAGGGCAGTCATTGGACTTGCGGACTTAAAGATTATCTCTTTTGGCCCAAGACCCCTTAATTTCCTTGCGTGCAATGCGCCAATCAAGCAGCTTTACAACATTGGCGTTGAGATTGAGGAGAACTCCGAGCTTGACCTCTTTGAAGCTTTCAAGAAGCATGAGGGAGATGAGAGAATCCCGGCAAAGGTGAAGGAGATGGAGGCAGAGCTTGGCGAGGGCAATATGAAGCCAGAAGTGCTTCCCAAACTGGCACAGTATGAGCTGACACTGCTCGACTGGGTTGAGGCGCACAGAGGCTACCGCAAATATGTTGCGATTGCCGGAAAATGCTGGCCGGCATTCCAGACACAGTTTGGCTTTGTGCCCTGCTATGTAAACAGCCGTCTGACTGGTATGGGGATTCCGGTATCCTGTGAGGTGGACATTTATGGCTGTCTGAGTGAGTTTATCGGCACATGCGTGAGTCAGGACGCCGTGACGCTGCTTGACATCAACAATACTGTACCGGCAGATATGTACAGCGAGTCCATTAAGGACAAGTTCAGCTATACGCACAATGATACATTCATGGGCTTCCACTGCGGCAATACAAACACCAAGAAGCTCAGCTTTTGCAGCATGAAGTATCAGATGATTATGGCAAGAACACTCCCGGAGGAGGTTACGCAGGGAACGCTCGAGGGCGACATCATTCCGGGCGATATCACATTTTACCGCTTACAGTCCACAGCAGACTGCAAGCTGCGCGCATACATTGCGCAGGGCGAGGTGCTTCCTGTGGCGACAAAGTCTTTCGGAAGTATCGGTGTGTTTGCAATCCCTGAGATGCAGCGTTTTTACCGTCATGTATTGATTGAGAAGAATTATCCGCACCATGGAGCGGTTGCGTTTGGACACTTTGGAAAAGCATTGTTTGAGGTATTTAAATATATCGGTGTGCCTGTTGAGGACTTAAACTACAATCAGCCAAAGTCCCTGCCATATCCGACAGAGAATCCGTTTGCGTAATCTGCGGTCACAACAGCGTGCACGCTGGGCAAGAGACAATACAGAATGAAACAATAACATAGAATGAAGGACAAGAGGAACAAGGGTGGATGATGCATGTGAAGTTCACCCTTGTTTTTGTCTGTTCGCAGGTGGTTTTCTGCACTTGTTAAATCCTGCCGGTTCACATATAATAATAGATAGCAAAGAAGCGTGGTAAAATATATGTGGATAAGACAAAGCTGATTGCAGTAAAACAGCACACCAAATAGGAGTTGAAAGTACATTGACGAAACAGACAAGCAAGGATAAACTATATCAATATATGAACCATATGAAGCTCAGCCGGAAGCTGACGCTGTTGTATGTGTTCTGCGTGCTGCTGCCGCTGGTGGTAACAGACAGCATTCTGCTGTATATTGTGCTGAACAATGAGAGTGTGAAGCAAAAGCACGCGATGGAAAATGAGGCGAGAGCGATACAGTACAGCTTGACAAATGACATTGACTATGCCGCGGCAGTGGCAAAACAGATTTATATGAATGAGTATATTGAGAACTATCTAAACCGCGCGTATGTCGATGCACTTGCGTATGTTGTGTCTTATCAGGAGTTTGTCAAGACCACGCTCTTTAAGGGTGGGGCGGGCATGGACAACACGATTATCACAATGTACGCAGACAATGCAACGATCGTGAACGGGGGAGAATTTTCACAGCTCTCGGCGATCGAGGATACCGGCTGGTACCGCAGCTTTGAGGCGTCCGGACAGGACACTATGTTAGCATTTTATTATGATGATGAGAGACTGCCCGCAGTCAGTGCCAAGCGCAAAGTCTTATTTATGAAGAAACTGGATTTTTTTACAGGAAACAGATGCGAGAAATTTTTAAAAATCGAGCTGGATTACAGCAATATGGTGCGGGGGCTTGTCAAACTGGGATACGAGTTTCCAGTGTATATCTGTCAGGGGGACACGGTACTGCTGGCAAACGACGGTCATAGCAGCATCAACCAGCGCTTTGAAGCATTCACACTCAAAAAAAAGGCTGGCGTGTGCAAGGAGATCAGTCTGTATGGCTGCGATATGCAGATTTATATTTTAGAGCCGGAGACGAATATTCTAAAAACAATATGGGAAAATCTGCCGCTGATAGCGCTGCTTATTTTTTCCAACGCGATTCTTCCGTGGCTGCTGATGAAAGAACTGAACCGTTCTCTCACCATGAGAATCGAGCAGCTCAGCCAAGTGTTTGACAAGGTGGAGGATGAGGAGCTCAGCCAGATTGACACAATCAGCGGCAGTGATGAGATTGGCAGGCTGATGGAAAACTATAACAGAATGGCGGCGAGGACAAACGAGCTGATTCAGACAGTCTACAAGGACCGTATCCGAGAGCAGGAGATGGATATCGCAAGACAGAATGCAGAGCTTCTGGCACTTCATAGCCAGATTAATCCCCATTTTCTGTTTAATGCGCTGGAAAGTATACGAATGCACTGTATACTCAGGAATGAGCATGAGATCGCACAGATGGTAGAAAAACTTGCCATCATGGAGCGGCAGAATGTCGATTGGGCGACGGATACGGTGGAGATTGGCAAGGAGATGGAGTTTGTGGAGGCGTATCTGGGGCTGCAAAAATACCGTTTTGGGGACAGGCTGTCGTATGAGCTTGAGGTGGAGGCGTCCTGTGAAAGCATCAATATTCCCAAACTCACCGTGGTCACGTTTGTGGAGAATGCCTGTATCCATGGCATTGAGAGCAAGACGACACAGGGGTGGATATTCGTCCGTATCTACAAAGAAAAAACAGCGCCGTTAGACGGTGGCGTGTGTGAGGAATTGTGCATCGAAGTGGAGGATACGGGCAGCGGCATGGAGAAGGAAGAGCAGCAGCGGCTCTTGGAGACAATGCAGAATGCAAAGATTGAACGGCTCAAGGAAAAGGGCAGAGTCGGCATGTTAAATGCCTGTCTGCGGCTGAAAATGGTGACAGACAATCAGGTAAAGTTTGCGCTGGACAGTGAGAAGGGAATCGGTACGATGGTACAAATCCGGATTCCGATGAAGTAAGAATGAAATCAAAAACAGTTTTGGAGGGAAGTGGTGAAGTATGTTGAAAGTGTTACTTGTCGATGATGAACCGTTGATCGTGCAGGGATTGTCCCTGCTGTTAGACTGGGAGAAGGAGGGGTATGAGATTGCCGCGACGGCGCAGAATGGCAAAGAGGCGCTGTCTTATCTGCGGGAGAATAAAGTAGATTTGATCATTGCGGATATCAAGATGCCGGAGATGACCGGGTTGGAGCTTCTTGAAACCATACGCAGGGAGCAGGTTTCTGACGCGTACTTTGTCATACTCAGCGGCTACAGCGATTTTTCGTATGCACAGCAGGCGATACACTATGCCTGCATGGACTATGTGTTAAAGCCTGTGGAGAAGGAGGTGCTGACAGAGATTATCCGCAAGGCAGCAAATATGTCCGCGACGGAGATCCAGCGGCAGGAGGACAAGAATCAAATGGAGCAGGCATATATGGCAAGAAATGTTATTGCATTATTATTGGGGAAATACGATGCCATTAATCTAAAGTATGTCATGGACCATATGCATCTTTCTGACGGCGTCCGGTATATTGACATACAACTCATGAATGCCGCAGATCCCGAGGACTTGGAGGACTTGGAGATGCGCTCGTGGCAAAGGAAGCTCTACCAGAATTGCAGCGAGTATCTCAAGGAGGACGAGGCACACTGCATACTCGATGTGTCCTCGGAGGAAAATATATATGATGTCGGGTTCATCTACTGTGACTATATGGCGGCAAAAAATGACTGTTCTGAGAAGGAGTATCTGGAAAAGCTGCTGAGTTATCTCAATGTGGCATTAAAGCAAAAGCTGGTGATGATGGTGGGGAAGAAGGTTGCGGATATTGCTTCGATATCGAAGTCTTATGGTACGGCGTGTATGTTAAACTCCCTACAGGCATTTCATGACAGGAAGGAAATCTATTTCTATGAGGAGGAAATACAGGTAAATCATGATGGAATCCTGCTGTGCAAGACAGAACTTGACAATCTGATTTCTGTAATCGAACAGAATGACAAGCTGCGCATCCATGAGGCTGTGGATAAGCTCTATGAGGAGCTGCGCCGGATGGGGGCGATGGGAGAGATGATCAATCTGAATATCAACTATCTGCTGTTCCAGTTGATTCATGTCGCCACCAAACAGGATGACTGCGTAAATCAGGAGGAAATTCTTCATCTGATCAGTGAGAGTGCCTTCGAGGACGGCGCGATGCGCGGGAGCAAGATTCATCTGGCAAGATTTGCATGTGAGTATGCGGAGTATCTGGCGCAGCTTCGCAAAAATGTGTCGCGCGGCGTGCTGGCAATGATTGAGCAGGAGGTGAAAGCGCGTTTTGCGGAGAATCTCACGCTGCGGGATTTAGGGCAGAAGTACTTTATCAACAATGCCTATCTCGGTCAGGTATTTCGGAAAAAATACAATCAGTCGTTTAAGGATTATCTGAACAATTACCGCATCGAGCAGGCGGCGCAGATGCTTCTTCGGACGGACGACAAGATCTATAAGATTGCGGAGGACGTAGGCTACAAGAATACCGACTATTTTATAAACAAATTTATCGCTGCAAAAGGGTGCACGCCTTCCAAATTTAGGAAACAGTCTCTGAGCATTGCAAAAAGTATAGATTAAATTCTATACTTTTTTATGTTATTAACTATTCTTTATCGGGTTTTTTTAGTCGCAAAATAAAGTAGAATTGACTTATCCAATAACGAAAGGGAGGCATTCATATGAGAAAGAAAAAAATACTATCCGTTTTACTGGCGACAGCGATGATGTCAGCAATGTTTACCGGCTGCGGCGGCGGTGGGGACGATGCGGCGTCAACGAACACAAATTCAGGAGACAACACAAGCGCAGACGTTTCATCTTCAAATTCAGGAGACAGCGCAAACAGCGGGTCATCTGACTCAGGTGAGATCAAGGAGTTTACAGCATTCTTTGCAGTACCCGGCTCAGAGATTAACGACGACAATGAGATCCAGCAGCTCATTGCGGAAAAGACCGGCGTGAAGGTAAAGGAGACATGGCTCACAGGGCAGACCGCACAGGAGGCAGTCGGCACACTGATTGCAGGAGGCGAGTATCCTGATTTTATTGATGGCGGTGACGGATGTGCACAGCTCTATGATGCAGGCGCGCTGGTAGCGCTGGACGACTATATTGACAAATATCCCAATATTAAGGAATTTTTGACAGAACAGGAATGGGACAAACTCCGTCAGGAGGATGGACATATCTACTGGATTAACCAGTTCGGCAATATCTATGGTGAGGAGAAAGCGACGACACACAACGATGAGGCATTCTGGATTCAGACAAGAGTGCTTGAGTGGGCAGGATATCCAGAGGTTCACACCATGGACCAGTACTTTGATCTGATTGAGCGCTACAATGAAGCCAATCCGACGATGGAGGACGGAACAGCAAATATCCCGTACACGATCCTGTGTGATGACTGGCGGTACTTCTGTCTTGAGAACGCACCAGAGTTCCTTGATGGATATCCGAATGACGGAAGCTGTATCGTAGACCCTGAGACACTCACCATCATTGACTACAACACGACACCAACGGCAAAGAGATATTTCCAGAAGCTGAACGAAGAGTTCAAGAAAGGCATTGTGGACCCTGAGTCTTTCACACAGACTTATGATGAATACATTGCGAAACTTTCTACAGGACGTGTGCTTGGCATGATTGATCAGTGGTGGGATTTTGCATACACTGTAAGAGATTCGCTCAAACAGCAGGGACTTGATCTCAAGGGCTGTGATTATGTACCGCTTCCAATCACGATTGAGGAAGGTATCAAGAACCAGTGGCACAATTCAGGCGGCGTATTAAATGTTGCAAGCGGAATTGCCATCACAACAAGCTGTAAAGATGTTGAGGGTGCAATGCAGTTTATCAATGACCTGTTAGATCAGGATGTACATGACCTTCGGTTCTGGGGTGTCAAAGATGTAGATTACAACGTGGATGAAAACGGTGAATTCTCACGTACAGAGGAGATGAGAATGCAGTCCTCTGATACGGCGTACAAGGCTTCACACAGTTGTACATATTCTTATTTCCCACAGTATGCAGGCACAAGCAGAGACGGCATCAATGCTATGAAACCAGAGAATCAGCCCAAAGAGTTCTATGATGCTTTGAGCAAGAATGTACAGGAATGCTTTGATGCATACGGCGCACAGACTTATGTAGATATGCTGGGCACCAGCGAGGCACCAGGTCCTTGGTATCCGATGTACTCCTACTCGAACAACATGACGACAGCCACAGAGGGTGGTACAGCATGGGCAAAGATGGGCGAGATCAAGCATGAGTATCTGCCAAAGGTTGTTATGGCGGACGACTTTGAGGGTGCTTGGGAAGAGTACATGGAAGTGTACGACGGTTGCAATCCGCAGGCATTTATTGATGAGATGCAGGCAGAGCTCGACCGCAGAATGGAAGAAGCTGCAAAGTACAATTAATCAGACAGGGCGGACTGATCGAAACGGTCCGCCCTTTGTATAAGGAGGGAGATTATGGCTTCACAGGATAAAAAGAGAACAATAACGTGGAAAGAAGTTAAAAAGCAAAAAGTATTGATCATATGGTCTTTGATCATTGTTGTTTACGGTGTCATCTTTTGCTACCTTCCACTGGCAGGCTGGATGATGGCATTTCAGGATTATAAGCCCAAGAACGGGCTGTTTCACTCTGCATTTATTGGATTGGCAAAATTCGAGCAGTTGTTCTCGGATTCCACTTTTATCCGCGTAATCCGAAATACGCTCGGCATGGGTGTGATCAATCTGGTTGTCACCTTTGTGGCGGCGATTGTGTTTGCGATTTTATTAAATGAGGTGAAATCAAATGGCGGCAAAAAGACAGTACAGACGATTTCGTATCTGCCCCATTTCCTTTCATGGATTATCGTTACAGGTATTCTTCACGATGCGCTGTCCAGCACAGGAATTATCAATGAGCTGCTGCTGAAATTCCATATTTTAGACCAGCCTTTGAATTTCTTTGCACATCCGAAGTATTTCTGGCCAATTGTCGCGTTTGCAAATGTGTGGAAGGAGACAGGCTGGAATGCAATCATCTATCTGTCCGCCATCACGGCGATTGACCCATCGCTCTATGAGGCGGCAAACATGGACGGCGCCGGGCGCTGGGCGCGCATCCGCTATGTGACGCTCCCCGGCATCAAGCCGACGATCATGATTCTTCTGCTCATGAATGTTGGTAATGTATTGAACGCAGGCTTTGAAATCCAGTATCTGCTTGGAAACGGTCTGGTAAAGAGTGTGTCCGAGACAATTGATATCTATGTGTTGAAGTGGGGTATCAGCCAGAACGATTTCTCCATCGGTACAGCGGCAGGTATCTTTAAGAGCTTTGTAAGTATCGTGCTGATTGTGATTGCAAATCAGATTGCAAAGAAAAATGGTGAAGAACGGCTGTTCTAGAAAGGAGATGCAGAAATGAATAAGATGAAAGGTACGAAGATAAAAACCTCTGCGTGGGACAAAGTGTTTGTTGTGTGCAACACGCTGTTTATGATTGCGTTTGTAGTCGTTACACTGTACCCGGTATTGAATACGCTTGCCATTTCGTTTAACGATGGTACAGATGCGTTGAGAGGCGGCATTTATCTGTGGCCGCGTAAATGGACACTCAAGAATTATATCACAGTGCTTCAGAAGCAGAACTTAATCACAGGTGCGTACATCACTGTGGCAAGAACAGTTTCAGGCACACTGCTTGCACTGGCGGCAAATGCGATTCTTGCGTTTATCGTGAGCAGGAAGAACTTTTTGTTCAAGCGTGAGCTCTCCCTGTTCTGGGTAATCACCATGTATGTAAACGGCGGTATGATTCCGACTTTCCTGTTGTACAGAGGTCTGCATCTGACAAACAGCTTTTGGGTTTATATTATCCCGGGAATGTTCAGCGCATTTAACATGCTGGTCATTCGTACATACATGGCTGGAATACCAGACAGCCTTGAGGAGTCTGCACAGCTTGACGGCGCAGGCTACACCACAATTTTTTTGAAAATTATATCACCGCTCTGCAAACCAGTGTATGCAACCGTCGCGCTCTTTGTGGCAGTGGGACAGTGGAACTCATGGTTTGATGCCATGCTGTACAACAGAATGAGCTCTCATCTGACCACCTTGCAGTACGAGCTGATGAAGCTGTTATCCTCCGTCACCAATCAGGGAACTTCTGCGGAGGCGATGAAGAATGCGGCTGGAACGGTCACGCCGACTTCCGTCCGCGCAGCAGCGACAATTCTCACCATGCTTCCGATTATCTGTCTGTATCCGTTTTTGCAGCGGTATTTCGTGACAGGTCTTACGATTGGCGGTGTGAAGGAGTAACTTTTATATAGTTCCTTAGAAATTAGATAAAAAGAAGCGGTTGCGCATATTGCTGGCAAATGTCAAAATGGATATAATAAGTGGCAGAAACAGACAAAAAGGAGTCAGCAGATGAAGAAAAAGAACGTGACGGCATGTATTTTGGCGGTGGCTGCGTTGTCTATTGTATGTGTGGCAGCAAGTATCGCAAATGGCAGCAGAGACAAAAAAATAAAGGAATTTACTGCTTTCTTTGATGTTCAAGGCGAGGAAATTGATGAGGATAACGAGATTCGGGAGCTCATCGCGCAGAAGACCGGCGCGCGCTGTATTGAACAGTGGCTTTCCGGGAAATCCGCGGAGGATGCAGTTGCATCCTTTATCGCAAGCGGAGAATACACGGATTTTATCTCGGGAAGCACGATACTCTATGAGGCGCGCGCGCTGGTACCGATTGATGCGTACTGGGACAATTACCCGAATATCAAGAATTTTCTGCCGGCAGAACTGTGGGACAGATTCCGCCAGCCGGACGGACATATCTATTGGATTCCGCAGTTTGGTGTCGTGCATGGCAAGTCGGCGGAGGTGCTGCATGAGGGTGAGGCGTTCTGGATACAGACGCGGGTGCTCAAATGGGCAGGGTATCCCCAAATCCGCACGGTGGACGAGTATTTTGACTTGATTGAAGCGTATGTGGCGGCAAATCCTATGATGGGAGATGAGAAGAATATACCGTTTACCATACTCTGTGACGACTGGCGGGATTTCTGTCTGGAGAATCCGCCGCAGTTTCTCGACGGGTATCCCAATGACGGCAGTTGCATGGTGGATGCAGAGACGCAGACGGTGCTGGACTACAACACGACCGAGACTGCCAGAAGGTATTTTCAAAAATTAAATGAGGAGTACAAGAAAGGAATCATCGATCAGGAATTTTTTACACAGAACTATAAAGAATATCTTGAGAAGCTTGCAAGCGGCAGGGTGCTTGGCATGGTGGATCAGTGGTGGCAGTTCTCGTATGCGGTCAACAATTCACTCGAACGGCTGGCTGATCATGGCTGTAGTTATGTGCCGCTGCCGATCACAATTGACAGGAGTGTCACAAACCAGTGGCATGTGAAGCGGGGGGCGGAGCTGAGTGTTGCAGACGGCATTGCGATCACGGTAAGCTGCGAGGACATAGCTGGGGCGATGCAGTTTCTCAATGATATTCTGGACGAGGAGATTATAAAGCTCAGATATTGGGGCATCGAGGGCGTGGATTACGAAGTCAGTGAAAATGGTATGTATTTCAGGACGCCTGAGCAGAGAGTGAAGTCGAGAGATATCGAATACAAAAACGCGCATTTTTGTATATATTCTCATTTTCCGCGGATAGAGGGAATGCTCGGCGACGGGATGAATGCTTTTTCGCCGGAATATCAGGAGGAGGAATTTCTCAATGGATTAGTTTCAGATGTGCGGGAGTGTCTGGCTGCCTATGGATGTAGGACCTATGTGGAGATGCTTGGCACGAATGAAGCGCCGGGACCTTGGTTTCCGATGTACTCGTTCTCGGAGATGCTCACACAGGAATCAATGGCAGGAAGAGTGTGGGACTGCATGAAAAGCGTCAAAAATGAGTATCTGCCGCGGGTTGTCATGACAGAGGATTTTGATGCGATGTGGCAGCAGTATATGCAGAGCTATAAGGCGTGCCAGCCTGAAATATTTTTCGATGCGATGCAGCAGGAATTGGAACGCAGAATAAACATTTCCAAATGAGGCTATTGCGTATGCGATAGCCTTTTTTGGAGGCAGCTTTACAGAGGAGGGAGTCAGCAGGAATGACACTAAGACAAGGATATAAGAAACAGGGCGAACACAATCCAGTCATGACGCAGCGGTTTGGGGCAGACCCGTATGCGCTGGTGTACGAGGGGAGAGTTTACCTGTATATGACAGGAGACACTTTTATCCGTGATGAAAATGGCGAGGTGATGGAGAATGTATATTCCCAGATTGATAGGATAAATGTCATATCCTCGGAAGATTTGGTGAACTGGACAGATCACGGTACCGTGTATGCGGCAGGGGCAAATGGCGCAGCGCCGTGGGGGAAAAATTCATGGGCGCCCGCGGCAGCCTGCAAAGAGATTGACGGCGTGATGAAGTTTTTCCTGTATTTTGCAAACGGTGGCAATGGCATCGCAGTGCTAGAGGCGGACAGTCCGACAGGCCCGTTTACAGACAGGCTGGTGAAACCCTTGATTTCAAGGCAGACGCCGGCATGCAGCGATGTGACATGGCTGTTTGATCCGGCTGTGCTGGTGGACGATGACGGAGAGGCATATCTTTATTTTGGCGGCGGTATTCCGAATGCGGACATGGCGGCGAATCCGGGGACTGCAAGAGTCGTGCAGCTTGGCGGGGACATGCAGAGCCTGCGGGGGACGCCGGTGGTGATTGCAGATGTGCCGTATTTATTTGAAGATTCCGGCATCAACAAGATCAACGGCAGGTATTACTATTCCTATTGCTCGAATTTTTCAATACCCGAAGAGCAGGTTTCCTCACTTGGATTTGACAAGGGGGAGATTCTGGTTATGACCAGTACAAATCCGATGGGACCCTTTGAGCTTGTTGGACCGATCTTAAAAAATCCCGGTTGGTTTTTTGGGCTGGAAGGCAATAACCATCATTGCATGTTTCAGTTTATGGATCAGTGGTATATGGCGTATCATACAAGGATTCTTGAGGAGAGAATGGGAATTTTGCAAAATTACAGAAGCACGAGCATTGACAGCGTGCAGATTGACGGGAATGGCAGAATCAGCAGCATACAGGCGACAAGGGAAGGTGTTGCGCAGACCCAGCCGTTTTATCCTTATTGTAAGCATAAAGCAGTCACAATGGCAGCGATGGGCGGCATTACCACAACACAGTACGGAGAGGACGCTGTCAAATATGGTTCCGGGGAGATGCTTTTGACAGGGATATCAGACGGAAGCTGGATCCAGCTCTGCGGGGTGGACTTTGGAGAAAAAATGGTTCAGTGCCTGGAAATGACAGTGCGGGGAACACAGGGAGGCTGTGTGAAAGCATATCTGGACAGTCCTCATGGCACATGCTTGTGCGAGACAGCGCTCATACCCGGAGATACGCAGGAGTTTACTGTCTGCAAGGGCATAGTCAACAGGCGGTTAAATGGGATTCATGACCTCTATTTTGTATTTCAGGGAGAGGGCTATGAAGTGTATGATTGGAGGTTTGTATGAAAGAGACATACCGTAATATATTTGCGGAAATGGGCATAGCGCAGCAGCAGATTGATAAGCGTCTGCGGGAAATCCGCGATTTTTATTTTGACGGAAAGGACGACGAGCGTGTCTATTACCCGGTGGGCGATGACATGGCATATATCATGGACACAGGAAACAATGACGCGCGCACGGAAGGCATGTCCTACGGAATGATGCTCTGTGTGCAGCTCGATCTGCGCGAAGCGTTTGACCGCCTCTGGAAGTGGACAAAGACGTATATGTGGATGCCAGACGGCGAAAACGAAGGATATTTTGCATGGTCCTGCGCTACGGACGGGACGAAAAATGCCGAGAGCCCTGCACCGGACGGCGAAGAGTTTTTTGCGATGGCGCTGTTTTTTGCATCGCACCGGTGGGGCGACGGCGAGGGGATTTTCAATTATTCCCATGAGGCAAAGGAGATACTGCGCGCGTGTCTCCATAAGGGAGAGAACGGCAGGGCCGGTGCACCGATGTGGAACCGGGAAAATTACCAGATTTTATTTGTGCCGGGGTGCGGCTTCACAGACCCGTCGTATCATCTGCCGCATTTTTATGAGTTGTTTGCGCAGTGGGCATATGAGGAGGACAGACCCTTCTGGGCACGGGCGGCGCTTGAGAGCCGCAGGTATCTTGCGGCTGCCTGTCATCCGGAGACAGGGTTTTCGGCAGAGTACGCTGAATTTGACGGAAGCCCGATGAGCAGGCGGCTGCCGTGGACAGACGAACGGCACGACTGGTTCTACAGTGATTCCTATCGCACTGTGGCAAACATCGGACTGGACTATGAGTGGTTTGGAATGGACGAGGGCCAGTGTCAGGCGGCACAAAAAATACAGGAATTTCTGCTGGAGGATGGCAGGAAAAATACCTATCACATCTATGAGACAGACGGAAGGATTGCCGGGGAGCAGGCGCTTCATCCAGTGGCAGTCACCGCGACGGTGGCAATGTCTGTGCTTGCGGCGGATACACCCTACAGCAAGGAGTGGGTAGAGCGGTTCTGGAACCTTCCGATGCGCACAGGCGGCAGGAGGTATTATGACAATTGTCTGTATTTCTTTGCATTTTTAGCGCTCAGTGGAAATTATAGAATCTGGTAGGAATGTGTTCATAAAAAACAGGGATAAGATGTTTAGTTTGACGGGTAACATCGTCCCTGTTTTTCATACAATAAGGATAGCAGAATGGCGGCAGAAGATAAAATGAAAAAATAAAGGAGGTACAAAGAGGATGGGAATCAAGGCTAAGCTTTTGTTGATGGGGATATTTTCTATTGTTGTGGCAGTATGCATCGGTGTTCTTGGCATTAACTCGATCAACAGGAATGGAAGAAACAGTGAGATTGAATCGATCGTCAATGAGATGGATGTGCTACAGGCCAAAAATCTCGCACTGGAGGCGCAGTATCAATACTATATTGACCAGAGCTATCTTGCGCAAATCTGCAGCAATTTAGAGCAGATGACGGCAAATGCTGAGCTGCTGCAGCGTCAGGCGGGAGGAAAGTACAAAGAGGACGTTGACATGATGCTGGACAGGCTGACGAGAAGCAGGGAAAATTACAGCAATATCAGTGAGTACAGCAGCACACGGGGATTTGACGGCGAGAGTGGCTTATACCAGCAGTACCTTGAAGCGGGCAGTGCGCTGACTGAAAGCTTTAAGGGGCTGGTGGACAAGCAGGAATGGCTTGAAATCAAATGGATAGACGCCCAGATGTGGTCGAGCGGCGAGCGTGTGGTGATAGATGACAAGGACTATGTAAAACTGGTTTACACAGGCCCTGTGCCGGAGAAGGTGAAGCGCAACTCGATGGCGTTTCGTATCGGAGGAACACTGACGTATCATAATAACAGCTACATAACAGACATTAAACTGACCAATGGCACCGACGAGATGAACATTGATCTGGGTACGGTTGAGAGCGTCAGCGGTTCCGGGCTTGCCTATGTGGACAGTGAACTTACCACTTTTGACGGCCAGCCTGCGATTCGTGTGGGCTGTAATTTCAATGCGGCAAATGAGGGCTGGGAGGAGTTTGCGGTGCAGATTTCTGTCAAAGAGTATCCAGTACAGGATTATCATACGATTGTATACACGCTTTATCTGGAACCCACCGATCTGTCCTTTGACTATAAATACGGCGGGTCTTACTCTGGCGTCTACAGTTTTGAAACCAGCCATGAACAGCTTGACAGCATGGTAAATGCCTACAGCAAACTCGTGGTGGAAGGAAAAGCTGTGCCGGAGGATTATGCAAAGATAGAGGCGCTTGCGGCGGAGCTGGCAGAGAATATTCCGCTGTACACATCAAGCGGAGATCTTGCACAGGACTCTATTGCCAAGCTGAACGCAAAGAAGGAATTTCTCCAGCAGATGAAGGCGCTCGACGACAAGATTCTTGCCTTGAAGGCAGAGAATGTAGTGTTAAACAATGAGCTGAGCGCATTGTGCACCACGGTCAAGGACAAGACTTCTGCGGATATGGCGCAGGTAAAAGCTACTGTACAGCGCGTAAGTATTATAGTGATTGTATTGGCGTCAATGGTACTAGTGGGCATGACGGTGCTGATCGGTACCGGCATTGACCGGACAGTCATGCTGTTCCGGCAGGCATTGGACAAGATTACACAGGGACAAATATCTGTTCGAATCAAAGCGGACGGACGCGATGAATTTTCGCAGTTTGGCAGGAGTCTGAATGTGTTCTTAGACAAACTCGAGGGCAGCATCACCCATTTACAGGGAATTTCGACAAATCTTGCGGAGACAGGCGGCAAACTCGAGCAGAAGGCAAACCAGACGAAAGGGGCGGCGTCGGTGGTGAGCACTGCGCTCGATGAGATTGCAAGAGGCGCGGCGACGCAGGCAAGTGACCTTGCGGCTTCCTCACAGCAGGTATCGGGTATGCAGGAAAATATGGTTCACATCAGTCAGAGTGTGGATGTCTTGTCAGAGACTGCCAAGGGAATGAACGAAAAAGGGACACAGGCGACCAGAATCGTCCAAGAGCTGAGCAGTACGAGCGACAAGACAACAGATGCCTTCCTGAGAATTTCAGAACAGATTCATAAGACGGATGCGTCTGTTGTAAAGATTCAGGAGGTGGTGAATCTCATCGCCCAGATTGCGACCCAGACCAACCTGCTGTCACTCAATGCCAGCATAGAAGCAGCGCGGGCAGGAGAGGCAGGAAAAGGCTTTGCTGTCGTGGCGAGTGAGATTCAGAAGCTGGCAGAGCAGACCAATTCCTCCGCAAAGGTAATTGATGAGATTATTTTGTCTTTGTCGAATGAGTCCCAGCAGACAGTACAGTCGATCAATGAGGTCACAGATATGATCGTGAACCAGAAGGCAAAACTCGACGAGACCAAAGCGAAATTCGAGGTTGTGGAGGAGGGGATCCTGTCCACTGGCAAAGGAATGAAAACAGTGCTGGAGCAGGCAGATGTGTGCGGCAGGGCAGGCGAGCATGTCGTCAGCCTGATGACAAATCTCTCTGCCATAGCAGAGGAGAATGCCGCGACGACAGAACAGACAAATACCTCGATGAATGAGCTCAATGATGCCACGGCGTCGCTTGCGCGGACTGCAATGGAGTTAAAGCAGTTATCGGCATCAGTTGAGGAGAGCCTGAACTATTTCCATACCGAAAAATAATATCTATAAATAGTAGTGATAGTTTGTAAACTTTAGTAGGTTTTAAAAAATGCTAAAAAAGGCTAAAATGTACCTACAGATTTACGATGCACGAACATTATTTTTTGAGTATGGAGGAGGGAAAACATGATTCGGTACAAAAGCAAAAAAATTCTGGCATTGATTTTGTCAGGGGTGCTGATCGCGGGAAGTGTTCCGGTCACGTCCAATGCTGCGGAGCAATCGGGTGAAAGCACCGAGGAATATGCAGAAAGCACAGACGGGCAGTATACGGACAGCACAGAGGAGAACCGTGCAGCCGGGAAGGACACGCCCGAAGAAAGTACTGACGAGGAGAGCAAGCCAGAGAGCAGTGCAGCGCATACCGATGAGGAGAGCAAGCCAGAGGAAAGCACTGTTGAAGGAAGTACTGACGAGGAAAATGCTGCTGAGGAAAATACTAATGAAGAAAATGCTGCTGATGAAAATTCAACAAAAGAAAATACGACGGAGATAAACAGCAGCGAAGAGAGTACAGCTTCGGAGACGACAGAGAATGTGACAGAAACAGAGACAGATACAACGGAAACGGATACGAAAGAGACAGAAACGGAAAGCGAAACTGAGACGGAGGAAACAGAAGAAGATTTTAAGGTATTATTGAGCGACAGACAGATTGCGGAGACGGATAATATTCTATCAGGCTACAATACAAGCTTTGAAGGAACAGATGAGAACGGGAAACTGCACTGGTGGAATCACGAAGCAGAAACAGGGGCAAAAGGTTCTATCGCTCAGGGAAAATATGAAGAGAACCAAAAACCATCATCGGAATGTGGAAACAATTATTTACAGGTTCAGGCAGAAAGTGGTAAGAATAAGGCTTATATTTGTGATTCCAATATAACGGGAAGCATGAAACCCCAAGTAACGTATGAATTTACTTATTATGCAAAATTAGCAGAGGGAACTGACAGTGGGGAAGTTCAGTTTCAAGTTACCAGCGTCAGCAAAGATTGGAGTTCCCAAAAACCAGCTTCAATAGAATTAGACAATGAAATTACACTTGACGCTGCTCAATGGAAGCAGGTAAGCGGAACCTTTAAATTGCCAGCACATGACCAGCATGAGCAAGTAAAAGTAGAATTTTCAGGTTCAGAGGGCGTTTCCTTCTGTATTGATGACTTGAGAATCGCAGCAGTAGAGGATGGAAATGCTGGAGGTGACAGGGTAATTTCTAACAATATCCTCTCAGACTACAATACAAGCTTTGAAGGAGTAGATGAGAAAGGAAAACTGTATTGGTGGAATGGGCCGTCATGGAGTCAGGACGGAATCGCACGGAAATCATATGAGGATAACAAAGCACCGACATCAGACTGCGGCGCATACTATGTAGAGGTCAGTCCATATGACGGAAAAAGTGAAGCACAAGTGAAGCATGACAACATCGGCGCAATCATTCAGCCGGAAATTACCTATGAGTTCACATATATCGCAAAGCTTTCAGAAGGGCAGGAGAGTGGTCAAGTCCAGTTGGAAATCAGCAGTGACGATACCAAAAAAGCTGAAATAAAATTAGATAAAGAAGTAACACTGAATGCTGCACAGTGGCAAAAAGTAAGCGGAACCTTTAAACTGCCAGCCAATAGCAGTCATAAAGCGGTAAAAATAAAGTTCACAGGTTCAGAAAATCTTTCCTTCTGCGTCGATGACCTGCGCGTGGCAGCCACCGACCAAGGGAATGCAGAACACAGCGATAATCTGGTGAAGAATCCATATTTCGCAGAATCTGATCTCTCTATGTGGGAGAAGGCAAAAGGAGAGGCATCAATATCAACGGCAACGGCAGACAAGGCAATATTCGATGATATTGCTACCTATGGTGTCATCGAAAACAGGACAAGCAACTATGACTGTTTTGCACAGGACATGACAGGAATCCTCAAATCAGGCAGCTCGTATGAATATTCTTTCTATGTTAAGCTCGATGCTGAAGATTACAAAGATGCACCAGAAGAGCAAAGAGAGGTATGCTTTGGACCATATGTGACTGTTAATGGAACAAGCACTTACTGGGGTTCATATTCTTCAGGCGTGCTGGATAACGGGTGCAGCAAAAAGATTCCAGCAGGAGAATGGGTCAAGTTCGAGGGAACCTTCAATCCCAAATTTGAAGGTGAGGCGGATGAACTGATTATTCGAATCCTTGAGCAGGGAACCGATAATGGAAGCGGCGCAGGCATAAAAGGCAAGTATTATGTTACAGGTGTCTCTATCCATGAAGTCAAGAAACCCATCAAAGAGATTGAGTGGGAAATCCCCAATCTCAAGGATACAGTTTCCAGCAACGATAAGGGAATCGGTACAGATGCCTACACAGGCGCGCTCCTCACGGTTTCAGATTTGTCAGACCAGCCGTTGATGGACTTGGTTCAAAAACATTTCAATGCAGTGACCTTTGAGAATGAGATGAAAATGGACGCCATGTTTGGCTATCATGACAACAATAACTCGGCACCGGGGTTTGATACAATCACATGGACGCGTGCGGACGGTACAGAGATGAAAGACTACAAAGTTCCGCAACTGGATTACAGCAGGGCGGACAAGATACTGGATGCACTCAAAGAATGGAATACCAATCATCCAGACAGCGTTATCAAGGTCAGAGGGCATGTGCTTGTATGGCATTCACAGGCGCCGGAGTGGTTTTTCCATGAGGACTGGGATATCAATAAACCTGATGCCAGCGCAGAGGTGATGGATGCACGTCAGGAGTGGTATATCAAAACAGTACTTGAGCATTATACAGGGGACAGCAGCCCTTATAAGGGAATGTTTTATGGCTGGGATGTCGTCAATGAGGCAGTCAGCGACAGCAGCGGAGATTACAGACATGAAGATGAGAAATCCAGCTGGTGGCGGGTATACAAAAGCGAGGATTTTATCGTCAATGCATTCCGCTATGCCAATCATTATGCGCCGTCAGATCTTGAGCTTTATTACAATGATTACAATGAGTGCATGGGAAATAAAGTATCCGGTATCGAAAAGCTGTTAAGAGAAGTAAAATCCCATGAAACGGATGAAAAGCTTCCTACAAGGATCGATGCGATGGGAATGCAGTCGCACCATACAATTTCTTCTCCGACAGTCAGCCAGATCAGGGATGCAGCGGTAAGGTATGGCAAGATCGTCGGAAAGATACAGCTTACAGAGCTGGATCTCAAAGCAAGTGATGATTTTGATGGCACAGATGCCACACTTCAGAATGAGTATACCAAGCAGGCGTACAGATACAAAGAAATCTATGATGTGATGCGTGAAGTTGACGCGATGGAGGACATTGATGTCAACGGAATTACTGTGTGGGGTGTGATCGACGGCAATTCATGGCTCCAGGACAGCAGTGATGTCGGAGGCGGAGCAGACGGAAGCAAGAAGCAGGTACCATTGCTTTTTGATGATGATTATAAAGCAAAGCCATCATTCTATGCGTTTGTGAATGCAGATAAATTAGAGCCGTACATTCGCAGCATCACAGTGATGCAGGCTGCGGATGACAATCCATATGCAAACGGAAAAAGCTATGAGATTCAGGGAATCAATGCGAAGTTTATTCCAGTTTGGACAGATACGGAATTAAAAGTACAGGTGACTGTACCCGATACAACTGTTGATGCAGGCGACGAAGTTATATTGTATATTGACTGGGATAAATCTGCGTCGGAGAATGCAGCGATCACGACTGTTCAAATGACAAGAGCAGAGTGTCAGGCTCAGGAAGACGGCTATATTGCAGAATTTGCATTGCCTAGAGAATGCAGAACAGCGATGAACTTTAGCATGGATGTTGTCGTTTCGGACAATGGCAAGACATATGCTTTTAATGATATGACGATGAGCCAGGGAACGAGCAGCAAATATTATGCCTGGGCGATCACCAAACCTTATATGACGATCGCCCAGGTCGGCAATGGCATCATCGCGGTGGATGGTCAAAAGGAAACGGTGTGGGATCAGGCAAAGGATGTACAGTTGCAGATTCGTACAGGGACGACTACGGCAGCAGTTACAGCAAAGCTTTTATGGGATGAGCAATACCTGTATGTGCTTGCGGATGTGACGGATGCAGCGCTTGATAAAACGTCTTCGGAAACGCATGAGCAGGATTCTCTCGAAGTATTTATCGATGAGAACAACCACAAGTCAGATTCTTATGAGGACGACGACAAGCAGTATCGAATCAACTATGAGAATGCACAGAGTTTTAGCGGACTGAACTGCAATGAAGAGAATGTGGTGTCTGCGGCAGTTGTGACAGACAAAGGGTATATGATTGAAGCGGCATTCAAGTGGACAGAAATTGCGCCGGCAGTGGGAGATACGATTGGCGTAGAGTTACAGATCAATGATGCAGAAGGCGGAAAGCGCATTGGTACAGTGAGCTGGTATGATGAGTCCGGACAGGGCTGGTCCTCACCGGGCGTATTTGGCACGGCGACGCTGGGCGGCTTGATCGAAGTTGAGAGAGAAGGACTGTGGGCGTTAGAGATAGCAGATGTAACTTACACCGGAAAAGCATTGAAACCTCCAGTAACAGTATATGACGGCAAAACACTGCTGACATTAGGCAGGGATTACACTGTAAGCTACAAGAAAAATACAAAACCGACAGAACAGGCAGAGGCAGTCATTAAAGGAAAAGGAAACTATGCTGGAAGCACTACAAAGAAGTTTAAAATTGTACCGAAGAATATCGCAGACGAAGATATTCTCATTCCGAATCTCTATGTCAAGGCACCCAAGGCAGGCAAAAGCGTGACCGTAGCGCCAGTCGCGACAAGAAACGGCAAGAAACTGACCAAGAAGGATTTTATTGTAGAGAGTATTCAGGACAATGCAGGCAGCAAGGTAGACCGCGTGACACAACCGGGGACATACACGGTGGCAGTCAAAGGTGTGGACGCAAACGGATACACCGGAACCAAAGAGATTCAGCTCGTGGTGCTAAACAGCAGTCAGGTGCTCATGAGTGCGGTAAAGGTGACAGGCATTCAGAACAAAATATACACAGGCGATAAAGTTGTACCTGAATTTACCGTAAAATATGGACAGGAAACACTGGAAGCAGATAAGGATTATAAAGTATTCTGTGACAGCGTAGAAGTCGGTACTGCGACAGCAGTTATCAAGGGCATCGGTGAAAAATATGTCGGCGAAAAAACCGTGACATTCAAAATTACAGGCACCGTGTTAAAGCCAGCAAATGTTCAGCTCGAAAATGCTTCGAATCTGTATTACACTGGAAATGCGATAGAACCCGTGGTAAAGATTTCAGACGCAGAGCAGGACCGTGATTTTACAGTGTCATATGACAAAAATGTAAAGGCAGGTACAGCCACGGTGACGGTAAAGGGCATCGGAAAATATACCGGAACCGTAAAGAAAACGTTTAAGATTGCACCGTTTGACATCCAGCAGAATCCGGAGGGCAAGCTCAGCTATCAAACTGCTGGTATGGAAGTACCTTATATGAAGGGCGGAAGCAAACTAAAAGCATCCGATCTGAAAGCAGTATTTAACGGTAAAAATCTGGTTGAAGGTACAGACTATACACTGGTTTATTCAGGAAACAAGAAGCTTGGAACAGCTACTGTTAAAATCAAGGGCAAAGGTAATTTCAAGGGAACGACAGCGCCAGTCAGCTTTACGATTCATGCACAGGACCTTGCCAAGTTGACAAATGTTATCATATCCGATGTGGCAAATAAGAATGCAAGGAAATACACCAATGTAAGTCTGACGATCAAGGACTTTGACGAAAAACCTCTGAAAAAGGGAACGGATTACAGTGTTACCTTCACAAAGACGGACGGCACAACACCGATTACAGAGACGCCGAAGGCGGGCGATGTGATTCGCGCAACAATAGAGGGTAATAATTGTTATACAGGAGAAATTTATAAAGACTTTCGGATTATAGACGACAGTGCGGATATTTCCAAGGCAGAAGTAGAAGTGACCCCGCAGTATTATACTGGAAAGGAAATTACATTGTCAGAGATCAATCCCGTCACAGGAAAACAGCAGATTTTCGTTACCATCAATGTCGGCGGCGAGAAGAAAACGCTCAGGGAAGGAACGGACTATGAGATTGTCAAGCATGGCTACACTAAGAATATCAACAAGGGCACCGGAAAAATGACAATTCGCGGAATCAATCAATATGGCGGAATCCAGACTGTTTCCTTCAAGATTACAGCGCAGGCGCTCGACCATGTAGAATGGTATGAAAACCTGTATAAATCGTCAATGTCTGGCATCATGAAAATTTTATCCAATAAATACAACTGAATCCATTCATTCAGATAAAAGAAAATCCCTCCATATAACGAGGGATTTTCTTGTGTATACAAGTATGCGCCGCTGTCAATCAGTCCTGCTGGCATGAACTTTTGTCTGGTAAATTCGCAGAATAAATGTTAAAATAGGCAGTATCAAGACGGAACTGGAGGAGGAGTATATGCTGGATTTGGAAATAAAAGAATATCTTTCAAAGGTTGGTATCCGCAGACTTCATGCGCTGGACACGGCACTCATTGAAGCCTTTGGACAAGACGAGGGGGAGAGGCACATAGAACGGCTGACACATCTGTATGATCAATCAGAAAAACGGTTAGTCTATGGGGAAGATGGAATATCCTTTCTTCACCGTCAGGAGGAGATTGTCGATTACCTGAATCAAAGCTTGCAGATGAGCCTGCTTGCAGCATCGTTTTATGACCACGTGTTTTTCAAAAGAGTTCTGGAGTATCTTGTTAAGTATGACTCGTTTTGCGCGGGAGAGCTTGTGGATATTGGCTGTGGCAATGGGATACTGACCTGCTTTCTCGCACTGCGTCATCCCGAAGCGGTGATCACAGGAATCGAACTTTCGCAAAATGCAGTCTTGGCGGCAAGCGAGCTTGCCGCGCGCCTTCAAGTGGACAATGTGCAGTTTTACAGCGCGGACAGGCTGCGGCAAAAGAGCTGTGACACGCTGTTTTCGTGCCGTACAGTGCATGAAAATGTCATATGGAGAGCGCTCTGCGAAGAGCCAGAACCGGCATCGCTGTCCGTCGAGGAACACACCAGACGGCATAGCGCATATGCAACAGAGCTTGCGGCGTACATCAAGCCCAAAGGATATTTTATCAGTGTAGAGCGCTATGAGGAGGGCAACGCTTACACCGGTCTGCTTCGTGCATTCGAGCGCGCGGGACTTTGTCAGATCAGGGGGACACATATGCAGTTTTCCTGCAAAAATGGAGAGAATACGGCAGTGTTTCAGGCGATGATTTTTCAGAAAACAGGCGTGTAGCAGTGCCGGACGTGGACGGCGCTGGCGGCATGTTCCTTTCCATGTCTGTGCGCAGAACCTGTGCAGAAAAAGAAAAGAGGTGCAGTATGGACAGCAAACCATTACCGGTAGGGATTGATAATTTTGAGCATTTAATAACAAGGGGATATTATTTTATAGATAAGACATGCTTTATCAAAGAGCTGTTGGACAAAAAGGGAAGTGTCAATTTATTTACGCGCCCGCGCCGCTTTGGAAAAACGCTGAATATGAGTATGCTTCAGTATTTCTTTGAAGATATGCGCACGGACGATGACACGAAAAAAGACAACACGTATCTTTTTGAGAATATGAAAATTATGGAGGCGGGTGAGGAGTATCTTGCGCATATGGGAAGCTATCCTGTGATCAATCTGACATTGAAGGATGCCAAGCAGCCTGATTTCACACTTGCATATGAGGTGCTCAAGTGGCAGATTGCGGACGAGTATGCAAGACACCAATACATTTTGCAGGATGAGCGGCTTGCTGCGGAGCGGGACACCTATATGGAGATTCGGATGCGCAGGGCAGACCGCAGCGCATACAATAATTCCATCAAATTCCTGTCACAGTGCTTGCAAAAATATTACGGCAAAAAAGTGATTATCCTGATTGATGAATACGATGTGCCGCTTGAGAATGCGTTTACCCAGAATTTCTATAATGAAATGACAGGGTTTATCCGCTCTTTGTTTGAGTCTGCCTTAAAAACAAACAGCAGTTTGGAATTTGCTGTGATAACAGGGTGCCTTAGAATTTCAAAGGAGAGTATTTTTACCGGACTGAATAATCTTGAAGTGATATCCATTCTTGACTGGAATTATGGGGAGTATTTCGGATTTACAGAACAAGAAGTCCGTAAACTTTGCAATGACTATGAACTGGGGCAAAAATATGATCTAATTAAAGAATGGTATAATGGATATATATTCGGAAATACCAAGGTCTATAATCCGTGGAGTGTTATCCAGTATGTGAAGGCATTGACAACGCATGAGGAGGAGTTCCCGCGGTCATACTGGGCCAATACATCCTCGAATACCGTAGTGCGCAGGCTGATTGAACTGGCGGATGACAGCGTAAAGAGTGAACTGGAAAATCTGATTGACGGAGGCACGGTGGAGAAGCCTGTCCATGAGGACATCACTTACAGCGAAGTGTATGAGCGCATGGAGAATCTGTGGAATTTTATGTTTTTTACCGGATATTTCAAGAAAACAGGCGAGCGGATGGGAGAGGATGATATGCGTTATCTGACGCTTGCGATACCCAATCGGGAAGTGCGCTATATTTTTCGTGAAAAGATTATGGCATGGTTTGAGCACAAAATGAAAACGCGGGACTTGACCCGGCTGCACACGGCATTTGTCAATAAGGATACCCAGACGCTAGAGGAAGAACTGACGGCGGTTTTATACGAAACGATCAGTTCTTTTGATGAGAGTGAAAATTATTATCACGGGCTGGTGGCGGGATTGCTGTCGGGAATGAAAGGATACCGCACAAAATCCAACCGGGAGACGGGAAAGGGCAGGTGTGATCTGTTCGTCAAACCCATCTCACGCCGCAAGGAGGCTTTTATCGTAGAATTTAAAACCACGAAAAAGATCAAGGAGCTTGAGCCAAAAGCCAAGGAGGCACTGCAACAGATCGAGGACAAAAAATACAGTTTAGAACTAGCAGATGACGGATACGATATTGTAGGGAATTATGGGATTTCATTCTGCGGAAAGGACTGTTGTGTCATGTTCCGAGCGGGGACGACGCCGTGACAGGGGATTGAACGAAGTCAGAACTTCACAAAGAGGTTCTGGCTTTCTTTTTTTGGTCATGAATCTGACATTTTTGCTATGAATCTGATTTTACTTTGATCAAGAATGCGATATGCTCAATCAGGAAGGAACAGGGGGTATTGGGGACATCGAAAGAATGGAGGAAAAATATGCAGCCAGAAACAATTGTATCGACAAATCAGATCGCACTTGATCACGGAAACGAGATTTTCACACTCAATCATCCAGACAACTACACATATCTGTATTTTCCGATTGCCGGAGAGCAGGGGATCAAGTCCAGTGTAACGCCAAGTTTTGGGGGCGACAGCAAATTAGATCAAAATACATTTCTGCTTGAGCCAGTGAGCAGCGAAAATCTTCACAACAATAAATCGTCCAGAAATTTTTGGTGCTGTGTTGAAGGCGTGGGCGCATGGTCTGCGACAGGCATGTCAGCGGAGGCGGAGTGTGACAAATATACAGCGCGTCAGGACGAATGCAGCATGGAGGCAGGTTTCATGTGGCAGACTGTGACCAGAAAGTCTTCCAGATACCAGCTCAAATCGACTGTCACAAGTTTTGTGCCTGTTGACCACAATGTAGAGCTTCTGCATGTTGTCATTGAGAACACAGCAGAGCACACACAGCAAATAACACCAATTGCAGCAATTCCAATCTATGGGAGAAGTGCGGACAATATACGGGATCACCGCCACGTAACTTCGCTTTTGCACCAGATCACAGTGACAGGGCAGGGCGTGGAGGTGAAACCCAAACTATCCTTTGATGAGAGAGGGCATCAAAAGAATGAGGTGACATATTTTGTGTACGGCGTAACAGGCAATGGTGAGACGCCGGAACAGTTTTTCCCAGTCACAGAGGATTTTATCGGAGAAGGCGGAAGCCTGACTGCGCCGCTGGCTGTAAAGAACAATGCAGAGGGCGCAGAGGCAGGCATACAGATTGACGGAAAAGAGGCGCTGGGCGGTCTGAAATTTCGCAGTGTGGCGCTTGAAAAAGGCGGGACGGTGTCATACACCATCATCATCGGCGCTGCGGCGGCAGCAGCAATGGAGGAGATGCGGAAGGTGGCTTTCGCCTATGACAGCACAGACAAGGTGCGCGATGCCATACACAAAACAAACGATTATTGGCAGGAGAAAGTCAATGTTTGGTTCCAGACTGGAAATAAGACAGCGGACAGCTATCTGCGGTGGATTTGTTTCCAGCCGATTCTGCGGCGTCTGTATGGGTGTTCTTTTCTTCCGCATCACGACTATGGCAAGGGCGGCAGGGGATGGCGGGACCTCTGGCAGGACTGCCTGTCGCTGCTGTTCATGAATCCCGACGGTGTGCGTCAGATGATAGTTGATAACTATGGCGGTGTCAGAATGGATGGGACGAACGCCACGATTATCGGCGAGAAGCAGGGCGTGTTCAAGGCGGATCGAAACAGCATTACGCGCGTCTGGATGGATCACGGGTTCTGGCCGTTTCTGACAACAAAGCTCTATATTGACCAGACAGGGGACATTCAAATTCTTGACGAGAAAGTACCGTATTTTAAAGACCGTCAGGTACACAGAGGGCAGGCGGCTGACAGTGAGTGGAACGAGGATTACGGTATGCAGCAGAGAACGCAGGAAGGTTCCATTTATACCGGGAGCATTTTAGAGCACATTCTGTTGCAGCAGTTGTGTGCATTTTATGAGGTGGGTGCGCATAACCAGATTTGCCTGCGCAATGCAGACTGGAACGATGCGCTTGACATGGCGCCGGACAGAGGAGAGAGCGTGGCGTTTACAAGCGCTTATGCATACAATCTCAGAGAGCTTGCAGCGTATCTTGAGAAATACGAATCCGCTACAAAAACTGCGCAGTTGGAGTTGGCTGAGGATATTAAAATCCTTCTTGCAGGCGAGGTGCACAACTATGATGAAATCGAGTGGAAGCGGGCAGTCTTGCAGCAGTATACATGCACCTGCACGCATCATATTTCTGGCAGGACAGTACAGGTAACTGTCTCAGAGCTGGCACAGAAGCTCAGAGATATGGCGGCGTGGATGATGGAGAATATCCGCCGCAAGGAGTGGGTGACGGACGCGGAAGGAAACGGATGGTTCAACGGCTACTATGACAACAATGGAAATCAGGTGGAGGGCGTGCACGGCGGCAATGTGCGCATGATGCTCACCAGTCAGGTATTTTCTATTATGAGCGGAACGGCTGACGCGGAAATGACGGCAAAAATTTGCCGGAGTGCGGACAGGTATCTCTATCGGGAGAACATTGGCGGCTACCGGCTGAACACGGAGTTTGACGAGGATAAATTTGATCTTGGCAGGATGTTTGGCTTTGCGTATGGCGAAAAAGAAAATGGGGCTGTGTTTTCCCATATGACTGTCATGTACGCCAATGCACTGTACCAGCGAGGCTTTGTCAAGGAGGGATACAAGGCGCTCAACACCCTGCTGGCAACGGCGATGGATTTCGGTACAAGCAAAATTTATCCCGGTGTGCCAGAGTACTTTGATGCCAATGGGCGCGGAATGTACCACTACCTGACAGGGGCGGCAAGCTGGTTTATGCTGACCATGATTACGCAGGTGTATGGCGTCAGGGGAGATCTGGGGAATCTGGTGCTTGCGCCGAAGCTGATGTCCGAGCAGTTTGATGCGGACGGAAATGCTTCCGTTCAACTGAACTTCCTGAAAAAGACATTCTTAATCCGCTATCACAATCCGAAAAAGCTGTCCTATGGGGCATATCAGATTGAACAGGCTTGGTGCGGGGACAGGAAATTGCAAAAAATGACACAAATGTCAGATATGGTATGCATGGAAAAGCAAGCAATCGAAGCGCTTGACAGCACTGTGCATGTGATTGATGTGACGCTTGGTTCGATTGCATAATCTGTTTGTAAAGGACGCAGATGGACGAAATAAATTCGTAAAGGCAAAAGGAGAAAAAGAAAAATGCAATATGGTTATTTTGATGATGAGAAAAGAGAGTATGTGATTACCAGACCTGACACGCCTGCGCCGTGGGCGAACTATCTTGGCTCCCCGGAGTACGGCGCGGTGATCTCCAACAATGCGGGTGGTTACAGCTTTGCGAAATCAGGGGCTAACGGCAGGATTCTGCGTTATGTGTTCAATGGCTTTGACCAGCCGGGACGCTATATTTACATACGCGACAATGACAGCAAGGATTACTGGTCGGCTTCATGGCAGCCTGTCGGCAAAGATTTGGATTCCTACCAGAGCAAATGCTGCCATGGAACAGCATACACAAGAATGGAGGCGGACTACAGCGGCATTCATTCGGAGGCGCTTTACTATGTGCCGCTCGGCAAGTCCTACGAGGTCTGGAATTTGAAGATCACAAACAACACCGATGCGCCAAGGAATCTGAACATCACAGGATATGCAGAGTTTACAAACAACAATAATTATGAACAGGATCAAGTCAATCTCCAGTATTCCATGTTCATCACAAGAACCGCCTTTGAGAAGGACCGCATCCGCCAGACAATACACGGCAATCTGGACGGTCTTGAGGATGGAAAGGAGGTTGACAACAAGCTCGCAATCGATCGTTTCTTTGGTCTGGCAGGTGCGCAGGTGGCTTCCTACTGTGGAGACAGGGAGAAATTTATCGGACGCTATCATGGCTATGGAAATCCTGTAGGTGTTCTGAACGGAGATCTTGGCGGGGAATTAAGTTACAATGAAAACGGCTGCGGCGCGCTTGCCACTACACTGACACTTGCGGCGGGTGAGACGAAGGAAATTGCCTTTGTACTTGGCATGAAGTACAAAGATGAGGCGGACAGAATTATGAAAAATTATGAGAATCCGTCACAGACCTGCGCACGGGAGTTGGAAGAGCTTGTCACATACTGGCATGAAAAACTGTCTCATTTTCAGGTAAAAACACCCAGTCCGGCATTTGATACCATGATAAATACATGGAATGCCTACAACTGTTTTATGACCTTTATCTGGTCGCGCGCCGCTTCTTTTATCTACTGTGGTCTCCGAAATGGATACGGCTATCGCGATACTGTGCAGGACATTCAGGGAATCATTCATCTGGCGCCGGAGATGGCGGTCGAGAAAATTCGCTTTATGCTCTCGGCGCAGGTTGACAACGGCGGCGGACTCCCGCTTGTGAAGTTTACGCACAATCCCGGACATGAGGACACGCCGGACGACGCGTCCTATGTACAGGAGACAGGACATCCCGCATACAGGGCAGACGACGCACTCTGGCTGTTTCCTACCGTTTACAAATATGTGTCAGAATCAGGAAACATGGCGTTTATCGACGAGGTGATTCCATTTGCCAACAAGGATCAGGCAACGGTGTATGAGCACTTAAAGCGCGCCGTGGACTTTTCGATGAAGCATCTGGGGCCGCATGGTCTGCCGGCAGGACTTTATGCGGATTGGAATGACTGTTTGAGGCTGGGAAAGGAAGGCGAATCTTCCTTTGTGGCATTACAATATTTCTATGCAATGACAATCTTAAAGAAGTTTGCCGTATACAAGAAAGATGATGCCTATATCGCCTTTCTGGATGAAAAACAAAAGGAACTTGGAGAGCGCATTCAAAAACTCTGTTGGAATGAGGACAGGTTTATCAGAGGCTTTACAGAGAGCGGCGAGGTGATTGGAAAGCGGACGGACAAGGAGGCAAATATGTGGCTCAATCCTCAAAGCTGGGCAGTGATCAGCGGTCTTGCCACGGCTGAGCAGGCGGACAAGGCGCTTGACATGGTATATGAGCGGCTGAATACAGAATATGGCGCTGTGCTGATGGACCCGCCGTATCATTTGGAGGCTTTTGACGGTGCGCTTGCAGTGATTTACAATGCGGGCGTCAAGGAAAATTCCGGCATTTTCTCGCAGTCGCAGGGATGGATTATTCTTGCAGAGGCGCTTTGCGGACACGGTGAGCGGGCATTTGCCTATTTTCAAGAAAACGCGCCGTCTGCCCAGAATGACAGGGCGGAGATTCGCAAGCTGGAGCCATACTGCTATGGACAGTTCACAGAAGGCAAGGCAAGCCCGCACTTTGGGCGCTCACATGTGCACTGGCTGACAGGCACAGCGTCCACTGTCATGGTGGGATGCGTGGAGGGAATCCTCGGAATGCGGCCTGATTTTCACGGACTCAAAATCGCGCCCTCCATACCGAAAGCGTGGGACGGATTTGAGATTGACAAGGATTTTCGGGGCGTGCATCTCCATATCACAGTGAAAAATCCCGGTCATGTGGAGTCTGGCTGCAAATCGCTGCGGGTAAACGGTCAGTTGATGGAAGAAAATTATATTCCGGCAGAGCTTCTTGCGAAAGAAAATGAAGTGGAGCTTGTGATGTCGTAAATATTTATATTTTAAATAGAAGAAACGTGACAGCATGTTTACGGTGCAGTCACGTTTTTCTTTCTGTACAGGCAGTTTGGTGTCTGATTCACCATGTCTGGTGGTAATGTCTGTCGCGGTATTTTTTGGGTGTGAGTCCGACGTATTTTTCAAACGTTTGAATAAAATGACTCTGCGAGGAGAAGGCAAGGTAATTGGCAATGTCAATCAGACTATAGTCGGAGTATCGGAGAAGGTTTTCTGCCTTCTCTATTTTTTTTTCGCGGATATAGTCGCTGATGGAAATGCCGAGATTCTGTTTAAAGAGACGCGACAGGTAGCTTGGCGACAGCGTTGTGTACACGGCAAGCTCATTGATGGTAATGCGCTCGTTAATATGGCTGTAGATATAGTCTGTACACTGCACAATCGGTTTTGAGATGATGGCGTTTTTTTGAAGTACAAGCATTTTGCCGGTGAAATCAAGTACCATACTCCGATGCAGTTCTGCGATGGTTTCGATGTTGGTGCACGAATCCATCTTTAGGATGTAAAAGTCGCTGAGCCGGTAAGCCTGCTCTAACTCAAGTCCGCCCTCGACACAGTGCCGTGTCAGCAGCGCGGCAGTGACAACAAAATGATATTTTAGATTGGTCAGCGCATTTTTAGACAGTACGCCCATACCTTCTGGATTGGTGAAGTCTCCCTGATTTAGATTTTCTCTGACAAATTCCATATCACCGTTCTTCACGGCGGAATAAAAGGAATATTCTTCCTCCATTGGACGGTGATAGGTTTCGGATTCGCTGTCTGACAGCTCGCGTTTATACCATTCGTTTCGCAGATTGTTCATATGTATACACTCCCTATGACAAAATTTAATCAATTTTACTTTATTTTTTAAGATTATTATAATTATGTCATGATTTTGATATTTTTACAACTAATTTTGTATTGGTTTATTGGGCAGTATGCTATAATCCTTCTTGTAAGTTCAAAGTAACTGTAAATTTGCATAGTAAAACACAAAGGGAGGACTTTAAAATGAAGAAAAAAATAATCAGCAGTTTATTGGCGGCTTCCATGATCATGACAGCGCTCACTGGGTGCGGCGGCACGGACAGCGGCAATAACAATGCAACGCAGGACAATGCAACGACAGTGAATAATGACAGCGCGAATAATGCAGACAACGCACAGGAGCCTGCTGACGCGGCACCGGAGGGCGATGACGCGGCGGCGTCCAATGAGGGCAAGGTGATCAATGTCTACAGCTTCAATGATGAGCTTCGCAAACGTATCACAGCGGTTTATCCGGAGATTGTGGACACGTCAGACGACGGCACGACCTCCAGCTTAAAGGACGGCACAGAGATCCACTGGATCATCAATCCGAATCAGGATGGCGTCTATCAGGATAAACTGGATGAGGCGCTCAACAATCAGCTGACGGCAGCGGATGATGATAAGGTGGACATCTTTGCAGCGGAGATAGACTATGTGGTCAAGTACACAGATGCGGATATTGATGCGGCGATGCCGCTCGAAGCGCTGGGAATCAACCCGGAGACCGATCTGGCAGACCAGTTTGACTTTACCAAGACCGTTGCGAGCGACCAGAATGGTGTCATGAGAGCTTCTACATGGCAGGCATGTCCGGGCGTACTGGTATACCGCCGCGATATTGCCAATGAGGTGTTTGGAACCGATGATCCCGAAGTGATTGGCGAAAAGACCAAAGACTGGGATGCCATGAAGGCGACTGCGGAGGAGCTCAAGGCAAAGGGATACTATACATTCTCATGCTATACAGATACATTCCGCACCTACAGCAACAATATTTCAGAGCCATGGGTGGCGTCGGGCGAGACCACAATCAAGGTTGATCAGAAGATTATCGACTGGGTAACGGATTCTAAGGAGTGGAAGGATGCAGGCTATTTCGATCCCGCTGTAAAGGGACAGTGGAATGCAGACTGGTTTACAGCGATGAGCTCCAGCTCCAAAGTATTTGCATTCCTGTTCCCGGCATGGGGAATTGACACGCAGTTAAAGCCAAACTGGGACGGCGAGAACGGGGCATGGGCAGTGACCAATGCGCCGCTGTCATACAACTGGGGCGGTACTTTCGTGCTCGCGGCAGAGGGTACAGACAATCCGAGCCATGTGAAGGATATCCTTCTTGCGCTCACGGCGGACGCTGACAATTTGAAAATGATTTCAAAGGAGTATGCAGACTTTACCAATACCAAGACACTTATGGAAGCAGCCAAGACAGACAATTCATTTGCATCGGATTTCCTCGGCGGGCAGAATCCGTATACATATTTTACACCAGGTGCAGATGCAATCGAGATGGCGCCGCTGTCCGCGTATGATCAGGGCTGCGTGGAGTTGATTCAAAATGCGTTTGGCGATTATTTGCAGGGTCAGATCGACTATGACAAGGCAAAACAGAATTTTGAGACAGCCGTTAGAGAGCGCTATCCAGAAATCTCAGAGATTCAGTGGCCGGAATAAATCAGAGAATCCATAAATCATTGACTGCGGTGCATCGAAGCACCGCAGTGTTCAGAAGAGGGGGAATGGTAGCTTATGAAACAAAAACGTAAAAAGATTGATTATTCGAAATGGGGGTACATCTTCATCCTTCCATTTTTTCTAAGTTTCTTTATTTTTTCGCTCATCCCGCTGGTAGATACGATTCGGTACAGCTTTTTTGAATATTATCGTTCCGGTCTCAAGCAAATTGGCCCTAATTTTGTCGGGATGGAAAATTATGCCAGTCTGCTGAAATCAGATATGTTAAAATATGCGTGGAATACCTTAATCCTGTGGCTCATCGGTTTTGTCCCGCAGATTGTGATCGCGCTGCTGCTCGCTTCATGGTTTGTCGATGCCCGGCTGAAAATCCGCGGTCAGCAATTCTTTAAGGTTGTCATTTACCTGCCGAACTTAATTATGGCGTCTGCGTTTGCGATGCTGTTCTTTACCTTATTTTCCAACAAAGGTCCTATCAATTCGATCTTGCTGTCCATGGGTCTGACGGATACACCAATTGATTTTATGGGAACCGTATTCGGAACGAGAACGCTGATTGGCGTGATGAATTTCCTCATGTGGTTTGGCAATACGACAATTATGCTGATGGCTGCAATCATGGGCATCAGCCCGGACATCTTTGAGGCGTCTGAGATTGACGGCTGCAACAGTATACAAAGGTTTTTCTATATTACGCTTCCAATGATTCGCCCGATTCTTGCCTATACACTGATTACTTCTATCATCGGCGGTCTCCAGATGTTCGACGTGCCTCAGATTCTGACAAATGGTCAGGGAAGCCCGGACCGTACTTCAACGACCTTGATTATGTTCCTCAACAACCATTTAAAGAGCAAAAACTATGGTATGGCGGGTGCGCTGTCTGTTTACCTGTTCATTGTGAGCGGCATTCTGTGCTTTATCGTATACCGCATCACGAACGATGAAGATCCGGACGGTTCTAAGGCTGCTGCGAAAAAGAGAAAAAAGGCAGAGAGGAGATAAGAGAATGAAATCAAAGGGATATAATTGTTTTCGTGTTATTTTTGCACATGTACTGCTCGTCATACTGTCATTGATGTGTCTGTTTTTCTTCTACATTCTGCTTGTCAATGCGACGCGTTCCCATGCAGATTTGCAGAGAGGCTTCTCTGCGCTGCCCGGCGGACACCTGCTGACAAATTTTCAGAATGTGGCAAATGACGGAACCTTTCCGATGGTGCGCGGTATCATCAACAGTCTGATTGTCTCGGGCAGTTCTGCGGCAATCTGCACTTATTTTTCCGCGCTGACTGCGTACGGACTCTACGCATATGACTTTAAATTAAAGAAAGTCGCGTTTACGTTCATTATGGCAATCTTGGTGATGCCGACGCAGGTTACAGCAATGGGCTTTCTTCGACTGATTACCGGCATGGGCATGAATGATTCTCTGCTTCCGCTGATTATTCCGTCTATTGCATCGCCCTCTGTATTTTATTTCATGTACAGTTATCTGCAGTCGTCTCTGCCGCTCTCACTGGTTGAGGCAGCCAGAATCGACGGCTCTAAGGAGTTTCGTACCTTTAATCAGATTGTCCTTCCGATCATGAAGCCGGCGATGGCCGTGCAGGCAATCTTTACCTTCGTAGGTTCGTGGAACAATTATTTCGTTCCTGCGCTGGTGATTCAGTCGAAGGAGAAAATGACGGTGCCAATCCTGATCGCACTCCTTCGTGGAGCGGATTACATGAACCGTGATATGGGCAAAATATACATGATGATCATGGTGGCAATCGTTCCGATTGTTCTTGTTTATCTGATTCTTTCAAAGTATATCATTGCAGGTGTGACGCTTGGCGGTGTCAAGGGTTGATTCGTACCCCAACGGCTTTGGCTGTTGGGGTATCTTCAAATAATAGGAGGTGCGTGGTTTTGAGACAAAAGTATCATTGTCTGATTTTGGCCGCGGCTTTGACTGCCCTTGTTGGAAACGGCTGTCGGGCGCAGGATACAGGAGACGATGTCAGAATCTACTATTCTGCGATAGAGGACGGCGACTATTATGAGGGATGGGCACTGCAGCTGCAAGAGCAGGCGGCAGCACATGGCGCCGCGTTTGAGGCAGGGTATGCACAAAATTCTGTGGAGACACAGGACGCCCAGATCAAGAGCGCTGTGGTGAGTGGCTGTGATGTGTTATTGTGCGGACCGGTTTCGCCGGATACGGTGACGGAGATCAAGGCGGCAGCCGGAGACACGCCGATTGTATTTATCAACAATGCGCCAAAGGACCGCGCATTGGAGAAGGACCGCTATATTTACGTAGCGTCAGATGAGTATATGGCAGGGCAGTATCAGGCGGAATATATACTGGAAAAGTTTGGACAGAAGGAAGAAATTAACGTGGTGCTGCTCAAAGGCCCAAAAGATGCATCGGGCGCGGCAGGCAGGACAAAAGGACTCAAACAGACCCTGAAAGCCAGCGGAAAGACGATTCATTATGTCTTTGAGGACTATGCCGACTGGAATCAGGATAAGGCGCAGGAGTTGACGGCGATGTTTTTAAAGACAGGACAGCCTGTTGACTGTGTGGCGGCGAACAATGACGATATGGCGCTCGGCAGTCTGTCCGCTTTCGAGCAGGCGGGACGCAGTACAGAGTCTGTATTGTTTCTGGGTGTGGATGCCTCTGCGGGCGGCTGCCAGGCGATTGCGGAAGGACGAATGGATTTCACCGTCTATCAGCCGACTGCGGCACAGATTAGCGCTGCGGTGGAGGCGGCGGACAGACTGGCTTCCGGCAGGTCCGTCGCAGATCTGGAGGGGGCATCGGCAGATGGAAAATATATATTGATACCTTTTGAGAGAGTGGATAGCCAGAATGTGACACAGTATCAATAATCTGGTGAGAAAGCGTGGGGAACAGGTTATGACAGAAAAGACGAAATTTATATCCATCAAAGTAAAGCTGCTTGGAATTATTCTGCCCGTGATGATTCTTATTATGACAGTGCTCACAGGGCTGTTCTATTATGTATCAAAGACTGTGATACAGTCAGATGCGCATAACCTTTTGCAGACCTCCGTGGAGAGTCAGGCTGCTGAGATGGAGGCATGGCTGAACCAGAACCTTGTGTCTGCCAGCCTTGCCAAACAGGCAGTGGAGCAGATGGGGTTTGACGACAAACAGCTGCAGGACTTTCTGGATTCCTATTACAACTATGACAGCAACTATTCCGAGGGCTTCTATATCGCAGGTACGGACGGAACACTTCTTCGGGCAAATCCTGTGAGAGCTGTTGAGCTGAGGGAACCGGACGCGGAAGGCAATTATCTCAATAACGGCAGCTTTGCGGTGAAGGAGAGCCTGACAGACGATAAGGACTGGATATTTCTGCTGGCGCTGGAGGGACAGGCAGAAGCGCAGCTTGAGGAGAATGAGGTGTTCATCGACATTGCCAATGAGGGAACCGTGGATTACAGCGTGCAGTTTGTGCAGCCCAATGTTCCGTTGAAAAAGGATGCCGTGTACACTGTCCGTTTTGACGCGAGTGCGGAGGAGGACAGAACGATCAAGGTCAGCGTCACAGCGCCGGACAGGGATTATAAGCGCTATCTTGAGGATACCGTTGTCAGCCTGACCACCGAACGGCAGACATATTCCTATGAGTTTACCATGACGGATTATGATGATGCGAACGCACGGATGGAGTTTAATCTTGGCGCCGCCGGGTCCACAGCGGGTGTAACAATCAGCAATGTGTCAATTGTCATGAGCGCGCCGCCCGCTACAGAGAAGGAGGAGGACACAATCGGGACGGAGGTGACGCAGACAGCGTGGTTTCGCGACGCCCTGACCCGGGTGAATGTAGGATTTACCAACGCATACGTCAACGAGAACGGTATGCCGGTCATCAGTGCGTGCGGTATGCTGCGCACGGATACAAATGACGTGCGTGTCATTTCGATGGACTTGTCTCTTGACAAAATCAGTGTCTATGTCAACAGCTTTGTAAAAATGGACCATGCGGAGGCGTTTCTGGTGAATGCCAATGACAATACAATCCTTGCTGCGCGCGATAAAGCGATGATTTCCAGGAAGCTTGATGAGCTGGACGATGTGTTTATGAGAGAGATCGCTGACAGGATTTCTCAGGGAGAGATGCATCTGGCAGAAATTGACGGCAACATGACGGTATTTGAGGAGATCACAGGCACCGAATGGGTGCTGGTGTCCTATGTTCCCTCAAAGATTGTATATCAGGAGTTGAATCATATCAGAAATGTGATGCTGCTGTTTGCCATTGTCTCTGTGCTGGCGCTGACAATACTGATCGAGCGGATTGTGCATGTGGTGATTCATCCGGTGCGGGGATTGACAGAGGTGATTCAGCACATGACAGACGGAAACTTTATACCGTATCACGCAGCCGGAAACAGTGATGAAATCGGCATTATGAGCCGCTGTGTCGAGAAGTTTATCACCACGATGCGCGGCATGATTGTCTCGATCGACAAGGTGTCACACACGCTGCACGAGCAGGCGGATAACAGCAAGAAGGTTTCCAATGAGATGTTCGATGCCTCTAGGAAGCAGAATCAATCCATGAAAGATTTGAATATGACAGTAGAGCAGTTGTCCATATCGGTCAATGAGATTGCGCGCAGTGCGACGACGCTGGCAACTCTCGTGGCGGAGACCAAGGAGGACGGAGACGGCATGAATGGCAGGATGAGAGCGACTGTCAGTATTTCCCAGAAGGGAAAAGAGGTCATGCAGGATGTGGACACGGCGATGCAGCGTATTGACAGCTCTGTGCGGCAGCTGCAGCATGCGATTGACGAGGTGGGAAATGTGTCGGGCGAGATTACAAATATCACGAGGGTGATCGGCGATATCGCGGATGAGACAAACCTGTTGTCGCTGAACGCTTCCATTGAGGCAGCGCGGGCGGGGGCAGCGGGAAAAGGCTTTACGGTGGTCGCGTCAGAAATCGGCAAACTGGCGCAGACAAGCATGGAGTCCGTGAAGCATATTGACACGCTTGTCATGGAGATTCAGAGACTGATCGGCGATGTCATTGATCAGGCAAACGGCAGCGTGGAGAATATCAACAGCAGCAGTGCGCTGATTGGCAATGCGGTGACGACGTATGATACGATTTTTGAGAACATTGTCGTGGTCGGTGAGCTGGCGCAGCAGATGATTCAGAAAGTGGAGCAGGTAGAAGATGTCGCGCGGAATGTGGCGGCAATCTCCGAGGAGCAGGCGGCAAGCTCGCAGGAGATCCTCAGTTCTTCGGATATTCTGGTAGAGCAGGCGGATGGACTGATGTCAAACAGCGGCAGCGTGGCAAAGGAGTCCGAGGAGCTGACGGCGTCGGCAAGAGAGCTGGAATCGCAGATTAAGATGTTTCAGGTATAACATCTGACAGAAAAAGGAGGTGGTCGAGAAGAAATAATATGAAATGTTGATTTATGGAAATACAGAAAGGAGAATGCAGATGAAGAAAAAGGTACAGATCGCACTGCTGACCATACTTTTGACATTGTTGTTCGGAAGCGTGGCAGTTCACGCCGAGGGCAGCTTTTTCATCAATATGAAAACAGCGACCATCAATATCGGCGATGAGGAGAACCAGCTTGTACTTGAGATTGAGAAGCTGCCGGAAGGCAGAAAGACCCGATGGGTTTCATGGAATGAGAATATCGCAGTCGTGGACCAAGAGGGGCAGAAGGGAGTTGTGACCGCGCTCAGCAAAGGAAAAGCCATTATTTCCTCGGGGATTGGCTTTCCGCGTGAGACCTGCCTTGTCACAGTCGTAGAGCCCGGCATCAAATTAAATAAGGCCGCAGCCGTCCTATACTGTGCGCCGTCCCCAGAGAGCGCCAAAGCAGTGTATTCCGGGGATATGCTACAGTTGAAGGCGACAGTGAAGGGTGCTGGCAAAAATACAGTATGGAGCAGCAGCAACAAGAAGGTTGCCACCGTAGACAGCACAGGAAAAGTGACCGCTGTCTCCGCAGGGACGGCGGACATCATTGCCACGGCAAACGGCGTGTCGTCAACCTGTAAGATCACGGTGAAGAACAATGCCATCTCGCTGAATCTTGACTCCATGCTCCTGGGCACGAAGGGCACAGGAAGCACTGTCAGGCTTGAGACTGTAGTGACCGGCGCAAGTAAGAAGGTGACCTGGACAAGCTCTGACACATCAGTTGCGATAGTAAGAAGGGGGGGGGGTTACTGGAAAGAAAACCGGAGAGGCAGAGATTACCGCCACGGCAAACGGCGTGTCAGCCAAGTGTAAAGTCAGGGTAGAGGAGGGGCTGGTCTCTGTAAATGAGGAGCGTATACAGCTCTATCGGACAGAGGATTCTTTTGAGACAAAGCAGCTCAAGACAAACGCCTCCCGAACTGACACGGTAGTGTGGACAAGCAGCGATGAGAAGATTGCGTCCGTGGACAGCAGTGGACTGGTATCGGCAAAAGGCGCAGGAACAGCGCTGATCACAGCCTCCTGCAATGGAAAAACAGATACCTGTATTGTCGAGGTGGCAGACACAGCGACACGGATAAACGAACGGATTGTACACCTAAAGACCAAAGGAACAGCCAAAACCTATGCATTGGACTGGCAGGTGACTGGACGGAAAACTGCCGTAAAATGGAAAAGTTCGAACACAAAGGTCGCTTCGGTCAGCAAAGGGAAGATTACGGCAAAGAAACCCGGAACGGCGACCATCACAGCAGAGGCAAACGGCGTCACGGACACCGTACTCGTGACCGTACAGGAGTTTACGCCGTCTATCACCCTGAACCAGCGCGAGTATACGCTGTATACCAAGGGGAAGGGAAACACCATCTCGATCAAGGCAAAGGTAGACGGCGCAGACAAGAAGGCAGTGTGGCGAAGCAGCAATCCGAAAGCTGCCACAGTCAATGACAAAGGAAAAGTGACTGCCGCAAATGCAGGCAGCACACTGATTACCGCGGAGGCAAACGGTGTGACGGCAAAGTGCTGGGTGCGCGTGAAGGAGTCCAAAGTGACACTTGAAAAGAAGTACTATCTGCTGAACACAGGCGATACGCAGAACTTGGCAGTGGACGTAGTCGGCCAAAGCCAGTCTGTGAAATACAAATCCTCCAACACAAAAGCAGTCGCAGTCAGGAAGGGGGTTCTCACAGCCAAAAAAGCTGGCAGTGCAGAGATCAGCGTGACAGCAAACGGCATTACCGCAAAGTGTCATGTGATAGTGACGGACTGCAAGGACCATGAATGGAAACCCGTGGAAGAGGCAGACCGGGAAGAGGACGATGTCGCAGCAACCTGTGAGGAAAGAGGACTCACGACGTATGTCTGTGCGAAATGCAGCGGCAAAAAACAGGACGTGGTCGAGCCATTAGGACATCAGTTTGGGAGGTGGACCGTGACAGTCAAGGCGACAGAACAGGCGGCAGGACTGGAAAAGCAGGTGTGCAGCCGCTGTAAAGCAGAGAATACCAGAAGCATTCCAGTCAAAAATAAAGTGGAGATTGCAGACGCCTACAAGCTTGTGTGGGAGGATGAATTTGACGGGGACCAGCTCAACATGAACGACTGGAATTTTGAGTACCATGAACCCGGCTGGGTCAACGCCGAATTACAGGAATATGGAGATTCTCCGAAAAATACCTATGTAAAGGATGGCAATCTGTATATTCAGGCACTCAAGGAGATCATTGACGGCAAGCCTTATTACACATCGGGCAGAATCAATACACAGGGAAAGCATGATTTCCAGTACGGCAGATTTGAAGTGCGGGCAAAGGTGCCAAGCGGCAAAGGCTTCCTGCCAGCATTCTGGATGATGCCCACAGACGAGAGCTATTATGGCCAGTGGCCAAAGTGCGGCGAGATTGACGTGATGGAGGTGCATGGAAGCGCGCTGTCCACCACTTACGGAACGCTTCATTTCGGAGAGCCGCACACACAGAAGCAGGGCAGCTATACACTGCCGGACGGACAGAAGAATTTTGGCGAGGACTTCCATGTATTCGCCTGTGAGTGGGATCCGGATGAGTTCCGCTTCTATATGGATGACGTGCTGTTCTATACAGTGAACGACTGGTTTACCAAGAAGGCAGGATTTGGAGAGAGCGCATATCCTGCACCGTATGATCAGCCGTTTTACATGATACTGAATCTGGCAGTCGGCGGAAGCTGGGTAGGATATCCCGACGAGGATGCCGTGTTTGGCGACAACGCACAGTTTGTCATTGATTATGTCAGAGTGTATCAGAAGGACAGCTATGATCTGGATGTGAATAAGCCGGAAAATGAAGTGAAGCTCAGAGATCCGGACGAGACCGGAAACTACATTGTAAACGGTGATTTTGCAAAAGCGGAGGATTTGACCAAGGAGGAATCCAACTGGCGGCTGCTGCTTGCCGGCGGCGGTGAGGCACAGGCGGAGATTTCCGGCAATGCGCTGCACATCACCTCGACCAGTGCAGGCGATGTAAATTACGGCGTGCAGGTGGTACAGGCAAACCTGCCGATGGAGAGTGGTGCAAAGTACAAACTGACCTACGATGCCTATGCGGACGAAGCACGCACCATGATCACGGGCATCTCCGCGCCGGACAAGGGCTATATCCGCTATCTGAATGACACGACCGTAAATCTGACGACAGAGAAACAGTCTTATGAGCATATTTTTGATATGACAGCAGACAGCGACGCAAACGGCAGAGTGGAGTTTAATCTTGGCAATCAGGGGTCCCTTGCAAAAGTCCATCTCAGCAATGTCAGACTGGAAAAGACAGGCGCAGCAGAGGAGGAGGAGAAGGGCATCCTGCCAGACGGCAACTATGTCTACAACGGACAGTTCAATGAGGGCAATGAGCCGGGCAGACTGCGCCTTGCGTACTGGGACTGGGATACAAGACAGTGCAGGGGTGCAAAGGTATCGGTGACAGCAGACAGCAGACGGGAATTGAAAGTGACAGTGCCGGAGACCGTGACAGCGCTGGAACAGGTTGTGGTAAGCCAGAACCCGATCGCCATCACAGGCGGGAAGAAATTTGTCCTGAGCTTTGACGCCTATGCAGACCAGAACAAAACGATCAGGACTGTCATCGCCGGACAGAACTTTGAGAGTGCTCTCACGACCGAGCGGAGTACCTACAAATATGAATTTGAGACCGAGGCAGCGCTCGAGGGCAGCACACTTCAATTTCTGCTTGGCGCAGCGGGCACGACCTATATCGACAACGTGCGCATTCAGGAGGACGGCATGATCGTGAACGGGGATTTTGCCAGCGGAATGACAGGATATGAGGTGTATGTAAATGATGCGGCGAAGGTGCCGAATTATATTGTGGACGGATTAAACGAGAACAATGCATTCTCGATGGATATCGCGGATACCGGGGCAGAGGCATGGTATATTCAGCTCAAGCAGAATAATATCAAACTTGAGAAGGACAAGTGGTACAAGCTTGCCTTTGACGCCAAATCAACCACAGACAGAGAGATTATGTATGCATTGCAGCGCGACGGCACCAACGACGACAACTGGACACCGTATTCGGGTGAGCCAAAAGCCGCGCTGACAAAGGATTACCAGAACTTTGCGACCGTGTTTAAGATGGATTACGACACAGATCCGAATACGGTACTCAGCATTTCACTGGGAGCAGTCGGCGGCAAACGGATTTCAGAAAAGCACACCGTGGTGATTGATAATATCACGCTTGAGGAGACAGCGCCGCAGGAAGAGATACCGCCAGAGCCGGACACCGAGATGATTCAGAACGGTGACTTCGCGGCAGGCGAGGAACATTGGGAGAGCTTTGTCGGCGAAGGAGGCGAGGCGGAAATCAGCTTCGCAGAGGAGAAAGCCGTTTACCAGATTACGAAGGTTGGCAATGAGGACTGGAGTGTACAGCTAAAACACAAAGAGTTGCTGACACTGGAAAAAGAAGGCGTTTACCAAGTGAAGATGAAGCTCAAATCCACTGAGTCCAGAACGGTGAAGTATTCCTTCTTAGATCCGTCATATAAATGGTATGGCGGCGAAGATCTTGCACTGACAGCAAACGAAGTCAAAGAGGTCGTGTATGAACTAAAAGTGACAGAGGATACAAGCAGCAAGATAACCTTCTCAATATCTATGGGAAAGATCGCAGGTGAGGAGACTCCCGCATCGACGATCGAGATAGATGACATCAGTGTCATAAAGCTCAGCGGCGGCACAGATACGCCGGAGAAGCCAGAGGAACCAGACGAACCAGTGGCGGTTGGCACAGAGCTGATCAAGAACGGTGATTTTGCATCGGGTAAGGAGCCATGGAAAGATTATGTAGATAATGTCGCATCCGCAAAGACAGTGTTTGCAGACAATAAAGCGCGTTACGAGATCAGCAATGTCGGAACAGCAGACTGGAATATTCAGTTGAAGCAGGAAG
>KE159532.1:100029-100749 GCA_000403215.2 Lachnospiraceae bacterium A4
CATTACGAAGGTTGCGGATGATGCCACAGCAGATGAAGTGGCGGACGAAGATATAGAGATCACGCCGCCAGCCGGAAGCGGTGAGGAACCGAAGCTGGAGGATAATAATGTAGAAGCGGCGCCTGAAGAATCGGAAACTGTTGATCAGAAATCAGAAAACACAGAATCAACGGAAACAGAAAAATCAGAGCCCTCTGCATCGCAAACAGATGAACCACAGTCCGAGTCAGATGAGGACGAGGCGGAGACAGCGACCGCGCAGACAACCGAGGAGGAGAACGACGAGACAAATACTGAATCGGTAGAAAACGATTCATCAGCAAACCCAAAAGACAGCTAAACAAACGCTGCAGACAAAATAAAAAGGAGCTGCCGCACAAATACATTTGTGCGGCAGCTACCTTTTTATGTATATTCTCAGACATTTAAGGCAGTCTCGACAGCCCCCTCTTTTTATATATCTTGAGCGATTCACCATAATATTTTTTAAACGTCTCATAAAATAGTAGCTTGCGCCGCTGAAGCCGTATTCGTAGGCGATATCAGCGATTATTCTGCCGGAGTCAAGCAGTGCAGTGAGATTCTTCTGTTGAAATTCTTAAAAAAGAAGATTATTATATAAATACTTGAGAGTAAAAAGTTTGCACTATTAAGAAGCCAGTGAATCCTCATAGGTTCCTGACGTATCTTGTTGGTTCCGAATTATTTGTGTTATTTGTA
>KE159532.1:100809-135237 GCA_000403215.2 Lachnospiraceae bacterium A4
AGCGGATAGATTCTTTCCTGCCATAAAGTTCAATTTCTGCGTCCTGAAATTCTTCTTTACGGGAGAGGAATGCTTCCTTCAGGTGGACAGCGGCTCCTTTCCTGGGCGGCCGTCCCCTTCTGGATTTACGGGGGCCTGGCTTTTCATATGCGACAGCAGACTTTTTTGCTTTAGTAACGATCTCCATGCGTATGTCTCCACTGCTGTTAAGGGACTGCAGTCTTTCAAGAGCTGGAACGGTGAGAAAGTATCTGTCCAGCAGGAGCAGGGAATCCCCAAATGTGAGGGCAGCCTGATAAGCATCCTCTACCATCTGTATTACATGGGAGGAGCTGGAAACAGCCGCGTCCTTCCACTCCCTGGCAGCCTGAAGGCCGTCGTGGAGCCGGATGCTTAAGGGGATACATGCCCAGCTGCGTTCATTGCCAGCCAAGATACCAAGACCACCGAACATATGCCCGTGGATATACTCTGGTTTAGCAGAGTTTTCGGATTCCTGAAACAGTTTCTTCACTCCGGGCATCCGCCGCCCTTCTTTGGACTGCTTTACCCCGTCCCCCACAAGGACATGGAAACCGCCTTCCTGATAAAGTGGGGAGTATTCCTTCACCGCCGAAAACCAGCGCAGACGTAGATTTTCCAGCGACCAGGAGGATGAGCGAAAAAAATGGATCATGGAACCATAACAGCCCGGACAAAGCGCAAGATCGCGGATAACAGAAGTAATACCAAGCTTGTCGGAACGCAGCATCAGACCCAGGGTAATGGTAACAAACCAGCCAAAAGATGCTTTACGGGAAAAACAGGATTCAAAATGGCACAGGACTTTATTAATAAAATTCATCATAATCGTATGGAAAACCACTAGAAAGTATGGTAAACTTATACACAGAATAACTCTTCTGGTGGCTTGTATCTTTCTTAAGTGTTGGTAACTTAAAGATACCATAAATTCATCCTGAAGGGTTATTTTTTTACAAAAAACTTTTTACTCTCAAGTATAAATACAGAATATATTGACTGATTTTATGATAAAAATCTGATATTATCAAATGGAAAACAGCATACAGAAAACAGCGAAAAAGCCGCAAAGGCGGTATGGAGGATGAAAATGGACAATCAGACAAACAAGAAGATGACAAACAGTGAGCGAAGAGATGCGGGCATGGCGTATATTTCAGACGAGAGCGTCTTTGAGGAGCAGCGTGTATGTAGGAAAATTTTGCAGCGGCTGAATTTTATGGACCGCTCTGACTTTGCAGCCATCAGTGAAGTGGTGAAGGAGTTGTTTGGCAAGTCGGACGGCGCTTTTGTCAATCCGCCGTTTTACTGCGATTACGGAAAGCATATTGAGGTGGGCAAAAACTTTTTTGCGAATTATAACTGCACGCTGCTGGATGTGGCAAAAATCAAGATTGGCGACAACTGCCAGATGGCGCCCAATGTGGCAATTTACACGGCTGGACATCCTGTCCACCCAGTCAGCCGCAACTCGGCATATGAGTACGGCAAGGAAGTGACAATCGGCGACAATGTCTGGCTTGGCGGCAATACCGTTGTCTGCCCCGGCGTGCATATTGGGAGTAATGTGGTGATTGGCGCAGGCAGCGTGGTGACGAAGGATATTCCAGACTGGTGTATCGCGGCGGGAAATCCCTGCAAGGTGCTGCGCAAGATTACGGACGACGACAAGCGAATGCTGTTCCGCGATGAGGAGATCGACGAGAGCGCATGGAATGACATTGTGACACGAATGAAATTTTAGCGCTTTTCTGCGGCTTCATTTTCTGGATTGGAAGATGCTGGCAATATTATGAAAAAATGAGCAGGTATGTGAAACAGTTTTGCGAAATGTGAAATCGTTCACACAAAACTGTTTAAAAATTATTTAGAAAATTTAGGAAAAATGACTATTTACAACACTTTTGCTATAGTATATGATAAAGTCATACATGAAACCGATAACACACTGCGATACTTTTTCAGGATATGGCACTGTCAGGAAACAGGGCTTGCGCAGCAGATCGGCAGAAACCATACAAAAGTTAAACTTATTTTTGGAAAGGAATGATTTTATGCGGAAGGTAAATATTAAGTTTAGGGATGTAGAGCAGGTAAGACAGTTTGTGAACACGATTGACAAATTTGACGCGAGTTTTGACCTTGGTTCGGGGAAGAAGGTGGTCGATGCAAAATCCATACTTGGTGTGATGGCACTGGATTTGTCTGGCCCCCTCTGCCTGAGATATCATTCAGACGATAAGGAGATTGAGGAAAAAATAGCGCCGTTTGTATATATGGAAGCATAATAAATAAAAACCGAATAAAAAATAAAATCCGTCAGGAAGGAATGAGAGGTGTGGTCATGGGAAAAGAGGACAAAGTTTTTTTGGAAAGGCTGGAACGCCATCATGATGAGCTGCGCTGGCTCTATATGGAGTTGTATGACAATGATTCCATGTTTGCTGAGCTTAGCGACAATCTGAGGCAGTTTTATCTTGCCAGGAACAAGGAGTTGAAAAAAAGCGATGCGCAGCGCGCAGAAAATGCGGGCTGGTACAAACAGAATGACATGCTCGGCATGATGTTCTACATCGACAATTTTGCCGGCAATATGAAGGGCGTGCAGTCAAAGCTCGACTACATAGAACAGTGCAATGTGAACTATATCCATCTGATGCCGTTTCTCGATACGCCCAAGGGGCGCTCAGACGGCGGGTATGCCGTATCAGATTTTCGAAAAGTGCAGTCAAAGCTTGGTTCAATGGAGGACTTGGACAGTCTGACTGCCGCCTGCCACAAGAAGGGCATCAACGTCTGCATGGACTTTGTTATGAACCATACATCCGAGGAACATGAGTGGGCGAAAAAGGCACGTCAGGGAGACGGTGAGTACATGAGCCGCTATTTCTTCTATGATAATGCAGCAATTCCCCAGCAGTATGAAAGGACAGTTCCGCAGGTTTTCCCAATAACTGCACCGGGCAACTTCACATGGCTGCCGGACATAAACCACTATGTCATGACCACCTTTTATCCCTATCAGTGGGATTTGAATTATAAAAATCCAAGAGTCTTTAATGAGATGATGTACAATTTCCTCTATCTGGCAAACAGGGGAATCGACATTATCCGCATTGACGCAGTCCCTTATATATGGAAGGAATTGAACACGCCATGCCGCAATCTGAAACAGGTACATACTATTGTGCGCATGATGCGCATGATTAGTGAGATTGTCTGTCCGGGCGTGCTGCTGCTCGGCGAGGTTGTCATGGAGCCGGAGAAGGTGACACCGTATTTTGGCACTGTCGAGAAGCCAGAGTGCCATATGCTCTACAATGTAACCACGATGGCGACCACATGGCACACGGTTGCAACGCGCGATGTGAAGCTGTTGAAAAAGCAGCTAGATATTGTGAATGCGCTTCCCAAGGATTATGTATTTCTAAATTATCTGCGCTGTCATGATGATATCGGCTGGGGGCTTGACTATGCCACCTTGCAGATGGACGGTATGGAGGAGAGAGCGCACAAAAAATACTTAAATGACTATTTTCAGGGATACGACGGCGGCAGCAACAGCCGCGGCGAGCTGTATAACGCGGACCCCGTCACTGGCGATGCGCGGTTCTGCGGGACGACAGCGTCTATGTGCGGCGTAGAGAAAGCCGCATATGAGTGTGATACTGCCGCGCTCGAAAAGGCAGTAAAGATGGACTTGATGCTTCACGCATACATGTTTATGCAGTCAGGCATCCCTGTGCTGTACAGCGGGGATGAAATCGGGCAGCTTAATGATTATCATTATAAGGAGGACGCGGACAAGGCGCCGGATTCAAGGTATATCCACCGCGGGCCGATGGACTGGAAGCAGGCAGCTAAGTTTCAGGACACAGACACAGTGGCGGGAATGATGTTTCAGGGCTTAAAGCAGTTAGAGACTATCCGAAAGGCGCAGAAGGTATTTGTCTCCTATGCGGACACATGGACAGTTGACACAAGAGATGCTTCGGTATTGTGCATTGGCAGATATTTTGAGGGTGAGACCTTGTACGGCATTTTTAATTTTAGTGAAACAGACAGAACAGCATGGCTGGACAGTGTGGCTGGTGACGGTACAGATCTGATAACGGGGGAAAAGAAAAACTTGGCGCAGATAGAAATTCCGGCATATGGATATTTTTATCTCAAAAAGTGATAGATGGCGTATCCTGCGTTTTTATCCAAAGGCTGTGTGTGATGCACGGCTGGGGCAAAACCGCAGCAGCGCAGGTATGAAAAGGGGCGGTGCAGATGAATATAGCAGATATAGCGAAGATGGCGGGCGTTTCGCGGGCGGCTGTATCGCGTTATTTTAATAATGGATATATTTCGGAGGAAAAGCAGGCGGCAATCCGCAAAGTGGTGGAGGAGACTGGCTACCGTCCTTCCATTCAGGCGCAGACACTGCGGACGAAACGGACAAAAATGATTGGCGTGATTGTGCCCAAAATTGCTTCCTCGTCCATTGGGCGGATTGTCGAGGGAATGCTTGCGGAGTTTCATGACAGCGACTACCGTATGCTGCTCGCAGTTACCCAGAATGAGCCGCAGAAGGAGATTGATTATCTGGCGGCGTTCAATGACAAGCAGGTTGACGGAGTCATACTGGTTGCGACAGTGTTCACGGCGGCGCATAAGCGCACGCTGAAAAGCATGTCTGTTCCAGTTGTGATTGTAGGCCAGCATCTGTCAGGATACTGCTGTGTGTACCATGACGATTATCATGCCTGCTATGACCTCACAAAGCTGATGTTCGAGAAGGGCAGGACGACGCTTGGCTTTATGAGTGCGATGTGGCAGGACAAGGCGGCTGGCGAGGCAAGATACAAGGGATTCTGCGATGCGGTGTGCGACATGGGGCGCAAAGAGCTTGCCCAAAATGTTGTCATTGCAGATTTTACGCTTGCTTCCGGCTATGAAAAGACCGGGGACATACTGAATAAATGCGCCGGTCTGGACGGACTGGTCTGTGCGACGGACGCGATGGCGGTCGGTGCGATGCGGTATTTGCGGGAGCATGAGATTCCAGTCCCGCAGAAGATTCTGGTAGCGGGACATGGGGATTCTGAGATTACGCGCATGACAGTGCCGTCGCTGATTACAGCGCACTATTATTACGAGAAAAGCGGCAGGATCTCCGTGCGCAGGCTGATGGAATTGCTTCGGCATGAGGAAGGCGCTGTGGAGGAAGTCAAGCTGGGGTATGAGATTGTGGATTTAAATGGATAAAATCTGATTTATAGAGCAAGATAAACAAAAAACTTGTTTATCTTGCTTTTTTGTTTTATACTGAAGGAGGAGGTGTTAGTTATGAAGCTGTTACGAGTAGTGGCAAGCTATTTTAAAAATTGCAGGGATAATTTTATGATTGATTTGATATCCAAATCAAAAAGGACTTCGGAAGATAAGGAATATGAATTGCACGAAATAGATGAGGGATTATATGTATATAATACTGTTGCATTTGTTGGCAAAAATGCTTCTGGGAAAACAACGGCTGTAGAGCTGCTGGATTGTTGCTATTCCATATTAGGAGAATTTCGCGTTGAGAACAAAACATATCAATATGACCATGTTACACTGGATATCATTTTTTACCATGAAGGAATGATTTACAGGTATTTTACAAAGCTGGAAGCAGATGCATCGTTAGAAAATAAGGCTGTGTTTACCGACCAGCATATTTTTCAAAAAAAATACTATAAATCAAGGTCAAAATCAGTTTATGACGAGCGTGACTTTAAGGAGATGGAAGATTTAGGCAGTCTGCCTGAAGATACATCCATCGTATTTTTTGTACTAAAGAAAAAGCAGACCAGAGCACTGTATTTTGACAGTGAAGGAAAAGGGGCATCTACGTATCAGCTTTTATTTAAGGCACTTCGAAATTATAAAATTTCAACAGAGGTATTGGCAGATATTATCCATATATTTGATGAAAATATTTGTGGGTTACAGATGGTTGATGACAACAATTATAAACTGCTGTACAAAGCGGAACAAAAAATCGTTTCTGATACGGAATTAGTTCATTTGTTATCCAGCGGAACGACAAAAGGGATTTTGCTGTATACGATGGCAGCAGCTTCCTTACAGATGGGGTTTGATTTGATTATAGATGAAATAGAAAATCATTTTCATAAAACGCTGGTTGAAAATTTGATTAGCTTCTATAAAGACAAGATGGTGAACAGAAACAAAGCTGCTTTATTGTTTACGACACATTATTGCGAAGTGCTTGATTTATTCAACAGGCGTGATAATATTTGGATTTCGAAATCAAAAGAAAAGGTTTATCTTGAAAATATGTATGAAAATTTTGATATTCGGACTGAGCTTTTAAAAAGCAATCAGTTTAATAGCAATGCTTTTGACACAGCAGTAAATTATGAGGAACTTATGAATTTAAAAAGGAAGTTAATGGAATGAAATATTTAATCATGTGTGAAGGTCCAAATGAGTTAGAAATTGTGAAAATTCTTTTAGAGAATGATTTGTTGCTCTTTGATAAAGATGAGCTGCTCAATTTGATTCCATATCATGCCAGACAGATTGATAAGTCGCCAGCTGTACAGCTGGCTTTAAATATTTATCCGGGAGAAGTAACGGTATTGCGCATTGGTGACGGATTGACAGAGAAACTTCGGATTCCAAATAAATACAAAGATAAAATTATTGCAGTGGAAAAGTACTGCACAAAGCCTGAATTAGAAATGCTTTTAATCATAGCGGAAAATTTACTAGATGAGTACAATAAGGTAAAATCGGCAAAAAAACCCAAAGTATTTGCAAAAGAGCATATTCAATGTGGGCATCAGAAATATGATAACAGTACACGGTTTTATGAATTGTATTTTGGCAGAAATCCGCTGCTGCTTGCTGCAAGCATTAAAGAGTATAAAAGAAAACATGGCAGTCACAAAAAAGAGGAGAGGTATTTGGCAGATTTATTGAAATAAAAACTTGACATTAGTATGACAATCTGTTATTCTTAAAGCATAACAAGCTGTCGTACTAAAAACACCTGCAATGAAGGAGGATTTCATAATGCTGCAACAAATATCAGACGCCGAACTGGAAATTATGAGAGTGGTCTGGGCAAAAAATAAAGAGCCGTTGCTGTTTGCCGAGCTGACAGATGAACTGGCGGCAAAGGGCAGACCGTGGCAGAAAAATACCCTGATTACACTGCTCAACCGCCTCGTCAACAAGGGCTTTCTAAAAGCAAAGAAAATCGGGCGCCGCAATGAGTACACGCCTCTGGTGTCGGAAGCGGAATACCAGACGGCACAGACAAAACATTTTTTGGAGAAGCTATATGAGGGGAGTGCGTCAGGGCTTGTCGCCACGCTGATTTCAGGTGATCTGCTGACCGACGAAGAGTACAGCGAACTAAGGCAGATGCTGGAGAAAGACGAAAAGAGGTAGATTATGTTTGAAAAGTGCGATAGTTTTTTGAATGTTTTCTTGGCTATGTCATTTTCCGGTACACTATGGATAGTGGTTTTGCTTGCCGGAAAACGGTTTTGGCAGGACAAAATCAGCAGGCAGTGGCAGTATTATATTTGGCTTATAGTGATTTTGCGCCTGCTGCTTCCCTTTGCGCCAGAATGGAATCTGATGGAAACAGCCCGCCAGACCATCGGGCAGGTGCGCTCCCAGACAACAACGCCAGTTCAATCACAATCCCTAATAAACCAGTCAAAAGATGTGGACCTTGTTGCCGTCAATACGCCGCAAGATATTGAAAAACCAGATAGCCCGGCGCAGGACAACAAAAAAAGAACCAGTCCGCTGCAAGGCAAAAAAATGCTCAAAAATCTCATGACACTGCTGTGCAGTCAAGTCTGGCTGATCTGGCTTGCGGTCGTGTCCGGGCTGCTGATACGCAAAATAACACTGTACCAGAGCTTTGTGCGCTACATCAGAGCTGGAATGACCCCAGTAGCTGACATCGCCATGCTCGAGAGGCTTTCGGAGATTGAGAAACAGGCAGGCGTCAAAAGACCAGTAGAGCTTTGCGTCAATCCCTTTGTCTCGACGCCGATGTTCATGGGATTTCTCCGTCCCTGTATAGTGCTGCCAAGTGCCAAGCTGCCCGAGAAGGATTTTTATTATATCGTATTGCACGAACTGATGCACTATAAGCGGCGGGAGCTTTTGTACAAATGGCTGGTAGAACTGACAGTCTGCCTGCACTGGTTTAACCCCGCAGTGTATCTGATGCGCCGCGAAATCACCAAGGCGTGTGAGTTTTCATGCGATGCGGCAGTCCTTGCAAAAGTGGGCAAAAGCCACGCGCCAGATTACGGGAAAACGCTGTTGGACGCGATGGCGGCAGTCCGCAAATACAGGGAAACAGTCGGCGCTGTTCCACTGAGTGAAAATAAACAACTATTAAAAGAAAGGTTAGGTGCAGTTATGCGTTATCGGAAAAAATCAAGCGCAGAAGTCCTGATGACAAGCGCTTTGACACTCGTCATTGTCTTGAGCGCCGCTTTGGTCGGTGTGTATCCCGCTGCTGCGGCAGAGACGTCGGTGAGACAGGAAAAAGGTACCTTCGCCGCGCAGATCAAACAGTATTATGAGGAAGGAAGTCTGCCGCTTTTTCAGATTGCATTCTCACAGTTAGATGAGACGGCAAAAATGGTGTGGCTCGAGCGTATTTATACCGATGGACAAATACCCTTTCTGGGAGGCGCCGTCAATGAGCTGGAGATTGACAGCGCCGCAGTCTCGCACTATGCGGAAAAAGCATATGCAGACGGCTCGGTGTCCATTTTCTCCATTATGGCAAAACGCATGAGTGAAAAAACATTGAGAACATGGCTGGACAGGGCACTGGCAGATGGGCAGTATGCATTTCAGTCTGTGCTGTTTGGACTGCTGGACGATGAGCGTCTTGACGCCTTGGAGGAGGAGGCTGACCGCCAGTTCGACGCGGCGCGGCGGCAGGAATATCTGGAACACGGCATTTATGGCGAGGGAAAAAACTATTACTATGAGTCCCAGCTTGCCCATATTTTTCTTGATATCAGAAAGGAAGGCTCATTTTATTATCTGGAGGTCAATCCGCAGGGCACTGTCAATATCAAAGTCAGCCGCGATGAAAACGGCAGCATCGAAAGCGTCAGCTATATGACCCAAGCCGAGGTGGAAGAACTTTTTGGTGATATGGAGGAGGCAGATGAAGAATATATTGACGAGGAGTGTATGGACGAAGAATATGCTGACGAGGTAAAAATTGCAGATGAAGATCAGTTCACTGGCAGCATGGGAGGTGCAGATGCATTCAAAGCTTTTGATGCATTGAAAAGTCTTGATGCACTGAAAAGTCTTGATGCATTGAAAAATCTTCAAGCTTTCAAAGCCTTTGATGAATATGCAGATGCGTATGAAGCGTCAAAATATGACACGCCGCAGATCATTACAGTCAATGAGCATGGCATAGCAGCAGGAGAGAAACGCTGGTTTGGGGACTATGATCTGCGCAGCGGAGACACAATCCGCTATGACATCGAGGCGGAGACCGGCAGTGCCTTCATGATTGGATTTGTCAACAATGAAACCAGCGGATTTCCGAATGTCACATATCATTCTGTCCTGCTGCACCGCGAAGATGGCGTGCTTCGGTGTACCGCGGATTTTATCCGCGATACTTCCATAAAAGATGGGAGCTATAAGCTCTATATCTATGCGCCGGAGGACACTCTGGGAAATGTGAAGGGCACAGTCTCGATTGCACATGCCAAATCGTAAAATTGAATCATGTAAAGGAACATTTAAATAGGAACATTAAAATATAAAATTCCTGTTGTCTGATTCAGAAATTAACCGTATAATAAAAAGAGCTTGAGATATTTAGGAATTTTCAATACGAGAAGGAGATACAGCATGCTATACTTGAAAGCGGATAAATTGTCCCAGATACAGGATGTGTTTAGTGCCAGCCCATTGCAGGACGAAAAAGAAATCAGGCAGTATTATCAGGACACGACAGAAGCAAGAACAGGAGATGCCTATTCAGGTTTTGTTGAGAAAATGGAACTGCTGCTGGAAGATTCGCACCATTCGTATATTCATAAATTGTTTATTGGTCATGCTGGCGTTGGTAAGACGACAGAATTGTTCCGCCTGAAGCATAGCGCGGAAGAACAGGGATTTCTTACCTGCATGGGAAGATGTGATATTGATTTGGATTCAGGCGATATTGAGTACACAGATGTTCTGTTTTACATCTTGGATTTGCTGGTGAATCAGGCAAGTGCGGCAGGATTAAAAATTAGTGAACGGGTTGTAAGTAAAATCGAGCATTACTGGAACAGTGATACAGAGCTTGTCAAGACAATTTCCATGCAGGGTGAGACGGAACTTTCTTTTGGTGTTGGGGTGGAAGCCGGCGTTAGGAAAGTTCTCAGCCTGCTGGCAAATGTGCGTGGAATCCTAAAAAACAGTGCAGAATCCAAAAGAGAAATTCGTCTGAGGATAGAACCGCGCAGCAATGAACTGCTTCATCAGATTAAGGATGTGATAGAAGAAGTGAAAAGGCAGCTTGCGGAAAAAGAGCGTCCAGAAATACCGTTTGTAATATTGGATGGACTCGACAAAATTCCATTGGGACAGGCACGTAAAATTTTTCACGAAAATGGTTCGCGCTTTCAGGGGCTTCCGATACATTTGCTGGTGACATTTCCTATCTCCTTGACATATACGCCAGAATACAAGGATATACAAGTGTGGTTTCCCAACCCCGAGAAGCTTCCTATGATTAAAATTCGGAATTGGCAGTGTGGCGCATATCAACAGGATTATACAGAGGGTGTTAAGACAGTACAGTCAATCATTGGAAAACGTGCGGAGTTATCGTTGTTTTCAGAGAATGCTTTGCTGGACTTAATCTGCTATACAGGCGGGTATATCCGAGATTTATTCCGTTGCATTTGTGATGCAGCCCTGCGGGCGCGGCTAAGGAAATCGGCGATAATTGAGCAGGAGGATGTAAAAAAGGCACTGGCAGTGCTGGAGTCAGATATCAACGGGCGTTACAATGATGAACTGATTGGAAGAATGGAGGATATTTACAAAGGAAATAAACATGTTTCCTCCTCGGAGGAGATTACCGTGCTGTTGCAGATTGGTGCTGTTTTGGAATACAATGGCACAAGATGGTGTGATCTGCATCCTTTGGTGGAAAAGTGGCTGGTAGAAAACAATAAAATAACGGAATCATAGCGGAGGCATATTTTATGGAAAACGATACTCAAAAGAATGAAGAACAGCTCGAAATGCTGTTGATGACATTGGAGGAAGTTCGGCATGGAATATGCCTGTTTCAGTCTGAAAATCAGGCAAAACGGGTCGCACTGATTCAAAAACGATTTGGAAAAGAAAAGGTTATCACGCGCAATATCGCAGAGGAGGACGAAGTGGTAGGAATGGTGAGCGCGCAGGATTTCAGGAGATGGGCGTCACAGTCGGAGGCAAACGTGGTGATCGTCTATAATATACAATTGTTAGGGATTCGGTTTGGAGATGAAGCCGTTATAGAGAAGCTCAACTTTATGCGGGATCAGATACTTGCAATCGGCAAATTGTTTGTGTTTGGCGTGTCGCACTATTTTCATCTGCTGCTCTCAAGGAATGCAAGGGATTTGTATTCTGGTATTTTATATCAATTTGCATTTCAGGATGCAGACGAAATAAGCAATGGACTGCGCAGCTATCATATGGCTGCGGTGTCCGGTGATGATACGCTTGCGATTGAACGGTACAGGGAAATAAAAGAGCGGATACAGAATTATAATGGAAAACAGGATAGTTCCATAGATCTGTCGTGTATGGATATCTGGAACCATGTGAGGCATGTACTGCCGTATGAGGAACGGGAGTTTATCAAACCTCTGGCGGAAAAGACTGAACAGCAGTATAAGGAAAAAGAAATAGGAATAAAAGATGTGGAAAATATCTGGATTCTGGCAGGCACATGGATTGGACTGGAGGAGTTTGATAGAAGTGTATTATGGTATGAGAGAGTGCGTTGCCTTGTGAAAGAAAAGCTGGGTGAGGAACATTTATTGTATGCAGATACATTGGTTGAGTATGCAAACTATTTTCAGGCGGTTGATGACTATATGGCGGGTGAAAAATTTTATGAACAGGCTATCCGAATCTATGGAGAAAAGAACATGGAATATACCGCAAAAGGCAGGGCAGCTCTGATACAACAGGCTGCTGCCTGTCAAGCGCAGTATAAATTTGCCGAGGCATTGGAAATTTATAGTAAATTATTAAATTATCAAAATGAAACATATGGAAAATACTATTATGGCAATGCAGAATTGTACAATGATATTGGAACCTTATATAGTATGCAGGGGGATTTGTCAAAGGGCTTATCTCATTATAAAAAGGCATTAGAAATACTTGAAATTACTGGGAAAAAATCAGAATTGCTCGCTTGTATATACAAAAATATATGTAGCGTTTATTTGAATGGTGGAAGTGGAAAAGAAGCATGGAAATATAGCAAGATGGCAAAGCGGGTTATAGAGGAGATATACGATACAATATAGGGACTGTAGGAAATTTTCCTACAACCCCATTTTATGCACAAACCTGTGCAATGGAACTATGCCGCAGACTACCGCATCAATTCCTCCATCTCATCAATCAGGCTGTCAAAGAGTTTCAACGCCTCCTCGACAGGCGTTTTGGTGGACATATCTACACCAGCGTCCTTCAGAATAGAAACTGGGTCTTTGGAACGTCCAGCGCTCAGGAAGTTTTCCTTGTAAGCTTTTACCGCAGGGGCGCCTTCCTTTAGTATTTTCTGGGACAGCGCGATGGCAGCAGAAAATCCCGTAGCGTACTGGTACACATAGAAGTTGTAGAAGAAGTGTGGGATACGTGCCCACTCCAAATCAATCTTCGCGTCGTGCACAATATCTTTTCCGAAATACAGGTCAATCAGCTCATGATATACTTTACATGCTGATTCCGAGTTGATGCTCTCGCCGTTCTGAACCATCTGGCTCATCTTTAATTCAAATTCCGCAAACATCGTCTGGCGGTAAAGCGTTGTCCGAAACTGCTCGAGGAAATAGTTAATCAGATAAGCGCGTTCCTTTTTGTCAGTGGTCTTTTTTAACAGATGCTGCATCAGCAGGGCTTCATTGCAGGTGGAGGCAACCTCCGCCACAAAAATAACATAGTCCGCATCGGCAATCGGCTGGTGTTTGTTGGAGAGGTAGGAGTGCAGGGCATGTCCCATCTCATGAACCGTCGTGAACTCACTGTCAAGATTGTCCTTGTAATTTAACAGCACGTAGGGATGGACGCGGCAGCCGCAGGAATATGCGCCGCTGCGCTTTCCGGTGTTTTCATAGATATCTATCCAGCGGCTGCGGAAGCCTTCGTCAAGCAGTGCCACATAGTCCTCGCCGAGCACAGCGAGCGCTTCGCGGATATTTTCCTTGGTCTCTGCAAAGGAAATGCTGCGCTCTGCGTTGGATACCATCGGCACATACAAATCATACATGTGAAGCTCGTCCACCTTTAACAATTTCTTTCTGAGGCGCACATACTTGTACATGGATTCCATATTTTCATGGACCGCTTCGATCAGGTTATAATAGACCTGCGGGTTGACATTGGTCTGGTCGAGCGCCGCCTCAAGCGGGCTGTTGTACTTGCGCATTTTAGCAAAGAAATTGAGCTGTTTCATCTGTGCAGACAAGATTGCAGCAGAGGTATTTTTGTGCTCATCATAGGTTTTGTACAGGGAGTCAAACGCGTCTTTTCTGACATTTCTGTCATAATTTTGCATCAGTGGAATAAAACTTGCATGGGTTACAGCAAGACGGTTTCCCTCGATATCTGACACAGATTCATACGTCATGTCCGCATCGTTGAGCAGACCAAAGATATCCTCCGGCGACTGTGCGAGGTCTCCTGCGGCAGCGAGAATTTTCTCCTCCGCGTCGCTTAGAATGTGCGCCTTTTTCCTGAGAATATCATTTAAACTTCTCTTGTATGGCAAGAGCGCTGGCTGTTTTTCATAAAAAGTATTCAGTACTGCATCAGGAAGTTCAAGGATTTCGGGCTCTGCAAAGGACAGTGCCGAAGAAATCTCCACGCACACGCTCATTGTCTGGTCTTTGTACCCCTGATAGGTTGTGTTTTTGGTGTTCTCGTCCGCTTTTCGCAGCGCGTAGTTTGCAAATTTGTCCATCAGCACGACGATGTCGTCCTGTAATTTCAGGAAGGCGAGCAGGCTGTCTGCACTCTTGCCAAGCTGTCCGCGGAAGGTTTCTATCTGCGGGAGCAGGCTCCTTACTTTTTCCAGATCTTTTTGCCACTCGGCATCACTCGCGTAGAGATCCTCCATAGCCCAAGTGTACTCTTTGGGCACATCACTGCGTTTTTCATAACTGTTTTGTTGGTTGCTCATTCCATTTTTCTCCTTTATCAATCTTTTCATATTATAGTCTATCATTTTATCAGTCATTATGCTAGACTATTATGAAGAGAAATTTTAAGAAGTGATAGATTTTAATAAAGGAACAATCTTATCAAAGGAGGGCGAAATGGGACTGCGGTTTTATATTGGCGCATCAGGCTCCGGCAAGAGCTATCAGCTCTACAATCATATCATTCAGGAAGCAATGGCAAATCCGCACATGAATTATCTGATCGTCGTACCAGACCAGTTTACGATGCAGACACAGCTTGAGATGGTGAGGCGCCATCCCAACAAAGGAATTATGAATATCGACGTGCTCAGCTTTGGCAGACTGTCCCACCGTATTTTTGAGGAGGTGGGCGGCAACGACCGGCCGGTGCTTGACGACACGGGAAAAAGTCTGGTGCTGCGGCGTGTGGCGGCAGGGCTTGAGGAAGAACTGGGTGTCATGAAGCGCAATATCCGTAAGCCCGGCTATATCAGCGAGGTAAAATCGGCGCTTTCTGAGTTCATGCAGTATGGCCTTGGCACGAAGGAGGTCGAAAAACTGTGTGAATATGCCGCGAAAAGAAATGCGCTTGCCTTTAAATTAAAAGATCTGCACCTGCTATATGATGGGTTTCTAAAATACATCAATGAGCGCTATATCACGACGGAGGAGACGCTGGATTTGCTCAGAAAAGTGCTGCCGCGGTCAAAGGTTGTGAAGGGCAGCGTGATTGTCTTTGACGGATTTACCGGATTTACGCCTGTGCAGTACAATGTGATACAAGAGCTGATGTTACAGGCGCGGGAGGTGATTGTGACGGTCACAATGGGTGTGGAGGAGAATGCCTATTTGCAGGATGGAGAGCAGAAGCTGTTTCATCTGAGCAAAAAGACGATACATGACCTTGACCGCCTCTGCAAAGAAGCAGGCGTCACGCGCGAGCCGGACGAGCGGATTACGGACGCAGTGGTTTACCGCTATCGGGACAATGCTGGCCTGTCCCATCTTGAGCGCGCGCTGTTTCGGTATCCGGTTCAGGAATATAAAGGGACGCAGGACAGCATTCATCTCTTTGAAGCGTCTGCGCCCAAGGAGGAGCTGAGGCAGGTCTGTCTCGAAATCCGCAGGCTGGTGCGCGAGCAGAAATATTGTTACCGCGATATTGCGGTGGTGACGGGCGACTTGGAGCGGTATGGATTTCTTGCGCGCGAGATGTTTGGACGCTTTGACATTCCGTATTATCTGGACCAGACAAACAAGCTGGTTTTGAATCCATTGATCGAGTTTATCCGAAGTGCGCTGCTGGTGGTGATACAGGAATATTCATACGAAGCCGTCTTTCATTTTCTGCGCTGCGGCATGGCAGGCGTGACGCCCGACGAGACAGACAGGCTGGAGAACTACTGTCTCACAATGGGAATACGGGGCAAAAAGGCATGGCAGAAAAAGTTTACCAGACGCAAGAAGAAGCAGGAGGAGGCTGCGGCAGGACTTGACGAGCTCAACGCCGTTCGTGAGCGGGTGGTCTCGATGTTAGAGCCGCTCATGCAGAAAAAATCAGAGAAAAAAGCGACGGGCAAAGAGCTGGTCAAGGCATTGTATGCGTTTATCGTCAACGCGTCCATCGAAGAAAAGCTCGAGGCGTATGAACAGTATTTTACCGAGCAGGGCGAGCTGGTCAAGGCAAAGGAGTATGCCCAGATTTACCGGCTTGTCATGGAGCTCTTAGAGCAAATCTGCGGCCTTTTGGGCGAGGAAGAGCTGGAAATCAAGGAGTTTGCGGACATTCTTGACGCGGGCTTTGCAGAGATTAAGGTAGGCACGATTCCGCAGACTGTAGACAAGGTCGTCATCGGTGATATCGAAAGAACGCGTCTGTGCGAAGTGAAGGCGCTGTTTTTCATCGGTGTCAATGACGGCATTATTCCAAAGAGCGGCGGGACAGGCGGCATCATCTCAGACATTGACAGGGAATTTTTGCAGGAGTCGGAGTTTGAGCTTGCGCCGACACCGCGGCAGCAGATGTACATACAGCGCCTTTACCTGTATCTGATGATGACCAAGCCGACAGCGCATTTGTACCTGTCCTATGCCAAGGTGGATAATGAGGGCAAAAGCATCCGTCCAGCGTATCTGGTCAATACGGTGCAGCGGCTGTTCCCAGAGCTTGTGATTGAGCAGCCGCAGCTGCGTCCGATGGAGGAGCAGATGGAGTCGCCCACGGACACGCTCGCATATCTGGTTGAGCTGCTGCGGCGCTATGCGGCGGAGGAGATTGGAGAGGAGAGGCGGTTTTTTATCACACTTTATGACACGTATGTCAGAAATGAACGGTATGCACCCGTTTTGGACCAGATGCGCAAAGCTGCATTTTCCTATCTTTCGAATGCAGATACGAACAGGCTTCCAAGAGAGCTTGCACGGCTTTTGTACGGACAGGTGCTGAAAAACAGTATCAGCCGCCTTGAAAAGTTTGCCTCCTGTGCCTACGCGCATTTTCTGGAATACGGTCTGAGTCTTGAGGACCGTGACAAGTACAGCTTTGAGAATGTGGATATGGGAAATGTCTTTCACGCTGTCTTGGAAAGCTTCTCCGACAAACTTGCCGAGGAGGGGTACACATGGTTTGATTTTCCCAAAGAGGTCGGAGAGCGGATTGTCGGCGCATGCCTTGAGGATTATGCGGTCTCCTACGGCGAGACCATCTTGTACAGCAGCAAACGCAATGAGTATATGATCACAAGAATGCACAGAATCCTGAACAGAACCGTGCTGACATTGCAGTACCAGCTGCAGAAGGGGGCTTTTACGCCGGAGAACTTTGAGCTTTCTTTTCAGATGACCTCTGATCTCAATGCGGTGAACATCGCGCTCTCAGACGAGGAGCGGATGCAGTTAATCGGGCGCATAGACCGCGTAGACACCTGCAGACAGGAGGATAAGCTGTATGTAAAGATTATCGACTACAAATCGGGCAGCAAGAAGTTTGACCTTGCCGCGCTGTATTATGGGCTTCAATTGCAGCTTGTCGTGTATATGAACGCGGCGGTGGAGGTGCTGAAAAAGAAAAACAAAAAGGAAAAAAATGACACGCATGTCATTCCTGCCGCGATGCTCTACTATCATGTCAGCGACCCTATGACGGAGACGGACAAGGGAAATCCCGATATTTCTGAGATTCAGGCGGCGATCTTGGAGGAGCTGCGCATGACAGGCATGGTCAGCGACGACGAGGAGGTTATACAACTGCTGGACAAGGATTTTGAGACCAAATCCTCTATTTTGCCGGTGGCAAGAAAGAAGGACGGCAGTTTTACAAAGGCGTCCTCCGTGCTCTCAGACAAGGATTTTGAGACGGTTTCGACGTATGTGAACCATAAGATTAAGGAGCTTGGCGTGTCGATATTGGACGGCGATATCGGGCTGAACCCCTATGAGCAGAAGGACGCGGACGCCTGTACCTACTGTGATTACAAGGGCGTGTGCGGCTTTGACAAAAAACTGGGCGCGAAGCTGGTCCGGCATCTTGAGGACATGGAGCAGGAGGTTGCGATGGAGCGCATCAAGCAGAGTCTCGGCATAGACGAGCAGGAGGGAGAAGGACAGGAATGGCAATGAATTTCACATCAGACCAGCAGCGGGTTATTGACACCAGAGGCTGTAATATTCTGGTATCGGCGGCGGCAGGCAGCGGCAAGACAGCCGTTTTGGTAGAGCGTATTATCCAGATGATAACAGACGACAGTCACCCTGTGGACATCGACCGCCTGTTGATTGTGACCTTTACTTCAGCGGCGGCGGCACAGATGCGCGAGCGCATCAGCAAGGCAGTGGCGCAGAAGCTGGAGGAGTTTCCGGAGAGTGAGCATTTGCAGAAGCAGACATCGCTGATTCACAATGCCCAGATTACGACCATTGACTCCTTCTGCCTGTTTGTAATCCGCAATAATTTTAACGAGATTGGGCTGGACCCCGCGTTTCGCGTTGCGGACGAGAGCGAGGTCAAGCTCATCGAGGCGGACGTGATGGGCAGGCTTTTGGAGGAGGCGCACACAGAACCGACAGCGCGCTTTCTGCATTTCATTGAATGCTACAGCACAGGCGCCAATGAGAAGAAGATAGAGGAGGCAATTTTGAGGCTCTATCACTTTTCGATGAGTTATCCGTTTCCTGAAAAGTGGCTGACAGAGCGCATGGAGGATTACCGGGTTGGAGCGCTTCATGAGCTCTCGGAGAAGAAATGGTTTCAGTGCGCGCTGGCATATATCCGCACAATTTTACAGGAGTGCAAAAACCGTCTGCATCAGGCGCTGGAGCTTGCGAACAGTGCAGGAGGCCCGATACAGTATGCGGACAATCTTGTGTCCGACGTTGGATTCATAGAAAAACTCCAGCGCGCGTCGGACTATGATGAGCTGTATGATCTGTTCACCTACTCAACGTTTACGCGCCTTTCCGGGAAAAAAGCGGAGGGCGTGGATCCGGTTTTAAAAGAGATGGTCAAGGCGATACGCGACGAGGTGAAGAAAAATATTGCAGATCTCAAGAAGTTTTTGTTTCAGATTTCGGTGGAGAACACGCTGCGCGATATGGCAGCCTGTCAGGAGTCCGTCGAGGAGCTGGTATCGCTCACGCTGTCATTCAAGAAAATGCTCGACCAGTCCAAGCGTGACAGAAATGTGATTGATTTCTCGGATATGGAGCATTTTGCCCTGCAGATTTTGTTAAAGTGCGGTGAGGACGGCAGGATTATGCCGTCCAATACAGCGCTTGAGCTACAGGATTATTTTGAGGAAATCATGATTGATGAGTACCAGGACTCCAATGAAGTACAAGAGCTTCTGCTAAAATGCATCTCCGGTGAGGACAAAGGGCGCTTTAACCGCTTTATGGTCGGCGACGTGAAGCAGAGTATCTATAAATTCCGTCTGGCAAGGCCGGAAATTTTTATGGAGAAATATGACACGTATGTCATAAATGATGCGCGCAGCAGCAATGTCAGAATTGACCTGAGCATGAATTTCAGAAGCCGCCGCGAGGTGACGGACGCGACAAACTTTATATGCAGCCAGTTGATGACAGCGAAGGTTGGCAATGTAGAGTATGATCAGCGGGCGGCGTTGTATGTGGGTGCAGCCTACCCGGAACCAGACAGCACTGGTGAAAAAGACATATATCAAACTGAGCTTATGATTGCCACGCCGGATTCTCTCGTATCACAGGAGACGCCGCAGGAGGGTGAGCGGGCGCTGCCCAAATATTCTGAGAAGGAGATTGAGGCGGTGATGGTGGCGGAGCGCATCCGTCAGCTTGTTGGAAAATTTCCAGTCACAGATGCAGCTTCCGGAGAAGTACGTCCGGCAAAATATTCGGATATCGTGCTTTTGTTCCGAGCGACAGCAGGCTGGGACGAGGATTTTAGAAGAATCTTGTCTGAGCGCGGGATTCCCGTGCATGTGACCAGCAGGGCAGGATATTTTGAGACATTAGAGATACAGGGAATTGTCAATTTTCTGCGTGTGCTGGACAATCCGTTGCAGGATATCCCGCTCTTTGGGGTGCTCAAACTCCCGTACTTTGGATTTACAGAGACAGAGATTGCCTACATACGATGCTATGTGAAGGATGCAAAGAAGCCATTCTTGTATGAACAGATACAATACTATTATGAGAGCGTGCATGAGGAGGATAAAGTCAGTCAGGCGAAGCTGAAACGGTTTCTGGATATGCTTGCGGTGTACCGCCGCAAGGTTGCATACACGCCGATCAAAGAGCTTTTGCAGCAGTTGATTGCAGATACGTCCTACGACGCCTACGTCGGCGCTATGCCGGGCGGCGACCAGCGGATTGCCAACATCGGACTCCTGTTAGAGAAGGCAGGTGCGTTTCAGAATACGAGTTTTTACGGGCTGTTTCATTTTATAAGGTATCTCGAGACAATACAGGAGCAGGAGGTAGACTTTGGCGAGGCCAATATCCTTGATGAGAATGCGGATGTGGTGCGCATTATGACGATTCATAAAAGCAAAGGACTTGAATTTCCGATTTGCTTTGTCTGCGGGCTCTCCAAACAGTTTAACCAGATGGATATGCGCAAAAGCATTTTGATGGATGTAGAGCTTGGCATCGGCGTGGATTACATTGACCCGGAGCTGCGCCTGAAGCGAAAGACTATGCGCAAAAATGTGGTGGCACAGCGCATGAAGGAGGACACGCGCGGAGAGGATTTGCGTGTATTGTACGTGGCGCTCACTAGGGCGAAGGAGAAATTGATTCTGACTGGCTACATCAGCGATCTGGACAAAAAACTTGCCAACAATGTATATCTCACGATGGAGTCTGCCGAGAAGCTTCCATACTCAGTCATGATGGGCGCAGTTTCCTACATGGATATGATACTTGCGGCGCTGATACGTCATACCTGTATGCAGGAGCTGCTCGAGGAGCGGGGCTTTGAATTTGCCAGACATCCGCTCCCCTATAAGGAGATTCCGATAGAGATTGCTTTGTACCAGCAGACGGAGAGTCAGGCAGAGCAGATCAGGCGCCAGCTCAAAGAACAGGGGCGGTCAATTGCTCTGGAGGATGAGCTTTCCAGAACAGCAGCACACGCAGATGCCGCGCTCAAGGCAGCGTTTCAGGAAAAGCTGCACTATGTATATCCACATGCGGCTCTCGAGGGACTGACTGTCAAGACGACTGTATCTGAGCTCAAAAAAGCGTCTTATGGGGAGGCAGCCGCGGAAGCGGCAGAGCTGATCGTGCTGCCCAGAGAGCGCTACATACCGGATTTCGCGCTGGAAGAGATGCAGGAAATGACAGATGTGTCAGAATTAGAGCAGACAACGGGACATGCAAAAAAAGCGCAGTCCGGTATTCAGTACGGTACAGCAGTGCACAAGATTATGGAGCTGTTGTCTTTTTCGGAGAAATTCCGCACGGAAAACAAACATCTTCTGGCGGACATCAAGAGCGAGCAGGAGAAATGGATTACAGACGGGACCGTCACTGTGGACGAACTTGCCTGTGTCGGGGTGCACAAGCTTCAGGCATTTTTCCAGTCCAGCCTGTCTCAGCGGATGATTGCGGCAAACGGGCGCAATGAACTATTCAAAGAACAGCCCTTCGTGCTTGGAATCAGTGCGGACCAGCTGAATCTGGGCTTTCCACCGACAGAGACCGTCATGATACAGGGCGTGATTGATGTATTTTTCTATGAAAATAATGAAATCGTGCTTGCAGACTACAAGACTGACCGGGTAAGCTGTAAAGACGAGCTGATCCAGCGCTACAAAAACCAACTGGATTACTATCAAAAAGCGCTTGAGCAGATTACGGGCAGGAAGGTGAAGGAACGATATTTGTATTCGTTTTATTTACAGGAGGAAATTTATGTTTGAATATATTTTATTTGACTTGGACGGCACGTTGACAGACCCGAAGCTTGGCATCACAAGCTCTGTACAGTATGCGCTGCGGGCGCTTGGCATCGAGGAGCCTTCGCTGGACAGATTAGAGCCGTTTATCGGGCCGCCGCTCGCAGACAGCTTTCGTGAATTTTACGGGCTGGAGGGGGAGCGGCTGGCCACGGCGATTGACAAGTACCGGGAGCGGTTCGCCACGCAGGGAATCTTTGAAAATGAAATCTATCCGGGCATTCCCCAAATGCTTGCAGACTTGAAGGCAAAGGACAAATTACTGGCAATCGCATCGAGCAAGCCGACGTTGTTTGTAGAACAGATTTTAGAGCATTTTGAGATTAGAAAGTATTTTGACCATGTTGTCGGCAGCAATATGGATGGCACGCGCGGCACAAAAGAAGAGGTCGTTGAGGAGACGCTGCGCCAGATGCTTACGGTGGAAATGACGCCGGCGCAAAAAAGGGACGCGGTGGCGATGGTGGGCGACCGCAAGTTCGATATTGAGGGTGCGCGGGCGCATGGCATTACCTCGGTGGGGGTATTGTTTGGCTATGCACCGGAGGGAGAACTGGAGGAGGCAGGCGCGGACTATATCGTCAATTCAGTGAGGTCGCTGCAGGTTCTCCTGACGCTGCTGACCTGACAATACAATGAATGGAGAGTTCGATGAGTGTGAAAAATTCAAAAAGACAGGTGAAAAAAATCCCAAAACGCACGACACTGCTGCAAAAGTTAGCATATATATTAAGACCGTTTGTCCTCTATATGCTGGTGAAAACGGTGGCAATGCTCTTGCTGGCAATGGCGGTTCCAGTGCTGCCCATCGCGGGGATTACCGCGTGGGTAGCGCGCAATTCGTATCCGCTCAGCGCGGTTGTGAATGGTGTGGCAAGTCTGGTGGCAGTCAGCTTTTTGCTGAAAGATTTTCTAATTGAGGCGAGTACAACCGGTGAGGTGGATATTGACAAGGGAAGCTTTGGTCAGATGATTGCTTTTGTTCGGGCGGACTTATCAGAAAAGAGAAAATATAAGGCAGTCCGTCTTATGTTGTGCATTTTTCTTGGAATCACGGCTTCGCTTGCGCTGAATATCATGGCAGAGCTGGCAGCGCAGATGTCCGCACCGGGCGGCAGCCTCCTTGACTCCGGGCGGTATGAGGCGGTGGAGGCAATCCAGTACTCTGTGCCTGTCGCAGCAGGCATTATTCTATATGGAATCATTTCACCAATTGTGGAAGAAATCGTGTTTCGCGGGGTTCTTTATAATCGAATTAGAAAGTTTTACAGCATGGCAACGGCGGTAGGAGGTTCTGCGCTTTTGTTCGGAATGTTTCATGGGAATCTGCCGCAGTTTTTGTATGGTACGGCAATGGGCGCGATGATGGCAGTCTGCTATACGTATATTGGCTGTTTTGCCGCGCCGCTGCTGGTGCACATGTCCGCCAATCTCTTTACTTTTCTGATCTCAGGGGCGGCAGCGCAGACGGCAGTTTTGATTACGCCCTTCTGGTGTGTCGTGTTTACGGTTCTGTCGGCGGCGGTACTCTGGTGTATTGTCCATTTTTCAGAGGAAAACCTTCGCTGATATGGTTTTTGATGCCGATATACATACACAAAACGCAGGTTGAATGCCTGCGTTTTTGCGTGTAGATATAAATTTACGTATTGTACAGATTCAGCGCGCCATAAGCTCAATGATTTCTCCAATATACATTGTGTGCAGGTCGCCGTCCTTGTACCACTTGGCAATCTCTGGCGAGAGGAACGAATCCTCCGTCAGCTTGACAGCGGACAGCTTGTGGCATAGGACGACGAAGCTGCCCTCGTCAATGAACGGAATCGAGAGCTTGTAATTCCATGTGAGTCCGGCTTCCGGAACCTTGTCACCGTCACGGCCGGAATGCGAACCGCAGTAATTGAGCGCCTCCCGGTATTCCTGACTCATAAATGAAATCGAAAAAAATTCTCCTTGATCGAGAAATTCCTTGGTGTATCTTGAGTCACGCACGAAAATGAAGGCAACATTCTTTCCCCAAAGAACACCGATGCCGCCCCAACTGACAGTCATGGTATTTGCTCTCTTTTTGGAACCGGAAGATACGAGCGCCCAGTCCTTTCCAAACGATTCAAATGGATTGATTTCCAGCATATCGACTGGAATCGGTTGAAAAACATGCATAATAAATTCTCCTTTTACAGTTTGTTGTTGACTATATTACTAAGTATACTATTGCAGCATGAAATTGACAACAAATTAACAAAAATATTCTGAGAAAATAGAACAGGAAAATGATTAAATAAATATATCTGGCTATTTTATGGCCGGAATTGTGGTTAAAACGATACGAAGGAGAAGGATGAAAGATTATGGCAAGACATGGAGAGAACATTAGAAAACGAAAAGACGGGCGCTGGGAAGGACGGTATCAGGTATACGATCAGGAGAAGCAAAAGAAAGTCTATCGGTCAGTGTACGCCAAATCCTACGAGGAGGTCCGCAAAAAACTCGAAAAGCTAAAAACAGGAATGCAGTTAAGGCAGACAGTAAAACAGGCGGGCAGCGCTTTGCCGGAGGAGACGAAACTGGACGACATTGCGCAGATTTGGCTGGAGGAAATCAAAGAAAAACGAAAGCCCTCCACTTATATTAAGTACCGGCTGCTTTACCGCAATCACATTCAAGCACTGTTTTGCGAGGCATATTTGTCAGATATGACAGACGCGTTTGTGCAGGAACGGATTTCCGGCCATTTTTCGGAAAGCGTACATAAAAGTGTTTACTGTATTCTGAATCAGCTTTTAAGGTTTGCGTCTGTGCGGTATGCATTCATCATGCCGGTTCTGAAAAGACCTGCGCTCGACACGAGGAGCGCACCTGTCAAAGTGCTTGCAAAAAGCGAGCAGAAAAAGCTGATGGAGGTCATCTACAGCGGTATGGACTGCTTTAAGATGGCGGTGCTGATGTGCCTGTTTACAGGACTCCGGCTAGGTGAGCTGTGTGCGCTCAAATGGAGTGATATCGACTTTGAAAACAAAATCTTAACGGTTAACAGAACCGTACAGCGCCTGTATGCCGAAGGGCACGAAACCAAGACAGTTTTGACAGAGATGATACCCAAAAGTCCGTACTCCCAGCGTGAGATTCCGCTGTCGGGCGCAGCGTTGGAGCTGCTGATACGTTTTCAAAATGACAAGGAATATGTCTTTGGCGGCGACAAGCCGCTCGAGCCAAAGCGCCTGCAGTATCATTTTAAAAAATTATTAAAAGAGGCGGCGCTCTCCGACAAGCATTTCCATATCCTGCGCCATACTTTTTCGACAAACTGTATCGAAGGCGGGATCGATGTCAAAAGCCTCAGTGAAATCTTAGGGCATTCCGATGTCCAGATTACCCTGAACCGCTACGTACATCCGTCGATGGAAACCAAACGGCAGTATATGGATAACCTGCTGGGATTTTATGGACAGATTCAGGGGCAGGTGGGGTAAAATGAACAAATATTCGAACAATTCTTGACTTCGCACTTTTTCAATGTTATAATATTCTTATCATATCCTGTAAGTATAATAGCAACAGAGGAGATAAGTGCTATGTTAAAGATATTAGATGAGAAGGTTTTAAAGACAGATGATGAGATTGAAGAATTATATAAAGACTGTAAATATATATACATTATTGACAGTTACGAGAAATTGATAGAACATAGCGGATATCTGTATTGTGTCAGTACATCGAATGAGTCCTACACCGAACTGTACAGGGAGCGTAATAAATTGCGTGACGAAGGAAAGATCTGTGTAGTTGGCGGAAGTTATAATAATGGAGGTGCAATCGGTGTACAGTACGAGTATAAAGCAAAATAGATGCCGCGTTGAGTGTATTATAGTTGCGGAGGATATTGCTGTAGAAAATTTTGTTGTAGATACAGGTGCGATGTACACATGTTGCAATTATTTGCTTGTCAATGATAAACTGGATGAAACCAGTTTGAAGGACTGTGAAACAAACTGTATTGGAGGACTGATTGAAGGTGACAAGGTTCGGTTCTATAAATATGCCCTAAAACAGTTTACAATAGGCAATATAGATCTGGGTGAGCAGAGTATCTGGATAACATTTGACCAGAGAGTTACCGATATTATACTTGGAATGGATATTTTAAGACAGATTATGATGATCATAAATCCCTATAACCAACAAGTTCACTTTTGCAGAAATTACATAGACTACAGAACGAATTTCGAACCTTTATTGTGTGAGTACAATTGATGAGAAAGTGCGCCAAAATACACATTCCCCCTGCATAATATTATACCTTATACAAAAAACTGAACAAAAAAACACAAGAAACACTTTACAAATCCCCCAAAATTTCTTATAATACAAAAAGCATATAAAAACAATATATAGAATTTCAAGCAGCCAAAGACGGTTCACACTGTTTTTTGGCTACTTTTTTATGCACACGGGCACCCCAAGGAAGCATGTTGATAGGGAAAGCTTTTCCCTTATCCAGTAAAAAAGTGAGTAGAGAAGGAGAGAATGAGATGTTTGATGCAAAGATGAAGGTTCCTGAAGCACCGCTTCACAGGGCAGAATTTGAACATGATAACTGCGGGATTGGTGCGGTTGTCAACATCAAGGGTACAAAGACGCGTGAGACTGTGGAGAATGCCTTGAAAATCGTAGAGAATCTGGAGCACAGAGCCGGAAAAGATGCAGAGGGAAAGACGGGAGATGGCGTAGGTATTCTGGTTCAGATCTGCCACGACTTTTTTGTCAGCGTCACAACTCCCCTTGGAATTACATTGGGAGGCGAACGTGAGTACGGCGTTGGAATGTTCTTCTTTCCACAGGAGGAGCTCAAGAGAAATCAGGCCAAAAAGATGTTTGAGATCATTGTTGAGAAGGAGGGGCTGGAATTTCTGGGCTGGCGTGAAGTCCCCTGTGTACCGTCTGTATTAGGGCATAAGGCAGTAGAGTGTATGCCCTGCATTATGCAGGCATTTGTCAGGAAACCAGCGGCGGTCGAGAAGGGGCTTGCCTTTGACAGAAGGCTCTATATTGCAAGGCGGGTTTTTGAGCAGAGTTCTGATAATACCTATGTGGTATCGCTCAGCAGCAGGACGATCGTATACAAAGGAATGTTCCTAGTCAACCAGCTCAGAACATTCTTTAAGGATTTGCAAAGCGAAGCTTATGTATCTGCGATTGCTATTGTGCACTCCCGTTTTTCTACCAATACGAATCCGAGCTGGGAGCGGGCGCATCCGAACCGCTTTATCGTACATAACGGGGAGATTAACACCATTCGCGGCAATGTGGATAAGATGCAGGCGCGCGAGGAAAATATGGAGTCTGCATTTTTGAGCCATGAATTTCATAAGATTTTACCTGTGGTAAACGCGCAGGGTTCCGACTCTGCCATGCTTGACAATACATTGGAATTTCTGGTGATGAGCGGCATGGAGTTTCCGCTTGCAGTGATGATCACAATCCCTGAGCCGTGGGCAAACAATAAGACGATGTCCCAGTCCAAGAAGGATTTCTACCAATACTATGCAACCATGATGGAGCCTTGGGACGGTCCGGCATCCATACTTTTTTCAGACGGAGATATCATGGGGGCTGTCCTCGACCGGAACGGGCTTCGGCCCTCCCGCTACTATATCACTTCAGATGACCAGTTAATCTTGTCCTCAGAGGTGGGCGTGCTTCCGATTGATGACGCCAAGATTATCAGGAAGGACAGACTGCGCCCGGGGAAAATGCTTCTGGTGGACACGGTCAAGGGTGAAGTGGTTGATGATGACACCCTCAAGGAAAAATATGCAAAGAGCTACCCTTACGGGGAATGGCTGGATTCAAATCTTGTCACCTTAAAAGAATTGAAGATACCAAATGTGAGAGTGCCCGCGTTCTCGGACGAGGAGAGACAGCGTATGCAGAAGGCATTTGGCTACACCTATGATGAGCTCAAGACCAGTATTCTGCCGATGGCGGAAAATGGCGGGGAGAGCATCGGCGCGATGGGCGTTGACACGCCGATTCCAGTGCTGTCTAAGACGCATCATCAACTGTCACACTATTTTAAACAGCAGTTTGCACAGGTGACAAACCCGCCGATTGATGCAATTCGTGAAGAGGTGGTCACATCGACAACGGTTTATATCGGAAAGGATGGAAATTTATTACAGGCGACAGAAAAAAACTGTAATGTGCTAAAGGTCAACAACCCGATTCTGACGATCACAGACCTTCTAAAAATCAAGAATATGAAACGCGAAGGCTTCAAAGTGGAGGTCATTCCGATTATCTACTATAAGAACACCAGTTTGGAACGCGCGATTGACCATCTGTATGTGGAGGCTGACCGCGCGTACCGCGAAGGCGTCAACATTATGATTCTCTCAGACCGCGGTGTGGACGAAAATCATGTCGCGATTCCTTCCCTGCTGGCGGTTTCTGCGATGCAGAAGCATTTACTCCGCACCAAGAAGCGGACGAGTGTCGCGCTGATTATCGAGTCAGCCGAACCGCGGGAGGTTCATGATTTTGCGGCGCTCATCGGCTATGGCGCCTGTGCGGTGAACCCTTATCTGGCACAGGAAACCATCAAGGAGCTGATTGACAACGGAATGCTGGATAAGGATTATCACGCCGCTGTAGATGACTACAATGATGCAATTCTGCATGGGATTGTCAAGATTGCGTCCAAAATGGGCATATCCACGATACAGTCCTATCAGGGCTCGCAGATTTTTGAGGCAATCGGCATAGATGCGGAGGTGGTGAACAGGTATTTTACCAATACCGTTTGCAGAGTAGGCGGGATTACCTTGCAGGATATCGCAGACGAAGTGGACGCCCTGCATTCGCTGGCGTTTGACCCGCTGGGGCTTGCGACAGATTTGACGCTGGACAGTCCCGGACAGCATAAATCGCGCGGCGGCGGGGAAGAGCATCTGTATAATCCAGCTACCATTCATATGTTGCAGCAATCAACGAAAAGAGGGGACTATGAACTGTTTAAACAGTATTCTGGTATGCTCGACGACGAGAACAGCATTCATAATATTCGGGGGCTGATGGACTTTAACTATCCGAAAAAAAGCATTCCCATCGACGAGGTGGAGTCTGTGGAGCGCATTGTTACCCGTTTCAAGACAGGGGCAATGTCCTACGGCTCGATCTCAAAAGAGGCGCATGAGACGCTTGCGATTGCAATGAACCGGCTGCGCGGCAAATCCAATTCCGGCGAAGGCGGCGAGGATTTAGACCGTATGGTTTCCGGCCCGGAGGGGCTTAACCGCTGTTCGGCGATTAAGCAGGTAGCAAGCGGGCGGTTTGGTGTCACCAGCAAATATCTGGTGAGCGCGCAGGAAATCCAGATCAAGATGGCGCAGGGAGCAAAGCCCGGCGAGGGCGGGCATCTGCCGGCGGGCAAAGTATATCCGTGGGTGGCTAAGACGAGGCACTCCACACCCGGCGTCGGCCTGATCTCACCGCCGCCGCATCATGATATATATTCTATAGAAGATTTGGCGCAATTGATTTATGACCTCAAAAATTCGAATAAAGATGCAAGAATCAGTGTCAAACTGGTATCGGAGGCGGGCGTCGGCACTGTTGCGGCAGGCGTCGCAAAGGCGGGCGCACAGGTGGTATTAATCTCCGGCTATGACGGCGGTACAGGCGCGGCGCCAAAGAGTTCGATTCACAATGCAGGGCTGCCGTGGGAGCTGGGGCTTGCAGAGACGCACCAGACGTTGATACAAAACGGACTGAGAAATAAAGTCCGCATCGAGACCGATGGAAAGCTGATGACAGGACGTGATGTTGCCATCGCAGCGATGCTTGGCGCGGAGGAGTTTGGCTTTGCGACGGCGCCGCTGGTGGCAATGGGCTGCGTGATGATGCGCGTGTGCAACCTCGACACCTGTCCGGTAGGCATTGCGACACAGAATCCAGAGCTGCGCAAGCGCTTTCAGGGCAAGCCCGAATACGTCATGAATTTCATGCGGTTTATCGCGCAGGAGCTTCGGGAGTATATGGCAAAACTCGGGGTCAGAACCGTTGACGAGCTGGTAGGACGCACAGATTTACTCAAAATGAAAGAGACACTGCCGCAGGGTACGGTGAAGCTGGATTTAAGTCTGATTTTAAACAATCCTTATCAGGCGCAAAAAGCGGTGTTTGACCCCAGACAGGTCTATGATTTTGAACTGGAAAAAACGCTGGACGAAAAAGTATTGTTAAAACAGCTTGGCGGCGCGCTTGCGGCTGGCAAAAAGAAAAGCATTTCGGTGGAAGTCACGAACACAGACCGCTCTTTTGGCACAAGCTTTGGCTCAGAGATCACCAAGCGGTATCATGATACCTTGGAGGAAGATACTTTCCAAGTGCACTGTCATGGTGCGGGGGGACAGAGCTTCGGCGCATTTATACCAAGCGGGCTCACGCTGGAGCTGGCTGGCGATTCCAACGACTATTTTGGAAAAGGCTTGTCCGGCGGCAAACTGATTGTCTATCCGCCGAAAGGAAGCCGTTTTAAACAGGACGAGAATGTCATTGTCGGCAATGTGGCACTGTACGGCGCGACGAGCGGCAAGGCGTTTATCAACGGCGTGGCAGGAGAGCGCTTCTGCGTCAGAAATTCGGGCGCGCTTGCGGTAGTCGAGGGTGTGGGCGACCACGGCTGTGAGTATATGACAGGCGGGCGCGTCGTGGTGCTTGGCGGCACTGGCAAAAACTTTGCCGCAGGCATGAGCGGCGGCATCGCGTATGTACTTGACGAGGAGAATGATCTGTATATGCGCGTCAACAAAGAGATGATTTCCATGAGCGAGATTACAAGCAAATATGATGTGATCGAGCTAAAAGAGATGATTGAAGAACATGTAGCGTGTACAGCTTCTGCGAAGGGCAGAGAGATTTTGGCGGATTTTGGCGCGTATCTGCCCAAATTTAAGAAGATTATTCCTTATGATTATGAACGAATGCTCAAGACCATCGTGCAGATGGAGGAGAAGGGGCTCAGCGCAGAGCAGGCGCAGATTGAGGCATTTTATGCCAACACGCACAAGTAAGACAGGAGGACACTGTGAAATGGGAAAACCAACAGGATTTTTAGATTTTGAGAGAAAAACTTCGATGGCGGAAGCGCCAGAGGAGAGAATCAAACATTTTAATGAATTTCATGAGCATCTTCCTATGGAGGAACAGCAGAAGCAGGGCGCAAGATGTATGGAGTGCGGCGTGCCGTTCTGTCAGGCAGGGATGACGATTGCCGGGATGACTTCTGGCTGTCCGCTGCATAATCTGGTGCCCGAGTGGAATGATTTGGTCTATACAGGAAACTGGGAGCGCGCCTATAACCGCCTCAAGAAAACCAATAATTTTCCAGAATTTACGGCAAGAGTATGCCCTGCGCTCTGTGAACATGCCTGTACCTGCGGGCTGCATGGCGATGCGGTCGCGACAAAGGAAAATGAGTATGCCATTATTGAACATGCCTACAAGACTGGGCTTGCGGCTGCCAGACCGCCCAAAGTCCGCACAAACAAGACCGTCGCGGTGATTGGCAGCGGCCCCTGCGGGCTTGCCGTGGCAGACCAGCTCAACAAACGGGGGCACAATGTCACTGTGTTTGAGCGCAGTGACCGCCTTGGCGGACTTTTGATGTATGGGATTCCAAATATGAAGCTCGAAAAACACATCATTGAACGTAAGATTCAGGTGATGAAGGAGGAGGGCGTCCAGTTTTTCACGAATACAGATATCGGGCGCGATGTCAAGTCCAAGAAGCTTGTGGAGGGATTTGACAGGATTGTGTTTGCGTGCGGCGCCTCCAATCCAAGGGATTTAAGCGCACCCGGACGCGATGCGAAGGGCATTTATTTTGCGGTGGATTTTCTCACGGGAGTCACAAAGAGCCTTCTGGATTCCGGGCTGGCAAATCATGCCTATGTCTCTGCAAAAGATAAGGATGTCGTGATTATCGGCGGCGGCGACACAGGCAATGACTGTGTTGGCACTGCAATCAGGCTTGGGGCAAAATCTGTGACGCAGGTCGAAATGATGCCAAAAGCCCCAGACACCAGAGCCGCCAGCAATCCCTGGCCGGAGTGGCCCAAGGTCTGCAAGACGGACTACGGACAGGAGGAGGCAATCGCACTATTTGGACAGGACCCTCGAATTTATGAAGCGACAGTCAAGGAGTTTCTAAAGGATAAGGACGGGAATTTATGCGGTGTGAAGCTTGTGAAGCTCACATGGGAAAAAGACCCGGAAACCGGCAGTATGCGCATGAAGGAGATTGCGGGAAGCGAACAGGTGCTTGAAGCACAGCTTGTACTCATCGCAGCAGGGTTTCTTGGCAGCCAGAAATATGTCACAGATGCGTTTCAGCTTGCGACGGACGCCCGCACCAATGTAAAGACAGAGCCGGGCAGTTACAGAACCAGCGCGGAAAATATCTTTGTCGCAGGCGACATGCACACAGGGCAGTCGCTGGTGGTCAAGGCAATCCGTCAGGGGCGCGAGTGTGCAAGAGAGGTCGATGAGAGTCTGATGGGGTACTCGAACATGAATGTTCCAGGGTTGTTTCACGAAGAATAATTGAAACTAATAGACACGGCATTTTTACGAGGGATATGGAAGCTATACATATTTTCCATATCCCTCGACTTTTTCGCCCTGTAGAGGTATAATATTTATATAATATAGGTATATGCTACCTATATAGAAAGGAGGATATTATGACAGCAGCAGAAAAAAGATACCCGGATTGGGTGCAGGAGCAGCGGACACGGGGAACTACAGTGAAAAAGAAAGGGGATACCTATTATCTCTATAAGCGGACATCCAGGCGCGTCCCCGGAAAGAAATACCCCCAGCCGGTAGATACCTATATTGGTATCATCACACCGGAAGGGGTCATAAAAAGCGGAAAGAAAAAAATATCCCTGGGCGGGATCGAAGTGAAGGAATACGGATTTTCCCAGGCAGTATGGCAGCTCTGCCCCCAGGGGTGGAAAAAGCCCCTGGGAGACGACTGGGAGGATGTCCTTTCCATCATCCTGTGGAAGTGGTCGCCGGAAACTTACCTTACGAAAGAAAGGAAGCTGAAGCCGGAACAGGATTTCCACTATCAGTTTAACGCCCAGGCCTCATCCCTGAGCAGGCGTATGTATAAAGAACACGGAGTGGGGCTGCAGGAACTGCAGGTGCTGAAAAGCATTTACCTGCTGTACATTGGAAAAGAAAGGGCGGTATCAAAGATCAGCCCGGAACAGGAACAGTTGTTGGGAAAAACGGGAGTGGACCTTTCCATGTGCTGAAAACGGATTCCGGACAAAGCCGCTTGTGGAATATATGAGGGCGGTGCCGGACCCCAGGTGCGGCAGGGAAACAAAACATGACCATGCGGAAGTGCTGGTATGCTTGGTGGCCGGTTTCCTGGCGGGGAGGACGACCATACGCCGGAGCCTGAAATGGTGTAAAAAGCATTTGGAAGAATTGAGGGAATATCTTCCATTAAAGAATGGCATCGCCTCCCCATCCACAGCATGCCGTCTTCTGTCAGGGATCGATGAGGAACTGTTTGCGCTGGAATTCATGGAATGGATCGGGGAAATCATGGATACGAAAGGGATCCACCTTGCGGTTGACGGGAAGGCACTGCGGGCTGGAATGGAGAAAGTGAAGGATTTCCGGGCACCGATGATTCTGAATGCGGTGGATGCGGCAACGGGGCTGGTGGCAGCGCAGATGCCCATAAAGAATAAGGACTGTGAGATCAAAGCGATACCGGAGTTGTTGAAACTGTTGGATATCAAGGGAAGCGTCGTCACGGCAGACGCGGTGGGAACCCAGACGCAGATCATGGAACAGATCCTGTCCCAAGAGGGGCATTTTGTACTGATGGTCAAAAAGAACCAACCGCAGTCTTATGAGGAGATCGTAAAATATTTCGGGGAAATGTCAGAAGACTATAAAAGAACGAAGGAGGACTAGAACTACAGACCAAGATATCCCGGGATGCAGGAGAAATATGAAGAAATCAGCCGGAAGGAGAGGAACCGTGACAGACAGGAATACCGGTGGTACAGCGTATGCCGGGAATGCAGCCTCCTGACAAAGACGCAGAAAGAATGGCCCTTTGTAAAAACAGTGGGATTAGCCAGGCAGATACGGATACCAGTAGAAAGGGACGGGCAGGGAAACGACATTACGCCGGATATAAAAACATTTCTGGAAAAAGGTTCAAGGCGGAGGCCGAAACCGGTCCAGGATGAAGAGACAGGGAAAGATATCCAGGAAACAGGGATGATCTCGGACATGGAACTGACAGCAGAAGAAATGGGGAGGATAAAAAGGGAACACTGGGCGGTTGAGAACCGTCTGCACCATGTACTGGATGATGCATTCCGTGAAGACAGGTCACCGGCAAAGAAATCAAAGCACAATCTGGCGCTGATCAGGAAGTTTGCCTATAACATCCTGCGGAT
>KE159532.1:135377-136276 GCA_000403215.2 Lachnospiraceae bacterium A4
AATGGCAACAACAAGTATCGAAAATGTAAGCAGAACCATGAATTCTTCGTATGTACTCATAATTTTCCCCCTTCCGCAAGACTCGGAACGGGTAGCGCCGCCCTACCAGCTGCCTAGATAAATACATTATGACAGGGCTGTGAAATTATAACTATTTTAATCTCTTTAAGCTTTTTTTAAATCATCACGTGGTCCTCTTTTTAGAACTACCTTATAAGGATCAGGCATTTCATAGATGCCCCATTTGGTGTACAGGTATTTCTTTGATTGAGTAGATTTTGAAACAGGTGAATGAGATTTAATGAGACCCTGGCTCAGATCAAGGTGTTCTTCGTTATTAGTTATGGAAGGAGATAGTATTTCTGTAGTTTGTGAATTTTTATAAGCGAATGATCGTTCCATTGATTCTAAAGCTAGAAGGTCTAATTCTCTGTTCGATAAGATATTATCAGGTTTACGGTTGGAACGGTTGCGATAAAATTCCTGTTTATAAATATCTCCGAGTTTTGACAACCTGTATTCTAGTTCTTTTTCAAATTCTGGGTCATAAATATTGTTTTCCTTTTGTACTTTGTCATACATTTTTTCTCTAATTTCGGCTAACCCTTCGATAGGGAAAAGCATTTTGGAAGCATCTATTGCTTTTTTACGTTGTCGTTTTTCGTCAAAATTATCATCATGAATATTTTCATGGGATATCAAATTTGAGTAGTCAGGCTCGTCTAGGATGTTTTCATCAGTAAAAAAAACAAGATTTTCTTTTGGGAGTGCCAATAGTTTGCTAAGCTTTCTTTTAACGGCTATTTTAGGCACTTAACAATGAAATCTTGCGCAAAATGGCAAAATTTTTTGCGTAAGAAAAATACCTATGCCAATGCTGGTATAAGCACAAGGTTTTT
>KE159532.1:136926-185889 GCA_000403215.2 Lachnospiraceae bacterium A4
GTAAGTAACATGAACACATCCTCCAACGTTTTTCTTTATTGTACTTGAAATGTGGAGGAATTGCAAAATCTTTTCCGGTTTATCCGGGTTAGGGTATTATGTTGCAGAAGAATACTGGGGAAAAGGGATTATGACCGAAGCCGTAAAACAGATTTGTGAATGCGTTTTTGATAAGAGCGATATTATCCGCATATATGCAGAGCCATTTGCATACAATATTGCTTCTTGCCGAGTGCTTGAAAAGGCAGGATTCCAGTATGAGGGTACATTGAGAAGCAATGCTGTAAAAAATGGTAAAGCTATCGACATGAAGATGTATTCTTTGCTGAAAACGGAAATATAGCTTTACATTTATAGTGTAGTGGTGGTAGTGAAAAATTATTCTTCCTTATTGAATATATACATGGTGCTAGCACCATGTAATAAGGGTAATTAAGAAGAAACTAGTACAGCATTGCTTAAATATTAGTGATTAAATCGCTAATGGTATCCCGGCATATGTCCACTTAAATGGGTGTGCTGTAAGATTGTATTGTTCAATAAAGCGCAGGATGCTTGCTTCCAGTTCTTCTGTTGACAGGTAGCTTTTCCGCTTCAGCAGTTTCCGGTTGATGATGCCAAACCATATCTCAATCTGGTTCATCCAGGAACTGTGTTTCGGAGTATAGACAAAGCGGATCCGGTGGGAAGGATCATGCAGGAAATCCGCCCGGCTTTCCATACTTTTAAGGATCCCTGTTTTCCCTTTTTTACCCAGTTCCTCACTAAGGCCACAGGCTTCTGCCACAAAGCGGACAAGGGCTTCCGACTTATGGGTATTCAGGCCGTCGCATATAAATGTCCATGGAGCTTGCGGGTCTGTCCCTGCCAATGCTTTTACGGCTTCCACAAAATCCTCTACTGTGCGTGTGGAGTTTCAATACAGCATTTCCATACGGCCCGTTGCGACATCAAAGAACCCGATGAGGCTGGTCGTTCCATGACGGATATATTCAAACTCCATTTTGGCACACTGGCCGGGTAATGGGAGCTTGTCAGGATATTTATGTTCCAGCGCCTGTATCCCGGTCATTTCATCCGTGGAAACAACGTATGCACCCTTCCGGCTTTGTTCCTGGGCGCCCTGGTACAGGCCGCAGATTTCGTTTACTTTCCGCGCAAAAGATTCCGGGGATTCCGTCTTTTCCGAAGAATGAAGCCAGTAACGGATTTTGTGGGGATGTAAATCTACCTCATTTTTAAAAAACGGCTGACAGATTTCACAGAAATCTGTTCAGCGATCCCCTGTTTTTTAATTTCTGCCACTAACAGCGGAAGGCTCCACTGACTTACTTCGTACCCGAAATCATCTGGGTTGCTGCAGGCAAGGTTGATAATCCGCATGATCTGGTCCGGCGTAAAAACAGATGGGGCGCTAGGGCGCTTTTTATCGGTCAGGACTGTCCGTATTTCATCTTCGAGCTTTTCCGGAGCATCCGTCTCAACCTTCCGCAAGGCTGGGAGGGCCGCGAGGAACCGGCTGCGCCAGGTAGAAACATTATTATAATGAAGCCCGACTTGTGATGCAATATTCTGGTTGAGTTCCCCCTGTGACGCAAGCAGGACAATGCTGGCTCTTTTGACTAGCCCTGACGGAAGGGAGCGGCTTTTTGAAAAAGCAGATAATATGCTTTTCATGGCATCTGACAAAACCGGGATCGTATCAATTGTTTTCCTTCGCACAATAACACATCCATTCTTCAGTGATAAAATTATTATGCACCGACTACAATAAAAAAGCAATAATTATTCATTATTATTTAAGCAACGCTGTACTAGATGATTTTTCCCAAGAAGAGATATATGAAATATTCAAATTGGCAGATAAGGAACTGTAGAAAAATAACTGACGCATCTTGACTTGGCTATTTCTCTGATTATGCATGCCAAAAAGCCTCGCCGTAGCCCGCTGCGCCTACATTTTTTGACAATTGCTTTAGCAATTTCACCTCAAAGAAATATCCTGCGCAATCTGCATCACTTATTTTCCTACAATTCCTAAGTTTTCAGTTGATGTGAGTCAGGTAAAGCATTTAGAAGGAAAGACGGTCGTTTTATTCTTTCCGGAGAGCAGTATTCGTACAAGAGTAACCTTTGAAAAAGGAATACATGAGTTGGGCGGGAATACGATTCTTTTTCCGCCAGAGGCACTTGATAAAAAAGAGAAAATCCAGGAATACATAAAAGCCTGCGTTTACCGTGGAGATATTTCAGGATAACATTGTTTTGTCCCCGCGTCTGTGTTATACTAAATAAAATTAGCGTGAACCTGCCATCTCTGAGCCATGCAGGCAAGGACAAATCCTGTCAGGCAAAGTTGAATGAGAAGATGCAATGCATATCACCGGTATCAGGACAGAAGGTGCTGGCTTTTTGGAGGAAAAAATGAAACATGGAATATCTCTTGATGTACAAAGACATACAGGTATTCAGGTTCGACATGAAGACACGCGAGATTGAGTTGTTAAATGAGAACTATATCCCAATCTGCATCAGACGCCAAGACGGCAGATACACTTTTGACAGCGTCAGGAAGTTTTGTTCCCTGCGGGTTCTCTCGATGAACAGAGTCTATTGCAAGGAGATTTTGACCTCCTGCGGCGTAGATGACCAGTCCGATGTGAATATCAGTATTATCAGCAGGGCGTTGAGCTACCGCGATAATTACTGGATTAAATCCGTCATCTCGCAGGAGAGCTGGGACAGCGTAAATCTGTATGCCAACCGTTTTTCAGCGCAGGTTGCACAGGTTGCGCTGACGGGGGTTGTGGATACAATCGAGCTGGGGGATAAATTGTATACAGGTGAGCTGTGCAATAAGGGTACCAAACCCAAGTGTTATCTTCACCGCGACCAGCAGATTCTTCTGTTTAAGGAGGAAACCGTAGATGAAATCCGCTCGGAGATTGTGTCTGCTGTGATTGCGTCCGTGCTGGGCTTGAAAAGCCCGACACGGTACTGGTATGAGAGAATCTATGAGCGGGATTGTTCCGTATGCAAGATTTTAACCTCTGAAAATAGTGAGCTGGTTCATTACAGGGACATTATGAGCTATCATAATGAGGTCACGATGTCTTATAAGTCATCGAGTTATCAGTTTTTGATGGCGTTGGACGCGGAACAGTTTATCTTAATGCAGATTATGGACTACATCACGTTGAATATTGACAGAAACAGGGATAATTTTGGCGTGGAGATGTGCAACAATGAGATTGTCGGCTTGTATCCGGTGTATGATCATGATTCCTGTTTTAAAGGAAAGGGAACCAATGGAATCTATTTTCCTACGGGAATCACGTTTCATCAGACAATCCAGTATCTAAAGTCGCTGCACGAATATGATTTGGTCAAGAAGAAGGTAAGTAAAGCGATAGCGTATTTTAGCACAGGCGCTTTTCAGGATATTTTTTTAAAAATGAAATCCTCGGAGACCTATAAGCTGATGATAAAGCGGCTAAAAATATTGTATTAAATATGTTAGAATATAAGAGCATTTGCCAGACGAGAGAAGGGCAGATGCTTTTTTGGTGCGCGGGAAGTATAAATTTAATGTTTTACGGCAGAATATTCTTATATTTTAGAACAGTCGGTGAAATCAAGTGACAGACAGGAGGCTATTTCGTGGAAAATAATACATCAAAAAATCAGGCGCTCGGCAAATCGAGCGTGTCGTATGGCAGCCCTGTGCTGATTATGGGCAGCGGCTCTGTGGTGGGGCAGATGGAGAATGAGGGACCGTTGTCGGGCAGCTTTGACAAGGTCAGTGAGGATAAGAATGATATGTTCGGAGCGGATTCATGGGAGAAGGCAGAGAGTGCGCTTCAGAAGGAGGCAGTGGCGCTCACCTTGTCCAAGACGGGGGCGGAGGCAGGCGATATCCGTTACTTGTACGCAGGCGATTTGCTCGGACAAAATATCGCAAGCTCTTTTGGGCTTGTGGATTATAATATTCCGCTGTTTGGGCTTTATGGTGCATGTTCGACCTGCGGGGAATCGTTGTGTCTGGGGAGTATGAGCGTGGCGGCAGGGTACGCGGAGCGTGTGATCAGCCTGACCTCGAGTCACTTTGCGAGCGCGCAGAAGGAGTTCCGCTATCCGCTCGAGTACGGCGGACAGCGCCCGCTCTATGCATCTTGGACCGTGACGGGCAGCGCAGGATTTTTGTTGCAGCACATTCATGCATCAGGGAAGTCCGTGTCCGGCAAGACCATCAAGAACGAGTACGAGGGCAAGTATCAGAATAAAGTGGGCATCACCGGGGTTACAATCGGGCGGATTGAGGATTTCGGCATTAAAGATTCTTTTAATATGGGCTGTGCGATGGCGCCGGCCGCGGCGTGGACGATTGCGGGGAATCTGAAAGATTTTGGCAGAAAGCCGCAGGATTATGATGCCATCTTTACAGGGGATTTGGGCAGCGTTGGGCAGCAGGCACTGTTTGAACTGCTCTCGCAGGAAAATATCGATATCAGCGACAGACACTATGACTGCGGCTTGTTGATTTATGATACAGAGAAACAGGACGTGCACGCGGGCGGAAGCGGCTGCGGCTGCTCGGCGGTCGTGTTGTCGGCGCATATTCTGCCCAAACTTGCCAAGGGAGAATGGAAGCGGATACTGTTTGTGCCAACAGGGGCGCTGCTCAACAAGACATCTTTTAATGAGGGGCAGAATGTACCGGGAATCGCCCATGGGGTAGTGATAGAGTCACTCGCATAAGACGAAATTGTGAGAAAATTCAGACGAAAGAATGAATTGTATAAATTGTTTGAAAAATTCAGAAAATAGTCTAAATTTTTTTGCAAATAGTTCGATATAATATACAAGGGCAGTTAACATAGATAAATGCCATAAGTAAACACCATAAGTTCAAGACTTATAAATGATCTTAACATGACGGTGCAGAAGGAGGGGTTCTGCACGGCATATATAAGGGAAAGGAGCGTCTATGGAGGTAAGAAATGCAAACATTGTCTTGACAAACAGGGCAGCGGCAGCAATCGACAACTCTGGATCAAACGGCAAGGGGCAGCAGCATGCGATGAAGGTAAACAGCGCTGTTCCCGAGGAGAACCAAGAGCTTGATGACGAGTCTGTGATGATCTCGATCTCGGCAGCCGGTCTCAAGCGCAGTATGCAGCTAGAGAAGCAGGCGGAGAAGGAAGAGGACGACGCAGAGAGCGATGAGGAGAGCTTTAACGGCGAGACAGAGCTTGAGGACATGATGAAAAAGATGGAGGGGCTTTCAAGTCAGGTCATCAACGGACATTTTTCGATTTCGGACAGATTGAATTTTAATACCGAGATTGAAAAGCTCACCAATGAATTAAACCGTATGAGCGGCGGGAACACTACAGTGACGAAAACAGGCTGTTTTCAGCTATCACAGAAGATTTCGTCGCTGACGCGCAGCATCAGTGATGCGGCGGTTTACCGTAACAGTGCGCGCACAATTTTTATGGTCAACTCAAAACAACCCGCGAAGCCGACGAACACACGGGTTGACATTATGTTATAAAGTTCGATATCCTTAAAAAGCCGGGAAAGATTCTCGGTTTTTTTGTCTTGACATTTTTTGTCTTGACATTTTGGACAGTTTGGCACAAGATACTATATAAGGAAGTGAGATATATGCGCAAGATGGATTTCAAAATGGAGCGTCCCGGACAAGTGAAGGAGGGCGACTGCGTCACCGTCACAGAGGGCGTTCTGCCGAGCAATTATTATTATACCATCAATCCGGCAGTCGCGATGTCGGGAAATATCCCATTTCGGGACAGGCTTCAGTCCAAGAGCGGCACAGTCGTCTCCGTGGAGGAAAACACGAGAGGATACTATGTCACAGTGGCATTTGACGAGCCGGAGGTGTAACGAGGAAGATTTCAAAAGTGGAAAACAGGAGGAGAATATCATGAGAAAAATAAGTACAGACAAGGCACCAGCAGCGATTGGCCCCTACTCACAGGCGGTTCTTGCAGGAGATTTCCTGTATGCATCCGGGCAGATTCCCATCAACCCGGCGACGGGGAATGTGGAGGCAGAGGGCATCACCGCGCAGGCAGAGCAGTCTATGAAAAATGTGGGCGCGATCTTGGCGGCAGCGGGCGCAGACTATGACAAGGTGGTTAAGACGACCTGTTTTTTGGCGGATATTCAGGATTTTGCAGCGTTTAATGAGGTTTATGCGAAGTATTTCACACAGAATCCGGCAAGAAGCTGCGTGGCAGTGAAGGATTTGCCAAAGGGTGTGCTCTGTGAGGTCGAAGTGGTCGCATATCTAGGGGAATGAAGATCTGGGAGTGAGGTACGTTGAGGACAAAGAACATTGTGTTGATCGGGATGCCCGGAGCAGGCAAGAGTACGATCGGTGTGGTGCTCGCTAAAAATATGGGAATGGCATTTGTGGATTCGGATCTTGTCATACAGGAGCAGGAGGGGAAGAAGCTGCATGACTTGATACAGGAGTACGGGCTTGACGGGTTTCTTGCGATTGAGGGCAGGGTAAACGCATCGCTGCATCCCAAAACGGCGGTGATCGCGACTGGAGGAAGCGCGGTCTACCATGAACAGGCGATGGACCATCTGCGCAGCATTGCCACAATCTGCTATCTGAAATTATCGTACGAGGGCATCAGGGAACGCCTAGGGGACCTTGCGGAACGTGGCGTGGTACTTCGGGAAGGCGAGACTTTGCGCGAATTGTATGATGAGCGCGTGCCTTTATATGAAAAATATGCCAATCTGACGATTGAGTGTGAAAACAAAAATATCCGCGAGATTGTCATGGAGCTTGCGAAGCGGTTGAAATAGAATAAAATATAAAAAAAGCCACATACTATTTCCAAACAAACATCAATAGGAAAGGTATGTGGTTTTATGATGATGGATTATATCAATGCATTTTGGGTCGGAGGCGTTGTCTGTGCCCTTGCCCAGATTTTTCTGGACCGCACAAAGATGCTGCCCGGGCGTGTGATGGTGCTGCTTGTCTGCACAGGGGCAGTGATCAGCTTCTTTGGCTGGTATGAACCTTTTGCAGAATACGCGGGCGCGGGCGCGAATGTTCCCCTTCTGGGCTACGGAAATATCCTCATGAAAGGCGTGAAGGAGGCAGTTGACAAGGATGGCTTTATCGGACTGTTCAAGGGAGGCTTTACAAACGGTGCAGTGGGGTGCAGCGCCGCGCTGATTTTTGGATATCTGGCAAGTCTTGTATTCCGTTCTAAAATGACCAGGGCATAAGCTTTTTATGCACAGACCCGCACGGGTTTTAAATTCGTTCCTCGAAATCGAGTCCAAAGCTGGACAAGAGCTGGCGCACATAAGCGTCCCACAAAGTTTCTGCACTCTTGTCCATGACAAAGGTGGTAAAGGCGCTGCCAGTGATGCAGGTCACTTTCCCGTTGTCATAGCGGATATTGAGGACGAGTGAGCGAATCAGGCTGGCTGCAACTCCGCATTCTGGATTTGCAGCTATTTTTTCAATCATCTCAGGTGCAGCGTGAAGCACTACCTTGAAGGATACAGGCGTCTTTTTGCCCTTGATGAGCTGGAAGCAGAAGGAGCGGATGTCCTTCCAGGAGGAAAAGACGGCGGACTGATGATTGTGTTCAAGCTGCGCCCACTCCTCACTGCTGTAAAAGTCCTTGACAAGATGCCCGTCAATGTGGAAGGTATTGTAGGTGGTGATCACAGCCTCCTCCACCAGAAAAGAATCAAACTGCTCGGACAAGAGCAGCGCGTTCATAATATTTTTGGTAATCTTAATCTCTAGTGCAATCATGATGTTCTCCTTTTTCATGCGAGCGTATACTTTAGTATACTGGTATTTACAGGAAACTTCAAGTTTTGGCAGCAAGTTTTTGAGAAAAGTGCTTTTCAAATAATGTGATATATGATAAGATAATACATAGTTATGGATACTAGATAATATAGTTTTGAGAAATGAGAGGTAGACACCGATGAGATATAAGATAGTTGTTGACAGCTGCTGCGAACTGCCGCAGGATTTAAAAAACGACGAGCGGTTTGAGATTGTGCCGCTGACGCTGATCGTGGGGGATTGTTATGAGAAAGAGGACAATATGGCGTTTGACCAGCGGGAGTTTCTCGACGCAGTGGCATCCTGTCCAGAGTGCCCTAAGTCCGCATGTCCTTCACCGGAGAGATACCGCACGGCATACGAGACAGAAGCAGAACGTGTGTATGTAGTTACGCTCTCCTCAAAACTCAGCGGTAGTTACAATAGCGCTGTTCTTGGGAAAAATCTGTATCATGAAAAGTATGGGGAGAAGGACATTTATGTCATTGATTCCAAATCGGCTGCCTGTGGAGAGACGCAGATTGCCTATAAAATTATGGAGTTGGAAGCGCAGGGGCTTGCGTTTGAGGAGATTACAGCGCAGATAGAACAATTTGTAAAAGAGATGAACACCTATTTTGTGCTGGAAAATCTGGATACGCTGCGGAAAAATGGCAGGCTTTCTGGCGTCAAGGCGCTTGTGGCCTCCACGCTTAATATCAAGCCGGTAATGGGCGCAGATGATGGCAGCATCATTCAGCTCGGGCAGAGCATCGGAATGAAAAAGGCGCTGGCAAAGATGGCGGAGACCGCGATTGCGGAAGCTGTGGAGGCGGGGAAGAAACGGCTGATGATCACGCACTGCAACAATCTCAAGGCAGCGGAGTGTGTGCGCCGCCACATTGAGGAGAAGCTGCATTTCAAGGAGACACTGATCCTGGACGCCGCCGGGGTGAGCAGTATGTACGCCAATGACGGCGGCGTGATCGTTACGATTTGACATTATGCCTGCTCGTCGATTTCCTGTTTCATCCATTTGTATTCCCGGTAGCGCAAAAGTGATATTTTTAACTCTTTGTTGTCCTGCATCACCAGCGCGACAGGCGTGACGGTGTTCACATATTTAAAGTTGGCGATACTATTTTTATTGACACGTTCAAATTCTTCATACGGTTCAAAAATCTGGCGGAGTTCATCAATTTTTTCATCGACATCAATGGTGGTGTTGTCCGTCAGATACAGCGTACAGGTGCGGGCGCCCTCGAGGGCGTACAGTATCATGTATTTGGGCACATGAATGAGCACGGAGTTCTTATGTACGCTGATGGAGACCACATGCCCGGAGACATTGGCGTCGCCCAGCGCCAGAAATTCGGGCAGGGGGTCTGGGATATATGGTTTTCTGGCATGCACCACATAGTCTGGCAAGTTGGGCAGCGCAGTATAGTCAATCTTGTCTGAATACAGGACCAGCGGTGCATGGTAGCCCATTTCTTCTAAATGTTCCAAGATAAATTCTACGATGCCGGGCTCGGAACTCATGTCCATAAAAATCAGGTTATACTTCAGGGGATTGGCGAGAAAGTGCATCTTCTCGCCGTAGGAGTCCACATACAGGATATTTGGCGTGCCGGCACGCTTGTCGGATTCCCTCGAGAGCAGCCGCTCTAAATGCTTGCGGTCTGCTACATTATCATCACATATTGCTACATGCATAATCTGTTTACACCTCTTTTATCACAATTTCTTGATTAAAATTTTTGTCACGGTTTTTCCACGTTTCTATCTATATGGTATCAGTCTGCACAATGCAGACGTTCTGTATGTTTTTATTCTATTGGAATATATACAAAAGATATCGAGATGAAAGTGAAAATATTTGTTAATATTACTATAATAGCACAATCGTCGTGTGCAAAACAAGTGTTAATTATGAACTATTTTTCAGAATTTTTTCAAGCCATTTGCGTCTAAAGATTTTCGATATTTTCCGGGCGTGATGCCGATATTTTTGTGAAATTGTCTGCAAAAATGTTCTATGTTTTTGTAGCCGCACTGCTCTGAAATCTCTGAAATGCTATGTTCTGTGTAGGCGAGCAGATCTTTTGCCTTGCGCAGCCGTAAGTCAATGACATCGTCCATACAAGAGATATCGAACTGCCGTTTGTAAAGCATTTGTAAATGTCCCATGCTTAGATGGAGCTGCCGCGCCATTTCACGGACACTCCACGGAAACTGCGGATTGTTGGAAATCTGCCGCCGCAGCATCAGCAGTTCATGGTCGTGGGAGGAGGCGGCATGGTGCAGCACATCATCGCGCAGCTTTAAGAACAGAATGCGCAAAAGATAAGAGATTGTCGGATTGTCATTGGCGTCGGTCTGTGCGGCGGCATCTTCTGCTTTTGCATAATGGTACATTCGGGAAGTTCCTGTCCACAGCGAAGTCTCCCATGTGAGCAATTGCATGAGATTATGACAATATTCCGGGTCCGAGATTTGAAACGGACAAGTCGTCAGGGGAAAATTCCTGACAAAGGTTTCATCTGATGAGAAACGAATCCAGTCGTCACTGTAAAAGTCGGTGCACGCACTGTACCAGATCGGCGTGTGCGGCGGGTAGAGCATGGCGCAGTGTGCAGGGTATTCTTCAATCGCTCCGTTGATGCAGAAGCGGGCAGGCGTGTGGGTAATCAGCAGCAGATAGCAGTCATAGCCCTCTGCAATGTCAAAGACAAAGTCCGCAGTGTGCTGCGCATCGTACCCAGTGAAATGAATATAGTTCATAAAAATCTCCATTCTTACCAAAATCTGCGAATTTGGGCGTAAGCACAAATTTGCCGTGTGAAAAATAAATTTTTCACACTATGTACCCTCCCATAAAATGCTGTTTAGAATCAACTATTACAATGAGTATAGCAGATTTATCAGATTAGTACAATCGTAGAATATATCAAAAAGTTGTGAGTAAATATCATTGTATGGAAACAGGGTGTGATTTATAATAATGTATACTTATGACAATATTTTAAATCAAGAATGAGGAGGAACACAGGATGGAGCTGGTTCAGAATAAAGAATTGACGGCAGCGTACCGCAGACGCGCAGAGGAACTTGTCGCACAGATGACCTTGGAGGAAAAAGTGATGCAGACAATGCATCATGCTCCCGCGATCGAACGGCTTGGCATCAAGGCGTACAACTGGTGGAATGAGGCGCTGCACGGCGTGGCGCGCGCGGGCACAGCGACCGTTTTCCCGCAGGCGGTCGGCATGGCGGCAGCGTTTGACGAGGAGTTGATGGAGCAGGTGGGCGATGCGGTCTCCACAGAGGCGCGGGCAAAGTTTGTCATGCAGCAGGAGGGGGACGATGAAGACATTTATAAGGGACTGACGTTCTGGGCGCCCAATGTCAATATTTTCCGCGACCCGCGCTGGGGAAGGGGACATGAGACGTTTGGCGAGGACCCCTATCTGACCAGCAGGCTTGGCGTGCGCTATATTATGGGACTGCAGGGGCATGATGAGAAGTATCTCAAGACAGCAGCGTGTGCCAAGCATTTTGCGGTGCACAGCGGTCCTGAGGATGTGCGTCACAGCTTCGATGCATGCGTGAATGAACAGGATTTGAGGGAAACTTATCTTCCGGCATTTCAGGCATGTGTGCAGGAAGCCGGTGTGGAGACGGTGATGGGTGCTTACAATCGCACAAACGGGGAGCCGTGTTGTGGAAGCGGGCGTCTTTTGAGAGATATTTTGCGGAAAGAGTGGGGATTTGAGGGACATGTGACCTCGGACTGCTGGGCGATCAAAGATTTTCATGAGCAGCACTGCGTGACGGCGACGCCGGTGGAATCCGTCTCCCTTGCCATGAACAATGGGTGTGACTTAAACTGCGGCTCTTTATTTCTGTATCTGGAACAGGCAGTGAAGGAGGGGCTGGTGGATGAGAAACGGCTGGACGAGGCGGTGGTGAACCTGTTTACCTCGCGCATGAAGCTGGGCGTGTTTGATGAGAAAGGGGAGAATCCATATGACAAGATTCCCTACACGGTCGTGGATTCGCCCAAGATGCGCAGGCTGAATGAACAGGTGGCAGAGCGCTGTGTCGTTCTGCTCAAAAATGACAACCAGATCTTGCCGCTACAGAAGGAAAAACTACATACCATCGGCGTGATCGGGCCAAACGCTGACAACCGCAGGGCGTTAGTTGGAAACTATGAGGGAACCGCATCGCGCTATGTGACCGTGCTTGAAGGCATTCAGGATTATGTCGGGGACGAGGTGCGCGTGCTCTATTCAGAGGGCTGCCATCTGTACAAGGACAGGACAAGCGGGCTTGCGCAGGAAAATGATCGTGCCTCTGAGGTGCGCGGCGTGTGCAGGGAGAGTGATGTCATCATCGCGGTGATGGGGCTGGATGCCTCGCTAGAGGGCGAGGAGGGCGACACTGGAAATGAATATGGAAGCGGGGACAAGCCGAACTTAAATCTGCCCGGTTTGCAGCACGATATCTTGAAAATTGCAAAAGAGAGCGGAAAGCCAGTGATTTTGGTGCTTTTGACAGGAAGTGCGATGGCGGTGACATGGGAGGACGCGCATCTTGACGCGATTCTGCAAGGCTGGTACCCGGGGGCGCAGGGCGGCGCGGCAATCGCCAGAATTTTGTTTGGGGAGGCAAATCCAGAGGGAAAACTTCCGGTGACATTTTATCGCACGACAGAAGAGCTTCCAGCGTTTGAGGACTATTCCATGAAGGGAAGAACGTACCGCTATATGAAACAGAAGGCGTTGTATCCGTTTGGCTATGGGCTGTCGTATACCACGTATTCCTACGAGAATGCAAAACTTGTGTCCGATGACATCTGCGGGGAAGCGGGCGTGATTCTGCGGGCAGAAGTGAGAAATACCGGAGTGATGGACGGCACGGAGACGGTTCAAATCTATGTTGGTCTGGATCGGGACGAGGCGCCGAATCCGCAGTTAAAAAAGATTGTGAAGGTGCCCTTAAAGGCAGGTGAGTCCAAGCAGGTTGAGGCAGTGCTGCCAAAGGAGGCATTTATGCTCTATGATGAAAAGGGTGAGCATGTATTGTATCCGGGAACCTATCATATTTATATGGGCGGTTCGCAGCCCGACGCGCGCAGTCTGGAGCTGACCAAGAAGGAAGTGTGTCATTTTACGGTATCATTATAAATGGATATTCTGAATAGCGTTAACTGAGAGGAATACAGATGAATACTTTTACGATATTCGAACAAAAAGCACCTGAGAACAAGCCTGCGCAGCTATTGATTGAAACGCAGGCGTATGAGGGCATAAAGCGGATAGGCGCGCGCGTGGCGTGTGACATTGGGCTGGTGGCAGGCGTCGAGCCCGCGCTGATCACTGCGCCAAACCAGTGTGAAAATGACAGAGTTGTCATTTTTGCCACGCTCGGGAAAAGCCCGTTTCTGGAGATGCTGGAGGCATCGGGCAGATGGAGCGGCGCACAGATTCAGGGGAAGCGGGAGGTATACCAGATACAGGTTGTGAGCGCACCATTTCCTCAGATGCCATCTGTGAAGGAGGCATTGGTCATCGCGGGCAGTGACAAGCGGGGAACCATCTACGGCATGTTTCGGCTGTCCGAGTTGTGTGGGGTGTCGCCATTGGTTTACTGGGGAGATGTGTCTCCTGAGAAAAAGGACACGGTGAGAGTGTCTGTCGGGGACGGGATTCTCTCCAAAGAGCCCTCCGTAAAATACCGCGGCTTCTTTATCAATGATGAGTGGCCTGCTTTTGGAAACTGGTGTATGGAGACGTTTGGCGGCGTCAATGCCAAGGCATATGAGGAGATTTTTATCCTGCTGCTGCGTCTCAAAGGCAATTATCTGTGGCCTGCCATGTGGGACTCTGTCTTTTCGGAGGAGGGACCGGGGCTTGCGAGTGCTGAGCTTGCGGACATGTACGGCGTTGTCATGGGTACCTCGCACCACGAGCCGCTCTGCCGCGCCGGGGAGGAATGGCAGCGGATTTACCAAAAATACGGCGAGGACAACACGTGGAGTTTTTTGTCAAACAAGGAGGCCATCACAGAATTTTGGAAGGACGGCATCTTGCGAAACAAGCCGTATGAAAATGTGATTACGATTGGAATGCGTGGAGAGAGCGATTCGATGCTGCTGCCAGAGGATGCAGGGCTTGCGGACAATGTGCAGGTAATCAAGGACGCGATCAAGACACAGCACGCGCTGCTGCGTCAGTATATGGACAAGGACTTGAAGGATATTCCGCGAATGCTTGCCATCTATAAAGAGGTGGAGGACTATTACTATGGCGACGAGACCTGCGAGGGGCTGCGGGGCTGGGAGGAGCTTGATGACGTGATCTTGCTGCTCTGCGAGGACAATTTCGGCAACACCAGAGGACTGCCGACGGAGGCGGACAGGGCACATTCCGGCGGCTATGGGATGTATTATCATTTTGACTATCACGGCGGTCCGATCAGTTATGAGTGGCAGAACACATCGCGTCTGACAAAGACATGGGAGCAGATGACGCAGGCGTATGAGTATGGCGTGCGCGAGCTTTGGATTGTCAATGTGGGAGATGTGAAGGGCGCCGAGTATCCGCTGTGCTATTTTATGGATTTGGCATATGATTATGAAACTTACAGCCAGCCCAATCAGACCGAGGCATATGCAAAGGCGTGGATTGAACAACAGTTTGGAAAACGCCTGAGTGAGGAGGACAAACAAGAGTTATTTGTACTTCTGGATGGATTTACCAAATGGAATGCAGCGCGGCACCCGGAGGCGATGGCGCCCGAGATCTATCATCCCTGTCATTTTCGGGAGGGTGAGCGTGTCTGGAATGAGGTGCATGCGCTGATGGAGACCGCACAGCGGCTGAACGAGCGTATGCCAAAGGAGTGTCTGGACGCGTATTGCAGCATGATTTATTACCCGGCGATGGCATCATTTCATCTGATTTTGATGCACATTGAGGCGGGCTGGAATGCTTTTTATGCAAAACAGGGCAGCATGGCAGCGAATGCTTTGGCTGCCAGCATAAAGCGGCACGCGGTGAAGGACCGGCAGTATGTGCGCGCCTATCACGCGCTGGCTGGCGGCAAGTGGAATCATATGATGGACTCTGCGCACACTGGTTTTCGAAGCTGGGACGCCCACGACTGGATGTATCCGTCAGTGCAGGAGGTGATTCCGCTTCCGATGGCAAAAATCATTGTCAGCTTTCGGGGCGGGGAAGCATTTCATTTGGGGGAACACTGGCAGGACAGCAGTTATCCCTGCAATGATGATTTCACCAGACCAGATACAAAAGAGGTGGTGATCGAGCTTGGCAGCCGCGGAGAGGTGGACTTCTCCTACCGCATAGCGTGCGAAAAGCCGTGGGTATGCTTTGACAAAACCAAGGGCAGTGTCGAGAGCTGTACACAGGGAATGGACAGGATTACAGTCACTTGTGACAGAACGAAATTAACAGGCAGAGAGCGTGCGCTGATAGAAATTTTTGTCTTGTTTGACAATGGCGAAAAAACGGTTGGACGGCTGGAGCTTCTCGCGGAGGAGACGGTGGCAGAGGATTCTTATACAGTGGGGGCCTACATCGAGAAACAGGGCTATATTGCCATGAATGCGGACGGCTTTACAGAGAAAAAGGATGTGGGGGAGGAGGGCTTTCAGGTCCTTGCACACCTCGGCAGAATGGGTGCCGCTGTGAAGGCTTTTCCTGTGACAAAATCGTGGATTGGCGCGGAAGAGGCGCCGTATCTGAGATATTCGTTTGTGGCGGAGCACACGGCAGATTACGTCGTACAGTTTTATCTGCTATCCAGAAATCCAGTGGAAAAAGGAATGCGCATGCGCCTTGCCTTTGGCGTCAATGACGAGCCTGCAAGCGTGCTTGACACGGTCTCATCGTCGTTCCATACGGATAGCGCGTGCGAAGAGTGGAGCCGCGGCGTGCTTGACAATGTCCGCATCATCGAGTCTAGCATTTCTGTTAGCAAGGGCGAAAACCAGTTGTATTTCTATGCGGCGGACCCCGGCATTGTGCTGGAACGGATTGTTTTGTATCCTGAGAATACAGTGCTGCCAGAGTCCTATCTTGGACCAGCAGAGAGCTGGCGGACGGGAAATATTTAGCGATATGGAGGTTAGAGTGTATGGTAGGACCGAAAGCACCAAAAGATCCTGAAAAGAAGCGGTCAGGCTTTTATATAATGAGAGACAAACAGATCTCAGGCTCGCCGCAGCCAGACGGAAGCGGTGTGCAGTTTATTTATTTAAATGACGGGCGCCTGCTGTCCAGTGCGCGTATCGTTGGAAATATCACAGACGAAGAGATGCTTGGAATGCTCACGACGACAGAGGGATTTCGGCGCGTAGTGCACAGTATTGGCGTCAGCGTGGAGATGGACGCGCATGACAAGACCGTGGAATTTGTCTTTCAGATGTATGGGAAGTCAGACATGTATGGCTCTGGAACGACACTTCGCATGGCAGTTCCAGCGGACGGCATGGAGTATATGCTGAACTTGTCAGCGTGTGACTGGTCAGCGGATGATGACATACCGGGGCAGCTTCGCTTTGTGTTTGATGAGCCGCAGAAAGACGGGGCAGCAGCGCAGGCGTCTGCGACAGTGAAATTTTATTTGAATGATGGCTTCACGGCACCAGAGCCGGAGGAGGAGACGCGCGTTGATTTTTCGTGCGCTGAATACAAACAAATGCTTAGCAAATCGCTGGTGCAGACTGGGAACAATGCGCGCCTGAAAGCTGCCATAGAGCGGGCAAAAAGAGGTGAGGACATCACCATCGCCTTTATCGGCGGCTCCATCACGCAGGGCGCGGGCGCTGTGCCCATCAACACCAAATGCTATGCCTATCAGACCTTTGAGGGGCTTTGCCGTCTTGCGGGAAAAGGCGTAGATGAGAACATTCACTATATAAAGGCAGGCGTGGGCGGCACGCCCTCCGAGCTTGGCATGATACGATATGAGCGCGATGTGTGCAGGGACGGCACCGTGACGCCGGACATCGTGGTCGTGGAGTTTGCGGTCAATGACGAGGGAGATGAGACAAAAGGTGTCTGCTATGATTCATTGGTCAGAAAGATATTATTGGCTGAGAACCGCCCCGCAGTCATTCTGCTGTTTGCTGTGTTTGCCAACGATGAAAATTTGCAGGAGCGTCTCTGCGTGGTGGGAGAGCGCTATCAATTGCCGATGGTCAGCACCAGAGACTGCGTGGTGGAGCAGTTTTACAAAAAGGCGGGCGAGGGCAGAGTGGTGACAAAAAATCAATTCTTTTACGACTGCTATCACCCGACGAATATTGGGCATAAGATTATGGCGGACGGTCTGCTTCATCTGATGGAGGAGGTGGACAGCAGTTTGGCTGATGTGGATACATTGGAGATGGCAGCGGTTCCAGCGCCAATCGGAGATTGGTTTGCGTCCGTATGGCTGTATGACCGCAGCAGTAACGTGGACAGTGTCCGTGTGATTTCTGTCGGGGACTTTTCAGAGACGGACGAGGAGCTTCAAAGTGTTGAGATGGACAGGAATCTAACACAGACCAAGGAGTTTCCATATAATTGGAAGCATGAGAAAGGTACAGAGCCGTTTATCATGGAAATCTGCTGTACCAGTCTCGTGCTGGTGTACAAGGATTCGGGCGCGCCCAACGCCGGCTGTGCACAGGTGTTTGTGGACGGGGAAGCGGTGCTTCTGGCAGACCCGAAGCAAAACGGGTGGACACACTGCAATCCGCTGATTTGTTTTCAGGGCAGAGCGCGCAGGACATGGCATGTCGAGATCAGAATGCAGCCGGGTGATGAGGACAAGGAGTTTACAATCCTCGGATTTGGCATTGTGAGCTGACAAGCAGCCAGCTTTGCGGAGAACGCAAGAGGAGTGATACGATGGTAAATCCAATATTAAAACTGGACTATCCCGATCCGGATGTGATTCGAGTCGGAGAGATTTATTACATGGTGACAACCACCATGCATTTCATGCCAGGCGGCGAGATTTTGCGCTCGTATGATCTGGTGAACTGGGAACACGCGGCTTTTGTGTATGACCGACTGGACAGCACGCCCGCACAGCGGCTTGAACAGGACCAAAATATATATGGCAAGGGCATGTGGGCAGCTTCGCTGCGCTTTCATGACGGCATGTTTTATGTCTGCTTTGCGGCAAATGACACAGGAAAAACGTATCTGTATACTGCCGAATCCATTGCAGGACCGTGGAAAAAGCGCTGTATCGAAGGCTTTTATCACGACTGTTCGCTCTTGTTTGATGAGGAAAAGGTATATATCGCATACGGAAATAAAGAAATATACATCACACAGCTCAACGAGGATTTGAGCGCGCCGCTTCCGGGCGGGCTGCACCGTCTGGCAGTCTGCGATACAGGGCATCCCGGACTGGGCTATGAGGGGGCGCATTTTTATAAAATCAATCAAAAATACTATTTGTTTTTGATTCATTCCCTGAGAGACAGATGGATGCGCACGGAGGCATGTTTCATGGCAGATTCCATTGACGGGGAGTTTGTCGGTGGAGATGTGCTGATCGACGACAGAGGATACTGCAATCAGGGCGTCGCGCAGGGGGGAATTGTGGACACGCCGGCGGGAGACTGGTATGCAGTATTGTTTCAGGACCACGGCGCGGTCGGCAGAATTCCGGTGCTGGTGCCTGTCACTTGGGACGCGGCTCTGCCTGTCTTTGGGAAAGACAGGCGGATTCCTGCGCAGTTTAAACTGCCCTGTAAAAAAGCGGATGAGCAAATGCAGCCGCTGGTGCAGTGCGATGACTTTAAGAAGCCGGCGCTCTCAGAAGCACAAGAGCGCGAGCAGTACGGCTGTTATGGGCTCAAAAGTATCTGGCAGTTTAATCATGAGCCTGATCTGCGGTTTGTGAAGGCGGACACAGAGCAGGGGATTCTCTGGCTCACGGCTGGGAAACGCTGTCAAAATCTGCTGCAAGCTGCCAATATACTGACACAGAGAATGTATTTTCCGCGGTGTGCAGGGTCAGTGACCGTGGACGCCCGCGCATTAAAAGTGGGCGATTATGCGGGAATTTGTGCCTTGCAGGGCTGTTATGGCATGATTGCCATCACGCGAAGAAGCGATGGATTTTATGTTGTGATGCGAAGCAGAGCAGCAGACAATGCGTCCTTGCAGGCGATGCCGGAGGACAATGCAGATGGGGTGGAATGGGAGGCAGTGCCGGTACAGCAGGGGATTGTGCACTTGAAGATCGAAGCGGAGTTTATGAAGATGCAGGACGAGGCGCGGTTTTTTTATGCGCAGCCCAGTGCAGCCGCAGATTGTCAGGATACAGTTCACCGTGATAAAGATTCTTGGCAGCAGCTTGGCATCACACACAACTTGTATTTTAAGATGGACCATTTTTCCGGCTGCCGTTTTGGGCTGTTTGTCTATGCCACAAAGGAGACTGGCGGCAGGGCAGGATTTTCAGGCTTTCAGTATCATATAGCACACAACGCGTAAACAATCGTCTCTCGGAAGCAAAAAAATCTTTTCGAGAGCATAGAGCGTGTTTGAAAAATGCGCTACAATAAAATTTTGGAGGATAACAGAATGAATGAGACAGGAACACGCAGACAGGCTTTGAATCCCTATCTGCCTTCATGGGAGTACATACCGGACGGGGAACCGTATGTGTTTGGGGACCGGGTCTATATATACGGCTCCCATGACTTTTATAACGGATATGTATTCTGTATGGGAGATTATGTGTGCTGGTCAGCGCCGGTGGACAACCTATCAGACTGGCGTTATGAGGGCGTCATCTATCCCAAAGATGCAGATCCGCTCAACAAAGACGGGAAAATGTGTCTGTACGCGCCGGATATCACGATCGGACCAGACGGCAGATATTATCTGTATTATGTGCTGGACAAGGTATGCGTCGTGTCGGTTGCAGTCTGCGATACGCCGGCAGGGAAATTTGAATTTTATGGGTATGTGCATTATGACGACAATACCCGCCTTGGAGAGCGGGAAGGCGACGAGCCGCAGTTTGATCCCGGCGTGCTGACAAGGGGGGATAAGACGTATCTGTACACAGGCTTCTGTTCGCGCGGAGACCGTTCGAGAAGCGGTGCTATGGTGACAGTGCTGGATTCAGATATGCTCACGGTAGTGCAGGCGCCAAAGATTGTGGTACCGGGCTGTGAGTACAGCAAAAACACAGGTTTTGAGGGGCATGAGTACTTTGAGGCAGCCTCAATCCGCATGGTCGGAGAGAAATACTATTTGGTCTACTCTTCTGTCGTGATGCATGAACTGTGCTATGCAGTCAGCGAAAAGCCGGACGAGGGATTTGTCTATGGCGGTGTCATCGTCAGCAATTGCGATCTGCATATAGACAGCTACAAGCCAGCGGACCGTCCAATGGCATACGGGGCGAACAATCATGGAAGCATTATAGAAATTGGCGGCGCATGGTATATTTTTTACCACCGTCACACAAACGGCACATGGTACAGCCGTCAGGGCTGCGCTGAAAAAATAGAACTGCTGCCGGATGGAACTATTGTTCAGGCAGAGATGACCTCCTGCGGCTTGAATGGCGGACCGCTCGCGGGGGACGGAGAGTACGGGGCATACATTGCCTGCAATCTGTTCACGGACACGCCGTCAATGTATGTGGGGGACGACCGCTTCCCGAAAATTATGCAGGATGGACGCGACGGTGACGAGAATCCGGGCTATGTCGGCAATATGAAAGACTCGGCAACAGCAGGATTTAAGTACTTTGACTGTAAAAATGTGACGGCGATTGCCATCAAGACGCGCGGCTATGCAGAAGGCTGCTTTGAAGTGCGGACGAGGTGGGACGGGGAGGTGCTTGCCAAAATCCCGGTCCAGAGTACAAATGTCTGGGAGGAATTCAGCGCACCGCTTGCGCTGGAGGATGGCGTACATGCGATATATCTCACATACCGCGGAAGCGGGAATGCATCGCTTTTGGCGTTTTCGCTGGTTGCGGGGTGAGAAGTCAATTAGAATTTAACAAAGGCTTATAAAAAACAGGGACGATCAGGAAATGCAGTTTGCCAGTTCATCAGATGGCATTCTTTCCCGAGCGTCCCTGTTTTTAGAATTATATTTGAATGACTGCCGCCGCAAGAAGGAGCTGCAAAATGAAAATTGCCGGCATTCCAAACACAAAATACCAGTGCTTCGTCTTATGATGGAAAGTGCGCATTCCGATCATGCAGCCAACACTTCCGCCAATCACGGCAGTTAGAAAAAACGTGGACTCTCGGACGCGCCAGCGTTTTTTGACGGCTTTGCGTTTATCAATGCCCATCATGGCAAAACCAGTCAGGTTGATGACTGCCAGATAGAGTGCAAGGATTAAATAGAGTGTATTACTTTTCATTTTCCTGCATTTTCATTGCACGCACTTTGCATGACAGACCAAAGAGATTGATAAAGCCCTCAGCGTCATGGTGGTCATACAAGTCGCCAGTTGTGAAGGAGGCAATGCTTTCGTTGTACAAAGAATACGGACTTGTCTCGCCAGCCTTGATGATGTTGCCCTTGTAGAGCTTGAACTTCACTTCGCCAGTCACGTACTCCTGCGTCTTTTCAATAAATGCCTGAATCGCTTCGCGCTTTGGTGTGAACCATTTTCCCTCGTATACCGTGTCAGCGAGCTTGTTGCCCATCTCTTTCTTTAAGGTGTATGTATCGCGGTCAAGAATCAATTCTTCAAGCTGCTGGTGTGCTTCCATCAGGATTGTTCCGCCCGGTGTCTCGTAGACGCCGCGGGACTTCATGCCGACAACACGGTTCTCCACGATGTCCACAATGCCAATGCCATGCTTTCCGCCAAGCCTGTTTAATTCCCGGATAATGTCGGAAACTTTCATTTCCTTGCCGTTTACAGACTTTGGAACGCCCTTCTCGAAGGTCATCGTCACATACTCGCCCTCCTCAGGCGCCTTCTGCGGTGTACAGCCGAGTACGAGCAGATGATCGTAGTTTGGCTCGTTTGCAGGGTCCTCCAGCTCAAGCCCCTCATGGCTGATATGCCAGATATTTCTGTCGCGGCTGTATGAGCTGTCAGCGGAGAACGGAAGGTGGATGCCGTGTGCCTTGCAGTACGCAATCTCAGATTCGCGGGAATCCATTGTCCACTTGTCGTTTCTCCAGGCGGCGATAATCTGAATGTCAGGAGCCAGCGCCTTGATGCCAAGCTCGAAACGAATCTGGTCATTGCCCTTGCCGGTCGCACCGTGGCAGATGGCGGTAGCGCCTTCTTTCCTGGCAATTTCCACAAGTTTTTTCGCGATCAGCGGTCTTGCCATAGAAGTGCCTAGAAGGTATTTATTTTCATAGATGGCGTTTGCCTGTACGCAGGGAACGATATACTCGTCGCAAAATTCGTCGATTACATTTTCAATGTAAAGCTTCTCTGCACCGCAGGATTTTGCGCGTTCTTCAAGTCCGTCAAGCTCCTCCTCCTGTCCGCAGTCAATGCAGACACAGATAACCTCATAGTCAAAGTTCTCCTTTAACCACGGAATGATTGCAGTGGTGTCAAGACCACCGGAATAGGCAAGTACTACTTTTTCTTTCATATGAATGTATTCTCCTTTTTGTAAAATTAGCATAAAAATTTAGAGCATGTTCAAATACTCTATTGCTACTATACATCATTGCACTGTATAAATCAAGTGTAAAATTATACAGTTTTTAATTGACAAAAATGAATAAAGGTGTAAAATATAGAAAAACAAGTGAATAATATTCGAAATATATTGCATAAAAATTCATAAATGCATCACGGTTTTGCATATCATGGAGCCCTTTTTTGCGCAGGAGGGTTATCAAAAAAGCAGAAAAAGGGGGTTGGAGGACGGAAATTACGAGGTAATTGTCTGTAGCTGGCTTCCAGAGTCGGGCATTCGGGGAAAGCACCAACAGATTGATTTTTATTTTAACCAGACTGCTGAACTGCCACGCCTTCGATATGAAGGAGTTCCCACGCTATTGTAGGATTCTGGGCTGCGGGCTTTATGATTTTTCACGGATTTATCGGGAAGTCTTTTAGCATGATTTTAGAATATTTTGGTGAAAATGGTTGTATTTCTTCCTATAATAAATTATGATGGTAAAGTGGTCAAACAGTCCGCAGTAGGGCATGAAGGCGAAAGAGATTGCGTACAAGGGTGCGTAGTGAGATTGAGAGGATAGCATTGAAATATGGTTAGATTGATGACAATAGAGGATTACGATCAGGTGCGGGCATTGTGGATGACGATCAAGGGATTTGCCATCCGAAGTATAGATGATTCGCGAGAGGGCGTGGCGCGCTTTCTGCGAAGAAACCCTACGACCAGCGTGGTCGCGGTGGAGGACGGCTTCGTGGTGGGCGCAATCCTGTGCGGACATGACGGCAGGCGCGGCTGTCTGTATCATGTGTGTGTCAATCCGGCATACCGCAGACGCGGCATTGGCAAGGCGATGGTGGTGTTCTGCATGGATGCCCTGAAAAATGAAGATATCAATAAAGTGAGCCTGATCGCATTTACCAAGAATGATATCGGGAATGCGTTCTGGCACAGTGTCGGCTGGAAACAGCGCGAGGATTTGAATTATTATGATTTTGTGTTAAACGATGAGAATATTGAGGCATTTAACCAGTGAGCTGGTTTTGTTGGAATGTGGGTCGTGGCAAACTATTCGCGTATATAGACAATATTTTACAAGGAGGATTTAAAATTATGAAACAGATACAGGGCGGTGTGACAGCGGCAAAGGGATTTGAGGCAGCGGGCACCGCAGCAAATATCAAATACAAGGACAGAATGGATATGGCGCTGATCTACAGTACCGCGCCGTGCAGAGCGGCGGGCACGTTCACGACCAATGTGGTAAAAGCGGCGCCTGTGATGTGGGACAAGGAGATCGTGGAGAGCAGCCCTTATGCGCAGGCAGTAGTAGTCAATGCGGGAATTGCAAATGCGTGTACAGGAAAGCAGGGCATGGACTACTGCCGCGAGGAGGCACAGACTGCGGCAGGTCTGTTGCAGATTCCCGAAAATGCAGTGCTTGTCGGTTCGACTGGCGTGATCGGCATGCAGCTTCCGATGGAGCGCATCAAGGAGGGAATCAGAAAGCTTGTATCGGCAAAGGGAGATTCAATTGAGGCAGGAACAACGGCTTCGAAGGCAATCATGACGACGGATACCGTTAACAAGGAAATCGCTGTGACAGTAGAGCTTGGGGGCAGGACTGTGACCATCGGCGGTATGTGTAAGGGCTCTGGCATGATTCATCCCAATATGTGTACGATGCTTGCCTACATCACCACCGATGCGGCAATCAGCAAACCGCTTTTGCAGGAGGCTTTGAGCAGCAGTATCATTGACTCCTATAATATGATCTCCGTCGATGGGGACACCTCGACAAACGACACTTGTCTCGTGCTGGCAAACGGTCTTGCTGGAAATGCAGAAATCATCGAAAAAGGTGCAGATTATGAAGCATTCTGCGAGGCACTGAACTTTGTCAATACCAATCTTGCGAAAAAGATGGCAGGGGACGGAGAGGGCGCGACGGCGCTGTTTGAGACGACCGTCATTCACGCCGCAACCAAGCAGGAAGCCCGCATTCTGGCAAAGTCGGTGATTGGTTCGAGTCTGTGCAAAGCGGCAATCTATGGTCATGACGCGAATTTCGGCAGATTTCTGTGTGCGCTTGGCTATTCCGGCGTGAACTTTGACCCGGAGAAGGTGGTGCTTTACTTCGAGAGTAAGGCAGGAAAGATGCTGATTTACAAAGACGGTGCAGCGACAGACTACAGCGAGGAGGAAGCGACAAAGATTTTGTCCGAGCCGGAGGTGACGGTGCTGGTTGACATGAATATGGGGGCAGAGACGGCGACAGCGTGGGGCTGCGATCTGACATATGATTATGTGAAGATCAATGCGGACTACAGAAGTTAGATTGAAAAGGGAGTAGAAAAATGAACGAACAAGATATGAACAAGGTTCTGTCAAAGGCGGAGGTGCTGATCGAGGCGCTTCCCTACATACAGAAATTTAACAGGAAATATATTGTTGTGAAATATGGCGGAAGCGCGATGAGCAACGAGGAGCTGCAAAAAAATGTCATCAAGGATGTCACACTCCTAAAGCTGGTAGGCTTCAAGCCGATTATCGTGCATGGCGGCGGCAAGGAAATCAGCCGCTGGGTGGAGAAGGTCGGCATGGAGGCGCAGTTTGTCAACGGTCTGCGCGTCACAGACGGCGACACGATGGAGATTGCGGAGATGGTGCTGAATAAAGTCAACAAGAGCCTTGTGACAATGGTGCAGGAGCTTGGCGTGAAGGCAGTCGGCGTCAGCGGCAAGGACGGCGGGCTGTTGAAGGTGGAAAAGAAGTATGCAGACGGGCAGGACATTGGGTTTGTGGGCGATATCAAGGAAGTCAATCCCAAGGTGCTGTTTGATTTGATTGAAAAGGATTTTCTGCCCATTGTGGCGCCCATTGGTCTTGACGAGCATTTCCAGACCTACAATATCAATGCAGATGATGCGGCGTGTGCCATTGCAAAGGCAGTCGGCGCGGAGAAGCTCGCCTTCTTGACTGATATCGAGGGGCTCTACAAGGACATTCATGACAAGTCCTCATTTATTTCAAGAATCACAGCGACGCAGGCGGATAAGCTGATTGAGGACGGCTTTATCGGCGGCGGTATGCTGCCCAAATTAGGCAACTGCACCAGTGCGATCAAGAACGGCGTCAACCGTGTACATATCCTTGACGGGCGGATTCCACACTGTCTGCTGCTTGAAATCTTCACTAGAAATGGAATTGGTACGGCGATTGTCAAGGACGAGGACTTGGAGCATATGGACGCAGAGTAAATGGAGGACAAAGTATCATGAATATGAAGGAATATATCGACGAGGCGGAGTCCGCGCTGCTTCACACCTACAATCGCTACCAGATTGTGTGGGAGAAGGGGGACGGGATGTACCTGTATGATATCGAGGGCAGGAAATACCTTGATTTTGTGGCGGGCATCGCAGTGTTTGCGCTCGGCTACAACAATAAGGCATACAACGATGCATTGAAGGCGCAGATTGACAAAGTGATTCACACGTCAAATTATTATTATAATATTCCTGCAATCGAGGCGGCAAAGAAGCTGAAAAAGATTTCGGGCATGGACAGAATTTTTTATACCAACAGCGGTGCAGAGGCAGTCGAGGGTGCGTTAAAGGCGGCTCGGAAATATGCGTTTCTGAGAGACGGGCATACAGACCATGAGATCATTGCGATGAACCATTCGTTCCACGGCAGGACGATGGGCGCGCTTTCTGTGACTGGAAATCCGCATTACAGAGAGGCGTTTGAGCCGCTGATCGGCAACATCAGGTTTGCGGACTTCAATGATTTTGAGAGCGTCAAAGCGCAGGTGACAGAGAAGACATGTGCGATAATTTTTGAGACGGTTCAGGGCGAGGGGGGCATCTATCCAGCGGACGAGTCGTTTATGAAGCAGGTGCGTGCACTCTGTGATGAGAAGGATATTCTGCTGATTCTGGACGAGATTCAGTGCGGCGTGGGAAGGACAGGCGCCATGTATGCATGGCAGCGCTACGGTGTAAAGCCGGATATTATGACAAGCGCAAAGGCGATTGGCTGCGGCGTGCCAGTGGGGGCGTTTATGATGACGGAAAAGGTGGCGCAGCAGTCACTTACAAGCGGCGACCACGGAACGACTTACGGCGGCAATCCGCTTGCGTGTGCGGCGATTGCAAAGGTGCTTGATCTCTTTGAGGAGCAGAATATTTTAGCAAACGTAAATGAGACCGGTGCATATTTATATGAGAAATTAGACGCATTGACAGCCAAGTATGACCAGATCAGGGCACACAGGGGCATCGGTCTGATGCAGGGCTTGGAATGCGATATGCCTGTGAATGATATCATTCACAGGGCAATCGAAAAAGGGCTTTTGCTGATTAACGCAGGCACGAATATTATCCGGTTTATTCCGCCGCTGATTGTTTCAAAGGCAGATGTAGACAAAATGATCGAGATTGTGGACGCATGTTTTGCAGAGCAGCAGTGATGTGAAAGAAGTGCAAATAGTAATAGGCATGAATTTTGCAGAATGGCAGTTTTGCATATAGATCTGGAAACAGCAGAAGCGCATTGGATAGGCAGCTGAGCGCTTGGATAAAATGAGGAATATAGAAGAGGAATGTAATATGAGGAAATTTCATGAGGCATGATAGGATAAAAAAGAGGATGTTTGGCGTAGTGGCAGCGCTTGTGGCGGTAGTCGCGGTTCTGCTCGCCGTATTTTGGTATCACGCAGCGCAGCGCAGCGCAGGCGAAACACTGCCAGAGCTTGCGAACCGAAAAGAGACAATTCATTTATGGTACACAGATGATGCGCTGACAGATTATTTAAATAGTAAGACACTGGAATTTTATAATAATACCGATATCAGGGTAAATGTGCAGTTGGTGTCGGGCCTTGAGTATCTGGAAGCCGTCAATGCGGCGAGTCTGGACGAGGAGGCGGACACGCCGGACCTCTATATACTGAGCAATGATTCACTGGAAAAGGCATATTTGGCAGGGCTTGCCACACAACTGCCTGACAGCGCCCCCATCTATGATGAGCAGTTGTTTCACCAAGCGGCGCGCAATGCGGTCTTGTATGATGGAAAATATGTGGCATGTCCGCTGTATTTTGAGACGAGTGCACTGCTCTATAACAAGACTTATCTGCAACAGATCGCGGACGAGGCAAACGGGGCAGGGGGTGATGACTCGGAGGATAGAGGAGAGAATCCTGAGGAGACGGCGGGACAGAGTGTGACAGCAGACCAGCTCATTCCCACGTCGATTGTGGATATACTCACCTTTGCAGACCAGTATTCGACGCCGGAGAATGTGGAATATTTCTTCCGCTGGGATGTATCGGATATCTTTTATAATTATTTTTTCATCGGAAATTATATCTCGGTGGGCGGTGATGCGGGGGATGACAAGACATTGATTGATATCTACAATACGGAGTCTGTCTCGAGCCTGAAAGTTTATCAGGAGCTCAATCAATTCTTCTCCATTGATACCAAAGAAACAAATTATGATACGATTTTACAAGAGTTTCAGGAGGGAAGGACAATCTACACCATCGCGACAAGCGACTGTATCAGAAAGCTGGATGAGGCAGCCAAAAACGGAGAATTTGGGTATGAGTACGGTGTTGCAAAACTTCCTGATATCAATCAGGAGCTCACGACAAAGGGCATGTCCGTGACGAACGCACTGGTCCTTAACGGCTACTCTGAGCATAAAGAGTCCGCCGGGCGTCTGATGGAGTATCTGGTTCGGGACGCAAGCACCGATTTGTACAGTATGACAGGGAAACTTTCTTCTGTGACACAGAGTGTAAACGGAAATGAGCACGCAGCAGTTTTTATGGACAATTATCAGGAGTCTGTTCCCATGCCAAAGATGCTGGAGACTGGAAATTTCTGGGTAGAGCTTGAAATCTGCTTTGCAAAGGTCTGGGGCGGGGAAGATGCGAACACACAGCTTCGGCAGCTTTCGGAACAGATCAAGACACAGCTTGTAGGGGAGCCTGTGACGGAGGCGTCCATAGAGGACCCGCATGTAGAACTATTGCCTGCTGTAGAATATGAGGAAGGTACTGGAGAGCTGGATGTCACACCTGAGACACCAAGTTCGCCGGAATAGCTGAATTTCTTTGTAAATAGCAGGAATAAATTTTTTAAATAATCCAATGATAATTGTAAACTGGCAGGTTAAAACCGTCAGTTCTTGATTGTGAAAATAGTAGTGATTCGTTATAATTGCTGTCAAGATGAAAATGGAGGTTAACAATTATGATTGGATTTTTGATTGCGCTGATCTCAGGCGCATTGATGAGTGTACAGGGCGTGTTCAACACAAAAGTGACAGAGGCGTCGAGCATGTGGGCGGCAAATGCGTTTGTGCAGTTTACGGCGTTTCTTGTGTGCATTGTGGCATGGCTGTTTGCGGACAGAACATCTTTTCGAGAGGTGCTCGCCGTGGAGCCAAAATATTTTTTGCTCGGCGGGGCGATGGGCGCATTTATCACGTTGACAGTCATCAAGAGCATGGATGCTTTGGGACCGGCAAAGGCGGTGATGCTGATCGTGATAGCACAGTTGATCATTGCGTACTTGATAGAGCTCTTTGGCATGTTCGGCGTGGAGAAGCAGCCTTTTAGCTGGCGCAAGGTCATCGGTGCACTGATAGCGATAGGGGGATTTGTGCTGTTTAAATGGAAGTAGGAAAGGTTTCAGATCTCTCGTTGTGGAAAGTGCAAAAATCGTGTATAGTAGTATATAGCAGAAGGAATAAAGAATGGAGGTGGAATGCATGAAACGCAGTTTTAATGTGACAGGGTCCTGCAATCCACAGAGACATTACATGGTCAGGCTCGACGACAGGCTGGAGAAGATCAGAGAAGATTATGTTGAAGGCGGCAGTTACTTTGTCATTAACAGAGGCAGACAATACGGAAAGACAACTACTTTGGCCGCATTGGAAGAGGCGTTAAAAGATGATTATGTAGTGTTGTCTATAGACTTTCAGCAGATGGGAACGGAGGATTTTGCGAATGCTTCGACGTTTGCCCATGCGTTTGCAAATATGCTGATCGAATCTCTGGAGATGAATGGCTTGGGCGGCAGAGCAGAATTGACGCAACCGCTGACAGAGGTTCTTGACAGAGACAGCAACAGCTTGAAGGAGCTGTTTATGCGTCTGAGCAGAATGTGCAAAAACAGCACACAGCCTGTCATATTGATGATTGATGAGGTGGATAGTGCGTCGAATAATCAGGTTTTTGTCGATTTTTTGGCACAGCTTCGGGGGTATTATCTAAAGAGAGATAAGATGCCGATTTTTCATTCTGTGATTCTTGCTGGTGTGTACAGTATCAAGAACCTGAAATTGAAATTGCGCGCTGAGTCCCAACATCAATACAACAGTCCGTGGAATATTGCGGCTGAGTTTGAGATTGAGATGCGTTTTTCGTCCAGTCAGATTGCTGCAATGCTGACGGAGTATGAAGCAGATCATCATACGGGAATGAATACAGGTCTTGTGGCAGAAGAAATCTACGCATATACATCAGGATATCCAGTGCTTGTCTCATCAATCTGTAAACGTATTGATGAGACGCTATGCGGTACAGAGGGTTTTGAAACCCCACAAATAGCATGGACAAAGGACGGTGTCGCCGAAGCGGTAAAAAGGATGCTAAAGGTCAGTACACCGTTGTTTGAGAGTATGGTAAAGCAGCTTGACAGTTACACAGAGCTGCGCGCCATAATCGAAAGTATTATTTATCAGGGGATGAAAATACCATTTAGCCCAGATGAAAAGGCGGTCAGTATGGGGGTGATGTTTGGATTTTTGACAGAAAAAAATGGACAGGTGGCGATTGCGAACCGTATCTTTGAGATGTATCTTATGAACTATCTGATGGCGGAAGAGGCTGTTCAGAGTGAAGTCTATGCGAAAGGCGGAAGTGACAGAATCAGATTTATCAAGAATCATCGTCTTGACATGGATCTGGTCATGACAAAATTTGTAGAGTATTTTAGTGAGATTTGTGTTGATAAAGATCAAGTATTTATAGAGAAATTTGGCAGAAAATTCTTTTTATTATACTTGAAGCCTATTATCAATGGAACGGGAAATTATTACATAGAAGCGCAGACAAGAGACGAGAGGCGCACAGATGTGATCGTGGATTACCTTGGTGAGCAGTTTATTGTGGAACTGAAAATCTGGCATGGCAGCGAATACAACGAACGTGGTGAAAGGCAGCTAACAGAGTATCTTGAATATTTTCATCTGGATAAGGGATATATGCTTAGTTTTAATTTTAACCGGAAGAAGGAAGTTGGCGTGAAGGAGATCAAGGTAGGCACAAAGACGATTGTGGAGGCAGTCGTGTAGCGTAAAAGGGAAAATTTTTAAGGACGGAGGAACGAGTAATGAGTGGAAACCAAATGGCAAATGGAACAAGACGTAAGGGATTTATGCGGCTTGGGGTGAAAATCGGTTGTGTGATGGCAGTCATGCAGATTTTTTTTGTTGTGATGGCGGTGACAATATGTGTATATATGTTTCGCAATCTGATTACAAGAATGCAGAAGGAGAGCTGTGTCAATGGTACAAATATGCTGGCGTATGGACTTAGCATGTTGTCGGGCAGCGAGGATATGAATCAGATCTTGGATGAGATGAAGCAGAAAATGGGTTGCGAATTTACCATTTTTGAGGGAGATACCCGCAAGTACAGCACGGTAATGCAAAATGGTGAGCGTGTGGTGGGGACGCAGTTGTCCGCAGATCTGAAACAAATCGTGCTGGAGCAAGGGCAAAGTTATGTGGGCGAGGCAGATATACTGGGGATCAATTATCTGTGTTCCTATGTACCCACAAAAGACGAGAATGGGAATGTCAACGGCTTGATTTTTGCGGGGCTTCCAACGACGGATGCAAAGCAGGGGACAGCCCATGTGATCAATGTCATCTCTGTGATGAGCCTTGTCACCGTTACGGTCTGTGTGCTGTTTCTGGCGGTATATCTGACAAAACGGATTACCAAACCTCTGCGGGAGATTACCCAGATGGCACTGCGTTTGGAACAAGGTGATCTGGGACTTGCAAGTCAGGAGGAGATACGAGTGAGTGTTCACTCCAATGACGAGATTGGTATTCTGGGACAGATTTTTGAGAAGACAATACGGCAGATGCAGGTGTATATCGGTGAGATTTCAGATGTATTGGGGGCAATTGCACAGGGAGATCTGACATTGAATGCCAAGCAGGATTACACAGGAGATTTCCAATCAATCAGGCAGTCGCTCGACAGTATTCATACTGCGTTAAACAGCACTATGAGAAAGATTGTCACAAGCAGCGGGCAGGTTTCCGCAGGTGCAGATCAGATGGCGGGCACTGCGCAGTCGCTTGCACAAGGCACTTCACAGCAGGCGAGTGCAGTGGAGGAGGTTTCCGCAACGGTTGCGGATATTTCTGAGAGTGCCAGACAGACTGCTTCCGCTGCGAGGGAAGCAGGGGAGTATGTCGGTCAGGTCAGCGCTAAGCTGGGTGTCAGCATGGATTATGTCAAGGATTTGAACGAAGCAATGGTGGATATTTCAGATTCTTCGGAGAAAATCAGCACGATTGTTTCCACGATCGAGAGTATTGCTTTTCAAATTAATATTCTGGCGCTGAATGCCGCTGTGGAGGCTGCGCGGGCGGGCACTGCCGGCAAGGGCTTTGCTGTGGTTGCGGAGGAAGTCAGGAGTCTGGCGGGCAAGTCCGACGAGGCGGCCAAGGCAACCAAGGAACTGATCGAGGGGTCTATTGCAACGGTCGATAAAGGCAGTCATGCGATGAACAGGGTGACACAGGCTTTGGAACAGACAAATCAGATCGCAGACGGCGTGACGACGAAGATGGCGACGGTCGTGGAGGCTGTGGAGAAGCAGAATGTGGCTATTGAGCAGGTCAATATAGGAATCGAGCAGATCTCTGCCGTAGTGCAGGCAAACTCCGCTACCGGCGAAGAGTGCGCCGCTGCCAGCGAGGAGTTGTCATCTCACGCAAGTCTGCTGAGAAACCTGATGGATTCTTTCCATTTAAAGAGATGATTTCACTAAAGGGGAAAACGTCATGAAACTTATACATATCTCAGATCTTCATATCGGAAAACGGGTCAACGAGTTTCCGATGCTGGAAGATCAGAAATACATTTTGCGGCAAATCCTTGCAATTGCAGATGCCCAGCAGGCGGACGGCATCATGATTGCGGGGGATATCTACGACAAGCCAGTGCCGTCCGCCGAGGCGGTGCAGGTGTTTGACTGGTTTCTGACAGAGCTTGCAGACCGCAAAAAACAGGTCTATGCGGTCAGCGGCAATCATGACTCTGCGGAGCGCATTGCGTTTGGCGCACAGCTTATGTGCGGCAGGGGCGTTTTTGTCTCCCCTGTTTACCGCGGAGACACTGCCAAATTTACCATGACTGATTCCTATGGGGAGTTGTGTCTGTATCTGCTGCCGTTTGTCAAGCCGGCAGTGGTGCGTCATGCCTTGCAGGAGATGTCAGACAGGGAGGAGACTCCAATGCCGGAGAGCTACCATGAGGCGGTAAAGCTTGCGGTGGCGCGCATGAATGTGGACACCACAAAGCGCAATATTCTGATCGCACACCAATTTGTGACTGGTGCGGGGCGCTGTGATTCCGAGGAGGTGTCTGTCGGCGGTCTGGACAATGTTGACGCAGATGTCTTTGACGATTTTGACTATGTGGCGTTGGGGCATATCCACAGCCCGCAATCGTTAAAGCGGGAGACTGTGCGCTATTGCGGCACGCCTTTAAAGTATTCCTTCTCGGAGGCAGCGCAGGAAAAATCAGTCACTGTGGTAGAATTTCGGGAAAAAGGAAACATCGCGCTTTCGACAGTCCCGCTGGTTCCGCTTCACGATCTGCGCAAAATTCGGGGGACTTATCTGGAGGTGACTGCGAAATCTTTTTATCAGGATACGGACACCCAAGATTATGTGCAGATTACGCTGACTGACGAGGAGGATATCCCGGATGGATTACAGAAGCTGCGGGTTATTTATCCCAATCTGATGCGGCTGGAATACGACAACAGCAGGACGAGGCACAGCCGCGTGGTCGAGCGCGCAGAGGAGATCGAACAGAAAACAGAGCTGGAATTGTTTGCGGAGTTTTATGAGATGCAGAATAACCAGCCGATGAGCGAGGAACAGTCTGCGTTCGTAACACGATTGATCGAGGAGAGCAGATAAAATACACCTTGCTTGCATAAACACTGTATGCGGTGTGCCAGATCGAACGATGCAAAAACAACTATCCCAATATAGTATCGAAGAAAGTTGAGAAAAAAACACAGTATCGGAAGTGTTGCAGAGTATATCAAAGAAAGTTGAGAAAAGGAAGCACAGTAAAGAAATCATAGAAAAGGAATCATAGTAACGAGGGGGAGAAAGCATAAATGAAGCCAGTAAAGCTGATTATGAGTGCATTTGGACCATATGCGGAAAATACAGAGATTGATTTTGAGCGTCTGGGTAGTCAAGGGCTGTATCTGATCACCGGAGATACCGGCGCCGGAAAAACGACGATTTTTGACGCGATCGTGTTTGCCCTGTATGGAGAGGCGAGCGGTGATGTGCGCAGGGCGGATATGTTTCGCAGCAAATATGCGAAGGACGAAGTGCCGACCTTTGTGACGTTTATGTTCGACTACCGCGGGAAGCGTTATCAGGTAAAACGCAATCCTGAGTATCAGCGTCCCAAGGGGAGAGGGACAGGCTTCACAACGCAGAAGGCGGAGGCGGAGCTGGTCTATCCAGATAATAGAACGCCCGTCACCAAATCCAAAGAGGTGACAAAGGCGGTGACAGAACTTATCGGATTGGACCGGAGACAGTTTACCCAGATTGCAATGATTGCGCAGGGTGATTTTCAGAAGCTTCTGCTGGCTGGCACAGAGGAGCGGGGCAATATTTTCCGGCAGATTTTCAAGACAGGGCTGTATCAGACCCTACAGGGAAAGCTCAAGGATGCGGTGAAGGCACAAGGGGCAGAATATACGGAATTAAAGCGCAGCATCAGTCAATATATGGAAAGCATTGTGTGCACACAAGATACGCCCGCCGCAGAGAAGATGCGCCAGCTCTCGAAGGAAAAATTTGACGGCAGAGTCGGCGAGGGATTGGAATTGCTCGGACAATTGTGCGATGAGGACAATGCTGTTTTGATGGACTTAGATCAACAGATGGAAACGCTGGAAACGAAGATTGAAGGCGAGAACCAGCTCATCGGAAATATCCGCGAAATTCGGGAGCAGCAGAAGGCGCTTGAAAAAAATCAGGAATTGCTGGCGCAGCTTGCGCCCAAAATGCAGCAGGCAGAGGCACAGTATCGGCAAGCAGAACAAGACGCGGCACACTGCGGGCAGCTTACACTTGATATAGAAGAACTCCGAAAGAGCCTTGATTTATTTGACAAGTTACAACAGAAGCAGACAGAATTGGCAAAAGCACAGCAGACGATCACACAGCAAAGCGATGATAGAAACAATCTGACAGTGCAAAAAGAAATGCTCAAACAAACGCTTGATACAGATGAGCAGGAATTAAAAGAGCTTGCTTTTGTTGGAGAAGAAAAAGAACGCCTAGAAAATAGTAAGGAGAAAAGCCAGCAGCAGCTTCAAAGCCTTCGTCAGCAGAAAAATGCTTGGGAGGAGGAGACGCAGCATCTGCAGGAGACGCAAGAAAGCATTGCAGCCAAACAGGAACAGGCGGCAGTGCTTGCCGAGCAGTCTAAGAAGCTAAAAGAACAGATTGCGCAGTATGCAGACCGAGAGACACTGCTGTCATTGACAAAAGCGCTACAGAACCAATTGACAGAGCGGGAACAGCTTTTACAGCAGGCACAGACAGAACACGAAGACTACTGGCATCAGTTGCACCGAATCGCGGAGACCATCAAGGAACTGGACGGGCAGAAAGCGGCGCTTTGCGAGGAGGAAAAACAGCGTAAGACAGAACTGGACCGATTAAAAAATGCAGGTGAGTTAGAGCTTCAATGGAAGCATAGTACAGAGACCGCACAGGAACAGCTTAGCACGTTTCAGACGCAGCGAGAAAGTCTGCATTTGCAGCAGGAGGAAGCCGCAAAGCAGGAGGAAGCATACCAAAAAGCGCAGGAACAGGCAGACGCGCACCAAAGACAGCAGGAACTTTTGCGCAGCGAGTGGGAGGAAGTAAAGGACGCAGAAACCCGCAGTTTACAATGCAAACAGGCGCAAAAAGAATTGGCAGAGCAGAGACAGGATTGTAAAAAACTTGTGGAAGAAATCTGTGTTATGGAAGAATTGGATGCGCAGTTGTACGCAGCACAGAAGGAGTATGTAAGCGCGTCAGCGGAAAAAGACCAGATCTGCGCAGACTGTAGAGATACTGAGCAGCGTTTTCTGGACGCACAGGCTGGAATGCTGGCGCGTACTCTGGAGGAGGGAACACAGTGCCCTGTCTGCGGTGCTACGCACCATCCAAAACCGGCCCCAATGCCAGAAACGGCGCCAGAAAAAAGGGAAGTGGACCGGAAAAAGGCACAGCTTACCGAGGCGGAAAAAAAGACAGCGCACCTAAGTGCCACCGCAGGCAATTTGAACGACCGTTTGAAACAGCAAAAACAGACAGTTTGGGAACAGGCTGAACGTATCTGGGGCGAGAGTGCTGAGTTACAAAAAGCATTGGCAGCGAATAAAAACAATGAAGATTTACCCAAACTACGGGAATGGATTGCAGCGAAGGAACATCAGTTAAGAGAGCAGGAGCATGAGCTTGCATTGTCCGTGAAAAAAACCGAGAAAGACCAGCAGCGAAAAACGCAGTTAGCGCAGCAGCTCAAAGACAGTGAGGACGAGCAGCGAGATATCAATAAGGTGTTGCAGCAGGAAAATAAAGCGTTCGCAGCGGCTCAAGCCAAGCTGGAGGAGAAACAGCAGCAATGGAAACAAATGCTTTCGGAACAGCAGTTTCCTGAAGCTGCAAGCGGCGATACAGACGCCATGGAAAATTATCTGCGTCAACGTTTTCAAGAATGCCAGTTACAGTTCAAGCAGGCAGAAACAGAGAAAAAGCGCCAAGCGCTATTGCTCGAAGAAGCAGAGCAGGCAGAGAACAAAAAACAGCAGCTTCAAGCGCAGCTGACAGAGGAGACAGCCAGAAGGGCAGAACAGGAGGGACAAAAAAAGAAACTGTATGGACAGACTGCGATCGAATTGGAGAAACTCAAATTACTCTGCACAGAAGCACAAATGCATCTTGCGCAGTGTGAACATGCAGGATGTGATTTGAGGGGAGTTTCTTTTGAAATCCCAGCAAACGAAGCTGAAACAGAAGCAGTGAAAGAAGAATGGATACGGCAGACATTACAGAGCGCCATATCCATTATTCAAGACTTTAAAAAGCAGCTTCAAGAGTGTGCCGATATCTTCGAAAAGGCGATTGCACACCGCATGGAATTAGAACAAAAGCAGCAGGGGGCAGAGAGCGCATTATCACAGGAACAGACAGCGCTTATAGAGTTAGAAAAGGCACTGGAGGGAAGCAAGAGATTGCAGCGTGACAAGGCACAACAGCTATTTGCAAACCTTTGTGTGCAGTCACCGCAGCTTGGAGAGATTTATTTGCAGGCAGATGAAACGCCGGCAGAAGTCCTGCGTGATACGTTCAGCCGTATAGAAGCAGACGGTCAAGAACAGTTCAATGCATTTTTGGCGGCGCTGGCACAGAATGCCAGGAAACAATCCAGAAAACAGGAGTTAGACCAGCAGATTTCAGAGAAAAAGAAGCAGCTTGAGCAATTTGCGCAACAGCTTCAGAAAGCGGAAGTTTCACTGGAGAGACTTGCAGCAGAGCAGGATTCAAGGACAAAAGAACTGAATGATTTGCAGCAACAGATCGGGAGTGTCTCAAAAGAAGCCGTTGAAATACATATTGACGAATTGAAACAGCAGAAGCAGGCGTTGGAAACAGCACTGAAAACGGCAAAAGAACTGTGTGAGAAGTATAATACAGAGAAAACGCAGCTATCAGCTTCGATCAAAACACTGCAATCACGTCTTGACGCAGCAGGCGAGGCAGCCACTCTGCAAGAGGAAGAGGTGCTTGCAAGAAGAGCCAGATGGCAGCAGGAAAAACAGCGGCTGAGCGGAAAGCGGGACCAGACGAATACTGCCGTTTCTGCAAATCAGGAAATTTATCAAAAAGTCACTGCAAAACAGGAGAATATCTTAGCGGTTGAAAAGAAATACATCTGGATGAAAGCGCTGTCTGACACTGCAAACGGAATGCTCACTGGAAAACAGAAGGTAGAGCTAGAAACCTATATTCAGATGACATATTTTGACCGCATACTGCGACGCGCGAATCTGCGTCTCATGACAATGAGCAGCGGGCAGTATGAGCTAAAGCGCGAGACTGACAGCGAAAATCGCAGGGAAAAGGCGGGCTTGGAGCTGTGTGTCATTGATCATTACAATGCCACAGAGCGCAGTGTAAAGACTTTGTCCGGCGGCGAGACGTTTGAGGCATCTCTGTCGCTCGCATTAGGTCTGTCCGACGAAATTCAGTCCTATGCAGGAGGAATCCAGATGGATTCGATGTTTGTGGACGAGGGCTTTGGCTCGCTGGATGAGGAGGCGCTGGGGCAGGCGATGAAGGCGCTTATTCATCTGACAGAAGGCAATCGTCTGGTTGGCGTGATCTCGCATGTCTCGGAATTAAAGGACAAAATCGAACGAAAACTGGTCGTGACCAAGAACCGCGGTAGAGATGGCGTGAGCAGCAGCGTGCGGGTGGAATAGCATCGTGTGAAAAAAGAACAAAGATTTGCATACAGAGCTGCAAACAGAAAAAACAAATATGTAACGGAGACGGAGGGATTCGAACCCTCGTATCAGTATAGCACCGATAAACTGATTTCGAGTCAGTCCCGTTATGGCCTCTTCGGTACGTCTCCATATAAAATAATCATACATGAAAGCGATTGATTTTTCAAGTGTTTTTGAAAAATTGATCGCTTTCAGCGTTTGATGTTAAAAATTCTCGATTGAATACGCTGGGTAGCAGATGCATAACAGCAATGTAAATAGAGAAGAATCTGATAAGAGACCAATGTTCTATAAATATGATGCAAATTTGATACATTCAACTGATACGCTAATAAAGACAAGTATTTTTATAAATAAGGCAGAACATTTATATTTTATAATAAAATCAAATCTGATTGCCGCTGCCATTTTCATTGTGTTATAATATATATAACTTTTACAATCACTGAAACTGGGAAAGCAGTACTAAGGAACTATTCAGAAATTACTCATGACAATAACTTGCCTAAATGTCCATCTGCTGCATCAGAAAATCTTGACATAGCCCGCTATGCCTGCGATTTTCTTCTTTGCAGCTGAACATTTATGCGGCGTTCTTGTCACAAGTAATTTCTGAACAGTTCCTAAGGAGGAGAACATATTGTCAGAGCGCGAGTCAAAACAGAAAAAAGCACATAAACAAGAACAAAAGGTGATTCCAGTAAACACAAAAGCAAAGGACACATTTTTCAAAAAAGTGTATGAAAATGAGGAAAGGCAGCGAAAATTAGCTTCCTTCCTCTTGGGGATAGAAGCTGAGAAGGCAGCCACTGCAAATGTGCGCCCTGTACTGTTTGGAAATAAGGAGAATGATTTCTCATGCTTGTGTGATGATATATTCTATGTACTTACAGAGGCGCAGGCGTCCGTCTCACCGAACATACCATACAGATTGCTGGAATACGCAACAGCAGGGCTGCGTTCCATGGTGGACAGCGAACAGTTGCTGTATGGGAGAAGGCGAGTATACTTTCCAATTCCGAAGCTCTATGTACTACAGGTTGGACTAGAACACAAAAAGGAACATCTGCCCCAAAAAGTACAGTATGACATGCATCTGAGTGAATTGTACCGGTCCGCAACTGAAAAGTATGGAGAAGAGGCGCCCAAGCCAGACTTAGAAGCCACTGTACATGTCTATGATTTCCGCATGACGCTGGAGGAGGTACTGAGCTATATCGAACAGGGAGATTTGCCAAAACGTTTTGAGGCGTATGACAATGACATGAGGAATTATGCACTGGTTGCAAATGGAATAACCTACATGCAGAGAACAGAGAAAGATGCCAGATATAAAATGCCATCAAATAGAACAACAGTGGCAGAATACTTAGAACTGCTGTTAGAGAGAGGGATATTTGTAGATTTGTTGTCAGATAAGGAGGTATGCGATATGACAATGGCACAGTTTTCAAGAGATGATATATTAATCTACCAAGGCAGGGAAGAAGGCAGAGAAGAAGGAAGAGAGCAAGGAATTAAGGCGTTTATACTTGATAAGGTAGAGGATGGTGTAGCGTCAAGTACTATTATACAGAAGTTGAGAAAACATTTTGCATTAGATGAGGATACCGCAAGAGAATATTTCAGAATCTATGGGAAATCCGAGTAAAAAGTAATGTTTATGTTCGCGTGTATAAAAAGGACTCTTTGAGAGTTCTTTTTTTAGACACAGACCCGTGCAAAGAAAATAAGCCGCTAAAGCGCTACACGGATCATCAAATGCCCCGGCGGGCATGAACCGAAAAGCTGCAGCTATAACCAGGGAACCGGCCAGTGTACCATTTCTTTCCAAAAAAGCCAGTGCCAGGATTGTCTGCATAAAGAGCAGTGTCATCCTAAGATGTTCAAACGTGTAAGCAGGAAAACGGTATCATCAAAGTCGAACCAGAGGGCGAAACAGCAGAGGGAACGCAGCACCGACGATTTTAAAAAGCAAAGCCGATTTCGAAATGGGGTGGAAACAATCCCATCCATCCTTCGCCGAAAATACGGAATTGATAAAATCCCGGTACGCGGACTGATACGGAGCCGTTTCTTCTTCGGATGCAAATAGGTGCGTTAAATATCAAAAAGTTCTGCAGATATATGCAGGGCCAGGATAAGTGCGCCCTCGAAATGGCAACTGCCTAAAAATGGTGGAATATCCCCCTGCCGTACGCAAAAAAAGCCATTCAAAATCATCATTTCTGAAAATTTACAGCAATATATTCAGTTTTCAAAGTTCCTATCGTGAAAAGGATAAAATACAAATACCCTTTTGACTACCTAATCATTAAATACATATATGGTAAAAATTGATGTTTCGACAGGGCAATACCATATAGACTATTTAACAAATAATGATGATAATTTCTGATTTTTTGTCTAATCTATAGACCAATTGTTTATCGTGAAAAATAGAGTTGAATATTTCGTCAGTTTTCGAGATGAATGAAGGGGACATAGTGAGTAAAAGTACAAAAGAAGGAATAATTATCTTTTATGTTATTGCTTTCTCAAAACATAAAAATAGAACGATGTATTTTGATTTTGGGCATAAACATTGAGCCTGACGATTTGGCAGACTTGAGAAAAAGTATTAACAGGCTGGATGTTTATTGTGCTGCTAGTTCCGGATAGATTTTCCGTTTGGTTTCAATCAGGGCTTCCATAACCCGCCTCCCTTTATCGCTGACCAGATATCTTCTGGAGTGTGGGATTTTCCGGATCAATCCATGGCCCCTGAGTTTTGAAAACTCCCGGCTCATTTTCCCACGACTTTTTGCAGATTCAGCCCCTTTTTTATAGAGACTTTGTCGGATATCGCGGTTGGTAAATCCACGGATCAGATAGCGGCCATCACAAATCGTTTCGAAAAGATGGAAGGTTTCAGGGGACCATACATTATATCCACTGTAAGTTTTTCCCTTTACTTTCTTTTTCTGGCAGACATGATTGATTTCCTCTTCCACGCTTTTTTGAGGAATCACATGACACATGGAATCTAAAAACCGTTTGTTTGCAGTTTTTGAAATCTCTGCATACCGATAGAGGTTTGCAATGGATTTCCCCATGGGAACCCACTGCCTCGAAGCCGTTCCGTCCTTATGATGGACCTCCTTATAAACCTTAAATTCCTTTGGGTCATTGATCGTCATTTCTATCCGAAGGCAGTTAAATTTATCATACATCTTGATACTGTTGGACTTCAGCTTGAATTTAATCCTCCAGCCTACTGGGCGTTTTCGGTAATCGGAGACTGCTTCTCCCAGAAACTTTGCATTTAGTTTACGTCCCAGAAAGGAAAATACATCTGTGCATTTGAAGTCATAAAATGCGTGCCCAACCAGGGAGGGATAAATATCCTCCAGAGCTTCACGGCTCTCAAACATCACATCGGTTGCGAACTCGCATTGGTCAACAGACCAGTGGTAACCCTGATGGAAGATGGTTTCCAGCATATCAAGATAAGGGTTTACTTTATGCGCAAAGAAATCGAGCTGGCGGCAGAGTTTTTTTGAGTCAAATTGATCTGCCAGTTCCTGTGCTTTTGGAATGTCGCTGATTTCTGAAAAAGAATTATCATACATACGGTAGGTGATCCCGTTTTTATCAAACACATGCTTCATCATCTCCCTGCCGTTTATGTACACCTGGATCAGAAATGGGAACCATGTTTGGAGTTTTACATGCATGAATCCAAACTCTTTATCGAGGTAATAGAAGTAATAGTATTTACATTTGCGGGTAACGCTGCGCAGTTCCAGGAGCCCGGAGGAGTTCTTTACTGGTTGGAGCATCTGGCATCCTTCCACGACAGATAAGATACAGATCAGTCCTTGCTCAACAGGATTTTCGAGAAGGATTTTCCGCGCGTTTTCCTCTTTTGATATTTGTGAGGAAGAGAGGTAGACCAAAGGCCGGCCTTCTTTGGCGGCCATTTTCTCAACATAAGAGACAAGGTCATTGGTCATTTGGTTTGCATAGGCAGAAAAGTCTTTGAGAAGGAGGTTCATCTGTGACAAAAAATACATTCTGCCCGATACGGAAAAGAAGGGGAAAAGGTAACCTTTTATAATCATGCGGTCAAAAAATGCAAAAGTACCATTGATTTTTTTCTGGAATTGTTCTAATATAGTGTTCATAGGATCATCCTTTCGTATGAATGCTTGCAGGGGAATTTAGTTCCCGATGGATTTGGTACAAGATACCGTATATGTGCATTATAGCACGTGCATCTACGAATAGGATGATTCTTTTTGCTTTTAGGTTTGATTGCAGCCGTAGGCTGCGGTATGATATAGGACAAACGAAACAGCCAGTTATCGAAAAACTTTCAGAGAAAGTGTATCGTAAACTGGCTTTTCTTTTGCAAAAGTTTCCGACAGGGAATTTGCATAATCGCAGGAATTTTGACTGAACCATTCTAAGGAATGGTGAAGGGAATTATCTTGTGGAGGGAGTACAGAGGGCGGCAAGCCCTCACAGCAAGGGTACAGGGAGCGCAGCTTCCCTGTGCAGGTCAAGGGCGGCAGCCATTGCCCAGTAGGAGTGATGCCTGCGTCGCTCCGTACTGGGTATTGCCTGACGCTGAAACCGGCAGGACTGGCAGCAAAGCTGCCTTTCTCCCAAGCTCCGCTTTGGGAGAAAATGAGCGGAACTGACCTGTCCCCTGCGTGCAGGGAACATGCAGTTTCCGTCAAATAGAAAATTGGACGAAGGGGGAAAAGACGATTGAATGAAACTGACAAGACATAACGGCAGAGTTGGAAAAAACGGCGTTTACAATCCCAAGCATAATGACCGAAGATTTGACATTGAAAACAGTGAGCATATCGACACGGAGCGGGCAAAACAAAATATTTATTGGGACTGCTACACCGGATTTTCTTTCGCAAAAATAAGGGAGCATGACAAAGAAAATGATTACTCTTTTGAAAAAATTGAACAGCTTTACTACTTTGAACATTACGCAGACCACATACAGGCGCAGAATGAGCGGAACGAGAAAACAAGACACACCGAGCGCAATCGGACAGTGACAGATTTACTCACAAATAATAAAACGTGTCCCGAAGAAAGCATTTATCAAATCGGCACGATTGATGAGTCTGTATCGGGAGAAATGTTAGCTAAGATAGCGACAGAGTTTTTTGCAGAAATCGAAGAAAAATTCGGTACTCATGTACACATCTTAGACTGGGCATTACATCTTGACGAGGGCACTCCGCATATCCATGAAAGGCACGTTTTTGACTGCAAAAATAATTATGGAGAACTGTGTCCCCATCAGGAAAAAGCGCTTGAAGAATTAGGCGTGCCATTACCCAATCCCGACAAGAAGAAAGGCAGGAACAACAACCGCAAACAGACTTTTGATGCGGAATGCCGCAAGATGCTTTTCCGTATTTGTGAAAAGCATAATCTTCACTTACAGACGGAACCGACATATGGCGGCAGGGGTTATTTGGAGAAACAGGATTTTATCATTGAAAAACAGAAAGATACAATCTCTGTGCAGAAAGATATTCTTTCCGAAAATGAACAGGCAATAGAGGAACAGGCGAAGAAAATCCAGAAGGCAGAAAATACTCTATCTCAAAGGGTAAAAGTAATTGAAAAGCAGGATAAAATCATTGCGGAGAAAAATGCCGCAATTTTGAAAAAACATTCTGCACTTAAAGATGTCATAATGAAACTTGCAGATGTGGAAACGCTGGTTGACGAAGTTGCGGAGCAGGCGTATGAAAAAGCCTGTGAGGCTGTTGCCAATACCGTCCGGCAGGAAACCCAGAAAGAGGATATAAAAATCCTTGATGATTATTCCAGATGGCTGTCAGCGCCGGAGCGCACTGCTGACAAAAAGCTGCGGGATTATGCGGTAAAGCGTCTGGGAGCATTGAAAGAAAAACTTATAAAATCTGCAAAAGCCACCGTGCAAAAAGTTACGGATTCTTTGCAGGAGCCGGAACACAGGCAGAAAAATCTTGAACAGGTCAGGGAGAAAGCGAGGGAATCTATTAAGGACAGGCTTGCAAGGGGAAAAACAGAAGCAGACCGTCTGAATAGGGAGCGCATGGAACGCATACGCCCGACAATAAAAAAGGATATGGAAATTTAAAGCATTTGCTTTTCTTTATGGAGATGGCATCTGCTTTTTTTATGCACACGGGCGCATGAGGAAATTAGCTGCTGATGCAGCATGCGCCCGGCGCGGCGGGCAGTGGAGAAGGTCACTCCCCTGCCCAATTTTCAGAAAGGAAATGACATGAATGTATTTGAATCGGTAAAAGAAAACGTGACAGCAAGACAGGCTGCGGAGATGTATGGAATCAGGATAAACAGAAACAGTATGGCCTGCTGCCCTTTTCATGATGATAAGCATCCCAGCATGAAAGTGGATAAACGCTTCCACTGTTTCGTCTGTCAGGAGGACGGCGATGTGATTGATTTTGCCGCAAAGCTGTACGGGCTGAACAGTCTTGGGGCGGCTGTGAAGCTGGCGGCTGATTTTGGGATTGACTATGACAGCAAAGGCCGGGCTTCTCCACGTCCTGCAAAAAAGAAATTATCGGAGGAACTGCGATTTAAACAGGCAGGGTTACAGTGTTTCCGAATTTTATCAGACTACAATCATCTGCTGGAAAAATGGAAAACAGAATATGCGCCAAAAGAGCCGGAGGAGGAATGGCATCCCCTGTTTGTGGAGGCTTTACAGAAGCAGACATACATTGAGTATCTGCTGGATATCCTTCTGACTGGCACAGCGGAAGAAAAGGCAGAACTGATAAGGGGATATGGAAAGGAAGTGATGCGGATTGGGGAACGGATTTCAGGACTTGCCGCCTGCCACAAGGCAGACCGTGATGAACGCAGCGGATATGCTCGCTCCGGCAATGACAGTCGGTGAGGTTAGAGAAAGCCTTGATACCACGCAGAAGGGACAGACGGCGAATACAATCGCAAACTGCAGGACCGTGTTCCAGTGCGATCCGCTCTTAAAGGGGGCAGTCCGTTTCAATCTCCTGACGGAACGGATTGATATTGTCCGGGAAGTCGGGTGGCGCAGGGACACCAGCGTACTTACAGACACGGACATAAAATATCTGCTCCTTTACTTCGAGGAGAACTACGGAATCACCAGTGAGAAAAAGATACAGAATGCCTTGGCGATTGTGGCAAATGAAAACTGCTATCACCCGATTCAGGATTGTTTAAAAGGGCTTTCATGGGACGGAACGCCACGTATCCGCTCATGCCTGCACCATTTTTTAGGGGCTGATGCAGATGATTATGTGGAGGAAATGTTGAAGCACTTCCTGCTGGGCGCAGTCCGGCGTGTGTTTATGCCCGGTTCAAAATATGAGGAAATGCTTTGTCTTGTGGGCGGACAGGGGGCTGGAAAATCTACTTTTTTCCGTTTGCTGGCGATAAAAGACGAATGGTTCAGTGACGATTTAAAGAAGCTGGACGATGACAAGGTGTTCACGAAATTACAGGGGCACTGGATTATCGAGATGTCAGAGATGCTTGCCACCAGCAGTGCAAAGAGCATTGAAGAAATCCGCTCTTTTATCAGCAGGCAGAAGGAAACGTACCGCACGCCTTATGAATCACAGCCAAAGGACAGGCTGCGGCAGTGCGTGTTCGGCGGCACGTCAAACAGGCTGGACTTTCTGTCCCTTGACCGTGCAGGGAACCGGCGGTTTCTGCCTGTGATGGTCTGCCCGGAGGATGCCGAGATACATATCTTAGAGGACGAGGACGCTTCAAGGGCATATTTTTTGCAGGTTTGGGCAGAAGCAATGGAGATTTACCGAAGCGGGCGGTATTCCATGAAATTCAGCAAGCCTGTGCAGAGAAAACTTGTGGAAGTACAGAAAGACTTTATGCCGGAGGATACCGAGGCGGGCATGATTATCGGATTTCTGGAAAATTACCGTGGAAATCAGGTGTGCTCCAAACAGCTTTACCGGGAAGCCCTGCACCATGAATATGACGAGCCGAAGCGCTGGCAGATTCACGACATTAATGAGATTATGAATACGGCAGTCACAGGCTGGCGGTATTTTTCCAATCCGAGGGCGTTTGACGGGAATGGCAGACAAAAAGGCTGGGAACGCATAGCGGATTCCGGCAACGAACCACCCGGCAACGAAGCTGGTTTTTCGGAACTGACAGAAAAAGAAGCCCGTCAGATGGGGATACCGAAGGAGTGGATGGAATGATTTTAAGCGTTGGTTGCCGGGCAGGTTGCCACTTCGTTGTCGGGTTTGTTGCCGGGAAATCTGCTTCTCTCCTGCCCGGAAATGCTGATATTTACAGGCTTTGTTGTTATTTTTATAACTACTGACAACGAAAGCAACAAAAAATTTAAAGAAAATAGAAAAAATCACAGCCATACGGCTTGACCACCGGCTCTGCCGGTGGTTTGGATGAACCCCTCCGGGGCATTTTTCGGTACCGCCTATAGGCGGTGTCTAAGCAACCCCTTTTTCGGTGCTGCCTATAGGCAGTATTTCACTAACCTCTGGTACCTGGCTACCTCTTAAAAGAGGTTCTTTATCCTTCTATTCTAATGCATTTCTCCTGCTCTTCGATGTACTTTTTTATTGTCTCTTCGTTCACTTGCCCAATCGTCTCAGCATAATATCCTCTTGCCCAAAAATGTCTGCCATACTTGTCCCTGTATTCTGGGTGTCGGTCGAATATCATCAAGGCACTCTTTCCTTTCAATTTTGACATCACTTCCGAGATACTCATCTTGGGCGGAATCGAAACATACAGATGTACATGGTTTGGACATACTCCGCCTTTTATCAATTTTACTCCTGTGATTTTACATACTGTGGACAATATCTCGCCAACCTCTTTCCCAATCTTCCCATACATTACTTTCCGGCGATATTTCGGAATAAAAACAATATGATACGTGCAATTATACTTGGTATGTGCTAAAATCTGATTATCCATTATGGATACCTCCTGCTATTGTTGATTAGGTTGCCTAGACCCAAATCCATGATAACATGGAGGTTTTATTTTTGGTACTTTAGGGATCGCTACTGCTCACTCTATTCTCCCCAGCTCTGCTGGGGGCTTAATGGACGTTCAGTTAGCAACAAATTAGCGACAATTAAGAGAACAGAATCATACTATTTGCTGGCTGCTGCTCAGTTTTCATTATATATTTTTATAAAATAAGTGACAATAGGAATCCGTCTCTTAACCCCATATTAAGTATAATGTATGTATCAAAAAACAAGCACTCTCATTATCATAGGATTCTGGCAAATTATAATTTATTCATATCCTTTATTTTATGGATTATGCTCTATGGTGATGGAGTTTGGTGCAATTTAAGAATTATCCGCAGAGCAACGCTATGCAGAGTTAAATACTTTTATGAAAAAACTCATCTTCGAGACATTACAGTTGATACATACGCACAGCAACGCAACGCGAATAAGGTATAAAAAGTAACTTTATTAACTCAACACCATGATTAAATGAAGAGGATGCCACATCATATAACTATGTTGGTATCATAAGCCTCAATAATCATGAGAAATTTTAAAGAGGAAAGGATTAGTGAGTCCAATGAACAAATTGAGAGAAGTAAGAGATGAAAAGAAACTTGATAACAAAGGTTTCTCCCTTGTGGAGTTAATTATTGTTATTGCAATTATGGCAGTATTGATTGGTGTGCTGGCACCGCAGTATTTGAAGTATGTGGAGAAGTCAAGAGTATCTGCTGATGCAGACCAGATTGATGCATGTATCTCGGCAGTAGAAATTTACTCTTCAGACCCAGAACATAGTGTAGTTACTGGAAAAATGAAAATTGATTCAAATGGAAATTTAGATTTTTCAGATGGTTCAGATATTAAAACTGCAATCGAAGATGCTGGCATTAGCACAGCAAATGTTCAAGTGAAAAGCAAAACATTCCAAAAGGGTTGTACTATTGATTTCAGCACAAATGGAGTAACAGTAAGTGATCCAGATATAGCAAAAGCATTAGGTCGTGCATCACCACCAACACCATAATAACTGAGGTATTATTTAAAATAAATACTCTTTATGAATAGTATTTTCATTACTGAGAATACTATTCATTTTTTACCCTTATCATTTGCCTCCACATCATAGAAAATAACAATATTATTCCCCACCATTCCAATCAGATTATTTTCAAAACTCCACACAAATAAGTTTATCCCATCGAGTACATTCTTACCTGACTGCATTGCAATCACATGATGTTTACCGGCTTTTTGAATCAGTATTTCTTCAAAATTTCCATCAGTACTTTCATCTCCGCTTTCAGGATTTAACAAAGCAAATGGATTGTCATGATATTTAATCCTTCCACTATTTCAACACATCAAAGTACCATCTGATTTTGATACAAACACTGTATATCCATCAAAACTTATTGCTCGAATTTCATTCATATCATCTATGTCATACCGCAGCCTACGGCTGCAATCAAACCTAAAAGCAAAAAGAATCATCCTATTCGTAGATGCACGTGCTATAATGCACATATACGGTATCTT
>KE159533.1:0-13504 GCA_000403215.2 Lachnospiraceae bacterium A4
AGCGAAAACGACCGCACATTTCGGGGTATTTGTCAAGCTGTTTTTTTAAAAAATAAGAAATATTTTTAGAGAGCAGGAAGTTATTTAAAAGCGGAAATGTTACAAAATGAAGGTAAAAAATAGAGGTGAAAATGAGATTTCGGAAATTTCTGAAGCCTTATAAAACAAGGGGTTCGAGTTTCCGAGAGCACACTATTCAAATGAGAGGGGAACTAAATTATGATTCAGCTTTGCAGCAAAGATAAGGAAAAGGTATATCAGGCGATTCGTTCTGGAAATATTGATGCCGCTGACATGGCTCTTCCGAATCTGATTGATGATATCGTTCTTACTATGAAGAAACACGGGCTGCTTGACATGCTTTCTTATGCACTTCCTGATAAACGAAGAGACAACCACCATATTCCTTTGGATATCCTGCTGGCTCTGGCAGTCACTGCAAAACTCAAAATTAAAACCAGTCTTACAGATGTCCCTTTTGCTGTCAATGATGCTGAGCTTTTGGCCGAACTTGGATGGAATGTATGGGATAGTGAGCGGGATCTCAATGAAGGGCTTTTTTCTGAAAGCGTCATGCGTAAACTGCTTTTAAAATACACCAGTGAAGAATGGATTTCTTTCTATAACAGTTATGTCCAGAAGTATTTGATGCCCAAACTGAATATCAAACCAGATATTCATATTCTGGATTGTACAAAGATTCCTGTAAACCTTCAAAACGAAAACTATGAAAATTCTTCCGTAGTAAAAATAGATGGAGAAGTTTTTCGTGGATATAAGCCTGGCGTTCTAAGAGGAGTCATGGACGACTCTGGAATTGCAGAGGAAACCGTATTTGGTACACTAAAAACACATGACCTCGAACTTATCAGAGACATGCTTAAAACAACATATTGTCTTAAAGCGTATGACATTATAATCAATGACAGAGGATTTCTCTCACGTGAGATACTCAATTATTTAAAAACTGAGCGTAAGGTAAACACTTACATCCCAGCGAAAGAAAATAGGATCATTTTTGAGGACGCTGTAAATCTGGCTAAGAAAGCCGGGAAATGGCAGAAGCATCCCAATAAAAAGAGAAAAGACCAGGAAATTCAGCTGGTAACAGATCCTGGTCTTTATGGCAGAGTGACAAACCAGAACAGGATGTACCTGTCAATGCATGTGTAGTCCATGATAAAAAGACAGAAGACTACTTTGTATTTATGACAACGGACACAGAACGAACAGCCCGTCAGATCATAAACACGTATGAGCTGCGCCCAGAAATCGAAGAGGATTTCCGCCAGATGAAGGATTTCTGGAAATTAACGGATTTTAAAAGCACCCAGTATAACTATATCACCTATCATATTGTAATGACGCTGACAGGATATTTATATTTCCAGCTGTACAAAAACACGGAGGAAGGAAGAGCATTTATAGGAAAATCACTGCCAGTAGTAATAAAAAACTACAAGGAAACCAGACCAAAATCGGTGGCCATCTATTCAGGGCAGTATTTTGGCATATTTCCCTTCTTGGAATTTCTACAGCTCTATGCAGAATGCACGCTAGAAGTAAGACAACATCTTGATCCAATCTTGGCTAAAGTATAGCAGGTTTTTGGTGATTTTACCATAAGCCTAATTGAAGTTCCAGCCTTTACAGGCCTCCGAGGATTTGATATAATCCCCAATAGCAGTTTTAAGAAAATACACAGTTTATTTTACACTCTCATCCTGCCTGTTGGCTGCGATATTCCTCTTATTTATAGTTTCTGTTTGATATGCGTTGGTATCACTATACCTGCACCAATCCTATAGCCTGTTCAAACTCTTCTATGGATTTTGCTTTTGCGGCAGCTTTATGCCATTTTTTCAATAATTCTAAATTCGTCTGTTCTATAATGTGTTTTTTGAGTGAATCTGATAGTTCTCCAAGATCTTCAAGGAGTTCAATTACAGCTTCTGCTCTGTCATCCGCTTTGCCCTTTGCCCAGCCATCTGCTTTTTCTTTATTCAGCAGTCTTTCAAACGAACTACACATATCCTTCTCATCTCCTTCTTTTATCTGCGTTATCAATTCCCCACGTTCGTCTTCGCTCAGTTTCCGTATTACATTTGAAAACCATGTAATCCATTCATTCAAGTCATTGGTATCCATTGCTCGGATGCGATACATCAGCTCTGCGATGCCGTCTGTCCAGTCCTGCCTCGTCCGTTTCCTGTCTGCAAGGAAGATGTTGTCGATCAGTATATTGGACATCACTGCCTGTTTTTTTCAAACAGATAAAAGCTAAAGATATAAGAACAATAAAATGCTGGCTTGAAAAAGTAAATTCCAGTGCAGAGATAAATTCCACCACACGTTATTATATTCAGATTTTGCACTTTTGGACAATTCTGTCCCTTGTGCATAAACACAAAAAATGATAAAATATAACAAAATATTTTATGTAAATTTTTGAAAATGGTAATATATAGAGTATTGAATGTTCTGCCAAGTATATAAAATGGCAGAAAAAATGAGTGATAATCAGGAGTTATCAATCGAACTGTGAATATAGAGGCAACATAAAATGACCATTACCCCTTTTAACTCAATGCATCCGCTATGTCGTACTGTAGCAAAGAACATCGGTTTCTAGTTTATCAGGATGTTTCCTTACTGGTTTTGAATAAAATGTATTCAAACTGTTTGCATGAAAGTGTGCCATTTCAAAATACTTTATTAAACATTAAGATAAATACTTTATAATCATCCGAAAGACTTAGTCGAAATCAAGAGCTACCTGCCATATGTGAGACGCATCTCCTGGACGGGACAAACTCTTTTGCCATAAGCTATGAGAACCTGAAACTGAGGATGCTCATGGTAAGGAATAGATTTTTAGGCGTGTTTCAAATCTAGTACAACGAATATTAAGTTCCTGAATCCAAAGCATCCCTGAAAGCATTGATATATCAGGCTTTGAAGAAAACGAAAGTATCAGAAACTTAATTTATGTTATACTAGTACAACGAACATTAAGTAACCGGCACCTTGGTTTGCCTGATTGTCCATCTGCGGCGTTGTCATCAATCGTCGTAGCCACCGCTCCGACTCTTTTCTCCGCCTTGCATTTGAAACAATCATTCTGCATCAATGTACCAGAAACTTAATTTTCGTTGTACTAGTTAACAAATGCATGTTCAGTAATTACCATAAAAAGCTTATAAAAAAATAAGACGTATTTGTTTCTATAATTTGTCAACTAACCATTGCAGACTTTGAAGCATGCCGATTTTTAATACAATAAAGGCTTGAAGGGAGGCTGTATTTTGGACATAAAAATAAGGTATTGTGGGAGGCAGTCTGCCAATTTTCTGAATAATAGGATTTACCGTATACCTTATGATATGTTTTTACATTCATATCAACGGCGACAATGAAGTACCGCTTTGGTTGCCATGCCTTAAGCGTTTTTTTGCGCCCAAAATTAGAAAGAAACTCAAAGTCTATTTATTTTATCAACTGAAACATTTGCGCTGATGAGAAAATTTAGTAAGAGGGAAAATAGATTGTGGGTGCAGAAATCGTTTAGTGAAAGTGGGGTGACATTCAAAAATTTCATTTTACCGCAAAGAAGCCTTTATGGCAGAAAGGAGAGGAGCATTAATGAAACATGAAACAAAATTGCGTATCTTATCTTTGACCCTCCCATGTCTTTTGGTCGTGATTTTTTCCACTATTTATTCTTTGGGGATATGGTCGTTGTTTCAGCTTGCTACTGTTAACATTCTATGTACTGCATTCATTGCTTTAGAGTTAGCGCAGGCATTTACGGAGAGAATCAACACATGGAAGGTGTGCGGTTTTATTGGTTCTGGTGCCATCGGCGGAATTGCCACAGCACTCAATATTCTCAATGATATCCAAGGCGAAATGTTTACTCTGAGGCAATTGTCCTTCTGGGGATGCCTATGGATTGGGCTGTTAGCTACGTGTATAATTGCCTTGGTGGTAATTCTTATCCGAATCCTCCGCTGGAATCAAGAGCAGTGGGAAGAGATATGTAAGTGGCGGCAGAATTACAGAAAAGAACAGATGGAAACTCGGCGAAAAATGAGAATTTCAAAGCGAGAATATAAGCAAGAGTTGTCAAAAGAAAAAGCTGCTGCAAAGGTTAGCAAACATAAGGATAAGGCAGATAAGGACAGTATAGTTCGAGACCAAAAACACGAACAATGTATGGAACGTCTTAAAGATGGGAAGAAATATTGGGAAAGCACTATAACCTCAGTTTTAGAGCATACAAAGCTCTTGAGTGCATTTGTGGCATCCCTTATGATAGCACTTCTATTTTTGGTTATTCCATATTCTGAAAAACTCCAATCCATTGCATTTAATTGGTTTGACGCTGTAAACAAGTTGGCATCTTTAATTAATATTATCCCTCAAGATAATAATAAAAGATTCTTTCAAGCATTTGCAAACTACACAATTTTTTATATATTCCTTATTCTTGCAATCTGGCTACTAGTATTTTTTTGCCAATATATTTATAAAATCATTATCAATAAACAAAAAGTGGAGAGAGAAGAAAGTAGTTCAGAAAACAAAAATTTACTTGAGCAATATGATACAGCCATTGCTGTTTTGACCGTATTTACTGCCTTGATGTTCGCGTTAGGGACTAGTAAATCTCCCTTTATTGATCTCACAGATAAGTGGACTACCTTATTTGCAGTTATTTTGTTTATCTTGGTTATATTTGTGTCTGTTGAAATTGTACGGCTTGTTGTGGAGCAAATTGGGCAGAAGAATTCCCTGTTAAAACAACTTGTTCGCCTAATTCTTGTGGCGATATTAGAGTTCTTAACAGGCTTGCTTTTGGGAGTCATTATCAATTTTCAAATTGAAAAAGTTATATCATCACTATTCATTATAATGTTCCCCCAAAAGGAACTTTCTTTTGCAAACAAAGTACAAGAGAAGTTCAATAAAATGTTCGACAAGGAATTAGGAAATGTTAGCAACGATGGTGATGATAATTTTACACCGCCACGCTTCTCAAAAAAACATATTTGGAGGAGGTATCACAAGAAATGAAAAGCAATCAACAACATAACAGCGGTATTTTAACCCTGCTTCGGATTTGCACGTTTCTGTTAGCAGCCGTCTCCTTCTGGGCTACGGCTCAGGGAATGAAAGAGTACACTTTCCCTGATAACTGGCAGGCTTATGCAGCTTCCCTTGGAATACAAGGGCTTCTCTTAGGATTAAACTTCTCGTTTTTTAAGTTTTTGGACAGATGCCAAGCGAATTACCACAAGGCAGTATTACTGATTCTCACCTTTGTTGTCCTGTTTTGCTCATCTTGGTTCAGTTACCTTTATATTGCTAAGCAGGCTTATGGCCAATCTTGGGATATCGAGAGTAGACTTTTGGCACAAGATTTCTATCGAAATGAACTTTTTGCCGCCGATACATATCTTGAGCAGTATGGTGAGGAAATGGAGCAATCAATAACAGACCATATTGTAGCATTATATGCCCAAGCGACAGAGATGGATTCTAATAAGGTAGATATTGCGAGGAACTTGGATTGGGTTATTGAAAGAAACACCTATGCCCAAGACGATTTTGCCGCCAAAGATATTATGCTGTCGATTATTGATGCTATGGAACAGGCTACGTCAGAGAATGCCGCACAAGATGCGCGACAGCAATCGACAGAAATCATTGAATCCATGCAGACTGCTTTACAAAACGCTATCTCATCATTGGATACACAAATTGCAGATGCAGACGCGAGCGTTACACGGGCAGAAAGTTCCCTGATAAGTGCGCAGAATAGAATGAATAACGCTCCATTGGGTACAGATTTAACACCTTATCAAAATGCCGTGAACACGGCGGCGCGAGCGTATGATGCAAGCATCACACGACAGAGTGAACTTGTAAAGCAACGGCAAGATTATCAAAATGCTCTTCAACGTACAGTTTATTATGCTAGCGTTTTAGGAATGTCCGAAGAAGGTGTATCCAGTTACTTTGTAGGCGCAAATCTTCGAGAAATTCAGCGAGAATTGTTTGGAACCAATCCTGATTCTGACAGGATGATGGCGTTGGCAACGGAGATTTTTGACCGTTTACAAAGCGCTGTTGATTTGGAGGTAGATGAAACTAGAAACAACAATTATCAAACATTCTTGGCGAACATGAATCAGTTTGTGCGGTTTGTTGAAAATTACCGATCCATAAAGGAACTTGATTCTGAGATTCAAGAATTGACTGACGAATTGTCTAATGGTATGATTCTTTCGCTGAATGAGAATAATTCCAACTGGAAAGCATCTTGGCGGAAACAGTTTAATGACTTAAAATCAAAAATCAGTGGTTTGCCAGTATACACCTTAACAGGTAGCAATGCGACACTGGAATCCTTTGACCGTGCTGCGTCAACACGTCGACTAGACAATGCAATTCGTAATTACCTCACGGAGCACAACCCAGCACAACAGGGATTAGTGTACTTATACAGTCCCTATCGTGAAATTGCACTTTTTTCACTTTTTATTGCGCTTTTGTTAGACATTGCTGCATTTATCACAGGTTTTATCATTGATAGGTCATACGAAGCTGATTCAGATTTCAACCAAGAAAACATGGAAAATTATAGTGACAATATTGGTGTGGCATATGCACCACCAAAAAAAGATCCAGTCTGGGATATGGATCAGACTTTGAACTGGAACGCTATACCACCACTAAATAGGTATACATTTCTAACCGGTGACCATCAATATTTAGATGGAACAATGACTTACAAAGCTATCGAAAATGGAAAGATTATAGAAGTGGAATACCCCGATTCAAAGTTGCAGACAGGGTTCTATTATTGGAAAGACAGTAGCATTTATCAGGTTTGCCCTGCTGAGCTTCGCTATAAAGGCACTCCTAATGGACCAGAGGATGGTGTTTATGAAAATGCCATTCTTCGATATGAAGATCAGCTTTTGATTGTCGTTCAAAATACAGAAGGTAAACACTTAGGAACCGTTGACCCATACACACCTGTATATTATTTGTCAAAAGATGCGTATGATTCTTTTCCGGCAAAAGAAATTCAGAATATACAAGGCAGCAGAATTGTAATTAGTTTAAACAAAACTGGGACGCGAATCATAGCGATTTATGTAATCAAAGAAAAAGAACCGTCAATGTAACATCTACTGTTGACCAAAAACAGACAAAGCATATGCAGGAGTGGTTTAATGAGGGTAGAACGCCCAATAACTTTACCATGCAGGAATTCATAGAGTGGGTATTGCTATCGGAAAAATCCGAAAGTTGATATCCGCTCTTTTTATGTCCATAGATGACTACATAAGCCCGTATCTCACCCATTAAGGGGCTGTATCATCTGCCTTTTTATTATGTGTTAAGCATGGTACTAATTTTCTAGTATAAGTCCAGCCACGGATAATTGCCGTCAAGTGTAGCGAAAAATCTCATTTACTTGCTTCACTATAACTGCTAGAAGCCTTGCTATTGTTTTCCTTTGCTTTAAGTATTCATTTTTATTCGCAAAAGGATAGTTTGACGAATAGTTGTTTTTACAACTGTTATATATCAAATATAACAGTTATTTCTTTTTGCCTCGCAGGAAAATGAAACAAGTTCTTATGAAGCGAAAGCTTTCTGACTATCCAATGACTACATGCTGTATTCAACAGAGTAGATAAAGCTTTTCACAAACTTATCATTATAAAAAAATACAAAAATCGAAAAATGGAACTCAGTTCCAAAATTTGATTTTTGTATTTTTTGTCCCATAAGACCATTATTGAATAAAGTTTCTTATTACGGGAAACCCGTAACCGAAAAAGTCTTAAAATGTCCAGTAAAATCTAGACTCTGGTAGCATTTAAAATACCTGTAATATTCCATATTTTCCATGCCCACATCCTTCCTGTGCGCAACCTTACAGACTCCATTATCTTAATATTCTGTCCGCAGCCTTCCTATCCGCATCGGGGTACAGCTCTTTCAGGCGGCCGTAAATCTTTTCCTTTGACCGCAGGGGCTCTTCCCTGTACGAACCTGTTACCACTTCATATCCCCACAGATCCTCCGGCCGGCAGTAAACGCATACCGGCATTCCGTATTCCTGTCCTTTCTTATTCCGTTTCCTCCTGAATTCCCTTATGACAAGGTATGTCTGCATCTGCAGGTCTGTCATAATCCCGTCAAAATTCTTATGCCCGCCTTTCCCGAATCCCGCAAGCTGCTTTAACTGCCGCCCCGTATATTCAACAATCCCGTCGCCGGAGCTGTTCCCAAAACAGTCCATGATTCCCTTGTGCCTTATACCGGCAAGTTCATCATCCCACCTTGCGTCAAAATCGTATCCGTCCCTCCTGAAATTTACAAATACAGGGAGCCATTCCATGCTGATAAATCCCGCCTTTCGGCCAAAGAATTTACCATATGCGACTTCCCCTGTACCTGCGATCAGCTCCCTCCATACCCACGGATCCTGCTCCTGATCACCTGTCCACCAGTAAAGCGGTGAGACATGCTCCTCCGCCGAAAATCCTTCTATTTCGTTCTTAAACAGCGGAAGAAAACCTGTTTCATTGACCAGGCTGATTAACTCCTTGTATGATTTTATACGGCGCGGATCGTCCCAGTCCATACCCTGCATAATCCATGCGCCCTGCTCATCCGCCATATTTTTCCCCTTTCAGGCTGTTTATCATTACATGCGTTTCTATTCCTGTCCACAAGCTTTGCAATAGGCTGCGCATAAAAAAATACAAAAGTCAAAAATTAGATATAAACCATACATAGTGTCTGCTGATTAGGTTTAAAACACTTGATTTTATCGACTTTTACCGCATTTTATGGTATAATACCTGCAAGGATTTTGATAAAATCAAACCGTTTTTCTTGCAGTTATTCTGCATATTTTATGTATAAAGGGGCTAAATCAATGTACAAACCTAAGTCACGAACCACCAGCCCTGCTGGTGGTTTGCTGTTGGCCCTACGGGGCCGATGTTACTTTTCCGCCTAAAGGCGGTCTGACAAACCATTGTCTTGTTACTCTTCCGCCTAAAGGAGGTTCAGTAAGCCATTGTCTTGTTACTGGTGGCCGCTTAAAAGCGGCTCTCTGTTACCTTGCTTATTCGCCCTCCATATGGTCTCGTTCATACTGTTCACTGATGTACTTCTTAATCGTTTCCTCATTTACGTTACCTACCGTTTCACAATAGTATCCTCTTGCCCAAAAATGTCGATTGTATTTCTCGCGGTATTCTGGATGCCTGTCAAATATCATCAGTGCACTTTTTCCCTTGATTCTCCCTATCGTCTTTGATACACTTAATTTGGGCGGAATTGATACATACATATGCACATGATCAGGCAGTGTCGCCGCTTTTATGATCGTGACTTCCTCCATTTTACATACTTTACCGAGAATTTCCCCTACTTCCTTTCTCAAGCTTCCAAACATCGCTTTCTTACGATATTTTGGAATAAATACAATATGGTACGTGCAATTATACTTGCTATGTGCTAAACTTAAATCGTCCATTGGACACCTCCGTTGTATATGATGCGGTTTGCCAGACCTGCATTCATTATACAGCGGAGTTTTCTATTTTGATACTCTGCTCACCGCCTCCGGCATCTGTTAGTCTCCCCAGCTCTGCTGGGGGATTTATAACTGTTTCATTAACAAGTTACACCACTCGTTTCTCGATTTCAACCAGCCTATGGGACTCCACATGAACTCGGATAACCGCTGGATCAAACTGGCTGACCGAATCCCATGGGATGAATTTGAAGTAAAATATGCCAGACTGTTCCCGAGTGGTACGGGTAATGTTGCCAAGCCATTTCGGATGGCGTTAGGAGCCCTGATCATCCAGACCAAGTTCCAGTATTCTGATCGTGAACTCGTGGAACAGATCACAGAGAATCCATATCTGCAGTACTTTATCGGACTTCCCGGCTATCAGGAAGAAGCTCCGTTTGATGCAGGCACACTGGTTCTTTTTCGCAAACGCATTTCTGCTGAAATGCTGATGGAAGTAAATGAGTATCTTCTTGCTCACAAAGATGATGACAACAATACACCACCATCTTCCGGAAACTCCGGCGATAATGACGCTTTGAAAGAAGACACAAACAAAGGAACACTGACACTGGACGCAACCTGTGCACCGGCAGACATCCGTTATCCCCAGGATATTTCACTCCTGAACGAAGCAAGGGAGAAACTGGAAACCATCATTTACCGTTTTTGCAAATCCTATGGTCTTCCACTGCCAAGACGCTATAGAAGACGTGCCAGAAAAGATTATCTTTCATTTGCCAAAAGTAAAAAACATAGTGCAAAGAAAATCAGGAAGGCACTGCGCAAACAGCTTGGTTACGTTGCAAGAGACATTGGATATCTGGAAAAGTTCATGAGCGACGGATATGCGATGACAGATAAAGAAATTAGTTTGTATCTGACTATCATCACGCTGTACGAGCAGCAGAAGTACATGTACGATAACAAAGTACACTCAGTAGAACATCGTATCGTAAGCATCTCGCAGCCATGGCTTCGTCCTATTGTCAGGGGGAAAGTAAAAGCCCCAGTTGAATTTGGTGCAAAGTTTGATCTAAGCCTTGACAGTGAAGGATACGGACGCATCGAAAAAATATCGTTTGAAGCATATAACGAGAGCACCTGCCTGATTGAAGCGGTAGAACGCTTCAAGGAACGCACCGGTTATTATCCGAAACGTGTGCTGGCAGATCAGATATACCGGACCAGAGAAAACAGGAGTTATTGCAAAGAGCATGGGATCCGTCTGTCAGGACCAAAACTGGGCAGACCAAGTGCTGCAGTAAAAGTTGATAAAAAACAAGAGTATCAGGATAATACTGACAGAATCGAAGTGGAACGTACTTTTAGCTTAAGCAAACGCTGCTATGGCATGGACTGTATTACCACCAAGCTGGAGGAAACGCAGTTAACTTCTGTCGCATTATCTGTATTTGTGATGAATCTATTCAAGATTCAGAGGCGAATACTTTATGCTCTTTTGTATCTGATCCGATTTTGGTGTAACTGGAGCAGATGTAAGAGTTGGAAGTTGCAAATATTTGCTTAATCAGCAGACACTAAGTAACATCCATAGCTATTAACATTTGTAAAATGCTATAAATTTTATCAGCCTTTCCCGAAATATAAATTTTATTTTCCCGCTTTACCTTATCGGTTAAATTATCCAAATCATATAAAAGTTCATTTTTTGCCCCGCATTCTGGTTTACGATTTATTTCTTTCAGAGAAAATACCAATTGATAATTTGTATCATCCAATTGTAACCTACTAAAACTGTGATAAAATACCCAATCTTTACAATACTCACAATAAAACCCCTTATTAATATATTCTTTATGATTTTCAATCTTTTGAACGGTTTCACCTCCACATTTCGAACAAAGGCATACTTGATTGTAAATCATTCTTGCAAATGGAAAATTTGGTACTACAGTATATTTCATTCTAGCACTATCCAACATTTCCATCTTTATGTATATATCAACTGCGGTACCTTCAAAAATTACAGTTTCCCTATTATTAAGTTCCTCTAACGATATGTCAATATCTAGCTTTTTTAAAATTTCTACATAATCTTTCCTATCTGATACTGATATTTCGCTCAAAATAATCTTATACAAAGTATTGTCTATCCTTTTATCTCCCACACAGGCAAGTACAAGTTTACTTCCGCAAACCAAACAAGATTTTCCACTATACTTTTCAAAATCATTTGCATTTTCCATAGACTGTGCTCTCTCTATTAGTGTATTCATACACTTGGGACAGACATCATAACCAAAATACATCTCTTAACATTAACCTTCCTTTTTACTAAATACTATTATCATTTACCGCCGCCACTGGCTGTAATGCCTCTCAAGTTATCTACTTATTCTCCATCCATTCCCTCAAGAAATCATAGTCATAAAAAAATCTACTATAAAATCCACACCTATCACAAGCATAACTATGCAATATTGTCCAGTCATCACTCCGTAGAACAACTAGTTCTTTATCACATAGGGGACAATATATTTTTTCTTTTGTCTGGCAATCTTCGTCAACTTTCCTAAAAATTTTGTCTGAAATAAAATTTAAGTATCTTTCTTCATGCAAATATTTTTTTCTCATTTCATCCTTCATTGCCGAAGCGCTGCAGTCAACGCCCATAACTCTGGAACAGATTCTTGCGTCCATCCACTCCATCTTCTCTCCTTACCCAAATACTCTCCAAGAAAACACTTCATTACATGTAAAAGATTCGTTATTTTCATTTTTTTGATAAAAGGCTTCTTAATCTCTATTACTAAATCAGCAAACATTTCCTTTATTAGTTGATTTACTTTTTTAGCTCCTTCTCCCATCACAGCTTTCTCTATCTGTGCATCCGAAAACATAGGACAACTTCGATCTATTCCATAATCTACCCCGCAATCCTCAATAAATTTTTTAATCACTGTACGTGATGTGTCTATATCACTTGTATGTAAACACTTTTGCAATTCATTTAAAGCAAAGATATGCTTTCTTAAAGTCTTTTTATACCTGCTTTTCCATCTCTTGTGTACTTCAGTTCTAATTCCAAGGTACAACAACTCATAGATCATGTTTTGAATGTCCATAATATTAATACTCCTTTTTTGCGTTTTTGAAACATTAGAACACATACTTTTATGTATGACTATTTACATCTCCCATTATCAATAAAACTTCCCCGCAGCATTGCTGCGGGGAGTTAAGCACTGAAAAATTAAACCATTACTCATATCAATCCTAAATATCACGTTTTAAATATGAATATGTTCTTTCAATCATTCTATATATTTGCTGTATTTCATCCTGCGACATTTCAGGATTATCATGACTCTGTGATCTTAGGGCACATAAAAATTCTTCCTCAATGCTATTAGTCTCTTCTGTACGAGCTGTTCCGTAAACTATATGTGTAACTTCATGAATTATTGTTTTAGCTGTCTGTTTAATTGTTCTAGTATTTATAATAAATATTTGGGTAACGTTTTTATTAACACGTCCTCTAGTCCATGGAGTTGGCGCCCATTTATATATAAGATCGATATTAATATCTTTTTCTACTATCCAGTCTATTGTTTCCTTACCCACTGCTGACTTATTTAATTCTCTAAAAACCTTTACAGGTTTAATAACATACCCTCTATGGTTTACCTCATTCACAAGATAATGACTAGGGCTATATTGTAGCTTTCGCCTCCATTCCATTTCTTGAGCGGTCTCGGAAACTCTTTAAGCCCGAATTTCCGCTCTTTTTTCATGTTCTTCTTTTTTGCTTTCCTCCATATCCCGGAAAACATTTTTGTTAAATTTTCAAAAAAGTATTGACATATAAGTCAAAATGTGCGGCGCGTTTGGTGACCATATACGCCAGTCACCAAACGCGCCCCTTGT
>KE159533.1:13514-113643 GCA_000403215.2 Lachnospiraceae bacterium A4
GTATGCCCCCTTCCTCACTGGTGCGTTTTCCAACTACGTTTCCATCATCATCTATGATTTCAGCAGTAAATTTTACTTTCATCCCAAATACTCCTCCGTTCATGCTGTCAGCAATACTATGAAATCATTATAACGCAGATGGAAGAATATGGGAATTATATTTCTGTTGCTTTATTGCCGCTCCTAGCCATATTGCAACCGCACAGGTGGAAAAATTTCAGTACCAGTTATTCCATGCCATCCTGTATTGTGCTCCGCTCCAAAATAATTCTGATGGCCGCGGAAGAGAAAAACAACACCCAGATCGCAAAAGCGATCGGCACCTCCTATTCGACTGTCAGCATATGGCGGAACCGTTTTTATAACAGCATAGACCTTATTGCCCAGACAGAGGAGTATGACGGGCCAGACTGTGAAAAAAAGCTGTCTGATGTCATAAAATCCGTGCTTTCAGATAAACAAAGACCCGGAAAAGAGCCTGTATTCACCCCGGAACAGATCATGCTTATCAATGAACTGGCGTGTAAAAACCCAAAAGACTTTGGCTATGAACTTAGCTGTTGGAACCTTGCATCCCTTGCAAAGGAAGCCGGCCGACAGGGTATCGTGGAATCCGTTTCTGTCGCAAGTGTACAGAGGTTCCTTAAGTTTGCGGGGATCGCACCATGGAAAAACCGTTACTGGCTCAACTCCCCGGAAAAGCATGATGACCCGGAATCCTTTAAAAAAATTGAAACGATCTGTGGCATCTATCTGCAGGCCGCAGAACTCGCAGAATGCGGCACGGAAGTATATTCCACGGATGAGATGACCGGGATCCAGGCACTAGAGCGCAAATACCCGGACAAGCCGGTACGCCCGGGCAGCCCGGCGCTGCATGAGTTTGAATACATCCGCCATGGCACCATAAGCCTGATCACGTTCCTGCGCGTTGCAGATGGCAGTATCCAGTCGCCATACCTGAACAGCACGCGGAATGAGGAAGATTTCTGCAATGCCGTCCGGCAGCTCATAGCAGAAGGAGCAGATAAAAATTATATCATTATCTGTGACGGTCTTAATACCCATAAATCCGAAGGACTTGTAAAACTGGTTGCACAGGAATGTTCCATTACGGCCGATCTTGGTATTAAAGGAAAGGAAGGCATACTGGGAAGCATGAAAAGCCGGGAATCCTTCCTTATGGATGAAAGCCACAGGATTCGTTTTGTATATACACCGAAGCACAGTTCCTGGGTGAACCAGATAGAAATCTGGTTTGGCATCATCAACCGTAAGCTTTTGAAAAAAGGCAGCTATAAATCCGTAGCGGAAATGGCTCAGAGCATCCTTAATTTTATAAAACAATACAATTTAACAGCCAAAGCATTTAACTGGAAATATGCTGGTTAAAAACAGCCTTTATAGTATATGAGTATCAAAGAAATACTGTACTAGAATGCAAAGATACCATCCTGAAAAAATTTACAACAAAAAATGTTTACCCTTAAATTTTTCAAAACGCTACCTTATGTTTAGAAGAATCCGTCAATGTTAAAGAAACTACCTTACCACTTGCTGTGGGGTAGTAAATCCTCAGAGATTAAAAACACCTAAAATCCCTATCGCTAAAATTTGCACCCAAACTCATGCTTGGGTGCATTGTATCAAATTGTGGTACGCAAGCCATATTGCATGTCCAAATTGATACAATTTTGGAAGGGGTGCTATCGTTTTTACATTCATCCCAAACGCCCTAAAATAAACACTTTTCAGAAAGGCGTATGCACCCACTCGTTAGCGGTTATCGTTTTATTGTTCGGGACTGCCGCATTTTGGGTTTTTCAGAGTGTAAAATTTAACGATAACCCCTTTTTCAGAGGAGCTATCGTTATTTTTTGCACCCGATAGACCGTTTCAAGTTTAACACCCTTATCAATAAGACGCACGATATAAACTTTCATTTACATATTATATCTAAAATTACACCTTACGGAATTACTTACATTAATATTATCAGACTCCAGAAAACACTTACTTGCTGTATAATATTGTGTTGTGTCTATTGTAACATCTTTTTCACGATATTTTTTCAGCCTCTCTATATATGTCATTTGCAATAGAAAATCCTGTAACTCTTCACAATCTTTCTTTCCATAAAAGGCAACAATTTTTACTGATAAATTTCCATAAACACTTTGAACATTTTCTTGAATGTTTGTAATAGATTTATTTAATATTTCTTCTGTAATTTTCCTAAAATATTTGTGCAAATCCAATATTTGTGTATAATACTCACGAAGTATACCAATCAAATTAATCCATTTCATCTTTTCATTGGTTTCAGGCTTATTTTTTATCTTTTTGTCAAATTTTTCTATATTTTTAATGGATGTGTAATTAGATTCTGCAAAGTATAAAAGTTCTTTTCCAACCTCTCTGTTAAAGAATGGAATTATAGCAGTTATCCTTTCAATAACTAATCCTTGGTGTTGCATGTAATTACGAAATAATTCCATTATCTGATAAGAAAATGATTTGTCATATTGACGATTTGTTTCTTTTTCAAAATCACTCTTTAAATCACCGCCTAAACCTGATAAATCATGTAAAACCTGATCTCGATACATTCGTATGCTATTTACAACATTAAATAGGAGCCTGTTAAGTATTATAATTTCTTTGGTTCCATGCTCTTTCATTATCAAATCACAATCCGAACGATCACTTTGAGTCTTTAATAAAAAATCATAACTTTTCTTTATTTCTTGTTCCCATTCATAAAAGTTCCCACTTACTATGTTTAATTTTTCTTCTATCCAAAGCAAATTTAAACAAGTAAAATATGATTCCCTTACAGCCTTAAAACTGTTATCTTCAATTCTCCAAGACTGGTTATTTGTTAAAAGTTCTTCCATTATCTGAATATGACAACATTCATTACTCATCCACATTACTCCTTTCTGTTAAAACTTCTTTGTGGTATTTAACAACTCCATAAATTTTTTTTCAGATTTTTATAACACCAAAATTATACCTCAATTCTTCACAAATTTCCATACACAGCACACTCTATTTCCACACGAAAACAGCGGGCAGGATATCCGGAACTCCCGAAACCTGCCCGCCGCCTTTAAATCTCCGTGCTGACTTCCGCACCGTTGCGGAAGGTGAATACCATCCTGCCGTCGGAATAGACCGTTGCATAATCCACCAGCCTGTGGAAAAGCTTCTCATTGAAATCCACCGGCAGCTCCCGCATTTCCTCAAGTCCCGTAATGAATCCGTTGAAAATGTCATACTGGATTTCTTTCCTCTCCCGCTCTTTCTCCAGGCTGTCCTCCCGGCTCTCAAGGGCAGCATACCGGCTTGCATACCCGTCATACTTTTTGCGGTAGTCGTGCTGGTCGAGTTTCCGAGTGGCGTTCTCGTCGACCAGACTCTGGATCAGCCCCGCCGTCACTTCTTTCTCCCTGCTGACCGCTTCCAGCTCCGCCTCAATGGCGCTGCTGTCGACCAGGACATCCATGACCGTCCTGCAGTCCCCAATGACCTCCTCCCGGTTTTCCATCAGGATGCCGAGCGCCTCCAAGAACAGCTCCTTTATCCGCTGCTCGTACAAATGGGGTGTGGCGCACCTGCTCTCGCCCTTGAACTTGGCGTTGCACTGCCATACCGTCCGCTTGTATTTGCTGTTGGAGTGCCAGACCTTGGAGCCGAAGTATTCGCCACAGTCGCCGCATTTCAGCTTTGCCGAGAACGGGCTGCAGCAGTTATGGCTCCGCCCCGCGTTCTTCCGCCGCTGCATCTCCGTCTGCACGAGCTGCCATTCCGCAGGCTCGATGATGGCATCGTGGCTGCCCTCCACATAATACTGCGGCACCTCCCCTTTGTTCGCCTTCCGCTTCTTGGTCAAGCTCGGCCTATATCCACAATGAATTATCCTCCACACAATCTAAGTAAGTATATTCTTCATCATTTATATTGAGCCGTTCCTGTCGCTCCACCGACAAGGCATTTCGATTCGTGACAGATACAACCGTCTTTTTCCTGTTTTCTTATTTTCCCTCAGATATTTTCTCACATTAACAAAATTAAAATAAATTTTCTGTCCCATATATTTTTCCCTTCTATTTTTGGTATTTTTATATACCCGTTCTATGACCTTAACCAGTCGTACTCAAAACATAGCTGTCATGCTGCTTAATTGATTCCACCGCCTTTGCCACGTTCCTTGTTTTCCAATGCCTATGGTAATACTCTGCTTTCCGGCTATGCTTATGATAGATCATGACGGGCCTATCCGTACCATCCAGACTTTTGCAAATGATCCAGCAGTGCTTTGTGTTATTGAAGAGGAATTCAATATACCGCTCCGTTTCCCTTATGATGGTAAAGTATCCCTCTCCGACCTGTCTTTTCTCTTTCTTCGTAAACATATATTCTCCTTTCAAACCTTTTAACGATTGCCCGCTATCGTTAAAAGGAGGTGCAAATTTGGCTGGCGAAACAGCCCCCTCAACAGAAAAAAGGTTCAAAAAGCGAAAAAATAAAACCGCCGAATCTGTGGAAAGGCTTATTTCCACGCATTTTAGCGGTTTTCCATTGTATCAATTTCAGTGTTGCGATGTTCATCGGTACAACGAAATTGATACAATTCAACGATGCATCCCAACCTTATAACGATGCACCTCTCACAAACAACTTGAAATCAGCATTTCTTCATAATAAATGTACACCCTTTTCGGGCAATAAAAAATCCAGACCGAAGTCCAGATTTCCTATTATATTATATCCTTCGTTTCTCCTCACCCTCATGAATAAACCTGTGAGCCTCGCTTGGCCACAAATTCCAATATTTGCACAGAAGCCTTTCGATGGTTGGTTTCTTCCTTGACATCTGCATTGAGCAAGGCTACTGCCGCCCTCGTTATATCCACTTTGGGGACTCTAAAGACTCCACTGTTCGTTTATTCCCATACCTTTTCTTGAACAGCATCCCGTGCCGCACCCAATAACTCTCTTCCAACACCCAATGACATATGTATACCCTCCGTTTTATCATCGGACAATAATATATCCGTTCTGTACATTTTTAACTTTCTAAACCCTATTTAAAATACTTTGATATATCTGTTTTACAAAAATTTTGAAAATAATTTATGATTTCTTGCAAATCACAATCTGGCAATCCAGAGGCTTTATCATAGAAATTTGCATCGATACTGTCATTGTACAATAATTGCTTTATAAAATGATCGGAATAGATTTTTCTATTAAAACTAGAAAAATCAGTATTAGCTCCTGTTTTCCTAGCACTGTCCGAAATCACCATGATTGGAATACCAATGATCTTTTCGTATTTTTTATATAATGCTTTATCTAAGTGAAGAACAATATTGGGAACGACCAAAAAAGCCGGACATTCTAATCTGATTTCAGAAAACTTACTAAGTTGTTTTGTACAAAAATGAATGCTATCGTAATGCACTTTCTCGGTATTCTCAGATGGTAACTTCTTATCAATAATCATTCGAGCAATTTTTATAGGATTCTCAAGTAAGGAATATTGAGCAATAATATCGTATATCTCATATATAAAAGCATTTAAATTCTCAATACTTAAATTTCTGAAAAGAAACCCCCCAATATTTTGAATGCCAAACTTGTCAAAAAGACTATCAAAAGTAATTATTTTTTTATCAATTACTAATTTCAGTGTTTCGATAATATTCATAAATCTAAATTGTGCAAGCGAAAATCGCGGTTCTAATATACTTGAGTATAATTGCTCATGATCAAATAATGGTGGTAATACCGGATTCAATGCATAATCACACACTGCTGCAAATAATATCTGTGAATACAATTCATCTTCCAAAACTACATACTCGCAAAATATCTTATACGCTGAAGCATATAAGCCATTACTTGTTAAGTCCTTTTTTATTTTTAGATATATGTCATCACTCGGATGCTCGATATATAATAAGTCTAATAGCAAATAATCATTGACTCTTGCATGCCCTTCAAGTATATGTTTAACCCCTAGGCAAGTCCCATCCTCCAAACCTATAAATTCTATATGACGGTTTTTCTCTAAATATTTGTAGACTGTTTCTAAAAACAAATGGTTTTGATTATTATAAATTCCAAGATTCTCATATAGCCATAAAGTGTCTTTACAACTAAAATAAATTAATTCATTTATAGTGCGTGCTCTTAAATACAAATCCATTTCTTTGTATTGTGATTCAGTAAAATTCCCCTCAAATAAATAAATTAAATATTCTAATGAAGAGAGTTTATGTATATAATACTCCACATAATCTATATTATAAGAAGTAGGAAAACCAAAAATTTCAGGTTCAAGCGATATTTGTTCATTTATTATTTCTTTTTTTTCTATAAGATAGTCAATCAATGGTAATTCTATTTCAATTTTGTCAATAAAACTGTATATTATAGAATGCTCGACTTGAATAATTAAATTAAAGAAATATCCAATTGTTGAACTAGTCTGTTGAAACCAATGGATATTTTCATGATAAGCAGTAACATAATCTCGAAAACTATCATACCTATCATGCGAATCTCTAATATCTAAATTAATTAGTAAATTATATGTATCAAAATAGCCATAATCATTATACAAAGAATTATTATTCCTCTTCTTTAGATATGAACAAAGATTCAATAAGCTCATCTCCAATAATCCCTCTCCAATCTTTATCAATATCATTTAAATCAAGTTCAATTTTGCAAGTTCCTTTTTGAATAACAATCTTTCCTTTGTCTTTTTCAGACAATTTTTCTTTCGATGAATTTTTCAGTTCCCAATACTTAATTACCATTTCTTTTATACTCATAATTATCGCGGAAATTGTACCCCCGCTAATTAATAGAGTAAGGATTGTGTTTGCATCAAAACCTACATTCAACTTTGTATTCTCTCTTGCAAAAAATGATTTGTTTGTGTTTTTATGTTTTTGCACCTCAATAACATCATTCGGTAAGATACTAATAAAATTTTCCTTCTCCAAAGCATTCTCAAAGCTAAAAATAATTTCTTCTTTCATCAACTATACCTCCAAATTATTTATGGTAGTGTCAAGTCCACCACCAAATTTTTAATTACAAACCTAATAAATTCAAGGATTGCACCACTTTTTCAAAAGAAAAAGCAATGACCTCCCTTTTTGTGTCAATACTATTACTATCCAACAAACACTGAAAGGAAGATCACTGCTTATGGATATTATTTCCTATTTACTCTCTTTAATACAATCCCTTTACCAACAAAACTGCTGGCTGATCAGCTTCATTTGCAGATACATCCCTCTCAAACAATGGGTCTTTGATGATTCACATTCCCCAAAATACCAGAAGTTCAAGATCGACGAACTCCCCCTTATCACTGATTTTCGTCAGGACTGGACTTATAAAGACCTGATCCCTTACTACGAAAAACGCTATGGCAAGAAACTCCGGCCTCTCAGCCGGCGTTGTGAGTGTGACATCCCTGACGACTGCTCCTGCCCCCGCTGCAATGCCCCGAAACCATTCCTTTACAAAAACAATGGCTCGAAAGGTCAGATCCTCTGCAAGGTCTGTGCTGCGAGGTTCGCTCCTTCTCAAGGCCGATTCTCCTGTGTTAAGCTGCGCTGTCCCCATTGCAGCAATGCACTTGTTCCAAAGAAAGACCGTAAACACTTTATCGTCCATAAATGCGTAAACCCCAAATGTCCCTATTACCTTCATAACCTCAAGAATGTTGACAAGGCTGACCTCGATGAGGACTATGGCAAAAATAAATACAAACTCCACTACATCTACCGTGAGTTCACGATGGATTTTTTCGGCATGGACTTAAATACGCTCCCCCAAAATGCTTCTTCTCTGAAATTCAGTAAACATAACGCCCATGTCATGTCTCTGTGCCTCACACTCCATGTCAATCTCGGGCTTTCCCTGCGCAAGACTTCCCAGGCTCTGAAAGACCTTTACAACATCAGTATCTCCCACCAGCAGATCGCTAACTATTGTAAAACTGCCGCCATCTGTGTCAAGCCCTTTGTTGACCAGTACCCCTACGAAAAAGGAGACGTGTTCACCGCAGATGAGACATATATCAAAATCCGCGGCATCAAAACCTACGTCTGGCTCATCATGAACGCCGCCACCCGCTCTATCATAGGCTATCAGGTGTCTGATAACCGTGGCGTCGGTCCCTGTATCCTCGCTATGCGTATGGCATTTCGGAATCTTACAAAACTGCCGGAGAACTTTAAGTTCATTGCAGACGGATACAGTGCATATCCTCTCGCCGCAATGGAGTTCGTAAAAAAGCTGGGCAAAGACTTTACCTTTAAAATCACCCAGGTCATCGGACTTACAAACGACGATGCTGTTTCCGCCGAATACCGGCCATTCAAGCAGATGATTGAACGCCTGAACCGGACTTATAAGGCCTCTTACCGTCATACAAACGGCTTTGACAACATCGACGGTGCCAACTACGATCTGACACTCTGGGTCGCTTACTATAACTTCCTGCGCCCTCACAAACACAATAAATACAAAGTCCTCAACGAAGTGGAGATGTTACAAGGCGCTGACAACATGCCTGGCAAATGGCAGCTGCTCATCTTCCTCGGGCAGCAGACCATCCTGAATATGCAGAAAAACGGTACTGCACAAACGGAGCGGAGCTGTTGTCAATAGAACCGTGGAATACCGCAGCAGGCGGCTTGACCGACTGTGAGGATATGCCGCGAAAGTCTATTGACATAAGGCTCACGGATAATCCTGTCCAGCAGAAAAGGGGGCGACTGCGCCCTTTTCCTGCCATCCGGCGAGGACGGGTGCGGGCAGAGCCCGCTAATGGGTCAAGGGACGAGTCCCTTGTGGGGTTTGGGGCAACGCCCCAAGGTCTTAAAACCATCAATATCTGCAATTTTCAAGGTTCATTCGAGCCTATTTTTTTGACTCGGTTTTTTCATAGATTATTTGACACTACCTAATAAACAGCTATAGGAAATCAATCAAACAGTATTCCCCACAGCCATAGCCAATATGTATCAATAGCACATGAATTTTGGTATCGGTATCCTATTCTTTCTTCAGGCCAAAGTAATTGGCTGCCTCAAGAATTCTGCGGTCAATCTCCCTCTTAAGTTCTTTTCCTTCAAGGGAATTGAGCTGCCACATGAATGCCGTGAAAACACACGTTCCATTAGCTGTTTTTGTGAAATGATTCCGGCGTTTAAATGTATTGGGGATAGGATCCATCATCAGCCTCTTCCCATACCCCAGCTTTTTTATCCGCCTTTTTACCTGTTTCTCAATTTCAGCATTTTTTGATGCCTTTGACATCAAGATCACCCTTTCTGCAGGTCGGGGGCCCTTCCGCTTCTGCACCCATAGAATAACACATGCCCCTTTCCCTGTCATCAGGGTGTCAAAAAACTACCCCTGTTTGACACCACACTCATTTCCCTGCAACCCATGTTCTATCCTGAACTGCTCGATTACCGCATCAATATCTATATCGGGCAAATCCACCTTTGGGAATGGTACAAGGCTCTCTTTATAGTCATCTATGGATTCCAGAAGTATCTCCTTTGCGGATTTCATATTGGAAAAATCTTCTTCATTTACAATGTCATCCTCCTTTGGCACCTCTATGCCCGGACAGCATTTTTCCAAAACTTCTTGTTCTACCTCTGTCCTGCGTTTAGAAACTATTTTCCGTAAATACTCATAATCCTCCTGCCTTTTTATATATGAACCTGTTTTTTTGTCATAAATTTCTTTTCTCAGCTCTTCTGTTTTTTTCTGTAGTTTTTCATCAGAATTTAGGGCGTCATTAATTTTTTCTGCAAAAGCAAATTCCAACTCCGCACGTAATTCCTGCTCTGCCGTCAGATCCGCAGCACACTTTTCAGCAATATCATTGATTTCCATCTGACGGATTTCGCCCATGTTATCGTAGATGAATCCCCATTTATCAAGAAAAAGCTTTAAATCCTCCGCCATTGCATCAAGCCATACACAATTTTCGTTTCCGCCAAGACTGGTCTTCCATTTAGGCCAGTATGTTTTTCCTGCCAACTGCTCTAATTCAAAGGTCATCTCTAAAACCTTTCCATAGCGTTTCCGCACAGGGTAATCTGTCAGATTTGACATGATTATCCCAATCTGCGCCAAGTCTTCTTCCGGGGTGCCATTATTCATAAAAACCCTGTACATCCCTTCTACAATCCATATGATATATCGATCAGGCACTTTATCCCAGTGTCCCCTCCGCATTTCAAGCACATTAGGCTCCGTAAACTTATCCAATAATTCAATCAGGAATTCCTTACTCTTTACAGAAAATTCATAACCATTTTCATTTATGTCAAATCCCGGCTTAATATATTTGAAATATTCTGAAAGCTGTAGCGTGTTAATAATTTCCGAAAGATATCTGCTGTTCTTAGACATAAAATTTGACATTTTACTTTTTTCTGTCTTTCCGTATATTCCTTCATGCCATTGCCGCCTTTTATAAAATTCATTTGAAATCTCTGTCAGATTAACCTTATCCCTTTGATTATTTTCAGCCACAACCATTCCCCCTGTCCCTTGCCGTGGAAACGACTTCCTTACATTTGAGTGCATAATATTTAACACCGTCATAATCCACCAGCCGAAATGTCTGATACAGGGAATTCCCGTCTATATCGTCATAACATATATTAAACTCCAAAGGCAGTCTCTGCTTTTCATCTCTTGCCTCGTTACTATCCAGCACTGCCTTTAGGCCCTTTAGATATTTCCTTACATCTTCTGAATCACTGAATGCCGCCTGTATCGACTTTGATTCTCCCAGTTTTATTGCCGGAAACATATACTTTTCAAAAACACATATGTGCATGACTGGATACTCACCGATATTTTCAATTTTTATTGTGAAATTATCATATCGGGGATATGTGGATGCATCACTTGGATTAAATGAAACTGCATAATTCCCCACATGACTGTTTTGCGCAGAAATATCAATAGAAAAAATCGGCTGTATCATTTCCAGGCGTTCTTTATATCGCCGCTCATCTTCCCGCTTACTAAAATAACTACTTTGAAATAATGCGATCAGGCTGACTGCAATAGTGCCTATGAACGATAAATATGCCCCAAAGAACCCAAGCCAATCCCTTTTTTCCAATTCTCTTCCTGGCATCAGAAATCCATCACCCCAAAAACATCCATAGACTATAATGTAAAACAGCACAGCAAGCACTACAAAAAAGACTGATAGCCGTGCTGCCTTTTTACCGTTTTGACGCTTATCACATTTTCTCATAAAGCAAAATCCTCCACAGAGATTTATATACACTGATACATTTGTCACCCAGGCATCAAAGGCCATTCCAGCACACTCCCATATGCTTTTCAAGCGATTTACAGATACTAATTGATATTATCTATTCTGCATAACCCCTTGTTTATGTATTCCTCGCCTTTGAAATCTCCATTGCCTCCGTAATCGTATCCGATGTAAGGAGCGTGTCAAGCTGCGCCCATACACGGTTCGACATCACAATTTTGGCTCCTGTGCGGATATCCTTTGATGGTATGATTGCCGGTCCCAGCTCATACACAAAATGCGTCCTTGAAAGTTCTGTGTCCGGTATTTCCGGGACAAACGGGTGTAGGTTATCCGTAACAGTATATTTTTCTATATGGTGGATTGATTGCAACTTCCCATGATATCTGAAAGCAATATATGTCAGCGGCTCCTTCGGCCACCCGCCTTTTCCACCGCCAACCGGGCAGCAGTACCTATTGTACTTCCTGACAATATCCACATATGTGATTCCTGCAGTTTCCTTTTTCCCTTCTGATGTTACGATTTCCACTTCACCCAGGCCAAGCGATACAACATATACCCAATTTGTGTCCTTATTCTGTGTAGTCATTATTCTTTTAATATACCTCTCTAATTCCCCAAGAATATAGTTCTGTTTGCCCGCAGTCTTTATCCGCAGTTCCCCTGCGAGGTCACATATCACCATCCACGGAAGGTGAAGCACCATAGTTCCCGGTATTACCGGCAGCCGCTTTTTTGCATACATCTCCGTGCATTCTGACATGGACACGATTGCTTTCATTTTAGTAGGACTTCTGACGACCCCCTCCCTTTTCGAATACAGTTTTAACTGTGACTCTCCCGGAAGAATCCACCCCCGTTTTGCTTCGATGATAATATAGAATTTTTGGTTGTCGGTAATCTCCAGGTCGGTGATGCCCCCGCCCTTTTCAAATTCCTGGTACCGAATCACTGCATTGTCCGCGTCCACACTTACATGGAGCAGATACTCAATAACCTTCTCCAGCAGATTAGGACACTTCACAAAAGCCCATGCTATGCTTTTGGTTATATCATTTTCCCTGTCTCCTATAAGGTCAAAAATCGTCTCGACCTTTTCGTTATATGTAAATAATTCTGCCATTAACCCCACTCCTCAGAAATAAGCCGTCCAACCAATAAACCATATAAAAATTATACAATAGAATGATAAGGCTTGCAATATGGATACCAACGGCACACCGCCACCATAAATCTGCTGAGGCTGTTATTCCTGCTCTTCTTCCCCGACATCCTGCCAAAGCACAAAATCCACCTTTTTCAAATCTGTAAACCCTGTTTTGGGGAAAGCCTCATCAAATGCCCGGATGACCGCCTTCCCATCATCGGATGCCACATAGTTAAGAAAATCCCTCTTGTACCTCTTATAACGGTCAAGTATCTTCTTTTCCCTGTCTTTTGTACCATAGGCTGGTATCTTATAGCCAAAATGCCTGTCCGTGACATTCTTGTCCCATATTGGCTGCTCCGGATCAAGCGTATGTACTAGCTTGCTCGAAAATGAAACCTCCAGCGTTCCGTATTTCAGAAAATATGACAGTGCTTCTTCAAACGAAGGCACCGTCTCTTTACACCGTTCCATGTACGCAAAATAATCCCGCCGGAACTCCTTCGAGTACCTGCCGAGCGTATAAAAGTTTTCATATGTCTTCTGGAATCTCTCATCCAGGGATACATCAACCCGCCACAACTTCTCCATGATGGATCGATACCGCTCTATGCCGGTAAGCATCCTGGGTTTTGCCAATATTGCCGGGAGCCTCTTTAAATCAAATATCTCATCTCTTTTGTCCGTTCCGCCCCCGTCAATCTCTTTCAGGCGTTCAAGCCACCTCTGTATACTCCCTTTCTGGAAGAAGCCAAGCAACGCCCCATCACAAAACCTCTCTGTCCTAACCGCCCCCAGCAGGAGAGCCATGACACATATCCCATCCTTGTTAGCAACATTCACGGCATCCATGGATACGTTCCCCCATTTGATCCCGTTTTGTTCCAGAATATCCCTATACCGGTTCAAGCCGTATTCCGGATGATTCTTTTCAAATGTGAACACCGCATCCATTAATTTTCTCACAAGTCCTGAATACGACACAAAAGGCATCTGGATTGGGTGTTCCGGGCTCCCGTCATTTTCACGGTCAATGATCCAGCTCCCATATTCCTCCTGCGGGAGTTCCCCTAAAATATCTGTAAGTTGCTCATACATTTTTTACCGCCTCCATTTTATCCAGATCACACTACTTTTCAATAAAGCAAGCATAACATTTCTCTCCACCCCTATCTTTCCGTGGTGTTTTCCCTGATTTGCGCCTCCCCCTCTGCACTTCCCGTAATTTCCTCCTTAGTCCGGTAATCGCCCGAAAATATTGTATTGCATTCAAGTTTCGGAATGATTATTTGTACATCACCTTCATCCTCATACTGCCACTCTGAAAAAGATGTAATTTCAACACCGTCCGGTTTATAGTTTTTAGGCTTGTCTATGTACAGCGTAAATCCCAGCGGATATGTAGAAATCTCAGAAAGCGTTATTATTCCAAAATTAGTTGCCTGAACCATAATCCCATTCATCCTTTCGAGTGCGCCAGCATGGATATGGGCATACAGATGATATCGCTCTCGGTTAAAAGACCTACTTGTCTTATCAAGAAGATACCCCTTTAAGGAATCATCCCCCATAAGCCCACTATTAATATCACAAAACATAGTCATCACCTGCTTAAAAATCGGCAGCGGCCTTATGTTTTTGATCCTTAACCCAAGTGATTCATACTTCTGCTCCCTGGCCTGCAGCATTACCCCCTGAATAGCATGGACAAACCTGCTATATCCTGGAACGTACCATTGACCAGTACAGGAATTGCAGTCACTGCATAAATAAAATCCTCCTCTCCCTCGCTGCTGTATCTTGCCTTTCCCATAATTTATTTCCCACGGAAGTTTATTTTCTTTTATGATGTCTTTAATGACGGCATCAAGGCATACATTCCTCACTGCCCCTTTATTGAACACAGTTTCCGGAGGAACATATTCAAATGTCAATTCTTTGTTTTCTCCACATAATCTACAGATACCATATGTCTTCTGCTTTCGGCTCATTACCTTGCACCTCTCTATATAATTCCTGCATAGCATATCATGAACAGTTAATGCTTACGCTGGATTCCCCATCTGCATCGATATCTCTATTTCTCACAAATTTATAGATTGCTACGATTTCCTCTCTTGGAAGGTTTGGGAAAACATTTATAACACCCTCAAGATTAAGTCCGCATCTGCACATAGATTCTACGGCACGTTTATCCTGTTCCTGCATCATTACCTCCATAGTAGCCAATCTTCTGTTTGAAAACCTCCCATGCCCATGGGATAAGCCTTAATTTCCTGTTAGCAGCAGGACAACTGCTTTATCCCTTCCTGCTGTTCTATCATTAGGAACAGGCTGTCCAACCTTTTGGCGCTGCGTTTCTCCTCCCGCTTCTTCGCCGTCCTATAATGCAACTTCTGCCGTTCCGTATTCTGTGGCAGTTTACGGTAATCCTTCGGTGCGTTCTGCTTGAATTCGTCATGCTCCTTTATGTATTTCAGATACTTCATGATGCTCCCGGCCTCCGGCATATCGCCCTGGCGGTGAAATGGTGCCTTTTCCACATCTTCCATGCAAACCCTACCGTTCACATAGTTCCTGTGGAGAAGGATAAACTTTTGTTCCCTAATCTTGTATATGATCTTCCAGCACCCAACATCCGTCCATACATAAATTTTCCTGTCCTTCAAATCCACATTTATGTTGAACTGCTCCGCATACCTCGCAATTTTCTCCTTTTCCAGCTTGTAGAGGAATTCAATGCCATCACAGCACTTACATGGACGGTATCCCTTCCATTCCGCATCCTTCCAATCCATCTTAATTCGATTCTTCTTCCGGATTTTTCCCGCATACCTGCATTCCGGTCTGTGGTAAACCATATTTGATGATTCCCTGCTCATAATCCTCATACCCTTTTGCTCCTTTCCCCAAGTTGGTCTTATTTATAAGATAAGGATATCAGAATATGTGTCCCAAAAAGCGGACTCAATGCCATATTTTTTCAAAATCATCCTCTATGCACTCCAAATAAATATGCTCCTCATCATTTAAATTTAGCAGTTCCATATGACGCTCTACTGTCAAGGCATTCCGATTCGTAACCGGCACTATTTCACTTTCTCCAGTCACTCTGTCCACTCTCAGATACTTCCGTACATTAACCAGGCTAAAATAAATCTTCTGTTTCATATTCTCCCCTTCCCTTTCCAGACCTTCTTACGTCCGTTCATCTGAAATTCATCATGCGACTTGATCCCGGACACTGCCTCCGTCAGATTACAAGCTGTCCCCTGGGTATGATATTCATCAGAGTCATTATGCTTATGGTAAATTACGAAATGCCGGAATGTGGGATACTCCCTCTCAATCAGGTGCCAATAATGCCCTGTGTTTTTTGACCTCAACGTGACCGCAAATGCCCCTGTCTGCAATACCTCAAAATAGTTCCCTTCGACCTTTTTTAGTTCTTCTGTTGTTATCATGATAATCTCCTATGTAAAAAAAACGCTCAAAAGCATCTTTCTCCATGTAGTGGCCTTTCTCCAATCATTTAACAATTGCCTGCTATCGTTAAAAAGAGGTGCAAAATATCCAACGGGGCTGTCTCAATATTACCGCAATTTGCCCCAAAATCCAATAGGCTGCTCTGTCCAAACCTTGAAATGCCCTGTTTTCCAGCAATTCTGTAGGTTTCCATTGTATCAATTTTAGTGTTGTGATGTTCCTTTGACTCTGTGGACAATTTCCTAATCAATATTCAAATCACCTATCGTAAAAAATTCACCCCAACTCAGCCTTGAGTATATTGCATCAAATTGTGGTACGCAATGCTATCGTTCTTATATTTATGAAAATCACCCGAAAATCAAGATACCAGACCATCTTGAAACAATCCACAAATGAGCAATTTATTTTCCCGATAGCCCTCTTTTTTACCCTTCAATTATTCTCTTGAAAAAACTGGTGGACGATATGTCTAAAATAAACTTGCTAGGAAACTGGAATCTCATAATCCCCAATCAGCAAAATTCTCTGTGGTTGGTGGCTATGCAGTAAACCCAGAAACACTTGTCAACTTTGCGAATACTCTTGTGGACATCTTTAAGGAAATAAAGCAAAATGACCCCAATAGTGCCAAAAGAGGTAGCAAGATTTCATTTTGGAAATCTCACTGCCTCTATTGATCTTACCAGATATCAATCTATCTGACGCTCATATCCAGTTTTTCCTCATGAACTTTCAAGTCTCCATTTGTATCAATATTTTTAAGCAACACGACTTACAGCCATAGCTTCGTTCATAGTGGCTCTCCTTATATTACGATAAACGCCTTGTTTACCATATCCGTCATCACACTGTCCAATTCCTCAATCAAAATTCTCCGAAAGTCCTCGCTTCCAAAGAAATCCTGGAATGAATATTGCAGTTTTCTCATTGCCCCATCATATCCCAGCGTTCCATTGTAGATAGCGGTTAGTTTCTGCTTCAACTCAGGATTACCATAAGACATATCATAAGCAACGCGTTCTACCACCAATGCAAACCTAGCTGGATTCATAAAATAGTTCACATAGAACTCATAGAGTCGTTGGAGAGCGATATTTCTGTCACCCAATGCAGGATTCATTCCAGCCTCAATGTTATCGTTTTTCGTTAAGGACTCCACCGCTTTCAGCAGTTCGTCATCAGAAAGGTTGTCCGCCGTAAACGTCACTGCACAATTATCATGCAACGTTTTGAAAGACTCAATGTAAGCTGTAAGCATCCGTTTAATCAACCCTTTCATATTGATTGAAAAATTTCCATACACAGATGCCCTCGTTGTATGTCCCAACCCAACCATGAGATTATTCCAATAACAATAAACGCTGCGGCCATGCAGACGAGGTGTCTTATCTGTAATGACATAACCATTGACTGTGCTGACATCCTCACTGAGCGCATACTGCATTTCATCAATTATTGCGCTAATTTTCATAAAATCCACGGAAACTTGAACCGCTGGCATATCAGGCTCCAAAGCTGTAACAAATAGCGGATCCGTTACCCCTTTCGGAAGTGTACTCTTAAGCGTCTTCATAGAGAACTCCACAATCTTCTCAAAAAGTCCCTCTGGCTCAAAATTGCGTCTAAGTGATTCATCCGTAAGAGATTTTAAAATATAGCTGTCTTTGAGATACCTCATTGAAAGCCAGCCAACCTCTTCCTTTGGTATCATATCAGAATATTTGTCCATCATAGCCTTTATATCCTTGATAACGGCATTGATGTTATTATCATAGGTCGTTTGGTCGATATACAGACCTCCCTCGTTCTTCTTATTGATAAGATTTTCCACAATACGGTCAGCCTTTGTGAACAGTAGATAAACTGTGATGTCCAAATTGCTCTTTTTCTTAAGTTCTTCTCTTTTCTCCCTCAATACCTTACAACACTCGGTCAGTGTATCGTCCCTTTCCTCTAAGCTCATAAGGAAAAGAATCGTATCCACCTTGCAATTCAATGCGATTTCAAGTGCATCACTTACATCCTTAGCCTCTACCCCTGTCTGCGTCATTCCCATTGTATCCCGAATGCAAAATCTAAATGGTACGCCTTTGTGCTTCTCCTGCGCTATCTCTATCAGTTCTCCCCTTGGTCGACTTGCTACCGAAATATGGTCGATTAGCAGACTGTATGGTGCATTTGGGTCAAATAACACGGACAGTATCTTCTTACCTTCATCTCCACCGTCCAGGGAATACTGTATCATGTTTTCAGAAAAAAGCTCATCCCCTATAGAATCACACAGACGTCCTTCGATGACAAGTCCAATATTATCAAGCCATCTGATATAGCCCCTCTTTATCTCTTCCGACATCTCCTCAAACATTTCTTCAAAAATAAGTTCCCGGACTTCGACAAGTTTCACTTTCTTGCTCTTCAACTCATCACGCCGTTTTCTCACCTTTGTTCTGAAATCATTATCCACCATATAGTCTAAAATCGGCACAAGGGATTCTTTCAATTCTTCCATAGACAACTCGTCCTTGATCTGACCAAGATGGTACATAGCCCCCTCTGGCTCAATTATCTGCTCAAACTTATCATCAAATGCGTCCATCGTTTCCTCGGTATCACAATCGTTCTTGCCGAATAAATCCATCAGAATAGACAAAACTGTCATATGTACTTTCTTAGAGGCATAGTCTTTCTTTACAATTTTGATAGCAAAGCTGCCCTCATCTTCGATACGCTCGTCAAAAATGAACTCGCAGGGGATAATAGTAGTCTGGCTCTTTTCTCCTATTCCAATTTTCATAAATGGAATCAACCTGTGATTTAACAGGAGATAGATTAGTGTACTCTTTCCAGAGCCTGAAGGTGCCACCACAACTAACTGTGGTGCCGAGTTTCCACGCTTTAACGCAGAAATTGCTGTGATTTTATTATTCTTAATTTGACAATACTTCATAGTTTTTCCTCTCTTTACTTTGACTGACTTTAATTTATTGTTCTAATTCGTAGTCATCCATCCATAAAAATACCCCCTTGTCTTGCTAGTTTTAGAAACTATCCGACAAGAGGATATAAAAAAACTGTGCATATGCACAGCAAATTCCACTTCCGTTTGCTGATACATCATCCTGCGCTATTCGCATGAATCCATGTTCAACACTGATTATCAACTCATCGCCCCAATGGAGCGCATCTTGTCGGTCAGTTTCTGCATATTAAATTATCACACATTTTCGAATATGTCAATATTCTTTTTTTATTTCCTGCAAACTTCAATTAGGCTTTTGGTAAATCCACCAAAAGCTTGCTATACTTTAGCTAGAATCGGATCAAGAAGTTGTCTTACTTCTAGCGTGCATTCTGCATAGAGCTGTAGAAATTCTAGGAAGGGAAATATGCCAAAATACTGTCCTGAATAGATGACCACCGATTTTGGTCTGGTTACCTTATAGTTTTTCATTACAACTGGCAGCGATTTTCCTATAAATGCTCTTCCTTCCTCCATGTTTTTGTAGAGCTGGAAATACAAATATCCTATCAGCGTCATTATGATATGATAGGTGATATAGTTATACTGGGTACTTTTAAAATCCGTTAATTTCCAGAAATCCTTCATCTGGCGGAAGTCCTCTTCGATTTCTGGGCGCAGTTCGTACGTGTTTATGATCTGGCGGGCTGTCCGCTCTGTGTCAGTTGTCATAAACACAAAATATTCTTCCGTCTTTTTATCATGGACTACACATGCATTTATAGGTACATCTTGTTCTGGTTTGTCACTCTGCCATAAAGAGCCAAGATCTTTTACCAGCTGGATTTCCTGATCTTTTCTCTTCTTATTGGGATGCTTCTGCCATTTCCCGGCTTTCTTAGCCAGATTTACAGCATCCTCATAAAGGATCATGTTTTCTTTTGCCGGGATGTAGGTGTCTACCTTACGTTCTGTTTTTAAATAATTGAGTATCTCACGTGACAGAAATCCTCTGTCATTGATTATAATGTCATATGCTTTAAGACACGGCGTCGTTTTAAGCATTTCTCTAACAAGTTCGAGGTCGTGTGTTTTTAGCGTGCCAAATACGATTTCCTCTGCAATCCCAGAGTCATCCATGACTCCTCTTAGAACGCCAAGCTTATATCCACGAAAAACTTGTCCTTCTATTTTTACTACGGAAGAATTTTCATAATTTTCATTATGAAGATTTACAGGAATCTTTGTACAATCCAGAATATGAATATTGGGTTTGATATCCAGTTTGGACATCAGGCAGTCATGGACATAATTGTTATAAAAGGAAACCCATTCTTCACTGGTGTATTTTGAAAGGAGCTTACGCATGACACTTTCAGAAAAAAGCCCTTCATTGAGATCCCGCTCATTATCCCATACATTCCATCCAAGTTCGGCCAAAAGCTCAGCATCATTGACAGCAAAAGGAACATCTGTAAGACTGGTTTTAATTTTGAGTTTAGCAGTGACAGCCAGAGACAGCAAGATATCCAAAGGAATATGGCGGTTGTCTCTTCGTTTGTCAGGAAGTGCTTTAGAAAGCATGTCGAGCAGCCCATGTTTTTTCATAGTAAGAACGATATCATCAATCAGATTTGGAAAAGTCATGTCAGCGGCATCAATATTTCCAGAGCGAATCGCCTGATATACCTTTTCCTTGTCTTTGTTGCAAAGCTGAATCATAAATTAGTTCCCCCTCATTTGTGATTTTTTATTCAAATTTCCCTTCTTGGAATTTCTACAGCTCTATGCAGAATGCACGCTAGAAGTAAAACAACTTCTTGATCCGATCTTGGCTAAAGTATAGCAGGTTTTTGGTGATTTTACCATAAGCCTAATTGAAGTAAAAGATAATTGAGATTGCACTATTGCAAATTCAGATGGTATAATACTGATAAATTCAGGAAAGGGGTGAAAAACTATTAATGAAATTAATAAAAAATAGAATAAGGACGATATTTATATGGCTGACTCAATGGTATTCACTATTGGAAGAGGATGATGATTATATGTTATTTCATCAGGACTGTTGGAAACCTTTTCCGCCGTCATTTTATAGAACCCATACAGAAGAGGAGATTGCTGCGGCAATAGATGCGGCAAACAAAGAACTGGATGAGCTATCGAAAATGATAGAAGAAAAAAGAAAAGAGATTGATGGACAAAATCTGAATTAAGTCATAATGTTTTTTGGGATGTCCCTTTTTGGTGTATACTGAGTTTGTCACAAATAATAATCTGTAAGGAACTGTAGAAAAATTGGTAGAGGAGAGGAATTTTGAATACACAGAAATATATTACAGCACGAGAAGCAGAGGAATGTAAAAAAGTAGCAGCTGCATTTAACGAATTATACAATCAAACAGATATTTTAGTTATAAATTCAGGAGAACACGGATTTGTACTATTAAAATATGACAATTATATGACTGGATATTTTAGTATTACTACATATACGAACTGTGTTGATCTCTTTGATGCATTATGGAGTGAATGGGTAAAAGAACAACTCATATCACTAGCCTTAAACACACCATTAATTGACTTGGATTATGAAGAGATATTTGCGTCATTACCAGAAAAAGAGAAAAAGAAAATTCTTGATAAAAAGGATTACTTCCGCCTAAAGCTACAACAAGTAAACATATATGAAGATTTCGTTACGGTAGATAATTCGTATGATTACATTACATTAGAGGAAAAAGAGCGTTGTAAAATTGTAGCGGATATTTTTTATGAAAGTCTGGCAAAAGACGATTTAATAATATGTGATGCCGGAAAATATGGTTATGCAATGCTTATATATTACAAACCTCCTATTGGATTTGACGGCATTATGATGTTTACAGACAGTCAGAAAATGTACAACATATTATTGCAGGAATGGTATACATCACGTATAGAAGAGCTGGCGAAAGCAATGAATATGCCTAATCTTGATGTGGATGTCTTTTATGAGCAGTTATCAGATAAGCAAAAAGCACCATTAATACAGCAAAGGCAGCAATTTATAGCAAAAGCAAAGAAAACAGCGTACTTTATAAACACCACTTTACAACTTTATAAATGATACCCTCGTTGCCGAATCAACTGTTTTATGGCATTAATTATCGTATTTGATTTTATGTGGTTTTCGATGTTAGATTATTTTCATTGTATAATAAGTTTAACGTACAAGACCACTCGCTTTCGTATAGTTTTATTTGCAAACTTATTATACATCAGAAAGTGTCTTGTGCGTTATTTTTTTCAAAAAGTTGTAAATTGATGTTTAGAAGAAAGACTTGATAAAATATTAAAAGACAAAGATGAAGCGCCTGGTGGTGGTGCGGAAAAAAGGGGAGATAAAAATGTACCAGCCATTACAATTATTGAATAATTACACAGAAAAAAGCGATATATCCTGGCAGGAGTTAGATCTGGTAAGAATTCTTTATCGAAGGCAGCATAAACTTCCAGACTGGATATATCTTACAAATATTGAGGCTTTTTATGCCTTTAGGTGCAAGGGAATCACAACACAGGAAGAAGAGACTGATCAGAATTTCAAATCACAGATAATGTATATATCATATATGCTGAGCGTACTTGCATCATGGAGGATCAGCAAACAGGTATACCATTTTGAACCTGAAATGGAAGAACTGCTCTACAGTCAGGCAAAGGATGAGCTGCTGCTTCCAGTGGACGTTTTAAAAAATATGCCGTATTCATGTGTATATTTTGAATCTCCAAATCTTTATGAAAATCAGTTTCATGGATTTTTTGCCTGTTTTGATATTATTGAGGATATGGAACTATTAAAGTTTGTGATATTGCATAATAATGGAGAAACTGTCAATATCCATTCTATTGAACTCAAAGCAGGACAGACACTGAAAGAATGTATGGCAACACTATTAAAGATTCAATACAACAGCCAGGATATAAGCAAAAAGCTTGATTATAGTCTCAGTGTTGTTGAAAAAATGCTGCAGTTAGTTTTATATGTGTGTGCAGAAAATGCAGACATACAGAATGCAGATCCGGGAAGGAAGACTGTCAAGCCGAAAACCATTCGAGATATAAAGGACAAGTACAGGGAAATCAGCCGCTGGGATGTAGGGAACAACGTTATTAAAAGAATAAGAAAACATAAAAAGGCGTATAACACTACCTCTTCATCTGAAACTGATAAAGAAGAAAACAATAATCAGACAGCAAGTCCAATAGAAAGGCACCACGTAACGCCGCATGTGCGCAGAGGACACTGGCAAAGTTACTGGGTGGGAAAGAAAGACGGCTCAGAGGAGCGGAGACTGGTATTGCGGTGGAAACACTTTATTTATGTGAATGCAGACGGACCCGATGAGCTTCCGGTAACAATAAACTGCATACAAGAATGATAGATAGTACTAATATCCTGCCTGTTGGCAGCAATATTCCTCTTATGAAGCAGCAAATCTGGTAAGGTATTTATAAAGAAGAGTTATTCGGATCTCCCGCCGCAACGCCAAAGGATGCCTTAAACTCTGTACTTTCAGTTCAATCTTTTTTGTTAAATCTCCCAATTCTTTCTCTTTTATCTGTTGTATCTCCTCCTCTGTATGAGTCTAGTAAAAAGATGGCGGGAAAAGCTGCCAGCAGCTGCCGTACAGATACCACCAATTGTCCATTTCCATATATTTTATTTTCAATACCGCTCTGTGTAATATTTCTTTAATCCTGTTAAATACAGGATATCTATTTGACTTTATCCACATCTGTTTTGCCCCTTTCAGTTTCTCTGTACTGCAAATCTCTTTCATGCTGTGTCTGTTCCAGACACGGCAGTTCTTTTTAAGGACAAAAACTGCCTTACAAATTGCTATATCAAAATATGAAATCAGTGTAAAAGAGATTTTAAAGAGAACGGTCTTTGTATATAATAAATTTTGCTTTTTTTAATCTACATAAAATATACTTGCTTTTAGTTTATTTATAAAAGTATTAAGGCAGGTTAAAATAAAAATAAGCTAATAAATTACTGGTAAAATATGGATACTATCGGCAATGATATAACCGAAAAGGAATACAGAACATGATTAGAATAGGAATCTGTGAAGATTTAGAGGAAGAACTAAAGAGAGAAAAAATCATGGTGCAGGAGATCATGCAGGAGCTGGGCTGCAACGTGCAGATTGTCTGCTGTTTAAGCGGGGAGGAGCTTTTGTGTGAGATCGAAAGCAGAGGAGACTTTGATATTCTTTTACTGGATATCCAGATGAATGGCAGAAATGGTGTTGAGACTGCAAGGATTATCCGAGAGACAGACCACAGGGCAGTCATGATATTTATATCTATGTATGACCAGTACTGTAAAGATATCATCAGTGTACAGCCCTTTGCATTTGTAGATAAGCCGGTTGCCAGGGAGGAATTAAAAAGCACCCTGGCAAAAGTCATGGAAATATGGGACCGCAGAGAGGAGATATTTGAGTTTACTTTCCGAAAAAAGAAATACTGTTTTCTGCTGCGGGAAATCTGCTACTTTGAGAGTGACAAAAGAGAGGTGTCTGTGCATGGCAGAGACCGGGTTGTTTCCTATTATGCCAAACTTGACGTTGTGGAAAAGAGTCTGGAAAATTCATCCGTCATGTTTTTGAGGATCAATAAATCCTTTCTGGCAAACATACTGTATATCAGCGAATACCATTACGATCATGTGGTATTGTATAATGGCAGTGAGATTACTATCGGGAGCAAATACCGGGAAGCGGTAAGGAATATGTGCATTGAGAACAGCTCTGAAACATACAAAGCGGGAGTTTAAGATAGGACCTAAAAATATTTTTTTACATTATTATACTGTATGCAGTTTTATTGCATACAGTATATTCATAAATACAAAAGAACAGGTTATAATGTGTAAAAAATATAAAAGGAAGCATGAAGAAATGGAGATTGATTACAAGGCGCTAGGAATGAGAATACGTCAAAAGAGGATGGAAAAACATCTGACACAGGATGCACTTGCTGCTATTGTTGGCGTGACCAACCCTCATTTCAGCAATATAGAAACAGGAAAAACAAAAGTCAGCCTTCCAACGCTTATTGCGATTTCAAATGCACTTTCTGTTTCCACAGACAGACTCCTGTGCGACAATGTCATGCCGTCACAGATCATCTTTGAGGAAGAGGCAAAAGAGCTGTTTGCGGACTGTGATGAATACGAAGTGAGAATACTGGTTGACATGCTCCGGTCTATAAAGGACATACTGCGCAGAAATAAAGAATTACAGAACCGTTTTATGGACTAAAACAGGAAATTAACAGGCAGCCTTCGTAATGTCATACACAAAAAGGATAACCCTGAATCTGTTTCCTTCATCCTTTATATCCAGAACACCATGATATTTTTCTACAATGTCCCGCACCATTTTTAATCCCAGGCCATGATCTTCTTTATTTGATTTTGTCGTCAGATACTGTCCGTTCTTCTTGCGCAGCTCCCCGGAATAAGGATTTTCCATCTGGACATACAGGTTATTTGTAGTACGTATCTGCATTCTGATAGTTCTTTCCTCCGATGCTGTATTTATGACAGCTTCGATCGCATTGTCCAGCAGATTTCCAAGCAGGCTGTACAGAGCTGTATCCTCAAAAACTGTATCGTATGGAACAATGGCATCTAAAAGAATCCTAATACCATATTTTTCTGCGATGGATGCCTTATAGTTAATGAGCGCGTCCATGCTGACATTTCCCGTTTTGGAAATACAGGTTCGGCTTTCAGTCAGTGTCTTGTCTTTGCAAAAGATCTCTTTTATTTTATCATATTTTCCCTGTTCAATATAAGACTGGACCAGCAGGTTTTTCTGCTGTGTTTCGTGCCGGTACATGCGCATCTGTTCCCACATCTGCCCCATGGCCTGTAGCTGGGTGGCATAGCTTTCCACCTGCTGTGTGAGAAACTTCTTTTCAGCAGTGTAAAAAGTTTTCTCCTGAATGCTGTAGTAACTGTGGTATGTAAAAAGATTTATGACAAGAAGCAGAAAGGAAGCCATAAGCTTGAGGGTAAAAAACTGCTCTGCGTAGGGTCCAAAAATTGACACGATGATAAAAATACTGCTGACTGGAACGAAAAACACTTCAAGCCAGTCTGTTTTTCTGATGCCGGCTGTCCTGTTTTTCTTTTGTAATACAAATGCAGTTTTAATCTCTATAAACCAGATGAGTCTGGACAGGATGTTATATAAGAGAAATAGCTCCGTAGTTTCACGTGCGGTTTCAACTGAATACCCAAGCATGGCACCGACAATACATACAATCGTCTCAGCAAGCATGCCCATGATAAATATAAATGAAGCGACAGCCAGACGGACTTCAAAAACCTCTTCATATAAAATATAAAGCACAGCTAAGAACGGCAGCGCAAAAACAGGAAACCTGAACCAGAAAGGCAGGTCAAAAAGATAAGTTAAAAGGTTGGTAGAGGCATAGAAGAAAAACCATACAAGGAATGGTATTCCCCTGTGGACTTTCCTGTGTCTGAAAGTCTTGTCGCAAAACTCCTTCTGGACAAAAAGTATAAACAATTCTGTCAGCATAACAATTAATATTTTCATCTGGGCACTTCCGTTTCTTAATAGATACTGTTTATCTTGATTTTCAAATTAGCTGTAATTATATAATATTACAGATCTTTAAAATAATTATATCATAAAAAGGACCTTAAAAAGACGAAATGTAATAAACTGTATGTATAGATGTAAAAGTTTAAAAATAATATATTTGTATAATAAAGAGGTTTAGGGAAAAAGGGGGGGCAAAGGACTCTTTTTCCTATTAAGTCCATATCATTACATCGTTCAGCTATTACCCAGGTTAATGGTGGTTATTCATCCCCGTTCTGCAGGTACCCATTGATATTATTGAGCGACTGCACACGGAAATATTCCTCCATGATTCCTCAATATCCTGGTATACTTCACTCTTTTCAAGGTATCCCCTGTTTATCATAGTATGGCGTCCTGAAAGTGCCTCCCTTATGACACAACTTCTCAGCTCTTCTCTGGAGGCGGGTTCCATCTGCTTCTGGAACTCCTCCTGCTGTTTCTGGCCGTCCCCTGGATATCTGCTTTCGATCTCCACTACAAGGTCGTGCAGTCTTGCCTCTGCCCGCCTTGTATAGCTGTTTATGGCATTGGGGCTCGTGACGGCCTGATTCACACTGAAATCCTTTAATTCACTGCATATTTCACTGATGTCCGCATTCCGCTGCGCGTCCGTCATGTTCTGCTGGGAACCTGCAAATGAATTTCCTGAAATTCCCGGGCAGGTTTCCCGCTTCATATCGCCAGTCATTCCACCAAACTCCCCGAGCATCTCTGCACCGTATGTTTCCAGTACATACAGAGAGGAAAGGCTGTAGCCCTCCTCCCCCGTTCATAGATCTATTCATCTCCATTCTGTAGATACCCATTGATGTTATTGAGCGACTGCACACGGAAGTATTCCTCCATAATTCCGTCCTCGATATCCTGGTATACCTCACTCTTTTCAAGGTATCCTCTGTTTATCATGGTGTGGCGTCCTGAAAGTGCCTCCCTTATGACACAGCTTCTCAGCTCTTCCCTGGCGACGGGCTCCATCTGCTTCTGAAACTCCTCCTGCTGTTTCTGACCATCCCCCGGATACCTACTTTCGATCTCCACTGCAAGGTCGTGCAGTCTTGCCTCTGCCCGTCTTGTAAAACTGTTTATGGCATTCGGGCTCGTAACGGCCTGGTTCACGCTGAAATCCTTTAATTCACTGCATATCTCGCTGATGTCCGCATTCCTCTGCGCGTCCGTCATGTTCTGTGGGGAACCCGCAAATGAATTTCCGGTTCTGAAATTCCCGGGCAGATTTCCCGCTTCATATTTATATATGGAGGTCCTTCCTGCGACAGCCTCCGCCGCTCCCCCGACCAGCGCCGCGCCAGTCATTCCGCCAAACTCGCCAAGCATCTCTGCACCGTATGTTCCGAGGAACATTCCCATGCCTGCACCTGTGACTGCGCCTGCAGCCGCGCCAACGGCGCCCGCCACGGCCCTTGTCCTTTTGACAGCCGCCCTTTTCCTGTAAAATTCCGCCTTCTGCTTGCTGGTAAGGAACTTTGACACTTCCGGGTTTTCAAAATTATCAAGGTTTGCGTAACGTGATGCCACAGCGCGCCGTTCCTGCATGTATTTGTCAGAATAATCCAGTTCTTTCATGTTGGAATACGCCGCACCCGCGCCCTCTTTCCCGGAAGCTGCATGCTTTCCGGCGTTCAGCCTGCTCTGCAACACAATATTCTGGTTTTCCAGGTCAAGCTTTGCATTCTCGCATTGCGCAATCATATTGATACATTCGGACCTTCCTTCCACGTCTCCGCGGTCAAGGAGCTGCATTCGGCTCCTGGTATTGTTGATGTTTTTCTGCAATCCGTTCGCCCTGATTTTATTCTGTGATATCTGTGATTGTATCTGTCCTGCGTCCATCTGTCCATAGCATGGGTCTGTCTCCTGCATTACTGTCGAAAGCTGCCCCAGATCGCTGTTTACCCTCGCAAGCTCTGCGTTGTCCCTGGAAATGTGTCGGCATATGTCTGTCGCCGTATCAGGTGCAGACGCCTTTTTCTCACTGTAATCGCGCCGCGCCGTCTGGTATGCTTCCCTTTTTTCACTGATGACGGATTCCGGCAGTCCTTTTTTGACGGCCGTGTCATAATCCAGTTTTGCCGACTGGAGCGTTTCCTCAGCACGGACTGCAGCCCATGCACCCTGTCTTTCACCTTCCGAATAGCCTGACAACCTGCCCTCGTTCATTGAATTTGCCCGTACGAGCTCGCCGCGCCGTTCAAGCAGTGCACCCTGCATGTCCCTTGCGGTATCCATGGTGTTGTCATAGCGCCTGCGGACAGCCTCCTTCTGTGCCGTGATTCCGGTAATTTCATCAAGCTTTGAGCGGCTTGTGTCATATGCCTCCCTTGCCGTCCCAAGATCCTGCACTGCCTCCTGGATGTTTTTCTCTATGCTATCCCTTTCATCTTCCAGTTTTTCCTTTGTTTTCCTACAAATGCCAAGTTCCGATTCAATTTCCATCTTTCGCTCCTCCCCTGCATTTTCAGATTCCCTTTCATTTTCCAGGCCGCTGATCTTTTTGTTTGTATCAGCTATCTCTTCATCAATCCTTTTTTGTTCTTTCTCAAGCCCTGCGGCGGTATTTTCGGCTTCTTCCAGCCGTTTTCCATTTTCTTCATGCTCCGCAGCAAGCATCTCCCTGCCGCGGACAGCTTCCTGTTCTCTGGATTCGAGTTCGCCAAGTTCCTGCGCAAGCTTTGCCGGATTGTCCTCCATGCTGTCCATAAGCTCCCGGGTTCGGGCATTCCGGCTGTTTATGCATTCTTCCACAGCGGACGCATATTCTTTTTCCCCGTCGATCTCATTTTCCTTTTTTATCTCCATGTCGTCGGCATTCTTTTCCATATCCGCGCCTGCAATTGAGGATATCATATCCCATGCACCTGCTGCATTGATGTTTCCCCTGTCTTCCTCAAGGCTTGACCCCACTGATGGCATTTCTCCAGATCTCGCCATGGACGTTGTACTGCCGGGAAACTCTGAATCTGCCACTGCGTCGTCCGTATGAATACCCGTGCGGACAAAATCACCGCCCTGTCCGACAGTTTTCTCCGTCTGTAGACGCCCATCCTTTACGTTGCCTGTAGCGGGATTTTCATCCCCGCTTATTGCGTCCGCGCGCTTCTTCGCCATATGCTCTGCCATTTCGCGGTCGTCTATCTGGGCGTTCGTCTCGGCCATCTTTGCGTTTGTATCGTCCTCCTTTGCGCTTTTTAGACCGTTCTTTACTTTCGAAAAGCCTTTCATTCCAACATTGATTGCGGAACGCGCCGCCATCATGCCCATGTGGATTCCCGAACCTTCCCCGATCCCCGTACTGACGCCTATGGATTGTTTCACCATATTTCTTGCCTGTAAGAGCATCATACAGCATCCAATCTGCACAAGCCCCAGCGCAAGGCTGCTGCTTCCGCCGAAATTTGACGAAAAGTTTTTTCCCATGTAACAGGGAATTGCCAGCAGCGCCGTGTCACCTACAGGGACAAGTATGCATGCAAGCATTACCGACAGCCACTGCCCGAACATCCTCCTGTCGTACATGCTTTTCAGCACAGCTACTGGAAACATGATGAACAGGACTGTCATATTCAGCGCCACGCCTATATAGACAAAGACGTACACGACATTAAGGATGCCCAGGGCGTCATACATGATCGTGTTTAAAATCAGTGCGCCCGCGCTCTCACCGTTTTCCGCCTCTGTCACAAGGTCACGGAAAGCTGTGATGATGGACGTGCTGCCGCTGAAATAACTGTTGCCGTAGACGCCCTTCGCAATGGCGTATAAAAGCAGGTCCCTCAGGTAAAGCATGAGGTCCAGTACATTCGGCATCAAGGCCAGCGCAAGGATTACAAACGCTGCCGATTTGACGGCTTCCTTCGCGGCAATGGTGGATGCACCTCTGCCCCTTTTCCATGCCGCGGCTGCCATCTTTGCGCCGAACATCACCGCGACAAGCACATAGATGACTCCCCTGATAATGTTATAAACCAGCGATCCCACCGCGCCGTATGGGTTGTTTGCCTGTAGCTCAAATGTATAGTATGCAACGTTTGACGTGCTTCCGCCCATCACCCTGCCGAACACAAGCCTGTCTAGGTTTGCGTGGCAGAATGAAAGCATTGCAAAGATACCGTGTCCCAGTGCCGCAAGCAGATCACATATGATCTTGACAAACCAACTGGGCTTGGAACCCTGGTCATTCGGGTCTGCGTCATTTTTGAATGCCTCCTCGCCCAGGTCGTCGCCGTAAATGGAACTCGCGGGATTCCCCCACCCGCCGGCATGAACATGGAGAATGTTTGCCATATGCCCGAAAACGACAGCGGACAGCAGCACAAATACAAACAGTCTTATATGGCCTGCCTTATTCCCCGCACTATCCGTGGCATCAGGATACATCCTGGATAACTGCATTATCCTCCGCCCTCCTTTCTTTGTACATCCTGCCATGCATCTCCTGTATCTTGAGCATGTCCGTCTCCACTGCGTCAAACTCACTATCCGTCAGGTAATCCACCTTGATGAACGCGGCATGACCTTTCATGATCATGCAGAGCTCGCCCTTGCGCGAATTGCCCTGGCTCTTGTCCATCGGGTTGCCGCCAAGTTCCATCAGCATTTTAATCTGCGCATCGGTCATCCTTGTAACTTTTTTGATATAATCCTCATGGTTTGGCTCCTGTTTTAACAGGAGCATGATCGAGGTCTGTTCCAGTATTGCCTCAGTTTCGGCAAAACCATGGAAATCATGAAGTGCCTGAGTGCATACCCACGGAGATATGAGTCTTTTCCTCGCCGTCCTGTACAGGTCCGCAAGGAAGAGCCGCAGGTGCTCATAGGGAAACATTTTGTGGCACTCGTCTATCATGATGATCCTTTTTTTCGCCTTTCTCGGATTTGATGAATTTTTCTTTACAAAATTCTCGTTCAGGTAGTTTGCCGCGATTGCCTCGGCGATCGGGCGGTCGGCATCAATCATCTGAGAAATATCAATGTTGATCCATGGCGTATCAAGGTCAACATGGATCGTGGACTGTCCGTCAAAAAAGGAACGCGTCCCGACAACCACCTCCATCACATGGCTGTTTCCCTCCACGTCCTCATATACCACCTGTCCGATGTCGTTCCTCTTCATCAAATCGACTTCTTCCCTCGAAAAAAATTTCAGCGTGTCAAGCGTATACGCCGCATATCTGACATAGGACTGCATTGCGGAACGCAGAAGCGAATATGCCTGGTCTTTCAGGCTGTCGCTGTTACGCTTCTGTTCCAGCAGGAGTCTTTTATAAAAATCCGTGATGACAGGAAGCTTCTTTTTCACCCTTTCCCCGTAAAGCTGCGCGGGCCTGAAAAGAGAAGCCACGTCATGGTCATGTATCCCTCTCTCCTCATATAGTTCCATGACGATCTTCCTGATAATCTCCTCAAAATACACTTCCGTGTCATAAGAAGGCTTGTTCTTTCCGTATGTCGCCATCGTATAAATGATATTTACAAGGTCGCTTACCTTGTCCATCACGTTCAGGTCCTCATACTCTAAATCTGTTGACTCGTCATACTCAAGCTGTGTGTCAAGCTCAAACAGGTTGATCGTGTACTCGCTGCCGACCTTTATCACGAAGTTCTGGCCGCCCACTGCCTCGCACGCCCGCGAGTACTCTCCCCGGGAACCGACTTTCTCGAAGTCAATCGACGCAATCCTGACACCGAAATCGGCATAACGGGTAAAGTACATTTTGATCGTCGCCGATTTCCCCGTACCGGTGGAGCCGCACACGACCACGCCGTAGGAATCAAACATTTTGTCATAACAGTCAAACGTTGCCGGCCTCCCAGTACTCATGTTTCTGCCCGCTATAATGCCGTTTTCGTGGTAAAAGTCGCTCCTCGTATGATTGAATATACAGGAGAGGGAATAAGTGTCCATCACATGCTTTTTCACACAGCAGGTTTTTACAAGCCCCGTCCCGGCCTTGTACAGCCTGTTCATGGGAGCTGCACTTAAAAAGGCTTCTGGATGTGTCGAGTAACAGCTGCAGAGTTCTATATTTCCACTGTTGAGCGCTGTATTGTGGAATTCGTTCACGTCGATCATAAGCTGTTCAAGGCTCGTGTTCCAAAGCACGAATATAAAGGACACTTCATAAAGGTTATTGTTTCCCGACTCGACATCGTCCGCATATTTTTCAGTGTCCCTCAGCTTGGAGCCGAGCTTCCTGTACCGGTTCCTGTCGCCGTCCTTCGCCGCGCCCTGCTGTTCACTGTCCAGTATCAGAACGCGCTTGTCCATTGTCCTCACTGCCTTGCCGTCGCGCATAGGCTCAATGTAGATGCTCGTGGTCACGCCCTTTGTGTTCATGAGTTTTTCATAAGTGACGGCAAAATCGTTCTTGCGCTTGTTTTTCTCAATGTACATACACATTACATAGATATCTTGTCCGCTGTCATTCAGCACAAGGTACCCATTGTTGTTCGGGTCTACGCCGTCACACATGACCAGCTCCTTTACGGATTTCCTTGCCTCACCGAACAGGTTATTCTCATCAATCATTTCCATGATAGCATCCTCTATGAGCTGCTCCTGTGTCTTCCTTGGAAGGTATCCGTTCCTTGCAAGTTTTTTCGTCTCTGCAAGCTTTTTCCGTTCTGCGCGGCGTCTCTCTCTGAGCGCCTTTTTTTCTGCGCGGATATATGCCTTTTTCTCTTTCGGGGACATCACGGCAGTGTCTGCTGCTTCAGTTCCGCTTTCCGTTTCCTGTACGGGACGCCTGCTGTTGATGTCATCTATGATTTCCTGCATTTTTGAGTCCGTAATATTAAAGTGTTCTTGTTTTAAGGACGCTTCTTCCCGGATGGCCTTTTCCTTCCTGTCCGCCTCATCGAGGATATCACGGACTTCCTTTTCTGCCTGTTTGATGACTGCGTCCGACTGCTGTTTTGCCTTACGTGCCCGTTCCGCGGCCTTTCTCGCCTTTTCTATCCTTTTTTCGGCCTCTGCCTTTTCTTTCTGAGCCCCGTTTTCCGCTTCAAGGACACGCTCAAGCAGCTTCTGTGCATCCTCATCCGAAAGATACTCGTTACTCGTACCGTCACAGTCTTTTCCGACAGGCATTTTCTCCAGTTTTTCCGTCAGCTCCTGCACCACTTTTTCACGCTCTTCAAGCCCGTTTTCAAGCTGCTTTATAAGGAGACTTCTCTCCTCGGCCAGTTTTGCGAGCTTCTGTTCCGCTGTATCTTCCCTGCTGCGTTCGTTTTTTTCAGATGTACTATCTGCACTCTTATTGTTATTTGGGTTTTCCCCGTTTTGTTCTTCCGTGAGCATTCTCTCCGCCTCCCGGATCTGCGCACCATATCCCGGATCCGCCTTATTCCTGCGGCTGTTTTTTGCGCCGCTGTTTTCCCTTTTCCTGTCTGCCATTTTATCCTCCATTCAGTTACAGCCTGCAGACTTGTGATAACACAGGCTTTTCTTCCGTACCAATCCTATTTATACCGCCTTTTTCTGGTTTCCGTCCGCCATCTGTCTGATATATCCCGCCTTGGACAGCAGGATTTCCGCTGATTTCGCGGCAATCTCCTCTGCAAGCTCCCCGTGCACCTCCGCCCTCATGTCGCTTACGCAGCTGCTCCCTATAATGTCATCATAATAAGAAGTGTTTGCCACGTCTTTCATGCGGAAACGCTCGCTGCTTACGGGGTTGTTATGCTGGCGAAACGCCTCGATCAGCTCGCTGGTCTTCATTCGGACTGCCTTTATGCCCGCATTGCCAAGCGCGAATGCCATGTTGTGCTCCACTGCCTTTAATTCCTGCACCGCTTTTTTATAGATCTCCTCATTGCTGAGTTCATGTGAGAACATGCTCTCGTCATATACCCATTCAAAGACATACATCTCTACCCTCTCCGGGGTGGTATCGCTCGATGACACCTTTTCAAGATATGCCATCTCGTCCCGCATATGATACTCCCGCCATGCAAGGGACCTTATCCTTTTCTGCAGCTCCTCGAGACGGTCCAGAACTGCCTTTTCCCGTACGATGTCCTTTTCCCTTATGTTTTCAAGCGCTTCCTTCATGAGCGCATACTCGTCCGCATAGTTGTAAAGCTGTTCCAGCAGTTTTTCATAGGTATCCTTATACATTTTCTTTGTCGGTCCCAGGTCTGTCTGTTTCGTATACTGCCGGTATGTCACCGGCGACTTTATTGATGCGATGAAATTTATATATCCCATCATTGTACGCTCGCGCACCGGCGCGTTGGCGCTGTAAAAATCAAATCCGTAACACCTCACGGCACCGATAAACCTTGTTCCGTTCTCCGTTATGATCATGTCATCCCTTATGTTTTCCAGCCTGACAAAATCCTGCGCATCCTTTCTTTTCAGGTCCGGGCATACCCGGACATCTTCCACTTTCGCCCGCCGCCTTTTTTTGCTCTGCACATAAAAAACGACAAGCCCTATGATCACCAGCGCAAGCAGCGCCATTATTACATACATCACATGGGTGATTTTTGCTATCAGTCCGCCCATCCTATTCTCCCCCTCCATGCTTTTCTTTCTTTTCCATCTGTATACCCTGCCAAATACCAGTTTCGTATCTCAGGACGGAATCATCCTTATCCAGCGCCTCCTTTACAAGCCACATGGCCTCCGAATCAAGGCGGTACTGGTTATATCCCTTTACATAGATACATCGGGCACGCCTGCGTATAAACCTTTTTATAATAACCTGCGCCACCGTGTTGCCACCGCCGGACATATAATTGTCTGCGGGTATCGGTATCATGGTGGTCGCGGTGACAGCAATGGTAATAATGACAAAAACCGCAATTGCCGGTACTGATGGCACCCCGAAAAATATGAGGAGCTTGCAGGCCATCACGGAAAGCGTGACCATTACCATCAGCACAAGGAGCGATGTAAGCGAAAATATCTTCAGGTATTTGTCATCCGTGGAATCAAATTCCCTTGGTACTTCAAACCTTCCGTTCATTTTTATAACCCCGTTTCTATCAGAATCTGCGGCCCGCTATACTCCCAGTCCGCCCCCGATGCCTTTTCCCAGTGCCGCAAGTCCCCCAAGCACCGCAACAATTCCAAAAACCCCGATGCCGCCTGCACATACATGCAGGAGCCAGCTCTTGTTTTCCTGCCTGTCCTTTGCATTATGTGACATGGCAACCGCGGCGCCTGCCAGTACAAGGGCACACATGACCCCGATAATACCCAGCACCTGCCACACGCTATACAGTCCAGCTCCTTCTCTTTTAAGTGCACTGCCCAGCCTGTCTATATTCTCATCCTTAATTCCCGTATTATCAAGGAAATCATAACTGCCCGCGTGGGCAGTTATTTTCATCATGTAAAATGGAACTGTAACCGTCATTATGTTTTTTATAAATGTTTTTATCTTTTTCATCCATCCAGACCTTATCCCTTCCTTCTGCTTACATGAAAGCCATCGTTTCTCTGTCACACAATGTTTAAAAGGGAATCTGCTATCTTCCACATCAGCGACAGGACAGCGCTTCCCCCAAATATCAGCGCCGCCACCGCCATCTTGCCTGTTATCTCCTTTTTCTCTTCCTCCCTCGAATGGCTGTTTTTTATCAGCGCAATACGGATGAAGCTGTAGATCAGTGTGCATGCCAGACCAACAACGGCAATAACCAGTATGACACGGTACAGGGAGCCGCTTGCCCCCAACAGTATGTCGTTTCCGCTATTTATTCCAAAATCATTGTTTTTCAATACATTCCATGGGTTCATTGACTGTCCTCCTGCCTGATTTAAAACTCAAGCGATACGCCAATTGTCCTTAAACCACCAATGATTGCCGGAATACCGAACAGAACAATCCCACCAATGGCAAGATAAATAAACTGCGTTTTATTTTCCTCACGCTTGTTGCTGTTTTTGCTTACTGCCGTAAGGAATCCCAGCCATGTGCCAAAGCACATCACACCTACAATCCCAATAATCAGGAATAGCTGGTAGACGCCCGCCCCCTCTTTCTTTGCAGTGTCTGCAAGATTCATAAAGGATGAATCCGCTGCATTTGCACTGTTTGCAATCCAGTCGATATCCGCATCGGTAGCATTTACAATAAGGCTCCTTGCATTGCCGTAATAAATGGTCGGCAGGATTACGCCTGCCTTTTTTACCAGGTTCAGGATCTTTACTTTTTTCATCTTTTTCCTCCTCGAATGAAAATTTATTTCCACATGGCATTTCTGCCAACAGGAGCATCATGCAGAAAAACGGGGTATTTAGTCAAGGGAAAAATTATACTCTTTTTATATTCTGGGGAAAATTACGCCTGAAACATGAAACAAAAAACAGGGAAACAATCTGAAAATCAGTCATTTCCCTGTTTTATATCTGTATATAATATTTTATACTGTCTGAGCTTTTAATTCCTTCGGTCTCTGCTCATTGCTGTCATATTCCGAAAAACGGTTCTCATGTGAGAAAATATAAAACGGAATCAGCATCAGCAGGCGTTTTTAAAGATATCTTCAAATAAAAAATGCACCATAAAAGCAGGGAAACTGGTCTTGCTGTCCGTCGTTTCTCTGCTTTATAAACACAGAATTAATATCCTGCTATTTTATACTGTCTGGCTCCCTGCAAGCTTTTCCACTTCCTCAACTTCAAGTTCTGTGTATTATAACTTTCGTACTCAAAAATTCTCACAGTAATCTTCCCATCCGGCAGGCTGCTTTCACATTCAAGATGATATTTTTTCTGTGTTTTACCAATAATTGTAAAGTTCGTGTCTGTAATACGCTCTTTGTCCGCCCGGTCCTGCTGGTCTATAAAGTGCTCATTGGGATAAAACTGTATCTCTTCTTCCCCTGTATACGATTCATCGAAAATTTCGTTAATTACCGGGATAACCAGCTTCCGGCAGTCATTTAAGATTGTACGAAATGCCCCGTCGTATATGTTTGCCATATGTCCTATATCCTTCCTGTTAATGATTTCATCATACCATTTTTTTATTTCAGATTCAAGGATTGGGCGACATTTCTACTGTCATTGCTTTATAATTATATAAGCTTTCTTCCCCTGAAGTCTGTTAAAACAGGAGGGCAGTCCGAAAGCTGCCCCCATAAGATAATCCGTTACAGATTATTCCTCAATATCAACTGCCTTCGCAGCCTTTCCCCCTTTTTTTGCCTTTTTTGCTTCCGCCTCCTCTGCTTTTCTGAGCGCTTCCTCTACGACTTCCCTTTGTACCGGCATCAGCGCTGCCCTGTCATCCTCATTATCACATAATGTCACAATGCCGGACATTTTAAGACTGCTGCGGAATATGATCCTGTCTGAACTGAATGTTGCCAGTACCTTTCTGAAATACATGGTGGAGAGGAGTACATGAAATTCGTCCCCCTCCTTATCTCCTGTGTCCTTCAGCGTGACTTCCTGCCGATCGTCAAAACTCCTGACGCTGATCCTGTCACCGGACACATCAATGGAAAGGATTTCTTTTTCCCTCATACCGTCCATTCCGATGCGGATACAGTCAACTGCTGTCAGCAGCTCCTTCCTTCCAAGCTCATACCTGCAGTCATACTCTACTGACTCGCCAAGCCCCGTTATTTTATCCGAGTAACTGCCGTTAACCAGCGTAGTGATGTATGCCGCACTGCTGTCCTTCGCCATGAGGTGCACTTTTGTCAGGTAGATAGCAACCTGTTCGTCACAGACACACTCCCTTAATGCCTTCAAGTTTGATATCCTCAGCACGCACCTTGTATTGACAAGTCCTTCCTCAAACTGTTCCATGACGCCCACTTTACATTTAGAATAGCCGAAAAACGCCGTAGCAAGAGTTGAGCATATACACATTACGACACCGTCCTCCTTTTTCTTGAAGGAAATATGGTATGTGCCATTGTGCGCCGCCTCCCGGATTCCGTCCGTCACGCTGCCGCCAAACATCCCGGCAACATTAAGCGCATGGCCGAAATCCTCCGTGAGCACGCCAAAGGCCAGCATCCCTTTCTGTTCCTCCTCATGCAGCTCAATTCCCGCCGCCTCTTTCAGAAGGTCAACCGTCAGGTCTGCCGTGCCGCACTTAAACCTGCACGATGAATCATTCACCTGCAGTGTCATTTTACTGTCAAACTGGGCAATGGATTTTACCACGTCAAGCAGTAGGATTCCCGCAATGAAATCCTGCGGCGTCTCCTTAGTGCTGATGCCTATGGGATTGGTCTGGCACTGCGATATGCCGTCGCTTGTAAGCATGCTTACCGCGGGCTTTCCGTCACTGTCACTCATGAACCGAAATGACACTGCATTACCACCCCCGAATCTCAGCTTCTCACAGGCTGTCTTCATTTCCTCACTTGCAATCTTAAATGTAAACTTCATAAATCATTTCCTCCTATTGAATAAATAATAATACTAAACAACATCAAACAGCGTCCTTGTCGGTATACTGATTTTCCCACTCTTCTTTCTTTTTTTCACTCTTACCGACATATCAGGTATCAGCAGATCTGCGGGTACTGCAACCTGCGTATTCACCACTGATTCGACTGTCTTCTCTTTATCACTGGACTTTTCTGTTTCCATACCGGACTTTTCTGTCCCGGAAACTGCTGCATTTGCCGTAAATCCCCTGAATGCCGAGAACACATCCGTCGATGAGAAGCTTGAAAGCACATCGAATATATCCACTTTCATGCCCTTTGCCTCGTTTCCCATAAGCTCTTTGTAGGTAAGCATCTTCCGGTATACACCGTACGCACTTTCATCGTTTTCCTTCCTGCTGTTTACGACATCGAACATTCCCTGCAGGTCGTCAACGGATGTCTGATCCATCTCCGACATGATCTGTGCAAGCCTGACATCCACATCAATGCCCTCTGCCATCGCCGCAAGCCCGTCCACGCTGAAACGTCCTTCCATGACGCCGTTTGCAGACGTTTTCTCCGCGATGAGCTGTATGAGCGCCTGCTGTTTTGTGCCTTTTATGCCCATGTAGTAGACGCGGCACTCCTGCGTCTGGTTTAATCTCCATGCACGCCTGCTTGCCTGCGCGATCGTAAAAAGGGACGTTCCCATCTGGTAGAAAATAATCGTGGGATAATTATACTGGATTCCCTTTTTATTTACCCAGCAGAAGTCTAGCCCCGTCGCAACACACTCCGGGTTGCAGATGAACACCCTCATGCCTTCCTCCGCACGGCTGTGCATCCATGCCTCGCGCTTGTTTGCCGCGGGCGCCGACGATTTTAATATGACCACTTCATTTTCATCCAGACCGCATTCCTTTCTTATGATTTCCTGCAGCCTTGTGGTCACGTTCGTTTCCTCCTTTCCCGTAAATTCGGCAAACACCGCGCAAGCGCGGCCTTCTGCAAGCTCCTGTTTTACAATGCCGATTAAATCCCTTTCCTTTGACAGCAGTCCGCCGTTTTCCACCAGTCCTGAATAATCTCTGGGATGAACCAGGCAGTCTCCCGTCTTCGGGTGGATGATATCTCTTGCACCATACGGCTTGTCAAGGTATGACAGCTCAAACTGCAGCTTCATGCCTCTGATGCCTCCGCTGCCTTTTTCTTTTGAACATTTTTTTAGGTAATCTGCTGTCAAATGATAATACCGAAGCATCGCCTTTTCTTCTTCCGATCCCGTTTCATATATATCCGTCACCACTACCTTCTCATGAAAATCCGGCAGGTGGCTTGAAAAATCCGTGATGTCCAGGAATGTCGCCTTGTCAACCAGTTTCAGGAACAGCCGCGGCGATATGCCGGGCTTTACTGATGGGCTCCCGATCTGCCTGCCGCGCGATCCGACATTCCAGTGTTCGGCATCCCCGATCAGCTCAAAACGTTTCTCAACTACCCCGTAATCTTCCGAGAACCTTTCCACGTCGTTCCAGCCGTAGCCCATCCCCGACATCATGCGCGGGTAAAGCCGCCAGAACAGGTAGAAGATATCGGCTGCGGTTCCTCCTGTTATCGTCCCCGTGAGGTTCAGGTTTTTTTCACATGCATTCAGCAGGTGCTGGAATGATATGCCCTGCGCGGAAGCCCCGCCCTTGCAGGTGTGCACTTCATCCACAATCCCAAGGTCAAAAAAATTCTTCATTTTCTTTTCCATGAACAGGCTTAATGAATATTTCCTCACGCCATGCGTGCGGTCGCGCATCTCGTTCAGGGGTTCCCCGTATATCCTTACAAGTTTTTCCTCATGCCCTTTCAGCGTCCAGCATGTTATTTTCCCGTTCCCCGCCTTGTTTTTGTAATACGTCGAACGATACCATACCCTCTCCTTTTTTGCTGCGTCAGCAAACAGCGGGGCCGTGTTGTCCACATAAGGCTCCCACAATTCCTCACCGCAGTAATAACACCTTGCGTTTGCGCTGTCCTTGTTTGCAAAATCAGACGCCTGCATCGGATACAGTTCCTTCTCTCCTGCGACTGCCTCGTCAACCCTGTCTCCGGGGTGGAATAAGAGTTCGTTACAGTAAGGACAGCACAGACCATACATGATTCTGTCATATTTTTCCAGCCTGTATTCTTTTGAACCGCAGATACTGCAGGTCTCATACCGCATCACGTTTTCACAGCTTTTGCACTTCTTGACCGCCAGTCTCCTGCCGGATATCTTTTTCGGCGTGGGAATCTCCTGATAGGCAAGTTTTATTGTATCCTTTGATATAATATAATACTCCCTGCCGTTCCTCGCCTCACCTGAAGCATACAGTTCCGTCAGCTGAGAAAACTTTGTAACCACCGTCGCCTTTGCAAACGGTACTTCCATTATGATTTCATTTGCCCACTTTTCTACCAAGTGCCCCGGACACATGATAACCACCCTGTAATGGAGTGATCCAGCATCTCGGTACGCATCCCTTATGTTCTTAATCTCTCCTCTCCTGAATGCCCTGTCGATAAAATACTTCTCCGCGATGCCAAGCCCCATCAGCGTCTTCCCTGAACCCATCTTTGCGATGATCAGCCCGGAACGGTTCTTTTTCAGGTGTTCTGCCTGCGCATTCACGACCGCGATTTGCTGTGGGTACATCCTCTTTGTGTTAAAAACGATGTCCGTATTCCCGTCAAGCTCGCTCACGGGTCTGACGACATTCCTGAGGTTTTCAACAATGGACGCGCCATAATTTTTAAAATAGCTGTCCTGTGAGGCAATGGCCAGGGGCTCCATCACGTCCTCCGTGATATGCACCAGTCCCGTCTGTAAAATGCCGGAAACAGCCTCCTTTAACAGTGCCTCGTTTTCTCCTACTTCAAAACAGCACAGGTCAGCAAGGCAATATCTCTTCCCCCGGCTTTCGTAGTACCTCCCGGCCAGGTCCGCCCCGCTGCGCGCGGCGGCAGTCCTTCCATGGTGTCCGCAGAGGCTCACCATCCTGCCTTCCAGTGCCCTGTATATGATGTCTTTCCATTCATGCAGAATAGGCAGGCTGTAGTTTCCCATCAGAAAGTCATAAAGGGTTTCCGCCCTGTCTTCCATGCTGCTTAAAAAATACCGTTTTCCGATGAGCTGACTGACCGCTATCCCGTGCCATACGCTGGACTTTCCCATTTTCATCTGGTGATAGTAGACACTAAACTTCACCTTTGCCGAAAACAGGACACCCCTGAAGGATATACCTTCCCCAAGGGTAAGCGACGAGCCTATGCTCCTTACATTCTGCTCACTCCTCTCAAAAAATGAAAGCAGCACAAAACTGTCCTTTCCGGCATACATGCCGTAATCAAGGTACGCCTGCGCAAATTTATTTCTTAATGCTGCGTCCTGTACCCTTTCCACTGATTCAATACTCATTTCTTACGCTCCTTTTAACCAAACTGTGTTATCCTTCCGCTATTCTCAATGACCGTCTGCCGCACCTGTGAACGTATCTTTTCACATACATATTCACTGCCTTTATCACCCTGTAGCGACACTTTCCTGCTGATCTTCACGCTGCCGCGCTGGAGATGGAGGTCCTTGTTTCCTTCACTGCCACAGAGCCCTTCCCCCTGTCCCTGCACAGCGCATATGTAGGACATGTCCTTTGTCAGCGGAAGCAGCGGCCTCAGCTCCCTGTCCGCACTGTAATGCGGAATAAATATGTCGTTTGTCACCCTCACATTTGTAAACAGGACGGATTTCTGGATATGCTGCATGAAATCATCAGGATTAAAGATCTTCTGGGTAAAATACACAATGTCACTCTCAGACGATCTTTTTACCACAAACTTTTCTCTCTGTTCTTCATAGGACTCCGGCAGGAACGGGATATTGCCAAAATCCTTCAGCTTCTCCTCGAATGCCCCGAGCATTTCCTTCCTGTAACTGGATACCGGCTTCTTCCTGCCGACAATGACAAACTGCCGGAATTCCCTGTAGACCTTCTCATCAAAGCGCCACAGCCCGCAGACCTCAAAATTCGCAAACAGCTTGCGCCGAAACCCGCCGTCCTCAAGGGCAGCTTTTGGGACTACTGCTGCAAGGTAGGCGCCTGTTGCGAGATAGCTGCACTCCTTTTCGAGAAATTTCGTCTCCAGGCGTGACTTTCCGTCCTTGGAAGTGCCATACGGCCAGTTTGCAAATGCAAACGTGAACTTTGAGTTAGAAATCTTCACACCATCCAGGAAGTCGGCGTTCAGCACGTAGTTAAACTCCTCCCTTCCCTCCAGTTTTTCCTTAAACGTTTCTTCACTTAATTCCACCAGGAACAGCTTCATGTGCTTACGCCCTTTTTCAAGCTTTCCTGTCACTGCAAGGAGCGCTTCCCCGTCCCCCGCAGATGCCTCCAGTACGGAAATCTCTTCCGCACAGTCAAAGTCAAACAGGTATCCGATACGCCTTGCATGATCCAGGTCAGTGTAATAGGCACCATTTTTCTGGATGTTTTTCGCGCTCTGGAAAAAAGCGCTCTCTTTGCTAATGTCGTTTACATCACTCATCAGCATTTACCTCCTTTTGTTTTTGGGCATAAAAAAAGCGCATACGGAATAATCCATAAGCGCATATACTGCCCATTTATATTACCTTTTCGGCTAGCCTTCCCAGAAACTGGGAAAAACATAAAATAAATTAATTACAGGGGGATTTTAGCATAAAGGACGAATATAATCAATATTTATTTCCATTGTATGCCAAAAAAGCAGCATGCCGCCGCTTTTCCCATGTCATCCTTTCAATTTTCAGTCAGTAATTTCAGGTGGATGATCTTCCCCGTCCCCATGCTCTTTTTTCACTGCCTCAAGTCCCAGGCGTATCAATTCCACGGTTGCCTCTGAACGCGTCTGGTAACGGCGCTCAAAGCGAAAGTTTTCAATTTCCCGGAACATGTCATTGTCCACGGATACCGTATATCTTGGCCTGTCAGTTGCCATTTGCATCACCTCTCCTGTGATTATACATCAATGAACATTTTTATTGCTTTCATAGGTACCTCCTTTTTATTGATATAGTGGTTCAGTGAACCTATACATGATTCATTATAGTGGTTCAGTGAACCTATGTCAATACTTTTTCTGGTTCTTTACATCAACAAAGGTTGAGATCTACAATGACACTGTGGCGACGTATGACAGGCTTCCGGCAAAGACTTATATCATACGGTTTGCAAAACTGTCAGGTTTTTACCTGGACGAGTATTCCGACATTGACGTGGCGGAGGACAGGATCTATGGGAATCATGTGCAGAAGGCGCAAAAGGTACTGAGGTCATTCGGGCAGTTTGGCAGAAACCTCGGCGTCATCCTGAGCGGAAACAAGGGGATTGGAAAGTCGCTGTTTGCAAGGCTGCTGTCAGGGGAAGCCCTAAAAAATGACATACCTGTCATTATAGTGGACAAATATATTTCAGGGATTGCATCTTACATTGAGACGATAGACCAGAATATCATGGTACTTTTTGATGAGTTTGACAAAACCTTTGGCGATGTAAAGGTTCCTGACGGGGAAGTCGAGGCGCAGGCAGCGCTCCTGGGACTGTTCGATGGGATAACATCAGGAAAAAAACTGTTTGTCATTACCTGCAATGATATCAGGAAACTCAGTGATTTCATCGTGAACCGTCCAGGGCGTTTCCACTACCATTTCCGGTTTGAATACCCGTCTGCGGAGGAAATAAAAACATACCTGTATGACAAGCTAGATAAATCCCGTCATAGCGAAATTGAACATATCATCGCCTTCTCACGAAAGGTTGACCTGAATTATGACTGCCTCAGGGCCATCGCATTCGAAATCAATAACGGGGAAAGCTTCCAAGACGCGATAAGTGATCTGAACATTATCAACCTTTCACAGGAATGCTATGATATCACCATATATTTCAAAAACGGCTCCCCAATGAGTGTCAAAAACAAGCAGGTTGATGTTTTTATTGACGAGGAGATTTCCATGTTCTTTTCCGGGGACGATTTCAATGAAATCCTGACAGTCGGGTTCTGGATCAAGGACAGCGTATATGACGTAAAAAGTAACTGCGCCATAATCAGTGCCGACAAATTAAAAATAAGTTATGATGAGGACTATGAGGAAGTATTTGTAGAAAAAATAAAGGAACTGGTTCCTGATTATCTCGCGATAAAAAAGGTCAGGGAAAAAAGCCTGCATTATGCGGTGTAAATCTTTATACTATCCCCGCCAATTACAAAAGGAAGGCAGCCGCCTTCCTTTTCGATAACATGATGCATCTATCTTCGAGATATTCTACATCAGTATCCCTGCTTATTCATTCCTCCCCTTTCTTACTTTTTATTTCCTATGGAGCCATATACAACCCTGTATATAGCATGAGCTACCTATACGATTTCTTTATGAATGCCATAGAAAACGCTTAACCGTACATACGAAGCAGTCCCTTAAATGCTGTGGATACTTCATAGGGAACAGCACGTCCCCTGGCGCATTTGTCAAGCATGGCATTCATTCCCGCAATCTGCCAGTCCTGCACCTGGTTCTGCCCGTCTTTCAGAAAATTCATGACATCATCCAGATCATTCAGACATCCCTTCAGCTCTTTCCAGCTGCTCTTACAAAAACCTGTAGATGCAGATAATCCCGGTTCCGCAGAATCCTCTTTCTGTGTCCCTGTTTCATCCCTCCTGCTTTTTTTATTCTGCCCGACACACAAATCCATTTCGCCTGTGAAATAATAAATCATTTTCTGTATCCTGCATAACATCTCTTCCCGTTTCCTTAAAACAGATTCCTCACCTTTTGTTTCCGTCTCACTCTCGACAATATTTTCAATGTCTTCCAATATTCCTTTTTCATAAAAACTATATAGTTTGTCCCTTGTCACGATAATGTGGTCTACAAGAATACAGTCCATCACCCCGCATGCCTGTTTCAGCTTCATGGTGACTTTAAAATCCTGCCTGCTTGGCAGACAGTTCTGGCTGGGATGGTTGTGGGCAATGATAAAATGCTTTACACCACACAGAAAAATGCGGGTAAAAATACTCTGTACATCAGTCAGAGAACTGTCAGCGTTTCCCTTTGACAGTTCAAACACCCCCATAATCCTTTTACCAGACAGAGCAAACAGGATAACTTTCTCTTCTGCAAGCTCACCCATATTGAAAACCTCCCTGCATACCGCAGCTACATTCTCCGGCCCGGCAAACTCCGCACTGCAATCATATGTCCTGGTAACCACAAGCTCCGGGCCCTGCATCAGTTCATAACATGTAATCATAATTTCCTCCTGACCTGCATTGTCCCTAATTCTGGAACGGGACATTGTCTCCTGCCGATACAAATCCCGAAGACTGCATCAGCTGTGCCATGTACTTCTGTCCCTCAACAGATCCCTTCATTTGCTGCTCAATCTCCTTGATCTGTGCTTTTGAATACCCCATATCCATATAACCCTTAATCTGGTCGGGGGTAAATCCGTTCCAGATATTCAGGCTGGGTTTTGGCAGCTGCGGGAGTGGTGCCCTTTCCGCAGCCCTGTTCATCTGCATTCCTGACGCCAGCATTCTCTTTCTTGCCTGGTCTAACTGGCTTTCCACGTTGTCGTCATCGTCATATTCATCCCCGTCAAACAGGCCGTCATCACCATATCCGTTATCCTCATCATCCATGTCCTCATCCCTGCGAAGCGAGTCATTGTACTTTTTGCTCTCGGCAAACTCCCATTCATGGACGCGGAAAACATTTTTGGATACTTTCTCGCCATCCTTCATATAGGATTCCGTCTTTAACACGGATCTTGTGATACATATTTTCGTGCCCTTTGGAACCTTGTCCACAAACACCTCGGCCTGACGCCCTATGATCTCAAATTCTGGGTAGACTGTGTTTCCATTCCCATGCACGTCATCGACTGCAAGGTAAAATTTTGCAATCGAGAACTTTTCATTGTCTTTCCTTCTCCTCTCAGTCTTAAAAATGGGTTTCTTCACGACACGTCCTGAAAACATACAGTTATTCATACTGGTATTCCTCCTCTATTCTCCTCTTTCCAAAAACACGGCATATGAATATGCCTCCTCCATTTCAAGCTGTTCCACTCCGGCACAGCCCCTTTTTACTGCCGCCCTTATCCTTGAAAGCGCCAGCCTGCTCACTTTTTCATCCCGGTTCAGCATCTGGTCAAGGTCCGGTATGTCAGGGCTGCCGCATACTTCATCTTTTTTACGGGATAACCTGTCCGCAGCATCGTAAAACTGCCCGATGACACCGACAGCCGCTTTCTCACCAGGATGCCCAAGACTGGCATGGTTCAGGTCAATGTACGCCGCCACATACCTGTGGAGCGCATCCTTATATTCCCTGTCCATCGTCCACGGCCTTTCCTGCAAGTTTCCGCATCGACAGCTCAAGCTCGTTATTGCGTCTTGAGAGAATGCCGATAACATCCAGTGTTACCCCTGGGACAACGTTCTTTAAGAAACTGGAACGTTCACTGTCACGGGGGAACATTTTAACAAGCTGGTCCTGCCAGAGCATCATGCTTAGTTTTGTTCCATCATACAGTGCAGAAGGCACACGATATCCAACACTTCCTGCCGGAATCATGCTCCCCGTGACAGTCACGCGGAAATAATCAGGACCCGGCTGCATCGCCTTCTCTGCAGCCGGAAGCTTTTCGCTCCCTGTCTGTTGTTTTGTTGTTTCCTTATTCATTTTTCCTCCTTTTCCGGGCATTAAAAAAGCACCAATGCAAAAAAGCATCAGTGCAGTATACCCTTTGACAGCCTTACGGCCTGCTCTCCCAAATCTTGGGATTGACATATAAGTTTAATTAAGTACACGGGGATTTTAGCATAATAAACGCATATAATCAACCCTGAAATATTATTTTATACCACTGTCAAATGCATGGTAAAACGGCCAAATCCCATGAATACAATAAACTTCCCATTTTGGTCATTGAAACGAAATAAGCCATTTCTGCATGGTGTTATAACTATTTGCGGGGCATATAAGAACCTCATATTTTTCTCTGGTCCCTTTAGTTATATATCCTTTCCAAAAAGTCAGTCGGATTCAATGCCGGAATTTCCGAATGACAAAAATCTTTTTCGTTGACGGTAATAATATAATCCGCCCCAACCTCCTTTGCACATTTATCCTGAAGACAGTCCTCAAAATCATCAAATTCATCCTTTTCAATCGCATCCATAATCTCAACCTGTGATGCGGCTACAACACGGAATATTTTACAGATATCCCGCAGATTTTCACGCCTCTCCCTGCCACTCTTTTTTCTCAGAACATACCAAATCGTTGAGAGTGAGTGAAACGCCATGTACCCTTGAAGTTCTCCCTTCGCGCACATTTCAATAATTTTAACCGACGGTTCAAGATATACATCTTCCCGGTTCGTGATATAGTTAAGGAGAACATTCGTGTCAATCAACACTGCCATATTTTGCATTCATTGCTTCCTCCCGCTCTTTATCGTAATCCAGCGCCCCGCCAAACGCCTTCCTTGAAGCCTCCAGTCTGGCAAAAGCCTCCATCTTTTCCCTGCTTTCATTTTTTTCTTCTTTTACAGGCAAGGAAATAATAAAGGGAATGCTTCTCTCCCGCAACGCAGTTCTTGTAAACGTTTCATAAAAAGTCTGTTTCGTCTGCCCCATCTCTTTCAGCATTTCCCCCAGCTCTTCATATATGGCATCTTCTAATCTGATACTGATTGTTTTCATAATCATCCTCCAGTTCTGCTCAAACTAATCATCTCTCTATCTATATTAATCACATTTAATATTAGTATAAGCAAAAATGAATGATATAGCAAGCAATAACATTGATTTTCATGTATCTCATTCTAAACGTCTTTGGTACTCCCTCGGCGGAATCCCCTTATGCCTGCCAAAAGTTATATTAAATAAATTCCAGTTTATGCGGATTCACCTGTCACGTTTCCAACCATGGATGCATTTAGGATCAGAACCCGCTTTCTAATTTTTTATACATACAGTCAAAACTTAGATATGTAAATTTATTAATACGCAACTACAAACATTAAACTTGCTTACGGAAAAAAGGATGGCAGAACCATCCTTTTTCGTGCATTCAGATTATTTCAGATTAAATTTCGGGATATATCCCCTGTATAACAGGTCATCAATTCCTTTGCCATGGGAAACATCCCAGTCCGCAGTCGCAGCAATATAGCCGCTTTCTTTCAGCCTGCTGACCAGTGCTTCCTGATAGCTCATGACAGTCTTATTTGTATGCTTGTCTGCGTCAAACGCAACGACAAATATCGTCTTTTTTCCTTCAGGCGTATAGTCCAGCAGCGTTCTTCCGCTTCTATCTTTTTCAAACAAAAGCCCATATGAATTCACGCCGGGAAGTGACCATACCGGAATATTCAGCCGAAAATTTGCATACTGTCCTTTCTTTTCTCCCTCCGTTATCAGACAGATATTCCCGCAGTCACCACCTTTATAATAGTATGATGCATGGTTTTTTGATTCACAGCCGTACTTGTAAGTGTTTTTAATAATTCCCTGTCCGAGCATTACCGGTTCGGCATAAAAAGACTGGAATGGTCTCATTTTACCACTGAAATCATCAAGCTTCACCCTTTCTCTTGTATCGCCGTTATTTCTGTACGGTCCTGACATATCAAGGTAACAGATGCTGTCTCCTTCAGTAAATGCAGCAATACCGTTTACAAGGCTGCATTTCCTTATCCCCATGTAATCCATCCGTATGCGCAGCCGGAACACCTCTCCTTTATGGTTGAATACCGGAAGCAGAAGCCCGCTGGCTCCCGAGAAGGTCCAGTACCCCTTTCCATTGTCATTTTCCTTAAAATACGCACCCGGCACGCCCTTCAATGAACTGATGCCAAGTTCTTCCAGTACGTTTTCTGCAAGTTCCTTTCTGGTCAAGTTGGTCGGGCTGTAACCTCCAGGACTATAACCGTTTGCCCTTGCATAATCACTCTCTGGGAAAGATTTTATAAGCGATCTCTCTATCATGCTGTCGCTCCATCCTTCCCCATGCAGATATTCCCTGTGCCTGTCCTCCAAATGCAGTTTTTTAAGAATTGTCCTGTACACACAGTCAAGGGTTGTGTCGCCTGCCGGCCTTACCTTTCCCACATACCGGAACCTTTCTTTCGGTTTCTCCCGGTTCTCCTTAAAATGTCCCCTGTCAGCCTGGCATTCCCCGTAAATATACTGGTTATTTTTCTCCGAGATGAAACAGTACATCCTGCCGTCTTTTCCTGCCACATCAGAACTGCCATAGCCGTCCCTGCAGGCCCTCTTGCATAATAACAAATAACCGTCCCCGTCCCTTCTGGGAAACCAGCTGCACCAGTCCGTCCCGCCGCATACCGGACAGGGTTCGGACCTGGTGACATTTTTGAATATTCCCGATGCCATGTGACACCTCCAATCTTAAAATTTTTTATAACAGATGCCTTTCCTTCGTACTTGGCTGCCCTGTTTTACGGCAAAAAAACAGCACCACCGCATGACGCGGTAATGCCTACAGGTGCAGACGCACCATAATACATAATAAAATAATGAATACAGATTCTATCATATATAAAAAACAGCTTAATTGTCAACATGTAATAAACTAACCCGGTTTCATTTAATAACCTCGCTCATATGGTAAAGTTCTGTTGCCGCTTTCATGACCATTTCCCATGATATATCCGCTGCATAGGAAAACTTTTCCGATAGGACATCCAAAGCTTCTGCATAACATGGTCACCCTGCACTTCATCAAATATTTCCCATGCATCTTTTAAATGATATTCTGTTCCTCTTTTCCTTGCAGTTGCCTGCAATGCTTCTGCTAAAACATTTTTATCCATCACATTTCCATAGAGCCGGAGAAGAATATAAATATCATAAAAATCCCTCATTCGGGTATTGGCAGTATTTCGGGAAATCAAGGTTTCAAGTTTCTCAGCCATAACCGTTTCCACAGTTACATCCACTCCCTTAACTGTTGCATCCATATCCATAGTAGTACGCGCATCCAGCCCTGTCATTGCCGCTACGAGCATCCCACCCTTTAGTATGAATTTATTTTGATATTGTGAAAGTGAAAGTCTCTCCAAGAAACGCTCCATCATATAATTTCGCATTAAAACCTGTGCATCTGCGGACTTCTTTTTTGACAGGTTACGAATTAAATCTTTTAGCTGTGTTGCTGTTTTTATCATAACAATACCTCCAGATATTGTCTTAATATTTTATCCACATGAAATTTTGATGCGTACTGCATCAGAAGCCGGAGATTTTTATCCTTCCTCTTTATATACTGTTTCAATGCACCCTGAAACGTCTGCATTTCCAGGCTGTTCCGGCATCTGATGATATCACAGACTGTCCGCTCCAGGTTAAACCGGATGTCCAAAAGCTGTCTGTATCATAATGACGCCTTCTCCATGCAATTCTTTTTTTATTGTATATACCTTAATGCCATCTTCTTTTAACCTTGATGGATTATACCCTGTCCTTACAGTAATCTCAAATGCTGATGGTTCCCTGTCTGTCAGGTCATGAAAAAAGAGTGCTGATTCATGGGAAAATACTGCCTGTTTACAGCGCAGATGTACCAGATACATCCCATCTATCCAGGCATCCTGTGTGATATAAACACCATGAGAAATCTGTTCCATATTATTTTCTTTTACATATTGGTACAGAATTGTTTTTGAAATTCCCATACCTGTAACCAGTGATGTCCAAACCATTCCATCATTGGCATCAATCAGTTTTTTTATCTTTTCCTGCTGCGTCATGGCATCACTTCCTTTTATGCTAATATTGTAGTTTATATTAGCATAAAAGATCTTTTCAGAAAATTATTTTCTTAAATTCCGACACCAGTTCCTTCCCATTCTGCGTGTATGTCGTGATATTATCAAAAGCATCCGCGTCATTCCTGACCAGATAGGTGTCCTTTGTCATGCATATAACAGCTTTTTCAATGGTTTTACAATTCATAAGATAACTGTACAGCTCCCTTTCATGCGCATCATCCTCACAGACCAAAACAAACCAGGGTTTTTTGATCCTCTTCTGCCTGAAATGCTCCTGTGCTGCCCGAATTTTTAAGACGCATTCTGTATCACTGCCCTCCATATTCCTTACAGGTATCACACACACATTGACCAGCCCTTCCGAATATTTATCTGAGAGGATCATCAGCCTGCCTTCTATCACCGCACTGCCCGCATGGTATGAAAAATAATATTTTGCATTATATGACAGGCTGCTGACATAAAACGAATTGAATGCTGCCCTGTTTAAGACGCCCTTTATGCCGTCTCTGCTGTCCATTTCGCGTAACGGCGTATAACTGCCCTGGCATCTTCTGTTTTCTCCTGTTCCTGTAAATATGTCCCTGCCTCCGCCAGTGAGTGAATATATATTACAGGTCCTGTAACCACATGGATTATCTGAAGGATAATAGCATACTGACAGGACAATACCATAATCACATAACTGTTTTAATTTCTTTGTAAGGTCTGTATTTTTGTCCCCTGCTGGATGAATATGCTCCATATATCGCATAATATGGCTTTTACCTGCATATTCCATACACCCAAGTGCTTTAATAATCTCCATATGGCATTCATCAAGCTTATTTTTTTCCATTAACGCTGCTGTCTCTTTTTCACTGATTCCCGTCTTTTTGTTATGGCACTCCTTTACGAGATTTTCCCTGTATGCATAGCAGGAACATTTCGTCATACAGACACCTCCCTAATCATCTGTTATCCCAAACCCATCGATTGACAGGTCGAAGCAGCCCGAATCCGCATCAGAATCAAACAGACTGCTCTGGCAGAGCTGTTGTTCCCTGTCCTGTCCATACACTTCAAACTGCCTGTTTTCCTCCTCTTCCTTCATAAGCTTTTCATAATATCGCTGTAGCAGTTCCTCATTTTCACTCACCGTAAACAGCTCCGTAAGATCTTCTGGTGCTGTCGTCTGTCTTATATCCTCCGGCCTCTCTTCATCGGATTCCATACTGTTGTCTAAAAACTGCTCTGATAAATTTTCCGCTGTCTCCTCCTGCCCTGTCCGACACACCTCGTCTCTTCCAGACACTTTTACCGCATCTTCCGTAACTGTTTTCTCTGCTTCACTGCATTCATCTTCCCTGCTGATCGTTTCATATTGATCCCAGTCCACGATATATCTTTTAATTACGGCATCCCTTCTCTTCTTGTCCAGAAATGACACCTTACAGTCAAATACTGTTTTCGGGCTGCCCTGGTCCACTGTGAATACCGAAACTTCCCGGAAATCCTTGTACCTGAAATCTGCACCTTCCCTTGCGTTTACCCACGTAGGCGTATTTCTGCTTGAAAATGACTTTTTCGTGTCAGGATCCGTAATCGGCGTCTCCGATACCGTATCCTGACTTATGGTCTGTAGCTCTTTCCCTGCCAGTTTTGAAAACATATCCATCTCATTGACGGAAACACGCCCGAACACTACCTGGTGCGCTGTATTATTCATCACGACGCCTTTTAAGAACCTTGTAACAGGCGTCTTGTCAAAAAGGTCGTAGGTCTGGAACGCCACCATGTTGCTCACGTTGTACTGCCGGAACATAGTAAACATCTGCTCCTGGTCCGAGTGGAGAAGTATCGGGAACTCGTCTATGTAATAATAATGCGGAAGCCTTGTAAACTCCGTCCCCGGACGCCTTACCACGGCATTGTTGAAGGACAGTGAAAAGAACAGACCAAACGCCGTAGCCTCGCACATTCCCAGTTCGAGAGCATAATTTACAACAGTTATTTCGCCGTCTTCCAGTATTTTGTCAATGTCAATACTTTCCTGGACGCAGAAAACATCATGGATAAGCGGATTATTGATAAAATCCGACATGATGGTTCGAAGCCCTCTGATCTGGTTCTCCATCTGCTTCCTGCCGTTCTCGTTCAGGATGTCATTGTTCACCAGGGGCACAATAAACTGGTACCTGCCGCAGTTTATGTCCTTCAGCCTGGCAGGGATCGGGTTTCCCGCTGCGTCAAACACGTCATCATTGTCACCATAGTTCTTCAGCAACGCATAATAATACGGCTTTACAAGGTCAAAATCATCCACAAGCCTCTGCACATCCTCCGGCGTTACATGGTGTCCGGGATGGACATATTCCATCGTCACAAGCAGGAGTATGGTAAATGTCGTTGTGACATTTTTATTCAGCTTTGCAAAATACACGTCGCTCGATCCGGTCATGTCATAAAGCGCCTGCAGCACGTCCGCAAAAAGCTTTGCCTTCTTGAATATGTCCAGCTCTCTTTTTATTCCAGTCAGTTTTTCTGGAATATAGAGAGGATTAAAACCTATAAACCCTTCCTTATGTTCGTCCTTTTCAGTCAGTATCGGATCAACCCTGTTTACTTTAAATCCCCTGTTGATCGCAAGCATGTAAATTTCATCGCTGAACGACTCATTCGGCGCAAGGCATGTGATGCCCGCACTGGGAGCCTTTGCCCTGAGACTGTCTATGAAACACTGTCCATCTTCCGTCAGCCCCGTAAAGTATTTCATCTTAAAATCTCTGTCATGGAACATCCTGTTCTTTGCAACATCCGTATCCATTCTCTCTTCAAGCTCCTTTTTACAGTAATCCTCATTGAAAGCCTTCTGGTCAAGGTCATTTGCAATGGATATGGTCAGGACAGTGGATGTCTTTGCCGCTCCCGTGGCCCCCCCTATAGAGGCATGGAGCTGCCGGTCCTTCATCTTGATTGTATACGGCAGCCCTGTGTCCATGCGTCTTAAAAACTTCAGATCATACTTGAACTTCTTGTCTTTTCTCATATCTATGATCTTGTCAATCTTAAAGCCATATATTCCTTTTCTTACCTCTTCATCCGTCAGGAGGGAAAATATCTTACAGACCAGTGCCACGGACGGCAGCCCTGCAATAACAGTATTAAGCAGCCTTGATGTATTTATGATCAGTGCAGGCGATATGTCTTCTGTCACCGGAAGAAGGAATATTAACGGACGCAGGGTTATTCCATACAGATAAGTAAAAATCCCCGATGCCGCTGTTACCAGCGTGAATGCCATTACACCAATAAGCAGCAGCTTCCTTTTATGATAATTCCAGTAATCATAATGTGTCAGTGCAGCGAACGCCGCAACCTGCAACAGGATAACTGCCAGTATGGACGCTGCCGACATATTGATATATGAATTTCTCTGCAAAATAACGGATATGATAATTCTTATCAGGTTTGATAATGCATACACCCCAGCTATGGCAATGACTGTATACCCTGCCGGAATTTCCGTGCTCTCATAATGTTTTACTTTTTCCACTGAATACCTGAACCCTGCTGACACCTTTCTGCAAATACCTGCGGAACATTTTACTAGCATTTTTATCCCTTACCTCCTCATGTTTCTGCGTGTCTGTTTAACCAGAAACCGTCTCTTTTCCCGTTCTCAGGAACTGCCACTAAATAAATTTTATTTTTGCGCAGTTTCTGGACAGATATTTCCTGCTTCCTGTATTTTCCGGCAATGTTCCAGCAAAGCTGAAAAACGTATGCTGATGTCCTTTAAGGATTCAAGTATTGCATCATCGTCAGCCAGAAGTTCTGGATATTCCTCAAATTTTTTCAAACATAATTCAGCCTGCAGTATAACTGGTTTTATATCCTGTTTCTTTATATCACTGCCTGTATCACCTGGGAATGACATCTGCGACTTTCTGGCAGTTTTCAGCCCGCCCGCCATGGAACAGTAACGACTTTCTTCTTTTTCCAGCCTCTGTTTTGCCTTTAGTTCCCTCTTCTCCTGCCTTTTCAGTTTTTCCCTGTCCTTTGTATTCTGTGCAAGCAGGCGGGACTTTTCGACCTCTGCCTCATACAGTTCCTTATTCCTGTCAATACTGTCAGATATTACTGCCAGCTCCTGCTCTGATTTTATAACCCTGTTCATATCCTCAGCCTCATTATAATCAGAAGGCGTGATCCCGCCATTTTCTGACTGCTTCCTGTAAAGCTCCATCTGCAGACCGCCGTCAAACGATGCGATTTTGGCCGCCTCGTTCAACGTAATTCTGTTATCTTTAAGCATTCTCTCAAATTCGGGAATAAGATCTGCCGTATTAATATACTTTTTCAGCTGTCTCTCCTTTATGCCAAGGATATCCGACATATGGCTGATGACATCAGTATCAGCCATTTTCCGTTCCCGTAAATCCAAAAGGCATTCATACATATCCAATATCTCCTGCCTGCGCAGGTATACATCTGTGTGCCGCTGCAGGTAGTTTGCAAGGGTAGAATCAAGCCGCAGGAGAGTGCTGTCGGTAGATGCCGGGAAAACACAGCAGTTTACCCCTAAGGGAAAAACCTCCGAATACTGCCTGTCGTCCAGAAGCAGGATTGCCCTGTGCCTGCGCTCGCCATCTACAAGCATATATTTTCCTGTCCCGTCAACAGGGATGACAATCAGGTCATGGTAAAGCTTTTTCCTGAAATAGATCCACTCACTCAGCTCCTCTATATCTACCTGTGGGAAACGTTTCTCATTCTCCGGGTTCGGGATAATATCTGCCCTGTCAATGAACATTGTATTGCGGCAGTCTATCTCCTTTGTCCTGTTTATAAGCCTGCTGATATCCATCTCCCTGCCCGGAAGAGAGCTGGCTCCCATCAGCATATCCTTTCCCTTTTTCTGCATTCCATTATCCATGGCTGCCTCCCTGACTGCCCACATTATCAGCAGAAACTTCCCGGGCCGGAATGTTTCCTTTACGCTGACTGCCCCCGGCTTTGCGCGGAGCAAGATACTTTTCCAGCCTTTCGTTATGTGCGTCATCAATCAGTCCGAGCGTCCTCACGAGCTTTATGTAATCATCCGTTGTCCCATGTCTCTTGCATGCCACAAGCAGCGGGAGGTATTTTAATGTCGAATCGGAAACCTGTACAGAATGCCTGATGGCAACAGGCAGTATATAGCTGCTGTAATTTTCTTCATACCATTCCCTGACTCTTTTATAGCCCGAGGAGTTCAGACTGACATCCGCAAAGAACATCCCCATGAATTCCACGGACACGCCACAGGACTGTTTCAGACCAATTATGGTTTGTAAAAGTCCCGTAACGCCGCTGAAGGAAAAATTATCCGCCTTGATCGGGGAAAGCACGCCGTCACAGGCGCAGATTGCGCATCTTGTAAGCGTTGTATCCCCCGGATTCGTGTCAATAACGACATAATCATAATCTTCCCTGACAAGCTCTATGTTCCGGCGCAGGCAGGTAAACACCGAACGTTTTTCCTGCAGTTCCGAATGGATTTCATAAATGATATCCTTCAGTAACGGGGAGCCTGGAATGCAGTCAATCAGATCAAAATTTGATTCATATATAAATCCCTCATATAAAATGTCAGCGCTTTTTAACTGGTGGCACAATAAGTTCGTATAACAGGGACACTCATACCCTGTCCCTATCATGAGCATGTCTGTCGCGTTCATCTGTGCATCAAGGTCTATGAAAAGAACATGATAACCTGAAACCGCAAGTATATGCGCCATATTTACCGAGGACATTGTTTTTGACACGCCCCCTTTTTCAGTGACAAAACCGATAACCTTGTTCATAAAAACCTTCCCTTCTTATACAAATCTGCTGTCTGTGTAACATCTCTGTTTCGGATAATTACAGTCCCAGCAGAGAGATGTCCTCCCGCCCGTTAAACACAGAACTGTATCCTGATTTCAGTCCTTCCACATATTCCAGCGAATACGCATCATCTGAATAAACAACATATATCCGCAGGAAAGGAATATCCGGTGCACCCTCACCCAGATATCTCTCAATCCTCATCCTCGCGGAAATGTCATCCGATATGTTTTCAAACGAATAGATGAAGCTGCCTTTTACGTCATGCAGCACACGGCAGTTTGCGAACGGATAAAATGTACCGCCTGCCTGAAAGAAACGGATATTGGAATATTCTGCATTGTGACAAATCATCCTGCTGTCCGCAATATCCGTATATTTTCCCCTGTAAGAATAGGACTTGATATGTTCCCGTACAGACTGTTCATAAATACCGATGCCGTCCATGGCAAGGAAAGGATAGGAATAAATGAAATCTGACCCATCCGAACAGTTGTCACCCGCCGTAATCCTGAGTCCTCTTTTCACAAGCATGGATATATCCGGCGCATTCCTGCACCATCCAAAAATCTTTTCACGCCTGGCAGAATAAGTACGTCCTGTAACCTTTCCCGGCATCCCCGGCCTGACACCCTCTCTCGCGGATACGGTTTTTAAAATCCTCTCCCTGTCAAAATAAGAATATATATCTGTAAAACCCGGACAGATACTCCTGACAGCCAAAAGATATTCTGTGATTTCAGACAATATTTCTTTCCCCAGTGTATCGGATCCTGCAATAATCCTGTTAAACAGGGCTATGACATCCCCGAACTCAGACGGGCAGTCCCCACCTGCCACATGCGCGGCTGACAGCAGTACACTGACACATGACCTGTACACCTGCATCCTGTTTTTTCCGGGTATCCTTATGTCCTGCCTTTCCCCATCTCCGTGATAATCACCTATGGTAAAATGCACGCATGAGCGGTCAAGGCTGCGCTCCGTTGAAAAGATAAATGTAAAATACCGTTCCATTTTCGCCACCACGGCAGCACCCCTTTCTGTTCCCATATCGTTCTCAAAAAAGAACTCCAGTCTGCACGGATGGTGGATTAGAAGATAGGCGTCACTCCTGAACCTGTTTGATGACTGATCAAATGTTTTTCCCCGTATGCTGCCATGCAGACCAACCGGCGTATCCAGTGCAAAATCCCCGACACCGATACGGCATTTCCCAGCCATCTTGAGGAAAACAATCCCAACCGTTGACGAATGTACGCTGTAATTCTTAGCGGTTCTGGACATATCCTCCTGATGCCATGCACCCTGTCTGCCAGTATGGTACTCCATAAGCGGTGATGACAGGAATTCCGAAAGTTCCCTGTAGCCGGCAGATGAAAGGCTGTATAATATCCTTCCCTTTATAACTGTCCTCATAATACTGCCCTTCCTGATCCTGTATGATATAAAGTCATCCACTGCCCTGCTGCGGACACCCTCATCCCCACAGATACATAAATTTCGTGCTGCATGCGATATTGCCCTGTCCGCCATCCCCAGCAGAAGGGGAACCATTTCACGCGTACAGCTTCCAAACAGCATCAGATACATATAGAAAACATATTTTCTCCCTTTCATGGGCAGTTTTATATTCCCGGAAAGCATGGACAGAAAAATCCCAAGACCGCGGGTTTTGGGATTCATATAAAAATCCCCTGTTTCTGCCAAACCTGTCATCCTCCTTTTATTGACTGTGAAGCGCCGGCAGTACCCCCGCCAGTACCAGCGCAGATAAACACAGCATGTACAGCGGGATCTCGCTGACTACCTTCCTTGCCTTGATCTTTCCCTGCAGCCTGCTGGCGTCAGGAAGGAACCTGCTGATATCACTTCTGCTGCTGACGACCTGGTACATTTCTTCCAGAAGGGGTTTGTACTGCGCATACCCGGAATCGCCGGACATCATTTTCAGCAGCTCCCCCAGCTCATCCTGTGCATTTTTCATGCGGTTTTCAGAGTACACGCCAAAATGTTCTGCATCTTTCAGCATAAAGTTATATTCTGTGCACCTGCGGTAAAAATTTTCATATTTCATCTCGATCACCACACTATTTTTCCGGTAATCTCGTCAATACTGACATTTCCAATACCTGTATTTCTGGAATCCGCAGAATGATTCCTGTTGTCACCAAGCACAAAATATTCATTCTCGCCCAATATGATTCCGTTTTCCGCAATTCCCGCATCGCCAATCGGCTCCATCCCGTAGTCCTCTTTCAGCAGCCTGCCATCTATGAATATGTCTCCTTCAGCGCTGATCTGCACCGTTTCACCAGGCAGCCCAATAACCCTCTTTACAAGGTAATAATTCTCTCTGCGCGGGAATACAACCACGTCAAAACGCTTCGGGACACCCATCCTGTACGATATCTTCTCCATGACAATCCTGTCCCCGTCATGGTACGATGGCTCCATACTTTTTCCAGATACGCGGACTGACTGACATACAAAAATGTTTATCATGGCTGAAACAAACAATCCAGCCAGCACACAGCACGTCAGACCCTGCATTTTATTTATCAGCCTTTTTATGACTATCTTCTTATTTCCTGTTTTCATTTCTATCCTCCATATTTGCTTCATTTGTACCTTTTTCCCGGACAGTTCCGCACTGCATGACATAAACCTGCCTGTGGTAATGCACATGGCTGTCCTTAATATTCAACTTCCTTGCCAGATATACACATGGCCATTGAAGCAGCTCATAGGTGGTCCCATCTGTTTCAAAGGCAAACAGTACAAGCCCCCTGTCCGAAATCTTGAGCACCAGCACCTTTCCAAGCTTTACGGCTTCCAGCCTGACAAGCTCACGCACAAGACCGAGGTAAAACCTCTCGTTTTTTGCTGGTACGTCATCCGTGCGGTAAAAATACAGGCTTCCATCTGTATCCGGGATAATATTTTCAGGACATTCGGACTGGTATTCAAAAAGACCTTTTCTTTTATACAGCACAGAAATGTCCCTGAATATGTCCACCGCATCCCACGAACATCCTATAGCAAATGAAACACAGGAATATAATTCAAACAGTTCCACATTATTGTCCGTCATTTTTTTCAGGCAGGACATGTAAACCTGCCCATAATGTTCCATCGCTGATAAATAAAAATCACCACCGCCCAGATCCATACCTGATATGTTTTCCATTAATGCCCTGTATGTACATGGCAGTGCACAACGAGTATTCAATGCAGTGAACATATCCTTTAAGTCCGCCGTTCTGTATTCATAAAGCCTGTATTTCTTTAACAGGGCATGAAGCTCGACGCTGTTCATGGTCACCATCAGGGGGCGGCGCCTGACAAGTTCACGCACAGCCTTATTGTCTGACTGCCGGTTTAACCTGTAAATATAGAATTTTCCGTCTCCTGCGCAGACAATCAGTCCCTCGCCCTCTGAAAATGAAAATTTTTCGACCGCCATGATATAGCTGCCGTCCACTTCACCTATGAAAGGAAACCCCTGGTTATCATTAACGTCAGATGCCTGCTTCCATTCCTGTATACTATCAACCCTATAGTTTTCAGGATAATATTTTTCAGGATCAGCCAGCTCTTTTTTTTCAGTAATATCAGGTTTATGACTGCTCCTCTGTCCCGCCTTTTTTTCCCTTTTGGAAACATTTTCGTATAAATTTGCAGCCTGCAGTTTTCTATCTTTTACGGGACTGTCATCCATAATGCTAACCTTTCCTGATACAAGAGGCTGAACATCTACCGCTTCTATAACAAACGGGACATTATCTGTTTCCGGCTGCACATCCCCCATTCTGTCCATGACATTTCTTATGGCGCCGCCCCTGTCGTATTGGTATGTCAGGGTAATTTCGTTCACAGCCTTCTCCAGCCTGTTTTTTCCGTCATCACCTCCAACATCTGTGCAGCTTATGCGTTCAAGCTCCCTGCACAGCATCTCATAAATATATTCCTGTGAATTGACAGTCTCTATGTTTTTCAACAAATCATTCTTAAACCTGTTCTTTATATATCCAGTCATGTTTTCCATGCTCTCAAAGGCGGACAGGCTGTTGTTTGAACACAGGTTAAAGAGCAGGAAGGCATTCAGCCCGATCATGTCAAATTTGCCCCTGTGTGCACCTTTTCCCTGTATCATGAATATGGAATGCATGATATTTTCCGCAGCCTTACTGCCCGACAGTTCCATCTGCATCCGTATCCTATCCGGGACAGCACCATTCTGCAGGATGGCGGCAATTACCATGTTTTCTTTCTCCCTGCGCGCATTTTTATAGGACACGGAGTAGGGACATCCCTGACAGATGCTTTTTGGAACGTTAACGTTAAAGAAAGTGCCATACCTTGTGATATCGTAACAGCCATATGGATTCACCCTTTTTGCATGCGGCCTGATAATTTTTTTCCTCATCTGCACGATTTCATCTGACTTGTATGCCCTTGGTGACAACCCTTCCTGGCTTTTCAGGAATGAAGTGAATTTTCCGATTGCGTCCGGCGGCGCATCAAATATCGCACCAAAGAGTGTAAACAGCTTCAGGTACTCTTCATCCTCCAGGTTCTTGTCCGAAAGATAATAAATGCAGGGTGGTGTTTCAAAAATACACATGGCTATTTCCTTTCTTTTCTGTATCCTGCCTATTAAATAAAAATAACCATGAATTAGTCAAGGGGTAAATTGTAATTTTATATTTTTGTTATGATTTTCAGGACTTACATTTATGTTGATAATCTCATGCGACATGGAAACTTAGATTACAGTTATACAAATACATAGAAAAAAATTAATTACCTTAATAAAATAAAAACACCACACAAATGACAATTTATGTGGTGTTTGACATATATGTAGATTTTCATTCCTGCTTATATTATATCTTCGATGGCCATCTGTCTTTCCAGCAACACTTTCTCCAGTTCATCTATTTCTTCCGTTGACATCTGCCTGTTCATCTCAAAATCAGTAAAGGAATTTTTCTTTTTTATGGGCTCCGAGAAATCCTTTTCTATGGCAGCAATCATAAATCCTACAATATTGCTGACATCTTTTTTAGCCTCATATATTCTATATGCTTTCCTTATTTTTTCAAGATCATTACCTGCAGCCTTCGCAATGGAGCGGGCATCTCTAACCGACTTGATATTATTACCTAACAATCTATATATTTCATCTATGGCATCATCTTCATCAACTATATTGGACAAATCCTCATTTTCATCAGGCTCCACAATATTTTTTATACACAGTAATGTAACATAAAACTTGACTTCATATACTTTTCCGCCTTTTCCACCTTTTACAGTATCATACCTAACCCTAATGTCTGTCTTGTCATTAATTTCCTTTATTGCAACATCCAATACTTTCCGCCTGAATTCAGACCAGCTTTCAAACATTCTTTCAGGACTTACTTCAACTGCTTTTTCATAATCAGGAATTTCTTTGTCCCGCAAAATTCGCTGTACTGTATCCAGTTCAGCATTTACAATTCCTAACAGGAGTTTCAGCTCCGCCACGGAATATTTTACTAAAAAAGTCTCACTTTTAGTTCGATTTTCATACCCTTTTGGGTAATAAGCCTTACTTTTTAAAAGTTCATACAACCTAAAACCATAACCATTGTCAATGGAAAGCATTAGGGAAAGATTCAATATAGTAAAGTTCTGCTTTATATTGCATAAGTATTTTTTTAGATGTTTATTATATTCTATAATAAATTCACCGTTCTCATACTTGGACATAATTACAACAGCCAGATAACAAAATCTTTTTTCTTCCGGATTCGATATTCCTATTGTTTTCCCAGTCATCTTTCGGGCTGCTTCATCCAGTTTCTGATAGAAACTTCCTGAATTTCCTTTAAGTAGTTCCCTTAATTCAGATGCCTTAATCCTGCTTACCAGGGAATCCGAGGTTTCCTCCGCATACTGCAGTTTTGACAGAGAAATTGCCATTAGCTTATTCTCCAGTAAAGATGATTTATATTTCCCACTTATAATAAAATTTGATTTTTGATATTGAACTGTTTCTAAAACTGATTCCTGCCCATTATTATCCATTGCTTATACCTCTTTTAACAATTATTATCTATTATTTTCCTTATTATGTCAAATCTTTTCTACAGTTTTAGACAGAAATATGTTGTGATATAACACAAATCTACAGTTTCAGCCATATCTTCATAAACTATATTATTTTAATCTAATTTGCCAGATCACCTTTAATCTTTACAATTAACCTTTTAATCTGGCAAAATTCATATATCACTTACTAAGAAATTTGCTGGATATTAATTTCACTTTCTACAGTTTTGGACAGAAGTTATAATGATTTTTACAAAACATTGATTTTCTTAATTTTATTCAGTTTAAATCAATCTACAGTTTTGGACAGAAGTTTCTACAATTTCAACCATATCTTTCACAAAAAATTATTTTTTTATATAGTTTATATTTTTAAGTGTTCGTTAATATAAATTTATAAAGGAAAATTTCCATTTTCAAATATCTTTAAAATAAAAATCTACATATTTGAACAGAAGTTTTTTATGATTCTACAGTTTCAGCCATATCTTTCTACAGTTTTATACATACCTTTCTACATATTCGGACAGAACTAAAACATAAAAAATTCTACAATTTTGGCCATATCTTTCTACAGTTTCAGCCATATCTTTCTACAGTTTTGGACATGGAAAATGCCTTTAAACACTAGAAAAATCAATACATTTCTTTGGCCTAATATAATAAATAAAATATGTCGTATTATATATAATAAAAACAACAACAAATATTGCCGTAAATTATTACAAAGTAATATTAACAATAATTAAGCCCAAATTTCTGAAAATTTTTTTGTTTACATTCTAAAACGTCTATTTTATTATATTAACTTCTGTCTGTATTGGTAGATTTCTTCTTATTTCTGTTATGTAGTAAAATTATAAAATGTAAACATAACTATCACTAATTGAAAGCCTGTATGTTCTTTCGAGTTACAGCCTAAACCCTGCAACTAAAAATCATCTTGGAAATATAGACCCATTTTTTCCTGACTAAAACTGGTTAAAGAATCTGTTAAACTTTGATATCTTGTGCCTGCAGTATATCATAACCCATTTTTATAAAAAGACGGCTAAAGGTGGCATTTTAATCTCACGTTTGTAAAATAAATTTTTGGTTTAGTATCTTGCAGTCTTGTTGTATCAATTAATAATGAAAAGTTCAAGTATCAATGTCATGTTTTAATATATATATTATCAAAAATTTGTTAAATATTTAACAAAAATATAGTATTTAAAAGTATATTGCAAAATTTATATGTATAATTAAAAATAATAAAATACAATTAGATTTTTTGTATAAAAATAATTGTATTTATACTGTATGATAAATATAATATAGTTAAAAAATTATTAGTATTTTATAGTATTTAAAATTATATAAGTGTAAAAAATAAATATATATAATATAATTTAATTAATTATATTATATATATATCGAATATAATATTTTGAAGTAAAAATGAAATATAAAAAATTATATATTTTGAAATAAAAAATTTAGTAGTAAAAGCATTAAAAATGTGATAAGATAAATTATAATTATTTAGAAAAGCAAAAGTAAAATACAAATATGTAGAAAAATAAAGAATAAAAAGAGCTAAAAATATCATAGAAAAGGAAAAATTAAAATGAAAACAATTGTATTAACAAATCAAAAAGGCGGAGTCGGAAAAACAACATCTTCATCAGAATTTGCTTATTTATTTTCACAAAAGGGCTATAAGGTTATTTTAATTAGCTTCGATCAACAGGGAGACTTGGAACTTCAACTTAATATTGGGGACAAAAAAAGTTTTTCTTTATTAGACTGTATGCAGGCTAAATGTAGAATTGATGAAGCAATCATTCATCTTGAACATTTTGATTTTCTGGCCAGCGATGATGATTTATCACAGGCAGATAAACTTTTTCCGGACACAGTAGATGCATTTCTGTTTAATGATACCATAGAATGGCTTGAAGAAAACCTGAAATATGATTTTGCAATTGTAGATACTGCACCATCCCGGTCGATTTTACATAGAATGGCTCTTATGGCTGCAGATTATGTATTGATTCCTGTTGACAGTTCACCCGGAAGCCTGAAAGGAGTATCAAAAATTAAAGAAGACATTGACCTATTGAAAAAAAGAAGGATGTCTGAGGCCATTATACTTGGGACATATATGACAAGCACTAGAAAGACTAATCTGAATAAAGGTATTGAAAATCAACTGGAACAATTATCAATCGCGAACGGAACGATTAAGTTTGAAAATTCGATCAGACAAACTGTGAGCGTTGGGGAAAGTAAACAGTTTAAGATTTCATTAAATGAATATGATTTCCATAATAATGCTGCACTTGATTATAGGAAACTAACTAATGAAATATTAAAGAGAATAGATGAATTTCATTCAAAATAAAGAGGTAATATAAATGGCAAAAAAAAATTCCAGGGATTTATTTAAACAAATGAACAGTAATGTAAGCATTCTGGAAGAAACAGATAAATCTCCGATTCTTATTACTGAAAAAGAATCTAATATGAAAACTGAATATAATACCTTTCCAGACAAGGAAGAGACAACAAAAAATAAAAACAGGAATACAGAAACAAAAAAGGTAGAAGAACAGGCAGTCATAGAACCGACACGCAAAACAACAGAATTAGAAAAAAATCCTATTTCTGGAGAAAATGGTTCTTTAGAAAGAAAGGAAAATAATTTAGTCCGAATTACATATAACCTTACATATGATCTTAATGAAAAATTTAACAGCTTTACAAAACAACATGAGGTGTATAAGACTTCCCTGATTAAAGCTCTTATGGAAGGATGGTTAGATGGCAGCATAGAACTTGATGAAAATGAGGTTCTTTTTAACGATGGTTTGATAAAAATTAAAAAGAAAGCCGGATCAAGAAAAGCAGTAGGATCAATATTGATATCGGCAGAATTGGATGGCGCATTTACAAGAAAATGTAATGAGACGGATATAGAAAAAAACAATTGCATTTTTAGACTCTTAAAAATGTATTTGGAACAAAAAATACCTAAACGCAAATTATAATATTTTATATTTTCTCTTGATTATTTGTCCTTATTAGAATATAGTATTTAAACAATAAAATTAGAAAATTGACACAATATAAGTGTTTATATCATTTTGTGTCAATTTAAAGAAACGAGTTTTCTCATGTTAAGAGATGCAGGGAAAATTTAAGGAGGATACTATATGACAACAGAAAGAGAATTACAGTTACGACCAGAGGTTTATCTGGTGTCAGACACTTACAGGGAGTGGAACTTGATAACAGTCGGCAATAGTGAGACATATATTTATCTGAACGGAACATTAGATTCATATAGTAAAGTATCACTTGTCAAAAAAACTGGAAAATATTGGAATGTAGTCATAAAAACCCCTGCTGGGATGGAAATATATAAATCTTATTGGCTTGGAGATGCATTGGATTATGCTTATGATTTAATGATGTATGAGACTATAAAAAGAGACAGTTAGTGTTAAATCCTAACTGTCTTTTTTACAGCTTAAGTAATTCTGTAAATTTTCTAGGATCGAATAAAAATTTTAAAATATATTCAAAATATATTATATATCAGCAGTTTACAGTTTTTGGACCTTTCTAATCCAAGACTGAATATGGTGTTCTAATAACTTTACCAACGCACGGGCTTTTTTTACAGTTTCAAGCGATTCCACAAAACTGTTGAATATTATGTTGGCCTGAATCTGCTGTCCGATCTCAAATCGGGTCTCCTGAGCGCTGAAAGACTGATAAGATGAAAATGTTTCATCACTATAAGGAAGCAGTGTCATGGCACTATAAGAAACAGCCAGAAGGTTGATAAGACGCTCTATCCCTTCACGGCTTCTTATGCGGTATTCTTCCAGTGACCAGAAAGTCTTTCCTTCATAATAAGAGACTTCGATGTTCCAGCGCAGCTGGTAACAAGCCAGAGGAAGATAGCTGATATCCTCTTCCCCGTATTTCCGCATACGCTCGTCTGCGCAAAGGCTGTAATCGAGGGTAATCTCATCCGGCTTTTTTGTACAGAAGAACAGCCTGCGGCTGTCTCCTCCCTTTTTGGGGGCAGTAACAAAGGCATAGACTACCCGTTCACCCCAAAGCCTTGTTAGCACAGGGCGCACTCCTATCTTCCAGTCACCACTTTGGGGTGTCGCCAGCTCAAAATCTTCCAGGTGGATGCGCTTCCCGTATTTCCTGGGACGGCCGCGCTTCCCGGTAGGAGCAGGGGGAAGCTCGTACATGGCAGTGTCGACGCGGGCATTGCAGATGATGCCAAGATTTCCAAACTCATTGATGAGCCCTGCCACTTCGGCTTTCGGGTACCAGCTGTCACACAGCAGGAACACCTGCCTTGAGGAGCCAATCACCCCCATCGCCTGCCGGACCATTTCAGCGGCGGTTTCCAGTTTGCTTTTTTCCTTATCCCAGAGCCGGTATCCCAGGGGAACCGACAGGTACTGGATCTGCCCGTCCTTTAAAACCGGGAAGGACAGCAGGATGCTTACCATACAATGGCCGTTCAGGTAATTGGAGCCATTATGTGCAGCATGGTCAAAGAGTTTTGAGCAGAGTTCAAACTTTTTGCCGAATTTCTCTACCATGGTGTCATCAATGGACAGGAACAGTGGCTGGGTTTCAAGGGAATCTGGAACCACTTTGACCACTTTTGAAACAGTGGTATCACTCCAGCGGGAATGATCACAGCTATCCGTCCTCAGTGTATAATAATACGCATTCAATGATGTATCGGCAAGTTTTGACAGTACATGGCTATGCGCAAACCTAACAGAGCGGAAGGTATCAAGCGTCAGTATTGTTATAATCAAAAGGAACAGGTTCCTTGCGGTCGGTTTTGTAGCACCAGAAAAATATTCACAAAAGTAAGTATTCAGTCTATCCAAAATGGAGTTTTTCAAGTATAATAAGCGGTAGATACAAACTCATCTCTTTTCGTATGTATTTTAGTTTGACGCTTAAATTATACTACAAAAGATTGAGTTTGTATTTTATTTTTTAAAAAAGTTGTAAACTGCTGTTATATATCTATGACAGATGAAATCTGCCGTTAGTATCGCACCAACCGCAGTTTAGTAGTGGCATATTTCCTTATGCGACTGTGCACATCACATTATACTGATCAGTCAGTCTTTTCGACCGCCAGTATATTGTTTTATTCCATTTTCTATAGTTCAGTAAATTGGGAAACTTTCATTTAAATTTCTCAAGTTTTTTAAATTATATCCAAAATATATCCTGAAAATAAATCATACTCTTTTTATAACATCTATTTACACAAACATTTTTTTCTGTATAATGTGCAAGGTGTACTTAAAAGTCACGTTAATGTTTGACTAAATAGGAGATGGAGAAGTATGAAAAACAAATCATGTACTAGTGACATATGCTGTTCCGGCGCAAAAATTATAAGAATTCCAAGGGGACGACAGCGCCAGGCGCCCAAAATGGACAGGGTACTCCCGGAAGTTGGGGATGTGATTCTCTACAATGAAAAGCTTTCTGAAGGCATGCGGATCAGAGGGCATTTAAATCTTGAAAAACGCGGCTGCATACATATTACGACTGTCACGGATTCACTTGTATATGGCGAGGCAGAAAGGATTGTATCGGGAAGGAGTATTAAAAAAATGGTATCGCTGAATGTTAATGACATTAGAATGGGAAAAACTGAGTATGTGAAGCTCAGTTCTGAATTGATACCTGAGAATCTTTATGATAACAAACAGCTCGAACTGTTATCCGATGATGACCTGGTAAGAAAAATATCAAAGCTGCCGCATGAGCTGAAGAAAAAGGTAATCGTATAAATGCAGATGGGAAAAAATTATACGGATATATGGAAGAAAATCTTTTTCGTAACATTTTGTATAGTAACAGCGGCAGGATTCGTCGGATGCGGAAAGAAAAATACACAGGAAAATATAACGACAATGACGTACAATGTCGGAAACGGATGTGGTGATACAGAAAAATCAGCACAGACATCAGGGAAAATGGCAGATGTCGCAAAACAGCGTTATTATGAATCACTTGACGAACTGACAAAGCAGGGGGGCGGTCTTGATATCTCATCATGGGAAGGAGACGATGCCATTGATAAGTGGTCACGCAGGATCATGTACTGGTGGACCTGTTTTTACAGGGCAGTGAAAAGGCATGTTGTGGAGATAATTGCTGTAAACACACTCACAGGGGCAATGCTGGCTATTTTTGCCACAAAAAACAAACAGGTCAGGCGTTTTGGCATATTTAATTTATGTATTTACTTAAATTCCGTTGTATTGCTTTTTGTGATAATGACAGGGCTTGTAAATCATTTTTATACGATATAAAAAACGGAGGTTTTGATAAATGATTAAAAATATGGAAAAGACAAGGGAAACAGAAGTAAAGGAAACTTCTGTCACATTGGCTGAAAATAATGATAAAACAGGAGATGAGGAAGTAATAAAAGTTTCTGCCGTAAAAGAAACAGAGGATATCAGCTCGGGCTTTGACATGTTCATGGAAGGCAGGAGTGGAAACGCAGCTCTGACACTTGATCTGCAGGAAGCAGGCAGTATTTCTTATTACAGGGAAAAGATGGAGAAAAAAGAGAAGATTGAAATCATGTTTTCCGTCATTGACAGATACGACAACTTATTTGCCTATGCGGGTGAGGTGACAGTAAAAATGTTAAATAAATATATCAGGGGATACAGAAGCAGAATTTATAACAGAGCAATCTGTCTTTCAAGACCATATCCTGTGGAGGTTACCGCCGTTGACGAGGAAAACATGACAGTCTATGTGTCGCATGTAGCAGTAAAGGAAATACCAAGGAAACAGGCAGTAGAACGCATAACATCCCTGCTGGGACAGGGAAAAAATGTCAGGGTAAAAGCAGCGATAACGGATGTATTTGACAATACGGACAGCGGGAAAGTGCGCCAGATTGTTTATGTAGATATCTGTGGTCTTGGTATCCTTGGGCGCATTCCGATCAAGGAGTGGGCGAACGCCTACACGCCAAACCTGAAACGTGATGCAGTTGTGGGAAGCATTGTGGATGTCATTATTACAGGCATGAGCCAGTATGTGAGACTGGATAACGGGAACGTAAAAATTACGAAGGAAAATGAAGAAATATACAGGGATATGCCCAAAAGGATAGTTTTCAATTGTTCCAGGCGGGAATACCACAGGTTGATAGGGTATGATCCATGGGAGCTTGCTCTTAAAAAGCTCAGTGTCGGGATGACGGTAAGGTTCACAGTTGTTGACAGCAGTAAGACCAAAAGATCCTTTTTTGCGGAAATAGACGGTATACCAAATTTCAACGCCATAGGCAGTTTCCCGGACGGAGTGGATTATGTGCCTGTAGGAGCGGAATATTCTGGATTTGTGTCAAAAATAAAATCTGAAACAAAATATCTGAGGGTAAGATGCCTTGAGAAGATAGAGCGCGTTGATACAAAAAAATGGAAGGAGCTGGATAAAGGTGTTGTATAAAGACTTCATGAATTTGGGGGTGCAAGAATGGGTGTTACAGTAGGAAATGAAACAGCCGACTTTGCCAGGATAGCGGCGGGTTTTAAGAACAGCTCCGTTTTTCGTTATGGGAACGACATTAGTCTGGAGCCGGTAACCAGAAGCGACATCAAAAGCGTAGATTATCTTGAGGAATTACTGATGGCTGAAAAGATTACCCTTTCGGACATGTACATACTAGAAGCGGTTGCTTTCTTTGGGCATGCAGACCTGAAAATGGTGGCGAGCAGGTTGAAATGGATGGCAGGAAAATACCCGCAGAAGCCGATCATGACAGATCCGGACAGCCTTGGCGGAAGGCTACAGACACTGGGAAAATATGGGCTTTTGTGGAGGAGGAAGTACAGCTGCGGGGGAAAAGGGAACATCTTTGTATATACCATCACATACAGGGGATTTAAGATGTACTCTGAAAGGCTGGACAAGTCGTTCCATTATGACACCGGGCTGGTTGCCCAGTGCACAACGAGGGTACTCAGGAGCATCCATGTCGGAGAGGTTGCCTGTATTTTTGAGGGAAGGCTGTCAAAAATTGCAGACATGGAAGAGTGGAGGCACTCATCATATGTCCTAAAATACGGTGACAAAGGGAAATTTTACCCGAATGGCTATATTAGGTGCTTGCATAATGGTGAAAACTGGAATATAATACTCGAAGCCGCGCATTTTAATGTTGATGACCGTATAGAGAGCAAGCAGGAAAGGATTCTAAAGTTTGAGGAGATGCTGGACACGCTTGTAAAGGTGAAGGATACATTTGCCGCCAGATTTGAAAATACCCTCTTTGTGTTCTGTGTAGAGGACTTTGAGGGTGTAAATAAACTTTCAAAAATCCTTGGCAGCTACAAGGAAGATTTCAATGGGAACACATATATTACAAGCGAACGGGTGCTCAAGACCAACCAGCTTGATTTTGCAAGTTCCATGGTCAAGCCAAGGATTATAGGAAGCAGTCTTAAAGTGACTGCTTGTATTCCATCACAGGAGTGGTTCATAGCATAAAAATGGACAGTGTGCGAAATATAAAAGAGGAATATTATTTTAAAGTATAGAAGGGGAGGTAATATTATTAGTGGAGAGTATCTGGAAGCATAGAATGCTCTCAAATGATAAAATGGCCTGCGGCGTACAGAGAACGCTTCAGGATACGTAAGGAGCATGAAAATGAAATTAAATTTACAAAGTTGTAATGAAGGCAGTGTTCTGGTTGTCTTCAACGATGATGAAAGATGGAAGGAGTACAGTTATTATTTTTTTGAGGAAGGTATAAAGGTTGATGTGGTAAACCTTGCAGAAACAGCCATGGCAAAAGTCAGGGAATCAGATTACGATATTATCATAATAGAGGATTACTTGTCAGACAGTCCGGGGTATATCCTGGCTGCGCGGATTCTCAGGGAAAAGTTGTCTATGGTATTCATGATAGGAAAAGCATTGAGTGACGTGGAAGTAGTCTGTGCCTACAAGACAGGGATTACCGATTATCTTACATTTGATATTCCTGCGATGCGGCTTGCGGCAAAATGCAAATCTGTAATCAATTTTAACCGAGTCATAAAAGCGGCAAAGAAGGCCGTTTCAGAAGATGGAATTATCACAAAGTCTGGTCTTACCTTAAATACAAACAATGGGGAAGTAAAAAAGAAAAATGGCCAGGTCATCGCACTGGTGAAGCATGAGACTGAAGTCCTGAGAGTGCTCATGGAGAATGCCGGCAGAGAAATGAGCAAGCAGGAAATTTATGAACAGGCATGGAAAATGCCTTATGTAGAAGGGGAAAATTCAGTTGCAAACCATGTGGCAAAGATCAGAAAAAAAATCGAGGACAATGAAAAATGTCCACAGTTTATTCTGACCAGATGGGGATATGGATATTCATTTAATCAGTCTGTTTCATAAGGACAATTTCCGGTCCTTCTTTTTAATTAAATCAATTATATAATTCAAAATCTCTGATAAAAAGTTACCTGAATATGAAGAGACAGAATCTTGTCAAATTCCAATTGGACAAGTCTGTCCCTTGTTTATCCCAATGAGGAATGATAAGATATCGTTGGGATATTTTGATTTCTACAAATGATAAAACAAATGGACTGTAGTCAGAATGTTTTACCATTTGTGAAAGACTGTGGTTAAGTATAGGTCATGTGAAAAGCCGGATGCGGTTTAAGTTATCTGGGAGGAAATGTATGTTTGAAATTGCAGAGGATGATAATAAAAGCGTTTTTTTCACTTCATATACGACGGTAATGTCCATTGCTACAAGTGAAGCATGGATATCTAATTCGATGCAGATGTTAATGCAGACAAATTCGGAACTTTACAACCATACAATTAATGTGGCGTTGTTAACAGCCTGTATTGTCAGAGACGATGAGAAGCGTAGTTATGATCCTTATCAGGCCGTCTTAGGCGCGCTCCTACATGATATTGGCTATGCAGGAACCATCAATAAAGCCCGGGGAATATCTCTGGATGAAATGACAGACATGGAAAAATTATTATTTGAGAACCATATACAGTTTGGTATGAATTACATTGAGAATCATACGTCCTCACAGACGATCAGAGATATTGTGGCCATGCATCACGAATATCTGGACGGCAGTGGTTTTCCTGCGCATCTGATGTTCGGACATATTCCCAGACATGCACGTATTGTGACAGTGGTAAATGAATTTATGAATCAGATTTCTACGGAAACACAGAAATTTGCTTCAGAATCATTGTTAAGAGCGCGGGATAATATGGATGTTCTAAAGAATAGTGGGAAAATTGATGCTGAAATACTGGATATGCTTTACAAACGACTTGGGGGAATCAGCGAGCTGCTTACATCAATCACATCAGTTTTATTATCCTGACAGTATGGTCATATAAAAGGGCTGTAAAAAGACGGTCTCATAAGGAAATTAGTTGTTGACGCAAAAAATCGAGTAGCGGATGAAATCATCAGTTTGTTCAATGTCTGTTTTATGTAAAAAATATTTCTTTTTGTCTATTAACTCTTTTTGTTTTTATGATGAAAGATGCTCAAAAACATCATCATAATCAATGTTTTCTAGATTCATTTCCTTGGCAAAGGCAATGAGCTGTATATTTAGCCATTCATTAAACAGTATATATATTTACACAAATGTTATAGTAATCTATTGCAATAAATGATTATATGCCAATACATTTTAGCGATGGTTCCTTACCTTTCAGTATAGATACAAAAGTAAGTATATGCAAGTAAAAATTTGCATTTCATAATTATAGAGGGGGATAGAATATATGATTTCATACGAACCGCTCTGGAAAATGATGGAAGAGAGAAATATCACGACATACTCGTTAATTACGAAACATGGTATCAATCCTCGGACAATAAACAATTTAAAGCATAGCAGGGGAATTACTGTTTATACACTGGAACGGTTATGTGAAATTTTAAATTGCACACCCAATGATGTCATAAAGTTTGTTTCGGAACAAAAATAGAGTTAACGAAGATGAAAGGGCAGGATGCCTTTTTTCGTTTCATAAAGGGAAGGACCATTTTCATGTGACTGTGACGCGTGGGTTGTGAAAAACCGGAATGAAAAAATGACAAAAAAAGGCAGATAAACAATTTATGGAGGATGTGAACATGGAAAAAGTATTTCAGTTTTTAAAGGATGCAGAAATATATTATCTTGCAACAGTTGAGGGTGACCAGCCAAGGGTGCGGCCATTCGGGACAGTACATATTTTTGAGGGAAAGCTTTATATTCAGACCGGCAGGGTAAAGGATGTGTCCAGACAGATCATGGCAAACGGCAAAGTGGAGATATGTGCCATGAAAGATGGGGAATGGATCAGGGTGGCAGGTACGCTTGTTGAGGATGACCGGACAGAGGCAAGGCAGTCCATGCTTGACGCCTATCCGAGCCTACAGAATATGTATATGGCAGATGATGGGAATACACAGGTCTTTTATCTGAAGAACGCAATTGCCACCATATCCTCATTTACGCATGAGCCGGAAGTAATTAGATTTTAGAAAACTGGCATGAGGATCGGACGCAGACGGAAACATACAAATTGTATTTCTGCCTGCCAAAGCAGGACATAAAAGTTAAACATGAAACAGGGGTATGAAAATGTTTGAGGAAGTACAAGTTTTGACACATAGCAGCATAAAGATTACAGGGAAAAAGACCATTTATTTTGATCCCTTTGAGGTTCGGGAGGAAAGCCATGATGCGGACCTCATATTGATAACCCATGATCATTACGACCATTATTCGCTGGAAGATATTAAAAAAGTGGCAGATACGGACACATGGATTATCATGCCGGAAAGTATGAATGGATATAAGGATAAAGTGGGAGACATCAAATGTAAGTTTATTCATCCCGACGGGAGCACCGAGGCAAAGGAAATCATGATAAACGCGGTTCCTGCATACAACAGGCTGAAACCATTCCATACAAGGGAAAAGGGTTATGCGGGCTATGTGGTAGCAATGGATGACACTAGGTATTATGTGGCAGGAGATACGGACATGACGCCTGAGAACCAGGACATAAAATGTGACGTGGCGCTTGTACCTATCGGCGGGAAATTTACGATGGACTACAGGGAGGCAGCAAAGCTTATAAACCATATGTTACCGAAGCTTGCAATTCCTACGCACTATGGGACGGTCGTGGGCTCACCTGACGATGGAAAACGGTTTGCAGAGCTTGTGAACAGCGGGATAGAAGTGCGGGTAATGATATGACGGATTGAAAATATGGAATATTACAGAAGCCGAAAATGCCGCCAAGTATTTGATTTTACTGGGAGCGTCAGAACCTTCCGGGTTACGGGTTTCCCGGAATGGAAGATATTGACCAGCCATGATTTTATGGAGATAAAAAATACAAAAATCAGATTTTGGTACTGAGTACCATTTTTTCGGTTTTTGTATTTTTTATAATGATATTTGTAAAAAGTCTTATCTGAGTGTAGCTAGGTGAATTAATATTGTGATGGGTACGTGTTATGTAATGAGAGGCATAAATTAGAGTTGATGGGTGATGCGTATATATTGATATACAGATACTGGGCAATTTTTTATAGTAGCAAAGGTAAGAAATATTACAAAGGTGGCGAAGCTTGTACGCCTGTCACAGAAAACAATGTCCAAGCAGATGATAAATCTGGAAAAGAAGATGAGGGTGTACCTGCTAAAACGGCAGAAAGACTGAAGAAGAAACCTGTATTGGAAAATATTGTTCAGTCAGGGCAGTATAATAAAAATACAAAAATAAAATTTTGGTACTGAGTACCATTTCTCGATTTTTGTATTTTTTTATATGGATTGATGATATATTGATGATATTTCCGATCAATAATGGATTCTTCTTTTGTAAAACTGCATTTCCACGTTTTTGCTAATGTCCCTAACTCAATTTTCAATCAGCCTATAATTTTTTCCATATAGTTTTTTGGCTGGCAGGAATTAAAAAAAGATTATCAAAAGACGTCCGCAGTCAAGGGGATGTTTTTTTATGGTATGTCGTTATGGAAAATATGGAATATTACAGAAGGTAGACATATTGTCGGATGCCTGATTTTACTGGGTGCATTAGAATTTTACGGGTTACGGGTTTCCCGTAATGGAAAAGATTATTCAGTCGTTGTTTCATGGGATAAAAAATACAAAAATGAAATTTTGGTACTGAGTACCATTTTTTGATTTTTGTATTTTTTTATGAAGAGTAATAATATTTCTTAAAGGATCTGAAGCAGTCATCATTGTTATATTTGGAATAACCTGCAGGAATATATCAAAAACGTGACAGGCGCGGAGAACTTGTCGCGATCGACATTGATAAGGTTCTTTCAACAGACTAGGAACGTGGCTTGCTTGGGGTAAATTTTATCTGCACGGCATTACTTTACGGCACGCAGCGGACATTCTGCCTGCGCTATAACTATTATGCCTATGAGTGGCGTATGGCGGGCATTGACTGTTAATATACGTCATTGTCAAAAATTGTGCTTTTGATCTCATAAATATCATTCATTGGAATAACGGTTCCGTTTTCCATGATGACCTGATGCTGGTTTTCCTCTATTTTCTGTATGGTTCCTGTTATGGTAAAATAGACGCCCCCGTCTTTTTTGGCATCGGGAATAAAATAGGTAATGACCACCTGCGGATTCTGTGAAAGCTGTTCCCGGAGCAGCTGTAGGTGCAAGTCAAGTTCCTCTTTCCTGATTTCATCGAGCTCCGCCCTGCTTTTTGTCAGACGCGCCGTTTCCCTGATAGACGTGTTATGGCCGGACAGCGCAGCAAACGGAAGGAACTGAGCCGCCCTGTCCAGTGCAGGCATTTTTGGATGCGTTGTTGATTCATGGTGTGGCAGACTGATTATATCGTCATATTTTTTCATTATGCCCGATGTCCTCCGATCTGGTTGTTTCTCTGTGCGCCTGTAGCGCCCTCCTCCAGGTTCATGCCTTTGAGGATGGCATTTTTTCCAAATTTCTTTTTAACGGACAAAATGGCTTCCTGCAGGGCGCGCTCCTTTTTCATTTTAGCCTCGTTTTCCTGTTTCTGTTTTTCCAGTTCCTCATAATCGGTAAATAGGTCCATCTGGACAAAATCCTCCTGTTTCCGGGCGCCTGCCGCAGCCTCATCAGTCAGGCGGTTTGCTGCCACGGTAATCCGCCGTACCAGCAGATTTCTGTCAATGATGCGGTCATAGAGTTCCATGACCGCATCTATGATCTGTTTTGTAGAGGAAGACGGTTCATTCAGGTTGGAAGTTCCGTGCGCATGTTTTGGAACCTTTCGCCCATAACGGTCTGTTTTTACCTCGCCTTTATATCTACTGGCAATTTCTGGATTGGTTAGGTTTTCAATATCATATCCGATGGTAAGCGTCAGCTGGTCCGTCACCAGATGTTTTTCCACTAGGTCCAGCACCAGCAGGTCTGTCATCTCCCTGACAACGAGTTTTGCCTTTGCGGAATTATAAGGGCACTGGAGTACCTGGCCGGAACAGAGGCTGTTCGTTTCAGGTTTATACTGTTTAATAAGTTCGATTGTCGTGGGTTCCCAGCCCCACGCATGGTCAATCAGCAGTTCCGCATTAACACCGAACAGCTTATAAAGCAGGTCCTCGTTATAATAATTTCGGTCATCCCCGGTGGAGCATCTGGCAACATCGCCCATTGTAAACATGCCATGCTCCGCAAGCTTTCTGGCATACCCGCGACCAACCCGCCAAAAGTCCGTTATCGGCCGGTGATCCCACAGGAGTTCACGGTATTTCATTTCGTCCAGTTCCGCGATCCGCACCCCGTTTGTGTCCGGCGCGACGTGTTTTGCAACAATGTCCATCGCGACCTTGCACAGATACAGGTTCGTCCCTATGCCTGCAGTGGCGGTGATGCCTGTCTGGTCAAGGACATCCTGTATGATCTTCGCGGCAAGTTCTTTGGGAGAGAGGGTATATGTTTTCAGGTATGCAGTCACGTCCATGAATACCTCGTCAATGGAATATACATGGAGGTCCTCGGGGGCAAAATATTTAAGGTAGATCTGATATATTCTGGTGCTGTATTCCATGTAGTGTGCCATGCGGGGCGGCGCAATGATATAGGACAGTGAAAATTCAGGATGCTCCTGCAATTCTCCGGCGAGGCAGGATTCGCCGGAAAATTGATGGTTTGGAGCCTTGCTTTTCCGCAGTGTGTTTACTTCCTTCACTATCTGAACGACTTCAAACAGCCTTGCCCGTCCTGATATGCCGAATGCTTTTAAGGACGGAGAGACCGCGAGACAGATGGTCTTTTCCGTCCTTGATGCGTCCGCAACTACGAGATTGGTGTTCATGGGATCAAGCTGCCTCTCGACGCACTCGACGGAGGCGTAAAAGGATTTCAGGTCGATTGCGATATAAATGTGGTCATTTTCCATGTTTTATGCTTCCTTCCTGCCATTCTGGTGACAGCCTGTTTTATGATGATGCCTTCTTTTTAAGATTTTATTATGATGGTCAGATGTCATCGTCCTCAATTAGTCCGTACAGACTGTACATGGACAGCATATTCCTGTACTGCATCTTACTGCCCGCCAGCTGACGGTATGTTGCTGATTTCTCTTTTCCTTCTGCTTTCAGTTGTTTCATATTCCTGTCAGCCTGGTCATGGTTTACCCGGACAGCAGATAACATTTTTTCAAAGGCCGCCAGCCTGTCTTCTGCATTCATTTTAATTTCCTCCGTAAAATTCTGGAATTTGTTACATTACAGAAATAGTATAATTAGTTTATCACAAACACAGACATATTTCCATAAAACCGCCATTTTGATTTAAAATAAGGTGTGATTTGCCTTATGGGATGTGGTATACTGTTAAAAATACGAAAATTTTTCGGGAAAGGGGTATGGCAGGAAAGTCAAAGTTTCCCATGGGGATTGAGAATTTTATGGAAATGCGTACAGAGGGATTGTATTATGTCGATAAGACCGAACTGATTAAGAAACTGTTGGAGAATCCGGGAAAAGTGAACCTGTTTACGCGTCTAAGACAGTTTGGAAAGACGCTCTGATCCTGCCATATGCCGATCCTTCGGAAAGCGAGGAGATAAAGAAAATGATACGGGACATAAACAGGACATAAGTAGCTGCAGAAGAAGTACTTTCAAACAATTTATACATCTATGAAAAAAGTACGAACGAACTGCGGATGGTATGACAGCAGGATATTTTTAAGAAGGAGATGCGAACAGCTTGTGGCGGAATCGCTCGGAAACATTTCTGCGTCCTGTGACGGGTGCAGGGTGGGAATTGTGGAGATGTATCAGAATTACATTGACGGAAAAAAGAACTGAGGGATATCAACATGGAATTCCGCGCGGGATATGTTTCTGGAAATGAACAGCAGGACCAGACGGACTGCGGAATGTATTAGATATAAAACAGGAGATTAACAGGCAGCTTTCGTAATGTCATACACAAAAAGGATGACCCTGAATATGCTTCCTTCATCCTTTATATCCAGAACACCATGATATTTTTCTACAATGTCCCGCACCATTTTTAATCCCAGGCCATGCTCTTCTTTATTTGATTTTGTCGTCAGATACTGTCCGTTCTTCTTGCGCAGCTCCCCAGAATAAGGATTTTCCATCTGGACATACAGGTTATTTGTAGTACGTATCTGCATTCTGATAGTTCTTTCCTCCGGTGCTGTATTTATGACAGCTTCGATCGCATTGTCCAGCAGATTTCCAAGCAGGCTGTACAGAGCTGTATCCTCAAAAACTGTATCGTATGGAACAATGGCATCTAAAAGAATCCTAATGCCATATTTTTCTGCGATGGATGCCTTATAGTTAATGAGCGCGTCCATGCTGACATTTCCCGTTTTGGAAATACAGGTTCGGCTTTCAGTCAGTGTCTTGTCTTTGCAAAAGATCTCTTTTATTTTATCATATTTTCCCTGTTCAATATAAGATTGGACCAGCAGGTTTTTCTGCTGTGTTTCGTGCCGGTACATGCGCATCTGTTCCCACATCTGCCCCATGGCCTGTAGCTGGGTGGCATAGCTTTCCACCTGCTGTGTGAGAAACTTCTTTTCAGCAGTGTAAAAAGTTTTCTCCTGAATGCTGTAGTAACTGTGGTATGTAAAAAGGTTTATGACAAGAAGCAGAAAGGAAGCCACAAGCTTGAGGGTAAAAAACTGCTCTGCGTAGGGTCCAAAAATTGACACGATGATAAAAATACTGCTGACTGGAACGAAAAACACTTCAAGCCAGTCTGTTTTTCTGATGCCGGCTGTCCTGTTTTTCTTTTGTAATACAAATGCAGTTTTAATCTCTATAAACCAGATGAGTCTGGACAGGATGTTATATAAGAGAAATAGCTCCGTAGTTTCACGTGCGGTTTCAACTGAATACCCAAGCATGGCACCGACAATACATACAATCGTCTCAGCAAACATGCCCATGATAAATATAAATGAGGTGACAGCCAGTCGGACTTCAAAAACCTCTTCATATAAAATATGAAGCACAGCTAAAAACGACAGCGCAAAAATAGGAAACCTGAACCAGAAAGGCAGGTCCAAAAGATAAGTCAGAAGATTGGTAGAGGCATAGAAGAAAAACCATACAAGGAATGGTATTCCCCTATGGACTTTCCTGTATCTGAAAGTCTTATCGCAAAACTCCTTCTGGACAAAAAGTATAAACAATTCTGTCAGCATAACAATTAATATTTTCATCTGGGCACTTCCGTTTCTTAAATTTTTTAAAAACACAAGGGTATTATAACAGAAATTGACGAATTTGCAAAGAAAAAAGTAGAACTATGTGAACTATGTTATATCTGGGGAATGTAAATGCCTTCGAACATGTAGACATGATGTTGAGAAAAATCTTTGTATCATGTATACTGATAACAGAGAGGAGAGTATTGTATAAACGAAAACAGAGCAGGCCTCGGATATCAGGACTTTGAGACAGTGAGAAAACAGCAAATTTTTTACATTGACAAAACAGATTTCATCCTAGAATGGTGGGGAAATGCGGATTAGGATACGCTGATTACACGCCCGCGCAGGTTTGGAAAGACGTTGAACATGAGTATAATGGAGTGTTTCTTTTCTAATAGGTACGCAGACAGAAGTGATCTGTTCGAAGGGTTGTCCATATAGGAGGAAAAATTTAAACCTTTGAAGGAAAAAGACTTTACTGAGACGGTCGCAAATGCTCTTACCCAGATTGAAGTAAAGCAGTATGATGTTAAGTTGACCGCAGACGGTTTTTCCTCGAAACAAATTCATAAATATGGGTTTGCATTCAGAGGAAAAAAATGCCTGATAAGATAAATTTATGAAAATCTCCAGAATATGAAAGGATATGACAAATGAAATATGATCCAGCATTACTTGAAACAACCAAGCAGGAAACCATTAGACGAATCCACTAGCAATGAAATGGAGGTCTCAATCGAGAAATATAAGGCTTCATCAGCGGTATCCAACATGCAGACTGCAGAGATGAATCTGCCAAACTGGTTAAAAAACTCACTGCAAAAAATAACATTTTTACTGTTGCACGTCCTAAGATCTTAGCCGGATGCGTAGAATTGGCAGCTCAATGCTGCGGGTTCTTATCCTTACAACCGGAGTTTTTATGATCTTCTGGTTTTCAAGTATTTTTTTCGTCCTTATCCTCATCGGAAGTATATTTGACCAGCGCAAGCACGTCCGTGTATCTGTTGTCCTTGTCAAGAAGGTTTTCAATGCCGCACACAGCCTGTTTTACGCTTACACATTCACCTTTGTTCATGCCTTTTTCCTTCATGTCAATAAACTGGTATCTAATGCCGCGTTCCTTAAAATACCGCATGGCTTTTTTGTGTCAAAACATTTATTTGTCCCAAGTATTTGTATATTCATCATTTCACCTGTGCTTTCCATTGTCCCTAAAAACTTTAGCTTAGATCGAAGAGCGTCTGCTGTTCATATTCTGTTTCCCTGTCAAGCAGTGCCGGCGTCTGCCTTAATAAATCTTTCATTGCCAAGTCGTCAGACAGCCAGTCTTTTATCTGACTTTTTTCCAGTATGAGCGGCATTCGGTCGTGCACTTTTATCATGGGCCTGTGTCGTTATTATGACAAAACGCTTCTCGTCGTCCGTGAGGTCATAACCGCCATACAGACAGTATCCCTGTCTTTCTGGCGGAATGTATTTTTTTCTTTATTGCGGTTTCACTCATAAAAATATCTGGCTGGAATGACTGCTCTGCGGCCTTTGATGCCGTCCCGGAACAATTTTTTCTCCAGTACGGATTCTGCCTTGGCATTGATGATTACGCCGGAGCCGTTGATTTCGGGATAGCCCCACTTGATCCCTGTCAGTTTTATGCCATCTGTACTCCTTATCATTACGACTGAATTATCTATCGGATATACGTCCCTGTTTACCCGCATACCACACAGGCTGGCGATATCATTCATTGTGTCATTGTCAAAATAGTATCTGCTGCACATAAAAAATTTTTTACTCCATACTGTTAAGAAGGCTGCCAATGTGGAAACTAACATGCAACTCATGTTCCCTTACTTTATCAGTTACTAAAGCGCAAAGCTCACGACTGTCATAAAGCAGGAAGACGTCCCTGCCGCTGTTTAGGAATGATGCCGCTTTCCCTGCAGTGTCATCTATGCTGTTACAGCTCCTTAAATATTTGCCATTTATACCAGACTGCTTGAATAGATCTTTTACCGTCCTATACCATATGTCCTTATATTTCCCATAAAAGTAAAAAGTATTGCATCCCTTATCCATAAGATTCAGTGTGGTTTTCATTATAAAACCCGTATCTGATATTTCATCTGTAATAAAAAAATAAACACCGTCTCTGTCTGCTACGTCACTGGTGGTTTCCCCGATCAGCGCCATTATATGCAGATGATCATTCCTGTCCACTCTTGTCTCCTCCCCCGTTTTTCATATGTATTAACTTTTGTTTAATACTAATTATATCAGATTAAAACAATAAACAGAATTGCATTCTCAAATTTAATAATTTGTTCGATTCCCTTATTTTATCTAAAAGCAGAACAGCCTGGATTTTACGCCAGACTGTTCTTATCTTATGATTTAGGTCTTCCTGTTAAAAAATTGTTCTGCAGTCAGGATATCCGTCCTGTCAGGTCTGCCATGCTTCTCCTGACACATCTTATCCCGTCAAAAATTACAATCTCATCTCCGTCCGAATCCAGTCCGAGAGAAAAAGAAAGGTTTGCGCCCTGCTCAATGACAGCATATTCTTCTATCCCGATTTCCCGTCCATACCGTTCCATCTCCACAAATGGCAGGCTGTATTCCATGTATGCGTTACATAGTGTCTCCGCATCGAGGCCGCTCGTGTTTTCAAAATAGCGTCTTTCCCCATACATTACCATATAAAACAAGCTCCTTTTTTCCTCTTTTTTTAAAAGCATATATCCCATGTCTTTTCTGTTGAAACAGAAATCAATGGCTTTTGGAATCATTACTGCCACGTCACTGCTCTGAAATTCTCCTGAATTATAATCGATTCTGCCATCGTCCGTCAGCATTCCGTAGCTGTCATAAACACGGTACGACATACAGGCATCACATCCTTCTGAAATGGCAGGACTGCCGCTACAGCTTACTTCCAGCATACAGCCGTTTTCCAGGCGCGCCCTTGCGGTATCGCGCACAATACCCGCCCGTTCCTCATCGGTCATAAACAGCCCCCGCTCACGCAGGTCTGTAATCATGTCCTCCATTGCATTGTTAATGGCTGTACGTTCCGTACCGGAAGGTATGGCTTTTATGGTTTCTTTGCTTCCGTCCGGGAGGCTGTGCACGAATACATAGGATTCTGAATGTCCGCACAGGTAACCGGAGCGTCCCCCGTATTCTTTGAGCCTGTCATTCAGATAACACGCGCCTGCACGTGCAAACATCTCACACGGCGACGACCAGTATCCAAATGACTCCCTGCTATACCGACCATCCATTTTCATCGAATTGTTCATGTAATCCGTAAGTACTTCCTTTGTTTCCTCATTTCCGGGATTCCTTTCCTCCCTGTAGAACATGGTCTTCATTAGCTTCCGAACGGAATATGGCATGCTGGCTGGTTTTTTAGAATATTCTGTCATCATTCCGCCCAGTCCCAGTTTTTTACCAAGAATGTCATCAAGCGCATGGAAAAGCTCATGTCCGAGGCTGCCCGCACCGTTCATTTTTGTGAGGTTGATGACTTCCCGCATCGGTTCGTAGTGTGCCGCTGCTTTCCCATGCCCCCTTGCACCAAACGCAATCGAGAGCCTTCTGCCAAAAGCCGCCTGTCCTGGCTGTATTCCCAGTACCCGCGCAAAATCATGGAACGCCTCGTAAGCCATGTTCAGGCTTGTCTGTGCATCTTTTTTGGTAAGCCAGTTGCCGACCTCGCCGCCGCGTATCCCGAAGATGCCAATAAAATCCTTTCCTGTTATGTCACGCCCGTTCCTGACATCGGTAAGTCCGCTCCTTTCTATGTTTTGAAGCTGTTCCGGTATGAATGCCTTTTTCCTGTTGGAAGTGTTCCTGCATTTTTTATCTTTCTCAGTCCCGAAACCAGTTTTCTTTATATCACACCGGTATCTGAGGACTGTCGTCCTTGTTATGTTCAAGGACTTAAAAAGCTTGTTTGTAAGGAAAACACCACTTTTGGGCGTCGGTCTTACGCTGTTTCCTTTTTTTACAGCATATCCTCCGTCTATCAGGAAATTCCGGCATATTCCATAAAGGTCTTCTTCTGTTGTCAGCCCCATTGCCATATCCCGTATTTCGCTGCAGAATGTGATATACGCCTCCTGCCTTTTAAACCGGAGTTCGTTCGTATTGTCCGATCTGTAATATGGAATCCTCGGCATGATGGAATCCCTGATCTTTTTGATGGCATAGACAACTTCGACAGCCCTGCCCCTTTTTATCATGTCTATATAATCAGGCTTTTTCCATATGTTGTCCTTTTTGATATACTTATCGCGTTCCATGCTGTTCATCAGGGCAATGTCATCGTGCCTGAGCCCCCTCCCGCGCCAGAGTTCCTTCCTTGCACCGCCGATATGCTCCCCGAAGGGATCGGTTATTTTGGCCGCAGGCTTTTTTGGGATTTCCTGAACGATGTCGGGTTTATATTCCCGGTCTGTGTCACCGCCTGTAAAATCAGCATCGAAAATGGACATCTGGTACTTTGGTACTACTGCTCCTTTTAACATTTTTAATTCCTCCTAGTTTTACGGAGAAAAATGCGACTGCCCTTGCAGGAGCAGAGGAATTTTCCTCCTTTAATTTTCTGGACAAAAAAAGTGCCGGCGCATTGCCTGCACCAGCACATGGTATGTCCATAACCAATATGAAATTGTAACCTCCCGGAAAACCAGGAAACATAAATGAATAAAAATACAAGGGAAGTGTAGCATAATAAGCTGCTTTAATCAATCTTTATTTTTTGGGATTTTTCTGGAAAAATAACAGTGCAGGAGATATTGGCACAGCGAATTATTTAGATCGCAGGGAAATATAGATTAATCCTTTTTAATGTGTTCTGTATGAAATTATCCAGATTACAGACACTATTCCCAAAAAGGAAAGAAGGAATTACTATGGCCGTTGCACACAAAGGCTCTATCTCCATGGGACTTGTACTGATTCCGGTCGGGCTGTATAAGACCACTGTTGACAATGACATTCACTTTAATCAGCTGGACAGGGAAAGCAAAGCCCGCATCCGGTACAAAAAATACTGCAGCCATTGCAATAAGGAAGTTGGTCCGGACGACATCATAAAAGGCTACGAATATGAGAAAGATAAATATGTGGTGATGACGGACGATGACCTGGAGAAGATTAAGACTAGGAAGGATAAGACAATCCACATCATCCAATTTGCCAAAATATCGGAGATCAATTCAATTTATTATGAAAAAGACTACTATGCCATACCCGATACTGGCGCGGAAAAAGCGTATGAACTGCTGCGTCAGGCTATGCTCTCCCAGAAGAAAGTAGCCATCGCAAAAACTGTCATGGGAACAAATGAAAAGCTTCTGGTACTCTATCCCACCAGAGAAGGCCTGATCGTCAAGACGCTGTTTTATCATGATGAAATTGCCGCTGTTCCCAAAAAAATCTCCAAAATTACGCCCGACAAGAACGAGCTGGATATGGCAAAAATGCTGATAGAGAACATGACCAAACCTTTTGTTCCCGAAAACTTCAGGGATGAGTACCAGGCAAGGCTGCGTGATGCGATTATGAAAAAAATTCAGGGGCAGGAAATTGTTACTGCCGATACCAGCGGGCCGGACAATGTGATCGACCTGATGGAGGCCCTGCAGAAAAGTCTGGAGATGTCCAAAGGGAACGGCCGGAAAAAGACGGGTACCGCGTAATGGACCTGTTCGAGGAAAAGGGAGTCAGCCCCATGCTGATCGCACAGATGCAGGACCCTTCAATGACGACGGCTGGATTTATGAGCTGAAGCTGGACGGCTGCCGGTGTATCGGTTATTTTGACAGGAGCGGCACCTGCCTGCGGAATAAAAGGAACATGGAACTGTTACCTAAATTCCCTGAATTGAAAGAGCTTCACCGTAGCATTTCAGTGCGGACAGTGCTTGACGGTGAACTGGTAGTGCTTCGGAATGGTGTTCCTGATTTTTATGAACTTCAGCGGCGAACCCTGCTGACAGACCGCTTTAAGATTGAACTGGCAGCAACAAAGTACCCTGCCTCTTTTGTCGCTTATGACTGCCTCTATAAAGGCAGCCGTAGCATCATGAACAAGCCACTCCTTAAACGCAAGGAAACCCTGCAATCCTCCGTCAGCGAGAGCGGCCGGATCGCTGTTTCCCGTTATATACCCACAGACGGCGTAGGGTTATTCCGCGCTGCCGGTGATAAGGAGCTGGAGGGCGTAGTCGCTAAAAGAGCCTCCAGCCTGTATTATCCTGGCAGGCGTACAAAGGACTGGATTAAATTCAAACGCATGGCAGACGAGGAATTTGTCGTATGCGGATATATTCAGAAAAACAGCAGAACCTACAGCATCATCCTTGGGAAATACCATGACGGCACCTGTCTATACAAAGGCCATGTGACACTGGGTGTCACCAGGGAAATCATCAGCCAGCTAAGGGAAAGCAGCAGTACACCGTTCACAGCCATTCCTGCAGGCGAAAGCAATAAATCCGCCGTTTGGGTTTATCCAGACAAAGTATGCACTGTGGAATATATGCCGAACACAAAAAACTCTCTGCGCCAGGCTGTCTTCAAAGGGTTTCGCACAGACATGACGCCGGAGGATATAGAATGACGTAAATTTATAGTGGTTCACCTCAAATAAAAAGAAATTTAACGGCGCTTTTTCTAAATACTATGTTGTGTATTCTTTCATTGTATATTTGTATTCATCACTTTCCCAGTATTTTTTATCAGTCTGACCATAAGTCATATCCTGCGGCTGATAAACTTCATTATAATTTAAAATTCAACTCGAACACTTTTCGGTTGCACATCATAAAATACTGAAAGATACACAATGTTAATTGTGTATCTTTCGCTGTTGTCGGAAGAAACCAGTAAAATCAACGCTTCCGGGCATTTTACAGGCTCTTTTATAAATGCGGTTCCTCCGAATGATACATATCATTTAAATCAAAAAAGCTATATCGTTAATTTTAACCGTTATGCATTATTGATCTGTAAAGCTTCTAAAATTTCAATAATAAGATACTTATAGTTTAAATATATTGATATGTATCTTACAGGATGCTATAATAAGGTAAGATAGTTATCTATAAAATCTAATATACAGTTTCTGTATAAAGCTGCGCCTAAAAAACAGGGAGATGATAAAGTGAACTACGTACAGCCCATACGAGACAAGAAAAAAATACAGACCATGAAAACCGTATTAAAAGCAAAAGACGAAAAATATTACATCATGTTTCTGATCGGAATCAACGTGGGACTTCGTGTATCGGATATTCTCACATTAAAGGTATCGGATGTCCAAGACAGAACACACATTAATATAGTAGAGAAAAAAACCGGAAAGACAAAACGGTTCCTTCTTAATTCGCAGATGCAGGTTGAATTAAATGATTATATTAGAAAGTTGAATCTCACGGATGATGATTACCTGATCAGAAGCAGAAAAGGGAAGAACCAGCCCATCAAGCGGGACAGAGCATATAAGATACTGAACGAAGCTGCCAGGGAGATCGGGCTGGATGAGATCGGAACGCATTCCATGCGCAAGACGTTTGGATACTGGCATTATCAGAAATATAAGGATATTGCACTGCTCCAGCATCTGTTTAATCACGCGAATTCTGCTGTAACATTGCGTTATATCGGCGTGAATCAGGATATTATGGACCAGTCTGTATCGGATTTCTTCCTATAATAACAGCTACAGACAAAATACAGACAATTCGGATTCCTTCCTATTATAATACTTGAGAGTTGAAAGTTCTCAATAAAAAAATAACCTTTTCGCATAAATCTATGGTATCTTTAAGTTATCAATACTTAAGAAAAGAATAAACCATGGAAAGAGTTATTTCATGTATGAGTTTACCATACTTTCCAGTGGTTTACCATATAATTATGATTAATTTTATTGAAAATGTTTTATGCCTTTTTGAATCCTGTTTCTCTCGTAAAGCCGCATTCCGCTGGTTTGTAACCATTACTATAGGACTTATGTTTCGTTCCGATAAACTTGGAGTTACCTCTGTAATACGTGATCTTGCCCTCTGTCCTGGATGCTATGACTCCATGATACATTTTTTTCGTGCTTCTTCCTGGTCACTAGATTCCATACGCAAATGCTGGTTTTCGGCTGTCAGGCAGTATGCTCCCTTATACAAAGAAGGAAATCTCCATATCCTCGTAGGCGATAGTGTAAAACAGTCCAAGGAAGGCCGCAGAATGCCAGGTGTGAAAAAACTGTTTCAGGAATCCGAAAATTCTGCAAAGCCCGAGTATATTCACGGACATATGTTTGGCGGGCTGGGTATCCTAGCGGGAAACATCCGCAGCTGGGCATGTATTCCTTTAAGCATCAGGCTCCATGATGGCCTCCAGGCTTCCATGGACTGGAAAGGTACAACAGCTTCCAATGCGTCCCATGTCGTGCAGATGGTGGAGGATGCTTATCATGCCGCATGCACTTTTGGAGATTCCCTGCTTCTGCTAGACAGATATTTTCTCACCGTCCCAGCACTTGAAAAACTAAGATCCCTTAACAACAGCGGAGATGTTCATATGGAGATCATCACCAAGGCCAAAAAGTCATGTACTGCATTTGAAAAGCCGGCTTCCCGGAAACCCAGAAGGGGGCGTCCGCCCAAAAAGGGCGCTGCTGTCCATCTGAAAGAACTGTTTATGACACTTTCGGGAGAATTTCAGGAAACAGAGATTGAACTCTATGGTAAAAAAGAATCGATTCGATACTACTGTATTGATCTGTTATGGGGACAGAAACTGTACCAGGAACTAAGGTTTGTCCTGGTGGAAATGAATGGGGTTCAAAGTATCCTTGCAAGCACCAGCCTGACATTGGATCCTTTGTCCATTATCCGGCTTTATAGTTATCGTTTTCGGATCGAATGCACTTTCCGGGAACTGAAACAGCAGATTGGTGCATTCTGTTATCATTTCTGGTCAAAGCACATGCCAAAACTGAATTATTACAGGAAGAAAGAGGAACCGTCGCCCCTGGAATGTGTGGAAGGGGAAAAGTCCCGCAAAAAAATACTGGAAGCTGTACGCGCCATAGAAATGCATATGGCATTGTCCTGCATTGCAATGGGAATCCTGCAGAGCATTTCTATCTTTTATATCGGAAAGGTAAGTTCTGGCCAGCTGCGTTACCAAAGAACACCTTCGAAAGGAAGGGTATCGGAAGCCACTGTCATGAGCTATCTGCGGAAACATTTTTTCCGCCTTTTAGGTCAAAGTCCAGAATTACGCATAATGCAAATAATTCAGAAGCAACAGAACAAGTCAGGAATTTACTGGGATTCACTGGCTTCTTAGTGGTACAAACTTTTAACTCTCAAGTATTTCTGTAATTTGTCAACTAACCATTGTGGACTTTGAAACACGCCAAAACTTACACAGAATTTCTGACACTCCCTGCATGCTCCATAATTATAGTTCAATTGTTCCGAATATTAAAGCTTATTTAAATATTGAGCACTCTTTAATATATAGATAAAACATAATTTCAAGTTCTATTTAAGTTGTTATATCCATAATCTCCTCCAAGATTTCAAATTTGCTAGCTACTATTCATTTTATCGCGCTAAATCTACAAACATACCAAAACATGAAAAGGATCTTATAATCTACTTTATTTTATAAAACAATTTCGGATATTACTTTTAAATAGTATGTATAATTTTACTCTAAAAATCCAAATATTCTTTCACTAGTTTTTCCAACACCTTTACACTAGTATATGACGCATATTCATGAAAATCGTCATTTTTCTTCTGATCTGCAAAATCACAAATTGACTTAATAGCAAAAAACTGAGGTTTTGGATTGACTGACCAATTTGCTGCATAATACATCCCGTAAGCTTCCATTTCAATCGCAACAACATTCCGAATCTGATTATCCATAATACTTTGCACTTTTTCAGGATCTGCAATAACGGCAGCCCCCGTTGCCATTGGACCAATAACAATTTTAAATTTTGTATCTGGAACCTTGCCATCAAATCCCTCTTCTATATGACCAAGAAACAGCTTATCCTGTTGTAAAATTCTTACTCTACTTAATATAGTCGGATTTGTCTGAATAGGTTGAACTGTATTTAAATGTCTTCTAAATCCGTTATCATCAAGTATATCTTTTCCAGCCCCATAATCCCACGTAAATTCTGCAACAACAGCATCTCCTAAATTAGTCTTGCTTTTGATTCCTGCAGCTATTCCCGTCATCACAATATATTGGGGAATAAAATGATTGATTATATTAGTAGTTAACGATGCCATTGCTGCCATTCCCATTTGAAATGCATTTGCCACTATAACTTTTATTTCTTTATCTTCTTTCTCTATTACCCCTTCAAAATAAATAGTTTCATCAAATGGAAGAATTAAATGTTTTATGTTTGTCAAAATATTTTTTACAAACTGTAATTCTTCTTCCATTGCACACACTATTGCAAGATCATATTGATAACAACGATGAAATATATTATTTTCGATACAAGGAACAACAAAATCCAGTACTTCAGTTAATTCATCTTCCCAAGATGTACTAGAGTCATCGTAAAAAATAGTCCTGTGAATTTTTCCTGTCTCTTTCTTAAATTCTCTCATTGAGCTTTTATATCTGGATATTGAAATAACACAATCTGGATATTTGTATTTAATAGATTTATATGTTTGATTGATTAACGAAATTCCTCCTTTTTTATCTGGCCCATCTTCGTAAATCAAAGGCAGGTATAAATCTAAAATTAAAATATCTATGTTTTTCTCTAACATTTCCTTCTTAGCATTCACTACATCCTGCACACAAACAACACATACATCTTGTCTATTCGCGAAATATTCATTTAACTTTTTCTTAATGTTCTTTTGTTTTTCTTGACTATCATCGGCTATTAATATATTAATCATTTTTCCTCCTGTAAAATTAAATCATTAATTAGCTTATCCAATTCTATCTGCCACGTTGACTTGTCATAAGATACTGTTCCTATCCAAATATGCCCATAATTTTCTTCGATTTCCTTATTTAAATAATTAAGAGAAATTTGTCTTTCACCAAACACATCAAATTGGGTAACAATAATAGTTGGTGTATTTATTTTTCTATTCTTCATTCTTCTCAGAATTTCCTTACCAGCAACTGGTTTCTTCTCGCCTCCTGTCTCTGTATGAGAAATATCGTATGTCGGCAAAGTCATATCCAAAATAATCAAATCCCATTTATTGTCATATATCTCTGAAATGCCTGAAGAATATGATTTCGCTTCCCCAAACGTTATTCCTTCTATTCTTTTTGTCAAAAAGTTTTTTATATTATTACGTTTATCCTTATTGTCTTCGACAATCAATACTTTCATAAGCACTCCTAAATCTCAATTTCAATAAAAAACTTATTTTCTTGTTCTTTTAATCCAAACTTTATAATCCCATTTTTGCGCAAATCCTTCCTAATTATTTTACATATTTTAGGAATCCCTGTTCCTCCTTCACCTTTTACATGATCTAAATATTCATCACTGGACAAAATCCTCTCCAAATCCATCAATTTCTTTAAATCACCAGAAATATCGCCGGAACAATCAAAATCATTCTGTAAATAAATATTCTGTTTATTATTTTCCTGAATCAAAGAATATTCAATTTGTTTCATTCCATTTTTATCTGTTGCTTTTTTATAAATATTATCAAATAAATTATAAAAAATATCTGAATAGGCTTTCATGTATTTACCCTCTATTTTTTTCCCGTCTGTACGAAATCTATTCAATTCTATTTTTCCAAATCGAGTTTCTGGATGCATATTACAAATCGTTTCATATCCCATTTGAAATACAAAATCTAAATCAAAATCCTGATTTTTACTTTCTGTACTCCTCTGAAACCAAAAACATATATTTTCAATTACATTTTGCATTTCATTAGATGTATCTACTATCTTTCTACGCAAACTCTTTACCTTCTCTCTTTGTCCAAGTCCATCAATGGTACTTTTTACAGCATTAAAGGCATCTAAATATCGAGATAAAATATCATTTCTCAACAATCGCTTCATCAATAATAGATTATTTTCAGTTTTTTTCCACAAATACTCAAAAATGTAATCAATAAATTCCGATAGATCACCTATATTTTCCACATTATATATCAATTGATCAAACTCATATGATGTAATACAGTAATTGAAAATCCCTTCATTATGTCCTGATTCAGTGCTTATTTGTATATATTTTGATTTCAGATCCTCTATTATAGCCTCAGTTTCCTCATTTAACCGTAATTCCCGTAAGCTAATTCCAACCACATCATTGATTAATTAGTACACGTATTGTAAAATCAATGTTTTTTCATAAAAACTTGACATATTTCTTTTTTGTGGTTAGAATTAAAATATAAATTATTCCAACCACTAAGGAGATATTATGTTTATTTCATATTCACAAAAGAAGGGTTTTTTATATGCGTCAATAACTACATCCAGGAGGGATGGCGCGGTCGTAACAAAAGAGTATGTAAATCTTGGCCGCGTGCTTGATAAGGAGCGCGGCATTTATCAGAATCGCCAGAAAGGTGTTTTTACATATGATATCAATACGGATACATATGGCCCCGCCCCGGCTGATTTTATATCGCCTCCCAAAACAAGGCGGGGCAGATACTATACAGTTGGCAGAAAGAAAAAGTCATTTCTCTCCATGCAGTTCGGAGATGTGTTTTTCTTTGACCAGTTTTACAGAAAGACGGGAATTGCCAAAGCAGTAGAGGCAATTGATTATGGGAACAGCGACACACTGCTCGCACTTCTGTGCTATTATGTAACTTCTTCCGAAGCGAATTCCCATGCAGAGGACTGGTACGAGCTGAGCTATGCCCGGAAACTGTGGCCAAATGCAAACATGGCATCACAGCGGATCAGTGAGGCGCTCTGCAAAATCGGGCTTGAAGAAAATAAGCGCAGATTTTTTGGTGAATATTATAATTTTATCCGCAAATGTCAGATGACTGATACAAAAGAGGATTATGGCATGGCCGGCAATGGAGAGTCCGGGGACGGGATCCTGATAGACAGCAGCGGCCTCCCAAATGAATCCCATCTTCCCGTTACAGGTGTCAACAACCACAATGGCATTATCAGCCTTGAGGTAAGAGTGATCTATGTAGTGCAGCAGTCAACCGGTCTTCCATTGTTTTTCAGGTATGTACCTGGGAATGTCATTGATGCCTCAACCATCGTGCGTACAGTTCATGAACTGAAACAAATGCACATAAACACGAAGTTCGCCCTGCTGGATGCCGGGTATTACACAAAAGAAAATGCAGATGCCCTGATTGATGCAGGCATATCTTTTGTGACAAGGGTACATTCCAATCATAAGATCTTTATGCAGGCAATGAACGACCAGCGGGACTCACTCGAATCGGAAGGTAATCTTGTACTTTATAATGGCAGGATCCTTTACATTGCAGAAACTTCCATTATGATCGGAAGAAAAGAGGATCATAACGCTTATGGATATCTCTGCCTGGATACAGCAATGCAGAATGAAGGACGTAAACAGCTGGTCAGCAAAGCAGTTGATGAGAACATGAGACCGGAAGAAATCTACAGGGCACTCAGGAATAAGGGTATGTTCATGCTTGTGTCCACGAGAAAAATCGCGAAGGAAAAGATATTGAACTTATATTATACCCGAAACCAGATAGAGGAGGTTTTCAGGATTGGCAAAAAGGATGGCAAAATGCTTCCCCTGGGGATAGAGAGTGAGGACGCCCTCTGTGGGCATCTTTTGATGACATTCGTTTCATCAACAATCTTAAAAATACTGTCTGACCGCCTGACTGGTTCAGGGTTTTCTGTTTCGGACATATTTTCTATATTACGGCACCAGACGGCAATTGTCCACGAAGAGGAACTTATTACATCAGAGCCGGTAAAGAAAATGAATCAAATCTATAAATGGTTTAAGATAAAATGTCCAACAAGTATACCTCAGTTTACGACTGGTTGAAGTATATTAAGGCAAATGTGGTTGGAATTAACTTACGGGAATTACGGTTTAATCTTATAATTGCACTCTTTATTACCTCCCGTTCCTCTTTCGTCATTTCTCTTGGTAATTTATGATTCCACTCATATGCCTCCTCCTTTTCATTATATATTGTATTGAGCTCTGCATTGGCCAACGGCCTTCTTAATACATCACCAATTGCTCCATGCCTTATACTAAGACTAAGCGTTAAATCTAACCCATATTCTGTGCTAGAAACAAATGCATCACGAATTTTTTCAATCAATTCCTTCAACACTCTCTCCGGTTCTCTAGATAAAACAACAACAGATTGACTCTTTTTTTGAGTAACTGTTTCGAGCAATTCTAGCCATCGCTTATCTAAATACAATTTATACCTCACAAAATCCCCTTCTAGCTCCTCCATTAGTCGTGGTCGCATCTCTTCTGTATTTACATGTATTCTATTTTCTTCTATAATTTTTAGCTCTGAATAAATTTTTCTTTTTTGCGTCAAAATTCTTATTTCTTCCTCATAAATTCTTTCATTTGCTGCATCAATATTACATAGTATTTGACATATATCAATCCGTTCTTTCCAAAGATCCATTGAATTCTTTATTACAGATGCCAATGCAGTACTCAAAATATCTGGCACACATATATACCTTAAAAAAAACACTAATGCCTTTTTAGGATAAAGATCACTATGTACATTTAACAATGAAGGCTGCTCTTTACCTTGAAAATATAGAAAATCTTCACACATTAAACTTAAATCGTCCTTTGTCTCCATTCCCGAGTATTTATATTGTATAAAATACAAAATTGGGACACAAATATTACTTCTTATTTCACCATCACTATTCTCTATAATATCAATATAGACTCTCCATGGAATAAATAATGCTTTATCCATATTTTCTGTTAATAAACTCACAGCAAATTGCATTACTTCCATAAATTGTGTTTTTTCATCAAGTGATGACAAATAATACTTAGATGCCCTTATCCAAAAAGTATTGCCACTATCTATTACCATATTCAGATGCATTTTCTTTTCATTATAGTCTTTATTAGCATCTCGAATACCAATAATACATTTTATATCTATATTTTCTACTAATCCATCAGCTTGACCGTAATCTCGTTCAAGCAAAACATACCTAAATCGAATATATTTATTTTCTGTAAACCATTGTGACAGATACTCCAAAGCATCTTCTCGTGAAAGACATTCACAAATAGTTTCAATATCTAAGAATTGTAAACACATTTTTTTTCTTCTTATTAAATAATATTCATTTTCTAAAGAAGTATAACTATTCGTGACAGAAGCATTCAATTCCTGAGCCCATACAGACATATTACAACAGTTGAACAATTTCTTTAATGCAAATAATTTTTGTTTCCATCCCTCTTGCATAATATACACAAATTCTATACTATCCAATATTTCTCTTAAAATCGTCCCTTCAAATTGTACACATCTATTCTGTAACTTTATTTCTGATTCTGCTACAATATTTATGGCCTGCAAACAATATGGGCATTTTTCTAAATATTCTACCGCTATATCTTGACATTTCCCAATATCTCCAGCAATCAAATATTCTTTCGCCTTTAACAATTTATGTTTTGCTTTATATTTCAATCGATCCTGTAAACTACCAACACAAAAACACATTGCTTGTAATCGTTCATCATTGACGCCTTCTAAATGAACAGTGTATCTACTTAATATAAACTTGTATTGACTTAAATCCTGCAGTAGTATATTTTCAAATATATCTAAAAATATCAAATATCTGTCAACTAATGGACAATCATTTGCACACATCATTATGGGAAGATAATCTTTAGATTCCATTTCATATTCCATTGGTAATAATCTATATTTAATATATGTAACAAAATCTGCATCATCATTGCTTTTCAATGCATTCTCTAAAATCTTCGTGTATTCTGTATATGTAACAGTATCCAGATTTTTCATTACATAAAAATTTATAATAGATGTATTACTATTTGATGGTAACTTTTGAACCAAATCTTTAACATCCATACCAAGTCTTGAATAAACAAATATTTTCCAGCTGTGCGGTTGCAATATGGCTAGGAGCGGCAATAAAGCAACAGAAATATAATTCCCATATTCTTCCATCTGCGTTATAATGATTTCATAGTATTGCTGACAGCATGAACGGAGGAGTATTTGGGATGAAAGTAAAATTTACTGCTGAAATCATAGATGATGATGGAAACGTAGTTGGAAAACGCACCAGTGAGGAAGGGGGCATACCTTCCATGGAAACATTTGATATTTCCACCAGGGAAGGATTCTTAAGGGATTTCGACCTGCTGGAAAAGGCGGTACTGAAAGCAAGGAACCAGATCGGGGCAGATGCTGCAGATGAGATCCTTAAGGGTACGCTAAAAAAAACTGCGGATCCCAGAACCGGGAAAGAGAGACAGCTGTAGAGTCTGAACTTGGCAGGATCCCTGTCTGTCTCATGGATGATATGGCGCAGTCCCTACAGCCGAAAGAAAGGGTCTGCAGTACCGGGTATATGGAACTGTCCTGCAGGCTCTGTACAAAACTCAGTTACCGGAATGCGACAGAAATGATCAATCTTTTTCAGCACCGTGAAGCCGGTGAGACCATAAAACTGCGCACTCTTTCCGACAGTGTGGAGCGTGTCGGGGAACAGATATCTGCCAGGCTGGAAGAGATGACGCAGAAGGTCCTTAAAATGTACGGGTTTGACAGTGAGACCGGCCGCCCCATGGAAGGGGTCTGTCTTTCTGCCAGCATCACCTCCCCTGCCATCCCGGAAAAGACAGAAGCTGACATACAGGCAGTGGACATCATTATTGATTCAGCCAACGCATCCCGTGATGAAAAGATACCGTTCACGGCGGAAGAGCTGGATATGGAGACCTCACCATTGGAATGTGTGTATGTATCCATAGACGATGTGGGGGTAAAACATCAGAAGGACTCGCGCAGCCAGGGAACGGAAAAGAATGCAAAGTATGTGGAAAATACAGTGGTTCATATCCAGTATGGACAGGACACATATGCCCTGACAGCGTGCGGCATGAAAAACGCAATGAAAGCAATGCTGGCATTCCTGGTTTTCAATGGGCTGCTGCAGAACAGGCTGGTGTTTTTTACAGATGGTGCAAGGAATATCAAAAGCAGCATTGAGGAAATGTTCCCGTTCCATCCATATACTGTGATCCTGGATTGGTACCATTTAAAGAAAAAGTGTCAGGAACTGCTGAGCATGGCGGTAAAAGGGAAGGACATGCGGAATAAGACCCTTGAAAAGCTGCTGCGGATTCTGTGGGTGGGAGATGTAAAAAACGCGGTAAGATATCTGGAATCTTTACCGTCTCCTGTAATAAAAAATCAGAAATGGCTTGATGAACAGATAAACTATCTGAAACGGAAAGAATACAGCATAACCTGCTATGCTGTGAGGGCAGAACTTGGTCTGCGCAATTCCAGCAATCCTGTGGAAAAAGAAAATGACATGCTGGTGGCACAGCGCCAGAAACATAATGGCATGTCGTGGTCAAAGAATGGGAGCAGTGCCCTTGCTGCTATTGAAATGGTCTATCAGAATAAATATGAGGATATCTGGTTCCAACATGGGCAGATTTCTTTTGTAATGCCCAAAAAAGAAACGGATTCATTGGATCTGTGCGCCTAATTTTGTGGTATAGTTATAAAATCTAACCGCACAGGTAGAATATTTTTGACTCATAAAACCAAAAAGACACCCCTATCTGTTGTTCTAATGAATTAAGAGTTTGTAATGCTTTTTCATATTCTCCCAACAAGATATATGTGTCATATTGTCTCCTAGACTCAATAAAAAAATTTAATTGTTTTGCACATAATTGAAAACAGGCAATCCACCATCTAATTTCATATTGAATATTACGAGAAAATAAAATTTCCATTTTATCACCAATCTCGCTGCATTGTCTCGGGAAAAAATTTCCTAACACATATTCATCACAAATTTGTGGAAAATTCCATTTCCGGGAATGGGTTAATTCATAGAAAGATTCCCAAAAATCTGTTTCTTCAATTGATTTAAAACGGTCTAAACTATCGTAAAAATGCTTCAAAAGTCTTTTATCTTTTGGAGCTCTCATAACTTGTAGTATTTGACTTTTAAAATTTGGCAGAAACCTATTCATTTCTTCTCCTCTTTTGCTATAAAACATAATTATAATCTATCGTCCAGATGCTCAAAACACTTTTCCTTTTTATGACATATAAAGCTATATTACAAATTTAGTTTATCATAAAACACAAAAAATACAATATAATACTTTACTATAATACTTGTGAGTTGTAAGTTATCAATAAAAAAATAACCCTTCCATATGGTTTTATGGTATCCTATAAGTTGCCAAACTAAAAAAGGATAAATCCA
>KE159533.1:115983-169919 GCA_000403215.2 Lachnospiraceae bacterium A4
CTGTAAGTAACATGAACACATCCTCCAACGTTTTTCTTTATTGTACTTGAAATGTGGAGGAATTGCAAAATCTTTTCCGGTTTATCCGGGTTAGGGAGGAAAGGCTGAAAAAGTATGAAGATATTAACTGATACAAATATTGTTCTGGATGTGATCCTAAAACGGGAGCCGTTTTATGCGATGTTAATGGATGTCCTGCGGCTTGCGTAGCAGGAAAATATCCCCTTGCCTTAAACAGCGTATTATGCTAATATTTTTCTGTAGCTTATTTAATTTATGTACACTTCCTGATGGGAAGATTCAGGCTGGCGTTGTCTTATATAGGGAAGAACTTTGCACGAATGCATTATTGCGTCCGTGCTTTTTTTATGCACACGGGCACCCAGAGGAAGATTGTCAGCATACGCTGACGGGTGCCCGGCGCGCGAGTAGGTGAGAAGGGCATTCCCTACTCGATTGCAAAACAGGCATTCCCCCTGTCAGACAGCCATGCCGCAGGGAAAAGGAGGAAAAATTACGCAAAAGGAAATAATTGAAATGAAAGCGCTTGTACAGCTTACAGGGTGTGAAAAATACTACAGGCTGTCACAACTGAACCTGCTCGATGCAGGTTCAAAAAGAACGAAACTCTTTAACAGGGCGGTGAAATACCTGGTAACAGACCTGATCCATGAGGGACAGTTTATTCAGAAAGAAACCGTCCTGCCCAGACTGGAAACGTATTTTGAGCAGGAATATGCGCCCGAAGACTTTGCGTGTGCAAAGGAATGTGAGGTGGAAAGACAGGCGGATTACAGGAAGCTTGAACGGTTCGTGGCATTCCTCGCGCAGAACAGGCAAAAGCTCGTTCAGAAAAACATACTACAGGATGTCCGGTATCCTGTCAGTGTAAACAGTCACAGCTTTGGGGCGGTCAGGTGCAGGATTGACCTTGTGTTCGAGGACGAAAACGGCAGTAAGGAAGCCGTCATCATAAGCCCCGGCAGGCCCGTCTACAACAGCCGCGCAAGGCTTGCGGAAAGGAAACCGGAAAACAGCCCGGAGCTTCTTGCAGTACAGTGCGCCTTAAAATGCAGCGGAATTGACTGTGACAGATCTTCCATTTACTACATGGGTGGAAGAAATGACACAAACGGGGCATATCCTGAATTTACACGCCTTGACAATACCATCTCCATCAGCAACGACATCCTGTCCCGGACAGATACAAATTCCCTTATGGGAATAATGGATAAACTCATGTCCGGCATGCAGAAAAAAGACTGTGAAAAATGCAAGTTCGTGGGAATATGCCGTTTTGAAACAAACAACAGCAGCACAGACTGTGATGACAGTTTAAACAGAACCGATGACAAATCCGTGCCCTCCGATGTCAGACTTACGGAGAAACAGGAAATTATCCGGAATTTCAGGGATGGGGTAATGCGCGTTATTGCCATTCCCGGTTCGGGAAAGACGTTTTCCCTTGTACAGAGATTGATAAGGCTCATACAGCAGGGCGTCCCCCCGGAGAAGATCCTGTTCGTGACATTTGCGAACAAGGCAGCAAGGGAGATACAGAAACGGGTGTCCATGCAGGTCTGCACAGTGAAAAAACCGAATATAACAACCTTCAATGCCCTTGGAATGAAAATACTGAGGGAAAATGAGGATACCGCCGGGAAAGTGACGCTGGCCACAAAAATCAGGGTAACGGAGCTCATACTTGAACTTCTGTCAGATGAAAGGACAGGGGAGATTGCAGACTGTTCCTACGAGAACGTGCTTGGCGAGTACGGTATTGTTGAAAAGCTGCGTTCCGCAATTGCGGATATTCATAAAAACGGCAAGGATTTATATCTCGCAAGGCAGCGCCGGAAAGATGGCAGCATGGATTATTCAGGCATTCTCCGTTTCTATGACATATACACGGAGGAGACGGGGAAACGAAATCTGATCACTTATGATGAACAGATTTCAAAAGCACTGGAGCTGCTGAAATGTAATCCCGAAATACTTAAATACTACGGCGCAAAATGGGATTACATCATGGCGGACGAGTACCAGGACGTTTCAAAAACGGATGCGGAGCTTTTGTATTTGCTGACAGATGCAGGAAAGGGAAACCTGATGTGCGTCGGCGACACGGACCAGGCAATATATGCATTCCGTGAGAAGGACTGCGGGAAAATGCTGTACAGCCTGCCGGTAAGATACCCCGGATGCAGGACCGTGTTCATGAACGACAATTTCAGGAGCGCGGAAAAAATCCTGAAGGCGAGCAGCCTGCTGATTGCAAACAACCCGGGCAGGATGGAGTGCGGGATAAACGCCCACAGGCCGGAAGGCAGCCGTCCCGTATTTAAGGGAAGGTACAGAATGGAGCAGCTTCCGGGAATCATACGGCAGCTTATTTTAAAAGGCTACTGCCCGGGCGACATCGGAATCCTTGCAAGGTATAACAGGACGCTGTTCCATGCATCAGACATACTGAATGCGCAGGGAATGCTGTCACAGTCGCCAAAGACATACCTCAGGGAGAACCCGGTATTCATGATGGTTTACGACCTGCTCAACCTGTATTATAAAGGTTTTTCCGACGGCAGGACAGACAGCTCCCTTTACAGGCTGTACCTGTCATGCCACGCGGAGGGACTTTTACATAAGAAGGAACACATGAAGAACCAGACACTGTATGACAGCCTTCTGGCATCGGGGGACATTTTTCCGATAAATTTTGACAGCATAGCGGCTTGCCTGCCGTACCAGTGCGACAACCCGGACAGCAGCGGCCATATGGCGGTCATGGGAAAGATCTTCCATGCCATGTATGAGGTCAAGTACGGCGGACACGCGCCAGACAGGGCGGTAGAGAGGATAGCGGGAATATTGTCCGGCAGACGGATACCGCACGCTGCCGACGACATTGTGAAAATCATATATGAAGGCGGAATAAAGAATTTCCATGAGCTGTTTACCTGCATGGGACAGATGATCATGTATTCCGATGACAGAAAAGCAGATTGGTTTACAAGGCCAGACAGGCTGAACCTTCTCACAGCACATGAGAGCAAGGGGCTGGAATTTCCCGTGGTCATCATACTAAACTGTGAGGAATTTGTCAGGGATACTGACGAAAGGAAACTGTTTTATGTCGCCATGACTAGGGCGCAGAAGGAGCTTATCATGGTGGAGACGGATTTAAAACAGTTTGAAATGAAAAACGAGCTTGCAGGATGCATAACCGCATGCTGAGCAGCCGCATGGCATATAAAAAGGAGCGATAAAAAATGACAGACAGGACGATGAACGGGATACCGTTAAATGAAATATGGGAACAGCTTGGTGCGGAGTTCCCGCAGGAGGACATCAGGAAACATCCGACAACCAAAATGGATTATGTTTCCGTGGAAAAAGTCGAAGAAAGGCTCAATAACGTGGTCGGTATGGGAAACTGGAATTTTTTCACAGACCCGCCGCAGATATGTCGTTTCGGAATAGAAAACCATGAAAGCTGCGTGGTGAGCGGGAGGCTTGTCCTGTATGATGACAACAGAATTCCAATCGTGCGCAGTACCTGCGGCGCGGCGGACATCATATACCCCAGGGATTCGGACAGGCCGACATCAGTTGCCAATGCCCTAGACTCCGCGGTGCAGGATGTTTTTAAGCGCTGCGCAAAGCGATTTGGCATCGCCAGGAAAGAAAAAAACGCCATGCACGCAGATAAAGGCAATGGGCAGAACAGGACTGAAAAACTGATGAAGGTTACTTTCCTCGAGGCTTTCCGGGCACTCCCGAAAGGGGGTGCAAAGTCGAAAGTCACATATGGGGAGAAAACACTTGAGATGGTCATCTGGTCAAAAGAATGGGAAGCCCTGCAGAAAAAGTACGGCGACAGCTTCCGTGTAGGAGGCAGGCTCAATGAAATTACTTTTTATGGCGTGGAAAAAGAGTACCGGGGGACGGTTCAGCTTGAATTTGTAAGGCTGCCGGACAACGGCGGGAAAGGAGCGGCATAAAAATTATTGTTGATTAAATACATTTATTATGGTATGCTTTCAGCGTAATTTTAATTAATTTATGTAGTCCTGTTTTCAGGACAGCAGCCAGAAGGCAGTAACATGGGTGATTTAGGCACTGATGCATTTTTGCATTGGTGCCTTTTTTGCACACGGGCACCAATGTGAAAAACCATATATGGAAGTTTTTTACATATGGAATATGTCAGCTAAGGCTGACGGGTGCCCGGCGCGGCGAGCAGTGGAGAAGGACATTCCCCTACTCAATTACCCAAATTTAAAAAGGAGGAGAAATTCGCCAAAAGGCAGCAAAAAAGAGGAAAAATAAAAAAGGAGAAGATTAAATTATGGAATTTACAACTTTTATGGAACTGGTAAGGAACGAGGCTGAAAAAAGGGTATGCGGCGACTGCAGTGTGCAGCTTGTCACAACAATAAAAAATAACGGTATTGTATTAAATGGAATCACGATCTTACAGGATGGATGTAATATCTCCGCAATCATTTACCTTAATGACCATTATGAAGCATACCGGAACGGTACAGCCACTATTGGCATAATAACCGACACTGTCATGGACACATATGAAAAGAATAAGATCGACAGAAGCATTGACATGGGTGATTTCTTGAATTATGCATCCGCAAAGGAGCGTATTGTGTATAAGCTGGTAAACACGGAAAAGAACAGGGAGTTACTGGAACACATACCCCATGTACCGTTCCACGACTTGTCCATCGTATTTGAATACCTCATATCGCAGGAGGACACGGACAGTATACTGATCCGCAATAAATACATGAATATATGGAATGTTGACACGGAAGAACTGTACAGGACAGCGTTCATTAATACACCGCTCCTGCGAAAATACGAATTAAAAAGCATGAGTGAAGTATTGGGTGAACTGGCAGATATAATGGATTTCGGAGATCCGTGCGATGCTGTCTCCATGTATGTATTACGAAATGAGTCAAAAGTTCTTGGTGCCGCATGTATACTATATCCGGGCCTGCTCAGGGATTTTGTGGCAGCATGCAGAAGTGATCTGTACGTCATCCCGTCGTCCATCCATGAAATGCTGATTCTGCCGCATGCCAATCTCATAGAAAGCGGGCAGATAAAGGAAATAATATGGGATATTAACAGGGTGGAAGTAGCTGCAGAAGAAGTACTTTCAGACAATTTATACATCTATGAACAAAGTACGGACCTACTGCGGATGGTATGACAGCAGAATATTTTTTAAGAAGGAGATTAAAATGAGCGAAATAAGCACAATATACAATTACCTTACAAAATCAGCAGGCATGTCCGTGGGAGACGCATGGGAGATCGTGAATACCATTGATACTGCCACTGGACAAGATGATGAGGAGGAACATGTATAAACAGATGTTTTGCACGTCAAAACGGAGGAGAACAAATGGAGGAAAAGTATGCCATAAGCCCAGAACTCCTGAGATACCGACAGGCGCTGCCGCTGTATGTCAAGGAAGGTATGACCAGGGACCGTATACGAAATTTCGTGGACAGATACGGAACAGATGGCGTATACCTGAGCCTGAGCGGGGGCAAGGATTCTTACGTACTATTTAATATAGTACGAAGTATGTACCCCAGCATTGAAGCAGTATACGTTGATACATGGATGGAATTTCCCCAGATCAGGAGCTTCATAAAGCAGTTTGATAATGTCCGCACTCTGAAACCCAAAAAAGGCCTGAAACAGATCATTGAAGAATGCGGATGGTGTTTTCCGGGAAAAGAAGTTGCAAATACAGTGGAAGCAGCCCGCCGGGGAGTCCCATGGGCAGTAAGGAAAATGAACGGCACAGATAAAAACGGGATGCCGGACAAATACCGTAAACGGTTTAACAACTGGAGCTTCCTGATGGATGCACCTTTCCTGATCTCAGACCAGTGCTGCCTTGAGATGAAGGAAAATCCCCTCATACAGTATGAAAACGAGAGCGGAAAAAAGCCTATTGTTGCGCTGCTTGCTGAAGAATCGGAAAGAAGAAAGACGGCTTACCTGAAAACAGGCTGTAACAGTTTTGCCAGCCGGCGCGTCATGAGCAAACCCATGGCATTCTGGACCGAGCAGGACATATTGTGGTACATAGTCAGGCATAACATCGGAATTGCACCGCCATACGGAAACATCATCAAAGGCAGGGACGGAAAACTCCAGTGCACGGGGGAGCAGCGGACAGGATGCATGTTCTGCCCTGTCGGCTGCCACCTGAACGGTTTTGCAAAGTACAGGAGGCTAAGAGAATATAACCGGCAGCTCTACGATTACTGCATGTATGAGCTGGGACTCGATTTTGTCCTGAAATGGATAAAGGAGAATGTCAGGTGCAGAATGGACTAAAGTGAGGAAACATTAAAAACAATCTCGCAGTAAAGGGGTTGTGATTTAAGAAAAATAGAATCAAAAGACGGTTTAACCTAACGGTTATGCCGTTTTTTGTTAACCTGTCACCAGTACCGCAAAAAAAATTTTAACATTTTTATATCCCGCATTGACAAAATACCTCTTTTTATATCAGTATTTCAGGGAAGAAAAATAGAAATGGGGGTACAGATAATGACAAATATTAAAAAAAACTGCGGGAACAATAAAGTTTTGAAAGAAAGGAACCCGGAAAAAAACTTCGACGAAACACGGTTTATGGCAGACATCGTGCTTTTCTTTTGTGAAAGGTCGCTTGACGAGATACGGACTGCCAAAAGGAATGAAGAAATGACGGCTGTCTGCAACCTTTATTCCATGATAAATCTCATGGAGCTGCGGGAGATTGCCGGTTTTAACTGTGATTTTGGCCTGATTGACAGGTACAGGGAAATCATCCTGAAAAAAACTAGGGACAGTCTCCGTATGATGGGCGTACAGACATCAGAAACCTATCCGAAAAACCCATATATGGTATGCACCTTTACGGCGGCGTGCGTTGATATGGACACATCCGAGCTGGACAGGATCGGGAATGGTTTTACAACAAAAAGTGAATTTAAAAAGACATATATCTGCGTGCTTTCAATGATCCTTGTAAATGTAATTTATCAGCTTGTTTATATGGTGCTCAGGACAAAGGCGGTTAAGCTGCCGACATTTATATTTTCAGGCTGGCCGCAGCTTATCCTTGCAGCCATCACGTTATCAGGGATTATGGCAGCAATGGCATATTATTTCAGGAGATGCATCGTTTCATTTGTCACAGAATGGAAAATCAGGAGACGCCTTCTGCGCAGCATAAAGGAAAAACAGCCATAAAGAATTCCCTGTTATAAACATCTCAAAAAAATAAACATTGAAGCAAATATCTTTTTATGGTATCATTTCGAGGTAACCATTTTACTTTTATGTATGCCATAGCTTATGGCGGTCAAAAACCTAATATCACAGGCATTGATGCAGTTTCTGCGCTTTTGCGCGGGGGACTGCTTTTTTAATGCCGGAAAAGGAGGAAAAATGATATTACTTGTTTACGGGGACAGATACCTTTATGACATGCACATCAAAAAGGAGGCTGCAGGACTGGAAACCCCGGAAGTCAATGCAGTGTATGCGGAAGAATGGGACGACAGCCTGTACATGCAGTGCATATCCGCGCCATTCCTGGAGGAGAAAAAGATTGTCGTGGTACAATTACAGAATGCCGGGGCTGGCACAAAGCAAAAATCGTTGACAGACTATATCCAGAGTCCGTCGGAACACACCGACCTGTATCTTTGTACACGGCACCCGGACAAACGAAGCGAGGTTTATAAAACCCTGTCCCAAAAAGGCTGCGTCATGGAATTTCCAAAGGCATCCGAGGGCGATGTCTACAGGAGCGTAAAAAAACGCCTCGTGCGGAAATACGCGTTTTCTCCCGAAGAAGTGGACAGGCACAGGGATATCCTTATGCAGAGGCTGCGGGGATACCAGTACGAGGAGGATTATGATCTTTATCGTGTCATGAAGTATACGGACATGATCGGAAATGCCGGACAGATTGACCAGGAGACGGTTGAATATTTCATTTCGGAAACATTTACGCAGAAAGCGTATGAGCTGTCAAAACTGATGCTTTGCGGAAAGAAAACTGAAATGATGCAGCTAGCGTCCAGACTTATAAGGGAAAACGATGAAAACAGGATCGGTCTTTTAAGTCTTGTGCTCAGCCAGATCAGGATATGCTACAAGGCAGACCTTTTTCCTGAAATGCCGCGCAGAGAGATATTAGGAACTTTAGGAATAAATTCATACCAGTTAAATGATTCCTATTCTATGTACAGCTCTGCACAGTATGCAAAGGCATATGCCTGTCTGCAGAGAGGCGTAAACAGCCTCAAAAGCGGGAGCGATGTGGATTCTGCATTCATGATGGCATTAATCAATGCAGCTGCAGTGCTGCATCCGCATGGGGAAAAGAGGAGAAGGAAATGAAATACTTCCCATACGCTGACGAAAACCAGAAGAAATTTATCGCAATGACCGCCCGGAATGCCGCAAACAGACTTTCCGACCGGTTCAGGTTCAAAATCTATGATGCCGGTCCTGAGAATTTCTACCTTTCTTTTTCGGGAGGGTTTGAGAGCTACCTGCTGTACTGGTTCATACGGCTCAGCGGCATGTTTGATGACGGTTATAAGATCCGTATTGTCTCCGTCGTAAACTCCATGTTTTACCCGCAGGTCATGCAGCGCATCATGGAGTGCGCGGACACCGTGCTGTACCCGTCCATGACACTGCAGGATGTAAAGGACATTTACGGCATACCGTGCTTCAACAAACGGACTGATGGCATGATACACCGATACCAGTCCGGGAGCAGGCGGCGTTACCTGATGAACAACATTTATGGCACGGACACAAAATATTTCAGGCTGAACAACACGGCGGGCAGTCTCCTGATGAATGGGAAGCTGCACAAGGTATCACCGTACTGCTGTGTCAAGACCAAGGAGGAACCGCTTAACCAATATGGTTTGGAACAGGGAAAACGCCCCATCATCGGGGTACGGAAGTCAAACAGCATGCTGCGGAACATAAGCTACCGGCAGTGCATGCAGAAATCGGGTGAATTCTGTCCGCTGTATGATTTCACGGACCTGGAGTGCCTGTGTATGTATGACTGCTTTAATATCGAAAAGATATATCCATACACACGGGACTATTACCACCTTGAGCAGGTCGCTGACAGCGGGAAGTGCAGCCACCTGACAGGTACAGGCTGTCTCGGATGTCCTTATGCCGGGGAACATCTCTATAAGGAATTTCCCGACATGATGCCCGCGCAGAGACAGTATGCGATTAAATACTTCCATGAAAGCTATGATACCATAGGGTTTGACTATGCAAGGTATCTTTAACCGGAGGAAACATTTTGACATTATGGGACTGCGTGTTATAATGAAAGGGAAAGAAAACTTCCTTTCACCAGCCGCAGTTCGGAATACAGGGAGAGAACATTATTACATGGATAAACAAAGGAAACAGGCTGTTTCAGACATTGTGGAACTGCTGATAAAAGAACAGGACAATGAACGTATAAATGAATACGAGAACCAGCTTCTGGGAATGCTTGAAGAGCAGGACCGAAATGAGATTGCAGATGTACTGGCGGGCAGGAAGCTGCCGTCCCTGCTTTCAGATACCATAGCCAAGCGGATTTTCAGCGCGGATTCGCACAGGGAGCGTCTTGCATACCTGCTAAAGAATGTATTGCAGGATGCCTCCATTGAAATTGAGGGCAGTTATGCGAATGAGGGATTCATGCAGTCAAAGGATTCCAAGAAGATTATTTTCGACGAGCCTGCCAAATTAAAGGACGGCAGGCATTCTGATACGGAATTCCAGATATCCCTGCAGGATTTTATCTTCAAAAGGGCAGAGCTGTATGCGTCTGACATGCTGATGCTTTCATACAGCGTGGAAGAGGGGCAGAGAAAATCTGGAATTTCATATTCAAATACGCCAGGCGTCCTGCTCGTAGTGCTGATGAAGAACAGTCCCAGGGAATTTAAGAAGTTCAACGAGACAAGTGAAAGGTACATACACAGGTTTACGAAAAGGACTGCTGATTCGGGCCTGTCGTTTGACTCCATGATGACGATCGTGTTCGTGCAGCTTGACGAATGCCTGAAACAGTTCAGGGAAAACAGGAACGGTGAACATGACAATAACGGCAACAATCTTGATGAGCTGCAGGTTTTATTAAGCCTTATAGCTGACATTAATGATGAAAAGGTACTTGAATCCGCAAAGGATAAAAATTTCATGAAAGCCATCATTGCGGAGGTAAAAGAATTGTCTGAAAATAAGGAGGTAAGAGCCATGTTATTAGCAGAAAAATATGCGCAGGCCGACATGAATGCTGTGAGGAGCTATGAACGGAATGAAGGCAGGGAAGAAGGTATTGTAAAAGGCAGGGAAGAAGGCATAAAAGGAATGATCGAAACCTGTCAGGAGCTGGGCCTAAGCAGGAACCTGACCAGTGCCAAAGTCAGCAAGAAATACTTCCTCGACGGAATATATACAGAGGATTTAATGCAGAAATACTGGAAAGAAGCATAGGGGGATTATTTATACTTATTTTATAATCTCCTTGCATTAATGCACTTATTATGCTAATATGGCAAAGTTATCATTTTATGTCGGGATCTGAATCAGGCCGGGAAGCACATTTTAAGCAGTAAAATACTCAAGCAGTTTTTACAGTAAATGTAAAAGCTGCTTTTTTAAGCCAGAAATATTAAATGCAGCGGATAAAAATACCAGACGCATATAAATTAATATCACCATATTCCGATAAATACATAACAGAATCATTCTGACATGAAAAGGGGGATAGGATATGCTGATCGCAGAACTATATGAACAGTCAGCCCACAGCCGGTACGAGGGACATAATCATACTGACGGCCGGCACGAGGGACTTGCACTGGCGGCAGAGATCATAAAGAAGCATAGGGAAGGACTGACATCCTTACAGATAGCAATGGACTGCAGCTGCAACATTAGCGATGTACAGACTATCGTCGAAAATTTATGATTACAATACACAATTAATACAGAATTTTGATAGACAAGTCAATTATACGCTTGATTAAGTCTCCTGTTTATGCTACTTTAGTAACGTATCTTTTTAATCATATGTTTCTTTCCCTTTGGGAAAACGCAGGCCTTACAGGCCACGTAACCAGTGTTGATGCACGCATAGGTTTTTCTATGCGTGCTTTTTTGTTGCAGAAACAGCACAGCTAACCACATGACAAAGGAGGGAACAGATTCCAATGAATTTCATGAAAAAGGAGGACACCAGAATGCAGCTATTAGAATGCGGCAGGTACAAAAAGACCACATTTGCAAGGGATATCATCGGTGGAAAATACCATGATGACAAGTTTGCCGAAATTTTCTACCTTGAAAGCGTCACCTACAACTCAAACGACAGCGGCACGAAATGGCAGGACATTGTTCTGCGGGATGTGACAGGATGGATCAGGGGCAGAGTGTGGGCAGAAAACATCATCCCCGAATATGAAAGGTATACGGGCACCGTCGTCCTGGTACAGGGGCGGTATACTGTATATGCGGGAAAGCCTGACCTTACGATTGACAGGATGGAGGAGGCGGAATACTACGAAGTTTCTGATTATATCGAGACGATCAGCGGCGATTCCAAAAAACGGGCATTTGAATGGATCTGTAAAATCATGTCGTATATTGAGGAGCCATACAGAAACCTGGCAGACGAACTCCTGCCGGCCGGGAGGATGGAGGAGATCGCCATGCTGCCTCTGAGCGTAAAGGGCGCTTTTTCATATATAGGCGGACTGCTTACGTACACTTCCGAAGCCGCGGCAAGAACATACTATGAACTGCGGGTAGCAAGCCTTGTGAAATGCAACATTTCCATCGCGCTCACGGCAGCTCTGCTCAGCGGGCTTGCGTCAGCCAAAATGCTGGTAAGGCGTGGGATATTTTTTACAACAGATATCTGCCAGGGAATGGCAGGTGAGGATTTTTACACCCATAAGATGCTCCTTGACACACAGGCCTTCCACAAGATCAGCGGAAAGGGCAGGGCGGAACTTCTGCACATATTCAGTGCCATTGCGTGCAGGGTACCGCCCGGAACCGTGGAGGCACAGCTTGTAAAATCGGCAGTAGAAAATACGCTTTTTATTGGCTCGTATAAAAATGATTTTGCCGAATATGACAAAAAATATCCATACAGTATGAGCCAGGACATTTATTCAGCGTCACTTGACAGACGCATTTATAGGGTAAAAGAAAAAATTTGAACAGAAAGAGGTTAAAAATGGAACTACTGATGAATAGAGTAACTGATTTACAGGTACGTGCAAGATGCAGTAACAAAGGTGTCAGCATGGTGCTTTTAGGGGAAAAAGGAATGGGAAAAAGGCAGATTTCCGAAAGGATTGCCGCTTCTGACCTGGGGATAGAACCCGTCAAACTTTCGTCCTGCCCCCTGTATACCCTGCTGGAGCCGGAATCCGGGATAATTACCGGCGACATGCTGGAGGATGCATTTGACAAAACCATATATAAATCAGACAGGCCGCACGTCGTTGTCATAGACGACGCGGACAAAATGAGTGAGGCTGCACAGGACAGGCTGCTGAAGACACTGGAGGACGGTTCGGCACATTCAACCGTACTGCTGGTGTGCCATGAGAAACCGGCAGACACAATTCTGAGCAGGTGCGGAATCCTGCGTTTCCCGGAAATTGACACGGATTCCATCAGGAATTTTTTTGGCGGGAACGTAAACGAGACCGCACTGATGGGATGCAAGGGAGCCCCGGGAAGGTATGTCAGACTTTCACAGGATGAAAAATATCTGAAAGAGACAGGAAACATCATAAAAGTGCTTTTAACTGCGGAGGGAAAGAACGGGCTCCGTCATATCCTTGAAGCAGGGCACTGCCTGAAGGAAAAAGACAGTGACAGCATTGTCGAGACTTTTGACAGTTTTCAGACGGAATCGTTCTTTTTTGCATTGGCGGAGCTGTTCAAGGGCACGCTGATACAGAATGCCGGCGCAAATTCCAGATACCGCCTCGATTTTGGGGGCATATCCAGGCTGTACATGGAGGAGGAGCTTCTGTTTCTGCTCCGAAAGAGCGCATCGCTTTCCGGGGCGTGCACTATAAAAGGGAGATACAATAAAAATGATTATTTCGAATTTCTCATGGGATTAATCAATCCAGAGGCATTCATGGAAATGGAGGATTATTATGCTGTATGCTGATGAAAGACCACAGACATTTGATGACGTAAAGGAACAGGAATTTGTCATAAAAAATCTACAGTCGCAGGCAAAAAGGGGTGTATTCTTTAACAGCATCATACTCTGCGGCAAATACGGGACAGGCAAGACAACCGTCGCGCGGATCATTGCACGCGCGGCAAACTGCGAAAACAGGGATGAAAACGGGAACCCCTGCCTGAAATGTGCAAGCTGTAAGAGCATACTCGACAGGTCAGGGACGGATGTCATCGAGATAGATGGCGCAAGCAATAATGGTGTGGATGCAGCAAGGAAGCTGATGAAGGAGATCAACTACATACCCATGTCGAGATACAGGGTGATCATCATCGACGAATGCCACAGGATTTCACCCTCCGCATGGGACGCACTGCTAAAGACGCTTGAAGAACCGCCAGAGCATGTCATGTTTATCCTATGTACGACAGATGAGACGGCACTTCCTGAAACAATACGCTCAAGAGCGCCGATATACCGTTTTGAGTCTATTTCCGCGGGCATGCTGGCAAGGCATGCCGGGGAGACAGCAAAAAAGCACGGAATAAAAATATCGGACAACGCGCTGAACCTCCTGGCGGCCTATGCCGACGGAAGCATGCGCAACGTCCTGTCCTTACTAGAGCAGATGTCGATGCAGAGCAAAAACATCACGGAAAGCGATGTGGAAATGCTGCTTGGCATCAACCATTATACATTTACCGTGGAATTTATTTCAGCCATGCTTTCGGGAGATTTAAGCCTGTGCATGGAACAGTTAAACAGCTTTGTTTCCGAAGGTAGGTCAATGCGTCTTTTCGCGAAAGACCTCATGAGGACAGCCGTTGACATGGTACTGCTGAAAACGGGGATAACGCCCGACAACAGCAACATGGAATACATCCGTCTTTTAAAGGAGGAAACTACGGGATACGGCATGTCGCAGCTCAACAGCCTGGCAGAAGCGACAGCCGGGCTTGAAAAAGGAATGCGAAAAGAGTCGGACACCTATGCCATGTACGGGGGAATTATAAGTATTGTGAGGAAACTTCATAAAGATTCCCCCTGTATGGACACGAAAAAGACCAGGGAAGTCATTCAGCCGGTAAAATCAGCTCAGACAGCGCAGAAAGAAACACCTGTCAGGGCAGTACAGGATACAACTCCCATTTCGGAGCCGGAACCAGACAGCATTGTTTTAAAACAGGCGGAAAACACGACTGACAGTCCTGTAGTAGAAAACAGGATAGACAGGAATATATATGTTCTGCCGGATCTCGAACAGGCACTCATGGATTTCCTGCCGGATTTAAAACGTGAACCGCAGGGAAGGTTTGATACAGAAAGTCTGGAAAATAATTGTCTTTCAGGAGACTGCAATTTACCTGATGACGCGGACCGTATGAAAACCAACGTCGGACTGACTGATGAATCCATACAGTATGAGGATTACGGACGACAGTCGTTAAAGAACAGCCCTATGTCCGCTGACACTATGGAAAATACAATAGTTTCCGACATGATGGACAATGCATATGAAGACGATACAGGATTTACGGCAGATAATGTGGAAGACTCTGCTGGGCAGTCTGATGATCAGGATGATTTTGACAGGAGATGGGAAGCAGCAAGGCAGAACGGTGCCAAAAACTGCATTTCCCCATTGTCCCAGCCTGAAAATACGGTATCCGAGAAGAAATTTAATATCTTCGGACTCCCGTTTGGGTTAGGAGTCCCGGACATGGGCAGAAAACAGTCTTTTACGTAAGTCCTGTGCAGACGGGAGGGGAGGATCATGGAAATATTCCAGATGATGATACTGACAAACCTGAAACGGAACACAGGACGGAGAAACGAACTGCCAGTGCAATACACAGGGCGCTTGAGAAAATCATTAAAAATGTCAGCAGCTACCTGAAACATAATAAGGTAAATACTGACAATTCTGGAAGTGATTCTGATTATGATGAAGATGAACCAGAAGAAACAGGGGAACCTGTAGAATACATTGAAGAAGAGGAGGAATATGCAAAAGCAAAATGCTATGAGCTGACAAGGGAAGAACGCTGCCATTTAAAAGCCCAGAGGGAGATGGAACAGCTTGGCAGGAAGAGCGAGGCATTTTCGCAGTGTCTTTTATCCTGCGTTCAGACGCCAGTCCGCGACGGGATTGCCATATGCTGTCCAAACGTGCCTATATACAGGTTTGTAAAATCCTACACGGAGGATGCGCAGTACCTTTTCCCGGTCTATGAACCATAGCAGCGTATTTTAAGAGGAAAACAACAACTTTACATACTGCCAGGGAAAATAAAATACAGTTCCCGGCAGCATGTAAGGTGACACAGTATCAGTAGGCACTTCTATCTGTGAAAAGTTTTTATTTTTTTCACAGACGGATTGTGGTAAAATAAAAAGAGAGTTTCATTCAAAGGATAAGAAAGGTGAAAAAATGTGTGAAATAGCATATCAGAACAAAGACATTACATCAAAGCTGTTTGCTGAGCGGTTTCAGGGTAAGTCACTGAAAGTATATGGTCTGAACCTGCCACCGGTCAGACAGGCGTTACCGACGAATATCCCGCAGATTATGGCAAACGAACTGAAGATTGACAACGTGTTTCTTCTGGAAGACAATACAATTGCAGTCATTGATTATGAGAGTGATTATAAAAAAAGAAACAAGCACAAATATGTAAGATATGTCAATCATGTATCAGAACATTACGGCAGACAGTGGAAAAAAGACGTGATTGTCCGTATGATTGTAATATATACGGCGGATGTGGAGCGGTCAGAGACTTCCGACCTGCTGGATGCAGGCTGCCTGAAACTGGAAACACAGTCTGTTTTTCTTTCAGAAATGAATTCGGAAGAAATTTCCAGGCGGCTTTACCAGAAAGTTGCAGACAGGATTCCGCTCAGCGAAGAGGAGCTTATGGAGTTTATCATTTTACCGCTGACATACAGGGGGAAGGATGAGAAGAACAAATCGATCGGACAGTCCGTGCACATGGCAAACCAGATGGAGGACGAGGAACAGCGGGTTTTTGTCCTGTCCGGGATTGCGGTATTTGCAGATAAGGTGATCGAAGAAGAAAACATGGACATGATAAGGAGGTATCTGGGTATGACAAAAGTAGGACAGTTATTTGAGGATGAAAAAATCCGCGCCGTAAAGGAGGCAACTGTAAAGGTAACGGAAAAAGTTACTAAAGAAGTTACAGAAAAAGCTGCAGAAAAGGCATTGAAACAGGGTTTTTCTGTTGAGGACATTGCGGAAATACTGAGCATGACAGAGGAAGAGGTTTTGGAAATTCAGGAAAAACTCTCCATGCCAGTCTGATCGGCATAATGATGAAAATTTAATAAAAGAGGATCACTGACTGACAAAATAGTGCAATAAAGCCCATAAACTTTATTGCACTGTTTCTGTCTAAAGATATCCTTCCCATCCGGTTAAAATTCCTGTTGATTAATCAGCACCTTTATGCTACAATCCACCTGTATCTGTTATTTTTTATGTTTTTCCCTGATATGGGAAGACCAGCCGCAAGGCATCAATAAAGGCACATTTATGGCATCAATGCGTATACCGCACGGATGCTTTTTTTGTGCCTGTAATAAAAAGGAGGGCTGTATGGAAACAGCAAATGAAGAATTTTTAAAAAAGTTCCTGGAAGGCTTAAAGGAAGCCGGAAATCTGCCGAACAGCGCGGACAGGGACGAGGATATTTTTTTCCAGATCCTGAATGCCAGGACTGTCGGTGAGCTGTACGGGATGGACATTTCAATTGAGGACATCGAAAGGCTCATTCCAAAAACGGAGCTGCTGTTAAGAAAAGCAGAGGGCAGTTTCCGGTTCTGCAGGTTCATGACAGACAGTATCCACAGGATACAGGGACAGAAAAAGAAAAAATTTATTTTTTAAGGGAGGAGCCACAGTGCACACAATATTTACAATCGATTCTGGCGAGGCAGGCATGGTAACCTGCGAGGTCTCGGACAATGACGGAAAAGTATCAAGAAAGAAGATTAAACTGGAGGATTTTTATGGTATCATTCTGAAAAGCAATAATGCTTTGTCCAGATCGGAATGGACATATTATTTCAACCCGCCCGGAATGTTTACCGGACCCGGGCAGACCAGAGGGCTTGTGATCGGGGCAGGAAATGGAAGCTCCATGAGGGCCTTATTCTTCATCCCCGCCGGCAGACAGGTGCTGAATTATGTGGGACACATCTATATCGTGCCATTCCCGTCACTTCTGTTTTATTTTGAATCGGAAAACGGGCGCCTGTCCGTAACACGGGTGTTTGCGACTAGGATCAGGGACTGCTCCGAACTGGGGACAGACACGCAGCTGTACGCGTTCCCGTTTGGCAACGTGGATTCATATGGAGGAAGTGTATGCTGGGGCGAAACAAAACACCCGCCCGTACAGGAAATATCCGATTTCCAGGGTATTATTTCCAGCTTTTTCGGCTCAGAAATTAATGACGATTACTATATGGCCGGAAAACACGTTATCCAGAAGGAAGAGTTTTGTATGCAGAGGGGGCTGCTGATCCATCTTGCAGCACTGGACGGAGGGTTTCCCGGAGAATACCTTGTGAAGAGTCAGACCACAGTGAAACAGATTGAGGAGAAATTTCATTTTTAAAGGAGGACCATCATGGATTTAACTTCATTTTTCCAGAGCACATTAATACCAGACATGAAGAAGGAGGAAGCAAAAAAGCCTGAAAAAAAGCAGGGCACAAAAAAAGAAAGCAAAAAAGGCACAAAACCTGTCAGGTACAGGCTGCCGGTAACCTTGTACAGCAACTATACAGAACCCGTTATCATAGGCGGGGACGAATTTCCAGAAGAGCTGACAGAAAGCGAAATCCTGAAGGAAGCCAGGGAGAGACACGGCTGTTTTAAGAACTTCACAACTGAGGTTCTTGACGAGAAAACAATGCTGCTCATACCGCAGGCATACAACTGTGTCAAAAAAGGAAGCCTGAAAATCACGGAAGACCTCGAGGTGCGGTTTGGCGACGAGATTATGGATATCTCACCCGTAACAGAAGGACTCCCAGAGATTGCATACGAGAAACTGATCCGGTATGCATCCGAACAGTCAGGAACGGGTATCGACCTGCTCCATGAGGGCAGCACGATCACGCTCCTCTATTCAATGGATGGGTCGAGCAGTATTGGAAACCTGACGTTTCCGGTCACGGCAGTTCTTGGAGCCGGTACCAGTATTGCAATCAGTGAGGATGAGCTCAGGGAATTTGTAAACGGCATGGGCACCAAAAAGAAAAGTGCCCCGGAAGATGCCACAGATGACCATATGCCCGGTGATGAAGAGGAACCCGGAAATGAGGAAACACCGTCTGGGGAAACGCAGCCGAAGGCAAGACAATCCATACAGAGTCTTCTGACGACGAACAATTTTCTCCGTTTTGTCGAGTCAAAAGAACCGACGTACAAAGGCGGACACGGACAGCTTTACGTCAATGAAAAACTGAATTTTGTCAGGGTGCTGTACAAGAAAAAGTTCGCGGCAATCAACAAGACCGAAAAAAAAGAGACACTGTACCCGTCTGATGCAATGCTTTCACTTATCTACGAGAAAATACAGCTCACGCCGGAAATGTTCGGCGGCAAAAAGGAGGTCACGGAGAGGGAAATCCAGAAGTACCTTGAAAAGGACAGACCGGAATATTCCAGAGAGCGGACAAAAATCGAGTATGATGAAAAAACAAATATGATTATAGCGACCATAGTGGGCGGAAAACGCGGAAGCGTGAAATATTTCGATGAAGGCGGTATCCATTACAGAATAAGCAATACGCCATTCATGCAGATTCGGGCAGCGACAGACGGTTCAGGACAGGGAGAAATGACATGGAAAATGTCCAAAATCCCATACCGCATGCTGCGTTCCATGTGCAGTTTCTTTCAGAAAGTCTACTGCACATACGGGACGGAAAGCCTTGTAAACATCCTGTGGAACCCGGATAAAGAAGCTTATTTTCTGTACGTGCCACAGCAGGAGGTGACGCCTTCCAGTGTAGACTACTGGAATGACAATGACATACAGAAACATATGTGGACAGTCGGAACGTTTCATTCACACGGAATGTACAACCCGTATTTTTCTGTCACTGATGACGAGAACGAGAAAGCGGATGGCATTTACGGCGTAACAGGAAATTTTGATTTTCCAGTGCCCCGCATGAAAATGCGTGCAGGGACAGGGGGACATTACATAACCATCCATACCTTTGATGTCTTTGACAAAAACACTGGGGAAAGGGCAGAAGATCTCTGGACTGCCAAAAATCTCTCCGCGATACATCCATATATGCACAGGTAAATAAAAGGAGCAGTTTTTATAAACACTATTGAATAAGGGGCATTTTCAATGCCCCTTTTATGCGCTAAACCGCGCATTTATTAAAGGAGGAAAACATGGCATTTTTTATGAAAGTGAACATCTGCATTATCGGATGCGGGGGAACCGGCGGCAACCTGATTGCAAGGCTTGCAAGGTTTCTCTCAGGAGACACGGGAAATTTAGTCATAAATGTGGCAATTGCCGATGGCGACACCGTTGAATACAAAAATATGGACAGGCAGCCTTTTGACGGCGAAGACCTGGGTGAAAACAAGGCAGTCATTCTGGCGGAAAATATCGAATCGTGCCTTCATGTAAAGCTTGACAGTTATCCGCACTATATTCTTACAACAGCGGACCTTGACCGGATCTTTGAGTCCCTGAACAGGGAAGGGGACTACATTTCAGGCAGTTCCAGCGACATTAACATCCTGGTAAGCTGTGTTGATAACCATGCCGCAAGGAAAATATGCCATAACTGGTTTGAAAAGGTTTCATTCCTGGGAACGACATTTTTTATAGATCCCGCTAACGAGGACGTAAGCGGCGAGGTAGTCATTGCCAAAAGGCATGCATACACCATCACTTCACCAGACAGGTTCTGGTATTACCCGGACATCATAAACGACCTGGGAAAACCGGTAAACGAGATGAGCTGTGAGGAACTTAACAATGCAGCGCCGCAGCATTTTGCGACAAACTGTTACGCGGCGGACATATGCTTTGCGTTCATTGCGGGCATAATCATGTGCCGGGAGAACGCGCACCAGGTACCCGGAGGCATTACATACTTCCATGCATTCAAGATGTTCCAGCGTTTTTATGTGTGCGAATATGATGAGGAGGAACAGGGATATGTCAGGGAATCTTGACCTTTATTTTGCAGAGATGGACAGGCTCCTTGCGCTTGACAGCAGATACAAACGTCCGGGTTTTACAATGGATGTGAACGACTGCGTATACCTTTATACCCTTGCAGTATACAGTCTCCTAAAGCTGAGAGAGCTGGGGGTGCGGGTAGATACAGACCTGGAACTCCCATCTCTGATGACTAAAAAGCTGCCGCGTTATCTCTACGACATGGTGTACCAGGAAGATGAGGAAGAAGAGGATTATGCAGGCTGCAATTATTATGCAATGCAGTGGGTAGAGATGTACGAACCGTATACGGGATGCCTCAGCAGGAAAAATGCATTTTCTGAGCTGTCTGAATTTATGTACAGTTTTTTTCAGGACGTGAGAAAGAAAAATAACCTCGGGCTGTGGACGGTTTTCTCTGAAAAGGAATGCATGGAACTGTGTTCCACGGAATTGTGTTTCACAGGATTGTATTCCCCAGAACTTTATTCGGCTACAGATAAACCAGGGGAAAATCCCATCATTCAGGCAGCCGTTTTTTTCATGGAATCGCGTGACAATACCAGGCAGCTGCATTCAATGGGCGTTGAAATATCCAGTGAAACAAGAAATGAAATGAAATATTCCCTTAATAATACACTGTTCATTGAAGGGATATTTGTACTGACGAGCCCCATTTCAGAGAAGATTGCAGAAGCGCTGGAAAACAGCGGCATAAATGACAGGAATGCTCGGAGTTTCCCTGAAAAATGCAGGGAGCTCAGCAGATTATTGTGGCGGCCCAAGGCAACCATACTGGCTGACTATACGAACAACTATGAATCTGCCGCAACAAGGTCGCAGATTATCGGCTCGGACAGTGATTTTGAGGTTTCGTTTGATTATGCCGATATTTCACCGCTGCTCCCGGTATACCTGTATTACCTTGAAAAAGCGGCAGAAGAACTGGACAGAATTTATTTTTACGGAAAAGTCTTAAAGGAGGATACAGATGGAAAGCAAGAATGGAAGGATTAAAAAAATATTCCCGGGAATACTGGGCATGGCCGACGAACTGTATCCTGTCTATATGCCTGTGGACGATTACGGCTGCAGCAGTCTGGACAATACCACACTATTCGGATACAGAATGGAGTGTTTTACATTTTCGGCGGCAAGGCTGTGTTATATCGCCGTACTCAGGAAACTTTTCCTGACTGTTTTTCTTATACTTGTCAGGGAGGGGCTGATCGACGTGGACCTGTCAGATATCATAGACATGGAGGTGGATACGTTCGGAAACATCCTATGCCTTGACAGGATTAACGACCAGTCCGGGCTTATGGACCTGCTTATTAAAAAAGTGTTTGATGCGTACGGATACCATCATGAGACAACAGCCTACCGCATGGATGAACTGACAGAAGGCATTTATGATATTGCATCCATTGACGACGCAATAGCGGAAATGGAGGAAAACTGCCGCCTGGTCATGAAAGAAAATGACTACACGCATACAAATGTCCTCAACTTGTTCAACCAGTCATATGACACGGAATGGTACATGCAGGAGGACGTAAAGATTCACCGATTTTCCAACAGGTGGCTTTCGGAAATCATGAGGAGAAATTACGACATGGTATCCGGCAGCATGCGAATGATACTGGATAACATCTTCCGGCTGGACTATCTCCTGTTTTCTGACGTTGTATCATACGAAATCCATGAATATAACAAGATAACAGGAAAATACGAGTTTGCCGCAATAGAATCGGCCTATGTGTCCACAGACTGGCGCGGATATAATGAATACTGGTGCAGGCTTGATTCTGCGTTCCTAAACTTCGGGGCGCTTCTGACAATTCCTTATATCGACGCCCTCATGGACGATGCTGACTTATGCGGATAAAATTACTTAATGGAGGAATCATACTTATTTACGCCTGTGCAGACTTTTATGGTCTGCGCAGTTTTTTTATGCACACGAGCACCCAGAAGAAATTTGTCAGCAGAAGCTGACTGGTGCCCGGCGCGCGAGTAGGAGAAGAAGGCTCTTTTCTACTCGATTGCACCCAGCGCTGCGAGTAGAGGAGAAGGTCATGCCTCTACTTGGTTTGTATAATAAGTATTACTTTTAATATATTTTTTAGATACTTCTCTGCTAAAAATTTTATCCTTTTTATATCCCGTATTGACTATATCCTGTCTTTTCTGCTTAAATTCCACTGTTAAACGGAAGGAGATTCAGATGGAGGAAGCACTAAAAGCGAAAATAAAAAAGAAAATACGGGCGTGGGTCCTCGGGCTGCTGGCCGGCATTTCACCCTGGCTGATATTAGTCCTGATGGCGGCAACAGGCATACTCGGCATCATGTCCCTTGACGACGGCATTGATGACAGGATTGAGAAAGACATCATCAATACGAACTATGATAACGTAACGATTGACGACATGATCAGGATATGCAGCCATGACGAGTCTTTTGAGCATTATTTTGAAAACTGCGCACTGACGCAGCGGCAGATGCTTAGGATGCTGCAGCGGATCAAAAAGTTGAACGCGAGGAATCTTACCGGTTCTGGCACTTCAAGAAAGCGCACCATCAAAGTACAGGCGTTACATGAGTACGAGGAATACATACTGGTTGAGGAAGATGCAGTCATAGGAACCGAGATCATAGACGGCGAAGAGGTAGAAATAAAGGACGACATATACGAATGGCAGGAAAAGAGTGATTATGACACATGGTGTACTTATTCGTACGACACATCGGACATTGAAAAACTCTGTCAGATTGACTGGCAGATCATATACACGCTCCTGACGCTTCAGGCTGCGAGCGGCGACAGGAACTGGAACTATGAGAGCAGTATGGATTGGGATTCCGAATATGTGAAGGCATTCTGCGGTTACTGCGGAAAAGCACTGGATGGCAGGGAAAAGTGTCCTGTATGCGATTACCAGCAGGAAATTGAAAATGACGACCGCGTATTAAACGAATACGGATACTGTACGCAGTGTGGCGAGGCATACGACAGCACCCATATCTGCAAAGTCTGTACAGAAAAAGTTCCCTCCGAAGCCGGAAAGATCACAAATGCAGACATAGACGCCCTGCTGGAATTTTTTGTTGTGGACTACGAATACTCCTATGATGTTGCAAGCATGCTCAAGGACAGCTACTATTATGAACAGTCGCAGTCCATACCATTCAAGTACCATTGTGAGGAAGAAACAATCCCGGAAGCTGATGCCAATAAAAAAAGAAACGGGAAATACATCTGGTTTGAACCCGCCACACTGGTTATGAACACCTGCAACGGATTCCTGTATGCATGGTATGACGTGGAAAAGGATATAAACGGCAGCCCTGTTGTCACGCCGCAGAACCTTTATAACGGAAGGGAAAGCTCCCTGGAAGCATACAAGGTCGGATACATGCACACGACGCTTGACCTCAACACGCTCTATTCCGGACTGTCAGAATGTTTCGACAACCCAGAAAAATTTGACTATGACTGGATCATGGAAATGGTGAGGCAGCTTCCCGGCGGGGAGAGCGTGGCTGCAAAATACGAGGGGTATGAGACAAGCGCGATGGCTGACGGGAGGATACTTTCCGCCACGGAACACGGCGCGGAAATCTTTGTCCCCGACCTTGACTTTTTCAACAAAGTACAGAGCCAGCTCGAGGCAGCTGACAATGCGGACATTGACATCGGCGGCATGGAATACGATGAAACGACAGGGGGCATGATTGCCCAGTATGCGATGTCAAAGGTGGGATGCCGTTATGTATGGGGAACTTCCGGTCCCAATACATTTGACTGTTCGGGATTGGTAAACTGGTGCGCGAAAATGTGCGGGCTGACCGTACCCTGGGCAAAGGTTCCCGGCGTGAGTGCAACAAATACCCGCCGAAGCGCGGCAAACGCACAGGGATACATCAACGCAGGAAAAGCGATACCGGAAAGCGAAATGAAACAGGGAGATATTATATTTTTCGCAAGCGAAGGGACTTCCAATACAGTAAAAAACATCACACATGTGGGAATCTATGTGGGGAACGGAAAATTCGTGGATGCACGCAACAAGAAAAAAGGCGTCCTCCTGTCTGAATACAGCGCTTACTGGAAGAAACGCACAACAGTCATCGCAAGGCCATATTAAATTACATAAAGGGAGAAAAAAGATGAACAAAAAGTGGTTTTATGTACTGTCCAGCATGCTTGCAGCGGCGCTGGCAGTAGTCATTATCCTGGCGGCAACTTTCCACAACACGAGGCAGGATATACAAAACGGTGCCGTAATGATAGAACAATTCAGGGAATACAGTGAAGATGTCCCTTCCGGGACAGACATTTCTTATGGCAGCACACTTGAAGAACACCAGGCTGCATTTGAAAAGTGGGGAGATACCGAGATGGATGCCGACAGGAGAGCCCGGTATCCTGAAGGTTTTGTCCCCCTCACCCCACAAGAACAGTCCCTGCTGAATAAAATGGACAGCATGACAGAGGATATGCTGCTGGGCGATGATGGGGATGAAGGTCCTCTGATTACAGGAACTATTGAAACAGACCGCAGGACAAACGAATCCTATGCCATGCTGCTATGCCGCACGGCATTCAGATATAACAGGAAGCTTGCCTACATGGAAAACGGTGCGGACTGGGGCGGGGGCATTGTCCCGTCAGACAGATGTCCCAAAGGCATGGCAGGACTGACCGGAATCGGAAACCCCGAATATATCCAAATGCTTTATATGTATACTTTTGGATATGTCCCTGACGGACTCATGGACATGGATAGGATTTCCGAAACCTGTCATGAAATAAATCTAAAAGAGCTCAAAACAGGTGATATTGCTGTCATGGAACTTGAAGATGGCAGGAAGGACTTTGCAGTATGTATAGGAGCATATAAAGAATTTTTTCTATTTGCGCACTGTGTCAACACGGCAGACAGCAGCTTTCCGGGCGGATGTGCCAGAATATGCTTTATGACTTCACAGACCGACAGCTATTACAGAGGCAGCGGACCAACAGATTTCACCACATTTTACCAGTCCCCCGTCGGATTCTGGGGAAACCCTGACAACACTGACAGCACTGGTGAAAACCCGGATCAGCGGATATTGATAAATATCTCAGAAAATCCCCATGGAAATGACATCATATACAAATACGCGGACGCACTGGTACACGAACTTGCATCAGGATACTATGACAATTTCCTGTCTGATTTAGCCTGTAAGGAATTCATCAACTATGGATATGAGTATACCGATGAAAATGCGTACAGGCAGTATCTTCATAAAATATACGAAACAATACATGACAAGGACTATCTATATGTGGCTTTTGTAAATGACAGGGATGACCACTACAATGCCGCCATATACGGACTGGATTACACCCATTCCTCCAAAGACATTACCTATGACTACGGCAGCACTATCATCATATATTTTACCATATTTTATGACAAAGAAAATGGCTTTAAAATGCTCCCGTATAACGCCGGGACAATCGGGTACAATTACAGCCAGTACGGATTATCGCCCATTCCATGACGGAATATGAATATTCCAGAAAATTTATTACTTATAGGAATTTGCCATTGATTAAATAACCGTTTTATGCTACAGTAAGCGCGTAGTTTATTAATTGTTATGTTTAAGGAAGCCATGCTTCCCAGACAGCCTTAACAGGCACTTATAAGGGGAAAATAATACACCTGTGATAATAATTCTTTATTATCATGGGTGTTTTTTATGCACAGGGGGAAGGCTTTTCCCCTGCTTGATTTCCCAAAGAAGGAGAGAACAAAAATGAGTATTAAAACCAAAACGGAGAGTACCATGGCGTCCGGTCAATTGAACGCGGAAGAACTGAAAGTTATCAGCATGGAATTTACAATGACAGAGCTGGAGACGCTCAGCAGCGGAATCCTGTCAATGATCGAGAAAACAATGCAGGCTAAAAGGCTTGTTTCTGACGGAAAAGTGCATACGTCCATTGACGAATACTGCACCAAACTGCATGCGCTCAACATCAGGATCTGCTATTGCAGGTAACAAATTTTTAAAAAGGAGGAGCAAAATATGGGTAATGATTTAATAAGCAGGAAGTCGCTTATCGACAAACTGGAAAACCAGTCCTGTAGCAATTGCCCCATATGCAATGGAAAATGTATGCGCGACGAGCTGCTTGCAGTGATTCAGCATCACCCGGCCGCATATGATGCAGACTGGGTTGAAGAACGGCTGACCAGTATGTTCAACCATCATACTTCAACCAAAACTGTCCAGAAACTTGTCCTGGAAACAGTCCAGGATGGATATGTCTGCCGCAGCAGACATGAACAGATATAACGAAAGAAATTTTATAACACAAGGAGGAAACAATTTATGAGACAGGCAGAAACAAAATTTTTAGAGCTGTTAGGAAACCTGCCCAAACAAAAGCTTTTATCAGCAGGCAGGTTCCCGGGCTATGAGGAAGAACATAAAGCCATGGAGAATTTCAGTAATACCACAACCTATATGGTAAATTCTTTCAGCTTTTCAAGAAAGGAAGTGCTCGATGCCATAATGAATGAAAAGAAACTTTCAGATTCGTTTGTGGTTTTATCACTTCATTACATTAAGCAGTGCAGTGACAAGTGGAAAAGTGATTACTGGGACGACAGGGACAGGGCATCCGTAAAAATGTGTCGGGATATTGTCAGATGCCCCGAATTTTCTGATTTTTATGAAAGCAAATGCAAAAAAGAACCCGGAAAATGGGAACTGTGCGCCGAAGAAGGAGGCTGGCACAATGACATGCTCTTAGGCGTAAAGCTGATCCATAGCATATATTTCATGCACCCGACCAACAGGCAGACTTTATCCGGTCTTGTCCTATCGTTTTACGCAAACAGCCCTAAAATGGAAAAGCTGTCCAAGGCAGGACATAGGGCTAAGGGACTGCCATACCATGAAAATGTAAGGTTTGTAATGATATAACAGGAGGTATTCATAATTATGTTCAGGGATGCTTCAGACAGCATTCCTGAACTGCTTTTATCCAGAAATTACTTTATAGCATGCGATTCCATATTTGCGAATGCTTGTCATGCCGTCATCAATCAGTTTTTGTGTCTGTTTTATCCGTGCCAATAAGCGCCTCATACTGGCTGCGTTCTGTATCATCAATCCGGTTACTTTCCAGCAGGAACCGAAATCGCATCGCCTCTCTCCCCATGATTCTCCGAAGCATTACTTTTGCCTCTTCAAAGTTTTCACCTGTTGCCCCCTTTAATGTAATTGAAATCACAGGAAATTTTCCCATGTATTCTTTACACAGTTCTTTTTCCCCCTGAAATCTCAATCCCGTCAAAAATTGTTTTATCACTGCTTGCTTCAAAAAAATGTTTCAGCATGCTTATGTTTAGCGTCTTTCCGAAACGCCTCGGACGTGTGAACAGGTTCACATATGCCGGATTCTCCAGAAAGTCCCTGATAAGCCCTGTTTTATCAACATAATAAAATCCATCCCTTCGTATTCTCTCAAAATTCTCAATCCCCACAGGAAGCTTTGCTTTTCCTGTCATTCCATACTCCTTTCCCTGAAAATTTCTGTATTTTTTATAGTAGATCACACCTTATTCAGTAAATCACATTCTATTTTATTAAAAACAGTGGAAAGAAAAAGCCTTAAAATTTGGAAATAATTACATGTATACCTACAGATTATTACATTTACGGTTTTATTTCGACAAGATGTGCTATCATTTGCTGGTAAAAAAGAAAGTGAGGATATTATTATGATGATGAAAAATGCAAAGATGTATGGGTATCAGATTTTAGCAGGTGTATTGGCTTTAGTTGCAACAGCTGCAGCGAGCTTTTGCTGTTGTTATCTCCTTCATCAGCCAGAAGTACCTCAGAATCTGAAAAAGTTTTCTAAAAATTAATCAATGGAAAAAGTTTTCTACAGAATTGTAAACAAGTTGGAAGAAAATGGGAGCATTGAAGCTGAAGATAAAGAAGTATATATATATGCTTTAAATATGATTCAGGTTTATATTACAAATTTTGCGATAAGCGCAGCTATTGGAATAGCATTGGGTATGTTTTGGTACTGTATGGTCTTTTTGATAGCATTTATGATATTACGCCAGGAAGCAGGAGGCTATCATGCGAGAGGCTGGAAAGCCTGTTATTTTCTTTCAACGTTGATTCTGGTTGTAGCTCTTATATGGATAAAAATTCAGTTTACGTGGAAAATTTATATAACCGCAGCTTTATCTATCATATCTGCAATCTATATTTTTATTTTTGCCCCGTTAGCGGATGAGAACAAGCCGCTTGATGAGAGAGACAGAAAAGCAATCAGAAAAAGGGCACATAAAATAGTGATTTTTGAAACATTAACAGGTATTTTGTTATTACCATTTCAGGATATGCTTGCTTGTGCTGTTTTGAGTTCTGTTATTTTATCTGGCGGTACATATATAGTGTGGTTTATTAGAGAGAAACGTAAAAATTTAAATATATTGGAAAAACACAAAAGACAATAGAAGGGAAAGCAGAGTATGAAAGTATTACGGAAACTGTTATACTGCATCATTTTGGCACTGTTTTTTCCACTGACAGGATATGCCGAAGAGATTGTCCCGGAGAAGGAGCAGATTGAGATTATATTTGTGATTGACAGCAGCGGCTCGATGAAAACAAATGATCGTTCTGGAATTGGGATTGACATGGTTCAGGCGTTTATTGACACCATGCAGACGCAGGGAATCCGTATTGGATATGTGGCATACAACAATGAAATACTTTCATATTCAGCGCCAGAGACAATAGAGACAACAGAAAAAAGAAAAAGGCTCAAAGACCAGATTTCTTCCATAACGTATTCAGGAGATACGGATATTGGATTAGGCGTGTCGCACGCATGTGAGCTGTTCTCTGAGAAAGAAAATACCCGCAGAATTATGGTATTAATCTCTGACGGGGAAACAGACCTGTCGGCAGGAAGTCCGCGCACAGAAGCGCAGTCCAGTCAGGAACTGGATTATTGTATGAACTGGTGCAGGGACGAGAATATTCCTATTTATACGATCGCTTTTGGACAGTATGATGGCAGCATTGCAGTACTGAAAAAAATTGCAGAAGAAACAAAGGCTGAGAGCTATTCTGGAAAATGCCGTAGAGGACTTGATAGAAATCCTCTACGGCATTTTCCAGAATAACCTTTTTTATCGGATACAGCAGTTTTCCAATGGAACCTATGCAGGCGGCAGCCAGCAGATTACGTGTGTTCTGGACAGCATTTATGTAGATGAAATCGATATACTTTTAATATCCTCTGGAGAAGTAGGGGAAACGGCGGTCCAGTATGGGGATGAAAAACTGCCGCTTACGAACCTGTCACACTATGCGGTGGGAAAAATAGAAAACGATCAAAATTCTATGGCGGAAAAGGAGATTACTATTCACACGGCAACAAATGAAGGGCAGGATCTTCAGGTTTATGTTATCAGCTACAGGGGATTGCTGCCTGTTATGAATACAATCACAAAGGCAGCAAGAAATCAAAACATTGAATATAACATCTGTTTTCAAAACGCAGCCGGTGAGACTATCATGGATGCAGACTTTTACAGGATTTTGACATGGGACCTTTTCTGTACAGATTCTAATGCTGAGAAGGACGTCATGATTACAAAAGAGGAAGTGCGCAATGGAATCCTGAGAGGAAGTATTCAGTTTGCACATTCTGGAAATTACACATTGAACGGAATATTGTCTGATGGATATGGCAGTTATGTATATCCATTTCAAATAGATGTATCAAATACAATGCCGCAGGGAAATATTCCAGAGGAAAAGAAAACGCTGGTAAATCAGGCGGTTACATATCATTTAAATGAGTATTTTCATGATGCGGACGGGGATACACTGGTCTATTCTGTACCTGACAGTCAGGAGGATCTGCTGACGCAGATTGACGGGGATACGCTTACACTCACGCCGCAGCGCGCCGGAAACCACAGAGTGACAATACAGGTAAGTGATGGAGAGGACCTGCTTCAATACACATATTCTTTGAAGGCAGACACATGGTGGCAGGCTTATTGGTGGGCAATCGCAGCCGCATTGACAGCTTCTGTTGTTTTTATATGGAAGCTTACACATAAACCAAAGCCGGAGATCGAACGGCTGACAGAGCAGAGAAGGCAGTATCATTTCAGCGGCAAGCTCAATGCATATTTCCTGCGGCAGCCGCAGGAGGAAGAAGAAATTCCGCCGCTTACATTTCAGATGAACCGGGTAAAGGACGGAAGGGTGTCGCTTGGGGATCTTTTTGGAGAGTATCCCGTACAGGCGGAGGCATTACAGTTAAACAGCATTTTCCTGATTGCAGACGAAAACCGCAGCATGGTCCTGTACCACACCTCGAAGTCGGATGTCATGGTTGGAAATGCCATTGCATGCAGGCAGCTGCAATACAGCATTCGTTTTGGCGATGTGATCTATATTACCTCACAGGACGGAGGCTATGATCTGGAAATACATTATATTGCGGTGTTTCAATAGAGATCCGCCACCCATAAAATACACAAAGATAAGAAAAGGAGAATGAGTATGGATGTGATTACACAGACAAACAGGACGATCCTGTTTACTGAGATCAACCCTGAATGCCTGAATTTACTGACCCTGATTGGCGATGTGCGGGGAAAGACAAGCCTGGATGACGACAAGATCAAGGAGATCAATAAGGAGCTGGCGGTGTCAAGCTTTCCTGAGTTTTTGGAAAAGTTCAGCCCGGTGGTATATTCCTGGTGTGATGCGTCTACTGGGAAAATCCAGTACAGCACCGTAAGGCCCGAGCATATTCCGCAAAACTGTATTACAGAGATTCCCTTAAATGAGATGAATGACCTGTTAAATATGCTGATAACGCTTCTGGATGCAAAGGATGCACAGGGCGTGGCAAATGTGGATTTTCAGTTTGGAAAGATTTTAGAGATGATCTCGCCCAAAAAGATTATGGAGGATATCCGGCAGGTCCGCAGGGAAATCCAGTATACCTATGGGAAATATATGGAGTTAGATGACGGCGATCCCAAGCGGCTTGATCTGGGGGATACCTTAAACTACCAGTTTGAGCAGGCAAGCCAGAACTATAACAACGTTCTTGCGATGCTGCCGTTAGCGATAGAGGATATCAAGACCCGTCTGCTTTTAGGAGACGGCGAGTCCAGACAGGGCGGACCCGATTTTAAGGCAGGGCTTTTGAGCATGGGGGAGGACGGGGAATTAAAAATCCTCGAAATGAAACAGGAAGAGAGCACGCAGCTTGCGGTGGTAGATGATGAGGTAAACCTGAGCCTTATGGATGCATTTCGGGAGGATTATGATGCATTAAACGAAAATCCCTCCGGCTATGTAAGGGATCTGGTTGTCAGAACCTTCTGTCCTTTAAGCTCTACCATGGAGAGCAATGTTAACCGTGAGCTGGAAGTGGGCAATTACAACACCTATCTTGAGTTTTACAAACAGAGCAAAAATGACTTTGTCAAGGTAGTAAAGCCGTTAATTGAGAAAATTCTTGGCGTAAAAACCTTTTTTGACCAGTACAGGGTAAAAGAGAAGGGAATGCAGCCGAAACTACTGATTACAAATATTCCGCTTGAAATGATGGTGAAATCCAGCAATCTGCCAAGACTGATCACGTACCTGAATACGACGAATGATAAAAATGAATTTGACAACACCATCTGGTTTGGCATTGTGCCGGATGTGGAATTAAACCAGACAGCCGGCGGAAAACTGCAACGGGTACGTTTTGCAGGAAACAAGCGTGAGGAGAAGCAGGGGACAAATTCTATGGAGAGCCTTGCGGCACTGATGAACGCGATAGAACCGTATAAAATATCTACATTTTTCAGTTTCTGTACCAGTGAGGAGACAACGTTTAATTATATTTCAACAGAGGGGATTCAGATCTTCAAGGATAAATGCACACCGCTCATGAAAAAGACTTACAGCGAGTTTGTCATCCCCTGTATCCCGAATGCCACGATTATTCCAAAGGATAAGTCCGGTCTTGTCCTTGATAAAAAAATGGTGATGGATGAGGAAGGAAATGTTGCCCTTTCTGCGGAAAAGGACGATGTGATGAAGATGTGGCTTGAGGGCATTTATGTCAGTGCTGCCTATGAGGCTGCGGGAATCGTGGCGGCATGGCAGTGCCCTGAATATTTAAAACAGCGGTTTAAAGACACAAGCATGGAATATCCTGGTGTGCGGTTTGATATTGAGGCGGACGACAATGCGCTTCTTGCTACCACCAGCATGACAAAGGAGATTTCAGGATTCACAAACGCCATCAAGAATTCTATCAACCATACAGGTTTTGGGTTTGTATTCTCTTCTGATAATGCGCAGTACAAAGGGCAGGAGATCAAGAATATAACAGTCTATAAGGCACGAAATTTATTGAGCAAAGGAAATGAATTTGAGCCGATTTATAAGACGCTTGTGGTGACATATATTGAAAGGATGCTGCGTTTTTACAGCGCTGATTTCAAACAGGACAAGATTGAAAAATTCTTCAGCAACAACCCCAACAGCCAGAAGAGCCGGTGGGATGCCAACAGACAGTATGTCAATTCCATTCTGCAGGATGGTGATGAGCTGGAGTGCAGCATCGATGAAAAATATGGTGTCTGTGATGTTCTGGTTACGTTTGCCAACACAACCAGAAACTTAAAAGTCCAGCTTGAGAGAAAAGCCAGAAATGAATATGTTTAAATACCTTAACAGGGTATGAAATAATAACAGCAGCCTGACCGGCTGCAGAGCAGATAACAAGGAGGAAAACTATGGGATTACGATTAAAAATTGAAGGCAGCGAATCAATTGATTTGAAAGAAACCAGCATCACAAATGTGAAATTCGGGGCAGATATCCCCCATGATTCCAACGCCAGATCAACAGATTTAGGTTCTACAATACTAATCGAAGGGAAAATTCTGGCTCCTGTGAACGGAGAACCGGCGGATGACACCTCAAAAATAGCAAAATGGGCGCTGGTTCCGGCAGAAAATTCAGACTGCTACAGGAATGTGGAGATCAAAGTCGTAAATGCTTCGCAGATTGTGCGCCAGATTAATGTTTCGAACGCTTTTGTAGTGGATTATGAGGAAGATTTTACGGATGATACGGGTGCAGGCGTGTTCAAACTTTTAATCAAACAGAAGAAAGATAAGATGGCAAATCTGAAATTTGAAGGCGGATTCAGCGGAGAGTAATAAATATAAGAATAAAAATGCGTTGAGAGATGAAAGGAGTTTATTATGGGATTTACATTAAAGGTGGAAGGAAATTCCACAATTGATTTGGGAAAAGACAGCATTACAGGCGTCAAAGTCCGCACAGACATTCCGCTGGACAGCAATGCACGATCTACAGATCTGGGAAGCACGATAACAATTACAGGAAAAATTCTGACGGCAGTGGACGGAGATCCGTTTGACAGCACCAAACAGCTTGGGCTGTGGGCACTGGTTCCGGCGGAAAATGCTGACTGCTATCGCAAAGTGGAAATCGAAGTGATTGCTTCTTCACAGATGGTCCGCAAATATACCTTCCCGAATGCCTTTGTAGTAGACTACAAAGAAGATTATGGTGATCTGGAAGGTGTCGGCACCTTTGTGCTGATCATGAAACAGAAAAAGGATAAGATGGCGCAGATATCAGTAGACGGCGGATACAGCATTTAGTGATACAAGGGCTGCCTGCTTAGCAGGCAGCCCTTTGCATACACAGACCCTGAAAGGGGATATTGGCAGATGAAAGATTATTACAAAATCCTGGGTATAGAAAAACAGGCAACGGAGGAACAGATCAAAAAGGCATACAGAAAGCTCGCAAAAAAGTATCATCCGGATGTGGTAAAGGACGATCCGGCAAAGCAGGAACGCATGTATGAAATACAGGAGGCGTATGAATGCCTGGGAAATGAACAGCGCCGCAGAAAGTATGATTCAGACTGCGCCGGCGTGCCACACAAAGGTGCAGGTGTCAGACCTGAAAGGGACAGGAAGGGAAATCCTGCGCCGTCTGGACCCAAAATGCCGGATTTAAGCCCGTTTGAGCGCTTCTTTGGTTTTACGCCGGGCAAAGGCATGGAAACGTACCGGGATCAAAGGGCAGAAAAACCGCAGGGACCGGTTCCTACAGACGATCTGTTTGCTGCCTTTTTTGGGAACATGGGGCAGGGAGGGAACAGGAAATAAGGCATGGAACATGGAAAAAAGAAAAAAATGCGCACTGTTATTTTCGATATCTTAATCCTGCTGTGCGGTGCAGTCCTTGCAGTAGAAATATTCCTGTATACAGGCACACAGCACTGGATGCTGCTTCCTCTGGCTGCTGTAGTGCTCTGTATGGCGCTTACGCTGGCAGGACTGGTTTCTTCCTTTCGGTCAGGGGACATAGAAAAAACGGAATGTTTTGAGGGAGAGGGCCCCAGACAGCTGATTCTTTTGAATGAGCAGGGAAAACCCGTCAAAGCATGGAGCCTCGAAGGAAAAACTTCTCTGATTATAGGGAAATCAGGAAAGAATCAGGAGCTGGATGTGGACCTTCTGGATTGTGAGTACAGCAGTTTTGTTGATTTCCAGCATGCGGCGCTGAATTTCTGTATGGACCAGTGGTACATAGAAGATCTGGAATCCCATAACGGGGTAAAAATCAAAAAAGTGGAGGACGGAGAGTGCTACAGGGTGCTCCACCGCCCGTGCAGGGTTATGGCTGGCGATATCCTGTATATTGCAAACACAACGCTGCTTCTGACATAAAAGGAGATAGGAGACAAAAGAAGATGAGTTTAGCAAGATGCCCGAACGGACATGTATATAATTCCAGACGTTATGGCAAGGTCTGCCCTTACTGCAGCATGAAGCTTGAAGAAGAAGAGCCTGCCAGAAAAGCAGCTGGATTTGAACCGCCCTTGGAAATTCTGGATGAAGCGGTGAGGCCCGTATGCGGCTGGATTGTCTGCATTGAGGGCGCGCGGGTAGGAGCGGACTACAAGGTCCACGAAGGAAAAAACTTTGTGGGAAGAGGCGATGAGATGGACATACAGATCCTTGGCGACAATGAGATCAACCGGAAGAACCATGCCATTATCGTCTATGACCAGAAGAAATTAAACACCATGATTCTTCCGGGAGATTCCGCAGGCATTGCATATCTGAATGAGGAGCCGGTTTATGTGCCCAGAGAACTAAAGCCTTATGACATCATCAGCATGGGGCAGAGCCGCTTTCTGTTCGTGCCTCTGTGCGGGATGAATTTCTCGTGGGCGGATGTGACATGACGGGCGCGGTGCTGCTTGCGCTGGGCAGCGCAGTCTATGCCGTGCTGGTTCTGGGGCGCTGTTTTGGCAGAAGAGGGGACAGCAGGCAGGACGGACCATACAGGAGATTAAACGCCGGGAAAAGCCAGACGACAGGAACACGGGAGTTTCAGGCGGACCGCGCAGGCGTCATAGAAAGCAGGGCAGGGGCGCTTGCAGTCTTAGCAGATGGAATCGGCAGATCCAACACAGGGATGGTCTGCGCGCAGATTGCAGTGGACACGGTGCTTGACCAGTTTGAACCGTATCAGGGATTAAATGCTCCTGCTTATTTTTTTAAAACTGCCTTCTGCGAAGCAAACAGGCGCATCCAGCAGACCATCGGGGAGCGCAGGGGCGGCGCAGCTATGGGCGCTGTGTTTATGGATGCGGACCGGCTGCACTATGCGGTGGCGGGTGATATTAAGACTGCCCTTCTGCGCGGGGAGGAACTCATTCCGCTTAGCAGGGGCCAGACACTGGATGTACTGGCGCTTCAGGCTTATGAGGAGGGAAAAATCTCAAGGCAGGATGCAGTCCTTAGCATGGAGGAGAAACGGATCTGGAATTATCTGGGACAGGACGGTTTCCATGAGATTGAGCTGTGCGACCCGCCGGTGCAGTTAAAGCGCGGAGACAAGGTCCTTTTAATGAGCAGGGGGATTTTTGAGGTCCTTTCGTGGCGGGAGCTTGAGGACATCCTGATACAGCCTGCACCCATGCAGGAGCTTGCCGACAGGATCGTTATGGAGGCAGACCGCAGGGAAGGCACCGACAGGGAAAACGGAACTGTCATACTTTTACAGTGGATGGAGGCATAAATGAGAAGGAGCAATTCTGAATTTCAGACACTCCACATTTCTGAGGAAGGACAGAAGCTGTCCAACAGGGATTACTTTGGGTATGTGGAGATGGATGATTTTGCCTGTTACGTGCTGGCGGACAGTCTGGATGCAGAACCGTCTGTAAACAGCGCCAGACTGGCAGTAGAGAGTATTCTGCGCAGTTTTACGGAAGCCCCGGCAATGCGGAAAAGGACTCTCAGAAAGTATATCATCAGGGCGCACAAAGAACTTCTTTCAGAGCGGGGAGGAATGCATTTAAAAGCCAGCGTCGTCGTTGCCGTGACAGATTACAGGAAACTCTGCTGTTTTCATGCAGGAAACAGCCGTCTGTACTGGATTCGGAACGCGCGCATTCTGGAACGGACGCTGGACCACTCACTGACCCAGAACCTTCTTGAACAGGAGAAAATCCCGCTGGATCAGGCTGCGGCGCATGAGGAGCGCAACAACCTGTATTCTTTTCTGGGCGGCCGGAAACGCCCGCAGATTACGGCCTCCCGTAAAAGAAAGCTTGAAAACGGCGACATGTTCGTTCTGATGACAAGGGGCGTCTGGGAACAGTGCCCGGAGCAGGAATTTCTACAGATTGCCAATGATGCAAAAGAACCAAAGGATATTCTGGAGCAGACAGAGGACTGTGTCTTAAAAAAACAGGAAGAGCACAGCATTGACAATTACTCGCTGGCAGTCACTTTTGTCAACAAAGTATACCAGTCTCCCAAAAAACCGGTATCTGTCAAAAAAGTTCTGATGACAGTGCTTCCAATCCTGCTTGCAGTGTCCGTCACCATAACAATGCTCTGCCTGCGGCACAGAAACAACCGCCAGAAAACGCAGGAGATGTTCCGGTATATGGACAGCGGGGAAGCCTACATTGGATTAAACAATTACCAGAAAGCCGCAGAGGAATATAAGGAAGCGGGAACGCTGGCAAAAAAATTAAAACGCACGAAGCAGCAGGATGAGGCCGGCCAGTATGCGAAGCTCGCAGAGCAGGTCATTCTGGCAGACGAGGCGCTTTTAGCAGGGGAGTACCAGAAGGCACAGGAGCTTTACTCAGCTGCGCGGGAGATGTCCATACAGACTGGCAATGCAGGACTTTCTTACATCGAGAGCCAGCTGGACCGCACCCTTGGCTATGTCCATGTTTTTGACCTGATAGCACAGGGGGAGCACAAGGAAGAATATGGCAACTTAGAAGGCGCCGTCGCACTGTACAAAGAGGCGAAAGACCAGTCGGCAGCCCTGTATTACAAAGAAGGGAAGGAAGAGGCGCTCAGGCTCCAGATGGCGGCGGAGGAAGCCATGGAACAGCAGAAAATGGAGGAGGAAGCGCGCCTTCAGGAACAGATCAATGAGGAAGTGGCAAGCCTTGCCGTGGAGAACGAGCAGAAGGCCAGTGACCAGCAGAGTGCAGCAGATATGGAAAATCAGGGCAACGCCCTTTTGGCAGACAAGATGTATGAGGAAGCCATCACCTTTTACCAGACGGCGCAGTCGCTGTACAAGAGCCTTGGCATGGAGGACCTCGCAGAAAGAATCGGGCAGAAAATCACTGCCGCACAGGCAGGCATGGAAGCGGACGAAGAGTATGCTGCAAGAAAAGAGTCCGAGGAAAAGGCCGAAAAGAGAGAGGCGGCAAGAGAAGCCATCCGCCAGAAAGAGGAGATGGAGGAGGCCGTCATGCAGGCGGCCAAAGAAGCTGCCAAAGAGGCGGTAGAGGAAGCGATGGAGACAGAAACACAGACGGAAACACAGACACAGCAGTAAGAAATTTCCAAAAAGATGAGGGCAGACATGAGCCAGTATACATACCACTTAAATCCGAACAGAAGAACAGAAGAACATCATACGTATAAGCCAAGTGACTTAAAGAAAATGACCGTGTTCCGCCTGCAGGAGATCTGCCGTAAGGAGCGTCTGGTTATTCCGCCTGCCCAGCGCACAGACCGGGACGGGCTGATCCGCCTGATCATGCGGTTTCGGGGGCAGAAAGAGTATCGCCATATTAAGGATGCCTGCGAGGGCGGGCTTGAGCGGATTCAGGACGCTCTGGACCAGTGCGGCATACAGGCTGTGGAAGACCCAAAAGTAAACATTCCGGGGACGATCACTTTTTACAGGGACACAGAGATGAATGAACTGGACGGATACCGCGCGGAATCTGAGGGAGAGCTCATACCCGGCAATCTTCTGCTGACAGACGAAAAAATGAAGGTGTATACCTGCTTTTACCTCGATGCACCGGACGGGGAGGCATTTCTCTTCAAAGGGAAAGATGTCCCTGTGCACCCGCTGGAAAAGCACCGCTTTTCAATCCTGTATTTCCCGGATGCAAAAATATCTGAATTTCTCTATGACTGCTATTACGGGAAAAGCACCTCCCTGCCCGGATACATGGAATGCGTCAAAATTCCCCTTTTAGACATTCAGGAGCGGCAGATCGAGCCTGCGGACCTTCCGCTGGTGATTGATTTTGGAAGCTGCAACACCACCATGGGAATCTGTCTGCCTGACGGGAGCATCAAAAGGGCGTATGCAGGGGGCAGCGCCATCATCCCGAGCATTATCGGGGTGCAGAAAAAGGCGGGCGGCAGCGCAGAGCTTCTTTTAGGGCATCACGCGCAGGCGGCGGACAGCCAGGATTTTCAGGACGATATCGCAGTGTTCCATGACATCAAGCGATGGATTAGCAACGCAGACCGCGTGGAGACGGTCATCTTAAAAAACGGGTATAAGTACCAGTTTTCGAGAAAGGAGATGTTAAGGGCGTATTTTGACTACCTGATGGAGCTTGCAAGACAGCAGTTTAAATGTAGTTTTTTAAGCATCCAGCTGCTTGCTCCGATCCGGCAGAAAAAAAAGTTCCAGAAATTATTTATGGAGCTGCTTCCCGAGCACAGCGTCAGCTGCCAGATTGATGAGGGCATGGCAGTCCTGTTCCACAGCATCTGCGGACTGATCCGCGACCGGGGCTATGAGGAGCGCAGGTGGTACCACGCGTTGATCATCGACTGCGGAGGAGGCACGACGGATTTAACCTCCGGGCGCTTCTCAATTGAAAACAACCGGGTGTCCTACATCATTGACCTCGAGACGCAGTACGAAAACGGGGACACGAACTTTGGCGGAAACAACTTAACCTACAGGATTTTACAGCTTCTGAAGCTGCGCACTGCACAGGAGCTGGGACTGATGGACAAAGAACCGCTTGTGATCGGGGAGCCCGGGGAGGGAAAAGCGGCCTATGAGGCATTCAAAGAACGCTATAAAATGGCGGAAAAATGGATTCCGACCCGGTTTAAGGAATACGAGGAGAAGGGCAGGGAGCAGTATTTTCTGGTAAAGAATAATTATTACTGCCTCTTCTTTCTGGCAGAACAGGTCAAGAAACAGTTCTTCCAAAAAGAATTCTGTTATCAGATCAGGGTTTCTACCAAAAAAGAGGAGGGCATCTTTCTCGACCGGTGGAAGCTGTCTGTTTTCAGGGAGGGACAGCTGTTAAGCCTTGATAAGCAGGTGGGTTTCTGCGTGTATTTAAATGAGATAGAGGAGCTTTTGCGGCCGGACGTCTACAGGATTATGGAGAATTTTCTGGACCAGAAGTTTGAAAAGGGGGAGCTTTATGAATATGAGATGATCAAACTCACAGGACAGTCCTGCAAATCCCGCCTGTTTTTAGAAGCGCTCAAACAGTACGTTCCGGGAAAGCGGATCCAGGGGACAAGGCAGGATGCGGAAGGGACAGAACTTAAAATGTGCTGTCTTGAGGGGGCGCTGTCCTACTTCATGAACTGCAAGCTGGGGTATATGAAGGTGAATGAGAAATACCGTGTAGGAAGCCTTCCTTATGAGATTATGGCCTATACGCATGAAGACCGGGAAAAAATCCTGATAAAGAGTCTGGATCCCAAAGACCACATCGGGCATATTTCGCGCTTCCACATCGGGAACCAGCTCGACCTGTATCTGAACAACGCACAGGGAAAACGGTTAAAGACGTATTACTTTACCTATGACACCTCGAAATTCAAAGAGACCACGCAGGAGGAGATCGACGCGCAGTATGCGGGGACGGTGATCCAGGAGGAGACAGACATCATCCTTGAGGGCGAAATGAAATTCTTTGTGTGGATCTCAAGGGAGCGCTGGGGCTTTGTGGTGCTGCCGGTGTTAAGGGACAAAGAACAGCTCTACAAAGGAGAGGAGACCTTCTTTGACTTTGAGGACGACACATGGGAATTAAATTACTTTGACGGCAGAAAGTAGGGAGAAGAATGACACATAAAGACCGCATGGAAGCAGCAAAGGAAATGATCCAGAATGAGATACAGTCCATAGACGCCCTGACGGAGCGGACTGTATTTAAAGAACTGATGGAGGGCGTGTTTTTAAACCTGTATGAGACAAACCTCCAGATGTATGAGGCGCTGGAAAAGCGCGTGCAGGATGAGCTTGGCTACGACCAGAGCCGCTACAGGGTAAAGACGGGCGTCATTGAGAGAGCGTATTACGATAAATCCCACCATTTTCTCTCCCCCATCGAAGAGACGGATTTAGAAGAAAAGCATTATGACATGGGAGAGCTTATACAGACCGTGAAAGACGGCGGGACCTATCCGCTTATGAAGGTCCTGCTCTGCTGTGACTATCTTGAGCTGCAAAAGCTCTGGGAGAAGAACCCGGTCCTTCAGGGAGTGCTGCGCACGGAGGGCGGGGAATGGGCGGCCGAGGTGCAGTTTCAAAGAAATACTGCATACCTGAAAAAAATTGAGGAGCTGTACCATCTGTTTATCAAGAACGGGGTTCCATGGCAGACTGTCAATGCACCCTACCTGTACAAGATGGCGGACGTGGCGGTCACAAAGATTCTGGGGGAGCCGGACAGGACAGAGAAGCTTCAGGAGGTGTCCATACAGTTTGGGGAGTACAGCCGGATCGTCCAGAAGGAGCTGGTCCCTGTATGGAACATCCAGAAGCTGGTGCTGGACGGAATCGGCTTCCCGACGCCCTGTGAGGACCATGTCAGCTATGAACATAACATCCCGCTTCATGAGTATGGTTCGGAACACTCCTATCTGGCAGAGGACAGCCAGAATATCCAGAGCGTCATCCAGACAAAAGACAGGCTGCGCATCATCAGTGCGGCGGGGGAGGCAAAGAAATGGGACATCTATATGCTCCGCTCGTTAAAGGAGCACAGGATCGACCGCTTTACCTATCCGCTGATGCCAAACGGCCGCGCAGAGAGCTTTGCTGAAAAGTACCAGAGGAAATGGAACCAGAACATCCGCACAAGGACAGAGCTTGCACACTTTATCCGGGGCTTTGGGCTTGAGGAGTATGTGTGCTATCAGGACTGTGAGATCAGAGAGTGCTTTCCCGGCGTCCGGGAAACCTATTCCATGAACCTGTTTATTGAGGATGAGGTCCGCGTGTCCAGCGCCCAGATGAAGCTTGTGCTGTATTTTAGGAAGGGAGTAAAGGAACCATGGCTTCAAAGGGATATTTTAAGCTTCCTTACAAGCGAGGTGCAGCGGATTTATCCAGAGTATGAATGCGGAGGTGTGCTGTCATGATGTTTTTATGGGAAGCGCTGCTGTGCGCACGCACGGCGCAGATTCCAGAACAGGAGATCCGATTTGTCCATGCGCGGCATGGAAGCCCCTGTATGGAGCTTTCGCTGCCGTGCCTGAACCAGACATCGCTGGAAAAGGAAGTGGAGGTCAATACCTATTACCGCTTTTATGCCATATTTAAAGACATGTTCCCGCCGGAACCGCCGGAATTTCCTGCTCTTTTGGACAGCCTGACGGATGCGGCGCTCCATATGCTTGCGCAGAATGACATCATGAGGGGGATGACAAGGGAGGACTACCACAAGAAGCTGCTTGCGGACGAGGTGATGCGCGGGGGTTTTGGAGAGGCTGCGGTCAAAGTGTTCTGCGGCATGGACAAAAGGGAACAGGAGAAGCTTCTGAGCGGCTGGCTCAACCTCTTCCGGGTCGGAAGCGCCCTGCCGGTATTTCTTGATATGGTACACGGGCTGATAGAGGACAGCATCGTCTACCTGAGCCGTGAAAACCCGGACGAGATCCTGCTCTACACCGTATTTAAGAAGGAACCGAAACTGGAGCAGCGCATCGCGTTTCTGGCGGACACGTTTCTGGACATCCGGTACCATGTTGAGGTTTTCTATGAATACCACTTTGGGATCATGGACATAGACGAAACAATGCAGACAGACAGAATCGCTGTCTGTTAATCGGAAGCGGGAGGCAGAAAGAAATGTTTCAAAACATCTATCCAATTTTTGAGAGAAAACATGTGCTGAAAAAAGAAATGCTGGAAAATCTCCGTGATTATCCAAGGACACTGTTTCAATTACAGTACCAGGATTACAGTGACGGGATTCTCTATGGCTGCAGTCTGGAAGCGGCAGGCACAGAGCTGGCCGTCAAGCCGGGGATCCTGCTCTATCACCAGACCCCCTATTTCATGGAAACACCCTGTGTGGTATCCTGTGAAGCCCAGGGGAGGCTCTCTTATCTGAAAGTCTGTTTTTCCGACAGGGAGGCAGGAACCGGGCATGTAAAATACTGCGGGCATATCTATCTGGATGAGAAAGAGCCGGACCCGGAGCTGGAACTGGAGTTTGGGCGGTTCAAGCTCCAGCCGGGCGCGAGGCTGCGCACAGAATATGTGGATTTTGCAGACTACGTGACTGAATTTGATACCGTGGACCGCATTCATGTGCCCTACGCTGCGCCGGCGCATCCCACAGTCTGGCCGCAGCTTCTAAAGCGCTTTGCCGCAGAGCTGCTGGGCACGGGCACACAAAACGCACTGGACTGCGCATTCTGCATGAGCTGCATGCAGACGAAGGACAACATGCCGTATGATGCGGTAAAGACCTATCTGAATGTGAAACTGAAAGAGGAGCGGGACTACACCAGTGAACAGACGTACCATGCATTAAAGCGCATCCTTGAGGAAGCAAAAGGGAGCAGAAAGAATTATACAGCGGAAAAGGGCAGTAAGCTTTTGATGATCTGAGCATGTAAAGGAAGCTATTCATGAACAGTTTCTACAAGAAAGGAGACGTCATTTATGGAGATAGACCGTTCCATTGCATTGTTCCAGCAGGAACAGTGGGCGAGGGAAGAGGAAGAAAAAAACAGAAGCTTCTTAGAGCAGTATGACCCGAAAAACCATATCAAATACACGCTCGAAGAGCTGATTGAGGGCATACATAAAAAGAAGCAGTATCTGTATACATTAAAGCTTGAGTTTGAGGAGAGGAAGCTGTTAAGCGGGCGTCTTGCCATACCATTTATCAGGGATTTTTTTGATGTGGTTGACGATGAGCCTGATACGGCGCTTCTTGCAAGCAACAGCCGCCATGTCACCATGACCTTTTCAGACACGCCGGGCCGGAAGGCGGTGCACAGCACAGAGGAATGGATCGAGGGGATGAAGGGCAGCATGAAAGCTATGAATCTGCATATGAGCGTGGAGCAGACAAAGGTCCTTGGGAACATGGAATACCTGTGCTGCACAATGCCCACCGCAAAGGGAAAGATCTACAACGTCGTATTCTACATGCAGAAGGATGACAGGCTGTATGCAGGCACGCTCAACTGCCCGGAAAAGGACAAGGAGGGCATGGGGCTTATGCTGGAGGCCTGCGCCCACGTGATTGAGGAGATGAACCGCCAGGGAGGAGATGTTTCATGAAAGATGCAGTAACTTATGAAAATCTTCATTTAAAACTGGGAGAGACTCTGCTGTCCGTATATCAGCTCTCCATTGTGGAGGAGCCGGGAAAGCATGGCCGCATGTATGCCGACGCCCAGGCGCAGGAGGGCGAAAAGGAGTACCTTCTGTATGAAGAGTGCGGCGATGTGGCGTTATATGCAGACCGCGGGGAGCGTATGGAATCGATCTTCCAGGGGATTGTGGTTAAAATGGATGCGGCAGCCAAGGGGGGCCGGTGTGAGGTCCACCTTGAGGCAGTGACAAGAAGCTATATGATGGATTTATCCGTACTGGATTTTACGTTTCAGGATACGGCGATGTCCTCGCACCAGCTGTTTCAGAGTGTGATGCAGTTCTATCCAGACAGCCAGGCGCTGATTTTTGTGCCGGATGCGCCGCTTGGACAGATCGCCGTGCAGTATCAGGAGACAGACTGGGCATTTTTAAACCGGATGCTTTCCCATTACGGCGCCGGCATTTATCCAGACAGCACCATGCCGGGAATCTGTACGCGCATGGGGCTTACGGATGACTGCGAGGAGACAGGCTGGGATGCGTTCTTTTATACCGTGATGCGTGATGCGGCGCCGCAGCGTGCTAAAAAGGAGCAGAAAGGGCAGATGTGCTATACCGTCGAGGCGGATGACATCCTGCCGCTGGGCGTTAAGACAGTATTCCACGGGCAGGAGCTGTATATTGGAAAGATTTACAGGCATTTGAGAAAAGGGATTCTGGTCAGCGAATACACGCTGTATTTCAGGGAAGGAATGGAGATTCCGCGGTACAATAACCCGCTTCTGTGCGGCGTGTCACAGTATGGCACAGTCACAGAAGTCAAGAGGAACCGGATCCGCGCAGCGCTGGAAAACGACGCCCTCATCTTCTGCGACGACCAGTATTTTTATCCGTACTCCACGGTGGCAGCCTCACCGGACGGAAGCGGCTGGTACTGTATGCCAAAGGCGGGAGATCCGGTCAGAATCTTCTTCCCGACGGATGATGAGCGCGGGGGGTATGCCGTTTCAAACATTGAAGGAGAGTCCGCACCTGGACAGGACAGCCCCATCAGCAACCCGGATTTAAAGGACATCCTCATGCCGGACGGCAAGGGCGTAAAGTTTATTGAGGGCGGAATTGAGGTGTGCGTCGGGGATTTTCTGGGCGATATCACGCTGACAGACGACGGAAAGATACAGATGAACGTCAAGGAAGAAAAGGACCTTGGGATTTATTCGGAGGGCATGGTGTACTTTATGACAGAAGAGGGCGGAACGATCGAGGCATCGGCAGGCACCCAGATACAGATCAAAAACGACGCGGGCGGCGAAATCTGCATGACAGACGACACCATCAGAATGAAGGCGTCCTCCATTGAGAATAATTAGCGGAGGTGTGTGGAATGTACAGCTTACATGACGTGAAAATCACAGGAGTTGCTCTTGACAGGATCCTTTTCTGTGAGATTGAATCCCATACCGGGGAGCACAGCACACTGATGCTTGGCGGCTATGTTGACAATGCGGAGGAATTTTTGTTCTGCGTGCCAGACTGCCAGGACATCGAAGTTTCCATACAGGATAAGGAGGGCACGAAAATCCTATTTTCCGGCATTGTGTCCAACATCCGGATCACAGATACCGGACAGATGAAAACCGTGTGGATAGAAGGAAAAAGCAGAAGCTGGCTGATGGACCGTACGAAGCGTTCCCGGTCGTTTCAGGACGCACAGACCACATATCAGGCGCTTGTAGAGGAAATCTTAAAGGATTACGAAGGAAGCAGCCTGATCTATGCGGGGGAGAGCCTGCAGACAGGAGCGCTCATCATCCAGTATGAGGAGACGGACTGGGCGTTCTTAAAAAGAGTTCTTTCCAAAACAGGGCTTGTGCTGACACCGGACAGCCGCGCACCCGGCATCAGCCTCTATGCAGGCGTGCCGGCGTTTCCAGAATCCACGCTTATCTACAGCGTACTGGAAATGAACAAGGACATGCGCTCCTATTACCGTCTGAAAGCCAATCAGCGGATGGTGCATCCGGCGGATTTCACCCAGTATGTGATTGCTTCCGAGCAGCTTATGGGGATTTTTGAGACGGCGCTCGTACAGGGACAGCCCCTTGCAGCATATGCATACAGGTATTCCTTTGATGCCCAGGAACTGACAGGCACCTACTGGATGCAGAGCCAAAAAGGGCTGTCCGTGCAGGCGTCCTATCCTATGCACCTGATCGGTGCGGCACTGATGGCAAAGGTGGTGGAGGTAAAAAAGAACCTGATACGGGCGGCGATGGAGATTGACGGGACGCATACCGAACGGGCGGTCCACTGGTTCCCGTACTCCACTCTGTCAGCGTCACCTGACGGGAGCGGATGGTACTGCATGCCGGAAATCGGGGATGATGTACGCATCTATTTTCCCTCCAAAGTGGAGGAGGAGGCGGTTGCGCTCAGTGCGGTGAGCGGCTATGAAGCGCCGCAGGGAGGAAGCGACCGGATGCAGGATCCAGACAGCAGGTATTTAAGGACAAGGTTTGGACAGGAGCTTGCGCTCAATCCCAATGAAGCCAGCCTCTCCTGCGGCGGAATGTCCGGCATCCGCATCCTGTCAGACGGGAGCTTAAACATTTATGCAAAGGAGACGGTCTGTGTGCAGGCATCGGAGAAAATAACCCTCCATGCGGAGGAAAATCTGACCATTCATGTAAAAGAGCAGTTCCAGATGCAGAGCATGCAGGGCGGACAGCTTACAGCCATGGAAGGGAAGATCTTTATCAGGGGTACCGAGGTCAAGCTGGATTAGGGGGGAGGAAAAACAAATGGACAGAGAAACAGCCCTGCAGGATTTTCAAAAAAAGGCTGCCATAAAAATAGCGGAATTTCGAAATGGCATCACAGCATATGTCCTAGAGCGGGCAGAGGCGCTTGAAGAGCTGGTAAGGACAGCGGCGGAGCGCCTTGGGGAACAGATGGAAAAACAGGGAAAAGAGTCGGTAAGCTTTCTGTACTTCTCTATTTTAAAGACCGATTTCATCGGCGGCAGGCACCGTATCATGCTCCACGCGCTGGACATGCAGTGGTATCTCGATGAGGCACCGGCGGAAGTCTATGTGGATGCAGGTGATCTGTTTGCGCCCCTCATGGAATTATGGGACGCACTTACAGAGGCCGGCGGGGGATACGGGGGCGCCGTAAACCGCTATGATATAACGCATCTGATCTTTGACCAGCTTCCGGTTTATGACACTGCTGTCAGTTATGTCCTGCGCTGGCGCCTTCGGGACTGGGAGAAGAAGAGCATTTTTGAAAGCGTCCCCCGCACGCCGTACTGGCTTGTAAAGTGGGGACAGTACCGCGACCAGACAGAGACGCTCCTCCAGACGGACAGAACAAAGAAAGAAGCGTCTGAATGGACCGAGGCGCTTGCAAAGGCAAGGCATAAGCCGGACAGGATGGTGTTCAGTTACTGGTATCAGGGAACATTTGAGGGCGGAAGCCCTAAGGAAATGGACATGCGTTTTATCACCTTTGAGGAATGTGAGATAAAAAACATGGATTTTAAAGACTGCAACCTGGAAGGGAGCCGTTTTGTAAAGTGCACATTTTCAGACTGTACGTTTCCCGGCTGTAACCTGTGGGGTGCAGATTTCAGGGGATGCCGCTTTGAGCGCACCTCCTTTGAAGGGGCGGAGCTTTCGGCGGCGGTATTTCCAGCTGAGAGTGTTCCGTTTCTAAATATCAGTGCAGAACAGCTTCAGGTGATCGGTTTAGACAGGGAGGAAGAAGCATGAGGTATTTTTTCATTACGCAGGATGTAAGCCTGCCCTGCGCCATCTCGTACAGGGATTTTGACATCACAGGCGGAAGCCACCTGTTTACCAAGGAGGATGCGGGAAGGCTCAACGATACGGTCTCGCTATACCTTTCAGGGAGCGGGAAGGAAGCGGCGTGGGATTTTTTACAGCGCCCCGTCACCATGTTTTCACAGCGGTTTGAGGACATCCTGGAGGCGTATGAACCAGGGGTTCTCTTTAAGGACGTCGTTTTGATCCATAAGGAGAATGCGCTGCAGTACCGGTATGTGCATCCTTTGATGGACCAGCTTGATGCCGCCGCAGACCAGACGGAGTACTATGCAAACGGGATGGTAAAACGCCTTGTTTTATCACAGAAAAAGATTGGAAGGCACCATCTGTTTGTACTGGCGGGAAAGCACAGAAAAGATCCTGTGGTAAGCCTTGCACTGGCGGAGAGCCTTCTTCGGAGGAAGCCTGCGGGCATGTGTTTTGAGGAAGTGGAGGTGGAAGAGCCATGGGAGAAATGAGTCTGTCGGGATTAGAGAAGATGCAGGGAGAGGCGAACAAAAAATTTATAGAATCCTATGATGCCGCACAGAAAGCCAGTGAGAAAGCTGCCGCAGCAGAGGAGGCTTTTTATAAGGCGGCGCAGGACTATACTTTCGGGGACATGAGCGACGAGAGCTTTCAGAAAAAGGAAGCGGCACAGAAAGCGATGGAAGAGGCAAAAGCAGAAGCGGAAAGAGCGCAGGAGGCCATGGAGAAAGCCATGAAGGATGCATCTGACGCAGAGAAAGCCGTGAACGATAAGAAGGACGAGCTGCGACGAGAGCGTGACAACGACACGACCTATGTGGTGCACTGTGCGCGGATTGAGTGCACCAAGGGCATGCGGGAGAGCTATCTTGTGCTGGGCCCTACGCACGGGGTAAAGACGCGGCAGATTCCGCAGATGACGATAAAGGACATTCTGCCAGAAGTGAACGTCATTAATTTCGGCGGCTGCTTCAGCATGGAAAACCCGTCGGTGAAAGCCGCCGCGGAAGCCGCTGTAATGGCAGCGCAGAAAACCATTGAGGACAAGCACAATCAAAAGGGCTGCATCGGTCGCTTTTTTGACAACGTGGTGGACTGGTTTGTCGGAGACCATGAGATGAATGTGGATGAGAGCCTGATGCAGAAATGCGTCGGAGAATGCCTTGCAAATTTCGCAGGGAACCCCAAATGGGAGAAAGGCCATGAGAAAGTAACCATCAACGGAGATCCCGTGCTTCTGCGCAGGTGCAGCCTTACATGCAATTACGGCGGATGCATTACGATTCTGGTATCGGGACAGCCAGAGTAGCGGCAGCAAAGCATCATGGCAGCAAAGCAGCCTTAAGAGATAAAAACCAGGAGGTGGCATGAGATGGAGATAACCTATCAGGGGCTTAGAATACAGCTCCCTTTTGAGGGCGTCATCGGGATTGAGTCGTTCTCAATGGATGCGTCCTTTAATGAACATGTGTCCGTGGAGCTTAGGCTTCTTGTGGAGGAGGAGACGATTGAGCCTGCCATACACGGCATTTCTGACGGGGACGGCATCGAGGTGTATGAGGACGGCAGGGACGGCATCCTCTTTGCCGGAAAGATCACGGATACATGGATGAAAAAGGAACGCGGTCTGTGCTCTATGAGCCTGAAAGCGCTCTCCTACACGATGGAATGGAGCCTTGCGCCGGTAAGCCAGAGCTTTCAGGACCTGGATCTGACTTATGAGCAGGTCTTAAAAAAAGTTCTTTCAGATCAGCCGGGCGCAGAGATCATAGACAGCGTGACAAAAGGCGCTGTCATACCGGATTTTCTGATCCAGTATGAGGAGAGCGACTGGACCTTTCTTGCCCGTCTGGCAAGCCACTTTGGCACTTTTCTCATACCGGACTGCTGTGCTGCGCACGGGCGTGCCTACTTCGGACTGCCGGACCTTGGCGGGGAGACCGTGCTTTATGGTGAGGAGTACCATGAGATCAAAGACATGGACCAGCAGTACCGCATCGGGGACGCCATCGGGCTGCTTCCACAGGAGAATATCCGCTGGGAGCTGACGACAGGTAAAAGCCTTATGCTTGCGCAGGGCGTGCGCTTTCAGGGCATCAGCGCCGTTGTCACCCGGATAAAGTACAGGACCGTGCGGGGAGAGCTGGTGCGCTCTTATGAGCTTTCCCGCAGAAAGGGCGTATTGTGCCCCCTAAAGAGAAATCCGCACATCTTCGGCATGAGCATTCCCGCGACTGTAAAGGAACGTGCAGGAAACTGTGTGCGTGTGCATTTCCACATCGACCCGGTGTATGAAAACGCCCCGAATAACAAGTATTTTCCTTATGCCATAGAGAGCAGCTTTATCTACTGCATGCCGGAAGTGGGAAGCCAGGTGCATATCTATTTTCCCGGCGCAGACGAAAGCGGCGCGGTGGCAGTCCACGCCATCCGCATGACAACAGAGCAGAGCGGCGGCAGTGACAGAGGCTATGCTCAGATACCGGACAATAAATCCTTTTCCAATGTTAACGGTGCAGAGCTTTTATGTACGCCGGGCGGCATTGACCTCTATTCCGACACGGACAGGGCGTCCTGCATCATGATGGATACGCAGGGGAATGCCGCTGTCACCGGGCGGGACATTGAATTTCATACCCAGGGGAATCTGTCTATAGGAGAGCCTGACAGCGAGGGCGGAGAACCCACAGGACAGGCGGCTTTTGTGTCCGGCTCCATCACCTTCCGAATCGGGGAGGACGGCGCTGAGATCAACCTGACAGAGGAGGCGCACATCTGCGCGGTCTTTGTCAAGCTGGAAGCGTCAGACCGGACGCCGGCTTCCAACCCTTCCGCAAAAGAGGTGTCTGACCAGGTGACAGCCGGGGACAAGGCTGCAAGAGACGAGATCAACAACAATGCATCCGCACAGCTGGTGGAGAAGTATGAAACAGGGCGCAGCCAGATTCTGCACGGGTTTGCCAAGGTCGCAGCCACTGTCGGCGCAGTGGCGGTTTATTGTACAATTACCGTGGTAACGGGCGGTGTCGGTGCACTTGCCGCGCCAGCGGTGCTTGGTGCAATCGGAGTCGGTGCGGGCGTGACAGTAGTTGCTGCATCGGACATCGGCGAAGGATTTGACAACGTGAAAAAATCACAGACGGGTGATCTGAACAGAGGGTATAACCTCATTCGGGAGAAAGTATTTAGAGGAAACCAACTGGCATATGATATTTTCAAGACGACGCTCGACGTTGTATTCGGCATGGTATCCGGGCGTGCACTGAACGGACTGCAGGGACTCAAAGGCGTGATAAAGACCGGCATGCAGATGGGCGGCAACGTGGCAACAGGCATTGTGAACAGCCTGATTGACACCGGTTCGATTGACCCGCTTGGGATGGCTTTTGACATCGGACTCGGCATGCTTCAGGGCTCGGTCGGAAGCGGTGTGACAAACAGCGTCTTAAAAAAGCTTGGGCTGACACAGTGCGGCATGCCCAAAAAGATCGTGGAGACCCTTGTGGGCACCAGCGTGGATACCGGGATGGATGCACTTGTGAGTAAGCTGTTCGGGCGGGACTTTGACTTCTGGGACAGCCTTGGACGCAACGCGTTTTCAAATGCGCTTGCCGCCTTTATCAGCGACCCTGTCGATGCTGTCACCGGCACATACACCATCAACACAACAGACTTTATCCTTGCAAGCCTTCCGGATCCGCTGAAGATAGAGCGCACCTACAGCTCCACCAGCAGAGAGGAATCCTGCCTTGGAAAGGGCTGGGGATTCAACTACGGCAGCCGCATCTACCGCGACACAAAGGATACAGAACACACCAGAATTCATCTTGAGACCATTACAGGCCATTCCTTATGTTTTGAGAGACAGGAAGATGCATGGGTAAACCAGACCAGAGGAACCGCACGGTTTCTAATGGAGGTGAAAGAGACTGCGGGCCTGTCAGAAGACGAAACCTTCCTGCTGTCGGATGCCATGGACCACACGCTGTGCGTCTATGACAGACAGGGACGGCTGCGGTCTGTGAACTATCCAAACGGGCAGCATCTGTCTTTTGCATACAATGAAAACGGACTTGAAAAGATCACAACGCCGCTTGGAAATGTGCTGGAAGTGCAGTGCAAAGACGAACGCATTTTACAGATTACTGACGAGATCGGACGCAGGACACAGTACCGCTATGAGGGCGATTATCTGGTAGACGTGGTGCACACCGATGAGGGCATCACCCATTATGAATATGACGAAAACGGCCACATCACGGCAGTCACCGACCAGAACGGCAGCCGCTACCTGGAAAATGAATATGACCCGAAAGGCAGAATCACAAAGCAGCGTTTCCCGGAAGGCATCTGCCAGACCTTTACATATGACGATGCGCACAGAAGAAACAGCGTCTATTACAGTGAAACCGGAAAGACGGAGGTTTATGAGTACAGTAAAGAGCTGCTTACAGAGCGCACGATCTTTGAGGATGGAACAGAAATTTCCTATGAATACTCCGACCAGAATCTCAGGACAAGAGAGACCAGCCGTACCGGGGCAGAAAAGCAGTGGGAATATGACACTTACGGGCGTCTGATACGCGAGATAGCGCCGGACGGCTTCACCCTGTGCCATGAATATGACGAAAACCACGACCTGATACGCACATGGGACAGTGAGGGGCGCGAGGTGCAGAACCACTATGACGCACAACACAACCTTCTCTTTACAAAGACAAAGCTTGAGGAGGGAAGATGGCAGGAGACTTCTTATGAATACGATACCAGAGGAAGATGCACCACACAGACAGACGCACTTGGCAATACCACCAGATGGGAGTATAATAAAACCAGCGCGCACCCTGTCCGGTTTATCACGCCAAAGGGAGAGGCGACAGACTACACCTACGACCGCGTAGGACGCAGAATGTCCATTGAAAACACTTACGGCATGGTGGAGCTTAGTTATAACTCCCGCAACTTTGTCACCAGCCGCACCGACGGGGAGGGCTACACCAGCCACACCATCTATGACCGCATGGGGAACATGAAGGCATACTATCCGCCGATTCAGTGGGAGACACAGGGAAAAGGATACGAATACAAATATGACTATCTGGAACGCGTCATAGATACCATCACCCCGCTGCGGTCACACGAAAGGGTATTCCGTAACTTTGACGGTGACATCACCCGTGAGATCCACCCGGTAAGCTATGCAGAGCAGGGCGAAAACGGAGACGGCACCCGGTATGAGTATGATAAGGATGGAAACTGCATCCGCATCCGCTACACAGATGGCGGCACAGAGCGCAGATTCTATGATGCCGACGGAAATCTGACAAAACAGGTGCTGCCGGAAGCGTATGATGCAGGTATTGACGACGGTGCAGGATACTGCTATGCTTATGATAGCGTCGGCCGCCTGACACAGATACAGGATCCCGATGGAAACATACTGCATACCTATACCTACAACGGAGCTGGGCAGACCATCCGGGAGACGGACGGAGAAGGGCAGGAGACGCTGTATGCCTACAATGGAGTGGGACAGCTTACAAAAGCGCAGACCAGCATCCGCAGGGAAGGAGATACGACATACTACCGTGTTGTCAACTATAC
>KE159533.1:169929-185934 GCA_000403215.2 Lachnospiraceae bacterium A4
GAGATCGGACGCAGGACACAGTACCGCTATGAGGGCGATTATCTGGTAGACGTGGTGCACACCGATGAGGGCATCACCCATTATGAATATGACGAAAACGGCCACATCACGGCAGTCACCGACCAGAACGGCAGCCGCTACCTGGAAAATGAATATGACCCGAAAGGCAGAATCACAAAGCAGCGTTTCCCGGAAGGCATCTGCCAGACCTTTACATATGACGATGCGCACAGAAGAAACAGCGTCTATTACAGTGAAACCGGAAAGACGGAGGTTTATGAGTACAGTAAAGAGCTGCTTACAGAGCGCACGATCTTTGAGGATGGAACAGAAATTTCCTATGAATACTCCGACCAGAATCTCAGGACAAGAGAGACCAGCCGTACCGGGGCAGAAAAGCAGTGGGAATATGACACTTACGGGCGTCTGATACGCGAGATAGCGCCGGACGGCTTCACCCTGTGCCATGAATATGACGAAAACCACGACCTGATACGCACATGGGACAGTGAGGGGCGCGAGGTGCAGAACCACTATGACGCACAACACAACCTTCTCTTTACAAAGACAAAGCTTGAGGAGGGAAGATGGCAGGAGACTTCTTATGAATACGATACCAGAGGAAGATGCACCACACAGACAGACGCACTTGGCAATACCACCAGATGGGAGTATAATAAAACCAGCGCGCACCCTGTCCGGTTTATCACGCCAAAGGGAGAGGCGACAGACTACACCTACGACCGCGTAGGACGCAGAATGTCCATTGAAAACACTTACGGCATGGTGGAGCTTAGTTATAACTCCCGCAACTTTGTCACCAGCCGCACCGACGGGGAGGGCTACACCAGCCACACCATCTATGACCGCATGGGGAACATGAAGGCATACTATCCGCCGATTCAGTGGGAGACACAGGGAAAAGGATACGAATACAAATATGACTATCTGGAACGCGTCATAGATACCATCACCCCGCTGCGGTCACACGAAAGGGTATTCCGTAACTTTGACGGTGACATCACCCGTGAGATCCACCCGGTAAGCTATGCAGAGCAGGGCGAAAACGGAGACGGCACCCGGTATGAGTATGATAAGGATGGAAACTGCATCCGCATCCGCTACACAGATGGCGGCACAGAGCGCAGATTCTATGATGCCGACGGAAATCTGACAAAACAGGTGCTGCCGGAAGCGTATGATGCAGGTATTGACGACGGTGCAGGATACTGCTATGCTTATGATAGCGTCGGCCGCCTGACACAGATACAGGATCCCGATGGAAACATACTGCATACCTATACCTACAACGGAGCTGGGCAGACCATCCGGGAGACGGACGGAGAAGGGCAGGAGACGCTGTATGCCTACAATGGAGTGGGACAGCTTACAAAAGCGCAGACCAGCATCCGCAGGGAAGGAGATACGACATACTACCGTGTTGTCAACTATACCTATGACCGCGCAGGCAATAAGATCGAAGAAGCCTACGGACAGCAGGAAGTAGAGCGGGACAATAATCCCGACAGCTGGCACAGAATCCACTTTTCCTATGACCAGAACAGCCATCTGACACTGGTAAAAGATGACTTTGGCGCGCAGATGCACTATGAGTATGACTGTCTTGGTAACGTAACTTTAGAAGAGTATCTGGTAGAGGAGGGAATACAGCACAAAACCCGCTACAGCTACAACAAAAATGGCTGGCTGGTTCAGAAAACAGAGTATATCCAAGGCAACGGCGAAATCAACAAAGCTGTCACCAGCTACGGCTATGATGCCGATGGGAATCTGACCAGCATAAAAACGCCAAAAGGTGCCGAAATCCGCAGGACATACGACGCTGACAGCCGTATGACGAAGGAGCGCATTCTTGACAGAAAGAACGGCATAGACCTGACTGCCAGCTATACCTATGACGCCGCAGGAAAGATCTTAAAACAGGTCATCACTGGTGCAGACGGAGAACGCCTTGAAACAGGATGGCGCTACGACCTTAAAGACCGCCTGACACATGCCGAAAACCAGAGCGGCGCCGTCACAAGATACCTGTATGATAAAAATGACCAGCTGATCAAAGAAATCCACCCATACGGATATGAAAAAGATGCTGACAATGGAAATGGGACAAGCTACGCGTACGACAAAAACGGCAACCTAATCCGCATAACAAATGCTTTTGGTGAACTGGTACAGGAGCTTTCCTATAACCGCGTCGGTCTGCCCATAACACAGACCGACGCATCAGGAAACCAGACAGCCTTCACCTATGAATCGGATGGACAGTTGAAAGAAGTGCGCCGTGGAAACACCCAAAGACAGCAGAAGCCGCGGACAGTCCAGCAGTATGAGTATAACGCCAGAGGACAGATCACAGGCATCGTTGACGGAAACCATGAAAAGACCATCTACAGCACAGACGGCTGGGGCAGAATCACAGGGACAGGCTTCTCAGACGGCGTAAAAGAAGGATTTGAGTACAATTACGCAGGACAGGTAAGCAGGACCATCAACGGAAGCGGAAATGCCATCGAATACCGTTATAACAGTCTCGGAAAAGTACGCGAGCGAACAGACCAGCTCGGCTATAAAGAAACCTTCCAGTATGACGAAGAAGGTAATCTCACACTCCACACAGACCGCGACGGCAGGCAGGTGCAGCGCATCTACAACGTCTTTGGCGATCCTGTATATGAGAAAGCAACCAATGCAGGCGGAGAAAATCCCTGTATCAGCACATGGCGCTATGACAGCCTTGGCAGGCTGGTACATGCCGTATGCGACGGACACTCCTACGAGTATGCCTATGACAGCCATGGAAATCTGAAAGAAAAGCGCTCTAACGGAAAACTTCTGGTCGCCTATACTTACGACAGCACAGGAAACATCACAGAGATCAAAGACCCCGCAGGCATCAGCACCCGCTACGAATATGATCTTCTGGGCAGAATAACCTGTATCCACAGCGGACAGGGCATGAAAGTACAGTACGGCTATGACAGCCTTGACCGTATTGAGCACATCCACTATGGAAACGGCGTACAAACGAATTATGCCTATGACTGTGATGGGAACATCAGCCATCTGGAAACCAGAACGGAAAGTGCTGTCCTGATGTCTTTTGATTACCAATTTGACGGCAACGGAAACCGCACCGCCAAAACAGGAATACAGGGACTGACCGCAGGAAGCAGCGCCCTTGACGTCCGCTATCAGTATGATGTCAGAGGACAATTACTGGAAGAATGCCGAAACGGTGCCGCCGTCCGCTATGCCTATGACGCCGCTGGAAACCGGATACGAAAGACAGAAGGCGAAAAAGAAACCAGATACCGTTACAACCAGAAAAACCAGCTTCTCCAAAAAGAGGATGCAGACGGCATAAGCTGTTTTACATACGACCGTCAGGGCGGTATCATAGAGGAGAAAAATGCCGCCGGAAACCGCCGCTTCACCTACAACAGCCTCCACCAGCAGACACAGGTGGAAACCGAAATAGGGAATATCCAGAAAAACCGATATGATGCGGAGGGGCTGCGCTATGAGCTGATCGAGAACGGCAGACGTACCAGCTTTGTATATCATAATGGAGAGCTTCTGCATGAGAAAGGAGAGAAAGCAGGGCTATCCAAGGAAGCAACCAGCTATCATCTGGGTGCAGGGATTGAAGCATTTCAGAGAGACAGTAAAACCTACTACTATCATCAGGATGAACAACTGAATACCACGCTGATAACAGATGAAGAGAGAAAACTCAGAAACCACTATCAGTATGATGCATTTGGTGCAGGACTGGAAGCAGTAGAAGCATTATCCAACCGAATCCGCTACACAGGCCAGCAGTATGACGAGCAGACAGGGCAGTATTATCTGCGAGCGAGATACTATAATCCGATACTTGGACGGTTTATGCAGGAGGATGTGTATCATGGGGATGGACTGAATCTGTTTACATACTGTGCTAATAATCCAGTGATATATTACGATCCGAGTGGGTATGTACTTTCGCAGGCTGACTTAAATAAAATCTTGCGTGATTCAAACAGTCCTAATAATTATGCGTATTATCAAAATAAAACTCATGGAGATGCACTTAAAGACATAACTGCCAATCCAGCTTATTATGAAGGAAAATCATTTCAATCCCATCATCTTTTACAAGGCGAATGGGCTTTAAATAACTTAGATATTTATGGTTATAATTATTATAAAGCGCCAACTCTTTCAATTGGAACTGGATGGTATAAAGATAAAAACAATATACGACGCAGAGCACCACATACTGTTGCAAACAACAGGCAACAACACAGAGCGAATGCGAATAATAGAAATTTTAAATTAACAAATTTAAATCAAGAATTATTATTTGGAGCTCAGGATTTATATATAGCGGGATTATCAAAAGAATTGGTATTATCAGAGCTAAAACGGAATTATCATATGTTAGATACTTTAAATAAACTTAACGAAACAGATATAGCTTCTGGTAAATTGAAGCCAATAGAATATGATAGAAAGAAAATAGAATCAGAATTAGATGAATTTATAAATAAACCACACGATGACGAAAGTATTAAATCTAAGTCTTGTAAATCTAAAAAAAAGAAATAAAGGGAGAAAAAGTATGGATATATTAAAAAATTTAAACAGCAGATTGAAAATCGATTCAGTAGGGATGTTACCCGGAGGAGAGGAAGATATTAAAGAGGTAATAAAAGAGTCCCCAATACAGCTACCAGAAGATTATTTAACCTTTTTACATGTTATGTCTGGAAATGAAGGACCTGGTATATCATTTAGTGTAGATAAGTCAGTTAAGCCTAATTCTACATTAACAATCTTTATTTGGAGTGCAAGTTATTCACTTGATAAATTGGATGAACTTTCGGAAGCGATTCCAGAGGATGAATTTTTTGACAATGCATGGATGATTGGAGATGATGTAGGGGATTTTGTTTACTATTATGCAGAAGGGAAAGAAGGATTTGGTCTGTACAGGGATGAGGCTGGTATCTTATGTATTGAAAAAGCGGAAAAAATAGCAGATTCATTGACGGATTTTCTTGTAAAGGGTATAGGGATTGATGTTGCAATAACTTATCCTATACGTAAACGAAATTAAATTACATTTGACAGATCATGATGTTCGTTAGGAACGTCATGACCTGTTATATATTTTTGAGAGTGGATGTTCTGGTCAACTCTGACAGTAATGTGCTGAATTTTCCGCTGAAATGTGTTTTTTGCCATTCGTTTGTCATTCAAAGATGCCTCAAATATTCAGGAAACAGCTATACACAAAAAATATTTTACTCAGTTCACCAAGGGGAAATAAAAAATGTACCAACCATTACAGTTATTGAATAATTACACAGAAAAAGGCGATATATCCTGGCAGGAGTTAGATCTGGTAAGAATGCTCTATCGACGGTAGCATAAACTTCCAGACTGGTTATATCTTACAAATATTGAGGCTTTTTATGCCTTTGGATGCAAGGGAATCATAACACAGGAAGAGACCGATCAGAATTTCAAATCACATATAATGTTTATATCGTATATGCTGAGTGTACTTGCATCATGGAGGATCAGCAAACAGGTATACCATTTTGAACCTGAAATGGAAGAACTGCTCTACAGTCAGGTAAGTGAGGAGTTGCTGCTTCCAGTGGAAGTATTGAAAAATATGCCGTATTCATGTATCTATTTTGAATCTCCAAATCTTTATGAAAATCAGTTTCATGGATTTTTTGCCTGTTTTGATATTATTGAAGATATGGAACTATTAAAGTTCGTGATACTGCATAATGATGGAGAAGCTGTCGATATCCATTCTATCGAGCTCAAATCAGGACAGACACTGAAAGAATGTATGACAACACTATTAAAGATTCAATACAGCAGCCAGGATGTAGACAAAGAGCTTGACTATGGTCTTATTGTTGTTGAAAAAATGCTGCAATTAGTTTTATATGTGTGTGCAGAAAATGCAGACATACAGAATGCAGATCCGGGAAGAAATACTGCCAAACCGAAGGCCATTCGAAATATAAAGGACAAGTACAGGGAAATCAGCCGTTGGGATGTAGGGAACAACGTTATTAAAAGAATAAGAAATCATAAAAAGGCGCATAACACTACCGCTTCAGCTGAAACTGATAAAGAAGAAAACAATGATCAGACAACAAGTCCAATAGAAAGGCACTACGTAACGCCGCATGTGCGCAGAGGACACTGGCAAAGTTACTGGGTGGGAAAGAAAGACGGCTCAGAGGAGCGGAGACTGGTATTGCGGTGGAAACACTTTATTTATGTGAATGCAGACGGACCCGATGCGCTTCCGGTAACGATAAACTGCATACAAGAATGATAGATAGCACTATAAATAAGAGGAGTATCCTGCCGGGTGTGTAAGTTGTTTTCAAAATACTACCTCTTAAAACTGCTTAGAAGCTATCCTAAAATCCTCGGAAGCCTGTCAAGGTAAGCCTTCCAGCCCTTCAATTAGTCTTTTGGACAAAGCAGCCAAAATCTGATATATTTTTTGTGATTTTTTATTCGAGTAGTCTCGGAAACTCACTGAAGATGCAACAGAAAAACAGGCCATATAAACGAATTCAACAAGTGGGAGAGAAAAATGTTCATTTTAAAATTGTTCAGGGGAACTTTCCCGAAAAAAGGGCATAAAGTAGTAAGCCTGTTAGAAATGCGTTTTTTAACAGGATAAATGGCTGGTTATAGAGTTCGAGTGTATTCATATTAGATCAGACAGCGTACAAATGTGCCACTTTATATCTCGCATCAAGATGTATGCAGATGCCAATGAGCATACTCCAGAATGAGAAATGATCCCTGCCGCGTATTTTCAGGCTCTGCAGGCAATAGTCATTGAGAACGCGGTCGTTGACGCGTTCACAGGCGGTACGTTCCTTGTAAATATCCTTATATTGCTGGGAATCCCTGGGGATGCGCGGCTGGAAACGGAGCTCTCCTTTATTCTTTATGTAGACCGTGCGCCCATAGCTGCCAGGGGAGCATTCGGCGGCGCAAGGGCATTCCTTAATACGGCCGCATTTCCAGGGACATCGGTATTTATGAGCATCCTTGACTGGATCATTTCCCCAGGGGCACATTTCATGCCCAGCCTTGCAGACAGGATGTCCTTCCTTGTCAAAAGTGACATCCGCAGGGGCGTTTTCTGATGACTTTGCCCTGCCGTTGATGTCAATCAGCGCATTGATATCCCAGTGTTCCAGCAGTTCATAGGTTGGGATGTTGTCGTGTGCGGAGTCAAGGCAGACATTTTTCGGTGAAATGCCAAAGGCATTGCGCCCGAAATCATCTATGGCATAAAGGAAGTTTTTGCTGTCATGGCGTTTGGCATCGGTAAATTTTATTAACAGCGGGAGTTCGATTTTCAACGCATTGTTCCTGGTGCACAGCATATAAAGAGTATGTCCGAAGAACCATGTTTTGTTATCGCTGTCCCATCCCCATGAGGCATCCGGGTCAGAATAATGGCGTCCGCAGCCATCCCGGAACGGGCAGTCCCTGCCGCAGGAGTGAAGATGCCTGCCGTAAGGGGAGGAATGGGAAACCACAGCGGTGCCGTCACCGGAGAGGGTAAGGTTTTGCGCATCAATCAGCCCAAGGCGGACAGACGGCAGTACAGCAAGAATGGAAAAGATTTTCTGGAGTGCGGCTTGTGGATTGTCAGCGGCAGGCTTTCCGTCCAGGATATCATTTGCGATATCCCTGCAGGTAACCGTGCAGGGGTCTTGCGGTTCCTCCAGTTTTCCATCGGCGCCAATCAGTTTTTTTGGTTTTTTGCCGTTTCTGCCTGCCGGAAGAAGCGCCGTGCGGGAATACAGGTTCCTCGTGCCCATCCAGAAGCGGTTCATGAAATCATAATAAGAGCCGAGGGGCGGCAGTTCATCCAGAGAGGAGCAGCCAATAAGAACAGCCAGGGAAATGGAGTTGGGAAGGACTTCACGTACCCATAAAGTAAGGCTTGTGCGGGCTTTGGTTTTATTAAAAAGCAGGACAAAAAGGATCAGGGAGCGCAGGATCTGTGCCTGGTGTTTTGCAGGGCGGCCGCTCTGGGAATAAAAACCAGGGATATAATCCAAAAGCGGGTCAAGATTGAGGTTTAAGAGTTTCTGGCGTTCCGCATCATATTCGTTAAAGGAATATTTAGGGTTGTTACGGGAAAGCCTGCGGCCAATCGTAGTGATGATGGTTCTATACTCGTCATGGCTCTGCCATAATTCGGGTTTGAACATAAAATGTGACCTCCTTTGTTTTATAAGAGAAAGAGTGAAGATACTTATAAAACAAAGGGTCGTTTTCGCTGGCATTATCAGCGAAAACGACCGCACATTTCGGGGTATTTGTCAAGCTGTTTTTTTAAAAAATAAGAAATATTTTTAGAGAGCAGGAAGTTATTTAAAAGCGGAAATGTTACAAAATGAAGGTAAAAAATAGAGGTGAAAATGAGATTTCGGAAATTTCTGAAGCCTTATAAAACAAGGGGTTCGAGTTTCCGAGAGCACACTATTCAAATGAGAGGGGAACTAAATTATGATTCAGCTTTGCAGCAAAGATAAGGAAAAGGTATATCAGGCGATTCGTTCTGGAAATATTGATGCCGCTGACATGGCTCTTCCGAATCTGATTGATGATATCGTTCTTACTATGAAGAAACACGGGCTGCTTGACATGCTTTCTTATGCACTTCCTGATAAACGAAGAGACAACCACCATATTCCTTTGGATATCCTGCTGGCTCTGGCAGTCACTGCAAAACTCAAAATTAAAACCAGTCTTACAGATGTCCCTTTTGCTGTCAATGATGCTGAGCTTTTGGCCGAACTTGGATGGAATGTATGGGATAGTGAGCGGGATCTCAATGAAGGGCTTTTTTCTGAAAGCGTCATGCGTAAACTGCTTTTAAAATACACCAGTGAAGAATGGATTTCTTTCTATAACAGTTATGTCCAGAAGTATTTGATGCCCAAACTGAATATCAAACCAGATATTCATATTCTGGATTGTACAAAGATTCCTGTAAACCTTCAAAACGAAAACTATGAAAATTCTTCCGTAGTAAAAATAGATGGAGAAGTTTTTCGTGGATATAAGCCTGGCGTTCTAAGAGGAGTCATGGACGACTCTGGAATTGCAGAGGAAACCGTATTTGGTACACTAAAAACACATGACCTCGAACTTATCAGAGACATGCTTAAAACAACATATTGTCTTAAAGCGTATGACATTATAATCAATGACAGAGGATTTCTCTCACGTGAGATACTCAATTATTTAAAAACTGAGCGTAAGGTAAACACTTACATCCCAGCGAAAGAAAATAGGATCATTTTTGAGGACGCTGTAAATCTGGCTAAGAAAGCCGGGAAATGGCAGAAGCATCCCAATAAAAAGAGAAAAGACCAGGAAATTCAGCTGGTAACAGATCCTGGTCTTTATGGCAGAGTGACAAACCAGAACAGGATGTACCTGTCAATGCATGTGTAGTCCATGATAAAAAGACAGAAGACTACTTTGTATTTATGACAACGGACACAGAACGAACAGCCCGTCAGATCATAAACACGTATGAGCTGCGCCCAGAAATCGAAGAGGATTTCCGCCAGATGAAGGATTTCTGGAAATTAACGGATTTTAAAAGCACCCAGTATAACTATATCACCTATCATATTGTAATGACGCTGACAGGATATTTATATTTCCAGCTGTACAAAAACACGGAGGAAGGAAGAGCATTTATAGGAAAATCACTGCCAGTAGTAATAAAAAACTACAAGGAAACCAGACCAAAATCGGTGGCCATCTATTCAGGGCAGTATTTTGGCATATTTCCCTTCTTGGAATTTCTACAGCTCTATGCAGAATGCACGCTAGAAGTAAGACAACATCTTGATCCAATCTTGGCTAAAGTATAGCAGGTTTTTGGTGATTTTACCATAAGCCTAATTGAAGTTCCAGCCTTTACAGGCCTCCGAGGATTTGATATAATCCCCAATAGCAGTTTTAAGAAAATACACAGTTTATTTTACACTCTCATCCTGCCTGTTGGCTGCGATATTCCTCTTATTTATAGTTTCTGTTTGATATGCGTTGGTATCACTATACCTGCACCAATCCTATAGCCTGTTCAAACTCTTCTATGGATTTTGCTTTTGCGGCAGCTTTATGCCATTTTTTCAATAATTCTAAATTCGTCTGTTCTATAATGTGTTTTTTGAGTGAATCTGATAGTTCTCCAAGATCTTCAAGGAGTTCAATTACAGCTTCTGCTCTGTCATCCGCTTTGCCCTTTGCCCAGCCATCTGCTTTTTCTTTATTCAGCAGTCTTTCAAACGAACTACACATATCCTTCTCATCTCCTTCTTTTATCTGCGTTATCAATTCCCCACGTTCGTCTTCGCTCAGTTTCCGTATTACATTTGAAAACCATGTAATCCATTCATTCAAGTCATTGGTATCCATTGCTCGGATGCGATACATCAGCTCTGCGATGCCGTCTGTCCAGTCCTGCCTCGTCCGTTTCCTGTCTGCAAGGAAGATGTTGTCGATCAGTATATTGGACATCACTGCCTGTTTTTTTCAAACAGATAAAAGCTAAAGATATAAGAACAATAAAATGCTGGCTTGAAAAAGTAAATTCCAGTGCAGAGATAAATTCCACCACACGTTATTATATTCAGATTTTGCACTTTTGGACAATTCTGTCCCTTGTGCATAAACACAAAAAATGATAAAATATAACAAAATATTTTATGTAAATTTTTGAAAATGGTAATATATAGAGTATTGAATGTTCTGCCAAGTATATAAAATGGCAGAAAAAATGAGTGATAATCAGGAGTTATCAATCGAACTGTGAATATAGAGGCAACATAAAATGACCATTACCCCTTTTAACTCAATGCATCCGCTATGTCGTACTGTAGCAAAGAACATCGGTTTCTAGTTTATCAGGATGTTTCCTTACTGGTTTTGAATAAAATGTATTCAAACTGTTTGCATGAAAGTGTGCCATTTCAAAATACTTTATTAAACATTAAGATAAATACTTTATAATCATCCGAAAGACTTAGTCGAAATCAAGAGCTACCTGCCATATGTGAGACGCATCTCCTGGACGGGACAAACTCTTTTGCCATAAGCTATGAGAACCTGAAACTGAGGATGCTCATGGTAAGGAATAGATTTTTAGGCGTGTTTCAAATCTAGTACAACGAATATTAAGTTCCTGAATCCAAAGCATCCCTGAAAGCATTGATATATCAGGCTTTGAAGAAAACGAAAGTATCAGAAACTTAATTTATGTTATACTAGTACAACGAACATTAAGTAACCGGCACCTTGGTTTGCCTGATTGTCCATCTGCGGCGTTGTCATCAATCGTCGTAGCCACCGCTCCGACTCTTTTCTCCGCCTTGCATTTGAAACAATCATTCTGCATCAATGTACCAGAAACTTAATTTTCGTTGTACTAGTTAACAAATGCATGTTCAGTAATTACCATAAAAAGCTTATAAAAAAATAAGACGTATTTGTTTCTATAATTTGTCAACTAACCATTGCAGACTTTGAAGCATGCCGATTTTTAATACAATAAAGGCTTGAAGGGAGGCTGTATTTTGGACATAAAAATAAGGTATTGTGGGAGGCAGTCTGCCAATTTTCTGAATAATAGGATTTACCGTATACCTTATGATATGTTTTTACATTCATATCAACGGCGACAATGAAGTACCGCTTTGGTTGCCATGCCTTAAGCGTTTTTTTGCGCCCAAAATTAGAAAGAAACTCAAAGTCTATTTATTTTATCAACTGAAACATTTGCGCTGATGAGAAAATTTAGTAAGAGGGAAAATAGATTGTGGGTGCAGAAATCGTTTAGTGAAAGTGGGGTGACATTCAAAAATTTCATTTTACCGCAAAGAAGCCTTTATGGCAGAAAGGAGAGGAGCATTAATGAAACATGAAACAAAATTGCGTATCTTATCTTTGACCCTCCCATGTCTTTTGGTCGTGATTTTTTCCACTATTTATTCTTTGGGGATATGGTCGTTGTTTCAGCTTGCTACTGTTAACATTCTATGTACTGCATTCATTGCTTTAGAGTTAGCGCAGGCATTTACGGAGAGAATCAACACATGGAAGGTGTGCGGTTTTATTGGTTCTGGTGCCATCGGCGGAATTGCCACAGCACTCAATATTCTCAATGATATCCAAGGCGAAATGTTTACTCTGAGGCAATTGTCCTTCTGGGGATGCCTATGGATTGGGCTGTTAGCTACGTGTATAATTGCCTTGGTGGTAATTCTTATCCGAATCCTCCGCTGGAATCAAGAGCAGTGGGAAGAGATATGTAAGTGGCGGCAGAATTACAGAAAAGAACAGATGGAAACTCGGCGAAAAATGAGAATTTCAAAGCGAGAATATAAGCAAGAGTTGTCAAAAGAAAAAGCTGCTGCAAAGGTTAGCAAACATAAGGATAAGGCAGATAAGGACAGTATAGTTCGAGACCAAAAACACGAACAATGTATGGAACGTCTTAAAGATGGGAAGAAATATTGGGAAAGCACTATAACCTCAGTTTTAGAGCATACAAAGCTCTTGAGTGCATTTGTGGCATCCCTTATGATAGCACTTCTATTTTTGGTTATTCCATATTCTGAAAAACTCCAATCCATTGCATTTAATTGGTTTGACGCTGTAAACAAGTTGGCATCTTTAATTAATATTATCCCTCAAGATAATAATAAAAGATTCTTTCAAGCATTTGCAAACTACACAATTTTTTATATATTCCTTATTCTTGCAATCTGGCTACTAGTATTTTTTTGCCAATATATTTATAAAATCATTATCAATAAACAAAAAGTGGAGAGAGAAGAAAGTAGTTCAGAAAACAAAAATTTACTTGAGCAATATGATACAGCCATTGCTGTTTTGACCGTATTTACTGCCTTGATGTTCGCGTTAGGGACTAGTAAATCTCCCTTTATTGATCTCACAGATAAGTGGACTACCTTATTTGCAGTTATTTTGTTTATCTTGGTTATATTTGTGTCTGTTGAAATTGTACGGCTTGTTGTGGAGCAAATTGGGCAGAAGAATTCCCTGTTAAAACAACTTGTTCGCCTAATTCTTGTGGCGATATTAGAGTTCTTAACAGGCTTGCTTTTGGGAGTCATTATCAATTTTCAAATTGAAAAAGTTATATCATCACTATTCATTATAATGTTCCCCCAAAAGGAACTTTCTTTTGCAAACAAAGTACAAGAGAAGTTCAATAAAATGTTCGACAAGGAATTAGGAAATGTTAGCAACGATGGTGATGATAATTTTACACCGCCACGCTTCTCAAAAAAACATATTTGGAGGAGGTATCACAAGAAATGAAAAGCAATCAACAACATAACAGCGGTATTTTAACCCTGCTTCGGATTTGCACGTTTCTGTTAGCAGCCGTCTCCTTCTGGGCTACGGCTCAGGGAATGAAAGAGTACACTTTCCCTGATAACTGGCAGGCTTATGCAGCTTCCCTTGGAATACAAGGGCTTCTCTTAGGATTAAACTTCTCGTTTTTTAAGTTTTTGGACAGATGCCAAGCGAATTACCACAAGGCAGTATTACTGATTCTCACCTTTGTTGTCCTGTTTTGCTCATCTTGGTTCAGTTACCTTTATATTGCTAAGCAGGCTTATGGCCAATCTTGGGATATCGAGAGTAGACTTTTGGCACAAGATTTCTATCGAAATGAACTTTTTGCCGCCGATACATATCTTGAGCAGTATGGTGAGGAAATGGAGCAATCAATAACAGACCATATTGTAGCATTATATGCCCAAGCGACAGAGATGGATTCTAATAAGGTAGATATTGCGAGGAACTTGGATTGGGTTATTGAAAGAAACACCTATGCCCAAGACGATTTTGCCGCCAAAGATATTATGCTGTCGATTATTGATGCTATGGAACAGGCTACGTCAGAGAATGCCGCACAAGATGCGCGACAGCAATCGACAGAAATCATTGAATCCATGCAGACTGCTTTACAAAACGCTATCTCATCATTGGATACACAAATTGCAGATGCAGACGCGAGCGTTACACGGGCAGAAAGTTCCCTGATAAGTGCGCAGAATAGAATGAATAACGCTCCATTGGGTACAGATTTAACACCTTATCAAAATGCCGTGAACACGGCGGCGCGAGCGTATGATGCAAGCATCACACGACAGAGTGAACTTGTAAAGCAACGGCAAGATTATCAAAATGCTCTTCAACGTACAGTTTATTATGCTAGCGTTTTAGGAATGTCCGAAGAAGGTGTATCCAGTTACTTTGTAGGCGCAAATCTTCGAGAAATTCAGCGAGAATTGTTTGGAACCAATCCTGATTCTGACAGGATGATGGCGTTGGCAACGGAGATTTTTGACCGTTTACAAAGCGCTGTTGATTTGGAGGTAGATGAAACTAGAAACAACAATTATCAAACATTCTTGGCGAACATGAATCAGTTTGTGCGGTTTGTTGAAAATTACCGATCCATAAAGGAACTTGATTCTGAGATTCAAGAATTGACTGACGAATTGTCTAATGGTATGATTCTTTCGCTGAATGAGAATAATTCCAACTGGAAAGCATCTTGGCGGAAACAGTTTAATGACTTAAAATCAAAAATCAGTGGTTTGCCAGTATACACCTTAACAGGTAGCAATGCGACACTGGAATCCTTTGACCGTGCTGCGTCAACACGTCGACTAGACAATGCAATTCGTAATTACCTCACGGAGCACAACCCAGCACAACAGGGATTAGTGTACTTATACAGTCCCTATCGTGAAATTGCACTTTTTTCACTTTTTATTGCGCTTTTGTTAGACATTGCTGCATTTATCACAGGTTTTATCATTGATAGGTCATACGAAGCTGATTCAGATTTCAACCAAGAAAACATGGAAAATTATAGTGACAATATTGGTGTGGCATATGCACCACCAAAAAAAGATCCAGTCTGGGATATGGATCAGACTTTGAACTGGAACGCTATACCACCACTAAATAGGTATACATTTCTAACCGGTGACCATCAATATTTAGATGGAACAATGACTTACAAAGCTATCGAAAATGGAAAGATTATAGAAGTGGAATACCCCGATTCAAAGTTGCAGACAGGGTTCTATTATTGGAAAGACAGTAGCATTTATCAGGTTTGCCCTGCTGAGCTTCGCTATAAAGGCACTCCTAATGGACCAGAGGATGGTGTTTATGAAAATGCCATTCTTCGATATGAAGATCAGCTTTTGATTGTCGTTCAAAATACAGAAGGTAAACACTTAGGAACCGTTGACCCATACACACCTGTATATTATTTGTCAAAAGATGCGTATGATTCTTTTCCGGCAAAAGAAATTCAGAATATACAAGGCAGCAGAATTGTAATTAGTTTAAACAAAACTGGGACGCGAATCATAGCGATTTATGTAATCAAAGAAAAAGAACCGTCAATGTAACATCTACTGTTGACCAAAAACAGACAAAGCATATGCAGGAGTGGTTTAATGAGGGTAGAACGCCCAATAACTTTACCATGCAGGAATTCATAGAGTGGGTATTGCTATCGGAAAAATCCGAAAGTTGATATCCGCTCTTTTTATGTCCATAGATGACTACATAAGCCCGTATCTCACCCATTAAGGGGCTGTATCATCTGCCTTTTTATTATGTGTTAAGCATGGTACTAATTTTCTAGTATAAGTCCAGCCACGGATAATTGCCGTCAAGTGTAGCGAAAAATCTCATTTACTTGCTTCACTATAACTGCTAGAAGCCTTGCTATTGTTTTCCTTTGCTTTAAGTATTCATTTTTATTCGCAAAAGGATAGTTTAACGAATAATAAAAATATTTGTTATAAAATAACAATAATAAAATTATATTATTCACACACACCATAGCCCCAA
>KE159534.1:0-3719 GCA_000403215.2 Lachnospiraceae bacterium A4
ATCAGGAACTGCGCTTCGTCCTGGTGGAAATGAATGGCGTCCAGGGCATCCTTGCAAGCACCAGCCTGGAGCTGGATCCGCTGTCCATCATCCGGCTCTACAGCTACCGGTTCCGGATTGAATGTACATTCCGCGAACTGAAGCAGCAGATTGGGGCGTTCTGTTACCACTTCTGGTCAAAGTACATGCCGAAGCTAAGCTACTACCAGAAGAAAGGGGAGCCTACGCCCATGGAGAGGGTGGAAGGTGAAAAACCCCGCCAAAAAGTGTTGGAAGCCGTTCGTGCCATTGAGATGCACATGGCACTGTCCTGTATTGCAATGGGAATTCTGCAGAGCCTTTCTATCTGCTTTATTGGGAAGGTTAGTTCTAGCCAGATCCGTTACCAGAGGACACCTTCCCAAGGAAGGGTTTCGGAAGCCACCCTTATGTACTACTTCCGAAAACATTTTTTCCGCCTTTTGGCGCAAAAACCCGAATTATACATAACGCGAATAATTCAGAGGCTACAGGAAAAGTCAGAAGAACAATGGGATTTTCTGGCTTCTTAGTGGTACAAACTTTCAACTGTCAAGTATAATAAACCTTTTACATTTAAAAATGAAATGTGGGCATATACAGCAGAAAGTGAAGTAGAAGTAAAGTTTCTTTTTTATTTTTTTAAAAATAATATTATGAAATTTAGGGAATCTGCGTCTGGAATGGGATCGCTGCCACAAATTTCACTTCCTGTAACAGAGGAATATATGATGCCTGTTCCTCCACTTGAGGTACAACGTGAAATTGTTCGTATTCTTGACAATTTAACAGAACTTACAGAGAGGTTAAAAAAAGAACTTGAGGATGAGATGATGAACCGCAAAAAACAATATGAGTATTACAGAGATGCTCTTTTGAATTTTGACAGGTATGGGGAGACTGTCCGAAAACCCCTGAGAGGCGATAACAGGATTTTAAACGTAGGATTATCGCCCAAACAGAGCTAAAAAACGCTTACAGAGCGATTTTTATAAATGCACCTTGAAAACTGAATAAAGTACGCTAAATAAACAAATATGTGGGACTTTTCCACCAATATCTGGTATAATGGGAGTATCTTAAAAGTTCCAGTTTAGCGGGGTGTTTTCCATGCCATATATAGTAAAACCTATCAATAGAAACCAGGCGGTAATAAATACACTTGATTCCATGGTGGAATGGGATAGTATTGCAAGAGTAATCGATTGTTTTGTGGATCACATAGACTTAAAAGAGATGGGATTCGAAAAAACAGAACCAAGTTTTGAAGGAAGGCCATGTTATGATCCGCAGAGTATGCTGAAACTATATCTATACGGATACCGCAATAACATCCGGTCATCCAGAAAACTTGAGGCGGCATGCGTCACAAACATTGAAGTTATGTGGATGCTTGGCGGACTCCGTCCTGACTTCCGCACGATATCTGATTTCAGGAAAGACAATGCAGACAATTTAAAGGAAGTATTTAAGGAATTTCTAAAAAGGGTAACCGTAGATCTGGAAACAGGATACGTGTCTATAGATGGGAGTAAGTTTAAAGCCTGGAATGGAAAAGACAGCAATTTTACCATTATGAAACTGGATGACAGGATAAAGTGGCTGGAAGACCACACACAGGAATACCTGCGGCTGATAGAGGAAGCGGATAAAGAGGAGGAGGCTGCCAGTGGAACGCTGACCAGGGAAGAACTGGAAGCAAAACTGAAGGAGGCAGAGGAAAGACTGGAGAAATACCGTTCATACAGGGAACTGATGGAGAAAGAAAACCACACGCAGATTTCACTGACAGATGCAGATGCGCGGCTGATGAAAAATAAAAATGGAATGGACGTGTCGTACAATGTCCAGACAGCAGTGGATTCAGAGACGCACCTGATCATGGATTACCTGGCGACAAACCAGGCAACAGACCATGGATTAATTGCTCCGACAGCGGAGTCCATTAAACAGGAAGCCGGGGACAGGATTATTGAAGCTGTGGCAGATAAGGGATACGAACAGGCCGAAGATATGGTGTCATGTCTTGAGAAAGGAATTATTCCTAATGTCATTCTGCCAGACGGACAGGACACATATGAACTGGAGATCGAGTATGAGGAAGCAGGGGAGTTAAATACAGCAGGCACGAATGCAGAAGAACTGAAGAGATGTCTTCATGCGGGAGTGGTGCCGGAAGCATATGCGGATGTAATAGAAGGTATGGAGGTAGCAGAGGTAAGGAGAAAAGTTTCGGACGGGCCGGAACAAAAAGTGGAGAGCCCCTATGGAACAGAAGAGGAAATGAAAAACCGTGCAGGGGAAGGGTATTTTGTCAGGGATCCGGAAAGGGATCTGGTTTACTGTCCCGGAGGGGAAATCCTCAGGAGAAAAAGCATCAAAAAAAATGGGGCGACAAGATATGCCAACAGGCAGGCGTGCAAGGGATGCCCATACCGTGATAAGTGTGTGAACGGGAAGGGAAACACGAACTGGAAGGAAACGGATTTTGGCAAAGACAGCCTGGAAAAGAAAGCAAAGTGGTGGAAACCGGAAGAAGCGGAAAACTCAGAAGAAGAAACAGAGAAACCAGGAAAAAAGAACCAGAAGAAGGCAAAGTACCATTTTGAAAAGAAAAAGGTAGTCAGGTTTAAACTCAGGCCGGACAGGGAAAAAATGAACCAGCGGATGTGTATTTCAGAGCATCCGTTTGGAACAATAAAACGAGCAATGGGAGCAGCCTGCTTTCTGTTAAAGGGTAAACAGAAAGTAGGTGGGGAATTTGCGCTCATGGCCATGGGATATAACCTGTCCAGGGCGTGTAACATGTTCTCATTTGAAGAACTGATGGCACTTGTTGCAGCATAATGGGAAAAATAACAACAAAAAAGCGTATTTTATTCAGTTTTCGAGGTCAGGTAACTATAAACGGACAAATAATGTCCGAAAAACCTGGCATTTTTTGTGCCCAAAATGGCCAAAAATTGTGGGTTTTCGGACAGCCTGGGGGGGGGTGGTATGGTATAGCGTTAAGCTGCGAGACATTGCAACAGATATTTACAGAGGTTCAGGCATTACACGGGAGCAAGTGACAGCGGAAGGGATTCCATGTGTTCGATACGGAGAAATATATACTACATATAATATTTGGTTTGATGAGTGTATATCTCACACAAAAATAGAGAATGTTGCAAATCCGAAATATTTTGAGTATGGAGACATACTGTTTGCAATAACAGGCGAAAGTGTGGAAGATATAGCAAAATCTACTGCCTATATGGGGAATGATAAATGTTTAGCAGGCGGTGATATTGTTGTACTGAAACACAAACAAAATCCTAAATATTTGTCTTATGTTCTTTCTACGCGCAATGCACAACAACAAAAGAGTAAGGGAAAAATTAAAAGTAAAGTGGTACATTCCAGTGTACCTGCTATTGAGGAAATTGAAATACCATTACCTGATTTGGATGTACAAAACAGATTAGTGAGTGTTTTGGATAATTTTGATTCTATTTGTACAGATTTAAATATTGGTCTACCAGCAGAAATTGAAGCAAGACAAAAACAATATGAGTATTATCGAGATTTGTTATTGACATTTGTTGAGCGAGGCAACACAATTTTACAGACAGACAGACAGACAGACAGACAGACAGACAGACAGACAGACAGACAGACAGACAGACAGACAGACAGACAGACAGACAGACAGACAGACA
>KE159534.1:3999-47711 GCA_000403215.2 Lachnospiraceae bacterium A4
ACAGACAGACAGACAGACAGACAGACAGACAGACAGACAGACAGACAGACAGACAGACAGACAGACAGACAGACAGACAGACAGACAGACAGACAGACATTAATTAAACTTTTGCAGTATGTGTTTGGTTATGTTATGCTGCCGCTTAATGAGATCGCGAATTTATTTCGTGGAGAATATATCACAAAAAGCAGTACTCGTGAGGGTGATGTACCTGTAATTCTTGGTGGTCAGGAGCCGGCTTATTATATTGATAAATCTAACCATGGGGGTGAGATTGTTGTTGTGGCAAGAAGTGGTGCGTCTGCTGGCTTTGTGTCTTACTGGAATGAATCAATATTTGTAACAGACGGTTTTGGATTTGAGGGAAAATCAGGATTGATAATTACAAAGTACCTGTACTATATCCTTAAAAATATGGAAGGTACTTTGAATGCAATGAAACGTGGTGCAGGAGTTCCGCATATCAGCGGAGAAGCACTTACAAAAATTATGTTGCCAATTCCACAGATTGCAGAACAGGAACGAATTGTTGGTATCCTTGACCGATTTGACATTCTTTGTAACGATATTGCAGAAGGACTTCCAGCAGAGATTGAGACAAGACAGAAACAATATGAATATTATCGTAACAAGTTATTGGATTTCAAAGTAAAGTAGGTGCAAATAATGATTTTTGGTGTAGATAATCCTAAGTTTTTAATGCTCAATGGAAAAAATGCATTTCCCGGAATAACATATGAACATTTTTTGATAGACGTGATAAATGGATCACTGTATTTTGCTCAAAAACGTTCATTTATGGAACATTACAGATTGATGGATGAGCAGTCACATGGGGAGGATGATGTTTTTTCTTCTACATATCAGCTAGATTTTAAGTTATTAGTTAGTAAAGAGGTAATGAGAGAACTCAATAAAAATATGCCAGAAGTGGATTATAGTAAAATGTCACAAGGCTTTATATTCACAAAAACAAAAGAAAAGGTTTCTGATATTCCGCAGGACTATATTCTTAGAGATATTAAAGACAGTAAAATAGAAGATTTGAGAAAAGAAAGTTATAAAAATAGTACAATATTCAGTTTGATTAAGAATTTAAAAAAGCCTAAAAATTTGTTTATGTATTATCCATATGAGTATAAAGGTGTTTCAGAATTTATGATGCGTGGTTTGGATAACCAAACAACTGACATTTTTAGGAATGTGCTTACTTATAGAGATGAACTTGATCTGAATAAAGATACTTTTGTCTGTTTTAAAATTAATGATTTTTTTGCAATTTTAGAATGGGTGGATAAACATTTTATTCTTAGGGAACGTGTAAGCGAATTCTTATGTGGAAATTATCGTGATGCAAAAGCATATTCTGTTTATTAAACGCGAAAGAAGAGGTACTATATTATGCCAAATTACAACATGGTTGCTTCCATGAATGAAAGTACAGTAGTATCTGAATATATACCAGAAAGCAAGCGTTCTGACAGCTATCAGAGCGAAGCAGATTTGGAAAAAGAGTTTATCCGTATGCTTACGGAACAGGGGTATGAGTATTTGCAAATTCATACTGAGGCAGAGTTGATTGCGAATCTTCGCAAGAAGATAGAACAGCTTAATTCCTACAACTTTACAGATACAGAGTGGGAGCGTTTTTTTCATAAATACATAGCCAATGCCAATGAAGGAATTGTAGAAAAAACACACACTATTCAGGAAGATGCAGTAAAGAATATGGAGCGTGATGATGGAAGTACGAAGAACATCACTCTTTTAGACAAGAAGAATATCCACAACAACCGTTTGCAGGTAATTAACCAATATGAAGTGTCACAAACTGATGATGCCTACCCTGCGGATAGGCAGGCAAAGTTTAATAATCGATATGATGTGACAATTCTTGTAAATGGTTTTCCACTCATTCATGTAGAACTGAAGCGTAGGGGTGTTGCGATTCGTGAAGCGTTCAACCAGATTAACCGTTACCAGCGTGACAGTTTTTGGGCAGGAAGTGGACTATATGAATATGTGCAGATATTTGTTATTTCAAACGGAACGCACACGAAGTATTATTCCAATACTACTCGTTCTGCCCATATTAAAGAGCAGGAAAAAAATACAAATAAAGGGAAAAAGACTAGCAACAGTTTTGAGTTTACTTCTTTTTGGGCAGATGCAAATAATAAGGTTATTTCTGATCTTGTAGACTTTACGAAAACTTTCTTATCAAAACATACGATTTTAAATGTATTGGCAAAATATTGTGTATTTACTTCGGAAGAATTACTGCTTGTTATGCGTCCATATCAGATTGCTGCTACAGAGAAAATATTGAATCGTATTGAAATTGCGACGAATTATAAGAAATTGGGAACGCTGGAAGCAGGAGGCTATATTTGGCATACAACCGGAAGCGGTAAAACATTAACATCATTTAAGACGGCACAGTTGGCAAGCAAGCTTGATTTTGTTGACAAAGTGCTTTTTGTTGTTGATCGTAAAGACCTTGACTATCAGACTATGAAAGAATATGACCGTTTTCAAAAAGGCGCTGCCAACAGTAATACATCAACAGCTATTTTGAAGAAGCAGTTGGAGGATGATAATGCTAAAATTATCATTACCACAATTCAAAAGCTGGATCACTTTATCAGAAAAAATAAAGGACACGAGGTATTTGGCAGGCATATTGTCCTAGTATTTGATGAGTGTCATCGTTCTCAGTTTGGAGATATGCATACTGCCATTACTAAGAATTTTAAGAACTATCATATTTTTGGTTTTACAGGAACACCAATCTTTGCTGATAATGCTGGAAGCGGAAAGAATGCTGATTTACGCACGACACCACAGGCATTTGGCGATAAACTTCATACATATACAATTGTAGATGCAATCAATGATGAAAATGTATTGCCGTTTCGTATTGATTATATTAAGACAATTAAGCAAAATGAAGCTTCGCATCATAAGGAAAAAGAACAGGATAGGCAAGTGTCAGCTATTGACACAGAGAAGGCGCTTTTAGAGTCAAAGCGAATTGCCAAGATTGTAACATATATTTTGGAACATTTTGACCAAAAGACAAAGAGAAATAGGGAAAGCTTCGATTTTTCTAAGTTGATGAATGTGCAGGAGATAGCAAGCAGTCAGGTAAAGAATAGGGACAAGGTAGAAGAAATAAAAGAGTCTGTCCGCATGAAGGGCATTAATTCCATATTTGCAGTGAGTTCCATAGATGCAGCAAAATTATATTACACAGAATTTAAGAGGCAGATGGATAAGCTGCCACAAGCTGCACCAGCAGGACAACCGCATAAACTGAGAGTGGCAACGATATATAGCTATGGGGTTAATGAATCAGAAAACGATGATTTTGTAGAAGATGAAAATTCAGAAAATACAGACGGACTTGATAAAAGTTCCAGAGATTTTCTTGAAATGGCGATTGATGATTATAACAAGATTTTCAAAACCAATTATGATACATCAAGCGATAAATTCCAGAATTATTATAAAGATGTTTCCCTTAGAATGAAAAACAGGGAAATTGATATATTGATTGTAGTCAATATGTTTCTAACCGGATTTGACGCGACGACTTTGAATACCTTGTGGGTGGACAAGAACCTGAAATATCATGGATTATTGCAGGCATTTTCTAGGACAAACCGTATTCTTAATTCTGTTAAGACTTTTGGTAATATCGTATGTTTCCGTAATCTGGAGGAAGAAACAAATAATGCGATTGCACTTTTTGGTGACAAAGAGGCAGGAAGTGTTGTTTTATTAAAAAATTTTGAAAGCTACTATAATGGATATGATGAGAACGGGAAGCATTTTGACGGTTATGTGGAATTAATAGACAAGCTGAAAACTCTGTTTCCGCTAGGAGTACCATTTGGAGGGGAAAAGGCGGAGAAAGAGTTCATTATGCTTTATGGAGCAATTCTCAGAATGAAGAATATTCTTTCTACCTTTGATAATTTTGAAGGAAAGGAAATTCTGTCTGATCGGGTTTTTCAGGACTACCAGAGTGAGTATATTGACCTTTATCAGAAATATAAATCAAAGGGAAATGAAAGGAAAGAAAATATCAATGATGATGTGGTGTTTGAAATTGAGCTTGTAAAGCAGGTGGAAATTAATATTGACTATATTCTTATGCTGGTAAAGAAATATCAGCAGGAGGGCAACCAAAATAAAGAGATTGTTGTAACGATTGAAAAGGCAGTTAATTCCAGTATGAATTTGCGTAGTAAAATGGAATTGATCAGGAATTTTCTGTCAAGAATCAACGCGCAGACTGAAGTGGATGGGGACTGGAAAAAGTTTGTGGACGAACAGAAGGAGAATGACCTTGTTGTAATTATTGAGGAAGAGAAATTAAAAATGGAAGAAACACATAAATTTATAGACAATTCGTTTCGGGATGGTGTGTTGAAAACAACAGGAACGGATATTGATGTTATTATGCCTGCAGTATCGCGTTTTGGTGGAGGTAATAGGGCAGAGAAGAAGAAAAGGGTTATTGACAGGCTGATGGCTTATTATGAGAAGTATGTGGAGCTTGTTAGTATGAGATGAGGATGTGAAATATTTGCCAAAGTGAAAGTATTATGTAGTTATTTTATGAGTGGATGAAAGGATTTAATATGATGGATAGAGTTAGAAAGTGGTTACAAAGTGCTGCTGGTAAAATTTCTATGATTTTGTTGATAATAAGTATAATTTTTTTGATTATTGCGTTTTCATCGTGGGGGAATTTTACGGATAGGACAGCCAATAATATTAATAATTTTTTGTTTGGAATGGCAACAAATTTACTTGGAATAATAGTTACAGTATCATTTGTACAGTTTTTTATTGATAAACAAAATCATAATGTTGATAAGCAGAACGAGCTAGAAGAGGTTTTAAGGTATGATAGGGTTCTTTCTATATTTATTGAACAATATACATTATATTATAGATGCATAACAACTCCTGTTTCAGAAGATATGAGGACAGACTACAAACTTAATGCAGATTTTGCTTTTAAAGATATGGGTGATATGTATGAACAAAATAGATATATGGCAGAAGGATTACTGGAACCAGCCATTTCGGTATTTTATAGGTTTGAAGATAAGATTAGAGAGTATATGATGTCAATGCTAAATAATATCTCGTTTAAGTATTATATTGAAATAGAAAATATTTTAGAAGAATTTGTTGAGAAATCATTTTCGCTAGATACAAGAGGAAACATTCTTGGAAACATTTCTATAATGTTGGGCAAGGAGAAAATAACAGATGTTATAAGTAAAAGTATAAAAGATTCTACCTGTGATTGGATAGAAGTTATTTCTCATTCTAAGAATGCAAATATTATGGCACCCTATGTACAACTATATTTTCTACTAAAAGATGAAGCCGATTTGTTAACTAAATATAAGGAAGAAGTGGACAAATTGGCTACAGAAAAGAATATATAAGTATATTTAAGACAGAAAATTTTTAAGTTGTAAAAGCTAAAATAATGAACATTTTGGGAAAGGGAAAATAATGATATATACAGAAAATCATCTTATTGAAAAAGTTATACAAATGATAGAAAATTTCGAAGATGAAGTTGTGGAGTTTAAAGAGGCAAAAACCAAGTATTCTTTTAAAGACATTGGAAAATATTTTTCTGCGCTGGGTAATGAAGCGAATATCAGAGATAGAAAAGAGGCATGGCTTATATTTGGTGTTACCAATAAAAAAGAAATTATTGGAACAGAATACAGAAAAGATGGAAGCTTGCAAAGATTGAAAAAAGAAATTGTGATTGGAACAAATGAAAGATTAACATTTATGGAAATATACGAGTTGGAGTTAGAGGGAAAGCGAATAGTTGCTTTTCAGATTCCGCCCGCGCTTCGCGGTATCCCTACCACATGGAATGGTGCTGCTTATGCAAGAGAAGATGAAAGTACTTGTCCGCTGCCGATGGATAAAGTGGATTTAATTCGTAGTCAGGTTGGAGTCGATTGGTCGAAGGAAATTGTAGAGAATGCAGATATGGATGATTTAGATCCAGAAGCAGTGAATTATGCACGTACCTTATTTATTAAAAAGCAAAAAGCTTCAAAGAAGTCTACAGAAATGCTAGAGAAAATGTCTAACATAGAGATATTGAATAAGGCTGGACTATTAATAAAGGGAAAAGTGACAAATACAGCACTTATTCTTTTAGGGAAAGAAGAATCGTTATATTTGTTTGATGGATTTATTCCAAGAATAACGTGGACTTTATATAATGGGGATGGTTCAGCTAAAGCATATGAGCATTTTGATATGCCACTTCTTTTGGCTGTTGATAAAACCTATGCAAAGATTAGGAACGAAAAATATCGTTATATTGCGGGGCAGCAAACATTATTTCCGGATGAGGTTGATCAGTATGATCCCGATGTAGTGAAAGAAATTTTGAACAATTGCATTGCTCATTCTAATTATCAACTACGAGGGAAAATCAATGTGGAAGAATTTGAAGATAGACTGGTATTTATCAATGAAGGTAACTTTATTCCAGAAACAGTAGAGCAGGCGCTTGAAGAAGGATATAAGCCGCCTTATTACAGGAACGGATTTTTATGTCATGCAATGGTTAATCTTTACATGATAGATACAAATGCGATGGGTATACCCATGATGTATCAGATTCAAAGAGATAAATGCTTTCCGCTACCCACATATGATTTAGAGGATATTAATCGTGTAAAAGTTACATTATACGGAAAAATTCTTGACAGAAATTATACACAATTGCTTCATAGTAATGGAGATTTGGATTTGCATACAGTATTTTTGTTGGACAAAGTGCAAAAGAAAGAGGTTATCTCCAAAGAGGAGTACAGTTTGTTGAGAAAAGCAGGACTGGTAGAAGGTAGATATCCTCACATTTTTGTTTCATATAAAGTCGCAAATATGGTAGGTAAACCAGTTGAATATGTGAAAAATAAAGGACTGGACAAAGATGTGTATGAACAGTTGGTAATTAATGCTTTAAAGACAATGACTAACGCCAAAGTGTCTGATATAAAAGCTGTGTTAGAAGGAGCATTACCTGCTATTATGGATGAAAAGCAGCAAACAAAAAAGGTTTCTAATATTCTTCAGGCAATGAAAAGAGAAGGAATAGTAAATGTTGAAGGCACTGGGCACAAAGCAAGATGGATGTTGGTTAATAAGTGACAATTAAACAAGGTTTAGACAAGATTTAAACAAGGTTATTGGTTCATGTAAAAGGGTTTTAAATTTTGAAATATCAATAAAATGTTGTAGTTTCAATAAGTGTAGCGGTATTTGAGCTAATCTTAGACTAAGTTGAACTTTTTTTGCACTTATATTGGGTATATTCAAGCTAATCTTGGACTAAGTTGGACTTGTCTTAGACTAAAATTGGGCTAAGTTGAGCTAAATCTTAGACTAAGATGGAATTTAACAACGAAAACGATTAGTAATTTTCTATGGGTGGAATTTAAAAATGATAACACTGAAAGAGTTAAGAGAAACTGGAGACAATAAAGAAGAAATAAATGGTTCAACAGAAAATAACGAAAAAAATATTTCTGAATGTGGAGGATCTTCTGATAATTTAGAAGATAATAATGACTATTGGACATTGATGCTTTTTTGGTTAATTTTGATGCAAGAACATGAGAACGAGAAACTTTGGAAAAATTTTCAGGAAGATATTAAGCATAATAGCCGTTTTTTCCCTAAAAGTGAATTGTTGGAAAAAGTAGACAATGTTTCTCTGTATGCAACTGTTGAACTATGTACGGGTACAGTTTTATATAGGGCAAGGGAATATAAGAATATTGATTATTTGAAAAATAAAGAAGTGATTGCGATTTACGAAAAATTGAATGAACTTTTTCCTGATATGAAATTACAATTGGAAGATGTTAAAAGTGATTCAGCAATGAATATAATTTCTCTTTTCTTGGGCGGAGATGTGAGCAAAATGGAAGAACTGCGTCAGAATATTATGGAAACAGAAATAAAAGAAAAGCCGTTTTGGGGATTTGATGAGAAAAATTGTGATGCACCACCTAAAGAATACGCAATAGCTGGACGTGCTAATTCTGCAGGAATCAGTTTTTTATATGCGGCATCTGATGAAAAGACAGCAATTATGGAGATGCGCCCGCAGATAGGACAGTATTTCAATGTATGCAAGATTGAAATTTGTAGCAATATTTTGCTTTTTGATTTTACATATACGACGAATGAACTGAAAGAAGATGAATATACAAAATCAGGTGATTTGTATGCGATATCAAAGGAATTTTCATATCCGAACTATGGTAATCCACAGGACTATATTCCAACTCAGTATCTTTGTGAATATTTAAGACAAAAAGGATTTGACGGAATTAGATATAAAAGTGCAGTATCGCCGGAAGGAACAAATTTGATTATTTTCGATACTGACAGTGCTGATAAGGCATATAAAATTGTAGAGTCACGTGTGTTTGAAGTTGAGAACATAGGTATTAATTTTAAGCAGATAATTCCTATTGAACCGAATAAATCTTAAGACAAACAGAAAATATGAATTTATTCAAGATTTATTCAATATATATTTAAGAATGGATATGGGAAATTAACTCGTTTTTGGACTGACTCACAACTCTTGGACTAAATTGAGTTTGTTTTGGACTAAAGTTGAGCTAAATCCTGGACTAAGTTATTTTATTAAATAGATCCATGAAATAGTTGGATGGATATTTCATTTTAGGCAAATGAATGAAATAGGTGTGTTATTAGAGAGTAATATTAAAAATATGCGACAGTTCTATGGAGAGAGGAGTCCTTATGTAAATTGCCAGCCACTTTATGATGATTTGGATGTGAATGGTGTAGGCTTAGTGATAGCAGATGGCAATTCGCCAGCCGATAGCTGGCGATATAAATTTGAGTAAATTTACCCAAGCATTATCCAAGATTTACCCAAGACTTACTCAAGATTTATCCAAGCTCGTGCTTCTAAAATGCTTCTAAAATTTCTGATTCTCAAAAAAATCAGCCGATTTTAAAAGCAATATCAGATAAAAAAGCTATATTTTATCATGGTTTGCAATATAGACAAACACACCGTAGCAACGTGAGGGCGGACGTACGGTAGGTTCTGGAAGAGTTGCAACAATCATTGAGTAATCAATAGAATTATAGTAAAATCAAGGCTTTCAAGGTTTTCCTTGGGAGCCTTTTTATGTGCTAAATAATTAAAATTAGTGTGAGCGGTGCCAAAACGGTGCTGAAAAGAGGAAAAGATGTTTAGTTATGTTTGTTTAATATTAAATATAATAGGTCTTTTTCTAAAGAAAACGAATATTACATGCATAAAAATGTGAAAAAAGCACAAAATTATTGACATAGAATTAAAAAAGGGCTATATTATATATTATCTAGGAGGTGATATGATATGTTAGTACAGTTTATGTTAAAAAATGTTCTGTCGTTTAAGAAAGAGACAATTTTAGACATGACAGCAATTAATGCGTATAAGGAACATCAATGTAATGTAATTGACTATGAGACAAAAGAGAAATATCTTAGAGTTGCAGCAATTTACGGTGCAAATGCAAGTGGTAAATCAAATATTTATATGGCAATGACATACTTTCAAAGAATTATTGCGGAGTCTTTAAATAATGTTGAAGATGGGGAGGCAACAGCTATTCAAACATATTATCAGCCATTTTCATTTGATAATGAAAAAGAAAACTCAGAATTTCAGATTGTGCAGATTTTAGGAAATTTTGAATATAAGTATGGTTTTGAATATAATTCAAATTGTATTGTTACGGAATGGTTATATAGAAAAAATTTACAAACTAAAAGGCATTCAACAGTTTTTGAGCGTACAACAGAGAAAGTTGAATTTGGCTCATGTGTAAGAAAAGAGTGTGAAGTATATAAGGAACAAATTCCAGTTGAAACTTTGGTTTTAACATTTTTTAATAAGTTAAAACTAAAATCTAATATTTTTAAGATTGTTTATTCTGGAGTAATGGATACATTAGTTGTTCCGACAAATTTTTGTGAGGATACTCGGTTTCTTGAAGCACTTTTGCCACGATTAATTGATGAAGAAAAAAGTGCATTGGTAGATTTCCTGTCTGCTATTGATACAGGTATTAAAGATATTGATTATGATGATAGCGAGAAAGAAGTTAAATTTACAACTTATCATAGGGGGAAAGACGGTGAATTACATCCACTGAATTTATTTTTTGAATCAGAAGGAACGATTAAAAGTATTATGTTATTCATTTATGCACGTACAGCTATTCTTTATAATAAATCTATTTTTGTAGATGAATTGAATATTAAATTACATCCACTTTTATTGAAATTTATTATTGATTTGTTTTATGAAAATGAATCGCAAGCCCAATTAATTTATACAACACATGATACTACTTTATTAGATAAAAAGTTCTTTAGAAGGGATCAGATTTTGTTTGTACAAAAGGATGAATTTGGATATTCAGAATTGTTCGCTTTGTCAGATTTTAAAGTAAGATCAGATGCTTCGTTTGAAAGAGATTATTTAGCTGGGGTATATGGAGGAATTCCATGGTTGAAAGAATTCAGTATGAGAGAGGGTAAGTAAATGGGTTCAGATGATTTATTTAAAAAGAGGCGAGAAGCTAGAACTCAAAGAAAGCATGAATATAAGTCTCCCAAGGCAAATTCTTATTTAATTGTTACAGAGGGAGAGCGTACAGAACCATTATACTTTAAGGGTATGCAGAAACTTATACAAGAGAAGGTAGGTGGAGTAGTAGATATTATAGAACAGCCACTTATTGATGTATATGGTGAAGGTTGTTCTACGACTAGGCTTGTTGAAGTAGCAGACCAAATTATAAAAGATGCAAAAATCATCTATCAAAATGTATGGATTGTGTTTGATAAGGATGATTTTGATGACTTTGACCAAGCAATACAAGAAGCTATAAATAGAGGATATAATGTTGCTTGGAGTAATCAGTCTTTTGAATATTGGTTATATCTGCATTTCTATTATAGCGATTCTGCGTTACACAGACATCAATGGAATGCAAAGCTAGATGAAATTTTTAAGAAAAATAATTTGGGTGATGGGACATATCAAAAGAATTATGATGATATATATAGCATGGTAGATATATATGGTGGTGTAACTGTCGCAATAAAGCATGCAAAACGTAGGATGGCTCAATTTGAGAAAGGAGGATACAAACCATCAAAATATGATCCGGGAACAATGGTATATAAATTAGTAGAATCTTTGAAAGTGTACTTAGAGTAAGAAAAACATTTAATGGATAGGATATAAGGTAAGTGCAAGTGAAGGGGTTAGATTCACTTGCACTATTTTTTACCACCCTTTAATCTGTTTTACCTGTTCTGCCCGTTCTTGGTCTTTGTGATACTGTAACTTGAACTGTATCGTTTCCACGACTTCCTTTCTTGCTTCATCGTCTAGCTGATAAAATGACGTCAACAGGTTATCCACATCGGGCATACTGTTTTTCCCAAACAGATACATAAGCGGATATAGGGAATTTTTCAGATATACTTTTACTCTGTTTCCGTCAAGTGCGCCATTCAGTCCATCGGGGAGCGTGGGATATATTTCTTCTTCGGTAATAGCGCCGGAGAACGGACTGGCGGCGCATATCTCATTCACATCAATTTCTAATTCATTTGCCAACCGCAAGGCAAAGTCAAATCGGATATTGGAATCCTTTTGAATAATAGAATATAGTGTTGTAGCACTAATTCCAGTAGCCTTTGCAATCTGACGGACATTTGTGTTCTTACTGTCAAGTATTTCTTTTAGTTTCTTTCCATCGCCCATAGTGACCTCCTATTTTCATATGTTAAATAATTACGAAAAGCGTAAATAGTATTTATTATCATACCACATATACGAAAAACATAAAAGAGAAAAATATGAAAAAGAAAAAATATAGATATGAAGTTCGTAAAAATATTTTTACGAAGTGTTGACATTGTTCGGATAAGGTGATAATATGAATATACGAAATTCGTACAAAAATTAAATACAAATAGTGTAATAATTTTCTAAAAAGGGAAAGGAGGACAAACGTGTGGCAAATTACCGTTATATGATGAGTGCGGAAGATATAGCCAAAGAGTTAAATTGTTCAAAATCTCATGCCTACAAGATTGTAAAAGAACTGAACAGGGAACTTGCAGGACAGGGGTATATTACAATGGCAGGACGTATTCCGAGGGCGTTTTGGGCAAAGAAAATGTACGGTTATGAGTTATCAATAAGCTAAGGAAGGGAAATTGATTGAAGCGGACTATCAGCGTTATGACAGGGAAAGGCTCTGTCAACCATAACAGCAGAAAATTCCATGCAAAGAACACTGACCCGGAGCGGAGTTGTATGAATGTGGAATACTGCAACGAAAATATCAAAGATGTATACCACGAATTATTTGATGAAGCACTCGCCCGGTACAACGAGAAGCAGACCAGAAGTGACCACATATTTGGTGATTATTATGAGAAAATCTGTTCCGGTAAACAGGAGAAGCCATTCCATGAGATTATTTTGCAGATAGGCAACAAGGACGATATGGGGGCAAAGTCCGAGGACGGACAGCTTGCGGCAAAAATATTTGATGAATATATGCGGGATTTTCAGCGGCGCAATCCTACACTAAGGAACTGTGATGAAATTACTCATGACAATTACTTGTCTAAATGTCCATCTGCGTCATCAGAAAATCTTGACATAGCCCGCTATGCCTGCGATTTTCTTCTTTGCAGCTGAACATTTATACGGCGTACTTGTCACAAGTAATTTCATCACAGTTCCTAAGGGTATTTTCAGCATATCTCCACATGGACGAAGCCACACCACATCTGCATATAGATTTTATACCCTATACGACTGGAAGCAAGAGAGGGCTTGAAACAAGGGTATCATTAAAAAAGGCACTGGCAGAACTTGGATTTAAGGGCGGCACAAGGAGCGAAACGGAACGCAACCAGTGGGTAGCGGTGGAGAAAGAACGGCTTGCGGAGATTATGTTACAGTATGACATTGAATGGGAGAAAAAAGGAACACATGAAAAGCATTTATCTGTTTTGAATTTTGAGAAAAAAGAGCGACAGAAAGAAGTTGCGGAACTGGAACAGACAATTTCCGGCAGTAAAGAGGAATTATCCGATATTCTTCATCAGCAGATAGCGGCAGGGCAGGAAACGGAACAGATACGCAAAGAGGGCGAAGTAATCCGGCAGGAAGTATCGGAACTTATCGCAACAAATCATCTTTTAAAAGAGCAGACGGAAATGCTGACAGAGGATAAAGAAAAACTGTTATCCGACAATGAGAAGTTGGAGAAACAACAGAAAAAGCTACAGCAGGAACTTAACAAAATGGTTCAGTCAAAGGAAGTCATGGAGCGCAATATCCACGCCTATGATGAAGATGTGAAATGGCAGTTGGCAGAGCCGGGGGCATTGATGAGCGCAAAAGCATATTGGGATAAAAAGGCTTTGCCGCTTGTGGAGAAATTGAAAGAAGTCGTTAAAAATCTGACTATCAAGTGCGTACAGCTTACGGAGCAGGGAAAGAAGTTGACTGCCAAAGTGGACGGACAGAAGAAACAGATTAGCCGCTTGACGGATAAGGTCATGGAGCAGAGCGACACCATAGACCGATTGCAGGAAAAAGTATCTGATTTGGGGCATTTGGAGCGTCATTTCGGCATGGAACAGGTGCAGTCGATAGTGGAACAGTCAAAGGTATTAGAACAGGCAGAACGGTCAAATAAACGCCCGAAACGTGCTTTTGAAATGAGCCGATAGGGAAGTGAGGATTTATAAAATGACAGATATGGAAAAGAAAGTTATGGTGCGGCTGTGCGCTAAAATCGTAGCAGCTACAGACTTTTACGAAACGGACAAGGAAGTGCAAAATCTGATAGACTGGGTATGTTTGTCGGAACAGATAAAAGAAAACAACAATACAATCCGCAATCTGACCGGGGAATATAAGAAGATAGAGCCGGGTTGCCGGGAGGGAGTGCGGGCGCAGTTGGAGCGCATGAAAGAACTCTGCAAAGAGCGCAATAATCTGTATGAGAAGCAGAATGACTTGAAAGGACAGAAATGGAAAATTGAGAAGTCGTTGGAACGATAATAAATGTGGGGCGCGGTGGTTGCTGCGTCCTATATTTTTGTGGTAAATGAGGAACGGAAGTGATATAATCAAATGAATCGGAGGTTGTAGGAATGGATATGAAGGTGATTATTAAGAAGAAAATGGAAGAATTATTATCAAAGGAATTTTATTGCAGTCCAGACGAACTAAATGGAAAATCAACGGTGTATACTGTTAACTTCAATGCAAAACAACCATATATCAAAATACTAGCCTATAGAAATTGTGTTGTGGTTTGTACATCAGAGAATTTGCATTATAAAGCTCGAGAACTTTTACAAAGCAAGAATAGAGATGAAATATTTGAACTTCCATTGGTTTATGGGCAGACAATACATTATGTTCCTAATGATAACTTTCTAGAAGATGCATTGATTTCATTGAATTGTGAGTGCGAGCATCTTTTTGGTAGAGATATTTTATCCCTTACTGGATTGAAGGGTTTTGAAAATTCCTTAGCATTTGATGAAAATGGTTCTACATCAACAAAAGGTGTTTATATAGCAAAGGATAATAATAAAATTATTGGAGTAGCAGGTGCCGCAGAATCATCAACAGATGGTGTATGGGAAATAGGTATAGATGTTATGGAAGAATATAGAAATGCCAGATTGGGAACATATTTAGTGAGGGGATTGACTAAAGAATTACTGGCTCGAAATATTATTCCATTCTATTCTGCTTCTATAACGAATATTGGTTCGCAGATGGTAGCAAGTAGATGTGACTATATACCGTTATGGGTTGATACATTTGGAACTATTCTTGATGGGAGTTCAGTATACAATGACATGATTAAAGGTTTATCATTGGAATTTGCTAAATGAAAACTTCCGGTTTGTCGATTGGAGTGGCCTTTTTCATTGTAAGGGAGTGTAGAAAAATTACCGCTTAAACTTTAAAGCCTTTTATAATGTATGACCATCCATGATGTGGACCTATGTATTCAATGTCAATTGCATCCATACTTTCGTCAGACACCTTGATACCAGTCTCATAAACATTTTTGTCAAGCATACATGCAATAGATAGATTAAACGCATGAATGAAAAAGACATGCATATTTTGAGTTTTTTTGTTATATTTTGCCAATGTGTGATAGGAGTACTTTCTTTTTGAACTAATATATAATACACTGTTTCCAAACAGCATTTTGCGTATGTGGGGGACAGTATGGCAAAAAAAGATACCAAACTTGAAAACTTATCAAAAACAGTTCATATGCTCATAGAGGAGATCCGCCTCTCGCAAACAGAAGGGCTGGACCGCATTTTCATGGATGTTTATTCACAGCAGGCCGATATGATGACGGACAGCAGACAGCAGGGCAAAGTGAAGCATGCCTTCAGGGACATTCTGGGCATAGTATTTTTTGGTGTGCTTGCCGGAAATGATGAATGGGAGGATATCTATGATTTTGCGATGGATGAAAGAGAAACTTTAAGAAACTATCTGGACTTAAAGAACGGAATCCCATCCCATGATACGATGCAGAGGGTCTTTGCCATCATCCAGCCAGATGAACTGCAGGGAATGCTCAAAGAGATCCTGGTTCAGATGATAGAAATGGCTGGGCAGCACCTGGACCAGTATCTGTATCAAAATGAAGAACTGGACTGTTATGTACGCGACGTCATTGCGGCAGACGGAAAGGAAACCCGGCATACCGCGAAGAAACACGCAAAAGTTCCAGAAGATTTGTGTAACCTGAACGAATTTAATGTAATGTCCACAGAATGGGGCGTCTGCCTGTCATGCACGAGAATTAACGAGAAAACGAATGAGATTCCCGAAATGCAGGCAGTTATGAAAAGACTTGACTGCCGCAAGTGCATCGTTACTGCGGACGGCATGAATGCCCAGAAAGAAACCGCACGGGTTATTGTACAGGAAGCACACGGAGATTAAGCAGGACAATACCAAAACGAGACGGAGGAATCCACCAATGCCATAACCATAAGGGAATATTTCATCACAGATGACATCCTGTGGTTTGAAGACCGCAGCAGATGGGAAAAACTACAATTATATACTGCTTATGAAATTATGGAGCAGAGCAATCTGCTCCTATATTTTTAGTAGCTCAGTATGATAAGCACGGGATTTGGCTTTATTGATTTTTCTGACTATAATACTATACTTGTGAGTTGTAAGTTATCAATAAAAAAATAACCCTTCCATATGGTTTTATGGTATCCTATAAGTTGCCAAAATAAAAAAGGATAAATCCACCAGAAGAGTTATTTCAAATATGAGTTTATCATACTTGCTGGCGGATGACCATACGACTATGTTAAATATTATTGAAAAGATTTTATGCCATTTTGAATCCTGTTTTTCCCGTAAAGCTGCTTTCCGTTGGTTTGTGATCATCATCACAGGGCTTATGCTCCGTTCGGATAAGCTTGGTGTCACTTCCATACTTCGTGACCTTGCCCTTGCCCCGGGCTGCTATGATTCCATGCTTCACTTTTTCAGGGCATCCTCATGGTCATTAGAGGATATCCGAAAACGCTGGTTCTCTGCTGTCAGACTGTATGCGCCCCTTTACAAGGAAGGGAACTTCCATGTCCTTGTTGGTGACGGGGTAAAGCAGTCAAAAGAAGGACGCCGTATGCCGGGGGTGAAGAAGCTATTCCAGGAATCCGAGAATTCTGCAAAACCAGAATACATGCATGGGCATATGTTCGGCGGGCTTGGCATACTGGCCGGGAACTTCCGCAGCTGGGCGTGCATCCCCTTAAGCATCCGGCTCCATGACGGGCTCCAGGCTGCCAGGGAATGGAAAGGCGCATCTGTTTCAACTGCCTCCCATGTGGTACAGATGGTGGAGGATTCTTATCATGCCGCCCTCACTTTTGGAGACTCCCTGCTCCTGCTGGACAGGTATTTCCTTACTGTGCCAGCCCTTGAAAAACTCAGGGAATTAAACAACAGCGGGAAAGTACACATGGAAATCGTCACCAAAGCCAAAAAGTCCTGTACCGCGTTCCAAAAGCCTGGTCCCCGAAAACCTGGCAGGGGCAGGCCGCCCAAAAAGGGGGATGCCGTTCACCTGAAAGGACTGTTCGCCTCCCATAAGGAACAGTTCATGGAAACGGAAACCGAACTCTATGGCAAAAAGAAAACGATACGCTATTACAGCATAGATCTTCTTTGGGGGCAGAAGCTGTACCAGGAACTGCGGTTTGTACTGGTAGAAATGGATGGCATCCAGAGCATTTTGGCAAGCACCAGTCTGGCACTTGATCCGCTATCCATTATCCGGCTTTACAGCTACCGTTTCCGGATCGAATGCACATTTCGTGAACTGAAACAGCAGACAGGCGCATTCTGTTATCACTTTTGGTCAAAGCACATGCCGAAACTAAGCTACTACCAAAAGAAAGGGGAACCCACACCCTTAGAGCGTGTGGAGGATGAAAGATCACGTAAAAAAATACTGAAAACGGTACGTGCCATTGAAGTGCATATGGAACTGTCCTGCATCGCAATGGGGATACTACAGACCCTTTCCATCCGTTTTATTGGAAAGGTTTGTTCCAGTCAGATCCGTTACCAAAGGACACCATCCAAAGGAAGGGTTTCCGAAGCAGCCCTTATGCACTATTTCCGGAAACATTTTTTCCGCCTTTTGGAGCAAAAGCCTAAATCATACATAACACAGATAATTCATGAGCTACAGGAAGAGTCAGAAAAACACTGGGATTTTCTGGCTTCTTAGTGGTACAAACTTTCAACTGTCAAGTACTATAGAGAACTAAAAGTTTATTCTTGCGATTATAAAGATATTTCCTTGTGAGATAACAACCATTGTGATATAATTATTCTTGGTAATTTATACTTTGATTCATGTGAAGAACAAGGAGACAAAGGATGATTGTAAGCTATAAAAAATTATGGAAGTTATTAATTGATAATGACATGATGAAGAAAGATTTGCAGAAGTTGGCTGGCATAAGCTGGGCGACTGTAACGAAGATGTCAAAAGGCGAAATTGTAAGTACCGAGGTGCTTATGAAAATATGTAAAGTGTTTCATTGCAATGTTGGAGATATTGTAGACTTTGTGGAAACAGTGGATGACACAGAGTCAACATAAACATATTTGGAATGAAAAGGAAAAATGGCATGGAGGTATCAAATGTCAGAGACACAAAACACAAGTCCCTACAAAGGCTCTGGACAATTAACCAGAGAACAATTTTTATTTTATGAAATGCGGACAACTGCAAAATTAATGGTAGAAGGACTGGATGATGGTGAAGTGACGAAACGAATTGTGGAGGATAATTTGTTTCAGTATCCTACGGAAAAATCACTCGCATCTATTTCAAAAGCCTGCATTGCAAGATTATATGCGTTAGGTGATAGGGATTTGATGACAGCGATCACAACACAGCCAATGGATACAGCAAAGCAGATTTGCTTATATGCGATGATGAAAAGGTATCGCCTGGTATGGGATTTTATGCTGACGGTTATCGGGGAAAAGTATCGTTTGCAGGAGTTTTCCTTTGGGAAAAAGGACATAAACATATTTTTCATGCAGATACAGGAGCAGGATGATTTTGTATCTGCATGGAGTGATAGTACAATTAAGAAAATTCGACAGGTACTTATTAAAATTCTGGTTGAAAATGGCTATTTAGATCATATTAAATCAGAACATCTTAACCCGGTATTGCTTAGTTCCGTGCTGGAAAATGGAATACGAAATAACAATGATGAAAGAGTGCTTCCGGCATTTAATTGTTTTATGTAGGGAGAATAATTGATGAGTGAATTAAATGAAAGACTGGACAATCTGAAACAGGAAATTCAACAGGAAGAGTTTCTTGAGGGAAAGGGATTGAGCAATGAGGTGAATATCCGTATTTTTTGTTATGATCCCAAAGAAGAGATGACCGTTCGTCACTTTATAGAGCAGTTAATGGTTGATCAATCATTAGAATGTCATTTGATACAATGCAATTTGTATCAGATATTTCTCAAAATATGTGATGAAAAGCGCATTACAAACGGTGCGCCTGCTATGGAAGAAAAAAAGGGAAAGGATTACCTGCTACAGCAGATACAACGTTTTGCAAATAACAAGGCTTTTGTGGAACAGATACAATACGGACCACATAACGCGGGAGATGTGCTGATGCTCACTGGAATAGGAGAAGTATTTCCATTTATGAGAATCCATTCATTATTGGAGGCATTACAGCCAGAATTTTCGGATATACCGATACTGGTATTTTATCCAGGGAAATATGATGGAAGATTTGTAAGGCTGTTTGATCAGTTAGAACCGAATCCGTATTACAGGGCGTTTAACATTGTTTAGAAGGAGAGCTACCAATGATAATTCAAAATATGTTCTATGATGATATCAATCGTAAAATCAACGGAGTGGTTAAAGTAGACCAAAACACAGACGAGGTTTTGAAACAGGAAGTAAAGGAATATGTCATAACCAAAGACATTCGCAAACATTTGATTGACTTTTTTAATCATTATGGCAGTTCTTTTGAAGAACCGACAGCGGATGTGGGTGTGTGGATATCAGGTTTTTTTGGAAGTGGTAAATCTCACTTTTTGAAAATGCTTTCTTATTTATTAGAGAATAAAGAGATAAATGGCAGAACTGTAGAGGACTATTTCCGCGAGAAATTTGATGATGAGGCGACCTTTATGTCTATAGCAAGGGCGATTGGCAGCAAAAATCAGACAATATTGTTTAATATAGATATTGAGGGATCTATCAATAAGGATAAAACGGCAGTTCTTCGCGTGTTTGCCAAAATGTTCTATAACTACCTTGGATTTTATGGCGAAAATCTGAAGGTAGCGAAGTTGGAACAGTTTATTGAAAGGCAAGGTAAAACAGCAGAATTTCGCAGAGTATTTGAGGAGAAAAATGGTGCATCATGGATAGAGTCACGCGATGCATTTGCGTTTTTTGAGGATGATGTTGTTGATACTTTGATGGAAGTATTGGGAATGAGCGAGACAGCGGCGCATAACTGGTTTGACGGGACAGAGACGGTGGAAACCAGCATAGCGCAGCTTGTCTTGGAAATAAAAGAATATATTGATACACAGCCAAAGGATTTTCGCCTTTTATTTATGGTAGACGAGGTGGGGCAGTATGTGGGAGACAGTATTGATTTATTGATGAATCTGCAATCTTTTGTGGAAAAAATCGGAAGTGAATGTGGCGGCAGGGTATGGGTGGTATGCACCGGACAAGAAGCCATTGATGAGATTATCAAGACAAGACAGGATCAATTTTCACGTATTCAGGCCAGATTCAGCACCAGATTATCTCTGACATCGTCTTCTGCGGATGAAGTGATTCAAAAACGTATCCTGCGTAAGAAAGAAGATGCGTTTATTTCTCTGGAAAAAGTATATAACGAGAATGATTCAGTGCTTCGGAATCTCTTTACTTTTACAGATTCTGTTTTGGATATGAAAGGGTATGGGAGTTCTGTAGAGTTTGCGAAGAATTTTCCGTTTGTACCATATCAGTTTATTATTATGCAGAAAGTTTTTTCTGAAATCCGCAAGCATGGTAATTCGGGCAAGCATCTTTCTGGTGGAGAGCGGTCTATGCTGTCAGGATTTCAGGAGGCGGCACAGAAGATAGAAGATAAGAGTGAGTATGCGTTAGCTCCATTTTATCTGTTTTATGATACAGTACATACGTTTCTTGACAGTTCTATTCGCCGTGTCATTGAGCGTTGTCAAAAGGCGGCTGACAATAAAGATGGAATTGAGCAGCAGGATGTGTCGGTGTTAAAACTCCTGTATTTAATCCGTTACATAGATGATATAAAGGCAAATCTGGATAATATTGTTATTTTAATGGCAGATGATATCCGGGTAGATAAAATCATTATGCGCGCTCAGGTAAGCGGATCGTTAGATCGTCTGTTGAGCCAGAACTATATTGGAAGAAGTGGTGATACTTATAATTTCCTTACCGATGAAGAACAGGACATTCAGAAAGAAATCACGAATACGATGGTTGATACTTCAACAATTGTTGGTAAAATTGCGCATATCATATTTGGTGAAATATATTATACGAAGAAGTATCGTTATGAAAAATATGACTTTGCCTTTGACCAGATGGTAGATTATACTGCGGTAGGCGCTTTGACAGGCGATATGCGTCTTAGGATTATGACTGTGGCGACAGAGTGGGCGGAAAAGACAGAACTTCGTATGCTGGCAGAATCAGCAAAGCAGGCAATTGTGGTACTTGCGGAAACGCCATATTATGAATATTTGGAAAGCGCCGAGAAGGTGTGGAAATATAAGAAACAAAGAAATATAGCACAGTTGCCGGAATCTGTGAAGAATATTATCAAGAATCATCAAAATGAGGCGGAAAGATACGAATCAAGTGCAAAGGAACAATTAGAAAAGGCAATTGAGGGTGCAGCTTTTTATGTAGATGGGGAACATATTGAGATAAACAGCGGGAATGCCAAGAGCAAACTGGATCAGGCACTGGAATATCTAGTGACACATGTATATAGTGAATTGGGTTTGATTTCAAAAAATGCAGAGTCAGATGCAGATATTATTGCGATTCTTACAGGTGCAGTAAATATGCTGCCCGGTACTGAACCAAACCGTGATGCGGCAGCTAAAGTAGAAGAATATTTAGAAATGCAGGAAAGAAAGCATCTTCCCACTTCTATGGCTGATGTGCAAAGTCGCTATCAGTCTATTCCTTATGGGTGGAAAGAGATTGATATTGCGGCAGTATGTGCAATGCTGATTGTGGAGCAGAAAGTGACAATTAAGTATGCAGGTTCTACAGTACAGCCTAACAATCCAAAACTACCCGATATGCTTCGCAAAAAGAGTGAGATTGGAAAAACGCAAATATCCAAACGACAGGTAGTATCAGCAGCCAGAATGAAGGCAGTAAAAGAGTTATTACGGGATTATTTTAGTCAGATGGATGTTCCGTCAGACGAGGATGGATTGATTGCCTTTATGATTGAAAAATTTGAGGGGCTGCGTACTCACTATGAGGAATTGCTCAGAAGATATGAAGGGCATAACTATCCGGATAAACCAGTGGTTAATAATGCACTTGCAATTGTGAGGGATGTATTATCACAACAGAAGGATAATTTGGCGTTCATTGAACGTGTGCTTCAAAAGGAAGACAGCCTTTATGATACACAGGAGGCAATGCAAAGTGTGGAGGCTTTCTTTAAAACACAGGTTAGTATATTTGATGCAGCAGTGAAATTTGAAACAGAGCTGCGAAATGATTTGGATTATATTCGTAAGGATGAGGAAGCGAATACTGCTTTAAGTACAATACGTCTTATTACGATGCTGCCAACAAGCGGGAAATATCAGTATGGCAGGATTCCGCAGCTGAATGATTTAATTGCAAAAGTAAAAACGTCTCATGACAAAATGTTAATTGAGAAACGAAAAGAACTTTTGGATATTGTTCAGCAGTGTATGGGAGAGATTCATCAGGCAGGCAACGGGGACGCAAAAGTAAAGACGATCATTGAAAGGTCGGATATATATTATACACAGCAGAAAGAGAAGATTGCAGAGACGATGAGCCTTGCATTGATGGAAGGGTATCCGATACCAATGTGGAATTATCGGGATGATGCTGTGTCTAAGATAGAGGGCGCATTGGAGCCGCCAAAGCCTGTAGAATCGCCAAAACCTGTGAACACAAATACAACATCGAAGAAAACATATAAGCCTATTTTCCGCCAGTCCTTATTGAAGGCAGCAAGACTTGAAAGCGAGGACGAGATTGATATCTATGTGGATAAGCTCAGAGAACAGTTAAAGACATTGTTAAAAGGTTCGGATGGGATTGAATTAAAATAGAGCAGATAGGAATGATTCTATAACGGAGGCGGGATATGGATATTGAAAAAATAAAAGAGGATTTAAGCATATGCTATCTTAAAACAATAGCTGCCGTTAGAGGAATTGCAGTTGAGCGGATAGAACATGATGAGGATAGTGTTGATGTCGTTATAAAAAAGGTTTTAAATATAGATAAAAATGTGTCATTCAATTCGCAGATTAGTGTACAACTGAAAGCAACATCTTCCAAATCACAATATGGCATAGGCAAACAGGAAATCTCGTATAAGTTAAAGGTGAAAAATTATAACGATTTATGTATGCCTGCTACGATGCCCAGTATGTTGGCATTGCTGATCCTGCCGGAAGAGATGGAAGAGTGGACGAAATGGACGCCGGATGAATTGATGATTAAAGGAAAAATGTTTTGGCTATCATTACAGAATCAAAAAGTGTCTGATAATAAAGATAATGTTACGGTTAAAATTCCTAAGGAAAACATTTTGAATGCGGACACCATTGAAAATCTGATCAAAAAAGCGGCTGAGGAGGGGATTTTATGATATATTCTGTAAATTTTGTGGATATGACATTGAAATTAAATCCTCTGGCTGTGACAAAATATCTATCAGAAACAAATTGGGAGCTATACCCAATCAAAAGAAATGATATTAAAATTTTTCAATACAAAAAAGAGGATTTGTTTGAACAGGTTACAATACCACTTGATAAAAAGTTGAGGGATTATAAGAATGCGATGTATGATGCAGTCTGTAAGATCGCTTATGTTGAAAAAAAATCTGTTGAGCAGCTTATGCTGTATTTATTGAATCCAAATACAGATATTTTAAAAATAAGGTTGGATAAAAAAGAGGTAGAGTCAGGAAATATCATGTTTGATGATGCCATTCAACTATTTGACAATGCAAAGAAATTGATAGCGGCTACGGCGCTTGATGTAATTAATCCGAAAAAAATCCATTATGGAAGAATTAACGAACCTGTTCGGAACTTTCTTTCACAGTGCAGATTTGGACAAACGGAAATTGGAAGCTATGTTGTATCGGTTATATGTCCGTTTGTCGATTTTCCGAAGACAGAAGGATATAAAAAACTCAACGCTTTTTTTGATGAGGAACAATATGCATATTCACTCACGAGGGAAGTTATCAATCGATTAATGACAAATGTCGCCACAATCAAACAGAAGATTGATGATGGCAATTTGGAATCTTTAGCAAATTATGATAGTCCTATAAGTTCTAATTTTTATGAAGCTCTGAGTGGACTAAGTATGGATACAGAAGATACAACCGTCGAATTTATGGCGGAATGGTCGCCGACGGTAAAAAGTAATCAATGTAAATATAACAGAATATTGATAACAAATGACTATTACGAGCCAATCAGGACTATTATTTCTAAGATAACAGAATATACGAATGAAAGAATAGAAACTGTTGATAAAATTAAAAGATTGGAAGTGGCGCCAATTAGTGACAGCAGAGAGTATGGCACCATCGAAAGAACAGAAATTGTCGGTAAAATTATAGAATTAAAAGCGGCACCGGTTATTGATAGCAGAGAGTATGGCACCATTGTTATTTATGTTGGTGATAATGCAAGAGTGAAATCTGTCACTGTGAAATTGGATAGAGAGGACTATGATAAGGCAGTCGCTGCTCATCAGCATGGAAAGGCAGTTAAAGTGGTTGGTGATTTAAAAGGTCAGGTAAAGTCAGTTATGGAGAATGTGATCTTTAGCGTAGTGGAGTAATGGAGACGAATGCGATGGATAAAAATGTGTTAAAGAAATATGCAATATGGGCAAGAAGAGAACTGATTGTCCGCGTTGGTCAGAGGGCAACCTTTTATGGCGTTACGGCAGAAGATTATGGTGATGTATCCGCAGAGAGCATAAATGGGAGAATTTTATCGGACATTGAAAAGAAACAAAGGAAGGCTTTGATTGCGCAGATTCGGAAAAAGGGTTATGAGGAAGTGATAGAGGAGGTTTCCTATACGTGGTTTAACCGTTTCTTGGCGTTGCGTTTTATGGAAGTAAACGGGTATTTACTTGACCGCGTGAAGATATTTACGGATAGTGATAACCGTTTTCAGCCCCAAATTTTGAACGAGGCAATTGACTTAGAGATAGATGGACTGGATATGGAGAAAGTCTATGCCTATAAAGATGCCAATCAGACCGAGGAATTATACAAATATTTGCTGGTGGTACAGTGTAATGCTTTGAACGCTGTACTGCCCGGAATGTTTCAGAAAATAGAAGATTATACGGAACTTTTATTGCCAGATAAACTGCTGCTTGAAGGAAGTGTTATTGAGCGGATGATAGCGCTTATTCCGGAGGAAGACTGGAAAGATGCGGTACAGATCATAGGGTGGATGTACCAATATTATAATAGTGAGAAAAAAGATGAAGTATTTGCCGCGCTGAAAAAGAATGTAAAAATAACAAAAGAAAATATCCCGGCGGCTACCCAGCTTTTTACACCGGATTGGATTGTACGTTATATGGTGGAGAACTCTTTGGGGCGCTTGTGGCTGGAGGGGCATCCGAATGAGGAACTAAGAACAAATTGGAAATATTATTTGGAGGAGGCGGAGCAGGAGCCGGAGGTAGAGGCTGAACTCGCCAAGATACGTGCAGAGTATGCGCGGCTTACACCGGAGGATATCCGTTGTATTGATCCCTGTCAGGGAAGCGGGCATATCCTTGTTTATATGTTTGATGTATTGATGCAGATTTATGAATCATATGGCTATACCACACAGGAAGCAGTTGCCAGTATTGTAAAGAATAATATCTATGGTCTGGATATTGATGAGCGGGCGGCACAGCTTTCTTATTTTGCTGTTATGATGAAAGCGTGCCAGTATGATAAGCGCTTTTTGAAAAGAAAAGATGAAGACGGAAAGCCTAAAGTGCCACAGCCCAGAGTGTATGCGATTCAGGAAAGTAATGATGTGGATAGTCATGTACTGGAATATTTTTGTAATGGAAATGCTGAATTAAAAGAGGCAATGGAAACCATTATGGAAGAAATGCATGATGCGAAAGAGTATGGTTCCATTATTACGGTTACAGAGCAAAATTGGGATATGATTTATGCGAGGTTTGAGGAAATTAAAGAAGATATTTCTATACATAAAGAGGGGGCGTTGGAATTACTGCCATTAGTAAAGGTGGCACAGGCTTTGGCGCAGAAGTATGATGTGGTGGTGACGAATCCGCCGTATATGGGTGCGAGTGGAATGGGTGTAAAACTCAATGATTTTGTTAAAACAAGTTATCCAAACAGTAAAAGTGATTTGTTTGCTATTTTTATTGAACAATGTAGTATGTTGATTTTAAATAATGGTCTTGTAGCAATGATTACACAGCATGCTTGGATGTTCCTTACTAGTTATGAGAACTTACGAAATTGGATGTTGACAAAGCAATTAGTAAGTATGGTACATCTTGGCTCAAGAGCATTTGATGAAATTAGCGGCGAAGTGGTGCAGACAACAAGTTTTGTTTTTGGGAAAAAAAGAATTAATGATTATATTGCCACATTCGTTCGTCTAACCAGTGGATGTTCTCAAGCTGAAAAGCGAGATATTTTTATACTTGGTCAGCAGAAGTTTTACAAATCTCAAGAACAAATAGAAACTATACAAGGAAAACCATATACATCCTATTGGACATCTAAAATGGTATTGGATGCATTTGAAAAAGGTCAGTTTGTAGGGGACGTTGCAGAACCAAGAGTAGGTATGGCTACTGCGAATAATGACCGTTTTGTCCGTTTGTGGCAAGAGGTAGATAAGAATAAGTTTGCATCAAATATACCATCTCGCAAGGATGCTATTGAAAGCAGAAAAAAATGGTTTCCGTTTGCGAAAGGGGGGGAACAGCGTAAATGGTTTGGAAACAATGATACAGTGGTTAATTGGGAAAATGATGGATTTGAAATCCAAAACTTTAAAGATGAGAAAACAGGAAGAATTCGCTCACATAATTACAATCTGGATTATATATTTAGTTCTGCTTTAACTTGGACTGTTATTGGAACAGAAAAAACTTCTTTTAGGTTTTGTCCACAAGGTTTTTTATATTCTAATAGTGGATATGGAATGTTTTGTAATGACGAGGAATTGAAACTATATTTACTTGGACTTATGAACTCAAAAATTGCTTCATCCTTACTTCAGATATTATCTCCGTCAATGGGATTTGAATCTGGTTATATTAGGAAACTTCCATTAATTATTTCGCAAAATATACATGAAATTGCACAAATAGTTTATAAATGTATAAATGAAAGTAAAAGAGATTGGGACTCTTTTGAAGCTTCATGGGATTTCAAAAGCCATCCAATTATTCAAGCATATTTTGATAATATTCGTTATCGAGAAAATGGACTATTGCAGGAAAGGAATCCTCATTTATTAAAAGATTGTTATATTCAATGGGGTACAGACTGTAATTTACGTTTTGAGACCTTAAAGCGTAATGAAGAAGAAATAAACCGTATTTTCATTGACATATACGGATTGCAAGACGAACTAACCCCAGAAGTCGAAGATAAAGACGTAACTGTCCGCAAAGCCGATTTGCAGCGTGACATAAAAAGTCTAATCTCTTATGCAGTCGGTTGCATGTTTGGTCGTTATTCGTTAGATAAGGAAGGTCTAATTTTTGCAGGCGGACGTATGCAGGACAAGTTCTCCTATTATAGTGGAACATTTGCCGATACACAGGATTATCAGCTTGATGGCAAATATACATTGGGTGAATTGGGAAGTAAGTTCTATTATATGCCCATAGAAGGGAAAAAGGCATTGGAATGTTGGAAAGTAGATGCAGACAATATTATCCCAATTACCGATGACGAATACTTTGAGGATGATATTGTAGAAAAGTTTATAACATTTATCCGCACTGTATATGGAAAACAGACTTTAGAAGAAAACTTGAAATTTATCGCAGACGCATTAGGTGGAAAAGGGCAGCCAAGAGAAGTAATCCGCAATTACTTTCTCAATGATTTTTATAAAGATCATTGCAAAATTTATCAAAAGCGTCCAATATACTGGCTTTTTGATTCCGGCAAAAAGAACGGATTCAAATGCCTGATTTATATGCACCGCTACGAGCCGGATACGATTGCCCGTATCCGCACGGATTATGTGCATGAACAGCAGAGCCGATACCGCACAGCGATTGCAGACTTGGAACACCGCATTGTAAATGCCGGAACAAGTGAGCGTGTGAAACTGAATAAATCGCTCAAAAAGATTCAGGAGCAGGCAGACGAACTACACACATATGAGGAAAAGATACATCATTTGGCAGATCAGATGATTGCGATTGATTTGGACGACGGCATAAAACATAATTATGAGATTTTCAAGGATGTATTGGCAACGATTAAGTGAGAAAGCGGTTAAGTTTGGAAGTAAACTTCCAAACGATTTATCGGTGCAGTATCACAGGCAGGATTGTGATATGCGGGGGTAAAAAATATGAATAAGAAATGTCAGGTATTCACACCTGAAAATTATGTCAGGGAATTATTGGATAGTGTGGGGTATACAGAACATTTATATGGAAGAAAATTATTGGAAAATTCCTGTGGTGATGGCAATATTTTAGTTGCGGTCGTTCAGCGGTATATAGATGACTGCGTTTCCAATGGTTTGTCGAGAACACGAATTAAAAATGGCCTGGCAAGAGATATTTATGGGGTTGAGATTGATCCGGAACATTATCAGAAGTGTATCGAAAACTTGGATGAAGTTCTGAAGAAAAATAATATCAATAAAGTAGAATGGAAAGTTTATAATTTTGATTATTTGCGATGGAATGAGGGAATACAATTTCAGTTTATTATTGGTAATCCACCTTACATTACGTATAGCGAGCTGAAAAAAGACGAGCAGAAGTATGTAAAGGAAACATTTGAAACTTGTGTAAAAGGAAAATTTGATTATTGTTATGCATTTATTGAGAAAGGCATCAAATCATTAGCACAGGATGGGAAAATGGCATATTTGATTCCAAGCAGTATATTTAAGACTGTATTTGGGTTCAATTTAAGAAATTATATGAAGCCATATATATCAATGATTAAAGACTATACACAGGAAAGAGTATTTAATAATGCGCTGGTCAAGTCATCAATCATGGTTTTGGATATGCAAAGGCAGCAAAAAATATTGCATTATAGAGATATAGCTTTAGGGACGGGGATAGATATCCTAGTAGATCAATTGACCGATAAATGGTTTTTTACAGAGAATGTGACAAAAGGAACACATCGTTTTGGTGATTATTTTAAAGTGTCGCATGTTGTGGCAACGTTATTGAATGAAGCTTATGTGCTCAAGGAAGAATACTATGAAGAAACTGAGCAGGGATTTTTGTGCAAAGGGCATCATATAGAAAAAGATATGGTGCGGGATACAGCGACTCCTAGATCGTTGCGTTATAAGAAAAAGGAAAAAATAATATTTCCATATACTTATGAGAATGGACATCTGGCAGGATTTGATGAAAGAGTTTTTGAAAGCACATATCCGGAAACGGCGGCATATCTGAATGATTTTAGGGAAAAACTTGATAAACGTCAAAAAGATAAAAGTGCAAAGTGGTATGAATATGGGAGATCGCAGGCGTTAGAGGGATTAGATGATGACAAGCTGCTTATATCAACAGTGATTACAGATAAGGTAGCTGTGTACAGACTTACAAAAAGTTGTATCCCATATGCAGGAATGTATGTTGTTTGTTGTGATGACAACAGTGAATACACATTGGAGGACGCAATGCGCATTTTAGAAAGCAGGGATTTTAGGCAGTATGTGTTGGATGTAGGAATACATATTAGCGGAAGTTCTTTAAGAATAACATCAAGGGATGTCGAAGATTACAAATTTCAGGAGGAATCATATGGCAAGGATACCTTTTAATGTCAGTGCTAAAACTGCCAGACTCATAGGGCGTGAAAATGTATCTAATTTAGAGGGGGCATTGATAGAACTAATCAAAAACACTTACGATGCGGATGCAAAAAAATGTGTGGTGTATTATGAAAACTCCTCAAATAGATTATTTATCATTGATAATGGAACAGGAATGAATAAAGATGTAATTGCAGATCATTGGATGACAATAGGAAATTCCGCCAAGAGAGATTGTGTGTATACAGAAGCAGGGAGAGTTAATACTGGCGAAAAGGGAATTGGCAGATTCGCATTAGATCGCATATCTGAAAAGTGTAAAATGTTAACGGTAAGCAGTCAGGAAAGATTCGAGTGGTTGGTTAACTGGGAAAGTTTTGATTCATCAGAGTTGATAACGGATACGTTTGCGGAATTGAATGATAGTACAGAAACAATTCCGCAGTATTTATGGGATATTGATAATAAATATTTAGAGAAATTATTAGAAAGTGATTTTTCTGGGACGGGAACTTGTTTTATTCTTGAAAACCTTCGGGATCAGTGGAACGATGTATTGATTGAGCGGGTTAAAAATAGTATTCAAAAATTACTTCCGCCTATGGAGAATAATGTCTTTGACTTGTTCTTTTATTTATGGGATACAAGGACGGAAGATGCTAAAATAGTATCTAATTTATTGAATGAATATGATTATAAATTGCATTTCGCAGTTAACGATTTAGGGGAATGTCATCTTCAGATTCATAGAAATGAGTTTTATTTTGGAACCCAGTTTGAAAGAATAATGAAAAAAGCAATGTTTTCTGATGAAGACAGGGATTATTTTAATGATAAATTAATTACGATTACAGGAAGCATTCATGATTTTTTACCGGGTGTGGAAGAAGAGATTCATATAGGAGCTTTTTCCGGAGACATATATTTTTACAAATTAGTACTGCAGTCTGACAACCAGGAAAGGTACTATTATAAGAATTTTACTACCAAACGTACTAATTATAAAGAATTGAGTGGAATAAAAATATATAGGGATGATTTCCTGGTACGACCGTACGGCATTTATGGGACGACAGGATATGATTGGTTAGATTTATCGACAAGAAAGGCTGAATCACCTGCAGCAGTTTCACACAAATCCGGCAGTTGGCGTGTACAGGCCAATCAAATATGCGGGCAGATTAGAATATCAAGGTTGAATGACAATTTGCCTGATAAATCGAGTCGGGAGGGAATTGTTGAGACGCAGGAATTTAGGCTGTTCCGGGAATTGATTATAAATTTTATTGAGAAATTGGAGGAAGACAGACAATATGTCATCCGAAAGTTAGATGACCTCCATAAAAGCACCGCCCAAGGGGAGCAGGCGTTGAGGATTGCGAAAGAAGAACTAGACAAATATAAGACGCAGGAGGAGAAAGGGCGGAAAGAACAAAATAGGAATCAAACAAAAGGTAATGAAAAGGAGACGAATAGCAGCGAAGAAAAATATCAGTATGAGAATTTCCAAAAAGCGATAACGTATCAGGAAGAACGTATTCAAGACTTGCAGGAAGAAATGGGACTTTTGAGGACATTAGCTACAACTGGAATAGTAGTCAATACATATATTCATGAGATAAAGGCATTAACCACGCAATTAAACGTCGGGGTAAAAGAGGCATATGCCTGTCTTGAAGAAGATAATGATATGTCTGCTGCAAAAGACGAATTAAAAAAACTCAGAATTTTAAAAGATAAATTTAATTCGTGGTTTAAGGTAACACTGGATGCAGTGGAGATGGATAAAAGGAAAAGAAAAAAGGAAAATATTGGTAAAATCATTGAGAAAAGTATTAGTAAGTGGAAAAGTGTTCAAAATAATAAAATAAACTATCAATTTACAGAGCATGAAGCAATAGATATAAGGTGCTTTCCTTTTGATTTCGAGACGATAGTTAGTAATTTGGTAACAAATAGCAGTACAATATTCAAAAATCATAAAGTTGATAATCCACTGATTGAGATAGAAATTGGTCGTTTGGGAGAGAAATTTTACATTAAATACAGTGATAACGGTCCAGGTTTGTGTGATGCGTTTAAAAAGGAACCACAAAAGATTTTGAAACATGGCGTTACGGATAGAAGGAATGCAAACGGCGAAGTGATAGGGACAGGAATGGGACTATGGATTGTAAATAATATTGTACAAAATTACAAAGGCCAAATCGACTTGAAAAAAAATATTGAAAAAGAATCAGGATTTTATATTGATATCATTTTTGAAGGAAGGGAGAATTGATTGATGAAAATAGGTTATCTGGATGATGAATACGATATTCTGAAAAGTGCTGCCCGCAGCTTAAAGAAGTATGATATTGAGATAGTTGCTTTGGAGGATATTGCAGATGTGACAGATATTTCACTGTTGGTTGACAGTATTCTTTTTAATTCTTTAGAATGTCTTTTGGTGGATTATGATTTGATGAATTTAGAATCCAAAGTATATGGAACACAGATTATTAAGGATGTCAATGAATTATTACCTGATTTTACCTGTTTTTTGTTGACAAATTTTACTGAACAAGGAATTAATGAAAAAATAGTGCAGAAAGTATTTGTTCAGGATAAATCTATTTTTGCAGAAGATGATGATTCTCAAGAATTTGTTAACTTTGTTCATAAAATAAAAAACGGTATTGAGTGTTTTAAGAAGCGATTGGAAGTAACAAAAATAGAATATGAGAAATTATTTGCAAAGAAAAGGGAAAAGCAAATGACAGCAAGTGAAGAAGAAAGATTTATTTATCTGTATAAAGTCTTATCTGCATATGATTTGGTAGATAAGATGCCAGAGACTTTGATAAGAAACAGTACGCAGGATACTTTGGAAGATATGTTAGAGGCTTTAAAGGCATTTAAACAACAGTTACGAAAGGATTGAAGAAGTGTATAGGGTACATGGAGACAAAATAATAAGACGAAGAACCGAATATATCAGGCAGAATGATATACAAAAGTATACAAAAATATTAAAAGAAGATTTTGAAAATATGTGTGGTTATTGTGGGAAAGACTTTAATATTATTAAATGTCCATATCAGAAAGATCACTTGATTCCGGAATATATTGCCAAAAGGGCAGGGAGACTCGATTTGCTGACAGATTATAACAATTTGGTCTATTCGTGCCGGGTTTGTAATCGAAATAAGTGGCACAACTGGCCTTTTGACAATGTCAATCAGACGCACAATGATCATGTAGGGTTTGTTGATCCGGCAGCAGAGGAATATGACAAACATTTGGAAAGGGATGATTCAGGGAGAATTGTACCAAAAACCAGTGTTGGAGAATATATAGTAAACGACATAAATATTTTCTATTTACTTTCCAAGTATTCCTTAGTAAAATAATACTGAGGTGATAGTATGAATATTAGAAAGTTTAAATCGGACAAAAACGCTTTGATAGCAGAGGGTAATCGGATTGTTTCATCCTCAGATGATGCCAGATTCATAAGAAAAGTGACTATTGTTAATCTCCTGCTCCGTGGTATGAGCGCTAAATTGCTCGCCGATGCCTCTGGCGAAACCGACCGGACTCTTTCTAACTGGGTCAGATCCGTTGATGAGTATGGGTTTGAGTCTCTCCGTCCACGTAAACAGCCTGGGCGTCCGCAATCCCTCACTAAATCTCAAAAAGAAAATATTAAAGTCGCCGTAGCTTCTGACCCCAATGCTTTTGGATATACTGTCTGGGATGGGCCATCCTTATCGAACTATATTGCTTCGCAGTATGATATCTCCCTGTGTGTAAGGCAATGCCAGCGGTTACTGCATGAACTTGGATTCTCTTTGATACGCCCACAGACGTTTCCTTCTAAAGGCAATGAAGAGAACCCATTGCGTGATGAATTTAAAAAAACATCTCAGAGCTAGAAAACGACCCGGACGCAATCATATGCTACCAGGACGAGGTTCACTTCATGGCAGAATCCACAGTTACCCGCGCATGGTATCCGAAAGGCAGCTGTCCTAAGGTCAAGTCATATCCCGGGCATAAATCCGTTGCTTATAGCGGTTTTGTGATTCCAGAAACGGGCGAACTCTTCGTCACGAAGCCGGACTGGTTCAACTATGAGACCACGATAACATGTATACGTGAATTCCTCACATCACATCCTGTAGAGGTTGGCAAACACCTTTACATCGTGATGGACAATGCTCCCTGGCACAAAAAAGCAAAACGTCTTATCAATGAAGACGAGCAGTATGCAGACATTAAAAAAACCGCAACCATAATTTCCCTTCCGCCATATTCACCTGATTTTAATCCAATTGAACAGGTATGGAGGGTTACCCGTCGTGAGAAAACACATAACCGATTCTGGGAGACTCTTGAAAAGTTAGTTGGAGTTCTTGATGATTGGTTTTCGACTTTTCAGAAGCCAAATGCCAAGCTTGCTGCTCTATGCTCTTTTTCCTAGAGTCAAACAGAAAGAATTAACGTCGTTTACTATATGTGTGAGATTTTCAATTTTTCTAATAGGTTGACAGAGGTATGGTGGAAATTGTCCGTGATATCTAAAGAGATAACGGAAATAGATGGTTTGTTAGAAAAAGAGAAGACTATAGAAGGATTAAGCCAATATTGGGAATTACATAGACAATTTGATAATTTCCTTGAGAAGCTGAAGGAAGAAAATGAGAGTATTTAGAAAGGCTATGAGTTTCTGCAAAGGTTCTGCACAATTGACCAGAGAACTATTTGGATGACGGCGTAAAACATAATTATGAGATTTTCAAGGATGTATTGGCAAAGATTAAGTGAGGGATAACAGAATGGATTCAGAAAAAGTGATACAGGATTTGAACCAGCGTTTTGCGCAGCCCTTACCGGAATTTTATAAACGTAGAATTATATTCTGGTGCGATGAGGAACGGGAATTTGAAGACAAGTTGGATGAAATTGTCTTGCGTGATGCGAAGTTGATTGCGCTTACAGGGACAAATTATTTTGCTGTGAAGAAATTGTTAGGAGTGGAAGATCCCACAGGTAATTATGTGGTTTATTGTCCTTTATCCTATGAGAAACCGGAAGATGACTGGCTTTTGGATATCAGGCTGTACAGCGAGGAGTATCGGGCTGATTTGATTTCAAATTGGATGGATGAAATGGGACTTCCGCAGACAGCAGCACTTAGGAAGCAAGTGAAAGAGTATCGTAAGTTTTTTAAAGCAGCTGTCCGCAGAGAAAAGATTGCAAAGCAGAAGAATATTCCATCTGTGCCAAGACAGCTTGATATGGCTGTTATGGGAGCACTGGCTGGTATTGTAGATGTGACACCGTATGCCATTATAAAGAGAGTGATTTGCGCCGGATTAGATACCGAGACAAATAGGCTGTACTGTGATTTTACAGACTATGGAGCGGATAAAGCCTTTTGGGATATGGTACAGAAAGGCACAGGCTATGTGGCAGATGCTCCGAATTTGGGACATTTGGCAGCACATATTTTATTAACCGGCGCAACCCGTACCATGCAGCCGGAATATCTGTCAAAATGGAAAGATTTTCTATCAGAGGCGCATCAGGCATATTGTTACGATTTTGTATCGGAGTGGCTGCATGGCGCGGATGCAGATCAGCTGCGTGAGATTGTAATAAGAATTGAGGAGGAATTAAAACTCTCAGAGCAATTTATGAAACTGGATGTGGCAGACCTTGTCAATACAGAAACTTTTCCCTGTATTCATGAGTTGATTTTAATAAAGCTGATGACAGAAATTGCAGATAGTATTATAGATGTAAATATAATCAGGGAGACAGTGGAAAAACGGCGTACTTGCGTGTGGTATGAGGAAGTGAAAGACTTTTATGAGGGTATCTTGCAGGTTGCGAATATGCAGGATTTTTTCAAGGAACATACTACTGGTTTCCATTCAGCTCAGGCGGTGAAAGTCTGGAAAGAATATACGACAGAGTATTACAAGATGGATACTTATTACCGCTTGTTTCATAGAAGTTATGGTAGGAGCCTGAAAACGTATCATGCGAAACTTCACGACCTTTTCAACCATGTGATGGAAAAAGCAGAAGGGCTGTATAAAAACTGGTTTTTAGGACAATTGGGAGAAAACTGGTCAAAAGTATGTGCGGAAGAAATGGAGCAATATGGAAAGATACTGGAAGTTCCACAACAGACGGATTTCTATAAGAGTAAGGTAAAGAATGCGGATAATAGAGTGTTTGTCATTATTTCGGATGCATTGCGGTATGAAGTCGCAGCCGACCTTGCAGAGCAATTGCGCAGAGAGACAAAAAGTCAGGTGGATTTAAGCAGTATGCAGAGCATTTTTCCTACCATTACAAAGTTTGGAATGGCTGCATTGCTTCCACACGAAAAGCTGTCAGTAAAGTTTCAGGGGAATATCGTAGATGTGTTTGCAGATGGAAAGAGTACAGAGAGCCATGACAGGGATAGGATATTAAAGTCTGATAGGGAAGACAGTGTTGCGTTAAAATATACAGATCTGGTAACTGCAAAAAGACAGGAGCGGAGTGCATGGGTTAAGTCGAAGAACGTGGTATACATCTATCATGATACAATTGATGAAGCCAGTCACACTTCAGACACACTTGTTTTCCCCGCCTGTGATGATGCAATGGAAGAGTTAAAAAACATTGTGCGGATTATTACGAGTGACTTTGGTGGGACAAACATCATGATTACGGCAGATCATGGATTCCTATATACATATAGTCCTTTAACTGAGGATGACAAGGCAGATAATGCAGGATTTAAAAATCGTATCATAGAGTATGGCAGGCGTTATGCAATTATGATGAAAGACTCAAAGCCGGAATATTTACAATATGTAAAATTTCTTGATGGAAATACGGATTATGAGGCATATGCTCCCAAGGAAAATGTCCGCATCAAAATGAATGGCGGCGGATTGAATTATGTTCATGGAGGTATTAGTCTGCAGGAATTGTGTGTTCCTCTGATAGAATATCATTTTTTGAGAAAGCAATCCAAGGAATATCAGCGCAATAAGGAGGCATACGATACAAAGCCCGTGGAAGTAAGTCTGCTTTCCGCAACACATAAGATTAGCAATATGATTTTCTCACTGAATTTTTATCAGAAGGAAGCAGTGGGAGACAACAGAGCCGGAGCTGTTTATCAGGTATATTTTACGGATGGCAAAGGAAAACAGATCAGTGACGTTCAGAAAATTATTGCGGATAAGACCAGTGAAAATGGACAGGAACGCACATTCCGGTGCAGTTTTAACCTGAAGTCGCTGAAATATGATAACAAAGAAATTTATTATCTTGTGATTGCTGAGGAAGGTGGAGAGATAAAAGCACAGGAAGAATTTCAAATAGACATTGCTCTGGCAGTGGATGATTTTGATTTCTTCGGATAGGAGGATGCCATATGGAGCGGATTGAGGAAGGAATAGAAGATACCCGTGAAATAATAAAGGGTAAGCTCCGTCAATATTTTGATGGTAAAATTGTGCGAAAAGACCTGACAAAGAAAATCAAGGAGGGTGCGAATGTTCCCGTTTATGTCCTTGAATTTCTATTGGGGCAATACTGCAGCTCGGATGATGAAGAAGTAATTGAGAAAGGCGTAAAAAATGTCAAAAAAATTCTGGCAGATAATTTTGTACGTCCCGACGAGGCGCAGAAGATTTTGTCTACATTGAGGGCAAAAGGGAACTATACAATTATTGATAAAGTCACGGTTTCCCTGAACATACGCAAAGACCAGCATGAAGCTGAATTTTCAAATCTTGGATTGAGTGGCATTCCGATAGAAGATTCGTATCCGGAGAAATATGATCGCCTGTTATGCGGAGGCATTTGGTGCATTATTCAGCTTGAATATGTATCAGAGAGCAAATTGGAAGAAGATATGCTTTCCGGAATTGTGGATATAGACGGAAATCCGGTTCAGTCCAGAAAGAAAAAATCAAAAGAGGCAGTTTCGCCTATTAGAATCGTCAAACTCACACCGATACAGATGCCCCATGTGGATATTGAGGAGTTGAAGAATGCGCGCAGGCAATTTTCAAAGGATGAATGGATGGATATTATGCTGCGGTCAATCGGTATGGAACCTGATACGTTGACTTGTCGGGAAAAGTGGTTACTTCTGATACGCATGATTCCTTTGGTGGAGAATAATTTTAACTTATGTGAACTTGGACCTAGAAGTACAGGTAAATCGCATTTGTTCAAAGAAATTTCTCCGAACAGCATATTAGTATCCGGCGGTCAGACTACAGTGGCAAATCTGTTTTATAATATGGGGCGTAAAACGGTAGGGCTTGTTGGTTTGTGGGACTGCGTGGCATTTGATGAAGTGGCGGGTATCCATTTTAAGGATAAGGATGGCATACAGATTATGAAAGATTATATGGCATCCGGTTCCTTTGCACGCGGCAAGGAGGAAAAGGCGGCGTCCGCATCTATGGTCTTTGTAGGAAACATTAATCAAAGTGTAGATGTGCTATTAAAGACTTCCAGCTTATTTGATCCGTTTCCGCCGGAAATGGGAACTGATACAGCATTTTTAGACCGAATGCATTGCTATGTGCCGGGGTGGGAAATTCCAAAGTTCAGGCCAGATCATTTTACAGATGAGTATGGATTTATAACAGATTACTTGGCTGAGTTTATAAGAGAATTACGCAAGGAACAGTATGGAGATGCCCTTGACCAGTATTTCAGGCTTGGAAAGAATTTAAATCAAAGAGATACCATAGCGGTGCGGAAAATGGTGGGCGGTTTGGTGAAGCTGATATATCCGAATGGCGTTTATACAAAGCAGGAGTTAGAAGAAATATTGCAGCTTGCTTTGGAAATGCGGCGCAGGGTGAAAGAACAACTGAAAAAGCTGGGTGGTATGGAGTTTTATGATGTGAATTTCTCCTACATAGATTTAGAGGATATGTCAGAACATTATGTTTCTGTACCTGAACAGGGTGGTGGAAATCTGATTCCTGAGGGATTGTGTAATCCGGGACAAGTATATACAGTATCCCGTGGCAAATCCGGAATGATAGGTGTATTCCGATTGGAAAGCCAAATGTTACCGGGGTCAGGGAAATTTGAAAGGACAGGTCTAGGTTCTGATAGGGATGCGAAAGAGGCGTCAAATACTGCTTTTAGCTATTTGAAAGCGAATGGTAATAGGATTAGTGGCTCTATCAGCACGACAGCGAAGGATTATGTTATCAATTATCAGGATTTGCAGGGAATTGGAATGACAGGGAAGCTGGCACTTCCGACATTGATTGCATTGTGTTCGATTGCCCTGAATAAGCCAGTGCTTAGTTCAACAGCTATTATGGGAGAAATCAGTATTAGTGGAACAATGATAAAAGTGGATGAACTGGCAAATGCGCTTCAGGTTTGCTTGGATAGTGGCGCGAAAAAAGTATTGATTCCCTCTACTTCTTTTGCAGATTTTGCGACAGTTCCGGCAGATTTGATGAGTGCATTTCAACTGATACCATATGCGAGCGCGGAGGATGCGGTGTTTAAGGCTTTGGGGGTGGAGTAGAGGATGCAACCATTTAAAGACATGGACTTAGGAATGGTACTGAGTACTAATATACAGAAAATGGTAGCCAAAGTTGATTCATTTAAGAACGAAGAAATAATGGCGAATGATTTAGAAATTCTTGCAAGTAATTTGTATGAGGAATTTCGTATAGAGCCTGTAGAAATAACAGATGAAGAGTTTGACAAACGGCATATTGAACAGGCTAAAATAAAAAAAAGGATTGAGCCGTTTTTTCGAGATTATTATGAGAAAGAATATGTTGAAGTGGATGGGGTGATTATGACATTTTATTTTCCTTTTACTGGGTGGGGAGAATTATTTAAATGTCATGCATCTATGTTTGCTTGTGGAGGATATCCAGATATTACTGTAGGTATGATGTATATTTCTTTCGTATACGAATATTCTTTGGAAGAGGTACAAGGCGAAAATGCGAGAGATAAGGCATTGAAGAAATTGGAACGTGATATAAAGGATATTCGTGATGGGATAAGTTATGCTAATAAAGATGTTGAGTCATATAATATGTCATTGAAAAAGCAGGCTTTACATCTTCTTGAAGAAAAAAAGAGAAAAGTAGAATCATTCTTTTCGGTAGCCAATATGTTTGAAGTTCCGGCTAAAAAATCCGCTTATGCAGAAACACATGTACCATTACAGAGGAAAATTGTTCCTATTGCACATGAGTATAAAAAGGAAGATATTTATAGTATCAGTGATGCTAATTATGCGGATATATTAGCCACAATTAAGCATATGGGCAGCACTTATGAGAGAACACCAAAGTCTTATGCGGCTATGAAAGAGGAGGATTTGCGGAATACACTTCTTGCAGCTTTAAATGGAACGTATTTGGGTGGTGCAGTAGGAGAAGCATTTCGTAATAATGGGAAAACAGATATTTGTATTGAAGAAAAAAACAGGGCAGCTTTTGTAGCAGAGTGTAAGATGTGGACAGGGCAGAAAGCTATTGCGGATGCATTGAAACAATTGGATAGTTATTTGACATGGAGAGATTGCAAAACAGCGCTGATTTATTTTGTTCGGAAAAAAGATTTTTTGGCAATACTTCAAACTGCGGAAGAAGCATTAAGAGCCCTACCAGAGATGCGCCAAGTGCAAATATTGGATAAGAATGAATTTAAATGTTGCATGATATCGACACAGAATCCTGGGCAACAGATACAGGTTAGAGTGATGCTTTTTAATATGTATGCGAAAGAGTAATGTTTTGATACATATGAAATTTGGTTAAATCCAAAGCACTATAGAATGCGATATGTTAAAAAAATTATACGATGTCACGGTTTTTGAGAAAAGAATATAAAATTATGATTAGATCAATTCTATTGATGATAAATGTAATTTTGTGATTCTTTTGAAAATTAAAATTGTATGAAAAATATTGGTATAGAGATATTTTAATTAGTCAGCAAACTCAGGAAACTAAAATGGTACAGACCGAAAATAGCGGACTGACCATAGTTTATCCGGTGGATAGGATAAAGGAAGTTGTTCTTTTAGATTGGAACAGGCATAGAGAGGGTGTTATAAATACTTTTGGTACATATATTGCTGAAAATACTGAAAAAGGACAAATTTCAAATAGTAATTAAGCTTTTCAGGAATGTTTGAAAATGCAATGAAAAACTGTGTAATGTACTGAGCTGAATATAGTAAGAAGAGTTGGAGGAGAATAGATGGATGGCAAAAATGAAATAATTGAAATGAATCAGTCTTTAGATATGTTGATTGAGGAGTCCATTGAATTAATCCAATATGCAAGGCAGATTACCGCAAAACAGGTAAATTTGGTGCAAATAATGACTTATTACTCGTTGGGAAAATGGATTGTTGAGGAACAGCAAGAAGGAGAAGAACGGGCGAAATATGGAAAGCAGGTTTTGAAAAAATTATCAGAAAGTCTTACAAAAGAATTTGGTAGGGGATTTTCTGAAACGAACTTGGAATATGCCAGAAAATTTTATCTCACATATGCAGATCGAATTTCCCAGACACTGTTTGAGGAATTTGCAGTTAAAAAATCCCAAACAGTGATTGAGGAATTGAATGAGGAACAACCTTTTATTGTTTCATGGTCGCATTATCTGCAACTAATGCGAATTGAAAATGTGGATGAACGAAAATTTTATGAGATAGAATCAGCAAAATCCGGTTGGGGGATACGTACATTGCAGAGGCAGTATAATTCAAGCCTATATGAAAGGTTGGCTTTGAGCCGGGACAAGGATGAAGTGATGAGACTGGCAAAAGAGGGCAATGTCATTACAAAACCGCAGGACATCGTGAAACAGCCTACGGTGCTTGAATTTCTTGGGTTAGATGAAAAAGCAAAATATGTGGAATCTGATTTGGAGACTGCAATTATCAATAAACTGCAAAAATTTTTGTTGGAATTGGGGAAAGGCTACTTATTTGAAGCAAGGCAAAAGCGATTTACATTTAAAGAAGATAACTATTATGTGGATCTTGTGTTCTATAACAGGCTTTTACGGTGTTATGTGTTGATAGATTTGAAGATTGATAAGCTGACTCATCAGGACTTGGGACAGATGCTGATGTACGTGCATTACTACGACAGATATGAGAAATTGCCGGAAGAAAACCCGACAGTAGGTATTCTGTTGTGTAAGGAAAAGGATGATGCCCTGGTAGAAATTACTTTGCCGGAAGATGCCAATATTTATGCATCAGAGTATCGGTTGTATTTGCCGGATAAGAAGGAACTTCAGAAAAAATTGAAAGAATGGATAGATGAAGGGACGGATTTGTAGAAATTATTATTGTAGACACAATTTTTGAAACATACTCAAAAAGTTGCTACACTGTCGCAACAATTACGATGAAAGGGAAAACGTTCTTTTATAGCGGTCTCAAAGAGTAGTAATAGAGTAAAATGACTTTGGAGAGTTTTAGAATAGTAATCGGGGAAACTACCCCAAAAGAAAGATACTTACTGCCTCAAAAAAAGATTATTATAATAAGGATTTGCAAGGAATTTGCATTTGAAAGCTCAAATTTCGCTCAAAAAAATGAGCGCAGTTTGAGCGAAGTTTTAATCGGAGTGTACAAACGTTCTTGTCTACAAAAATTCTGAAAACACAGAGAAAATCAATATTTTCAAAAGATATGATGACAGAAAACCTCGAAAACACGCCATCTGTCAAACAGGGTTCCCCCAACCTAATCCGTGAGGGTGGTAGGACTGTTGGTTCTGGTCGTGTGGATACGATTATCGAGTAATTAGAAAATGCAGTAAAACAGGGCGTTTCCGTTATAGGTTCGCCCTTGATTTATATCTTGTGGAACTAATTTGGTACTATTATTTGATTTAGCTTTTCAGCGACTTCGTTATGCTTGCTGGGGTAAAGATGTCCGTATGTACTGTTTACCATCTGTATAGTATCGCCTATGCGTTCTGCTATCAAATGAGGTGAGAACCCCATATTGATTAACAGCGATACATGGGAATGCCGCATATCGTGGATGCGTATAAAAGGGATATTAGCTTTTTCTGCTCCACGCTTCATATTGCCCCGGATTAGGCTTTTTGAAAATATGAATACCCTGTCAGACGGCGTTATGCCATATATCTTATGGGCATAGTCTGCCAGTTCCCGCATAATTGCTTCTGGCATGGTAATAGTGCGGATGCCGTTATCGGTCTTGGGCGGCGTCACAATATCGCCACCTGCCTTGTGTTGTAGGGATTTGGTAATATGTATGGTATTTTCCTTAAAGTCAAGGTCGGCCAGTGTAAGGGCAAGGAGTTCGCCGAAGCGCATACCGGAATAAAAAAGAAGCTGCAAGGCGGTGTGTGCGCTTAAATCGCTTATATAAGGAACTGTAGAAAAATAACTGACGCATCTTGACTTGGATATTTCTCCGATTATGCATGCCCAAAAGCCTCGCCGTAGCCCGCTACGCCTACGTTTTTTGTCATGCATCCTCGAAGAAATATCCTACGCAATCTGCATCACTTATTTTCCTACAATTCCTAAGGGATGAAGCTGTTATACTGTTCAATCGTCCAGAAACTCATGGAACGGGTGCGCTTGCCCATGTGTCC
>KE159534.1:48531-49140 GCA_000403215.2 Lachnospiraceae bacterium A4
ACGAATGAATTCGATTTCAATGCCGTTTTCATCTGCGATGCGCTGGGCGTTTGCGCGGATTTGTTCCGTAAGAGGCTGGGAGAAATTTGAAAAATGCATATAGAACGGAATGCAGAGCAAGAAAACAATAGTATCAATTTTTCGTCAATCTAATTCATGCTGTCAAAGCAACCGTACAGAAAGCATTAAAATATATCTGCAATCCGGAGAAAACTGACGGACAGATTTTGATAGATTCCTTTGCCTGCGGGATAGAGACAGCGCATTATGATTTTATGGATGCGTTGTCAAAATCTTCCGGTGTTGGGAATAAGCAGGCATTCCACCTGATCCGGTTCTTTGCGCCGGGGGAAGTGGATTTTGATACGACTCATCAGGTGGGAATAGAGCTTGCAAATAAGCTGTTTCCTTGCCTTATTCAGTATGGCGGTATGCATGTCCCCAAAATCAACCGTCCGCAATTCCTAACAGGGCATATTGAAAATAGATTAATATTTCCCTTAAAGCAATAAATTATAATTGAATTATGCTACTGGTGAGTTGTAAGTTATCAATAAAAAAATAACCCTTCCATATGGTTTTATGGTATCCTATAAGTTGCCAAACTAA
>KE159534.1:50700-112686 GCA_000403215.2 Lachnospiraceae bacterium A4
AAAGCCTAAATCATACATAACACAGATAATTCATGAGCTACAGGAAGAGTCAGAAAAACACTGGGATTTTCTGGCTTCTTAGTGGTACAAACTTTTAACTCACAAGTATGCTATAATGTATCAGATATGGAGGGAATTTTACATGGAGAAGATTTTGTTAATAGAGGATGATGCAGATATTCGTGAAATGCTGATTGACTATCTAAGCGGAGACGGCTACGAAATAACGGCATATGCGGACGGGGTATCTGTTGGGGTATTTACAGATATTACAGACTATTCGTTGGCATTAGTTGATTTAATGCTCCCCAAAAGCAATGGCTTTGAATTGATAAAGAAGATACGGGAAATCAGTACAATACCAATCATTATCATTACTGCAAAAAACAACGATCACGATAAGGCAAGAGGGCTGTCAATGGGAGCCGATGATTATGTGACAAAGCCGTTTTCCATTGTCGAATTATCGGCAAGGATTAAGGCAAACATCCGAAGAGTGGCTATATACGATGTGCAAACGCCGACAGAAAATGTAATACATTTAAAAGATTTACAGATTGATTTGTCTGCTCATATTGTAAAAAGAGGAACTGATTTTATTGATTTAACCCGGACAGAATTTGACATACTTGTTTATTTGTCAAAAAATAGGAATCGGGCATTATCAAAAGAATCCATCTATCAAAAAATATGGAAAGAGCCTTATTACGGAAACGAAAATGTATTAAATACGCATATGAATCGGTTGAGGAATAAACTAAAAAATGGAGATAGTGAATATATAAAGACACTATGGGGAATTGGTTATAAAATAATGGAGGATTAGGTGTGATGAGATTCTTTTTGGAAATAATTCTTAGTATAGTTGTTGTCTGGCAATATAACGTTATACGCAATTATCAATTGGAGATAGAACAACTTAGTGGGGAACTGAATTTCCTGTTGGAAAATCAAAGAGGATTATTATTATTGCGTACAAATAGTAAAACAATTCAAAACCTAATTCTCTCAATTAATGATTACTTACAAATGCTCTATCAAAAGAAAGCAGAATTTCAGAAAATGAAGACAGAATTACATGAAATGATGATAAATTTATCACATGACTTAAAAACACCACTTACAACGTTGTCTGGCTATGTTCAGCTTCTACAAATTCGATATAATGAGGATCATAATAACTATCAGTCTATTGACGCAATACTGGAGAAACTTCAAACAAAAACAGTACAAACCAATCGAATGATTACGCAGTTTTTAGATATAGCCAAAATTGAATCAGGAGATATTGAAATCGAATTTTTACAAGTGGATATTGGCAGATTATGCAAAGAGATTGTAATGGAATATTATGATATTTTGGAAATAAACGGATTTGAGGTTGAACTTCACATAGAAACAAAACCTATTTTAATAAATAGTGATAAAAATGCACTTACTTGCATTTTACATAATCTAATTGATAATGCTTTAAAATATGGAATTGACGGTAAGTATTTTGGATTGACGGTAAGGAAAACAAAGAAATATATTTTCATAGAAGTAGAAGATCATGGTCAAGGGATAACGGAAGATGAACAGGCACATATTTTTGAAAGAAATTATAGGGGAAAAGCAGCAAAGCAGCAAACAAATAATGGTTCGGGATTAGGATTGGCAATATGCCATAAATTGTCAAAAGAATTACATGCAGAATTAAGAGTCAATAGTCTGCCAAAGATAAAAACGGTCTTTTCGTTATTGTTAGAAAAAAGTTAGAAAAAAGAGATAGAAAAGAAAAGTCATGATGATATGATATATTCAAAGGAGTAAACAGATGGAATATTGTATTGTAGGAAAAAACATAGAAAAACTATATGGTGCAAAGAAAGTTCTCAACAATGTGGATATCCATGTTCCAATAAATAGTATTTATGGCCTAATTGGTCCGAATGGCGCAGGAAAAAGCACATTATTAAAATGTATTATGAATTTAATTCATATCGATGGAGGGAATATTAAGGTTTTTGGTAATACTGCCGGAATGGGGAAATATGAACTCAATCGAACAGGCTCTTTGATAGAATACCCATATTTCTATGATGATTTAACAGGAATGGAAAACCTGCTGATTCATTCCAAATATATGGGATATTATGATAAAAAAAGAATTGATGAAGTCCTAGATGAAGTTGATTTGACAAAGGATGCAGAGAAAAAAACAGCCAATTATTCCATGGGAATGCGGCAGCGATTAGCAATTGCAAGAGCAATACTGATTAAACCGGAATTATTGATATTAGATGAGCCTATTAATGCCCTCGACCCTGACGGAATTAAGAAAATGCGGGAATTGTTTATACTGTTAAATGAAAAGTGGGATACTACTATCATCATTTCAAGCCACATACTTTCCGAAATGGAGTATCTTGCAAGCGATATCGGTATAATGAGTAATGGCAAAATAATAAAAGAAAAACCATTAAAGGAAATTCATAAGGAAAATAAGGATAAAATTGTGGCGAGGGTAGATGATTTATCAAAGGCGGCTATTATACTGGAAGAAAGAGGCGTACAGGATTTTAAAGTTATGGATGACGGTCAAATACATATATTTGATTTGACTTATGATGCATCCTATTTTGCAGAACTATTTGTACGGAACGGTTTAAAACTCTACCAAATAGATATTGTAAAAAAAACATTGGAAGAATATTTTTTTGAAGTGGCAGGTAGAAATTGATGCAGTTATTGATACAGTTGGAGTTAACTAAATTTAAAAAAATCAAAAGATATATTCTATATTGTGTGCTAATAACTATAGGTATGTGTTTATTTACTACGATTTCACTCTTTGCAATTGAGCAGGACAGGGCAGCAAATTATAATGATGCAATCAAAATGATGAACGCGGCAATTATAGACTGTTATCTTATTTTTTCGGGTGTTCTCATAACGAAAGTAATTGTTGAAGAATACACAAAAAGAACGGCGTTAATATTGTTTACCTATTCTGTCAGCAGACGCCATTTGATGATGGCAAAGGTGTTGTTAGTGCTTGGAGCAACAACTTGCTTTATGATTATTACAGAACTTATCAGCATCATTTATTTAATTGTGGCTGGTCCATATATGAGGCTGGCGCTGAGCAGATTCAATGAATCTGATTTTGAGTATTGGCTTATCCAATTTGGCTGGGGAATAATATTTACAATCAGTTTTACGCTATTGAATATTAGTATGGCGTTCATTAAGAAGACAAGCCAGCATGTATTTTTGACATCGCTATTGTCGGTAATCATTGCACAGATTTTAATAAGTCAGGATATCCAAAAACTGTCACTTATTTTAGGGATATTATTTATTATACTGACAGAGATTTCTATAAGGAGATATTCAGACAAGATTGAATAACTGAGGTAACTATTAATGAATATAAAGCACACTGAAGGGATGTGAAAGTTATGTTTAAGCAGTTAGGAACTGTAGAAAAATAACGCAACAAAGCCACAGAATGAGTGGCCATGTATGTTCTGCGATGAGTGGAGATTCGATTTTATACACTAATCGAGAATTATAAAAGCTCGTCTATGGTTGAAATACCATAAGATGAGCTTTTATATTCAAAAAAAGGGGGGAATACATATGGACAAAATTATAGTTTTTAAACCCACAAAAATATTTAACATTGGGGAAAGAAAATTCTTATATAGTATTGAAGATAGCAGGCTGTTTGAAATAGATGATAAACTTGAACAAATATTGGCATTAAGCGGTCACTCAGTTGAAGAGTTGTTCAACATATTTGCCAAAGAAAAAATATTGAAATTGAGGAAACAAAGAATTTATTACAAATGATTTATGATGCTGGTCTTGTTCTTGATTCAAATTCGGATGAGACAGAAAGTGAAAATATGCAGTTGGTAGCGTTAACATTAATGATATGTCAAGAGTGCAATATGAAATGTGCTTATTACTATGGAGATGGTGGTGAGTATAACAATAGAGGAAAAATGTCTTTAGAAACAGCACTTAGGAACTGTTAAGAATTAACTTTGCAGATGACGCAGTATAAATCTTTTTATGCAAGGCGGAGGAATGAGGCGTACTGGGGTACGCCGCAGACTGTAGACAAAGTCCCAGCAAATGCCAGACTTTTCTATATTTCGAGCCGTTTCTTTGGTATAATAAAAATATCAGAGAGGCGGTGTTTTTATGATGACAAAAAATGCAGATAAAAAAAGAGAACAAATACTGATGTTCTGTATGGATGACATGGTTCCGACAAATCATATGCTGCGCTTGATCGAGAAAGCGATCGATTGGAACTTCATCTATGACCTGGTGGAAGAAAAATACTGTCCAGATAACGGACGCCCAAGCATGGATCCCGTTATGCTTATTAAAATTCCATTCATTCAGTATCTTTATGGGATTAAAAGTATGCGCCAGACGATAAAAGAAATTGAAGTAAATGTTGCTTACCGATGGTTTCTAGGATTGGATATGCTGGATCCGGTTCCGCATTTCTCTACTTTTGGGAAAAATTATACACGCCGTTTTAAAGATACCGATCTTTTTGAACAGATTTTTGCCAGGATACTGGAAGAATGTATGCGGTTTAAACTGGTTGATACCAATCATATCTTTGTGGATTCTACCCATGTGAAAGCATGTGCAAACAGCAAAAAAATGCGTAAAAGGCTTGCACACGAACAAGCGCTCTGGTATGAGGAAGAACTACAGAAAGAAATCGCAAAAGACCGGGAAGCACATGGGAAAAAGCCCCTGAAAAAGAAAGATAAAAATGAGCCGCCGTCTAGTGGCGGAACGGTTGATCGTGAAAAGGAAAAAGAGATTTCGGAAGGTGTGAAAACGCAAAAATGCAGTACCACGGATCCCGAGAGCGGCTGGTTTCGGAAAGGGGAACATAAACATGTTTTTGCCTATGCAGTAGAAACAGCATGTGATAAACACGGCTGGATTCTTGGATACAGCGTTCATCCTGGGAACGAACATGACAGCCGGACATTTAAAAGATTGTACGATAAGATAAAAAACCATTTGCCCTCTATGATCGTATTAGATGCAGGATATCGTACACCAGCAATTGCCCATAAATTACTAGAAGATGGGATCAAGCCCTTGTTTCCCTATAAAAGACCAATGACCAAGGATGGTTTTTACAGAAAATACGAGTATGTATATGATGAGTATTATGACTGCTACCTTTGCCCGGAAAATCATATTTTGTGTTACTATACCACAAACCGAGAAGGGTACCGGGAATACAGGAGTTGTGGAGAAACATGTACCAAGTGCCGCAGCCTTCACAAATGCACGGAAAGTAAAGAACATAGAAAAGTAGTAACCCGTCATGTATGGGAGGAGTACATAGAAAAGGCAGAGGATATCCGCCATACAATAGGAAACAAACAGATATATGAATTACGAAAAGAAACGATAGAGAGGCTCTTCGGAACAGCCAAAGAACAGCATGGATTCCGATATACCCAATACAAAGGAAAGGCCCAGATGGAGATGAAAGCGGGGCTTACGTTTGCGTGCATGAATCTGAAGAAACTGGCAAGGATATTGGCACAAAGAGAAGTAAAATCCACACTCATATCTGACATTTGGTGTGAGACAAAAGAAAAAATGGCTTTTATCGAAAAGTGGTGCTGGAGTTGTTCTCCAGCACCAACTTTGTCTACAGTCTGAGGCGTACTGGGGTACGCCGATTGACGACAACGCGGCATAAGAAGATTTAGACAAGTCAGATGTAAAGATTAATTCTTTAACAGTTCCTTAGTGTCATAAAAGAATCTGATGTAGTATGACGGAAGATAAGTATTAAAAGTTAAGTAGCTGGGATGCAACACTTGAATTGCTTTGGATATTTAAAGACTGGGTTGAAAATAATAGAGGATGGGATGAAGTATTATCCGCTTCCACAAATAAAAGGGAAAAGTCGTTACAAAGATTTTTACATCTTTTGGGGAAATATTATTGCAGCCAAAATAACATAGACATGACTTTTGAGGAAAATGAAGGTTCGGGTCCAGTTGATTTGAAGAGGAGCAGAGGAAACGACAAGACTGAAGTTGAGATAAAACTCTCTTCAAATGCTGACTATATTCATGGATATGAAGAACAGATTGAGCAATATGTCAAAGCAGAAGGAACAACACAAAGAGTATTTGTGTATGTGAAAGTTGGAAATCCTGGACGAGATAAAAGGATAGAGGAACTTCATGCATCAAGACTGAATAATGGGGAAAATCCGCCGGAACTTTTTATCATAGATTCTAAAGAACAAACATCAGCGAGTAAGAGATAATATATTATTTACAATTGTGCAGATGGTCTGCACAATTTGGAAGGAAGGTAGTATGCTTATAACATCGAATGAGTATTTGCAAGCAGTACAAGAAATAAATGATTATGTGAATCAGGCTAAATATAGAGCATCCGTTAGTGTGAATAGTGAAGTGCTGAAAACAAACTTGTTCATTGGAAGTGTGATTATTCGTAACTCCGAATGGGGTAATAAATTCGTTGATAATTTATCTAAGGAAGAAATAAAAAATTCAAAAAAGTATTGCATTGTAGAATTTGAAATTATATAATAATGTTAGGATATTTAACAATAAATTGACATATACTTTATTGTGTGTTAAAATGTATAACGTATGTTTGGGGGAAAACGCAATGAAAACATTTAATACAGGGAAGTTTTGTCATCAATTAATAAGTTTACGAGCTGATAAAACGCAACAAGCATTTGCAAACGAAATAGGGATAAACAGAAGCACGCTATCTCTACTTGAAACAGGAAAGCAATTACCAACATTAGAAATATTAAACAAGATTTGTGATTTTTCAAATATGATAATTGATGAATTTTTTATTGAAAATGAAAAAGATGGCTTGATTTATTTAATGGGTAATATGGATGAAAACGATCGAAAAAAAGTTGGGACTATGATTGAAAAAATTCACACTAGGGAAAAGTATAGTGTTCTTGCAAGAAGGTGTTTGGATGATATCGGTAAATAATCAAGAGCTATTTGAACAGTATTATCAAAAAGAGTATGACTTTAATACAAATTCTTTAAGCGAAGATGAAGTTGATTCAATTAAAGCACTTGTAAAAGAGAAACGTGTTGCTTATGCGCTAGCTCCAATTGGAGAAAAGATCTTTGGATGGATAACTGAACAAGATACAAGTATACATTTTGAAGCTGTTGATTTTGAAAGTGATAAAATTGACGGCTTATTGTATATTCCACAATCTGGGTGTGATAAGGCGTATATAGTTCTAAATTCCAAAAAGCCTTTGATTAACCAGATTTTTACTGCAGCACATGAGTATTATCATTATGTGAAAGATTACTCGGATATTAAGAAAGAACCCTATATATGTAATTTCACTGCACTAAGTAGCATAAATGAAAAACGTGCGAGTAGATTTGCAGCAGAATTCTTATTACCAGAGGAAGCGCTAAGGACAGAAATAAAATTTTTAAGAAAAAGAATGCCTGGTAAAAAAAATCGTGAAATGATTTTTGAAGATTATGCTGTTTTAAGTATTTTTTTGACCTTAAAATATCAATTACCCTTAAAAGCAGTTATTTATAGATTGTATGAAGAACATTATATCGATAAAATTGATGAATATATACAGAACTATCAATTTATAAAGGGTGTATTACAAGAAGTAAAGGTATTTCAAGAACAAGTACAATACTTATATACTTGTAAAAATCCTTATATTGAAAATAATAGTTTAATATATAGGCAAATGAAATTGGTTTATGATAATGGATATGCTTCTAGGGATGAACTTATAAAAGATGCTGAGATATTAGGGCTTGATAAAACACTTGTCGAAGATTTTTTTGATGACATAAGTGAAGAGGATGTAGGAGAAGATGATGATATTGAATTAACACAATACATATCTGAGTTATGGAGAGCGGATGTATGAAAAGCGCATTACAAAAGATACCTCTTAAACTTTTAATTAGACAACCAGTGATGTTTGATGCAAACATTTTTATGGTAGGAATTGAATATAGATCATCTGATTCCAATTGTTCTTTTGAAAATATGTATAAGGTATATTTGAAACCTTTATTTGAGTGTTTTCAGCAAATTATAATTCATGAGATGGTATATAATGAATTAGATGAAGATACAAAAAGATTAGTTGATTTATATAAAGGTAAGAATGTTACAATCGTTGATGAGGGAGGTTTATATGGAAAAGATCCGCAATACACAACGATTTTTAATGCGATTGCTAACCATGAAAGAGTAATGTATACTAGGGGAAATTCAAAAGATAGAGGAGAGGTGTATAGCTTGGCCTATGCAGCTCATAACAAAATTAATTATTTTAGCTCTAAGGAAGTAATGGTTGATTTAATTGCGGAAGAGTTAGAAGAATTAAACGATGTTGAAGTTGTTACTTTTGATGTAGTTCTTTTGCTGGCATATATATACTATGCATCTAAAGGAGATAATAGTAATAATAAGGCATTGAAATCAATATATAAAAGGTATTGTGAGGATGTGATTAAACGCCATAAACTGCCTGTAACTCTAAAAGAATATGTCGTTGCCTCAACAAAATATATAGGCAATTAAGAGCTCTGATGAATTTTCAATTCACCGGAGCATTTTTTTAGAGAGTTGGGGAGTGCTGCGGCAATAGCTTCCTTTATTCCGCTAAGACCATTCGCGCAAATGATCAGCTTATTGATAACAAGCCATTGGAAAAGAGCCTTGTGACAGATAAATTTGGTGTGGGCATCTGCATGGAGGAAATACAGAAAGAGCTGTCAAAAGAAAATGGTGAAGATATACCCGAAATGCTGATTGAAACGCTTCTCTGGAATGGTATACAGGGAAGAATAGATGTTACGGCTGTAAAAGAAGAGTGTATAGCAAGACTGTATATAGAAAATATTAGAAAGCGTTTGGTTGGTTACGGTTATAAAGAAGGCTTGGTGCATTTATATGTGATTGGCGGAGGCGGATGTCTGCTTTGGAATTACATAGAATTGGCAAGTAAAGCGGATGTTACTTATATTACTGATACTTGTGCCAAAAGGGTATGAGTAACTTTGCGTTTATTGCGGTTCTTGACAGAGGAATATAGGAGATAAATGAGGCGGAGGAAGACACTGTTATCCTAAAAGAACAGCTTGCAGATGCTATTGAGGAAGTGCTCGACAGGGCGTTGGAAAAAAGATTTTGAGATGCTCCAAAAATTAAAGGAAGTTTTCGAAGACAAAATAAGTAGAGGATATGCTTCTGATTCGTGTTCTAGTGCAGACAATCATACGCACAAATCCGATGTAGATGGAAAGAGGCAGATGTAGGAAACGGAATTATCCGAGGATATGATGGCGTTTGCATTTGTGATGGGTGAATACGCAGTTCAGGATTTTTATATTCGGTACTATTTTCTGAAAAGGAAGTCTATGGAACAGTGCTGAAATGTATTTATTCGGTGCCACCGCCCATAACGAATGATGGGGAATGAGCAGTCTGGTGTGGAAACTTTCACTACAGACTACGGATTCCTATAGGCAGACGGTGTTTGCCAAAGGCAAACATTACCCTTGGAGAGTGCCTTACTTCTGATGCGTATGTGTCAGAAGTATTGCTGGACGAGTATGTAAGAATTTTTCAGGAACGAAATTCTAAATTAACCTGTTGTGCTAGTTGATTATAGATGTAGAAAAACTTCAACAACATATGCTATCCTATAGTTGTACACCACTACAGACTATGAAAGGAGGCACATGATGTTGAAGTTTCAAGATGATTATACCACTCTCATAGCAACTTTTGAAGATTTTATTTTGCTCGTTTATACAATTGTTGATGATTTATACCGGCAGGTTGTTCCTGTGTCTGTTTCGCAAAGGCGGAAAGTGGGTACGGCTAAAATGTCTGATTCCGAAATTATTACCTTAAGTATCTGCGGAGAACTGACTGGCACAGATTCTGAAAAAGCATGGTATTCTTTTGTGAAACGCAATTACTGGCATTTGTTCTCCAGACTTTGCAGCTGTACCCGCTTCAACCGAACTAGGAGGGCTCTTTTGCAGACAACAGAACTGCTCCGCCAGCAACTAGTACAGTCCTTTCCTATACCAATCATCCGTTATTTTGTCATTGACAGCTGCCCTGTCTGCCGACATGCAAAACAGAGGAATCTGCTTAATGTCTTTAAAGTATACCAATTATAAAAAGAACTGGTCCACAGAAATATGGCGGTTGATTTTTCGCTTCAGGAGGAGGATGGAAACGGTATTTTCGCAGCTTAGCGGGCAGCTGAATGCCGAAAGAGTGCTGGCAAAAAGTTTCTGGGGATTATGTACCCGGCTTTAAAACAAAGTCTTAGGACATAAGCTGTGCATGGCATTCAACAGCATAGTCCTAGAGCCCTGTGACATAGGAAAAATCAAACAGATGATATTCTAAAAAATTTTCCCAAAATACATAGGGACTTTTTGAGTTTTTTCAGAGTTTAGGTAAGTATGCGATATCAGTTATTTAAGTAGACAACGAGTTAATTTAAATTGTATTGTCTCCACTGCTTTTTTCATATTTCATTGTCCAACTGATTAGCCACTTGACGGATAAGGTCATGAAGCAGTGCGACACCATGGACCGATTGTAGGAAAGAGCGTCTGAATTGGAGCGTTAAGAGTGTCATTTCGAAGGGGAACAGGTGCAGTCGATAGTAGGACGATCAAAAGAACATTCCCAACGAGCCTTTGAGAAAAATCGTTGGAATGATAAGAAGTAAGGGGTGTGACGGTAGCCATATTTCTTATAGCAAATTGTATAGGGATATGCTATACTTAGCGTAGCAAAACGAAATTTAAGTAAGTAGTGCAGATACATATTGAAACGCAAAGAATGTAAGGAGCTGTTTGCAAATGAATAATCGTATCATAACAGATATTTCAAACTATATATTTGTTTCTGACGCGCCCGAAAAATCTGATGTAATATTTCTGCCAGGTGGTTCGCACCCAGAACAGCCTGAATATGCGGCAGAGTTGTACCGCAAAGGATATGCGAAATGGCTTATTCCTTCAGGAGGTATCAGCGTTAAACGAGATAAATGGCCAGGCGTTCGGTCAAAGGCAGAGATATACAACGGCAATTATCAATCTGACTGTGAGTTCTTTACGGATGTGTTAAATAAAAATGGTGTATCTATGGATGCTATCATTAGAGAAAATAAGTCAGGACATACCCGTGATAATGCATTTTTCTCTCGAAAGATTGTTGACGAAAAGGGGATAGAAATCAAAACCGCTTTGATTATCTGTAAAGCGTTTCATGCTCGGCGTTGTCTTATGCTATATCAAATGGCTTTTCCCGATGTTGAAATAAAGGTCTGCCCAATTCATTGTTACAATATTACAAAGGATAATTGGTACAAGAGTGAACAAGGTATTAACCGTGTACTTGGCGAGCTTGCTCGGTGCGGCAACCAGTTTGTCGGGGATATCAAAGAGTATTTGCTCTGACAAAGCAAATTTCCGATTGTGTGTATGTTAATAGAATGTTGGTTAAGTTTCTCTTAATGGTATAAATTACATGGTGCTAGTACCATGTAATATGGGAGGATAAGGACAAAATCAGTATTTTGCTACTGGCTCTAAAATTTTACAGAATAGTAAAAATGTAGTAAAAATCAGATAATATGAGATTGCCGAGAGGGAGTGCGGGGCAGTTGGAGCACATAAAAGAACTCTGCAAAAGCGTAAAAATCTTTATGAAAAACAGAACAATTTAAAAGGACAGAAACAAAAAATTGAGAATTCGTTGGCACGATAAGAAACTGCCCTTATTTTTAAATGGTAAATGTGGAATGAAAGTGGTATTATTAATGAGCGAATAAAAATTTATGGAGATATGAGATATGGAGCAAATTTCACTAATCGAGCCTCAAAAGATGTATGCAGATGAAATATGGAAATTTCGTCAAGAAATTTTGGAATATGACGCAGAAAATGAAAGCCAATTTGCAGGTTGCTTATCGCTTGATGTAAGTAAGTCCTCTGAAGAATGGATCAAAATATGTGAACTTAGAAAAAGTGAGAAGACATGTGACGATGCAGGAACGGCTGTTCCTGCGCATACATACTTAGCGATACGCAAGAGAGATGATAAAGTTGTAGGCGTGATAGATTTGCGTCATCACATCAATCATCCTATTCTTGGAACGTGGGGAGGGCATTGTGGGTATTCAGTGCGTCCTTCTGAACGAGGCAAAGGTTATGCAAAGGAAATGCTTCGTTTGAATATACAAAATGCAAAATCAAAGGGAATAGAAAAACTTCTTATCACTTGTGATATTGAGAATGCAGCCAGTGAAAAAGTAATACTCGCTAGTGATGGGGTTTATGAGAAAACCATAGATGTTGATGGATGCAAGATGAAAAGATATTGGATAACAGTATAAGAAATAGACAACTTTCGGTTTTGTTGGTTAGAGTGGTGGAGAAAATCGGTATTTCCCACTGGCTCTATTTTGGCTCTAAAAGAAAAGCAGAATGATTTGAAAGGACAGAAATATAAAATAGAAATATCGTTGGAACGATAAGAAATGTGGGGCATGGCGGTTGCAATGCTCCACATTTTATAGTAGCGAATAAAAGGTGAAAGTGATATAATCAAAAGCAAATATTTGTAGATTTTGAGCAGAAGTGATATAGAGAAATTAGTTATTGAAATATAATGAGAGGGTGAATATGGGCGAGAATATTTGTGAAGAAATTAGACTTGTTGACAATATTTTACAAGCGGAGGATTTTATAAGATTGCGCATACAAGCAGGACTTGTTGAGATACCGGTGGAGCATGCTCGAAAGGCTCTGCAAAACGGTTTAATGAATGTTTCTGCCCTATATAATGGGGAACTTGTGGGAATGGGGAGACAAGATGATAGAAATGAAATAAAAGTGTGGGATAACTAATGTGAGAGGGATTTTTTCGCCTATGGGTGCAAATGCAGCCGTTTCTAAAAACCGCCCCCAAATTTATGCAGCCATGTATCAGGCGGCAGGAGAAAAATGGATAAAGACCGGGGCAGTTTCCCGTGCAATCTGCTTATACGCCCATGATGAAGAACTTCAACAACAGTTTTTCCGTTATGGTTTTGGGTTGCGTTGTTTAGATGCTATCCGTCCGATGGAACTGATTCATTGTGAATTTTGTGCCAGCTATGATTTAGTCGAATTGTCAAAAGCAGAATATCATTTTATCTATCCGCTTCATTTAGCGTTATATCAACATTACCGAGAAAGCCCTTTCTTTATGAATCGCAAGCCCGAAACACAAGAGGGGGTTGCAGTATCTTCAATGCAGGAAGGGGCGCGTTACTTTGTGGCAAAGCAGAATGGAAAAATATGTGCGTTTGTAAAAATTTCGGTTCCCGGCGAAACGTTTGTTGCAAGGGGCGGCACCTATCGTCATATCAGAGGTGCATACTGTCTGCCGGAACACAGGGGAAGGGATTATATCAAAATTTACTGAACTTTACCATATCTGTGTTGAAAAGAGAAGGCTATACCAGACTTGGCGTGGACTTTGAAAGTTTTAATCCAACAGCGCGCGGATTTTGGCTAAAATATTTTACTGCATACACGAATAGTGTAGTTCGGAGGATTGATGAGCCACTGGGGTTTGCTGTGTCCTATATTTTTGTGGCAAATAAGGTGTGGAAGTGATATAATCAAAGGAACGAATCGGGATTAGAGAGAAATGTTTTTTATTTTTTAGGCAAGGCGGTACAATATGAAAAGAGTGTTAAGGAAATCTTTAATCGTGGTATTGGCAATGATGATAATCCTTGTATTATTTGTCATCATATCTTTTGTTCGTCATAAAATATGCAGTTCAAAAGAAAAGGACTTGCGGACTCCTTTGGGTGCGCTTGTAGAAGTGAACGGCCACAATATGAGTGTATACATAGAGGGTAAGGGGGATAAAACGCTTGTGTTTCTGTCTGGAGGCGGGACCTGCTCGCCGATATTGGATTTTAAATCGTTGTATTCACTGTTAACCGATGAATATAAAATAGTCGTTGTGGAAAAATTTGGCTATGGTTTTAGTGATGTCGTAGATGAAAAAAGAGATATAGATACAATATTAAGTGAAACAAGAATGGCGCTTGATAAAGCAGAAGTACAAGGCCCGTATATACTTTGCCCGCATTCCATGTCCGGGCTGGAGGCTTTGTACTGGGCGCAGAAATATCCCAAAGAGGTTGAGGCTATCATTGGTTTGGATATGGCTGTACCGGGCTATTATGATGAAATGAATATCAGCATTCCTGTAATGAAAGCAGGGCAATATGGCGCTGCATTGGGGATTACAAGATGGATACCAAGCCTTGCAGAAAGCGATGCCATGAAGTTCGGAACGCTGTCTGATAAGGAAAAAGAGATCTACAAGGCTGTATTCTATCAAAGAACGGCAACTGTGACAATGATAAATGAAGTGAAAACCGTAAAAGACAATGCGAATGTGGTAAAAGAAAAAGGCGTTCCGCAAGTACCGATGTTATTGTTTGTGTCTAATGGTTCAGGAGGAACAGGATTTACGGAGGAAAGATGGAGAAGTATTCCCAAAGAATATATCTCAGCTTCTGAGAATGCTCGTTTTATTGAATTAGACTGCCCGCACTATGTCCATGATTATAAATATGAAGAAATAGGCAAAGAAATCAGAAACTTTGAGAAGATAAACTATGAATAATACAGTTAGAAAACCGCACGGGAAGCTTAAAATAAGTGTTAAATATTTTTTGCTCGCAATAGCTGTAGTTTTGCTTGTAATTGTTATAGGAGCGGCTGCGCTGTTCTGGAATGAATTGCGAACCCTCTTTTCATTAAAAAAGATTGACGATTACGGTGCATACCAGATGACCTGCTACGGGGAGTATGGTTTTGATGAATTTTTAAAGGTCGGCGCATCGAGCGATCAGGATATTGAAAAGTTTGTGACAAAAAGGCTGCTAAAAGGAATGCCCATAGACCTTGGTGTTATGGGAGATGGCTGTACTGCTTTTGTAACAAGAAATGAAAAAGGAGAAGTCCTGTATGGGCGGAATTTCGATTTTCTTTATGCGCCGTCATTACAATTATATACAGAGCCGGAGAATGGATATAAGTCTGTTTCCACTGTAAATTTATCTTTTGCCGGATACTCAGAAAATTTTCTGCCCGATGGCTCCCTATTTGATAAATTTTTGACACTCGCAGCACCGTTTTTGCCATTTGATGGCATGAACGAGAAAGGCGTGGCAATCGCATTGCTGGCTGTACCTGAAGCCGAGCCGCCTTATGACAGTGACAAAATAACTTTGAATACGACCACTGCAATCCGGTTGGTGCTGGATTATGCGGCAACGGTAGAAGAAGCGGTTGAACTACTCCGCAATTATAATATTTATTTTTCAGGAGATGTCGAATGCCATTATTTGATAGCAGATGCCAGCGGACAGTCTGTTATTGTTGAGTTTTATGATGGTGAACTTCAACTCGTGGAGGCGGAAACCGATTATCAAATCGCAACTAATTTTATAGCGTTTCATGGTTTGAATATTGGCGAGGGTTTTACAGAATTTGAAAGATATAATACGGTAGAAAAAGAATTGCGGAAGAACAATGGCATACTAAATGAAAAGGACGTTATATCGCTTCTTGCCAAGGTTGGTGTGCAGGATGGAGAAGTGGATAAATTACAGTGGTCTGTTGTCTATAATCTGACAACAGGAGATGTCCGTTTATTTGTTCACAGAGATACAAACAATATCACAGCGGCAAAACTCGAAATGTGTCATTGACATTTATTGGTTTGCAACTAATTTTATGGAGATTATTATGAACGAATTAAAAACATCTATAAAAACGTATGACAGGGACGCTTTGTGTTGCGGAGTACCATGCTGGCGGTGGGTTTACCATGCACTCCACTCTGCCGATAAATGGTTTATAAACCCCTTTACTTATGAAGAACCGCCATTCCACGAAGAGGGAATGGACAATCCTGACAAGCCTTGTAAGGGCGTTTTATCTGACGAACAGTTACTTCGTTATCTTGACAGTGTGGAAAAAAAGACAATTGAGTATCTTGATACGCTTACAGACGAAATGTTATATGAAAAGCCTGAAAAGTGTCGGTATACACGCATGGAGCTTGTCCTAAGACAATTTAGACACATATCTTTCCATACAGGTATGCTAAATGGACAAACCGCAGTCACAACAGGAGAATTTCCCATGTGGGTATCGGAAACAGGGAAGTATGTTGATGACGGCGTTTTCTTTGGCAGATACCGTAAAGGAGAAATAAAACTTTAAATTCAGGAATACAAATAAATTACTTGCTTTTTCGACAAAATTATGTTTTAATAATAATTGTCAGGGCAAACCCCTGACATATGGGTGGATTCCCGAGTGGCCAAAGGGGACAGACTGTAAATCTGCTGCTTTATGCTTCGGTGGTTCGAATCCACCTCCACCCAGTCTTTGTTGGAGGAATATCGGTTGCCGGTATTCCTTTTGTTGTGTATAGGTTCTGTTTGATGCAGCATAGCTGTGGAGCGGTACGGGGGAAACATGCGAGTCAGGAAACGAAAACGATATCAATTTTTCATAGTATTGCTTCTTTTAGGGATTTTGCTGATTTTGTTTGCGGCAGTGTTGTTTCTGCGCCTTCGCGGCAGTGTGGCGCTAAAGCCAAGCAAGCTCGAGCTGCCCGCCCAAAGTATAACTGCATACAGGCAGGACGAGGCGGCGTGGGCTGATGATTTGCTGGGAGAGTCCTCTTATACGATGGCGTCCTCTGGCTGTCTTGTGACCTGCATTGCATCTGCGGTCAGCATGGAGACGGGGACTGCCATCACGCCGGGCAGTCTGAATGCCATTTTTTCAGAGAATCATGTATATGACAGTGAGGGGAACATTCAGTGGGCGGCGTTGGAGGCGCTGGAAGGATTTACAGCCGATGTGGGGCAAGAGGTATCGCAGCCAGCGCTTGACGCATGCCTTGCCGCGGGACATGCTCCGATTGTGCGCGTGCGTATGCATGGACTGGGCAGTTTTCATTATGTGCTGATTGTGGGCGCCGAGGAGGGGGATTATATCTGTATGGACCCGCTTGCCGACAGCCTGACAAAACTGTCTGATTATCTTGGCAGAGTTTATGCGATGCGTGTGGTATCGTGCCAGCCATGACGGGAGAGAAAAAATTCATATTTTTTTTAGAATGTCATTGTTCGTATTCAAAAAAAGGTTTATAATGGTATGTAAGACAGCCATACAGCAGTTTTGTATGGCTTGGCAATGCAGCATTGCATATAAAATGATATTTTAATGCGCAGATAATGAATGCGAAGAAGGAGGTTCCCATGATAAGAATCGGAATGTTAACAAGCGGCGGTGACTGCCAAGCGCTCAACGCGGCTATGCGCGGTGTGGCAAAAGGGTTGTTCAATGCAGGCAAAGAGGTTGAGCTCTTTGGCTTCCTCGACGGCTACAAAGGATTGATTTATGGAAAGTACAAGATGCTCTCGCCGTCAGATTTCTCTGGAATCCTGACAAAGGGCGGCACAATCCTTGGCAGCTCACGTATGCCATTCAAGAATATGCGCGACCCGGATGAAAATGGTCTGGATAAGGTGGAGGCGATGAAGCACAATTACTATAAGCTTTCGCTTGACTGTCTGGTAATCCTCGGCGGAAACGGGACACATAAGACAGCAAACCTTCTGCGCGAGGAGGGCTTAAATGTCGTGACACTGCCAAAGACCATCGACAATGACCTGTGGGGAACGGATATGACCTTCGGCTTCCAGAGCGCAGTTGATATCGCGACACAGTGCATTGACCAGATTCACACGACGGCGGCTTCCCACGGACGTGTCTTTATCGTGGAAGTTATGGGACACAAGGTTGGCTATCTGACGCTGAACGCAGGAATCGCGGGCGGCGCTGATATTATCCTGATTCCAGAGATTCCGTATGACATCAACAAGATCATTAAGGCAATCCAGAAGCGGTCTGAGAGAGGCAGCAAATTCACGATTCTTGCGGTTGCAGAGGGTGCGATTTCCAAGGAGATTGCTGCACTTTCCAAGAAAGAGTATAAGAAGTACATGGCAGAGTACAAGTATCCGAGTGTCTCCTACGAAATTGCAGAGAAAATTAAGGAAAAGAGCGGCATGGAGGTGCGTGTCACGGTTCCCGGGCATACACAGCGCGGAGGAAGCCCCGACTCGTATGACAGGGTATTTGCAAGCAGGCTCGGCGCGGAGGCATCTAAGCTGATCTTAAAGGGAGAGTATGGATACATGGTTGGTTATCAGAACAGAGAGGTTGTGAAGGTGCCGCTGTCCGACGTGGCAGGCAAGCTCAAGATGGTAGACCCGGATTCAACCATCATCAAGGAAGCAAAGATGCTCGGCATCAGCTTTGGCGATTAAGTGAAAAAATAGAACTCCGTCAAGCAATGTCATTTACTTAACATTTTTTACCATTAAATTAAGCCCATTACTCCATTTTTGAGTAATGAGCTTAATTTATCTAAATATTTCTATCGAGAACATATCCAACAATTAATATCTGTCAAAAATAAAATTCTTACATAAAAAATTTCAGAAATCCATATATTGTTACTGTTAAAAATATGTTCATTGTTTTAGTACCAAATTTTATGAAAATAGTGGGAATACTGCATATAAAACAGTAATTTATTTTATTGCAGTTCCCAATGTTGCTACTAATGTAGTGACAAGCTTAAATAATTCATTATTGTTGATTTGTTTACATACATCTGCAATATCCGGCAAACTGAATTTAGGCATTTTTCTCATGGCAATTTTCAGTTCTTCCTTGTCCAGTTTCATGTATTTCTGTCCATAATCCATTCCCTTTTTGCATAATGCCAATGAAATAAAATCATATCTTATATAATCCTTGTCAGATGTATCAGTATTATCCTCAAAATTTATGTAATTTTTCTCATTAAGGCTGATTAAGTTTTCATAAAACAGCCATTGTAATTCGTCATCACCGCTCTCACCTATCCCATCAAATACCTGTATAAACCGGTCATATAATGAATCTTCATCGTATTCATCGTCCGAAGTGTTATTTCGTTTTACGTATGCATCAATTAAGATTAAATAAGACAGAACCATTTGTTCATCATTTGTTAATTCCTGTTTTTTCATGGCAGACTCCTTTTGCTGTTTATCAGCGGTTCTTTCCGCATTTTTTCATTGGTTACTTTTTGTTGCTTTATGCACATTATACTACATATTGTTGTTTTATACAACCTATTGAAGTATGTTTTCTTATATTCTTTTGCATGGAGGTATCGCTATGATTAATAACTTAGGTGATAAACTAAAATCTGCACGTATTCAAAATAAATTGTCAAGAAAGGTCGTTGCTGAACTGACTGGGGTATCTGTCAGCATGATAGGGTTATATGAATCCAATGTAAGACAGCCGTCTCTTAATATTCTCATTAAACTGTCAGCAATTTACAAGGTATCCGTTGATTATCTGCTTGGAACTGACAGCAATACAAGAAATGTCTTATATCTCGACGGACTGACTGATAAACAGATTACGGCATTGAAAATGACTGCCGATTGTTTTCGTAACTCTAATACATAATTACCTATTAACGCCATAACCCATTAAACGAATGCGGACAGCCCTTTCGGACTGTCCCTTAGTTATTGTCTCCTACCACTGCTTCCTTGTTAAACATCTTCCAAATATGTAGTTTTCACACCAGCATCATTAACCCAGCTGTCGCCCGGTTTCATTACTTCACCCGTCTTTGGATTTATATTGATTGGCTCACCATGTTCATTATATACTACCCCATTTGCATCTGTTGTATTTGGTGTTCCAGTCGTCTGTTCCGGTGTCTGCGTCTGTTCCGGTGTACTCGGCTTTTGTGCTGTTTCCTGTTGCAACGGATTATTCACTACTAAATACTCTCCGCTGATAAATCCTTTATCCCCTGTTTCTGCCTCATACTCATACCAGTTTGATTCCTCTTTTACCTGTCCGGTAAGATGCACTAACTCGCCTTTATTGCACTCACCGAATAACTCATACGCCTGTTCATTCGGACCCATGTATGTATTGCACCACTCTTTGACATACATTTTCTTGTCTATTGTTTCTACTGTATATCCTGCCTGCTCCGTTTCTTCTGTTTCAGGCGTTGGGGCTGATGCCGCCGTTAGAATTTCATTCTCATCCGTACCGCCCTCATCTGTTGAATATTCTTCAGACCCTGTACTTTCTTGCCCTGCCGTACTTTCCTCCTCTTCCATACTCGCTGCAATTTTTGTGTTTTCCACCATATTCATGACTGCCTTTTCTTCATCACTGTTGCACGCTGTCAGCCCGATTATGATTAATCCCATCATAACTATTAGTTTCTTTTTCATTTTCTTTTCCTCCACTGCAACTTATTGTATTATTAGTTTCTTTTAGTTGCATTATATCACTGTATGTAGCAATTTGCAACTATGTGCATTATTTACTATAAAAGAAATCCTGTATTTTCAGGAAACTGATAGACCATATATTTCCTAATCTATCAGTTTCCTTATACCACCCAATTGTTAAGTTATTCTGTCCGAATCATTTTTATGACCCTATCCTGTCGATGACTGCCTTTATCATTTTTTGTATCACGTCCACACTCCGTATGATATGGCTGTCCTCCTCATTGTCCTCTAATGATACCGCCAGCAACTGCACAATGTTCAGTACGTCCTCCAATTCCTCCCTTATGCTTTCCGGACTGTTTTTTTCTTCCATTCCTTTGTCTCCTTTCTCATTTGTTTATTCAATTGTCAATGAGTTCAAATACCATACTGTCAGAATCCTTTATGTATATACGTTGCCCCCCTTTCCCTATGAAATTTCCAGTATGCATTTGTTCCCTGCCAAAGGGCAGGGGGAGTGTAACATTTTCTGACATGCTATTCAAATTATAACCTTTAAGGTTGTATAATTCAATACCTTTTACGCGGTTTTGTAAACGGTTAATTATGTGTAAACTTTACCTATAAGGTTATATTTTGCATGAAAGGCGCTGGTTATCATATGGAAGATTACAGAATTAAAATGGGTATGCGTTTGAAAAAGAAACGGAAAATGCTTAACTTAACACAGGAACAGATGGCTGAAAAATTAAATGTGTCAATCAAGCATTACGGAGGGGCTGAACGTGGCAGGGCAGGACTTTCCATGGAAAACCTCATAGAAATATGCGGTATACTGGGTACGGATTTGAATTACCTGATTTTGGGGGAGCGTGAGGAAAAAGATTATATTCCTGAAAAACTTAAGGAGCTGTATTTCTCCTGTCCTGAAGAAAAACGTCCTGTTTTTCTTGAACTGATGGAAGTAGCATTGAAATTATAAAGCCGTCTGCGGTTAAATTTCCATTGCGTCCGCGCGTTTTGCAGGACTGGTTAATTTAAGAAAAATCAGTTGCAATTTTTAACAGGGCGCGGTATCATTGTGGTAACAAATCCAACACAAAAGTTACCACCCTGTTTTGGGTTAAAAATATTATATGGAAAAATTCCTGTGTCCTGCTCCAAAATCAGCGTGAAATCAGTGGTAATTTTGGTAACAAAAATAAATTACCATTGTGAAGGGTTAACAAAACATGGAGGATAGTTACCATTATGCCTGAACAAAAATCTCTAAAAAATGCAGACCTTAAACTGACACAGATGTCAGATTCAGAACTGTTAGCCGTTGTTAACGACAGTGAAAATGTAAATTCCCTCAATGCGTCAGGGGAACTCCTGTTCAGACTTTTGAGACGCGTGCGCCAATTGGAAAAGGAAGTCCTGCTGTTAAGCGGACAGGCTGATAAGAAAGCGCGGAAACGTAAAGTTTATTATTATGAAGATGTCGAACTGACTGACGAACTTCTTGTTGAATATATTGATACGGAAGCCTTTACGGTCTATGAACTGGAAAAAATTGTGGGCGCAAAGAAAAATGTGCTCCGCAACCGGTATAAGAATGCAAAAAAGAAGATACAGGCTCTGAAATGTCAGAATACGGAATGACAGGAAAACCTTTAAAACTGTTTTCCTGTCATTCTGTATTTTATGCAGGCACGCGGTAGACAAAACCAACGAATGATTTTGGTTTTATGTTGCGCCCGTCCTGCCGTCCGGGGCGTACTGGTTCGGTATATGTTGCGATGTCCTGTAAAAGCTTTTCTGCATCTGCGTCCTCCGTGCGGAAAAACTGCCTGCACAGGTAGACCGCCATTTTGAAATTGACCCTGTATTCATGGATATTTTCTTCTTTCTGCTGTACTGCAACCATGCCTGATATCCGGCTGCAGAAATTTGACATTATCATTGACGCAAAGATTTCCTGTTTTACAAAACTGTCCTTTTTTCCGTGCAGGTTTACAAGTCCGAGTCCGTATTTAAGTTCCCTGAACGCGGTCTCTATCCCCCATCTTGCGTGGTACAGCTCCTTAATTTCTGACAGTGTGAAACTTCGTGGGAGGCTTGTTGCAAGCGTTTCATACACCCCTGTATCCAGCTTAAAACGCACCACGCGGAATTTCATTGCATACGGTGACTGGAAATCCCACCGTCCTGCCCTTGTCTTATCACTGTATGCACGGTCTTTGTTTTTATGCGTCTGTATAAGGATATGTCCTTTTTTCTTGTCCTCATTCGTCTGCGTGGTGGTTATCGTGCATGAAATGTCAGTGTCAAGTTCCTTCATGGGTAGTTTTTTGATGTCGCGCATTGCCGAATTGTCCTGCTTTACACGGATTAGGAAATCCACATTGGGCTTTTCTGACAAATGTGCAAAAACATTGTATGACTCATATCCCCTGTCTGCAACTATCAGTGTTTTTTCCCTGAACCCATGCCATGCCAGCATAAAGGTCAGCGCACCGATTTCGTCCTGCTGGGGCTGGGGCTGTATCACGCAGTGCTGGTATGTCTTGTTGAGCACGTCATACATTGGATTCACATGTAGCTGGTTATAGCCTTTGGGATTATAGTCACTACATACAAAACTGTTCGACCTGGGATTCCTTGCCATATTTACGGTGGTACCGTCAACAGCAAGGACACGGTATCCCCTGTATGTCCTGCTGTCCATGCTGGCATCATTAAAGCGTTCCATAGCCTCTTCCAATACTGTGTATGAAAGTTTTTTGCGCTGTTGGACAAATGCGGACGCCGTAACACCGATTCCTGCGTCATACAGTTCCTTGTTCAGACTTCCGCCCTGCATTGACAGTAACAGTTTGAAAATTACTTCCGGGGTAAGCTTGCGTCTGCGTACAAAATTGCATTCCTGTTCGCCAAACTCCTTATGTGGGTTAGCGATTGCCGCCGATATGGCTGACATTAATTCAGCCTTTATTGTGTCAGGTGTCTTTTCATTCATAATATTATGCCTCCTTTTTTATGACAACTGAAAGGTTAATGTGTATCTGTTTTTGGACACAAAAAAAGCAAGTTGCATATAAAAAAATTTTATATTTGACCTGCTTTTATATTTCCACGTTTGATTTTCCTTTTAAATTTCCTATGACTGATTTAAGTTTAATTCTGTCGGATTGGTTTGTCAATACATTATTTTAAATTTTTTAAAATGGCATTAAGTTAAGATTTTATTGCGCATTAACTTAATGGGGATAAATGTTAAGTAAATGACATTGCTCCGTCAAGGGGTTCTTTTTTTCACCTTCTTTTTTCGTTTACAAAGTTTGTCAATTATGGTAAATTATAAATAATTGAGTATTATAATAAGAAGAAAGGCGATGGCAACCAATGCAGAATAAAGGGAAATATTATATCACAACGGCGATTGCATACACTTCAGGCAAGCCGCATATCGGAAATAATTATGAAATTGTACTGGCGGACAGTATAGCCCGCTACAAGAGAAAAGACGGCTATGAAGTCTTTTTCCAGACAGGGACGGACGAGCATGGACAGAAGATTGAATTGAAGGCGGCGGAGGCGGGCGTGACGCCCAAGGCGTTTGTGGACAAGGTGGCAGGCACAATCCAAGGGCTTTGTGATCTGTTAAACATTGCCTATGACAAGTTTATCCGCACGACGGACACAGATCATGAGAGACAGGTGCAGAAGATTTTCAAGCGGCTGTACGAGAAGGGTGACATCTACAAGGGCGCCTATGAGGGATTGTACTGTACACCGTGCGAGTCGTTTTGGACAGAATCCCAGCTAAAGGACGGCAAGTGTCCTGACTGCGGGCGCGAAGTCAAGCCTGCAAAGGAGGAGGCTTACTTTTTCAAGATGAGCAAGTATGCGGACAGGCTGATTGAGCATATCAACCAGCACCCGGAGTTTATACAGCCCGTCTCGCGCAAAAATGAGATGATGAATAATTTCCTGCTCCCCGGTCTACAGGACTTGTGTGTGTCGCGTACCTCATTTAAGTGGGGGATTCCCGTGGACTTTGACGACCGCCATGTCGTCTATGTGTGGCTGGACGCGCTCACGAACTATATTACGGGAATTGGCTATGACGCAGATGGAAACAGCACGGAGCAGTATCAAAAATTATGGCCCGCGGACCTGCATCTGATCGGAAAGGATATTATCCGTTTCCACACGATTTACTGGCCGATCTTCCTGATGGCGCTTGGCGAGGAGCTGCCGCATCAGGTGTTTGGGCACCCGTGGCTTTTGCAGAACAATGACAAGATGAGCAAGTCGAAGGGCAACATCATGTATGCAGACGATCTTGTTTCGCTGTTTGGCGTAGATGCGGTTCGGTATTTTGTGCTGCATGAGATGCCGTATGAAAATGATGGGTCGATCACGTGGGACTTGATGGTTGAGCGGCTGAACTCAGACCTTGCAAATACACTGGGAAATCTTGTGAACAGGACTATTTCGATGAGCAATAAGTACTTTGGCGGCGTGGTTGAGAACAAAGGCGTTGCCGATGAGATGGATGCGGATTTGAAAGCGGTTGCCCTTGGCGTTTATGACAAGGTGGAGTCAAAGATGGCAGAGCTTCGCGTTGCCGATGCGCTGACAGAGATTTTTAATCTGTTCAAGCGCTGCAACAAATATATTGATGAGACAGAGCCGTGGGCGTTGGCAAAGGACGAGGCAAAAAGGGACCGGCTTGCGACGGTTTTATATAATTTAGTCGAAGGGATTTCGATTGGCGCGGGACTGCTTGAGCCGTTTATGCCAGAGACGACACAGCGGATTATGAAGCAGCTCAACAGTGCAGTTCGTGACTTTGAGTCCACAAAGACGTTCGGCGTGTATCCGTCAGGCACGAAGGTGACAGAGACGCCAGAAATCCTCTTTGCGCGGCTCGACCAGAAAGAAATTGATGAAAAGGTGGCGGCGCTTGCGGCGCAGCAGATGGCGGAAGCCGGTGCGCAGCAGGAGACAGAAAATGACACGGATGTCACAAATTGCATTGATGCAGCGCCGAAGGCAGAAATCACATATGAGGATTTTACCAAGATGCAGTTTCAGGTGGGTGAGATTCTATCCTGTGAGGCAGTGCCAAAGTCCAAGAAGCTTCTGTGCAGCCAAGTAAAAATTGGCTCGCAGGTAAAGCAGATTGTGTCCGGCATCAAAGCATTTTACAGTCCAGAGGAGATGGTTGGCAAGAAAGTGATGGTGCTGGTGAACCTCAAACCGGCAAAGCTTGCCGGCGTATTGTCCGAGGGAATGCTTCTGTGCGCTGAGGACGCAGATGGCAATCTTGCACTGATGACACCGGAGAAAACAATGCCGTCGGGTGCGGAAATTATGTAAGGGCAAAAAACTGTGCTGAGCAGTTTCATGGTGCGCAGGGATATTAGAATGAGGAGAACTATGGAAAATCATAATGGAAATCAAAATGTAGGAAATCCTGTACAGGCAATCTTGTTTGACTTGGATGGGACTCTTTGGAATGCAGTTGACGGGATTCACAAGACATGGAATCAGGTGGTGTCAAACCACCCGGAGTACAGAACGAATCCAATCTCGTTTGAGGAGTTGGAAGGCTGTCTTGGACTTCCGATGACAGAGATTGCGGCGCGTTTATTTTCAGGGACGACACCAGAACAGCAGCAGGCGCTGATGGACGAGTGCTGTGCGGTGGAGAATGCCTATCTTGCAGAACATGGCGGCATTCTTTATCCAAAGCTGGAGGAGACACTGCTGGAATTGAAGAAAAGGTACAAACTCTTTGTGGTGAGCAATTGCCAGCAGGGATATATCGAGAGTTTTATCAAGGCACATCGGCTTGAAACGTGTTTTGATGACATGGAGTGCTGGGGGAATAATCTGCTTCCCAAAGGAGAAAATAACAAGCTTATCATGGAGAGAAACGGTGTGACGAAGGCCGTGTATGTGGGCGATACTGCGGGCGACGAGGAGTCCGCACGCGTGGCAGGGATTCCGTTTATCTTTGCAAAATATGGATTTGGAGAGCCGAAGGCGCCAGATTATGTATTGGAGGAATTTGCGAAGCTGCCTGCGCTCATGCAGCAGATTGAGCAGTTGTAGAAGCTATCGTGCGATTGGACAAAGCAGAGGGGCAATCCGCATTCAGACAGTGGGAATGAAGCCGAACGGAAAAATTGTGTGTGCGGGTACAGGCAAAGAGTGGAAATAAGGAGAGAGAAAATGAGTATACGTATAGGAATATTAGGATATGGCAATCTGGGGCGCGGCGTGGAGTGCGCGGTGCGGCAGAATGAGGATCTCGAACTTGCGGCAGTGTTTACGCGCAGGGACCCGGAGACGGTCTCGATTTTGACAAACACTGCAAAGGTGTGCAGGATTTCGGAGGTGGAGACGTGGAAGGACAAGATCGACGTGATGATTCTCTGCGGCGGCAGCGCGACAGATCTTCCGGCACAGACACCGGCGTATGTGAAGCATTTTAATGTGATTGACAGCTTTGACACCCATGCGCGCATTCCAGAGCATTTTGAAAAAGTGGATGCCGCTGCGAAGGAGAGCGGTCATATCGGCATTATCTCGGTGGGCTGGGACCCGGGAATGTTCTCGTTGAACCGCCTGTATGCGAATGCAATTCTTCCAGAAGGCAGAGATTATACATTTTGGGGGAAGGGTGTCAGTCAGGGGCATTCGGATGCCATTCGCCGAATTGAGGGTGTGAAAAATGCAAAACAGTATACCATACCAGTTGAAGCCGCGCTGGACGCGGCGCGTTCTGGCAGCAATCCAGAACTGACAACGCGTCAAAAGCACACGCGGGAATGTTTTGTCGTGCTGGAGGAAGGCGCTGACGCGGCAAAGGTCGAGGAGACGATCAAGACAATGCCAAATTATTTTGCTGACTACGACACGACAGTGCACTTTATCAGTGAGGACGAGCTGCTCGCAAATCACAGTGGGATTCCACACGGCGGTTTTGTGCTGAGAAGCGGCGTGACAGGCTGGGAGAAAGAGCACAAGCATTTGATCGAGTATCGTCTCAAACTTGATTCCAACCCGGAATTTACGGCGAGTGTGCTCGCAGCCTACGCGCGGGCGGCGCATCGTCTGTCACAGGAAGGACAGAGCGGATGCAAGACTGTATTTGACATCGCACCGGCATATCTGAGTGCAAAGAGCGCGCAGGAGCTGCGGGCTTCCATGCTGTAAATAGAGATTGCGTTTTAGGTTCCGTGAAAGCTGACTGGAAAGTGGAAATATCAAGCAGTTGCAAAATTGTCTGAGCTATGCTATATTATAAGAAGAGTTAGATAAAACTAACTTATAACCTTTCAAAACTCGAATCATATACTATAATGAAGAAAAAGGGGGAAAATAGCATGGATATCAGCGTAGCGGCAGGGGTGATGATACCTTTTATCGGCACGACGCTTGGCTCGGCTATGGTTTTTTTCATGAGAAACCAGATAAATAAAAAGATTGAGAAATTGTTGATGGGATTTGCGGCGGGGGTGATGGTGGCGGCTTCAGTATGGTCGCTTCTCATTCCGGCAATCGACATGGCGGCAGAGCAGGGAAAGGTTGCATGGATACCGGCAGCAGTGGGATTTATTTTAGGAATGGCATTTTTGCTGCTTTTGGACAGTGTGATACCGCACTTGCATCTGGACACAGATAAACCAGAGGGCATGAAAACCAAGGTCAAAAAGACAACGATGATGGTGTTCGCTGTCACATTGCACAATATACCCGAAGGGATGGCAGTCGGTGTGACCTTCGCGGGAGCACTCTTAGGAGATACACAGATTACGATGGCGGGGGCGTTTACACTGGCGCTGGGCATTGCAATACAGAATTTCCCGGAGGGCGCGATCATCTCGATGCCGCTCAAAAGTCAAGGGACTTCCAAGAAAAGAGCGTTTGCTTACGGCTTGCTGTCAGGGCTTGTCGAGCCGGTTGGCGCGGTGCTGACGATTGTTCTTGCGGGATTGATCGTGCCAATGCTCCCATATTTTCTTGCTTTTGCAGCAGGTGCGATGATCTATGTTGTGGTGGAGGAGCTGATTCCAGAGTCACAGTCAGGTGAACATACAAACATCGGAACGATTGGTGTCGCAGTGGGATTTGTTGTGATGATGATTCTGGATGTGGCTCTGGGGTAATATGGTTATTGCTGCGGCAGAAATAATTCATTGTGTTTGTATCCACTGCAAGCTTTTTTCAGCTTCATACTGCTGGCGGCGAGGAGAATACTGCTGACGCTGCGGGCTTTCTGCGGGCAGACGGCGATACAGCGCATACAGGAAATACAGCGGTGCGTATCGGTCTTGGAGGGGGAGTCCGTGTCAATTGCGCCTACAGGGCACTCTTTTGCACAGAGACCGCATTGGGTGCAGGACTGACTTGCCTGAGGTTTGATGGGAACGCCGTTGTATTCACGGTAGGGCCGGTTTCCGGGCAGGTTCAGGGGAGTTGATGGCGCGTCGGACGCAATATGTTCCCGGATAATTTGGGCAAATGAGGCTAGTTCTTTTTCGTCCTGCGCGTCTGGGCGGCTGGCGGCATACTGGCGCATGATGGAATGTTCTGCGATGGCGGCAACCGCAGCAGCACAGATAAATCCGCAGTTTGCCAGCGTATCTTGCAGCTCTGCAAAGGTATCATCATAAGCGCGGTTTCCGTACACGACGATGAGTATGGCGCGTGCGCTGTTTCCCTGCATCTGGCGAAGCCGCGATACCGCGCAGTCGGGAACGCGTCCGCCGTAGGAGGGGACAGCGATGATGCAGATGTCCTCTGCATGAAATGAATACATAGAATAATCTTGGCTGCGGTCAGTGAGATCAATCAAGGTGCTCTGAGGGCAAAATGATTTCACAAAAATGTCCGCAGCTTTTTTCGTGCCGCCGGTGGGGCTGAATACAATCTGATATACTGACATGGTAAGGGATACTCCTTTCTTATGGGTTGTGGTGCAGTCGAACAGAGGAAATGTTTTCCTTCATTTGTATCTCTAACAGAATAGCACAATCGCACGCATATTTCTATCAAAAATTCAATTAATTTCTTCCGCCCGCCCTCCGCCCACTGTATCGGCGTTATCTATTCGTCCATCTGTAAAAGGAGCTGCATATGCTCTTTTCATTCGGTGGACTTTGAGCGGCTGCTGAGAAAATATTACGAGAAATTTAGTTTTCAATCAGAATTGCCCGATGTATAATAAAAGCAGTGGAAGAAGATGTTATTTTTGAATACAACAGCGCAGACACATCAGTAAGATTTAGTATGTCTGAAACTAGAGGGAGGTTTATAAAATAATGAGTTCGCAGTATGTTTGCAGTAATAATACGAAAGTATTTGTATGCCGTGATAAAGTTTCTTTTTGCCTCAGTGAAACAGAGATTTCGCTCAGTGAAGCAGAAAGAAATACGATTTGCAAATATTGGAAAGAAGCAGTAGACAAAAATCCAAATTTATTTGATGGAGTAGTTTTAAGTGTCAAATCCGTAGAGAAATTATCAGATGGAATCAAAGTAGAGCTTGAAAAAACACATTATTCCCATATGACGTATGTCATGAACCATCAGAATGAGAAGATAACAGAATGCAGGGCGGTAGCAGTCGGAGGTAGTATTGTTACGATAGATGGTTATGTTGTTTTTGGCAAAATGTCCAAGCATACGTCTTTTCCAGATGTGATTCAATGTATTGGCGGAGGATTATCTGAGGAAGATATTTTCGATGGTGATCCAGTACATACATTCTTGAGAGAGTGCAGGGAGGAAATAGGTCTTACGAGTGAAGATATCGTATCTATTGATAACAAAAAGTATTTTTATATACGAGATCACCAATCCACGGTTGGTATTTGTTATATCGCAAAGATCGGATTAACGAAGGAGACTTTGTTACAAAGATTCAAGGAAGCTGCTACAGATGGAGAAATTGAGTCATTGGTCTTTGTGAATGAAACTGATGAGTCAATGTCTGATTTATTAAAGCAGCCATCATTGGTTGATTATGCTAGAGTAATCTTTGAGAAAAAATTACTTGATCAGTCCTTTGACGACATTCGGGAGTATGAGTTTGAATAAAGATGCAGAAAACCGAAAGAAGGCAGGAACAGGGAGGTATATAAGCGATAAAATGGTTTGTGACATGATGTTCAACGAAGCGTTTCGTATTGAATCAACGCTTCGTAATTTATTGCACGGTGCAGAAAAGAAAAAATCTGACACAAATGCAGCTTGCCGAACTATTAGGGATTACCAATCATGCTGGTGGTATAATAGGACTAAATTAAGAGAAGCCCAGTAAACATAAGGGTTTGCACTGATTTAGTCCTATTTTTTAAGCCCATTTTAGGTCAAGATTAGGACAGCGCTGCTCAAAATCGAAAACCTACATTACGAAAGTCAGATAATGGTCGATTACTGATACGGTTATTCTATGGCTTTAATGAAATGCGAGGTGAAACAAAATAACAAAGATTTAGGTAGGACTAAATTGGCTCTCTAAACGGATAATCCGTTTGTGCAATGCTAATCTGGTCTTGCCTTTTTATTTTGAGAAGGAGGATTTACAGATGGGCTATACAAAAAGGGAGCTGATTGAGTTCTTAGACGGGCTGGTGGAGTTAGCCAGTGAGGAAAACCAGGCAAAAGCAGTATTGGCAAAAGAAAAATTTGTAAGTGACTTTGAGAACACTTACGGATACGAAAAGGAGGTAATCACAGAAATTACAAAGCTGCCAACACACTATATAGCAGCAATGCCAGATGCGGTGCAGGAAGAAATCGGGCAGAAAGGAATTGCAGCACTGACAGAACACGGCGAATGTACTCCTGAAAATGTTGACCGTGCCATGAGATCCAAAATCTATGACTTAGAGGATTTGATTGACAGCTGATTGTAAAAAGTGAGTTCATTTTTTGAAAAAGAACTGAAAAAGTGCAATCATTCCGCAAAAGTGATTGCAAAAAACACTATCACTGAAAAAACGCAGGAAAGAAGGAGTGGCTGTTCCGCAAAAAAAGAACTTAAAAAGTGCTATCAGAACAGGAAAATGATAGCAGAAAGTGCAATCAGAATAGAAATATTCTATCATATTTTAAGTTTACTATATATATCAGCGAGGTTTTAGGGGCAGTCCCCTAACCAGAGGCATGAGGCGCCTCTCATGCGTATCTGGCGAAAGACATTAAAAATTTTAGGAGTACAAGTTTTGAAAAAGTATAGAAATCGGAATTGTGCGCCCAGACGAAGGGCGGGTAGTCTAGCAGGTGAGAAGCCTGTCTGCGAAGGTCTAACCAACCAGCAGTAGCGAGTCTTGGGTGGGCTGCAGTAATGTTGCCTGCTAAGCGTAGACAGCGAGAAAATAGGGAAAGTGATTGAGCCTCGAAATTTTGACATTTGGAGGGCTGACGCTCTAATTTCGGCGGAAAGCAACACAGGCGGCATTGCTATGGTGAGATGCAGTCTGCTTCTGCGGGGTCAAAGAGCTTTTCATGTTTTACATTGTGACTACCCAGTCAACTGGGGAGAGCCTGATGTCTCTTGTTTTCAAGTATGGCGGACAACGCTGAAACGGAGGATGTCAAACAGATGTCAGGCAGTCGGATAGCTTCATAGTACCGAAGAAGCCGGGTAATTCCGGTGGAGGAAAGGGGGCTACATAATAACAGTCTCTCTGAGGGCACATCAGCCGTACTCAGGGACGGAGATACTGATGGAAACGAAATTGGAGAGAATAGCAGACAAATCGGCCCATGAGCCGAAACCGGAATTCACATCTTTGTACCATCTGATAAATAAAGAACTGTTAATGCAATGCCACAGGGAACTGGACGGCAGCAAGGCAGTGGGGATTGATGAAGTGACAAAGAAGGAATACGGAGAGAACCTGGAACAGAACATCAAGGGGCTTGTAGAAAGGCTGAAAAGGAAGTCATATAAGCCACAGCCATCGCTACGGGTATATATTCCGAAAAGCAATGGGAAACTGCGTCCGCTGGGGATTGCAAGTTACGAGGACAAAATAGTCCAGCTGGCTTTGAAGAAGATACTTGAAGCAATATACGAGCCGAGATTTCTAAACTGTATGTACGGATTCAGACCAGACAGGGGATGCCATGGGGCAGTGAAGGAACTGTATAAGAGGCTGAACTTCACGAAGATATGCTACATCGTGGATGCAGACATTAAAGGCTTCTTTGACCATATGAAGCACGACTGGATAATGAAATTCCTGAATCTATACATCAAAGACCCGAACATCCTCTGGCTGGTGAACAAATACCTGAAAGCCGGGGTGATGGATGAGGGAAAGCTGGTTGAAAACGGAGAAGGTTCAGCACAGGGAAACATCATCAGCCCAATCCTTGCGAACATCTATATGCACAATGTTCTTACACTATGGTACAAGTTTGTAATAGCCAAAGAGAGCAAGGGCGAGAATTTCCTGATTGTCTATGCAGATGACTTCATTGCGGGATTCCAGTACAAATGGGAAGCGGAGAAATATTATAAGCTTCTTAAGGAACGAATGGAAAAGTTCGGACTGGAACTGGAGGAAAGCAAGAGCAGGATGCTGGAAAGCGGAGGATATCTGGCAAAATCGAAGCAGAAACGCGGAGAATCAACAAGGCTGGAAACTTTCGATTTCCTTGGATTTACATTTTATTGCGGAAGGACAAGGAAAGGAACAGCATGGATGATGCCGAAAACGAGCAGTAAGAAATTCCGGCAGAAACTGAAGGACATAAAAGTCTGGCTGTACGCTAATCGAGACCAGAAACTAAAGAAACTGATGGGAATGCTCAATCTGAAACTGACAGGGCACTACAGGTATTATGGTGTCAGTTTCAACGGAAGGATGATAAGCAACTTCAAACAGCAGGTAAGAGAAATGCTGTTCAAGGTTCTGAACCGAAGGAGCAACAGGAAGAGCTATACACGGGAAGGGTTCATAGAAATGCTGAAATATTATCCACTGGTAATGCCGAAGATATATGTCAGCTTATTCTGAAACTGTAAATGTTATTATGAAGAGCCGTGTGCGGGAAAGCCGCACGCACGGATCTGTGAGGGGCTGGCATCGTGAGGTGCCTGTCTACTCGACTAACAATTCACTTTACGCGACAAATTACGTTTTATATGTTTCCTATGTTAAAAACTATCTTTAACATAATAAAGTTTATAGTGACATAACAGTCTATATGTGATATAATTTTTTCAGATGTATAACAATAGAATTTTGGCAAGTTATATGGAAGGTAAAGAATATGACGGTTTCTTATAATGGTTTGTGGAAAATGTTAATTGACAAGAATATGTATAAGAAGGATTTAGCATCAGAATTAAATATAAGTTCAGCAACAATGGCAAAAATGGGAAAAGGCGAAAGTGTATCTATGGATGTGTTAGCGCGAATATGCAGTTATATGGATTGTGATATTGGAGATATTATGAGCTTTGAAAAGATTGACAGAGAGGAAGCACCGAGTAATGGTAGTAAATAAGCACGGAAGTTTTTATATGCGAAGCGGATGGGGAACCAAAATCATTCAGGCAGTAAAAGAAGATAATATGATTTTTTCGCCAAGTAATGAGCAGGCGGCAATTGACTCTATTGGTCTGGGGCGCATAATGATAAAAGCGTTACGATATTGGTCAGATGTAATGGGGTTGACGAACGAGGTTAAGACACAAAATGGTATAAGAAAAGAACCAACGCAATTGTTTGAATATATAGATAAATACGACAGATATTTTCAACGCATGGGGACAATGAGTTTACTTCATAGAAACCTTGCCTTAAATGTTGATGAGGCAACCGCATGGTATTGGTTATTTAATGAGTGGAACAGTACCACGATTACAAAGGAAGAATTTTCAGATGGTTTCCACACATATCTTGCTGTTAATGGCATGAAAATTAAGAAAGATGCTGTAGATAAAGAATATAATTGTGTCAAAAACACATATATTGGCGAGAAATCTTTTGATTTAAAAACCATTATGGACGAGGATACTTATCCATTTTTGGCACCACTAAAAGTTTTGAAAACTGGAGAAAAGAAAGTTTTATTGAAAACACACTTAAATAGTCGTGAGATTCCGGTGGAACTTCTAATTTATTGTATAGCTTTGGATAATAGAGATCAGAATTTTGAAGGAAATCAGATAAGTATTGAAGTCTTAATGGAAGAAAAATGTCAGGTGGGAAGGTATTTTAATTTTAGATATTCCGAATTGATAGATATGCTTCTTGAGGCGGAAAATAAAAGATATATCGGTCTTAATAATAATTTTGGGAATAGATATATTGAATTTATAGGTTATGATTATACGAGCCTGTTAGATAAATACTTTATTGGATAGGAAGGCAGTTATGAAATATTCACAGCTCATAGAAAAAAGAAAACAGTATAAGTATTCGGCGAATATTTGTTTTGACTTAGAGAATGAAAATCGCTTGTCCGGATTTATTCCTAATGTGACAACAACGGAGATTTTGCGTGAGTATTTATATGGAATAATTCAAAAAGGAGATACACATTCCAGAATTTTATATGGTTCATATGGAACAGGAAAGTCACATCTACTCACGGTATTAAGCGCATTATTAGGGCATATAAATACAGATGGCAAGGCATTTGATATTTTTATAAATGCAATTGAACATTATGATAAAGAATTTGCAAAGGATATAAAAGCTTACGTCAATAATGATAAACCATACTTGGTAGTGCCGATTTATTCCGATTTTTCAGATTTTGACAGATGCATATCATTTTCACTGAAAAAAGAGATGGGAAAATTAGGCTACGAAATATGTTTTAAAAATTATTTTCACGAAGCATTAGTACTTCTTGAAAATTGGGAACAAGGGGAAGATTCCTCTCTTCGTTTAAATCAGATTTTGTGCGATTTGAAAATTGATATGAATAAATTAAAGAATAGTCTTGCTAATTTTGAAACATTAAGTGAAAAGATGTTTGACGAGGTTTTTAAGATGATGACCTACGGCGCCTCATTTGTAAGCGGTGTAGGAAACCTTATAGATAATTTGAATCAAGCGAATCAGACTATTATAGATGATTATAGGGGAATCGTATTTGTATTTGATGAATTTGGAAGATACATTGAGGATAATAGCGAAAGCATAAAAGTTAAAACCATTCAAGACTTTGCAGAGTATTGTGATCATACGGATTACGACAATCATTTAATTTTGGTGTCACACAAGCAACTGTCTCTGTATACGGATAAAATGAAAAAAAGTCTTAGTGATGAATGGAAAAAAATTGAGGGAAGATTTAAGTCTACTTCTATCAATATTAAGTATGACCAATGCCTTTCTTTGATCCCGCACATTATTCCTAAAACGAAAAAATGGGAGGATTTTAGAAATAAATATTCAGAAGAATTAAATTCTCTTTATGAACAGGCTTGGGATTTTAAAGGCTTTTTACTACCGCCTGAAGGAGGCAACCCATTTGAAGGAGGATACCCGCTTCATCCAATTACACTTTATGCATTAGACAGATTATCAAAAAAAGTGGCACAGAATGAAAGAACATTCTTTACATATCTTGCAAGCGATGAAAAAAATTCGCTTTTTTCGCAGTTGAGGAATCTGAAGGATGACAGGTTTCATTTTGTTGGATTAGATTATATTTATGATTATTTTGAAGAGAATATCATGTCATTCAGGGTGAATGACATCTATTTGGTATATAAAAAATTACAGTATGCGATTAACAAATTAGGAGATATGCAGAATTCAATAGAGGTCAGAATTTTAAAGGCAATGGCGGTTATCAATATTATTTCTGATACAGCTATCCTGTCATCTAACAGAAATACCTTGTGTCATGTTATCGATGAAAATGACGCTGATGTCATAAGAGCAATTGAAGAGTTGGAGCAGAAGAAAATCATTAGGTATATGCGACAATATGGGTTTTATGATTTTCTTGATAGCAGTATTTATGATTTTGATTCGCTGATTGAAGAAAGGATACCTGCAATCAGCGATGAAATGGTAACAGCTACATTAAATGACGAGTTTTCTTGTTTTGCAATTTATCCAAATGATTATAACTTTACATATCATATGAACAGGATATTTGCACCGGTATTTGCTTACAGGGCAGATATCAGTAAAAAAACATTCTTAAAATCGCTGCCGGCATATTATGATGGTATTGTTGCGTTCATTTTGGACAGAAATTATATGATAGAAGAGTATGCTGTAGACGCTGGAATACCTGAACGTACAATTTGTTTGGTAAATACTGTACCGCAAACAATCGAGAATGAGGTTAAACGTTATATTTCTGTTAAGTATTATTATGCAAAAAGGGAAGAATTAAAAAAGGATGATCCAACAGTCGAGAAAGAACTTCTTTTATATTTAGAAGAAGAAAAAGCAATCGTGAATGATTTGATTGAGAGTTGGAAAAACATGGTGGACAAGAATATCGTTTCAATCGTGTATGGAGAAGAAAGAAATATTTCATCAGCATTGGAATTGACTAAAATTGCTTCAGATGTGGTGGAAAAAGCTTTCCCTAGAACGATAATTGTTAATAACGACTTGGTAAATAAAAATGCAATTTCTGGAGCCATTAAATTAGCGAGAGCTAAAGCACTTGAATATATTATGGGCGATGAGGATGACATTCTAAAAGAATGCACACTATTGTCGCCGGAACATACAATTATTCGGTCAGTGCTTGTGAAAAATGGCTTATATGATGATGAAACAAATGCAACTCTTAATGTTTTGCCAGATGGTGAGTATTCCGGAAGAGCTGTGCAAAAAGAAATAAGAGATTATTTAAAAAAGACGCAAAAAGCACCTGTTCCTTTAATGGAGATATACAAAAAGTTAAAGCAACCTCCATATGGATTGAGAGACGGATATCTTCCAATTTTGCTCGCGTTTGAAATGAAGAAACATGAAAATGTATCAATATCATTTCATGGCGCAGACAGAGATTATTGCATTGATGAACTTATAAAAGCATTTGAAAGTCCGGAGGATTTTTCGATATATATTTGCAACTGGGATAGGCAGCAGAGGGAATTCATTGAGAGGACGGAGGCGTTATTTGGGGGATATAGAAACAGCAAGTCCAAGAGCAGGCTTAAGGATTTATTAAATGCTATGAATACACATTTTGCAGGAGTAAGTAAAAGCGCGAGAACAACCGAAAAATTTGTCACTGCAAAAACAAAACTTTACAGAGATATTATGAGTGTGTCATGCAAGGATTACAATGCGTTTTTCTTTGAAATATTACCACAAATTAATCGAGATTTATCTGAACTTTCTTATGAACTTGAAGTGATTAAAAACGAGTTAGAAAATGTATCGAAACTGCAACTGGCAGAGGCAGATAGGATTATTCGAAATATTTTCGAGATAGCAGATACAATCAGTATAGTTAATTATTTTGCAAAAAAATATGAGGATGATTGGTCTCAAAAAGAACATAAGGTGTTTGATTATCAGACGAATGCAATGATTGAGTACTTAAAAACTTTTAATCGTGGGAATGAGGATAATATATTTATAGAGGAATTAGCGCAAGTAATTACAGGGTTTGAAATTGGATATTGGAATGACTCTAAAATGGATGACTTCAATGATACGTTGCTACGCATTATATATCAACTAGAGAATTTTGAGGTCAAAGAAGGCTTGGAAGATAATGAAGTAAAAATTATAATTCAAGCCGGAAATGAGAATTTAAGGAGCACGCAATTTGACAAACAAGAGTTGAGCGGAAATGGACAAGTAATGTTCAATAAAATGAAGTCAACGCTTGAAAACTTTGGACAGTCGTTATCTCAAGAGGAAAAAATGCAGATTGTTGCAAGGCTATTGGAAGAGATAATGTAGATGAATGGAGAGTTTGCATGATATTTTGGTGCGATAAATGCCAAGAACCGATTTTTGATAAGGAACTACATAAGCACTCATGTAAGGGTACTATTAAAAAAATATCTGATGGGACTATTTGCAATCCAGTATTTTTGCAAGAACGCAAACTACTCAGTTGTATTTGCGGAGAAGATTTAAGCAACAAGAAAATTTGGTATTTTGGAGCGAGCAAGTATTATTATGAAGGGCAACTTAAAAAAATACCATATAGGGATTGGTATAAGGGCAAGAAACATCTTTTGTTTGCCGAGGAGCTTCGAGAAAATATAGCTATAGAGAGCGACTATACTGTATATATGGGAGTAGTAGAAGCAAACTTATCATATGTTAAGAATTTAGTGTATGAGGCCGAAAATTATATTACTAATATTATGAATCAGTATAAGGCGGCGCATTATATACCGACCGTATCATTTTCCGGAGGTAAGGATTCAACGGTAGTGAGTCGTCTGGTACGGGATGCGCTTCAGGATAATTCTGTCTTACATTTTTTTGGAGACACAACGCTTGAATTTAAGGAGACTTACGATTATGTGAGAAATAAGTTTCGTAAGGAAAATCCGTTAGTTCCTATGTTGCCCAGTGAAACTGAAAACGATTTCTTTAAGCTCTGTAAGGTTTTTGGACCACCAAGCCAGCATGAAAGATGGTGCTGCACGATTTTCAAGACGAGTAATCTGAACAAGGAACTTGATAATTTGCCCGGAAATAGCTTGTCATTCTTGGGGATACGGCATAGTGAATCACTTGCAAGAAAGTCATATGAACGGACACAAGAGCATTCAAAAATATCTTCGCAGATAAATGCGATGCCAATTATAGAATGGACAGATTATGATGTCTGGCTGTATATCTTATACAGGGATATATTGGTGAATGACTGTTACCAATATGGATATAAGCGAGTTGGGTGTTGGTGTTGTCCAAATAACTCGGATTGGTCAATGATGTTGACAGAAATATACCACCCAGAGGATATGCAGCGTTGGAAAGACATGATATATGATTTTGCCAGAAAAACCGGCAAAACGGATATTGATGATTATTATGATGAAGGAAGATGGAGAACGAGGCGAGGAGCGAGCGGACTTCAGGTGAAAAACGTGTCAATTGTAGACACTGTCTGCAATCTATCGGACAGAGCCCGGAACATTATTATAGAAAAAAAGTTGAATAAAGATGTTGTTGAATTTTTTAAACCATTAGGTGATTTAAAAATAGTCGAAAAAGCTGATGCGACTTACATTTCAGTATTTGACGTGGATAAATCTGATGTATATAGGAAATGTTTTGAGCTTATTATTTCATTTGGAACGAATGTAGTTAAGGTGTTGCCGGAGGAACGAATAGATATTACGAATTTGATAAATAGAATAAAATGCCAGCTTCGTAAGTATCAATTTTGCATCAGATGTTCAGCGTGTGATTCAGTGTGTCCTCATGGTGCGATAGACACAATTCACGGAACATACCATATTGATGAATCTAAATGTGTGCATTGCAAAAAATGTGTAGCCAAGTTTTATAATGGCTGCATAATATGTGACAAAGTTGCTGGAAAGAAGGAGGATAAAGATGATTAAAGAAGAACGCAGAAAAGATTTGCCGATAATAAGAGTTATGACTGGCATAAGAAACATGGGATATACATTGGAAAGTGCTATTCTTGATATTGTAGATAATTCGATAGTTGCAGGAGCTAAAAAGGTTAATATTATTATTCAGGCAGAGGATAAAACATTAAAACAATCTATAAGAAGAATCATAATTGATGATGATGGAAAAGGAATGAACACAGACCAAATTTACAATGCACTGGAATTGGGATCATCAGAAAGTTTATATGAAAACAATTCTTTGTCAAAATATGGATTTGGTTTGAAAAGTGCTGGATTTTCTCAAGCGAATACAATTATAGTGATTTCTAAAACTGAAACATGCGAAAATTGGCATAAATCAATGGTAAAGTGGGATTTGATAAAAACACATAACAGATATGTTGTGGATGAAGAATTAGAACTTGATGCTAATGATATAACCCTTTTGGAAAATAAAAAAACAGGAACAATTGTAATATTGGATGAACTAACAAAAGTCAGTAAAGTTAAGAAAGATGTGGCAATAAAGAAAATTAGTGAAAAATGTGCTATAACCTTTCATAGATTTATGGAAGATGATGGATTGGAAATAAAAGTTAATGAAAAGAATGTAGAACCTTACGATCCGCTGTTTTGTAATGAAATAGCAGAAAATATGATTGATTATAATGGTAGAAAAGTTTGTAAATACTTTGATGATGACTATAGTTTGGTTCTTAATTCTAAAAATAAGAGTAAAGCAATTATTAGGGCAGTACTGCTTCCAAACCCACCATTATTTGAAAAGGAAGGATTACAGAAGAAAATAAATTCTAAATATCAGATAAAACAAAAAAATATTGGGTTTTATATATATAGAAACAAGAGATTAATTGTAGAGGCAACTACATTATCTCTATTTTCTAGAAGTGAGCCAAGACTTTTGGCTTCAAGAATAAGGATTGATTTGGATTCGTTGTGTGATGATGAAATAAATCTTGATGTTAAGAAAACATCACTTGTTTTTCCAGAACGATTTATGGAACAATTAAGAGATTTATTAAACCCTTATTTAAAACGTTCTAAAGACTTATGGGATGAAATGAAGATTAGAAAGGTCAACAATGATCAGGAAATTGCAACAGATTCAGATTCATTACATAAAAGAAGTAACGAGATGCTAAAAAGTATATCACCGGTTGTTGTTGATCCTCAAACTGGGAATATTGAACCAATGCAGGGCTATATGGAGGCACATATAGATAATTTAAAGGAAAAGTATAATATTGATGATAGCATAATTGATGAAATACGTAAAAAAAATAGCCAACGAGTCATTACTGTCAGTGAATTGCCAAAGGGAATGCTATGGGCTCCGAATATCGGAGGAGAAAATAGTAGTCAGGTAGTGGTTCACTTATCTAGGCAACATCCATTTTACGAGAAGGTGTATAAGAAATTAGAAGATGGATGTGATGCAGTTGTAATCTTGGATGCACTATTTTTAAACATGGCAATGGCTGAAATGGGCATAAACTGTGGCGATAGTAAATATGAAAAAATATTTGCAAAACTTAGGCAGTCGGTTTCTCACCAGTTGGAAAACTTTATAGATTTAGAGATGGATGATGAGGATTACGATGATGAAAACCTATAGGATTGCAGTGTCCCAACCAGGGGCATCGGAAAGATACCCATATGTTTACATTTTATATACAGTTAATCCGGAAGCTTTTGTATATGTTGGTGAAACAGAAGATTTGAATGGTGCGATAGGAAGATTGGCTGGACATATAAAATTGAATAATCCCGGAACGTTTATCAAGAAGTTTATGGAAAACTCCAATTATGACGTGTCTTGTTTAAAAGATATTCGTATGATAGCATTTGATATTTCTGAACATGAAATATTTACAGGAGAAATCAATAAAACGAGACGGAGGGCACTGGAGTATTTGCTTCATTTTAAAATCTTAGGTTTTTCATGTGATGATAGCGTAAAGATACCGTATACTGTTGTTTCACACGTACAGACACAGGAACGCTTTATTTCAGACAGAAAAATCAATGATATTTGTAATGAGATTTTTAAAGAGGCAATACAGCTTTTACCATATAGCGAGGAATGCCAATGATATATTTTGATAATGCAGCCACAACAAAATATAAGCCGGAAACAGTGATTAAGGCGTTTGTTGATTATACAAGAAATGTGGGAGTAAGCCCGGGGCGAGGGAGTTATTCTCTGGGAATAGATGCTTCGAGAAAGCTGTATCAAGTGAGAAAAAGTGTTGGTAAGTATTTCGGACTTGGTGATTTGACGAATGTGGTGTTCACTAAAAATTCTACAGAGGCAATTAATCTATTTTTTTGCGGATATTTGAATAAGGGTGATCATGTGTTAATAACTTGTTACGAACACAATTCTGTATTAAGACCACTGCAGTCAATGCAAGATAAGGGAATGATTGATTATTCAATTATTTCCAGAGAAGATTTGTTGCTTCCTGCAAAACAAATTTTGGACAAATATTGTAAAACGAATACAAAGGTGCTGGCAGTGACACTGGCTAGTAATTTGACGGGAAGAATTGTCTTTAGTAGGGATTTATTTGCTGAGGCAAAAAAACATGATATTACAACATTTTTGGATTCTTCACAGGGGGCGGGGAAAATACACATTTCTATGGAAGCGGATAAAATTGATTATTTAGCATTTACAGGTCATAAGGATTTAATGGGATTGCCGGGGACAGGCGGATTATGCTGTAAAGAAAAGGATAAAATTGTCCCCTTGTTGCAAGGGGGAACTGGCATATTGGGGAATGAATATGTGAATCCGAAAGCTTTTCCGGAGGGACTGGAGGCAGGAACATTGAATATGCCTGCTATATGGGCATTGGGGAGCGCAATAAATTATGTATCGGAGCACATGGAAGAAAATCAACTTAAAGAAAGACATCTGGTAGATACACTTTTAAAAGAACTAAATGAAATGGGTTCGGTGACTATTTATGATAATGAATTTGAAAGAGTGTCAACTATAGGTATCAATATTGAGGGACATACATCTGATGAGGTAGTAAAGTATTTAGATGATAATGATGTATGTGTTAGAGGTGGAATCCATTGTGCGATATTAGCACATGAGGCATTGAATACTGTTTCAACAGGAGTAGTGCGGATTAGTCTTTCTCCATCAAATACAGAAGAAGAAATTTTTAGATTTATAGAATTAATAAAGAAAATGTAGGTGATTCGATTGAAAAATCGATGATTTTTCAATCGAGAATTTGTGCCTGCGGATCAAGGTTCGCAGGTTATGGGAAAGGCATGGTTATTGAAATGAATATAGTTTTTTTCAGCACAAATGATGTGTTTGCCGGTGAAGACAGGCTCAAAGATAAACAAATCAATTGTAAAATTGTTCCAACCCCGGTAACAGATAAAGCATATTGTGGCGTTTGTATTGAAACGGATAATGAAGATGCGATAGAAGCGTTGGAAGATATGGAGTTTAATGTAATCCGAAAGGGAGCATAAAATGTCATTTAAAGATTTGAAATTGTTGAAGTACTACAAAACATATAAGAACAATATTGTAAAAGAGTTTTATAATCCTGTCTTGAAAAACGCTGTACTGTATCAGCGATCAGTAGGTTTTTTCTCATCGACTGCATTGATAGAATTGACGAAGGGCATCTCAGGACTTGTTAAAAACAAAGGGAAAATACAATTGATTGTATCACCGTATCTTTCACCGGAGGATGTTGAGGCAATTGAAAAGGGATATGAGAAACGAAAAATAATTGAGGAGGCGTTATTAAGAGAATTTAAGGAGCCAGAAAATTATTTTCAGGAAGAACGGTTAAATCTATTGGCTCATTTAATAGAAGAAGGTACATTAGAATTAAAAGTGGCATTTACCCCGCCGAATAAAAACACAGGTATGTACCATGAAAAGGTTGGGATTATTAAGGATGAGAACGGAGATAAAATAGTATTTACAGGTTCTCTAAACGAAACAATCAATGCCTTTTACAATAATTATGAGTCAATAGTAGTTTTTACTTCATGGGAAGAATCAAAAGAATATGCGGAAGAAATGCAAAGAGATTTTGATTTGCTATGGAGTGGAGGAGACAATGATTTGGAGGTGATTGATTTCCCGGAAGTTGTGAAAGATAAGATTACAATATGCAAGAAGACAGAGGTTCATTATGATATAGATGAAGAAGAGAAAATTGAAGATATTAAGGAGGCAGTGAGAGGAAATCCACGAATGCCTCAGGGGTTTATATTAAGAGATTACCAAATAGATTCGATAGAACATTGGAAAAATAATAGTTATCATGGCATTTTTGACATGGCAACTGGAACAGGGAAGACTTACACAGGATTAGGTGCAGTCGTTAAGCTGTTTGAGGATAAGGAGAAATTAGCAATTGTAATTGTATGTCCATATCAGCATTTAGTTGAACAATGGGTAGAAGATATTGAATTATTTAATATGGAGCCAATTATAGGATATTCAGCTTCCAAGCAAAAGAATTGGAAACAAAGGCTTAAAGATGATGTGTTAGATTTTAATCTTGGAATAATAAAGTCATTTTGTTTTGTGACGACTAATGCGACATATTCTTCTAAGTTCGTGACGGAAATAATGGGAAGCTTAGGGAAAGACACTTTGCTGCTTGTGGATGAAGCACATAATTTTGGCTCAAATAATTTGCGAAAACGATTATATTCGCAGATAGAGTATAGACTTGCACTATCTGCCACGTTGGAACGACATGGGGATGAAGAGGGAACAGAGGCATTAAAAAAATATTTTGGCAGGAAGTGCATTGAATATGATTTAAAGAAAGCGATTGCTGATGGGAAATTAACACCATATTATTATTATCCGGTACTTGTCTTTTTAGATGAAGAAGAACTGGCAGAATACAAAGATGTATCTTATAGAGTGTCAAAAGAGTGCCACAAGGATAAGCGTGGTAAATTACAGGTTACAGAAAAAGGGAAAATGCTATTAATGCAACGTGCCAGAATCGTTGCGGGAGCAAAAAATAAGCTTAGTGTTTTAAGGGATAAAATGCAGGACTATAAAGACGATTCTCATATATTGGTATACTGTGGGGCAACCAGAGTTCCGACTTTTGAGCATGATGAATCTGAGCACGATGAAGAAGGAGAAAGACAAATAGTAGCCGTATCAAAAATCCTAGGTAATGAACTGGGAATGAAAGTGACGCATTTTACATCAAATGAGTCAGCTCAGGAAAGAGAGGCTATAAAAAGGCGATTTGCAACAGCCGAACCATATCAGGCAATTGTTGCAATTAAATGTTTGGATGAAGGTGTCAATATTCCGAGCATCAGAACGGCATTTATTTTGGCAAGTACTACGAATCCTAAAGAATATATACAAAGACGTGGCAGGGTTTTACGCCTTGCAAAAAACAAACCATATGCTGTGATATACGATTTTGTAACGCTTGCGACACCGCTAGACGAGGTAAATGTATATGGCGTGGACTTTAATTGTGAAAGAGCGCTGGCAAAAAGGGAACTGGCAAGAATAAAAGAATTTGGAGAAATTGCCATGAATTCAAGGGATTCAGATGTGTTAATCAATGATATTATCGATGCTTATCAGATTTCAGATGAAGAAATGGAGGACGTAGAAGATGGATCAGAATTTAGATGAAAAGAAACTGGACAATATTAAATATCAGATACTTGATATGGAAACGGAAAACATTGTTAAGAAAGAGTCAAATCCTGCCATGGTTGATAAGATTAGAAAGATGATAATACGGGAGGTAGAAAAGAGATGATTATCAATAGGCTTGAAATGTTTAATTTCAGACAGTACATAGGGCTGCAATCAGTTGAATTTTCTACCGATAAAGATAAAAATGTAACGGTGCTTATCGGGGTAAATACATCTGGAAAAACAACGATTGTCAGGGCATTTGAATGGTGTCTTTATGGGAAAAACGGATTTGAAGATACCGTTCTTTTAAATAGTGAAGTACGTACGAATATGAAGGAATCAGATGTTCAAGAAGTTTGGGTATCCGTAACATTTACACATGATGACATTGTGTATACGATTAAACGTTCTCATAAATATGTATGTGTTGAAAGATATACAGAGAATGGCAGATTTGTTGTAACTTTGGGGAAAAAGCCAGACGAAAATGTTATGCTTGAATATTTGATGAAGGATGGACAGACAAAGATTCCTATAGATAAATCAAATATTGATGAATCAATGAACAGAATTTTACCAAAAGATTTATCAGATTACTTCTTTTTCGGTGGTGAACGGATATCTGGAATAGCTAACAGAACGGATTTGTCGAAAGCAGTTAGAGGATTGATGAGATTAGATGTGTTAGAAAATGCATATACACATCTAAAGACTGTAGTAAAAGGATTTGAAGATGAAATAGATACTTCCGGCGATGCTAACGCTCAAAGAGCAAAGGACAGCCTCGATACATATACTGACAGAAAGAAAGCTTTAGAGCAGGAATTACAGAATTATGAGAAGCAGGTATCCTATTGGCTTGATAAGGAAAAGGAATATGATGCAAAGCTGGCAAAAAGTAATATTGATCAAGTTAAGGAATTGGCAGAAAAAAGAAGAAATGCGCAAAGTGCTCTTGAAGGAGAAGTACAGAAATTAGAGAGAGTTAAAGGAGAAATGGTTCGCTCATTTAACAACCGTACTTTTGCCTATTTTGGACTGCCGTCTATTAAAGAAACACTTGAATTTTTAGAAAATCAAAACAATAAAACAGGTGGAGTTAGAGAAAGTATTCCGGCGATGGAACAGGATGCAATAGATTTTCTTGTGAAGAGGAGAATTTGTATATGTGGAACCCGACTAGATCCCGGAACAATACCGTATGCAAAAGTAATGGAAGAAAGACGCGTATTGCCGCCAGAACATGTGGGGGATGCCGTAAGGCAATACAAAGATAAGTCAGAGGGATATTTGGCAGGTACAGAAGATTTTAAAGATAATATTGAGAGAAAGTTTATAGAGTATCGTGAAACCAAAAGGCAGATAACCAAATTGCAAAATGAATTGGAGTCATTAGCGGGAGAAGTAATTGACGATACAGAGGCGAGAAATATTGAAAAAAATCGCAGGGAAGCACATACAAAATATTTGGAGGCAAAAGACGATTACGATTCCTGTAACAGAAAACTTGGAGAGTGTAATTCCAACATTAGTAATTGTCAAAAGGCTATTGATAAGTTTGCAAAAAGCAGTACCAAGAATCAAAGAGCAGCAAGACTTATTGCATATGCGCAGCATGTCTATGGATGGCTTTTTGATACTTACAAGGAAAAGGAAGATGTTGTGCGTGCTGAGTTGCAAAAGCGTGTCAATGACAATTTTTCTAAAATGTATCACGGTGATAGAGCCATTGAAATTGATGAAAAATATCGTGTGAGATATTCCGATATAACTACAGAGGAGTCAGATGGTTTGAAAGCGGTTAAAAGCTTTGCTTTTATTGCAAGTTTAGTATCAATGGCTAAGGATAAAATTTTGGATGATGGAGATATGAAATTGGGACAGGTGTACCCGCTTGTCATGGATGCACCATTTTCGAATGTAGATGAGATTCATATTGACAATATATGTAAAATCCTTCCGAATACTGCTAATCAGGTAATAATGGCAGTCATGCAGAAAGACTGGGAATATGCGTCTGAAAATCTTGAAAGCTATGTGGGTAAAAGTTATAAGATTGAAAAAGACAGAGATGAATTTGGCAAAGAAATTGATACGGCTACACATATTATCTGAACGGAGGAAATGCTATGTTTGATAAAGATTTTAGAATAACAGGGAAACATGCGAACTATTGGAAAGATTTATGTGAATTGGCAGGGAATGTTCCAGATAGGGATCAACATAATAATTTTAAGATTTTCAGCGCTTATATTGATGCATATGTAGTGTGTCCTTTGATTGGGTTTCAATACAATAGAAAAAGCGTGATTGATAATTCAGAAGAGGGTAATGCGGGTATGCTGGCAGAAGTATTTGGGAAAAGACGGCAGGAGTTAAAATATGTTTATCAGATCATTATGATGTTAGATACGGATTCTGAGCCAGATGAGGATAAACGTTTATACAGAGCTTTTAAATTTGCTGCTGAAACACCAGAAGATAAGTCCTTAATTGAAGAAAATATGAAAATATACAATGCTTATTTTCTTGGTGGATTGGAAATTCTTCATGAGGAATTTGTAGAGCAGTGCCATGATGACGATGATTATCTGAAACAGATGTATGATTATGTAAAACGTTTTTATGATGAACAAGACGGAGATGCCATACGGGATGGGATAAACAAATATTTAGGCTGATTGAAGGGGATGAAGTTTTGCTGGGACTGTCTGCCAATGAAGTGATAGAGGAATTAAATAATGACTTCTGTGCCTTTCAAGTCTCTGAGTTTCTTGAAAAGTCTGGGTTTTTGCAGGACAAACAACCTTGTATAACAGAGGATTTGCAAAGGTTGATATTTTTACAAGGCAATCAAGAAGAGGTTTACACCGTATTAGAACGTAAATTTATAGAACAAGTGGGAAAGGTTTATATTTTTCCAGAATTCTATAAAAAAACAAAACGTGGAAATATGCCCTGCAGATTTATTGCAGTAGATTTGTCAAAATGGTGGAACGATATATATAATGCAGTATTTTTTATGAAAATTATCATAAAGGCATTTTCGGGATTTAGTTTATTCATAATAAAATCCAATGATGGCATTCATTTGGGTGCGAGATTATTTGATAAGACTGAGTGGAAAAATTGCACTTTATCTAGGTCAGACGAGTTACCTGATATTTTAGGTGAAGCAGACTGGGAAAATGACACAGATGATTTTTTTGCTTTTTATAATTCCGTAATCGAAGCAATCACACCTGTAACAGACAATCATATTGGATATGATGAGAAAATTTTGAAAAGCAGGGGAGTACAAGCTGGTTACGTTGATATGCTCAATGAGATAGAAAATATCTATGGAGAAAGCATTTTGGATGAATTGGAACGATATAGAGGCACTTTTGAGGAAATTGAAGAACAGGGATTTGCAGAGATATTAGGGGAGTGTTTGGAGGATTTGAAGGATGTTTGCTCAACCAAGATAAATACAATAGAAATGCTTTTTGAAGCAGAAGAACTGGAGAAAATGGCAGAAAAAGCGGAAGCGCAAAGAAATGTAGATTTTGAAAGTTCTATTAATAGTGAGAGTAACTATATAGTGCTTGGGGAATTGAGTGATGATCCTGAAGTAATAATAAAGAAGTTGAAAAACCTAAAGGGTTTAAGGTGAGTGTACATGAAATACTACAATTTGTCAGAAGGAAACTTCAAAACCGGAAAATTGCCGGAGAATGAAATGTGGGAAGCGTTTCATTGGCTCTTTTCGGATAAGTCAGTCAATGATTCTAGCTATAAATTCATTTTTTTAAAGTCAATAATTGATTGTATGGATAGAAAAGATGAATTTGATAAGATAAGCTTTGATATTTTGTTTGAACGGTTTACATCAATTTCGTGGAATCTTGTGTTAAAATATGGAATTTCGCAAAAAATAAAATCAATAGGAAAGAAAGCAACAGTATTAGAACAGGAATTACAAGATTTTCTAGTGTTAAATGGATATGACCGATATGTTCCGATAGAGGAAATTGATGATGAAAAACGAAGAAAATTAGTATTTAAGATAAAACAAGGTTGTAAGAGGTATGTTATAGGTGCTTTGTTTGGGGATATGAAAGAATTACTATATTCTTTTTCTAAGAAGGAACAATGGATAAAGTTAAATCCTCAAATGGAAGTATTTGTAATAAAACATAAAAATGTTATTGAAAGCTTGAATTATTGTAAGTGGGCGTCTTTTTATGAAAAGATAAATTCAGATAAGACTAAAAACTATATTATTTCTGTGTTAGATAAAGATTTTGAAAAGAGAAAGAATGAGTCAATATACAGAGCGCTTCTTGCGTATGAATTTGAAAGGGAAATGACCGTATATAGGGTAAATACAATGGAATTATTATTTATGGCTGAGGATAGTGGAGAAAATGCGGAAATCGTTAATAGAAATAATATAGAAGAGGAACTCTTTCAAGACTATAGTAGTATGAGAAAATATTTAGCAAATCCAATTGACTTGATCGGTAAGTTAAAAAGAGACAAAGGTATTGAAGTATAATACGAAGAGGAAGAAATGGCAAGTTATGAGGTGCCAATTATTAGGATATTGAGTGGTTTTAGATGCATGGGATATACGCCAGTTGCTGCGTTTTTGGATATTATAGACAATACAATTGCGGCAAAAGCTACAGAAGTTGAAGCTATAGTGGAAACAAGCGAAAAGCATATGTCCCAGTATAAATTGGGTTATTTAAAGTAGTTTCAAGGGTATATTATAACAGGGAAGTGTCGAATCATAAAATAGAGAAATTGGCAAAGTAGATTATAAAAAATATTCTTGATAAAATTTCTTTTGGTTATACTGATATTATTGGAAAGGTGGCAGTAAGTCTTAACTTTTGCCAATACCAAAGGCGGCTATATCATTCTTGGTGTGAAGGAAGATAAAAAGAAAACATTTCTAGAAGAAAGATTTATGATACAGGGAATCCAAAATGTAAAGAAACAGGTAGAGGATTTTTGGAACACCATTAACAGCAGTAAAGTCAACCGTAATATTCTGAAAGATGAAGATGTATTTATTGTGGAAGAGTTCGGCATTAGCCTGATTGTGATTAAAGTGTTGAGAGCTGATTTTAAAATGCGCCCGATTTATGTTGGCGAGAATCCGTACAAAGGGACATTCAAGCGAAATAACGAAGGTGATTATCATGCGACGGAACATGAAATCAGAGGAATGATTCGTGACCAGAATCCGGATGGTAACGATGGAATGATTTTAGAATATTATACAATGGACGATATTGACAAGGAAACATTGCGGAAATACCGGCAGATTTTTGAAATCAGGAATGATGGGCATGTTTGGAATGCCCTTGATGACAAATCATTTCTGGAAAAACTTGGAGGATACAGAAAGGACAGAAGAGAGGGCAAGGAAGGACTGACCCTTGCAGGTCTGATGATGTTTGGAGACGGACTTGCCATACGGAATGAGTTTGACAATATTTCCACCTGTGCGGTTGCAATATGGCTAGGAGCGGCAATAAAGCAACAGAAATATAATTCCCATATTCTTCCATCTGCGTTATAATGATTTCATAGTATTGCTGACAGCATGAACGGAGGAGTATTTGGGATGAAAGTAAAATTTACTGCTGAAATCATAGATGATGATGGAAACGTAGTTGGAAAACGCACCAGTGAGGAAGGGGGCATACCTTCCATGGAAACATTTGATATTTCCACCAGGGAAGGATTCTTAAGGGATTTCGACCTGCTGGAAAAGGCGGTACTGAAAGCAAGGAACCAGATCGGGGCAGATGCTGCAGATGAGATCCTTAAGGGTACGCTAAAAAAAACTGCGGATCCCAGAACCGGGAAAGAGAGACAGCTGTAGAGTCTGAACTTGGCAGGATCCCTGTCTGTCTCATGGATGATATGGCGCAGTCCCTACAGCCGAAAGAAAGGGTCTGCAGTACCGGGTATATGGAACTGTCCTGCAGGCTCTGTACAAAACTCAGTTACCGGAATGCGACAGAAATGATCAATCTTTTTCAGCACCGTGATGCCGGTGAGACCGTAAAACTGCGCACTCTTTCCGACAGTGTGGAGCGTGTCGGGGAACAGATATCTGCCAGGCTGGAAGAGATGACGCAGAAGGTTCTTAAAATGTATGGGTTTGACAGTGAGACCGGCCGCCCCATGGAAGGGGTCTGTCTTTCTGCCAACATCACCTCCCCTGCCATTCCGGAAAAGACAGAAGCTGACATACAGGCAGTGGACATCATTATTGATTCAGCCAACGCATCCCGTGATGAAAAGATACCGTTCACGGCGGAAGAGCTGGATATGGAGACCTCACCATTGGAATGTGTGTATGTATCCATAGACGATGTGGGGGTAAAACATCAGAAGGACTCGCGCAGCCAGGGAACGGAAAAGAATGCAAAGTATGTGGAAAACACAGTGATTCATATCCAGTATGGACAGGACACATATGCCCTGACAGCGTGCGGCATGAAAAACGCAATGAAAGCAATGCTGGCATTCCTGGTTTTCAATGGGCTGCTGCAGAACAGGCTGGTGTTTTTTACAGATGGTGCAAGGAATATCAAAAGCAGCATTGAGGAAATGTTCCCGTTCCATCCATATACTGTGATCCTGGATTGGTACCATTTAAAGAAAAAGTGTCAGGAACTGCTGAGCATGGCGGTAAAAGGGAAGGACATGCGGAATAAGACCCTTGAAAAGCTGCTGCGGATTCTGTGGGTGGGAGATGTAAAAAACGCGGTAAGATATCTGGAATCTTTACCGTCTCCTGTAATAAAAAATCAGAAATGGCTTGATGAACAGATAAACTATCTGAAACGGAAAGAATACAGCATAACCTGCTATGCTGTGAGGGCAGAACTTGGTCTGCGCAATTCCAGCAATCCTGTGGAAAAAGAAAATGACATGCTGGTGGCACAGCGCCAGAAACATAATGGCATGTCGTGGTCAAAGAATGGGAGCAGTGCCCTTGCTGCTATTGAAATGGTCTATCAGAATAAATATGAGGATATCTGGTTCCAACATGGGCAGATTTCTTTTGTAATGCCCAAAAAAGAAACGGATTCATTGGATCTGTGCGCCTAATTTTGTGGTATAGTTATAAAATCTAACCGCACAGGTAGGAAAATTTTTATGGATTACCGCTATGAAAGCGAAATTACAATGGATATTCGCTGGAATGACAGGATTACCTACGATGGAACATGGGAGAATAATCTGTTTAATTTTTTTACCAAAGTTACGCCGAAATTAACGGAGGATTTAAAGAAGCCATTTAAGCTTGAGGGAATACAGCGGATAGATGAAACTCCGGTACACAAAGCGGTGAGGGAAGCATCTGTAAACCTTATTATACATGCCGACTATTTGACGGATGCAGGTGTATTGAAAGTGATAAAGAAGTCCAATAGCTTTGAGTTTACAAATCCGGGTATTCTAAAGCTTCCTCTGAAGGATATTTACCGGGGAGTAAATTCAAAATCAAGAAACCCGCATATGCAGACCATGCTTAGAATGGTTGGATTTGGGGACAATGCAGGTTCCGGATTTCTCTCTATATTGGCAACTTGGGAAGATGAGGGCTGGGTACAGCCGGAACTGATAGAAGATACCGCGCTTAATCAGGTAACGCTTTATCTTAAAATGATTCCGAAACATGGACAACAATTGGCAAAAAAATAGCAGAAAAATCAGCAGAATCAGCAGAAAAGTCAGCAGAAACGCAAGAAGAATTGTTATCTGAAAGGCAGAAGCAGATACTTGCGTGCATGGAGTTAGAAGTATTATATAGGACAGAAGAAATTGCTGAAAAAATAGGATTAAAAGGACCAAGGACAAGGCAGTTACTAAATGAATTGGTGGCAATGGGCAGATTAACCTGCACAGCAGCGACTAAAAACAGAAGGTATATAAGGATTGAATAAACCAGGGAATGACATGAAATACGCCAATCGTTATGTATAAGACAAAAATTTGCCTGCGATTGGCGTATATATTGTTGCCTTTAATGCTTAGATGGAGGAAATAAAAAATGGTTGAGCCTTCAAAAAGGGACTGGAAATTATACAGGGAGAAAATTGGTGAATGGCAGGAACATTACATGAAGAAGCTAGTAAAAGAATATGCGGATTATTTGTGCAGCGATTTGCCTGCATCCACCAAGTTTTGGGAGATAGAGAAACGGATTAAGAGAGACAGGAAAACGCCAGGTGTTTGTATTGAGTTAAGAAAATCTGACATGTTTTGGGATATTGCCGGACTGATCCATGATAAGGTTATTTCAATGGATGATCTGGAAGAATTTAGTGACGATTTAAAAGAAGCGGTAGTGTTGATTTTGAGGAGATGAAAAATTGTATTGTTCTTTGTATAAACGAGAGAGTGGTGGTTATGTTGGCAGAAAAAATAAGTTTTTAGTCCTTACTTGACAGAAGAACAGGCAGTTTCCAAATGGGAAAATGGAAGAGGAATGCCGGAGGTGTCACTTTTACAGCCTTTGTGCAAGGTTCTGGGTATTAGTTTGAACGAACTTTTTTCGGGAGAGCATATATCAGCGGAGGAATACAAAGGAAAAGCGGAAGAAAATATTTCCAAACTTTTTAAAGAAAAACAAATTGCCAATCTTAAACCTGTAAAATACGTATTTTCCATCTGTGCGAATGTCACTTTACTTGTAGCGGTGATTGAATTAGCAATTGGTGTTGTTGGGAATTTTTTTCATTCAACGATACTGAAAGCCATGTTAATCAATGTTTCTGTATGGCTAATATTGTTTTTGGCTTCAATGGGGAAACTGGTATATGACAAGAAAAAATTGAAGAACCTAAAGCATTCAGGCACTTGTATGGACTCCGAAATAGAGGACATGATTCCGGCAGCTTAGATTAGAGTAGGAAATGTTTTGCCCCCATTTATTCAAAGAGAAGATTTATATGCGAATGTTTATATCGACAATGCGAATCCTGCCCAATACAGTGTAGAGCTTTTTCAGACAGGCTGATAAATGATTTTTGAAAAAAGTAGTTGAAGTTTAGTTGGGGATGTGCTAGTCTAATTTTAGACCGTAGGAAGGCATGGGTAATGCCCGAATCCAAATATTCCATTGGCGGGGAGGCAGCTGTGAGAAACGGCTGCCTATTTTAGTTATGAAAGAATGGCAATTTTGGGAGAATCCTAATAAGTTTCCGTTTGACAAGTTTTCCGAAATCCAGCTATACTTTTTGAATGGCAAAGCGTATAATAAAGTTGGCAACAAATCGAATTTTTTATGTGCATTTGACGGATAACACATTCTACCAAAAAGAGGAGGAAGAGAAATGTTAAACAATTTGTTATTGAATCCAAAAGAGTTTGTAATTGACGAAATTGACGAAATTGACGAAATTGATGAGATTGACGAGATTGATGGTGAAAACAATGACATTTACTGTAAAAGACTGATAGAGAACTGGACACCCCAACTGGAGACCGAAATGCTGGAGGCTTTTATACGTCTTTATTATGATGAAATGTATGGAAATTGGGGACCTGATGACGAGGAAGAAAGTAAAGAATATTGGCCAGAAATAAGCTCTCCGGCAGATCTTGTCAAATACACGGGCACAGAGGTTATACTTTATGCTTTGGAAGACGCAGTTTATGTCAGACGCAAAACAGGAAATCCCCCCTATGAGTCGAAAAATGTTCCTGTATGTGTTATATTGCTGCTGAATTGTCCTTGGGACGAAGACCACGGTTGGGCTGCGGTATTTATAGATGAAAAATTTGTGAAAGTTGGCCGTGACATCGTTGATTGTGTTTGGTTGGATTGATTTGTGACAGGAGTTAAGAGGAAGTTATGAAAAAGTACCTATCATTTTTTAAACTTCGATTTGCCACGGGAATGCAGTATCGAATGGCATCTGTCGCAGCGTTGACCACACAGCTTATTTGGGGATTGATGGAATGTCTGGCATACAAAGCAGTCGCAGAGGCGATGGGCGGCAGGATACCGATGGATTACACTTCTATTGTGACCTATATCTGGCTGAAAGAAGCGCTGTTTATTCTTTTTAACACATGGGCAGCGGACAATGAATTGTTTGCGATGATCACCAACGGCGATGTTGCCTATGAGCTGTGCCGTCCGGTTTCTATCTATTCCATGTGGTTTTCAAGAACGGCTGGCGCGAGAATAGCCGAAGCGTTGATGCGGTGTATTCCTGTATTGTTTTGTGCGTTTCTGATGCCAAGAGCCTATCGGATGACGCTGCCGGTGAGCGGGGTTTCCTTTCTGTTGTTTCTGGGTACCTTATTGTTGGCGAGTGGCATTACAGTCAGCTTTTGTATGCTGGTTTATATGCTGAGCTTTTTTACGATTTCACCGCAGGGCTGGCGTATGGTACTGACAGGAGCAGTTGGATTTTTGTCAGGAAATATTATCCCGCTGCCGTTTTTTCCCAAGAAATATTTATCTTTATTGGAGCTCACGCCGTTTGCCTATATGCAGAATGTTCCTTTTCGGATTTACAGCGGTGATCTTGCCGGCGCAGAAGTGTCGAGATGTATCATCAAACAAATTTTCTGGCTGGTGACGCTTATGCTCGCCGGCGTTGTCCTGTGGAAACAGGCGGAAAAAAGAATTGTGATTCAAGGGGGCTGAGACGGTGAAGTTCAAAGAAAATATGAAATTGTATGTGAAGTATGCCGCTGTGTGTACGCAAGGTATCATGCAGTATAAACTGTCCTTTTTCCTGATGGTTTTTGCGCGTTTTATGATTGCATTCTGCGAACTGATCGCGATAAAGTTCTTATTTTCCGGCCTTACACAGATCAAAGGTTATACCTATGGAGATGTGTTGCTGTGTTTTTCGATGATTCAAATGTCCTTTACCTTTGCGGAGCTGTTCGGCAATGGATTCAAGGTGTTTTCTGGAATGGTGCGGAGGGGAGAGTTTGACCGGCTGCTGCTGCGGCCATGCAGCTTGATTCTTCAAGTCATAGGAAGCAGATTTGAAGTCGGAAGAACAGGGCCATTATTGACGGCGCTGGTCACGCTGGTTCTGGGAATCAGGCATAGCCAGATTACATGGAATCTACTGACAGTTTGGACGATCGCTGCCATGATCATAGGGGGAATGTTCTTGTTTATCGGTCTGTTTATGCTGGAGGCAAGTTTATGTTTCTTTACGATTGAGGACACTTCACTGATGAATGCACTTACCTATGGCGCCAAGGAACACAGCAAGTATCCTATAGATATTTATGGAAAAGGAGTTATGCGGTTCTGTACCTATATTATTCCGTATACCTTGATACAATATTATCCCTTGCAGGTCTTGCTGGGAAAAACGCGTGAGTGGTATTTTGCATTTTGTCCGCTTGGCATTCTTGTTTTTCTGGTGATTTGTTATGTGGTATGGCAGTTTGGTGTAAAAAATTATCAGTCGTGTGGTTCGTGAGCCTGCCTGAACTCTTGTACATTACAGTAAATTGCATTATAATTTGATAAAGATGAAAGATCTGACCAATATCGAGGAGGGATACGGATATGAAGAGACAGTACGTGCTTGCAGTGTTAAGTGCCTGCATGTTTTCACTGGCAGGGTGCGGTAGTGTTGTGACGCTGAACAGTACAGCGGAAGAGACACAAGCGCAGGAGACAGAAATGCAGGAAATAGAAATGCAGGAAATCAAAATGCAGGAAATCGCAGCGCCGGAAGAAAATAGTGCACTGCAAGATTCGCTGCAAAACGTTGCAAAAAAGAATGAAAGTTCTGTAAAATTGGCGACAAAGACTTTTGCAGATGCTACGCAGGAACGATATGAGTATTATCTGACGAAGGAGGAGCTGCTCGCAGATGTCGCGCAGGGGATTATATTTCGTGTGGACACGGCATTTCAAAAGCCGATGTGTCCGATTGTGAACGGGGGAAACTGGCCTTTTTATGTGCATGAGGACAATGTGGTAAACCTGGAAATCTCGTATTCTAATTTGATTTCAAAAACTAGTAAAACGTTTTATCCATATGGGGAGAAGGTGTGCGTGGATGTGCTGTCGCCGGATGGGGAAACTGCCTATCATTTCGAGAAGCTGTACGACGAGATTATGCAGGATACTTCCATACAGGAACAGATTGCGGTCACGCCGGGAGAGTGGACGCTGAAAATCAGCTTTGCATATGTCTGCGATGAGGCGCGGTCGCATTTTAAGGTCTGCGCTTCTTATGAATCGCCGTCGGAGGAGGATATCAACTGGTTGCGAAAGGCGCGTCTGAGAGAACATGATGCGGGAATCCGGCCGGAAACCAAGGGTGGTGCCGCGGATTTTGAACTGACGGATGACGGAAAGAAATTTCTCGAATATATTTGTAAGACGGTCAATGATTTTGAGCGTACTGACAAGAAGGATGAGGCATTTTGGAGGGACTTCTTGTTTTTGGCATATACTGGTTTATGGGAGGACAAGGCGGAAATTGTCAAAGTTCCCCGTGCGGATCTGGGATTTGATGAACCGGTGGTGAAAGTGTCTCTCGAGGAGGCGCAGGCGTATGCGAGGCTAGTCTTTGGGGAGGAGCTTCCTGATTTAAAGCCTGCATTTGAGGAGATGAAGGAGAGACAGACATCGTTCTTTTTTGCAGATGGCTATTATTATATAGGCACATCGGATTTCCCGGATTTTCAGTTTCACTTTGACGACTGCACTGTCTATGAGGAGGAGGGCAGTGTCTATGCAGTTGCGCAGTATGGCATTGACTTTGAGGGCGTGTCAAATGTGGGAACCGTGCGGCTGACACTTGTTCCGGCGGAGAATGAAAACGGATTTGTGCTCATCGAAAAGGAGCGGGCGTTCGTCTCGGGATTTTAGGGGCAGCGCATGAATGGGGGTGCGGATTTGGAACGCAGAATGATTGTGAATATCGGCGAACAGCGGTTTGATAAAATGATTGAGGAGCACAAATTTTATATTGACAAGACTGGTTTTATTAAGGAATGGTGGGAGTACGGCTCGACAGTGACGCTCATCACGCGCCCGCGCCGTTTTGGCAAAACACTTAATTTGCGAATGCTTGAGAGTTTTTTCTCAAATCAGTATGCGAACCGAGGAGACCTTTTTGAAGGGCTTTCAATCTGGGAGGAAAAAGTGGATTTTTCTTCTTCTGAGGCGTATCCGTACAGGCATCTGCAAGGCACAGTTCCGGTGATATTTCTAAGTTTTGCAAGTATTGAGGCAGCAGAGTATACAGATATGGTATACAAGATTACGGAAGTCATCTCACAACTGTATGAACAGAATCGTTTTCTGCTAGAAGGAGACTTGTTAAGCGAGAATGAACAGAATTATTATAGGAAGATACAGCCCGGAATGGGGAGTGAAGTGGCAGCGGGGGCAATTCACTCGATGGCAGGATTTTTGCAGCGTTATTACGGCACGAATGTGATGATTTTGCTGGATGAATATGACACGCCGATTCAGGCAGCATGGCTTTGTGGGTACTGGGACAAGGCAGTCTCATTTTTCAGCGGTCTTTTTAACAGCACATTTAAGACCAATCCATATCTGCGGCGAGGGCTGATTACTGGAATTACAAGAGTTGCGAAAGAAAGTATTTTTTCAGGACTGAACAATCCAGAAGTGATTACGACGACATCTGATAAATATGCGGCGTATTTTGGCTTTACGGAGGAAGAAGTGTTTCGCGCGCTGGACGAAGCGGGACTAGGCGCGGAAAAGCAGAAGGTCAAGAAATGGTATGACGGCTTTACATTTGGCAGATATACAGATATTTATAATCCGTGGTCCATCGCATCGTTTATACGAAATGAGGGAAGATATGACGCTTACTGGGCAAATACAAGTTCAAACGGGCTAGTCAATTCGCTGATACAGGGCGGAAACACCGAAATCAAGATGATGATGGAGGAACTTCTGCAAGGGAAAGCGATTGTGGTTGAGATGGACGAGCAGATTGTCTTTAACCAGCTAGTCGGCGATGCAAATGCCGTGTGGAGCCTGCTTCTTGCGACAGGGTATTTCAAGGTGATACAGCTTGCAGTGGTGGAAGAGGAGAATGGCGAAGATGGCGAGGAAGGCGACGTCTGGTACACGCTCGCACTGACCAACCTTGAAGTGCGCCGAATGTTTCGGAAGATGGTGAGGGGCTGGTTTTACGGTGATGCTAAGCTTTCCTATAACAACTTTATCAAGGCGCTTCTCACAGCCGATGTGGAGGCGATGAACGAGTTTATGAATAAGATTGCGCTGTACAGTTTTTCGAGTTTTGACATCGCAAGGAGTGTGGCGGAGGACGATGCCCCAGAGCGTTTTTATCACGGATTTGTGCTGGGGCTGATTGTGGAGCTTGCTGGTCGGTTTGAGATTATCTCCAATCGGGAAAGCGGTTTTGGACGCTATGATGTGATGCTGATTCCAAGTGACAAACAAAAGGATTGTGCGAATATTATCGAATTTAAGGTACACAAGCCCCAGAAGGAAAAAGACCTTGCGCAGACCGTCGCGAATGCGCTTGCCCAGATTGAAGAAAAGCAGTATGCTGCGCAGTTGGCTGCGAGAGGTTTTTTGCCAACGCAGATTAAAAAATATGGTTTTGCGTTTCGGGGAAAGGAATGCCTGATTGGCAGTAATACGTATGACGTATCTGATATGGTAGAAAAAGATAAGGACAATATGCAGCAATGAAACGAATATTTTTTGTAGAAGATGATTTAAGTTTGATCAACGGATTGACATTTGCGGTCAGAAAACAAGGGTATGCGGTTGATGTAGCCCGCACATGCCTTGAGGCGGAGACGCTGTGGGGAAGTGGACACTATGATTTGGTGATTCTGGATGTGTCGCTTCCTGACGGTTCTGGGCTGGACTTGTGCAGGCGGATTCGCGAGACCTCCAAGGTGCCAGTCATGTTTTTGACTGCCGCTGACGAGGAGACAGACATTATCATGGGGCTTGATATTGGAGCCGATGACTATATCACAAAGCCTTTTAAGCTGGCGGTATTTCTGGCGCGTGTCAATGCGATGCTGCGCAGGGGCGGCAATTTCAGCCAGCCAGACGCCGAGCGGACTTCGAACGGGATTACGCTATTGCTGACAAAGGGAGAGGGCTACAAGAACGGAAAGCCGCTGGAGCTGACTTCGAGCGAGTATCGGCTGCTGTGCCTTTTTATGGAACACCCGGATCTTGTGCTCTCCGCGGAGCAGATTTTGGGCAGTCTGTGGGACTGCGACGAGAAGTATATTGACAACAAGACACTGACAGTCTATATCCGCAGACTGCGCATGAAAATTGAGGACGATCCTAGCGAACCGAAGAAGATTGTGACCGTCCGCGGCATGGGGTACAAGTGGAATACGCGGACGGACGGGTGAGGGCAAAGAACAGTATTGCATTCAGGCAGATATCTGTTTATGGTAGTGATGCCAAGCCTGAACTTTGTGGACAAGTTCAGGCGTTAGAGGCACAAAACAATGAGCTTGTCAATCTTGGCAAGATATTCATTAAGATTTCCACTCATAAGTAAATTAATGTAGGTAATTCTACGATACTTATGAGTTGAAAGTTCTCAATAAAAAAAATAACCCTTTCGTATGGATTTATGGTATCTTTAAGTTGCAACACTTAAGAAAGATATAAACCACTGAAAGAGTTATTTCATGTATGAGTTTACCATACTTTCCAGTGGTTAACCATACGATTATGATGAATTTTATTGAAAATGTTTTATGCCACTTTGAATCCTGTTTTTCCCGCAAGGCTGCTTTCCGCTGGTTTGTAACCATTATCATAGGGCTTATGCTCCGTTCAGATAAACTTGGTGTCACTTCTGTCATCCGTGACCTTGCACTAAGTCCGGGCTGCTATGATTCCATGCTGCATTTTTTCAGGGCATCCTCATGGTCGTTGGAGGAAATCCGTAAACGTTGGTTCTCCGCTGTCAGGCTGTATGCTCCCCTCTATAGGGAGGGGAACTACCACGTCCTTGTGGGCGACGGGGTGAAGCAGTCCAAGGAAGGGCGCCGTATGCCAGGGGTGAAAAAGCTGTTCCAGGAATCCGAAAACTCCGCAAAACCGGAGTACATCCATGGGCATATGTTCGGTGGTCTTGGCATCTTAGCCGGAAGTGTACGGAATTGGGCCTGCATTCCTTTGAGTATCCGGCTCCATGACGGCCTGCAGGCTGCCATGGAGTGGAAA
>KE159534.1:113476-174616 GCA_000403215.2 Lachnospiraceae bacterium A4
TATACATAACGCGAATAATTCAGAGGCTACAGGAAAAGTCAGAAGAACAATGGGATTTTCTGGCTTCTTAGTGGTACAAACTTTCAACTGTCAAGTACGATAATGCTGTATAAAATATAAATACCGTTGACCGTAATTAATAATTTCAAAATTTGCTTTATCTGCATTTCAAGATACAGAATAGCATAGTCGTTTTCTTTTCGATATGTACTGTCAAGTTGCTTCAATAAAGATTTCACAGTAGATTCCTCCAATATATTAAATTATTTCTACAAATTCATTATATCTAATCAACTTCACATATTCTCTAAAACGTCGAAAGGGACATTTTCATATGTGAAGTGCCCTTGGTCGTGTTTTTGTATTACAAGAAAAAAGTGATAATAAACACAAAAATAGTGGAAAATACAACGATATAGTGATACAATGTGAAATATATTTGGAGGGAAACAGCGAATGAAAGTAAGTTATAATCGTTTGTGGAAATTGATGATTGATAAAAAAATGAAAAATTCGGAACTTCAAAAAAAAGCACAGATAAGCGGTAATATCATTACAAGGCTCAATAAAGACGAGTTTGTTTCTATGGAAACGATTGCAAAAATTTGTGATGTGCTTGAATGCGGTGTTGACGATATTTTGGAATTTTCAAAAGAATGAGGAGGATATAGGAGTGGCAGCAAAAGCAAAGGCGAAAGAAGTTTCTATGGAGGAGGCTCTATGGAAGTCTGCGGATAAATTAAGAGGTTCGGTAGAACCATCTGAATATAAGCATGTCGTTTTAAGTTTGTTTTTCTTAAAGTTTGCAAGTGATAAATTTGAAGCTCAAAGAGCAAGAATCATTGCAGATGGTATGGAAAAATTTGTGGATAATATTGCGTTCTACACAAAAGATAATGTGTTCTATTTGCCGCAGGAAAGCAGATGGACTTATATTATGGAGAATGCTAAGCAAGATGATATTGCTTTAAAAATAGATACAGCGCTCTTTACAATTGAGAAAACAAATCCTATTTTAAAAGGTGCTTTGCCAGATAATTATTATTCCCGTTTACAGATTGATACAGTCAAATTGGCATCTTTGTTAGACGAAATCAATAAGATTGACACGACAAAGGATAAAGAGAACGATATGATTGGTCGTATGTATGAATATTTCCTAAGTAAGTTTGCGATTGCAGAGGGAAAAGGGAAAGGAGAATTTTATACGCCGAAAACGATTGTAAATTTAATTGCAGAGTTGATAGAGCCTTACGATGGAACATTATATGATGAGGCAGTTGCGTGATTGATACAATATAACGGAGTTGGACACGGCAAAAAGCCAGAAATAAAGGGATTTCAAGCAAAGCTGCATACGGCAGTCTTTTCTTTTTCCCTGAAAACTGCTGTGGAATCAACTGCTTGCAAGTGCATTGAATGGGAATTTGCATACCCTATTAACGATTTAAGAGAGGGATTCGTTAAAAGGTTCAAATCGTTAATAGGGTGGTGCATACAACATAAGATGAGACGGCAGTTGATTTTCCACAGTCTCATCTTTTTGTTATTTCAATTTGTTTCACCGTGTAGTTCACGATATAACCGCTCTGCAAGAGCCTGCTGGATGATGCGATATTTCTCTGCATCAAGGAAGAGCTGCTCGTATGCTGCCATGTCATCCATGTATGCTTGTTGTGCGGTCGATTCAAAAATGCCGGGGAAAATGCTACGCTCGTATACCTGACGGTCGTTGCTCTTGGCAGCCTTTTTGACTTTGGCATCCCGTTGCATCTTTTTATATAGGGTATCCACGATCACGCGATCCGTTTCTGTGAAATCACCGAAAAATTCCTCGTTGATTCTGGCGATAATCTCATCCAGAGGACTGAGTCTATCCTTCTGCCCTCCAGCCCGTTTCGGCTGCGTGGGTTTGTAGGAGCCGGGGGTGGCCTCCAATTCAATCGCACCTTCAAAGGTCTTTTCAAGACGGTAATATTCGAGCTTCACTCTATTATCCAGGTCAAAGGGCTGCACAGGGTCGGAAGGTAGCAGTTTGGCGAGGTAGGAGCATAGAACATATTCCTTGTGAAGATCTTTATCAAACATCCGGGTAATCTGCGAAATGTAGTTATACCATTTCACAAAGGCTCTGACTTCGCGGCGGAATTGGTACCGCTGTTCCTGATTCAACAGATTGTAGTTGTCTGCCAATGGCTTGAGGACATTGGAGATTTTTCCCTGTGTCGCATTGGCTTTGCGTACATCCGGGTCAAAGTAAATCTCCGACACTGTCTCGATATCCTCATCTGCGTACACCTGGAAGCCACGCAGGATTTTCTGAGTGGTGTATATCAGGTCGAAGTTAATCTCCTCATCAAGGCTTGTTTCCTGGTAGAACTGTTGGAATGCCTCGCGGATGCACTCGACATCATTGACGAAATCGAGGACATAAGTATCCTCTTTGCCGGGATATGTTCTATTCAGACGACTCAGGGTCTGCACCGCTTTCACATCCCGCAGTTCCTTATCCACAATCATGGTGTGGAGCAATGGCTCATCAAAGCCCGTTTGGTACTTTTCTGCGACAATAAGAATATGCCCCTCATCATGGAACACGCTCTTGGTTTGGCTTTCTTTGACACGGTTTCCGTTGCTGTCCACATTCATAGAGCTCTCGGTGTACTCTGGGCTGTCTGGGATATCTGGATCTTTAAGGCTACCGCTGAAAGCAATCATGATTTCGATATCGTCATAACTGTTTTGCTCCAGATACCGCTTGATTTCATGATAGTAGCGCACAGCGGCAAGCCGAGAAGCAGTAACGACCATCATTTTTCCGAGACCGCCAATCTTTTTCTTTGTGACATCTCGGAAAGTTTCTACAATAATCGCAGCTTTCTGCTGGAGGTTATGTGGATGCAGTTCCTCGTAGCGTCGTATTGTTCGCACAGCCTTGGAAGTCGGCACATCTGGGTTATCCGGCACATTCTTGGCAATCTGGTAGCACATTTTATAGGTAGTGTAATTTGCCAGCACATCTAGAATAAAGCCCTCTTCAATTGCCTGACGCATGGAGTAAATGTGGAATGGATGGAAAGAACCATCTGGGTGTGGCTCACCAAAAATTTCCAGTGTTTTTCCTTTGGGTGTGGCAGTGAAGGCAAAGAAGCTCAGATTTTTGTGTTTGCCCTGACTGAGCATATCCTGTACCAGAATGTCCTTTTTTTCAAGTTCCTCGACCGCTTTTTCTTCCAGCTCGGCATATTCCTCCAAGGCATCCGAAATGTCAGCAAGAGCGGCTTTCAATTTCAATGCGGCTTGTCCAGTCTGGCTACTGTGTGCTTCGTCCACGATGATGGCATAGTGCTTGCCAACAGCGGATTCTACCTGTTCATAAATGACCGGGAACTTTTGCAGCGTGGTGACGATAATGCGCTTACCCTTGTTGATGGCATCACGCAAGTCAGCAGAGGTTTTCTTGTCATCAATGGTAGCCACGCTGCCGAGTGTATGGTCAAAGCTGGAAATGGTCGCTTGTAACTGCTGATCCAAAACACGACGGTCGGTTACAACAATCACGCTGTTGAAAACAGGCTCGTTGTTATCGTTATGCAGACTTGCCATGCGATAGGCGGTCCAGGCAATGGAGTTAGATTTGCCTGATCCTGCACTATGCTGAATCAGATAGTTATGTCCAGAACCGTTCCTGCGGACATGGTCGACCAGTTTCCGCACCACATCCAATTGATGGTAGCGCGGGAAGATGATCTTCTCTGCCTTTTTGATATTGGTAGAACCATCCGGCAGCGTTTCCTTTTTTTCGGTTTTTTCATAGCTGATGAACTTTTGAAGAATGTCCAGCAGATTGTCCTTTTGCAGAACATTCTCCCAAAAGTAAGCGGTCACATAATCACCATTTTTGTTTTCAGGATTCCCCGCGCCACCATCCTGTCCCGCACCATTGCTGCCCTGGTTGAAAGGCAGGAAATTGGTCATGGGACCGTCCAGACGGGTAGTCATGTAGACATCGTAAAGGTCGCAGGCAAAATAAGCCAGAATACGCTTGTTGAAGCCGAAAACAGGCTCCTTGGCATTCCGATTGTAAGCCCACTGCTTTTTCCCGTCATCCACGGACTGCCCGGTCAGCTGGTTCTTCAACTCGATAGCAATGACCGGGATGCCGTTGATGGCAAGCATCATGTCGATGGTGTTGTTGTTCTGCTCAGAGTAATGCCACTGGCGGATGCACTGGCAGATATTCTGCCGATAATGAGCCCAGGCAAGCTCGTTCAATTCGGATTCCGGCTGGAAGTAGCACACACGGAAAGCAATGCCACGGTGCTTGAATCCATAGCGAAGGACAGAAATCAGACCGTCCTGAGTGACGGCGTTTTCAAAGGACTTATAGAACTGTCGCACAGGGTTGATGGTACACATCCTCTCGAACCGCCGCCATGCCATCGGCTGGGTGGCTTTGACAAATTCGGTCAACGTTACGATGTCTAGATTCATACCCTTGTATTCTTCGCTGCGCATTCCAGCATCCGTGGCTTTCGTCCAGCCTCCATCTTCCGAAATGAGGTAGGACTCTATGAATGCCTCGAATGTTTTCTCCGATTCGTCCATGCCTTGGATACCTTCATAATATGCCTTTGCACGGTCTTGAAATCCCTTATCTTCATTCATGGGTCACATCACCTTTCGTTTTCCTGTTACTGCGTCATATATTATGGAGCGTTTATAAAACTCCAAATCTTCTAACAAGGATTCTTTTTCCTTAATTAGAGAGTCAATAGTAGAACATTTTTTGTTCAGATACGTTGCAATTCTTCTCTGCTCTTCAATAGTAGGAGGAAGCACAACAGGCATATCGTATATTATTGTTTTAGTTAAGTTTAGGATAAAAGAGCCTCTGCAATTCACTTCTATAAATTGATTGTAGAAAGAACTTTTCGCAAAGAACCAAAGGAAGAAATTCATATCAATAACATCCTCTTTAATCCTGAACTTTGCCAATCGCTGATTTATTATTCCTTCAGGCATATCATCAGTAATCAGCATGGCTCTTCCAAGCGAACCTACAATTGGAAAGATAATATCTCCATTTTGCACAAAGAATTGCGACATGTCTTCCCGTCGTTCTTCTGGTAGATACAGATTTTTTTCGTTTTCAACGCTTTGCTTTGCAATGTGTTCTGGAGTGTATACTAAAATGTTTCCAGTAGAATCAAGTTTGTCGGTAATAAGTGAACTACCAAAGGGTCCTGCTTTATAACCATCGACAAGATATCTCATTCTCACAATCGAGCTACGCTCTGGAATGTGACCAATCCAATTAATCCCGCTATCTTTCATTGGGACTGTCGCGTCCAGCCCTTGGGTCAACGCACAAAAAATCACAGATTCTTTCCACTGTTTATATTCAGAAATAGTATCTTTTGCTTCCTGAATAATGGTATCGATTTGTGAGCACTTGTTATCAAGAAATCTTGAAATAGCCTTTTGCTCATCAATAGGTGGAACGGGAAGAACAAAATTCAAAAACATATCGGCTGGTAAACGCCAGCGCCCGAATCCTGCAACGCCTTGTCCCAGTCCATAGAAAATGCGATTCATATAACAGTATTGGAAAATATATTTGTAGTAATCTGAATCGAAGGTTTCCGGTGAATTATTAAGAAAAACACGATAATCTGGACTGGTAACACCTTCATAGGCTGAAATATCGACCCACCCCGTCAGCAAGTCCATATGGTTCATCACAAAATCTCCAATATGAACGAGTTGATAATTCGAGTAGTCTTTTGCAAACTGTCCCTTATCGTACATCTTTTTAGGTACAATGCCATGCTGGGTTACAGAAAGTACAGTATGGCCTGTTTCTCCTGCAATATCCTTTTGGATGGAAAAAGCATATTTGAGAAGGCGAGTCCCCCATGTGGAAGGAATATAACCCAACCATTTAGTACGGCTGTCTTTCATGATTTCATATGTGTTCATTCCTCATCTACCTTTCCAAACAGCATTCGTAGTTTCTCCATTAGGCTGCGTTCATGGGCCTCAATGCGCTTTGCAATTTCATCTGCCGGTTCCAGTTCTTTGTACTCATAGAACGTCTTGGTAAACGGAATCTCATAGCCGACCTTTGTTTTGCTCTTGTCGATCCAGGCACTGGGACGGAACGGAAGAACTTCTCGCGCAAAGTATGCGTTGATATCCTCATCCAGGGGGATGGTTTCCGTATCCCGCTTGGATGTATCCGCGACAGGTTTTCCTTTTTTCAAAATAGGTTCTCCATTATCGTCGAGCTTAGGGCTTTCGACTGTGATTTTATTATAGCCAAGAGCGATGGCATTCATCCGCTTGCTTTTAACAGTGATGGCTTTGCCATCGGCAATTTCCGCCGTATAGGTTCTGTCGGTGTACCCACCATAAGCTTGAATAATAAGATTGCGGCAAACTTCCGTTATATCTACACGCTTATTGCCAATGGGCTTTCTGCGCTGCTCATAGCACCCGCTGGAATCAATCAGCAGGACGTGTTCCCGATGAGAAAGTGGCTTATCCTTGGTGATGATCCAGATATAGGTAGCAATGCCCGTGTTATAAAAGCTATTATTCGGGAGTTGCACAATGGCATCCAGCCAATCATTCTCTATAAGATATCGCCTGATTTCGCTTGGTCCACTGCCGGCATCTCCACTGAACAGCGAGGAGCCATTCTGGATGATTGCCATGCGACCGGTGTCCTTCAGCTTTGCTATGCCATTCAGCATGAAAAGCATCTGCCCATCAGACTTCTGTGGCAAGCCAATACCAAAGCGTCCGGCATCGCCCAACTTGTATTCCTTTTCTACATCGGGAGCCTCCCGTTTCCAATCGATACCAAACGGAGGATTGGAGATCACATAGTCAAAGGTATAACTAGGAAATTTGTCATCATTCAGTGTGTTTCCGAACTGCATATTCTCAGGGTCGCCACCACGGATGAGCATATCCGCTTTTGCAATGCCAAAGGTAAAAGGATTGATTTCCTGTCCATAACAGATGATGTCCGCCTCGCTGTCTAGCGCCTTAATGCGTTCCTCCATGCAGGTGAGCATCTGGCTCGTTCCCATCGCCATATCATACACGGTCTTGGCGGGAGCGTCTGGCGTGGAGAGGTCGGCATTCATTGTCAGCATATCGCACATCAGATAGATGATATCGCGGCTGGTGAAGTGGGAGCCTGCCTCCTCATCATAGCTCTCGGAAAACCTCTGAACGAGGTTCTCGAAGATGTAACCCATGTCAATGGCAGAAATCTTATTGGGACTCATATCCGCATTGTCTTCACAAAAATCGCTGATGACTTGGTACAGAACACCTGCATCGCTCATACGGTCGATTTGGTCATAGAACCCCATCCGCGCCAGGATGTCCGCAACATTGTCGGAGAACCCTGCGAGATATGCTTCAAAGTTCACCTTAATGTTTTCGGGGTCGGCCTTCAGCTTTTCAAAGGTAAAGGGACTGGTGTTATAAAACCTCAAGCCTCCAGTGGCAGCACGGAGAAATCCATCCCGCACAGCCAGATGCTTGATTTTTTCGTATGTCTCCACCACCTTGTCATGAGTAGGCAGAAGGCAATCGTGGAAACGCTTGATGACTGCCATCGGAAGGATGACAAGACCATACTCGTGAGGCTTATACGCTCCAAACAGAGAATTTGCCACATTCCAGATAAGGTTTGCTTTCTCTTGTATGTTGATTCCAACTGCTTTAATTTTATCGTTAGAGTTCATATTCCCGTGCCCTCCTGATATTTTCTGATATATTGTTCATATTTTGTGTCAGCCGAGAGGTATGAATCCCTAGCCGGTACTTTTCACCATCCATTTCGATAGTGTCATGGCTGATCGTGAGAAAGCACCTGGCTCTCAACACATCGAATATACAGTGCGGCATTCCGTGGAATGCATCGCATATCGCTTGAATGGCTGTCGGATAAAAGTCCGGTAATTTTTCTTTTTCTTTAAAACAACGTATCTCGCTCTCGAATAGGTCGACTGCATCCGAAAGATTGAGAAACTCCGGCAACTCATCTGGCAGACTATGTATCCACTCGCTGACACTTTCGTAGTTCCATTCTTCCTGCAAAGAATCCATCAATGACTGATGTTTATCGTATGCCAATTTCAGGCGAGGACGGCTCGATAATCCATCCTTGATGCGTTTCCGCTCATAGTCGCTCTGGAGAAGCCTATTTTGGATGGTGAGTGCGTTGTCTTTGAATTTCACAGGGAATCGCTTCCCATCCTCATGTATGATTTCAAGCATTGCGTTCTTGGCGTACCGGAGGATGCACTCATCGGTGACTACAAATTCCGCTCCGGGGAAGGCAACCGCCGCCGCATTACGGATATCTTCCAGCGGGTCCATGTAAACCGTTTCCACCCGGGTAGAGTCCAACCGACGCAGGAATTCAAGAATCGTCCCTTCGAAAGTATCCGGAAGGATATCCATACAGTAGATGCCATCATCTAAAAGGGCAAAAATCACAGTGTACAGCTCCCTGTAATAAGTAATCTGCATGATGCCAAGTCGCTTCGGGGTACTTATGGGCTTGAGTTGAGACTCTCGATGTTGAATTCTTCGCCGCATGATTGGCCCAATAGACGCCGTGGACGCGGGGATCCCGTAATACGCACAGACTTTCTTGTAGGAGAAACGGAAGGTCCCATCAGCGAGAGCATCGGACAGACGGTTGGTATACCTGCATCCCTTGTCCCCAAAATCGATTGGCTCTGGGAATACGATGTCGCTACAGCCATCACAGCGGAGATACCGCTGATGGAATACGATGTCGATAACCCGAAACTTTCGGTGGGTGAATCCGTTCTCGTTTGTGGATTCCTCGCCCCAAAGGATGTCTTTGAAGGAGCGCCTGACCACTTTGGAAGTCCTCGTCTTCTGTGAACCGCAAGCGGGGCAGGGCAATTTATCGTCTTCAAAATACCGCGCATGGACGGTGCAAAAGCAATCATCCGTGCTTTCCTTCAAGGCGAGGAGTCCATCAATTCCGAGTTCATCTGTTCTTTCTCGTGACACGTTACTTTTTCTGTATAGCCGCTTACCCAAAGGTACACTCCTCCCCTCCCATAGACTACATTTTATTATACCACCATAAACCAAATAGAACAAGATTTTATTTATATTTTGCCACCATATTACGAATGTAATTATTTGAATGATATAACATCGTCTGGTAGAATGGTAGCATGAAAAAAGGTTCGATGGTCAGAGGGGAGGTAAAGCCTATAGAATTGGGGATTCGCAATAACAGTCTGTTTCGATGGACAGATATCGAAAATATCATGTGGTCTTTTACAACACTTTCTTTAACTTGAAAAAATCAACAATCAATTAAATAAATTGTAAATATTGACAAAATTTAAAAATATGATAGAATAAAATTACAAGTGAGAAAGGAGTTTTGTGTTATGGCAAACAAGAAAGAACTTGCGGACAAAAGAGACGAATTGGAGAAAGAGCTTGAAGGTATAGACGAGGAAATCGAAACTCTTGATTTGCAAATAAAGCATTCTAAACTGAAGGATGAGAAAACACAACTTGAGGAAGAACGTTCAAAACACGAAGATATCCAGGCAGAAATCCGTTCTGAATTGACCGATGTCAAAACGGAGTTGGAGCAAGGCAGACTTTTTGACAGGGGCAGGTGCATTGAAAACATAATGCGACTTCTTGCTATCAAGGATAAAAAGCTCGGGAACATAGAAAGGCTGTCGGGAAACAGCCCAGGCTATTTATCTAGGATGAGGAGCGGAAAAAGCAATGCGGATCCAAGCATCGAGTTTCTGCTTATGGCCGCCAGAGAACTGGAAGTTTCCCTGGATATGCTGGTATCCTCCGAGATTTACGAGATGTCACCGACTGAGCAGTACCTCTTCAAATTTATCAGAGGTCTGATTGAGGATACGGAGGCCGATGATGTCTTCTGGGAAAGGGAAAGGCTGAGTGAGCTGAAAAGAATGACAGTTGGCTACGATGGTTACGATGAAGTATATGTGGAACATCCGATTTATCATGCAAGAGCCGTTAGGAAAGCCAACTCACAAAGCTATGAGCCAGAATATTATTCCGAGTTTTTCAAGGACTGTGGCGTGGAACCGTGTGGCGACTGCTATCACGCCAAGTTGCCGTATAGCGAATCCTATTTGTACATCATGTTTTGCGGAAAGGGCGATGACAGCATAGCGTGGAAGAAGGACACGTTTTATGAACTGTATGTCGTGGAGGAGCAGGGAATGACGCAGCCGCTCTGTAATACGATGGAGATAGCTGAATCGCTCAGTGTTGTAATTGAAAGCCTTGTAAAAGAAATCGCTCTGTCGATATCCCATGTCCATATTAACGAGGGTGTTAAGAAAATAATTGACGGGTACATGGATGCGCGGAAATTGCCGTTTGACTAAGGGGGGAGTGAATGTGGGGAGAGAATCTGATTATAAATCTCAAATCGAAAAGCAGAATGAGACCGAAGAGGAGCTTTCTGAAAAAGCCATAAAGAAGCTGCACAAAGAATCTTTAAAGTCATCGGAATTGGCGGCATATCTCTCTTGTCATTCAAGGAATGGAATTCATTTCGACAGCAAGAAAATCAAGGGAAGGATTGCTGAAATCTGCAAGATGTCGAATGGAACACTTACTGAGGATGTGTTCAGAAAAGACAAAGGAAACAGCAGGAGCATGTATTACTTCCCACCAGAAAGCCATGGACTGCTGCTGACAATTTTGGATACGGGATATTTTGATGACAGAAAAAATGACAGAAAACTTAGCACGAGGGAAAACCTGTACAGGGATTTGACCGTGAATGTGGACTTGTATTTACAGGAAGATGATCTGGAGATGGTCAGGAGCAATCCTGCTTTTACCGCTGCAAAATGCGAGGGGATTTTGTCGGAGGCTATCAGCTTTAAAATACAGCATCTGATAGGGAATGCGATGAATTCAGATGAGACCATCCGTATTCAGCAATTAAGGCGGATATATAATGCGCTGCGTGATGTTGAGGAAAGAAATTCGACAGAGCGAAACCATTTATTTTCATCGAAAATGGTGTACAAATATGCGTTCGGAGAGACTGCTGGGATTAGTGAGGGCGTTAATATCTATAAGGAGCTTTTCGGGGCAGAAAATCTGTTTGATTATCTGATATGCCTTTTGGCGGTCCGAATGAACGGGCTTGATTTTCAAGGGCTGAAAGATGGGGAGAAAATGAATTACCGAACCCTCTATCAGAAGGTCAAGAATGAAGAAGACCCCCTGTGGGTAGAGTTGGAACAGATAGATGCAGAGAAACTGATTGAGGAACTAAAATTTAAGGCTGTTGTGAGCGGCAGATATCAGCGCATTATGCAGAAGGCTATGGGAATTTTTGATTTGGATGACCCTGATGAGCGGAGATTGTTCAATGATCTCGTTTATTTAACGCGGCTTCATCTTATCTCAGAGCAGATGGACGAACATGACATGGCAGTATCGATGAAATCATATGAAGCAGCAATGCAGAAAGATATGTATGACTGGCTCCGTGAATTTGCAACCGGTGATTTTGACACGCCGACCATGAGGGAACTTAGGCGGATAAGACAAGTGGCTGAGTATCACCGCAAAGACAAAAAACTGGAAAACTAACGATTTACATATTGGCTTTTTCATTATGAGATTTTTGTGAGAAAATAATACCATCGAAGGGAAAATATAAAGACTTCGATTTAAAAATTATAAGGAGTGTGATGGTTATAGTGAGGACTGGAAATACTGGTAGTTTTGATACGGGGAGGGGTTCATTGATGAAGGATATGCTAACTTATGCAACGCATGGCGAGAAGAAACCTTTGGGGCAAATGGTGATAATTAACGGGAAGCGTTCCGTTGCTTACGTGGACAAAAACAATGAAATCAAGTCGTATACGACTGTCGATGAAATAAACGACTTATTCTGCAAAGAAAAGGTACGCGAATGCGAACTGGATTTTTAAAGATGATTACCATGATTAGCAAAGGAGTCTAATCTGGTTTATTACAATTAAATTATTTTACTGATTTGTGCCGTTCGAAGGCGTGACGAGCCAGACAGTATCCAAGGAAGGATATTGTCGGGCTCTTTTTTTGTCTAATTTTCAATGCGGTTGATTCAAAAACAGAAAATAAAAAAGAGAACAATAATTTGAACGGTTGAATGGGTGTTGAGATGGGGATGCATACATGGTGTGCTTTTCCATCTGAGTATCCATCGACGGATATTCAGAGAAACATATCAAGTCAAGAATGTGGCCACAAACTTGGCGAGGACAATCGAAAAATTAAAAATTTATGGATTTCATAAACTTTTAACTTTTCGGAGACTCGTCTGTTTGCTGTGCTATTTTTAGACGGGGTGTCCTCGCCGGGTTTGTAGCCGGAAAAGGAGGACAACCCATGAAAAGAAATGACAAAAATGTAATTGCAACCGCCAATGTTTTATGCTACGAGCATCCGGTGTTTTGGAAGCTGGAGGAGGATAAAAACAACCCAGATGTTCTTGAGGGTGCCATCAGGTATTTTAAGGAACACGGAATCCCTGTAGACAAGATAACCCTTCCCGGCCGTCCCGCACAATACTACGCCATTTGGAATGCTGATACAGAGGAAGAGGCGAGGGAAGCAAACCGCAATCTGGAAAGATATGAGAAAGCGTTTTTCCGCCGTGTGATGCCGATGATGCAGAGAGAAACATCTCTCAATGCCCTGCAGGAAAAGGGTTATGATCCTGACAGCATATCGGATGTCTGCGTTGACGCGAAGCGCAGGAACCATGTTGCAATGGGGGATGCTGGCAAGAAAGATTTCGTTTTTGGATATGAACCTCCGAGGAGCAGGGAGTACAGCGATCCGGCGGATATCCACGAAGAAGCGACCCTGCTTTCTGAACTTGCCAAGGCGCTGACTGAAGTAACGGATGAGCAGCGCCGCATCTGTAATGCGGTTAAGGAAGGCAAGACCGACCGTGACATGGCTGCCGAGATGGGCATGGCGAAATCTACATACCAAGACCGCAAGGCTAAAACACTCAAAGCGGTGGGCGATAAACTGAAAACATGGAAGTAATATACGAACCCGGCGGAAGCACGATCCGCTGGGTCTTTTCAATTCTTTTTATAGAACATTGTCTCAAAGCCGTCAGCCCTTAAATCTAGGCCGGGAATCCATGGCGGCGTCCTTCCCATCTGCTCACAGACCGCACCCAAGTCTACGCCCATGCTGCTCTCGATGATGAGCTCGTCATGCACATGGCCGCAGATGAAGCAGTGCGAAAGGGTGCGCATGGCATGGCAGAGGATGTCGCGGGAAACTGCCTGTACGATATTTTCCACGAACTTGGGACCATAGGATTCGATGCGCTCCCATTTCTTGTTCGTGCCGATGCTCTCATAGGTCACCACCTCCCCGCCAAAGCGGTTCTCGCCGATTTTGGGCTTCGCATAGAAGAGCCGCCTGCCGGACGGAAGTTCTATGAATAACAACCCACTCCTATAGATGAAGCGGATTCCGTGTGTCTCCGTGGAGATTCTCATCTTGACGGTTTCCTTGACAGCCCTGTCCACATCCCACCAGAATTGCACGATGTTCTGATTGGAGCTGCGCCATGCGTCTACGAGGGGCTGGAGTTCTTCTTCGGCAAGTCCCATCTCCAAGGCTCCCATAGATTTCAACGCACCAACCGATCCGCCATAGCCCAGAGCCAGCTCCGCGATTTTTCCCTTCTGCCGCAGATGGGCGTTCCGTCCATGCTTTTCCACAGGCACATGGAACATCTGGCTTGCCGAGGCGCAGTAAATATCGCCGCCTTCTTTAAATACACGCAGCCGCCACATCTCCCCAGCAAGCCAGGCAATGACCCTCGCCTCGATAGCGGAAAAGTCGGATACGATAAACTTGAATCTCGGCCTTGGGATGAAAGCGGTGCGGATGAGCTGGGAGAGCGTGTCCGGCACATCCTCGTAAAGCATATTCATGAGTTCGTAATCGCCGGACTTCACCACGGAGCGGGCTTCCTCCAGGTCGGAAAGGTGGTTCTGTGGGAGGTTCTGTAACTGGATGATGCGGCCTGCCCATCTTCCGCTGCGGTTGGCTCCATAAAACTGGAACATCCCTCTTGCCCTGCCGTCCGCACAGGCGGATGCCTGCATCGCCTGGTATTTCTTGACGGATGACTTTGCGAGCTGCTGCCGGAGGCGGAGGATGTCCGCCACGTCTTCTGGTACGATTTTCAGCAGTTCGGCGACAGCCTTTTTGTCAAGGGAATCCGTATTTATCCCCTTATTGGCGAGCCATTCTTTCATCTGCTGGATGGAGTTCGGGTTCTCCAATCCTGTCTTGTCCTTCATAGCTGCCATGAGTGCCGTCTTGCTGAATGCATCAAACCGGATGGCATTTTCTACAACTTTCATATCAAGCAGGATGCCACGGTCATTGATCTCCTGGTCAAGCCTGTATTCCTCCCAGATAAAATCCGGGACGGGGAACCTTGACAGCCTGTGCTGGATGGACATCTCGACTTCCACGTCTCTTTGGTTATATTTTTTGAATGTTTCCCATTTTTCCGGGTCATGTTTCGGCAGGTTCCGTGTCCTTCCGCCGTTGGCTTTTGTGGTGGCGCAGGGCTTGCAGAAATACTTGATCAGTGCCTTGCCTTCTTTCAGTTTCTGTTCTTCCAGCCCAAGGACTGCTCCGACGCCCTCCAGGGAGAGCGGCAGCCCCATGTATGCGGACCATACCATGCTGCACCGCCAGGAAGACGGATCGAGGTAATCCCCGACTGTATCTCCGTCAATGCTGTAGGAAGAGAAATGCTGCGGATGGTTCCGTCTGAGCCAGATGGAGAGGAACACCCTCTCGAAAGCGGCGTTGTACGCCCATTTGGTGACGGATTCATCTGAAAGTGCCGCGAGGATTTCTTCCGGGACTCTCTCGCCGTTTGCTATATCATATACGGTGACAGGTCCGCCGTTGACGGAGCAGGCGAAAAGTAGCATCTCTGCATCCGGGGACTCCGCATATTTATAAACGCCACACTTGCTGATGTCAATGCTGCTGAATGTTTCTAGGTCGATGCTCATATACTCTATTTTCATTGGCTGCCTCCTATAGGACAAAAGCGGCAGGGGAGATGCCCATGCCGCCTGGTGTTGGTTATTCCTATTTCTTTTTCTTCCTTTTCTGGATAAATGCTTTGAACGCTTCCAAAGCCATGGATATGACCATGCCGATGAATCCACCGACAATGATATAGGAAGCCAGTTGGATCATAAAAGGATAGTTTTCCATATGTTTTCACCTCGATTGTCTTGGACTGCCGGACGGCGGGAAGCCCGCCGCCCAGGTTGGTGTACGCCTTATGACAGGAAATCATCATCGTCTGCGGAAGCGAAGTCGTCTTCGGCGCGGCTCTTCCCGCCGAGGGGTTCCCCGTCACGGATTTTCTGGAGATTGTTCAGGCCGCAGGCAATCCCCTTGTTGCCATTGGTGTTGAACGCGTAAAAGTTTACAGACGCCCTGCCGTAAACGCCGGAGTAGACCTCGGAACGCTCAAGGATAGGCTGGCGGTCCGCATCCACGATGCCGGGAGCCGTAGAAGAATTGGCGTTGATGAAATAGGAATTTGCATACGCCGCATCGTCTGGCCTCTCCAGGTCGCCGTCGCGCAGGGGAGTCTTGATGGACTTGAGGGGCGGGACGGTCTTGCCGTTGCCTTTCAGCTTGGACTCGCCTTCCTCGTAAGCGGCCTGGATCGCGGCTTTGATCTTGTTTACGGTCGCCGCGTCATCCTTCGGGATGATGAGGGAGACGCTGAATTTTGCCGGCCCTCCGTTGATGGATTTCGGATCCCATACGTTTGCGTAAGACCACCTTGTGTTTGCTCCCGTAATTACCTTTGTTGGATTATTGATTGCCATAATGTTTTCCTCCTAATTTTCTTTGAAGTCATCGGTTGCCGTGTTGATTGCCGGGCGCTTGTCTTTCTCCGGCACGAGGGCCGGCTTGCCCGGAGGCTTCATGACCAGCCCGCCAAGCAGTTCGTCAAATTTCTTCTTCCCAAGCAGTGAGGTCATCGCCGTGATGCCGAGGAGCTTTTTCTCATAAGGCTCGTACCCCGCACCCTGGACTGCGGAAGCTACAGCTGTTTCATCCGTGAACCTGCGGTTCGACTTGCCTTCCACGACCTTGAAGCCATCATACTTCATGCCGGAGAGCGCCTGCTGCAGGGCATAGTCCTTGATGTCGCTGCCCCAGGAGACGAGTTCGTCGATCCGGGACAGGATGGCGGCAATTTCGGACGGCTCCAGGGTGTCCGGCACCGCAAAGTCGTATCTCGCCATCTCAAGGTTATGTTCCGCCCGTTTGCGGCACGTCGCCTTGACCCTGCAGAACTGGCAGTGTTCCCCTGCATGGAATTCGCCGCCGCCTTCATATGCCAGCTTTGCGGCCGGGGCAAGCGTGTCTTCTGCCCAGGCGAGCAGCTCGTCCCTGCCCATGGAGGCAGTGCTGATGTTGTCCCTGCGGGGCTGGAAGATGGTCATCTTCACCGTTTCGATGTCATAGATGCCATCATAGGTGTCCAGCGCGCCGAGCGCATAGCACCGCATCTGTGGGTTGTCTTCGGCATTGACCAGGATGCCGACCCCGTACTTGAAGTCGATGACATGCAGCTCCCTGTCGGAGACGATGACGCAGTCCCCGGTGCCGAAGCCGTCCGGCACCCACCTGGAAAAGTCCAGGCGCTCCTCGATAAGCACCTGCGGGTCGGGGCAGAGCTTCTTCGCCTGTTCCAACTGCTCTAAGACATAATTCCGGTACTCATCGGTGCAGTCATCCATCTCCGCGTCAAAGTTCTCCAGGTGTCCCTCCGGGTTTTGCAGTTTCCTTCCGAGGGCTTTCCCTACCTTGTATTCGCAGAGGGTATGTGCGTCCGTGCCTTGCTGCGCGTAAGGGCTGGCCCATTCCTCTACACTGGCGCAGGCTAGAGCCGACGGCGGGCAGTTGAGCCACCGGTGGCTGGCGGAGGCGGAGAGCAGAGCGTGTTTAGCCATTGCCGATCCCCTCCAGTTCCGCGAGCACCTCCGCGTATTTCTCCGCGGGTATGCTGCTTAATTGCCCTGTCCCGGAATACTTCCTCACCAGTTCCTTCACCGCAGGCTTGTACGCCCCGCCGTCAGCATTGGATTTGGCTACGAGGAGCTTCCTGACATCCTCTTTGGAAATGCTTTTTTCTGCGGTAGGTTCAGGGTTTTCTTTTTTCAGTGGTTCCGCAGGCTTCCCCTCCTGCGCGGGTCCATTTTCGGAAGAGTAAAAAGCCTTCAATGCTTCAGCGGCTTTTACCAGTCCGTTGCCGCACGCGATCATTTCGTCAATCGCGGCGGACAGCTCGTTCATTTTTCCCATCTGATGGCACCTCCGTTTTCCTGAGATTTTCGCTGATTTTCCGTGCAAGCCGTTTCGTGATGACGCTGATCGCCACCAGGACATCCGCCAGTTCTTCGTCCAGCTCCCTGTCCCGGATACGGCCCGCGTCTGCCGCATTTTTTACATCCATGTGCAACACCGCCTTCCTGATCGGCATATTTGCCTTTCAATTTCCTATGGACACGTTTTCCGGTTTTGGACGGAAATTTTTTGAGGGACTTTGCGGGGGCGCCGCCCCTGTCTGTCCTTCACCTTCCCATGGACACCTTCCCTGGATTTGGACGGATTATTTTGAAAAATTTTTTTGGGAAGGTGCCGCATTTATATGGAAGGAAAAGAAACCAAAAGTTTTTCCGTCCAAAACGTCCCGGCGTGTCCATGGGAAGGTAGGAGGACAAAACAGTCCTTACTAATTAACGAAAGGCGTGATGCAGGATTGGGATAGCTTACAAGAACAGCGAAGGCTACAGCGACCCTGTCCCGTTCCGGGCCGTGGCAAATATGGAGAGGAAAGGGTACCGCCCGCTTGTCTATATCTGTTCGGCGCTTTCCGGGGACGAGGAAGGGAATGCGGAGAAGGCAAGGAAATACAGCAGGTTCGCCGTGGACAGCGGCGCGATCCCTTTAGCGCCGCACCTGCTCCTGCCGCAGTTCATGGACGAGGGGGAGGAGCGGGAGCTGGCAATGTTCATGGATCTGGTGTTCCTTGGGAAATGCGAGGAGGTCTGGGTGTTCGGCTCGGAAGTCCGGCTGTCGGAGGGCATGAGGGCGGAGATCGGGAAGGCGGAGCGCAGGGACATGAAGATCCGGTATTTTACGGAAGGCTTAAAGGAGGAGACAGGATGCAGATAACGATTTGCCGCGCCGACTGTGCCGGTAATGCCAGGAACTGCAGGTACCCCACGAAAGTCGTGGTGGCGGATGCGGGGATGATGAAGGATGCGGCGGCTTATGACCATGTGTGCGGGGAATACAGGGGGAGCTACCGTACCAATGGGAATTTCCTCTCTTCGGATGTGGTGGTCATGGACCTGGACAATGACCATACCGATGACCCGGCGGAATGGGTGACGGAGGGGAAGCTGGACGGGATGATGCCGGATATTTCTTATATATTGGTGCCGAGCCGCCACCACATGCTGGAGAAGGACGGGGAGTCCGCAAGGCCCCGGTACCATGTGTACTTCCCTGTCGGGGCGGTCGCGGATGCCGGGCAGTATACGGCCCTGAAGCGGGCGATCCATAATGCGTTCCCTTTCTTTGACGGGAATGCCCTGGACGCCGCAAGGTTCATCTTCGGGGCGGACTGCGGCGACGTGGTGTGGCACGAGGGCTGGGTGAATATTGACGAGGAAGTGTCAACAGAAACAGAAGAAGAGGAAGAGGCTCCGTCTGTGGGCGGCCCCATCCTGGAAGGGAGCCGGAACAACACCCTTTCCCGCTTTGCCGGGAGGGTGCTGAAACGCTATGGGGAATGCGTTAAGGCGCATGAAATCTTCCTGGAGGAGGCGGGGAAGTGCGAGCCTCCGCTGGAAAGCCCGGAGCTGGATGCCATCTGGTTCTCCGCGCTGAAGTTTTTCAGGAATACCATCAGCGGGCAGGACGGCTATGTGCCTCCCGGCCAGTATAATGATGATTTTGCGGGAGGGAAGTCTTTAAAGCCGGACGATTACTCGGACATCGGGCAGGCGAAGGTGCTGGCAAGGGAGTATGGGGACGAGCTGATCCACACGAACGCTACGGACTACCTCCGGTATGACGGGGAGGTGTGGCGCGAGGACCGGCAGCTTGCGGTTGGCGCGATAGAGGAGTTTTCAGACCTCCAGCTTGCGGATGCGCAGGACGAGGTGGAAAAAGCGAAAAAAGCATTGAAAGATGCCGGGGTTGCGGAGGATGCGCTTGCCGCAGGGGGTAAGGCGCTGGAAAAAGCCGTGCCGGGTAGCCTGCTGGGGCTGTACTTTGCGTATGTCGGTGCGAGGAACTATCTCGCTTTCGCGCAGAAGCGCAGGGATTATAAATACCTTACGTCCGCGCTCAATGCCGCAAGGCCGATGCTGCTTGCCGATGTGAACGACCTTGACCGGAATGAGAGCCTGCTCAACACGCCGCGTGCCACCTATGACCTCAGAAGAGGCATGGCCGGGGAGCAGCCGCATGACCCGAAAGACCTGATCACTAAGATTACCGGGTGTTCGCCGGGGGATGAGGGGAGGCAGGTATGGGAGGACGCGCTCTGGCTGTTCTTCTGCGGCGACCAGGCGCTTATCGATTATGTTCAGCAGGTGGTCGGCATGGCGGCGGTGGGCAAGGTGTACCAGGAGCATCTCATCATCGCCTATGGAGGCGGGGCCAACGGCAAGTCCACCTTCTGGAATGCTGTCTACCGGGTGCTTGGCAATTATGCGGGGAAGATATCGGCGGAGGCGCTCACGATGGGGTGCAAGAGGAACGTGAAGCCGGAGATGGCGGAGCTGAAGGGGCGGAGGCTCATCATCGCTTCGGAGATGGAGGAAGGGATGCGGCTGAACACGGCGGTGGTCAAACAGCTCTGCTCCACGGACGAGATCCAGGCGGAGAAGAAATACAAGGACCCGTTCCAGTTCATCCCTTCCCATACGCTGGTGCTGTACACTAACCACCTGCCGAAGGTCGGCGCGAACGATGACGGCATCTGGCGCAGGCTCGTGGTGATCCCCTTCAATGCCCATATCGTGGGGGACACGGATATCAAGAACTATGCGGATTATCTTTTTGAGAACGCAGGCCCCGCCATCCTGGCATGGATCATCGAAGGGGCGCAGAAGGCGGTTGCGCAGAACTTCAAAACCGACCCGCCGCAGTGCGTGAAGGATGCGGTGCAGGCATACCGGGAGGACAACGACTGGCTTGGGAGGTATATCGACGAATGCTGTGAAGTCGCCTCTTCCTGCCAGGAGAAGTCGGGGGAGTTCTACCAGCAGTACCGGGCTTACTGCATCCAGAACGGCGAGTATATCCGCAGCACCACGGATTTTTATTCCGCCGTGGACAAGGCGGGCTTTGTCCGACGCAAGACGAACAAGGGGATGTTCGTGCATGGCGTGCAGCTCAAGAGCGGGCAGGACTTTCTGGGTTAGTGCAGTGCATGGAGGTCTTTTGCAAGTGTTGCATAAGACTTCCACGACATACACGAATCCTGTATTTAAGCCATTTGTGACAGTTTAGATACTCTTTTCCGAAAAGTTTCCTATATAGAAAAATATTAGTAAAAAAGCCTTATGGGAAAGTTTACGCAGGGAGGTTCATGAGCGTCACGCTTCATTGATTTGACGGAGGTGTGCGATGCGTGAAAAAGACATCGAGAGGAAGTTTGTTGCGGAGGTGAAAAGGCGCGGCGGCATATGCCCTAAGTGGGTGTCGCCGGGATTTGACGGGATGCCCGACCGGATTGCCTTGCTGCCGGGTGGGAAGTCCGGCTTTGTGGAGGCCAAGGCTCCGGGGGAGAAGCCCCGTCCCCTCCAGGCTTCCCGCTACGCATTATTACAGCGGCTGGGGTTCCGGGTGTATGTCCTGGACGACCCGGCGCAGATTGGAGGGATCATTGATGAGATACAGTCCACATAAGTACCAGCAGTATGCGATAGATTTCATAATCCGTAACCCCGTGGCGGCAATCCTGCTGGATATGGGGATGGGGAAGACGAGCCTAACATTGATGGCAATCAACAGGCTGATGTACGAGGAATTCGAGGTGAGTAAAGTATTGATCATCGCTCCCCTGCGGGTTGCCAAGAATACATGGTCGGCGGAGATTGGGAAGTGGGAGCAGCTTAGCGGGCTGCGGTATTCCATTGTTGTGGGGACGCCCGCCCAGAGGAAGAAAGCGTTAAAAGCAGATGTAGATATTTATATCATTAACAGGGAGAACCTCACCTGGCTGGTTGAAAGCAGCGGCATCCCGTTCGGATTCGACATGGTAGTGGTCGATGAGCTGTCCAGTTTCAAGTCCTGGCAGTCGAAGCGGTTCAAGTCGTTCATGAAGGTGCGCCCGCTGGCCAGGAGGGTGGTGGGGCTTACGGGAACCCCCAGCAGCAACGGGCTCATGGATCTGTTTGCGGAGTTCAAGGTGCTGGACATGGGGAAAAGGCTTGGGAGGTTCATCGGGCAGTACCGGCTGGATTATTTCAAGCCGGACAGGATGAACGGCCCCATCGTGTACTCCTACAAGCCGCTGCCGGGTGCAGAGGAGAAGATATATGCCAGGATCTCGGATATCACCATCTCCATGAAAGCGGCAGATTACCTGGAGATGCCGGAGCTGGTAGTGTCGGAATACCCCGTGTACATGGACGCGGAGGAGCAGGGGATTTATGATGCCATGAAGGAGAACCTGGTCATCGGGAAACCAGAAGAGGAGATCACAGCCGCAAACGCGGCATCCCTTTCCGGCAAGCTGTCGCAGATGGCGAACGGCGCGGTGTATTCCGATAACGGGAGGCCGTCCAGATCCATGGCCGGAAGCTGGATGCATTGGAGGACATCATCGAGTCCGCATGTGGGAAGCCGCTCATGGTGGTCTACTGGTACAAGCACGACTACAGCCGGATTGCGGAGAGGCTTTCAAGCCTTGGTGTAATGTATGAGAAGCTGGATACGGATGCAAGTATCAGAAAGTGGAATGCCGGGGAGCTTCCGGTTGCCATGGTGCATCCCGCCTCTGCGGGGCATGGGCTGAACCTGCAGGGCGGCGGTTCAGCAATGGTGTGGTTCGGGCTTACCTGGTCGCTGGAGCTGTACCAGCAGACAGTGGCACGTCTCTGGAGGCAGGGGCAGACATCCGGGACGGTGGTCATCCAGCACATCATCACCAGGGGAACGGTTGATGAGCAGATCATGGGGGCATTGCGGTCTAAGGACACCTCGCAGGCGGCACTCATCGAGGCGGTGAAAGTGAATCTGAATAGATAGGCCAATCCATGTAAATCAAAGACAATCCATGAAAATCCGGGGGAAATAAAATATTTTTTGATTGGAGGCATGGCTTATGAGCATTATCTGGAAATACCTTGACAAGAGGTCGGCGGTTGTGGACGCATTGAAAGATTACGGCAGCATGAGGTTCATCATCGAACATACGGATGATGAGATCAAGGCGGCATATGAGAAGATGGGCGGCATCAGCAGCCAGCCGCCTGACGGGATGCCCCATACCCACAATCCCAATGCCATGGAGGAAAGGATGGTTAAGGGGATTGAGGAAATCGACATCCTGAAAGAGCGTTACCGCCAGGCGGCGGAATATATGGCGTGGTTCCTTCCGGCATGGGAGGAGCTTTCTGAAGATGAGAGGTATGTGCTGGAAACCTTTTATTCGGATTCGGAAAGTCAGACCAGCGCCGTGTACAGCATCTGCGACCGCTTCGGCATCGAGCGTTCCTCGGCGTACAATAAAAAGAACCGCGCCCTGGGCAGGCTGGTGACGCTGCTGTACGGGAAAGCATGATGCGGCCGGTGTGAGTAATATCGTGGATGCTTTTCCTTACCGGGCGTGGTATGCTGATAGCATGAAAAAATGTCAAGAGGGCCTTCGCGGGAGAATCGGAATCCTGCGGAGGCTTTCTGCCGCAAGGGAGGTGGAGACGATGCCAAGGAAACCAAAGAGGCCGTGTTCCTTCCCCGGATGCCCGAAGCTGACCGAAGGGCGTTTTTGTGAGGAGCATGAAAAGCAGGAGAACCGACGCTACGAAAAGTATGACCGTGTACGCCGTAAATATGGAAGGAAATGGGAATATATCCGTAACCGCTACGCCGCCAAGCACCCATTCTGTGAGGAGTGTCAGAAGAAGGGATTGATGCGTCCAGTGGAGGAGGTACATCATAAGCTCCCGCTGGCGGAGGGTGGGACGCACGATGAGGATAACCTTTTGTCATTGTGCCGGACGTGCCATGCAAGACTCCATGCGAAGCGTGGAGATAGGTGGCACAACCATTAATTTACTGTGTGGACCTATGCTGCGGAGATTTCTGTCAGCCGGGAGGGGCGGGTGAAACCTCTGTAAGGAATCCACTGGGAAACGGGCGTGGGGTGTTACGCATAAAAACCGGAAATCAAACGGGGGATTGCCCTGCCCTGATTTTCCGCAGAATAAAGGCTTTTAAGGTGCTGTGGCGTTTGATTTCCGCAGCATTTTTTCAAAAATAATCAAAGGAACGGGGTGAAAACGGTGGCAAAGGACGGCAGCGGGCGCGGCGGCGCAAGGCCGGGGGCGGGGCGGAAGCCCAAGGCGCTCACGGAGAAGATCAGTGAGGGGAAATCGGCGGCGGTCATGCTGGTGCCTGCCGAGTTGGAGGGTGTGGATGTGCCGCCTGTGAAAGCCTTCCTCAAATCCCCGCAGAAGAGCGGGCGGGAACTGGTGGCGGAGGAGGTATACAACGAAATGTATGCATGGCTGAAAGCGCGGGGCTGTGAAAAGCTGGTCACGGTTCAGATGGTGGAGCAGTATGCCATGAGTGTCTCCCGGTGGATTCAGTGTGAAGAGATTGTTTCGTCCACTGGATTCCTGGCGAAGCACCCGACTACGGGAGCCGCCATCGCCTCCCCTTACGTTTCCATGAGCCAGTCCTATATGAAGCAGACCAACTACTGCTGGATGCAGATTTACCAGATCGTGAAGGAGAACTGCTCGGTGGAATTCCAGGGGAACACGCCCCAGGATGACGTGATGGAGCGGCTGCTCCGCGCAAGGAAGGGCATATAGGGATACCTAAAACTGCCGGACATACAGAAATTTTGAGCAAAGGTCTTGATTCTTCATCAGCAAGTGGTATACTGTAATGATTTAGCAAATTCTGCTAAGTGGGTGGGAGGACTGGGAATAAATGAGAAGGAGAACAAAACCATGCAGCATGATTTCCATTACATTTCCAAACATGACCCAAAGGTGCGGGAAGCCTATAAAGACATCCAGGCTATTCTCAGGGAGGCGCAGGACTTATTAAGGCCCAAGTTTACATTCAGGTTTGATGTTGTGGGCAGTTACAAAAGGAACATGATCACCTATGACAGCAAATCAAATGTGGGTTATGACTTTGATTTTAATATTGAGGTCAACGATGATGATGAAACATATAAGCCGAAGCAGCTAAAGAATATGCTCCAGAAGGCGATAGGCGCTGTCTGTGTAAAATACGGATATGATTACCCGGAGGATTCTACGCGAGTATTGACGATCAAGATGAAAAACAGGAGGGAATCCCGTATTCTACATAGCTGTGATTTCGCAATCGTGAATAATTACACTGATGAAGGATATGAGTGCCAGGAATATATCCACTTTGACAAGCAGCATGGGAACTACACATGGTGTGAACAGCCGGACGGATATTATATGCTGCCGGAAAAGATTGACTGGATCAAGGAAAACGGCTTGTGGGATGTCGAGATGCGGGACTTATACATCGGGAAGAAAAATAAGAACGATAATCCGGATATTCATTCGAGAGCCATTTTTGCTATGACTGTCCACGAGATATGCCAGAAACGTGGGTTTTATGAAGATGAAAAATAAATAAGGATGTGGCTGTTAAACCAATGCCGTCCAGCAGAGATGTTGGGCGGTTTTTTCATGCAATTTTTTGGAGGTGGAAATGAAGACCACGACTGATATGCAGCTTGTACCTGTTGACAGGCTTGTACCTTATGTGAATAACGCGCGGACGCATTCGCCGGAGCAGATCACAAAGCTCCGCTCGTCCCTACGGGAGTTCGGCTTCATCAACCCGGTCATCATCGACCGGGATTTCAATGTCATTGCGGGGCATGGACGGATTGCCGCGGCAAAAGAAGAAGGGATTACGGAAGTTCCGTGCGTGTTCGCAGACTTCCTGACGGAGGCGCAGAAGAAAGCCTACATCCTTGCGGATAACCGCATGGCTCTTGACGCGGGGTGGGATGAGGAGCTGCTCCGCATCGAGATTGAATCCCTGCAGGGCACGGATTTCGATGTGTCGCTGACAGGTTTCAGAGAGGATGAGCTTGCAGATCTTTTTGCAGGGGAAGGGGATAAAGATGTGAAAGATGATGGCTTTGACCTTTCCGCTGCGCTGGAAAAGGCGGCGTTCGTGAAGCGGGGAGACATCTGGACGGTGGGCAGGCACAGGCTGATGTGCGGCGATGCCACCAGCGCGGAGGATGTGTCGGCGCTCATGGACGGGAAGAAAGCAAACCTTATCGTGACGGATCCGCCCTATGGGGTTTCCTTCAAAAGTTCCGGCGGGCTTACCATCCAGAACGACAGCATGAAGGGGGATGAATTCTACAATTTTCTGTACAATTCATTTTTACAGATGGCGGCGCACCTGGAGAACGGCGGCGCGGCGTATGTGTTCCATGCGGACACGGAGGGCCTGAATTTCCGCAAGGCATTTGTGGACGCAGGGTTCCACCTTGCCGGGGTGTGCATATGGGTGAAGAATTCTCTCGTCTTAGGACGCTCGGATTACCAGTGGCAGCATGAGCCGGTTCTTTACGGCTTTCTGAAGAACGGGAAACACCCATGGTATTCCGACCGGAAGCAGACCACCATCTGGAACTACGACAAACCGAAGCGGAATAAGAACCACCCGACTTCCAAGCCGCTTGACCTGCTCGGCTATCCAATCTGCAATTCCTCCCAGGAGAACGCCATCGTGCTGGACACTTTCGGCGGCAGCGGCTCCACAATGATGGCATGTGAGCAGACAAACCGCATCTGCTGCATGATGGAACTGGATGAGAAGTATGCGTCCGTCATCCTGCGGAGGTATGTGGAGGATACCGGGGACTCGGAAAATGTGTATGTGGAGCGGGGCGGGGAGAAGATTGCGTACTCCGCGCTTGTGAAGGAGGTGGAGGCGGATGTATAAGCCGGAATACTGCGTGGTGGCGCTGTCCGGCGGCAAGGATTCGACTGCCATGCTCCTTGGGATGATTGACAGGGGGATGCAGATTGACTGTATCCTGTTCTGTGACACCGGACTTGAGTTCCCAGCCATGTATGCCCACCTGGACAGGCTGGAAAAGGATACCGGCAGGCAGATTACACGCATAAGAGCAGAGCATCCATATGAGTACCTGATGTTTGATGCCCCGGTCCGGCGCGGTCCGGATTCGCCAATTGTCAGGAGGTATGGCGCGGGGAGCCTTGGGTATGGATGGCCGGGACCGAGGCAGCGGTGGTGTACGACCCGGCTGAAGGATATGCCGCGGGAGAAGTTCTTCCGGGAGCTGCGCGGGCGGTACCGTATAAGGGAGCATATCGGGATAGCCGCGGATGAGCAATACCGATTGGAGCGGGAGAGGAACAGGAATCCGGATCATGTGCATCCGCTTGTGGAGTGGGGCATGACGGAGGAGGACTGCCTGCGGTACTGCTATGAGCGTGGGTATGACTGGGACGGGTTGTACGGGCAGTTCAGGCGGGTATCGTGCTGGTGCTGCCCGCTGCAGTCATTGCCGGAGCTGCGGCAGCTATACCATAATCACCCCGCATTATGGGGGCAACTGAAAGAATGGGATAGGCGAACATGGAGGAAGTTCCGTGCCGATTATTCCGTGGAAGAACTTGAAAAACGCTTTGATTTTGAGGACGAATGGCAGAAAGCCGGGAAGCCCCTCAGAAGCAGAGCGTTTTTTTCTGCCCTGAAAAGGAGGCTGGAGACGGAGGATGGGTAAAGTAAATTTGACATTGGGGAGCCTGTTCGATGGCAGCGGGGGATTCCCGCTCGCCGGGCTTCTGGCGGGAATCACGCCCTTATGGGCTTCGGAAATTGAGCCGTTCCCTATCTGCGTGACCACGAAACGGCTGCCTTTTGTAAAACATCTGGGTGATATTTCCCTGGTAGACGGAGCGGAGGCTGACCCGGTGGATATCGTCACGTTCGGTTCGCCCTGCACCGACATGTCGGTGGCGGGCAAGAGGGCCGGACTGGACGGGAAGCAGTCCTGCCTGTTCTACCAGGCAATAAGGATCATAAAGGAAATGAGGTGTGCGACAGATGGAAAATATCCAAGGTTTATCGTGTGGGAGAACGTCCCCGGAGCCTTCTCGTCCAACAAAGGGAAAGATTTCAGGGCAGTCCTCGAAGCAGTATGCTCCGTCAAAGGCGGGGAGGTTCCTGTTCCTATGCCTCCAAGGGGGAGATGGGCAAACGCGGGGAATATCGTGGGAGACGGGTTTTCCCTCGCGTGGCGCGTCCTCGATGCCCAATTTTGGGGAGTCCCCCAGCGTAGGAAACGCATCTACCTTGTCGCAGATTTTGCAGGCAGGCGTGCCGGAAAAATACTATTTGAGTCCGAGGGCGTGTCAGGGTATTCTGCGGAGGGCTTCCGTGCGTGGCAAGGAACTGCCCGCCATATTGAAAAGGGCTCTGGAGCGGCAGGCGGCGTCCGGGGAGTGACCTGTCTCTGCGACCAGGGCGGGCAGAGGATGGATGTGATGGAAGATGCGGTCTGCACCCTGCGGGCGGAGGCGCACCACCCGCCGTGCGTAATGGATAAAAAGCATCCATCGGAATCAGCAGGTTTCTGCGAGGAATATTCCGCACAGGCACCGGATGCCAGCTATAGGGAGAAAGCCCCACCCATGTTCCATGCCGGGACAGGGCCTGCGGCGGCAATGTTTGAGAACCACTCCCAGGACACACGATACACGGGGCCGCTGGAGACTTCACCTACGGTCAGCGCCACCTATGGCATGGGCGGGAACAACCAGCCGTTCGTGGCGGAGCCGGGCATCCCCAGGACGCTGAAGATCCGCTCCGGCTGTGAAGGCGGCGGCAAAGGCATTTTGATACAGGAAGATAAATCGGCTACGCTCTCCTGTAATAATGACCAGACGGTGTTCGTGCCGTCCGGCAGGGAGCATCCGGTACAGGCATTTGGCATATGTTCCAAGGACAGCCATGCCATGTTGTCCGGTAACCCGCGCAGCGGTTTCTACGAGGCGGAAACCTCCCGGACGCTGGATGCCAATGGCGGGAATCCCGGCTGCAGCCAGGGAGGGATTGCCGTGGTGGAGCCGGAGGGGATGTCGGCGTTCCACATCAACCAGAGGGACGAGGTCATCGACCTGCGCGGGAAGTCCGGGGCATTGATGGCGACCCGGAATATGCAGATGCAGACTTTTGTCCTTCAGGGGTCCATGATCGGGCGGGATGATGGGAACTGGCCGCAGGGCAGCGGCATAGGCGGGGATGTTTCTTTTTCCCTTACTGCGGCAGACCGCCATGCTGTGGCACAGCCGGCCTACTGCGCCAGCAGGGCATCTTTTTTCACGAAAGCGGAGAAGGAACTGGCGAACACACTGATGGCTACTGACTATAAGGATCCTCCCGTAGTCAATGATGTGGAGGAAGAACCGGACTACATTGTGCGGAGGCTGACACCCACGGAATGCGCGAGACTGCAGGGCTTCCCGGACTGGTGGTGTGCCGGGCTTGGGACGGAGGAACCCGCAGAAGGTGAGCTGGCGTTCTGGCGGGAGGTCTTTGAGACCCACCGGAAGGCCATGGGGACTTCAAAAAAGCCGAAGACCGACAGGCAGATCATCAAGTGGCTGAAAGACCCGCATTCCGACAGCGCCGAATACAAGTTGTGGGGAAACGGGATTTATCTTGGAAACGCATATTTTGTGCTTGCGGGCATTGTGTACTACGCCCAGTTCCCAGACTTTTTATTGTGACATTTTTCCTGCGGTTTCCCTTGCTATTTCCAGGGTTTAGAGTGATCTGGTCATGAAAGTATTTTCACAGTATCGTATGAAACGGCTCCCCAGGGATTTCGCAGACTGTTATACTGGAAGGGCAGGGGAGATTCCGGCATTTAACTGAGTTGCGAACTCGTGAGTGATCTTGGCTGGGCTCATTTTGGTGTACAGTTTCATGTTGCCCTATCGCAGGATCTCTGCATAGGAATAGCACGGGTATTATTATTCCAATCCTTCAAAATGAGCCATCCTGCAGATTTGGACGGATATTTTTTGATTTTAGATGAGGAGGATGGATTATGAAGGATTTATTGGAAGTATGCTGTGGGCTGGACGTGCATAAGGAGATGATCGCGGCATGCCTGCTGTCAGGCAGCCTTGGGACAGAGCCGAAGGAAGAAGTGCGTGAGTTTTCCACTCTCCTTTCCGGGCTGGAAGAAATGAGGGAATGGCTGAAAGCAAACAATTGCAGGGACATTGCAATGGAAAGCACAGGTGTTTACTGGTTCCCGATCTACAATGTCCTGGAAGCCGGGGCGGAGGAGGATTTTAAGTTTAATATTACAGTGGCAAATCCCTACCATATGAAAAATGTGCCTGGGAAGAAGACGGATATTAAGGATTCCAGGTGGATTGCAGGACTCCTGCGGGCGGGGCTCCTGGAGCCGAGCTATATCCCTCCAAGGGAGATCCGTGAGCTGCGTGACTGGACGCGATATCGCAGGACATTGGTCCAGGAAATGACGGGGCATAAAAACCGGATCGAAAAGCAGCTCCAGGCATGCGGCTTTAAGCTCTCCACTGTTTTGACGGATATTTTTGGGAAAACAGGGATGGCTTTGATCCGGAAGTTATGTGAAGCAGGCTCTATTGAACCGGAAGAGATCCTGAACCTCCTGCATGGGACGGCACGGAAGAAGCTGGATGTCATAAGGCAGGCCGTGAATGGCAGGATGGATGGGCATGACAGGGCTTTCCTGTCCATGCTGGTGCGCAATTATGAGCAGTCTTTAAAAGAGATCGAGGATGTGGAAAGGGAGATCTATGCCTGTGCGCAAAAATATGAGCCGAGCATCGCCCTTTTGGAAACAATCCCAGGGATCAGCGGGATGACTGCAATCACTATGATCTCTGAGCTTGGGACGGATCTGAGTATGTTCCCGACATCCGGGCATCTGTGTAGCTGGGCCGGGGTGGTTCCGGGGGATAATGAAAGTGCCGGGAAGAAGAAATCGAACCGTTTAAAAAAAGGGAACCCTTATGTGAAATGCGTGATATGCCAATGCGCCTGGGCGGCGACACGGGCGAGAAAGAACTATCTGAGGGAATGGTTTTACCGGCTGTCCAAACGCCGGGGGATGAAAAAAGCAGTCATTGCCCTTGGCCATAAACTCCTGGTCATTGTATACAATATTTTGACCACAGGGGAGGCATACGATGAGAGCAGGTTTGCAGAAGTCCAGAAACGCGTGGATGAATCAAAAAAGATGAAACTGATCGCGCAGGCCCGGAAATACGGCCTTGTTTTAACTGATGCCAGGGGAACATGAATTTTCTGTAAATTACACAATATGCATCTTTTATTCGGCCAATTTTTTGTCATTTTGGATTGGCTTATTAATGTTGACTTCTTTTGAAAGGTATGGCTATATGTGACTACCCGGCAGGGAGTGGCAGGCGGAAGAATGGCAGGCCGGGGTTATCGGCTAACCGCCATGGTTTCGTATTATTAATGTAGTACCACAAAAAGGAGGGCAATAAGCATGGAAAGAAGATACAACGTGGCAGGGGAACGCAGGAAAGAGATGGTGGAGGTTATTTCCGGGATTGTCGGTATGAAGGCGGTCTACATGAGGATGCCGACCTGCGCATACGCCGTCAGCAATTTTACGGTCAGCAAAGAAGGGGTGCTGGTCTGGGATGGGCGCACGGACAGCGGTATGGTGGAAAAGGTTCTGGCAGGGCTGGCGCAGGCAGGTTTCACAGCAGAGTCGGAGGATTCCAGAGAAGAAACGGCAGGGCCGCAGGAAGACACAGTGCCGGAGGATTCCGCAGAAGCAGCGGCGAAAGAGCCGGGAGCAGTCATCGGGGAGATGGTAGCAGAGCCGCAGGAAACAGCCACAGACGCGCCGGAGACGGCGGCAGGGGAAGAAAACCCAGAACCGCAGGAGGCGGGCACTGGGCTCACGGTGTCGTTGCCGAGGGAGGCTTTCACGGATGTTGCGCTGGAGAACCTGCGGAAGCTGGTGGATGCCAAGGCCGCCCTAATCAAAAAGGCTCTGGCGGTGGAAACCCTTCCGGTGGAGACAGACGAGGAGAAGGTTTCCTTTCCCTGGTTCGTAGATGGGCAGGACGGGGATTCGGTGAAAGCATACACGCACTTCATCACCGCCCTCTGCGACATGGCGAGGAAGCAGAAGCGTGTGACGGCAAAGGAGAGGACGACGGACAACGAGAAGTACGCCTTCCGGTGCTTCCTGCTCCGGCTCGGATTTATCGGGGAGGAATACAAAAACGAGAGGAAGATCCTGCTGAAGAACCTGTCCGGCAATGGCAGCTTCAAGAGCGGGGCAAGGAAGGGGGCGGCAGACGATGGCGTTTCCGAGTAAAGAGATTGTGGAGCGCGTCCGCAGGGAGTATCCTGCGGGGACGCGGGTCCGCCTCGAAAAAATGGACGATTGCCAGGCACCGCCAATCGAGACGGAGGGCGTGGTGGAAGGGGTGGATGACACAGCCTCCCTGATGGTTCGCTGGAGCAACGGCTCTCACCTCCACGTCGTCTATGGTGTTGACGAAGTCCGCAAGATTTAGCGGAAGGGGGCTGGAAGGATGAAGGCATACGGCAGGAACCTCCGTTGGATCGAGGACCACCAGTACGGGGATGAGATACATACCGGGATTGCCATGCCCGCGTCCGGGAAAAGGCGCGGGCAGAGGCGGAGGCGCTACAAGCGGCCGTTCAAAAAATCGGAGCGGCAGCACTCCAAACACATGATCCGCAGGGAGTTTGGCGGGGATTAGCCTGCCATAAACTACACAATTTCCGGCGCGGATATTTGTACAGTTTATGCCCGAAATTGACTTGATAATATGCGCTTTTAGAGCGAATATGTTTACTATCAAAAGGAAAGGGGGCATTGCAATGGAATACGATTTTTATGCCGAACAGAAATACTATGGCGATGGGAAAGTGGAAGCCCGTGTGCTGACGGCTGGTGAAGCGGAAAGCCTGGGCTACGAGGATGGCTACAAGGGCAAAAAGGATGGCTGTACGGTTTATGTCGATGGGTTCTATAGTGAACGTGCGGTACGGAACTTCCTATCCGGTCTGTACAACTGCATCACTGTAGACTGATGCCTGTGTAGCGCCAGCCGGATTCCCATGCTTGCGGAATTCGCAAAACAAGGCTTCCGGCTGGCGGGGGTGAAGGCAAACTACACGGACTTCCAGACCCGGAGCGGGCGGCTATCCCAGCAATTCGGATGGCTGCGAAAGAATCATAAGGTACAGGGGTGACCTGCCGGATAGGAAAACTGGCAGGCCGGAAGCCCCGGAAAAAAATAGGAAGGAACAGAAAAATACATCTGTAGGGCAGTGCGAGGCGAAGGAGGAGTTTTATGGCAGGGATGAAATGGTACAAAGTCTGGCTGGTGGTTCCGGGGACGGACGGGGATGCGGAGAACGGCCCCTGCGAGCCGGAATGGTGGAACGACATGGAGCAGGCTCCCGATGAGGAAACGGCAGTCCGGCAGGCAAATGATAAGGCCCGGAGGCAGTGGGAAGAACCGAACCAGTATGAGCCTGGGGCGGAGGCCCCATCGGACAGGGAGATGGGGCAGGAATGCCCGGTCTGCACCGGGGTGGCGGAAGTCACCGATGAGGAATACGCGGAATGGAAAAGGGAAATGGAGGAGCCGGTGGAGCTTCCGTTTGGATAACATTCGGGCGGGATTCCCGCAGGGCAACTGGGCCGGAAGGCTCTTTTGCCCGTGGCAGATATACATAGTTTCCCCCGCAGATATTTGTGTACTTTATGCCCCAGATTTGCTTGCTATTACTGGCAGAAAGAGCGAATATGTGTACTACCGACAGGGAAATCAAAAAAGAAAACGGAGGACACAGACCATGAAGATCAACGATGCAATGAGAACCTACAGACTGCCGAATCCCACCACGCCGGAAGATCTGGAATGCAGATGGAGCAAGCTGCTGACCTTTGGCGACAGGGTAGTCATCGCCGGGTACTTTTTCAACGGCCCGAACAAGCCCTGCTACTTCGGGGCGGCTTATGAATTCCTGGGTGACGACCACACCTGCGAAGGAGCCATCGGGCTCCGGGCGGCAAGCGGAGCCGAGTTCGAGGATGACGGTCACGCAATCGTCTGGGCGATGCAGCAGTAAACGAAAAATGGAGCATTACAAGAACGGAGCCGGAAGGCTCTGTGTCTTGTACTGATAGATTGGGGCTTGCCGCTGGCAGACCATTTTTGATGCCATCTTCTGGAGGTGATGCTGGTGGCGATGCGGAAGCTGAAAAAATACAGGCCAACGAAGTTCAGGGCGAAGGACAGCCGTTACGATAAGGACGCCGCCGATTTTGCCGTGATGTTCATCGAGAGCCTCTGCCACACCAAGGGGACATGGGCAGGGAAGCCCTTTGAGCTGATTGAATGGCAGGAGCAGATCATCCGTGACATTTTCGGCACTCTGAAACCGAACGGCTACCGCCAGTTCAACACGGCCTATGTGGAGATACCGAAAAAGCAGGGGAAGTCGGAGCTTGCCGCTGCCGTGGCGCTGCTTTTGACCTGCGGGGACGGGGAGGAACGTGCCGAGGTGTATGGGTGCGCCGCCGACCGTCAGCAGGCCACCATCGTTTTTGATGTTGCCGCTGATATGGTGCGGATGTGCCCTGCGCTGAATAAGCGGGTGAAGATACTCGCCTCGCAGAAGAGGATTATCTACACGCCCACCAATTCCTTCTACCAGGTGCTTTCGGCGGAGGCGTATTCCAAGCATGGCTTCAACATCCACGGCGTGGTGTTCGACGAGCTGCACACGCAGCCGAACCGGAAGCTGTTTGATGTCATGACCAAGGGCTCCGGGGATGCACGGATGCAGCCGCTGTATTTCCTCATCACCACGGCGGGGACGGACACCCATTCCATCTGCTACGAGACGCACCAGAAGGCGAAGGACATTTTAGAGGGCAGGAAGATTGACCCAACCTTCTACCCTGTCATCTATGGCGCAGATGAGGCAGACGACTGGACGGACTCGAAGGTGTGGAGGAAAGCCAATCCGTCCTTAAACATCACGGTGGGGATTGACAAGGTGGAGGCCGCCTGCGAGTCGGCAAAGCAGAACCCCGGTGAGGAGAACAGCTTCCGGCAGCTCCGACTGAATCAGTGGGTGAAACAGGCGGTGCGGTGGATGCCCATGGACCGGTGGGACGCCTGCGCTTTCCCCGTTTCCGAGGACGGCCTGGAGGGGCGCGTCTGCTACGGCGGGCTGGACTTATCCTCCACCACGGACATCACGGCGTTCGTGCTGGTGTTCCCGCCGCTGGATGAGGAGGACAAATACTGCATCCTGCCGTACTTCTGGGTGCCGGAGGAGACGCTGGAGCTGCGTGTGCGGCGCGACCATGTCCCCTATGATGTGTGGGAGCGGCAGGGGAAGCTGATGACCACGGAGGGGAACGTGGTGCATTACGGCTATATTGAAAAATATATCGAGAGGCTTGGCGAACGGTTCAACATCCGTGAGATCGCCTTTGACCGGTGGGGCGCGGTGCAGATGGTGCAGAACCTGGAGGGGATGGGCTTTACGGTGATCCCGTTCGGGCAGGGCTTCAAGGATATGTCCCCGCCCACCAAGGAGCTGATGAAGCTGGTGCTGGAGCAGATGGTCGCCCACGGCGGGCATCCGGTCCTCCGGTGGATGATGGACAACATCTTCATCCGCACCGACCCTGCGGGGAACATCAAGGCGGACAAGGAAAAGTCCACGGAGAAGATTGACGGGGCGGTGGCCGCCATCATGGGGCTTGACCGGGCAATCCGCTGCGGGAACGTGTCCGTGGAAAGCGTCTACGACACCCGCGGTCTCCTCATCCTGTAGGGCTAAAATGCACAAATCCCGCCGTGGATGTTTGTCTAAGATACTGCCGGAATCCGCTTGCGATTCTGTGGCTTCAGAGCGAATATGTCACTTACCGGGAAGCTATCCCGGAAAACAGGAGACGGAGGTATTGTGATGAGGGCATACGGTGAAATGGAGATGCATGGGAAATATACGCTGGAGGATTTCGGCGGCTGGTCGAGGAACCACACCAAAGCGGCATCTATCCGCAGGTGGAAGCGGCCGCTGAAAAAGAGGGCGAGGCAGGTATGCCGCGCCGCTTTGAGACGGCTGGTCTGAGCGGCTTTTCCGGGGCATAAACCACACAAAAACTGCCCCGGATGTTTGTGTAATTTATGCCCGTAATTGGCTTGCTATTACCGGCATTTAGAGCGAATATGTGTACTACCGAAAGGAAAATCAAAAAAACAAACGGAGGTAACGCACATGAAGGTATACGAATTTATGGAGAAACACGGGATCGGCGAGTCAAGGGTGAGGATTTTTGACGCGGAACTTGGAAAAGAGATTTGCGGGATTTTTGAAACGGGACTCTATTACGACTGTGAAGTGTCCGGGGTATATCCGGCGGGCAGGAACACGGTTTTAGAGGTCGCATCGGTAAACGGTTAAGACAGGACGGTACAGGGGGCGCTGCTTCGGCGGCGCCTTCGGGCTGTCCTTTTTGGAAGGGGGATCTGCAGGATTTCAGCGGTTTGTTGGTATTATAATATTTTACAGAATTATACGGGGAATCCTTGGTGGTTTCTTGTATGGCTATTTTTCCCACACTCCTTTATGCTGTCTGGCAAAGGAGGTGGAAGGATGGACGAGAAGGATTTCCTTGAACTTATCATTTCGGAACGGATGGGGATGCACCATGACGCCTTTAAAAAGGAATATCCCCTGACAAAGGAGCAGGCAGCAGAAGCGGAAAAGGCAGACCAGGTACATGAGATGATGTTTCAGCAGTTAAGTACGGAGCAGAGGAAAATGATGGAACTGTGCGAGGATGTGGCAAATTCGGAAGCCACAAGGGAAAACGAATATTACTACCGGGCAGGGTTCCGGGACGGGATAAACCTTGACAGGCTGGTAAAGCAGCTCAGGGAAGAAAAATGAAAACACATACTGCTGGCAGGCAGGGCATCGCTCCGGCGGTGCCTTTTGCCTGTCTGTTTTTCGGAAAGGAGCGTGGTGACTATGGGATTATTCAGCGTCCTGTTTCGGGCGAGGGATGCTCCCCAGAACAGGACGTCGGGGGGCGCCTACAGCTTTTTCCTTGGGAACAGCACCAGCGGGAAAAGGGTGAACGAGCGCACCTCCATGCAGATGACGGCGGTGTACTCCTGCGTCCGGATTCTTTCCGAGGCGGTGGCGGGGCTTCCGCTGCACTTTTATAAGTACACGGAGGACGGCGGGAAGGAAAAGGCGGCAGGCCACCCGCTGTATTTTTTACTCCATGATGAACCGAACCCGGAGATGACTTCCTTCGTGTTCCGGGAAACGCTGATGACGCACCTGCTCCTGTGGGGGAATGCCTACGCACAGATCATCCGTAACGGCAAGGGGGAGGTCATCGGGCTGTACCCGCTGATGCCGGACCGGATGGGCGTGGAGCGGGATTCCAAAGGGCAGCTCTATTACGAATACACGGTCAGCATGGAGGACGCGCCCACGGTGAAGGGCAGCACGGTGATCCTGCCGCCCACGGAGGTGCTGCACATCCCCGGCCTTGGCTTTGACGGGCTGGTGGGCTATTCCCCCATTGCCATGGCAAAGAACGCCATCGGCATGGCGATAGCCTGCGAGGAGTACGGGGCGAAGTTCTTCGCCAACGGAGCGCAGCCCAGTGGGGTGCTGGAGCATCCGGGAACGATAAAAGACCCGACCAGGGTGCGGGAGAGCTGGCAGTCCACTTTCGGCGGCAGCCATAATGCCAATAAGGTGGCCGTTTTAGAGGAGGGGATGAAATACACTCCGATTTCCATCTCGCCGGAACAGGCACAGTTTCTGGAAACGAGGAAGTTCCAGATCAATGAGATAGCGCGGATTTTCCGTGTGCCTCCGCACATGGTGGGCGACCTGGAAAAGAGCAGCTTCTCCAACATCGAGCAGCAGAGCCTTGAGTTCGTGAAATACACCCTCGACCCGTGGGTGTCGAGGTGGGAGCAGTCCATGGCGCGGTCGCTGCTGACGGCGGAGGAGAAAAAGAAATATTTTGTGAAGTTCAACGTGGACGGCCTGCTCCGGGGCGACTACCAGAGCCGCATGAACGGCTACGCCGTGGGGCGGCAGAACGGGTGGATGTCAGCAAACGACATCCGGGAGCTGGAGAACCTTGACCGCATCCCGGAGGATGTGGGCGGCGACCTGTACCTCATCAACGGGAACATGATGCCGCTTTCCATGTCCGGGGCGGCATATCAAAAAGGGAAGGAGGAACCCAATGAAGACGAAGAAGTTCTGGAACTGGAAGAAAGCGAAGAACCAGGAAACGGGGGTGGAGGAGCGCGTCCTGGAACTGAGCGGCACCATCGCGGAAGATAGCTGGTTCGACGATGACGTCACGCCGCAGCTTTTCAAGGATGAGCTGAATGCCGGGAGCGGCGACATCACCGTGTGGATCAACTCGCCGGGCGGCGACTGCGTGGCGGCGGCACAGATTTATAATATGCTCTCCAACTATAAAGGCAGGGTGACTGTAAAGATTGACGGCATCGCCGCAAGCGCCGCCAGTGTGATTGCCATGGCGGGCGACACCGTCCTGGTATCCCCCGTTTCCATGCTTATGATCCACAATCCCGCCACCATGGCCTGGGGCGACCATGCCGAAATGCAGAAAGCGATGGATATGCTCTCCGAAGTGAAGGAATCCATCATCAACGCCTATGTGTTAAAGACGGGGCTTTCCCGTCCGAAGCTGTCGCACCTGATGGATGCGGAGACATGGATGGATGCAAACAAGGCGGTGGAGCTTGGCTTTGCGGATGACATCATGGCACGGGCAAAAACGGAACCGGAGGAAGGCGAGGGGGATACGGACGGGGAAGAAAAGAAATCCCCTTCTGCCCACAGCTCCATGCTGTTCTCCCGCAGGGCGGCGGACAACGCCCTGCTGAATAAAGTGATTGCCAGATACGGGGAGAAAAAGCCGAAGGCGGGCGTCGGGGAGCAGGCAAGAATCCCCGCGCCAGAGAAGAAGACTGCACCGGAAACAGAAACCGGCCGTTCCGTGGACGCACTCATGGAGCGGCTTAATTTATTGAAACGATGAGAAGGAGGATTCCATTATGACGATTCTTGAACTGCGTGAGAAACGTGCGAAGGCATGGGAGGCGGCAAAGGCATTCCTGGATTCCCACAGGAAGGAGAACGGAGTCCTTTCCGCAGAGGATGACGCCGCATACACGAGGATGGAGCAGGAGATCACAGACCTTGGGAAAGAGATTGCAAGGCTGGAGCGGCAGGAGGCATTGGATGCGGAACTGAACCGCCCGGTCAACAAGCCCCTCACAGGCAAGCCGGGCGGAAAGGCGGATGCGGACGGCGGGGAGGATAAGACGGGGCGCGCCTCTGACGACTACCGGAAGAACTTCTGGAACGCCATGCGCTCCAAGGCGCCGATGCCCGCGGTCACCAATGCCCTGCAGATTGGCACGGATTCCGAGGGCGGCTACCTGGTGCCGGATGAATATGAAAGGACGCTGGTGGAGGCTCTGGAGGAGGAGAACATCTTCCGCCAGATGGCGAAGGTCATCAAAACTTCCAGCGGCGACAGGAAGATCCCGGTGGTGGCAAGCAAAGGCACGGCATCCTGGATTGACGAGGAGGGCGCATTCCCGGAGAGCGACGACTCCTTCGGGCAGGTCTCCATCGGCGCTTACAAGTTAGGCACGCTGATCAAGGTTTCCGAGGAACTGTTAAACGACAGCGTCTTTGACCTGCAGTCCTATATCTCCCGCGAGTTTGCCCGCCGCATCGGGGCGAAGGAAGAGGAGGCGTTCTTCACGGGGGACGGCAAAGGCAAGCCGTTAGGTGTGCTTGCATCAACAGGCGGCGCGGAAACGGGCGTGACCGCCGCATCCGCCACGGCCGTGACGGCGGATGAGCTGATGGACCTGTATTACTCGCTGAAATCCCCGTACCGCAAGAAATCCATGTGGGTACTGAACGATTCCACCATCAAGGCCATCCGCAAGCTGAAGGACAATAACGGGCAGTACCTGTGGCAACCGTCCCTGGCAGCCGGGACGCCGGACATGATCCTGGGCCGCCCCATCAAGACCTCGGCGTATATGCCGGCCATGGCCGCGGGCGCAAAGACTATCGCTTTCGGCGACTTTTCCTATTACTGGATCGCTGACAGGCAGGGGCGTTCCTTCAAGCGCCTGAATGAGCTGTTCGCTGCAAGCGGGCAGGTGGGATTCCTCGCTTCGCAGCGTGTGGACGGGAAGATGATCCTTGCGGAAGCGGTGAAGGTGCTGGAACAGAAAGGGGCTTCGGCTTAAGGTTTTTCGGAGGGAGGTGGAAACATGGCAGTGACGCTGGAAGAAATGAAGAACTACCTCCGTGTGGACTATGACGAGGACAACGCCCTGATCGAAAGCATCATCGGGGCGTCGGAACGCCTCTGCATGGACGTGGCGCGGATGGATTCAATGGAGGAGTTTTCTGCTGTGGAAAATGCCAGGATTGCCGTGCTGTATGCGGCGGCCTACCTCTACGAACACCGGGAGGAGGCTGACCACCGCGCCCTCACGCTCACCCTGCGAGCTTTGCTCTTCGGGGCCAGGAAGGAGGCGTTCTGATGGATGTGGCGGCGATGAACGTGCGGATCATGTTCCAGAAAAATGAAATGGTGTCCGATGCCATCGGGAACCATGAAAATGTGTGGACGGACTACTATTCCTGCCATGCCACCGTCAGCGATTCCCTGGGGAAGTCCTCTGTGGAATCCGAGGCGGCGGGACAGACCGTGGCGCACCCGGACATCAGCTTCACGGTACGTTTCTGTAGGAAAGCAAAGGCTGTGGACACCACGGGCTTCCGTATCCTGTGGGACGGCGGCATTTATGATATTTTAAAGGTAGACCATCTGAACAATAAAAAACGGGCATTGAAATTCAAGTGTGAGAAAGCGGGGCGGTGAAATGTCGGACAGGGTAAGGATTGACCAGCTCGCGGCCGCAGTGATGGAAGGGCTGACGGAGTATGCGGACCTTGCGGCGGATGAGCTGAAAAAGGCAGTGAAGAAGGCGGGGAATTCCGTGAAGAAGGATATCCAGGAGAATGCACCGAAGGACACGGGCGCCTATGCGAAGAGCTGGTCTGTGAAGAATGTGAAGGAAACTTCCAACTCCATTGAGCTGGTGGTGCATTCCGGGAACCGCTACCAGCTCTCGCACCTCCTGGAGTTCGGCCACGCCAAACGGGGCGGCGGGCGCGTCCCCGGAAAGGCGCACATCGCGCCTGCGGAAGAAAGGGCGGAACAGACGCTGGAGCAGGAGATTGAAAAGGCATTAAGGGGGTGAGGTTATTTTGGAAGGGCTTGTAAAAATGATAGCGGAGATGGGAATCCCTTTCGCCTATGACCACTTCGCGGAGGGGGAGTCGCCGGAGCCGCCGTTTTTGTGCTACCTCCTGCCGGGGAGCGATAACTTTGCGGCGGACGGGAAGGTGTACCACAAGGGCGCAAGCGTGCATCTGGAAATTTACACGGATAAGAAAGACCCGGAGCTGGAGGAGCAGGTGGAGGATGTGCTGGATGCGTATGAGGTTTTTTATAATAAATCGGAAACGTGGATCAGCAGCGAGCGGCTCTACGAAGTTCTGTATATTTTTGGATGGGAGGCATGACAGATGGCAAATAACAGCAAAAAGAACAAAGTGAAATACAACCTTAAAAATACGCATTATGCGATGCTCAATATTTCGGAGGACGGGGCGGTTTCCTACGGCACGCCCGTCCCGATGCCGGGCTCAGTGTCCATCTCACTGGACGCCAATGGCGAGCCAGAGAATTTCTATGCGGACGGGACGGCTTATTATGTCATCAACAATAACATGGGCTATGACGGCGACCTGGAGCTTGCCATGATCCCGGAGTCATTCCGCAGGGATGCTTTAAGGGAGGAGCTGGACAGCAAGGGCGTGCTGATCGAGAACGCCTCGGCGGAGCTTGCGGCGTTTGCGCTGCTCTTTGAGTTTGACGGCGACCAGCGGCACATCCGGCACGTCCTTTACAACTGTTCTGCGTCCCGCCCCGGCATTGAGGGAAAGACCAATGAGGAGAGCCGGGAGGTGCAGACGGAGACGCTGACCGTCAAGGCCACGCCGCTGGCGGACGGGATGGTGAAGGCGAAGACCGGGGACTCCACGGATGAGACGGTCTATAAGGACTGGTACAAGGCGGTGTATATGCCCACGGCATCAGATGAAGGAGGGGAGGAAAGCGTATGAGCATGACGAGGAAGATCGAGATTGACGGGAAGGAAGTGCCGTTCCGGGCATCGGCGGCTGTGCCGCGCATCTACCGGATCAAGTTCCACCGGGATATTTATAAAGACCTGAGCGCGCTGGAAAAGAGCATTGGGAATAGCGATGAGGAGAATTCCAGCCTGGATTTGTTTTCTTTGGAGCTGTTCGAGAACATCGCTTTTATCATGGCGAAGCACGCCGACCCTTCCATCCCGGACACGCCGGAGGAATGGCTGGACGGCTTCGGCACGTTCTCCATCTACCAGGTGCTGCCGCAGCTCATCGAACTGTGGGGGCTGAACGTGAGGACCGATGTGGAGGCTAAAAAAAACTTCGCGCAATTGACCGCCCGATGACCACGCCGCTGTTCCTGCTGCGGTGTGTGCAGCTCGGCATCTCCATCCGGGATCTGGACCTGCTGACCATCGGCATGGTCAACGATATGTATGCGGAGAGCAGCAATGACAGCGCCGACTATTCCATCATCGCGGGGCAGGACGAATTTGACTTATTTTAACCGGAAAATATGTGTATGCGGGACTGGCGGCGGTATTCCAGTCCCCTTTTACGCCTGGGCAGCCGGGCTTTTTTTGTGCCGTTAAGGGGGTGTTGGTGTGGCGGCAAACAGGATAAAAGGGATTACGGTAGAGATCGGCGGCGACACCACGAAGCTCCAGACGGCCCTAAAAGGCGTGAACACGGAGATACGGAACACGCAGTCGCAGCTTAAGGACGTGGAGAAGCTGCTGAAGCTCGACCCCGGCAACACGGAGCTGATGGCGCAGAAGCACCGGCTCCTTGGGGATGCGGTCAGGGAAACGAAGGAGAAGCTGGAAACGCTGAAAACGGCGGCGGAGCAGGCGAACACGGCCCTTGCCAATGGGGAAATCTCACAGAGCCAGTACGACGCCCTCCAGCGGGAGATCATAGAAACCGAAAACAACCTGCGCGACCTGGAGCGGCAGGCGGGGCAGTCTGCCGTGGCTTTACAAAAGATTGCCGCCACGGGGGAGAAGTTAAAGACCGTGGGCTCCGCCATCGAGGGCGTGGGGCAGAAGCTGATGCCCGTCACTGCGGCGGTGGGCGGGCTTGGCGTGGCTGCCGTGAAGGTGGCATCCGACTTCGACTCCGCCATGAGCTAGGTGGCGGCCGTGTCCGGGGCGACAGGGAAAGACCTGGAAGCCCTGCGTGACAAGGCAAGGGAGATGGGCAGCAAGACCAAGTTCTCCGCTTCGGAAGCCGCTGAAGCGATGAACTACATGTCCATGGCGGGCTGGAAGACGAACGATATGCTCTCCGGCATCGAGGGCATCATGAACCTTGCCGCAGCCTCCGGGGAGGACCTTGCCATGACTTCCGATATCGTGACGGACGCGCTGACCGCCCTGGGGCTGTCGGCGGAGGATTCCGGGCATTTTGCGGATATCCTTGCGGCGGCAAGCTCGAACGCCAACACGAACGTCAGCATGATGGGTGAGACGTTCAAATACTGTGCGCCCGTGGCGGGTGCGCTCGGCTTTTCCGCAGAGGATACAGCGGAAGCCATCGGCCTGATGGCGAACGCGGGCATCAAGTCCTCCCAGGCAGGCACGGCCATGCGCTCCATGATGACGAACCTCACCGGGGAAGTGAAGTTTGTCGGGGACGCTTTCGGCGAACTGACCATCCAGACCACGGACACGGACGGCAGCATGAGGAGCCTTGGGGACATCCTGGCAGACTGCCGTGCGGCATTCGCACAGATGTCCGAGTCGGAGAAGGCCGCCAATGCGGAGGCGCTGGTCGGGAAGAACGCCATGAGCGGCTTCCTTGCGGTGATGAACGCCGCGCCGGGGGACATTGAAAAGCTGAACAGCGCCATCAACAACTGCGACGGCACAGCGGAAAAGATGGCGGCCACCATGCAGGATAACCTTGCGGGGCAGCTTACGATCTTAAAGAGCCAGCTTGAGGAGCTTGCCATCTCCATCGGGGAAATCCTGATGCCTTACATCAGGCAGATCGTGGGGTGGATTCAGGGGCTTGTGGACTGGCTGAACAGCCTGGATGAAGGCACGAAGAAGATCATTGTCACAGTCGCCCTTGTGGCTGCGGCGCTCGGTCCCGTCCTGATTGTCATCGGGAAAGTGGTCGGGGCCATCGGCACGATCATGACCGTGGTGCCGCAGATTGCCGGGGCAATCTCAAGTGTGATCGGGTTTGTATCCGGGACGGTGATCCCGGCGATCTCTGCCGTGGTGGCGGCTATCGGGTGGGTGCCTCTGGCGATTGCGGCGGTGGTGGCAATCCTCGTGGTGCTGTACAACAAATGCGAATGGTTCCGTGAGGCGGTCAATGCCATCTGGACGCAGATCAAGGAATTTTTTGTTTCCGCATGGGAAGTCATCTGTTCTTTCTTTACGGAGACCATACCGAATGCCTGGAATTCCCTGGTCTCATTCTTCCAGGGCATCCCGGCGTGGTGGAGCGGGCTGTGGCAGTCCGTGGGCGACTTTTTCAGTAACATCTGGACGAACATGATGAACAATCCCGTGCTGACGGGGATTGTGGACATGATACGCTCCCTGTGGGAGAACCTCTCCACGACGCTGCAGGGCATTTGGAACGGCATCAAGACGGCGGCTTCCGGGGCTTGGGAGCTGATCAAGAATGTGGTGCTTGGGCCGGTGCTTCTGCTGATCGACCTGGTGACCGGGAATTTTACCAAGCTGAAGGAGGACGCCGCCAACATCTGGAACAACATCAAGAATGCGGCGTCCAATATCTGGAACGGCATCAAGCAGGTGGTCGGCTCGCTGGCGCAGGGGCTTGCGAACCACGTTTCCATCCTGTTCAACGGGCTGAAAACCACAATCGCAAATATCTGGACGGCAATCAAGAATACAGCCTCGTCCGCCTGGAACGGGCTGAAAAACCTGGTGTCGTCCATTGCGTCCAATCTGAAACAGGCGGCGGTGAACGCTTTCAAGGCCATGGTTTCCGGCATCGGCTCCGCGCTTTCCTCCCTGGGGAGCGTGGTGCAGTCCGGGTTCCAGTCCGCCATCAGCTTCATCACCTCGCTGCCGGGGAAGGCGCTGGAATGGGGGAAGGACTTCATCAACGGAATCGCGGACGGCATCCGCAGCGCCATCGGCAACGTGGTAAATGCGGTGTCGGATGTAGCGGACAAGATACGCTCCTTCCTGCACTTCTCCGTGCCGGACGAGGGGCCGCTGACGGATTACGAGAGCTGGATGCCGGACTTCATGTCCGGGCTGGCAAAGGGCATCGAAAAGAGCCGGGGCATGGTGAAGAAGGCCGTGTCCGGGGTGGCGTCCGACTTAATGCTCCAGCCGCAGGCGGCTGTCCAGGGGATGCAGGGCGGCAGGGATTCCTCCGGGGATCCTTCCGTGGGCGAGCTGCTCGGAGGGCTTAGGGAGATGCTTTCCGGCCTGCAGGAGATGGCGGGCGGCGGGACCATCTGTATCCCCGTGTATGTGGGCGGGACGCTGCTGGATGAAGTGGTGGTGGACGCGCAGGCAAGGCAGAACTTAAGGTCGGGAGGGAGGTAAGGCGGCATGGCGTATATACAGTATTTAACGATTGACGGGGTGCCGCTCCCCCTGCCGGACTCCTACGAGGTGCAGATGGCGGACGTGGAGGCGGATTCCGGCGGAGAGACGGAGGCCGGGACCACGCAGAGGGACGTGGTGAGGATGGGCGTGGTGTCCATCCCCGCCGCTTTTTCTGTTTCCCCCAAATGGCTGAAGCTGCTGACGGGGTTTAAGCAGAAGGAAAAGCTCACAGTAGATTATTTTGACACGGAAACGCTGGAAATAAAGCGGACGGAAATGTTTATTAGCGGCTACAAGGCAAGCCTTGTGAAAGACACATCCTATAAGGGGCTTTGGAAGGTGTCGTTCACGCTGAAAGAGTTATAAGGACACAAAAAGCATGGCGGGAGGAGGTGGAATCGGATGTACCCGGTGAGCGATGCGTTCCTGCGGGCGGTGCAGGAGAACACACGGAACTACTGCTGGACGGGGCAGATCACGACAAAGGGCGGCGCTGTATACCCGTTTGTTTACGAAGATATCGTGAAAGGGAGCGGGTACCTCACGGCGCAGTGCTGCGGCAGCGCAGAGATTGAGCTGGGGACGGTGTACGCCGCCGAGATGGGCATCACGCTCTTTTCACAGATTGACCGCTACACGCTGGAAGGGGCGGAGGTGCGGCTCTCCTACCACCTGCGGCTTGCGGACGGGAGTTTCGAGGAAGTGCCGATGGGAATCTTCGAGGTCAGCGAGGCGAACCGGACGGCGCACTGCCTGGAGCTGAAAGCCTACGATTATATGCTGCGCTTCGAGAAGAGTTTTAACGGTTTTGAGACGGTGGGCAACGCCTGGGCGTTCCTGGATTTATGCTGTAAGGCGTGCAACGTCGTATTGGCGCACACACAGGCGGAGATCGAGGCCATGCCCAACGGCACGGAGCTGCTCTCCATCTACCCGGAAAATGACATCGAGACTTACCGTGACGTGCTGTACTTTGTCGGGCAGGTGCTTGGCGGCTTTTTCTGCATTAACCGGGAAGGGAAGCTGGAGCTGCGGAAATATGGGACACAGCCGGTGATGGAGGTAAAGAGCAGGCACCGTTTCACCAGCAGCTTTTCCGACTTCATCACCCGGTACACGGCGGTCAGCTCCACGAACCTGCGCACACAGACGGCGGAGTATTACGCCCTGGAGCCGGACGACGGGCTGACCATGAACCTGGCGGTGAACCCGCTCCTGCAGTTCGGGCTGGAGGAAACGCGGGAGACGCTCTGCCGGAACATTTTAAATGACCTGGCGGTGGTCAGTTATGTGCCGTTTGATTCCAGCACCATCGGGAACCCGGCATTGGATTTAGGGGACGTGCTGACTTTCACGGGCGGGCAGGCAGACGGGAGCCAGACCGCCTGCATCACTTCTTCCAACTGTAGGATTGGTGGGAAACACACCTTGAAATGTGTGGGGAAGAACCCAAGGCTGGCGCAGGCAAAATCGAAGAACGACAAGAACATCTCCGGCCTCCTAAACCAGATCGAGGCGGGGAAGATCGGGATACACACGTTTACCAACGCCTCCGCTTATACGGTGGCAGAGACCAATGTGCGGATCATCAGCATTGAGTTCGCGGCGAAGGAGGAGACCCATGTGCAGTTTTTCGGGCAGGTGCTGGTGGATGTGTCTGCGGAGCAGGTGGACCGGTCCGCCACTGCCAGCGGGAGCATCGTGGTACCATTCCCGGCATCGGGAGGGAGCAGTGGGGATGTGTCTGCCGGGACTGGTGAGGATGGAGGGGAAAACACGGGAACCGGCACAGGGGATGGCAGTGGGGAGCCTGGCACGGATACGGAGAATGTCGCGGTGGACGTGGAGCTTCCGGTCACATGGACGGAGGACGGGAAGGCGGTGGCGTATGTCACATACGAATTCAACGATTCTGAAATACTCATCCATTACCCGGCGGAGACCTGGGGGAGCGGGAAACATATCCTTTCCCTCTATTATCCAATCGATAACCTTGTGCCGAACATCACAAATACATTCAACGTCCACCTGCGGATGGAGGGAGGCACAGCGGCGATCAGCACGGGCGGGTGCATAGCCTCCATCAGCGGCCAGGGCATGGCTGCGGGCGCAGCATGGGACGGCACGGTCACAATAGAGGAATATGTGCAGCCGTTTGCGGTCGGCGGCGGTCTGCGAGCAAAGGCGTTTTCCGGGGAGATGGGATTTGAGACAATGGAGCTGGTGAAGAAATTTTATTCCGACAACATCAAAAAGGCGGTCATCGGCGCGTTCGGGAAGCCCGTGGAGCTGCCGCAGGAAGGAGAAAGGTAAGATGAAGCTGAAAGGGACGATGGTAATGGAACTGACGGATGAGGCCACGGGGGAAGTGGAAACGGTCACAGAGGGGAACATGGTGACGGAGGCGGTGAACGACATCCTGGGCATGAACCCCATGGGCGTGTTCTACTCCGAGGAGGAGCTGGGGGATGTGCTTGCATGGAACAATGTGCTGCTCCCCATCTGCCCGAACATGGTCGGCGGCATCCTGCTCTTCCCCCAGACGCTGGAGGAGGATGCCGCGCATATCTACGAGGCGTCGGGCAACCTCCCGGTGGCGTATGCCTCCAACAACGTGAACACCACGGCGAACACGGCCAGGGGCAGCATGAACCAGACGGAGAGCAAGGCTTTGGAAAACGGCTATAAATTTGTATGGGAGTTCACGCCCAGCCAGGGGAACGGGACCATCGCGGCGGTGGCGCTGACCAGCGCCCAGGGCGGGCAGAACGCCTACGGGAGCCTGGTGGGGGACGCCAGCACGTTCTTAAAGATCAAGAAGCTGGACATCGGCGACCTTGGGAAAGCGAAACAGGCGGTGCTGTTCGAGGCCGTGGAGGTGGATTTTGAAAAGGACCTGCTGTACTCCATCACCTTTGCGGACTCCAGCGTGCGGATACGGAAAGTCCGCATCCCCATCTTCACCATCGGGCTGAATGAGAAGCTGGACGATTCCACCTACACCGTGCTGGAAGACCACGCCGTGCCGACGGAGACCTTCCTGTTCCTGGGCAGCTACACGAAGTACGGGGAATTCCTGGACGGGAAGGACGGGTACTGGTACGGCTTCTCCAACCAGGGGAATTCCTCCGGGAACGCAAGGATGCTGTGGGTAAAGATATCCAAGGCGGACTATTCCATGACGGAGGGGGAGTGGACGCTGTCCAACGCAAAGCTGATGACGGTCGGGGAGCGGGACATGGACGACAGCTACCCGCAGAGGGAGTGCCGGTGCTGCATGAGGGGCGGATACCTGTATGTCCCCGCGTATGACAAAAAGGGCATCTACAAGATCAATGTGGCGAATTCCGCAGACGTAACGCTGGTCGCCTTCGGCTTCACATCAAAGATGAAGCCGCTGTGCGAGTCCGCGACCTGCGAGCTGTACCTTACGCTGATCGGCGACCTGATCATCGGCGGGGACTTCCAGGTCACGGCGGACGACACGGTCATCCACACCCAGGGGAGCGCGAGGCTCGGCAGTGCGGCGACGCCGCTGTTCCAGCATAAGCAGTTCCTGGTGGGGTGGGGAGGCAGCTACGGGAACGAGTACCGCCATATGTACCTGCTGACGCCGTACCTCGCCACCATCAACAACCTTTCCTCGGCGGTGGTGAAGGACGCCAACAAGACCATGAAGATCACCTACACGCTGACGGAGGAGGCATGACAGACAGCTTTACGGCAGGGGGATGCGTTTCCCCTGCCGTGATAAAAGGGTGGTGTGTGCCGGGAACCCCGGCGTGCGGCGTTTCTTCAGTTCCGGGATTCCGGTGCGGATGCGGCGTATGGCCTGGCTGGTTCTGCGACCATGGAGAGGGATGCGGCTTCGGCGTCAATGCGGCGTTTCATCTGTTCAAGCTGCGCGATCCTTTTTTCAAGCTCCGCCTGCGCCTCCCGCTGCTCCTTTGCCGCCAGCTCTTCTGCGGTGAGGGTGCGGATGTGGATGGAGCCTTCCTCGTATTCGACGATGAGCGGGGCCCCGATGGAAAAGCCGAGGGCTTCCAGCCAGTGGCCTTCCATCTGTATCTTCGGGACTGCGGTGCATGGGCCGGTGCCGCTGTGCAGGGTGACGCTGCTCTGGTGGTGGCGGTAGGTGTAAACGACTTTGATGTTCTTTGTCTTCATAAGGTGTCCTCCTGATTATTTTGTTTTCCCCTGCCGCCTCCGTTTTTTTGGCAGGCGGGGCTTTGGGTAGTGTTATTAATCACTCTGAAGCCGTGAAATAGCAAGGGAAACAGGGGCATAAATGTGACAAAGATTCCCACAGATGCTTGTGTAAACGACACAAATAAATATTTCACGGAAACTGGCGGATGCCCATTTCGGACACCCGCTTTTTTCATACAAAAAAATTTTAGAAACGGAGGGTTTCACTATGAAGGAATTCTGGAACACGATCCAACTTATTTTCACGGCCATCGGTGGATGGCTCGGCTGGTTCCTGGGCGGCTGTGACGGCCTGCTGTATGCGCTCACCGCTTTTGTCGTGGTGGACTATATCACGGGCGTGATGTGCGCCGCAGAGGATAAGAAGCTGTCCAGCGAGGTGGGCTTTAAGGGCATCGCAAAGAAGGTGCTGGTCTTCCTGCTGGTGGGGATCGCCAACATCCTCGACGTGCAGGTCATCGGCACGGGGAGCGTCCTGCGGACGGCGATTATCTTTTTTTATATCTCCAACGAGGGGGTGAGCCTCCTGGAGAATGCCGGACACCTTGGGCTTCCCATCCCGGAAAAGCTGAAGGATATTCTGGCGCAATTGCATGACCGGGCGGAAAACGGGAAGGGGGACGAATGAGGATGAAACTTGTGGAAAGCATACTGACAAGGAATCCGTGTTACGCGGCGGGGAGGAAGATCACGGTCAAGGGGCTGATGCTCCATTCCGTGGGCTGCCCGCAGCCGAAGGCGTCCGCATTCATCAGTTCGTGGAACAGCTCGTCACACGGCAGTTCTTGTGTCCACGGATTTATTGACGGAAACGATGGGACGGTGTACCAGACGCTTCCCTGGAACCACAGGGGATGGCACTGCGGAAGCGGGAACAAAGGGAGCGGGAACAATACCCATATCGGAGTAGAAATGTGCGAGCCTGCGTGTATCAGGTACACGGCAGGCTCCAACTTTACCTGCTCCAATCTGGCAGAGGCAAAAGCGGTGGCAAAGAGGACTTATGAGGCGGCAGTGGAGCTGTTCGCATACCTTTGTAAGAAATACAGCCTGGACCCGCTTGCGGATGGTGTCATCATCAGCCACAGGGAAGGCCACAGCCGGGGCATTGCCAGCAAACACGGCGACCCGGAGCATCTGTGGACGCAGCTTGGGACGGGGTACACGATGGATGGATTCCGCAGGGCGGTCAAGGCGGCGATGGGCGGCGCGTCCTCCGGTGGCAGCGGCACGGACGGGTACACGAAGGTCATGGGGAATGCCGCGGCAACGGCGGAGCAGATGGAAGCGTATCTGAAAGCGAAGAATCCAAAGGTGGCGCAGTCCGTCCTTGACATGGTCCCGCTGTATCTTTCGGAAGGAAAAGCGGAGGGAGTCCGGGGCGACATCGCCTTTGCGCAGTCCTGCCTTGAGACGGGAAACTTCACTTTTTCCGGCTCTGCGGTCACGCTCTCACAGAACAATTTCTGCGGCATGGGCGTGACTTCCAATGGTGTGAAGGGGAATTCCTTCGGCACGCCGCAGCTTGGCATCCGGGCACAGGTGCAGCACCTGAAAGCCTACGCCTCCACGGATGCGCTGAAGAACGCCTGCATTGACCTGCGTTTCAAGTATGTCACGAGGGGCTGTGCGGAATATGTGGAGTGGCTTGGGCAGAAGGAGAACCCGCATGGGAAAGGATGGGCGGCAGGAGCCAGCTATGGGGAGAAGATCCTCGCCATCCTGAAAGGCATCCTCGGAACGGCGGGCGGCGCATCTTCCCCCGCTCCGGCAGAAACCGAAGCCTGGTACCGCGTCCGGAAATTGTGGTCGGACGCCTCCTCGCAGAAAGGGGCGTTCAAGTCGCTGGAGAACGCGAAGAAGTGCGCAGATGAGAATCCGGGGCATTCCGTGTTCGATGAATCCGGGAAGGCGGTGTACACCAAAGCGGCGGCATTCCGGCCGTACCTTGTGCGGGTATCCATCCCCGACCTGAACATCCGGAAAGGCCCCGGCACGGATAAGCCAAAAACAGGGAAGGTGACCGGCGTGGGTGTATTTACCATTGTTGGGGAAGCGGACGGCAAAGGCGCCTCCAGGTGGGGAAAACTGAAATCCAATGCAGGGTGGATTTCCCTGGATCACGCCAGCCGGATATAAACACGGACAGCAGGGCCCGCGGCATTTTTCCATGTGCCGCGGGCCCATTTTTTGTGGGTGTAGATCACACAAGGAACGGACGGAAAGTTTGTGCATCTTATGGCGCAGAAATGAGTGGATAATCTGCCAAATCCGATTTAACATGGCACTACCCCAAAGGGGAGCTGCCGAAAACGGCGGCAGAAAAATAAAAGAGGCACACGCCTATGACAGAAAGATTTATGAAGACAGCCCGCCTGCCACGCAGGGAGCGGCGGAAGGAGGGATTCTGATGTTCACTGCAAGGGAACGCACACTTCTCACTTCCCCATATTTCCGGCTCATCCGCCAGACGGATGACTTCTATGAGGTCCAGTCCAGATGCACGAAGCACTGCTGGATCGTCCAGAAACTTTCCTATGACCGGTATCCGGTCCGCATCTACCACAAGCACACGAAAGGGACGGCCTACTACCATAAGCACGGCCATGCCAACACGGTATCCTCCGCCGTCCGCCAGATCAAAAGCCACGATGTGTGGCAGCTAAACGGGAGGCGCGCCATGGCGTAAAGTTCGGTGCGAATAGTGACAAGCCCACGGCATTTAGTGGGCTTTTTTGGTGTGAAGAAAAATCCGTCCAAAAACAAAAATCACGTCCATGGGAAGTTGAAAGGGATACCAGATAACGATGGATATGGTTTCCTTCCAATTGTTTATGGAGGTGTGCTATGACCGAAGGACAGAAAACACAGATTGCAAATCTAAGGGGCGAAGGTTATGGGTATGTGAGGATTGCCCAGGCTCTCGGTATATCAGAAAATACAGTGAAATCATTTTGCAGGAGGAAGAAGCTTACCGGGAAAGCGGCTTCCCAGACCATGCCAGCCATGGCCAGGGATGGGAAGCATTTCTGCCCTTGCTGTGGGAAAGAAGTGGCGCAGACTCCTGGGAGGAAGGAGAAAAAGTTCTGCTCGGACAGATGCCGGAACAAATGGTGGAACAGCCATCTTGACAGGGTAAAGCGTAAAGCCAACTACGAGTTTATCTGCCCGCAGTGCAGAAAACCGTTCACAGTCTACGGCAATGCAAAAAGGAAATACTGTAGCCATGAGTGCTATATTGCCCACAGGTTTGGGGGTGGCGCGGATGACTGATGAGCAGTTCAGGGCTGAAAAGCTGTACCAGACGACCATGAATGTGGCGGGGAGGATGCTTTCGCAGGGGCTGATCTCGGAGGAAGAGTATTGTCAGATTGATACAATCTTTCTGGAAAAATACCGCCCCGTTTTCGGCACATTATTTTCTGCTATGTCGTTGACTTCCAGGGCGTAAAGAGTGATGTATGGTAGCGGAAAGGAGTGATTTCATGGCGAAGATCAGAAAGATTGAGCAGACGATGCCAGCTATTGCGCCCAGGAAAAAAGTGGCCGCTTACGCCCGTGTGTCTGTGGAAAGCGAGAGGATGAGCCATTCCCTATCCGCACAGGTCAGCTATTACAGCGCGCTGATTCAGCGTAACCCTGACTGGGAATACGCCGGGGTATATGCGGATTACGGGATCTCCGGCACTGGCACGGCCAGGAGGGAAGAATTCAGGAAAATGGTAGAGGATGCGGATGCCGGGAAAATCGACATCATCCTAACCAAGTCGATACAGCGTTTTGCGAGGAATACGGTTGACCTTCTGGAGACTGTACGGCATCTGAAAAGTATCGGCGTGGAAGTGAGGTTTGAAAAGGAAGGGATAAGCTCCATGAGCGGCGACGGCGAACTGATGCTGACCATCCTCGCGTCCTTTGCCCAGGAGGAGAGCCGATCCATCAGCGATAATGTGAAGTGGGGCACCCGCAAGCGGATGGCGGAGGGAATCCCCAACGGGCGTTTCCGGGTATATGGTTACCGATGGGAGGGGGACGCACTGGCCATTGTGCCAGAGGAAGCGGCGGTGGTCCGCAGGATTTTCCAGAACTTCCTCGATGGGAAGTCAAGGTTGGAAACGGAGAGGGAGTTTGCCGCTGAAGGCATCACCACGAGGGATGGCTGCCGCTGGGTGGATTCCAATCTCAAGGTTGTCCTTACGAACATCACTTATACGGGCAGCCTGCTCCTGCAGAAAGAGTTTATCGCAGACCCCATCACCAAGCACAGGAAGAAGAACCGTGGCGAGCTTCCGCAATATTATGTGGAGGGCACGCATCCCGCCATCATTGATAAGGACACTTTTGATTATGTGCAGGCGGAGATGGAACGCCGCAGGGAACTTGGCGCGCTGGCGAACAAGAGCCTCAATACCTGCTGCTTTACCGGGAAAATTAAATGCCCTCATTGCGGCGTCAGCTATATGCACAATAGGCGCACGGACAGAGGATTGATGGAGTTTTGGAACTGCGGCAGCAAAAAGAAAAAGAAGGTCGGCGCTGGCTGTCCGGTAGGAGGGACGATCAACCACCAGAACCTTATGAAAGCCTGTGCGGATGTTCTGGGGACGGAGGGGTTTGATGAGGATGTGTTCCTTGACAGGGTTGACCATATAGAGGTGCCGGAGAAATACACGCTCGAATTATTCTTTAAAGACGGGAACCGCATAATCAGGGACTGTCCGAACACAGGACACCAGGACTGTTGGACGGCGGAATACCGTGCCGCCACATCTGAGAAAAGGCGGAAGTATGGGACGAACCCCAGGGGCGCGACCTGCTTCACAGGCAGGATTAAATGCGCCGAGTGCGGGAACAATTACCGCCAGCAGACGAGGAAGCGGAAGAATGGTGAAAAGTACCATATGTTTTCCTGCGCCACCACGAACACCTGTGGCAACAACAGCATCCATGAGGACGACCTCCAGAGGCTTTCCGCCGCAGCCATGGGGCTTGATGCATTCGATGCATCGGCTTTTTCTGAGAGGATTGACCATGTTGTGATTTCCAAAGGCGGCAGGATCGCATTCCATTTCAAAGATGGCGGGATTCATGAGGCTTTCTACAGCACTAAGCGCAGGGCGCAGCCATGGACGGAAGAACGCCGGAAAAAACAGGCAAAGGCGATCAGGGACAGCTTTACCGGGGAACCGCGGCAGAAGATGAGCGAAAGCACGAAGCGTCTCAGGAAGGAGCGTGGGGACGGATGGCGAAGAGAGTGACGACAATACCCGCGACGGTAAAAAAATATACGGCTGAGCCGCTGGCCGGGACAAAAAAGCGGCGTGTAGCGGGATACGCCCGTGTCAGCACCGACCATGAGGACCAGGTCACAAGCTACGAGGCGCAGGTGGACTATTATACCAGTTACATCCAGGGGCGTGACGACTGGGAATTTGCCGGAATATATACGGACGAAGGTATCAGTGCAACTTCCACTAAAAAACGGGAAGGCTTTAAAACAATGATTGCCGATGCGAAAGCTGGAAAAATAGACCTCATCATCACCAAGTCGGTCAGCCGTTTTGCGAGGAACACAGTAGACAGCCTTACGACAGTCCGAGAGCTGAAGGACAGGGGCATTGAGATATATTTTGAAAAAGAGAACATCTGGACGATGGATTCCAAGGGGGAACTGCTGATCACCATCATGTCTTCGCTGGCACAGGAGGAGAGCCGCTCCATTTCGGAGAATGTCACTTGGGGGCAGAGGAAGCGTTTTGCCGATGGAAAGGTCAGTTTTGCCTACAGCCGGGTCCTTGGCCTGGATAAAGGACCGGATGGCAGGATCGTGGTGAATCCCAAGGAAGCTGAAACAGTGCGGCTGATATTCAGCTTATTACTTGAAGGGCTTTCTCCCCATTCCATTGCGGCAGAGCTTACCAGGCGCGGCATCAAGACACCGGGCGGGAAAGATGTGTGGAACCAGCAGACGGTGCGCCGGATGCTTTCCAACGAAAAATACAAGGGAGATGCCCTCCTCCAGAAGGAATTTACGGTGGATTTCCTGAATAAGAAGACGAAAAAGAACGAGGGTGAAGTCCCACAGTATTATGTGGAGGGAAACCACAAAGCCATCATCAACCCTACAGTTTTCGATATGGTGCAGGCGGAGCTGGAGAAACGGAAACGGGGCAACTCCCGGTACAGCGGGGTCAGCATCTTCTCCAATAAGATTAAATGCGCTGACTGCGGCGGATGGTTTGGCTCCAAGGTCTGGCATTCCACGGATAAGTATCGCAGGGTCATTTACCGATGCAACAGCAAATATAAGGATAAAAAATGCGGGACTCCCCATGTGACGGAAGAAGAGGTCAAAGCGGCATTCCTATCCGCCTATGACAAGCTGGTTTCTGAAAGGGCGGAGATTGTAGCGAATGCGGAAACTATCCGGGAGACACTTTGCCGGACGGATGCGCTGGAGGAAGAGAAGCGCAGATTGGAAAACGACATGGCGGTGTTGGCGGGGATGGTGCAGAGTGCCATAGATGAGAACGCCCGTATAGCGCAAGACCAGGGGGAATACCAGGAACGCTATAATGGGCTGGTGGAGCGGTATGATACGTTTAAAGCACGGTACGATGAGGTTGCCAGAGCCATTACGGAAAAGGAAGCGCAAAATGAGCGGCTGGCAGGCTTCATCAAAATTTTGAAGGCTCAGGATGGAGTCATTGCTGAATTTGATGAAAGACTTTGGAGCAGCATGGTGGATTTCGTGACGGTTGGTAGGAATAAGGAAATGACGGTGACTTTCCGAGACGGCACGGAGATAACAGCATAGAAACACAGTTTATGATGCACCTCGCTTAGGCGGGGTGTTTTTGTGTTTAGTTAAATTTTTATTTGTGTGGGTTAGTCGCATACGTCGCGTAAAAATATTAGAGGATGACAAATAGCAAAAGATAAGTTATAATAAATTATCCGATTTGTGAAATTAATAGAGTGACGAGTAAAAAATAGGAGCATAAGCATGGTTCGAAATAATATAGAAGTGGATGTTAAAGTCAAATGTATAGAATCCGAAATAACTCAGGCGCAGCTAGCGGAAAATATTGGGACTACCAGTTCTTATGTGAATCGTATTGTCAAGAAAAAAGAAGGGGTCGTTAATAAGACATTTGTGCAAATGATGGAGGCTTTGGGATATGATATTGAATTGATTTATACAAAAAGGGACATGGAAGGTGGTAATCATAATGGGGATGTCTTATAGGCACTCAGCCGGATTTGGAAAACGAATGGAATACAGAATAATTGGAAAGATGCTGATGGAAGGGCTGGACTGCTATGTTCCTTTGGTGGATGACCATGGAGTTGATTGTGTTATCAAAAGGGGGATGGTACATACATAGAAGTGCAAATTAAAGCGAGATTCCGCGAAGTGGCAGAAGGAGATGCTGCATTGTTTTCAGCGATATCACATGAACGGAAGGAAAATTTTTATTTTGTTTTTTATTCAGAGCACCTTGATTTGACATGGATTCTGTCTTCAGAAGAATTCTTGAAAGAGTGTGTAACGAATAAAACCGGAAAGAATGCCGGGAAAAGAAGCATCTGGTTTAATTGGGAATAAAACGGACGGAAATGGAGAGAAAAAAGAATACTGCAAGCCGCAGTTTGAAAAATACATCTGTAATGATTTTTCAAGGTTTTACTGAATAGGAGAAGGAAGTTATGAGAAGCACGGAACGAGGATTCGTAAACAGAAATCGACAGAAGAATAATGGGAGAACGCAGATACCTGGCACAGATAATCAGCAATGGTTTTATGAAATGGAGTGCTTGGGATGTGGCCATAAATATTATGCCAATGGAAGTGATATCTGGCAAAGGAAATGCCCGAGATGCCAGGGAGGCAGGCCATAACATTCCAGGAAAGGAAACAGGGTATGGGTAATATAACAGAGGAAGAGAATAATCCGTTTGCAGAGCTAAGGACTTACAATCCAGATATAATAGATGATGGGGTTGTAGACGAAGAAGGATATCTATCTGCAAAATATAAAATCATGTATGTGCTGAAAGAGGTTAATGGTGGGAAAGGCTGGAGCCTTCGGGAATTTGTACGGAATGGTGGCCGACCCCAGACATGGGATAATTTTGCCCGGTGGACAGAGGCTATTTTGGATTTGGATGCGGAGAGACCATGGAGTTATTGGGAAAAGGATAACGAAGCCCGTAGGAACAGAATCCTGAAAATGATTTGTGCTGTCAATGTGAAGAAGACATCCGGTGGACATACATCAAATGCAGATGAGATTTATCAGGCTGCAATAGATAACAGCCTCATCCTTCAGAAGCAATTAAACTTGTATGATCCGGATATTATCATCTGCTGTGGCACGGAAAAAGCATTTGTCGATGCATGCTATAAAAATCAAGAACTGAACTGGAAAATGACATCACGTGGAATTTGGTATTTTGTAGATAATGGTAAAGTTGTAATTTCTTTTGCCCATCCAGAAGCACGAGTCAAAGACTGTTTTTTACATTATGCTTTGGTGGATGCGGTAAGGGAAATCCGATTAAAAGAGATTAACTCAATTTCTGCATTAGACAAACCGTTTATTGATTGAGGTAAAGCAAATGAAAATGGAGTATATTTTTATAAAGCAAAAAGATGAATATTGTGTATCACAAGAAATGTTCCGAAATTTTTTGTGTGTAAATAAGCGTATTGAATTCAAAAACGAAGAAGACAATAAATCAGATATAATTATTTTCGATGGACAAAAACTTGAATATGGTTTGGAGTCAACTGAAGTTGAAAAATCTAATGAAATGATTTTTCATCTAATGGTTGAAGTGCAAGGAGACGGAGAAGCTCAGGCAGGCATATTAGAACATTTTGATTTTCTTATTAAAGAAATTAATGAAAAAAATGGGACGCAATTTGCTATTAATACTGTATGGAATGATGTTTCGTCATATTATGGAAAGAAACTGTATCCGGATATTTCAAAAGTGGAGAATATGCTACGAAAAATTATATACCTGTTTATGCTGAAAACAGTTGGGAGTAAATGGATTGATGTAGGCACGCCTGAAAAATTTCAAATAAGTATCAATAATGTAATTGAGAAGAATAATAAAACGAAAAATGACATTAATGCAGAATGGCTTACATATGCAGATTTTATTACTCTTGGTTATTTTTTTACTGCGCCATATTCGATGAAAACAGATTTAAAAGTTCTATTCAAAGAACTTAAACAATATGAAAGTTTTGATGCATTGAGTGATGGGGAAAAACAGGCAGATGATGAAGTTAAAAAAGAAAATAAAGAGAAGGGGAAAGTACTGACAGCAGATGTTATAAGAAAAATGTCCGATGAGTATGAACCAAAGAATAATTGGGATCGATATTTTTCAGATAAATTGAGTGTCAAAGGACCCAATAAGTTTTCAAAAGACTGGGGTTCACTTTATGATATTCGTAATAAGGTAGCCCATGGAAAACCAATAAATAAAGCAGACTTTAAAAAAGCTTGACAGTTGAAAGTTTGTACCACTAAGAAGCCAGAAAATCCCATTGTTCTTCTGACTTTTCCTGTAGCCTCTGAATTATTCGCGTTATGTATAATTCGGGTTTTTGCGCCAAAAGGCGGAAAAAATGTTTTCGGAAGTAGTACATAAGGGTGGCTTCCGAAACCCTTCCTTGGGAAGGTGTCCTCTGGTAACGGATCTGGCTAGAACTAACCTTCCCAATAAAGCAGATAGAAAGGCTCTGCAGAATTCCCATTGCAATACAGGACAGTGCCATGTGCATCTCAATGGCACGAACGGCTTCCAACACTTTTTGGCGGGGTTTTTCACCTTCCACCCTCTCCATGGGCGTAGGCTCCCCTTTCTTCTGGTAGTAGCTTAGCTTCGGCATGTACTTTGACCAGAAGTGGTAACAGAACGCCCCAATCTGCTGCTTCAGTTCGCGGAATGTACATTCAATCCGGAACCGGTAGCTGTAGAGCCGGATGATGGACAGCGGATCCAGCTCCAGGCTGGTGCTTGCAAGGATGCCCTGGACGCCATTCATTTCCACCAGGACGAAGCGCAGTTCCTGATACAGCTTCTGCCCCCATAACAGGTCAATGCAGTAGTAACGGATGGATTCCCTTTTTCCATAAAGTTCAATCTCCGTTTTCTGGAATTGCCCCCCGCGTGAAGCGAACAGTTCTTTCAGGTGGACAGCCGCTCCTTTTTTGGCAGGCCGTCCCCTTCCGGGTTTGCGGGGGCCTGGCCTTTCAAATGCGGTACAGGACTTTTTGGCCTTGGTGACGATCTCCATGTGTACATCCCCGCTGCCGTTGAGGGATTTCAGCTTTTCAAGTGCCGGTACAGTAAGAAAATATCTGTCCAGCAAGAGCAGGGAATTCCCAAAAGTAAGGGCTGCGCGATAAGCATCTTCCACCATCTGCACCACATGGGAAGCCTCAGAAACAGATGCGCCTTTCCACTCCATGGCAGCCTGCAGGCCGTCATGGAGCCGGATACTCAAAGGAATGCAGGCCCAATTCCGTACACTTCCGGCTAAGATGCCAAGACCACCGAACATATGCCCATGGATGTACTCCGGTTTTGCGGAGTTTTCGGATTCCTGGAACAGCTTTTTCACCCCTGGCATACGGCGCCCTTCCTTGGACTGCTTCACCCCGTCGCCCACAAGGACGTGGTAGTTCCCCTCCCTATAGAGGGGAGCATACAGCCTGACAGCGGAGAACCAACGTTTACGGATTTCCTCCAACGACCATGAGGATGCCCTGAAAAAATGCAGCATGGAATCATAGCAGCCCGGACTTAGTGCAAGGTCACGGATGACAGAAGTGACACCAAGTTTATCTGAACGGAGCATAAGCCCTATGATAATGGTTACAAACCAGCGGAAAGCAGCCTTGCGGGAAAAACAGGATTCAAAGTGGCATAAAACATTTTCAATAAAATTCATCATAATCGTATGGTTAACCACTGGAAAGTATGGTAAACTCATACATGAAATAACTCTTTCAGTGGTTTATATCTTTCTTAAGTGTTGCAACTTAAAGATACCATAAATCCATACGAAAGGGTTATTTTTTTATTGAGAACTTTCAACTCATAAGTAATATAGATATTACCAAGAAATATTTGTCAATTGATCAGGACGAAAAAGACAATCTTTTTCTCAAATTGAATCTATAAGATTATGTTTTTGGGATTGTTAAAATGTTGTTAATAGCAACTTTTGGTAATTGTGGCATTTAAAGTATGTCACGACAAACGCATGAATGAACATTTTGTTAACAAAACTAATTAAGTATGCAGAATAACTTTTCAAAGTTGAATATTTATACAAGATGACTTGAAATACTAGTCAAAAATTGTCCAGATTTTAAGTTCTGGTAACACTCTGTTCATAGTTTATTCATTCATACGTATGTCGTGAAAGTATGTCAGGGTTGTTTCACGAAGAATAATTGAAACTAATAGACACGGCATTTTTACGAGGTATATGGAAGCTATACATATTTTCCATATCCCTCGACTT
>KE159535.1:0-26824 GCA_000403215.2 Lachnospiraceae bacterium A4
TTATACCCATGTTTTTATAATGTTGATTTTTTATATTATCTCCCATAAATCCTCACTTTCTTGTACAAAAGATGAGCATTATCAGATACGCTGTTCTCAGGTTTTCCCCTCGAATGGGAAGCCGGAAAGGAGCGCATTTGATATGCAAATAAACTATTTAGATGCTGTTTCATCAGTCCTCAATATGATGAAGCAGCCAGACAGTGCATGTAAGAATATAGACATGCACAGAACCTGTTACACCACGCTCTTCAAACACCTGATGGAAAAGGGCATTCCTTTTTCAGTGGATGCCGCGCTGGACTGGCTTGAGATTAAGAAACAGGAAATTTCCTATGAGACATGTTCCCAATATAGAAACGCCCTGTTCCGCCTTGAGCATTACCTGCTCTTTGGAGATATCGAAAGTCCTTTCTGCCGCTCAGAAGACAGTTTTTTCTGCCGTAGCGGGATGTCGGAATCCTTTTTCCGCCTGACATATGAGTTGGAGAAATACTATGCGTCCAACCAGAATCCCAGCTATTACCATACGTATTCCGTTGCCACAAAAGAGTTTTTCAAGCTTGCGACTTCCCTTGGAATTACAGAGCCGGAAGCAGTCACCATAGATACTCTTATCGAATACTGGAATACTTACTGCAAATCCTGTGGCTCTCCCGACAGATGCCAGAACGCCGTATGCGCCATGACGGCGCTTATGAAATACCTTCACCTCCGGGGTGATGTGCCGGAGTGTTATCAGCTGGTTCTTTTTGGCGGTAACGCTGAAATACTGCCCGGTATGAAACTCCCCAAAACAGGCGCCGCATTCCATCCCAGTGTACCTCTTGAACATAAAGCGGAAGAGTATCTTGACGCCTTGGACGATTGGAAATACACGGAATCATCAAAAGCTGTTTACCGCAATGATTTCACATGGTATTTCATGTTTTTGGAACTTAACCGCCTGGAACATTCGGCAGAAACTGTAGCCCTATGGATAGATATACTTCCGGATTGTCCGAATCAGTCCAAAGCCAGCAATTCTGTATCGGCCCACCGTTCACACACGATCAAAATGTTTGAAAAGTATCTCCAGGGCACAATGGAATCTAATATGACTGCTGATCCAAAGCGTGCGTCCGATCATCTTCCGCCATGGAGCAAAAGCATCCTTGATGGTTTTATAGAGAACCGAAGGCGGGATGGAATGACTAATAATACACTTACCATGTGCAGGGCTGCCGGATGCGGTTTCTTCAAATATCTTGAAGATAATGGAATAGACAACCCATTGTCCATAACACCTCATGTAGTGAAAGCGTTTCATAACCATGATGTCCACTCGACCCCGGAAAGTAAAAATGCATATGGGGCAAAGCTCCGTCAGCTTCTGCGGTACATGGCTGACCAGGATCTGGTTCCGCCAACACTTGTTTTTGCAGTATCCGCAAGCTGCGCTCCCCATCGCAGCATAGCTGATGTTCTGAGCGACGATATGGTCGAAAAAATATATGAATACCGTGAGAAAGCTTCCACTCCCATAGAACTCAGGGACACAGCTATGGTTATGCTCGGCCTCAGGATGGGTATCAGGGGAGCAGACATTCTAAAGCTTCAGGTAAATGATTTTGACTGGAAAAACAAAACTGTTTCCTTCATCCAGCAGAAAACAGGGAAAGCAATCACGCTTCCAGTCCCAACAGATGCAGGTAATTCTGTATATAAATACATCATGAATGGACGTCCGGAAGCAGCTGCCACAGGCAGCGGATATATATTTATCCGCCATCAGGCGCCATATATTCCGCTTAAAGTTACAACGGCGTGCCGTGGAGCTTTAAAAAGAATACTTGCTGAATATGGATTTGAATTATCTGCTGGTCAGGGCTTTCATATGACACGAAAAACATTTGCCACAAGAATGCTCCGGGCAGACAACAAACTTGATGATATTTCCAATGCTCTCGGGCATGCACGTCAGGAAACTGCCGAGGTATATCTTGAACGTGACGAAGTTAAAATGAGGCTCTGCCCTTTGGAATTTGGAGGTGTTTTATCATGACATACATTTTTGAGAGCGGTCTGGCACATCATATCGAAGGACTTATACAGCAAAAACGAGCTGATGGATATGCCTATAATTCCGAAGAAAAGCTGTTAAAACGCTTTGATACCTTTTGCGTACAGAATTATCCGGAACTGACAACAGTCACCTATGAAATGGCAGCCAAATGGTCTGAAGCCAGACCAGGCGAAGGAGATGCCTATCATAATCGCCGTATGTCGATAGTGAAGGTGCTGAGTGAATATATCCTTTCCCTTGGTCAGGAAGCATACATTCCTAATTTTTTCTGCAAGGCTTACCGTCCTGTTCTTTACATTCCATCAAAAGAGGAAGTAAAGGAACTGCTACAGAAAATGGATATCCGCACGTCTCATAATTCAGAGCAATTTAGACTCGATAGAGAGTGCAAAATTCTTTTTCTCCTATATTTTTGCTGTGGTCTGCGTCTGTCAGAAGGGCGATTGCTAAAATGGGAGCACATAGACCTGGATAAAGGAATACTTACTGTCCTTGGCTCAAAAGGTAACAAGGACCGTCTTGTATATCTTCCACAGGATAGCCTTCCGGTACTTAAAAACTATAAAGAACGTCAGGAAACGCTTTTCCCCGGAATTGACTGGGCTTTTCCGGGAAAAGATCCACATAAGCCTGTTTCGTGCTCTGGAGTAGAATCAAGTTTTAACCGCCATTGGGCTATGCTTCCGGTTGCCAAGACGATTGATAAACATCCGACACCCCACTGTTTACGCCATGCTTTTGTAGTAGAGAGATTTAATGAGTGGATGCATCAGGGAATTGATACAAACACTATGCTCCCATATTTAAGCAGATACCTTGGACACAAAAGTCCTGATGAAACGTATTATTACTATCATCTTGTAGAAAAGGCATTTGATACCATCCGGGAGAAAGATTCAGTGTCTGGAAAGGTCATTCCGGAGGTGATACCCTATGAAGAATAAATCAGCAAAGATATCGACTGACCAGCTGTTCTTTTCTCAGACATGGAACTTTCTAAATGTTTATTTGGCAAAGCAGGCCGGACGCAGTCAGGCTACAGCAGAATCCTACAGAGATTCCCTTACAATATTTAAAAACTACCTTGTAGGTGAATTAGGTAAGTCTATAAGCACCTTTCAGTTTTCCGATTGCACCAAAGAATGTATTTATAATTTTAGAGAATATCTGCTTGCAAATGGCAGCCAGCCATCAACTGTAAATGTAAGAGTCGCGGCTATCCGTGCTTATCTGAATTATGCCTCGGATATGGACATATCAATCCAGTCAGTTGCCCTGGCAATCAGTCAGATCTCACCATGCAAAACCATAAAAAAGGAAAAGCCTATTCTGTCCGATGATGCACTTGCTGCAATACTGTCCGCACCGCCGAATACGAAATTCGGTGTACGAGACCGTGCTATTTTGATTCTTCTCTACGATACAGCTGTAAGAATCAGTGAGCTACTTAGTATTCGCTTATGTGATATCGCAATGGAATCAAAATATCCCAACATTTTCATAACCGGCAAAGGTAATAAAGAGAGAACCATACAATTAACAGCTAAAGCAGTCGAACACCTTAGGGAATATATACGTGTATATCACAGTAATTCTTCCAAAGAAGCATACTTATTTTCCACAACCATAAAAGGTGTAACAGACAGGATGTCCGTTGGAAATGTCCAGCGGATTATAAAAAAATATGCAGCTCTGGTCAGAGAATCAGGGATTAGCCTTCCGGATTCGGTTCACTGTCATATGTTCCGCCGGACCAGAGCCACAAATCTTTATCAGGATGGAATCGCCATTGAGCTAGTTTCTACAGTGTTAGGACATGCCAGAACTGATACAACTAAAAGCTACTATGCAAAGCCATCGGTAGAACAGCTTAGAGACGCAATGGAATCTGTCCCAACACCCGCATCTGATGAGGTGCCAATGTGGGAGGGCAACGAAGATGAAATGGCAAGACTTTGCGGGTTGCGCTAACGAATAATGCCCATCTTTTAGCAGTAAAACGTCTTATTTCTCAGCATTCTTTAAAATGATTAACATTTTGGAATGCTGAGTATAAGGCCTCAAATGTTAATGTATCCATTTCAGGCTGAAAGCATTGCCTACGCCGTGTGCCAACACTACGGGCTTGACACTTCCGATTATTCCTTTGCCTATGTTGCAAAATGGAGCAGCGGGCGGGAACTTGCCGAGCTGAAAGCGTCCCTTAAAACTATCCGTGACACCGCCGCCGGGCTGATTGCCGACATAGATAAAAACTTTGCGGAGCTGACAAAGGATAAGGAGCAGACGCAGGCACGGGAAGCGCAGGCAGAAGAACCCACGCCGGAGGAAACACAGCCGGAGCAGGACACCCCGCAGGAGGAAAAAGCAGCCACGGAAGAACCCGCCAAAACCGAAGCGCAGGCAGAGCAGCCGGAAGATACTTTCCCCACCCCCGACCCCAACGCAGAGCCGATTGTAACAATCCTTTGGAGCGAACACAGCCGTTTCCATGACGGCGAAACCATGAGCCTTTCCGAAGCAAACGCCCTTATCGGAAGCCTTGACGAAGCCACCGTTTCCGAGGACGGCTATTATAAGACCAAGTTCCGCATTGACTTTGTAATGGACGGGCAGCCCGACAATTATATCGGACGGCAGGACTTAGGGGACGGGGACGGCACACTCATAGACCATATCGAGAGCTACCATGCCTATTATGAGAATAACGAGCAATGGGATAACCACGTTTTGAAATACGGCGGCACGGAAGCACTGGAAGCAGACAAGGCACAGCGGGAAATGCTCTTACATGAATTTGTCCCCTATCTGAAACTGCACAATAACCTCTCCAAAATGGAGCAGGCTGCAACAAAGGCACTGGAAGAAAACAGCGGCATGACCGTCACCGAAACCGCCTACCACACCGCCATGAAAGAGTATGTTTCCAAATGCCGGGCAATGGTAAACAGCGGGGATTACAGCCTGCCACCCGTCCCGCAGCTTAAAGACTTTGACACAGAGCTTGCCGCCTATAAAGAACACGTCAAGGAGGAAATCGCACAGGAAGCCGCCGCCGCAGGAATGACCGTTGAAGAATACGCCGCCAACGGCTACGAACCTTATACCGCAGAGCTGCCCGATCCCTCTATTACTGTTTCCGATATGCAGGAATACGGCTACTCATGGGACGGTATGCTACCCCTAAAGGAAGAAACCGCCCTGCACCTTTACGACAAAGAGGATATGCAGATTTTCCTACTCCATGAGGACGGGAGCGAGAGCATACCCGACAGCACGGAGGATATAAAAGCCCATGCGGAGAAAGGCGGCATTTTCGGCGTACACAAGGAGGACTGGAACGCCCTCACAGAATACCGTGCCATGAAAAAGGAATTAGCCGGGAGCGAAGCCACAAAGGAAATGTTGCAGGAATACGGCGCAGCGGAGCAAACAGAAAACACTTTTACCATTTATCAGTTAAAAGATGATGTACCCGTAGATTTTCATTTCCGACCACTGGAAGAAGTACAGAGAAAAGGGCTTGCGGTAGACCCTGCCAACTATGAAAAAGTATATACCGCACCACTCACGCCGGACATGGGCTTAGAGCGCATTTTTGAGAAATTCAACATTGACCGCCCGGAGGACTTCAAGGGACATTCCCTTTCTGTTTCTGACGTGGTAGTGCTTCATCAGAACGGGCAGGACACCGCCCACTACACGGACAGTATCGGTTTTGTGGATATTTCAAAAGATTTTCTGTTAGAGAACCCGCTAAAAGCCGCCGAGCTTTCCACCGAGCAAAACGCAAACATGATTGACGGCGTTATTAACAACACCCCCGCCGCTGACGGACTGGAAGCAAACGCCGGGGAGCAGATTTCTCTTGAACAGTACGCCGAAACGCTAAAGCAGGACGAAGCCGCCGAGCCGGACACCGCCCGTATCACAGCCGCCGCCAAAAGCCGCTATGACAGCATGGTAGCCCTCTTTTCTATGGACGACAAAATCTATATCGGGAAAAGCGAGAACTACGACAACAAAGGGCGTTATGACAACAAGGACAATTCCCTGCTCTACGTCACGGACTGCCAAGCCGCCTTTACATTCCTTTCAAGCGAAGGCTGCACATACCCGCAGGACGAAGCCCTAAACCGTGGCATTTACACCAAAGAGGACTACGAAGAATTTTCACGGATAACGGACTTTCTATCGCAGGCAGGCTTTACCCCGGAAAAGGAATTTTTCTTTGCCGACAAGCCCTTTTCCCTGCAAGCAGATACGCCGGAGCAGAGAGCCCCGGAAACAAAGACCATTTATTACACAATCAATGAAAGTGCTGCCCGCCGTGCAAATGATATGAACAGCTTTTCCGACTACAAGCCCGGCAGCGCAACCGCAGAATACAGGCAAATGGTAGACAAAGCCGTGGAGATTGGGGAACACCAGAAAAAGCGGGTAGACCCCATGTACCATGAAAAGATTGACAGCCTTGTTGACACCTACGCCCGGAAACTTGCCGAGAACATGAACAGCAGTTTTTCCATTGAAGCCCGTGTACCCTCTATCCTCATTGCGGGCGGCTCAAATTTCCCGGTACGCAAAAAGGAAAAGCAGAACGCCGCCCGTGACAGGAACATGGAGGACTGGAACGAAATACAGGGCTTGCTTGACAAGATACGCAGTACGGGCATGGGCGGTATCAGCGCAGACGACCCGCAGGCGATACAAAAACTGGAAGCCAAACTGGAAAAGCTGCAATCGGCACAGGACACCATGAAAGCGGTAAACGCCTACTACCGAAAGCACAAAACCCTTGACGGCTGCCCCTGCCTTTCCGCTGAACGTATCGAAGCCATGAAAGCGGATATGTCGTCACAGTGGCACATAGAGGATAAGCCCTACCCCTCATGGGCTTTATCCAACAACAACGCAGAGATACGCCGGGTAAAAGGGCGCATTGCGGAGCTGACAAAAAAACAGGAAACCGCCTACGCCGGGTGGGAATTTGACGGCGGCACGGTGGAAGCAAACCGGGAGGACAACCGCCTGCAAATCTATTTCGAGGAAAAGCCGGACGAAAAGACCCGTGAAACCTTAAAGGAAAACGGCTTCCGTTGGTCGCCCAAAGCCGGGGCGTGGCAAAGGCAGCTTAACGACAACGCCATTTACGCCGCTGACCGTATCAAGTGCATACAGCCCCTTTCCGGGAAAAGCCCCGTGGAGATACAGAAAGAAGCCCGCACAGCCGCCAAGACGGAGAAAAAGCCCTCTATCCGGGCGCAGCTTGCACAGGACAAGGAAGCGTTAAAAAACGCCCCGAAAAAGGCAGCGGAAAAGACAAAAAAGCAGGATTTAGAAAGGAGCTGAACCATGCAGAAATTTGAAAACGTGGATATATTAAAATCCCTCAAAGCTATCATGCAGACCCACACCGAGCATTTCCAGTCTGATTTTGACATAGACGTAAAGACGTTGAAGCAGGCGGCGAAAAGCCAAAACCCGGAGGACAAAAAATATTTGTGGATATGCCGCCCCGCCGGGACGTGGTGCTTGCGGGAGCGTGACACGTTCATCAAAGGCTCACGGGAACATAACACGTTCTGTTTCTACGCCGAGCAGACAAGGGACAAGATACTTGCCTACGCCGTGGAGCTGACGGGGATTGAGAAAGGCAGGGTAACGGGAAATCTCTACGAACTGGACTACCAAAAGCACTACGAACACGTCAAGGACGCTTCCGTAGACCCCGGAGCTACCAAGCTGATCTACGAGAACGGGGAACGGACACAGGAAGCCGACAGGCGCATTACCGGGGACGCTGACCCCGACTTAGGGAAATTCCTTTCCTTTGAGGAACAGCCCAAAGACCCCGCCGCCCTGCAAGGCGTTCTGCGGGGCGAGAAGCACAGCCGGGAACGTCTGAAAAGCGGCGACATAAAGGAGCATATCGAAACACTGTCCGGCAAGGGGAAAGAGAAAAAGCCGTCCTTACGGGCGCAGCTTGCACAGGACAAAAAGACAGTAAACGCCGCCCCGAAAAAGCAGGCGGCAAAGACCAAAAACAAAGGATTGGAGGTATAGGCGCATGGGACAATTCAACTTTGAGGAAACAAACCTTATCTGCTGTTACAGGAGGAAAACAAGGGCTGATACGGTGGCGGCAATGACCGCCGCCCTGCCCTACATGGAAACGGAGATACGGGAGCTTGCACAGCGCACAGCGGAAAAGCTGAAGAAACTGACCGAGGAAGAATTTGCAGAGCTTGTATTTCTGCCTGCTGAAGATATGGAGTAATGGAACGCCGGGGAGTGGCAGCTTATACAGTGCCATTCCCCGGTATCTTTTTATGCCCTTGCGGACGCTTAGAAGCCGCTTTCCGGGCGATAGTGATTATTTCCCTGCCTATGCCTGCAAATGCCCTTATAACGCTTTCCTGCCTATATGATTATGACATAAAGAAAGCGGGAGAGTAACCCTGTCGGCTTTATCCCCCGCTGCTCTGCATATCGAATTTATTACACTTATAAATCTATCATTTTCAAATATTTTCTATATATCAAATGCATCATATTTCCCGGTCTATCTGGAAACATTGTTTCGGGTGCTTTTAATGCAGGAACCCATTCAGCAGAATCTACTTCGCTTGAAAGTTTGAAATCACTTTTTGATACAAAAGCAATAAACCCGTGCATGAGGATTTCTTTAGTATCAAACCAATATGTTCCTGCATACTCAAGCCTATCAATGTCAATCCCTAATTCTTCTTTAACCTCTCTAACTGCGGTTTCCTCTGCATTTTCTCCGGGTGTAATATATCCAGAAACAAAAGATGTAAATTTATCAGACATATAAAATTGCCTTAATAGAGCTATTTCATTATATTGATTTGCCACTAATACTATACTTACACTTGAAAATGAATCAAACCAATATTTATTGCATTGTTTGCAAAATGGTACATATCCATCATCGCCCGCTATTTTATCTATTAGTTTTGTTCCGCACTGCGGACAATAACTATAACGCATAATTTCCTCCATTACTTTTTTTCGTCAAATATTCAATATTTTACCTACTTCTTTACTGCATTTCTACAATCCTTGCACCGCTTTTTCCGTACTTTGCATATCGAATTTATATCCGACACCTAACAGCGTCTTTATATACACTGGATTCCTGCTATCTATTACAGTGTCATTCCCCGGTATCTTTTTTACGCCCTTGTGGACGCATAGAAGCCGCTTTAAGTACATACCTGCAATTTCCCCCGTCTTTGCCTTAAAACCCCTTAGAAAGCCTTATAACGCTTTCTTTTGCCTATGCGATAATGATATGAGGTTGATTATGCCTTAACATCAAAACTGTTCTGCAAATTTTCTTCATTTACAGACTGTCCGCCTGCTATCGGAAGTCCTCTTTTGGCATTTCCCCATGCTTCATTGTAAATCATACACATTTCCGTCTGTCTGGCTGCTTCTGCATTAGTGGTATACATTGTCCACCCATTATTGGAATAGGTTGCCACCATTTCCCCATTCTTATCATAAAACTCTATGTACTCACTATTATCTGACGGTAGTTTCTGATATTTCACTTTCCCCTCAAGCAGCGTAGCCACAAAATCTATTGGTTTTAGCACATTTTGTCTGTTTCTTGAAACAGCTTTAAGACCAGAAGTGATGATACCTTTTCTGTCCGGGGACACTTCTGATGTATAGTTTTTCATCAACCTGTTAAAACCCTCTGATTTATTTTGGAATGTCCCCTTTTCAAAATCTTTATAAGCCTGCTCTACAATCTGCTTTCTGTATTCTTCATCACTAATACCGCTTTTCTTTTTGGAAAACACATACTTATCATTAAAGTCGGGTACATTGATACCACCTATACTGCCCGTTCCAGAAAAGACCCTTTGCTGTAATGAACCTTTAGACGAATTAACCTGCATTATTTCAAATTCTCCTATATATTTCTTCCCTGCTTATTTTCCAAATACAACTTATATGATAAGTCCGGGCAAAATGCCCTTTATCAGCCAAGCAGGGAAGCCGTATCTGTAACAGTTTCCGTCATAGCATTTGCTTCATAAGCATTAGACGCTTTTGATAACAGCCTTTCATTGTTCCATGACTGTAATAGACGGCTTCTTTCCTGTTCCTGCTTCGCAATCTTCTCATTCAACATTTCCTGCTGCTGTTTTTTTACCTGCGCCCGCTTTTCAAGATATTCTTCCAAAAGCTCTTTTTGGCTATCTTTCTTGCCGCTTGTTTTTTTATAAAAACTGTTTTGTGAACGGGCATAAAATTCTGAATCATAACCCACAGGCCATGAATCCCCCCGATACTCCTTTATTGTTGCACCAACTGTAAATACTGCGGAACAGTTTCGAGCCAATGAACTCCCCAAATCCCTTTTGAGCAGTGAAAGAATTTTTTCTCTGTATTGAGGGTCATCTTTCATAGCCTTAAATCCAGCTTCTGAAATATTGATAGCTACATTATTTAATGTCTTATGAATAGTAATCTTAGAAAGATCTTCATAAAACTCTTTCTTAAAAATCTCCATTTCTTCCGCTTCCGATAATTCCTTTGTTCCGTCTGCTTTTTCCAGTGCGAACTTTTCCGTGCCGTTCACATTTTTCGTGTTTTTCTTTGTTTCCACACTGTTCTGATAATAACTCTGTCCTATTCCGCTAATAGCCATTTTTTAATCCTCCAAATTTCTTTTTTTACAGTCAATGAAAATTCTGCTACATTTTTGATTTTTCCAATATCCTTATGCCATTTTTTACGCTTTATCCCCCGCTGCTTTGCATATCGAATTTATATCCGACACCTAACAGCGTCTTTATATACACTGGATTTCTGCTGTCTGCTTCAATCTTTTTCCGCAGGTTGTAAATCACGTTTACAACGCTTGAATGGCAGCTATCGCTATCCATATCCCAAACAGCTTCAAAAATCTGCTCCTGCGTGAACACCCTGCCCGGCGAGGACGCTAAATAAGCAAGCGTCCCATATTCAAGGCGGGTAAGGGGTACGTCCTCCCCGTCCCGGAGTACCCTGCGTTGGTACAGCTTGATTTCAAGACCGGGAAAAGAGAGGACGGAGCTTGTGACTGGCTGCACAGCTTCAAGACCGATTTCATCTGAAAGGACGGACAGTACCTTTTCTATTGCCTTTTCTTCATCATCATTAAAAGTTAGTATTAGTATCTTAGCTATGGTATCAGTCCTCCTTTGTCGCTTAATTCCCGTTTAACTATTACTATACATATAATTTTGCAAGACAAACGGTTTTCCTGTCTGTTTATTTTCTCTATACAATCTCATATAGTTCTCTTTTGACTGCTGAAATCTTTTTCCAAATTCCTCAATTTCCTTTATAGGAATTTCTGGAATATGACCTAAAGAAATCTCTCTTTGGGATTTTACTTTTGCACACGCCTTTTGCCATGTTACCTCATTTTCATATTCCTTATCTAACCAATCAATTTCATCTTGTTTTGTCAAAAGCGTTCCGTCCAACTTGTAATATTGTTCATTGCCGTTTTCGTAGCGTTCTTCAATTTCAGCATATAACTTTGCATAACTTAGACCACAGGCATTTGCAATATCCGAATAATCATATTGTCCTTTTTCTTCTCTGATTTCTTTTAATATTTCAGCCCTTGTATCACTAAATGCCGTAGCCGATTGCATTACCGTATATTTAACCCTATCCATTATATTTTCTCTATTATTTGATAATTGAGAAATTTCTAAAATATCTCTATGAAATACTTTCTGTTCTGCATTTTGACTTTCCTGTTTTCCTAAATACTCCCTGTCAAACTTGAAAATGTTTGGCAGATGAATAGGATAATCCGAGATACTAATTGACATACTTTTTTCTCTCCTTAAAATTTTGTACTATTTTTTCTGCGGTTCCTCTGTCGTTCAGAACCGCCTTTGCCCCTCTAACAGTCCTCCTTTGTCCTCTATTCCTGTTTATCCATTCGCAATTTATTATAAATTCCAAAACTTTAGAGATAACTCTCTGTCAATAATAGACGTAAGGAAGCCCGGATTGCTGATCTGAAACGCTTTTAGGCTTTCAAGAAAAGCTGATTTACTTTCTGTCTTTATATCAGCAAATGTTTTATCCAACTTCTGGTTTTTCACATTCTTTTCTACATATTCATCTGATTGTTTTTCATACTTATCAATCATATTTGGATTTTTTTTCACAGCATTTGAATACCAATTTGTCAAATACTTCAAAGAGTTAATCCCGCCGTCCTCTTTGCTGATTTTCTGATATTCTGTATATGCACTACTATCCATTGTCCTCATTACGTCAACTGCGTCTGTTGTATAGACAAGATTACTCCCATGCCCTAAATAATTGCCTTTCTTTACGCCATAATCCATATTTCCATTATTGCCTGCTTTTCCGGCACTTGCCAATTTTGCAACAGACTCCATTGCGTCCAGAAACGCTTTTCTCCCATTTTCCGATATGAAGTTTTCCGCTGCATATTCCGCTTTTTTCATTCCTAAAGAGATATTTGCCTGCCGTTCTTCCTCCGTCATGGAGCTGCTATTCCCAACAAGGAAATTCTGACGGATTATATCATATACAAATGCCTGTTCCTCTTTACTGCAATTTTCAACTGCTGCTGCAATCGCTTTGTCTGCGCCATACATTCCAGAATACGCCGGAAGATGATTTGCAGACTTATCATAGTGCTTAATTTCACTCTGAAAAGCAGCGTCCCTTGCTTCTTTTGCCGCAACTTCTTCCGCTGTCATTTTCCTGCCGGACATAAATTTCTTGCTATCCGCAAGTGCCGCAAGACCGTCCCCGGAAAACTGTACTATGACATTTTCCCCATATTGTGAGGAAATGTCATTTAATACTTTCATAGTTTCCTCTTTCGACATTTTATCCATGACCTTGTTGCCGTCTTTGTCCGTAGTGTTAAACTGATACTTCACTAAGGTATCTTTTTTTGCCGCCGAATTAGAACTATAACTCTTTAGCTGTTCTGTACCCATATAAAACTGGCTGTAATCTTGATTAACATTTATTGTCATTGCATTGTCCTCCATTGTTATCAATATTCTTTCTGCGGTTCTTCTGTCGTTCCGAACCGCCTTTGCCCCCTTATGTTAAGTCCGGCAATTCGCAGAAGCACCTGTTTAAGTACCTCTGCGAGATAAGATAAATATAATATTTACGCCTTTATATCAAAACTTGCCCCTGTCGGCGCAGATGTACCCAAAGAAACCGATATAACTTTCTCCGTAACGGCTTTTATATCCGTACCCGTAGCACTTACGGTATATTCGCCCGTTTCTGCCCTTGCTTCTTCGGCTGCTTTTTTCTCTGCCCGTCTTTCAGCCATTCTCTTTTCTTCTGCCTTTTTCTCTGCCTGCTTTTTAGCTGCTTTTTTTTCTAAAATTTTTCTTTCTTCACGCTTTTTTTCTAACCTTTCTTTTTGTTTCTTTTCCGTATTCAGTGCAGTTGAATTTTGTTTTGAGCCACTGGTTCTTGTCATACCTCCGCAAGTAACAGAAGCATTCCCATCAGCATCAATTACAGTTGTAACACCATGTATCACCGCATTGTCAGCTTTGGCTTGTGCAAACATTCTATTCTGTCCCGGTACTGCACCAGTTAAATTAAACTCTACTTTCTTGGCAAATTCCGGGTCATTTGCCATTTTCTTTAGACATTCACTGGAAAGATTTATTACCACTTTGTTTTCATTTCCACTCATAAGACGGCTACCCGTATTAAAAGTAATCTCCGGAAACTTTTTACACAGTTTTTCGTAATATTCCTGTACTTTGTCCTTGCTGTTTGTCTTTACCTCTGTTGTCGCCTTGCTGTCTGCCTTTTTTGCAGTATCAGCGTAGTTTGTTGCATAGTTGCTATAATTGTTTGTAATCTCCATTGCCATATAAAGCACCTTTCCTTTCTCTGTCATTAAAAATAGTTTCTATATGGTTTATCGCCAATCAAAACAAATTTTTCATAGGTTTGGCGTGAACTGCTCCATTTTGGGCGCGAAATTTCCAGTGTAATATCAGCTTGCCGCCGCAGGCTTTCCATTCATCATTACTGTAAGACTGAATTTTTTTCTGCCGTCTGTATCAGAAATTTCAATATCAATATCGCCTTTATATTTCTTTGCACACCTTTGGATATTGGATATTCCAATCCCGTGCAGCTTTCCATTTTCCTTGCTGCTGACAGGCAGACCGCTTTCTTTCTCTATGATAATGTCCTCTGAAAAATCATTTTCAACCTCTATAAAGAACAGGCTGCCTTTCACATAAGAATGTAACTTTATCTGTTTACTGCCCTCTGTTTTACGGCAGGCTTCTATGGCGTTTTCCAGTGCATTATTCAAAATAACCGCAATATCATAAATATCTATCAAAAGATTTGGGGGATAGGCAAAATCAGCCTTAAACTGTATCTGTTTTTTCTCTGCTTCCTGTCCTTTTTGGTGGATAATAATATCCGTGATCGGATTTCCTGTCTGATAAGTAAAATCTAATTTACTGACGGTTTCCTCCATTTTTCCGATATAGCTATCCAATTCTTCATTTACAGAACCCGCCACATTTTTAACAAGTAAGGAAATATTGGCTATATGGCTTCTCATATCATGCCGAAGCCCCCTCATATCAGTATATATGTCCTGTATTTCCACAATCTCTTTCTGCATTTGCCGTACTTGATTTTCCAGTATGGCACGTTTCCCGGTTTCCTCATTGTACTGTACCAATTTCTGAAACAATATGACACTTGCAACAATAGCGGAAAGCAGCAATATGCAGATAACGGGTATCCAGAATTTTGTTGCCGGAACAGTGTCATAAATAATCACAGTCATTCCATTTTCAACAGATGTAATCATCATCTTTAATGTCACTGAAATACATAATGCTGCAACGCAGGGTAAAACCAAAAATATATTTTCTTGTACCTGTAACAGATAATCCTTATTTACAAATTTCCTGCTTATCAAAAACAAATATATAGATAACAGAAAAGCATAAAACAGTACACATATGACCGCTATGACTATAACGGAAATATGTGTCCAATGATACAGCTTGTCTAATGTATTTGATACACTTTTTGCAAGGAGAATATCAAAAGTCTTATTCCATAATCCAGTAAAGGCGATACTAAATACACTGACAATGTACTTAATGCTTTCTTTTCCTGCCACGAAGCTAAAAGCAACAAAAACCTGTTTTTGCATATCTTTCTCAAAGAGAAAAAATTGCATAAACAGCAGGACACAGACATTTACGATTATCCCCACAACTTCATTGATTGGAAATCTATTGTCCAGTATTTCATATACTGCAATCTGAATAAGAAAAAAAGCTGCTCCCCATACTGCCAAAACTGCCTTTTTCCCGTACTTTTCTTTTAAGAAGCCCTGCGAATAAATCCCACTTAATATACTATCAACCAAATAAATAGATACTGGAAGCAACCTATCATACATTAACAATCCCTCCGTTTTTTACATACCGCATATAAGTTTTGATGAAATCAGAATATTTCTTCCTTGCAAGGAGCAGGTTATCCCCGTTTGTGACCTGTATGTTATCCGCACTGTAAGCAGAGATTTTTTCCATGTTTACAAGATAGCACCTATGGCAGCGGTAAAAAGTTTTCCCTAACCCGTTTTCCAATTCCTCCATTTTCCCGTAAACTTCCAGTGTCCCATTTGTTGTATGAAAAATGACTTTCTTATTGCCGCTTTCTATATAGTAAATATCTTTCAACAATAATTTCTGCTGCGTTCCCGAACTTTTTACCATGATATATTTTTTTGTCTGTTCACAGGAAACAGACGCTTCTTTCCATGCCCGGCTGAAAACCTCTGAAAACTTCTCTGCGTCAATGGGCTTTATCAGATAATGGAACGCATTTACATCAAACGCCGCTTCCATATATTCCCGATACCCTGTCACAAAAATAATAATGCTCCTTTGCCTGCCGCTTTCTTCCTGTTCTCTTATATGCCTTGCTATATCCATGCCGGACGTTTTACCCATTTCAATATCGAGGAAATAAATGTCAAAGTTTCCTTTCGCATTTATCAATTCTTCTCCCGACTGATACTCCGCAATATCCGCTTCCGACACCTGCTTTTGTATCAGCCGGGAAATTTCTTCCCGGATTGCCCGGTCATCATCACAAACTGCAATCCTCATAAAATCCCGACTTCCTTTCATAATCTATAAAAATATAAAATTCAAATCTGTTTCTTTTATTATATCGTCATTTGCACCTCATTACTAATTGCAAGGGTGCGAACTACTCCATTTTGGGCGTGAAATTTCTGCGCCTTATAAACGTACACTTTATCTTTCTGCTTCCTTTCCCCGTTCCGGCTGCTTCGCCTGCCGCAAGATACTGTCTACATTCTGCTTGATTGTATCATACTGCTTTACTTTCTTTTTCAGTTTCCCGTACTCTTGATACAGCTTGTCTTTCTTCTCCGTAAGCTCCTTGTACTCCGTATGCAGCGTTTTGAAGTCGGGCAGCTTCCCGCCGTTCTTTGCCGCCTGCAACGTCTTAGCTGCGGCTTCGTGAATGATAATGCTGCTCTCATTGCCACGCAGGAACTTTTCTTTGTCCTTTGCCTTTTTGTACTGCATATAAACCGCCTTTGTCTGTTGGTATGCGGATATGTTTTTCATCAAAAGGGATATGTCGGACAACCTCTTTTCCAAGCCTTTCAGCGTGGCGGCGGTATCTTCGCTTTCCGTATGCACTTCATCAAGAACCGCCTGCAACTGCTCATACTCTGAAATGTCATGCTCCGTTAGGAAATTCAAAGTCTTTGCCGCCTGCTTCAAGTTGTGTATCTTCGCCCACTGTTCGTAACCCTTGCTTTCCGCTGCCTTGATACTGTTCTGAATATCTATCAGCATGGAGATACCCACTTTTTCCTGCCTTAACGCTTTCGGCTTCGCTCGGTACGTCCCGACAATCCTCTCCGTTATGGCTTCCACGGTGTAGGCTTCCCCTAGCGTCTTAGAACGGGTAAAGCGTTCCTGCCCCGGCGCACGGAACGAAACGAACTTGCCCCGCTTTATCTCATAGCCCGCCGCTTCCATGAGCCGCAGGAAATCATCAAAATCTTTCGCTTTGGGGATTGTATCGTCAATCACGACTTTCAGCTTTGCTTTCCAACTTGTGCCTTTACGTTCAGCGTCCCATTCCGCATATTTCTTTCCCCTGTCCTGCCCCGGCGTGACGACTGACAATCCGTTTTCCTTACACAGCCTGTCACTCTCATTTCGTATCTGATAATAGCTTTTCTTGTTGGAAACATACTTGCGGTGTGTCGTGAAATCCACCGCACAAAATATGATGTGGTTATGGATATGCCCCTTGTCGATATGGGTAGTCAACACATATTCATATTTACCGCCAAGAACCTTGTCCGCAAGCTCTTTTCCTATGCGGTGGGCTTCCTCATAGCTGACCTCTCCGGGCGCAAAAGACTGAATTAAATGGTGTCCGAGGTTGTCCCCCTTGTCCCGTGCCTTTGACAACGTAAAGCCGAACTCAATATCTGCCGTCTGATACGAGCAGCCGTAGGAGGAAATCAAAATCTGATTGTCCGTCTTGTCGGGATTGCAGATATAATCAATCGCCTTATTCAGCGTAGTTTTGACAGGGTGTATCTTTGTAACTGCCATATCTTTTCCAATGCCCCCTTTATTTCCTCTAAGTCCTCTTTGTAGGCGTTCCCGGTGGAGTTGACCCGCCTTGCTATCTGATTGACGTTTACGCCGACTTTCTGTATCTCTGCCGTCTGCTCCTTGACCGCCGTATAATCTAACTGAATGATGTAGCCGTCAATCGCCATTTTCCGCAGGTACGCCCCCAAGTTGTCCGTTTGCAGCAGCTTCATTTTTTCTTCAATCAGTGTGCGCTCCTGCTCCGTCACATAAAATTTTAACTGGATAGCCCGTTTTCTCTCTGTCATAGCTCCGTTTCCTTTCCGTTTTTTCAGAGGGTTTGGGACACTTCCCAACAAGCATTTTTCACGCCCGGACGGTACGCCGGAAACGGGAAAAATACGGGATTGGGTACTCAATCCCTATGCTTGCTATTCTTCCCCCTATAACTTACTACGGGAAAAAATCAAAAAATGGCAACCTTTTAGAAAAGTTTTTGAAAATAATCAAAAGAAAAGAGGGAAGCCGATTTTTTTATGGCTTTCCCTCTTGACTGACCCATAAGCGGGAACGGGCGGCGGGGGCAAGGGCGGGCGTTTTTTGCCCGTGCATTTTACCCTTGCGGCTGCCGCCTGTTCCTGCTACCCGTTGTCGTCTGATAACTTCGTGATTGTTATTCTGTTTTCCTCACAATCCACCTGCAACCTGTCCCCCACACAGAAGCCGAGTGCCTTTAGCCATTGCCCCTCAAATTTTATCTGCGGGATAGTCTGGTAGGATTTGTTTGTCGCCCCGTACACTTTTAGTTTCCTGCTGTTTTCTTCCATATACTCCCTATGCTTCCGTTTCCCGGCACTCAATTTCAAACACGTTGCCGCCGACCATGATTAACTGAAATGTGTTTGCCGTGTCGTCTGGCTTGATGTCTGCCAAAATGTCACTATCCAAATCATTCAGTATGTCAAAGAGCCAATCCTTAAAATCGTCAATCCCCATTTCCTTTATCTCCTTTCGTGAATTGTATAGTGTCATTATGCGAACACTATTATAGAGCTAATTTTACATGGATAATTGACTTTATACAAGTACCAATCTGAAAAAAGGCAGGCGAAAAAATGATAAAATATGACCGTCTTTGGGAAACCATGAAAGAAAAGGGCGTGACGCAATATGACCTCTACACATACCACAATGTAAACCGTTCCCAACTGGATAGATTGCGGAAGAATAAAAACGTACAGACCAACACCATAGACAGACTATGTAACATTCTGCATTGTAATGTTGAGGATATAATGGAGCATACCGAAGATGATAACCTTTTCTGAAACAATCGACAAAAAACACACGGGCAGCCGGGACAGTTCCGGCTGCTTTTCCTTTCCCGTAATTCCTTTATTTCTGCCGCCGCAGGGCTTCCCCACGGCGGCGTTTTTTCTTTTTCCCCTCTTGCGTAAAATGTCTTTCTTTGCAGAAAGTCTTAATGCAATCGTGATACAAAACTGATAGAAACGTGATATTGAGCCTGTAACATTTTTTACAGGAAAGGGACAAGCCACAGAAAGAATTTTCCCGCCCGCAGTCACAAACGCCACGGCGGGAGAAACCGCAACCCACCCAAGAAAAGAGAACCCAATGCACACCCGACTGAACACAGACCACAGCCGGGCATTTTTATGTTTTTTGAAAATTTTTTAAAATTTTTTTCAAAAACATTGCCAAAATTTTCATTTTTCCCGTAGTAAGTAATAGAGGGGTAAATATTCCCGGCTCTGGCAAGGGCAAAAGGGAGGTGGAAGCGTGAAGCCCCATTCACAGAACGAACACAAACAGAACACCTTTGAACACTTCTGCAAGCAGATATTAAAGAATGAGAGGAACGACTACCACAGGGAACTGAACCAGCAGGGGGAGCGTGAAGTTTTATTTTGCGAACTGCCGCCGCACACCGTAGAACGGTTTGCCATGTGGGATAAATATTTCCAAGATACATACCTTTTTGAGATTATGGGCTTTGAAGTCGCCGTTGCTGATGAACTGTTAGCCGAAGCACTGAAAGCCTTGCCGCAGGACAGGCTTGAAATTATCCTGCTATCTTATTTTGCGGATATGACCGACAAGGAGATAGCGGGGCATTTGAACCTTATCCGCAGGACGGTAACACACCGCAGGCAGAACGCCCTGCGGAAACTACAAAAAATCATGGAGGGCTATGCTGATGAATAAGAGCAGGAAAAAAACGCCGGGCGGTTTGCTGCCTTACCCCGTCATTGTGTCGGCTGTTTCCGGCAACGTGGACGCTATCAACGTGGTACTGGAACATTTTGCAGGCTTCATTTCCGCACTGTCAACCAGAACCATGTATGACGAGCAGGGAAAGCCCGTTGTCTACATTGACGAGGAATTACGCCGCCGACTGGAAACCAAGCTGATAGCGAAAATCCCGACCTTTAAGGTGGCATAACGACAGATACCCTTTCCCAATGGAAGCAGGAAAGCACGGGCGGGCTGACCGCCCGCCGCTTCTTGCCATTCCGCAAAAGTACATCAACATGGTGTGCCTTTGCGGGCTGACAAGCCGCAAGAACCTTGACAAAGAAAGCGCACGGCGCAGCATAGGGCAAACGGACACGTTCAATGTGCGGCGAGCCTGCGGGCTGATACGCCAAGACCCCCGGCGAGGGGCGAGCGATACAGTATCAGCGAACCGCAGCGGCAAAGTGGAAACTGCCGCCGCCATGACCCGCACATTGGCATAATGATACACCCGTATGACACGGCTACTCATAGGAATGAGAGGGGTTAAAGTCCCGTGGAGCTGCCAAGCCGTCCGTTTCGCCCATTCAGAAAAACCAAGTACAGCAATCCGAAGATATTCTGAAAGGAGGGCTGCCAATGATAAACAGTAAACAACTGGATTTAATGAGCAGGCAGGGGGCAGATGAAGCCGACCCCGCACAACTGACGGACATAAACCATGTTTCCATTGATACGGGGCTTTCTGCCACGGAACGCATGAAAGCGTACCTTGAACAGATAAAAAACCCGTACTGCTTCCGTTGCGGGGAAACAGTCGTGCGCCTATGCTTTGCGCCTGCCGGAAACGACCTCAATTCACACCTAATCAGCTTTTTCGGCGGTTTGAAAAAAGGTTAAAAAATATGTTGAAAAATGCTGAAATAATCTCCGTCCTATGGTATAATGGACGTGTGGTTATAGGGGGATTGGAGGAACAATGCCACGCATTAGGAAACCACAGAACCAACCCACTATAAGCCGTACCGTATGGCGGATTGCTGTCTACATAAGACTATCCAAAGACGACGGGAACGACGAGAGTTTGAGCGTAACCAACCAGAGGAAAATCATCACGGAGTATATCGAGGAATTTTTCGAGGGCGAGTATATCATTGTTGATGTTTACGCTGATGACGGGCTGACCGGGACGGACTATGAACGCCCCGAATTTCAACGGCTGATACATGACGTGGAAGCCGGGACTGTCAACTGTATTATCTGCAAGACATTATCAAGGGCTTTCCGTAACTATTCCGACCAAGGCTATTTTCTGGAAAAGGTATTCCCCTTATACGGGGTACGCTTTATCAGCATTGGCGACCCGTCACTTGACACATTCAAGAACCCGGACGCAGTACAGGGAATGGAAGTACCCATAACCGGGCTGATGAATGACCGCTACGCCGCAAGGACTTCCAACGACATACGCCGGACGTTCAACACCAAGCGCAGGAAAGGCGAATTTATCGGCGCATTTGCCCCTTATGGGTACATGAAAGACCCGGAGGACAAAAACGCATTTGTGATTGATGAAGAAGCCGCCGAGGTAGTGAGGAATATTTTTCACTGGTTCGTTGACGAGGGCATGAGCAAGAACGGCATTACAAAAAAGCTGACCGAAATGGGAGTACCCACACCCACCGCATACAAGCACAGCAAGGGTTTGAACTTGCAGACACCGAGAATAAGCAGGAATGACGGTATGTGGGGGATTACCACCGTCTGTACTATCCTTAAAAACGAAATGTATATCGGGAACATGGTACAGGGAAAGCAGCGGGTAATCAGCTACAAAGTGCATGAGAAGATTGCACCGCCGAAAGAAGAATGGTTCATTGTGGAGAACACCCACGAAGCAATCATTGACCGGGAAACATTCGACAAGGCGCAGCGGTTACAGGAACGGGACACCCGCACAGCACCGGGCAAGAAACAGCTTTATCTTTTTTCCGGCTTGCTAAGATGTGCGGACTGCCAACGCTCCATGACAAGACGGACGAACCGCAAGCCCAACAAGACCTATGTATATTATGCTTGCAGTACATACGTCTTTAAGTCAAAGGACAAATGCACCCGGCACGTCATAAAGGAAGAAGTCTTGCACGAAGCAGTATTGAAAGCGGTACAGGCGCAAATCTCCCTTGTGGGGGATATGGCAGAGGTAGTAAAGGAAATCAACAACACTTCTACCGTCTGCACACAATCCAAGCGGTTACAGCAGCTTTTGAAAGACCGCAGCAAGGAGCTTGAAAAACTTACCTGCGTTACAGATAACCTTTATATGGACTGGAAATGCGGGGACATAACCCGTGCTGAATATGTGAGAATGAAAGCCAAGTTTGAACAGCAGGCAGAGCAGGTAAAGGGCATAATCGCCAACCTGCAAACAGAAATTCAGCTATCAGAAAAGGGCGTAGGAAACGACAACCCTTATCTGACAACATTCTTGAAACATGAGAATGTAAAAAGCCTTGACCGTGGGCTTTTGGTAGAATTGATTGATACCATATACGTCCACGAAAACAACGAGATTACAATTCAATTTAACTTTGCCGACCAACACAAGCGTATTGTTGAGTTTATCGAAAACAATCAACATAACCTTGAACTGATAAAGTCCAACAACGCCGTGTAATGATTAGCGGCGTGTTGGTATCAAATCTTTAGGCAAAGTTGTCTATAAATCTATGCACCTTTAGGACCGAGAAAGCCATAGATACTGCCTTTCTGAATGTGCATGGAAACCTTATTGACCGAAATAAAATTCTTATATTTCTTTGTCAACTGCTCCGTTGTAATAATATAGTCCATAAAAAACTCTCCTTTCTTTTTTCTTTAGTCTATACCCCCAATCTGACATTAACTTTCTCGTGTCCTTACTTTTACCTTACTTTTTTGCCATAAGATTCCGAAAACCGTTCCGTTATGCTATAATGTTACTGTTGTTATTGATTGATTTTTGAAAGGTGTAGACAATGGAACAATCATTTTTGCATACAAAAAAAATTCTGTTGGTTGATGATGAACCGGAATTGTGTAAATTAGTAATCGACATTCTTTCAGATGACGGTTTTTCAAATATCATTGATGCAGGCACTGCCCAGACCGGACTTAACTTTGCCAGGCAGGAAAAACCCGACCTTGCAATCCTTGATGTTATGCTGCCGGACGGGGACGGTTTTTCCCTTATGAAGAAATTACGGACATTTACAGATATTCCAATTATATTTCTGACAGCCAAAGATGAAGCGGCTGATAAACTTGCAGGCTTAGGACTTGGGGCAGATGATTATGTGGTAAAGCCTTTTTTGCCACAGGAGCTGTTACTGCGTGTCCATGCAGTTTTACGCCGATGTTATAAAGCAGATTCCCCATTATTAGAGCTGGAAGGCTGCACGATAGATTTCAGTCGTGCCGAAGTTAATAAAAATGGAATTATAGTTACTTTGACCGCAAAAGAACACACACTGTTAGAAACGTTATCCCGCAACGAAGGGAGAATTGTAAGCATTGATGCCTTATGCGAGGCATTATGGGGCGATAATCCTTTTGGGTATGAAAACAGCCTGAATGCCCATATCCGGCGCATACGTGAAAAAATTGAAACTGATCCTTCAAAACCTGTATCACTCATAACCATTAAAGGACTTGGTTATAAATTAAATGCAAGGAAGTGAAGCCATGAAAGTATTCAGCAAATATATTTCAAAACATTTACTGTCTTTTATTGGACTTATTTCATCTCTTGTTGTGTTGAACATAGCTGCATTCGCTTTTACATTTTACAGTGCAGTATCAAAAAACTTTGGAAGTACCTCTCCACAGAATATGCTAAAGGAAGTGGCGGCAGCTTCCTCTTCCAACGGCATAACGGACGAGGCAGAAAGAATGTTAATAACCAACTTTTTATGGGCAATGTATCTGAATACAGAAGGCTCCTGCAATTGGACTGTAAATTTACCAGAGGAAATTCCAACTGAATATTCCATTCAGGATATTGCAATATTTTCTAGAGGATATTTGAAAGACTATCCCGTATTTGTATGGAGTGATGAAAACGGCTTATTAGTTATTGGTTATCCCCAAAACAGCTATATGAAAATTACCAGCAATTATTATCCCATTGATACGGTTCGTAAAGTCCCTCTCTTTTTTCTCGGCATCCTTGTATTCGACCTGCTGGTTCTGTTTCTCGCCTATTCACGTTCTAAAGCGAAAATCAGCAAAAATACAGAGCCAATTATATCCTCGATTGCAACCTTGTCAGAAGGGAAAAGCATCAACCTTTCTGTAAGCGGAGAACTGTCAGAAATAGCTGACAGTATAAATAAAGCATCCAATATCATCAGCCGCCAAAACACCGCACGGGCAAATTGGATCAGCGGTGTATCCCATGACATTCGCACTCCGTTATCCATGATTATGGGATATGCGGATAGAATTGTTAATGACAAAAATGCCAGCAACCAAATTAAGGAACAGGCTGCCGTTATATCCCGGCAAAGTATCAAAATAAAAGATTTAGTGCAGGACTTGAATCTCGTGTCAAAGCTTGAATATGAAATGCAGCCTCTACAGAAAGAAAATACCCGGCTTTCAAAACTATTACGTTCCTACGCGATAGACCTGATAAACAGCGGTCTGTCGGAGTCCTATTCTTTAGAGGTAAATATTTCTCCTGACTCCGAAAACAGCATGATAGAATGTGATACAAAACTGATTACACGAGCCGTAAATAATCTGGTTCAAAACAGCATTCACAGCAATCCCAAAGGCTGCATAATTACTTTGTCACTGCAAATAACAGAAAACAGACTGCTTTTAACCGTTCAGGATAATGGTATTGGTATTTCTGCTGAAAAGTTAGAAGAACTGAAAAACAAACCACATTACATGGAAAGTATCGATGACCGCTTAGATCTTCGTCATGGTTTAGGACTTCTCTTAGTACGGCAGATTATTGAAGCACATCACGGAACAATCGACGTAGAGAGCAGACTGCATGAAGGCTATAAAACTAACATATACTTCTCAAGCAATCCTAGACCGTGAACATATTACAAAATCGCATCATGGAAAAGTGTATAACTGCCTATTCCGTTATGGATAACTATATTCACAGCACATGGAAAAGCAAAGTGCAGCTTTCCCACGTCCTGCAAACATAGTTACCCACAACTCCATAAAATAGGCAGTTATACACTTTTCCACAATGCTACTACGCCTACGGAATCCATCTCATTCATTCCCTTTTTATAACTTTTAGACATTATGTCCAAAAGCAAAAAGCCCTGCATATTATCGTACACAGAGCTTTTCTAATCTTTTTTATCCTCTACATAGAGTGTTTTCTTTTCGTAAAACTCATTTTATAGAGTTATACCTGCCTTTTGTGCGAAGTCAGCTTTTCTCCCGATAATTGCCGATTGTTTTTCTTTTGAAAGGCGGCTGAATACTTCCCCATAGAGAATATCATCTAACTTCATTTCCTTTGCTGTCAGATATAGTGTTGTATTAAACCATTCCTGCCAAAGCGCATCAAACAATACCCTGCTGTCCGTAAAGGTTGCATCTTCTTCAAATCCATACGGCGGCTTATAATATTTCAATTCCACAAAACCATATCTGCCCGCATCAAGCACTACGATATTTTCCATTTCATACAGCTCCGCAAACGCATCCGCCACCTTTTGGCACTTTGCCCGTTCTTCCTCTGTGATATAAACCTGCTTTTCCATATTGATTTACCTCGTTTCTTCTAAGATTTTACCATGTTTCTTTTATGAGGGCTATCTACATACACCAGATTTTCACTTTGCTTGTTCTTCCCATTTTTCACTTTACTCACAATTCACACCTGTTACCGCTGTTGTAAAAAATGCCATGTTTCTACCTCTTTCTTTCTCAAAAATAGTTTTTGTCTGGTTTCTGAAAGAGTTTTTCGTGTTAAAATGCCCTGCCTTATGGTAAAATAAAGACAGGGCAATCCTTTAGGAAGAACCCTGCGGGCATCCGGCACATTCAGTTTGGCGATTGGCTGTGCCGGGCGCTTTGTTTTTTGTCCTTTCCCAAGTACATTCAAAACTCCGTTTCTTAACTTCTGGACTTTTTGTCCAAAAGTTTTACTGCTGGTTTACGGGTTCCATATTCAGTTTTTCAATATTCAGTTGTCATGCTTCAATCACGCCCGCATCCTCCACCTCATCAACGGTGTCATTGTCCCTGACTTTTGCTTTGCACAGGTTCTTTACATATTTTTCGATGTCAAAGGCGTTTTTCTCGTCATAGTCGGACAAAAGGCGGTACTGCTTGTGCTTTGTAATGTCAAACTTGTTGGAGAAGAACGGTCTTACCCCTCTAAGCTGCATGATGCACTTTCCCCCGTCCATGACCGCAATCTCATCCTGGCTCATAAGCTCTATGCAACATTGTCAAGTGATGAGTTTAATTTTGCGCACAAAAAAGAACTGCCGCATCAAAACGCGACAGCTCCATATGCCAAAAAATTATTTTTCTTTTTTACTTGACAGTTGAAAGTTTGTACCACTAAGAAGCCAGAAAATCCCATTGTTCTTCTGACTTTTCCTGTAGCCTCTGAATTATTCGCGTTATGTATAATTCGGGTTTTTGCGCCAAAAGGCGGAAAAAATGTTTTCGGAAGTAGTACATAAGGGTGGCTTCCGAAACCCTTCCTTGGGAAGGTGTCCTCTGGTAACGGATCTGGCTAGAACTAACCTTCCCAATAAAGCAGATAGAAAGGCTCTGC
>KE159535.1:27874-28439 GCA_000403215.2 Lachnospiraceae bacterium A4
TGGTTTATATCTTTCTTAAGTGTTGCAACTTAAAGATACCATAAATCCATACGAAAGGGTTATTTTTTTTATTGAGAACTTTCAACTCATAAGTTTTTTATTAAGATTGCTCAATATCCCTTTTTAATATATCTTCATAATATATTCTTGCCAATTTCTTTGCCCTTTCTTTGATCATTGATTCATTCCATTGAGTGTAATTTTCAATAAACTTTTTTACCCAAATATAACACGACTTTTGATATATATGGATTTTATCTATGTAACACTTATGCCCTGCTTCTCCATTAAGCACCTGTTCTAATAAAACTAAATTGCCAATGTTGAGAGCATTTTCGCCTTCTGTTTCTGAAACTATATGTTCAACGCTTCCATCATCAAAAAAAATTTCCTTATTTGAAAAATATTTGTTTAATTTATTAACAGCATATTTTGTTTTCACATTAGAGGGTTTTTCTGATTTTGAATAGCTAAGGAACTGTGCAAAAATAAATTTACTGTTTTGGCAATATATGGTATAATGGCCATACGGAGGTATGACCATGGAAGAACGAATTCGTATTAT
>KE159535.1:28959-29491 GCA_000403215.2 Lachnospiraceae bacterium A4
TGTGAGATTTTGGGAAACTGGAACTATGTAATCAAACCCAGAAGGTAATTGTCAATGGATGAAAGTGTAAATTTATTTTTGCACAATTCCTAAGTTCAATAAACTTTTTATAAAATTCATCAAACTTAGGAAAAAGAGCATCTAATGGTATAATAAGTTTTTTCTAAATTATATTTTGTGCATCATTTTTTTGAGTTGTTTTCCGTAATTCAATAGCAAAAGTAGAGTATATCTTTTCAAGTCGATTAAGTCTACTCGATAAAACTGCATTATATGCAAAATGAAAATTTTCTAGATATAGAATTGCGGATTTTAACATTGAAAAGTCAATAATTCCACGTTGTTTAGCTTCAAAAAGAGCCAATAATGCAATTCTTACTTGCACTACATTAAAATAGTTATTAATACAATTCAAGCTTTGAACTATTACAAAGTATTCCTTCCTATAATGTCAAGTCCTAAATTATTTATTTTACAGACTTTTCTTTAAATTTTTACCTCATAAAACAGAGCCAAAAGTGTATGACAGTCA
>KE159535.1:30456-85667 GCA_000403215.2 Lachnospiraceae bacterium A4
GCATAAGGATTTACCTGAACAACGCTGATCCCATTTGAAATCATCCATGCCGCAAGGCAGAACCAGTAGTGGCCGGTCGGCTCTAAGCCAAGTACTATCTGGCTCTTATTATGTTCAGCAGCTATCTGTACTGCCCACTCCTTTGCACTCTGAAACCCCTCAGAATCATTGTTGAATGAATATACGGACTTACTGAGTTCCCTTCCCCTGGTATCGATTGCTCTCATATAGTGTGTTTCACTGCCCACATCGCATCCTAAGATAAGCATGTCATCACTGATAAAGGAGAGTTTTTCGTTTTTATCAAACTTACCATTGGTTTCCAACTCACGCCAGGTTGAAGCTGTAAGACTTTCTTTGATCGCCTCCGCCTTTTTCAAAAGCTCCTGCTGCTCAAAAATATTTGCTGTTACTACTTGATTTTTCTTTTTTGTTCCTTTAACATTCATTTTAGATACCTCTTGTATTCTTTAGATTTTACCAACTTGCTGGGTCAGTAATAATCTAAATTTACTTGAGGTATTTTTTTGTGTCAATCTCTTGACCTATTTAAAGTATACAGGAAGCTTCCTATTATCGTAGTCCTCCCTTTTAGGATTAACTATCTGCATGTAAATTATTGCATTTTTAATTAAATCATTAAGAAATTGTGTATATGTTATCTCGTTTTTCGCTATAACTGCATTAAATGATTCATATAATTTATTAGAATATACCTTCTTATACTTTGAAGACCAATAATGCTGATAAAATGTTGCTAATCCGACGCTCTCTTTTCCAGAACATAATATTGACTTAAGTTTCTTCCAAGATTCGTCTGCAAAATCTGCAGGTTCTACCTTATTCAATAACTCAAACAATTAATTTTTTATTAAATCAATATGTGCTAATCTTTTCCCCTTTGCATTCAAAATTTCAAATATTTTGTTTGCTTGATCCCGATCTGTAGTTGAAATTGAAACAAATGTAGAATTAAGGACTTGATCTCGGAGTGCTTTTAAAATATCGACTTCTAAAAGAGAATCTACTATTTCGCTACCATGTTTTCGTTTCAGCATATCTTTCAGTTTTGTTTCATTTAGCTGACTTTTAAAATATTCGTAAGTTTCTTTTATGCAATGTTCTTCTTCGGTAACTGCTTCTGCACTTGTCTTTTTATTTTTATCTTGAATACTTGACAGTTGAAAGTTTGTACCACTAAGAAGCCAGAAAATCCCATTGTTCTTCTGACTTTTCCTGTAGCCTCTGAATTATTCGCGTTATGTATAATTCGGGTTTTTGCGCCAAAAGGCGGAAAAAATGTTTTCGGAAGTAGTACATAAGGGTGGCTTCCGAAACCCTTCCTTGGGAAGGTGTCCTCTGGTAACGGATCTGGCTAGAACTAACCTTCCCAATAAAGCAGATAGAAAGGCTCTGCAGAATTCCCATTGCAATACAGGACAGTGCCATGTGCATCTCAATGGCACGAACGGCTTCCAACACTTTTTGGCGGGGTTTTTCACCTTCCACCCTCTCCATGGGCGTAGGCTCCCCTTTCTTCTGGTAGTAGCTTAGCTTCGGCATGTACTTTGACCAGAAGTGGTAACAGAACGCCCCAATCTGCTGCTTCAGTTCGCGGAATGTACATTCAATCCGGAACCGGTAGCTGTAGAGCCGGATGATGGACAGCGGATCCAGCTCCAGGCTGGTGCTTGCAAGGATGCCCTGGACGCCATTCATTTCCACCAGGACGAAGCGCAGTTCCTGATACAGCTTCTGCCCCCATAACAGGTCAATGCAGTAGTAACGGATGGATTCCCTTTTTCCATAAAGTTCAATCTCCGTTTTCTGGAATTGCCCCCCGCGTGAAGCGAACAGTTCTTTCAGGTGGACAGCCGCTCCTTTTTTGGCAGGCCGTCCCCTTCCGGGTTTGCGGGGGCCTGGCCTTTCAAATGCGGTACAGGACTTTTTGGCCTTGGTGACGATCTCCATGTGTACATCCCCGCTGCCGTTGAGGGATTTCAGCTTTTCAAGTGCCGGTACAGTAAGAAAATATCTGTCCAGCAAGAGCAGGGAATTCCCAAAAGTAAGGGCTGCGCGATAAGCATCTTCCACCATCTGCACCACATGGGAAGCCTCAGAAACAGATGCGCCTTTCCACTCCATGGCAGCCTGCAGGCCGTCATGGAGCCGGATACTCAAAGGAATGCAGGCCCAATTCCGTACACTTCCGGCTAAGATGCCAAGACCACCGAACATATGCCCATGGATGTACTCCGGTTTTGCGGAGTTTTCGGATTCCTGGAACAGCTTTTTCACCCCTGGCATACGGCGCCCTTCCTTGGACTGCTTCACCCCGTCGCCCACAAGGACGTGGTAGTTCCCCTCCCTATAGAGGGGAGCATACAGCCTGACAGCGGAGAACCAACGTTTACGGATTTCCTCCAACGACCATGAGGATGCCCTGAAAAAATGCAGCATGGAATCATAGCAGCCCGGACTTAGTGCAAGGTCACGGATGACAGAAGTGACACCAAGTTTATCTGAACGGAGCATAAGCCCTATGATAATGGTTACAAACCAGCGGAAAGCAGCCTTGCGGGAAAAACAGGATTCAAAGTGGCATAAAACATTTTCAATAAAATTCATCATAATCGTATGGTTAACCACTGGAAAGTATGGTAAACTCATACATGAAATAACTCTTTCAGTGGTTTATATCTTTCTTAAGTGTTGCAACTTAAAGATACCATAAATCCATACGAAAGGGTTATTTTTTTTATTGAGAACTTTCAACTCATAAGTTGAATAAAATAAGCAAAAAATGGATAATTTGTTTTACTTTTTAATATTCTAACCTCATTTCCATCATCATCTTCTGTCATAATATAAGTAAAAATTTGTCTACTTAATGTATTCTCATTTAATTCTATAAATCTATCAGATAATGCTGAAAACATAATAGTTATTGTCGTCAGACGCTGTTGACCATCTACTACCTGTATTTCTTGTTCAGTTCCTTCTGTAAAATTTCCAATGAACAACATTGTCCCTAGGAAATATTGGCTGGAAGATATTTTTCCATTATTTATTATAAGATTTCCAATCATATCATCCAAAAACTCTTGATAATTTTTCTTATCCCATGAATATTCTCGCTGAAATCGTGGAATTATAAATTGTCGTTTAGATCCTAATAAATCTCGTATTGTTTTATCATATGGTTTAATATCCACTAAAGTACCTCCAAAATTTTAATCATTTATTGTACGATCATAATTTTATGTCATTCAGCATTTATTATCCAAAACACAACTTACTTTGATATCCCCCACTAAAAAAGATAAAAGTATTGCTGCCTCATCCAAATTTTTAATCGTAGCATATTTTCGGAATTTCCGTATAAAATTCTGATTCTCATATTATTAAAATGCTTTTAGTTTAAGCATACCATATTTTAATACCAATCTCCATATCTTTTGTCATTTTTCAAAATATATTTGACATAACTGACGTAATTTCATATAATACTATTAGAGACGGAGCAATCCGCCATCGAAAATATTGTTCGCACACCGTCTGCGACTAATAAATGTACGGCTTGAAAATATTGCTCGCTCACCGGAAGCGTCTAACAAATGTCCGGCTTGAAAATTCTAGCCTTATCCCTCAAGTGATAAGGCTATTTTTACGGAGAGAACATTATGGATTACCAAGAAGGATATGTTTATCATATTAAAGACGAATATTTTATTAAAGCAAATGATCCAAACCTTATGCAAAATAAGGAAAATGGCAACTATCGCCCAACTTTCTACTGTATGCGTGATGAAAAAACATCCTTACTTTGGTTGGTTCCCCTCAGCAGTCGTGTTGAAAAATTTCAGGCAATTTATAATAAACAGATAGAAAAATATGGGAATTGTCTAACTATTGTTATGGGAGAATATGACGGAAAGCAAGCTGCATTTCTTTTACAGAATATGTTTCCAATTACAGAAAAATATCTTGACCATATACATACCCGTAACAACAATCCTGTACCCGTTAAATACTCCATTCAGACTGAAATAAGCACGAAGATAAAACGAATACTACAGCTTCACGCACGTGGAAAAAAGATTGTTTTCCCTGATATTTCAAAACTTGAACATCTAATGTTAGAAGAAGCCACATCTGCTGAATAACCGCAGACATAGCTTCTGATTTTTTACAATTCCCCAACAAAATTATAAACAATCCGCACTTCCTGTGTCTTTACCCCTTCAACTTTCTTAGGCTCTCCAATCAGTATGCGGTTAATCAGTCGGTTTAACACCGTTTCGTCAAGTTCCGTAATAGCGGCATAACGCCTAATTTCTCCCATGAACATCTGCACATCACCCTCTGAATGTTCCTCCTCACTGATAAGTGCCGTTATCTCCTGCATACGTTTTTGGTTGCTTTCCTGTTCCTTTTCCATTGCGTCTGTCAGCTTCAGGAAACGCTTTTCCGTAAGTATACCCTTTGCCTTATCCGCATACAAGCTGATGAAAGTATCATCTATCTCCTGATTGCGCTGTGCAAGATTCTCGTATTCCTTTTTCAGACTGTCCGTATCCGCAAGGTACTGTTTTTCCATCCTCCGGCTCAGTCTGCCATAAAACGCCTCTTTGTCCTTTAATGCCATAGCCGCAACTTCCTGTACGTCCGAAAGCACAAGATTGTATAAATCCCTTGCTTCAATTTTATGGCTTGTACAGGCATTTTTCCCTAAACGGTTATAAGTCTGACAGATATAATATGCCTTGTCTATCGGCTCACATTCTTTCCCTGTTCGGCGGTCTTTGTCCATCCTCCCGACTTTTTCATAACGCACCTGCATGGACTTCCCACAGGTGGCACAGTAGACAATGCCATGAAAAATATTATAATACGGGCAGCTATTCCCCTTCATAATCGGCGGTCTGCGGTCTATAAGCTGCTGAACCTTATCCCACTCCGCTTTAGGGATAATCGCTTCGTGGCAGTCCTCTATGACTTCCCTCTGCTCCCTCGGAATGATGTTGTAAGTATTGGAACGTATCCCCTTCTGGTGTGTCTTGCAGACAACATGTGCGCCCTTGTAAAATGGATTTCTCAAAATGGTTGATATGCGTGAACCGCTCCAAGCATAATAATTCACATCACAGTCCGTTCCCTTCTGCATTCTAGTAATCGGTATCCGTTCTTCCATCAAAACCTTGCATATTTATATCCATTCCTTTCGCTTCGCTCAGGCACAAAACGTAATGAAAATGGTTTCCCTGAGCCTATTTTTTCTTTATATTTCTTCTTGTAGGGAACTCGGTATACTACAAATCACGGGGAGGTGAGTGGGCTGTCCGGCTTGCCGGATGACCGTATATTTATATGTGTAGTCCGCCTTTTCAAGCACAAATAAGTGTGCATAGCGAACAAGTTCGCATTACAAGCACGTAATCTTATCTTTGTATAAACAATCTCGTTTATGGCTTAGGCGTTCAGTCAATGCCGTCTCTCCCTATCATCTTTGTCGAACCTTTAGGTTCTGAAAGGAGTCCCTATGGCTTTAAAAATCGTGTACAAAATCTGTTGTGGCATTAATGTCCACAAAACTTTTGTAGTGGCCTGCATTGCTTCTACTAACAGCAAAGGTGTGACCACCTATGAGAGCCACCGTTTTTCGACCTACACGAAGGGTCTGAAAGATTTGTTACAATGGCTTCTCCACCGGAATTGCAGGGATGTCTGTATGGAATCCACCGGTAAATACTGGATCCCCGTTTACAACATTTTGGAAAATGATTGTACGATCGTCCTTGCCCATCCCAAATATGTTAAGGCTATCCGTGGAAAGAAAACTGACAAGAAAGATGCCAAATGGATTGCTGACCTGTTTAAGCATGACCTTGTTGCTGGCAGCTTTATGCCCCCCGCTGACATTCGTCAGCTCCGCGACCTTATGCGTTACCGTTTCAAACTGACCTGCTTTAAATCAAGTGAAAAGAATCGTTTGCAGAACTGTCTCACGGTTTCCAATATCCAGTTGGGAAACGTTGTCTCGGACACCTTCGGCAAATCTGCTCAGGCGATACTGGATAAACTTTTGGAAAATCCCGCAGATACTTCCTTTGACCTTGAACCTCTCGTCTACAAAAGTTTGAAAAAGAAACTCCCTGAACTCCGTGATGCCATTGACGGCTTTATCACACCGGAGCAAGCCGGTAAACTTAAGGTGATCAAAGGTCACTTTGAAGACCTTGAATCCCGGAAGGCAGAGCTTGAAGAACTCATTCTTGCGCTCGCCGCTCCCTATCAGCAGGAACTTGCCATTCTCCAAACCGCTCCTAGTATCAGCAGTATTTTCACTGCCATCGGAATCATTTCCGAGATCGGTACCAACATGGAGGCTTTTCCTTCGGCGAAACACTTGTGCTCATGGGCTGGTCTTACACCGACCAACAATGAAAGTGCAGGGAAGAAAAAATCTGTCCGGGTCTCCAAAGCAGGATGCTACATCAAGCCGCTGCTTGTGCAGTGCGCCAATGCTGTTGTTACCAGCAAAAAGCATCCTGAGATTCGCAACCGCTATCTCCGTCTCAAAAAGCGTCGCGGTCACAAGAAAGCAATCATTGCCATAGCAAGAATGCTTCTGACTGCATTATACCACATGTTGAAGAACGGAGAAAACTATAATGCAGAACTTTACCGGAAATCCGACCTGCCGCCTGCAGACCGTGAGATTACGGTAGAGCAGGCAATCATCATAGCAAGGAATCAAGGTTATAAGATCAAGCCAGCTACTGCGTAACCTTAACATTCTCAATATTCAATTTTTAAAGCAGCCACCGAAAGATGGCTTGTTTGTGATGCGATTAAGGGAATGGATACCCTCTACTTCTCATTTTCAATCTTTCATGTTCCCAAATCCGTCAAGTGCAAGGTCAAATATCCGTCTGATAATCGGCGCAGTTTCCGGATCAATGATAAGATGCCCGTTGTCATCAGGATCACGCATCAGTCCCAAAAGTGGCTGTCCTCCGCAGAACTTCCCCTGCCTTGAGCGTGTCATGCGCCCTGCAAGCACTTTCTTTGAAATATCCCTGCTATACATATCATTCAGGATATTTTTAAACGGCGCTATGTCCATTTCCTGCTTGTTCAGGCTGTCGTAATTGTCCGTAATAGCTATGTAGCGTACATTATGTTTTGGGAAAAATACTTCCATGTAGCTGCCAGACTCAATATAATTGCGCCCAAGCCTTGAAAGGTCTTTGGTAATCACACAGCCTATCTTTCCCGATTCTATATCACTTATCATACGCTGGAATGCCGGACGGTTGAAAGCTGACGTTAGATAACGATACTTTTGAAAACACTGGAAAATCAAGGTTTTTCGAGCGACGGACAAGCAGGGTATTGTACTAAAAACTGAATACGACGCAGAAGCGGCGTTTCTTACTCTCTACATGGGAGAACAGGAACGCCGCTTTTTTCATGCCCTTTGTTACGCAGTAGGGGCAGAAAAAGCCTTGCTACAAGCGGTTTTCCGGGCGCGTATCTGGCGCGGAAAGGGATTTATACCTTATCCCCCGAAACCGCGTTTCTACTGCGTAACAAATCCAAAGCAAAGGAGCTATGAACTATGGCAGTTTTCAGAGTGGAACGAGACAAGGGCTACACTGTTATGAGCAACCACCACCTACGCAACAAGGAGCTATCCCTAAAAGCAAAAGGGCTGTTGTCGCAAATGCTGTCACTCCCCGAAGATTGGGACTACACCTTGAAAGGCTTATCCCTTATCAACCGGGAGAAGATAGACGCTATCCGCGAAGCCATTAAGGAGCTTGAACGCGCCGGGTATATCGTCCGGTCAAGGGAGCGCGACGAGAAAGGACGCTTGCGGGGCGCGGACTATGTGATATTCGAGCAGCCACAGCCGCCTACGCCGGATTTACCTACATTGGAAAATCCAACATTGGATAATCCAACGCAGGAAAAACCTACATTGGAAAAACCTACGTTGGAAAATCCAACGCAATTAAATAAAGATATACAAAGAACTGACTTACCAAAAAAAGAAAAATCAAATACGGATTTATCAAGTACCCATTCCATTCCTATCCTTTCCCCTAACCCCTCTCCTTGCGGGGAAGCGGCTGCGCCGCCGGAACGGAAAGGAACGGAAGCGACAGCACAGAGCGCAGTTGATATATACCGGGAAATCATCAAGGACAATATCGACTACGACATTCTCAAACAGGACATGAAGTTTGACAGTGACAGGCTTGACGAGATTGTAGACCTCATGCTTGAAACCGTATGCACCGCCAGAAAGCGGGTACGGATTGCGGGGGACGACTACCCGGCAGAGCTTGTGAAATCTAAGTTTATGAAACTGGACGGCGAGCATATCCGCTTTGTGCTTGACTGTATGCGGGAGAACACAACGAAAATCCGCAACATCAAGCAATATCTGAAAGCAGCCCTTTTCAACGCCCCGTCCACTATCGGCAATTATTACACTTCCCTTGTCGCCCATGACATGGCAAGCGGCGCACTGTCACCGAAAAAGCCGCAGTACGGCGACCCGGACTATTATTCATGCAACGAGGGCGAAAGCCTGTAACCACCCACAACCACAAAAGGAGGATTTTATTATGGCACAGAAAATGACAGGAGCATTGGTATTTGACGAGCGCACCGACCGTTACGACATCCGCTTTGACTTAAACAGCTACTACGGGGGCTTGCATTGCGGCGAGTGCTTTGACGTATTCGTGCGGGGCAAGTGGAAGCCGACCCGGATTGAGTACGGCGACAACTGGTATCTTGTGGGTATCAGAGCCGAGGACTTGAACGGGCTGCGGGTGCGTATCTGACCGCCGCCCCATAAAGAAACGCGAAAGGAGGACGCGACAAATTGCAGGACGAAGTAAACGAAAAGACCATAGCCCTTTACATCAAGACCGGGAAGCTGACCGCGCAGACGCTCCAAAAGGCAATGAAAGCCATACTGTCAAAGGGCAAAAAGCAGCTTGCAAAACCGCCACAGGGCAAGCAGAGCTTAAAGCAGCTTATGAAGCAGAACGCGGGCGTTTCCAACATTGAGATTACCGAGGGCAATATCAAAGCCTTTGAGAGTACGGCGAAAAAGTACGGTATCGACTTTGCGCTGAAAAAGGACGCGACGGAAAGCCCGCCCCGCTATCTGGTTTTCTTCAAGGGGCGGGACGCGGACGTGCTGACCGCCGCCTTTAAGGAATTTTCCGCAAAAAAGCTGACACAGGAGAAAAAGCCCTCAATCCGAAAGCTGCTCTCTACCCTCAAAGAAGCTGCACAGGGCAAGAACGCGGAACGGGCAAAGGTCAAGAACAAAGACAGGGAGGTATCGCTATGAAGCCGGAAATCAAGAAGCTGCTTATCTTAAATCTCCCGTATCTGCTCTTTGTCTGGCTCTTTGATAAAGTGGGCGCGGCTGTCCGGCTCTCCCCCGGCGCGGACGCGAGCGCAAAGCTGCTACATCTTGGGGACGGTTTTACCGCCGCCTTTTCCAGTATCGCGCCGAGCTTCTACCCGGCAGACTTAGCTTTAGGCATTGCGGGGGCGGTCATTGTCCGGCTGATTATCTACACCAAAGGCAAGAACGCGAAGAAATACCGCCGCGGGACAGAATACGGTTCGGCGCGTTGGGGCGGGGCTGACGACATAAAGCCGTACACCGACCCGGTATTTGAGAACAATATCCCCCTAACGCAGACGGAACGGCTTACCATGAACAGCCGCCCGAAGCAGCCGAAATACGCAAGAAACAAAAATATCCTTGTAATCGGCGGTTCCGGCAGCGGCAAGACCCGGTTCTTTGTGAAACCGTCGCTCATGCAATGTACGTCAAAGGATTTTCCAACGTCGTATATCGTCACTGACCCGAAAGGAACACTGATTTTGGAAACCGGGAAAATGTTACAGCGGTACAAATACCGTATCAAAGTGCTAAATACGATTAACTTCAAAAAATCCATGAAATACAATCCCTTTGCCTATCTGCGGAGCGAAAAGGACATTTTGAAGTTAGTCAATACCATTATCGCCAACACCAAAGGCGACGGGGAAAAATCCGGCGAGGATTTCTGGGTGAAAGCGGAAAAGCTCTACTACACCGCGCTAATCGGCTATATCTGGTATGAAGCCCCGGAGGACGAGAAGAACTTCACGACGCTGCTTGAAATGATAAATGCGTCGGAAGCCCGCGAGGACGACGAGGACTTCCAGAACCCGGTTGACCTCATGTTTGAACGTCTGGAAGAAAAAGACCCGGAACATTTTGCAGTCAAGCAGTACAAAAAATACAAACTTGCGGCGGGCAAGACCGCAAAAAGCATACTTATCTCATGCGGCGCGAGGTTAGCCCCATTCGACAGTGCAGCGACACGTTGTCGCATATAAACTCTGCGTGGGATTTTCCTGCAAAGAGGTAAAAGTGACGGAAAGGCTATAGCCTTTCTAACTGATATTCCGAGAAGTGGAATGACGGGGTAACGCCCTGAAACGCTTCCCTTGATACTGCGTTGGAAGAAACGGGACGTATTTCCCGCGACTGACACAGCACGCTGAAGTCGGCTGTCTGCACCCGCGACTGTCCCCTTTGGGGGATAAAGCAAAGCCGAGCCAGAGGTGGCCGGGGGTGTTAGGCCGGAGGTCTATAAAGTACCTATGTCCAGAATGCGGCTGACTACCGCTGACAAAAGCCCGAATGTACAGGTCTATAACGGGATATGGCAGAAATGCCATAGCCGTGAAAACGGCGTATGTGGGGTAAAGTAAGATTTGTCGATATGAAATTCCCTATGGTGTTACAGGCACCATCAGGCATACAGGCCTAAAGGGCAGGGTTAAGGGTATTATGCAAAGATAGGAATATCGGAACGTGGAAAGCCCCGGATGTGGAGTGGATACGCATGATGAAGCAATGGGCGGGAAAATCGTGCCGCCTTTTATGGGAGGTGCGGTATAACCGTTCTTAATCCGGGAGGAAAGAGCAGCCATGCTACCTGTGAAGCCGTGAACAAAGTAAGCGGTGGAGGGACGGGCTGTAGTCAGGAACAGAAACAAAATCATATTCAATAAACACGCATAGGTTCGAGTAGGACTAAGAAAGGCGAAAATCCAAACGAAAGTGAGGACAAGTAACCGACTATGGCAACAGGAAAGGCACAAAAGAAAGATAAGTTAAGGCACGCCGAGTATTATGACTTTCAGGAAATTCAAGATAAGCTGTACGCCGACAGCAGTAAGGGTAAAGTTTTCAAACATCTGGTTGAAATCATTGCATTGCCCGAAAATATACGGCTGGCATACCGCAACATCAAGAAAAATCATGGGAGCATGACACCCGGCACAGATGGAAAAACAATTACAGAATTAGCAACACTCTCTGATGAACAGCTAATTTCTTCCGTACAGCACAAGTTAGACTGGTACGTTCCGCAAAGTGTCCGGCGGGTAGAGATTCCGAAAGGAAATGACCCAACAAAGAAACGCCCGCTTGGAATACCGACAATTATGGACAGGCTGATACAACAGTGCGTATTGCAGGTCATGGAGCCGATATGTGAGGCTAAATTCCACGACCATAGCTATGGATTCCGCCCTAACAGGAACCAACAGCACGCAATCGCTCAGGTTCATAAGGATATGCAGAGAAGCAATCTCCACTATGTCGTAGATATAGACATCAAGGGGTTCTTCGACAACGTGAACCACGGAAAACTGCTGAAACAGCTCTGGACAATGGGAATCCATGACAAAAAGCTGCTCTGTATCCTATCCGCTATGTTAAAAGCGGAGGTGGCCGGGATTGGATTCCCGGAAGTCGGGACGCCGCAGGGCGGTATTATCTCGCCCCTGCTCTCCAATGTAGTTCTGAATGAATTAGATTGGTGGCTTGCGAGTCAATGGGAAGAAATACCGACAGAGTTCCCGTATAAGGAAACAGTCAATCCGAATGGAAGCGTGAGTAAAAGCCATAAGTTTTCCGCACTGCGGAGGACAAAACTGAAAGAAGTTACCTGCGTCCGATATGCTGATGATTTTAAGATATTTACAAACAGCTATCAAAATGCAGTGAAGCTATTCCACGCAACCAAAAGCTGGCTCCATGAAAGGCTCGCTCTTGAAATCAGCCCTGAAAAATCGAAGGTGATTAACCTGAAAGAGCAGTATTCAGAGTTTCTCGGTTTCAAGCTAAAGGTTATCCCCCGTGGGAAACGGAGCGACGGACGCACCAAATATGTAGTGGAGAGCCATATCAGAGAGAAATCTATCGCGAAAATAAAACCAAACTTAAAACGGCTGATTTACGACATTGAGTTCCCGTCACAAGGCAAGCGTACTGAATATCAGGCGATTTGCCGCTACAACGTTTATGTAATGGGAATCCATGACTACTATCAATTAGCCACAAAGGTCTGCGACGACCTTACGCCATTCGCCTTATCTGTCCACAAGAGCCTGCGGGCAAGACTGAAAGAACGGGTTAAAACTGCAAAACAGGTCAGGAAAAGGAAACTTCCGTGTGAAGTCCCAAAAGTTATCAGGGAACGGTATGGGAAGAGCAAACAGCTCCGATATTTAGCCGGACACGCAGTTGTCCCGGTAGGTTACATACGGCACAAGCCCCCAAAGTCCATGAACCGCAAAATCAATTCTTATACGCCCGAGGGCAGAGCCGAAATCCATAAGAATCTGGACAGAATCGATATGACGGTTCTTCATTACCTGATGAGGAACCCGGTTCTATACCGTACTATCGAATACAACGATAACAGGCTTTCACTATATTCGGCCCAAATGGGAAAATGTGCCGTATCTGGCAAAGTGCTTTCTATTGGCGATATTCATTGCCATCACAAAGTGCCACGGTATTTAGGCGGCAAGGACAACTATCAAAATCTGGTGTTGGTATGTGAAGATGTACATCATCTGATTCATGCCACAAACCCTGATATTATCAGAAAGTATATGGAAATCCTAGGCCTTGACCAAAAGCAGAAAGAAAAACTCAATAAGTTAAGAAGCCTTGTCCACGTTGAGAGTTATTGAGATGAAATAAAATCTGTTCCTGATGGCAAGCCGGGTGAGCTGAAAGGTTCACGCCCGGTTTAGGGCGGGGGAAAATCCGGAGATAACATCAAAGGATTACCTATCGCTATTTAAGGAACTGCGGGAGCTTATGGAAACCGACGAAATGGAGCTTGACACCATAGGCGACAGAAAGACCGCCCTTTTCGTGATTATCAGCGACACCGACGACACTTTTAACTTTGTCGTGAGTATTCTCTACACACAGTTATTCAACCTTTTATGCGACAAGGCAGATGATGAATACGGCGGGCGGCTTCCCGTCCATGTTAGGTGCTTACTTGATGAATTTGCGGTGCGCTCGTAAGCGGAACCCATTTGTTCCGCGCGGGCTTGTTTGTAATCTATCTTTAGCAAGATAGTAGGTTCAATGTGAGGGCTTCATTTGAAGCCTAATTCCTATCATCAACCGACTTATCCGAAAGGGAAACCCGACGGGGAGTATAGCATGTCGGCAACGGTGCTATTCAGCCAGTTATCAGGCTGTGAACGGGCATCAAGATGAAATGTCATGTATGAGGTTAAACAGCTACACTGCTTAAATGACAGCCAGAGGGGCTTTATCGTCAGCACTGACGGAAGATAGCTATTATACGTCAGGCAGTGCAGGGTGTACGCGGAGTTTGCGAACTGCGTCTACACATCACATTCCGCACTGGCCAGCCGCAATAAGCGGAAAACGGCGAACGTCATAGCCGACAACATGACACGCTTGTACAGACAAGCCTAAACGAGGATAGCCTAAACAGGAACGCTTACCATTTTAAGCTATGGCATACAGTGTCTGAATATCCTGCATGGCTACGGAGTCTCCATAGTAGTCCGAGGCGGTAATACCGTTCACATGGCGAAGGGAGACAGCTATACGACTGAAATAATTTAGGAAAGGTGTGTGAGACATCATGAGAAGTCCAAAGATTATTTTGGAGAATCTACAGAAACACTCGAAAGAGGAAAACTACAAGTATGAGAGACTGTACAGGAATCTTTATAATGAGGATTTCTACTTGCAGGCTCTCCAAAACATCTACGCCAACAAGGGCGCAATGACACCCGGCATAGATGGGCTGACACTCGACGGTTATGGTAAAGAAAGAGTGGAGCGGATTATCCATGCGGTGAAAGACCACAGTTATCAGCCGAACCCTGTCCGCAGACAGTATATCAAAAAGAAAAATGGGAAAATGAGACCGCTTGGGATATCATCGTCAGACGACAAACTGGTGGAGGAAGTCATTAAGATGATTCTTGAAAGTATTTATGAACCGACATTCTCCAACTATTCCCACGGCTTTAGACCCGGCAGAAGCTGCCATACGGCACTCTTACAGTTACAGCAGAACTTTACAGGTGTGAAATGGTTTGTGGAGGGAGATATAAAGTCGTATTTTGATACGATAGACCACCACAGCCTTATAAATATCCTGCGCAGGCGGATTAAAGATGAAGCCTTTATTGAGCTGATTTGGAAATTCCTCAAAGCAGGGTATATGGAGAACTGGGAATATAATGCTACGTTCAGCGGCATAGCCCAGGGTTCTGGCATCAGCCCAATCCTTGCAAACATCTACCTTAATGAGTTTGACCGATTTATGGAGGGCTACAAAAAGGGATTTGATAAAGGTACGGGCAGAAAAAGGAACAATGAGTATTCCAGAAAACAGTCATACCGCCAAAGGTGCAAAGCCAAAATCCGAAAAGAATGGGACGGCTACTCTGATACAGAAAAGCAGGAAGCGGTACGCCGACTGGCAGAGTTAAAGAGAGGGTTCCAGAAAATCCCTATGGGAGACCCAATGGACACAGGTTATAAGCGGATTCAATATGTACGGTATGCCGATGATTTTCTTATTGGCGTAATCGGAAGCAAAGAGGACGCTGAAAAGATAAAGTCCGATATTGGGAGGTTCTTTGAGGAAACGCTGAAACTGGAATTGTCTGTGGAAAAGACGCTCATCACGAACAGTGACGACAAAGCGAGGTTTCTCGGCTATGACGTTACGGTATGCAACGACAGTGCGCTGAAAAAAGCCAAAGGAAAAGGGACTGTTAAAGCCTACACCGGCAAAATCAAGCTGTACCTGCCAAAAGAGAAATGGGTGGGGAAACTGTTAGGATACGGTGTGCTGAAAATCGTGTCAAGGGCAGGGGAAAAAGAAGTCTGGAAGCCGTTACAGCGGAACGACTATATTTTTCTGCCAGTGCATGAAATGGTACGGAAGTACAATGCGCAGATTCGGGGGATTTACAATTACTACCGACTTGCGAGTAATGTCTCCGTATTAAATAAGTTCCATTATGTCATGGAATACAGCCTATACAAGACCGTTGCGGCAAAATACCGTATCACGATGACAAAAGCAAAGCTCAAATATACCAAAAAACAAAGAATTTAAAGTGCCGTACAAAACACAGAAAGGTACAAAGTATGCAGTCCTCTACAATGAGGGATTCCGCAGGGTGAAATATGCCCTTGGAAGTTATGCAGACATCATACCCGAATATGAGCAGATGAACAAGCCCAAAGAACTGTTTTTCAGATATAAGGCGAATGTCTGCGAAATGTGTGGCGCATATGTGCCAGCGGTTAAGGTATATCAGGTAAAAAGTATGAGCGACCTTGATGTTAATACGGAATGGGGAGCGATTATGAACAAGAAGAAAAGAAAAACGCTTGTAGTGTGTGGAGACTGCTATGACAGAATCCATAAATAAATGTAGAGGATGTATAGTGGGGAGCCGTATACATCGAGAGGTGTACGTGCGGTTCCGGGGCGAGGGTTCGGAAACCTGCTGTCGTGAGACAGTAAGGCGCCGGATTCTTAGCCTACAATATCGGGCAAATCCCCAAATTCGAGAAGCTAATCGCAACCATACGGAGCCGGGAAATCTCCGCGTCAATCATCTTGCAAAGCCAGTCACAGCTAAAGGCAATCTACAAGGACAACGCCGATACCATAGTCGGCAACTGCGACACCACGCTTTTCTTGGGCGGCAAGGAAAAAACGACGCTCAAAGAAATATCGGAGATTTTAGGCAAGGAAACGATAGACAGCTTCAACACTTCCGAAACAAGGGGGCGGGAGCTTTCGCATGGGCTGAACTATCAGAAATTGGGAAAGCAGCTTATGACGGAAGATGAAATCGCGGTCATGGACGGAGGGAAATGTATCTTGCAGCTACGCGGGGTACGCCCGTTCTTTTCGGACAAATTCGACATAACGAAGCACCCGAAATACAAGTACCTGTCCGACGCAGACCCGAAGAACGCCTTTGACATGGAAAAACACCTTAAACGCCGCCCCGCCATTGTCAAGCCCGATGAAGTCTTTGACTATTACGAGATTGACGCAGCAGACTTACAGGAGGACGCAGACCATGAGGAAACGTAGCGCAGAGGAAAAACAAAAGCAGCTTGAACGGTTTTTAATGAATGTTGCGGAAGCCGCAGACGCTGCATTATGGGAGTATTGGCGGGAAAAGGAAGCGGAACACCGCCGTTTTGCAACGGAGTATGTCACGCGCCGGGGGCTTATCCCGCAACAGTGACAGCATGGCAGACCGCCGGGGGACAGGGGAAGCTACACTTCCCCTACGCTGCCTTGCGGCTGCTACCCCTTTGTGAACTTGCGGGAAGCGAACACCTTGCTACGCAAGCTATTCACTTCCCGCAAGTCTGAAAAAAACGTCCGGCAGCACAGCGGGACACAGAAAGGAGCGATTGAAGCAATCACATCTATCCATACCGGCTACATGATACGCGCCCCCACTTTCCGGCGCAGTACACAGCGGCAGGAGCCGCACCCCTTACAACTGAATACCGCCGCGCCGCAGAACTTACGCAGCGCGGGGACAGCCGCCTTTACCAGAGGGCGGTTTTTTTGTGCGGCGGCATATGCTGACCGCCTTTTGTCCGCTTGCCGGACAGCCGCAGACGCGGCAGAAAGGATATATTTATGGCATTTTTCAATAGCGCAGTAGACGTTTTGCAGACCCTTGTTGTAGCACTTGGAGCAGGGCTTGGTATCTGGGGCGTAATCAATCTGATGGAGGGCTACGGCAACGACAATCGTGCGACACGTTCGTAACTGAAAAGGTTACGCACTAAGTCGACAGGCTAAAAAGCCTGAAATCTTAGGAGAACTGACAATCCGATGGGTGGAATGATAGGGTAACGCCTTGAAACGCCCACACTGATACTCCGATTGGCGGCGGTATGCAACTGTCTAACCGTCAAAAGCTCGGTGAAGTCGGCAGAGAGTGACCGTAAGCGGGATTTTTTTTACCGCACGAAACCTGTCCAGAGGTGGATGGCGTCACCTATATGCCGGGTGTCGGATACTCATGGTGAGAATGTATGAAAATACTGGCGTACTTCCGAATGTACGGGTCTAAACGTTTGAATTTGTCGAAAGGCATTTCCCCATTAAATTGGGGTGTCCGTGGATTAGTAAGATTGGTTGTTATGAACGTCCACATACCGTTACAGGCGGTAAGATTCTTTGAATTGGACACAGGCTTAGAGGAAGCACCTAAAAGTATTCAATGATAGGATTGTTGGAACGTGGTAAACCGGGACGTGAATGATAAAGCTGTTGCAGGCTGATGTCACGCTGATGAGGAAAGGCGAAAACCAGCAGGAAATGCTGGTATATCAGTTATGATATTCCACTATCGCTATAACTTATCTTAATTCCGGCGAAAGTGGTGGCACAGTACCTATGAAGCGGGAATAAAAAGCCCGTGGAGGGATAGCCGCCAGTCGGATTTAGAAACAAAAACTGAAAACATAACAAACACAGCTTCGAGTATGACAAAGAAAATCCTAACCGAAAGGGGTGGGTGCCTGTGTTGACTTCGGAGCAGCAAAAGCACAAACCAAAACAAAGCAAAATCCGCTATACGGAGTATTACGACCTGCAAAGCATCTTTGACAGTCTGTATGCTGACAGCCTGAACGGAAAAACTTTTCAGAACCTTATGCACTTTATTGTAAGTGAGGAAAACATCAAGCTGGCATATCGGACAATTAAGGGCAACAAGGGAAGTGGTACTCCCGGCGTGGATAAGCGGACAATTAAAGACCTTGCCGCACTTCGTGAGGAACAATACGTCCGGCTTATTCAAAAACAGTTCAGTTGGTACACTCCCCGCCCGGTGAAACGGGTGGAAATCCCCAAACCCAACGGAAAAACAAGACCGCTGGGGATTCCTACAATTGTTGACCGCATAGTGCAACAATGTATTTTACAAGTGCTTGAACCAATCTGTGAAGCAAAGTTCCATGAGCGTTCCAACGGCTTCCGCCCAAACCGCTCTACGGAACACGCCATAGCACAATGCTGTCGGCTCATACAGATACAGCACCTTCATTATGCGGTGGATATTGACATTCAAGGCTTCTTTGACAATGTAAACCACGGAAAGCTGATAAGGCAGATGTGGGAAATGGGTATCCGGGATAAAAAGCTGCTGTGTATCGTCAAGCAGATGTTAAAGGCACAGGTGGTGCTTCCAGACGGAACGAGGACAACTCCGACCAAAGGAACGCCGCAGGGTGGCATTTTGTCGCCACTGCTCTCCAACATAGTGCTGAACGAGCTTGACTGGTGGGTGACTTCCCAGTGGGAGGAAATGCCTACCCATTACGAGTACAAAACCCGGCAGAACGCCCACGGTACAGATATTAAAAGTCACACCTACCGGGCGCTCAGGCGGAGCAGACTCAAAGAAATGTACATCGTGAGGTACGCTGACGACTTCAAAATCTTTTGCCGGAGCCGGCAGGACGCTGAAAAGGCGTTTGAAGCAACGCGGCTATGGCTAAAAGACCGGCTCGGGCTGGAAATCAGCCCGGAAAAGTCTAAAGTCATCAATCTAAAACAGCGGTATTCGGAGTTTTTGGGATTCAAGATGAAAGTCTACCCCAAAGGGAAAAAATACGTGGTCTGTTCACACATGAGCGATAAAGCCATAAAGCAGGCAAAGGGAAAAATATCTGCCGCTATCCGGGCGATACAGAATCCGGCAGATGACCGGGCGCAATACATCGCCATTCAGCAATACAATTCCGTGGTTGCCGGACTGCACAATTATTACCGTCTGGCAACACACATCAGCGTAGATTTTCCAAAGCTGTCCTATGGACTGAAGCTGCAAATGGCAAACAGGCTGCGGGAATTGACATCAAAAGGAAAACTGGAACGTGGATTTATCAAGGAACGGTATGGCAAGAGTAAACAGCTAAGGTTTCTGAACGGACACCCTCTCATTCCAATGGGATATGTCCAAACAAGAAACGCCCAGCACAAAAAGAAAACCGTCAATCGGTATACATCGGAGGGACGGGCAGAAATCCATAAAAATCTTGGTATCAATACCGATACGATGATATGGCTCATGCAAAACCCTGTGTTGGATAAAACGATTGAGTTTGCAGACAACCGGATTTCTCTGTTTGCGGCTCAATATGGGAGGTGCGCCGTAACTGGCGTTGACCTTATGCCGTATGACATTCGCTGTCACCATAAAGTGCCGCTTGAAAACGGTGGTACAGATGAATATGGCAACCTTGTTCTTGTAACCGAAGCAGTACATATCTTAATCCATGCCACTTTGGGAGAAACAATCCAGAAGTACCTAAAGGAACTCCAACTGAACAAAAAACAACTGGAAAAACTGAATAAACTGCGAAAACTGGCGGGAACGTCTATAATCGAATAACCAATTTTTTAATGCTGTAACGAAGTGTGTAAGTTATGTTTAAAACGTAAAATTTCTAATTTCGATGGGGCGCCGTGTGCGGTGAAAGTCGCACGCACGGTGCTAAGCGGGGGAAAAGCCGGAAACATTTGAAACTGTAGGCTTACCTATCGCAATCGGGCGCGAATGCTCATGTACGGTAAAGAAGCAAGCAACCGAAAATAAGAGATAGACCGCCAGCACCACACTATTCCGAACCAAAGAAACCAAAGACCAAAAGACAAGCATTATGGAAATGTGCATAACAGGCTATGGAATCATGGATAACTCTATTCACAGCACATGGAAAAGCTAAAGTGCAGCTTTCCCACGTCCTGCAAACAGAGTTACCCACAATTCCATAAGATAGCCAGTTATACACATTCCCACAAATCCAAACTTAGGAGAAATCCAAACTTTTCCGCAAATCACTTGAAAATAAAGGATTCTTCCAGAGAAAAGTTTGGATTTCGTTTTAATGATTTCAGCGTTTCAAGCCACAGAAACCAGCCAGTGAGCCACTGCTGTCTTTCCATTTTTTTGTGACATTCTTTTCTTTTTCGCCCTCCAGCGTAGCCAGCGCTTTCCGTTTATCATCCGTTGTTATGTCCAGATAACGCATGGTTGTATCCAAGCTTGCGTGGCCAAGGAGAAAACTGATCTGTATGATATTCATGCCATCTTCCAGCCAGTGGGTAGCTTTGGCATGGCGGAACTGGTGGGCGTGGGTATCCAGCGGAACCTCCGGGCATCTTTTGCGGGCATCCGCCGCATATATTTTTATCCGCTTGTCAATCGCAGGCTCTGTCAGTTTCACATATTTTCCCCCTACACGGGAATAGAATAAATACATTTCCGGTTCTGGCTCTGGTTCATGGAACGCTTTCATATAGATCCGGATATGTTCAACAGCCCTTGGAAGAAGGTACGCCGTCCGTATCTTGTTACCCTTGCCGTACAGGTTGACGTAAGGCTTATCTGCATCAAGGTACAGATGCGAGAGCCTGATGGATAGGATCTCATCAAGTCTTGCGGCAGTTGCATACAAAAGCGTCAGAAATACCAGGTCTCTTTTCCCTGTCCGTGTGGAAGGGTCTGGTGCTGCCAGGATTGCTGCGACCGCTTCACGGGTAAGCCCTTCCACTTTCCTTTTCTGGCATTTCTGGCGTTTGATAAGTTTTGCCTCCTGATATAAGTACAGAAGCCCGACCTCTTTGTTTCCCAGGAATTCCAGAAATGCCCGGAGAGAACCGAGCCGTATATTGCACGTTTCCGGGGAGCTGTGCCTTACATCCTTCAGCCAGATAATCCATTCCTCGATGAAGTCTCTCTCGAAGCAGTGCCTTCCAAGGCTGTCATGCGTGATGCCTCTTTTTTCGAGGAATACGATATAGAGTGTCAGCGCATCCCGGTAAGATTTCAGTGTATGTTCGCTGGATGTTAGAAACTGTGGGGCATAATCATGGAGGAATTCGGAAATATATCCTGCCATGCGGGCGGCTTCTTTATTATTCTTCATAAGCCACCTCCGGTACAATGCTGTTGAAACCTTCCTCTGTTTTTTCCTGTATCATGTCTGCAAGCCTTGGGACAACTGAATAATAATACAGCGTAGACTCTGTGCATCGGTGTCCCATTGATCTTGCCAGATAATGGAGGCGGTCATTAAATTCAAATGTGTCATCTTTCCAGCTGTTGATGTTTGCAGTAGCGTAATTATGCCGGAAATCATAGGCGACAGTATTTCCCTTTTTTCCGTTCGCTTTTTCCCACAGCAGGGAAAAGTTATAAGATACCCATGCACGTGAATAGGGCTGTCCTTCCGGAGATTCAAAAAAATATGTCCTGTCAGGGCAGAGCCTGTCCGCCGCCCGGTCATAACGTCCCAGCAGTTCTGTCATGCTTTGATGGAGGGCTACATAATGCTGGTCATAGCCTTTCGATTTCTGTATATCAAGCACGCCATGCCCAAAGTCAACACTGCGGCGCATCAAGAGCCGTGCCTCTGTTGTACGGATTCCGCTGCTGTAAAGGAGCCGAAAGAATACGGGGCACGTTATCCTTCTTAATTCAGAAGCATAAGCCATCCGCCCCTTGCAGGGTATGATACTGTCACATTCATGGAAGAACCGTTCCAGTTCTTCCTGGCTGAACGCATGGGGGATACGCCGCTTTTTATTCTGTTTTAATACTGGCGGCGGAAGGACGTCCGTCTGGCCGTGTCTGTGGAGGTACTCGATAAAAAGGCGGATGACCAGTGTCCGGGTGTAGCAGGAATTCACATTTTCCGTTTCACGTTTGGCGCACCATATATCCACCATTTCCTGTCGGAGTGTTTCTGTGGGGTAATGTCTGGCACAGTAATGGTCAAAAATCCTTATATTCAGCCCAAAAACAGTTTCATTCCATGCGCCTGATATTTTACGGCTGTTTACAAAAGCTTCTACACTGTCCGAAAATCCTGAATGGTAAATACTCATAACGGCAACACCTCCTCGCTGACGGGAAACGGTTTAATGCTGAGTGCGTACTCCCGGAGGTGCTGTATGTCAGCTGAAAGGTAGCAGTCGAGAGATTTCGGGGCAGTATGGCCGAGAGTTTCGCTGATCACAGGACGCGCAATGCCGTTCCCCGCAAGGGCTGATGCCACATGATGACGGAACAGGTGCGTTCCCTGCCGTTCCCCTTCTCCCTGCCTGACACCCGCAGCCCTGTAAACTTTTGAAACAGCTTCCCAGACCGATCCACGTGACAGTGGGCCGTAGGGCTTTGCCCTGCATAGAAAAATATATGCTTCCTCCGATAAAGGGCGTTCCATGGTAACATAATCGTATATAGCGTTGCCAACTGCTGCAGGCATTGGAAGTGTCAGTCTGACTCCGGTTTTCTGCTGTATGATATATATTTCTTCTTTTTCCCAGTCAATGTCTGAAAGTTTCATGGATAAGAGGTCACAGCCCCTGATCCCTGTGAAAAAAAGCAGTGTTCCAATAGCCCTGTTCCTCATGCAGAGGCCGGAATCCGGGCAGCTAAGTGCGTTGCGGATTGCATCGGCTTCCTCTGGTTTAAGGTATGGGATGTTTTTCCTGCGCTGGCGGATTACGGGGATATATGCAAGGATCTGTCTTGCGGCTTCTGTGTGGACGCCAAGGTCTGATTTAAACACCGCAGCAAGCGTATCCCGACATCCGCCACTCAGAGGACGGCGGCCACCCTCACGAATAAAATAAGAAATGACATCATCCTCGGTTATATCATTTAAAGCTGCCCTGCCACGCTTCTGCATGGCTAGGAGAAAACTGGATGCGCTAAAGGAAGTTTTATAAATCGTAGTATCTTTCAATCCCCGCTTTTCCCCGGTATCTTTATAAGCATCTACCACTTCACGGAATACAGGATTAAGCTGCCAGTAAGATCCCCGCCTTGCTGATGTTCCGGCATATACACCGGAAGGATACTTCCCATAAAGGTCAAAATTTTCAAGGGTTTTGTATACCCGGCGATAGGTTGTCTGCATCTCCCGGGATTTTGTCCGGCTTATCCGTATGCGGCAGGCATCCCCGTAAGATTGGATATCTTCCCTGTTCTGGTTACGGATCAACCAGTTGATTTCCGTTTCCAGCCTTTCAACATAAGATTTGGAGTATCCACTGGTTTTTAGTTTCTGAATCAAGTCAGCATAAATATCATTAGTTTTATTGAATTTCATTAGCTGATCACCTCCTGCATCCTATGGTAATAGATCTGGAAGATGTACAAAATAAAATCCAAACTTTTTATACGGCAAAAGCTGAATTTATCGGCTTTCCCGTAAAAAGTTTGGATTTCTCCTAAGTTTGGATTTGTGGGAATGTGTATAACTGGCTGTCTTATGGAATTGTGGGTAACTCTGTTTGCAGGACGTGGGAAAGCTGCTCTTTAGCTTTTCCATGTGCTGTGAACAGAATTACCCATGATTCCATAGCCTGTTATGCACATTTCCATAATGTTTGTCTTTTGGTCTTTGGTTCGGAATAGTGTGGTGCTGGCGGTCTATCTCTTGTTTTCGGTTACTTGCTTCTTTACCGTACATGAGCATTTATTTACGTATTATCATTTAACTTGGCATATACATATGTATCTTTCCAAATCGCTTTTTCAGTTTCATCTCTCCAGAAATATACATTTTTTCTAAAATGAGCTTCACGTTGAAATCCTAGCGTTTCAAGTAATTTCCATGAATTCTTATTATTGGGGTCACATTCTGCATATATCCTATGTACCCCATTTGAAAATGCCTGTTGAATTAAAACTTTGCAACTCTCAACAGCATAACCATTTCCCCAATAATTCCGATTAAACACATATCCTATTTCCAGTGCTTCAAAGTCACGCTTTCCCATATATACATTTCCAATCATTTTGTGCGATTTTTTCAATTCGACAGCAATCATTTCATCTGTACTTATGCGCCATTTAAGATTTTCTTTTGCTTCATCAAAAGATAGCGGTTTATATGGTTCATATTTCACCACTTCTTTATCAGATAAATATTCAAATAAATCCTGTATATCTTCTTTCTTGTATCTTCTTAAAATCAACCTCTCGGATTCGGCTATGATTATTTTGTTTCCCATGTCATTCTCTCCTTATGCTCTTATATTGTTCTGTGCAAGTTATAAAAATTTTCATTTCCTCTGCATAAAATAGTATAATCTATTTTATTGTTGATAGGGGAACACTTTGAATTTATAAATAAAAGATGTGCCATATTTTTTACATGGCACATCTCTTTGTTATAAGTTCTTTGTTTTTTCCTGCCTTATGATTCTTTGAATACTTTTTTCCACAAGAAAATATTTTTGGGAGAGTTGCTTAATTGAAAGCCCGCTAATATATTCCATGTAGATATTTGTATTTCGTATAGATAGTTCTCTTTTTGCCAAAGTATCAACTTTTCGTCCTTTTTTCTTAGGTTCCGATTTAGGGATATAGATAATCTGACCATCTACATAACATTGTATCTGCTTAATTATCTCTATTGGCAATACATCTTTGGCACTTATATAGTTCATGTGTTGCACCTCCCAAAGAAATCATTTAGGATAAGCATGAACTATTACTTTTTAGTTTTTTTGCAATAGCTCATGCTATGCAACTTTTGTTCTACTCATAAATTAATCTTACCTCCTCTTCTAAAAAGTATTATATATTTAAAAGCAGTTAAAATCAATGCTTGATTTGTTTTTTAACAACATCATCTGATATATAAAGAATGGGGGGATTTCGCCGCCGTCGGCATTGTGGGAAAATCCAAAAGTTTAGATTTTCCCACAATGCCGACTACTACGGAATCCCTCTTGTTCCTGTTAAATAAAAGGCAAGAAATATTATATGCCTATTTGTTGATAAAGTATAAAATATGCAGAACAATATTGCTATAATTTATACTGCCATATATAATCTCTAATGGCATTCAAAAAATAAAGAAATTGATTACTTGACAGTTGAAAGTTTGTACCACTAAGAAGCCAGAAAATCCCATTGTTCTTCTGACTTTTCCTGTAGCCTCTGAATTATTCGCGTTATGTATAATTCGGGTTTTTGCGCCAAAAGGCGGAAAAAATGTTTTCGGAAGTAGTACATAAGGGTGGCTTCCGAAACCCTTCCTTGGGAAGGTGTCCTCTGGTAACGGATCTGGCTAGAACTAACCTTCCCAATAAAGCAGATAGAAAGGCTCTGCAGAATTCCCATTGCAATACAGGACAGTGCCATGTGCATCTCAATGGCACGAACGGCTTCCAACACTTTTTGGCGGGGTTTTTCACCTTCCACCCTCTCCATGGGCGTAGGCTCCCCTTTCTTCTGGTAGTAGCTTAGCTTCGGCATGTACTTTGACCAGAAGTGGTAACAGAACGCCCCAATCTGCTGCTTCAGTTCGCGGAATGTACATTCAATCCGGAACCGGTAGCTGTAGAGCCGGATGATGGACAGCGGATCCAGCTCCAGGCTGGTGCTTGCAAGGATGCCCTGGACGCCATTCATTTCCACCAGGACGAAGCGCAGTTCCTGATACAGCTTCTGCCCCCATAACAGGTCAATGCAGTAGTAACGGATGGATTCCCTTTTTCCATAAAGTTCAATCTCCGTTTTCTGGAATTGCCCCCCGCGTGAAGCGAACAGTTCTTTCAGGTGGACAGCCGCTCCTTTTTTGGCAGGCCGTCCCCTTCCGGGTTTGCGGGGGCCTGGCCTTTCAAATGCGGTACAGGACTTTTTGGCCTTGGTGACGATCTCCATGTGTACATCCCCGCTGCCGTTGAGGGATTTCAGCTTTTCAAGTGCCGGTACAGTAAGAAAATATCTGTCCAGCAAGAGCAGGGAATTCCCAAAAGTAAGGGCTGCGCGATAAGCATCTTCCACCATCTGCACCACATGGGAAGCCTCAGAAACAGATGCGCCTTTCCACTCCATGGCAGCCTGCAGGCCGTCATGGAGCCGGATACTCAAAGGAATGCAGGCCCAATTCCGTACACTTCCGGCTAAGATGCCAAGACCACCGAACATATGCCCATGGATGTACTCCGGTTTTGCGGAGTTTTCGGATTCCTGGAACAGCTTTTTCACCCCTGGCATACGGCGCCCTTCCTTGGACTGCTTCACCCCGTCGCCCACAAGGACGTGGTAGTTCCCCTCCCTATAGAGGGGAGCATACAGCCTGACAGCGGAGAACCAACGTTTACGGATTTCCTCCAACGACCATGAGGATGCCCTGAAAAAATGCAGCATGGAATCATAGCAGCCCGGACTTAGTGCAAGGTCACGGATGACAGAAGTGACACCAAGTTTATCTGAACGGAGCATAAGCCCTATGATAATGGTTACAAACCAGCGGAAAGCAGCCTTGCGGGAAAAACAGGATTCAAAGTGGCATAAAACATTTTCAATAAAATTCATCATAATCGTATGGTTAACCACTGGAAAGTATGGTAAACTCATACATGAAATAACTCTTTCAGTGGTTTATATCTTTCTTAAGTGTTGCAACTTAAAGATACCATAAATCCATACGAAAGGGTTATTTTTTTATTGAGAACTTTCAACTCATAAGTTGATTAGAAATAGATTTTTATTTGATAATCTTAAGAAAGACATTGGATAGGAGGACATATTTATGGCACAAAGCATACTGATTGTAGATGACGAAAATGAAATTGTATCAATGCTGTATCGTTATTTCAGCAAACTTGGATATACAGTATATACTGCAACAGCGGGAAAAACTGCATTAAAAGAAGTAGAAAAGAATCCTAACATTATTTTGTTAGATGTTAATATGCCGGATATAGACGGATTTACTATTTGTGAAAGAATACGGGATTATGTTTCATGCCCTATTATTTTTTTAACAGCACGTATTGAAGATAGTGATAAAATAAAAGGTTTTTCTATTGGAGCAGATGACTATGTAATAAAACCATTTTCTATTGATGAATTAGAGGCTCGTATTGCAGCACATCTTCGTAGAGAAAAAAGGCACAATATAGCTTTAAAAGTGCAATTTGACGATGATATGGTTATAGATTATTCCTCGCGTATTGTGTTTTATCATAATACGGATATATCTTTTACCAAAAAGGAATTTGATATAATATCTTTCCTTTCACAAAACAAAGGGATTGTTTTCAATCGGGAAACTATTTATGAAGAAGTTTGGGGATTAGACGGGATTGGCGATAATACAGTTGTCACAGAGCATATCAGACGTATTAGGGCAAAATTTTTATCTTTAGGCGATAGACCTTACATTGAAACAGTTTGGGGGTGCGGATATAAATGGGAAAATTAAAGCAAAGCAAATTGTTCAATCAGTTAAATAACATGAGTATCAGAATGTCCTTTGTTCTTTATGCTTTGTTTTCGTTGTTGATTGGAATAATTATTTGTATCTTTTTAATTTCAATAATAGACAACTATAGAATAAATCTAAATTATAAGTATGAAAATATGACAGCAAGGTATGATATACCGGAAAATGGTTCGTTTACTGCCGCCTATAGCAACGACCAAACAAAATACACAATATTCGACACTAAAGGTAATGAGATATGTAAATTCAATGTTGATTATCAAAAAGAACGTCCAGTACACGAATATGTCTATCCGAACCATGTTTCATATATTGAAGTTACACCTAATTTTACGAAACGGGACAGACTGATTGACAGTGTTTTAGGCTCACTAAATATTGTAATAATTCCTACCATACTATCTATTAGTATGATATGCTGCGTGACAATTTTTTATAAAAAGAAATTATCAAAACCTATTAAGCTATTGACTAATGCATATCGTAAAATTGAAGCAAACGATTTAGATTTTGAATTATCATATCCATTAAATGATGAAATGGGGAAACTCTGCCATGCTTTTGAAAAAATGAAAGAATGTTTGGCAAAAAATAATGAAACTATGTTTCGGCAATTTGCTGAACAGCGCCGCCTAAATGCAGCTTTCTCACATGATTTACGAACTCCCTTGACCTTATTAAAAGGTCATGCTACTATGTTGCTTTCTTTTATTCCAAAAGGCTTGGTATCACAGGAAGAAATATTAGAAGAAATATCAATAATGTCAAAAAATGTTTCGCGGCTTGAAAAATATGTAAATGCTATGACAAACTTATACAGATTAGAAGATATTGAAATTTCACGACAGCGTATTAATGTTTATTCACTTATCGACAGTTTGAATGATACAGCAGAATTACTTTGTTGTGACAAACATTTTTCGATTACAACAAATGGAGAAAATGTAGCCATATTTATCAATTTAGATGCAGTTATGCAAATTTATGAAAATTTACTCTCTAACAGTATTAGATATGCAAAAAATGATATTGCTATTAGCGTAGTAATAAAGAATAATGATTTAGTTATATCGGTTTCAGACGATGGTTGTGGTTTTAAAAATAGTGATATTGAAAAAGCAACATTACCATTTTATAAATTATCAAAAGATATATCTACTGAACATTTGGGGTTAGGACTGAATATCTGTAAAATTCTATGTGAAAGACATGGTGGAAAAATTCAAATTGCTAATAATAAAGCAGGGGGAGCGTGTGTTACGGTAAAAATAAATTGTAGTGAAAGTTGATTGAAAATAGACATTTTATTGCTACGATATATCCAAAAGAAAGGAGATAAGGACAAATGAAAAAAATAATGAGTATGTTTATAACCTTATCGTTACTGGTGTGTACTGTCGGGTGTAGTCAAACAGAGGACAGTGATAATCATGTAGTACAAGACTATTTCGAAGAATATGAGTTTTCTCCTTATGGAAATGAAGAAGAACTTGACACTTTGGAGGATTTAAAGATTTCAATGAATACAGAAAAGGATTTAGACCTAAAGCACCTTTCGTTTTTAATAGAAAATAATTCTGATAAAGAATACCGATATTCACCAAATTATTTTGAAATAGAAGCTGAACAATCCGGTACTTGGTATCAGCTTAAGCAACTTGATGACCCCTCAAAGAGCAATGAAAAGGATTGTATTATTAAGCCTGATGAACGACTAACATTAGAAATTGATGTTAAAAGTTTTTATGGGGAATTGCCTGCTGGACACTATCGCTTGATTAAACAATTTACTTTCTTTGAAAATGAGAGAGATTGGGATTACGATGCTTATAATTTATCTTGTGAATTTACGACTAGGTAAAAAAATTCTTCACTCTGTTTCGCAAATAGGTAATTAAGGCATAGCAACCCAAATTACTGCTATTCCTTTGAATTATAAATGCAACCGTAAACCATGCACCGGCACATGTGGGAGAGAGGGGGAATTATTTATGGCTTGCACAGAAGCATACAAGGAGCATATCGAATACACATTTAATGCCTTTTGCAGAGTAGTTATACGCTATGCCGCTATCAACGCATGGCGTGACAGGGATAGGAGGCGGCAAAGAGAAATATCTTTTGAATACCTCACCGAAGAAAAGTTTTACCCATTCAGTACAACAGATAAATATTTTATAGACCCCTGTAAGCAATACCCGGTTACGATATGCGGTCAGAAAGTTATCCTTACGAACGGGGAACTTGCCGAAGCCCTGTCCTCTCTGCCAGAGAAAAAGAGAGAAATCATCTATTTTTACTTTTTCGGGCGTTACACACAGCAGGAAATCGGGGAACTATACGGACGCTGTCGGAGTACGGCATGGCATCACATACACAGTGCTTTACAAATGTTGCATGAAGAAATGGAGGTGCTTTTCAATGAGGAATCCTAAACTTGTGCCGTATGAAACCATTATCAGAGCGACCAGCGGAGAGCCGGAAGCGGTGGACGAGGTTTTCGGCATTACGGCAAGCGAATCCGGCTTGCTTCCCTTGAAAACGGACAGGTCAACAAGGACACCGAGGACAACATCAAACGGCGGCTTATCGCTGCCCTGTTACAGTTCCGTTTTGACGAACAGGCGACATAACGGGAGGTGAGATTTGTCGGGAAAATAGTCATGCTTATATTCAACGACACCGAAGAAAAAGCGGTTGAGAAAGCCATAGCCGCCCTTGCCGATATGATACCGCTGGAAGCCATACAGCCGCCCCATTCCCCCACACTGGTTTTTCCGGGATTGGAAATCAGATTACACCAACGACGGGTACTGAAAGACGGTGCAGACATCTATCTCACCCGTTTGGAATACGGCGCACTCTGCTACCTTGCCGCTAGTCCGGGGAGGGTATTCACAAAGGCGCAAATCTTTGAATCCGTGTGGAGCATGGGAAGCGAAAGCTGCCAGTCAAGCGTTGCCAGTGTGATATGCAATTTACGGAAAAAGATAGAGCCGGACAGCAAAAACCCCACCTACATAAAGACCGTTTTAGGCATAGGCTACAAGTTTGCTTCCGGGGAATGACAACAGAATAACCGCCGCCCATCACAGCGGCGCACCAAGACAGGAAATCAAGAAAAGGTTTCCTGTTTTTTTGCACCCAAAACCAAGCCGGATTTTGCACCGCAATAAAATAATTCAACTACTTTCAGAAAACATTGCCAAAATTTCCGTTTTTCCCGTAGTTAGTAATATAGGGAAAAATAATTGCCAGAAAGTTTGGCGTTTTTTGAAACCGTCCGTATATCACTACAAAACGGAACTAATTTCAAGCAAAAAAAGGCTTCCTGTTTTCCGTTTTTGTCAAATGCTGTTGTGAAAACACGAAAAGAAATTCCGGGGAACTTTGCCAGATTTGCCTTGCCGTGCGTAGTAAGTAATAGAAGGAGAAACACCACCGCAAAATTGGCAGAATCCACGCAACGCAAGCCGGGGGTATCAGCAAAAGCCCACACAGAGGAAACCGCCACTTTCTTAGAGCAAGATTCTACCACAGTACCAAATTTCGCCTACCGGCTCATTTTGTCCTGCGGGAATCTTGTTGGGGTTGCCACCCCAAGCCCGCCTTTTTGCGGCTTGCGCCGCTTGAAAAAATCCACCCACGAAAGGAGGTTCACAGCCATGAAAAAATATAACACGCCCCACCGCCACAGGGTAATCAAGACACGCTTAACCGAGGAAGAATACGCCGAGTTTGCCGAGCGTGTCACCCTCTGCAAAATGAGCCAAGCCGAATTTATCCGGCAAGCCCTCATTAAGTCAAGCATACGCCCGGTTATCACCGTTTCCCCGGTCAATGATGAATTGCTGTCTGCCGTTGGGAAGCTAACCGCCGAGTACGGGAAAATCGGCGGCAACTTGAATCAGATTGCCCGCTGTCTGAACGAGTACGGCGCACCTTATAACGCACTCTCAAAAGAGGTACAAGCCGCCATAGCGGAGCTTGCCGCCTTGAAGTTTGAAGTCTTGCAGAAAGTAGGTGAAGCCGTTGGCAACGTTCAAACATATCAGCTCTAAAAATGCCGACTATGGGGCGGCTGAACAGTACCTAACTTTTGAGCATGACGAGTTTACTATGAAGCCCACTCTTGATAAAAATGGGCGGCTTCTTCCCCGTGACGATTACCGCATAGCTTCCCTTAATTGCGGCGGGGAAGATTTCGCCATAGCGTGTATGCGCTCCAATCTTCGATACGGCAAGAACCAAAAGCGGGAGGACGTAAAGAGCCACCATTACATTATCAGTTTTGACCCCCGTGACGCTGCCGACAATGGGCTATCCGTAGACCGGGCGCAACAGTTAGGCGAGCAGTTCTGTAAAGAGCATTTCCCCGGACACCAAGCCCTTGTATGCACCCACCCGGACGGGCATAACCACAGCGGCAATATCCATGTGCATATCGTAATCAATTCTTTACGGATTGCGGAAGTGCCGCTGCTTCCCTACATGGAAAGACCAGCGGACACAAGGGAGGGCTGCAAGCACCGCTGTACGGACGCAGCTATGGAATATTTCAAAGCGGAAGTCATGGAGATGTGCCACCGGGAAAACCTCTATCAGATTGACCTGCTGAACGGGAGCAAGAACCGCATTACCGAGCGTGAGTATTGGGCGAAGCGGAAAGGACAAGCCGCACTGGATAAAGAGAACGCTTCCCTTGCCGCCACAGGAGAGCCGCCCAAACTTACGAAATTTGAAACGGACAAGGAGAAGTTACGGCGCACGATCCGCACCGCCCTGTCCTCTGCTGTTTCCTTTGAGGACTTTTCCGGGAAGCTGTTACAGCAAGGCGTGACCGTCAAGGAGAGCCGGGGGAGGTTATCGTATCTCACGCCGGACAGGACAAAGCCAATCACCGCCCGGAAACTGGGTGATGATTTTGACCGTGCCGCCGTACTGGAAGCACTCACCCTAAACACGCAGAACGCCGCCAGAGCCGCCGAAACACCCGCACCCAAAGAGGAATACCCCCGCAGCATAAAAGACCGCTTACAGCGCAATAAAGCCGCTATAAATGCCCCGAAGAATGACGGAGTACAGCGCATGGTAGACATAGCCGCCAAGAGAGCCGAGGGCAAGGGGAAAGGCTACGAGAAGTGGGCGACTTTGCACAATCTGAAGCAAATGGCGGCGACCATGAGCGTATACGAGGAATCCGGCTTTTCTTCCCCGGAAGAACTGGAAGCCGCCCTTACCGCCGCCAGTGCGGGACTGAACAGCGTCCACGCCGAACTGAAAACCGTGGAAAGCACTTTACGGGAGAAAAAAGACTTGCAGAAACAGCTATTAGCGTACATCAAGACCAAGCCAGCCCGTGACGGACTTAAAGCGCAGAAAACGGAGAAAGCCCGGAGAGCCTACCGGGAGCAGCATGAAAGCGAGTTTATCATTTCTGAATCTGCCGCCCGGTATTTCAAGGCACAGGGAATCTCCAAGCTGCCAGCGTCCAAGACATTACAAGCGGAGATTGAGCAGCTTACACGGGAGAAGAACACGCTTTACAACGAGTACCGGGAGAAGCGGGAAAAAACAAAGGAATTACAGACAATCAAGGGAAATATCGAGCAGATTTTGAGGGGCGCACCGAGCCAGCAGAAAAAGCATGAACAGGAGCGATAATAAAACAGCCACAGGAGGTAGCACAATGAGATTTACGAACAGCGAGCTTGAACAGCCAAGGTAGCGCGGCGAGATAAACATTTCGTCGCTCGCTTTCTTGCGGCTCTCCTTGCGCCCTGTCCGCGCCGCCTTTATAGCTGCCCCAAAAGCCTTGAAGTCGTATTTTGGTACTGGTCTTTTTGCCATAGTTATTCACCCTCTTACATTTTACTGTTCCCCTTTCTTCTTGGATATGTCTACACAGTTCTATTAGTTAGTCAAAATAAAGCATATATACTTGTAACCTTTTCCTTGAAGTCTATTGACAACGCAAAGAATAAAAGCTATAATAGGCAGGACATACATACGTATGTTTTGGAGGTGATTGTATGCCACGTTCTGATAAAAAAACGAAACAGGAGATATTAGAAACAGCCACACGTCTTTTTGCCGAAAAGGGATTGGAAAATGTCAATGTTGAAGATGTTGTAAAAGAGCTTGGCGTAACTCGCGGAGCATTTTATCATTACTTCAAATCACGTGAAGAATTGATTTCCGGCGTTATGTATAAGTCTTTTAATGACAACAATCCGTTTGTCCTTGCTAACAGGCAGAAAGAGCTAAACGCCCTTGAAAAACTTAGGTTTGTATTCAAACTTGACCTCACGCCCCGTTTGGATATGAGCGATAGTTTAAGAGCAGAAATGAAAAAACTATCAGATAGCCCTGTTGTCTTTAAGAACGAAATGCTTACGCAAGTAAATGTAGTAGCTCCCTACGTTGAAAAACTGTTGATTGAGGGAAATACGGACGGTTCGATTTCCGTAAAATACCCAAAGCAAACAGCGCAAGTTATCTCTATGCTGATTGCTTCATGGTTAAGTCCTTTTACATTTCAAGTATCTTACAAAGAATATTCCGATAAAGTATCATTTCTCGAACAGTTGGGACAAGTGTTGGGCGTACCCTTTATGGATAAAGAAATGAAAGAGCTTCTGGAAGAAATAGGCAAACACGAATTTGAAAAAGAATAAAGTCTTAATTTAACTGCCCATATAGGCAGTTAAATTAAGACCAAAAACATACATACGTATGTATTGAAGGAGGATAACATGATAGAAACTATGATTGACGTATCGGGATTAAAAAAATCTTATAAGGCAAATCACGTCTTGAAAGATGTTAGCTTTACTGTCCGTAAAGGCAGTGTTTTTGCCCTGCTCGGCTCAAACGGCGCAGGGAAAACAACTGTCGTAAAAATCCTTTCTACATTGATGAAGCCGGACAGCGGCAAAGCAACCATTAACGGCTTTGATGTGGTTCGTCAAGGATATTATGTGCGTGAGTGCATTAGTCTGACAGGGCAATTCACAGCGGTAGATGAAGTTTTGACGGGTAGAGAAAATCTAAACCTTATCGGACAGCTTAAACGTCTGAACGATGTCAAAAATAAGGTGAATGAGTGGTTGGCTTTCTTCCATTTGCAGGACGCAGCAGACAGCAAAGTATCTACTTATTCTGGAGGTATGCGTCGCAGATTAGATATAGCCATGAGCCTTATGGGAAAGCCACAAATTATTTTTCTTGATGAACCCACCACTGGGCTTGACCCTCAAAATCGTATCGCTATGTGGGATTTAGTAAAAGAATTAGCTGCCGGAGGAACAACGGTATTCCTTACTACACAGTATTTGGAAGAAGCAGAATATCTTGCGGATTATATCGCCATTCTTCATGGTGGTGAGATACTTGCAGAGGGGACACCGCAATACCTAAAAACAATAATGCCGCAGCGTGGCGCCCAACTCAATTTTCAAAATGAAGAACAAGCAGCCGAAGCAATGGCATTATTAAATGAGAACGGTATAACGATTGACAGTTTTGAGCAAAAACTTCCCTCTTTGGAAAAAGTGTTTTTAACGTTGACTGATGAAAAAGGAGGAAAATAATCGTGCATAAACTCAAAAGTATATCATTTCTTGACTCTTGGATAATGTTTAAACGCTGCCTGCTTATTTCTTTGCGAAACCCCGAAGCATTGTTAATGGCAACAATAACACCATTCTTTTTAATGCTCTTGTTTGGAACGGTATTTGGGAATATAGCAGATGTGGGAAGCCTAAACTACATTGATTTTATTGTGCCGGGAATTATTATGCAAAGTCTTGGACAGGCTTCTCAACACTCGGCAATGAACGTCGCAACAGATATGACAAAAGGCATAATAGACCGTTTCCGTTCTATGTCAATTTCAAAATCTGCCGTACTGATAGGTCATACTGGTGCGGGAGTAGTGAGAAATACAATTTCAAGCACCGTAATCATCATTACCGCCTTTGTTCTTGGTTTTCGGCCACATAGCGGCTTTGTGGATTGGCTTATTGTTGCAGCCTTGCTTATCTTAGTAAACATTGCGATTTCATTGCTTGCTGTACTATGTGGACTAATTTCAAAATCGCCGGAGGGCTCCAGTGGTCTAATGTTCCCACTCTTTATTTTGCCTTTCATCAGTTCCGGCTTTGCTCCTACTGATACCATGTCCGGCGGTATTAGATGGTTTGCAGAAATCCAACCTATGACACCGATTATTGACAGTATTCGTGCCTTGACGCTTGGCTTGCCTTTGGGGAACAGCTTGTGGATAGCTTTTGCTTGGTGCATAGCAACAATTATAATTGCGTTTAGCGCAGCAGCACAAGTTTATAAGCACAGACTATCATAGACACATTATACCTTTTACATAATTTATTATATATTCACACATGGAGAGAACTTTATAAGATATATAAATAACAGGAAAGGAGTATATTGCATGGTTTTTAACACAGGTGCGGCATTGCTGGATGCCGTTGTGCTGGCTATGATATCCCATGAGCCAGAGGGTACATACGGGTATAAGATTACACAGGAGGTACGGCAGGTCATTGAGATTTCCGAATCTGTGCTGTATTCAGTTCTGCGCAGGTTACAGAAAGATGAGTGTCTGGAAGTGTACGATATGGAATGTGGGGGGCGCAACAGGCGTTACTACAGGATTACGGAGAAAGGAAGAACACAGCTTAATCCGTATATTAGCGAGTGGTATCGGTATTCTGCCAAATTGAACGGTATCTTTGAGGAATGTTTAAAGAATGGATAGAACAGAATTTATGAGCAAACTGTCGGCTCTGCTTGGTAATGTGCCGTCTACGGAGCTGGAAAAGGCAATATAATATTCAAAATACGAGGAGGAAATCTAATGTCAACAGAACAAGCCATTCACACGAAAGGATTATGCAAATCCTTTGGAAAAAATGAGGTGCTTCGTAAATGTTCATTAACCGTAGAAAAAGGAACAATATACGGCTTTTTGGGTATCAATGGAGCAGGCAAAACAACTATGTTCAAAATACTAACCGGCTTATTAACCCCTACTTTGGGCGAGGTTCAAGTATTAGGAAAAGATGTTACAGTACAGAAAGCTGATATATTACGGCATATCGGCAGTATGATTGATGTTCCTGTTTTTTACGAACATTTATCAGCAAAAGAAAACCTAAACATACATCTTGCCTATATGGGTGTTAAAAAAGCTGATACGGAAACGACCTTATCCAAAGTCGGATTGCAGAGCGTCGGAAATCAGCCCGTTTCGGAGTTTTCACTTGGTATGAGGCAACGTTTGGCTATTGCACGTGCTATGGTACATCAACCTAAACTGCTTATACTGGACGAGCCTGTTAATGGGCTTGACCCCGTAGGTATTCGTGAAATGCGTGATTTATTCAAAAGCCTTGTAGAAAAGGACGGAATAACTATTCTTTTTTCAAGTCATATTTTATCTGAGGTAGAACATATAGCGGATAAAATCGGTATCATTTCAAATGGTGCGATTGTGCGGGAAATGACATTGCAGGAATTGAAAAAAGACAACTCATTTAACCTTGAAGAATATTTCATTTCGATTGTGAAAGAGGGGGAAAGATAATGTTGAATTTAATAAAACTTGAAATTAAGCGTAACCGATTGAAAGGCTACATAACTGCGGGACTTTTAATTACAGTTGCAGTATTAGGTCTTGTTTACTTATTTGCTGCAATACCACATCTTGACGCTTCTGATACAGATGTTCAGATATTTATTACATATAACGGCATAGCCACCTTATCGTTAGTTGTTGCTACGGCTTGCTTTTCTATCTTATCGTCGGCAATGTATAACAGATTTATTGTTGAAGAATATGCAAGCAAAAAAGTTTTTTTGCTTTTCTCATACCCTGTTAAGCGAAGCCGAGTATTATTGGCAAAAGTTATAACTGTATTTTTGTTTACATTTGTTTCCATGCTGTTTAGCGGAGTGATTACTTTTGTAATATTCTTTACCACCGAAGCGTTTGTTCCTATTTGTCAAGAAGCTATAACAATGTCAACGCTATTCGGGGTTGCAATATCGCTTATTGCTTACTCTATAATAGCTGCTGCATTGGCGGTAATATCTTTGTGGTTTGGATATTGGAGAAAATCCGCTTCTGTAACAATTATAGTGGGCGTGATTGTTTCATGTATTTTCGGTAGCTTTGCGTCTGAAATCCTTTTAGCAGGAGGGATATTTAACAGCGTTATTGTTCTTGTGATTGCGGCGGCAAGTATATTAGTTGCTTTCGTTTTGACAAAAGCACTCTCTAAAAAAATCAGCACCATGGAAGTGTAACACTTTCAACTTGGGCGGAAAACAAGGATTTGCTATGATAGCTGAACAATGGTTATTATGCCCGGTATGCGGCAACAAAACGCGGGTAAAGATACGCGGCGACACGATACTTGAAAACTTCCCATTGTTCTGTCCGAAATGTAAACAGGAAACGCTTATCAATGTAAATCAACTGAATATGTCAGTTATCAAAGAGCCAGACGCACAGACGCAGAGCCGATAAACTTGCGAGTAATCGCAGTTTGTCGGCTCTCTTTATATCCCCCAATATTAAGCCGTTTCTATAAACTCATTACCCTGTCTATCAGCGGCGGCTTTGAATAATTCAAGGCTGCCGTTTCTTTCTATCCTCTGAAAAGGAATGACGCCACAAACGCCAACAGATACGGCGGCTAAAAGCCGCCATGAAGCGCAAAGCGTATCGACAAAATCCGACGGTCATTGACATATCAAAAAAAGCCCGACCACCGCCGGGAACCTCTCTACCCTTGAATATGAACTGTCTAATCATCTGAATACTTTTTACAATACCCTTGCGCCTGTCCGGGCTTTTCGGACAGGCGTATTTTGCTGCTCAAAATATTTTTGAAGAAATTTCAAAAAATCTTCGGCGTTTTTGAAAACCGCCGTATTGCCCCGCGAAAAGGGGGAAGCACCACCAACTTTCCAACGAGAAAGGAGGTGAGAATGTGGAACCTAATAGCAGGGAGTTTTACAAACAGTGTGCTTTTCAGAAGTTTTGTAATACGGTATTGCACAATGAAGCGTGCGACACTCATAGAGAGTTTCGCAGACACAAGGCAAAGGAAGTGACCTTTTCCGACATGACCTTAGACGAAGCGCGGCAGCTTCATACGTTTGATGAATATTTCAAACGGGAAACCGCCGAAACCGTCTTTGAGAAAGCCGGGAAGAAAATCACGCCGAAGCTGCTTCTTGAAGCAATCCGTACTTTGCCGGAAGAAAAGCGCAAAGCCATATTGCTGTATTACTTCGAGGGAATGAACGATACCGAGATTGCGGAGCTGTTCAATACGTCGAGAAGCACGATACAGTACAGGCGGACAAGCTCTTTTGAGAAATTAAGAAAATATCTGGAGGAAAATGCTGATGAATGGGACGAATGGTAACGAACCCGGCTACCCGGAAAATGCCCTTGTTCCTTATCCTGTCATTGTGGCAGCAACAAAGGGCGACCCGGACGCCATGAAGATTGTCTTGCAGCATTTCAGCGGCTACATAGCCCGCCTTTCCATGCGGAAGCTGTACGACGAGCGCGGGAACGTCTATTTCGGCGTAGACCACGACATTCGGGAACGGCTGCAAGCAAAACTGATGATGGCTGTCCTCAACTTTAGGACAGAGGAATAACCGCAGCGGCGGCGGGACGCTTTCTCTCACCCCCTTTTCCGTTCCGTTGCTGACGCGGGCAGCACAGCCATTCTGAACCTTGAAAAAGAAAGCGGCGCAAGATAACGGCGGCGCAGCATAGGGCAAATCGGATACGTTCCTTTTGCGCCGAGCCATACGGCGGGTGCGCCATGACGCTATCCCGGCGGGAGTATTCCCGCCCGGACAGCCGAGCGACCAACACCGCGCCGGAAAGCAAGTGTAGCGGCTTGCGGGCGACGACACGCAGAATATACAATGATACTTCCTTACAGCCACAGTCCGAGCGTTAAGAGCGTCGCAGGCAATGGGTAGGGCGGCATGAGAACCATGCCGGGGTGAAATTCCCATGAGGTTATGCTAATAACCGTCCGATTAAAGCCTTTGTTTTATTGAATAGTGGACTTGCTGCTATTCATAGACTGTATTATATATTTGCGAAAGAAAGGGGGATTTTCTTTGACGCAAAACCAAACGCCCGTTACCACAACGGAGCATAAAATCGGAAAAGTTACTTACCTTGTATGTTCGTCCGCAAGTGAACACGCGACGGACACACTGGATAAAAAGATAAAAAAGCTCATTCGCAAAGACATGGAGCTGAATCCCGCAAACGCCCGGAAATAGGGCGTTTCTTCACATTTTATACATGACACAGGCAGCGGTATGTGGTATAATATAGACAGTACAAATACCATGCTTGTCTGTCGTCGGAAAGGAGGACAAAATGTTACAGACAGACAAGATTACCGCTTTATATTGCAGATTGAGCCAAGAAGATATGCAAGCCGGGGAAAGCGAGAGCATACAGAACCAAAAACTGATTTTACAGAAGTATGCTGACGAACACCACTTTTTCAACACGCGCTTTTTCGTAGACGACGGATTTTCCGGCGTGAGCTTTGAGCGTGAGGGGCTTCAAGCCATGCTGCACGAAGTTGAAGCCGGGAACGTGGCAACCGTCATAACAAAAGACCTTTCCCGTCTGGGACGTAATTATCTGAAAACCGGGGAGCTGATAGAGATTATCTTTCCCGAATATGAAGTGCGCTACATTGCCATTAACGACGGTGTAGACACAGCGAGGGAAGATAACGAGTTTACCCCTCTGCGGAACTGGTTCAACGAGTTTTACGCCCGCGACACTTCAAAGAAAATCCGGGCAGTCAAACAGGCAAAGGCGCAGAAAGGCGAGCGCGTCAACGGCGAAGCCCCTTACGGCTACCTTATCGACCCGGATAACCGCAATCATCTGATACCCGACCCGGAAACGGCGCACGTTGTAAAACAGATTTTTGCAATGTATGTACGGGGCGACCGTATGTGTGAAATCCAGAACTGGCTACGGGACAATGAAATACTGACCGTCGGGGAACTGCGCTACCGCAGGACAGGAAGCAAACGCCACCCCCGCCCACAGCTCAACGCATGGTACAACTGGCCGGATAAGACGCTGTACGACATTCTGACAAGGAAAGAGTATTTAGGGCATACCATAACCGGAAAAACCTACAAGGTATCTTATAAGTCGAAAAAGACGAAAAAGAACCCGGAGGAAAAAAGGTATTTCTTCCCCGACACTCACGAACCTTTGATTGATGAAGAAACCTTTGAACTTGCACAGAAGCGGATTGCCACCCGGCACCGCCCGACAAAGGTTGATGAAATTGACCTGTTTTCCGGGCTGCTCTTTTGCGGGGACTGCGGCTACAAAATGTATGCAGTACGCGGAGCCGGGACGCTTGAACGGAAACACGCCTACACTTGCGGCAACTACCGTAACCGGGCAAGAAATGATATGCTCTGCACTACGCATTATATCCGCAAAAGCGTATTAAAAGAACTTGTCCTTGCAGACTTGCAGCGCGTAACGTCTTATGTGAAAGAGCATGAACAGGAATTTATTCAGACCGCCAACGAGTGCAGCGCAAAGGCAGTACAAAAGACACTGACGCAGCAGCGGAAAGAGCTTGACAAGGCGCAGAACCGTATTAACGAGCTGAACATCTTATTCCGCAAGCTCTACGAGGACAACGCTTTAGGGAAACTTTCTGATGAACAGTTTGCTTTTCTGACTTCCGGCTACGACGAAGAAAAAAAGACGCTGACCCGGAGGGTTGCGGAGCTGTCACAGGAAATCGACAACGCCACCGAGCGCAGCGTGGACGTGAAAAGGTTTGTCGCACTGGTACGCAAGTACACCGCCATTACCGAACTGACCTACGAAAACGTCCATGAATTTATTGACCGTATTCTTATTCACGAACTGGATAAGGAAACGAACACCCGCAAAATCGAAATCTTTTATAGCTTTGTCGGCAGAGTTGATACAGGCGACAAGCCCACCGAAAGTATCTCCTATTTTAGACAGATAGGAGCCGACGTAAAGAGTTATGCTATCTAACATACATCAAAAAGAGGTAAGATAACACCCTCTGCAAAAAAGGTATCGTTATCTTACCTCAACAAAGTTCCGCCCTGTGAAACCATCGTCCACGTAAAACTCGCAGTTAAACATACCGTTCTTTTCTGCATAGTCTTTCAGCAATAACTTTTTGGTTGCTGATGCTCATGCTCTCATTATCTTTGCCATCTTCAAGAGATAATATGCAATAAAGGGCAGTAATCGTTGGACTGGTAATCTTAGAATTGTTTTTCTTGGAATTGTTATTCCTGTTCATAGGTTCTCTCCTTTATGAACAGGGACACGATATAATTATATTACCATGTCCCCGCCCTGATTTCAACATATTTTTCCTAAATCTGCCTTAAACCGCCTGCCTGTCCTTTTTTCGAGAATGCGGAGCATTTTTTGAAATATGTTCCTCCGTCTTTTTCTCTATAAGCTGTTCAAAAGCTTGCTGCATGGTCTGTGTGCCGCCAAATTCCCTCGTCACCACAAACCTTGTCTGCCCCTTTATTTCCTTTTTAGCTTCTCTGTCTGCAATCATAAAATAAACCCTGTCCTTTCTGCGGTCATTTCCCCGCCTGTCATATTTCAATCCTCTTTTTCTCTCTGTACAGAAAGATAAATCTGCATAAAAACAGCATTGAAGATAACCCTTCCCCAATGCCAAACATCACACTGTATCCTTAACACCTGTCAGTATCTTTTTCGCTGTATCCCTGTTGCCCTGCCCCAGTTCAGAACGGTAATTCTTACCGCCGAAAAATACAGGCATACAGCGTTCCATGATGCGGTCATAAATCCTTGCGTGTTCCACGTCCTGCGGATTTTTCAGCGCATCAAGCTGAATGTTCGTTGTGATGATGAACGGCTTGCCGGACTTGTACCGTTCATCAATGACCGTATAAATTGTTTCAATCGTATACTGGCTTCCCCTCTCAATCCCCATATCGTCAATCACAAGCAGCGTGTAGCGGTTCAGGCTTGCAAGGTACTCATTCCGCTCCGAACTGTAAAGACCTCCAAGTGCATTTAATATTTTTGGAAAACTCGTCATTAACACAGGTATTTTTTGCTCTAACAGTGCATTAGCAATACACCCTGCCAGAAATGTCTTGCCTGTCCCAACATTCCCCCAAAACAAAAGTCCCTGCCCTGTCTGCACCATTTCAGAAAAATGTTCCACATACCGCTTTGCGTATACGGCGTTTTCCTGTGACGCATCACAGCAATCAAACGTATAGTTATAAAATGTCCTGTCCTGCAATCCCGCACTTTTCATCTTCTGTATATTCAGAAGTTCTTCCTTTACCATGTATTCCTCACGTTCTTTTTCCAGTTTCTCCGCCGCACATCTGCAAAGACAGCCGACAATGCGCTCCTCTCCCAAGAATGCTATTTTTTTCTGCTTTTTTGTATGGCACTGTCCGCACATCAATAATCCGGTATCATCGTCCATGTAATCATCAGCAGCCTTCATTCCCTCATTTGTGGCTTTTTCCAGTTCCTTCAGGACTTCATCAACAACCACTTCAATCATAAACTGTCGCCCTCCTTAAAACTGCCATTATAAGAATACCCGTTTCCTTTTGCCTGTTCTTTCTTCATATCCTCTTTTTTCCAGCACTCCATAATGGCTAAATGGTTTTTATATGTTTTTCCGCTGTAAGCCATATATTCCGACAGATGCTCTATCATGGACTGGTAATCTGCCGGAAAATCAGATTTCAAAATTTCCAGCTCTTTATCCATAAGGCTGACATTTTCATATCTGCCGTAAAGATTTATCTCCTGCCTTGTGTGTGCGTGTGTGTCCTTTTCTCTCTCACTCTCTCTTATATAATCTCTATTCTCTATACTCTTATCTCTATACTCTGGTGGACAAATGTCCGCCTTTTGTCCCTCTGCATCAGATAAACCAATCTGCAAAGGAATAGATTTTTCCCTTTCTTTCCTAAGCCTTGACAGCTTTTTGCGCTCCCCTTCCGTTGAAGATTTCCCTACCAGCGTTTCAATCTGGCTCATGTAAATCGTGCCTGTTTCGGTAGTTTCCGCAAGCCCAAGCTCCAAGAAAATTTTTACCGCCCTCTCAACGGTGCCGACCTCATGCCTTGTCAGTGTGGCGATCATCTCCGTTGTCAGCGACAAATGCTCGTTTACTTTCAAAAATCCGTTGAACTGCAACGATTTCAGGTACATCTTCATCAGGATATTGCTGTATAATATCCCGTCTTTCAGGCTTTCGAGTAAAACAATGGTATCCTGCTCGAAAAAGTCCTCCTTCAGCTTCAAAAAATAATACTTCCTGTTTTCTGCCATAAAATCCTCCTAATTTCTGCAAATAAAAAACAGGGCAACTATAAAGCCTGCAAAGGGTATGGTTCTCCCCCTTGTAGGTTTATAATTGCCCTGACGCTGTGTTATCTGCCATTTTTACAAAGACTGCTCGTCTTTTTTGGCTTGTTTTGTGTTTATTCCGTAATGTTGTGATTTGTAATCATCAACACATTTTTTATTGGCACTAAGCTGTGCCTTGAGGGATATTCTTGCTGTTGTTTGAGATGCTATAATAAAGTTGTAACGGGAGTGGCTAATGAGATATAATCAAAAATATAAGGAAAGAGGTACTCATTATGTCACAAAACTACACACCCGAATTTAAGAAGAAGATTGTCCGCCTTCATGAGGAAGAAGGACGAACCTACAAAAGCATCACCGCAGAGTACGGTGTATCCAAAGCCAGCATCTCCAAATGGTGCAGCGAATTCAGCAAAGAATGCCAGGCAAGCCTTCAAGCCAAAGAAGATTATGACTCTATGAAGGAGAACCTCCGTTTAAAGCGGGAAAATGAAGAATTACGCAAGGAAATTGCATTCTTAAAAAAAGCGGCGGCATTCTTGCAAAGGAAATCGGTTAGAGGCTTACCGGTTTATTGACCAACACCATGAAGAATTCGGCACCCGCTGGCTGTTACGGCGCCTGAGGATCTGCCCGAATGCCTATTATAACTACCGGAAACACCGGAAGGCGGATTATTACGCCAAAAAAACAGCAGTCCAGGAAAAGATTGCGGAAATCTACCACAGGCACAAAGGTGTTGACGGTTACCGCAGCATGACGGTCTATTTAAGGCGCGAAGGGTATGGCTACAGCACCACGACCATCCATAAATATATGAATACTGAGATGGGCCTGCATTCCATCGTCCGCCCTAAAAAACCCGGGACAAAGCCTGGGAAGGCGCATAAAATATTCGGGAACAAGCTAAAGCAGGACTTCCATGCGGACAGACCAAACCAAAAGTGGTGTACAGATTTCACATATCTATTTCTGAAAAATGGGGAAGTTCGTTATAACTGCACCATCATAGACCTTTATGACCGCAGTGTGATCGCCAGCATAACAGACCAGCACATCACCAGCGGCCTGGCAATCCGCACGCTGAAGAAGGCACTGGATTCACAGCACCTTTCAAAAGGCGGGCTGATCCTGCACAGTGACCAGGGAAGCCAGTATACATCAAAGGCTTTCATAGAGTTCTGCGGGTCTGCCCATGTGACCCAGAGCATGAGCAAAGCCGGATACCCATACGATAATGCGCCAATGGAGAGGTACTTCAACACCCTGAAGAACGAATGCACCAACCTGTATGAATTCAGGACGGAGGAGGAACTGTACCAGACTGTGGAGGAATTCGCCTATGCGACCTACAATCATGTGCGTCCACACAGCTATAACGGCTACCGCACGCCATACCAGGCGCGGACAGCAGCATAAGGAGAGGCGGGAAACAGCGAAGAAGGAATCGTGTCTGACGGACGAACCCGCAGGAAAGGTGCGGGACGCAGACCGTTTGTGGAACATCAGCCGGATGTCATAAAGGCTATTGAAAAGATTATTGACGGGCAGACTTACGGTGACCCCTCAAAAATGCTCCACTGGGTTCCACAGAGCATGAGCCTCCGAAAAATCGAGGCCATCCTGATTGATGAATACGGGATACAGGTCAGTTATGTCAAAGTGTCCCAGCTGCTCACAGACATGGGGTACAGCAAGCAGGTGAACCAAAAAATGCTGCAGGCTGGCGAGCCGAGCCCTGACCGTGATGAGCAGTTTGGGCTCATCAACGATCTGGCAAAACAGTACCTTGAAGCAGGTGATCCTATGATCTCCGTTGATACAAAGAAAAAGGAGAACATCGGCAATTTTAAGAACAACGGAGCAGAATACCGTAAAACCAAGGATCCGCGTAAAGTGTGGGATCATGACTTTCCTGTTGCTGAATTGGGAAAAGTGAATCCTTATGGCGTTTATGTGTTGAACAGCAATACTGGCTTCATCAATCTTGGCACTGACCATGACACGTCAGAATTCGCTGTTGCCAATATTGCGGCATGGTGGGATTCCTGCGGGAAAAATTCGTTTCCAGAAGCCAGGAGAATCTACATAACATGCGATGGGAGCGGCAGTAATTCATCTCGCAGCCGGGCATGGAAATGCGGATTGCAGAAACTTGCGGATTACACCGGTCTTGAGATCATGGTATCGCATTATCCTCCGGGGGCATCCAAGTGGAACAAGATAGAACACAGGATGTTTTGCTATATTTCCAAAAATTGGCAGGGTAAGCCGCTCATTGACATTGAAACCGTTGTCAGTCTGATATCCAACACAACTACTCAAAATGATTTAAAGATAGACTGCCTTGTAGACAACAATGTTTATCCAATCGGACGGAAAGTATCTGATGACGAGCTTGCCCAAGTCAACCATATTCCATATGAACGATTAGGCAGGTGGAATTATACTATTATGCCAAATTGCAAGGAATAATTTATTAACAGTTCCTAAGCAACAATCCAATATATTTTTAGCCACAAGTGTTACAAAAAAGCTTGACCACTACATATACCGCTTTTCCTTAAATGCAGTAGGTATCTCAAAAGCCGCAGGTATGACCAATACGACAACTCTTTTTTGCTGAATCTCAACTTCCTCAAAAGAAAAATTCAGGCTCGGAGAAAGATTTCGTGCAAGATAATTCTGATAAGGTTCTTTATTATGGTCACAATATTGATTGAATGTCGTCCCAACTATTTTATGATTCTCATCCTCAACTCCCCATATAAAATAAGCATATTTCTTATAATGGAACGCTGCAGCATTTGATAACGCGGAAACATACTCTCCTAATGTTTCCGGTTGAAACCAATTCTCTTTAAATTCAAACCATTCCTGTTCATCATTCATGGCACATAAAGCTAATACAATCTGTTTTATATCCATTGACATTCTCCTCGATACGGATTTATTCCCAACTTTATTCCCAATTTTTATATTATAAAATGTTGGGAATAAAGTTGGAATAAGAATTTATATTATTTTGCTCTTTTTACAAATGCAGGTACTTCTTGAAACATTTCAATTTTGAATTTTATCCTGCTATTTTATAATTTGCCAACTATGACACTTACGATTTTGACTCATCCCTACACCCATAAGCCGCACCTGCTTTTCGACAGCCTCCACATTCTGCGCCAACTGCTCTATTGTGCCTGTACGGTTTTCCGGCTTGATTTCCGGCTGTATCAGTTCCTAATCTTCAAACACAGGGGAAACCTCGCCCTTTGAGGTCTGCCACCGCATAAGGCGGGGAAACCAGCATAATCCGTCTTTTATAATCTCTTTAAATGAATTGAGCAGCTCCCCAAGTGCGGTCAACAAACCGCGAAAGCTGTTTCCTGCCTCTATATCCGCCCCGCGCTCCACATGGTTCGCAAATTCCTCAATCAGCGGTGCAAAGGGAAGATATGACTGTATAAACTGTTTTATCTGCCGGAGTGCTTTCAGGAAGATATTGAAACTTTCAATCTCCCCGTCCAATTCGTCCAATTTTCTCTGCGTAGTGGACTTTTTATGGTTCAGGACGAGAATGTCAGCCTCCAATCTTATTTTATCTGTTGATAGCTTTTCAATCTTTTCTTCTTTTGCAACTTTGTATTCCCCAACCGTCAGGTCATGGTTTTTGCCTTTTTTCTTTTCCCTTACTTCTTGTTGGAAGATGGCTTTCATGTAGTGGTTGTCATCCGCCCGCATTTTATCCTGCAAAACTTCTGATAAGACTTGGGGCGTGAATACAGATCGCTTTGACACTTTTGTTGACAAGCCGCGCTTAACCCCCCTCCCCCAGGCTGTCCGAAAACCCACAATTTTTGGCCATTTTGGGCACAAAAAATGCCAGGTTTTTCGGACATTATTTGTCCGTTTATAGTTACCTGACCTCGAAAACTGAATAAAATACGCTTTTTTGTTGTTATTTTTCCCATTATGCTGCAACAAGTGCCATCAGTTCTTCAAATGAGAACATGTTACACGCCCTGGACAGGTTATATCCCATGGCCATGAGCGCAAATTCCCCACCTACTTTCTGTTTACCCTTTAACAGAAAGCAGGCTGCTCCCATTGCTCGTTTTATTGTTCCAAACGGATGCTCTGAAATACACATCCGCTGGTTCATTTTTTCCCTGTCCGGCCTGAGTTTAAACCTGACTACCTTTTTCTTTTCAAAATGGTACTTTGCCTTCTTCTGGTTCTTTTTTCCTGGTTTCTCTGTTTCTTCTTCTGAGTTTTCCGCTTCTTCCGGTTTCCACCACTTTGCTTTCTTTTCCAGGCTGTCTTTGCCAAAATCCGTTTCCTTCCAGTTCGTGTTTCCCTTCCCGTTCACACACTTATCACGGTATGGGCATCCCTTGCACGCCTGCCTGTTGGCATATCTTGTCGCCCCATTTTTTTTGATGCTTTTTCTCCTGAGGATTTCCCCTCCGGGACAGTAAACCAGATCCCTTTCCGGATCCCTGACAAAATACCCTTCCCCTGCACGGTTTTTCATTTCCTCTTCTGTTCCATAGGGGCTCTCCACTTTTTGTTCCGGCCCGTCCGAAACTTTTCTCCTTACCTCTGCTACCTCCATACCTTCTATTACATCCGCATATGCTTCCGGCACCACTCCCGCATGAAGACATCTCTTCAGTTCTTCTGCATTCGTGCCTGCTGTATTTAACTCCCCTGCTTCCTCATACTCGATCTCCAGTTCATATGTGTCCTGTCCGTCTGGCAGAATGACATTAGGAATAATTCCTTTCTCAAGACATGACACCATATCTTCGGCCTGTTCGTATCCCTTATCTGCCACAGCTTCAATAATCCTGTCCCCGGCTTCCTGTTTAATGGACTCCGCTGTCGGAGCAATTAATCCATGGTCTGTTGCCTGGTTTGTCGCCAGGTAATCCATGATCAGGTGCGTCTCTGAATCCACTGCTGTCTGGACATTGTACGACACGTCCATTCCATTTTTATTTTTCATCAGCCGCGCATCTGCATCTGTCAGTGAAATCTGCGTGTGGTTTTCTTTCTCCATCAGTTCCCTGTATGAACGGTATTTCTCCAGTCTTTCCTCTGCCTCCTTCAGTTTTGCTTCCAGTTCTTCCCTGGTCAGCGTTCCACTGGCAGCCTCCTCCTCTTTATCCGCTTCCTCTATCAGCCGCAGGTATTCCTGTGTGTGGTCTTCCAGCCACTTTATCCTGTCATCCAGTTTCATAATGGTAAAATTGCTGTCTTTTCCATTCCAGGCTTTAAACTTACTCCCATCTATAGACACGTATCCTGTTTCCAGATCTACGGTTACCCTTTTTAGAAATTCCTTAAATACTTCCTTTAAATTGTCTGCATTGTCTTTCCTGAAATCAGATATCGTGCGGAAGTCAGGACGGAGTCCGCCAAGCATCCACATAACTTCAATGTTTGTGACGCATGCCGCCTCAAGTTTTCTGGATGACCGGATGTTATTGCGGTATCCGTATAGATATAGTTTCAGCATACTCTGCGGATCATAACATGGCCTTCCTTCAAAACTTGGTTCTGTTTTTTCGAATCCCATCTCTTTTAAGTCTATGTGATCCACAAAACAATCGATTACTCTTGCAATACTATCCCATTCCACCATGGAATCAAGTGTATTTATTACCGCCTGGTTTCTATTGATAGGTTTTACTATATATGGCATGGAAAACACCCCGCTAAACTGGAACTTTTAAGATACTCCCATTATACCAGATATTGGTGGAAAAGTCCCACATATTTGTTTATTTAGCGTACTTTATTCAGTTTTCAAGGTGCATTTATAAAAATCGCTCTGTAAGCGTTTTTTAGCTCTGTTTGGGCGATAATCCTACGTTTAAAATCCTGTTATCGCCTCTCAGGGGTTTTCGGACAGTCTCCCCCACCGGAACACCTACAACGTGCATGTGCGGGCTTGCCTCATCAAAGTGGACTACCGCATTGGCAACCTTAAAATTCGGCAGATATTCCTGCAGTTTCAAAAGGAGCTGCTTATAGACCTGTTTCATAAATATTTTGTCATCACTGTTCTGCTCCCAAAATATTTTATCCCCGCATTGTATGATGACTTACACCGCCATGTCCTGTTCCGTTTCGGTTACATGTTCAAAATAATCGCCAATCCGTCTTTCCGGTCTTGTCTGCTTTGCATTGTATTCATGCAGGGCGGCATCAAATTCTTTGCGGTATACATTTTTCACGTCCTGCATGAGGTTCATTGTCCCATAAAGAAGCGTGATATTATCCCTGCTGTAATCCTGCGAGTGGTATTTCCTCAGATTGTGTTTTGCTACTCCTGCGAGTTTTGTCTTGCTGTTGATTGCGCTTTTCTTGTTGCTGATGTGGTTGCTGAAAGAAATCTCTCCCTTGTTTTTCTCCCTGATTTCAGATTGCGGGGGCTCTCCGAGGGGCAAGTTTCACTTGCATGGACTCCTGCGGAGAGCGTTGTCTGCCTTACGGCAGCCAAAAGGGGAAAAGGTCAGCAAGCTGCGCTTGCTACCCTTAAGCGAAGCCCTGCTTCGCTTTGTGAACATTTGCGTTCAGACAAAAGCCAAAGTGCGGCTTTTATCTGCCCACAAAGTCTATTAGTGCGCCCCACTACTTTATCGGCAGAATGTAGGTGTTGTGCATGGCTAATGTCACGAAACAGGCAAGCACACGTTTCTCCATAGTCAAGCGGAGCAAAGGGCAGTCGGCAGTCGAGAAAGCATCATACATCAGCAGGAGTGTTTTTGTCAGCGAGTTTGACGGGCAGACCTACCGCCCCAAATACCATGAGGATTTAGTGCATAGCGAAATCACTCTCCCACCCAATGCGCCCAAAGAGTATGCAGACCGAGCTACCTTATGGAACGCTGTTGAACTGTCAGAGAAAGGGCAGAAATAACAGCTTGCGAGAATGTTAAAAGCGTCACTCCCCAACGAATGGAGTTACGAACTTGCAGAGGAAGTTGTGAGGGGTTACGTTCAGCGGAATTTTGTTGATAAAGGTATGTGTGCGGATTGGGCGATACATGACAGCGAGAATGATACATGACAGCGCAATCTCCATATCCATGTTTTACTCACAATGCGTCCTCTCAGTGAAAACGGGGAATGGGGAGCGAAACACAAGAAAATCTATGACCTTGACGAAAACGGCGAAAAGATACCAGTGATTGATAAAAAGACAGGTCAGCAGAAAGTTGACAAGCGGAACAGGAAACAGTGGAAATGCCACACCGCCGACAGCACCGACTGGAACAGCAAAGAGAACGCCAAAATGTGGCGCAAGGATTTAGCCGACACAATCAATGCCACCAATGAGCAGTTGGGGATTGCGGTACATTGGGAACACCGTTCTTTTAAGGAACAGGGAATTGACAGAGAGCCGACTATCCATATCGGGGCGGTTGCCAACGCTTTAGAACGCAAGGGCATACAGACCGAGAGGGGCAATATCAATCGGGAAATCATCAAGAACAATCTGTTGTTGGAACAGGTAAAAGAAATGCTCATGCTTGCCAAGCAGGAACTTCACAGCGTACAGTATGCCAAAATTAAAAATGCGGCGGTCAGCGTGAAGAATGAAGTCATAGAGATGATTGCAAAAGTAAGGGAGCGCAAAGGCAGACTTGACTTGCCGATTGTCAGCGGAAAGCACCTAAGAAAAATATCCGACAGAGCCGCCTTGCAGTCAGCCGACAATGCGGAGAAATTCATCACGACAAGGAAGATAGACAGCTTTGAGAGCCTTGCGAACTTTACAGCGGATAAGGAACAGAGATACCAAGAGTTGGAAACGGTACATCTTTCAAAGGGGCAGAAACTAAACCGATTAAAGGAACTGTCAAAAATGTATGCCCTCTATGCGCCAATCCAAGCCACCTATAAGGAGAGCCAGTCACTCAAAGGATTTGCGAAAATGAAATACGATAAGGAGCATAAGGACAGCTTATCGAAGTACCCCGAATTAAAGGAGCGTATGCAGAGCCTTTTACAGAATGGGGAAAAGATAACGCCGAAACAGTGGAAAGCCGAGATACAGTCCTTGCAGTCTCAATATGACAGTATTGGCAAAGAGCAGACCAAGACCGCCACAGAATTAGCGTATGCGGAGGTAATCAGCTACAATAAGAAGAACCTTGAAAGAGAGCTTCAGAACGAGAGCCGACAGCACAGTAAACAGCAAAGAAAAACTAAGCGGAGGGAGGAAGAAATTTAATGTGAATTTTATTGTAAAGATAAGCGTTTTTTTGTATAATTGAAGTGTGGAAGGAGCAGGATATATCATATCTTGTACCACAAATTTTTAGAAATCGAGGTGGTAAGGTGTCAGACGATACAAAGCAGACACAGGAAGTTAAGGCAAAACGTACCGCAAAAAACAGTGTGTTTTTAGACCTTTTCCAAGATAAAAAGAATTTGTTGAAACTGTATAAGACATTGCACCTAGAGGATACAGACGCAACAGAGGACACACTGGATATTGTAACGATAGACAATGTTTTGACAGATAATCTCTATAACGATTTGGGCATAATGGTGGGTAACAATAGATTGCTTTTGTTGTTGGAAGCGCAATCGAGTTGGACGGTAAATATTTTAATCAGAATACTGTTGTATTTAGCACAGAGTTATCATGAATATTTTGAAAGGACATCTCAAAGCCTGTATAAGAGTACAAAGGTCAAAATGCCTAAGCCGGAATTATATATCATCTACACAGGCAATAGGGGCAGAAAACCCGATACAATATCGCTGTCCAAAGAATTTTTTGACGGTGCAGATATAGATATTGAGGTAAAAGCAAAGGTCATCTATGAGAGCGAAACAGAGGATATTATCAATCAATATATTATTTTCTGTAAAGTCTTTGATGAACAAAGAAAGCTGTATGGAATGACAGAGCAGACAGTCAGAGAAACAATCCGTATTTGCAAGGATAGGAACGTCTTAAAAGAATATCTGATGAACAGAGAAATGGAGGTAGTGACGATTATGATGAGTTTATTTAATGATGAGCAGATAATGAAAACATATTGGAAAGATATGGAAAATACTCTTACCGATAAGATTACTCACGATAAAGACAGAGAAACAGCTGAAAGAATGATTAAAGACGGAGAACTTTCTCTTGAAAAAATTGCACGTTATATACCATCTTTATCAATGGACGAATTAAAGGAACTTGAAGCCAAGATTATGCAGTTGGCGTAATCAATCATATCAATCAAATATAGTAACAGCGTAAAGGCGCATGGAACAGTAAATTGTGAAAACCATGCGTCTTTTTTTGCGCCCAAAAGGAGGAACATGAACGACAACATTCAGACCAACACCACAGGGCGATTAACGCCCTGTTTGCAAAAGAAAATTGATAAGACGACCTATTTAGTCGAGGTGCACTTCTCTGATACGAGTACCCAAAGCGTAGAGGACAAGCTAAAGCGTGTCATTCTCCACGACTTAGAGCATGGAAAACAGGGCAGACCAAGAAAAAGTGATGAAAAATGATGAATATGTCCTTGACAAGTAGCAACAGGCAAAACGGCGAAGTCGATTTTAATTAGCTGCGGCGCGAGGTTAGCACCCTTTGACAGTGCAGCGACACGTTGTCGCATATAAACTCTGCGTGGGATTTTCCTGCAAAGAGGTAAAAGTGACGGAAAGGCTATAGCCTTTCTAACTGATATTCCGAGAAGTGGAATGACGGGGTAACGCCCTGAAACGCTTCCCTTGATACTGCGTTGGAAGAAACGGGACGTATTTCCCGCGACTGACACAGCACGCTGAAGTCGGCTGTCTGCACCCGCGACTGTCCCCTTTGGGGGATAAAGCAAAGCCGAGCCAGAGGTGGCCGGGGGTGTTAGGCCGGAGGTCTATAAAGTACCTATGTCCAGAATGCGGCTGACTACCGCTGACAAAAGCCCGAATGTACAGGTCTATAACGGGATATGGCAGAAATGCCATAGCCGTGAAAACGGCGTATGTGGGGTAAAGTAAGATTTGTCGATATGAAATTCCCTATGGTGTTACAGGCACCATCAGGCATACAGGCCTAAAGGGCAGGGTTAAGGGTATTATGCAAAGATAGGAATATCGGAACGTGGAAAGCCCCGGATGTGGAGTGGATACGCATGATGAAGCAATGGGCGGGAAAATCGTGCCGCCTTTTATGGGAGGTGCGGTATAACCGTTCTTAATCCGGGAGGAAAGAGCAGCCATGCTACCTGTGAAGCCGTGAACAAAGTAAGCGGTGGAGGGACGGGCTGTAGTCAGGAACAGAAACAAAATCATATTCAATAAACACGCATAGGTTCGAGTAGGACTAAGAAAGGCGAAAATCCAAACGAAAGTGGGGATAAGTAACCGACTATGGCAACAGGAAAGGCAAAGAAGAAAGATAAGTTAAGGCACGCCGAGTATTATGACTTCCAGGCAATTCAAGATAAGCTGTATGCCGACAGCAATAAAGGCAAAGTTTTCAAACATCTGGTTGAAATCATTGCATTACCCGAAAACATACGGCTGGCATACCGCAACATCAAGAAGAACCACGGGAGTACGACGCCCGGCACAGATGGAAAAACAATCACAGAATTATCAGCACTCTCTGATGAACAGCTTATATGCGCCATACAGCGCAAATTAAACTGGTATGTCCCACAAAGCGTCCGGCGGGTAGAAATTCCGAAAGGAAATGACTCAATGAAGAAGCGCCCGCTCGGAATACCGACGATTATGGACAGGCTGATACAACAGTGCGTATTGCAGGTCATGGAGCCGATATGTGAGGCGAAATTCCACGACCACAGTTATGGATTCCGCCCTAACCGAAACCAACAGCACGCAATCGCCCAGGTTCACAAAAATATGCAGAGAAGCAATCTCCACTATGTCGTAGACTGTAGTGGTCAAGCTTTTTTGTAACACTTGTGGCTAAAAATATATTGGATTGTTGCTTAGGAACTGTTAATAAATTATTCCTTGCAATTTGGC
>KE159535.1:87227-105437 GCA_000403215.2 Lachnospiraceae bacterium A4
GTGTGTAGTTTTGTGACATAATGAGTACCTCTTTCCTTATATTTTTGATTATATCTCATTAGCCACTCCCGTTACAACTTTATTATAGCATCTCAATATAAGGATTGGTTCATCAAAATGCAATATCAAGGATTATCCTAAGAGGGAGATTGAACTTTTTAAGATACTTGATGGGAGAACAGAAACCATAGAAACGATTCCGGCAAAATATCAGGAACTTACTTTCCAAAAATTGTTTGGATATTATGGGTCAAAAGGAATTGTTTTAAGCGATAAGACTTTTATAAAAAATTTAGGTCTGCGCAATGAAGAAGGACAATTTAATTTATTGGCGCAGCTGCTTTCGGATGATTCTCATTTTCCTCTCAGAGTATCTATATTTGAGGGAAAAACGAAAGGAACAAATCTGTTTTCAGTCAGGGAGTTTGGGAATAACTGTCTTTTATACAGTTTGGATGAATTACTGCGGTATGGCGATGTGCTCAATATCATACAGGCAGATGAAACCGACCGGGTTGTGGAACGGAAAGAGGTGCCGCTGTTTGATAACAAGGCATTTCGGGAAGCAATCATCAATGCTGTCCTGCATAACAAATGGACAGAGGGAAACGAACCGATGATTTCCGTTTTTTCTGACAGAATAGAAATCTTATCAAGAGGCTCTCTGCCGCCGGCACAGACAATGGAAGGCTTTTATATGGGGGAATCTGTTCCTGTGAATGAAAAGCTGTCGGAAATATTTCTGCAATTGCATATCAGTGAGAAATCAGGGCGGGGAGTTCCTAAAATAACGGAAATTTATGGTAAAGAGGCGTTTGCATTTCGAGAAAATTCAATTGTTGTAACAATACCATTGAAAAAAATCAAAAAACCCTCGAATAAAGTTGGGAATAAAAAGCCATTAAATGCAAGAAGGAGGACAATTCTGACAGAAATGAGGGATAATCCCAACATAACAGCTGAAGAACTTCGCAAAATCTTAGGAATTAGCAAAACGGCTGTAGATAATAATATTTCATTTCTGCGTGAAAATGGCTATATTGAAAGAGTAGGATCAAAAAAAGCAGGATATTGGAATGTATTATAGAGTATAGAGATAAAAATTTAAAGGAGAACAACCGATTTATGGCAGCAATTAATGATTTGATAGCTCATCTTGTTTTTGAAGAATACTTGCCAGAGTGTACGCCATTATATGAAATGCCTGTGAATTGCGGAAGCAATGTTGCATTAAAATCTGGAAATATCAATGACATTTATAGAGTAATTGCCATAAGGAACTGTGATGCAGATTGCGTAGGATATTTTCCTACAGTTCCTTACTGTTTGCAATGTTGCATTAGATTCTGTTGTTTCCGATATCTTTGGGAAGTCATCCACATCCATTATTGACTATCTGCTTGAACAATCGGGTACATCCATTAACCACGAAGAAATCGCATCTAAACTTCTAAGGAGCCTCAAATCCAAAGAAGATGCTGTTATAGAATCCGTCGAAGGATATCAGATGACTGATGCCCAAAAATATCGTATGCGCCTTGTCCGTGCACATATGGATTATATCACAGCTGAAATCAATGATGTTGATAAAATGATTGAAAACATGATTTCTTCTAATCCTGATTTTGAAAATGCTGTCCGCTTTCTCAGTTCTCGAGTTCCAAACGCTTATGCTGCTGGGCTGGTCTAACCCCCGGCAGCAATGAATCCGCTGGGATGAACCGTTAGCTTCTTAATCTAATTTTCTCACTCCATAGCGCTTCAAAAGCTGCCTGCCTTAGACAGCTTATTCAAGTGCGCAAATTTATGGTTTTCCTCTACTTTCTTTCACACTACTATTATGACAAGTTTTCGCGTCCTGTCCCGCCAGACCTCTTTTCCATAGTTCACTATCCGGCACTCATCAGGCGCCAGGCGTACACTGCCTGGCGTCCTTTACTTCTCATCACTGTTACGCTCGATGTGCAATCGCCTGCATATAAAAGTCCACAATATCCTCAAACAATTCAGTGTTCAACTGCGAGGTCAGCTTTTTGTCAATCGTGTCATTCCACGCTTTGAGAATTTCATCTGGAATCTCATCCTGGTACTGCTCGAGCATCTCTTGATACTCCGCATCCAGTTTTTCCATATATGCCAGACGTTCCTCGCTGTAATCCATCATGAGGTCGCCATGCTCTCTGCCCTCCAGCAGCACATACTTCACATCGGTTCTTGTGATTTTATCGCGATTGGCATAAATGCATGGTCCGTCAAATCCTACAAAGTCATCTTGATCTCCTTGGACAATCATAACTGCCGTGTTGACTGCGCGGTTGATGCCATCTGCCGCAGTGAGATTCATCTTATCCCCAAAAGTGAGGCGCAGCGTGAGCCATATAAACGGTTTTTCCACATAGGCAAAGGACCCGATCAGACTTTTCCCGACATATGTCATCTCCTGTATACTGTCGTTGTACCCCGCAAGGCTGGCAACCGCTGCGATATCATGGTCCAGATTCAGCACAGCCGTCGTGGCAAAGCCGCCCCAGCTATGCCCGTAAAGGCAGATGGGCAGCCCGTCAAAGACAGCATTCTGCTCCACATAAGTCAGCGCACTGTCCAAATCGAGCGCCGACTGCACCAGCCCGATACAACTGTCGCCCGTCGATGCGCCACTGCCTGTATTGTCATAGGCAAAGACCATAAACCCATTGTCCACGAAATATTTTGTCTCGTTGATATAGCCCTCCGAATATCCGCCCAGCCCGTGCGAAACCACCACAAGCCCTTTTGCCGGCTTGTCTTTGCCGTAGATGTAGCCTGTCAACGTCTCACTGCCGGAGGCAAATGTCACAGTTTCCCTCGGAAAATCTTCAAAATCCGCCCAGCGCATATACTCGGAATACTTCTTCTGCTCACTCCGGTTAAAATATTCCTTCATAAAATGATTGATCAGCATAAACGACCCGATGACAAAGATTACGAGCAACGCGCCCGACGTAATCAATACAATTTTTATAATTCGGCGACTCTTTTTCATATTTCATCTCTCCTAAAACCCCAGTGTACAGACCTCCGGCGTAAGTCCGCACACTAACAACGCGCCACGCCCACTGTAGCGTTCTCACCATTAATATTCCAGTTCTTTGTATTGGGCACATTGTCCTCGCCATATACAAACGCATCCGCAAGAACCTTTTCGCCGATTGCCTTCTCGTTCTTCTGTACAACACTGACAATCGTGTCATTTCCGCTGATGTATACCTTGATGTGATCCATCACCTCAAAGCCGGAATCCTTACGCATGGTCTGTACCTTGCTGATGACCTCGTAGACAAAGCCCTCCTCGACAAGCTCCTCTGTCAGATTCGTGTCAAGCACGACCGTCACCGTATTGTCCGCCTCTGTCACATAGCCCTCTTTCTGGGAAATGTCAATCAGCAAGTCCTCCTCGGCAAGCTTCACCTCTGTTCCATTCACGTCAAACGCAATGACCCCGTCTGCTTTCAGCGCATCCATCGCCGCATTTCCGTCAATCGTGGAAAGCTTTTCCTTGATGCCGCCAAGCTGCTTGCCGTACTTAGGTCCCACGGTCTTTAACTGCGGCTTAAAGGTGTAGGTCGTAAATTCCCGCACATCATCCGTAAACACCACCTTTTTGACATTCAGCTCATCCTCGATGATTTCCTGATAGAATGCGCCCAGTGTAAACGGCGCCTTGATAAACATGGTACTGATTGGCTGACGGTTCTTGATATTTGCCGTATTGCGGCACGCGCGTCCCATCACCACGGTCTTTAGCACTGCCTCCATATCCGTCTCGAGCTGCTTGTCAATGAACTTCTCGTCAACAGATGGGAAATCGCACAGGTGGATGCTCTCCGGCGCGGACGAATCAACGCTGCAAACAAGGTTTCGGTAAATGTCCTCCGTCATAAACGGAATCATCGGCGCCGCCGCCTTGGAAATGGTCACAAGTGCTGTGTAAAGCGTCATGTATGCGTTAATCTTGTCCTGTTCCATGCCCTTTGCCCAGAACCGTTCACGGCTGCGCCGTACATACCAGTTGCTCATCTCGTCCACAAACTCCTGCAAAGCGCGCGCCGCCTCGGGAATCCTGTAGTTTTCAAGGTCATTGTCCACTGCGCCGACAACCGTGTTGAGCTTTGACAAGAGCCATTTGTCCATCACCGGAAGTTTGTCATACTCCAATGTGTATTTCGTCGCGTCAAAACCGTCAATATTTGCGTAGAGTACGAAAAACGCGTAAGTGTTCCACAGTGTTCCCATGAATTTGCGCTGTCCCTCCTGCACTGCCTTGCCGTGGAAACGGTTCGGAAGCCAAGGTGCGGAATTGACGTAAAAATACCAGCGGATTGCATCTGCCCCGTAGGTTTCCAGCGCCTCAAACGGGTCTACCGCATTGCCCTTTGACTTGGACATCTTCTGCCCGTTCTCGTCCTGAACATGGCCAAGCACGATAACATTCTCATAGGGCGCCTTGTTAAACAACAGCGTGGATTCCGCCATCAGCGAGTAGAACCAGCCGCGCGTCTGGTCAACCGCCTCCGAGATAAACTGTGCCGGAAACTGCTGCTCGAACAATTCCTTATTTTCAAAAGGATAGTGATGCTGTGCAAACGGCATGGCGCCGGAGTCAAACCAGCAGTCAATAACCTCTGGAACCCTGCGCATCTCCTTGCCGCAGTCCGGGCATTTAAAAGTCACCTCATCAATATAAGGTCTGTGCAGCTCGACTTTTACCGCGTCGGGATTCCCGCTTCGGTCTGCAAGCTCCTGCCTGCTGCCGATGCACTCCTGATGGCCGCACTCGCACTCCCACACGTTTAACGGCGTTCCCCAGTAACGGTTCCGCGAAATGCCCCAGTCCTGAATGTTCTCAAGCCAGTCGCCAAAACGTCCCTTTCCGATAGACTCCGGAATCCAGTTGACTGTGTTGTTGTTGCGCACCAAGTCCTCTTTTACCGCTGTCATCTTGATAAACCATGACTCGCGCGCATAGTAGATTAACGGTGTGTCACAGCGCCAGCAGTGCGGATACTCATGCTCGAATTTCGGCGCGTCGAACAGCAGTCCCTTCTCCTCCAAGTCCTTCAGAATCATCGGGTCCGCCTTTTTCACGAAAACGCCAGCGTAGGAGGTCTCCTCTGTCATCTCGCCCTTTCCGTTGACAAGCTGTACAAACGGCAGCTCATACTTTCTGCCGACATTGGCATCATCCTCACCAAACGCAGGGGCAATGTGTACGATGCCAGTACCGTCTGTCATTGTGACATACGTGTCACAAGTGATAAAATGCGCCTTTTTGTGCTGCTTTTCAATGATGCCTGCCGCAAAGTCAAACAGCGGTACATACGCCTTGTACTCTAAATCCGTACCCTTGTAGTTTTCCAGCACCTCATACGCCTTGTCGCCCTCATTTTCTGCCAGTTTGCCGAGCACCTTGTCGAGCAGCGCTTCCGCCATATAGTAAGTGCAGCCGTCCGCTGCTTTTACCTTACAGTATGTCTCATCGGGATTTACGCAGAGCGCCACATTGGACGGAAGTGTCCATGGCGTTGTCGTCCACGCGAGGAAATAGGCGTCCTCGCCAACCACCTGAAAGCGCACAACCGCGGAGCGCTCCTTTACGGTCTTATAGCCCTGCGCCACCTCCTGCGAGGACAAAGGCGTTCCGCAGCGCGGGCAGTACGGCACAATCTTGAAGCCTTTATACAATAATTTTTTGTCCCAGATTTCTTTCAGCGCCCACCATTCGGACTCGATGAAATTGTCGTCATACGTCACATAGGGGTCGTCCATATCCGCCCAGAAGCCGACGGTTCCTGAGAAATCCTCCCACATGCCCTTGTATTTCCAGACAGACTCCTTGCACTTCTTGATAAACGGCTCCATGCCGTACTCCTCAATCTGGTCTTTGCCGTTCAAGCCCAAAAGCTTCTCTACCTCAAGCTCCACAGGAAGTCCGTGCGTGTCCCATCCTGCCTTTCTCGGCACCATATATCCCTTCATGGTGCGGTAGCGCGGAATCATGTCCTTGATGACACGCGTCAGCACATGGCCGATGTGCGGCTTGCCGTTTGCCGTCGGCGGTCCGTCATAAAAAGTATAGGTCTCGCCCTCCTTACGGCTGTCCATGCTTTTCCTGAAAATGTCATTGTCCTTCCAGAATTTCTCTACATTTTTTTCCCTGTCCACAAAGTTCAGGTTGGTGTCTACTTTGTTGTACATTGTCTTTTCCTGCTCCTCTCATTTTCCTTGTTCTGTTTTATTTTCTTAGCTTTTTTCTTTCTTAAAATCTCCGTTACAATCAGCTCTGCAATTTCCCCAATCATCTCCAAAATCTCCGAGATCACATCCATCACACCGCCTCCTCTCCTCCAAAAAAGAAAAGCAATTGCGCCGAGCGTCCGTCAGCTTCAGCTGACATTTTTCCTTGGGACACCCGTGTGCAAAAAGGCTCTCATCCTGTAAATAGGACGAGAGCCTCATAATCGTTATACCACCTAATTACAGCGTACTCCGTTTTTCCGATTTCTGTACATGCACAACATCCCAGAAATACCGAAAAACTTTTATACACGTTTCCTGTAACGCAGAAACTACGTCAGTGCCTACTATGTCTGGTCCAATACACTTCCAAGGCATCAATACTGCCTTCACACCAAGCGCATCAAATACGTACTAATACGTATCAAACAAACAATACAGTTCGGACTGAAACTCAGGAGTGATCTTCGACAATCCCATACTCATGCCGGCTCACACCTGCCCCGGCTCTCTGTGATTTTCTGAAATTATGTACTGTCTCCGTCATCGTTTTTATAACCTATTCTCTATCCCCGCTGCCCAAGACTTCTCAAAGAAGGTTTCTGCGCACAACATCGTCATTTCCTGCAATGCTTTACACGTCCTGACAACCGGGAACTATGTATCATTATAAACATGATTGCCCCCGGTTGTCAAGAATGCGAGACATTTTTCCTCGTTACGCACGATGCCTTTGCATACGAACGTTTTGTTTCAAATCACTTCCGTGCCGCCAACGCTTTCATATGAAATATCAGTTGCGGATAGCCGAAAGCACCTCCGCTGGAATCTCAAACTCGACGGTTCCCATGTACATAGGCGCTACATCGCCCTCATTGAATGCGATGACCACATTGTCCTTCTCATTCAGATAAAAGTTTGTCTCGTCTGTGATTGCCTGAAAGTTCCACTCCTCAATCTCATCGTTGAGCCAATAATATACATTTTCGTCGGCATCCATCCGCTCCTGCATCTGGCGCTTGATTTCCTCACTGATTGGCGTGATGTAATCTGCACCTTCTTGAAAAAGCGCTTTTAGCTGTAACCGTTCACCTGTTTTTAAATCAATGGTATAAAAATAGTTCCACTGATATCCGCTGCCTGCTCCCTGATAGCAAAGCAGTTTCAGCGTAAAATAATCGGGGGTTGTGGCAAGTACCTCACTCTTTACAACCACATCCTGATAGCCTTGTTCATCTTTCAGATTTGTCTCAAATTCCTGAATCAGCTGATCGGTAATGCTTTGAATCTCCGTATTGATCTCCGCCGTGGTGCGGTCTAAGTTCTCCTGCACGATGCTGTCCTTTGGCTGTTCGTCCGGTTTTATTTCCGCCTGAATCTCCGGGACTTCAATATCTGCCATATTGCGGTCCGTTTCATATTCATAGTTTCGGAACGTGACCACCTTCACAAGCTGCCCAATCAGCGGAAGCTGTTCCATCGCATGTGCAATCGCTCCTGAGGTGTTGGGCAGAATGACAAAGAGTCCTATGAGCGCTGCGGCTGCGATGGCTGCATATTTTATGGGATTCGTCTGGTTTTGTCTGCTTTTGGTCCTTGTATTATTCACTGTTTTATCCATTGTTTTCGCCTCCTTGATTTTTTGACGCAGTTGTTCGAGCTGCGTATCCGACATTTGATGCTTCATATAATCTTTTTTAAGTCCCTGCAATTGATCTTCCAGCAAGCGATGCTTTTGGTCCGTCATCATACCCCTCCTATCCATTGTGGCTGTTGTTTTTCGCTTTCATCTACAATTCCTCCCCAAGCACCCCGCGAAGCTTCTTCATGCTGCGGTACAGCCTGCTCTTGACAGTGCTTAAATTCTCCTCCAAAATCACGGCAATCTCCTCTAGCTTCAGTTCCTCGAAATACCTCAATATCACAACTGCCTTATCCTGCTCAGGCAGGGCATCCAGCGCCCTTTGCAAGTCAAGATTGGTACTGCCGTCCTCCGTGTAGAATGGCTCATTTCCCATTTCGTCCTGTATCTGTTCATAGGAAAGATGCTGTGGCTGTTTCAGGGACCGAAAGCACTCGTTCAGCATAATGCGGTAGATCCATGTCTGGGCATATTCCGTCTTTTTGAGCGAATGGTTGCTGCGCAATGCCCTGTATGCACCGTTTTGTACAATATCGCAGGCGTCTGCTTCGTTGTGGACATAACTGTATGCAAGACGATAGTATTGATTGTAGTTGTCGAGAAGCATCTGTTCGATGAGCTCTTGGTTCGTATGTTTACGGGAAAATATGTGCACTCTTTTCACCTCCTCGATTCGTTCTGTATGATTAGACCGCTGAGGCTGCCAAAAAGTTTCAGGCGAAATAAAATAATTTCCCTCCCCCTCTTGACACTCTCTGTCTACAGTCGTAAACTATAATTGTCTACACAAGTAGTCAGCGCTTCTTCAATGCGAACGCACAAAATGATTACGAGTTCAACAGACACCAAAACACATTCTATCAAATAAAGGAGAAAATTGTATGAGCCCAAACATTACCGTATCCGATTCCGAGCTGGAAATACTCGAGGTCCTCTGGGCGGCAGATCATGCCTTAAATGCCGCAGAAATCCGAAATATCTTAAACGAGCATAAAAACTGGGAGCGCACCACCATTCTGACACTCATAAACCGCCTAGTCAAAAAAGGCGCCGTCGCTCAGGAAAAGCGCGAAGTATATTATTACACTCCCTGTATGAAGCGCGAAGCATATGTCCGCGCTGAGACCAAAAGTTTTGTGGACAAATTTTTCAAGGGCAGAACAAAAAGTCTGGCCGCGGCGTTAGTTGACAGCGACGCGCTGACCAAAAAGGACATCGAGGAACTGCGCGACTTTTTTAACCAGAACTTATATTAAACGCAAATGGAGGAATTTCTATGGAACACCTTATAATAAGTCAGCTATTTTTGACGGTCCTGTCTCTATCTCTGTCGGGGGCATTGATCGGATTCTTTCTCATCGCACTGCGCCCCCTGACCAGAAAATACTTTTCAGCCAAATGGAATTACTATATCTGGCTGCTCGTCGTCGTGCGGCTGCTGCTTCCATTTCACTTAGATTCCGAGTTTCACACAGATATCCAACTGTCTGAATTGGCAAATGTAAATTCATATTCGAAAGATACAAACAGCGATATGCGCCCAAGTACGACTTCAAGCATGATGGAACACGACAGCAACACCGAAAATATAGCTGCTACAGACAACAGCCTGACGCAATCTCACGGCGAAAATGTCAGCAGCCCGCCAGCAGACAGCACAGCCGCTTCCAAAATCAGAAGGCTTTCTGAAAACCTCTTAGTCCGGAGTCTCTCAGGTGCAGCCACCGCACAAAAGCTGCTGACTGCCGCCGCATACCTGTGGTTTCTTGCTGCCATATTCCTTCTTTTTGTCAAGCTTGTAAACTATCTTCGTTTCAAAGCCGCTGTCAAAAAGAACTGCGTTCCCATTACAGACTGGCGCGTGACCAGCCTCAAGAACAGCTTATGCATCAGGCTTCATATACAGAAATCTCCTGCACTATATGAGAGCCCGTCTATACTGGGTCCGCTGACGATCGGACTATTCCGCCCAGTTATTATCCTGCCGCAGACCGCTGACGACGAGCGGATGCTGCCCCAGTATCAGCTCATCCTCCACCATGAGCTGATTCATGTCGCGAAAAAAGATTTGCTGTACAAATGGATTTATCAGCTTCTGCTCTGTCTCCACTGGTTCAATCCACTCCTGCACTGCATCGGCAGGCAGATCGACAGTGATTGTGAACTCTCCTGCGACGAACAGATTCTCGCACAACTGACCGACACAGGCAGGAAACTGTACGGCAACGTGCTTCTGGACACCGCAGAACAGGCTGTCAATCACCGTACAAATGCGCTTGCCACCACATTCTATACAAATAAAAAAGACTTAAAAAAGCGCCTTGCCCGCATCGTACACTATCAGAGAATGTCCCGCTTCCGGCTGCTGCTCTCCGCCTGTACGCTGATGATCGCACTGTCATTTACCGCCTGTGGCACCATCTGGATTTCCCAAGAGGACTACGCCGATGCCAAAGAACCGCAAAGCGAACCAGACTCTGACAATGATAGTATCTTCTCACAGATTGTGACCTCCATGCTTTCCACAGACAGCTTTCTGGACAATGCTCCCGTCTCTAGCAAATCTGGAGATGCATGGAACGCCTATGAAGATGACAGCCTGCTCGCGGGAAACGACAACCACGTAAACTGGTTTGCCCGCTTTTACTCCGGCGGCGACAACAAAATCAGCGCATCTGGTTTTATACTCTACGGCACGGACTCCTTCCTCATCGCCTATGCAGATCAGGAGATTGATGTCCGCATAACGACCTCCTTTGAGTGTGTTGACGGCAGATTCAAAGTAATCTATGTCGCACCGGACAAAAATATTATTACGCTCAACGAGACAGGGGAGAAGTCAACACAGACCATCACGATGCAAAAAGGCAGAAATGTTCTCAAAATGGTCGGTCAGGGCGCAAAGCTCAAAAATCTTGCCATAGATTTTTCCAGCATAAAAACCAGTAAATTTGAAAGTGTCTTTCGATCGGAAGAGGAGGAAAAAATACCGCTCATAAAAGACACTATACTGTCTGGCAAACCGTACCAAAAAGACGAGATCATGAATATCCTGCACATCATGGAGCCAGCGGAAGCCAGTGAAATTTTTCATGACATGCTGCGCAAAGGAATGGATTTTACGCCCGATGAACTCCAAACGTTCCTGATTTATTCTGACGAAAAACTGTCCAGCCAGTACTTGACTGAGGCACTCCAAGAGGGCACCATCGAGCCGCTCAACGCGGATACCATTAAAACACTGATGCCCTATCTGGAACAGGAATATTGCGTCAAGCTGCTCATGACCCTCCCAGTAGAGGAATTTTACGATGTATTTTCAGAAACGATCTATTATTTAGATGATTCCCAGATTGAGACTTGTCTAAATTACTATCTTGACGAGGGCGGCGTTCTGAACTACGCCATGTTCGAGAAAATCTCACCTTACCTGAGTGCGCCGGTGATAAACCGGCTCGACCAAAAACTGTGGAAATAAAGTGCTGTTTTTATCACCCTATAAGTATGTAACGTCAATATCGATCAGGGAAGGGTTATCTTCCCTACTCATGCGCGACCCGTGCTTCTCTTTAGTAGTTATTTCCTTTGCACGGGTCTGTGCATAAACAAAGCGCATAGTCTGTCACATTTTATCGCCCACGCGCCTTTATCAATGCGTCTATAAAACGCAACGCTATTTTGATATTAAATTGTTTTACTGATTACACAAACTACAAAATAACGGGTACACCTTGACTACTGTGTTGACCAATATATGCTTCGTAACATTGGCCTCCTCTGGGTGAAGTGCCTTATACAAGTTACAACTACAGTAATCTTTATGCCCAATAGTATTCAACAATATCTGACAAAAAATATCCCGATAAAACATAAGCTGCTTGATTCTCTGAATACTTTTTAACATAAAGATATATTATAATATAAATTGTCTAAAATAATCTGCAACATCTTTATCAACATTGCTACTCTTATAGTAATTGACAAATTCATCTTGATTACAAAAGTATCTTTTGTTTTCTTCTCTTTCTCTAACAAACTCTTCAAATTTTTTCCACATCTCAAGGACTTTTTTCGTATTTTCTCTTAAAACTTCTTCATCATCTTCTAAATCCAAACAGGGAAATAGTATAGCATATGCTGATATAACTGCAAATTTTCCATATCGAATTGCACCGCCCCATTCACTTGAATTATAATCTTGTTTCTTATACAGTTTGTCAAGTTCCATAAGTTCCTTATGTATTCGATATGAATATATTGTAATCTCTGCCGTGACATTTCCTTGCATAATTTCATCAAATACATCTTTATTGAAGATTTTATCCCCCGAATAATTTCTGGCTTCACCACATTTTCCGTTATAAGCCCATAGCGTTTTTAATAACACATCTCTTTTTATTATCATATCCTTATATATTAATCCCTTTGATAAGGCTTCTTCAAACTCCCCTGCTTTTCTTTCATAATACAATCCATACTTCTCGTATATATCATTTTGCAGCTTCACTTGTATTTCATTATTCGCTCTTCGATCAGCTTCATCTATTTTTGTCTGCTTATTTGTTGCATCCGAGATTTTATTCACAAACGTTCGATAATCCTTCTCGCTTTGATCATCTTTATATATAGAAATTACTTTTAATAAAACCTTTTTACCTTGCATTTTTTCAAAACAATTCTCTTCTGTATCTAAAATTTTAGACAAAGTATATGCAGTTTGTCCACCATTAAGTATTTGTGGATTATCTATTGTTATTTTAGTAGTATTACTTTTTCCTGTTCTCGTTGTACTCTCATATTGTGAACATATCATCGTAATTCCATTATTTAATAGTGTAAAATCACAGTTACTCTCACAGGCACTTTCTTTTATCCCTTTATTGACAGGATTTTTACTCATTGATAAATAATTTCTTGGGTTAAATTCCAATATAGAGTTTTTATATTTATTTATTATTTGGGCAATGTTAATAATAGGTACAAATAGAAGCGTTACATTACAATTTCCAAAACTTGTTGCAAATGTTTCTGTAACTTCTTCAATTTTCCCCTCTACTTCCATTTTTACAACAATGTTTTCATTTTTATAATAAGTACTACTGCACATAGGAAAAACCAATTCCTTATATGTGCGTTCATAATTGAATATATCTCTTTCATAACTTCCAAATAGTTTATTTAATAGTTTGTCACTTTTTAGATTTGCCAAAATAATAATTTTAAATTTATATCTTGGGAGATCACAAATATCAGATAATTTTTTCTGAAATCCTTGTATTTTTCGATTATATGTGTTTCCATCCTCTGATTCAATTTTTCCTTCAACAATCCTATCAATTTCCATTGCCATCAATTCATCTACAGAGATATCCTTATTCTCAAAATTTTGACTATTGGTTCTAAATTTTGATTGAAATAGATAAATATATTTTGTCTCTGCATCTATAAAATAAGCATCCAAACCTCCATCAGCAATTCCATCTGTAATAAGGTCATGTCTACTCTTAAAATCTTCTAATCCAAACTTGACCAATAAATATAAATGAATAAATGCTTTCGAACGGATTTGATTTTTTTCATCTTCGCTTTTTTCTTGTAAGCAATAACTTTTAAAATTATCAGGTGCTGTATTGCATATATTATCTAGTATATTTAACAATGTATCGTACTTATTCATTTGTAGAATCTCCTATGTAAGTTTATAAATAACGAATCTATTAGAGCATATCAAATGAGCATTTTCAATATAACATAAATTAGCGCTACACAAATATATCAAAAAATAATTACCCTCAATCTATGCTCATCATACCATCTAAAAATTCCGATGGATATGGCAAATCCATGATATACCTTTTGAAAACAATTTTATAAGAACTAATAGTTCCCTCTCCAAATATTTCATGAAGCAGCGTCTTTCCGTCTGGATAAAAAGTAATTTCATCAGGCACCCCTTTCAAATAAGGAAACTGAATTATTTTTGAATGCTCTGGAAAACTGGCTGTCAAAGCCACCACTTGTCCATCTCCAAATCCAATATGGTGTACTACTGCCCCTGCTGAAACCATCGGAATATCGTTATCCAATAATACAGTCTTCCCACTCAACAGTTCCTCGATTTTTTCCTCAACCGCAACTGATATGTATTGCTTCCATGCAGGAGCGTCTAAAATATCTCTTCGCATTTTACATTTCAAAATCAAATCTCTAATATTTTCTGGTTTTGCTTGATTTGCCCGAAACATTGACACAAAATACTTCTGAAACTGTGCTAATGTTAAAGGCACAATATCTAATCTTTGTTTTACATCACCTTTTGCATACCAAATGCCATGCCTAAATGTCTCTGCTGTATTCGTATCGATCTTAACAGCAATGAACATCCCATATACGGGTTTGTTATATTGAATCACTGCATCTGAAACGTGACGTCTAACCGGTTCTCCTTCCATGGCTTCTTGTCTCGAAGATGTTGACATTGTAACTTCATTTAAAATCAGAAAATCATCAAATTCACAGTATAAATCGCCCTTTCCGCCGCCCGCAGCCGAAACTGGCAAAAAATCGGAATCCAATCTAAATCCACGTACCTCATAAGGTTTATTTATCAAATGATCAATTGCCAAAGTCGCACGCCAAAGAACCCACTCTAAATATGCGGGTGTTTCATCTTTCGGAATTTCGATTGCATTATCCTCATCATATACTAACTTACCGCCGCCTTTGATAAGAAGTGACATATAATCAGCAATTTCTTTCCACTGATTGCACTGATCATTGGCATATTGAACTTCATCAGTTTGAGCCAGAATATTTTCAAGTCTTTGTCTAGCAATATTAATTTCTATTGGAGTTGTCAATGGTAAATCAGACATATCAAATACTATATGTCGTTCTTTCATCTGTTTCGACAAATCCTCAAGCAAGATTTTAGCAACATCAACATTATCCGTAGGCAATGGCGCTCCATTACATAGCTGCTTATACTGCTCCATAAGCGGTTTCGAACTTGCACTGCTTTTGGCAAGTCTTTCTGCAAGCATATGCTTTATGGGTACAATTACAAGCCCCCTACCTTTACGCTGCAATACGCCTGATATGCGGAGATATCTCATATTCATATCACTATAGTCCAAAAAATTATCATCCTTTTTAGAATAGTTTTCCCCGCGTTTCGCTATCTCCGCTTTATCAAACGGACGATTCGCTGGTGCTTCTTTGCGCCTCTTTCTAAGATCGAGTATGTTGTCAACAACTTGCTCTAAATTATAACTTGGATTCGTGGTATGTCCCCATAAAGCAAATTCAATCCTACTAATCTCCGAAGATCCTGTGCGTTTTTCTAATTCCAGCATAATAGCCAGTATCCATCTCAGTGGTGAAAAAAAATGTTTGCCATCCGGCATAGCATATTGCTCAACACTCATAGCACGAAGATAACACTCCTGAACTGCTGGATATGTATCTGCTTTTAAAAATGATTGGCCAAACGGAGTAATACTATCCAATTCTCCGAGTTCTTCTTGTGCGCCATCTTTTTTCTTCATTTGTGGATAAATAAATCCATTTTTGGCAAACATCAACCTCCACTTTCTAGCATGACTTCCTGATTCATCTTTCCCATCCTCATTTTGGATGATACCCTTTTCATTTAAGAGTTTCATAAAACCAATTTCATTTTCTCGTCCACGAAGATTCCCTACAAAAGCAGAATTAGCAAATATCATAAACCCTTCTTGAATACGATTGGGGTTGCGCAAACCAGTATTGCCAACTAACCATATATCAATCTCCTCTTGCATCAATAGTTCCTCCATTTAAAATGCAACAAATAAATACTCCTGAACCCTATTTCGATTCGTTTTTGCAGCCTTCTGATTCCCAAATGAATAGATATAATCAACCGGAACCACTTCCACATGTTCCTTATACTTTGATAAGAGAGCAACCATTTCATCCTGTGTCGGTTGGCTGTTTGAAGAATAAGAAACAATCAGAATACTATTCGAAAATTTCTTAAACAATTGATCAAAAGCATCTGTTGCTCCTTTCCTTGTAGAAAACGGAGTGGGATATGACTTAAATTTCTTGGTCTGTGTATTCTGTTGGATTTCTACTCCTTGCCAATCTCTAGCAAGTCCTTCTACAAAATGATAACGACGTACATATTCATTGTCAGATAAAGGCGAATAATACGGTGGATCTATATAAATCAAATCTGGATGTTCTGTTCTTAATTCCATCGCATCTCCATGTCTTGATTTATTTTCCTTCCCATTGTCAAAAATCGCCTTATTTACCGCTGTAACAGCCTCTAAAAACTGTTGTTCTAATGATTTCTTCAAGTCTTTCCGACCATCGTTATACCGCTCACCGGTATAGGTAAAGATACCCCGAGGACGTTTTTTTGTGCAAGCCCTTATAAGTGCTGACATAGCAATCGCACGTTTATACGGTTCTTTAATTAATGCAATATTCATTCTTAGAGTATCTATTAAATCATTATCAAGATCAGAAAAATATAAGCCCTTAAATGTCTCAGACACAAAATGATCAGATTCTTCCTTGGGCATAAGTAATTCTCTTGCCTCCTCCAATGGTAATATTACATCATTATTTTCTATCATAGCTTTTGTAAAAGTTGCCGACATAGCCATATAGTCATTACTAATTACAGTTTTTCCTTTTGCTTTAAACATATATCCAACAATACCAGAACCCGAAAACAAGTCTACCACTGTATCAAATTTGAACTGTGAAGCAACCGCCCATATCTGCTCCAACAATTTGCTTTTAGATCCCATAAATCTTGTTGGAGGATATTTTAATACCTGCTCTGGAAGTGGTTCCGGAACAATTTTAAACATCGTTCTTCTTTTGGGAAGAATGGTCACTATGGCATCTTCACCCTTCCGCTTACTTCCATTACACGAAATATATCTTTTGGTTGGAACTACTTCAATTTTATACGGAGCATATAATTCATGCACAAGCGGATGATTGGAGTTTGTCAAGATAACATGACATCCTAATCCTTGCAAACGCTCTACCTCTTTTGCCAATTCCACATGATCTTCTTCATAAAATTGTTCTTTTGTATAACGCTTAAAATCAGCATATTCTGAGATTGGCAGATAGGGTGGATCTAAAAAAACAAAATCCCTTTCTCTGGCATAATCTTTTAATATCGATAAATAATCCCCGCACACTATAGTTGCTCTTCCTAATGCTTTTGATGCAGCATATAATGCCTCTTCATCACAGTACTTAGGGTTTTCATATTTTCCATAAGGAACATTAAACTGTCCTTTTTTATTTACTCTGTACAATCCATTAAAACATGTTTTGTTTAAATAAATCATTCTGGCGGCTGCCTCCGCTTTAGGAAGCTTCAACCAATCTAACTTACGCACAGAATAAAAATCTTCCTTTGTATTTTTATATTGATGTAAATATCCTATTACATCATCAACATGATTCGCCACCTCGCGATACATATTGATCAATTCAGGATTACTATCAGCAATAATAGCTTGTTTCGGATTCAACGCAAAAAAGAGCGCACCCCCACCCATAAATGGTTCTATGTATCTTCCATATTTTTCTGGCACTTTAGGCACAATACTATTTAACATCTGCGTTTTACCGCCAGCCCACTTCAAAACAGGTCTTGCCTGAACAGTCTTTTCTATTTTAGTCACTTGCTCCATAATTTTTTATACCCTCGCTGTGTGCTTCTGTTATTTCCATAATATCACTAATATCGCATTTCAAAGCAGTACAAATCTTTACAAGTAAAATATACTATACAATTTCAGCGTTTTCAACATTCAGTTCATCATTCGTTGAATTTCACGATACAACAATCGGCTTTTCAAGCACAAAAATATATTCATGCGCGAGCATTAAGAAACTGCGTTCACATCCCTCCCAGTAACTTGTTGATCTACAATTATGCTGTTCTTTAATCACAATTTCTTTCAGAGCAAAACCAACGTCTACGAATTTTTGCATAGAATCCATCCCAAGTGGTAATACATATCCATTTCTACGAATATCACCAATCATAAAGGCACAAATTCCTTTATCCTTTAAAACACGAAAAGATTCCTTTGCCACTTCTGACAAAGCGAGCAAAAAATCCTTATATGATAAATGAGATATATCATCTTCAATATTTTTGCTATATTGAATAATATCGAGCACTCTCGGAAACTCAATAGAGAATAAGCAGGAAAAGGTTGATTTTCAGAAATGAGAGGGATAAGGGATGGATGATTATGGGGCTTGAGCAG
>KE159535.1:107212-159621 GCA_000403215.2 Lachnospiraceae bacterium A4
AACAAAAATGTTTTCCGGGATATGGAGGAAAGCAAAAAAGAAGAACATGAAAAAAGAGCGGAAATTCGGGCTTAAAGAGTTTCCGAGACCGCTCATATCTGCATATGGAGGATGAGTACAAATCAAATTTATACTACAATCTTTAATAAATGATAGTGTTCTTGCATTCCCTTCTCTGGTAAACACTTTAGAAATTTCCGAACCGGTGAAATGAAGATTTGAATTAGACAATTTAATAGAATCCGGATTTATATCAACACCAATAGCATTTCTACCTAACAGTTTCGCTTCAATCAGTGTTGTTCCACTCCCTAAAAACTGATCCAATATCCAATCATTTTTCTTGGAATATCGTAAGATTAAATTTCTTGGCACGTATGGCGACCAATTACCTCGGTATTTTCCAGAGTGCGTCGCCCATTTTCCCCTATCTGGAAACGACCAGATGGTAGTATCTTCTAGTTTAAAATTTTCAGGATAATACCTTATAAAAATCTCTCCTTTTATATCATTTTATGACATTATAGCGCATACAAGCTCATCTGTCTATCGCCTATAATTAAAAGAAGTAAAAAATTATAAAATTACATAAAAAGCAACGGAACATTAATGAAATTACAATGAAATATGAGCATGTAATCAATGATTGTGGAATGTATCTATTACAAAATAATATTTTATATAAAGTCTATAAAAGAATGGTTCATAAAATAACCACAACGAAAATTTTATCCTTTGAAGATAAGGGCTTACGTGTGAGGTAAAGCTTGTAGGCGAAGTCTTGGAACATACGCCTGCGGAAATCTGCGTTTCGCTTGAGTTATCCATCAACTTTGAAGCCGTTACAGCGCATTATGTGAATATTGGGCTTGAACGAAGTGAGAAATTCCTTGACGCATCCTATAACACAGTAGAGAACGCAGAGAGCGTGCAAAAACGTAGTGTTTATGCGGCTTCCCGGCGTTCTTCAATTCCGAAATCGACCTAAAATCAATTCGTATGAACTATAAAATTTCCACTATTTTTGTATAATACACAAACTCACTGTCTCTCTTATACACCGTATACCCCAATTTGGGATAAAAAGAATTGGTGCGAATATTCCAAACAGGCGTGTCAAGATACATTTCTTTTACCTCTGGAAACATTCTTTCAATTTCCCGCATCATATAAACACCATATCCTTTTCTGTGATATTCTGGACTGATAAATATTCTTCCCACGTGAAGTTTCTCCCCATCCGCAAAAAGAATCGCCGCGCCTATAATAAGTCCGTCAAGCAACAGTTTGTACAGATGATTGGTTCTTGCCATCTTTGTGTGAAACTGTACCGACATATACCCGGGAGGTCCTCCTTTGCAAGGTGCCCCTACCGCTGCATCACTGTCAAATGAACGTTTCGAAATCCCATTGATCACCAAGGCATCTGATGTACTAGCCTTTACGAATTCAAACATTCTGTCTCCCCCATGAAAATAAATACACTATTTCGCATTTGCAGGCTCGATATTGATCGTCTTCCCTTTTATTTTGACATTTTTCATCGCCGCGAGCACATCCGCTGCGTTCTCCTTGGGCACCTCCACAAAGGTGTACTTATCATAGAGGTCAATCGCCCCCACCAGCTTGCCGGGGATATTCGCCTCGCCCGCGATTGCGCCTAGGATATCCTTTGCCTTGACCTTCTGCGCCTTGCCGATATTGATGAAAAGACGCGCCATGCCCTCCTCCTCTGCACCCGTATTGTCAAACGTGTACTCTACGCTGGCGTCACTGCCTTCATTTAACTGTCCCATATACAGTTTGAGAAATGCCGCCGCAATGTCCATCGCCGTGTAGTCAGACTCGTTGATCTGTTTCTCGATGGTGTTAATCATTGCAGTCAGATCTTCCTCCTCGATTACATTGCCGATTTTGTCCATAACCTTCTCGATTTTAATCTGGTTCACATCGTTGAGGGACGGCACTGGCATCGCATAGATTTTCGTCTTGCAGTAGCGCATGATGTCCTTTAGCTTGTAGACTTCCTTTCCTTTTACAAAGGTGAAGGAACGCCCTGTCCGCCCTGCGCGCCCTGTCCTGCCTATGCGGTGCACATAATACTCATCGTCCTGCGGAATATCATAATTGAATACCGCTTCCACGTCATCCACATCAATACCGCGCGCCGCGACATCTGTCGCGATCAAAATATCGGTCTTGCCGGTTCGAAAGCTCTTCATCACACGGTCGCGCTGCGCTTGGCTCATATCTCCGTGAAGCCCTTCCGCAAAGTATCCTCTTCCTTTCAAAATCTCTGTCAGATCATCTACCATCTTCTTTGTATTGCAGAATACCAGCGACAGCTTCGGCTCATAATAATCCAGCAGGCGGCAGAGCACCTCAACCTTATCTTTTCGCTTTACATCAAGATAATACTGCTCGATTTTGGGCACAGTCAGTTCCTTTTTGACCACCTTAATCATCTTCGCATCCGGCTTCTGATAATTCTTGGTAATATCCAGGATTGCCTGCGGCATCGTCGCGGAGAATAAAATCGTCTGCCGTTCCTTGTTTGGAATATACTCAAGCACGGTCTCGATGTCCTCGCGAAATCCCATATTGAGCATCTCATCCGCCTCGTCTAACACGATGGTGTCCACATGGTCACAGCGAATGGTCTTACGGCGCAGATGGTCCATCACGCGCCCCGGCGTACCGATGATTATCTGTGTTCCCTTGAGTGCGCGAATCTGCTTGGTGATATCCTGTCCGCCGTAAATTGGCAGCACCTTGACACCGTGCATGTACTTGGCAAGCCTGCGGATTTCCTCCGCCGCCTGCACTGCAAGCTCTCTCGTCGGGCAGAGAATCAGCGTCTGCGGATGCTTGATTTCTTTTCTGACTTTCTCCAGCACAGGAATGCCAAACGCCGCCGTCTTTCCAGTTCCCGTCTGCGCCTGCCCAATGATATCTGCGCCGGTCATTGCGATGGGTATCGCCTTGCTCTGTATGGGAGAGGCCTCCTCAAAGCCCATCTCCTTCACGCCCCGAAGTATCTCAGCGCTTAAATTCAGTTCGTTAAATCGTAAAGTTTCCATATATAATACTTTCCTTTCGCGCCAGTGCGCCTTTTGTTTTTACACACAACGAAAGCGCATGCGTAAAAGCATGCGCTTTCTAATCAACTAATTCATTATATTTTTAAAAAGTCGGAAAGTCAATATTTATTTGGTATTTTGTTCTGTTTTTATTGCATTTCTATTCCGTAATTTTTTGCCCTGAAAGAATGCGCTTGATTTCCGATTTCACATAAGTGGGCTTATAGGGCCGCACGATATATCCTGCTGCGCCGGCTTTGCGGCAGCGCGCGACAAGACTTTTGTCATAGCTGTCTATGACAAAGAGGACGGGCACTGTATTTCCTATTAAATCCCGAATCTTGGCAGACGCGTCAATGCCGTTCATCTCAGGCATATCCATGTCAAGTATCACCAGATCGGGCTCTGGCTGGCGCTTTAATTGCAGCAATGCCTGTCCTACCGAAGTCAGCATACTCAGCTCGTATACATTTTGCAGAAATCCGCGAAAGGTCTGTAAATTAATCAGCATATCATCAATAATCATAATGCGGTACTTTTTGAATGGCGTGAGCATCTTGCGGCGCTCAGACTCCTCCGCGCAGGGGTCCATGATCTCTTCATTGACGCCATGCAAAATCGTCAAATTAAAATTTTTCTGGTCGAGCATATCCATCATTGTGCCGTCCAGAAGTCTCAGCAGCGGCCGTAAATTACGGTTTCCCTTATTTTCTACAATAATTCCCTGCCGCCCGTCTGACAACTCCACCTGCGTTCCCTTGGGATAAAATGGGACGTACAATAACAGCGCCTCCACCACCTGCCTGTCAAACATAATGCCGCCCGCGCCCATCAGAAACTCACACGCCTCAAACGGGGAGTACGGATTCTTGTACGGACGCCGTGACACCAGCGCATCATACACATCCGCCACATGCAGTATTTTGGTGAAAATCGTCATATTGTCACCGTAGATGCCCTGCGGATAACCGCTGCCGTCCACATTCTCATGATGATACAGCACTGCCGCCTTCACCTGCGCGGAGATATCCCAGCGCTCCTTGATCATCTCATAGGAGAGTGTTGCATGTTGTTTCATAACCTCATACTCGTCATTGGTCAGACGCGCCGGCTTGTTCAAAATCTCCGGCGGAATCACGAGCTTGCCAAGGTCGTGAAGAAGCCCCGCCATCACCAACTGTTCGAGCGAAGCCTCGTTCATTTTCAACCCAAACCCAATAATGCACGCCAGCACTGCCACATTGACGGAATGCGCGTAAGTATATCCGTCAAAACACCGCAAATCCGTCAAATCCAGTGACAGCACTCCCTTGTGCAGCACCTGGGACACAATCTTCTTCGCCACCTCCTTACAGCCGTCAACATCGCTGTTGCGGACAGTCACAAGTCCTTCTGTCCGCAAGTCCGGGCTGATCACCGGCTCGATCTCAATATCCTCCGACAGATCATCATTGATATAAACGCCGTTAAATCCATATTCATTGAGCTTTTTGATATAAAACTTTGACAAGGTGCTGCCGCTGCATATCAGTGTATGTCCGTCGGCATCGTACATGTTGTAAGCCAGACACATGCCTGGTTTCGCATCACTCATCCTGATGTACCGCATAATTTTTTTACTCCATTGTATCTGTGCACTCTTTGCACGCGCTCTCTCATCTGTATACAAATCTGCACACTATTTTATAAATCGTTCTCTATTGCAGATAATAATAAAAGTATATCGAAAAAAGAAGGCAAAATCAACTAAAACAAGACTTTTTGATGATTTCTCCCTTGCATAATCCCCCATATTGATTTAAACTTAGGAAATATTGAGCAAGCACTTTTCCAGAAACTGCTGCCACAGACGAGGTACCAATATGCAAACGAAAAGGCAAATAAAAAGAATTTCACTCTACAATGAATTTCACTGCACCGGCGCCGCGTGCCCGGTCAATTGCTGCCGCGGCTGGAAAGTTCCCATCGACCGCAGCATGTACTTAAAATATTTAAAAGAAAAAGGCTTCTTTGGCTTCCTGCTGCGCTGCGCAATCCATCAAAGCGGCGATATTACCGCCTTTCGAAGCACACTGCACGGCTGCCCGTTCTGGGGATTTGACCGCCTGTGCAGAATGCAGAAAAAGCGCGGTACAGACTATATGCCCGCCGTGTGTATCCAGTTTCCGCGCCAGCTCTACAACCTTGACTTTTTCTGCGAGGAGACGCTCTACCTTGCCTGCCCCGAGGCGGCAAGGCTTTTTCTGGTGTCCGTCTCTGAGCACAAACCTTTTGACTTTACTGTGACTGAGGATATCCCCGCATACGAGGTCAACACGACCAATGATGACAGGGAATTTCTCGATTATCTGCTGCGCTCACGGGACGAACTTGCCGCGCTGCTACATGGCAAAACTGCCTTTGACAGCATGGCAGTCCTCGATTATGGGCGCGACGCGCAAAATGCCTGCCTCCACCAGACACCACTCCCCAGCCCGCTGGACTACACTTCTGACAAGCGCTATCCAATGCAAATAAAACAGCTCAACACCCTTTTTTACAAAGGCTTTTACCACCCAAGCCTGCGGACGGTGCTGCCCTTTCTGAATCAGTTATGCCAGAAATATATCCGCACCTTCTATCGCCTGAGCCAGCGCAATCCCGCTGCCGCCGACAAAAAACTTGCGCAGTTAAAGCAAAACCTGTATCAAAAACTGCCAAATCTCGACGAGTTCTTGCAGCAGTATTATGTGTATTATCTTTATACAAATTTTTTGGATATCTTTGAGGATTACAGCTTCTCGAAACATTTGCTGCTCGGAATTGCCAAAGCGCACATGCTCTGGGTCTTTATTGCGCTGTATGCCGAGCATAAAAAGCAGCTTACGACAGATGAGCTTGCAAAGATTATCGCGGTGTATGAGCGGAGAGCGCCTCAGATTGAGGACGCGCTCAAGCTATTGTGAAAATATGACGGTCTCTTTTAATGGAAACGAAAGCGCCTCCTCCCCCCATGGCATTGCAAGGTAAACCATATCCTTCGATGTCTTTTCATCAACAAAAAACGCCTCTGCCTCTGCGAACTGTTCATCCCAATCCGCAGAGGGAACTACGCGGAGTAAATGTCTCTCCATTGTGCCCTTTTGTATATCCAAAATATTGAGTTCACCATATGCAAAATACCGTCTGCCATCTGCATCTGTGCAGGCCTCCTCCAAATACCAAGGGCCCACACTTGCAGGCAGCGCCTGAACCAAGAACGTCTCATTGTCTGCAAAAGCATAACTCGCCCCCTCTCCACAGCGGTATCCAGACTCATACACCAGCTTTAACCCACCGTCTTCTATTCTGAATAAACAATATGCCTCCTCGCTCTCCCCTGAGTAGTATGCAAACAACAGATATTTCTCTGATAATGACATCCATAAGCTTCCGCCGCCATACCCCGCTGACGGATATGGAACCAGAAAAGTCTGTCCTGCGTCCGCACAGGAATAGAGTGTGAGACAAATCTCCTCTTTATCCTCTAACACAATCCTGCGCCCGTCGTTCAATATTATCCACTGCCCCGACTTCATTTTATCTCTCCTCCCCACTGGAAACCTCTCTTCTCAATTGCCCCTTCCCGCACGCAGCGGCAAGCAGGCTAACCATATACACCAACCCCAAAAGCCCGAAACCCATCATCGCGTATCCCACGCCTGCCAGCGAGCCAGATAACTCATAGACTGACAAGGTGATTGCCAGCGCGTGCAGACTGTCGCCAAACGACGATACCAACGCAGCCAGACCAGAAGCCGAAACGATTTGTTCTTTAATAATCTCATATGTATCCATTCCTCTCATTGAAAAGACAGTACACTGCTTCGAAAACAGGCAAGTCATTCATTTCGGTATTTTGAAATCAGTATACCAATTAACAGCATATGCCAAGTATACACCCAGAATTTCTATACAGGGTTGTTTCACGAAGAATAATTGAAACTAATAGACACGGCATTTTTACGAGGGATATGGAAGCTATACATATTTTCCATATCCCTCGACTTTTTCGCCCTGTAGAGGTATAATATTTATATAATATAGGTATATGCTACCTATATAGAAAGGAGGATATTATGACAGCAGCAGAAAAAAGATACCCGGATTGGGTGCAGGAGCAGCGGACACGGGGAACTACAGTGAAAAAGAAAGGGGATACCTATTATCTCTATAAGCGGACATCCAGGCGCGTCCCCGGAAAGAAATACCCCCAGCCGGTAGATACCTATATTGGTATCATCACACCAGAAGGGGTCATAAAAAGCGGAAAGAAAAAAATATCCCTGAGCAGGCGTATGTATAAAGAACACGGAGTGGGGCTGCAGGAACTGCAGGTGCTGAAAAGCATTTACCTGCTGTACATTGGAAAAGAAAGGGCGGTATCAAAGATCAGCCCGGAACAGGAACAGTTGTTGGGAAAAACGGGAGTGGACCTTTCCATGTGCTGAAAACGGATTCCGGACAAAGCCGCTTGTGGAATATATGAGGGCGGTGCCGGACCCCAGGTGTGGCAGGGAAACAAAACATGACCATGCGGAAGTGCTGGTATGCCTGGTGGCCGGTTTCCTGGCGGGGAGGACGACCATACGCCGGAGCCTGAAATGGTGTAAAAAGCATTTGGAAGAATTGAGGGAATATCTTCCATTAAAGAATGGCATCGCCTCCCCATCCACAGCATGCCGTCTCCTGTCAGGGATCGATGAGGAACTGTTTGCGCTGGAATTCATGGAATGGATCGGGGAAATCATGGATACGAAAGGGATCCACCTTGCGGTTGACGGGAAGGCACTGCGGGCTGGAATGGAGAAAGTGAAGAATTTCCGGGCACCGATGATTCTGAATGCGGTGGATGCGGCAACGGGGCTGGTGGCAGCGCAGATGCCCATAAAGAATAAGGACTGTGAGATCAAAGCGATACCGGAGTTGTTGAAACTGTTGGATATCAAGGGAAGCGTCGTCACGGCAGACGCGGTGGGAACCCAGACGCAGATCATGGAACAGATCCTGTCCCAGGAGGGGCATTTTGTACTGATGGTCAAAAAGAACCAACCGCAGTCTTATGAGGAGATCGTAAAATATTTCGGGGAAATGTCAGAAGACCATAAAAGAACGAAGGAGGACGAGAACTACAGACCAAGATATCCCGGGATGCAGGAGAAATATGAAGAAATCAGCCGGAAGGAGAGGAACCGTGACAGACAGGAATACCGGTGGTACAGCGTATGCCGGGAATGCAGCCTCCTGACAAAGACGCAGAAAGAATGGCCCTTTGTAAAAACAGTGGGATTAGCCAGGCAGATACGGATACCAGTAGAAAGGGACGGGCAGGGAAACGACATTACGCCGGATATAAAAACTTTTCTGGAAAAAGGTTCAAGGCGGAGGCCGAAACCGGTCCAGGATGAAGAGACAGGGAAAGATATCCAGGAAACAGGGATGATCTCGGACATGGAACTGACAGCAGAAGAAATGGGGAGGATAAAAAGGGAACACTGGGCGGTTGAGAACCGTCTGCACCATGTACTGGATGATGCATTCCGTGAAGACAGGTCACCGGCAAAGAAATCAAAGCACAATCTGGCGCTGATCAGGAAGTTTGCCTATAACATCCTGCGGATAGCCATACTGTATGGTGACTGTGCGGAGATCATGACAGAAGCCATGGATGATTTCAGCGATGACCTTCTTTTGAGAAAGAAATATGTCTTCAGCGGAATTGAGAGTTTTTATTGATATAAAATAAGTATATAGGATTTGAAAAAAAGTGTAAATAAGATAGAGGGGATGTTTTGCGCATTTTTTCAGATGTGGACAACTGAAAAGAAAAAAAGCTGTGAAGGCGGCAGGATGTCCAGATTCCGAACAGACTGACAGCAAGTTCATAATAAATGATGTCGTTTGGAAGCCTTCGTGAAACAACCCTGAATTTCTATAAAAACAGACTTTCATTTTCGTGATTTTAGGCGTATACTATAAATGTAAGGAACTATTCCTGCACAGGTGCCTCATGTTTTGTGTCAAAATATAAAATTGATTTATCAGAGCAGATGAAAATGGCTGCTCTATTCTTTTATGCACAGCCCCACAAAACGAAAATATGCGGCGAACAGCATGTCAGGAAAACGCGCGAAATTGTATAATTTCCTTGGTGGTGTTTCCAGCCAGCAGGCAGTATACTGAATAAAGCTTCTAACAACCAAGCAACGCGCAAGGAGGATTTATATGAAATTAGGAAACAGTTTATTTCACGCACGCAAAAAAAGCGGGTTGACGCAGGAGGAGGTCGCAGACAAACTGGGGGTAAGCCGCCAGACCATCTCCAAAGGGGAGAGCCGCAAACAGAAGGCAGCCACATGACGCGGTGGTATTCACTCCTGCATCTCATGGTGGACGGCGTCTGCGCCTTCGCCATGTTTGGCAGCTTCCTGACCTCTCAAAATCAGCCAATGGACTTTTTGCTGTACAACTTCTGCGCCTTTGCACTGCAAATGCCGCTTGGCGTTCTGCTGGACTGCAAAGCGCCCAAAGCCAAAAACACCGTGCCCTGTCTTGTGGCAGTCCTCGGTGTCCTGTGCACCCTCCTCGGCACAATCACCCATCCGGTTGTGCTGGGGACGGGCAATGCCCTGTTTCATATTGGCGGCGGTGTCGGCACAATCTATGAGGACAACGAGCAGCACTGGTGCGGCAAAGGACTCGGCATCTTTGTCGCACCGGGGGCACTTGGCCTGTACCTCGGAACACTCGCAGCCAAAAATGGAATTGCAAAATACTGTCTGTGGGCTGTCTGTATTTTGATGCTCGCGTGCTGCGCCGCTGCCTTTAAGCAGGCAAAAAGTAAGCCACACACTGCTGCCGCCCAAACCAGCATTGCGGACAATCCACAGCAGCCAAAAATAGCAGGCATTCTCCCGCTGTGCTGCCTGCTCGTTGTGCTTCTGCGCTCGTATCTTGGCATGACAGTCACCTTTTCATGGAAAACTTCCATGCTGGGCGGACTGGCTGCCGTGCTGGCTGTTGTCCTCGGAAAAGCCGCCGGTGGTGTTCTGGCAGCGCGGTACGGCATTGTGAAGGTATCAACCATATCCTTACTCATGGCAGCCATCGCATACTTAGGGGCGCACCTGATGCCCTTTGGCGTTGCTGCGCTGTTTTTGTTTAATATGACAATGCCCATTACACTATATCTCATGATTTGCCAATTTCCCAATATGCCGGGATTTTCCTTTGGCTTTCTGACCTTTGGGCTGTTTCTTGGCTTCCTTCCCGCCTGCTTTGGACTCTCCGCCAGATCAGACGGACACGTGGCAGCCTGCGTGGGCAGCGTGCTCTCCCTGATTATTTTATACGCTGGAATCCATAGATGGCGGGCTTAGTACACTGGCTTTTAAGGAGGTTTTCATGACACACTGGCTTTTAAAAATGTTTGGCACTGCCCTGCTGTTTACCCTCCTTATCGAGCTGGCAGTGGCCGTTTTATACAAAATCCGTTCCCGCCAAAAGCTGCTGCTGGTAGTGCTTGTCAATATCCTCACAAATCCTCCAGCCGTGCTGCTGCACTGGCTGGGAAGCCTCTATCTGCCAGCACTCCCTGATCTGTGGCTGCAGCTTGGGTTAGAACTTCTGGTTATACTCGCAGAAGCATTGATTTATCATAGCTTCTCCACCAAAAAAGAATGGCAGCTTCAGCACCCTGTACTGTTATCGCTAACAGCAAATACGTGCTCATGGCTCGCTGGGTTCTTCCTCTTATAACACGTTTCCTGTTTACAGCAAAGCTGTCAAAGCCGCATCGGGCGTGCGCCAGCTTTCGCTGATATATTTACTTTGAACGCCCGTGAGAACAAAAATTGGAGGTATCTCAATGAAAAAATGTTTTATTGTGCTCAGTATTCTGTTGTGCTGTATGCTGTATGCGTTTCCCGTGCAGGCAGATCTCATCTGGGGGCCCGATGATAACTTCTACAACCGCCATGCCAGAGAATGCACGCATATCAACCGTATGTTCACCGCAAATGGTCCAGACGGCGTTGTCATTGTATACCAAAGCCCCGAATCGCCGCAAATCATCACCCGCTTAGACAATGGCACCCAAACCCGTATCTCCTTTACCTATCAAAGCGCCGATGGCGTCCTCTGGGGCATTTATGAAAACGCTGACCAGACAGGCTGGCTGCCAATGGATTATATGAATGTGATCTATGACAGTATTTCCTTTGCCGAAGAATACGCCGCGGAGATTGTCTCTGAATCTGGCATTCTGGACACCCTGTATCAGAACAAGGAGATCTATCTCTGGAAATATCCCGGTTCCGAGACATATGACATGATACAGACAGGCAACTTCCTCCCGTCATACGAAAGTGTCTATCTTGATGAAAAGAACAGATGTTGGGGAAATGTCGGCTATTATTACGGCATGCGCAATGTCTGGATCTGCATTGACGCACCCGACGCGGATTTTGATACGCTCTATCCCTCCGGCGCGCCGGCAAGAGGCACTGCGCAATTTGATCAAGTGGAAACAGACGCCGCCGAGTCCATACAGTCCCCTTCAAAAACCACCAAACGGATTGTTCCCAAACAAAATACTGCGGTGGTCATGCTGACAGTCTTATTAGTACTTGCTGTCATGCTTGCCACCGCAGGTTTATTGCGAAAATTCAAACAAAAAGAGTAAATTAAGCGTTCTTTTTCAAATGGAAGCGGTTCACCAGTTCATGCAGGCGCTTGGACTGGTCTGACAGCTCCGCACTCGTCGCTGCACTGTTCTGCGCAAACGAGGAATTTGACTGGACTACGTTGCTGATTGAATCAACATTTGTTGTAATCTGCTCTAGTACTCCCTTCTGATTCTGTGAGGCGTTGCTGATTTTTTCCATCGAAGATAAGATCTCCTCCGCCCCCTTTACCACTGTCATCAGCGATTTTGCCGTGTTGTCCGCAATAGTCATGCCATTCTCAACTGCCTTCTGGGACGTTGCAATCAGAGACGCTGTCTGGTTGACCGCCTGCGCACTCTTTGACGCCAGCTCACGGATTTCATTCGCCACCACAGCAAAACCTTTTCCTGCCATTCCTGCCCTCGATGCCTCAATGGAGGCATTCAAAGACAGCAGATTGGTCTGCGCCGCAATATCTTCAATCGTCTTGACAATCTTCTCAATCTCTCCAGAAGAATGGCTGATCTCCGACATTGCCTGTATTAAATGCTCCATCTCTTTGTTGCTCTCCTCAATATGATGGTTCACCTCGGAAACGAAATTATTTGCTGTCTGCGCGTCCTTCGCATTTGCTGACACGTCCTGCGACAAGCTCTCAATTGACGCTGCAAGCTGGTCGATCGCCGATGCCTGCTCTGTCGCGCCATCTGACAGAATCTGAGCGCCGGAGGACACATTCTCAGAGCTTGCGGACACTTCATCGGCAGAAATAACAATCTCTTGCAGCGTTTCATTCAGCGATTCAGAAATCTTCTTAATGGATACCTGAATTGGTATAAAATCACCTATGTAATCCTGACTGATATTGATATCCATATTGTTATCCGCCATCTGAGAAAGCTGCTCCGAGATATCCTTCACATAATTATTGATGATGGTACTGATATGGTTAAACGCCTGCGCCAGCCGCCCCAGCTCATCCTCCGACTGGATATCAATGTGAATATTCAAATCTCCGGCTTCCAGCTTCCCAGCACCTTCCGTAATCACCTGAATCGGATCAAGCGCACGCCTGATAATGCGGTTCACGGATCTTAGCAGCAAATATCCAAACACCAGTACTATAAATGTCAGTTTCCCGGCGCCCTCAATTATCGGTCCGTAAAATTCCATACCATTGACTGTCATGTGCAGTGTCCAATGTGTTTTGTTGTTCACAGTCAGCGGGATTGTCACACAGACACCGCCTCTTCTTGTGCCATAATTTTTCCTTGCCTTAATCAGCGCACGGCTGCTGCGAAGCTCTCCCTCGGGCATATCATTCAGCTTGTGCACATCCGCCTCCATGGTCTTATACCCCGCCTCGGAGGCAGTTTTTCCAACTGTTGTATTATCGGCAGAGTCCACCAGAATTGTATTGTCCTCCGCGAGCGCTACCAGATGCGCCGACTTATAATCCGTGCTGATCAGAAGCTGCTCCTGCATCTTATCAAGCGCCACATCAACACCGCACACGCCGAGAAACTCGCCCTGCGCATCCCACAACGGCGCAATGATGCTGATCATCATAATGTTCTTTCCCATCAACTCATACACATAAGGGTCCATAATATACGGTTCCCCGCTCTGTTTGATCTGCTTCCAGTACTCTTTATCATAATTATCAAAGGCATCTTCATGCTTCTCAAAAACATATCCTGTCTTTTCCTCATTCGGATAGACAACTGCCTCATACGCCATATCTTTTTTGTGGACACTGTACGGCACACCGTCCGCATCTGCAATGGCATTTTGCTCAAAATAAGCAAATGCGGTCGTAAATCCATCGCCGCCCTCCAAAAGTCCCACCAAAGCGGTATCAATCGCCCCTCTCTGCTCAGTTGGATCCAGTGTGGAAATATTTCTGAGCGCGCCCGCAAAGCCGATCACTTTTCCATACGCCTCCTCAATATCACTCACCAGCAAAAAAGCATTTTCATAAGCAACTGCTGACAGCTTTTCCCTGTTCACCCGCACCAGCGACTTTGCAGAGAGCAAAGCAGACATCATAATTGTAAGCAAAAAAATAACAGCCGTAATCCCTGCCATCTTTGTGATAATCTTTTGGCTAAGGCTGTTTTTGTCCTTAAAATTCCATTGCTTAGACATAGTCATTCCCCCATGAAATCATTTTTGTACCACGCTCTCCCCTGTATCAATTCCCTGCATTTCTGACAGGTTCTCAGCCGCAGTATCATATTTTTTCTTATGATACATTATTATATCTATAATTTTCCAAGAAGTCAATCATTTCGGGGATTGTATGCAAAGACTTGATAATTTTTAATCTGCATGCCTGACAACAAAATCTGAGCCATACTGTATCTTAGGATCAAGATGGCTCAGATTTGCTTTCAGCTATGCTGTATGATGGCGCTTCATTTCACCTCGCCAATGGTACCGATCAATAACCCGTTTAGGGAACTATAGGAAAATCATCAATAGCCGGTACATCTTCCTCAAACGTCTCCTCCCCAAGCTCATTGACCGCAGTATTTCCCGCTTTCCCATACTGATAAAGCTGGTCTAAGAACTCAATTGCCGCGCGGATCTTGGTGCGCAGCAGATATCCGCCCGACTGGGTGGAAGCTGCCAGCGAAGCGGCAGATAAATTCGGCGTCCATTCATAAGCCTTGCCATGAAAATCCTGTATTTTGCACAGCACCTCGTTGATTTCTTCTTTCGTCAAGGGCAGCAGCTGGGGCGCCTTTGTCAGCATATCCAATACCGATCTGGCTGGTTCCTGTTCCTCTGGATAGATCTCCTCAAGATTCATATACTCATGTTTCCCTTCTATGACGTCCTCCACATAAGACGCACTGAGCGCAAAAATACTGAACGTCATTTCCGGACACTGGTCCGGCAGCAGGAACCCAGCCATATTCCGGTAAGCATTCAGACGCGCTTTCCTGCCAAGACGCCCCATAAGCTCCGTCTCATCAATCAAAATCGCCCATCCTTTATATCCCATCTGCGTAAAAAGGTGGCTCATAAATGAAATATAATCCCTGCAATGCTTGGTTTTGGTAAAATTCACATTGTACTTTACAGGCTGGTTAAAAATGCGCCGATAAATCTTTTTCAGTGATGCATTTGCGACAAAGTCCCCCTCTAAATCCGCCTGCAGAAGGAACTTTTCATCCGCATCCTCCGTATTGAGATAAGATCGAAACAGATAGTACAATTTATCTGTCTCGAGCTGCTTGGCCGCATATAAAAGCATCTCATTTGCTGTCGGACTCTTGGCCGATATCTTGTCCAGTTCACTCAAAAATCCAGGCTGCTCACGCTGGGGAAGATAGGTGCTCTGTATCAATTTCTGATACACCAGATAGAGCTTGTCCATCGGCGTCTCCTTGCTCAGTGACAAATAGGAAACTACCATGTTATTAGAATGGGCAAGATTAAACACCGTATTCAGCAGATGCGTCTTGCCTTCCCCATATTTTCCGCAAATCACCATTCCGCTTGATTTTCCCTGCTCACATACCTGATCCAGATGGTCTGAGATTTCCTTCATAATTTTCGGACGTGCCTCTGAAAAATACTGTCCCACAGCACGCGACGGCACCCCCGACCGCAGTGCTTCGATCATATGCCTTGCCTCAAAATCATACATCAGCATCCACCTCCTGCATCGTCATTTGGATTAATTGCGGAATGCCCACTGCCCCTGTGTGTGCCCGTTCGATCAACTGCTCTGCGCATTCCAGATTCAACGGACGCACCAAAGCACTGTTCTGCACCCCTGCAATACTCTCGGACATCGCCACAATCACCTCTGGTGTATACTCCTGCATCGCAAGACGATCCATATCAATCATATCGGCAAAACGGTTAAACCGTTCTCCTACAATCTCATTTTGTATACGCATCCACAATGCCTGATAAGACTTGATCCCTGCATTCTCATTGTCGAGCAGTTCTCGGTCAAAAGCATACACAAACATAATATTCTTCATACTGTCAATATCATCAATCAGCTGACGGACGCTCTCATACGTATCTTCCCGCTTTACCTTTGTATAATGTATCGCTTCCAGACTGGAACGGCTGGTCAGAATCTCCATATCATCAATCGTGACAAACAGACCCGAATGACCGCCCATGCGGACCAGTTCCGCCAGTGAACGGAGCATATGCCTGGCATTATATTTGGTAATGCGGCTCGGATAAAAATCCAGTGCACGCAGCTGAGACAGTTTTATGGACCGGTCTCCCTCCAGCCACGCCATCAGCAGTTCCTTATTCTGCTCCTCCAGTATAGGATAGCCTAAAATACTTCCCGTGAGCATGCTGCATGCCAGCGCAAAATTATTGTCCATCAGCGGATTATCCAGAAAGGTTTTCCGCAGCAGCGTACGAATCTCGCGTTTGGTGATCGCATCTACCGAATCAATCTGGGAAAGATAGTCGATAAAGCGCATTCCTTCCGGTATCTTTTCATACTCAAACCCCATCTGCTGTACCACCTTGCGGCTGACTGCCGCCAGACACGCCATGACATCGCACTGTCTGAAAATCTCCACATAGATGTCCTTAAAATCATGCAGCCAGATATCCTTTGCAGAAAACTGGGCTGTCTTATAATTTTCCTTATCAGCAACTGCTGTCATCAGCTTCAGGAAATGCGTTTTTCCGCTTCCCGGACGCCCTGTTATGAATTTGATCTTACTGCCGCCATCCCTTATGTATTCCTGAAAATATTTCTCCTGCCAGAAATCAGTCAGAAATTCAACTCCGCACAGAAGCTGTTCCCCGAAATCATCTTCCATACTGCGCCTCCCTTCACCATTTACTCATAAAAACGAATCGTTGCCAGAAACTGTTCTTTTCCATCCCTGCCCAAAATGCGAATCGCCTTCTGCCCAACCCGGGTCGGACCGAACTGGAACTTTTTCCCGTTTTTCGTTTCCTCTATTCCGGAGATATAGAGTCTTGCAAGGTCGAATGCGAAGCTCTGCTGGTCATAATCCTTCCGGAAACGGCTCATAGGCGCTAATACTTTATACAGATTTGTCAGATAAATATCAGACTGCGGCTGCCTGTTATATTTTAAAATTGCCAAATCATACGCATCCGACAATTCACTTGCAAAAGCCATGGCGTTAAACGGAGCCTTGTTCAGTCTGTCCTGTCCATTCTTTACGATATCCACAAAACTTTCCGGGCGCATGCACTGCACCTTTTTCCGGTCAAGATAAAGATCCTGATTTTCCGTATCGACCTTTACGCGGTAGGGAAACATTTCATAAACCGGAGATTCCCCACGGACATCCACACCTTTTTCTGCGCAGGCCGCAAGAATCTGTGCCGCAAATTCCCCACTCTCAAAATATCCTTTTGCATCAAACCCGTCTGCTGATGCCTTCATGGCTTTCACAGAGTCAGCAAGCGCCGAAACAGCCTGCACCATAGTCTCCATGTCCTTGACAAGACTCTTGACATCTCCGCCCTCCACCTCACGGTTCACCGCTTTAAACAGCTTCTGCAGGGCAGCCAGTCCGTCCTTTACATTTTTCTGCTGCGGCAGCAGATCCTGATAAAAATCTTCGTAATTCATTCATTCTCCCATCTGTGCACCATTGCACCTAAAAATTTATTTATCATACGTTACAAACTATAAAAAGTATATATGAAACGACATATTTTTTCAATATTTTGTTTGAAAGAAGTCCATTTTCTGATATAATATTTTATCATTTACCACAAACTCAAAGGATCAAAATTATGCAGCAAGAACTTTATCCATGGCAGGAGGATTGTCTCAAACGTTGGTTTGCGAACAATGGCAGAGGAATGGTGCAGGCTGTGACCGGTTCCGGCAAAACGCTTCTGGCGCTCACTGCCGCCAAACGGCTGTCAGAGAAAACAGACCGGGAACTGCGCGTGAAAATCGTTGTTCCGACGAGCACACTCATGCATCAATGGAATCACACGTTAAGGAACTTCCTTGATGAAAATACATCAAAAATGATCGGACTGCGCGGAGGAGGATACAAATCCGCAGCAGACTGCCGCTATATGATCTATGTGATAAACTCTGCGCGCTATGAGCTTGCACGGCAGATTTTATCAGAGCTTCACCATAAAAAGGCTGTCCTGCTCATTGCTGATGAATGCCATCATTATACAAGCAGGCAGAATCAGCTAATCTTTGAATTTCTGCCGCATTTACAACCTGATGAAAAGCATTTCTTTTCCCTGGGACTATCCGCTACGCTGCCCGCCGGCCAGGCAGGTCATGAACTTGCCGCAGCGCTTGGACGCAGAATATACAGTTATGAAATGGAGGCTGCGGCAGCGCGGCGCACCGTGTGCCCATACAATATCTTCCATATCGGACTCTCTTTCCAGCGCGATGAATGGGCGGAATATCAGGAGCTTTCTGATCGAATGTCTGTCCTTTACTTCAGACTGCTGTCAGCGTTCCCGGAACTTGGCAGATTCAATCAGCAAGAGCGTTTCGAGCTGCTTCGCAGTCTGTCAGGTAACAAAAACAAAGGGATCGCGGACGCAGCACGCCAGTATATCCGCCTTTCATTTATCAGGAAAAATCTGGTCTGCATGGCTTCGGAGCGGCTGGACTGCGCATATGACCTGATAAAATCTCTGGGTATCCACGATAAAATCCTAGTATTTGGCGAACGCATCCGTCAGGCCGAGGAGCTGTATACACGCCTGAGAAACGACTATCCCGGCAAAGTGGGACGATATCATTCCAAACTGGGAAACCAGGCAAACAAAAATGCTATGGAACGTTTCCGCCTTGGCGATATCCGAATCCTGATCGCCTGCAAAGCCATTGACGAGGGCGTCGATGTACCCGACACGGCGATCGGCATCATTCTGTCCGGCACTTCAACTCAACGGCAAAGAGTCCAGCGCCTCGGACGCATTATTCGTCAAAAAGAGGGCAAAGAAAGCGCGCTGCTGTATTATCTGCATATTACAGAATCCTCGGAAGATGCCTGCTTTCTTCCAAATGCCAGCAAAAACCGTATTTTTGATTTGGAATATCTGCCAAATACAGGTTCTTTTATGAACCATCATTATATGAAAAATGCGCGAATCCTCATAGAACGAATGAAGGAGGCCAATCTGCCGGAGAAACAAATACAGGAGGCCATACGCTGTTTTGATCTTGGCGTCATCAAGGCCGACTGGATGATTGAAATACATGCAATCGAACAGCATATTCAAAATGCCAAAACTACCAAAGAAAGGAATTATTGGATGTGTATGAAAAAGATGGCGGAACTTCAATAAATTATCTGGGGCAAAATACACCTGCACACGAAGCTGCTGTTCACTGCGTTCCAGTTAAATATACCAATATCCATTTTTTATTTTCATGAAGATGCGGATGGCAGTATGACAATCATTGACGGAATGCAGAGATTAACTGCCATATATCAATTTATGGATCATCAGTCCCGTTTGCACGGCCTGCAATATCTTTATGAATATCAAGGATATCTATGTGAAGAATTACCTAGCTCTCCCCTGTATCAATTCCCTGCATTTCCGACAGGTTCTCAACTGCAGTATTATATTTTTTCTTAGATACACTATTATATCTATAATTTTCCAAAAAACAAAAGGCAGAATTGCCCAAAATCACCGTTGGCCAATTCTGTCCCTTGTTTTTTTAGAAATCTTTGATAACATTAGAGTATATACATAAGGATCTGTAGAAAAATAACTGACGCATCTTGACTTGGCTATTCCTCCGATTATGCATGCCAAAAAGCCTCGCCGCAGCCCACTGCGCCTACGTTTTTGACAATTGCTTTAGCAATTCCAACTCGAAGAAATATCCTGCGCAATCTGCATCACTTATTTCCCTACAATTTCTAAGAAATGGAGGTTTGTTATAACATGAAAAGTTCTAAATTTACAAAATGGCTGGTTTTGTTTGCGCTGATTATATTTATTCAAAATGGGGCAGTCATTGTGCAAAATACTGGCAATGCTGGTGAGGCAGGTTCTGAGGAAAGCGTGATGCCTTATAGTGATTTTCCTGAGCAGGATGTTCCCTATGACTGATGTAGTTTCTCACATAAGAACTTCTCAATATATATTTGACGACAAAAATGACTAAATGCTATGCATTGACGCAGGCCTTCAGTCATTTTGTCTTTTGATATCTTGTCCCCCTCATTTATTGCCTGCTCACTTTCATTCCATAATATATCATACAATGAATTACTAACTGCCCATAATCTTTTACATTTCAATGATTCTTTAATTATTTTTTTATCTATGTTAATAGCAGTTTGATGTTTATCCATATTCCCCAACTCATTTGCCATGCTCACCATAACAAATTCGTACATTGAAATACAGTCAGACAACTCTTTTTTTCTCTCATACTGCTCAAAAAAACGTAGTAATAATTTAATATACTCTCCCTTTTCTGTTTTTTCCAATCCCCTCATCCTTTTGCGAATACATGACATTTCCATCTCTGTCAAAAAAATTTCATTTATATCCGGTAGGTCATCTATGTTTAAAGTACATCGAAGGGCTTTCTCTTCTCTGAGTGCAAACTCTTCTTTGTTTATCTTCCCCTCCATCCAGTCTAATGAAGCTTCTATGTCAATAAAATATTGTTTGTTTTCTGGTATATTTAAAGAAATCTTTTCTTCTATCTGATTGAATAGATATCTGGCTTTTTTTACATCAAAATTGTTGCGGCATATATTTAACTCTTCGTATAGCCTTACAACATCCTCATCATCTGTCACAAGCCGCACCCTCTGATACTCCTTGGATAACCCAAGCCTGCGCATCACTGCGCCCAGCATGTTCTGCTGCATATTTCTTTTCATTCTTTCTGTCCTGCGCAACGTCTTAGGAACACAGATACCTTTGCACAGTTCTTCCTGTGTCAGACCATACATTTTCCTTCGAATCCGTAACACATCCCCGATATAAAATACCCATCTTTGCCGATACAAATACACGCAATCCTGCATATATACAGGAACATCATACTCACAATAGAGCTTCCTAAATAATTCAATCAGCTCTGTGTTTTCTATGTATTCCTCTTGATTTGTTTCAATAATCTCAAATAACTTGCATTTTGCCTCTAATAGCTCAATCAAATAAAAAGCTCTTCCAGTATTGCGCAGCATCTCAATTGCACAATTACAAACTTGAAGGCTTTCCTCAACCCACTCTGGTGAAGATAAAACGGAACCTGAGAATACTTCCCGCAAATAATAATACACTATTTTGGGATAAATCTTCACTTTTGACAGTTCATCATAAACGGAATCTGAGACATATGTCATTAATGCGGCACATTTCTGCAAAAATTTTTCATCTTTATGATAAAACTCATACTCCAAAATCATATTGACTTCCTGTATCGACAACAGGCTTTTTCCCAAATTTAATTGCTCTATATCAGGTACCGTCAGCTTTACCGCCTGTTCATAGCACGCCCCAATCTCCAGCAAATCCGCTTTCTGCTGTTTTAACACCTCCGCTTTCATTACAAGGCAAAACTGTTGTTTTAATTTGTCCTTGGACAATTTCTGTCTGCCATACTCTGCAATGAATTGCTGCGCTTTTATTGTTTCTTGCTGTTCCACTGCCAGCATGATATTCCGCTGGCACTCCCATGTTCTGTAATCATCAATATCCAGCAAATTTTCATACAAATCGCTTGCAATCCCCAGCCGCCCCAAAAGACGGTCTCTCATATTCTTGTGAACCGGGCGCTGCCCTTTTTCAATTCTTGCAAGCTGACTTGCCGACATCAATCCCTCGGCTAACTGCTCAAGATATATATTCCGCTCCTTCCGCACCCTCTGTAAAAAGCTTGCAAACGCTGGATCTGATTCCCTCAGTGCTTTTTGTGTGTCCTGTTTCATTTGGTCTGTCCTACTCCTTTTGTAATAAAATAATATAATATCCTATATTTTACTACAACTTGAGAGTAAAAAGTTTTTTGTAAAAAAATAACCCTTCAGGATGAATTTATGGTATCTTTAAGTTACCAACACTTAAGAAAGATACAAGCCACCAGAAGAGTTATTCTGTGTATAAGTTTACCATACTTTCTAGTGGTTTTCCATACGATTATGATGAATTTTATTAATAAAGTCCTGTGCCATTTTGAATCCTGTTTTTCCCGTAAAGCATCTTTTGGCTGGTTTGTTACCATTACCCTGGGTCTGATGCTGCGTTCCGACAAGCTTGGTATTACTTCTGTTATCCGCGATCTTGCGCTTTGTCCGGGCTGTTATGGTTCCATGATCCATTTTTTTCGCTCATCCTCCTGGTCGCTGGAAAATCTACGTCTGCGCTGGTTTTCGGCGGTGAAGGAATACTCCCCACTTTATCAGGAAGGCGGTTTCCATGTCCTTGTGGGGGACGGGGTAAAGCAGTCCAAAGAAGGGCGGCGGATGCCCGGAGTGAAGAAACTGTTTCAGGAATCCGAAAACTCTGCTAAACCAGAGTATATCCACGGGCATATGTTCGGTGGTCTTGGTATCTTGGCTGGCAATGAACGCAGCTGGGCATGTATCCCCTTAAGCATCCGGCTCCACGACGGCCTTCAGGCTGCCAGGGAGTGGAAGGACGCGGCTGTTTCCAGCTCCTCCCATGTAATACAGATGGTAGAGGATGCTTATCAGGCTGCCCTCACATTTGGGGATTCCCTGCTCCTGCTGGACAGATACTTTCTCACCGTTCCAGCTCTTGAAAGACTGCAGTCCCTTAACAGCAGTGGAGACATACGCATGGAGATCGTTACTAAAGCAAAAAAGTCTGCTGTCGCATATGAAAAGCCAGGCCCCCGTAAATCCAGAAGGGGACGGCCGCCCAGGAAAGGAGCCGCTGTCCACCTGAAGGAAGCATTCCTCTCCCGTAAAGAAGAATTTCAGGACGCAGAAATTGAACTTTATGGCAGGAAAGAATCTATCCGCTATCTATGCCTGGATCTGCTGTGGGGGCAGAAGCTGTACCAGCAGCTACGTTTTGTTCTGGTAGAAATGAATGGAATCCAGAGTATTCTTGTGAGTACCAGCCTGGAACTGGAACCGCTTTCCGTCATCCGTCTGTACAGTTACCGGTTTCGGATCGAATGCACCTTCAGGGAGCTGAAACAGCAGACCGGAGCATTCTGTTATCATTTTTGGTCAAAGCATATGCCTAAACTGAGCTATTACCAGAAGAAAGAAGAGGCCAGCCCCCTGGAAAAGGTGGTGGAAGAAAAGGAGCACAGTAATATACTGAAAACAGTACGGGCCATAGAAGTACATATGGTCTTATCCTGCGCAGCCATGGGTATCCTGCAGAGTCTTTCCATTCTCATGTCAGGGGAATTTTCACCCGGCCAGTTCCGTTACCAACGGACACCTTCCAAAGGAAGGGTATCGGAGGCTGCACTTATGGCCTACATGAGAAAATATTTTTTCCTGTTTACGGAAAAACATCCGGAATTACAAATAACACAAATAATTCGGAACCAACAAGATACGTCAGGAACCTATGAGGATTCACTGGCTTCTTAATAGTGCAAACTTTTTACTCTCAAGTACTACAAAAAAACGACATAATTCTTCCATAAAATGTTGATTCTATTATCTTATAAAATATTTACTCAAATACTTTTCCATAAATACTGCTATCAAAAATGATTGACCAATTCTGTCCCTTGCATTCTAAATACAAACATGATATTCTAATATATATTGTTTATGAACCAAACACAGTTAACATTACTTGCGTGAAGTATTTTGCAGATATACCTCAATTAAACAAGGAGATGTTTTGAAATGGTACTTTCAAACAAAAGAATCGACGCAATAAAAAGAAAAGCAAATAACATTATTAATTACAGCAGATGTAATAATCCCTTTGATATCGCTGCTCTTTATGATATAGATGTTCAATTTATTGATATTATTGATGATGGAATACATGCATATTCCAATAGTCAGACGGGTATTATAACAGGTACTTGGATTCAGAACTGACAGACGAAACCATAAAAGAATATGAAGCAAATATTTTTGCAATAACGCTAATGCCGCAAATTGCAGCGGGAAACAATCTTTTTACCTATCGTCCAGAGCGACTAAACCGTTACATTCATAATAAAATAAGATAAGATCCGATGTTATGAAATAAGCCAAATCTTATATCATCAACAACTCTTTTTCACATATATCATATAATTTTTTTAATTAATGAAAAAATTAGGAAGGAACTGAAAAGTATGAATATCCCTGAAGATTTTAGATATCAAAGTGCATGGGAAGATTTTAGAAATGCTACAGATTATTTTATAGAATGTCTGCGTAATAATAGTGCCCATTTACTATATGGATGTGTCAAAAACATATTTATTGATATTCCAGATGAAAATCCAGTATACAACAAAATTATTATTACCGAAGTAAGTTCACTTATAGAAGAAGTCTTAGACAGTTCTTACGATAAGTACGACTTGGAGAATTTTCTAAAAAATAGGTATTCTGATAACGAAATACATCAAAAAGATATAGAGGATATTTTAAATATTGTCGATAAAAAATATCAGTATATCGTAGAAAATATAATTGATGATGAAATGATAAAAAGATATTTCTTTAAAGAAAATACAATCCTCAGCAAACTTTCATCCATTAAGACAGACATAAATAAATATATTATTGACAATGGGGAAGAAGTAAAATATGCTTTAATCAAAATGAGTGTCAATGATAAATTACCCAACTTTGCATATTCAAGGCAGATGGCTGGACTGACCGACAGCAGTGGGAGAACGCTTGAATTTGTATGTGACATGAATGACCTAGCATATTTGATTGAACAATTAGAGCTTATCAAAAAAAAGCTACGTTAAGTCTATAAGGAGACAGTGATGGATAATAATCAAACATTTGTTGCTTACTATATGCAGAAAAATGATCTTCCCTCTAGCCATGAATCATTCAAAGACGTTGTAAAGCATGACAAGGACATACTGCAGAATAAATATTTAATGAAAGAGAATCCGATAAAGTCAAACTTTAATTACGTGATTACCGTTCCCTTTAATCCATCCGCAAAGCAAGAATACTCAAAAGGAAAAGGCATAATAAACGTAAATCTTGATAAAATGCTAGATGTTCTAGAGAATATGGAAGATAATGACGATATTCGAATCCAAATCCAGTATGTTACCAGAATCATTAAGCAATTAGATATTTTATATAAAAATGGTTATATCAGCAATAACAAAAGAAAAGTAATTGTACTTTTTAGAAGTGTACTAAAGTTAAACCGTGATAACAGTGTATTTAGTGATAAACAGCTTGAAGAATTTAAGAAAATACTAAAACTCATTCGCGGCTATGAAACAGAAGATACGAACTTGGTTCTGTCAGTTGAAAAAGATTTAAGAGAAGCTGGATTGAGGACAATGGTATCATGGGAGTAATACATGAAGGCACTATTGGATACAACAATACAGATTGACCGCATATTTGGATCAGATAGACGAATTGCTCGAATTAATGAAGTTTTAAAAGGAAAACAATTAATTTCCTCAACATATGTTTTAGGAGAATATTATAAGAATATCGTCAATGATTTTGTAACTTTATATAACATATTTTTGCAGGAGAACGACATAAAACAGACCGGATGCAGAATCACGGAAAATATTCTTGGACGCAGTCAATCGCGTATTTTTAAATTGTTTAATAATATAGCTGCTAATTGCAGTTATGATTTAGATTTAATCAAGGATAGTCTGGAAAATTATGTAGACATTTTAATTGGACGTTTTAACGAAGACCTTATTGATATATTAGATAATACAAATTGTTACCGTGCTAAAGCAACTGTTATATATGAAGATGGTATTCCTATTTTGAAAAATATTTTATGTTCCAAAAAGAACAAACAATGCTGCATATGTGAGTTTTGGGAAAAACGCCAAAATGAATTAAAAAAACTGCTGAAAAACCCAGAATATAATGACGATTTAAAAAACATCATTAAAAGTGCATTGTTAGATCCAAATCAATTTAAAGGAATCAACTGTATGAAATTAGGCGATACTGTGATTGCTTCTGAAATCCTGGGTTTAACAGATACTGTGATTTGCAACAGTAATAAAAAAGATTTCGAACCGATATGTAAATCGCTAAATCTAAAACTGCTCTCGCCCGATTATTCGGAACGATCATAAATGCAAATACAGGGCAGAATTGATCAATGAATACGAATTTGTTCTGCCCTCCTGTATCTATATTCTTTGAATTAATTCTGTCAGATTTCTCACTAATGCCAGATCAGACTCCTCATGATGAATAAAAGAACTGTTCAGCCCATTTCTGCGTACCCTGTCTATCCAGAGCAGTGCCGCCTCCCTGCTGATACCTTTTTCCAGCATTCCATAATAAATATATGCCAGCTCATTTGACACATTTGTATTAAAAACCGCAGGATCATCTGAATTTATACAAACTATTATATTTTGTTCATCATTTAACTGATTTAGTTGATAAAACTGATTTTCATACAATATATCTAAATCAGCAATTGCTGTGTTTGAAGAGGGGTTCACCTCCAAAACAATTCCCTTTTGACCTAATTTTTTCTTGAGAATTTTCTGCAATTCTTCTATGATCAGTATATCCTGTTGGGTAATCTCGCAATGAATGGGCTTTTCCATCTTTTTTACAAACACTTTACAATGCCTTGCTGCGGTTACAAGTTCAGGTCTCCATTGAATCGGCTCTTCATCAGCTAATTTTCTGCACAGTTCTCTCTCCGCCACCATAAATGCATCACATGATATAATATCATCTTTAAAAGAAAACAGCTTACGATATCCGTCTATCAGCAGCTCTGTCGCAATACCTTCTTTATCTCCTCCATATATTTTTCTCGAAAGCTCATAAATCCGCTTTTCCATAAAAGTAAGTATTGCTGCCTGAAAATTGCTGTAATGATTGCTCAATGTATCATATGCCCATAGATAATTCTCCAGTGCTTCAAGTTGTGGAAGTATAACTACTGGATTCTGTTCTCTCCATTTTTGCGGATTGAGTCCAAGCGCAATTCCATGGCCAATTCGGTCTCCTGCATGAAACTTTAAGTGTTCTACAACCTCATCTATTCGGCGTAAACCAGAAAGTATATGGCGAAAATCTTCTCCAGCATGAAAAGTGAAACCAAGACTCTGCATATAATTTCTGTCATTAGAGCTTCTGCCAATTAAGTCAATACTGCTGTCTCGCGCCTTTTCAAAAATCGGCGCAAAAACCCATACAGGGGTCGCGTTTTCCAGACTTGCTGCATCTATTCCAACCAAATACTTACTCAACTCTGTAAATTCACTACGCAGTTGTGTAAATGCATCGATCTGCTTTCTATACGACTGTTGAAGCTGTCCAAATTGAAAATACGAACAATCCAGTTTCCCATTGTGGAAACACTTCTCTAAAGCGGTCTCATCCTCCCGTTTCAGAAAATGAATTACTAATCCTGCCTGCGGGATTCGCTTATAGGGCACTCCATTATTACAATAATCTTCTGTAATGATTTTATGATAGGCCTTCAGAAAATGAACAACATCCTTTTTAAATTCGCTGTAAGCCTCTGGCATAGATGTTCGAAATTCAATCTTGCGCAAATCTCTGTTCTGTAGCTGTTCTCTGAGTGCTGTCTCCCAAAAGTTGTTTATATTCGCATGATTCAATGCAGAATTTACTCGATAATGCTCCTGTTGAAAATAATCCAGCCCTTTAATCGTTTTTTGCTGGACACTTTTATGAAACAAATAATTTCTAACACGCAGATATTGCATGATACAGCGTTTTATATCAACTTCCTTCTGATCATCTTTCTGGCTGACTGGCTGTTGAATGTTTGTTACAGCTTCCAGCAAAATCCGCAACACATGATATAAAAATATATTTTCGTCTAATGTATGAATTTCACTATCATTTTCCAGCACCAATGTACAGAATTTTCCCTCAAAAACATCTTTGGGCAGATTTTTGGTCAAGCCATTCCACAAATTTACAAAATAAGAAATTATATTTTTTTCGTTATCCTTTGCACTATACTGCCCATGCCAAAATTCAAGTTTAAACCGGTTTTCAAACGGCTGTCCCTCTTGAAAATCATGCACAAGCCCCAGCACTTCGTCCTGAATATCTTTTTTGAGTAGTTCGTTTCCCTTTCCAGTCATAGCAAAAATCAGATATGCTCTCACAATTCCACATCCCAATATGCGAAACAATACGCGCGCATTCTGTTCCTCTGTGCCATTCACGAACTTCATATTTTGAAAATACTTCCCCTTCTTTGCTGTTAATGGTTCCATCAAGGAATCCCAAATACTAGGAAATGTTCTGGAAACTCCCTTGTGCAGATGGTTTTCAGCGACGCCTGTCTCCAATATACGCGCAAGCTGCTGGTCTGCTACCTCTATATTTCCATAAAAATTATCAAGACAATTTATATTTGGACACTTTTGATTCATAATCATATAAACAATCGCAACCACATCCATCGGAATATGACTGCTCAAATTATGAAATAGTGTCACCTTATTGCTTCCTGCAAATCCGCCAAACAGTTTTTCATCTTCTTCATTTTTCCAATACTTAAAAACAATCTTTCCATCTCTATGAGAAATCAAGGCCCTTGCCATCCTGCAAACTGTATGTTGATACAACTCTAATTCATCTCTATAACCCTCAGCATCATAAAGATAGCATTTCTCCAAGTACAGGTAGATCTCATCATAGGAATAAATATTGTAATTTTGCTGAATGTAGACAATCAGCCGACTTCTCAAACGATCCAAGATCTGTTTTGCCGCTTTGTGTTCACACACTTTTACAGTTTCTATATATTCTCTGATCAGTTCTTGACGAAACATATCCATAGAGACAAACGGATAACACAGAACGCCTAAAAACCGATTAATGGAATCATTGATCATTTGTATCCCCCTTAGGAAAATAGTGTTTCAAAATAATCAGCATCAACCTTCTCCACTAGATTTTCATTCAAAGCTGCAATAAAGTTATTCATTGCATTCTTATCTGCCCGCTCGTTTGCAGCAACCAATATTTTATTAATCTCTGCCAACAGCTTTGCACCTTCTACCATATTATTTACCGTAACAGATGCCGTCTTATATTTATATAAACATTGCAGCAGAAATATAAAGTATGGACGTTGTTTTGTCCACGCTCCCTCTTGATCTGTGAAAGCAAACACCTCCTGCATCGCATTCAGCATTTTTTGTGCTTCATATCTTCCATAACGGACGCGGGCATTTCCAGCTAATTTCTGAAGCGTCTGACAAATTTCATTATAACTTTCAAATGTTATTCCATTTTCGAAGGTATCATCCCATAAAGCTGTAATTATATTCTCTTTCGCTTCTTTCGCCTTTGTTTTGCTTACACCATCGTATGCCCCGTTAAATGCCTTCCAACTGTCTACGACATTTTGGGATTGTAATTTCCATTCCCTCTTATCTTCAAAAAAATCGTTAACATTTTCTTTTAAACCATTACTGATTTCAACTAAAAAATTGTCAATCTCCCCTCTGATATAATCCATCACAACTCCCTCTACTACTTCTGCATTCCAGAGCCCTCTGGTGTCAATCTCTTTCAATACAGCAATTCTTGCCTTAGCATCTGTTTTTTTCGGTGAGTGCCCTTCTTCCTCTTCTGGTAAATTTTCCTCTGTTAGCATCACCCATTCCTCTCTTATTTTATCTTCCTTCTGCTCTCTTAATAATTGCGCTATTGTATTTTGCAAAATGCGCTTCATATGCTGCTTTTCCTCAATATTTTCCAAAGTATTTGATTTTTCCCGCCAAACCACATCCTGCGTTTCTTGATCAAATAATTCCATTATCACATTCTGCGCAACTGAACTTGACAGCCTTTTTTGAATGTGTGTAAATTCCAGTCTAAACTCAGCATACAAATCTGCTGCCCTTGATGTAATATCATTTCCGCCGATTATTGAGAGTGCACGCCAAAAGGCAATGATCACATCACGCTCTAACTGTATTGTATAATTTGTACCATCAATATCTAAGCGAAGGATTCTGTCCAGTGGGAGATTTTTATAATACGCCAAATTCAATACCAAATCCCCCTTCTGCAAAAAAGTTTTGTTTAAAGAGTATAAGTTAATCCCGTCATAATTTACAATTTTTAAATCCTGTCCTTTGATATTTTTCCATCTCTTTGTTGAAACATCTATGACTTTTTCTGCAATTTCCGGATTGAAAAACAGATCTTGCATAGCCTTATGTTTCAGACGAGTATAGTTTTCATCTGTTTTTGTAATTTTTGCATATTTACTGTTTCCATACAAAAGTCTTGCGGCGAAATCACTTAAAATAAACAGTGCAAAACGTTCTACAGGATCCTTTATAATGTACTTTTCCCCTAATTCACTTGCGTTTTCTCTATATATTATCGTACTCGCATTATCAAAAAAAACCATACTATTTTCACAAGAATCGCCGACCACAAACATCTTCTTCTGTATATCATCACGATACTGATTATAAACCTTTTTTGCTGCGATAATTGTGTCCAGCAATAGTTTTCTCTCTTCTAAATACTCCCTTTTAGGATCTTCTTCACTTTTACTATTTGCGGCTCTTTTTGCAATAATATCATTTAATACATTATAAACATTATTAAGGCCTCTTGATGTATCATCAAACAAATGATATGTGTAGGGAAGAACATGATCATCGCCCGACTCATCTTGATAGACAAAATAAAATGGATCAATCCATCCATTCAATGCCTTTCCCAATAAATCAGAAAACCGAATCCCTTCTCCTTGATGCTCTGGTGACTCTGCGATATAATAATTTTTCTTTCCTTCCAGTGACCACTGTTTTATATTGTATCTGTATGCAGGCGGCAATATTTTCTTTAAATATTCATACGCAAGCTGTTTTTTACTTTCCAACAATGTCTGTTCACCAATCTGACTTTGCAGGAAATCTCCTTCCGACACATTTTCTCTGCGAATAAAATCCAGCGTCAACGCCTCTTCGAATGTATTAAGATCTCCTGAGATTATCGTAACAATATTCTGATTAGATACGTAGGAAAGCAATGTTTTTACTACATCTGCACATCGGTATGTACTCAAGTCGATATCATCAATAAACAAAAATAAAAGGCTTTCACTTTTTTTACTTTGTTCAGGATTAACCAGCACATTTACTAGGTCATTGAACTTTTCAATAAACTCATTGTCCGAATTGAACACTTTTGCAGAACGATTTACATAATCATTTTCTGTTGTATAATCCTTGAGCAGAATATTCCGGTATTCTTTCTGAATATATGTGTATTGACGAATCACATCTTCACATTTTTCCCGAAGCTCCCCTTTATGAATACACCATTGTTTTCCGCCCTTTCTTGCCTCATCTTTATTGATTATATCATTGAGCATCCCAAGGATTGCAGCCATCAGCGTCCCCGGCTCAGACATATTTTCTGGAACAATAATTGGCAATATAATATCTTTTTCTAATCTTTCTCTGTTTTCTTTTTCCAATTTCTCCTTAATCGTCTTTAATATAGATGTTTTGCCGGCACCCCTCACACCGATAATACCGATATTATTCGTTTTTTGACTTAACGCTTCTGAATACAATTCCTTTTCCGCCCGAAAACGTTCAATTTGGGTATAAACCTGATCATATGCTGGCAGAATAAGCCGAGCTTCTGCTGTTGTCAAACTTCTTGCACCAATCTTATTTGTATTCATAATATTTCTCCTTATCTATCGTACTTCTGTACAAACCAGCATATTGCGTATCCTCTGCTCCTCTCCGCAAAACGAATCCAACGTCTCGCAAACAACACCACACTGACCGCCCCTATTATGATTTCTGTCATATTTTGTTGTCCAACCCCTATTCCCATCGCCAATACAGATACCACCACCATATTTTTATATAACAGTTCTGCGGAAGCATAATTGTGCAGGCGGCTATATTGTGAATCTGCCTGTATTTCACTGTACATAAATGTCGTATATCTTCTGGCCATCGCACCTGCGCTATCATTCAGAGGACTCTCTATCAACTTTGCCTTTTGGAGTGCATCATTTATCTTTGCATCTGAAATCCCATAAATTTTGCAAATATTTTCCCAATATTTATTTATCATATTATCGCCTAGCACTTTGTTCAGCAGACATACTATACAATCTGCCAACTCTGTAAACACCACTCCCACCACATAACCCAAAACGATCAGCAGAACTAATCCGCCTAGAGTAAGATTATCCGCCAAATATGATAGATCTCCATTATATAACAACAAGGCGATTACTCCCGGAAGTGTATAACCAAACAAATCATATAATGTTAATTTTTGTAATAATTCCATACTCTTTCTCTCCTGTTCTCTAAAGAGAAACGTTATAACATTAAAATCTGATGCAACTTTTCTGGAATGAAAGTGTATGACATCAGATTTATATTTTTCCTGTATTCACTTTGCTCTCTTAATTATATACCCTATATACAACTTCGCACTGCATTTTACAGCAATACTATACAAACACTGCTTCACCAAATTTGACTCTGTGATCTCTTTGTTCTTCAAAATATTCTTTATCCGTTCTAAGCATCCTCTAATTTCTCCACATAAAAATACCTGAAAACATTTTTATAGAAATACAAACACCACTATAAATATTTTTCTGAACAAACAAAACTGCATCATACTCAAATCTGACGCCATCTAACACATTGCCTTATCTACGGTAGATGACAGCAAGCTTATCTGCCAGTTCCATTGCCTTCTTATAATTATCACCAGCTATTGCCCTATTCATGTATGTTGTCAGATAACCTAGGCATTTCCACTCAACAATATATTCATCGTATTTGGTTGAAATACTATTATAGACTGCAGCGTTTTTATCCGATGAGATCATGCTTCGTTCTCCTTGTATTTTGTTTTTCGTTTTTTATTTTTATTATATAGCGCTTCTTGGGAATGGACAAGGGACAGAACTGTCCAAACTATTTGTCAATTTGTAAATAATCCCACAGAAGAGAAATAAGGTATCTTTTTCCAACGGATCAAGCCGTATTTTAGCCTTACCATAGCGGCTAGAGCGTCGAGCTCCTTGCGCAGGTCTGATTTTCCCACGATCAGTATCACTTTTTTAAAAGTAAATCCGTTTTCAGTCAGCATGCTTTTTGGCCCTCAAAACTATGGAAATCTGTTCCTCATCTACACCATTGCTTAAATCTATAGAAAAATCTCCATAACGGATGCAGACGGAAGGAGGGGACTAACAGGTTGCATTGTTCCCTGTGCCTCTGTCCGCCGACCCAGATCTTTCCATAAGGGTGGCCTGTGCGGAAGGGATTTCAACAAAACTTGTTTCCTCCGCTTGGTCGGATGACAGAGGCAGTAAATACTGTTCTTCCCAATGCTCAAGAAGATACGCCCTGACCCGTTTTTACCATCGGAAAAAGTGGTGTGGTCAATGTCGTGCATGCTACACCAGTCCCCTTTGCTTATCCCGCTCTTTGCCTGCTCTTCAATGATAGATATCCATTGCTTTATCCGAAGTTCCATTACTCTTATATCCATAAAGAAAGCCTCCTGTTTGATAGTATTCAAAAATATACTATCAGATCAGGAGGCAAATCATAAGACGCTGATTATTTGCCGCTTACGATTATTTGTCGCTTACGAAGATTCCATCGGTAATGACGAATCAGAAGAAAATAAAAATGAGGGAGACACTTACACCAGATGCAACCTGCGCACCGGCAAATATCCCTTATCTCCATGATGTTTCACTGATGAATTGGGTACAAAATATGATCTGAGCATGGACAGCGAAGAATATGGCCGTATTTTTAAAAACATCATTCGAAGCATATAATGAAAGCAGCTACCTGATAAAAGCAGTGGAACTGGCCATTACCCTAAACGTGTGCTGGCAGACCAAGTGCCGACGCAAAAGGTGATAAGAACCAAGAGTATCAGGATAATACAGATAGAAACGAAATGGAACGCAACTTTAGCTTAGGTAAACGTTGCTATGGTATGGGCTGCATTGTCACCAAACTGACGGAAACCCAACTTACGTCTATCGCATTATCTATATTCATGACGAATCTGTTTAAGATTCAGAAACAAATACTTTGTGTTTTTTTACAAATGATTCAATTTTTACATAGATGGGTTGAATACAAAAGATGGAATTTGCAAATATCTGCTTAATCAGCAGACACTATATAAAATATCCATTGTGTAAAACAACCATTGATGTAAATAGGTATTTGTGTTTTCTTTACCGCGAAACTATTTGTGTTTTCTAATATTTGTCATCCTATGTAACATATCTAACAATAAACTATCTTTTAAAATATATAATATCGATAAATAAATTAATCCACCTAATCCCACATACAAAAAAGTAAATAAGATTGTCGGGCTCATTAATTGTCTAAATGCCATCAGCAAAATCGCCATTATAATGACTGAAATTACATATTTCCACACACCTCCAAGTATATCCTTCCATTTAAAGTCTTTTCTCATATATATTAAATACACTAGCTGGCACATTGTTATGCTTCCTTCTGCTATTACAGAAGCGATAACTGCACCTATGGCGAAATATCCCGGAATCAGAACCAAATTCATGCACAAATTAATGCAAGAGCCTATAATAACAGTTGTAGTAGTGATGATCTGTTTTTTTACAGGTCCCAAATACTGTACACCAATTACATTACTAAATCCAACAAATAATACAAGTATGCATCCTAATCTTATCAATATTATTACTTCATCAAACCCATCCCCCATATACCAAGGAACAAAAAGTTCTGCAACCATTGCCAATCCAACTGTTATTGGCAGCCCCATAGCCCACGTAAATCTAAAAGATTTATTCATATAACATTTAATACCTTCTATATCTCCTTTGGCAAATGCATATGATATTTTAGGTACCATAACCGTAACTAACGATGTAACTATTGTCATGCACAATCTAATAATTCCCATTGCCTGTTCATAAAAACCGTTTTGAATAGATGTGTCTGTGTATAAGCCAATCATTGTTTTATCAAAAACAGTATAAATCTGAGTAGCTACTGCCGGAATAAAAAGTTGAAAAGCTCCCCCTATATGGAGAAATGGATTTAATTCTTTTAATGGTACTTTCGTTATGCTATTTTTTATTGTATATAAGAGTATAATATTACCAACAACCGGAAATAGAGCAAGTAGCAATATATATTTTATTAAATCATTAGTATCATTAACAAACAAAAAAATACAAATTAGATTTAAAATTTTAGCTGCTGAATTTGCCAAAAATATCTTACCAAATTCTTCCATTCCCTGAAAATACCATGATACATCAGTAATAATTCCAATAATATATAATGATTGAATAAAAAAAACATGTATGTCCTGACTATGCAAAATAACACAGAAATATATTATTAATGCAATTACACTTAAAATAAAACGCAAGAAAAATACTTCAAGAAAAATTTTGCTTCTCTTTTCTATATCATCCTGACAATATGCTATCTCACGTTGAGCATATACAGTAGTTCCAAATGCAGCAAATATTGTAAAATAGCTTACAATAGACAGCGTATAACTGTATACACCTATTCCCTCTGCTCCAATGACTCTTGAGATATATGGTGTCGTTATTAAAGGAATAACAATTAATAACAATTGATAAAATAAATTATAAATATAGTTTTTACTAATATTTTTTTTTGTTTCACTTTTGTTCATACTATATCCTGCTTACATATTCTAAAATCGCATCTTTTAAATACACAATTGCATTATCTCTCTTCAAATTTTCCAATGCAAATTTTTGCGCATTATAGGCTATTTCAGCTACTTTCTCAGGATTTTGTTCTGCCCAGTTTAATTGTTCCACTAAATCTGACAAGTCTTCCTTCACCGGAATATAATGCTCATATGGCACAATTTTGTCATACCAATATTCCTTTAATTCTCTGTCAACCAAAAATAATGGCCGCCCTGAGAAAAGCAATAATTTGGTTCGACCACTATACCCTCTCCCTTGAATGTCTATTAAATATTTATATTGTGTGTGATCAATAAGAGACACATATTTCGTAGCGTCTTTTACAGTTCCTCCTACCGAATTGTCTTTCCTAATCCAGTTCATGCCATATATTTCCATACGTTCATCACTCTCTGCTATCTGACATAAAGTCTCTCTCGTCGGATGTGTCTTTACATTACCTATCCAAAATAATGTATTATATATCGGCATATCTTTTGATTTTTTGACCATTGTTCTCCAGCACTCTTCATAGTCATTTATTCCAGCCTCTTTCCAATTTAAAAATACAAAATCCGGAATCAAAATAACATTATCTTGCTTATTTCTCCTGCAATATGCCATTGCTAATTTGTTTTTTTTAGGAAAATCTTCACAATTAATCACTATATGAACATTCTTATTTATTTGTGTTCTTACTTCTTCAAATGCTCGCATAAATAAGGTTAAATTCTTTATTCCTCTGTCTTCAAACTTTTGATAATTTTTTATCTTTAGCACGCGCGACTTATAATTAAAATTAATATAAACATATGGTTTAATAATTATATTTTTTAGTGCTTCAATGTAACTTACTATTTTTGCCATAACCATTTCGTCTCTCTTATCCCTTTTATTTTTCTATCTTTGGATTAAATATAATTCCTGCAAAAAAACCTTTACAAATTATCGCCAGTCTTTTCAATTTACATGACTTTGACAATAAAATGACACGAATAAAATCTCCTATCGTGCGTAGTAAAAATACTAGTATTCCATCCCATCCATATTTCTTTGCTATATAAGTTAGATTTCTCACATTATAGTAATGCCTGTCCAATCTGTCAATTGATTCGGTCACGATATCAACATTAGCGTTCCTTGGCATTTTATGGATAACAACACTATCAAAGTCCCAATAACCATTTTTTACATTTGACAATCTAAGCGTATACTCACAATCATCTCCATAAATAAAAAATTCCTTGATTGGTAAACCTACTCTCTTTGCAATATCCATATTGACAAATAATGATACAAAAGAAGCTGTCTTGACAAATAGCAAATGATTTTCAAGCAGATCAAATTTACTAAATAATTCTCTTTTTACCCCCGGAATATTCATCCTGCATAATTTTCCATCTGTCCACTTAACATAGCTGCACAAAAAGGAGAACTCATCTTTCAGAATCTGTGCTTTATTTACCAATGACTCATACGCTTTTTCCATAGGAACCGTATCATCATCCATTATCCAGCAATACCTGTAGTTTTTCCGGTAAATAATTCTCAGCCCATAAGAAAAACCTCCGGCTCCGCCCAAATTACTGTCAGTGTTGTAATAAAATATATTGCTGTTATTTTCCATATATTTTTCTACCAGTTCTGCTGTTCCATCACTACTGGCATTATCAACAATATAAATATCTAAATCATTTCGTGTTTGGTTTAATAAAGCCTCAATATTTTCCTTTAATAAATTAACACGATTATATGTCACAACTAAAACTGCTGTTATTTTTTCCATAAATTCACTCCGAAATCAAATACCATTAATATTTCAGACCAAGCCAACACTATGTAACAATAAATATCCGGTAACAGCAAGATAAATCTTGAGTGGCTCGCCTTCAATTTTCCTCCACAAATGTTTGTTTTTGTAATACTTTGGATAATAAGATTTTAATAGCCAAAACAACTCTTTTTCTCTTTTTTTATGTTCTTTTCTTTTGCTGTCTTTAAAGGTAAATATACAGTACCATACCACATATCTTGTAATGTAATATTCCTGTTCTGCATAAGGCGTTTTTATTCCTTCATCTTCCCTATACATTTTAATGATAGCGTTTAATAGCAGACTGGGATCATTTTGTTCTGTAACCCGGTTTTGCTTACTATTTGAAACAGAACTACTATTAAATACCCATTTATATCCACAGTTGTTTTTCAATACAATTATATGGTTAGTATGTGCATATGCCTTAAGATTAAAAAATACGTCCTCTCCTATCTTAGTCTCCAAGAAGTATATATTATTATCAATCAAAAACTGTCTGCGGTACAAGTGCGCCCAAGGAGACACGACAACATATTTATCCCAATTTTTCCCTTTTAGGACTTCATGCCTGATCACTTTACCATTATCTGCAACTCTATCATATCCACCTACTAAAACATCTACCTTGTATCCACTTTTTTCACTATTTTGTATCGATAAAACATATTTTTTTATATAGTCCCTTGAAATGTAATCATCTTGATCTATAAATCCTATCCATTCCCCATCAACCATTTGTATTCCAATATTTCTAGTTCGTGAGACACCTTGATTTTCTTGTCTTAAAAACTTAATCTTACATCTTATTTTTTTCTCCAGCTTATCTAAATATGTTTCAATGATTTCTGATGAATCATCATTTGATCCATCGTCTATAATCAATAAGTTAAAATTCTCATAGCTCTGCCTAATTATACTATTTAAACACCGTACAATTCCTTGTGAGCCATTATATACTGGCAATATCAATGACACCTTGCTCATGATTTTCTTAATACCTCTAAAATAAATAATATTATAATGCAATCAAAAACAATAGTAATTTGTCAAAATGCAATTTTTCAGCAATAATATATACCCATAATACAAATCTGTTTTTAAACATTTCTTCTGAAAGTCTATTTAAGCCAATCCATTTATTTTTTTTATAATGCGGAAAGCATGTTGTTAAAATACTCTTACGTAAAGAATAAAACTTATTAATGTTAGACATCCCTGCATGTCTTAAATTATACAGCATATTAATTGTTATCCCCTGTACATATAAATACTCTATAATATTATACGCATCTGACTTATACGGAATATTTTTTACTTCTTCCCACAAGTCAAAGTAATTTTTCACATATCCTTCATACTTTTTCAATGTATTACCTGACTTTTTTGTTATGGAATTAGGATTCAATACATAATTGTATCCTGTATAATTAATAATTTTAACTTTTGGATTTTTCATCATGCATCTTTCATTAAAAAATCCGTCCTCATATGTTCTGATTCCATGAAAATCCAAATTATTATCAGCCAAAAAACTTCTACGATACATTCTTATGCAAGCAGATGGATAGATCCAAGGGGTATTCTTCGAATCACTAATTCTTATTGGCGTAATTTTTCCATCTCTATCACGATTATAACTACCCATTACAATGTCAATACCATCCGCCGTTGCTGCCTTTATATAGGTACTTACATAGTCTGTATTTATATAATCATCACTATCTATAAATAATATATACTCTCCTTTTGCCTTGGAAATACCATAATCTCTCGCATATCCCAATCCACCATTTTTTTCATAAGTGTAATAGTACACATTCTCATATTTTTTTTCATAATCATGTATAATTGAAGCAGAATTATCCGGTGAGCAGTCATCGATACACAGAATTTCAATATGGGTATAGTCCTGTAATAATATTGAATCCAGACATCTGCCTATGTACTTTTCAACATCATAAACAGGCACGATTATTGTGACCAAATTTGACTCATCCACTTTTTCACCAACCTTTTTAACGCTATTTATATCTCATTCGATTTTTCACCCTGCTTATAAAAATGCGCTATTATTTTTGCAATCCATTTCGGCCAAAACTTACAAAACATTTCATAATCTTCCTTTGTCCTGTCATTATCAGCTATAATTGCAGTAGTTGCTGAATCCTCATGTATCCGATGTGCCATTAATGGCTCCTTGCAATACACAAACTGACCCTTTATTTTAGAAATCATTTCAAAAGCTTCCCAATCTTCATTAGACCGGAAGTGATTCTTAAAAATAACGTTTGGAAGGTTTCCTCTAAAATATGCCACAGAAGGGCAGCAAATTGGGTTTCCTGTCGAGAGAACCATTCTTCGCACTAAAATACTCCCCCTTAAAATATTAAAACGTAAAGGGAATAGCATTATCCTTTTTATCTTTAGCAAGCTATTTTCCTTTATTATTTTCTTATTTCTCAATTCATAATAATCGCAAAAAAATATTAATGGTCTTTTCGCTGTCCGTGTCATCTTTTCCAGTGTTTCTGTATACTTTTCAAAATAAATATCATCCTGATGTGCAATTGTGACACACGGTGTCTTAGACTTTGCATATGCAAAATTCCAATCTTGAGTGATACCTTTTTCCCCATCATTGATATAAACTGGTATATGATACTTGCTACAAAGTTTCAAAATGTGTTCACATGGTGTAGATGTCACCAAGATAACTTCTGATGCAACCGTCTGGCAAAGGGTGGACTGTATACATTCCTCTAAATATGGGCTTTCCTTATAGGCGCAAATTACAAACATGTGTTTATTCATTACACTATACCTTTTTCACAGTGCATTTTCTGTCAAAAGTGATTACTGCTGCCCTGCTTTTCCTTTCTCTCTTATTGCAAGTTCCTCCACCAGATTTTTTAATCTGTCTTCTAGCTGTGACACTCTGATTGATAACAAAAAACATCTGATCAGTAGCAAGAAAATCATTAACAAAAAAATGAAATTAACCGGCGCTTGAAATCCTATAAGTGCCGCAAGAAAACTTGCTATTTCCGGGAATACGCTCAACATAATAAAAAGCACTGCCAATCCAATCCAAAAAACTGTATCCATCACTTGTATTTGTGACTTTTTTAATTTCCTGGCTATATATGTACATGTCAGTACAGATGCAACAAACAGCAAAATCCTTAATGCCATTGACATTTTACAAATCCTTCTTTCTAAACCACTGAACTATTAATATTGATGAACACATATGAAACATATACTTTATGCTCCCCGAAATATTAAGATAACTTTCGCCAGCAGTTCTTTCATTCATATGCACTTGATGTTCCTCCACCTTGGCTCCGCACCGAATCAAAAATGCGATGGTATCCGGCTCTGGACCATAATTCATTGATGTAGCAAGTTTTTTAATCATCTGCTTACCATACAATCTCATTCCTGATGTTGAATCCTTAATCTTCTTACCTGTAGTCAGTAAAATACATAATTCAATCAGTGAATTTCCAAGCATTCTAAGCGTAAATGGTTTCTTCTTCTCTACGAAACGGCTTCCTATCACAACATCTAATTTTTTTTCTTCTGCATGCCTGACCATATCTTCTATGTACTCGGGATTATGCTGCCCATCTCCGTCATACTGTATTGCATAATCATATCCATGATAATATGCGTACTTCATTCCAGTCTGAAATGCTCCGGCAAGCCCTAGGTTAATCGGCAAATCGACCATGTTATAATGATTTTGACTACATATCTCCGCCGTATTATCTTTTGATCCATCATTGATCACAACGTAGTCAAATCTAGCATAATTACTTTTCAAGTTTTCTACAACATTTTCAATATTTTCCGCTTCATTGTATGCTGGAATAATAATTAGTACTTTCATAAAATTAACCCTTACTGTCTTTTATCCACTGACTGTAACACTATACACCCTTTTATATTTCCTCAATACACATCTGTTTTAATTTGCTGACTACGCAATAATGCAATATCTGACTCCTTTAATTAAGACGTATATCTCAAATACAGAAATAATATTCGTATACACCTTTTCCATATTCTAACGTATTCTATCACAAATTTACAAAAAATGCGATAATAATATGCAACTTTCATAGAATTACCATTTACACTAAATAAATACTATCCAACATCAATTTTATATAAAATAATACAAAAGCAACACATAATTTCTAAATATTACACTAATACTATGCGATATATTTGCCGACTACAGGAATTCTCATCAGCAAAGCCGAAAAAAAATAACTCAAAACAACTACAATCGCCGAAATAACAGGAACGGATAATATACCTATAAATGAAAAAGTGCTAAATCCAACCTTCCAAAAAATCAATATAAATAAAAAATGAACTCCATAAACTCCTCTTGATTTGTTAGAAATTTCAGCTATTGCTTTATAAATGTTATTTTCACTTAAATGAACATTTCTAATTGCCAAAAACAGGGCAGCACTAGTTAAGTAGACCCATGGCATTGTATACGACCAAAACCTTTCATTCAGAGTCTGAGTATATACACAATCCCATATAACCAAACCAATTGTCATAACTGTTCCAAGTACTCCAAATAAATATACTAATTTTCTATGTTTATTGTCTATATTATATTTATCAATATAGGCCCCTAACAAAAAATATCCTACATATCCAACCGAAAATCCGGATTTTACTTTATTAAAAATATTCGTAAACATTCCCATGACTTGAAACTGTCCCAAAAATTCGCATATACTTCCAAGAATAAAACAAGCTGTAACAATATACGCTAACTGTTCTTTAGTAGAATTTTGAACTGCTGGCTTTAATAGCGGGACCAATATATATAATCCAATAAGGGAATACAAAAACCATAAATGCGCCTGTGTATCTCCTCTGATAATTTCTATTAATATATCTATAATTTTCGATGCCGAAAATTCATTCCTCGATATTTGAACTACTTTATACACCAATGCCCAAAAAAGAAGAAAAAGAACCAATTTTTTTATAGAGTTCGAGTATAGTGCCTTAATTTGTTTTTCCTTTTTAGAATTCAGAAACAGGCAGCCCGAAATCATAAAAAAAACAGGCACCGAAAATCTAAATAGACCTTCATAAATCGTAAATACAATCCAGTTTGTGGATCCTACATATCCATACCAGTTTTGAGCGCTCACATGAATAAAAATAACTCCAATTGCTGCCAACGCCCTCAAAATATCAATATATTGCTTTCTGTTCTCTAAGCCACTCATCTGTAATCACCTCATTTAAGTGCATATTAAGCATATACAATAATCATAGAAATAACATTTATCACAGCCAGTCCTGTTACCAAAATTGGTGCGGCACCATTAATCACTTTATCAGTCTTTTCACTTCCTGAACACAATATCACCGACAGTAAAGGAAGAATAGGTATCATATATCTAGAGCTTATTCCCCATATTGAACCATAATCAGGAGGTGTCCATGTATAGCCAACTACAATAATCAAAAACCATACTCCACAAAAAACCAATAATGCATATGCCTTTTCTTTATTTGTCAATATTTTTTTTGAAAAAAGCAAAACAAATAGCGAAAGCCATAAATACCTATTTCCTAATTGGTATTTTAAACCGTTTACCCCTTCTGGAATATCAGCTTTTAAAATTGTTTTATATCTGTCCCATATTACGCCTGCAATCTCCACAGGATGTTTTAAAGCATATGATAAATGTGTCTCTTTCTGTTCCTCACCATGCCCTTCAATTATCACTGTATCTTCCTGTTCATAACTTGACAAAGTATCTTTTATTACATTCCAGTTCGCAGTTACTTTATAACTTGCAATACCCACCAAAAATATAGCCACTGTAATCCCCAGCATCACAAACATTCTTTTATATTTTACAGTAATATAAGGAAAATTACCCGGTTCAAGCAAAAGGCTCAATGCAACCAGTACTAAATATGGTAATTTTATTACTGCTATAATGCTAAATAAAAAGGCTAAAAACATAAATGTTTTTTTATTTACTACCTTCTGGTTTCTTTTAATATATATAATATATGCAACACAAAGCATGGTCATTGATGCAAGAACACTGTCCCTATTGCATGATACACTAATCCAAAATGCATTCGGTGCAAAATGAAGTAACAAAAATAAGTTCTTATAACATGGAAGCATACGCATACATATATATGTAACAAATACAGCAAACAACATATTCCCAATGCGTGCAAAATAATAAATCCACACTGCATTTAAACCTAATATTTTTGCAATAAAAGCTAATATAATCTGCGGAATATATCCTACGAATAAAGCCGCCTCTGTAGCAACAATTGATACAACACTCTTTTCATTAGAACCAGGCTTAAACAACAATCGTACCAGCTCGTCAATACAGGTCTGCCGATTATGTTCAGCAAAATATGACTTGTTATCATAGTTAAAATTTATATCTGTCATTCGCAACCGATTTAATTCATATGGAACCTCTATTAGTGCTGCTTCACCTTCAGATCCAGGTATAACATTTCCCTTTGCCCCCTCCCAGTCAACAGATGTATAAGCCGCTGTATCACTTGAAACAATATCATAAACTCGCAAAAAATGTCTGTATTCATCATCGGTAGTGCATGGTGTAAGTACAAAACAAGAAATGACACCCAATATAACAGATATTAGTAAAAAAGTACGAGGCTGAAAACCTAAACGCAGTATCCATAATACAGCAGCCACCAGCAGGACTGAAATAAGTACCACTACAGCTATGTACATATTTTTGTACACAAATACCATTGTCTGTCTTTGCTGAATCTCTCCACTGTCATTCATAATAAAACGAATTGGCTCTTCAGATTCAATATACATCGAAATCACATACTCTTTTCCAAATTCCAGCTCCAATTCCCTGCAATCTATAGTAATCGCATACCACTCACCATAATAATAGTTCAATACATTTACTAATGGTTCTGTTGTTTCTACTATAACAGCCCCCTCTCCATCTTCAATTTTATATTTTATACTGCCCTCTAAGCCATCTGAATACTCAATCATAAACTGTTGTGTTAATACATGTTTTCCATGCACCGTAAAACTACAAAGTACATCCTCTGCAGCATCTGTTGGCTGACCATTTTCAATGTACGCCATATACTCTAGTTCCTTGCGTTGATTAATATTATTAATTACACTAAAATCAGTTTTAATTACTTGTGCAAGAACTAACAATGCGCATATATATTTTATATCTATGCAGCTTCTTTCCATATTTAATCCATTTTTATTCTTTATATACTTTCTTATCATTAAAATAGCGGCAAAAAATAATATGGAAAAAATCGCCACACACGCCATATATAGGATTTTATTCTTATAATCCAGCCCCACTATTCCTGTTTTAAAAATAACTATTGGATCGACACCTATCGCTTTATAACTTATAAGGCTCGTATCATCAAAAAGGCTGTCCATGTCATATTGCACAATGAAATAATCCGTCCAATTGTCGCTGGATATAATTTGTTTATAACCTATTTGTTTTATCTCTATGCTTTTAATTCTAAATATATTGACACCATCTGTATCAAGCCTTAGTTCATTAATATTAATTTTAGGTATAGTTAAAACTACCTTGCCGCTATCAGAAACTCTTTGCGAAAAGCTCCTATCCTCTGACCATTCCTCTCCCTGGTTCTTATAAAATAACTGAATCCCCCCAATCCCTTCTAATGGGACATAATTAATTACTACCTTCGTCGTATTCAACTCAAAAACGCCATTAAGAAATCCAATTGAAAGTATAATGCTTATTAAAAAAATGATACAGAAAGGTCTTACCTTATTATCCTTTTTTATACATTCATATAAATGTCTTTTATTAACACCAATTTTTCCTTTATATGCCCCGCCTTTCCTTTTCATGCAGCCCCATGCCCAATACATGCCCGCAAAAAACACAACTGAAAAAATAATTTGCAGCATTACCTGATAAACTTTGCATCTTACATTAGAAGCTGAAAGTCCTGTAGTAAAAATAACTATTGGATCTGCCCCTACTGCTTTAAAACTTATAAATTCTTGGTCATCAAAAATGCTATCCATATTATATTGAGCTTGATAAAAACGGGACCAATTATCACTATTTATAATCTGTTTATAACCAATCTGGCTTATCTCTATGCTTTTAATCTTAATTATCTCAACACAATCTGTATCAAGCCTAAGTTCATTAATATTCGTTTCTGGAATTGTGAATACTGCACGTCCTTTCGCAGAAATTTTGTAGTGAAAACTCCTGTCTTCTGACCACTCCAAATCCTCACTTTTATAAAACAATTGGATATAGCCATTTTCATCTGATGGTACTACATAATTTATTATCACTTTTGTTTTATTTAAATCAACAACATGATTGAAAAATCCAATTGATGTCAAAATACTAATTGCAAAAATTATTATAAATGATACTGCCCTATTATTTTTAATCATATTTCTACCTCAGAGACCAGTTTGTCATAACCCCTTCCATTTCTGTAATTTCATTTTCCATACTCTTCTTTAGAGATTCACAATTATAAATGGTTTAATTATTTGCATCCAGTATTATAGAAATTAAAATCCACCCTTAATTTTTCTCAAAAAAATATAAATCTTCGGATGATTATTTTCCAAATACCTTTTAAATCTGTAATATTTACTTCCTTCAGAATTAACTTTTTTTGAAACAACATACATTCGATGCACATCCTCTATGTAACGCATGTCCTCCCATCGCCTTTTTAATATATTGTTATCCACATCAGTCTTTAAAACTTCCTCTAAAAATTTCTCCAGTTCTTCTGCCACTGTTTTCCATGTACGCACTTCTTTTTTTCCATTTTTATATACCGGAACCGGGCTTTTATCAACCTCAGCAATAACATCCTTTAAATCTTCAAGTTTATCAAACAAAAAGATATTATCCGAAAAATTGTCAAATGCTTTTTTTAGCTCTCTATTCAACTCATTATTTGTAGCAATTACTTTTTTATCATATTTTATTCCATCCAATATCGGAAGGCCAAAGCCTTCGTACACGCTTGGAAATAAAATTGCTTTTGCATTATTAACTAATAAGCTTATAAACCCATCTGATAATCTACCACTTTTATAGCCATAAATATTTGTATTTATGCTTCCACTCTCACTACTTCCCAATATAATAAAATTTTTATTTATTTCTTTCAAATATGGCAAAGTTTCCTTTAAAAACTTGTGCTTATAAAAGTTTCCAAACACCATATAGTAATCATCAAACGGTATCTCATCATCACTTGTAGCCACCTCTTCCTCATTTACACCATGGTAAATTACTTTAACATTAATCTCTCTTTCTTCAAACTCTTTATGGAAATACCCGATTGTATCATCTAACGAAAATTGGCTGATTGATGTCATCGCTGCACAATATTGTATTGATTTTCTAAAAATATCAAGCCTTTCATAGTCATCAACTAAAATGTAATTACTCCTTATACTAATCACATCCTGCATGCAGAAAACATATTTCAGGCTCACCCTATTTAACAGAAAAAGATGCTCAATATGTATAATCTGCGATGGGGAGAACGCCAAGTGGAATGTCCCCGTAATATTATATGGATACCACACATTTGGAAATTCCTCTGACAATCCAAACAGTTTATCAGCTGCATCATTTATTAACACATGAATATCATATTTTCTATTATAAAGTTTATAAAATTCGTTAAAGATTGTAAGACCATACTGTGCAGTTCCATTATAAGCCGCCGGAACTTCATACAAACTAAACAATATTCTTTTCTTTTCATACACGCTGTCCACTATTAAATCGGCAAAATACTCTATAGGATCAATATTATGATTAAAATACTTTTGTACAATACTGTCATAATAAGGATATCTCTTAATCAAAGTTTTTCTGTTGTTGATATCCAATTCATTTTTGGCATCTCCAAAAGATTTAGATTCAAAATGATATACATATGACCGGTTTGACATCACAACATTATAACCATATTGGTTTATTCGCATACAAAAGTCATTTTCCTCATTATAACCCAGTCCATACTTTTCATCAAACAAGCCAAATTTATCTATCAATTCTCTTTTAATTAAAAACGCAAACCCAACTCCCGTAGGAATAATGCTAAATCGCGGCAATTTATCCTTCATTTGACAAAACACAGAATAACTGACTTTTTCATCCAATAGTTTTCCCATGTTATTTTTGACAGGCATTGTTAAAATTGTCGCATTGTTACTTCTCGGACAGACAACACCATGTTTCTCATATAAATATAACACATCAAGCATTTCCTCCAAAAAACCTTCTGTCACTTCTGTGTCTGAATTAAGAAGCAAAACATCATTGTCTGTTGTGTCCAATTCCTTTACTGCTCTATTACACGTCTTAACAAAACCCATATTCTGCAAATTTCTATCATAATAAAAATTTTCAAAACCTATAATACTCTCAGAAATCTTTGTTTCCATCAGCTCCCAGTCAGGTCCCATATCATTTACAATAACAACCTTATGCCTACAATCCAAATATTTTTTAAGAGAGCCCAAGCACTTCTCCAATGTATTCCAGTCTTTATATACTGGTATAACAACAGTAACCGATTTCATTTGTTTTTCACCTCAACTACTAAGTTATAAATAAAATTTTGAATATAGCATAACATAAAATTAATAATTTATCTACTTTTTATAATTGGAAAAATGCACATATTTGTTAGAAACTTTTATATTATTTTGCAATATTAACCAATAATCCCCCTGCAATGGATTCTTTATCCAACATTCTTGAAAATCTGTATATACAAAATCTGCCTCCGCTTAACCACAGAGACAGATTTATTGATATATTTCAAAACTTTTAATAAGCTAATATAACACTACACAAGCAAAAATTACATAAAATCCTACTGTGGCTGCATGTTGAATAATTTGGTCAATATATACGACACTGCATAAAAAGCTACTATAAGCATTCCAATAATTTCAATCTTTAATTTATCAATTCTCATTGCCCTCCCCCCAGGCTGTCCGAAAACCCACAATTTTTGGCCATTTTGGGCACAAAAAATGCCAGGTTTTTCGGACATTATTTGTCCGTTTATAGTTACCTGACCTCGAAAACTGAATAAAATACGCTTTTTTGTTGTTATTTTTCCCATTATGCTGCAACAAGTGCCATCAGTTCTTCAAATGAGAACATGTTACACGCCCTGGACAGGTTATATCCCATGGCCATGAGCGCAAATTCCCCACCTACTTTCTGTTTACCCTTTAACAGAAAGCAGGCTGCTCCCATTGCTCGTTTTATTGTTCCAAACGGATGCTCTGAAATACACATCCGCTGGTTCATTTTTTCCCTGTCCGGCCTGAGTTTAAACCTGACTACCTTTTTCTTTTCAAAATGGTACTTTGCCTTCTTCTGGTTCTTTTTTCCTGGTTTCTCTGTTTCTTCTTCTGAGTTTTCCGCTTCTTCCGGTTTCCACCACTTTGCTTTCTTTTCCAGGCTGTCTTTGCCAAAATCCGTTTCCTTCCAGTTCGTGTTTCCCTTCCCGTTCACACACTTATCACGGTATGGGCATCCCTTGCACGCCTGCCTGTTGGCATATCTTGTCGCCCCATTTTTTTTGATGCTTTTTCTCCTGAGGATTTCCCCTCCGGGACAGTAAACCAGATCCCTTTCCGGATCCCTGACAAAATACCCTTCCCCTGCACGGTTTTTCATTTCCTCTTCTGTTCCATAGGGGCTCTCCACTTTTTGTTCCGGCCCGTCCGAAACTTTTCTCCTTACCTCTGCTACCTCCATACCTTCTATTACATCCGCATATGCTTCCGGCACCACTCCCGCATGAAGACATCTCTTCAGTTCTTCTGCATTCGTGCCTGCTGTATTTAACTCCCCTGCTTCCTCATACTCGATCTCCAGTTCATATGTGTCCTGTCCGTCTGGCAGAATGACATTAGGAATAATTCCTTTCTCAAGACATGACACCATATCTTCGGCCTGTTCGTATCCCTTATCTGCCACAGCTTCAATAATCCTGTCCCCGGCTTCCTGTTTAATGGACTCCGCTGTCGGAGCAATTAATCCATGGTCTGTTGCCTGGTTTGTCGCCAGGTAATCCATGATCAGGTGCGTCTCTGAATCCACTGCTGTCTGGACATTGTACGACACGTCCATTCCATTTTTATTTTTCATCAGCCGCGCATCTGCATCTGTCAGTGAAATCTGCGTGTGGTTTTCTTTCTCCATCAGTTCCCTGTATGAACGGTATTTCTCCAGTCTTTCCTCTGCCTCCTTCAGTTTTGCTTCCAGTTCTTCCCTGGTCAGCGTTCCACTGGCAGCCTCCTCCTCTTTATCCGCTTCCTCTATCAGCCGCAGGTATTCCTGTGTGTGGTCTTCCAGCCACTTTATCCTGTCATCCAGTTTCATAATGGTAAAATTGCTGTCTTTTCCATTCCAGGCTTTAAACTTACTCCCATCTATAGACACGTATCCTGTTTCCAGATCTACGGTTACCCTTTTTAGAAATTCCTTAAATACTTCCTTTAAATTGTCTGCATTGTCTTTCCTGAAATCAGATATCGTGCGGAAGTCAGGACGGAGTCCGCCAAGCATCCACATAACTTCAATGTTTGTGACGCATGCCGCCTCAAGTTTTCTGGATGACCGGATGTTATTGCGGTATCCGTATAGATATAGTTTCAGCATACTCTGCGGATCATAACATGGCCTTCCTTCAAAACTTGGTTCTGTTTTTTCGAATCCCATCTCTTTTAAGTCTATGTGATCCACAAAACAATCGATTACTCTTGCAATACTATCCCATTCCACCATGGAATCAAGTGTATTTATTACCGCCTGGTTTCTATTGATAGGTTTTACTATATATGGCATGGAAAACACCCCGCTAAACTGGAACTTTTAAGATACTCCCATTATACCAGATATTGGTGGAAAAGTCCCACATATTTGTTTATTTAGCGTACTTTATTCAGTTTTCAAGGTGCATTTATAAAAATCGCTCTGTAAGCGTTTTTTAGCTCTGTTTGGGCGATAATCCTACGTTTAAAATCCTGTTATCGCCTCTCAGGGGTTTTCGGACAGTCTCCCCCTCGTCTACTTGCCTGCCTCTTTATTTAGTTTTATTTGTCCCCATATCCGTAATTATTGGATTTTGCATCAGAAAATTTCAGCATTTTAATCTGTTAAATATAGACAGCCCTATCCATTATCCTTCATAAATAAATACCTACTCATACTTCGCATACTAAAAACAGGCATATCATTGGAAGCTATGCCACCTTGGGTATCTGAAAACGGTTTTTCCAGTTTTCAGGCAGTTTGCTGATAAAGAGACATACCAATTCTGCTATCTGCGTTTCTGATGCGTTATAGTACTCCCTTATACTACCAAGCAGCGTATCTATCATAAGTACGATAGCGCAGTCGATGAATTCGTTAATGATCTCACGCTGTACGCCGTAAAACAGATCCTCAAGACTTCGGCTGTCACTGTTTCTGAAACGTTCAACAGCAAGTATCATGTATCGTATGGCTACAACCACCATATGCGATGTGAGTGCATCATAACTCGTGCTGTGGCATTCTGTCCGCAGTTTCAGATAGCTCTTTGTGAGTTTGAAATAGGTTTCGATCTGCCAGCGCAGCATGTACGTTTCCAGGATTTCCCTCTCGGACAGGGAAGTGTCCGTGCACACGAAACACACCCAGTCCTTGCGGTTGCTGCGGTTCCGCGCATATACAAGTTTTGCCAGGATTGCGTTCCCTTCGCTGCCTGTTACGGTGACATTTACCGAAAGCAGGTATCTGGATTTCCCCCTCCTCTTTTTGCTGCGGGAATAGATTTCCTTTACATCCAGCCTGCTCTGCTTTCCGGTTTCAGGATCTGTCCACAGATACTTTGTACTGTTTTTCTTAATCATGGCAATTGTATCCACGTCCATTCCTTTAAGTTCCACCAGCTGGACCGGATTGGAAAACCATGTGTAAAACAGTACAAAATCGAAGGGAATCCCTGCTTTTTTTGCTTCTTTTACCATGCGGCATACAGTGTCTGTCCCTTTTTCTTTTGCAGCTGCCCTGCGCCTCCCCCGGATGGTACGCCTGTCAACAGGAATATCCGGGCCGGTCATGAGGTTCTCGTCACGGGTAGTCAGAAGTATCTGGGAAAACGGGAGAAATATTTCACTGTTTGTCCATCCGCCCGTCATCATCCGGTATCCGGTGCGTATCCTGTGGTCATTGTGGTCAAACACTTTTCCGCACAGGTCTGTGCCCTTTCCACCGGTACGGGCGTACAGGGAATCATCAAATATGAGGGCGCATTTATGTTTTTTATCCGTCTGCGATTCCAGATCCCGGATCACACCGGCTGCCGTCTCCTGCTGAAGGCGTTCCCAGTTGGCTTTTGGCATCAGGTCAAAGCGGTAGAAAGTGTCCTTTTTATAGTCACGGAAAAAGTTCCCCGTCTCAAACATACGGTACGGGCTTGCCGCAGTGAAACCAGCCAGGATCTTATCTGTCAGCAGCTGTCCGGCGCTTACACATTTTTCAAGGAATTTAGACTCCTTAACGGTTGTTCCTATGAGACGTGAAATCGGGTTGTCTGCATATTCATAAACGGACTTTTCCGTAACACTGTCAACGATTTTGGTAATCCCGCATTTTCTTAGTAACGAAGATCCAATATATTTATCCATAAAATTTGAAATACTATCAAGTAATTCCTTGCTATTATCAAAAATTTCTGCTATGCTTTTCATTGGTATAGGTCTCCTTTTGCTGATGATTTTTATTGCGATTTCATTATAGCAAAGATGAAGTACCTATACCATTTTTATTTATGAAAGTATTGATTTTATTTTTT
>KE159536.1:0-41509 GCA_000403215.2 Lachnospiraceae bacterium A4
GATCTGTCTTTTGTAACTGATGCGATATTCTATGTGATGACAGAGAATCAGGCGACAGTATGTCCAAATGTTCCCTACAGGCTGCTCGAATATATCACAACAGGGCTTCGCTCCACTGTGGACAGCGAAAAACTGCTGTACAGCAGAAAGCGTGTGTATTTTCCAATACCAAAGCTGTATATGGTACAGACAGGGCTGGAAAGTACAGCAGAAAAACTGCCTGAGCAGGTGCAGTATGATATACGTTTGAGCGATTCGTATCTGGCAGTGGAGGAACAGTATAAGAGCGCATTGACAGAGCCGGATTTGGAGGCAGTGGTCCATGTATATGATTTCCGTATGACCTTGAAGGAGATGTTAGACTATATCGAATCAGGAACACAGCCAGAGCGGTTTGGGCCATATCAGGGAGATCTGCTGGACTATGCGCTGACAGCAAACGGAATAACTTATATACAGCGCGCTGTCAAGAAAGAAAAGCAGAACAAGTATGATATGCCAGAAAATGTAACCAGCGTGGCGGATTATTTAGAGCTATTGATCAAAAGAGACATATTTGTGGATTTGTTGACAGATAAGGAGGTATGTGATATGACGATGGCACAATTCTCAAGAGATGATATTTTACTTTATCAAGGACGGGAAGAAGGACGGGAAGAAGGACGAGAGGAAGGAAGAGAAGAAGGCAAGAAGATAGGGGTAATCCATACTTATCAGAAACTGGGCATACCCTATGAGACAGCCAGACAATACATTATGGAGGAATTTGGCACAAATGCAGAGGAGGCTGAGGAACTTTTGCGGTCTTACTGGAAAGTATAATACGATTTCGTTCCAATTATTACAGGTTTCGTTCCATTGATACAAAAAAACAGAAAAGACTGCCGATATAAACAGAAACAGGTTTATATCAGCAGTTTTTTGCTTGTAAGGAGAAATAGAGAATGAACATTGCAGTCTGTGATGATGACAAAATCATATTAGAGATGCTTCAAAATATGATTATCAATACCATAGCAAACACACAGCTAGTTACACCAAAAATCAAGCACACACAAAACGAAGAACAAAATAAAGAATTGAATACAACAAACTTGAAAACAGAAGGTTTGAATGCAAACTTGTCAACATTTTGCACTGGGGAGGCGTTATTGTCCGCGATTAAAGGCACCAAGTACATTCCAGCCAGACAGTTCGATATCATTTTTCTTGATATTCAAATGGCGGGCATCAATGGAATTGAGGCTGCGAAAGCAATTCGGGCAGTTGATGACAAGGCGGTATTGATATTTATAACGGCAGTCAAGGAATATGTCTTTGAAGCATTTGACGTAGCAGCATTTCACTATCTGGTCAAACCGTTCGAGGAGCAGAAATTTTCGGAGGTTTTAGTGCGGGCGGTCAAGGAAGTACAGAAGCACCAAAAAGCGGCAGAAGAGATGCTGGTGGTCAAATCAGGGAAAAATAGTGTCACCATACAAAAGAAGCGTATTTATTATATCGAGAATAAAGCTAAAAAATTAGTGTTTCATACAGACAAAAAGGTTCTTGAAATCTACGCCGCCATGCTTCCCATAGAACAAGAGCTTGGCGCCGCATTTTACCGCTGTCATAGAGGATATCTGGTCAATATGGCTTATATCGAGGCGTATAGCAGGGACAGCATTACGCTGGCTAATGGAGAGACAATCTATCTGGCGAAGGAGAAATATCCTGAATTTGTCAAGACCTACATGCGGTATCTTAGAAACGGGGTGCATGGCAGTGTATAATGTGATGATGAAAATTTTCAAATGCTTGTTTTATGCGGCGCAGGGATATAGTGTGCAGTATTTGTTTGAGGGATTTATGCTGCCCAAGTGTTCTGTTTCCAGATATCAATCCATGAAAATCAATAAGTGGCTGGCGGGGAGTGTATGGATTGTGACTGAAATGATGGCAGATCTGCTGATTTCGCGCGTCAATAGAAAACCGCAGTTCACGATTATGGATATTGTGCAGAGTGGGCGTTTCAAGATTGCAAAAACACTGCTGTGTTCTATAGTATTGTATTTGTTTTGTCTGTGCTGGTATCAGGGAAAATGGCTGCTGAAGCTTTTTCTGGTCATTCAGTTTCTGTCGCTGCGCCAGCTTTCAATTTGGACAGGTTTTAGTCTGAATTTGCTTGGGCAAAGAAAGCTGGCGCAGTTGGAACATGCATTTTTAGAGGGGAAGCTGCAGATGGCGGAGTTTGTACAGTACATGGAACTAGCAGCATTGTGCAGTGTTGCCGTTGTGTGGCTGCTGCAATGCACGATACTTATTTTATTTATCAGGAAAATCGTCAAGAGTTTTTGCTGTTGGAAGCCAGAGCGCCTGAACAGGGAGGCAGCCATGTATCTTCTGCCGGCAGTGACGGGACTGCTGCTTGATTTGTTGCTGCGCATGATGATGATTACCATTGAGGAGGGCAGACAGGTTTTATTGTACAAACGATACCCTGTCTCATATTTTGCGATACCCGTGATTGCGATTGTACTGATGCTGGCAATTGTGTTCAGCTTCCAGAGCTGTCAGGAGATGGCAGCGATTCAGCGCGCGCGGGCAGAGAAAATCGTGCTGGAAAACCAGATGATACAGATGCGGGCTTTTATCGCCGAAACGGAGCAGATGTATCGCACAATGCGTTCTGTCAGGCATGATATTAAAAATCACCTGCTGGTTTTGCGCCAGCTAATGCTTCAAAAATTTCCCGCGGCGGATACGGAGAATGAAAAAGAACAGGAAATTTGGTGTTATTTTGAAGATATATGTCACGCTGTCGGGCAGCTTGACAACCAAATTCACACAGGCAATGCGGTGAGTGACGCCATTATCCATACCAAATTCAGCTACGCCCGCAAAATGCTTGATACAATTTGTCTGAATGCCGAAGCCTTTGCAGTGCCAGCTTCCGCCAGGCTTAAAGCTTATGATCTTGGAATTATTTTAAATAATGGGCTGGACAACGCCATTGAGGCGTGCGTGCGCCTGCACAGGCAGAAGCCAGAGACCAGGCTTTTCATTACAATCAGGTCTTTTTGTGTAAAAAATATGTTATTTATCGAAATAGAGAACAGCTTTGATGGTGCAATACTGCTGGATAAGGACAGCGGTTTTCCCATAACAACGAAAGAGGACAAGGAGGTGCATGGAATTGGACTAAAAAATATCAGAAATTGTGCAGCAAACTATGACGGCGGCGTGGACTGCATCGTAGAGAAGGAGACATTTACGTTGTCGGTCATGGTTGCATCTGCGCCAAATAAGAACGAAGAAAAGGAGTGATCAAACAGTGAATATTTTTGGATTGGGAGGGCTTTATGGTGTGTATGGAGGATTTGGCTATAATAGTCTGGGTACTGGTTATTTAGGTACTGGCTATTTAAGCTCTGGCTATTTGGGTAGTGGCTGCTCAGGTACTGGCAGTCTCATATATAACAGTCTAAATAACACAGCCCTCAAGCAGGTGAACGGTATCAACAGCGGATTTGCACAGGCCGCATCTCCTAGTTTTCAGCATGTTCTCGCAGCAAGTATCAAGGGGGAAGGCTTGGCAGCATTGCTGTCAGCACAGTATCCAGACATCAAATATCAGGTGATGGATACCTCTAAAATAGACGCTGCCCTGTGGCAGCGAAACGACTACCCTTTCGAGAGATTTTATGCGGAGAAGGCGGACACATCGGTGCTGGACTGGAAGCCGTCAGCACAAGAGCCGTCCATGACGGACGCCCGTGTACAGGCAAGATTAAACGCCGCGCGCGGCAAGTATGCTGTGATAGTTCCGCCAGAGCTGGAGGAAAAGTTAGATGGTAACACCGAACTTGCACAGGATATTTTTTGCAAAATAACAGCACTTGCTATGCAGCAGGACACTGTACCGCGCACAATTGATTCGTTTAGCATTGCGCTTGACAAAGATGGCAATATTGCCAACTATCGTTTTTCCGGCGGAGGCGGACAACTGATGTTTCCATATGGCACTTTACTGGAAAGAAACGCAGCGCAAAAGACAGGTACAGCTAAAACACTGCATCAAAAACGGCGGCATCATTTAAACGAATAGGGGAAACGCCTATCCGCGTCCGTGTGTAAACGAGCAGGGGAAAGCTTTTCGCCTGCTCGTGTGCAGCGTTAGCGGCAGATTTCCTATCCGCTCCGTGTGCTTAAAAGTCTGGTTTTTGCTTCAACTGTTCCATTAGAAAGGCAATTTGTGCCTCCTTTTTTTGCGGGAGCCGTTCCGTTCATTGCAGCGTATTTGAAATATAGCTTCTGCAACTTCACACATCGCTGGCTTCTCATTTCTTGTTTCGTTGATTGTCAGATAGCGGAGATCTCCGTGATGGCTGACAGGGTATATAAGGTATCCTTGGTGTGTACTACGGTATGTTTACTGTTCACAGGTATTCAATCTGTTCTTTTTGATTATACGACTTTGCCGGAAATTTAGCAATCTGTGCAAAATCAGATTGAAACAATTCTGCCTGGGTTATAATTTTGGACATGCCTTTTGACGGATTTATCATCAGGCATCTCCATCAGGCTAACAAATATTGTCGGGAATATTCTTTGTACTATAGTATAGTACCAGTGTAATAAGGAACTGTAAAATTATGAATATCAGGAATTATAGAAAAATAACTGACGCATCCTGACTTGGCTCTTTCTCCGATTATGCATGCCAAAAAGCCTCGCCGCAGCCCGCTGCGCCTACGTTTTTTGACAATTGTATTAGCAGTTTCACCTCGAAGAAATATCCTGCGCAATCAGCAACACTTATTTTCCTGCAATTCCTAAACAGATTGCACTTCACGGGAATGTGGAGTGTTTTTTTATTTTCCAAACATATCTGACAACAGAACTCAGGATGATGAGACAGCACATCGCCTGTGGGAGGAAATTCCACGGGTAAATGTTATTTTTTTGTGAATTCTCTTGAAAAGTTGAGAAAAATAAGATAAAATATGTCTGTTTTCGGACTGAAAGGAGGAAAAATCTATGTATACGGCAAAAGAAGTTCTTGTTACATTCAATGCAACCATCAATGGATATGAGGAAATCTACCGGGGTGTCGCCAAGTCTTTTGGCTTATCTGATTGTGCATTTTGGATATTGTATTTCATACGCCAGTCGGAAGAAAAAGTCACCCAAAAAGATATCTGCAGTTTTATATACCAGCCAAAGCAGACAGTTCATTCTGCCTTGAAAAAGATGGTGGAAGACGGCTTAATTGAAGTTGGGGATTACAACGGCAGACGTCATAAGTATGTCACGCTGACAGAAAAAGGCGAAGCGTTTTCCAGAAAAACGGTTGATCTGGTTCTTGCTGAAGAAATTGCAGCCTTTGAGGATATGGATGCCTCGGAAAGAGAACTTGCAATGAAATTACTTGCGAAATACTCAGACAGCCTGTCCCAGCGAATGAGTAAGTTCAGATAGGAGTTATTATGGAAAAGAATTTAACGCAGGGAAGTATTAAAAAACACTATTTTAAGTATCTTGGCGTAGCCTTTGGAGGTTCCATGATCTCCTGTATATACGGGCTGGTGGACGTTGCTGTAGTTGGCCAGTATCAGGGCCCGCAGGGTACGGCGGCATTGTCTATTGTAGCGCCAATCTGGACAATTTTGTACAGTCTGGGGATTTTGACCGGCAGCGGAGGTTCTGTCAAATATACATATTACAAGGCACAGGGAAAGACCGACGAGGCAAACGCTTGCTTTACCTTGTCCTTGAGTTTTACTTCGGCCATAGCGGTAGTCTGCTGGATCGGACTCACTGTTTTTGATGACCAGCTGCTCTGTCTGTTTGGTGCGGATGATATTCTTCTGCCATTGGCAAAGACATATCTTCGCCCGATTCAGTTTGTGATTCCGGCATATCCGTTCACGCAAATGCTCGCCGCTTACCTGACAAACGATAATGCGCCGGGGTTTGCGGCCTTTGCGACTCTGTGCGGCGGATGCTTTAATATTTTCGGAGATCTGTATTTTGTGTTTGGGCTGGACATGGGGATATTTGGCGCAGGTCTTGCGACTGCGATTGGCGTGACACTGACGATTGCGGTTATGGTCTCCCATTTCTTCAGCAGGAAAAATGCACTCAGGCTGTCCCGTGTACATGACTGTATTCATAAGACAAAGGAGCTGGTGTTCAATGGCTGCTCTACCTTCGTTTCAGAAATAGCGATGGGGATTATAGCGATGCTGTTTAACCGTCAGATTATGAATTATCTGGGTTCAGATGCGCTGGCGGTATTTGGGGTTATTGTCCAGATCTCCGGTCTTGTCCAATGCTTTACCTATGCTGTGGGACAGGCGGCACAGCCAATCATCTCTGAAAACTACAGCGTGCATCATTGGGAGCGCATCAGGGAAACGCGGAAATATTCCCTGATTTGTGCTACAATAATCCGGTAACATAAGCACATTCCAAAAGATGTATGCTACAATTCCGGCGCGTCTGGCAGCAGGCGGTGTCGTGGATATGGATTGTGATCACACTGCTTTGGATATTGTCATTCCCCACCCGGTTTATGCCTGGATGGGGAATGAATTGTAGGAAAATAAGTGTCCTTAACTCGTCTGAGCAGACTTTTGAACAGTTAAAGCCCCTTATTTAGGAAGCATACGAATTTTCTTTTTCCTACAATTCCTAAAAGGATTTACTGGCGATAAAGAGACGGTTGCATACGGTCATCATTTTCTTAGGATTATCTGTATTACTTGCCCGGCAGTTTCTGTAATGATGATGATTATATCTGTTTTTCAGGCTATCGGGCAAAAAACGAAACCGATGATCCTGTCATTACTGCGTAAAGGCGGGCTGGATATTTCCTTTATGTTCTTTATGGATGCGGCGGCTGGCGCAAATGGCATACCGTGGGCAAATCCGATTGCGGACAGCCTTGCGATGGGTATGGCACTGGTGCACCAGCCCTGTGCCTAAAAAGAGCGTGAGTCCTGCACAGCCTTTCTGCGCCGCTCATGTCTTTTCCTGCCATTTGTCTTGTGCTGGTAGTTGTCGCACCGCCAGCGCTTTTTTAATCCGGCGCTGCCTGCCTCAACATCAGCAAGAGCATATGCCTCAAAAGCGGTCTGCGGCCGCAGGCTGCAATATGGACAGTCTGGATCACCGCAGGCTTCGTCCAGCCATTCTCCGCAGGAGGGACAAGCCCACGAATCATACTTGTCGATTTGTACCAGTGTGTTGGCGCCGCAGAGTGGACAGAGGGCGTCTTTTGAGACATAGCCAAGCTGCGACCATTTAAATTGCTTTTTACGTGCTTTTAAATAATTCCTTCTGTTTTTCATAGCTGTTTCCTTAGGAACTGTAGGAAAATAACCGATGCAACTTGCGCAGGATATTTCTGCAGTTCCTTATTAATAAAAGTTACTGCATCGGATTGATGCGTTGATTTTATTATAGCGTGCTTAATTTGCTGTGTAAAGAAATTCCATTGAAATATACTTCTAAAAAAATCCAAAAAATAATTCATAAATTGTAAAAAAAGTGTTGACAGTTTATAAATATGGTGATATAGTATTTATTGTTCAGTGGACAACACAGAGAACAGCAAGTAAATACTTGATAAATGCACCGCTAGCTCAGTTGGTAGAGCACCTGACTCTTAATCAGGGTGTCCAGGGTTCGAGCCCCTGGCGGTGCACTGAAAGCACTATTTTTGAAGCGTAGGCTTCGGGGATGGTGTTTTTATTTTGACATGTTTGTCCTACAAATGAACAGCAGCATGGAGGCGATCGGGGGGCTGTTGTTTTCATTTGTAGGATAGAAACGTATTTAGACCCCCTAACTAAAAATCAGAGGGTCTAAAATCAGTAATTTTAATATCCTTTTTCGAAGAAAATAGGGTCAAGCTGGTAAATCTTGACGCCCAGCATCTTGCCTTCTGCAGCGAGCTGGCTGTAGATCTTCGTTACATTATAATCGCTGTGTCCCATAAATACGCGCAGAAATTCTAAGTTGCCGCCGCCGATCAGGTAGCTGGTCGCGAAGGTGTGACGCAGCAGATGCGCGTGAAGGCGGCTGATTCCAGATTCTTTTTTTAATTTTGTAAAGAGTCCCTTGAGAGAATTTCTGGTCATTGGCTTATTAGTTCGCAATGACAGGAACAGAAAACTAGACGGTTCTCTTGCATACAGGCGTACATAGTTCTCTATTTCCTGAATCAAAAAGTCAGGAATCAATGTAATGCGACTTTTACAGCCCTTGCTGTCAAGGATATGTATGATATTTCTCTCCTGATCAATGTTTTCATAGCGCAGATGACGGACTTCCTGTGAACGCAGCCCACAATCAAGCATCAAATGAAAGATACAATAGTTGCGCCTTCCCTTTTTGGTTTGCATGTCGAAGCAGAGATCTATCTTTTTTACCTCATCGGCATATAATACAATCTTTGGATGTGAGTCATCAGGAGGAAGCCGAACACCTTTTAAATAATCAATACATAGATCATTCTGGTAACAGTATCGAAGAAATGCCTTGGTAATACGGCAGTAGCTTCGAATCGTTACATTCTTAACTTCTTTTTTTCTCAAATAAATAATAAAGTCACTGTACAGCGGTGTATTACCAAAATCCAGAAAAGAAAGCTCATCTATGTTTTTGCCACCAACAGTTTCCAAATAATCGAAGAAGATTTTTAAATGTCCTTCATAGGAACGCAGTGTTTCAGAAGAGCAGTAGACCGACCGACAGTGTAAAAACATATTATAGATTTGCTTTATCGTCATTCTGTCCACCTCCATTTTGCAAGTCAATAAGAGAACTGTATTCGATAATTTCACCAGTTTCTTCATTCAGCAGCGTAAAATCATTGACATCAACAAGTTTGTATTGCTGAAGTTCACCTTGATAGATATCTGCTAGTTCTTCGGGATTAAACTGGCGGAGTTTTTTGACTTTGTATTGGGCAGCATGAAAAATATCGTTGTCATTAAAACGCATGAGTGCATCAAAAGCATCTTGTAAAGGGCTGTCATCGTTTAGACCACGGGTATATATGCCAAGGGTGATCGCGGACCCAAGGACGCGTTTTTTCATAGAATCAATATTCAGCCTGCGGTTATAGTTACGGACAAGTCTTGCTTCCGCTGGTGTCATACGCATATCAATACACTTTGTACTGCACAGTGCTTTCCAGAACTTACAGAGCGGGCGGGGGGCTTTCCGTTCATTACCTGTTTTTTCAACCATGCGGAATACTTTATCAGTAAGGTAGTCAATGATAAGCTTTCGATTGTCAAAGTATTGATAGACGCGGGCAGTTTCCCCATGATTTGAATAGTCCTTGAAGGGAATCAATGTATAACTTTTACTGTGCCTGCGCATTGTCTGATATTCTACATTGACAATCAGGTTGATTTTAGGTGTCAGTTTGTCGGCAAGTTTGATCAGCTCATCTTCACTAATCGTTATATTGCCGTTTAATATTTTATGGATTTTTTCAAGATATTCTGGGTCTGTGCCGTGTTCTGCATAAAATTCAAGGCGGGCACGGAAGCGGTAGAACCAGCTTCGCCTTTCATAACACTTTTCGTACACATATTTATCATATTTGCTGATCATTCCGTACATTTCCCATATTTGAAAAAACCAGGGCTTGTAATTCTGCTCAATAACCTCACGTGTTTTTAGATATATACGAATAAACACTTTGTCCGAACGTTTGCCAAGTGCGACATAATCAATCTCATAATCTTCGGTTCCAACTTTATTTGTGACATATGTTGCGTTTTTGAAGCGGTCAACACGCATTTTGTAAAAGCTGTCTGGGGCAAAAAATTTCTCGGGATTATTCAGGTAGTTCGTATGCCAGCAGTAATCAACCCGGTTTTCCTGTACATAATCAATTTCTAGCCCAAAGAAATGCACGATTGCCTTAATGTACTGGTAACTGTTCTCAAAACTATCACGGACGCCATACTGCCACAGCATATAGGAACGGAGTTGAACGATACACTCACAGGTTACAGACTCACCGCCATCGGCGGCTTTGGGGACCACAGAGGCAAGGAAGATATCAAAATATTCTGGATAGCTTAGGCATATGCTGTAAAACCGTGAAAATGTCACAGGACGCAGAATCAGTCTGCGGTCAAGCTCTTTCAAATAAAAGTCACAGGAACCAGCATCTGAACCGTCAGCCATGTAATCGTATTTCAATTTGAAATATTTGCGCAGCTTTAGTACATTTATATCATTGGTTTTCAGACGAAAGTCATCTTTAATCTTATAAAAGAAATGAAAAAGAAACGCAAAAGATCTGGCTAAAATGACACCACAAGAAAGGCAAGCAGAATTTTTTAATGCCTGCTGGAAGGAAGTAGAACGTAAGAAATAAGCATATTGATAAACGTGAGAGGAGAAATGGAAATGAAAATAGAATTGGATTTAAGTAGAATCATAGTCTCCACGATTACGATTCTGTTAATTGTCGGTATAATAAAGTTAATACTCTGGATATTTAAAGCTATAATGAAATTCTTTGATACTTTAATTCATATACCAGCAAGACTTATAGGCTATAAAGATAATGACTGGAATGATATTGATCGAATCGTGCTACATACAAAGGCTAGAATCCAATTTCCAAGATCTCAGTTTCAACCCAATTTCATGTATTATGATGCATTTATGAGAAATCCATATAACGAGATTAATACAAAAAATATTGTCATTAACTTGTTGGAATATACAGGGTATCAGGGACCGATTCCGAATATAAAGTATATTCAGCCGCAAAATGGAATCAGTGAACATTCAACATATATCAAAGAGCAACCTGTAAATATATTCATAACAGATAATCCAGAAACGACATCTACTGATTTATTGGCATTAATTATCCATGAATGCATGTATGTCTACAGAACATATTATAGAATCGAATATGGTGATGGATTTAATCAGGAAAATGTATCAGATATCCTTGCAGTATATTTAGGTTTTTACAATAATTTGACCAAGGCACACAAATTTTATACGAAACAGAAGGATTTAGATTATGCGTATAAAAGAATACATAAATAAAATAAGGATACAAAACAGCTTCATTGCCTGCGCATGGCTCCACTGCCTCATATCCTTATAGAGATTGATTGGTTTTATAATATCATATCTGGTATCAGATTTCAATTGAAATTGACAATTTTTGACAATTCTATTATTATTATAAATGTTACCGCCCTATACCTGGTTTCAGGAAGGGGGTGAGCCAGTGTCAGAAATACTAGCTTTTATTACATCTGTTATGGCAAAAATAGTTGCCTACTATCTTTGCAAATGGCTTGACAAGATGTCTAGCGGTAATAAGCCTGAGTAATAAGCCAGCTCTTAAATGGAATAGAAAACCCCAAGTGTTCGTTGCCCTTGGGGTTTTCGTTTGCAGTGTCAGAACTACAATACTAGCTTTTGCCTACGGCAATTATAGCATATGCAGTCTTGAATTGCAAGATACTTTGTAAGACAAATTTTTTCAGATATATCAGCAGCATAAGCATTTTGTAGGACACTATATTTATCATTATGTAGTGCCCAAAATTCTTAATCAGGGTGTCCAGGGTTCGAGCCCCTGGCGGTGCACTGAAAGCACTATTTTTGAAGCGTAGGCTTCGGGGATGGTGTTTTTTATTTTGTTTTTGGTGTTTGTCCTACAAATGAACAGCAGCATGGAGGCGATCGGCGGGCTGGTGTTTTCATTTGTAGGACAGAAACGTAAACTGTCCAGAGCTAATTCCAGCGCATGAAAAGCACTATTTTCCAAGTGAAATTTGATATTCATGCGGATAATAACCGAGCAGTTCTGATGCGCGGGTTTCTTTCCCGGCATAGGTGTCAAGCCAGTTTTCATAGTCTGGGTTTTTCCAGACGGTATGATCCTCAAAGGTCACTTGTTTTAAACAAACCAGTATATAGGCTGCTTGATTTGCACCATCATCGGCTTTGGGGGAATCTTCCGTTTTCCCGCCATTGTAGAGAGACCAGCCGCCGCGGTATTGTTCTGTCTCGCCGGGGAGAATATTTTCACTTGACTGGACAATGTTTTCAAAGCTGCTCTGTGCGCTGCTGTCAAGGAAATTCCACCGGAGTTTTAAGGGCGCACCATTTTGGTCGTAGGCGAGCATACAATATTGTGTTTCCGTGATAGTTTGGTCTGTATTGTTGGTGAGGATATCGTGTATATAAGGAGAGCCATCATCATAATAGAGAATATCGGCACTTTCGTGGGTGATGGACATGGGACTGCTGGCAGCAGGCATGTCTTGGCGGCTGTCATCTGCGGCAGCAGCGGGCATGTCTTGGTGGTTGTCATCTGCGGCAGCAGGCATGTCTTGGCGGCTGTCATCTGCGGCGGCAGAGGTCGCGAACAGACTGGCGGTGGCAAAAACAATCAGGCAGGAGGCTGCAACCATGACAGGGCTAGTCCGCCTGGTGGTCATAATCGCGGTAATCCGTTCTTCGGACGCATTTTTGCAAAAAGTGCTGATCAATGGCAGCAGCCCGCTTTTCTTAGCCTCCATGCGAATCAGCATGTGAGAGTAAGTGGATTTTGATTTTTCACCAAACAGTCTGATCACACGCTCGTCGCAAGACAGTTCTATATCGCGGTTAAGAAAGAGGTACATTGCCCACACAAAAGGATTGAACCAGTGTATGCATAGAGCGGACGTTGCAATGAGTTTTGTGATCGCGTCAAAACGTTTTATGTGCACACATTCATGGGAGAGAATATAGTGCAGCTCATGAACATTCTCCCAATCTGTATTTTTGGGCAATAAAATCACAGGGCGCAGAATGCCATAAGTCAGCGGTGTGGATATTCTGTCTGACTGGCGTATGGAGAGTTTGCGCTTTAGAGGCTGCTTTTGCAGGCATTGTGTTATATCCGTATTTTCGACAGGCAGAGCAGTCTGAAATTCAACCCGGCAGCGCAGATACGTTATGACAAAAAAGCACGCACACAGTACCATACCGACACACCAGATTACGGACCAGAGGGAGACAGAAGGGCGAGCTGCGGGTGGCTGAGCTAATGCTTGCAGGGTGGCAAAGCCTGTGGGTGCGATGGCAGGGACCGTGTGAACGGTCTGGGGGTTCTCCAACAAGGAGGGGGACATGCTGCGGTTCAGAAGTGTATAGACACTAAATATAGAAGGAAACGTAAACGGCAGCAGCAGCCGTATCAGCACTAATTCCCACAAAACGACAAACGTTTTCTTGGGAAGGCGGTTGATAAATATTGCCCGAAGTATCAGGACTGCAATGATTAAGACAGCCCCGGCAAGGCTCATTTCTAATAGATTCATACATCTCACCTCACTCCAAATCCTTGACAATCTGTTTTAGTTTCTCAATCTGCTGGGCAGATAATTTTTTGCGGCTCAGCAGGGCAGCAAACAGTTTATCCACGGAGCCGTCATAAATTTTGTTGATGAGTTCGTCTGTTTCGGCATCTTGCACTGCTTCTTGCGGAATCAGGGCATGACACATAAAATGTGGTTCGGAGCGCGCAATGGCGCCTTTTTTGATACACCGTTTTATCAGCGTATACGTAGTGTTCATGTTCCAGCCGGTTTCTTCTTTTAGAACGTCTGATATATGCTTTGCGGTGGCGTCGCCCTCCCGCCAAAGCACGCTCATCACTTTTAATTCGGAATCAAATAGTTTTATGTCCATTGCTGTCTCTCCTTTCACACGACTACAGTAGTTTATAAATTTATCATACTCTTTTTACGGCGGATTGTCAATAGGACGTTACGGTTTGCATTATTTTTTGCTTTGCAGCTCAGAATCAAAATCCCTCTCTTTCTTAGACCGGCAAAATGCTGTATAATAGGAGCAGTATAAAAATACGAAAAGGAGAATGTCAAATAAACAATGAAAAAGTATACGCCATGCAGTTTGGCAAGGTTTATCCGCTGCTCGTTTCCAAGGCGGAGAAGAAGGGGCGGACAAAAGAGGAAGCAGACCAGATCATATCATGGCTGACTGGCTATACAGCCGAAGCGATTGAGGACGCTGTACAGAAGCAGGTCACATATGGAGACTTTTTTAGGAATGCGCCGCGGTTAAACCCCAACAGGAAGCAAATAAAGGGGAGTGTCTGCGGCGTGCGTGTGGAGGAGATTGCCGAGCCGCTCATGCAGGAAATACGATATCTGGATAAACTGATCGACGAACTGCCAAAGGAAAGGCGATAGAAAAAATACTGCGTGACGGCAGCGAGGTTCCAAGTACGATTGAGGAATATATCCGCCGGCAGCCAGAGGAGGCACAGTCCTATCTGAATCAGATTCATGATACGGTTCGTTCCGCGCTGCCAGATGCCGTACAGAAATTGTCATGGAGTATGCCGACGTACTGGAAAAAGCGCAATTTGATACAGTTTGCCGCCTTTAAAAAGCACATTGGACTGTATCCCGGCCCTGCGGCGGTGGAAGCGTTTGCGGACAAGCTGCAGGCGTATAAGACCAGCAAGGGTGCAATACAGTTTCCTTATAATAAGCCGCTTCCGCTGGAACTTATAAAGGAAATTGCACTGTGGTGTGATGCTGGCACGCCATAACACCGCATTTTCAGTCAAGAAATAAAGCACAGTCTGCGTTATCCTGTTCTCGTAAAGAAAAATCAATAGCCTCTCAGAAGCTTGCTGCACAGAGGACTTTGCACAGGACATTACAGCCCCGCAAAAGGCTTCCAACATGGAATTCAGCCATCAAAAGGAGTTTTGCGCGCAGGGGAAAGTGCTGCTGTTTTATCTGCGTGGAGAGATGCAAAAGCTAGGCAGAAATTGTCTGAGCCTAGAGCAGCAGGAGGAACTGGAGACCATCTGTGCCGCGCTGGAGGACTGTCTTGGCTGTGCGGAGGAGGACACTGCGCAGACAGGTCGGCGCATTCAGGCAGTTTATGATGAGCTCATGACGGCAGCAGCGGCGCTTGGCGGGCACAAAGGCCCGGTTCAATATATTGCAGAGCAGCTCAGGCAGCTTGCGGCCTCGTACAAACTGATATAAAGGAAAGCGTTTATAGCGTATCAAATAAATATGAGAACGTCTTGGACAGTGAGATGTAGCAGCCACCAGACAGGCAGGGGAAAATCTATCCCTTGCCTGTCCGCGTTTTGGAAAAATTTCAATATAACATATCCGATCAGAAAATTTCTTCTTCAAATAAAAAGAAAAAAAGTTAAAATTTTCCCATTTCATTCACACATTGCTTAAAATATTCAAAGTTTCTTTATAATTTGTTCAAATTTATGAGATATTTTTCTGGATTTAGGGGGCAGAATTTGTCAAAAACAGCCTATATTGATGCCAAAATCATAAGATTTTGAACAAAATCGTAAAATTTTCACCATCATTTGCAAAATTTATACTGTAAATACATTAAAAGTGTATAAATTTGTATTGTTTACTTGCACGAAATTATATAAGATGCACAAAATATAGTTGATTCACGAATAATTCTGCGTTAAAATTATTGTGCAGGGACGAAACAGGTTTCTGACAAACATGATTTAGGGAGGAAACAAAAATGAAGAAAAAAGTAGTATCGTTACTCGTTGCAGCAATGACAGTTGCCAGCCTTACGGCTTGCGGAAACTCAGGTTCCGATGCACCGGCGGCAAATCCGGCGCCCGCACCAGCGGAATCAGAGCCAGCACCCGCACCAGAACCGGCAGAGAGTGAAGCGCCCGCACCTGCAGAGAGCGAGGCAGAGAGTGAAGCACCCGCACCGGCAGCGGACGGCGAAGTGATCAGCGTAGGCTTTGCACAGGTTGGTCATGAGTCTGACTGGCGTGCAGCAAACACTAAGAATTATCAGGATACTTTCAGCGCGGCAAACGGCTATGAATTATCCTTTGTAGACTGCGACAATGACCACGCAGTCCAGATTGAAACTGTTCGTGGATTTATCGAGCAGGAGTTAGACTATATCTGTATCGCACCGATTCAGTCCGCAGGATGGGACACCGTTCTTCAGGAGGCAAAGGATGCGGGCATTCCTGTATTAATCGTAGACCGTGCAGTGGATGCAGATCCTTCACTCTACACAACAGCGCTTGGCTGCGACATGGTAGCCGAGGGCGAGGCGGCAGGAAACTGGCTTGCTGAGTACTTAAACGGCGAGGATGCAAACATTCTTGTGATTGAAGGCTCTGTGGGCGCATCTGCGACACTTGGACGTACAGAAGGCTTCAACAACATCGTTTCACAGAACGCAAACTGGAAAGTACTTGACTCCCAGTCCGGTGACTTCACACAGGCAGGCGGACAGGAGGTTATGGAGTCCTTCATCAAGTCTTACAGCGATTTCAACGTTGTAGTGTGCCAGAACGACAACGAGGCATACGGCGCAATGGACGCGATGGACGCAGCAGGCATTACATATGGTGTTGACGGCGATGTGACAATCATCTCCTTCGACGCGACACATGACGGACTTCAGTATACACTCGATGGAAAGATTACCTGTAATGTAGAGTGCAATCCTTTGCAGGCTGGCTTTGCGGCAGAAGTTATCCAGAAATTACAGGCAGGTGAGGCAGTGGACGCATGGACACTCGTTGTCGATGAAGCGTTTGTCGCACCGGGCATCACAAGCAACTATGCGGTAACGATGAGCCAGGAAGTATTGGACGGCCGTGCATATTAATTTGTCTATATAAATGAACGATACGATGTGGTGGCAGAGGGGAGAGCATATTTTTCTCCCCTCACACATTTGGCACTGCAAGAGCATGTTTGCAAAAGGCGTTCTGCCAGATGTGCGTTTGGCTTTGTGACACGATACCAACGAACGTACAATGCTGTGATGCGCACTGCCAGAATGATTTTTCAAACATGCTCGTTTTTTCTAGCTGTCAGACACCTATGACTGCGCAATGTTTGGCAAAGGTACGGTGTCTGCTTTTTACAAAAACTCTGGAGAGGAGATGGCGGTATGGATAGTAATATTGTTTTGAGTGCAAAAGGAATCTGTATGACCTTCCCCGGTGTAAAGGCGCTGCAAAATGTGGATTTTAATCTCAGAAAAGGCGAGATTCGCGCGCTCATGGGGGAGAACGGCGCCGGAAAATCCACCTTAATCAAGTGTCTTACCGGGGTGAATAAATTTGAAGCCGGAGAGATTCATCTCGACGGCATCAGCGGTCCCGTTGTCAATAAAGACACGCTCGATGCGCAGCGCAAGGGGATTTCTACAGTGTATCAGGAGGTTAACCTGTGTCCAAATTTATCCGTGGCGGAGAATTTATTTATCGGCAGAGAGCCAATGACCAAGTTCCACACAGTCAACAGAAGGAAAATGAATGAGATGGCTGCAAAGCTGATGAAGGACTTGGATTTGGACGTGGACGTGACACAGAATTTGGAGGAGTACTCTCTTGCGTTACAGCAGATGATCGCGATTGCCCGCGCAGTGGATATGGACTGTAAGGTGCTGATTCTCGATGAGCCGACCTCCTCGCTGGACGATAACGAGGTGGCAAAGCTCTTTGTCATGATGAGAAGGCTGCGCGAAAAAGGTGTTGGCATTATGTTTGTGACACACTTTCTCGAACAGGTATACGAGGTCTGCGACGGCATTACGGTGCTTCGAAACGGTACCCTTGTAGGGGAATATTCCATCGACGAGCTGCCCCGCGTCAAGCTGGTTGCCGCCATGATGGGAAAGGATTTTGACGATCTTGCCAGCATCAAGCAGGAGGGCAGCGGTGACAAGTCAAAAGAGCCGCTTGTCATAGACGCGAAGGGATTAAGCCACGCAGGAACCATCAAGCCGTTTGACTTGGAGATTCATAAGGGCGAAGTCATCGGTCTGACTGGGCTGCTCGGAAGCGGCAGAAGCGAGCTGGCGCGCGCAATCTACGGCGCAGACAGGGCACAGACAGGGACACTAAAGGTCAAAGGAAAAGAAGTGTCGATTAAAAATCCGATTGACGCCATGAACCTTGGCATGGGACTTTTGCCGGACGACAGAAAGGCGGAGGGCATTATCGGCGACTTGTCTGTCCGCGAAAATATTATTCTCGCGATGCAGGCAAAACAGGGCATTTTCAAGAAAATACCGATGTCAAAGCAGATTGAGATCGCAGATAAATTTATCGAGATGCTGCAAATCAAGACAGCGAGCAGGGAGACGTTAATCAAACAGCTTTCGGGCGGAAACCAGCAGAAAGCGATTCTGGCTAGATGGCTTGCGACGAACCCGGATTTCCTGATCTTAGATGAGCCGACCCGCGGTATTGATATCGGTACGAAAACTGAGATTCAAAAGCTGGTGCTCAAACTGGCGGACGAGGGAAAGAGCGTGATGTTTATTTCCTCTGAGATAGAAGAGATGCTTCGAACCTGCAACCGTATGGCGGTGCTCAGAGACGGTGCCAAAGTCGGGGAAATCAGCGGTGACGACTTGACGCAGGAAGGTGTCATGAAAGCGATCGCAGGAGGTGGAAAATAATGGATAATATCAAAAAATTAACAAAAATGAAGCTGTTCCTGCCGATTTTCAGTATGCTTTTAGTCATGATGATCAATGTGATTTATGATATCGCGAGCGGGAACCCGCCGTTTGGCTTCTTTTCGATCAGTATTAACAATGGTATTTTATACGGGCGTCTGATTGACGTGCTAAACCGCGGCAGCGAGGTAGCGATTCTGGCAATCGGCATGACGCTGGTGGTATCAGCGTCAGCAGGTACGGATATTTCCGTCGGCTCGGTGATGAGTCTCTCCGGCGGTCTGTGCTGTATGCTGCTTGCCGGCTACGGTGTGACCAACGTGAGCGAGTACGCGGTTCCGCTCTGGGTTGGCATGTTTGCAGGTATTGCAATCGCTTGTGTCTGCGGTCTGTTCAACGGTTTTTTGGTGGCATATATGAACATTCAGCCGATGGTTGCCACGCTGATTCTCTGGTCTGCGGGCAGGGCAATCGGACTGCTTCTTTGCAACAGCAATATCGTGTATGTGCGCGTTCCGTCTTTCCAGTTTTTCGGCGCGTACTGCGGTATTATTCCAACGCCGATTCTGATTGCGGCAGTCTGTGTCGCGGTTGCGTCTATCGTGTTGAAATCGACAGCGCTTGGGACATACATACAGAGTGTTGGTATCAACAAAAAGGCTTCAAGAATTTCCGGTTTTAATTCGGCAAAGATTATTCTCTTGTGTTACGTGATCTGCGGTCTGTGCGCAGGTATCGCCGGATTGGTTGCAACCTGTAGAATTTATTCCGCGGATACAAACAACATCGGTCTGAACATGGAGCTGGACGCAATTCTTGCAGTGGCGCTTGGCGGCAACAGCCTTGGCGGCGGCAAGTTTAATCTGGCAGGCTCCATCATCGGTGCCTACACGATTCAGGCGATTACAACGACACTGTACGCGCTGGGCGTCTCCTCTGCGCAGGCGCCTGTGTTCAAGGCAATCGTGGTTATTTTAATCGTTGTAATCCAGTCGCAGCCTGTCAAGGATTATTTCAAAAAACTGTCCGCTAAGAAGGCAGGAGCAAAGGAGGCGGCATAGGGATGAAAAAATTAAAGCTAAGGGGCAATAATATATTACTGGCAATCACTGTAATCCTGTTCGTTGTCATGTATGCTGGCGGCTGCATCATCTATGCAGACAAAGGCTTTACGCATCTTCAGACCTTTTTGAATGTGCTGATTAACAATGCAGGACTGATTGCCGTCGCAGCCGGCATGACCTGCGTGATGCTGACGGGCGGTATCGACATCTCTGTCGGTTCACTGATTGCGATGGACTGTATGTTTCTCGCAGTCGGCATGGAGCAATGGGGCATGAGCAGCCCGGTGCTGATGATACTGGTGTTGGTGATTGGCGCAGTCTTTGGACTGGTGCAGGGGTACTGTGTGGCGTATCTTGAGATTCAGCCGTTTATCGTGACGATGGCGGGCATGTTCTTTGCCAGAGGTATGACGGCGGTGATCTGCAAGGATCAGGTCAGCATTGTCTCAGATAAGATATTCACGGCAATCTCCAACACAAAGATTAGTATTCCATTTGGCGGCTATACGAATAAAAAGGGCATTTATCAGACACCTTTTATCCGTCCGACAGTGCTCGTGGCGCTCTTGGTCATCGTTGCCGTTTTCCTGATGCTCAAATATACCAAGTTTGGCAGAAGCATCTACGCGGTGGGCGGCAATCAGGTGTCCGCGACATTGATGGGTCTCAACGTCAAGAAAACAAAGCTTTTAACCTATACGCTGTGCAGTCTGCTGACTTCCATCGGCGGCATCTGCTACTGTCTGAATACCATGTGCGGCACCACCACACAGGCGTCAGGTTTGGAGATGGACGCAATCTCATCTTCGGTAATCGGCGGCACACTGCTGACAGGCGGTGTGGGGAATGTGCTCGGCTCACTGGTCGGCGTGCTGATTAACGGTACGATTTCTACGCTGGTGAAATCAAACGGAAAACTCGTCAGTTCGTGGGCGAATATTATAACGGCGATACTTTTGTGCTTCTTCATTCTGCTGCAAGCGATATTTGCAAAGGTGAAAGAAAGTAAGAAGGCATAATTTAATCCCCTTGCTCTGTGTGGAGAGCGAGGGGGTTTTTGTGTCAATAAATGATTCGCTCTGTATTCTGCGTATTGGAGGGAGGAGGATTTTTAGTTGAAAAAATGTAGATTTACTGTATACTGATATATAGAGCCATTCATAGGCAAAAGTAGAAAGGAGTATTACTATGGGACTTATCAAAGCAGCAATGGGGGCTGTCGGTGGAACGCTGGCTGACCAGTGGAAGGAATTTTTCTATTGTGATGCCTTGGAGCAGGATGTACTGGTCGTGAAGGGTCAGAAACGCATCAACGGCCGTTCCTCCAACACAAAGGGAAATGACAATATCATCTCCAACGGTTCGGGAATTGTGGTGGCGGACGGACAGTGTATGATAATCGTGGAGCAGGGGAAAATCGTCGAGGTCTGCGCAGAACCGGGACAGTTTACCTATGATTCCTCGACAGAGCCAAGTATATTTTCAGGAAATCTCGGAAAAAGCATTGCCGATACCTTCCGCGCGGTCGGGAAACGTTTTACATATGGCGGTGACACAGGAAAAGACCAGCGCGTCTATTATTTTAATGTCAAGGAGATTATGGACAACAAGTTTGGCACGCCCAACCCAATTCCATTCCGCGTGGTGGATTCAAGGCTTGGCCTTGACGTGGACGTCTCCATACGCTGTTCAGGCGTGTATTCTTATATGATTGCGGACCCGCTTTTATTTTACACGAAGGTCTGTGGCAATATAGAGCAGGCATACACGAGAGATGAGATAGAGAAGCAGCTAAAAACAGAGTTTATCAGTGCCTTGCAACCCGCATTTGGCAGGCTGTCCGAGTTGGAGCTGCGCCCGAACCAGATTGTCTCGCACAACACGGAGCTGGAGGAGGCCATGAATTTTGCGCTCTCTACCAAGTGGGGCAAGCTGCGCGGTCTCAAGGTGGTCAGCATCGCGCTGGGGTCTGTATCGCTGCCGCCAGAGGACGCGGAGATGATCAAGCAGCTTCAGCGCACTGCGGTATTACAGAATCCGAATATGGCGGGTGCCACGCTGGCTGGCGCGCAGGCTGATGCCATGAGAACGGCAGCCGGAAATGCTGCGGGGGCAATGAATGGCTTCGTGGGAATGGGCATGGCGATGAACGCAGGCGGCATGAACGCACAGAACCTGTTTGCGATGGGGCAGCAGCAGGCAGCATCACCGGCCCCGTCCGCTGCGCCTGCAGGCGGCTGGACCTGCACATGCGGCGCGGTGTCCACAGGGAAATTCTGCCCGGAGTGCGGCGCGCCAAAGCCCGCAAATGACGGCTGGACCTGCGCGTGCGGCACAGTCAATAAAGGGAAATTCTGTCAAAATTGTGGTGCAAAGAAGCCGGAGGGCACGCCGGTCTACCGCTGTGACAAGTGCGGCTGGGAGCCGGAGGACCCTGCGCATCCGCCCAAATTCTGTCCGGAATGCGGAGACCTCTTTGACGAGAACGACAGGAGATAACAGGGATGGCACAATTACAGGAATACAAGTGCCCCTGCTGCGGGGGCGCGATTGCCTTTGACAGCTCGATACAGAAAATGAAGTGCCCGTATTGCGACACCGAATTTGAGATGGAGGCGCTGGCAGGATATGACAGAGAACTAAAAAACGAGCAGCCAGACCAGATGGACTGGGAGGTGTCCGCGGCGCCCGAATGGCAGGCGGGGGAGACGGAGGGGCTTAGAACCTATCTGTGCAAATCCTGCGGCGGTGAAATCATCGGCGATGAAAATACCGCTGCGACCTCCTGCCCTTACTGCGGGAATCCCGTCGTCATGATGGGACAGTTTGCCGGTGCGCTCAGGCCGGATTATGTGATTCCTTTTAAACTGGACAAAAAAGCGGCAAAGGACGCACTGAACAGACACTACAAAAACAAGCCTTTTCTGCCAAAGGTGTTTAAAAACCAGAACCACATAGATGAAATAAAGGGCGTCTATGTGCCGTTCTGGCTCTTTGACGCAAAGGCGGAGGCGAAGCTCCGGTACAGGGCGACGCGTGTGCGGAGATGGAGCGACAGCAATTATCATTATACACAGACCAGCTACTATGCCGTGATGCGGGCTGGAAGCATCGGATTTGAGCGTGTTCCTGTCGATGGATCGTCTCAAATGCCTGACGATTTGATGGAATCTATTGAACCTTTTGACTTCTCTGAGGCGGTGGACTTCCAAACTGCCTATTTGGCAGGATATCTGGCAGATAAGTATGATGTAGATGCGCAGCAGAGCATTGAGCGGGCAAACGAGCGGGTCAAAAAGAGCACGCAGGACAGTTTTCGTGAGACCGTTCAGGGATACGTCACAGTTCTTCCGGAATCCACAAACGTGCAGCTTCACAATGGAAAAGCGCACTACGCGCTATATCCAGTATGGATTTTAAACACGACATGGAAGGGCACGAAATATACTTTTGCCATGAATGGACAGACCGGAAAGCTGGTTGGCGATTTGCCGGTGGACAACGGCGCCTTTGCAGGGTGGCTGTTTGGTTTGTGGGGCATCATCAGCGCGGCGGCATTTGGCATCAGCTATCTGATGTGGCTGTTATAGGGAGGTATTGTTCATGAAAAAAAGAATTTCTGTGCTGCTTTTCATGCTGCTTTGCTGCCTTTCTTTTCCTATGGTGGTATTTGCGGACGGGGAAAATACAGCAAGGCTTGTGGATAAGGCAGGGCTTTTGACCTCCTCTGAGGAGAGCAGGGTTTTGGCGCTTTTGAATGAGATTAGTGACAGGCAGCGGCTCGATGTCGTCGTTGTCACGGCAGACACACTTGATGGAAAGACACCGAGGGCATATGCAGATGACTTTTATGATGAGAACGGCTATGGTTTTGGCACTGGCAGAGACGGCGTGCTGCTTCTTGTGAGTATGGAGGACAGAGACTGGTGGATTTCCACGTCTGGTTATGGGATTACAGTGTTTACAGATGCGGGCATGGATTATCTGTCAGACCAGTTTCTGCCCGCTTTGGGCGAGGGCAGTTATGAGGAGGCATTTACCTGTTTTGCGCGCCTTTGCGACCAGTTTATCACGCAGGCAAGAACTGATGCGCCTTATGACATCGGCGCGCTTCCCAAGATGCCTTTTCAGGCTGGCGTGAATCTGGGCGGGTCATTATTGGCTGGCTTGTTTGCCGCAGGTATTATCACACTGGCAATGCGCTGCAGCATGAAGTCGGTGCGTTCCCAGCCGGCGGCTGCCGCGTATGTGAAACGCGGAAGTATGCATGTCACGGAATCGAGAGATTTATTTCTGTATTCCCATATAGACAGAAAAGTGCGGCAGAAGGAGAGCAGCGCGAGCCATGGCGGTTCGAGGACACATACTTCTTCTTCCGGGAGGACGCACGGCGGCAGAGGAGGAAAATTTTGACGGCAGCGAAGGAAATGGGGAAACAGGCAGTGCGTGATCTTATTCTGTCATCCAGTACGACGAGCCGTCTTTGGCGCGTTCCATAAAGCCGTACATAATGAGGTAACGCCGAAGCGTTGTATAATCCTCATAGATTGGTCTGAGGATTTGATTCACTTCTTTTTCAGTGTACGATTTCCCTGTTTCGAACTGCTCCGCAATTTTGGTGAGAATCACGACTTTTTTCTTTTCTTTGGCAGAAAAATTCTTTAAAACCAAAGGTTCAAAACTGCTGAAGGTGGTTTCGAGGATATGATTGCGCTCCCGTTCTGTAATCAGATAGCGGTCGTCCACATAGCTTGCGTGGCTGTGTATGGGAATGATGGTATTTTCCGGCGTTCCTTTGCACTCGAATGCCTGTTCATAGAGCGCCAGGTAGTACTTTGCCTGCTTTGCCTTCTCCCGAAAGGTAAAACGCTGGCGGCGGACAGTGGATTCTGTGATGCCCAGCTTCTTTGCAATGTTCTTATCTGATTCTCCCGAGGCAAAGAGCAGCATAAGTTCCCGCTGGTTCTGTGTCAGCGTATTGTACTTCGCATGGGAGGAGACAAGCTGGTACAAGGTACCCTTGTGCTCTGTACAAATATGTTTGTTTACGGCATATTCCGCAGTGTAGAACTGATTGTCAATCGGAAAAATCTGTTTGGCGTTAAAATGCTGTTCACAATAATTGCAAATATAGTGGTCTTGTTCTGGGTCGTACTGGTATCCTTTTTTAAGTTCCGCTAAGGTAATCTTATCATAATCCATTTGCTGCACTTCCTTTCTGATTATAATTATATGATGTGTTTATTGTATTGATAAACACATCATATAATTGTTTGCAATAAAAGTCAATACTATTTTTAATATGGATTTAATTTCCATTGCAGTTATTTTTTGCTATGCGCTATCTTAACAGCATTTGTTTTGGCGTCGTGCAGTGTCATCAAAAAAAGTTGTACTGTTTTCGCTGCATTTTGGTCTGTGTGGCGCATGGCATTCAAGCAGGGGAAGACTGGCTGGAATCAAATTTTGTATAGTGAATTGATGAAATTTGGTGCGAAGGTTTGCGTTCGAGCCGCACCTTATAAGGAGTTGCCGCGAAATTATGTTTAGGTTGGGAGATTTGTGTGCATATAGAAAATAAGGGATGCGGATTGCGCGCTATGTCCCAAGTGTACTGACCGTCTGTTAATTATGGTAAAAAGCGTCAGTTACTTTAAATTACAAATGATTAGTACACTTGCTTGTGAGTTAAAAGTTTGTACCACTAAGAAGCCAGAAAATCCCAGTGTTTTTCTGACTCTTCCTGTAGCTCATGAATTATCTGTGTTATGTATGATTTAGGCTTTTGCTCCAAAAGGCGGAAAAAATGTTTCCGGAAATAGTGCATAAGGGCTGCTTCGGAAACCCTTCCTTTGGATGGTGTCCTTTGGTAACGGATCTGACTGGAACAAACCTTTCCAATAAAACGGATGGAAAGGGTCTGTAGTATCCCCATTGCGATGCAGGACAGTTCCATATGCACTTCAATGGCACGTACCGTTTTCAGTATTTTTTTACGTGATCTTTCATCCTCCACACGCTCTAAGGGTGTGGGTTCCCCTTTCTTTTGGTAGTAGCTTAGTTTCGGCATGTGCTTTGACCAAAAGTGATAACAGAATGCGCCTGTCTGCTGTTTCAGTTCACGAAATGTGCATTCGATCCGGAAACGGTAGCTGTAAAGCCGGATAATGGATAGCGGATCAAGTGCCAGACTGGTGCTTGCCAGAATGCTCTGGATGCCATCCATTTCTACCAGTACAAACCGCAGTTCCTGGTACAGCTTCTGCCCCCAAAGAAGATCTATGCTGTAATAGCGTATCGTTTTCTTTTTGCCATAGAGTTCGGTTTCCGTTTCCATGAACTGTTCCTTATGGGAGGCGAACAGTCCTTTCAGGTGAACGGCATCCCCCTTTTTGGGCGGCCTGCCCCTGCCAGGTTTTCGGGGACCAGGCTTTTGGAACGCGGTACAGGACTTTTTGGCTTTGGTGACGATTTCCATGTGTACTTTCCCGCTGTTGTTTAATTCCCTGAGTTTTTCAAGGGCTGGCACAGTAAGGAAATACCTGTCCAGCAGGAGCAGGGAGTCTCCAAAAGTGAGGGCGGCATGATAAGAATCCTCCACCATCTGTACCACATGAGAGGCAGTTGAAACAGATGCGCCTTTCCATTCCCTGGCAGCCTGGAGCCCGTCATGGAGCCGGATGCTTAAGGGGATGCACGCCCAGCTGCGGAAGTTCCCGGCCAGTATGCCAAGCCCGCCGAACATATGCCCATGCATGTATTCTGGTTTTGCAGAATTCTCGGATTCCTGGAATAGCTTCTTCACCCCCGGCATACGGCGTCCTTCTTTTGACTGCTTTACCCCGTCACCAACAAGGACATGGAAGTTCCCTTCCTTGTAAAGGGGCGCATACAGTCTGACAGCAGAGAACCAGCGTTTTCGGATATCCTCTAATGACCATGAGGATGCCCTGAAAAAGTGAAGCATGGAATCATAGCAGCCCGGGGCAAGGGCAAGGTCACGAAGTATGGAAGTGACACCAAGCTTATCCGAACGGAGCATAAGCCCTGTGATGATGATCACAAACCAACGGAAAGCAGCTTTACGGGAAAAACAGGATTCAAAATGGCATAAAATCTTTTCAATAATATTTAACATAGTCGTATGGTCATCCGCCAGCAAGTATGATAAACTCATATTTGAAATAACTCTTCTGGTGGATTTATCCTTTTTTATTTTGGCAACTTATAGGATACCATAAAACCATATGGAAGGGTTATTTTTTTATTGATAACTTACAACTCACCAGTACACTTGGATGGGGCATTCAATTTCCGGATTAATTCTCCGGCGTATAAATGCCTGTTTTCGTTGTGAACGTTATGGAGGTGGAAGCCGTCTCAGCGTCCTCAGACACATCAGACTGTGTAAAAGAATAGCCGCCCTCGCCGTTATCCGTAATTTCTAACCGAATCGTTTTACCCTCATGGGTCATGGTGATTGTGCAGACATTATTTTCGTCAAACAAGTCTGTAATCTCTGTTTTTTGGTCGTAATAGTATGCCCAGACTCTGCCCTCCTTGTCTTTTTCAACGCTGGCTGACTCGTTGATTTGTGCGACAAGCTCGTCATCGCTCAGCCATTTTTCATTGCCATCTTCGTCAATGCTGATGCCGCCATAGCCAATACTCTCGGCGCCGTCCTCGCCATGATAAGTAAACATAAAACTGTGTCCGTTCTCATCTGGCGTCCCAACGGCCTCCACCTGTTTTCCGTTAAGCCATAAGCTCACTTTCGTCTGAATGCCGCCGAGATCTGCGGCGTAGGCAGTTCCGCCAGCGCCAATCAGGACTGCACATGCGACAGCCGCCGCAATTGCCATATTTTTTTGATGCTTTTTCTGAATCATCGCCATTTCCTCTACCTCCAAATGAAATTGCCGGGAGGACGGAAGTGCCGAAAACGCCTGTTGATACCGTTCTTTATTTGTCATCATCCCATTCCTCCTTCAATGTCTCTTTGAGCATAGCACGTCCGCGCGACAGCCTGATTTTAACATTGCTTTCGCTTAATTTTAAGATCTGTGCGATTTCCCGAACCGCATACTCCTCATAATAATATAAGTGAATGACGATGCGGTATTTATCGGGAAGCTGCATGACCGTTTCAAACAGTGTCTCCGCCGCTGGCGTCTCAAAGACGAGTGTCTCCATATAGTCCTCTATAGAGATTTTATTTCGCCGCCAGAAAGTTCGGTTGATATTTTTTGCCTTGTTGACCGCCACACGCATCAGCCATGCGCGGATGTGCTGCTCGCTTTCAAATTCTTTTTTGCTTGTGTAATACTGGACAAACGTATCCTGAACAACATCCTCTGCGTCCTGCGCATTCCTGCATACATTGAATGCGGCGGCAAAGAGGCTGCCCTGATAGGACGCTGCCAGTTCCTGTACAGGTTGTCTCATGAGTACTCCTTTTGTATTGATTTCGAAAGACCTTTCACTAAGTATACAAGAGAGCGGGGCGATTGGTTACATTTTTTCTGAAGCTCTTGCCCCGTGAATTATTTTATGGTATAGTAGTTGGTGTAAACAGCATAACAGCGTCTTCAGGGCAGGGTGCGATTCCCTACCGGTGGTACAGCCCACGAGCCGGCTGCTGATTTGTCAGCAGGCATGATTCGGTGAAACTCCGAAGCCGACAGTATAGTCTGGACGAAAGAAGATCAGGAGATTGGTATACAATAAACAGAACATTAGTTCTGAATATTATATCGAATCTGAAATGTAAAAGCAGCTCTGGATGACGTGTCATTCAGGGTTTTTTTTTATGCGCACGGACGCGGAGAGGAAATAAGCAGCAGAAGCTGCCCGCATCCTTTTTGGTTTTTAGGAGGTGATGATATGAATGACAGGGCATATATGCGTCTGGCGTTGCAGCTTGCCGGGAAGGGGGGCGGCTGGACCGCGCCAAATCCTATGGTGGGCGCTGTCATTGTAAAGAATGAAAGAATCATTGGACAGGGGTGGCATGAGCGGTATGGCAGTCCGCACGCAGAGCGCAATGCGCTTGCAGCATGTACGGAGCCGCCGCAGGGCGCAGTGATGTACGTGACGCTAGAGCCATGCTGTCATTATGGGAAGCAGCCCCCCTGTACAGATGCAATCTTAGCGTCTGGGATTCAGCGCGTGGTGGTTGGTTCGTCAGACCCTAATCCGCTTGTCGCCGGAAAAGGGATTGAGATTTTGCGGGCGCACGGCATCGAGGTGACAGAGGAGGTGCTGCGCGAGGAGTGTGAGCAGTTAAATGAAGTCTTTTTTCATTATATCCAGACGAAGCGACCTTTTGTGGTGATGAAATACGCGATGACAATGGACGGAAAGATTGCCGCCTGCACAGGGCTTTCTAAGTGGATTACGGGGGAGGAGGCGCGCAGCCATGTCCAGAAGCAGCGCCACCGCTATACGGCAATCATGGCAGGGGTGGGAACGATTCTGGCAGATGACCCTATGCTTACCTGCCGGCTGCCGGACAGCAGGAGCCCAATCCGCATTGTCTGTGACACCAGACTGCGCACACCGCTCACCGCGCAGGTGGTGGCGGACGCCGGACAAGTGCCGACAATACTTGCGACCTGCTGTGATGTGCGGGACAGACATCTTGCCTATGAGAGTGCGGGCTGCCGGATTGTGGTGGTCGATGAAAAAGATGGGCATGTGGACTTGCAGCAGTTGATGGAGCGGCTGGGAGATCAGCAGATTGACAGTATTTTGCTTGAGGGCGGCGGCACGCTGAACTGGGCAGCGCTTCAAAGCGGGATTGTACAGCGGGTACAGGCATATATTGCGCCAAAATTATTTGGCGGGGAAACTGCCAGAACACCGGTTGAGGGCGCGGGCGTACCTTCGCCGTCCGATGCATTTTGTCTGAAAAACAGCACTGTCACCAGACTTGGGGAGGATTTTTTGATAGAGAGTGAGGTGGTCAATGATGTTTACCGGAATCATTGAGGAGATTGGAACGGTGGCAATGATTCAGAGAGGGCAGCATTCCGCAGCGCTCAAAATCCAAGCCCAAACCGTCTTGGCGGGCACAAAGACGGGCGACAGCATTGCGGTCAATGGTGTTTGCCTCACGGTTACGGAACTTTTTTCAGACAGCTTCAAGGCAGACGTTATGCATGAGACGTTAGACCGCTCTGCGCTGGCGAAACTGGTGTGCGGCAGCCGCGTGAATTTAGAGCGGGCGATGCCGGCTGACGGACGGTTTGGCGGGCACATCGTTGCGGGGCATGTCGATGGCGTCGGCAGGATTGCGCGCATCCGGCGTGATGATACCGCGGTCTGGTATACGGTCGAGGCGGACAGCGGGGTTCTGCGCTATGTAGTGGAGAAGGGGTCTGTCGCGCTGGACGGCATCAGTCTCACAGTGGCAGATGTCACTTCCAATAATTTTTCCATCTCTGCCATACCACATACAGTGCGCCAGACAGTCCTGCACGAGCGCAGGGAGGGCGATCTGGTCAATGTGGAGACAGATGTGGTTGGAAAGTATATCGAGAAGCTGATGTGCACCACACCGCAAAAAAAGAGCGCGATCACAAGGGCGTTTTTAACAGAACATGGATTTTAAGATATGACTTTAGGAATGGGAGGGTGAAAAAATGGCACAGTTTCACACTGTGGAGGAGGCACTCTGTGCACTTCAAAAGGGCAGGCTCATCATGGTAACAGATGACCCCGACCGAGAGAACGAAGGAGATTTTATCTGTGCAGCAGAGTATGCCACCACCGAAAATATTAATTTTATGGCGACTTACGGCAAGGGGCTGATCTGTATGCCGATGTCTGAGGAATATGTTCAAAAGCTAAAGATTCCCCAGATGGTGCAGTACAATACGGACAATCATGAGACGGCGTTTACGGTTTCCATTGACCATGTGGCGACCACGACGGGCATCTCCGCCGCTGAGCGGTCTGTCACAGCGCGTCATTGTGTGGCGGAGGACGCAAAGCCTGAAGATTTTCGCAGACCGGGGCATATGTTTCCCCTGCTGGCGAAGCGAAACGGCGTGTTAGAGCGCAGCGGCCACACGGAGGCGACGGTTGACCTGTGCCGCCTGGCGGGCTTAAAGGAGTGCGGCTTGTGCTGCGAGATTATGCGTGAGGACGGGACGATGATGCGCACCCCGGAACTGATGGCGCTTGCAAAACAGTGGGATATGCCTTTTATTACCATACGTGATTTGCAGGACTACCGCAAATGCCATGAGAAGCTGGTAGACCGGCAGGCAGTTGTGAAAATGCCCACAAAATATGGTGATTTCAGGGCATATGGCTTTGTGAACCGGCTCAATGGTGAACATCATGTCGCCTTGGTCAAAGGAGAGCTTGGCGATGGAAAGGATATCTTGTGCCGCGTCCATTCTGAGTGTCTGACAGGGGATACCTTTGGTTCGCTGCGCTGTGACTGCGGACAGCAGTTTGCCGCCGCCATGACACAGATTGAGCGGGAAGGACGGGGCATTCTGCTCTACATGCGTCAGGAGGGGCGGGGCATCGGGCTGATTAACAAGCTGCGCGCCTATGAACTGCAAGAGCAGGGCATGGACACACTAGAGGCGAATTTGGCATTGGGATTTGCAGGGGACGAGCGGGAGTACTATATTGGTGCACAGATTTTGCGTGAGCTTGGGGTGCAGAGCCTCCGCCTGCTGACCAACAATCCGGATAAAGTGTACCAGCTATCGGGATTTGGGCTTGAGATTACAGCGCGTGTGCCTATTCAGATGGAGGCTACAGCGCACGATTTATTTTATCTGAAAACAAAGCAGAAGCGCATGGGACATATGTTACAGTATTAAACGATATATTTTGAATTTAAATAATTTACTGCAAAAAAAGAAAGGGATTGTACATGAAAACATTTGAGGGAAAATTAGTATCAGACGGGATAAAAATTGGCATTGTGGCAGCGCGTTTTAACGAATTTATCACATCAAAGCTGCTCGGCGGCGCGATGGACGGGCTTATAAGACATGACGTGCGGGAGGAGGACATTCATGTAGCGTGGGTTCCGGGAGCTTTTGAGATTCCGCTGATCGCCGCCAAGATGGCAAAAAGCGGAAAGTACGATGCGGTGATTTGTCTAGGAGCAGTTATCCGCGGCTCAACCAGCCATTATGATTATGTGTGTAATGAGGTTTCCAAGGGGATTGCTTCTGTGTCGCTTGAGAGCGGGATTCCCGTCATGTTTGGCGTGCTCACGACAGAGAACATCGAGCAGGCGATTGAGCGCGCTGGCACAAAAGCTGGAAACAAGGGCTATGACTGTGCAGTGGGTGCGATCGAGATGGTGAATCTGATTCGTGACATTTGACAACAGCCTCTTACTTGCGTTATACTTCTCATACAAAGAGGTGAGCAAATGGAGGAACAAAAGGTGTCGGACTGGCGCAGCTACTGCGTGACGTTAGGACTCCTCGTATTAAATATTGTTGGTTACATTTTCTGTACACAAATGGGTGAAGTGGTGTATACTATTGGTAGTATGAATGCAGAGAAGATTCTTGTGGCGCACGAATACTACAGATTTTTGACTTCGGTTTTCCTGCATGCAGACATAGAACATCTTGTCAGCAACATGATCTTTCTGTTCGGACTGGGGCAGATGGTCGAGCAGGTGACTGGACATATTTCCTTTAGTATCGTGTATCTGCTGTCTGGGTTTGGCGGAAGTATTTTTTCGATACTTTATGCGGTGCTGACAGGAAAAATCTATGATGCTGTCGGTGCGAGCGGCGCGATCTTTGGACTGGTCGGCGCATTGTTTATCCTTGTTGTGGCGCGCGATTTGAAGCGGCGGTCACACAGTCAGGGGACAGTGGAGATTTTAGACCAGAGGGGCAGACAGATCCCGGGTTCCTATGAGAGCGTTTCAGTGGGAAGGATTATTTTTGCAGTGGTGTATATGATATATTCCGGCTCGCGGGCAGCGGGAGTTGACAATGCAGCCCATGTGGGCGGACTATTGTGCGGGATAATGATTATGGCGGTCATCAATATCGTAAATACAGGAGGATATAAAAGGTGAAGATTAATATTTATTATGGAGGCAGGGGGCTGATCGGGGACCCGACATTATATGTGTTAAACAAGATACAGGAAGTGCTGCGTGAACTCAATGTCAATGTAGAGCGCTACGACCTGTATGAGTTTAAAAATAATATTGTCACATTGCCGCAGACGTTAAAAGACGCAGACGGTGTGATTCTGGCGACGACGGTGGAGTGGTATGGAATCGGCGGATATATGCAGCAGTTCTTGGATTCGTGCTGGCTGTACGGCGACAAGGAAAAGATTGGCAGCATGTACATGTGCCCGGTTGTGATGGCGACGACTTACGGAGAGCACGACGCGGCAAAGGTTCTCACAGAGGCGTGGGAGATTCTTGGCGGGCGTCCGGTTACGGGCATCTGCGGCTATGTGGCGGACGTGTCAGAACTCGAACAAAACCCGGGCTATGCGCGGGTGGTTGAGAAGCGCACAGAGGACATGTACCGCTCTATTAATCAAAAGCTGCCGGTTTTCCCAAACAGCAATCAGGCGGTAAAGCAGAAGATTACCTTTACGCAGAGCCTGAACCTGACACCGCAGGAAGCAGAACAGTTGTCAGAGCTTGCGAGCGATGATCTGTATGTGCAGAAGCAAAAAGAGGACATACAAGAGCTTGCGAGCATGTTTAAGGACCTGATGAACGTGAGGGAGCCTGACAGCACCATGTTCTTGCAAGAGCTGAAAGAGCATTTTTATCCGCAGGCAGGCTTTAGCGCGGTCTATAAATTCTGTATGCCGGAGGCGCGGCTGCCATTGATACTCAATGTAAACGGCACAGAGATGGAGTGTTATTATGGTGACGTGGCGGCTTTTGATGTCGAGATGCAGGTTTCCTCTGCGATTATGGAGGATATCGTGCAGGGACGAATGACATTTCAGAAAGCATTTATGTCCGGCGACATGAAAATGAAGGGCGATTTCAAGGTGCTTCGAATGCTTGATTTACTGTATGTATTTACAACGCAGAAAGCGTAAACGTGCAGCTTGTATACTGGTGATGTGTTAATTAGATTTTTTCGTGGGACAACATGAACTGTCACGAAACTGGAGGAGAAGAACATGAGAGATGAGAACTGTATTTTCTGCAAAATAGCAAACGGCGAGATTCCGTCGAGAACACTGTATGAGGACGACGCCTTCCGGGTGATTTTAGACCTGAATCCCGTCACGAAGGGACATGCACTGCTTATGCCAAAAGAGCATTATAAAAATCTGTATGAGCTTGAGGACAGCACAGCCGCAAAAGCGCTGCCGCTCGCAAAAAAGATGGCGGCAGTCATGACTGAAAAGCTAGGCTGCGATGGGTTTAACGTGATTCAGAACAATCATGAAATTGCAGGGCAGACGGTCTTTCATTTTCATATACATCTGATTCCCAGATATCATGATGATAAACAGCAGCTTGTGATGAAACCCTGCGGCATGACGGCGGAGGAGATGGACGCGGTGCGCGAGCTGATTGCAGAGTGAGAAACGGTTTCCCAGTTTGGGAGGTGGACAATGCTGGCAGTTTTGAAGATTCGTATGACATGGACCAAGGAAAACCGCACGCCAGAGGGGGCTGTCTTGCGCGAACAGTACTGCAAGCCTGTCCAAATCGAGGAGGAGGTACCTCTTTTGGGAGAGGGCATTTTTCTGAAAGAGTGTGATTGCGAACAAGTGGGCAGCCAGATTTTTTCAAATTACGATTTTGCGGCGCAGCGGGAGAAAAAAAAGAAAAATAAGCCCTCCACAGGACTTGACAATTATAGGAATAAAAGAAAAGGTTATTTCTATGATAATCTGGGACTAGAAAAAAGGCTTCTGCTGCCATGCATCAGGATTGTTGAGGAAGCGGACGGCTGCTATCGCATCAAATGGTTCGACCAAGGAATCGGGAAGCCGAGACGCCGCGGCGGCAATGAGGATTTTATGAAGCAGGGCTCAAAGCTTGCAGCAGAGCCCAATGTGCTCAATGAGACGGCATTTATCTTAAAAAAAGGAGAGTCCGGGCTGTTGAAATACAATTATCGTAAACAGAACTTTGATGGCCAGTATTATCTGTGTTATACGGTGTATATGGTCAATACAGATGTACTGACGCGGAAGGTGTTTCTGCGGGCGTATGATTACAAGTATGAACAGATGGCAGATTTGTTTTGAATATAGAAGAATCTTTGACTTAAAAACGAGCAGGAATCCCCCTACTCGTTTTTTGCATTTACAGTATTTTCTATCAATGCAGTGATGGTTTCAGTGCAGTCCCTAATTTTACTGTTCTGCATGGCATCAATATAGGACTGCCTTGTGAAGAACAGTTCATGTACCTTTTCCGTCAAAGTCACTGCGGTGAGGTAATCTTCGTCAGCAACCATGGAAAACCCTTGGGCTTCAAAGCTTTTCGCATTCAAAATCTGGTCGCCGCGGCTTGCGTGGGCAGGCAGCGGAATCAGAAGATTGGGCTTGCGCAGCGCCAGAAGTTCACAGATGGCATTGGCGCCAGCGCGCGAGATCACAATGTCAGCCATCGCAAACAGATCTTTGAGCTCTTCCTTTACAAACTCAAATTGTTTGTAGCCCTTGGTTTTTAGAAGCAGGTTATCTATTTTTTCCTTGCCGCAGATATGGACAATCTGGAAATCTTCCAGCAGTGAGGGCAGTGCTTCACGGACCAGTTTGTTGACGCCAGCGGCGCCCAGACTGCCGCCGATGACCATAATGACAGGCTTTGCAGCGTGGAAGCCGCATAGTTCAAGCCCTTTGTCTTTATTGCCCTTTGTGAGTTCGTTTCGAATGGGAGACCCTGTGAGGAGCGCTTTCTCGGCAGGCAGATTTTGCAGCGTCTCAGGGAAGTTGCAGCAGACCTTTTTGGCGACAGGAATGCACATACTGTTGGCAAGTCCCGGCGTCATATCGGACTCGTGAATGATACAGGGAATTTTGAGCATCGCCGCAGCGCGGACGACAGGCACACTCACAAAGCCCCCTTTGCTGAACACAATGTCTGGTTTTAGTGTTTTTAGTATTTTTCGAGCCTCGGTAAAGCCCTTGATCACACGGAAAGGATCACTGAAATTTTTGATGTCAAAATACCGCCGGAGTTTGCCTGTGGATATTCCATAATAGGGAATGCGGTAATCCTCAATCAGTTTTTTCTCGATACCATCGTACGAGCCAATATAATGTATATCGTAGCCCATGTTTCTGAGTCTGGGAAAAAGTGCGATGTTTGGCGTCACATGGCCGGCGGAGCCGCCGCCGGTAAAGACGATGCGTTTCATAATCTAAAGCCTCCCGATTTTCTTTATGATAGTATATTCAATGTTAGTATATTCAAAAAATTTACATTTTCCATTGAATTGAAGCATTACCATATTTTTCAATCTGCATGTTCTGCCTGATACTGCTCTAATGCGCGTGCAAGCTGGTCGGGGCAGGACGTAGTTTTGTGTCCGCATTGGATTCCTTTGAGTTTGGAAATCGCTTCGTCGAGCTTCATTCCAGCGACCAGCGCTGAGATTCCTTTGAGATTACCATTGCAGCCTCCTGTAAAAGCTACTGACTGGATAACATCGCCCTCAATTTCAAGGTCAATGAGCTGAGAACAGGTTCCGCTTGTCTTGTATTGCATAGTTTACACCTTACCTTTCGTATGAAATCGTATTGAATTGATACTATTTTACCAATCTAACCCAGTGAAGTCAACAGAAAATAAAATATCTCCTATTTGTCATCACAGGTGTCTTGTCAGCAGTAAAGATATGTGCTATACTGCAAAAAGCAAATGATGAGCAGGGAGGTTTGGCATGACAAAACAGGAAGAGATACAAAAGTTGAAGGACGAAAAGGACGCAGTGATACTGGCACATTACTATGTCCGTCCTGAGGTACAGGAGATTGCAGATTACGTAGGGGATTCTTATTTTCTGAGCAAAAAGGCTGTCGGGCTGCCGCAGCGCACGATTGTTTTCTGCGGTGTATCCTTTATGGGGGAGAGTGCCAAGCTGCTGAATCCGTCTAAGACAGTGCTGATGCCAGATGCAGAGGCAGATTGTCCGATGGCGCATATGGTGGTAAGAGAGACTATCGAGAAGGCGCGCGCGCAGTATGAGGATTTGGCAGTAGTCTGCTATATCAATTCGACAGCGGAGATTAAGTCTTGGTCCGATGTTTGCGTGACCTCTGCAAACGCGGTGCAGATCGTCAGGAATCTACCAAACCAGAATATTCTTTTTATTCCAGACAGAAATCTTGCGCATTATGTGGCAGAACAGGTTCCTGAAAAACAGTTTGTGTTGAATGAGGGATATTGTCCGATTCACGAGAACATGCGGGCAGCAGAGATTCAGAAACTAAAAAAACAACACCCGTCTGCGCGCGTTCTGGCACACCCGGAGTGCAGCCAGGAAGTCTTGGCGCTGGCGGATTACATTGGTTCCACCAGCGGCATCATACAATATGCAGAGGAGAGTTTGGACAAAGAGTTTATCATTGGCACAGAGTCGGGCGTGCAGTATGCATTACAGCGGGCGCGCAGAGATGCAGTGTTTTACTTTCCAGAGACAGAGCCTGTCTGCACTGATATGAAGCGCATTACGCTAGACAAGATTATTGAGGTAATGAAACACGGCGGCAATGAGGTTTGCATGGACAATGGACAGGCTGACGAGGCGGCGAAGCAGACACTGACAAAAATGCTTGAGCTGGCCAAATAGCGGGAAGGGTATGGAACATAGAAGATGACAAGGAAATTGTACTATGATGTAGTCATTGCAGGGTGCGGCGTTGCGGGACTTTACACAGCATTGTCGCTGCCGCATGACAGAAAAATACTCATGCTGTCAAAGGAAGATCTCGCAAGCTGTGATTCGATGCTGGCGCAGGGGGGCATTTGTGTGCTGCGTGATGAAAATGATTTTGATGCGTATTTTGAGGATACCATGCGCGCAGGACACTATGAGAACCGCGTGGAAAGCGTGGAGATTATGATTCATGCCAGCCGTGACATCATCACGCATTTGCTCGCACTGGGTGTCCGTTTTGAGAAAAATGAGGACGGAAGCCTTGCCTACACACGGGAAGGGGCGCACTCAAAACCGCGGATTTGTTTTCATAAGGATATCACAGGCGAGGAAATCACAACGACACTGCTGTCACATGTACAAAAACTTGACAATGTGACAATCCTAGAGTACACAGCGATGACGGACATTATCGAGGAAAATGACACGTGTGTCGGAATTAAGGCGGTGTCGAAGGACGGGAAACAGCTTGAGATTTACGCGCCGGATACGGTGATGGCGACAGGCGGCATTGGGGGGCTTTACCGCCATTCCACCAATTTTTCCCTGCTCACGGGAGATGCCTGCCGCATTGCAAAGGAACATCATGTGGCGCTCGAGCACATGGATTATGTGCAGATTCATCCTACCTGCCTCTACAGCACGAAGCCGGGCAGAAGCTTTCTAATCTCGGAGTCTGCGCGGGGAGAGGGCGCTGTTATTTTAAACCACAAGGGGGAACGGTTTGTTGATGAGCTGCTTCCGCGCGATGTGGTGACAGAGGCAATCTTAAAAGAAATGGAGAAAGAAGGGGCAGCGCACGAGTTTCTCTCGTTTGAGCATGTTCCGGAAACGATTGTGAGGGCGCATTTTCCAAATATCTACAGCCGGTGTCTCGAGGAGGGCTATGATTTGCTCAAGGAGCCGATACCGATTGTTCCGGCGCAGCACTATTTTATGGGCGGTGTGCATGTGGACCGTGATTCCCAGACGACAATGGCGCATCTGTACGCAGTGGGAGAGACGAGCTGCAACGGTGTCCACGGGAAAAACCGCCTTGCCAGCAACAGCCTGTTAGAGAGCTTGGTTTTTGCAAAGCGCGCCGCTGAAAAGATTATGAAAGAGAGGACGGACTATGAATCCAATTACAATGCAGCTTGTTGCTGACAAGTATATTAAAATGGCGCTGGAGGAGGACATCAACAGCGAAGATGTCTCCACCAACGCAGTCATGCCAGAATACAAAAAGGGTGAAGTACAGTTAATCTGCAAGGAGGACGGCATCATCGCAGGGCTGATGGTGTTTGAGCGGGTATTTACACTCCTCGATTCAGACACGCAGGTGACATGCCATGTCAAGGACGGTGACGAGGTGAAAAAAGGCGAAGTCCTTGCGGTGGTCACAGGCGATATCCGCGTGCTGCTCTCCGGCGAGCGCACCGCGCTGAATTACTTGCAGCGCATGAGCGGCATAGCGACCTATACGCGCAGCGTGGCCAGACTTTTAGAGGGAACGAAAACGACGCTTCTTGATACCAGAAAGACGACGCCCGGTATGCGTGTTTTTGAAAAATATGCTGTGCGTGTCGGAGGCGGTGCAAACCACCGCTATAACCTTTCAGACGGCGTTTTGCTAAAGGATAACCATATTGACGCGGCGGGCGGTGTGACGCAGGCAGTGCAGGCGGCAAGGGCATATGCGCCGTTTGTCCGAAAGATTGAAGTGGAGACAGAAAACCTTGATATGGTGCGGGAGGCAGTTGAGGCCGGGGCGGACATTATCATGCTCGACAATATGACCCCTAAGCAGATGGCAGAGGCAATCCAGCTCATCAATGGCAGGGCTGAGACAGAATGCTCAGGGAATGTGACCAAGGAAAATATAAATACCATTACACAGCTTGGCGTGGATTATATCTCGAGCGGCGCGCTGACACATTCCGCACCGATTCTGGATATCAGCATGAAGCACCTTAGAACCGTGTAATGTGAAGCAGCGCAGAGGGAGGACGTATGGAGAAGGAACTGACCGGAGCTGAGCGGAGAAAAATACTTTTGACAATGATGCAGCAGTCACAGACTCCAGTCTCTGGTAATCGTTTGGGTAAAAAAACAGGGGTGAGCCGTCAGGTTGTCGTGCAGGATATCGCGCTTTTGCGGACAGAGGGATATCCAATCCGATCGACGCCAAAAGGGTATTATCTGGAAAATGTGCGCCAGCAAGAGCACGTGCGGACTTTTAAAGTGCATCACACCAATGATGAAGTGGAGGACGAGCTGAATGCGATTGTGGACTTTGGCGGAACGGTGCTGGACGTGATGGTCAATCACAGGGCTTATGGCAAAATGACTGCGGCATTGCATATCAAATGCCGCAGAGATGTGCACATATTCGTGGAGAATCTCCGCTCTGGCAAATCAACACCGCTTCTGAATGTGACTTCGGGATATCATTTTCACACGGTTAGCGCAGACAGTGAGGCGGTGCTGGACGAAATCGAGCAGATGCTTTCTGAGCGGGGATATCTCGCAGAGCTGCTGCCGTATGAGAAGGAATTTTTGCCGACTATGAAATCAGCGCTTTTAGACGCTCAATCTCCCGAAGCTGGCTGTTGATGCCCTCGCCGGAGGTGGTGTGGTATTCTTCTTTCAGACAGTTGATAATGCGCTCACGGTCATGGATTGCGGCAGGGTAGTCCTCTAAGATCTCATGGAGCTGCGCCATAGAGTGCAGCCCGTCGGTGAGCCGTGGGGAATCCTGAATTAGAAAGCATTGTTCATAGTCTGCCAGTGCTTCTTTGTATCTGCCGAGTTTTTGGAAACGGTTTCCCCTGCGAAGATATGCCTGCCAAGTTTGCGGCGCACGCGCCACCGCAGCATTCCAATAGTCTAGGGCTTCTTGCAGCATTCCTTTTTGAAACATCACGTCCCCCATATAAAGCGCATACTGATACGTATTTGCCGCCGCGCGAAGCCGTTCAATATAAGGAACAGCTTCACCCGCAGAAAAGCTGTCCAGCCCGCTTTTTCGTCTGGATTTAGCAAAAGGACAGTCTTGGCATAGCCGCTTGCTGTCTCATGGTCGGCCTTGGCGCGGTGGTTATAGAGGCGTGCCAGACAGACAAGCGCCCTGATATTTTTGGGGTTATTTTGCACGATGCCCTCTAGGAAGCGCACACAGTGGCTGAATGTTTCTGCGCTAATTTGCCGCTCGTGCCAGAACATATTCTCGATTCGCTCAAACTCCGCCTCATTCGGAAGCTGGAACAGCTCGTCAATTGTAATTCCAAAAAATACTGCAATATTTGGCAGCAGTGCTATGTCAGGGGTACTCGATTCCGTTTCCCACTTTGAGACTGCCTGAAAAGATACGCCCAGATACGCCGCCAGTTCTTCCTGCGTCACCCCTTTGGCGAGACGCAGCGTTTTGATTTGTTTTCCGATATCCATAATTACCTCCATTGAATCAGGGTTGTTTCACGAAGAATAATTGAAACTAATAGACACGGCATTTTTACGAGGGATATGGAAGCTATACATATTTTCCATATCCCTCGACTTTTTCGCCCTGTAGAGGTATAATATTTATATAATATAGGTATATGCTACCTATATAGAAAGGAGGATATTATGACAGCAGCAGAAAAAAGATACCCGGATTGGGTGCAGGAGCAGCGGACACGGGGAACTACAGTGAAAAAGAAAGGGGATACCTATTATCTCTATAAGCGGACATCCAGGCGCGTCCCCGGAAAGAAATACCCCCAGCCGGTAGATACCTATATTGGTATCATCACACCAGAAGGGGTCATAAAAAGCGGAAAGAAAAAAATATCCCTGGGCGGGATCGAAGTGAAGGAATACGGATTTTCCCAGGCAGTATGGCAGCTCTGCCCCCAGGGGTGGAAAAAGCCCCTGGGAGACGACTGGGAGGATGTCCTTTCCATCATCCTGTGGAAGTGGTCGCCGGAAACTTACCTTACGAAAGAAAGGAAGCTGAAGCCGGAACAGGATTTCCACTATCAGTTTAACGCCCAGGCCTCATCCCTGAGCAGGCGTATGTATAAAGAACACGGAGTGGGG
>KE159536.1:43294-130226 GCA_000403215.2 Lachnospiraceae bacterium A4
TTCAGCGGAATTGAGAGTTTTTATTGATATAAAATAAGTATATAGGATTTGAAAAAAAGTGTAAATAAGATAGAGGGGATGTTTTGCGCATTTTTTCAGATGTGGACAACTGAAAAGAAAAAAAGCTGTGAAGGCGGCAGGATGTCCAGATTCCGAACAGACTGACAGCAAGTTCATAATAAATGATGTCGTTTGGAAGCCTTCGTGAAACAACCCTGCCATTGAATCATTGCCTATAGCGTTACAAATGATCATCTGATATACTGAGTATAGACCAGACATTTGGCAGATGCAATCGAAGCGTGTTTTAGGGGATTCTAATGATGGTTGAAGCGTAGTATCATAAAAAGTTATAGGAGAAAAAATAGAAAGGAACAAATCTTATGAACATCGCACAAGAATACATACAAGGCTTGAAAAAAGCATATCACGACAATGAAATTGGGGAGGAGTGGGACGCGTTTGCAGCCGTCATGCATGGTGCAGACAAGATCGACCTTGAAGCACTGCAAAAATTATACCCCGATATCCCCGAAAGCCTGATTCAGCTTTTAAATATAGTGGACGGGACCTATTGGCGGGAATATGACGGAGAAAAGTATGGAATCTATTTTCTTGGTTCGGATATCGAAGAATATCCATATTATCTCTTGTCTGCCCGGGAAATGACAGACAAAGAGGACGCGGACTGGCTAAAAGATTATATTAACAGAAACTATGCAGAAGAAGTCGAAGTAGATGAAAAAATTATAGAGGACGCGGATCAGATGTGCTGGCTGCACTTTTCTGACTGCATGAATAATGGCGGCACATCGCAGTTGTTTATAGACTTTTCACCCGCGCCCGAGGGCAGAAAAGGGCAGATTGTCCGATACCTGCACGACCCGGATGAACTTGTCGTGATTGCAGAGAGTTTTGACGCGTATCTGCAAATGCTCATGGAGGACGAATACAATTTTATACAAAATGAAGATTGGATCTGAGGCAGACAACACATGAAACATGTGTTGAAAGACGCAAGATGTATTGATAGGTGAGGCGGGGGATTTATGGTTGAAAAGCACATTCGCAGCATATTTTTAGAATATCCTGAAGTGATTTATGGATTTACAGATATTGCGTACAGCGCATATGCCGGCGCGTATCAATCAGCTTTGGTATATGCCGTTCCTTATGGGGAACTGCTGACAATCGAAACCTATACAGAAGAAAAATTTGAAAAGGGCATACAGGATGCCAAAAAAGTAGTGGAGAAAATAGGAGCACAGTTGATACAGGTGCTTGATGAATATCATGTAAAATATGATATTCCGCCTGTGGCGCAAAGCAATGAGGCAGACTTGGAAGCCCCCTTTTCCTTTAAGTTTGCGGCAGTGAATGCCGGCTTAGGCTGGATTGGGAAAAATGATGTCATTATCACAGAAAAATATGGGCCGCGGGTAAGGCTGTCTGCAATCTTAATCAATGAGCAGTTTGAGTATGGGAACAAAATCTTAATGAGCAATTGTCCAGAAAATTGTAAAAAGTGTGTTGAGGTTTGTCCATATCATGCACTGCATGGTGTGCAGTGGAATATAGATGCATTCCGAAGTGAAATAATAGATTATAGGTTGTGCAACGAAAAGAGAAGCATTTATTTGAAAACACATGGAAGAAAAAATGCCTGTGGGCTTTGTATGGCTGTCTGCCCGTTTGGAACGTGATGGCAGTTAAGAAAAAAACACGCAATTTTTATCGAAAGGAGAATTTAGAATATGTTACAGACAGGGACGAAAGCACCAAATTTTTCACTCTCAGACCAGAATGGACAAGTACACACGCTGGAGGAATACAAAGGAAAAAAAGTAATCCTGTATTTTTACCCAAAGGACAACACGCCGGGCTGTACCACGCAGGCATGTGGATTTGCAGAACTCTATCCACAGTTTCAGGAAAAAGGCGCAGTCATACTTGGCGTGAGCAAGGACAGTGTGGCGTCACACAAGAAATTTGAGGAAAAAAACAATCTTCCCTTTACGTTATTGTCCGACCCAGATCTTTCTTGCATACAGGCATACGATGTATGGCACGAGAAGAAAAATTATGGGAAGGTCAGCATGGGGGTGGTGCGGACAACGTACCTTATAGATGAGGAGGGCATGATCGTTCAGGCATACGACAAAGTAAAAACAGCACAAAATCCTGCGCAGATGCTGGCGTGTATTTGAAAACGCAACTGTACTATCTGAGTCAGGAATCCAGAAGAAAAAACCAAATTCATAAAATATAGGAGACGAAAAGGAGAGCAGCGATGAAACTAGACAGAATGATAGGAATTTTGTCAATCCTGTTGCAGAAAGAAAAAGTGACAGCCCCCGAACTCGCAGCCAAATTTGAGGTATCGCGCCGCACCATCATCAGGGATATTGACGCGCTGTGCATGGCGGGGATTCCGATTGTGACAGTGCAGGGGCAAAACGGCGGCATTTCTATTATGGAAAATTATAAAATAGACAAAACGCTGCTGAGCACATCGGATATGCAGGCAATTTTGGCAGGGCTGCGCAGTCTCGACAGCGTGAGCGGCACCAGTCGCTACGCGCAATTGATGGAGAAATTGTCTGCTGGGGCATCGAACATGTTATCGGGAGACCACCACATCTTGATAAATCTGTCCTCGCATTACAAGGAAACCCTGTCGCCCAAAATCGAGCTGCTCCACGGCGCAATCCGCACTGCACAGACGGTTTCGTTCACCTACTTTGCACCGACAGGAGAATCCAGCCGGGTCATTGAGCCCTATTATCTGATATTTTAGTGGGCAGGCTGGTATGTGTGGGGCTGGTGTACCCTGCGCCGCGATTTTCGTCTTTTTAAACTCAACCGCATGGTAGCGCTGCGGACCGGGGAACCTTTTAAAAAGCGGACAGCGCCGCCGCCCGATTTTTCGCAGAAGAATATATATCCTTCTTTATATCAGGTAAAAGCAATTATCCAGCCGCAGTTTCGGTGGCGCCTCGTAGATGAATTTGGCCCCGAAAGCTTCGTACAGCAGCCTGACGGGAGCTTGCTGTTCACCCACGGTTTTGCAGACAAAAACGCTATCATCTGCTGGCTGGTCTCCTTTGGCAAGGACGCAGAGCTGATCGAACCTGCTGAGCTTCGGCAGGACATTTTGGCGTTTGCGGAGGCAATACAGCAAAATTATTCACAAACATGACATTCAGTTGTCATGTATGACCTGCTAAACTCTGTGTAAGACAAATGAAATCTGCCATGTACAGAGTGCATGACAGACTGTGCAGCTACAACGATGTATAAGGCAGTACGCATTTGTTTAGAGCATTGTATTGCCGCAACGATGTATAAGGCAGTACACATTTGTTTAGAACATTGTATTATCAAATGAAAGGCAGGTCATGAGTATGGATTATGAAATTGTAACATTGGAGGAAAAAATTGCGGTCGGCATCGCCGCGCGGACAAACAATGCGTCACCTGAGATGGGGGCAGTCATCGGAGGATTGTGGAACCGCTTTTACAGTGAGGGCATTTATGCGGCGGTACCAGACAAGAAAAATCAAAAGGCGCTGGGCATTTACACCGAATATGAAGGCGATGAAAAATCAGAGTACACCGTTATAACCGCCTGTGAGACCAACAGTGTGCCGCAGACAGGAGGGTACACCGTCTGCAAAATCCCCGCAGGACGCTATGCGAAGTTTGTTGTTCACGGAGATATGGTGCAGGCTGTCGCGGCGGCTTGGCAGGAAATATGTCGGCTGGACTTGCCAAGAACCTTTCAATGTGACTTTGAGGAGTATCAGGACGACAACATGGAGAATGCGGAGATTCATCTTTACATCGGATTAACATCGGATTAAAAAATATTTTTACAATGGATAAACCGCGATACACAAGCCAGCCGGCAGACCAAACAACACGCCGCCAATGAATACAATACTACAGCGCCAAACTCCGGCGCAGAACAAGCGCCAGACGAAATCTGACAGCAAAGTTCTGCCGTAGAATTGACAAGAAAAAGTATCCCTGTCAGCAATTCCGGGGATACTTTTTGGTTTCTGATTATATCAAAAAAGTGTTCCGCGAAATTGATAGTTTCATAAATAAGATGATAGGCAGTCAGAAAATACGCTGGAAGAAACACACCAGATATGGAGGTAAAGATGACAGAGCAGGAAATAAAAATAGTAGTACACCAAATCAACGACTATTTGAGTGAGCAGTTATGGATGGATTTTGAGATTGCCGAATATTCAAAATATGTTATGAGGATTATTGGCTGTTTGGATTTCTGCGGGCAGCCTAACCTTGAAATTATTTTACATGATGTATTTTTTGCTTCCGCTGTTTTTGCATGGACAACAGACACGGCCCGCCAAGCCGTAGAACTTATTGAAGGAGAAGAAGCAAGACAAATTAACATGAAATTTCATGTAGAGCAGGGATACCATCTGATTCGGTTTCAAGCGGAGGATTATCCTGATACCTGTGGGTGTATATTTGGGGTAAAAGAGATGGTATTGGAGCTGCCAAGAGTGGCACGAGAGATCAAATGACAGGAAAAATGAACTTGTTATGGGGCATTTATAATTTTTTAAGACTTTTGCCCATTCGATTGCATACGGACGCCCGGGGAGTACGCTATTTTGCGCTACATTAGAAACTGCATCACACGGCTGTTGAAATCGGGCGCCTCCTCATAGGCGGCATGGCCGAGTCCTTCGTAGAGATATAATTCACAGTTTCTGATCTGTTCAGCGAGTTCGACTGAGGCGGCTGCACTGACAATTTTGTCGCAGCTGCCGCCAATGACCAGCGTAGGGCACAAAATGCGGTCTAGCAGCGCATAGGCATTATGGCTGGCGCACGCGTCCGCCTGTGTGAGAAAGCGCCGAAAATCCTTTGGCTTTCCGATTTTAGTGAGGATTGGGTAGAGGCGGCGGTATTTTTTCAAATACGCTTCGGAGTAAGATTTTTCGGCAATATCAATCATCAGCGCTTTGTAATCCCCCTGTCTTGCCAATTCAAGCCAGCCCGAAAGCACATTCTGTACTGTTGCATTTTGGCGCGATAGCGTGACAGCCAGCACAAGCTTGTCCACAAGTGACGGGTGGCCGATTGCGAGATACTGCGCAATCATACCGCCCTGTGAAACGCCCAGAACTTTTGCGCTGCCAATGCCAAGTGCGTTGAGCGCAAAGGCAAGGTCATCTGCCATCTCTCTTGTCGTGTATGTTTGATTCAAGTCTTGATACATTTCCAGATTATTTTTGCGGCTGAAAACATAGACCTTATAAACTTTTGCGTACATTCTGTAGGTATATGCCATTGCAGCAGCCATTCCTTTTACCGTGGTCAAGCCATCTCCAAGCCCGGGAATCATAACGAGCACCTGCGTTCCTGTGCCAAACGTCACATAGTCCATCGTGGTATCCGATAAGTTTACCGAGCCGCTTTTTGCATTCCAAAACATCGGCGTGTTTCTCCTTTTAAAAGCGATAATCTTCAAATTCACTCTAGCACAGAATAGCGAGACATGCAAGCATTCGTATCACAGGAAAATAAATGAATCCCTAGCGCGGGGTGATTTTCGTGCAGTCAAAACAGCAGCAAACGAAAAAGACGAATATAATTGCTATTAATAAATTGCGCTGACAGACGATATATGAAATAGAATGATGAAATGAAACGGATGAAAGAAAGGGAGTGGGTGCAAATGCAGATTCATTTATCAAATGGTTCCTTACAGTGCAGAAATTTTTCTGGCACAGGCAGTATCGGAGGGATTCCTCTGCCTGATTTTCATGACGAGTATGTGTACTCTAAAAAGAAAAGCAGCACAAGCGAATCAGCGTACAAACAACAGATTGCAGAACAGGCATATCAGGATTTTGCCAAAGGACAATTCCAGAATCAGTCGGAAGGCTTTCGCCGCCTGATGAAACGCTATACGTCAGAGGTGTCTCCAGACCGCAAGGGAATTATCAGTTCTGGCTTAAAGGCTGTTTCAAGAAACAATCAAAAAGTGCTCAAACCGATAGATTTGATACAAACGCTGCTTGAGGGAAAAGTAAAATATCAGAAGCTGCCCTCGGGGGAGAGTGACTATATTGAATTTTATGATAACAATGGGGAAATGGTAGCAACCTATTCAAATAATGGGTGGACGATGTACACCACAAATGCAGAGGCGGCCAGACAGACAAAGATGTGTACGATTTATAATGAAGCATGGGGAAATGCCAAGAGAGGCGTTCCAATGACAGGCTCAGAAAACGTACCAACAGAAAGCCCGCAGGAAGGTTTTGATGTGACAGCGTAATATTTTGATAAACGAGGTACCGTTCGTGTGAGAAGTACGATGTCTCACACTGAGAAATGCCTGAAATACGGCATTTCTCATCTGGATATGAGTCACGGCATTAAATTTCCTTGTTGATCGCCTGTAAATTTATCATAGCTATTATTTGGTTCTGCATATCCTCAACGGTTTCTATCCTAATTCTGCCTATATTTTTTCTTGTCACTTCAAAATCTATATCGGGAAACAATCTCTCACAAAAACTATTTGTTTCAGGAGATGCCCCCATTAAAGCTGTTACAAGCAAATTCGTGTCAAATTGTTCTAACACTTCTTTCAATTCCTTTTCAGAAATTGTTGAAATCTGCTCAAAATCAGTTATCCGCTGTTGCTGTATCTTTGGTTCTAATATGTCATTTATCGTGATGCCATATAATTTAGAAATTCTCAATAAAACTTCTAAGTCGGGAATAGTCGTTCCTGTTTCCCATTTTGATACTGCCTGCCTTGATAGACCTAATTCTTTTGATAGATCATCTTGTGTGTAGTTATGACTTTTACGCAAAAACTGTAAGTATTTCGATATAATATTTATATTCATAAAAATCACCTTCCTTATTGCCATTATAAGGTATATGATAATAAGAATAAAGAATTTGCTAAGTGCTAAAAAGCAAATGACAGTTGCGCATTATTTTGTTGCCTGTCTTGCTGTCTTTGCCCGCGTGTGATATAGATTGATTGGTTTCGTGACGCATAATCAATTCCCTCCTTCCCGCCAGTACCGCATAAATGCGATGCTGTGGCGCGTTTGTATTTATTTTGAGCTAACTCCGTTTACGAAGGAGTATTTCTTTGATATGATAGATATGATAAAAGTGAATTATTGAAGGAGTCAATCAGATGGTAAAAGTATATTTTGAATTAAATGATAAGGATATTATTTCCACCTCAAAATATTTTAATAATTCTTATACAGAGGCATGGCTCGATGATTGGGCGAAGAGAGTGATTCGGGAGATTGACAGCTCGGAGCTGGTCTCAGAGGGATTGGTACAAAGTCCGGTGTTGGGACCGATTACACTCCGCGAAATCAGCAGCGGGGCGAAGGCATTGATTACGATGAACGCAGATGACACTGTGATTAGCAATGCCAACAGTTGCGGTGACAACTGTGCGGCGCTGCTGGCAGAGCTGAGCAGAAAAAAGGATTTTGAAATTTATCTGGCATATCCGATGAATTTTGGCAGCTTAGAGTTTGATATGTACATTGTGCGTGACGGAGCCATTTGTCACAATGCCAGAGAATTTGAGAAGGAGTATCTGTTATGGAGACACAGCATGACATTTTAGTACAGAATAAAAGAGATATTCAGTTTAAAATTACGATCAACAGGAAGTTTACGCTGATAAGAGGGGATAGTGCGACGGGAAAATCAACTTTATTTCAGATGGTAAGCGATGCAGGGACATCTGTACAGGTTGGGATTCATATAGCATGTGATGTGCCAGTGGTCGCTTTGCATGAAACAGGATATAAGTATGAGCTGAGCAATGTAAAAGGGAGAACACATAGGAACTCCCCTTTTCTGAATGGTAGTGCGGGGCGACAGCGCTTTAGTCTGTCGCTCTTAATCGTTCTACAACACTTTGCTTTTCCAAATTCTTGAAACAAATATACGGAATCAGAATTGCAAAGATAATCAAAATCGGTGTGCAGATCACAAGCGGCATAAGAGTAAAGTGGAACGTTGCTGTCCAGTCGCCGGACACCATTGCGCGGATGCCGATCGCTACGCCCAATGTTCCCAAGACATAGGAGGCAGCTAAGGTACTCACCGCATAGGAAAGACCCTCGTCAATCAACATACAGCGAAGCTGCCGCTTTGTCATGCCGATACTCTGTATCATGGCAAATTCTTTCTGCCGGGAAACAATCGCTGTCAGCATGGAATTGATAAAGTTCAAAATGCCGACAAAGGCAATGATCAAGCTGATAGCAAAGCCCATGACCGTATTCGCCCGTGTCTGTTCCCGATAATGTTCAATTAAAGTGGATTTTGCAGTATAGTTCAAGGATTTATCCACGTTGTCGCGGTAGTCAATCAGCATTTCTTCCGCCTGCGGCTGGTATTCTTCGGCTACATCAAAGAACATCTTCCGCGGGGTGTTGTCCGGGTACATCTTTCGGAATATATCTGCCGGAAGATAAAACGAAAGGAAATCCTGTGTACTGCTATTGACGCCCTCAGTGACCGTGGGTATATCTGCTACAATCGCCATCACTTCATATTGTCGTTCATTCAGTTCTACGATATCCCCAACGGAATACGTCGGCTGTGTTTCTTTCCCGCTGTCCTCCGCGCCGGTGGCTGCCTCCATCACGACATAGCCACCGGACAGGAATTTGCCTTTGTCAAAGGTGCCATCTAATATTCGGGCATCTTGTGCAAAGGTGTCCAGTATCAGGCCGTCAACGCCGTACAGAATGGAAACACACTCGCCGCTCAGGGTCATATCATGGTAGGCTTTGGCCAGCTCTGCGTCCGTTGCTTCCATGTATGCCAACCGGTTGTCAGCATGATAATAGGTCTGGATATTTTCGAGGGCAGAGATTCCGATCTGGTGGGTAAATACCTGCGAATACAAGCGTCCTGTGGTCTCTAGCCCGGAAAGCCCCTCAATGTTCTGTACCAGCTTTGGGGAAATGGTTGTGCCGTAGGGGTTATAGGTTCCAAATGTGGAAGAAATCGAGCTGTCCTTCACCTCAAAATCACTGATAACCGTCTGACTCAGGTATTTATCGATATCAAAGCTGGCATTTTTCGCATAGACGCAGGAGAGCAGCACAAGCCCCAGCGTCAGGGAGCAGATCACCGTAATGGTGCGCTTCTTGTTCCGTCCTAAGTTTGCCAGCGCCATTTTCGGGATACTTGCGCCGCCGGTGCTTTTCTTGATTTTCCGTTTGCTGGCGGTTCCTGTATCGGTGTAGCGCAGGGCTTCCATCGGAGAAACTTTTCCAGCGATTTTATCGGGCTTCATGCAGGAGATCAGGACGGTCAGATAGGCAAACATCGCAGAGCCAATGAAGACATAAGGATTGACTGTTGCCTTTGCTTCTTTCGTTGTCTTGGTTATCATTATCGGCACTAACACAGCGCCCAGCAGATACCCAATCACTAGCCCGATCGGAATACCAATCAGCGACAGATGGTTGGCCTGCCCGTAAATCATCTTTTTTAGCTGCTTTTTGGTCGTTCCCAAAGTTTTCAGCCTGCCATAAAAGCGGATATCACTGGCAACGGAAATCTGGAAAATATTATAGATAATCAGATACCCGCTGGCAAATACCAGTATCATGCAAATTGCCATCGGCAGCACTTCACGGATAATATTCTGGTTCATGGTGGCATCGTAAGCCACATTGGGAGAAAGGGACACATCTGACAGGCCGGTGTCGACTAAAATCTGTTCCGCCGCTCCTTCCAGATTGCTGTCACTGTAAAGATCAAGGTGGAGCATCACAGTTCCCAAAACCTGCCCGTTTGCAAGCTGCGCTTCTTGGCCGGTATCTGCACACTGGCTTTGAACAAAGGCTTCGGAGACCCATGCCATACTTGCCATAGCAGCAAAATTACCGTCCCAATAGCCGGAGAGGACAAAGGTGCTGGTGGTGTATTCATCAGAAGTTAAGTCCTTGCGCCAATCAAAGGTGATTTCCTGTCCCAATTCATAGGGCAGCCCCAGCTTATCAAGGGTGATGGTGTCCAAAGCGATCTCCCGCACCTGTACCGGCATGGTTCCTGTTGTGGGATAGGAAAAGCTGGAACGGGCATAGTTTTCATCGGCATAGCGGATTTCCACTTGCCGCCCGGTCAATTCTTTATTTTCAGCCACGCCGATGATCGTGCTTTGCCCGTAGTCTCGGACAGCTTCATGGGCAATGATTTTCTCCACAGCGGCGTCCGTCATGGTGCCGGAACTCAAATGGCTGTTATATCCGGCTTGCTGGAAATTGATGTTCCGCATCGTTTCAACCATGCTCTGCGACAGAACAAACAGAGATGTAAACATGAGCGTTGTTAAGACGATGGCAAAGACGGCAATCAAATTGCGCGTTTTATTTGCCTTGAAACTGCGGTTTGTCAATGTGTGTATGATTGATTTCTGTTCTTTCATGGTATCACCGCCTTACTCCGCAATTCGGCCATCTTCAATGTGAATGGTGCGGTCTGCCTGTGCTGCGATTTCTGGGTTGTGGGTAATCATTACAATGGTCTGATGGAATTTCTGGCTGGTGACTTTTAGAAGTTGAATCACTTCATCGCTGGTCTTACTGTCCAGATTTCCGGTTGGCTCGTCAGCAAGGATAATGGCTGGTTTGCTGGTTAATGCCCTCGCAATGGCTGCCCGCTGCTGCTGGCCGCCGGAAAGTGTGTTGGGCATATGCAAAAGCTTCTTTTCCAGCCCCAGCAGCGCTGCAATCTTTGATGAATTTCTGATCCGGCTTTTTCCCGTCAAGCTGAATGGGCATGACGATGTTTTCATACACGTTCAGAATCGGAACAAGATTATAGTTCTGGAAAATGAAGCCGATGCGCTGGCGGCGGAATACCGTCAAATCCTCGTCTTTCAGCTTGCCCAGCTCGAATTTGTCCACCCTTACGCTGCCGGAAGTAGGACGGTCTAAGCCTCCCAGCATATTTAATAGAGTTGACTTGCCACTGCCTGATGTGCCGATAATAGCAGCAAATTCCCCTTGCTCAATGGAGATGCTCACATTATCCAGAGCTTTTACAATATTCGGTTCTTGGCCGTATTGTTTTGTCAAATGAGTGGTGCTTAGAATACTCATAGTGCTTACCTCGTTTCTTGCTTATTCGTTCCTGCTGGAATGAAACTCATTATATCGCTCAGAAAAAAAGGCACAATGGCAAATGGGAAAACTAACATTCACAATGCAAAATCTAACATACGGATACAAAAAAGATGCCGCCTTGTATGGAAAGCGGCATCTATACATTATGGAATTGGAATTAGGATTTTCAGTATGAACATACCATTTTCAGTTTTAATGCTGCACTGGCCGCCGTATCGCTCCACGGCCTTTCGAATGTTGGGAAGTCCAAAGCCATGTGAAAAAGTATCTTCTTTCGTGGTTTTCCCTGTGAGATGGTTTCCCGGCGACATATTGTTTTCTATGGCGATAAGCAGCATATCCCGGACACGCTCGGCCTTAACAGTAATCAGACGCTTGTACTCTGGCAGATTTTCGCTGGTCTCTATCGCGTTGTCAATGGCGTTGCCGAAAATGGTGCTGATGTCCAGAGGCTCCATAAAGCCGATCCCGTGAAAGTCAACCATAGTAGAAAAATCAATCCGTTTTTCATGAGCCTTTGCCGCCTTATCTTTCAGAATGATGTCCAGAAATTCATTTCCCGTATGCAGATAGTCCTCGTAGTCCGCAATTTGGGCGCGTAGCGTTTTGGCCATATGGCGTGTTTCTTCTGTGTTCTGACTGCTTTCCATGACAAGCAAGTGGTTTTTCAGGTCATGGTAGATGGCGCGAACCCGTTCTTCATCTTTCATTTTCTCTTGATAGTAAGCAAACTGCTGTTGTAGCTGGGCAATCTGCATTTTGTCCCGCTGACCCTGCTCCCGGAGGTAGGACACATTTCTGGAATACAAAAATTGTATAATAAAAACGACACAGAGCACAGATGTAATGAAATCCAAGAATGATGTATCGGACGTTCTCAAATTTAAATACCCATAAGTGCTTGTAAATGATACACTGAAAACCAAAAGAAAACTGATAGATACAATCGCTGCATCTTTTGCCAGAATATCATAGTTGAAATTCTTTAATAAGCGGTAAGTAACCATCAAAAACAGTAACCTGAGCAGCATGATAAAGACATATATCTGCCATTTAATAATCGCTGTTCCATCCACTTGTGTCATGATATCGTCGTGATAAATAAAACTTATAATGGAAAGCCCGACGGATTCTGTAAATGGTATTATGAATAGGTAGGATAGCTCCATGACAATCAGCGCCCGACGGAATGGTACTTCATAGCACAGGAGTGTTAATCCTATAAGCAACGCCAGCAACACAAAAAGACGATATGCCCCTATATCCACCAAAAAGGTCATAACAATAACCGCCATTGCATAAACAACCGGCGGGATAATTCTGCTGATTACTTTTTGAAATCGGCAAGTCTTACAGAAACACAAAGTCATTACATAAAAAATAGCCGCTTCCGTGATTGTTGCCACGATGTCTAACATGTTATAAAGCCACATTACAGCATATCCCCCCAATAATCAGCCAAACGTTCCATAAACTTTTTGCGTTTCGGCTGGCTGATGGGGATAATCTCACCAGTAATCAATTCAAGTTCCAGCTTATTCACACCCTTTACATAAAACAAATTTACAATGTAGCTGGTGTGGCAGCGGATAAAACCTTTGCCTTGCAGCGCTTGTTCCATCTCTTTCATGCTCTTGTAACAGAGAATATTTTCCTGCTCTGTATGCAGGAGCAGATTGCGGTGAAAGGTTTCCACATAGCGGAGCGATTTCAAAAACACTTTATATCTCCCTGTATCGTTGGAAATTACCATAGCAGGGCTATCATCTTTCCTATGCTTCTTGAACCACGAATCCATTTCCGCTTTTAGCCGGACATACTTCATCGGCTTAATGATGTAATTGGCGGCTTGATATTTATATCCCTCTAAGCCATATTGGGTGAGGGTAGTCAAAAAGATAATGCCGACTTTCTCGTCCATCTGGCGAATGCGCTCGGCGGCTCGCAGACCGTCTACCAGCCGCATTTGAATGTCAAGGAAAATCAGATCAATGGTGGTATCGTACTTTTCAATTAATTCCATGCCGTCGTAATAAGCAGTTATCTTTATTTCTTCGCCGGTTTCGGCGGCGTATTGATTTAACAGGCTTGTCATGTGTGTGACAAAATCTTTCTTATCATCACAGATTGCTATGTGTATCATTTTGTTCCTTTCAATGTCCAGTATTCCACGAAATATTATACTGTACTTTGCGTCTGTTCTCAATGGCAATCTGAAAAGAAGCGGGAATGGGTTCTTCTACTGGATTTCCTTCTTCCCGCCAGTACCGCATAAATGCGATGCTGTGGCGCGTTTGTATTTATTTTGAGTTAACTTCGTTTACGGAGGGGTATTTTTTTGATATGATAGATATGATAAAAGTGGATATTGAAGGGGTAAATCACAAGGAGGCTATTATGTCAGAGAAAATACAGGAAACAGGAACAAACAGCGACAACCAAACAGGCATTGAGAAGGCATTAGAGAAGCTGTCCATTTTATTCCAGTGTGCAGATGAACACTGTGCGCCGCCGCAGTATCTTCCGCTCACGCCGGTGCGCGTGCAGTCCGCCTCTGTCTATGCAAGCAAACTGGGCGGCGTCCCATATCTGCCAAAGGAGATGGAATATCCGAAGGTTTTGGAGGGGTATGCGAAAGGAAAACCACTCAGGCTGCTTGCACAGCTCAATTTTTCAGCACTGCCGCATGTAGAAGGGTTTCCGCAGAAAGGGATTTTACAGATCTTTGCGGGGTATGACGGCGATGACAGTTATGGGTATGATGATGTAGACCAGACCTATCCCAACGGTTTTCGCATCGTGTATCACGAGACTGTTCTTGAAGATCAGACGAAGCTGCTGACTGAGGAGGAAATGCCCCAATTCAGCGATATAGAAGCGTTTCAATATCCATTTACGGGCGAGTTTTTACTCGAAGCTTCCACATGCGGCCTAAGTTCTGCGAGGTTTGTCGATGACTGCTTTATTAAGGAGGCTGTGGACTGTTATGAGCAGCTTTTTGGAGACAACGTTACAGCGGAAAATGTTGCAAAATGGTGGAGAGCTCTGGAGGAGGAGCCTGTACTCTGTGAGGCAGTTTATGCGATGCGCTGTCCACAGAGCACAGAGCCCGGCACGCAGATTGGCGGTTATCCGTTTTTCACACAGGGGGACCCGCGCGCTTATGACAGAAGTACCAGAAAGTATGATGTGCTGCTTTTTCAGCTAAACAGTGGAGGGACGTGCGGTGATGAAATTATGTGGGGAGACTGCGGGATTGCGAACTTTTTTATCAGCGCAGCGGACCTTGCGGCATGCAATTTTTCGCATGTGATGTACACATGGGACTGCGGCTGAGGCAGACCTTCGCCGCGTAGGATTATAAGAGATTTTGAAAGGAGAAATCAAATGAATTTTGAGGAAATCAAACAGCAGATTCTGGACTTTGCGAAGGCGCAGCAGGTCGAGATGGATTACACGGCTAAAAGTATTGAGGTGCTCGATGAAATCATGGAGATTTTTCACGAGAAGCTCAATCAGTGCAGCGAGGAGGAAGGGGATGCGCTGCTGGCAGAATGGACACAGCGCTTTGGCTGTTATGTCGGAGAGACGCTGCTGAATGAGCATTTGGCGGAAAAAGGATTTTCATGGGCGCTGAACGGAGAGATGCCAGTGCTGCAAAGGGGGGAAGAGCGGCTGTATCCCCTTGACAGAGTGTACGCCCGACTCCGCTATGGGTGTGAATTTGACATCGGCTCATTTTACCAGATGGCTGTGTGGACGGCAGACCAGATGCCGTTTCAGGCAGAGCGCATCGTGGACATAGAGCTGGTTGAAAATGAGTATCATGAACAAAATGTATTGTATGAAAATGTTGAGAGGCTTTTACTGGCAGTTGTCAACGGAGAAGAGGAGTACATGATTCTCAAGTCCGCAGATGGATTTCTACAGTTTTTCGGCATGAATGACAAGTTTGTTGCGGAGACGTGCGTCAATCTGCCGGACGGAGACTTTCGCATGTATTCCATAATTAATAAGGAAAAGAAACATGTGACGGAGAAGATTACAGTCCACACAATGCTTTCAGAGACCAAAATTTCAGCGTGCAAGGTGATTTCACTGGAGATGCTCAGAGCGGCAGTGCGGGCGTATTACAGCAATGGGCAGTATGAGGCTTTCCTCAAATGCATTCCCCACATAGATACAACCGATGAGACAAAAAGGTATATGGGGCTGATAAAATAAGGGTGTTGACGTTGACACGGGGAAATCGGTATGCTAAACTGACTTTTAGAGTGGGTTGAACTGCCTGCTTGTAAAAATGCTTTTGACTCAGGATCAAAGATGAGGGGGGCAGCATCGTCAGAGGTGATGAAACTTGGATAAATACGAATATAAAGTTCGTTCTGAAGAAATATCGAAATTAATAGATAAAGAAAAATATGCGGAAGCCGTGAAAATAGCGGACACGATTGACTGGCGAAGGGTCAAGAGTGTGACAATGCTTTTGAGGATTGCGGCTTTATATAGAGTCAGCAGAAGAAATGACGACAGCAGGGAAATGCTGCTGCTTGCGTATGACCGTTATCCGACAAATCGTTCCGTGGTACATTCGCTGTGCGAACTGTCAATCGAGATGGAGGATGTCGTATCTGCGGTCGAATACTATAAGCAGTTTGTAAAACTGGCACCCAAGGACAGCGGAGTCTATACCCTGCGGTACCGTATTCTGGAAGCGCAGGAGGTAAGCCTTGAAGAGCGGATTGAGGTTCTCGAGGAGTTAAAGAAAAAGGATTATCAGGAAGAGTGGGCGTATGAGCTTGCCTATCTTTACCACAGGATCGGACTGGCGACAAAGTGTGTGGAGGAATGTGACGATATCATTCTATGGTTTGGCGACGGGCCTTATGTAATGAAGGCGATGGAGCTGAAGGCCATGCATGTGCCGCTCACCGATATCCAGCAGAAAAACTATGATATTATGCTGGGAAATGCAGCGGAGAATTACAGCAGCGAGAACTATGATTATGGAAGTAATGATGCGAACGATAAGATTGTAAATTTTAACCCGAGAAATAACAATGTAGAAAACGATACGGAAAATTACATAGAAAACGATATACAAGACAACTATACTGCACAGGATTACGGCACAGACGGATATGATGAAAATTTTTCTGTGCAGGATTTTGCGGGAAGCGGTTATGAAAATGCTGCGTATGGGCAGGAAGCATACACAGAAAACGGGTATGATCAAACTGCATATAATCAAACCCCATATGACCCAAACGGGTATGATCAAACGGCATATGCTCAAGACGGCTACGGACAAGACGAATACCATGATAATAATTATGACCCAAAAGAGTACCATGCGGAACAGTATGCAGGCAATAACAGCTATGACCAAACTGCATATGGCGGGAATGACAGCTTTGCGCAGTATCCCAATAATGATTATGAACAAAGCGGGTACAACGCAGACTCTTATACAGAAAATGCTTATGCACAAGGCGAATATGCCAATTCCCGGTATGCAGGCGATAACAGCTATGACCAGAATGCATACAGTGAAGAACCGTATACAGACAATCAAGAGTATGGTCAAACTGCATACAGCACAGAGCCGTATACAGGCCAAGGTGGTTCCGGACAAAACGAATATGGCACAGAGCCGTATGCATACACAGACAATCCGTATGGACAAACGCAATACGGCACGGAACAATATACAGAGAATGGCTATGGACAAGCAGATTATACAAATGAGCACTATCCAGACAACAGCTTTGACCCAAACCAGTATGTAGATGACGGTTATGGGAATCTGAGCTACAATGACGGGACATATCAGGAAAACAGCGCTTATCCAGATACGCCATATCAGGAGAATGGCTATACCGAGGCATTTTATGTGGAGCAGATTTATGATGAAAATGGAAATTTGATAAATCTAGACAGTGACCCTGGTGCCAGTTATCCGCAGACCCAAGAGCCGCCTTTGTCCAGACAGTACCGCAATGGACTGCATTTGGTGGAGAATAAGAAGGCGGCCGCTGGTGAGTCTGACGATATGAGCCAGTACAACACCATCAATCTCCAGAAGGTAGTCGCAGAGAGCATGAAGGAGCTGTTCCCGGACGATGACGAGGATGTGTTTGCGGAGGACCGAGAGAAATATAATTCTGGCGAGGACATCAAGAGTATTACAGAGCGGAATACGCGTGTATTTGCAAATATAGCAGACGCGCAGGCACAGCGCGGGAGGCGGGCTGTACAGCCTGCCGCGGAGCAGGACCCAGACGAGGCAGAGGGGCCTTACAATTATTTTACACAGACTGGCAGAATAGCCCAGATGGTGACAGGCGTGTCAGAAACGGCGCCAGAGCCGCATACGGGGGCGATTAAAAAAGTCTATGTTCCCGGGGACGATGCGCGGCTGATTAAAACGGACGCTGACATGAATGAACTGCGCGATATCACTGAAAAATCAGTGAGTGATGAACAGAGCTGGATTGAGAGCAATGAGGAAAATGTATATCATGAGCAGAGCATTATGGAAATGAACGGGACAGACAGTGCATCAAAGAAACGGGCGACAGGCCCGATGAAAATTGATGAAGTATTAGTTGAGTGGGAGCGCATGAAGCTTGACAATGCCAAGAAACATCAGGAAGAAATCAAACAGCATGTGCTGACACAGACAGGAAAAATATTTGTGAATTTTGACAATTCTATTAAAAGCGGCATCTTAGGAGAACTTGAGCGTGAGGAGGAAGAGGCACGCAGAAGCAGTCAGGCAGATAAGGCATTACGCAAAGAGCGTGCCGCCAGAAAACAGTTTTTGGAGGCAGATGTGACGGGAGATATCCCGCAGCGCACCGCGTCGGACGATGATTTTGATGTCGAGTATGTGACGGAGCATTCCTCCCGCGGGACTGCTGCGCCGCAGACGCAAGAGCGTGCACCCGCATCAGAAAAGCCAGCCAGAACCGTAAAGAGTGAGGCAGAGCTGAGAGAGGCATATCTCGACATGCTTGAACGGGTGATTTCGCGTGAGCTTGGCAAAGAGGCAGAGGAACAGAATGAAGTGGCGAAGGATATTTCTGCGGAAACGGGCAAAACCGTCCCGAGTAATCCCAGCCAGAACACAGCCGAAGCTGCTGCGCAGACAGCGTATCCACTGGAAACTGGCGGACACGCACAGGACGCGCCTGCGGAGTATGCACAGGAAACGTACACAGACGTCGAAACAGATCCGGCAGACAGTCTTATAGAAGCTGCAGCATATGCCTCGGAGAACTGCACAGAATATGAATCAGAACAAGCTTTTGAAGGCGCAGCATATGAAACTGGCGGGTATGAACCAGACCAAGCTTCCGAGGGCGCAGCATATGATACGAACAGGTATGAACCAGACCAAACTTCTGAAGGCGTATCATATGAGACTGGTGAGTATGAACCAAACCAAACTTCTGAAGGTGAATCGTATGAAATTGGTGAGCATGAATCAGACCAAGCTTCTGAAAGTGCAGCATATGACGCGAACAGGTATGAACCAGACCAAGCTTCTGAAGGTGTATCGTATGAAACTGGTGAGTGTGGACTAGACCGAACTTCGGAAGGTGAATCATATGAAACTGGTGAGTATGGACCAGACCAAACTTCGGAAGGTGTATCGTATAATACGGGCAGGTATGAACTAGACCAAACGTCCGAAGGCGCATCGTATGATACTGACGGATATAAAACACAACAAGCTTCCGAAGGCACAGCGTATGATACTGATGGATATGAACCAGACCAAACTTTTGAAGATGCTTTGTACGAGTCTGGCGAATACGAGCAAGAGAGGGCTTCTGATACTGGGGCATATGAAGCAGGCGAATACGCACAGAATTTTGACGCCGCGGGTGCGGAGTATACAGGAGACATGTATGCACCCGAAACTTATACGAAAGGTGCAGCATATGAAGCAGATACATATACAACAGAGGACGCTATAGAAAATGACAGTAACCTATCCCAAGTAGATGACCAAGCTGCGATGTATGCGGCAGAGCGTTACACTGAAAATACAGCCTATGATACAGACGGATATGAGCCGCCGGATTCTGCGGAAAATGCGATGTATGCGGAGGACGGATACGCACCGGAGAACTATGGAGACAACACAGAATACACACCCGAGCAGTATGCGCCAGCAGGTTCTGCGGAAAATGAAGCATATAACGCCAGCGAATACACGCAGGAAATACCAGCTTCTGCCGCAGGTTACACCTCACCGGACTATACACAGCAGTTGTATACAGGAGAAGCTGCTTACATAGAGAATACGCCGCAGGACTATACACGAAAATCTTATGCAGAGGAGTCCGCCGCGTACTCAGAGGGCTACAGCGGGCAGAAGTCTTATGCAGAGGAGTCTGCCGCGTACTCAGAGGGCTACAATGAGCAGAAGCCTTACGCAGAGTCCGCTTCTAATGCACACAAGAAGCACAGCAGACGCCGCGAGGACGCAGAGCTGCTGCGGCAGCAGTTTCAGTACGACGAGAAGGCACTTGACCCTGAAGATGCGCAGAGCATCGCGGAGATGGCGATGGAGGACGCTCTAAAGACGCAGGAAATCAAGATGAACACGGCGGATTTGAGCTCGCTCTCCGAGAAGATTGTCGCTACGACCAAGAAGGAGGCAAAAGGTGCAAAGCGCGAGGAGCTGCGCGAATTTACACCGGACGAGCAAACGCTGTTTGAGAATTTTGCTGTCACCAAAAAAATAAAGAAGCAGATCATTCATGCCCTTGAAAATATGACGCTGACAGCTTACACTGGAAATGTCATTATCACAGGAGACGCCGGTCTCGACACTGTCAGAATGGCGAAAAACCTTGTGAAAGAGTATCAGGCATCTGACGAGAGCTTCTCAGGAAAGCTTGCGAAGATCACCGGGGAAAAAATCAATCAAAGAAATATCAAAGATGTCTTTGAGAAATTGAACAATGGTGGTATTATAATAGAGAAGGCAAATGGTATGAGTGAGGAGAAGCTGTATGAGATGGCGATAAACCTCAATCAAGAAAATCTCGGAATTGTCGTTATTATGGAGGATACTAAAAAAGAGATTACAAAACTTTTGGAAAAGCAGGCAATGATCGCAGACTATTTTAATATCAGAATCGACCTGATGGAGATGGATAACAACGCGCTGGTTGCTTACGCCAAAAACTATGCCTTGGCATTGGAGTATTCCATTGATGAGTTAGGTACACTCGCCCTTTACACAAGAATAGCAAACATGCAGAGCGGAAATCATGTGGTGACAAAGGATGAGGTCAGGGACATCATAGACGAGGCAATTTGGAAATCCAAGAAATCCAAGATTAAGAACTTTGTGGATGTGCTATTCGCAAGACGGTATGACAACGAGGACATGATCGTTCTCAAGGAAAGGGACTTTATGTAACAGAAAGGGGGATTTTTATGAACAATGAAGAAACAACAGTGTTTATCTCTGATGCAGACCAGTACGTATTTGGACAGGGCACACATTATGAGATTTACAAGAAGTTAGGTGCACATTTCTGCAAAAAAGGAGAGAAGGAAGGCGTGTTCTTTGCAGTGTGGGCGCCAAATGCAAAAGATGTGTATGTGATTGGTGAGTTTAACGGCTGGGACGAGGGTGCGACTCCTTTGAAGCGTCTTGGCGAGGGCGGCATCTATGCCGCTTTTGTGGAGAATGTAGAAGAAGGTCAAATGTACAAATATATGCTTGTGCTGGCAGACGGCAGACGGCTGTACAAGGCAGATCCCTATGCAAATTATGCAGAGATGCGACCGGGCACAGCTTCCCGTGTGTATGACCTCAATCACTTCAAATGGGCGGATATGAAATGGATGACCGACCGCGATAAGAAGGACATGAACAAAGAGCCAATGGCGATCTACGAGTGCCATATCGGTTCATGGATGAAGCATCCTGACGGAACCGCAGACGGATTCTACAATTATCGTGAATTTGCGGACAAAATCGTAGAATACTTAAAGAAAATGCCCTATACACATATCGAGCTGATGGGTGTCGCAGAGTTTCCGTTTGATGGCTCTTGGGGATATCAGGTGACTGGATACTATGCACCGACATCAAGATATGGCACACCGGACGACTTCCGCTATCTGATCGACTTACTCCATCAAAATGACATTGGTGTCATTCTTGACTGGGTTCCGGCTCATTTCCCAAGAGATGCGCACGGTCTGAGTGAGTTTGACGGCACATGTCTCTATGAGCATCCAGACAAGCGTCTCGGTGAGCATCCAGACTGGGGAACCAAGATTTTTAACTACAGCAAAAATGAGGTCAGGAATTTCCTGATTGCCAACGCGCTGTTCTGGATTCGGGAGTTCCACATTGATGGTCTGCGCGTGGACGCGGTGGCATCTATGCTTTACTTAGACTATGGCAAACAGGCTGGCCAGTGGGTGCCGAACAAGTATGGCGGACACGAGAATCTGGACGCGATCGAGTTCTTTAAGCATCTGAACTCTGTAATCCACGGCGCGCATCCCGGTGTTATGACGATTGCTGAGGAATCGACAGCATGGCCGAAGGTGACAGCAGAGCCTGAGGACGGCGGACTTGGCTTCTCCTTTAAGTGGAATATGGGGTGGATGCATGATTATTGCGAGTACATGAAGCTCGACCCATATTTCAGAAAGGACAATCACTATCGTCTGACCTTTGCGATGAGCTACAACAGCTCAGAGAACTATATTCTGCCGCTGTCACACGATGAGGTAGTGCATCTGAAATGTTCGATGGTCAACAAGATGCCGGGTTACGAGATCGATAAGTATGCGAACCTTAGAAATCTGTATACGTTTATGTTTGGTCATGAGGGCAAGAAGCTGCTGTTCATGGGTCAGGAGTTCGGACAGGAGCGCGAGTGGAGCGAGGCCAGAGAGCTTGACTGGTTCTTGTTGCAGGAGCCTTTTAACAAGGGTATGCATGATTACATGAGCGAGCTTTTGCAGCTCTACAGAAAGAGCCCTTGCCTCTATGAGATTGACAATGACTGGCTGGGCTTTGAGTGGATGAATGCAGATGATACAGAGCGCAGCATCTACAGCTTTGTCAGAAGAACCAAGGACGGCAAACAGCACATGCTTTTCGTTATCAATATGACGCCGGTTGAGTATCCGAAATATAAGGTCGGTGTGCCGATGAATACACAGTACAAGCTGCTGCTCAATTCTGATGAGGAGAAGTTTGGCGGAAACGGCAACAAGATTCCAAAGCTGATTAAGGCGAAGAAGGGATTGTGCGATAAGCGGGATTATCACATTGCATTCCCATTGCCGCCCCTCACAGCAGCAATCTTTACATTTTAAATCAAACTACATCAGAATCGAATCTTTATACTGGATAATAAAAAGATGGATATGGCACAAACGCCGTATCCATCTTTTTATTGTCGCGATTTAGTTAAGGAACTGTTCAGAAATTACTCATGACAATTACTTGTCTAAATGTCCATCTGCGTCATCAGAAAATCTTGATATAGCCCGCTATGCCTGCGATTTTCTTCTTTGCAGCTGAACATTTATACGGCGTACTTGTCACAAGTAATTGCATCACAGTTCCTAACCAAACTTAAATAGTGCCAGAATACCACAGATCATTCCTGTTAACAACACGATCACAACATACGCAGCCATTCGCTCCCTGTTTGAAATGTTTTGTCCGGCATTGCGCTTTAAGTCCTCCTCCATGAAGCGCGAAGTAAGAACTGCGTTGCGAGTTGGGTCTCTGAATGAGTTAAATCCGCCCCACATAGTCCGGTCTCCTTTCTGAATGTAAAACAATCAATGGATACAGTTTGTCTTTTGATGCGAACATCTTGAGTGAGGTTTGTGCATCTATTCTTGTCATTTAGAGATTGTATCTATCTACATTATAATAAAATGGTGCCGGAATGTAAAGTGAAAGGCTGCTGCAATCAATTTTAAATCCTTGTACTCCACTGTGAGCAGTCCCAAATATCGGTGGCAAGCCCGTCATAAAATTCTGGTTCGTGGCATACCATCAGGATACTGCCTTTGTATTCTCGAAGCGCACGTTTTAGTTCTGCTTTCGCATCGACATCAAGATGATTTGTCGGCTCATCTAAAAGCAAGATGTTTGTCGGCTTGTTGATGAGCTTGCACAGCCGTACCTTTGCCTGCTCGCCGCCGCTCAACACTTTTACCTTGCTCTCAATGTGTTTGGTTGTCAGCCCGCACTTGGCGAGGGCTGACCGCACCTCGTACTGAGTGAGGGACGGAAATTCATTCCAGATTTCCTCTATGCAGGTGGTGGCGACAGACTGGTCCATCTCCTGTTCAAAATATCCGATTTCCAGATAATCTCCTAATTCCACACCGCCGTTTAAAGGCTGAATCAGTCCTAAGATGCTTTTGAGCAGGGTTGTCTTACCAATGCCGTTTGCACCGATGAGTACGACTTTCTGCCCGCGCTCCATCGAGATGTCAAGCGGTTTGGACAGGGCTTCATCGTAGCCGATCACAAGACTTTTGGCAGTAAAAATATACCGTCCGCTTGTGCGCGCCTCCTTAAAGCGAAATTCCGGTTTGGGTTTCTCAGAGGCAAGCTCGATCACGTCCATCTTGTCAAGCTTCTTCTGGCGTGACATTGCCATATTCCTCGTTGCCACGCGCGCTTTGTTGCGTGCCACAAAGTCTTTTAAGTCTGCAATTTCTTTCTGCTGCTTGTTGTAGGCAGCTTCAAGCTGCGCTTTTTTCATCGCATAGACTTCCTGAAACTTGTCATAATCCCCGACATAGCGCGTCAGTTCGGCATTGTCCATATGGTAGATGATATTGATGACGCTGTTTAGGAAGGGAATGTCATGCGATATCAGAATAAACGCATTTTCATACTCCTGTAAATAGCGCTTCAGCCATTCGATGTGATTTGCATCGAGATAGTTTGTCGGCTCGTCTAGGAGCAGGATGTCGGGCTTCTCGAGCAGCAGCTTTCCAAGTAAAATTTTCGTGCGCTGTCCGCCGCTTAGGTCTGTCACATCGGTGTCCAGACCGACTTCCAGAATGCCCAGCGCGCGCGCCACTTCCTCTACTTTGGCGTCAATCATGTAAAAGTCGTGCTGGTCTAGCAGTTCTTGAATTGTGCCAAGCTCCTCCATGTATGCCTCAAGCGCTGAATCAGAGGCGTCGCCCATCTTGTCACAGATTTCATTCATGCGCTGTTCCATTTCATACAGGAAATCAAAGGCGGAGGAGAGCACAGCCCGCACGGACATGCCCTTTTCCAGTACCGTGTGCTGGTCCAGATAGCCGACGCGCACATTTTTGGACCACTCGACCTTGCCCTCATCTGGCATGAGCTTTCCAGTAATAATGTTCATAAAAGTGGATTTTCCCTCGCCGTTGGCACCCACAAGACCAATATGTTCCCCCTTTAGGAGACGAAAGGACACGTTTGTAAATATCGTCCGGTCGCCAAAACCGTGTGAGAGATTTTCAACATTTAATATACTCATTTTCAACCTTCCTTATTTGTTGTTCATTCATGCTTCCAAGATGCCTCTGCATATAAGCAGGAGAATTTCCTGCCTATGTGCAAAACAGCAAGCCTATTATATCATAAAAAATGCAGTATGGGCAGATGTTCATTCTGGAAAATCGACTCATTTTCAATATAAACCTGAGATCTGATTGGCATCATAACATATTCTGCTGATTTTTTTCATAGGATAAATCAAGAGTAATATGAGGGTGTTAAGAACTATGATGAATTACATCTGGGGCGGTATGCTCATCATTGGAATTATCTTTGGTGTCGTGACAGGAAATATGCAGGCGGTGACAGACGCGGTGCTGCAGTCCTCCAAGGAGGCGGTCACACTTGGCATATCAATGTTTGGCATTGTTGCATTTTGGACAGGGCTGATGGAAGTGGCGGGAGAAGCCGGAGTCATAGCAGGGCTCACAAGGCTGATCGCGCCATTTATGCGTTTCTTGTTTCCTCAGATTCCCAAAGGCCATAGAGCTTGGGATTCGCTGTCGGCAAACTTTGTGGCGAATATACTAGGGCTTGGCTGGGCGGCGACGCCGGCGGGATTAAGGGCGATGAGTGATTTGGAGGAACTTGAGCGGGAGCGGGGGAATGAGGAATATATGGATGCAAAGGTGGGTATGGCAGCTTCAAATGGTTTTGCGGATTGCGGGGCGCGGACGGCAAGTAATGAAATGTGTACGTTTCTTGTGATGAATATTTCGTCTTTGCAGTTGATACCGGTGAATATTATTGCTTATCGCAGTCAGTATGGGAGTGCGAATCCGGCAGCGGTGATTGCGCCCGCGATTGTGGCGACGTTTTTTAGTACGGTGGTGGCGGTGATATATTGTAAACTTATGGATAGAAAGCAAAGAATATAACGCTCTTTGCTTTTTGGGATTAAAAATGTACTCATTATTTGTTGGCATAATTTTAAAAAATGACAACAAATTTTTGGTTTCATATTTTTTTTAAAGTTCGTGTCAATGACTTGACACAAGGGTGATTGCGGGCAATAAGTGATATGGACTGAAACTATGCTTATAGTCTAATCAAAAATTTGAAATATGTACATTTTGTTTTTATTTATTATGAATTGGTAAAAATATTTATTTAATGCATTTATGAAACAGTGAATAAGAAAGTTTTAGATATTAGAAACCAAATATAAATTCGTTAAATATAGAATAATAATAAATAAATCTTAAACAAATTAGATTATTTTATGTGATAAAATAATGAAAAATACAAATATTATGCTCTTGAAACTTATATTTTATGTATCATAAAATGTGATTGACATTTCGGGAAAATATTTTATAATAGTAAAAAAATAGGGGGAATGAAATGGATTATAAAGATATTACAAATAGTTTTATAAAAGAATATCCTGATTATAAGAGTGATGTGAGGAATTTTAGTGAATATTTAGAAAAATATTGGGAGAATTCGTTGTCAGGTGATCCGCTTCGTATTTTATTGAAAGGCATAGATGTTGAGTTTATATTAAAGAGTTTAATTTACAATGTGGAAAATGTAAATAGGTATAAAACAAAGACAAAAGCGAAACGGTATGCAACTGTGGTCGGCCAGCTCTTCAATTACATTCGAAAAGAGACGGATATTGTGAATTCTGACTTATATGATGAAATTTCATATAATCGATTACGCGAAAATTCATATATGCAGCAAATGATGGCATATATTGAAAAATCTGAGCTATTAGCAGGCATTGTGGAACAGGAACCACTAACATCCAGTCAGGCTGAAAAAATTTTAAATTGGGCAAATGAACAATTTGTTGAACAAGACTGGGAAGATACAACGAACTTTAGAAAAGCAATGGCAGCCATTGGAATGAAAATGATGATGCTGTATGGGATTACTTACCGTGAATTGAGAAAAGTAAAATGGGATGACTATGACGAATTGCATAGTTGTATTGTTATTAATGCGTTTGAACTTCGCCTACCTCTAAAATTATCCGAACAGTTAAAAGACATGAAAGAGTTTGTACGAAAAAAGAATATTGTAAATAAAGACGAGCTTTTGTTTACAGATTGTTTTGGTGAACCATGGGCAGAGGTCACATCATATTCTGGAATTCCTGATTATATGGGAGCTTTGATTGGGATTACCAGCGTTACAAGCACCGTAAAGTATGGAATCAGTCAATTGTTAAAGGCAGGTTTAAGTGATTCTATTATAAAGAAGATGACAGGAGCAAGTGAGAAATTGATTCAGGGTTGCTTATTGCAGGAGGATAATGAATTGAAAAAAATTATAAATACAAAAATTCTTATGGCTGAGCACTACTATAATTTTTAAAAAATTATATAATTTTGGAAAGGTGGTAATTAGTATGTCAATATTGCAGAAACAAGTGATACAGTCTCTTGATGGTTTGTCTGAGGATAATTTACAGTTTTTATTTGACATGATTCAGCGGTTTATGAAACCCAGCGGAATTGAAGAAAACAATAATGAAAAATCAGATATAGTTAGAAATGGTGTGCGTAGAATTGGCAGTTTAGAGGGGCAGGATTTAATTGATGCAGATTATGATATTGATGCGTGTAATGATGAAATTGCAGAAATGTTCGGGGTAAACGATTTATGAAAGTATTGATAGACACACATATAGCAATTTGGGCTGTGCTAAATGATCCTAAATTACCAAAACAGGCAAAAGACATTATTCTTGACAAGGCAAATGACATATTTTATAGCACTGCTTCTGTGTGGGAAATTACAATTAAGTATATGTTGCATCCGGATAAACTTCGCATGAATGGAAATCTTTTAGAAAAGGGATGTGAAGAAAACGGATACCTTGTATTGCCTATTTTAAACAAACATGTTTCAGCATTGGAAACATTGACGTGAACAGAAAATGCGCCTCGCCACAATGATCCGTTTGACAGAATTATGGTGGCTCAAGCAAAAGCAGAAAGCTTTATGTTTCTAACACATGATTCTTTGATTCCGTATTATGACGAACCATTTATTATTTTAGTTTAGTAGATGATAGTAAAATTTTCTAAACAATATAGATTTTGCTATTAAGAGGCAAGTACAATTTGCTATAATCGGATTAAAGGCACAAGTTCAGTGTTTTTTGCTGGAAGTAAAAGTCACTTCCGATAAGTTATATTATAACGGATTATGAAAGCAGGAGTTTTTAAAATGACATCCTGCTTTTATGATATGGATTCTTTATTTATTGACATGATTTAACAATGATGGAAAATATGTGATTTTATAAATTTTTCAAAAAGTACGTGTCACTACCTAGACTCAAGGGGGACTGCGGGCGATGAGCGACTTGGAGGAACTTGAACGGGAGCGGGGGAACGAGGAATATATGGATGCAAAGGTGGGGATAGCAGCTAATGGTTTCCTAGATTGTGGGGCAAGAACTGCAAGCAATGAGATGTGCACGTTTCTTGTGATGAATATTTCGTCGCTGCAGTTGATACCAGTGAATATTATTGCTTACCGCAGTCAATATGGGAGTGCAAATCCTGCGGCAGTCATTGCACCTGCAATTGTGGCAACGTTTTTCAGTACGGTGGTGGCGGTGATTTACTGTAAAGTTATGGGTAAGGAATCTAGAATGTAAATGCACGTTGCCTTTAGATATGTGAAGGGATTATAAAATAAGTATCAAAAGTGATACATACTAAGAACGAAAATAGTAGATGTACATTGTCTTAATTCAATCTCTTTATTGACGGCCTTTCTTTAAAAAGCTATAATTACTTTAAAATAGGGAGTAAAATGGGAAAGGACTAAAGTATGCTTGTTGCAGATAAAAAGGATATTTTGACATCATATAATCTGGAGAAAATATTGAAAGAGTTAGGAACTGTTAAGGAATAACTTTTTAATAGTGCGCAGGATTTTTCTTCGAGAGTGCCGCTCAAAAATCAGGCGCATAGCGGGCTATGTAACTGATTTTTGAGTGGTGCTATCGGAGAAAAAGACAAACAATATGAAAAGTTATTTTTGGACAGTTCCTTAGGACAACAGGGGAATTTCAGGTTTCCGCAATTAGCCACTGTACATAAGAATGTAGTCGTTGCAGAAACTTATCATCAGCTTTACCGATATTGTATCAGGACACAGGAAAAACAGCAGGATAAAGAGGAAAAAATGGAAGAAACCTTAAATAATGTTGCGTGTTGGATCGAGGAAGGGATGTGATTTCAATGTTGTTATATACATGGAAAGATGTGGAAAGAAAACTATTGTTAAACAAGGATAAATGGGGAACTGTAATTGTTGATATAGAAACATATACCGATGAGGTGATTGTTCACTTAAATGAAGAGGGCACGGAAAAAGATGCTGACACTTTATTTGATGAGATTTTTGATAAAAAATATGAAAATGAAAAACATAGAATTTTGTTGGATTTAACAGATGAATATTTAAATGTTACTTTTGAGATTGAAGAAGGTGGAGAAAAAAAGAGTGTGGTAGCACCGCTTTTTAAAAGTGTCTTATATCAAAAATCTGCATACTATGATGCGCTGATCGAAAAAGAACTTCCCGGAGTACCTGTGATTGCTTTCCATTCATATAAGGGAGGAGTAGGACGCACATTGTATTTACTAGCGTTTGTTAAGGCATGGTCTTCATTAAAGGATATGAAAAATCCCAAAAAGCTTCTCGTTGTAGATGCGGATATAGAGGCTCCGGGAATTACATGGTTGACCAAAGGCCAGGAGGAAGCGGCATTTAGTTTTTTAGATCTTTTAGAGATAACACAGGAAAAGGAGAACGTGGATGAAATTATTGAATTGATCTCGGATAAAATGTCGGAATTATCAATTAAGATAGAAACTGAAAAAACCATTGTGGAACATATTGTTTTGCCAACGTATAGATATATAGAGCAGTTGCTGGATATGTATTCAAGTCCTGAGAGTCTTGCCATTAGCTATAGTAAGAAATATGTTCTGTCAGAGGTTTTGTCAAAATTGGGTGAGAAAGTAAATGCAGAACTGGTTTTAGTTGATTTGCGCGCAGGATTAAGCGAATTTTCAGCGCCGTTGTTATTTGATCCAAGAGTAAAGAAATATCTTGTAACATCAACATCTTATCAGTCAGTAAAGGGAACAGAGATTTTATTAAACCAGTTAAGCAAAGGATTACCATTGAATGAAAATTCTAAAATACCCGAAATCTTATTAACAATGGTGCAGGAAGGTGTGACTACCAGTGATATTATTAGTGAATTAGTCGCTGTATATGATCAATATATGACAGATGACAGGGTTTTTATCACGGATGATATTGTGACAGTACTTCCTTTTGCGAGTGAACTTGTTCATTTGGAGTCTCTTCCTAAAATAATGAAGAATTTAAATGGAAGAGATTTTTATAAAAATATTTGTGAGATTGTACAAAATAGTTATATAGCACCAAGCAGAGTACAAATGCAAAATTACAAATTATCGCGTGATAAGATCATTAAATGTATCCATGATTTCGCTGCAAACCAGATTACTGCGGAAGGAAATGGTACATTTGAAGTATTAATGACAGACTCCATTCAGAATCTAATAAAGAAATATAAAAACAGTGTTCCAAATACAGTAATCATGGGAGCCAAAGGATCAGGGAAAACATTTTTATACAGAGAGATATTAAGGGATCAATATTGGGAAAACTTTATAAAGCGTATGGATAAAAATGGAATGCATACAGCAGTTCCCGATGCGGATATGCGTACACTGATTGTCCCACTCTTAGCTTCTGGCAACGCAGGGGGGGTTCCTAAAATTATAGAAAATGCTATATGTAATTATAGCAAGTGCAACTTGAAAGGTAAAATCAACAATTCTGTATATGTACACAGCAAGGACATGCTGTTGGAATATATGAGAAATGAGCATGATATATTGGAGTGGAAAGAAATTTGGAAAAAAGTCGTATTAGATGCTGTTAATAAAGCATATCAATCATTAGAAGAATTTGAGGAGGAATTGAAACAAAAGTGCATTAAAGTTGTATTTTTAATTGATGGTTTAGAAGAGATTTTTCAGCATACGATTTTATCGCAAAATGAAAGAAATGCCGTCGCAGCATTATGCAGGGATTTAATTGATGAAGTGAAGATATCATATCACAATTTGGGTTTTATGATATTTTTGAGAAAGGATATGGTACGGGACTCGCTGACGATCAATTATGAGCAGTTTCATTCACTCTACCGTTCGGTCGAATTGCAGTGGTCAAGTACGGAAGCATTAAGATTAGCAGCTTGGCTGACTAGTCAGGCTGTATCAGATTTTTATGAGGAGGATGTTCCACTTGAAATGGCGCCAAGAGATGTAATTGACCAGACACTTCATAAATTATGGGGAGTGAAACTTGGAAAGCCGACTTCCAATGAAGCAAATTCATCGAGATGGATTTTGGCGGCATTATCAGATTTTAATGGACAATTACAGGCGCGGGATATCATAAGATTTTTGGAAAAAGCGACTGTAAATGCAGGTAAACCTGTTTATACAGATAGGTATTTAATGCCTACAGAAATCAAAAAAGCTGTATCAGAATGCTCAACGGATAAGATTGGTGAAATAAGGGATGAAATTAAAGCACTTGGACCAATCTTTGATAAGCTGGAACATGCGCCAGCAGAAGATAAAATTTTACCATTTTCTGGTGACACATTTCAGCTCACACAGGGAGAAGAGAAAATTATGAAGCAGGAAGGTTATTTAAGGATAGATAATGATAGGTATTATTTACCCGAGATTATCAGGCACGCCTTAAAATTTAAATATGGGAAAGGCGCCCGTCCCAAGGTACTTTCCTTATTACTAAAATAAATGTCAATTCTATTAATAAGGTTTAGACTAAAAAGATAAGGAATACACAGAGATGAAAAAAGTTGAAAAATATGACGCTGATAAACTAGAGTGGAATTTAATTTCGAAGGAAGAGGTTTCATTACTGAAAATGAAGCTTGGAAAAAGCCACAGAAAAGAATCTGACTGGGAAGTCATAAAGGATATTTTGGGGAGACACAATGTGATTACATTTATTCCGCCCAAAAGGGAGAAAGGGCTTACAACGATTGAAAAGGTACTTTGTGAGAATGGAAATCTGATTGTTTTTACAAACATGGAGGACTGTACACGGCATATTCAGATTGTACAGTTCAAAGGGAAATTTCGGAAATATGTCGAGATTGGTTCTATTCCATTTGCGAATGTTTTGGATATCGCAGACCAGCATGGCATGAATGTTCTTATTGATGTGAATTACGAAGTTAATTGTAAGTGCCTCATGTATGAGTCCAGAGAACAACGATTAAAAGCTGTTATCATGACATATTAGAAATGAAGATGTCATGCTTTTATGTATTAATTTTTTGAATTGGTAAAATATTATAAAAAACCGAATAATAAGTTTCTAGTTTTAAACAACTTTTACAAAGTACATGTCACTACCTTGACTCAAGGGGGACTGCGGGCAATGAACGATTTGGAGGAATTGGAGCGGGAGCGCGGGAATGGGGAATATATGGACACAAAAACAGCTCCAGCTACCTCAAGCGGTTTTATGGATTTCGGGACACGGACGGCAAGTAATGAAATGTGTACTTTTCTTGTGATGAATATCTCGTCGCTACAGCTCATACCAGTGAATATTATCGCGTATCGCAGCCAGTATGGGAGTGCCAATCCGGCGGCAGTGATTGCGCCCGCGATCGTGGCGACGTTTTTTAGTACGGTGGTAGCGGTGTTTTATTGTAAGGCAATGGGAAAACATAGTGTAAAAATTTAGTTTTTTAAGACAATGATAAGGATACATATGGGTATGAGCAAAAAATGAAACACGATATGTAATTGCATTATAATCAAAAGAAAATTTAAACTATAGAAAAAAGACGTGGTTGAACAGTCTGTTAATCAATGTTATACTGTAAATGTGGCATGATATAAAATAAATTTAAAAAGACCTCTGATAAAGAAACTGCTATTTCACATAATTATGTAGTCAGATATTTTGATTTAGTGGAGAAAAACTACTTGTGACTGAAAGCTTAGAAAAAGGTTTTTATGAATTTGAGAGAAAATATTTTTCTAAGTATTTTTTAGAGAAGACACGGATTTGAAATGGAATTATTACCTTATTACAAAATTAGAAAAACAAAAAACGGAAAAAGAACTTTTGTTAAAAGAATGTGTTCATAGAGAGCAGGAGTTAGAGCAGGAATATAAAAAATCAATGGACGAAAATATTTCTTTTTCAGAGCAGGAATGGGAGGAGTATCAGTTAAAAGCAAAAGGATTACAGGCACTTAAAAAAATATGGAAAAAGAGTGTGTAGCATTTGTATTGATACAGAATGTTGTGAGACACAAGGAGCGATATGATGTAGGAATAGATGTTTTTATTAAAAACATTTTAAAGGACAGGTAAATGACTTATGGCAAGTGAGCAAAAAAGGGAAGAAAAACAGCAGTTTAATGGATGCCAATGCAATCCTTCCAGGAGATGATACAGAATTGCTTCCAGAAACATATGTGATATTTATTACAGAAAATGATGTGCTAGAGGGGAATCTCCCTATTTATCATATTGATAGGACAATTAAAGAGAACGGAAAAATATTTGATGACGGGGCGCATATTATATATGTAAACGGAGAAATTAAGAACGATACACCATTGGGACGATTGATGTATGACTTAAACTGTTCCGACCCGGATAATATGAATTATAAAGAATTGGCCGATCGAGCAAGATACTTTAAAAGAGATAAGGAGGGACAAAAAATTATGAGCAGAATTATGGAAGAAATTGTAAATGAAGAAAAGATTGAAGCAGCAAAGCGTATGCTGGATGATGGCGAGTTAACTATTGATAAGATAGCAAAATATTTAGCGCTTCCGATTGAAATTGTAGAGAAATTGGCAGACAGTCTGCAACTCGTGTAGATGGTCACAAGTGAATAGCTGATTTTAGAAAGCAGGAAACCTTTGTATAGGAGAAGTCCTGCTTTTATTATATAGATTTACTTGCTTTGGTATAATTCGACAATAAAAGAGAGGAAAAATCCATTATTATAAGATGTTTTTGACAAAGTACGTGTCACTACCTTGACTCAAGGGGGACTGCGGGCAATGAGCGATTTGGAGGAATTGGAGAGGGCGCGTGAAAACAGCGAATATGTAGACGAGGGAGCATCAACTGGTTCTTTGGGGAGTTTGACAAATTATGGAGCGCGGACTGCAAGCAATGAGATGTGCACATTTCTTGTGATGAATATATCGTCATTGCAGTTAATACCAGTGAATATTATTGCCTATCGCAGCCAGTACGGGAGCGCCAATCCGGCAGCAGTCATCGCACCTGCAATTGTGGCAACGTTTTTTAGTACGGTGGTGGCTTATTGCAAAATAATGGGGAAAAACTGTAGTTGAAGCTCTTGTTAATTGATGTTATACTAATAATTGGAAATTATTTAAGACAAATTTAATAAGGAATTGTAGGAAAATAAGTGATGCAGATTGCGCAGGTATATTGTTTTTATAATGGTTTACTGCCAATTATCTATTGGAATAAATTTAATGATGTTGAAAGACTGATAATGATTACTTTATAAATATTGCAAGAGAGAAAAAGTCGATAATGATAGAAAGGAGCAAACAATATGGCAGATTATGGTAATGAAATTTCTTCTATTAGTTTAGGCAGCATTATAGGGGGTGCATTAAGTGCAATTGTAGAAGCACAAAGTCAAGCAGCACATACCACAGTTAATTTTATAAATGAAGTTGGCTTTGAAGGAAAACAAGGAGAAAGAAAACCGGTATATATAGATTTTCAATACGAAAAAATGATTATACCTGAAAAGGAAACTCAGCAGGAAGAAGCAGAAAAACAAAAACAAATTACCTCTTTAAAAGTACCGCTTTTAACAATGGTGCCTATTCCCTACATAAGAGTAGATGATGCTACAATTGATTTTAATGTAAAAATAAATTCTGTGCAAGAAACAAAAACATCATCTGATCTAAACTATGGCGGAAAAACGGAAGCATTTGCTAATTATAATGGATTTCGTTTTAAAACAGGAATTAAATTAAGCGCTTCTATTTCCAATCAGAAAAAAAGCAGTACATCAGATACCGTAAAAAGAGATTATTCTTTAAATATTCATGTTCATGCAAAGCAAGATGATATGCCTGCTGGTGTAGAGCATTTATTAGATTTACTTTCTGATGCATCTTCTACAAATACTTATATTGAAAAAATATCTAACAAATAAAAGAAAGGGAAATAAATCATGATAACATTTGGTGAATTTGCAGGATTACTGATAACTGATTTTTTGCAGGCACGTAAAATTGCAGATACTTATAGTGCAGCTTTATCTCAGGAATATTATGTTAATCCAGTTTTAAAAGGCATGCCTGTTCCACACTATACCATTGATGAAGCAGAGATTGATGTTCCTATGAAAATTATGGGAGTAAAAAAGTAGAAATTACATGAGAACAGATTTGCTCATAACACAAACTTTAGTTTATTTTAACAATTTTTTAGAGGAAGAATTTCGTATTCCTATTTATCAAATTGAGTTATTAAAGGATGATACCGGAATTATGGAGTTTGTAACGCATACAGAAAATATGACTCAAGAACAAGCACACTCCTATTTCTTAAAGTTTGGTGTATTAATGTGTTTTATCAAACTATTTGGTATTGGAGATATTCACTATGAAAATATAATTGCTACAGTACAAGGTCCTGTTATAGTAGATTTAGAATGTGCTTTAAATCCAATTATTATAAAAACAGAAAGCATAAAAGATACATGCATTGGTATGATAAAAGATTGTTTTCAGCTAGGAAAAATAAAAAATGCTACTTTTACAGTTGAAAAACAATTTCATCCTTTGACCCATTGGAAAGCTGATATAGTAAAAGGTTTTTTAACAGCAGCCAGATGTTTCGAAGATAATCAAGATGATTTTGTACAACATTATTTTAATTTATTTCAAGAACCTCTTTTTTGCAGAATTGTTCCTATGGAAACAGGGGATTTTTATACTCTTATATATCGTATGATTTATAGTAATAAAGAGATAATAGAACATATGTTGCAAACTATTTTGTCAAACATTTCTAAATTTTTAAAACTAATCTGGAATATCGAAGAAAATTTTATTGATAAAGGAGTTATTTGGCAGTCTGTCTATGAAAATTTATTTTATGGAAATATTCCTTTTTTGCAATTAAGCATTAATATTGTAGATGGACATGCCTATTATATATTTTATATTAATGGTGAGCCTTTTGTACAAACAATCAAACGTCCTCTCGCTGCCTTGGAAATTGAATTTAGAAATCAAATTAATTGGTTAAATTCATCAAACGCAAAAGATTCTATAACAAGCTTAATTGGTTGACTACATCTATAGGAACTGTAGAAAAATAACTGACGCATCCTGACTTGGCGATTTCTCCGATTATGCATGCCAAAAAGCCTCGCCGCAGCCCGCTTTAGCAATTTCACCTCGAAGAAATATCCTGCGCAATCTGCATCACTTATTTTCCTGCAATTCCTGACGGGATCACTCTGGAAATAGCGGGCGATATTTTAGAGCCGCTTCTTAGGATGCTCCTGCTATGCTCATCGGTGATAAATATCTGTTTTTATTTTGCGGCGGCCGTCTGGACAGGATCAAAGGGTTGTTGTGGATGGGTACAGGTTTTCTTCTCCTGTACAAGCGTTTCGAAGCCGGTTGCCTTTCCTGGCCAAGGACCACACAGGAGGCAGCGGATCTTACGGAAGAACAATTCCATTACCTGATGATGGGATTAAATCCACTGGAGCCAAAGATCAAAGAGGTGGCCCTCCCGAAAAGGTATACTGATGATTGTGCAAAACAGTGAAGTGAGGACAACCTTATGGAAAAGAGAGTAAAAATGATATGGATATAGTATATGTAAAGAAGCCAACGAATGGGCAGGTGGGAAAAAGAAAGGAGCAGGATTATGAGTAATATATTATTGCTGGAAGATGATTTAAGCCTGATTAACGGCCTTTCCTTCGCACTCCGCAAGGGCGGCTATGGTTTGGAAGTGGCAAGGACGATAAAAGAAGTGGATACTGTCTGGGCAGAGGGGAAGTATGACTTGTTAATCTTAGATGTTTCACTTCCTGACGGTTCTGGTTTTGAAATATGCGAAAAAGTTCGCCAGACTTCAAAAGTTCCTATTATTTTTCTGACAGCATCAGATGAGGAAGTCAATATTATTATGGGATTGGATATGGGTGGGGATGACTATATTACAAAACCTTTTAAATTGGGAGTGCTGTTATCCCGGATCAATGCGCTGCTAAGGCGTGCAGGTGATTTTAGCCAGACAGAAACAGAAATTCATTCCAATGGTTTCAAGGCGATTTTGACACAAGGAAAGGTTTATAAAAATGGAGAGCTTTTGGATTTGACGGCAGGAGAGTATAAGCTGCTGTGTCTGTTTATGCAAAATCCGGGTACAGTGCTTTCCAAAGAGCAGATTTTAGAAAACCTGTGGGATAATGAAGGAAATTATATCGATAACAATACGCTGAATGTCTATATCCGCAGACTGCGGACAAAAGTTGAGGACAATCCCAGTGATCCGCAAATGATTTTGACTGTAAGGCGTATGGGATATAAATGGAATATTATTTGACGGGGTATTTTTATGAGGATATTTACAAACAAAAATATTAAGGCGCTATTTATCGGAATGTCCCTGTTTTTATTTTGCAATACAATTCTTTCACAGGTTATATTGTGGAGATTTCACGGAAACTGCCGGCTTGCACTCTTTATTCTTTCTCTTTTTATGGGATGCGGGATTCTGCTTCTTAGCTTATGCTACTTTCATAAGCAGCATATAATCATGGAAACGGCAGTGGCAGAAATAGATGATTATCTTATAGGAGATACGGACGCCCGCATTGAATGTGATGATGAGGGTGAAATGTACAAGCTTTTCCATTCGGTTAATACGTTGGTGTCGGTATTGAACGCACATATAGAGAACGAGTTTCGGACAAAGGAATTTCTGAAGGATACCATATCGGATATTTCCCACCAGTTGAAAACACCGCTTGCGGCCCTTAATATTTATAATGGTATTTTACAAAGTGAAACAGAAAATCTTCCGGACTTAAAGGAATTTACCATTTTGTCAGAGCAGGAACTTGACCGCATCGAAGCGTTGGTACAAAACCTGCTGAAAATTACAAGGCTGGATGCCGGAGCGATTATACTTGAGAAAAATTTTGAGAATGTGTCTGACATGATGCATGATATTGAACAGCATTTTGCATATCGTGCAAAACAGGAACAGAAAGAGCTTATCCTTTCCGGAGATGATGATATTATGCTTTTTTGTGACCGTGAATGGATGATAGAAGCGGTCAGCAACCTTGTAAAAAATGCTTTTGACCATACGGATGCAGGAAAGCATATCTGTGTTGAATGGAAACAGATGCCGGATATGTTACAGATTGTAGTGGAAGATAATGGGTGCGGTATCCATTCCGAGGATGTCTATCATATTTTTAAGCGTTTTTACCGCAGCCGTTTTTCTAAAGATACACAGGGGATCGGACTTGGACTGCCTCTGGCAAAGACGATTGTTGAACTGCATGGCGGCAATATGAAAGTAGACAGTGTTTTGGGAAAAGGGAGCGCTTTTATTATCAATTTGTTTGGTTTGAAGGAAAACATTACAAAATTGTCGGTTTAGAGAAATATCAGAGTAAGGATTGGGTGTTATACTTCTTTGCAGAAGGAGGAATAACACCCATGACTTTATCAGATCAAAAAAGTAACAGGAGGCATAGCATGAACTTATTGGAAGTGAATGGAATTTCAAAAACTTATGGGGCAGGGGAAACTGCTGTCCGTGCTTTGAAAAATGTCAGTTTTTCAGTTCCGAAGGGAGAATTTGTTGCGGTAGTAGGGGAATCCGGTTCCGGCAAAAGTACGCTGCTGAATATGCTGGGCGCATTGGATGTGCCTACTTCCGGCAAGGTAATGATTGATGGAAAAGATACGTTTTCCATGAAAGAAAGGCATCTTACCGTGTTCCGCCGCCGGAACATTGGATTTATCTTTCAGGCATTTAACCTTGTTCCCGAACTGACGGTGGAGCAGAATATTATCTTTCCGGCACTTTTGGATTACCAGAAGCCAAACAAAAAATATCTGGAGGATTTACTGGATGTATTGAATTTGAAAGAACGCCGGAATCATTTGCCTAGTCAGTTGTCCGGCGGACAGCAGCAGAGAGTGGCGATCGGGCGTGCTTTGTTTACCCGCCCGGCTCTAATACTTGCAGATGAGCCGACGGGAAATTTAGACTCGCAGAATACCAGTGAAGTGATTTCGCTGTTAAAAGAAGCATCAAAAAAGTATGAGCAGACAATTATTATGATTACACACAGCCGCAGTATTGCACAGACAGCAGACCGTATCCTGCAGGTATCAGACGGGGAACTTACTGACTTGGGGAGGTGCAGGGAATGAAAAGTTATTTAAGCCTTGTGCCTATTTCGGGAAAGGTGCGGAAACGCCAGAACCGCATGACGATTTTCTGTGTTATTATTTCTGTGCTGCTTGTGACTGCGATTTTCAGTGTGGCGGATATGTGGATTCGGGCATCAAGTGAGGGGCTTAGGCAGAAACATGGAAACTGGCATATCCGGTTGGAAAATATCTCTCAGGACATAGCGGAAGAAATCGCCCAGCGCCCGGATGTTGCCGCCGTCGGCTGGTCGGAAACATTTAACACAGACGCAGACCAGCCTTTCTATATCGGGGAGAAAAAAGCTGCATTATACGGCGCTGACAGTATTTATCTGGCAGAGCTTGTGAATGCCCTGGAAGAAGGCAGTCTGCCGCAGGGTGACAATGACGTTATGCTTAGTTCCAATGCGCGCCTTGCGTTAGATGTAAAGATTGGTGATCATGTGACGGTGAAGACACCTTCGGGAGATACGGATTTTACGGTATGCGGTTTTGGGTCGGATGACGCAGACACTTATCAGGGGCAGACCTATCTGGTTGCTGTATATATGATGCGGGATGCGTATATCGGGGTCATGGAACAAAACAATATTCCGATTAACCCAACCTGCTATATTCAATTTCAGGATGTGTCAAAGGCAACCGGTATCATTACGGAAATCAGACAGCAGTATGATCTGCCGGAGGGAGATATTTCGGAAAATACAGCGATTATGGGTCTTGCCGGGCAAAGCAGCAATGAATCTATGAAGAATATTTACGGAATAGCGGCAATCTTGTTCGTTATAGTATTATTGGCCGGCGTATTGATGATTTCCGGCAGTATGAACAGCAATGTAGCGCAGCGGACAAAATTTTTTGGAATGATGCGCTGTATTGGTGCAAGCCGCCAGCAGATTATCCGGTATGTACGGCTGGAGGCGTTAAACTGGTGCAAAACGGCTGTCCCTGTTGGGTTGGTCACAGGTACGGCAATTGAATGGGGGATTTGTGCATTCTTACGTTATGGAGTTGGCGGTGAATTTGCAGCTATGCCGGTATTTGCCTTAAGCCCCGTCGGGCTGCTCAGCGGGGCGGTGGTTGGCATTGTAACTGTCCTGCTGGCGGCGCAGTCTCCTGCAAAACGTGCATCTAAAGTTTCACCGGTGGCAGCGGTTTCCGGAAATTCGGATACGGCGCTTTCGGTACGACATACAACAAAACGGAAGATCAGAAAGGTTGAAAGGACACTGGGTATCCACCATGCAACAGCATCTAAGAAAAACTGGTTTTTATTGACTGCCAGCTTTTCACTCAGTATTATACTGTTTCTTTGCATTTCCGTAGGGTTGGATTTTGCGTATGAACTGATTCCCTCCGTAATGCGGTCATGGCAGCCGGATATTAGCCTTACAGGCTATGCAAATGAGCGTGTACTGGATCAGGGTTTAAGCGATGCAATCAGCAGGATTACCGGTGTAGAGCATGTTTGGGGCAGTTCCTATATAGAGCATGTTCCGGCTGCTTCTTCGCGGCAGGAAATCGATCATGTCAATATAACGTCATACAGTGAGTATGTGCTGGACTGTGCAGAGGAGAGTCTTGTGGAGGGAAATTTATCGGAAGTGTATGGGGACAGCGGCAAGGTTATGACAGTTTTGAATAAAGATAATCCGATAAAAGTTGGGGACGTCATTCAGGTGGCGGGACAGGAGATTGAGGTTGTATGCGGCATATCAGACGGGCTGTATCCCAGCGAATACAGCATCATCTGCTCACAGGAAACTTTTACCCGGCTGACAGGGGAAGAAAATTACAGTATGATAGGGATACAATTAAGCAGACAGGCTACGGATGAAACGGTAAAGCAGATCAACAGTCTTGCGGGAAGCGATGTTATTTTTACGGATGAGCGTCAGCGTAATCAGGAAAATACCAATACATGGCTGGCTGCGAAATTTCTGCTGTATAGTTTTATGGCAATCATTGCGATGATTACGCTGTTTAACATAATCAACAGCATTTCTATGAGCGTAACTGCCCGAATAAAGCAGTATGGAGCGATGAGAGCGGTTGGTATGGATGGGGAACAGCTTACCCGGATGATTGCTGCGGAAGCCTTTACTTACGCTGTATCCGGTCTTATCGTCGGCAGTGGCATCGGAATCGTTTTAAGCCGCTTTTTGTATGTGAGACTGGTCACACGGTATTTTGGAAGCCAGTGGAGTCTGCCGATCGTTTTGCTTGCTATTATTGTGGTATTCGTTACAGCTTCTGCTGCGGCAGCAGTATATGCACCTGCAAAGCGGATTCGGAACATGCCAATTACAGCAACGATCAATGAACTGTAAAATTTGCTGCACGATGGAAAAGCCCTCGTGCAGCAGAAGAATGTAAAGAGATAGTTTTATTTGGCAACGAATTATATTTTACAGACAGAAATAGCAAAACATAGATTAGGAAGAGAAGGCATTTTGATAACAGGAGTTAGGCTGATGCAAGTCGGTTTGCCAGCGCTAGTCAAGTGGTTATTGGGATTGGAGAGGTACGGTATAAGAAAGAATCAGTGTAAATGGGGAAGAATATACAGCAAAGAGCAGATCTATGATATTGTCTGGCAGGAGCCCTTCTTTGCAGCTGAACATTTATACGGCGTACTTGTCACAAGTAATTTCTGAACAGTTCCTTATTGTTTGTTTTTCGCAGCTGCGTTCAAGGAGTAGCTACACCTGCTGTACCTATGTGTTCTGGAATAATTGAAATGATTATTCGCATACCTGCTGTTTATTTTGGATTACCTGTATTTGGATTTGCAGCAACCATATATGCAGAAGGTATGGCATGGATTGGAGCATTGATGCTCAATATATTTTTTATAAAAAAATAAGAGGGGCGGATTAATATGGTAAGAATTTTACTTGTAAGTTTCGGTTCAGAATGGCATAATGATGTTTGGAATGTAAGCTGATGCAGGATTTAAGGAACTGTAGAAAAATAACTGACGCATCTTGACTTGGCTATTTCTCCGATTATGCATGCCCAAAAGCCTCGCCGTAGCCCGCTACGCCTACGTTTTTTGTCATGCATCCTCGAAGAAATATCCTACGCAATCTGCATCACTTATTTTCCTACAATTCCTAAGAAATTTTAGAGTATCTGGATTTGCCATTCCCCATAGTAGAGACTTTGGCAAACGATTTGCAGCCAGTATAAATGATCACAGTGCTGCAACGAAGTCGCAGGAAAAAGTTTCATCACGATTCAACCCGCCGACGGCGGCAAGGGGATTCATATGAAGCAGATTTTAATGGTTGAAGATGACACAACCCTGAACAAAATGTTGTCCAATATATTGCTTGCTGAAGGGTACAAGGTTACTTCTGCCTGCACAGTCGCAGAGGCATGCCAATGCTTTCAGCAGGCAATTTATGATTTGGTGGTTCTGGATATAAACTTGCCAGACGGTTCGGGTTATGAGGTTTGCAAAATAATCAAGGAAAGGGCACAGACGCCCGTGATTTTTTTGACTGCAAATGATTTAGAACAGGATATGATAAAAGGCTATGAGCTGGGGGCTGCCGATTATATTACCAAGCCGTTTCCGAACAGTGTCTTGCGCCATAAAGTCAAAGCGATTTTTGCGATGCTGGAGAGCGCACAGAAAGAACCGCCGCACAAAATTTATGATGATGGGCAGCTCATGATTGATTTTTCTTCGGTGAGAGCCACGTTCAATGGGGAGGAAATTGTCTTTGCCCCGCTGGAATACAGAATGCTCGAAGTCTTTACGAGGAATCAGAAAATATTGCTGACCCGCCAAAAGCTGTTGGAATCTTTGTGGGACAGTCAGGAAAATTACGTGGATGAGCATACCCTGACGGCAGCGGTCAGCCGCATTCGGGGCAAAATTGAAAAGGGCGGCAGGAAATATATTCAAACAGTATACGGCATGGGGTATATGTTTACAGGTGGAAATACAATATGAAAAGAGCTTTTTGGCTGATTGGCGCAGGTGTTTTGAGCACAATGCTTGTCCTGTGCAGTGGTCTTTTTTTCCTCACGCAAAGTATCGACGCCGTTTTAGGCTGCGTGATAACGGCGGCGGTCTTGGGCGTATGGGGATTTATTTTTGTCCGTGTTGTGCATAACAGAATGGCGTCTTTTACGGAGGAGGTCTGCCAGACTATTGATGAGATGATGCAGGAGCGCGCGGTGCCGCGGCTGATTTTTGATGACGATACCATGTTTGACCGCATCAGCCACCAGCTAAGCCGTTTGTACCAGATGCTGCGCAGCCACCAGCAAAGAATTGAGGAGCAGCAAGCTGACTTGCAGGGCATGGTTTCCGACATATCCCATCAGGTCAAAACGCCGATGACAAATTTGAAAATGGCAGCGGAGACGCTTATAGAACAGGAGTTTCCCCGCTGTGAGCAAATAGAATACCTGCAAGCCATGAATATTCAGCTTGACAAGCTGGACTTTCTCATGCGTACTATGATTCAGTCCTCCCGTTTGGAAACAGGGGTTATCGCCTTGGAGAAGCAGACGTTCTCTGTATATGAGACGCTGGCGCGCGCCCTGGGCAGTATTTTTCTGAAGGCGGAGGAAAAGCAGTTACAGGTCATTGTAAACTGTCCGAGTGATCTGAGTGTTCCGCATGATTCCAAATGGACCGCGGAAGCGCTGTTTAATATTTTGGAAAATGCAGTAAAGTACACGCCGTCAGGGGGAAGTATTCGGGTGAGCGCTGTGCGCTGGGAAGCGTATACGAAAATCAGTATCACAGATACAGGCCGCGGTATTCCGGAGAGCGCGCAAGGGGCAGTCTTTAGGCGGTTTTACAGAGCGCCGGAAGTGCACAATACAGAGGGGATTGGGATTGGTCTGTATCTTACCAGAGAGATTATTGCCAAACAGGGCGGGCACATTGAAGTAAAATCTGCGGTCGGAAAGGGTTCGGCATTTACGGTATATCTGCCAAATGATTTTTCGGCGGAAAATTGACAGACGGCGACATTCTCGTGACCTTTTTGTTTTATGATGGAAGTATGAAAACAAGAAAGGTGGTATGTATGATGCCAATTGTACAAACGGTGAATTTGAAAAAGTATTACCAGCAGGGCGGGAACGTGGTCAAGGCGCTCGACGGCGTGAGCCTTGAAATCAGCGCGGGAGAATTTGTTGCGATTGTCGGCACTTCCGGCTCTGGCAAGTCAACACTTTTACACATGATGGGCGCGCTGGACACGCCCACATCTGGCAAGGTACTGATCAATGGCAGGGACATTTCCGAGAAAAGCGCAGAACAGCTCACGGTGTTTCGGCGCCGCCATATTGGATTTGTATTTCAGAATTATAACTTAGTGCCTGTTCTGAATGCCTATGAAAATATTGTACTTCCAGTTCAATTAGACGGAAAAAAGGTAGACGAGAGACTGATGGCAAAGATTGTAGAGCTGCTGGGGTTAAGCGATAAGCTTGAAAATCTGCCAAACACTCTTTCGGGCGGACAGCAGCAGCGCGTTTCGATTGCCCGCGCACTGTTGGCCAAACCAGAAATCATTCTTGCCGATGAACCAACGGGAAATCTCGACAGCAAAACCAGTCAGGACGTGCTTTCACTGCTGAAACTTACCAGCATGAAATTTCATCAGACGGTGGTCATGATTACCCATAATGATGCGATTGCCCAGCTTGCGGACCGCATTATCCGCATAGAGGATGGAAAACTCCTCCGAAATGATGACAAGTAGGAGGGAGGCAGGCTTATGTTTTATAACGATACGCGCAGACAAATCAACGTGCTCGCAGAGAAAATGATGAAGGGAAACCGCTGCCGCAACATTTTTGTCATTATTGCGATTGCAATGACAATGTTTCTGATTTCCTCGATTATCAGCATTGGCAGCGGATATCTCAAAAGCGCAGGCAGGCAGCAGCAAATGCTCAATGGCACCACAGCAGACATTATTTTGACAAACCCGTCTAAGCAGCAGCTTTTGGCATTACAGCAGGACAACAATGTAAAGTCGATCGGAATCAGCCGCCAGATTGGTTTTATTGACACCACAGCGTATCCCCGCATCAATAGTATCTTGCTGCGCTGGTGCGATACGGCTGAGTGGGAACAGCATATTGCTCCCGCCGTTGGAACGATAAACGGACAGTATCCGGCTTCTGGTAATGAAATCATGCTGCCGTCATGGGTTCTGGAGCGCATGGGGATTTTGGAGCCAGTTCTGGGGCAGGCAATCACCGTTTCATTCCGTTATGGCTATACGGATATTCACTGGCAGCCGCTGTCAGAAGCAGCGGATTTTACATTTTCACTGTGCGGCTGGTATGAGGATTACAGCAGCAACAAACTGTATGATAACGCTGTTGCCTATATTGCAGCAGACTTTTGGCAAACTTCTGTTGCCAATGAAACCAATACCAAAAGTGCGTTGTCGCTCACTGTTTCTGCGGAGGGCATTGATCAGCTATGCGCAGGTCTTGAGCCCCTCAATGCGCTACAGGAGCTGACAGATTTGTCAAAAGCCGGCAGCAGCAAACATAGTGCAGGCCCGCTTGCCGCAGCGCTTGGAATGATTGTCACCATTATGGTGTGCGGCTCTTTGCTGATTTACAATGTCTTTTATATTTCGGTGACAAAGGATATTCAACTGTATGGGCAGCTCAAAACGCTGGGAATGACCAAGCGGCAGTTGCGGAAAATGATTGACCGCCAAGTCAGGATACTGAGCTTTTGGGGGATTCTTTCAGGCTTGGCATTCAGTGCCGCCACCGTCTTTGTTATCGTTCCTTTTGGCATACGGACACTGGCGGGCGAGCTGATTATGGACTATGCCATCTCGCCGTCGTATTCTCCGTTTGTATATGCAGGGGCGGCAGTGTTTTCATTTATCACAGCGCTGGCGAGCAGCAGGAAGCCAGCCAGAATTGCGAGCATGGTATCCCCGATTGAGGCCCAGTGCTACATGGCGGCAGATGCGCCGGGAAAAAAGAGCAGCAGAACGGCGCGCGGGAATAAAGTAGTCCAAATGGCTGTACGAAATGTTTTTCGCGACAAAAAAGGAACGGTACTGGTACTTGCGTCTTTATTTTTGGGAATCAGCCTGTTTGTCGTTGTGAATGGCATTTTGGCAGGCTTAGACGTCTCTTATCTGGCTGACGAATACATGGAGGACGACGTAGTGATTACAGCGGGCGCGCAGACAGCGTTCAGCCGCCGCGTGCTGGCTGATTTACAGGCTGCTTGGGGTGTGCAGGAGGTATCTTATACCACAAAACTTGATGGGCAGTGGATACTTGACACAGACCATATTTTTGAACAGTACTGTGCTGACTTTTGCAGTGCCGGGACGGTTCCGCAGAGCGCAGCGGAGCAGTATGTTCAGGGAAATACGTACCAGACGTATCTATACGGAATTGGTGAGCAGGATTTTTATAAAGCAGTTGAACTGATGGGCAGTTCAGCCGAATTTTCCTATGATGATTTTTCTTATGACGAATTTTGTAATGGAAATCTCGTTTTTTGCGCATCAGCAACGATTGTGCCCTATGAGGGGACTGCCATCAATGGAACGATTGAGCTGTTATTGAATGGAGAAAATTATACTGTAACAGTAGCGCCGTATTATCTGTCTGCGAAGTTCAGGGAGGACGGCAAGACGCTCATTGCCCCCAATATTTATGCCAGCCGGGAATGGCTGGAACGGGTTGGTGCCGCGGCAGAGATCAACAGGATTGCGTTGCAGACTGATTCCTCAGAGCGGGCGCTGGCGGCTGTCAATGCGGTCTTGGCAGATTACAGCGGTGTCACAGTGACGTCAAAACTGGAGAAAATCAAAGAGCTGAAAGCCAGTTTTCGCGGCATCACGTTCTTAGGAAATGCAATCAGCGTAATCTTGCTGGGAATTGGTTTGATGAATTTTATGAACATGATGTATGTGAGCGTCCATAGCAGAAGCAGAGAACTGGCTGTGCTCGAAAGCATCGGCATGACGAGAAGGCAGCTGAGGCACATGCTGCTGATTGAGGGCAGCACGTATGCCCTCCTCACCGCAGTCTTGGTGCTGACGCTGGGCAGCGCTGTCTTATATGGAAGCTTTCAGTTGATCAAAGTGCAGGCGGCCTATGCAGTATTTACGTATCCGTTTGTCTCTGTAGGGTTTTCACTGGCGATGATCTTCCTTCTGTGCAGTCTGGTTCCGCTTCTCGTCTACAGGGCAGAGGCGGGTTTCAAAATCTAAGCAGCCCTGCCAATTTTTATAACCTTGACACATGCCGCAATGCGATATAAAATTGTTTTGTATATAAAATTTAAAGTAAATCGTGTGAAAAAGCGCAGTTCATTTTTGTCTGAGCGGCGGAATGGAGATTAAAATGAAATTAATCATACAAATCCCTTGTTACAATGAGGCGGAGACATTAGAGATCGCGTTGAACGATCTGCCGCGCCACATCGACGGGATTGACGAGATCGAGTACCTGATCATAAATGACGGAAGCGACGACGACACAGAGCGCATTGCCTTGGAGTGGGGCGTGCATTACGTTGTGCACTTTAAGCGGAATCTGGGGCTTGCGAAGGGATTTCTTGCGGGGATTGACTTGGCACTGCGCAATGGCGCGGACATTATCGTCAACACAGATGCGGACAACCAGTACAGCGGTGCGGATATCGGGAAGCTGGTGCAGCCCATCCTGGAGAAAAAGGCGGATATCGTGATCGGTGAGCGTCCGATTGACGAGATTGAAGAATTTTCGTTTGTCAAGAAGAAATTGCAGCGATTGGGAAGCTGGGTGGTGCGCGCGGCGTCCAAGACGGATATCCCCGATGCGCCCAGCGGATTTCGCGCCTACAGCAAGAAGGCGGCGATGCGCGTCAACGTGCACAATGAGTATACATATACATTGGAGACCATCGTGCAGGCGGGCAGAAACAAGATGGCGATCACCTCGGTGCCTGTACATACGAATCCTGAGCTGCGCAAATCCAGGCTGATGAATTCCATGGGGGGCTACATCAAGAAATCCGTGCTGACGATACTGCGCGCCGTTTTGATGTACAAGCCGATGAAAATTTTTACGCTGATCAGCGCTGTGTTTATTCTGTTTGGCACAGCGATCGGCGTGCGGTTTTTGCTGTTCTTTTTCAGCGGGGACGGCTCAGGCCATACGCAGTCACTGATTCTGGCGGCGATGATGATTATTATTGGTTTTCAGACACTGGTGACAGGAATGCAGGCAGATATCATCTCCGCAAACCGCAAACTGCTCGAGGACGTTCAGTTTCGAGTGAAAAAGCTGGAGCTTGGGCTGCTTGACGCGGAGGGCGAGAGGCGGCAGGAGGAAAAAGAACGCGGGCATGAGAAAGAATAAACAGTACATCAGGATAAAATTAGTGTGCAAATGTGTGCAAAATTATGTAAAAAGTATGCATTTATTTTGAGCAGATAGAGATGCGCTCATAGAATTGAATAAATATGATAGGCAAAACATAGCAAATTCTAATGAAAAGTAAATTTCGTCTAAAAAATGCTTTTCAAATGAAGATTTATGTTATATAATCATTGAGTACTTAAAGTTAAGACACAATTAAAGTAAAATGAACTTAAATATAGAAACGTGCATGTAAAATGTTTTGGTAGCTCTCTGTAAAATGATGGGTATTGGGACATTTGGCACAGAAAATGATTTAGCTTACATCGTAAGCGAGCTAGACTCGCTATTCGCTCTCTCAATAACGCCCGCAGATCTACATGGATTTGCGGGTTTTTTATGCACAGACCCGTGCAGAGGAAAAGGCTGCTAGAGCGGCGAACGAGCAGTGAAAGCAATGAAGAAGGAGAAAATATTAAGGAGTTATGTGTATCGGGATATTTGATTCGGGGATTGGCGGCATGACGCTGCTGCATCAGGCATTGCTGCTGATGCCGCAGGAAAATTTTATCTTTTATGCGGACACAGATCATGTCCCGTATGGGACCAAGAGCAGAGAGCAGGTAGTCTCCTACGTGGATGAAGTCATTCGTTTTATGCTGGCAAAGGAGTGCAAGGCGGTGGTGATTGCGTGCAATACGGCGACGGCGGTGGCAGCAGAGCAGATGCGCAGCAAATATTGTGAGCTGCCAATCATCGGCATAGAGCCGGCAGTCAAGCCGGCGGTGGCGGAGAGCGATGGAAAGCGCGTGATGGTGGTGGCGACGCCGCTTACGGTTCATGAGAAACGGCTGCAAAAGCTGGTCGAGCGTGTGGATGATGAACATCTGGTCGATATGCTGGAGCTTCCGGGGCTGGTGGAATTTGCGGAGCAGGGAGAGTTTGTGTCAGCCCGCGTGACAGCCTATCTGCAAGAAAAATTTGCGGGATATGCGCTCGAACAGTATGGCGAGCTGGTGCTGGGCTGCACGCATTTTAATTACTTTAAAGATACCTTCCGGGCGCTGCTGCCGCAGGGAATCCACATTATTGACGGGAGCTTTGGCACGGTGAGGCAGTTGATGCGCGTGCTTGCAGCCAAAGGGGCGCTTGCGCCGCAACCCGCGGAGGAAGCCGCAGGAGGGCAGGTACGGTATTTTGCGTCCGGGCGGGAGATTCTCGAAGCTGACAGGCTGGAAAGAATCCGTAAGCTGCATGAGCGGTTAGAGCAGATGAGAGCTTTGTGATAAAAAATTGCGCAGACTGTTGAGCCTGCGCGTTTTTTTATTCCAGATTCAGTTTTTTGGTCATCATGTGCAGATTAACGAAGTACATGGCGACGGCCAGCAGCACTGTAGTGAGCAGCGACATATTCATGGTCGGCGACATGATGCCAAAGACGGTGGCATTGTCATAGTAGGTTCCCGCGAGCATTCTGGTGTACATAGGAATGGCTGTGATATATCCTATGATCATCATGACAAACTGCAAGAGAAAGTATGCGGCAATCGCACCGACAATGCGGTGTTTTGCATAGAGCTGTCCCAGCGATACACAGCCAAACAGCGTGATGACATTGGAGATGACGCCAACGATACAATAAAATAAAAGGTAGGCGATATATAAGCCAAGGCGGAGGCCAAATTCGTCCTCGAAGCTGTCGAGAATATCCGCAAACACGATTGAAAATTCATGGCGCAGTTCCGCATAGCTGTAATCCGGGATAAAAGAAAATACATGGTGTATACCAACCTGCAAAATGATGAAAATACTTAGTATGATGGCAAATATCATCAAAAGATGCGTGAAAATGGCAGTAAGAATCTTGCTGTTTAACAGTTGGTGTGGCGTCACAGGCAGCGTGTGGGTCAGATAGCCTTGGTCTGTGTAGCAGGTTTTGTAAAAACGCACGACGACGATGAGCGTCGTTCCCAGCGTACAGCCTATGATGCCAAAGTAATATAAAAAGATAGAAAGCATCAGTGCCATCACAGAATACCATGCAAGTGTCTCGTCAAGTTTGGGGTTGATGGTGAGAATGACGCCGCAGGTCAGAATCATGGTGCCTGCCAGCACGATCATCATGATCATGAGAGGGAAACGCAGTCCCTTCCATTCGTATTTTATAAGTTTTCCTAACATGCATATACCTCCCTGAAGTACGTATCTACGGATTTGCCCATCTGGCTTCTGATTGAATCAACCGATGTGTACAGCATCAGAGAGCCGTTTTTCATAAAAATCACGTCATCTAGCACATTTTCAATGTCGGATATCAGATGCGTTGACAAGATAATGGTTGAACCCGGATTGTAGTTGGTGATGATCGTGCGCAGAATATAATCCCTCGCTGCGGGGTCCACGCCGGCGATTGGCTCGTCGAGAATGTAGAGATCCGCCTGCCTGCTCATCACGAGAATTAACTGTACTTTCTCTTTCGTGCCCTTGGAGAGCGTCTTTAAGCGCGCGTCTGAGCTGATTCCAAGCGCGCCCAGCATTCCATAAGCTTTTTCTGTTGAAAAATCCTCATAAAAATCAGCGAAATATTCGACCATCTGCGAGACTTTCATGCCATTGTCCAGATACGTGCGCTCTGGCAGGTAAGAGATGACCTTCTTGGTCGCAGGGCACGGTGACATGCCATTGATCAGCACATTGCCGCTTGTCGGCGCAAGAAGCCCGTTGATCATCTTGATGAGTGTCGTCTTGCCGCAGCCGTTTGGCCCCAGAAGCCCGATGATGCGCCCCCTTGGAATAATAAGGTTCATGTGAAAGACAGACATATAGGTTCCCATGCCCGGATAGCACTTGCACAGATCATTTAACTGCAAAAGCGGTATATTGGACTCTGCATATACAGCATCTTTTGGAATGTTGTTGGTTTGATTGGTATCCATAGTGATTCCCTCCTCAGATCAATTTATTGGATAATGCTTTTGACCAGCTCTAAGATTTCGTGGTCATTGTAGCCAAGCTCACGCATGTTGGCAAAGAAGCTGTTTACCTGCGCCAGTGCAAGCTGGTGTTTGGCTTCTTCTATTTTCGTAAGATCCTCAGTCACAACGCGGCCGCTGTTTCGCTGCGTCACGATGAGCCCGCTGTGTTCAAGCTCAGAGAAAGCCCGCTGCATCGTGTTGGGATTGACGCTTGCCTCCGCAGCCAGCTCGCGCACGCTTGGAAGGCGGTTTCCAGCCTTGTAGATTCCGCACACAATGCGAATGAGAATTTTATCATATAACTGTGAATAGATCGGACGGTCAGAATTCATTTGCCATGCCATTTGTTTACCTCCTTGTGTATCATTTGGTTAATACACTAATACAATAATACATTTGGAAAAGAATGTCAATATATTTTTGCAAATTTTTAAATAACCATAAATTTCCGTTTTAGGGTTTCAATGCAGAAAAAATCATGCTACAATGAAGCTTATGGAAAAATTAAGACAAGTGTTAATGAAGTATATTGAACAAAATGAGCTTATTCTTGGTGCAACGCTGAGTAATCCCCGCGACCGGGAACGGATTCAGAAACTCCGCATACGTCCAGTGCTTAGAAAGGAGGCGCTGTCCTATCAGGCGGAGAGGTTTGTGGGAACCAAGGCATATCACCAGAATCTTAGCCCAGACGAGCTTCCGCCATTGATTACAGAAGCGCTGGCAGCCGATTTCAGGCAGCTTGAGCTCTCTGCAGAGCGCCATAAACTGACGGTGCTTGTGAGCAGGAAGGGAAAACTGACCATCAAGGAACAGGAGGTTTTGGCGCAAACGAAGGACTTGGACTTATCACACAATAAACAGAAGCAGTATATTTTACCGCAGGACAAGCCTGTGCCGTTTTTGGTGGCGCTCGGCGTGCAGAATGCAGAGGGAAAGGTGCTCAAGGCAAAGTACGATAAGTTCCGCCAGATCAACCGTTATCTTGAATTTGTGCGCGATATCCTGCCCAATCTTCCCAAAGGGGAGGGGCAGCTTAAAATCATAGACTTTGGCTGTGGGAAGTCGTATCTGACGTTTGCACTGTATTATTATCTGAAAATCATGAACGGTTACGATATTGCGGTTGTTGGGCTTGATTTAAAAACAGATGTTATTGCAGACTGTCAGGCACTGGCGGATAAATTGGGATATAATGGGTTAAAATTTGAAGTAGGAGAGATTGGCTCGTATAAAAATAACGGGTGTGTTGATATGGTGGTGACACTTCATGCCTGCGATACGGCGACAGATTATGCACTCGCGAGGGCAGTACAGTGGAATGCACGCGTTATTTTATCGGTTCCCTGCTGCCAGCATGAGATGAACCGCCAGCTTGCGTGTGACGCGCTCGCGCTGGTTCTGCGGTACGGGCTGGTGAAAGAGCGCATGGCGGCGCTTATGACAGACGCGGTGCGGGCAAACTTGTTAGAACAGTACGGATATGACACGCAGATACTTGAATTTATTGATATGGAACACACGCCCAAAAATATTCTGATACGGGCAGTACGGAAAAATCACATGAAATACCATGCAGGGGCAAAGATGCAAGAGGAGCTTGCGCTGCTGGAGGAATTTCTGCATATCAGCCCCACACTTCAGACATTATTGGAACAGGTTGAATAGACGGAGTTGAGTATATGAAGAAGGTTATCAGCAAACTGGCAGTCTGCATTGTGGTTTTTGTCATCACGCTTTTTGTGAGCAGCAGTATCTATAATCAGGGAAACAAGGAACTGACGACGAACATGGCACAGGCAACGCTGCCGCTGGTGCACATCACCACGAAGGGGATTGCGTACAATTATTTGCACGGACTGCGGCAGGAGATGGACGGCAGTTTTTTCAGGGATACGATCACACCGCTTGGAGACGGGCGGACACTTGGATTTGTGATCGACAAATACGACAATGAAATCAGCGACATCACCTTTGAGGTGAGAAGCATAGACGGTGCGCGCCTTGTTGAAAAAACAAAGGTCAGCGATTACAAGGAAACCGATGACAGGATTCAGGCGACAGTGACCATCAAGGATTTGATTGAGACGGGGGTTGAGTACAACTGGATACTGATGGTGAAAATCCAGAATGAGACGGTGCGGTACTACACGCGCATTATTGACAGTGAGGGATACAACACCTATGAGAAGCTGCTCTTTGTCAGAGAGTTTCATGACAAGACTTTTGACAAGGAGCGCGCAAAGGACCTTGTGACCTATCTTGAGCCCAATTCAAAGGGCGATAACACGACGCTGAGCCATGTCGATATTCATAGCAGCCTCAAGCAGATTACATGGGCAGATTTAAATGTGTCCCAAATCTCAAAGCCGCAGATTGTGATTAGCGAGATTGAGTCACAGACTGCGTCTATCCGAATGCACTACAGAGTGCAGACAAAAGAAGGGAAAAAGACAGACCAGTACAATGTGGTGGAGTTTTTCAGAATCCGCCACACGCCGGACAGGACGTATCTGCTCGACTATGAGCGCAGTATGAACCAAATCTTTGACCCCGCGGCAGATGTGTACGGGGGCAGCAAAATTATGCTGGGTATCCGCGACAGCAATGTGCAGATGATGGAGAGCGACGGCGGCTCAAATCTTGCCTTTGTCAATGAAAACCAGTTGTTTTGTTATCATGCAGCGGACAAGAAAATCGCGTATCTGTTTAGTTTTTATGACGGCGACGACCCCCGAAGCAATTACGACAACCATGATATCAAGATTCTGAATGTGGACGAGACAGAGAATGTGCGCTTTATGGTGTACGGCTATATGAACCGCGGGCGGCATGAGGGCAGCATCGGCGTGCAGGTCTATGAGTACAATGGCATGCTCAACACCGTCGAGGAGTTAATCTTTATTCCATATAACAAGGCATATGCGACACTCAAAACGGATATGGAGCAGCTTTCTTATATTAATAAGAATGGAATATTTTATATGTATCTGGACGGTTCGATTCTGGCGGTTGACTTGATGAAGCTCACGTGTGAGGAGATTGCCCAGAATTTGCAGCAGGGCAGTTTTCAGGTGTCCCATACCAACAAAATGCTGGTGTGGCAGAACTCAGCCGACGCGTATGACTGTACGAAGCTGATTTTGATGAACCTCAACACCGGGGAGACGCAGGAAATCGAGACATCAGGCACCAGCCGTATGCTGCCGCTTGGTTTTATAGAGGAGGATCTGATTTACGGTGTCGCGGAGTTTGACGATATCCGTATTGACTTTTCAGGCTCTGTGACCTTTCCGATGAACACGGTCTATATTCAAAACGAGCGCGGTGAGGTGCTAAAGACGTACTCCCAAGAGGGCATTTATGTGACAGAGGCAGTAATCGAGGAGAACTTAATCTCGCTCATGCGGGTTGTGAAGCAGGAAGATGGCAGCTACACCAGCACGGCGGACGACCAGATTGTCAACAACTTGGTAGACGAGCTTGGATACAACTCGTCGGAGGTGGTTGTGACCCAGACGTATGAGAAGATTGTCCAGCTTGTCCTCAAAAATGGCATGGAGATTAAAAAACCGAAAAACACGAAACCGTTACAGGTGTTATTTGAGGGCGCAAGAGAGCTTGCGGTGGAGATCAAGCAGCCTGTAAGCCGTTATTATGTCTATGGAAAATATGGGATTGACGGCACGTTCACCCACGAGTCGGAGGCGATTAACCTCGCCTACAGCATCAGCGGGACTGTAGTCAACCAGAACGGCGACTATATCTGGAAACGCTCTTCGCGCAGCACCCGGAATCAGATTATGGCAATCACAGGGAAACAGCGGGGAGAAGATAACTCTGATTTGGCGGTCTGCCTTGAGACAATCCTAGAGTTTTGCGGGAGTATTAAGAATGTGCAGCCCATGCTTGACCAAGGAAAGACCGTGCGGCAGATTCTGGAGGAGAACATCAACGGCGCGACAGCGCTTGATTTGAGGGGCGTGAGCTTGGACGCGATACTGTACTATGTCAATCAAGACATTCCGGTGCTCGTCTCGCTTGAAAATGACAGTGCGATGCTGGTGATTGGATTTAACGAACTGAATGTCGTGGTGATGAATCCGCAGTCAGGAACGGTGTACAAGGTGGGAATGAATGATGCCACGGAGTTGTTCCGGCAGAATGGCAATGCGTTTATTACCTATTTAAAGAAAAAATAAGGGAGAGTTGGAAGAATGAAGGAAAACAAAAGAGCAGGACTGGCGGTTGTGCTTGCGCTGTTTCTCGCAGTTGTATTGCAGCTTGGCATTTGCGGCATAGATGTAGTACATGCTGCGGAGGCCGCGGTCACGGTAGAGCAGTGTGTGATTTCCGGGAAAAATGTCACAGTGACAGCCTCTAGCATAGCAGTGCCAGCGTCGGCAGATGAGACGTATTACCTTTTTGAATTAAAACCCTATGAGCTTGAGGTTGGCGCGCGGAAAGACTACTGCGCAAAGGCGCCTGCGGCAGCGTCGGCAGTTTTTTCCGTTCCGCTTCATCTCAACAGTGCTTCGTCAAAGCTGTATTCGCGCTTTGTGGTAACAGTGCAGCAAAATGGCAGCTTTGTGCCGGTGAGCAATGAGATGTACATCACCAATCCGGAGGCGGTGGCGGCAAAGTCAACCGCTTATCCGGCGAGGAGCAAAAAGGGGCTGACTGCCGACTGGCGCTACAGTGATGAGCTTGCCAGTCTGGGCGTGGGCTTTGCCTCTTATGAGCTGGACGTGAGCCGTTTCTTCACGGCGGGCGGGATACCATACACTTATAATGGAAAGACGTATAGTTTTAATGCGTCGGTAGTGCGCGAGTATGATGTCGTCTGCACCAGACTTGCGGGGGCAGGCTGCAATGTGGTCATGGTTATCAAAAATTCATATATCCCGGCGGCATCTGATCTGGTGGTTCCATCGGGGCGTTTGGCTGGAAAGAACTGTTATGCATTTAACGTCGATGAACAGGTTCCGACGGAGAAATTAGCGGCGCTGATGTCCTTTCTGGCAAACCGTTATTCCGGCTCGATGGGCACGATTCATACATGGGTGATTGGCAACGAGGTCAATTCCAGTAATCCGTGGCATTATATGGGCAATGTGTCGGCGGACACGCTCGCCGCGCATTACGCCAAAGAATTTCGTGTGTGCTATAATGCCATCAAGAGCCAGAACAGCGGTGCGCGGGTGTTTACGAGCTTTGACCAGCGCTGGAACTACAAAGATGGCACGAGAGGGCAGTTTGCGGCGAAGGAGATTTTGGACACCTTTGCAGCATATATCAGCGCCAGCGGGAATATTGACTGGGGATTGTCGTTTCATCCTTATCCGGCGCCAATGCATAACTGCCGTTTTTGGAGTTTTCCGTCGGAGTATGCCAGACTGAATTTGATTGACCATACAGACGACTCCAAGTTTGTCAATCCTGCAAACACAGATGTGGTGACAAACCATATGATGCAGCCTGCGATGCTTGCGCCAAACGGCGGTGTGCGGCACATTTTGATCACGGAGATGGGTTTTACCTCTTACAGCACCAGCATACCGACCGACGAGCTGACGCAGGCGGCGTCTATTGTCTTTGCCTACAAACTGACTGACGCCAATCCGCTCATTGAGGGAATTGTGTTCCACAGGCAGGTAGACCATGCGGCGGAGATCAAGGGCGACGGCATGGCGCTTGGTATCCGCACAGAAACAGGCGTCAAGTATGCATTTGGCGTGTTTGCAAATATGGATAAGGGAAATTCGCCGGAGTACACGGATTTTGCCCTGCCGGTACTCGGCATCACGAGCTGGGCGCAGGTCGGGCTGCAATAAAACGCTCAATACCCTTGTCAAACGGCGGGGGAGATGCTATACTCTTTATAACTGTTAACTATTTTAATTCATTTTCTTAGGAATCTATGTTATTTTGAGGGGATTCCGCACATAGGAGGTAGTTAGATTCATGAAGAAGAAATTGACGCTCTGGGCAGCGCTGTGCATGGTATTTGTGTGCTTTATGTCGATGACCGCTGCCGCTGCGGGGACAGCAGCCATCAGCCAATGCATTATCAGCGGCGGCAACCAGATTACAGTCGTTGCGGCTGCGGACGGCGTGCCAAGTGATGACGGAAACCTGTATTTGTTTGAGATGAAACCGTATCAAAATTCTATTAGCGGAAGATCTGATTTCTGTGCGGTGACACCGAATGCGCCTACAGTGACTTTTGTGACAGCCTTGGATCAGGGAACAGCCAATTCCAAGCTTTATTCAAAATTTGTAGTGGCAGCAGTACAGGGCGGTGCATTTGTACCGGTCAGCCAAGAATTTTATATCACCAATCCAGAGGTACTTGCCACACACACCGCAGTGAATCCCGTTCCGCTTTCCATCAAGGGAATCACAGCAGACAATGCGGCGATGGTATCTATGCCAGACCTTGGCGTACAGCATGCAAGCTATGAGATGGCAATCGACCGATTCTTTCAGCCGGGACCTGCGCTTCCATACAATTACAATGGAAAAACATATAATTTTAATCAGGGAATCGTGGCAGAGTATGACATGGTTATGACCATTTTTGCTTCACAGAAAGTAGAAGTGACCATGAACCTTGTCAACTACTACAATGCAGCGACAGCGCTCACCGTAAAACCGTCTGGACGTGTGCCGGGTTACAGGCATTATGCGTTCAACACCGACGAGCAGCAGGGTGCAGAGTCGATCGCGGCACTGATGTCCTTCCTCGCATCGCGCTATAGCAATCCGGCGACAGGACTGATCACAAACTGGATTATCGGCAATGAGGTCAACAATAATAACCCATGGTATTTTGCAGGAAACTTTAATGCGTCAAACTTTGCACTTGAGTATGAGAAGGCATTCCGCATGTGCTACAATGCCATCAAGAGTGAAAATGCCAACGCGCGAGTGCTCACCTGTATTGACCAGCGCTGGAACTGGGAGGACGGCACGGCAAACCAGTATGGCGCGAAGAAATTCATTGATGCCTTTAATATTGATGTGGTTTCCCACGGAAATATTGACTGGGGCGTGGCATGGCATCCGCATCCGGTACCACTGACTGCTGCCAAATTCTGGGATATGCCAGCAAACTACAAGAGAATGAACCTGATTGACCACACACCGAACACCAGAATGATCAATCCTCAGAACATGGAAGTATTCACGAGCTATATGAGCCAGCCGGCGTTCCTTGCACCGAATGGACAGGTTCGCTACATCATTATCTCAGAGATTTTGTTTAACTCTATGACCTCTGACGAGGCGACACAGGCGGCGTCCTTTGCTTACGCATACAAGCTTGCAGAGAAGAATCCGCTGATTAAGGGCTTTATCGTACACAGGACTATAGATAATCTCTATGAGAAAAATTCAGACAAGATTGCCTGCGGACTGTACAACTGTGATGCAAATGGTCTTGCGACCACACCCAAGATGATGTACGATGTATTTAAGTACATTGACACACCGCAGTCAGCAGCTTACACACAGTTTGCACTGCCGCTAATCGGCGCATCAAGCTGGGCAGCGCTTGGCGTGAATCCATAATAACAGAATAAAGTAAAGAATAAAGTAAAATAGAAGCCCCTGTGCACAGACATTGAATTTGTGCACAGGGGTTCTTTTACTTTTTATACGCAGACGCGTTCAGCGCGCAAGTAGGGGCTTCCCTGCTCGATTGTAATTACAAGATAACATTATAGTACACTGCATCATGTGTCAATGCACTGCGCTTTTTATAGTCAAAGAGGAGATAAGCGGGGGTTTCCAGTTCCTTGATCTGGTCGGCAGGGCATTTTTTCCAGACGGGATAGGAAAATTGCTCAATGTGGGTCATTCGCAAAAGCTGTACAGAGGTGTACCCCCCATATCCGTTTAAAAATTGCGGTGCCTGCGCCTCCTTTTCATAAAAACTGCGCACTTTGTCCCGCGCGGGTTTGCAATCAGGGGCAAAGCTGGGTCTGCTTTTTAAGTTTTCACGCAGATACAAGTCAAAAGTAAGCAGCTCGGCAAACAGTGTACGCTTGCCTGCGGCGACAGTACATGCAAAATCCAGCAGTACTTGGTAGCGGTAACTCCTAGAGGGGGTGCTGGTAAAAAATCCATTGGTGCGGTAGTAGTCTGCGAGCGCCTCATACATGTGAAACGGTGAGGCGAAGTACTGTGCCAGTACGGGGAGTGTGTGTGAAAACTGGCTGGAATTATAATACAGCTCTACCATTTCTTCAATACCCTTTAATTTCAGTAAATCGTCATAGGAAAGCCACTTGGTGTACAGCACTTCATAGGGCGGTTTACTGTTGTATACAATGCCATATTCACTGGCGAGCGCTTCCATCGGGGAACCCTTTAGCACTTTCAGAAAGCCGAGCTGTAGCTGGTCGGGCATCATGGCGTATACCGTGTTGAACGAAGCCGCGAAGCTGTCATAGTCCTCATAGGGAAGTCCGGCAATCAGGTCAAGATGCTGGTGGATATTCTGGAAGCTGTGGAGGACAGCAACCGTTTTGGCAAGTGCGTTCAGGTCCATGTGGCGGTGAATCGCTTTTAAGGTCTGTTCATTTGCAGACTGCACGCCGATTTCAAGTTGAAGCAGGCCGGGGCGCATACTGCGCATCACCTCAAGGTGTTCTGCTGTCAGCAAATCCGCCGCGATTTCAAAGTGAAAATTAGTGACACCATTGTCATTTTCTGCCAAGTATGTCCAAATTTCAAGTGCATGTGCTGGATTGCAGTTGAACGTGCGATCGATAAACTTTACCTGCGGCACCTGATTGTCCAGAAAATAGCGCAACTCTGATTTTACAGTGTCCATACTGCGCAGACGCACCTTCTTGTCGATGGAGGAGAGGCAGTAGGCGCACTGGAACGGACAGCCGCGCTGGGACTCGTAGTAGACAATGCGGTTCTGGAAGGCGGCGGGAAAACCGGCAGACGGCGTGTACAGGAAGGGCAGGCGGTTGAGATCTACTAATCCGCGCTCGCCGGTAAAGCCTTCTTTGCACGCAATTCCCTTTATATCAGACAGTGCGGGCTTGTTCTCCCAGTAAGCGTGCAGCAGTTCGAGAAATGTCTCCTCGCCCTCACCGACCATGATGCCTGCAAGCTGGGGATAGGTCTGCAACAAACGCGCAGCATGATAAGAAACCTCCGGCCCGCCAAGCCAGAGTGCAGTGTCAGGCAGAACCTTTGGCAGCTCTTGTAAGAGCTCTTGCACAACCGTCCAGTTCCAGATATAGCACGAAAAAGCCGCAAGCTGTGGCTTTTGCCGATAGATTTCGGCGAGAATGGTCTCCGCGGGCTGGTTGATGGTATATTCTGCAATCTCGAGGACACAGCCGTCTGGACGGTCTGGATAATACTTGTCCGCGTAGGCTTTCAGGCTGTAGAGTGCAGGATTCGAGTGAATGTATTTGGCGTTGATTCCGATTAACAATACTTTGCCGGGGGTGTATGTACGCATATAAAACTCCTTTGAAGTGTGATTTGCTTGGTTGGTCTGGAGTTATTATAACAGAAAGCGGGAGAATTTGGTACCGAATAATAGAATACATTGGAGGAAGGATTTTTTCTTGATATGAAATGCGGAAAATGATAAAACAATGCTTGAATTTGCAGGATTGAGATGCTATTCTTTTATTAAAAATGGGGGGAATCAGCAATGTATAAAATTTTCATAGTCGAAGATGACGAGATGATTGCGGCGGGATTAAAACGCCATCTGGAAAACTGGGGGTATGCCGTCGAATGTGCGCAGGATTTGGGAAATGTCATGCCGGAGTTCGTGCGGGCGGCGCCGCAGCTAGTCTTGATGGATATTAAACTGCCATTTTACAACGGATATCACTGGTGCAGTGAGATTCGCAAGATTTCCAAGGTACCAGTCATCTTTTTGTCCTCCGCAGCCGACAATATGAATATCGTCATGGCGGTGAATATGGGCGGAGATGATTTTATCGCAAAGCCCTTTGACTTGGACGTCCTCACGGTGAAAATACAGGCAATGCTGCGCAGGAGTTATGATTTTGTGAGTCAGAGTGTGGTGCTCGAGCACCGGGGCGCGATGCTGAATCTCACCGAGGCGGTGCTGGTGTACGGCAGCGAGAAGCTGGAGCTGACCAAAAACGAGCTGCGTATTTTGCAGGTGCTGATGGAAAATAAGGAAAAGGTCGTGGCGAGAGACACGCTCATGACAAAGCTGTGGGAGAGTGACAGCTATGTGGATGAAAATACACTGTCAGTAAATGTGAACCGTCTGCGGAAGAAGCTCGAGAGCGCAGGGCTTTCGGACTTTATACAGACCAAGAAAGGGATTGGCTACCGCATAGGGTAATCGGCATGGACAGGGAGGATTGGAATGATTGATTTTCGTATATATCTCAGGGAAAACAGCGGATGGCTTACAGTAAATTTGTTTCTTGCGCTGGTGATGACCGCGACGATGCTGCTAAATGGAATCCCCGCGCATGAAATCGGCTATGGAATGCTTTTGTGCGTCTTTGTCACTGTGGCAGCGGCAGTTCTGGGATTTGGCAGGCACTGTGAAAGCCTTCGGCAGCTAAAGGAGATGCGCAAAAATATTGCGGTGGTGCAAAATGAGATGAAGGTGCCAGAATACTTATACGAAACGTATTATCAGGACTGTATCAACGTGCTGGTGAAGGAGAAGGACCGGATTCAGAACGAATTAATCAGCCGCCAGCAGGATTTGACCGCATATTATTCCATGTGGGTGCACCAGATTAAGACACCGATTGCCGCGCTCAGGCTGCTGATTGATGAGGAGATCAGTACATTTCTTGAATTGGAGGAGGCTCTGCAAGATGACATGTGTGTCATAAAATGCCGCCAGATGCAGAACGAACTTTTCCGGATAGAGCAGTATGCCGATATGGCATTGCAGTACACGCGGCTTGGCGCGGAGACAAACGATTTCGTGTTTGAGAATGTGATGCTGGACGAGGTGATAAAACTGTCGATTCACAAGTATGCAAGACAGTTTATCCAGAAACAGCTTCGTCTGTCATACACGCCGCAGCAGCTCATGGCAGTCACGGACAAAAAATGGCTGGGGTTTGTGCTGGACCAGCTTTTGTCAAACGCCGTCAAATACACCAGACAGGGCGGCGTCACGATACGGGTATGCTGCGCCGGACAGCCATGTGGCGGCGCAGTTTCTGAGCCTGATGAAAAAAAGGCGGGGCACGGGCATTGCGATGAAGCAGCACAAGCTTTCTGTGATGCTTATGACGAAAGCGTGCGGATTATTATAGAAGATACAGGAATCGGCATTCGCGCTGAGGACCTTCCAAGGGTCTGCGAGAAAGGCTATACCGGCTACAACGGACATGCTGACCAATATTCCACGGGAATCGGGCTGTATCTGTGCCAGTCCATCTTGGAAAAACTGGGGCATTCGTTTCACATTACCTCAGCACAGGGAAAAGGGACGAAGGCTGAGATTGTGATAGGGGGCATGAGAGACGTGTGAAGCCTTTTGGAACAGCTTTTATAACATGTTCCTTACAACAATGTAAGAAATCAAAGGAAAATGTAAGCCTGACAAATGGCTGGCAGTTTCCTTTTTTGCTATACTGTACTCATAAGGCAGATAGAGGAGCAATCAAAAAAGGAGAACAAACTATGTCTATTTTAAAGGTAAAAAATGTCAGCAAAATTTATACAACCCGTTTCGGGAGTACGAAAGTACAGGCACTTTCTAATATGAATTTCACCGTCGAGCAGGGGGAGTATGTGGCGATTATGGGGGAATCCGGCTCGGGCAAGACGACGCTGTTAAACATTCTCGCGTCGCTTGACAGACCGACCAGCGGAGAGGTGCTGTTAAACGGAAAGAACCTGACAAGCATTAAGGAAAAAGAAATCTCGGCATTCCGGCGCGACAATCTGGGATTTGTATTTCAGGATTTTAATCTGCTCGACAACTTTTCGCTCAAGGACAATATTCTGCTGCCGCTGGTTTTGCAGAGAAAACCGGTTGCGGAGATGGAGGAGCGTCTTACCCCGATTGCAGAGAGGCTCGGCATCGCGCAGCTACTGGAAAAATATCCGTATGAAGTTTCGGGTGGGCAGAAGCAGCGCACAGCCGTAGCGCGGGCAATCATCACCAGTCCGCAGTTGATTCTTGCAGATGAGCCGACAGGCGCGCTCGACTCCAAGGCGTCCGCGGGGCTGCTTCATGTGTTTCGGGAGATTAACCGCGACGGGCAGACAATCCTCATGGTGACACACAGCACCAATGCGGCAAGCCACGCGGACCGCATTATGTTTATCAAAGATGGCGAGGTGTTCCACCAGCTCTACCGCGGTAATCTGACCAATGAGCAGCTCTACGCAAGAATATCGGATACGCTCACCGTGCTGGCACAGAAAGCGGAGGGCGCACAGTTTCCGCCGGAGTGCCAATTCAACCGGACGGATTCGGGCGCTGGGCTTCAAAAGGCAGATGAAATGTATGTGTCTTAAACTGCGGCAATACGTTGCCAAATAACTTTTTTAGACTCGTAAACAGGAAAGGGATTTTTATGAATTGTTTATATTGCAAGCTGGCAGTGACCAACTTAAAAAACAACCGGCAGTTTTATCTGCCCTACATTCTGGCTGGAATTGTGTCTGCAATGATGTTTTACATCATGCGTGCCATTCAGGGAAGCAAGGCAATTGCGGCGATGCGCGGCGCAGACACAGTGTACTTGATCTTGACGATGGGTCTCGTAATCGTGGCGCTGTGCACTGGTATTTTTCTATTTTACACAAACAGCTTCGTGATGAAGCGGCGCAAGAAAGAGCTGGGGGTTTACAACATTCTCGGCATGGAAAAGAAGCATATTGCAAAAGTGATGGCGTGGGAATCTGTGATTTTGTATGTGCTTACGGTCTGCGGCGGCCTTGTGCTTGGGATTGTGTTTCATAAGCTGGTGGCAATGTTTCTGGCAAAACTGACAGGAATGTCAGAAAGTATTCCGTTTTATGTCTCTGGCTGGGGCTGTTTGCAGACGGTTGAGCTGTTTGGCCTCGTCTATGTGCTTATGCTGTTCTATAATTTCTTGCAGGTCAGCCTTGCCAATCCGGTCGCACTGCTGCACGGCAACAGCGTGGGGGAGCGTGAACCTAAGGTAAAATGGATTTCGGCAGTGGCTGGCATTGGGTGCATCGTTGCAGGGTATTATATTGCCGTGACCGTTCAGGGCATCTTGGAAGCGGTCAATATGTTCTTTATAGCGGTGCTTCTGGTGATTGTCGGGACCTATGCGCTCTTTCTGTCTGTGAGTATTGCTTTTTTAAAAATACTCAAAAATAATAAGAAATACTATTATCAGACGACACATTTTATCACTGTGTCAGGAATGCTTTACCGCATGAAGCGCAATGCGGTCGGGCTTGCCAATATCTGTGTGCTGTCCACCATGGTTCTGGTAATCATCTCGACGACGGTGTGCCTGTATGCGGGCGTGGAGGATTCTCTGAAACAAAATTTTCCAAAAGAAATCAGCGCAACGCAGTATTTTGACCATGTTCCAGCGCGGGCAGACAGAGAATACCTTGTAGAGCAGGTTGCGGCGGCGGCAAAAAAGCAGAACAGAGAAATGACAGATGTGTCATCATATATGGACATTGTGACGGTGATTCACATGGACGGAAATGTGATAGAGCGCTATGACAATGAAAACCCTGCTTACGATTTTACAGATATGGGGATGCTCTATGTGATGGCGCGGGCGGACTATGAGAAATTTACAGGGCATACCTATGAGCCGATTGCGCCGGGAAGCGTGATGGTGGCAGCATCACATCTTTTTGAGGAGGACTCTATTGAAATTTTTGGGACAACGTATTTAGTGGCGGATAAGACAACGTTTCCAGACGATTTTCCAGACAGCGAACTTCAGGCAGTTCTTGGCAATAAACAGGTGATTTACATTGTGGTGGAGGACGAGCAGGCGCTGGAACCGTTTGCGGCTTATGAAGTGCGCCACCATATCGAACTGGATACGGATGGGACGCCGGAGGAGAGAAAGGCGTTTGCAACAGCCGTGGAGGAGGCGCTTGGGGCGTGCAAGGAAACTACAGCGTTCACATCAGGTATGCTCATGTCAAGGGCGCATCAGCGTGAAGAGTACATGGCATTAAACGGCGGCTTTTTGTTTCTCGGGCTGTTTCTTGGAATTTTGTTTCTGATGATCACAGTGATGATTATCTACTACAAGCAGACCTCGGAGGGCTATGAGGACAGGGAGAGATTTGCGATTATGACCAAGGTCGGCATGGGGCGTGATGTGGTGAAGGCTGCAATCAACACGCAGGTGCGAACCGTATTTTTTATGCCGATTATCGTTGCCGTCCTTCATCTGACAATGGCATTTCCGATGTTAAAGATAATCATGTATGTGTTCGGCCTGATGAATACAGAGCTGTTTGTCGGCTGTCTGGTGGTGACATCCGTAGTGTTTGCGGTGATTTATTTTATCGTATTCCGCATTACATCGCGCAGTTATTACCGGATTGTCTATTAAAAGCTGATTTATGGTATACAAAAATTTAACTTGACAATAAAATCATGAAACGGTATAGTTATTCCTGTACGAAGGCGCTGGCTGGACAGCCGGCGCAGTGTAGTACGCTAACATATATCAGATTACGCTAGGGGTGCACATCGCTGAGACTTTACCCTCATTACTTGAACCGGATAATACCGGCGTAAGGAAGCAATATGGGAATAATGGGACTTTAACTGTTTAGATTCTGTCGGAATACAGGCTGCAAATACCATCAGGCTATGCGGCTGTGTAAAGCCAGAAGATCTATCAACAGTTACGATGCTGACCTCCTCGCGCAGACGAAGGAGGATTTTTTTATGTTGTACAATGTAGTAGTAAACGACTGGGACGAGACTACCTATGTCCCGACGGCACTTGGAAACGCCCTGCTTGCGGCGGTGATTGTGGTACTGCTTGTGGCTGCGGTCACATTTGCGCGGCTTCATATTCGGATACAAAAGCAGGCGCATAAAGGCGACAAAAAAGACGGCAGTCTGGTAAATGCAGAAGGTAGCAGAAGCGGGAAGATGACAATCCGGCAGCTCGTGTTCTGCGCAATGGCAGTTGCCCTCGGCACGGTGCTCTCGAACATCAAACTCTTTCACTTTCCGACGGGCGGTTCGATCACGCTGCTGTCCATGCTGGTTGCCTGCCTGCCCGGATATTTCTTCGGGCTTGGCGCAGGGCTGATGACCGGGCTTGCATACGGCGTCCTGCAGCTTGTGGCAGACCCTTATGTTTTGTATCCAATGCAGCTTGTGATGGATTATCTGCTGGCATTTGGCGCGCTTGGGCTGTCAGGGCTTTTCTCCAATGCCAGGAATGGGCTGCTCAAGGGCTATATTGTGGGTGTGCTGGGGCGCTATGTGTTCACCGTGGCGTCGGGCTGTATCTTCTTTGCCTCGTATGCATGGGAGGGCTGGAACGTGCTTCCGTATTCAATGGTGTACAATGGCATTTATATCTTTGCGGAGGCTGGCGTGAGCATCGTGGTGCTTCTGCTCGTGCCGGTGAAGGAGGCGATTGGCAGGATTAGAAGGCTCGCTTTAGAAGGATAAAGCATTTCCAAAAGCATTCCCGGTGTCATTCTGCAATTGATTTTTTCGCAGGAGTTGCGTATAATAAAGAGAACAGGGGTCTTATAAATTGGAAGAATTTCAAATAGGAAGCACTCCAATGATAAAGCGAAAGAGCGGTTGATATAGGAATGGACATAGTAGTAGAAATAAAACAGGAGGGATGCTATGTACAGAAGAATGATATCGGGAATGCTGGCAGTTGCAATGACATTTCAGATGTGTGCAGGAACTGTGCATGCCGCGGGAAATGCCAAACAGGTCACATCACAGCCAGCAGGTACAGAACTATTCGTCATGCAAGAGCAGGCAGAGGAAATGGCAGCGGTCGAAAGCGCGGCAGATTTCATGCCGGAGACAAGCACTGAAACAAATAAAGAAACAAGCGCGGAAGAGAATACAGAAGGAAACGCAGATGCAACGAACGATAAAAATACCGATACAACGATAGATGAAAATACCGAAACAAGCATCGAAGCAAGTACGGAGACTGTCACTGCGGAAACGACAGAGCCTGCAACAGACCTCAGCACAGAAGCCGAGACTGAAAGCACACAAGAGTACGGCACAGAGTCCATGCCTCCAGAACAGCCTGTGGACGCTGCCTTTGCGGAGAGCAAGACGCTCACAGCCTCCGTCAGTACGTTACAAACAGAGGACAGCGAGGAGGAGGCGTATGAGGAGGGAAATCCTGATTTCATGTTTCAGGCGGGCGGCTTTCAGGTGATGGACTCCAGCGGGGACGGGCGAAGCTGTGTGTATGGGGCGGACGAGGACCGTGCCAAGCTGCTCGCCCAAGGGGACTTGGAGCAGCTTGCGTCCGAGCTGTACACTGCCTTGAAGAATCGGGAAACTACCATTCAAGTGCGTGATTATGGATTTTATAATGATAAACCAGAGGATACGCAGCAGCTTTTAATGCTGTACTATGCGGTGGTAAATGACCATCCGGATTTGTATTATGTGCGGACAGGATATAAAAAGAGCTATCTGACAAGCTCGAAGCTCATCACCAAAATATCCCCCAGCTACTATACAGACATTGACGACAGCGCTTTTCAGGAGGGCGTGCAGCGCGCAAAAAAGGCGGTGTCAGCGGATATGGATGACTTGCAGACAGCAATCGCACTCCATGACTATATTGTGCTGAACTGTGAATATGACAAAGAGCGTCTGGCAGACAAGACAATCCCGGCGGTGTCGTATGGCGCTTACGGCGTGCTGGTAAACCAGATTGCAGTCTGTCAGGGCTATGCACTCGCCTATAAATACCTGCTGAATGAATTTGGCATCAACAGCTATATTGTGACAAGCGACAAGATGAACCACGCGTGGAATCTCGTGGAGATTGACGGCGCTTTGTACCAAGTTGACGCGACATGGGACGACCCGACATGGGACAAACCCGGACAGGTGCGCCACTCGTATATGCTCCAGTCGGACGAAGAATTTCAAAAAAGCTATTATGAGCACAGCAGCCATCACGACTGGTATGTGACCAAGGGCAGCGGAATTGTGGACCTTCAGGCAGACGGCACCGCGTATGACAATGCATTTTGGAAAACAGTGCGCTCGCCGCTTGTGTATGACAGCAGCGCAGCAGACGGACAGTACTATTATGTTACGGACAAAAAGCAGCTCGAGGGCAGGGTGTATGCTCACGACGCCGAGGGAAGCAGAATTGGTGAGGCGGATATGCTGCTCACGCTCGACACGCCCTATTCTGGACTGGCGCTGGACGGAAACAGGCTGTATTTTAATGACAATAAAACCATCTCCTACATTGATGTGACCGAGGAGGACTGCGGGAGCGTGGTGCGCTATGCGCTCGCAGAGGAGGAGCAAGATAATATTTATGGTTTTACCAAGGACAACAATACCATATACTATGCAAAAAGGGCTTCTTATAACATATCGGGAAACAGCCCGCTCTATTCCTTTGATGAATCTAAGACCTGTACCGTCACGTTTCAGGAGAGAGACGGCACAGTCCTTGAAACGCGCAGCGTCGCGGAGGGAAGTTATGCGGCACCGCCTGACGGACTGGAAATCCCCCAAGGGTATGAGTTTTCAGGCTGGGAGGGGAACTACTGCGATGTGAGGCAGGACGAGACTGTCACGGCGGTATACACACCGGTTCCGTATACGATTACCTATGAGCTGGGAGAGGGCACGAATTCCCTCAGCAATGTGGAGGAATATACGGTTGAGACTGCCCTGCGCCTGGAGGCGCCTTCAAAAACGGGATATGATTTTGAGGGCTGGTATACAGATGCTCAGTATCGTGAGCAGGTGACTGCCATCGAGCAGGGAACAACGGGCGATGTTGTATTGTATGCAAAATGGTCGCCCGCACAGTACAAGATCACCTATGAACTGGGCGGCAAGGCGGACAATGCAGCCAATCCCGCGCAGTACACGTTCGAGACAGACACAATCCGTCTGGCAGCGCCCAGACGGGCAGGGTATGTATTTAACGGCTGGTTTGCGGATTCGGCGCATCTGGTTGCGGTGGCGGATATTCCTGCGGGCAGTACAGGCGACATGAGCCTGTATGCAGACTGGTCGGTGATTCCATATCAGATTACCTATGAGCTGAATGAGGGCACAAACAGCCCTGAGAACCCAGTGACATATGATGTGGCGGCAGAGGAGCTTGTGCTGCACGCACCGTCGAGGGCGCACTATAACTTTGAGGGCTGGTTTGCAGACGACGGGTTTACGCAAAAAGTCGAGCGTATCCGAACAGGAAGCACGGGCGATATGATGCTGTATGCAAAATGGGTGCGAAAACCCGTGTACGAGGTACGTTTTTTTGACCATCATGGAAAACTGCTCACCGCGTCAAAGATTGAGCAGGGCGACAGCGCTGCCGCACCTGCGCCGCCGGACGCCGAAAAAGGGTACCAGTTTGAGAAATGGGATAAGAACTACACAAATGTTCAGAAAGCTCTTGATATTACGGCAGTGTTCAGCCCGATTGTGTACCACATTGAGTATGAACTAAACGGCGCAGAGGATACGGGGGGAAATCCAGACACCTACACGATCGAAACAGCGGACGTCACACTGGCAGCGCCGAGGCATGGGAATACGAATCTTGCCTTTGCAGGCTGGTATTGCGACCAGACATTTCAGGAACGGATTACTTCTATAGAAAAGGGCAGTACAGGAGACCGCACGCTCTATGCGAAATGGGATACCGCTTGGCCGGTCAATATCGGAACAGCGGACGGACTGACCATTGAGGAGATGGCAGTGCCCTACAAAAAAGGAAAAGTGCAAAAGCCCGTGCCGACAGTTTTGTGGAATGGGAGAAAGCTTGCCAACAAGAAGGATTTTACAGTGGCGTATGCCGAGGCGCCCTCAGCGGTTGGCGGGTATGAGGTGCTCCTCACCGGCAAGGGGGATTTTAACGGGACAGCCAAGACCACCCTGCGCATTGTGGACACGTCAAGCATGACCTCCATGAGCAAGGTGAAGGTGGCAAAGAAGATTGCCGAACAGGTCTACACGGCTGGCGGCAACCGTCTTGACGAGGAGATGGTAGTCTTAGAGCATGGCACAAACCAGCTTGCAGCAGGCACGGACTATGAGTTTGTACAGCATGAATACAACGGCGCGGGCACGTACTATGTGCCAATCCGCGGCACAGGAGAGCAGTATGCCGGCGAGATGACGACAAAGTTCCAGATTAAGCCGCGCCCGATTGACGACAGTGCCATCGAAGTCTGGTTTGAGCAGGAGGGAGAGACACAGCCTTACGAGAAGGACGGGGCGCAGCCTAAGCTTGTCCTCTGCTATGACGGGGAGATTTTGGCAGAAAATATTGACTATACACTGAGCTACAAAAATAATAAAAAGATCGGCAAAACTGCCACTGTGACAGTGAAGGGCAAAAACAACTTTAGCGGAAAGCGCACACTGACCTACACCGTGGGCAGGGGACGCATCGAAACGGTGTCAGTCTCCGTGCCAGATCAGGTCGCAAGCAGTAAAAAGGGCGGCTTTGTGAGCGTGCCAGTGCTGACAGACACGAACGGAAAGAAGCTCCGGGCAGGAAAGGACTACGACAGCAGCGTTATCTACAAGTGCGGCGGGAAGGTGCTGGACAGAAAGAAGGATAAACTTCCGTCCGGTGCCGTGGTGACAGTCGAGCTGGCTGTGATTGGCAAGGGAAATTACGAAGGAATGCTGCATGTCACAGCTACATATAAAATTTATGGGGCGAACAAAAAGCTGTCGAAGGCAAAAGTGACGCTCAACCATAAACAATACTTTACGGGCAGCAGTGTTACACTGGCGCCAGAAGATCTGACCGTCACGGTCGGCGGCGCGGTGCTGTCGAAGAACGACTACGAGATTCTCCCAGACAGCTATGTCAATAATTACAAAAAGGGCACCGCAAAGGTAACACTTCGCGGCAGGGGCGAGTACGGCGGCACCAAAGTTGTGAGTTTTAAAATCTATGAACGGAAATAATAGAAAGGGTACACGCAGGCATGACACAGATACAATTACCTGAAAAAGTCAATTACATCATATCGCAGCTAGAGCAGGCAGGCTTTGAGGCATACGCAGTTGGCGGCTGTGTCAGGGATTGTCTGCTTGGCAGGCAGCCGAGCGACTGGGACGTGACCACCTCCGCGAAGCCGCTTCAGGTCAAAGACGTATTCCGACATACGATTGACACCGGTATTCAGCACGGCACGGTGACTGTCATGTTAGACCACGAGGGTTTCGAGGTGACAACCTACCGGCTTGACGGCGAGTACGAGGACAGCCGCCACCCCAGAGAAGTGATTTTTACGGCGAATTTAATAGAAGATTTAAAACGGCGGGACTTCACAATCAACGCCTTTGCGTACAACGACAAGAGCGGAATTGTCGATGCCTTTGACGGGATTAAAGATTTGTCTGAGGGCGTGCTTCGGTGCGTCGGCGATGCCTCCGAGCGGTTTGGCGAGGACGCACTGCGCATTCTGCGTGCAGTCCGCTTTTCGGCACAGCTGGGATTTTCGATTGCGGAGGAGACCAAGACCGCCATAAAACAGCTTGCACCCAGTCTCTGCCAGATCAGTGCAGAGCGCATACAGGCAGAGCTGGTGAAGCTTTTACTGTCAGACCATCCGGATTTTATGCGCGACGCCTATCTGCTTGGCATCACCAAGGCGGTGCTGCCGGAGCTGGACGTGGCGTTTGCGACGGCGCAGCACAATCCGCACCATCAGTATACAGTGGGCGAGCACTTGATGCAGAGCCTTCTGCACATACAGGCTGACAAGAGCCTGCGGCTTGCGGCACTGCTGCACGACATTGGCAAGCCTGAGGTTAAGACCACGGACGAGCAGGGCATTGACCATTTTCACGGCCATGTGGAGGTGAGTGAGCAGATGGCAGCAGGAATACTCAGGCGGCTCAAGTTTGACAATGATACGATGACAAAAGTACAGAAGTACATTCGCTATCATGACTACAAGCCGGAGCCCAATGCGCGGGCGGTGCGGCGCGCTGTGAATAAAATCGGCGCGGAGTACTTTCGGCCGGTGATGGCGCTGTGGCGCGCGGATACACTGGCGCAGAGCAGCTATGAGCGGCAGCAAAAACTTGCGCAGATTGATGCGGTGGAGCAGCTCTATACAGAAATTTTGGAGAGAAACCAGTGCATTTCCCTAAAGACGCTGGAAATCACAGGAAATGACCTGCTCGCACTGGGCGTACCCAAAGGAAAACAGATCGGCGCGCTGTTAAATCAGCTCTTGGAGGACGTATTACAAGAGCCCGAACACAACACGCATGAATATTTAATGCAGAAAGCGCGCGAAATAGTGGAATAAACAACCCCTCTGCCACATAAGATAGATTAAATCATTATCTGTGTGGAGGGGGATTTTTTGTGAACGACAAGGCAGTGAATGTGCTGGAACAGTATGATATGACGGTCAACCGCACCTTTAAAGGGCGCGGAACCATTATCTGTGATACAGATCAGGGAATGCGTGTGCTCAAAGAGTATCGGGGGAGGACGGAGAAGCTCGAGCTTTTGTTCCAATTGCAGGGCAAGCTCAAGGACAGTCTGCGGACAGACACCCTCATTCGGACAAAGGAGGGGGCGCTGTTTGTGAAGGACATCGACAACAGCGTGTACATATTAGAAGAGCAGGTTGAGGGAAAAGAGTGCAGCTACAAGAATGAGGAGGATATTGTCAAGGCGTGCGGCGCGATGGCAAAGCTGCATCTGAAATTCATGACGCCGCAGTCGGAAAAAATATGCGTGATGCCAGTCTTTTTCTATGCCGACGAGATGGAGCGTCATACCATCGAGTGCAAGCGCGTGCGCAATTATCTGAGAAAGCTGCATAATAAGACAGAGTTTGAGCGTGCGCTTTTAAAAGAGTATGATTATTTTCTGGAGAAGGCCGTGGCGGTGACAAGGCGTGCCAGAGAGGAGTCTCAGGCGGAGTACGAAGCGTATGTCAACAGCAACGGACTCTATTGCCACGGCGATTACCAGTATCACAATGTCATATTTGGCAAAGGCAGCGGCGGCGCCTACACAGGGATTGTCAACCTTGAGCACTTTGCGCATGACGCAGGCGCGCGGGACTTTTATCTATTATTTCGGAAAATTTCGGAAAAGTGCGACTGGTCACTCGACATGGCGCAGAGTATGCTCGACGCCTACCAGAACCGCAGGGTGTTTCCGCCGATTGAGTGGCGGAGTCTGTGCCTGCGCCTAGAATACCCTGAGAAATTCTGGAAAATTATTAACTTTTATTACAATTCCAGAAAGTCGTGGATGCCAAACCGCAACTATGATAAACTTGAAAGCCTGATTCGGCAGGAGAAAAACAGGGAAAAGCTGTTAAACAAGTTCTTTTCATAAAAAGGTTGTATCAAAGCCAAAAAGCCGTTATAATAGGTTTACGTAAAGAGGAAAGAAGATGGAAGAAGATGCAGAAACAGGATAAAAAACAAGTTAAGATCGCCCTCGCACAGACAACAATCTGCTGGGAGGCGAAGGAGGAGAACTATAGAAAGGCTGAAAAGCGGCTTCAGGACGCAGTGATGCAGGGCGCCCGCGCCGTATTTTTTCCGGAGATGAGTTTTACGGGATTTTCCATGAATACCAGCGCCACGAAGGAGTGTGATGCGCAGACCGTATCGCGCATGAAGGCGCTCGCAAGGAAGTACCGGCTCTGTATCGGCTTTGGCTGGGTCAAGGACTGCACGGCAGTGTGCGGCAAGTGCGAAAACCATTATACCATCGTGGACAGGGAAGGCAGTGTCTGCTCAGATTATGCAAAACTTCATCCTTTTTCCTATTCTGGGGAGGATGAGAAGTTTCAGGGCGGCAGCGCTGTTTCCTATTTTGCGCTGGACGATATTTTGTGCAGCAGCGTGATTTGCTATGATCTGCGCTTCCCAGAGCTGTTTCAGATTTTGTCAGAGAAGGCGCATGTTATCATCGTGGCGGCAAACTGGCCGGCGAAGCGCAGTGCGCATTGGAAAGCGCTCTTGCAGGCGCGCGCGATTGAGAACCAAGTGTACATTCTTGCGGTCAACTGCGTCGGCAGCATCGGCGAAAGCTGGTACACAGGTGACAGTTGTGTCATCAATCCTGACGGCAGCGTGCGGGCATGCCTGTCTGGCAGTGAGGGAATGATTTACTATGAACTGGCGGACGATGCCGCGTACTACCGCTCGGCATTTCCGGTGAAGCAGGACAGGCGGAAAGCGCTGTACGCCAGCCTTAACGCCCTTTCATAAAGAAAAAGGTGAGAGTATGAACAAAAGTTTGCATAAAAAAGAGATCAATAAAAAAGAGATGAATAAAAAAACAATGAAGCATAGCGCAATCCTTGCCGCTGTGATGCTGGCAGCAGCGCTTGCATTGACAGGCTGCGGGCAGTACGCCAGCCAGTTTACAGCGCTCTTGACCAGCCAGCCAGCGGACAGTACCGCGGAGCAGGCAGAGGCGGAGACTGCTGCTGATGATATGAGCAGGAGCGGCATCTACGACTCGGAGGACGCGGCAGTCGTGGTCAAAAAGGACTTGGAGGCAAAGACAGTACAGTTCCAGAACATCGCGTCATCGAGACGGTATACACTGACGTATGACGGTACGACAACAGTATATGACAAGAACGAGCAGGCGCTTTCGATGGAGCAGTTAAAAGAGGGAAGCATCGTCACTGTGCGCTTTTACAAGCCGCGCAAGGCACTGGCATATGTCAGGGAGAACCCTGACTGCATCAGCTATCATAATGTGAGCGGATACAGTATGGATTTGAGCAAAGGAACGATTGCGCTCGGCAATGAGCTCTACAACATCAGCAGCCATGTCGTCGTCGCGTCGGGCGGCAGGGAGACGGACATGATGGAGGTAAGCCCGATGGACGAGTTCAGTGTGTGGGGCTACAAAAATATGATTTACGGGCTTCATGTCGAGAAGGGGCACGGCTATCTGCGCCTGCAAAATCAAGATTATTTTGTGAACGGCTGGATTGATGTCGGAGATAGCGTAATTCGGAAAATAACAGATGATATGCTTCTGACTGTGCCGGAGGGGACGCACACCGTGACGGTCAGCCACAAGGGCAGCAGTGCCACACAGGAGATTACATTTGCCAGAAATGAGGAGATGGCATGGGATTTGGGAGAAGTCGAGATTACGGTCGTTCAGAAGGGGACAGTGATTTTCACGCTCAATCCGGTCACTGCGAAGGTGTCGATTGACGGCAGGGAGGTCAATGTGTCAAAGCCCGTCGAAATCGAGTACGGACTGCATCAGATGCGCATCACGGCAGACGGGTATGACACCGTCGCGCAGTACATACGGGTGGGCGAGCCCTCCGCGAACATCGCCGTAGAGCTGGAGAAGAGCGAGGAGAGTTCCTCTGAAAAATCCTCTGAAAAATCGTCTGGCAAAGCTTCTGACGACAAAGATCATGACAAAGATGACAATAAGGAAAAAGACGACGAGCAGACGACAAGCAAAAAGTACCAGTCCAAGTCCTCAGAGCCAGAGGACGACGAGGACGATGAAAAGACGGACGAGGACGAAAAGAAGGACGAAGAAAAGAAGGACAATGAGAAGCATTACCTGTCCTCCTCCGAGAAATACAAAGTTTACATTGACGCCCCAGACGGCGTGGAAGCCTATCTCGACGGCAGCTATGTAGGTGTCACGCCTGTCAGTTTTAACAAAGAGCCGGGCTCCCATGTGGTGACGCTCAGGAAGTCTGGTTACCAGACAAGGAGTTATACGTTGCAGATTGATGAGGAGGAAAAGGACGTAAATTATTCATTTACAGACCTCATCAAAATAGAAGAATAGAAAAATTTATGACAAAATAGCCAAACCGTATTGAAATCCGCAAATTTTCAGTAAATTTTAGGTATTTTTTCTTGACAAAGCTAGGCTTTTCGCCTATAAATAAATATAGGCGTCAAAAGGACGCAGAGGATAATTATCTACAGTAATTTATAGGAGGAGTTCACAATGAACAAAACAGAATTAGTTGCCGCTATGGCTGAACATGCAGACATGACAAAGAAGGATGCTGAGAAAGCGCTCACAGCATTCACAGAGGTTGTTGCAAAGGAGTTAAAGAAGGGCGAGAAGATTCAGTTAGTAGGCTTTGGTACATTTGAAGTAGCTGAGAGAGCAGCAAGAAAAGGAATAAATCCCAAGACAAAAGAGGAGATCGACATTGAGGCTTCTAAGGCACCGAAGTTTAAACCGGGCAAGGCGTTGAAGGACGAGGTAAACAGATAAGATAGTTGGACAACCGATGAGAGCGATTTCATCGGTTGTTATTCTTTCAAGAAGGGAGGAGTACAATGAGACTGGACAAGTTTTTGAAGGTGTCGCGCATTATCAAGCGGCGGACCGTGGCAAACGAGGCGTGTGACGCAGGGCGCGTTCTCATCAATGACAAGCCCGCGAAGGCGTCCACAAATGTCAGGGTGGGCGACATTCTAACGATTCAGTTTGGCAACAAGGAGACAAAAGTGGAAATCCTCGACGTGCAGGAGACTGTCAAAAAGGATGACGCAAAGGAGCTGTTCCGATACATATAAGCGCCGCCCCGCCCATATAATATAGGGAGTACTCATATGGGAGAAGGCATATTGACGATGGAAAGCAAGCACAAGTTCAGTATGGAGCAGCGGCGCGACTGCAAGGTCACAGGGGTGGTCGAGGTTCATTCTTTTGATGAAAATAATATCCTGATGGAGACAGTGGATGGAATGCTCACCATCAAGGGCAGCAGCCTGCACGTGGGGCGGCTGGATTTGGAGAAGGGAGAGGCGGACGTGGACGGGAAGGTGGATTCCCTCGCATACGCTGACAAGAATACACTGGCGAAAAAAGGAGAAGGGCTGCTTACACGCCTGTTTGGCTGATGAGTAGGGAGATTGTTAGGGAGTGGCATTTCTGGCTGGCATCTATCATGACGGGCGTATTTATGGCATTTGCCTATGACTTGCTCCGCCTGCTGCGGCGTCTTGTCAGACATGCACGCATTATCGTGGACCTGGAGGATATCCTGTACTGGACAGCCTGCTTTGGACTGAGTTTTACGCTGCTCTATTATGGAAATAACGGTGTGATCCGCTTTGCGGCAGTGCTGGGCGCAGCAGTTGGAATGCTGTTTTATGCGCTGACGGCTGGACGTTTTTTTGTAAAATGGTGTTATTTTCTGATTGACCAGACCCTCGGACGCTTCTTCCGGTTTGTCAGGCACTTTATTGTCGGCAGGATTCACAAACTGATTCGCAAACTATTCAGCAAAATTCGGTTGACGTGTGCAGAAAAACGTCATAAAATGAAATTGTATTTTCAAAAAGCGGCAAAAGGCAGAAAGGAGGAAACAAAAGATGGCAGAAAGAGCAAGAAAGGCAGTAAGAAACAAAAGCGCCAAAAAAGCAAAAAGACCAAAGAGAAAAACGCCGCAGTTCCTCCGTGCCAGGAATGAAAACCGCCTTGGAATGGCGGCTGCGATGCTTGCAATTATGATTATGACGTGCGTAGTTGGCATCAATTCCATTACGCTGGTTCAGAAGGAAAAGGCATACGCTGCGAGAGAGCAGGAGCTTTTGCAGCAGATTTCCGCGGAGGAGGCGCGCACCAAAGAGCTTGAGGAGTTTGCCACGTACACCAAGACAAAGAAATATGCGGAAGAAGTAGCGAAGGATAAACTGGGGCTTGTGTATGAGAATGAGATCATATTTCAGGAAGTTGACTGAGAAGATGCACCGTTATTTGGCAGAACCTGATAGCGGTGTATTTTTGCACGGCGCGATTCTTGTCAATAAAAAAATAACAAACTGTGCACAGGTTTGACAAAATATGAAGGTTCCTCTATTTATACTATAGGTAAACCCTTATGCGGGGTTGTCATAGTGAATTAGAGGGGGGAACCAGATCATGTTGAAGGTAAGAACATCCAGAGCTTCAAAAGAGGCTGAAAATAAAGCAGGCGTCGTGGAGGGATATCTGTTTAACGGCTACAGTAAGAGAAAACTCTACTGCCTGTCAGAGACGTATGAGGAGCTTGCACGGCTTTACCGCGACATACCGCAGGCGGAAAAGCTTTGTGCCGACAGAAGGGACATGCTCTACAGACAGCAGATTCGGGAGACAAAGGAAGTCTTTGCAAACCATCTCGACGAGATTTCGAGCGCCTTTGCGGACGTGGCGGACACGGTCGTACATGTGAGTATGCCGGTCGAGCACAAGCGCAAAGCGCTGATACACTTTTTGAAAAGACAGGGAATCGTGGTCAGGGAACTGATTTTTATAGAGGGCGGTGCGCCGGGGAACTGTGAGGTTTCCGCAGACGGGCGCTGTGGCAACAAGATCAGCATTGAGGCGCGCGCCGTCGGCAGGCATACCATCTCCGCGAGCGTGCTGGGTGAACTGCTGTCCGTATTTTTTGACAGAAAACTGGTTCCATCCGGCGAGAGCGCACTGGCGGTCGCAAGAGGCTACAATACGTTTATCTTCGAGGACGAGCCGCGCTACACGGTGCTGAGCGCTATATCGCGGGCAGTGCGGGAGGACGAAAAAGTTTCAGGTGACAATTTCTCCTTGGAGGAATATAATCAAAGCCAGATAATTGTGATGCTTGCGGACGGCATGGGAAGCGGCGAGCAGGCGTGCAGAGACAGTCAGGCTGTCATCGAGTTTATGGAGCGCTTTCTGGAGGCAGGCTTCCGCAAAGAGAAGGCATTCACGATGGTCAACGGGGCGATTGCGGCACAGAACGGCTGCTGCAATCTCACGACGCTCGATGTCTGCGCGCTCAATCTGCTGACAGGAGAGGCGGAGTTTGTCAAGGCGGGCGCTGCGGCGAGCTATATCAAGCGCGGCAACTGGGTAGATGAGGTTTCAGCCGATACGCTGCCGCTCGGCAGCATGGATGAGCTCAGCCCGATTACGCAGAGCGTGAAGCTGGCGGACGCGGATATGCTGGTCATGGTGTCGGACGGAATCTCAGATGCGATCGAGAACGAGGCGGAGGGCAGGCTGCGCGACCTCATCGCAAGGAGCCAGATTCTGAATCCAAAAGAGATGGCGGACTATCTTCTCCGCTATGCAATCAACAGTCAGGGCGGCCGTATCCGGGATGATATGACGGTCCTGACATGCTGTGTCAAGCGGCGCGCGGAGATCTGATTTGGATTTGGGGCTCTTATACGGCGTGCCTGACGCAAGTAATTTCCAGTTTCTGAGCAGAGGTATACAAATGATTGACAAAGTACTGCAGTATGTGAAGGAATACCAGATGATTGAGGAGGAGGACTGCATCGTGGCGGGCGTATCGGGCGGTGCGGATTCGGTCTGCCTGCTGTTGATGCTGCTTGAGATAAACAAAACACTTCCTATAGAGATCAACGTCGTCCATATCAATCATCGTATCCGCCCGGACGCTGCAAACGATGCGGCATATGTCAGGGAGCTGTGTGAGAAATACAAACTTTCGTTTACGCTGGTGGAGGAGAATGTGGCGGCGCTGGCGCGCAAGCGCCGTATCTCCACGGAGGAGGCAGGCAGGCAGGTGCGCTATGCGGCATTTGAGCGTGTGCTTGGCACCCGGAAGGGAAAGATCGCCGTCGCACACAACAAAAATGACAGTTGTGAGACATTTTTATTTCATTTGTTCAGGGGAACATCTATTCGGGGACTCGCAGGGATTCCGCCAGTGCGGGGGCAGATTATCCGGCCGCTGTTATGCCTTTCACGGCAGGAGATTGAGCTTTTTTTGCAGGAAAGAAGCGTGCCCTATTGTATAGACAGCACGAATCTGGAGGATACTTATTCAAGGAATGTAATCCGTCATCATATACTGGATACGGCGGTGCGCGAAATCAGCCCCGCGGCAGTGGCGCACATCAGCAGTGCGTCAGCGCGCGTGCGCGAGGCTTATGAGCTGGTCTCCGATATGACAGCGCAAGGAATCCAAACCTGTGTCAGTGAAAAACAGGGTGTTTTTTCGATTGACAAAGAAAAATTCCTGCGGCTGCACAAGACCGTGCAGGGCTATGTCGTGATGGAGGTGCTCGCGCAGGCTGGCGGCAGCAGAAAAGATCTGGAGGCAGTCCATGTCACACAGGTGCAGCGGCTGTTTGGCAGCCAGTGCGGCAGATCGCTCTGCCTTCCGCATGGACTGCGGGCAAGGCGGGATTATACTGGCATCTCAGTCTATAGTTCTATATATAAGGAAGGAACTGCTCACGGACAGGAGGCGGCACTGCCGGAATACGCCGTCTCGAAGGACGAACGCCGCCGCCTTGAAGCGGGCGAAGCGCTTACATTTTTGCTTGGCAATGGGCAGAAACTACAGGCAAAACTCATTTTTCTGGAAAATAATGGCATGGATTTTAAAAATATTCCGGAAAATAAGTATACGAAATGGATTGATTATGATAAAATAAGAAATAGTATTGTCATAAGAACCCGCAGACCGGGGGATTATCTGACAGTAAATGTTATGAATCAGAAGAAAACCTTGAAGGCGTATCTCATTGACCGCAAAATACCGCAGTCTGAGCGTGAGCGGCTTTTTCTTGTGGCGGATGCGGCCCATGTGGTCTGGCTGATCGGCGAGCGTCTCAGCAGTTATTACAAGGTTAGTGAACATACGAAAAGAATACTGTGCTTGGAGCAGGTGTGAATAAAACAAAGGAGGACCCAGATATGGCTGAGAGGATCAAAGTCTTGTTGTCAGAGGAAGAGGTGGATGCCAGAATCAAGGCAATCGGCGAGCAGATAAGCCGCGACTATGCAGGCAGACAGGTACATTTGGTATGTGTGCTCAAGGGGGGCAGCTTTTTTATGTGCGAGCTTGCCAAGCGCATCACAGTGCCGGTGTCGCTGGACTTTATGTCTGTGTCAAGCTATGGCAGCAACACAAAATCGAGCGGAGTTGTCAGGATTGTGAAAGATCTTGACGAGCCGTTGAAGGACAAGGACGTGATTGTCGTGGAGGATATTGTAGATTCCGGCAGGACGCTGAGTTATCTGCTGGAGCTTCTGGGGCAGCGCGGACCAAAGAGCATGAGGCTGTGCACGCTGCTCGATAAGCCGGAACGCCGCGTTGTGGAGGTGAAGGTGGACTACACAGGTTTCGAGATACCTGACGAATTTGTGGTAGGATATGGTCTTGACTATGACCAGCGTTACAGGAACCTTCCGTACATCGGAGTGGTTGAGCTTGACGGAGAATAGGCGGGGACAGGACCGGGAGGAGACAGAAATTGGGAAAAGGTGCAAAAGGAATTAATTTAACATTTATCTTTATATTAATACTGGTGCTCGTCTTAATCTGGGCGAGCACAAACAGCGGCAGCAGCGGATCATACACGATGGGGCAGTTTGTCTCGGAGATGGAGGAGGGGCTTGTCGTCGATGTGGAGATTCATCCGAACGTGCAGGTGCCAACGGGAATGCTGCGCATCACACTGAGGGATAACCAGCAGCGCAACCTCTATGTGTCAGATGTGGTAGAGGTGCAGGAACTGGTAAAAAGCTATAACATAGAGCCGATTGTAAAGGACGTGCCGCAGGAGAACTGGTTTATCACAGAGCTGCTTCCGCTGCTGATGCTGCTGGTGGTCGTGGTGTTTATGTTCAGCATGATGAATGCGCAGAACGCCGGCAACAGCGGCGGCAAGATGATGAATTTTGGCAAGAGCAGGGCGCGCCTCATGACAGGCGGGGAAGTCACGCTCAAGGACGTGGCTGGTCTGAAGGAGGAGAAAGAGGACTTGGAGGAAATCGTGGATTTCCTAAAGGACCCTGCCAAGTACACGAAAGTCGGGGCGAGAATCCCCAAGGGCGTATTATTGGAGGGCGCACCGGGTACCGGTAAAACGCTGCTGGCAAAGGCAATTGCGGGCGAGGCGAACGTGCCGTTTTTCTCGATATCCGGTTCAGATTTCGTGGAGATGTTCGTCGGTGTCGGTGCGTCGAGAGTGCGCGATTTGTTTGCGGAGGCGAAGAAGAATGCGCCGTGTATTGTGTTTATCGACGAGATTGACGCGGTGGCAAGACGCCGCGGAACAGGTATGGGCGGCGGTCATGACGAGCGCGAGCAGACGCTGAACCAGATGCTTGTCGAGATGGACGGATTTGGTACAAACGAAGGTATTATCGTGATGGCGGCGACAAACCGCGTCGATATTTTAGACCCGGCAATCCTTCGTCCGGGACGTTTTGACAGGAAGATTACCGTCTCACCGCCAGATGTGGGCGGCAGAGAGGAAATCCTGAATGTGCATGCAAAAAATAAGCCGCTCTCAGAGGATGTGGACTTAAAACAGGTGGCGCAGACAACAGCCGGTTTTACAGGCGCAGACCTAGAGAATTTACTGAATGAATCGGCAATCCTTGCGGCAAAAGAAAACCGCGCGTTTATCAAACAAGGGGACATCAAACAGGCATTTATCAAAGTAGGCATCGGCTCAGAGAAGAAGAGCCGCATTATCTCTGAGAAAGAAAAGAAGATTACTGCCTACCATGAGGCGGGACATGCGATTTTGTTCCATGTGCTTCCAGATGTCGGGCCAGTCTATACCGTGTCCATCATACCGACAGGACTCGGTGCGGCGGGCTATACAATGCCGCTTCCGGAGCGCGATGAGATGTTCAACACCAAGGGCAGAATGCTGCAGGATATCATGGTTTCCCTCGGCGGGCGCATTGCGGAGGAGATTATTTTCGATGATGTGACGACAGGTGCATCGAGCGATATCAAGAAGGCGACCAAGGTGGCGCGCGCGATGGTGACGAAATTTGGCTTCTCGGAAAATATTGGCGTCATCAACTATGACGAGGACGACAATGAGGTATTTATCGGACGTGACTTGGCACACACAAGAAGCCATTCTGAGGCCGTGGCGAGCGAGATTGACGTTGAGGTCAAGGCGATTGTGGACGACTGCTACAAGAAGGCAAAAGATATTATTATGAAACATGAGCAGGTGCTTCATGCCTGTGCAGATCTTCTGCTGGAGAAGGAGAAGATTGGCAGGGACGAGTTTGAGGCGCTGTTTTGCTAAGAAGCAGGGGAAAATTTCCCCTGCTTGTTTTTTGTATGAGATCTAAGCAACTACTTAGTAAAATCAAGCAAATTTCTGAAAAAAAGGATTGCGCTTGATGGATAAAAGTGGTAGTATCATAACATAAAGGGCAAACATTTAGTGATAAATGGACGCAAAGCATGAAGTCATAGAGAGAAATCTGTATAGAAAGAAATCCGTTATGATGGTTCGGCTGCATAAATTATGGTTCGTAGTGCGCTGTCGGGAGACCGGCAGGGTTTATGGCGTAATTTGTGCAGCTTTTTTGCGCAGTTTTGTGGTGTCCGTGAGAAGGTTCTGGTGCCGGTTGTTTGGACAGGATTGAGAAAGGAAAGGTCAAGATGAGGAGAGAGCTAAGAAAAACATTATGTGTGCTCATGGCGGCAATCACGTTGTCGTCAAGCATTTAATTGCCCGTGAGGGCATCAGAGCCTGCTGGAGAAGTACAGGAAACAGCAGCAGAAGAAGCGGCATTGGAGCCTGCGAAACTGGCAGAGGAAACGGAACAGTCTGCCACAGACAATGCATCTGACGCAGCGCAGGAGCTGTCCGGTTTGGCAGAAGAAATGGCAATAGAAGATATAGAAACAGAAGAAACAGCAGCAGAAGATATAATTATAGAAGAAACAGCAACAGAAGAAACAACAATCGAAGAAACGACAATCGAAGGGACAACAATAGAAGATACAGTAATTGAAGAAACAACAATAGAAGATACAGTAATCGAAGAAACAACAATCGAAGAAACAGCATCGAGAGAAGATACCATCCCAACGCAAGAGACAGCCTCCCAAGAAGTCCCAGACGCCACACAAGAGACAGCCTCCAGCGAAGAACAAATCTCGGCGGACGAGATCGTGACCGAGGAGGAGCCATACACAACAGAGGACATAACACAGGAGGAAACCGAGGAGGACGGGATTGCACCTCATATAATGGATTTTGTCGAAATAAAAGATATTGCACGCGGCAGTTACAAAAATGTTTCTTGGGTGATTAACAAAGACGGAAGGCTGACAGTGAGTGGATACGGCGCATATTGTATCTATCCGCAGCATGCACATACGCCATGGTATCCGTACCGCGAACAAATTAAGACAGCAGTGGTCAGACTTTTTGGGGTCGAAAACCCCTCCTTTATGTTTGAGGATTGTGTCAATCTGACAAGCGTGGATTTAAGCCGTTTCGATACAAGCTATTCTACGAATTTTACTGCGATGTTCTCGGGCTGCAAAAGCCTGAAAAAAATTGATCTGAGTGGGATGGACACATCAAATGCCACGCGGCTCAACAACATGTTCTGGGAATGCAGCAGCTTGGAGGAACTGGATCTGTCGAACTTTGACACAAGCAAAGTGATGGGAATGGATCACATGTTTGCATTTGACAGAAATCTCAGACACATTCGGTTTGGAAAGGATTTTACAACAGTGAATGTGAAGTGTTCGCTGGAGATGTTTAGATCCTGTCAGTCACTGGAGGAACTGGATCTCAGTGGATTTTCCATGCCGAATAATACATGCATGAAGGGGATGTTCAGCGGGTGTTCGAACCTGAAAAAGCTGACTTTTGGGGAGAACTTCAGTACGGAAAAAGCTGAGGATGTGAGGTATATGTTTTCGGGATGCGATGGTTTGAGAACATTGGAATTAAGCACATTTGATCTGAGTGCAGCAAAATATACAGAATGGATGCTGAGTTCATGTATGCCGTTATTAGAGCTTCACACCCCCCGCAATGTAAAGGCTGACATCAAAATGCCGCAGGGAATATGGCAGACACAAGAAGGGCAATCTGTCACCAGCGGATATCTGCCCAAAAATCAAAGCAAGAGCGTCAAACTCACACAGCAGATGCATCTTGAGGTCACAAAGGACGTGACTAAGTATATCTTTGGCAGTACGCTTGACCTGAGTGACTTAGAGGTGGAATACAGAAACAGCACAGGCAGTATTAGAGAGCAGGTTAAGGATTACACCACCAATGCCAAAAGCATTAATATGAGAGTGGCAGGTACAAAAGACCTGATTGTGACCTACAAGGGGCTTTCCGCGACGGTCAAGATCACCGTGAAGGAGCAGACAGTCTTGGATAGGTTTGTGCTGGATGAGGCAAAGACAGTCTATATGCCGGGGGAGAAGCCCAATCTTGACGGGATCTGGCTTCACGGCTATCTGGGCAATGATAGGAAAATACTGACTAGGAATTACAGCACCAATCTTGATGAGATTGACACATCCACGCCGGGCGTCAAGAAATTAAAGGTTTGGTTTGAGGATGCGTCCGGCGAGGTGGATCTCTTTGTCATGGAACCCTTTCAGGATGATGATATCGCACACAAGCGGTATGATACACTGGCTTACAAGATAGATAGGAACGGAAAGCTGACCATGATGGGGGCGGAGCCTGCTCAAAAAAAAGAGACTGGAGCAGTTCGCAGGAGGTACTGGATTCCATTAAAACAGCCAAGATAATTATTCGGGGCGCCGATGATTTGTCTGAACTTCTGAGTGAATGTCATAATCTGGAAAGTGTGGATTTCAGCGGGACAGAAACGAAGTATGTAAAGAATTTCGACCAAATGTTCTACGAGTGTTCTAGTCTGAAAAGTGTGAATCTGAGCGGTTTTGACACAGGGAACGCCACCACTATGTCAGCCATGTTTTCTGGGTGCAAGAGCCTGAAAAATGTGGATTTGAGTGGATTTCATACAGAGAAGGTATATGATATGTCAAGGCTGTTTTTTGAATGTACAGCCTTGGAGAGCGTAAACCTGAGCAGTTTTGATACAAGCAACGTCAAAAGAATGTCATATATGTTTTATGGCTGCCATAAGCTGACCAGTCTGCCAGTCGGCGGCTTCAACACCAGCAGTGTGAGAGCACTCTCGGAAACTCAATAGAGAATAAGCAGGAAAAGGTTGATTTTCAGAAATGAGAGGGATAAGGGATGGATGATTATGGGGCTTGAGCAGTCCAGAGAGCATAAAGAATAAAAATGTGCATGACTTTAAAACCTGTCGAAAAACAGGCCTGAAAG
>KE159537.1:0-24422 GCA_000403215.2 Lachnospiraceae bacterium A4
TTCGAAATCTCAAGTCCGTCAAACAGCGCGCTGTCACTGCCAATCTCAAAAAAACACTTCAGCATACTCATATTCAGGGTTTTTCCAAAACGTCTAGGACGTGTAAAAAGATTCACTTTTCCCCAGTTTTCTAATAGTTCTCTGATCAATGCTGTTTTATCCACATAATAAAATTTCTGTCTGCGTATTTCTCTAAAATTTTCTATCCCCATCGGCAGCTTTGTTTTCATTTCCACACTGTTCGCCTCCTTCACTTCATCTGTGATGCTTAACATACATAATACTATTCTCTTTTATGTGGCTCATTCGCTTCACGCTAACCCCCATAATTGCGCTTCACGGAATCACAAATCCAGATAAGAAATGCCGTATTGCAGGCATTTCTCGGTGTAAGACATTGTACTTCTCACACGATCTATCCTAATCCCATGTCCTTATGGCAGAACGAATCTCATCCAATCTATAATAATTCTGCGGGTATTTCTCCTGTTCCTTCGGATAAATTGCGTTGAGCTGCACGTTGTATTCGTCCTCGCCAACCTGTCTATCAGCACCATTCTCCTCCCAATAATATTCATATACCTCATAATTTATCAATGCAAAGCCTCGTGTCCGCCACGCCCAATAACCACCGCCTATATAAGTCCATTTTCCATTCTCAATGGTAAATATACTGTCAGAATGAAGTACTGCGTTCTCGCTGACTCCCTCCCACACATTACAGATTACATTCTCTTTCTCAATATACGTAAAACGGCTGCGAATCGGCTTCCACACATCCAACTCATGCGCATGAAACGTCAACAGTGCCTGACAACCGCCATCCACCATAATACCCTCTTTGCCAAAGCCGCTGTCAATCACCAGCTCAGGAATCGCATCATCATCTACATAAATCAGACTGTACACAAACGAATCCGCACCCGTGAAGTTGTCCAGATAATTTAAATATGCCTGTTTCCACTCCGCCAATTCGCAATGCTCCCCCTTGTTAATGCTCGCTTGCGTGGTTGTCTGAATCAAGCAGTTTTCCAGAGACATCTCCTCTTCACTTTTGACATTTTCAATATACGTATCCGGCAGTATTGATTCAATACGCTGTTCTTCTTTGTCCGTTTCCTGAATCACTGTGTTCTGTTCACATGCACACAAACCAATGCTAAAACAGCAAAACCCTATGACCTGCATGGTTCGAACACATTTTTGCTCCATTTTCATAAATGATGCTACCTCTTTAAAGTCCTTGTATTTTTTCAAACAGGCCGTCCATTGAAACTTATTCAACTTGATCCATACGTACTTTCAATTTAGTAAAAAACTCAGACAGTGAATCCGCCAGCACAGCTTCTTCCTCAAATTCCCAGTCATACAAGACTACACGTCCACTGACGAATTTGACAAAGACAGAAGCATAACTGTCCATTGAACCAATTTCAATCATATCTTCCTGCTCATTCAGCACGCTTCTAAAATCATCTAATACATCAGTTGCCGCATCAATTTTGTCCAGCATAATACATTTATTGTTCCAAAATCCACAGAGCTCCAAAAAATAAAATGAATTATAGTACTCCTTTAGTTCCTCTGACAGATGAATGGCGTACTCCTCTTCCAGCTCCGAAAAATCAAGAATCCTATCTACAGGAACATACTGCCATTCAATCCAGCCCTCCTCATCTATTTCGCCCACATATAGACTGGATGGCTCATCCTCATCATAAGGCAGTTTGGGCAGCGATTTCCCATCCTCCTCATATACCTTGAAAAAAGCATCAATATAATTTTTTAAAATTTCCTGAAACATTGTGCTCCTCCTCAATTATAACAAACATTGAAAGTTCTATTTATCTGGCACTTGTTCCTTCAATTTCTGGACAAATGCCTCATTTTCCAGATCTGCTTCCAGCTCCCACGCACAGCTAGGGCACAGCGGGATTCCCTTTACCATTTTGCAGTATTCCAGAGACACTGGCAAATATTCCTTTTCTGGCATATACAGCCATGTTTTGCAGGAGGCACAGCGCAATGAATTTTTATTTTCTAGCAAAGGATAGTGAATTACGTGCGTCCTGTGGGCGTCTGCACTCTCTGTCAGCGCGATTTCTTTTGGAAACAGCGTTTCCAGCCGTCTCATAATTTCTTCGTTTACCACTCCGCTTTTTGCGTGAAAAAACGCATCGCGCGGAATGTCTATCGCATAACTGACTGTCAACATAATATTCATTGTGCTTCACCACCTTTCATATAATAGGATACCGCCGCAGCTTCACGGTAAACACTGTCCGCACGCCCGGCTCACTTTGCAGCAGGAGATCGCCCACCATCTGCCTTGCAAGATTTCTGGCAATGGTGAGTCCCAGTCCATTGCCCTGTATGCTGCGGTTGCGGGAGTCCTCCATTGTGTAGAGCCGCTCAAACACACTGGCGACAAACTGCTTTTCTATTCCTTTCCCCTTATCCACCACATCTATATAGACAAAATCCAAATCCTCCCGCACAAACAGCCCAATGTATTTTCCGTCGCTGCCGTATCGTATGGCATTTGACAATAAATTGTTCAGGATTCGGTTGATGGACTCCATGTCCCCCTGCGCAAAAATCTGCTGCTCTGGAATGATGATGTCCACAGCATAATCCTTCTGTATCAGAATATCATAATACCCAAGCACAGTCTCCCTGCACAATTCACTGATATTTATTTTGACCATCTCGATCTTCTTGTCTCCGGCTTCAAGCTTTGCCAGTGTGAAAAACTGGTCAATCAGCTCCATCACCTGTTTCGCCTTCGCCTCCACCTTTTGCAGCGTCACGTCCTCGCAGTCACGCAGGCGCATAATTTCCAAATACCCAAGGATCACTGTCAGCGGCGTCTTGATATCATGCGAAATATTGGAAAGTATCTTTTTAGACGCGATTTCCTGTTTTCTGAAATCTGCCTTCATCTTCTGCCTGTCCAGCAAAAGCAGGTTGATCTGACCGCACAATTCCGTCAATGCCTTGTCGTCTGTAAAAACCATGATCTGCTCGTCGGTGTCCTGTTCGAGAATCTCTGACAGCTTCTCCGTGATTTCCTTCAGCTAAGGAACTGTTCATTTTCCATCCCCCAGTTTATAGCCGATTCCCCAGACGATGACAACATAGTCCGGGTCACGGGGATTGTCCTCAATCTTGTTGCGCAGCCTGCTAATGTGAACGTTCACAGCATTTTCGTCTCCCATATAAGCATCCTTCCAAATCTGGGAATAAAGCTGCTCCTTTGTGTATACTTTCTTTGGATTCTTCATTAAAAGCTTTAAAATCTCAAATTCCTTGGCTGTCAGCTCAACCTTTTTTCCGTTTTTCATGACCGAGTACGCATTCAGATTTAGCGCCAGCTCCCCTTTTGTGAGAATCTCTTCCTCCTCCGTAGCAGCGGCTGTGTACTGTGTGTTTCTCCTGATGTTTGCCTTGATTCTTGCAAGCACCTCCGTCACAGAAAACGGCTTGGTGACATAGTCATCCGCCCCAAGCCCTAATCCCAGTGTCTTATCTGAATCGGTATCCTTGGCAGACAGAATCATGATGGGCACTGTGCTGGACACCCTGATGGTTTTCATGACCTCCATTCCGCTGATTTTTGGAATCATCAAATCCAATAATACAATACTGTACTCGTCCACAAAAAACTTTTCACAGGCACTCTCCCCGTCATAGGCAGTCACCACCTCAAAGTTTTCCGTCATCAGAAAGTTTTTCAACATCTCGCTGATTTCCACATCATCCTCTACCAATAATATTTTCATTCCTTTGTTTCCTTTTCCACATCGCACACAGCTTTATTCCCGCAGTCCTTGCTCTTCACCCTGTGTTGATGATTTAAATAAAATATCTATGTCAACGCTATCAGAATCCCTAGATTTCCCATTTTCTGATAGATTGATTGTCATTATCTTACCACAAACACGTATACAATGAAACTAATTTTAAAAAAGTGAATGTAAAATAATCCTTTCACATTCACTCTCTTGAACCCCTATCATAAATCTTTTGTCTCTACATTATAGATCGACAGGTACACAGACACCACAGCCGCCACAAGCAGGATTCCATAAAACGGCAGACTGTTCACCAATGTCGCCCCACCAATATTGCCCTGCGTGAAGCAGACAATGAGAAGTGACGCAACAATCGCTGCCTTGGAGGATTTCATCTTTAAACCAATGGGCAGTGCGATAAAACTAATACTTAGGAACTGTGATGAAATTACTTGTGACAAGTACGCCGTATAAATGTTCAGCTGCAAAGAAGAAAATCGCAGGCATAGCGGGCTATGTCAAGATTTTCTGATGACGCAGATGGACATTTAGACAAGTATTTGTCATGAGTAATTTCATCACAGTTCCTTACCATCGCCGCCGAGCTAAGTACAATGTCAAGCCAGAAGGACAATTCCCCGATTGGTATGCTCTGCGCGGTTATGCCCATGAAGGATTTTGATAAAACCAAAGCAATATAAATCACAATTTTACTTGTCACCATTGCCAGAAAATTAAAAATCCACACTGCGCTGACCTTTGCCAAAATAATCCGCTTATGCTCAATCGGATAAGAAAACATGAGGTTCATCGTCTTTTTTTCATAAGCGCCCACAATATATGCCGCAATCATTACGCCGGTAAAAACGATGTACGACATATGGACAAAGAGCGCCACGGAACTGTCCAGCATTCCAATTAAATAAAGAACTATCAAGTAAAGAATTATCAAATACGGATTTATTAAATACCCATTCCATTCCTATCCTTTCCACCCTTTCCAAAGGGGAAGCGGCACAGCCGCAGGAACGGAAAGGAAACGGCAACACAAATATGGACGCAGTACGGGCTTATGAGGAAGTCATAAAGGACAATATCGAATACCGCTATCTGATACAGGACAAAAACATTGACAGGGGTATGCTTGACGAGATTGTTTCGCTCATGCTTGAAACCGTCTGCACCCGCCGCAAAGTGATACGCATTGCCGGGGACGACTACCCCGCCGAGCTTGTGAAGTCTAAGTTTATGAAATTAAACAGCAGCCATATCCAGTTTGTGATTGGAAACCACCTTCGAGGAGGAAGTGGAACTGATCACCGCCGAAACAGAAAAATACAGGCTGGGATGACTCCATGATGCCTCCTATGGCTCCATGATCGCCGTCTCCAGCCTGCTTGCCGGCAAATATGACGAGTATTCCAGACTCTTTATCGAGATTCCTTTCCTGCCCTGCCAGCCGGATCTTCACACGGCTCCCGGCGGACGCTATCTGAAGGCCTTCCACAAAGGATCCTTTGACAGACTTCCCGGGCGGTATGAAGAAATTTTTGCTTTTGCCGAAGCACACGGCCTGACACTCCACGAATTTTCCTACGAGACGGGCATCAATGAGAATGTCGTTGACCGGATCGAAGACTACATTGTACAGATTGAAATCCCTGTGAAGGGATGACAGCGAACTAAAGACCGGGGAGCTTGAAGAACTAACCTGCCGTTTTTTTCAATGTGCCATGACTCATTTCATACACTTCATCACAAAGCACCTCAATGTCTTCTTTGTTGTGACTGGCCAATAGTATCAATTTTCCCATACTCCTTTGATCCGAAAAAAATTTTCTCATTTCCGCAACTCCTTCTTTGTCGAGACCATTCATCGGTTCATCCAAAATCAAAATCTCCTGATCTTCCATGGTCGCCTGTGCGATTGCCAGACGCTGACGCATCCCCAGTGAATAGTTGCAGACTTTTTTCCTGGCACAGGGGTCAAGTCCCACCTTCAACATGGCGGCGTGAATTGCCGCCGTATCTTTTTTGTTCGATATCCGGTACAGATATTCCAGGTTACGAAAGCCCGATAAGCTGCGGATATATCCGGGTTCCTCAATGATGATCCCCGTATGCTTCAACATATCCAGATCCTTTCCCATCACTTTACCGTTTATTACTATATTGCCGGAATCCACCCTCAGAAAACCACAAATACACTTAAATAATACGGTTTTCCCGGAGCCGTTATGACCGACTATCCCATATATGTTTCCACCGCTGCAGGTCATATTTACATCGTTCAATACCTGCATCCCCTTAAATGACTTGCTTACATGTTCAATCTCTATCACGCACTGTCCCATCCGACATCCCCCTATTCTTCTTTATACCACTGAAATTCCATCCTTTTGATCTTTATGCATATGAGACCTGCACAAACTGTAATGCCAACTGCCAATGCCGCCAGCATATACACAACCGAAGGCTGCATAAAACTGTCATGCATTTTGATCCCGATCTGGGTTACCCGCATCCAGTTGACCGGTACAAACATTGCCGTCCCTCTTCTTAACAATGGATGAATATTCTCAACCAGATAAATCATGACCACCATAAGAAATGCCAGCGTGACCGCAACACTTCTGTTTATGTACAGACTGACAGCAAACATCAGAAGACCGACAAAAGCGATCACCAGGGTGCCGATCAATACCGTCAGGCCAAGCAGTTCCAGCGGTGAAAATCTCTGCATCGCTTCATAGGAAAAAGCGAACAAAAGCCGATACGCCTCCGAACCACCTGTTAATGCCAGGGTATGATACAGCTTTCCCCATTCCAGTGTATACTCACAAGATCCAGCCAGTAAAAGCATGGGAAAAAGTGCGTTTACAGCCATAAGCAAAAAGGCCTGCGCGAAGATCACGCTGATCTGTCCTGCTGCCCATCTCATCCTACCTGTACGAATCACCTGATACATGTTTTTGTTCTGCATAAATGGAACGTCTGAAAAAGAGTAAACGATCCCAACCATAAACAACAGCAAAAAGAAAAGATTCGACAAAAGAAACGGAAATACCCATGGTGACGCACCACACTCCATATCTTTTGAAGCATGTACAATAGGACACATGTACAGATACTGGATAACACCCTGCAAAAATACCACGCTGTAAGTTCTGGAACAAAACACCCGCTCCGTAAGCGCCTGCCGGAAAAAGCGACCATATAACATTCTGCTCATATCCTCCTTTTCAGCTGCCATATGCCTGCAAGGCCAAGGAGCAGCCATGCCGCTCCTCCTTGTGCAAGCGCCCATGTGAACATCTTAAAATCGCTGTTCCATATATTGTATCTTGCGTCGAAAATCACACGGGGATCAAATGCCGCCGCTCTTCGAAAACTGTCTGCACCAAATTCAGTCAATACCTGATAAAGCAGGACCGGTACAGAATATACGAGCAGCTTATTTGATAAAAAAAGGGAACAAAACGCTGCCGCCATCGACAAAATACCCGCCAGCATCCCCCACTGTATTCCATAAAGTAAAAACCACAGCAGATAATGTCCATGCGCCAAAAAGTAACGATAACCGCCAAACTGCAATATGTATTCCGCCATTCCTTCGTCCAGCCAGGGCATATTTACCGCACAACATACGGCAAAGCAGGTGATACCGATCCCCATCGCCAGCACGGAAGATATAAAAATGACAAGCATTTTGGAAAAGACATAGCTTCTCAGGTTGCCGCGGATCACCAGATATCTGGCATAATTATATTCCAGTTCCTCGGTAAAAGCGGTTGCATATGGAATAGCTGCCAGAGAAAAAGTCAACAAAAATCCGGCATCATAAGACGACAGCAATACAGCCGCCAAAACCGAATCCCCCATATGCCCCATTCCGTCATTCGCCGATAAAAACAAAATCAAAACAATTCCCGAAACAGAAAAATAGAATTCCTTTTTGCCAAACAGGCGGCCGACCTCTGTTCGAACATATGCCTGCCGTTTTTTCACTAAATAAACACCTCCGTCCCGTCTGTCGCATCAACAAACATATATTGTGTATATTCATATGCCTCACCGGTGTCACTGTCCTTTCCTGCCTCCTGCACTTCAAACAGCCATACGATCTTTACATCATAGGTACTGTCCGCCGTTTTCACCGGCATCTTGTATAATTCTGCACGCTTCACGGTATAGGAAGGCCCCACGATATCTCCGTATTTCTTCGATACGGTTTGCACGATCGTATCAAGATCCAGCAGACTTACGGCTTCGCCCGGCTCAGAAAAGGAATATAGCCGCGAGACATCCAGTCTCTCTATTCCGTTCGCGGAACACAGCGCGTGGATCGGCCGATTCCCCTCTTCGTCTTCCGGAAAATCCTGACTGCCAAAGTATATGGGAAGCCCTTCCTGAAGCTGGACTGCTGTATAAAAATAGCAGTCATCCTCCACTCCCCAGGAAATCCCTTCTGTGCTTACGGTTTCACCCGTTTTATCAAGGAGCATGAATTCTTCCGCCATGGTCTCATGGTCCAGTGCAAAGTAATCATATGCGACATCTTCAAGCTGATAACCCGCGTCGCGGATGCTCTTTAGCACATTTTCAAACAGCATCTGCGGGTCGCCGGCTTCCAGTACAGTGTCTTTTGCATAACGTTCCGTATTATTATGAGAATAGAGGCGGAATGCTCCATTGATCTTCTCAAACACCGGCGTATGGCTGTATGTCAAATTTGAGCTGATATACAAAAAAGTATCGTCATCATAATCAGCCCGATAGCACGGATATTCGATGCCGTCCTCCCCCGATCCGGTGTCGTTCTGCTCCTCCACTACCGTCCTGCCCGCTGCAAACACTGCTTTGGCTTTTTCTATATCCGGCCACTGAAGTGTCGCCGACGTTCTGTGCAGGTTCTCCATGTCTGCCTCTTTAGAAATCCGCACATCCATATCAAAACACACGCCATCTATGGTTTCCTCAAACCTCTCCGGGAACACCTGTCCGGAAACAGCATTTTCTGTCTGCTCTGTTTCCTCTGTCCTGATTTCGTTGTCCATCTCTGTCACGGGCTCTGGCTGTTCTTTCGCACAACCCGCACAGGTCAGGCATGATAATGCTGTCACTAAAATAATGCTTTTCTTCACTTTCATAAATACTCCATCTCCTTTTTTGCAGTTTATTTGTATAGTATAGGACACCCTGTCCAAAAGTGGTCTGTTATGTCCGTAAACCCCGGGTTTTATGTCCGCGAATCTCCCGTAACATAAAAAAAGAAGCCATCCTGGTACGTGGCTTCCTTCGTTTCGCGTGTTTCACTGAAAAAACAACATGACTGTTATTTTGAATTCCGTTTCACTAAACTGGTATTGCATGGTTCCGTTATACTTTTCCAGGGCGGCCTTTACACTCTGCATTCCCCAGCCGTGCTTTGTCTTGTCCTCTTTGTCCGTAACCAGCCTGCCCGTCCTTTCATCGATCAGTGGCCGGCTGGAGATCGTATTGTAGACCCGGATCACGAGAAACCGATGTACCCGGCATATTTTCAGACACACCTCTGCATTTTCTGTTGCTTTGCTTCCGTCGATCGCATTGTCCATCAAATTTCCGAGAATCGTACAGACATCATTTGTGCGGATGCCTGTATTTGACGGAAACTCCACATCCATGCTCACCTTTATTCCAAGCTGCTCCGCTTTTTGCTTTTTACTGCTGAGGAGCACGTCAATGATATCATTCCCCGTAAAACTTTTCAGCATAAGTTCCTTCATTGGTTCGCTGATCTGACTGATATATGTTCTTGCCTCATCCAGCCGTTGTGCAGCGATCATCTGATACAGGATGTTCAGATGATTGTTCAGATCATGATACAGCCTTGCATTGCTTTCATACAGATCGCTTACCATCTGATAGTTTTCCCGCAGCAGTTCATTTTGCATTTCCGCCATCCGGTTCCGGATTTTTTCGTTGCGGTTTTCCAGATAACTATAGACGATATAGATTCCCAGACCGCAGAGAACAACCGTCAACCCCCAGATACTGGACAATTCCACCATAAAAACGCTCTGTGATCGTTCTCGATAATATAAAAAGCCTAAAAAGGCGGCTCCTGTTATCAACAGTATACTTCTGTCATAATCGCTTCTTATGACCGGGATCAGCCACTTTTTCATTAAAACTATAAACGCGGTCATGACAGACTTTGCCAGAACGACCAGTCCTATTCTCTGCAGGGAGAATGTCATGATCGTATCACCATTTATATTCCATCGGTCGCCAAGAGAGAGATAGAGACTGCTTACCAGCATGTCTGTGCTGCAGAAACAGAACGTATAAAACAGAGAAGCAGACAGGAGCTTTCTATAACTGACCCTGTAAAGGGCCCGTGCCACCATACTGCTTATGACCACAAGCTGCACAAGCGTAAAGGATGAATAGAGTACTATATTATTGATGAACAATACCCATGTCGCCATACACACTACATAGATATAATCCCAGTATATGCCGGCATTTTTCCGCTGCTCTTTAAACGCTTCCCAAAACAGCCAGGACAGTAATCCAATCTCGGTCAGACAGGCCACCCACTCAATAAACTCAGATAAGAATATCATACATACTCACTCCAATATATTACCATCCGGTTTTTGACTTCCTCCATCCTTGTGTGGCTCGCATGAAGGCACACGCCGTTGCTGAGCAGGATCTTGTCCTGCCGGATTCCTGTGATCTGTGCCAGATTAACGATACTGCCCCGTTCCACAAAAACAAAGTCTTCCGAATGGAGTTCTTTATATACATCCGAAAGACTCTTTCTCACTTTTTTCACACTGCCATCTGTGCAGATGAACATCGCGTTCTTCCCGTCTTTCTGAATATAGATGATCTGTTTATGCATGATTTTTTCTATTTTTGTGGCTGTCTGTATCAGGTAGCTCTTATCAGCCTGGCTTTGCATCCGCTTTACTACGTCGTCCAAAGCCCGCGGCAGTTTTTCATCCAGACTGCTTTTTGGAATATAGCGAAAGATATCCAGTTCATAAGCATCCACGGCATATTTCAAATATGCCGTCACAAAAATGATGATAGCATCCGGCAGACAGCTCCTGACCTGCTCCGCAAGCTTCATACCATCCGTATCCGGCATCTCAATATCACTCAGCACAAGATCGAAATATTTTCCTTCCTGAATGTCATATTTTAACAGATCGCTGCGGTCATAGGTTTCCAGCATCGCCATGATATTTTTTTCCTTAAAATAATTCTGCACCTCGTTCTTTATGTTCGCAAGCAGAGAACTGTCATCTTCACATACTGCTACATACAGCATTCTTTCTCACTCCTGTCTGCCCTGTATTCTATCATGATATGGTTGCTCTCTTTATCCAAATAACAGTATTTGCGCTGAGCGGATCGATGCATCAACGAATCACCTCATAACGTAACCTCAAATAGGAGTTCTCCAAGATCACACATTCCTGCAGTTTCAGAACTCCTAATTGCGACAATTCACTTTGTGAAACCTGCCTCATACTCCATTTGATAGACATGTAGAACGAATGGTATAATCTATCCAACAGCGTCAGGAGGAAAGGTTATGGCACAGACGTACAGTATCGAATTCAAGGAAGAAGCATGTAAGCTTGTTCAATCCAGTGCTTTCTGCAGCGTACGGATTGCAAGGTCACTGGTGATGTGGCGGTCTGTGATACTGGCAACAACACTCTGGTCGTGCAGGTCGATAATGGTGCAATTATATCTCACTTCGTGATCTGCAAGGAATAGATAAGTAAAGTCAGTACACTATTTTTGATTCACTTTATCCGCGGTGAAGTCCTGATTCAGCTTATTTTCAAATATCTTGTGCGGCTTTCCGTGTTCATGGCCCGGTTTTTTCGGACGGACGATAGAACACAGACCAAGTTCTACATTCATATATCTGTGTATGGTCAAAGGACTGTAATCATATCCTCTGCGTGCCAGATAAACGGTCATGCTCCGGTACCCATCAATTCCATTATGGATATGGTAGATATCCCTGATCTGTGCCATAACCTCAGATTTTTGGGTATCATAGTCCGCCTTCCGGTGTTTCCGGTAGTTGTAATAGGCATTCGGATATATGTCCAATCGGCGCAGCAGCCAGCGGATTCCGAATTCCTCACGATATTGGTCTATGAATCGATAAGCCTCTAATCGATTTCCTTTGCAAAGAATGCCGCCGCTTTTTTTAGGAAGGCTATTTCCTTCTTCAATTCATCGTTTTCCCTTTTTAAGCGGAGATTCTCTTTCATGGAGTCGTATTCTTCTTTGTCTTTGGGGCTTGTCTGGCATTCTTCACATAATTCGCGGCACCATTTGGAGATGCTGGCTTTGGATACACCATATTCTGCGGTGATGCTTTTGTAGGTACGACCTTCTTCCTCATGAATACGGACAATCTTCTTTTTAAATTCGGGTGTGTAATTTTGCGGCATAATAAGTACCTCTTTCTTAATTATTTTCAGTATATCTTATTAGCCACTCCCGTTACAACTTTATTATAGCAGGTCATTCCTAAAAAAAGCAAGCGCCTTCTTTGCCAAGAACCTGAAGTGATCCGTTATCTTTACATGGAACACAACCGTTCCAAATACCGGATCGCAAAGATGGCGCAATGGCTTCAGGTCTCCAAAAGCGGCTATTATGCATGGCGCAGACGGACACCAGGCGCCCGCCAATTGGAGAACCGATCCCTTCTGGAACAGATACGCCGGATCCATGAAGCGTCCCACGAGACTTACGGCAGCAAAAAGATCACCCATGAGGTAAACCGGAAGTCAGATGAGCAGTTCAACCACAAACGGATAGGGCGCATCATGCGTGAAAACGGCATCCGGTCAAAAGTCTGCAAAAAATATAAAGCAACAACAAATTCAAAGCACAGCCTTCCGGCAGCAGAAAATATCCTGAACAGGGATTTCAAAGCTGACAGGCCCGGACAGAAGATGGTAAGTGACATCACTTATATCCCGACGGATGAAGGCTGTCTCTACCTTGCGGGCGTCATGGATCTGTGCGGGAATAAGATCATCGGTATATCCATGGACGGGCGTATGACAAAAGAACTTGTGATAGCTGCCCTGAAAGATGCTGTGCGGCATACGCGGTCAACTGAGGGTTGTATCCTGCACTCCGACAGGGGAAGCCAGTATTGTTCCCAGGATTATCAGGCACTTGCAAAATGGCAAAATTTTTTGCGTAAGAAAAATACCTATGCCAATGCTGGTATAAGCACAAGGTTTTTGACGGTAAGTCCTGCGGCAATGATTTCTTTGCCATAGGCTGTGGCGAAATATTTGTAAGAGCCCTGCACCCTTTCAATGATCCCATGGAGACGGAGACGTTTAAATATCCTGGACATGGCTGGCGGATATCCTTTCCCTGCATCCCGAAAGTCATGTACCCGCCCCGGCTGATCACTTCCAGCACATGCAGGTCACGCTCCGCAAAGAAATTCAGTCCGCGGTAAGAGCGCCCCTTGTCCACAACGGAATCGGTAACCTTTGTAAGGTTTTCCTTCCCGCCGCAATGATCATCGAAAGGAATGAATTCGATTTCAATGCCGTTTTCATCTGCGATGCGCTGGGCGTTTGCGCGGATTTGTTCCGTAAGAGGCTGGGAGAAATTTGAAAAATCAAAAATACGGATGTTGTTGGCATTCAGATAGCCTGTCATGCCTTCGGCATGGCTCCATCCAGGGATATACCCTTGGATGATCATGCGGTCATAACAGGTGATCGTACCATAAATTTTGTCAGCGTATTTATCTGTAAGTAACATGAACACATCCTCCAACGTTTTTCTTTATTGTACTTGAAATGTGGAGGAATTGCAAAATCTTTTCCGGTTTATCCGGGTTAGGATATAAGATATCGTACAACCCGTCATCTGTCATATCCTGAATGTCATCCCAAGTCAAGCCTTGCCGTCTGCAAAGTTCCTTAATTTCAGAAACTGTATTTCTTGAGCATCCAAGTATTGCCGCCGCCTCCCTTTCGCTTAGATTTTTGTTTAGAAGCTCCATCACGCTTCTGGGTTTCGTCTTTTTGTACATAATAAAAGACCTCCTATAGATTTATTAAAAGCACTAGGCTTTCTATCAAAATCTATAGGAGTTCCTATATAAAATCAAATATCAAAGACCACTAGATGTTGTGGTGGCTCTCAAGCATTAGAATACCAAAATCAAATGGCTCTCAAGCGATAAAACGGTGGCTCCGAAGCGTTAGAATATTCACTTTCAACAGTTTTCCATAACTTCCGTTTTTAATGGAAGCATAATCTGAAAGCAGGTTGCCAGAAGAATTGACAGTTCCACCCATAAGGGCAGAGAAATCATAACCCGTATCATAATTTGCATAAGCAGCATAATCATTAAAATTAACCGCTGACATAGGCTCACCTCCTATAAACGAATATCCACCGGCACATATGCTGTCGGCTGTTGTGTTGTGGCTATGGATTCGGCTGCTGCGCCCTTTGAAGCGGAAACATCTGATTGTTCGTTTGCATTTTCTGAACCTAACCCAGTTTCTTTCTGTGTATCTGCGCCAGATGTCTTTTCGTCTGAACCTTTTTCCTTTGTATTTGCAGCTTCTTCGTCCTTGCCGTCTGTCTTTGCGGCTTCCTCCATTGTCTTATTTGCGTCTGCCAAAGTAGAAAGCTGTGATGAAGTTGCAGTCTGTGCTTTCTGTTCCAGTTCCGCAATTTCCTCTTTCTTGGCTTCCACATTTCCTCCGCCCTGCTTGACTTCTGCTTTCAAAACATTCGCCCTGCCTTCTAGCTTTGTTGCCACGCTGCCTTGTACTTTTGCCTGTTTAATAGACGTATCCGCAGAAATCATTGCCGTCATGCTTGCCTGTGAAAGTCCGCTGCTTCCACTTTCCGTTTTTCCGTTTTTTGTGCCACCGAGCATATCGTCCATAGAAGAACCATTTGCCTGCTGTTTTTCTTTTCGCTGCTCCATCTGATGTTGCCTCAACTGCATATTCAAGTCGCTAATCTGCTGCTGTATTTCCTGCCGCTTTTTCATTTTTTCCTCTAACGTCATATCCTCATTAGAAGAAAGCTCCTGCAACTGTTTTTGCGCATTGGCAATCTGGCTCTGGATATTCCGACTGTAAGAATCCGTTGCTTGATTCATTCCCATTTGTTTCATTTGCGTGTTTACGCCATTGATACCGTTAATTGTCATTTTCTTGTTCCTCCTAATTTTTAAATTTTAATTTTTTTCTTGTTATGCCTTTAAATCCAAATTTGCACCGACCCCCGCCTGTTGTTTTGTATTTACCCTGCCTGCAATATCTTCTTTGGCTGCTTCAATAATTGTCCGAATCTCTGTATCATTCAGATAAATCATGCCGTCTTTGGAAGCTGCCAATTTTTCATTTAGAAGCTGTTCCGCTTTGTTTGGAGTTGATTTTTCTTCAATCTTTCCATTTGCGCTATCTTCTTTTACTTCTTTCTTTTCTTCTAAAGTTTCAGATAATTCTTTTTCCTTTTCAGCCGCCTTTTCTTTTGTCTTTTCAAGCAGTTTCTCAGAATTTTTCTTCCTTTCTTCCCGGAGCTTATCGCTCAATTTTAACATACCATCGTTTCTGCCCTGCATCCTGCAATGATAATTTCCGTTCTCATCAATATAACTATGCTGATACACTATCGTCCAGCCACTGGCTTTTGCCATGCTTTCTGCCAATTTAGACATAGACTCAACGCCTTTTATCATGTCTTTCATATCTTTCTCTTTTTCGGGGTCATTCTGCATTTTTTCCAAGAGTTTTGGATTAACAGTCAATGACTTGCCGTTTTTGGCTGATGAACAGGCATTTCCAACCTTAAAATCTACACTTGGAACAAGTTTTGCTAGTCCATTTGCATAATCAGTTGTCTTTTTTCCCTTATTACTTTCCAATGTTTCCGTTGTTTTTTCTGTTTCCTTTTTCTTTGCGCTGTTCGCTGTACTGCTTTCTGCTACGCTCTGCGCTGCGTAGCTGCTGTAATTGTTTGTAATCTCCATTGCCATGATTTTGTCCTCCTTGATAAAAACTTTATTTGAACTCCTTTTCCATATTGCGCTTATAACATTTGAAGCAATTTTACCCGCCAATCGCTCATGGGATTTCCATAAGGGATTTTGACTACCTGCTCCTTTGAACCAAATTCATAATAACAGTGACACCCAATCCCTCCAACGCCGGGAAGTTTATAAAAACCTCCAAAAACAATAATAATATCCCCCCTTGCATTATTTTCCTGCAAATAATTTTCAAATGCTTTCCTGTCTACATAAACGAAATTGTTATCATAAGAAATCATTTGTTGCAATTCATCATTGGTATCTTGGAAAGTAACATTTTTACCGTCAAATCCGTATGTATAGATAGCGTTATTTGCAATATTTCTGTCATAAGAAATATTATTTATCCATATACCTGTTGTTGCTATGCACAATACCGCAGCAATAAATGTACTAACTGCCGCAATCCGTCTATATGGTTTATACCGGGCAATCCTTGTTACTCTCTGCCGGATATTTTGATATTCTTTATCTCCTGTAAAGGTAGCATACATATTGAAATCTTCACTTTCTGCCTGCAATATCCTCATGCTTTTTAATAATAGTTGCCCGTATGTATATGCTTTTCTTTGGCTTCTTTGGATTGTTACAAAGTCGCAGATTTCCTCAATATCCTCCCGAAAATATCTTGTGCCTATGGTAAGAAATGGATTGAGCCATAATATAACCCGCAATATATCCCACAAAAAATAAAACAGCAAATGCCCTAACTGGATATGCGTCTTTTCATGGAGCAGGATTGTCTGTAAATCCTTTTGGTCATATTCTTTCAGTATAACTTCCGGCATGATTATCTTTGGTCTGAATATTCCTATGGTGGACGGTGTAACAGGCATTTTGGTAACATAGATACAAGTACCACAGGCTTCTCTTTTTTCCATACCTGCAACCAGTTTTTTCAGCTTTCTTTTTTTATAAAATAACCGGGCAGCATATACAAATACGCTGCATAAGTAAACCCAATTTATCCATACATGGATTTGGCAAATTCTAGCCCACCAAGAAAACAATATTGCACCGATTGTATCTTCATAAAAAAATTTTATCTTCCCTACAAATAAGACTGGAAGAAACAAACTCCATAATGTACCTTTTAGGAATACCTTGTTTTTCAAGAGAGTTTTCCGCAGGAGAAACACAAATGCAAATATCACGAAAGAAATCTGAACACACTTTAAAATCTGAATGACATAATAAATAGCCGCAAGGTTCAAAAAACTTATCCCGCTATTCCAAATTTCCTGTACCGTCATTCTTTGTCATTATCCTTGTCTTTGCATTTATCCAAGATTTCTTCCAATTCTTGAAGCTGTTCTTCCGTTAGCTTTGCACTCTGCAAAAGAGCCGCCATTGCGTTCTTCCGGCTGCCCTCAAAATAGCTTTCTACAAACTTCCTGCTTTTCTCCCTTTGGCATTCCTCTTTTGATTTCTCTACGGTATAGTGGTAAACTCTTAAATCATGCTCATCTACGGTATAGCTTAAAACGCCTTTCTGCCACAAACGGTTCAGCAGGACACGCACCATTCTTGATGACATATCTGACCTGCCCTGCATTTTCTTGATAACTTCTTTTGCGGTCATGGTAGGCGTATCATTCGCCCAAAACACCTCCATAATCAGCCATTCACTCTGACTTGGCGTAGTTTCTCTTTCCATGCTGTTTAGCCCCCTTTTTTGTTATGTTTATATGTATATCGGACAAAATTCGATTTTTGTTAATGTTTGTTCCATAAATTTGTTAATGTTTGTTGGATTTCTTTATCTTTGCGTTTCCATGCCCCGCTGTTGTTGCTTTTCCTGCCTTAAAATAGTATTTACATTCTGCTTGATTGTGTCGTACTGCTTCACTTTCTTTTTCAGCTTCCCGTACTCTTGATACAGCTTGTCTTTCTTCTCCGTAAGCTCCTTAGGAACTGTGATGAAATTACTTGTCATGAGTAATTTCTGAACAGTTCCTTATATTCTGTATGCAGATTTTTGAAGTCGGGCAGCTTTCATCAAGAACCGCCTGTAACTCTTCATACTCTGAAATGTCATGCTCCGTAAGGAAATTCAAAGTCTTTGCCGCCTGCTTCAATAGGCAGTATTTCACTAACCTCTGGTACTTGGCTGCCTCTTAAAAGAGGCTCTTTATCCTTCTATTCTACTGCATTCCTCCTGCTCTTCGATGTACTTTTTGATTGTCTCTTCGTTCACTTGCCCAATCGTCTCAGCATAATATCCTCTTGCCCAAAAATGTCTGCCATACTTGTCCCTGTATTCTGGGTGTCGGTCGAATATCATCAAGGCACTCTTTCCTTTCAATTTTGACATCACTTCCGAGATACTCATCTTGGGCGGAATCGAAACATACAGATGTACATGGTTTGGACATACTCCGCCTTTTATCAATTTTACTCCTGTGATTTTACATACTGTGGACAATATCTCGCCAACCTCTTTCCCAATCTTCCCATACATTACTTTCCGACGATATTTCGGAATAAAAACAATATGATACGTGCAATTATACTTGGTATGTGCTAAAATCTGATTATCCATTATGGATACCTCCTGCTATTGTTGATTAGGTTGCCTAGACCCAAATCCATGATAACATGGAGGTTTTATTTTTGGTACTTTAGGGATCGCTACTGCTCACTCTATTCTCCCCAGCTCTGCTGGGGGCTTAATGGACATTCAGTCAAAGGACAAATGCACCCGGCACGTCATAAAGGAAGAAGTCTTATACGAAGCAGTACAGGCGCAAATCTCCCTTGTTGGGGATATGGCAGAGGTAGTAAAGGAAATCAATAACACTTCTACTATCTGCACCCAATCAAAGCGGTTACAGCAGCTTTTGAAAGACCGCAACAAGGAGCTTGAAAAACTTACCTGCGTTACAGACAACCTTTATATGGACTGGAAATGTGGGGACATAACTCGTGCTGAATATGTAAGAATGAAAGCCAAGTTTGAACAGCAGGCAGAGCAGGTAAAAGGCATAATCGCCAACCTGCAAACAGAAATTCAGCTATCAGAAAAGGGCGTAGGAAACGACAACCCTTATCTGACAACATTCTTGAAACATGAGAATGTGAAAAGCCTTGACCGTGGGCTTTTGGTAGAATTGATTGATACCATATACGTCCACGAAAACAACGAGATTACAATTCAATTTAACTTTGCCGACCAACACAAGCGTATTGTTGAGTTTATCGAAAACAATCAACATAACCTTGAACTGATAAAGTCCAACAACGCCGTGTAATGATTAGCGGCGTGTTGGTATCAAATCTTTAGGCAAAGTTGTCTATAAATCTATGCGCCATTCGGACCGAGAAACCCGTAGATCTCTCCCTTCTTTACATGGAGGTTGACATCCTTTACAAGCTCCTTGCCATTCAGTCACAAATTTATTTGCTGTGTTCACTTCGATTTATTTTTCTAAAATACATTCTACCAATTTTTGTCCTTTTGTGCCATAATAACTATAAACTCATCGCTGCGCTATTTGTTTTAAGAAAGGAAGTTCTCTTATGCAGGCTCATATCGTCGTAAAAACCGTACTGATCAATCACGCTCTGGGAAAAGCACTGCTCATGCGCCGAACTCCCGATGATTTTGGAAACTGGGAAGGTCCGGGCGGCGCTGTGGAAGAAAATGAAACGCTGGAGGAAGCGATTATGCGGGAAGTTCTCGAGGAAACAGGACTTGCCGTGACTCCTGAACGGCTCTTATATGCTTCATTGGATGAAATTCATGGAACAAGGATTGTCTTTCTTGTCTATCTTTGTTCCACAACAGAAGAAAATGTCCACCTGAACAGTGAACATGTCGAATACCGCTGGGTGGACAAAACAGAATGTGAAAAAATGCTCCGAGGCGGCATTGCCAAGGATTTTAAAAAATATGGGGTGTATGAACTGGAGTGGTAAGATTACTGCTCACCTCCTCCCCACCGCACAAAACACCACAAACCCAATCAGCATCACCAGATAAAAGCTGATTCCTCTTGTGATGCACACGGATACGACGAGTGTATTTCCGACAAAAATATCTCGAAACACGCTGCGGTACATTGCCTCCGTAATCCCTTGGGCACCGGGAATCGGAAGCATATCTACCGCGATATAGACAGCCGCCTGCACCAGCACAATGTCCAGCATCGCTGCGCCGGAAAGCCCCAGCCCGCGATACACCACCGCTGTCAGCACAAACACACTGCACCGCTGTATAAATGTCCCTGCGATTGTCACGCCAATCAGGCTTTTATGCCTGCGCAGAAAATCAACGGTCTCCCGATAGCCGGACAAAAACAACTCGACCTTCTCTCGTCTGGCTTCTGTTCTTTTCCACAGCCGCAGACATATCATCATCTTTTCAAGCTTATCAAAACAGCTCCTGATGATTCCCTGTGAAAACATAACCATCAGCAAAACTGCCACCACCACAGCATTCAGGCACAAGCCCAGTAAATACAGTCCAAAGTACCCCTGTAAGTATGCCCTTAATGGCGTTCTCCAAAACAATAAAATGCCGATTCCAATGAACACCAGCACAAATTTATAAATGACCGCAACTGTCATCAAAACAACCGAGGAAGCCGAAAGCGCATTGCCATCACGCCGCATATAATATAACTGCATCGGTTGTCCGCCTGTCGCCGAAGGCGTGATGCCCGAAAAGAAAAATCCGATAAACGAATACGAAATGCAGCGCGGAAGTGTGGACTGCTCCCCAATCCCTCTCAAAAGATACCAAATCATACAGCCCTCTCCCGCCACGAATAAGACTGCCAAAAAGGCTGCCGCCGCCATGTAAGTACCTGTCATCTGCCCGACTGCATCTACAATCCCTGCAACATTCTGTCCGCGAAATACACTCCAGAATGTCAGTGCCATGACAATCGCAAAAATCACGGCATTGCCAATTAGTTTGTGCATCTCTTTCTGATTTCTGCCTTTCATACACACATACTCCCGCCGCGAATACACTCCGAAAAGCTGTCAGGTCTGCCAAACACAAGCTGCGACAATTCTCCTTCAAATACAACACGCATATTTCGGGCTGTATAAAAGTCTTTCGGCGTTACCAGAGAAAAATGCTTTTTAAACGCTACAATTCCGTTTTCCTGTAATACACGTGCGGCATAAGAGGAACAAGTGTACTGATTGTTGATATAAAAAGGAATACCTGCCAAAAGAAAAGGCAGTCCGAGCACCGCATAGTGAATGCGAAACCGTTTCTGATAGTCCCTCTGTATCGTTTCCCAGAGCGCCTTTTTCTGGCCATCTGTGCATTCCAGTTCACAAATCCGGTAAAATGCTGTCGGAAATGCCTCTAAAATCCTGCCCTTATCCTCCTTTTCAAACCCGGCAAACACCGGGACTGCCGGATTGCGCCGTCCCACACTGTATGCCTCCCTCAGTTCCACATCAAACCCAAGCACGACATGGATATATCTCTGTTTCAAAAATCTTCTTATTAGCGCCGCGAAAAAACCCGGTGTGTCCACAAGTGCAACATAAATATAAGCCATACGCCACTCTTCCTCTCTTTCATCGACTAAAAACGAATATTATTGAAACTGATAAATTTTCCGTGCAAGCCTGTAACCGCTCACTGTGGCAAGTTTTCCTAATTTTCCGGGAAGATTCGTAAATCCGCTGAGTTTTGTGTAGCGCAGACGATAATACAATCCCGGATTGCTTTTTTTGAGTTCTGCCCAGAGTTGAACATGCCTGTCTCTCGCCTGATCGTCCCCTTTCAGCAGCAGATGAATCGAAGAAATCGCCATCATAATAGAGACATTGCGGCACATATAACTGGCAAGCTTGGGATATTTTCTTTTTACCTCCTGCAAATCCACGCTCTCCGCAACCATTTTCGTCACCTTAATCTGCTGCTCAATCCGCGAAATCAACACCTTCTCATTGACAGACTGGTCGTCCCTGCCCAGATAATACTGATACAGGCTGCAATGCATATAGTAAAGCGTCTGTACATAAGGCAGCGGACAATACGCAAACAGATTATCCACATAAAATGTGTGCTCCGGCAGAACGACTTTGGATTTGTGCAAAATATCCGTCCGGTAAACCAGCGCGTGCATCACCAGATACTGCGCAGGGCGAAACGTTCCGATTTTGTCCCATGTGCAAACCTTATTCTCCGGAAAAACATTTTTGAAATGAATCGTCTTTTTTGTCCCTTCTTCCAGATGATTGTATGTATAGTCGCAAACCAGCAGATCAGGACCAAATCCTTCGTCACACCACGCCTCTATCCTTTTTAAAAGCGCTCTGTACGCATCCGCCTCCAGCCAGTCATCAGAATCTACCACCTTAAAATACATTCCCGTCGCTAATGCAATTCCCGCATTGACGCCAGAACCATGCCCGCCGTTCTCCTTGTGCACCACCGTCACAATCTCCGGAAACTGTCTGGCATATTGATCCGCAATCTCCCCTGTGCGGTCTGTCGAACCGTCATTGACAATGATAATCTCCACATTTTCCCCACCGATGACCAGCGAATCCAAACAGCGCTCCAAATAATCCTCTGAATTAAAACAAGGTACAGTTATCGTTAAATGTTTCATAGAAATCTCCTTTCTTCGCTTCTAAAAAACATTATAACGGCTGTACCTTTCAAAACCCTTGACGAATTCTTACTATTTTCTTAATTGCGGTGAAAAAATTAATGAACTTCAATCCCCATCATGCGGAATAATTTCCGTTCCGCATAACTTCGGATATCCTCATTGCAGTCATACTGCATTTCTTCCAATAACGCCCGCGTCAGCATACGTCTGCGTCCCATCTCTATCACCACACGTTCCCTGCAATAAGAACACAATGAATTTCGATACATATAAGGCAGCAGTTCCTTCGGCTTTCCTTTTCCCGCGACAGAAAAGAGGTCTATCACATCTCGAAATGCCGAATGCCAGTAACCGTCTGCATAAGTAATTGGTATCCGTTTTACTGCCTCCGCAAAGTACTCCTTGTCCGCCGCCTCATAATTTGCAGCAAGCATAGAAACCGCATCTGCTGTATGTTCATTTTTCTGCAGCAGCGCAATCGCATAGTCCCTTACGCTCGCGTCCCTTCTGTAGCCTAAAGCCGTGAAGGCACGCTCGGATAGTTCAGAATGTTTGGACTGCGTGTCTGCAATCAGACATGGCAGCGCCAGTGCCCACGCGCAAGTTTTATTCGCAATCAGCCGCAAAAGATTGTATCTGATCTCTGCATCAGCTTCCTCTCTGTAGTATGCTGCCAGTTTCAGCACCTCCAGCTTTTTACCCTGTTTCATAAAAGTCCGTCCCAGCATCAGCGAACACATCTGCCCTACCTTCTCGCCAGCCTTTAACCTCTGGTAAACCTCGTCTGCCGTTTCCGGATCGGATCTCCTCTTTCTTTCATTCTCCGATTTCCTTGTTCTGAGACGTTCCTTCCTAAAACACGCATATTTTTTTGTGCTCTCGTCAGCATCTGGGCGGTATAGCAGCATTTGTACTGTCTTTTTCCCCAGTTTTTCTTCACTGGATGCCTGAAACCACTCAAAATCGTCATAATCATACAGCATATTCCCTTCAATTAAGTCGCCCAAGTCCCTGACAATCCTTTTATAAATCTGAATGCTCCGCGCCCTGTCATCAAAACACGAATACACCAGCGCAACACACATATGCTCAAAATTATCCCGCTCCGGAAGTATGCCATACCGTCCTCTTCTTCGCTTCTCTGACAAATTTTTCAGCAGTGCCTGATAACATGCTGTCAATATTTTGCAAGCCCGTTTGTTTCCGTCAGACACCAAATATACCAGCAGTGTGCAGTCTTGTACAAACTCCCACCCCGTCGAGTGCATGGCGTGGAACAATCGTTTTTCAACCACATCCAGAAATGGTGTGATATCCGGAAATTCGCAAATCAGTTCATACAAATAAAAACTCCTGCACCCCTCGCACTGCGCGTCAAACGCCAGCTCGCGGGAACACCCCCACAGAACGATAGACTGGAAGGCTTCTTTCTGGGCGTCCTCCATATTTTTTAATGCCACTACGCAGCTGCCCAGTCCACGCTGCATATCGTATTTGAATGCTCTTTTTGTCATAAAGCTCCTCCGATTGCTCACCGCATTTTGATACGCCAAATTATACATACAGTATAGCAAAAACAAATCGCAATATACTAACTATTTTTCTTAGTGTGAAAGAAAGTAAATTAAGCCAAAAACGTGAAATAGATACAAAAACAAGGCTCACACCGTGAACCTGAATAAGAGTATTCCCACCTTGATAAAAGAGGCGCACCTGCACATCAACAACAAATGGGTGGGTGCATCTGACATTGATGCCGGGAATGCCTTATAAAATCAAGTCTATTATAACACGAAAACTTGAAGGTGTGAACCACTTTCATAACTATTTGCAGGGTTGTTTCACGAAGGCTTCCAAACGACATCATTTATTATGAACTTGCTGTCAGTCGGTTCGGAATCTGGACATCCTGCCGCCTTCACAGCT
>KE159537.1:24512-105550 GCA_000403215.2 Lachnospiraceae bacterium A4
GTCACGGTTCCTCTCCTTCCGGCTGATTTCTTCATATTTCTCCTGCATCCCGGGATATCTTGGTCTGTAGTTCTCGTCCTCCTTCGTTCTTTTATAGTCTTCTGACATTTCCCCGAAATATTTTACGATCTCCTCATAAGACTGCGGTTGGTTCTTTTTGACCATCAGTACAAAATGCCCCTCCTGGGACAGGATCTGTTCCATGATCTGCGTCTGGGTTCCCACCGCGTCTGCCGTGACGACGCTTCCCTTGATATCCAACAGTTTCAACAACTCCGGTATCGCTTTGATCTCACAGTCCTTATTCTTTATGGGCATCTGCGCTGCCACCAGCCCCGTTGCCGCATCCACCGCATTCAGAATCATCGGTGCCCGGAAATCCTTCACTTTCTCCATTCCAGCCCGCAGTGCCTTCCCGTCAACCGCAAGGTGGATCCCTTTCGTATCCATGATTTCCCCGATCCATTCCATGAATTCCAGCGCAAACAGTTCCTCATCGATCCCTGACAGAATACGGCATGCTGTGGATGGGGAGGCGATGCCATTCTTTAATGGAAGATATTCCCTCAATTCTTCCAAATGCTTTTTACACCATTTCAGGCTCCGGCGTATGGTCGTCCTCCCCGCCAGGAAACCGGCCACCAAGCATACCAGCACTTCCGCATGGTCATGTTTTGTTTCCCTGCCGCACCTGGGGTCCGGCACCGCCCTCATATATTCCACAAGCGGCTTTGTCCGGAATCCGTTTTCAGCACATGGAAAGGTCCACTCCCGTTTTTCCCAACAACTGTTCCTGTTCCGGGCTGATCTTTGATACCGCCCTTTCTTTTCCAATGTACAGCAGGTAAATGCTTTTCAGCACCTGCAGTTCCTGCAGCCCCACTCCGTGTTCTTTATACATACGCCTGCTCAGGGATGAGGCCTGGGCGTTAAACTGATAGTGGAAATCCTGTTCCGGCTTCAGCTTCCTTTCTTTCGTAAGGTAAGTTTCCGGCGACCACTTCCACAGGATGATGGAAAGGACATCCTCCCAGTCGTCTCCCAGGGGCTTTTTCCACCCCTGGGGGCAGAGCTGCCATACTGCCTGGGAAAATCCGTATTCCTTCACTTCGATCCCGCCCAGGGATATTTTTTTCTTTCCGCTTTTTATGACCCCTTCCGGTGTGATGATACCAATATAGGTATCTACCGGCTGGGGGTATTTCTTTCCGGGGACGCGCCTGGATGTCCGCTTATAGAGATAATAGGTATCCCCTTTCTTTTTCACCGTAGTTCCCCGTGTCCGCTGCTCCTGCACCCAATCCGGGTATCTTTTTTCTGCTGCTGTCATAATATCCTCCTTTCTATATAGGTAGCATATACCTATATTATATAAATATTATACCTCTACAGGGCGAAAAAGTCGAGGGATATGGAAAATATGTATAGCTTCCATATCCCTCGTAAAAATGCCGTGTCTATTAGTTTCAATTATTCTTCGTGAAACAACCCTGTAACTATTTGTGCCGCCAACTGAAAGGCGGCGGAATGGAGATTTATATTGCAATCGGTATGGTTGGCAATTTATTGTTTGTTGTATTTACCGAGCGAGGGTAGAATATCCGGTTAATCTCCGCAAGATTGGCAACGGAAAGTGAAAGGAGGCTTTATTATGACCAAAACTTTTACAATTAAGGATGGCCAGGTTCCTACGCCGGAACAGTTGGAGGAAGTCAGGGCGGCGGCCAAGCGGGAAATTCAATTTGATGAAGATTCCCCGGAACTGTCCCCGGCAATGTTTAAGGCGTTCAGATGTTCCGTGGCACAGCGCAACAGAAATAAGAAGAACGCATAGCAACTCTGTTACGAATCAAGAGCGCACTGTCCCGGACATTCCGGCTTATACCCCTAAGTGCAAAATGCGCTTTTTATTAACCCGAATTTTCAAGAGTGCAAAATGCACACTTGATTTTTGAACCCGACCGGCGGGAAGCATTTTCCGCAATCGTGGAATTTCTTTGATTTCGGGCTTCATTCCTGATTCGTGGACATACGGCACAGGGTACAAAAATGTCCTATGATAAATGCGAACCTTCGGTTCACATAGCAGTTCATCGATGGATTATTCCAATCGAATGACCGGCCTGTATGGGATATGCTCCCCGGCGATGTAGCGCAACGACTTCCGGCAGGGAAACGGAAGTTTCATACAATTAAAGATACTAATCAACAATCCACGCTTACAAATATGCCCGCCATACATAACAACTAATAAATACATCGAAACATCATGACATAATAAACTACTAATAGAATCTAAAAATTACAAAGAAAACAATTTTGACGTATTTTTCATAATGTTGAAAAAAGAAATTATCGTAACTGTTCCGAAACGACTTCGAAAATATTACGTATTTCCCCATTGTGGCGTATCCACTAAATAAAAATTCATTAAAATGTGCTTATAAATACTCACATTTATAAGCACATTTTAATGAATTTCCGCTTGTCACTGAACAGTTACTATATAATTTATACATTCCAAAAAACTGATTTTAAGGTATTGACATTCTTACAAGACTGTGGTAGTTTATAATTAAGTCACACTACTGTGGTCTTGTGATATTCTATGAAAGGAGGTATTCATCAATGGGCGTTAAACTTTTCGACTCGGAGTTAAAAGTAATGGATGTACTCTGGCGTGAGGGTGATACTACTGCAAAGCACATATCCGATGTTCTTAATGCAGAAGTTGGTTGGAACATGAACACAACCTATACACTGATTAAAAGGTGTATCAAAAAGGGAGCTATTGAACGTTCTGAACCACATTTTATGTGTCATGCTCTTATTCCAAAGGAGCAGGTACAGGAAACCGAAACCAATGAATTGATTGACAAAATCTATGATGGCTCTGTCGATAAACTGTTTGCTGCTCTGATTAGCAGAAAAAAACTTTCTGTTGAACAGATTCAAAAGCTAAAGCAGATTGTAGAGGATTTGGGATGAGGTGGCAGATATGAGCTTATTGTATATGAGTTTTTCTGGGGCGATTTTTATAATTGCAGTTGTAATTGTTCGGGCAGTACTGATTAACAAAATTCCGAAAAAAACATTTCTTATTTTATGGGAAATTGCCTTTTTCAGATTGCTTATTCCATTTTCCATTCCATTTATGTTTAGTATCCATACGCTAATCAGTCAGGTAATGACTTATTCCACATTTGGGGGAACAGATGCGAATACTGTAATCTCCGCTTGGATACAAGGACAAGATGCCACTACACCGAATTTGGAGAAATTATCAACAGATGTGATATTCTCTCATTCTATACTGTTTATTATCTGGTGTATTGGAATGATAATTTTCACATTGTTTTTTACAATTACTTATCTTCACTGCCGGATTGAATTTCAAACATCATTGCCTGTAAGCGTTGATTATGTGGAACAATGGCTGAAAGAACGTTCTATAAAGCGTTCCATTTCTGTTAGGCAGTCAGACAGAATTTTAACACCCTTAACTTACGGCATTTTTCAGCCTGTGATATTAATGCCAAAGAAAACGGACTGGAATAATACAAAGCAACTGCAATATATTCTTTCACACGAGTATATGCATATTTGTCATTTGGATGCCCTAAAAAAAATAATTGCAACAATTGTACTTTGCATTCACTGGTTCAATCCTTTTGTATGGGTAATGTATATACTTTTTAACCGAGATGTTGAATTAACCTGTGATGAGCGTGTTGTAAGACAATTTGGCGAAAAATCGAAAACGGTTTACTCACTGATACTAATTAACATGGAAGAAAAACAAAATGGTGTGTTGCCCTTTTGCAACAATTTCAGCCAAAACGCAATTGAGGAAAGGATTACAGCAATCATGAAAACGAAAAAAGCAACAATGCTGTCATTTACTGCCGCATGTCTTATTGTTGGCGGAATCGTAACAGCGTTTGCCACTTCTGCACAAGCTGGCAACGAACAGGAATCAGTGTTTAATGCTCCCAATATGCAGCCCTACGGCAAAGGAGACAATTATTATTATCTTTCAGAGGATTATATTTTAGATGGTCAAACGGTTTTTACAGCAGGATATTATGAAGCTGTTAAGCTTATAGATACGTCTGAAAATCGTATTTTTATACCAATTGACCCGATTTCCTATGAAAGACTTCCTTCGGATAGTTTTTCTGATGGCACCATCATGGAAATAGCAGGAAATGATTATGAGATACATATAAACAACAATCAATATTCAGCTATTTTAAAGGAGTAAAATCATGAAAAAAATTAAAAGATTTCTTGGAACATCGAACCTTGGAGAACCGAGAGCAATTTAGTTAAGGTTATCGCCGCTAAATGCAATCCATAAGATAATGCAGAAATTTATCAATACAAAATATAGAGTGTCTTTTATAATATTGATGGTGTTATTACAGTTAATAACAGGATATGCAAAACAAAAAAATCACCTGACAGGCATTGATAATCTTGAGTTTTTTAATACCCATCTCAATACATATATTTATTTTGGACGCCCTACTTGCATAGACTGTAGAAATTTTGAACAATATTTATTGGATGTGTTATCAGAAAATAATATTCAAATATTCTATTTTAATACAGACTATTGGAGAAACAGGGAAGGGACACAAGATATTTACTCAAGATTTGGGATTGATAATGTTCCGCAGATAATTAGAATTGATTTAGAAGGCAATATAAGTAAATACAATTATGATCAAGAAAATGGCGATTTAAAAGATAGCATAAAGCATTTTTTAGGATTGGATGGTCTAAAAATGATTAGATATTTAGAATTAATAGAATATATTTGTCTCGTTATATCTATTAGCAATTTCATTGCAATAGGGCTTGCATTGAAGAAAAAGAAACAAATATTTAAGACAATGTATTTTATTAATAATTTCGGAGTTGTTACCATATCAAATCTTATCATTTGGACAGAAGGCTGGTATGTGGACGAAAATAATCTAAGCGGCAGTACAATGAGCTTCTTTTTAAACTTTTGTAACATTGCGCTCTTTATATTGAATAATATAATGACAATAAATTGCAAAAAAACGACATAAAAGGACTAGATTATAGGAAAATGCCATGACAAATCATCTCATGGTATTTCCTTTTTTGACTAATGGCTTCGTTCCACGCTTCTATTAAGCATATGATTTTCTGAATTATAATGCCAGCTTTGTCCTTTGGCATATTCCAGACGTTGCTTTATTGTAAATTCACGTTCCGCTTCATCAAGGGCGTCGGAAACATAGAACTCTGCTTCGTTAAACTGGTTATAATCAAAGGCATCTTTATATTCAGCCTGCAGATATTTCTTTGCCTTTGAAATTGTAGCCGGACGAAGAATATCCCTCTGCAATTTAAATTCAACTTCTTCATCTGGTGTAACTTTATCCTTGAATGAAAGATATTCCTTTGTCTGGTCGCTTATTTTTGTTCCTAATATATTTTGTAAATCTTCCTGTTTTTTACGTTTTTCCTCATATTCAGGTATTTTTGAACATAATTCCTTGAATTCTACCTCGTCCTTATAATATAAAAGCAGACTTGAAAGTTCGGATTTTAATTCTTCTATATCTTCGGTCAGTGTGGCAATCTCTTTTGACAGAGTGACCTGCTTGGAAATATTTAATTTTGAAGTTGCTTTCTGCTCTGATTTGAGGTCGCGGAGAAAGCACTTCTTGGACTTGGTTTCTTTCTTTAAATCGTTATATTTGTGATATTCGGGCTTTATCCAGCTAAGCCATTCATCACACTCTCCGACTGCTTTTTGTGCCTGCTTCTGTTTGTAGCGGCTGATAATCAGGTTAGTAAAATATGCTCCATAGCCTTTGCTATTTTGGGAATGGAAGTTTTTACTGCTTCGGCAATCTTTTGAAGTTCCATTTTTAGTCTGCGTAAAAATCTGTTATCTGCCCTGATTTGACGTTTTAATTCACAGCGTTCTGACACATTCCATTGCTTCTCCATGATTCGTGCTGTCACTCCCTCGTGTATGGTCGGCTGTTCAGTGATGCCACGCACTTTAAAACTCCGGTGGTCAATCTGTTCGTCAATATCCTTTTCTGCAAGCATTCTGTTTGTGACATCTGCCCATGCTTCACGCCATTTTATCAACTGCTCGTCACTGTTCCAGCGTTCGGTTATGGGGTTCTGCCTTCCGTATCTGGTACTCTTGGGATATTTTGATACGCGTTCATAACCTATTGTATCTGCTTCGAATGGCGTCATGTATACTTTTTTCCTGCCAACTTTATACTGATACTGTTTTTCCCAGCCGGATTTCTGTGCGGATTTAAACTCGGCAGCGGTAAAGCCTTTTTCTTCCCCATTGCGTTTACAGAGGTATTCTTTTTCTGTTTTATACTGCCATTTCCCGTTTACGTCCAATGGACGCACCGTTAAAATTATATGTGCGTGGGGGTTATGTCCGTCTGTGTCATGTATAGCAAAATCAACGCACATACCTTCTGATACAAAATTATCATTGATGTATCGGCGCAACAGGTCAATCCATTCATCTTTGGACAACTCAATGGGGAGCGCGACGACAAATTCGCGCGCAAGCCTGCTGTCCTTAGTCTTTTCTGCTTCTTCAATGGCGTTCCATAGTTTCTCTCTGTCTGCCCATTCCGGCGGGGCATTTGTCGGAAGCACGATTTCCTGATGGACTAAGCCGTGTTTTCTTGTATAGTCGTGTTCTATGCCGTCGTAATCGTTGTACAGCTTGGAACAGCTCATATAGGCAGAGGCGGCTACAACGGAACGTCCTGTGCCACGGCTGATTATTTTTGCTTCAAGGTGATAAATTGCCATATAATTGTATACCTTTCTTAAAATGCTATTCTATTGATTGGAAAAATCAGAAGTGCATTCTGCATATCTGATTTTTTTGCCAATTTATCTGCTTTGAATATGCAGCATTAAATGAAACTTGGTCTGACACAACCTTGTGTGTATCCGTGAAAGTGGCGGCTGCATATTGTCCGTTCCGCCCACGGAACAGGACAAGCCCTCTGCAAGAGCGCACGTGCCCGACCAGCGGGAGGGATACCACCGCCCGATTTATCGGGTGGTGAGTAATTGCGCCCTATTCAAGAACTCGGATAGGGCGCAATTATACACCACTTAGGGAAGTGGTGCATTGCGCCCTGCCGGGAGCGCCCTGCGGACAGCAGATGATTTCCGTAGATTTCCAATCTGCTCCAATCATCACAGGGGAAAAGATCAGCTTCGCTGCCCTGCACCCTTTCCCCACGCTGGCTCCGCCAGCTACCCCTTTGTTAACTTGCTGACTGAAAAGTTTCCAAATAGCCTATTCCATTTAGCAAATTAAAGCTGTATAATAGAGCCAGCGATAAATCGAGAGTTGTTAGTGTGTTTGAATGCGATAGAATTGGAGGTTAAGTAATGCAATTTAAATTTGTAAAGATAGATATGAAAGGAGCAATGATATGCAAAACCTGTTTTGTGAGGGTCTGTTAGAGAATGATATAGTCAAATTGCTGGAAGTCCCAAAGAGTGATATCCACAATCATTCTACCAAAGGATGCAGGAGAGCTTGGTTGGAAGAACACCTGAAACGCAGTTTCCCAAAACCGCCCGACAGATTTGACGGACTTAGAGGAATGCAGGAATGGTTTACAGCTACTATCAAGCCATACTGCAAAGATATTGGAGGGATGATCATAAGATGGGAAGGCGCTTTTGCAGAAGCGAGGAGGAATAATATCAAGAGGCTTTCGATGAATTTTGGGGCTTCGGAAATTGATCTGATTGGTGGGATGGATGCGTTCAAATCCATTATCGGAGATTTTCATTTAAAATATTGTCCCAATACAGTATTTGAACCTGAGATTACATATATTTCAGCTTGTAATGTCGAACAGGAAGCTGAAAAAATCGATCGTTATATTTCCTCCGGTTTTTTCAAGTCGATTGATGTATGCGGTGGCGAGAATGTGCATCCATTTGAGGCTTTTTTGCCATTGTATAGAAAAGCGGAACAATATCATTTGTCCAAGAAAATGCATGTAGGTGAAACCGGGCCAGCAGAGAATGTCATGCGGGCAGTTGAAGTATTAGGGCTTAGTGAAGTTCACCATGGGATAAACGCGGCCGCATCGGCGAAGGTCATGCGATTTCTCGCAGATAATCGGATACAGCTGAATGTCTGCCCGAGCAGTAACGTAATGCTTGGATATGCAATTGGATATAGAGACCACCCTATTAAGATACTGTATGAGAATGGAGTTAAGGTTACAATCAATACCGATGATCTGCTGATATTTGACAGTTCGATTGAAAACGAGTACCTATTGCTTTATCGGGCAGGGACGCTAAGTGCTGGTCAATTGGATGAAATACGAAAGAATGGGTTAGACATCCACTCAGAAGATGAATTATAGAGATGCGAAATTTCAGTTTGTTGAACGGATAACTCATCAAACAAACTAAATATCCGCCGCCCATCGGCGGCACACCCAAGCAGGAAATCTGAAAAGGTATCCTGCTATTTTTTTGCCTGGAATCCGGGAGAAAGGAGGGCGCACTCTTGCCATGCCCGCATTGTAAAATCACAATCATTAAGCGGAGCAACAATGAATCCGCTGTTTCCGCCGCTGCTCTCTGAATATGATCAAGAACAGAAATACTATCCCTACAAGAACGAAGTCACCCACAAAGAAATCATGCTCCCGCCCCATGTACCGCCGGAGTTTGCAGACCAGCTATCTAAAGGAACGCCAGCGGGACTTCATGCCAGAGGACACCAAGGCCGGGATGATACAGGCTTTCCTTGACAGCCACCCCGGCGATACCGTCTGCTCCAAACAGCTATACAAAGAAGCCCTGAACCACGCCTTTGACGAGCCAAAACAATGGGAAATCCGGGAAATCAACGAGATAATGAACCAGTGCGTCACCGGCTGGAATTACTTCTCCAATCCCCGGATGTTCGCCGGGTACGGCAGGCAGAAAGGATGGGAACGGGAAAACGCACGGACAGAACCGGCAACAGACAGCGGCAACGGGACGGAAAAAATCCCGTAACTGCGGGCTTTTCTCCCCTTTAACAACCAAAGCAACAGAAAAATAAAAGAAAAAATATAAAATAACCCAACCGCCAGACAAGGATTCGTTCCAAGGTTTTTTGAAGCCCGTTGCCGGACTTCGTTGCCGACCTTCCCTGTCTGGCTGTTTTCATGTATGGAGGACAACTGCCTATGGCGAATAAAAAAATGATTGTAGATGAAAAAAGATATTCAGATATTCCGGTCCGGCGCAGGTATACGCTGACCATTGAAGAAGCCGCTGGATATTATCATATCGGCGAGGGAAAGCTGCGAATGCTCATTGACACACATCCCAATGAAGATTTCTATATGATGAATGGAAACAGAGTCTTGATTAAGCGTGAGAAATTTGAACGGTATCTTGATCGCGCAATTGCTGTATAAAAATATCTGAAAAAGGAAACGGCAAATTACCTGTATCCTATGATAAAGCTGTACGGAGAGTCAGATTTGTGGTATGATAACTTTGCAAGTCTGACTCTCCTTTTTTGAAAGGAGAGGTTCGATGAGTGAGAAAAGAAGAGATAACCGTAATCGTATTTTACGTGAGGGCGAGTATCAGCGCACAGATGGGAGGTATCGGTTCCGTTATATTGACGAGGACGGAAAAGAGAAAAATGTTTACAGTTGGCGTTTGGATAAGAATGACCCAATGCCGAAAGGTAAGAAGTGGGAACTTTCATTGAGAGAGAAAGAAAAGCAGATTGAAGCGGATTTGTTTAACCACATCGTAACCAATGGCGGCAATTACACGGTGCTGGAGTTGGTGGAGAAGTATGTGTCACTGAAAACAGGAGTCCGCCACAACACGGTTGCTGGATATAAGACAGTCATTAACGTCTTGAAAAAGGAAGCATTTGGCAGACAGCGTATTGACAAGGTACGTTTGTCAGATGCAAAAGCGTGGCTCATTAAGCTTCAGCAGATGGACGGCAGAGGATATAGTTCCATTCACTCTATCCGTGGCGTTCTCAGACCGGCATTTCAGATGGCTGTAGATGATGACCTGATTCGCAAGAATCCATTTGGATTTGAGTTGGCATCAGTTATTGTCAATGATTCTGTTACCAGAGAAGCGATTACCCGGAAACAGGAAAGGGATTTGCTCAAGTTTATCAGAGAAGACAATCATTTTAGCAGATACTATGACGCAATCTATATCTTCTTTCATACGGGGCTTCGTATTTCGGAGTTTTGCGGACTGACAATACCTGATATTGAGTTTGGAGAAATGCGTATTAAGGTAGACCATCAGTTACAGCGCACATCCCAGATGAAATATGTGATCCAAGAGCCGAAAACGGAAAGCGGTGTCCGCTATGTTCCTATGACAGAAGAAGTGGCAACATGTTTTCGGAGAATCATTGCTAATCGGGAAACACCGAAAGTTGAGCCTATGGTAGATGGTTATATTCGTTTCCTGTGTCTGGATAAGAATGATATGCCAAAGGTTGTCCTTCACTGGGAGAAGTATATGGAGCATATCATCGAAAAGTACAACAAGATTTATCGTATCCAGATGCCAAAAGTAACCCCTCATGTATGCAGACACACTTTTTGCTCCAATATGGCGAAGTCGAGGATGAATCCGAATACCTTACAGTATATCATGGGTCATTCGGATATCAGCGTAAGGAACTGTGATGAAATTACTTGTGACAAGTAATTGTCATGAGTAATTTCTGAACAGTTCCTAACCCTGAATACCTACACCCATGTGAATTTTGATGATGCGAAGGAGGAACTGCAGCGAGTGGCGAACTCTTAAAAAAGTCCGTTGGTAAAGCCGCTTACTTTACCAACGTATTTACCAATTTTGCAGGGACAAATATGAGAAAGTATGAGACGATTTGAGAAAATGCTTTGGAAACATAGAATTTCGGAATAGTCCGAAAACCCAGCAAAGTCAAGCATTTGAGAAGAAATACAGGATATATAAGGAGTTATAGAAAAATGATTAAAATACTTTTTATTTGCCACGGCAATATCTGCCGCAGCACCATGGCGGAAAGCGTCATGACACACCTCGTAAAACAAAAAAAACTGGAAAGCGCCTTTTACATCAACTCTGCTGCCACCAGCCGCGAGGAGATTGGCAATCCGCCTCACTACGGCACAGTGAACAAATTAAGAGAGGTCAAAATACCGCTGATTCCGCACCGCGCAGTTCAGATGACGGCACAGGATTATGCGGCGTATGACTATCTGATCGGTATGGATACCGCCAATATCCGCAATATGACCCGCATCGCAGGCGGTGACAGCGAGAGCAAAATCTATAAACTACTCACCTTTGCCGGTTCTGGCAGAGATGTCGCAGACCCTTGGTATACCGGAGATTTTGACACCACTTACAAGGATATCATGGAAGGCTGTGACGGACTTCTCCAGCATATTCTTGAGCATGATCAACTGAATTAAGCGAAACCTGAACCAAGCTGAGCCTACACTGCATAGTGCAGGCTCCTCTCCCGCACCTTTCTGATTTCCAGACGGTCCACTATCAGCGTCTTAATCTTTCGCACGCGTTCCTCATCATACTCTTCATCATACGTAATCTTCAATCGTTCCGCCGCAATGACTGCACAATCCTCCTTCACATCATACGTACTGTCTTTAATCCAAAAACTGACTGTCAGAATCTCATTAAATCCATCGTCCGAAAAGCAGGCAATAATTTCTTCCTCTGTAAAAAAGTCAATATGCTTGTTCTCAATGCGCATCGGCGAACCATTCTTAAAATATATTATGAGGTGGTAGCTCTCCTTTGACAGATTCATGATATTCAAATCCTCAATCGCACTGCGAAAACTCTCTCCGCTGTTGATTTCATACACAATTGCCCTGAGACAATCATAATTTAAGTCCACTTTTCTTGAAAATGATATGATCGGCTCGATTTCACCATAAAATGATTTCTTTAGCTTATCCCGCAAGTACGTCTTAATCTCCTCCGCAGTTGGATATTCAAAGCGAAAATGGTAGTGAAAACGTCCCGGACGGTTCACGATAAAATCATTGAGTTTCCTGACATCATTGCATGTGATGACAAACAATTTCTTTCCCTGTGAAATCCCGTCGAACAGACCAAGCAGCGCAGCCTGTGGCTCGGTCTCTCCTTCCACTGCCTTGACATCGCCAAAAGTCTTGTCAAACTCATCAAACAATACCATGACACACTGGTCAATCGCTTCCAAATAAGAAGCGATTCCCGGAATATACTTGTCCACCACAATGATTGGAATGCCGTTCTTTATCGCTTCCACTGTTAAAAGTCTGGCAAACAGCGACTTTCCGATTCCCTTATAACCGCTTAGAATCACCCCCAGATTGCGGTTAAACGCTTTGTATGTCCGCAATACCTTCTTGACCTTATTTATGTGTTCTCCATAAATTTTATCCTCCTTAATCTCCACCTCTGCATACTCATCCAGATAAAAACCTGTCATTTTTTCAAACCTTACAATATAAGCTCGTGCCGGCAGTTCATTAAAAGTCATGACGGTGTCATTGTAAATCTCAATTTTGGTTCCGATTTTTATTGCCTTCATAAACTCCTCCTATGTCAATTATTGCGCTGTATTTTTCCTCTGCCCGTGTGCATAAAAAGGATATCCTTTCATCAATACATGTATCAATAAAAGGATATCCTATTCTAGTCATTTTGTCCATTGGACAGATTGTCCACACTCTTTACGGAACAACAATTTTCCCTGCCACCGCACAAGCCGCAGCCGACTTAGGCGATGCCAGATAAATATTTACTTTTGAGGTACCCATGCGTCCAAGAAAATTACGGTTGTTTGTGGCAATCACTGTCTCCCCATCGGTCAGAATGCCTCCAGTCCTTCCGCAGCACAGACCACAGCTAGGATGCGTGATGATCGCGCCCGCCTCCGCAAGCACTGCCATCGTCCCATTTGCGACCGCCTCTCTATAAATCTTGCGGCTTGCCGGTGTGATGATCAATTTCACAAAAGGCGCCACATGCTTCCCCTTTAGAAACGCCGCCGCCGCCATTAAATCCTCGAGCCGCCCATTGGTGCATGAGCCGATAAATACCTGATCAATCTCCTTTCCGACAAGCGCTGAGACGGGTTTTACATTATCAACGTTGGACGGACACGCCATCACGGGAACAAAGTCCTCCGCCCTGTAGTTTATCACTTTGCAGTACACTGCATCCGCATCGCCGACCAAATCCCGCTCTTTGTCTGTCAGTTCGATGCCGCAGTATTCGGCAGTCTTTTCATCTGGTGTGAAAAGTGCACACTTTGCGCCCGCCTCAATCGCCATATTGGACATGGACATTCTTGACGCCACTGTCATATTTTCGACGGTGTCTCCTGTAAATTCCAGCGCCTTGTAGGTAGCGCCATCTGCCCCCAGATCTCCGATTAACTTTAGGATAATATCCTTTGCCATGACATTTTCAGGAAGCTTCCCTGTGATATTTACTTTGATTGTCTCCGGCACGCGAATCCAGAGTGTTCCTGTGCCGAGAATGCTTGCCATCTCCGTATATCCAATACCGGACGAAAACGCGCCGACACAGCCATAGGTAGTTGTGTGGCTGTCCGTGCCAAACACAATATCCCCCGGCTTCACATAACCGGTTTCCGTCATGAGCTGGTGACAGATTCCATCTGCCCGATGAATGTTTTTCATTCCATACTTTTCTACAAACGCATTCCCTATGCGGAAATGTCTGGTATCGTCCACCTGACTTGCTGGCACCAGATGGTCATAGATGAGCACAGCCTTGTCTGCATCCCAGATTTTTGTAAATCCCATCTCCTCAAACTTGGACGCCACAAACGGAATAAAAATGTCATGAATCATCACGCGATCCACATTCACTGTCACGATTTCACCGGGATGAGCCTCCTTGCCTATATGATCTCTCACAATCTTTTCTATAATCGTTAAACCCATTGCATTCCCTCCTACTCTATGCTGTTTGACTTAACCTTGCTTTACATTGTTAAGCTTTTGCATCGCCTTGACCAGACCACCCGCATTGATGATATCTACTAGATTCTGAGGCAGGGACGTGATAGGATACTGATTTCCATGATGCATGATCGCTTCGTTGATGGTAATTGTGATCTCATCGCCCTCGCTTACTGCGTCACGCAGCTTGTCGTTTTCGATCAGCAGCAGACCATTATTGATGGCATTGCGAAAGAAAATACGTGCAAAGGATTTCGCAATCACACACTGAATCCCAAGCGCCTTAATGATTTCCGGCGCCTGCTCTCTCGAAGAGCCGCAGCCAAAGTTCTTCCCTGCCACGATGATATCCCCCTCCTTTATCTGCCCTGCAAGTTCTGGGCGGAGTGGCGAAAATGCATACGGTGCCATGTCCTGCACCGTCTTGAGTGCCAAATATTCTGTAGGAATAATGATGTCCGTGTCGATATCATCGCCAAGAACCCATATTTTTCCAGTGAATTGATCCATATTTATAATACTCCTCTCTTCTGTTTATACAATATATCCCGAAGCTATACAGCCGCATAATCAAGTATGCCGCTTCGCGGCTGGCGCAATATTCACTTCCGTTCACACAGTCAGCAAATCTGCTGTCGTAATCTCACCCTTTATCGCAGATGCCGTCACCGTCGCCGCAGATGCCAGATACACAAACGAATCCTTGTGGCCTGCGCGTCCCTTGAAGTTGCGCGTTCCAGTACTTATGAGCACTTCTCCCTCACCGATCACGCCCTGACAGCTTCCCCAGCACACGCTGCAGTTTGGATTCATGACAATCGCGCCTGCCTCCATAAAAGTATCAATAATCCCCTCAGCCAGCGCCTGCCTGTACACTGCTGCACTTGCTGGAACCACCAAAAATCTGACAAGCGGGTGCACCTTTTTGCCCCTGATCAGCTCAGCTCCGACCCGCAAGTCCTCTATGCGCCCATTATTGCAAGAGCCCAAAAATGCCTGATCAATATGCGTGCCCACACACGCCTTCGCATCGACCACACTGTCCACAAAATGCGGCTTTGCCACAATTGGCCGAATGTCTCCCAAATCGATGTCATATACCTTTGCAAACTGAGCGTCCTCATCACTCTGAAAACAATGCTTCGGCTCTCTGCCATGTTCTTTTAGATAGTTGAGCGCGATCTCATCAACCTCCATCAGCGCTGTCTTTGCGCCTGCCTCTACACAGAGATTGCAGATTGAAATCCTGTCACTCATGTTCAGTGTTTTCAAGCCCTCTCCGCCAAACTCCATCGCCATATAATTTGCGCCGTTTGCACCGATCTTCCCAATAATAGACAGGATCAAATCTCTGGCGTATACGCCCTCTTGCAATGCTCCTGTCAAATTAAATTTCAGTGTTTCCGGCACCAAAAGCCACGATTTCCCCGTCACCATCGCATAGAGATAATCTGTACAGCCCACACCAGTGCCAAATGCACCAACTGCACCGTATGCGCACGTATGGCTGTCAGCGCCGAAGATCAGCTCGCCGCTTGTGACATGATTCTCCATCATCACTTGATGACAGACGCCAGCACCCTCATAGAATTTGATACCGTGCTCCTTTGCAAAATCACGCATCTTCTTGTGTGATGCCGCAGTCTTGACACTGTCGCACGGTACATTGTGGTCCATAATCCACACTAATTTACTGACATCTGCGATACGCGGGTTTTTCAACTGGTTGTACATATCAATTGTAAGATGCGTCGTCCCGTCGTTGCTCATCAGACGATCAAGCACTACGGTATGGATATCTCCCGGCTTGACGGACGAAACACCCGCCGCAGCCGCAATAATTTTTTCAGCGATTGTCATTCCCATTTTCTCCAAATCCTCCTCTTATTCTCTGTCAAGTGACGCAATCAGTCCGCCCTGATCAAGAATCCCCTGCATATATGCTGGCAGCTTCGTGCACTCATATTCCTTACCGTTCACACGCACAACCCCTTCCTGCATGGATAACGCCATCTCGTCACCTGCATTGACATTGTCGTACAGCTCCTTGCAGACAATGACCGGAAGTCCGATATTGATCGCATTTCTATAAAAGATGCGCGCAAAAGACTTCGCCACAACCGCCTTGACGCCCAGCGCTTTTAGCACCGTCGGCGCCTGCTCTCTCGATGAACCGCATCCAAAATTCTCCGATGCCACAACATAATCCCCCGGCTGCACCTGTGATGCAAATTCCGTGTCCAAAGACTCAAACGTATGTACTTTCATCTCATCAATTGTAGGATATATAATATACTGCGACGCAATAATCTGGTCTGTGTCCACATCCTGCCCAAACTTAAATATTTTCCCCATTGTATGATCGTCCTTTCTGTATCTATAATTTTTCATGACACTCTGACACTTTTTATAGTGTAACAAATTTACGGCAAAAAAACTAGGATAAATTTTATTGTACACTGCTGTTTTTTTGTGGCGAATATGATATAGTGATATATATGGAATAAAGTAAAACACATCCCTCAAAAAACTAGACAAAATAAAGAAAAGAATATACCCTAACGATACCTTAACGTATAAACTACCAACAAACAAGGAGGCTCCGCAATGGAAAAACAAATTTTTACGAATGAGATCATTTTAAGCTGGCTGCAATACTATTCGCAGAATACGCCGATTGATCTGGAGCATGTCAAAATCATTGACATCACAAAGAAAAACAAAAACGTTATCCCCACCGTCGAGGCGCACAAGACCACACTGATATTTACCAATGCTGGTATCGACGACATCTTCTACCGCCTGTGGAATGCTGGTCTGGGCGAGTGCGAGGTATGGTACAATGAAGGCTCCGACCCCAGCGGCGACATTCTGCATAACCAGATTAAGGATATGATCAACCGCGGCATCAACGCGTCGGCTGGTATGCTCATCCTCAACCCAAACGCCAGAAATTCGACGCGCATCGGACTGAGCAATGAGAAACTCCAGCGCGGCTCCATCAACTATGTCGGCAGTGAGATCCGCTCTATCATTCTAAGCAAAATGATGGTTGACCCACAGGACGACATCTGTGTCATCGGCGGAGAAAGTATTGCCATCGAGGCTGCGCTGATCGCCGCTGAGGGTTCTGTCATTGCCGTGGAATACAGCAGGGCTGACCGCTCTACCCTCGAGGACAATGTATCGCACTTTGACCTCCACAATATCAAGATCATCGACCATGTTGATGAGACTACAATGTCCCAGTGTCCAGTTCCTTCACTCGTGTTCTTAGTTGCGTCCGCAAGCACAGAACAAGAACTTGAATGCCTGCTAAAGCTCAATCCAAACATGAATGTCGTGATCTATACACTGGACTTCAAGACTGCTGCCAGCCTGCCTGATACGCTGCATGACCTTGGACTTGCCGACGTGGAGACGATACAGGTGTCTGTGACAAAACTCCGCAGCAACAACACCTTTAAGTCCGACCCGGCACCTTGGATTATCACTGCGAGAAGCAGAGAGGACTAAACTCAAAGAATACTGAAATCAAAAAAGGGGATTCACTCCCCTTTTTGATTTCATCCACTGTCTTTAGTACAAGTTCTTTACCTTAAATTCACGCTCTGTCTCACGCCGTGCATCTTTTTTTGCTATATCCTCGCGCTTGTCATAGAGCTTCTTACCGCGCGCAAGCCCGATTTCTACCTTTGCCCTGCCATTTGAAAAGTAAACCTGAAGCGGTACCAGTGTGTAGCCCTTCTCCTTGATTTTACCTAATAACTTGTTAATCTCCTGCTTGTGCAGCAAAAGTTTTTTTACACGCAGCGGGTCTTTATTAAAAATATTTCCTTTTTCATAAGGAGAAATATGCATACCATACACAAACACCTCTGCATGTTCGATACGGATAAATGCCTCCTTAATGCTGCACTTTCCCATGCGCAGAGATTTGACCTCCGTGCCATGAAGCGCGATTCCACACTCATATTTCTCCTCTATAAAATAGTCATGGTATGCCTTTTTGTTGTTGGCAACCAGCTTCATTGCTTCATTTTTTGCCATTCTGCTACCTTCTTTCATTCCTTATCTTCGTCTATCTCCCACTCCTGAGGAATGACAAAATCAATCGTTCTCAAGATCTTATCCGTCGCATGAACCCTGATTTTCAATGTCTGTCCCAGCTTGTACCGAATATCTGTAGCCTGCCCCACCATCTCATATGTCTCCTCATCATAATAGAAATAGTCTCCCGGCAGCATAGATACATGAATCATGCCTTCAATCGTATTTGGCAGCTCCACATACACGCCCCATGCTGTGATTGAGGAAATGACTCCCTCATAAATCTCACCGATATGGCGCTCCATAAATTCGACTTTCTTGAGTTTGTCAGTCTCGCGCTCTGCCTCATCTGCACGCCTCTCCATCTCTGAGGAATGTTTTGCCACCTCTGGCAGAAGCGCATTATAGTGGTCAATGCGCTTCTCATTCAGCCGTCCGCGAAGCTGTTCTTTCATAATGCGGTGAATCTGTAAATCAGGGTATCTTCTGATCGGCGAGGTAAAATGACAATAATATTGACATGCCAGCCCGAAATGTCCTGTACAGTCAATTGTGTATTTTGCCTGTTTCATACTGCGCAGTGTCAGTCTGCTGATCAGTGCCTCCTCCGGTGTGTCCTCTATCTTTGCCAGAAGCTTTTGAAGCTCCTTGGGATGAATTTCCTCCTGCCTGCTCTTGATCGAATAACCGAAATTGCGGATAAATGTACTAAGCTTGTCAATCTTCTCTGGATCAGGATTATCATGCGTCCTGTACACAAACGGCAGCTCCATCCAGTGAAAATGTTCTGCCACGGTTTCATTGGCAATCAGCATGAAATCCTCTATGATTTTTGTCGCCACATTGCGCTCATACGGCTTAATCTCGATCGGATGCCCCTGTTTGTCCAGCACGATCTTGCTCTCCGGGAAATCAAAATCAATAGATCCTCTCTTTTTGCGCTTTTCCCGCAGGATTCCCGCAAGCTCACGCATCAGCTCAAACATCGGCACAAGCGCTTCATATTCATGTATCTCTGCCTCGTCTTTGTCCTCCAGAATTTTCTTGACACTCGTGTAGGACATTCGCCTGTCTACGTTGATAACGGACTCCACAATCTCGTGGCTTACGACCTCGCCTTTTTCATCAATCGTCATCAGACAGCTCAGCGCCAGACGGTTCTCCCCTGCATTTAGCGAGCAGATTCCATTCGAGAGCTTATGCGGCAGCATGGGAATCACCCTGTCCACCAGATAGACACTTGTCCCGCGCTCACGCGCCTCCCAATCCAATGCAGAGTTTTCCTGCACATAGTTCGTGACATCCGCGATGTGCACGCCCAGTTGATACTGCGTGCCGTCCTTTGTCAAGCTGACTGCATCGTCAAGGTCCTTGGCGTCCTCCCCGTCAATCGTCACCATCTGCACGTTTCGCAGATCGCGCCGCCCTGCCATGTCCGCCTCAGACACTTCACTTGCCACCCGCTCAACCTGATGCATAATTTTCTCAGAAAATTCAGTCGGCAGTTCATACCCTTTGACTATCGACATAATATCTACGCCGGGATCATTGACATGCCCTAAAATCTCCGTAATCTTTCCTTCCGGCTTTCGGTTATTTTTCCCATAATCCGTAATCTCACAGACCACCTTGTGACCAGACACCGCCCCTTTGGAACGCTCGACAGGCACAAAAACATCCTCATTGATCTTCGTGTTGTCTGGAATCACAAAACCGAAATTTTTGTTATTTTTGTCATAAATCCCGACAATCTGCTTCATGCCTCTTGCCAGAATCTCTACTACTTGCGCCTCCTGACGCCTGCCTTTTTGTCCCGCGCTCTGCGTTGACAAAAGCGCCACCTTGACCGTATCTTTATGAAAAGCGCCATTTACAAAGTTCTCAGGAATATATAAATCCTCATCTCTGCCCTCAATCTCGACAAAGCCAAAGCCCTTTGGATGACTGATAAAAGTACCAACAAGTTCCCTGTCTGAGTGTTTTGCCTTGATAAACTTTCCCTTCTTGGTAAGTGAGAGCTTCCCCTCTGCCAGCAATTCATTCAAAATACGGTTCAGCTCGCCTCTGTCCTCCTTTGATACCTGAAGCATGACTGCAAGCTCCTTCTCCTTCATCGGTACATAAAACTCCGCATCCATCAAATCCAATATCACTTTTTTTCTCTTATCAGACATTCAAATCCCTCCTTTTTTGTCCGTGACTGCACCGCCTTCGCGGCATATTCTTCTATAGGGAACTGCTCGTGTATAATTACGAAAAAACACCCTTGTAAAAAGAGTGTTTCGCGGGTTTATCTTAAATATATCACTGTCTAAAAATTTATATTTAAAACAATTGCAAGCAACATAAATACAATGCCCAAAATCTTCGTAAACTTGACGAGTGCGCCCTCCATGGAACGCCCCTTGTTCTTGCCCCAATACGTCTCAGCCGCACCGCTGATCGCGCCAAGCCCTGCTGATTTGCCTTCCTGCATCAACACAATCACTGTAAATGCAATCGAAACGAGTATTAAAATAACCGTAAGAATAATTCTTAACGCTGCCATCTCCACACCTCCTTATCAATGACCTGTAAGCCTCTCAAATAAAAAAGCCCACTGATAAAAAACAGTTTAACATACATGAATGCACATTTCAACTGTTTTTTACCTTTTCATTTAGCTTTTATTCCGCTTTTGATTTATTTTAATTCGCCAGATACCTTCTGATTCCCGCCGGTGTACGGTAATTCCAGCTTGAAATCTTGATGCCCGTCTTAGGGCTTGACGCATGGATTACCTGACCATTTCCTATGTAAATTGCTACATGGTTGATTCTGCCGTTCTTTGCATAGAACACCAGATCTCCCGGCTGCGCTGAACTATAGTCTACCTTTGTTCCAAGCTGTGCCTGAGATGCCGCATGATGCGGGAGACTCACGCCATATTTTTTGAAGATGCTCAGTGTAAATCCTGAGCAGTCCGCACCATTTGTCAGGCTGGTACCGCCCCATACATACGGATTGCCGACAAACTGCTTTGCATACTGTACCAGATCGACACGCACATCGGACACGCCCTGCCCGTATTTGAGCTCTGTGAGTGTCACCGCCTTCTCAAGCCTCTCCTCCACATCGACATACTCACCAGAAACATAAGCCTCCTCGTCGTCGAGCAAAAACTTTATCCAGCCATTCTCCATGATCTCAACCACCTCTAGCTGTTCCTCCTCTGGAATGAGCGTAATTACAGTAGAATCTGTATTTGGCTGCTCTCTGACCTTGAGTGTCTGTGTGTTGACGATGGCGATCATGGAAGCCACCTCGCGGCCTCTTGCAACCGCCTCCTCGCCAAGATACAAAAACTCTGTGCTACAGTATCCTTCCACTTTTCCAGATTTGATATGTGCCCAGTCGTTCTCATCAATCTCAAGGATCTCACATGCCGCATCTTTTGACAGTTTTCCGATCAATTTCCCGTTTTCATTCGGCTCTTCTCTGATATTCAAATGATTGTCCACATGGGCGATACCTAAATTAGTATATCCCCAATGCGTCTCTGGCTCTGCTGGCTGCTGGGCATCTTCCTCCTGCTCGATATTCTGAGTCTGCATTGCTGGCTCATTAAGCGCACTCTCAGCCTGATCAAAGACTTCGCCCGCACCTGCGGAACGTCCCAGTGTCTCCTGTGACTCGATATTGTCAAGGACTTCGCCTGCACCTGCTGCCAGCTCCAGATCTTCCTCCGTCGCTTTTTCATCTATAGCTTCTTTATCTATAGTTTGTTTATCCGCAGCGGGTTCTTCTGTAGTTTTTTCACTTGTAGCTTCATCACCTGTATTTTCTTTATCCGTCACTTCTTTATCTATAGCTTCATCACCTGTAAATTCTTCCGTATCAGTTTCTGCTGTGGCAGATGCTGCATTCACAGAATTGTCAGCCGCGGCTTCGTCTGTGAACTCAAACGCGAGCACCGGAATATCTGTCTCCTCCTGTGTCTCCTTGGGACTGGTATTTGCATAAACACCATTGCTAAACATTACAACTGCAAGACCTACTCCTGCAATCACTCCTGCATACCTTAATTTTTTTATCCTGTTCATATTCTAATCCAATTCCTCTTTTGCTGCGATATGCCATGCAGCCGAAACCTATCAACAGTTCAGGCCCACAGTTTCCCTGCACTTCCGAACTTTGTTACAATTTTGTTACATATTAATTACAAATTTAATATAACATTCTCATTCAAATCTGTCAATCACAAAATTCGTGCACATAGATACCAAAATCCCCCAGCGAAGTCTCCACTATTTAAAGTCCGTGATATTGTTTTCCCTCTGCGAGATCCTTTGCCATCTGTCTCTTTAGCGCATCAACCCCGTCAAAACACATCTCTGGACGCTTGAATTTCAACAGATAGACCTCCAACTCCTCCCCATAGACATCTTGGTCAAAATTATAAATATAAGTCTCGACACCCATCATGCAGCGGTCATCTACGGTTGGCTTGGTTCCAATATTGGTGATAGCAGGAAGTTTGTTCTCTTCCCCGCCGTGAAGAACGACATAAGAGTAATAGACACCCTTTGGCGGCAAAAGTTTTTCTGACGGCGGCAGCAGATTTACCGTCGGCATTCCGATGGTGCGTCCAAGCTGCCTGCCATGAATGATTTTTCCGCCCACATGATAGGGTGTCCCCAGAAGCTGCGCCGCCAGCTCCATATTCCCTTTGCGCACCTCCTCGCGGACATAGGTAGAGCTCACTTCCTTATCCTGATAAGAAACCTTCTCGATCAAAATAACCTGATAGCCGCAATTTGACGCCAGTTCTTGCAGCAGATGATAATTTCCCGCTCCTTTTTTCCCAAAAGAGACATCCTCCCCCGCAACCACACATTTTGCGCGAAGCCTGCCAGCAAGCACTTCCTTTACAAATACTTCCGGTTCCATATCCGCTATTTCCTGATGAAAAGGATATTCAATCAAATAGTCAACGCCTGCCTTCTCAAAAATCCTGCGCTTTTCCTCTATGGTAGAAAGCTCTTTGACTGGCGAACTGCTGAAAAATGCGGCGGGAGACGGCACAAAAGTAAATACAACGGACTTGAGTCCCTGTTCCTGCTGCTGTCTCAACTGCCCCAAGAGCTTTTGATGTCCCCTGTGAAAACCATCAAACTTCCCAATGGCTGCCGCTGTCGCCTCCTCTATATAAAATTCTGTCGTATTTTCTATGATTTTCATGATTTTTTGTCCCAATTGCGTCTACAAAAACATCTTAAATGGTTTCCATACGCCCTCATTTTTTACAAATACATACACTGCCTGAAACTCCCGCCTTCCGTTATATACACGAAGCATATCCCCGTCCTTAAAAGAAACAGGCAGGTCAAAATCAAGCTGATTTGGATACAGCTTATTTCCGTTCAATAGCGCCCTCTCAGCCCCACTCCTGACAAGTGCCCCCTCGTATTCCATAAAAACACTGTCCGGCGCAGTGACATACTGTTGAAATGTCCCCTGCTGCATAAACGCTTCTACCTGTGACAGTGTAACGGCATCTTCTATCCGGAAATTCCCGACTCTCGTGCGCTTCAAGTGTGCCATCGCGGCGCCGCAGCCAAGGTGTTCTCCAATATCCGCACACAACGTGCGAATGTATGTTCCTTTCGAACAGCTTACCACGAACCGAACCTCTGGCGCCTTCATCTCTAAAATGCGAATAGCAGGGATATCGACATGGCGCGGCTGCCGCGCTACCTCCTTACCCTCTCTGGCAAGCTCATACAGTTTTTTCCCATTGACCTTCAAGGCAGAGTACATCGGCGGAAGCTGTTCATATCCGCCGACAAAGCGCATTATCGCGCGCTCGATGTCAGCTTCGCCCACTGTCACCGCAGACTCACTCAGAATGGTACCGCTCAGATCTTGTGTGTCCGTCGTTATACCAAGTCTTAGAACTGCCTCATACTCTTTGCTCTTGTCTGTCATCAGGTCGCAGAGCTTTGTCGCACTGCCAAAACACACAGGAAGAACCCCGACTGCGTCAGGGTCCAGTGTTCCTGTGTGTCCTATTTTTTTCTGCTTTACAATGCCGCGGAGTTTCGCCACAACATCATGCGAGGTGTAGCCAGCCTCCTTATAGATATTCATTATCCCATTGATCATGCCATATCCTCATATGCCTTCATTTGAAGCTCAATCTGCTTCGAAATGTTATTGATCGCGTCATGAAATGTTCCATTGATATTACAGCCAGCAGCCCTCACATGACCGCCGCCGCCGAAAAATGCCGCGACCTTGCTGACATCTACATACTTGCAGGAACGCAGGCTTACTTTGTACTCAAGACTCCCTACTTCATACATGAAAATAGCACACTCAATCCCCTTGGTGATACGCAGTTGGTTGACGATTCCCTCCAAATCCTTAGCGGTAGCACCATAGAAATCAAGTGTTTTTTTGTCAATGGCACTGACAATACATTTTCCGTCCATAAACATGATGCTTTCAAGAAGCGCCCTGCCCAAAAGCTGGTTCTGTGCATAAGTCTTTTCATAATAAGTCTCGTCGATCACCGCCGGAAAGTCAAAACCGTACTCAATCAGCTCTGCGGCAATTCTGAGTGTCTCCGGCGACGTATTGGAATATTTGAAAATACCTGTATCGTGCGCAATGCCTATGTAGACTGCCTTGGCAATCTCCTCGTCCATATACTGCTTCTCAAACAGATTATAGACAAGCTCTGCCGTGGAGCTGAAGCCTGGTATCACATAATTCACATCGCCGCAGCCCCGTTCATTGCTGATATGATGGTCAATATTAATACGTTTTTTCGCATTGGCAAAAATTTCCTCCGCCTCACCGAGCCTTGATTTCTCACAGTCCAGTGCGAAAAATACATCCACCTCGCCATCGACAATATACGAACTGTCAATCTCGTCAAATCCTTTGATGCACGCAAATACGCTTGACGGCTCTTCTAACGCCACTGTCACCTTCGCCTGCGGCAGCGCCTTCTTTAAATACAGATACATCGCCAGACAGGAACCTGTACAGTCTCCGTCTGGCCGGATATGGCCTGATATAAATATTCTCTTTGCAGTTTTACATTCTTCTAACAACTGAAATTTTTCCATAATCATCACTACCCTTATATGTTTCCCTTTACATTGAATATTTTACTGTCCCTGTACATAATACACAAAAGTATCTGGGAAGTCAAATATTCCCAGATACTTTTTATTTTTTATTCATGATTTTCGTGTTGTTAATTTTCCTCAACATGCCGCTCGTCATCTATACGGTTGATCTCATCTATTTTTTTGGACATAGACACCCCGTAAGCAATCGACTGATCCAGGATAAACCTGATCTCCGGCGTGTTCCGCAGATTTATCTTTTTTGCCAAAAGACTTCTGATATAGCCCTCTGCGCTCTTCAAACCCTCGATGGTATCCTTCTGAGAATCCTCGTCACCCAAGACACTGACCCACGCTTTGCAGGTCTTTAGATCAGGCGCTACCTCCACAGATACCACCGACGTCATCGGGTGAATCCGCGGATCTTTGATCTCACTTCGTATCACCTCAGCCAGAACACGATGCACTTCCCCGTTTACACGGGTATTTTTGACACTGTCCTTTCTCATTTTCCTGTTCTCCGTTCATATTTCACTCTTATTTATACTGCAATTTTTACCGTGATACTTCTACCGTGGTACCTCTACCATAATATAGGCCTCTACAATGTCCAGCTCCTGCATACTGTCAAAACCTTCGAATACAAGACCGCACTCAAAACCTGCCTTGACTTCTTTGACATCGTCCTTAAACCGCTTGAGTGATGCAAGCTCACCTTCGTAGATCTGTTCCCCTTCGCGGGTAATCCGAATCTTGCAGCCTCTCTGGAACATACCGTCGAGAACATAAGAACCAGCTATATTGCCAACGGCTGACGCCCTGAAAATCTGCCGTACTTCTGCGTGGCCGATCACCTTCTCCTCAAATACAGGGTCCAGCATTCCCTTCATCGCTGCCTCGATATCCTCGATCGCCTGATAGATTACCTTATACAATCTCACATCGACACCCTCGCGCTCAGCAGTCGCCTTTGCCTGTGTGTCAGGGCGCACATTAAATCCGATAATAATCGCCTTTGATGCCGATGCAAGGCTGACATCGGACTCATTGATCGCGCCGACACCGCCGTGGATACACTTCACAACAACCTCTTCATTTGACAGTTTCATAAGACTCTGCTTCACGGCCTCCACACTGCCCTGTACATCTGCCTTAATAATCAGATTCAGTTCCTTGAGATTTCCTGCCTGAATCTGCGAGAACAGATCGTCGAGGGACATCTTAGCCTTAGTATCCTCAAGAAGCTTTTCTTTATTCTGAGCCACAAAAGTCTCCGCATAATATTTTGCTTCCTTATCATTCTCATGCGCAATAAAAATCTCTCCGGCATTGGGCACATCGCTCAGACCTAAGATTTCCACAGGTATAGACGGGCCTGCCTCTTTGACGCGCCGTCCTTTGTCGTCAACCATTGCACGCACTTTGCCGCTCGCGGCACCTGCCGATACAAAATCGCCAACCTTTAAAGTACCCTTCTGCACCAGAATCGTAGCAACTGGACCGCGTCCCTTATCCAGCTCTGCCTCGATTACAAGTCCTCTCGCACGTCTGTTTGGATTTGCTTTCAGTTCAAGCACTTCCGCTGTCAGAAGAATCATCTCAAGCAACTGCTCGATTCCTTCTCCGCTCTTTGCAGACACAGGCACAAATACTGTACTTCCGCCCCAGTCCTCCGCGATCAGACCGTACTCAGTCAGCTCCTGCTTCACCCGCTCAATATTCGCGCCGGGCTTATCAATCTTGTTGACAGCGACAATAATCTCAATGCCTGCGGCCTTCGCATGATTGATCGCCTCCACAGTCTGCGGCATAACACCATCATCTGCTGCCACGACAAGGATTGCGATATCTGTCGAATTTGCGCCACGCATACGCATCGCCGTGAACGCCTCATGTCCCGGCGTGTCAAGGAACGTGATCTTCTGTCCATTGACATTGACGGTATACGCACCAATATGCTGTGTGATGCCTCCTGCTTCCTTGTCTGTCACGTTTGTTTTTCTAATGGCATCCAAAAGAGAGGTCTTACCATGATCGACATGGCCCATTACACAGATGACAGGAGATCTTGGCACCATATCTGCTTGATTTTCGTCATCTTCTTTTAAGAGTTCTTCAATGACATCAACCTTTACTTCCTGCTCGCAGATAATGTCATACTCAATCGCAATATTCTCTGCGGTCTCATATGGAATTTCCTGATTCACCGTCACAATCTGTCCTTGCAGGAACAGCTTCTTAACAATCGCAGACGGCTGTATCTTCATCTTGTCAGCCAGCTCTTTGATTGTAAGGCTCTCTGGCAGCGTGATAACCTTAATCTGCTCTTCACTTGCATCTTCCGCCTTTTTCTCAGGCTTGATGAACTTACCGGGCTTATTCTTGCCCTTGATATTCTTAATATTCTCGCTGTCCTCTTCATAGATCAGATCTTTGCGGTTCCGCTTATCCTTCTCCTGACTGATGCGGCGTTTCTCCTCATCTCTATGCTTCTCGGCATCTTTAATCGGGCTTTCCGGCACAAATCCGCCCTTAGCACCCTTGTTGCCAAATCCGCCTTTATTGTCTCGCCCGCCATTAAATCCCTGTCCGGGTCTATTGCCCTGACGCTGACCGTCACGGCGCTGGCCGTCATTCCGATTATTATCACGGTTATTGTCGAAATTACGCTGGCCGTCGCGGCGCTGGCCATCGTTGCGGTTATTGTCTCGGCGCTGACCGTCATTTCGGTTATTGTCATAATTACGCTGTCCATCGCGGCGCTGGCCATCGTTGCGGTTATTGTCTCGGCGCTGACCGTCATTTCGGTTATTGTCCCGATTATTATCTCTATTGTTATCCCGGTTATTGTCAAAATTTCGCTGCCCATCGCGGCGCTGGTTTTCACCCCGGTTATTATCCCGATTATTATCGAAATTCCGCTGTCCATCGCGGCGCTGGTTTTCACCCCGGTTATTATGCTCACGCCCATCATTTCTCTGTGCTGGTTTTGATTCCTCAGCCTTTACAGCAGGCGCTTCACTCTTTACAGGCGCTTCCGGTGCCTTCACAGGAGCTTCCGCCTTCACAGCAGGCTCCGGTGCCTTTGCAGGCGCTGCTGTATTCGCGACAGCCGGTGTGTTTGCAGCCGCTTCCTTTTTGGGCTGTTCGGTTTTCACAGCCTCCACTTTGGCAGGCTCTGCCACTACGGATTTCTGTACTGGCTTCTCCACAACAGCTTCCGCCTTGGGTTCCGCTGCCGGCTTCTTTACCTCAGTGTTTGGCGTCTTGCCCTGCGGTGCCGCCTTCTTTTCTGAATGCGCAGCTTTTCTAGGAATCTGTGCGCCTCCCGGCATCTTGGAATTGTGAGGATTGCTCACAAATATTATGCTCTTTTTCTTTTTTACCGGAGTTCCCTCACCAGTCTTGGCAGGCGCCTTCGTAACTCCCGATGCTGCGGTTTTCTCTGTCGTCTTAGGTGCCTCTTCTGACTTAGCAGGTGCTTTCAGCGTTTTCCTCACATCTTCTACCTGTCGGTCCTCTAATACACTCATGTGGCTTTTTACCTCTATACCTTTATTTTTTAATAATGCAAGGATTTCTGCGCTCTTTACGCCGATTTCCTGTGCCAGTTCATACACTTTCATTTTTGCCATATTACTCCTCCTCACCCTCACGATTCACAGATTGATGACTGTTCCAAATGCTTCATTATAGATTTTGCGAAGTTCTCATCTGTAATTGCAAGAGATGATCGCATAGCCTTACCGATTGAACGCCCAAGCTCCTCTTTTGTGCCAAAAAAATATCTTGGTACTTCGTAAAACTCACACATATTGGAAAACATCTTTTTAGTATTATCCGATGCATCTTCCGACACAATAACGAGCCATGCCTTATTGCTCTTAACACTCTTGTCAGTTGCAAATTCTCCACTCACTACCTTGCCTGCCTTCATTGCAAGCCCCAGCATGGAATATACCTTCTTTGAGTACTGCTCATTCAAATACTTCTATCTCCTTTGTCAGACTGTCATATATTTCATCAGGTACCGGCATCTTGAAGGCCCTGTCAAGTCCTCTTGACTTTCTCGCCTTCCTCATACATTCCGGGTCAGGGCATATGTATGCACCTCTGCCATTCTTTCTGCCTGTCGCATCCAGAATGATGCCCTGCTCGTCTGTGCGAAGCACCCGTATCATTTCCTTCTTGCTCTTCATCTCGCCGCAGCCGATACACTGTCTCATCGGAATTTTTTTTGCCATTTATGCCTCCGTCTCCTCCTCTATGCCGTCTGGATCTGCCTCAGCATCATCGCTGTATTCTCCCGCGGCTTCAGTGTCATACTCAGATTCACCAGACGCGTATTCTTCGGATACAGCGTCGTCGTAACCGCCCTCTTCCGCGCCGGCTTCGTCATATGCAGCGTCGTCGTAGTCCTCCTCTGCATACTCGCCCTCTTCGTACTCCTCCTCATAATAGACATCGCCATCCTCATCAAACATGTAATCCTCATAGCGGAAGCCCTCTGCATCTTTTGCCTGCGTCTCGGATTTAATGTCAATCTTGTATCCTGTAAGCCTTGCCGCAAGTCTTGCGTTCTGCCCCTCCTTACCAATGGCAAGAGAGAGCTGGTAATCCGGCACCACTACCTTTGCTGTCTTTTCATCCGGGTCTGCAAATACCGCTACGATCTTGGCCGGCGAAAGTGCATTTTGTATAAAGTTTCCGGGGTTTTCGTCCCAGTTGACAATGTCAATCTTCTCCCCGCGAAGCTCCTCAACAATCGCATTGACCCGGGCTCCGTTCATACCGACACACGCACCCACCGCATCGACATTGGGATTATTCGTCCTGACTGCAAGTTTGGTACGGCTTCCTGCCTCTCTGGCAATGCTCATAATCTCTACTGTGCCGTCCTTAATCTCTGTCACTTCTGCCTCGAAAAGCCGTTTTACAAGCTCGGGATGTGTTCTGCTGACTAAGATTCTAGGTCCCTTTGGCGTATTCTTGACCTCCAGAATATACACTTTGATGCGCTCTGTCGGCTTGAACTCCTCCCCCTTTACCTGCTCTGCCTCGTTGAGCACCGCATCTGCTTTTCCGAGGTTAATACTGATATTTCTGCCGATATAGCGCTGCACGATGCCTGTGACAACATCCTTTTCTTTCTCAAAAAACTGATTGTATACGACACTCCGCTCCTCCTCGCGTATTTTTTGTAAGATGACATTCTTTGCGTTCTGTGTGGCGATGCGCCCGAACTCTTTTGATTTGATTTCTATATTAATCGTATCCCCGATCACGGCATTTTTTGAAAGCTGAATTGCATCATCAATACAGATCTGTGTGACATCGTCCTCTACTTCATCATAGGTTGCTACGATATCCTTTGTGGCATATACCATAAAATCACAGGTCTCCCTGTCTATCTGGACAGTGATATTGTCTGCCTTTCCAAAATGATTCTTGCAGGCTGTCAGGAGGGAATTTTCAATTGCCTCGAACAACGTCTCTTTGCTAATCTCCTTCTCCTTCTCAAGAATATTCAGCGCTTCCATTAATTCCTTATTCATTTTTCCTTTACCCTCCTAAACTAAAAATCCAGTGTTAATCTGATAATCGCGATATCAGATTTGGCAAAGACCATATCCTTTGTCTCTGAGCCACTCTCCACTTCTATCGTAACGGTTTCCTTGTCAAATGCTTTGAGGATACCAACAAATTCTTTATGCTGCTCAACCGGCTTGTAGGTCTTTACTTCTACCTCCTCGCCAAGACTCTTTTCAAGGTGTCTGTCCTTTCTCAATGCCCTGCCTAGTCCCGGGCTGGACACTTCAAGAATATACGCGTCCGGTATAAAATCCTCCTGATCCAACTGGTCAGAAAAGGCACGGCTGACAGTCTCACAGTCAACAATACTGACGCCCTCCGGCTTATCAATGTATGCCCTCAGATACCAGTCGCTTCCTTCTTTCACATATTCCACATCATAAATCTCGCAGCCGTTTGCCGCCACTATAGGTGCAAGCAACGCCTCTGCCCGTTCTTCATAGATATCTTTTTTCGCCATTCACTCACCTCTTATATGACTTCCCATGAAACCTGAAAATGCGCCATATTTCTTGTTATCATGAACAAAAGAGTGGACTCACAAGTCCACTCTTTATCATCTAGCATTCATTTAACTTATTACCATTCTAACACCGTACTCTGTAAAATGCAATAACTTTTTAGAACTTTTTTCCTCTTAATTCATAGGAAGTTTATAGACCTTCTGCTCCTGACCATCTAATTTCGGTGTTGACCTGTCCTTGAGTGTCTGGTAAGGTCTCAGCTCAGCGATACTCTTGTACGCGGGTCTGATAATCTTATCCACATTAATCAACTCCTCCATGCGGTGTGCACTCCAGCCGACAATACGCGCTATCGCAAAGATTGGCGTAAATAATTCCATCGGAATATCCAGCATACTGTACACAAATCCGCTGTAAAAGTCCACGTTCGCACTGACACCCTTATAGATTCTGCACTTCTCTGCGATTACCTCCGGCGCTAACCGCTCGATCATCGAATACAATTCAAAATCCTTGTGGTGCTTCTTCTCATCGGCAAGACGTTCCACAAAGGATTTAAACACCAAGGCTCTCGGGTCAGAAATCGAGTAAACAGCATGTCCCATACCATAGATCAAACCGCTTCTGTCAAATGCCTCTTTGTTCAGCAGCCGGTATAAATATTTCCGCACCTGCTCCTCATCGGTCGTATCATCCACATTTCTGCGGAGATCCTCCATCATCTGTACCACCTTGATATTCGCCCCGCCGTGCTTTGGTCCCTTGAGGGAGGAAAGCGCCGCCGCGATTACTGAATATGTGTCAGACCCTGCACTGGTGACAACTCTTGTCGTAAAAGTAGAATTATTGCCGCCGCCATGTTCCATGTGAAGTACAAGCGCCGCATCGAGCACCTTCGCCTCTGTCGGTGTGTAGGACATATCCGGACGCAGCATTCTGAGCAGATTCTCCGCAGTAGAAAGCCTTGGGTCGGGTCTATGTATATACAAGCTCTCGTCGCATTCATAGTGGTTGTAGGCATGATAACCATACACAGAAAGCATCGGGAACACACTGATGAGCATAAGACTCTGCCGAAGCACGTTATCCAGTGACATATCAGCCACACTCTCATCATAGGACGCCAGCGTCAGCACGCTCTTTGTCAAGGAATTCATAATATCATGGCTTGGCGCTTTCATAATGACATCCCGCACAAAATTCGTAGGCAGTGTCATACTGTACCCCAGTGTCTTTTTGAACTCCATCAATTCATTCGCAGTTGGAAGATTGCCGAATAATAACAGATACGCACACTCGTCAAAACCGAACCGGTTCTCTTTCTGAAAACCTCTTACCAGATCAAAGATATTATAACCTCTGTAATAAAGCTGCCCATCACACGGAACGCTCTTCCCGTCAATCTCCTCCGATGACTTGATCAGCGAAATATTTGTAAGCCCTGATAGCACTCCTTTTCCGTTTTTGTCACGCAGCCCTCTTTTTACACCATACTCATCAAACAAATCTGGCTCAATGGCGTTGTTGTCCACACATACCTTTGAATACTTATGCGTAAACTCCTTAATACTCTCGTCACTCTTTAATCCCATTCACAACACCCTTTCTTATTATATTTCTCAATTATAGTATGTCTCATTAAATATTATACTTTAAATTAAGGAACATCACAAGCGCATAATCGTGAAAAATTGATGAATTTTTATAATTCGATGAATGGGCTGCATATACAAATAAACTTGCAATCACAATAGACACTCTATAAAATATAGAAAAAGGAAGGTGATCAAATGAATGTAATGCCGATAGAAGATATGAGCAAGACCTATTTAGAACATTCGATGGTTATTCATAACTTTGTTATCAAAGTTGGAAATCAAATAAAAGATCGTCTTTGTCGTGTATTCGGGCATAGCGTTCAATATCAGTGGCGTGAAAATGATGATAAGGTAGTTATTCCAGATGTATCAATTATTTGTAATATGAGAGACAGAAAGAATGTTTCTTTTACTGGCATACCACGTTTTGTAATGGAAGTATTGTCAGATGCAACCGAAAACTATGACCGAAACGAGAAAATGGATATATATAGAAAAGTCGGTGTTTCTGAATATTGGATTGTGGACTGGAGAAAGAAACAAGTTGAAATCTATATGTTTGATTGGAAAGATGATAATACAAGTTATTCATATCTTTACAAAACAGTTACGATAGAGAATAAGGACAATTTACAAATTGTGATGTTTCCTAATTTGCATATATCGTTTGATGAACTATTTGATCTTGAATAGGGTTAATTTATAATTTTCCCCTATATCATAAAAGGGTGCCAAACCGATAGACTTTGCACCCTTTTTATTTGCTACTATTTAATTCTACTCTTTGATCTTGTCTAGTTCCGTAAGATTAACACCCGCCGTTGTTAATATCACTTTTAATTCAATGTAGCGTTTATGCATTAATTCATATGTTTCAAGATCGTTATTCTTTTTTGCTGATAACATCCAGTCTTGTAGCCTTGAAAAATCAACTACAGAATCTCTAATAATATCCGACATACTAGGCATATATATTCACCTCCCAATTATGAAACACATTATTATATCATCTCTAGTATAGCATAACCGGACAGCAAAGTCTATCAATTTTCTAACACTTCACTATTCTTCAGATGGTATACCTAAAGAATCAAACTTGTTATTGTATACCTTTCACTGGTATTCTAATTCTGGGTAATTACTTGTATCAGCTTTTTTGATACGTTGTAAACTTACATAATAATTAATTATGACTTGCTGTACCATCTTTTCACCGACTTTTAATTGCCTATTTGGGACAATAAAAAACACCGCAATACCATTTACTTTGTATTTGCAGCGTTTTATCGGGTTGGGCTGTCTTAAACAGTCAACAGCTCGTAGGGGAATCGAACCCCTGTTTTCGCCGTGAGAGGGCGACGTCTTAACCGCTTGACCAACGAGCCATAATTTATATTTCCAATTTGAAGTTGTAAAACAGCTCGTAGGGGAATCGAACCCCTGTTTTCGCCGTGAGAGGGCGACGTCTTAACCGCTTGACCAACGAGCCATAACTGTTATATTCTGCTGTCTGTTTATCTGTATCGCCGACAGCTATTAAATCATACAACAGTTTTTTATAAAAAGCAAGTACTTTTTTATAATTATTTCAAGAAACAGGTATATTTGTCATTTTTATGCATATTTCTGCTTTTTTAAAGCCATTAATTGTATAATATGCCAATAAATCTTGTCACCTTAGATCTCAAAATCCATACAAACCCTTGACTTTGTATACGGGCGCACCTTTCCATCTGCCACTGCGACATGTTCTGGATGGACTGCATAATTTTTTAGTGCCTCCTCATTCTCAAATGTAGAATCAAGCATTACATCTGCATTGGAGGACGCCAGCGGCGCCGCTTCTACTTTGATGTCGGTCAAGCCGGGAATCTTCCCCTTGAGCGACTCAAGCCCCGTCTTGATGCCTGCCTTTACCTCGTTTTTTTCCTCATTCGATAATTCGTCGTTTAACTGCCATAAAATCACATGCTTTACCATTACTTTCTCCTCCTATATTCCTCTGTCCTTCTTCAACAGTTCAAAAAATTCGTCCTGCGGCATGGGTTTTGCAAAATAATATCCCTGAACATGGTCACAGCCAATTTGATCAAGAAGCGCTACCTGTTCTTTGGTCTCCGCTCCCTCCGCCAAAAGCCCAAGCCCTAACTCCTGTGACATAGAAACTGTATGCTCTAAAATCAGTTTTTCCAACAGCACATTTAAGGAAGAATAGCCGCTGCCGAAATCATCCATCAGCAGTGTGAAGCCATTCATTTTTAGCCGCATTGCCATCTGGCCATCTTGATAAATCCATTTTCCTCAATCTGTTTTGTCTGCCCACACTTCGAAGCACGGTCTGTATTTTCTCTGTCTCCGCAAGCGCCGCAGCGTCAAGGCGGACATATCCGCCCTCTTCCTCGCACTGCCTCAGCATATCTTCTATAATCTCTATGCTGACTTGCAGGACATGCGGGCACAATTTTTTAACCAGCCCCTCCCTGCGAATCGAAGCAAGATCGTCCGGCTTGGAGAAATCTTTTCCCAGAATCTCCTTACAGCGTGTCTTTCCACCCATACGCTTTCAATACGATAACTCCTTTCCAAAAGAAAACTATATGACATAAAAAGAACGCTCGCCCTCCTTAATGGGAAGCTCACAGGAATCGATGGAATCAATCACGATATAATCACTCTTGTTGATCATCACCAGCATTCTGTTGATGGCTTCCTCTGGCCCCTGTGCCTCCATCTCCACCGAACCATCAGTCTGATTTTTAGCCCAGCCAGTGATTCCCATGCCGTTTGCAGCGTATTTTGCCCGATAGCGGAATCCGACGCCCTGCACTCTGCCTGTGAAACGAAAATGTTTTCTAACGATCATCTTTGCCGTCCTCACTCTGCCCAAAAATCATATTTTTACAGAAAAGTCATACCGCTTTGCCGTCTCTTTATTTCTGTACTCATGTTTTTCGTAGTATCCAATCAGCGTGCCATCGGCTTCCCGCAGCGCCACCATATAGACATCCTTATTTTCTTTCTCGTTATAAAAAGTATAAATTCTGTTATGGTCTGCGCATTCTCCAAACCACAGCACCACTTTTTTAATCATCTCGGCAGACTGCGTATTGTGGCAGTCCAGCAGGCTTTGTCCGATAAGCGCCTGCCCGCCTCGTTTTTCATAGCGGGCAACTGCCGCCGGATTCATATAGAGAATCTCGTGTGACAGATTGCAGATGACAACAGCGCACCGGTCCTCATCAATGATACTCTTGAAATAATTCGCTAATTCCATCGTCAAATTTTCCTTCTTTCTTATATGCGCTTTCTCGCCGCAGGAGTGCGCACCGCAGTCATGTCCATGTTCATGATGGCCGCAGTGTACATCCGGGTTATAGGCGAGTGTCCCCGCCAGAAACGCACTGACAGCCTCGTCCGCATTTCCTGAAATACCACCATAAAGCTGTATGCCCGCCGCTGCAAGCGCATTCTGTGCACCGCCGCCAATTCCGCCGCAGAGCAGCGTATCGACATCGTACTGTGTCAGAAAGCCCGCAAGCGCCCCATGACCACTCCCCTGTGTGTCCACCACTTGTTCGTTCTGTACTGCACCGTTTTCCACCTCATACAGTTTAAACTGCTGTGTGTGTCCAAAGTGCTGGAAAACCATTCCATCTTCATAGGTTACTGCAATTTTCATCTTTTTATTTTCCCTTCTTAATTTAATACTTTCTTATTCAAAATTTTTTCAATACTTCATCTCTCAAATTCATGCGCATATTTCTTAAAAAATGCATAATATGCCCGCACATTGCCCAGCTCTGTCCAGCGCTTGACATCTACCACCTCCTCATCTAAGTCATAAATCTTTGCCCCTCTCATAGAGAGCAGAAAGGGAGAATGTGTCGCAATCACAAACTGACAGCCGAAAAAGCGGACTGAATCTTCCAAAAAGCGCAGCAGCTCCTGCTGTTTTTCCGGTGACAGACTGTTCTCCGGCTCGTCGAGCAGATACAGTCCGTTTTCTTTTATTTTGTCTGCAAAATAGAGAAATGCGCTCTCTCCATTGGAGTGCTCTCTGACATTATCCTGTAAGCTGTCGCGCACAAACTTTGACTTTGTATTGCGCCGCGCCGCGTTAATCTTTTTGAGCCGCTCATAATCCTCCATGGAATGCATCTGAAATTTCGCATATTTTGCCTCTTGGTATTCCTCAAACAGTTCCTCGCGCCTCTGGTCTATGCCTTCATTGATACAGCGCAGATTAAGCATAAAATCAAACACATCATCACTTGTTATAATCCTGCTTTCTTTTGGAATACGCCCAACCGCCTCGAACGAACATATTTTCGTATAATCTCCGAAAAAATTAGAACGGTTATACAATGTGTCGCGCGCAAGCCCAAGCTTCTCGGCAATGACATTGAGCGCCGTTGTCTTGCCTGAACCATTTCCGCCGTACAGAATCGTCACCGGCTCAAAGTCAAGCATTTTGAGCTGATGCGCGGAGAGTATCAAAAAGGGATAGACCGTGTCATAACAGGTATGCTTCTGCTTCATAGTAAAGTCATACTCCCTCCCCCCCAGGCTGTCCGAAAACCCACAATTTTTGGCCATTTTGGGCACAAAAAATGCCAGGTTTTTCGGACATTATTTGTCCGTTTATAGTTACCTGACCTCGAAAACTGAATAAAATACGCTTTTTTGTTGTTATTTTTCCCATTATGCTGCAACAAGTGCCATCAGTTCTTCAAATGAGAACATGTTACACGCCCTGGACAGGTTATATCCCATGGCCATGAGCGCAAATTCCCCACCTACTTTCTGTTTACCCTTTAACAGAAAGCAGGCTGCTCCCATTGCTCGTTTTATTGTTCCAAACGGATGCTCTGAAATACACATCCGCTGGTTCATTTTTTCCCTGTCCGGCCTGAGTTTAAACCTGACTACCTTTTTCTTTTCAAAATGGTACTTTGCCTTCTTCTGGTTCTTTTTTCCTGGTTTCTCTGTTTCTTCTTCTGAGTTTTCCGCTTCTTCCGGTTTCCACCACTTTGCTTTCTTTTCCAGGCTGTCTTTGCCAAAATCCGTTTCCTTCCAGTTCGTGTTTCCCTTCCCGTTCACACACTTATCACGGTATGGGCATCCCTTGCACGCCTGCCTGTTGGCATATCTTGTCGCCCCATTTTTTTTGATGCTTTTTCTCCTGAGGATTTCCCCTCCGGGACAGTAAACCAGATCCCTTTCCGGATCCCTGACAAAATACCCTTCCCCTGCACGGTTTTTCATTTCCTCTTCTGTTCCATAGGGGCTCTCCACTTTTTGTTCCGGCCCGTCCGAAACTTTTCTCCTTACCTCTGCTACCTCCATACCTTCTATTACATCCGCATATGCTTCCGGCACCACTCCCGCATGAAGACATCTCTTCAGTTCTTCTGCATTCGTGCCTGCTGTATTTAACTCCCCTGCTTCCTCATACTCGATCTCCAGTTCATATGTGTCCTGTCCGTCTGGCAGAATGACATTAGGAATAATTCCTTTCTCAAGACATGACACCATATCTTCGGCCTGTTCGTATCCCTTATCTGCCACAGCTTCAATAATCCTGTCCCCGGCTTCCTGTTTAATGGACTCCGCTGTCGGAGCAATTAATCCATGGTCTGTTGCCTGGTTTGTCGCCAGGTAATCCATGATCAGGTGCGTCTCTGAATCCACTGCTGTCTGGACATTGTACGACACGTCCATTCCATTTTTATTTTTCATCAGCCGCGCATCTGCATCTGTCAGTGAAATCTGCGTGTGGTTTTCTTTCTCCATCAGTTCCCTGTATGAACGGTATTTCTCCAGTCTTTCCTCTGCCTCCTTCAGTTTTGCTTCCAGTTCTTCCCTGGTCAGCGTTCCACTGGCAGCCTCCTCCTCTTTATCCGCTTCCTCTATCAGCCGCAGGTATTCCTGTGTGTGGTCTTCCAGCCACTTTATCCTGTCATCCAGTTTCATAATGGTAAAATTGCTGTCTTTTCCATTCCAGGCTTTAAACTTACTCCCATCTATAGACACGTATCCTGTTTCCAGATCTACGGTTACCCTTTTTAGAAATTCCTTAAATACTTCCTTTAAATTGTCTGCATTGTCTTTCCTGAAATCAGATATCGTGCGGAAGTCAGGACGGAGTCCGCCAAGCATCCACATAACTTCAATGTTTGTGACGCATGCCGCCTCAAGTTTTCTGGATGACCGGATGTTATTGCGGTATCCGTATAGATATAGTTTCAGCATACTCTGCGGATCATAACATGGCCTTCCTTCAAAACTTGGTTCTGTTTTTTCGAATCCCATCTCTTTTAAGTCTATGTGATCCACAAAACAATCGATTACTCTTGCAATACTATCCCATTCCACCATGGAATCAAGTGTATTTATTACCGCCTGGTTTCTATTGATAGGTTTTACTATATATGGCATGGAAAACACCCCGCTAAACTGGAACTTTTAAGATACTCCCATTATACCAGATATTGGTGGAAAAGTCCCACATATTTGTTTATTTAGCGTACTTTATTCAGTTTTCAAGGTGCATTTATAAAAATCGCTCTGTAAGCGTTTTTTAGCTCTGTTTGGGCGATAATCCTACGTTTAAAATCCTGTTATCGCCTCTCAGGGGTTTTCGGACAGTCTCCCCTGTCTGGAAATGAAAAATGTGTTAAATAAATCATACAAATCCCCCATGCCGCCCAAAGGCAGCTTTAGCAACATTCACAATAGTGCCTCCACAATTGTTTTCTCCCGAATTGTTATGGTCTTGAGTCCTGTCTCTTTTTTCTTGTTGAAATTAAAGCTGAGCAGATATCCTTTGTTCTGGTGAAAATAATCCAGATAATCTGTGAGCTGCTGTTCACCGCGCTCATTGTACTCATTTCCGCGCCAAATCTTCATCTCTATAATGAATTGTTCTCCCGCGTAATCCACAATGATATCAGTCCGCCGCTCATCTCTTGTCTGTGCCTCAATATAGTAATTACCTGTGCCGTTTATAATGGGTCTTAAATACAACAGGAAAAATTTGCGCCCATAGTCCTCGACAAACTTTCTGTCATTTTCACCGTATATATCATTAAAATGCGTTACAAATTTTTCCAGCACACATTCCATGTTGAGCCTGCCCTCCACGACAAACTGGTTTCTGTCCTCCTTTGCCTTTCTGCTCATTGCGCTTGACAGTTCTTCCTCGGACAAGAATAGATTGTACAACCGCGTCTCAAAAATACGGTTTGCAACGTTGACGTTCACACCATTCTCTGTAGCATATCCAAACATGCATGCAAGCTCAATCGTATGATTATATGGATTATATGCAATCTTTTCACCCTGAAACAGCATCAGATAAAACATCTCCTTCAATTCGGGATATTCACTGATATGTTTAAACATACTGTCAAACAGGGTTGCCCTTGTCCGCAGCATGGTTTTGACTGCCTGCCCAACTCCCTCTTTCGTCCAAATCCTCTTTCCGACTGTAAACGGCTCTTGTAATGGCAGTTTTTCGTCCATTATTTTGCAGAGTGCAGATACCAGATATGGGTATCCCGATGTATATTGAAAAAGTTCACTGGCAAGAACCTCCGCGTCCATTCCTGTGTGATGTTCGGCTTCATATTCTGTGAGCATCTCTCTGATCTGGCTGGCTGAAAAACTCATATCAATATCAAAGTCCGCCGCAATGTTCCAAGGACTGTTATACTGATGCTCAGAATCAGGCCGTATTTTCAATTTCAGATTCTTAATGTCATATACCCCTGCCAGTATCACAGAATGAAAAATCGGGCGCAGCTCCCTGTCCAGATAATACCGCCTAAGCTGTGCAAGAAAATCAAGAAAGACCTGATTGTTTGACGCACTGTCCACCTCGTCAATCATCATGACAACCGGTTTGCCAGCCAAACTGCACACAAAGCTAAGGCTGGCGAACAGTTCCCGCATTGTCCGTTCTGTCCCGCTCTCCATAAAATCCTTTAATGGTTTGAGCACACGCTCTTTTTCAGCAGTATCCATCTTGGCATTGTCAAAAGCAAATAAAAATTCTTCGGTAAAAGCCCGCGTAAAAGTCTGTGCGTTGGCAAACTCCTCGCTCCCGATTCCCTGAAAATCCAACAAGACCACAATATAGTCCCGCCGCAAGTACTCTGCCAGAGCCATAAGTGTTGTCGTCTTGCCATACTGGCGTCCCCTGTTGATGACAAAATACTTCTCTCTGTCCACATACTGTTCCTTGATTGCCTTCAAGCGCCCTCCGAGCGGAACCATATAATGCTTGTCCGGCTTGCAGCGTCCTTCTGTATTAAAATAACGCGTCATTATCCAGTCTCCCTTCTCTATCCAATATATCACAGATCCCCCGTTCACGCACTCAATTTTTCATCTGTTTCCAATACACTGCAAAAAGAATCATATCCGCAAACAGCCACGCGGATACCTCGCCCCAGAAAATGCCGTCGCTTCCGATAAACTTTGTCAGGACTACCGCACACAAAAGCCGCATTGCCAGTTGTGCAAAGCTCGAAAGCATGGGCACTACTGCATTGTTGATGCCTTGCAGGGCAGCACGCAGAATATACAAACTATAAAGAAACGGAAAAAAGACTGCCAGAATATTCAGGAAACGGCAGCCATAGCTTAGTATTTCACCTGTCGCCTCGGACGTGTCAACAAACAGGCGCAGAATGCCTTGTCCGCCAAAAAACATCACAGCAGAGCAAAGTACGGACACGGCAGTTCCCATGATCAGGCTGGCACGGACGCCCTCTCTGATACGGCTTTTTTTGCCTGCACCGTAATTCTGTGAGACATACGCTGCCGCCGCCAGTCCGAAGGAGGACGCCGCGATTTCCAGCAAGCCATACAGCTTGACCGCTGCGGTGTATCCAGCAAGAAACGTAATATCATACTGGTTGATGCGGTTCACTACAATCAGTCCGCCAACAGAAGTAATAACACTCTGTAATGCCATTGGGATTCCCAGCCTGAGCAGTTTGGCGGTAATCGTTTTGTCGTCAAAACCATCATTTTCTTTCTTATGGCTGTCAGAGGAGGCACAGGAAGCTGAACAAGAAGAATATTTATAAAAATAATATCCGCAGACCAGCATAACCAGACACTCTGAAAGGATTGTCCCAAGCGCGGCGCCTGCGATTCCAAACTCTAAGATATTGACAAATAAAATATCAAGGACAATGTTGCACAGCGAGGACGCTGTCATTGCAAACAGCGGTATGCGGCTGTTTCCCCTGCTTCTCAATGCCCCTGAGAACAGTTGGTAAAACACCAGAAATGGAATCCCCAGAAAGATAATATTCACATACTCCCGCGCCATATCATAGACTTCTTCTTTTGTGCCCAGCAGACGGAGCAGCACACCCGATAACATCAAAAATAGCAACGTCAGAGAAACCGCAAGTACAATACAGATTTTCTTTGCCCTGTCGTAATAGCGCTGAAATTCCTCCTCGTTTTTCTCGCCAAAGCTGTTTCCTAACAAGATGCAAAAGCCTTGGACCAGTCCAATCACCACCCCGTTTACCAGGAAAATAAGCCATTCTGTGCCGCCGACTGCGGCAAGCCCCAGTGTGCCGGCGTTCTTTCCGATAATTATGGTGTCCACAAATGTGTACATCTGCTGAAACAAGTTGCCGACGACGAGCGAAAAGGAAAATGCACCAATCAGCAAAAAGGGGCTGCCTGTTGTCAAGTCTGTGTCTTTTTTCACATTGAATCTCCTTATATAAATCTTCTTCTGTATAAATGTCCTTTTTCTTCACACAATTCACCGTGAAGAAAAAGGACATATCGCTTAACCTATGCTCAGATTACCCGGACTTCAAACGCTGTTGTCTGCGGCGGAATGCTCATTGTCATAAACGCGGCGTGACGCACCCGTACTCTCAGACCGGGAACGAGGTTCACAAAATTCATCGGCCTGCCAAAGCTGTTTAAAATCTGTGCATCGTCTGCTACATTGAACCTTATCACGGAGGATAAATTACCGTCGCTGATCGTCGTGAAACTCCTGTTTTGTCTGTCCACGTCCACAATCCTGCCTACAGTTACCTCCTCCTGAAGCGCCCTTCCTACGATCTGTATGACATACGCTGCTGCCTGCGGCGGGATACTCCTTGTCGTCGCATTGGAAAACGCTGCATTCACAGTCATGCCCTTTTGCAGCGATCTCAGCGGAATCCGGTTGTGCTTCTCATCTAGTATCACGGTGTTGTTGCTGACATTCAGCCGTATGGTCTGATTGTCCATGCCGCAATTGGGGCAGTCTCTGTAGGAGACAAGGACGAAAGAGCCATTCCTCCCAGTCTCCACGTCCTCGATCGTCCCATTTGTAATTTGTGTCAAGAAAGTATTGTCCATTGATGTCACCCTATGGTTTTATGATACTATATGCACGCGTTCTTATTCTGGATACACCAGCCTTGTTTCATCAATCCTGTACAGTACATTGTCCAGAAATCTTGCCGCAAGATAGTTTGCCATGCCCAGATTCATGTCAAGATAATTGCCGCAGTCCTTGGGGCTTGCCCCCGGAACCTCCTCTTTGAAATCCCGGATAAACTCATACAGCTCGACCATCAGCGGCACAATGTCTTTGGACTCGTAATCGCCCGCAAGAAGCAGGTAAAAACCTGTGCGGCAGCCCATTGGCCCAAAATAGATGGTTTTGCTGCCATACGTTTTGTGATTTCTCAGAAAAGTAGCCGCCAGATGCTCGATCGTATGTACTTCTGCGGTGTTCATCACGGGTTCTTCATTGGGTGAGGTCATTCTGAGGTCAAATGTTGTGATAGTACTCTCCCCAACTTGGTCTTTTCTCGAAACATACACTCCCGGCTGTAATTTGATATGGTCGATTGTAAAGCTTGTTATTTTCTCCATGTTCTTCCTCCTATTGATTTAAAATTCCTAATTGTTTCACAGTTCCTAAGCATCAGTATCTTGTCATGATATAGCTATACGGGTCGATCAGTTGTGCTTTGGGAATCTCTCTGCCCCAGTGAATCGAGGCATTGTAATTTCCCTCTGCCACAATGACGGAATTATCCCGCACTTCGAGCACGATGACAGAGTGTGTGTCATTGTCTACGCGCAGTATATCCCCCACTTTGATATTGGTGTAATCCTTGTGAACCTGCGCCTTTGTATCCCCAAATGCCGCATCGCTGACCGCGAACGCAAATCCTGCACAGCCAAAGCCGCCTGTGTAGGTGCCGCCTTTCCACGCATAGTAGTTGTCGTTTGTCCAGTGCATTCCCTCAGGAAATACTGCCTTCTGCGCCATGATAACATCATACACTTGGCGGTCTGCCTTGGCAGCGCTCAGCCCAAGCCCATGGATATAAAAAGTCTGCCCGTCCAGTGCAATCTGGAAATATCCATTGCTGGTAATCCCTGTCACCTGTACCGGCAGGTCTGCTGCCACCTCTGGAAGCACCACCGCCGCGTCATCTGTCTCAGACAAAATGACAGTACTGTCATTTGTATACAGGACTGCCTCTGCGGGGGTCACAGAATACTCTGCTGCTTCTGACTCCATTGCCGGTGCCGCTAAGAACAGCGCTGCACCTATCATCAGTTTCATCATATTGTTCAAAAGTTTTTTCATTTTCATCTTTCTCGTGCCCTTCCTTTTTCTGTATTCATTCTCTGCATTCATTCATTTCCCGGTTCTGTAGGTGACAGTTCGAACGCGCGCTTGATACTGTCATAGTGAAGAAAAATCCCCTGTGCCGCAAATGCTTTGATCTCCTCGGGCGTAGCGAGCAGCCAGCCGTCAGTCTCCTCCTCCTGTAAATGAATATCCGCCTCGTCAAAATCAGCAGTAAAACGATAGATATCCACAAAATAATTGTCTCCCTCGCCGGGATTCTCCCGCTTGTAGCTAAACAGATACCCGCCGTCCCAGCCGGACACATCAAGCCCTGTCTCCTCTTGGACTTCCCTGAGCACCGCTTCTTTTGAAGTCTCTCCTGCCTGACAAGCCCCGCCTGAGACCTCCCACCAGCCGGGCGCCCACGCCTTTGTCATAACCCGCTTCGTGATCAGAAACCTGCCGTCTGTGTGCGCTACGATGCCAAGCACGGTCAGGTGATACTCTCCTTCTTTTAAGCACCAGTCATTCTTTTTCATGGTGCGTCCAGTGCGCTTCTTGTTTTCGTCGTAAATATCCCACATTTCCATTATGATTATACTCCTTTGTTATCCTGTGATATCTGGCACTGTTGATTTTGCTTCTGGCATGACTCGCACATGCCCATCAGCACAGAACCCGCACATTCCAGCGTAAATCTGTGATGGTCATACAGATGCCGGATAATCTCTTCCATAAACTCACATTCCAGATGGAGAATCTTTCCGCACGCCCTGCACTGCATATGAATATGTTCATGGCAGTGTGCGTGCGGCTTTGCACACTGGTAGCGGCAGCATTCATCTTCCGCCGTCTTATATTTGAGCACTTCACCGCTCTCCGTGAGCTTGTCCAGATTGCGGTAAATGGTGGTCAGATTGACCTGTATGCCTTTCTCCTGCATGTACGCATTGACATCATACGCGCTGAAGCTATGCTCTGTGTGCATCTCCAGATATGTCATAATTGCGTCCTTGCTCTTGGTCCGGTACTTTTTCTGCTGGTCGTTTTGCATGGCTGTCCGCACTCCTTTTCGGTTATCTGCCGCCTTTTTGCTTTTCATATATGCCTTCCAGAAACTCACAGTAATTCTTCACTGCGGTGACTAGCAGTACCAGTGTATTGTAAATGCATTCCGGCTCAAAGACTGCCCTGAACTCCTCCTCAACATCTGAAAGGTCAATATCAAGGCTGTCAAGCACTTTCTCATATGCCTTTGACAGCCGCGGAAGCCGTTTCATCTGTTCTGCCGCAAGCACCTGCATCACTGTATCGGTCAAGTTCGCCTTCCACTTATTAAAAGACGTGTCCTCAAGCCCGGCGCTGAGTACCGACACTGTCGCCTCCTGTAATTCCCCAAACAGTGCAGCATTGCTGTCTTCCTGTTTTGCATAGCGCGCTGCCATCTGCTGTGCCTCGTGGTGCAGAAGGGATCTTGCCACTAGCACCTTCTCCTGACCTGCCCTTTTCTCCTCATTGGATATTTTTGCGATTGCATTTCGTTTTTCCCTGCAATAATCGTCAAATCCCTTCATGATCTCTGTCTCAAATCCCATGATTTCCTGATGCCCTTTCTCAAAACTTTTGTATCTTATTTATTGCAAATGCAGCCCGCCATGCCGCTGTCAGCCGGTCGAGCGTCCATGCCGCATTCGCCGGACTTGTCGAGGGAAGCTTCACAAGCGGCGGTTCCATCTCTTTGATGGCGGGTCTGCAATATTTTATAAAAAGCTCATACGCCTTTCCGCCATTGAGGTAAACTGCGTCTATTTTTGCGGCGTCTAAGATCAGCCGCATATCATTTCCCCTGACATTTCTGATGCTGCTGTCTGATGAGCCAATAATATCACAGGCTTCGATCACGTCCCACAGCGCGACATGATTTCTCAACAGCAAAGCCTTCTTGTCCTCTATGGAAGCCGGCACTGCTTCCCCCAGCACCGCAGCGAGCACTTTCCAGAAACGGTTCTGCGGGTGGCCGTAATAAAACTGTTGTTCTCTTGACTTTACAGACGGCATCGAGCCTAAAATCAATATTTTTGACTGTTCGTCGTACACTGGCCCAAACGTGTGTGTCACATGCTCATAGCCAGCCTGGTCTGCTGTTTCCTTTTTCATGAAGCCCCTCCTGCCGCCTTTCATATCTCAATATTCGGGCGTTTTTGGTGTGTGAAGTACTTCTCACACTCTACACTATGCATTATAGAGTATTTTCACTCACTTATCAACCCATAAAAGCATATCCAAAATAGTTGAAAAATTTGTACATATCCACTATAATATAATGGAACAAAAGCTATAAGAGAACTATATCATGAACGATACAAGGAGGATACTATGAGATTAATTACACGTTCTGACTTTGATGGTCTTGCCTGCGGTGCTCTTCTAAAGGAAGCCGGAATTATTGACCATTGGAAATTCGCACATCCAAAGGATTTGCAGGACGGACTGGTAGAAGTTACTGAGGACGATTGTCTTGCCAATGTGCCTTATGTCGAGGGGTGCGGGCTGTGGTTCGACCACCACTCCAGTGAGCACGAACGCTTGCAGCTTGAGGGCAAATATAAAGGGGAAAGCCGTATCACGCCCTCCTGCGCGCGCATTATCTATGAATATTATGGCGGAAGAGAACGTTTTCCGCAGTTTGATGATATGATGATTGCTGTAGACAAAGTGGACTCTGGCGATCTCACAATTGATGAGATTCAAAATCCAAAGGGCTGGATACTTGTCGGTTTTCTGATGGACCCCCGCACAGGTCTGGGGCGGTGGAGAAATTTCACGATTTCCAACTATCAGCTCATGGAAAAATTAATCGACGCCTGCCGCACCATGACGACAGAGGAAATCCTTGCACTGCCTGACGTGCAGGAGCGCATTGAAATCTATTTTGAACAGAATGAAAAATTTATGGAGATGGTGCGAAAGTATACGCGCGTGGACGGCAATCTGATCATCTCTGACCTAAGGGGCGTAGACCCGATTTACTCTGGAAACCGCTTTCTGATCTACAGCATGTATCCTGAGCAGAATATCTCTGCATGGATTGTGAGCGGACGCGGCGGTGCCGGGTGCAGCGCGGCATGTGGCTACAGTATCCTCAACAAGACCTCCTGCGTCGATGTCGGAAGCCTGATGCTCAAGTATGGCGGCGGCGGTCACAAAAAGGTAGGCACCTGCCAGTTCACTGATGACAACATGGCAGAAGAACTGCCCAAAATGCTTGCTGAATTATCTGCGATGGCTAATTCATAACAACCGGAATAAAAGTCTGTACACACAAAAAAACGAGTGCCAGACACTCGTTTTTTTGTGTTATATAGTTCATCAAAAAGCAGAATTGCGGTATGCCTTTTTTCTTTGAAAGAAGGTGTCAATAGACTGCTTAATCTGCTCTGGCGGCATGGTCTTTAACAGATATCCGTCTGGTTTGAGGTCCATGACCTGCATCACGCTCTCCTTGTCTCCCTTGCTGGTCAGAAAAATCACTGGAATGTCTGAGAACTCCGACTCACTGCGTATCATGCCAAGCACCTGCTTGCCGTCCACAATGGGCATTTCATAGTCAAGCAGCACCAGATCAGGTCTGTTTGTCGAGAGATACTTGATCGCCATCGCACCGGAATTGGCAAGAATCACTTGATATTTATCCTCCAGCCAGCCCTTGACGTTGCGGAGCATCGCACCGGAGTCATCTACGACCAGAATCTTCTTTTTATTCTGTTTGCCGAAGGTTATCAGGTAGGATTCGATCGCCTCCGCTACCTCATTGACATTGATCGGACGCGGAAATTCCTTCTGAATCAGATGGAGCGGAATGTCCTTCTGAATCTCAACAATCTCCTGCGGATCCCCTGTGACAAAGATGGGAATATCATCCTCCAGCGCTTTGTCTTTGAGATATGTAAGTCCCTGATGCTGTCTGGTCAGCTCTTCATCCGCAAAGATAAAGATCATATCCACATCATCCTTTATCTTGCTGAGCACGTCTGGATTTGCATGAATGTTTGTCACGATACATTCTGACTCCTCCAGCTTCTCCTGAAGCGATACGAGCAGGTAACTTTGTACCTCCGATACGATTAATACATTTTGCATAACACTATCTCCCTTTTACCTTATTGTGTAATCCTTTCGAGTACTTCTATCATTTTATTTCCCGTGTTCATGACCTCCTCCATCGCCACATCTGCCACATAAGCCCTCAGCTCCTCCATATAAGATCCTAACTCCTCTGGCAGCCGGTATTCCTCAAGCTCTGCAAGCGCGGCATCTGCACCGTCCAGATCAAAACTATCCATAGCAGCATTTAACTGTTCAAGCACTTTGACAAGCTCTTCCTTGGGCACTTCCTTCTTGCCCTGTTCATTTGCCTTTCCATATGGCTCTAAAATGGGTTTATAACTTCTGTACAACTCCATAATGGCTGGCGTTTCTCTGAAAATGGTATCCACGTCCCCGGCATTTCCGCACTGCTCCATCTGGTAAAACTGCTCTGACAGCTCCAGTGCGCCAATCATGCGTGCCGTATTTTTCAGCGCATGTACCTCTATAGTATAATCGCGAATCATTCCGTCTGCAAGACATTTTTCAATTTTTGTTGACTTTAGGTCGATTAATTTATAAAAATCACCCAGCAGATTTGTAAACAATTCTAAACTGCCACAATTTTTAATCCCCTCCGTCACGTCCAGCCCCTCGATAACCGGAAGCATCTGGGCTGGAATCTGTAACTGCTGCTGGGCTGGCGCTGACATTTTCACAATCAGCTCATGCGGCAGCCATGCGCGGATCTTACTGCATATATCCTTGAGCTCGATCGGTTTTGGCACAAAGTCATTCATGCCGGCTTCTTTAAAAATTTCCCTCGCCCCCGTCACGGCGTTGGCTGTGAGCGCAATAATGGGCATATTTTGAATATAAGTATCCTCCAACGCACGCATTCTCTGTGTTGTCTCCACACCGTCCATCACCGGCATCATATGATCCATAAAAACGATATGATACTGCTTTGTCTGTACCATCTCCAGCGCTGTTTTCCCTGAGCTGGCAGTGTCGATATTCATCTGCAGGGGCTGTAAGAGGCCTTTCGCAACTTTGAGGTTCATCTCATTGTCATCCACAATCAAAATCTGTGCCTGCGGCGCTGTGAAGTTCATCACATTATCCGTCTCGACAAAGGCCGCTGTCGTCTCATGATTGATGACCTGACAGAAATTAAGCGTATAGAGCGGCTTGTTTACCACTGTCGCCTGATCATTCCAGACCGCCTCCCGCATCGGATTTTGCAGCACGCACAGCTCGGTTCCAGTCGAGACAAAATACTCTTCAATAGATGCTTTAAGCCCCCGGTAGACGGATTCGTCCACAAAGAAATAATCCACCTTAACTTTGTGGGCGCGCGCCTCGTAGCAGTCCACAAACTTGAGTCCATACCCTTCTGTGAGGCTCTTTAACTGCTCCAGTATCCGCGCATCCTTCATATGTCCGCTCACCACCACAGGATTATTTCGTACCGCATCTTCCCGCACGGTGGCAGCAATCTGATCGCCGATTACGCGCTGCGGGATATGAAAGTAAAATTCACTGCCTTTGCCATACTCACTGCGCACGCCAATCTGTCCGCCCATCGTTTCTACAAGCTGTTTGGAGATGGCAAGCCCCAGTCCTGTTCCCTCTTTATTTCTGTTTTTCTTCGTGTCTACCTGCTGGAATGAACCAAAGAGTTTATCCAGATCCTCCGGCTTGATGCCCTGCCCTGAATCCTCGATGGAAATATTCAGATTTACCATGTCCTGTTCTGCCATCGGCGCCATTTGAATCGTCAGCTTTACATAGCCTGCTGCGGTAAATTTGATTGCATTGTTGGCGATATTGATGATAACCTGCCTGATTCGCAGGGAGTCGCCATACAATTTATTCGGAAGATTTTTATCAATATCAAAAATCAGCTCTACGGGCTTATCGCCAATCCGGTTTAGGAAAATCATACTGAGATCACTGAGCATGGACATCGGCTCATACTCCTCCTCAAGAATCTCAAGCTTTCCGGATTCTATCTTCGAGAAGTCAAGAATGTCATTGATAATGGTAAGCAGCGAAGCCCCGGAATTTTTAATATTCATCAGATATCCCCTGTCTTGGTCTGATAAATCACTCCGAAGCAGAATCTCGGTCATGCCCACAATGGCATTCATGGGGGTGCGAATCTCATGTGACATGTTCGAGAGGAAATTTGACTTGGACTCATTCGCCTCCTCGGCGCGCTGCTTCGCTTCTTTTAATTCCTCCATGATATTATACCTTTTTGTCACATTCAGCATAATCAGACAGTATCCCTTGACCTTATCCTTCACGGCGAGTTCTTTAATGAATTTCTCATAGTGATTCTCACCGATCACAATCTCTGTCTTTTCTGACAAAAACAGGTCTCTCAGCCGATCGGAAAGCTTCTCGCCTTTGTGAATGTCCGCAAGCTCCTCAAACTGCTCTTTTGCAAATTTGTTCGCATCCAGATATCCATAAGAGCTGTCGGCAATCATAAACACGGAATCAAAATTTTCAATCACCCAGCCGCGCCCGATATCGAGCACACTGAAAATATCCCCCTCAACCACGCTCAAAATAATCAACAATACCGCAATGGAGGAAAAGACAGGCACAAACTCAAAGCTGAACCGGAATATAATCTCCATGATCAGCGGAATGATAATGACAAACTTCGCAACAATCAGATGGGACAGGTTGTGTTTTTCATCGCCTCCCTGTTTTCTGATATGGACCCTCTTGAGAATCATATACACGATTAGCACCAATAAAAAGCCCAGTAAAAAGCCATATCGCACTTTATAGACAATACCTCCCTGCATATTAAAAAAGTGATATCCAAACTGAGAATCCTCCTCGAGATTATGGTGTGCGAACATTTCCTCCCGTCTGGTATCGTCCCAGACAACGGCAATCACAGCCACCTCAAACAGCATCCATACATGCGTAAAAATCCTGACCCACCGGTGTCTCACGTCAATCTGCATATAAGAAAGAATAAACTTGATAAAGAAAAAGTAAAACAAAAAATTTCCCAAGTACTCCATCTTTAACGCCATAGTTGCGTCTGCGGGCTTTCCTGTACGAAGCAGCAAAAAATAAGCCCCGTTCATAATAAGGCAGCCAATATTTGCTATCATGAGATTGGTCGAAGATTTGCTCTGCTCCTTCCCCATCAGCACGAAAATACCCACCAGCGGTATAATAACACCTGTAATTGAAATCAGCATCCATATAATGCCCATATTAAAATCAAACTGCATATCCATCACACTCCTTTATGATTTCGATATCGCTATTTTATCCTTTTTTGTATATTCTGTCCATTATTTTTCACAGGCAAAAACAAAACACCACCCTCTCGGATGGTGCCCTGCTTCAATGGAATTATAAAGTTGTAATGTTGTCCGTACAATAATCAGATTGCCTCATGGAAGGTTCTTGAGATCACGTCCGCCTGCTGCTCTGGTGTCAGTTTGATAAAGTTTACGGCATAGCCTGAAACTCTGATTGTAAGCTGCGGATAATTCTCCGGATGCTTCTGTGCATCTAAGAGTGTGTCTCTGTTGAGTACGTTTACATTGAGGTGATGACCACCCTTTGTAGCGTATCCGTCCAAAAGATTTACCAAATTGTCTACCTGTGCGTTATCTGTCATGATAATTCCTCCTTTTATAAAAATACTGATTGTCTTTGTGCGCCTTTTTATTTTGTATTTGTTCTTTTGTGATTTTAGTATATTTTATTCTCAGAGAAATATCTGTAACATTTGTTACACTTTTTGATTTTTTATGTTTTTTTCTTAATACAAAGTCTCCAATGCATTGCGGTCTATAATCTTAATCGTATACTTGTCTGTCTCAATCAACTGCTCTTGCTGCATTTTCATCAGCTCTCTGGACAGGGACGGTCTGGTGGTTCCAAGATAATCTGCCAGTTCTTCCCGGTTCATGGCAAGTTTTACCGCATCGCCATCTGCTGCCTGCTCTAACAGCCACAGGGCAATGCGCTCGCGCAGCGTTGTTCCGGACAACAAATGCAGTTTTCTGGTCATCTTAAAATTTTTTTCAGATTGTATTTCGAGCATGTTTCTGGTAATCATACGGTGATGTTCACAGGCATTGCTGCAAAAACAGTAAAAAAATTCCCATGGTATCTGAAGCACGCGCACCTTCTCCTGCGCGATGGCATCGTACCAGTACGCTTTCGTATCCGCAAAGAGAAACATTTCCCCAAAGACATCTCCCTGCCCCACCATAAACAGCACATCCCGCTTTCCCGACGCAAAATCCTTCGAGATCATCACTGCACCTTCCAATACCAGAAACAAATTCTGGGGCGTTTCTCCCTGACGGAAGATATACATTCCATCTTCAAAACAGCGCTCTATCGTCTTAGAACATCGAAACATCTTCTCGATCTCGTCCCTGCTGATATCCCGAAACAGATGAATGCTGCCGCAGTCCTTCACATTCTCGATCATAATCCTTTCACCCGCCTGTGCGCAAAAATGGAGAACGCTGAAACAGCGTTCTCCCAACAATTACATCATTCCGCCCATTCCCGGACCGCCTGCTGGCATTGCCGGTGTATCTTCCTTGATGTTTGCCACTACAGACTCTGTTGTGAGGAGCGTGCTCGCTACAGAACATGCATTCTGTAATGCGCTTCTTGTCACCTTCACAGGATCAAGGATACCAGCCTCAACCATATCGACATACTCCTCCTTCGCAGCGTCAAAGCCAATGCCTGCATTGGACTCTCTTACTTTATTTACGATAACGCTGCCCTCAAGACCTGCGTTTGCAACAATGATGTGAAGCGGTGCATCCAGAGCCTTCAATACGATCTTTGCACCTGTCTTTTCATCACCCTCAAGTGTGTCAACAAGCTCTGCCACCTTCTTCGATGCATGGATATAAGCAGAACCGCCGCCTGCGATAATGCCTTCTTCTACTGCTGCTCTTGTCGCATTCAGGGCATCTTCCATACGAAGCTTTGCTTCCTTCATCTCTGTCTCGGTCGCTGCGCCGACACGGATCACTGCCACACCGCCTGCAAGCTTTGCAAGTCTCTCCTGCAACTTCTCCTTGTCAAAGTCAGATGTTGTCTCCTCAACCTGCTTCTTGATCTGGGAGATTCTCGCGTCAATCGCTGCCTTATCGCCCTCACCGTCAACGATAATGGTGTTCTCCTTCTGAACCTTTACAGACTTCGCACGTCCGCACTGCTCTAAAGTTGCCTCTTTGAGATCCAGACCAAGCTCTTCACTGATTACCTGACCGCCTGTAAGAATTGCGATATCCTCGAGCATTGCCTTTCTTCTGTCGCCGTATCCCGGCGCCTTTACTGCCACAACATTGAATGTACCACGAAGTTTGTTGACGATCAGTGTTGTGAGCGCCTCGCCCTCAACGTCCTCAGCGATAATCAAAAGCTTTGCGCCGGACTGTACTACCTGTTCTAATACTGGCAGGATTTCCTGTATATTTGAAATCTTCTTGTCTGTGATCAGGATATATGGATCTTCCATTGTCGCTTCCATCTTATCCATATCTGTTGCCATGTATGCGGAGATGTAGCCGCGGTCAAACTGCATACCTTCTACCAAGTCAAGCTCTGTCTGCATGGTCTTGGATTCCTCGATGGTGATAACGCCGTCGCCGGAAACCTTCTCCATTGCGTCCGCTACCATGTTTCCAACTTCCTCGTCACCAGAGGAAACGGTTGCTACTCTTGCAATGTGCTGCTTGCCATTCACCTTAGAGCTCATAGATGCGATTGCTTCCACTGCGCAGTTTGTAGCCTTCTTCATACCTTTTCTCAAAATAATCGGGTTTGCGCCTGCTGCAAGGTTCTTCATTCCCTCATTGATCATAGCCTGTGCCAGAACAGTAGCTGTCGTTGTGCCGTCACCTGCCACATCATTTGTCTTGGTGGCTACCTCCTTGACAAGCTGTGCACCCATATTCTCAAATGCATCTTCCAGCTCAATTTCCTTTGCGATTGTCACACCGTCATTTGTGATGAGCGGTGCGCCGAAGGACTTGTCAAGAACGACGTTTCTTCCTTTGGGTCCCAGTGTCACGCTCACAGTATCTGCCAACTTGTTTACACCTGTCTCTAATGTCTTACGAGCCTCTGCTCCATATTTAATTTCCTTTGCCATGATTCAAATTTCCTCCAATTCTCTTTTCAACCAATACTTTTCTGATTTTATTGAATAACTGCCAGAATGTCATTCTGCTTTACAATGATAAACTCCTCGTCGTCAATCTTTACTTCTGTTCCTGAGTACTTCGAGTAAATGACATTGTCGCCTGCCTTGACCTCCATCTTGATCTCTTTGCCATCAACGACACCGCCCGGTCCGACAGCGATCACTTCCGCCTGCTGCGGCTTTTCCTTGTTCTGCCCCGGCAGCACGATGCCTGACTTTGTGGTCTCCTCCGCGATCAACTGCTTTAATACGACTCTGTCTCCTAATGGTACTAATTTCATGTTAAATGCCTCCTTCATGATTTATAAAAAAATAGAATTAACGTTTTTGATTAGCACTCTAATCTATTGAGTGCTAACAAATCATATAATAATTTCTCATTGAGCATTCTGCAAACGCATTTAGGTTTGTTTTTATTCTATTTTCTTCCAAATACTCCTGTTATCTCGTTATATCTCTCATTTTCAAAACTTAGTACTCTTAATAATTATTTTAGATTTAAGCCTTCCTAAGTCCTTTTTCAAGGCGTTCCTTATATCCCGGTGCATTTTTGATCGCAAATTTATTCTCCAACATAGCATATTCAGCATCCGAAAGAATATTCTTAAAACTTTCCTCGACATTTGTCCGCATCACACAGCCCACAGCAATGCTTGGCGCGAGCTTCTCATCTTCAAAATCAAGACATGCCTGCTGTATCTTGTCACAGTAAGCCTTTGCCTCCTCCTCCTCGGCAAGCGGCAGGAGTACGTTGAACACATCGCCCTCCACTCTCCCGATCACAGCGTATTGCAGTCCGGCTTCCTCCGCCTGTTTTTTCAGAATATCCGCCACAGTCACAATCAGGCGGTCGCTCTCCTCCTCGCCATAATGGTTGTCAACAAACCGCCAGTCGTTGATATTGACGCAGATCGCCGCTGTGGGAACCACCTCGCGCTCTGCCAGCTCCTTCATATGGCTGATAAAATGATTCCTGTTGAGCACGCCCGTGAGCGGATCGTTCTGCACGGCATACTGCGCCTGCGAACCATCTGTCCTGAGCTGCTGCTCCAATTCATCAATGTACTGCGCCTGCTCGCTAGCCAGATATGATTTCCTGCTGTATTCCTCCAGCGTCTCAATGTAGGCGCCCAAAAGCTTATTCACCAAGTCAGACTGCTCTGCCGCGACATGGTCATACTTGGCATAAATATGGCAGACTGTCCTTCCCTTCACACGGATTTTATTGCCGGGGTGGTTGACGACGTCTGGTTTAAAACCGCCGAAATCCCCAATGGTCAACAGTATGCTGCCATGCCTGTCTGTCATCATCGTGTCCAGTCCAAAACTTTGCCTGAGCAGGCTTAACATCTGCTCTGCCGCCTCCAAGTTTATTAAATCCTTGGGTGAATAATTTTTGCTGTTTTGTTCAATTCTCTCTGCAAATGCTATCTTTTTTCCGTTCATTGCTATACCTTTCCCTTCCGTTTTTCACTAATCTGGTATTTCAAGTATACCGTTTTATTCATTTGCTGTCTATCATTTTAAATCAAACCTTTCGATGATTTCTGCAATTCCATCATGGTCATTGTCGTGTTCCGTGATATACGCTGCGATTTCCTTCAGCGCCGGCGTGCCATTTGCCATACAGACACCCACAGCCGCTGCCTTCAGCATGGAAATGTCGTTCTCCTCATCGCCCGCCGCAACTGTATTTTTGATGTGGACATGCACCGCACTGCACAGATGGCGCAGCGCATTTCCCTTCCCTGCCTGCCTGTTATAAAATTCAAGATACCGCGCGCAGGAAAATTCGCAGGTAATTTCATCGGCATATTCGGATGCCTCGAACGCACTGCGGAACGCCTCGAGCCTCGGCCTGCCGTCAAGCGCGATTGCAAGCAGCTTAAACGGTGCATGTGGAAGCTCGTGCTCGAGCACAGTGCCAACTTTATAGGGAACCCTGACTGTCTGCGTGTAATAGCGGATCTCTTCATCTTCTGCACAGCTCACAACATGTGTTTCTGTATATGTCTGAATGTGAATGCCCATCCGCAGCGCCAGATCAAAAATCGCCTGTGCCGCCGGAATCGGGACTGTGTACTGCTCTACAACTGCCTGATTGGCACAGTCATAGAGCAGCGCGCCATTATATGCGGTTATATAGACGCTTCCTGCCAGATTTTCTTTTGGTAAATCCAGCATCGCCAGCACGTCCAGAATACTGTTGCAGGGCCTGCCGCTTGCAAGCGCCAGATGATTTCCCTTTGACAGCATTTTTATGATCGCGTCTCTGGTGTTTTCTGAAATTGCTTTCTTGGAATCAAGAAGCGTTCCGTCCAAGTCTGTGAACAATATCTTTGTATGCAGTGTTTTTTTCAAATCTACCAGTACTTCATGCGGCACACAAAGCCTGCCGTAGCCTGCGCCCAAGTCGAGTCCCGGCTTGGCAGCGCCATGAAAATCAGAGCCGCCGCTTGGCAGCAGGTGATATTTTTTTGCCAGCTCTTTCATCTGTTTCGTCTCAGACGGCGTGTAGGTGCTGTAATAGCACTCCATGCCCATCAGCCCTGCCTCTTTTAACCTGCGCACCAGCAGCTCAAGCTGTTCGCATCCCAGCTTGTACAGGGTAGGATGCGCAAGAACTGGAATCCCTCCGGCTTTGAGTGTCACTTCAATCACTTCCTCCGGCGTAATCTTCTCGCGGTGTACAAAATATGGCGTGTGGTCGCCCAGATACCGCTCAAACGCCTCATTCCGGCTTTTCACATACCCTTTGTCCAGCAAATACCCGGCATAGTGTGCCCTTGTGATTACCGCGTCCGGGTAAGCCTCACGGAGCGCCTCATACGTGATGTCAATGCCAGTGCCTTGCAGCCGCGCACAGAGTTTATAATTTCTGTCCACTCTGGACTGCTTGAAACGCGCTAAGTATTCCAAAAAGACGGGCGCCTTATAATCTATAAACAGACCCACGATATGCACATCACGGTGGTTGTACTCTGTCGAGTACTCGATTCCCGGGATGATTTCAACAGGCTTTCCTTTTGCGTACGCTGTCATCTCCTCCAGCCCGTCAACAGTGTCATGGTCTGTGAGGGCGATCGCCTCAAGCCCTTTCTCTATGGCATAGTCCACCAGCTCATGCGGCGTCATCGTCCCGTCCGAGCGGCATGAATGTACATGCAGATCAACAAATCCCATCTTCTATTCTCCTTGTAATGAAAATTGGGCAGGAGAAAAGGTTTCTCCTGCCCGCTCTTCCCGTAATTTTACAAAGCTTACTCGTCCCCGCCAGTCTCGTCCTCTGCCTCCGCAGTGTAAACTGACGTTCTCTTTCTCGCCATCTCGTCGCTGGCAAGATACTCGTCATACGTCGTAATCTTGTCAATCAAGGTGCCGTTTGGCAGAATCTCCATGATACGGTTTGCCGTAGTCTCCACAAACTGATGGTCATGGCAGGCAAAAATTGCCATGCCGGGAAATTTAATCAGCCCGTTATTGAGCGCCGTGATGGATTCCATGTCAAGATGGTTCGTCGGCTCATCAAGAATCAGGCAGTTTGCACCGCTGATCATCATCTTGGAGAGCAGGCAGCGCACCTTCTCACCACCGGAGAGCACCTTCACCTTCTTCACGCCATCTTCACCGGCAAAGAGCATACGACCGAGGAAGCCGCGCACATATGTGATATCATCCACCGGCGAATAGCTCATCAGCCAGTCTGCGATCGTGTAGTCATTGTTAAATTCATTGGTCGGGTCCTTGGGAAAATACGCCTGCGATGTGGTGACGCCCCACTTGTATGTCCCTTCATCTGGCTCCATCTCGCCCATGAGAATCTGAAAGAGCGTCGTCTTTGCAAGCTCGTTTCCGCCCACAAACGCAACCTTGTCCTCACGTCCCAGTATAAACGAAATATTGTCGAGCACCTTCTCGCCGTTGATTGTCTTGGAGAGCTTCTCCACCGTGAGCACCTCATTGCCGATCTCGCGGTCTGGACGGAAATCAATATAAGGATACTTGCGGCTTGACGGCTTGATGTCATCAAGCTCGATCTTCTCGAGCGCACGCTTTCTTGACGTAGCCTGCTTTGACTTCGAGGCATTGGCAGAGAAGCGTGAGATAAACTCCTGTAACTCTTTGATTTTCTCCTCTTTTTTCTTGTTCGCTTCCTTCATCTGCTTGACAAGAAGCTGGCTTGACTCATACCAGAAATCATAGTTGCCCGCATAGAGCTGTATTTTGCCATAGTCAATATCTGCAATCTGTGTACAGACTTTATTCAAAAAATAGCGGTCATGGGACACAACGATGACTGTGTTTTCAAAATTAATCAAAAACTCCTCCAGCCAAGCGATCGCGTCCAAATCCAGATGGTTTGTCGGCTCGTCGAGCAGCAGTATATCCGGATTGCCAAAAAGCGCCTTCGCCAGCAAAACTTTTACTTTCTCGCTGCCGTTCAAATCTTTCATCAGAGAGTAATGTATCTCTGTGTCAATGCCAAGACCATTTAATAGCTGCGCTGCATTTGATTCTGCCTCCCAGCCGTCCATCTCTGCAAACTCGCCCTCAAGCTCACTGGCGCGGATGCCATCCTCATCCGTGAAATCCTCCTTGGCATAGATGGCATCCTTCTCCTTCATAATCTCGTACAGGCGGGCATTTCCCATAATGACAACATCCATGACCGGATATTCGTCATACTTGAAATGATCCTGCTCTAATACAGAAAGACGCTGTCCCGGCGTGATTGCGATGTCGCCCTTTGTCGTCTCAAGTTTTCCTGACAAAATCTTCAAAAAAGTCGATTTGCCTGCACCGTTGGCGCCAATCAGCCCATAGCAGTTTCCCTCGGTAAACTTGATGTTTACATCCTCAAATAACGCCTTTTTTCCTACTCTATAGGTTACATTGTTTGCACTTATCATTCTCTATTCCTCACTTTTTAAACAGCTTTCCGAAGAAACCTTTTTTGTCCTCCATGTCACTTTCAGATGTTTCTTCCTCCTGCTGCATTTTTTCGAACTGCTTTGCACTCTCTGGATTTTGCCGAAGTGTCAGCAGTGCATCATATGCCTGCGGCATCGTATAGCCCTTCTGTTCAGCCAGTCCCTGCGCTGTAAAGCCTTCTATCGTAAGCATGCCGATCGACGGATATGCGCCGTCCCTGACAGCGGAGGCAAATTCCAAAAAGATACTGCTGTCTGACCGGAGCCTTCTATAATAATATCCTGCCTCTGGATAGGAGAAACCGCACCCCTGTGTCAGATAGATCATAAACTCCTCGCGCACAGGCTCTGCCTTCTTCCACTGTTTTGCCACCTCGCTCATCAGCTTCGTGTCCATCATGCACAGTGTGCTCGGCCCGTCTGTGAGCGCTGCAACACGGCTGGTCTCGCAGAGCTTCTCCATAAACTGCGGATTGTCTATTCCGGCAGGCATCAGCTTCCCATCGCCCTTCCTGCTCGCCTCATAGCGGTTCGTGACAATCAGGTAGGCAATGTTGTTTCTGAGTGTAAAGTCGCCGTTCTCTTCTTTTAATGTATAAATATACGGCCTCTCGCACAAGGCTTCTGTGAGATACAAGGTGATGCGGTTCATCAACAGCGTATAAGTTTCTACCGTTTCCTGCTCTTCCGCCTTTCTTGCCGCGTCAAACCGCACAGCCGCCTCCTGCATCATGATCATCATCTCTATGATCGAACAGCCCGCCATATAGGCAAATCCATGATCGCTGTCTTGGTCCATATGCGCGATCAGCTCCGCTTTTCTCTCATCGCTCACACTGTACTCATTCTCTTGGTCACAGAACGGTATAATCGGCATACGATACTTCTTCTCACCGTTCTCCTCGTGTACGACCTGCGACAGCTCTTCCTCTGTCAGGAACTCCTCCACCTCACGCTGGCAGCCTGCGATCTCCCTGATATACTGCATCTTACAGCCAATCGCCTTCACGGTGTCAAAGTCGAGATTTACCCCCGTCACACCCAGCTTGTCCGCCAGCGCCAGCACCGTCTCAAGAGAGTGCAGCGCATTGTTCTGCTCTAGCACACCGATGGGAAAAGTGCTGTCAAAGATTGGCATTGTCATTGGATTTTGCAGTACGTAATCGACCGCATCCTCATATTTTTCAAATAAATAAATTAAAACTGCGTTTTCAGAGGCCTTCATCAGCAGAGGATTGCCGCGCGAGGTTCTGTAATCGCTGTGTATGGCTGCAAGAATGATATAAATCTTATCCATCTGCGTGTAAGCGCGGATTCTGGCCTGCACCGTCTCCTCAGTGTAGACGGGAATGTCCAGATGTCCTTTTAAGTCAATCGACGCCGGATCAAACTCCAGCCAGTATGCCCTGTGCGGTTCTATGATAATTTGAAGCTTTCCTCTGACAAGCTGTGTCAACATGGCAAGTTTGTATTTGTTGACCGGCTTTTTGTCCGGATTAAAATGCATGGCGCTGTCCAGTGTCAGAAAGACCTTCAGGGACTCATAATCAAAATCCTCTGGCCCTGCCTGCTCGCCATTGTGCTTGCGCCGCATGGTCATCAGCTCAAAGACCGGTTTTTCCCCCTCCTTGGGCTGGACTCTGATATCTGGAAGCTGTCCGATGATATAGACATTTTTCGTCCACAGATGCGCGACCGCCTCCTCTTTGCTGCTCCGCTCAATAGATACGGTGTAGAGCGCATGGTAACTGTCCGCCGCATCTTTTAGTCCCAGCAGCTCTCTCGCTGCAATGTACTTCTCATCTCCAAGTACATTTTTGGGTGCCTCGCTGTTGGTGCTAATATGCAGCACCAGCCCGGGAATAGTTTCCTCAAAGATCTGATGGACGATCTCTCCGAGCTTATCCTCATGATATGCGTACTGGTGTTTGCTGTACTTGACAGCCATCGCGACATATGCGTCATAGTATTCTCTGTCGAAAAATACATGGATTGCCTCGTCAAAGATCTCCTCCTCATCGCGCTGCATAACCATCACATCTTTGTCAAAGCCCTCAAATAATCTTAACTGCCATACTGAAATATTTGTTTTTCTTTCCACTTTGTCTCCCTATCCCTAGCACTAGCTCTCTACGATCAGGTATCTGCCATCACCGATGTCAAAAACCTCCGGTGCATCTACAATCTCTTCCTTTTCCTGTCCCTCGAGGTCAATGCCTTCCTCATCAAAGTAATTCCATACCTCATCAATCGAGTCAACGACTACCGCCATACACTCTTCAAGAAATGCCTCCGCCTCATCAATGTTGTCCGCTACCTTCTCCGGTAATAGCTGAAGCTGGTTTTGTAAGAAACAGTTCAGTACCGCCTCATCATATTCGTGCATAGTTTTCTCTCCTTTTTATTTTTCTATAACTATATGATATCTGATCACATCAATTAATACTGTAACAGCTTATATACTGTTTTGTAAACCCTTTTCTATAACAATCTATACTAATTTTCGTGCAAATAACTCCTGCATCAGTCTTGCGACCGGAAGTCCTACGACATTATTATACTCTCCGTGAATTTCCTTGATGTAAATGGCACATTTTCCCTGTATCGCATAGGCGCCCGCCTTATCCATCGGCTCCCCTGTCGCAACATACGCCGCAATCTGCTCTGGCGTCATCGGATACATGCAGACATCTGTCTTTTCATGAAAGGTGATGATCTGCGGCGCCTGTTTCGCTGTCCCGCCCTCAGTGACCACCAGTGTCACGCCTGTATATACTTGGTGAACAGTTCCTTGCAGTTTGGTGAGCATCGCCGTTGCCGCTTTGTAATCTTTGGGTTTTCCCATAATTTCATTTCCGAGCGCCACGACCGTGTCCGCGCCGATAATGACAGTTGTGTCATTTTTGTGGTTTTCTTTGCAGCGCTCTGCCACCTCAACTGCCTTGTTGTACGAGAGGTCTTTCACGAGCTTTGCGGGCTGCTCCTTTGTGCTCACTTCCTCTCCCTGTGCGGGCAAAATCTCAAATGCCAGCCCTGCCTGCGCTAAAAGTTCTCTCCGCCTCGGGGAAGCGGAGGCCAGTACAAATCTTGTCATCGCTGTCATACTCCCTCTTAATTTTGTATTGTCTGATTGTATTCCGGCCGGAAGGTGCGCGCCTGCTGCGCTGCCTTTTCTTTTCTGGCTGTCAGCGCCGTATATTCCTTACAGAATACCTCCTGTGCATTGCATGTATTCTTTCCTTTGCTCTCCGCCTTGTGATAGCTTCCGTCCGCTTGGAGAAAATGCGCCTTCTGTGTGTCATTTAACTGCACCTCAAGGACGTGCCATACCTTTTCTTTGAGCTCGTCATGAAGCACTGGAAAAAGGATTTCAACCCTGCGCTCAAGATTTCTTGGCATCCAGTCTGCGCTCGCCATATAAAGCTCTGGATTCCCTGCATTTTCAAAGTAAAAGATACGCGCATGCTCCAGAAAATTTCCCACGATCGAACGCACCTCGATGTTGTCGTTCGTGCCCTCAATGCCTGTCCTCAGACAGCAGATGCCCCTGACAATGAGCTGGATTTTCACGCCCTTTGCCGCCGCCTCATACAGCGCCTTGATGATATCCGGGTCGCACAGGGAGTTCATCTTCGCCACAATCTTCGCCGGGCGCTTCTCGATGGCATTCTCCTTCTCCCGGTTAATCAGATACAGAAAACGGTCCTTTAACCACAGCGGCGCCAGTGCCAGATGATTCCAGCCAAGCGGCTCTGAGTAGCCTGACAGCATGTTAAACACCGCCGTCGCGTCCTCTCCAATCGCCTCATTGCACGTGAGAATGCCCAGATCTGTATACAGCTTTGCCGTCGCATCATTGTAGTTGCCGGTGCCCAGATGTACATAGCGCCGTATGCCCTCCTCCTCGCGCCGTACCACCAAAGTAATCTTACAGTGTGTTTTCAGACCCACCAGACCATAGATGACATGACAGCCTGCCTTCTCCAGCTTCTTTGCCCACACAATGTTGTTCTCCTCGTCAAAACGCGCCTTTAACTCCACCAGCACGGACACCTGTTTGCCGTTCTCCGCCGCCTGCGCAAGCGCCGCGATAATCGGAGAATTGCCGCTCACACGGTAAAGGGTCTGTTTGATGGCAAGCACCTGCGGGTCCTTTGCCGCCTGCTTGATAAAATCCACCACCGGCGCAAAAGTCTGGTACGGATGATGCAGCAGGATATCCTGCTCACGGATTTTCTCAAAAATGTCGTCCTCCGCCTCAATCTCTGGCACAGGCTGGGGCACATACGGTTTGTTTTTGAGATGCCCAAAGCCCTCTAATCCGTACATTTTCATCAAAAAGGTGAGATCGAGCGGCCCGGGGATATTGTAGATATCCCGCTCATCAATCATCAGTTCTTTTTTGATAATATCTAACAGGCGCTTCTCAATCCCTTCCTCAACCTCAAGGCGGATTGCCTGCCCCCACTGTCTCTTTTTGAGCTGCTTCTCAATCTCCTTCAAGAGATCCTCCGTCTCCTCCTCCTCAAGCGAAAAATCGGCATTTCTCATAATGCGGAACGGAAACGAACATTCTATATTATAGTTCAAAAACAGTTTATCCATATTGCGCTCGATAATCTGTTCGAGCAATATCACGCGCTTTGTCCCGTCCTCAGCTTCTGGAAGCTGCACAATGCGCGGCAGCACGCTCGGAACCTGCACGGTTGCAAACTCGACCTCCTTGCCGTGGACAGACTTTTTGTTAAATAAATGGCGTCTGCCCTTCACCTCTTTTCTGGACACCAGCGCGCCGAGATTCAGGGATTTATTGCGGATCAGCGGAAACGGTCTTGAGGAATCCACTGCCATCGGCGTCAGCACGGGATATACATTGTCCTGAAAATACCTGTCCACAAAAGCGCAGTCCTTCTTGGTAAGCTTTTCATGGCTCTCCACCACCATCAGGCCATTCTGCGCAAGGAGCGGAAGCAGGGACTTATTGTAGACCGAATACTGCATTCCCACCAGCTCATGTGTCGAGCGGTTAATCCCCTCAAGCTGTTCGGCGGGCGTCATTCCCGCGATATCCTTTTTGGTATATCCTGCATTGACCATATCCTTTAGCGACGCCACACGAACCATAAAAAATTCATCTAAATTAGACGCTGTGATGCCAAGAAACTTAATCCGCTCAAACAGCGGTATATCTCTGTCCTTTGCCTCCTCAAGCACTCTGTTGTTAAAGGCAAGCCAGCTTAACTCCCTGTTATAATAATATTCTGCTTTGCCATAATCCGTCTTGCCGTTTTTGTCATTATTTTTCTCACTATTTTTGTCACCCATCACTCATTCCCCCTGCCTTAGATATTACTCTTCTTCTGCCTTATGACTGGCTTAATATTGTACACCTCCAAGAAAAAGTTGGCATACCGCTCAAACAATCCAAACTCCAGTGTCATGTCCGCATTGGTCTCCACTGTGAGCACCAGCGTATCATTCTCATTTGCAATCTTTAGCTTATCACATTTTCCCTTATGGCTCAGATCCAGTCCCTCCGAGAGCCGGATAATCGCAGTCAGCTTGGCAATCCTGAGATAAGAGTCCCTGTCAAGCGCCGCATTGCTGTCCAAAATCTTAAAATAATCAAATTTCTCCGTGGCATACTTGGCAACATTTGCCACAATCTCACGCTCTACATGCGACAGACCGATAATCTCCGTCGCGCTGATAATATTGTAAGAATTATCACCGACATTGGCAAGGCTGATATACCTGCCGCACTCGCTCAGTATCGCGGCAAGCTGCAAGAGAAGCCTGTCGCGCTTGGACAATCCGTGTATTTTCTTCATGCTGTCAAAGATGGTCAGCGCCGTCATCTCGCGCTCGCGGGTGCGGTGCCCGCCGCTGTGATAACGCCTGTTGATATCTCTGGCACAGTCCAGCATGTCCTGCTCAAAATCATGAAGTACGCCCTCCGTGTCTGACGGCAGCAGCTTATTGCGCTCTGCGTACTCATAGGCAATGCCGTCGCACAGGGATACCCCCGGCGCCCACAGCATCTCCGCGCCCAACAGCTTAATCATGTGCTTGATCATCAGCGCAGACAGATATAACAGTGAGATATTCTCCTCGGCAAGCCCCAGCGACAGCGCGATCTCTCTTGCCTTTTTCTTTTTCAGGGAGTCTACAAAGCCCAGAAAACTCTCTGTGCTCACCTGTCCTTTTTTGATTGTCTCAAGGAAATTCCGCTGTACGATCAGCGACACATAATCGTCTACAAGAATAATGTTTTGAATCTTCTTGTCCCCGATAAACATCTCCCGGAAGCTCTCAAGACTGTCGCAGACCATCTCCCCCACGATGTCCTCCAACTGATAACTCCGGTAGGAAACCCGCGCCAGCTCCTCCCTCATGCGCAGAACGCCGGGTCTGATATTCTGGGACGTCACCAGACTGTCCTCGTCAAAGAGCGAGATCTGGATACTCCCGCCCCCGATATCAATAAACGCGGTACTCTTTTCAATAATGCTTTGAAAATCCTTCACTCTCGACGCGACGGATTTGTAATCGAGAAAACGCTGCTCTGAATTGCTCAGCACGTCAATCCGAACCCCCGTCCGCGTCTTGATTTGATCCAGCAGAATATACTGGTTCTGCGATTCCCTGATGGCGCTTGTCCCATATGCCTTGTAGGCGTCCACCTTGTAAGATTTCATGATCGCCGTAAACTCGTTTAACATACGGCACAGCTCGTCCACGCGGTCATAGTTGAGCTTTCCCATAAAATACGAATCCGTGCCAAGCTCGATTCTATGCCGTATATGATCAATCTCCTTGATTCCATTTTTGGCAGAGATCTCATATACCTTCATCGCCAGCTCATAGGACCCTACGTCTATCGCTGCAAAGGTCTTGTATGTCATAGCAGTTCCCCCTCCACTAACTCTAATAATTTCCCAGTACTTTCATGTTGCGGGTCTCCTCCCGCAGTCCCCTGAGTGCATTTCTTACTGCACTGTCTGTCAGATTTCCCTCAAAATCCAAGAAAAAACGATACTCCCAGTTTCTCCCGGCAATCGGGCGCGACTCAATCTTTGTCACGTTCAGACCGTTGTACATCAGATGTGAGAGCGCATGGTAGAGCGCGCCGCTCTCATGGCTCACCTCAAAGCACAGGCTGATCTTTCCGGCATTGGTGGCAAATACCTTCTGGTTTGTGATAATAAGAAAGCGTGTCGAATTGTTTTTCACATCGTTCACGCCTCTTTTGAGGATATCAAGACCATAGATTTTTGCCGCCGTCTCCCCGGCAATCGCCGCCTGTGTCTTGTCCTTCTCCTCAGCGACCTTCTTGGCCGCAAAGGCATTATTTTTCATGCTGATCTGCTGCCAGCCCGCCTCTAACAGAAAATGCGCGCTCTGCATCAGCGACTGCGGATGTGAATACACTGTCTGAATGTCCTCAAGCTTTGTCCCCGGCGCCGCCATCAGGCAGTGCTCAATCTTGATGATCTGCTCGCCCACAATATAGTTCTCAAACTCCACCAGCAAATCATAAATCTCACTCACGATTCCCGCTGACGAATTTTCAATCGGAAGCACTGCAAAATCTGCACTCCCCTCATCAATTGCGAGCATTGCATCGCGGAATGTGTCCACGTTGAAACTGTCCACTGTCTCCCCGAAATACTCCATCATCGCCGCCTGCGAGTAGGCGCCCTCCGCCCCTTGGAACACGACCCTGCACTTTTGGCAGTCGATCGTTCCCATCTCGATAAAGGACAGGCGTCCTCCGCCGTTGTGCTCTGTGATCATCTGATACTGAAGTTTCCTGCTCATCGACATAATCTGTTCAAACAGATCTCTGATGCCACGCGCATTTAATTCATTGTGTGTCAGTTCACTGACTGATTTTAGCTTCTGCTGTTCCCTCTCCTTGTCGAAAACCCTTTTGCCTGTCTCTATTTTGTATGCCGCCACCTGCGCGCATACTTCCATCCGTTTCTCATAGAGCTCAACAATCTGGCGGTCAATACAGTCAAGCTCTCCCCTAAGTTGTGATAAATCCATCTGTTCTGCCCTCCGCTTTTGTTTTTATATTAGTATAGCACACACAATAAACTTTGTAAAAAAATAATACAGAATTCTTTCATTTTTCTTCTAAAACAATTATAATGATAGTATACACATACTACTATTACAGTTCACAGGGAGGAACATACAATGAAAAAAAAGATTATCATCATACTCTGCATCGTATGTGCAGCAATACTCATCACAGTACTGGCTATTGTGAACCACAACCACAACAAAGTGCCCAAAAATCCCCCCGGCACGATAGGAAACACAGCCGGAAACCTTTATAATAACGGTTTGTTCTGTGAAAATGACGGCTATGTCTACTTTGCAAACACCTATGACTCCTCTGCCCTTTACCGAATGCGTCCGGACGAGTCTGAGATCAAGAAGCTGGTGTACACAGAAGTCTCAAATATTAATGCAGACGGAAAATACCTGTATTATTATCAGGGCGGTTCTGGAAGCGGCACAGGGCTTGGCTTCATGGTAAGCACCTCCGGCATCTACCGGACAAATAAGGCAGACCCCAAAGATGTCATCTGTCTCGACCGCGTGAATGGCAAGTACGTACTCCTCGCAGACAATGACGTATACTATACCTGCTCTTCTGATGAAATTTCACTGAAAAAGGCCTCCATAGACGGCAAGACGAAGGAAACCCTCCTTGATCTGGACATCCTTCCTGTCAGCATACAGAACTCAACCTTCTACTACCTGAACAATGAAAAGAATCTGCATCTGATGGCACTGGACCTGAACACCAAAACCTCCCGCCAAGTCATTGCCGAGGACGTATATATGCCCATCATTGAGGGCAATGTTGTCTATGGGATCGATATTCACGACAACTACTCGCTCATCAGCCTCAATTTGACAGACGGAACCAAGAAGCTGCTGGACACTGGCAGAATTGACCTGCTCAATGTGACCAATGACTATATTTATTATCAGACCTCCGGCAGTACACCGCAGCTAAAGCGTATCCGCCGCGACGGCTCTGGCATGGAGGTGGTCGCAGAAGGGGTGTACAGCAATATCAACGCGACGTCGCAGTACATCTATTTCACACAGTTTGGCTACACGACTCCCATCTACAAGACACCTGTCAACGGCCCTGTCCAAGTCACAACCTTTGACCGCGCGTCACAGGCAGCCATCGAGGAGGCGAGCAAAAAACTAAAATAATCTCACGCTCACAATGAATAAGGTAAAGGAAATCTGGTTATGCTATCCGCATGAAAAAAACAACGATTCCTTTACCTTTTCTTCAAAATTTCATAAAATGCGGCACGATCGGCTGGTGTATGGAAATCACCTTCACCGCGCTCGGTGCGCTCAGACGGCGGGAACTCCCGCTGATTGGACAGACTTCACTGTGGATGTTTCCCATTTACGGCTGCGCGGCATTTTTTCAGCCGGCGTTTTTGCTGCTGCGCCACTGTCATCTCTTGGTGCGCGGCACAGTCTATGCGCTCTCAATCTTTGGCGCAGAGTACACAAGCGGACGCTTTCTGAAAAAGCATGAATTGTGTCCGTGGAATTATAACCGCTGCCGCTGGCATGTCAATGGTCTAATCCGCATAGACTTTTTTCCCTTCTGGTTTATGGCGGGACTTTTGTTCGAGCATGTACTGGCGCCCCGTCATGGCAAAAACTGCTGATACAGCGCGGCATGGTCCTCAATGCAGCGCCATTTATTCAGCGCATTCACCGTGACGCAGATATACTCTTTTCCATTTTTGTCAATGCCCAGACTCGCAGCGCAGTTTCCAGACTGGTCCACGAATCCGGTCTTGGCACAAAGCACTTCCCCGTGTGTATCCTTATCCTCTATCCTGCGCAGAAACAGATTGGATAAGTTCAGCCCCTCCTCATGTTTCTCCGTCACAGAGGTCGTGTACCGGCGGGTACCGAGCACTTCCCGGCAGAAGCTGTTGTCCGCCGCCGCTTTCAAAATCACTGCGATATCATAGACTGTGCTGTAATGCGCGTCCTCATGAACGCCCACACAGTTGGTAAAGTGCGTAGTCTCTGACAATCCCAGCGCATCAATCTTCTCATTCATCAGCGCGACAAACGCCTCCTGCGAGCCTGACACATAGACTGCCAGCGCCAATGCGGCATCTGCCCCCGACGGCAGCACCGTTCCATAAAATAAATCGCGGATTGTAACCGTCTCGCCGATCTCAAAACCTGCGCTGCTGCACCCTCTTGAATAGCCATAATCTGTAATTTCCCTTGTGATCTCAACGGTATCCTCTAAATCAGTAATGTGCTCTGCCGCCACCAGCACTGTCAGTATTTTCGTCATAGATGCCGGCGCGATGCGCATTTGGGCATCCTTCTGCGCCAAAATCTTTCCTGCTGCCACATCAATAAAAACGCCATTGGTGCTGACCAGTTCATCAGACAGCACTTTTGTCTGCTCATCTGCAACTGCCCGCAGCGGCGGCTGAGAGCTTGTGCCGCCCAATGTCCGTACTGTGAGCGGGTTCAGCTCCTCCAGCGTATCCTGAAGCCGCACGGCAATCTGGCTGCCAAGCTCGCAGCCTGCCACATTGAGGCTGCTGTCATAGGTAATCTCTGGCGCAGCCGGTCTTTTCAGCAGCACAGCAATCCTTTTGCCAATCAGCAAAATCCCCGCCGCCAGCACGATGATTGCCGGAATCACCAGTTTGCGTATCAATTCCTGCTGCTTTTTCCTGCGGCGCATCTCCTTCATCCGCTGTCGTCTGCGGGCACTGCGGACCTCCCTCTCGCGTTCTGCCTCCGCGTCCTCCCCGCTGTCCTGCCGGATCAAATCCGCATCGTAATAAGTATCTGCCAGCACCGCGGCAATCTCCTCTGCACTGAGTGATATACTGCCAAATTCCTCCCCCTTACTCGACATCGTCTACCTCAACTGCGCCAATGTCAAGCATGCTGAGTGTCCGGCGCTTTCTCCTGTCCTCCTCAGACTGCTCTAAGATAAACTGCTTCACAGCCCTCGCATTTTTGATATGCTGTATCACCAGCAGCGGACTCGTGACATCACCTGTATGGCACTCGACCGTGCCCAGCCCAAACATTCTTTCGACCAAGGAACTCCTGAGCGTCACATCCTGCACCTTGTACATATAACAGTCATTTTCCTCCTTGTTAAAAAAGCCTGTATTGACGGTGATGATATCCTCTTTGATCATATATACTGTAAAGGTAAATGGCAGTCCAAAAAACAGCCATCTTTTTCTCTCTTTAAATTCCATTCCATTTCTCCTCATATCACATGCTCTAAACTAATTTATACCTAAAAACATTATAACATTCCCTTTTTAAAAGGCAAGAACTATTTTTCCCAAAAATTTTTGCAGAAAAATCAAAATTTTGTCTTGAAAGCCACATAATGTTGTGATACAATCTCAAAAGTATATCAATTGGTGATGAAAGGGGGAAGTCGATGCACAGAAGCTGTTCCCTCTTTTTTTATGCATTTTACGCATTTTATGCACAGACCTGCGCAGTCCCCTTCACTACATTCACTATCATTAGGAGGCATTCTATATGAAACAATTAAGACATTTGATGAGTCCACTTGATTTTTCTACGGCAGAATTGGACAAGCTCTTCAACCTCGCAGAAGATATCGAGAAAAATCCAGACCACTATGCACATGTCTGCGAAGGCAAAAAACTTGCAACCTGCTTCTACGAGCCGAGCACCCGCACCCGCTTGAGCTTTGAAGCTGCCATGCTCAACCTTGGCGGCCAGGTGCTTGGGTTCTCTGATGCAAACTCTTCCTCTGCTGCCAAAGGCGAAAGTGTGTCAGACACCATCCGCGTGATTTCCTGCTTCGCTGATATCTGCGCGATGCGCCACCCCAAAGAAGGCGCACCGATGGTTGCCGCCTCCCGCTCTTCCATTCCTGTTATCAATGCCGGAGACGGCGGACACCAGCATCCCACGCAGACACTCACAGACCTTCTGACCATTCGCGCCATCAAAGGACGGCTCAATCATTTTACCATCGGACTCTGCGGCGACCTCAAATTCGGCCGTACTGTCCATTCTCTAATCAATGCACTTGTGCGCTATGAGGATATCCACTTTATATTTATCTCTCCTGAAGAGCTTACCATACCGGACTATATTATTGAAATGCTGCGTGAAAAAAACGTATCGTTCTGTGAAGTGCGCAAGTTAGAGGAAGTGATGCCGAAGCTTGACATTCTGTACATGACGCGGGTACAGAAGGAACGCTTCTTTAACGAGGAGGACTATGTGCGCTTAAAGGACTACTATATCCTCGACAAAGAGAAAATGGAGGCTGCCAAGTCTGACATGATTGTCCTCCATCCGCTGCCCCGTGTCAACGAGATTTCCGTCGAAGTCGATGACGACCCGCGCGCGGTGTACTTCCGTCAGGTACAATACGGCGTCTATGTCCGCATGGCGCTGCTCTTAACACTATTGGAAATTGACGTTCATTAAAGGAGGGATCTGCATATGTTAAATGTAGGAAAAATCGAGGAAGGGTTTGTTCTTGACCACATCAAAGCCGGAAAAAGCATGAGTATCTACAAGCACTTGGGGCTTGACAAATTAGACTGTACGGTAGCGATTATCAAAAATGCCAGAAGCGGCAAGATGGGCAAAAAAGATATCTTGAAAGTGGAGTGCGACATTGACACGCTCAACCTGGACATTCTCGGCTTCATAGACCACAACATCACAGTCAATGTCATTAAAAACTGTGAGATTGTACGAAAACTCCCGCTGTCTCTCCCCAAAGAGATCAAAAATGTCCTCAGATGTAAAAATCCGCGCTGTATCACTTCGATTGAGCAAGAGCTTCCTCACATCTTTGTCCTGACAGATGAAAAAAAAGAAATCTACCGTTGCAAATACTGTGAAGAAAAATATGGCAATAAAGATAAATTTAAAATATAGCGGGCACATACCCGCTATATTTTATGCAAAATTCAGAATTTCCTCCTTGGGCTTCTTGGTCGGCACCACATTCACCGCATGGAGTACAGGCCCTTCCCCATTGTAATCTTTCCAGTACTCTCTGTGTACTGTCGCTGTGACCTCCACCCAGTCCTTGTTATTCAGCGCGCTGCACTTGTCATATTTACATGCATATCCCAGAAATGCCATATCGTCTGCACAGCAGGTCATCGCCATTCTGCCCGGAACAAAATAGGCATCATTGCTGCCCTCAGGCTTTAACACCATCGCTTTGAATTTGATAGTCTTATCAAGATAACGGTCAAGATGATCCATTGCATCCAGATAAAAAATACCATATCCATAATCATCTAAATCTAATGTTCCGCGCTTTAAGTCATACGGCAGATCCTCCTCAAAAATTTGATTCACTTCACCGTTCTGATCCTCAAAGATAATCTCCGCCTGTGGATTGACCGCCTTTACATTCCGCTTGAAGCTGCTTAGCTGATCTGTCAGGTCGTCACAGCGGTTAAAAATAACCAGCTCTGATTTGCGAAGCATTTCTGCCAGCAAAGAACGCATATTTGTATAGTAATTCTGAAATGTAGATGCATCAATCATCGTAATCTGCTGCTCTAAACTCCAGTGCCACGGCAGTTTGAGATTTTTAAAATTCCACATGCCGTTATACTCGATGATAATACGCTCCGGCTTATATTTCTTTTCAAGCGCTGTCATATTTGCAGCCGTCATCTGTGCTTCCTCGTCCACCACTTCCACAATCGTGCGGCTTCTCTTTAAAATATCTTCATCGTACTCCGTCTCGCCCTCCTCACAAAGTATTAGAAGGGTTGTGCCCTTCATCTGAAAATAGGGCTGGGAGAGCGTATACATGATAAACTCTGTCTTGCCGCTCTCCAAAAATCCATTAATGATATATACGGGTTTCATCGTCTCTCCATTCTTCACAAGCGGTTATTTAGCAAATAACGCCTTCAAATTCTCCTCTTTAAGCTGTGCACCAATCACACAGATTTTTCCAGTGACCTCCGCGGCGCCTGTGCGCACATTGCTCTCGCCGGGAACATAATCAAAATTCAGCCAAGTGCCGTCGCCCGCAGAAACCATCCCTTTTGCGCGCAGGATTGCGCCGTATTTCTTCTCGTCCTCAAGCGCTTCTAAGATTTTCTCCAGCTCTGCCTTCGTGTAGGCTGTAGGTGTCTCAAATCCCCAACTGCCAAAGACATCATCTGCGTGGTGATGTCCGTGGCTGTGCTCGTGGTCATGGCATCCACAAGTGCAGTTCTCGCCGTGGTCGTGATGTTCATGGCCTTCGTGATCGTGTCCTTCGTGATCGTGATGACAGTCGTGATCGTGTCCTTCGTGATCGTGATGACAGTCGTGATCATGTCCCTCATGGTCATGATGCTCATGGCAGTCATGGTCATGTCCCTCGTGGTCGTGATGTTCGCAGCCTTCATGGTCATGCCCGTCATGGTCACAATCATGGCTATGGTCGCTATGGCATTCATGATCGTGGTCATCATGTCCTTCGTGATCGTGATGGCATTCATGATTGTGTCCTTCGTGCTCATGATGACAGTCGTGCTCATGTTCTTCGTGGTCGTGATGTTCATGTCCTTCGTGGTGACAGTCGTGCTCATGTCCCTCATGGTCATGATGGTCATGCCCTTCATGGTGATGGTCATGCCCCTCATGGTCATGGTGGTGATGCCCGTCATGCATTTTGGCAACCTCCGCCATGAGCTCTGCCTCTAAATCCTTGGCATTCTCAATCGTCTCAAGTATCTTTTTCCCGTCAAGCTCGTCCCACGGGGTCGTGATGACAGCCGCCTTGGCATTGTGCTCACGGATAATCTCAAGCGCTGTATTGAGTTTTTTCTCTTGAATGTCTGCTGTCCTGCTCAGTATAATCGTGCCTGCGTGCTCAATCTGATTCAGGAAAAATTCCCCAAAATTCTTGGCGTACATCTTGCACTTGTTTGCATCTACCACAACAACTGCACTGTTTAACACCACCTCGGCATCTGTGTCAACGTCCTGCACTGCCTTCATGACATCTGAAAGTTTTCCCACGCCGGAAGGCTCGATTAAGATACGCTCTGGGTGATAGGTTTCGATCACCTCTTTCAAAGAGCTGCCAAAATCTCCTACCAGCGAGCAGCAGATACACCCGGAGTTCATCTCCTTGATCTCTACCCCAGCCTCCTTCAAAAAGCCGCCATCAATACCAATCTCGCCAAATTCGTTTTCAATCAAAACAACCTTGGAGGCATCGAGCGCCTCCTGTAATAACTTTTTGATTAATGTTGTCTTTCCAGCCCCTAAAAACCCTGAAAAAATATCTATTTTCGTCATTGTAAGAACCTCCTCAATCCTTTATCTCTAATTTTCTATCATATCACAAACTCCCCGTACTTACCATAATTTAGCTATTAAAATTCAATAAAAATTCTATCCAGTCATACGCCGTCATTTTTATTTCATGTCGTCTGTCCCGATATACCACACAAGCTCTGACGACGGAATTTCCTCATAATTGCCAGCGCCCTCGCCTTTTCTGAGATACACATTGCGAATGCCCGCCTGTATTATCATACGGGCACAAAGAGGACATGGCCTTGCCTTGTGCACCGACAAATCTTCGGGATTAATTCCAGCCAGATACAAGTCTGCGCCAAGCGTCTGCTCGCGGGAACAGTTCAGCAGTGCATTTGCCTCCGCATGGACAGCTCTGCAAATCGCATATCCTTCTCCCTGATGCATATGAAGCCTGATTCTGGGACACTCTCCAATATCGCAGCAATTCTCAAATCCTCTGGGCGAGCCATTATATCCTGTCGAAATCACGGCATCTTCTTTGACAATCACTGCGCCGTATTTCCGTTTGATACAGGTACTCCGGTATGCAAAATTTTCTGCACAGTTTAAATAGGCATCTACTTTTGAAATTCTTTTGTTTCCTTCTGGTTTTACCAAGTTTTGTACCCTCTATTCTACGATTATTATAAATTCAGTCGTCCTTTGCCAGTCTCTCATACTCCGCCGCAATCAGCACGGGCGGAATGCTGTAAGTGATTTCTGCCTCCCGCTCTGTGGCGTCCTCTGGCACCGCTCCGCCAGATATCATTCCAAGAAGCATTCCGTCCTCCCCGAACACGCCGCCCCCGGACATGCCAGCTTTCGAAAAACAAGCCGTCTCCAAGACGGTTGTGTTGAACAAGGGCATGTACGTCAGTGATTTAATGCTCCCAGTAGAAAAACATGCTTCTCCTAACTGTAGCACACGCTTCTCCAGATACTTCTGGCCAAATTCCGCCTTGGCGGATTCTGTCTCCGCTTCATACAAAACAGGCACTGCCTCATAAATTTCCCGTAAGACGCTGTTTGTCACAGACTCCTCTGGGATTCTGGCAAATCCTATATCATACTGCTGGGAATACCCAGCCACCTCCGCAGCAAGTGTTTCCCCATTGCCAAAAACCACCTGCGCCTTGACATCTTTCATGAGCAGATGCCTGCTGGACACTATCACGATTCCATCTTCTATTTTCCAAATGATACCACTCGCTGCGGCATCTTTCACTATGAGCTTCACCACACTGCGCTTTGCCAGCTGGTAGACAACTTGCATCCGCATATCCTCCATTCCCCGCACCACGGCTGCATTTGCTGCACTGGCAGCCGTTCTCTCAGATACACATGAAATGACTGCAAACTGTTTTTTATGATCATGACTCTGCCCTGAAAAAAAACAAACAACGCCAAATACTGCCAGTATGCTCAAAAATCCGCACAAAGCTTTTCTCATGTTCTGCCCCTCATTATACATTCCTATTATAGTGAATCTCTCAGTGATAGTCAACCAGCGCATAAATTTTCCAAATCATATTCCCAAACATAAGCAGGGAAAGAAATCCCATGTATGAAAATAATTCCAGCACAGTCTCAACTATGCTGGAATTATAAATTATTTGGAATAGCTATGTAATTTGAATCAAGCAGGTATGCATAAAAATCTGCCTGAATTATTCTGCCTGAGCTGCTACCGTCTCAGCCTCTGCTGCTGGTGTTTCAATAAGAACTGCTTCTTTATCCTCCACAGTAACTTCAACTTCTGCCTGAGCTGCTTCTGTCTCTGTTGCCTCTGCTGCTGGAGCCTCAACAGGAATAGCTGGTAAAACTGTTGCTGTATTTGTCACATCTGTAACAATACCGTAAACAGCAACACCTGTAGTAGCTTCGAATGTAACAGTCTTGTCGCTTGTATCAAGGTCATTCAAAACAGTTACAACACCATTCTGCTCTACACGGATTACAGAGTATGTCTTTGTCTGATCTGCGGTCTTAGGAAGTCCTACCTTTACTGTTACAGTGCCATCTGTAAGGTTTGTAAGCCACTTGCCATCCTCTTTTGCACCTAACTCAAAGTAAAGTGCTGCAACCTCTGTCGCGCCGGCATTCTCCTCTGCTGTCTCAAGGCATGCAATTGCTTCAGGGCTTGCTTTCACCTCTGCATCATAAACCACAACGGAAGCTCTCTGGCCATGAACCAGCCCCAGCGCCTTCTTAACATCCTCAACAGGTGTTGTCACAGCTACGCCGCGAACGCTCTCTGCTGAATAGTCGCCTGTGATATTTGTCACATTCACATCACCTGCTACCAGCACATGAGAGTTTGCTGCTACAAGGTTTGGATACTGGTCTGCCGCACATACTGTCATTGCTGATGCCATTACCATGGTTGCCGCCATTGTTGTTGCTAAAACCTTCTTGAATTTCATTGTTAAAATCCTCCTGTTTTTTCAGCTAATTTTACTAGCTATATTTTGTACATTTACGTCAAAATTCATTATATCGTACTAGCAAAATAATTCAATAGGATTTTACATTTTTGTAATATTTTGGTAATATTCACCAAACACTTAACTAGAAATATACTAAAAATTCCCAGTTTTACATTTCTGTGGTATTCTGTGGCTGCTCTGGCAGTCCTTCTTGTGGAATACTCTGCGGTATTTGAGGCACATTTTCTGCAGGATTTTCCTGCGATACTTGCGGTGGCACCTCCTGCGGCGGCTGCGCAAGTCCTTCCTGCGGAATACCCTGCGGTATTTGAGGCACATTTTCTGCAGGATTTTCCTGTGGTACTTGCGACGGCGTCTCCTGTGGCAGCTGCGCCGGCGTTCCGTCTGGATTGAGCAGGCCTGCTTCTATTAAGAGCTGTATCTGCTGTTCCTGTGTCAGCTCTGTAAATGCAGCTTCCTCCGGGTCCATCACGGTCTCTGGCTCCTCGGAAGTCTCTGGCTTTGGCACAGAGGTCTGCCCGCCGTAGACGATGACTGGCTCTCCCTTCTCAACATACTGATAGACCGCTTCTGCCTTCTTCGGCGGGAGATTGACACAGCCATGTGAACCATTTCTCAGATAAATATCTGCGCCAAAAGAACTGCGCCAAGAGGCATCATGCATTCCCACATTGCCATTAAACGGCATCCAGTAACTTACCTTTGAGGCGTAATTTGCCCCTCGGAGCGTTGTGTTGCGCTCTTTGTATGTAATGCCATAAATACCGACTGGTGTGTTGTATCCTCTGCTTACATTGCCTGATACAAAATCCGTCTCCTCCACCAGCACACCATCTTCATAGACCCACAAATGCTGGTTCGTAAGATCAATCTCTACATAGCTGTCTCCGATATCATTCTCGCCATACTGTGCCGCCTGCGCGTGATAGATCGGGGTCCTCTCCTCACTTTTCCCGCTTCGGATCAGCTCGACGATCGCCTCGGTCTCCTCCGGCCGGTTCATCCACCAGCCATAAGCGCCCTCTGCAATCGTGATGGTCTCCCCGTTTGTTGTCTGAAATTCACGCTTTCTGCCCCATGTATCATATTTGCGGGAGAGTGCATTGACATACTCCCTCACCAGTGCGGGGTCCACATCCAGCGTGTCATTCTCCATGACCAGCCAGTCCTTGATCGTGTTTCCGTCCAGCACCTCAACCTCGTCCCCAAAAGTGTAGGTGATCTCGACACCCGTCATATGGTTTAACTGTTCACACTGTTTTTTCAGTGCACTGTTCGCAGAAGCGACCGGCGCATCTTTGTAACAGCCCTTTTCATCCAAATCTACTGTCGCAGCAAGCATCTGCACTGCGTCCTCCACTGTGTCATAGATTTTCTCGCGGATTGGCACGGTCCCTTTGTCCTCTGGGACGATCTGAAATCCATCTTCTGTGTACTCGCTCAGATAAGCATTTTGCGGCTGTCTGATATTTTCTGACTTGAAGAAACACAGCGTATCAATCTTGCGCTCAAGCTCCTCCTTTGAATATGTAACCAAGGTGTCCACGGTATACTCTGATTTTCGAAATATCGAAACCGGCCATTTGAAGGCATTCTGCTCCCCAATAATATCCGTAAATGCATCTCCCGCCTCCATCCGCAGTGCGATGTCTGCCGAAGTGATCGTGTCCGTCAACTGGTCACGCCCGCTGATCTCCAGCACATAATCACTGGAGGTATCGAGAATACGGTTCTGTACATTGTTGAGTGAAATAGCAGAATAATTCTCTCCATTAATAATGGTATTGAAAAAATAATGCTTGGTAAAAAACAATACAAACCCAAAATAAATAATTGTAACCGCTGACACTGCCAACACCACAGCATATATTTTCTTTTTTCTTTTTTTCATAAAATGTACCTCTGATTTTGTATTCCTCTCCTATGCTGAAACAAGTATCCTACATCAACAATACTCTGGTATTTGAAACCAGAGTATCCTCATTGGCAACCGCAGCGATAAGCCGGGTTCTGTCAGTGCTGCCACCTTCGCAGCAGCACGAATGATCATCTATCTAGGGCTGACGTTGCCATCAGCCTCAAGCGACCTACCTAGAAACAGACCGGGCAAGTCTCTTGTTTCTTGTTTGGTCTTGCTTCGGATGGGGTTTACATGGCTATGGCTGTTACCAGCCACACGGTAGTCTCTTACACTGCCTTTCCACCCTTACCGGAACGAGACAAACTCCCGTTCTGGCGGTATATTTCTGTTGCACTAGCCTTGGAGTCACCTCCACCGGACGTTATCCGGCATCCTGCCCTGCGAAGCCCGGACTTTCCTCACCTTATCGAAAACGCCTGCGCGCCCGATAAGCCGCGATCATTTACTACAGTTGCCGTATTATTATATAATGGTTTTGTTATTTTTTCAAGACTTTCTTCGAAACGCCTCCCCCTATATCATAAAGGGGCGCGAAACTGACAGGGTTCTTTGGTCTATGGGTATCCTCATGTTCTCAGATTTTGCTTTGCTACAAGCCACCAAATTGGCTTAGCAAAGCAAAATCTGAGAATAACAGAGTTATCCAAACATCAGAAAGAACCACTGACAGACCTTGCATCCTTTTTATTGCTGCTATTCAATTCTATTCTTTGATCTCGTCGATTTCTGTCAGGTTAACACCTAATGAAGTTAAAACGGCTTTTAAAGAACGATAATCTTTTTTCAAGCTTGCATATGTTTCAGTAGCATTTTCTTTTCTCGCAATTAACATATGACCTTGTACTTTTTGAAAGTCGTTTATACTTCTTTCAATAATTTCTCCGTTACTAGGCATATATAACCACCTCCCAATTATGAAACACATTGTTGTATCATTTTTAGTATAACATAATCAAATAACAAAGTCTATCAAATTTCTCTTTCATCAAAATGCACTCGAAAACAGGATTCCTTCCAGAACACCAGAACATACATGAAACAAAGGTATCAAGATATTGGCATATCCTCATAATTATAAAATTCTACATCAACTGTCAGACCAGAAACATCTGGATTCAACTGTTTTACCATGCCCTCAATTGTATGCCTTGCTGCCTGCTGTGCGTTGAGATAAAAATTCTCATTCGAGACAAACTCTTTCCTGATTAGAGCATCAGCCTTGTCAAGCTGACTCTTTGCAAGCTCTTCCCCAATCTTTATACTATCATCAAATATATCATTTTGAAATAATATCTTTTGCACATTTGCATAATCTATCTTTACATTAGTCAGTTCAGGATAAGGAACACGCACCAGTACACTAGCGCGCTCTTCATCAATAATGTATTCCCCAGCCTTCAGGTCAACAACAAAAGTCCCTTCCCCCGGAACTTCCAGCCACGAGATAATATTTTCTTTATTATCCTCTTTCTTGACAGTTGAAAGTTTGTACCACTAAGAAGCCAGAAAATCCCAGTGTTTTTCTGACTCTTCCTGTAGCTCATGAATTATCTGTGTTATGTATG
>KE159537.1:106755-120176 GCA_000403215.2 Lachnospiraceae bacterium A4
CAGCAGAGAACCAGCGTTTTCGGATATCCTCTAATGACCATGAGGATGCCCTGAAAAAGTGAAGCATGGAATCATAGCAGCCCGGGGCAAGGGCAAGGTCACGAAGTATGGAAGTGACACCAAGCTTATCCGAACGGAGCATAAGCCCTGTGATGATGATCACAAACCAACGGAAAGCAGCTTTACGGGAAAAACAGGATTCAAAATGGCATAAAATCTTTTCAATAATATTTAACATAGTCGTATGGTCATCCGCCAGCAAGTATGATAAACTCATATTTGAAATAACTCTTCTGGTGGATTTATCCTTTTTTATTTTGGCAACTTATAGGATACCATAAAACCATATGGAAGGGTTATTTTTTTATTGATAACTTACAACTCACAAGCCTCTTTATTTTCTATAATAAATTCAACATCATTAACCTTTAAAACCTCCAGCTTCTGTTCTTCCTGCAAATTTCCTATATAAATTGAAACTCTGTTGCTCACATGGTATTTTTCCTCGGCGGCAGACTGATAACGCACATACGCCTCCTGATATGCTGCATTTTTATACTCCTTAGGATCAAACCGAAACTCACTTCCTTTTTCCGGCACAATCATCGTATATTCATATTTAAATGGTTCTGTTGATGAAGGTTCTGTCCCAATCCAGACCAGATTTTTGTTATTTTCAAGCTCTTTCCACTCTTTATCTGTTGCGATCAACACTTTATCCCCATACTTCAGATTCGAGATTGTCAGTTCCGTATTCCCCTTAACAGTCTGTATACCTTCATTATTTACACTTACACTTCTGTCTACGCCTGATATGATTGATGCCTGACTATATCGATGAAGTTCAACCGTATATTCTGCTGTTTCGTCATCGGCTGTCCTCTGTTTAAAAATAATTGTTCCATCCTCCGTATTGTTGTAGTAACAGTCTGGTTCTGATGAAACGTAGAAAAAATCGTTAATATCATATTTACTTGACAGTTGAAAGTTTGTACCACTAAGAAGCCAGAAAATCCCATTGTTCTTCTGACTTTTCCTGTAGCCTCTGAATTATTCACGTTATGTATAATTCGGGTTTTTGCGCCAAAAGGCGGAAAAAATGTTTTCGGAAGTAGTACATAAGGGTGGCTTCCGAAACCCTTCCTTGGGAAGGTGTCCTCTGGTAACGGATCTGGCTAGAACTAACCTTCCCAATAAAGCAGATAGAAAGGCTCTGCAGAATTCCCATTGCAATACAGGACAGTGCCATGTGCATCTCAATGGCACGAACGGCTTCCAACACTTTTTGGCGGGGTTTTTCACCTTCCACCCTCTCCATGGGCGTAGGCTCCCCTTTCTTCTGGTAGTAGCTTAGCTTCGGCATGTACTTTGACCAGAAGTGGTAACAGAACGCCCCAATCTGCTGCTTCAGTTCGCGGAATGTACATTCAATCCGGAACCGGTAGCTGTAGAGCCGGATGATGGACAGCGGATCCAGCTCCAGGCTGGTGCTTGCAAGGATGCTCTGGACGCCATTCATTTCCACCAGGACGAAGCGCAGTTCCTGATACAGCTTCTGCCCCCATAACAGGTCAATGCAGTAGTAACGGATGGATTCCCTTTTTCCATAAAGTTCAATCTCCGTTTTCTGGAATTGCCCCCCGCGTGAAGCGAACAGTTCTTTCAGGTGGACAGCCGCTCCTTTTTTGGCAGGCCGTCCCCTTCCGGGTTTGCGGGGGCCTGGCCTTTCAAATGCGGTACAGGACTTTTTGGCCTTGGTGACGATCTCCATGTGTACATCCCCGCTGCCGTTGAGGGATTTCAGCTTTTCAAGTGCCGGTACAGTAAGAAAATATCTGTCCAGCAAGAGCAGGGAATTCCCAAAAGTAAGGGCTGCGCGATAAGCATCTTCCACCATCTGCACCACATGGGAAGCCTCAGAAACAGATGCGCCTTTCCACTCCATGGCAGCCTGCAGGCCGTCATGGAGCCGGATACTCAAAGGAATGCAGGCCCAATTCCGTACACTTCCGGCTAAGATGCCAAGACCACCGAACATATGCCCATGGATGTACTCCGGTTTTGCGGAGTTTTCGGATTCCTGGAACAGCTTTTTCACCCCTGGCATACGGCGCCCTTCCTTGGACTGCTTCACCCCGTCGCCCACAAGGACGTGGTAGTTCCCCTCCCTATAGAGGGGAGCATACAGCCTGACAGCGGAGAACCAACGTTTACGGATTTCCTCCAACGACCATGAGGATGCCCTGAAAAAATGCAGCATGGAATCATAGCAGCCCGGACTTAGTGCAAGGTCACGGATGACAGAAGTGACACCAAGTTTATCTGAACGGAGCATAAGCCCTATGATAATGGTTACAAACCAGCGGAAAGCAGCCTTGCGGGAAAAACAGGATTCAAAGTGGCATAAAACATTTTCAATAAAATTCATCATAATCGTATGGTTAACCACTGGAAAGTATGGTAAACTCATACATGAAATAACTCTTTCAGTGGTTTATATCTTTCTTAAGTGTTGCAACTTAAAGATACCATAAATCCATACGAAAGGGTTATTTTTTTTATTGAGAACTTTCAACTCATAAGATATTTATAACTAATAATATAAGATGATGATGGGCTTATTTTCACAGAATCATCTGTATACTCATTCTCATTAATCATCCATGTTCCGCCTAAATCATGTTCCGTTTTATCATCATCTATATAATAATCCCTCAATGAAATTTCCTTTGGATGATACTCTCCAACTGGTACAATAGAAAGCTCTGTCCCATCATAATCAATCGGTATCTGTACAACCAATCCTGCATCTATATTGCCCGTCAATCCTGTTGCATCTTTTTTCTCTCCATCAGCATCATATGCATAGATGTTAAACTTGGAAAATTCATACACACTAACATCATCACCTGCCTCCACCTGTGCATAAACACTGTCTCCCGGATTGAGATAGCAAGAAGCTGTATCGATCGCAATGCTTTTATTAGTATCCTCAAAATACTGAACATTAAGCTTGCTGTTTGTTGCAAAAGTCACATGTATAGAACCTGTTCTTTCTATTTCATCTGATTTCTGGATATAAAAACCATCCTCATCAACATTTCCAGATGCCACCTTACTCTGATAGTTTACATAATTTTCATCATCATAGATTCCAGACGCATTCTTGACTTGTTCTTCAATATAACTGTCCATGTTTGCACAACCACATAGCATGATCATCAACGATACGCCTAATGCGTATTTGTATCTTTTCATTGTTACCTCCGCGCTTTAGGAATTATAAAAAATAAGTGATGCACAGTCTATCCTTGCATCAATTCCCCTATATTATAAAAGGACGCTAAACTGATAGACTTTGCGCCCTTTATATTGTTACTATTCAATTCTACTCTTTGATCTTGTCAATTTCTGTGAGATTAACACCTAATGAAGTTAAAACCGCTTTTAATGATAAATAATCACTTTTCAAACTTTCATATGTTCTTGTGGCATTTTCTTCCTTTGCTATTAACATATGAGCTTGTACTTTTTGAAAGTCATTTATACTTCTTTCAATAATTTCTCCGTTACTAGGCATATATAACCACCTCCCAATTTAAAAATGTACATTGATATAACGTTTTTAGTATAGCATAAACAGTAAACAAAGTCTATTAATTTTCCAACACTGTTTGTTCCTAGAAAATTTGTGAGCGTTTCCTCTGTTTTATTGTTTTAGTATTTTACCAACACTGTAGGTTCGGCAATCACATTATAATTCCCATCCCTTATCTCAAAGGTCATCTCTGTTTCCGCAATTCCTGTAATTCCTGCAATTCCTGCAATTCCACTATCTTGAAGAGACGAGTCATCAATTTCCACATCAACCAGCGCACATTTTCCTGCTGGTATCTCCCTGCTACCAATCATATAACCAACCATATATCCATTGACCGATAAAGAATCATAAGAATCATCAATCTCAATAATCTCGGAGGAATTATTTTCAACCAAAAACAGCATATTGATATCCTTACTATACTCCGAAGTATCCTCCATCAGACCTTTTGATATGATACGTATTCCATTCTCGTTGTAAACCTCATCGCCTTTATTATTAACTGGAGACACTTTTTTCTTCAATGCAATGCTGATCTCCTGAGGAGATGTCACCTCTGTCCACGCTCCATCCGTTCCAGCAAATGTAAATGAAATCTCCCCAATCTCCGAAATCCCAAACAAATCCCAATACCTCTCATCCAGCAGGGATAAAGGAGACAAACTTGCCACACAGCGAGTATGCAGAGCAACAGCATCGCTTGTCCATAATGCACTATACACAATCATTTTATTCAGCGCAATATCACTTGTCGTACAATACACCAGTTCTGAGAAATCATTTTCAATCTCTATCAAAATGACCTGTTCTCCATCTTTGTTTGTAATCAACGCTTCTGATACGATTTTCACTCCACTTTGATCATACAAGTTTTCCTCTGAATAATAATTAACACTGCCTCCTGTCAGTTTCTCTATAGCCTTGCTCTTTAGATTTTCCGCAAATGTGTCAACCTTGTAATTATATGAAGCTTCCAATGAGGTTTTTACCTTCCCCATGCCCTGATAAATAACATCATAGCTATCATCTGTGATTCTGAATCCAACTTGAATATCTGCAATTTTTGTAATTCCATAGACTGACAATTCATCAAGATTAAAACGAATTGTTTCATTTGTATTCTTACCAGCTGATACATCTGCATTCATATACCCACCTTGTATCATATATCCGTTAATGGCATTACAGCCATATCCCATGGAACCACTGGTAAACGACAAATCCTTATCACTATTATTCTCTATTGTCAGATTCAGACGAATATACTTGTTCCTGCCCGTCGCTGAGGCTAATCCTGCTTTCTCATATCCTTGTATGACACGTCTTGTCACCCCTAGTTCATCACATAATTCATGTAATGTCTTATTGCTGCTCATATGTTTTCCTCCTTTTTACCGTAAAACTGCACGTTGCGTGCAGTCAACACTTTTTCCAACAGAACTTTTGCATTACAAACTTTTGCAAATTCTGTCTCGTTTTAGGAGAAAATTTTTTTGCGAATTTGAGCAAACTAAAAAGATACCAATCCGTGTAATAATCTTACATGAATTGGTATCTTTCTAAATTTTCTTATATATTTAATTTCATAACTACCAGATTTCGGATAAAAACATCCACCACACACAATGGCTTATGTTCCTCTGACTGTGTAAACTATACTATCAAAACAATATTACACCTTAAAGCAGCTTCCCCCCACAAACTCTCTCACAATCGAGTTTTTCGGAAGCTCCTCTGTCCCAACGCCAAGAAAATAGCTCAAAAATTTTAAAAGCCGCACGGCCTCAAAATACTCCGGCTCACCCTTTTCTATACTGTAGAGCAGCGGTTCTGCATAGGGCTTGAGCACAGCGAGCTCATAAATCATCGCAGAGTTAAACATCGCGTCCGCACTCTCCTGAAACGGAAAGATATTCTCTGTCTCACCCTTGCGCACGGAGGGCCACATCTGAACTGTGCGCTTTGCTGTCGCGCCCCGCGTTCTGGCGTCCCGCACCAGACGGCGCAGCAGCCTGCCATCTGTGGTTGGAATGCGGTTATGTTCGTCTATGTTCAGCGTTGTGAGCGCGCTGATATAGATTTTATATTTGCTGTCTGCGGGAAGTGCATAGGACATTTTGTCATTGAGCCCGTGGATTCCTTCTATTACAAGGATATCATCGGGGCCAAGCTGCTTGAAATTGCCCTTGTACTCACGCTTTCCTGTCACGAAATTAAAGGTTGGCAGCTCCACGCGTTCGCCTGCCAGCAGCGCGCACATATCCTCATTAAATTTCTGTGTGTCAATCGCCTCAAGGCACTCAAAATCATAGTCACCATTTGGCTGTCTGGGCGTATTCTCGCGGTCTACAAAATAGTCGTCCGCAGCAATGGGATGCGGTGTCAGCCCATGTGTCCTAAGCTGTACAGACAGCCTGTGAGAAAAGGTCGTCTTTCCCGACGAGGAAGGACCTGCAATCATGACAAATTTGATTCCGCCGCGCGACACGATATCCGATGCAATCTCACTGATTCTACGCTCCTGCAATGCCTCCTGCACCAGCACCAGCTCATTAAACCTGCCTTTTCGTATCTCATCATTCAGGTCGCTCACCGTGTCCACACCGAGCTTTTCTCCCCAGTCTGATGCCATTTCCATTGATTTAAACAGCTTTGGCAGTGGCTTAAATTCCTCCAGCTCTGTAGGCTTTGACTTATTGGGCAGGATCAGCACCATGCCGTTCTCATACTTTTGCAAATCAAAACACCGCACATATCCTGTGCTGGGCAGCATAAAGCCATAATAATAATCATAATAGCCGTCAAGGTTATAGACATTGACGCTTGAGCTGCCTCGGTAGCGGAACAGGCTCACCTTGTCTGCCATCCTCTGCTGTGTAAAGAGAACATTTGCCTCTTCGATGGGCATGGACTTTTTGATGATACAATAATCTTTATCTATGTATTCCTGCATCTTTGCCTTGATCTGGGTAACAAGCGAATCTGTCACTTCAAACTCGCCTTTCTTGGCGCAATAGTAGCCATTTCCAATCGCAAATTCCATCTTGATCTGTTCAATTTTATCAGTTCCAACCACATCATTAATCGCTTTCATGAGAATCATCGTCGCTGTGCGGTTGTAGGACTTGTGCCCTGTATTATCTGCCAGTGTGAGGAAATCCACGGTGCAGTCCTGATCCACTTTTTTGAACAACTCTTTAATCTTTCCATTCCTGACTGCCAGCGCAATCGGATATGGGTATTCCTTTTGATACACGCTGGCAATCTCACCAAAGGTAATCCCCACTGGGTAAGCTCTGCTCTTTCCGTTCACTGTCACCTGAAAACTTTGTATTTTCTCGTTATTTACCCCCATCGGCTCTTCTCCTTTCTACACCACCACAAAAGGCTCTTTGATCTCTGCCGCACAGACCGTAAGCCCCGGCAGCTCTCTCTTGATAAACATCTCCATATAAGCAATAAAGAGCTTCTCAATGCCATAGTGCCCTGCATCAATAATCGTAAGGCCCTGCGCCACTGCATCAATTCCCTCATGATGACCGATATCCCCTGTAACCATCACCTTTGCACCTGCATTGATAACATCGCGTATAAAGCTGCCGCCAGAGCCGGGCATCACTGCTGCCAGCTCAACAATATCCTCCAGACTGCCATACACCCGGACATTGGGCACATCAAACCGGAGTTTGACAAACGCTGCAAATTCCGCCACAGTCATACTTTTGCCAAGGCGTCCTACCCTGCCAAAACCTTCTCTGGAAGGAGTCTCCGCATCTAAAACCTTCTTATCTAAAACCTTTTCATATGTAACATTGAGTACCTGTCTGTCTTGCAGCTCCAAATAATCCGCCGCTGCCTCCGCCATACCCATCACATCAAAATTCGTATGCATGGCATAATAACTGATATCATTTCTGAGCAGTTCAACAAGCCTTCTCCCAATAAAATCCTCCGTCGTGATTCTGCCCATCTTCTTAAAAATAAGCGGATGATGCGTCAGCAGCAGGTCTGCGCCAAGGCGCACTGCCTCTTTGATCACCTCATCTGTCGCATCCAGCGCAATATATACCGTGCTGACCTCCTTGTCACGCCTGCCCGCGAGCAGGCCGACATTGTCCCACTCCTCCGCAAAAGACGCAGGAGAAAGGGACTCGAGTTTTTTTATGATCTCATCGCATTTCATTCAATATCTCCATTTTTTTATAATATCGTATGTTTAAAATAATAATACAGGCAAAATACAATGTCACTCAGCTTCTCATCAATCTCCTCGAGCCGGCTGTGCTGTCTGTCGCTCACCTGCGGCTGAGCAAGCAGCCCCTTTTTGATACACTCCAGATTGGACTTCTGCCATAACAGATAGCTCTTTAAAACCGGATGCGCCATCTCCAGCAGACATGGACCATATGTATCCTGCACTCTCGTCATGCGTTTTGCCTCCTCCTTCGAAATCTCAGAGACATCAAACGGCTGCCTGTATGCGGGAATACCGTTTCGATACACGCCGCTCTTCTTGCATTTCTGTTCAAGATTCCCGCCAATCTGCCACTCAAGTCTGCCAAAGGCGCCGGGCAGTGCACGCATCATCGGATAATACTTTCCGTCCTCGTATATACACTCCTCACGGTCTATCAAAAACCCTTTTTTGCGCAGATATCTCCTTACCTCTGCCAGTTCCGACTGTGGCTGCAAGATAACCTGTTTCATGGCGCCGACCAGCTCTTTTCCCTGCTCTAGTATGGATATAACCAGCCTGCCGCCCATACCTGCACAGACGATGCCTTCCACCTCGCCCTCCTGTAGCGCGCTGACACCGTCAGACAGCCGGGTTTCTATATACTCCTGCATGTCATAATCAGCAATATTCTGCCTTGCCCTGTCCAACGGCTCACGGTTAATATCCATCGCAATCACATGTCTACAGATGTTACTCCTGACAAGCTCCATCGCGACATATCCATGGTCACAGCCGATATCAGCGATACTTTTACAGGGCTGCACCAGCTCTGCCACAGCCCTCATTCTATCCGATAACAGCATTTACATTCTCCTAATCCAAAAAATCTTTCAGCTTGCGGCTTCTTGAAGGATGACGCAATTTGCGAAGTGCCTTTGCCTCGATTTGTCTGATGCGCTCTCTTGTGACATTGAACTCTTTGCCTACCTCCTCAAGTGTGCGCGCCCTGCCGTCATCCAGACCAAAGCGGAGTCTGAGCACCTTCTGCTCTCTGTCTGTCAAGGTGTCAAGCACCTCGACCAACTGTTCCTTCAGCAGCGTAAAAGCTGCGGCATCAGCGGGTACAGGCACATTATCATCCTGTATAAAATCACCGAGATGACTGTCCTCCTCCTCGCCGATTGGTGTCTCCAAAGACACCGGCTCTTGGGAAATTTTGAGGATTTCACGCACACGCTCTTCCGGCATATTCATCTCCTTGGCAATCTCCTCCGGTGTCGGTTCTCTTCCTAACTCCTGAAGCAGTTGTCTGCTCACACGGATCAGTTTGTTGATCGTCTCAACCATATGAACTGGTATTCGAATCGTTCTTGCCTGATCTGCGATTGCCCTTGTGATTGCCTGACGAATCCACCATGTCGCATAGGTGGAGAACTTATAGCCTTTTCTGTAATCAAATTTCTCCACTGCCTTGATCAGTCCGAGATTGCCCTCCTGAATCAGATCCAGAAACAGCATACCGCGCCCGACATACCGTTTGGCGATGCTCACAACCAGACGAAGATTTGCCTCCGCAAGCCTCTTCTTCGCCTCCTCGTCGCCAAGCTCCATCTTCTTCGCAAGCTCAATCTCCTCATCAGCGCTCAAAAGAGGCACCTTACCGATTTCCTTGAGGTACATTCTGACAGGATCCTCGATTCCGACGCCGTCCGGTACAGAAAGATCAATATTTTCCATATCCATCTCTTCGTCGTCCACAAGAAGCAGGTCATCATCGGGCAGATCATCGTCATCATCCGTAATGCGCAGCACATCTACATTGTTCTGTTCAAGAAGCTCGAGAATGCGCTCAAACTGCTCCTCCTCAAGCGGCATATCTTTGAAAAAATCGTTGATTTCCTGATATTCCAGCACATTTTTCTTTTTCTTTGCAACCGCCAGCAACTCCTTTAATTTCGCATCAAATTTTGCTTGTGTGTTTTCATCCATTCTGGTCAATCCTCCATACCATATTATTTTTATCCTTAATTTAAAGAAATATGCGTTTTGTTAAGTTCTTCCAGCGCTTTTTTCCCCTCTATTACTTTGCTGAGCGCCGAAAGGTCTGCGCCAGAACGCGCCGAATAGTATTCATAGCTGTTTTTTTTCACGCTCACAAGGATATCGTGAAAGGCTTTCTCCCGTTCCTGATCGCTCTCCAGTTCCGGCAGCGTCGTCGTAAACAGAGATGCCGCCTCACTCTGCTCCTTTTCCTCCTCAAACATATTGATGATGCCCGCAGGATTAAGTTCATTTTTCTCAAGCTCCTCAAACATACGTTTTGCAACCCTGCTGTACAGCTCGACTGTAAAATCCTCCGCAGATAAAAATGCCTTAATCTTAGGATAAAGCTGGGGATAATCTGTCAGCCATGTCAGCAATAGCTGCTGGGACTTTCTGGCATTCTCCTCGGGGGTATTTCTCCTTCTGCTCTGTATGCCTGACTTTGGACGCTCTATTGTCTGCACCGCATACCCCCCTGCCTTTGCCGCCATATTGACAACGAGCTTTCTGAGGTTGTCGAATCCGATATGATACTTTTCCGCCACTGCCTCAAGATAATTCTCCCGCTCTACATCCTCACTGAAATCACAGAGCCTTCTTGCAATCTGGTTATAAAAATCCGTCTTTCCCTCCGGGTCATTTAAGTCAAATTCCCTCTCCAGCATCCGAACCTCAAACAAAAAGGCGTTCTCTGCATGGTCTATGCGCTCCTGAAATGCCTCCTGCCCGAGATTTTTGATAAATTCATCCGGGTCCTTGTACGGCGACATATTGATAATTCTGCCAGACATTCCCGCATCCCGGAGAATCCGCACCGCGCGCAGCGCCGCCTTCACACCCGCGCCGTCACTGTCGTATGCCAGCAGTACCTCTCTGGTATATTTCTTGATCAGTCCTGCCTGCCCCGGCGTGAACGCCGTTCCGAGCGATGCCACCGCCTGCGTGAAGCCTGCCTGATGCATGCTGATCACATCCATATACCCCTCACATAATATAATATTCCCAGTCCTTGCAGTGCGCGCATAATTCATGCCATATAAATTTCTGCTCTTGTCAAAGATTTCTGTCTCTGGTGAATTTAGGTATTTCGGGCCACCGTCCCCATCGCCCATAATACGCCCGCCAAAGCCTATGACGCGATGATTGATATCCTGTATTGGAAACATTACCCTGTTCCAGAACTGCGTCGTCGTCCCGCGGCGCTCATCTGTCTTGGCAAGCCCCACATCACGGATCAGATCATCGGTAAACCCTTTTTGATGCAGGTATGCCAGCAACTCCTCCCCCCTCGCGGGTGCATATCCCAGCCCAAAGTTTTTGCGCGTCTCATCAGAGAGCCGACGCTTGTCCAAATATTCCTTTGCCTTGATACCCCGCTCGTTTCGAAGCAGCACATAATAAAATTTTGCCGCTTCTTTGTTGACTTCCAAAAGCCGCTGCCGCCGGCTCTCACGCCGCTTTACCTCCTCTGAGTACTCTGCCTGCGGAAGCTCTACTCCTGCCTTCTCTGCAAGCATCTTCAATGCTTCGGGAAACGTACAGTTCTCATACTTCATCACAAACGTGATCACATTGCCGCCCTCACCGCAGCCAAAGCACTTGTAGATCTGCCGCGCGCGGTTCACTGAAAAAGAGGGCGTCTTTTCCCCGTGAAAAGGGCAGCAGCACATGTAGTTACTGCCCTTTTTCTGTAGCGACACATAACTGGAAATCACGTCCACGATATCGTTTTTCTGTCGGACTTCCTCAATCAATTCCTCTGGATAAAACATCTATATCCAACTCTCTTTCTTTACAACAATACCAGACTATAAGTCCAGCCCCAGCCTTACTAACCCATCCAGAATTTCGGTACATATAATTGCTCGTACAGCGAGATTGCAAAACGGTCTGTCATTGTGCTAATATAATCACAGACTACTTTTTCCCGCGGCTCTCCCTGCAATCCCAGCTCCACAAAAAACTTAGGCAGCTCATCTGTATGCCTCATATAGTATTCATAGAGCGTCTTTACCAGTGAAACCGCCTTCTTCTCCTCACACTTTGCCACCTGATTGCTATACACCTTGTCATACATAAACTGTCTCAGGTTGCGCATTCCAAGCTCTACATCATCTGACATGCGCACATCGTCTGTCCCCTTGCTCTGCGTCACAATGTCATGAATAAAATTATTGAGCCGCTCCCGCGGACTGTAGCCAATAATCTCCCCGATTTCTCTCGGAATATCGCGCGCCTTCAAAATCCCGGCTCTGACTGCATCGTCCATGTCATGATACGTATATGCAATCTTGTCTGAAAAACGCACCACCTTTCCTTCAAGTGTCGCTGGCATACTCGATGTCTGATGATTGCGCATTCCATCTCGCACCTCCCATGTGAGATTCAGCCCGTCTCCGTCTTTCTCCAGAAGCTCGACGGTGCGGACACTCTGCTCATTGTGCTTAAATCCATAGGGACAGATTTCATTGAGTGCGCGCTCTCCCGCATGGCCAAAGGGCGTATGCCCCAGATCATGCCCTAGTGCAATCGCCTCCACCAGCTCTTCATTGAGCTGCAATGCCCGCGCAATCGTGCGCGCATTCTGCGATACCTCAAGGGTATGTGTCAGTCTCGTCCTGTAGTGATCTCCCTCCGGTGACAAAAAGACCTGTGTCTTATCCTTGAGACGCCGAAATGACTTGGAGTGCAGTATCCTATCCCGGTCCCGCTGGAATACTGGGCGGATATCACACTGTTCCTCCTCCCGGTCCCTGCCTTTTGATTTCGCGCTCAGTGTGGCATACGGGCTCAGGTACTCACTCTCCCACTGTTCAAGGTTTTCTCGTATTGTCATAATAAAATCCCCGCTTTGTGTATGCTTCACAAAATGATTCCATATTTAATATATTCCACGCGGATTTTAAAATTCCTTCTTTTATCTAAAAATCTACAAAGTTTTATCAATTATTCCACAAATATAAAAAAAGTGCAGTACCCTAAAATTTTGAGACACCCTTTTTTGTAACGGCTTTTCCCTTTTTCGGTAAAGCATATTTGCAGCACCATAATACCTACGGAACATTCATTTGAAATTTGTGTGCTGCGTGGCAAAATTTAAGGCTACCGCCGACACCTCCTGTCAACGATAGCCCTTGATTTTACGCTATTTCTTAGAACTTACCTTCCTTCGCTGCTTCCTCGATCGAAACTGCAAGCTTTGATTTTATAAGATTTTACGGACTATTTGTGTGCTACCCGTGTGTGACGTATATCTATTTTTAACAATTAAAAAACACTCTCCAAACTTTTCGAATACAATCATGATTATCATTTGATGATTTTAACCTGAATCCGTGAAATTGGTTGTTTTATGAAGCCAATCCTAAATCTGATTGTCTTACTCTTGATAAATTGTCCTTCAAAGACAGTATTTTAATGAATGATGATTGATTTTGGCTCTAAATGACAGTTAGGAATACTGGAAAACCTTAAAAAATGGCATACTTTCCCCTTGGTTTTTCATATGGTTACCTGGTAGGACGATTTTACAATTGGAAATCTGCGAAAGCTGTATATACCTCCGCAAAAGCATGCCGCCATATATTACTTCGGCCAAGA
>KE159537.1:120186-122717 GCA_000403215.2 Lachnospiraceae bacterium A4
ATGGTCATCCGCCAGCAAGTATGATAAACTCATATTTGAAATAACTCTTCTGGTGGATTTATCCTTTTTTATTTTGGCAACTTATAGGATACCATAAAACCATATGGAAGGGTTATTTTTTTATTGATAACTTACAACTCACAAGAAAAGTTATGAGAGCAGCAAATAAAATTCACAATGCTGGCGGATGTGATGCAGCGGTTGAATACAGCAGAGGATAAGATGATGCCATTTCGCTTGCGCTGCTTAATCTTATGGAAGAAACTGGATTTGTAATTGAAGATATTGTTGATTATGAGGAAGATGAAAAAATATAGAGTCTTAGACTATTCAGCCTGTATCATTCAATATCAGAAAAGATTAGTATAAGCAAAAGAATATAAAAACATATGTTTCAGAAGGGAGAGGCAATGAAAAGATTAGACTATTTATCTGAAATCACAGGATATGAGAAGATCGTCAGGGTTTGTGGAATTAGAGAGACAGAAAGGCTCAATAAGGAAATCAGGTATTATGAGCATCTGCCGCAGAAAAGGTTTGAGGCGGCATACAGCAGCGGAACAATCCCAAGGATTTATGCAGTCTATTGTGGAATGTATACTGTAGAAGAATATCTGGGCATCTCATAATTAGAATAGAAAATAAGGCACTCCAGATAAGAGAGCGCCTTATTTTTTATGTACATAAGCATTCAGATGAAATTTGACAGCAGAAGCTGACGGGTGCCCGGTGCGCAGGTAGAGAGAAAGATAAGTCTGTTCTGTTTGCTTTTGAATGTCGGGATTTGTCAAAGATACGCTGGGATCATTGATACTATCTTACTTTAATCCGCTCTGTGTCATGATGTATTCTATCACAGCCTCTTTAGGGATCTTCCATATATTTCCAATAAGGAAGCCTTTCAGACTGCCATTTCCCAACAGCTCATATACACGGTTTTTGCCGATGCAGAGAGCTTCTGTAACCTCATATGTTGTCATTATGTCCTGATATTGTTCTAACATGCTTAATTCCTCCTTAATCTGGTTCATTTATTTATTTAATTGTTACCACGTCTATCACTTTTCAATAAAAAACCAGTGCTGCTTAATCAGGGCAGGGCTAAGAAAAAGGAGGAAAACACTATGAAAGTAAAGATAAGCATGGATAAGGTATCATTAAATTCAAAACCATCAAACAATAATATACCTGAATCCGTGAAATTGGTTGTTTTATGAAGCCAATCCTAAATCTGATTGGCTTACTCTTGATAAATTGTCCTTCAAAGACAGTATTTTAATGAATGATGATTGATTTTGGCTCTAAATGACAGTTAGGAATACTGGAAAACCTTAAAAAATGGCATACTTTCCCCTTGGTTTTTCATATGGTTACCTGGTAGGACGATTTTACAATTGGAAATCTGCGAAAGCTGTATATACCTCCGCAAAAGCATGCCGCCATATATTACTTCGGCCAAGATCTATCAACAACTGACGGGCATGCTCTATAACGTGGCTTGCCATCATGATCATGTTTCCGATTACCGTGCGCAGCCTCCTGCGTCTGACTTTATGTTTTGTCTTGGTTCCCTTCCTGCCGATGCTTTCCTGTCCGATCATTCGCAGGATGTTATAGGCCAGGATTGTCAGTTCCAGTACCAGTTCGTTGGTCTCAAATTTGCCGGATGGCAGCCGCTCCACATCCATATCCGTCTTGATCTCGCTGTGGAACTGTTCACATTCGCCGTGGGCATGATACAGGCCTATGACTTCGCGGTCCGTCATCCCAAGGTTTGTCCACCAGGTATTGACCTCTGTGTCGCCTTCCAAAAGGAATTGCCCATAGTTATCAATGGTACGGTTTATGATCTCATAACCGGTACGCAGGGTGATGTTTTTTTCCTCACCATCCTCTGATTTATACGAAACTGGTTTCCAGTCGCTTCCAATATAAACGGTCTTTCCATCCCGGGGAGTTTCCACATCCTTACTGTGTTCCCGAGCCATCTTCAGCCAGTCCTCTTTGCTTTCCTTGCGGAGGTTGCGCTTTATGATGAAATGACAGCCCGCTTCTACCAGGATGCCGATATTCTCTGCGGCATCGTTTCCTGAATCCAGGCGGACCAGAAGCGGCTCATCCGTAATCTCCCTGCACATACGGATGGTTTCCCGTAAAAATTCAGGGGTATGCTTCTGGCAGTGCTGTTTTCCTTCCCGGAGCTCACAGTTGACCAGATAACCTTCCGTTCCAATATATGCCATGATCGGCGCGTAGCCGTCATATCCTTTATAAGTTCTGGAGACACCCTGCTTTTTCGTCTTGGAATTATCAAAGGGCGTAACATCAATATCCACTGGCACATAACCATTTGGAAGTTTTCCCGGTACAATGCCATTTTCCCTTAGCATCCGGATGTTTTCCGCAAGGATATAAGAACGCATGGATGAGCCAATGTCATCCATCCGCTGGCGCAGGGTTTCCCCAGAAGGGATGCTTCTGACAATTCCAAGTGCGTATTTGTAAAAATCCGGGTCGTCATCAAACTCATG
>KE159537.1:123092-126729 GCA_000403215.2 Lachnospiraceae bacterium A4
GTGGCTTGCCATCATGATCATGTTTCCGATTACCGTGCGCAGCCTCCTGCGTCTGACTTTATGTTTTGTCTTGGTTCCCTTCCTGCCGATGCTTTCCTGTCCGATCATTCGCAGGATGTTATAGGCCAGGATTGTCAGTTCCAGTACCAGTTCGTTGGTCTCAAATTTGCCGGATGGCAGCCGCTCCACATCCATATCCGTCTTGATCTCGCTGTGGAACTGTTCACATTCGCCGTGGGCATGATACAGGCCTATGACTTCGCGGTCCGTCATCCCAAGGTTTGTCCACCAGGTATTGACCTCTGTGTCGCCTTCCAAAAGGAATTGCCCATAGTTATCAATGGTACGGTTTATGATCTCATAACCGGTACGCAGGGTGATGTTTTTTTCCTCACCATCCTCTGATTTATACGAAACTGGTTTCCAGTCGCTTCCAATATAAACGGTCTTTCCATCCCAGGGAGTTTCCACATCCTTACTGTGTTCCCGAGCCATCTTCAGCCAGTCCTCTTTGCTTTCCTTGCGGAGGTTGCGCTTTATGATGAAATGACAGCCCGCTTCCACCAGGATGCCGATATTCTCTGCGGCATCGTTTCCTGAATCCAGGCGGACCAGAAGCGGCTCATCCGTAATCTCCCTGCACATACGGATGGTTTCCCGTAAAAATTCAGGGGTATGCTTCTGGCAGTGCTGTTTTCCTTCCCGGAGCTCACAGTTGACCAGATAACCTTCCGTTCCAATATATGCCATGATCGGCGCGTAGCCGTCATATCCTTTATAAGTTCTGGAGACACCCTGCTTTTTCGTCTTGGAATTATCAAAGGGCGTAACATCAATATCCACTGGCACATAACCATTTGGAAGTTTTCCCGGTACAATGCCATTTTCCCTTAGCATCCGGATGTTTTCCGCAAGGATATAAGAACGCATGGATGAGCCAATGTCATCCATCCGCTGGCGCAGGGTTTCCCCAGAAGGGATGCTTCTGACAATTCCAAGTGCGTATTTGTAAAAATCCGGGTCGTCATCAAACTCATGGACGGACTCATAAGCAGGTTTTCCCATCGTGAGGAGCTCGATATAAGTGAGCAGGACATCGCCGTTCTTGATTTGGTGCTGTGAACGGTTTGGGGTTACATCCATACGGTTGCAGCGCTTTACAAAGTCGCATTTGCCGAGAATAGCACCGACAACTGCAAGGCCACTGGCTGGGATGATCCGCTCATTGGTAAACTCAATTTTTATCTTTTTCATGATGACTGCCTCCATAGTTTTCTTATGGAGTATTGTATCAGAAAACATCACCAAATGGGTGAAATTATTTCATCTAAAAAAATATCGGAAGGCCGCATAAACAGAGCGATTATAGCATGGAATAATAATTAAGCTTCACGGATTAAGGTTTAATTTTAACATAAAACTACCATTTTGCATATCTAAATTTTTATTACCAGCAGCAGAACTATCCTTTTTGAAAATGTTCGGCAGAAAAAGGCACTTAATAGGGGCTGTATGTGGTTTTGTATATAACCCCCACCCACCAGCCTATAGATAAAAGAAAGGACGGCAATTCATATAAACTCCGTCCTAAACAATCCTTATTCTTCTTTCAATTCTTTCTTATATTTATAGAATGTATTCCTTGCAAGTCCCACCAGTTTCATACAGTCTGTATCTGATAAAGTACCATCAAAATCCTTGCTATGTTTTCGTATCTGCTTCTTTGCTTCAATAGATTTCTTTGTTATCAGCTTTGCTCCCTGCTTCTGCCCGATCTGTTTACCGTTCAATCTCGCCGTTTCTATGCCCTCTTTCGTTCTCTGGTGCAAGTCCTGTACCTCTTTCTCTGACTGCTCAAAAGCAATCCTTATCTGTTCCTTTGCAAGCGACATAAGGTATTTATTTACACCCTCTAAGATAAAGTCAACATTTGTGCCAGTCATTGATATATTGCTCTCTAATGCTTTCTTATATGTGCTTGTATTTATATGTGGCTCTTTCAGGAATACAAGCTCTATGCCTTTAATATATAAATCTCCATTCCGCCGCCTTTCAGTTGGCGGCACAAATAGTTATGAAAGTGTTCCAACTCTCTACGCTGTGCTGTAAAATAGTTTGTGAGAAGCTAAACTACAAAGCACGAGAGGAGGAGTTGTAATAACTTTCTTCGTTTTAGACAGCATATAAATCAGTGTAAGTTCTGCCTTTTCAAGCACAAATAAGTGGCATTACGAATCCGTACACTAAGAATTGTTTAAGCGCCTTAGTTTAATTGTGTGGCAGTTCAGTCAATGGCTTCTCATCTTTTACGAAAGGAGTCTGACTATGAAAGTTACTTACCAAACCTGTTGTGGTGTCGATGTTCACAAATCGTTTCTCGTTGCCACAATTGTCAAAACTACCAGTGGCATTGAGCCTTCTTACCAAAAGAAGCGCTTTTCCACCTTTAACAATTCAATTCTCGAATTCAAGCAATGGCTTCTCGACAATGATTGCCATGATGTCTGTATGGAATCCACAGGCAAATATTGGATTCCTGCCTTTAACCTTCTGGAAAATGAAATCAATGTTGTCATAGCCAATCCCAAATGGGTAAAGGCGGTAAAAGGCAACAAAGACGATGCCAAAGATTCTAAATGGATTGGAGATTTGTTCCGTCTTGGACTTGTCAAAGGCAGTTATATTCCTTGCAGGAAAATCCGTATTCTCAGGGAATACTCTCGCTATCGTTACAAGCTTGTTTCCTGCCGTTCAAGTGAAAAGAATAGATATCAGAATGCTCTTACTGTTTGCAATGTTGCATTAGATTCTGTTGTTTCCGATATCTTTGGGAAGTCATCCACATCCATTATTGACTATCTGCTTGAACAATCGGGTATATCCATTAACCACGAAGAAATCGCATCTAAACTTCTAAGGAGCCTCAAATCCAAAGAAGATGCTGTTATAGAATCCGTCGAAGGATATTAGATGACTGATGCCCAAAAATATCGTATGCGCCTTATCCGTGCACATATGGATTATATCACAGCTGAAATCAATGATGTTGATAAAATGATTGAAAATATGATTTCTTCTAATCCTGATTTTGAAAATGCTGTCCGCTTTCTCTGTACCATTCCGGGTGTAAAACATGATAGTGCAGTCACTATCATCTCCGAAATTGGTACTGATATGTCTCAGTTCTCGAGTTCCAAACGTTTATGCTGCTGGGCTGGTCTAACTTCCGGCAGCAACGAATCCGCTGGTAAGAAGAAGTCTGTCCGGATTACGCGTGCCGGTGTCTACCTCAAACCTGCATTAGTACAGTGTGCTCATGCAGCCGTAAAATCTGACAAATCTCCTTACTACAAAAAGAAATATGATTCACTTGTTAAACGCCGTGGCAAGAAAAATGCCTGCACCTCTGCTTGAAAAACAAAAGGCAAAGGCTATCAAACAAGCCAAGAAGCTATTACAACGAGAAGGATTACTTCCTCCTGATGAACCGTTAGCTTCTTAATCTAAGGAACTGTGCAAAAATAAATTTACTGTTTTGGCAATATATGCTATTGATTTAGAAAATCATAAAAATAAAACAATAAAACCTGTATGAAGACACAAGTATTCTACCTGTCCATCAGGCAGGCTTTTCAAA
>KE159537.1:132449-133067 GCA_000403215.2 Lachnospiraceae bacterium A4
AAGGCCTGAAAGTAAAATGTCAGGTCGATACAAACAAATACGAACTGAAACGTAAGGTCACAGATGAAGAATTTACAAAAATACAATTGTTTCCCTGTGAGATTTTGGGAAACTGGAACTATGTAATCAAACCCAGAAGGTAATTGTCAATGGATGAAAGTGTAAATTTATTTTTGCACAATTCCTAATTTCCTAACTCCATAGCGCTTCAAAAAGTTGCCTGCCTTAGACAGATTATTCAAGTGCGCCAATTTATGGTTTTCCTCTACTTTCTTTCACACTATCTTCCATGACAGTACGGTTTCCAAATGTATCATACTGGTAACTGCGCAGCGGCTTTCCATCTTTTTCAACGCCTGTCAGTCTGTGCAGCCTGTCATAGGTATACTGGCAGCTGCCGCTTTCCTCTGGAAATCCCCTCCTTTCTTTTTTGATGGCAGTTTTATTACCTGCCGCATCATAGGTATACTGAAAGCGGTCAAGGATGCCGGATGCATCTGTGTGTGACAGCTCTCCCAGCAGACCGTTTTCATCATACTGCCATCTGGTAATATATCCGCCGGAGGTTCTCTTTTCCGAGAGGCGCCCCCTGTCCGTCGTACTGGTACTGCGTCCACA
>KE159538.1:0-69962 GCA_000403215.2 Lachnospiraceae bacterium A4
AAATGATCTGTCTTGTTTGATTCTTGCACCAGTTAAACTGGCTAATTCATCCGTTGCATTTTTGATGCGGTTGCATAAAAAATGCTTTTACTTTTTAAAGGTTTTGTTCTCTGAACATTCTATACCAGAATCTTCTATAATAAAAATTTCTCTTTTAGAATTTTCAGGGTTGCATTACTGTTTATTTGTCAAGGTTCTTATTGCTTAAACCGCTGTGTTTTTTATCACTCGCGACAGCTTTTATAGGTTATCACACTTTGTTGTTTTCTGTCAAGTACTTTTTTCCACTTTTTTTTATTTTTTTCCACTTTTTTTCAAATTTTACTATTTTCTATCGTTTTTTCTCATTTGGAAAGTGCTTGTACCGCATAGTATTCCTAAATTTACACCCACTTGACAGCTCTGAAAACGAACAATTATCAATGTAGTATCGCGATCGTATAAGCTCTCCTCAAGTGAAATTTGTTATTTTTTTGATATTTTTTTCAAATCCCCTTTTTCTAAGTCATAATAAAAGAGATACTGCTGTAGTATCCCGCTGTTTTTGCCGTACTTTTCAAACGGGAACCCCTCTGGGTACTGCAGTTCGAGCACCTTGTTGATATGCGTGTCTCTTGGAAAGGCGTCTGTTTTATGCAGTGCAAACAGGCAGATACAATCGGCAACCTTTGTCCCAACGCCATATAGTTTTAACAATTCTTTTTTTGCGGCAGCATAATTCATTGTCCACAGCGCTGACAAATCAAGCTCGCCGGAATATATGCTGTTGGCAGTTGCATGAATATACTTACTACGATACCCCAGACCACAGGCATACAAATCTTCGAGCTGCGCCTCTGCCAAGGACTGTGGCGTCGGAAAGTCATAGTATGACACGCCATTTGCACTCTCTCTTTTTTCACCATATTTTTCACATAGCTGGTTGATACATTTGCGGATTCTTTTGATATTATTCTGCTGTGAGATTAGAAAGGATATAATCATCTCCCACAAGTCCTGATGAAGTATCCTGATGCCTTTGCCATAGTCTGCCGCTGCCGACAAATAAGTGTCCTCGGCGTCAATCCCAGCTATAATCTGGGCGTAGTCTGTCTCCATATCAAAATAATCCTTCCAGACCGTATGGTATTCCTCCTGTGTACAGTCAAATAGAATGTCCTCCTCCTGCTGCGCCAGCTCGAGGTATTTTCCTTTTGCCACAAGGCGGTATCTATTTTCACCGCACGCTTCCATTCTGAAGCACTGGCCAGACATACAAATTTGTAATGCGGAGAAATTTTTGCTTTGTATTGTTATCATGTTTTATTCCTTTTGCAGCTTTTTCTTTTCAAACTGAATCTGTCAGAAGTATAGCACAACTTGGCTGGAAAAGCTACAACATTTTATCTGGCGTAAAAATCGTGTCCTCCATATGAAAACAGATAGGTCAGCTGGCTGTCAAACCATGCTACATTCTCGGGAACAGCATATTTTCTTGCCATAAAAAACAGCGCGCCGCCTGAGATGTCCTCTCCTCTGAGAGCACTGTATACAACCTCCTTTGTTTCTTCTGATATGGTTACTTCGTCAATCCTTCCATTTGATACTGGGGAAAACTGCGTCACATTCTGCGCTTTCTGATAGACGACATCGGTGACATTGTTTGGAAATTTTTTGTTTCGGACACGATTGATTACCACATTTGCCACCAGTAGTTTTCCTGTCCGGTCCTCTCCTCCCGCTTCTGCCTCGACAATTCTCATGAGCGTGTCCAAATCTTTTTCAGACACTTCTATACAATACCGCGGCTTTAAGATTTCATATGGGATAATGCGTTCTAACGACTCGAGCCGTTCCAGAGAAACATGTTCTGTCACAACAGCAGCCTTCTCCTGCTTGTCAACACTTTCCGCCTGCACTTCATACTGCTTCGAAAGTATCAGCAAGCCTGTAAATATGGTGTATGCGATGAATAAAAGGATATTGCTCTTTGAATACATATGCTGTTATTCGTTCCTTTCTTCGAATCTTATTTCCAATTTTACCTTTTATTAGTCTATTCGCTTGTCCCTCAAAAAATACTTAAAACTTTCTTAAAATCATACCTGAAACGATACTGGAATCATACCCAAATCTCTGATTGCAGAATTTCTAAAGGTCATGATATAATTGATTGCATCAAAAGTATTTATAAAAAAGTCAGGAGGAGTCCGCGATGCTGCAAATTGCAATCTGCGATGATGAACAATTTTACCGGGAAAAGCTTCTCTCCCTCGTAAGACAGTATTTGGAGCAGCGAAACCTAGCGTATACCGCCCAGCTCTATGCGTCTGGAGAACAGTTCTTAGCCCAGTATGAGAACAATGTAAAATATGACATTGTTTTTATGGATATCAGCATGAAGGAGCTTGACGGCATTTCGACTGCCGCGCAGATGTGCGCTTTTCACAACACGACCTATCTTGTATTTGTGACAGCTTTTATCGACTATGCGTTAGAGGGCTATAAGGTCAATGCTGTGCGTTATATCATGAAGGACACGCTGGATACTGCAATCCCGGAGTGCATGAATGCAATCTTACAAAAAATGCAGTTATCCAAAGTCACATTTTGTTTTATGGACGGAGAACGGACTTTGTATACCGACAATCTTCTATACATTGAGAGTCAAAAGCACAAAGCCTTTTTCTATTATATGCAGGCTGGCATCACAACCTTTCAGCTCTATGAAAAGCTGGATCACATCGAAAAGCTGCTTTCTGCGCATGGATTTTTAAGAATCCACAAGAGCTATCTTGTCAATATGAAGCATATCCGTAAACTTTGCAACTATTCTGTAGTGCTTGACACGGGAGAAACGCTGCCTATCCCACGGCTGAGATTCCAGACGGTCAAGGAACAGTTTATCACCTACAAAGGAAGCTTTTAAGGAGGGTTTCATGGCGTATTTATTCAGATGTCTGATTTTATCCCTGATCACAGGCATTAGCTGCCAGCTATTCTATGAAACATTTGTTCCCAGAAAGCAATGGCCGCAGAGGTGGGCTGAGTATACAATACTCCCCGCATTCACGGCAGTATTTTTGCTGATCAGTGTCACATGGCTCCCTCCTTTTGTCTTGCGTCCTGTGCGCATTATCCTTGTGACGGCGCTCATTGCACAGATTTATTTTCAGATTCATATGATCAAAAACCTGATTTTATCTGTGACCTTCTGCGGCATTTATTGGAGTATCTCGACGGCTGTCTGGTCTGTGCTCTCACTGTATATGGATTTCACCAGCGAAGTCTCCCGCCAGTTTCTCGAAAACCTGACAGAAGTGCTTCTTTTGAGTCTGATTATGGCATTTCATTACCGCTGGAAAAGCCGTTTTCACAGATTTGCGGAGGCACGCTGGAAAAAAACAGGAGTTATTCCATTTTTGTATTTGATTACCATTCTTGCACTCAGCATGATAAACGAAAGTCCGACTGTCACAGACACTTATGCCAGACTCACGGCTGTATCCGGTTTTGGTATTCTGAGCCTCCTGTTATTTTATTTTACAATGCGTGTGCTGGAAAAGGAGGAGGCTCTCCAAAAACTGCGTCTTAGAACAGAACATGCGCAAAATCAAATGGCAGTGTATCAGACGATGCAGAAGCACTATGAACAGCAGCGCAGCTTCCTCCATGACTATAAAAACCAGCTAAACTGTATACAGGGACTTCTCAACTGCGGCAAACTATCAGAAGCCTCGGACTATATTACCCGTATTACTGGGACACTGCGGGAACAGTTTGGCGATATCAACACAAATCACACCATTGTGAATATCCTGCTAAACCAAAAGTACCAGACAGCCTGTTCGAAAGCTGTCACAATGACGTTTGCCATCAATGACCTGTCAAAACTCACCATGGCAGAAGAAGATCTGGTCACGCTCTTAGCAAATCTGCTTGACAATGCGATTGAAGCCTGCGAAAAACTGGACGCTGAAAATACAGCACTTCGCAAGAACATTCACTTTAAAATGGTCTTGGAGGAGGGGCAGCTTATCCTGTCTGTGCGCAACCCTGTGAGCACTCCTGTACAGATCAAAAATAACATGGTTGTCACCACCAAAAAGGATTCCCTTCACCATGGCATTGGCTTGTCAAACGTGGAGGCTGTTATTAAAAAATATGGCGGGACAAGCGTCCTAGCTTGCGATAACAGGTGTTTTTCATTTTCTGCACTCCTTTATAACCCGCTCTGGGAATAATGTCTTTTTTTGCTGCCTGAGTGCCGATTCGTGTCAAGGCGGTTGTCTTGCCTTCTCCACACAACTATACTGTGATTATCAACAAAATAGTAAAAGGAGAATGAGAACATGACAACCTTCAAAAACAAAATGAATACCGTTATTTTTATCATCATTAGCACCCTGCTGCTGTGCGCCTGCGGCAAATCAGAGACTGCCGCGCCTCCGCCTGCTACGCCAAAAGAGGCTGCCGAGTGTATCCTGGAGAGCATCAAAAAGCTGGATCTGGAAACGCTGAATCAATATTCTGATAATTATGTCCAGACTTACCACAACTGGCTTGGCGTTCCAACAGAGAACGAATACCGCGTCTTTAACGAACTTTTGCAGCCCCGCTCCAAACGCAGTAAACGATACCAGTCTGCCTACAAACTTGACCAGAAAATCATGGAAAATCTGACATGGGAAATTACAGATGTGCAAACCGATAACGACACCGCAGTGCTTGACATGGTAATCACCAATATTGATATGGCAAAAGTTCTGGAAATTTACGAAAACAAGCTCTTAGAAAATATGCTGGAAAGCCCCGGCCTTGGTTTGGCACAGCTGGCAGCAGACATGGCAGAACTGGCAGTAGGAAAAGATACCTTGATTTCTATTATTGAAGATATGGCAAATGATTGGGACAACGGCGGTCTTATCAGTATCCGTGTCACGGCCTCTGCGTATCAGGACAACGGACAGTGGAAAATTCATCTAAGCCAAGACTTGATCAATGCCTTTTCCGGAAATATGTACACGGATACCGATACAGATCATCTCGAAGAAAAGGCTGCGGAGTTGGAATACGAGCTTGAAAAGAAATGGGAGAACTGGCTGGAATAGCTGTGCAGGCTTGACAAACCTACCCCCATACAATACAATTATCATTGCATACTACAACAGTTATATCTTACAGAAGTGAAGGGATTGTGTTGATGAAGGGTACATCTACGGCAACAAAAAAAGACGGTACGGTCTACTACCGCGCCTCTATTACATACAGGAGAAAACATATCAGTCTCGGCGGATTTGATACCATATCTGAAGCCAATGCCGCCTATCTTGAGGCGGACAGACTGTTAAACCGCGAACGCCTGAGTATTAATCAATATAAGGACAATTCGCCGCTCCCATTTGAAAAATGGGTGATTTTGATTAATTTCCGCGATAACGGCATTTACTTTGGCACACCGATTTATGCCCGCTCAAAGTTTTTTTACTATTACCTGTCCCCCACCGATGTGCTCAAATTTGACATAGATGATTTGTTTTATTATTCCTCACGCAAGATTATGAAACGCAGCGGGCATCTTTTTGTTGCAGACTATGGCATGCAGGTCAATATCCTAAACCGCTATGGTATCCGAAATTTTGCGGTTGCGGGAAAGGACTATCTTTTTCTCAATGACGATGACACGGATTTCCGACACGAAAACCTTGCTATCATAAACCGCTATCAAGGCGTCGCCGAGGTCTGTTATAAGGGCAAAACAAAATACCGGGCACGCATCAATGTGCCCGGGTATTACATTATCGGTTATTATCACAGTGAAATTGAAGCCGCAATTGCCTACAATAAGGCTATTGATGTGTTAAAGCGTAACGGCGTCCAAAAAAATTATACGCCAAACTATATCGACGGGCTGTCGCCTTCGGCATACGCTGATCTCTACTCCCGTCTCAAAATATCAGATAAACTGCAAAATTACAGGAAGGTTATTTCGCGTAATCCTTAAAGCTGATACTCATGGCTGCATCGCCTTGAATCCCTTTGATGCTGGCATCAGAATCGTACTGCCACATGCCAAACTCATACGGATATTCCGGCTCGTCGCTGTCCTGCGCAAACCACACTTCATAGTCCTGCAATTCCTCCATATCTACCATCGTGAGAAGCCATTCTTTATCGCCATATATCATCGGTGTATATCCTGCATCTTCTACTCTGTTTAGGAATGCCTTGGCGATTTGTGTCCTGTCTGTCTGTTCTAGCGCTTCTATCCGCGCCATATCATCATCGACATTTTCCATGACAAAAGCGATCGGATACTTGATGGAATACCCTGATATGGCATCCATAAGCTCATCTGCCTCCTCTCTTGCCTCGGACTTATTCAGTGCCTGAGAGCAAAAGTACACGCCAATATCCAGTCCCGCCTTTTTCGCTGCTTTGAGATTGTCCTCAAGATTTGCGTCCGTCACAATTCGTCCGCTGCTGTAGCCTCTCGCGCCGACCTTAATCATGACAAAATCACAGCCTGCGCTTTTTAGTTTGCTGAAATCTACCTCTCCCTGATTCGCCGAGATATCGACCCCGCATTTTGACACAAGTTTGCCATCTTCACGGTAATTCATCAGCGGCTTGTCATAAGTCAGATTCTTGTAATCATATTTATTCTTTGGAATATCTTCATTGACCTCCACCCACTCCTTTGTGCCGTCTGCATGTTTTACTTGTATACTGGTCACATCGTCCTCGTCATCTTCTTCCTCATCGTCCGCTTGATCACGCTCGTTCTTTTTCTCTTCATTTTGTTCGCCAGTTTTTTCTCCGTCAAGATTCTCCTTGTTGGTCATATCGTACACCGAAGTTTTTCCATTGGATATTTCATCGGCAGTCCTGGACTGGCTTGTGCCGTCTGAAGCGGTTGAGGAGCCGTCCACCACTGTCTCCCCTGTCGTCTGGTTTGTCACTGTACCATTGTTTTTATTGGCTGTGGAGGATTTTTTCTCTCTACCGGTATCCGGAAGTGACCAGATATCAAGATCGTTTGAGGTGAGTTTGCTCTCTGAAATCACACTCTCCGATGCATTTGCCTCCATCTTTTTGCTTGTCTCTGCCGCTTTTGCCTCCTTCTGTGCAACTGCTGCCGCATAGCCGCTTCCATCCGATTTTGTCCTTGACTGGTTTGACCAGAATACCAGTGCCATCACACCCAGTATGACCGCCGACATGATGAGCAGCATATAAATATATGTCATTTTAGAGCCTGAGCTGCGTTCCTCCTCATAGTAATCGTCATGTAGCTTCATAAAATCCTCCGTTTCGTGTTGACCATATTTTCATCTACCATTTCGTATTGACAGGCGACTGCGCTGTCGAAATTTACATAACAAATTTACGAAGTATATTATAAAGCATTTCAGCTACAATTTCAATTATTTTCTGATTTTTTAAAAATTTTTTATTCAAAAATATTTTTATTCAAACATCCATTTTCCAAGCACTTTGCGAAGGCACCACTCCAGATCGACTGCCTCGACTTCGCCAGCCGCTACCAGACGGATGCGCTTCCACTCCTGATTGCCGACTGCGTAACTGATATGCCCGATTTCCTGCCCCTTCACGACGGGCGCTGTCAGCGCTCTTACTTTCTGCAAGGTGATTGTCACCTTCTCGTCCTCCCGCATAAGAAGCCCTTCTTTCCCAGTCTCCTCCTCCACCATCTCCACAGGCAGTTGCAGCTTTTCGCCGATTTTGCTGCCCTGACCGTTGCTCACGATAATGTCCTCTGTGGCTTCTGCGGGAAGCTCGACTTCATCAAAGCGGCGGTACTGGTACTTTGAAAGCCCGTACTCCATCAGCATTCTCGTGTCACTCCATTTATAAGTCTTGTGGTTTGGCCAGCCGCACGCTAACAGGGCAACGACAAACGTTTTCCCATCACGCTGCAAAGCGCCCACATAGCAGTAGCCTGCCTTGGCGGTAAATCCTGTCTTGCCTGACAGTGCACCTGGCATCATGCTCAGAAATGCATTGTGATTGACGCAGGAGAAGCTTCTTTTTCCTGACAAATCTGTAAATGTATGGTTTGAAGTTCTTGTGATTTCCAGAAACATATCCTTCTGTGGTGATTTTGTAATACAATAAGACATGACCAGCGCCAGCTCGCGCGCCGTCGTTGAATGAAATTTATCGCCCTGTACGGCATCGAGACCGTTTGGGGTAATATAATATGTATTTTTGCAGCCAATCTCCCGCGCCTTTTGATTCATGAGCGCAGCAAACTGCTCTACGCTGCCGCCCACATGCTCCGCAATCGCCACCGCAGAGTCATTGTGGGATTCCAGCATCAGGGAGAGCGTCAGATCTCTCAATCGGTACTGCTCGCCATTTCTGATGCCCAGATGCACTGGCGGCATGGAAGCGGCATAAGAGGTCACAGTTACTGTATCCTCAAGCTTTGCATTCTCAAGCGTGACAATGAGCGTCATAATTTTGGTAGTACTCGCCATGGCAAGCTGTTCATCACCGCAGCGCTCATACAGCACCCGTCCGGAATCTGCATCCATCAAGACAGCTGCCTTGGCATAGAGCCTGAGCGGCGCCTCCTCTGCTGTCACATAAACCGGCTGCTGGAATACGATTGCAATTGTCAAAAGAATCGCTGTAAGGATAACCCTTTTATGTCTCGGTTCTCTTCTCATATACTTTAATTCCTTTTATAAAAGGTTCCATAAAAATATATGTTCCGACCACTGTAAATTATCCCTGTTTTTCACGACTTCCCTTTTATCTTTGCCGGAATTACGGATACAGCAGCCGCGTTAGATCGCCGCACGCCGCCATCACTTCTCCCAAAGCCTCCGCTGCCCCGTCAGTCTGCTCTGCCCGCAGAATTTCTACCAGCACATTGATTTTATGGCAGACCGCATCAAGCCCCAAGTTAGCCGCCATGCCCTTTAAGCCGTGTGCGTAGTCAAAAGCAGACCGCACATTCCCTGCCTTGACTGCCTCCTCCAGAGACGCAAAATCCGGGTCGGTCAAAAATTCAATCAGAAAATCACGATATGCCGCCGCATTGCCTTTCATGCGCTCAAGCGCCTTGTCCACATTGACGCCCTGTTCTCTCAGCGCATTACACCAAACTTCATCCTTCTCTCTATCTTTTAACACTGTCAAACCTCCACCTTCACTCCTGCTTCCTCCTCTGCCTGCTTTCTAAAGTCCTCCACTTGATCTTGGTTCAAGACTGGCAGATCTCCTAGTGATTTCACGCCAAAGGTTCTGAGAAACTCCTCTGTCGTGCCAAACAGCAGCGGACGCCCCGGCGCGTCAAGCCGTCCCAGCTCTTGAATCAGATGAAACTCTAACAGCTTGTTCACCGCGTGGTCGCTGCTCACGCCCCGTATTTTCTCAACCTCAAGTTTTGTCACTGGCTGCTTGTACGCTATAATAGATAAGGTTTCCAGCAAGGTATCTGAAAGAACGTATTTTCTGGGTGCTTTTGCCACCCTGATCAGATACTCATACAGTTCTGGCTTCGTACACAGTTGAACCGCGTTCTCCAACTCCATGATGTAGATGCCGCGGTCCTGTCTTTTGTATGTCTCATTCATCAGTTGAATCATACCGCGTATCTCTTCTTCTGGTATTTCCAGCACATGTTGCAGCTTGGACAGCTCCACAGAGTCCCCCATCGCAAAAAGCACTGCCTCAATCACTGCCATTATCTTCTCTTCATTCATACTTCATTACACCTACCATAAAATCTATTATGCAGCATAGCTCGATGTGATGACAATATCCGCAAATGTATCCTCTTGTTCTATAGAGATAATCCCCTGCTTCATCATCTCAAGCACCGCCATAAAGGTCACGATGACCTCCATCTTACTGCCCTGTTTTTCCAAAAGACTCCGAAAGCTAAACCGCTTGTGATTCCGCACATACTCCTCTATGTAAACCTGCTTTTCCTCCAGATTGATTTCATCTTTTTCAATCTTGCCAAAGCGGCTTCGAATCGGGTCTACCTTCTCCTCCTGACGCCGCATTACCGCCTTAAATATCTCATGAAGCTTGGTAAGGCTTAAACCTCCCAGCAGCTCTTCATAATCTATAGGGTACTGGTACTCTGTGACCTCCTTTGGCAGCATCGGCTTTTTATACCAGCTCTTTGCCGCATCCACCTGCTTGTCCCTCAGCTCATAAGCCATGTACTTGTACATTTTGTATTCAAGCAGCTTCTGCACAAGCTCTGCTCTGGGGTCCTCCTCCTCGCCTTCTTCATTGACTTCTTTGGGAAGAAGCATTCTGCACTTGATGTCGAGCAGCGTCGCTGCCATCACCAGAAATTCGCTCATGACATTCATGTCCTCTGTCTGCATTTTCCTGATATAATCAAGATATTGTTCGGTGATGACAACAATCGGAATGTCATAAATGTCAATCTTATTCTTTTCTATGAGATAGAGCAGCAAATCCAACGGCCCCTCAAATACTTCGAGTGTCACGGACAAACCCATATAAAAACCCCCAAATCCATGTAACGATATCTTTTTTATTTTACATAGATTTGAGGGAAAGTTCAAGTTATTTTTTGATTTTTAGCTGCACATCATACAATTCTGCCGGATTAAAAAACCGTAGCGGAATCGTGTGGGAGCCCATTCCTCTGCCTAGCAGCATTGTAGCGCCGCCCGTCCGAAAGACGCCCCCGTCATACTTAGGAAAAATCTTGTAGGACGGCGCTATGACACCGCCCAGAAGCGGCAGGCGCATAATCCCGCCGTGCACGTGCCCTGAAAGCACCAAATCCGCTCCCCACTGCGCATATTCCTCAAAATAATCGGGATTGTGCGCGATCAAAATATTACATTTTTCTTTTTCACATTCAGGCAGTGTCTCCTGCAAATAGCCCGGTTTCATTTTCTGGATTTTGAAATGCGCAAAATAATCCAAATCCAAATCAAGCCCTGTTATCTTGAGATTGTATTCCGGCAAGAACACCGCCTCATTTTTTAAAACCGAAACGTTCTTTCCTGAGACTGCGCGAATCAGCCTGTCATATTTATCGCCAAACTGGTCGGGCTTCTGCCGCATCTTGGACTCGTGATTGCCCAGACCGTAATAAATCCTGTAGTCCTGACGAAGCGCCCTGAGCAGCTCGATTCCCGGTGTCATATCCTCTCTGAGCTGCGATGTGACAAGATCTCCTGCCAGCACAATAAAATCAGGGTTGATTCTGCGAATGGCTTCTATCACCTTATCATTTTTCGTGCCATACACTTTATTGTGCAAATCTGAGAGCAGCACAAACCTGCACTCCTTTGACAAGCCTGACAGCGCAAATTCCTTTCGCACTGTCACAAACCGGTTTCCGTCTATAATGCCTACTGCCAACAGTGCAACAGCCAGCATAACCATGATAAGAAGTACCATTCTTATTCTCCTATCCGCGAACCTATATTAAATACTTTATCAATATCTTTTTCAGATAATCAATAAAATATGCCTTCTCCACCGCCTCCGAGGCAACGATTGGCGTCCTGCCAAGCTCTGTGCCTCCCAGACTGTAACTGATATATCCAACCTCTGTACCCTTCTCGACGGGCGCTGTCACGTTGTCAACATACAGATATTTTTTTTGTATTTGGCTAAAATCCGCCCCTGTAGTATCCAGATAGCGGAATATTCCTTTTGGTTCCACTCCAAGCTGGTCCGCCTTGCCGCCTGTCACCAGAATATCGCCCAGCGGCTCTTTGTTTTCATCGACATACAGCCTTGTCAGCGCAAAACCATACTCAAGCAGGCTCCTCGCCTCAGAAAACCGTATTTTAAAATCAGGCGCCCCCATAATCACGGCAATCAAATCAATGCCGTCTTTGCTCGCCGTGGCACTAAAGCAGTATTTTGCCGCATTGGTCGAGCCTGTTTTCAGCCCTGTCGTCCACTGATACTGTTTCAGCAGCTTATTCGTGCTTGACAGGGTAAAGGGCTTGCTGCCCTGTCTGGTCACGTGCGTGATATCCTCCATCCAGATTTTTGTATAATTATAGATTTGGGGATATCTTGTGATCAGCTCTCTTGACATGATTGCCACATCTCTTGCTGTGGTGTGGTGTGCGCTGTCAGAACTCAATCCGCAGCAGTCCAGAAAATGCGTGTTGTTCATTCCAAGCGAAGCTGCCTTCTCATTCATCATATTGACAAATTCCGCCTCACTCCCCGCGACATACTCCGCCATTGCCACCGAGGCATCATTGCCGCTTGCCACAGTGATGCACTTGATCAGCGTATCCACGGTCTGAATCTCGCCCTCCTCCAAAAAAACTTGTGACCCGCCCATAGATTTGGCATAAGCGCTGGTCGTGACCTCATCCTCCAGCTTGATTCTGCCCTTCTCCAATGCCTCAAAAGTAAGAAGCAGCGTCATAATCTTGGTAATGCTCGCAGGGCTTCGTATCTCGTCTGGATTTTTTTCAAACAGCACTGTCCCTGTAGACGCTTCCATCAAAATCGCAGAAGGAGATACCAGCGTCACCGCCGTCGTGTTGACCGTGTTTCCCTGTTCTGCCCCCTCCTCGGCAAACGCCGTACTTTGTGCCAAAACAACAACCGCCATCACTGCCGCAAGCATTCTATATATTCGTTTCCTAACCCATTTCATAAAGCAGACCTCATACTTTACTTATAGGAACTTTATGCGGGTTTTTGATATTATATGACTCTGAATCGAGTGATGCGCTTCATCTTTCCCTACTCAAACGCCTGTGTGCATAAAAGGAATACCGGCATGCGATATTCCTTCTTAATGATGATTCAAAATGATGATACAGCTTGTTATCTGCCGATCAGCCGATGACAAAAATTAACAATTTCGTTCCGCTTCTCGCACAGACCTTCTCTGGTTTCTTCTTTGATCTTGACAGACATCGCAAAATGATATCCGAAATCAATAATAACCATCGCAAAAATCAGCGCGATGGTCTTGAGTCCCCACGCCTTAGGATACTGGTCTATAAAACTAATGACCTTCTCAAACAAAAATGTGATGATGACGACTGCATACAGCCCCCACGCCAATGTGCTTTCCAGACAGATTACACCTTTATAGTTGCAAAACTTGTCATTGTAATCCCACCACACTTCACCAAATAATTTCATCATGAGCCTTGCCACCAAATACTCGAATGCCGTCGCAAGCAGTGCTCCGACTATGTACAACGCAAATATATTATCTGCAAAGGGATGCAGCAGTATGTACCCCAGCGTCGCGCCTACGCCATAAATCGGACAAAATGGTCCCGACATAAAACCTCTGTTGGTCAATTTTCGATTGCACAGTGACATATATACCGACTCAACCATCCAGCCGATGATACTAAATAAAAAGAATCCGGCAACAAGGTGGTAGAGATCATATCCCGCAAACTGATATCTGCTCATCCACATAGATATCTTATCCAATAATTTCACTCCTCACTCCGAACCTTTTAAAAATAATCTATGCAGTCAGCGTCTCTTCATGCCTGTTATTTTTTTCCAGTTCATACGCAAAAATCCTTGGCGTAAACAGCCAAGGACTTTGATTCAATTAATTCACATTAATTATATTTACGCTTTCTAGCTGCTTCAGACTTTTTCTTACGTTTTACGCTTGGCTTTTCATAATGCTCTCTTTTACGGATTTCCTGCTGAATTCCGGCTTTAGCGCAACTTCTTTTAAATCTGCGTAAAGCGCTATCCAAAGTCTCGTTTTCTTTAACGATTACATTTGACATGCTATCACACCTAACCTCCCTCCAGCCTCTATTATTGTGTGCCAGACTGTTCGGGTATACTTAATTGCACACTTAAAATTATAGCACATATTAAGCATACGTCAATAGTTTTTTCAATATTTTTCTAATTTATTTTATTTTTATTTCAGATCTAGCGAAGCTGCCCTTCCAGTACTGCCTTGGTCTGCTCAATCGCCTGATTGATACCCTCTGGATTCCTGCCGCCTGCCTGTGCCATATTGGGACGTCCGCCGCCGCCACCGCCGACAAGACCTGCGATGCCTTTGATCAGATTGCCTGCATGAGCGCCTCTGGCCATCGCTTCGTCTGTCGCCATCGCCACGAGGTTTACCTTGCCCTCCATGCTGGACGCAAGCACGACAACACCTTCCCCGAGCTTTGCCTTTAGCTGGTCTCCCAGATCTCTCAGACCATTCATATCGACGCCCTCGACACTGGCTGCCAAGAGCTTGATGCCCTTCACCTCCGTCACCTGATTCATGACATCCCCGAGAGCCTCCTTGGCTGCCTTACTCTTCAGGGCTTCATTCTCACTCTGGAGTGCTTTGAGCTCTGCCATCATATGCTCAATCTTTTCGATCAGATTTGCAGGTGTTGTCTTAGCCGCCTTTGCCGCCTGTGCAAGCTCGTCCTCAAGCTGCCGGTAATACGCAAATACATTGTCTCCCGTGAGCGCCTCGATTCTGCGCACACCTGCTGCGATACCGCTCTCGGACACAATCTTAAAGGTGGTGATATCTGCGGTACTCTTCACATGCGTACCACCGCAGAACTCCTTCGAAAAATCACCCATAGACACGACGCGCACCGTCTCGCCGTACTTCTCATCAAACAGCGCCATCGCACCTGTCTTTTTCGCCTCGTCCATCGTCATGACCTGTGTCTCCACAGCGATATTCTCAGCAATCTTCTCATTGACCATCTGCTCGACTGCTGCCAGCTCGTCAGCCGTCATCGCCTCAAAGTGGCTGAAGTCAAAACGCGTGCGCTCGCCATCCTGATAAGAGCCTTTCTGCTGTACATGCGTGCCGAGCACTTCGCGGAGTGCCTTCTGCAGCAAGTGTGTCGCTGAATGATTCTTGCAGATTTTGGTGCGGCGTGACTGATCTACGCGGAGCATCACTTCGTCGCCCACCTTGATCATACCGTGTGCCATCTTCCCGATATGTCCGACTTTCCCGCCAAGCAGCTTGATGGTATCCTCCACCACAAACTCACCAGAGGCAGTCGTGATCACGCCGCAGTCTCCCTGCTGGCCGCCCATCGTCGCATAGAACGGTGTCTCATCGACAATAACCGTGCCGATCTCGCCGTCCGAAAGCGCCTCGACAAGCTCGCTCTCCGTCGTGAGCACGGAAACCTTCGATGCCGTCTCTAATGTATCATAGCCGACAAATGTCGTCGTGACTGCGGGGTCAATCGACTCATATACCGTTGCATCTGCACCCATATAATTTGTCTCTTTGCGGGCGCTTCTTGCCTTTTCCCGCTGCGCCGCCATCGCCGTGTCAAATCCCTCTCTGTCAATAGAAAAGCCTTTTTCCTCCAGAATTTCACAGGTGAGGTCTACAGGGAATCCATACGTATCATATAGTTTAAATACATTCTCTCCTGACAGCACCTTCTCTCCTGCCTGCTGCATTTGCTCCTCCATATCCGAGAGGATCGCGAGTCCTTGGTCGATGGTCCTGCTAAACTTTTCTTCCTCCTGTGTCAGCACCTTAAAGATAAAGTCCTTCTTCTCCTCCAATTCAGGATAACCGTCCCTGCACTCATCAATGACCGTCTTCGCAAAGTCAGCCATAAATGTCCCCGCAATGCCAAGCATCCTTCCATGGCGCGCGGCACGGCGGATAATGCGCCTCAGCACGTATCCACGCCCTTCATTGGTCGGCATAATGCCGTCCGAAATCATAAATGTCGCCGATCGGATATGGTCTGTGATTAACCGGATGGATACGTCCTTCTTCTCGTCCTCCTGATAGGTTACGCCGGCAAGCTCACACACCCTGTCACGAATCGCTTTCATTGTATTGATGTCAAAGACTGTATCGACATCCTGCACAACAACAGCAAGCCGCTCTAAGCCCATGCCGGTATCAATATTTTTCTGCGCAAGCTCCTCATAGTGCCCCTTGCCGTCGCCGTCAAACTGCGTAAAGACGTTATTCCATACTTCTATAAAACGGTCACAGTCGCAGCCTACCTTGCAGTCAGGCCTGCCGCAGCCATACTTGGCGCCCCTGTCGTAATAAATCTCAGAGCAGGGTCCGCAGGGTCCAGCGCCGTGCTCCCAGAAATTATCGCACTCTCCGGTTTCCGGGTCACGGTAAAATCGTGTGATTTTCTCCGCTGGCACGCCAATCTCATTGACCCATATCTGATAAGCCTCCTCGTCCTCACAGTAGATAGATGGATAAAGCCGTTCTGGGTCTAATCCTACTACTCTGGTCAGAAACTCCCAGCTCCAGTGGAGCGCCTCACGCTTAAAGTAATCACCAAATGAAAAATTGCCGAGCATCTCGAAAAAAGTCAAATGCCGCGCTGTCTTTCCCACATTCTCGATATCGCCTGTTCGAACACATTTCTGGCATGTCGTCACTCGACGCCTCGGTGGGATCTCCTGTCCAGTAAAATATGGTTTTAAAGGCGCCATACCTGAATTGATAATCAGCAGACTGTTGTCATTGTGCGGCACCAGCGAAAAGCTTTTCATTGATAAATGCTCTTTGCTCTCGAAAAATTCAAGAAACATTCTTCGAAGCTCGTTTACTCCATAGTTTTTCACAATCATTCCTCCCAAATCTATATCCTCAGTCCGTGCATTAAAAATCAAATTTGTCTGCAAAATATGCATCCAGCTCATCAATCTTGATGCGCACCTGCTCCATAGAATCACGGAAACGCACCGTGACTGCATTGTCCTGCTCAGACTCAAAGTCATATGTCACGCAGAACGGTGTGCCAATCTCATCCTGACGGCGGTATCTCTTGCCGATGTTTCCTCTGTCATCAAACTCGCAGTTATACTTTTTCGCCAGTTGTGCATAAATCTTTTCGGCGCCCTCATTCAGCTTCTTGCTGAGCGGCAGCACACCAATCTTGACAGGTGCAATTGCAGGATGGAAGTGCAGTACAGTCCTCACATCACCCTCGCCGATTTCCTCCTCGTCATAGGCGGCACAGAGGAACGCAAGCACCACACGGTCCGCGCCGAGAGACGGTTCAATCACATATGGTATGTATTTTTCCTTCTTCTCATCATCAAAGTACGACATATCCTGACCAGATGTATTCTGATGCTGTGTGAGGTCATAGTCTGTCCTGTCCGCAATTCCCCAGAGCTCGCCCCAGCCAATTGAAGGGAACGAAAATTCGATATCCGTCGTCCCTTTTGAGTAAAAACAAAGCTCCTCCGGCGCATGGTCGCGCAGGCGCATCTCCTCCTCCTTGATGCCAAGGCTCAGAAGCCAGTCACGGCAGAAGCCTCTCCAGTACTGGAACCACTCAAGGTCTGTACCCGGCTCGCAGAAGAACTCCAGCTCCATCTGTTCAAACTCCCTAATGCGGAAGATGAAATTGCCCGGTGAGATCTCATTGCGGAAAGATTTACCAATCTGACCAATACCAAACGGAATCTTCTTTCTGGACGTTCTCTGTACATTCTTAAAGTTTACAAAGATGCCCTGTGCAGTCTCCGGTCTTAAATAAATCGTATTCTTCGCATCTTCCGTCACACCCTGAAAAGTCTTGAACATTAAATTAAACTGTCTGATGTCCGTAAAGTTGTGTTTGCCGCAGGTCGGGCAAGCGATATTCTTCTCCTCGATAAACTGTTTCATCTCCTCCTGCGAGAAGGCGTCAATCGGCTTGTCCAGCACGATACCGTTCTCTCCCGCATAATCCTCTATCAGCTTGTCTGCACGGAAGCGCTCATGGCACTCCTTGCAGTCCATCAGAGGATCTGAAAATCCGCCAAGATGCCCAGATGCCACCCATGTCTGCGGATTCATTAAGATCGCACAGTCCACACCTACATTGTATGGATTCTCCATGATAAACTTCTGCCACCATGCGCGTTTTACGTTATTCTTCAGCTCGACGCCAAGATTGCCGTAATCCCATGTGTTTGCAAGTCCGCCGTAAATCTCCGAACCCGGATACACAAATCCTCTGCTTTTTGATAGCGCTACAATTTTGTCTAATGTCTTTTCCATCCCACGTTCTCCTAACCTCATTTTATTCATGTTATTTAAATACAATCATTTTGCTGCCTTCCGAATAGGATACATTCACACTCTTTTTCCCGGCAGCGGTGACGCCCTCTCCCACATACAGGATTTCACCAAAACAGTTGACCCGCAGCATCTCTGATTCCTGTTCCTCTGTGTTTTCTACGATAACGATATGACTGTCCCCCATTCCCAGAAGCTCTGGTTTGGAAATCGTTCCATTTCCAGCAGACTCTGACACGGCATTCAGCGTCACATCCAAGTCATATCCTGCCATGTTGGCCTCCTTGACTGTCCCGACGAAAAAATCCTCCTGATTAAATCCTGCATACGCCTGATAGTTGCCAAATTCAATCTCGACATTCGCGACACCGTCCTTTGCCTTACAGCTTTTTAATTTGATCTGGGCGTCGGTGTTCTCCGCCTTGTATGCATTGATGGAGGTCTCAATCATCGTCTTTAATCCCTCCACGTCATAATAGCTCTCCACAAAATCCTCTACAATCGTACTCGAAATACTCCCATCCTTGTTGACGGAAATGGAGGATTTTGCCGCCGATGCCACCAGCTCATCTTTGACCTCCTGCGTTTTTTCCCCACATGCAGTGAGTCCCAGCATACAGATACACATCATTAGAATTATTGTTTTTCCTGTCCTCATAACCATCTCCACCCTATATTCATTTCAATCGTTGTGCGTACTGCGTTATATTATAAACAACTTACTCTATATTTTCAAGTATTTCAAGACTTTTAAAATTTTTGTCCATCACTCTTTTGCACATTCTCCTGCTGTAAAGTCCTAATTCCTGCAATACTTCCGTCTTTACATGAAATGAATAAAGCTTCTCGACAGGCGTTCTCATTATGTAATCAATTGTGAATGCCGTTGACTCCATCAGCGTATTTTCTGCTCCCAGTCCGGGAAACTCGCCGCTGAGCATGATGGACTTTAACTCAAATACATACCGCACCAGTTTGTTGTCAAAATTGGGCGCTGCCAGCGCGCGCAGTGACTGGTACAGAAGTTTGAGCATTTCAGTCTCATCATTGTTCTCTCTTGTGTAGTAATCACAGATTTCCAGAAAGTACATGCCATAGTAGGCGCCTGCAAAATCCTGCCGCAGCTCCTCAAAATAATTTGAGATATCCGCGTCCGACATCGTGTAGGCGTTTCTGCCTGCAAAGAGCTTGAACTGCCCAAAAGAAAAAGGGTTGGTCGGTGCCATCAGCCTGTTGCCGGGCTTCCTAGAAGCCCGGGCAAAGGCTGAAATTTTCCCTCTCTCTTTTGTGAGGAGAACTACTCTTCTATCGTATTCTCCAATCGGTTCCGCTTTGATAATAATCCCTGTCAGTATTACAAAATCCTGCATCCCTGTACTCATGTGTCTCTCCTGCCTTACTGTTGGCTTCTTCCATCTCAGGATGCCTTTTGTAAGCCAGATAATCGTGTACCTGTCCTGTCTGCATAAACCGGCTCCATCCATCCTCGTACATTGCTCGTCCCTGTCCTTTCTGTATTGTGCACAGCGTCCACATTCATAGAGTGTGCTTATGGGACGATTTTATTCATTTTCACACTTCATTTTCTTTGGGATCATACCCGAAATTCTTGATCAGAAAATCACTGTCACGCCAGTCCTTCTTCACCTTTACCCACAATTGAAGGTTCACATGCTGCTCTAATAAATCCTCAATCTCAGCACGTGCCATTGACCCTATCTTCTTGAGCATCTGGCCGCCTTTTCCGATGATTATTCCCTTGTGCGAATCCCGCTCACAGATAATCGTCGCATTGATGTCAACAAGCTTTTTGCCATATTTCATGGACTCGATCGTCACTGCCACGCCATGCGGAATCTCCTCATCAATGCTGCGAAGCACCTTCTCCCGGATTAGCTCTGCCACAATCTGCCTTGTCGGCTGGTCTGTGATCGTATCCTCGTCATAAAATGCCGGTCCATACGGCAGATATTTCATAATCTGCGCGAGCAGCACCCCGGTATTATCTTTTTTTAACGCCGATACCGGAACAATCTCCGCAAAGTCAAGCTGCTTTCTATAGAGATCTATATATCCGAGAAGCTGTTCTTTTTTGACGGTGTCTATTTTATTAATCACTAAAATAACAGGTGTTTTTATCTTCTTGAGCTGCTCGATAATATGCTGCTCGCCTGCGCCGATATAGTCTGTCGGCTCAACGAGCCACAAGATCACATCCACCTCCCGCAGACTGTGTTCTGCCACATTTACCATATAATCTCCGAGCTTGTTCTTCGCCTTATGGATTCCCGGTGTGTCCACAAAGACAATCTGTCCTTCCTCAGAGGTGTACACGGTCTGTATGCGATTTCTCGTTGTCTGTGGTTTCTTGGACGTAATCGCGATCTTCTGCCCGATCAGACAGTTCATCAATGTTGATTTTCCCACATTGGGTCTGCCGATTAATGCGGCAAAGCCTGACTTATGCGTTTCATTCATCTTGTTTATCCCTTTTTATCCTTTATATTTCCGCAATTCAGTGAAACAGATTTTCCACCTTCATAAACAATTCCTTATTTTCCGCGATCTTCTGCCCGTTGCCCACCACACAGACAGCCTCCTCTTCCATGACCGCATCGAGATAACCAGCCAGCCTTCGGATATCCTCTTGACTGCATGAGAGAACCTCATCGCGCTCACGCTGCACCTGTGCAAAGTCAAGGTTGGTCAGATATGCGCCTAAGGAACGGCTGCCCTTGACAACCGGCGTCATCGGTACGTCCATGTCACTGACAGCGCCGATAATATATTTTGTCATCGTGCGTTCGTCGGCATGAAATTCTCTTAAATAATCGCCTGTTTTCTCAAAAATGTCAACTGTTTTTTTAAGATTGGGGTCTCTGTACGACACAAGATAGCTGTCGCCAGTCCTGCCAAAATTACACATGATGCCGTATGCACCGCCCTTCACACGCACATTAATCCAGAGATAATCGTAGCGCAGCATCACTTTTAACACCCTGAGCGCACCTGTGTACGCATAGTCTGTATTGTGCATATAGTTTCCTGCCTTGCACACATACTGAATCTGCGCAGAGGTCGAGAAGGCTTCATTTTTCTTCACCGTGGCGATCTCAAAACGCTCTTTTTTCACAGGCGTCGTAAAAAGTTTTGCCTTCATCGGCGGCACCAGCTCTTTGATGCGCTCAAAGCCGTCCTCGGTGGCAGTCATATCAACCATCAGATTTTCCGGACGGAAGATACATTTTGCCAGCTCTTGCAGCTTTGCAATCAGCGCACTCTTGCTGGCGTCAAAATCCTCAGTAAGCTTCTCAAGCATACGGTAGCAGGGCAGGCCATTCACAAGTTCTGACGCTGCTGCCGTCTCACTAAAGTACGACATCGCCCGCACTGCCGCAAAGGAATGCCCCGAAGAAAGCATATTGCCCTGCATGATTGATTTTAACTCCTCGAGAATCTCGAGAATCCTGTCCTCGTCCTCAAATTTCGAGGCAGTCATAATCTCTGTCATCAGCTCAAATGCCGCAGGCAGCTCATCATACATTGCTTTTGTCTTGATTTCGAAGGTAAGTTTGTATTCATCTAATTTCTTTGCATTCACATACGTGTTGACACTGCTTACAATATCCCCTGTATGAATATTAATCTCATTGCAGAGCTCTCCATAGCTGTATTTATCCGTATCAATATATCCTAATACATTCTTGAGAATACCGATATACGAAAACAGCTCTTTTGGAATATTGGCGGCATCAAAGATAAACTTGATATAACCAATTCCGTTTGTCTGGATATCATGGAACAGTACTTTTGTATCCCCGATGCTCCGGACTTCATTGACGAAATCCTCCGCCTCTTTTTTCATGTCCTCGCGCTTTAGCATCGGTATCAGGGCAAGTTTTTCCGGCGTATCCTCCTCTTCCTGATAAGCGCGCAGCGCCTTTGTGTCTGCTACAATCTGTGCAAGCTCCTCCTCTGACAGTCCTGCCTTATACGCCGCAAGGCTGTCTGCAAGTTCTTTCTCGTCCTTTGCAGTAAGCCCCTCTTTGGGCGCCACCACCAGAATTGACTTGTGCTGGTTCTCGATCAGATACTTTTCGATCAGTTTTTCATAGTAATCGGTGTTTATTTTTTCTTTTAAATCCTTGAAAATCTCAATTGCCTCGATCATGTCAAACGGCATACGGTCATCATACAGCCACGAATCAAGCATCTGCAAGCCGTACATCAGCCCCTTGGGATAGGAGCCAAAATCCGCCTCCCTGTACCGGAACTCATAGTAATTCAGGCCTGCCAGCAGGGATTTCTTGTCAATTCCCTCTTTTACAATACGGGCAAGCTCCTCCTCAATGGTCTGGACAAATTCTTCTTTTTGAGAAGCGTTCGCATTCTTAGCCACAATCGAAAAATACGGCTGGTAAATCCCGTTATTGTACACAGAATATACTTCTGTACCTATATTTTTGTGAATCAATGCCAGCTTCAGCGGCGCGGCTGAGGCAGAGCACAGCGCATACTCCAGAATCTCCATCGCATAATACAGTTCTTTGTCGAGGCTTGTCCCCACAACTGTATTGTACGAAAGATACGTGTTATCCTCTAAAGACTCTCCCTCCATAATTGGATATTCTTTGGAAGTCTCCACCGGCTTCTCAAACGCCGCCTGCGTCCTTAACGCGGAATCAATCTCTAGTTTGTCAAACTGGCTCAGATAATGCGCATCTATCCATTCCAGCTTCTCCGCCATATCCATATTGCCGTACAGATAGAGATAGCTGTTTGACGGATGGTAATATCTTCTGTGAAAATCAAGGAACTGCTCATAGGAAAGCGTCGGAATCACCTTGGGGTCTCCGCCAGACTCCACCCCGTAAGGCGTATCAGGATACAGCGAATTGACAACTTCCCTGTCGTGCACCTCGTCCGGCGATGAGAACGCCCCTTTCATCTCATTGTAGACAACACCGTTTAAGGTGAGCGGGCTGTCTGCGTCCTCCATCTCATAATGCCAGCCCTCCTGCTGGAAAATCTTCTTTTCATGATAGATATTGGGATAAAACACTGCATCGAGATACACATGCATCAGATTCTGGAAATCCTTATCATTGCAGCTTGCAACCGGGTAGACAGTCTTGTCGCTGTATGTCATGGCGTTGAGAAAGGTGTTGAGAGACCCCTTCACAAGCTCTACAAACGGGTCCTTGACTGGAAAATCCTTCGAGCCGCACAACACGGTATGCTCTACAATATGCGGCACGCCCGTCGAATCTGTGGGCGGTGTGCGGAAACCAATATAAAATACTTTGTTCTCATCATCGTTGCTTAACAGCGCAACCCTTGCCCCCGTCTTTTTGTGCTGTAAAAGCCAGCTCATCGCACCGATGTCGTCGATCTGCCTTTTCTCAATTACCTCATAAGCTGTCAAATCTTCAATTTTTTTCATCTAAGAAATCCTTCCTTTTTCTATATTAATTTTTTAATTCAGATGCTAAGTACCATCAGTGCAAGTTTTGAAATCGAAAAATCTTCGATCATCACGTCCTCCTGTGCTGCCAGAGCACGGTATTCCCTGCAAAACTGATGGAGTGGGCAGGACTTGTGCAGCCATTTCTCTTTGATTTTGCCGCCAAAGCCCTTTTTCTGCACTTTATAACAAATCCGCACTGTCAATTTCAACTGTTCATAAATGTGGTAGGAAAACGCGCTGTCTGAGATTGTCATAAGATGCTCTGCCATTTTTTTGTCTAAATCTGTATCACGTGCAATATGGGCACTGAGCACCGCCTTGAACTTAAACGGCACATCTTCCCTGTCCATCATCTCCGCATAGGTCAGCTCCCTGCCAAAATAGATAGTATTTGTATCCTGAAGCACATATTTAAAATCATCATTATTCTGTATTTCCATGCCGTCTCCCTAAAGCGCCATATACTCAATACGGTTTGCGGCAAACTCCGCCGCCTCCCGCACTTCCTCCTCCGAGATGCCAAGCTCCTGCGCGACCTCCTGCACGGTCACTTTCCGAAGGAGACTGTCATAGAGCTCGTGCGCCTTGTCGTTCACATCATTGACCCTGCCAAGCACATTCTCGTCAAACTGCCGGTTCTCAGAATCCTCACTGATGAGATCCTCCATCGCATTCATAATCATTCTAACAATAAAGCCCTCCACCTCGTCAAGCCCTTCCACACAGTCCAGCATCGTCACCGCCGAAGCTGCCGCGACATTGCCCTCTCCGATGAGGTCCTCCACAAGCGCCCCCTGTCCTGCGTAGAGCTTGGAAATTTCTACCACCTGCGGCAGATAAATCTCCACAAGCTTTGACTGCGCACCGCCGTCTCCTGCCAGCGCAGACATCATCACAGCACGCTTTTCTCCGTCCGATACAGGCGGCAGCGCCTCCAGCTCCTTCAAATACATTTCGAGAAAATTGACATCGTCCCCGGAGAGCTGCTCTGCGGTATCCTTCGGCTCATCAATACCAATATGATGACTGCGAAAATAATCCTGTACCAGCGCCAGTTGTTCTTCTCCGAGCTGCCACTGCGCAAAAGCCTCATCAAGCTGCCCGCCTGTCAGCATGTTGCCCTGTAATCTCGCAGTATCCTTTAACTCCTCAAGCGCCTGCGCAAAATTTGCATGATTGAACTCCATACCTGCCTGCTTCCCCTTCCTCATTGAACATGTGTATGTGTGAAAAGATGATCCTGACAATACTCATAATTTCCATTACATTTTGAGCAGAACCGAAATTCTGCCTCTGGATTGTCCTCGCTGTTCTTGCCGCAGATAGCGCACTTGTGCTTTGCGACACTCATCGGCTTTGCCCGCTTGATTTCCCTGTTGTAATCATGCCGTCTCTTCACCTGCTGCGGTGAGAACCGCATCCCAATCCCGCTGCTGCGCATCATCATGAAAAACAGGACAAAATTCAACAAAGATGCACCAATGACAATCTTGCCGACAATATCCCTCTGTAAAAACTGCACACCCAACAGAATTGCATAGGCAATCCCCATCCACTTTACCTTGATTGGGATAATAAACATCAGCAAAACCTGTACATCTGGAAATGTCGCTGCAAACCCCAAAAAGATTGACATATTCACAAAATAAGTGCTAAAGCTGCCTGACACCATCCTAAAATAATTCTCTGTCCCATACTGAATCGTCCGCACATCATAAGAATATCCCCCCGGCACATAACTGATGCCCATGACCAAAAAGCTTCCGATAATTGTAAAGAGCATTCCCATCAGGAGATATACATTATAGTAAAACGTCCCCCATGTCCGTTCAAGACTCGTCCCCACTGAATAGTAAAACATCAGCATCACGATCGTAAATAAATCCAGCCTTGACGGCGGTATGATAATCCATGTGACAAGCCGCCAAATCTGACCATGCAGTATCAGATAGGGATTTAATGTCAGAAAATCCAACGCTGCCGGACTGACAAACAACAGCACATACCCCAAAATATATCCCATGATCAGATATAAAGAAAGATTGGGTATTGCGTATTTTCCAAACTTCCGCTCCATTTTATTCAGAAAATTCATATTTTACCTTCCTGCCTTTCACCTTTAAAATTCACTTGTCTATCCAGTATATCATTGACAACAAAAAATGTAAACCAATCTAAATTTAACCAATGGAAAAATAATACTTTTTTTAGATTTACAGTATTATTTTCGCCAGTTTCTTCATACATATATACCAATTTCACAGTTCTCTTTAAAAGATTTCGTTAAATTTTTCCAAAAAAGTATAAAGTTTTCACGAACTTTTAATCAAGTGGTTTATTGCGTTTTGAAAGACACTGTCGTATAATAGCAAATGTATGTTAAACCCGTCGAGTAAATATTGTTTTTATTTTTCATATAATATAGAAACTATTTTATTTCAACCATAAAATAGATCTACAGAAAGGCATGGTTATTTACATGAATAAAAAAAATAAAGAGTTCTATACACTCGGAATTGATATCGGATCTACCACGGTAAAGGTTGCGATCTTAGACGCAGGACACAAGCTGCTCTTCTCCGACTACAAGCGCCATTACGCCAATATCCGCGAGACGCTTTCCTCTCTTTTACAGGACGCATATGCAAAGCTTGGGAACCTGACTCTCCATCCGATGATAACCGGTTCCGGCGGACTGACGCTTGCGAACCACTTAGGCGTACCGTTTGTGCAGGAGGTTATCGCTGTGTCCACCTCCCTGCAAGAGCTTGCCCCCAAGACAGATGTCGCAATCGAGCTTGGCGGGGAAGATGCCAAGATCATCTACTTCGAGGGCGGCAATGTGGAGCAGCGCATGAACGGGATCTGTGCCGGCGGTACAGGTTCTTTTATCGACCAGATGGCTTCCCTGATACAGACCGATGCATCTGGCCTGAACGAATACGCCAAAAATTATCAATCGCTCTATACGATCGCGGCGCGCTGCGGCGTGTTTGCCAAGACAGATATCCAGCCGCTGATCAACGAAGGTGCTACCAAGGAGGATTTGTCGGCTTCGATTTTTCAGGCAGTGGTCAACCAGACCATCAGCGGACTTGCCTGCGGTAAACCAATCCGCGGCCATGTGGCATTTTTGGGCGGACCGCTGCATTTCCTCTCCGAGCTGAAAACTGCATTTATCCGTACTTTAAAGCTTGATGAAGAACACATTATCGACACTGCCAACTCGCATCTTTTCGCGGCGATTGGTTCAGCACTCAATGCCAAGAGCGATGTCCAGTTCTCGATGTCTGAGATGGTGGATAAGCTCTCCTCTGATATCAAGATGGAGTTTGAGGTCGCGCGCATGGACCCGCTGTTTGCCGACGAGGCGGAATACGATGCCTTCCAGTCCAGACATGGCTCATATCATGTCAAAAATGCAAAGCTTCGTGACTATCATGGCAAATGCTTTCTGGGCATCGACGCCGGCTCGACCACCACGAAGATTGCCGTCGTCTCAGAGGACGGCACACTGCTCTATTCATTTTATAGCAGCAACAACGGCAGTCCCATAAACACTGCCATCGCCTCCATTCAGGAAATCTACAGCCTGCTGCCCGATGATGCCGCCATCGTTCACTCCTGCTCGACAGGATACGGCGAGGCACTGTTCAAAGCGGCGTTTATGCTTGACGAGGGCGAGGTTGAGACTGTGGCACACTACTATGCCGCTGCCTTCTTCAACCCCAATGTAGACTGTATTATTGATATCGGCGGTCAGGACATGAAATGTATCAAGATCAAAAACCAGACGGTAGATTCCGTACAGCTCAACGAGGCTTGTTCCTCCGGCTGCGGCTCCTTTATCGAGACTTTTGCAAAATCCTTGAATTACAGTGTACAGGATTTCGCGAAGGCAGCGCTCTTTGCCAAACATCCGATTGATCTTGGCACGCGCTGCACAGTATTTATGAACTCGAAGGTAAAGCAGGCACAGAAGGAAGGGGCAGAAGTTTCCGACATCTCCGCCGGTCTTGCTTACTCTGTCATCAAAAATGCGCTGTTCAAAGTCATCAAAGTCTCTGACGCCAGCGAGCTTGGCAAAAATATTGTCGTGCAGGGCGGAACGTTCTACAATGATGCCGTACTGCGCAGTTTTGAAAAAATAGCGGGCTGTGAAGTCATCCGCCCTGATATCGCAGGCATTATGGGCGCGTTTGGCGCCGCGTTGATTGCAAGAGAACGCTATCAAGCCGCACCGGAAAAATCGACAACCATGCTAAGCATTGACCAGATTAACGCCCTTGCATTCACGACCTCGCTGGTAAAATGCAAAGGGTGTACCAACTCCTGCCGCCTGACTGTCAACAAATTTTCGGACGGCAGAAGCTACATATCCGGCAACCGCTGCGAGCGCGGTCTCGGAAAAGCCAAGACAGAGAACGACATTCCAAACCTGTTTGCGTACAAGCTGGAAAGACTGTTCTCCTATGTGCCGCTCCCGGAGGTTGAGGCAGTGCGCGGACGCGTCGGCATTCCAAGAGTCCTGAACATGTACGAGAACTATCCTTTCTGGTTTACGTTCTTTACCAAGCTCAAATATCAGGTAGTGCTCTCACCGCTGTCAAACAGAAAGATTTACGAGATGGGCATCGAGTCTATCCCGAGCGAATCCGAGTGCTATCCTGCCAAGCTGGCGCATGGCCACGTGGAATGGCTCATCAAGCAGAATGTGGACTTTATCTTCTATCCTGCGCTGTTTTATGAGCGGAACGAGTTTGATGAGGCAAACAACCACTACAACTGTCCGATTGTAACATCTTATTCCGAGAATATCAAGAACAACGTGGAAGCCATCGGACGCGGTGAGGTCATTTTCAAGAATCCGTTTATGTCCTTTAGCAAACCAGCCTTGATTTTGCAGTCACTGGAAAAAGAATTTCCCGAGCTTCCAGCCGCAGAGTTAAAGGAGGCAGTCAACGCAGCATGGAAAGAGCTGGATGCGGTTCGCAGCGACATGTACAAAAAGGGCGAGGAGGTCCTCGCATACCTTGAGAAAAATCATGCGCGCGGTATCGTGCTTGCAGGTCGTCCATACCATCTTGACCCGGAAATTAACCACGGCATTCCAGAGCTCATTAATTCCTACGGCATCGCTGTGCTTACAGAAGATGCGGTATCGCACTTGGCAAAGCCGGAACGTCCGCTGATCGTATCCGATCAATGGATGTACCATTCGAGGCTTTATGCCGCTGCAAGCTATGTCAAGACGCGCGATGATTTGGACTTAATCCAGCTCAATTCGTTTGGCTGCGGACTGGACGCTGTGACGACCGATCAGGTCAATGATATATTGACCAATTCAGGCAAGATTTATACCTGCCTGAAAATAGATGAAGTGAACAATCTCGGTGCGGCGCGCATCCGTATCCGTTCCCTGCTCTCCGCCATCCGCGTGCGCGACGAGCGCCATCAAGAGCGCACCCTCCAGCCAAGCAGCATGAAAAGAGTGCTGTTCACAAAAGAGATGCGCAAAAACTATACGATTCTCTGCCCGCAGATGTCGCCGATTCACTTTGACCTCCTCGAGCCGACATTCCGAAGATGCGGCTATAATCTGGTCATACTGAACAACGACAACAAAGGCAGCATTGATATGGGACTGAAATATGTCAATAACGACGCGTGCTATCCATCTTTGCTGGTGGTTGGTCAGATTATGGAGGCTGTCCTCTCCGGCAAGTACGACACGGATCATCTCGCAGTCGTGATGTCACAGACCGGCGGCGGGTGCCGTGCGACAAACTATATCGGATTTATCCGCCGTGCGCTGGAAAAGGCAGGTTATCAGCATATTCCGGTCATCTCGATCAATTTGTCGAAACTGGAGAGCAACCCGGGCTTTAAGCTGACGCCCATGCTGCTGCTGCGCGCTGTATACGCCATAAACTTTGGGGATATCTTTATGCGGTGTGTCTACAGAATGCGCCCTTATGAGGCTGTTCCCGGCTCGGTGGAGGAGGTACATCAAAAATGGATTCGCAAATGCTGTGACTTCCTTGGCCGTAAATATATGTCCTTCCACACGTACAAAAAAATGTGCCGCGAGATGATTGCAGAGTTTGACGCTATCCCGGTGCTTGATCTCAAGAAACCACGCGTCGGTATTGTCGGTGAGATTTTGGTGAAATTCTCGCCTGCCGCCAATAACCGTCTGGTAGAACTGCTCGAACATGAAGGCGCAGAGGCTGTCGTCCCTGACTTGATGGATTTTATGTTCTACTGCTTTTACAATCAGCTCTACAAAGCAGAGCACCTCGGCACCAGCAAGAAAGCCGCAAGGCTTTGCAAAGCTGGCATCAAGGCAATCCAGTCGCTCAGAAAACCGATGAGTGAAGCGTTTGCCGCAAGCCGCCACTTTATTCCGCCTGTGGACATCTTCGAGACGGCTAAAAATGCAGAGGAGATCGTCTCACTAGGCAATCAGACCGGCGAGGGCTGGTTCCTCACAGGCGAAATGTTAGAGCTGCTTCACACCGATACGCCGAATATCGTGTGCACACAGCCCTTTGGCTGCCTGCCAAACCATGTCGTCGGCAAAGGTGTGATCAAAGAACTGCGAAAACGCCACCCTGAAGCAAATATTGTGGCAATCGACTATGATCCGGGCGCTTCGGAGGTCAATCAATTAAACCGCATTAAATTAATGCTCTCTACAGCACTAAAAAATCTAAATCACGCTGAGGAGACATCACAGACAAATAACACGATTCAAGGCGCTTCTATCAGCACGAAAAAACATTCAAAGAAACATTCGGGCAAAAAACGCTCAAAGGGCAGAAGAAAAGACAATGCCAAAAATAAATCAGCATAAAAAACAGGGCTTTACGCCCTGTTTTTGCATGAAATATTTATGAAATGAAATCAGCAGTCAAATTTCCGCGATATATTTTCGTATTCCATAGTTCGTCAAATTCTTCTTTGGAAATAACCGCCGCATAGAAGCCTTCTCCCCATACCTTTGCATTCAATTCCTCAACGGTTGGGATTGGACACACTTCGATCACATCACGATACGGGTCATCATCAATCTTTACTGTCCTGTCCGCAAAGACGTTGATCTCTCTAAGTAAAAATCGGTTATCTCCCAAATCCACTTCATAAAAATATACCACAGGGAGATCATCAGATTCAAACTCCATAAACAACTTTACATATTCAATCTCGTTTTCCATTGACGTCGCCTCGAAAAAGATTTATAAATCGCAGTTGTTGACCGTTCTGGGGAATGGTATCACGTCCCTGATATTTCCCATTCCGGTCAAGTACATCACGCAGCGTTCAAAGCCAAGACCAAATCCCGCATGTCTGGCGCTTCCGTAACGTCTCAAATCCAGATAAAAGTCATAGTCCGCCGGATTCAGATGGCATTCCTGCATTCTTTTCTCGAGCACATCGAGCTTGTCCTCTCTCTGGCTTCCGCCGATAATTTCGCCAATTCCCGGCACCAGACAATCCATCGCCGCAACGGTCTTTCCATCTTCATTGAGCTTCATATAAAACGCCTTGATTTCCTTTGGATAATCAGTTACAAACACCGGACGTCCAAAAAGCTTCTCTGTCAGATACCGCTCATGCTCTGTCTGCAAATCACAGCCCCATGATACCTTATACTCAAACTCATCATTGTGCTTTTCAAGCTCTGTGATGGCATCGGTGTAGGTAATATGTCCAAACTCTGAATTTGCCACATGCTGTAATCTTTCAATCAGTCCCTTGTCCACAAACTGATTGAAAAACGCCATCTCCTCCGGCGCATTTTCCAGCACATAGTTGATGATATACTTGAGCATTCCCTCTGCGAGCATCATATCGTCCTTCAAATCCGCAAAGGCAATCTCCGGCTCTATCATCCAGAACTCTGCCGCATGGCGGGTTGTGTTGGAATTTTCCGCGCGGAAGGTCGGGCCAAACGTATAAATATTTTTGAACGCCATCGCATAAGTCTCCCCGTTAAGCTGTCCACTCACGGTAAGATTTGTCGGCTTGTTAAAGAAATCTTTGCTAAAATCAACCTGACCGTCCACCATCGGCAGATTTTTCAAATCAAGTGTTGTCACTTGGAACATCTCGCCGGCGCCCTCGCAGTCGCTTCCTGTAATCAGCGGCGTGTGAACATAGACAAAATCACGCTCTTGGAAGAATTTGTGTATCGCATACGCGCAGAGCGAGCGTACCCGGAACACTGCCTGAAACGTGTTGGTACGCGGTCTTAAATGAGAAATTGTCCTGAGATACTCAAAGCTGTGTCTCTTTTTCTGCAAAGGATATTCCGGTGTGGAATCTCCTTCAATCTCTATCTTCGTTGCCTGTATCTCAAAGGGCTGCTTTGCCTCCGGTGTCAGTGTCACGATGCCTGTCGCAATCACTGCCGCGCCCACGTTGAGCTTTGAAATTGCAGCAAAGTTGTCGAGTTTGTCGCTGTATACCACTTGGAGCGGCTCAAAAAATGTACCGTCATTGATAACCAGAAATCCAAAGGTCTTGGAATCCCGCCTGCTCCTAAGCCAGCCGCCGACCGTCACCTCCTGATCTGCATGCTCCTTATAATTGTGCTGTAATTCACGTATGTTTATCATACTTGTTTTTCCTTTCTTTCATTAAGTATTTGAATGTTTCCCCAAACAGAAAAAAGTCCATTCACCCTGCTTTCCATTATACCCTTTTCAGGCTATGTACGCAATCATGTCTGGACTTTTTCCTGAATATTTTTGTGCGGGATACCGCACGCTGGTTTACTGGGCAACTTGCATCTGCGCCATCTCAATGATGTCTGAGATCTCCATGCCAGATTTCTGTATGACGATTCTAAGTTCGTTCAGCTCCTCCATCTTCTGCATTTCCACAAGCTCATTCAGTTCTTCTTTCTCCTTCTTGATGCGTGTAGAAAGTGCTTCGATCAGCTCTTCCTTCTGTGCAATTTTCTCCTGTAATGATTTTTTTACTCCTCTTGCCATAGTTGTTCTCCTTATACCAACACATAATTTTTTACTTTATATGTAAATATTATATGGACAAGAGAGGAAATTTATTCATACTTTTCTATTTTTTTACACGTCTTTTCTTCTCAAAAAAGTGATCGACTTCTTTTTTGACAGTTTCTGGCGGCATAGATTTTGACAGATATCCTTCCGGTTTCAGCGCAATTACCTTGCTCACGCTCTCCTTGTCTACCTTGCTCGTCAAAAAGATTACTGGAATATCTGCAAATTCCTTCTCAGAGCGAATCATGCCAAGCACTTGGCTGCCATCACAGACAGGCATCTCGTAATCGAGCAGTATTAAATCCGGTCTGTCAAGTGTTATCCCCCGGATTGCAGACATTCCTGATTTTGCCGTAAGAACTTCATAATCTTCACGAAGCAAATCCGACATTGCCTTTAACATAAAATCCGAATCATCCACCACAAGAACTTTCTTTTTATGGCTGATCTCCGTTTTTTCTACCTTGTTCTGGCTCAGATATTTACCTACCTCAGCCATGGCATTCTCCGTGATGATCGAGACACCGCCCTCAGTCTGAAGCTGCTCCGATGCAGTTGCACAGTAGGCAAAGTATCCCTTTCCTGTGTCAAACAGCAGGCTGTACTGCGGGCTCTGCTTCTCAAATACTTTTTGAAACTGCTCATAGGTCAGCAGTTGCTCCTCCTTCAGTTCAAACTGCTCGGAGTTTGGAAAATGTCCCTTCATGCGTTCTACAAGCTGCTTTGCAACATATCTCGAGGCATTCATCAGCATCACACTCACTGCCTCCGAGCTTGTATCCATCACACTGCCGATCGTGCTGACGATCAACTGCTCTTCAAATATCAGATAGAACTCCCATCTCTTTTTATCTCTAGTCCGATAGATCAGACGATAATAAATACCATCTCCAAATTTCTCCCCGCCGTAACAATTGCTGATCAGCCGTGCCTCTAATTGGAACATGCTGTGCAGGAGCCCCGCAAGCGTCTGTGACATCACTGCCTGTTCCTCCTCAGGCTGAAGATTCTCCCACTGCTTTACGTTCTCACCGCTCACGATCGCATGATCCTCTATCAATGAATGCCCAATCAGCCAGCCTGCACATACCCCCAGAAAATGATTGACAGATTCCGGTGAATATTTATTCAACTCTAATTCTCTCTCAAGTGCCGGAATCGTTCTTTCACGAAAATTCCGATGAATGCGCCTGTGTACCTCAAGTCCCGCATAATCAATCGAAACCATGTATGCCTCCTCATCCGCAAAGTGCTTTAGCGCATGATCCCTGAAATACTTGATCGCCTCCTGACAAACCCATTGGCTTTTCTCCTCCTGCTGTCCAAAATCAAACAGCTTGTTTAGAATACTGAACAGTTTCTTGTGTTCCTTGTCTATAATATCTACACCAATATTATACCGTTCGTTCCATACTAATTGATTTCCCATGTGTTCTTCTCCTTTGCCCTCATAGTAACCGTTGATGAAATATCAATTTAAATAGTTGTATTCCTTAGATTATAAAAATCCAGTATAATTCATTATAACATATAATATTAGTAATCGTTACCACTTTTTTCAATTTTTTCTAAATATTCCGCAGCATTCAAATGCGTAATTTTATCCTTCTCAGTATCGCTGATTTTTCAAAATATGCAAAAAAGAAATGCCTAAAATCCAATGTTTTCAAGCACTTCTCTTCATGGAGTAGACGGGAGTCGAACCCGTGTCCAAAAAACCATCCCATGTACTTCTACAGGTTTAGCTGATTGTTTCGGGCAAAGCCCCATTCCCTTCTATACAGGCGAACCAACACCCCCATATAGTTAGTAGCTTCATGATACGCCCACATATGCAAAGCTTAATATGTGTCGTTTCCTACATCATCGATGCCTGAGTCCTAATGTGTAGGTGCACTAGGTCAGACAGCAGCCATTAGGCTGCGAATGCTAAATTATCTTCAGCGTTTAATTTTAATTGTGGATTTAACGCATACCTGCGGCCTGCTTCTCCATCTTCAAGTTCCCTGTCGAAACCTTTACTACCCCTTGACTCGTCAAGGTTAGTTTATCATATCAAAAAAAAATCAAACAGTCAATAACTTTGGGCAAAATAAGTCAAAAATAACTTTTTAACAGATAATATTCTGACAAAAATTATTTCAAAAATGACAAAAATAGGATAAAATAGATTTTATAAGGAAGGAGTCCTCTCATGAAAAATTATGACGAAATCAGAAACCACTTTTATGGAACACTAGGTTTTATTCAATTGCTTGATATGCGAATCACAGAACTCAAAGAGGGATATTGCAAGGGCGAAATGCCTCTGAGACCTGAAATTTTAAATCCGCTGGGCACCGTGCACGGCGGCTGCACCTTTGCACTTGCTGACACCATCGGCGGCAGCGCCGCACTGACACACGGCAAAAGTGTTGTGACTGTTGACAGCAATATTCATTATCTAGCGCCTGCATGCAACACCGAAAAACTGATTGCTGAAGCCAAAGAAATCAAGTACGGCGCGACCATCGCTCTCTATGAAGTCAACGTCTACAAGGACGACGGCACGATGGTCGCCACCTCCACACAGTCCTATTTTATCGTATCAGACAGAGCGCCGGGCAGAGAAGATTAATCTTCTCTGCCTGCACCTTTTCATATATTACATTTATTTGTTATAAAGATCTCTACTATCAATGACGCGCACTGCCTTGCCCTCGCTTCTGGTTATGGTCTTAGGCTCTACTACTTTCACATCTACTTTGATGCCCAGCATTGATTTTAAGCCTGACACGATCGAGCGCTCTCGTTCCGCCTTGTTAAATGCCGCATCTTCTGCCATCTGCGGTGTCTTTTCCACCTGCACCTCGATGGTATCATTGTTTCCGATGCGGTCTACGACAATCTGATAATTCGCCTCATACCCTTTATTTAAGAGTACCGCTTCAATCTGTGACGGCCATACATTGACACCCTTCACCACCATCATGTCATCGCTTCGTCCCATCGGCTTATGCATACGAATGTGTGTACGTCCACAGGAGCATTTTTTTCTCGTCAGATAGCACAAATCGCGCGTGCGGTATCGAAGCAGCGGAAATGCTTTTTTGGTGATACAGGTAAATACCAGCTCTCCAATCTCGCCTTCAGGAAGCACCTCCCCCGTATCAGGATTGATGATTTCAGGGATAAAATGATCCTCCTGTATGTGCATTCCCTGCTGCTCCTCACACTCAAAGGAGACGCCGGGGCCAGAAATCTCTGTAAGTCCATAGATATCATACGCTTTGATGCCAAGTGCATTTTCGATACTTTTGCGCATTTCCTCAGTCCAAGGCTCTGCGCCAAAGATACCTGCCTTCAACTGAATCTTATCGCGAAGCCCTCTCGCGTTGATTTCCTCGCCGAGATTTGCAGCGTAGGACGGTGTGCAGCACAGAATCGTAGAGCCAAGATCTGTCATAAATTGAAGCTGGCGCTCTGTATTTCCAGACGACATAGGCAGTGTCAGACAGCCCACCTTGTGCGAGCCGCCATTTAATCCCGGGCCGCCTGTAAAGAGTCCGTAACCATAGCATACATGGCACACGTCCTCCTTTGTGCCGCCTGCCGCTACGATTGCCCTCGCGCAGCACTCTTCCCACACATCAATGTCCTCCTGTGTATAAAAAGCCACCACGCGGCGCCCTGTTGTGCCGCTTGTGGACTGAATCCGCACGCACTCTGACAATGGGACTGCCAGCAGCCCGTATGGATACTGGTCGCGCAGGTCATCTTTGTTGATAAAAGGAAGCTTATGTAAGTCTTCGATTCCCATTATATCTTCTGGTTTGACCCCTGCTGCGTCCATTTTATCCCGATAAAATGCCACGTTGTCATATACATATTTTACTTGTTTTACCAAGCGTTCACTTTGAAGCTTCTGAATCTGCTCTACCGGCATTGTCTCAATGTCCGGCTGATAATAATTTGCCATTTATTTTTCTCCTTCGCTTTAAATAATTAAAGTTATACATTTATAAAGTGTAGCATGCTTTTTTATAAATGTTAACATTTTTCACTAAATTGTTTTATGGTTATATAAATTCGTCCATGTCATTTGCAAAAAGTTCATTTATGCGGTAGAATAGTCAGTATAAGAATACGAGGAGGTTCAAACATGAAATCAAAGGTTTACTTTTCCAGGACAATCACACCAGAAAAAGTTGTAGAACTATTCCAATTAACAGGCAAAACGCTTGACGGCAACACCGCGATCAAAATTCACTCCGGTGAAGTCGGAAACCAGAATTTCCTAAAACCAGATTTCTGGAAGCCCGTCATCGACCATGTGGGCGGCACTGTCGTGGAGTGCAATACGGCTTATGAAGGCAGCCGCGACACGACAGTAAAGCATATGAAAACGCTGCGCGAACATGGGTGGAGTAAATATTTTAATGTAGAACTGATGGACGCCGAAGGTCCAGATCTTGAGCTTGCCATTCCCAACGGAAAGAAAATCAAAAAGAACTTTGTTGGAAAAACGCTGACCAGCTATAATTCCCTGTTGGTGCTCTCCCATTTTAAAGGTCATCCGATGGGCGGTTACGGCGGCGCCATCAAACAGCTCTCCATCGGTCTTGCGTCCTCCCTGGGCAAGGCTTATATCCACGGCGTGGGCGATACCAATAATTTTTGGGGCTCTGACCATGATTCTTTCCTGGAGTCTATGGCAGATGCCGCTTCCAGCATTATCGACTACTTTCAGGGCAATATTGTCTATATCAATGTCATGAAAAACATGTCTGTGGACTGCGACTGCTGCGCTGTGGCAGAGGACCCCTGCATGGCGGATCTCGGCATTCTGGCATCGCTTGACCCGATTGCGATTGATCAGGCATGTCTTGATCTCGTCTATGCATCGGACGATCCCGGCAGAGACCACCTGATCGAGCGGATTGAGTCCAAAAATGGTGTCCACACCATAGAGGCAGCCGCCGACTTGGGTTTTGGCTCCCGCGATTATGAACTTATCACAATAGAATAATTTCGAGCACTCCTTTTGCGGGTGCTCTTTTTGTTATTTGATAAACATCGCGTCCCCAAACGAAAAAAACCGATACTGCTCGCGCACGGCTTCCTGATACGCGCTGAGCACATGCCCGCGTCCCGCAAGCGCTGACACAAGCATGATTAGCGTGGACTCCGGCAGGTGAAAATTTGTGATCAGATTGTCCAGCACCTTGAATTGATATCCCGGATAGATAAAAATCTCTGTATCCCCGCTTCCAGCTAAGACTCTGCCGTCATCCCCGGCGGCGCTCTCCACGGTGCGGCAGCTTGTCGTTCCCACACAGATTACTCTGCCGCCTGCCTGTTTCGTACTGTTGATCGTGTCGGCAGCCTCCTGCGTCACTTGGTAAAATTCCGAGTGCATATGATGATTGAGCAGGTTCTCCTCCTTCACTGGCCGAAAGGTGCCAAGTCCGACATGCAGCGTCACATAGGCGGTCTGAACGCCCCGCTCCTGAACCTTTTTTAACAATTCTTCTGTGAAATGCAGCCCTGCCGTCGGGGCTGCTGCGGAGCCTTCATATTTCGCATAGACTGTCTGATAACGGCTTTTGTCTGCAAGCTTATGTGTGATATAGGGCGGCAGCGGCATCTCTCCTAACCGGTCGAGCACCTCCTCAAAGATTCCTTCATATTCAAACTGTATCAGACGGTTGCCCTCATCGACCACACCGAGAACTTTTCCGGTGAGCAGACCGCCGCCAAAATGAATGACGGCGCCCTCTCTTGCCTTTTTGCCGGGCTTTACCAGCGTTTCCCAGATATCCTTTTCGCGGCGTTTGAGCAGAAGCACCTCAACCGCGGCGCCTGTCTCTGCCTTTGTCCCCATAAGCCTCGCCGGTATCACTTTTGTATTGTTCAGCACGAGACAGTCCCCTTCATTTAAGTATTCTGTAATATCTGTAAATCTCCTGTGTGCGACTGCACCGGTCTTCTTGTCAAGCACTAGCAGTCTGGAAGCCGATCTGTCTGCCAAAGGGTCCTGTGCAATGAGCGCTGGCGGCAGGTCAAAATAAAAATCTTTTTTTAATAATTCCTTTTGCATAATCACGCCCTGAGCTCGATGCCAAGCCCTTCCAACCCATTTAATATTTTCTTCATGGCGCCTGACACATCACTCTCCTCAAGGGTTCTGTCCTTTGCCCTGAAGGTAATCGAGTACGCTACGGACTTGTAGCCGGACTGAATCTGGGTTCCCTCATAGATGTCAAACAGTTTGTACGTCTCAAGGATTTTGCCGCCGCGCTGCTCAATCACCTTCTCAATATCACCCACTAGGATATGCTTCGGCACCACCATGCTGATATCGCGGGACACCGCAGGATACTTTGCAATCCCCTCGTATTTTCTGTCAAATGAGGCAAACGGAAGAAGCGCTGGCATATCCAGTACTGCCACGTACACCTTGGTATCAATACCATAGTTGTCCGTCACCTCCGGGTGAAGTTCACCCAAATATCCGATTGTCGTCTCTTGGTACTGAATCAGCGCCTGACGCCCCGGATGCAAAAATGGTTTTTCTGCATTTGGAGAATACGTAATCTTCTTGGTCATGCCAACGCTCTCAAGAAACTCTTCGACAACCCCTTTCATTGTAAAGAAATCGCCGTCGCCGTACATGCCAAGCGTGAACTGCATCCGCTCATCTGGATAATCCGTCACCGGAAGGCTTTTCGGGATATAGATATTTCCAAGCTCATAGAGACGCACATTCTTATTTCTGCGGTTATAATTCAATGCCAGCGAAGTCAAAATTCCATTCAGGGAAATCGTTCTCATAATAGAGAAATCCTCCCCTAACGGGTTGGCGATCGTCACGGTCTGGCGCAGCGGGCTGTCGGCTGGCAGCATCAGCTTGTCAAACACCTTCGGGCTCTCGAACGAATAGCACATTCCCTGTGAAAAGCCGCAGTACTCCGCGATGTCTCTCGCCTTCTCCTCAACTCTTAGCTTGAATGACATCTTGCCAGTTGTCGCCTCCCCTGTCGGCAGTGTTGTCGGAATCTTATCATATCCGTAAAATCTTGCGACCTCCTCCGCGATATCTGCAAAGCACTCAATGTCCTGCCGGAAAGAGGGCGCTGTGATCATGCCTGTGCTCTCGTCATACGCCAGCTCCAGACGTTTGAAAATATCAAGCATTTCTTCTTTTGGAATATCTGTTCCAAGAAATTTATTAATTCGCTCTGGCTCAAACTTGATTTGTTTTAACGCTGTAAAAGGCTCTTTCACATCCACAATTCCGCCGACAACTTCACCGCAGCCCAGCTCCTCAATCAACTGGCAGGCTCTGTGAATCGCAGCCTCTGCATTTCTTGGGTCGAGTCCCTTCTCAAAAATGCCGGAAGCGTCTGTCCTAAGTCCTGCTCTCTTGGAGGACTTTCTGATATTTGCACCATTGAAGGTAGCAGCCTCAAACAAAACAGTCTGTACATCATCTGTTATCTTTGAATTTTCGCCGCCCATAATCCCAGCAAGACCAATTTCCTTCTCCGCATCACAGATCATCAGCATCTCTGAATCCAGCTTTCTCACCTGACCGTCAAGTGTCTGAAACTCATCGCCGTCCTTTGCACGCCGCACAATGATCTTATTTCCAGCCACGTTGTTTAAGTCGTAGGCATGCATTGGCTGGCCGTACTCCATCATGACATAGTTTGTGATGTCAACAAGGTTGTTGATGGGGCGAATCCCGCACGATGCAAGCCTTCTCTGCATCCACTCCGGCGATGGCGCAAGCTTAATATTCTTGCACACTCTTGCACAGAACCGTGTGCAAAGGTCCCTGTCCTTGATTTCCACCGAGATAAAATCTGAGACCTTCTCGTCATTTCCCTTGACTTCTACCACTGGCGGCAGAAATGGTTTTCTGAACGTGGCTGCCGCCTCCCGTGCAATGCCTAAGACGCTGTAACAGTCTACGCGGTTGGAAGTCACCTCATACTCTACCACCGTGTCGCGCAGTCCGAGCGCCTCGACAGCGTCCTCCCCGGGTGTCACCGGCTTCTGAAATACATAGACCCCGTCTTCTGGCGCCTCCGGGTACAGCTCACGGCTAGAGCCAAGCTCTTCAATCGCGCACATCATACCAGCTGACTCGATGCCGCGCAGTTTCCCTGCCTTGATCTTAATCCCGTTTTCCGGCAGCGGGCCGCCGTCATGTCCTCCTGCTACCCTGCCGCCGTCAAGGACAGTCGGAACATAATCCCCTTCTTTGAGATTCTGTGCACCTGTCACTATCTGTACCGTCTCTGCCCCCACATTGACCTGACAGACAATCAGCTTATCCGCGTCTGGGTGACGCTCTATTTTCTCAATGTGCCCCACAACAATCTTTTCCAGATTTTTGTCCAGCCGCGTAAATCCCTCTACCTTTGTCCCTGAGAGTGTCATTGCATCACAGTACTCCTTGTCCCCGCAGGAAAGCTCAGGTACGTATGCCTTTATCCACGATAATGATGTGTTCATTTTATCCTCCAATCTATGACACGCGTGTCATTTTCTGTTTGTTTTGCTATCTATTTAAAACTGCTTTAAGAATCGGATGTCATTCTCATACAACAGCCGCATATCGTCAATCTCATACTTTAAGAGTGCGATTCTCTCCAGTCCTACACCAAATGCAAAGCCCGAATATTCCTCGGGGTCAATCTTGCACATTCTCAATACTTTGGGATGTACCATGCCGCAGCCCAAAATCTCAATCCAGCCCTCTCCCTTGCAGAACCGGCAGCCGCTTCCGCCGCACTTGAAGCACGATACATCCATCTCGGCAGACGGCTCTGTGAACGGAAAGTGATGCGGTCTGAACTTCACCTTTGTCTCCTCGCCAAACAGCTCTCTTGCAAACTCTGCAAGTGTTCCCTTGAGGTCGGCAAACGTGATATTTCTGTCGATCACAAGCCCCTCAATCTGATGGAACGACGGCGAGTGTGTGGCATCTACCTCATCTGCGCGAAACACACGCCCTGGCGCGATCATTCGTATTGGAAGTCTGCCTTTTTCCATCTCATGCACCTGTACGCCAGATGTCTGTGTTCTGAGCAGGATATCGCTGTTGATGTAAAAAGTATCCTGCTCATCCTTTGCCGGATGGTCTGCCGGAATATTGAGCGCCTCGAAGTTATAATAATCTTTCTCCACCTCGGGACCTTCTACAACCTCATATCCCATGCCGATAAAGATGCGCTCTACCTCCTCGAGTGCGATTGTGTTTGGATGGCGGTGCCCCACACTGTTTTTCTGCGCGGGCAGTGTCACGTCAATCACCTCCGCCTTCATGCGCGCCTCCCGAAGCTTTCTCTCCATGCTGGTCTTTGCCTCATCGAGCACCCGCTCAATCTCTGCTCTGGCTTCATTTACAAGCTGTCCGACTTTGGGCCTGTCCTCCGGCGCCACGTCCTTCATACCCTTTAAGACCGTGGTGAGTTCTCCCTTCTTCCCCAGAAAACTGACACGAACGTCATTTAATTTGTCCAATGCTTCACTCTCATTGATCTGGCGGATTGCCTCTGCCTTGATCTGCTCTAGTTTCTCTTTCATTCTCGTTCTCCTTTACATTTCAATTTATCCTCGTGCGCTGCTGACACTTTTCCTTTGGACGCCGTATGCACAAAAAAATCCCTCACAGAAAAACTCTGCAAGGGACGAATAAACCGCGGTACCACCCAAATTCCTATATCAAACAGACAATACGCCTGTTTCCTGTGCCAGTTACACACAATTGCACCTGCACATTCTATAGACACTTCACAGACATAACGTGTCACTCCGTCTTTTCCTACCATTCTGCCCAGCCGTCAAGTCGGAAACAAAACTTCAAAAAAGCTGCTCCGGTGGGAAATTCGATATCTTAGTTGAACTGGGGAAGCTTTCAGCCGGTGACTTCCGATCTCTGGCAGAAACTAAGATTCTACTGAACACCTTCATTGCATTTACAAATATTTTTATATGAAAGAAAATATCTAAAAACTATCATATGTTATCCCAGAAAAATTGTCAAGCAGTTTTTGGTTCTTATTTTCATTCTTATCTCTGTCTGCTGTACAAAATCTCCATCTTGCCGCAGTCTGTCGCGATCTCAAGAATAACACTGTTAATAATATTGTAATCTGTCTCATTGTATTCATGCACATACAAATCGCTCTGAAACTGGACGCTGCCAGTGCCGCCCTCGTCAATCGCACTCATGGCATATGTCGTGATGATATTTCCAATTTCCATCAGCGCCGACTTCTCAAGTTCATCCAGAAAATCCAAGTGCGGCAGGCTCATACCGCTGATTTTATTGTACAGGGTTCCAGCCAGCTCGCTGGACATGCCGTACAAAAACAAATGTTTGCCAGCACCCGCTGCAACTGTCCTGACAATGACTGCACCTTCTACATTGCCCTTGTAAATACAGCTCTTGACCCCTTTGATAGGAATGTCATACATCTCTGTGAGAAGTTTATGCGCCACATTCTCAATAAAACTCTCTGTATTTGCAAAAGACTCAATATTTTGCAGCGGCAGATTCTTCAAAATCTTGCGGTCGCAGACACAGACATGGTTCACCAGCCACGCGAGCATCGTTCCGATAAAACTCTTGAGCGTCTTTGGCGAAAAATCCTTAGCCAGCAGTTCCTTGTACGCCTGAACCGTATTCTTAAAATCAGTATGTATCTTGATATGCTGTGCATAGCTCACATACTTCCGTTCGCGCTGGAGTGCCTCCTCCGTATTAAAATGAAAAACTGTGTAATCCACCAGAAAGTCGATAATCTCCATACATTTCTTCTGGTTGCTGCCCTTGTCACCGCTCTTGGCAATCTCAAGAAGCTGTTCAATTTTGTCAAACAACTGGCGGTGCTGCTCGTCAATTTTTTCAATGCCTACCTTGTATTCATCTTTCCATAAAGCTGCCATAACATAATCCCCTTTTTATAAATCTGTACTTTTGTAATTTATTCCAACATTATAGCATTCTCTGGAAAATTTATCAAGCCGCAGCGGACATTAAACGGAATTTATAACAGAATTTTTACACGCCAACAAACTCATAAAATCTGCGAGATGTAATCGTCCACATACCCGTCCACAAGCCACTTGTTGACCAAAGCCCCGCAGAAAAAAATATACATGCAAAAATAGAGCCAGATCATCACAATCACAATGCTCGTCAGGCTCCCATACATGGAAAATCCGCCAAAATAATCAATGTATACAGAAAATCCAAACGAGTAAAGCGTCCAGAATACAGAAGTCACCACTGCCCCCGGATAATGCTCACGCCACGGCATATGATTGTTTGGCAGCAGGCTGTACATCGTGCAAAAGACCACAGAGATCATGCCCGCCACAAACACATGCCGTATGCCGCCAAACACATGCCACAGCCGCGCAGCAGGACCATAGTCGGGAATCAGCCAGTCCGCAATCGTATTGCCAAAGACAAGCACGCCGGCTGAGAGCAGTATCGCAAGCAGCAGAAAAATCGTATAAAATGAGGCTTTCAGTCTCAGAAGAAGATATCCCCTTGTCTCCCCCACCTCATAAATATGATTCAGCCCCCTGATCAGCGCCAGCACTCCCTTTGATGCCGACCACAGCACAACCAGCGCCGAAACTGACAGCAGTGTCAGATTATTTCCGTGGTAGCTGTCCACAATGCTTAGCAGAAAGCTGTATATTTTTTCTGGTACAACCGCCTGCGAGATGTTCACCATGTCCTTTTTGCGCATCATCTCATGCGGCAGCATTCCGCTGACAATCAGCACCATCGGTATCACTGACAGGAATAAAAAAAACGCTGCACCGGAAGCGTAGGTTCCCACCTCCGCCTCCTGAAAGGTTCTGCGTATCTGCTTTTGTAATCCGTATAACTTTGTATAGATAGACATTCTGGACAGCTCCTTCTTGCCACGCCAGCCTGCGTGTGCATCAACCAGCCGTCTTGAGCGCATCGACAGCCTTAATCTCTCCATTATAATAATATGCCAATATCTCCGCTGCGGTTAATCCTCTTTCAGCAAGTCCCTTTGCGCCGTTCTGAGACATGCCGCAGCCATGCCCGTAACCAGCGCCATGTATGATAATCTGTTTTAAAGTATCCCCTTTTTCTCCGTTCTTATCATAAATTTTTTCTATGTAAAAATAGGCGCTCGGAAGCAGCTCACCCATCGTATAACTGCTGCCGTCCTTTCTCGTGATGGTATCCTGTACGCAGCCCAGCGCCTGTCTGATTACATGCTGGGTCATCACGCTTACCCGAAAATGCTCTGTCTCAATCATTATGCCAGCAGCCATGCCGCTCTTTCTGCGCCTCAAAATCCGAATATCGCAAATCCCCTTCTCATTTGGCAGTTCGTCGGAAGAAAGATACTTCGACCGGATACGCACTTTCTGCGGCTGTGTCTTGGACAATGCATAAAGTTTTTGCAGCATTTTCCTGACAGCATTGTCATCGAGCGTGCGGCGATAGATCCACCGGTACCACGCCTCATGATACTCAACATCCGCCTCATTTCCATTGTCAATATACTGACGGTAAGCCTGCTCACCCTCCTCAGAATTTGCCGCAAACAGCTCATTTCCGGACTCAATCAGATATGCATCTGCCGCTGAAGCCGCATCGTTCCACACCGCGGCGCCTCCATTGTATCCGCTGGAAGTGGAATAATAAAAACTCTCCACAACCGCGTTGTCATACGTCAGCACTTGATTTTTTGTGTCGTTCACAGCACGGACTGCACTTGGCGTCTCCTCACAGTTCATATATACCTGAAATGCCGTGCTGTCATCCATATGCGCCTCCCATTCCGGATAAGCATAGCTCTTTTTATGAAAATACGTGTACGTCCTCGCACTGATGGCCTGTGCCTTGAGCGCCTCCTCCGGATAAGCCGAGGGCATCTCACTTGGCACGACGCTGTAGAGATATTCTTCCACGGGAAGCTCGTTGATCACCACAATCCCCTCTGCGGAAGAAAAACACTCCAGTTTTCCCCGATATTGCGCGGAACTGTTTCTGCCGAGATTTTTGAGTTGCAGCCTGCCTTGATTTTTTCCAGTAATGCAGATGCGTCCGATTCCCTCAAAATTTTTCGGGGTTAAAACATATTCTGAACCCGATGGAACCATCGAAATTTTACCATCTTGGTCAATCGTCATCTCCTCACTGCACGCAATGACAAGCTCTGTATGATAAATACTTTGATACCCCTGATTCATAATCAACACGCGCACCTGACCGTCTAGTGCCAGCGCATCATGAACAGGGTCTTTTGAATTGGGTTTGATTGGTTTGGTATCCTCTTTATTCTCCTCAGGTCCGCTCTCTTCCGCTTTATCCGCTGTATCCTCCTCGAAGTCCGATAAATATGCACTGCACCGGTACATACCGACTACGATGACGACCCACACAAGTACAATGAAAAGCTTCTTAAAAAACCCTTTGATATAGAGTATTTTTTCCTACCTCCCCATATTGAAATGCACACCTGAATACACCACAAAAGCAGCCCGCTAAGGCTGCTTTGCTTCATTTGTGTATCCCCGAAACGCCGGCTCCTGTATTTTGACTCCTAGCCAATGCTAGGTGGGCAACCGCAATCTTTCTCGCTGCCTTCCCCTGGCCATAATGGGGGGCATGACATTGATCAGACAATATAGGAATCCCGTTTAAAGTGATGTAGGTTCAAAATGACAAGAGTTATCGCACATTTCAGATTAACTATAGTATACCCTATCATTCTAAAAATATCAACCACTATTCATATTGCATCTTTACTAATATTTTACAGCAAAATTTTGTTATTTTACATATAGACATTTTAACAGCTTAATGCATAAAATTTGTATGAACCTTTGCCCGCTTTTTTTACATCATAAAGAACCTTATCTGCCTCTTTCACCATCTTTTCAAGATCTTCCTCTGATGACAGTGCCTTCCTGCTGCTGATGCCAATAGAGCAGGAAATCTGATGCTCCTTTGGAATGTCAATTCGCTTCCCAAGCTTTTTCTGCACTGCTTTTGAGAAGCCGTCCTCCTGCCCAACCCGGTCATAAATGTCTTTCGCAAGCTGTCCTGCACAGGCTTCATCATCTGTGTAAAGTGTAATCAAAAATTCATCGCCGCCGTATCTGGTAACAAATCCTTTCTCCCCAACCTCTTTTTGAAAAATTTCTGCCATACCCGTCAGGATAATATCGCCAACACCATGCCCAAAGGTATCATTGTAGTACTTAAAATTATCTAAATCAATATACATAATCGTGATCGGCAGTCTCTTTCCTGCCTTGCGCCTGCCTCGAATCATTCTGCTGATATTCCCATAAAATCCTTCTCTGTTGTACAAACCTGTCAGCTTGTCTGTGACTGCCAGATGATTGAGCTTATCATTCATATGCTTAATCTTATCATTTGCCTCCAGCATGTCAATCGAGCTTAATAGCTGGCGCATCAAAAATTCAAACACCGCATAATCGCTCTCGTCGAGCAGATATCTGTTCGTCGGCGAATGCCAGTTATCCTTCATCTCGATGTAAGCCACCATGACCGCCTTGAGCGTATCGTTATAGTAAAATGGAAGGCCCATAATCGAACACACCTTCTTTTTAGCAAACAGTGATACAATATCAAGGTAATCTGTATAATTATTATTCATCTTAGAGGTAGAAAATCCAAGTCTGTTTCGCTGGAAAAATCCTTCAATGTGCCTTTGCCTGTCGCCCTCAAAAGCATATCCTGTGTTGTTAAAAAGTTCCTCTGGTCCATTGCCGCCGCATTTTACCAGCATCAGACGGTCAATATTAAAATTGTGCACAAAGGCATTGATTGCCGGCTTGACAAGCTCCTTCTTAGTCTTTTTGCCAATCTCAATCATCTTCTGCCACGCAGACAGGAAATTCATGCGCTTTTGCTGTTCCTGATTTTCCTTGTATACCGAGGCATGTCTCAGTGCTTTGTCAATCTCCTGCTTCAACTCCTCCGATAAGCAAAGACTGCGCTTCTGGAACACATACTGCACTTTTTCCAGTTCTGCCGTTAACTGCGCAACCTTTTCCTGACAGTCCTGTCTGTCATAAAACTCTATCGCCAGCTTCAGTTGGCGTTCTGCCTCCTCATCATTGCCTAGTATCCGGCACAGACGGGCAAACTCTATCGTGTATTGTCCAAAAATATAAAACTGATTCCCTACGGACTCGTCCAGACAGCCTTCCGCCAGCTCGAAATTGGTAAAAGCCTCCTCATAGGACTGGTTCTCCATAAGCTGTAGTCCATAAATAAAATAATAGATAAATAAATCATCATTGCACATGGTGTAATCATGCACAATTGCCTTCTCCTCCAGCACATAATCTTTATCGATCAGATGCTCAAGAAAAAGCCTTGTCTTTTCTATGTAGATTGCACATTTGAGTTCATTTCCAATATAGTGACTGCACAGTGCCAAAAGCCCCACAAGCTTCGAGATATTGCACACTCGGAGGCTGTTCATCTTCATCTCCTTCACTATTTTGAAGGACATTTCCAGATACTCATACGCATTTTTATAGTCCTGCGTCATAATGCAGTTGATTGCGATATTGTAGAGCGTCTCACCCACATAATCAATTCGTTCCATCTTTAAAAAGCTGGACAGCGCACAGTTATAGCAGCGAAAAGCCTTGTCATATTCCTCCATGGCGGACGATATATAGCCAACGCCGTTGTAAATCATTGCCTCCTCATATTCATCCTTACCTTTCACCAGCTCATGACATTTCTCATAGTAATAGTTCGCCGTTTTGAAAAAACCATTTGTGGACGCAATCATGATATTGTTGCGGTACGCCTCCATCATGAAGTATTCGTTGCCAAGCGCCTTCATGACCTCGATGCCTTTATTAAAATATACAAGCCTGCTATCAATCTGGTTCTCATCGGCAAAGAGCGCTGGCTGGTTGTCATACGCATAGACATAAATGTGCGACAGATGGTTCCAAAAATGGTATTCCTCAGCCATACGCAGGACTTCCTCATCTACAGAAATATCATTTGCACAGAAAAATATATTGTGCCAGCCTGACATTTTTACCATGACGCCCAGAAGCTTTGCGATAAAAATGTCATAATCCGACTGTTGTTTTTCTGCAATCTCAAGACATTTTCCCGCATACTTGTCCGCCTCGTCCAGTTTTCCATTATACATGTGCGCCATGCACATAAAATAGTAATATGCATGCTCCAGGGACAAGTCTTTTGACTGGCCCCGCAGCTCTTTTAGCTTTTCACACAATAACAGCGCTTGGGAAAAATTCTGTGTGTAGATTGACACCAGCGTGTACATCTTGATAATCTCACACTTATAATCCCACGCAATCGTGATCTCCTCCACGGTGATCATCTTATAGATAATTTCAAGATAGTAGTTTGCCTGCAAAAAATCAAGGCAGAACAGCAGATTGTTGATTTTAACGATATAGCCGTCCAGACGGTCAACCGAGAAGATAAAATCATTAAAATTGCCGTTTGGACTGCCCAGCACACCAGCGCTTGTCTCTGTCACCAGCTTTTGTTCACATATATACCGGTAAAATTTATCCCACAACGGCTCCATGTGGGATAAAGGTACCTTCGCTTCATTGTAAGCTGCGATGACGATAATATTATGACACGCATCATCTTCAATCAGATTGTGGATAAAATGCATGGAGGAGCCATTTGCATACTGCATATCATTCAGCAGAAAAATCACCTGCCTGTCCCCTGCAAGACGCGAGACAATATTGACAACCGCAGAGGCGATTTTATCCTGCTCAAACGCGACCTCATCAATCAGAAGATTCTCCTCCCGCACACACAAGCCGTTTAGAAAAAAGCTCTTAAACACGGATTTGTGCAGGCTATAGACCTTGCATTCCTCGAGAAGCCCGTCAATCTGCTCTTCCGAAAAAGGTCCAAACGCACTCCGCGCAAAATCAAGAAATGGTTCAAACACGCTGATGATATCTGACACTTTAAAATCATGCAGGCACACAAGCATGTCCGGATTCTCCTGTTCAATCTGCGCTTTCCCGCTCTCCGACAGAACAAGTGTATTGTAATGCCTCAAGAGCAGGAAATTACCATTGCCTGCATGAAGCCCCAGCCGAACCCTGTTCCGAATACTATTTTCCGCATCACTGTTCATATCCATTACCCCGGCTACCAAATTATTTCAGACCAATCGCTGATTCCTATGTAAGATTTTGCCCAGTCCAAATATAAATCAGCATTCGCTCCATCCATCTCGTCATAGATTTTCTGTGAAAATGAGTCGAGCGACGAATCCATTCCCGGATCACTGTAAACTAGCAGATACATCATTTCATCTATCAGTGGATTATCCATGACCGCCGCATAGGATGCACACAGCGCTGCTGCCTGAATCTCACTTCCCTGCGCGTTCGAGATCCCCATCTCACTCAGTATGATATGTCTGACATTTCCGTTTGTATCAAGCATCGCGGGCGTCTGCATAAAGTCGGTGAGCACAGATAAATTCTGAAATGTGACAACCTGTCCCGCCGCAACCTGCGCGGCATACGCATCGCCTTTTTTGCATCCAGACATGTCCCAGAATTTCGCATATCCCATCGGATTGGTATAGGGATGCTGCGCAACGCCCCAGTTGATATCTCCGCCCTGCTTGATCAGTGCATTGAATTTCTCAAGAAAATCTTTCCCATCCATATACTGATAATACTCTTTGTCAGAGGGTGTCAGATTCTTATCCCAGATTTGGTCTAGGCACACATAAACCCTCGCATTGGCATTCGTACTCATGATCGCATTGTACATCACTCTGAACGCCTGCGCATACTCCTTGATATATGTATCCCAGTCTGTCCATGCCATATAATTCCATGTGCGGGTATTGACTTCATTTCCGATGATCCAGTTCTCTCCGCCCTTGGAGTTTGCCACATAATACTCCATATTGGCAGCCAGTGTCCTGACACCCTCCTCATCTGACGCATTAAACATATAGTACATCGGATTTTTAATTCTGCGGGCATCCGCAGCTCTTGCATCTGCTCTCGACATCGGATGTGTCAGCGCTTCACAGTCTCCGGTATTCAAAACCTGCAATGTCTTAAACACCCAGCCAAGCTCTGGTCCGTAGGTCCCATCCATAAAAACATTATTGAATTCCTCGCCCTGTGTCGATTTCTTTGTTCTGGGATATCTCATCAATGTATTCCATGCAAGTGCCTCAGGATTCGTAATGTACATCGGCTCTGTCACCAGATGCACTGCACCACCGCTTCTTATTCCTATGGCAAACTTTGAATATAGTCTAGTATCCTCCTGTCTGAAATTCACTGGAAACGTAAATTGTACTGTCGTCTGTGACTCATCCTGCGGCGCAGATGCTATGACATCTGTGTCAGCAGTAACATTGTATTCATAGGGCGCCATCTCAAATAAATACAGCATTCCGTCATCTGAAGCAAACAATCCACTGCTCAGGATCGCCTCATAAGTAACCGTGCCATTTTTATCCACTGTACAGCGCACATGACGCACTTTTGCCTGCTGTAATTCGTCCATGGCATCTGTCTTGATTCCTTCTGGCACCGATATTTCAGCGTTCTCCTCCTCAAACTGCGTGTCAACAACTTCGGCGGCATAGGAGCGCGCCCCCATGCCGCCAGTCAGCATAACTGCGATCAGACAGATCATTATTGTTTGTTTCATCTCAAAAATTTTTCGCATTGCAAACATCCTTTTATATCTAATTCAGTAATTTACCATTGTGCCCTTTGTGAGCAAGCTTCTATGGATATTATACCAAATCACGACTATTTCTGTCAATGTTCGCATAGTATTTTCAATCCTTTGGCGTAATCTCAACAACAGTCGGAGTATATCTGTTGAATGCAAGAATTACTTTGAATAGATCACCATCTACGACAATCTCCATCTCTCCGTCGATCAGTTTCATCAGACTCTGTGCGATGGAAAGCCCCAGACCATGTCCCTCCGTATTGCGCGATGCGTCCCCGCGCACAAAGCGCTCCATCAACTCCTCACCGCTGATATTCAAAGGGTACTTGGAAATGTTCCGAAACGTGATACTCACACGAGCTGACACAGCTTCCAGATTAACATAGACCCTCGAGCCTGTCTGTGCATACTTGCAGATATTGTTCATCAGATTGTCAATAACACGCCACACATGCCGTCCATCTGCCATAATATATACTGGCTCATCGGGCTTGCTGATGATCAGCTCTAGTCCTGCCGCCGCAAGCTTCTCTTCAAACTCACCGACCGTCTGAGTCATAAACACACCGACCTCAAGCTGCTGGCTGTCAACTGCCAGATTGCCAGAAGATGCCTTGGAGGCTTCCACCAAATCTTCAATCAGCTTTTTTAGTTTGGAGGACTGTCTGTCCAGCACTTCGAGATATTCAGCCGCCTTCTCATTGTGCAGTTCTTCTTTCGAGAGCAGATCGACGTAGTTGATAATCGACGTGAGCGGCGTCTTGATATCATGCGACACGTTTGTGATCAGCTCCGTCTTGAGACGCTCACTTTTCATGCGCTCATCGACTGCCTTGGTCATTCCCTTGTTGATTTTATTCAGATTTTCGCCATGCTTTCTGCACTCCCAGAACATTTTCGCCGTGTTGACTTTGTACGACAGATTTCCCTCTGCCATATTCTGACTTGCCTTTTGCAGCTCATACAACTGGACGAACAGCAAACATAAAACCACGCAAAGCAGGATTTTGCCCAGAAACCAGAACAGCATAACCGCACCCCGGTTAAACGCTAGTAAGATAAACAACTCCACAAAGGAGATTCCCCCAACGATAAACACAATCTTCCACAGCAGGCCGATATTGCAAAAAATAAACCGAATCCCGTCACGGCACCAGCGATACACACGGTAGCAAATACTGTTCTGCCACCATTTGCCAGCTTTAAACCGTGTGCACAGGCTCAGCACATACGCGAGTGCAGCCACTGCCATCACAACCACAAAAGCTCCGATCAGCCCTATACAGGCTTTGGCATAACGCGACATTCCTCCCTCTGCCACCACATAAATTCCCATAAAAAACAACACGGTTTCCACAATCAATACAGCGATACTAAACACATCAATCGGAATCCTGTCAATCATTGTGAGCACAATCCCGTCGGCTCCTCTGCGGTGTCCCGCCGCATAGACAAGAAATACAAATGACAGCAGCATCACGGCTAAGCTGATTCCAAGCCCCTGCAAAGGCCCCATCTCGAAGATGTCATAATACGCCTCCACGAGCCAGCCCTTCTGATTGTACAGGCTTCCCTCCAGCTCTTTTGGAACAGCGTCTGGCACGATAGAGACTACCCAGTAGCTCTCTGTCGGAGCCTTTTTTTCAACGACCAGCGTAAAATCCTCGTTGAGATAGTATCCCTCTTTATTGATAAACAGATTTTTAGATAAACTGTCCGAGTCTATCGGGGTAAGTTCATTCCCTTGGATACTCCTGATATTGTCGAGAAGGATTTTTCCCCAATTCCTGTAATTGAACTCGGTGTTATTCAATGCTGCCAGATTGACAATGCTTCCAATATCCATACTTCTGCCAAGAAGTTCTTCAATAGGATCTGTCTTGATGCGCTGCGCTTCCGGCTTATCCGTATGCTCTGATGAAGCTGCTTGTGTTTTTCCCAATGCCTCTTCTGGTTCCAGTGCCTCTTCTGATTCTAGTATCTCTTCTGGCTCCAGTGCCTCTTCTGGTTGTTCAGAAGAAAATTCATCCGCCCGCACAATGCCATCTCCTTGCGTCTTATCATTCAGACGGTATGCCTTTTTCTCATAATCATACTGATAATTGTAAGTCGTTTTGCCCTCTGCGCCATCATAACACAAGGATACATTCTGCACTGGATAATAATCGCCCTCCGCGCGGTAATAAATGATGCCTTTGACAGTATCAAAACAGATTCGGTCCGCATACAAATATGCCCATGTAGAATATTGGCTGTCCAGCTCTCTGCCATCCAACACCGCAATATCATCATACTGACCATAATACCCCATCGTCAAATTACGCCGAAACCCATTATAATCCCTAAGCACCCGACAAATATACAACTGGTCTGGATCCAACTCCTCAAGCTCACTGTCTGTCAGATTCGTTTCCAGATACGAAGCCTTATCATGAAAATTGATGTCCTTGAGACTGTCTGACTTGATAATCCCACACTTAAAATACTGGCTGCTTAGATACTCTCTATAATTATTGATGTCAAAATCAAGATGGTTGATTACATCAATCGAATAGTCTACGTTGACACTCTCATAAGCATCTTTTAACATCTCCGAACGTGTGCTGTTGATCATCGAGCTATCCATGATCCCTACCAGGACACAGATTCCCATCACAGCACATCCCATCGCTGCAATGATACATATTACCCATGCAGCAGATTTTGCGAGCATGGACTCTCTTAACTTTTTCACGAAACATCACCCTTTTTTACCCTTCTTAGGAACTGTGATGAAATTACTTATGACAAGTAATTGTCATGAGTAATTTCATCACAGTTCCTTATATACATTGTTTGTTCTTTTTGCGATACCAGCTATTTTTCCAGCTTATATCCACGTCCCCAGACAGATTTCAGATATCTAGGCTCTGCCGGATTGTACTCAAGCTTCTCCCGCAAATGCCTGATATGAACTGCCACAGTGTTCTCTGTACCATATGGACTGTCATTCCATACAGCCGCATAAATCTGTGCCGGTGAGTAGACTTTTCCCGGGTTTTCCATAAGAAGCTTGAGGATATCATACTCTGTCGGTGTCAGCGCCGCTTTTTCCCCGTCCAGCGTCACCTCCTTGGTGCGGTCGTCAAGCTCGATGCCGCCGATCGTCAGCGTCTCACTTGCTTTTGTCATCATACCGCTCCCAAGCTGCATATAGCGCCGAAGCTGAGATTTCACCCGCGCCTGAAGCTCTACTGGGTTAAACGGCTTTGTCACATAGTCATCTGCGCCGATATTGAGCCCCAGCACCTTATCCGTGTCCTCGCTCTTTGCTGTCAGCATGATGACAGGCACATTACTCTGCTCTCGAAGCTTTACCATCGCGGTGATGCCATCCATCACAGGCATCATGATATCCATGAGCACCAGATGGATTTCCTCTCTCGAAAGTATCTCCAAAGCCTCCTTTCCATTGTAGGCTTCGTACACTTGATATCCCTCGGTCGTCAAATAGATACGCAAAGCCGACACAATATCCTTCTCATCATCACACACCAGTACGTTGTACATGTTCTCTCTCCCCGGTTCGTTTTTTCATTCAGCAGGAAAAATCGCGCTCCTCCCTGCATGTAAAAAGTATAGCTGATATATCATTAAGTTCCAATTGGGTAAATGTTTAAGATTTCATTAAGACGATAGCATTTGACGCTGTCCTGCTCCTCAGAAAAGCAGACAGCTATTTTTTAACATAAATTATTTTCGCTGGGTCGGGTGGCACCGTTCGCACAGCGCCAACATTCCCTCGTCCTCATCAGAATCGCCAGCCGCCGCAGTATCCTTAGGCGAAATCCCCAGCCAACTGCATAATTTCTCTACACCGCCTCTTTTGTCCGCCTCCCAAGAAACAATCTGAAGGCAGTTTTTTTCTATAAAATATCGTATCTTTGTTTTGTCAAGCGTCAGGCAGTTCATGACAGTCTCCGCTTGCTGTCTGTCCCATGGTCTGTGCTTCGGGCGTAATAAAGTAATTTTATACAGTGTATCCCGATGGCGGTAAGCCAGCACCCGAAAAGCAAACTTTTTCTCCAAAACTGACAGTGCTGTCACCCATGTATCTTCCAATTCATAAAAATATTCTCTAACATCAAGCCCCTCCTCTAACACTAGATGGGCTCCGCCTGCAAAAATACCACCCGCAAACAGATGACGGATTTTGCGGCAGCGCTTGACCGCCTTTTCATACGGCAGCGTCGTGGCAAAAAATAAAGGGATCGCCTCCCTTGCAAGCGCGTTTAATCCCGCCATTACGCCATCAGAAACCGCATCGCTCTCTGCCTCTGGCAGCAGGGTTCCCTCAATGTCCAAAAATACCGCTTTCGGACGACGCGGAATGCGAAACAGCGGATACGGGCCAAACAGGATTTGATTCATAAAATCCGTTCTTCCGCCATATGCGAGGTAACATGAGCACTGTGTTCTGCTACATTCTGGAGGTGGAAAATTTTCGATTGACTCAAAGCTTGTATGTTGTCTCATAACCGAACTGATATTGCATGTGTGAAGCTTTCCATCTGCCTCCACAAAAAGCCGCCCCTGACACATTGCTGCATTGGCTGAAAGCAACATCAGTTCCCGCTCAAAATATGGATCAATCTCCATAAGCACTTCTAGCTCGTCCTGCGTGTATGCCCGCCGCAAGCCGTCCATTTTATTCACCCAGAGATATATTCCGTCCAGCCCGCGCTTGAGCTGCCGCAGTAAATCCAAGTTTTCCGGCACGCCAACACTGCCTGCACAGAGCTGAATGCCTTTTTCACGAAGCCGCTTGCACTTGGCAGCAAAATCTGACACGGTTGTCATTTCAGGGTGAAATGTAGCCCATAGACGCAGTTTCGCAGGCACTCCGCCTGCGCCGACATAGCAGTTCATAAAATCAGTGACCGAAAAACTCAGGTTTGTCTGTATCCCAACTGCATCGAGCTGTGCGAGTGTACTAAGCTGTGCCAGTCCTTCCCAGTACCACCGATGAATCATCGCCTCGCCATAGGGCACGACCATCAATGCTCCGATTTGCATTCTCTCCGCCTTCTCCTGAAAACTTCTGATAAAAGAAAACCACTGCTCTCTGTCTTTTTCAAGCGCCCTCGCCGACATAGGATGCTTGGAAAAGGGACAGTATGAACAGTGGTAATTGCAGCTTTTAAGGCTTCCGCGATACAGTATCATGTGTCTGTCCATGTATGACCTCCCATTCATGCATTGCTTGATCTACTGCTGGAGAAATAAGCTGCGGTCCAAGATAGTCAGAGACACCCAGCCCAGCCTCCGTCAGTGAAAGAAATCCGTTCTCCTCCAACACCGCGTATCCCTGCTCAATCCACGCACGCAGCAAGGAGAATGCATCGAGCACATCTTCGCCAAAAAGCTCCTGATACCGCTCCAGCTCCAGTCCGGGGCGAATCAGTAAATGTCGAATGACATAGCGCCTTTTGATCTCCTCCTCGGACAAGATTATTCCGTGGGTAATTTCCATAAAATCTGCTGTATTCTCATAGTCTTTCAGCCGCGCCAGACAGTCACTTCTAGTGATGGCATACGGACTGCAAAAATGCAGTTTCCCCAGATAACTTCTCCCACCGCAGCCCAGTCCAATAGAAGTGCCAAAACCACATTCCGAGAAAGCGCGTGCGGTTGTCTGCCGCACAAAACGACGCATGGAATCCTGACGGTATCCATTGCCGCGCAGGAAACTGCTCGCCGCCTGATACTGCGCAAAGGCAGTCTCCGGTTCCAAAACAACCCCTTCACGCTCCATGCGCGCACCGTGCTTCACATACAGCGGATACAAAAATATTTCCTCCGGCTCAAACTGTAAGGCTTCTTTTAACGACTCCAGCAGACTTGCGGCTGTCTGCCCCGGAATCCCATAGATAAAGTCTACATTGACACAGGGAAAATCATAAGTTTTTATCAGCGCGAATGCCTGCCGCGCTTTTTCTGCATTATGCTGCCTGCCCAATACAGACAGCTCTTTGTCTGAAAAACTCTGGATTCCCATGCTGATTCTCGATACGCCCGCCTGCTTTAACAATTCCAGTTTTTCTCTAGTTGTCTGATTCGGCGCTGTCTCCACCACCAAACTGCGGTTTTCGCTGAACCGAAAATAGCATGTTACTATATGAAACATACGCTCAAGCTGCTGCACCGTCAAATACAAGGGCGTCCCTCCGCCGATGACCAGCTCGGAAAACTCCGTTCCAACAGACGTTAAAATCTCCTGATACTGGCTGCTCTGGCGTTCAACCGCCGTCAGATACCGATCCGCCGCCTCCTGTCCCAGCCCTGTCACAGAGAACAGATTACAGTAACCGCATTTTGACTGGCAAAATGGTATATGAAGGTACAATCCATGCCCTTTGCCTGCGAGTACCGATGCATAATCCCTCAAATAAACACCCTTCAACGGTCGATATGCTGTTTTATGCGGATAGCTATACATATATTGAATATACAGCTTCATAAATGCTGCCCTTCCTGATTTTATCTTTTCATGTACGAACTACTGCTCACACCCTGTTGCTTCGTCATCGCATCAAATAAAGAAATGCTTATAGGGAATGGTATTGACAACTGGATGGTTGACACCGTGAAACTGGCAGCCATCCTCTCCATAACAAGTGCCATGATCCGAACAGCAAATCACAAATGTACTGCCCCGCAACTTTTTCCACTCTGTAAACAATCTTCCCAGCTCTCCATCGACATAGCGAAGCGCCGCCGCATGACTCTGAACACTGTCCCCAAGAGCACCCTCGAGATAAAAATAGTTCGGATAATGGATTGCATCCACATTCAGATACAGAAAAATATGCTGGTCTGGATCTGCCTTCGATACTTTTTTCAAAATAAAATCCACTTGGTTTTTCGTGCTGTCCTTCACTGGGCAGCTAAAGGAAGGGTTCCAATAACTTTTTTGAAAATAAGATGGAAAGACTTTGCCTAAGTCCGAACGCTTATCAAAAAAAGCCACGCCGCCCACACACCACGTATCATAGCCTTCTTTTTCAAGCCCTTCCATAATCGTGCTTCCTGAGAAGGCGTATGCACCCTCCGGCGTTTTGTTTCCAAGCCCTATTGCTTTCGGGAAAAATAGAAGCTCTCTGTCCGCCACGCTTTTTGCATCATACTGACAAGGCAGAAATCCCGCAAACATCGCATGATGTGATGGATATGTAAAATTTCCCGGCGCCTGACATTTCTGCCACGAACCATACTGGTTCAGCACAGGTGTGCCGCCTGATGCTTCCTCCTGCACTGCCACATCGTAGCGCAGTGTATCCAGACATACGAACAAAATATCCGAAGTTCCAACCACCTGAGCCATATCCACAGACGGTTTCCGATCCTCTCTCGAAGGCGCAAACAAACGAACAGGCACCTCCTGTTCCGTTGATCTGACTGTATCTTCACTCATTTTTATTTTCTCCATTATCATGATCAATTCTTTTCATATTTATAGTGCTTCTTTCAATGCTTCCATTTGCAGCCAATTTTTGATCATACGCGCCTGATGACTGTAAATTACATTTTCATGATAAATATCTTGATAAATTAAATCTCCCTGCGCATTCATTTCTATAATTCTAGGCCGCATATGCCCTTTTTCCAGCAGAATATCAATCCCTGCACTTCTAAGTCCCGGATACGCTTTCACGCAATCCCGGCACAATATCGCAATGTCCTCCAGCAACTGCTCTGACAGCCCCAGCGCCGTAATCTCCAACGGGTGATTGTTCAGATGAAGGTTTGTGATCGGACCTCCCTTTGAAAGTCTCGCCAGCAGAAAATCTACTTTGCCCTCCTGCACGACTGCCCGCAGATCATAAGAACAGCCCTGATGCACCGCTTTGGGATACCATCGCTCTATGATACAATCCAGCGCCAGAATCTGACGCAGCAGTGGCAGAATATCCTTGGCTTTCGAAAAGCGGCGCAGACACTTGGTATTGATAAGCCCCGCATCTGCATCCAGCAGCGCACAGGTATAGAGTGCCATCTGCCCTGTACGCGCATTCCACCGCAGCGCGGATACACCTGCTGCTCCTGAACCCATTACTGGCTTGATAAACACCTGATGCACCCGCTGTCTGCGCATCTCCTCCAACAGCATCTCCACCGTCAGTTTTCCATCGTTCGAGCAATCCGACAGCCGTATCGTTTCCGTCACAGGCAGCCCCGCCTGCTGTAATCTCTCTTTGCAAGCCCGCTTGTCCAGCAGTCCCGCAATCACAGAAGGCTCATTTAGAAATGTCACAGCCCGACATTTCGCCAGTCTGCTCAACTGTTCAAGCTCGTGCATGTAGCCATCTGCCAACTGGTTGAGCTTCGCTAGAGAACAACTGGTCCAGCGCGGCGGGTCGATTTTTACCAGCAGCTCTTCTGCGTCAGGCAGGTCGTGATACGTCTCCCAGTCCTGCCAATCCACAAGCGTTACAGACACCCCTTCCTGTGCTGCTGCCTTTTCCAGATAGATCGTCCTCTTGGTGTCAGAGCTGCCTAATATCACTGCCTGTCTCATTCTGTCAACAGCGCATTCATATAAATCCTGCCACCATGCGCCCATGACTGTTCGATCTCAGACGCATCGACTTCGATTGGAAGCGCTTCTAATTTTTTTGCCATGTTCACTGACAGATAGTTGTGATGTATGTCCAGTTTCCTGATATTTGGATATTGAGGGATTTTTTCCAAAAGCAGCGCACCGCCCTTGTCTGTCAACGTACCGTTTGACAAGTCCAGCGTCGTAATCTGCTCCATAAATTTGCTGTCCAGCACCACCTCTGTCAGTTCATCCTGTATCTCGCTGTCCGTAATGCCAAGCTCGGTCAGCTCCGGGAACTGCGCATGTGCCAAAAGTTCTTTGATCGTATTCTCGTTTCCGTCAAACCCATAATTTTCTACACCGATAAAAAGCAGCAGCTTTTTCAGCTTCGGAAGCTTTGCATTTTGTATTGACTGAATGACACTTACAGGAAGCCCGCCGCAGATAATTGTCAACGCCTCAAGTTCCTCATGACAGATCTCCCCTAACACTAACTCATTGCTTCCCTTGATGGTCAGCTCCCTAAGCTGCGGCATCGCCGCCCACAGCTTGCTGTAATTTCCCTGCAAAATCCATGATACCTCGCAGGCCTCATAATCCATATTTCCAATGAATACTTTCTGAATATGCGAAAACTTCTCCTTATTTTCTATGATGCCGTCAATAATCGGCTGACAACTGCCATCCCATGCGCCCCAATTGCCAATGACCAGCTCGTCCAGCTTGGGAAACGCATCATGTGCCAGAATCTCCTCAATCATGGTTGCCGGCCCCTTGTCATCCTCATACTCTTCGTAATCATAGTAATATGTCTGTTTGGATACATTGATATTGTCCTCTTCCACCAATTCAAACTGCACTTGTACGCCCTCCTTTTGTATAAACATTCGTTTCGTTTTTAACATAACTCTATCATACTACGTTGATGGAAAATGCGCAACTGAAAAGTTCATATTGACTTTAAATCACTGCTTCCACAATGGGGCTTTTATTTTCTTTTGCCTTCCTGCATATTGCCCATGTAAAAGTTTTCGCACTTGCAAATTCTCTGCAAGCGCACGAAGTGCTGTTGTCTTTCCATATTGACGCTCTCTGTTGATCACAAAGTATTAAAATAACGTAACATTTTCTGTCTCCCTTCAATGATGAAACATCATTCCGTCAATGCAATGATCATATAAAAATTGTTTTAAATCAGATTGATCTCCCGTCTCATAGTATGATGCTAACAACTTGTAAAAATCTTTTATATCTTTTTGCGCGACAGATATGATTCCCTGCCCGTTCTCAATCATTAGTTTATTTCCTATCAGCATCGCAATTCTTTTATTTCCATCGTAAAATAACTGTGCTCTCATCAAATATAATGTCAGATCTAACGCTTTACTAATGGGAACAGTTTTGCTTTCTAAAATATTCCCTAGTTCACTTTCCGCCTTTTTTTCATCGGGCAATTCAGGTATCCAGTCCGTACCGCCTATTCTCACTTCATCCCGCCGAAAAGTTCCCGCATTGATGATCGTATATCTTCCTAGTATCATATGTACTTTCTTTACAAATGCCAAATTAAGTTCTTCACTTATGTTATCGAGCAGAAATTGCCATGCATGCTTTAAGTCATTGATTGCATTAATATCCTCGATTGTATATCCAGATACTGCCATTCCATTGTAAATTGCCTGTGTGTCTGGATACGTTACACCGATTCCCTCAAGATTCGCACTCTTCCATATATAATCTACGATATTGCGTTTTGCCAGAAAAATATTCTCCTTTTGTGTCATATTATATTTTGATTCCATTTTTCCCCTCAATACTCCTCTCGACTAGAGCTGTAGTGTTTTAATACACTTTTTCAGACAGTCTTTCAAAGGCTGCACTTCATCCTTTAAGTACCAATGATTTAACGTTCTGTTAAATTCCTCTGCATAATCTTTTCCAATTGTTAAAATGCCTTCTCCGTTTTCGATCAGAATCTTACTGGCAACCATTGTCGAAGTCCGTTTGTTTCCATCCCAAAATAACTGCTGCTTACAAGCATATGCAAAATACTCAAGTGCCCGTTCCGCAGGCGTATTGATGGCGTTGATATGGTCAATTTTTTTCATAACCTCCTCTTTCACTGGAATCGTCGGTATAAAGTCCCCTACGCCGACTGTTCCTTTTCTCAATACACCCCACTCCAAGCTTTCGTTTCTTGATACATATTCGTTCACCTTGCAAATATACGCAAGTGTCAATGGTGCATCTACAGAATTGATAATAAATTTCCATCCATCTCTAAGATTTAAAACGGTCTGTATATCATCCACAGATACACCATTAATCACAGCGCCATCTATTATTGTCTGTGTCTGCGGAAAAGTTACATTGCACCCTTCTATATACGCAGTGTTAAATACCAGTTCTGTAAATATCTTCTTTGCCAAAAAAATATTTTGCTGTCTTGTAAGCATTGATATACCTCCGATCATTGACGATATCTTATATCTATGTATTTTTAATTCTATTATAATCTTTTTTCAACTTAACACAAGGTGCTTTTTGTTTCAATGCGGTCAATTATATGTTCCATAACTGCAAACACTATAAAAGGCACTAACGAATATTTTCCGCTAATGCCTTCGTTATTTCATCAATTCAACTCTCCCAATGCTTCCGAAAAACTACCATATCGTCTTGTATTGAAATCTCTGGTTTTAACTCAGGATACTTTCCTTCAGAGGGAATATCATTCTGCAAAATAACCTGTCTGAGAAACATATTATCATAGCTTTGTTTTATCCAAATACCCTATAAGCTTCTGATAAAATCTCCTCTCCTGATCCTTAAAATCCTGCAACGCTGTGCTGTATTTCGGCTGGCTGGAATCTTTCAGATGAGATAGTGCGGTCTTTGCAAATTCCAGCACACTCTCAACAGTATCTCCGCAGATTCTTGTGCTCTCACCACTCATCAGCGCCGACAGATACTGCTTTAGATACTCGGACGGATAAAGCAATGCTCCCTCCTCATCAATTCCCAATCCATCTGTTCCTGCTTCCTCTGCGGCTTTTTCCCATGCCTGTCTCACAGACTCCGGCAACTGATTCAAAAATTCTGAACGAATCGTTTGATAATCCATTGCTGCTTTCAACGCTTCTGCATCTTTGCTGCCATTGAGATAGCTTTCCCAAAAGGACTGGTCACTCATATAAAAAGCAAATTCAGAACCTAAGTTACGTGCCTTTTCAAGCATCTCGTGCGAAGCCTTCATACTCCAGCCTGCGCTCTTGTTCAGATGATTCACATATGTAATCTCACCCTTGCTGTCAAACTGCATTTGCGCATAGCCGCCGTCCAAATCCTGCACATAAATTGCATTGTCCACTGGAATCAGTGTATTGGCGTCCACGCGCAGCATTTCCACCTCCTTTGGCATCCCATACGTTTCAAGCAGATGCACCAGTTTATTCCCATCTGCCACCTGACCGTAAAGTTTCGACGCCATACATGTCTCTTTTTCTTCCTCGACCATAGCAAGCCAATCGCGTTTTTGTCCAAAGCCTTCTTCCTGACCGGAAGCTGCTTCTGACAGCGCATCATGAACATATGTATTGAGCATGTCCCAACTGCTTTTTGCACCTTCTGTTTTCTTTTCGTGTGCATCAGCATAACTGCATAGTGCAAACATCTCAAAATCTGACGCAGCGTTGACATCAATTTCATCAATATTAATAATAAACTCCTGCTTTCTTTGGTCTGCGCCCTCCGCTGTCACCTTCATATAGGGTGTATCTGCCGAAAAATTTTCATCATACGCTGCTGTCAGACGATAGCTGGCGCCTGTTTTTGTATCCCTGTATGAACTGTTTGCCAGCACGCGCCCGTCCCCTGCTGAATTGCCCAGTTCCATGCTGTACGTCCGGTTTGCCAGTCTGAAATCCTTGTTGTTCTTTACATAGGCTTTGTACTCCTGATAACTGAATGTGACATTGTTTACTCCTGACATTTATATACCATTCCTTTCCATTAAAATTCTTGCCTCTCTAAAAAATTCGTAAGTTTCCTTCCTTTTAAAAATAAATCTCTGACGCTCATTTCCGAGCTCTCCTTCAATAATGCAGATGCTTGCGTGCAAATGCTGATCCAGTTTCTTTTTGCATTCATAAAATTGTCCACCGCTGATTCCCCATCACTCACTGTCGGCGTAACACCGCTTGTTTCTGCGGTATCCTGCATCATTCTGAGCGTATGGTATGAACCAAATGTACTACCAGTACCTTCTCCTGCATAGTCTGCATAACTGCACAGTGCAAACATCTCCATCTGTGATGCATGTTGTGGGTTAATCTTCCGAATTTCCACCGAATACACTTTATTTTCGCCGTTTAAATTCGAACGAATCTGCACTATAGGATTGTCCTTTGTAGATTTTTCAGAAAGCCTTGCTGACATACCATATACCACTTGCTTTCCTTCTTCTGGAACCATGGTAAAACCCAATGCTACACCACCTGTTTCTGCCTGCTCAATCTGCTTTATGCTGGCTGGAAGCATGGTGGCAAACTCTTCCCGAAATGTCTTTGGCTGATTGGCATTGTGGGTCATTTTATCATGAATTTGATTTGATATGTTATAAACCTGCATGAATCTGCGCCTCCTTCATCACTGTTTCTATTAATAGTATCGTCCATTTTCTGCCTTTTGCACAGTGACAATATCACGACAGAAACGCGACAAAAAGGTTCCGTTATTATGATTTCTCTTGACAGTTTCGATATACGACCGTATAATGAATTATACAATTGTATAAAAGGAGGCATCAATATATGGGAACTACGCTAAAAAAATTAGGGGAGGCAGAACTAGAAATCATGCAGGTGGTTTGGGACAGTGGAAATCCTGTAACTTCAAATTATATTTTAAAAGAATTACAGGAACGAAGAAACTGGCAGCTTTCCACATTAATGACATCATTGACAAGGCTGGCTGATAAAGGATTTATCAGTTGTGACCGCTCAACAGGAAGAAATCTGTATTCTTCGATTATTTCGGAAAATGAATACAAAACCAGAGCTAGTAAACATTTTCTCGAAAAGCTGTATAATAATTCGATACAGAATATGATCACTGCACTATATAGTAATAAAGAAATCAAAAGCTCTGATATTCAAGAACTCAGAGATTTTTTGGACAAATTGGAGGATGAATGATGGGAAATATATTTTTATCCATTTTGGGAATTTCAGTATCGATTGGATTGGTCGTGATCGGATTGATTTTTCTGACACCATTTTTAAACAAAAGGTATGCTGCCAAATGGAAATACCTGATTTGGATTTTTCTTGCATTGCGGCTGCTTATTCCTTTTGGCGGAACAAATGGGCAGTATGTTCTGGATAGCGCGTCACAATCGAATGCTGAAATAGGTACTAAATCTAAAGAATACAATACAGACAATCCAACTGGCACAGCGATGCCATATCGCAGGATTGTTGTTGAAATACCGGCGCAGATGACCGCTCCAATCAAAGCCTCGGCTGAAAAAAATACAGCAAGTATCACCCTGCTTGATATCGTGGCTCTTGTCTGGATTATTGGCAGCCTGATTTTTATATCTGTACATCTGATCAGTTATTCCCACTATAAACGACAGGTGAGAATAAAGGGAAAAATCATAAAAGAAAAACATATTTTAAGCCAGATCGTTCAGCTAAAACGCGAATTGCATATCAGACGTACAGTGTGCGTGATGGAATATGATGAAGCTGAAAGCCCTATGATAATAGGCTTTATAAAACCTGTTCTAGTTTTACCCAAAGAGCAGTATTGTTCTGAAGATTTGTTTTTTATCTTAAAACATGAGTTGGTTCATTTAAAACGGGGCGATGTGTATCTGAAACTGCTTTTCGTAACTGCGAATGCTGTCCACTGGTTCAACCCAGTCATCTGGATAATGCAGAAGGAAGCCGTTATTGATATGGAGCTGTCCTGTGATGAACGAGTTACACAAGGCACAAGTTTTGCGCTGCGGAAAGCATATACAGAAACCTTGTTGTCCATGCTTCATAAACAATGTGTCAGAAAAACGGTTTTATCCACGCAATTTTATGGCGGAAAAAAGATTATGAAAAAACGGTTTAAAAATATATTGATAAGAAACAGAAAGAAAAATGGAATTTCTATATTGATCTGTGCAGTTATTCTGTCAATCACTTTGGGCATGCTGGTAGGCTGTTCCGTTACAAAAGAGAATACAAACAAAACTATCGAAAACAAGGACGCAGCAGATCAAGCTCTGGGAAACGTATCCGAGCTGGACGCCGCTCAAACTGATCCGCTCTCTGTTGACAATCCCTCTGCCGATCATCAGACCTTGGAAAATACAATGACATTTACCTTTTCGAAAGAAGGCGAGCAGGAACAAAAACAGGCTACGCTTGCCATTGGTGATGGCTATTCTTTTTATCTGCCTGATGATGAGCAGTGGTATCTATCTGGTCCTGACCTTTGGAAAACGAATATCAATGAACAGGTCACACTTTGGGTAACGCATTTTGAAGGAGAATCAGAGGACTCTGTGAATCAGAAATTGAAAGATGATGGTTATACAGAAGAGGACTCCTATACGTGGCGGAAACAGGAAGGAGATTTATTATATCATGCCGAACAGAAAGTATATGAAAATGACGTATGGGCTATATTCTATCTTTATCCAGTAGATTTTGAAGAAGGATGGGGGCGAGAATTTCCTGTGATTGTGAATACATTCGCGTTGTCAAATGAAACTGATCTGGTGAATCATACCGCAGAAACAGGCGAATATCTGGGAGCTGAAGATTGTCAGAAAATCAGAACTAATATGGAGGCATTCGCAGAATCATATTTTGCTGGAGATGCTGGCGCTGTTCAAATGTTTCTGGCAAGTACATATGAAGGGGCGGCTGAGATCTATGAAGGTACAGGAATGATCAGTGATTTAACGGTAAAAGGATTGTCAGATACTGACGAGAGAAAGGTTGAAAATGGAAAATGTACTGTTTCCATAGAATTTAGGGACAGCAATTATAACGATATGTTTCTGTATCTTACAGTTATACTTGTCAAAGAGCAAGGGGATTGGAAAATACAATTTTATGGTATGGAAGGATAAATGAATTTATTTTACAACCCTATCTCCGCCATTCCTTTCAGTCCTACCCGAAGTATGGGCAGGACTGCCCATTCGTAGTGAAATTTGCTATTCATTGATTTTTTTAATGAATAGTTTCCCAATAATTATAAAATACAAAATATCAATTCCAACCAGAAACATACCAATCAATATAATTCCTTGTAACGAAATGGTTGGAAGGAAACGTCCCCACCTTGATGCCGCTACGAGTACCAAAAGAAATATTGCAAAGAAAGTTGGCGAAATTAAGATTAACATAGCATATCGGTTACGCAATCGAGTAGGAAAGAGCCATCTTCCCCTACTCGCGCGCCGCTGATGCGCCACTTTAGTGACATATTTCCTCTGCACCGGCGTATGCATAAAATAGTTCACAATCAAGTTGAAACTTGTCACAAAATAACCAAAAATTATAAAGATTGCCAAAAAGATTGTAGTAAAATAGTTTCCTTGAAGCTTTGATACTCTATCAAACACATCCTTCCATACTGAATTTGCGAACACAAAATCATTCATACCAACTATCTTTGCAAGATAATCATCAGGTGCCATCTCATCACTATCATCATATTGAAAATATAAACATCTTGACATTTTCGTAAACGTGCTGCTTGGATGAAAATTATCAGTATACACAACAACCACAGGATCAAGTATTTTGTTGCCATCATGTCGTCTAATATTAGGTGATAGCGTAAAGTATAGCTGACCGGTTTTTACAGGAATTATATGAATTTCCAAATCTTTCTGCCTAGAAGGATTCCATGAATCGTTTGAGGTATTACCATATACATTTTCATATATCCTGAATCGGTAAAAATCAAAGTAATCCAAAAATCGTTCATTTAACTCATCATGGATCGAAGATAGTGATTCGGGAACCAATATATTTAATACATTATCAGCATATATTAATTCTTGCTCAACGGGAATATCCTCACTTGTTAAAATCGGATTAAACTGAAAATAATTAGGGCTAACCGTAATATGTGTTGAAAACCCATTGGTTACCAAACCTGTCAGTGGATAATCCACCCTAGATACCTCCATTGCATAAATATCATCTGCATCCATAAAGAAAGCATTATTATTTGCAGTCAAATGCTGATATAAATTTGTTATTTTATCTTGTAATTCTACTTCAATGTTCAAATCATAATTCTGACCCATATCGCTCATAGAAACTTTGTATATATTCTTTATATCCATCCAGCTTTGCATATTTTGTTTTTCGGTCACAAAGTCACGACATAATGCTATCAAAATTATAATAGTTGCAATCAGCAATAACGCAGACACGAACTTCACAAAATAATTGATTGCCTGTACAAACATATCAGGCTTCGTTCTTTTAAATAAACAGACCAACAATACACAGCTTAAAAATATAGTATATATACAACTAAGCAGTATTGACAAAAACAGATATAAAGTCACTATTTGCATATAAAATGGTCGGTATACATCTATACAAAGAAGAACAATACTTAAAATGATATACAGCCCTCCTATTATCCCTATCCATGTTTTTCCGAAAAATAAATCAGATGTCATTGAATATATAATCCGTAATCTGCTATATCCCAATGTAATATAAATATTTATGTCTTTAATCCGCTGAACAGCAAATTGTACCAATAACACAAACATTACCAATGTTGAAACACATAAAAATATAAGAGCCAGAATTATATGTATACGTGAAAAAGATGAAAGGAGTAAAAACATAGAATTACCATTATATATTTCATTTAGATATATAGTTACTCCCTCTAAAGCCAACTCTTCTTTCATTTCGGTTATTTCATCGATAGAAGTTGTTGTTATGGCGTATAAACTGGTAAAATCAAATTGTTTTGGTTCATACAAACTATATATTTTGACATTATAATTTGGCAGCAACCGTTTCATAATTCCACTTTGGTTCATTTCTTGTGTAATAATATCGCTGACAAACTCTCCACGTTCAGGAGCACTCCCTTCTAAAAGAGCTAGATTGTCAGATAATGCCCAATCACTCACATGTAAAATAATTTCATTATTTGTATTGACGGATATTCTCGATACTACTATCCCTCGTTCTTCTGTCCAAGATAAAAAAGCATTAAATGCTTTATCATCTGATACCAAAACATCAATATATGAAATATCTTTATAAAAAAGACTCACATAACTGTTTTGAAAATATATTACTATCCCTAATATGGTTATAACTATCAACTGCAAGATAAAAACTGACCTGCTCGCCTTTTTCATACATCCACCCAACTTTCAATTTTATAAGAAAGTGAAGTAAATGCCTCTTAAACAAACTGAATGAAGCACTTTCCTCACTTTCTCAAAAATTACGCTATTTTGCCTGCAAATCCTAATTTGCTTTATTTTTCGTTCTATTACAAGTTCGCGTACCAGACTGGCAAAAAATCAGGGCTGTAAAAAACATCATTTTCTTTGTTTTTTACAACCCTGATTCTTTATTTTAAATTTAATATTTCATTCAAATGGTCATCATCAGAAAACGCAGGTATTGCAGAATCATATACGACAGTATTCGATGCGTCGTAAACAACAGTTCTCTTTTCCGAACCTTTTGCATTACTTATAGAAGCATATACCGCAAAACTGCATAACAAAGCAAATGTTAACCCAATAAATGATTTTTTAAGATACATTGCCAAAAACCTCCCTCCTCTCTTGTCCTTTTGGAGTTTTAAGACTTCTCCAGCAGAATTTATACTACAATTATAATCCAAAATGTTCCAAATTGCAAGTGACAATACCACGACAAAATCACGACAAAAATGCGACAAATAATTAATATGTTTGCCATTATATATAATTTACTATAAACTCTTCCAGCCCGCTGTTCTCAATAACCTCCCGAATCCGTTTCAATGCTTTTCGCTGTATCCGTTCATACGTCCTCTTGCAATACCCATTCTGTTTTCCATGGCAC
>KE159538.1:69972-166926 GCA_000403215.2 Lachnospiraceae bacterium A4
TCACTATCTTTATATATATCGTACATGTTTTGACCATTCTTTAGACTATTAGTATCCCTTTTATTCTATATCTTAATGAGGACATAATAATTGGTCTCAAATATAACAGAAAAAACTTGCGTCCGTAGTCCTCTACAAACTTATTGTTGTTTTCTCCATATATATCATTAAAATGTTCCACAAACTTTTCCAATATCCGTTCCATATTCAACCTGCCATCGTAAACAAACTGGCTTTTATTTTCTTTCGCCTCCCTACATATCGCATTTGAGAGTTCTTCCTCCGACAAAAAAAGATTGTATAAACGAGTTTCAAAAATGCGATTTGCCACTTTTACACTAATACCATCATCTTGAATGTATCCAAACATACACGCAAGTTCTATTGTATGATTATCCTGACTGTATACAATTTGTTCCCCTTTAAGCAGCATCGCATACAGCATCTCTTTCAAATCTGGATATTCTGTGATATGCTTTATCATGCTATCAAACAAAGCAGCCTTCATCCTCAAAATAATCCTGACTGCCGCTTCGATTCCTTCCATCGTCCAAATATTGTGCTCATCTGCAAAAGCTTCTTGTAACGGCAATTTTTCATCTATAATTTTGCAAAGTGCGGACACAAGATATGGATACCCTGATGTATATTGATAAAGATACTCTGCAACAGCCTCAACATCCATCCCTGTATGATGGTCGGTCTCATACTCCCATAACATAGCCGCAATCTGTTCTGCCGAAAAGCTCATATCGACATCAAAATCTGCAGCAATATTCCACGGACTGTTTTTTGGGAATGCAGCGTCCTTCTGTATTAAAATAACGTAACATTTTCTGTCTCCCTTCAATAAGCTCTGCGTAAAAGGCATACAATTTATATATTGTATTTGTAATTCTATTATAAACCTTTTTCAGCCTAACACAAGCTGCTTTTTGTTTCCGAAGCATAGTGCAGTTACCCTTTTTCCCAATAAACGTCTGGTAAAATTGCAAATTAAAAAGGCGTATAGCCTTATTCATGAAATAAGACCCTACACCTTTTGATTCAATCGTTAAAACTGTTATTTCGCTGCTATTCTTTTATTTTATCAAGTACTGTGAGATTCACGTCGGATACATTGAGGAGCGCTTTTAATACCAAGTATTCATCTTTTAGTTTGGCATATAATCCATATTGATTGTTGTGTTTTTATCATAACAGATTATGTAAAAGGTGTAAAGCCTTATTAACATCCTATTTCCCCTTTCCCGCTATACCCCGTGACTCTCTAATATATGTGTCAGTCTCTTTCCCTGCATGAACAAATTCGTAACACTTATTTCAGAGACATCTTTTAACAGATCGCACGCCTGCTTGCAGATCTGTACCCAGTCCTTTTTGGCATTCATAAAGTTGTCCACCGCTGACACCCCATCACTCACTGTCGGCGTAACACCACTTGTCTGTGCAGTATCCTGCATCATTCTCAGCGTATGATAGGAACCAAAGGTACTGCCAGTTCCGTCCCCCATATAATCTGCATAGCTACACAGTGCAAACATCTCCATCTGTGATGTATGTTGTGGGTTAATCTTGTTAATCTCCACCGAATACACTTTATTTTCGCCGTTTAAATTCGAACGAATCTGCACAATAGGATTGTCTGTTGTAGACTTTTCAGAGAGCATTGCTGACATACCATAGACCACCTGCTTCCCTTCCTCTGGAATCATGGTAAATCCTAATGCTTCCCCGCCTGTTTCTGCCTGCTGAACCTGCTTTATGCTGGCTGGAAGGGCTGCTGCAAATTCTTCCTGAAATGTCTTTGGCTGATTTGTTTTGTGAGTCATTCCATAATAAACTTGATTGGATATATCATAAACCTGCATGAACCTGCGCCTCCTTATAAACTGTTTCTACGAATATTATCGTCCATATTCCACCATTTGCGCAGTGACAATATCACGACAAATTTTACGACAGGACGGCGGCAAAAACCAAAAAGCTCTTACATTATATATCGTTTTAGGAACTGTTCAAAAATAATATATGCAGCTTGCACAGGATATTTCTACGAAGCTAAATTATCACTCTGTAATTTCATCAGTTATCAAATCTTTTATTATATATGAAACTAAATTATTTTCCTTATATGCAGCATAAATCATTGCAATTGGAGGCATGTCAACAGCCTCTGCTATTTCTGCTGAATATACCATCACTCCATCCTGCTCAAGAACTCCCCTGAACAAAAACATATGGTAAGGCTCTTCACCAAACCTATTTTCTATACACTTTTCAATAGCAGCATATTCTTGATTACAATACCGAAGTTGCTTTGTGTCAAGACTGATAACTGCCATTTCCTTTTCGCCGGCAATAAATATGTTATCCTTTATGCGATAACAGACCACATCCCATCCAAATAGATCTGGCGGTTCAATCGTATAAGACCAGATTTTATACTCTTGTGGCTGCCCAGAAGAAAATTCTATTAATAATAATTGTGGATCCTGTACGATATCATCTTCATAGAGTATATTATAATCCTGTAAGCATATATAATTTTTATCCTGCCCCTCATCAATAAAAATTCCAGCTGCTCTCCAATGCCACTGCTCTCCATTTGTCAATTCTGCTGTAAGATCAAAAGAAAAAGTATCTTTACCTATATTACATGTATATACTTTATCTGAATACGCTTCATTGTAATGTATACCATAATCCCACCACACGTCCATAATAGGAATCATTTCCTCTCCCGACGACTGCAATTCCTTAATGACTGGGGCAAGATAATTAACTGCATCCGCAGTATTTTCATCTTTCTTCGTAGAGCATCCACTTAAAATTAACACAATGCTTGTTATCATTAATATATTTTTCTTCATTTCTGCCCTTTCTTCATATTGAAATTCCAGCTATGAGCTGAAAATCAATCCATTTCATTCATAGCTGTAATTATAAAAGATTCTTGATAAATCCTGAGAAAAATGAAAAAATTCGATTTTCCTAGGATTTACTGTTAACTTACCCTATAGAACTTATAATTGGATGCTGTATTGGTATTGATATTAATAACTGTATTTTTTCGGTCATTAGAATGACCGGAATATTTATGTGTAGTACCATCATAAGATGTAATCATAACAACATGCGAATAGCTTGTATAACTAACTATATCCCCCTTTTTTACGGAACTATAACTGAGGCTCGTCCAATATTTGTTATCAGTCATATATTTCGTAAGTGCACTTACTCCAATCCAAGCTGAACTGCCAGCTTTCCATGTATCATCAGTTGAAATTCCTCCCTCATACAATGCTTGAGACACATAATTAGCACAATCTACATGTTTTCCTACAGAAATATAATGTGTATAAGCTGAATTATATTTTGTTGTATCAACTTTGTTGCTACACTTGCCTTTTCCACATATATTACATGAGGAAGCGTTAGATGTATATTTCAGCATATAATCAACAGCATCATCTACTGAATATGAAGCTCTAGCTTGCTGCAATGATGTATCTTCCTCAATTAAATCATCTTCTATACTTGCCATTCTTGCGTAACCATTTTTCTGAAGTTCCTCATGCCCAGATGGCAGCATTACTTCCCAAGAAACATAATCATTCTTTTTCGCAAGAAAGTGCCTTCATACGCAATCTGCTGTCCTCCGAATTGATACGGCTGACATTTTCCTCCGCCATTTCATAATAAGATTCTATTCCCTGAAAATAATCCATTTGCTCTACACTGTCTGCCTTTAACACCACTTCCATCTCCAGAAGATAAATGTTTTCTATATTTCCATTTATTTCATCACTAGAGCACAATGTTGTTTCTGCATCCATAATATCATAATATTCTGAATATCCGGTTTTCAAGTTAGATACTGCTTCAAGGAGTTGAGGAGATTCCTCATCTTTAATTTCTGTTGCGTTTGTTATCGTGCTAGTACCCATCAGCAAAACGGTTGTAAGCATCATTGATAATATTCTTTTTACTTTCGTATCATTTCCTCTTTCTTGTATTCTAATTAATATGTTCATGTTGCATTTAATTCTGCTAGACTGCTTCTCTCCTCTCTCTTTTTTGATTTATAATCTTCTCTAACAGAATTTATACTACAATTATAATCCAAAATCTTTCAAATTAATAGTGACAATACTACGACAAAATCACGACAGATATGCGACAAAAAATTAAAAACTCGCCATCATATATAATTCACCAATAACTGCTCCAGCTCGCTGTTCTCAATAATCTCCCGAATCCGTTTCAATGCTTTTCGCTGTATCCGTTCATACGTCCTCTTGCAATACCCATTCTGTTTTCCATGGCACTTCTCATACTGTATCACCACCTGTTCCCATGTAAGTTCATCAATCAAATGCATTTGAAGAACCTCACGTTCGCTTTCATTTAAGATTTCCAAGTTGCTTTCTATCATATAAATAATTTTAGAGAGCTTTTCATACTCGTCATCTTCCTTTTTTACGCAACTTAGAATCTCTTTCTTCGCTTTTAATTTTTTTATGGATTTGAGCAGTACTTTCACATCATTTTCAGACATTGGTTACTCACATCCTCCCTTATTTATATTTCATCACTGTAGTACTTTTTGTTAGAATTAAAAGGCTTTTCAGCCTTCTAATTTATAGACTCACTATCTTTATATATATCGTACATGTTTTGACCATTCTTTAGACTATTAGTATCCCTTTCATTCTATATCTTAATGAGAACATGTTAAAAAAGTTATAACATACATCAACTCTCCCAGTTTTATGTATCCGCATTTACTACATTTCTCCGCCTCATAATATTCTACTTGGCAGCAATTATCTGAATTTTTAATATGATTCGTTGATTTACCAGCTACATATTTATGTACACACGAACTATGCACTTCCAAATCATGATTTAATTCGCCTGCCACTTTGATCACCTCTCCTTCATCATTAAAAAATACCCAGCCGCCACATTCATTTACTGGCAGGCTTACATCGGTATTCCCCCACATGATATCTTCCTCGGAAAAATACATATCAGTCGCTATACTATTTGAATACATAATCATTTTCGGGCTATAGGCAAACACTGTCAATGATGAGGTAAATACAGTAATTCCCATAACACCAGCTCCGATTACTTTCCGAAACAAACTTTCTTTTCCCACTCCGTTTTTCATTTGATAAATCCTCTCTTTCATCATTTTATTTTGTATATTCAGTCCCATAATAGGCTGTTTTGTATCGCCAGCCGAGCGCTCTGCGATCTCTACTATCAAAAATCCATATTGTTTTATTTCCTCCTTCGTCTTACCTGTTATTACTTTTCTGTCGCAAGATAGCTCTGCGACCAGATTCCACTGGTACATAACATACCATGCCAAAGGATTATAAATATTAAATGCCAGTACTACAAAAGACAGCAGTTTGATCAGATTATCGCAGTGGTGAATATGTATTATTTCATGTTCCAATACCATATTCAGCTCTTCTTCATTCCAGTCTCTATTCGGCAATACTATAGCGGAACGGAATATGCCAATCGTAAATGGACTTTTGATATATCTGCATTGATAAACTTTATACCTGCAATGCTTCACGTTACCGTATACTGGCATTGAAACCAGTTCTGTATTCTGCCGAAGATAACCTTTGATCCTTTTATATTTGATAAGATACCGGTTTACGATTGCTATACCAATCACCGCCAAAACTACTGACAACAGGTACGCCGCACTGTTTGGAATACGTATCTTGTATGGCGCAATTTGTATAACTTGGTCTGTATAGTTTAAAAAAAGCGGGGGCTCAGTCTGCCTTTCCGGAAAGGGCCAGAGCCGTAACGCCTTTAATAAACTTTTATATCGAGAGAAGTAATAGGGAAATGGAAAGAGATACTCCACAATATTCAATATCAAATACCCTCTTCTCCATTGTATAGAAAAAGATTTGTTCACAAAAGGAGACAGTACAATATAAAAAAGAGTACCTGCACTGCCAAACAATGACATAGTTCCAAACAAGGACATGCTATTCTTCCTCCAAAATTTTCCGAAGCTCCTCCGCTGTATTTTTGTCCAGCTTCTGACCGCCAGAGAAGGTGGACAGAAAAGCATACATAGAGCCGCCATACAATTCATTGATGAAATCTCTTGCTTCCCCCTGCTTATATTCTGTGTACGTCATTGCCGGATAATAGACCTTTTTGTTTCCTGTGTTTTGAGATACGATGATCAATCCCTTATCAATTAACCTTCTGATAAACGTGTTGATTGTCTGCTTTTTCCAATCCTTCTTGCAGGTATCATTCAGATACGCTGTAAGCTCTCTGAATGTCTTGCCGCCCTCCTGTCTCCACAAATATTCCATAATCATACTTTCGGATTCACTGATTAAATATTTGATTTTTGTTTCTGACATTGTTTTTCTCCTTCCGTGCACCAATTTATGACAACATAAGTTTTATTTTTATCCTAACTATAAAATACCACATTTCTGTAATACTGTAAATGTGTATTTTTATTTATTTCATCTCGCCCCATGCGCACAAAAAAAGAGCCGCATATACAGCACGCTGCCCTCTTTTCTCTGGTGATACTCCTCACACCTTTAATTTGTTATTCTTTTATATAGTCAATTTCTGTCAGATTGACGCCCGCTGTATTGAGTAATACTTTTAATAATATATACTCTTCTTTAAGGTCAGCATATGTTTCAGGTGCATTTTCCTTTTTAGCCAACACCATGCGCCTTTGTACCTTTGCAAAATCATCAAGCGCAGTTTTCGTAATTTCAAGACCGCTTGGCATACAATCACCTACTTTCTTTATAATCTCTATTCATTGTTACATCTTTATCATAACAGTTTATGCAAAAGGTGTAAAGACTTAATATACAGCACGCCACCCTCTTTTTCTATTTCAGTCAATTCTATATCGTACTCTTAATGATTCGCTCAATCACACAACTATGCGGTTTCTTGATACTATTCTTGTCATAGTTGATTCCAACAAGCAGAATTTCCCCAGCATAGTTTTCCAGCGCTTTTGTATACTGTCTGTCCTTAATCTGCTGTATCGCGGCAGCGGCTTTTTGACAAAAGGAGACACACTTTCGTGTGTCTCCAAAAATATCAAATATAAAATCTTAGCACTGCTCAACGAGCTTCTTCAATGCTGCGAGTGCTTCGTCTGGAAGCTTGTCATAGCCTTCCTTCTTGGTTGCGAAGCCTTCCACTGCATCTACACGGTTCTGCATAGCTGACTTCAATGCTGCCACATACTCTGCATTGTTCATATCCGGCTTGAATGCATCACTTGTCTTTCCTGACCAGTCATACATAATCTCGATATCGTCGAAATTGCCCCACTTCTCGAAGTTTGCCTTTCCTTCAACGATTGTCTCAAGAATACCTAATGTGTCTGCCGGTTTTACCTTTGTGCCCATGAAATCGCCTGTGTTCACGATATAGCATGCAACGTCCTTCTCCTCAACCAGCTTCTTGAACTTCTCGTAGTCGTTTACCAACGGATAGGTTCTGAACGGATTTGCATAAGGAACGATTCTCAGTGCATTCAGGTCTGTACCTGCTGCAACACGCTCTGCGGTAGAAGTCTTGGTAGCAAGTGTAGCACCCATAACAGATGCAAGCGCTGCGCCCTTTAATTTTACTACAGGAGGAATTGTCGGGTCCTTCATAATCCAGAAGATTGCATTTACAGGCGCGTCAATCTTGTCCACACGGTTTGGCGACCACAGTTTAGACTTGATTGCACGTCCGTTACCATTTCTGATATCCTCTGTTACCAACTGAATCTTGCCATCTTCATCCATCGTAGCGGAGCAGTTCTGTGCAGATAATAAGTACTCATTGTCAGGACATCCTGTAGGATAGTCTGCTGTCTTGTCAAAATAAGTAGGCTCCAGTGCGATAGATGCACAGGTATCTGTATTAATGATGAAAGCGTCATCGTGAAGCACTTTGATGCCGCCAAATGCATCGTACTTGCCGCCATGCTTTGCATGTGTCAGTGTAGATTTGCCTGATCCTGACAGTCCGTATACGGATGCCACAAACTTCTTGCCGCCTTCCAGAGAATACTCTTTCTGTCCGCCGTGGCAGGAAGCATAGCCATTTCTGTTTGCGAGCGCCCATGCCATTGTCAGTGTGCCCTTCTTGTGCTCACCAAAGTACTTCATACCAAGAATTGCTGCGCAGTTCTGGTTTGTATCGAAATAGCAGAGTGTCAGAGGATCACTTAAACAGCTATAATCAACGTCCGGTGCCTCGTGTGGTGCCCACTGAGGATCAGAGAAGATGTAGATATCCGGCTCATTGCCATCGCCAACCGGCTTAGAGGTCTTGTACATTTTTACATACTCGTCAGACATATACTGGAAGTTGATCATCCAGTTGTAAAGAAGGTTCTCTTCTCCTTCTGGAATCAGGAGATGTGCCTTTACCATAAACTCAGGGTCAAGACCTACGAAGCACTCTGCATGATACATTGTTTTCCAGCGTGTCTCATACACAGCATCCATAACCACTTTGTCAAGCTTTGTCTGATCTACGCCCGGCTCGCCTTTGATGCGGCGTGCTGCTGCGTAGCGCCCTGTAACCGCTCCATCATTGAATAACAGAACTCTTGAATCCTTCTCAAGACCGAATGTCTCTCCGTCCTTGATCTTCATATCGGTAACAATTGTTCCCGGTGAATTCTTTGCTAACTCATAGGCTTCCTTTAAAGTGTTTACCTTCACTACGTTGTTTCCGTAAAAAGCAGCCTCGATGATAGAACGTGTCTTAGAAAATCCTACCTTTCCAGCACCAATCTCGGAAATGGGATAATACGCTTTCGTTGACATATAAGATCCTCCTTATATAATAAAATTTTATTTCAAACCGTCGTGACGCGTTGAATTGTCTGAAACGGTTGTGATTGTAATAATTATCTCAAAACCTTAGATAAAAGTCAATAAAATTAACATAAACTTCTAAAAATTATACCGCGCGCGTTGCCTTTTGAAGCATCTCAAGCTCCTTTCCCTCAAAATAAGGTGAAAGCTTCTCATAAACACTTCTGTGATATGCATTCAGCCTGCAAAGGTCGGAAGGCTCCATATACTGTGTGTCGATGGCATCTAAGTCAACCGGCACATAGGTCAGATGCCGGAAGCCCATAAACTGCCCATATTCATTTTTCTCCTCATTGACAATCTCAACGATATTCTCCGTGCGGATTCCATGACTGTCCTGCACATACATGCCCGGCTCGTCCGAGACAATCATTCCCTCCTCGAGCTCTGTTTCCGGCAGCTCCGGTCTGTACTGCCATCTCAGGCTATGCGGCCCTTCATGGACATTTAATATATAGCCGATGCCATGCCCCGTGCCATGCTTGTAGTCCAGCCCGCACTGCCAGAGCGGTTCACGCGCCACGATATCAAGGTTCCTGCCCGTGCAGCCGTGTAAAAATTTTGTGTCTGCCAGCCGCAGCATCGAACATGCAACCTTCGTAAAATGCAGCTTCATCTCATCGGTGACAGGTCCCAGCGCGATCGTCCTTGTCACATCTGTCGTGCCGCCCTCGTATTGTCCGCCTGAGTCCACCAGATAAAATCCGTCCGCCTCAATCGTGCTGAAATTCTCCTCGTCCGCGCTGTAGTGCGCCATCGCCGCATTTGCCTTGTAGGCGCTGATTGTCGGAAAAGACAAGTCAAGAAAGCCCGGAAGCTCCGCTCTCATGCTGTCCAGCTTCGCTGCCACACTCAGCTCATCCATCGGAACTTTTCCTGCATTTTCTTTCATCCAAAAGAGAAACTTTGTCAGGACAGCACTGTCTTTGATATAACAGTCCCTGATATGTTCCAACTCCACCGGATTCTTGACTGCCTTTAGCACCTCTGTGGGATTGTTCTTGTCCACCAGTTCTGCGCGGCTCTGAACCAGCTTGTATAACATATAGCTGAGATCTGCACTCGAACACCATACTTTTCCACTCATCTCGCAGGATTTGAGATACGTTATAACGCTGTCATAATCCTCACAGCACACGCCGCTCTTCTCAAAATGCTGCTCTGCCTCGTCTGTCAGCGCCTCTTTTTGAATAAATAACACCGCTTTGTCCTTTGAGACATACGTATAAGAAAGCGCTACGGGGTTGCAGTCAACATCATTTGCACGGATATTATAAAGCCACATAATATCATCGAGCTTTGAAATCAGAAGCTGCTCTGCCCCCTCTTCTGCCATTTTTTCACGCACTTTGGCAAGCTTCTCTGCGACGCTCATACCGCAGCTTTCCTCCGGCACTATCCACAGCTTGCTCACAGGTCTTGCCGGTCTGTCCTGCCAGAGCTGTGCCGCAATATCCTGATCATAAACAAATGTTACATTTTTACCGTCAAGTGTTTCCTCCAACTCTTTTCCAAAAAAAGCGTCCACAACCCTGCCGTCAAAACCGATTGTCTGCCCCTCCGTGACATTCTTTTCAAGATACTCCTTGATTTTGGGAACGCCCTCCTCCAGCATCTTATATAAGACAATGCCGGAGCCCTTCAGCTCATTTTCCGCCTGCACAAAATATCTGCCGTCCGTCCAAAGCCCTGCCTCCTTGGCACTCACAACAAGCGTTCCGGCAGAGCCGGTAAATCCAGACAAAAATTCCCGCAGCTTAAAATGTGCATGGACGTACTCCGAATTGTGGTAATCTGCTGTCGGCACAATATAATAATCAATTCCAGCCTCTTTGAGCAGTTTTTGCAGCGCTGCAATCCGCTGTTTTTCTATTTCTCCCATATACAAAGCTCCTTATCCCACCAAATATTTTTTCTGTGCATACATCAGCACCATACCATACACTACAATCACGGCTGCCAGCGCAACCCGCATTGCAGTCTCCGCAAGCGGATATCCCGCGAGAACCTCAAACGCGCCAAACAGCCCCGACAGCAACAGGGCAATTCCTGTCCCAAACGCATAGGGAGAGATAAACCGTTTAAAGTCCGCCGGCGCTTTTGCTTGGTCAGCCAAAATACCCTCTCCTGCAAACATCTCTGGAATTTTGCTGCCTGTTCTCATCTGGACTGTCCCGTAAATTACATAAACACCACAGATCATAATCACGAGGTCCAATACTGTTCCAAAGTTCACCTATACACCCTCTTTCCCTGTGAACAATAAAAACTCCTGTCCCATTGCGGACGAAGAGTTTTTATGTCGGCATTTCTCACTGAATATCAAGGAAACGCATCACAACGGATTTCATGTCCTCTTTGTCACACACTGTCGTGTGGAGAACTGGCGCTGTGCGGATTTCTTCGATTGCCTTTGGCACGGTGACATTGGCAAGCTTGGACAACTCGTCCACAAGCTCGAAATCCCCCATTGCATCGTACTTTGCATCAATCGCATTCATCACGCTTCTGGTGAATTTAAATGGACTTGCTGTCGAGGCTAGCACGGTCTTGGTATTGTCACCTGTCTCTTTTTTGTATTTGTAATTGACGGCGGCAGCGACAGCCGTGTGCGTATCAATCACATAGCCTGTCTTTTCATACAGGTTCTTGATCGTCTCTGCCGTCTCTGCTTCCGACGCATAATTTCCATAAAAATCCTCCATCTGCGCCTTCATACCAGCAGTGATCTCATACTTTCCAGATGTAGATAAATCCTGCATAAACCCTGCATTTTTATCAGCGTCTGCGCCTGCGGTCAGATAGATCAGACGCTCAAGATTGCTGGAGATCAGAATATCCATAGAAGGTGAGCTTGTGAGAACAAACTCGCGGTTCCTGTCATAGACGCCCGTCTCAAAGAAATCATAAAGCACTTTGTTCTCATTGGAGGCACAGATTAATTTTGCGATGGGAACACCCATATTCTTCGCAAAGTACGCCGCAAGGATATTGCCAAAATTTCCGGTGGGAACGACCACATTCATCTTCTCCCCCTTCTCAATTTTGCCCTCCTTCAATAACTGCGCATACGCGTACACATAATAAACCACCTGCGGCACAAGCCTTCCTATATTGATGGAATTTGCTGAGGAAAACTGAAATCCCGCCTGATTCATCGTCTCAGCCAGTTCCTTATCGCCAAATAACTGCTTTACGCCGGTCTGGGCATCGTCGAAATTCCCAGTGATGCCAACGACAAACGTATTGTCCCCCTTCTGTGTAACCATCTGCTTTTCCTGAATCGGGCTGACACCATTTTTCGGATAAAAGACGATAATCCTCGTTCCCTCCACATCTGCAAAGCCTGCCAGCGCCGCCTTGCCTGTATCACCGCTCGTCGCCGTGAGAATCACGATTTCATTCTTTACATGATTTTTCTTGGCCGATGTGATCAGTAAATGCGGCAGAATGGAGAGCGCCATATCCTTAAATGCGATGGTTGCACCGTGAAACAACTCGAGATAATAAGTTCCATCTGCCTCCACAATCGGCGCGATCACCTCCGTGTCGAACTTGCTGTCATATGCTTTGCTGATGCACTCCTTGAGCTCTGACTCTGTAAAATCCGTCAAAAACAGCTTCATTACTTCGTATGCGGTCTCCTGATAGCTCATTTGTGCTAATTCTTCAAGACTCTTGTCCAGTCTGGGAAGAGTCTCAGGCACATACAGGCCGCCGTCTTGCGCCAGCCCCTGCAATATCGCCTGCGATGCACTGACTGCCTCACTGTTGCTTCTTGTGCTTTTGTAACGTAACTCCATTTCACTTTCTCCTCTAATAACAATTATCAACGCTTCTAACACTTGTATGCTATATTCTTTTCAATGGAAAGTATATCATAGTGTTTTGCGAACTGCAAGGTGAATTTATGCCAGTTCTCCCTGCTCGTAAAGCGCATTCGCATACCGCACAGACCCCATGGCATCTTTGGAATAAAAATCAGCACCGATCATGTCCGCGTACTCCTGCGTGAGCACTGCGCCGCCCACCATCACTTTGCAGCCCGCATGGTGCTCGCGCAGAAGTTTGATGGTCGCCTCCATATTGACAACTGTAGTGGTCATGAGCGCGCTGAGCCCGACCAGCTTCACCTGATTTTCCTGCACTGTCTTCAGAATGAGCTCAGGGTCCACATCTTTTCCAAGATCGAGCATGTCAAATCCATAATTTTCTAATAAAGTCTTGACAATATTCTTCCCGATATCATGAATGTCTCCCTTCACGGTGGCAATCACAATCTTTCCCTTGCTCTCACTGTTTTTTCCCTGCTTTGACAGCGTCGCCTTGATTGCCTCAAAAGACGCTTTCGCCGCATCGGCGCTCATCAATAACTGCGGAAGGAACATTTTCTTTTCTTCAAATCCCTTTCCGACCACATCGAGCGCTGGAATCAACTTCTCATTGATGATTGCCAAGGCGTCCATGTTTTGCTCTAGCAGCCTGACTGTCGCCTCACCAGCGCTTTCCGACAAGCCCTTTATAATTGCCTCCTCCAGCGTAAGCGCACTGTTTTTTTGAGCAGGCGCCGCACTGGGTTTGTCCGCCGTCTGCGATGCGTTTGCAATGTATGCCATGCACTGTTCGTCCTCGCCAATCAATGCATTAAAGCTGTAGTAAGCGGACATCATCGGCTCACTGGAGGGATTCACGATGCCCGCGCTCAGGCCGTTGTTCATCGCCATCGTAAAAAATGCAGTGTTGATGCGGCTTCGCTCTGGCAGCCCAAAAGAAATATTCGACACGCCAAGCACTGTGTGAAGCCCCATCTCATAGCGGATTCTGCGCATGGTTTCCAACGTGACATTCGCATTGTCCTGTCCTGTGCTAATGGTGAGCACGAGCGCATCTATCACCAGATTTTTCTTGGGAATGCCATATTCCGCAGCAGTTTTCACAAGCTTTTCCGCCACGCGAAGCCGCCCTTCAACCGTCTCGGGAATCCCGCTCTCGTCGAGACACAGGCACACCAGCACCGCCCCATATTTCTTGGCAATCGGAAATACGCTCTCCATCGACTCCTTTTTGCCATTTACAGAATTAAGCATTGGTTTTCCATTATAATATCTTAGCCCGCGCTCCATCGCCGCGGTGTCAGAGGTGTCAATCTGCAAAGGCAGGTCAATGATTGCCTGTATCCCAGTGACAGCCTCCTCCATCAGCCGCGGCTCATCAATCTCAGGCAGTCCCACATTGACATCAAGAATCTGCGCGCCCTTCTCCTCCTGTGCCAGCCCTTCTTTGTAGATGTATTCCATGTCGTGCTCGCGCAGCGCCTGCTTGAATTTCGACTTGCCTGTCGGATTGATCCGCTCTCCTATAATCAGCGGCTTTCTGGTAAAGTAAACGGCGTGGTTATAAGATGACACGACTGTCAGATTTTTATCCGTGACAGGCTTGATCTCCATATCCTTGCACAACTCCACGACACGCTGGATATGCGCTGGTGTGGTTCCGCAGCAGCCGCCGACAATGCCTGCCCCCATCTCCACCAGCGTCTTTACACTCTGTGCAAACTCCTCCGGCGCCACATGAAATACGGTCTGTCCATTGACCACCACTGGCAGTCCTGCGTTTGCATTGACCACAACCGGCAGAGAACAGCACGCTGTGAGCTGCGGCAGCAGGTTTTTCATCTGCTCCGGGCCCAGACCACAGTTAAAGCCAACCGCATCGACGCCCAGCCCTTCCAGCATCGCTGTCACGCTTGCCACATCACCGCCGGTCAGCAGCTTGCCGCTCTCATCAAAAATCATTGTGACAACGACTGGCAGATTACTGTTTTCTTTCGCCGCAAGAACTGCTGCCTTGATCTCATAGGAATCGCTCACAGTCTCGATTAGAATCAAGTCTGCCCCCGCCTTGTCTCCCGCTATGATAATTTCCTGAAACGTTTTGTATGCCTCGTCAAAAGAAATCTCACCGAGCGGCTTTAACAGTTTCCCAATCGAACCGATATCCAATGCCGCGTACATTGGCTGTTTTTCGCCGCCATTACTTGAGCTGCGCACCTCCTGTATCGCTTCCTGCACAAGCTGGATACCTGCGGTCACAAGCTCGTCCACGGTATACGGCAGATTTTTGCACTTGAACGCATTCACCCCAAAAGTATTGGCAGAAATAATATTGCTTCCCGCCATCAGATACTCTTTATGAATCTGCCTGATACACTCTGGGTGCACAATATTCCATGTCTCAGGCACCTCGCCAGCCTTCAGCCCGCGCTCCTGCAACAAGGTTCCCATTCCGCCGTCAAAAAAAAGTATCTGCCGTCCTAACACTTCTCTAAAATTCATTCTACTCTAATCCTCCCCATATACTACAATTGCACGTACTTTATGACAATTCACGAAACGCGCATTCTTTGTTGTCGCACTGCGCACATTTGCCAATATGGCAGCTCTGCGGATTGGCAGTCAGCCCAATCAATGCTGTCACGCTTTTCGTGGGATACATCAGCAGGCTGTCCGTGAGTGTCAGCCCTATGCGCTTGGTGCACTCTAGCGCCTGAAAGATTGTACGCTGATATTGCAGTGGCAAATCTCCGTATCCGGGACTAAACCGCGGTCTTAGGTACAGCCTCCTGCCGTGTTCTGACTGTGCTTCACAGATTTGCTCCTGTAAAATATTACAGTACGCCTCAATACACGCTGCACCGCACGCCTGCGCAATTGCCGCCTTTGTCATATTGACAATCTCATATTTTTGCAGCAGCTTGTCCGCCTCAAGTCCCAGCGTCGCAGCCATCAAAACCACCTTTTCGCACTGTGCGAGGTTGTCTGCTAGATTCTGGCTCTCAAAAAGAATTGTTTTGTCTGACGCGCCCAGCATGACCTGATTACCTGTCACGCGGCTGTCATATACCTGATACAAATTCTTAGGCTTTACGGCGCACATTAGTTCTTCGAGCACTTCCGTGATCATGACGCCAACGCTGTCATCGGGCATCTTTGCGCCATATCCCAGATATCTGTTGATTTCCCTGATGTTCACCCTGTTTCTGATATCATTTTGAATGTGATCCATTTATTATACTCCATACTTTTCTCTATGCCAAACACATCATGAAAGCGTGCAGCGCCACTGCACGCTTTCATGACGGTTTTAGTTTTCTTTCTCTTCACATCCGCAGGTATTGTTGTCTCCAAATCCAGCAAAACCGCGCGGCTGTATCATGTCATTGCCGCAGCCGCAGCCGTTGTTTGGAGGGCATGGCGGAACGACAGGTGTCGGCATTACGACAGGATTGCAGTCGCAGTCACAATCGCAGTCACGGTTACGGTCACACATACACATGCAATTGTTCTGGCAGCCGCCTTTTCCGCAGAAACACGACAGTAAAATAATCCAAATCCAACAATTCATAAAAACAACTCCTCATGCATCAAGCGCTTTTTCTAATACTTAATATATGAGGAGTTTCCACATCGGCAACTTGTATCTCTTATTTTTTAGACTTTTGTTTTCTGGCGCCGGGAAGGACTCTTTTGCGGATATACTGCATCGTGTACGCTTCCCCCCGTTCCGCCAGCATATACAGCAGCTTTTCAAGCTTCCTTTTCGTTTCCTTATGCATAAAATTACCGGGATTGCCGCTCAGATAATACTTTAGCGGATCACCGTCTGTATACTTTTCTTTATTGTAATTTTTGGAGGCGGCTATCCTGTCGATAAACATCTCCACGATATAGCGGTCTGGCATTTTTGCCGGAATAATCCCATCTCCCGCATGTGCACTGTAATCCATCCAGTACTCATAATGATGCTTATTCCTTCCTTTGTGGTGCAGCCATGCGGAGGAATAGCCTTTGTCCTTCCGCTCCGCATTGTTCGGGCTCTGTGTCCCCTGATAATATTTGGCGCCGACCAGAAATTCACTCGGCATATATTTAGAAAGATCATGTAACAACCCCTGTTTATACAGTCCGACAGAGAAACAGCCCTTCATCACCATAAACTTGTGATGTGTAATTGTCTTAAAATGTTGCCATATATACACTGCTCTTTACCTCTTCAGATTTTTAGACTTTCTCGCTTTTTTAGGCGGCGCTGCGCCCTCCTTTGCCGGCATAGAATTTTTTTGCTTCTGTAGCTTTTCTTCTTCTGTCAGGGTTCTTCCTACCAAAATGGAGATACTGCGCGGTGCAATGTCAATATATTCCATTCTTTTTTCTTCATTGTAGAGCACCACATTCTGTTCCGTGCTAAGCTGGCATACCCACACATGGTTTGCAATCGAAGGCAGCGCAAAAAGATGGGCATTCCAGTGCATGTTATAAGCGATATAGATATAATCGCCCTCTTCGCCGCCGGCACTTTTTCCGCAGTACATCATGCCGACATACCGGTTGTCACTCTCCCACTGCACTTTCCATGCTTCCTCACCGTGATAGGAGAGGTCTGGATAACCATATCCATATCTGTCCAGTGTCGTTAAGTTCTCGTCCAGATGAAGTATACTGTGGTTTTTTCGAAAGGCAATCAAGGTTTTGGCAAACTCAAACACCTCATGATTCCGCTCAATACCCCGCCAGTCTACCCAGCCAGTCTCGTTGTCCTGACAATAACAGTTGTTATTTCCATTTTGGCTGTTTCCAAACTCATCCCCTGCAAAGAGAAGCGGCGTCCCCTGTGCTGTATACAGAAAAACCAGCGCATTCTTCATCTGTTTATACCGGAGTTCCTTGACGTATTTCTTGCGCGACGCCCCTTCCGCACCGCAGTTCCAGCTATAGTTGCAGTTCGTGCCGTCCGCGTTGTTCTCGCCGTTTGGCTCATTGTGCTTTCTGTCATAGGATACAAGGTCACGCAGCGTAAATCCATAATAATTTGCCATATAATTAATCACACCGCACTTGGGATGAATATTCCTTATATGATAGCGGAAGTTTTTGAGCATATCCTGATCGCCCTTGAGATACCTGCGCATATCGTACATAAATTCATCCCTGTAAAATCCCAGCGTCTTATTCGCTGGCGTTGTTGTCCCCGGATAAATCTCATGCAGATAAAAATTTTCACCCAGAAGCTTCGTGTTCGCCAGCAGCGGCTCTGTGGCAATCAGTGTCATGGGCAGCCTGCTGCCTTTGAGGTGCACACCGTCAATCTGATATGTCAAAACCCAGTATTTGATAATTTCGAGAATATATCCCTGCTTGATATGGTCTGGAAAATAAAACTGCATAATAAGCTCAATACCGTTCTTATGAAGCATGCGCACCATGCGGCGAAATTCCTCGCAGGGATTGCCGCTTGCTGCGTAAGATGCCTTGGGCGCAAAATAAAATGCCTCTTTATACCCCCAGCAATTGAGACGTTTTGCCTTCTGCGGCGCTGTATTCAGCGCCAAATCCTCATCAATATGGTCTACCTGATATGCAATCTGCGCCCTTGTCTCCGCGGGGGTCTGCTCCCACTCACATTCCTCAAATTCATATGCGGGCATCAGCTCGATCGAATTGACTCCTAGTTCTCTCAGATAGGGAATCTTTTCCATCAGTCCCTCAAAAGTCCCTTTTTTCCTGACCTTCGATGAAGCGTGTCTCGTAAAACTCCTGACATTGAGACAGTACATGATACTCTCATGATATGGTATATGCAGCCGCTCGGCTCCCTGCCAGTCAAACACACAATGATCAAAGCCTCCCCGCAGAAGAGGACGCACATACTCACCAGAACGCCATTTCTCATTGCCGACAATCCTTTTGGCATAAGGATCTACAAATACATTCTCTCCAATGAAAAAATTATATTCACAATCAAAGGCGGAAATTCCCTCGACAAAAACACAGCAGATATTGCCAATCCTATATTTTTGGTCAAAAAGAATACGCCCCTTTTGTTCAACTCCTTTTCGGTAGAAAATAATGCCGCACTCCTCTTCCGAAGCATTTACCATGGAAAAATTAATCCCATTATCTTGAACTGAGGCTCCCAAAGGATAAGGTTGTCCCATATATATTTTTATTTTTTTCATAAAACCTCGCTATTCTTGCTGTAATATTTAATTGATAATTAGAGGTAAAAATTCGCTGATATCATCTCTGATAATAAAGTCAACTTTGCTGTTGCGCTCAAATTCATTTTTGGAAAAAAGCACTTTTAACTGCTCATGCTCAGGCGCCACACTGTACTCAAGCTTGTCATGGTACATATTCTTCCCAAGAATCAGCAGGACATCTGCCTTGTCACATGCAACCGCCGCCTGTGTCATAAGCTCTGCATCGACACGCTCGCCAATCAGACGGATACCGGGCCTTATCGCCATCTTGCATCGGTCACACTGGGGAATTCCTTTTGAGTTGATGATGTACTCTATATCAAATCCTTTATCGCAGTGCGGGCACTGGTTTATATAGATATTTCCATTCAGGTCTATCACTTTGTCCAGATGGACAGTCTTAGGAATCCCATGAAAATTCTGGCAGATTACCGCCGAAAGTTTTCCCTGCTGCTGAAGCTTCTCAAGCCCCTCATAAGCCGGTGTGGAGTGGAGCTGCATACCAAGTATTTCTTTTTTGTAAAAGCGGTAAAACTTCTCCACCTTGGCATTAAAAAAACTCGTCGAAAGCATGTCCTCAGGACTAAAGCCATACTTTTCCTCCACGCGGTAGTTCTCTTCATTCGTATCAAGATCGTATCCCCCGCCCTCCACAAGCATCTCGATGCCAAGCACTGCCACAATGCTTTTGCAGTTTTTTATTTTTCTTTTTATAAAATTAACGATTCTCTCATCCGTTTTTAATCCCATCGAAGTACCTCGGCCGCCATAAGCAATGAACGTGTTCTTTTCATAATTTACATATTTATGATACTCGCTTTGTATACTCCATGTCAAGTAATTCGCATAGGATTCCTATCAATTTGACGATACACGGCACAAAATCCGGCTATTTTTTCATGAATCTCGACTAATTTTAGAAATTTCTTGATTTGTCTATTTAATTTGGGTAAGATATAAGTATTGGCATCCTGACAAAAGGCTGCATAATATTATAATATGAAAGGTTTGGTACGCAGTTTTATGACAGATCAAAATACAAACGGATACGATGATGAAGAAATGACAGTAGAGCTTGAGCTCGAAGATGGACAGATGGTCAATTGCGCGATCATCACGATTCTGACTGTTGACAAAAAAGATTATATTGCCCTCCTGCCGCTCGACGAGGACGGAAACAACGAGGACGGCGAAGTGTGGTTCTACCAGTATGAGGAGGACGAATACAATCCAGACGCAGAGCCTAAGCTGACATATATTGACAATGATGAGGAATACGAGAATGTCGCCGACGCATTTGACGAATATCTCGATAATGCGGAGTTTGACGAAATCGTTGACAACGATTAAGCAGATCACCCAAAAACATAATCTAATCTGGAGGACTCTAAGATGGACGCAAATGAAAAAAATGATAAAGAGAAAATAGATTTAGAAAAGGCAGCAATCATCGAAAAAACCTACACCTGTCCTGTCTGTGACAAAAATTTCCACACCAAGGCAGTGAAAGCCAGCTCTGCAAAGTTTGTTGCCACAATGGCTGACCTGCGGCCCATTCACAGCAATATCAACGTCACGAAATATGATGCGATCTGCTGCCCGAACTGTGGATTCTCGGCGCTAACCAAAAATTTTACCAGCTCTACCGCTTCGCAGCGCAAACTGATCCGTGAGAAAATACAGACCAATTACAAATCCCATGAGGAGGCAGCATGCGACATCTATACGACAGAAACGGCAATCAGCCGCATGAAAATGGCGCTGCTGTGTACTGTCACCAAGGGCGGCAAGGACAGCGAGGTCGGAAACGTATGTCTCAAGATTAGCTGGCTGTATCAGGATCTGGCAGACGAACTGCCCGAAGATGCACCCGATGCCGCTGCGAAAAAAGAGCTGTATCTAAAAGAGGCTGACAATGCGGCAATGAACGCCTACGAGCGCCTGACTAACGCCCGCATGCGCGAAAGCTTCCCCATCGCAGGCATGAATGAGACCACACTTGACTATCTGCTGGCATACTACGCCTCCAAAAAAGGCGAGTATCAGACGGCGATGCGTCTCTTGTCCGGCGTCGTCACCAGCAGAAGCATCAGCCCGCGCCTAAAGGACAAGGCGCTTGAGCTCAAAGAACAAGTCACCCATCTTCGTGAGCAGGAGGAACAGTAGTCAGCCAAGCTCATCAAGAAAACGCGAGGGCAGGAGATTTCCTGCCTCTTTTTCTTGAATATAAAAGATGAAAAGATGCTGTTTTGCGCGCGTCATCGCCACATAAAACATTCTGCGCTCCTCCTCTAACTCCGCGTCTGTCACTGCCTTTTTGTGCGGAATAACGCCTTCATTCACATCTGGAAGTATCACGACATCCCATTCAAGTCCCTTGGAAGCATGCATCGTCACCATGCTCACGGCATCGGTGTTCATTTTTTTCAGCCGTTTTTCCTGCTGTGCGATTTCATATAAGATGGCGTCGTAGTTCTCTATATGCTCGAGCCAAAGTTCGATTGTCTCAAACTCCCTCGACAGCCGCATCAGTTCTTCAAGCTCTTCAAACTCCTCTGACACATCTTTGCCCTTCTCCGCCGCCTGCTTTTTTAGATACGCATCATATCCCGTCCCGTTTCCTACGCCTTTTCTAATAAAATTCACTGCCGAAAAAGGATTGAGGCTCTTGATAAAATGAAGCTCATCATAGAATTCAAGAATATTCTGCACTACATAGCCCGTCGCATGATTATTGTCGATTAACTCCCGCATCTTGAATACCCCGCGCGGTACTGTACTTCTCTTGATATACCGCACAGGCTTATTCATGATTCTCAGAAAGTCCTCTTGATTCGCTTCATACAAAGCATATCTCATATAGGCGATGATGTCCTTCGCCACAGGGCTCTCATAGATATTTTTGGGTTTTTCCTTCATGGTGAAGGGAATCCCTTCTCTCATCAGACGGTCCGCAGTGTAAATAGTATGATTGTTTGTGCGGTATAAAATCGCAATATCGCTGTATTTCGTATCCGGCAGCGCGATGTACTGCTTGATTAACAGCGCGATACTCTCCGCCTGCTTTGATTTTGACTGAAAGGAATAAATCTTCACACCATCGTTTTGCCTGTTCTGCGCCCGGACTGCCTTGTCAAAGCGCATCTTATTATGCGCAATCAGACGCGCTGCGGTATCGACAATCCCCTGCCGGCTCCTGTAATTCACATCCAGAAGCACCTGCTCTGCCTTGGGATACTCCTTGGTAAAGTTCAGCATAATTTCAGGCTTCGAGCCGCGAAAACCATAAATCGACTGGTCATCATCGCCCACAATAAAGAGATTATCCTGCGGCTTGGCAAGCATTCTTACCACCTCATACTGCAAAGGGCAAATATCCTGAAATTCATCGACAAGAATATACTGAAAACGCTGCTGCCATAATTTCAGCGTATCGGGTCTCTCTGCTAACAGGTTGCGGCACAAGAGCACCATATCATCAAAGTCAATCAGCTTATTGCGGTTCATCTCCTGCTTGTACATCTGGAAAATCCGCTCGAACACCGCCTGCGGTACCGTCGTGCTTCTGACCTCCTGCGGCGTGACGCCATTATTTTTGACAGTGCTGATTTCCGATAATAGATTCTGTAGTGTCTCTGTGCTGTAATCTAGCTGCGCCTGTCCCAAAATTTCATCTGGAAGCTCACGGATAATCTGTGACAGCAGTCTGTACTTGTCATTTTCCCGAATAATATTCTGCGCTGTAAAACGGTAGGTGTGCCGTAAAATCTGGAAAAAAACGGAATGAAACGTACCAAAACAAACCGGATTGCACTTCTCTGCACTGAGTTTGGCAAAGCGCTCCTGCATCTCCTCCGCAGCCGCTTTGGTAAACGTAATGACAAGAATGTCCTCCGGTTTGACATGGTGTTGTTCAATTAAATATTTGATTCTCTGCGTGACGACAAAGGTCTTGCCGGAGCCGGGACCTGCCAATACCAGCATCGCGCCGGCTCCGTGGGTGATCGCCCTGTACTGGGCATTATTTACACTGTTTTTATCAAGCATTTTCAAGTAACTCAATACCCTTTCTGATGCGAAGCAGGGTCTCCTCTTTGCCAAGAATTTCCATAATCTCCGTAGCACCCGCAGGCGTCATCTGCAAACCTGACACCGCTGTCCTAATTGGCCACATGACATAACCATTCTTTACTTCCTTCTCTGCCACATAATTTAAAAGCATCTGATAAAGCGCATCATTTGAGTACTCCTCCTGCGCCTCAAGCAGCGGCAAAACATCTTTCAGCACCGCCAGCGCACTCTCTTTGGTCGTTTTCATCTTCTTGTGCGCGTACATCGCTGTATCGTACTCCGGCAGCGTCTCAAAGAATGCGATTAATCCCTGAATATCAGGAAATACCTCGATGCGGGTCTGAACCATAGCCGCGATTTTTTTGAAGTCAAATTCCTTGTGGAGAACTTCTTTCATATAGGGAAGCGCCATGTCATAAAAGCGGCCGGCGTCCATTGCCTTAATGTACTCTCCATTCATCCATTTGAGCTTGTTCATATCAAATACCGAGGGGGACTTATTGATTCTGGTATAGTCAAAATCGCGAATCAGCTCGTCGAGTGTAAAGATTTCGCGGTTGTCCTCCGGGCTCCAGCCAAGCAGTGCGACAAAGTTGACAATCGTCTCTGGCAGAATCCCCTGTTCTACAATATCCTCAAAAGAAGAGTGGCCGCTGCGCTTGCTGAGCTTCTTGTGCTCCTCGTCTGTGATGAGCGGCAGATGCACATAGACTGGAATCTCCCAGCCAAAAGCCTCATACAGACGATTGTATTTGGGTGTGGAGGAAAGGTATTCATTTCCGCGCACCACATGCGTAATTTCCATCAAATGATCATCGACCACATTGGCAAAATTATAGGTAGGATATCCGTCTGATTTGATCAGAATCATGTCGTCTAGCTCTGAATTGTCAATCGTGATATCTCCGTAAAGCTCATCGTGAAAACTCGTCGTGCCCTCTGCGGGGTTGTTCTGGCGGATTACATAGGGTATGCCGCTTGCAAGCTTCGCCTCCACTTCCTCCTTGGATAAGCCAAGGCAGTGCTTGTCATAGACTGTGATTTCCTTGCCCTCCACAACCTCTGATTTGAGCGTGGCAAGCCTGTCCTTATCACAGAAGCAATAGTATGCCTCCCCTTTATCAATCAGCTCCTTGGCGTACTTCATGTAGATGCCCGCCTGCACGCGCTCACTCTGCACATACGGGCCAAAGCCCTTGTCCTTGTCCGGGCCTTCATCGTAGGTCAGACCTGTCTTTTCCAGCGTATTGTAAATAATATCTACTGCGCCCTCCACATAGCGCTCACGGTCTGTATCCTCAAGGCGGAAGATAAAATCTCCCCCTGCATGCTTTGCGATCAAGAACTCATATAATGCCGAACGCAGATTTCCCACATGCATCCGTCCTGTGGGACTCGGTGCAAACCTGCATCTTACTTTCTTAGCCATGTTATTATTCCTCCATCTTATTCTTTTGGTTTTGTCTCAGTCTTAATTCGGTATACCTTTGATAGCCCTGTTTTTCCTTACAAAATTATACACTTCGAACACAGTTTTTGTCAATCGAAAAGATGTAAAGCCTTGACAACATCTGGCTTTACATCTTTTATAATACGCTTATTCGTTTTCCTTTGTCTTTGGCTTCCACACCTTTACACCGATAAATCCGCCAATCCCTGACACGACGACAATCACTGCAAATACCATCAGATACGACAAAACCATTCTAAAAAATTCTATGAAATTAGACATCTCTTTACCTCTCATTCCGCTGCCTGCTGTTTTTCCTGAAAACCTGACAGCAATTTATATACTTATCATACCACTATCATAATCATGCCGTCAAGCGGTTCATTCTATTAAAATCTATTATCAAAATCAAGCCTGCTCAAACTGCGCCCTGTACATCTGATAATCATTGAAGGCTGCCTCCGCGATACGGTTCGCCGAGGCAACTGCTTTGGAAACGATCACGAACATCTTTGAGATATTGATCATCGCATTCAAAATAATCGTAAAATACGTAAGAAAAGATTCGTCGCTGGATTGACAATTCAGCATTCTTCCGTAATATGGTTTTAGATAAACTGACAGCACCTTTTTCATGACAGCCTCCTTAGATTGCCTTCCACTCGCCAGTTCTCAGAAATGCACCTGCCATATCATCAGCTTTACGGATAATCTCCTTGGAAAATCCGATGATTTCCAGCAGCTTGATCGCATTTCTGGTGTGCGCCCGCCCCTCGAGCAGCCTGTATGAGAACAGAACATCTCCATCTCTGACTTCCTCCTCGAAATGACAGTTTTCATAGTCCTGTTCTAATAAATGCGTCAGCTCAATATCATGTGTCGCCGCAAAACAATAAATCCCTTTTTGCGAAAGCCTTTTTAAAATCTGTGTCGAGGCTGCTATGCGCTCTACCGTATTTGTCCCGCGCAGCACTTCATCTACAAAGCACAACAGCGGCGCAGCATCTTTTGTATCGGCGGCATCTATAATGCGCTTTAATGCCTTGATCTCCACAATATAATAACTCTCCCCACTGTCGAGATTGTCGCGCAGCGACATGGACGAATAAATTCTGTAATAATTCCCCTTATACATCTTTGCCGCACAGGTGTAGACGGTCTGCGACAGGATCGCATTGATTGCCGTCATTTTCAGAAACGTCGATTTGCCCGACGCGTTAGAGCCTGTGATAATCATTCCCCTGCTCTGTGCGAAACTGTTTGCCACAGGATTTTCAATACAGGGATGAAATCCCTCACTGATCACGAAGCGGCCGTCGCTGCCAGTCTGCAAAAGGGGCGTACAGTAATACGGCAGCGCAGCCCTGAAATACCCAATAGAGATCACGGCGTCGATGTAGCCGATCTCCCCTGCCAGCCCAATGATTGCAGCTTTATTCTGATGCACGATATGGAGCATTGTATTAAAACGAATCAGATCAATATGGGTCAGCATCTTGATATAGTCAAACAATAATTCATCAATATTTCCGGTCGATGCATTCATTTTGAGCACCATTCCTGAATGCTTCTCAAAGTCCTTGAACCCGCTGCGTTTTGCCTTTAAACCAGCAACATAGTTCTCCATCTCTGGCCCCAATGAATGTCCCGCAATCTCGTCTGCACAGTGCAGCAGCCGAATAATATACGCAAAAGTTGTCACATACGGCGCCGCGATGCCCTTCTCTTTCATGTATGTCACAATATTAAAACACGCTGTTCCAATCAGCATCGGCACGCCCAGCGAAGTCCGCACAAACAAAACCGCGGCCGATACCAGAAGCAGCAATATGCACCCATAATGTACTTTGTTGCTGCGCACGCCCAGTTCATCGAGATAGTCCAGATAGTCAGAGAGGGAATATTTGCCTGTATATCCTAGTTCCTTGAGCGACATCATTGTGTCGAGCCGCTCTTTCTCATGTTCCATCATGTACTCAATCTGTGCCGACATCTGCGCCTTGGCACCGTCTCTGTCATCTGTGACCGGCTGCCGCAGCATCGCATACAGATATTCTTCCCCCGACGAGGACTGCGTAAAATTCATGCGCGCAAAGATGCTGTCCATCCCCAGATCATTCCATGTGATTTCATCAATATCATGAATCGATGCCTCGCGCTTATGCCAGTAATACCGAGAAATCTTGTCTAACTCCTCGGCACTGTAGGTCCTGTCTGGAAAGCTACCATACAACTCCTTTAGCTGCCTGCGGTATTTCTTTTTGCGGCTCTTTTCATCCAATGCACCGCGGACCATCACATATAAGAACACAGCGATCAATATGATTAGTAATACCAACAATTCCATACGCTGTCACGACTCCTTTAAATTTTCGGGACCAAATCCATGCGGAAGCATCGCCGCAAGTGTCTGCTCCATATATTGTTCCTCGGAAACTGCTGTGATAATCCGAAATTCTTCTGGATTGCAAAATTCCATCATCACCTGCCTGCACACGCCGCAGGGATATGCATAGTCTGTTGGATTGTCCTGCGAACCGCCCACGATCGCAATCGCTTCAAATCCACGTTCTCCCTCGCTTACCGCCTTAAAAAACGCCGTCCGTTCTGCACAGTTTGACGGTGTGTACGCGGCGTTTTCGATGTTGCATCCTTGATAAACTTTGCCCTGTTTTGTCAAGAGCGCAGCGCCCACCCTGTATTTTGAATAGGGTGCATACGCCATTTGACGTGCTGCCAGCGCTAGTCTGATCAGTTCTCTGTTATCCATATCTTTTATCCTCACTTCATTATTATGCTCTATATGCTACTGTTTTACTATACCATATATTTCAACCCAGAACAACCAAAAACAGGAGACCGCTCTGGTCTCCTGCGTGTTATATGATAATGCAGACCATTCCACCATTGGAGTCATTGACAATCTTCTGCATGGTATCCTGTAATTTAATCTGGCTCTCCTCCCCAATCATAGAAACCTTGCTCGTGATGCCGTCGTTGACAAGCTGTTCGACTGTCTTGCCAAAAATATTCGTCTCCCAAATCCCCTCTTTGGAAGTTTCCGCATCTGAGATGTAGCTGATCAAATCTTGCGCCTGCTGCTGTGTGCCGACGATCGGTGCGATTTCTGTCTCGATATTTGCCTTAATCATATGTATTGACGGACTCTGCGCCTTGATCTTCACGCCATATTTATTGCCGTGTTTGATGAGTGTCGGATTCTCGAGCATAATCTCATCGCGCTCTGGCGTGACGACGCCATAGCCTTTTTGCCGCACACTCTCAAGCGCATTGAGCACCTTTTTATACTCCCGTTTCATATCTGCCAGACTTGACAAGAGCTGCATAAGCTGATATTCTCCCGACACATTTTCTCCGGTCATAGCGCTTAACAGTTCATAATAATATTTTGTGTCACCCTCTAACAAGAACGCTGCCGAACCGTCTGCAATATTCACTTTGTCATACTTGCAGCGTTTGATGTACTCACTGTCCTTCTCTAGTAACTGGCTGAAATCCTTCTCCACCAGATCACGCACAGTTCTGACCTTCTCCATAATGATGTGCAGCTTCTCAATCACTTCTTTTTTCATCGGATTGTCGATTTCCATGATATCCATCCACTTCGGTGTATAAAACTCAATGACAGACACCGGAAACTCATACATCACCTGCTCTAAAATCATCGTGATATCATCTCTTCTGAGCTGTTCGATATTCACAGGAATTGCCTTTACCATATATTTCTTTTCCAGTTCTGCGGCAATCTCCTTTGCCTCCTCAGCGTATGGCTTTGTCGTGTTCACCAGCACGACAAACGGTTTGCCAAGCTCTTTTAACTCTGTGATTGTCTGCTCCTCTGCCGCTTTGTACGAGCTGCGCGGTATCTCGCCAAAGCTGCCGTCCGTCGTAACGACAATTCCAATGGTGGAGTGATCCTGTATCACCTTTCTGGTGCCAATCTCCGCCGCCTGTGTGAATGGAATCTCCTCTTTGGACCACGGCGTTTTGACCATGCGCTCCACATCTTCCTCCATATGTCCGGCGGCGCCCTCCACCATATAGCCCACACAGTCAATCAGACGCACTTTCACATTGATGCCGTCACTAATCTCGATCTGTGCTGCCTCCTTTGGTATAAATTTCGGCTCTGTGGTCGTGATGGTGCGCCCGCCGCTGCTCTGTGGCAGTTCATCCTGCGTGCGCGTCCTCTCATGCTCATTTTCAATCTGCGGCAATACCATCAAATCCATAAATCGTTTAATAAATGTGGATTTTCCCGTTCTGACAGGCCCCACTACGCCAATATAGATTTCCCCGCCGGTGCGCTGGCTGATATCCCTGTATAAATTAAATTCCTGAGTTCCGTCAAGCTGTCCCATTGTTTTCCCCTTTCCCATACGATAATCCTGTTCGTTTCATTAAAATCTTTTCAATTTTCTACTTAAACTTATGCATGCTCCTACAAAAAAAGAACCTAAACTGTCCTTTTTCAGTTCTGGTTCTTTTCGGTGACTACTGATTCATATTTTGATTTATCTTTTTATTAAAATTCTTTTTCTGTTTCTGTGGCTTTGCCTTATATCCTGCCCTGCGCCCAAACGGTTTTCTTTTTCCTTTGGCAGCATGTTTGACAGCATCTGCGGCGCGTTTCTGGTCGCGCGCCTTCACTTCCTCACAGTTGTATATACACAGTCCGCCGGTTTCTGTCAGACGCACATAGTTGGGATACGCTGTGTATTTCATATGACATTTATTGCATTCGTAAGTGTTGAGCGCATCGCCGTTTGGCATGATCACCTTGAGCGTAAGACCATATTTGACTATCCCTTCACAATCTTCCCTGATACACCTATTGATCCGCTTATCATAGACGTAAAAAACGTCACCCTCTTGCAATCGTACCTTTCTCTCAGGCGCCTTCTTTTCCATCTCCTCGTCCTTCTCTCTTACGTACTAATTCCCTTTTTACATCTGTATTGTTATTTATTCGCCATCAGCTTGACCATCGCTTCATTCAGCCCCTTCACTGTCAGCTTATACATGGGAAAAATCTCCTTCACCGCTGTCTCCGCCTCGCGCCACGGCGCTCTGCCCGGCGCCATCTTGGGATTCATCCACACGATCTTTTTGTAATGCAGTTTCATCAGATGAAGCCACTCAAAACCAGACAAGCCGCCGTTTGGTCCCCTGTAATTGCCTGTGTTTGAATAAAGCTCCTCCGGCGCCATCGCCGCGTCCCCCACGATGATGACTTTATAATCGCTGCCAACATTGCGGAACAGCCACTCCGTGTCAATCCAGTCGCCGTTCTCACACTCTGGCGTCTTGTACAGCTTAGAATAGATACAGTTATGGAAATAATAGACTTTCACATCCTTAAAATGATTGGATTTATTGACTGACTGAAACAAATCGTTCATCAATCTCGTATACGGAATCATCGTTCCGCCGGAATCCATCAAAAGCAGAAGCTTCACTGCATTTTTGCGCGGCTTCATCATCTCGATCTGTAGATATCCGCCGTTGTTACAGGTTTTGTCGATCGTCTGGTCTATATCGAGCTCTGACTTTGGGATGTCTAATTTTGTAGAAAACTGGCGCAGACGGCGCAGTGCCATCTGGAATTGACGGTTATCAATCACCTTGTCGTCCCTGAAATCCCGGTACTTGCGTGCCCCGACCACGGAGAATGCCGACTGGTAGCCTGTCTGTCCGCCGACGCGCACGCCGCCGACATTGCCGCCCATATTGCCAAAGGACGTTTTTCCCATGGTGCCAATCCAGAAGCTTCCCCCGTTATGCTCTTCATTCTGGTCTTTGAGGCGCTGCTTGAATTTCTCCTCCACATCGTCTTTATCTACCTGAATCTCTTCGACTTGGTTCAGATGTTTCCTTGCCTCCTCGTGGGCAAGCTCCATCATGTCGGACTTGTCGAGCCAGCGGAGCATATTTTTGCCGACCTCTGTCTCCGTCTTTACCCCCTTAAAGCACTCCTCAAAAGCCATGTCAAACTTGTCAAATTCGGTCTCGCTCTTTACCAGTATCATTCTCGCCACATAGTAAAACTGTGTCAGCGAGCTCTCACAAAGCCCCTTGTCAAGCGCCTCCTGCAAATCAAGCCACTCTCCCAGCGAGACTTCAAGCCCTTTTTCTTTTAATGTATAGAAAAATTTAGAAAACATGCTTTTCCCTCATTCTATCTACTATGAACTGTTAATGAATCTCCTGCCGCACTGTCTCCAAATCCTCATCCTTCTTCACGACCACACCGACAAACGGCAGTTTCGACCGCAGTGTATCCGCCGGAATTCCGCCAATCTGAAGCGCGTTAATCCAGTCGATCAACTCTGAAGTGCTCGGCTTCTTGCGCACATCACGAAGTGCACGGATATCATAAAATACCTGCATCGCATGTTTCATCAGATTTTCCTCAACATTGGGATAATGCGTCTTAATGATCTCCTCCATGAGCGCTGCATCTGGGAAATCAATATAATGGAAGATACACCTCCTCAAAAATGCATCTGGCAACTCCTTCTCAGCATTTGATGTAATAATGACAATCGGGCGGTGTTTTGCCTTGACTGTGCGCTTTGTCTCATGGATATAAAACTCCATTTGGTCTAGCTCCCAGAGCAAATCATTCGGAAACTCCAGATCTGCCTTGTCAATCTCGTCGATCAACAAGATCACCTGCTCATCGCTCTCAAAAGCCTCGCCAAGCTTTCCAAGCTTGATGTATCTGGCGATATCATCGACGCCCTCAACCCCAAACTGCCCGTCATAAAGACGCTGAATCGTATCATACATATATAAGCCGTCCTGTGCCTTTGTCGTGGACTTGATATTCCATATGATAAGCTTTTTGCCGAGCGAGTTCGCGACTGCCTGCGCGAGCATGGTCTTGCCTGTGCCCGGCTCCCCCTTGATCAGAAGCGGCTTTTGCAGTGCGATCGCTACATTCACACTCGCGAGAAGTTCTTCGCTCGCCACATAATCCTGCGTACTGTTAAACTGTGTGTTTGTCATTTTGTATGTTTTCCTTTCTGTTTCTTTTATTTTTAATCGCAGATTTTCGCCTGTTTATTATCGCAGCACGTGATCTCATTTCAGTGCTCGCCCCAGTCCTCATCATGCGCGATCTCAATCTTTTTGTCGCGTATCATTAAGTCCTTCACTGCCGCCGCTGCCGGCTTTCCATGAAACAGCACCTCATTCACCTGCTCAATGATTGGAAGCTCAACCTGATACTTCTGTGCCAGACGCATTGCCGCCTTTGCCGAATAGACACCCTCGACCACCATTTTGACCTCCGCCATCGCCTCCTCCATCGTCCTGCCCTGACCAATCAGGATTCCGGCGCGCCTGTTGCGGCTGTGCATACTCGCACAGGTCACGATCAGATCGCCAATGCCAGACAACCCGCAAAATGTCTCAAACCTGCCGCCCATCTCCATGCCAAGCCGTCCGATCTCTGTGATGCCGCGCGTGATAAGCGCAGCCTTTGTGTTGTCGCCATAGCCAAGACCGTCCGCGATGCCAGCAGCCAGCGCAACCACGTTTTTCAATGCCGCACCAAGCTCAATCCCCAGCACATCCGGGCTGGTATAAACACGGAACACATCGCTCATAAACACCGATTGGATAAATTCCGCTGTCTTTTTTGTCTGTGCACCCACCACGATCGTTGTCGGAATACACTTGCCAACCTCCTCCGCATGGGAAGGACCTGACAAAACTGCCACATCTGCCTGCGGCACCTCCTCCTCGATCACCTGTGAGAGCGTCATAAGCGTGGCTTCCTCAATTCCCTTTGCCACATTCACGATAATCTGCCCCGCCGATACAATCTCCTTCATGCTGTGCGCTGTAGTCCTCGTGTACGAAGAAGGCACAGCAAGTACCAGAATATCCTTATCTTTAACAGCCTCCGCAAGCACTGTCGTGAACACAATGTCCTGCGCAAGTTTTACCCCCGGAAGCTTATCCTTATGCTCATGCTCCCTGCTTAGCATATCAATTTCATCTTTTAATGCCGACCACACGGTAATGTCATGTCCATTGTTGTGCAGAAGTACCGACAATGCGATGCCCCAGCTTCCTGCTCCAATCATTCCTACCTTTGCCATAACGAACCCCCTTCAATCATTATTCACTCTTTTTACTCAAATAGGTCTTTCTTTCCTCCTTATGTAACAACCGTTTGATATTTGCCCGATGTCCCCAAAAGGCAAGTGCTGCCAAGAGAACCGTGACCAGATACAGCTCATTCAGCGCAGCCTGTTCCATTCCCCATACGCCCATCTGCCCAAAAATGACCATCTCTGCAATCAGCACAATTTCCACAACCAAGGAACCCAGTGACACATAATGCGTCGCAAAAAAGATTCCGAAAAAGGTAATAACCTGTGGAATGAGCATGTACGGGTGAAAGAATATCACAAGCCCTGCTGTGCAGGCAATTCCCTTCCCTCCCTTGAAACCAAGATAAAAAGGAAAATTATGTCCCAAAATCGCCCCCGCTGCCGCATAGATTGCAAGCAGATACAAGATCTCACCGTACTGCTCGCGAAACAACAGCCGCACGGCAGTCATTGCAAGCCCTGTCTTAATAATATCACAAAATAAGACAATTGCACCTGCTTTTTTTCCAAGAACGCGGAGAGAATTTGTCGTGCCCGCATTCCCACTTCCATATTTCCTAATATCAATGCCGTGCAGCCTGCCATAAATATATGAAGTCTGGAAGCAGCCAAAGACATAACCAATCAATAAACATACGAAACGAATCATTTTACACAAAGTCCTTTCCTAAAGCATTTATTTCTCCTCTTTGCGTTCCCTGATAATAAATTTTAACGGCGTTCCCCGAAAGCCAAACGCCTCTCGGATCTTATTTTCAAGGTATCTGGTATATGAAAAGTGCATCAACTCCTTATCATTGACAAATACCACAAACGTCGGCGGCTTCACACCTGCCTGCGTTGTATAGAAAATTTTGAGCCGCTTTCCCTTGTCTGAAGGCGGCTGCTGGAGTGCCACAGCCTCGGTGACAATCTCGTTGACAACCCCAGTTGATATGCGGAGGGACTGGTTTTCAATCACCATGTCGATCGTCTCAAAAAGCTTGTTCAGTCGTTGACCTGTGACCGCAGATATAAATACGATCTCCGCATAGAGCATAAAGGAGAGTGTGTTGCGCACCCGCTCTGTAAAACGGTAAATGGTCTTGTCGTCCTTCTCAATCGCGTCCCATTTGTTGACTGCAATGACAATGCCTTTCCCCCTGTCATGTGCGATTCCGGCAATCTTGGCATCCTGCTCCGTAACGCCCTCCACAGCGTCAATCACAAGCACCACCACATCTGCACGCTCTACAGCACTCACCGTTCGAATAATCATAAAACGCTCAAGCTCTTCTTTAATTTTATTTTTCCGGCGCAGACCAGCCGTGTCAATCAGCACATATTCCCTGTTATTGTATATGATTTCCGTGTCGATGGCATCCCGCGTCGTCCCGGCAATATCCGACACAATCACTCGGTTCTCTCCTGCAATTTTATTAATAATAGAAGATTTCCCCACATTCGGTTTGCCCACAATCGCAATTCTAGGTCTGTCGTCCTCCTCGTCTGTCAGCGCCTCCTTGTCAAACAGCGCTGTCACCGCGTCAAGCATCTCGCCAAACCCAAGCTTGTTCACCGACGATATCGGATAGGGTTCACCGATGCCGAGATTATAAAACTCATAGACATCTGCCTCCATCTTGGCAAAGCTGTCCACCTTGTTCACGACGAGCACGACAGGCTTGCGGCTTCTTCTGAGCAGATCTGCCACTTTGGCATCCGCATCAACCAGTCCCTGCCGCACATCGACAAGAAAAATGATAACATCTGCCGTGTCAATGGCAATCTGCGCCTGCTCACGCATCTGAGACAAGATAATATCCTTGCTGTCCGGCTCGATACCGCCGGTATCAATCATCGTAAAATTCCAGTTCAGCCAGCTCACATCCGCATAGATGCGGTCTCTTGTAATCCCCGGCGTATCCTTTACAATCGAAATCTTATCACCCGCGAGCGCATTAAACAATGTCGATTTCCCTACATTGGGCCTGCCCACGATCGCCACAATCGGTTTCTTGGTTCTATTTTCCATTTTATTTTGTATCTCCATTTCTCGTGTTATAGTATACCCTCCGCAACACGCAGTATCCTGCTGTGCGTGTTACAAAAGTATTGCGTCCAGCAAATCCTGCCCGCTTGATTTTACAATATCTATCCGCACTTGTAAAGCCTTTTCGAGTTCTGCGAGCGTCATATCATCCAAAAATACCGGCTCACCGCTCTTTAAAACATTCTGCGGCAGCAGCAGCTTCTCCCCCAGTCTCTGACCCATGAGCTGTGCTGACAAATCCTGCCCTGTCAACAGCCCGGAGACCGTTATCATCTCCCCGAAAAAGTCGTTTCGTATCGCATATACATGCACTGTTATCTGCGGAAACAGCGCTGTAACCTGTTCGGCCATCTCTTTTATAAACCGGCAGGCAAGTTTTCCTGTCGCAATCGACAGCTCTCTTGGCGGTATGATCACACCTTCTGTATGTCCGAATGCGTCAAGCGCCTCCTGAAACTCATTCATCAAAAGGCGCAGCATACCGACTCCGTTTTCCAGTTGCAGATAACCGTCGTAGCGCTCCTCCTCCGGCAGTTTTTCGCCCGCAAGGATATACCACTCATCGCTTGCATGAATAAAATGCAAGCCGTATTCAGAAAACACCCTGTCCTGCCATTTGTGTACTGTAGAAAGCACCTGCTTTGCGTCCTCCTTCGTAAAAGGCTCTAGTGGAAACAATCCCTCACGGTATTTGGACAATCCCACCGGAACGACAGATACACTCTCCAGATTGGGCAGATAGTGCGAGAGGTCCTCAATGCTGCGCTCAAGCTCTGCCCCGTCATTGACGCCCTTGCACAGCACAATCTGCCCATTCATGACAATCCCCGCTGCCGCGAGCCGCCATGCCTTTTCCAGCGCCTGCCCTGCAAAGCGGTTGTTGAGCATCTTGCACCGAAGTTCAGGATTGGTTGTCTGAAAGGACACATTGATCGGCGAGAGGTGATATCTGATAATGCGGTCCACATCGTCGTCTGACATATTTGTCAGTGTCACATAATTTCCTTGTAAAAACGAGAGTCTGGAGTCATCATCTTTGAAGTACAGGGTGTCCCGCATTCCCTTTGGCATCTGGTCTATAAAACAGAAAATGCATTTATTATGGCAGGAACGGTACTCGTCCATCAGCCCATTTTCAAAAGTAATTCCTAAATCCTCATCGTATTCCTTATCAATCTCAAGAAGCCATTCCTCCCCTGACGGCTTGCGGATCAGCACTTCAATATATTCATCCTGCGTCAGATACTGATAATCAAAAATATCTTCTATTTTAGTTCCATTAATTTCCATGAGCGTGTCGCCCGCCTCAATCTCAAGCTCCTCGGCAATACTGCCCGCGGTTACGCGCGCTACGGTGTGCAAATGCTGTTTGTTCATATTCTTATTCCTTATTTAATCTCTGTTATTTTATAATTTTCTGCTTTCTTATTTCTAACTTTCCTTATTTCTAACTTTCCTTATTTCTAACTTTCTTATTTCTAACTTTCTTATTTCTACTCTTTAAAAACTTTTTTACTTTCATATCTTTTAAACTTATTTACGATCACATGACTGCCCTTTTAATAATAATACTAGAAATTCCTTGACGTGTCACTACCTGAATGATATAAAATATAATAGACAATTTACGCTGGCAGCATTCATGGATAAATTGTAACCCCATCGAGAAAGGAATGGAACATCATGTCATATTTGAAGCAGCTAAAAAATGCCATGCCCGTAGCGCCGCTAAAGTTAATGGTCTTAAACGGTGCTGCTGAGCTTGGAAATCAAGTAAATAACTATCTGGTCAACTTTCGCAGCAAAGTGAATAATGTTTATATTAATGACCCTGCATTTCAAGGCTACTCAGAGAAAAACTATCTGTTTCAATTCAGCACACCCCGCTTTTACAGCGGTGAGGGAAAAGCTGTACTAGATGAAACCGTGCGCGGAAAGGACGTGTTCATTCTTGTGGATGTGTGCAACCACAGCCTGACATACACCATGAATGGTTATACCAACCACATGTCTCCCGATGACCACTACCAAGATTTAAAGCGTGTCATCGCTGCGACAAACGGAAAGGCACACCGCATCAACGTCATCATGCCCTTTTTGTATGAGGGCAGGCAGCACAGGAGAACAGGCAGGGAATCCCTTGACTGCGCCTATGCATTCAAAGAGCTCACCAAAATGGGTGTGAGCAATTTTATCACCTTTGACGCCCACGACCCTAGAATCCAGAATGCCTCTCCGCTGAGCGGTTTTGACAATTTTACGGCACATTATCAATTTTTAAGGGCACTTTTGCACTCAGAAAAAGATTTGAAACTGGACAAAGATCATATCATTGTCATCTCACCCGATGAAGGTGCACTAGACAGGGCAATCTACTTCTCGACAGTGATTGGCGCTGACACTGGTATGTTCTACAAAAGACGTGACTACTCTACCATCGTAAACGGCAAGAATCCAATCGTTGCCCACGAATTTCTGGGCAATGATATCGAAGGCAAGGATATTATTATCATTGACGATATGATTTCCTCCGGTGAGAGTATGCTTGACACGGCGAGACAGTTAAAATCCATGAATGCGAAACATGTGTTTATCTGCACAACGTTTGGTCTTTTCACAAACGGCTTTGCCGCCTTTGACAAGGCATTTGCGGAAGGCGTGTTTGACAAGGTTATCACGACCAATCTCTGCTATCGTCCGCCTGAATTGCTGACAAAGCCTTATTATCTTGAAGCGGATATGAGCAAATTCCTTGCCTCTATCATTGATTTCCTAAATCATGACCTGTCGATCGAGCCTGTGTCTACGCCGACAGAAAAAATCCGCCATATTATAAAGCTCTATCAAAATGGCGGGGAAATTTTTAAAATATAAAAAATCACAGGGCTGTCCGAGAAAGACAACCCTGTTTTATTGCGCTCCGCTTTATTTTTTATCGTATTACAGACATATTTTTTGGAAGCTCTTTTTTCCTTTTTTCAGTATAAATTCCTCCGCAAAAGCCTCTTTTGTGTAGACTGCCTTTGCGTCTGCCACCTTATCTCCGTTTACAGAGACGCCGCCCTGCTCGACTGCGCGCCTTGCCTCCGACTTCGACGCAGTCATTCCTGACGCCACAAGCAGTGTCAGAATGTCTATTGTTCCATCTGTAAACTGCTCGTCGGAAAGCACGGTCTTTGGCATGTTCTCAGAGTTTGCACCGCCCGCAAACAATGCCGCAGCCGCCTCTTTTGCCTTCTGCGCCTCCTCTGTGCCATGCACAAGCTGTGTCAGCTCATATGCCAGAATTTCTTTAGCCTTATTCAGCTCGCTGCCCTCCCAGCGCTCCATTGCTTCGATTTCCTCCAATGGAAGGAAGGTGAGCATTTTCAGGCACTTGATCACATCTGTATCCGACACATTTCTCCAGTACTGGAAAAACTCGTAGGGTGAGGTTTTCTCTGCATCGAGCCACACAGCGCCGGACTCTGTCTTGCCCATCTTCTTTCCCTCTGAGTTGAGCAGCAGATTGATTGTCATCGCATGTGCATCTTTGCCGAGCTTACGCCGGATTAGCTCTGTGCCGCCTAGCATATTACTCCACTGGTCATCGCCGCCAAACTGCATATTACAGCCGTATTTCTGAAACAGCGTGTAGAAGTCAAAGCTCTGCATAATCATGTAATTGAACTCCAAGAAGGTCAATCCCTTCTCCATGCGCTGCTTGTAGCACTCTGCTGCCAGCATACGGTTCACTGAGAAGTGCGGTCCAATCTCGCGCAGCACCTCCATGTAGTTGAGGTCTAGCAGCCAGTCCGCGTTGTTGACCATCATCGCCTTGCCCTCGCCAAATTCGATGAATTTACTCATCTGCTTCTGAAAGCAGTCTACATTGTGCTGGATTATCTCTGTTGTCATCATCTTGCGCATGTCGGTCTTGCCCGAAGGGTCGCCAATCATCGCTGTTCCGCCGCCAATGAGGGCGATGGGTCTGTTCCCTGCCATCTGGAGGCGCTTCATCAGGCAGAGCGCCATAAAGTGCCCTACATGAAGGCTGTCTGCTGTCGGGTCAAAGCCGATGTAAAATACAGCCTTGCCGCCGTTAATCATTTCCCTGATTTCATTTTCATTTGTCACCTGTGCAATCAAGCCTCTTGCCACTAATTCCTCATACAGTTTCATGTTCTTTCTCTCCTTTTCCTGCGACACAGGAGGCAGCTTTTTGAACATCAAAAAACCTCCTCCCCTGAATATGATAAACTCAAAGGACGAGGTACGTATCTATACCACGTGTTACCACCTTTTTTCACACAGGACTCACATCCTGTGCCTCAGCAAGTACGGGAAAACAGCTTGAAACTCTATTTTCCGATACTCTTCCCGATATAACGTTCGGGGACTCCGTCACAGTCTACTATCGCGCAGCCTTGTATTTTGCAGTCCTAGACTTCCATTGCGCAGATTTCAATGTGCAGCTCCAAGATGTATTCACTCCCATGTTCCCTTGCGCCTCTCATCAGCCGGCGGCTTTCTGTAAGTTTCCATGAAAGCTACTTATTCTTTTCACAGCCTTTTCGATATTCATGATTATAACTGCTGGAATACTGTTTGTCAATAAACTTTATCCTATTTTTGATCCTATTTTTAATGCGATTCTATTCCAACCCATTCCACCTCTTCCATCTGGTCTATGGCACGGGCGTCGATTCCAAGTGCGCTGCATCGTTCCTCGATGGCTGTGTCTATGGCCTCCTGTGTAACCCACTCAATACCCATCTCATCATGGCATCTGTTGAGATATGTCTCGCAAACGCTGATTTGATCGTCTGTACATTCACTCAGATCATACATATAAAGATTCTTCTCCCCGATAATATAGACCATCACAGAAAATATGATCTCTTCATTGCCGGCAAAGACCTCATTGAAAATTGTCTCATTGCTGACAGAACTTGCCCACCAGCCAGTCAAAATCTCTGCGTTGTAAATATCTGTAAGCTTTCCGCTGCCGAGAAGCGCCATGATGCCTGTATAGTGAGCTCCTGCCCCGGACGAGCCGTCAGACGAAAACAGTCCGTTTTTGCACGCCTTTGTGCCGCTCCGTGCCCAGCACTCATACGAATCTGTCAAATATAACTGTCCCTGATCTTCTGTAATCACATAGACTGCATAACTGTCATCATCTGGCGCATAAATCCCAAGTCCTGAAAATTTCACCAGCAGATTTTTCTTGCTGCTGTCTGGACTATCCAGATACACATACTGCGCGTAGTCATACGAAGTCTTTTGCGAATGTTCCGGGTTCAAATACCGCATATTTACATAGTCTCCCAGCGTTGTAAACGTATAGGACTTGCCCGGTTCTAAATTATAAACAAAACAGTCGTTCTGCGGATAGTCCGACGCGACATTCACTGGGACTTCGTTCTTTAGAAAGCCTGCATATAAATCCATCACTGTCCCGTTTTTTTGTGGATTGTCCTCGGGCGCTTTTGATGAAATTTCCAAAGATTCGGTGGCAATCGCATTTTGCATATTGTCATCATTTTCAGATGTGCTGCTGTTTGCGTCGTTCTCCTGCTGCTGGTCTGTATCGGAGAATCCGCCTTCTTGATTTTGTATTTCTTGATTTTGTATTTCTTGAAAGTCTATTGTGGCAATTTCCTGTCCGTCTTGATGCTTTTGATTTTCATTGCCTGCACACCCAGCCAGTATGGTTATTGTGCACAACAGTAGAATAATGCGCCCCTTTTTCATAATCTTCTCCATTCCATCTGCAATTTATAGATTTTACTGTCTGCCTGTATCCCCGCCAATATAAACAAATTGTGCATTTAACGCCGTACAGGATTCAAACATCAAATACACTCGCAAAGTGTCCATAAGTTATATCGGCGCGCACAGACAAAAGTTTTATACGCACGATGCCGAAACCACTGCTGCTTTCATCTCACGCACATACTGGCAGACCGGTTCAATGCAGTTTCTTCCATTCTGTGCAATAAGTTTGACGATGGCGCTGCCCACAATCGCGCCGTCCGATACAGCAGCCATTTCCTGTGCCTGCTGCGGTGTGGCAATGCCAAATCCAACGGCACATGGAATATCAGAAACCTTTTTCACATGGTCGATCATCTCTTTGATATTGGTTGTGATGCTGCTTCGAATTCCAGTGACGCCGAGGGACGACACACAATATAGAAATCCCTTTGCCTGACCCGCTATCATTTCAATGCGCTCATTTGACGTGGGGGCAATCATGGAAATCAGTTCGATTCCAGACGCCACGCATGCACCACTAATCTCCTCCTTTTCCTCAAACGGAACATCAGGAACAATAATTCCATCAATACCACACTCGGCGCACCTTTTTACAAACCGGTCTGTGCCGTATGTATAAACGGGGTTCATATAAGTCATAAAAACGAGCGGAACATCCACCGTTCCCCGAACCCGCTTCACCATGTCAAACAGTTTGTCAGTCGTTACTCCCGCTTTCAGTGCACGTTCGTCTGCTGCCTGTATGACAACGCCCTCCGCAATCGGATCTGAAAAAGGAATCCCAATCTCAATTAAATCGGCGCCTGCCGCCGCCATCTGCGGAATCAACGCCTCTGTCGTCTCTATATCAGGATCTCCACCTGTCACAAATGCAATAAATGCTTTCTTATTTTGAAATGCTTTGCTGATTCTGGTCATCTTTCCTTCTCCTTATCAAAATTATAGTTATACTGGCGGTCAAAAAGACTGACCGCTCAGTATAAAGTTATGCAAACAGCCGCAGTGGATTATCAAAATATCCCTCTGTGATATCAAAAATGACATAACTTCTTTAATCAAAAATCTCCACGCCCCTGTATCTTGCAATTGCCGCCACATCCTTATCTCCTCGCCCTGAAATGGTTACAACAAGTATCTGGTTTTTGTCAAACTCCGGCGCTGCCTTTTTGGCATAGGCAACTGCGTGGGCACTCTCAATCGCCGGGATAATGCCCTCTGTCCTTGATAAATATTCAAAGGCTTCCACTGCCTCCGCGTCCGTAACTGGCACATACTGTGCACGGCCAAGCTCGTTCAGCCGCGCATGCTCTGGCCCGATACCGGGGTAATCCAATCCCGCAGATATGGAGTAGACAGGCGCGATCTGCCCGTATTCATCTTGACAAAACAATGATTTCATACCGTGAAAAATGCCAATGCTTCCGTTTGCAATGGTCGCCGCATTCTTGGGATTATCAACGCCGAGTCCTGCCGCCTCGCATCCGATTAATCTGACACTCGTGTCAGGTATAAATTCATAGAAAGATCCCATGGCATTGCTTCCGCCGCCCACGCAGGCAATCACTGCATCGGGAAGCCTTCCTTCCATTTGCATTAACTGTTCCTTAATTTCCTGTCCGATAATCTTCTGAAAATCGCGTACAATCATTGGAAATGGGTGCGGTCCCATGACAGAGCCCAGCACATACAATGTATCCTCCATTCGGGACGCCCACTCGCGCATGGTCTCGTTGACGGCATCCTTGAGGGTCATCGTTCCCGAAGTTACAGGATGCACCTTCGCGCCCAAAAGCTCCATTCGATAGCAGTTAAGCACCTGTCTGTCCGTATCCTCTTTTCCCATAAAAATCTCACATTCCAATCCCATCAGGGCTGCCGCCGTTGCTGTTGCTACCCCATGCTGGCCGGCTCCTGTCTCCGCAATGACGCGCTTCTTGCCCATCTTCTTTGCCAAAAGCACCTGACCGAGTACATTGTTGATTTTATGGGAACCTGTATGATTTAAGTCCTCCCGTTTCAAATAAATTTTCGCCCCGCCCAAATCCTTTGTCATTTTTTCCGCATAATACAAAAGCGAGGGTCTGCCTGCATAGTTTTCCATTAACTGTCTTAATTCTGATTGAAATGCCGGGTCTTTTTTGTACGCATCATATGCCTGCTCGACTTCCTGCACCGCCGGAACCAGTGTTTCCGGTATGTATTGTCCTCCATATAATCCATATTTGCCTTTTTTTGCTTCCATTCTTCATTCCTCCCCTAGACGTGTTTGAAAAATCATTCCTGCCGTTTTAATGGCTGAAAGCATTTTCCCAACACACGCTAATACTTTATTTATATTCCAATTTTCCGTAGCAAAATCTATACATTCATAGTTGTCTGACAATATTCAAAAAGTTTTTAATCTTCTCCCCGTTTTTTATACCATCTGTCTCAACGCCGGTGCTGACATCTACGGCATAACAATTTGTCCGGCAAATTACCTGTGCCACACTGTCACAATCAAGTCCGCCCGCGAGAAAGTATGGTTTTATTATCTGATTTCTTTCACGCAGTTTTGTGAAGCTTTCTTGCAATACTTCCATCGGAAAACGCTCCCCTGTGCCGCCGGGAATGCCTTTTTTATAGGTGTCAAACAGCATAAAATCAGCATTTTCGGACATATCTTCCACCACCTGATCCGAACACTGAACACGGACTGCTTTTATGACAGTTATGCCGGTTTTATCTTTTATTTGCCGAATATATGATTCCGGTTCATCACCGTGAAGCTGCACTGCATCTATGGCATTCATATCGCATAGCCGAATAACATGTGCTATCGGTTCATTCACAAAAACACCTACAGCCTGAATACGCTGATCCAGCATCTGCCGCATCAAAAGCGCCTGATCGTCTGCAACAAGCCGTCTGGTTTTTGCAAATACAAACCCCACATAGTCTGGCAGATACTGGTTGACAAGCCTGACATCTGCCAAAGTTCTTAACCCACATATCTTAACCTTTGTCATCCCTGCCTCCTACTTACCTCTTAATTTTCTAATCATTCCCGCCTTATCACTGCTGCGCATCAGCGTCTCCCCAATCAGTACGCCGTTCACACCCGCATTCCGCAGCGCTTGTATATCTTCAGGATTACGAATGCCGCTCTCCGCAACAAACAAGATATTTTTAGGTACCAGTTTTCTAAGCCGTATACTGTTCTGAATATTCACTTCAAATGTTTTTAGGTTCCTGTTGTTCACACCAACCAGCCGCGCCCCCGCATCAAGTGCGCTGTATATCTCTCGCTCGTCATGCGCCTCCACAAGTGCCGACAGTCCCAATTCGTCACACATTGCCCTATACTCCAGAATGGTATTCGTATCAAGCAGCGCCGCAATCAGCAAAACACAGGAAGCCCCTAACAGCTTTGCCTCATAAATCAGATATGGGTCAACTGTAAAGTCTTTTCGAAGCGTCGGGACAGAAACAATATCACTGATTTCCTTTAAATATCTGTCATCCCCCTTGAAATAATCAGGCTCAGTCAACACAGAAATACAATCTGCCCCGGCCATCTCATACTCCTGCGAAATATTCCGATAAGAAAAGTCATCTGCGATCACGCCTTTTGACGGCGATGCTTTTTTTATCTCGCATATGAAGCTGGGATCTTTTCCAACAACTGCCTTCTCAAAGGGAAATTCAAATCTCCCCTCGTCCGACGCAAGTTTTTCCGCCTGTTTTCTCACCTCCTCAAACGGTATCATTCTCTTTTTTTGCGCTACCCTTGCCTGAGCTGCGGCTGCCAAATCGTCAAGTATCATGATAATTCCTCCTAATTGTTATGCGTTTGTGAGCCTTACAAAATTCTGTAGTGTCTCATATGCCTTTCCGCTCCTGATGGTTTCACGTGCGATTTCTACTCCTTGTGCGATATTAGACGCCCCGCCCATCAGATAAATTCCCGCACCAGCATTTAAAATCACTGCGTCCGCCTTTGCGTCCGTGCACTCGCCTTTGAATATACGCTCCGTAATTTTTGCATTTTCAATGCCGTCCCCTCCTGTCAGCTCGCTCTTTTGGCATCTTTTAAACCCAAACTGTTCTGGTATAATCACATATCTCTCAAATTTTCCATCTCTGACTTCCACGCAGGTTGTCGGCGCGCTCATAGATATCTCATCGAGTCTGTCCTGCCCATACACTACAAGCGCACGCTTTATACCAAGGTTGTTCAGCACATGTGCCAGCGGCTCCACTAATTCCTCACTGTAAACCCCCATAAGTTCCGCATTCGCCTGTGCAGGATTTGAGAGGGGTCCGAGAATATTGAACACGGTTCTTAGCCCGATTCCCTTTCTTACAGGTCCCACAAAGCGCATTGCCGCATGATATTTCTGTGCGAACATAAAGCAGATATTACCTTTTTCCAACACCCTTTCATTTTGCTCTGGTTCCAAGTCCAGCTTGACGCCAAGCGCCTCAAGGCAATCGGCGGCACCGCTTTTGCTTGACACACTCCTGTTTCCATGCTTTGCAACCTTATACCCTGCCGCTGCAGTCACAATGCTTGCCGCCGTGCTGATATTGATGGTGTTTGCCTCATCGCCTCCTGTTCCCACAATTTCAAGCACATCACCACTGACAGGAACTTTCAAGCCATGTTTTCTCATACACTTTGCAAATGCGGTAATCTCCTCGACTGTTTCCCCTTTCATGCGAAGCGCGGTGAGAAATGACGCCATATTTATCTGTTCTGCCTCACCGCTCATCATTTCATCCATTACCTGTGCCGCTTCATCGGCTGTCAAATCAATGTTTTCCACTATTTTTTTCGTTGCTTCTATTATCATTTCCTGCTCCTGCCTTTCCCTAAATATTTGTTATACTATTTTCAAAAAATTATCTATAAGCTTCTTTCCATATGGTGTCATAATAGACTCTGGATGAAACTGCACACCATATACAGGATTCATTTTATGCTGCAGTGCCATCACCACCCCTTTCTCATCGACCGCTGTAACGACAAGTTCCTCAGGAATATTGTTTTTATCAACGGCAAGCGAGTGATACCTTGCGACCTTCAGTTCCGCAGGAAGTCCCTGAAAAAGACGAGTCCCATTGTCTGCTTTTATTACACACTGTTTTCCATGCATCAGCTCTGGCGCATAGACAATGCTGCCGCCAAAGGCCTCACAAATCGCCTGATGTCCCAGACAGACACCCAGCAGTGGGATTTTCCCGTTCGCTTCCCTGATAAGCGACTCGCACACCCCCGCATCAGACGGCTTTCCGGGGCCCGGTGAAAGAACAATGCGAGTCGGTGCCAATGCCATAATCTGCGCGGCTGTGTGTGTATCATTTCGGATCACCAAAAGTTCTTCCGGCTCCGCATCTTCTCCCAGCAATTCTCCAATCATCTGCACTAAATTAAAAGAAAAACTGTCATAATTATCAATTACCACTATCATTTTAATCCCTCCCCAACACATCTTATTGCATCAATCACAGCGCCCGCCTTGTCCGCGCACTCCTGATATTCATTCTCCGGGATGGAATCCGCCACAATTCCGGCGCCTGCCTGAACATATACTTTGCTGCCCTTTTTGACTGCCGTTCGAATCGCAATGCATACGTCCAGATTCCCGCTGAAATCAAGATATCCAATGGCTCCGCCGTACACGCCTCTCGGCACTGGCTCCAGTTCGTCGATAATCTCACATGCCCTGAATTTCGGGGCTCCTGAAAGCGTTCCCGCAGGCAGTAGCGCCTCGACGGTATCGCTGCAGGTTTTATCAGCTGCAAGTGTCCCGGTAACAGTGCTTGCAATGTGCATAACCTTGGAAAACCTATGGACTGCCATGTAATCTGTGACCTTGACGCTGCCATACGCTGCAATTTTTCCAATGTCATTTCTCGCCAAGTCAACCAGCATATTGTGTTCCGCACACTCTTTTTCATCCGCTAAAAGTTCTTTCTCAAGTGCAGTGTCCTGTTCCCTGTCCTTTCCCCGCCTCCTTGTACCTGCTACCGGAAATGTCATCAGTTTCCTGTTCGTAAGCTTTACCATTGTCTCCGGCGAAGTCCCTGCAATCTGCATTTCCTTCAGTTTGATAAAATACATGTATGGAGATGGGTTGGTAGTGCGCAGCACCCTGTAAGCATTGAGCAGGCTTCCTTCATAATCGGCTTCAAATCTCCGTGAAATCACTCCCTGAAATATATCGCCCTCTTTAATAAATTGTTTTGTCCTTTCAACCACCGTGCAATATTCCTCCTTAGAAAAATTACAGGTAAATTCCGGTGCAGGCGGCTGTTTTTCATGGGGAATCGGTTCAGTGACCCGTATAGTCTCCACAAACGTTTCCAGATCAGCGGCTGCTTTTCGGTAGCCCGCCTCTCCCTCCTGTGTCTTTGCATTGATGATAAAACACAACTTATGATGCAGATGGTCGAATACAATCAACTTGTCAAACAACATCAGTTCATAATCGTTCATATCACTTTGCTTAATCCTCAGCTTCGGCTCCGCATACTGAATCATTTCATATGCAAAATATCCGACCAGACCTCCAGTAAATGGCGGAAGCCCTTCGATCTGTGGGGAACGGTATGTATTAAGAAGTGTCTGCAACGCCTCTTTTGGCGTTCCGGATAAGACACGTACCATCCCATTTTCTTTCACTTTCACGGTTCCGCCTTTGCAGGCGACAGTGAGCTTTGGACGGAAGCCCAAAAAAGAATATCTTCCGGAACTGCCACCCTCAACACTTTCCAGTAAAAAATATTGGTCATCCAGTGCCGCAAGCTTTCTGAGCATCAGAATCGGCGTAATATCGTCTGCTAAAACCTCCTTGCACACAGGAATATATGTATATTCGTTCTCATACTGTCTCATCTGAACATATGTTGGTTTTATCATTTTTGCATCATCCTTTCTTCTTTTTGTCTCCCCGTGAATATAAAAAAAGCTTCTGCCCTAATATCTCTACTAGGGCAAAAGCTTAAATACTTCTGCGGTACCACCTAATTTGGCGTATCAAAAATACACCCACTCTACACACGCACCATCATGCGCTTTCCCTTGATAACGGGCGGAAATCCCGTTGGGCATTACTCGAGCCGTGCTTTGCCGGACTCTTTACTCCCACCTTCCCAAGTCCATTCCATGCCTTATTGAATACTGTAATCTCACCGCCTACAGCTCTCTGTGAATCTCCTAACACATGTACTCCTCTTGGTCATTAGTTTCGTGTCGGTATGAAATTATGTTTTTGATAAAACCTATCATAAACGTTCTAAACAAATATGTCAAGAAAAAAATAAGGAAATCTCAATAAATTTAAGATTTCCTCTGTTTAAACTCCCTGCGGAAGATGGGACTTGAACCCACACGTCGTTACCGACACAAGATCCTTAGTCTTGCCTGTCTGCCAATTCCAGCACTTCCGCATCTGACATATAGAACAAATCCGCACTAAAATCTGTCTTTGCGCATCTGCAAGATATATAATAGCACTGCTCTGAATTTCTGTCAATAACTTTTGCGCAATTATTCATTAATTATTTTTTATTCGTTACTTTTCAAGTTTTTTGATTTTTTTTCATTTTATAGTTGACATTTGAATTAAAATACGCTAGAATATATATTGTTCGCAGGAGTGGCGGAATTGGCAGACGCGCAGGCTTCAGGTGCCTGTGGTAGCAATATCGTGTGGGTTCAAGTCCCATCTCCTGCATATTTCAATAACTCTAAATTTTTCAATTGAAAATTTAGAGTTATTTTTATTTTCTATAATGTGCCTGTGTGTAACCGAACAGAAAATCTTCTTCCCCTGTTCGTGCGGCTCGTGTACCGCTTTAGTGGCTTTTTCCTATGCACGGGTCTGTGCAAAAAAGAGTGCCAAAGTTATTTCCTCCTGACACTCTCTGTAACATGAATTTAATTTCAATCCCATGCTCTTCTTTTTCATTTGCCGGCATATCTCTCACATCCGTTTCCTAAGCAAAACGACATGTGTTTGTTATGCTTTTAGTATATCATAAGCAGCTTACGAGATCTATTATTACGCCACGACATATTTTTCAATTCTGGACATGAACTCTGCCCGTTCTTCCAGCTCGGCATGCACGTCCAGAAGCAGGGGCTTTCTGCAATCACAGCTCAGTACACCCAGAAGCGATTTTGCATCGAGATATGTATTTCTGCCGCTGATCAAATCAATGTCATACGGCGCACTCCTCGTAATATCTATAAAATCGCGAACTTTTTCTACTGAATCAAGCAAAACTTTTACTCCCATGATAAACTTCCTTTCTAAAATTTTCTTTCAATCGTTTTTCTTTATATGCTTCGTCTAAAAATAAGGCTGCTGCTCTTCTTATTATCGCGTATATTCCCACAGTAATCAAGTATTTACTTTCTTTTCTCTATTTTAGTGTATTTTCATGATTTTTCGCTCTTATTTTTATGCATATATTATAATCACGAAATAAAATATTATCTTTTGCAAACTTATATGCATCTTTTTGCACTATTATTTATGCATATAATTGCATTTTATCAGAATTTACCATGACAATTTTTCATCTGCTGACTCATCAGTCCCCCTTCTCTCTATAATATATGATTCCTGATCTGCTTTTTATTCTATTCTTCGTTTTGTGTGCGCAGCTTCTCAAAATGCCGCTCTAAGAGCGCCACAACAGCGTCTTGGTCCTCTGGCTTGTCCAGTATGACACAGGTGCCAAAGACATCATCATACTGATAAACCAACTTGTACGGATCTCCCTTAATCATATACTGCGCGTCTCCCTCATAGGGCTGGAACACTTCCTTTCCCATCTCCTCCGCAACGCTCTGCACAAGCAGGCGGACAGGTTCCGATGCCCAGCCGTTCGTATCTATCACAATCCAGCCGTCCTCTTCTGTAATCATATTAATCTGATATAACATTGGTTCAATCCTCCTTCTGTATTTTGGGTTACACAAAGAGGCATCACATGCACCGTGATACCTCTTTCTTTTATAAAATAGATTCCCTTTAATAATTTCTTATTTCTGAACAAGATGAACTGCAAACCCACCGATTTCCTCGTCCATATAGATTGCGGTGAGCTTTCCGTTCTTTACCACCGCAGAGTCCTCCGCGAACTTCACCTTTTTCACAGACTCCAGATAATTCTTGGCGCGCACCACGCTGTTTGTGCCAATCGCAATATGCCCCTTTGCGCCGCGTCCGGTTTGCTTCATTGCCTCGATCTCAATCCCTGCAAAGACCGAGCTGTTTCCTGCCTTCTTGGTAAATCCAAACAATTCATCATATCTGGAAGCCACCGCGTCCGCCGCTGCCTCATTCTCACAGTTTACACCGATATGTCTGAGTTCAAAGCCGAGCATCGTTCTCACAGCTTCCTCTGTGAGTGCCTGAATCTCATCATACTTTCCGGCTGTCACAAGGTCTTTCTTCACCATCCATGAGCCGCCGCACGCGATAATCTTGTCAAATGCAAGATACTCGCAGATATTTTTCGCGGTAATTCCGCCTGTCGGCATAAATTTCATCTGCGTGTAGGGCGCTGCCATGGACTTGATCATATTCAAGCCGCCTGCTGCCTCTGCCGGGAAAAACTTGACCACCTCAAGCCCCAACTCGATCGCCTGCTCAACGTCTGACGGATTGGAAGTACCCGGTGTCACAGGCACGCCTTTGTCAATACAGTGCTTCACCACCTTGGGATTTAATCCGGGGCTTACGATAAATTTTGCCCCCGCATTCACCGCACGGTCAACCTGCTCTGTCGTGAGCACCGTGCCTGCGCCGACCAGCATCTCGGGAAATTCACTCGCCATAATCCGAATCGACTCCTCTGCTGCTGCGGTTCTGAACGTGACCTCCGCGCAGGGCAGTCCGCCCTTGATCAGTGCCTCTGCCAGCGGTTTTGCATCCTTTGCGTCATCTAATACAACAACCGGCACAATGCCTACTTTGCTGATTTTTTCCAATACCTCGTTCATATTTTTCCTCTTTTCCATCTTATGATATCAATGTATCATTCTATTTAGGCTGTTTGCCTATGTAAGCAAGAATACCGCCATCAACATACAGTATATGTCCATTTACGCCATTTGATGCTTCTGATGCAAGGAAAACAGCAGGCCCGCCAAGCTCTTCAGGCTGTAGCCATCTGTTCGCAGGCGTCTTTGCACAGATAAACGTGTCAAACGGATGCCTGCTTCCGTCCGGCTGGCGCTCGCGCAGCGGCGCTGTCTGAGGTGTCTCGATGTAACCCGGCCCGATGCCGTTGCACTGAATATTGAACTCGCCGTACTCAGAACATATATTCTTAGTAAGCATCTTGAGACCGCCCTTAGCCGCTGCATAAGCAGAAACTGTCTCACGTCCAAGTTCTGACATCATAGAGCAGATGTTGATAATCTTGCCGTGTCCCTTTTTAATCATAGAGGGAATCACTGCTTTGGATACAATGAACGGCGCATTCAAGTCCACGTCAATCACCTGTCTGAACTCTGCTGCGGTCATCTCGCACATTGGGATTCTCTTGATGATTCCTGCGTTATTGACAAGAATGTCGATCACGCCGACCTCCTTCTCAATCGCTGCAACCATACCGTTGACAGCCTCCTCGTTGGTGACGTCGCACACATATCCGTGCGCTTCAATGCCCTCCTCCCTATATGCCGCAACGCCCTTGTCCACAAGGTCCTGCTTAATGTCGTTAAATACGATGGCTGCACCAGCGCCCGCCATCGCCTTAGCGATCGCGAAACCAATGCCGTAGGATGCACCTGTCACAAGTGCGATTTTTCCTTCCAGTGAAAACGGATTTGTGTTTGCCATGATTCATTTCCTCCTAATAGACGATATTGATACGATTTCTGATGAAAAATTATGTATTTTCCGGGAATCAACAGCCACTCACCTTGAAGGAATGCTGTTCATTCCCGTAAATCCTTTTTATTTCTAACGCTGTACGCGCCCGGACGCGTCCCCGCCTGCCAGTGTCTCCACTTCTTTTCTTGACACCAAGTTAAAGTCCCCCGGAATTGTGTGCTTTAAGGCAGATGCCGCCACGCCAAACTCCAATGCCGCCTTGAAGCCCTTGCCGTCCAGCAGTCCGCAGATCACGCCGCCCGCAAAGGAATCGCCGCCGCCGACACGGTCTACAATGGGATGAATGCGGTATTCTTTCGAGTGGTAAAATTCTTTCGTGTCTCTTGCATAAATACATGCAGACCAGCCATTGTCCGAAGCAGAATGGCTCACTCTAAGCGAAGAGATGCAGTACTCAAAGTTGTAATCTGCAACCATCTGCTCAAAGATCGACTTGTACCCTGCAAGCTCAAGATCTCCGCTCGTGACATCTGTATTGCCCGGCTTATATCCCAGCACAAGCTCTGCATCTTCCTCGTTTCCAATGCAGACGTCCACATACTGCATCAGATTTTTCATCACTTTCTGCGCCTTCTCTGAGGACCACAGCTTCTTTCTGAAATTCAAGTCCACGGAAACCTTTACACCATGTTTCTTGGCTGCTTTTAACGCCTCCTCCGTGAGCACTGCCGCCGCGTCGGATACCGCGGGTGTGATGCCTGTAAAATGGAACCAGTCCGCCCCTGCAAAGATTTGGTCAAAATCAAAATCTGCCGCAGTTGCCGTAGAGATGGACGAATGTGCCCTATCGTACACAACCTTCGAGGGCCTCATCGCCGAACCGGTTTCCAGATAGTAAATGCCTAAGCGCTCGCCGCACTTTGCAATGTTTGACGTGCCCACGCCATATTTTCTCAAGGCTGCGATCGCGCACTCTCCTAACTCATTGTCTGGAACTGCTGTCACAAAGTGGGCGTCATGTCCATAGTTTGCCAGCGATACCGCCACATTTGCCTCACCGCCGCCGTAGTTGATGTCAAACTCGTCCGCCTGAATAAACTTCTCATTGTTGGGCGTGGAGAGTCTCAGCATAATCTCTCCCATTGTTATTACTTTTTTTGCCATGATATCATTCCTCCATTTATATCCGCTTTTGTCAGCGCACTCGGTCACGCTGAAAAATATATTTTTCCTTGTAAGTGCTTACATTAAGAATTCTAAACTGTTTTACGCAATAAGTCAACTGTCTTTTCTCGTTATTTCTAGTCTATTTTAGTGTTTTTATGAAAATGGTTACATTGCGAGGGTCAATGTTCCACGCGCTGCCTGATCTTTTCGAAGGTTTTCCACCGCCTGATGCGCTCCTGCTGGTCCTTGGCGAGCATCTCGATCATAAAACCGCCAATCTCCCAAAAGACTTGTTTGGTATCCTCATTCATTCCCGCGTACTCCTGTATCATTGTGTGCAGTTTTTTGGCAATCTCGCCCCCTTTCACATTCTTTAAATCTGTCAGCGTCTTTGCCTCAGTCATCTCAATCATTCTGAACAAACTTTCGATAAAATCCCCTACCTGCTCGACTTCCAGCGCAAAAATCCAATTGTTGATGCGGTCATACAGCGCTTTTCTCTTTGGATGCTGCGCCTGTGAGCGCTCAAAGTGATCGCCCTCGACACACCATGAAAAACAAATGTGTTGCTGCACGCCGATTTCTGTGCTCTGAATCAGCTCATAATCGTTCTTTTGTTCCATCAGCATACCCACAAAGGACTCGTCTGGAACAATTTTTAAGATTTTATCTTTGACGCCGTCATAATCCAGTGTATCCATAAAATCGGGCCGGAATCCCGGTCCGTCCATATTATATATTTTTCCAATTCTGCGTTTCACTTCTTCATCGCAGGTCATTGCTGCGTACACTGCCAGATTTCCGCCTTTCGAATGTCCTCCCAGATAAAATCTGAGATTTCTCTTCCTTGCAAGCAGCTTTGCAACTTGATGAAGATACTCTGTGCTTCGAAGCTGGGCGCCCACGGGCGTGCGGTATGCCATATAGAAATCCTCTTTCCACCCGATTAGTGCGTCGTCTGTCCCGCGAAATGACACAAATGTATCTCCATTTCCCAAGAGAAAGGTCACCGCGCAAAACTGCACGCCCTCCTCGGCATCCATCTCCTCCACAAAAAAATTGGCCCTTGTGTTGCGGTAGCGCCGCGAAAAAGCCACTTTGTAAAAAAGCTCCCGATTCTTGTCCAACTCCCATTTGACAGATATAAAATGATGCCAGTCCATGCGCTGTGCCACATCACACAGCGCAATCGCCGGCATATTGTCATCGATTCCGGGAACAATCCCTCCAAACATAAAATAAGAAAGATGGGCAAAAACAAGTCCATCAATCTCACAAAAAGGTTTCTCCGTAAAGGTGAAACCGCCAAATTCATATACATATGAGATCAGATCTCCCATAACTGCCTCCCTTTTGCCGGCGCCCGCATGAACACTTTGCTCAGCACTTCTGGGGCACCGGCACTCATTTTTCATATACGAACTTAATACAGTTCTCCGTCATAGTATGCCAAAAGCAATCCTACCACATTGTTATACTGAAGCACACCCTCCTCCACGCCATTTAATTTCAGCGTTGTATCCATCAGTTTGTTCGAAACCTTCTTCACTGTGGAGGTCTTGATCACAGCCTTCTTCTCGACGGCCTGCCACTCCTCTCTTGTCAAAAATATATTATCGTCCGCAACTGCGTCGCGAATCCTCACATGCCTTTGATACGCACTTTGATTCTTTCCAATGGATTCATAAAAATCACTATTGACATAACTGAGCACGCTCAGATAACCGCAGTACTGCAAAAACGGGTCGTCTGAATTGATACACGCCAGAAAGCCAATCATATTTGCATCATCCTCGTAGATAAAACCCTTTGTATGTGCAAGCTCATGACAGACTGTCGGAGCCACATTGGTGATATACATGAGCGAATTAATATTTGCTTCCATCGAGAATGGAAAGTAATATCCCATTATGTACTGCTGGCTGAAAAATTCCGAAAAACTCAGGTATTTGGGTGTCACATAAAACCCTGCAAGCTGGTCATACTCTTCGCCGAGCTTCCTCATCGCCTGCCGCGAAGCTTCAATTAAGTCCCCATCATAGCAGATCTCTCCATAATCGTCATGAATTACCTGCTTTTCCAGCTCATTGCATTTCTCAACGATATAATCTCTTAATACTGCAAGCTCTCTCTTTGTATAGTTTCTCTGCGTTGCCGCCTGTGCGACCGCACGTTCGGAATTGCTAACCACCAAAATTTTCTCTGCGAGCTCTTCTGCCAGATATTTCTCTGCAAAACTAGAACTATGATAAAAAATAAAACAATTCAGGGTCATAACATAGCATACAACCAGTGCTGTCCATGCATAAAATTTTCCAAAACCACTGGCTGCCCGTTGAAATCTCCTGCGGCAGACCAGATTCACAATGCCAAATACGATGCCAAACAGGGTAAGCGCCACCGCAAGTATCAGCATGAGCTCACCGACGCTGAAGGGGAACTTGCTGGTGAGGCGCGCGTAGGTATTCAGCCAGACCGGAAAAACCGTTTTGATATACCAGTCGCTAAAAGTTACGCTCTGCCACGACGCGATATTGAGTCCTGCGACACCCGCCGCGCCGACTGCAAACATAATTTTGTGCATTTTGACTTTTTGGTTCGTATTTTTTCCATTTTTATCCATATTTTCCCCTCCAGCAAATGCTTTTATCCATAACTTATTATTCATAATAGCATATTATTATGATGAAATTATAAATAAATTGTGAATATTCGCCAAAGGGGCCAAGATATCAGGGGGCTATTCGCAGCCCGGAAGCCGCTCATAGCAATTTACTAAAAACTGTTCATACCGCGCCGCATCGATACGGCTTACATTGGTCTCCATGTACACGCCGTCCTCGCGGTATTCTGTGCAGTGTATGACAGCATTGTCATTCAGATAAGAAACCACATCTCCCCTCTGATACGGAATGATAAATGCACAGTCCTGATAGCGTTTTGACAGCTTTCCCGAGATTAGCGTCATGAGCGCATCTATGCCGCTCTGCGATTTTGCAGACAGATACAGCCTGTCATCTCCCTGTATTGTCGCAAATGCTCCCATGCCGCACAAATCTGCCTTATTATACGCATAGATCATCGGAATCCGCTCTGCGCCGAGATCCTTTAAGGTCTCCTCTGTCACACGGATGTGCTCGGTATAATTCTCGTCGGAGTAATCAATCACTTGTATCAGCAAATCTGCCTCCCGCACCTCCTCCAATGTAGAGCGGAATGCCTTCACCAGATTGTGAGGAAGGTTGGAGATAAACCCTACTGTGTCAGACAGTAAAAAATCATTCTGGTCAGGCGGCGTGATTCTTCTGACGGTGGTATCCAATGTGGCAAACAGCATATCCTCCTCATATACCATTTTCTCCCCCTCACCATCATACGCTGACAGCATTGCATTCATTACCGTAGATTTCCCTGCATTGGTGTATCCCACCAGCGCCACCCTCGGAATCCCCGAAGCAGCGCGCTTTTTGCGCTGTGTTTCCCGCTCTCCTGAAATTTTTTCCAACTCCCTGCGCATGGTTGTGAGCCGCTGTTCAAGTCTCCGTCTGTCCAACTCCAGCTTTTTCTCCCCGGCGCCCTTATTGCTCATCGCACCGCTGGCGCCGCCCTGTCTTGACAGGGCATCATGGAGTCCTACCAGCCGCGGCAGCATATACTGTAACCGCGCCACCTCCACTTGCAGCTTTGCCTCTCTTGTTTTTGCCCGCGCGGAAAAAATTTCCAGGATCAGCGTTGTTCTGTCCATGACTGGACAATCTAAATCCCTGCTCAGATTTCGAAGCTGTATCGGTGATAATCCGTTGTCAAATACAACCAAGTCCGCCTCCAGCGCCCTGACCATCTCGCGAACCTCCTGCACTTTTCCTGCACCAATATAGGTCGCGGTGTTCGCACTCTCCATGTTCTGCTCGATACGTCCCACGGGTTCCATGTCACACGCCTTCACCAGACTGGCCATCTCCTCCATAGCAAGGTCAAAGTGCTGGCTTTTATGTTCGGTTGTAAAATTCACACCCACAATTAATACTTTGTCCATCGTTCCCTCCGTACTCTTTGATAGTCTCCAGAAGCCGCGAGACTATTTTGTTCAAAATAATGTATTTTCATACATTTCCAATATATTACCGCGCGAAATTCCTATATAGCGTATGTATCTTTAGTATAATACTTTGCGGCTGGTTTTTACACCTCTTTCTCAATTTTTTACGATTATTTTATCGCACAATAAAGAAAGCTTTTTCCGGCAGCAAATTGGGAGGATACTGCCATGAAAAAGCTTTCTTCAAAGGATTACTATATTGAAAAAGAGTTAAGTGAAAAGCATTCACTTGAATGCCGCATTTATAATGCTCATTCGCAATTGAATTATCACGAATCTATAAATAATATACTAAATTGTCAGACAATTGTCAATAGTTTATGTAAATTTTCTTAATTTAATATTCTTTTATTTTTTTATTGACATTCTGGACTTCTTTATATATAATAATAAATGTCGTTTGGGCATACATACGATTTTCGGGGTGTGGCTCAGTTTGGCTAGAGCGCCACCTTAGGGAGGTGGAGGCCGCAAGTTCGAATCTTGTCACTCCGACTGAACGAAAACGAAAAAATACCGCAGAACCATGGATTCTGCGGTATTTTTTCGTTTTTTGGGGGAAGTGCTTTAATTCGCTTTTCTTAATAATTCCTCCCGCAGCCTTTCCACATCGTCCTGCGAATAGCTCGACACCAGCGATACAATTTCCTCTGTCGAATAAATAATCTTATCCGCAAAAACCAATATTCCAGCCAACGTAAAAATTTGTTGGTTTCTATCCTTACGACCATGTGGATTATCGGACATTCTTTCTTATCCTGCTGATACCGATTTGCATTGCCTATTATATCGTTTAGGTATTTCACTTTGTCTTGACGGTTATAGTCTTTTTCATGCGGTGATTACCATAAGAAATACCCAACAACAGTATTCCGCAATCCAATCTCCCGACAATTACCGTAAGAAAACCATATATCAGCACCGAAAGCACTCAATCATATCAATCCATATCACAGGAGGGCAAAGACCATGAACAAAAAAAGATAAGGGACAGTGATACAAAGCAGATAGTAAGCGGCTGACCGTCACCACCAAAAGACGGAAACTGACCGAGCGTGACCACTCCATAAGGACGAGGTATCTAAGACCTATTCCTTTCCGAAAGCACACGCCGGCTACCGCAAGCCGAGGGCGGTCAGCACAGAGCAGAGGGAACGGGCAAGACAGATGATGATTGCAGAGAATAAGGCAAAAAGAGATTAAGCAGAATTTAATGGAATAGTGAGAGTTCTTGTGGTAGAATAAAGTCGTTGAGCAAATCAATAAATTAGCGGCTAAGGAGATTAACTATGATAAATAAACGCATATCAATCAGCGTTACTATATTGACAATAGTAATGACATTTATGGAAATGACCGCATTACCTGCGGCTTTATTCTGCAATATACAAATCAGGGATATTGAACCGATTTATTTCTCTTTGATGATAAATTTTGTATTGGCTTTTGCTTTATGTTATGTATGCAGGAAAACTATTATAAAAGAGTGGAATTTTGGATTACAATTTCAAAATATTCCGAATGATTTGAAAAAATACGGCATTCCTTCCCTTGTTGCTACGCTTATAGTGGCAGTTGCTTTTTGCATAGGGCTTTCACCATTCAATAATAAACCAACAATATATAGAGTTATTGTAGAGGGGGTTGTGTATTACATAGGTGTTGCAATAATGGAAGAAATTTATCTGAGAGGATTGTTGCAGAATATCATTGAAAAATGGTTTGGCATACGAAATAATGCTGCATTATTTGCAGTTATTATATCATCTGCACTATTTGGGTTTGGACATATTTTTGGCGCACTTGGACAACCGATTTTGACAATTATCTGCAAGGCTGTTTGGGCGACTGCATTAGGAATTTACTTTGGGGCGGTTTATGTCAAAACCCGAAATTTATGGATACCGATTATTTTACATTTTATAGTGGATTTGTGCGGTATACCTTTTTGCTTTGCTAAAAGTAATCAATATCCAACAATAGGATTGGTCTGCTGTTTATCAACGTATTTGTTATTAGGACTATATGGCATTTATATTATTCGCAAAAAATAAGATAATTTCCGCCCTGTTTGTGAGCATTAAAATTGTAAAATCATTTAACGGGGTGGAAATAAGCTTTAGGCAGCGATTATCTTAACAGACAATCCGCTACCTTTTTTATTTTCAGAAACAACTAACAAGCACAGAAAGATAGACAGCTTTGAGCATAACCATTTTGGATATCAAATAATACAATTCCTGCGTAAAGATTATCCTGCACCTCAATACGGAACCACATTTGGATATTTTGAGGGCGTAACTTTGCCTTTTTTACAATGTAATTTAATCCAGGACAAGTAGATGTATTTCCGTCATAAAATTTTTCATTGCATTTTTCTTCGTATGTAAAGTAATGAAATTCTTTTTCGGGCTCTAACCCATACTTTGACGTGATTTTCTCCATCTCTTTCTTCAAATCGTCAAATACAAGACGCATGAGCGTTATCTTTGCCGATTTCATGGACTTTTCGATTGCTATTCCCGCACGAAAATAATCAGGTGACTCATATAATATTTCCAAATTTTTTTCCATCATTTTCCTGCCCCTTTCGTCTGCCACAACATGAATTGCATCAATATATTGCATAACAGTTGATTTTACCGGCTCGGCTAACTGCGCTGTCAATTTATTAAGCCATCCGCATATATCTTCCGCCCATGAAATACACTGTATACGGTCAATGGGCAGAATGCCCGTTCCTGATTTCTCTTTCCGACTGTATTCGGAGGGGGCATTCCCAAACCTTGTCAGATAGACAAGCCGAGAATTTTTCGCATATTGATAATAGTCGTAGCATTGCCCCTCCTGTTCTCCGGCATAAATTTTGACTTCGATAGGGACAAAAAAGCGTGGATTTTGAATCACGATGTCAATACGCCGTTCATTATCTATCACATATTCTGCTGCAACCTCTGTACATGCAAGCTGTATATCGCTCATGGAGTATTCATTTAATACATCATGCATAAAAGATTTCAAAAACGATATTCCACACCCATGCTGTCCTTCAGGATTTAATAAATCTGCTAAAAAACGGCACATAATAACTTCCTTTGCGCTGATTCCCAATATATGAAACACATTGTAATCAGATAGTGGCACATAGGGCGGAAATTCCTTACAATTCATATTGATTTGAGATAATAATTCTGCCTCATATCACATGTTAAACACCTCCTTTCGATAATCTATTTTGATATTACCAATCGCCCCAAAGAACGGATTTTCCGTCTGTCAATTTCCATCCCCTTAATATTTTGTCATATTCTATCCATTCCCCCGCCGCTGTTAATGTTGCAATATAGCGTTGAACGGAACGCTGCGAAATCTCCAGTTCTTCAGATAACTGAACTGTTGTAATGCCGGGGCAACAGCGGATTTTACTTAATATCACAATCGCATTTGCCAGTGTGGCACTGAAATTTACTGTTTTCTTATGGCTACGGTAAGCCGATAAAAGAATATACTTTAAATCCTGACAGAGTTCCTCAAAACCGAAATATACTTTTATTCGTTTTTTTAGCTGTTTTGGAACGTCTGTATTTCCCACAACAATAACTGCTTCCAAAGCATTTGTACCTATTTCAAGATAATAATTCCACAGCATTTTAAAATCCTCATCTGCTACAGAAGCAGCATGAATTAAAATTGCATATGAGTTACAAGCTACCAAATCTGTAAAGCAGTCTGCTGATACCAAAACGCTTTTCTTATCAGGCAGCATTTTCCCTATGATATTTTCCTCTATGACAGTAAATCCACAGGTGAAAATATGTCCGAAGCATTCTTTCACCTCCACTATCCAAATTATACCACAACATCATGCCAACAGTATTGCGTAATGCCAAAAAAAATATTTTCCAGGCATTTATTTTTAATTTTGAAAAATGATTGACTATTTTCAGAGATACGGTATTTATTATTAGTGGTGAGTCCTACCGCAAAGTGGACTGCTAAAAGCGTTAGCAACTCTAATGGAGTTACTACACAAATGGCTATGTGGAAACGCATAGCCATTTTTAACGAGGAGATATATGCAGACAGATTTTAAATTATACAAGGTGGATATGAAATATATCCGTAATCTACATAATATAGATGATAAAGTGCTTTCTGTTTCGCCACAAGCAGAACATGAAAAATTCTATGGACTTTTCTAAAATTGAAAGTTATGTACTTTGGAACTGGAATGGTGTCAGACGAAAAATGAGGTAATCTGCAATAAAGCCAATGTCCTGAATAAGAAATACCACGCAACAATATATTCATCTGTTTTTCTGTTACTTGAGAGTAAAAAGTTCTATCAAAAAAATAACTCTTCCATATGGATTTATGGTATCTTTAAGTTACCACACTTAAGAAAGATACAAACACCACGGAAAGAGTTATTTCATGTGTGAGTTTACCATACTTTCCAGTGGTTGACCATACGATTATGATGAATTTTATTGAAATTGTTTTATGCCACTTTGAATCCTGTTTCTCCCGAAAAGCTGCTTTCCGCTGGTTTGTTACCATTACGGTCGGCTTTATGCTGCGTTCCGATAAACTTGGACTTACTTCTGTTATCCGTGACCTTGCCCTCAGCCCAGGTTCTTATGATTCCATGCTGCATTTTTTCAGGGCATCCTCCTGGTCACTGGAAGATATACGCAGACGCTGGTTTTCAGCCGTCATGGATCATGCACCTCTTTATAGGGAAGGCGGCTTCCATGTTCTTGTAGGCGATGGGGTAAAGCAGTCAAAAGAAGGACGCCGGATGCCGGGAGTCAAAAAACTGTTCCAGGAATCTGAAAATTCCGCAAAGCCTGAGTACATCCACGGGCATATGTTTGGAGGACTTGGCATTCTGGCTGGAAGTGTCCGCAGCTGGGCATGTATCCCCTTAAGCATCCGGCTCCACGACGGCCTTCAGGCTGCCAGGGAGTGGAAGGACGCGGCTGTTTCCAGCTCCTCCCATGTAATACAGATGGTAGAGGATGCTTATCAGGCTGCCCTCACATTTGGGGATTGTCTGCTCCTGCTGGACAGATATTTCCTTACCGTCCCGGCCCTTGAAAAGCTGAAAACACTTAACAGCAGCGGGGCGGCGCACATGGAGATCATTACCAAGGCAAAGAAATCCTGCACAGCATATGAAAAACCCGGCCCCCGGAAACCCGGAAGGGGACGTCCTCCCAAAAAGGGAGCCGCTGTCCGCCTGAAAGAATTATTCACCTCCCAAAAGGAACAGTTCCAGGATGCAGAGATTGAGCTTTATGGGAAGAAGGAATCCATCCGTTACTACTGCATTGACCTGCTGTGGGGGCAGAAGCTTTATCAGGAGCTGCGGTTTGTGCTGGTGGAAATGGATGGCATCCAGAGCATCCTGGCAAGCACCAGCCTGGCACTGGAGCCGCTGTCGGTCATCCGGCTTTACAGTTACCGGTTCCGGATCGAATGCACCTTCCGGGAGCTGAAACAGCAGGTTGGCGCATTCTGCTATCATTTCTGGTCAAAGCATATGCCAAAATTGAGTTATTACCAGAAGAAAGATGAACCGTCACCCCTTGAACGTGTGGGAAATGAAAAATCCCGCCGGAAAGTATTGGAAACGGTACGTGCTATTGAGATGCATATGGCACTGTCCTGTATTGCAATGGGAATACTGCAGAGCGTTTCCATTCGTTTTGCCGGAGAGTTCCACCCCGGGCAGATACGTTACCAGAGGACGCCTTCCAGGGGGCGGATGTCAGAAGCCGCTGTCATGCACTATCTGCGGAAACATTTTTTCCGCCTTTTAGGAAAACAGCCAGAATTATGCATAACGCAGATAATTCAGGAACAGCAGGATGAGTCCGGAACCTACTGGGGTTCACGGGCTTCTTAAGCAGCGCAAACTTTTTACTCACAAGTTCTGTTATAAGTCTCTTTATTTCGATTTACTAACATAATAACTTTTCCATTCTCCCCTATCACATTGACCTTTTAGGTGTTACAAATAAGATTCAATCAAAGGATAGCCAATTGGCAATGAACAAACTACATAATCTTTATACATTTTCGGTAAAATTAACACGAGATGTTCAAATTGAGGAAAATGAGGACATACAATTCAAAATCTTTAAGATATTGTGAACGAAATCATCCAAAACAGTGTACTATGTGAATATTTAAGAAAAGATTTTGATAATTTTTATTTTTTAAACTTTCTGAATGATTGTCATTTTTGCGGCGAAATGTTAATGAATGGATTTCAAATTATACAAGAAGAAGCTGGTAGAAAAATAGATGAGAAATTGTATCAGAAATTTAGTTGGCATATGAATTTTGTAAATGCTGAATTAGATAGAAAAAATGAAAAGAAGGATAGAAAGTATCGCCTATCGATGCTTTAATACACTTATATGCAAATAGCTTATCAAACATATATTAGCATGAATGAATAAGATACAATTTTAAAAAGGAAAATCTTAAAGGAAAAAGTCGGAAACACTTTAATTCTTATTCCGGACAATCAAAAAGACCATGTGCCGCGGCAGGACTTTTCCTGCATCTGCGTCGCCACATGGTCTTAATTTCCCCAAATATAAAACGATACCACAAAAAAACAGAATTACGCTAATGTCTGTCTGAGCGATTTTCCCTTGTACTCATTTGAATTGCAACACCTTTTTTTCCTGATTACTCCTTTTATAGGTATTCTTCCGCCTCTTTCTCGGAAATACCGTATACTTTTACAATTGCATTTTTAATCTCCGTATCACTTTGCGCACTATCCCTAAAGAATGTGACTAATGATTTAATTCCTTCTCTTGTTACCTCTCTTGTTACCTCTCTTGTTACTTCCCTCGTTACCTCTCTCGTTACTTCTTCTTTAACATTTTCTTTTATTTTGTTAATCTCCGGTTCCATAATCTCCAACAATGCCTGACACATATTCTCATCTCCTCTCAGCTCATCTACGACCTGTCTGTTCGCACTGACGCTTACCTGCAGTACGGAATCCGCTAGCTCCCTGTCAAACTTTGTATTCATTTTTTCAATCTTTTCAAGCAGCCTTCTCATCTGCTCCTTCTGCATTTCCCTTGACAGCGCCTTAAGCCATATGTGCGCTTCCTCATTTAATTCCTTTATGACAATAATCTGCGTCGGAAACAGTACTGTATCCGTTACATAATAAATCCCCCTGTATGGGTTTATATATGCAATTCCGTGCTCCTTAAAGTATGATAACGTTCCTTCGGGTTTTTCCTCGCGGATTAGTGACACCGTGATGTCATCCGCCTTACGCTCATCTACCGTTTTTCCGTATGCCTTATACAGGCACGCATATGCGGCTGCCTTGTAAAACGTGTCAATGTTGAGGTGGTCCCTCGGCGATTTATACTCCACAATATTATGCCCGCGGAACAGTTTCCCTATTTCATTTGTAATCTGTACGTCCGGCTCCTTCTTTATGACCAGCAGGTCAACCTCCAGCGGCTTTGTATTCAGGTTGTATTCCTTATGGTATACCAAATCCGCCCTGTTCTGCGCCAGCTCCAAATCCATCGCCGACACAAACGCCGCGTGCCACTGTATCTTCGTATCTTCCATAGCAGTCTCCTTTGTTGATTACAGTATATCTTATATGCATTTTCTTTTCAAGCACGACTTTACAACTTTACAGATGATACCCTCGTTGCCGAACCAACTGTTTTAAGGAATTCATTACCGCTTTTGATTTTATGTGGTTTTCGATATTTTTCACGAAAAGGGCATAAAATACCTGCTCCCGAATCTGGCTGCTAAGGGCCAGACGGAATTCCTGTAGGCTTTCTGTGCGGTACTTTGAATATACTTCATCCCGATATGGCAGTATTTTCATTGCACAGTATGTGATGTTGATCAGGTTGACCAGCATTTCTATACCCTTCCGGCTGCGCACCATGTAACTGCATAGTGACCAGAATGTTTTCTGTTCGCAGTAACGAACCTCTATGTTCCATCTGATCGTATCTCTGATTATCTAAAGGAAAACTCTCATCAGACAAATACTTTATAGCTGCATCGATTAGATGGTTCTTATCTGTCATACTGAATCTTGGGAGACAGGATAACAGCAATGCCCGGTCACTGTCCGCATATGCTATCTCATCTGAATTTATATGGAACACAAACACCATTCCCTCGTCACAAGCTGAATCACCGTAATTCTTGCATGCGAAGAAAAGAGCGACTAAAGGATTTGATGTAATATCAAGCTCCAGATAATTAACCACGCTTTTTCTGGCATTCAGCTCGTCAGATTTACCCTTCGGAATGAACTACTTTTTTCAAGCTATACAACGCATAGGGGTCTGCACTGGACAAGGGGAGGGGGCAAAACCGTGACCACAGGGGTTATTTTTGTGGGTGGGCGCTGTTGGGTGGCTCTTCCATTCGTTGGCATTTCTCTGTTCTGATTTTCCCCGATTTGAATTTACCATTTTTATAAAGATATGAACATTCCATATTCCTTTGGCACATTTAAAACTCCATCTATTGTATTTTCCATCAGAATATCTTTTGTTACTTGCTTAGGAACTGTTAAGGAATAACTTTTTAATAGTGCGCAGGATTTTTCTTCGAGAGTGCCGCTCAAAAATCAGGCGCATAGCGGGCTATGTAACTGATTTTTGAGTGGTGCTATCGGAGAAAAAGACAAACAATATGAAAAGTTATTTTTGGACAGTTCCTTAGGCACACTATTCAAAGATGTCATACTGGAAAGCGAATAAATATAATCCACCATAACATCTATATTAGGAACTGCCAATGAATCAATATATTCTTTTTTTCAACTTTTGAAAAAGTTTTACTTAAAATCTCATATCCATTTTGAAGTGTAAAATGCTTATTTATGTTATCCTTGATATACGCAAGCAGCCCTCCCATATAACTCCGTTATACAGAAGGGCTGCCCAACATTTAATGTATTATCTATTCTTTTTTACCAGTAAGGCTTCCAGTCTCTATGGATTCTGACAAGTCCCTCGAGATAATAGTAATCTCCCCAGGTATTACACTCATCGACACCACGGTTTGCGCAGGGATTCTCATCGGACTTTCTGGCGTAGGTGCCGTGCATCAACAGTCCATTGGACTGTTCTTTGGAAGTGACCGCACAGTGGTTTCGCAGCGCAAGCAAAAGCCGCTTTGCCATATCCTGATAGTACTGCACTTTCCCGTCAGTCATATGTCTTGCCATCTCGAGCATACCGCAGGCTGCAATCGCCGCGGAGGAGGAATCTCTCGGCTCAGTGCTGCCATCGTCAAAATCAAAATCCCAGTAAGGAATCAAGTCGGACGGCAGATGCAGCAGAAAATACTCTGTCACTTTCTCGAAAATCTCCAGATATGCCGTATCCTTGATATAGCGGTATGCCATCGCAGATCCATAAATTCCCCACGCCTGACCTCTCGTCCACGCAGATCCGTGCCGGTGTCCCTGATGCGTCACGCCCTTTACCGGCTCTCCTGTCTCGGGATTAAAAAAATACGTGTGATAGGTCGAATAATCCGGGCGCACAATGCAGCGCATCGCGGTTGTGATATGCGCCCTGGCATGGTCTGCATACTTCGCATTTCCCGTCACTTCCGATGCCCAGAACAGCAGCGGCATATTGAGCAGGCAGTCGATGATCAGACGATAATTGTCCGGCGCGCCAAGCTGTCCCCATGCCTGAAAAAACTGTCCTTTCTCACAGAAGCGGCTCATCAGGTTATCAGCGGCGAGAAGCGCCGCCTTCTTTGCAGTCTCGTTCCCGGTGAGCTGCCATGCTGCCACACAGGAGGGCGAGTATAAAAATCCCATATCATGATGGTCTACATCCACCCGTTTGAGAATCCTGTCCAGAAAGCTTTCTACCTGAACCTCTCCTGCATGTTTTAATTTTTCATCCCCGGTCTCCTCATAGGCAAGCCAGATTTCCCCTGTCCAGAATCCTGTTGTCCACTCTATATTTTCTGATTTTGGATAAAAGTTATCTTGGCTGTTTGAGTCTGGAAAGCAGTCTGTAAATTCATCCACATTTCCTTCTACTAGGGAAACTGCTAACTGTAACGCTTCCTTTGCCTGTTCCTCATTCATCATATCATATGAGACCAAACTTTCCTTTGTCTGCATACGGAACACCCCTTTCTATTCTAAATATTTCTGAAAATATTTTGAGAAGGTTCTCTGCTTCACGCAGGATCAACTTCGATAACCTTTCTCAAATTTGCCCTAAGCTCTGTCACATTTCCGTAATATACACAGCCGTTCATGCCAAGCCTCTTTGCCGCTTCCACATTCACAGGTGTATCATCGACAAAAAAGCACTCCGCTGGGTTGAGCGAAAATGTCTCGAATAAATTAAGATACGCGGACGCCTCTGGCTTAATCAAACCATGCTCGCAGGATATCCAGATTCCGTTCATGTATTCTATGGATTTGATATACTTGCTAAATACCCTGAAGCGGTGCGGGATATTCGACATCAAGTACAAGCCATATCCCCTCTCTGACAGTTCTTTGACCAGTTTCTCCATTGGCGGATTTGGCAGCTGCACCATTCTGAACTCTCTGATAAAACGCGCTACCGTGTCATGCAGGTGCGCAGGCACTCTCTGGCAGATTGCAGCGATCGCCTCATCATCAGTGATGCTTCCCCTGTCCATTTGCACCCATTCCACAGATGTACAGACATGGTTCTTTATCCAGCAAAAATCCTCCTCGTTATCCACATATCTGAAAATATAGTCTCTGGCGTTATAAATCGTCAGTACATTTCCCATATCAAAAACAATATTTTTTATCATGTTGAACCTCCTCTGATTCTCATAAAACTTACCAGCAAAGCACAGTCATTCCCTGCTCTTCCCCCGGCATGCGGCGCTGGTTCACTTCCTCCGGCAGCAGTTTTGCCACCATCACTCTGCCCAGCCCATAGTGGTTCATCGCGCCGATATAGTCACAGTCTGCACCTGCCTCGACATGTGCAATTACTATGAAATACTGCTCTTTCCGACAGGTAAGGAGGATTCCCTCCGCCTCACTCTGCTCCAAGCAGCGTCCCTGCGTGGAGGAGACAACCGGAATCCGTTCTGCCGTATACGCCTCCATTGGCTGCGGTTCATTGTCCTGATCTGCACAGAAAATAATGGTTATCATAGACGCTGTTTTTGCAAAACTGTCACTGCTTTGTGGCTCGCCTGCTTCTGGTATCCTGCAAAATGCCACCGACTCCGCCTTCTCCATCTGATTATAATGCCGCGAGATTGGAAACGCTTCGGGCTTCATCTTGACATGTTCAGACAGACAACACATTTTTGCATCAAACTTATTTCCGCGGATATACACAGTATTATCCTGCCCTTCCCGCACCGATACGCGGCACTCTGGCGCCATATGAAAATGCTGGCTGTAACTGTGCGCACCCGTACCATAAAATTCATCACACACGATATAAACCTTTGTGCCAATGGCAATAATCCGCCGGTTTACCAGCACGCCCTGCTGCATATACCCTGTGTGCCCGCATTGAATATATGTATAAATACCCTTCTTTTTACAGTTGCCGTTGATCGCACTATGCAGTCCCGACACGGCCCACGCGTCGAGACAGTGCGTATATTCCTGATCATCTACCAAGACGGTGTTGTGCGCCGCAGCGCTTTTGAGACGGCGGCGCTCTTCCCCGTCCACGTAGGTATAACGACCCGGATCAATCAGAAAGTCCTCCCCATTTACAACAAGGTCTATATGCAGCTTGTCAAAATGTCCGTGGCCGCCGCCGAGACTGCCGCACCTGATATGGAAATAATCCGCAGTGCTTCCCCAGTCTGAGCGCAGATACCAGTTCCCGCTCTCCCGCTGCCAAGTGAGCAGCTCATCCGGCGCCTTTGAGCCGAGCGCCTCATAGGCGAAGGCGGCTGCCTGTCCATAGTCCCACATGCTCTCAAAGTCAAGCCGCGGATACGCCCCTGACTTTAAGACAGGGTCTTTGAATTGCAGTGCACTCGCTGTGAGAATATCCCGAATATCAGTACTGTCACTATCGCCCTCTGCAGGCTGTGTCCCGTCGGGCTTCTGCCAGAACCGGTCCGCATATGCCATCACCTTTGTCAAGGTCAGAATTTTGGACGGAACCTCCATTCGGTAAATGTCCGCCAGACGCAGTACTTCAAGGCAGCACCTTAGTACCTCATTGTGATACATGGGCGACTGCTCCCAGTGCACACCGTCGTTCATCACCTGTGCCGTAAGCTGGTTTTCCAAGCGTTCCAGTGCCAGACGGGCATACTCCCTGCCGCACTGCCTTAACGCTTGATCGGATGCACATTCCGCCAGCATTTTTCCGATGGCAAACAGGCCGCTGCTCTCCAAGATTCCCCAATTACTTTTCGTGCTAAAACTCTTCTTGCTTCCTGCCAGATACTGTGCATGGAGCAGCATTGACTCCGAAAAAGCTTCCAGTACCTCATCTGTGACATGCGGACTTTTCACCATATACCCCATCGCCTTAATCCAGTTCTCTGCCCGGATTCCTGCCTCAATCGTGCGCCACGTCTTTTGCATGGTTTCTGCAGTGATGGCATTCTCACATATCCAGTCCGTCATCTGGGACACAAACATCTTCACATATCGTTCCATGCCGGTCACAGCATACGCCTGCCCCAGACAAATCCAATAGCGGTGGCGGTTCATCTGATAGACAAACTCCACATCTTTTCCGGGCATGTAGGTCCAGTCCAGCGCTTCGCCAAACGCCACGATCTCCGCTGTCTGCTCCATATCCCACGGAAGATTAAAGATAAACTTATTCTCGCACACCTGATCTGCAATCTCAAGACGCGCAGCCAGCTCCTCCTGCCACCATATTTTTACATATGTCCGGCAAGCCTGTACCTCCTCATTTGAGCGTCCGTGATATAATAGAAATCTTTCCCTGTCTATCATCATGCATCATCCTATTCCTGTCCGTCAAAATCAAACCAATAAATTCCGTTCGGCTCTAAGTGCATGTCCGTGTCCTTGCCGCGTCCGTCATAAATGACTGTATCCTGCGGCTCGTAGGTGTTGTTGACCACACAGTACTTTCCTGTCGCCGGATAATAGTTCACTTCAATGTTGTCATTCTCGCTGTACCAGAGTTTCATTCGGTCTTCTTCCCCTGCTGCCCAGAAGATTGCGCGGTAAAACAGGCGGGCATTTTCAAACGAATAGGGAATGCCGCTGATATACACGCTTCTGCCCTCGCCAAAGGTATGTGCCGCCAACTGTACATCCTGTCCTTCTGTCTTAATAATCGTGGTATCTGGCATCGCGTATACATTTTTCATGCCCTCGCCAAAGTCAATGTGCGCTGGTCTGTCCTCAGTGATAAAATGAGGCTGCTCGTTCCAGTTATACTTGTCGGTTGAGAGGCTAAAGCCCACTTCCTTATCCACGCCCAGCACGCTCGCGAGCGCAAAATAATGTCCCTGATGCTGGCACGCACTCGGCTCCCCGACACCGATCAAGCCGCCGCCCTTTGCGACAAACGCTTTGATCGCGCAGGACAACGCCGGATTTTTCCAGTAGCTGCCGCCGCTTGGCGCTGTGTAGGCGTCTCCCACATTGACAAGCACCTTACAATCATCTAATACCGCCGGATTCTCGATCACTTCATCAAAACTGATAAATTTGACATCAAACGGCATACCGCTCAGGCTTTCCAGCACGCCTGCATAGGAATAAGTCTGCTTGTAGGGAATCGCATGTGCCACCATATGCGTGCCCCATGAGCGCAGCTTGCCCCAACTGTTCAAAACGCCTACTGTAAAGTGGCTGTATGGCTGCTGCCCGCCCACATTTTCATACAAGAGACGAAACTCATTGCAGATATCCTCGATATACTGGATAAAATCCGGGAACTGCAGCGCAAGCTTCAGATATCCGCCGTAACCGATTCTGTCCACCGGTTTTCTCAGAATCGCACGTCTTGCCGTCACCCAGTTTATCTTGGCCTCCTTGATCGGATCGCCGCCCTCGTGGAACACATCCGGGAAAAAGTACGGCAGGAATCTTCCCTCTGTGTACTTTACGCCCGGTATATCAGAGATCAGACGCAGTGTCGCGCCATTGCCAACTGAGCCAACCACAGCGTCCACGCCAACTTCTTTAAAATATTCTCCAAACGGCTCTGTGCCAATCCAGTGATCTCCCAGAAACATCATTGCCTCTCTGCCGTTCTCGTGGCAAATGTCCACTAGCACCTTCATCAGCTTTGCCACCTCGCGCTGCTGGAATTTCTGGAAATCGCGAAATTCCCTGGAGGGCACGCGGTTTGTATTGTTGTGGTATCCCTGATCAATAATGTATTCCGGACGGAACGGATAGCCGGCCTCCTTCTCAAACTGCTCTAAGATATAAGGGCTTACGCTCGCGCTGTAGCCAAACCAGTCCACAAACTTCTCCCGCGCAAACTCGTCAAACACCAGTGTAAACTGGTGGAAAAATGTCGTAAAGCGCACAACGTCTGTGTCTGGATTGTCCTTTAACCACTGCTTTAATTTCTCAATCACATGGCGCTGGGTCTTGGGCTGGCGCACATCGAAGGTAATCTGATGCTCTACATTCTCCCAGCTATTTGTGATAAAGTTGTACATATGTACAGGGTCCCACATGATAAATGCCAGAAAGCTGACCGTGTATTCATGGAAGGCGCTTGGCTTATGAAGCACCACTTCCCCGCGCTCCGCCGCATAATCCCATTCTGCGGCGGGCACAACCTCACCTGTTGTACGGTCGATTACCTCCCACCACCGCTTGATATCATGAATCGTATTGGGCTTTAACTGTTCCTGATACAAATGCTTCATCAGCGGAATCCTAAGCGGCGACTGTTCCTCCATCGCCGTGTAAAACTCCGTCATCAGATACACCTGCTGCACCTCGTCAGGATTTGCCTGCGCCCAAGCATTATCCTTTCTGGTGGTATAATACGTTGAATAAATTTTGACTGGCATGGATTTCAGAGCATCCGGCATCTGTGTCCCGTCACAGTCCCGGATTGCGTCCGCGCCCCAGCGCTGCGTGGTCTGCTTTGTCTCTTCCACCATGTCCGCATCTGTGGGTATTGTTACCCTTCCATAATTTTTGTCCATATTTTTCTCCCATCTGCCCACTTGCTCGGGCGCGTTGTGCTTTTTTGCTCTGCCTTATTGCATCAGCTTCCCAGCATGTCATATGTCCGAAGCACTGGCACAGTCCCACGCATCTCATATGCGTTGCTGCACGCATAGCGTCCCTGTCCGTCACGAACCTGTACCCGGATATACTCCTCTGTCCCATCGAGCACAAATGACACGCGTGTCATTGTCTCGCCGGAAGCTGCAGCCTTTTTATGACAATTTCTGCCGCTGGTCATCACATAAATTTTTTCTACTGGGCTGGTCTCTATTTCCAGCACGCCATTCTCTACAGACAGGCTGTAAATCTCCGGCCCCATAGAACTGTAGAAATCTCCGTGAAGCAGTGCCTTTATCACTGCGTCATACGTCAGTTCCTCTGCCTTTACCATGACAAACCCGCCAAAGGAGTCACATAACGGATCGCCAAAGGGGCACGCATTGTGATTATCGTCCGCCGCAACGCAGAACAGGCGGTTTCCTTGGCGCAGCATTTCATCATAGCTCTGCGGATTAAAGCCGTACAAACCATCATGTTCACAGCCATAATTATAGATTTCCATTCCCCAGAAGCCTCTCAGATTTTTGTAATCATCATAATTCTGCAAGGACCAGTAGGGGTGATTATAACAGGCAAAAAAGCCGTATTCTTTCATTTTCCGAATATATTCATTAATATAATCTGTATCGTTGTATCTGCGCTCTGGCTGCAAGTCTGCCTGCTTTTCTTGGGTAAATTGTTTTGGCATGGCATCATACAGGTTTATATGATACGTTTTCACCCGCGAGAAATCGCCCGGCCTCTTAAAGTGCTCATTGATATCGACCTCCATCGCAGCCAGTGCCAGAAATTTTTCATCGCACAGGTTCTCATGCCACTGATAATGTCTGTGGTCCGTGACAGCCACAATCTGATATCCTTGTTCCAAATAGGCTGCCTTGACCTCCTCCGGCGTCAGATGTCCGTCGGAATGAACTGTGTGACAGTGGAGGTTCGCTTTGTAAATGTTCCCTTCTTTGGGCAGTAAATAAATGCGCTCTGACATTCTTTTTCTCCTTTTTTTTAAATCTTTACTATATCTGCTAATAACGCTTTAACGTCCGCCTCCCGCAAGTTTTCTGCGGTAGGTACCCCATTTTTTCGCAGCGATGCCGCAGATTAAGACAGAGACTGCCGCCATCACCGCCCAGATTAAAATCGTGGCTGTCCAGCCAAAATATCCTGCCATACTGCCAATGCCGTAAGCGGATACCGCGCCGCCTGAATACACTGCGGAATTTAACAGCCCGGACATGGACGACGCCTTTCCGACTCTGCCAAAGCAGGACGGAAGCACCGCTGTGAGCAGGGTGTTCACCGTCATCATTGTGGTCGTGGACAGTGCCAGCATTCCCATCGAAGCTGCCATGCTCTTTCCCGAACTCAGCCACAGCACCATCAGCGCCGCTGAACAGACCGCAAAAAATCCAGCCGACATTGCAATCTCATTTCTCTCCATATGCCTGCACGCTGCCGCAGCAAGCCAGACGCCAAACAGGTTGCACAGCGGTATCACCATCGTTCCCGCCACAGCCAGAATCGGACTGACACCGTAAGTCTCCTGAATATAGACTGGAATCCACGTTGTCACGCCGTCCTTCAATGCCCCCTGCACAAACAGCGCGGCAAGCAGCAGCACCAGACCTGACTGTAGTAAAATCCGGCCTAGTCTCATATCCATGCCCCCTGCTGTATTTTGCTGCGCTCCTGCCGCCGTGGAAGCTGGTATCTGCTTTTCCTGCACCGGCATTGTCCGCTGCACGCGTGTGATGCCCCAGAACCAGACAAACGACATGATGAAAAGGCAGCCGCCTCCCAGCAGAAACACTGACCGCCAGCCAGACATGCCAAGAACTGCCGCCGTGACGCCATACGCCGCCATCGTGCCTACAGGTACGGCGCTGTTGAGCGCTGCGCACAGCTTCGGCCGCACCTCCGCTTTGCAGTAGTCCGTGACAAGCCGCAGCATCGGCGACCAGATAAGCGCCTGCACAAGCCCGTTGACACACCAGACGCCAATCATAATCCCAATATTGCTGCTCTGCGACATCAGCAGATTACAGATGCTTGAACAGAACAGGCCCATAAACACCAGCCACTTTGCCGGAAGCCGGTCTCCCAAAAAACCGCTGACAAACTGCCCTGCGCCATAGGCAAAGAAAAATGCTGTTCCGATTAGTCCCGCCTCTCCTTTTCCAAATCCCTCCGACTGGATCATATCTGTCAGGGCAGCCGAATAATTCAGCCGCCCAATATACGCACAGAAATAAGAACACCAGCAAAGCAGGAACAGAAAACGGATTCCTGTTTCTTTTTTCAATTTAGTCCACCCCGCCTACAGAACTTTTCTCTTCATCGCATGGTATCATGTCAATCGGCTCATCAAACGCAATCTTAATGACAGTGCAGATCGCGTCTGTGTCCTCCTCCTGCACTTCTATCCAGATCTGTCCGGGCATATCAAGCCACGGCGCGCCGCCTGTGAGCGTCCACGAAAGCGTTCTGCCGCTTGTCAGGGATGTCACCTTCATCTGTGTATTCTTGATCCCGTTTAACAGCACAAATTCATTCGGCTTATCATTGCAGAACAGATAGAGTGTCCTGCCGTCTTCGCTCAAGGTACTGTCTCCGTGATAGTACTCTACAGGGATTCCTTTGTCTGTCGGATAAATCGCTTCCTCATATTTGTGCGCCCACTTTCCAAGCGCCCGCATTTTCTCCTCCACCGCTGCCGGAATCTCTCCCTCCGGTGTCGGGCCAAACGAGAGCAAGAGATTTCCGCCCTTGGCGATACATGCCGTCAGCATACGCACAATCTGGCGGATATCCTTATACGCTGTATCGTCTGGTTTGTAGCCCCACGAATTGTTGAACGTACTGCACAACTCCCAATGCTCCGCCAACGGTCTTAATGGAATATACAGCTCAGGCGTCTCGTAGTCTCCCTGTCCCACGAGCCGCGCATTCACCATCGTGTCAGGATTCAGCTCGCGAATCATCTCGCGCACTTTGTCTGCCTCCCATGTAAATCCTTTTCGTGTCAGCATTACGTCAAACCACATCACGTCAATATTTCCATATTTTGTCAAAAGCTCCCGGATTCCCATGCGGTACTGTAGCATGAAGCGCGCCCACGCAGCCTCCAGCTCTGCGGGGTCCTGTGTCCCCTCATCTTTACCGAGTTTGCACATTTCCGTATACATTTGATGATAGTCTACAGCCTCTTTTCGCAGCGCAAGCACTTCCTCCTCGCTCTTGTCTAAGATTACCCGCATATTATCTACATTTGACCAGTCAGTATTCGTAAAATAAAAACCAACCTTCAGCCCTTCTTCCCGAAGCGCCTCGCAGTAAGGCGCCAGCAGGTCCCTGCCTGCCGGAGTCCGCTTTACCACATTCAAATCTGTGTGCTCTGTGTCCGCAAGCGACACACCGTCGTGATGCTTGGTCGTCAGCACAACATATCTCGCCCCCGCCTCTTTAAAGAGCGCCGCCCACTTCCGCGGGTCATATTTTGATGCGGTAAAGCCGTCTAACTGCTTCATATATTCATCGTAAGATATTCTGCCCTGTCCGAAACTCCACGACTCGGTGATGCCATCCACCGCATAGATTCCCCAGTGCATAAAAATGCCCAATTTTGCATGTCTGAACCAATCCTTCATCATACGCGCTCCTCCATTAACCCTTCACGCCGCTGCTTGCCACACCTTCAATAAAGAACCGCTGGCAGAACAGGAATGCCACAAGTACAGGAATCAATACCACCGTCGCCGCTGCCATCTGAGAACCATAATCCTGAATCAGACCAGATGAGAACAGCTTGACACCTACTGACAACATTTGTTTATCCATGGTTGAGATGTACAGATAAGGTCCCATATAGTCGTTCCATGCCCATGTGAAAGAAAACAGTGCCATCGTCGCAATCGAGGGCTTTGCGAGCGGGAAGATTACCTGCCAGAAGATACGCAGATGACTGCAGCCGTCAATCTTAGCTGCCTCGCTGATGGACTCTGGAATCGCGATAAATGACTGCCTGAGCAGGAATACAAAGTACACGTCCACACAGCTTGGGAGAATCAAAGCCCACATTGTATCGAGAATATGTAAATTCTTGAAAATAATATATCTAGGCAGAATCATGATATCACTCGGAATCATCATCGCTGACAGCAATACCAAAAAGATCGCATCTCTTCCCTTGAAGTTAATCTTCGAAAAACCATACGCCGTAAAGCTGACAAAGAAAATCTTGATAATAATGCAAAGCGCTGTCATCACGATAGTGTTCACATACCATTTCTGGAAATTGTACATACCGTTGGTGAACAAGCCCACAAAGTTATCCATAGTAAACCGCTCTGGTATCAGATGAAACGGAAACTTCATAACATCTGCACTGATTTTAAAAGACGAGGAAATCATAAAGATAAACGGGAAGATACAGACAATACCAAAGGCGGCCATAAACACTGTCAATAAAATTTTATATACTTTTTCCTTCGCTGCCATAACAACCCCTCCTTAATAATTAACCCACTTCTTCTGACCATACCACTGAATCAGCGTGATGATCATAACAATCACAAACATAACCAACGCCATTGCGCTCGCAAGGCTGGTATCATATTTCATAAATGCAGTACGAACGATGTTGACACTCATCACCGTGGTAGCCTGACCCGGTCCGCCCTCTGTCAATGCCTGAATAATCGTAAAGTTCTGGAGAGAACCGATGATCGAGCTGATCAGCAAGAAAAATGTTGTCGGGGAAACCATCGGGAATACCACATGACGGATGCGCTCCCACTTCGTAGCGCCGTCAATCTGCGCTGCCTCCAAAAGCTCTGCCGGAACGCCCTGCAATGCGCCCAGATAGACAACCATGTTCAGACCAAGACCTTTCCAAACCGCGATCACAGCCGTCGTAGGAAGTGCAAGCTTCAAATCCTGCAACAGCAGCGGCGGCTCAAATCCCCACGACTGCAGCTGCTGGATAATCGGGCTGTTGCTGCCAAGCAGTACCTTGAAAATAACGGCAACTGCCACAATGTTTGACACGTAAGGCATAAATACCGTCGCGCGCAGCGCATTCTTGGCATACACGCCCTTGTTGAGAATGACGGCAAGCGCAAATCCAAGAATCATAATTAACGGCACATACACAAGCGCATAGCCAAAGGTTCTCCAAAGAGAATCCAAGATTTCTTTGTTTGAAAATATTTTTGTAAAATTCTTCAATCCGACAAATTTCAGATTATCCAGTTTTGTGATATACTTAATGTTCAGAAAAGACATTCCAATCGCCATCAGAAAAGGAATCCCGGTAAAGACCGTAAAAAAAGTCAGATACGGCGCGATAAAGAAATATCCTGCCCTGTTTTCCTTTTTCTGTGCATGAGAAGTTTTGATTTTTACTTTATTCTGCTGCATAACGCCTCCATTTCCAGCCTGCAGAAACAGCTTTTCATGAATTTTGCGTACAAAAAGGAGTGCTGTAGGCATACAGCACTCCTTTCATGCTTTTTCAAGCCGTCTACAGACTTCATTATTCAACTATAGGTATCAATTACTCCGCCTGCGCTTCCTTAATTGCCTCGTCTGCTCTGGATTTAATTGAGGACATTGTATCTTCAAGGCTCTTTGCACCCTGTCCATACATTAAGCTCTCCTCTGTGATAATCTGGTTGATTACAGTATCAGCCGTTCCAACAATCTTCTCACTGATGTAGTTTCTGCTGGAATCAAACCAGCCTGCCATAAAGTCCTCTGTTGTGATACCGTCATGCTCGAACATTGGAACCAATGTGCCTTCGATGTAAGCGCGTGCTTCATCTTCTGTCAATGTCTTAGCCGGGATACGTCCGTAACCTAATGTGTACTTATTCTCAGCGATGCACTTGATTGCCTCAAAAGCTGCTTCCTTGTTAGAGCTTGTTGCCGGCACTGCATAGCAGCTATCAATAACTAATGAAGAAGGCTCGCTTCCTTCTGGATACGGCATTGGAAGGATTCCTGCCTGCCAGTCTCTCGGATACTTTTCAAGCGTTGTCAGTGTACTTGCTACCCATCCGCCGCACACATAGAGTCCGATATTGTCACCGATCATGAAGGAGTTGTACGGATATGTACCAGAAGCCACCTCAACGCTGCTTGGCTGAATCTTCAGGTCATTGCCCAGTGAGAAGAACCATTCCATGCTGTCTGCAAATGCAGGATCGTCAAAGTTCGAAGTGCCGTCTGCCTTGTAAGGGTTCACGCCAGACTGTGTCGCATACATGTAGCTGTGTACTGCATCGTTTCCGATAAAGGAGCCCCATACGCCCTTGCCAGCATCATTTAACTGCTGTGCAGTCTCAACATACTTCTCCCAAGTCCATCCCTCTGCCTCTGGATAAGGAATGCCTGCATCGTCAAACACTTTCTTGTTGTAGTAAGTCAGCCAGATATCGCGCTCTGCGGGGAGTGCATAGGTCTGTCCGTCAAACTTTACAGCAGCGCCGCTGTAGACTGTTTCCATGTCATAGCCTACGTTTGCTGCCAGCTCGTCAAGCGGTGTGAGAACGCCTGCATTATAGAACTCCTCGAACTGGATTGGTGTTCTTGACACGATGTCGATATCATCGCCTGCCATCAGGCTGACAAGCACCTTGTCAATCTCTCCCGCTGCGGCTGTCGGTGTGATAGAAAATTCAATGTTGATACCAGTCATTTCCTTAATCAGAGCCACCATCTTTTGTGTCTCTTCACCTGTCGCTGCATTGTCTGTGAGTGCCCACTTTAAAGTCACGCCGTCATATGGCTTGTCATTTCCAGTCTGCTCTGGCTGGTCTGCCTCGCTTGCCGGCTGGTCTGCGTCCTGCTTTGCCTCTGACTGCTGAGGCGCTGCATCCTGCTTTGTCTCTGGCTGCTGGTTGGAGGCCGTGCTTCCATTATCACTGCTTCCGCAGCCTGTAAATACAGTTGCTGACATGCTGACGATCAACGCCGTTACAATTCCTTTTTTCATCAAATCTTTCATTCTCATAATGATTTCTCCCTTCATCTTTGATAATTCTATTTTAACCGTTTTTTTATACAAAATATATAAACTAAATTTTGTGTTTATTGGTTTTTCTTGTGATTCTGTAAGTCATATTCTCCTCTTTCGTCCAAATCTTCTTTTGTCAGTATAGGAATCTGCACAATAATAATCGTTCCTACATGATAAATACTGGATATTTTTACAGGATCTTCAATGCCAAAGTACAGCCTGATGCGCGCTGCGACATTGTGAAGCCCGATGCCGCTGCTTCGCTGCTGTTCATTCTGCGTATCCTCCGCGACCGCCTCTCCATGTATTTTTCTGCGCACCTTCTCCAGCCGCTGCTTTGTGATGCCCAGGCCGTTGTCAATCAGTTTGATCTCCAGACGGTCGCCGACTTTTCTGATTTTCATTCTGATTTTCATTTTCCGGTCAAGCCCCTCCATGCCGTGCAGGAAAGAATTTTCTATGATGGGCTGCAAGATAATCTTCAAGGTCATCAGCTTGCGGATTTCCTCATGGTCTACCTGCAGGTCAAAATCAAACGCGTCCCCATAACGGTTTTTCTGAATCTGCGTGTATGCCACCAGATGCTCAATCTCATGCTTTACAGGGATAATAATCTGCCCGCCGCTGGTCGAAAGCCGGTACATTCTGCCAAGCATCGCCGCAAGCCGTCCAATATCCGGGTGCCCTGCCTCATTGGATTTCCAGACGATATTTTCCAGTGTATTATACAGAAAATGCGGATTGATCTGCGATACCAGCACTTCTAGCTCCAACTCTTTCTTTCTGCGCTCAGATTCGAGTTTTTCCACGACATGCACATGAATACTCCGAAGCATATTATTATAATAGCGCATCATATCTGCAATCTCATTGCGCCCTGTCTCTTTTACGTAGGCGTTGAGGTTTCCCATCTGCACTTCGCGCATCGCCTGATTCAGCTCATTCACCGGCGTGAAAAAGCCCTGATACATGCGAAGCAGTATCACAACACAGCCAATCAGGCATAAGATTAGCACCACATAAATGCGCAGATACAGCGCGTTCACTTCACCTGTGATATTCTTCTGCGGGATAACTGCCACTGTCATCCAGTTATTCACCTCTGACTGACGCACACAGATTTCAAAATTCTCACTTCTTGTTTTCCATGTAAAATCATCCTCCGTCCGGCTCAGAAGTTTTTTTCTAAAAGTCTCATCCACAGCGCCCCGCTGCACACACTCCTGATTGCTCGAAGAAATCAGATTGCCGTTCTCATCTAATATGTAGATTTCGCCCTTGGTCTCCACGACGCTTTCTTGATACGTCTCGTACAAATCCTCCTCGTGGATGCAAAAGATATGCGTGCATATGTATGCCGATTTCCATACAGAGTACACTCTGCGCGAGCCAAACACCGCCTTATCCTTGCGCACGTCGCCAGCCGCATCCTGCACCATAAAATTATCTCTGAGCGGATACCAGCAAAACCGCATCAAATGTTCGGGCTTATTGATGCCAAGCGCTATAAGCTGCTCCGCCACCTCTGACCCGTCACAGTTCACATCCTCAAAGTTAAATAAAACACCTTTTGTCGTCAGGATGCCACTAATCTTCTGCCTTTTTTGCAGGATATCAGAAGCCTCAAAAAAATCGCGGTACATTCGAATGACATCTGCCCGTTTCACATGCACCTGTTCATCTGTATAGGTTTTATCCAGATATCTTTCAAGCTGGTTGTTAAATGCAAAATAGTCTGAAATGCTATAGACCTCCCGAACCAGCATGTCCAGCCTGTGCATTGCACCCTCCACGCTGCTCTGTACCAGTTTTCTGTACTCCACGCGCAGCTTATTCTCTGTCTGGCGGAACAGCAATGTCACCACCACAGAAACAACTGCAAGCACTACCACAAAACCAGCCATAATCCTTTTCTTGATATTCCAGTGGTTTCGTTTCATACAATGCGCTCTCCTTCTATTGATTTATCTCCTGCTGTCCGTCATGCCAGACGCCACCTTGCGGTATTCGTCCGGGCTGATGCCAAATTTCTTTTTAAATACCTTGATAAAATTAGATACATCTGCCCAGCCTAACTCTTCCGCAATCTCATATACCTTCACCAGAGGGTCTGCGAGAAGCTCTTTGCTCTTCTCAAGGCGCCGGTCTGTCACATAAGAACTGAAATTACAGTCAAATTCATTTTTGAACACCTTCGATATATAAGACGGATTCTTATGCACCTTCTCCGCAACATATTCCAGCGAGATCAGATTCGACATATATTCCTCATCGACAATGCGCTTTACCATGCGCGCCAGCTCTCCTGTCTTAGATACCGTTTCCTTCTGCGTGCCGCACTCCTGCATAAACAGCTCAAAAATACCCAAGAGAAAGTCCAGCTTACTCTCCAGAGCGGGTTTATCAAACACGTCCATATAATGATAATTATGTTCGCTCATTAGCTTTTCCGGGTGGACATTATACCGGTAAATCTCCCTGGAGACGGTGAACAGGATTTCCATACAGATTCTATTGACATAATGGATATCCACATAATCATTTCCCTTTGCCGCCGTGTCACGGAACAAGTCAAAAACGCCTGACAGTTCTTTTTCAAGCTGCTCCTTGTCCTGATTCAGAATATATTTTAAGATATTCTTGTCATCAAAACCAATCCCAAAATAATCAAAGCGTCCATCGTGCTTCTCCTCCTTGGTCTGCCTGTACCAGATAATCTTTTTGTCCGAATCCAGCAGCAGTTTTCGTCCAATGCAGTACTTTGTCTGTTCATAGCACTGCGGAAGCATTCGGTAATCCTCGCAGGCGCCGCTCACTGCACAGTGAAGCACGACACCTGTCTCACATTTTACCGCATCGAGCACATCGAGAAGATTCTGCTCAATCTCCTTCTCCCCAATTCCCTCATCTATACATATAATCCCTGTAACAAACTCTTCATAATTGCAGAGAAAGAAACCGCTTATCCCGCGCTTTTGTACATGGCGGTTCATAATCTTGACGATCGACTGTTTTCTCTGATACCGCAGGCTTCTGTCATGCTCTGTGCCCTCCTCAATCTGTGCATAGAGCAGTACCACACGATAAGACTCCGTATCCTTATGATAGAAAAAGGATTCCACAAACTCCTCACTGTATCCATATCCCCTCAAAAGCGCGTTGGATTCCCTGTTTTTGATCTGTATCTCCCGCTCTTCCTTCTGCTGCACCTCCTCGTCCAGTGCTTGCTTCATTTTCTTAAAAAGTTGTTCAAACTCCTCTAGCAGTGTAGGCTTCAGCAAATATTCTGCCACGTGATTCCGTATCGCCATCTGAAGATACTCAAAGTCATTATATCCGCTGAGAATGACAATCTTTATCTCAGGATACTGTGTATTCAAATGCTGCATCAAAGCGATCCCGTCCATCTTTGGCATTCTGATATCAGAAAGTACCAAATCGGGTTTGTCCTGCTCAATGAACGCCACAGCCTCCTCCCCGTTTGCGCAGATTCCAACTACCTGAAATCCCCACTCTTCCCACGGATTGCTTTTTGCAATCCCCTGTGCAATTGCTTTTTCATCTTCAACGATCAATAACTTATACATATGCATTCTCCCTGTTTGATTGCAGGCCACATGGTTTCTCATACTGTATATAATAGTATACTCAAAGTATGTCCTTACCATGCGATACCCGTTCCGCTGCATGCCGCATGGCATACTCTCCTAGCTTTATCATAAGGGAAATGCACCAAGAAATCTATCGGTTATATTTGTCATTTATGGTGAATGGCATGATTGCAAAAGAAAACAGCCCCCGTAAGGGCTGTCATTTTTCCCACTGCTGCAATACAGATACAAAGGCGGGAATCAATTGTTTTTTTCTCGAAACAAGATTTTTCAGTTCAAACTTTTTCTGCGTCTTGGGGAGCTTAAATGCAGTTCTTACCAGCTCTCTTGCCCGCTCGCCAAAACACAAAAGCTCTGTCTTTTCATAGACAATATTCGTGAGCATAAAAAAGCACATCTCAACAGGCAGGCCGGGCATCTGTTCTGTGATATAGGGCACGAGCTTGTCCTTAATTTCTTCAAGCTCAATACTGTTCATTGAATTAATCTGCCCCACGCTGAACTCAAATCCATTGACCGAAAAATTCTTATAATCCTGATGGAAAATTTCATCTGCTGTCTTATCACTCAGATTGCTGCCAGCACCAAACATATCAATCGCAAACTCCTCAATCTCCACGCCGCAGATCTCAGAAAGCTTTACCGCAGCCGCCTTATCCACCTCTGTCACTGTCGGGGAATGGAACATCAGCGTATCTGAAATAATCGCTGACATCATCAGACCTGCAATATTTTTAGGAATCTCAATTCCCTTCTCCTGATACATCTGGTAAATAATCGTAGCGGTACAGCCAAGCGGCTGATTCCTGAAAAATACAGGGGAGACCGTCTCGAGCGTGCCAATTCTGTGATGATCTATAATCTCCAAAATCTCTGCCGCATCAATCCCGTCAACCGTCTGGGAATGCTCGTTGTGGTCCACCAGTATCAATTGCTTTTTGCGCAGATTCAACAGCGTCCGACGCGAGATCATGCCGACGTACCTGTCCTCCTCATCGAGCACCGGAAAATCATGATACCGCTTTTTTTTCATGATCGCCCGGATATCTTCTGTCTTGTCTGTGATTTTGAAGGTCGTGAGTTTCTCACGCCGCATAAAATATCCAATCGGCATACTTTGGTTAATCAGGCGCGCAACGGTGGCTGTGTCGTAAGGCGTGCTGATCAGAATACAGTCATGCTCTTTGGCAAAAATCTGAATGGTCTTAGAAATCTTTGCGCCCATCGTGATCACCACACATGCCGCACCCATCTCAATCGCGCACAACTGCGTCTCATAGCGGTTTCCAAGCAAAACCATATCACCGGGGTGTATGTAATCCTCAAGCACATCGGGATTTGCAGTCGCTATGACCACCTCACCGCTCTCAAAACAGCCGGCGGCGTCCCCCACCACCATCTCTGCGTCAATGGTTTCCAGTATATTTTTATAAGAAGTCTTTGCCCTTGACAAGATGCCGTTGTCGTATACATCCATATAGGCATTTGCGATATCCCCGATGGTAATAATCCCTGTCAGCTTCTGCTGGTTGATGACAGGAACCGTCACATCACCTCTGTCGCGCATCAGATGCCACGCCTTCTTGAGCGATACATCCTCCGTCACGCCCTCCACATCATTCATGTCGATATCCCTTGCATCAGTCATGACATCATGCAGGTACACAGGCGGGTCTGTGTGAAACGCATTCAACACATACTGCGTCTCCTGATTGACCTGCCCCGCCCTGGCCGGAATGTACTCGCAGGTATCATCACACTGATTTTTCAGATATGCATACGCGATTGCCGAACAGATTGAGTCCGTGTCCGGATTTTTATGCCCGACAATAAAAACAGGCCGTTTTGTCAATTCTAAGTTTTCCATTTCTCTCTCCCTTGTATCCAGAATTTAGTTCTTATAAAATAATCCTACCGATATTATCGTTTAAAGTCAAGAAATTTGAATATTTATTTTTCGTCTTTTTTTGGTTTGTATATTGAAAATTTAGAATATCTATGCTACGCTATATATAACCGCACATCTTTAGAAAAAAGGAATGATGAAATAATGAAATCTTTTCAAAAGTACAGTGCATTGGAATGCGAGCAGATTGAAAAAATACGGAAGATTGGTGAGCTGTATGGAAATTCCCCAGAATTAAAGGCGGCGTGCAAAGAATCTTATAATCTTTATCGTTCCGGCAGAATTTCCGCAGACTGCTATGGAAAAATCTACTCAGAAGCATTCGATAATTATCTTGGAGTCACCGTTTGATTCTAAATACCTGCTTTATGTTTTTTGTTCTTCACTCACTCATTCACAAAACACCAAAATGGGGCTGATAAAATGAAGTCAAGCAGAACTACAAAGCGCACGAAAATCAATACCATGCGGCTGAAAGATATTATAGCTCAGCTCACCGACATCATCTACATTCAATGCAACGCAAGAGAACAAGATATCACGATTGTCCTAGACCAGTTCACCAATATCACGCGAGATGAACTGAGTACTCTTAACATTTTCTATCCTCAGGACGATAACAAAACTTAAAAAGCCTCAGATTCCTTTCGAATCTGGGGCTTTTTGTTCTGCTCAATAGCCTTCCTCTTCTTAATCGTACAGACTGATGCCGGAAGCATATCCGTCAATCACATAATATGCCATATTCTCTTCAATCTTGATGTAGACTTCAATGTTCTTGATCGCATCTGCTTTGTGGCCCTCCGCAGCATATGCTGCCTTTACACGGTCAATCAGATCGTTCATCGCCAAATCCCTGCCGCTCATCTGGAGAACTACTTTCTCTGTCGTTGTGGTCTTTGCAGCCGCCTTGGTTTTGGTCTCTTTCTCTTCCTTCTTTGCGGTTGTCTTGGTTTTGGTCTCTTTCTCTTCTTCTTCCTTCTTCGCTGCTGTTGTTCTTGTTCTCTTTGTCTCAGCCTTCTTTGCAGCAGGTTCTTCTGTCTTTGTCTCAACGGCTGTCTCCTCCACCGGAGTTTCCGCTGCCTCTGTTGTTACCTCGTTCTTCGGTTCTTCCGCTGTTACCTCTGTCGCCTTTGTCTCAGCCTTCGCTGCGCTGACAGACTTCTTTTCTGCTGTCTTCTTTGGTGTTGTTTTCTTTTCTACTGTTTTTCTCACTTCTGACCTCTCCTGCTCTAAATCTTCTAATTTTATTTGCTCCCAAGTCCCATTCTGAGCTTCGGGATTTCCAGTGACCTTCATTATGCATGCCTCCTCTGGTACCTGCATCTGCAATGATGCAAAATACAGGCTTCGAACTATGCAAAATTACACACAACTATAGAATATCACATTCATTTGCATATTTCAATTTAAATACACAAATTTTATGAATAAATTATAGTATTCGACATTTTTCGATAATTGTTATTAACAAAAAGTTACAATCAAAAATGCTGTTAATTTGTATAATTTCCAGAATATATGGTAATTCTATTCTCGAGGAGGCGAAAATATGGGTAATAAATTAATTGATGGTATCGCATTGACCATCGCAATCATCGGCGCTGTAAACTGGGGACTCATCGGCTTCTTCGACTTTAATCTGGTCGCTGCAATCTTTGGCAGCATGACATGGCTCTCCAGAATCATCTATGCGCTTGTAGGTGTATGTGGTCTTTATCTGGTATGTTTCTACATGCGGCTTGGTAATGCCACATCGGAGGCATAACACACACAGACATCGACGCTACGTTATGTGCTTGCGGTAAATCCAATTTATCGCGGGCACATTTTTTATGCACGCGGACGTCGAAACGCTCTATGCAGATCGATTCTATCGGTTATAAAAAATCTGTGTAATCGGGGAATCCTTGTCGAGAATCACCGTCTTGTTGCCGCCCTTGATCGCATTCTTGAGCGCGTCCAAACTTCTGGTAAAACTATAAAATTCTGCCTTCATGTCTCCATCATATGCAGCGGCAATCTCTCTCATGTATTCTGCCTCACCTTCCGCTTTCAAAATCTCTGCATTTTTATTTGCCTCCGAGAGCATCACTGCCGTTTCCTTATCTGTCGTATTTCGGATTTTCTGTGCATCTGAATTACCCTCTGCGGTGTAGGTCGCCGCGATATTTTCACGCTCTGAGATCATGCGCTCAAACACGGCATTTTTGTTGTCCTCCGGCAAGTCAAGAAGCTTGATTTCGACAGTGGTGATCTCAATCCCATACTGGTTGATGCCTGTGACATTTTCTTTGATCAGATTGGTCAGCTTCTGACCTCTCGCCGCGATGATATCGGACTGCGTCATGCTGCTGATCACATTTTTGATCGAATTATATACTGCTACATTAATCCTTCCCTCTGCATTCTGTCCCGAGGTATTGAGCGTCTGCGCAAAAACCTTTGGGTCTGTGACACGCCATAACACAAAGCTATCGACAATCATCGACTTCTTATCCTGCGTGATAACATCTGATTTAGCAATATCATAGAGCAGCAATTCTTTTGTGACCGTATCCTTCTCCTGTATAAACGGAATCTTAAAATACAGTCCTGAGTCCGATATAACCCGCTCAATCCTGCCAAATTCCCGCACCAGTCCATACTGGTTTTCCCTGATGATAAATGCCGAGTTGAACAGCACCACAAGCGCTGCCACCAACAGCACTCCGCCGAGTGCCCTGCTAAAATTTTTCTTCATGTTCTTCCTCCATGCTGACCTGTGTTTTACGGTGTATCCTGTGTTTCCTGCGCCTGTTTGTTGTCGGTGATATCCTCTAGCTGCAATTCATCGAGATACAGTGTCTTGTTCAAGTCACCGCTGCCGTCGTCAATAATCAGCTTGACGCCCGGCAGAACCTCCTCCATCGCCTCATAGAACATCCGCTGTTTGGTGAGGACTGGATTTTTCTGATATTCCGCGTACATCTCATTAAATCTCGCCGCCTGCGCGATACCTTCATTCACACGCTCTTGTCTTGCCGCCTCTGCATCCTGTGTGATCTGGTCAGCCTTCGCACTCGCCTCTGGAAGCTTTTCATTCCTGTATTTGTTTGCATTGTTGATCGCAGTCTCCTTGCCTTGCTTTGCAGTCTCAACTGCCTTAAAAGCCTCTATGACCTCCTCGGTAGGCGGCTCTGCATCCTGCATAGAGATATTGACCAGCATCAGACCGATATCCTGCTCCTCTAGCTTCTCGACGATCATTTCTTTGATTTCAGCCTGAATCTTGCTCTTTCCTGTTGTGATCACATCATCTACCACGTAGTTGCTGATGATATTTCTGATACAGGACTGTGCGATATTTTTGAGGATCTCCTTTGGCTGCTGAGAATTGTATAGGTATTTCACCGGATCAGATACCTTGTACTCCACATAAAAATCCACATTGACAAAATTAAAATCCGATGTGATCATCAGCGACTCATCATCAATCTGCTCCTGACTGGCATTCTCCTCGCTGCCAGAACGGTATCCGATCGGAAAGCCCAAAATCGTCGTATTAACCTTTGTCACCCGCTGCACAAAAGGTATCTTAAAATGCAGCCCAGAAGTCACCACGCTGCCCGCATTGCCAAAGGTTGTCACAACGCCCTGCTCCTGCTCTCCAATCGAATAGACCGACTCCAAAGCCAGCACCGCAAGCACGAACAAAATCGCAATACTTGCCGCCAGTCTGCCAAATGAATTGTTTTTATTGTTTTCACGCTGTGTTCCCCGCCCATTTTCAGAGCTGTTTCCGGGTTGAAATTCCCTAAAGTTTTCTGCCATATTATCCTCCATGCCGCCCTAGGCGGTTTTCAGTGCTTTACTATTTCTGCTTTAAGATCTCGAGCAGATACCGCCACATTCTCTCCGTTGAGGAGATGCTCAGCCGCTCTTCTGTCGTGTGGATATCATAAATATTGGGACCAAACGACACACAGTCCAGACCGGGAATCTTTGCGGTCATGATACCGCACTCAAGCCCTGCATGGAGTGCTTCCACCTGCGCCTCCTTTCCAAACATTTCCTTATAGATTCGAACCATATCCGCTCTTAACTTAGAATCTGGATCAAACTGCCAGCCCGGATATTCCCCATGTGTCTCTGTCGAGCCGCCAAGCAGCTTTGTCAAGGTCTGTACCTGAAGATTTACCTTATGCTTTGCGGTCTCAATCGCGCTGCGAATCGCTGTACTCGCGACCACCTCCTGCTCGCATGTCCTGAGAATCCCCAGATTCAAGGATGTCTCCACAAGCCCCTCGATGTCAGCGCTCATCGCCATCACGCCGTTTGGAAAGAGTGTCAAAAAGGACAGGACGCGCGCTGTGCTGTCCGCATCAAACACACCTTGTTCTGGGACGCTCGTCTCTGCCACTCGTATAAACAATCCCTTTTCTTTCGATTGGTTCTCATTTTTCTCTGCATTCTGAATATTTTCAATGCTGCGGATAAACTCGTCTTGTTTTCCCTTGTCAAGACACACGACTGCGCTTGCCGTGCGCGGAATGGCGTTGTCCTTCTCGCCGCCGCCAATCCGTACTAAATTCAAAGGAATCCTGTTTTGCACCTGCTGTAAAGTCAATCCCAACAGCTTGATCGCATTGGTGCGCTCTTTGTTGATTTCAGTGCCGGAATGCCCGCCAAGCAGACCGCCGACTGCCACCTCCAGATAAATCCCCTGCGGTGCCTGTTCTCTTCTCACAGGAATATGACAGTCTGTCCGCATTCCGCCGGCACAGCTTGTCAGCAGAATGCCCTCCTCCTCCGAGTCAATATTGAGCATTCTCCTTGCGCGGAGCATGGAGAGATCAATCGCTGTCGCGCCCTCCATTCCCGTCTCCTCATCGGTGGTGATGACTGCCTCAATGCGGGGATGTGCTATTTCTTCGGAGTCAAGCAGTGCGAGAATATACGCCACGGCGATACCGTCATCACCGCCAAGGCTTGTTCCCTCCGCATACACAAAATCTCCCTCCACCTTCAAGCGCAGCGGGTCTTTCTCCATATCTATATCACAGTCCTTTTTTTTCACTGCGACCATATCCATATGTCCCTGTAAAATAATGGGGGCTGTCTTTTCATATCCTGCCGATGCCTCTTTTACAATAATAATATTATTGCTGGCATCCCTGATATGAAACAAGCCCCTCTCCTTAGCAAATTCAGCCAGATAACTGCTGATTCCATCAAGATTTCCCGAGCCATGCGGAATATTGCAAAGCTCTTCAAAATAATAAAATACTTTTTTGGGTTCCAAATTCTCCAATACGCTCATACTGATTACCTCGTTTTTATAGTCATTATTTTCCTGCCAAAGCCAATTTCCAAAGGCTTTCGCTTTCATTTACTATACCAGACAATTGACAGATGGTAAACTTATTTGATGTTTTCTTAACAAACTTTTTATACCCTGTTGTCTGTAGTCTTGCCTAAACGCTGCCAAAATATTCCAAATGGTTACAAAAAAGAGCTATCTCATGAAATTGTTCCTCGAAACTTTTCATGACGATAACCCCTTTGTAATCATACGCTATTCTCGATTATGCGCTCTTCTTTGCAAGCTCTGCAAGTGTCTTGAAGCCCTCGGCATCATTGACTGCCATCTCTGCGAGCATCTTTCTGTTGATGTCAATGCCTGCAACCTTTAATCCGTGCATCATCTTGCTGTAAGACAAACCGTTCATTCTTGCCGCTGCGTTGATTCGTGCGATCCAGAGTCTTCTGAACTGGCGCTTTCTCTCTTTTCTGCCGGCATAAGATGAAGCCAGCGCTCTCATAACGGACTGTTTTGCAACTCTGTACTGCTTTGATCTTGCGCCTCTGTATCCTTTTGCAAGCTTCAATACTCTGTTATGTTTCTTCTTTGCGTTTAAACCGCCTTTAATTCTTGCCATTTTCTATATCCTCCTAACAAATATTCAATCACTGTACCGTTTCTTACAAATACGGTAAGATCTTCTTCATGTTCTTAACATTGGTTGCATCTGTGATCGCAGCCTTTCTAAGATTTCTCTTTCTCTTTGCGGTCTTTTTTGTCAAGATATGGCTCTTATAAGCTTTCGCTCTCTTTAACTTACCCGTTCCTGTTACTTTAAAGCGCTTTGCAGCCGATCTGCTGGTTTTCATTTTTGGCATAACTGTTTCCTCCTATACTTCAATATTGATTCTATCTTTTAACTGACCTAAGCCTGCTATCCCTGATAACTGCTTATCGTTTTTCAGCTAAAAACATTGTCATACTTCTGCCTTCCACCTTTGGCTCTTTCTCCACCACTGCGATATCACTCAGACTCTCGCCGAAATCAATGAGAATATGTTTGCTGTTCTGCATGTGTGCCATCTCACGCCCCCGAAACCGCAGCGTCACTTTTACTTTGTCGCCTTTGGTGAGAAATTTGCGGGCAGCATTTACCTTTGTGTTCAAGTCATTAGTGTCGATATTTGGAGATAAACGAATCTCTTTCACGTCAATTACTTTCTGCTTTTTCTTTGCTTCCTTCTCTTTCCTTGTCTGTTCATACTTGAACTTTCCATAATCAACAAGCTTACACACAGGCGGCTTTGCCGTGGGTGCTATTTTTACAAGATCGACGCCTGCCTCCTCCGCCAACCTCATCGCTTCTCTGGAGGACATGATGCCAAGCTGCTCTCCATCCTCTCCGATCACGCGCACCTCTCTGTCTCTAATTTGTTCGTTAATCATTAAATCGCTAATAACCTTACACCTCCATAAAATAATCATAAGAAAATATAATAAATAGTATAAAATAGTAAAAAGTGGATAATCGCAGGATTATCCACTTTGTTTTCTATTTTTATCCAATATATGCGCGTAAAAAACATAATAGAATAAAATCAAAATCATAAACGCCTATAAGCCCGATTGCCATAGGGTGAGAGTGGATACTCTGCTTTCCTGTATTGTCTGAGCCGCCTCAAACATGAATACTTTACCATAGTATCTTGTTGGTGTCAATCATTTTTTCATTTATTATTTGATTTTATTATATGATTTGCTTCTTATTTCTCGCGAAATGTCGCGCAGAGTGTCTCGCCGCTCGTGCCTGCATGATTTCCCTTGATATCTACATGCTCTGCACTGCACCGGTAATCCGTGTTGTAGATACATTTGACTGCCTCACAGTCGATGCTGATCTGCTGGCTTGGATGAGAAACAGCGCTTGTAAAACTGTCTCCGCTTCTTTTATGAAAGCTCTCACAGCATGTATCTTCACAGTCACAGGAATGCTTGCCGCCCACCATGATATCGCCTTTACAGCAGCAGTGGTCCTTATTATAGGTACAATTACATACGCCACAGGTTAATTCAGACATAATTACCTCCTATTTGTCACAGTCTTTATTCTGTACTTCCGGCAACTGCCGCCAGAAGTACAGTTCTCACACAATGAACTTCGAAACTGCACAGTAAAACTATCTGCATAATAGAACAAACTGCGCAGTTCCTTACGGTTAGTATGCCTGACTTAAACGTGTGTTATTCTTGATTTTTTTGATTTTTTGTCAACCCGTTATTTTTCTTCTGACGGCATCTCCTCGCGGATTGTCTTGTTTCTGATTTCCTCTGTGATCTCTGCGATAAAGTTATCAAGAGACTTTACACCCTCGTCGCCCGCAAAGCGGCTTCTGACAGACACCGTGTGATCTGCCTCCTCCTGCTGCCCGACCACAAGCATATATGGGAGTTTATCCAGTCTTGCCTCGCGAATCTTAAAGCCGATTTTCTCCGAACGGCTGTCAACGGTCGCGTCAACACCTGACTTTTTCAGCGCCTTGCATACCTCCTGTGCATACGCCTCATACTTGTCTGAAATCGGAAGGACACGCACCTGCTCCGCACACATCCATGTCGGAAACTTCCCTGCGTATTTCTCAATCAGCCATGCAAGCGTGCGCTCATAACAGCCCATAGACGTTCTGTGAATGATATATGGGCGCACCTTGTCGCCGTTCTGGTCAATATAATACATATCAAACTGTTCTGCAAGCAGTGCATCCCACTGAACCGTAATCATAGTATCTTCCTTTCCATACACATTCTTCGCGTTGATGTCCACCTTCGGCCCATAGAATGCCGCTTCCCCGACATCCTCCACAAACGGGATATCAAGCGCTGTCAGAATATCCCTGATATGCTGCTCTGTCTCATTCCATACTTCCGGCTCGCCGATATACTTCTCTTTGTTTTCCGGGTCCCACTTTGACAGATGATATGTCACGTCCCCGTTGACCCCCAGCGTTTCCAAACAATATTTTGCGAGTGCAAGACATCCCTTGAACTCCTCCACCATCTGATCCGGTCTGACGATCAGATGTCCCTCGGTAATCGTAAACTGGCGCACTCTGGTCAACCCGTGCATCTCTCCTGAATCCTCATTTCGAAACAGCGTAGAAGTCTCGCTGTATCTGCATGGAAGGTCACGGTAGGACTTTTGGGTATTTTTATATACATAGTACTGGAACGGGCAAGTCATCGGGCGAAGCGCATACACTTCCTTGTCCTTCTCCTCATCTCCAAACACAAACATGCCTTCTTTGTAGTGATCCCAGTGTCCTGAAATCTTATACAAATCAGATTTTGCCATCAGCGGTGTCCTTGTCCGCATGTAGCCCCACTCGTTGTCCTCCAAATCCTCAATCCACCGCTGTAGCTTCATGATCATCTTGGTTCCCTTCGGTGTGAACAATGGAAGTCCCTGCCCGATGACATCCACCGTGGTAAATAATTCCATCTCGCGCCCAAGGCGGTTATGGTCGCGGCGCTTTGCGTCCTCCATCCGCTCCAAGTGCGCTGCAAGCTCTTCTTTTTTATTGTAAGCTGTTCCATAAATACGCTGCAAACGTGCCTTGTTTGAATCGCCTCTCCAATACGCCATCGAGGACGATGTGAGCTTGAATGCTTTCACGCCCTTTGTATTCATCAGATGTGGTCCTGCACACAAATCAACGAAACCGCCCTGATCATAGAAGCTGATCTCGGCATCCTCCGGCAAGTCCTGTATGAGCTCTACCTTGAAGGGTTCTCCTTTTTCCTCCATATATTGAATCGCCTCTGCCCTCGGGAGTGTAAACCGTGTAATCTCATGACCTTCCTTGATGATTTTTTTCATCTCCGCCTCGATTTTGTCCAAGTCTTCTCTGGAGAATGGCTCGGAATCAAAATCATAGTAAAACCCATCGTCAATGGCTGGTCCGATGGTCACTTTTGCATTTGGAAACAGGCGCTTTACTGCCTCCGCAAGCACATGAGAAGCCGTGTGCCTGATGACATAGAGTGCTTTGGGGTCTGTCGCGGTGATGATATTCAGCTCGCAGTCGCCCTCAATCTCAGTCCTCAAATCCACCAGCTCACCATTGATTTCACCCGCACACGCCACGCGTGCAAGTCCCTCGCTGATATCCTTTGCAATGTCAATAATTGATTTCGCTTCACTGTACTCTTTTACAGAGCCGTCTTTTAATGTAATCTTCATGTTGATCTCTCCTTTTTGATATCCGATTATTCTGTCTCGTTGTTTATTGCCTGTCTTTCTGCGCACCAATCATCATATCATCTGCTTTATTTCCGCAGCCGTTTTTCGAACCGATTGTATTGTTGCTCAGCACGCATATTCTGCCGCTTTTTACCGGTGATAACAAAAATCCAATCAGGATTCCCACCACAAGGCATAACGCCGGTAATAAATACTCTTTGTAATTTGTTTTGATTTCTTCCATAGTGATTCACTCCTTTTTTATTTCTTTATTTTTTGCTTTTTTGTTTTTCCACGTATCCATCTTCTCCACGGATTTTTTTGAACTGCTCCAGTACATCGCTGTCATAAGACCCAATCTGTATATCCGAGTAAAACTCACCTGCCCTGAGCCATGCGATCGTCTTTGTATCCTGATTCAGCATGACAGCACAGTACCGGTTATAATACCCGTCGAACCGAACAAAGAGCGGTTGAAAAGACTCCTCCAGCAGTTCTGTGGCATATAATTCTCTTGCGGGATACCCTTTGATCTGATAGGCACTGCTAACAGGCATTTTGCCAATCGCTTCCATCGCAGCGCTTTGAAGCATCATCTCACAGAAGGATTCCATACAGTACTCATACTCCCAGCCCGAACCCGGCACACTCTCCTCCCACAACATACTGTGCGGCCTGGCAAGGTCAATGCCAAGGTATACTTTCTTGCGCTTTCCATGGCAGAGCACCGCCAGCACATTGTCCTTTATAAAGAGTTCCTCTGGCTTTAACAGACGGCGCTTGCTGCCTGTCAATACATAATCCTTATCCACTGCCAGATACAGTGCCCTGACCATATCGGGCAGCCTGATGCCCAGTCTTTTCTCTGCGGTTTCAATGTCTTTTTCCGCCTTTTCACATTTCTGCAAGCCAAGCATCTGAGAGGCGGTCTCCATAAATCTGACCATGTTTTCAATCTCTTCCCGGCAGTTTGCGTGATTCTGATATACCTGCGGCGGTTTGTCGCCGCGACGCTCGTTCAATACCTCATCCCGAAAATATTCGCCCTCAAAGACCTTTCTTCCCTGCATATCCACTGTGTATTCTCCGTACATGGTCCCCTCCTTAGACGTGAATAAAATGGTGTACATAAGAAAATCCCATGCACTACATTCCTGTAATGCATGGGACGTGTCAACGCGGTTCCACCCTGCTTGCCTGTCTCAATCTACACAATACCACTATAAAACAGACCGCTCATTGATTATAACGGAATCACCGGACTGGATTGGAGTCACTCCGAGGTAGTTTTCAGATATCTCCTGCAAGAGCGCTTTCAGCACAGACGGCGCTCCTCTCTGATACATTACAATACCTTACTCGTCTCATCATCGTTTTTGTGTCATTTATTTTTGATATTCTTATATTATCCCTAAAAATTCAATTTGTAAAGACCTAATTTTCAAAAGCTTTTATAAAAAAGCTATTACAAAAACGCCTTGATACATTCCCCATTTTTCGAGCGGTCTAACACAGCATAGAAAATAAAGTCAAAATACTGACCCATTCCTTCCTCCTCTAACAGCGCTTTCCACCATGCTGCAATCAGCTTGGGGTCATTGCGGAATACACCGCAGCCGTAAGCGCCCAGCACGAGATTCTTCGCACCCTGTCTGGCAAAGACTGCCAGTGCCAGCTTCATTCTCCGCCGCATGACGCGCTCTGCCTCCGCGCTGTCCTCACCTTTTAACAGCACCTGTCCCATATTGACCGCGGGCAGGGTCAGCACAGACGCCTTGAAGGGCTTTTCCACCAGTTGAAACCTGCCATCTCTAAAAAATACAACGTCCGGCGAATAGATGGCATAGTTTGTGTACATCATGGAACGCTGTGCGCGGTTCTCCCGATAGTACTCCTCATGGGCTGTCAAAGTCCTGTACAGGATACTAGATGCCGCCAGACTCTCCTCCTGCGCCATCGCGCCATTGATAAATCCGCCGCCCGGATTTTTGGCGCTTGCAAAATTCAGCACGCCGATGTTCTCTTTTCCTTCCTCCGTAAGTCTGCGTACCGCATCCACCGTAGAAATATTTTCCGCGCAGGTGAGAACCTTTGCTGTGCCGCCGCATTCGCTGTACGCCTCGAGCAGTTCCTCCGCCTGCTGCGGCGTAATCAGGAAACTACTGCGCACAGCTTCCTCCAGCTCAGAATGAAGATCTATCGTTCTGCCCTCATATTGATAAGCTCCTTGTTCCATAATTGCAAGCGTCTGTCTTGCTGTTGCTTTTCTATCCATAATTATAATCCTTTCATTTGAACACAATCGCTAATTATGGATTATCACAACTATTTATTTTTGCCGCAGCACTTTTTATACTTCTTGCCGCTTCCGCAGGGACATGGATCATTCGGGTAAATCTTTGAGTCTTTTACAACGGTCGTCGATGCCTTTTGTTCTTTGTAAAGCGTTTTTCTTGTCTCCGCATCAAAGATCGTATTCCACTCCTCGAGATTGTACAGCCAGTCTGCCTCCGCTGCCACCATGTTCTTGTATAAAAGTGTCTTGTCAAATCCAAGACTTACCTCGGTATCCTCGCTCATCTCCTCAATCGGATTCTCTGTCTTTAAGCTCTCATTGATACCGTCGAGAAAGCCTGTCATCGTCATGATATCCACATTATATTTTTCTGCCAGCTCTTTTACAGTCCCCCGCACCTCCTCGTCGGGATTTACCAAAAGCTGTTGATAAATTTCTTTTTCTTTCTGAAAATAATCAATCCAAAGTTTTTGCAGCGTATTCTTATCTGTCTGCTCATTGTATGCCATCCCTCGCCACTGGTCTAATAAAGTCTTTTCTTCTGCCATGATCTCTAACACCCTTTCGTTTTTTACCTTATATTTTTAGATATTTTTGTACCGTCATGAAATCTGCGGTATATCTTACATGATAATGTTGTCTGTGGTTCTCTGCTACGCCTTTTTCGTACTTACACAGACAGTAACAGTATATACTAAACTTCATGGAAAGTCAAAGGTTTCTCCTTTGCTTTTCAGGGTTGTTTCACGAAGGCTTCCAAACGACATCATTTATTATGAACTTGCTGTCAGTCTGTTCGGAATCTGGACATCCTGCCGCCTTCACAGC
>KE159538.1:168526-306618 GCA_000403215.2 Lachnospiraceae bacterium A4
AAAGTCGAGGGATATGGAAAATATGTATAGCTTCCATATCCCTCGTAAAAATGCCGTGTCTATTAGTTTCAATTATTCTTCGTGAAACAACCCTGCTTTGCTTTTTATCTTGCTTTTTTCCAGCGGAAAGACTATAATCACTTCTATAAATCTCGCTGTACGCCGCTTTATCAAAACCCCCGCAGAAAGGTCAGGTATTGTATCATGAAAAAATCCCCCAGACAACTCATTGCCATTGCTGCGCTGGCTGCCATTGTGCTGCTGGTCACTGCGTTTGTCATCTCTGCCTTCACCGCAGGTCCGAGCGAAGCCGGAAACCGTTTTATGGCGCTTTTATTTGGCATTATTTCGGTTCCGCTGCTGGCGTGGCTTCTGCTATTCTGTGTTGGAAGAATGCAAAACAAGCACACCATCGCCGAATTTTTCCCTGAAAAAGAAAACAAAGCCCATGGCACTGACATAAAGAATGACAAAAAATAGTTGTAACTGCCGAGGAAGCTGCCTCCTTCCGCGGACAGAGACCCCGATGGCATCAAATCGAAAGCCGCTTAAAATATTCTTGACGCGAAATGCAGAAACGTTTATGATAAATACCGTATTATAATATTTTAACAAAGGAGTATTTATTATGAAAAAAACATCAAACAGGAAACACCAGCTCTTATTATGCTGCATGATGCTGGTTCTGTCCATGTCATTTCTGACAACCGGCTGCGCCGGCACTTCAAAACAGGAACCCGTTTCCACACCTGCTTCTGAACCAGCTTCTGACGCAGAAACAGCACCAGATACAGTACCTGCAACGGAAATCGCTTCTGAGACAGAGAGAACGCCTGCGACAGATGCGGCGCTCAATGAGGCAGATACCTCTGATGTCACTGTATTAGGTGAGGGCAGCATTTCTTTTCCGTTTACTGTTGTAGATGGAGAGGGAAACACAACTCAATTCGAGATTCACACCGACAAAGAGACAGTGGGACAGGCACTGTTAGAACTTGAATTGATTGCCGGAGACGACAGCGAATACGGACTGTATGTAAAAACCGTCAACGGCATCACGGCAGACTATGACACCGACGGAAAATACTGGGCATTTTATATTGATGAGGAGTATGCTGCATCAGGCGTTGACACCACCCCCGTCACCGATGGCAGCAGCTACGCATTTAAAGTAGAATAAACATGAAGCCTACAACCAGAGAACTTGTCGTCTTTGCCATGCTCGGGGCTGTCATGTACGCTTCGAAGGTCATCATGGAGTTTGCACCAAATATTCATTTGATTGGTGTATTTACGATTGCTTTCACCGTTGTCTACAGAAAAAAGGCACTGTATCCCATTTATATTTATGTCTTTCTGACAGGTATGTTTCACGGTTTTGCGGCATGGTGGGTTCCTTATCTGTATCTGTGGACGCTGCTGTGGGGTGCTGTCATGCTTCTTCCGGCAAAGATGCCAGTAAAGGTTCGTCCCATCGTTTACATGACTGTATGCGCTGCACACGGCTTCTTATACGGCACGCTGTATGCCCCGGCTCAGGCGCTGCTGTTCGGACTGAGTTTTGAGAAAATGATTGCATGGATTATTGCCGGCCTGCCGTTTGACTGCATTCACGGCGTCAGCAATTTCTTTTGCGGGATTCTGATTATGCCTGTCATTTCTGTACTGCGGTTATCAGAACGCCATATAAAACAAGGAATCGAGTAGGGGAAAGATTTTCCCCTACTCGATTTGTGTAATGCCCGTGATATCAGAATCAATCACAAGCGAATAATTCGTATAATACACGACAAAACCCGGCTTGGAACCATTTGGCTTCTTGACATTTTTCTTCTGCGTATAGTCAATTTCTACCTTCTCTTGTCCCCTCGCCTGAGAATAGTGCGCTGCAAGCTTTCCAGCCTCCTCAAACACGCGGTCTGGAAGCTCGTCATTGTTCGATTTCACAACCACGTGTGAACCGGGGATTCCCTTTGTGTGAAACCACCAGTCGTTTCCGGTGGCAAACTTAAACGTAAGCTCTTCATTCTGATAATTGTTCTTGCCCACATAGATATGATAGCCGTCGCTGCTGACATAATGAAAGGGCTTGCTGGTAATCTTCTCCCGCTTTGTATTGCCCTTACGCCGGATATAACCGCTCTCAATCAGCTCTTCCTTAATCTGTACCAAGTCCTCTTCCTTTAGCGCAATATCGAGGGCGATACTAATTGACGAGAGATGTTCAATCTCCTCCTTTGTCTCTTTTGTGAGCGTTGTCAATGCTTCGTAGGTGCGCTTTAATTTCTGGTATTTGTCGAAATACTTCTTGGCGTTCTCCCCTGCGGTGAGCATCGGGTCTAGCGGTATCGTTATTTTTTCATCGGTATAATAATTCAGGGCTTCCATAGACTTCGCCCCAGCCTCCACGCCGTAGCCATACGCATTCAGCAGCTCGCCATACACGCGGTAAGTCTCTCTCTTGTCCGTATCCTGAAGCTGTTTGACCTGCAAATCATACTTCTTAACATTCCGCTCAAGCGCTGTCGTGACAATCTTGCGCAAATCCACCGAGCGCTGCCGGATACGGGTTATCGTATTTTTCTCGGCATAATAATATTCCAAAAGCTCTGAGATACACTCGAATCTCCTGCGCTGCCCCTCCTCATAAGAGCTTAGCTGTACTGCGGCGTACTCAGCAGGCTGTTTATTTTCATAAACGACATTATAGCAAAACTTTTCACTCCTGATATCCGCCGCCAGCCCGCTGAGCACAGAGACCATACGGTCAAGCGCTTCTGCCTCCAAGCCGGCACTTGGCAAGTCAGCGTCCACGCCCGCCCTGTAGCACAACTCCTGCGCAATGCTCGGCGAGATTCCGGTAAATCCTGTATAGACTGCCTTAAACAGCGGCAGGCTCTTTGCGCGCAGCACTGCTGCCATCTCCTCTTGGGTACACGAAAGCAGCTCCGCCTTGTCCTGTGTCTTTGGTATAAAATACTGCCATCCCGGCAAAACCTCCCGGACGGAGCTGACCATTCCCGAAATATGCTTGATGCTGTCGATAATCTTATCCTGATCGTCACAGAATATGATATTGCTGTGCTTTCCCATCAGCTCGATAATCAGATATTTTCTGCACAAATCGCCCAGTTCGTTCAGATGCTCGAGTTCAAAGCGGACGATTCTCTCCAGTCCCGGCTGTGTCACCGACACAATGCGCGCATTTTGCAGATGCTTGCGCAGCAGCATGCAAAAATTCGGTGCTGTCATAGGACTTGTCTTGTTTTTTTGTGTCAGATACAGCAGCGGCAGCGATGCATCTGCCGACATCAGCATCCGAACCTGGCCACAGCTTCCCTTTACAGTCAAGATTAGCTCATCCTTTTCAGGCTGAGCTATCTTGTAAATCCTATTTCCTATTAATTTATCTTTCAGTTCACTGACAATCCCCGCGATTGTCACTCCGTCAAATGCCATGTTTTTATCCTATCATCCAATCATACATTTCCTGATACTTCATTGCAGACACTTTCCACGAAAAGTCCGTCGCCATTGCTCTGTCCACAATCTTGTTCCACTCGCGCTTTCTGTCGTAGTACACCTGCTCTGCATACCGGATTGTACTGAGCATCTCATGTGCATTGTAGTTTACAAAGCTAAATCCGGTACCTTCATTTTCGTACTCATTATAAGGCTCTACGGTATCCTTGAGTCCGCCTGTCTCCCTCACGATAGGAACGGTTCCATAGCGCAGTGACATCAACTGGCTGAGTCCGCAGGGCTCGAACAGCGACGGCATTAAGAACGCATCACATGACGCATAAATCCTGTGAGAAAGCTCTTCTGAATAAAAAATATTTGCAGAAACCTTGCCATGATATTTCCAGTCAAAATGGCGGAACATATTCTCATAGCGCTCCTCACCAGTTCCCAGCACCACCAGTTGAATATCATCCTTGCTGCACAATTCGTCCATAATATATGCAACAAGGTCCATACCCTTCTGGTCGGTAAGCCTTGACACGATGCCAATCATCATTTTCTTATCGTTCTCTTCCAGACCAAGCTGCTTTTGCAGGTCTCTCTTGTTCTTTATCTTCTCTTTTCGGAAGTTTGACGCATTGTAATGATGTACAATATACTGATCGGTATCCGGATTGTACTCATCATAGTCAATGCCGTTTACAATGCCTCTGAGATCGTGCGTTCTCGCGGTGAGGAGTCCATTGAGCTTCTCGCCATAAAATTCCGTCTTGATCTCCTCCGCATAGGTCGCACTTACTGTCGTGATCGCATCTGCATAAGTAAGCCCGCCTTTTAAAAGGTTTCCGTCTTTAAAGTATCCCAGTTTATCAGGTGCAAAATATGAGCCGTCAAGACCTGTGATATGCTGCACTGTCCTGATATCATAAATCCCCTGAAATTTAAGGTTATGGATCGTCATGATTGTTTTCATGCCTTGATAGAACTCACCCTTGGCAAATCTCTCTTTTAAATATACAGGAATAATCGCTGCCTGCCAGTCGTGGCAGTGCACAATGTCCGGTCTAAAGCCAACTACCGGCAGGATTGACAATGCTGCCTTCGAAAAAAATACAAACTTGGTGATCTCCCCTATATGATCATCACTGTACGGCTTAAACCCTCCAAACATTTTCTCATTATCAATAAAATAATATGTGATGCCGTCATACTGTGCTTCCAGTACCCCCACATACTCACTCTGCCCCATAAAATCCATATAAAAATGTGTCCTGTACTGGATCAGCGATTTCATATTTTCAGACATACACATGTATTTCGGCAAGACTACTCTTGCATCAAAGTATTTTTTATCATAATATTTGGGAAGTGAACCTACCACATCTGCAAGTCCCCCCGTCTTTATAAATGGTACACCCTCTGAAGCCACAAACAAAATGTTTTTCATACTATCAAATCCCTTTCCACACTCATCTTAGTGTTGCGAATTAAGTTACACTGTAAATATTATACACCAACCGAAGCGGGAATGTAAAGGAATTTGTCGGATTATACTTTGTATTATGCTCTGTAGTGAAGTCTTATTTTATCTGCTATCAAAGCTATGAACTCAGAATTTGTCGGCTTGCCTTTTCCAAGATTGATCGTATACCCGAAAAGGGAATCAAGCGTCTCCATTTTTCCTCTACTCCATGCTACTTCGATTGCGTGTCTTATGGCACGCTCAACACGGCTCGGTGTTGTCTGGTATTTCTTTGCGATCGACGGATAAAGAATTTTTGTGATAGAGTTTAACATCTCTATATCCTCCACCGACATCATGATCGCCTCCCGCAGATACTGATACCCTTTGATATGGGCTGGCACGCCGATCTCGTGTATCATATCTGTCACATCTTTCTCTAAATCATGTGTATTCTCCAGGGAATTTGACTCTGGCCTGCCGTCTGTCTTTTTGCCCATCAGGCTGTTCTCACTGTTCGTGAGTTTCGTGCCTGCTGGAACGGTGATCATAATCTGAAATTCCTTGTCTTTTGTAAGTAAATCGCTGAGAATCCTAAAGACCTTCTCGTTATCCTGCTGTGTCATTACGTTTAACTGCTCCATTAGCTTCTCCTCCATCCCTAAATTTTTGACTGCCAAATGCCACCTAAATCACGTCTCCCATTCATAATCTTGGCTCAAAGAATTTATAAACGCTACTCCCAAATTACGTTTACTTACAAATTCTAGCAGGATTTGGCAATGTCCATTATATAAGAATGTCAATTTATCTTGCAACAGTTACTTATCGCACTTTTTGCGCTTTACATACAGCATCCGCCAAAATATAACATATTCCGCTCAAATACCTTAAAAATAGCTGTTTTTTCTTGTTGAAAGAGCTGATATTTTTATCAGTTTTTTTGCAAAATGAATCAGTTAAGAGCGATTTTTACGCGATTACTTTTTTTCATTTTTTGATTCATTTTGCGAATATACCCCTTTCTTGACACTTCTTCTGGCTTAATATACACATCTGTTCCCTGTATTTTTTCCCTGATAAAAAGCGCGTGCTCCTGCAAGGACACCGTCCTGTAATCTGACGTGTTTTTGTGACGCCTGCCCCAAAAAACATCCTTGTGCGTGTGCGTCTCCATCTTGTTTCCACCGATTCCCAGACCTCTTCCCCATGCGATATTGGCATGTACGCAGAAATTTTTGAGCACATCCATCGCCACGCTGGTCTGCTCACCCTCGTACAGCTCTGTATAGAGAATTGCATAAAATCTGCCGCCAATGCTTTCCCCGCCAATCACCGCCTGTTCGACTTTTTCAAGAAACCGCAGCACCAGGGAAGGCACACTGTCCAGATACACATCTGCCGCAAGCACAATGGCATGTGCATCTTCAAGATATCTGTACACACTGTTCCAATCCATATTCTCCTCGAGCTTCACCAAGACCAGCTCTTCATGCTGCAGGCATTTCTGAATGATTTCCGCGCATGTTTCATTGCCAGCAGCCAGTGTATAGCCTCCGTCCAAAAACAGTATCATTCCGCTTCCCCCCTCCTCCTTTCCGCGCTGCGCAAGATCTTATAAAATGATACCCTTCAACTGGCTGAGCTTCTCAATTGTATCATAAAAGATAATCTTGACGCCCCTCGCCTGCAATGATATTCCGTCTGACACAGACTGAAGCCTTGCCGACTGCTCCTCCTGCGGGGTGATATGCTCTCCGTAGAAGCAGCAGACCATGCCAAATGTGTTCTTATTCCCGCCCTTGACCTCATAATGTGTCTGACCGTGCCGCATCTCCAGAAGCGGTCCAAAATGCCTTCTGCATTTCTCCAGCACGCCCTGAATAAACGGGCTGAAACCGCCATACACACAGCGGCTGATCAAAATTAACTGACAGCAGCTTCCCATTGCGCTCTCAATCTCACTGCCTGTACACGCCGCCGCATCACTTATGACAATATCCTTTTCCTGAAGCTTCACGCCAAGCCCGTGCCATGATTCCTCCTGCATGTCGTGTACAATCATTTTCATTGTAAATATTCCCTTTCCATCCAAATTCAAGAGTTACCGCAATTTTACCATAGAATGCCAAATTAAAAAAGACTTTTTTGAAACTTTTTATTTCATTTTAAATATTTTTAAAATAATTTTCAGAAAAAGTATTGACTTTTTTTTCGAAAAATAGTATATTGTAAAAGTCAGTTACGTGGGGTCTTAGCTCAGCTGGGAGAGCATCTGCCTTACAAGCAGAGGGTCACAGGTTCGAGCCCTGTAGGCCCCATTTTTCGTTTTATATTATATTGTAATGGCGAAGTAGCTCAGTTGGCTAGAGCACGCGGTTCATACCCGCGGTGTCGAGGGTTCGAATCCCCCCTTCGCTATTTTTTATTGTCAAAAAGGACCGGCAAAAGCCAGTCCTCTTATTTTTTTCTCAAAATTTAGTTCACTTTAGGCAGCGCCGCCAGACTCTTTGCAAGCTCTTCGTCTGTCGGAATATAATCCTGCATCTCCCCATCGTTAAACCGCTGATAGGCAACCATGTCAAAGTATCCTGTCCCTGTCAGGCCAAAGACAATATTCTTCTCCTCGCCAGTCTCCTTGCACTTGAGCGCCTCGTCAATCGCCACTTTGATCGCATGGCTGCTCTCCGGCGCCGGAAGGATTCCCTCCACTCTCGCAAAGGTCTGTGCTGCCTGAAATACCTCTGTCTGCTCCACGCTGCGCGCGGTTATGATGCCATCATCATAGAGCTGTGACACGATCGAGCTCATGCCATGATAGCGCAGTCCTCCTGCATGATTTGCCGACGGGATAAAACCGCTTCCAAGCGTATACATCTTTGCCAGCGGACAGATTTTGCCTGTATCGCAGTAATCGTAAGCATAGACACCCCTCGTCAGACTCGGGCAGGAAGCCGGCTCTACTGCTATGATCTCATAATCTGCCTCACCTCTTAGCATCTCGCCCGCAAAAGGAGAGATCAGGCCGCCAAGGTTTGAACCGCCTCCTGCACAGCCAATGATCATGTCCGCCTTGATGCCATATTTATCCAGCGCTGATTTTGTCTCCAATCCAATGATTGTCTGGTGCAGCAGCACCTGAGACAGCACAGACCCCAGCACATAGCGGTAGCCCTCCTGCGCTGTGGCTGCCTCTACAGCCTCTGAGATCGCGCAGCCAAGACTGCCTGTCGTGCCCGGAAACGCTTCGTTGATCTTTCTGCCAACATCGGTGAGCATGGACGGAGACGGCGTCACCTTCGCGCCGTAAGTACGCATCACCTCGCGCCGGAACGGCTTCTGCTCATAGGATACTTTGACCATGTACACCTGACAGTCCAAATCAAAATAAGAACATGCCATAGACAGCGCAGTTCCCCACTGCCCTGCCCCAGTCTCTGTCGTCACCCCTTTGAGTCCCTGCTGTTTTGCATAGTATGCCTGCGCAATGGCAGAGTTGAGCTTATGGCTTCCCGACGTGTTGTTTCCCTCAAATTTATAATAAATATGTGCAGGTGTGTCTAGTTTCTTTTCCAGACAATACGCCCTTGTAAGCGGTGACGGGCGATACATTTTATAAAAATCACGTATCTCCTGCGGTATGTCGAAATATGCGGTCGTATCATCCAGTTCCTGTCTTGCAAGTTCCTCGCAGAAGATTGGCGAGAGCTCCTCCACAGTAATCGGCTTCATGGTTGCCGGATTGAGAATCGGCGCAGGTTTATTTTTCATATCTGCCCGCACGTTGTACCACTGTCTAGGCATCTCATTTTCTTCCAGATAAATCTTGTAGGGTATTGTATTGCTCATGTTTTGTCCTCTTTCCTTGTTTTATTTAAATACAGCACTTTGATTATACGCTTTCTTTGGCGAAACTTCAACCATCAAATCTTCTGGACCCTTACAAGGAATTGATTCTGTCAAACTTGTCATGCAGCTCGGCTGCAACCTGTCCAATCATCGTCGCTGACGCTGCAATCTCCTCTGTGCTCGCCGCGAGGTTGCTGATCCGCTCATTGACATTATCCACAACCTTCATCAGATTTTCAGAGCTTTCCATCAGCCGCGTCATCGCCTGCACGATCTGGTTTTTATTCTTGCTGCTGTCATCGGCAGCGCCCCTGCTGACATCGCTGAGCGTCTTAATCTCCTGCGCCACGACCGCAAAGCCTTTGCCGACCTCCCCTGCGCGCGCCGCCTCGATGGAGGCGTTCAGTGACAGCAGATTGGTCTTTGCCGCCACCTTTGTGATATTTTCATTGTTGCCGCCAAGCTGCTCTAAGAGCTCTGTGATCTCCCCAAACGACTTTTTCATATCATCGCAGAAATCGACCACATCCACCATTGCCATACTGATGTTTGTGCTTTCTTCCGCATTGTTGTTATTGCCGTCAATCATCTCATCAATGGAGGCATTCAAGGTGTTAAACTCGCCGTTTGCCTCTGCCACCATCGCGCTGATCGTCTCATTTTTGTGTGCCATCTCCTCATTTTTCTTTTCTACTTCACACGAGATTTCCTGCACGCGCTCCTTCTCCGCCTCCGCCAGATTTTTGATATAATGAACACAGCTATTCTTGTCATTGCAGCCATTGTAGATTGCTGCTGCCATATCTGTACAGGTGTTGTATCCGCACGCACTGCAATTGATATGCTGCTGTACCGTACTTTTCTTATTCATATCAGCAAAAATATCGTTGAGCTCTGACAACGTAGGCTTCTGGATTTCATTGCCCTTTGATTTATCTGTATATTCGCGCATAAAATCACGGAGGTCAAGATGCGCAAACTGTCTGTTGAGATTGTGCAGCCGCTGTGCCGGCGTCGCCTTGCGCGCCCATGCGCTGCTTCTTCTGCTGGATTTACTCGCCGCCTTGATGGCCTGAAGCTCATAGAGAATATCATCACTCTTTGCCTTAGAATGCTCAATGCCTGTGCCATAAATGCATCCTTGTGCACAGTTAAGTGCATCCACCATAAATGGCAGTCTCTTGCCGCCAAGTACTCTCTCCTTGTAATCCTCCAGAAAATGATACGCATGTTTTTCGCCCTCAATCTGGCGGATAAACACCTCCTCTCCGCAGAACCAGTATACATTCTCTTTGAGTCCGCCGGGCATAGGATAGATCGATCCTAAACCGTACTCAATCTCATCTGTTGCCGGGTCTGCTTTGATATTATGGCTTCTGGCATAGTTTGCCAAATGGTCAAACGTTACATTATAACTCACATAACCTTTATTTTTCGGATCGCTGATCTCATCTTTTTTCGCGATGCAGGGACTGATAAAGGCAAGCTTGTCTGTGATTTTCAAATATTTCTTCGCATAGATTGCCGCACACATCAGCGGGCTCTGGACTGGTACAAGTTTGGGAATCAGCTCAGGTATGTAATGTTCAATGTAGTTGACTACTGCCGGGCACGGCTGGGAGATTCCCCCTTGGAAATTGTGCTCCGTAATGTATTTGACGTATCCCCATGTCGTGATATCCGCGCCAAAACTTACGCTGATAATTCGGTTTACGCCTAATTTCTTCAACCCGCCAAGAATTTTTTTGTATTCATTGGGATAGTTTGCCGCAAATGCCGGCGCCCACAGTACTGATAGTTTCTCTCCTTTTGAAAGCGCTGCAAAAAACTCCTCTGTGTCATCCACATATTCTCTTGCATTGTGTTCACATGCATCAAAACAAGCTCCGCACGCAATGCATCTATCACCGTCCACTTCAATAATCTGTGTTCCCTTCCCTGTTTTGACAGCTTTGTTTGCAGTGATTACCGGACAAACAGAAATGCACTTATTACAACCAATACATTTCTCATTTGTAAAAATTAGCCCCTTCTGATTTCCGTACATAATGTACACATCCTCTCATAATTCATTTTAAATCATTGTATTTATTTTATCATAAAGATTGTATCTTGTACATATTTCTTATAATATTCAGTCCTTTTATAATTATTTTATTACTTTTCCACATAATCCTCCGCCCGTCTTTCTTTTTTATGCCCATTTAGTGCGCACTATATTCAAATATTTAATGCGTTATGCGCACTGATATAGTGCATTTTATTCTTTATCATAGATATCTTCGCTATATTTTGCCCACACTTTCTTTGATAATGTTTGAAATATATTTCAAAAAATGATATGTCTGTCAGCAGTGTTCGTGATTCCCTATTTATTTTATCTAATTTTAAGTTTTATTTAAGCAAATTATTAGTTATCTCCGACAAACCCACCTAAAGCTATAGTAAAATCATACAACTATTAACTTCATTAAGTTGATAAATTCACGATTGATTCTTGCTGATTTTTCATGTATTTTAGTTTTACATGTAATATTTTGGCAGATTACCAGATGCTTTGGCGCCAGCACTGTCTAACCCATACTTATTACATGAATAAATTTTTACCCAAATGGAGGTTTTGCATGAGAAAAAATTACAAGAAAATTTTATCCTTTGCAACAAGTACTGCTGCGTTTGTCTCGATGACCTTTGCTTCAATTTTTGCTTTTCCAGAGCAGAAAGCTCAGGCCGCAGCGGCTTTATATCAGCCGCCAGCAGCCTTTGAGACAACTGCCAGCCCAGAAACAAGTTCAAAGTCCGGCAACCGTTACGAGTTTGAGTATGCAAACTGCTATGAACAAAACGGCCAGAACCGAATTGAAAATTCCACATTTCCCGGTTATTCAGGCAGCGGCTACTTGTATCTGGAATCTGGCTGGGGGGAAGTGTCCTTCTCTGTAGCCACTTCCGGCAACTACCGGATTACCATTGTGACCAATGCTGATTCATATAAGGAAAACTTTTTGTATCTTGACGAGAACAGCGCAGGTACGCTACGCACAAGCGGAAATAAGTGGGAGGCTTTCACGCAGACAGTGTATCTCACAGCCGGAGAACATAAATACGGCGTATCGGCTGACTGGGGATATACCGCACTCGATTACGTCGTTGTAGAGCCGGAGAAAATCTCTTCCACCAGCGGCATGTATGTGCGTAATGGCAGGCTTTATGATGCAGATGGAAAAGAATTTCTAATGCGTGGAATCAACGTAGCCCACGCATGGTATCCCAACGAGACACAGACCTCCATCAATGCCATTGCAGACCGCGGTGCAAACTGTGTCCGCGTTGTGCTGGCTGACGGAACGCAGTGGACGAAAACACAGCGCGCAGAGGTAGAAAATATCATTTCATGGTGTGAGGCAAGAAATTTAATCTGTATCTTGGAAGTGCACGACCATACAGGCTTTGACGATGTAGGCCGCCTGAACAATGCCGTAAACTACTGGCTGGAAATCAAGGATTTAATCAATGCACACAAAAAATATGTCATTTTAAACATTGCAAACGAATGGCTTGGAACATGGAACAATGCCCACTCATGGACAAGTGCTTACCAGTCAGCCCTGCGCACGCTTAGAGACGCTGGTATTGAAAATGTCATTATGATTGATACTTCCGGATATGGTCAGGAAACCTCAACCTGCATCAGCAACAGCCAGCAAGTTGTGTCCGCAGACAGTACCGGAAATACAATGATCTCAATTCATATGTACTCGGTTGCCGGAAAAGATGCTGCCACTGTAAAAAATTCGATTGATTCCATGCTTGCAACGGGCGTCTGCTTCTGTATCGGTGAATTTGGCAACTGGCAAAACGGTGCAGATGTTGACGAGACGACGATTATGCAGCAGTGCACGGAGAAAGGTGTCGGTTATATTGCATGGTCATGGAACGGCAACAGCGGCATTGATCTTTCTTTGGATATCGCAAAGGACTGGCAGGGAAGCAGCCTTACCGAATGGGGAGATTATGTCTTTTATGCAGATGGCATTGGCATCAGAGACACTTCACGTCCTGCATACTAATATGCCAAAAACCCGACTGTCAAAACAGTCGGGTTTAACTTACATCCTCTCTGGCGCCGAGAACCCAAGCAGGTCTATGGCTGTCTCAAGCACATCTCTCGTGAGTGCAAGAAGTGCAATCCATCCTGCCTTTCTGTCCGCATCGTCCTCTGCAAGAATCTTTGTCTCATGATAAAAATGATTAAACGCGTTTGCAAGGTCATAGATATATGCACAGATTTTGTGCGGCGCATACTCGTCACATGCCGCCTCAACGCTTGCATTATATTTTGCAAGCTCCATCATCAACTGTTTCTCACTGTCGTTGACAGGCGCTTTGATCTCAGACAACACTGCCTGCACATTCCCGCCATTTTCTGTAAACTTTGCAAGAATAGACTTAATGCGCACAATCGTATAGAGAATATACGGACCTGTATCGCCCTCCGACGACGTAAAGCGGTCGATATCAAAAATGTAGTCCTTGCTCGCCTGATTGGACAAATCGCCATATTTTAGCGCGGCAAGCCCTACCACCTGCGCTGTCGCTGCGGCCTCCTCGTCTGAGGTCTCACGGCTTTCTTTGATTTTGCGAAGCATTTCATCATTGATTTGCTGAATCAGATTTTCCAGACGCATGACGCCGCCCTCGCGCGTCTTAAAGGGCTTTCCGTCCTTGCCATTCATCGTACCAAAGCCAAGAAATTTTAGTTCTGTATCCTCCTGCACCAGCTTTGTCTTGCGCGCGCAGCGGAAAACCTGCTCAAAATACAACTCCTGCCGCTTGTCCACCACATAGACAATCCTGTCTGGCTGTTCTGTCTCCATACGCATCATAATTGTCGCAAGATCTGTGGTATTGTAAAGCGCCGCGCCATCAGATTTGAGTATCATGCAGGGCGGAATCTCCTTTGTGTCAGTCTCCTCCTTCACATCAACCACAAGCGCCCCCTCGCTCAGATATGCATAACCGCCTTCTTTCATGGCCTCCACCATTCCCGGTATCATATCATGCACAGCGGACTCTCCGTTCCACAGATCAAAATCAACATTTAACTTCTCATAAATTTTCTTCAAATCCGTCACTGAAACGGCGATAATATGCTTCCACAGTGCGCGGTAGCCCGCCACACCGCTTTGCAGCTTGAATGTGCACGCCATCGCATCTGCCTTGTACGCTTCGTCCTCCTTGGAACGCTTGCTCGCAGTGGGATAGATTTCCTCCAGCTCTGAAATCGTAAACGGCGGCTCAGATGGATACTCTCCATGATAGTTCTCATCGAAATACACAAGTTCTGGTTTCCTGATTTTCAGCTCGTTCATAATCAGTCCCATCGGCTGACCCCAGTCGCCCAAATGCGTATCACCGATGACAGTATGCCCCATATAGCGCGCGATGCGCTTTACGCTCTCACCGATAATCGCAGAACGCAAATGTCCTACATGCAGCGGTTTTGCGACATTGGGTCCGCCATAGTCGAGCACAATCTTTGCTGGATTTTTGGCCTCCTCCAAGCCATACTTTCTGTCAGCACGCATCTTTTTGATATAATTTCCAACAAACTCTCTTTTTAATGTCAGATTCAGAAAACCGGGCGCCACTGCTTCCGCCTTCTCGAACACCTCACTGTCAGCAAGCTTTGCCGCCACATCCTTTGCAATCATAATCGGCGCCTTTTTGTACTGTTTTGCGCCAGCCATCGCACCATTGCACTGATATTCGCACAGGTCAGGGCGGTTTGAGAGCGTCACCCTGCCAAGTGCGCGGTCATAGCCTGCCTGCTCAAATGCCTGCATCATTTCATCGGATATCAAATCTAATATTTTTTTCATTGTTCCCTTCCTTTCGAATACACACACCCACAATAATTCTGCCGGTAAAGCGCATACTCCGCCGACAGCTCAATCGACCGCTTATACCCATTTTTCTTCTTGAAATCCGATGGAAGCCATGAAATCTGGTATGCCGCTGCCAGTCGCTCTCCAATTTCATTTAACTTTGCGGCATTCTTTAACGGACTGATGGTGAGGGTCGTCGCAAAATAATCATACGCTTGTTTTTTTGCAAGTTCTGCCGTCTTGCTGAGCCGAAGCTCATAACAGGCAAAACAGCGCTCACCGCCCTCCGGGCACTGTTCCAGCCCTTTTGCTGCCGCATAAAAAACTGCCGGCTCATACGCTCCTTCTATGACAGAAATCGGATAACCGCTGTCCGGCAGCAGATTATACGCGTCGATCAGGCGCTTCTGTTCTTCAACACGCTTTTGGTACTCTGCTTCCATCGAGATATTCGGATTATAATAAAAGACTGTAATCCGAAAATACTGCCTCAGATACTCAAGCACATAACTGCTGCACGGCGCACAGCAGCTATGCAGCAAAAGGCGCGGCGCTTCTGTGAGCTGATCTAGCAGTTTATCCAGCTCGCGCTGGTAATTTCTTGCATTTGCTTTCTGTTGTTTTTGTGTTGTCATATCGCTTTTCATAACTATTTTCATAGCAACACTCACAGCTCAGCAATATTGACCAGCGTCAACGGATTGTCGTTTTTATTTTCAAGGCTTGTCGCGAGCGCCTTTGCGGTATCGAGCGCCGTGATGCAGTTCACACCTGTCTCAATAGACGTTCTCCGTATCAGGAAACCGTCTCTTGACTTATCGCGTCCCTGTGTCGGCGTGTCAATCACAAGGTCAATTTTATGTCCCAAAATCAAATCCATAACGGTTGGTGACTCTTGTTGAAGCTTATTGACTTTGTTTGCCTTAACCCCTGCGTCATTCAGCGCTTTTGCTGTGCTGCGCGTCGCATAGATCGTATATCCCAGCTTCGCAAAACGCCTTCCAATCTCAATCGCCTCGCCCTTGTCTGCATCTTTTACCGTAATAATCATCCGCTTATGCTTGGGCAAGTCGATTCCTGCGCCCAAAAATGCCTTGTACAATGCCTCATTAAAAGTTTTCGCAATGCCGAGACACTCACCTGTGGATTTCATTTCCGGCCCAAGGCTGATTTCCGCCCCTCTTATTTTCTCAAAGGAAAATACCGGCATCTTCACTGCCACATACTCCGCTTCTCTCTGTAAGCCGGGCTCATAACCCAGTTCGCGGATAGTCTTGCCGATAATCACCTCCGTCGCAAGGTCCACAATCGGGATGCCTGTCACTTTGCTGATATACGGAACTGTTCTCGAGGAGCGGGGATTGACCTCGATCACAAACACTTCCTCACCGACTGCAATAAACTGAATATTAATCAAGCCCTTCACATGCAGCGCTTTTGCCAGCCGCCTTGTGTATTCCGCGATTGTCTCTTTTACCTTAGCCGTAATCGTGTGTGCTGGATAGACTGAAATCGAGTCGCCGGAATGAACTCCTGTTCTTTCTATATGTTCCATAATCCCCGGAATCAAGATGTCTGTGCCGTCACACACCGCATCAACCTCAAGTTCTTTGCCCTGCAAGTACTTGTCTACGAGAATCGGATGATCCTGCGCGATGCGGTTGATGATTTCCATAAACTCCTCAATCTCCTCATCAGAAATCGCAATCTGCATTCCCTGTCCACCAAGCACATACGACGGTCTGACAAGCACTGGATAACCCAGACGGTTTGCAACCTCTTTTGCCTCCTCTGCCGTGTAGACTGTGCCGCCTGCCGCGCGCGGAATCTGCGTCTCCTCCAGAATCTTGTCAAAAAGTTCTCTGTCCTCTGCGGCGTCCACGTCCTCCGCCTTCGTTCCCAGAATTGGCACGCCCATCTTCATCAGACTCTCTGTGAGCTTGATTGCCGTCTGGCCGCCAAACTGCACCACTGCGCCGTCCGGCTTCTCAATGTTGACAATGTTCTCCACGTCCTCCGGCGTCAGCGGCTCAAAATAGAGCTTGTCGGCAATATCAAAATCCGTGCTGACTGTCTCAGGATTATTATTGACAATGATTGTCTCATATCCCGCTTTTGAAAATGCCCATGTCGCGTGGACAGAACAGTAGTCAAACTCAATTCCCTGCCCGATGCGAATTGGTCCTGAGCCAAGCACCAGCACTTTTTTCGGCGGATTGGTCTCCACCGCCTCGTTAATCCCGTCATAACAAGAATAATAGTACGGCGTACTTGCCTCAAACTCTGCTGCGCAGGTATCGACCATCTTATACGAAGCCGTGATATGATTCGCATAGCGCATCTGTTTCACGGCCGACTCCTCCATGCCAGCAAGCCGCGCAATCACGCTGTCAGGAAACTCCAGCCGCTTCGCTTCTTTTAACAATTCTAGTGAAAGGGGCTGCGTCTCCAGCGCGTACTCCATCTCCACAAGCACGGCTATCTTGTCAATAAACCACCTGTCAATCCGCGTAATCTCATAGATTGTATCGTAATCTATGCCTTTTCTGAGCGCCTCTGCAATGACATAGATGCGCTGGTCATCGACCTTCTGCATACGCCTCAGCAGCGCCTCCCTGTCAAGCGCTGAAAAATCATAACTTCTAAGGCAGTCCACATGCTGTTCGAGCGAGCGGATTGCCTTCATGAGCGCCCCCTCAAAGTTAGTGCAGATGCTCATGACCTCGCCCGTCGCTTTCATCTGTGTCGTGAGCGTTCTCTTTGCGGTGATAAACTTGTCAAACGGAAGTCTTGGCATCTTGACAACACAGTAGTCCAGTACCGGCTCAAAACTTGCATATGTCTTGCCTGTGATGGCATTTTTGATCTCATCGAGCGTGTAGCCGAGTGCAATCTTTGCCGCAACCTTGGCGATCGGATATCCTGTCGCTTTGGAGGCAAGCGCAGAGGAACGGCTCACACGGGGATTGACCTCGATCACACAGTACTCAAAACTTGTCGGGTGAAGCGCAAACTGCACATTGCATCCGCCTGTGATATTTAACTCAGAAATAATATTGAGCGCAGAGGTGCGCAGCATCTGATATTCTTTGTCACTCAGGGTCTGCGAGGGCGCCACAACGATACTGTCACCGGTGTGGACGCCGACGGGATCAATATTTTCCATATTACAGACCGTAATGCAGTTTCCCGCGCTGTCGCGCATCACTTCGTACTCGATCTCCTTCCAGCCGGCAATGCAGCGCTCGACCAGCACTTGCCCCACGCGGGAAAGCCTCAGACCGTTCTCAAGGATTTCTTCCAATTCAAGCTGATTGTGCGCGATACCGCCGCCGCTGCCGCCGAGTGTATACGCAGGGCGAAGCACTACTGGATAGCCAATTGTATTGGTGAACGCCACACCATCCTCGACATTCTCCACGACAAGGGACGCCGCGCAGGGTTCGCCAATCTTTTCCATGGTGTCCTTGAACTCCTGCCTGTCCTCTGCCTTTCGGATTGTGGCGGCTGTCGTGCCGAGCAGCTTGACATGGTGAGCAGCCAAAAATCCGCTCTCCTCAAGCTCCATGCCAAGATTTAACCCAGCCTGACCGCCCAGTGTGGGCAGAATCGAATCCGGCTTCTCCTTCTCGATAATCTGCTCTAATACGCTTGTCGTCAAAGGCTCAATGTAAACCTTGTCGGCGATGTCACGGTCTGTCATAATGGTTGCCGGATTCGAGTTTACAAGCACCACCTCGATGCCTTCCTCTTTGAGCGAACGGCACGCCTGCGTGCCGGCATAGTCAAACTCCGCAGCCTGTCCGATGACAATGGGGCCTGAACCGATCACCATTACTTTTTTTACATTTGGATTCTTAGGCATTATCTTGACACCTCCCTCTTTGCATTCATCATCTCAATAAAACGGTCAAACAGATAGCCGGAGTCCTGCGGCCCGCAGCACGCTTCCGGGTGGAACTGGACGGTGAAAATATTTTTTCCGGTGTAATTCAGCCCCTCATTTGTCCCATCATTGACATTGACAAACGCCGGTGTAGCCACGCTAGGGTCCAGCCTGTCCATATCCACCACATAACCATGATTCTGTGAAGAAATGTACACTCTGCCTGTCGCCAGATCCTTGACTGGGTGGTTGCCCCCTCTGTGCCCGTACTTCATTTTATAAGTATCTGCCCCTGTTGCAAGCGCCATGAGCTGATGTCCGAGGCAAATCGCAAAAATAGGAATCTCTGTATCGTACAGCTTCTTGATCTCCGCGATGATCGCAGTGCACTCTTTCGGGTCTCCGGGGCCGTTCGAGAGCATGATGCCGTCAGGATTTGACGCAATAATCTCTTCGGCAGGTGTTGTTGCTGGATACACCGTCACATCGCACCCCCGTATCTTGAGGGAATAGGCAATATTATCCTTCGTGCCCAGGTCAAGAAGCGCCACCCGTCTGCCTATACCATTTAAAGTTTTGACAAGCGACGGTTTCTTCTCCCGTTCTCCCGCCGCATACGCTGACGGCACAAATTTTGCACTTCCGGAAAGCGCGCCGTTCTCTGACAGTTCCCGCGAACCTTTTAACGTATACTTTTCTTTACAGGTAACTTTCTCAACAACTTTGCCTGTTGTGTAGGCTTTTAATCTTGGAAGCACCTCATCAAGTTTGTAGTGCGCATCTGTTGTGATCATACCGTTCATCGTGCCTTTTTCACGCAAAAGCTTCGTGAGTGCTCTGGTGTCAATGCCCGCAATACCTGGTACGTTATTCTCTTCTAAAAACTGCTGAATGGAAAAATCTGCTCTGAAATTGCTGAAATTCCTAGATAATTCCCGAACGATGAATCCGTCGGGCCAAGGTTTCTTAGACTCCATGTCATCTTTGCAGACGCCATAGTTTCCGATCAATGGATATGTCATGCACACTGCCTGCCCTGCGTAGGACGGGTCAGTGAGCACTTCAAGATATCCTGCCATAGAGGTATTAAAAACGATTTCGCTGACTACTTCCCTGTCGGCACCGATCTGAATACCCTCAAATACGGTGCCGTCCTCCAAAATTAAAAACGCCTTCATCTTATCACCTGTGCTTTCTTTGTCATAATCGGTTTATTATATCATAAGAAATTATGGCATTCAAGAAATTTCTTTTCAGAAATTTCTTTTACATCATCCCTTTTAACTGTGCAAACAGGTCAAGGTCACTCTGGGTAATTTTCATATTTGTATTGTACTCTTTGCCTTCAGGACTCACCACCTTGACCTCAATAATCGTGCCGTCCGCAATCGCTTCCTGCCCTACTGCCTGCATAAACGGCATAAATTTAGGATGATTTTTGGTAAAGGTATCCCACGCCCCCTTAAATTTCATAATTGCTGTAAAATCCATCATAGTCCCCATCTCCCTTTGATTTACTAAATACTACATTACAAAAATACAGTAAAAAAGCACCACACTGGGGTGATACTTCTCTCCTATGTACTATATCAGGTAACTAACACTTTTCTCGTCCAGATTCTGCGTCGTCATGGCAGCCTTTGCTTCCTCCGTCTGAAATCTGTTAATATAGAAGGAATATTTCATTCTGCACTCAAAATGCCCTTTCTTCATCTCCCTCACTTTATCAACTTTGATCAGATACGAAACACCCTGATTTAAAAAGGCTTTTTCAATCGTTTTCTTGACTTTCTCATCATAAGTTTCTGCAAAAGCGACTTCCCGCCCCTGATTTTTCTCTGCCATTTCCGTCACATCCTTTATACTGATATACTACTATAGTATAGACCGAAATGGAAAAAAAGTACAGTTGACATATTTACTAATAAATAGAAGCATATTAATTTATTTTTTGTAACAATCTTGTGATTACTTGTAAAATTTTGTTCATTTTTTAATTTTTTTCAGATTAGGGCTTGCATTCTCCCTCACTTTCATGGTATACTAATTTTGCTTTGCAGGATTAGTACATTGGTAGTACATCGGCTTCCCAAGCCGAGGAGGCGGGTTCGACTCCCGTATCCTGCTTTTTTTATGCTTGTATTTATAAGGCTTTGCGGACTCGGCATATCAAAAAGTAATCAAAAAGGTAATCAGACATTTGTTCGATTATTTGGCAACATTCTGAAACTCAGGTATAGAGCTTATGAGCTGTGCCTTTACATCAATACTCTTCCTGTTCCGATGATAATGTTCCTCTGTGCATAAAATATCTGTATGTCCCATTTGTTCTATAATCAACCTGTTATCTATATGATTGTCAAGTAATATTGATCCATAAGTTTTTCTTATTTTATGTGGAGACTTATTATATATTCCAAGTTTTTTACATATCCGCCATAATCGTGCCCTGACAGCTTGTGTTGAAATCCTGCTACCATCTTTGACAAATATATATTCGTCAAATGGATTCTGCAACCTAAGTGATTTTGTAAGCCATTCGTAGTCTTTTGGAATAATTGCTGTGCGTACACCAGCCTGAGATTTGGGAAACTCTTTTATCAAGCGAACATATTCTCCATTTTCATTTTTGAATCTAGTTTCTGTCCTTCGTATTTTAAATGTGTTGCCTTCAAAGTCATCATGTTTTAACCCAACAACTTCCCCAACTCTGATACCAGTCACAAACATAAGCATGATTCCCAGATTTGTCAGATCGGGATTATTTTTAAGATAATCGATAATAATTGGCATTTCCTCTTCATTAAATACCTCTTCATAATCTTCTTTAATAACTTTTTTAAATTTAATTTCAGAAATGTCAATATCATTAAATATCTCTTCAACGTTAAACATAACCAACTTCCTTTTTTTAGCCCTTTTTAGGAATCCTCTGGTAATTGTTTTTAAATTCGAAAATGCTTTTGCAGTAAGATTATGATACGCAATCTGTTCTTCCAAAAACTCCACAATTTGATTTTCATCTATTGATTTGATTCGATATTTGCCAAATTCTTCGTAATGTCTGTTAAATACTTGACAGTTTCTCAGGTGTGTTGCTTCTGATATCTTCTTTAATTCAAGTCTCCGATTATTCCATTCCTCAAATACGTCAGTAATTGTAGGATCTTCCAGTTCGTCTTCCCAATATTCAATTATGTCATCTTCCAGATCTTTTTTGATTGTTTTTTTCTTTAATACCCTTCCCTTCTCTTTGTTTGGAAGATAAGTGTACCAATTACCATCTTTCCCCTTCCATATTTTGTATGGATGCTTTTTTAAAATTTCTTCTCTTTTTTTCATTTCAATTTGCTCTTGCACAAATGACATATCTATCATATCATTGTCAATAGCAAATTTCAATAATTTATCTGTTTTTGTTTCTATACTATAACCCCTTCCTGGTTAAAGATTATTACGGGAGGTATTTTACCTTCCCGTACTTCCAAATCCTCCATCTCCCCTATCTGTGTCTGATAACTCATCTACCTCATTAAACTCCATATTCAGATATGGCATTACTACAAGCTGGGCTATTTTGTCTCCTGGCTGAACAGTTTTTGTACTAACAGAATCATTATGTAATGCAACTTTATATTCTCCACGATATCCCGAGTCGCACACTCCCACACAGTTTGCTGGACGTAAACCTTCATTAGATGCAAGTCCGCTTCTAGCAAATACTGCTCCAAAATATCCGTCTGGTACTTCAATTGCTATCCCAGTATGTATAAACTCTGTTGTATGTGGTTCAATTATTACTGGTTCTTGAACATCTGCATATAGATCATATCCTGCGTCTCCCATATGCTGCCTTGTTGGTATTTTTGCTGTATCAGTTAACCTCTTTATGTTGATTCTCATTCGTCCTATCCTTTCCTTTTACAATTTTCAACTTTCTAAATTCATTTAATATTGCTTTATTGATTTTATTCATTATAGTATCATAATTTCCACACTCTATATTATAGAACGGTGCATAGGGCGTAGCATTATTATCTATTACATCAATCTGTATTTTATTTGTATCTATGTATGCTATGATTCTGCCATGAAGAACCGTAATTTTTTCATGTCTTAATGCAGGGAAATAATATACATATTTTTCTTCTGTCTCATCATGCTTAAATCCCAAATCTAATAAATGTCTTGTATTATTGACAGATATTATATAATCATTGTCTTGTATGGATTTAACTCTAGCCATAATCAACTACTCCTTCTCAGCATTCTTTTTAAACTCTCTATAATCACATGGAATACACTGTCCCCAAAAATATGTTTTATCTTTGACACTGCAATATACCTTTACTCTAGCCTTGTCTTCTTCGTTAATTATTGAGTGAATGCATTGTTCACATTCACTCGTTATGATCATATTTGCCATAATACTATCTTACCTTCTTGTAATGATTGTTGAACATCTATCAATCTTTGATTCTTACTTCCCCTGTATGGGAGCGTTATATCGCGTTGGGATTCTTTATATTGCCCATCCACAAATACATTGCATTGTGCTATGATAGCTTTTCTTAAAGTATCATGCATTTTTAAAAAATTATATTCTTCATCCAATATTTCTTCCCATGTGTATCCACTATAAATCCAGATAGTTTTATGCGGACTTGAAAGACGGATTTCATAGGCATTTGTATTCAATATATTGTGGTTGTTTTGATTGTTTTCATCTATATATCGCGTAGTATTATATCGTTTATTTACCTCAGTTACTAAATCCAACACATCACCCAAATTACCTTCAAAGAGCGGATCACCGCCGCTTAGTGTCAGACCTGAAATATAATCTTTATCCAATTCTCTAAACAACTCTTCTTTTGCCGATTCATCAAACAGGATACCGCTATTAGCATCCCATGTTTGAGGATTTTGGCATCCTTCGCATTTATGAGAACAGCCTGAGAGCCATAAAACGACTCTCAAACCTCCTCCGTTATTCATATCTGGATAAGTTATGTTGTGATAATTGATATTTACACCACCTTTCTCCAATAAAATCCACCAGATTTACAATTATTTTTAATCGCTCTACATATACCAGGATATTTTACTCCAACATCTCTTGCTACAATTTTATTTGTATAACAATACACTAAATATTTCACATCGACACCCTATCTGCGATTTCTGCCACTTTACTAGGATTATATCTCGTTTCACCATGAACCCTAGTAAACCCAAGGTAGCCGTTCATCCGATCAATCTTGGTAATCTTACTACTACCACACTTAGGGCAAGCATCCATTTCTACTTGCTGATATCCACAATCCTCACAGTAGCACATCGCAAGATTTACACCTTCATAGAAACCTTTCTCCATTGCCCTAAGAACCAGAGTCTTAATTGCTTCTATGTTATATCCCAAATTGTAACGGCAATACTGGATTTTTCCTCCGTTGAAATATCCCCAAAACCTTTCCTCTTTATCTTGTTTTTCAATAGGGGACATTTGTTCAGATACATGACAATGGAAACTATTGCTTACATAAGGTTTGTCTGATACATTCTCAATGATTCCATATACTTTACGGAACTGTTCTATCTGTAATCCACAAAGGCTTTCTGCTGGTGTACCGTAGATTGCATATAAAATATGATCTTCCTCTTTAATTCTATCTATGTACTGTTGAATATATTGCATTACCTCTAATGCAAACTCACCATCTTCACGGATAGATTTACCATTATATAATCTTTGTAATTCGTTCAATGCTGTTATTCCATAACTCATAGTCATTGGAGGAAGAATTGATTTAATCTTATCCTCTGGCTTTAAATTTCCACCATACAAACCGCCTTCACAGAAAGCTACTGGATTTACACTCGCTCTTAGTTCTCCAATGTAATCATAAGTACGCTTGTGTAATTCTCTGATAAGTTCAAGATAATATTCTAAAATTTCATAAAAATCTTTTGATTTCTGTCTTGCTTTTGCTAGTATCATAGGTAAGTGAAGTGAAACAACACCCAAATTACAACGTCCTTCAAATATTGGCTTATCGTTTTCGTCTACTGGATGCATACCACCTTTTTCATACCAAGGAGATAAAAAGGCTCTGCAGCCCATAGGACTCACTACTCTACCATACTTTTTATACATTTCAGGTACATATCCATTCCCAGTTAATGACAACCAATCTGGATACATCGTCTTACTGCTACAAGCAATTCCTGCATTAAATACATCTGCATTTGGATATTTTTCACTACCATCTCCATGCAAACTCTTGTCATATAAGAATACAATTTTGGGAAATAACACAGGACGCTTAAAGCCTTTCTTCCCCTGACCTTCTTTATGTACATTGAGCAATGTAATAGCTGCCATTTTACCAAATTTATCTGTTGCTAATCCAATAGTCATCGTAACAAAAGGATAGTCGCCTCGTGAACTTCCGACCGTATTCAATTTATATTCAATCCCTTGCCACCCTTGCTCAAAGTCACGTTTCACCTTTTTTGTAGCATATTCTACTGAAGATTTTGAAACTACATATGTATCATCATCTGCTATATAATCATCAACAATATTAAGATATTCTGAAATGTACTTATTATAAGACTTTTCTGCATATGGACTTAAAATTTTATCTACCTCTGGAACAGTAAAACCTCCATACTGTTGTGCCGCTGTTGAAAGAATAATATCACCCATAACATCAAATGCGGTATCGAGTGAATTTGGCTCGTTATACCACACATTCCCCATCTCAAATCCACCTTGCATAATCTTCCCAACACGCATTAAATCACAATTAAAAGTATCAAGTCTTGCACTTCTATCATGTATATAGATATATCCGTCTTTCATCGCCTGTTTCTCGTTCAATGTAAGGAAGAACTTTTTATATAATTCTCCATTCAATTCGTTATAGATAAGACTTCTTTTCGTTGCAACCAAGGCAGAATCAGTGTTCGCATTACTCTTATCCCCTATATATCTGATTGCCTGACTTCTCTCATAAACCTTGTCCATCATATGTACAAAATCTTTTTTGTAATTTCTGTATTCCTTGTACATCTTTGCCACTACTGGATAAAACTCTTCAAGCACAGATTCTACAATATTATGCATTTCAAAAATTTCAGTGTCTTCTAAATCATTTTCTACCAATTTATCCCATACAGCATTACAAATTATCTGATAGTCAGAATCAGATAATTCAACCATTGCTCTTCTTGCAGCTTTATTACAAGCATTGATTATCTTTTGCTCATCATACTGTTCTAATGTTCCGTCTTTTTTTATTATCTGCAATAATTGTTTCCTCCTCATTTATGTATTTGATAAATACAGCCACTTATAAAACCAATTAATCCTAAAACGAAATAAAAATGATTGGTTGTTAGTTCACATTGATTCACAAATGGCTGTAAGACTTCAATACAAATTTTATCTACATTAAATTGCACCAATATTCATGCTACAATTAGTCCTTCTACTAATCCACTTAACAATAATTTCTCCTTTCCTCACCCAATGAAACAGGCATTTTATTTTCACAATTTCTTAATTAGTATCGTCAATATTCATATTTTTCAATGCGGCTTCGGCTTCTTCTCTGGTAAGGAAAACTGTTTTTCCAAATTCTTCAGCAATAACGTCTATATCGCTTTCTCGGTCTGCCAAACACCTTTTATCATTAAAATTTGTTGTAATATGTATGACAATTGTCCCACACCATGTAACTCTAAATCCAGATATCCGACCTTCAATTGGCATTTCTTCAAAAGGCGTAAAATCATCGAGATAATAAACTGTATCATTTAATGCATATGGAAGTTCAAGTAATCGCCCTTGTTCTTCTAAATTTTCATATTCTGCAAGTTTTCTTACAGCATCTCCAGTATGTATGATTCCGTCTTTCACAAACCAAGTTTCCACATCAGATTTCTTTACAAATATACCTTCACCATATATTTCAAATGTTAATCTATCCATAATTATTTTCCTCAACAATCATTATGACTTTTTAATATACTGTTATAGTACTTATTGCTCCTACTAATGCTAAAATAAACATGAAAGCCAATATCCTAGCAGGAAATAATTTCTTCAAATTAAACACTCTCCTCTGTAATTTATCTCTTAATATTTCCCTTACCACCATCACGCAAATTCAAAGTCCAATGTTGAGTATTATCATCAGTATTTGCATAATTAAAAACTCTTTGTATACTTTCTATTACATACTCTTCTTCATTAAGAGTAGCGGTTACAGCACTATTATTTCTATCTAATAATGCTGTCGCCAACTCATGACTTGTACCAATTTTATTTATTCATGTTCACTTCCTTTCATTAAATAATTCTCTAGTTCTATCCAATTAAAACACCTTTTGCCATTCCAATCTTCATTCCATTCATACTTGTCACCAAAACAAACTTTCATATTAGCATTACTATTATCTAAATATCGTTGCTCATCATCAATCAAAATGCCACCAGACATATCAATACATGATTTATCTTTATACTTATCCATATCAATGCCGATAAATTTTGCAAATGGTAAATTATCTTTAATCCAAAACTCTTTACCAAAAAGATTAGGTTGGATGCCCATCGAAACAATTACTATTTCATATTTGTCTTTTAATCTGAATAATACTTCTTTTGCATTATCCATAAATTCCACTTTTGCAAAAAATCTTGGTTGTGTGAAATATCTCTTTATATGTTTAGTTTTTGCACAGTTGCACTCTTTAAAATCCCATGTGCTAATATCTGTCCAATGTATGTAGTGATAGTTTGGATAATATCTGTAATCTTCGTTGTACATATCACAAATAGCTTTTATGCTATTGCAAATAGTGTTATCATAGTCACAGTAGATCTTTGGTTTTCTTAAAATATGGCATCACTCACTTTCTATCATTACGGCTTCATTAACAAATTGTTTTACCTTTTCTTGTAGATTCTCAATAGTCCCATTGTTTTCAATTACAAAGTCATAATGATAATCAAACACATTTTTATCCGACACATTAGATGTAATATGTGTTACAGAGTCTCTAACAATTAAAATAGATTTTGCTTTGAATTCATTAACCACTCTCTTAATTTCTTTTGGTTCTCTTATGTGCAGGAATAAAACTTGCCCCTCATCGCTTCCCATGAATTCTTTAATTTTATTTTTCATGCTTTGGAATGGCATATCACAATAATTGCTCGTCAAGGACTTTAAATCAGATAAAAACTTTCTATCCTTTTCAGACTTTTTACCGTCCCAGCCGATTTCTCTTGCAATTTCTTTTACTTTATCAACAGATGAGAAATTAACTACTGTATGAAATCTTTTGAGTTTATCATTTACTTCTACTAACACTAATTCTACGAAGGTGTCCTTTCCGACACCTCCAGAACCATTAATTACGAAGATTTGTTTATTCAAATATCTTATTCCTCCACTTCAATGTCATCAAAAATAATAGGTAGTCTTATCTTTAGTTCATTTAACAAAGGTCTTGTAACCTCCTGCATCTGCGGATGTGCTGCCTTTGCCGTCCTTAGCTTAAAGAACGCACGCCACTCCCTATAATTTGCAGTAATTGTAATTTCTGTCTTGGTGCTATTTGGTAGAATTGAACGTGCTTCCTGTGGCGTGGCTCCCATACCAATAGCACTCAAATATCCCGATTCCGCTAATGACATCGCCTGTTCCCAATTACTATATTCCTTAGTTCCTTCTTCCCAGAAAAACGGTTTAATAAATGTAATGCCATTATCAAACTTATCTTTTGAATAGTTACAGTATCTTGTACTTTCCTGAGCAAAAGAAGCAATCCTGTGTCTTACCAACTCATGTGATACACCACGATCTACTGTAAATTTTACAGACAGAGAAGAATGCTCTATCATTGCCTCATGTCCTCTTCCAATTAGCATTTTCACAAAATTCTTAGCAGATTCGCCATCTTCTGTAATCTTATCTTCAGATTTGTAGCATACACGTCCAATCTTCTCAATGTGCTGTAACTCCTTGATTCCGCCCTCGGAAATCTCTGTTAAAATTTCATAACTTGGTTCAATAATTTTCATACTTGTTTTCTCCTTTTTTTCTTTTAATATATTGTTTTAAACTTCAAATTTTCTCATATCTTCAATAAACGATGAAATAACACATTTATCATCTGTAACGATTTTTGTTTCTATCTTTTTTCCTTGCGCGATTGCAAAAACACCTACAATAGATTTTGCATCAATGATACTTCTTCCATCATACACATTGATATCAAAGTCCTTATATTTTAAACTTGAGCAGACATTAATAAAATCAGCCACCATTTCAGGTGTTGATAACCTAATTTTTAATTTATTCACTTTTACCTCTCATGATTAAAATTTGAATTTTATTTTATTTGATGTGTTTACGAGTTACAATTATTACTTCTACTTTAAGATGTGATCATCTGAACAAATTGATTTTCGCTTATAATCGGTATTCCCAAATCTTTCGCCTTTTTATTTTTACCTGATGTACTTGTAACATCATTATTGATAAGATAATTTGTTCTTGAGCTAACTGATCCTGATACTTTACCTCCCAACTGTTCAATAATATTTATAAGTTCGTCACGGTTTTTATAATGATTTAAGCTACCAGTAATTACGAAAGTTTTGTTTGATAAGTCTGCATTATTACTACTCTCACTCTTCGTTTCAAAGATAAATTCATCAGCCAATGTAAATATCTTCATGTGATTTTCTCGCAAATAATCATGTAACGACTGGTTCATATTATCTCCAAATCCATCAATCTGACTATAATGCGTTACTATTCCATCTGTTCTAAACTTTTTATAATCATATTTAAAGAATTTTGCAATTTCTTTACTTGCCGTTCTGCCAATCAGAGGAATACACAGTCCATAAATGAATCTATCCAATGTAGTATTTCTACTTTTCTCAATATTCTCTAATAGTTTATCTACAGACTTTTCTCCAAAACCAACAGTATGATATTTCCATAAATAAATTTGGTTTTCCTTTAAATTATATAAATCTTTAAACGACTTAACCCATCCTCTTTCAATCAATAATTGCAGCGTTGCTTCGCTCATACCATCTATATTGATTGCATTTTTACTTACAAAATGAACAAGTTTTCCTAACAACTTAGCTTTACAATCTGGATTCATACAATGTAATGTCTTGCTTCCATTTTCATTATGTATTTCTACGTCTCCCCCACAGCACGGACATTTATCTGGTAACTTCCATGCATTACTCCTCGTAAGATTACTGTGTACTTTTGGAATTACCATATTTGCACGATACACTTGAATTGTATCTCCAATACCCAATTGCAAATTTTCTATATAAGAAACGTTATGTAATGTAGCTCTGGTTGTAATGGTTCCATCTAAATCTACAGGCTCAAACACCGCAACGGGATTTATCAAACCAGTTTTAGAGGTATTCCACTCAATATCTTTAAGTTTTGTTTCATACGGCTCATCTTCCCACTTTAATGCCATTCTACAGCATTCATGATGTGAAGTTGATCCTAAAGATTCGGATAATTTACGACTGTCTAACTCGAAAATAATTCCGTCTGTTGGATATTGATAAAACTCTGGCTGCAATGCATTACTTACTTGATCAACTGTACTATTTAATTTTGTTATCGGAACAATTTCAAACCCCATATTATGTACATCAATTAGCGTTTCAGATTTACTATCTTCTTTCATATCTGTCACACACTCAAATACTACGAAAGACAAATTTCTATCTTTAATGATATTTAAATCAAGATTTCGTAATGTTCCAGATGCTAGATTTCGAGGATGTGAATATGGTGTATCTAAGTTTCTATTGATTCTTTTAAATTCATCCCAAGAAATTACACATTCTCCACGTAATTCTAAGTTGCTTTTATAAGGAATGGTCATAGGAAGATTTTTAATAAATCTGCATTGTTCCGTTACATCTTCGCCTTCTATTCCTGTACCCCTTGTGATTCCCTGTGCAAATTCACCATTTTTGTACCTAACCACAACCGTTAATCCATCAAGTTTGTAGGAACCGTAGAATCTATTATTAGTAACAAATTTTTCAATTTCTTTTGTGTCTTTTGTTTTATTTGCACTCAGCATTGGTTTTGTGTGTTTTACTTTTGTAAACCCATTCAATAAATATCCCTGTACTTTTATTGTTGGCGATCCTGCTAATACACAATTTGTTTCTTTCTCTAAGGTCGATAATTCATCATACAAATCATCATATTCTTTATCTGTCATCAATGGTCTATCTAAGCCATAATAGGCATATGATGCTTTTTGTAGTATACTAGTTAATTCTTTGTACTTTATCCAATCACATTCTCCTTCCATTGAAAGACTTGTTTTATCCATTTAAAAAATTTGCCACTGATTCAATAGAATCAAAACACCTAACTCCATTTCCCCTCAATAAGTTCTCAACGGCTTTCAAACTATGACTCATCTGTTTTGTAAAATTTCTTTCGTCTTCTTTATATAAATTAAGAAACAACGTCTTTTCTGGTCGCTTGTTAGAATCATCTACAACTTCAGCAATCGAATAGACCCCCTTGATGCCATTTGTAATTCCATACAAAACATAATCAGAAGTCTCTCTTTCATGTACTTCTTTTAATCTATCTTCTTCACTCCAATTCCTTACAATCGGATTATAGAAGTCACATTTGAGTAATGGCTGCAGTTTATCTCTCCACTTCCATCCAGAACAAGTACCGCCTAAAAATACTTTCATATCATATATTCTCCTTTTCTTTCTATAAAAGCGTGGTTCTATTGATTTTTCTTATAATCATTCAAATCTTACTTCTTCCATAGAAACAACTTTAAACCATCCAGGATTCAAACCAATCTTTTGATGAAATTCAAACATTAACTCTGATAGCTTATCCTCTAACCATTTTCTCTCTTCGTCAGTTACACCATCATAAATGTATGTATCGCATCCAGAGTCATCACAATATGCTTCGTCTAACTCCTCCATAATTCTATCTGGATCAGGATCAGTTCTCAGTGGAACAAGTTCACATTCTCCAACATAAATTGTTGGATTATCTGTAAATAAACTTCTTTCAATCCATTCTCTACATCCTAAAGCATCCTGTATTGCTTCTTCTTTTGTATCAAATGTGCCATGTGCCCAATTTTCATCATTTGTTTCGTTCCACGACCATAACATTTATTTTTACCTCTCAATCATTTCAAATGCTTTTCTCATACCTTCCATGAAGTCAGTCCCATCCGCATTATCATCTATATACTTCTCCAATTTATCTATCTGTTCATTTAAATAATCCAAACTTTCTAATATATCACCATAATCGTTACATCTTTGTTCTAATTCATCTTTCTCACTTTCTAACGCCTGATATGCTGCAAACAATTCTTCACTTGGTTCTCCACATATCTCTTCTACTTTCTGAGAAAATTCACTACCAATATTTTCAGATACAATTCTGATAACATCTGACAAGTCTTTAACTTGCTCCCAGTTTTCGCTTATCATTATCATAAAAATGTCACATCCTATCTCTAATGTTATCAGCCATTCTTTTGTATACTCTATTAATTTTTTCTCTACTATTCAAATCATCTTTAAGCATTTTTATCAGTCCAGAAATGTAATCATCTGGTAAAGTATCCATTTCTACTTCCAACTCTGTTTCGTTTTCAATTTTATAGAATTTCACTCCATATTGTTTCATTTTTCTATCACCTGCCTTAAAACGAGCGATTCATTGTTTGTACTCAAATTTATTTAACCACTCTTCTACAGGTTTCTTTTTACTCTTTCCATTAATATTGCCCTTGGTTCTCCCTTGAGAAAGTAGATAATTTTTATTTGAGCCTTCTAATTTAATGCCTTCAGATATGTAAATGGGTGCATTGTTCCATATTTGTCTTTCTAGTTCATATACATTAAACGAATATCCATATTGTTGAGTATTTTGATATGGCGGATCAATATATATGATAATATTTTTATTCTTTTTAATATCCCATTCTTCATCAAGAATATATATAAAATCAAATACATCCATACAATAGCCATGTAATCCTTCTGCATATTTGCAAAGCAACTCTATTCTTTTATATAAATTATCTGGCATTGGCATCATGGGATTTACAGGACTCTTTCTGTTACTTGTTTTTGTTGGCAACCAATAATCTCTTAATCCTCCTGCCTTACACCATTTATTATTTTCTACCCATGTTGCTGTTGAACCAAAAGCACATGCTTGTAAAAATAAGAAGTGATATGGCAACATATTTTTATCAACAGTATTTGAAATAATATTAGAAGCATATTGCTTTATTTTTGTTATATCTCTTGGAATAGAATTGACAAAATCATTAAACAGTGATAATTCAAATGTACTATTGCCAATCATTTGCCAAACCAAACCCCAAGGAGACTTATCCACCATATGAATATTTTGAGGTTTAACTCCTCGATTAAGTAATTCTACACTTATTGCTCCACTCCCACAGCAAATATCATAAAACTGTGTACTATCATTGATTCTATTTTCTTCAAAAAATATATCTACGATCTGTTTTGCTAGTCGTTGTTTACCACCCTGATAACTGCAAGGAATTTCTAATTTTGATGTCACTTTAACTACTTAGAGCAAATCATGATTTTCTGTGCGCACAAATCTCTTTACCCCTTTCATTATATTTTATTTCTCCTCCTGAAACTTATCTAACATTTCATCATAATAAGCAATCTTTTCTTTGATATAATCAATCACCATATCTTCAAATTGCTCCATAGCATCTTCTATCGACTCAGCAAATTCTTCATCATGTTCTACATTCAATAAGTCCGACACATAAATATAATTCTCCGAGTCTTTTTTTGTCTTGAATGAATTTGAGAATTATTTCATCATCATAGAATTGAGTAAAATTTAACAACCAGTATCTATTTCATATTCTCTGATTTTATCAATCATTATAATCTCCGTTTATAATCTGTAAAATTTGTCTTACCAGTTCTGTCATTCGTTCCGAATCGCCACTAAACATTTCTCCTGTGGTTTTTATTTGATATTCCCATTGATCCTTTGATGCAATTTCTACAGGGACATCGTGATACACCACTGTTCCTGTAGGAACACTCCATTCTGGATCATATTCATGCCTGTACTCTTTCGTTAATCTTTTTAAACTATTTTGACAACCTTTTTCGTACATTTTTGAATTGCTTCTATTTGTATGATATGCTCTTGCGTAACTTACTCCTTCTATTTTCATGGGTTTAAATTTATTAATAATCAAAAGAACACCATCTGTAATTCTATAAATATCTTGATACTCTGTTTTTGCTAATACTTCCAAGTTTTTAGTCCCTCCTCAACAGTTAAAACCTATCTTTCATTGCCTATTTGTTTACCATTTCACATATTTATCTGGTCTTGTTTCAATCCAATAAGAAACAAATCTTTTCATAAATTTACTTTCTTTTATGTAATCATAAGCAGATGAATTTCCGCTTACGCCAATACCTTTTTCATTCAGATACATTTTTAATTGATTAGAAACCATCTCATTATGATCTATCCATATAATTCCAAGATTAGGTTCTTTCGATAAAAAATCAACAGAACTATCAATATATCCTTCATGTAATTTTTCTACTTCTCCATTTCCAAAATACTCGTAAATCACAATTGGATAGTTTCTACGACTTGAAAATTGATAACTCTTGTCTGTATCTATAATTATTTCCCTCATTTATCTTATATCCTCATATTCTAAAATCTGAAATTCTTCAGGAATACAGCTGTAATCGCTTAGACACCTTTCCATAATTTGCTTATTAAAATTGTATTTCTTCCATTTAATTTCCCATCTTTCATCATCAAATAGAATAAACTGATCTAGTCTTCTTCCTCTCAGGTCGCCTATTCTATTTTCGTATAATCCAAATATTTCTGTTCCATCTTTTAGACGTATGTAACTTTGTTTATAATTATATATTGCTACATCTTCTTTATTATTTTCTGCAAATTTTCTAAGTCCATCTTGTGTAAGCTGCGAATTATATCCTATAAATCCTATTTTTAGTGGTACTACTTGTTCTATTTCTCTTATAATTATCACCTACTTTTCTATTAAGTCTTTCTTTGTTTCCTCAGCTCTCTCCAAGAACCATTCCACCTTTTCGTTTACTAATGAATTAAACAACTCAACACATTCTTCACATGTGTCAGCATATACTCTTGATAAAATGCTAACCGCTTTTGACTTTGCAAATTCTATTTCGCTACCCTTTCTAAAATGTACAAAGAATGATGAATACGAGTTTCTTTTGATATCTCATATCCTCTATATAGTTCATATATAGTTTTGAAATTAAACGCATAGTGTTTTTTGTTCTTGAATTTGATATTATTGATTCCATTATAACTTTTATATATTATTTATTTTTTTCTTATTATGTGATATAATTATTTATATAATCTATCAAATTAAACAATATACTTATGAGGAGGATATATATTATGAATTGGTGGGAATCAAGCACACTTTGGGGAATCATTGGTTTAATTGGTGGGTTTTTAATTAGTTCATTTTATTATTTTTTAGGCAAAACTAGGAAATCTTTAATATTTTATATTGAAACTTCTACATTAATTTCAAATAATGTAATTAAATTAGAGGGACTTGATATAAAATTTGACAATAAACCTATAACTTATCTCTATTGCTCGACAATACGGTTTAAAAATAGCGGAAATACTATTATTAAACCTACTGACTTTGAAACTTCAAATCCTTTGTCAATTATTATAAATAGAGAATCTATAGATTATGATATACAGGTACAAATATTAAAAGAAAACAACATAAATAATACATATTATTTAATTAACGCTATTGAAGATAACATTTGCTACAAAGCAATTATTGACTTTGAATATATTCCCAAAAAAGAAACACTTTCTTTTATAATTTTTCATACAGAATCCATATCAATAGTTGGCAAAATGCAAGACGGTAAATTAAAGAATAACGAATCACTTAAATGGATAATTTATGTAATATATTTAATAGTCTTTTTATGCATGGGTATTGCAGCTTTTATATTTGGAGTTCTTTCTAAGCATATTTGAAAGTCCTATTTCATCTGTATATCCAGTCTATATATAGTAGCTTATAGTTTTGCAAACTGCTATATATAGACTATTTTTTATGTTACATCTGCATTAAAAGTGTCCTAATGGGTTCCCTTGTCATATTTTCTTTCGCCCATGAAATATATCCAGGATCACTTTTAGCAACGTCAATCAGTTTCTCTCCACTATGTTTACCAAAATTAAATATGTATTCCTCTAACTTAGGAATTTCTTTCTTTGGTGCTTCGTGGCCATCAAAAAGCACCTCAATATCTTTTCTACTTGCTAGATAATCCGCAAGATGTAGAATTTTTTGATACTTATTTTCAGGTAAAGGAAGAACCGTTTTACTTCTCTTATCTGTATTCCATTGTCCCATATGGCTCTCAATTGCATTTGCAACAAATTCAACTTCTTCCTCTGGGATAAAACCAATAATAGTACGGATCTCATTCGCAGCTAAAAGCGGATGCTCAAATCTTGTAAACTTATTTCTTGCATAATCTTCATCATCGCCACTCTTTCTGGAGTCGTGCATAATGCCAGCCACACGAAGTAAATCTCTTTCTCTTGATGTAAAATCATTCTTGTAACAGTCAATGTTTAAAATGTGATTCAAGAATCTTACTAACGCACAAGTATGTCTTGCCAATCCTAAATCACCAAGTGCATACTGTGGATGATATTTACCCGTGCTTGAAGCACCAACATCCCAAAAATAATTAGGAATCGTTTCAATACATTCATTTGCAAAATTCTTAATATCATCATTTTCAAATGTATCTAATAATGAATCAAAAATTTTAGATTTCTCGTTTCTCAATATATACTTCTCCTTATCTCAAATAATTTTTCAAATAATACTCAAAATACTTCTTTATAAATAAAGCCGAATACTTATTATCTGGCATGAAAAATACTGGAATATTATATTTGAACCAGAAACTATGTAATGATGCTAAAAACGACTTTTTATTATACTGTGTATTATAATTTCCATTCGCCACATCAGAATAATTTGCATTTTCTATCAGCAATACTTTCTCTTTTGGAGCAAGACTCAGTTCCTTTTCAAAACGATCACGCTCTTTTGTCAGATTTCCGCTAATTTCTTCAAGACTTGCTTTCCTCTCAATGCAAACCTTTTTATTGAAATACATATCCCTTGGTATGGATAATTCTTCGTTCCTTGGTAATGCAAAACTGTAATCTCCGTATTCCAGTGCTTTCTTCTTATAGCAAATTCCATTTTTATCAAAACTGGAAATGATGTGATCGTTGACCTTTTCCCTGGAGTCAACCAAAATAATCATGGAAGACACCAGTTCATCAATTTCCTTGTCTGTGTATTTGTAACAACTAATTATGAAGTATCACCTCCGAGTCATCTGTTATCTTTCTATAATCGTTTATCCACCACACAAATTCATTGAGTACTGTTTCCCATCCGTCTTCACCTTTTCTTTTTCTTGGTTCTTTATCACATCTAGCCATATATACAACATCACCATTTTCAACTGGAACTTCTGAATAACTTACCTTGATTTTTTTATCCTTTTTCACAAGTCTGCTATGAATCTTCATATCACAAATCTGACCATTTTTCAGGCAGTATGCTTTGAACTTCGGAGAATAGGTTGTGTCTATATCAAGAATAACAATATATCTGACATCTAGTTTTGGATTTACATATTCCACATAACCCAAGTGTTCTATTTGATATTTTATTCTCTGTGACAAGCTGCATCTATCAACATACAGTCCTGATGTGGTAAGTATGCTTTTCAACAATCCCTTCATATCTACATTAGAAAATCTTCCTGTTACAGTTTTTGTAGCAAATTGTTTTTTCTGTTCCTCTGTCACCTCAAATTTTTTGAACACTTTTTTACTACTATATCCGTTAAAAACCTTGTTTTTTCCTTCTGTTTTATACTTGATGCAATCTTTCAATTTATCTAATGCTTGCTGATCGTCATATCCAAGAGATTTAACAAACTCTACACAATCAATCTCTTCAACGCTTGTAAACGTCTCTTTTTCAGCAAATTTCCTTATAACAGATTCATCTATGTGTAGTTGTTGTAACTTATCATCTTTCCTTATCTGCTGTTTATCGTATAGTAAATCAAACTTTTCAGCGATGTCTAAAAGCCTGTTTATATCACCAAATTCTTCAAAGAAGTCAATTTTGATAAGAATATCTAACTGTCTACTATTCAATGATGTTTTTTCTTTAAGGTAATATAGTAGGTCTACAAAATCATCAAAATTGTAACCAGACATTTCATATAACTCATTCGCCACATTCTCATTCATGTATTTAATTGAACCAATACCCTTATAAATCGTATTTGTTTCTTTGTCGCAGAAATATCCTGCTCTTGAATATCTGAATTTAGGGGATTGGAATGTAATACCGCCCTTCTTTGCGTATGCTGTTAATGACTTCGTTTTTTCTTCTTTGTCTTTGTTAATATTTAGTGCCGTTGTTAAAAACTCTAGCGGATAATGCGTTCTTAAATACCCAGAAACATATCCCTCATAACTATATGGCTGAGAATGATTCAATGAGAATAGGTATGCGCTTGCATCTTCTATAACCTGAATGAAAGCGACAATATCCTGCTCAGACTTTTCTTCTTCAATGCCATACACTTCTTTCATTGTTTCAATGTAGCCTTTAATTTGATGATCCGATTTATCTGTAAGCAATCCACCGTTCTTAATAATCGGTATATATTTATCTGTACCAGTTTTCTTTGCGAAACCACGCCTTACAATATCAGCTTCTCCCATTGTGAATCCGCAGTATTGATGTAGAAACGCAATGATCTGTTCCTGAAATACCAGATAGCCAAATGTGTTAGATAGGAAATCATCTATCGGCTTAGATCCCGTTTTCCTTACAACTCCACTTGCCAAATCTTCACGGTATGATGCCCCAGCAGGTCTTATTGCGCTGTTTCCAATGCTTAACAGTGTCATTCTATCAACATTCTCATTTACTTCTTGAAAACGCTTGATATTTTCATCAGACAAAAGTTTCTTTATATAACTATCTCCAGTGTTACCTTCCCATTGGAATATCTGTGTTGTATCGTCTCTTATAGAATTCCACACATTCACATCAGTAATATCTACATTATCTGGCGTTAATCTCTCAATACCAGCAAGTTTGCAAGTATCATTTATAAGCTCTATGGTATCAAGTCGAAGCAAATCGAGTTTCACATAATTCAAACCGTCAATTTCTTTCATGTTAATTTGACTTATGGGATAATTAGATGTCGAAGTTGTAAAGGTACCAAATCTGTCTGTAATAGTAAACGGTGCTACTACGCATCCACAAGGATGAGAGCCTACAGAGACTATGGTTCCTTTTATCATATCTACATACTTAAACAATTCTTTGTATTTTTCTCTACTTTTTTCATACAATTCTTCATTATCTACTGAGTCACATATCGTAGAAACTTCTGCAAGTGGAATCCCTAACGCTCGTCCAACATCTCTAATGGCTCCCTTATCTGCAACGGTATTAAATGTAACAATGTCGCAACAATACAGACCTGTTTTTGAAAATATATACTTTTTTACTTCTTCAATCCTTGATGGCGGGAAGTCTGTGTCAATATCAGAAAGACTAACTCTCTCTGTGTTCATGAAGCGTTCAAAATTCAGATTATGCTTGATACTGTCCATTTCTGTAATACCAAGTAGCCAGGCTATAACGCTGCCATTTACAGATCCCCTCCCATATCCGACCATAATATCATTTTCAATACACCAGCTTATGATATCATCCATCAGTAGCATGAAATCAATTGCCCCGTTATGCTCATATGCCTTTAATTCATGCTTTATCCTGTCTATGTATTCTTGATAGTTTGGGTATTTATCAACGCCACGTTTCTTAATGCCTTGCATGATTTTATTTTGAAATGTCTTCATGGGATTTTCCCACAAATGCGGATACTTATATGTTCTGTCAATATTAAATTCTTCAATCATATTCGCTAAAACATTCGTGTTGTTTATCGCCTCTTTAACAACTTCCACAGGAAGTGAACCTTGTTTTTCATATGCTGTAACAAGCTCTTCATAAGACTTAAATGTTAAATCCCACGATTCCTCATCTGCAAAAAATACACCTTTTGATTTTTGCAAAATACTTCTTCCCTCTAAATGCTCTGTATTTAGCGCATGAGTATCTGTGCCAGTAATTAAAGGAACGCCTATTTCATCACTTAACACTTTTAGATATTTATTATATTCCTTTTGTCCATCATCAATATGGTGCTGAATTTCCAAAAAACACCTATGTCTGTTTCTTTGCAGAAAACATATAAACCGATTTCTTATATCATCATTGCCTTTGTGTAAAATGCCACCAAGACAAGCTGTACTAATAATAATATTGTCGCTCGTTTTTTCTAGGTCATCATACAAAATTCTGGGCATATAATAGAAATGACCATCGTTGCGATTATACGAATCTGAAACAAGCTGATTCAGTTCAAGAACTCCATCATAGTTTTTTGCAATCAAAACGCAATGGTAGTTGTCTCTTTTCTTGTCTTCTAAAGATTCTGTTATATACGCTTCGATACCATGAATATACTTCATGCCAGCCTTTTCAACTTCTTCTTTTTTATGAATCCACTCAAATATATTTCCATGCTCTGTGAAACAAATAGCAGACATTCCAAGTTCTTTTGCTCTTGCAATATAATCTCTGAAATTAGTTATACTATCTATATTTGTTGTTCCGTTTGACAGCATACTATGTATATGGATTTTCACATAATTATTACTAAGGAACTGTTAATAAATTAATCCTTACAATTGGGTTTGATTTTATAATTCCATTTTCCCAGCTGTTCATACGGAAAAAGATTGACTTGGGCAAGTTCCTCATCAGATATTTTTCGTCCAGTCTCATAAATATTGTTGTCTACAATACAATCGATTTTTAGACCATTTTGAGTAGTTGTTCCGGATATCAGACTAACAACAGTTTCAATATCAATAAGCGGCTGACCCTGCCAGTTTTTGGAAATGTAGCAGAACATTCTGTGTTCTATCTTGTTCCATTTTGATGCTCCTGGAGGATAGTGTGATATCATGACTTCAAGTCCGGTGTAATCTGCAAACTCCTGTAATTCGCATTTCCATGCCCGGCTGCGGGAAGAATTACTGCCACCGCCATCACATGTTATGTAGATCCTTTTAGATTCAGGAAATGTATTTTTCCCACAAATGTCCCACCATGCTGCGATGCTGGTAACAGCAAACTCTGATGTATCATGGTTTGTTCCAAGATTAATAAAACCAGTGTTACTGTTTAACACATAAACCCCATATGGGCTGACTTTGCCCAGTTCAGCAAAAGGAAAGTCATGATCCAGTACCTTGCGCGGATCCTTGGACTTTCGGTATTCTGCTCCGTTGTTCTTAAAATTGCCAATGTTTTCTTTCTTCTTTGTATCAACGGAGATTACCGGATCGCCGGTCTCAAGATACTGTTTCGCCAGATCATTAATGATCCCAAACTGTTCATCACGGTCAGGACTCGGTTCACCGACCTGCAGCATTTTCTGGTTTACCTGCTTGCTGTATCCCATATCTGTAAGCAGCTGGGATATTTTTACATAGCTAATCTGTATCCCATATTCATCAGACAGGACAGCTTCTATTTTTCGCAGACTCATGCTTTGTGGAATCCAATGGATTACTTTGGAAGGATCACCATACGTCTGACCATCAATAATCTTTTCAATAGCGTCAATAACTTCTGGATGATGTTCTACAAAAGGTTTGCGTCCCGCTCCTTCTCTACGGATTCGCCCTCCGGACACAATTTCATCACAGTTGTTTGCTTCGATATTTCCAGAGTGCAGAGTAGAGAATGCAGCTCCTGTCAGTTCTTTGACATGAGTTGCCCCGCCTCTTCCATATACTTCGGTTGCCTTACCAAGAAGGATACGTTTTTGTTTTTCATCTACAGAATTATTTATCAGTAATATCAATTCGTCAAGTTTTGAAATATCAACATGTATAGCCATTTTTTCCTCCAATACAATTGCTTATATTGGAAGATAGTATAGCACAACTTGGTATATTTTGTAAGTAGTTATTTATTAACAGTTCCTAATGTTTATCACCTCGCTTGCATTGGTTTATTCATTTGGATCGTAATATTCACCATCGTTACTTTTCTTACTAATAGGTTGCGGCTTAAATTCACAAGCGTTATTTCTCTGGCCACACAGGTAATTGCAATAATAGTAATCCTGATTAGGCAACCACAAAGATTCATTTTCAATAAGTTTCAAAGTATCTTTCGCCCACTGGATAGCCTCATCATATTCTTCTTGTTTCCAAGGTATTTCAATCCATTTCTGGTCTTTAAACATATTCCATTTTAATTTGGAAACGCTACCATATTCTTTTACAATGGGGATGGAATATAGATATAGCTGCCTTTTAAACTCCAAGAAATGTTTTTGATCCGACTTACTGATACTTCCATTTTTCAAAATCTTGATACTTGCTGATTTATGGTCAATTATAATTATTTCTCCCGTTTCTTTATCCTTAACCAACAAGTCTATATATCCCACAAAATCTTTATCTTCTATTTTGAAATGAATTTCTTTTTCTACTCCAAGGATTTCATATCTGTCTAAATCCAAGTCTATATTATTCAAATACTCAATTCCTTTATCATAATAGGACTGCCTAATATCAACATATTTATTTGGAGGAGCATCGTGTGGAACTGACTCATTAAAATTTTCTTCGTAATATTGATTCAAGTCAAACAGCGACAATTCGCCTTTAATATATTTTTCAAGTATTTTATGTATTAGTGATCCATATTCTCCAAAAAAACCATTTTCTGCTTTACTACATTCCAAGTAATGTAAATACCATTCATAAGCACAGTTATAATATGAGTTTAATCGTGAAAAACTCCATGTCATAGTATCCATTACAAATAATTCTTCTTCCGTCAAATATTCTCACAGCCTCCTTCTCTCTTTATATAAAATCTCCCACACTACTTTTCCTTTATCACAGGGAGACATCTTATCCTCAACACTTCCTAATAATCTATCTTTTACAAACCTTCTGTCAGTCACAACATAAACATTTGTAAACTTCCTAAGTTTTTCGGTACACTCTTGTATTTTTTTCATATCAACATCATTGTCATACGCAATGACTACTTTTTTTACACCTAACTTAATTAGCAACAACACTTGTTCGTCATTTAACCATCCAGTTTCACTTGAGAGCCAGTAATTATATCCCCACCCTTCTACTTTCATGCCGGACTTTATGCCCTCAAAGATGATAACTTCATCGTGAACTATAATGTTTTCGTAGTTTTCTTTCATCCCTATAAAGAAATCTGTTGTGCCAATCTTCTGATAATTTTGATACTTCTTAATTTTCATTTCCTTATAGTTCTTATATCTTGTACGTCCTTTAAATCCTATCAGTCGTAATTCGCTATCATATACAGGGTAGACAATTCTATTTGTTATATTATCAATCCTAATATTGTATTTCTTCATAATGTCTGGATTGATTCCCTCATCTATCCACTCTTCAGGAGTCTTATCTTCGTATTTATCTATTTCAGAATCATTCAGTATAACTCTATCAACAACACTTTTCTTTTTAGGTTCTGTTATTCTTGCAAGATTTTTATATACCTTTAATGCGCTGCATTGCTTTAGGTTCTTTACATCTACTCCTGCTAATAAACCAACCTTTTCAACCGCATCGTTAAATGACATATTCTCAAATGTCATTAGCCAGTTGATGATATTTCCTCCTACCCCACAAGAGAAACAGTGAAATAAGTTTTTACTTGGCGTAATTACAAGAGAAGGTGTCTTGTCAATGTGTTTTGGGCAATGGGCAGCATAACTATCTCCACGACCTTCAAAGTCCATATCTTTACTTGCATATTCAAACAAATCCACTTTTGAGCATAACTCTATAAGAGCTTCGTTATCGTAGTTGTTAGCCACCCTTTATCACCTCACTTTTCAAATGGATTAGATGATGAATCATGTTGTTTTGCCTGTTCAATCCTCATCCTATTACCATCAAACTTAAAATCTATATACTCATCTTCTCCCATCTGTTCGCCCATGCGGTTCAAATCTACGGTCAAAGCAAAATTACCACAATCCAATGTATCCTTTGCAAGTTCCTCTGTTGTTTTATCCCTCCATAGCATACTTGCACTTACATAACGCTCTAGTTTATCTGAATCTGCAACTTGGTTAGCCCTGTTAAGCTGTGCCCCAGCCAACATTGCAATGTTTAACTCGCCAGCTATATTGTTTTTCAGGAAATCGCATCTTGCGCCAAGAGCATTATAGTTTTCGGAAGAAGACAGAATATTACTTTTGATATAATCGAAAATGCTGAACTCCAATCCCATCTTGTATTTCAAAATTTTATGTATAGCATATATTTCCTCATCTGTTGTTTGTGGAGTGTAGATATGAACAAATGGCTGTTTCTTGATCCACTCATTTGTTTTCTCTAATTTCTGACCCTCTTCATAAGAATATCTGCCATTTTTAATTCTCTTTACTTCAATTCCTGTTAGGTTTGCAAGCATCCTCTCAAAAAATAATCTATCCTGCATTTCTGTATCAAAGAAAAGAGTTGGTACACCATTTTTAATTTTATGTATTGCTTCGTTCATGAAAAATGCAGATTTACCCTTTTTCATCCTTGCTTTCAGTAATACAAGTTCCCCTGGCTCATATGTGAAGTAATCATTTAGTCTTTCATACTTAGAGGGGATGCCATAAACACCGTCCTCCGTCCTGCGACTGCAAATTTCTCTCCACAGTTCATCAACACGACTGCCAAACAATTCTATTTCATTTGATGTAATATATTGTTCTGTTAATTTGTTAATTTTCGTATTTACCAGAGAATTGAGTTTGTTTAAATCTGAATCACTATTGAAACAAGCAGACTGTACTTCCAAAACAACCTTGTTCAAATCTCTCTTAAATGACATTGTAACTACATTATTTACAAGTAATTTGTATTCTTCTAATGTATGTCTGCAAGCGAACTGGCTCATCGAAATGAACTCTTGCATATCCGTCAAATTATATTCTTCTATCTTTTTCTTTACAGCCTTATTGGAGTTGAGCATATTAGTAATGTTGATAGCGTCTATTGTCTCAACACCGTTTTTGTATAATTCCTGTATCGCCCAATAAATACAGCCATTTTCTACATTATAAAAATATGAAGGTCTTAAATAGTCTGTATGCAATATAAATTCAGGATGATATACCAAAGTCGCAATTACTCCTGCTTCAGCCTGATTGTCTGAGATTAATGAAATGTCTAATGCCAAATAGCTATCACCCCTCACTTTATAATATCTGCAAAACTTTTATTTTGAATCGGAACATGAGTAAATTCCGAGCCAGAATCTTCTTTAATTTCAATGTTGCCTTTCATGTTCTTCACTTTTGATTTATTATAGGCATCCAACACTTGTTTATTTTGTATTACATAGTAAAGTCCTTGCGGATAATTCAATGGTATTTTGTGGTCAATATAATACTGCAATCCAAACAATAGAAAATCGCTACCAAGTCCTTTTGTAAAAACGATATTCTTGATTACACTTTGCAAGGTTGAATATACGGGATTAGGATTTACATGATTCTTGAACAGATCAATAATCTTTTTGATATCTTCTTTTGTTTGAAAACAGTCTGGATGATAATACGAATTACCAGATTTAATTGCCTGTTCTTTGTCTAATGTTTTTTCTAGATGTAAGCACCCAGAATATTTACAAGTAACCGTTGATTGATTTCTCATATTGAATTTTAGGAGGGCTGTTGCACCCTCCGTTCCTCCTATGGAATGATTAATTAAAAGGTAACTCCTCATCTATACCATCAGGAATATTCATAAAACCATCAGCAGAAGGTGCATTGTTGTTTGCTGGTGCGTTTGAAGGTGCAGACGCTCCACCGCTATTCTTACTCTCAACAAACTCCGCTTCTTCTACAACAACATCTGTCGTATAAACCTTTACACCGTCCTTGTTGGTGTAGTTACCTGTCTGAATACGCCCCGAAATACCGATAGCCATACCCTTCTTAAAATACTTCTCAATAAACTCAGCAGATTTACTAAATGCAACACAGTTGATAAAATCTGCATCATAATTACCTTCATTGTTCTTAAAACGTCTGTTTACAGCAACGGAGAAACGTGCAATCGCACTTGCGTTTTCTCCCTGTGTGTATCTAACCTCTGGATCACGAGTTAATCTTCCTACAAGTTCTACTTTATTCATTCTTTCTTATCCTCCTCTGATTACGCAATAGGCTTAATAGCCTTAATCTTCTCTAAACATTCTTTCGCTTTGTCAATGTCTCTGAAAGCATTTGGATTTCCGCTAGGTACATAATTCTTCAATGTGGTCATCAGTTCTTCATTCTTTGTACCGCCAAGTTTGGTACACATTGCAATAATTTCTTTCTTAACAGCAGAAATATCATCGCTTGCAACATCAGAACCAGTATCTTTGTTCCTTACAACGGGAGTATAACCCTCTCCTGAATCTGCCCATTCCATAATTTTTTCGCCATAAGACTCATTCAACAATGTAGCCGTCTCATTTTCAAAAATATGGGTGTTATCCTTCTGTACCTCTGCCATATGCGTCTTCTGATCAATCAGGAACGTACAAGTAAATTCATACTCAAAACCGTCTCTCTGCTTTGCGCCAACACCAAGTTTCTTAACGCTTGTCTTACCTTTTTCATCCTTTTCAAGTTCATACTGATCCTTGCCTCTCATAGTAGCAATTAGATGAATAGGACTATCTGCAATAGCTTCAATAAACTTATTGTGTCTAGGAGTTACCTTACCCCATGCCTGATATGTACCACCTGCTTGCTGCTGAAGTTCAAGACATCCACCTTTTCCTTCCCATTCGTGAGAAGAACTGTCAATAATGAGAATTCCATATCCTTCTTTTACAGCAAACTCAATGAATTCTACATATTTCTCTGGATTATGCGGAGCGTCAATATCAACAATGTCATAATCAAACTCATTAGCGTAGTAATATCCACGCTTTGCCTCTGTGTTGCCAAGCAGGATCTTCGGTCTATTACCTGTCTGCTGCTCAATCTTATTTGCCATGCCAGTAGCCAGTTTCAATGCCGAATACGTCTTACCGCCACCGCTAGGACTCATCAATGCTACCTTTACATAAATCTTTTCTCTTACTGCTTTCTTTACCTGAAATCCCAAATTTGTTCCTCCTATAAATTAAAATATTTTCACATCATATATAACATCAACAGCCTTTTCAGACTGGAACATAGAAATTAACAATAGCTATTGTTATTACATATATAACATCAACAACCCACACAGGACTGTAACATAGAGATTAAATCTATATAAAATCTAATTCATGAGTTTTTATAAATTATTTGCCCTTTATAGTGGTATATTTACGACTAACGGATGTGAACCTGCACCCACTATCCCATTGTCAAAAACGTTTGGGAATACTTTTTTCATTATCTGATAACTACCATTTACATCTGCATTTATCTTTTCTCCTTCCTTCGTTACAAAAAGTCCTCTATGCACTCTTCTCGATTTATCATAATTTCCTTTTACTGGCTGCTCACCATCAATAAAACTCGTTCCACTTGTATAACTCTCATCGGTTGTCTTAAATATAATCCCCTCTGCTTCACATTTATAAGCCAGTCTTTGAACTATACTCAAATATGGAATACCAACAAATTTCTGATTCACCTTTTTACTCATATTACTTTCTTGTTTCCATCCAGGATTATATCCACAGACCAAAGTATCAATATTATTCTCTTTGCAAAAATCAACCACTATTTTTGTAGATTTCTGAATATAATCATCTATTTTATGATTTCTCTTTATGGTGAATCTTCTCATCTCATTTGAATAATCTCTGTTATATCTTTTCTTTAGTTCTGATTGTTTATCAGCAATCATTTTGTTATAATACTGATTCACAGATTTCAGAGGTTTACCATTTATGATAAAAGGTTTAATTCCGCAATTTGTTGTAATAGTCATAAGATTATCAATTCCTAAATCAATAGATGCTATTCTATCAGAATTATCTTCTATATCAGGAACATCAATCTCATAAACAACTTCCATTATGTATTCGCCATTTTTAGGTACAAATCGTAACTGAATTAACTTCTTATCTTCTGCAATCTTTGTCATAAAAGTATCATTCATCACCTTTAATGGCTTCCAACAGAAAAATATATATCTATTTTTTATTTTAAATTTATGATTATCTAATCCACATTCATATCTACCTTTATCTTTATCAATATATTTTGGTATTTTAGGTCTTCCACAATATTTACTTGGATTTTTACCATAATCTTTTATACTTTTAAAGAATCCATTCCAAGCTTTATCTAACTTTCTTAAAGTTGCTTGTCCTACATTACTACCAAGTTCTCTATACGGATCAGAGTCCTTACACAAATTGAATAACTCGTTATACTTAATCCAATTTGCATTTTCTCTTAACCCTTCTTCTTTTTCTTTGGAAGTCTGTATAAATTCTTGTCTGATTATATAATTACCATAGTTATACATATTTTTAGACTTCCAACATAACTCATCTATAATTGAAAAGAATTTATTGTTTTTCTTTATTCTATGTTGCTCTACTCTTGTTGTTTTTATTTTTATCACTCCTATAAATCTACACTGTTCTAAAACTCTTAAATGCTCCAATGGTATGTATTGTAGGTTTACTACCATATAAATTCACACTGTTTTAAAACCTGATCTTAGTTCTACATCAAGCGTATATAGGTTTATTACCTCATAAATCTATACTGTTTCAAAACATCAAATTTAGGTATTTGTGAAGAGATAAAATCCGTTCACAGGACAAAACCCACGCCCACTATCTAATTGATTTCTCTTTTAGAATACTTTTTGCATGGAATAATTGACTTGAATCAGCCACTCAGAATTGTTATAATTAGAATAACAATTTGGATTATTCCATTTTGTTTATGTATGGCTCGTTGTCAATTCGGTCGCCAAACTTGTATTGACAACGAGTTTTCTTTTTATTTGTTATCTTTACAGAATCCTTATAATCTGTTCATATAAACAGCTACTTCTCTCCCAATGAAAAGTTTCATTGACATGCATATGACCAAAGAGCCATGCCTTATAATCAATATTCTGCTTAATCTCTTGCAAATAATCAGTCAACCTATCTCTTTGATATAATCCAGAACCACCATCCATATGTCTAAGCAGTGAAGTATATGGACTATGAGTTATAATGTAATCTACCTTATTATTCTGCTTTTTAAGATTAGTCAAACCCTCATTCATCTCTTCTTCACTCGGAAGTTCTCTTTCCCACCAGCTTATATGATTGATTCTGTATAAAGCATATGGATTCTTGTCTAACTTTTTCTTCTTTTCTTTGAAGTCTGGATCATCAGGTTCCAAAATACCTGCAGATATATCATGGCTGCTTGCGCCTCCAAAAGCAAAGAATGACTTATCTTCTATGTCAAATATCTGTCCTCTCATTAGATGAATAACTGATGGACGAATGAAATGCACATTTCCTCCGTGCCACTGTTCTATTGGGCAATTATCAAGTCTATCAAAATTATCATGATTTCCATCAATAAATAATGTCGTGAATGGTTTATTTTCAAGCCAGTCTAACCAATACTTCTCAGTTTTATTTTCTCCGCTATAATCCCACACAAGACCAAAATCACCAAGAATAATTACCACATCATCTTTTGCCATTTCCTTCTGCTCTGGAAAAATATCTGTTGAAAATCTTTGTGGATTTCCGTGTATATCACCTGTGATCCAAACCGCCATAACTACCTACCTCTTATCTGCTTTCTTTTCCTTTTTCTCTTTCTGTAACTTTGCTTCCTCTGCTAACTTATTCTCTAATTTTTTTTGTGATACTTCTCATTTTGCCTACTGGCTTCGCTGTAATTCCCATATGTATATTTTCTCCTTTTCTATCTCAGTGTACTTGTTTTTCTATCTGCCCATTCTCTGCAATTAATATTTATAGACAAAGGCAACTCCCATTTTGAAACTTCATCAATTAATTTCTCTATCTGAACCAAAACTCTGTCTGAATATTTACATACATTTGATTTGTTACAAGTCCGGCAATTTTTAGTATTATTCGTTTCTGTAATCATTTTCTCACCTCACAATTCATACTTCTTCACTGTGACATCCATCTGTAATCATTATAACTTTATCTGAATTTGCATCTTCAAATAAGCTATAAATATTCTTACAATAGCAATGTTCTCCTGTTGTTTCCGTAAGATTGGTCACATAAAAATCATCATTATATTCACTCTTAGTATCGCCAATTACACCAAAAGCAATATCTCCTCTTTCTGAATCTCCCAGATAAATACCAATGGGTGTATCATCTGAAATATTATTATCGTCACACCACTTCTTTAGCTGCCCTATTGTTAATGGACTCTGTGTTTTTATAAAACTCACCTCCTTTACACCATGCCATGAAATAAGAAATTCAACCACTATTTATCAAACCAATACACATTAGAATTCTCTTCTTTTTCCTTATGATAATCTCCAATCCAATGGAATTGTCCATGATCTCTACACCAATCATGACATGCTGCTAAAACATTTGAGAAGTTCACCAGATTTGAATTTGACATCAAAAATTCCAAATCCAAATTTCTAATAGCATCTATTAATTCTCTCTTATATACTTCTTCGTATGGAATTTTATCAATTATCAAAGTTAAGTTATCTTTATCAAAACGTACATCTCCACATGTGAAATAATATTTTTCTTCCTCTATTCCATCATGGCAATAAGTATATATTCTACTCTTTAACCTTTTAATTTTTCCCACACATATCTTCTCAATAAACTCTACTGATGGATCAAAAAACTTGCTTTTATCTAATATATATTTGACTGTATATAATCCGTCTTCTCTTATTTCAAGACATTTTGTTCCAGAATACATTTGAATAGGAATAGGGGTGTCTTTTACAAGTCCTATCTTTTTTGCATATACCAGAAGATTTTCATTTTTACTATGTACTCCAAATGGAATTCCACAAATAATAGAAAATGCAGTTCTGGCATCAAGCCACTTACTTTTCATATATAGACTTTCATCTTCTCTGATTCCTACATTATCAGCTTCACCTTTCTCATATATTTCCTTCACCTCATCAAGATTGAAATAAGAATGAGAGCGATTATCATACCACCCAATTTCAATCCATTGGTCGCTCCATCCACCCATATAATCAGTCATTACACAAATGTTATCTATAAAATATTTCTTCATTTATCTCCTTTATATCAAATGAAATTTCGGTTTCAATACTATTTACGGTTGAAAACTTGGCATCAACTGCAATTTGAACAGATTCTTCTCATGCATCATATCAATTCTCTTCTTTACTTCTCCATCTTCAATTTCACCAGTACGAATATACTTATCTAATACATCGTAGGTGAATCCAAGATTATCTTCATCCGTCTTTCCACAAAGCCCATCCGTAGGAACTTTATCAATCAATTCATCTGGCAAGCCTAAAACCCTTCCAATCTCTTTAACTTCTGTAACTGTCAAATTAGATAATGGACTAAAATCACCTGCTGCATCACCATATCTCGTAGCATATCCCACCCAATCCTCAGATAAATTACATGTATTCGCAACTCTACCATTCATACTCTGGCTAACTGCATATAAGGTTGACATTCTGATACGAGCCGGAAGATTAATAGTAGTCTGGTCACTAATATCTACATTCTCTTTCATCGCATTAAGCACACCATTAACAGCGTCTTCAATAGGAACCGTAACAAATTTAATACCAAGATTTCCACACAAGAAATACGAATAATAAATATCGCTTTGCTCTCCATTTGGCATCAATACACCAATTACTCTGTCCTTACCAAGTGCTTCCACACATAAGGCAGCTACAATAGAACTATCCTTCCCGCCCGAAATTCCAACAACGGCATTACAATCTTTCCCATTTTCTTCAAAGAAATCTCTGATCCATTCCACACATTTATTTTTTAGCTCTATTGCGTTAAAATCATTCACTTCTCAATTCCTCCCTAACTCGCATTAAAATCTTACCCAATCTATTTTCACCAATACCATTTACAGTTCCCCAAATCCTATCTCCCCAAGTATTGCCTTCCTCTAAATGTTCATCTCCTGTTGCTAACAACCTATCTCTTAATTCTTCATTTTGAGAAAATTTTGCCTTGCAGATTTCATACATCCAAACAATCTTAACGGATTCCCAATCAAAATCTTTTCTTAATGTTACATGTCTACCTTTTTTCTTAGCATCTGATGGATTTAAATTTGCAAAAGTTTTACGTTCATCTTCACTACTTACTTTTTGAGCCTGAAAAGCTGCTTCATTATTTCTATAAGTAATTCCCCTATATGTCACTGGTACTTCATAAAAGTTACTGAGGAAAAAATATTTTCCTCTAAACTCATTTATCATCAATTACTACCTCCGCCCATATAATCTTTCACGAATATCTAAAAATGTATCTTCTTTGACAAGTTCTCCATTTTCAAATACTGCCTTCAGGAGCGTATTATCACTCATTTCAAGAAGTTCATCTCTACATATAAGTTCTCCATTTTCGCCAGCATATACTCTACAACATCCTTTATGAGATTTCTTCAACTTACTTGTATCAGTTTTAGGGTCTTTATAAATCATCAGCTTCTTTCCATTAATAACTCCGTATGTTGCTTTCATAGCAATACCAAAAGTGTCTCTTGTTGCTACAATAAGATTACCATTTTCAACGATTGCTGAGAAACAGAAAGCACCAACACCATATGCAATACAATTAGCAGCAAAACCACGTATTTCTAATTCAGACCAAATAATATCTACATTTGATAAAGTACACCCATCCCCATAAATGATACCAATATGCGGATCAAGCACTTTATATCCCTTAGAGTTCACTGTACCACCAAAAATTTCCCACAATTTTTCTACTGTTTTTACTGAAATATCTACAATATCTCCACTATCAGGACGAATCAATAACTTACCATTATGATTCATAACATCATCTTTTACTTGTGGAAGAATGTTATTTACCATATTCCAATAATCATAGGTATCTGAAACCATACTGAATGATGTATTTGGATAAAGTTCATTCAAAAGACGCTTTACGAATGTTGCCTCATCTCCATCAATGGAATAATTTGCTCCCATAACCGAATGTTCTGTAGAAACTGCTCCAATGCCCAATCTATTATTTTTACAATCAGCACTATAATACTTATCAATATAGTTGATTGCCGGAATTGTCGATGTCTTATCAAAAGAAATCAGCCAAGATGCAGAACATCTTGTAGCTTCATCCATACATGACATTCCCCGCATACCAAAATCTGCACAAGCCATAGATGAAGGAATATTTTCTACAGTCTTTTCATACCACTTATCCGCAATCTGCCTATACATATATCCAATAGTTGCATGACAACATGGTTTCCAAAGTTCTACCTGTAAAATACATTCAATCCACTGTACAAGCCACGCAAAACCATCATGTGTATTTGTAATCTCAATACAAGGAACGCCCATAGGCACTAAAGTCCCTTCTGGCAATGCTCTAATTTGTAGTGGTAAATATCCAAGACTGTGAAGATTAATGATCTTATCCCAATCATAATTCTCTTTTCCGATTTGAATATCCATCGAATCTGTATACAACTCTAATACTTCATCTTTTGTCAATGCAAAGAAATTATCATTAAAATACTCAATCAGATATTCTTTAATAAATGCTTGAAGTCCAAAGAATACCATTTTATTCTGAGTCTTCAACATGGATTTTCTTGGAACCCAATATGAAACCAATTTAGTAAGCCCTGTAGGATACATTCTGTCGTGACACTGTTTATATGTATCAGAAAGCAATAATGCCATTGTATTACTCATTTTTATTTAAACCTCCATAACTGTAATTTTTTCATGTTCACCTGTGAAAATGCTATTTGTTGTAAACAGCCTCTCTACTGTATTATTCTCCAAAGACTTAATCAAAGTGCCCTTCTCCATATTAAGAACCGAATTTTCAGTGTGCGTTGCAAAAGCATAGATTTTATCTACACCATTTTCTTTCAAAGTATTTGCACTATAATAAAGGGAGCCACCATATGCAATAATGTCATCAATCATAAGAACTGTTTTGCCAGACAAGTTAATACCATTAGACTTTATATCTAAACCAAGAATCTTTCCTGTATCCCAATCTCTTTTCTTTTCACCATAACAGTATTTGTACTTTGGGAACATATCAGAATATCGTTTTGCTGCTCCCTCGTCTGGGAAATATAAAATCAAATTCGTATTATCTTTCTCAATCTGCTTAATTACTTCATTAATATAAATCTTTGGAGTTTCTATAATCACATTATCAATTAGTGCTGCTCCTACATTACTATGTACATCTAAAATCGTTACTAAATCGAATTTAAGCCAATTAATAACATCTGCAAAACTTTTTAATGTAAATACTTCATCTCTTTCGTGAATCCGATCCATTCTTGCATTTGGAAGATAATTCATTTTCAATCTCACTGATTTCGTATAAGGATTATTTCTTAAATGTCTTGTAATATAAATCAGTGTTGATAACTCTTCTTCCTTTTCGTATCTCCAATCAATGCTGTAATCTCCAGATGCCCTCCACATAGATTCTACTAATAACTTCTGTGTTCCATCTGGAAAATGATCAATATTAATTACTTCATCATTTACTTTAATCATATGCTATTCTCCAATCACATCAATCTGGCACATCTTCATTGTGTCTAACGCTGCCTTATGGCTCTCAGGTGTAACACCAGCACAGCAACTTGCATCTACTGTCATTTTTACTTCTGGAAAATATGCTTTCAGCAACAATGCGTTTGAAACCACGCAAATATCTGTACATAATCCAATAAGTTCAATCTCAAATTCATAACCATATGTAAGTTTTACAATTTCATCAACTAATGTTGCAGATCCAAATGTATTTTTTTCGATAATCTTATAATCTTTATCCGATAGTGCTTCCATCACTTTTTCATTTAGTAACCATCCATTTGTCATTTTGATGCAATGAGGAACTGGAAGTTTTTTACCCTCAGAAGTTTGCAAATAATTGTTGTAATGAGTATCGAGCGTAGCAAAAATCTTACCATCAAAATCTTTAATCTTATTTGTTACATTATCTACAATACAAACTGCTTCTTTTGTTCCTAAAGCTCCATCAACAAAATCATTCTGCATGTCTACAACTACTAATACTTTCTTCATAATTTTTTTCTTCCTTTCAATCCTATATGCCTTTGAATTATATTTTAATGCTTAATTATTGATAATTTCATAAATAATATCATTGTGATATTTACCGTATTTATCCTTAATAGCATCCCTCAGAACATGCTTAGTACCTCCAAATTTTTCACAAAACTTATCATAATTTTTCTCTACTGAATTACCACCTATCATTCTCCATTCAATTCTATGTAACTTATAATCATAAATAAGTTTCTTCAATTCCTTATATAAATCCATTCCTACAATTGGATTCCCTCTATCAAAAGAAATTAATCCAAATCTTGAAGCACAGGAACTATACCAGTCAACATAGTAGTCCAAATATCCAATAAGTTTTTCTTTCGTATTTACGATTGCATATTGAAATCTCCCTGTTTCAGTTTCTTCTTGAATATTTGGCAACCAATTATTTAAGCCTCCAGTTTCGTACATCATGTCATCTGAATAATAATATCTTTTAAATGCTTCTTGTATCTCATTTTTCTTTATAATCGCAGGTATTAACATCAAAATCACCTCACTTTAAATCTTGAAACTCTGGATTCATTGTCTATTTACATACTTAATGCTTTTCACTCCAAAGGATGCCTTCATAATCTACAGCTTTGTTATATAACTCTCTTAATGTCATACATACTGTTTCATCTGTTAAATGACAGCTAAAAAATGTTGTAGTGTATAATTTTGATTCTCCATAACCATGTTTAAGATACACGTTCAACATATCCCACGAAAATTCATCTAATTCAAAAGGATTAAATTCTCCCACGTTTTATATTTCTCCTTTCCTATATCGATGAAAGCAAAATTTCAAGACTATTTCTTCACTTCATAAGCCACGTTTATCATGTCCTGAGCTTCTTTTAATTTATCTTTTGCTCGTTGCCACGCTTGATATGATTTCTGTTTGGGATCTATGTCAAATAAATTTCTTTGTGCATTTGAAATGATAGTTCTTAATCTATCAAAATCAAACTTACCAGCATCAATACAGCCAAAATGATTGTTATATTTATCTATAATTATTTTCCTTATTGTACTTCTATCGTCTTCGTATCTTTTCCTTACATCTTCTAAAGTACCTTCTATAACTCGTGGATTTCCCCAACTATCATCAAATACATAACCGCCAAAACCCGTTACATATCTAATACAACTATGAGAAGAATTACTCCAAATCTTTTTATTATTAGTCGCAGAATAATTTGCATTTTCCTTATATTCCATTCCTAATTCTTCAAAACATTCCCTTGTAATTCCCAACCATGCCTGTCCCTGTTCATATGTAAAAAGTGTAAAATCTTTGTCATCACCATTAAGAAATGCATTATGAATATATTGGCAACCTGTATCATACTTTGTCTTTTCAAACTGTACTAATAAAGGTTCACTTATTTCTTGCTTGGTGTTATAAATTGGTGTCCACAATTGCATAAATTTTCTATATGCAAATTCATCATCAAGACTTTCCCACTCTTCTTCGTAACCGTCATACTTTCTTTTTGATAACAACTGATTTATTTGCTCATCATACTGTTTAACAGATAATTTTTCTTCGCCACATACATATTCTTTTATGTACTTGTTCTCTGTAATTATTCTAATGTTAGAAACGTCTTTTACCTGAACCTTAGCTTCACTATATGATTCAACAGTTATTACTTCTCCATCAACAAGGTATTTTCCAGATTTTAAGTAAACTACTTTTAGATTTTTATCCTCAATATCTATTCCTTTTAATGGATTTATCGCTGGTGCAACCTCTTTATTCATTTATCCTCTCCTCAATTCAACAATGCCGCAATTTCATCCAACTCTAATTCAGTCTTCTTTTCATCAGATAACATCTTGTCCAATTTAGATTCCAATGCTTTCAGCTCCGCTTCTTTATTCTTGTACTCGAAAATCTCAATTTTACATCTAATATCTGTGATCCATTCTGCGATGTTATACCCCGAAACTTTCAAACTGATTCCCAAATCTTTAGCAGACATTAAATACATATTCAATCTAACAAACAACAACTGCAAATCATCAAACTGGAGAACATTCAAATTGTATTTCTGCCCTTCCAAATCTAAAACACAATTTGTAAGTGGTGTGAATTTCTTTGATCCTTTTAGTTCTGTTTTCTTTTTATCAATAATCTGCTTTAACTGTAAAACTCTTTCATCATTTTTGCTCATATTTTGTACTCCTTTTCATATTCTCTACCATTTGCTAGATATTTTTGAATATATTTTGGTTTCATAATTTCATATATTTCTTTTAATTCCATAGGTTTTAAAATTTTTGTTTCATAACCCACTCTATATCCATAAGACCATTTATCTTTATCCGCCTTAATATATTTCTTTATTTGGAATTTACCCTTATCATCTCCATAGCAATCATCCGCCAAATAAGATTCATCATCACCAGCATGTGAACTTATAAATTTAAAGCTCCTATAATATATTTCTCCATTACTATGTTTTCTAATTCCTAAATCCAAAAAATCCCCCAATGTCATATTACATACAACATCTTTTAATGGATCATATGGTGAATAATGATGTGAGCCTTCCAAAGCCCAAAATATATCAGAATATTTTGATGTGCATTTATCATCGACACAACTAATAAATTTATTTTGGGAAATACTTTTAAACTGTTTGAAATTCCATATATCATTATTTTCAGTAGCAAACCAATAATATTTTCCATATGGATAGTTGTCTATATAGTCATAATCAATATACTCATAGCCATATCTACCATGTACACGTGGGATTTCTTTCCCTGATTTGCTTGTTTTTACTTCTCCATTTTCAGTCCACTTATAGCCACTGTCATAATAGTCGAATCTTCCTACATAAATCCATTCTTCGTTATCTTTTGTAAGATATGTAGCACCTACAATTAAATCTTTTGCTTTAATGCTTTCATTATTATGTACGATTTTGTTATATTCTGTGATCTGCTTATAATCAGGAGACTCCACTGGCATAAGTACCAAATCCTTACCGTCCCAGCCATAAACAAATTCTCCTTCGAGTCCTTTACCTTTGATGGAATTTGCATTTTCAAGAATATATAACAGATTTTCAATGGTTATCTCAAACTCAAAGTTACGTGGATCATATACTCTACAATATGCTTGACGGTGATCCCATCCCGAAGAATAATCACCAACCTTTTTATTCAGTACAAATCCCGTTGTCGGCACATTATCAAATTCTTCATTAGGAATCTTTTTGTCACGCCAACTATTCCAAGATGCTTCTTTTCTCAGTTTGCCTTTTTCGTCATAGTAAATTACATATGCCAATTTACCTGTGTAAGTACCAGAACGATTTTGGTATCCTACATTGATTATTTTGGGAATAAATATATTACTTTTCAAGCGATTCCTCCTTGTGCTTTTAATTAAGTATACAGTTCTTTTAAATCAATTCCGTATTTATCCAATATTTCCTTTTTTATTTCTAACAGGTAATCGCAATCATCTTCATAATTATAAAATTCTCTACATCTAAAATTTTTACGTACAGAATAAGATAGAAAATTCAAAGCTAATAGATTATTATTGGCTACTGGATTGTTATATAATTTACGAAATACATGGTTTTGTCTATCTGTCAAATCATCGGTATCATATCCTCCAACAATCAAGTCATCCCTCCTATTTTCTCAATGAAAGAGTTGTTCTATTGATTATAAAAATTATTCTTTTCAATTTGCCCCATATTGTTCATTAAGATCTTCAAGTTTAACATACTTTATACAATCGTTATGTATAGTTCGTCCGACACCTGGAACTTGCATATCCATATAGTCAGGATATCTTTTCCAATAACCATGACAATCTAAATAAACAACATCAACTCTATTAATTCCCAAACTTAACAATATTTCTGGATTTATCATTAATCCGGAAAAATCTTTCCCGTTTTCACATATTAAACGATTTTTATCAATATCAATTGAATAAAAACAATCAACAAAAAATCGTTTATCATTTTGTTCTTCTTTTATCACATTAATTAATCCTTTCTATGAAATGAAAATTTGATTGTCTAACACAATTCCCACCAAAAATCATATAATTTATGACTTAGGTTCCCCTTTTTTGGTAATTCTCCTTTGTATCTTCAGATCTTTCTATTAGACATTTTTTTATGATAATTGGAATTACTATGCCTTCCTCTTCCACGATACAATCTCTTATAATATGGTTTTGAATTTTCAACATATCCTTGTGCTTTAATCCAAATTTCGTCAGTATATATAACTGGAGATGGATACCCTGTTACATTTTCAGCAAGAAATTTAAGATGGTTTCTATGTTTCTGATCACGTTCTCTTTTATTTCTTCTCTTTTGTTTGCATTGATTTTTATGTTTTATTTCTACACCATAAATATCATTACAATAGCCAAATCTGTAAACATATCCACCGACTTTATCACACCACTGACCGCCTAAAGCATAATTATAATATGGGCAATTTTTACATTCCAACATTATCACCACCATTTACAAAACAATATTATTCCACTTCTTGTTCTTTTCATATTTCCACTGAATGTTTCCAAAACTGATTCTCGTTTCAATTTCTTCTACATTTTTCATAGAAAGTAACCATTCATGATACGCATTCACTTCCTCGTCTGTAGCATCCTGAAATACTTTCCAATGATTAAGAGTTTTGTCAATCTCCTCTACTGCCCATTCATAATCAGATAATGCAGCTTGTCTCCTAAATTCTGCAAGATACTCTTCTACTTCAGCCTTTGCCTCTTGATATGTAAAATAAACTTTATCTGGTCTGATGCTCACATGAGTTATATGATGTTGCCACATAGGATATTTCTTGATAATACGAAACCCTTCTTTAGTAATATCTGTTTCAATATGTCCATGAAAAATTTTATCTGATTTAACAAGTAATCCTGATTCATATGCTTTCTTAATTGACTTTGGCTCATCTATCCGTACACATAATTCATTAAATAGTTTTTCATCTTCAGGATCAATTCTCCATTCCAAATCAAATAATTTTGTATTATATGTCCAGTCTTTAGGAAGCTTTCTATATTTTTGATTGTCCTTAAATTCATCAATCGGAACTCCATCTATATATCTTGTTTCTTTTGGTTCTAATAAATCTATACATACAGCATCAGAAAATTGTTCGTCTACTCTGCCATATTTGACGTTGTATTCGTTCCCGCTTTTATTACACCAATAAACAATGTCACCATGATTAAAACGCTTTTCAAACCCTTTTCGGATATCTATCACCAACCTTATACTAATTGTAAAATCCCATCATAATTATTGGGACTCCATGCTAAACTATCATCTTTGATATAATGCAATTCTCTGTATTCATCTCCATCTTTTATATAAAGACCATATTCTTTGAGCCATTCATTATTTATATCATTATCTTCTAACGGAGAAAAAATTAATTTGCATTTTTCTTGATGTTTGCCAATCTTTTCTATAACAATACTTAGACTTGCTTCAATATTCCAAGCCGACATAATAGCCTTTGGAATTTCTGTTTTCTTTAAAATGAAATGTCCTGAGTCACCACAATAATTTTCATAATAAATTCTTATTTATATCACCTCCTGCCATAAAACCGATGTTTTAAGTCTATATGTATCTATTCTTCTTTTGTAAAATTCAACATTTCATCTTTTGCTCTCTGGTAGAAATTACGGTCAATTTCAAAACCGAAAGCACTTCTACCAAGCTCATAAGCGGCTCTCAGTGTTGTGCCTGAACCAGCACAAGGATCAATAACCACATCTCCAGCATCAGTAAATATCTCAATCAGCCGTTTTAGAACTGCTACTGGTTTCTGTGCTGGATGGATCTTTGGTATCTCTTTTCCATCCTTCTTCCATTCAAACCAGTTAAAGATCATATGCCCTGTTCCTGGAATATTTTTACCATTCTCATCAATCTGAATACCATTTCTGAATTTTGGCAACTTGTCACGATACAAAAGCAACGCATACTCTGTAGCACCTACAACACGCATATTAGCTTTAAGAACTTGTGGACTATAATTTTTACAGAACACAAGTGGTATGTAATGAATAAATCCATGCTTCTCTGCTGCTTTGATAAGAGTCTGAATCTGTTCAAATGAGCAGAAAACAATCATACAAGGTGAATTACTGCTTCTGCCTCGTGGTACTGGTTTCGTATCATCTTTTTTAAGCATCTTGGAACAAAAGTGAAAATACTCATACAGATTAAAATTGAAATCAGAATTGAATGCCGCCTTACCAGCTAATTTACTTTCACCTTTTTTATTATCTCCTCCGTTGTACCACATCGGATTTGAACCGTAAAAATTATTTCCTACGTTATAGGGAACGTCTGCTATGATTAATTGAGCAGGACGAATTGCATATTTCTTATAATTCTGCATAGAGTCTCTATACAGTTCACACTTAATTTTCTTTTGATATTCCATTCTTTATTAGGAGTAAATCATGATTTATTCTGCGCAGAAACCTCATTTCCTCCTGTTTTTCATTATTCTAATTTTTGCATATGCTTATTTTGCTTCTACTTTTTGACATACAATGAATCGAAATTTTCATTGTCATTTATTTATTTCTTTTTTCTTCTTGTCCATCCCCTTATAAAATTCTTTGTATTTTCTTGTGTACTCGTAACTATCGCCAAAAATATTATTTACAGCTACAAATAATTTTGGTTCATACTTCTCTACAGCAATCAATTCTTCTTCAAAATCTCTTCCAAAAGGACAGCAAGCGCAACCAGTACGTTTGAATCCGTATTCACTATAACACTTACTATGTATTATATTATAATGTTCATCATATTCTATTTTATCTATATCCTTATACCAAAATAACGGTCTGTAATTATCATATCCGCTTCCATTTTTGTCAAAGCAACTCTTATAAGCAGTTGATCTAACTCCTCCCTCTGCTTTTCTTACACCCACTATTTGTAAGTCATAATCATTTTCACTTAATAATTTATGGGCAACATCTTTTTTAGCATATTTGCAACATAAATTTGATATTTGAAAAGTTGGTGGATTTTTAATCAGAAATTCTTTTAACCATTTATTTTGTTTAATATTAAATGCAGGTGATTTTTTCTTATTACACCACCATTCTAATGCCGATTTACATTTTGGATATTCTGAATATAATTCATCAAAATCTCTATCTTCAAACTTGAAATGATATTTCTGTAATCGTCTTATCATCTCACTGACATGTTTTGAAATAAAAGGTTGACCATATTGTTTACAAGTCAACGGAATTGGTTTTATAGCTTTATATTCTTTAATCTCTACTTCATATTTATCTTCAAGATATCTTAAATGGTCTTTTGTTGCTTGATACTCCAAACCAGTATCAAACCATACATACTCAATTTTATTGTCTTTGTCACATTTTGTACAAATATCCAACATTACATCACTATCTGATCCCCCAGATATTGAGCAAACTATTTTCTTATATTGGGTACTGTTTATTTTTGACCATGCTCTTACTAAATTATCACCTATTGTCTGGTTCTGCGGAGCATTACTAATTAATTCCATCAGATCAGCAGGTTTTGAATTTATATTTTTATCTTTTCCTTGCAATTACTGTATTTACAAGGTATGCGCATACATATTACCTAGAATTACTTGTATATCTCCTTTCATAGTCTACTGAATTGCTGATTTTTTATTGACATTTGCAACTGCCAATAAAAATATAATTTCTTCTGCTTACTCTATTTCATCTTCTATACAGCGGATAATTTTACCGATGAAATTGGCTTTCTATTGGGTATCACACCCATTTTATGTAGACAACATTGTGTACATAAGGCATTAGAAGTACCTCTATCCAATAGTCCTTAAAAGACATTTTGGAATACTTTTATTTATTTTCTTTCACACATTCCATAATTCTATTTTTGCCAGTATTAAATATCTCTTCATCATTCTCAATACAGATAATCTTCCTGCCTGTCCTAATGGCAGCCACACCAGTTGTCATACTACCAGCCGTTGAATCAAGCACAGTATCACCCTCATTTGTATAGGTTTTAATTATTTCTTCTACTAAGGCTACTGGCTTTTGAGTTGGAGTTAATGCACACTTTTGGGTATCTTTGGCGAATAGCCAAACTGACTTAGGAAATCTCTCTGTACTGTCATATGTATGATTTTTGATTTCGTTGTAATTTGTTGACTGCTTACTATTTCTTTTGTGGGACGCTGTACTAACTTTTCTGATATGTCCGTTTGTTTTCTGAGGATTATACGTTGGTTGTTTCTTATAGAAAACACACATATCCTCATGATATCTCATTGGCATTCTATTAGCATTCTGGAACCCTGTAGGTTGTGTTTTCTCCCAAATGAGATTGTATTTCCACATCTCACGGTTGCTCTCCATAAGATCAGCGGTAAACATACCGTTTGCAAATAGAATAATTGCGCCATTATCTTTAATGATTCTTTTATATTGAGTCCATAACCCCATAGACTTATTTTCTTCAAAATACGAAAGTGCACCATTATAATCAGTTTCTCCTTGCTTATAACACCACAAAAGAAAATCATCTTTATAAAATACCTTTGGTTTCTTTCTCACTTCTAAAGTTATATAGTCATTAAATGGAATTACTATATCCCAAGCATTCCTGGCGGTCTGCCCAAACGGAAGATCTGTGATAATTGCATCTATAGATCTATCAGGAATATCATCCATTAGTTTTAGACAATCACCTTGCCATAATTCATAATTATTATTCTCAAATATTTTCTTTCCCAGAAAGGCATGATCACCTCACGGCTGCAGCACCTTTGTTCCTTTCTGTGTTATTTCTCTTAAACTTCCTTAATTTTATCTGCCAACATATTTATCAATCTTGCACCATGCGGATATAACGCATTTTCCATTACTATGTAATCTAATTGCATCATTCCTCTACCTTGATTTTCTTCAATAATATCTGCTAATATATTGAAAAAATCTGCTTGTTGCGCTGAATCCATATTCCAGAACTCTTCAGCTAATTCCTGTGGATTCATTTCTATATTAACTTCTCTTGTTACTATTTCTTTTCGCCTCCTCTGGATGAAACAGATTTTTCATTCAGTATATCCAAACTCAAACATAATTGATTTTATTTGATCCTCATTATAAGCATACTGTTTTGGATATCTATACTCTGCTATTTCATAAGCCATAGATTCTATAATTTCTTTCATCTCTTCTTTACAATTATCATATCCTTCCTGATATCCTAAATCTTTTCCTGATTCATACATAATAGTTTCATTACTATCAATCATTTTTTTATCCTTTTCGCACTTGACCACCTATCAGAATGCTCAAGGCACAAACTTGAACATTCCTCATAAGAAAGGAGGTCAAAATGAAAACAACGAAATTTATCTGATTGAGTGATTGAACACTCTGGTAGATAGTCAAGTGTATGTTTATATTTCTTCTTTTCAATTACTGCTTTTTCTAATTACATGATTATCACCTATTTATAAAAATTTAATAGAGCTTATGTTTGCTTTCCAATTGACATTTGGTACAAATTGGTATATAGTTATAGACATCAGTGTTATATAGCAGATTTACTCCCGTTTGGTTCGTTATTTTATGTAACGAATGGATGCTCAATAATTTATGAGCATTTTTTTAAGAGGGACAGGCTCTGTACCACCCCTCTACACCCCAACAGCACCAAGCGTCATATATTCGTTTACATACTTCTTTTAAAGAAGTATAGTAAAGTGCTTCTAGGGAGAGGTAATTTTGCTGGTGTAAGATAGATATACGCTATAACCATATCTCTTTGTTATTTGAGGATTAGGGAGACTCCATTATGGAGCCAATATAATAACAAGGAGGTGAAGCTCATGAAAAAGGCGGATAAGTTTGAAATCACCATTGACATTCACAAAAAGGTTCGTATTACTAAAAAAATGGTGATCATTTTTGTATCATTAATCGTTCTACTCACACTGATTATGTCTAACTGTAGTTCTGAAACATTAGCTGATATTATTCGCTTATTAATCAGCATTGTTTCTAACTAACACCAGCATTAATTAGAATATTGAGGTTAATTATGATAGATCCAGTAAAATCCAATTTGTTTAAATTATCTTCAAAGAAATATTTAATGACACTATTAAATGTACCAACAAAAGAATATTTAAATCAAAACTTTACCGCAAAACAGATTAAGCCATATATACAAGCAAATCCAAAACCTCGCTTAATTGAAGTCCCTTCGGATTCTCTTAAAAAAATTCAGAAAAACATAAAATGTGAATTAAATAAAATAGAAGTTCCTTCCAATGTATTCTCTGGTATAAAAGGAAAATCTTATGTTGATAATGCTGTTATACACCAAAACTGTAATTTTCTTTTCAAAATAGACTTAACAGCATTTTTTCCATGCATAACTCGTGAAACAGTGTATAAATTTTTTAAAGTTGATTTAAAAACATCTTCTGATATAGCCAATATTCTCACTAATTTTGTTACTATCGACTTAACTTTATGTGATATTCAGGAACCAGAACCTATTGAACAATTCCTTTTATCCAAGGGAATAAAAACTACAAATCATTTAATTTCTGGTTCTCCTGCAAGTCAAATCCTATCTTATTTAGCGAATCATAATATGTTTGATGAACTACAAAATTTTTGTGATAAAAATGATATAATTATGTCTATATATGTAGATGATATTACTTTTTCTTCACAGCACGAAATTTCACATAAGCACAAAGAAATAATTTATAATATTATTTTCAAATATTTATATAGACTTTCAAGATCAAAAGTAAAATACTACACAAGTATTTATCCAAAATCTGTTACTGGAGCTATCATTTCTCCTAATGGGAACCTCAGTATCCCTAACTCATTAAGCTATAAAGTAATAAATGAATTGCGTAATTATAAGAATAATCCAAATGACGAACACTCTCAAAAGAGACTTCAGGGTTTAATAGTTGTTGCACAACAAACTGAACCAACAAAATTCAGTAATATTTATAATCATGTTCGCAATGCCACTATTAAAGCATAATTTTTAATCCACTAAAATCTGAATCCTTGAAAGTTTTATTCTTAAATTGCACCAAACACAATCTATTTTTATACATTCCAAGAATTGATTGTGTAATACTATTTCTCTTTTCTAGTACATTCAAATACAGCTTTAGATAAAATGGTTTATCATTCTCTTTACACCACTCAATCAATTCATACACTTCTTTGTTTTCTGTCATAGAATTAGTATCTTCATTTATTTCTTTTTCAGGTGCTTCTTTTTCTACTAACTCAAAATACTTTTCAAATTCGTTATAAGACATACACCCAAGATGACAGCCACCAAATTTGAAACTAATAACACCATCTTCTGATATATCTGTTACTTCACAAACTTCTCCAATGTGATCAAATACTCCCATTGGCTTAATCAATCTAATCTCATTCCCTTTTGTAATCATGCTACTTTCCTTTCTTTATCTGCAAATTTTTTATTCCATTTATCAATAGCCTCTTGATCTTCTGATGTTACAGGATCATTAAATCTTCTTCTAGCTTGTACAATGTGATTGTTTCGTACTTCGATAGTGACAAGACTCTCTTTGGGGTTAGATTTCTTACGCAAAAACATAATATGGCATTCTCCATCAATAACTTTATCTATGTAAGAAGCTACACAATTGTTTTGTGCTACTGCCTCATCCTTAATATCCTGGGTGCTATCAGGATAAATAAACTGATAATCTCCAAATGCACATTCTAAATTCTTATCTATTCTTGTCTTAAATATCTCCTCAGAAAATTCTTTCTTCAGTCTGTTATAATTTCTACATGCAATCTTATGTGTAGTAAGAAAATTCCGTGGATATTTATCAAATTTAGGACTGATCGTATTCATCATTCTCGCATAATCCACCAATTCACCAAGCAAATGATTCATATCCTCTATTGCCTCAAAAGTTTTTAGAGTATCAATATATATCAACAATGCTTTTGGGTTATATCCGTATTCTTCAGTCAACTTGTTAAAATAGGAATAGTAATTACTAATTCCATCGGCATAATCATAATTTTCTCTGCTTAAAATTTTATTAATGTCTTCATCTGTTAAAGATATATAATCAAGCTGATACGCCAAATAATGAGCATCAGGATTTCTTTTCCAATAATCACAAAATCTATCTGATATTTTTATTTGTCTATCTCTAGCAATTTTGATTAAAGATTTTGGAATGTCATTAATTGTTTTTGTGAAATTTCTGTCTACAATACTATCGAATCCAGCCGAAAAAATCTGTTCAAACTTTGAATACTGTGGAACTTTTGAAAGAATTGTGCCTACATTTGATATGTAATTTGGGTATCTATTCTGCACAAATTTTAGGAATTTAGCATATTTCTCATCAGTACAATACTCAATTATTTGATTCATTGTTATACCTGATAATTGGCTCTGTAATCCTTTTACTGGTTTACCTTTGATTCCTATACAAGTTTTTGTTGCAAAATCATATTTTACAGTTCTTCCATCTTCAAAATCAAATATTAGGAACTGCTTTTCTTTGTAAACTCTCGTTATCTATCACCTCTTTTCTGCCTTGAAATCTCGATTTCATCACTCTACTTCGATTAACACTTCTCCTTCTTCATCAAGTAGCTTTTCACCTTTTTCAAGATAAACTATTCTATCTGTCATTGATTCTGAAAAACTCATTGCCTGTAAAAAATATTTAAACTCATCTAACAGCCAATCAATTCTTCCTATTTCTTCTTCATCTCCAGTGAAAGTTTTCTTTAGTGAAACAGATTCACCATTCTCGTTTGTAAAAGAGAATGATATTTTACCAATTATTTCTTTGCTATTCATTTTAATTTACCTCACATCTCAAAATCAGTTTATCCATATTAAATCCTGCCGCTCCTCTGTGACCTCCACCACCATATTTCTTTGCAATATTAGAAACATCCACAGTTTTTGAATACATACTATATGTCCATGTACCATTCCTTCCATTGAATGAAAATGGCATTAAAATATCATATGAATCGTCATCCACAGATTTAAACCAATCACTACCAGCAAGTCCAACATTCATTGCATACACTTTATATCCCTCAAATTCTGTTTCAAAACCTTTGGACTCACAGTATTCTTTTGCAAAACTATCACGATACTTGATGATTACTTTTCCTTCTTCAATATATTTATTCTCCGCATCATCATCTAAAAGGTTATACCAAATCTCGTTATCTGGGCTTTTATCGTATGCATCAAATCCCATATGAAAATATCTTGTATCATCACCATATTCAAAAGCCCATACATCATAATCAGCGATATATTTTGTAAACATAGGTGCATCTTTTGTCATAGAAATATCAAATTTTTTCGGATTGCCACCTCCTCTTTCAGTCATATGATGTAACCAACAATATGTAAGCATACAACCGGCTATCCCGTCATATCTAATTCCACGAATAGGAATTTCAAAATCCGTATATCTTTCTATTGCTGATTTATGATGATCAATCCAGGTTACATCTTTTGTTATTTCTAACAGTTTTCTCATTTCGTCTGGCATAATTGAATAGTCAACAATATATACCTGCTCATTAGGATTTATCTTGTCAAAAGAAAATTCCATTCCATAATTGATAGGAATAAATTCTGACTCATATCCATCATATACTCCTGCACTTAAATACACCCAAAATGCAGCACATTTCCCATCATCATCTACATGATAAAAACACTTCAAATTATCAAACCCTCCTTAAAATTTTATCCAACCATCTCTAACACCTGTCATCCAATAAACCAAATCATCTTTATTATTTTCTAATTCTCCATCTATAACACGTTTCAGTATCTCATTCAACCAATACCCAATATCTTTACCTTCTTTGAGTTTCATCACCTCTTTTACATCGTTACCATTAACCGCTAAATCCTTTAATGAGAAACAAGATTTCTCAGATAATATTTCTTCAAGAATATTTTCTATATTATTTACTTTCTCTATCCGAGATTCTTCATAATCCGGTTTCTGCCCTTTAATATCTGCTTTTCTGATCTCCAGCAACCGTCTAAATTGTTTTTCACCAATTTTATTGAGCCATCTCTTAACGTACTTATTTCCTACCTCAAAAGTCGCATCATGATAATAAACAAGTTCTACTACATTATTTCTCGTTTCATTATCAAACCTAAGACGTTTCATAATAGAGTCTGTAATTTCAGCACTTACCTTTCCGTGACCTTTAAAATGTCTAATACCATCTTCCCCATCTTGGTAGGAATGTGGTTTGCCGAAATCATGAAAGAAAACAGCAAATCTAACCACTAAATCATCAGACTCACATTTCTCTATTGCATGGACTGTATGATCGAATACATCATATGCATGATATGGATTATTTTGTTGGAAACCTATCAAGTCTTTTAATTCTGGGATAAATAAGGAAAATACGTTTGGATATAAAACTAATTCAACACAGAATTGTTCAGAAGCAACTATTTTACAAAATTCACTATTAATTCTCTCAATTGAGATGTTCTTTAGTCTGTCATATTGTCGTTCTATTTCAAACATTGTTTCTGGGAGTCCTGCAAAACCTAGTTGTGCTTCAAATCTTATTGCTCTCAATATCCTCAAAGCGTCTTCGTTGAACCTGTCTTCTGCGGAGCCAACGCATCGAATCTTTTTATATTTGATATCCTCCATGCCATTAAACGGATCAATTAAACCAGTTTTAGGATTGTATGCCATAGCATTAATCGTAAAATCTCTTCTCCGTAAATCTTCAACCAGATTCTTTGTAAATGTTACATTGTCAGGTCTACGATTATCAGAATAATCTCCATCAATCCGATAAGTTGTAACTTCAAATGGTTCTTTATTTATCAGAATCGTTACTGTACCGTGTTGCAAACCAGTAGGAATAATTTCTTCATCAGGAAACGCTTTTAATATCTCATCTGGTGTGGCAGATGTGCAAATATCATAGTCGTGAGGTTTTCTTCCCAATACGCTATCTCTTACACATCCACCCACCATATATGCCTCATGTCCGCATTTCTCTAATTCCTGTATGATGTAATTTACTGGTGCCGGAACTTCTACATTAATTCTTTTCATCAATATTTACCTCAATTTGTGGAGTTTCAATAAACTTAGCCAATAATCCTTCGTGGTAAAAAATTTTGTCATTTTCAGTAACATCTTCTCCAAGAAACTTTCTTAAAACAATTGGTAACGCATAATTATCTAAACATTTAAACTCTATCTCTGCATTACCATTCTCATCAATAATTTCTTTATAATATCCATCTGTCCTAACAATTTTATGAAGTATAAACAATTCTGTTTTTAACGGAACAGGCATATCTTTCATGCCATTGCGAATTGCAAACACGATTCTTTCTTGTTTATTTTTGTCCATATCAGACACATCAACCACAATTTCATCATTGGAAAAGAATACAACTCGATCCATTGAAATAAACACTTCTGTTAAATATGTCAATGCACCATCCATAAGGTATTTTTCATATGTGATATGTCTCTTAGGATTACAATTACCCAAAATAACCTGACGAATATATTTACTATTGATTATGTGCTGATTACCTGTATATCTCCCAATAAACTCTTCCCAAGATTCTGCCCCACCAAAAATATCTGAATTGTAATGTTGTAAAGAAGAAAAATTAGCTTTTCTCATATCAATGCTGATAAAACATTTACCATCATTTGAAGACTTAAATATATCTTTATTTGGAAGATTTTTATGTGTAACAGCATACTTGTTCATATCCTCTTCATTAAACTTATGATATGCTTCTGTATTTTTAATATCCAAAATAGCAGCATCTTTTACACGATTGTATTCTTCAAAATAATCCTGTTCACAATTATATTTGGATAGTTCGCTTAAAAAGATATCCCACTTTTTAAGTGTCCCATAGAACTTATCATATAGTGTCAATCTATCAGTAAAATATGGTTCCTGGAATATCCTGATTGGAATATTACGATCTTTACAGAATCTCTCTTTTGCTCTTGTAGACACTTCCATCATACCTCTCCCTTCACAATTCTCTCATTCACATACATCTTAAACTCATTAATTCTTTTATGATCTGGCACATCAGGAAGAGAGGTATTATTTTTAGCATAATCAAATCTCTTCTCATATTCATTCAGTAAATCATAAAATTCAGCAGTCGGTTGCCTATTTTCATCTAAAAACTCACCGTTGCGAATACTCATAAGTAAGTCATGCTCATCCGTCCTATATGTGATAATTTCTTCTTTTTCAAGAATATCAATACACATCATATATAATCTCAATAAATGAGCACAATGCTTTCCCAATTTATCATGGCTGATTGCTTTCTCGTTTCGTTTGCCAATTTTGTTATAACTGCTTACAATCGCCTTCATTTCATTCCACATACCAGTCCAATCTCTCAGCGGATAATTACGAAGATTAATACTCATAAAGATTTCTGATTCCATATCATCCCTATTTGACGGAGCTGTAAAAAGCATAAGACTGTCATCTTCTCCAAATGGTACATATCTATAACGAAAATTATATGCTGCATTTTTAATGCTCTTTAATATATATTCTTCATTCTGTGCCTGACCTACTAATCTTGCGGCTTTGTTTTCCATTCTACGAAGCTGGCTACCAGCATATCCTCCAAATGTATGAATACAAATTTTAGACAAGAACATTTTTCTATTTTCCAAAAGTTCTTTTCCAATATTTGATAAACGTAAATAATGTTCTGGCTTGCAGCCTAAAATCTCCACTGTGTTAGGATTGTTGGATGTAAGTAATTGAATCATTTTATTAAATGAATATATCGTAGTGTCAGTATCTGCATTCACGACCTGCTCAAAATCTGTTCCTAACAGAATGTCTTTCTTAGAATTTAAGGCGATCCCTCGCACATCTAAGTCAGATCCTTCTTTATCCATTCCATAGGCGTGACTTCCTCCGAGAGTCAAAAGAATGATATTATCACCTAAATTCTTATCTTCTCTCAGGAAGTCATATTCACTTGTTTTCAATTTCTCTTTAATCTGTTCAAGATTCATTCTCTCAATCCTCTCTTCTATCTACATTCTTCAAATACAATAATCTTAAACACAGGTTTAAAATGTGGATTTTTTGTAATCACTCCCAGTTCTTGAAGTTTTACCAATTCTGCTTTCACCTTACCAGAATATTTTTCAATATCAGACACATTAAATATTTCTGTATCGAAACTATGGAACTGTCCAAAAATAACTTTTCATATTGTTTGTCTTTTTCTCCGATAGCACCACTCAAAAATCAGTTACATAGCCCGCTATGCGCCTGATTTTTGAGCGGCACTCTCGAAGAAAAATCCTGCGCACTATTAAAAAGTTATTCCTTAACAGTTCCTATATTCATCACCAGAAGCCAAGATATATCCAAAATATAAATGTGAACCACTCATCGGATCATCAAAAAACTGAATTTCACCCTTGCATTGATTACAAATATAATCTTCTCCATCATCCGACCACTTCCAATCTTTAAATTTATCTGTTTCGTTGCCAGTCAAATCATAACCAGCTATAACGTAACAATGACTTTCCATACTCATAACTTCTTTTTTTCTCCTCCTATGAAATGCAAGTTTACTCTACTCCACCTTTTCTAATAATACTCTCAAATACTCGTGTTCCTATTGCTCTGTAATACTTATGCGGAACTTTTATTGTAGACATTTTTCTTGATTTCGTTTTCATTTCAGTTATGACACTTTCTATGTCGTAAGCCGTTTTTTCTTTATCTAATAAAGAAATTACGTCTTCATAAGGCGCACCAGCTTTTACCAATGCTTGTAAAAAATTTTTAAACTCATCTGCATCAATTAATCTCATTTAAACACCTCATCAAATTTTCATAATGCCTGTCTATACATTCTCTAAATTCTTTGCCGCATCTCTTATAACTCTTATTTGATTTGATTTTAATATCAGCACCATAGTATCCAAGTGCCTGTCCCTTATGTATACAACTCTTCTCTTTATCACTATCGAAGCAGTAACAGATATACGAATCATACATATATGATGGTTCAATACCAAATAGGATTCTGAAACTGTTATCTTTTAATTCTATTTTGAAATCAAAACCGCCAATATCATTGACAGTTTCATCATTTAATGAATTTAAAATATCTTCAAAGAATAACTTCACAACCTCATTAAACTTTTTATTATCTGTCCATTCGTTGTCAAAAATTACTGGCAATGGATTACCAAGACCAGCACAAACATTTCCTATCAATCTTCTACGCATTATCTCCTCTGTAGTTTATGGCATAATCCTAATAATCTCTTTACCACATTTTTCAGCATATCTTACGCAATTACAAGTACCACCCTTAGAGCCATCCCACACAGCAATTACTTTATCAGCTAAATCAACCATATATTCATTTCTCTTTTGCATTAGCCAAGGTTTATATTCTTCATCTGACACAATTTTTACTGTATCTGCTTTGGATAAAATATCATTGTACAAATCAACACTTTCTTTGATCCATTTGCATGAATGATTTTTACATGGGATTGCACAGTGAAGTTTTATATCATATCCTTCTTCTTTTAATTCTAAAACCGCTAATGCAAATACAGTATCAACTCCTAGTGCCATGCCTGTAATCGCTTCATCACATTTATTTTCTACAAGCAACTTCTTGAATTTTTCTTTTAACTCAGTCCATTTCTGATTATAAATATCATATCCATACATTTTATTTGGTCTGTGACCTGTAACACATATTTTCATTACTCACCATCCTGTTCACGTGGTTCCAATCCCATTAGCATCCGCAGTACATCTTCTTCTATTAGATTTGTGTTTGCTTTGGTTTCTCTTCCAAAAGCGTCTTTAATAACAATATTAATATCTCTCAAATAAACTCCTCCTTTAATCAAGATATAAATCACTCTCTCCCAATTTTCAAGTCAAGAGCAAACGTATTCAATTTTTTCAATTTGTCACACGGAATTATTTTCTCAATTGTCTTATATATATCACTTCTACATTTGTTACATAAAACCATTTCAATTGGTAATAAATCGGATGGTTCACTTTCTATAAAAGTTGCAGCTATTGGGACACTAAATATTTTATTATTACATTCATTCCCACATAGATCACAAAAATATCTAATCAATTAATCACTTCCTTAATTATTCTATTTGAGCAGAACACTCTTCCCCATACTATGTTTTTAACAAAAATACCTATTTCCATACATCGAATTTCCCTGCTCACTTTGTTTAGTTTCTTCTTGTTGCATTAATTTATCAAATTTCTCAAATATCATGTCATTTATCTCACTTCTATCAATATAAGTATCTCCATTTCGAAAATGTGCAATTAATTTACTATCGTCAACCAATTCTAATTTTAAGTCAACATCTCCTTCGACATAAAAACGACATTTCTTCATTGAATTTACAATATAATCTTTCAAATGCCTGGGAATATATTGAACATTCGTCAATATCACATGATAATTCAAGTATATTGTATATATATTCCTTATAAAATTTATTCTTTGATATACATTTTCCCCAGTTATTGTGTTCAAAACGATCGATAAATACTTTTAAAGTAATATTGATAGGTGTTACTACCATTTCTGTATGGTTCAAATTAATATATTCTTTATAGTAACCATAAATCATATGCCTTAAATCGTCCCATAACATTGTATTTACTTTTTTTGAGAAGTGTTTTGCACATTTTAAATAATAATTTTCGTCATATTTTATCCCGCCAAAATATTTATAAAGAACAAGTTTGTATCCACAAGGGCATTCAAATTCAAAATCTTCTTCATTAATTGAAATACTTTTTACTTCATGCTCGTAAACTTCACTTACGGAGCCACAACATGGGCACGTTTTTTTTGCATATGGTATTTGTTTTTTTCTTTTTTTACTATTATCAACCAATATTTTAGGCATTTTACTCATCTTCTTTCTTAATATAAGCAACTTACTGATTATTCCACGTTAAGGAGCACTATCCATGTACAGACGGCTCTCAAAAGTGTGCTGGTGACTCTTTGGGGCAAAATATTCAACCTGCCGATAAATCGCAGATTTCAAAGCTATACTTCTTCTTCACAAACAAACATTTCATCAAATACCTTTAGAACACCTATAAAGTCTTCAAGCATTGGCATATACTTTACATTGATATACTGATCATCTTTTGCCGTATCAAGTGACACAAACGGAGCAAAAGACGCTTCTCCTTGATCAAGGCATAATACTCCAAGAGAAATACCATCTTTATTCAATTGAAAATGATAGTGATCTTTACTATTCATAATCTTGATAGTAACTTCACATCCAGTTTTTCTTTTCAATGTCTCCGCAAACACCTTATAATTTTTTACTTTCATAATTTCCATATCGTTTTTTCTCCTTTTCTTTTTCTACTTGAAACGTGGGATTCAAGTCATTCTATATAACTAAAAATATGTGCAATTACATCAACACACCACCCATTACCAATTGCTTCAAATCTTCTTGTTTTAGGAACACAATCCGTATAATTATCTGGCAACGTCTGGAGTCTTTCTATTTCTACAGGACATGTCTTTTTATATGTATTATTACCAAGCCATAGATTAAACTTTGTTTCTGTTCTACATCTTGGGACTGTTGGTGCTTTAGAATCTGGAAAATATGCTCTATCCTGCTGAGAGTAATACCCATGTCCTCCCAAATCATATTTCACATAATTTTTTGATATTATCATTGTTTTTCCAATTCTTTCATCAACTTTTATGAGCGAAGGATCATTGACAATAATATCTTTAAACAACAACCCTTTATCTCTAGGCTGTTCTATATTTGGTATGTTTGTCCAGTAATTGCGTTTCCTTCTCTGTGCAGATACTAATGCAGCATCTATCATTATAGGTTTAACACCTAATTGATTTGATATTTCTAATAAAATATTATCTGGTATTCCTTCATTATTTTCATACAAAAAATATTTAGGTTTAACAGTTTTGATGCACTCAACATACTTCATAAAAAGTTTCCAACCCGTACCATTGGTATCTAATTCTTTTTTAGATTTTGCTGTTTTATTACATTTAGCTTTTGACCAAAAAGTACAAGGTGAACCGCCAATTACTATATCTATATTTTTATCAATGAATTCTGTGAAACTGGAGTCAAAAACATCACCGCATTGCACAGTATTTGGATAATTTTTCATTGTAATCTTTATAGCATTTGTCTCAATTTCAAAAGCATAATATTTTTTCACCTTTATTCCAACTCTCTCAAATGCAACTTGCCCACAGCTTATGCCATCAAACAAACTTAATACTGTTAATCCTTCCTCTTTTAAACTAAATCTTTCAATGGGAGTCATGAACCCATGAAAGATTCCTAAATAACAAATTAGAGAAAGGATATAACAAGTAATTCCGGATAAGTTAGCGTTGCAACGCCTTGTAGATAAGGCATTTGAAAAGTAATAATAAAAGATTTATTCTATTGCCACTCTATTATTTCTCCAACAAACTTCTGAATTAACTCATTTACGTTAGCTGGATATGTTTTTACCACATAATTTGTATCAACCACTATTTTTATTATGATGCTATTGTTATCGAAATTAATACCTCCAACTGTACCTCCAGGCACTCTAATAGCAAGACACTTTTGATTTTTACACCATTCATCTGCTAATATGTAATGATGAAACATATCATAGTAATGTTGTTTGGAGATGCCAGAAATGTCATCTAACTCTTTAGTCAAATCGCATCTGTACTCATTACAGCCCGACATACGCTGTTCTAATTTCAATCTTTTGCCTCCATTTATAATTTTTCAGGAATTACCGACTTGATTAAGTCATAAAGAATTGTTATAATCAGATTTATCAAGACGGTTTTCCGTTTTGTTACTTATAGACATCCTGTCCACTCGCCAAAGTATCAGGATGTCTATTTTTAGTTTTCTACATTCAAAAATATCTTTTCGCATCACTAGGCGTGTGTATATCATTTGGTTTTATCATTACTTTTCTTGAAAAGTAATAGTTTTCATCACATTTCAAAACATACATAAATGTCATATCTCCAAAATCATCAATTACCTTTCCTGCCATATGTCCAAAATAAATTGCATCCTTATTTAATGGCTTAAAACAGCATAATCTACCTAATGGTATCTCACACTCAATCTTCTCTGTTTTATTTTCTTCTCTCTGACTATGTTCAAATGCCCTCAGTTCATCTTTTCCGATCCATTTTACCCATGCACCGCAATCATCACAATACAATCCGGTATTATTACCTTTTACTTCTGTATGTAGTGATATACTTCCACATTTCTTACAACAATTTTGGTACACAAACTCACCTTCCTTCCAGTTAAAATGTTTCTTTCATCTATTGATTTCTGGAAATATTTTGTTATACTTAATTTATAACGCAAAAGGAGGACGACATGATCGAGAAAGTTTTTTCATACCCCTCTGCGATGCAAAGTATAATATTAATTTATCGAAGTTCTTCGCCAAAATTTCAGCGTTATGCCAAAGTAGTCTTTGGGAGGGGTTCCTCTGGCGAACAAAAAGAGTGACTATTGATAGTTGCTCTTTTTGTTATATATGAAACCTTCGTTCTATTGGATATCACGGTTCACTTTTTCAAATTTGTACACCTTCTTTACTTCTCCCTCTTGTTCGTGCAAATAATCATAGTTTGCATCTATTTGTCCCTCTACAAACGATGGCCATAACCATGCAAAAAAGAATCATACCTGTGATACTGATTCAATCTGACTTTTAATGCAATCTTCTGTAAATTCATAGGCAAGATCATGAAATCTTTTAAGATATTTCTCTTTCATTTTTACTGCTTCTTCTGTCTCAGTAGCTCCATCAAAACAATCTTGAGTAAATGTTTTAATTTTCATATTCTCTGGATAGCCTTCTAAACTATTTTTCATATATTCTCACTTTCTTCCTACTTTAAACGGAAATTTTAAAGACCTATATCATTGGAAATCTTGAAAACATTTTACCAATGTCACTAATACTTTTGATAACTGCACATTCCACCTTTTCTTTTTCAACAAATTTCTTTAGATCCTCTTTCTTTCTGTGAAAGTGACAGCTTCAATTCTGAAATCTCAGAATTTTTATTATTGATTTCATATTGCAGCCTTCTAATTTCGGAACGAAACTTAATCCTCTCTTTTTCACAAGCAATATCTTTTGCTGATTTCTTTCTCTCCATAACATCTCATACCTTTCTCAATCTTTTCTCATCAAAACAACCTGAATTTTCATTGACAAATAAATATAATTATTTTATAATTAACTTGTCCTATACGGACAGGAAAGGATGTGGTCTAATTGAAGAAACTAATAAAAAGGTTTTTGACCCATCCTGGACATAATTCTTGATTATCATACATATACAAAACAGAATGCACTTTGTACCATATGATTTTTTGTGTATAGTCATAAAAACCAGACGGTTTTTAAATACATTATGTATTAGTCAGTGTCGTGACATTTTTTCAAAATGAATTAATATTTTTAAGCGTGTATGTAATCAAATGTCTGAATTGTGTCATCATATGGTATCTTGTAAATAAATCGGGCGACACACCGATTTATTTTATTCATTGAAACTCGTGATTCATCGTTTTGCGAAACTACTTTTTATGCTCTCCATTCCACAATTATGTTTACAATTGCCACACATTGTTGTGTGTCTCCAATCGCAAATTTCTTTTGCGCTGCATTGGCAACCCAAACTTGAATTGTATATGTTATATCCATCTTTATTTTTATTACTTTCCATAATATTCAAGCAGACAAATATAAACAATAAGACAGGAACTAATATCAATCCAACTAATAATACTACTAATAATATTTGACCCATTGTCACATTCTCCATACTTTATAAAAATCAATTACTAAATAATTCTTCTACATATTTATCCATATCATATCCCAATTTCACACAATTCCCATGGGATATATGATTTTTCCAAGCATTATAACTTTCATAGAACTTTTCTTCACTTATCTTTCCATTCCTTACCAACCTGACCATTTTCTTAAATTTCTTTTTAGCTGCACGCTTGTTTTCGTTCTTCAGCTTACGGATCACCTTGCCATCAGAAGTCACATATGTGTGAAATCCACAAAATTTAATTCCATTTTTAAATGGAATAATCTGTGTCTTACCATTCAATTCGAGTCCTAATGTATACACAAATTTATAAATAGCACTTAAACACCACTTAGCATATTCCTTTCCCTGAACTATCAAATAGAAATCATCCATATACCTGCCATAATATTTAACTCCGAGTTCCCCAGTGATGAAGTTATCTAAACCTGATAAATATGTAAGCGCATATACCTGGCTGACTTGATTACCAAGCGGAAGTCCTAATCCATCTGTGCTATCAATAAACTTTTCACATAGCCAATACACATCTTTATCTTCCACAAAATAACTTACAATATCTTTTAAAACATCATGATCTATATTGTAAAAAAATTTACTGATATCTGCTTTTATAATCCAACAGTTATATCCATATTTACAATATGCCAGATACATATGCGCCTTTAAACAATCCAAACCATATAATGTACCTTTTCCTATTTGTCCTGCATAATTTGTCTGTATGAATTCTTTTTTCAGTATTGGAATTAAAACATTATCACATAAAGAATGCTGTACTATTTTATCTACAAATGAACACGATTTAATAATTCTCTCTTTAGGTTCATATATTGTAAATTCATTATATTTTGATACATTATATGTCTTTGTCTCTAATCTTCTTTTTATTTGATGAATTCCATCCAAAGCCATCACTTGAAATTTTTGACTACTTTTAGAAAATCCTTTACCTGATTTGGACTTTAAATATGCTTGATACAAATTACCGAAATCTACTACTTTTTCAAAATCTGTTTTATCTTCTATCATAATATTTTGTTCCTTTATATTTATCCTGACTTTTTTCTAATCAGGAAAGGTTGCCTATTCTTTTGATATCGGGACTCTAATTTCAGTGTTTCTCTTACTTTCTCTCGTCTTCCGATCCAGAACGGACGCACACCTTTGTCATAATCACACCTGTTGTAGTTCACATTACCATCAGAGTAGACGTACTGAACATAGTGGGTCATACAATAGGCAACCTAAAATTATCTTTCTTTATCTTTTGAACGCCAAGCAATACTCATATATTTCACATCATTTATTTGTTTCTGCCAATATCCTACTGTATCACTTCCTATTAAATTCAATTTCATAGAAAGTTCTACATAACAAGATAACTTATCACAACATGAAATCGCTTTTGTTTGCAGTTCTTGACGTTCTGATTTTGAAGTATCCAATTTCAGTCTATTTGCATCAAGCAAATATTCATATATATCCATACAGCGATTTTGGATGCGTTTCACCAATGTTAAATGCTTAACTGGATACCTCTTTCGGTTTGATGTAATTGTCATAGTATATTCCATAAGATTTATTGCTTTTACAATAACATCCAGTTTCGCTTCGCTCACTGGCTACTCCGCTCCTTTCAGTCGCTCATAGGCTGTTGACGGCAAGGGCTTACGCCCTCGCCTAGTTACTGGCTATCCGTTACATTGTCGCAAGATCCAAAGATATCAGATTGGAGGATGAAAAACGGACGCACACCCCTGCCATAAACACACCTGCCGTAGCTCACATCACCATCAGAGCAGACGTACTGAACATAGCGGGAATCTCCTCTCTTTGGTGTTTGATTAGGATTTGCAAGCCAATACAAGTCTTCAATCAATGGAATATTCTCCCCAAACTTCATAAGTAACTGAATATTTGGAATCGCTAAAATATCTCCTTCAACTGTGCCATAGTCCTTAAAACCATCCATAGATGTTAGATCCAGAGAAATGGGAACCAATTTATCTCCAAATTCTTTCTTTAACTCTGCAGCTAACTCACTATTGACAAGATAATTGCGCACATAGGAATCTGCATAATTATTTGTCTTACCAAACTCTGATTTTTTAAGAATTCCATTCAGAAAATAATATGTAAGGTTCCCATCAGTAACACTTGTCCAATAATGTCCACAAATGAATTTGAAGTTCTTCTTCCAATCTTCCATATATTTTTCAACGGCATTTCTAAATTCCTGCACGTATCTCTCTGGATCTTTTTCATACCAGTCTGGTACAATATCTTGATCAACCTTATATCTCCAGTCTTTTACATCACTCATTCTATCATTATTTTTCGGAATCAACTCAGCTCTCACAAATGTCTTTGTTGCATTCATATGAGTATCTGCAATTCCAAGGCTTTCTAACAAATCTGAATGACTTTCGTTACCTTTTGGTGTTAATACAACCTTGTTTTTTAAAATAATTCCACTCTTAAACTGACACATAATTTATCTCTCCTTTTCTTCTTTGTTAATGTATACTTCTCTTTTCTGTTCTTGAAAGTTTCATTTTATGTCTGGTTCTTCATCACTTATAATTCCAATGCTACGCATGTAATCTTCTTCTAACATTAAAATCGTTTCTATGATTTCCTTACTGGTATCACATCTTTCCGAAATAAAATTAATTGCGTCTTCAAAATCATATACTGGTGTATTGTTATCCATATCATTTCCTCCAATTTCTAAACCTACAATTATTTTAATTTTGCTTATTGCAATTTAACAACCGACAAGTTACAATATATATTAATGGTATGCCACCTGTGACATGCTTTGCTAAAGTGAATACACCTCGAATAAAGCTCAATTATCAAGCTACAAAGGAGGTGATAAGACATGGGCAATGTACCTATGGTGCGTGTCCGTGCTTACTGGCGGTTCCGTCTGAACAGATGGGAACACGTTCGTAAGCATCTGCGTCATTATCCTAACCGATAATGGGCAGAGGTGGCTATACCAGAAATACCAAATAAAATCAAATTTTCATTGACAAAACATACTAATAAAGCATTTGTCCGCAACCACAATATCCTGGATATTTCATCAAATTGTGACACTTTGGACAAAAATATTTTCCTTCAATTATTTCTCTTGAAATTGCGACTTGTTTTTCCAGAGCAATAATCGCTACAGAAATTGCTTGCCCCAATTCACATTCAGTATCGTCAAAACCGCCTACATATCTTCCATCAATCATTTTTGCAGTTTTTGGATAATTTTTCTTTAATATTTCTATTGCATCTCTAGTTTCCATATAATTCTCCAACCTTTCCACGAAATGAATTTTTTATTTCATAATTTTTTCAATATCTTTTTCTATCATCTTATAAGCCTCTTCAATATTTCCGTTAAAGATATATTTTACAAAATCATTTTGTGCTTTAATTTCTTTTTTACGTCCTAAATTGCAGATCTTAAATTTTTCTGGACTTTCATCAAACTGTACGTCTCTAATCTCATTACCAAATTCCCAAAAAAGTCCATAAGTCATTACCTGCTCTAACTCAAAGGCACTTGCAATGTCTATAATCTTCCCTCTCATTTTCATAAACCATACAGTGTTTTTAAGTGCCGTCATTTCACTATATCCTTTACGATTATGCAAAGCCAGCAACCGATAACGACATTCACCATCCCATTTTTCTTTGTTAAATTTCTTATCCATGATATTATAAATTTGTATTGTTTCTCCCATTCTCCTATCAAATTCAGCATTCAACTTATCTTTGATATTTTTTTGTTGCTCATATGGAATACTTTCATACAATTCATGATCAAATCCGAATTCTGATATAACTGTTGCCATATCTCGCAATTCTTCAAAATCCAAAATAGACATATTTATTTCCGTTTTTAATCCATCAATACCATACTTTTTAATTACTCTTGCTCTTGCATCTGCAATTATATCTTCATCTGCCCATTTAACAAATTCAGGTGTTTTATACATAATGTTTTCCTCCAACGCCATATCTTGAAATGTTAGATTTATTGCCATTTAATATCATATCCACAAAGAGTATCAAAAGCATTTCTTTGTTCTTCTACAATAAACCCCATATTTTCTAATTCTTTCGCGTATAACTCTGGACAGGTATCAACAGTGAGACAGGTATGTTTTCTACCATCTAATTCTGCTTCCACAATCCAATGAACACATTCTGATAATTCACTTGTAGATTCCTCAAAGTTGGAACGCATCAGTTTTTTCTTTTCCTCTAAATCCAAAATATTTTTCGTTACTTCTTTGAATTGCAACATTGTAAGACTCATATTTACACCTCTCCCACATTCACAAACCGTTCAATATATTCTCGACCATCGCCTTTGAAAATCGGGATATCCTTGTCGATAATCCAATTATTCTCACCTTGTTTCTGATCTCGCAACATACATTTTTCTGTAACTTCATCGCATTCAAGAACAACTTTATTTCTTACCACACAGCTCCCACGTTTCTGATATGTGGGCAAGTCGTTCCAATTAATACCCTTCTGAGTCATAAGCATATCCTGAATATCATTACAGGACTTATGTTGTAATTCTTTATGACTGAAATTTGCTTGTCCTACCATCTGAATACTGTTTCTGGAAGCATCAAGTTGCCGCCAGTAAAAATTGTTTGTAACTTCTTCTTTTGGAAGATTAAATACACGAGAATCAAATACTAATCCCATCTTTATTGCTTTTTTGAGAACTTTAACATATTTTTCTTCTACATCGGAATGATTCCATGCTTCATAAAAATCATCTATATACATCTCAGCATTACTTGTAAAATATTTATTAAAAGCAAGCGTAGCCATAGCAGCCGAAATAGAAATTATTTTATCAATTCTATAATCAAACCACGACTCAGTATTTAGTTTCTCATAATCTACAAGTAATAAAGTTATCTCGTCACTTTGTATGTAAGCACATTGACATCCTTGTATATTCTCACACAAATACTTTGCTGTTTCTTGCATACTTTTCATGAAGATTTCATCAAATGGTCTTTTAAAACCTTTTGTAAATGTGTGTCCAGCCCTTGAATCTAACCTAATGATTACTGGCAATCTTTTCTGTAAATAATATCTATTGCGTTTTTCATAATCTTTCATTCTATTTGCCAAATCACTTGTATCCACTTTTATTCCTCCCTATATTGTCAAGTGATTTTCCTTAAAAAATCAAGGAATTTATAGTTACATATCTCAGATGAATGAGCCAAGGAGATGGACATTTCTCTGTATCTGGTACGAAAATAGAGGGTGAAGGGTACACGAAGTAGAACGTCTTTGTTTTCGCTCTACATGGCCTTATGTATACCCATCCTTCTATGGCAGCGTACCTCCCGTGTCTACCAGGATCACCCTGCATCTCTACTGGGGTCCTAACTTCCTTCGTCCCGCCTGTCCATAACCAGGGTGCCGGCTCAGCTCCTAACCAGGGTCATGCCCTATGGAAAATATTCCTGCCGGCTACCAGCTCATTCTTTGTATAAGTCTTACTGACCTGTATGTTTTCCACGGCCGGCACCTTGCGGTGGACGTTTTTCCGGCCGGTTTTCCATACCTTCCAGCTTTCCTGTCACCGCTGGATTCAGCTCCCGGCAGCGTCTGACGGAGGCTCAGTCCAACTGTGACAGGGCATTGTCTGTTTTTTCCCGTTGTTTGTTATGCTGCCTGTACCTGTGGCCTCTTGATGTCTCCCAGCAGCTTCTTTGGGTCATACTCTACACCTTTTGTGAGGATTGCATAAAATATCCTTAGTATCTTGCAGGCTACCGCCACTACCGACTGCATCTTTTTCAGCGGGTTCTCCTTCCTCGTCCGGTAGTATTCATGTATCTCCCGGAACTCTGCATTCTTCCCCACCAGCGATATTGCTGCCTCATACAGTACATATCTCAGGCGTTTCCGCCCACGGTAGCTGATCCGGCTTTCCCCATTATGTTTTCCGGAATCATTCGCCACGATGGCATATCCTGCCAGCTTCTGCAGCTGTTTGGGATTGTCAAACCGTCCTATGTCCCCAACTTCCGCTATAAAGCCGCTGACCGTCACCATTCCGATCCCCTTGATAGCCAGCAGGTTGTCTATATATGGGATCTCTTTCAGTTTTTCTTCTATATTTCGGAGCAGTCCCTCCTGCCTTGCTGTATATACATCCATGTCATCCAGCAGGTTCTTCAGTTCCATCCTTGCGGCTTCCGGTGCTTCCTTGCTTCCAACGCTATGCTCCGCGGCCGTTACAAGGGTCTTTGCCCTCTTCATTCCAGCACCTCTCAGCTTTGCGTCCCTCCATATCCGGTTCACACCTTCCACTCCCAGTTTTCTGATGTCCTCCGGCAGCGGTGCCTCCTTCAGCACCATCCTCCCGCTCACCGCCTTCAAATCCCCGTAAACGTCTTTATATTCAGGAAAGTAGATGGCGAACCATCTGGCCAGGCGGTTCTTGATCCTCGTGAGCTCCTCCTGCGTCTGGAAGCGCAGGTTCGATAAGCTCCTGATCTCTGCATAGATGCCGACTGGCATGTAAGGGTATGAGAATCTTCCCTCGTTGACAAGCGCAGCGATCGTCTTGGGATCCTTTCGGTCATTCTTGTTGGGGTTGTTGTCATCCAGTTCTTTCGATTTCTTCACATGGTGGGGATTTACATGTACCGGCTTCATTCCGTTATCCTGCAGGAATTTCCCCAGGGCGAACCAATAGTGGCCTGTCGGCTCCATGCCGGGGATTACAGCAGTTTTGCCATGTTTCTCCGCCATGTCCTCCATCCATGCTTTGAATGTCTGGAATCCGGCCTCTGTGTTGCTGAACTCCAGCGGTTTCTTTGTGTACTCGTAGTTGCGCCAGTCAAATGCTCGGGCATAATGAGTTTCACTTCCCACATCAATACCAACGATCAAAGTTTTTTCAGTTATGGATGCAATTTTTGCGTTCTGTGTGTTATAATTCATCTTGGATACCTCTCTGTTAAATAAGATTTTTACTAACCATCCAAAAGTCAGTAATCTTATTTTACTCTGAGGTATCTTTTTATCAACCACCCTTCTTGGAATTCCCTATATTTGAATTATACAGGAAGCTCCTTATAGTAAGCATGGCAATGCGTTTAAATATTTTTCTTTTAATTCATCTGTCAATGTCTCTGTTTCAGATAAATGATCCTTCATGTCAGCCATCTTGACCCAATATGCTTCTGGATAAGAATTAAAGTTACTCTTTATATTGATCAAATAATCCTCATATGAAACTTTTTCTTTATCTCTTGTAAGTAATTCAAGACATTTTTTAATGTAAGAATCATATGACTGAATGTCAGGATCATTAAAATAATCAAACTTCGTATCTTCCTGTAAATCATGCATAATCGCTAACGCTACACATTTTTCCAACTTTTCCTTTGGAATTGAATTGTCATTTACTACAAATGCAACCACTCTCATTGCATGATAGTATGTATTTTTATTGTAGTATTTTCTTGCTACTTTAATTGCATCCGTAATCACACTCATTCTTTTTTCTCACTTTCCTGCTCATTTCTTCATTATCTATGGTAATTTTCTTTACAATCTTTTTTACGGGCATATCTACAGGACATTCAGATACTCTCTCTATTCTTGTAACTATAATAGGCGCATTCCCATATCTTGTTTTTGCCAATACGGTATCACCGACACATAATATACATTCCCATTCTTTCTGAAACTTGTTTGGTACTCTCCAAACCCGTTCTTTAGTTCTTCCTAGATGAATACCAAAAACATATAGGGTTTCCATGTCTCTGTACGACTTTGATTTCTTGTTGCTGTTTTTTCTTACTTTTAATTTCCTTCTTTTATATACTTTTTTATCATAATCTTTTACTACAACATCTTGTATACCGTTCTCTTTTAGCAATAAATATTGAATATAACCATTTACAAGATAGTCTTTATTATTTACAACAATATCGTGAAGATAAAATCCATGTTGATCCCAATATTCTCTACACTGTGCAAGCTTGTAATCATTTGGAATAGAATTTTTAAATGAACCTTTAATTCTAATATCAGATAATTTCATTACTCTTGTCATATTTCAATTTCCTCATTTTCTTCATTTTCACGTTTATCTTTCCACATTTTTCTAAATCTCTCACTAGCAGCTTCTTTTTGTTCTTCTGTCATTTCCCTTGTAGTGATATTCGATCTGAACGAAATTAAACGCTTATGTGTTTCATATGTCTTTCCGATCAATTCACCATTATGCAATCTGTGTTCTTCCTTCAGTTTCCAGTGTGGTGACTTATCACTTTCTGCCAATTTATCAAGTTTTGTCATAACAGTGCTGTCAGACGTATAAACAGTGCAAATATCGCTGTCTCTTGTGAAAATGACTGATGTTTCTTGCTCAGAAATATTTAATCCCATAATACGCCTCCTATACATTTATCTTTGCTTTTGCTTCTATGTAATTATTTAGTTCTTTCTTCATATGTAAAAAATTTTTTCGCTGATCCGGGAAATACATATTATTTTTTGCAGCATACTGTTCTAACCACTCGTCCAAATCCACATCTCGCTCATATGAATACGCCACCAAAGCTAATAATGATTTTCTATTCTCGATATTAAGAAGTTTTGAACCATCTCTAATTGTTTTGTCAGTCAAACTATAAAGTGTTTCATTATATACTTCCATTTCTTCAATAACTTTTTCCAGATCCATGTTGAGCACATCAGCAATGAAAGACTCATTTTCTGTGTCACAAATGCCATTATCGGTTTCATTTTTTGCGTCTATATGTAAAAATTCGTTCATTAGATTTATGATATAATCAATCTTTCTGTTTATTAAACTTTTATCTTTTGTATTGCGGTCGGAATCAATCTTTCCCCAATCTTCACCATCTATTTCTTTGAATTTCAGACTATTAACAAATGCCTTTAAAAATTCGCCAAATCTATCATCTGAAATATGCAAGTTTGTAAATCTGTTGAATACCATCATCCAGATAAACAAATTTTTCGATGTAAAAAGAGCGGCAACCTCACTTTCATCAATTTTGTCACAATATGGAATTAATCTCTTAAAATATACTTCTATATTCTTATATTCCTGTTCTGATGAATTTTCATTAAGGTAATCACACATATCCTTCGGTGTCCTTTTCCAGTTCTCATAATGATAAATACCCATCACACACTCAGAAATAACCCTTTCCCATATGCCCTTTTCTTTTTCATTTTCCGATAACATAGTACAATCCATTAAAAATCTGTTCGTATCTTTAATTCTCTTTATTTCATCCGCATATTTACCTATATAAGTAAATGCTTTTTGAGCAGCGTTCATGGCAACATGATTATTATAAAGAAGTACTAATTCTGATGTTTCTTCAGTTGCACAGTCCTGATATATTACTGTAGTCAATGGACATCCATTAAATTTATTTTTTAACTCCTGTGGCAAATCTTCGTATGTTTTTCCTCTGATATCAAATTCTTCTACTTCACATTGGATATTTCCATACTCATCTCTTAAATATTCTCCATTTTCATCAGTTTTTTTCTTTGTGTAGGGAACAATATAACTTCTTAATTTATTTGTAATTTTATACCCGTTATACTTAAACTGATATAAGGTCTCTGTTCTTTGCCCGCCATCAACAACATAAGTCTGTTTAGTTCCGTCTTTTTTCTTTTCTTCTGCAAGTATTAAGTTGGGAATATATATTTTTCGTGATAATGCACTATATATAAGAGCATTCATCATCTCTTTGCCCCAGCAAAAACTTCTTTGTACAGCCTGATCAATCTTTATGTCTTCACTTTCTACACCATCTAAATACTGCCCTACACTTAACGGCTCAATCCTATATTCATCTAACATTTTTATCTCCTCCTGACTAATCCAGATATACATCTTACATTTTTATACGATCTTATTGCCGCTATACAATCTAAGTATAACTTTGTATCTATATGTAATATGCTTTTAATCTCTTCAGATGAATAGCCATCTGCCATAAGCTCTAAAACTCTAATCTGAATTTTTGATAATCTCCCCAAGTACCTTTTCATTTCTGGAGAAAACTCTTCTTTAGATCCAATTATTTCTGATAAAACACTTTCTATGGTAAAATCAGACTGTAGCGTATCCCCAATCGTCATATTCTCATATTCATTTAAAGGCGTATCAATAGAAACATCTGTTAAAGGAATTTTCACTTTATTGCCTTTCTCGTCAATAGATTCAATTTTAAATACACGTTTATCACGATATCGCTTTTTATATTCATCTTTAATAGCAAATAATATGGATCTGTATATATATCCGTCAAAATCTCCTTTAGACGGATCATATCTTTTATTCCAGAGAATATCCATTACCACATCACTTCCTATTCCATAAAACTCTTCCATGTCTTTTCCCGTAATTCCACCATAGTGTGTAATAAAAATCTGATTTATAACAGTATGAAGTTTTTTTGCGTTATCAGCATAATATGCATTTATTATCTGCTCCAAATAGACATCTGACACCTGTTTCATTTTGATACACCTTCCTAGCAATATATGTATGTTATCTACTTCTACTTTTTTGAATTTCCTTATTCATTACTTCCTGAAAATTCGCTCCATTATAATATTTTCTATAATGACAGCTTGGACACTCATCATATCTTCGATAACCTCTATCCTCTTTATTCCTCTTAGGCTCATACGAAGTTCCCGAGATACTCATTACAATATTACATTTTTTGCACAGCATTCTGCTTTCCTCCACAATCCAATATATTTAACGCAATTTGATAGTACTCTGTTCTGCCTTGATATTCTGTATGTTTCGCTTTTACAAGCTCTAATTTGATTTTCTCTATCGTATAGTTATATGTAATTGCATTTTCGAACACTTGTATGTAATCTATACACTGTTTAATATTTTCATGCTTGTCCCTTATTTCTCCCAAAAGATATCCAATCTTTGCCGCCTTGTGAGCCTGTGGATTTTTGCCATTATTATCTTCTTTATATTTCTGAAGGGCATGTTCAATATCTGAAACAGCAGAATCATACTTTGATAATCCAATACTAAGCTGCTCTTTGTATGTTTTAATCTGTGCCATACTCCATCCAGCAAGACCAGTTATTGATTTTGCTTCGTTATATATTCTTGTAATGATTGAATCGTCAAATTTTATATCATTTACACCAATATACACTCCGCCATTACCTTTGTATGATGATGAGTTTTCCGATATTTGTCCGGTTTCCTTATCAACCATGTAGTAAGAACCAATCCACTTCATTTTTTTACTTCTGTTGTTTAATACGGTTCTTGCCTGTTTAAATGAAAATTCCTTAGCCATAACTGGAGAAGAAGTGCTAATATACACTCCTTGTTGTACAGGATTCTCCATTATATAATTTTTCCCATCTGTTAAAATAAACATTTTTTCTTCTCCTTCCTTAAAAATGGGTATAAAAAATACAGTGTACTTGAAACACTGATTTAATGGATTTATTGGGAATCGAACCCAAGACATACTGACTTTAAAATCAACTGCTACTACCAACTGAGCTATAAATCCACATTTTTATTTTCTTTGAAATTTGAGTATTTTGCAGAACCGCTTGATAAAACTTTTAAAATTCACTTGAAATTTACTGATAAATATGTAATAATATCATAAGCGCATTCTGCGTGAAGCTATAAAGACCTGTCCATCAGAGGTGTTGTTGCACCGTTTGTATGATCGGATAGGTCTTTTTTATTTAGTTCTTACTGACAAATATAAGTATAGAACAAACATCCGTTTTTGTCAATATTGTTTTCGTATATTTGTTCGGAAAATTTGTTTGTATTTTATTCCAGTTGTGGAAATAAAATGTTATGAATAATGTTTTTCTCTTTGAGTACTCCATATAATGACAAAGTACCAAAAAAATCATTATTTTGATAAAGGATATCATCTGCTTGTTTTATTAACTCTTCTCCATTTTTCTTTTTAATTTTTTTCGGCACATCATGTAAATATGTTTTCTTGTCAACAACGGTCAATATCACTATATCATTTTCATCCATATGTTTCATTAATTCACATGCCTCTTTGACTGAGCATACTATCAATCCCACTATGCTAACACCTCTTCCCAATCAATGTTTTCTCCAAAGAAAAATGTATTAAAACATACCTTATTAACATTATTTCTCTGTTTTTTATCTGATACATTTCCTAATTTTTTAATAACCTCTTCTTTACATATTGTTTGAGGTTGCTCACCTAAGATCATTGAATACATTGACAAACCAGTTTCTGATTCTGCCTGCAAACATCCATGAACCGGGAGATGTTGCTTTTTTATAATATGAGTCAAAGGCATAACAGTAATGATACTTGCATTTGCTGTGCCTTTCTCATTACTTACAATTATATATGGTCTTCTCTTTTTTTGAATAGAGCCAGTTCCATACGCTAATTCTGCCTCTATAATATCATATCTATGAAGCTCCATACGTATCCTCCTCTCTTGCACTATGTATTTGATTTTGCCTTTGATATTTCATATTGTATCAAGTTGACAGCAACTTGTCAACAACTTTGTGCCAATTTATCAAAATAATTGACACAAAGTTTATGGCAACTTATAATAAACTATATTACATTTTGATATTTAAGAGGTGCTTATATGCCACAAGGGAAAATTTCACAAAAAAATACAAGAATATCTATAGTAATTCCAAAAGATTTAAAACTTGAAGCTGACAAAATTGCAAATAATGATGGCAGGTCATTAGGAGGTTGGATCAGAAAACTAATATCTGATGCTGTATCTGAATATAACAAAAGCGATACCTCTCAATAAGTATCGCTTTTATAGTCCTATCCATATCCATATTATCTATTTTGTTTACTGTACCTTTATAGAAAACCCTTCATAAATCCCAACAGATACATCTTCACCAAAAGAATACTGCTCCATCGTTTCCTTTTCAAATCTATACGCCATCACCATTTCTTTTATCGGATCAACGATCCAATATTCCCTAACTCCTGCAGCTTGATATTTAAATAATTTCTTATAATAATCCATCTCTTTAGTTCCAGGAGAAATAATCTCGATAATCCAATCAGGCGCGCCATGACATCCCTTATCTGTGATCTTATCTTTATCACAAATAACAGAGATATCCGGCTCCACATAATTCTTATCATCCTTATTCAAAAATACAGCAAACGGAGATGGAAACACCTCACACTCACCACTATTGTCTCTAATGTATATATTAATCTCTGTACTAATAAAATTTAACAATCTTTGATGTCTTGTGCTTGGCGGTGCCATATAATATATTTTTCCATCAATTAGTTCTGCCCGCTCTCCTTCAGGTAATGCATAGATATCTTTTATTGTATAATATTCCAATTCTCTTGCTGCGTCCATCTAATCAACCTCCTTCTATATAACTATCATACCTTATGCAGAACATTATATCAATATTAATTTTAATACTTGCGACATTTAATATAAAGTTATCAATGTGCATTTTCATAAAAGAAAAATTACTTTTCAAAAATAAATAAAACCATAATTTTATCTTGTTTTCATTCGTAAAAATGTCTATTTTACACACTTTTGTACTTTTGGATTATTATTTCATGTTACAGTTTTATCCATTACTTCCATGTTTTTAGTATAGAAATATAGCTTTTTCTATGTTATACTGGCTATTATAAAAGATAAAATTATGGTTTCTATATCAATATAAAAAACGATACTATTTTTAAGTATCGCTTTTTACATTGATATCATTAACTTAAAATACACCTTCAAAAATATCGCTCAATGTCATCACAATATGCGGAAATACCTTTAAACAAATTTCCTGATCAGCATTATAATCCTCATCTTCTTTATCAGTTTGTAGCATATAATTCTGTTCCAAAACATATCGTCCATCTTCCAAATAATAAATTTCAACAGATCCTTGCGGAGAAACAATCCAATATTCTTCTACCCCTGCTTTTTCATAAATATCTTTCTTCTCTGTTCTATCTCTTTTTGCTGTGGAGTGACTTAACGTTTCAGCGACAAATTTAGGAACTCCATAATAGGCTCCACCCTTTAAATGTTTTCGATCACATACAATCATAATATCTGGACACAAATAATCATCATTTACTTCAGGTTGATATTTAAAATCCAAATTCTCCATAAATACTAGACATAGACTATTTTTCAAATTATTTCCTATAATTCTATTTATATTATTATTAATAATTCCATGTTTAAAACTTGGTGATGGCGACATATCATAAATTACACCATTAATTTTCTCATCTTTTTTTCGCTCAAAATCCGCCAATCCCATATTATCACATCCCTTCTTACCACCAATTATAACATGAGTCAATAAATAAATAAAGATTATTTGCACTTCAAACAGTTCTTTAATTGATGGTATTAAAAAATTCTGCTTTAGATATATCTTTATAACCCAATTCCTCAGCACACTTTATCGCATCCATAATTGAAGCACCATTAAATTCTCCTTCTTGTATTCTTCCGTTTATATATCCCTGCACAATATATGTTTTTAATTCACTTTCCTTATTGACAGTGGATACTGCTGGTGCATATGCCTTATATGTCGAATTTCTTTTCCCTGATGCTACCACTACAATTACTCTGTCATAATCTTCGACAAAATTAAAATTACAATTTGAATCTTTTACTTGCTCAAATTTATCGCGAAATGTAAATGCATCAATTTTTTTTGGAACAAATGTAACCACTCTTCCAATAAAATTATTTTTCCCATAACTAAAACTTACATTATCTCCAATATTGATCAAATTTATCCTCCCATAGTTCTATTTGTTTAATACTATATTTATTGTCCGTTCACATGCTTCTTTTAATATTTCTACTGCTTTGTCTAATTTTTCTTGTTCTTCATTCGTTAAAACATTAATATTAGCAATCCTTACACCTTCCATTTTAGCAATCATTAAATCAGTTTGAAATTTTTGAGAAAAAACTATTAAATCAGATAAAACTTCAATATTTTACTTATTCATTCTTTACCACCTTTAAAATATTATGAAATTTCACTTTTAAGTCTATATAAATAATCCAATTATCTGAAATATGCTCCCTACAACAATGAAAGAGGTTCCTATAATAACCTTCATCTTATCTTTTTTGAAGCTTTCTTGCTGATGATCAAACCAATGAGCAGTGCCCACATAATTACCTTTAGTACCAAGTATAGACCACAAACTGAAAATTGTGCCAGCCACGACCAAAATAATTCCTATTGCACTCAATATCTTACTCATATTAATACCTCAAATTCTATGAAACTGAACATTCATCCATCAATAACCCATTTTTTTCATCTGATTTATATCAAACTTCCAGAATGCTACTACATTATTTCCATATTTCTTAACAGCTGCTTGTCTTAATCCTTCACTCGTAAATATCAGTTCACATTTCTTTAAATCTTTGAATAATTTCTTACTCATTATAGGAGTGGATTTGTTAAAACCAAAACCAATTTTCTTGGTTATAATTTGATAACAAGCTCCATTATCCAAAATCAAATCATTTTCATCTATATCAAATATTTCTTCCGACTTTTAATTTTACCATTTTGTTATCCCTAATTTATTCTACATAAAATACTTACATTTTTCTAAATAAAACTGCTGCTCTTTTTCAAACAGACTGTTCAACAAATTCAAAGATTTTTCTTCTCTATACTGTTTCAAAGCCTCCAGATACTCATTTCTATTTGCATCTTCAATCACAATCGGCACTATTCCATTTTTTAGACATTCCCTGAAAACAATTAACCTTCCAGTTCTGCCATTTCCGTCTTGAAACGGATGGATACTCTCGTATCTGGCATGAAACTCAGCCAATACAGAAATATTAATACCCTGATTATTATACCAGTCTATAAGCAAAGACATCTCCTGTACAACATTCTCTGGTCTGACAGTCTGATACATACCAATCATATTAGGACGCTGTTTGTAATCACCAATAGCATATCCATTCGCACGATCCTCAAATACTCCCGATTTCAATTCATAATGAAATTGTTTTATCAGCTCTTGCGTCAATGATTCACCTAATGTATCCAACATCTTATTGAACATCAGAAAATGACCGTTCATTTCTTCAACATCTTTTGCTCTGTAATAATCGTCTGATTTTGGCAGCGTTCCATTATTAAACAGAGAAGCCGTTTGTTCCTCAGTAAGTGTACTCCCTTCAATCTTATTAGAATTATAGGCAAGTAAACGTTGTGTATATGCATATACCCCAGATCTATCAAACTTCTCTCTTTCTATTTTGAATCTTTCCAATAGGAAATCTAAAAACTTATCATCACCCATAACAATTACCTTTCACAACAAATTTGTTAATTTAACTAACAAATATTAAATATTTTCTCGTTTTTATATTTATTCTCTAATTCATCATAAGTAAAAACTTTGTTTGCTCCTTCAACACTAATTAAACCCAGTTCTGCATTTAATACTTTAAATGTTTTCCCATCATTGTGTTCAAAATGTATTTCACAAGGCACGGCATTATGAATATATGCATAATTAACTACTTCCTCTAAAGTGAGACATTTTTTATGTTCAGTATAATTAATTATATTTCCATTAAGAATCTTTTGATTAAACCAATCATCAAATGTTGTTTTTTTATTCATTCTACTATGAGAATATATTTCTCTTAACTGATTATAAGTATATATATTACCTTTAAACTTATATAATGTTTTCAATATATTTATTAAACCAACCTTTCATTAAAACCATGATATATTTACATCTATATTTTTATCTTGAGCCATTTTAATAATGTCTTGTAAATCACGCAGTTTATATTCACTAATTCCTTCCAAAGAATGTATAACTTCTATATTGTCTATTCCATGTGCCTGCAAAAAATAAATATCTTTTGGTCGCCAAATATTTAATTTACTATGATATAACTCATCTTCGTAGTCAATAATTATTCCAAATAACTGTTCACCAATTCCCCAATCATGAAAACTTATTACATCTCCAATCTTTAATTCTTTTTTATCCAATACACTTCCCCTCCACACTCTCCTCTTAAAAACAGCAATTCATCCTACTTCATTTTATAATATTTATACCACATTCTATATAATTCATTGTCTGAATGTGTTTCATGACTAAATTTTGATACCCGCTTTTTATAAGAACTGAATGTCCTGAAAAATCTGTAATCACAAATATCATAGGAACAAAATAATTTTTATATGCCCTTCCAGATGGAATATCTAAATAATTTCTACGCAAATGTCTATTTGCACGCTTTTTCATTCCACGGTTATAATCCTTGTAACATGGAACTTTCTTATAACTTCTACTCATAACATTTCCCTCTTAAAAGCAACATTCTATTGCCTTGACTCACTTAATGTATTAAGTAAACCCTTACCACCTTCCATTTGATTTAATCTAAATTCGACATCACTTACTGTATTCTGTGATACAAGTTTAATGAATTCAATTGGAATATTATTTCCATTCTTTTTAGCAACCTGTTCTAAACCCTTTACTAATGATTCTGATCCAACCTTAACTCCTGCTAAATACGCTAATCTTATACTATCCATAAATAATACCACCTCACCAACTCATGCCATTTTTCTTCTTTTAAAATTTCTAATTTTTTTATTGTTAATCTTTCTATATATTAATTCCCAGCATTTTATTAATCCATATACTTGCATTCAAATTGTCCGTTTTTAGGCATACCATTCCAATTAACGCCTGTTCCATTGTCTCGTACAAGACATTGCTATAATTATTCAGTATAATTGGCTGATACCAAAATCCATGTTCTGGATTATCATCTCTCTGTGCCACAACAATAGCAGATTGTCCATCAATAACAATCACTTCTCTAATATATTTTCTTCCAGACTTTTCTTCAAATTTATCTTTTAACTGATTTAATTCATATTCTCGTTTTGCTGCTGAAAACATTCTAACAACCTCTATTTTGTTTCCAAGATTTCCTTTATCTACAATCTCTTTTACGGCATTAAATATATCATCAGTTCCCTCTAATTCTCTATCATATAAACCCATCTGATTATCCCTTCCCTCTATGCCTTTACGAATACTAGATTTTCTAAATCTGGCTTAATGCTTTTCCACGCTTCCATCACAGCCTCTTTTAATTTATCTTCACCAACAAATTCTATGTATTTTTCTTTAACATATTGTTCACGTTCTTTTTGATCCAATTGCCTATACTCATACCTATCCCTAATCGTTGTGGATAAATATGTATATTTTCGTTGTCTTGAAGACTTATATCCAATATCAACAATTTGCCATATATTATTGTTTTGGTATCCATATCCTACCTGTAAATCTACCACAATAATAATATCCTGATTATCTTCTGTTCTATATTTTAAAGCATCTATCCTCATATATTATCCTCCCATTTTTCTATGAAAACCGGATTTCAAGATACTTTCTCTAACCATTTATAAGGATAATGAAAAAATGTTGTCCTTCCATTTCCAGTATTGTGTCTTTTAGTCCAATCACAATCAAAACTTTGTATTATCCCAATACATTTTACTTTTACTTCCTTTAATACCCAAACTTCGTGTGTATATTTTGAATCTCTTACGTCTTTTACACAAGGATAGTATAATTCATTGCTATCCAACTCTTCATCTGGAACATAAACAAAATATTTTCTTGGTATATCCTGAAGAGAAGATAAACATCCTTCTATCCAATCTGAAAAACAAACTCTTTTAGTAACTGTATCTTCATACATAGAAACCGCACATTCTGGAACTCTTGGTGTTAGTTTCTTTAAATTTTTATCTATTGATAAATGATATAGTATATTGTTCACCTCCCAATAAAAATCGAAATTCATCTGTTGTCTTCATACCATAATTCTGCTAAAACTCTTGTTAAATCAGTTATTAACATGAGTATTCCGTTTGGTCGATAACGTTCACAATACTCATCTCTAATTTTTCCTAACTCATTATCTGGAATTGAACCCGTTTTCTCAGATTCTAAAAACTGCTCAAATAATAAGATTAATTCTTCATGAGTTTTACTATAAAAAACATTATTGTTGTCTACCATATATACCTCCATACTACTAAATAAAATCAGACATTCATCGGTTCCAGTACCATAAATCCGCCATTGTATGTAACAAGTCGTATTGTATCATATTAAGCGGATTAGAATTAAACCATTCACAATATAAATCACGAATCTCTCTTAATTCCTCGCCTGTAATAACACCTGTCTTTTCAAATTCCAAAAACTGCCCATACAGTTTTTTCAACTCTTCGTCATTCTTTTCTTTAAAAATATTTCTATATTCATTCATACTGCATTTACCTGCGCTTTCCTTAAAATCAGATTCATCACCTAATACATCAACGCCACTTCCATTTTGTTCTTCAGCTTAACATAGATTGTACTTTCGCTGCTTTTAATCTTATAGTCTTCCAGTTCCCATTTATAAATATCAATTTCGATATCTGTTAATTTTGATTTTAGATATAACATATCGGAATTGATACTTTCTACGAAACCGTTTACATCTACCAAATCTCTAAAGCCATATGTAGAAACTGCACTATATACAATTCCTACAAGATTTCCTTCCTTCGCTTTATTGTACGCATCTACAATAAGATTCTTAAATTTATTGTCATTATTCATATAGTTATCCTTTCACACCTCAAACGCTTCATTTCCAAGTAACATTTCTACGTGCTGTTTTAAACTTGATATTGCAGAAATATCAAAATTAATCATTTCCTGCTCAAGCTCATCTGATAAATTGCTCATTGCAGAAAGTTTCTCTAATGACCTTTCCATACGCTCGTATGCCTCATCCAAATCGTTCCAGACTTCCATCAGCCTACCTTGTGTTTTGTTTATTCTCGCCATATAATCCCTCTCCCATCTCCTGAAGATAATGCCACAAGTCAACACCATCCACGCTGCTCATATCAGTTTTATACCATTCTTTCTGAAATATAAAATAGAAATAGCATCTATTTGTTCTCACAGTAAACCAGAACTTCACTTTCTGATCATTGATGTTTCTCTCAAAATTATCCCAATAATCATTTTTGCTATTGATTTTCGGTGGCTGTTTCAATTTAATACATTTTACTTTATCTCCGTCCTCTGTATATAAAATCATCCAAATCACCTGCCTCCAATAAAATCAAGTTTTCAATTACCAAAAATTCCTTCAAATGCCTCATAATTTTTATCCCTTCCTTTAGGAACTGCAAATATAACTTTTTCAAAACATTTGTGTGATGTATCAAGATATTCTTTAAATATTTCAGCAACTTCCTTTGCATTTTGTCCAAAAACGCCACAGCCATATGCTCCAAGAATCAAAAGATCAACTTGGTTTTCCTTTGCCATATCTAACACAAATTTAATTCTTGATCTCAATACTTTTGTGTTCTCCTCATCTGAAACATTCTGATATTTTTGTGCTGCTGACTTGTTGGGAGCCGCACATGTGATAACATCACATAATACACAATTTCCATCCTTATAGAAAACAATACTAGGAGAATATAACCCTCTGTTCAGATATAATGCTTTGTTCTTATTTCTATTATTCCAATCATAAAACGGTAGTACAAACTCTGATAATACATTATATAAACATGATTCATGACACAAACATTCTTCCTGCGCTTTGCTTCCGTTAATAAACATTCCTCCAGGATTCTTATATGACGAGAAGTTCAACACTGCCATACGATTTTTACAATCTTTTGCATGATTTATGATGGCAGAAACGCTGTCAACCGCTTCCACAATAATATCCATTTTACATGAATACGATTTACTACATTCAAAGTCAACATCATAAATAATACTGTTTTCTATTGACTCTTTTATTCTTCCGCTATATACTTGTTCCATTTCTTTAATATGTTTCTTAGCTTGTTCTGCTCTCTTTTCTTTGTTATTCCAATACTCTTTTATGTATGCCATTTTTCTTTCCTCCAATAAAATCAATCTTTCAAATACATAATCATCCTTTTATTCATTTTATCACAACTATAACTATTTTGCTATCATTTCAAGTCCATCCAACAATTGATTATACAGTTTCATAATTTCAACCGCGTTAGTCTCATCTTTAGCATCTAAAATTTTTCCAAAAGCGCAAAGCATATAATCCCTAAGTTCAGAATTGTCATAAACACTCACTGGCTTCTTGACAACAAAAGGTATTTCTTGCCCGTCCATAACATACTTCTTATATTTCTCCCCAAAATCTTGTAAATATTCTCTTTCAAGTTTCGCTGTTTCTCCTAAATATTTATTAGTTATTTTTTCGGACGAATGGTTATATAGTTCCATAAGAACTGATTTTGCTACTAGATCGTTCGGATGAAGCTCAATCATCATTTTACCCATCCCACGTCTCATAGAATGTGAACGAATATCATAATCAAGGTATTCTCCAGCTTTAATAAGTGCCTGCCTATAACCTTCCTGTGAAATAACTTTTCCTCTATGGGTTCCGTGTAATTGCTTAAAAATATATTCATCATAATCATATTCAAAATCAATACTTTTCTCATTCTCCAGAAAAATCCTAAATGCCTCTTGGATAGCAATATTAATGAATAACTCTTTCTTTTTTCTTGTTTTTTTCTCACCATCTACACGGTATCCCAATTCATCTATTCTTTTTACATCCCAGAATTTTTTCATATTCCCATTTTTATAAAAAAAATCTGACCACTTAGACTGAAGTAGATCTGAAATCCGTCTTCCAGTATTAATATTTAATGTAAACAACAAGTAAAAATTCCACTTTTTGTTTTCAATAAAATAATCCTGTATTTTCTTCATATCCTCAAAATTTTCTATTGCCGTTTTAATAGATTTTGTACCACACTGTTTATTCGCGACACACCCATTCTTATCAAGATACTTTCTTTCACCATTAACATCAATAAAACATTTTCCATTAGAAATATCACTGAACACAAAATATAATTCCCCTTGGTATTCACATGTATTTTTAATGCTTTCCTGTTTACTTTCTATCACTTTTTCTTCACTAATCTCTACCATATTAACCCAATCCTTTCTTAATTGTTACACTTTTCTCTGACCTCTGGCTGAATTACCAATGGTAAATCTTCCGCTTTGTATATACTTCCATTCATATAGTTACACCTCCAATCAAATGGTGATTTCAAGACTATATTACCAATATTTCGATGGATGAGTGCTTATCTTATTCATAAGTCTTGCACTTTCCATATATTCATTCGTTCTTCCATGTGTGACTCTGTTCATAAAAGAATATAACCATCTAAGCCTTTCAAGTGCCATTTCTGCATTTCGTTTTCTTTTTTCTGCCTCTTTTTTTTCGTATTCTTCTAAGCGCTGTTTTTGCTTCTCTGTTAGAGAGTTGTACCAATCATCATATAGCTTTTTTCTGTAAATCTGTATCATATTAACTCCATTGATACAATACCACTTTCTTCGCTTTAATTCTGCATACCAAGTCATACATTTCCTCCAATCATTTTATATAAACTACTTCTCTTTTTCGTTGAAAAGTATAAAGCACGTTCCAACATTTCATATCAACGTGAAATGTGTTATACTTATGCTGTAAACTTATCCCATTTTTCAATCATATTATTAATTGGCATATCACAGTTGATGATATCAATTAAATACAATTTTATTTTCTTGCTCTCGTCTTTAAACTGGGGGTATCTGACTGTTGCATTGATCAACAATTCATCAGGTGTACTCTTTCGTAAATGTGATACCAGTTTACTTTGTACAAATTCATTATCCTCAGCCAAAACTTTTCTTATCTCATATAAAGAATTGATCACCCTGTGACAATGGGACTGCGCCAACTCATTCCATCTTGCTTTATGTAATAATTCTAATACCCACTCAAAATATTCTCTGTCTTCTTCCCCTTTTTCAAATATTTTTCTTGCCAGAGTAAGGCATGATAAATTTCCGGCTTTCTTATTGTTTTTATCTACTGACAAACCGTATTTATCACACATACCCTTGATCGCAGAATCTATCTCCTCGCCAGAACATACATTAGCTTTATAAATATCATAGGGATTTGGCTTTTTGATCCCATTCCCTTGACAGCCGAATAATGCTGCCTCTTGTTTCTGGGTCAATCCTACAGTTATTACACATAATACATAATCAATTCCCATAATCTTTAATGCAACCAATCTATGCTGTCCATCCCATACATACAAATTTCCATCTTCCCTGTAATTGATTTTTAAAGGATCACACTTCATATCGTCCCATTCTTCCGCAATAGTTCTTACATGATTCTGAACAGTACGTTGATAGGATTCATCAATATGCAAGTCTTCTACTGGAACCAGCACAAAGACTTTATTTCCAACTGGAATACCACCCATAAGCGTTTTTAAAGCATTCTTTCGACTCTCCATATTATCATTATGTTTGGCATTCATTTTCCTCATTTTGTCAATCATTTGATCTTTTGTTAGTAATTTTTGTTTTTTCGTTTCCGTTCCTGATGTTTTCATAATTATCTTCTCCATTCTTTTTTTTATTTTCTTGTATAAAAAAGCATCTGGATTTTATTTTCCAAATGCTTATAATATCAATTAAATGTATGTTTCTCTCTTATAGTTTTCCCTTATATTCAAATTCAATTTTAATTGCCTTATCCTCAAACTCTCCTTTGTAATTATATATTTTATATTGAAATCCAAGTTTTTCAAATTCTAAAATTATTTGTAGATCATCCATGCTATGACTTCCATCTCGTCTCCAAATAATTTTATTTCCTAATTTCCCTTCCTCAGCTAGAAATTCCACATCATTAAAACGAATTTCATCTATAATTTTATCCATAAACTATCATCCTCTAATTAAATATCTAATTTCCTTGACTAGATCTTTTTAATGAATTTTGAATCATCAATTGCGTTTTAGTGGCACCATTTGGCGAAATAACATTTCTATATGAAGGGTGATTAGGATATATCTTCATTAATTCCTCAAAGAAAAATTTTGCACCGTTTTCTGGTTCTAATCTTTTAGCAATGAATAAAGAACCTGGCATCATATCTCCAAAACATGATCTTTCACTAGCTTTCATATTATTCAACCTATCAACATATCTCTTAGCCAATATTTCTCTAATTTCATCTTTTGAGTTTGCTCTCATAGATTTTAGTTCTTCAATATCACTATCTGATGACATATCAAGCATATATATTCCTTTATATACTATTGCACAATGATGTATGGGTCTATCATCAGTACAATTATAAAACCACCCCACATATGCAGATATATCATTAATTCCTGCATTCATTAAATTTTTTAATAATCTATTAGAATTGTTATAACAATTTCCATACTTAAACTCGGTTTCATCGTATATTTTTTTGATTTGATTATCTTCTAACTTTTTTGTATTATATGTAGTAAAAATTTCAATTTCTCCTGTTCCTATTAATGGATACATTTTGCTTGGAATTACTATTTTTTCTGACTCAGCAACCTCATAAGTCATATAACTAATTATACGATTTTCCTTTAAAATAATATCTTTTCCAAAATGTTCTTCTATCCACTCTCTATACTCTTTTGATATATTCATATTTAATATCCTTCGTTAAAACTTAGATTTTATCCTACAACTCTTCTGCCTTAAAGGTATTATATCCTTCATAATAATAGCTTACATCAATACCTTTCATATATACTTCCCTATCATCTATCTGATCTGTTAATGCGTTCTTCAGTAAAACCTTAATTTCAACATCCTTAATCGGACTTCTTTCCATAGCAAGCAAATAGTCTTCTTTATCGACTCGGTTCCAGTCTATAACAAATTTTAATTCTTTTTTTAAAATCAAGTCCAGCCATATGCGTGTGCTTCTCCCATTCCCTTCCCTAAAAGGATGTGCAACATTCATTTCCACATATTTTTCAATTATTTCATCAAAATTAGATTGCGGCATATCATCAATATGTTTTAGTGCAGCGTCCAAATACATTACAGGAGCAAATCTAAAATTACCTTTTGCAATATTTACTGTCCTGATTTTTCCCGCAAAATCATATATTTCTTCAAACAAAAATTTATGAATTTTAGCAAGCCCAGAAAATTTTCCAACTTCGCAATTTTCAACAATGTTACTTTCATATAATTTAATGGCTTTAGTTTTACTTATTCTCTCTTCTACTCTTGCGAGTTCTGCCGAATTATTAATACCTAATTTATTTTTCAGAGCCATAAACCCTCCATAAATCTATTATTTCAACTGCTCTATCAGAAAAACGCTTTAACATACGCCAAAGTTTTCTCTAACAAGTCTTCTGGTATTTTCTCTACAAACTGAATATTCCTACTGATTACATCCAAGCACTTCATATATTCCGTCAGTATCACACCTGTCGTTTTCGTTCTATCGTCTAAAGGGATATGCAGTGGAAATTTGTTGCGTGTATTTGTAATCGGACACACCACAGCAAATTTAGTTCTCGCAAAAAACTGCTCATTACTAATAACTACTCCAGGTCTTTTTCCTGCTTGTTCATGTCCTGATTGTGGGCTAAAATCCAAAAATACAATATCTCCTTGTTGCGGATTATACATTACCACACTTCCCTTCCAACAGGAGAACCCCAGTCAAATTCCTCTGCTACATATTCTCCGTCATAATCTTTGAATATATCTTCCAGTGTCAATTCCTTTTTCTCTTTAACTTTTGTAATCACAATATTATCATCAACACGGTTAAGTTCCACAAGGTCATTTTCCATCATTCCTAATGCTTCAAGAAATGCTTTTGGTATTCTTATCCCCTGTGAATTTCCCCATTTCTGAATTGTTGCTTGCATAAAATCATCTCCTTCCATACATTTAGTATATACAATAGTATATACATTGTCAATGACTTTATACGAAAAAGAAGAACCTCTTACGTATTATTCCAACGGTTGTTCTTCTGTATTTCCCGTCAAATAATCCAACAAATCAGTTCTTCCACCATACATACAATGTACTTTTTCCATTTTCCCCTGATCATGTAACCACATAGCAGCTATAAACCTATGATTTCCATCTACAATTACAGGTATTGGACAAATGTACTTTCCATTACAAATATTATCAATTTCAATATCTCTAATTTCATCTGGATTCTTTATAAAATACAAAATCCTTCCTATATGCCATTCAGTAGGCTTGCTTTCCCAACATACATGTTTCCAGTTATCACCAAATGGTTCTGACTCTTCCGCTTGCCCATCATGAATTGCACAAGCAATATCATCAAGTTCTACAACCTCACCTTCATTCCATGACCAACTATTGACAGGGAAAAATTCTGATAATCTATCTATCAGGATCATGTCGCCTGTGTAATCATCAATCGGTGTAAAATCTCCATGTTTCAATATTTTCACCCCCAAGGAAACAATCATTTCAACTGTAAACAAAATTCCAATTCAGCAACTTCTGTTTTCAATTTTTTAATTTCCAATAGTGAACTGATTGCATTATCCTCATATGTTGCTGAATCCATATTTTTTATGTCAATTCTAAAATATTCCTGCTGTCGCTCTAATTCTCTTTTCTTAGCAGCAAGCCTCTGTTCCATAACTTCTACCATATAAACCTCCTATCTCAGGCAATGAAATAATCCTTTTCTGTCTATGCTAATTTTCTATTCTGTCTCACTCTATTCCCATTTTTCCATCGTTCAGGTCTTAACTGTCCGAAAACCCATTTCCATTCTTCTTCTGGCATTACATGAGTTCCATGTTCAAACTTAACAATAAACATGTATTTTCCATGAGAAATAAAATTTCCAACTATTTCAAATCTAATCTTATCCATTCTTAATTACCTCCATATTATACCATTTTATCAATATAAAAGCCACCGGATTTTTTCTTTCTGGTGGCTTCAAATTATCTGTTCTATATTCAATTTTAATTTTCGCATCATCTCTTATCATATTTTCCTGACAAGATATTCTGATTTACCTGTGAATTAGATAAGTCATTAAGAATCCTATCCTCGTTCATCTTGCCATAATCAATTTTTCCAACATGGGTGTTTAAATAATTACTTGATCTGCCATCTTGTAATTTAAACCAGCTAACAATTCCTAAAATAAAAAGTGCACTTAAAATAATTTCCATAATATTTTCCTTTCTGTCACCATGTAGAACTTCACTATATTTTCTTTTTAATTTTATTGTGTCATGTACCAAAGAAAGGTACATTTCATGACTTCTCAACTTTGTTGATATAAATTCTATCAGTCCAAAACATACTTTTTCTTCTCTCTGATCCATCAGGATGAAACAATCCCCTATAGTCCTTTACTCTAATATTGCCTCCTCCAGTTATCTCTGTTACTTCTGTTTTACGAATTACCTTTCCAAAGAAATCTTTTACTTCTACTTTGTCTCCAACTTCAAAACTATTATTCATAAAAATTTCTCCTTTTTCGCATAATAAAAGCATCTGGATATTCCTTCTCCAAATGCTTTTAAATGATTCACTATTTTCTATTACTTACATGAAACTATTTATCAGTTCCTTTGCTTCGTTCCATAAATCTTCTGGACATTCTTCTTTAAACCGAGCATTTCTAGCACCAACATCCAACATCTTCGCCTGATCACACAATATCACTCCTGTTGTTTGTGTCCGTTCATCTAATTCTATATGAAACGGATGCTTTTTGTTGGTGTTTGTTATCGGACAAACAAATGCCAATGAGCTATGATGATTCAAAATATCATTACTCAGGACAAGTGCTGGTCTTCTTCCACTCTGTTCATGTCCCTTTTGAGGGTTAAAGTCCATAACAATTATGTCACCTTGTTTATACGTTACCAAATTTCATTACCCTTTGGATCACCTACATCAACCTCTTGCGTACTTTCGACATAAATTTCGTCAATCGGTCTTTTGTAGAATGCTTCCAGCCTTTCTGCTAAATTAAGGTATTTAGGCTTGTTGATTTTCTCAACAGTCATTTTTCCATCGTAAACATTTATTCCTACAGTGTCATTCTCTTGTAAATTCATTTGTGCCAATATTTCTTTGGATAATCTAATGCCCTGACTGTTTCCCCACCTCCTTATGTTCGTTTGTATCACATATTTTCCATCCTTTTGTATTGTTGTTTGTTCCATTGACTTCTCCCTTCAAGTATATACGATGGATATACCTTTGATATTAGTATATACATAGTATATCCATTTGTCAATATTAAAATCCACCTTCTTTCATGTCATTCAATGAATTGCGAATTTTATCTACCAATCATTTCCCTCATTGTATTCTATTTTCTTACCACACCAAGGACATATATCATATTCTCCATCCTCAATTCTTTTTGGCTGATCAAATCCCCTAACATATGGAAAGTATGTATGTCCGCAATCTGTGTCATAATTTACTGAGCCATTTCCACTTGACCATTTGCAAAAATCATCTTCAATATCATCTTCTAAAAGCTCATTTTCTTCTTTTACTTCCGACACAAACAATTCTCTGTCATACTTATAATCTTTTCCATCACAAGGCAGATTAATTTCACCCTCGTTTATCTTATCATCAATATCCTGATAAGCTATATCTTCGTTCTTAGCTTCCACTTCTACATATCTTCTATATGTTTCCACAATTTCTACTTTAAATTTCACTACAATTCCTCCCTAATGCCTTTAATACCCTTTTAACATATTTTCTATTTCCGTCTATAACAACGTCTCTTGAATCCAATGTATCAGGATACCAGTCAAAATCTTCTCTTTCCAAAATGTCAATTTCTTTATCTGTAACGTCCGTAATAATAAATTCCATCTTTAATCCCTCCATTTTTGCCAAGGAAATACGAGATTCAAAGCAATCTACAAATTCAAGTAATTAAGCTGAGTCTGAAAACGATCACTTGTTACATATTCTATAATTGCTTTTTCATGTTCCTTAATTTTTCTTTCCAATAATTCTTTATTTTCTGGATACTTAGAAAGCAATTCCTTGTCCATTCTATAACGTGATACATAGTGTTTAAGTGATATTGGTGATCTTTGAATCATTTTTTCTCCTTCCTACCGTCATGAAATTCCGAATTCATTTCCTAGTTGCCCTAAACATTACTTTTAAATCTTTTGCCATATAATCCATTCCAAGACTGCCACATGAAATACAATGAATATTATTTTGCTCTTCAATTGCATTTTTTAACTCTGGTTTATTAACTTCAATTTCATTGCGTTTAAACATACACCCACAACTTGGACACACATAAGTATCTTCTTCAATAAATTTCATTTTTCTTTCCTCCATTTTCCTGTTAAAATCCTGATTTCAGACTTCAATTACATATGCTTGATCCGTCAATCTTTCTTCTGGTTCTACTTGTGTCTGATTTACTTCCTGTACCATATTACTTAATTCTTCAATAGCACATTTTCCATCATCAGGAATAACGATCATTTCGTGAATAGAACTAGGCAACACAATGAATTTTGACACATCTAATTTCTGTGACAATTTCTTTAATGCTTCTCCATCCAGAATTGCGGACGCTCCTCTAAAATTTATAGTATTAGTTACTATGTACTGTATTGGAATACCTTCCATTTCTTCAATTTCCTGTCCCATTAATTCAGACAATTTTTCCGACATAGATACAATCTCAGTATTTGCAAAAGTAATAGTTTCCGCTGCTTTCCAGGCTTCATCTCGACTGATCTTTAATGTTTCCAGCAGTCCATATGTTAGCTTAAAAGAGGCGTTTTCATTCATTTTTACATATAAATACTTCTCAATACCTTCAAAATCTGTATCTGACCTTACAATATCTTCTACGCTTGTCTTCTGCATTCCGATATAAAGATTTTCCATAATAAAGTCAGAATCAAGCAAGTTATCTTTATTAAAATCCATAATATCAGCATTATTGTAGGTATCTATTGCCTTTTCAACCGCTTCAGAAAGTGATTCAGAATCAGCTATGATTTCATCTGTGTAGATCACAGGACAAATCCCGTTATCATTCATAAAGCGGATTCCATCAAATTCTACACCGTTTTTAATGCTTGTGTGTGCTTCTACTTTATAATTTCTGTTTGCAAGTTCCTGAATAATATCTTCTCTCCTAAACATTTTTATTTCCTCTCTTTCTCTACTTAGAATTGTGTTTTCATCTGCTAATATAAATCCTTACTGAATTCCCATTGTCAAAGGCTTCTATAATATTTTTTTCATTTTCCAACAATGTATATTTGATCCTGTATCTAATTCCACCATTATAAAGTTTCTCATAATAATATGAATCAAACTCCTCCATAGTCATTTCAATTTCTTTTCCGTCTTCAAATACAGTAACACTATCAATTCTATTGAATGACACATATTTTCCAGAATTAATTAACTCTTCCAATGTAACAGCTCTTTTCCTCATTCTTAACAAATGTTTTCCATAGTCATACATTGTGCAATAGCGACTTCCAATCTTTAAGTCAAATCCTCCTGATTCTTTTGCTGGTTTGCTATCTTTCATAAATCCTTCTGCATATTCAATAAAAGCATCTTCTGTATAGATTTTCCCATTCCAATCATCACGACTTCTTCCCGATGTATCATTATTACATCCACTTAAATCCAAATGAAGCGACCGTCCATCTGATAATTTGATAATCTTTGTTTCAAAAATAATTGAATAACTCATATTCTTAACCATCCTTTCCACTCTGTATTTCTCCATTTATTCGGCGTTTACAGTCACTATAAAAGGCACTAACGAATATTTCCGCTAATGCCTTCTAACTGGTTATCATTCCCGGCAACCATCTGATCTACTGCTGATTGTGAAAATAATCCTAAATTTTGCATTGTTATTCCTCCTCGTTTATATTATCCTAACCCTGCATATTCACCATAATATTTTTCACGCATTTCTTTAGCAAATTTCCCAGCTTCTTCTAATCTATCTTTTGAAAATCTTCCTAAACAAGTACCTTTTCCGTTTACTTGTAGTTGTACAATCCATGCTGAACCATCCCAACTTACATTTCTATATCCTGATTTATTGTTGATATTTCTACTTTCTCTATTTTTCCCGTTATCAGGTACATTTGTTATTCTCAAATTCTCTTTTCTATTATCTAATGTATTATGATTTTCATGATCTACATTAAATTCTCTTGCTGTTTTATCAAGTCCCATTATAAACTGATGCATTAATATTGTTCTTCCATGTTTTAATTCTGGTAAATATTGAGTTGCACAAGCATAATAACCTTTTGCGTTTGCGCTGTATTTTGCATACCATGTATATGGAAAATTAATTACTTTATCTAAATCCTCCAAGTCAATTATTACCCACATATTTTCACTGTTTCTTCTATTAAGTTCAATTTTCACTATATTGTTTTCTTTGTCTACAATATAGTTGTTACCCTTTTTGCAATTACCCAATTAATAAATCAATCCTTTCTTTAATCAAAATATCATTCTCTGCATTAGTGGCTTGAAACACTCTGAATAAATCAGGCTGCATTATAATATTCTACAAAGTCCTGTTGACCGTTACCCATTCACAATACTGCACTCGTTCCACCATCAACCCAAAAGAGGTTTTAAGAGTTCTTTTGGTACTCTATAAAGCGCTTATTTGCTTTACAATTATATTATATAGCTTTATGGCTATATTGTCAAGTATAAAAATAGCTTTGTGGCTATTTTTATTTTCCACAAAGCTATTCTATATTCTTTCATCGTTAATAATAAAACTACCTTCAAACTTACATCCACATACTTCCGCAATATGTATTAGATCTGATTCCCTCCAATCATCCAACTTGAATTTTTTAGATAATGTTGGTTGAGCAACTTCTAATTTGTCAGCTAATTCCTTTTGAGTGATTCCTTTTTTTATCATAAGTATTTTTATTTTCTCTGTCATTCCTATTTTAATCACCTTCTTTCATATAGCAGATAGAATATATTATAGCCTATCTGCTATATATTTTCAATATTTTTATCCTCTGATCATCTCAAAATCTTCCAGTTCCTTCTGTGTCAATTCCCTGTTATAGAACAACTCAGCCCATACCATACGCCCACTCACTTCCGTTCTGGTGTCATAGTTAATAAAATCCATCAAGCCGTTTTTAGGGTGTGTTCCGATACTTACAGGACGCATAACAGAATAATATTTGTTCCAATGGTATTTTTGTGCTGATTGCCTGATGTAATTATTTGTGTTCATGATCCGCCTCCTATATTCCATTTTCATGAAAGCTATAATAACTATTTCCAACAATAACACTGTCTAACACATTTATTCCTATTAGTTTTCCAGCTTCTTTCAAACGGTTATATGATTCTATATCCTCTTTTGATGGCGTTGTATCTCCACTTGGATGGTTATGTGCAATAACAATTCCACTTGCTCCACATAATAAGGCTTTAATAAAAATTTCCCTAGGATTGCATATTGTCATGTTTACCATTCCATGAGATATTTCAAACACGCCTAAAGGCTTTCCTTTATTATCCAATGCGATCATATATAAATATTCCTCTGTTTGTTTATTCAGCCGAAAAACAACATTGAACATTTCCGCTATCAATGATGGTGTATTCAATGTTTCAACACCTGTACAATTACAAGATTTTTCTTTTACTAAAACATTGAGATTGTCTTGGTTTAATTCCGTTTTATATGTTGTAATTCTCATGTTATTACCCTCCATTTTACAATAATAAAAGCAAATAACATTTTTACTTGTCACTTGCTTAATACTTCTATATTTATACCGTTTATTTGCATTATACAGGCATTCCAACACTAACAGGTAATAATTCTTGCTTATTGTTAAAATCTACCATATAAAGCCCTTCTGAACCATCTGAACGCCTACAAAATCCATATGCTTCATTAGTCCATAAAGCACAATGTAACCGCTCTAAAATATATTCAATTCCATTCAATACAAATATTTCAGGATAATATAATTCAAGTGTTGGAATATCCGTTTGTTTATCCTCATTTTCTGCCAATAACTGAGTACCGCTTATAGAAAAATCATTGAAATATTTCCGTGCCAGATGTAAAGCATAGTATGATGTGTCTCTGTTGTCCTTTTCATTCACATTTACATATGCCATTATATTGCTTCCAGCTTTAAATATTTTCCATGTATTCATGATTATATATCCTCCTGACGTTCTTATTTATCTTATTTAAGGACTTAATGCAACGCACATACATTTTTGCATATGCGCTAATTTAAGGCTTTAAATAATCTTGTATGGTAGGTTCATCGTGGCGTTATCCCGACACCTTTATAACCGAATGGGCATGAGGATATTATTATTCTTTGCCATCGGTCACGACTCATTTAAACTTATCCAAGGTCTTGATAATGTCCTATCAAACAGTAGTTTCATTGCTTATCCAAACAACGGAATACATTTTCCCATTAATTCACTGTTATATGCTTCTCCGTTTACTGAATTTTCATTATTTATGCTCTCCTGTAAATGCTGTTCGCAATATCCAGAAATTACCTTCACATCAATATAATTTCCAAGCGCCATTCTTTCTTTTGCGGTTACATATCCATGCCATCCAACCGCTTTTTTTCCACATATAACGCAATTTTCAGTTTTTAAATGTTGCATTATTTTTCCTCCCTCCATGAAATACACGATTTATGCCTTTAATCTTCCATCAAAAAATCTATCTGATTTTTAATTTCTTCTACTACCACATTATAAGATATTGCATTTATAAATAGTTTCCGTGCAAGTGTTTTAGAAATTTCTCTTTCCTCTGCAATTTGATCTATCAAATAATCTGTCACTTGTTTTAATGTGAAATTTTCTAATTCCTTCATGACTATACCTCCATAAAAAACACAAATTTGTCATTACACTAAAATGTCATAACCTTTTCCCGTGCCAGCAACAAAAATATCCCAAAAGGCAGTGCAACAAGTGAAAATGTTGCATCTCCATCCAATATAAACGGCGTTGCAATTCCGATAGCTGTCATTATTGCACCTGATAAACGTTGTTTCATATAATAAAGATGTTCTGTCCTCTGTCTGATTCTCCGTTTTGTTTCCCGGCGGTTATATTCTTTGAACCATTCTTCATAGGTATATACTGTTTCAATGGCTTCATATCCAATGCTATATATTACTCTCATAATTTTCTTTTGTCCTCCCTCTATCTATAATATTTTAGCGCAATTTATAAGCACTACGAAACGGCTATAGCCTTATATTCTCCATAGCCGTTCTAACTGCCTACAAAATTCCATCAAGCGGATTACACAACGCTTTCATTCCTTCATTAATTGTAATTAATCCGTGTTCTGTATTTTTCAAAATACGCTCTATGGTTTCCAGTGCCATATCTTTGTACTTTTTCTGCATCAATTCATTATCTACATAACTTTTCCGCTGTGCATTGGCATACTCTTTCATGTATCGTGGTATTGTGTTCATGTATTTCCCTTCCTTCAAATTACAATTTTATTGATTGCTAACACCAGTTAAAAATTAATTGAGAAAACGACTTTTCCAATTCTTTAGAATTGCTACAAATATAATCACCAATCATTTTCCCGTTTTGTATATGTTCCCTCTGTATTCTCCATCATTCGGATAAAAAGTAATGTCGATTTTATCAGCTTTCTTGTAATTGTCTCCATACCACATATCAATATTGATCATGCCCTACACCTCCACAACAAATTTTCTTTCTCCTGTCCATCCTGATTCTTTTAAAACCTTATCAGACACACCGATTCTTGCAACAAGTTCACCATTTTCAATATAATAACTTGTATTATCGTATTTCTGATTGAATAAAATGCAAAATTCTTTCTTCATTTCTTCAACTTTTGCCCTGCGTCTTCTGGTCAAGTCTTCATCATAGTTGAATACATCACCGAAGTTGTACCCTTCAGAAGTGTTACATTTGTTAGTGTCCGCAAACACTCTATAACCTGCAAGATTATCAAGCACAACAATTTCATCAAAATCAGCGTTGCAATACTGATTCACAAAAGCAGTTATATTTTCTTTTGTATACTCTACTTTTTCGATTTCCTGATTGCGTTCACAGCTTAATCTTGACTTGTTGCAATCATCAATTTCCGGATCATCTGTGATATAAAAACATGCATCACAAGACAGATAATTAGGTTCTGAAACAACTTTTCCGTTTTTTTGCCGTGTATGCTTATATCCGCTTAAAAACTCAATATAGATTTTCTTTCCCTCTTTGTTTGTAAATGCCGTTCTAATTCTGCAATTTTCTACATCATTACAAGGTACACATCCAGCACCTTCAAAATATAATGTTTTCTTCATAGTTTTCTTTCCTCCATCTCTTTAATCTGTTTATATACTTCTTCAGCGGTCATTCCTTCTTTTACACTTCCATCGTAAATATGATTTCCGTATTTTGTCACTTCGCACCATGTACCGCCTATGTAAATATGATATCCATTGATTGTTTTATTAATTTCTGCCATAATCTTTATACCTCTGCTTTCTGAATCGGTTTCATAATGCTGTTTACTGCCTGGACTGCTCCATATAACCAGCCATTAAGATAATCAATGTTGTAGCAATACTGTGTCCAGCTTCCTTGTTCTACTCTCTGTTTATCCGTAAAGATGTAAAATCCTTTTCCGTAATCTTCTTTTTCAATTTTGATATAGCCAAAATTAGCTATGTATGCGTTCAAATTATCTTTAATGATTTCTTTCTGTCTCTTTGTCATAATTTCCACCGTTTAACCTTCCTTAATGTTTTCTATATCTGTATTTACCTTTATGTATTTCTACTTTCTGATAAAAATAAGTGCCTCATTATCTGAAGCACTTACAACGACTACCGTTTTATAAATAACTTTTAAAATCTGATATTCTTTAAATGATACACGTTTCATTTTTCTCTTTCCTCCTTATTACACTCTGCATTATGGACTTGAGACTGTCTGAAAGTTGATCAGGATTCCAGGCTGCATTATAACAAGTAAGGCAGACGGTTTTATTTTCCATCTGCCTTTAAATATCCCTTTTATTGTCTCATGCCAACACACAATTATTTATATTTGTTCTCATTCCGTTATCGAGATACAAATAGTCTGCTTGCCATCTTCTATATCTATCATAAAACGGCTTTATCTCTTTTACTATTGCAACCGTTCCAATGGGAACCTTACGCCCTTTAACAACTTTTATCTGGTCTCCTTCCTGAATGACTCCAGCTCTATGTAACCATAACCGACGCACATCTTTATTAATTGGCATATACCGATATATTTGCACCTCTTCATCCTGATCAAGTCTTATATCGTCTATATCCCATGTGATTTTTGTAAAAGATTCTTGTGTATCCGGATTGTAAAATGTTCCAACGCATACACCGCCATTATTTTCTGCCACTTTGTAAAATCCATTGTAACTATTCATATTAAAGTCTCCCTTCAAATAATTGTTTTATTGATTCAGGTTAGGACACAATCCTAAACCGCCATCAATGACAGGCACACGCCTAAAAGCGTTACGGTGTACGCAATCTTTATTATCGCACTGTGTACAGTCACATTTCTGAAATTCCTCATAACTCATTTTCCAGTTGGTATTGTTTTCAAAGTGTTCTTTCGTCATTATATCTTTTTTCTCCCTTCTTATCTCAAATAAATATCAATTTTCTTTTTCAGTTCTGAAAGCGTTCTTGCTGCATCAAATAAAGCGTTGTCTTCATCATCCGCATAAGCAGTATACACTATTGTATCTTTCTTGATTGTTCCGTCTGCATTTTCTTCATATGATTTTTCGATTTCAAAACCTTTGTACGGTTTTAATAATTTAACTGTCATGTTGTTATACCTTCCTTTTCTTCTTACTTTTATTACTTATCCATACCCACAAAAGAGACTTTTCATTTGGTCTTGATCGACTACTTTTCAAAATCCCCGTTTGCTTTATTCCAGACAGAAACCACATATTTTTGCATTCATTCCTACTACTTGCTACTCAGGTACAAGCCTTTCACTTTTGCCCAGATGAACACTTATTTTCTGTGATATGCTAGACATGATGCACTTGTGGGACAGGATAAATAATAAATCTATGCCGTATATGTCAGGCAGCCAGACAGCGGCTTTTTAAGTTTACAGCTATAATATATAGCCTTCTTCCTTGTCGGGGGTTCGCCCGTTCAAGTTGTCGTTCTTCTGAAGGTATTCCTTGACCCTTTAACCTTCCCTTTTTCAGACATCACTATTATCGTTAATGCCCAACGGCGGTAATCATTGTAAGTGTGCTACCTGCTTTCACACAATGCCGGCACAATTTATTAATCGCATTGCCGATCTTGAGCGATCCGGGAAGTATCAGCCGTTCCCTTGCTTTTTGGGGTTCCTGGTTAACGTGTACTCTTCCCCAAACCGTCACGGGTAATTATTTTGTATCGCCACTCTAACGATATAGGGCACTTGCAAGGACTTATTCTTGTGGTGCCTTACAAGATTTTTGTTTTGGTTGTTCCGTACTAATGTAAAGAAAAAAGATACTAAACAATAGTATCTTGAAATCTGTTTTTTCTATATGTATTTATTATCCCGCTTTGTTATAAGTCCTTGTTGCTCATGTTAGCGGTCGGGAAAAGCTTTCTGATTGATTTACGTTTTCAATCTAGCGGTATTTTCAGTTACTTGTTACAATCTCATAGCAGATTTTCACATTCAATCCTTTGCTATACTAGGCGCTTTTCCTATGCCTCAAAGACAAGTTGTAGAAACCTTGCCCGCCTTCATCGGTCGCAATACTGCACAACGTTCGTTGTTGGTCTAATTCCGTGAAGTAGATTTTTTCTGATAAAATCTTATAAATCAGACTTAAAAGTCATATGTAAAGGAATGGATAACGTGTCCTAATTCACGATCAATTTCTCAAATTAGAATCGGCTCAAATTGATAAGATGCTATGCTGCCCAGCGATATGAGTCGTGATGTCCAGCTCATACCAGTCTACCGTCTTATAGGCTATGCTATATACGGATTCGGTCGTCTTTCAAGCATACCATCGAGAACCTATTTTATAATCACCTCCCAATTACTTTTTTGCTCTAAGGAATTTTTGTGTGAAAACACTTGAAAAGCGAATAATGAAATGTTAGAATGATTAGTACAATCACTTTTAAGTGTTTGGGTGAAAAGTCGGTGATTACTTTGGTCGGTAGCAACCGGCTTTTCGTATTTCCTTAACTGTATTTATCTTACCACATTTAAAAATGATCGTCAATCGTTTTTTGTTTATTTTTTAAAATTATTTTCGATTACTATTTTTGCATCATAACCAATAATATTTAAAATCCTGTTTGCATCGTCAAGGGAAAAGTTCTTTTTACTCATTAAACGATTGAAATTTTGATTTGAAATACCCATTTTTTCAGACAACCATATCTTTTTAATACCGTTATCGTCTATTATTTTTTCTATGGCTTGTGCAAGCTCTTGATTTGTTTTAATTGTCAATTTCAATTCCCCCTATATCATAAAAGGGTGCTCAACTGATAGACCTTGCACCCTTTTTATTTGCTATTATTCAATTCTGTTTTTACTCTTTGATCTCGTCAATTTCTGTCAGGTTAACGCCGGAAACATTAAGTAATGCTTTTAAAGTTTGATATTCTTTCTTTAATTCTGCATATGTTTCAGTGGCGTTTTCTTTTTTAGCTAATCTCATATACATTTGGATTTTTTTGAAATCATCAAGTGCAGTTTTTGTTACTTCGATACCAGATGGCATATATATTCACCTCCCAATTATGAAACACATTGTTGTATCATATTTAGTATATCATAACTGGAATGCAAAGTCTATTAATTTTCTAACACTTCATTATTCACTTTCCAAGGTACACAATTGTTACTTCTTTTCGCCCTTCAGGTAATACACATTGTCTTGTGTAAGCACTTCATAAGGATTTATTGACACTATCATATAAAATGTTGTCCCTGTTGGATTTTAGGATTGTATTTCTATCCCGACTACCCTTGTTTGGGTAGTTTCGTCTTAATTTTCAAAGACTCTTCAGGGGATTTATTTTACTACTCTTGTACAGAAATAATAATTGTAACCGTCTTTATACTCTATTTCATCGGTATCTTTGTTTATTTGACTTGCACCAAATACTTCTTCAACTTCTACGAAGAAACCGCCTTCACTGCCTTTTGGTGTGCAATTAAGTAAATCTATCGCATCCTGTTTACCTTTTGTCATGAATGTTTGAACTTCACATGGGCAAATATTTTTCATCAATCTTGCTATATCATGCATAACACCATTAAGCGTTTTTGCACTGCTATAGCCGTCTATAATTAGTGTTTCTGGTCTATCTATGATACCTACGAATGTTGTCATGGTGTGTTTGTCCTCCTTGTGTGGTTGTTTTTGTTTGGTTGTTTGTGTGACCTTGTAAGACTATGATACACTTATTTCAAGTGTATGTCTATTGACTATATTACTAAATTATACACTTATTTTTTGTGTATAATGCACACTTGTTTTAAGTGTATATTATTTTATACCAATCTTATAACACCACACTTGAAATAAGTGCATAAATGTGATATGCTAAAGAAAAAAGGAGATTGAAAAAATGTTAAAATATAGAATTGATATATTAGAAGCTCTAAAAGAAAAAGGTTATACTTCTTATAAGATAAGAAAAGACAAATTAATTGGTGAAGCTCAACTAACCAAAATAAGAAATGGTGAAATAGCAAGTAAAGAAATACTTAATACGATATGTAAATTATTAAGCTGCCAGCCTGGCGATATATTAGAATATATAGAAAGCGATACTGAATAATCTCAATAAGTAAAATATTATATAATTTCCTATACACTTGTTTAAAGTGTGCATTATGCACTAAAAACAAGTGTATTTTTTATACCTTTTACCTATATACATACACCTATTTTAAGTGTATAATAGTCTTATCAACAAACAACAAAGCACCTTGATAATTGAATAAAGGCTTTACACTCTTCTACAAAACCGCTATAATAAGTATATATCAATTAACAATCACATCAATCAAAAGGCGGTGACGATATGGAGGTATTGGAAATGTCAGATAAAGAACTAATCACAACAACTATTGATAGATATACCGACTTGCAACAGATTAAAAAGGCAAATGGCGGTCACGAAAATGAAATGCTCGATTACCTCATTAAAGTGACTACTGCAAAGTTATCCTCTTTAGGCGTTAATGTTGAGGATATAACGCTTTAACAACTAAATAGCAACTCATAACTTAGAAAAGTGTAAAGTCTTTATTGAATTATCAAGGACTTTACACTTTTTTATTTTAGGAGGTCAACGACAATGATCAAAACAGTTACATACTTTGAATATCAAGCATTAAAGGCAATCGGTAAGAAGATCACAGTGTTAAGAGCTAACGACAATACAGCAACTATTGTTATAGGTAAGTAGACAAAAAGCAATCACAAACATTCATCAATCAACAAACAATAATAACCATTAATCAATCACATTCAACCCAACAATCAGTTCTCTAAGCAAAGTAGTACCACGTCGGCAGTTGAATCAATTAGTTGGCAGTGCTGGAAAAGTAGCAAGAAACTGTTTAACAGGCTGGAGCAAGTTTAAGAATAGGAGGTCATGAGATATGAAGTATTTTAACAATGTAAGCACACTTGAGGAGCTGAGACGACAGTACAAAGAGCTGCTCAAAAAGTATCACCCTGATAACCCACAAGGCAGTACAACCGCAACACAAGAAATCAATGCTGAATACGATAGACTGTTTAAGGTACTGAAAGATAAGCATGAAAACAAATCAGATAAGACGGCAGATAATACAGCTCATAAGCAGACAAGTTACAATGCTAACATGTACGACTGGGAAAATGATAGATCATTGCGTGAGGTGTTACAGAAGATTATCAACTTTGATGGAATTGAAATTGAGTTAGTCGGCGCATGGTTATGGGTGTCTGGTAATACATACAAATACAAGAAAGAACTGAAAGAAATCGGATTTAAGTGGGCATCACAGAAAAAGATGTGGTACTGGAAATCAGAAGCATATCAAAAGAAAAGTCGCAAGTCATTGAGCATGGACGATATCAGAAACTATTACGGCAGTACAAAGGTATATACAGATACAAGGGTATTATTAGCGTGATTCAATTCGATTCAGTATGAACACAAGCACAATGTATCAGCGTAAAAAATAAGGGTGTAACCATACGGAACGGCTACACACTAACATAAAGAAAGGAACTATAATTATGTTAATTTTAAAATATGAACGTTTAGACTTTTTCAATCACCGGATTTATACAGAGGATAAGAAAGAGAACTACACAAGAGACAATTTGAAAAAGGTATTTGCATATTTCAGTAAGACACATGATGCAAGTATTCAGATTGATAACGTGGTTGTTTATTGGGACTGCTTATCGGAATATGAAAACAGAATTGTTACTGTGAGAAATTATGATGGGATGAACTATAATGAATCAAAGAAAAGCTTTGATAAGGTGAAAAAGGAATGTTATGCGATGGCATGACGATTATTTAACAGAACAAATGATTAAGGCTATGAGTTTGACGCTCGTAGCCTTTTTTGTTTTGTGATCTGAATGATGGTATATGATGGCAGTGCATGTGTATTCAGCTTGTATACTTGCGTCTGGTTGCTTTGTTACATTATTAATTAAGGCTTAATTAGGAATTTGAAGTGTGTTTATGTGGAGAATATCGTTTGAGTGTGTATAATCGCTCTACGTGGCTTGTAGTGCGTTGTAGAGGTATTCTAAGTTTTCAGATATAATAATGCACAGAATTATATTTTGATATCATTTGCGCATATAGTATTTAATACTATATATTGCAGTGTTGCATGTTGTATTATATAGTTTTATTAACAATATATTGCGCGCTAATATTAGTTTATTATAGTTATGTATATATTGTAATATAGTTTTAGTTATGCACTTCGTTTTGTGGATAAGTGGATAATTTACAGTAGATAGAACTATATTGTGGATAACTTATTTGATGTATATGTATATAATTTTATGTGATATTATGTATAATTTGCTTGATTTATACAGTAATTATGGATAATTTATGCATATTATTGTATATTAATGTTAGATATATTATGTGGATAAATATGTGGATAAGTTGGTATATATTGTGTATATTTTTTTAAATTTGCAAATGATTTGCATTTTTAGTTTTATTTACCGAACTTGTAAAATAATATTACTTTACAAATATATTACTGGTCTCATTTAGCAGAAAATCATCAATCAAAATTACTCAGCAGAATATATGTATGCATATCAATCTAAGTTGCAAATATATACAAAAAACAAGTTAATACCTATTAACTGTATAAAGGGGGTATGTTTACATATTAAAACAACTTATTTATTCTCAGAATCGCCCTATCTAATCCACTCACACAACGACCTAAATTTACAAAATATAGCCCTTTATAATTGTGTCTATTTTACAAACAATTTCCAAAAATTATTCGGTAATCTGTTCGGTATCAAGCTCTAAAATCCTTTAAAATCAATGCTTTGTAAATTTTGTGACAATTTAATTCGAGTTCAAAATCCAATAAATTGCATCTAAAATGCATTAAATCCTTGCAAAATCAACATTTACTCGAACTCACCTCAAATTTTATTTTTTTCAGAATTCCATGTTTGAAATTCGTACAAAAATCATACTATTAAATCTCTAAAAACCTAATAAAATCAATGATTTTTCAAATTATGTAGCTTCTAAAACTTCTCTCCCACCGAACACATCTAATAAATTACTTTTAATTTGACATATAAATCCACTCCTAATTGCTAAACTAGATCTGGTTGAACCAATAATATATTAAAATTCGTATTCTTATAAGGCAGTTTACACTCTCTGTCTTATTTTTATGTTTAAAATCATTTCTATTGTTAAATCTTTTATAAAATTTACCCTTAAAAAATAGATTAACCTATATCTTTCTACAATATGATCCTATAATTATGAAAAATTTATCAAAATAAAAATAGAAATACTATTTAGAAACTTATAACACACAAATTAATAACTAAAGGAGTTTTTTTATGACAAATAACTCAGCTTTACAAGTAACTAATTTTAATTTTTACGGAGATGAACTGATTGCATTGAAAGATAATGCAACTGGTGAAATCTATGCTTCTATCACACATGTTTTTAGAGGGATTGGGTTCACAGAAAAACAGATTGAACACCAAAAAAAGAAAATAATGAATGATGAGATACTGAAAAATCACACCCAAAAATTTTCGGGAGTGGATTTGAATATGCCAAGCGTAAATGAAATATCCTGTATTTCTAATCGTAAACTGCCTTTAGCATTAGCTAAAATAACCATTACACCCAAAATGAAACAAACACAACCTGAACTAAGCCAAAAATTATTAAGGTATCAGGATAAATGTGCAGATGTATTAGCTTCAGTATTTATAGATCACAAAACAACAGATCAGATTAACATACAGCCAATATTAGATACGCTAAACTCCCTCACTAAAGCAACAAATGATACTCTCCTATCTTTAAATGAAAGAATGTCCAAAATAGAAGAAAAACAATTACAGACTGAAAAATCATTGCCATCAAAAAGATTTTCATACTGGACATCTAAAATGTTTCCAAAGTATCAATTATTAATGGATTATTTTGAGATACCAACTGGTAAAAATGGAATCTTATATAAAGAACTATATAAAGAATTTCATAATACATACCCAGATATAGAAATAAATCAGATTGTAGATGATTACTGTTATGATAACGGACTTGATAGCTGTTTCACATTAGACGCCATAGAACATGACAAAATAATCAGAAAATTATTTGAATCTATGGTTGATGGATTATTAGAAAAATATGAATTACTTTCGGAAAATATAACTGTGAGGGAGAAAACGATTTTTGATGATTGAATTATAGCTGAGATAATTTTTTAAAAACAGTAAAAGTTAAATAACATTTGGAGAAGTAGATTATATACACCATCACCATTACAACATTAACCATCAACAATCAAAAAGTTTTTAAGAGAGTAATGAATTATGAGTGTATACGAATAATTCATTACGATAGTAGTCTTTATTTATTATTACAGTCTTTTATTATAAAAAGACGGCTGATTCTGCACACTGTAGTGTGATATACTTTGCCATTTTTTCTTCAAGTATATCACACTGTGATGTGATATACCTTAAAAACCGAATTAGAAGAAAGGAATAAAATTATGAGAATTACAAACAAGAACAACACAAAACCAAGAAAAGAAAAAGTATATAAAAGTGAGTCATTCAAAGACGGAAAATTTACTGAAGAAGAATTAAAACAATATGGATTATCAGATGAAGAAATCTCTACAATCATTGAATATCAGACACTTTTACCCATTTTACAGTCTGATGAAAATGATTCAAAAGTCAACGCAAGAGACTTACATAAGCAATTAAATTCTGGCCGTCAATTTACAGATTGGATTGAAAACCGTATTGAATCTTATCAGCTTATAAAGGATGCGGATTATTTTACGATTTCACGAAAGTATGAAACCGTGAAAAATAGCGGTTTACAGCCCAAAGAGACACTGGACTACTCTCTCACTCTTGATTGTGCAAAACAGTTAGCAATGGTTGAGCGTACAAGTATTGGAGCTTTGGTCAGAAGATATTTCATCATTATAGAGAAAGCATTTAAAAACCGCACAAGTTGGAATAAGAATCGCAAAAACACCCTTATTAACTGTAAAGAATTGCGCAGTGCTTTAATTGTAAAAAGTGACGAATTACTTAATGGCGTTCCTGAGTGGATTACCAATGGCAACTTATATTCCATTGAGTTTTCATTACTAAACACCGTTATACTTGGAATGTCAGCTACCCAGTATCGTAAGGAACATAATATATCTTCTAATGACCAAATACGGAACTATTTTTCTGAGGATCAGTTGGATGATGTAGAAAGGTTAGAAAGATACGATGCACAATTAATCATTTCTCAGGAAATTTACTCCTATGAAGATAGAAAACATATTTTGCAAACAGAGTACAATCGTGTAAAAAACAGAAAAACTAAGTGGGTATAAGAAGGGAGATGCTTTTACATAGAAAATAATAAATCACCAACGGAAGAATTAGAGCTTCCAACTACTATAAATCGTTTTGTAAAGATTCCAAAAGAAGTAATTTTGGCAAATACTTTACCAGAGCATAGAATTTCAGCTTTACTCTATTTTAATTATAACCAAACCTGGGAAAATACCGTACACTACTCTCCTATTTATATGATCCAATGGTGTAAGTATAAAGCAAATTGGCATAGGGGTACTGAAAAGAATATTTTCACAAAATTCAGGGATTGTATGGATTGGTATTTTGATAATGGTTACATTATTGATTTCGATAAAGAGAAGTATATACAGAATACATTTCAATCATCTTTATTAAATTGTGAAAAAATCAACCCTGGAAACAATTTTGGTATTTTATATGACTTTGAAATAGAAACAATAAACAAATATCGGTCGCCATACAAACCACTTAACAAAAGCATACTTTTTCTTCTCTTATCGTATATAAAAGCATTTACATGGATTAGAACAAATGAGTTGTCTGGACATTCAGAAAAGTCAAAAAAGAATAAACCAGAAATATTTTATTCACAGTTTCAAACTATAGCTACTTTTATAGGTAGCGACAGAAAAATGATTGCAAGAGCGACGAAAGTTTTAGAAGAGCTTGGATTAATTAAGACTCACAGAATGCCACGATATAAAGACTCAAACGATAAATGGCACACTGATGATATTATATATATTTGTCCATATAGATTTATTTGGAGAAATAACCAAGTAGTTCAATGTACAAAAGAAGAATATAACTATAAGAAAGAATTAGAATATGGAATTTTATTTTTACGTGAACAAAAATATGTGAGTAAAAAGTTTTACCAGAATTAAAGAAAAAGTAGAAATATATTACCACCACCACAATTCTCATATAAGAAGCTTTAAACTATGATAATTATATCAACTACAATCTAAAAATTTAATATTAGAAAAGGAGACAAAACTACAAACATATGACAATGCCAGAAACATATTACAGAACAGGAAATTGTAAAGTAGACCATTCAACATTCGGAGGTGTGATTCTTCCATCAGACTATGACACAGGACATTCAAGATCGAGAAATATAGCTACAAGAATTATAGCAGCATGGAATTTTGATACTCAGTGTAGAAACTATAAAGGAAATAATTACAAATTGCCAAAAGGAAGGAATAAGAAAAATGATTAAGTGCAGAGATAAGAGGACTACATTAACAGTTGATTTACCAGAAGAATGTGGCTATGCTGGCTATTCTGTAGACTGCAGCTATTCTTTTGATAAAGAGCAGAAACAATATTTATTATCTATGGAATTATTCAGAAATGATATTGGTGACAAGCAGTGTATTGACGGTCAGTATATTAACGGTGATGAATCCATTATTGAATCTAATATTCGTCATATTGTTGAATATGCGTCAATGAGTGGATATTTTGATAAATATATCAAGAAGTATGAATATACATATAAATGTTTTGATAAAGGTAATGAATTTTTCGAAGGAGAATCTTTAAAGCAATTATGTCTTGTTAGAGAATGCAACGTTATCAGAAAGGCTTTTTATTGTAGTCATTGCGGTTCATATATTGAAGAAAATCAGACTTACTGTCCACATTGTAATGCTAAATTAGATTGGGATTCTATTGAAAAGGAACCAACGTCATGATTTATAACACAGATTACAAATATTTCGATAAGGCAAGACAAGCTGCACTGATATCCGATTTTCATAAAACACACATAGGCTGTGTTGCTGTTTATCAAGGAAATGTAATTGGTATTGGATGCAATTGTAATAAAACGCATCCAATGCAGAAAAAATATAATAAGTATCGCACAAAGTCTGACGGATTGCTACCCAAATTGCACGCCGAGATTAATTGTATTAATTCGATCAAACATCTGGATATTAACTTTTCAAAGGTTAAACTGTACATATATCGGATCAGGAAGGATCAGCCCTATGGACTAGCACGCCCATGTCCTTCCTGCATGGCTGCTATAAGGGATTTAGGAATCCGGGATATTTATTATACAACAAATGACGGATATGTTTACGAAAGATTAGAGAAGTATAAAGGAGGTGTTGCATAATTGTGCGAGATATGTATACATACACCTTGTTTGGTGTCTTGTCCAAATTTCATACCACCAAGAACTTCACACTATTGCTCTTCCTGTGGAGAAGGGATTTATGCTGGAGACGAATATATTGAAAACCAAAATGGCGAGTATAGACATTATGAATGTTTTCATGGTATGAGAGACTTACTGGAATGGCTTGGTTATAGGATTAGAACTATGCAAAATATAACATGAAAATGAAAGGAAAGAATGATGAACGAAAACAATAATAATTTGAGAAAAAATAGTTTTAAAGAAGAAGAATTGAAGCAATATGTCAAAAATGGAGATTTAAAGGAATCTGATATTAAAATCATATTAGATTACCAAAAACTGCTTCCTGTGTTACAGCAAGAGGACGGATCTTGGATTGATGCAAGGACATTACATAAGGAATTGAAAGTTGAAAAGATTTTACAACTTGGATTAAAGGCAAAATAAGTAAATATGAGTTTATTGAGAATGAAGACTGGAAATTAACGTTCACCAAAACGGGGGAACGTAAAAATGTAAAAGTAAATAATTACTCTCTCACTCTTGATATGGCAAAAGAATTGTCCATGGTGGAGAATAATAAAATTGGACGTATTTCTCGCAAATACTTTATTGCTATTGATAAAGCATTTAAAACAAGACGCTTGTGGAACATTGATAGATGGGAAACATTAGAACATTACAAAAATTATCGCAGGATTATTAACCTATCCAAAAAGGAACTGATGCCTACAATGCCAGACTGGTGTAAAAAGCGTGGCGATCAGGGAGTATTCATGGGAGAAGCTAACCTGCTTAATGAAATCATTATTGGCATGAGTGCATCAGACTATCGTTTTAAACACTGTCTACCTAAAGATGAACCTGTGAGAAACCATTTCAATAACTTTGAACTCCAGATGGTCGCTGAGTTGGAAAAGTTTGATACAGATTTGATCCGTCTTCAGGAAATGTATGATTATGAAGAAAGACGAAAGCTGCTTGCAAAAAAATATCAGTCATTGCTCGATAATAATAATTTCGAGGATAATGACTTAGAATAGAAATTTCATTGGAGTAATATAAAATGAATCTTTGCACATTTTGTAAAAAGGATGGAAATATAAAGAAAAATTATATTCCTATTTGTGAATATCTTATTCAAACAAAAATAAAAAAAACATAAATTAACACGCTTTAGGTCTGATGATATTGTTAAGGAATATTGTTGTTATACAACTCCTTATAAACGGTTCACAATAACAAAGGAAAAAGAAAATTTTCTCATTAAAATAAGAGAAATTTGCAATTATTTTAATGTAACAATACAAACTGAGTGGATATATCCAGACGTAAGTATTGAATTTAAAAAACAGAATGTCCAAAATATGATAGACACAATCAAAAGAATGTTAGGTGGTGGTATATATACTTGATAAGCAATATAATATGTATTCTGTAGATACTGGGCATTTTTACAGCAATCATGAGAAATATTTACATAATATGAATTGCAAATATCGCAGAGAACGTAATTATGTCCAGAATAAATTACCAGAAATTAAAAAGCAGTTGAAACAGTTTGGATATACAGAAGATGATATTAAAAACTTAAAAAATGATAAAACAGAAGAAGTTAATATTATTGAATCTTCTTATGACACTGTTTCTGAATATTTACATTGGGCAAGGTTAATTAAGCATAAAAGAGAAAAAGCGAAAGAGTCAAAAGCAAAGTTGCTTACTCTTTTATCTAATAAAGTTAATCAGAATGAATTAACAGATGGAAAAGATCATACTCGTACAATCAAAAAAGACAGTTTGAATGATACAAATATAATATCTGTGTTTGACTCTGCTCTCAGCAGAACCATTGGTATTAAACAGGATGAATTAACTGATGCTCTAATGGTGGTTCAGGTTTACTATTTTGATGTGTTTAAGGATATATCCTTTTATGGATTTACATATAAAGGCGAAAAATATAAGTATTTTACTTCTTCAGCAGGACAGATCCGTAAAAAGAAGGCAGTATTTGTTAAAGAATCTGTATGGAATGAGATTGAAAAGACTGTTATGTGTGGTCTTACAATAGATAAAATTAATTCAAAAGGTGGAAACAATGTCAATAAGCATCTGGCTTATATGGCTTTAACAAACTCTGCTACTGATGAGTGGAAAGAATTTGATATTGATAAATCCATTGTCATTGATGATTTTGAGACTGATGTATATGGTACTTTTGACTTTGTAGATGAGACTGATTATTCAATTACAAGAAAAACTGATTATGTGCCAATTCCTCATACTGACGGAGCTGGTATGATTCTGCCGTCAGTTTCCAGTAAAAACTTTATGTTCCGTGCGCCCTGGATTAAGGGATTATTAGGTGTGTTCAATTTTAGGAAGTTTATAGAAGTTAATAACTACTCTCCTATTATTACAGACATTTATGGTCAGGAATACGATGTTATTAAAGAGGATATACAGATTATCTTTACAAAATCACAGTTCAAGATGTACAAATATTATGACTCATGGGACGAATATAAGGAATATTTCAAAGAGTATCGTTGTAGCGCCGGTAAATGTAATGTTGAAGAAGATAGGATAAAAAATGCAAAGATAAATTATCAGATGCTCCAGACTCTTACAAATATCACTGATGATGAAATTGATTTGCTGACACAAAAATCAGCAGAACGGATTAGTAATGTATGCAGTTCTAAAGATACTATGATGGATATTTTGGGTATTACGCCATACAACACGAATATGACTGCTTTTCAAAAGGCAGTTAAAATGTATCCTGCTTTACTTAATGATTCATATGCTAAAGATGTGATCCGTGAAGTAAAGAACAGTCTTTTGAAAAAATATCGTAGTGGCAAGTTAGAAGTCAATGGTAAATATACTTTCTTACTTCCTGACTTCTATGCTGCTTGCGAATATTGGTTTGGTCATATTAATACCCCTACTGGTTTATTAAGCGACAAAGAGGTATTCTGTTGGTTATTTAAGCGATATGAAAAATTGGATTGTTTAAGAAGTCCTCATCTATACAAAGAACATGCAATTCGCTTTAATGTTGCCAATGAAGTTTATGGAGACAGGTCAAAATATATCAGAGAATGGTTTACTACTGATGGAATTTATGCCAGCACACATGATCTAATCAGTAAGATTTTGATGTATGATGTTGACGGAGATAAAAGTCTTGTTGTAGCAGATAGGGATTTTATAAGAATTGCAGAACGTAATATGAACGGTATTGTACCACTCTATTATAATATGCGAAAGGCAGAACCAACTCAGCTTAACAATAAGAACATATATGTTGGACTTAATGCTGCTTTTACGGGTGGGAATATTGGTATATATAGTAATAATATTTCTAAGATATGGAATGATGATGTATTTATTTCTGGAACCGATATAGAAAAATCGGAAGCAATTGATTGTGTAAAAAGATTATGTTGTCAAAACAATTTTGTGATCGACTACGCCAAAACCTTATATAAACCAGAATTTCCTCATGAAATAAATGAACAGATTGCTAAATACACAAATTGCAAATTACCCGCTTTCTTTGAATATGCAAAGGATAAAGAAAAATCACAAGTAAAAAAGCGTAATGAAAGTTTTGTAAATAAGATATATGAGAGAATTCCTAATAAGCCTATAAATACTCGTGGTTTGAAATTAGATAGTATCAATTATAAACATATGATGTCTAATCTCCAAATTATTTGTAGTAAAGAGGTATCTGATTTATATGATGAGTTAAACAAACAATACCGTTATATGATCAATATGAAAGATGAATATATAGATAATCTCAGATATATTGCTTGTAAAATACGAAAAGAATTTGCTATATTTGGATATTCAGAAGAAACCATCACAGATATGTTAGTAGAATATCTATATGGTAAAGGAAAACGATATAAACAGTTATTATGGTTCTGTTATGGACAATATATTGTAAATAATTTGGAAAGAAATATTGAAGTGGAGAAGACTAAATTTATTAAATGTATTGATTGCGGTGAATGGCTTGAAGTTCTTACTAACAGTAAAAGAATCAGGTGTGATGATTGTTTGCAGCAAGAACGAAAAGAACATAATAAAAAGATGTATCAAAAAAGAAAAATTCAACCAAGTTGACAAAATAAAATAGACTCGTTATTTACGGTTGAAAAAATGAACAAAAAAATTTTTCAGACGTAAATAACGACAGAAGTTTTGTGCGTATAAGAGAAAGAACAATCATATCGCACATATAACAAAATACGGAGGTATTAAATGTTAAAATTTACAAAGAAAGATATGATTCTTTACAATCGAATTCGATACCAGAATGGAGGTAGAAAAGTTATTTGAATGTTACACAAGATGTTTTAATAAATCAAATAGCAACAAAAGAAGATATAGATGTAGCGACAGTCCGTAAGATATTAAAATCGGCAGAGAATATTATTTTTGACTACTTGTCTTCTATCACTCCATCTGAAGAAGTAAATATAAAACTTTTAAATGGTATCAACATAAAAAGGAAATACATAAAAAAGAAGAAATATTCAAAAGGAATGTTTCAAAATATAGAATGTCCTGACCATGTAAATGTAAAAGCATGTTTATCTAAATATTATAATGGACAGGTTAATCAATATTTGTTTGATAGACAATAAAATTTGTCATTTATGGCAGCTAAAAAGAGAAGGACTAAATGTAACTGAAAATATATTGAATTATGAAAAGGAGTAAAAAATTATGAATCTAAAAGAATCATACCGTTATGCAAATTACCTTGATACACTTTTAAATACAGCTTATCGTTATTTACAGAACAAAGGGTTTACTACTACAACCAAACAGAATCACTTGCGTTCAAAAGCAAATAGCGAAGCCAGTGATGAAATAGTTGAGGTACAGAAACCATATGACGTAGAATTCACTCCAAATGATGTTATTGATTTTGTCGTAGGTGTGATTACCGAAAAAGAACTACTGGCTAATGCCATTGCAAAGGCTAAATCTGGTGCAGAGATTAATATTGATAATGCTGTTGCGATGAATAAAAAGAAACAGGCATTTGTTTCTGTATTGAGTGGAATCGTTAATATTAAACCTAGTGAGAAAACGACACAGGGCACTGATTACAAATTTAATCAGCAGGACGGCAATCAGATTCGATATTATTACAATATTGAAGAGACAACAATTATCGACTTTAATCGAAATGATGTTAAGGCATTGATTAAGAAATATAGTAAAGAATGTGATGATATTTCTGCAAAGTTGGATGCTATTGAAATCAATACAATTGTTGAACATACACAGAAGTATGATATTTCTGATACGTTTGAAGATCTGGTGGGTGCATAATCCCACCACTCTTCTACCCTCATATCAGATGTTTAAAACAGAATTGAAATTGATTTTGTAATGGTCAATCGGTTCAGATGCAGATGAACTATGACGCTGCGAGGATAACATTATCCAGAAAATGTTAAAATCCAATAGTAAATAATGCATTTACATATATATTACTTTCAAGAAAATGGTAAGTTTAAGACTTATTGATTGATGAGGAAAATATATAAATATTCCAAAACTATTCAATTATCTAATAGTGCTATGTATATTGCGATTTGCTATTTCGATATTTTGTAATTTTGACAATTTGTTAAATTGAGAATTTGAAATTTTGAAAATCACTTCGTTATTCGTTTATTCAGAATATTGGTTATAGGGATACCCTATTATAGATGATAATATTAACAAATATTATTTCTTTAATGAAAAAGAAAAATTTTTGAACAATATATTTCAAATTAAAAAACTTGATTTATATCAGTATTTTACTGATAACAAATTGATTGAGATTACATAAAAGATTTCAGTTCTGTTTTAAACATCTGATATTTGGAAACTCTTTGCTTCATAATTTTATTTCTCATTTCTGTCACAGGTGACGGTACTGCTATTCTAGCGGTATCGTCATTTGTTCTTGTATCCATAGCTCAGTTTGGTAGAGCATCTGACTTTTAATCAGAATGTCATAGGTTCAAATCCTATTGGGTACATTTGCGGTAAGGTGTAAATGGTTGCATATTGGGTTCATACCCCAATGGGTCTGTTCGAGTCAGAATCCGCTACTCTTTTGTCTGTTTAGTACAAACAGTCCTCCGTTGCTAGGCTCATCGTCAATAGCCCACCATATGTAAACATATAACAAATTGATAATAAAAAAAATATAAATGAAAGGAAGATTTCAAATGGCAAAATTAGATAATACACACCAAACAATTGAAAATATTGTAGGTGCAAGAGTTGAGGAAATCAATGGCGAATTAGTTTTAGTGAATGAGGAAGCATTTGACGCTCCTATTAGTATTGTAAATATGTTTAAACAGTATGTTGGACAGGCTATTGATCTTAAATTGGGTGGAGCTGCTCCAATTTCTAGTTCGATGTTTGATGAAGAATGAAAGTAGGTGACTACTCTGTATAATTTTAATGAAGAATTAGCAAAGTATGGATTAACTACTGATACATATGAAAAGGTATGTAAGGATATTTCTGATAAATTAGAAGGAAATAACGATCTTGATTGGGCAGAGATCCAAGCAAAATATAATATTACCTGCAATTCAGATACAATTCGCAAGGCATCTTCTACTATCTTTGGCGGTCAGTTTAGAACAGAATATCTTAAAAATCAAATCTATACCAATCCAGAAGAATTTTCAAGAGAGAAAGAATTAGATAAGAAAATTGCAGATATGCGAAAAGAACGTATGAAATTGCAGACTGCCAATATAGAGCGGAACCGTGTAGATAGAAATGAATCTCGTCAAGAAATGTATTATGAATATGTTGGTAATGTTTGTACCGCTCTTCCACTTCCAGAATTTCAGCCACTATATTATGATTCAGCAGAAAACGAATTAGGATATATCATGTCTCTTGCAGACATCCATTATGGTGCAAAATTTAAAAGTGAAAATAATGAATATTCACCAGAAATCGTAAAAGAACGATTTGAAAATTTATCTGGATATGTTATTGAATTCATTCAAAAACATAAAGCAACAAAACTTCATATAGCTTCATTGGGCGATATGGTACAGGGAATTTTACGTGTTAGTGATTTAAAAATTAACGATTCTACCATTGTTAGATCTACTGTGGAGATTAGTAGGTTAATCGCATTATTTTTAAGAGAATTATCTGTGTATACAAAAATTGAATACTATCATACCCCTTCGGCAAATCATAGTCAATTACGTCCATTAGGAACTAAAGCAAGTGAAATTGCAGATGAAGATTTAGAATATCTTATTGGAAATTATATAAAAGACTTATGTATTGGTAATAAAAGAATTTCTGTTCATTTGGCTGAAGAAGGCAAACAATACATAGAAATTCCAATTATGGGAAATGAAGTTATTGCTATGCATGGCCATCAGTTAAAAAATATAGAAAATTCTATACGTGATTTAAGTATGATGAGACGAAGCTTTATTGACTATCTATTATTAGGACATTTTCATTCTGGTAAGGAAATTCCTAGTTTTGAAGGATGTTGTAATGATACGGAAATATTGGTAAGTCCTTCTTTCATTGGTAGCGATCCTTATAGTGATTCTATTATGAAAGGTAGCAAAGCTGCTGTTAAAATATATGGATTTGATAGTACATACGGACACATAGAAACATACAAATTTATTTTGAATTAGCAACAAAATACTAATTTTAAGGAGAAAATATGGACGAAAATAAAGAGGTTGCAGTTTTAGATTTTAATGAAATGGTTGATTGGATCAAATTAGAAACGGAATATGATAGAGATACAATTGAACATATTCTCGAAATGGAGACTGAATGGTTGAAACAGGCAGGAGTTGTCATTGAGGAAGGAGAAAGCCCTAATGAATAAACTTATATATTATATTAAACAGTTATTACCACTAAAATATCACTCAAAGTACAGTCTCCAGAATGGAGAAAAGAAACTCACAATCTGGAGACAATGGTTTGGTAGACCATTTAATATTGAGCATTTCACTTTGATGTCTTAATGGAACTCAGTACCATTACATTTAGGGCATGGTGGTAAAGTATCTGTGTCATCATCTAACACTACTACCTGTCCACAATTATCACAGGTATATGCGCCTGCTCCTGGTTTTTCTCCTGTAGTTGCCATGCAAATCATCTCCTCTCTTGTGTGATGATATTATTGTACTACAGATTTGGAAATTATGGGGTATTATTTTAACAAGTAAAATCGTTATGAATGGACGATTATTATATTATCAACTAGAAATGGCGAGACTGATAACTGACTTGGCTGACAAAGCCACAAATACATGTGTTGGAGAGTAAATGCTACTCTCCTATTTTATTGAAAAACATTGAAAACAAAGGAGATTTTTATAATGGTAAAGAATGATATGATTAAAGCTGTTGCTTCTGAGGCAGAAGTTACAAATAAGGTTGCAGAGGCAGTTATGGATGCCTATGGAAAGTTTTTACTTGGAGCATTGAACGAGAGTCGTGATGAAAAGGTTCCTCTTCCTGGAATTGGTACGTTTTCTGTAAGGCATGTTGCTGAGCGAAGTGGTGTTGCTGCTCTTGCAGGATGCAAGGAATGGACAAAGCCAGCGCATGATGAATTGAAATTTACAATTAGTAAATCTGTTAAGACGCTATAATTCAGACTGGCGGTGACAATATTGTATGACGAAATTGTAAAATCCGTAGATCTCACAGATGATGAGCTTACTATTCTCAAAGAACTACTCTTCTATCGCTTAGATGAGTGTGTATCTATTGGAGAGGAAATTACTGTGAGAGATTTACTGGAAAAGTTGGAAAATTGAATTTGGTATCTGATAATTGATAAGAATTTAAAAAAGGCTTGCGTTCAGAAAATGAGCGTAGGTCTTATTTGTTTGGAGAAAGATGTAGTGTAAACAATTTATGGTCTGTCAGTTAGATAGGTAAAGAGAATTACAAGGATATTTCTTATCTCTACCTTCAATTTTAAGAATATAAAAATTGGAGGAAATACATGAACGAAATTATTAAAGTAAATTATGAAACAGATGAACCAACAGTATCGGCAAGAAGTTTATATGAAGGACTAGAAATCAAGAAAAGATTTAGTTCTTGGTTTGGTTCAAACAGTCAAGGTTTTATTGAAGGCGAAGATTTTACAAGTGTACTTTCAGGTACGGTTGTAAATAATGGAGCACATAGAGACTTACAAGATTATTTATTGTCTGTAGACATGGCAAAACATATATGTTTAATGAGTAGAACTGATAAAGGTAAACAATGCAGACAATATTTAATTGATTTGGAAAAGGCATGGAATACACCAGAACAGGTGATGGCTCGTGCATTAAAACTCGCAGATAAAACAATAAAAAATCTTGAATTAACAATTGAAGAACAACGTCCTCTTGTGGATTTCGCAAATAAAGTTTCTGACAGTAGTAATCTTATTGATATGGGTAAAATGGCAAAATTGCTAAAAGATGAGCACATTAATATCGGTCGCAATAGATTATTTGAGTGGTTGAGAAGAAAAGAAATTTTAATGAAAAATAATATTCCTTATCAAAGATATATTGATGGTGGATATTTTCAGGTAAAAGAATCCGTATACGAAACGCCATATGGTTCTAAGACACAACAAACTACATACGTTACAGGACGAGGACAAATATACATAACTGAAAAGTTAAGAAAAGAATACAAATAATTTTTATATAGAGATTTGTGTGCGGTGAAAGTTGCTACCTACCAGTGATGAGACTGGTTACTTATTGGACGGAAGGAAGTGAATATTTTATGGGAAATGGCAGAAAAACTGTTTATAATAGTATTTCATCACCAGATAAATTAGCAAAAGTCAATCCTGAGAATATTCAGTTAGGAAATGATTTCCTTGAATATCTCACTTCTATTGATAGAAGTAAATCTACAGTGGATGCCTATCGAAATGATTTAAATATTTTCTGGTGTTGGTGCTTAGAGTTTAATCAAAACAAGTTTTTTGTTGATTTGTCTAAGAGAGAAATTGCAAAATATCAAAATTACTGTTTAAACACATTAGGTTGGAGTCCTGCAAGAATGCGAAGAGTAAAATCTACTCTCTCATCGCTTTCCAATTATATTGAGTCCATGCTTGATGATGAATTTGATTTCAGACCAATTATCCGCAAAATTGAGAATCCGGCTGCATGTGCTGTAAGAGAAAAAACTATTCTTGATGGTGAGCAGCTTCAAGATTTATTAGAAAAACTCATTGAAAAGAAACAATACGACAAGGCATGTATGCTTTCATTAGCAATGAATAATGGAAGAAGGAAATCTGAATTGCCCAGGATGAAATTATCATATTTTACAGAAGATAATGTAATTTATGGCTCTTTATATAAAACACCCGAAACTGTTACTACTAAGGGTAGAGGATCACGAGGCAAGCAACTTACAGTTTATACTTTAAGAAATGGATTTCAAAAATATCTGGACTTATGGTTGAAATATAGAGAAGAAAATAATATTACATCTGAATGGTTAATTCCCAGAAAAGAAAATGGTGTTTATATTGATGAGCAGATTCCTATAACTACTATGGATAGTTGGGCTGACACTTTTACAAGGATGTTAGGTGTCCCGTTTTACTGGCATAGTCTGAGACATTATTTTACAACTGCTTGTTCTCGTAGTGGATTACCAGACGATGTTATTAAAAACCTTGTTGGCTGGGAATCAAACGACATGGTTGCCGTTTATAAAGACATCTCTGCTGATGAGCAGTTTGCTCAATATTTTGGAGAAGATGGTATTAAGGAAGTCGAAAAGAAATCATTATCTGATATGTAGTGTACATGGAACTCCAATTTTAAAGAACTTTCTTATGATAAATATATTTATTTATATCATAATCTAGTGTATAATTAAGATATAAATACACAAAGGTAGTGATATATATGAATGTTTTACAAAATATTAAAGTTTATGATGGAATATTTATTTTTGCTATTATATTCTTTTTTACTGCAACTTTATGTGTTAATTGTATTAGTGGAAAAAATTTTAAAAATAATATAGATGATGCTATTCTAAAAGATGCCTATTATAGAAGCTTCCTGTATAATTCAAATATAGGGAATTCCAAGAAGGGTGGTTGATAAAAAGATACCTCAGAGTAAAATAAGATTACTGACTTTTGGATGGT
>KE159538.1:308063-368855 GCA_000403215.2 Lachnospiraceae bacterium A4
GAGAAATGTCCATCTCCTTGGCTCATTCATCTGAGATATGTAACTATAAATTCCTTGATTTTTTAAGGAAAATCACTTGACAATATAGGGAGGAAGATATGGATACGGTCAAGTATAACATGGTTAGCTGTACATTATTTTATTGTTCTTTCAACATTTTTAAGTACAAGTATTGTTATATATGTAAGTATGATAGATGAAGGAAAGGGGAAAATTCTTTTTTATTCTATTGTATCTTTCTTTTCATCTATTATAACTTATATAGTAAATCCATATAAAACTTCTTTGGCATATAGAGAAGCATATATGCTTATTGATTTTGCATTACTAAATAATGAAAATATTCAAGAGTCTATAAAAAAGGGCGAAAAAATTATATATAAGGGACATAAATGAGAAGTAAATCTATTGACAACACATGTGGATTGATTTAAGATAATGAGTATAGAAAAAATTCTAAACATAGCAAAACAGCATCCGTTAGATGGTTTGAGCCAAATAATCAAAAATGGCTAATAAATTGAATTCATTAACGCATTAATGACCGTGCTTTGGCGAGTGGCGGTCATTTTTGCGTCTTTTATCAAGAAATCTGACTATGTACGCAGAGATTACTCCGCTAACAATGCCAGTTACTAAAGTAAAAATTAGTAATTCACAAAATGTCACTTCTTTATCACCCTCCTTTCTTAGCAAGGGCATCTATCCGATAAACAGAACATTGCTGTTCTGACGTGACTCAAACCGCCTAACCATCTTATCTAGCCAAAATAAAATGTTGGATAACTGCTTGTACTTATTATTCTACAAACCATTCCATATATTGTCAATTAAATTATATCGCTTAAAATGTAGAAAAATTGCAGCAAATATAGTGATGCTGCATGATGTGACAAAAAAATATTTAATATAACATTAATATGAATAACACTTCTAATTATTCTTCATTTTATGCAATATAAGTTTTATGTAAAATTTTGCGAGAGTGCCCACACACTCTTATTTTTATGGGTAGGTATGCATAGTGGCGATTGCGGCGGGCTGTAAACCCGTTACATTAGAAACACCGTAGGTTCGACTCCTACTCTGCCCACTTCTTCAAAGTGCATAAAGTGAAAAGGAAGGTAGGTGAAAGAATGGCAAAAACATTGGACATTATTGAAAATCAGATTAATGTTGGCGATGTAAAAACTATCACGTATAATGGCGGTGCCAATATACGGTATATTGAATTATTGTTTTCTCATACAACCAAAGTGCAGTTTGCACCATCAGAAGACAAACGGACGGCTGCATTTTCTGTAAGTGACAATAACCTGCATCTTCCACAGTTATGCTGCCATATAAATAAAGGCACATTACGGGACTTGATACTTAGTCTGAAAAATGTTTATAACGAACTATATGATGAATAAAACATATTTAAAGAGAGGAAGGATTTTAAATGAATTTCAGTGAGAAAATTGATATTGAAAACAATATCGTAAAGTATGCCATTAAAGCAAAGTACAATGAGGAATTAACAGACGAAGAGATCATGGAGGTTGAAACACTGCATGATTATGTAAAGAAAATTAAATTTTCAGAGATTGATTTTACTGCTAATATAACCATGGATTCCGGCACGCCTGCAGTTACAGATGCAGAGGAAAGCGATACAGTGGTTGAAGTGTCACTTGGGAAAATTGCCCCGAAAGAATATGTGCTTGATGAGAATCTGCATATTGAATTTTCTATTGATGCAGGTCGTATTTCTGATGCGGAACTAAATGATATACTTACCACAAAACCACTTGTAAGCCAGGCAAAGATCGCTGTATTTCAGGCAAAACTCAAAGAAAAGATAATTGAAATACTGGAAGATATCAGAAAAGAAGATAATGATTTTGAACAGGAAACGGAGACTATTCTATAGGAGGGATTTTAAATGTACGCTATTATGATTAAAGAAAAGACAAATTCATACAGGTTTTTATCTGTTAAGAAGGAAATTATGAAAGAAACTGTTACACAGGTTACTGACCCTGATACAAATGAAGTTAAAGATGAAGTGACACTTACTGGAACCGGGGATTTTGAGACAGTCAGGTTCGAGACGGAATCGCGCGATGAACTTGAAGCAAAATGTGTTGAACTTCTGGGGACTTATAATAAGAATGAATTTCTTCCAGTCAATACTGAGCCGTTTAAGATGGATTTAATCTGGGACTCAGAAAAGGAAGCTGAGACGGTGTAATATGATGGGGAGAAGTTTCTGCTACTGCTCCCCTATTGTGCAAAGTAAATCTATGAGGTATAGGCTTCTGCTGCTAACGGAAAGGTTCTGAAAGGAATGGACTTCGATTGTTCTGCTTTTCGGTTTGGAAAGATCATATCAGAACGCATGCTGATGGAAATATTGAATGATATTATGTTTTTGATGTTTTTCATAGGTATGACTGGGTTAAAATATCGAAATAAAATATCAGTTCATTTACAGTTATACAAACGCAAGATAAGTATAACGCGCTTATATACTTGAGATGTAAGCATACGTTGATGATAAGTGGCGGTCTGCCATCCGCTGTTTATTAGAGTATTACAAGGGTATCCTTTACCAAAGGGCAGATAGCTATCTAAAGCGAAAGAAAAGGACTTGCAATCAAATAAGCATTTCATTGGGTTCTATTTTAATTTTTCTAATTGACTATTAATAATACTGATATATGCTTCATTCTTTTTATCGTCAGTTAGTTTATCAACGAGATTAACTAATGATAAATACCTTTCGTTATTATGTAGGGATTCATAATATTGATTTAATTGTTCAAGTGACTTTTTATATACAATAAGGGATGTACCAGCTATTACCTCTACTACAGATCCTCCTATTACAGGAATTAACGTTTCCATTAATGTTATATCTGATAAAAACATAGCAATTATGGAAAGTAAGATAATGCCAAAGCCAAAGACACACATTATCACAGATAAAGTAAAGGACTTTTTAGCCATATTCTTACTCATAACATAATATTCTTTTATTTCCTTCATGTTAAGTAGCATAAGCTCTATAATATCTGCTGTTTGCTCGTTACATTTAACTTCTTTTGCTTGCTCATTTTGTAACTGGTTATTCTTAATAACCGCTTGCTTTGCTTCGGTATAATATTTTTCTGCTTCTTTATTTTCTCCTTTTGATGGGATTGTCAAATCACAAAGAAATAAGACACTCATTGTGATTAAAATAAATAATAGTGGAAGTTGTTTTATTAATTCTTGTTCAGAAGTAATTCCAACTATATATTGAAAAAGAATATAACTGATATAAATAATACAAATAAACGCAACAAATACACAAGATGCTATTTTTAATATTTTATATAGTTTGTTTAAAATTATTTTAATTTCTTTCATAATCTCTCCATGTATATAATCATTTGTTATATGGTTACACAATTATATAGCACTCTAAAATCTTTGAAACAAGTAATTGAACAGTCATTGTGGCTGTTTTTTTATTTTGAACCACAAACATTATAACATATAATTCCAGAAAATGAAAGGATGGTGGCAACATGCCAAGAAAGAAATCACAATTATCTGGCAATAAACCGTTGCCAGCCAATCAGCAAAAGGGAGAAAAAGGTCTGTATATGTTGTCATGATGAGAAGAATTTGACAGAAATGGAGAAATAAATAATAACGACTATGAGAGGATCAATTTGTGTTCGTTACACAAGTAGTTGTATTCGAGTAGAAGACATAAGGAATTCATGAGCCTTGTGAGTTGGTTACTAACCTCACCACTCTTCTACTCTTTTAATAATTTTTTGAGGTTAGGGGAAAGCAGGTTAGAAAATATGGGAAGAAAAAGTAAATGGAGTGTAAACAATATTCAAGAATTTTTAGACTCTACTGGATCTGGTTGCAAATTAGTTACAAAGAATTTTAAATATTTAAAAGATAATCTTGAGTTTCAGTGCAAATGTGGGAAACATTTTTACAGAAATTTTCATAATGTGGTTAGTCAAAAAAGTTATTATTGTAATGATTGTTCTAAAGAAATATTCATTAACAACTGTAAATTATCACATGACGATTATTTGAAAAAATTAAAAGATAAAGGTATTAAGAGTATAATTCCTCTCGAAAAATATCAAGCAGCAAAAACTAAAATTTTACATAAATGCACAGTTTGTAATTATACGTGGGAAGTCGCTCCATCAAATATTTTATCTGACTATGGATGCCCGTGCTGTAATGGTGGGCATTGTGTACTGGGATATAACGATATTGCAACAACAAATCCTGAAATGTATCAATTATTAAAAAACAAAGATGATGCATACACTCATACAGAACAAAGTAATATCCCATTAAAATTTATATGTTCATATTGCGGAAATGAAATAAAAATGTCGCCCGCAACTCTTTACCGAAGAGGTTTATCTTGCAGAATATGTGGAGATGGAATAAGTACACCAAATAAATTTGTAGAGCAAATCTTAATAAATTCAAATATTAAATATTATTCTGAATATGTTTTTTCATGGAGTGATGGAAAAAGATATGACTTTTATCTCCCAGAACATAATGCAATTATTGAGGTTATGGGTATTCAACATTATAAGGATGGATGTTTTGGAGACGGATGTCGTACTCTTAAAGAAGAAAAAGCAAATGATATATTAAAAGAAAAATTAGCTTTGGATAATGGTATTAAAAATTATTTTAAATTAGATTGCAGAAAATCTGATTTTAAATATATGAAATCTTCATTTGTACATTCTAATCTTCCAAATTTTTTGAAGGTTTGTGAAAATATAGATTATAAAGAGTGTTTTAGAAATTCATTAAAATCTAAAGTTATCCAAGCCATAGAATTATGGAATAAAGGATATAAAACACCATATATAGCATTAGAATTAAAAACAAGCCAAAATACAATTATTAGATATTTGCATACTGGTAACGATATCGGACTGTGTAAATATAATGGATTGAATAAGGAAGTTATATGTTTGACAACAGGAGAAATATTTCCTTCGATTAAATCTGCAAATTTAAAATATAATACAAATAAAGTTGGTAATTGTTGCAGAGGTGAAAAAGACTATATTATAGACGAAAGAAATAATAAACTTGTTTGGAAATTTTATAAAGACTATTTAAAAAGCACTGCTTCTTCGGAAGTTTGTGCTTAATTTATTTTGAAAGGCGGTGATATTCATAGCTGCAAAAAAAGAAGTTAAAAAGAAAAAATGTCCTATTTGTGGCAATGAAAAATCTATCGCCACTGGATTTTATAAGTCATCAAGTCCTTTATTTTCATTAGATAAATGTGTTCCAATTTGTATAACATGTGTTAAAAAAGAAGTTATTAATGATGAAGGTACTGTTAATGAGAACAAATTAAAAACAATGTGTCAAAGATTAGATAAACCATATTATACAGATGAATTGGATTCAGCATTTTTACAATGCAAGAAAGAGCACGGATATTTATCTGATGATGAAGTTGCTAAATATGGAAATGAAATTATAGGATTCTATTTCAAAAATGTAAACACTTTAAGACAAAACAAAAATAAAAGTTTTGTAGATTCTGAGAAAGACGGTTTTGTTCATAAAACTGCGAATAGTAATACTCAAAACAAAAAAGAACAAACCATACAAAGATATTCAGACATAAAAGGAAACAATATATCTTCTAATCAAAATGAAAAACTAATTGTCTGGTCGGATCAAGATAAGCAAAATAAACAATATGCTATTGAAGTTGTTGGATATGATCCGTTTGAAGAATATCCAGAAGAAGGTCGCAAATTTCTTTTTAATCAGTTATCACCGTATCTCGAAGATGATTCTAATGCAGATGATGCATATAAACTCTCACAAATATTGCAGATTATAAAAAATAATTATCAGATTGATATTTGTGATAAAAAAATGTCTCAGCTAGATCCATTAAAAGATGCTGAAAGCATCAAAACTTTGAGTGATATAAAAAATAAATTGGTTCAAAGCAATGACAAAATTGCAAAGGAAAATGAAATTTCTGTAAAGAATCGTTCCAACAAAGATGCCGGAAAATCTACTCTCACGTATCTCATGAGAGATTTAAGAGAAAAAGATTTTGACAAAGCTGAGGCTGACTACTATGACCAGTTAAGAGGTGTTGGGAGTCAATGGGCAACAGATATGTCGATAAAGGCAATTAAAGAAAATGGTATTTTCGATGAAAATGATAAAAAAGAAATTTATGAAATGCAACTTGATATGATTGCTGCCCTTAATAAAGAGGTAGATGAATTAAAAGAAAAAATTCGTATTTTAACATTGGAAAATGATAGATTGAAGGCAGGTGTTGGATAGTGGCTTATAGAAAAGTTAAACGCCTGTTATCTGATCGAAAACGTAAAATATGCGAATTAGACGCTGAATCTATTGCATATTACAGACGAAACCCATGCATCGCCTGTGAAGATCTGCTGGGCATCCGTCTCATCGACAGCCAGAAATATATACTACAGGAAAGTTGGAACAAACCACATGTTCTATGGTGTTGCAGCCGAAACTTTGGTAAATCATTTCTTGGCGCAGTATTTATGATACTAAAAGCCATCTTGTATGAGAATCAAGCCATTTATATCGTATCATCGGTCGGAAATCAGTCTAAGGAAACATTTTCTAAAATAGAAGAAATCGTATTACGGATTGGCAAAACCGCCGCATCTATTGATTCACTCCAAGACATTGTTGAAAAAGAAACCGTTAAATCTACAAATAATAAAACAGGATTCCAACATAACCCTGAAAGCTTTCATGTTAGTTTTTATAACGGCAGTGAAATATTTACTCTTAATGGTAAACCAGACAATAACCGTTCTCGCAGAAGTACGCTTGTATTTTTTGATGAAGCCGCATTTTCTTCTGATGAATTGATTGCTGTCTGTGAAGCTTTTGCTACACAGAATACAGAGTTTAAAACTTCTACAGATGATATGTTTAATCCTGAAACGGAAAAGCGAAAATGCCCTACTCAGTTGGTTTATGCGTCATCTCAGGATGATATGAGTAAAATGTTCTATAAGCATTATAAGAATTTTGCAAAACATATGTTGGCTGGTGATAGAGATTATTTTGTTGCAGATATGATTTGTGACTGTGCAATTACAACTTATATGAACGGTAAGTTGTATACTCCGCTTTTGACAAGAGATAAAGTGGATGCTGCCATGAAAGCAAATCCGGATAAAGCAAGAAGAGAATATTACAATCAACCCACTCGTGATGGTGGTGTAAATCAGATAGTCAAATGGGGAACTGTCCGTAGAAACGAATCTTTCTATTTGCCACAATTACATTTTGAGCCTAATACGAGAATCGCTTTGGCATTTGACCCAGCAAGGACAACGGATAATTCCATTTTAAGTGCCATGAGGATAATTGACGATCCTAACTGGGGTTATATTGGCGAGATTGTAAATTGTATTAATTTTGTTGATTCTGCTAGTAAGAAGGGTTATAAATTAGATTCCAACCGTCAGTTAAAAAGTATACGAGAAATATTACTTTTATATAACGGAAGCCATAATGATTATGATAATATTGATATTTTGTTGGTTGATCAGGGAGCCGGTGGAGGAGGAACCTCAACTTATGCTGATGGACTTCTTAATGATTGGACAGATAAAGATGGGCGAAAGCATAGGGGATTAATTGATAAAGAACATGATATTTACAAAGGATACGAAGCAATATATCCAAATGCTATAAATAAATTAAGATTACTTAGTCCAAAGAAATATAGGACTCAAATGGTGGATGAATTTATTGAACTTATAGATTTGGGCGTAATTAAATTTCCATACGAATATAAGCAGGAATTTATATCTATAGCAAAACAAATTGATGAAGAAAATCAGCGAATGGAGTCTTATCAATTATCTACAGATGAAATTATTTCTTTATCGAGCATTGACATTATGAAAAATGAAATTACTTCTATTTATAAGTATGAAAATGCTGAAAAGACTACATATACATATGCTCTTTCAAAAGAAAAAGAAAATGATCCCAATTTTCACGATGACAGATTTTATACTGTCATTATGTTAGCACATTATTTGTATGGATTAAGAAGAAAGCAAACAGTTTCAACAGATAAACCAAAAACAGATTACTCTTCTGCACCTACATTTGCATCGAGTATAGATTTTTAGAAAGGATGGTGATAAACAAGAATGTCAGAAGAAATGAAATCTGAAACAGATAATATTCAGGAACAATCTAATGAAGATTTTGATGTTATCTTTGTTTCAAAAGCAAACGATGGTACAGTAGTTGCTACTACCCCATTATCAATTCGTGATCAGAAACTACAGCTTGCATTAGGCCAGTATGACCCAGAAAATAAAAAGTATTCTGTATATCTTAATGAAGGTATATCACCATCTAAATCAATATCTGTTGAAGAAATCGAAGAACTTTCTACTAATACGCAGAATGATTTGAATAAGGTTTTAAGGATAAATGCATATAACAGAAAACTCATTAACAAAAATGACATTGTTGGAAAGACAGTTGAATCAATTGATACCAATATCAATACAGAAATCAAACTTACATACGGAAATGTTGATGAGGGAAGAAATAAGAAAAAGAAGTTAGAAGAATGCAAACGGTTTATTAAAGATTTTAATACTTCTATCAAGGTACAGCAGTTGACTAGAAATGCAATCACCACTTCTTATGTTGAGGGTAACTGGATTTCCTATTTGCGTCATGAGGATAAAGATAATTATACAGTAGATATTTACCCATTGGGCGTTTGTGAAATCACAGAAACAATGATAAATGGAGAGCCTGTTATATGGTTTAATATCAAAGAATTACGGAAAAGACTTCAAAAAGTATATCGAAAAACCAAAAATAAAAAACCTCTTATGTTTGAAAATATGGAAGAAGAGGTAAAGAACAGTTATCCAAAAGAGGTTTATGAAGCATTTCTCAATAAAGAAGATTATGCTGTTTTAGATAATAAATATACCGGCATTATCCGTATCAATAATCTTAACCGTAAATATGGTGTTTCTCCTATTTTGAGGGCTTATACAGATTTGAGTATGCTTGATACTTTTGCAGATTCAGACAGGATAAACAGCAAGGCAAAAGCCAAAAAGATTATTCATCAGAAAATGCGTAAGGAAACTATGGGGCAGGATTACAATAAAGATTTCTTCCCAGAAGTAAGTTATGCGCACTCTAACTTTATGGATGCTTTTAAGCAGAATACCGTTGTTGTTACTTCTCCTCCTACTGTTGAGGAGATTTCTTATGTAGAACCAAAAGTAGAAATGACTTCTAAGGATACTTATAATATCTATCGCTCAAAGGTATTATCTACTCTTGGAATACAATTTTTGATGGATAGTGGATCACAGTCTGTATCTACTGCTTCTATTTCTGTAACGCAGCTTATGCGTACAATCAATGCAATATCTGAACAGTTAGAAGACATTTTGAAGAAGTGGTATCGTCAGATTATTTTGGATAATGGATATCCATTAGATTATACGCCAGATGTGAATGTTATTGATACAGAACAGTTAGAAGCGGAATTAAAACATTCATTGGCTATTCTTCTATTCAGCACAATGAACTGTTCTTATGCTACCGCTTTTGAAATTCTTGGATTGGATATCAATGACGAAGTACAGAAACGTACAATGGAAAATGAGAAAAAATATGATGAAATATTTAGGCCTCATGGAAGTCAGTACACTAATTCTGAGAAACAGAATCCAGAAGATAATAAGGGCGGTCGTCCTGCTGATTCTAACAATAAAGTCAAGCAGCAATATGATAAAACCAGACAGGAGGCATTGCAATAATGGATTATACAGTTGATTGCCCTTGTTGTGGCACACAAATAAAAATATCTATTGATGGTAGTGGTAATGCCACTGCTTTTTTATTGAATAAAAATAAGATTTCACAAGATGAATTATCAAATGAGTTTGGTATTGAATTAGGGATTGTAAATATGGATGAGGAGGTGAATGACACTGGATAATATTGTTTTATATAGTTCACAGGTTTATTTAAGTGAAGATAATTCTAATCCTGATTCTTATATTGCAAAGTTTATTATATGTGATTTTGGAAGAAATAAGAACGGCGTTGCTTTAGACAGAAATAATATAGATCAGTGGTTATCTACACTAAAAAATAAGCCTTTAGTTGGGAAAATTAAATTACGCTATGATGGCACTTATGATTTTACCAGTCATAATATGAAAAAAGTCAAAAAAGTTGATGAACATGGAAATGAGTATTATGAGGTTGAATTTGATACAGATGCCTTTGGTACTTTTTTTGATGTTGGAATTGAAACAATAAATGACATTGAATATATTGTTGCTTCTTGTGAAATATGGAAACGATTTTCTAAGGCATGTGAAATCATTATCAAAAGAATCAAAGAAGGAACATTACATACGAGCTGGGAAATTTCTATTGAAGAATCTTCACAAGGAATTGTTGATGGATTGATGACAAAAATAATTAAAGTTGGTAGATTTATTGGTCATTGTCTTTTAGCAAAAGATGTGTCACCAGCTTATGATTCAAGTGGTTTATTAGAAATAGCATCAACTAATTATGATGTTGAATTTGCAGAAGCTCTATCCCAAGACATAATAGGTCAAGGTTTAGATATAGAAAATGTAGCAAAGGAGGAAAATAATTTGCAGAAAAATATTGAAACTAATGTTGCAGAAGAAGAAACGGTTGTTGAAAATCCTGTTGCAGATACAGCAGAATCTACGCAAACTGAAACTTCTGAAACAAAGGGAAATGTTGAAAATACAAAAACTGATGACAATGCAAATACACCAGAGGTATCAGCACTTACAGAAAGAGATTTACGAAGACGTATTGGTGCTGCTTGTGATGCAAAAATGGGTGATACATCTTGGTGTTATATTGCATTTTGGTTTCCAGAGGATAAGGTCGTGTGGTGTGAATACGGTGGTAGAAAATCACAGTTAGACTTTATGAAATTTACATACGAGGTAAACGGGGAAACCGTAACCGTTTCAGATGGAGAAAAGGTTACTCTTACTGTTGAGCCAACAAAAATTAACGATGTAGTAGCTGAATATGAAAAGACGATTGCAGAAAAAGATGATCTAATCGTAAAGGCAAGTTCTGAAATCACTTCTCTTAAATCTGAAAATACTGAACTGTCTCAGTATAAAGAAAAATTCACACAGATGGAACAGGAAAAGGTAGCTGCTGAATTGGCACAGAAAAGGGAAGATTTGATTGCTTCTGTTGTTAAGTCTGGTCAGATTACAAGGGAAGAGATTGAAAAATCAGAAGAGTTTTCTGGATATGTTGAAAATCTGGATAAGAAATCTCTTATGGCTATTGTTGGCGAGAGATTGTCTGCATCCGTAGATAAGAAAAATGAAGCAGAGGTTGAAACTTCTGAAGCAAAAAATGATGTTCATGTAGCTTCAAATTTAAATACTGATGATGAAACCGTGGACGGTGCAACTATTATGAGAAACTTTTTAAGAAAATAAGGAGGATATTTTATATGCTTAGAGAATTACAGGTAACTAAAGACAAGCCAGCAAATTCTATGTATAAGGCTGGTGAAGAGAAAATTGTAACTGGTATGGCGGTTGTTAAGAATGAGACGAATAAGACATTTGAATTTGCATCTGCCGCTACTGCTACAGATGTATTTTTCGTAGATAAGGAACGTGTTCCTAGTGGTATCAATGCCGCAAGAGGTGATATGTCTGATTACGATGAAGATTTTGTGACACTCAAGGAAAATGAGTTTGGAAAGCTGATTGCTTATTATCCTGGGGAAAGATTTGCAACTGACCAGTATACCGAAACTGGACTTGTAGAAGGTGTTCGTGTTGCAGCAGGAACCGATGGTAAATTGGCTAAAGCAACAGCAGCATCCCGATATGTGTTTAAAGGTTTCTGGACTGATAATGGTCACAAACTGGCTGTAATTGAGGTATCTGATACAGCAGTTGCCAATTCTTAATAACAAACAGAAGATTTGAAAGGAGAACATATATATGTCTTTAAAAATTGAAGTTGCCGAGCTTATGGAAACGCCAGGCGTTATGTATGATGTTGCTGAAAAAGTAGAATATAAGAGAAATCTTAGCACAGAGGAAAAGGAAATTTATGAAATTTCTGATGCTTGGTGCAAAGAGATTGGGAAAACGGGCTGTGATGAAAAGAAAGAAATCGCAGCCTTTGTTAATAAGGTAGTTAATGAGGAAATTTACAACGCTCCTGATGAACTGCTTGATTCCATGTTTGATAGGGGTTCTATCGGAGAGTTTGATGATGAGGAATTCACAAAGACTCCGAAGAATACACTTGAGGCGCATGAAGCCGCAAAGGGCGGTACTGTAGATAGAAGTTACATTGACTTCACCGCAGTTAAGCCTATTGTGAGAAATCGCCAGATTGAAACTGATCTTTCTTATGTTGATCTGAGAAAGAACGGATTTAAGTCTGTTGCCACTCTTACAACTTATGCAAAGGAAGCATTACAGAACGCACTCTTCTATGATGTATTCTCTATGATTGATAATGCAATCGTTGGTGGTGAGCAGTTAGTAACCGCTGGCGGCAAGGTTCCTACACAGACTGCCGTTGATGCGTTTAATCTGTATCTTCTTGACAGAGATCCTTCTGCTGTTGCTGTTTGTCTCAGCAAGTATGCACAGGCTCTTGGTCGCATGAGTGGTCGTGCGCAGTATATGAGTGATTCCATGAAGGACGAATTTAACCGCTATGGACTTGTAAACTTCATTGATGGTGTTCGTATCGCTTCTATTTCTGGTGCAAAGAAGACCGGCAAGGGTCAGCTTATGTTGCCTGACCTCCGCATCTTCGGCGTGGCTGGTAAGATTGGTGGTCTGGATATGAAGGGTGAACTTCATACATATGAAGATTTAGATAATTCTAACGAGAAGGTTATCATCAGAGTTAAAGACTTTACTTATTCTGTTGGTATTACCAATATCGAGAATTGCAACAAGATGGTTCTTACTAACTAATCTTTTGTGAAGTTAGAAAAGATACCGTCTATTTTTATGCTTAAAATCAGGAAGATAGTGTCGCTCACGAAAAGCAGATACCCACTGCTCTCTTCCTGATTTTATATAAATGGGATACCGTGGGTTGGTTTTGGACATATGTCCAACTCGCATTAATCATAAAAGGAGGTATCGGGAAATATGTCTAAAATTGATACACAGAATATCAATGTTTTGAATTATAACGAAAATGAGGTATTTGTAGACAGTTCAAAGGAACACTATAAGTTCAATGCTTCTAGGGACGGTAAAACACCATCTGTAATCCCTATTAGTTTAAGCGAATTGCAGAATATTTGTAGTAATACAGATATTATTGTGACTGGATGGCTAACTTTTGATGAAGATGTAAAAGAAGAAGTATTTAAGGAACTTCGTATTGCAAATTGGCAAGACATTCTTTCTAATGAAGATATTGCTGATATTCTGACTAATCCTACTATGGAAGGATTACAGAAAATTATAAATATTGAAAACCAGACTTATTTTGATAGGGTACGTATTATCATGTTCAAACTGATGAAACAGGGTGTTGATATTACTACAAAGGTAAGCAGAATTGTTGAACAGAGATATGATGAACTTCGCAATAGACAGCGTAAGAGTTCTATTGTTCTTACCAAGAAAGATACTAACAAGGCTTATGCCACACCAGATGAAGTCAAGGAATTATCTGATCAAAATGCAGCTTTACAAAATCAGTTAGATGAAATGAAGAAGATGATGGAACAGATGATGTCTATGCAGAATACTTCTACACCAACTACAACTGAAAATACGGTTAATGAAGACGTTGTTGCTGATATTACACCTCCAAAAAGGAAAGCTGGCAGACCTAAAAAGTCTACGACTTAGAGGGGGGATTGTAATTGGGACAGACAACTTCTTTTGAAAAGGTAATATCAAGATTACTGAGAAAAATTGAAAAGGATAAAGATTTCTTTTCGTATTATAATATGTCTGTTTCAGAAGTACAATCTCTTGTGATGGAACAGGCGACAGGCTATTTATATGATGCAATTGATTTATTAGTTTCTAAATGTGAACCAGACGTTGATTTTTATAATTATGATGATGAGTTAGAAATGTTTCGCTTTGAATTGACACAGAGAGAAATTGGTTTATTGGCTTCACTTATGTATGAAGTGTATTTTGAAAGAGATGAGGCATTGCTGAAAGCATTTAAGATTCGTATGACTCCATCTGATCTTAACCAATTTTCTCCTGCTAATGAACGTGCTTCGTTTGAAAATATGTTGGCAAGAATTAAAGCGGAAAACAGAAACGATATATCAAGGTACATTTCCACAGATAGAAAAACTGGCAAACGAAAAATAATCAATTACAGTCAATATGATGATTAGGGAGGTAACTGGATATGAATATTAGTTACTTCCAGAAAATCAATAATACATATAAATCAAAAAGTAGGCAAGAAACTGATTTGTATTTACTAAACCGTCATGTAGATGAATGTTTTGCAGATACAGTTGATTATCATGTCGTAAAAAGAAATGGTGAGCCATTTGAGCTATTGATTATTAAAGATACTGATAATAATACCTTTAAGAAAAAGATAAAATCAAGACCGTCTGATAAGTTTAATCTTGGAGATTATATTGAGTGGAACAATCAGATATGGCTTGTTACTTTGGTTGACACCGATGATAAAACATATCATTCTGGTTATATGTATCTTTGCACTGTCCCTCTCCGCTGGCAAAATTCAGAAGGTAAAATTATTGAACGCTACGTTTATGCAGAGGATTTTACGAAATATTCAAATGGTGTTACAGGGAACAATACTATTACCATTGGAGACAACCAGTATGGATTAACTCTTCCTGTAGACAGTGAAACAAAAAAACTGAAACGTGATATGCGTTTTCCTTTGGATTTTGATGACAGTGAGCAACCTGATATTTATAAACTAACTAATCGAAAAGTTAAGCTAAGTGATAATCAATATTTTGGTCGTGGTGGCACAATGGTTGTAACTATGTCATTTGATGCCTTTAATACAAATGAAGATAAGAAGGTTGTTATGGAAAATGGTCAGGAGGTATGGATTTGTAATTATAATAATTCTGCTTCTCCTCTCCCACCCACCCCATCAGAACCCAATGAAACGACAGATTTAAGGTGTGTGATTTCTGGGAATACAAACCTGAAGAATGGATACAGGCGTTCATATACCGTAATATTTTCAGATAAAGATGGCAATGTTATTGATTGGCAGAATATTAATTTCAAATGGAATATAGTAAATAATTCAGGACTTATTACAAATGCATATGAGAATAAAATTGACATATTGTTTGATAATGAAGATTTAATTGGATCTTCTTTTTTATTACAAGTAATTGTCGCAGGCGAGGTTTTAGCAGAATCAAAAATAACAATAATTGAATAACGGAGGTGGTTATGTCAAATTTATATAATGCATCCAGATATAAAAATGTGATAATTAATCTTCTCCTGAATAGCAATGATTTTGTCACATTGATGAATCCGCCATCTCCACCACATAATCAATTAGAAATACAGGATATGTTACTTGGTGGCACTTGGATTATTGACAAGAATAAGTATGAAGTTCAGGGGCAACTCTTCGACCATAATTTTGTAGACGATACTACTGTTGCCGAAAAAACATTTGTATTCGTTGAAACAGATATAGATATGATCCGACAGAATATCTTTACGGATTTTAATTTATATATATGCATTTTCACATCAAAATCACTGATCAGAATAACGGACGATACAGCTCCTTCAATTAATGAAGTTGAAGAAATGGGTTATGAGGTGGGACATTATGGTAATCGCATAGACATATTATGTGATATTGTAGACAGAATTTTAAATGGGAATAAGAAACTAAAAGGAATCAGTGATATAGAACCTGCTCAAAGGGGATTTTGTACCATATATTCACCCAGTAATAAATATTACGGAAAGTGTCTCAAATACAATATCTCTAACTTAAATGATCTGGAGGAATATTGTGAAGATTAGTAAAGATACCCTTCTTTCTTATCTCATCTACAATGACCCATTTCAATATAATGAACATATCACCTTATATCCAGTCACAATGAAAGATGTAATACTATTTCAATCTTTAACATGTTCAATTACTGTTAGGAAAAACAGTATATTTCATAGCAAAAAAATAATTAAGATGGATTATTTAAATTTTTTGTTTTTTGCTTTAGGAAATACAGAATTAGAAAAGGAATACGACATCGCTGGATTGTCCCAATACCTAATCTTAACTATGCAGTTATTACAACTGTGTTGCCAGAATCAGGAGGTTCGTTTAACTCAAGAGGGTTTGTCTATTAATAATGAAATTATAACACCAGAAGTATTTGATGATTTAAGAAGAATCATTATTATTCAAAATGATATTGATTTTGATATTGATGAATTTTTAAATTATGATACTGAACAAAGACTGCTTAAAGCGCAAAAAGATCTTAATAAAGACGAAGTAAAAGCAACTATTGAAGATTATATTGATTCTTTAATTATTGCCATGAGCACTACTGAGGAGTATATCAAAAACATGACAATCAGGAAATTTTGGCGTTACATAAAACGCTATCAACTTCATGAGGGATATACAATTGCTAAAACAGGTGAATGTAGCGGAATGGTTACATTTAAAGAACCAATTAAACACTGGATGATATCTCTTGAAGAGGATGATAAATTTAAGAATTTAAAAACAGACGAGAATTCTTTAAAAGGGAAAATAGCAAACGCAAACGGTTGATCAAGAACAGATTTTGTCTGTTCTTTTTATTTTTATAAAATGGAGGAAATATAATGTCCAAGAAAAACAATAAGAATGAAAAGGATTTTTTAGTTAGTACAGCAGATTTCGCATTCTATGTGAATGATGTTCTTGCCTGTACTGGAACGACAAATTTAAACGCTTCATTGGAAGTGTCGATGGAAGAACAAGAGGTTAAAGGTGGAAAGGGTAATAAACTTCTATATGCATTTAAATATGGACGAGCTTTAAGTGCTACACTGGAAGCTGCGGACTGGAAATTAGAATACATTGCAATGGCATCTGGTTCAAAGATTACAGAAGGCATAAAGGATGTGTATAAGCTGAGAGAATGTGTAACATTAACAGAGGGAATTGGTGTATTATCTACTACTCCAATAGGAAATGTTGCAGTCGAGCTATCAAATGGAACAATTGTAACAGTTGAACCTACTGGAACTACTATTGATATGACTAAATTTGGTTTAACAGATGACAAGGATTCTGTAAAGGCAACTTATAAGTATAGTAGAAATGCGAAATGCATTACAATTGACGCTGAGTCTACTCCATTTGTAGGACGATTAGTTCTCGATGCAGATAAGCACAATAGTAAGCGTGGAAAAGTTGGTAGTGTTCAAATCGAAATTCCATCATATCAGTTAAATGGTAATTTTAATATTGAATTTACGCCAGATGGTGTTACTTCTACTTCTTTGGAAGGAAAAGCTCTTGCAGTTGAAGGTGATACTTGTGCTGATGGCAGTGTATATGCATATATTACTGAGTTTGACGAAACAGAAAAAGTAATTGCTGTAACTGAAATTGCTGCTACTCCTGACACTGTTAAAGTTGATACGGCCACAAATACGACTGCTACAATCTCTGTTATTGGCTTGAAGGGCGGTCTCTACTCTCCTATTGAGCTAGATAATACAGATTGTACATTTGTCAGTGATACACCTGCCACTGCTACAGTTGACGCAGATGGTGTAGTTACTGCAGTGGCATCTGGAACAGCAACTATTACGGTGTCCTATAATGGTATCTCAGACGAAGTTAATGTTGTTGTTGAGTAGTAATACCCAAAATAATAAGGACGGATGTGTATCAGTTATCGCATCCGTCCTTATTATCTAATTATCATACGAAGGGATTATATAAATGATTGAAAACGAATTAAAGCCAGATAAAAAAATTGGTACAGAATCTTTAGCAACACCGGAAAATGAAGATATAACGAAAAAGGCGAAACGGCAATCTCCTAAAAACGATTTCAAAGAAAAAGAATGTCCTGTAATTTCTTATAATAAACATTCCAAAACATTAGATGTGATGTTTGATAATTATGGAATACGAATAATAAACATTGAAAGTTTTGTGGGGAACACAGTAAATATAAGATATAAAGGCGAAATAGGAAAACCTGATTTCGAATTTAAAATATAGGTGGTTATATGTGTAAAAATTCCTACGAACAAGTATCTCACCAGACAGGCAAAACTATGATATTCTGCAAGCATAAGGGTACCGAAGCTACGCTAAACCAGCTATGTATTAGTCAAAAATATTGTGCTGATAAGGACAGATATGTTGAGATAGACCAGAAGCGGGATTGTAAATATTATGAATAAAACGAGTGTAAATAAATTAGTGTATATTATTGATGGGTAAGATATAAACTAATCTATTTTAGTAAAATATCTTACCCATTTTTTTACGGAATGAGGTGAAGAACATGGCAAAAATAGACCATGAGTATAATTGTGTCTGGGTTGATGAATTTAATTATCTCACAAGACATGGAATTAAATACACTTTTGTAAAAATCGTAGACGGTGTAACTGTTTGGAAATTTAAAAAGACTTCTGATTTGTTTAATAAATTATCTTCTTTTTATAAAAATGTTTATTCTAGGTGATTATATGATATTTGCAAAATACAAAACACACGATCAAATAATTGAAATACTCGAAAGAAAACTTAGGATTGCTGAAATGAAACGTGAGGAACGAAATTTAAAACTACAAATATTAAAAACGCATCTTCCGTTTTACTTAACAATCAAATTCAATAAGTTAGTTGTTCTACTTTCAATTATTACAATCATTTTTTATACAGTTGCAGCTATACTACTACAAAAATACACACTGACAGAGCTTAGTCCTACGCTTACAACATGTGTGTATGCATTCTTTGGGACAGAACTATTGGGACTCGCAGGAATAAAAATTTGTGATACGAAATTTACAAATCAAGACAATAATGATATTGGCAGTTAGGAGAAATTATGGAAATTATAGAATTATTAAATTACATTTTATATATTGTTTTAACAATGATTTTACCTGTTGTTGCTACATATGTAGTTAATCTTATCAAGGCAAAGATTAATGAAAGTAATATTATCGCTGATGCTACACAGAATGAAAACACCGCCAAAATGATTGAACATGCTTTATCAGATGTTATGGATGCTGTATTGTACATAAATCAAATATACGTAGATGCCTTAAAATCAAGTGGAAAGTTTGACAAAGACGCACAAAAGAATGCATTTAATCGTGCCTATACAGAAGCTCTAAACATGATTTCAGAAGAATCTCAAAAGGTTATTGAACAGTTATATGGATCATTTGATAAATGGTTAAAATCCAAAATTGAAACTTCTGTAAATTTGGCAAAAAGGCAGAAATAATCCTATGAGGTTGTCAATCAGCGAAAATGGACTTGCATTAATAAAACGATTTGAAGGGTGTAGATTAACAGCGTATAAGGATAGTGCAGGTATTTGGACTATAGGATATGGTCATACCTCTGGTGTATTAACAGGACAAACTATTACACAAATTCAAGCAGATGCATATTTAAAATCAGACTGTGCCAATGCAGAAAAATATGTGAATCAATATGATAATATATATCATTGGAATCAAAATCAGTTTGATGCACTTGTCAGTTTTACTTTTAATTGTGGCAATGGAAACTTAAAAACGCTACTAAACGATGGACAACGAACTATAAAAGAAATTAGCGGCAAAATTATTGCTTACAATAAAGCTGGAGGAAAAACATTACAAGGACTAATTAATAGACGAAACGCCGAAAAGGAGTTGTTTGATAAAATGGGTACTATTGCAATAAAAAACAAATCACAAATGATAAAACCGATTAGTTATCTTCAAACAGATCCGAAATGGAAAAATTACAATTATTCTGCAAAAGGTGAAAAGAAAACTATTGGCAGCTCAGGATGTGGTGTTGCTGTTACGGCAATGGTAATCGCCACATTAAAAGATAAAAATGTAACGCCCATTACAACCGCAGAATGGTCTATGTCCCATGGGTATAAAGCTTTAAATCAGGGAACTTATTATACATATTTTGTTCCACAATTAGCTCATTATGATATCCAATGTAAAAGATTAAACCAGTCAAATTTATATGGGTGCTCTTCTTCTGATTATCATACAGAGGCATTGAACGCTTTAAAGAATGGGAACTGGATAATCGGCTGTATGGGAAAGGGAACATGGACAAGTTCTGGACATTTTATACTTTTATACAAATATGAAAATGGATATGTATATATTAATGATCCAGCATCAACAAAAGCAAACAGAATTAAAAATACATGGAATTTATTTGCTAAACAAGTAAAATATATGTGGATTATTGATGTGCCCGAAAGTTTTAAAACAGGAATCGCTTCTCCTGTCATTTCTGCAACTATTCCCAATAATAATTCTTATTCTAAAAGACAATTTATTAAAGATGTGCAGATTGCTATTGGTGCAAAAGCAGATGGGATTGCTGGAACTGAAACACTTTCTAAGACTATCACAGTCTCAAAGAATAAAAACAATAGACATGCTGTTATAAGACCTTTACAAAAATATCTTAATTCTATTGGATTTAATTGCGGGAATGCTGATGGTGTAGCTGGAGTAAAATTTGATACTGCTGTCAAATCATACCAAAAGAAAAATAATTGTATTGCAGATGGCGAACTAACAAAATCTGGGAATACATGGAAGAAACTATTAGGACTAAAATAAACGGAACAGAAAGGCAAAATTATGTAATGAATGAAATAATTGAATTAACAAATGTAGATTTTTCTTCTATATTTATTTCTGTATTTATTATTCTTGTTGGTGTTAAAGCCATTGTATCTTTATTTGAATGGGTGATCAACAAACTTGGGCTTGAAACAAAGTGGATGCGTGAAAAACGGGAAGAACACGAACTTCTATTAAATACTTCAAATAGTCTTATTATCCTTCGGCAAAAGCATGATGAAGATATGAAAAAGTCAGACAGTCATGATGAAGAAATGCGCAATGATATAAAAAGACTTACACAATTATTTGTAGATAAACAGATTAATGATTACAGATGGGAAATAATTAATCTGGCAGACAAAATTGCCAGTGGTAAATCTGCCAGCAAAGAGTGTCTCAGACATGCGATCGCCACATATGAAAAGTATGAAAAAATTATTGATGAACATGGACTTGTTAACGGGGAGGTTGAAATATCTATTGAAGTTATAAAAGAATGTTATCAAAACAGATTGAAAGAAAATAAGTAGGATTGAAAATGAATTTTCATTGCACTGAAAATTAGGTTTGAACTTTACCATATTATGTCGTATAATAACTACATAAGAAACAACAAGCAGATATCCGTTAGACGGTTTTGAGCCATAATTTTGGTCGATTAATGGCTAATAAAACAAGTTTATTTACAAAAATGACCGCTTATTACTTGTGGCGGTTATTTTTGTGGTTAATTTTGTCAATCAGGCGTGCTATGTAAGTTATAAATAAACCACTTACTATTCTGCCAAAAATTCCAATAATGAATTCCACAACAGATGTCACTTATATTCACCTCCCTTCGTAGCGAGGTATCTATATAAACTGAATATTACTATTCAGACGTGACTCAGAAAACCGCCTTTTACAATCCCATCTAGCCATAAATGAAATGTTGGATACTGCTTGTCTTTCTTTATTATAAGGAATATGTCAAATATTGTTTATAAAAGTGTTTATACTTGTTATTATTCTGTGATAAGTATAAGCACTTTTATATTTTCAGCACAATTTAGGGAGGGATTAATATATCTCAAAATGAAGGAAAAAAATTTGAAGCAGATTTAAAGTCAAGCATTCCTGATACTTGTTGGTTATATCGTTTAAGAGATAATGCATCATCATTTGCGAATGGAACAAATACTCGATTCACCAGCAGTAATATATGTGACTATATTTTGTATGATGATATTACAAAAACTTTGTATTTAATAGAATGTAAATCTACAAAAGGAACCAGCATTCCTCTTTCTATGATTCGTGACAATCAAATAAAAGGTTTAAAAGAAGCTGGAAAACATAAATTGGTTTCAGGATTTCTCATAAACTTCAGAAATGAGAAAAATGATACCTATTTTATTCCAATAAACAACTTTTCAGATATGATAAATAGTATAAAAAAGAAATCATTTAATATAAACGACTTAGAAAATTTTGGAGCAACAAAAATAGAAAGTAACAAAAAAACGTACCAGATATACATATGATATTCAAAAAATGATAAATGAACTACATATAGGGAGACGTATATGAGTGAAAACAAATCTACAAATCAAAAGTGCCTAGAAAACATTTTATGTCATTTGACTAAATTGGTTATTTTAACAGAACATGACGAAATAGATGACTTAAAGAAGTTAGTGAAGATGTCCACTTCTGTCTCGGCTCAGTTACTAGGTGTGACTCAGAAGGAAAATGGCGAATACATTGATGAAGATGTATGTGAAATTAACATGACATCAGAACATATCAATGATTATATAAAAGCACGTCAGGGAAAGCTTTCAAAAGATGAAATTTCACTACTTATCAAAAATAAGCAAATAGATCATCTCCAGTTTGACCATGATAATGATATATGGCAGATGTGGGATAACACAGGTAAATATTTTGAATTTCAGGAAAAATGGTGATAAAATTTGAAAATGTTAAACATTGTGAAAAGAAATTGGATTATGTTTTTGTTGGGCTGCGCGTTCTATACATTAATAGAGATGTTCTGGCGTGGATATAGTTTTCGAGAAATGTCTATTCTTGGAGGTTTGATTTTTGTTACAGGAGGACTATTAAATAATAAGTTTTCATGGAAAATGGATTTACTTCTGCAATGTGGTATCATTTCTTTAATGATAACTATATCGGAAGCAGTTATTGGGAATATAGATTATTATTTTTTACATAAAAATATGTGGGATTATTCTAATCTTCCACTGTCATATCTAAATGGAAAAATCAGTATCCCATTTTCAATCATTTGGTTCTTTATGGGATTTGCAATAATCCTTACACATGACGCAATTACATATTATTGGATGCACGATGGTGAACAACCTGAGTATTGGATATGGAAAAAAAGAATATGGAAAATGCCCGTAAGAGAATGTGATTTAGATTAAAAATTGGAGGAAATTTAATATGATAAATTATATTAGAATGAAAAGAGCAGAATGGAAAATTAAAGCAACACTTTATAATGCTATTGCTGCATTTATTGATAATCAGAAAGAAATATTAGAATTGTTGCAGAAAATATATATTGCTTTTAAGGATGTCTCTGCGGAAGATTTGCAAAAAGAATTTATTAGTAAACTCGCAGAGATTATCCACAATGATAATAAAAGCAATACAAAATAAAATGTCTCTTTCATAAAGAAAATTATCACTACTCTCTCACTATTACATGAGGGAGTATTTTTGTGTAAAGGATAAATATATGGCTACAGTAATAAAATCACCTAATGAATTAAAAATGATAAATGTTGTTTGTGGTAAAGCTGTTGAGAATGCCTGTAACAGACTATTAGGAAGTTTACAGCAAATTATTGACGAAGAATTTTATGACGTATTTGATCCTGAATACTATCACAGGACATATCAATTCTGGAGATCGGCTACAACAAAAATGCTTACACAAAATTGCGGTCAGATTTTTATGGACAAGTCTGCAATGAATTATAATAAATTTTGGACTGGCGAGAAACAAATTTATGCTGCGTCTATCGGATCACACGGCGGATTTGTTACAGATGAAACAAAAGAACATAGATTTTGGGAAGTGTTTATAGAATTCTGTGAGGAACATTGTATTGATATATTATTAGAAGAACTACAAAAACAAGGACTAAATGTTAAAAAGTAAAATGAAATATTTGAACTACTACCGCCCTTTCGTTGGCGGTTATTTTTATGATTAAAATTGAGGGAGGTAAATAACTTATGGATGAATTTCTAATATTGCTCCAAGCAAAATTAGATGAGGCAAAATCAAAAGAAAATATTAATAAAACAGGTATTCCTAATTTACAAAGTCAGCTTGATAAATTAAAAGTTCAGGTAGAGCTTGATCCAAAAGCTACTCAAACATTAGCTGATAATATCGGAAAACTAATCAATCAGAAGATTGTTATTTCTGATATGAGTGTCAATCAAACACAGATAGTTAAAACAGGACAACAAATTGGTAAAATAATTTCTGATAATGCAAAAAAAGCAATTAGTAATGTAAGTTCAAAATCTATTGGTAAATATTTCAAAGTTGATTCTTCTACTTCAAATCAGTTCAGAAACGAAATGGAGAAATTAGTAAAAGAATGGACTAATACAAAAGGCAAACTTACGGATGTTAATATTCAAACTCGTACATCTTATGATGAAAAAGAAGCTAGAAATATTGAGAGACTCCATCAGGCGACCGTTACATATAAGAACGAATTAGATGAGGTTATAAAGAAAACTATTGCTTGGAGGCAGATAGGCACTACTACTAATGCAAACGGAGAAGAAGAAATACTTCGTGGCTTTGTTGAGGTTGCAGGACGATATTCCAAGTCTATAGATACAGCAAGTGCAAAAACAGATAACTTTGCAAAGAAGCAAAAGGAAACTGTTGCCAATATGCAAAACACTATTAATCAAATTACATCAAGGGTATTTGATTCTAATTCTTCAAGACCAATAACATCTGATTCATCATTAGAAAAACTAAATATCCAAGTAGCATATGTTGAAAACGCAATGTATGATTTGAAAAACGCTACTTCTACTACTTTTGATGACGCAAAGATAAAAGTACAAGATGAAATTTCACAATTAAAGATATTAGAAAAAGAGCTTAGAAATGCTGATAATATTTCTAATAAAATGAAAGGTACAGATGTTACTTCTGGTATATCAATAGCAAAAAATGATTTAGAGAAATTTAAAGCAGAAGCAAAAGATTTTCCTCAAATCACACAGACAATAAAAGATTTAGATAAAGCTATTACGAATGTTGGTGATGCTTCATCTTTAAATGCATTTAATGACCAATTAAGAGTTGCAAGATCTGAATTAGCTAAAATCAAGTCAGAAACTTCTACTGTTAACAGAAATGAAAAAGTAGGTATCAATATATCTGGATTGCAATCTAAGATTGCTGATCTGCAAAGAATAAGTCCTGAAATTAATAAATTTGAAACTGAAATAAATGGTGTCAAAGTTACTGTTCAAAGTTTATTAGCTGATTTATCAAAAATTAATACTCAAAGTGATTTTTCTGTTGTTAATTCAAAATGGAAAGCATTTACTGATGCTGCAAAATCTGCTGGTATTGCCGTTACAGATGTAGGAAATAGCCTTTCTCAATCAGCAAAAGAATCTTCACGACTATTAAAGGAATTAGAAAAATCATATCAGAGTATTAAGAATCTTCAGATACGAAAAAGCACATTAGACCCTATTGCTGACAGTAGCAAAATTGCAAAATTAAATGAGGAAATTGCAAAAGAGAAAAATAACTATAATAACGTTTTTCGCTCAGCCAGTGCAAATGGAAATTTTGATATTTCAGCTTGGAAAGAAATTAAATCTGCAATAGATTCCGCAACAAAAAGCAAAATAGAGTATAATAATGCAGGAAAAATAGATTACTTAAATGGGCAAAAAAATAACTTATCTAATACCCTTTCAACCTTAAAATCTTCATTGATAGAAAACGGTTTATATACTGATGAATTAAAGCAAAAAATAGAAACACTAGAATCATTACTAGTAAATATCTCTAACAAAGGTGATTTATCAGCATTTAAGACAAATTTAAAATCTATAGAATCCGAGATTGGAACGCTATCACAGATCAATAAAATTCAACTTTCATTTGAAACTGGAGGGTATGAATCCAAGGTTGAAACTTTGATTGCGCGAACACAGCAATGGACTGATGTAAACGGTAATGCAAGAATCAGCACTACTGCCCTGTCAACTGCATTGAACAATTTGGGCGATGCCTCTAAAGCTTTGTCAAATAACAATACTGTTGAAAATCAGAAGGCATTAATTGCGGCGGAAAAAGAATTAGATACCCAAATTAAAAAGGTTACTAACTCTATCAGAACAATGAATACAGATCTTGCCAAAGACTCTGCTGTTGCATCTTTGCATAACAGAGTCCAAGACTTTATAGGCAAAAACGGAAAAGCTGTAAAATACTTTGGTGCGGAATTAAATAAGATTCTAAACGAGACTGCTCAGGGTGCCGAAGTTAGTAAAACCAAATTAGCACAATTAGAGCAAAGTTTTGGAAATATTGGTGTTGCTGCCCGCAATGCTGGTAAACTTGGCAAGACATTCTTCCAGACCTTACGAGAAGGAATGAGTTCTTTTAGTTATTGGACAAGTTCTACTTTTCTGGTAATGAAGGCTATCCAGTCTATTAAAGGTGGATTGGGAACTGTTAAAGCATTGGATACTGCTTTGGTTGATTTGAAAAAGACTACCACTATGACGAATAGTGAGTTGGACAATTTTTATTATTCTTCTAATAAAGTAGCGAAACAGATGGGCGTTACTACTGAGGAGATAATTAATCAAGCAAGTGCTTGGAGCCGCTTGGGATATGGATCGGCAGAAGCCGCTACGAAAATGGCTAAATTAAGTTCACAATTTGCTTTAATCTCTCCAGGGATGGATGTTGACAAAGCCACATCTGGATTAGTCAGTATTATGAAAGCGTATGACATTTCGGTTGATGATGTATTAGAAAAGATTGAAAGTAAAGTAAATATTATTGGTAACAATCTAGCTTTATCAAACGATAATATAGTTTCCATGTTACAAGACTCTGTATCTGCTATGGCAGAAGGCAGAAATACATTGGAACAGACAATTGCCTTAGAAAGTGCCGCTTACGAAATCGTACAAGATAATAGTGTTGGCAATGGGTTTAAGACCGTTTCTCTTAGGTTGCGCGGTCTAAATGAGGAAACTCAAGAACTTGATGATTCCTTAAAAACTATTAAAGGTGATTTATATGATTTAACTGGCGTGTCTGTCATGGAAGATGCAGATACATATAAGAGCACCTATCAGATATTAAAGGAGATTTCTGAAGTTTGGAACTCACTCACTGACAAAACACGTGCAGAAGCTCTTGAATTAATGTTCGGAAAATTAAGAAGCAATGTTGGCGCTGCTGTGCTAAAAAATTTCTCCGCAGCCGAAAGAGCAATGAATTTAATGGCAGATTCGGCAGGATCAGCAGATAGAGAACTTGAAGTTGTTACCCAGAGTCTCGACTTCAAACTCAACCGCCTATCCGAAACAAGCACATCAGTAGCCCAAAACCTCTTTAAAAGAGATGACATGAAAACAGTTGTTGACGGATTTACATCGGTTATGAACGTCATTGACTCATTAACCTCCAAACTTGGATTGTTTGGATCTATCGGATTAGGAGCCGGTTTATTTGCTGGCTGGAAAAACGTCGGTATAGCTTAAATATATTAGTTAGCTATCAACAATCATTGTATATTGTTGTGAATGTGCCGACAGCATAGTTTTTTGATTCTTGTGGCAAAGACAAGAAGGTTCTATGCCTGTCATGAGATACATGATAGTAAATAAAATTCGTGATTCATTTGTCGCGAAGGTCGATATGGTCTGAATAGACTCTTTGTGATAATACAAAGACGGGGAATCTTGTACCTATCATATAAAATATGATACTAAATGAGATCCGCAGGGAAGCCTCTCTTCTACTCATTTGTAGAATGATGAACCCTCACTGTAATGAAATGGCTACAGACGGTTAGATGCAACGCTGCCGTAAGAATATACATTCGATGCTATACTGAGATATGACAGTTTATTATTCAGTAGGAATCTTATCTCCTACTTTCATATCGTGGATGATAAGAAGGTCTATTTAGGGGTGGAGCCCGAAATAGATGAAATAGAACTAAAAACCAAAGGACTACCAGAGTAGAATCCAGTAGTCCAAAATTACCTATGTAATTCTGTCTCAAAAGAGACATCTTTGACATTGGCTTTTGCGTGAACATCTTTGTACTTTACCAATGTATTGCATAATTTACATACAATTTTGTATATGTAAGGCAATACAAATCGAATGGTGGCGTAAAAGAATATGAGATATGCTAATACGCAAACCATCCCATACACAGAGTCGCACTCAACAGCACTTCTAATTATATTTCCCATACGCCACCTCCGACATTTGTTTTTGTTTTTAATATCATGCAATTAAAGGTGGCTTGTGTGGAGCAAGCCTATCTCGCTGTGGAGGCGAGTTATTTTTGGAGGTGGCTACAGAATCAAATCTGAGTGCTGTAAAAATATTATATTCTATAATGTGATATAAATATAGTCAGAACATTTATTTGGATATGCTTATTGATAAAATTATTGACATAGATTCATAGATGTGTCATAATGTTAATAGCTAATAAATAAAAAGGTACTACCCGTAGAGCAAGCGGTTAGTCCCAAATTGAATATAGTTAAAAGATTATAACCGCATCAGATTGGAGCCTGGGCGGTTATTTTCGTTTGCCGATTTGATAAAACAAATTGGCGACTGCACATATTACAAGTATCAACTGTAAAGTTTCACTTATAGTCATAACTGCAATCCCCTCCTTCACTTAGTATTTCTTCAGAGAAGATTATCTATGTAAACAGAGGGTATCAGTCCCTCTGAGAGAAGGACTAACCGCCTACCACTTTAGGTAGTACCACAATTATTGTAACATACTATAAGATATTGTCAATTCTTATATTATTTTAATCATGTGGGTAAATAGAAATAAGAAACGCCCATGTTTGTAATAAACATGAGTGTTTCCATTGTTACTACTCTTCTACCCACTGATGATCAGACTCCAAGTTTGCTATTGTTGTTCTTCTCGACTATTGTGTTCAAAGAAAGAACCTGAAATATCAAATCCTTTCAAAAGCCCAAAGTGTATATGGAATTCTTTTGTGTCCTTTGCCAGAACTAGACTTCCAATAAAACATACAGCAATAAGCAATAGAATCACAATAGTCACTGTTGTAATTATTTCTCCCATTCTTCACCTCCTTCCTGTACTAATATACAAGAAAAGGAGATAAGACTGGGAGAATCCCAAGATGTGTTTATACACTAGAATATCTTTCGTCCTTTCTGGTACTATGTACCTCAGTAGATTTTGTGCATAGCACTCCCACAGACATTTTTGCCAAGTATATTACCCTAGTGGTGACTAAGATGTGGTGTCATAGTCGTATATATACTTGATTTGTATTATACTATATTTTGTCAGAAATTGACACAAAAAATTTATGAATTATTTAACAAATAAACCATCAAAATATTTACAAATTCATTCCATTGTGCTACTCTGAAAATAACAAAATTTTAAATTTTTTGGAGGAATTGGAATGGATTACACATGTAGAACTAAAACATTACAGGCATTGACAAAAGCTATAGATAAAGGAACCATTCTTTTGTCACATAAGCTGCAGCGTCCAGAGGGACAATGGAATCGCAGACAGAAAACAGATCTGATTGATTCTCTACTCCGCAAGTACCCAATTAATCCGACTTATGCGATCAAAGAGGTCGGAATATCTTCTGTAATTGACGGTGTACAGCGTTTAAGCTGTGTTCGTGATTTTCTTTCAGATAAGTTTGCGTTATCAAAAGATATGGAACCTGTAATGGTTAATAATGAAGAAAAGTCTTTAGCTGGACTGAAATTCAGTAAATTAGATGACGATACCAAGGATGCGATACTTAATTCAGAATTACAGATGTATGAGCTAACTGATTGTACCGAAAAAGATGTTCGTGAAATGTTCCGTCGTCAGAATGCGGGTAAACCTCTAAATGGCAAGCAACTTCGTGTTATACATGAATCTGATGAATTTAGCGAGATTGTTTACTCTCTTGCCACTCACCCATTTATGGACAAACTTATGACAAAAGCGCAGCGTAAAAACGGTACTGACAGGGATTTAATTATCCAGACATTGATGCTGATCGAAACCAATCAGGAAAATGATTTTACTTCATTCAGGACAAATGACATGGACATTTTTGTAATGGATCATTCCGATTCTATTTCGCAAGATAAAGTTGATATGCTGGAGTCGGCGTTGGATAAATATGACGAGTCATTTGAAAAGATAAAAATGCCTGTGACTTCTGTTTCATTTATACTTTACAGTGGATATAGGATTGTCAAGGATAATAAGGATTTCTCTAAGCTAGTGGAGTTGATTGATGAATTCTTGACAGGTTATGATTCCAATGAAAAATATAAGCAGTATGTACAGTCTGGTACTAGCTCGAGTGAAAATGTACGTGGAAGACTTGACTGGTGGAGAAATAAGATTAAGACTTTGTAATTATTTATTTTTGTCAGGAAGTATATAATGACTTCCTGACTTTTATGGTCGAAATTTATATATTCCTATAGATTTTTGAAAAAATATGGTATATAATATTATTTATTATATGTATATAAAGGAGACATATATTATGAATAATATTTATGAACCAGATACAAAGTTTAATAAAATCTTTATGTTTATAGGTAATACAATAACAATAACAACTGGTTGTATTGGGGTTATATCATGGATTATTACTCAAATAACTAAAAACATCCCTCAAGTACCCACTTGGTTATCTATTACTTTTAAGTATTTATTTCACTTCTGTGTTGTTGCATTTATATTTGGAATTATATTTATATTAATACGAATTATTTATGTTGGGATAAAATCAAAATCTGAATCATTATATATTCAACGTAAAACAACAGAATTTTTACACAGGCATCTGATTCATAAAATTCGGAATAACATCGTTGAATTAGAGCCTTTATCACTAAAATTACAAAAGTTTTCAAAGGAAAACAACTCAGATGCAATTTCTGAGTGTTATAATAAAGAACTAGAAATACTGTCAAAAAACTTAAAAGGTTATGTTAATTCTTTAGCCCAATATTTAACAGATTACAGAGGTTCAATATTGGATCTTCAAATCTACATAAAATAAATGAGTCGAAATTTTGTTGTTATTTCGTTCTTTTTCAGTATTCGAAGATCTAGCCAGTGTAATAATTTCTTAACTTCTATATCATACGGTTCTGTTGTTTTTGTTATATCAGAAGATTAAACTATTTCTTCATCCGATATAATTGTTAGTGTTGTTGTATAACCAAAATAATAATCTTCTGAAATAGATACAGTACATTTTAAATATGAATACCTTTTGTTAAGTGAATATATAATACTTGATCTATAATACCCATTCATTATTACATTTGTCCTAGTATTTCCATAAGAATCTTTAACTGTATTCATATATTGTAAATGTTGGCTTTTATTTAGAACATTCTGACCAAATAAGTTAGCTTTTTCAGCAATAACTTTACCTATAAATAAAGTATCATCTTTTATAGTAAAATTTTGACCATCAGAAATTAAACTTTCCACAATTTCTCTTGAAAAGTAATTTCTGCCATCAATTGTTACCATAGAGTTATTTTTGTTTATAGCAATATCTTGTGCGTCCATACACAATCCTAAATTATTATAAGAAATAACAGGATTATCAATTAATTGTGATTCAAGGTTAGTATTTATATTCTTCTATTCCATATAATCTACAAAATATTGTGAGTTTAGAGCTTTCAGTGTTTCATTCTCATTTATTAATTTATTATATTGTGCAATAAAATCGTCAATACTGTTTACTGTCACAGTATTATTATCACCATTAACTGTTGTTACCTGAGAATATAATTGTTGTACCGCATTTTTCTCTCCTGTATTTCTTCCAATGAATGTAGCATTAACTGTTGCGACCGCCCCAATAATTGCTACAATAATTGTTACTGTATTCTTTTTCATATGTATTTTTCCTTTTTTTATTTTTTGTTATAAAATCATACTACTTATATAATTAATAAGTAAATCTATTTAATAAAAAACAATTATTTACGGTTTATTTCTTTATTATCAGGATAAGATATGTAGTAATCATTTTCTATACCACTTATATGTTGTAAATCAAAAGTTTTGTTGTCTATATTTATATAATGAGAATTTATAGAAGATATTTTGAATTGGACATTTCTTACTTCAGAAGAAATTATTTTTTCATCAAAACCATTAAAAATGTTAAATTCGGTATAAAACTCCATATTACATGATTTGTTAGGAAAAAAACATATTGGAATATCCAAAATTTTTCCAGGTGGAATTATCTCATTGACATAATATTCTATCCTATCTTTATTTAAATTAGCATTAATCATAATTCCATATACACCATAAAAACCTTCGTTACCTCCTATCGCATCTATTTCAGTTTTATTATTATATAAATATACTTGGCAAAGGTTTTGAGAATCTTGTACTATTTCATCTATTTTTACTTCACAAAAAGGTCTAATTGTAATATATTCGTTTTCAGAAATATCAGGAAATTTTATAACTTTATTATTATCAAGAAACTCAACAGTAATTGAATCACTTGCTTGTAATTTGGGTATTCTTACAATTAAATCTTCTGCATTAAAATATTTAGATAATATATTCTCTGTATCCTTTATTAACAATTCTATATTATATGCATTGCTCCATCCATGATTACACACTGTTAAAAAAATTTTTTCATAATCTGTACATAAAGAAACACTTATATACGGTTGTGATATAGGAATAATGTTATTTGCAACAATACTAAATTTGTTAACTTTGACTTCATGATCTGTAGGATTACTTATATTCAGTATAAAAACACAGTTCTCCTCAAAATAATATTTTTCTTTATCTTCAGATAAATCTGTATAATCTTTAATATATACATTTTTAAATCTATCATCTGATAGAATTGCATAATCTAATTTTAAATTATTTATATTAATATTAGCATTATATTCAGTATTAATGCTATCTTTGTTAGTGGAACTTTCTTTTAATCTGTGATTATCTACAACATTGATAGTATTATCACCATCTCCATGAATTATAATTCCATTACCACTATTTTTTTGTATATAATCATCGCTGGTTTTGGTATTAACTAATGTATAAACGCCCACTATTATTGTCATAACACTAGCAATAACTGTAATTAATTTTATTATTTTTTTCAATTTCAAATTTGATTTTTTTCTTTTTGTTTTTTTCATTTTAATCCTCTTCAAAAATGAAATATATCGTAGCTCTGTTATTAGGTATCTGTCCGATACCTGCTTCGCTTGTTATTATTTTGTTGTGCTATATTAGTAGATCCTAAGAGATTAAATTTACTAATTTATTACCAATAGTTTTAAAAGTTCTATACAAAAAGAAAACTGTTATAACTATAAGTATTATTAGAAATACTAGTAAAATCATAAATGATATCATGTATTCAATCTCCTTTTTCTTCTAAAGCATGATATAGTTTACCATATTATAACAACTTGTGAAAGTCTGAACATTAATTCGACATATTTATAATATACTATTCAAGACAATTAACAGTTCTGTTGATTTGTTTTGGATATTTGTTTAGTGACAGTGCCTTGGAAAAGATTTTAGACTACTGCTCTGTTGACCATAAGAGAAAAAATAATGCTTGACTTTTGGTTATCCAAATGTTAGTACTAGATTGTAAGTTTTGGATAACCGAAAGTAGGTGTGAATATGTCTAATAAAATGGGACGACCTCTTTCTGATAATCCATGTAGGAATCCTATTGGATGCAAAATAACAGATGAAGAATTGCTTAGACTGGATAAGTATTGTAAGGAAAACAACACAACAAAGTCTGATGTAATTAAGAAATCTATTGCTCCAATCATAAATCCTAAATCAGAAAGTGAATAAAGAATGAGAATCACTCTCCTACCGTCCAAAGTATTGAAGTGATTCTCACAAGCCTGTTTCCAGACATTTTCATTCTACTCTAAGTTTATCTTAAAATGGGCAGCCGTTTATTGGACGATCATAGTCTTTAAGTTGTTTTTCAATCCACATTTTATATAAATCTATGTCAATAGTTTTTTCACAATATAATTTAAATATATCACACCATTTAGAAAAAAAGACTTGGAAGTTTTCATCTTCATGTAAAGTTAATATGACAGATTTAGTATCTGTGTTTATAACATCAATAATTGGAATTGTTGCTTTATCTTCATACCGAACATCTAATAAAGAAATAAATAATTTGAAAAGATCCTTGTATGTCGTAATATGACTATCTGATACCATATTATCATTTAATCCACAAAGCCAATCTATTGAAATATTATAATTCTGAGCAATGTTCATAATCATGTCAAGAGATGGAGTCTTTACCCCTGTTTCATAAGAAGATACACTAACTGTTGATACATTAATACTTTCGGCGAATTCTTTCTGTGTTAATCCCTTATTGACACGTAACTCTTTTATACGTTCTGATAATATACTGTTCATATTAACCCTCCTTTTGTCTTTATAAGCCATCATACCATATATTTAAATATAAAGCAATGATTTTAACCAACAGTATTGACATTTAACCATCAGTATGCTATATTAACTATAAAAAAGGAGGTGCAACTTTTATTATACTAAACAGAACCACTGGTTACTTTGGACGGTCACACAGGGTTCTGTTCGCTCACTACTGTCGCCAGTAGGGTAAATTTATTATACCTTATTTGCGATGGAATTACAACAAATTATTGGAGGTATATTGGATGAACGAATTAAAAATTTTTAGCAACACAGAGTTTGGGAAGTTATCTGTAAATAATACAGAAAATGGAATTTACTTTTTTCTAGGAGAAGTATGTAGATGTCTTGGTTATACTAAACAAGCAAAAGGAAATACATATTTAAGAAAAGATAAAATTGAAAATATATGTGAAAGCCTTGAAATTAAAGGGTTGTCACCAAGTGACAACTTAGGAATTATTACATTAGACACTGATTTTGAGAATACTAGAATTACAGAAGATTCTTTATATGATCTAATACTTGAATCAAAAGCAAAGAATGCACGAAGATTTCGCAAATGGATCACAATGGAAGTTCTACCACAGATACGTCAAACTGGCGGTTATATTCCTATCCAAGAGGAAGAACCTAATGAAGTATTCCTTGCAAGAGCTGTTCAGATTGCAAATGAAACAATTAAGCGTAAAGACGAAATCATTGCAAACCAAAAGAAACGGATAGCAAATTTAGAAGAAACAGAAAAAGACTGGAAACTTCTTATGGATTGTAAAGGTACTTTTAGTGTAAATGAGATTGCACACTTTATCGGTATTGGTGAATATAAACTTTTTGCAAGAATGAGGGAAATTGGAATTCTGTTTAAAAATGAGAATGGTGATAATGTTCCTTATGAAAAACCTGTACATAAAGGTAAGTTTGCTTCTATCCCTGCTATCGCTCCTGATGGAACTGCCCATTTACAGACAAGAGTTTATCCAGATGGTATTTCTTACATAACTAAGCTGCTTCGTAAATATGGTTATTTGGAGGTGGCGTAATGGAATACATAAAACTTATAGCATTGAACATTGACGACTTCTGTTCTTCCATTTTCTTTGAATATAATTATGCCGTGTCAGACATTGAAAATGCTAAAAAGGACAAAAAAGATTTAGAATTAAAAGGATATGTATGTCTTATTGTGAAGACTACATCTAATATTAAGGTTTAATTCATACATACACATTCAAATAAATATAGAAATATGTAAAGAGATGGAACTAAATTGTTTGATTTGGCTCTGTCTCTTTGTGTACGCAGTAGAACTAATGTTTTGTATGGTATTTTGTCATTAATTGCTGTATAATGTCATTATGGTAGAATATACCAAATTATAATTGATTGGGGATAAAGTATGCCTTCAAAGAAGAAATCGTCGCAAAGGCATTATACGCTGTATTTAGACGAAAGCGAAACACATAAACATAACCCACATACCCATAAGAAATACGATTACCATTTTTGTATGGCAGGAGTGATTGTTCAAGATGATGATTATTATATATTGCAAAATGATATAAATGTATTAAAGGGTATAATTTGGAATGATTATACTATTCCAGAAGATATAATATTACATCAGAAAAATATATCTGATGCAGAAGACGGAAGGTTGGATAAAAATAAATATCCTGAATATGAAAGATTTTCAAAAAATATTAATCGGAAAAATTTTTATAAAGAATTGAAAACAATTTTTACTAAAGGGATATATACCATTGTAGGCGGAAGTATAGGAGAGTCTGAACTAAATACAGCATTTTCAATTTCTGGTAAAAATAATACAGATGAATATTTAATATGTTTGCAAATGTTACTTGAAAATTATTGTCATTTCTTATGTCTACATAATGGAATTGGTAGAGTAATTTACGAATCAAGAGAATTGAAGGCAGACGAACGATTAAGAGATAAATTTTACCATATCAAATTAATGGGTTCTATGTACATTGATAAATACACTACCGGGAAGAGACTTCTCGGAATAGATATTGTTGAAAAATCGGCGAATTGCGCTGGTTTACAATTAGCTGATTTTGTTCCAAATTCTTTTGCCAGAGAACACACTGGTATTTCGCAATCTAAATACAATATATTTTCCACTCTAAAATATTTTAGATACGATGGTAATATTGGAGATAAAGATAGATTTGGAGTAAAATATATGCTTTAATTTGTGCAAAATGGTATATTGACAGCAGAATATGCATATGTTAATATGTGTATAAGGGTCGGGAGACGCTTTATGATTTGAAATATGCAGTGAACTGTGTATTGATTCCGCATAAAGAAAACCACAAGTTGTATGCATCCAAGGTAAAGATGCTAAGTCGGCAGAATTAAACGAGCCTTATACCAAAAAGACTACCGTGCTAGGTGGTCTTTTTGTGTTGAGTAAATACTCTACTAGTTATAACTTTTCATCTTTATATATAGAAAAAAAGAAGATGTTTCAATACTTACAAAGAAACATCTTCTTTTGTGTATGTAAATGGTACACAAATATTTTAGAAAGGAAGTAAACCTATGACTTTACAGATTTATTGCCATTACACTTAATCTCTCTTATAAGTAATATACTATAAGGAACAATCCATAAAGCCATGCATACCATATTAATTCTTGAAATATGGATCATTTCGTTAATCAACTTATCACTTGTACTCCACATTTCCCACAAGCTATGACGCTTAAAATGGTAAAACAAATAATAACTATTTACTGTTCCAATGAAAATAGTTATTATTAGAACAAACATATCAACCTTATTTTTAATACCTTGAATAAATTGAATCAAAATATTACATGTTAGGAGGATACACCAAACAATAAGCATAAACATATACATATATGATTGAAACATAAGAAACTCAAAAATCATACCTATAACGTTGATAACTACAAGTAAAATGCTTCTCCTCTTTGATTGCTCAAAAAGTAAGAAATTTGGTATGAATAATAAAACTGTACCAACTGTAAACACAAGTATTCCAAGCCATTCAAAAGGTATTTTATCACCAAATTCTAAATTAAAATATTTACCAAATGGCGAAATTGTTTGATAAAAAGTACACTGCCCTTCCAACAAACCTCTACCTGTAACAGTTTCAACAGTAATCAATACTAACAACACAGATAACAGCATTGTTGATATAGCAATAATTTTCTTAGACATAATACTCTACCCCTTTGACTTGATATTATAAATACGCTACTCCACATAGCGTTAAAGCATATCTCCACAATATGCTAATGCAGATATCCACAATCTGCACAATGTATAATCTCCACAATTATACACCTTTATAGTATGATATTCAAGACAATTACAGATGAGACAACTTTATCTGGTCAAAGAATTGTAGGCGCATTACAAGCAAGAAAAATTGCACAGCAACAAGCAACTGCACAGTTAGAAATTGATATTGCATGTTTGAAAGAATATCAGGTTGCGTGTCAAAATGGAACAGTGACTACAGAACAGTTTGATGCCATTATGCATAAAGCAAGTGCTTCTGCTGTTGAATACTCTGCTAAGGTAAAGGCTGGTACTGGAACCGCACAATCATATGCAAATGCACAGAGAGCAACAAACTCAGCATTACAAGAAGTGTCTATTGGTGCTGGCATTGCTTCAAAAGCAGTGAAATTATTCTCGACTGCTTTAAATATGATAGCATTTACTGCTATTATACAAGGCATTAGCTGGTTAATCGGAAAAGTTGATGAATGGATTGTTACAGCTAAAGAAGCCAAAGAATCTGCTGATGCTTTCAAACAAAGTTTATCTACATTCTTTAATGAAACACAGACCAATCTAAAAACTATATCTTCATTATCAGATAGATTTAATGAATTAAGCAAAAATGTAGATGATAATGGTAAAAAGGTTGGTGGTACTGAAGAAGAATATGCTGAGTTCTTAGATATATGCCAACAAGTCGGACAGATAATGCCAGAATTAATCACAGGATATACTGCCGAAGGCGAAGCAATTATTACGTTACAAGGAAAAGTTGATAGTTTAACTGATTCTTACAGAGAGGCAATTCGTACAAAAGCTGCACTATTTTTGTCAAACGGTGACGAAGATGGAAATTCTATAAAAAGTTTCTTTGAAGATTACAATGATTTTGTCAATGGATATCAAGGAGTATTAGGATTAAAAACATCGCCCTCTGGTCAAAATACCGCAGAAGAATTTGAAGAGTATTATGGATATGATAAAATTCATGGATGGTTGTCTGATGTTACAGACGCAACACTCGAAGACTTAGAAAAATTAAGAGCTGGTACAACTGAATATGTATATTTAGCTAGAGTATTAAAAGAAGCTGGTTATGAAATATCTGAAATTTCTGCCGAAAACTATAACGCTGTACATGATGTATTTAATAACAGAATGAGCGTTATGGAAAAAGGAATTACGGATAGAGTTACAAATATCAGAACTGCCTTTCAAAATATGCTCTATGCAGATAGCGACTACTGGAAAATTGATGATGAAAATGTAATATCTGCAATTAATTCTCTTTATGCTTCTATAGATGATGAATTTATAAAGCAAAATGAGTTATTTAACCAAACAGCATTACAAACATTTGAAAGTGATTTTGTGTCACTATTCAATAATGATGCTACCAAAAAAGCAATGGTTGATTTCTATACTCCTATTGCAGATGATGAGACTGTACAGAATTACACAAATAGAGTAAATTCTGCATTACAAGAAATTCAATCATATTGCAACAATAATGGGATTGTTATTCCAATTGAGGTAAACAATTCTATTGATACACTTGTAAATAGCGTAAAAGAAAAACTCCAAGATGATTTTGACGATAAAGTTGGAGAATTAACACTTGAAGAACTACACATTGCGGCAGAACAAATAGAAGTTCCAGAAGGCACTCTCCTATCTTGGGATGAACTGATTGCTAAGATTAAGGAAGTTCAAAGTTCAACCTCCAACATTGAAAACCCCATTTCATTATCTCTCACCGAAACAATAGACCAGCTCAACACCCAGCTTAAACCAACCTTCGATTCCTTGAAATCAGCATATGAAAACATCTTTACGACAGACGACAATGGAAAACCATTATTCACGCTTGAAAACGTAGACTTGTCAATGCTCGATTCCATTAAATCTGCTATAGATGATTTGAACGAAAATGAAGAATTGGGAATAAGTATTGACTACACTTCATTTGAGAATCTAGCAAGAACACTTACTGATACTGCATCTACTGAGAATGATGTTAGAAATGGTTTTAATGAGTTCATCACAGATATCGTTTATGGAACAACTGCATTAGATAATTTAAATGCTTCTGACGCAAAGCTGGTTGAAACCATGTTGGAATCTCTTGGTGTAACAAATGCGCATGAAATTGTATATGAGTCTTTAATTGCCAAAACAGAAGCTCTTACTCTGGAAGAACAATTATTATCTTCTGTGGGTGGTGATTTGACAAATGCTACTGCTGATAAAGTATTGGCATTTCTGAATCAGGCTGGGGCAAGTGAAGTTGCTAGGAATTATCTTATCAAATTAATTGCAGAAGAACAGGTATTTAGCAATCAGGATTTAGATGTATCAGGTAAGATATCTAAATTACAGGAGTTGGCTCAGGCATATGGGCAGACTGCTTTAGCTGCAAAAATTGCATCACAAGAAAAAGCAAATGAACAATCTCACACTGTAGGAAGCTGGAGTGAAGCTGATTTACAACAATTCCAAAAAGAATGGAATGACGGATTGAGTAGTGTTAGTATTGACTTTTCTCCAAAAAGTTCTTCAAAATCCAAAAAATCCGGCTCATCCAAATCCGAAAAAGACTTATGGCTGGAGGAATACAAAAGAAAACTCGCAGAATTGCAGAATTTATTAGCAAAGGGTAGACTAATGCCCTCTCCTGTAGTAATACAGGATGTATAGAAGTAACTATATCGGTTAAAAGGCGATGGGACGCTCAAGACCGAGGAAAGACTGATTTTAGATTGGAAATAAAATAATATATTAAAGAAATTATGTTCTGATAGTATTCTGTCGGTTGTTGGTATATAATGGTATATTATAATACTGATGATCGGAGAATAATATTTATGGAAACAACAGTAAATGATTTTTTTAATGTAGCCATTTTTATTGATTATGAAAATGTACATAAAACATTGATAAACAGAAATAAAAATGCAATTAGATTAGGCTTTTTTGAAAAGCTGAAAAAATGGTGTAAAGATAATAATCGAAGAATAGTAAAAATTGCGGTATATTGTAATTTTGATAATAAAGACTTATATGAGTCGCATCATCAATCGTTTTTGCAATCATATGGCGTGGAAACGATACATACATCAAATCAAGGGAAAAATTATGCAGACTTAAAACTGGCAATTGATGTATTAAATTCAATGTATACTAATGATAATATAGACGAATTTATAATTATGTCTAATGATAAGGATATGACGCCTTTATTAAATACCGTTCGTTTAAATAAAAGAAAAGCTTCTATTTTAACAACAGGAAATACTTATAATCATACATTGTGTGAATTTGCTGATGAACAAATAGAATTTGACAAAATAGTTGAAATTGAATATAAAGGTACATTATTGATAGATGAAATTAAAGACAGATTTTTCGACGATATAAAAAAGCATATAGAAAAATCCTTATATGAGTATTCAACCGAAGGTTCTAAGGGGTATAAAAAGCATTACAATTTAGATTATTTTCTGATAACTCAAATGGATTATTATAATGTATTAAAGTATGAGATGTTGAATATAGTATCTATTTTGTATTCTGAAAAGAAAATCATTGCCTACTCTTCGCATGTTAAAAATAATGTACTTCCTGCTATTATCCCTACAGAATTTAAGGAAAAATTTCTTGAATTTGGAATCATTCAACAAAGTGATATTTGTTCAAACTTTGATTTTAATAAAAGTGTATTAGAATGTTATGATAATTATAAACCCAAGGATAAAAATTAAATAAATGATAAATAATAAGTAAGGTACTTGACAAATAGTGACTTTAATGTTATTATATTGTCAACTTAGATAAAGACAATATACACGAGGCGAAGTTGCGTGGTTTACACAAGACAACAAATCGTGGGCGTATACATTTTTTGTATACGCTTTTTTAGTGTACTTAGTATTTTTAATAATATAACAATCTAAAATCAGAATCCGTAGAGACTGTAATACCTTATATGGTAACATATGAGGTTCCGTTACTCCCCTCTCCCATCATGAAAGGGCGAAGATCCAGTCCGAACTCGCACAATAATCCCAAATTAATAAAATGCGAGAGTTAGCCAGAAATGACTAACCGCTATGTAAATATATTACATAGTCAGTACCTATAAATATATAGGGAAAGTAACAGATTGATTATCAACGAACGCGAGTTTTTCTCACAGTCAGAAATACTCCTCAACACCTACCTCAAAGATTCTGAGGAACACATGACCAAATATGCCGAGGAAATATCCGACGCAGAAAAGACGCTTCACAGCGACAGGGTAAATGCATACCAGTATGAATCCGATGAACTTTCACGTCTGCGTGACGGCAACTATCTCAACATGGCAGAATACTATCAGTCCATGATGGGCTTGCAGGACGAATACTACAACAGCGAGGCATTAAAACTCAAAAACCTTGCAGACACTATGGAAGCCCAGTATGGACGAATGAGCCATGTAACCCTCACAAGACCTTCTGTTAACGCGACCGAAATCCAGTCGGCAGGCTACACCACAGAATTACCCTCCTCTTCTGTTTATGCGCAGTCCTTTGGTGATGAAACCAAACAGGTAATCCTCACTCCAATCCTTCCAGACGGCACAATCCTCTCGCCCGAAGCATTACAGTCCTATGCTGCCAGACTCCTCAACGGTGAAAAGATTGACGCAGATATTGAGCTTTCTATGTTCGAGGGAAAAGATGCTGTAAAACAAACGGCTGAATACATCAATGGTCTTGAAAAAATGCAGTCAGAATACCAGACACTAAAAGCAGCCTTCTCTGAAAGTCCTTATGGTGATTTTACAGAGGAACAGTTAGAAGCTCTTGAAAAACTTACAGAAGAAATCGAGAAACATAAGAGCCAGCTAAGCAGTGAATTAGGGGGTATCAAATCAGCCTATGACGACCTGATTGAAATTCGTGACACTTACAATGAATACGGCAAAATCAGTGTTGACCAGTACCAGTCTTTATGTGACATGGGGTTTGAATATCTTGCACTGTTATCTAACGAAAGCGGCGCGCTATCCCTTGACGAAGATGCATTCCAGCGTCTTACAGATGCCAAAATACAGCAGATTCAGGTTGACATGGCGTTGCAGGCTACAGATTTAATCAAAAATATCCAGACAGAAGAACAGGCTGTCCAGTATCTTGCCGCATCTTATGAGAATCTTGCAGCGAATGCATTAAGCGCGGCGGAACAGATGTTATATGCGGCACAGGCAAATGCACAGCTCATGTACGGTGCTGACAGTATGCAGGCGCAGGCAGCAAATACCATCGTAAAGGGATATGAAAATTCGAAGCTTGCAGCAGGCGTTGTCGATATTAAGATGCAGTCTGGCGGCGGATATCCCGAAGAGAAAAAGAAAAAGGAAGAAAAACCAGAGGAACGGGACTGGGCTGAAAAGATTCTTGACAACATAGAAAAGAATCTCGAAAAATCCAGCAAATTCATTGAAAAGATTTCCGATCAGACAGGAAGGCTGATTGACAAAGTTGAAAGATTCTTCTCATGGCAGAAAAAGAACGCTATGATAAACCGCGCTGTAAAGAGTACGGACAAGGAAATCAATGCAAACCAGAAGCAGATTTCACAGCTCATCACAGCCGTAAAAAAAGTGAAGGGCGTTTCAGACCTGTATGCCAAAAAGATGGATAAAATCGGAGAAGGACTGTCAGGCGAATACAAAAACAAAATCAAGAATGGCACGCTTCAAATTGAGGATATTGAAGATACAGACCTTCAGGACACCATCAAAGACTATGAAAAATGGTATGACAAACTTCAGGACTGCAAGGAAAAGATGGACGAATACAATGATTCCATACAGGAATGCAGGGATGCCATCAGCAGCCTTTATGAACAGCAGCGTGATCTAATCCGCCAGAAGCTTGACAACATACTAAGCTATTATTCCGACATGGATTCCTACCTCTCTTCCATCACTTCAAAGATTGAGTCCATTATCTCCCTCAATGACGAGATGGGAAAACGCAGTTCTATTTCTGAGCTTGTAGAGGAATTTGCAGCCATTTCAGAACAGCTGAATCCGACAGTAAAGACAGAACTAACAGGTTCCAGCGTTACAGAAAATTCATTCGGGGACTCTAAAAAGGTAGCCGAAGCTGTAAAGCGTGACCAGCAGGAACTTGTAGATTCCATACAAAAAGAGATTGACAACCTCAGTGTTGACCAGTCTGGAACCTATACAAAGCTTCTTAAAAATATTGCAAAGACTGAGGCGCAGATTGACAAATATATCAGCAAGGGCTGGAATGTTACCAGGTCAAAGCAGTTTGACAAGCTCACCCAAAAACTCCAGAATTATTATGACCTTCAAAATGAGCTAGACCAGAATGCGACTTCTAATACTATCACAAACTACAGTAGAATTTACACCGCTTACCAGAAGTTGAAGAACAAGCTTGACAGTGGGAAAACACTCAGCAAGTCCGAGCAGAAACGGTTTGCTTCTTATGAAAAACAGCTTGAAGTCCTAAAAAACAGCGGACAGAATGCTCTTGACAGACTTTCACAGGAATTAGCTGAAGCAGATGGGACAGCAAAGAAACAGACAGAAGCGGAAAAAATAAAAGATGAAATCTCCAATGTGCAGGAACAGCTTGAAAATTCCGCAACCTACAGGAATCTTCTTGGCAGCATTGAAAAAGTAAAGGGACAGCTTGCCGCACTTGATGACAAAGGATATGACAATCTCACCCAAAGCCAGAAAAAGAAATACGACAGGTTACAGTCACAGCTTGAAGCATATTACAGTCAGAAAGAAGCCCTTGACGAAAACGCCACTGCCGCAAACATTGCAGAATACAATAAAATTTATTTAGCATGGAAAAAGCTTCAGGACAAACTCAACAAAGGGAAAAACCTCTCCGTAAATGAGTGGAAGAAATACAATACTTACACAGACCAGCTTGAAAACTACTCAAAAGAAAAAGCAGATGCACTTGAACAGTTAAATGAGGATCTTGCAGATGCGCTTGACCCCGGCGACAAGCTTGAACAGATTGAAAAGACATACGAAGAATCCGCAGAAGGCATCTATGAAAGCTACAACAGCCAGATTGACAGCATCAATGACGAGGCTGAAAGCACACAGCAGTATCAGAATTTACTTGCAAAAGCACAGAAGCTTGAACAGAAAAAAGATACCAAAGGACTTTCCAAATCAGAGCAGGCACAGCTTGACAAATACAATGCAGAGCTTGAAGCCATTCAAAAGGGTGCCATGGGTACAAACATCTCAGAGTACATGAAAACATGGGAATCATGGTATAAATTACAGCAGAAACTTGACAATGGGGGAAAACTGTCTGCAAATGAAGCAAAGAAATATGACACCTATAAGGCACAGCTTGAAGCATGGAACAACGAAAAGCAGACACAGATCAGTGACTTGTTAAGCCAGATGGAGGACGATCTCGAACAGCTCAAAAAGACCTATGAGGAGAATGTATCAGAGGCGGAATCTGACATCAATGAATACCATGCAAACCTGTACAAACTTGCAAAACAGATCGCAGAGTACAACCTTACAACCCTGAAAGCACAGCTTGAATATCTTGACAGCTTTATCGGCTACTATAAGGAACTTGTATCTTTATACGACACTTTCAGCGGCGACAAACTTACAAAACTGCTGACAGATTTAGATGAAAATGCAGTAAAGACAAAGGTTGATATGTATGGAGATTACCTTGATGTTTTACAGGAAAAATATGATACCACCCTCTCTGAAATGAACGAATATGGACAACTCCTTGATGCACTTGACACAAACGATTTTGAAGCTTCTATGGACGTGTTTAACAAGGCACTGGAAAGCTACCGACAGAACGGGGATACCGCAATGGCTGATAAGTTACAGTCCGTGCTTGATCTGTTGAATGAGCGCGCTGTTGATGCTGATAACTGGGGAGAATTTGCTGACCAGTGGGCAGAGGAATGGGAAAAAGAATTTGCTTCTGCAAAACAGGAATTGATCGGAACAGCAACAGAAATACAGAACGTCAATGACGCACTTCGGAACGCAAAATTTGAGAACATCACCAATGCAATCAGTGAGCTTGACACCGCAAAAAGCATTCTCTCTTCCATCACAGATTTAATACAGGATGAATGGCTGTATGACAATGGAGAACTTTCAGAATACGGACAGGCAAAAGTTGCACTCCTTGTATCACAGCTTGAGGACGCACACAAAAAGGCAGACGCTTATCTGGACTTGTACAATGAAATTCAGAACAACAAAGATACCTATGCTTCTGACAAGGCTTACATGGAAGATCTCAACAATGCCATCCAGAATTACTATAACACGCTGGGAGAATCCGCATCTCTTGAAAACAGCATTATTGAACTGATGAAACGCAGTGCACAGGAAGAGCTTGACAGCCTGAATAAAATCATTGACGCGCGCAAGAAGGCATTGCAGAAAAAGAAGGAATACTACGATTACAATAAGACCATAAAGAACAGCCAGAAGGAAATCGACAGTATCAAAGCCCAGATCGCCGCGATTGAAAATCTTTCAGGTGCAATGGACGCAGCAACAAAAGCAAAGCTCGCACAGTTAAAAGCTGACCTTGCAGAAAAAGAAGATGCTTTGAAAGAAACCAAGGATGAACATACTTATACCTTACAGATAGATGCACTGGATGAATTTGCAGCTTCCCTTGAAGAAGCACTTGATAATTCCACCAAATCCCTTGCAGAAATTCTCGAGGAACACAATAAACTGATGGGTGATGCAAAAGACCTTTATCAGACAGTTGGCGGCAGTGTGAACAGTACACTGGACAAAATCAAAGACCTCTACAGCGGTACAGGCACAATAACAGGCAGCACGGATATAGATCTAACACCAAAGGGAAACGAAACCAACAGAACAGGCAGTACCCCTTCAATTAATATCACGCCAACAGTAATTAGTAATGAATCCACAAGCAGAATCAAAGACGATCCAGAAGATGTCAGTCTGATAATTAAACAGAATATGCTTAAAGCAGCGGAACTCTTTGAAAAATACGGGTCTGAGCTGATGAATCCAGAACGGGTATTTAAGGTAAATGACCAGAATATGTTTGAAATGGTGAACAGGCAGTTTTCAGTTATGGCTAGTACTGGACAGAATATTCCTGATTATGTTAGGAATAAGAATGAACAATCCGTAGTAATCAATAATCACTATGATAGTTTAATTAATGTAGAAGGTAGTGTTGATAAGAGTTTCAGCAAAGAGTTTACGGAAAACTCTGATAAGCTGTATAAGGAAATTACTCGCAAAATGTATAAAGATGCTAAAATGGCTACTGGAAGAATACCAGTAAGACGCCCTACTGTCTAGCCCTAATTTTAAACCACACTCTGAAATATGGGTGTGGTTATAATAATTTATTAAACATAATAAACGAGATGAGGTGATTTTTTGTCTTTATTAACTGCAAAAAATTTTATATTTTATGGTAAAAGTAGTGACGATTTTAATCTAATGATTGCATGGATAGGAAATTCAGACGCTGATATTTCAGAAAATGGCCTTAATTTATCTTTACAAAAAACAGGTAATAAATTAAATCGGAAAACAAATACATATGGAGTTCAGAGTGAAAATATAGTCCTTAATTTTAGTGTTGTAAAAAAAGATTGTTCAGAAATAACAAGATTACAATCAATTCAAATAAATGAATGGCTTACATCATCTTCTACTTCTCAGGTTCTTGCTTTTAATGATAGCGATTCCTATCCCTTACATTATTATGCAGTATGTACACAAATTGAAGATATTATTGTTGGTGGTAAACTAGTTGGAAAACAATTAAAATTTGAAACAAATTCACCATTTGCTTTTTCTGAAAAAATGATAAAACATATAGAAGTAACAAACTCCCGTCAAATTTCTATTAATAATACTTCCAATGCAAATAACAACATTATTTATCCCAAAATAACAATATTAACCACATCTCCCACCATCATTATAGAAAATAAAACAGATAAAAAATCTGTAACTATAACAACAGATTCCTTGGATTCTGGGTCAGACGGAAATAAACACATTAAAATAGATTCTTATAATATGACAGTCACGGATAAACTAAATAAATTAATACCAGCTTATAAAATAGGCTGGAATGAAACTTATAAAAGTCATGTATCTGCAATTGATGATTATATAATGAATATATATTGGATACGTTTTTTAAGAGGGAAAAATGAGATATTAATTTCTGGAAACTGTAAAATGACTATAGAATATGAATCCCCAAGAAAGGCAGGTTGCTTATAATATATGGAATATTCAAAAATATATTTATGTAAAACTGATGGTTCCATACTTGGATATATGTCTGGTATAAAAACAGAAACATGTAATTTAAGAAAAAATGCAGTTTCACAATGGGAACTAACCTTTGAAGTAGAAAGATATACAAATAATAATTCCTGTGAATTAAACAAAAGTAATTATTATGATTCTATTGACACAATGATGCGGTTGTATCTTGATGGAAAAGAACAAGCTTTTTTTGTAATTGATGAGGAACCAACTATTCGCGGTGAAGGGTTACAAGAAACAAAAACAGTAATAGCACATTCTATTGAATGTGAATTAAGCTACTTATATATTAAAAATTTTAAAATAAATTGTGGTACAAAGGATAGTCAAGAGTATTTGGTAACTGACTCTACTGGCAATTTTAATAATATTAATCCCTATTCAAATCTTCCATACGAATATATTTCTCTCGTAAATTATGATAATCCTCAATTATCTTTGTTACATCTCGCATTACAAAATACTGGGTGGGATGTTGATGAAAATATTGATACTGATATTTGTAATATTAAAAAGAGTTTTGAAATTGCAAGCGAAAATATATATTCTTTTTTTATGAATACTGTTTCATCTTCTGCTTCTATCATCTTTCAATTTGATAGAAAAAATAAAAAAGTAGGTATTGTAAAAGTAGAAGATTTTGGTGATGATACTGGCATATTTATTAGTATGCGTAATTTAATGAATAGCTTTGAAATTAATAGCTCATCAAATGATGAATTAATCACTAAATTAATTCCAACTGGTGCTAATAATTTAGGTATAGAGCAGGTGAATTTTGGAAAAGATTATATTATGAATCTTGATTTTTTTATGAACTCTTTAAATGAGTATGGTGATTATAAATATGTATCCAAAGAACTTCACGATAAATTTATTATTTGGAAAAATTATCGTGATTCAGAGAAATTAATATTTAATGGTAAACAATATTCACGCAGAGAACTATATATTGAACTATCAAAGTTATATAATCAAACTATTTTAAGTATCAATGAAATTAAAAATCGTGTACCAAATGACGGAGCTATCACAGATTATAAAACATTTTCTTTGGATGAGCTAAAATTGCACTTGAATGCATTTAACAAAGCTCTTGTTTCTTTAATTACTATTTACAAAAATGAATATGGCGTTACTGAGATCGGTGCAGCGCCGAATTATACGCCAACGCCCTCTTCTGCTACCAATATTAAAAATACTCCATATTGGCATGATTATTATGCATATAAAGAATCTATCATTCCCCAGATTGAAGAAGCTTTAAAAATGTACTGTCAGACTGACTCCAACGGAAATCTTGTGACTGACATGAATGGACACTTTATAGAAATGGAATTTGGAAATCCTGCTTATTATGCCGATCCAAGCATAGTTAAGGAAATTGATGCTTATAAATATGAATGGTCTTTATATGGATTAGATGAACTAGAATCAAAGAAAAAAGCATGGTCAGAAGTTTCAAACATTTTATTTCATGAATGCTTTATAAAATCTGGAACAATAGCTGCTCCTACTGCTTATCGTACTCCCGATGATAATGGGTGGAACAGTTTGTCTGACAAACAGAAAAAAGAATTTACTTCAAAATCTGCTTATATTGATAAACTAAATCAATATTTAGATTATATGTCTTTTGATATACGAGATAATTCTTTAACTAAAACCAAATGTAAAGGTATTATTAGACAATGCAATGATGCGGTACTCTCTCGAAAAAATGAGATTAAATCATTGGAAAGTTTACAATATACTTATTCAATGCAAAGAATTGAACTTGCAAATTCTGTAACCTTGGAAAACTTTAAAGTTAATAACACTCTTCTATTTTCTAAAAAAGATTTAAATATCATCAACAGTTTAATTGCAGAACAGGATTATAATAATTCTAATATTTTAATTACAAATCTTGATGACATTGTAAGTACAGTTGATGCTCAGGAAGAATTATATCAAGCTGCTATCAAAGAGTTGTATGTATTATCACAGCCACAATATTCGTTTCAAACAGAATTAGATAATTTATTTGAACTTGAAGAATTTCAATGTTATCAAAATATATTTGATATTGGTAACTTTATTCACGTAGGATATGAAACTCATGAAGAACTTTTCATTCCTGATTTTATAAAATTACGTCTAATTTCAATTGAATTCAATCCTTTGGAGTCTAATGAAAAATTATCTATAGAATTTTCTACAGTAAAAAAATCTTTGGATAGTATATCTGACTTTACTTCTCTCATTGATAAAGACAATTCAACTTCCTCTGGCGGCAGTTCATCATCTTCCAGTGGAGGTGGTACATACGGTAACAATGACGCAAATGTACAAATGAGCAACAATATGCTGAATGCCCTTCTCAGTACAGAGCTGTTTGGGACAACTGTTACAGATGTTATTTTGGACAGCATAAAAGGGAACAAAGGAAATTTTAATACGCTTCTATCTCATAGCGGTGTGTTTGATTCCTTAGAGGCTGGACGTATAAAAATAAGCGGAGAATGTCTTTTTGATATCATCAAGTCAAGTAACTACGTTGCTGGGAAATCAGGAAGCTTTTTGGATTTATTAACTGGAAGTTTTGATTTTGCTGGCGGAAAATTAAAATGGAATGATGATAAGCTGTCTATTGATGGTTCAGGAAGCTTTACAGGTGACATTGTTGCAAATTCACTGAAATTAGGACAAGATGTAAAAATAGATAATACAAGTATATCAGGACTGTCAAAGGTTGCGACTACTGGTGATTTTAATGATCTGTCTAATACCTCAGACATATTAATGACTGATGATGTATCCATTGAATCTACTACTGATCTAAATGGTGTCACAACAAAGACAATAAATGTAGGAGAACACACATACACTACAAAAGAATCAGATAATTATATTTTAACCAATGTTGGGCTGGGGACTAATACTGATAAACATGATGAAAGTTTCTTTAAGGTATCAAAAAATGGATTATTAGAAGCCAATAACGCTTTGATATATGGAACAATATTTGCAACAGACGGACGTTTTTCTGGCGAAGTTTATGCTACTTCTGGAAGCTTTACAGGTGATATTATTGCAAATTCATTAACAGCCATTAAAAGTGGGAACATTGCTGGATGGACTTTTAACGAAGATGGTTTTCATAGGTCTAATTCTGGTGAAACATTTTCACAATCTATTGATTCAAACGGTATTTCTATAAGTGATTTCTTTTTTATACAGCCAGAAGGTTTTATTACAAGTGATCCACAATATTATAAGACAATACGTGATTATCAATGGACTGGACAGGAACAGCTTAGTTCTAATATTTATCTGGATGGGTCAAAAGATGAAGGAAATACTGGAAGTTATATTTGTATATATGCTTATGGGAATGAATCCAGCACAATAACTTTAACTGGAAGCTTTATAGAAGATTTTGAACAAGATGATTCTAATGATGAAGAAGAAAAAACAATTATCATATCTGAATCTATGATTTGTAAAATTGATAATTATGTAAAAATATATTTAACAGTCGATGATATATTTTTTGGTTATCATTTTGATGATGTTACTCATTTTCCTTCTGCCCTTGCAGTTATAAAATCCGTTGGTTTATACGACAATATAGGAAAACGAATCGGCATGTATAAAATTGATGTATTTTCATCACAGAATAAAATAAAAAATACTTTTTATTTGAATACTGTTCGTTCATATGATGATTTTGTAATCAATTCTTTGTTTGGGCAAGTATCATTAAAAACATTAGATCTCTGCCCGTTAGGAATAAATGCATTTTCAGAGTTTGAATTTAACATCTATCCCGATGATAATTCAAATGTTGAACCTAAAGTTACCATATCTTCATCTTCTTTAAAGCACGCTGGTGTTTATGATACTACTGTTTCATCAGGATCGCAGTTAAGAATCAGTGCCGATGGTACAATCCAAAGATATTCATCTTCTTCTAAACGGTATAAAAAGGATATCACTGATATAATCCCATCTGAATTAAATCCACAAAAACTGTATGATTTAAATGTAGTTTCATATAAATATCTGGATCATTACCTTCCAGCTAATGACCAGCGATATAAACATGATATACTTGGTTTTATTGCCGAAGATGTATATGAAAAATACCCCGAAGCCTGCAACTTAAATGATGATGGACTGCCTGAAATGTGGGAAATCAATATTCTCTTCCCCGCTGCTTTAAAACTTATTCAGGAACAACATAAAGAAATTATCGCATTATCTGAACAGATAGAGACAATGAAACAGCAATTTCAAGAAATAAAAATGTGCATTATCGACTAATAAAGCACATTTTTTATTACATTTCGTGCAAATACAATCATAAAATAAGGAGAAATTAATAATGCCACATGACAAAAACCAGATTAATCAAAATACTGCTGGGATAGAAATGCCGCATGGTTTACTGTCCGAAGATTTTAAACAGAATATTTTAACCCTAATACAAACTCATAAATTAGACATACAAACCAAAGCTATTATACTGGATGCTGTTTTGTTATCTGTTAATATGATCGCAAAACAACAGACACAGTTCGAATTGAATGAATACCAGAATAAATTAAACAATCAAAAAACAGAGGAAACAAAAAAAAGAAGCGTCTTAAATGATGTTTCTTTTTTGATGGGGAGGTGCATGATATAAATGCAATAATTAAAACAACAGATTTAAGTTTTTATAATGAGTTTGGAGTTTTGACATTAAATGCCAAACAGTTTGATACTGGCAGAAAATTTATTTTTAATATTATTGAAAATGATGAAGCGTTTGATATCAGGGGTTGTAAAACATATATCCGCATTCAAAAAGCCGACGGAACACAATTTCAGGGAAATGAATGCTGTAAAACCGAAGGAACAAACAGTATAGTTGTTGATACATCTATTGGTAACGGAAATCAGATTCTTACTGCCCCGGGTGTAAACCAGTGCGAGCTGCATCTTGAAGATGACCGTGGTATTTATCTGACAACATGGACATTTAATATTTATGTTGAAAAACGTGTACATAATGCTGAAAATTTATCATCATACAATTCATTTGATGTGATTGACAGTATGGTTGTCATGGAAAAAGAAAGAATCGAAAATGAAAAAATACGGTTACAAAATGAAGATCAGCGTATTATAAACGAAAATAAGAGGATTGATAACGAAAACCAGCGAAAACACGATGAGGACACTAGAAACAATAATGAGACTGATCGAAATAACAATGAAAACCAACGCATAGACAATGAAAATTTGCGCGATCAATCCGAACAAATACGTGAAGATAATGAGAAAAACCGAATTATTTGTGAGAATCAGCGCAAATTAGACGAAGCTCAAAGAGAAGCTGAAGAAAAAATAAGACAGGATAATGAAAATGACAGAAAAAAGACATTCAATACTGTTTTATCACAAGCACAAACATATGCTGACTCTGCTTCTGTTTCTGCGTATAAAGCAAAAGAGAGTGAAAACATAACAGCTCTGAACACTGCTACAGCATCAATCTGCGCTTACAATGCAAAATTAAGCGAACATAACAGCAGGATTAGCCAGATTGAATCCAAAAAATCTGAAACGGCATCAAATATTTCTGCTTCTGCTTCTGCCAGCTCTGCTTCTGAGTCTGAAAATAGTGCTAAATTATCTGAAAGCTGGGCGCGTGGATATACAGGCATAAGGACAAATGAAAATACGAATAATTCAGAGTTTTGGTGCCAGCAGTCCCAGCTACATAAAAATGAAGCGGAAATATTATTAAACGATGCCACTGAGTTATTACAGAATGTAACCCAGCAGGTTATTGATTTTGAGTTTGAAGTTACTGATGATGGCGAACTTGTTTATGAATCAGATACATATGATTTTGAAATAAATGATAATGGTGAACTGGAATACTGGATTCACCAAGAGGAGGAAATTTAAATGGCAATTAAGAAAAAAGCTGGAAGAATATCACCTGTGTTAATGGGTGATTATGATAATACAACTGTATACCGCAGGCTGGACTGGGTAAAGTATGGCGGCACATCATATATATGCAAAAAAAATAACACAACTGGCATTGCCCCTTCTGATCCTGACAGATGGCAAAAAATCATTGACGAAGCTAACCTGAATATACCTAATTACTGGCAGATGACATCGAAAAATGGCAAAGGTACATTTGTACAAGTTGGAACAAAATGGATTGTAACTGTACCAACTATGACACAGGCATCGGACGCCCCAACAGCATACTGGGGTGTCAAACTAGCAGCAGAAACAGAATACACTATTCAGTTTGGAATATCAAATGGGACAAACGATGATTCAGTATACGTAAATGTATCCGACACCCAAGGATCACATTATCAATTTTCTAATATCGGAAACGGCGATGTGATAAAATACGTCCGTATTCCACAAGACGCATGGGTGTGGATGAAATTTCAACATTATTCTAACACTACTGACACATATGCATATTTGATTTTAGAACCTGTTACCCCAATAGATAAACACCGAATCTTGTTTGAAGAAGCATCTACAAGGAAAAACATTTCTTCTACTGACAACCTTTCTACAATTCTTGGAAAAATCAAAAAATATTTTTCTGATTTGAAAACCGTTGCATTCACTGGAAAATATACTGATTTATCAGATAAACCAATCTCTTTAAAAAATCCTAAATCATTAAAATTTACAGGTGGAGTCACAGCAGAATATGATGGAAGCACTGAAAAAAGTATAGCCATTCCTACTTCCTTAAAAAACCCAAATACATTGAATATCAAATTTAATGGGACATCACAGACCTCTTACGATGGCAGTGCCACAAAAGAAGTTAATATAACGCCTGCTGGTATTAGTGCAGTAAATACATCTACTGTATTAACTACAAAAGAACAGATATCTGCAAATACTAACGCCAATAATGTTACAGGTGCATTGGTCACAAAATCTCTAATATCGGATATTAGTCAGATAAATAGCAAATTAGCAAATCTACCTATAGCATTTATAAGAAGTAATGTGCATTTAGCAGCACAAGGTGTAATCAAAATAACAATCACGCATAATATTGGTCTAAACAAGCAATATGGTGTATGGATTACACCATATTTCGCAAATGTTCATCCGGGAACCACATGGAGCGAACGTTTTATATCATGCGTTAAAAATTATGCAGTATCCAATTTACAGGCTAATAGTTTTGACATAGACTTCTTTTTGACGGAACAGACAGACATTTATGCGGAACTAATTTGTTTGGTTTATACATACTAAATTCAATACTTATATTTGTCTCAGATGATTTTTGCTTTATTTTTTAGAGAAATAAACAAAACTAAATTGAACAGGATCTACATCTGACCAATTAGGATATTTTTCTGTATTTCTATGAGCAACATATATCAGATTCCCACCCGGGTAAAATCCAGTGTCATATTCATCTGGATTTTTTGTAGAAAGTATAGATAGTGGACCAAATTCATCTGGTACATTTGCAATATTTAATACAGCATTCCCTATTGTCACACCCCTTAGGTCAACATCAAGAGCCAGCCAGCATATTCTGCCAATTTTGTATATTTTGTTTACAGCCATCCAGTTACTTTCTTGAACTCTATATGTAGTACCATTTGTGAACGGATTGTTGGCGACGAAATCATAAATCTTCAATTGTAAATTGCTATTTGTTTGAGTAGTTAGTTTCAATCATCTCTATAAAATATCCCCCCCACATTATTAAAAGAAAGGAGTTAAAATGTTAGAGTTAAAATATATAAACTTAAAGACTTCTTACGAAGTTGAATTTTTTCAAATATCTGAAAATATTATTGAGATTCGAGGAGATTTTCCAGTTAAAACTCATGGGTTCACACTTTCACGTCCCGGTCAAAATGATGACTGGGATTATTCTGATTTTACAACTATTTATCGAATACTAGATGATAGTATACAATTTTCTAACGATGAAAGCATTTATGTAGAACCAAAACCTGAACCAGAGTTACCTCCTGATATTTCTTATGAACCATACGAACCTACTTTATCTGAATTACAAGAATCGAAAATTAGAGAAATGAATAATGAACAACAAAAAATAATTCAAGCTGGAATCAATGTGGCTTTGACAAACGGAACAATAGAACACTTCACTCTTACAAGCCAAGATCAAACAAGTCTAATGGGTTTACAAGCGCAAGTTGCTCAGGGATTGGATAATATACCTTGGCACACATCAGATCAAACACAACATTGTAAATATTACAGCAATGCAGATATGAGTTTGATTGTGAGTGCTGCTATGCAATATGTTACCTGGCACGTTACATATTTTAGAGATTTACGTATTTATATTAGATCTTTAGATGAAAAAGATATTGTAAGTAATATATATTATGGTATACAGATTCCAGAAAAATATCAATCGCAACCACTAAAAGACATGATTGTATTACAAAACAATATTTGCTCATAGTAAATAAACAGATCAAATAGGACATTGTATTTAATTACAGTGTCCTATTTTTTTACTATTTTGAAATATTTTAACGAATTAATCTTAATACTGTCAGTTGATTTGATTGCAAACATTTCCTGCAAAACATTGAAGGCATCTTTTTACCTTTTTCTATAAATATTTTAGTTGAACATTTTGGACAAATATAATCATAATATTCTTTGTATTTATCTTTTTTCTTCATATGCACTCCTACCATACATCCATAAATAAACTATACTCCCATTTGCTAATAAATCAATAAACTATATACTTCTCTTTTTGTTTTATGGAAAAATCTGGAAAATATCTTTTTCATTGGAGAATAAATACTTATCGAACAAATAATCCAAACAAACAATCGGAGGTATTTAATTATGAACGAGAAATTTATAACAGAGGTATTACAAATGGCTATTGGATATTGGGATTTGGATCAGGCACAATGTAAGCAGTTTGATTATGGATTGCGCATGTTGTTGCAAAATTATGAAATGAAGGAACGATGTACTGATATAATGGATAATGAAAAAAGTTATTTGCAGTATTTACAGCTTTTCATTATCCGTAAAAAGACAGAAGGAAAATCTGAGCGAACATTAGGACAATACCAATTGCATTTAAATAAATTGCTTCAATATCTTAATAAGTCGTTAGATAAAATAACAGAGGATGATTTGTTTATATACCTTGCCAGATATCAAAAAACGCGAAATGTGTCCAATTCGTACTTAGATAATATGCGATTAGTTTTTAGTAGTTTCTTTACATGGCTTAACAATAAGGGGTACATAACTAAAAATCCTACTATGGGATTAGAACCAATTAAATCAGAAAAGAAAATAAAAAAACCTTTCTCAGATGAAGAATTGGAAAAATTAAGACGGGCATGTATACAGCAACGCGATATTGCTTTAATTGAGTTTTTATATAGTACTGGTGTCCGGGCATCTGAATTGATTACTCTTAACAAAAACGATGTAGATTTTTGTGATAAAAATGCTATAGTGTATGGTAAAGGGAGTAAAGAACGCGAAGTGTATTTAACTGCTACTGCTTCTCTATATTTAAAAGAATATTTAGAAAGTAGAAATGATAAAAATGATGCCCTATTTGTGAGTGTAAGAAAACCTTATAATAGATTAACTATTGCAGGTTTGGAGAGAATCATTAAAAATTTAGGAAAGTCCGCTGGTGTTGATAACTGTCATCCTCATAGATTTCGGCGCACAATGGCAACAAATGTACTCAGGAAAGGCGCACCATTGGAAGAGGTTAAGGAATTACTTGGACATGCTAAGTTAGATACGACGATGATCTACTGCACTGTTAATAGAGAAAACATAAAGCATACTCATCGAAAGTTAATGAGTGCATGATGAATCTGAATTTTGTGATAAAAAGATATACATATTTTAAGCATACCATATTTATAGTTTGGTGTGCTTATTTTTTTATAGAATGTTTGTTTGGATTTTTAATCAGATATTTAGCAATATACGAGTACATAGAATTTGTTCAGGTGACATGAAGGTGGGTAAAGAGTATGACTCGTTAACAGGAACATTAGATTACTCAGTTTTACTTTGCTCATTACGGTGGTCACAGTACCAATTTTGTATTCCAGTTGAAGATGTCATGCATCTTTACAGCAATTACCTGATGCAAGATACTAGTTATTATTGTGAATTTCATGCTTTAGTGAAATTTTATCGAGACAGGAACAAAATAGCGGTACTAAAAGCCTATCAAGAAAATAGACAATCCGATGGTGATTTTAAATTTGAAATTGATACCATTCCACTAACTATATATGGTTGCAATATTATTAGATTTTAAACGTTAATTTACGTTTAACCAGTTGTAATATAGATTATTGCACCACGATACCAACCAGATTGCGGATGCGTGTCTGTGCGAACAAATAATTCTCCATTGCTTGTGATTATTATACAATATGCTAATCCAGTTTCTTGCGATTGTATAATGCCTCGTGCACCACTACCAAACCTAGATGGTGGTAAATTTGTCGCAATTTTTAATTCTTGCCAAGCTTCAGGCATTGATATTGATACTGCCACAATAATTTCGCACAATAATCCCCATTGGTGCCATTGTATAACACCATCAACAACGTTGTCTGTAGTAGTAGCGTCTGCCCATGCAGCAGCTAATTTGCTATTTGTTTGAGTAGAATCCATATAATATATAGTAATATGATAATTATTCGATAATTTTTATATCCATAACGTCAAATAATTATCATATTACTATGTCATTTGTGCAAGATTTCTCCTTTCTTTGTATTATTGATTACCGAGTAATCAAAAGTAATCAAAAGTAATCAAAACAAAACTCACAAGAGCCTTGATTTTACTGACTTTTTTCGTATTTAGAGGCGGGTTCGACTCCCGTATCCTGCTTTTTTTATGCACTCAAACGCGAAAAAATATGCCGCGCGAGCAGGGAAAGCTTCCCTACTCGATTTTGTCCGTCTGTTTCTCCAGCGATTCCGCCTGAAGTCTGTCAAATTCCGCCATACACTCATCTACCGTAGCCCCATTTAAGAGCTTCCGAACAATGATGCACGTGTTTCCCCACTGCTCAAGCTTCATACTTGCGTTAGAGCCAAGCACATAAATATTTTCATTAATTCGGTCATTCAGCGGCTTCAATGCCGGAATACAGTCCACCGATACATTCTTGGAGGGCGAGATCACCTTGTTCGTCTCCGTATAAATCTGTAGCGCCTCATCAGACGTCATAATATCAAGCGTTTTCATCGCATCTTCTGCGTGTTCTGCTTGGATTCCGACAGCAATGCCGGTCATTGGCATAACGGGCATCTGTCCGCGGCTGCTTGGAAATCCGATGACCAGCATGTTAAAATCTGGATTGCCGTATGCGGTCTCTGTGTTTGCTGCCCCCCAGTACGCCATGACGATCGGCGTCTTTCCCGCCAGAAAATCGGCGCCCTCTCCTTCAATCGCCTCACTCATATACGCCTTTTGGGCGTCAATATAGCCGCAGTCAATCATTTCCTGCAAAAATTCAAAGCCAGTACGCATATAATCGCTGTACTTTGCCTCTCCGCTGTTGAGCGCCGCAATTTCTGCCTCTGTATTCCCGCCATTGTACAGGTCAGCATATGCCTGTGCAAGAACAAACGTCTCTAACCACCAGCGGTTTGCACCTACGGGTGTCTCAATTCCATTCTCTTTGAATACCCGGCAGCACGCCAAAAACTCCTCGGGCGTGTCCGGCAGCTCGAGATGGTACTGATCAAACAAATCCTTATTGATAAACAGGCCATATGCGACGACCTCCTGCGGAATCGCCACCAGTTTTCCATCTACCACATTCGCCGCCTTTACGACATCGCGAAGGTTCTTTGCGCTGTCAAGGCCAGATAAGTCCATCAGCTTATTCTCCTGAGCCAGTATTTGAATGACATCTGGATTGAGCAGATACAGATCATCCATATTATTGCGCGCCCTGTCAAGTGTTATATCATCATACGTTTTATCTTGGTAATCCTCCGCCGTGTACGTGATATAATCCACTGTCACACCAAGCCGCTCTTCCGCCAAGATAACTGTTTTCTCCGATGCGCTTCTTGCCACATTATCTACATCTGGCATGGTTTTCTCCATCGGGCTAAACAGTGTCACAACGTGGTCTTTCTGCTTCTCGAAGGTCATCACATTGTCCCTCGATGCGTTCCTTCCACCACAGGCTGCCAATGATACTGCAGCAGCTCCTGCAAGACAGAGTATTGCTATCTTTCTCATAGTTTCGTTATTTCCTTTCTGGGCACATACTGGTTTATGACTTTCTTTAG
>KE159538.1:370195-372740 GCA_000403215.2 Lachnospiraceae bacterium A4
GAAGCCATAATTTTCTTTGTGTATTCCCTGACTTTCTCCGGATTTTCTGCATCCTTGGCAAGCAGTGTCGTAAACCCAATCACCGCATTCATCGGGGTGCGGATATCATGGGACATATTCGAGAGAAACGTCGTCTTAGAGTTGCTTGCAATCTGTGCAGCCTGCAATGCCTCCGCAAGCTGTTTGTTATGTATCTCCCGCTCCTTCTCCCGCTCCCGCCGAAGCCTGTTCTGCTCTCTTTGATTAAAATAATACAGCACACAACACAGAAAAAACGCGATCAGCATTACGCCAACTACGATCAAAATATTTTGATTTACCGTCCTGCCCTCCTGCTGAATGGCATCAATCGGCACATACCCAATCAAATAGATCGTGCCATCATTCACAGCCCACATATAAATCAAAGATTTTTTCCCGCGGATATCATGCTGGAACATGATATTTTTCCTGTTTTTTACACTCTGGGAAACTTCTTTTCGCAGCTCTTCCTCCAAAATATCATTTGCCCTAAAAAAATCCTCCAGATTCAGATGCCCAGCACTGCGCTCTCCCATTCCCTTGGGCTTGAGCACCATCCGTTCACTTTCTGCATCCATGATATAGAGCATCGCCCTCTTGTTGTAAAATCCATCTGGAAGCGATTGATCTATCGAATCATAGATATATTCCACATAAAGCGTTGCCGTCTCTTTTCCGTCACTTATCACTGGACACTTGATCGTGTACGCCCATGTTCCCATATAGTTGACATACGATTGTGACACAGGCATACCTTTTACCGTTCCCCCTGCGGAGAAATCAAGTTCCTTCTCCGAGAACACTTCACCAGTATTTGAAATCCCTTCATTCCTCCCAGCCTGTATCAAAGAAACCTTCACCATTGTCTCACTCTTCTGATAGGTGCGGATATACTGCTCCTGATCTGCCGCCAATGAAATCTCCTGTGCCATCAGTCTCTGAAATTCCGCTTCTTTATTTAAAACAGCCTCGATGGTACTCTCGATCAAATCCAGACTCTCGCTGAGGTTCTGGATTGCTGATGCCGACATCTCTACTGAGATTTTGTGCGCCACCGAGAACACGATTGCTCCTAATATCCCAAACACAACAATAATGGAGAGAAGCAGTGAACCACTCCCGTCCATTTTTCGCTTATTCTGACTTTTTTTCATACGTTTTCTCCGATTTATACCATATAGAACTTAAAGTATCACTGTATTCATATTATACGCGATTCTGTGTTTTTGGTCAATAAATATCGCGGCTGCTCATAAGAGTAACCGTGCCTGGAAAAAGCGAATCATTTAAATCATATAGGACTATATAAAAAACACTGCACGCGACACGCATTAAACGTTGTCTGTACAGTGAAAAATGGCTGAAATAAAATGTTATCCTTTCAGCCACGCATCCCTCTTCGTGGCATAGAGTGCCTTGAATATATCAATGTCCTCCAAGGTTGTAATTTTGATATTCTTGTTTGAACCGCATGAAAAATGAAGCTCCTCGCCAAGCGCCATCATCAAGGTATTGGTATATACTGCGTTTGTGATTCCCCTTTTTAATGCCTCCTTGTGTGCCCAGAGCACCCTTCCATACTGATATGCCTGCGGGGTCTGCACGCGCATGATGTCATTTCTGTCGATTCCGATATGTCCTGCTTCGCCGTCCTCTGTGCGCATAATGGTCTCCTGACAGCGGATTGCAGAGAGTCCTGAGCCATATTGTTTTGCTTTTGCGATACAGTCCGTGATAATCTCCTGCGAAATCATGGGGCGGACTGCGTCGTGGATAATGACAATATCCTCCTCCTTGCAGGTATCTTCCAGTGTGAGCAGTGCGTTGCGCGCAGAGGCCTGTCCGTTCTCACCCCCGCCAACAATCCAGCGCAGCTTTGTGATGCCTGCTGCCGAGGCGTAGCCCTTGAGTACATCGTGCCAGCCGTCAATACAGGATACGATCATGTAGTCCACTTGGGGGTGAGACTGAAATGCTTCCAGCGTATAAATAATGATTGGTTTTTCGTATATGCTGATAAACTGCTTTGGAATGGACTGCTCTGTCCGCGAGCCGCTTCCCCCTGCCAGAATCAGTGCAATGTTCATAGCACCCTCCCTCTATAGTATCACTTTATAAGCCTGTTCTGTGTTTATATATCCCCATTTTTCATGGCATAGAGTGCCTTGAACATGGCGACGTCCTCCACGGTGTTGATTTTTAGGTTCTTGTCAGAGCCTTTTGAAAAATAAACATTTCTTCCAAGTCTTGAAATGATATTGTTGGTGTCATTTTCATGCTCGATGCCTTTTTCCAGCGCCTCCTCATGTGCCTTTTTCAACGCTCCAAGAAAATATGTCTGCGGCGTCTGAATCCGGCGGAACGCATAGCGCGAGATGGAAATCCTGCCGGTCACGCCGTCGTCAGTCATCATCACATTGTCCATGGAGGTCACTGCTGCGACGCCCATGCCCTTCTTTTTGCAGGTATGGATACTGTCCGAGATAATTGTGTCGGACACCATAGGGCGTATCGCATCATGAAT
>KE159538.1:373397-529341 GCA_000403215.2 Lachnospiraceae bacterium A4
TTACAGAGTGCCTCGCCAAGACGCTTGCTTTCACAATATCCGGCGCGGGTGGTGTTGCAATTGATATAACCTAGATATTCTTCATCGAACTTATCCACATCATTTCTGTTTTCGCCATAGATTTCCACAAAGGAAAAGAAGAAAAAGCGTTGGCAGTGATGGGATGAGGCATATTACGACAGATGATATGTACCCTGTCCTGCAGCACACTTTTATAGACAGTATTTGAAACCTGAGATTTTAATTTGACGTTTTTGTGCGGGAGAAAGGAACTTTAGTTTGCTGGGCTACAATAAGGGCATCCTCATTGAAAAGAGTACAGTACAGCGGATTGTCCGGAACCTTGGTTACAGCCGCCAGAAAAACCGCAAAATGGAACAGGTTGGTAATCCGGATCCTGACAGAGGCGTGCAGTTTGAGTTTATCCATTCAGAAACAGATAAATCCCTGAGGGATGGCATTCCCGTCATTTCTGTTGATACAAAGAAAAAAGAAAATATCGGCAACTTCAAAAATGACGGTACGGAGTATCGGGCATCAAAACAGCCGCGCATGGTGTCCGACCATGATTTCTTTATCCCAGAGCTTGGGAAAATTGCTCCTTATGGGATATACGTCCTGAATAACAATGCTGCGTCTGTAAACCTGGGAACAAGTGCTGACACAGGCCTGTTTTCAGTAGAAAGCATCCGCCGCTGGTGGTACACAGTAGGCATGGAAAACTTCCGGTATGCCGACAGGATTGTGGTCACCTGCGACTGCGGCGGAAGCAACGGAAGCTGGAACAGGCTGTGGAAGCTTGCACTGGCAGAATTGGCTGAAGAAATCGATAAGGAAATAGAAGTCATCCATTATCCGCCAGGGACATCTAAATATAATAAGGTTGAACACCGGCTCTTCTGTTACATCTCAAAACACTGGCAGGGTAAACCGCTGGTTGATGTGCAGACCGTAGTGAACCTAATTCAGTCTACAACTACTGAGAATGGACTGTCTGTTGCATGTATGCTTGATAAAAATGTTTATGAAACGAGCATCAAAGTGACTGATGAAAGCATTGATGCAATTGACATTGAATACACAGGTCCACATCATGGATGGGCATACATCATAAAAGGCTTTAAACTTTAAGCGGTAATTTTTCTACAGTTTCTTATCTGTTTGGCAATCTGGGAATATATTGTCCATGGGATGTAATTAATTATTGTGGCGATCTGCGCGATGGAAGTGTGACCAAACCGCAAAATTACTGGGTAAACACAAGCAGCAACGATATTATCAGAAAATTTTTAAGCAAGGCAAAAACAGCGGACAGAAACGACATTGAGCAGTTGATTAGCGGAAACAGCATTAAAAAGATAATCCGTCAGGAACTGACTTACCGGGCTCTGGATTCCAACCCTGACAATCTGTGAAGTATTCTCTTTACGACTGGGGAACTGACAGAACTTGTCATTCCAAACAGGGAGATCCAGTGGATTTTTATCTGGTAGATCCGTGAATGGTTCAAATGGGAAACTGAAAAAACATGGAAAAACCGGAAAGCTTCTTCATTCCATGAAAACGACACAGCCGCCATCGAGGGAGACTGTCCGAAAACTCGGATAATTTAACCTAAAGAAATAAAGATTGATACGCTCTTGTGAGTTTTCAATATAACCTGAATCCGTGAGCTTAGCCTCAAATTAAAACCGGACGAAATTATCCGGTAAAAATGTGGGGTAAGACATTGCTGCCTGTGAGGCAACGGCCGTTGTTCTATAAAAATGGCATCACTCCATGAACCCCTGTCCGTACAGGGGTTGGTTGGTACGTATCCTGTTGTCAGCCGGGCTAGAGGGCGAAATATTCAAAGGCATAGTACACACGCTGGAATACATCCCGCCAGACATTACTCTTCCCCAGACCTATGATCAGCTTCCGGGCGTGTTCTGTCACATGGCATGCGATATTGACCAGATTGTTGATGACTGTCCTGTGTCTGCGGCGTTTTACAGCTCGTTTCTGGCGGGGATTCCGCTTCCCAAGCGTTTCCTGCCCTATCATGCGTAGTATGTTATAGGAAAGGATGGCAAGCTCCAGCACCAGTTCGTTGGTCTCGAACTTTCCGGACGGGAGGCGTTCAAGATCCATGTCTGTCTTCAGCTCGCTGTGGAACTGCTCGCTTTCCCCGTGGGCATGGTAATGCCCGATGACTTCCCGGTCTGTGAAGCCCGTGTTAGTCCACCAAACATTGGTCTCAATGTCCGGCACAAGGAGGAACTGCCCTTTTTTGTCAATGGTGCGCTCGATGATCTCATATCCCATGCGGATTACGGCATGCTTTGTGGTGCCATCCCCTGCCTGGTATATGATCTCCTTCCAGTCGCTCCCGATATAGACAGCTTTGCCATCCCGGGGATGGGTAATGTCCTTGGAGTTGTCTTTTGCCATCTGCAGCCAGTCCTCTTTGCTTTCCTTGCGTAGGTTGCGCTTGATGATGAAATAACACCCCCTCTCCAGGAGGATCCCGATGTTCTCGGCAGAGTCGTTGCCGGAATCGAGCCGGAAGAGCAGGGGCTCATCCGTCAGCTGGCGGCATATGTTGATGGTCTCATCCAAAAACCGGGGTGTGCCTTTCTGGCAGTGCTGTTTTCCCTCCCTCAGCTCCAGGTTGGCAAGGTAGCCCTCGCTGCCAATATAGGCGAACATGGGGGCGTAGCCGTCGCAGCCTTTATAAGTCCGGGACACGCCCTCCTTGCTGGTATTCGAGTTGTCGAAAGGCGAGACGTCCATGTCGACCGGGACATACCCGCAGGGGAGCTTTGAGGGCACGATGCCGTTGGATTTCAGCATCCTGACGTTCTCGTCCAGAATCCGGACACGGATGGAACTGCCAATCAGGTCAAGGCGCTGGCGTAAAGTCTCCGCAGAAGGGATGCCATAGCAGATGCCAAGTGCGGCTTTATAAAATCCGGATCATCGTCCATTTCATGCACAGCGTCAAAGGAGGGTTTCCCCATGCACTGCATGCCGATATATGTCAGCAGGACATCACCGTTCTTTATCTGATGCTGGGGATGGTTGCAGTCGACTTTCATGTTGTTGCAGTTTTTGACGAAATCGCTTTTTCCGAGGATGGCGCCTACGACAGCAAGCCCTCCGCTTGGGATAATACGCTCATTTGTTAATTCAACAATAATGTTCTTGCCCATGATGACCTCCGGAATTGTATGTTTTTGCTAACTCCAGTATACCACGGACAAGGAAATGCCGCACCGTTTTTTACCCAATGGGTGCAAAGTTTGAGGCTATAAAACATGCTACAAGTACTGGAATTATGTGGCATTGTGAAAATAATTTAGAGCAAGGCTCACGGATTCAGGTATAAATTAAAATTGTACATTGCTACGAAAATAAAGCTCGTAGCCAAGAATTGAACCTTGACAACAAATGTTTTCAACAATCATGGAAGCATCACAATAAAGCAGTCATAAAACTGGCTGCTGTCAGTGAAATATTGCTAATGCAAAGAATCAGGCTTGTACTTCCACATGATAGCCATGCTTCTCTAATTCCCGTATGTACCGGGAAAGCTGTTTTTGTTCACAGTTTTTACGTCTGGCTTCAAAACAGGATTCATCGAAAAGAGTGCCCTGTTTGAGCATGGTGTAAATGATTACGAGAAGTTTTCTGGCAAGGGCGACAATAGCCTTTTGGGCGCCCTTCTTCTGCTTGATTCTCCAATACCAGGCAGATAGATAGGTATTTCGCTTCCCGGCACTTTCATTATTTCCAGGACACAGACCTGCCCATGAGCAGATATGTTCCGCAGTTTTGAACGGTTTCATATCAATGCCGATTTCAGCAATGATTGCGCAGGAAGCCGTTGTGCTTATTCCATAAATGCTGCTCAGCTGTTCCACCTGCAAAGCAAATGGGATCATATCCGCCTCAAGGTTCTTTTCGATTTCGGCAAGGTGTTCTTTTAAAGAATCATAATGACCCATAAGAATTTTAAGAAATGCCTTTTGGTGCTCCGACAGGGTTCCATTTACAGACATGAGGATTTCATCTATACGGTTTCTTGTCTTTGTTTTTAAGCAGGAGTTCAAAGCAGTCCGGTCAATTTGGCCATGCTCAATCAGGTGCAGGATGATGTTCCTGCTGGAAGCGCCAAAAATATCAGAAATAAAAGAGGATAAGCGGAAACCGGAGCTTTGAAGGAACTTCTCAACCCTGTTTTTCTGAGATGTGATGTCACGGATGACGCTTTTGCGGTAACGGTTTAAGTCACGGAACTCTCATATTGTTTTTTCAGGAATGAAGCTTCCATTCAAAAGTCCGGCACGTAGTAAGGTGGAGATCCATTCGGAATCCCGCATATCTGTTTTCTTGCCTGGGACATTCTTCATATGGCGTGCATTTACAACAAGCAAAGTAATGTTTCCGGAAAAGGCCTCTTCCAGTATTTCATAAACAGGCATCCAGTAAATGCCCGTGCTTTCCATAGCGACATGATGGCAGTTTTGTGAAATGATCCAGTCCCGTAAAGCAATCATATCCGGGATTAGGGTGGTAAACTCACGGATTTCGGAATGTGTGGGTTTACCCAAAGGACCAGTAAGGATACAGGCAACAATTTTTTCTTTGTGGACATCCAGACCACAGGAAATTTCCAAAAGGTCTTTCATACAGAGCATCTCCTTTGCAATTGAATTGGCAGGAGATTTGCCCGAGGTGATACGGACTTTGCTACTCGTGCTATCCAAAAAGGCGCAACAATATGCTGTGCTCAAGGGCAAAACATTTACGTTGAAAAACGGGGTGCAGATCCTCCAAGGTGCAATCAAACTTAATCCTGCCTGAATCTATTATAAGGCAGGACAGGAAGCTGGAACAGTAGAGGAGCCAGTCCCCTATTTTCATTATAAGCTGTGATATGTCTTCATGATTCGTTGAAAACTGAATAAAGTACACAGAAAATCATGCATCTATGGCTCAAATATAGTATAATGGAAGCTGAGAAAAATTTATTCCGGGGTGAATTGAAATGCCGTATGTTTCAGGTTTTAACAGGGATCAGCTGATGTATTGTTCATGGGATGCATTTGTAGATAAAGAAAGTATTGCAAGGATCATTGATGCGTTTGTAAATCATCTTGATATAGAAAAGTACGGTGTAAAACCTGTAGCAGCAGAAGGCCGTCCATCTTACGATCCTAAAAGCCTTTATAAGGTTTATATTTATGGAAGCAGAAAGGGTATCCGCTCCTCACGAAAACTGGCAGAAAGCTGTAAAGTAAATCTTGAAGTGAAATGGATGACTGGCGGTGTGGAACCTGATTTTCGTACCATTGCAGATTTCAGGAAAAACAACATAGACAGCCTGAAAGAAATTTTTCATGAATTCAACCGGCGGATTTCCAGTGCAGTGGAATGGGGATTTTCTTCTGTCGACGGGACAAAGATTCAGGCGAATAATGCAAAGGATAACAACTTCACCAAAAATAAGCTGGATGACAGGATCAGATGGCTGAATGGCCATACAGATGAATATCTGCGGATTCTGAATGAAATGGATGAGCAGGAAGAAGCAGATGGAATTCCTGGGGAACTGACAAGAGAAAGTCTTGAGGCTAAGTTAAAAGAGGCACGGGAGAGACTTGCCAGATATGAAGGTTATCAGAAACTGATGGAAGAAACGGGGGCATCCCAGCTTTCCATTACAGACGCAGACGCAAGGCTCATGAAAAATAAAAATGGTTTTGCAGTAGCATATAACCCACAGACGGCGGTAGATTCTGAAACGCATCTGATTCGTGACTTTCAGATGACCAATCAGGTAACTGACCATGGATTACTGGGAAGTACCATGCAGGGAATAAAGGATTCCGATCCGGAAAAAATCATAGAAGCAGTGGCTGATAAAGGTTATGAAGCTACGGAAGATATGGCAGAGTGTCTGGAAAAGGGTATTATCCCACATGTCATAACGGATGATGGAAAAGATGGTTACGAAATAGAAATACCTTATGAAGAAGCAGAAGCTGATACTGTCGGTACGGCTCCTGAAGAACTGAAAAAAGCACTGCACGCAGGCAGGATTCCGGAAGCTTATGCAGAAGTGATACAGGATATGAGGGTGGAAACAGTCCGGCGTAAAGTGGTGGATGAAAAACAGGAAAACAGCAGCGTGTATGGAAGCCCTGAAGAAATGCTGGAAAAGGCAAAAGAAGGTTATTTTGTCAGAGATCCTGAGAGAAACATGGTATACTGTCCGGCAGGAGAAATCCTGAGACAGAAAAGTATAAAGAAAAACGGGAACATTCGATATTCTAATAAAAATGCCTGCAGGCACTGTCCAAGGCGTAATAAGTGTTATAAAGGAAAAGGTGAATGGAAAGAGACTGACTTTAGCAAAGACCAGCTGATAAAACCCTGTAAGGACTGGCTAAAGGCAGAAGGAAAGGGGCTAAATTTATGCCTAAAAATCTAGTTTTCGGACAGGCTAGAGGGGGGGATTCAATGCCTACCTGAAAAAGACTATCGGCATCCGTGATACAAATACCAGAAAAAGTATGAAAGAGAATTTTTACCATGGTATTTTACTCGGTCTTTTTGGAAACATGGATGGGATGTCCAGTCAAATGCGGAATCCGGCGATGGCTACAGCGACATCAGTATTGATATCGAGGAGCAGGAAACAGGAATTGTCATAGATTTAAAATATGCGAAAAATGCATCATTTGACGCCGCATGCAATAAAGCAATGAAGCAGATCAATGGCCGAAATTATGCCGAAAAACTGACGTATGACGGTATGACGACAATCCGCAAATACGGGATCGCATGTTATAAAAGACGCTGTAAAATCATTTCCAGCTAAAAAGAAATAGCCTGTGGGTGAACGTACAAATCAAGGTGTGTGAAATCTCTGATTTCACACTACCGCCTCAACGATCGTCTTATCCCCAATCTGCAGTTCCTTTACCCCGATTTCTTTTTTCTGATTAAAGTTAAAGCTGAGCAGATACCCTCTATCTTTGCGATAGTATTCCAGGTAATCCGCAAGCTGCCTCTCTCCACGCTCATTGTACTCGTTCCCGCGCCAGATCTTGAGCTCAATGATAAACTGCTCGCCAAGATAATCCACAATGACATCCGTGCGCCTCTCATTCCTTGTCTGCGCCTCGATGTAATAGTTTCCTGTACCGTTGATAATAGGTATTAGATAAAGAAGGAAGAACTTGCGCCCATACTCCTCAACGAATCTTATATCCTCCTCTCCATATAGATCTGTAAAGGTTCTGACAAACCTCCGCATCACAGTATCCATGTCAAGCATTCCGTCATGGAAAAAATAATTCCTGTCACGTCTTGCCATGCTGGCGATCTCCCTAGACGATCCCGAACATGGAAGTTCCGCCTCTGACAGAAAATAATTATAGAGACGCGTCTCAAAGATGCGATTTGACACACGGACTTTGCCTGCGTAACTGACTACATAGCCAAACATGGCTGCGAGACTGATCTCCTTCACATCCTGATTGTATGTGTATTCAACGCCCTGGAAGAGCATAGACTGGAACATCTGTTTCATCTCTGGATAGTCGTCGAGATGGCGTATCATGCTCTCAAACAAGGGCATTCTATCCGTTAAGATATGCCTGACAGCCTCCTCGATTCCTGCCTCTGTCCATGCCTTATCTAATTTTTCAAAGTTATCTCTGCCCAAAAGTTTTTCATCAATATATTTGCAAATTGATGAGACAAGAACCGGATAGCCGGATGTATACTGATAAATTTCCTCTGCCATCTCCTGCACACTCATTCCTGTATGATAATCTGCCTCATATTCCTCCAGCATACCTGCAATCTGACTCGTTGAAAAACTCATGTCCATATCAAAATCAGCCGCAATATTCCACGGACTGTTATACTGATGCTCTGAATCTGAGCGCAGTTTTAGTTTCAAATTTTTGATATCATATACGCCTGCAAGGATCACCGAATGAAATGTCGGCATTTCATCACGGTCAAGATAATATGCCCTCAACTGCGCCAGGAAGTCGATAAATACCTGATTGTTGGATGCACTGTCAACTTCGTCAATCATCAGTACGATCGGTTTTTGTGCTTTCGCACATATTCTGCTCAGACGTATAAATAGTTCTTTCTGACTGACATCTTCAGAACTTTTCACAAGTTCTGACAGCGGTTTCATCAGCTCTTCCATACTATTCACATCCATGATCTGAGCTTTCTGTATCACAATCTTTGCAAAAGCGCGCACAAATGTCGGCGCATCCACAAAATCTTCTGTCCCAATCTTCTGAAAATCCAGAGAGAAAACAATGTAATCTGTCATCAGATATTTTGCCAACGCTCGGAGTGTCGTCGTCTTCCCGTACTGACGCCCTTTGTTGATCACAAAATAACTTCCATATGCAACATAATCCTCTGTAATCTTTTCCAATCTGTCATCGAGCCTTACCATATAGTCTCTCTGCGGATTACAGAAACCCGTTGTATTAAATCTGCGCCGCATGATCTCTACCTCCAATTTCTATTCATCACATCCTACACACACTCACTACCCTGATGTACCACGGATAATCCTATAAACTAAGAAACTGTAGGAAAATAAGTGATGCAGATTGCGCAGGATAGTTTCTAAATCCATCGGTATAGAAATTATCCGTCAAAATACAAAAATATCCTCCAGCGTCATAGTGACCGGAAATGCCCACAGCGTGATCTCCTGTTTAAGATTGTAGTGTTCGCTTGTCTCATCATCGTCTAATATATACGATTCCTCAATCTCATATCTGCCGTATTTCAGATAATAGATCTCAACAGCCCTTTCCATAGGAGATACGATCCCGTACTCTTCCACGCCGCTCGCCTCATAGATATCTTTCTTGACGCCTCTGTCCCGCTTTGCTGTTGACGGGCTGAGCGTCTCAGCCACAAATTTGGGCGTACCATAGTAGGAATTTCCCCGGATCTTATTCCTGTCGCAGCAGATAATAATATCTGGTTCGAGATAATCGTCGCTGTCCTTTGCATATTTGTAGTCAATGTTTTCCATAAACATCAGACAGAGACTGTCCTTTAATCCGTTGCTTATCTTTGAAAATATTCATCCATTGACCACACTATGCCGAAAATTAGGCGCCGGAGACAAATCAAATATCTCCCCGTTAATTTTCTCATCCCGGATTCGTTCCTATTTATCTGCCAGCATATACTGTTCTCCCTTCATGATACCTGAAAATACTGTGTTTATGAGAAAATGACATCTTTCATAATATCAGTATACACACTGCTTGCGTCTGAGACAACACAAAATCTATATTTCATCTTTAAAATATCCGCCAATCTTTGCGATCAACGCCAGCGCCTCCTCCCTCAATGCCTCTGGAAACGCTGTTATGACAGGCGCTGTCTCGAAGCTCAGCACCTTGTCAAAACGGATATTGCGCAGCCCCCTGACAAATCCTTCCCAATCGGTTGACGGTTTATTTTCACGTGTTCTGGTAAAGGTAAACGGGATCTGATGCAGATCACTTCGCCCGTCATTGTCATGGATGTGAAGCACCTTCAGACGGTGTCCCAGCACCATGATAAATGATTCAAAGTCAATCCCGACCAGATTCGCATGTCCTGTATCAAAGCAAAAACCCAGCACTTCGGCGTGATATCTGTCATTCATGCGGTCGATCCGCTCCACCGCTCTTCGCACGTCACAGCCGGGTCCCTCCACAATATGTCCTCCAATGCTTTCGTATAGATTCTCTATACACATCGTGATCCCCATCTCCTTTGCCATCGGCGCCAAAGACACCAGAAACCGCTCGGTCTGTTCCCACTCCTGCTCCTCAGAGCCCAGATAATACGCCAGTTTGAAACCATGGACAACAATATAGCGACAGCCAAAAAAAGCACAGATTTCCATGCTCTTTGGCGCCGCCTGATTCCAGAGATAATCATTGATCTCGTGCGCTGCCTGAGGCATGTAAACAGGATATGGCATATGCATCTGATTGACTGTGATTCCTGCTCTCTCTGCCCCCTCCTTGTACGGTTTAAAAAAGGCTTCCAGCTCCGATACTGTCTGATCAAAAAAATTCTTTTCCCCCAAAACATAAGTTTTTCCATTCAGCGGATACGCATTCAGGCTGAAATCACAACAGGTAAAACCTGCCTTTTTTAATTTTTCAAAACCCTTCAACGGGTCTTTGTCCTCTATCACATTTTTGGTCTGTACACCAATCTCCAACATTTTTCTGCCTCCTGCCATTATCCTAACCGCCTCATTTTGATTGAATAATCACCCTTCATTATAATCAGCATCCTCGGCATCATCTGTATTCCGTTTCAGTCTGTCTGTGTAAAAGGACGGCATATACTCATCATTAAAATATCCAATATTAACAATCCCCATCTGCTCTAGCTGCGCTCGAATCTCGCGATAAAAAATATTGCAGATAATCACGCCGCTGCCCTCTGGCAGATTTTTTAATTCTTCAGGGTTTTTTACCATCAGACCTTCAAACTCCGTATCCCATAACTTCGGATTATTATCGCAGGTAAAAAGCGGCGGATACTTTCTGCCATAGCATTTCATATAATTGCGGCACATGTTCCCGGCTCCAAAGAGCGCAACCCGGTCAAATTTTTTCAGATCTTTTTCGATATTGATCTGCAGATCAAAATAGTCCAGCATCTCCTTATAGACAGGCATCAGGTATGGCTGTAAAAGCGGAGAAAACGCAACAGTCGTATCAACCGTCTCCAAAATCAAATACCCGTCGAACAGAATATCCCGAAGCCCTCTGATCACACTCAGCCAGTCCATCGTAGATCTGCGTCCATACGCATTCGTAAATGGAAGCTGCCTTGCCATGTTCTGTCCGTCATTCTCTGTCAGGATTACCGCCTGAATCCGGCTGTTCAACTCCGACGCCATGCGCTGCATGTTCTGTCCGCAGATATTGCAGTTTCCCACATCCAGACAGAATCCAAAGCGCTGCATACCACATGCCCTGTTTAACGCATCCACCCATTCTGCTGCCGTCTCCCCGTCAGAACAGACACCGCGGAGCAGATGACCATTGTGGCTGCGGCATTGGTTTGTCAATAAAATTTTTGTATCCTCGTTGCTGCACACCGCCGCAAGATTTAGATAAAATACCTTATTTGCCTCCCACAATTCCTCCTGTTTCAGTCCTGCAGATAACGGCTGTACGATGATGTCATGACAATCCATCTCCTCACATGCCTTTACACAATCTGCATCAATCTGCGTAACCAACCTGTTTAAGTCCACATAGCTATAACCAGTCTTTTCATTCAGATTCAAATTCACATCAACAAACGGCAGGCGGACAATGGACGGTAGCAATGCATGTTCCTGAAACTGACTAATGACAGCTTTGTAATACTTTCTCGTCTGATTTGGTTTCCATTTCGACTCCTCGCTAACCCGGTCTGCCAGAATCCCTGCAGGCGACACAATCAGACCAAAGTCAAACAGGATTCCCTGGATGCCTGCTTCTTTTAGTTCCTTGATACTTTGTTTTGGCTTTTCCGGGTTGAAGATAGTTCCAGCCATTGCACAGACTTTTTTCATATATCCTCCATATATAACAATCCATTCAGAATTACAATGCTCATGAATCAGCGTTATTGGCATTCTTTATGAATTATCCGTATCATTATTTTATCAAATGCTGATAAATAGAATCTGTATTGTAACCAGTTCCTTTATATGTAAGCTTCTGAAGAACCCCGCCTTGTATATAACTGTTATACGCCTCCTCTATATAAGGCTCCTGCAGATGTTTCTGAAGCTCTGTAGCATTTTTGTTGTTTACTGGTATTTTTTGAAGCGCATTTTCCACTCCTCCAAGTTCTCTGCAGGCAATGGCAATCAAAAAATCAATCATATAATAATGCGGCACTTTATCATATTCTCTCAAACAATAGAAGAATGTTTCCATAACAAAGTGATACAATTCTGCGCCCTTTCTGCCTCCTAGAAACCAAGTTACCCACGAAGTATTGGTACAGTATATTTTTTCCCCAGTGCTCCGTGTCAGAAGCTCATACGCAAAATATTCTTCAGGAATACAGTCTGTCATATAAACTGTTGCATCCAGCCATATCCCACCATATTTATAAAGCAGACAGCATCTTGTGATATCTGCCAAATGAGCGGGAATCAACCTTCCATATTCCGCCTGCTTTACAATATAATCCGGCAGCTCTATGTATTCTTTATAATTGTCCCATGTGATAAGGACATGCTCGCTACCTTTCGGAATGCTTCTGCGCTGGCTTTCCAGACACTTTCTTACCAGTTCGGGAGCATTTTCCTCCCCCTGCCACCAACAGCTCCATACATATCTGTTTTCCGTTTTGACAGGACAGTTCAGGTTTACAGCCTGCTTCGGATAATCTTTAATAAACGATTCTGCTGATTGGTATATCATCCTATAGGGTATGCGGTCTATCATTGTGTAATCAAGCTCATAAACCTTTCCTGACATGCCATACATAGCCAACAATTCCCGCGCATCATCCACAAAGCAGTCACTCATTGTCAGAAGAATCACATCATCATCATGGAAATCTGCTTTAGAAACCTCCACGACCGGAAGTCCATAAACCTGTTTCGGATTTCCCTTATTGGAAGACACCAGAATACACTCTGCCTGAAACGATATTTTGCACGTTGCCATTACTTCCATAAAGGATGCAAGACGCAATCCAGCCCCATAAAGCTTCACATGCTGTGCACTGCGCAAGATTTCCATCAAACCGGCTAAATTGGCTACCTTCTGTCTATTGTTCACCTTATCCTTTAACTTTGTCGTACTAATTCCTTCCGTGTAAGGAAAAAACACCAAATCCGCCCCATGCCGCTGTAAAAATGCCTTCTTTGCCATCCACTTTGGGTCTCCTGCGTAATCGCTTCCCGAAAACTGTACATCAAAATGATATCTGCGGTACGCCTCATCCGTGTCGCCCTGGTTGAGCGGTATCTCAACCGCTTCGTCCACATAACGGCACGCACGCACGATGGCAATGCGCTCGCCAAACGGTATCTGCGGACTTGATTTTTTGTGCCTGATGACACCCTCGTCCGTCACGACGCCCACAATCAGATGGCTGCACTGTGCCTTTGCCCGCATCAGCAGATTCAGATGCCCAATATGGAACAGGTCAAATACACCTGCAATGTAACCGACATTGTATTTCTTTTGCTCTACCTGTCGAGAAATATCGTTCTCCACTGCCGTCTGCCTGTCATCTATGTATGATGCCCGCGGATCATACACACTGTAATTTGGAATCCCTGCGCGGTGCAGTTGCTTTACGACCGGAAGATAGTTCCTGATGCAGATGATCACTTTGTATTCCGCCGGATTCATTTCCAGCAGTGCCCTAGGTGCGAGCACTGGAAGCCCGTCAATTTCCATCCCCCAGCGGCTCTCATCATTGTCCAGATAACCGCTTATAGGATAGACAGCATCATACTTTTCCCGAAATTGCTTAGCATATTTCCCGGAACCGAAAAGATACAGCCTGCGTCCTTTTGTATGATGAAACACGTCCTTGAAAATCATCTTGTATTCTTCCTCAGAATAGTTCATACGTCTGCGGTTTTCCTGAACGGTGTCATATTCCCTGCGTCCCTCCTTAAAATAATCCGAAAGCCCGTCATCTTCCCTCAGAATATTCAGAAAATGGCTGATAAACTTCTGATACAATCCCATGTGCTCCAGCATTCCATATCGTTCATAAAGCGCTCTTCTTGGAAGAATTCCATCTAGCTGGTCGTTGAATTTGTAGATAAACTCGATTGTCCTGAGCATCACCGCCTTGGCAGGCACATTCTCAAGATATAATTCCTGATCATAAAAGACAAAGGAATGGTTCGCATAAAAACAGTTTAGGGAAACCAGATCGAGATATCCCCTTTTTAAAACCACGCCTAATTCTTCTCGCTCCTGCGTTGTGCCAGACACAATCTGCTTCCACTTATACCGATTGGGATCATCCTTTTTGCGCTTTTCCCAGCCCGGCTCAAACTCCTCCCAGTTGATTTCGTTGAAGTCCGCAGCCTCTGACGAATGCAAAATGATCTGCCAAAAGGCATCCAACTCCGTCAAAAAAGCATCTTTGTCTCTTTGCAGCAACTCTCTAAAATGCTCATTTGCCGGAACGCCTGCCATATATGGCATTACAAAAGCGCCGTCCTTCACGACAGCGTCAATCATCTGGACATGATGCGACATCAGATCCTCATTATGTTCCAAAAGCTGCTGCAGCTTCTTGTTTCCCTCCTGATACAGGGCACGCTTCTCAACAAATCCGTCCTTTCTTATAATTGTTGCCATAGCATTTTGAAGTCCCCGCTCTGCGGAAAGCGTAACCTGCCAAATCCCCGTACATTCTCCCTGACACGGACACTCGACAAAAAAGCCGTTTGCCATCCCGTGAAGCAGACCATTTTCCATCAAGGATGGATAGAGCTCCTCCTCCATAAGAAATACCGTATCTGGATTGTTATACTCTGGAAATACGCGGATATCAAGTGCCTCATTCGGCATGTAATCCTCTGCAAGTAACAACTGCGGATTGGCACAGCGTGGAAACACTGAGAAAAAGCGGTGCTGCAAGAATCCTGCCTGTTCCAGAAGGGCAGTCAGTTCTGACTTGGAATAAGCTCTGCCTTTCATGCTCTCACGCTCCCAGCCAAGCAGATGCCTGTAGTTTTCGATACTGTCATAATTTTTCCCCGTAAAATAGTCCTGATCGCCGCAAAAATACCGGATACCCAGACGATTGTCCGCAGCAAGGAGCAGTTTCCCTTCCGGTTTAAGCAGATCTCTGATGCGGCCAAGCAGCGCAGCAGCATCCGAGGCGTATTCAATAATATCAACGGCAACGATGATATCATATTGGCATTTTCCATACGGGCTGCTACCCATCCTGTCCTCTGCCTGTCCACTTTCCAGCGTAGCGAATGCAAGGCGGCTTACCTGCCTGCCGTCCTCCTCCAATGCTTCTGCGATCAGACTGCTGTTTCCCTCCTCTGCCACAATGCAGGCGACAATGCTATCTTGTTCAATCTTATACCATTTGATAATAGCTTTGGGCAGTTCCCTCTGCCGCTGTTCTGCTGTCATGTCCTATCCTCCTAGTACCTTGTTTTTTAATTCCTACAGTTCCTAAGGACGCATAAATAAATTCGTGCTGCCAAAGGCATTGAGTGGAAGTTTATATATGGATATCCTATCTCGTGGAATCTGATAATGTATTAACTGCTGTATAATTTCCTGCTGTCCGTTCACTTTTGCAATCAGATAATGCGCATCTGGATACCTCCTGACAGCCTCCTTCGGCGACAGGACATCATAACCATAAAAGCTGCTGCCCCATTTTTCCTGATTATTGTCGCAGAACGCCACCATATTCTCCAAGCGATTCATGCGCAGCAGGCACAGTGCATACTTCGCCGCCTTTCCAGTGCAGAATATGACAAACTGTTTTTTTGCTGCCATTTCCTGCACAAAATTACCATAAATATCATAAGCCGCCTTTGCTCTGACCGCAATATAGGCTTCATAAGCCTCTGGCTGCTCTGTAAACAGACGCAGTTCAATCCAGTGTTCCAGAAGCATCTCCTCCTGCCGCAATCGTCCTTCCGCTCTGTCCTGCCACAGAATCTCCCGAAATTGATTAAGATCTGACAGAATCTTTTCATTCGGCTGGCTGTGCTCCCTGAAAGTCATATACGGCGAAAGCGCCATCATCACAGTTTCTCTTGCCATAAATGCGAGCCGTTTACGGTCAATAATGCCGATTTCTCGCATCCGCTTACGAATATACCTGCACTCTTCCAGATTATATCTGACAAAATCCGTACTGTATGTCGATGCCGCCGCATTGTCCCGTCTGTATCTGTAAAACAGACTGTCGATAAACATTCCTCTTCTGACATTCATATCCACCATATAGCGAAAACCGCAGTCTTGGAATGCAGCGCCCGGGCTTTCATTCAAACGAATATGAAATTCTCGCAGAAACGACAACCTGTAAATGCCGTTCCATATGTATACATCCGGTGAAAGAGCTTTTTCCATGAAATACTGTGAGGAAAAAATCTGCCCTGTATCACCCAGCGGATTCTCCAGAAGATACTGCTCACCTTCATATGGTGTAACCAGCGTATAGAATCCCGCTTTTACATAATCGAGATTTTTCTCGACAGCAGTCTGATATAAAACCTCATACATGTCAGGCTCTATGCAGTCGTCGGTCTCTACAATCCCGATGTATTCGCCCTTTGCCATATCGATGCCGAGATTCACCTGATAACCATAGCTTCTTTTCTCTGATGGCACAAAGCGGATGCGGCTGTCCTTTGCGGCGTATTCCTGAATAATCTCGCAGGTTCCGTCAGTGGACCCTGCGTCGATGCATAGAATTTCAATATCCCTCAGGGTCTGGATTATCACGCTCTCTATACATTCACGTATGTAGGCTGCCACGTTTAAGGATGGCAGCAGGACTGTAATCTTAGGGGAAACTGGCGATTCATTTCTCCATTCCCTTTTCGTTTCACATATCATTTCTTCTAGCCTCCCACTGAATGCTTCCATACTAAAATATTTCTCATACGTTTCTCTTGCTGCCTCTCTCATACTTTGCATTCCACGCTGATCGGCAATAATTTGTCCCATTCTTTTCGCCAATACATCTGTGTTGCCATATTCCACCAGAAATCCATTTCTGTTGTCATCAATGTAATGAGCAATTCCTGTGCTATTTGTGGCGATACATATTTTCCCCGACATCATTCCCTCTATTACGGCTATGGATAACGTCTCTTCCTGCGATGCACAAACTACTACATCAATCTCCTGAAAAATATAGTCCATTTCTGCCCTTGTCCGCTCTCCGAGTAGTTTTACAGCGCCTATTTCCTCTGCTTTTTTTCTTATTTTCCTGCAATACTCATTATCACCGATTCCTCCGATCAGCCAAAATTCCGCGCTTTCTCTATTACCTAATCGTTCAATTGCATTTAAAAAATAATCCTGCCCTTTTCCCGGACAGATTCCGCCAATTAGGGTAAATATTACTTTATGTACGTCTCTTCTTTCCCATTTTTTCATCTTATCGGGAATACCGAGCGGCAGTACTTTTCCGTTCCACTCAGGATGTACTTTATTAAAATTATGCCAGGCTATCTCACTGACAGCACAAATTTTAATGTCTTTAAATTCTTTTCCTTCTACACCTTCTGGATACTGTTGCTTCACAATCGGAAAATTACCAGAACTCTCATGCAGCCACCACAATACAGGACAGTTCTCTCTGACACCAAGCGCACTCTCTATCATGGGATAAGTGTTGACAAGAACCACATCAAACTGCTTCATCCAATTCTGTTCTCTATCGCCAAGCCACGGCAGTGCTGCACAGACTGCAACCGTAATTCCATCATTTACTGTTTCCCGAATCAATTTTTCATTTCCAAGTGGAACTGCCAATACAACATAATAATGTTCAATTAATGCCTTCGCCGCATAAACCGCAGCAAGTGAAGCCCCATTATAATCCAGGTCATTCGAAATAATCAATACTTTTCCACCATTGTCTGCACATTTCATCTCAGGCTCATAAATCTCCATTTTGCCCTTCATCCGCTCAGACCAAAAATGCGGCCACGATATAATCCTGTCTCGATCTACACCAAGCGATACCAGCTGATGATAGATCTCACTCACATAAAGACTCACAATAATTAACTTATCAAAAGATTTCGATAAGATCTCCGCAGGCGAAATCACTCGCCTTTCATCAATATTTTTATCCCATAACTCGGCATTATTATCTGCAAATGCTACGATTTCAATATCGGTAAGACTCGCTAATTTAGGTCTTTGTATCTGATAATAATTTCCAAGTCCAAATATAATTACTTTCATTCTTCTTTCAATCCTATAATGCATATAAAACGGTTTCAAATCTTGAATTAGCATACTGGCGTAAATATAGTTTATAGTCTGGATTCAACTTTTTTATCAAAACAGGAATCTCATACAAGTCATCTGGCTTGTGATAGACGCATATTGCCAATTTAGGGTGAAAATCCCTTATAATTCTCCTGCACCCTTTCAGTGCTTCCTGCTCTGAACCCTCTATGTCCATCTTGATAAAAGTCGGCTTTTTATCATAAACTGTTTCATCCAGCGACACTGCTTCGATCACATAGTCACTCTCTGATTCTGACACATGCGAACCGTCTGTTTCCAATGCATCAAAGTAAAGTCTGGCGGTTTTGCTCCATATACCTGCCTGATACAGCTCATAACGATATCCTGACATATTCTCCTCTATGGCAGTTTTCTTATAAAGTTCAGGTTCAAAAATAACGATATTTGCATATTTTCCACCGCACTTGTCAATGAATTTTACGGAAGTGTCACCATCAAATCCTCCACAATCAATGAAAACCTCTTGATCTGTCAGCACTACTTTTTCATCAAAATACTCTTCTGTGCTGGGACTGACGCTCTCTGAGATATCACTCATAAGATACACTTTTTTCATTCGTGCAAGAAAAACTTTCCTTGAAAAGTCATCCGCCAAAAGCTGATACGCATCGATATATTTGTGCATATTTTCTTCCAAATAGACAGCAGAAAGCCTGTCATAGTACTCCCGCATAATATAAATATTCGTTTTGTCAATGCCCAACGAAATGACCTGTTTTCTGATCGCCTGATATATGTATTCTTCCACTGCACAAACCAAGACTGCTATCTGATCCCTTTTATCTTTTAGAAAATTCGGGAATACTATTTGAAGTCCTGTTTTTTCATCTGTCTGATCTCCCAAAGCATTGTCGCAGAAGCAGTATACATCAATTCCAACATTGTGCAGTATATTGTATATAACATGTCCGCAATCCCCTGCTCCAAATAAGACGAGCTTCCTGTCTTGTTTCTCAATAATGTCCCTATATTTCTCCAGATCAGCCTGGCTTCTGATTTCGTCTACTGTTTGATTAAATGCCCGCATTCTTTATGACTCCTGTTCTGTTTTATCCTAATACAGCATCATATAACATCCTGTATTCAACTCCTGCTGCTTCAAGCTGTTTCCTTATTTCCAAAGATATTTTATATGAGGCAGTAATCAGACAGTTATATTGTCCGCTCATCTTGCTATACTCATCAAAAGATATTACATTTTTACCTCTATATTCCTTTCCAATTTTGCTCAGGGAATTATCGATATAAAATGATACCTTATCTGCTCCCAAAATATCCAATACTGTACTGCCAATGAGCCCCGCACCAAACAAAGCAATTGGCTTTTCCCCATCAAATTTGCTACAGGCACGTCTGACCTCTGTCTCCCACAATTTGTATATATCATGATACCCATACACAGGAACTCGCTTTTCCTGAAAAAACATATTTATATCGCCTTCGACCATAAACGGTTTCTTCTGCACCACCATACACGCATCATTCCAGTCATCTGTCCAATCATCAAGTTCGCAAATATCGGGCACTCCTCCTACAGAAGCATGAAGCACTTTAAAATCAGCCCACTTTGCAAGCGCGGAAAGACCATCTGCATAATAGCGATAGCAATCCTTCGGTGCTTTATGCTCCATTCCAGAACTAGGTGCTATCAAAATACAAAAACCTGATGGTTTCAATACTCTTGCAATCTCTTTAATTGTAAGCCACGGAAATTCAATATGTTCAAAAACCTGACCAGATACCACTACATCAAAGGTTTCATCCGCAATTTCATTCCACTGATAAATGTCTCTCGGCACAATGTTAACATTTGGTCCCGGCGACATATCCATACCAGTATATTGATATACTGGATCATTAAAAATTGTTCGATATGTTCCATTTACATCATAGCTGCCTATATCCAGTACATTTACCTTTTGTTTCTCTTTTATCCAAATTTGTTCGTATTGTCTCACTATGTATTCCATTCTTAAATATGATGACTCGTGCATATTTTTCTCTCCTTTTTATAGGCTTCCTCAAAAGACATTGGATTTTCTGGTTTTGAACTGATTCTTTTGCATCAACTAAAAAATAAAGTTTTATCTCCTTTCCTACTTGGACTGTGACCTATAATAAATATCAAACAAACAAATCCAAGCCGTTGAAATTTCACAGTATGCATCTTCCATTTTATCTAAAATAATTTCCGGTTCCATATACAATTATATATGACCATACATATCTTTTTCTCCCTTTCAAATTATTCCAGATGGTATTCTATCAATTATTCTGTCCTCACCAATTCCCATGTTAACCAGTTGTCTAAATACGCCTTCTGCTCCTTCTTTCATAGACAGCACAACTACCTCATTTTTTTCACAAATATTATTTTTAAGTTCTATCGGCGAAATAATTCGATAACCAAACTTTTCCTGTCCCTGAAGCGCAGTATTGTTATCACAATAAGCATTTACTCTTATACAATTCTGATTACAAAAAACCATAAGTCGTTCTCCTCGGATACCACATCCAAATATTACAACTGGGCGTTTTTTTATCATCTTTTGAAATATCCATATAGGCTCCCTTTTCTCTTTTTCCATATCCATAATCAACTGGGCGTGCGCTTCTGGTGATGTCAGCAACAGGCGCAGCTTCTTCCAACGCTCTTGTCCGTACATCGCTTCGTACAAAAAACCACACCTGAGAGCACCAAGCACCTGTTCTCGAAACCATTTATATGGACCACTTAATCTCTGATCGCGCCAATCCCCATTCAAACCAAGCAAAATCTGCTCATATTTTGTAATTAGAGAAATACTCATTGTATAATAATAATATTTTTTATGAATCTCCGTCAAAGTTTCTGTCAATCTCAGTTCATCGTTTATCCATGCGAATTCTTCTTTATAGTATTTCAGCCCATCTAATTCGCCAGAAGAAGTCCCTTCCCTTCCCTTTCTATATCGATAAAAACTTTTGTCAATATATATGGCTCTCGTCGCATAAGATTTCACCTGCTGCAAAAAACCCATATCCTGAAATGCCGCCCCCGGCGACTCATGGAACCTTATACGATTTTGCTCTATAAATTGCCTCCTATAAATTCCTTTCCAAAGCACATAATCAGATGCCCTTAATGTGGCTATCTCATCCGAGTTCAATATCTTTCCATACCAGTCCTGTCTGGTATTGTCAAACAGACGCTGTCTGACAAAATAATATTTTTCACTCTGTAACTCAAAAAAAGCGTCAAAATCCGCAGCAACATAATCCACCTTATCTTGCAAGGCATATTCATACAGACACTTATACATATCCTGATCTATCCAATCATCAGTTTCCAAAATAGCTACATAATCACCTGACACACAATCCAATCCTATATTTATCTGTCTGCCATAGCTTTTTATGTCGCTGTCCAAAACTGTAATTCTAGTGTCCTTTCTGGCATACTCATCCAAAATCTCCCTTGTTCCGTCTGTCGATCCTGCATCAACACACAGAATTTCCAACTCACGCATTGACTGATTCGTGACACTGTCCATGCACTCTGTTATATAAGGAACTACATTCAAAGATGGTAAAATCACCGATAACTTTATCTTCATAATTTCCACACTTCCCTTAACAGCCCGTCCCAGAAAACTGCCTGATTATTATTCTCCTGCCTTTTGCAGATGGTATCGTGTGCAAGTTTTCCCATGTGTTCCAATTCATCACGATTTTGATACAAAAAACAGATTTTTTCTACAAGACTATCTGTGTCCCCTACTGAAACTACAAAACCATTGTATCCGTCTATCACATCATCCCTTGCCCCTGACACATCGGTAATGACAGGAACTGCCCCAGATGCCATAGCTTCGACCTGCGAGATGCTATGGCCTTCCCATTCTGAACAGCTTATCATAATATCCTGATTCTTCCAAAAATCAGAAATCTCTTTTCGTTCTATATAACCTGCAATTTTAATACAATCACAAAGTCCTTCCTTCTTTATGTTGTGATGCAAGGTTTCACTATAATTCCCCGTACCTGCAACATTCAGGCAAAATTGAATATTGCTTTTCCTTAATTTAATGGCTATTTCCAATAATAAATCTGCTCGTTTTTGTGTTACTGTTACCCTTCCAGCATATCCAATCTGCAGTGGAAATTTATCTTTACTCCATGTCCTTTCTAACACTCTACTGCAAGGCACCTGCCATCCAATGCGTATCATTTTATCCCTATTCATGCCACGGAATGTTTGTTTGGATTCTATATGTGAACTGATAACAAGACACTTATCAATATACTCCTGCCATAAACCATATGCCTCATAATACATTTGATCATCGTTGTGTTGTACGGCTATAATCCGCACCTGCTCTGGATACATTGCCTTTGCTATACAGGTTGACCAGAATATGTATTGCGGAAAATTACAGATAACTGTACATGGAAGATTTTCTGCAATCGCCTGCACTCCCAGCTCAATAATGTCCCGTTCCCCTTTGCATTTTTGATACCGGAATATATGCGCCGGATATGTCCTGTTTTCAATAACAGCCTGTGTACTATCAGTTGTGAAGTAAACTCCTTCAAAGCCCTGTCTCTTTAACTGCACTGCCAACTCGTATGACCATGCCTCCACTCCTCCAAGAACCATGCCGTTCTGCAAATCAAACAAAATTTTCTGATTTGAGCATTTTTTTCCTCTTGGCATTATTGCTTCTTTTGTAATAAAGTTTTTTGTGGCAAAATAGAACAAATAATTTCTTAATCTATGATATCCAAAAAGAATCTTAACATCTTCAATACCCATCTCCAGCAACTGGCGATAGATGTTTTCCCCATCATTGCATGTAATGGCAACATAATCAAACAGCTGTATCTTTAATCTGTCAGGAGCATAAACCGGAACCTGCTCATAGTTGCTCCCCCACAACAACTGATTATTGTCAATAAACCCTACAGGTGCTACACCAAACTCCTTTAAACATCTAAGCCAGTATTTTCCTTTTTTACCTGCCCCGAAAAAATAAATTTTCCACATTATACCAAGCTCTCCTATCAATATCTATCTTTCCCAAACAGCATAACCTTTATTAACCATATCATCAATGCTTCTTATTGTATGAATATCACTGCATTCATCTGTTAAATCAGCAAACTCCATCACATTAATTACAGCATTGGGTAAACTGTAACTAAATGATTCCTCTCCCTGCGGAAAACTGCTGTAATATGACACAAAAAAATCTTTTATTCCTTCCTGAATGTCCAGCATATATCTTATGTCCCTTTCCGTCCTATATTCCTTTGAATATGCGAACTTTCCGTCGGTATCCATCCCTATAATGTTTGTTTCCGGCGAAGAAAAACAGTATTCCATCAAGGTCCTCTTCATATTGATATCATCCAGTCTCAAATAATCTCCCTTATCCTCATAAAATGACTTTACTCTGTTCAATTTAAATGTATTATGTATCTTTCCCAAATAAAACCCCTGCAGTTTAAACGGAACAAACTGTTCCATAAGATATTGCACTGTTCCGCGGCAATATGAATCGAAAAAACCATATACTCTGTATTTTCGCAAACCAATACCGTTCATGTAAGCAATATATTTTTCACGAATAGCAGCTGCTTTCTGAAAAATCTTCTCCTTATGCTTCATAATATATTCCCGTCTGTCTTCACCGCAATAATGCAGAATTTCATCTTTTTTTAGCAAGAACCGCTTCTCCAGCAATTCATCCGGCGCATAAACATTGTCATAATTTAAAAAAAAATCAATATCTTCTTCATTTGACAGAGAAGCCAAATAGCACAACTTTCTGGATGTTTTAAAATATATAGCCTCTGGTATAGTAGCATCTATATTCTCCCGATACCACTGATATAAATTGTAAAATAAAAATCCGTCCCTCGTTGAAAATAGCATCTTATCAACCCGGATCTCCCTAAGTTGTCTAACCAGCCAGTCAATATATGCCACAACATAGATCCCTAAGAAACGGCACCCCAATTCCTTATATGTCCTGACCTGCACCACTCCATGGCCGGCATGAAGCGCAAACGGATTATTAAACAATTCAGAAAGAAGCAGCCCCAATGCATTCTGTTCCTTCATAGAACCAGCATATTCTTTCAACGTACATAAATTAGAATCCATTAGCATCTTCCCCGCAGAACGTATCAAAAAAACATCAATACCTTCCTCAGAAGCAGCACCATCCGAAATCTTGTTATCTCCTATATGTAAACATTTTCCTTTTTGTATTAATTTCTTATATATATGAAAAAGACCAGACACTTTACTATAGTGATAATCGCTGGAAACCAAAAGCTTCTCATATCCTTCTATTCCGACGTTAGTCAAAATCCTGCTTATCATTGTTTCTGTCAGATGCATATCTGAAATCAAAAACACTCTTTTACCAGTAGAAAGTGCATAATGAAAAGCTTCCACCATCTCTTTCCGACAGACAGCCATCTGCACTTCCGTTTCAATTTCCAGCTCCATCAAACGGTCTCGTTCCACATCCATAAGCATCAGCATATCCTGTAATGTATGATAAATGCCATAGATATTTTTTTCATATTTATTATACTGGTCTGCATACTCTCTTATTTCTACATATGCGGCTGGTGAAACATTGTTTAATTCAGCTTTATGGCCAACTATATAAAATACATCTGTCGGCCGTAGCACTTTTCTCATGATCAGTGTATCAAACACGTCAAAACTTATTACATCATGCGTGTCAATTTCTGCACGCAATATTTCAGAATTTAAGGAAAAATATCGCCTATCCTTCCTATCGTACTTTACCCTCCCACCATACCATTGCAATAAATTTCTTCCGTTTAATCCTCTTAGCAATATCCCGTTTTTCTCACAAAAATATTCAATTCTAGTTGATATAATCTGATAATTATTCACTCTAGCCACTGCAATTATTTGGGTTATCCCAGCAGCCAAAATTTGTGCTTCATCCATAATCTCTTTCCCACAAAACAGCATGCCCGATTTCTTTTGATCTATTATCCCTGCAATTCTGTCATAAAACCCACAATTCAATAAAAAACAAGTGACTTTCCCGGTCCCGTAAATTGCCGTTTTCCGCTCGAATATCATTTGTGAAAACAGTTCCAAAATTTGTTTTTCTTCCACAGTATAGTATTCTTGAAAAATCCAGTCATAAAAATGATATTCCTCTACTAAATGGCGCTCCTGATTGTTAAGTTCATCATGTAAAAGATGTCTTATAAATTCTTCTGCCGCCTGCTCAGATATGCACTTTTCTCTAAAGCTTGTTTGTGCTACAATATTATGAAACAAATTTAATGAATTTTTGTCTGTTTCCATATATTTTCCCCTATCAGTTCTGTATCATCATCCACAATAATAACAGTAACTCTTATAATATATACAAGTACTTTCTTATTTTAGGCCCCTGCAATATCCCTTAGACCGCTCAACATCCAATGGTTCAAAAAGAACACTTGATTCTCTTCTAATCCAATCGACAAAAGCTGTCTGTAAACCCAATCCTGCTCATTCAAACAGGATATTGCTATAATACATATTGCGTTTTTATAATCTGCATTTTGGTATTGCACCACATCTATACCTTTCATATCCTGTATATTGCTATCGGTATTCTCAACCACAAATGCTCTTATTTTGTTTTCCATTCCACGCTGCTTTAATATGTCATAGAGGCGTTCAGCTACAATGCCAGCACCATATATCACGATATCCATGTCTCCATCTATACTAGCGATACATTCCTTCAGTAGTCTGATATTATCTTTTTTTCTTCCCTCTGTTACTTCGTTTTCATACACAATGCCCGTAGAAAATATTCTCTCATTCAAAGCTTCCTTCATCCCCTCAAAATGATTGTATTTCTGCAAAAGTTGGTACAAACTTCTGTCATTTCCTCCATTGCCATTATGCTGTTGATATAAACCATCATGAGCAAAATATTCATCCAACTTATCCAAACATCTAGTCGGTACTTGAACTACAGATATGCCACTAATAAGCTCCATCACTTTAAGCCAAACATCATCAGCATACATACAATACTTTTTTATATAGTTAATATGAAACACTTCTTGAGTAAACAAGTGCGGAGGATATAAAATTCCGCCGCATCCGACAGCAAACAAATCCATACGTGGTACCCCAATATAATGCAAACATTCCCCCCACCAGTTTTCATATGATGAAATACTTCCGTCACTTTGCATTGTGATTAAATGTGTTCTTCTTGCCAGTATACACTGGGGAAACTTATCTATATAGTAAATCAGTTCCTCAATCATATGTCTTTCATAATAAAAATCATCATCTATTGTAATTATGTAATCATCAGGATATTCCTGAAATGCATACAAATATTTCTTATGTGATTTTAAGTCGTCCTGATACCAGTGTATTTCCAATCCTTGTTCGAAATAAATGGTCAGATCAATCGGCATCATTTTGTCTGGAAACTGATCCGTCGATAAATACAGCACTACTGCTTTCGGTTTATATGTCTGCTCCATGATACTATTAAGTACATTATATAGTTTTCTTATCCTTGTCGGATAAGATGTCAATGAAACTACAACTTCACGCATTTTCTTACACATTAAAATTTTCCTTCATTTTTGTATTATATTTATATATAGAATTCATATTGCAATTGCATTTTTTCATGGGCTCTTTATCAATATGCTGACTTTATTAGTTTCTTAATAATCTTTCTGTTCATCAGAAAGATACTGTAATACCTCATCTATCCCCACTAACTTCCTTACATAACTGTTATTTATTCTTTTCCTTATTCTTTCCATATCATATATTGGGATAACAACTATTACTTGTATAATATCAGCAATTTTATCCACACCAATCACCGGAATGTTTTTATATACATCATCTTTCGGATTGCTCTCCACAATAAATTTCACTTTTACCTTATTTTGAAGTTCATCAATTAAAAGACTGCATATACTTCCTCTACCCCATATCGCAATACTCTTAATACTTCTTCTTTCAAAATACTCTTCCATTCTAACTCCTTTTTGAAAAAGCAGGTTCCATTGTGACAATATTTTATTATAACAGCTTAATTTAACCTCTGGTGACGTCCATCTAAATTGATCTGCATATGCAATTTCATAATTTTCCGGAAACTCAATTATATCAGGAAGTACAATTCCTCTCATATCATTCAAATTTCTTACATCAGTTGACACTTTTGAATTTCCACAATGTATCCCTGTTCCGTCAAATCCAATATTATCAATCAATGAAAAATATGGTGTAGGACAGAATCCACTTTCTTCAATACATTTTAATGCCATAAATACTGCCCATGAATCACATTTCCCATCGATATTCCCTCGCAGATAGCTTTCCAAATCCGCTCCCCATATATCAAGCTGTCTGCTCTTATATAAATCCTGCTGTATTCTTGCAAGTATCTTGTAATCCTGCTGGTAAGTCAGCCATCTGTCTTTCCATATTGCCCATCCCCATGATCCTGCACGTCCAGCAAAATATGCATCCGTTCCATTAGACTGAACATCTACATTCCATGCATATCCATTTATCGAGAACACTCGTTTATCATTCTGATATTTTTCTAAACATTTTGTTACATATTCCATAAATAGCGGATGCGGCACACAATCATCCTCCAGTACTGCAACAGCATCATTATCTTCTAATACAATATTAACTCCATCAATAATAGAATTCGCCAATCCTTTATTGTATGATGACAAGGTATATATTATTTTGCACCAAGTTATATCTTTAATAATTTTCTGTGTTTTCTCCCATTCATTCCGATGTTCTTCACACTTTAATCCATCCTGAAATATGTATATTTGAGATATTTCTTTGTTTATTCTTAATGCACTTAAGACTTTTTTTAAATGCAGGCTTCTGTTGTATGCAAACACTATAACTCCTATATCCATAATGTCCCCCAATTCTTTGCAGCATTTCATTATTGTATCAATCTATTGAAAACTGTTTATGATTTCACTCAGCCCTATTACATGTTTATATCCGAATGTTTTTATCTCATTAATTATCTGAATTTCTGAAGAAATCACTGTAACTACAATTGTTTCTACATCCAATTTTTCTTTGTCCAGTTCCGAAAATTCAAAAATTTTATCAATCCCATTTGGACTTTTATCAATCAAATATCGAACCTGTACACTACTGCCTTCAAGTTCGTCATACAATCGGCATCCTAACACGCCCATTCCATAAATAGCTATGTTTTGTATATTGTTCAGGTAAAAATATTCACAGAGAGACTGTCCCATCTGTCTGATTTCCAACCATTTTGATACAAGGGGAAGCATCAATGCCGATTTTATATAAGGAACATCTATGATGTCCATATTCTCATATACCATGTCCTTTATGGAATAATAACCTTTTTTTAAATCATCTAAAAACTTATCATCTTGCTGTACTTCAAATGCTAATATCACTTCATCATAAATTTTCAGTAATTTCCCACAGTATTCTTTTGAATCAAATTCAGACTCCGCATATTTTTGAGCTTCCAGCAATAAAATATTTTTCTTTCTAACACTATAGTCCATTGCCCTTACCATAGCATCCGCAAGTGCTCTATTATTTCCTAATTCATACAAGAAACCTCTTTCCTCATCTTCGCCAATAATTTCCGTTGTTGCACCGCTTCTGGCTCCTATAACAATATTCCCCGCCAGCATTGCCTCGATTGTTACTCTGCCAAGTGCTTCATCTTGTGAACTTGTTATTGCATATGACGCTCTACTTCGCAACTGTGACAAATTTTCATGAAATGGTAAAACAATGATGTTTTTTTTCAGTTTTTTTTCTTTAATATATTTTTTCAATGCCCACACATAGTTGTATGCTCCATTCCCTACTATGACCACATTGATATCATCATGTCCTTCTTTCATTAGCAATTCAACTGCCTGCACCACATCCCACTGACCCTTTTCAGGAGTAATCATTGCTACTACAATAAAAGAATTATCAAACTTATTTTTTGTTGTTAAATCTCTTTTAAATCGTTCAACTTCCAAACCATCGTACAATTGGACAGTTTCTAATCCATATTTATTTAAATATGATTCTTTTACATAATTAGATATAGCAATCAATCTGTCCGCTCTCTTATAAAGACTGACTTTAAGTTCCTCATTTATAAACTCACAATTTAAGTGTTTTTCTATCAATTCCCTAATATGCCATACATAAGGAATTCGAACCATTAAAGCAGCTATAGCTGCAAAATAACTTGTACTTGAATTTATATGTATTAAATCTATGTTTTCTTTTTTGATTATTGGAATAAGCTGCATTGCTGCTTCATAACTCTGCTTAAAATCCAGAATCTTTTTATTTTTATCTGTACTTCCTATTTTCGCATAATCGTTGGAAAAATGTATTTTATAGTATATAACAGATAATTCATTAAACCTCTTATCCACTTCATTACTTGCGTAATCAGGCATTATAACAACTGGATTTATATATGTTTTTATTTCCGCTAAAATATCGAGCAGTGACATAGCCGCCCCACCTACACCGCTGTCGTTGAAAATATATATGATATTTTTCTTTTTTGCATTTTCACTCATTCTATTCCAATACATAATATCTCTCCCTACCTCAGAATTTGGAATTTATCAATCAATTATATCAACTCTGTGATTTCCGCAAGCTGCTGACGCGACGTTTTTACCTCTTTAATAAACCACAGTCCATACCGTGTTGCCTTACTTTATCTATCCAATCCAGCACCACACTATTCCGAACCCAAAAAAACAAAGACCAAGCATTGATTATGCATTTGTATCTTTCCTCTTTCTCATAGAATTTCAGCAATATCAGAAAATTTCCTGTTCTGCTCCATACCTATCAGGTATACTAAAAAATCTGATACAAATATGACAATTTCATACTTTACATCAGATTTCCTTACTCAATATGTCTGTGGTTCTTTAAGTCTAAAATTATTGTTATATTCTTCAACGTCCTTACAAAAGTAAAAGATTGAATATGTGTTGTTGTTATTCTATCAAATGTTAAATATAAAATTATCAAAGTGCAGTTTTAATTCAAATCTAATTCAAAACATCTTTCAATCTCCTCTATACTTACAAATTTAAATTTACGGCTTGTCATATCTATTAACTGCGCTCTAATTTCCGCTCCCTTTCCCTTGACCGCAATCAATATATATGCCCCCACATCAAACAATTTATCAGGAGGAATCACTTTTATGCCATAAATTTCAGTGTTCCATTTTAATGCGTTATTATCGGTAAAATATAAAATATCCGCTTTGCTGCCTATCAGATTTTCATAGCATTTTTCTCCCCATACACCTGTGCCGAAAATAATAAGCTTATCAATAGCTGTCTTAAAATGCTTACACAATAATTCATAAAGAAATCCCTTATTTTTAGAAAGTGCTTCCCCAAAGCATGCCCAACTGTACGTTTCCTTTATTTTGGGTATCATTTTGTCCTCGTATGGGCACTTGCTGACGTATGACATGGAAATCTTATAGTTTTCTTCACTCCCAGTTTTTCTGCCAACAGTACTAAGCCCTCCCATGCGAAAATAGGCAATCACTTCATCAATATATTCAAATCTAACATTTTCTGAATAAAACCTCAGCAGTAAATCATAATCAGAAGCGACTAAATAGTTAATGTCAAATACACCAAATTGCTCATATGTGCTTTTTTTAACAAAAACAGATGGATGGCGAAATGGTGCAGCATACCAGAGCGTTTGAAGTACCCCCGCTTTATTTTTTTTTTCCGTACCGTCTTCCGCCACAACAATCGTATTTCCATAGACCACTTCCGCATCTTTTTTTGAAAAAAGCCCTACTATATTCTTAACGGCATTTATATCGTACCAATCATCACTATTTATAATTCCAATAATTTCTCCTGTTGCTTTTCCTATACCCTTATTCATGGCATAATAAAGCCCTTCATCCTTTTCGCTGACATAATATGCAATTTTATCTACATACTTTTCAACAATCTGCTGCGTACCATCGGTTGATGCTCCATCAATTATTATATATTCAATATTTTTATACGTCTGTCCAAGTACGCTTTTTATTGTCTGCTCTATCGTACCAGCGCCATTATATACAACTGTAATAATGCTCACTTTGCAACTTAAACTGCACATTTTTCTGCTCCCGTCAAAAAACTTTTTATCAATTATCCTATATTCTTTTTTAGCCACAAGCTTCCGACACCACAACCATCCAACTTTTTATTCACCTTCACATGCTGCTTTTGCAACATATCTCCAAACAACTGTACGGAATAATCCTTGTTGTTCATCAGAAACGCTCTCAACAAGTATAATTCATTGTATGCATTCCCATTGTAAACCCAATCTCTGGGGTATATAAAAGGGAAAAACATATCGTGGAAATGAATATATACTCCATTATTCAGACGAGGCAATATTTCAAATAGTATGTAATTTACATCTGATCCTATTTTTGAAACATGTGAAGAATCAATAAACAAAATATCATTTTCTTTTAATAGATCAAAAAAATCTACAGTTATCTCCTGAATATCTTTTTCCAAAATTTTAAGATTATCTGTGGTTTTTAATAATGACTTTAGCCTGTCTGCACGTGGATCAACGGAAATTATATTTATCTCATTATTAAAGTAACTTTCATTTGTATCCAACATAACAGCGGTAGAATAGCCAGAACCTATTTCAATAATATTTTTAGGTTTTACTATCTGCATCATGTAACAAAGTGCATCTCCACTACCCTTTTCAAACCAGCCATTACCATAGTTATATCTATACCCCTTCCCCGTTTCCCAACGTGGTAAATTTAACTCCTCCATTTTTTCTATTAGTGCAAGTTGTCCTGATACATTTAAATCAATATCCAACACCGCCTTATTTTGATCAAATAATCCGTCCTTCTCCCACTTATACATTTCCGAAATATCAGGATACGGAGATTCATAATAGTTAAATGGTCTTACCTCTTTATAATATGGCACCTCCTGAATCGCTGGTATACAATATTTCGGATGAGGTATAAATTTTGACCAACAAAATACATTTTTGAAACCATACTCCTTTAACTGATCTTCTATGTCTTGATAATTTAAAGGTGATATGATAACAAGCTCATTCAATGCCCCCTCCCGAATAGCTTCCTCTATATCTAATACATTTTTTCCTTCTACTGTTGTTTTTTGAACATTATTATCAATAAACGACACTACATGTGCAATACTCAGATTGTCTATCAGCTTCAATAATGCTATACCTCGTTTGCCTGCCCCAAAAATATAAACCTTGTTCATCCTTAAATCTTCCCCCTAATACGCTTTCTCTTCCTGTTCCGCTACCGGTATTGGATATTTCACCATATCCGCCCCATAACAATAGTTGCACATATCAAGATACCCTTTCTCAGAATATCCCAGCGTAAACTCCAGCAATTCTTTCTTGCCTTTATCTCCCGGCAAAGCATCTAAATCCAGATAGTCGTTTTCTCCAACATGAAATCCCATATTCTCCGCTACACTTCTTGCCATAACACAGAAATAAAATCTATTTTCCCGTACCTCCCTGCAAGGAGTTTTACAAGAATCAAATACTCTGATCAATTCTTCTTCCGATGCGTTACGATCCACATGGTCAAAACCATAATCCATCCATTCGTGTTCTTCTTTGTCAAGGTTATATGAAATTCCATAATTTTTTAATACATCTGTTAGTTTTTTATACATATTCGCTAATCCTGGAATCGTTTTGCTATAATTTGAGATGTGGAACATCACTTCATTATCCCTGCACGCCTTAAGCATTTTCTCATCTGGCACTATTGTTCCATTAGTTGTAATTGAATAAATGCCTATCTGCTTCCTATATCTGCTCCCTATATACTCGACTACATTCGATAAGTGCCGATATAATATGGGTTCTCCTCCAATCAGTACAAATTCCTGAACAAAATCAACTTTACTAAAAAAGGAATCCACACTCTTTTTAACCTGCTCCAATGTCAAATCCTTCGTCGTGCTATTATCTACCGCAAAACATCCATGCGCACATTTTTTACACCTTAATGTGCAACGCTCTGTCAGAGATATCTGTGCAAGATTTATGAATGATTTATCAAACAAGTAAACAGACAAAACAGGAAATATTGTATTATAAAATTCTGTATACAAAAAAAAGTCTTTTCCCTTAGATAAATGAACATCTTCCAACTGCCGCAGTATCTCTGGAATAATCTTCTCACCTACTGCAACCACAATAATACCATTTGGTTTTTTTAAATATTCTTCAAGCGAATATACTTTATATCCCTTAAACTGTCCTTGTTTATGTATATCGTTGTCTATAAATCCCTCAAAAATTCCATATGCACATAATACTGCTCTAAGCGAAATACCTATTTTCCCTGCGCCAAACAAATATACATATTTGTATTTATCTGCTTTTTGCAACAGTTTATCTGCCACTAAATCTAATTCATGTGACTTATTTTCCCACTTCATCACATTCTCCTTAATAATTGTATCCTGATATTTTATATACTCCCTAAATAAATTTTTCTAAAATATTGTAATATACTTATCACTCATCACATCAGCACCAAAAAGTTTTGATTCATCAAACGACACTTTTTCAATATTTTTAAATTCACATTCTAATGCCATTTTCTCCATAGCTTTCATGTCATTTTGATTAGCAATTATCATAAGCGCATCATCCTTATAATTCGTATACTCAAATATACAATTAACTTTTTTGCCACAGGCAGTATATTCAACATTTTTTGCAGAAACTACAAACTCAATCCGCCCAGTGTATCCTCTTTTAATAATATAATCATATATAAAACGCCCCACACACCCGGCACCATAAATTAAAACTAACTTAAACAAATTAATTTTGTCCATTAACATTTTTTCTTTTTTTAAACTTTCACTAACTAATTGGTTAATCTGATTATCTGCTAATATCGGAGGCTTTTTAATATGTCTGGTATCATTGGCTAATAATTGCTCATCTACCTCTGACAATATATTTTCATAAAGCAATCTAACATAATTATTCTTACGATAAATCTGCTTATAAACATATGGCAAATATTCCATTAATTTTATTACCATATCCGTATGAAGTATTTCAAATCCATTTTCCTTTGAAGTATTTAAAATGTATCCTATTCCCTCCAATATTCCTATAATTACATTATTATCATCATATCTAATTATCTTATCCGTATTTCTTATGATATACACCACGTCACTAATTGCATAAAAAACTTTCGCTTTTATCATGCATTTTACTAAAAAGGGAGGATCTTCATACTGTCTATACGTTGGAAATGTAATTCCATTATCTTTTATAAACTGTACCTCATAAATGTACCTAGTGAAACCATATGAACACTGATAATTTTTATAATATACCTCCGTATTTTCCTCAAATCGAAATTTTGCATTCTCCTTATCAAATTGACTTTTCCCCTCACTAAGAAAAAGCGCACCACCACCACATACTTTTACTTTATTTTCTATAGCAAATTTATATAATTTCCCCACTACCTTGCTATCAGGATAGTAGTCATCTGAATCCATAAATGCAACATATCTTCCTCTTGCGTGCTGCAATCCCAAATTTCTTGCCGCACCAGCACCCCGATTGCTTTGTTCTAATATAATTATATTTTTATACTTCAGGGCATACTGATTTAATATTTTTACTGTGTTATCAGTTGAACCATCATTTATGCAAATTATTTCTTTTGATTCCAACGTCTGATGAATACAAGACTCCAAACACTCCTTTAAATGTCGTTCTGCATTATATATTGGAACGATTATACTAACTGCAATCTCACACATATACCCTCCAATAGTATTTGGCTTTTTATACACTTATAAGCAAATTCCCAATTATCTATTAAAGCCTACCTTTATCCTATAAAACTGTTATTTACTTACAAATTACCATCAAGAATTTTATCAATAATATCCCTTACTGCACCTTGTCCACCATTACAATCTGATATATAATCAGCATATTTTTTTACTTCCTTATGAGCATCTCTCACACAACACCCATATCCAACAAATTTGATTGCTTCCAAATCATTAATATCATCACCCACATAAACAACGTTCTCTGGCATAATATGATATTTATCACAAAGATACCTTATTACTGATACCTTATCATTCACATCCTGAAATACTTCATCTATATCCAGTTTTTCAGCTCTCATTTGATTTAATCTGCGCTTTTCCGCTGTAATTATACCTGTAATAATACCTTGCTTCTTTAACAATCGAAACCCCATGCCATCCCTTGTACTAAACTTTTTCATTTCATCACCATTTTCAGAATAATACATTCCTCCGTCTGTCAGACATCCATCACAATCCGTCAAAAACATTTTAATCTTTACATTATTTTTTTCATTCTTATGTCTTAATTGCTGCTCAATAATGATCCAATCATTCTCTTCATCAACTTCAAAATAAGTTGACTCATCCATTTCACAAGCTTTTATGTTTCCTGATATACGATTCCTACTATCTATTAATGCCTTTTTGCTTGTAATATAAAAGGCTCCATTTTCAACTAAATATCCCTTAAATTCCTGCCTTCTTGGTCTATTAAATATGTTATAATTTATTGATGCCGCATAACCTTCCTCATTAGTTTCCCAAATAAATCTTTTCTGCCTTACTACTGATACGACACTATCGGTTTTATCTTTATGAAAAAGTTTAAATCCATTCTCAATATCACTACTTTTAAGTAATGGAGATGTTGCCTGCACCAATACAATATTATCAAATTCATATTTCCGTGCAAACTCCATCATTACAGACTCTGACGATGCAGTATCTGTAGCAGTATCTTTACCCCTGTCAATTACCCGAACTTTATTCAGCTTGAATCCATTAATCGTTTTTCTTATAATCTCACTATCTGTTGCAATATAAACTATATCTATATCTTTACAATCATTAGCAGCTTTTGCTGTCCAATATACAAGTGGCTTTCCTGCTATTTCCTTTATATTTTTCAGCGGAATAGATTTACTCCCTCCCCGAACGGGTATTAATGCTACATTCATCCTCTCTTAATACTCCCTATATTTCAATTTTTCTCTCTGTATTTCTTCAATATCCAGAATTTCTTTTTTCTTATAATGCAATGCCGCAAATACTGCATCTAAATTTCTTTTTAATTTTCTAATTCCTTCTGGCTCCAAAGACGCCGCATGATCCGTCCCTTTCCATGTTCTGTTTAATGTATAATGTCTTTCTATAATAGAAGCTCCTAATGTATATGCTGATACATCAACTGCGATACCCAAATGATGTCCGGAAAATCCAATCTGTTTTACAAGGTTTCCATAGGCATCCCTTAAACGCCTAATTTCCAGCAGGCACACATCCTCAAACGGAACTGGATAACCCGATGTACATACATAAATAATTAAGTCTTTACTTCGTCCTTTATCTTCAAACAGTCTTATTAATAGCTCCTCTTCCTTCCTTGTCGTCATGCCAAGTGAAATATGTATTTCACCATTGTAATTGTCACATAACCATTCAATCATTTTAAAGTGATTATTACATGCTGACGGAATTTTTATGAACTGCGGCATCAGACTCACAATTTCCTTTGCAGATGTTAAATCCCATACCGAAGTACTATAGATAATACTCATCTGTTCACAAAATTCCTTTAATTCCTTATGCTGATCCACCGTAAATTCTAAAAACTCTCTATGCTCACCATATGTCTTACCATATGCATTAACAGGATTTGGATGCGGCGCATTATACTGTTTCTCTGTTAGCAGTTCATGATTACATCTCTTTTGAAACTTTACAGCATCTGCCTTGCAGTAAACAGATGCTGTTTTTATCATTTCTTTTGCAATGTCTATATCACCTTTATGATTACATCCTATTTCTGCAACTACTATTGGTTTTAAATACTCCATAAATTAACACTATTCCTTTACAATATAAGACGGCTTTGAATGTGAAAATGGAAATTTTCTTATTGTATACTTTGTACCTGAAAAAAACTCATCCACTGCCAATGTTTCTCCTTCAATCGTTCCATAATCGTCAAGTACAATGATACCCCCTTGAACCACCCTATCAAACAATCTTTCCAAACCTAATTTACTAGGCTCATAAATATCTGTGTCAATATGTAATAAACTGATTCTGGTATATGGATTCTCCATAAGATACTTATCAACCGTTTCGCAAATATTACCCTGAACCAGTTTAACATTATGTATATTTTTTATTTCTAAACTTTTATATATATCATCTATTGATATTAATTCTCCCATGTGCTGTTCATTCCACATGTTAACAAATTTTTTATCGCTATCAATTTTATCCGCTTGCGGAAACTTATCAAAAACATCAAATCCAATTATTTTCCTTGATCTTTCATTTTCCAATAACTCCCGAAAAGTAGCAAACTGAATAAGGCTCCCACCCTTAAATACTCCCAACTCCAAAACATCACCCGGTAATTGTACTATTTTTTTATATAATTCATAATGCGCCAGAATATTTCCCATTCGATATGCCTCTGTTGTCAGATAAAATCCATTTTCATAATCAAAACATTTTTTTTCATCATACTTCCCAATCATGCTATCTATCCCCTATTCAAATTCAAAATAAACTATCAAAATCTACCCGCTCTAATATCTCAAGAGCACCCCCACGTGTTGCATTATATAGATTTATTCCGTGTTGTTCACAATATTTTCTTGCAGATTCATATCCCTTAAAAAGCTGCGGTAAATCCAACCCATATGATTTGCTAACGGCTTCATCCTCATAATCTTCTATAAAATGCTGTTTTTTCTGAGTAGCCTCTACCGTACAATCAGCTCCAAGTATATAAATTTCACTAAATCCCATATATGCAGCCATCTGTAATGCTCCATCATAAATAATGCTATTAGAAATATATGAACATCTTGAAAAATCTTCTGTAAACTTCGGATATCCTTCCTTGGGACAATTCTCATAAATGTGAAATCTGTGCACATTCAGGGGAACATCATTTTCAAACCACCAGCCTGTGTCAGCAATAAACTTCTCCTTCACTTCCATCTGCAAAATATCTTTTTGCCATTGTAATAGCCCATATAAATCCGACAGAAAGTAATAATCCGGTCGCCACTTTGTTTTTTCAAACACCTTAAAAATTCCATTTACAGACATGCATATTTCATTATTTGACTCTAAAATATCTAAATCCTTCACGCACAGACTTGGACCTGTCGCAACAATAAAGCAGCGTTCTCCTTTATGAATATTATGGAATCTCTCTATTGTAGGATTATAAAATAAATCAAATTCCCTATATATTTCATAAATATTCGTTATTTTAACACATATCTTCTTGTCCCATTTTTGTTCATTATTAGATTCAGAAAGAAAAATTCTTTCAACATCTTGATCTTTTAAACTTTCTGCCTTTATTACAGGAAACTCCAATTTCTGCATATAGTCAGACATAACATTGTAAAATATAAAACTACATTCCCTTTGATATGCCTTTAAACATTCATAAATATATATTCCATATACATTCCAGCCATATATTAGATATTTCCCTTTACAGGCATCTTTACTTAAAATCTTATTAATAACTAATCTAACTTGATTTAATATATATATACATTCCGGTGTTTCCACAGCAATCCAAGGAACCCCTGCCTGATTTAATTTTGCACCAATGCTCTTTTCAAACCCTTTAGCAGCTACAATAACCAGTTCTTGCTGTCTCTTTATCAAACAATCCTCATAACTAATGACAGGTATATCCATACAAAACGTACCTATCAAATCAATATTGCTGTCAATGAAGGCGGAAATTTTATTTTTTCCTAATAATAATGCTAGCGCCGTACCTCTTTTTCCGCATCCCCATATAATATACTTCATGATGTATACCCTTCCCAATTATTAATTCATCAAATTTATAAATGAATTCATTATAGATTTTTCTCAATCTATATAAAAGGCATCACAATACTCACAATGCTTCCAGTTCGCTCTTCCCTCATACAAACATTTTCTTACCGTCTTAAATTTATCATTGTTCCACACATCTAAAACAGATTCCTTTGTCAAATCTCCTAATGTATTCTTACCTAAAGGGTCATTACAACACAACGAAACTTTTCCGTCCGGTCTAATTATTAGCTGCTTAAATGGCAGCGCACAACGTTCCTTCCCATAAGAAACCATCTCTTTTCTATTTGGTGCATCTCCCCCACGCGTAGTTAATATTTCATGTGGGTTTCTTAATACAATTGTTACTTTATTTTTTAATTCTATATGCTGCTCACAGTAATCTCGTATTTCCTCACATGGTTTGATCAATCTTAAATCTTTATGGTAATTATCAATAATTAGTTCATCTAAATAATCAATAACTGCTTTAAACTTTTCTACACTTAATAATGTACCATTTGTAAACAAGTGCATTTTTGCATTCGGAAGTTTTCCCCTTGCAAATCTATGCTTATCAATTATATCATCATCCAAAAAAGGTTCATTATTTGAAAACAATGCAAGGCGTCCTGTATAATCAATTTCTGCGAGCTGCATTATTATATTTTCAAAAAGTCCTCTCTCCATAACAGCATACTTTCGTGATTCGTTTTTTTTACTAACAGGACAAAAATCACAGTTCCCATTACACCTATTTATTGTTTCAATTTCTATATGTTCAAATAACTTATTATCTTGATACAATAATTCCACTTGCTTATTAATAGCTTGAACAGTCATGTTTTTACCCATATTATCTATCCAATCTTTTTCAGTAAGCTTTCTTTGTGCATTGTCTTTATATGGGTTATACACAAGCATATCAGTTGGATAATATCTATCTGATTCATCTTTATAAATAGCGTAATTCCGTACTCCTAATGCTTTAAGCTGTATTTCCATTGATTTATAGCTTGCGCTGGCTATTATAATCTTATACCTTTCAGAATCATTTATTGCATCTGCGACCTTTTTAATTGGTACCCCTTCTATACTTTTTCCTATGAGGGATACATTATTATCAACAAAGTATTTTACATTATTTACTCCATATTGATTTAATGCAATATGCCCAAATTTCCCTGCGCCAAAAATAATAACTTCACTGCTCATCTCACAATTTCCTCTATAATTAGATAATTCTTTTATTAATAATCGCTCACATATAAATCGTCTACTGTTTTTCACTATATATTATTCATTCCATATATGTATTCCATATCTTTCCAACATCTTTAGGAAATACATCAACTGTTAAATTTTCTTTTTCAATAAATAATATTTTATCTTTGCTTACTCCTAGTTCCGTTAATAACACTACCGTAGATGAAACAATTTCAGAACTAAATATTGCAATAATAATAAAATCATAACTTGCCTGAGAAAACTGTTGAATTTGATTAATATCTGATATGTCAATATTACCTACTACTTTACAATACTGCAATTCATCCATCCGTTTTATAAAACGAGAAGCAAATGCACCTTTACCATATACAATAATGCGGCTATTTGGTTTAACTTTAGGATAAACCGCACATTTATTAACCCCAATCAATCTTTCCGGATTATATAATAATAACAGATAAAATAATTGATACATTAAATATTCTTTTCTGATCTTCCCTATATTTTTAGAATTACTACATAACTTTATTAGATATTCTGACAAAATAAGAAAGTTTTCATAATTCTCACTCTGACTTTTCCATACGACCGAATCACCCCGCACACAATAATGATAAAAACTTCCTGAGTCCACATAAATTCTATCAATATTCATTATACACGGAATTATCACTGCATTATCTTCACAATTTTGCAGAACATCCGGAGCACATAATTGATATTGTTTGCGAATATCAGCTTTGATCGCTTTATTCCAAAACACTTCATTAATTGGTGCGCATAAAAATATATTTTTCTCTACACACCTATTAAATTCATCCACAAAGCTTTTTCCCTGATACATCCCATCATCTAAATATTGCTTATATGTTCCAACAGTTCCGTTAATATATTCCTTCTTATGTCCTAATACCAGCATATCAGGATTATATTGACTTAATTTTTCTATCATATATGAAAAAGCTTGATTTTCAATCCAATCATCTGAATCAACATCTGTTATATAATCTCCAGTTGCATTCATAACCCCGTACTTTCTAGCACTGACAAGTCCTCCGTTTTTCTTATGAATCACCTTTATTCTTGAATCAATGGCCGCATACTTATCACATATCTTTCCACTTTTGTCCGTAGAACCGTCATCAACTAATATTATTTCTAAATTTTTGTATGTTTGATTTATTATACTATCTATACATCTGTTTAAATATGTTTCAACATTATACACAGGAACAATTACAGAGAGCTTCATATCTTTTTCTTTTAACATATTTTGCTCCTAATAACATTATACAACTTTATTTATTTTTTCAGTACTTTTGCCTTGCAGCCGGAATTATAGATTGGTTATCATGCCCATAACCACCACATATTTTGCAAAACTCTAAATATCCGCCTTCAACATTACCAGCACATAGTTCTAAAATTTCTTTTCTTGCTTCCAGATCATTTTTATCCACTTCCATCAAATTAATATATGATTTACCGTCAGGAGCTATCAGCCCTTCCATCTGTGCTGCACGATCAGCAATACAATAATATATCTTACTGCCTATCAAATCATGACATGCCATGTTACAATATTCCATATGTTTTTTTGCGGAACTTTCATTATATTTTATTTTAACTGGTGGAAATCCCAAATCAAACCATACCATATTTTTAGTTCGTGTAATACTTATCTTATGATACTCTAATACTCTACAAAGTTCTTCTAACTTATCTGCGTAATCTATTGACTTCGTATAATCACTTATAGAAATTCCAATATTATATCTTTTTAATGCGTCTATCACTTTCTCATCAGGAATAATAGTGCCATTTGTGATAATACCTAAATATCCTATTCTATCTCTATAATTTGCCAATATGTCAATGATTTCACATAATTGTGGATGTAAAAACGGTTCTCCTCCATATAAATTCATATCCAATACTTTATCAACTTTTTCGAAAAACAAATCAACACTTTTTCTGATATCATCAATTTTTTCATGCTTTTTTTTCTTAATATATGGCGTAAAAACTGAACAATTTTTGCAATTTAAACTGCAAAACGACGTAATCGGAATATCCGTTTTTTCAACGCATATCATTCTCTTATATTTATAGTACCATTCAGTAAAAAACTGAATCCAAGTTGTAAAATTGATATGTTCTACCAGTCCTGCATCCTCTAACTGTTTACAAATTTCCTGATAATAAAATCCCTGAACAGTAACTATTATATTGTATTTATAAATTATTTCTAATGCATCATTAAAATTTATCACTTTAACCCCATCAACAATTTGGTCTCTCTTTTGAATATCATTATCAATAATAGCAATTATATTGAAATCTTTTTTTAAGTACGAGAGGGCACGTCGCCCATAGCGTCCATAGCCAAAAACAATAATATCTTTTAAATTTTTCCAACTCTCATCACATAATTTATTCAACTTCGTTTCCATGCTTATCCTTTCTCTGTACTACTAATAAATATATCCACTACCCGTTGTCGCATATCAACAGTAAATTGATTTGTCAACATAAAACATCCACTCTGTAGAACTACATCATGAAATGTTGGATTAATATTAATTACTGTTACTTTCCGCGGTTTTCTTTTTAAACTTTCGCAGATGTTATTGATTGTAGCTACAAACATGTCTTTTTCAAATGGATCAAAATAATAAAACCAATTATAATCATCTAATGCTTCTGTAATTTTTGTGGCATCGCCGTATATACAAGAAACTGTATTCTTAGTATCTATTCCTAAGTTATAAAAATTTGAAAGCATTACCTCATAAATTTTCTTTTCAAACTCTACCCCACCAGCTTTTTTAAATCCATAATCAAGAAATGAAATTATTGCTCCGCCCTTACCACATCCAAAGTCAAAAATTGCATCATTTTCTGATGGAATGCAATGACATTTATCCAAAATCGGAAATATTTCTTTTTGAGTAGTAATTGCATAATAGTGTCCGCCGGAATTTTTATTATCAAAGTATTGAGTCTGAATTGATGTTACTAAATTGCAATCATATACATACTCCAGCCACTCCATAAACTGTACATCACGTATTCCTTTTTTCTTCTGATAAAATATTTCCACGGAATCATCCACTTCATTTGTATATTTATTTCCATACACAACCTCTAAAAAATTGAAATAAGATTTTCCTTTGACATATCCATGTTCGTGCATTTTTAAAAAAATACGATCATCTTCAGGAATTGTCAACCAAACTATGGCATCTTTTACATCTTTATAACCAAAATCAAAAAGACTAGACCTAAAAAGAGGAAATTCATATGGCATACTTCTTTCCCAATTATCTTCGACTATGTAATCTACTTTAATACTGTGATAATACTCCGCATACCACGCTATAAATCTACCTGAATACCCATATCCCCACAACACAATTCTATGCCCAAATCCCTTTAGTATTATAGAATCTAATTTATCTCTAAACTCCTCTAAAACCCGCAACACCTCTTCTACCTCCCCTTCACACACTAAACTTTACATATTAGTTTATATTACTTTATAGTAGTATCATACTTCTCAATAAACGCATCAATATCTATATAAAAATCATCATACCTTTCTCGAATCACATCATCCGACCAATTCCACCATGCTATACGATTTAATTTCTCTACCTGTTCCGATGTATACCTATATCTAATAATTCTTGCCGGAGCACCTACTACTACTGCATAATCTGGCACATTCTTCGTAATGACAGCCCCTGCTCCCGCAATTACACCATTTCCAATATTGGAACTATTTGTTATTAAAACATTTCTTCCTAACCAAACATCATTCCCAATCTTCACCTTAGAAAACTTTTGCACAATTCCTCTGGGTGCTACTCCTGCAAAATACCACACTTCTTGATTCCATTCATTATATGTATGCTGCAAAGCAGAATATATATTTCGATCAGCATATATAAATGGATGAGTTGACAAATAGTTATTTGGATGATTTTCCAATACATCTGTTCCAACTGCAAAACTGCAAAATGCACCAACAGACTCCACAAACTGATGATTACATAATGGTCCGTAACTATACTTTCCACACTTCGTTAAACATGGCTTATTTTCTCTATACCCCCCCCACAGGCTGTCCGAAAACCCACAATTTTTGGCCATTTTGGGCACAAAAAATGCCAGGTTTTTCGGACATTATTTGTCCGTTTATAGTTACCTGACCTCGAAAACTGAATAAAATACGCTTTTTTGTTGTTATTTTTCCCATTATGCTGCAACAAGTGCCATCAGTTCTTCAAATGAGAACATGTTACACGCCCTGGACAGGTTATATCCCATGGCCATGAGCGCAAATTCCCCACCTACTTTCTGTTTACCCTTTAACAGAAAGCAGGCTGCTCCCATTGCTCGTTTTATTGTTCCAAACGGATGCTCTGAAATACACATCCGCTGGTTCATTTTTTCCCTGTCCGGCCTGAGTTTAAACCTGACTACCTTTTTCTTTTCAAAATGGTACTTTGCCTTCTTCTGGTTCTTTTTTCCTGGTTTCTCTGTTTCTTCTTCTGAGTTTTCCGCTTCTTCCGGTTTCCACCACTTTGCTTTCTTTTCCAGGCTGTCTTTGCCAAAATCCGTTTCCTTCCAGTTCGTGTTTCCCTTCCCGTTCACACACTTATCACGGTATGGGCATCCCTTGCACGCCTGCCTGTTGGCATATCTTGTCGCCCCATTTTTTTTGATGCTTTTTCTCCTGAGGATTTCCCCTCCGGGACAGTAAACCAGATCCCTTTCCGGATCCCTGACAAAATACCCTTCCCCTGCACGGTTTTTCATTTCCTCTTCTGTTCCATAGGGGCTCTCCACTTTTTGTTCCGGCCCGTCCGAAACTTTTCTCCTTACCTCTGCTACCTCCATACCTTCTATTACATCCGCATATGCTTCCGGCACCACTCCCGCATGAAGACATCTCTTCAGTTCTTCTGCATTCGTGCCTGCTGTATTTAACTCCCCTGCTTCCTCATACTCGATCTCCAGTTCATATGTGTCCTGTCCGTCTGGCAGAATGACATTAGGAATAATTCCTTTCTCAAGACATGACACCATATCTTCGGCCTGTTCGTATCCCTTATCTGCCACAGCTTCAATAATCCTGTCCCCGGCTTCCTGTTTAATGGACTCCGCTGTCGGAGCAATTAATCCATGGTCTGTTGCCTGGTTTGTCGCCAGGTAATCCATGATCAGGTGCGTCTCTGAATCCACTGCTGTCTGGACATTGTACGACACGTCCATTCCATTTTTATTTTTCATCAGCCGCGCATCTGCATCTGTCAGTGAAATCTGCGTGTGGTTTTCTTTCTCCATCAGTTCCCTGTATGAACGGTATTTCTCCAGTCTTTCCTCTGCCTCCTTCAGTTTTGCTTCCAGTTCTTCCCTGGTCAGCGTTCCACTGACAGCCTCCTCCTCTTTATCCGCTTCCTCTATCAGCCGCAGGTATTCCTGTGTGTGGTCTTCCAGCCACTTTATCCTGTCATCCAGTTTCATAATGGTAAAATTGCTGTCTTTTCCATTCCAGGCTTTAAACTTACTCCCATCTATAGACACGTATCCTGTTTCCAGATCTACGGTTACCCTTTTTAGAAATTCCTTAAATACTTCCTTTAAATTGTCTGCATTGTCTTTCCTGAAATCAGATATCGTGCGGAAGTCAGGACGGAGTCCGCCAAGCATCCACATAACTTCAATGTTTGTGACGCATGCCGCCTCAAGTTTTCTGGATGACCGGATGTTATTGCGGTATCCGTATAGATATAGTTTCAGCATACTCTGCGGATCATAACATGGCCTTCCTTCAAAACTTGGTTCTGTTTTTTCGAATCCCATCTCTTTTAAGTCTATGTGATCCACAAAACAATCGATTACTCTTGCAATACTATCCCATTCCACCATGGAATCAAGTGTATTTATTACCGCCTGGTTTCTATTGATAGGTTTTACTATATATGGCATGGAAAACACCCCGCTAAACTGGAACTTTTAAGATACTCCCATTATACCAGATATTGGTGGAAAAGTCCCACATATTTGTTTATTTAGCGTACTTTATTCAGTTTTCAAGGTGCATTTATAAAAATCGCTCTGTAAGCGTTTTTTAGCTCTGTTTGGGCGATAATCCTACGTTTAAAATCCTGTTATCGCCTCTCAGGGGTTTTCGGACAGTCTCCCCCGCAAACAGCTCTATAATACAGTCTTTTGAAAAATACTGTTCCAGACTACGATGTACTTCCTCATATGAAACTGGATTTTCTATTGTAAGCAATACTGTATATTGGCTGTTATCAATGTCACTAAAGTATTCTAAACTTTTGATTTCAAGGTTGTATTTTGACAATCTTTTATCTACAATAAAATTTTCTTCTATACCAAAACATTTATTTAATATTTCTTTTGTCAATAAACCATTCTCTCCAAATGGATATATAATAAAATTACGTTTTCCTAATTTCAAAGCCTGTTCAATTCCATTTCTTATTGTTTGATATCTGGTCATTATTTCTCTACCTTCTATTTATTTGCCAGTGCTATTTACTGACATATCCTTTTATCGTCTTTGCCACATTCTCCATCATCTCCCGATCTGCTATTGCGATCCGTGCCACGATTTCATCCCGATCTTCAAACAATCTGATCAAAATACCATTCTGCTTCAAAGCCTCCTTTAGTGCCTGCATGTCCACATGTTCTATTCGTACTGCCACGAAATTTGCACAGGATTGAAAAACACGTACAGATGGAATCTCATTTAACTCATCCATAAACCATGTTTTTGCCTCATTTAATTTTTGCTCCATTTCCATATAGTAATCTCTGTCCTGTAATGCTGCAACAGCCATTCTCCGAGATATAGAGCTTTCCCTGAACAACGGCAAATCCAGTCCAAATATATGCTTTACTTTTGCATTACAGAAACCATAGCCTACACGCATATTTGCCAGACCATAATATTTGGAAAATGTTCTTGATATTATAATATTGGTATAAGTCTCCACTAATCTTCTGACATCAATGTCCTCCTCTGAAAATCCCCAATAGGCTTCATCTAACAAGAGCAGTGAATCGGGATTTTCCTTGATGATTACCTCCACTGCCTTGCCGTCAATCTTACATCCTGTAGGGTTATGCGGACTGGTTATAATGATAAGCTTAGGATGATATTTCTTTGCCATTGCCAGAATGCTTTCCACATCAACATAATAAGTATAATCATCTTTTAATACATCATAATATTGTACAGTACAAAATTTCTCTTTAGCCAGGCTTGCATAATAACTCCATCCGGGATTAGAGGTCAGAATGCAGTCTCCTCTTTCAAGAGCAATTGAAAACACGGACTTAATTACTTCTGCTGAACCATTATGAATGTAAATATCATCTTCTGGAATTGAAAAATATTTTGAAAGCCCTTCCACAAGAAAATCTTTTGTTGCCATATCATATTCATACAAATCCCGCAGGGTAATATCTTTCAAAACCTCCAGACATGTCGGGCTTGGTCCAAATGTATTTTCATTTAAGTGCAAACGCCCTGTATGCTGATCTGTCACAGCAGAATTATAACGTTCTACATCATCATATTTTTCAAACAAGTTTGGCACCGAAGCACATACATCTGAATTTGCCGCCAAAACCTTATCAAGATAATGTACAAATTCAGAATCAAATGTAATAATATCTTCTATGGTATCAAATTCCTGTACAATTTCATCCGAATATTTCACAAGCAAAATGGGTAAATCTTGTATATGCCTGATGTGGAAATCATCCCAAAGCATCTTCTTTGTTGTTGGCTCATTATATTCAGAATTTAAAAATCTAAAAAACTTTTCACTAAACTGTTTTGAAAAAAATGCCTCTCCAATTGTATACCACGCATTGCTTCCGCCCTTATGAATTTCTGTTATATAATTCCCTTCTGTTTCTGTAACACAATATTCTTCCGCATAATCATGGGTATATTTACATGAATAGTAAGAATCATAAACATATTCTTCAAAAACATTGATATTAAAATAATTATCTGAACAGCAGATATAGCTGTTTTTTAAATAATCTCGTGCTGCATAAATTGAAGAAATATTATTGTAACGATAGTAATCCTCATTTTCGATTATTAGTACATTATACTTTTCTTTCAAATATTGAAACTGCTCTTTTAAATATCCTACAACAACAATAATTTCCTTGATTCCAGCTTCTCTTAACTGCCTAATCTGCCGTTCAATCAAAACTTCTCCCTTTACTTCATAAAGCCCTTTCGGCACAAAACGCGATAGCGGGAGACTCCTTAATCCAAATCCAGCTGCCATGATAATCGCATTGTCAACCTTGTACATATTCAATTGGTCATACCCGATTTTTGTGATTCCATTTTCCAAACATTTTTTCGCTTTCAATTCACTAACGATATTGTTTACTTTTGAAATTTCATAGTCTGTTCTTCTTGAAATATCCTCACAATTGATGATTCCATTTTGTTTATGAATAGAATACAAAACATTAAATTCTTCAACCTTCATAGCATCTGCCTCTTTTATAATTCTTTCCCAAATTTTATATATGTTGCTGTATGTTTTGGTTTTCTCTGTTCCTTTGGCGGCGGCGTGAGATAATCCTTCCCGAACATAAATCTAAGAAATCCATCATAATCAACTGGCGCTTTTACCAATAAATCTTCAAATTGTATGTCACAGGACTGTAGCATCCATTTCCTCAAAAACCCTTTATTTTCTTCTGGTGCTCCCCATCCCAATGTCCGAATCAATCTTGTATTTTTATTCCGATATTTACGGACAAGTGTTTCAAACTCACGAAATGCAACACTTGCAGGAATCCGCCGAAGCACTTTATACACACACCGCTTTAAATAGCTTTTATCATGTATTGCCCCCACCGGTGAATACAATATTTTTCTTGCAATATAACATCTGAAATTAAAAATTGCTTTAAATGGCTGTTTTTCCGGCATTCCATCACAAGGAAATATATCGATAAATATCCCCCTTTTCATTGTGAGCATTTCCTGATTTTTACGGCTGAAGTATGTCCCTTTTCGAAGGATTCTGGCATAACCCCAACGATATCCTGGATCTGTCTTATATGTCTGTAAAAAATACTTGTTTCTGTCTAGCTGCTCCTTACATACCTCACAAAACTTGTCATAGTCCTTCCTGAGCATCCTGATATCAATATCATCATCCCATGGAATAAATCCCTTATGTCGGACTGCGCCCAATAGAGTGCCGCCATCCAATTCATAATGAATGCCATTTTCTCTACAGATCCTATCCGCCTCCCTGAGCATATCAAGCTCAATCATTTGCAGTTTTCGTATTATTTGAGGCGTATATTCAAATTCTGCCATTCTTCTGTCCTCAGTACTTTCATGCCAGATATCTCTCTGGCTCATTCAATATCACGTCTGTTATTCCCTTCATTTCCAGCACTGTCAGATCCAACAATGTACTTGTCGGCTTTTCAGGGTACAAATGACCTGACATCCACGCTCGCACAGCATATTCCTCAAACTGCTCTTTCGGCAAATCTATTCCCCGCCAAAATGGATGAAGCGCCACAGCACCACAGCCTCCTTTGGCTTTATACAAACAATCTGAAATTTTAGTATCCAAGATTGCCAAATTAGCATTCGAGTCTAATCTACTTAGCTTCTCAAGTGATTTAGCATAAAACGTTGAAAAAATAATTGCGTTCTGATATCCATACCTGTGTACCATCTCCACAACCTTTTCTTCCATACCCTCATAAGGATAAATGCTGTTCTTTAACTCTATATTCAGCATAAAACCCGTTTTTAAATATGTTTGTAACAAGTCAAAAACTTCCGCCATCGTCGGAATTTGCTGGCTCGAATTTATACCTGCATAGATATGAAGCTTTCTTAATTCATGTAGTGTATAATCCCGAACAAACCCAATTCCCTCTGTAGTTCTGTCCACACGCTCATCATGAATAACAACCAACTCACCATCCTTTGTCATTTGTATATCCAGTTCAATCCCTGTCAAACCATGTATGGCTGCCGCCTTTTCAAAAGCTAACAGTGTATTCTCTGGATACATCTGGCTGCATCCCCTATGTGCCCATAATCTCATACTCATCTATTTCTATACCCACGTTTTTCTCGTAAAAATATTTCCATAATCTCTGATAATGCAATGGATTCACCGCGCGTCAATTTAAATTCGCTGCTACTGCTGCCGTTAATCATGGACAAAAAGTCGCTAATTTCATAACGCAGCCCATCGCCTAAAAATGTTTCTGAATATTTTTCTGTTTTGTCTAAATCTTCATAGTGCACTTCGAAATAGGCAGTTTTCCACCAAGGCGCCTCCGCCACGATATAGCCCTTTGTGCCTGCAATTAATAATCTGCCGTCCGACTTTACCCCTAAACCACAAGTCGCCGTCGCAATACCAGATGGATATTCCAGCGATATTTTTGTAAAAATATCCAATCCATTTTCATCATTAATGGTGTCAAATCGAATGGACGTATACTTTTTTCCCAAAAGCTTTAAGATCGGGAGCATCACATAGCTTCCAAGTTCTGTAAAGCTTCCGCCATATCGCGTGTCTGTCAGTTCTCTATATTGTGGGTTCTCAAGTTTTGTAAAACATGTCTCCACATTTCTTATTGCTCCAATCGTACCACTGCAAGCAATTCCTAATAGTTTATGGAAGCCCGGACAATATGCTGTTTTGATACCTTCCAGTAAAATAAGATTGTGTTGTTTGGCATAACAAAACAATTCATCTGCCTGATGTTTTTCTAACACCATCGGTTTTTCGCAGAGCACATGCTTATCGTGCGCCAAAGCGGATTGAATATATCCAAAATGCGTTTCATGCGGCGATGCGATATATATCACATCTGATGCCTCGTAAAACGCTTCGATTTCTTTATATGCATTAATTTCCCACTTCTGTGCAAATCTTACGGCACTTTCCAAATGAGGATTATAGACTCCCTGTGTGCTGACTCCACTAACCAGCCGTGCCTCTGGAATAAAACGTTCCGCAATTCGTCCTGTCCCAATAATTCCAATCCGCTGAATCGGACTATTCTGTTCCCGCAGCATTGTGCTGGAAATATTTTTGGTCCGCTCCAAATACATCACTTGGCAATAGTCCTTTAAATAATCGAATGCACCTGTCCAGTCTGAACCAATAGCGAAGATGTCTATGTGAAATCTGCGAATATCATTTACTTTCTGTCCTTGTGTCTCTTCGATGATAATCTCATCTGCAAATCCTGTCTTTTTTACATTCTCTATTCGTGTCACTAGCGAATCAACCACATTTAGTTTTCCTCGTGCTTTGTCGTATGCCTCCGTTGTCACGCCGACTATCAAGTAATCTCCCAGTGCCTTAGCCCGCTGTAACAATCGATAATGTCCTTCATGGAAGAGGTCAAATGTCCCGTATGTAATTACTCTTGCCATAACCCCTCCTCATAAACTGCACTTTTTAACCATTCTTCTTTATATATTCATAAATTGTTTTGCCACAGGTGCCATCTGTATTGGCATTAATCTTTGAAAACGCTTCAAGCTGTTTTTCCCTGTTATATTGATTTCCTGTAATTTTGCCATCCAGAAAATCCTTGAGAGAATTGAATGCATTCTCACTCAAACTGTACTGCATCCACTCGGACTCTTCCATAAAACCCGGTTCATGCGCAATCAAATCCTCATAGTCAAACTCAATCTCAACTTCTTTATACTCCTTGGTAAACACATTGATATCATATAGTTTTCTTTCTGGTGCATACCAAACTCTGCAATCTGGCTTTCCAACCTGTTGCCATGTAATTACAAATCTCCCCATTCCTCCAGTTAAGAAATACCCATTTTTTCCTCTTGTTTCAGAACCTACTGGTAATTTCCACTCCTTCATTTTCCCTGTATCTCTATCTAATTCCAAATACATATTTCCCCTATTCGGTACAATAATGATTTTTTGTTCATCATCTGTATCAAAAATCGCTATACCGCCAAACGCATATTCATCCGTTTCAGATTCATAAGGCCATTTCAAAGAATGGAAAGATTCTGGCACACCACTATATTCCCTTGTTTCCCCTGTCTGAAAATTCCAACGAACGATTGTTGTCCCCTTTATAGGAAACAGCCATAATTCTTCACCATCAATCCAGCATCCCTGTGTTCCAGCAAGATTTGGCGTATTACTGCAAAGCATCCTGATCTTTAAAGTATCCACATCCATAAAAAGAAACTGATCATCCTCCGGAGATGCAAAGATCAGTTCATTCTCATATTCTCCAATTCCGCCCTGTTTCCATTCGCCCTGTGCATTCTGCCGCAGATAAAATGGTTTGACATTCTCTATATAACAAAGTTCTTCAGTTTCAATTGTAAAACGAACAAGCTGCGGATACATAAACGGAAACAGATATAAATACTTATCGTTATACCAGTATCCATTAAAGGCAGCTCCCTGTAAATTATATTTTTTGAACTCTAACTTCCTTATCTTTTTATCCTGTATCACCAAAAGGTGCTGGGCATTTCCCGGAAACACATAAAGCCTGTCCCGAATTTCTAACGCTCTGAGATAATATCCTCCAGCAAAATACCCAGTTTCCAAATCCATATAAAATTTATAATGATAATCATTGTTTTCTGAATACCATATCTGATTATTTTTCGTCACTTGATACCTGTCATCGCCCCATGCATCAAACTGAATGTTGATTCGCTCTCCGCGCCAGTCATCCTGTTCTGGCAGTGTCTGAATATAATTATTTAAGGTAAATATGGGTTTTCCTGCCACGCCAAACAGTGCCGTGACACTTGATAAGGTATCGCCGATATAAGCATCTGACAACGCAATTGTTCGTTCTATATCTGGTGAATCATCATAGATTCCAATCTTTTCATCAATAAATTCTTTTTTTAATGCCTCATACCAAGGCTTGTATGCACTTCGCATGGAATCAAACGTTGACTCCATCAAAGGATGCGGTCTCCATAATAAACAGGCATCATCTCTGCCCTTAAAAATATCAAATACATAGCGCATTTTTTTGAGGAATACCTCCGTATTTCCCAGCATTCCTCCAATGCTTGTATTGAAAAAATACACTTTTTTACCGCCCAAATCCCACGTTTGCGGTGGGTTGGGCGAATTCTGACACTTATGTATCACACTGTCAAATTTGGGCGACCCCAGTGCGAGGAACTTGCTATCTGGAATTCTGGCATCAAAATATTGTCTGTACTTCTCAGCCTGAATAATGATATAATCAGCATATGCATATGCTGGGCACAGCGATTGTCCCTCGCTCATGCCGCCCGCTGTGGCATAATATGGAATATAGACCAAGCAGTCTGTAATTTTTTTGATATTATCAGAATAAAAATATGGGTGGATACTTGTCACAAAGTTTATATTATCATATGGATTATGTATGAATATTATATCTGGTTGATGAACCTCAAAATCAAATTCATCATACTTTATGACTGGAATATCTGCCGCAAATTGATCTGCTTCATAATGCATTGCACGAAAACTTCCATCAGGATTTTTATCAAAATATGGAATCGGTATGACATAGGCATCACAGTCAGGATCTGCATCGGCTGCCTGCCACACACTCTCCATACTATCCCACATACTTGCCTTATAGGGGAGAAAAACAGCTTCTCTCTTTACACTGATCTCATTTTTAATGCTGTTTGATATTCGAATCAATTTCTGTCTTAACAGCTTTGAGGATTTCTTGGCTGAATGTACCTCATTGATATTTAATGTCTCATGAATCTGATAGACCAATTCACAGTATTCCTCCAACATGGATACTGTAGCATTACCCTCTCCTTCTGACTGTTCAATTAGTGTACCAATAGAAATGCCCGCACTCTGACAGTCTTCCAAAAGTCCTAGTGCTGCTTGAATCTTATTCTGATCAATATACTTTTTAATCTGGTCATGTGCCTGTTCGATCTGTCTGACCAATTCTTCTACTTGCTGCTTGTGTCGTTTCCTCATTGATTGCCTCGATTAATTTTTCGTATTTTGGAGTATTTTTTGTTATATCAAATTTTATATATTTTATGGGAATGTTACAGTACTCGAACTTGTTTTTCCATCTTTCAACGTAACTGTTGCTGTTGCTGTCTTTCCTGATAAATATGACATCCATGAAGTTGAAAGTTGGTATTGTTTTTCAACTTTAATATCATCGTCCCAAACTGTCCAACTACCATCATTACCTGTTAATGTATATTCTCCGCTCGCATCGGTAATAACTATAGGATTCCACAAAGCACCATCGCAATTTGCAATTTTAATCAAACCAGTAGTATCCATAGTAACCTGCACTTCAAACGGATTTTCCACCGTCCAGACAATCTCCAGTTCAGGGCTCAAACCAGGCTCTAAAGCTTCCAGCCAATCCTCGCGACTTGGATGTGCATTTGCTGCTGTCTTGACCGGATTACATTTTCCTGTCAGTTTAAACGAATGCTTATCAACTGTATTGGTAGCTGCAGATGCAGGATTCCAAACATATTCATAAGAATCTCTGATAGGATTCCACTGTACTATATATGGATCTGGATCGCTTGCAGAGCCTTTTTCAATTGCATTCAATGTTGTCGTAAAGCAAGCAATTCCTGCACTATCGAACACATAAGCAGTTTCAGTCGTACCATCAGCTTCAACTCCTACTAACGCCATATAAAGACTCGTATCTGTATCAGCACCCGCGTTAAAATCATTACTTGCACTCATTGTGATTCCATCCACAGATGAAGCTGTCACTTTTACTGTAAGTTTTACATCTTTCGTACTTTTATTTTCTACTGTCAGTGCCCTACTTTCATTCTTATACTTTTTGGGATCTGTAGGATCAAACTCATAGAAATACAAAGATCCGCCACTGGCATTATCAAATGTATAGCCAGTATACTTATCATTATTAGCATCTTGAAGCAAATCCAATGGATCCATTACATAGTCAAATGCTCCAGAATAGGTCTCCTCTGTAGGAAGCACTACACTAAATACGTCATGAGACAATGCTCCCTCTACTTTACCAGATCCTGTTGTCCGCCCTTCGTCGGCAAGCGCAACCATAGAGCTGCTCAGAACCATGCTTGTAGCCAGCACGCCGGCTAAAATCTTTTTGTAATTGTTCATGTTTATTCCTCCTTGAAATAATGAAAATGATTAGTTACCTTATATCGATGGAATACACTGTAACGATATGCCGTGCATTCACTGACCGATCACAATCTTGAGCGTCAGTTTTACGGTACTGATACTCTGTTCCTCCTCATCAAGCAGATGATAGGTAATCACGCAATCATAGATTCCGTCCTCCAAAACACTGTCCAGCGTAATATTATCCAGCCAGCTTCCTACTGGGATAATCGGCGATTCAAAGATTGTCTCACCCGTTTCTTCTAGTGTTACATCAAAATAAACGGAATTGGTATTCGCCTCAGCATTTTTTACGTATGCATTTTCCGAAGCTGCATCTCCACTCGGGAAATTCCATGTCGTGTTCATTGTCACTTCATAGGAACCGGGCGCCGTTCGCTCTTCTCCAAGCTGTTCTATCACTTTGTCAACATTTTTCTCGTTGACTACAATATTGCGCCTGATTGGTTCTTCCTTTTTTTCTTTGTTCAGCATTAGAAAAATCACCAATCCCAGCAGTATGATAATCACTACAGCGCATATTGCAAGAGCAATGATGCCTCCCTTAGAGAGCTTGCCTTTCTGCTCCGACATTTCACACCTCCCATCAATATTAATTTTATTTTATATAGCGAATTTCTGTTTATTGGTACATAAAATAATATCATATGGATTATGTATGTTTTGTCTAAACACCTATATTCTAATTTTCTCCCAATAACGACACAGAAAAAGACTATCATAAAATATCAGCAACAGCTATTTTAAAATGTTACTTTATTACACATATCATGATTCTACACTAATATCGTCAAAAAATCAAGAAATATTATATTTATCTTAAATATTTTTAGACAATATACCTCCTGTCAAAAGAAATCTGCAACCACTAACAGTATTCAGTATCCTATTGAATCTTCCACATAGTATTCTATGCATCCCTCTGACGTTTTCGCAAATAGTCCGTAAAGCCAATCTCTACAACACTTTTCAAAAACGTTCCAGTCTGCCTCAAACCATTCCCGTATCTGATTGATAAAATCGTAAAAATCCGAAAATTCTATCTATTGATTGCCTCCGCGTCCAAAATCTGTTATACTGTCTATAAAACATGTACATTCAAACAAGATCAATGGTTTTATACTATATATTTTTTTAAGAGGAGGTGTCCGACGATGATTCAACATAAAAAAATATTAACTGGACTTATGACTGCGGCGTTGATTCTTAGTAGCCATTCCGCGATGACTTGGTCTGTTTATGCTTCTGAACAGCAAGAGACAGAAGATTCCACCGCATCTGAAGCCGCATCTGTAACAAACATGGAAGCTACTTCTGAATCTGAGAAAAAAACGGAGATAAATTCTGAGGTAGAGGCCGAGAAGAGCACGGAGACTACTGCCGAAGTGACATCCGAAAAGAACTCTGAGGCTGCTTCTGACACTGGATCCGAAAAAAACTCCGAAGCCGCTTCTGACAAAAACTCTGAAATGACTTCCGAAAACGGCTCTGAAAAGAACTCCGAGACCACTTCTGAGAACGGCTCCGAAAAAAACTCCGAAGCTGAAGCTGAGAAAAACTCCGAATCAGAATCCGAAACAAACTCTGAAACTACTTCTGACACGGATTCCGAAAAGAACTCTGAAACTACCTCCGAAATGGAATCCGAGACGAGTACTGAACCAACTACCGAGATGGAATCGGAGGAAAATACGGAAACTGAAACAGAATCCGAGACCCAGACTGAATCTGCTACAGCATCAGAGGAAACCGAAACCCAGACTGAGACAGAAGAAGCTCCTGATTCCTCTGTACCAGCGGACGTTTTCAAGGTGATTCTTCCGACAATCCCAGAAGATGACACAACATTTGATTATATTTTAGACCCGCAGGGACTGATTGAACTGACTGATGCCAAGAAGTATGGCGGCACAGATGAAGTGGCGTTCGAACACGATAAGACTTTATATTTTAAAACTTCCAGAACAGAGGATGGCAGACCGGTTTATGATAATGTGAGCAATGCACTGACCGTGACAAATATGAGCAGCCGCGAAGTCAAGATTACCGTAAAGGCAACCATTGCCAACTCGGAAAGCATCACCATGTCCGAAAACAGTACTTTCGATGCTGATGATACATCAACCAGCATTTATCTGGCATTGACGGACGGCACAAACACAATTCCGATCACTTCGGATGCGGCGGTGTTAAACGCGGTGATCAATGCGCCCGAAGATGCTTATGAGACTGTGTGGGATGGCGAAAAAAATGTATATGAACTGACAGACACCGCCAAACAAGAGGACTATGATGGTTTTCAAAAATATTCCTTCTGGCTGACTGGCGCCTGCAATGCCAATGCGGACTGGTCAAATGTTGAAGGTCAGATTCCAGAAGTCTTTGTCGTCTGGGAAGTCAAAAATGAGTAGAGAAGATTCCGTGCCCGTGTGCATAAAAATGAGACTGTTTTGCCAACAGCCTCATTTTTATTTTAGATAATCCAAATCAGCACAATTTACTGCGATGACATCATTTTTCAATCTATCTCCACAATCCACCCTTCAGGCGCCTCAACACGCCCCATCTGAATGCCAGTCAATGTGTCATATAATTTCTTGGTCACTGGTCCCATCTCATTCATGCCTGACGGCAGGCAGATTTCTTCATTCTTGTTGACAATCTTTCCTACTGGGGAAATGACAGCAGCCGTGCCGCACAGACCGCACTCTGCAAAATCCTTCACCTCGTCAAAGAGCACTTCGCGCTCCTCCACCTCCAGTCCAAGATATTCTTTTGCAACAATCATCAGTGAGCGGCGGGTGATGGACGGAAGGATACTGCTGGATTTTGGCGTGATAACTTTATTGTCCTTTGTCACGAAGAGGAAGTTTGCGCCGCCGGTCTCCTCCACTTTGGTGCGCGTTGCGGGGTCGAGATACATATTTTCATCAAAGCCGTCCTTGTGCGCGGTGACAATCGCATGAAGGCTCATTGCATAGTTTAAGCCTGCCTTGATATGGCCTGTCCCGTTTGGCGCTGCCCTGTCAAAATCGCTCACTCTGATCGTGAGCGGTTTGGCGCCGCCTTTAAAATAAGGTCCTACTGGGGTCGTAAAGATTCTGAATTGATACTCGTCCGCTGGCTTTACGCCGATGACGGGATTCATGCCAAACATATAAGGCCTGATATAGAGGGTCGCACCAGAGCCGTAAGGCGGCACATATGCCTCATTTGCCCGTACCACCTGCTTGACAGCCTCCACAAAACGCCCTTCTGGGAGCGTCGGCATCTCAAGGCGCACACAACTGTCATGCATACGCTGCTCATTCAGATCTGGGCGGAACACGACCGTTTTCCCCTCCTGTGTCGTGTATGCTTTCAAGCCCTCGAAACAGGTCTGTGCATACTGCAAAACCCCGGCGCACTCATTTAGTACGATTGTGGCATCTTCTGTGAGTCCGCCCTCGTCCCACGCACCGTTCTTAAAATTCGTAACGTACCTTTTATCAGTCTGTCTGTAGCCAAAGCCAAGGCTGGACCAATCCAAATCTTTCTTCTCCATTTTCACCTTTTCCTCCTCTGATTTGTTGCAGCAGACGCAAAGGCTTGCTCTGCGTCCGCTTCTTAATTTCTTATTATTATACGTTAACGCGCAAAAGTCAACATTTCCTGCTATTTTTTTCTCTCATATTTCTGAAAATAATACTCGATGTCAAAATAGGTCTGCTCCTCACTCTCTGCTGTGCAGTGCCAGTCTGCCATTGTGTCCAGCCGCGGGCAGTACGCGTCCGCCTGATAGGTGTAGTCAATCTTTGTGATATGTGCTGTGTCACAATAGGGGAGAAGCTGTTCGTACACGCCCGCGCCCCCTGCCACAAAAACGTCCCTGTTGTCATAATTTTTCAGCGCTTCCAAAAGTTCGTCCATGCTATGCACTACCTCGGCACCTTTGACTTTATATTTTTGATCTCTCGAGAGAATGATATTGACGCGGTTTTTCAGCGGCTGCTTCTGCGGAAAGGTTTCAAATGTCTTTCTGCCCACAACGATGACTTTTCCCTCCGTCATTTCTCTAAACATCTGTTGATCTCTTGGAATGCGCACCAGCAGACTGTTCTGAAAACCGATTGCCCAATTGTTGTCTACCGCCGCTATGAGCTGCATGTTTGTTCCCCTTTCTTTTACAGATATATAGCATTTCTATTAATCATACTTATCTGCCAGAGAATTGATCTGGTCTGCAAATCTTGCCAGCTCTTTGTTCGGCCTGCCCTCATTCTTGTAAATCACTGCGATCAGTCTCTGTCCAGCCGCCAGCAGTCTTGCAAATACATCCGATACGCTGCGCAGACGCTTCTTGACAGCAACAGGAGAAGCCTCAAACTCGACAGCGCCTGTGATCAGGTCAACTCTTGTGCCAGAATAAGGTGCATAGGCATCATGTCCGTGCTCCAGACGCAGGCATTCTGCAAACAGGCTGCACGCAGTATCCTCTCCATGCACGATAAAAACCTTGTCAGGCTTTTCTTCAAAAGCATTAATCCATTCAATCAGTCCGCCCTTGTCCGCGTGGCCGCTGAGTCCCGGAAGCTGTGTGATCTTTGCCCGAACCTCCACTGGCTCGCCAAACAGCTTCACCTCGTCCGCGCCTTCTATTAAGATGCGTCCCAGCGTGCCTGCTGCCTGATACCCCACAAACAGTATCGTGCACTCCGGTCTCCACAAGTTATGCTTCAAGTGGTGGCGGATACGCCCTGCCTCGCACATGCCGCTCGCGGAGATAATCACCTTTGGCGTCATGTCAAAGTTGATTTCCTTAGATTCCTCACTCGTGATGGCAAGCTTTAGTCCCGGGAAATTCAAGGGATTGATGCCCTTGTTCACGAGCTCCATCGCCTCCTCGTCAAAGCAGGTGTAGATATTTTTCTGGAAAACGCCTGTCGCCTCCACAGCGAGCGGGCTGTCCACGTACACCTCGAAGCGCGGAAAATTCGGAATCATGTTATCTGCCTTGATTTTCCGAAGGAAATACAAAATCTCCTGTGTCCTGCCCACCGCAAAAGACGGAATGACCACGTTGCCGCCCTTTGCAAAGGTTTTGTTAATCACCTCCGCAAGATCGGACACATACCCTTCCTTTTGTTTGGCGTGGTATCGGTCTCCATAAGTGGCTTCCATGACCACATAATCCGCCTCTTTCGTGTAGATAGGGTCCTTGATGAGCGGCTGGTTCTTGTTGCCGATATCACCCGAGAATACAATCTTTTTCGTCACGCCGTCCTCTGTCAGCCAGACTTCAATGCTGGCAGAGCCAAGCAGATGCCCGACATCGGTAAACCGTATTCTGATGCCGTCGCTGATTTGAATATTTTCATTATAGGCACAGGCAACGATATTTCTGATCACACCGTCCGCGTCCTCCATTGTGTATGCCGGCTCGACCGGCTCTAATCCGGAATGCCGTTTTGCCTTTCTGTTTTTCCACTCTGCCTCCTGTATCTGAATATGCGCACAGTCGCGCAGCATGATGGAACACAGGCCAGAAGACGCCTCCGTCGTAAAAACCTGTCCGCGGAAGCCCCGCGCATACAATAATGGCAGATTTCCCGAATGGTCCACATGCGCATGTGTCAGAAACACATAGTCGATCTGCGCCTCGTCCACGGGCATCTCACAGCACTCAAAGGGATTAGAGCCCTGCTGCATACCGCAGTCCACGAGCATATTTTTGCCGCATGCCTGCAAGAAATGACAGCTTCCTGTCACTTGATGGTCTGCTCCTACAAAGGTAAGTTTCATACAAATTCCTCCTTTATACTTAAATTTTCCGAACACTATTTAATTTTATTTTATCATATTTTCATTATTTTGACCAATTTTTCTTCAAAAAAATAATGTAAAAATCACTAATTATTTCATTCTATTTTTTCTGTGATGTGATATGATACATATAGACACGCTTGCACAGTGCCGGGTGCATTCCAGAAGCACGATAATATAATGATAAAACAAAACCGGCGCAGAAAAGAGGGACGAATGAAATTCAGTAACGGCTGCTGGCTTCAGCAGGAGGGCTGTGAATGCTTTGCACCACAGCAGGCATATTTTACAAAAGCAGAGGCAGACAAAGTGACAATCTGCGCACCGACTATCCCCATCAATCACAGGGGAGACACCCTCGGCGGCATCAATCTGACGCTGATTATCACTGCTCCAATGGAGGAGGTTCTCCGCGTGCAGACCTATCATCATCTCGGCGCAGTAAACGCGTATCCCGCCTTTGAAATCAACGCTGGCGCCAAACCGCTCAAAACCGATGAAAATGATGAGCGCATCATTATTTACAGTGGTTCTCTCGCACTTGAGATTGGCAAAAAACACTGGTATATGCGCTACACCCGAAATGGGAAGCTGGTCACGGAATCCAAGGCAAAAGACCTTGCCCTGATGAAAACAGACTGGAAGGGGCTTGCCTACGACAGAGGCGACTACCGGGACACCTATATGCGCCAGCAGCTCGGCATCGGTGTAGATGAGAAACTATATGGTCTTGGCGAGCGCTTCACCCCATTTGTCAGAAACGGCCAGAGCATCAAAATCTGGAACGCTGACGGAGGGACGAGTACAGAACAGTGCTATAAAAATATTCCTTTTTATATCTCCAATAAAGGCTATGGCGTCTTTGTCAACCACCCAGAGAATGTCGAGTTTGAAATCGGCACGGAGATGGTCACAAAAGCAGAATTTTCCGTGGAGGGAACGTATCTTGACTACTTCCTGATCAACGGACCTGAAATGAAAGATGTGCTGCGGCGCTATACAGATCTCACTGGCAAACCGGGACTGCCCGCGCCGTGGACCTTCGGATTGTGGCTGTCTACCTCCTTTACGACAAACTACGATGAAGAGACGGTCATGAGCTTTGTCGATGGTATGTTAGCGCGTGGGATTCCTCTTAGGACTTTCCATTTTGACTGCTTTTGGATGAAAGAATTTCACTGGAGTGACTTCTTGTGGGACAGCCAGGTGTTCCCCGATCCCGCAGGAATGCTCAAACGTATCAAGGAGAAAGGGCTAAACATTTGTGTATGGATAAACTCTTACATTGGACAAGAGTCTGTCCTTTTCAGAGAAGGTATGGAAAAAGGCTATTTTATCAAGCGTCCAAATGGCCAGGTCTGGCAGTGGGATATGTGGCAGCCGGGAATGGCAATCGTAGACTTTACAAATCCCGGTGCATGGAAATGGTTTCAGGACAAACTCGAGGTGCTTCTTGACATGGGCGTAGACTGCTTTAAGACAGACTTTGGCGAGAGAATCCCTACCGACGTCGTATACTATGACCGATCTGACCCAAAAAAGATGCACAACTACTACACGTATCTATACAACAAATGTGTGTACGAGCTTCTGGAGCGAAAACTCGGAAAGGGACAGGCAGTGCTCTTTGCCCGCTCTGCCACTGTCGGCGGCCAGAAATTCCCTGTCCACTGGGGCGGCGACTGCTGGTCGGACTATGAGTCCATGGAGGAGAGTCTGCGCGGCGGCCTGTCACTGTGCATGTCCGGCTTTGGCTTCTGGGCGCATGACATTGGCGGCTTTGAGCATACCTCCACCGCAGATGTCTACAAGCGCTGGGTGGCATTTGGTCTGCTCTCCTCTCACAGCAGGCTTCACGGAAGCCAGTCTTACCGCGTGCCTTGGCTCTATGATGAGGAGGCGGTTGACGTGGTCCGCTTCTTTACCTGCCTGAAAGCCAAGCTGATGCCTTATCTCTACAAGACTGCCATCGCGGCTGCCACAGAAGGCATTCCAAGTATGCGGAGCATGGTGCTCGAATTTACAAAGGACAAGACCTGCCACTATCTCGACAAACAGTATATGCTCGGCGACAGCCTGCTCGTCGCGCCCATCTTCAATGAGGAGAGCCGCGCAGAATACTATCTGCCGCAGGGTATCTGGACAAACTTCTTTACCGGGAGAGAATACAGAGGCGGCACATGGATTGAGGAGCAGCATGGCTACCTGAGCATTCCTTTGATGGTGCGTGAAAATTCTGTCGTGGCAGTCGGCGCCCATGAGGACAGACCAGACTACGACTACGCTGACGGCTGTGAACTGCGTGTCTATGCCGTCCATGACGGTGTGAAAATTGACACGGAAGTGTACGGCATGAACAATACCGTTGAGCTCTCTGCCTCCATCAAGAGACAAGGACACACGATTCTTGTGACCGCAGACAGCACAAAGCCTTACACGATACGCATGATCAATATGCGCGCCGCGGAGGCGAAGAACGGTTTCCTGACCCTCGAAGGCAATGATTCCATCGTCACCCCGGACCAAGGCGCCAGTGTGATCGAGATTCTATTCTAAATTTGCCGCTTATTTCCTCTCCGCGTCCGTGTGCATAAAAGAGCAGCCAAATCAACTCCTGTTGAAAATGCTGCTCTTTTTCTACAGTTCCTTACTACATAAATTTGCTGTTCATCAGCTCATCGCGCGCCACGCCAATCGCACGCGCCACACTGCCCTGCTCAAACGGATTTGCAACGTTTGCATAGCGCAGTGTTTCCAGATAGCTCATACTGCCGCCGCACTTGCAGAGCTTGAGGTAATCCTCCCATGCACGCGCATGGTCCTCCCTCTCCTTTTTCTTGAACTCCATCGCGCCCATGGTCGTGAGCGTATAATTGATGTAGTACATCGGATACAGATAAATATGAATCTTATGATACCAATAGCCTCCTCTGTCAAAGAAATCATCTGCATCGTAGGCACGCCACGGCATATACTTCTGTTCTAGTTTTTTCCACTCGAGCGTCCGCTCTTTTGGCGTCAGATTCGGATTCGCATAACAGATATGCTGGAACTCATCCACCGCCACGCCAAACGGCACAAATGTGACTGCCTCCTGCAAATGGGCGAAACGGAATTTGTCCGCCTGCGCGCCAAAAAAGCGCTCTGCATAAGGGTATGAAAACTGCTCCATCGACATAGAGTGAATCTCCGCGATATCCGTTGACTCAGAATAATAATCAGAGATCGGCTGGCTGCGCATCGCCATGTAGCCCGCAAAGGCATGTCCCAGCTCGTGCGTCAGCACCTGCATATCTCCAATGGTCTGGTTAAAGCACGAGAATACATATGGCGCCAGATAGCGCTGCAACTCTGTCATATATCCTGTCGATGCCTTGCCCGGCTTATTCTTCAAATCCATCAGCTCATGACTGATCATAAAATCAATAAATTCTCCAGTCTCAGGACTCATCTCATGATACATTTTTGCCGCTTGATTCACCATGAAATCATCATCGCCCGCAGGAACTGCATTGCCGTCCGGGAAGATGCGCTTTTCATCATAAAATGAAAAATCAGCAACGCCAAGGCGCCTTGCCTGCGCTTCATACAATTTCTGGCAGATTGGCACAATCACTGTGCGTACCTGCTCGCGGAAGGACTCCACCTCCTTCTGCCCATAGTCTGTGCGCCCCTGTTTCATATAGCCCACTGGAATATAATTCTCAAACCCGAGATTGCGCCCCATCTGATTGCGCGTCCGAATCAGCTCCTCCCAGATTGCTTCCAGACGCTCCTCATTTCGGTGAAAAAAATCCGAGTACGCGCGGACTGCCCCCTTGCGCACCGCTCTGTCCTCATGTTCAAAATACTTCTGTATGCCATACAGATTCAGCGTCTTTCCATCAAAAGGAATCTGTGCTGTCGCCATCAGCTTTTCATACTCGCTGCACAGCTTCGCCTCCTGCTGCATCAGTGGGATATTTGCCTCGCAAAATGCCTTTTTATCAAGTTCTTTTCTCGAAAAAAACTGCTTTCCGTACTCATTCTCAATCGCCGCGCGGTATGGGCTGCTCATCAATGCCTCGTCCACCGAAAGAAGCTGCGGCAGGATCGTCGGATAGGCGCTCTCATAATAGTCGTTTTCCTGTTCATAAAACGTATCCGTCGTATCCAGCGTATGCCGGATATGCAGAATCGAGGCATCTGTGAAAAAGTCTTTCTGCCGCTCGTCATACACAAGCATTGCCTCCTTCACCTCCTCATAGCCCGCTGCGCGCTCAATGCGCTCCTTGGTCTCTGCCGCAAACGCTGCGAAACCCTCACAGTCTGGACGCTTGTACTCCAGTGTAGAAAATTTAAAATCTTCCATGTTATTTCTCCTTTTTTGATTAAATTATTGTTTTTTGTACTATACTATCACATTATTCATAAGGTCTCTGGTAAAAACGCCCTGAAACCTGCTGTGTATTGATTACATTCACAAATGCCTTTGGGTCAACTTCCTTGATGCCCTTGATAATCTCTTTGCACTCTGCCCGCGACACGACAGAATAGACAATCTTGCGCTCCTGGTGCTCATAGGACCCCTCCGCCTCTATGATTGTCGCGCCGTGGTTGCTGTCCTTGGCAATCACCTCATAAATCCGCCTTGCATGATTTGTCACCACCAAGAGCGTGTGCTGACGGTACTGTTTGAACAAGGTGCGCAGAACCTGTGTGGAGGCATACTGGAAAATAATGGAATACAGTGCCTTCTCCCAGCCAAACAGCAGCCCAGCCACGACCAATAACACTGCGTTGAAGCCAAGAATAATATTAAACGAATCCATACCTGTTTTCTCTGACAAATAGATACTAATAAAATCTGTGCCTCCTGTTGTCGCATTCATCATCAGGCACATGCTGATCGCAAAGCCGTTGATCATTCCGCCAAAGACACTGATTAACAGCGTATCATAGACGATCGCTCTCGATGGCAGAACATCCGTCAATACGTTGGTCAGCATGATGCACAGGCATGAATACAGCGTGAACTTCTTGCCAATAAAGCGAAATCCGATATAGATCGGCACCAGATTCAGCAAGACATTGATGAGCGTATACGGTAACTCAAATCCAAAAAAAAGCTCGACAATCCGCTGGATTAGCAGCGTCAGTCCCGTCGCGCCGCCCGGATACAGACCGCCAGTTCGAACAAATGTCTTGATATTTAACGCCATGACCACTGACGCAATACAGATGACAACAATCCGTTTTGCGTCCTCCTTAAAGCTGAATTTCATACTATTTCCTCCTCTCGCCATTCAGCAGTCTTTTCCAGTCCACCGTCTCCCTGCAATGTTCTGAACATCTTTTCACAGGGACATTGTGCCTAAATCATTACCATTATACTTCTTAAAATCCTTTTTGACAATCTGCGTAGCACATTTTACCAAAAGTCTTATATTTCGAACTTTATTTTCTTATTTTCATGCAGAAAAGACTTGAAAAAAAAGAAAAATCACGTAAGATATAAGTAGCGGGTAATTAGCTTCACTTAATTACAATCTTAAAAGAAACGGAGATTCATAAATGATAACCAGAAAAAGAAAAGCAATACTTATGAAAGCTGTTTCAGAACTGAAACGTGCTGACTACACCAGTGAACCAGAGTTAGGGGTTATGTATGACCGATTAGCGGATGGCAGAAAACAGTTTGCCGAGGTCTTTGACAAAAATATCAATGCTGTCATGCAGATTAGCTCTCTCGATCTGACAATGCAGCATCAGACGAAAAAAATTGTCGATATCTCGAAAAAAATTGCACACGCCGCAGATACCATATTCGGCGCAACCTCTGGCAGTACCAACAATCCTCAGGAGGAGTTGACCAACACCATTATCAACATTTCCGGGGAGACCGATCAAGTCTATAAAAAAATTGAAGAGGGCCAAAATGAATTGACCGCCATCAAGGACTTTTCCACACAGACGATCACTGCTGCGGGTGAGATGCAGACGGATATGGATGAACTAATAAATCTTATCAACCACATTAGCTCTATCCTGTCTGGCATTGACACGATATCCCTCCAGACGAATCTGCTCGCCCTGAACGCCTCCGTCGAGGCGGCGAGAGCCGGCGAAGCGGGAAAAGGATTTGCAGTCGTTGCCGGCGAAATCCGCGAGCTTGCAGAGGAGACCCAGAAGCTGACAAAAGATATGGGCACCTTTGTAGAGAACATGCGCCACGCTTCCAAAAAGAGCGTGCAGAGCTCTGACACCACGATTCAGTCTCTCAAATCCATGGCGGACAAAATCACAAATGTGTGGGAGTTGAATGACGAGAGCAAACGGCACATCGCGCAGATTAACGACTCGATCAGCTCGATGGCATCTGTCAGCGAGGAGATCAGCAGCGCTATGGCAGAGATGGAAAACCAGCTAAACGAAAGCACAGAATTTATGCGCTCTGTCGGCCACGATCTCAAACAGGCGACAGAACCCGTTGTCAATATCGAAAAAACGCTTGACGATTCCGTCAAAAAAATGGGACACATGTCCGAGGACGCGTTTTACCATATAGAGAACGAAGAATTTATCAAATATCTTAACACTGCGATAACTGCACACCAGACATGGCTTAGCAATCTCAAAAAGATTGTGGATACCAAAAATGTCATACCTTTACAATTAGATTCTTCAAGATGTGGATTTGGACACTTTTACTATGCTGTAACCCCCAATATTCCCGGCGTTCTGCCAATCTGGAAGGAGCTCGAGGGCAAGCACAGAAAGTTTCATACATATGGTCAGGTCGTTATCAATGCGATCAACAATCAGGAGTACGGCATGGCTTTGCAAGTGTATAATGAAGCGGTTGCCTACTCTAGTGAGCTGATTGCCGATCTGAAAAAAATTATAGCGCTTGCCAGAGCATAGCGCGCCATTCCTGCCGCATACGATTGCAAACACGAAGGGACTGCCCCGCGCAGTCCCTTCGTACTTACTCAATGATTCCCGCCTTGTCTGCAAAGTACGCTCTCTTTTCCATCAATGTCTGCCTTGTTTCCTTCGGAAGTCTCAAAAAGATATCCTCATAGTCAAGCTCCTCCAGCGGCGTGCCCTTCGCGATATGAAAAAGTTGCATATTCAGCCAGTCCTCCCAGCAGTCATCAAATAATGCCATGCCGTCTGTAAATGTCATGGACGTGTTAAATCCATCGGGATAATTATAGTGCTGTAATTTGATAAAACCGTATTTCCCCCCGTCTAAAACCACAATGTCATCGTCGGTCTCCTCGTATAATTCTGCATAAGCGTCTATTACCTTCAGACATTTTACTCTCTCCTCTTCTGAAATGAACTGTTTCTTTTCCATAAACCCTCCTGATGCTTATTGTATTTTATTAATACGTTACTCACCTGCAATGACAGGTATTATACACGCACCAGATTATTATAATTCATTGCCGCCCAAAATACAAGTTAAAGGATACACAGACAAAATTTAATGATATTTTATTCATAAAAACAAAAAAATCTGTTGACAAAACAATATACCCATAGTATAATAATTTTTGTCATTAAGATAAATTAAAAATTCTTATGAATGCGATAGTGGCGTAGTTGGTAACGCGCGACCTTGCCAAGGTCGAGACCGCGGGTTCGAGCCCCGTCTATCGCTCTTTTTCTTTGAGCCTGCAACCCCTTGATTTTACTGGGATTGCAGGTTTTATTTTTCTGATAGGTAATCATTTTTTGGTTACTTTTAATTACTTGATGTGTTTAGGATTCAATCTTTCTTGTTCCTCTAAAAGCGCATTCTCAGGTTTCTATTTATCAAATTGGAATTTAGAATGGTCTTTGCAAATACACCATATCCACCAACTGAACACCACACTCATATATTGGGTGATTGTAATTATCCGTAAAGAAATTTGGTATGATATGGGAGCGGACAAAACCACACTTTTCATAAAACGGTATTGTCAGCGGACTATCGCCTGTTCCTACTTGTAAAACAGCATATTGTTCTCTGTATTTCTCAATGAGAAATTGAATCAAGGCTTTTGCATAACCTTTATCTTGATCGTTTGTGACTGTCGCTATATTCTTGATCTCAAGCACACCATTTCCTTCATCAGTTATGACGCATTCACATTTTACACCATTGTCAACAAGTATATACATCTTGCCGTTATCAAGATAACGGTCTATCATATCTTCCTCCTCATCTGCCAATAATAGCAAATCCAGATAATCTTTTTTGTTTTCTTTAATCTCTATAATTTCCATCATATACACCTGCAACTACCGATTGTGATTTGATGTTTTTTAAGGGAAATATTAGCTGTTATATTTTGTTATTAAAATCTCGGCTAACCCTTGAAAATACTAAGTTTATCGCAGATGAGCTTTCCCTTATTGTTTCCCTTGTATTATATCTTCCCACAGGGCATTACGAACCCTGATAAGGGAAAAAATAAGGGAAACAAAATCACATAAAACATTATAACACAAAATATACGGGAATTGGTAAACTGATTGAAATGCTTTCAAAAAATCAATGAAAAGAGGACAGATTAAATATGAATATGATTTATGCAACATACAATATCATCCATAACAGCATTGACGTATACACTTATGCAGGTTATTTCTTGCGGATAGACTGTAATAAAGCGGAAGAAGGATTGAAAACTACTCCCTGCTCTAAATGTGCCTTAAATGCTCTGGCAATAGATGAGCCGCTTGAATACGCAAGACTGTATCTTGAAGGGAATATGCAAATGTGGATGGATGCGGAGGATTCATTGGAATTATGGTAATGTCTATAATAATTGTATTGATATGCTCAATATTTGTATAGTGTAGCTTTTTAATTAACAAATTGAAGCGGATTAACCGAACCGATAACTGCTGATTATGCATGTTATCGGTTCAGCTTTTAGTAAAAACAGTTCAAATTTTTTATTGGGGAAATGTTACAATAACCGTCGTGCCTTTTCCAGCATGGCTTTTTACATCAACTTTAGCATTATGGATTTTAGCGGCGTGTTTCACAATAGAAAGCCCAAGCCCGGTTCCCCCTACTGCCTTAGAATGGCTCTTATCAACACGATAGAAACGCTCAAAAATCCGCTCTTGATGTTCGGGTGCAATTCCTATCCCCGTGTCCTCCACTGATAAAACCACCATGCCGTTTTCATTCTGTATGTTCACCATTACTTTTCCGTTTTCATGGTTATACTTAATCGCATTGTCACAAAGATTATAAATCACACTGTATAAAAGCTGTGGTATGCCGTTAAGGGGAGCCGGAACGCCGGAAAGCTCCAATGCAACACATACGGTATCTGCCTGTGGCTCTAAGCTCTGTACCGCCTTTTCTGCCAATGTGTATAGGTCGATATTTTCTCTCTGCATATCGTCCGCACCTTCGTCAAGGTGCGAAAGACTGATAATGTCCTCTACAAGCCGTATCATACGTCCGGCTTCATCATAAATCTTTCCGGCAAAAGGTATTTTATCATTCTCCTTTACCATATCGTTTTTCAAAAGCTCCGCATACCCGGAAATGGAGTGAAGCGGGGTTTTTAATTCATGGGACACATTAGCGGTAAATTCTCGGCGTATCTGTTCTGCTTTTTCTTTTTCCGTCACATTGAAAAAGAAAAGTGCGGCTCCTTTCACAATGTTTTCAGAAGTGATCGGATCGGCGTCAATTTGATAGCTTTCTCCATGTAGCCGGATAATGTTTTCGCCCCGTTCCCCTTGCAAGGCTTTCGTAAGGATTTCCTGCAAGTCAAGATTACGGCATAAGGACAGCATATCAGAACCGATACAGTCTGTGTCAGCGTCTAACAGTTTTCTTGCCGCAGGGTTTATACTGATAATTTTCCCTTTTTGATTTAGGAGAATCATGCCCTCATTCATGCTGCCGATAATCGTATTTAATTCATTCTCTTTTTGGAGAAGCTCGGCTTTCTGCCCCCGTAGCTGTTTTTGCTGGCTGTCAATACGCCGTAAAAAAGGGGAAAGCTCATCATAGCCCTCATTTGACAACGGATTATCAAGATCAATTTCATTTAATGGCTTTACTATTTTTTTTGAAACTTGAATCGCCAAAACAATAGAAAGAATCAGCGCGATTACAAAGATAATGCAAATCGGCTGTGTCATGCCTAAAAGGAGCGTCAAGATAGAATTTTGAGATATGGAAAGCCGTAATATGGTGCCATCATCAAGTTTCTGAGCGGAATAAAACGAACGCTCCATCAAAGTAGCAGAATACCGTCTGCTTTCACCATAGCCCGAAGAAAGGGCTTCCCACACTTCTTCCCGCTCTAAATGATTTTCCATTTCCGAAGTATCAGACGCACTATCAAAAATAACATTTCCCTCTGCATCAATCCACGATATACGATAATTTTTCACTTTCAAATCATGGAAATAATCAACGCCCTCATTTGTAACGCCCTGTGCGGCAAGGGTTGTCTGCATTTTTAGCTGTGCCTGTTCAACATTTGAAAAGTATTCATACAGAACACCCATGAACAGGACAACAGACGCAAGAAAAACAGTCAATGCGACAAGGCAGATTGAACGAAAAATTCGTTTCGTCATACTTCCCCCTCCATTCGATACCCAACTCCCCGTACCGTTTCAATATAGCTCCCACATTCGCCTAATTTTGTTCGGAGTGTTCCAATGTGAACATCTACGGTTCGGGTTTCTCCTATGTAGTCAATGCCCCATATCATTTCAAGAAGCTGATCGCGTGTAAACACCCGTCCGGGGTTTTCCATAAAAGTATGGAGCAGCTTATGTTCTTTCAGTGTCAACTGAACCCGTTCGTTGTTTACAAGTACAATATATGTTTCCAAATTCAATTCTAAATTACCAATTTTTAGCTTTTTAGTTTCTTCTTTCGGACTTGTACGGCGCAATACCGCTTTCACACGGGAAATCATTTCCATCATGCCAAACGGCTTTGCAAGGTAATCATCAGCTCCCAAATCAAGCCCGGTTACTTTGTCGTATTCGGTTCCTTTGGCTGTTGCCATAATAACAGGAATATCCTCTGTCGTCCCCTGCATACGCAGCTTTTTCAATATGGAAATGCCATCTTCGCCGGGAAGCATTATATCAAGCATAATAAGCTGGGGTTTTTCTGTCTGCAAAGCGTCAAAAAGGCTGTCCGCGCCGTCAAAACCTTTTGCTTCAAATCCGGCAGAATTTAATGTGTATATCATCAGATCACGGATAGAGCTGTCGTCCTCAACACAATAAATCATATAAATCCGCTCCTTTCTTTCCTGTGGCAATATTCCGAACTCAATCATACCATATTACCTATATTTCATCAATGGCGGTATGTTCACCCCTCTTTGTTCCCTGTGATTGAGAACAGAACCCATTTTGCAATATTGACCGCATGATCTCCGATACGTTCAAAATATTTTGCAATCATTAACAGGTCTATGGCATACTCACCGTCTGTTTCGGGCTTGCTAAAAAGTTCAATCAGCATTTTCTTCACCTTATCGAAAAAGGAATCCACCACATCATCATAATCTATCACGGCTTTCGCCATCTGCATATCCTTTTTCACAAAAGCGTCAATACTGTCCGTTACCATTTTAATGACAGCAACCGACATATCATGGATAACTTGTGTGTCGTCGGTGGCGTGGATATTGGCTAATGTGATAATTTCCGCTATGTCTGCGGATTGATCTCCGATTCTTGCCATATCTGTCACCATTTTCAGCGCGGACGATACAACCCTCAAATCTTTTGCCACGGGCTGCTGCTGTAAGAGCAGCTTTAGACACATAGTTTCAATTTCACGCTCCTTGTGGTCTATCTGAACAGAGAGATCGGGAACAGCCTTTGCAAGCGCGGGATTCCCCTCTGTCAGAGCTTTTGCGGACATAGCAATCGCATTTTCACAAAAAGCCCCCATTGTAATCAACTCTTTATTTAATAAATCTAACTGTTCATCAAATTTTAGGCGCATTATCCAAACCTCCCCGTAATATAATCCTCTGTCCGCTTGTCCTGCGGCATGGAGAATAATTTTTCTGTTTCTCCAAACTCCACCATTTCCCCAAGCAGGAAAAACGCTGTCCTGTCGGAAATTCGGAGTGCTTGCTGCATATTATGTGTCACAATGACAATGGTATAGTCCTTTTTTAATTCTGCGGCAAGTTCCTCTACCTTTGCCGTAGAAATAGGGTCAAGTGCGCTGGTCGGTTCGTCCATCAGCAAAACTTCCGGCTCCACTGCCAAAGCGCGGGCAATGCAAAGACGCTGCTGTTGACCGCCCGACATACCAAGCGCAGATTTTTTCAGCCTGTCTTTTACCTCGTCCCAAATTGCCGCCCCTTTTAAGGAACGCTCTACAATTTCGTCCAGCGCAGCTTTAGAACGGATACCATGCGTCCTTGCTCCAAAGGCAACATTGTCATAAATGCTCATAGGGAACGGATTCGGTTTTTGAAATACCATTCCCACACGTTTACGCAGTAGGTTAATATCCATATTTCCATAAATATCTTCACCGTCTAAACGGATAGTCCCTTTGATGTGGCAGCCCTCCACCAAGTCATTCATTCGGTTCAATGTTTTTAATAATGTCGATTTACCGCAGCCCGACGGTCCGATCAGAGCGGTAATTTCGTGTTCCTTAAACGCCACATTTATTTTTTTCAAGGCTTGAAAGTTTCCGTAGAATAAATCCAAATCCTCAACCACGATTTTATCCATCTGTGTTTTTACCTCCTATCTTTTTTGCCACAAACCCGGAAAGCCCGTTTATCAGAATGACAACCACCAATAATACAACCGCAGTTGCGTAGGTCTGCTTGATATACAGCCCCTCGCCCGAAATAGAATACATATGGACGGATAACGTTCTTGCCGACGAAAAAATGCTTGTTGCTATTTCTGCAACGGTTCCGGCGGTAAAGATCAGTGCCGCCGATTCCCCGACGATACGCCCGATTCCAAGAATAATGCCGGACAAAATACCCGGAACGGCGCAGGGCAGGACAATAGAAAATACGGTTCGTAACTTTCCGACTCCAAGCCCGAAGCTGCCCTCCCGGTAGCTGTCGGGAACGCTTCGCAAGGCTTCTTCTGTTGTCCGCATAATAAGCGGTAAAATCATAATACTTAAAGTCAAAGCCCCGGACAGCAAAGACAACCCCAGCCCAAGATATTTTACAAAGAACAGGGAACCGAACAGCCCATAAACGATTGACGGAATCCCGGACAATGTTTCAGCAGTAATACCTACGATATGAACCAGTTTATTTCCCCGTCTTGCGTACTCTGTCAGATAAATTGCTGCACCAATTCCTACGGGAACCGCAAACAGCAGAGAAAGCAGCATAATGAACAGTGTATTGATAAGTGCCGGAAGCAGGGACACATTTTCTGTTGTATATTTGCTGTCAAATAAATCCGGCGTTAAATTTGGAATCCCTTTCATCAATATGTATGCAATAATAAAAATAAGCGCGAGCATTGTAATCAATGCTGCAAGGCATACAGAAAGAAAGAGAACAAAAGATTTAGGGTCGCGTCTGTATGCGCACCATTTCCGTTTCAATTTCCCAATCATTTATTTCACCCTCCTTTTGAACAGGGAGAGAGACAGATTGATAATGAGAATGAAAACAAACAGAACAACAGCCGTACCAATTAACGCTTCACGGTGTAAATCCGTAGAATATCCCATTTCCAATACAATGTTTGTGGTCAGTGTCCGGACGCCGGAAAGCATACTGTCCGGGATAACCGCTTGATTTCCGGCAACCATCATAACCGCCATTGTTTCACCGACTGCCCGCCCAATCCCTAATACAACCCCTGCAAAAATACCGCTCTTTGCTGCGGGAAGAACCGTAAAAAATACACTTCTTTCATGGGAAGCTCCAAGAGCAAGCCCTCCCTCATAGTAACTTTCCGGGACAGCCCGGATTGAAGTTTCCGAAACGCTGATAATGGTAGGTAAAATCATCAGCCCCAGCAGGACAGAAGCAGTAAGAACACTCATACCGCGCCCGCCAAAGACTTCCCGGATAAAAGGCACTAAGACTACCAATCCAAAAAAACCGTACACAACCGACGGAATCCCCGCCATTAGATTAACAGCAGCTTTCAAAGGCGCATAGATACTTCTCGGAGCAAATCTTGCCATGAATACCGCTGTCAATATTCCAATCGGTACGCCAATAATCAATGCTCCGGCAGTTACATAGAAAGAGCCGACGATCATAGGGAGAATCCCATAGAGATTATTTGCAGGTTTCCAGCTTGTACCCAGCAAAAATTTGAAAACGCCTATTTCTTTTATTGCAGGGATACCGCTTGCAAACAGGAATATGCAGATTAGAATTACCGCTGCTATGGAAACAAGGGCTGTCAAGAAAAAAAGCAGTTTCATCACTTTTTCTTTTATATTCTTCATAATCATGCTCCTTATTGAAAAGGGGCGGCGGCTTTCTTACCGCAGCCCCTTAAAATCCTACTGTGATATTTCACTCCAACGAACCGCATTACCCATGAAAATATCTTTTACCTGTTCGCTTGTAAGGTTATTTATGGGACAGTCATTATTAACAATCACTGTAATACCGTCCATTGCAATTACGGTAGCGGTCAGTCCTTTTTCCATTTCGGAATCTTTCAGCTCACGGGAAGCCATGCCTATATCGCAGGTTCCGTCTATTGTGTCAGACATACCAGTAGAAGAATCACTTTGCTGTATCTCAATCGTAACGCCCGGATTTCTCTCAAGATAGGCTTCTTTGAGCTTTTCCATAACCGGGGTGACAGAGCTGGAACCCGCTACAATAATTTTGCCCGAATCCATTTCCCCGCTGTAACTTCCCGCGTCAGATACAGAAATATATCCATTTTCTTCAATCACTGCTTGACCGTCCGCACTCATAATGAAGTCGATAAAATCCTGCGCTGTGTCACTTAAACCGTCCTTTGTCGCAATGTTAAAGGGACGCGCAATCTTATATGTACCATTTTTGATATTTTCAATCGTTGCTTCGCAGCCGTCGATCTGAATCGCCTTTACAGTATCATTCATGGAGCCAAGAGAAATATATCCGATAGAGTATAAATCCCCGGCAACCGTTGTCATCATAACAGACGTAGAATTTGTAACGGCGGCGGTGTCTGCTGTATAGTCGATTTTTTCTCCCGCTTCATTTTTCTGCTCGATTCCAAACAGCTCTATGAACGCGCCGCGTGTCCCCGAGCCATCTTCGCGGGTAAGTACATTGATCTCTCTTGCTGTGTCAAATTTGGCTGAATCGCCCTCGTTCTTATTACTGCACCCCGTTAATGCAGACAGCATTAGAACACTCACAAGGGCAAATGCCAAGTATTTTTTTGATGTTTTCATTTTTTGAATCTCCTTTGCTTTTTGTTTTCTTGAAGTTTACAGCTATATCATACAGGACAAAAATCAAATCCAATATCGCAGCATTGTAAAATTGATGTAAAGTTTTTACAAGCCAAAAATGTCTTAATAAAATTTTAGAGGGGCATGTCATCTTGCCCCTCTGTTTCTACTTTTTGAAATCTGTTTTCTTTTGACATGGAACAGGCAGAGTCAGACTTTACAAAGGATTTACTGCTGCTGATGTTAAGGGAATATGAATTGTTCGTGGATTCGTTTCAGTTTGCCTGTAAGAATTTCAAGGGCAATGCGGAAAATGCCGCGCTCGCACAAACAATGGGGTTTAAATCGAATAAGGCATATAACGAGATTATGTTCCTTCGGGAAATTACCCACACCGTAAATATGTTTAATGATATGGGCGACATTGTGAGACTCTATTCCAAAAATCCCGAAACAGCCACGACAAGGCTTGCAAATCTTCTTTCTATGGTATCGGGGGAAGAGTCCGAAGCGGTATAGCGGAACAATCGGAGTTATCTCGGTGCGATACGGTGCATTAAGAAACACCCTGTTGCTGACCGCAAGTTAAGAACCGTAACGGCGGAACATTTACAGACATTCCTTGACCTGCTTACTTTCGGAGGGACTTATCCCGATGGAAAAGTGAAAAAGGGATTGAGCAAAGACTATATCCACTCGTTCTCGGCAGTTTTACAGCAGTCGTTCCGTTTTGCGGTATTCCCGAAGCAACTGATTACGTTCAATCCAATGCAGTACATCAAGCTGAAACGAAAGGCAGAGGAAGTGGATTTGTTTTCAGAGGAAGATATGGGACAGTCAGGCACACAGCCTGTTTCCCATGATGATTATGAGAAACTTATCGCTTATCTTGAAAAGAAAAATCCCCCCTGCGGTTCTGCCGATACAGATAGCTTACTATGCAGGTCTTAGGATTGGCGAAGTATGCGGGCTGACCTTGCAGGACATTAACCTTGAGGAACAGTATTTAACGGTAAAACGGAGTGTCCGCTATGACGGTGCAAAGCACAAAACGATTATCGGACCGACAAAACGTAAGAAAGTGCGGATGGTTGATTTTGGGGACACGCTTACCACTATACTGAAAAAAGCAGCTTTTGTGTAGTAACTCCATTAGAGTTGCTAACGCTTTGAGCAGTCCACTTTGCGGTAGGACTCACCGCTAATAGTATAATACCATATGTCTGAAAATAGTCAATCATTTTTCAACGTATAAAATAAATGCCTAGAAAATTATTTTTTTGCATGATGCAATACTGTTGGCATGATGTTGTGGTATAATTTGGATAGTGGTTGGGGTGATTGGTAATATCATAAATAGATTACGGAGGAGATGTTTAACATGGGATATGAAGCAGAATTATTATCTCAAATCAATAGGAACTGTAAGGAATTTCCGCCCTATGCGCCGCTATCTGATTACAATGTGTTTCATACATTGGGAATCAGTGCAAAGGAAGTTATTATGTGCCGTTTTTTGGCAGATTTATTAAATCCTGAAGGACAGCATGGGTGCGGAATATCGTTTTTGAAATCTTTTATGCATGATGTATTAAATGAATACTCCATGAGCGATATACTGCTTGCACGTACAGAGGTTGCAACAGAATATGTACTAGATCATGAACGGCGCATTGATATCGTGATTCAAAATCCACGCTTTTTTATCCCTATCGAAGTCAAAATTTATGCCGCAGAACAGGAGGGGCAATGCTACGATTATTATCAATATGCAAAAAATTCTCGGCTTGTCTATCTGACAAGGTTTGGAAATGTCCCCTCCGAATACAGCCGCAAAAAGAAATCAGGAACAGACATTCTGCCCATTGACCGTATACAGTGTATTTCATGGGCAAAAGATATATGCGGCTGGCTTAATAAACTGACAGCACAGTTAGCCGAGCCCAGAATGGAATTTGTAAAAAACGCTGTGAAAAATTTTGAAGAACATCTTTTAAAACATTTGAAAAACCTTTAATATGCTAAAAGCAGTATGTTTTTAACGGAAAATAAACATTCCCCTCCTTTATATGCTGGAGGGGAACTTTTCTATAAAGTATTCTTATATTTCACGCGGTAGATTCGATACATTGATTCCCGGATACGCTCTTTGGTAATGGTGCCATCTGTGACAGCTTGCAGGACGCCCTCATATGCCTCTTTATAATCTTCAGGCAGCAGAAGAAGGTCTGCTCCCGCCTGTACTGCCGCCACGGCAGCCTCAGCAGGGCTGTATGCGCCTGTGACAGCGCTGTCATTCAGCGCGGCGGTCATTACCACGCCGCGAAATCCCAAGGTATTTCTGAGTACGTCCTGTATCACCACCGATGACATTGAGGACGGGGTATCATCGCCCGTTATGCCCTTTGCCGAAGCATGGGACACCATGATACAATCCACACCGTTTTTGATCACTGTATCATAAAGAACAAATTCACTGCCCTGAAGCTCGTCTAACGATTTCGACGCCGCAGCGTCACCGGGAAAAGACCGCAGGACAGCATTTATCTTTGCCCCCTGCACCGCCTGTACCGCGGCACTTGTAAGTGCCGCGTCGCCTAACACTGTCGGTGCCAGATTCATGTCCACGCCGTATGAAGCAAGGGCAGACGAGATACTTCCATATGCCTGTGTGACACTGTCTGCATCGGGCAGCTCAGATGTCTTTGGGGTTGCTGTCAGACCATAGTCCGTTGCGCCGCTCTCCGCCAGAACCGCCCTGAACAAAGGATACTTGGAATACATCTTTGCTTTTGCAAGCATTTGGGTAAACTGCTCCTGTGATTTGTAATTCTTTGCTGCGTATACAAACCCGCCCACAGGATTTTCAGCGAGTGCCGTCTTCGTGCCCTCTCCTGCCTGTATCGCAGTCTCAACGCCGGTTATGGCTTCTGGTGACACCAGAAACATGCCTGCAACCATCTCTTCAACCGTCATGTCATTTAGCAGTTTTTCGACTAAGTTCTCGACGGGGTCATCGTCCGCAGGAGAGTTGTAGCCCTCGTTGTACACAATGCTGCTGGTTTCCTCCTGTATGTCAAAAGTCTGGCTTTCCTGCTCTGTGATTATGCCAGATTCTGCCTCCTCGATCACTCGGTTGACTCTGTCATTGTAATTATTTACATACCGTATGACAGCTTTGACACCCACATAGCCTGCTGCCAGTATCAGTATGATAATAACAATCAATGCCAAATAGGCAAGAAACTGGTTTTTGAGGCGTCTGCGCCTTCTTTTCTGCCTGCTTGATCTATCATCTCTCATATGCATTAACTACTCGTTAAATCAACGGATATTTCTCTGTGAGCGCCTGTACGATTGCCCTTGCACCTGCAATGCCATTCTCCTGTTCCTTGATGACCATAGCAACTGCCTCCGCAATCTTGTCCATATCCTCCTCCTTCATACCGCGGCTTGTCACTGCGGGCGTTCCGAGGCGGATACCGCTTGTGACAAACGGCGACTTGGGGTCATTGGGAATGGTGTTCTTGTTGCAGGTAATGTGCGCCTCATCCATCAGCTTTTCGACAGCCTTGCCTGTGAGGTCATACGTTGTGAGGTCCACCAGCATCAAATGATTGTCTGTGCCGCCTGAGACAATCTTGATCTCCCGCTGTGTCAGCCCCTTGCAGAGCGCCTGCGCATTCTTGATAATCTGCTGCTGATAAGTCTTGAATTCCCCGCCGAGCGCCTCTTGGAAGCAGACCGCCTTTGCCGCAATCACATGCATGAGCGGACCGCCCTGAATGCCCGGGAAGATTGCCTTGTTGAAATTGTATTTCTCAGCCGCCTCTTTGTTCGCAAGAATCAGTCCGCCGCGTGGTCCGCGCAGTGTCTTGTGCGTCGTTGTCGTCACAACCTCCGCATACGGAATCGGGCTTGGATGAAGTCCTGCTGCCACCAGTCCTGCGATATGCGCCATATCTACCATAAGCACAGCGCCAACCTCGTCGCACACCTCCCTGAAACGCTTAAAATCAATCGTTCTGGCATAGGCACTCGCACCTGCGATAATCATCTTGGGCTTACACTCCAATGCCAGCCTGCGCATGTTGTCGTAATCAAGAAAGCCATTGTCATCCACGCCATAGGGAACCACATGGAAATACTTTCCAGACATGTTGACAGGCGAACCGTGCGTGAGATGTCCGCCGTGGTCGAGGTTCATGCCCATAATCGTGTCGCCCGGCTGCAAGATTGCAAACTGTACTGCCATATTTGCCTGTGCGCCGGAGTGCGGCTGCACATTTGCGTAGTCACACCCAAATAATTCCTTTGCGCGCTCAATCGCAAGATTCTCCACGACATCAACACACTCACAGCCGCCATAGTATCTCTTGCCTGGATATCCTTCTGCGTACTTGTTGGTCAATGGGCTGCCCATTGCCGCCATCACTGCCTTGCTGACCCAGTTTTCAGAGGCAATCAGCTCAATATGACTGTTTTGTCTCTCCTGCTCTGCCACGATAGCATCTGCGATCTGGGGGTCTGTCTCTCTTACTTCATCAAGTGAATACATGAATCATTTCCTCCGTATTTACATATTTCATATCTAACTTTAATACAATACATTAGTATAGCGTTTTTCCCGCAATTTTACAAGAGTTAATTAAAATGGAAAATCCGCTGGCAGATCTTGTATCCGTCCACTGAAATCTTGCGTCCAAGTTTTCCCGGAAGATTCATCGCGTTTCCGAGAATCCCCATCCGCAGCCGCATCCACAGAACCTTGTCCTTGGTCTTGATATACTGCCATAACTCTTTTTTCTTCTCGAGATTTTCCTCCTGCTCAGAACGGATTAGCAGCACGGACGAAACCGTCGTGATAATATCAAGATAGTTCACCATATACTTCCGCACCTTGCCGTTTGTCAAAATATGCTGTTTCTCCGCAATATAATAATCAACGAGCAGCTTATTGACCGTAATCTGCTGGTCAATCCTGCTGATCATAACCTGCTCATTGACAGACTGGTCCTCCCTGCCGATAAAATAACGGTAGAAATTCACATTCATATAATACATTGTCTTTACATATGGCAGCGGGTTGAACACAAAAATGTTATCCACATAAAACGTGTGCTCTGGCAGCTTCAGCCCGCAATCCCGCAGCAGGTTTGTCCTGTAGATGACAGAGTGCATCAGAATGTACTGCCCTACGCGGAAATGCCGTACATCTTTCCATGTAAAGATTTCCTCCTCCGGCAGCGTATGGGTATATTTCATAACCTTCTTGCGCTTCTCACCCTCCTTCTCATACACATAGTTGCTGATAAACATGTCTATGGACTTTCCGCTTTTTAAGAGCTCCTTAATCTTATCCAGTATGCGGATATACGCGCTCTGGCTCACCCAGTCGTCGCTGTCCACCACTTTGAAATACAGGCCTCTTGCATGTTCAATGCCCGCATTGACTGCGGAGCCATGTCCTCCGTTTTCTTTGTTGACGACCTTGATAATGCCCGGATAACGCTCTCTGTACTCCTCGGCAATGTCAGGTGTGCTGTCGTTCGAGCCGTCATTGACAATGATGATCTCCACATCTTCTCCGCCCGGAAGCAGTGAATCAATACACTTTCGCATATATGCTGCTGAATTGTAACATGGTACCGCGATAGATAATAATTTCATAATCCTCTCCAATCCTTTATGGTCTGAGACGGTTGCACTCAAAACGTTCCATTGTCAGGAGACAATTGCGAAGCTCACTGTACCGCGTCTCAATGTCTCCCTCCTTTACCTCCGTGTCGAGGCTTACCGCCATCGTATCAATCATAGCATCTGTTATTCTGGAATGTAGCATACTGAGTATTTGAAGTTTTTTCTCATACGAGTCTGCGTCCAGAAATTCCAGAACGCCCTCGTCCAGCGCATCGCCCTCCCCCGTCTCAGGCGTCTGTCTCTCTGTGGCTGTTACTTCCGCTGGCTGAACGGATTCTTCTGCTGGCGCTGGTTTCGGTTCTTCTTCCTGTACCGGTTCCTGCTTCCCCCTGTTCAGTATCCTGTTGAGCGTCTGCACTGAAGTCTCTTTTAACGGGAATGACGTCGCCGACTCCGACTCCTCTCCTCTGATATCCAGCCGCTCAAAGCGATACACCTGTTTTTCATTCGGGTATTTCCGGGTATCAATCTTGCTCATAAACATCTCAAGCGGACGCACATACACTTCAAACGGCGCATAGAGCTGCTGGTATACCACCATTTTCACACCGCTCTCAGAATGGCGCGCCAGCGTGATAATCTGGTAAATGTTTCCTTTAAAATGTTTGTAGATTTCCTGTGGTCTGGGCTTTGGTCTCATAGTGCGTTTCTACCTTCTTTCCATCTTATTTCGTTCTTCAATATTTTTCCATCTCCATAATAAGCTCTATTGTAAACTATTTTCCCTAATTTGTCATTGAATTATCAAAAATAAAATCTCCTGTTCATAAAATCCCCATAATCAGGAGATATCATAACAGGAGTTACAATAACAGCAATTATTTTCAGAACAATTTATTTTTCATCGTTTCAGGCTCTTGCGCAAATTGCAGCGCCATCTCTCTGTCAATCTTGTATTCTTTGTAGAGCTGGCAGAGTGCATCATCCATTGTCATCATGCCCACTTTTCTGTTCGTCTGCATAACACTTGTTATTTGGTGGGTTTTTCCCTCCCGTATCAGATTTCTGACCGCAGAGTTTGTATGCAGCACCTCAAATGCCGCGACACGCCCCTTGCCGCCAATCATCGGAACAAGCTGCTGCGAGACAACCGCCTCTAATACATTTGCAAGCTGGACGCGGATCTGCTGCTGCTGGTGCGGCGGAAAGACATCAATCACACGGTCTACTGTGCTGGCGGCGCCAATGGTATGCAGTGTGGATAACACCAGATGTCCTGTCTCTGCCGCGGTGATCGCGACGCTGATGGTCTCAAAATCTCGCATCTCGCCCACAAGAATCACATCGGGATCCTCGCGCAGCGCGGCGCGCAGTGCATTGGCATAGGACTGCGTATCCAGCCCGATCTCCCTCTGGTTTACGATTGCCTGTTTGTGCTGGTGGAGGTACTCAATCGGGTCCTCGAGCGTGATCACATGCACCTCACGGTTATTGTTGATCTTGTCGATAATGGCGGCAAGAGTCGTGGATTTGCCGCTTCCGGTCGGGCCTGTGACGAGTATCAAGCCTCTCTTTTTCTGGTACAAATCAATGACAGATGCGGGCACGCCCAGCACCTCCGGCGAAGGCACGACTGTGTCCACCAGACGAAATGCCAGGGCTGCCGAGCCGCGCTGCTTGTACACATTGACCCGGTAACGCCCCTCGCCCGCAATGGCAAAGGACATATCCACTTCCCCTTTGTCCTCAAAGCGCTGCTTTTGCGTGTCATTCATCACAGAGTTGGCGATCTCCATCGTATCTGGCGGAAGCAGGCGTTCCCCCTCCATTGTGATCAGTTTTCCATTGACCCGCATCTTGGGCGGAATGCCCACCGTGATATGTACGTCCGATGCCCCCGCTTTTTTTGCTGCTGCCAAGATCTCCTGAACTGTCTGTGCCATTGATAGTCCCCTGCCTTTCCCATTGATGCGCCTGTTGGTTTATGTAGTCGCATTTTCGTTATTATATCCATAATATCACGCTATTTTCTCTTTATCAACGAAATTTTTAGAATATTTTTAGAATTTATCTAATTCATGAAAAAAATGTATTTTTTCGGAAAGCTTCTACGATTCTGCAAATAGCGTGTTGTTGTTAATTTGTACTACCTTTCCCCCTTGTCATGACACTTTTCATATACTATGATAGTTATATATTGATAAGTTGTACTCATTTTTTTCTGCATACTTTCAAGAAAAAATAAGAAGGAGACGCGGGCATTATGAAGGAGCGTTTTGATTTTGAAGGCACCTCCACCGGAGAATACCGTGAAGGGCTCTATGTTATGTACTGTGGCAAGGAATACCCCGCTATGTATCTAGGAGTTGGACGTTTCGTACTCTACTCAGATATTGCAGATGAAAATTTTACGTTTCCAACCCAAGATGGAAGATACCTGCTACAGACCGACCTGCGCGACGAAGATCTCACACGTGCGTGTGAAATCCGTATGGTCGGTATTGTGCGTGACTGCTATGAAAGTGTGGCAGTACGCAATATTCTCAAAGAGGGGATTATCATATCGACCTACAATCCCCGGCTTGGCTTTGAGCTGGGTCTTAAACCTATGAAATCCCTTGGCTTTACAGGTCTTGTAGACCGTAAGATTTTGATTGGTATTTACGAGGAACGCGACTATCTCTGGAATCCCACGCTCGGCATCTGCACGACGCTTTGTCAGGTTACGGGAACGAAAGACAAGGACTCTTGGTTCATTGACAATGACCGGGTAACACAACTCTATATAGTGGACACAAAGAATGAATCCATCGAATAAAAATCAATCTGTTATCAATCAATCGAATAAGGGAATAAAAAAATCGAGCAGGAAACCCACTCGATTTTTTTGATTTCATTCCTATTTATTTTGCAAGAAGCATCATAATCTTATTGCTTCTGTCGATGAACTTCGTCATATCCTCCGGCTGCAAAGGCGCCTGCTGAATCAGTGCCAGATCATAGAGCTGCTCGCACATGAGCGCTACATTCTCGCCCTCCTTGTTGTCCAGAATATAAGACACCAGTTTGTTGTTGGCATTGAGAATCAATGTCTGTCCCTCTTTGCTCATGCCCATTCCCATATCCATGCCGGGCATCGCATACATCTTCATCATGTCCTGCATTCTGCGCGCTTCCTCGGAGACTGTAATCATAGAAGCAATGTCCTCATTTTTGAGTTTCTCGACTTTTACAGTAATCGAGTCGTTATTCACCGCTTTCTTGAATACCTCAGCAATCTCCTCGCTCTTCTTGGTGAGCTCGTCCTCTTCCTCCTTGGAGTTCTCTGACTTGAAGGTATCTGTCAGGTCTGCGTCAATGCGCGCAAACTTGATTCCCTCATTCTTGGACTCGAGCTGGGATACAAACGGCTGGTCAATCTTATCAGGCAGCACGACAGCATCCATTCCTGCCTTTTTGAACATATTCACATACTGGCTCTGCTGCACGAGGTCTGTCACATAGTAGATAATCTTCTCTTTTGTCTCCTGCTCCTCTGCCGCAGCGTCAACGGTATCACCCGCCTCGTCAACCACTTCTGCATCAATCTTTTCACCTGTCTCGGCATCTGTTGCGGCGGCTGTATTTTCTTCTTTATTTTCTTCTTTGTTCTCTGGATCATCTGGGTCAACCTTCTTGACCTCTAAGCACTCCGGCAGTGTCAGGTACTTGCCGTCAAGATTCTTGAACAGGATATAGTCTGTCATCTTCTCACAGAATTTGTCATCTTTGAGACAGCCAAACTTGATGAACGGGCTGATGTCATCCCAGTATTTCTCGTAATTTTCCTTGTCCGTCTTGCACATGCCAGAGAGCTTGTCCGCAACCTTCTTGGTAATGTACTCACTAATCTTCGTCACAAAGCCGTCATTTTGCAGCGCACTTCTCGATACGTTGAGCGGCAGGTCCGGACAGTCAATCACACCCTTTAACAGCAGTAAAAATTCTGGTATGACCTCCTTGATGTTATCTGCGATAAACACTTGGTTATTATATAATTTGATGGTTCCCTCGATGGACTCATACTCCATGTTAATCTTAGGGAAGTAGAGGATACCCTTCATATTAAACGGATAGTCCATATTCAAATGAATCCAGAAGAGCGGCTCTTTGTAGTCTGCAAAGACTTTGCGGTAGAACTCGATATATTCCTCCTTCGTGCACTCATTCGGATGTTTTGCCCACAGCGGATGAATCTCATTTAACGGCACGGGGCGCTTCTTGATCTTGAGCTTTGGCACCTTCTCCTTGGTCGGCTCTGCGCCATCCTCTCCCGGAATCTCCTTCTCCTCCTCAAACTCCTCTACAACGACATCGTCCTCTCTCTTGTCCTCAGGGTTGATGGTCTCAAACTCCTCCGGTGCATTTGCCTTCTCGAGATAAATCTCATACGGCATAAATGAGCAGTATTTTTTGATGACTTCTCTTGCCTTGTACTCATTGCAGAACTCAAGGCAGTCCTCGTTGAGAAACAGCGTAATCTCTGTACCCACAGCGGTTCTGTCTCCGTCGGTCATAGAAAACTCTGTGCCGCCATCGCACTCCCAATGTACCGGCACGGCATCTTTTTTATAGGAGAGCGTATCAATATGCACCGCATCTGCCACCATAAATGCAGAATAAAAACCAAGTCCGAAATGACCGATAATCTGATCGTCATTTGTCTTGTCCTTGTATTTCTCAATGAAATCTGTCGCACCTGAAAAAGCGATCTGGTTGATATACTCCTCCACCTCGTCCGCTGTCATGCCAAGTCCGGTATCAATAAATTTGAGTGTTTTCTGCTCTGGATTGACAATGATATGGATATCCTTCTTGACATCTGACGGATACTCATACTCTCCCATCATCTCCAGTTTTTTCAGTTTGGTGATGGCGTCACAGCCGTTTGAGATCAGCTCTCTGTAAAAGATATCGTGGTCTGAATACAACCACTTCTTGATAATTGGAAAAATATTTTCGCTGTTGATGGACAAGCTTCCGCGCTTCTCTGCCATAAAAATCACATTCCTTTCTCGTATCTATTTATAGTTTATATCAAGGTTGTTGCCCTGTCTGTTAGATAGTTTAATACCCCAAAATGCAAAAGTCAAGCAAAAATTAGCACTCAATCTATCTGAGTGCTAATAATTTAGACTTTGTTTATATTCTCTTTAGATTATGTTCTTTATTTCTAAAAAGTTTTATCATGGAAATACTTCGTGGTACACATCAAAAAAAGTGCTCGTCGTCACCTGCTCGTCCTCTATAAATCCCACCGATGCCCACAGCTTTTCATTCAGGCTTCTGGTAAGTCCCTCCACAAAACCGGAATACTCCTCATTAAAGACTTCCTTTCTGCGCTGCTCTACAATTTTTACTTTGTTCCTGTCTGTCTCGTCCCTGTCAAACGTGCTGATGCATTTGATGATGTGATACCCGTGTTCTGACTCCACAATGCCGCTGATCTCATCTGTGCCGAGGTTAAACGCCGCCTCCTCAAACGCTGCCTCCATCGTCCCTTTTCCAAAAGAATAGGTCGAATTGCTGTCCTCACTGTAGGTTGCAGCCAGCCCGGCAAACTCCTCTCCTGCCCTCGCCAGCTTGAGCACCTCGCGCGCCCTCTGGTACGCCTCCCTCTTTGCCTCCTCAGAATAAGGGACATACTCTCCCGCCTCATTCTGTGTATATGTCTTAATCAGCACATGCTGTACGGTGATGGTTCTCGCCTCGTCGTCACTAATCTCCGGGTTAATGTCCGCGATGAGATAGTCGTATACTTTTCCTGACAGGGCATACTCCTCGTACATGGCACACAGCAGCTTTTCATCTACCTTCAAAAGCTCGCGTTCCCTGTCATTTAGTGATTCATAATACTGCTTTGCCGCCGTCCTGGCATCGCCCAGCTCCTCCTCGGAGAGTGTCATACCGTATTTTGCCGCCAAGAGATTCATCGCCTTGATGCGCGCAATCCGTGCAAGCACGGTCTCTTTTACATTCTCCTCGAGCGTCTCTCCTTTGTAGGAGGTCTGCCAGATCTGGCTGCCAAGCGCCTGCTCGTACTGGTTCTTCGTGTTGGTGAGATAGACCATAATCTCCGGCAGCCGGCAGGAGGTCTTATCAATGCGGAATACCTCGTCTTTGTCAAAACCCGTTGTCAGTACAAATTTTGTGCGCGCATGTTCATTTAATTTTATTTTGCAGCCTGTCGTGAAAAAGACTGCCGCCATCACAACAGCCGTGAACTTTATGATATATTTCCTGCGGGATTGCTTCATGCTTCTTTGCCTCTTTATCAAAAATTTTGAATGATACAATTCTATACATACTACTGTAGCAAATTTTTATCCTCCCTGCAAGAACATATTCTTTTCTCCAACGCATATACATGAGTATGACGTTATGGCAATCTCTTTTCATGTTGAATCTGCTATATTTTATTCCTTGATGATGATATTGTTTGTATAATAAAATGAAAAAATTCTATGGAATTATAGTTTTATTTTTGCTATAATAATTATTGTTTCAGCAAAAGATACCTGTGAACCAGCAGGTATTTCATGCTTTTATATATATTTTTGTTTTGCATCATGATTTATGGGGGAGTATCATGGTTTTTAGCAGCCTTTCTTTTATTTTTGTTTTTTTGCCAGTTTTTCTGGTTTTATACTATATATTTCCCGCCAAAAGCCGAAATCTTCTTCTTTTTCTGGGAAGTCTGGTCTTTTACAGCTTTGGCGAGCTTTCCTACCTGTTCCTGATTCTGTGCTCAATCACTGTAAACTTTTTGTTTGGCAAGAGCATAGAGCGCTTTCAAGGCAGGAAACTTGAGCAGACCTTGCTGCTTATTTTGTCACTCATCTACAATTTTGGATTTTTGCTCTTTTTTAAGTACACAAATTTCTTTATTGAAAATATCAACGCTGTCCTGAGGCTGCTGGATATCCACTGGCGGTTTTATACGCTGAATCTCACGCTGCCGCTCGGAATCAGCTTCTACACGTTCCAGATCGCTTCTTATGTTATAGATGTATATTTGGGGCGGACGAAAGCAGACCAGTCCTATGTCAGTCTTGGCGCTTATTTATGCATGTTTCCACAGTTGATTGCCGGGCCAATCGTTGTCTACTCCAACATACGGGATGCATTAAAAGAACGCACGATTTCTATTCATGCGTTTGACAATGGCCTCAAAACTTTTATTATTGGTCTTGGCTACAAGGTGATCATCGCAAACCGCATTGGCACATTGTGGAATGAAGTATGTACAATCGGTTTTGAGAGTATCTCAACCCCGCTTGCATGGCTCGGCGCTTTTGCCTACTCCATGCAGCTTTATTTCGATTTCTGCGGGTATTCTCTGATGGCAGTGGGACTTGGCGAAATGCTTGGTTTTTATATGCCAGCAAACTTTCAGCACCCCTATATGGCTCGGAGTGTCACTGATTTCTGGCGCAGATGGCATATCACGCTCGGCGCTTGGTTTCGGGAATACGTGTACATTCCGCTTGGCGGCAACCGCAAAGGCGCCGCGCGGACGGTGTTCAACCTCTTGGTGGTATGGTTTCTCACAGGCTTCTGGCACGGCGCGGCATGGAACTTTATTTTCTGGGGGCTTTTTATCTTTGTCTTACAGATTATTGAGAAAAACATCACGCTGCGGTGGCTGAATGCAGACCACCTGATTGCAAAGCTGCTGTCACACACCTACATGGTTTTTTATATTTTGATTAGCTGGACGATCTTTGCGATTAGTAACTTTCAAGAACTTTGCGTCTACTTGGGACAAATGTTTCCTTTTCTCAGCGGCGCTGGCAATTTTGACTTATCAGACTTTATGAGATTTGCAGCAGATTACGCACCGCTGCTGATTGCGAGCCTGATTTTTGCAACCGATTATCCTGAAAAATTATTCGACAAGATACGGCACCGGTTCTTGGGTGTCGCCGTGGCGTTTGTCATATTCTGGTGGTCTGTCTACTATCTGGCGATCGGAATCAACAACCCCTTCTTGTATTTCAGATATTAATCACTTGACTCTTAACATTTTGGAAAGGCATGATTTATCATATGAAAGAGATAAACAGTAAGAAAAGTTATACCTTACTGCTTCTGATTGTGGCATCGACACTGCTGTTTAGCATTGTCGGCAATTATTGGAACAAACGGTATTACCACGACGAAAACACCTACACAATGTCTGCGCCGCCGCTGGCATCGGCAATGCGGGGAATCCACGATAAACTTTATATGTCCGACTTTTCAAGTCTCATCGCGGACTATGCGGTTGACAATCTGAGTATCCCGTCCACTGCTGCACAAGCTGAAGCTCCTGCTGAAAAAACGGCACAACAGCCGCTCTCAGAAATCATTTCCACGCTCTCCCCGGAAGCTGTGACGGCGCCATCTGGAAAAGCGGCGAAGATGGCTGACGTGCCAGAAGTATATGAGTTCACAACTGCGACGGAGGATTACTTTGCCGACGCCTGCTTTATCGGCGACTCGCGCACAGTCGGGATTAGCCAGTATGCCGGCATTGAGAATGCCACATTTCTGTGCAAGACCTCACTCTCGATCTACGATTACAACAAGCCCAAGATTACATACAATGATGAAAAAATGTCTGTACATGATATTCTGGCAGAGACACAATTTGCCAAAATTTATCTGATGGTCGGCATCAACGAGTGCGGCACAGGCACCCCGGAAAGTTTTTTTGAGCGCTACAAGGAGGTGGTCAACGATATCCGCAAACTCCAGCCAGAAGCACTGATTTTTATTCAGGGAAATCTCCTTGTGACACAGGAAAAATCGGACGAGAGCGACACGATCACCAACGAAAATATCGCAGCCCGTAACAAACTGATCGCTACCCTAGCAAACCAGAAGGATATCTTCTATATTGATATCAATGAGAGCAGCCTGTGTAAAGAGGGCGCGCTGGTATCCGACTTTACTTGGGACCAAGTGCACATCAAGGCACAGTATTATCCTATCTGGAAAGAATTTCTGCTGCGCCACGCGATTGATACCGGAAAAACCATTGTCCATACGGAGAAGAAGCCAGAAGCAGCAAAAGAATAAGAGGCAGACGCCCCTTATTCTTTTGTTTTTCTGATGGCTGTAAGCGCTGTCTCTGCACTGTCCAAATCAATCAGTATCGTATCTCCGGTCTTTACCTGATCTGCCAGTATGAGTCTGGCTGCCAGCGTCTCCACATATTTCTGGATATACCGTTTGAGGGGTCTGGCGCCATACACGGGATCGTAACCGTTCTCGACGATAAAATGCTGCGCCCGCACGGAAATCTCAATGCCAAGCTCTCTGTCCGCAAGCCGCCTGTTGAGATCTGCCAGTATCAGGCTGATAATCCCGCCAATATTCTCCTTGGTGAGCGGCTTAAAGAGAATTGTCTCGTCCAGCCTGTTGAGAAATTCAGGTCTAAAATGTGCCCGAAGTTCTCCCATCACCAGCTCTTGTGCCGATTTCTCGATGCTGCCAGTGCTGTCAATCCCCTCTAGCAGATACTGTGCACCAATGTTGGAGGTCATAATCAGAATCGTGTTCTTAAAGTCCACTGTCCTGCCCTGTGAGTCTGTGATGCGCCCGTCATCGAGTACCTGTAACAAAATATTAAATACATCGGGGTGCGCCTTCTCAACCTCGTCAAACAATACCACGCTGTAAGGCTTCCTGCGCACAGCCTCCGTGAGCTGTCCGCCCTCGTCATATCCCACATATCCCGGAGGCGCCCCAATCAGTCTCGACACCGAATGCTTTTCCATGTACTCACTCATATCAATGCGCACCATATTTGATTCGTCGTCGAACAGGGACGCCGCAAGCGCCTTGGCAAGCTCTGTCTTGCCGACGCCTGTCGGCCCCAGAAACAGGAAGGAGCCAATCGGCTTATCCGGGTCTTTGATGCCCGCCTTCGAACGGATAATCGCCTCTGTGACCTTTGTCACGCCCTCGTCCTGTCCAATCACCCGCTTGTGCAGCTCTTGATCTAAATGCAGGGTTTTGTTGCGCTCACTCTCATTTAATTTGGATACCGGGATTCCCGTCCAGCGGGATATAATCTTTGCAATCTCATCATCGGACACGCTCTCGTGCACCAACGACATTTCTCTGGCATGAACGGTCTCCTCCTCAAGCTCTAATTGCTTTTTCAGCTCAGGCAGCTTCCCATAACTTAATTCTGCCGCCTTCTCAAGATTGCCTTCGCGCTGTGCGATCTGTATCTGATTGTTTAACTCCTCGATATCCTCGCGCAGTTTTGAAAGCTTCTCCACACATGCCTTCTCATTGTCCCACTGTGCCTTGCGGTTCTGGAACGCTTCTTTCTGTTCGGCAAGCTCTGACTGCAACGCGGCAAGACGCTCAGCGCTCAGGCGGTCCTCCTCCTTTTTGAGTGCGGCAACTTCGATTTCCATCTGCATAATCTTTCTTTGCAGCTCATCAAGTTCAGCCGGCATGGAATCCAGCTCTGTCTTAATCATGGCGCACGCCTCGTCCACAAGGTCGATTGCCTTGTCTGGCAGGAATCTGTCTGTGATATAGCGGTTCGACAGCACTGCCGCACTCACCAGCGCATTATCCATAATCTTGACGCCATGAAACACTTCGTAACGCTCCTTCAAGCCTCTCAAAATACTGATGGTATCCTCCACGGTCGGCTCTGTGACCATGACGGGCTGAAAACGCCGCTCTAGTGCGGGGTCCTTCTCAATGTACTGCCGGTACTCGTCCAGCGTCGTAGCGCCGATACAGTGCAGCTCGCCCCGCGCAAGCATGGGCTTTAACATATTCCCGGCGTCCATCGCACCGTCTGTCTTGCCTGCGCCGACAATCGTGTGCAGCTCATCTATGAACAGGATAATCTGCCCGTCACTGTTCTTGACGTCCTCTAACACTGCCTTTAACCGCTCTTCAAACTCTCCTCTGTACTTTGCCCCGGCAACCAGCGCGCCCATATCCAGCGAGAAAATCTTTTTGTCTTTTAACCCCTGCGGCACATCTCCCCGCACAATGCGCTGTGCCAGTCCCTCGACAACCGCGGTCTTGCCCACACCGGGCTCACCGATCAGCACGGGATTGTTCTTGGTCTTTCTCGAGAGAATACGGATAATATTCCGAATCTCATTATCCCGCCCGATCACGGGGTCAAGCTTCTGGTTCCGCGCCTTCTCCACCAAATCCTGCCCATACTTCTCAAGCGTGTCATAGGTCGCCTCAGGATTGTCGCTTGTAACACGCTGGTTTCCGCGCACCTCTGAGAGCACTCTCAGAAAGCGCTCTCTCGTGATGCCGTACTCCCTGAAAATCTCCTTGATTTCTTTATTTGGATTCTGTATCATGGACAGGAAGAGATGCTCAACCGAAACATATTCATCTCCCATGCGCTTTGCTTCGTCCTCCGCGCTGATCAGCACTTTGTTCAGATATTGTCCAACAAAAGGCTGCCCGCCCTGTACCTTCACCCGCTTCTCAAGCGCCTTTAACACTCTTCCGACAAAATACTCCTTATTGATTTCCATTTTCTCAACAAGTTTGAGAATCAGGCTGTCATCAATCGTCAGCAGCGCATAGAGAAGATGCTCCTGCTCAAGCTCTTGGTTTCCATATTCCATTGCAAGCTTTTCGCACTGATTGACTGCTTCTATAGACTTTTGTGTAAATTTTTGAATATTCATGGTGTTCCTCCTCTCAGACGGTTCTTGATCTAAATCTTGTTTTGATTTATTTGTCTGTTTTATTTGTTCTACATACACTATAACACTATTTTTTGTTTTGTCAATTTAGTTTATACTTTTATCATACATTTTATTTCTTTTTCAGAGATTTGCCAAAAATCTATATTTTTTGAAACAATTCAGTAAATTTTCACTTTTCTTCTACCGATATTATTAAATATGTGCTAAAATAAATAGCAGAATAGATACTGTAATTCATTCGAAAGATGGTGTTAAGATGATGGATCCAGCCACAGCGTACTTTTTAAAGAAATACTACCCGCATGTCATCAAATGGTGGTTAGTAGAGTACAACCCTGAGGTGGTCAGAATATGGCCCTCTAAGGCAGAGAAGGAGGAAGCGCTTCGTCTTGAGGCAATCGAAGCCGAGGAAGCCGCCCTGCTCGCTCTTGAGAAAGAGGACGACCCTGAACCCGATACAGCGGAATGTGTCAACTCCATGTACAATGCTACAACCGGCTCTTATTCCGGTCTGTATGGCCAGCCGCCAATTGATGAAAATACACAGGCTGCCCTGAATGCAATTTTATATTCTTCCAGCAGCCAGTCGTCTGTTGACTCCCTTATCGCAGCGGGAGGACAGCCGGGAGATGATGTGATCACGCCGCCGGAGCAGGCGGAGATTATCCATGAAGCCAATGAAATCTATGAGCGACTCTTGCGTGAGGCGGCTGAAGATGAGGCAAGGAAGCAGGCTGAAATCGAAGAAGCACGTCTGCAAGCTGAACAAAATTTCAGTTAGCAGGCCAAAAAAGCAGGCAGCTTTGCCTGCTTTTTTAGCTCTATAAACTACAACGGCTCTTGAGTTCTTCCCATCTGTGGTCAATCTCCTCCTGAAATTTTCCGATGAGTTCTTCATTTCCCTTCTTAAACAAATGTTTAAATCTTCTCTGTGGTTTCAAGAAATCTTCAATTGGCAGTTTGTTCTTTGGCTCATAGTTCAAAATCCACTTGCCCTCGATTACCTCAAACACCGGCCAGTAACAGGTGTCCACCGCCAGTTTGCAGATTGTCATCATCTCGCTTGGCTCATAGCCCCATCCTCTCGGGCACGGCGACATCACGTTCAGAAATGCCGCCCCCGGCGTGTAGATTGCCTTCTGTGCCTTTGTGTACAAATCCTTAAAATTCGAAGTAAAGGTACTCTGCCCCACATAGGGAATATGATGCTCTGCCATGATGGCAGCGAGGTCTTTTCTGACCTGTACTTTTCCCGAAGATACGCTTCCTGCCGGCGTTGTCGTCGTGTCTGCATACTGCGGTGTCGCTGACGAGCGCTGTGTGCCGGTATTCATATAGGCGCCATTGTCATAGCACACGTACACCATATCATGCCCGCGCTCCATCGCACCTGACAGCGACTGAAAACCAATATCATACGTGCCGCCGTCTCCGCCGAACGTGATGAATTTAAAGTTCTCCTTGATCTTTCCCTTTTTCTTTAACACATGATAGGCTGTCTCCACGCCGGAGAGGGTCGCGCCTGCATTCTCAAAGGCGTTGTGGATATAACTGTCCTCATACGCTGTATAAGGATACATAAACGAAGATACCTCAAGGCATCCTGTCGCATTGCCGATGACTGCCCGGTCTCCCTCCTCCAGCGCCCGGAGTACGGTGCGCACCGTGATCGTGCCGCCGCAGCCAGCACACATTCTGTGTCCCGGCGCCAGACGTTCCGGTTTGCTCATGACCTCTTTGAAATTATATGTTGTCTTTTCCATGCTCTCCTAGACCTCCTCTGACTGTGCACTGCGCAAGCCTATGTACTCGTACATTCCCGTCACCACATGCGTCTTTGCGATCATCTCAAGATTGTCATAGACCTTCTTAAAATCAGAAACTGTAATATCCCTGCCGCCAAGACCATAGAAATAATTCACCACCTCCGCGGTACTGTGTGCCTGATACATCGCCGCACGCACCTCCGCGCCGAGAGGACCGCTCGTCGCCGAAAACATCTCGCTCCGGTCCATGACCGCCACCGATTTCACCTTAGAGAGCGCCTTTGCGATCTCCTCCTCCGGAAAAGGTCGAAATACTCTGATCTTGAGGAGTCCGACTTTTTTCCCCGTCGCGGCTCTGATCTCCTCAACCGCCGCCTTGCAGGTTCCAGCGGCAGAGCCAATGATCACGACTGCATACTCGGCATCCTCCATCTGGTATTCCTCAAAAAAGCTGTACTTGCGTCCTGTCATCTCCTCAAATCTGGCTGCGACCTCCAATATCACTTCCCTCGCACTGCACATTGCCTGCCGCTGTGCGCGCTTTGTCTCCATATAATAATTCGAGACTGCATAGGGTCCAAGTGCCATGCGTTCTGTCTCCTTCAGCAGATAATGCTCTGGCTCATATTCACCGACAAACTGTTTTACTTTGTCATCCTCCACCAGCAGGATATTCTCGACGCCGTGGCTTGTGATAAATCCGTCCTGACACACCATGACCGGCAGATGGACCCGCTTGTCCTCTGCAATTGGAAATGCCTGTATAAAATTGTCATAGACCTCTTGGTTGGACTCTGCATAAATCTGTATCCAGCCGGAATCTCTTGCCCCCATGCTGTCGGAGTGGTCCGCATTGATGTTAATCGGGCCGGACAGCGCCCTGTTCACCAGCGCAAGAACAATCGGAAGCCTGTTTGACGCCGCCACGTAGAGCTCTTCCCACATCAGCGCCATACCGCATGAGGAGGTGGCTGTAACCGCTCTGGCGCCTGCTGCCGACGCGCCGATTGTCGCGCTCATCGCACTGTGTTCGCTCTCCACATGGATAAACTCTGTATCAATCTCACCGTTGGCAATATAATTCGCTACATACTGCGGTATCTCGGTGGATGGTGTGATCGGGAATGCCGGCATCACATCCGGATTGATCTGTTTGACCGCATATGCCACTGCCTCATTCCCTGATAAACGTTCTCTGACTGCCATTTACTTTCCCTCCCTCATACTGATTGCGCCAAACGGACAAACCTTCGCACAGATGCCGCAGCCCTTGCAATGGTCATAATCAAAATCCTCTCTTTTCCCTGCTGTCACTGGTATTGATGAATCCGGGCACACGGGTGTACACAACAGACATTGTTTACACCGCTCAACAGCCCACATGGGAGTTGCCGTTCTCCACTCTCCTGTGCAGAAATCCTTTGATGTAGCCGCCTCAAAAATTTTGTTTCCCTCTGTGATATCCTGCCAAGGGCTCTGTTCATGAATCTTATCATATATTTTATCGCTTGCCATGCCGTACCTCCCTGCCTTCTCCTGTATCTTTACACTGCCGCCTCAAACGCCAGCTCTAACGCCATCATATTTCCATCAATCACTTCCGGCTTCTTTGCAAATTTATGCTGAAAAGAAGCCTTCATCTCCGCGAGAAACTCCTCTTTCTCCATAATCTTTGACACTGCCACGACCGCTGCAAGCATCGGCGAATTGGGATAATTCTTCCCCAATGCTCTCATGGAGATCTCCTTTGCATCGACTGTGTAGACAGCCCCCTGATAGCCGTGCAGATGCGCTTCAATCTCCTCCTTGCTGCGCGTGGAATTGATGATGACAGCGCCCTTTGGACTGAGTCCCTTCGTCACATCAATGCTGTCGAGCAGGCTCTCGTCCACTACCACCACATAATCTGGTTCATAGATATTGGAATGTACCGTGATCGGGCTTGCACTGATGCGGTTATACGCTGTGATCGGCGCCCCCATCCGCTCTGGGCCGTACTCCGGAAATCCCTGCACATATTTTCCTGTCTGAAACGCTACATCTGCCAGCAGCAGTGCAGCCGTTTTGGCGCCCTGTCCTCCGCGCCCATGCCATCTGATCTCTACTGTGTCTTTCATCTGTTCTAACCTGTCCCTTCTACCTGTTAAGATACACTGGTGGTCACGCGAAACTCGATATCTCCCACACTCAGTATATCGTTGTTCTCCAATTCCATCAGTTCATACGGCGGTATCATGATCCCGTTCACCAGTGTGTGATTTACACTTTTTAAGTCCTGTACAAAGTACTTATGATTCAGTCTTGTAATCAGGCAGTGCCTGCGGCTGACGGCCTTGGAATACTCTGCTGTGATAATACCATCTGCTATTGCAGCATTTCTGCCAATCAGAAAATCCTCGCCGTCTATCAAAAATTCAAGCTCTCTCCCATTGCCGTGATACAGCAGCCTCAATATAATATCCTTCTGATGTTCATGCAGCCACCTTCCCGTCCCTGACACACTGCCGCCCCTGTGCTGTAAACGCGCCAGAGCTTCCTCCTGCGTCAGCTCTCCCAGCTTCAGCATCAGCAATAGCTTCTTGATATACTGCTGCCCGTCAGCCGGCAGATACGAGGCAATGCTGGTCATCGTTTCCTCAAACTGTCCATACCAGCTTGCGCCCTCCGCATATCGAAGTTCTCCTGTAATCGGAAGGATTGCTGCCTTGATGCACCCATTTCCTTTGTCATAATACAGATTGTCATACTTGCACCAGATACATTCCTTTTTCAAAAAGCCATTCTCTTCGACCTTCATATTCAGGAAAATCATTCCGCACAGCAAATCCACCAGTTCTTTTTCTTCAAACGCAGGAACGATATCGCTGAGCGATACCAGCGTCTCCTCGTCTGCCTGATACACCAGCTTTTCCCTGCCTCTTTGGTTTATTCTTATGTAGGGCAGCATTTGGCTGATATGCTCTTGCTCCAAGATTCGGCATCCAATCTCAAAAAACGGGTCATGCTCCTGAAATAAAAAGGAAATCTGCTTCTCTTTTGCCTTAACCAGCATGTCTTGTATCCTCCATATCATCCTGTTGTCTTTTTAATATCCGGATGGAATCAATTATGTTTTCAAAAATATGTTCGTTTGGCGCCCACTGCTTCTCCATACACTGAATCGTGATGACAAGCTCTCTTTCCTGATAACCGCCCAGCAGAAATACATTGTAAAAATGATATCCCGCCACGCGTGATGTGTATTGTATCTCCCCAAAAACTCTCCTGTTAATCGTGCGCCGTTTGATATGCCTGCACTTAAAGTCACGGACATCTCTGCGAAACCCTTTATAGTATTCATTTAACTGGTGGTTTAGGTTCTCCTCTGTCAGATCTGCCCCGCCTCTTGAGATCTGAAGCACAGTCTTTTTGTCCTTTGAGAGCCAGCTATTCTGTGATGACAGAAAGGTTTCTGAGGGCTTAATATCGGATGGAATCATGATTTCCACCCCCTCATCATATAGATGGTATTTTTTATACAGCATTGATGGCAAATCCTCCCTGTATGCAATCGAAAACGCTGTCACAAGGTGTGACAGCGCTTCCTGTAAAATCAAAATTACTCATCGACGCTATAGTTTGGTGCCTCTTTTGTGATATGAATATCATGAGGATGGCTCTCTCTGAGGGCTGCCGCAGAAATTTTCATAAACCTGCCGTTATTCTTGAGTTCCTCGATCGTCTGTGTGCCGCAGTACCCCATACCAGAGCGGAGACCGCCCATAAGCTGAAATACTGTGTCCTCCACATTTCCCTTGTAGGCAACGCGTCCCTCAACGCCCTCCGGCACGAGCTTCTTGGCATCTGACTGGAAGTAACGGTCCTTGCTCCCGTTCTCCATGGCTGCGATCGAGCCCATGCCTCTGTACACCTTATATTTTCTTCCTTGAAACAGCTCAAATGTTCCAGGGCTTTCCTCACACCCTGCAAAGATGCTGCCCATCATGCAGACACTTCCGCCGGCTGCAATCGCCTTTGTCATGTCGCCGGAATACTTGATACCGCCGTCCGCGATGATTGGAATATTATACTGTTTTGCCACTGCATAAGCATTCATAACCGCAGTAATCTGTGGCACGCCGATACCTGCGACAATACGTGTCGTACAAATCGAGCCCGGACCGATTCCGACCTTGACTGCATCTGCGCCTGCCTCAATCAAAGCGCGTGTGCCCTCCCCTGTCGCGACATTGCCCGCAATGACCTGCAGCTCGGGATACTTCTCCTTGATCATTTTCAGACATTTGAGCACGTTCTCAGAATGCCCGTGCGCACTGTCAAGCACAATGACATCGACCTTTGCCGCCACAAGCGCCTCCACGCGGTCAAGCACATTCGCCGTGATGCCGACGCCCGCGCCGCACAGCAGCCTTCCCTGCGCATCCTTTGCGGCGAGCGGATACTTGATCGTCTTTTCAATGTCCTTGATTGTGATCAGTCCCTTGAGATTATAGTTGTCATCTACAATCGGAAGTTTTTCTTTTCTCGCATCGGCGAGCACCCTCTTTGCCTCCTCGAGCGTGATGCCCTCCTTTGCTGTGATCAGTCCCTCCGAAGTCATGGACTCTTTTATTTTCTTTGAATAATCTGTCTCGAATTTCAAATCACGGTTTGTGATGATACCGACAAGCTTTCTGCCCTCGGTGATTGGAACACCCGAGATACGGAATTTTGCCATCAAGGCATCTGCGTCGCCGAGTGTATGATTGGGAGTAAGTGAAAAAGGATCTGTGATCACGCCATTCTCTGAACGTTTCACCTTGTCTACCTCTTCTGCCTGCGCGTCAATAGACATATTCTTGTGAATGATACCAATACCGCCCTGTCTTGCCATGGCAATCGCCATTCTGTGCTCTGTGACGGTATCCATGCCTGCACTCATCATAGGAATGTTCAGTTTGATTTTCTTGGTCAACCATGTCGTCAAGTCAACCTGATTGGGAATGACCTGTGAGTAGCTTGGTACTAATAGTACATCATCAAAAGTGATGCCTTCGCCGATTATCTGACCCATTTTTCTTCCTCCTGTACAATAAAAATTTGAAAGTAATTCTAAAAAAATATTAAATTATTAGAAAATATTTTTAAAATTATACTAAAGCAGACACAGCTTGTCAAGCACTTAATCAGTAAAAACTTTTCTAGGTGCAATCATCTTGACGGTATGGACAAAATCTTCTGTCAGATTCATCAAAAATTTCTGGCTTCCCTCATAATAGACCCAGTACAGCTTCTGCTCCGGCAGGTCATGCCCCGCGCTTAGATCTGTCACCTTGGTCTGGCGGTTCCTGTAGGAATCAAGCTGGTGCGATTTTTCCGGCGCCATGACTTCTATTTTGTTGACATCAATCGTCAACATTTTTTTCCTTCTCGTCTTTGCCATAATCTTGTCCACTGAAATCTCCTTGTCCAGATACAGATACTCAAATTCAATGTCCGTCCACTGGAATACAAAATAGTCCAGTACGCCCAGCGCGACAACGATGATAAAGAACGTTATCTTTCCAGTCATCAGCGTGAGAAGCCCTGCCACCACCGTCAGCACCACACACGCCGCACGGCTCAATGCCTCCTTCATTCCTTTTTCTCTTTTCACCAACAGTTCCTTATAGCTTTCATTCATAATGTAATCCCTTCCTTAATTTTATTATTACAATAATACCTTATATCACAGAATAATTCAATGTAATATTCCTGCTTTAGAAAAAATTTATAGTATGTTGATTGACATTTGCCAGCATTTCCATATATGATAGTCATTATGAAAGATGGAGGTGTTACCATGGAAGTCTACAACAAAAACCGCGACAAAAACAACTCAATGCACGATGAAATCCGGGAACAGAATGCCAAGTTAAAAGATGCCCCGCTCAAAGAAAAGCTGGCATATTTTAACGAATATTACCTAAAAACTACCCTCGTGGTTCTCGCCATACTCCTCCTTGTGGGTTCTATTGCATACTCCATGCTGACAGCGCCCTCCGATACTGCCTTTGCCGCCTTTTTCTACAATACTACAGGAAAGCCGTCCGGCACGGAACTACTCGACGGCTTTGTCAGCCATCTTGGCATTGACACCAAAGAGCATGACGCCTACATTGACGACTCGATGTATTACACCCCTGACAGCACCGACATGAATACTTTTATGGCGCTCGAAAAGACGATGGCTGTCATATCGACCGGTGAACTGGACGTTGTTGCGGGCGATGAGGGCACGTTCGATTACTTTGCGCGCACGGAATGCCTTTATGATCTCACGACAGTGCTTCCCGGCGACCTGCTCGCCAAATTCGAGGACAAGCTGTACTATGCCAAATACGGTGAAGCGGAAATCCTGACGCCTGTCGGCGTCTATGTGGACGACGCGCCGAAGCTGGGCCAAAGCACTTACTATACAGGCACCAAACCCGTCTTAGGCTTCATTGTCAATACCAAAAATCTTGACAATGCGATTGAATTTCTGCGATATATTTATATGGAAAACGAGTAGGGGAACCTTTTCCCCTACTCGTTTTTATAACCAGATGAGCTTCTTCCACTGCTCAATCTGCTCTTCTGTCATAAATCCATTGGAGGTTCCTACAAATCCAATCTTGTACGAAGCAAACAACAGTGCGTTTTTGATCGCTTCCTTGGCATTCTTTGTCTTGACATAATAGTGCATAAACGACGAGAACAGTGCGTTTCCGGCACCGATTGTATTCACGATCTCATTCGTCTTGACCGGCCTGTACTCAATTACGCTGTTGTCCTCCTTTGTGTAGAGAATCACGCCCTTGTCCCCAATGCCCATAATGACAATCTCCGGGTCATATTTCTCCCTGCATTCCTTGATGCAGTCATAGTGGTCGCTCTCAAGATCATCGTCGCTGATATATAATATATCTGCCGCCGCCAGAAAATCCTCCTTGTTTGCTATCTTCTCCGCTCTCATGCTGCGCACGTTCACCGCAAGCGGCTTCTGGTATTTCTTGGCAAGTCCGATAATCGGACGGCAGAAATTACAGTTTGACATGAGAATCATATCTTTGTCCTGTATGCGGCTCTCAAGCAGGTCATAATCATACTCCACATGCCTGATATCCTTAACGTCCTCAAATGTCTGCTTTTTCCCCTTACAATATAAGATTACCGAAGTAGGCATTCCATCTAACATTGGCAGCACATAATCTGTCTTGAGGTTCACATCAAACGTTTTCAGATATGCCTCAATCTGGCGCCTTGACATATTTCTTGCCACCATGCTCATAAAGTCCACCTCGTTGCCAAGCCACTTGAGCGCCATCGCCTCGTTAAACCCTGCACCGCCAATCCCCGAATTGACCAGATCTGGTATACTCTCAAACTGTTTATACGGAACCGGCAGAGCTTCAACCTTAATAATTGTCTCCATCTGAACAAATCCTGCAACCATAAACTTACTCATAAGCAACCTCCTTCATTCCCTCTTTCATTTATTTATATTCATTTTACCATATTTTTTGACAATTATATATATTTTTTAAACTTTTTTTGAAATTTTTTCGTGAAATATGTTAAAATATCTATATCATAGCAAAAAGGAGAACATATCATGAAAGAACAGCTTTATACCATTCCCTTAAACGACGCCTTTGCCGCCAACGACGAATGCCCCTTCTGCTTCATTGAACAAAAGCTCGAACAGGACCTGCTCGACTTCACGCTCGGCTCTGGCTCCTCGTACATGGAGAGCGATATCCGCGACCTGACCGACAAGGAGGGCTTCTGCCGCTACCATTTCCTGAAAATGTTCCAGTATGGGAATACGCTCGGAAACGCCTGGATTCTCAAGACACACTTCAAAAAAATAAATGACGAGTTTTCCAGCGAAGTCAAGAAATTTAAGCCCGCAAAGCTTTCCTTTATGGATCGGCTCAAACGCTCTAAGGAGATCAATAACACCATGACTGCATGGACCTATGAAAAACAGCGCTCGTGCTATATCTGCCGCCAGTATGAGGATACCTACGCGCGCTATCTCGACACCTTTTTCTATATGTACAAAAAAGACGCCGACTTTATCAAAAAGCTCGAAAGCAGCAAAGGCTTCTGTATCGTCCATTTCGGCGATCTGTGCCAGAGCGCAGTCGAGAAATTAAACCAGAAGCAGTGCGATGAATTTTTTAACACTGTGTTCCCGCTCATGGAGCACAATCTCAAACGCCTTGAGGAAGATGTAAGCTGGATGGTGGAGAAGTTTGACTACCAGAATGCGGACGCCGACTGGAAGAACTCAAAAGATGCAATCCAGCGCGGAATGCAGAAATTAAAGGGCGGTTATCCTGCCGCCCCCGTGTACCAGCAAAAGAAATAACGACTCCTGCGCTTCATATGAGATTCAGGGGAGACTCAATGCCATATCCCGCACCAAATCAATATATGCTTTGATCTCCCTGAATATCGCATCGGTCTCCGCAGCCTGTGCCGTCTTCTCGCGTATAATGCCGCTGATGGTGTACTCGAGCATTTTCTTGATGCGCTCACGCCTCCCCTTGTCAGAGACATTGTCAATCTCAGCGTGCTTTAGATATGCATCCAGCCTCTCCTCATAGCTTTGTCTGGACGCTGCCGTCTTGACGGCAAGAGCCTGTTCTGGCTCGTGCGCTGCCTCCTCCAAAAAGATTGTGAGATATGGATAACTCCGCCCTACTTTGACTTTGGTCTTGGCAATCTGGCGCATCAGCTCAAAATAATTTGTTTCATTTTCGTCCACGATTGTAGACAGCTCTAACAGCATATATTTGACACAGTAATCATATACGAAAACGTAGATGCCCTCTTTGGAACCAAAATAGTGAAACCAGAGTCCTTTGCTGACGCCGACGGTCTTTACCATATCATCCGTGCTGGCGTGTTTATATCCGTTTTTGGCAAACACTTCTATCGCGCCGTTAATCATGCGGTCCTGTTTCTCTCTTGCAAGGTCAAAAAATTTTTCGTTCATCTGTACCTCCGTATTGTGTGCACGCCTAAGCTGCACTCCTTGATTACATCAATAGTAACATAATTTTACAAAGGAAGCAACAAACACCGCCCTATCATTTTTCAGCAATTTTTACATAATCTCTTTTCATTTCCATAAAATAGTATTAAAATAGATTTATCTAAAAAACAACTGCAACAGGAAAGGAGAACCACACATGGCTAAGAAATTTAGCAAGCTTGTTTTATTCAGTGCCCTCGCCGGTGCTGCAGCTGCTGGAACCTATTATTATCTTCGAAATAAAGCGAACGCTCCCGAGGATGATATTGACGATTTTGATGATTTTGACGATTTCGATGAGGATTTGGAGGAGGAGGATTTTTCTGCTGATTCCCCAAGCGCCACTGGCAGCAAAAATCATCCACATGTTCCTATAGACATAGACAATGCAAAGGAAATCATAGGCGAGAAGGTCATTGAGACACTTGACAAGACCAAAGAAAAGCTTGAACACTTCAATGTGTCAGAGAAAATTGACAAAGCAAAGGAGATTATCGGCGAGATGACCTCTCCTGCGGTAGAGCCTGTCTACACACAGGTGGATATGTCCTCCGTGCCAGCACAAGACGAGATCACTTCCTCTGCGCACGAGGAGAATACATCGTCCGTGTCCGCAACCTACGCTGACAGCGGCCAGTCTGTGAGTACGACTGTAAAATTTTTTGATGACTCGGAATCGGAGCCGTAAATTAAGCAGGACTTTGTATTCAAAGGGGGCTGTCTGACGACAGCCCCTAAACTTCTTCAAACAAATATGCCGCTAACTGCGCTACTTTGGTAAAATACACATCGCTGTTTTTTTGCATAAATGCCCGGATTTCTGGAATATCATTGGACCAGCCTGCCCCGACAAACGGCGCGCCGTAAGCTTTTGCCATGTCATAGCCTGGTTTTAAGTCGTCCACCACAACCATTTCCTCGGGTTTGAGCCCATACTCGCGGGAGATGTGTTCTAATGCATATGTACTGGGCTTTCTCTGCGCAGGAGGACACTCCCAGCCAAAAATCTGATCCGGCACAGGGAGGTCATTTGCCTCATAGTCCCTTCTGATGTTATAGTCATAAGAGTGTGAAACCACGCACACAATGCCGCCTTCTGCTTTTTGACGCGCTATGATTTCACGTATTCCGCCATACGCCTTTGCGGTATGCCCCGATACGTAATTTCGCCAGCATTCAACCTCCACCTCAAGTTCATCGTCAGTCATGCCCAGCTTCCCGACACAGTAAGGAATAAATCCCGGATCAAAATTCTCCCGGAAATAGTCCTCAAGCGAGATGGTCACGCCCGGTCTTAATAATTTAAGCGCCTCAAGAAATGCCGGATAATGGATTGTGGCGGTACTGTTGACTACAGTGTCATCATGGTCTAAGACCAGACATTTGTATCTCATTTTCTATTCTCCTTATTTCGGCAGCACAAACGAACTCTTGAGGGACACGATTCTATTGAATACAAGCGCATCTGGCCGTGAATCCTTTGCATCTACATTAAAGAAGCCCTGTCTCACAAACTGGAAGCTGTCATATGGCTTTGCATCTTTGAGTGCCGGTTCTACATAGCAGTTTTTTAATACGGTGAGCGAGTTGGGATTGAGATTGAGAGACCCATCTTCATTGTAGACGCCCTTCTCCTCATCAATCAAGTTCTCATACAGCCGGACTTCTGCTTTGACTGCATACGGCGCTGGAACCCAGTGGATTGTTCCTTTTACTTTTCTGCCTGTAAAGCCGCTTCCCTGCTTTGTCTCAGGGTCATAGGTGCAGTGTACGACCGTCACTTTGCCATTTTCATCCTTCTCATAGCTGACACACTTTACAAAGTACGCGCTCATAAGGCGCACTTCATTGCCGGGATACAGCCTGAAATACTTCTTAGGCGGCTCTTCCATAAAGTCCTCCCTGTCGATATACAGCTCTCTGCAAAACGGCACCTGTCTCGAGCCCAAAGACTCGTTTTCAAGGTTGTTTGGTACTTCTAAATACTCCACTTCTCCCTCGGGATAGTTGTCTATCACAAGTTTCACAGGGTCGAGCGCCGCCATCATTCTAGCTTTTTTGAGTTTTAAATCCTCGCGGATACAGTACTCCAGCATCGCATAGTCTGTCGAGGAGTTTGCCTTGCTCACGCCGCAGAGCTCTACAAACTTCTGGATAGACTCGGGCGTGAAGCCGCGCCTTTTGAGCGCCGCGATGGAAACCAGTCTCGGGTCGTCCCAGCCGTCCACGATTCCCTCCTGCACAAGCTTTTTGATATAGCGCTTTCCTGTCACTACGTTGGTCAAATACAGTTTTGCCTGCTCAATCTGCCTTGGCGGATGCGGGTATTCCAGCTCTCTCACCACCCAGTCATACAGTGGCCTGTGATCCTCAAACTCCAACGTACAAATCGAATGCGTGATGCCCTCGATGGCATCCTCAATCGGGTGCGCAAAGTCATACATTGGATAGATGCACCACTTGTCTCCTGTGTTGTGGTGTGTCATGTGCGCCACACGGTAGATTACCGGGTCTCTCATATTCAGATTGGGTGATGTGATATCAATGCGCGCGCGGAGTACCTTCTCGCCGTCCGCGTACTTTCCGTTCTTCATCTCCTCAAAAAGCTGCAAATTCTCCTCCACGGAACGGCTGCTTGACGGATCTTCTTTTCCCGGCTCTGTAAAGGTGCCCCTGTATTCCTTAATCTGCTCTGCTGTCAGGTCAGACACATATGCCTTTCCTTTTTGAATCAGCTTTACGGCGCAGTCGTACATCTGGTCGAAATAATCAGAGGCAAAGAACAGCCTGTCCTCCCAGTCTGCGCCGAGCCACTCGACGTCCGCCTTGATGGACTCCACAAACTCGATGTCCTCCTTGGTTGGATTCGTATCGTCAAAACGCATGTTGAACTTACCGCCGTATTCTTTTGCTAACCCATAATTGACAAGAATCGCCTTGGCATGTCCAATGTGCAGATAGCCGTTTGGCTCTGGCGGAAAGCGTGTATGTACCGCATCATAGACACCCTCTGCCAAATCCTTGTCGATGAGCTGCTCGATAAAATTTCTGGATACGACCTCCTTCTCCCCGTTAGAAACTTCAACTGTATTTTTTTCTGTGTCACTCATTTCCTATTCCTCCATTTTGCTCAAATATCTCTTATTGTAATAAATTGTCGGGAATTTGTAAAGCTTCGATTCGCTTATTTCCAGTACTTTTTTATCAAGCAGGCTGCTTCTTCGTCATTTTTTTCACATTTCATTGTAAGATAACTTTTCACTTCCTCCTGCGAATGCCCCATCTCTTTATAAGCAAGTATGATGCCTTCTATTCTACCTTGCTGCCAGCCCTCCTGTCTGCCTTCTTCCCTAATCTCCTGAATTGCAATACACACATCCACCGCTTCCTTTCTTCCAGAATATTTTACTTTAGAGCCTGTCACTGCATTGATCACATCTACGGCCTGACGCTCTACGCTTTGAAATCTCTTGTCTGTACTTATTTTTTCTTTGAGCTTCTGGCTATCCGTAGAATACTTAATAAATTTCATTATTTCTCGGAAATTTGTATGAAACTCATTGAGTTGTCTTTCTGTAAACCTTTTTGGTGCAATCAGATTAATTTGATAATCTGCTGCATACTTTAAAATTTCTTTATCTACATCAGCATACATCTCCTTCAGGCTCAGTGGTCCATCCCATTCTTCTGCCCCAAAATAAACCACCAAAGTAACCACTGGCAGTAGTCTGTCACCCTTCCAGAAACCACTTAAAAACTCATCTGTTGTCGGTCTGACAGTTGATTTTTTATCTTTTTTGTGGGCATTCGCAGTCTCTGTCACCTGCTTTGCAAGCTGCATAAAATCATACAGTCCATCCTTCACTGGCATCGCATAGTTAATCTTTGCTTCATTCTCTACTGCCAATATACAGTATGCAGCCTTTCCGTCGGTCATTGCCGTCAGCAGTTTTGCGACGTCCCTGTATTTTTGTTCTGGTACCAAAGTCTGACCAGTCCCATATGGTACGGCAATCTCTGTCGTATCCAGTTCGGCCAGTCTGTCCGGCAAAATCATCTGCCTGCCATGATAGAGAAACTGGTTAAATACATCAGCAAATACATCTGGACGTCTCATATAGTCCTTCGTGATTGTGTCCGCTTTTCCCATGCCTTTGTCTCCTTGTCTTTTTCCTTTGTATTTATGTAAATGATACCATACTCTATATCAAATCTCAAATATTTATTTGTCAGCAACACACAACAAGAGCCATGCAGAACATGGCTCTTGTCGCATATTTTCTTATGAGGGGGGAGATAGTGAGTGTTTCAACTATCTGTCTATTACTATACCCAATAAATGTGTCTAAAATGTGTTTAAATCCTAAAAATTACATAATGTATTGGATTACAGCACACAGTAAAAGCCATGCAGAACATGGCTTTTACTGTATATTTTCTTATGAGGGGGGAGATAGTGAGTGCTTCAACTATCTGTCTATTACTATACCCAACAAATGTGTCAAAAATGTGTTTTAAACATAAAAATAAGATAATATTTCTTAATAAAAGATAAAACAACTTTTTTAATTATTGATAATACTTCATGACCATCTGTAAAGACTTCGTTCCCCTGTATTCATTTACATCAGGGTAATACACAATAGAAAGAACAATCTCTTCTCCGCCGTTTTTGCCCGCACCGGTTTTGTATAATCTCTCTAATGACGCGGCGCCGTACTTTGCCGCCACATACTCGTGAAACCCTTCCATGTCGCCAAAATAGATCAGGTCATACCGCCTGCGTGTCTCGTCCTCCACCACATACTTCCCCACATTGCGGTTGGCGCCAAGCACTTTACCACTCACAAAACGGACATTTTTCTGCGCAAACTGCGGCTTGGCATTGCCATTGCCAAAAGGTTCTAATTTTTCCAGCTCATTGATAAACGAAAAACTAACATATGACATTGGCATCGGCACATCAATCAGTACCTTCTCCTCAAAATCATCGTCCGTCAGATGACAATTCTCATTGAGCCTGCGGCGCAGCACTGGCACATGCTCCTCCGCCAGCGACAATCCTGCTGCCAGCTTGTGACCGCCGTACTTGGTAAACAACTCCTTGCACTTTGTCAGTTCATCGTACATGTGAAATGCCTCTATCGAGCGTCCCGATCCTTTTACGCCCTCCTCTGCCTTCGTGAGCACAAAGACCGGCTTGCAGTACTTTTCACGGATTCTGCCGGCTATGATGCCCGCAAGACTCTCATGCACCTCCGGCAGATACACGACAAGTACCCTGTCGCGGTCCAGCCCTGTCTGGTTTATTTGAGCGACCGCCTCCTCGACGCCCTTTAAGGTAAGCTCCTTTCTGCTGTCATTCATGGCTTTCAGATCGCCTGCCAGCACCGCCGCACGGGCTGTACTTGACGTCTGAAACAGTTCCAGCGCATTGAGTGCCGTATCGAGCCTTCCTGTGGCATTGAGGCAGGGACCCAGCACAAAACCTACCGTGTACGGCTTGATGTGCGACGGGTCTGTCCCTGTCGCCTGCATCAACGCCTTCAATCCCATATTTCTCGTATTTGCCATGAGCGCCAGCCCATTCTTGACAATGATACGGTTCTCGTCCCGCAGCTCCATCACATCTCCGATCGTCGCAAAAGCAGCAAACTCCAAAAGCTCAAGACCAGTCTCCGACTCCATGACGCCCTGCCAGTCTGTGTGCTTTTGTTGTGCAATCAGCGCCAGCATCAATTTATATGCCACCACAGCCCCGCATATTTCCGGGAAAGGATATCCGCAGTCCTCCTGCTTTGGGTCCACGACCGCACTCGCCCTCGGCACCTTGTACTGCCTTCTGCCATCAATCTCATCATAGGGCACCTCGTGATGGTCCGTCACAATCACTGTCATTCCCAGCGCATTTGCCATCTCAATCTGGTCATAGGCGGCAATGCCGTTATCACAGGTAATCACGGTGTCTGTCCCTGCGTCATATGCTTCTTGTATCAGATGTTCATTTAACCCGTAGCCGTCGCGGATTCTATGCGGAATGGCACTGTCCACCTGTGCGCCGCACGCTGTCAGCCCCCTGTATAAAATATATGTAGAGCAGATTCCGTCAATGTCATAATCCCCTATAATCCGTATCTGCTTTTTCTCCGCAATCTTTTGCAGCAAAATCTCCACTGCCCTGTCCAGATCTTTCATGAGTCCCGGCGCGTACAAGTCCGCTCTCGTCCCATTCAAAAACTTGTCGATATCCTTGTCCTCGATCACATCTCTGTTTCTGATAATGCGGGCAAGCACCGGACTAATCTGGTATTTTTTTCCAATTCCCTCAAAATCTGCCCGCTTTGCCGCCACCATCCATTTGCTCATACTGTGACGCCCCCCAGCGTAAATTCCACCACTGCATAGACCGCGCCTTCATTATCCCGCAGTACCACTTGGTGTTTTCCTTCTGCTCGGATTACGGAAGCTGTTACCTCATCTCCATACAATGCTGCCTTTTTGTACTCTGCCCTAAGCTCCTGAAATACCGCGTCTTCCGGCAGTGTCTCCATCGCATAGCGGACATACTCCACGTTATTCATATGCTTGTTCGAATCAATCTGAAATTTCCGTACCCGGAACTGATCCTGTATCTGCCCGTCCCCGAGCAGCGTGATCTTTCTCGGCGCATAGTCCATCTCAAGTTTTTGGTCAAACTCATAGCCCTCCTGTAGCTCCTGCGTGAGTCTTACTGGACACAATTTCTCTGTGTCAATCAAGGTCCAGACAGATGCCGCCCGGACAATCATCTCGCCATCTTCGCCATAGACAGAAAAATTCCGAAATCCTACATAATTTGTAAAATCATAGGGCGCTGTGGCAATCTTGATGCGCTCATTCAGGCGGGGTCTCCTGTCAATCACAATCTGCCATGAGTTCAAAATCCACGCAATCTGCCTGCTGTAGAGATAATCGACATTAATGCGTCCATTCTCCGATTCAAAAACCGCCGCATCCTGAAAACAATCCAATATTGCAGGCACCGTCATGCATAAAGACGCATCCATCACACTGTAACCTGCATTCATCTCATATGTAAACATTGTTACTCCTTTCACAATTTCCCTGTCAGATAAAACCGAATCAAGCCAAATACCAGCAAATGAACTGGATAGACTGCATAGAATAAATACTTCATCTGCCTGCCGCGCTCTCCGTTGTAAAAATGAATCGGTATCATTGCGAGCGGTGCTGTGATTTCATAGGCAAATGCGCAGATTCCTGCGACATTGCGTACCCACTCCTGCATATTCCTGACATAGTAAAACATTATAATAAACAAAACACCCTTCCAATGGTAGTCTACCTCCAGCCGCTCCCCCGCATACGCCATACCGGCAATGATAACCAGTCTGAGCAGTATATACTTCATCTCATACCGCAGTTTAAGCTTCTCCAGAAGTATCAGCGCACACAGGCCAATGCAGAGTGTAAAATACACATTCTGCCCCTTGGGATAAACCACTTTGCCAAAGACTGCCATATTAAATGGAAGTTCGGAGATTACGGCAAACAAAAAACAGTTTCTAAAATACTTTGCCACATTCCTTGTGTGGAAAAACCCCTCGACCAGCAGAAAACAATAAATTGGAAAGGCAAGTCTGCCTATTTTTCTCAGCACGAAATAAACATTGTAATCATAGTTCGGAAGCCATCTGTAAACCGCCAGTGCAAAATGATCTGTCACCATCGTAACTACCGCAAGCCATTTGAGGGCAGCCGCCGAGATGCCAAACCGCTTTTGTGCCGTCATATCCATATATTTCCCCCTTTGTCAGCCGTTTTGAAACCGAAAAGGCCGCAGCATAGAAGCTGCAGCCCCAAATATTAAGAAGAAGCTTCTTATGCCAATCTTCTTATGCCTTTTTTATTTTTGTCCTGAGCACATACCAGAGTGCGCCAGTAATACATACAGAAGAATACGTACCACACACAATACCTACCATCAGCGGCAGTGCAAATTCCTTAATCGACGTAACACCCAGTACATACAGCGCTGCAACCATGATAAATGTTGTCAGTGATGTAAAGATACTTCTTGAGAGTGTCTGGCTGATACTCCTGTTGACCAGTTCCTCCAAAGAATCCTTTTTCAGCATTGTGCCAAGATTTTCTCTGATACGGTCAAAGATTACGATGGTCGCATTGATTGAATATCCCACAATGGTCAGCATACAGGCAATAAAGGTACTGCCCACAGACACTTTTGCAACCGCATAAAATGCAAGGACAACAAGCACATCATGTACCAGCGCCGCGACAGAACTTGCCGCAAAACGAATATCCTTAAAACGGAACCAAATATAGATCAGCATACAAACTGTCGCAATGATCACCGCAATCACCGCATCGTTCTTCATCTCCGAACTGATGGTCGAACTTATGGTTTCTGCAGTAATCAGTTCCTCATTCACGCCAAACTGTTCCGCCAGCGCGCTGTTTAACTGCTCTCTCTCCGAGAGATTGAGCTCTCTTGTCTTAAAGATCACCTCGTTCGAGCCTGCTACCTTTTGTACCTGTACTGCGCCGTCCCCTGTTATATTGGTAAACACCGGCACCACCTTCGTGTCAATTTCTGCAAGCGCTAAATCCTCATTAAAGGTTACATTCGTCGAAGTACCGCCCACAAAGTCAAGGCTGTAATTGAGCACCTTGCCTGTCGCAGCGCCGTTGATGCCCATAAACACAAAGCCAAGGACAATCACACAAATAGAGCACGCAAAGAAGATATTTTTCTTTGAAAGGAAATTGACAGTTCCTTTTTCTTTATTGGTTCCATAGAACTTCACGTCTTTGAGACCAACTGCGAATAATGCCTTCAAAATTTGTCTGGTCACAAAGAGCGCCGTAAACATAGACAGCACGATACCAAGTCCAAGTGTGTAGGCAAAGCCTTTTACTGTGCCTGACCCCTTGATGCCGAGCACCAGCGCCGCGATTAACGTTGTCACGTTACCGTCCACAATCGCCGAGAGCGCCTTCTGGAAACCTGTGTCAATCGCATTTCTGACTGACTTTCCAGCCGTGATCTCCTCCCTGACACGCGCAAAGATAATCACATTTGCATCCACCGCCATACCAATCGAGAGGATAATACCAGCGATTCCCGGCAATGTCAGCGTCAGCTCAAAGATATTCAGGCAAATCACGATCAGACAGGTATAAATAACCAATGCCAGCACCGAAGCAAGACCCGGAATGCGGTAGACAACGATCATAAACAGAGCAATGACAAACAAGCCAATCAGCGCCGCAAGAAGGCTGGTGCGTACTGCCTCCTCACCGAGCTGTGCACCTACGACATTCGAGCGCAGCTCCTCCAATTCCAATTTCAGTCCGCCGATACGAATCTGGCTTGCAAGCCGTTCTGCCTGCTCAAATGTTCCCATTCCCGTAATCTGTGCCTTGCCGTCTGTGAGCGCCGCCTGTACATTCGGTACGCTGATAAAATCGCCGTCATAGTAGATACCAATGGACTGATTGTTGGCAAATGCCTTCGTGGTGGCATCTGCAAACTTTGTCGTACCCTCACTTGTAAATACCAAATCCACAACAAACTGGCTGTTTCCAAGGCTGTCGCTTCCTGAACCGCCGTCTGCCGCCTCCACATCCGTACCCTCCAGCACGATGCTTCCATCAGCCTGCAGCTCTTCAATTGTCTTATTTAGCGAATACCCTGTTGCGCCAGCCCCTGTATAGGAATAATTTTGATTCCCCTGCGCATCTGTCTGCGCGATAAAGTACAACGCACCGGGCCTGCCCAGATCTTCAAGAATTGAATTGGCATCAGACACACCGGGAATCTCGATATTGATCCGGTCGGTGCCTTCCTTGTAGACCTGCGCCTCCGTGCTGTATCCCTGCACACGCTGCTGCAGCTTATAAATCGTATCATCCATATCCTCCGTAGAAGGATCTTCATCGCCTACCACCTGATAGGTGATGCTCACACCGCCTGCGAGGTCAAGTCCCTGCTTGATTCCTGCGGCTGAACCAGCCTTCTCTGTGCCAATACCCCATATTGACACAAATCCTAACGCCGCCATGACAAGCACTGTCACAATCAGCGTAACCACACCTTTGTTTTTTTTCATAACCTGTACTCCTTTACTTTGCATCTTCTTCGGCAAGAGCAGCCTTTATCATGATTGCACATTCAACGCGTTTCCTCTGAAGCTCACAGCCAAGCTCGTAAACATCATGGATATTTCCATGGAAGTTGTAAGAATTTGCCGCACATCCTCCGCTGCAATAAAACTTTGCAAAGCAGTTCTTACACTTCTCCTTTGAATATACATTGCATGTCTTGAATTGTTCTCGAATATCTGTTCTTGTAATACCCTCCTCCACATTGCCCATCAGGAACTCCTCCTGCCCGACAAACTGATGACAGGGATAAAAGTCTCCCCACGGCGTCACTGCCAGATACTCTGTGCCAGAACCACAGCCGGACAGCCTTTTGTAGACACACGGTCCGCCCTGTAAATCTATCATAAAATGAAAGAAGTTAAAGCCTCTTCCCTCACGGTGCCGTCTGATCATCTCGGCTGCGAGCTTGTCATACTCTGCAAGAAGCTCAGGAAGCTCGGACTCGGCAAGCGCATACTCTGCACTCTCCGGCGCCACCACCGGCTCTACAGAAATCTGCTGAAAGCCCAGATCTGCGAGGTGGCAGACATCCGATGCAAAATCTTTGTTGAAATGCGTAAATGTCCCGCGCACATAATAGTTTGTTTGGTTTCTGCTCTCGGCAGCCTTTTGGAATTTCGGCAGAATCAAATCATAACTGCCCTGCCCGCCCGCAAGCGGACGCATTCTGTCATTCACTTCTTTTCTGCCGTCTATACTCAGCACGATATTTGCCATTTCCCTGTTGGCAAACTCCATGATTTCATCGTTTAACAAAACCCCGTTGGTCGTAAGTGTAAAGCGGAATTTTTTGTGATGTGGTTCCTCGAGACTTCTGCCATACGCAACAAGATCTTTCACAACCTGCCAGTTCATTAACGGCTCCCCGCCAAAAAAATCCACCTCGAGATTGACGCGGTTTCCTGAGTTGGCTACCAGAAAATCCAGTGCCTTTTTTCCAACCTCATAACTCATCAGCGCACGCCTGCCATGATACTCGCCCTCCTCCGCAAAACAGTACTTGCATTTGAGATTGCAGTCATGTGCAATATGCAGGCAGAGCGCCTTGACAACAGTCTCACGGTTTTTGAACGCATCAATGCTTTTCTCATATATATCTTCTGTAAAGAGCATTCCCTGCTCCTTCAGCTCATAAATCTCTTCCACAATCTCAGACAAATCTCCATCTGAAAAGTGCTCTTTTAACGCCTCATATGCCACAGACTGTTCTGCCTTTTCAAGATGGTTGTCCACCATATAAGCAATCGCATCGTAAACAAGGTCATCGACGACATGTACAGAACCGCTGTTGACATCCAAAACGATATTGTATCCATTGTTTTTATACTGATGTATCAATTTTAATTCCTTCCCACACTCATTACACACAATCGAGTAGGCGGGAATGTTCCCCCCTACTCGCTGTTTGACAATTCATTGATTTATGACTGGCTATTTTCCGGCATTCTCACAGCTCTGGTTTCCTACTGTGCAGGATGTCTTGCATGCAGACTGGCAAGATGTCTGGCACTCTCCGCAGCCACCTTTTTTAACAGACTCTTTATAGTCTCTGGTCGTCAATGTCTTAATATGCTTCATACCGATTGCCTCCTTCAAATGTATTCAAAAATTTTTCAATCTACGATAGTATATCACATATTTCTACATTCGAAAAGAGTTTTTTCAAATTTTCAGGATTTAAAAACAATTTACATGACCTTCTGCAAATAGGAAGTGTATGCATATAAAACCTGATTGTTTAATAGAACTCTTGACCAGCCGTCATTGCCAATGCCTGTGCGGAAAATCATGTCACCCGGATTGATGGGCACGACGATTGTGTCTGGGCTGTCTGTGCTCGGCACAGTTCTAAGATTCACTGTCGAGGTGGCTGTCACAACCTCATTCACCTCCAGATACTGCACATTTGCAGCATTTGCAGCGCTCACTACAGGCGCACCGCTGGGATCCTTTGCCTCAGCGATTCCATCATAATTAAAATAAGAAACATTCATGTCAACGTTTCCAGCAATCCCCGGAATTGCCGCCTTGCTTGTGTACTGCCACATTGCCTGTACGCCCGCATAGCTGCTTGCCGGCGTAATCGGAAACGGCTGCTCAGGATACTGTGCTACCCATACCTTATACCGGTTCAGGATATTCATATCCCAGTCCTTGCTGTCTGTCATCTCGTTTCTGGACGCATAAAACATGGGTGTGTAGCCCCTTGCCGCAATCGTGTCAAGGAATTTGACTGCCAGTGCCGTCCGCACCTCTTTTCCAAGCAGATACTGTCTGCTCGTCGTATTTCGAAAACCCTCGCAGTCAAATGCAACTGGAAATGTTATCTTGTACTTGTCGATCAGATTTGCCGTAAACAGCGCCTCCTCGACAGCCTCTGCCTCATTCACTGCGGATGAGAAAAAGTAAGCTCCCACCTTCAGTCCGACTCTCTGCGCTTCCTGCAAATTATATCTTGCATAAGGGTCCTCATTCAAGATTCCTGTTGTCTGTGTGCGGTACCCTACCCGTATCATTGCAAACTGTACCCCGGAAGCCGCCACCAGATTCCAGTCAATCACACCCTGATAACGCGAGACATCGACGCCCAGCGCTGCCTGCGCCATCTCGTTTGGCGCCGCCTGCGCCGTCATCTTGGGCGACGCCACAGATATCAAAATGACAAATGCCATCAAAAGTGCCTTCCATCTCATATTTTTCCTATGTAGCAAAAACTTCATAACCTTCTCTCTCCTCGTCCTTTCTCTGTTATACAAATACTTATCGTTCCTTAGCCAGTATAACATATTTCGACAAAAAAGAAAGTTTTTTTACAATTTTTTTCGTTCCAGTATCTGTAAAGCTGTTGGTGCTACCCCATCATTCCGCCCAGCATACCACTGCCCAGACAGATCAAAAGTGTCGTGATACAGGTGTTGCTGATTGGCACAAATCCCGGATCTGCCACGGCAGAGACCGCACAGATAATCAGAAAATACGCCGCGCCCGCCAGCATTCCCCATATAAACCTGCGGCTCGCCGCACCCTTGGAGAAAAAAAGTCCCGCCAGCAAAGAAGAGATACAATAAATTACAATGATGCTGATATCCACCACATTTTCTCCGATTGAAAACTTGTACAGCAGACCTGCTACAAGGAGAAGCATCAATCCTGTGATCAGATACGCCGCCATCAGACATTTCAAAAGCGCTGCCAGCCGCTCTGTGCCAAATACATTCTTCACAATCTCCTACCTCCAATTTTCAAAATAAAATCTTGTATTATTTCTTTAACACTGTTATAATCTATGCTGATACGTATAAAAATATGCAATTGTAAAAAGGAGTGATTTTGTTTTGGATACCCCCGGTGTCATACAATTCGTAATTCTTGTAGTACTTATTATTCTATCAGCTTTTTTCTCATCTGCTGAGACTGCCCTCACCACCATAAACAATGTCAAGGTGCGTGCTTTGGTCGATGAAAATCCGACAAGAAGGGTGCTCACACTTCAAAAGATTCTTGACAACAGAAGCAAGCTCATCAGCGCAATCCTAATTGGCAACAATGTTGTGAATATCAGCGCCTCCTCCCTTATGACCTCCCTTGTCATACGTATATGGGGAAATTCCGCTGTCGGTATCGGTACTGGTATCTTGACGCTGCTGGTTCTGATTTTCGGTGAAATCGTCCCAAAAACATGGGCAATGTGCAACAATGAAAAGCTTTCCCTCGCCTACGCGAGAGTCATCTATCTGCTGATGCAGCTACTGACTCCTGTGATTTTTGTGATTGATAAAATCTCCGGACTTTTCCTTGGTTTCCTGCACATCGACCCGTCCGCCCGCGTCACAATGACAGAGACAGAGCTTAAAACATATGTGGATGTCAGCCACGAGGACGGCGTAATCGAGCAGGAGGAGAAGAAGCTCATCTACAACGTATTCGAGTTTGGTGACTCTGTTGCAAAAGATATCATGCTGCCGCGCATTGACATGACCACCATTGATGTCAATGCCTCCTATGAGGAACTCTTAACTCTGTTCCGTGAATCCATGTACTCCCGCATTCCTGTCTATGAAAATGAAGTGGATAACATGATAGGCATTGTGATTGTAAAAGATTTTCTCCTCGTGGAAAACAAAGAAAATTTTAAGATTCGCGATATCCTTCGCGAAGTGTACTATACTTATGAATACAAAAAGACGGCGGACCTGCTGCTTGAGATGCGTCTGATCACGACCAATGTCGCATTAGTTTTGAATGAATATGGCGCAACCGTCGGCATGATAACCGTAGAGGACCTGTTAGAAGAAATCGTCGGTGAAATCCGCGATGAATACGACGCTGATGAAGCGGAACTTTTCAAGAAAACCGGTGACTATGAATATGAGGTTGGCGGCAGCTTCAAACTTGATGATATCAACGATGTTCTCGAAACGAAATTTGACTCTGAGGATTACGACTCCATCGGCGGTATTATGATCGAGCTTTTGGACCGTTTCCCATCGGAGGGCGAATTTGTTGTCACGCAGGACAATATCAAACTGACTGCCAAAAAGGTAGATAAAAACCGTATTGAAACCGTGACAATCCTGCTGCCTGAACCGGGAAAAGAGAGGCAGGACGAGTCGGAGGATACACCTATAGAATCGCATGAACCCTCATAAAAGTTTCTTCCATATAATTCAAAGAGCAGGCGCCGCCTGCTCTTTTGATTTTCATTTTCAATATTACAAATCTGCATAGAACTTATATGTATCTGTGATCTCATCAGGAATCTGTTGTGTCACCTTCTGCAAGGTCTTGATTTTCAGTTCAAACTCCTGCTTCTTCTTCTGCGCATTCCGAAAACTCCTCGCCTGCGCTGCCTCATACGGTCTCTGGGCATTTAGTTTCATGCGAAGCTCTTTCTCAAACGGACAGTATGTCGCAAGAATTTCCCTTGCCACTTTGTTCATCTTCATTGACCCGTTTGCCTCATTTTTAATCCATGCTTCATAATCCTGCAAAAATGTCTCCCGTGAATTGTTCCTTGCCTTCTGAATCTGCAATTTTACCTTGTCGCGGGCATCATCAGACAAATCTCGGTTCTTTCTGTAAAACTGGATATAGTCCATATATTCTGAGGTGAGCGACTTCACCTTGACATCGTTCCACGCCATTCCCTGTATACAGCGGCAAAGCTCCCAGCGGAACCGTCCAAACATTTTTACCATGAGTTCATCAAGATTTGAGCTTGTCATAATTGGGAAGCAAAAACGTCCCGGCGTGCCCTTATTCTTTCCCCCAATCTCCTGCCACATGGAGGCATTCGTGCCAAACAGCGGAAACAGTATCACATCTGGATACACATTTTTCATAACGGTCTCATTGGTAATCTTACATTCTGCATTCGAGTAGATCACTTCTCGGTAAAATACTGAATAATCAAGCTTTACAAGACGCTCAACACTCTCGTTAATCTTCTTTTTGGTAACAAGCAGTTTATCCAGATATCCAAAAATCGCATCTTTGTATAAAATTGGCATGTAGGACGATGGCTGTCCATAAATGGTGCGGGAATTGCTCATCTGCATGTTCATAATCTCATATTCCACGCGCCGGTTCATGTCATTTAACAGCACCTTCTGCTCTTTCTCTGTAATCTCCCCCTGTTTTTTGAGAGACCGGAGATTCTCCGCATAATCTTCATCAAACTCACTCTTGGACGGGTCGCGCTTGCCGTCATGAATCATGTCAAGCCACTCCATCATGGTGACTACTTGGCAGGGACCTTTGTTCTCCTCGGGCTCTATACTGCACAGAAAGCGCAAATGCTCTTCATCCAAAAGACGCTCATCCAACATACCAAAGTTCATAAAAAGTTCGACTGCCTTGGGCGGATGAATCAATCCTTCTTTGATTTTGCGGTAACAGCACAAATACAGCTTAAATACCAGCGGTGTGATTGTCTTTTTCGCCTTCTTGGTGTCGTCATCCACAGACATTCTGTCCGGCGCCTTCACCAAAAAGTCCACATTCCGCTTGAGCTTGAAGCCATCTTCATCACTGAACGAGGAGGCAAATTTGAGAATCTGGTCCATAGAACCCTTGAGAGACTCCATATCCCGCTTGATATCCGCCTCACGCTCCTCCTGGGAGCGCTCATCCACCACTGCCTTCTCCGATACCAGACCTTCCATTTTGCGCTTCATCAAATCCATATTGTAAATCGGCGCATTGACTGTCTGGCTCTCTAATTCTTTGTGCTGGAAAACAAACTCATCCACAATCCCGCGCAGCAGAATATGGATTTCCTCCGGAATTTCGTTCTTCTCCTTGATGCTAAGCGCTCTGTCACATATATGGTCAAACAGGTTGTTGCGCGGTCTCAGACACATCACACCCATGAGGGTCTTGATATACTCAGCCAGTTCGGCACAGTCCTCTAGCAGTGAGGTCACAAGCTCCCTGATCTCGCCGACCTGAAAAAATGCCATTTTCTCACTGTACGAAAAATAACTTTTATTTACAGACAGAGGGATTTTGGCGCCCTCCTCATAATATTCAATCTTATGTTCGTTGATTCCTTGTGTGTCCTCATATGGCTGAAGCTCCTCAAGCTCTTCAATCCCTGTTGCCGGAACATTGTTATCCGCACAGATTCCTTTATACGCTTCATAGCTTCTCTGCAAAAATGAACACAGCCGTTCAGCGCGTTCAATGTAGCTTGACTTGATCCGGTACAGTTCAACAGCCGTCTTAAACTGGGACGAAACCATAATTGCGCGGTAGTCTGCATTCTTGGCAATAATATTTCGAATAGACGCTTCTCCCTGTACTGGAAGTGCATAGATTACGGAATCCTCCATAGCAGTGTACGTTGCGCTATACACTTGATTTTCCAAGGAATTAAGCGCCAGATAACTTCCCTGCGATTTCACAAGACGGATATTCTCTCCCTGCATAATCACCTTTCCAGATAAAACGATTCCAATCTGGGTAAGCGCGTCTCCCTCCTGAAAGATGATTTCATCTTTACTCACCATATTTCTTCCATTCGTCTTTAGCATCTGTTCCCCTCCATTTTACTTTATTATGTCTTGATGTCTCAGTAAATTTTCATCACACAAGTGTGATCTGCTCAAGCTGGTCTGGAAAATTCCCAGTATTGCTGCATATACAAATCATATATCCCTCCAGAATACTGTACTGTTTTATACCTATTGTGCACCGCTGCTTCTGGTCAAATACAGAACAGTAATCCTTTGCAGTCACATACTGGCTGATTCCTGCGCCAATACCTCTACCGCTTAATTTTACTGCACTTTCCTTGGCTGTCCACATTCTGTAAAATTCCTGAGTCTGTCTATCTAAATCAGTCTCCCCCAACGCAAGGAGCCTGTTATATTCTTCCTCGTGATAAAATCTCTTTGCAAGAGAAATCTTCCAAGGTTTTATCTCCTGTAGATCTACGCCGACCGGCATGTTATCCACCGCGCACACCACCCAGTCTCCCGAGTGGGACAATCCATAGTGAAACTCCTGATGCCCTGCGATATACGGTTTCCCATATGCTCCTTTTCCAATCTCCACCTGCTGCCATGTCTCCAAATCATATCCTGCCTGTAGAAATGCATAGCGGAGTAACAGCCCTGCAAAAATACTTCGCTCGCGTTCCCTGCCGCTTTTTAGCGCTGACACTTTCTGTCGTCTGTCCTTGTCAAGAAGTGAACGCAAGTTCCTTTCTTCTGAAGCTTGCAGCCTACAGGTTTTTGCTGCATATAATTTCATTTTTCCTCTGAAACACTACCCCGGCAGCGAGTGCCGGGGTAAAATAGAATACCTTATTTTGTCTTAATATTTGCCAAAATCCGAATCCAGTGAGATAATACTCTCATTATCAACATAATCACTGCTATCAGACGACATCGAATCAAAATCAGAGTTTCTGCCTTTTCCAGCAAGGAGTTTGTACTTGCCAACTGCATTTTGAAGCTGTCCTGCAAGGCTGGAAAGCTCTGCACTTGCAGCCGCACACTGTTCAGAAGTTGCTGAGTTTGTCTGTACAACATCTGCAATCTGTGTAATACCTGCATTGACCTGTCCAACAGAGCTTGCCTGATTTACAGACGCCTCTGCGATATTGCTCACGATAGATGCAATATTTTCAACAGATTCTAAGATTTCCTCAAGCGCTGCTGCGGTTTCTACCGCAAGTTTCGAACCAACCTCTACTTTCTTGATAGAATCCTCGATCATCACAGCAGAGTCCTTTGCCGCCTCAGCGGACTTGTTTGCAAGGCTTCGAACTTCATCTGCAACCACTGCGAAGCCTTTGCCATGTACACCCGCGCGGGCAGCTTCCACAGAAGCATTCAGTGCAAGAATATTGGTCTGGAAGGAAATATCGTCGATGACCTTCATGATCTTTGAGATATTCTCTGAGGACTCATTGATATCCTGCATCGCTGCAATCATCTGCTTCATCTGCTCATTGCCGCGGATTGCGCCGTCTTTTGTATTCTGTACAAGCTCATTTGCCTTGTTTGCATCATCTGCATTGACTTTGGCGCCATTTGCAATCTCCTCGATGGAAACTGTAATCTCCTCGATGGCGCTTGCCTGCTGTGTCGTACCCTGTGCCAGCGAGTTGCTCGCGCTTGCGACTTCGTTTGCGCCTGATGTCATTCTTGCAGCCGCATCACGGATTGTAGACAGGTTTCTGTTGTTGTCACGAAGCATCTTCACGATTGCTGTACCGAGTGTGTCATCGTCACTTGCCTTCTTGTAAGTTGCTGTCAGATCACCCTCTGCAACCTGCTCTGTAATATGCACCTGCTCTCCGATTGTCTTGATCATCATTTTAAAATCTTCTGCCAGATCGCCAAGCTCGTCATTGGTTGTTCTATTGATGTGGACATTGATATCACCCTTTGCCATTTTCTTAGCAACTTCTGAGAGTGCATTGAGCGGATACTGGATCCTTCTCTTTGTCACAACAGTTGCAAAGAAGATACAGAGGATATAGATCAAAACCGCTATCGCAACGATAAAGGTCTGTCTGTGAGAAATATAGTCTTTAATTGTTTCTCTGTCCTTTGTCGCGCAGATCATTCCGACAATCTTATTCGTGGAGTCTGTAACCGGAACATAGAATCCATAATAGAGATTTCCGTCAATCACGAAATCATCCCTGTGATACGTATTTCCTGCGTTTAAAACTTCTGCTGCAACCTTCGCGTCTGCTTTGGTGCCGACAATAGGATTTCCCTGCGCGTCCTTGATGGTTGTCGCACGCCGAACGTCGCCAAAGAATAAAGTAATCTGCGCTTCGTTTTCCGCCGCATAATTGTCAACCAGCGCACCCATCTCCTGAGAGAGATTTACATCACCTTTATATAAATCATCCCCCTGCATGGAGTATTCTCCCGACGACACTCCGTCAAGAGCAAGCATCGTACCTCTTGCCAGCGCTTCCAGCGTCTTAAAGGTCTCGGATTCCATACCCTGCCTGAGCGTCAGTGTTGAAACTGTTACAATAACAATGCACGCCATCATCATTGGCAGCGATACCAGTGAAATCACCAGCCATTTAATACTAAATCTGCGACCCGTTTTGTTTTGTTCGTTCATAAGTAACTTCCTTTCACACAATAGTCTATTAATATTTTTAAAGGCAGCCGTTGAGAATTTTTCTAAACTGCCCCAACTGCTTAATCTCTATTTTAAATTGTTTCTCCGATTAAGTCAATAGTATATATTGTCCGCAAGTTACTTTTTTTACTGGAAGGTTCCTTCTAAACGTTTAAAAGGCCAAATATTTTTTCATAGTACGCAGTGCATTCTTTTCCAGACGGGACACCTGCGCCTGAGAAATGCCGATATATTCGGCAACTTCCATCTGCGTCTTTCCCTCAAAAAACCGCAGATGAATAATTTCATACTCCCTCTCCTCGAGTCTTTTCATCGCCTCACTTAGAGAAATATTCTCAACCCAGTTCTCCTCTTTGCATTTCTTATCGCTGATCTGGTCCATCACATAGAGGGTGTCGCCGCCTTCGGTATAGACTGGTTCATATAAGCTCATGGGATTCTGAATCGCGTCAAGGGCATAGACGATATCCTCCTTGGGAATGCCGATCTCCTCCGAAATCTCCATGATTGTCGGCTCGCGCAGATTTTTCTTGGTAAGATTTTCCTTTGCATAGATTGCTTTGTACGCCGTATCCTTGAGCGAGCGGCTCACGCGGATCGGGTTGCTGGAATCCCTAAGAAAGCGCCGGATTTCACCGATAATCATAGGGACTGCATAGGTTGAGAACTTCACGTCAAGACTGGAATCAAAATTATCGATTGCCTTGATGAGCCCGATACATCCGATCTGGAACAGATCATCGACATTTTCATTGGACTGTGAGAAGCGCTTGATCACGCTCAGCACCAGTCTTAGATTGCCTCTGATATACTCCTCCCGCGCCTGCATATCGCCCTGCTCTATCTTCTCAAAGAGAGCCTGTTTCTCTTCATTTTTTAAAATGGGAAGCTTTGCCGTATTTACACCACATATTTCAACTTTTCCAAGTGCCATATTTATTCCTCCTCCAATTTACTATGCCTTATAAACAAAACTCATCTATAGGACATATGTACAAGGATATAAATACGACTGTTATCCCAATCTAGCTCACCATTTCCTTCTTGAGCCGCTTCATGATTTTCTTTTCAAGACGCGAGATATACGACTGTGAGATCCCCAGATAATCCGCGACCTCCTTCTGTGTCATCTCCATGTCGTCCGGGTTGTTCAGACCGAATCTCAGCATGATAATCGTCCGCTCCCTGTCGCCCAGCTTTGAGATCGCCCGCTTTAGCTGGCTGCGCTCTACCTCAGTCTCCAAATCTTTATAAATCACGTCCTCATCTGTGCCAAGGATATCTGACAATAACAGCTCATTGCCGTCCCAGTCCACATTCAGGGGTTCATCAATTGACACCTCCAGCTTGGTCTTATTATTTCTTCTCAGGTACATCAAAATCTCATTCTCGATGCAGCGTGAGGCATAGGTTGCAAGTTTGATATTTTTGCTGCGGTTAAAGGTATTGATCGCCTTAATCAGCCCAATCGTGCCAATTGAAATCAAATCCTCAACCCCCACGCCGGTATTGTCAAACTTCTTGGCAATGTACACGACAAGCCTTAGATTGTGTTCAATGAGCAGTGCTCTTGCCTCATTTGCATGTTCTGTCTCCAGCCCGCTGATCGCCCGGTCTTCCTCTTCACTCTCCAATGGAGGAGGAAGCACCTCAGAGCCGCCGATATAGTGTATTTCATTTCCCACTGCGTTTTTCAGACTATTTTTCCCAAACGACAGCCTCATCTTTCCCGGTAAATACAGCTTTAATATCATTATAAATATCCTCCATCCATTCACAATATCCATTATCCAATCAGGCTATGGTTCAGAATCATCTGGAAGTCACCATTTTTTGATAATTTTCCTTTATAGAGTGCAATGACAGCCCCCTTTTTTACCACCTGTTCTTTCTCCTTTTGAATGATCATTTCGTCCACTACAAGCCCCTCCAAAAGCCCATGCTCGTTCCCAACGCTCCGGTAGGGGATAATCTTATACTTCTCCGGATACTTTTCCAGCCATTTCTTTGTCTCTTCTGTCTCCTCCACCACACTCACCGGTTTGCCCGTCACAGGGTCTGTCAAAAGATTTCCTGTGTCAAACAGTGCCCTGTATACTGCATGCTCACCCTGTTCTGTCAGTGTGACCTTGTAGATTTGCTTCACCTCTGCCCATTTTCTGTACGCAAGGATAAAAACTACAATGACTGCAATCACTGCGATCACGACCATGCGTGCCAAACGCTCTCCCATCAGCCTGCCTGCACACTCCGTCAGCTTCCCGTAAGCAAACTCCATGCCGTGAAGGTATATGATGCCCATAACCAGCCTCTGATATGAGGGCTTTCTCTTCCACGAATGCTGCATACACAAGAGCAGCATTCCTACGTCCAGCAGAAGCACCAGCAGAATATAACCGATGCCGTAGCCAATGCCCAGAACCAGAATCAGCACAGCCCCGACGCCGCCAGCAAAAGATGCCATAAGCAGTCTGGCAGGCACAAGTCTTTCTTTCAAAAGCAGCTGCGTCAACAGCAGCAACTGTATATTCATCAGAACATTTTGTGCCAGAAAAATGTCAATGTATACCTCATAAATTCGTATCACCTCCATCTGGCTGCTTTCTTCCTTGTGCGCCTGTGCCCATTATACAAAAAAATCCCATGCTTTTTTGTCAAAGCATGGGACAAAATATAATTTATTTTTCGACTTTTTATGAACGAATATCATATTTGTTATCTCTTTAAGAAATTCGGGATATTCAAGGTCTGCTCCTTCACATTGCTTCTCAAATCCGCAATCGGTCTGGGCGGAACAGGCTGCTGCGGTACTTGTCCAGCGGGCTGCTTCATATTGAGATTTGGCGTTCCCTGCGGTCTGGGACGAACAGGCTGGTTTGGCGCGACACTGGGCTTCACTGAGAAATTACTGTTGATTCTGCCCATGGTATTCATTGGATTATTGTTGGTATTCTCAACAATTCCTGTCGCAATCACTGTGACAGTACACGAATCTGTCATGTCCTCATTGTACATCGCACCGAAAATAACATTGATATCCTCACCGGCAAGCTCCTGTACATAGCTTGCTGCATCATTTGCATCAAAGATAGAGATATCACCTGAGATATTGAGAATCACATCCGTCGCGCCGCTGAGGGTTGTCTCCAAAAGCGGCGAATCGACTGCCATCTTGATCGCCTCTGCTGCCTTGTCCTCCCCCTTGCCATATCCGATGCCGATATGCGCGATGCCTTTTTCCTTCATGACTGTCTGCACATCTGCAAAGTCAAGGTTAATGACAGACGGTACGTTGATCAGGTCCGTGATTCCCTGTACAGACTGCTGTAATACCTCATCTGCCTTCTTGAGCGCATCCGGCATGGTTGTCCGCCGATCGACGATCTCAAGCAGCTTGTCATTTGGAATGACAATCAAGGTATCCACATGCTCCTTGAGCTTCTCAATCCCCATCAGCGCGTTTGTCATACGCGTCCGCGCTTCAAACTTAAACGGTTTTGTGACAACACCAACCGTGAGGATTCCCATCTCCTTTGCGATCGCTGCCACAATCGGCGCCGCACCGGTTCCAGTACCGCCGCCCATTCCACACGTGACAAATACCATGTCCGCACCTTTTAGTGATTCCTTTATATCTTCGGAACTTTCCTCCGCTGCCTTCTCACCCACTTCGGGCTTTGCGCCCGCACCGAGTCCTTTTGTCAGTTTCTCCCCGATCTGCAAAAGCTTTGGAGCCTTGCAGAGCTGCAATGCCTGCTTATCAGTATTAACCCCTATAAACTCAACACCTGTAATCGTCTCATCTATCATTCGGTTCACGGCATTATTACCCGCGCCGCCTACGCCTACAACTATTATCCTTGCCGCTGCATCTGTTTCATTTGATCTAATCTCGAGCAAGTTTCCTTCCTCCTTCATAATTCCTATTAAATTCCATCTAACTTATCATATAATTTTTTGGGCAATTAATCAACCTATTTTTTACTTTTCTTTTTCACTTTCCTATTTTCCCTTCTCAAAAGTAACACTCTTTCGCTCCGCCGTATAGTTTTGCAGATCAAGTGTTCCCTTCTCCCCCGCAAGCGATGGCAGAATCTGTGGAAGCTGCATCAGCTTCTCGTCGAGGTTCTCGAGCGCGCCGATATTGACCTTCACGCCATCATATCCCAGCATGACATTATAATTTTTGTCAAACTGTATCTTGTCACAGAGAACATTGTACTTGTTCAGCAGCTTGGTAATCGTTAAGATATTCTGAAAAATACGGCTGTTCTCCACCGGAAGCTTCTCATAGAGCACCACATGGTCAAATTCCAGCCCTGTCACCTGCGGGATTCCCTTGGTCGTGACCTTGGAGGATTCCACCACAACGCCCTCGTTGTCAAAATACATATACCGCCCAAGATATTGCACATATCCTGCGAGCGCTTTCTCGTATACTGTGATTCGTATGGTGTCATTGGACTGGACCACGACATCCATCGTCTCCACAAACGGGACTCCCTCTATTCCCTTATTTTTATATTTCAGAGACAGATAGAGGGAATTATCACCGAGATACCCTGTCATGACCATCGCCTTGATCTCCTCGGCAGAATAGTGCTTGTTGCCGTCCACCTGCACCGTTCTGACCGCGTAATAGGTGAGTACAAAGTAGCAGGCGGCAAGCAATACATTGATGATGCCCAACAGGATAACAATGCGCTGCTTCAGCTTGATATCCGGTATTTTTGTTATAGTACTATCCCGTTTCTTCATGGTTTTTGCTTTTCCTCATATACGCATTTTCACCAATGCGGTGTCACTCCACACAACCAATACGCGCCCCCAGTGCCGCAAGGTCTCCCACGATATCCTGATAACCTCTTCGGATGTATCCCGAATCTGCCACAGTGGTAATGCCGGCTGCACTGAGCCCGGCGATGACAAGCGCGGCACCACCTCTTAATTCTCTCGCGATGACAGTCCGTCCCTCAAGCTCTCTGCCGCCTGTCACAATCGCCGTATCTCCCTCCACCGTGATCTCTGCCCCCATCCGCTTTAACTCTTCAACAATGCGGAACCGGCTTGAAAAAATGCGCTCTCTAAGCCTTAATTCCCCCTTTGCGACACATGCCGCCGCAAGCAGCGGTGATTGAAGGTCTGTGGGAAATGCGGGGTACACCTCAGTTTCTATGTAAGGCAGATTTTTGATTCTGTCACGGTCACATGCATTGATTGTCATTTCGCTGTGCGCTTCGTCCACCACAATCCCTACCCCCATCTCTGTTATAATATCACAAATCCTCCCCAGTTGTCCGATGGGAATATTTTCCAGCGTGACAGTCCCCCCTGCCGCGAGCGCTGCAAAAAGATAGGTTCCCGCTACAATTCTGTCCGAGATGACAGTGTAATCCACTCCGTGAAGTCTGGACAGCTCGACGCCATGAATCACAATCCTGCCGGATTTGAAGAAAGTGCCTGCATAGTCAATCGCAGCGCCCGCCATATTCAGGAATTTGCACAGTTCAATTACTTCGGGTTCTCTCGATGCATTTTTAATGATGGTCGTTCCCTGTGCCGTCACTGCCGCCAGAATCGCATTCTGTGTCGCCCCCACACTCGGAAACGGAAAATCAATGACAGCCCCTTTTAGCTCATCAGCATATGCATGAATATGATTTCCCTCTGTCCAGATTTGTGCCCCAAGCTGCTCCAGTCCATACAAATGCAAATTAATCGGTCTCTCGCCAATCACGCATCCGCCCGGATAATTGACGCAGACCTCTCCGAGCCGTCCGAGCATCGCCCCCATCAGCACGACAGACGAACGCATCGCAGAGACATATTTTTCGGGCAGTCTCCTCTCCCGCACAGTGCGCGTGTCAATCACAATTTTGTGCGCTGTATCTAAATTCTTCGTATCAACTTCTGCCCCTGTACTTGTCAGGAGATTACACATGCACTCGATATCCGTAATATTGGGGCAGCCTCTCAGCACACACTTTCCCGGTATCAGCATGCACGCCGCCAGTATTGGAAGTGCTGCATTTTTAGACCCTTGTATCTGTATTCTGCCGCTAAGCGGCTTTTTCCCCTCCATCCGTATAGACTCATCATTCCTGCCAAACTGGGTCATAGGCTTCACCACATCAACATATCAATCATAATATTATATGCGCAGGTTTTGCAGAAATTCTCAATTGTATACAACTTTTTTATTAATAAAATTTTTTATCTGCAAATTTTACTGACATTTAACACAATTCCAATCTCAATCAGCAAAAAAAGCGTCGAAGTACCGCCGTAACTGATAAACGGCAGCGTGATGCCTGTGTTGGGAATGGTGTTTGTCACAACGGCGATATTTAGTATCACCTGTATGGCATAATGCGCCATCACCCCCACCACCAGCATTGCGCCAAAACGGTCCACCGCCTTGTTCGCAATAATCATACAGCTCCAAATCAGCACCACAAAGAGCAGGATAATCGCCATTGCGCCAAACAGCCCCAGCTCTTCGCATATAATCGAAAAAATCATATCATTCTGCGCCTCCGGCAGAAATCCGCGCTTCTGCATACTCTGCCCCAGTCCTTTCCCCCAAATCCCGCCAGAGCCAATGGCATACAGCGCCTGAAGTGTCTGGAATGCCTGATCGGTACTGTATGCTTCGGGATTGAGCCACGCTGCGACACGCGCGAGACGGAAGGTAGAACCCGACGTATCTGCATTCGAAACATAGGATACCACCGCAACGACCGCCGCAATGACGAGTGCCCCCATCGCAAAAAACCACTTGTAATCCGGCACTGCCACAAAGATCATTGCAACGGCAATCCCCAGAATAATGATGGCCGAGCTCATATTGTTTGTCAGCTCGTAGACAAGCACCGCTAATATTGCAGGCGGTACCATCACGATCGCAAGCCCTTTGGGTGTCCTGATGACATTTTTTCCCAGACTTTCCAGCCTTTGTATAATACTCGCCACATAGACAATGACGCCAATCTTTGCCACCTCCGCGGGCTGAAACGTGGTGATGCCAACGTCAATCCAGCGGCTTGCGCCGTTTTTGGTGACGCCGATCGGCGATTTCACCAGTATGATCAAGATCGCAGATATTATAATGGCAAGCACATCAAACCGCTGCAAGGTCTTGTATGGGAATTTGATCATGACAAAAAGGGCAACAAAGGCAACGACCGTATTCTGTGCCTGATTTTTCAGGAAAAATGCGGAATCCCCATACTTCATCCCCGCATCATAAGAACTGACTGAGTAAATCATCAATAGTCCAAATCCAATCAAAAACAAAACTACAGTCAAAAGTACATAATCCATATTATGTTTGCTACTTCGGAATTTCACTGGCTGTCTTGCCACAATATCACTCCTTCAGATTCATTACATATTCTTTGAACTGCGTGCCCCGCACCTCATAGTTCGGAAACATGCCCCAGCTTGCACAGGCAGGTGACAGCAGCACTGCATCTCCCGCTGCGGCTTCCCTGACACACGCCTCAAGCGCTGCCTCAAAGGTATCCTCAAACAAAATATCCTCCTTGGGAAATCCGCATCGGACAGCGCACGCTGCGATTTTCTCCCTCGTCTGGCCAATCAGCACCAATTTCTTGACCTTGCCGTCAAAACAGCGTATCCAGTCATCATACGTGCTGTCCTTGTCATAACCGCCCCCAATCAGAATTGTCGGGCGGTCCATCGCCTTGATTCCCTGTATCGCCGCATCTGTATTCGTTGCCTTGGAATCATTGTAGTACACAACCCCCTTCTTCGTCGCAACATACTCAATCCGGTGCTCTACTGCCACAAACCTCTTGACCGCCGCCACAATCGTCTCCATTGGAACGCCTGCGCTCATACTGATGCCGATTGCTGCCATGACATTCTCTATATTGCAGACGCCGACAAGATTCATGTCTGTCTTGACGTTCAGCAGCCGCTGCGGCACGCCCTCCACAGCAAGATAGATGTCCTCATTCTCATAATACAAGCCGTTCTCAAGCCGCTGTGCCGACGAGAAATACACAACTTTTGCAGGGCACCTGTCACCAAAATTTCTCGTATATTCATTTTCATAATTCAGAATACAATAATCTTCCTGTGTCTGATTTATCGTCACTGCCTCTTTTGCCGCCACATAATTTTCCATGGTGTGATGGCGGTTTAGATGGTCTGGCGTAATATTTAAAATCGCAGATACCCGCGGGTGGAACTCCTCGATTGTCTCAAGCTGAAAACTCGAAATCTCTGCGACGGACACAGTATCCTCGCGCATAAGCGGCGCCGCGTCTGTGTAGGGGTTCCCAATATTTCCCACAATATATACACTGTCATAATGCGCCTGCATAATCTGTCCCACAAGAGATGTCGTCGTCGTCTTACCATTTGTGCCGGTAATCGCAATGACGCTGCCCTTTGCAAAATGATAGGCAAGCTCGATCTCTCCCCAGACATGCATACCGTGCTCTTTCATATAGACGACAAAATCCGCATCAACAGGAACACCGGGGCTTAACACGGTAAGCACCGCATTCTCCACAAGCGCTTTCGGGAAGTCTCCTGTGTAAACCTCCGCCTTTGTCTCTTTTCCAAGCTTCTCCCGAAGCACTGCCTTTACTGCTTCTTTGTCTGTCTTATCATTCTGGTCATACAGCACTGGCAATGCGCCATTTTTTTCAAGCAGAACCGCCGAACCAATACCGCTTTTCCCAGTTCCGACGACGATCACCCGCCTGTCTTTCAACTCTTTCATCATTCCTTATACCCCCTTTCCAATCCTTTCAGTTCCCTTTATATACTGCTATTCGTAGCCAATTTCCTCCAAATATGGCAGAATATTCTCAAATAGCTGCCGCACCACCGGCGCTGCAATCTGCCCGCCATAGTATGTTCCCTGCGGCGTGTCGATAATGGCAAGCGCCATAATCTTTGGGTCATCCGCAGGCGCAAAGCCTAAGAACGAAGCGATATACCTGCCACTCCCCCGCGGAAGTGTCTGGCTTGTTGCTGTCTTGCCGCCTATCCTGAAGCCTTCCACATAGCCATTTTTGCCGCCTCCATTCTCTACCACCTGCTCAAGTACGTATTTTAATTTGTCAGTTGTTTCAGATGACACAATCCCCTCTGACACAGGATATACAAACTCATCCACAGACGTGCCGTCCGCATTTGCCGCTTTCACGCCAAAATGAGGCGTCACCAGCTTCCCGCCGTTGATCAGCCCCGCAACGGTTGTCATCAGTCTGACGGGCGTGATCTGAAAAGACTGTCCAAAGGAGATGGTAGCCAGCTCTACCTCCCCAATTTTATCCAATTGATGCATGATCGTCCCCGCCTCTCCCGGAAGGTCGATTCCTGTCTTTTGCTTCAGCCCAAACTTCGTAAAATACTCGTAATAACGCTCTACACCAATTCTCAGCCCCACCATGATAAACACTGGATTGCAGGAGTTCATGACTGCATGGGTAAAATCCTCCGCGCCATGCCCCGCCACTTTATGACAGCGTATTTTCCTGTCATCTACAATAATAAAACCCGGACAGGAAAAATTGTCCTCCAGACGCACTGCGCCGCTCTCTAAGCCTGCCGCCGCTGTAATAATCTTAAACGTGGACCCCGGCTCATACGTATCGTTGATACAGCCATTTCTCCACATTTGATTGAGCAAGTCCTGTGTGCTCTCATTCTCATTGTCACCCTCTCCCTGAAGCCGAAATTCCTCAATCAGCGTATAGGGCTCATTTAAATGAAACTCTGGCACATCGACCATCGCAAGAATCTCACCATTATTGACATTCATGACGATAATCGACACGCCTGCTGCCTGCTTGGTCTCATATGCCTGCTTTGCAAGCTGTGCTGCGTACCGCTGGATGTTCACATCCAGACTGACATACAGATCTTTTCCCGCTTGGGGTTCCTTCCTGCGCTCTCCCATGCCGTCCAGCTCGATTCCCTTCGCATCTGTCAGCGTGAGAATCTGTCCTTTTTTGCCTGTCAGGTATTTCTCATATGTTACCTCCAGACCGATAATTCCCTGATTGTCCCCTCCTGTAAAACCTAGCACCTTCGATGCCAGATCGTCATATGGATAATAGCGTTTATAATCCTCATCCACCTTCACTCCTGCCATATCATAATTTCGTATCCGATCACCGATCTCTTTATCCACATTGCTCTTGATACGCTCACGGGCACTGTATTTTTCCACGCGCTTGCGCACATATTCCTCTGAAAGTCCCAACTCACGGCACAACATCTCAATCACTTTGTCAGGCTCTTTGATCTGACTGTGTATGACCGATATGGTACATACTGTCTTATTGTCTGCAAGGACAGTCCCCGTCGAATCAATGATTCTGCCCCTTGCAGCTTTGATATCACGCTCACGCTCATGAAGATCTGTGGCAAGTGCAGTATAATGCTCCGAGCAAAAGATCATCAGATATCCCACGCGCCCCCCCAGCAGCAGCAACGCTGCCACAGACATGACACACAGTACAAAAGTCTTTCGTTTCTGTACGGTCATATTCCGCCTTCCTGTACTGTTTTTGATCGCCATTCTTACCTCTGCTATCATAAAATACTTATTACTATTATTTTATGATAACAGAGGCGGTTATATGTTATTGCTGGGGTGGTCCATTATTATTGTCACCGCCGCCTTCGACGTTGCCGCTGGCACCGTCCGGCAGCTCATCTGCATCGCTGACTGCACCACCGTCTGTGCTGAAATCCATCTCCGCTTTCTCCCCCGTCACAGGGTCAACCAGTTCCCCTGTATCTGGATCGACGATGTACGATGGTTTTTTATCCTCCTCTGGCGTGTCGCCGTCTGCCTCTCCCTGTCCTTCCTGTCCTTCTCCTTCTTCTCCTGTTGCATCACTGTCTCCGCCTTCATTTTCAGGTGTATTTCCCTGCACGATGTTGCCGAGCAGCTTGTCAACCTCCTCCTGCTCTGCAATCGTCATCTCCTCTGTTTTCGCGATATGGAGATAAGGCAGCACTTCTGTCAGAATATTCTTCACGATGCCTGTCGCATAGGTCGCATGTGCCTGTTTTGCGACGTTCGGGCGGTCTACCACACAGTAAATTGCAATCTGTGGGTCATCTGCCGGTGCAAATCCGATAAAGGACACCACATAGTTTGTCTTATCACGGGGCACCATCTCCGCCGTCCCTGTCTTGCCGCCAATTGCGTATCCGGCAGGGCGCGCGGACTTTCCTGTTCCCAGCGCAACCGCGTTATGAAGATACTGGCGCATCTGTTCTGAGGTTGTCGCCGATATGGTCTGCTTGAGTACTCTTGGCTCAATATTTTTTACAGTGTCTCCATTTGAGTTCGTAATCTTGCTGACCACATGCGGCTCGTAATAATATCCGCCATTTATAATAGAAGAAAAGGCAGTAATCATCTGTATCATTGTGAGATTATAACCTTGTCCGAAGGAGGAGGTCGCAAGCTCTGACGCATTCATCGTGCTCTCTTTGTACACCACTGCATCTGTCTTTGTCTCCCCGGCAAGGTCAATATTCGTCTTGAGGCCGAGATTAAAAATCTGCTCAAACTGTATTGTATTCTTGACGCCGATCGCCTCGCCCATTTTCATAAATGCCACATTGCAGGACTGCTCTAGGGAACCGCTGACATCAAGGGTTCCGTGGCCGTGGGTGGCATTGCAGTTAATCCGATGGTCTGCCACTTGCAGCATACCGCTGCAGTCATACGATTCATTTCCCTGAATCCTGCCTGTCTCAAGCCCTGTCGCCAATGTGATCGCTTTTGCTGTGGAACCCGGCTCATAGGTATCCGAGATACAGAAATTTTTCCACAGGGCGTCTAATGCAGCATAATACGCCTCCTCGTCCATCTGTTCGATCTCTTCTGCTGTATAGTAGGCCGTCAGATCTTTTGGATTGTTCAGATCAAAATCAGGATAGGTCGCCATGGATTTGATCTCGCCGTTATTGCAGTCTTGAATGATCACGCCGATATTGTACGCGCCAAGTCCCTCTCTCGCTTCGTTGGCGTGTTCATCATTAAACTGTTTGATATATTTCTCGCAGATCGCCTGCATATTGGCATCAATCGTACTGACCAGCGAGTACCCGTCCACCGCGGGCACAATCGCACGCTCTAGTGCCACATCGTCATTGAGATATCCGTAGTCTCTGCCGTTTGTGCCATTGAGTATGTCATTATAATACTCTTCTAACCCGTATGTACCATTGTTGTCTGTGCCTGTAAAGCCAATCACATCGCAGGCAAGAGTATTGTTCGGATACCGTCTGATATACTCCTCCTCAAACCATACGCCGTCAATCTTGCCCATCTTCTCATTTCCCTTTTTGCCGGCCGTCTTATTATGTTCATTCTTACGGTCGAGAAACGGACTCATCTCATCATAGGTAATCCGCTTTTTCAACACGCGGTACTGGGAACCCGGATTCTCCTTCACAAACTTGCGGAGTTCTGACTGGTCGAGTCCAAAACACTCCGACAGCGCTTTCAGCGTAGGTTCTTCATTCTCCTTCTTATCGAGCATGACTTTACAGTCCAGAATTACATTGTACACTTTCTCGCTCGCCGCAAGAATCGTTCCATTCGCGTCAAGAATACTGCCTCTCTTAAAAGGCAGTGTCTTGGAATCATAGCGCTGCTGTGACAAGATCTTTTTCTGATAATCATTTTGATTATCTCTTGCGAGAACATACAATCTTCCTCCCAATCCCGCAAAAGCCAGCAGTATGATCAACATCATCACCGCCAGCTTCATTGATTTCACCTTGTTCAGACTTGCACGCTGCCTTCTTTTATTTCTTCTGTCTGTCTGTCTGCGATATCCGTTTTGGGAATTTCTGCTGCCTGCGGTCCTTGTGCGGGTATTCCTATTTCCAGCACTTCTATTTCCAGTATTTTTTCTTCCAGCACTTTTATTCCCAGTACGGTTGTTTCTAGCAGCACTGTTTCTGGCAGTACTACTCCTGGTACTTCTGCTTCCCGTATTCCTGCTCGTATTGGTTCTGTTTGTATTCACTCTGCTTCTTTCTGCCATCAAATCACCCTGTACTTAATATCACACTCTTATTCCGGTACTTCCCCATACTGGCGCACATAATCATTGCCCTCGCCAGTATACTGAACTACCTGTCCTTCCTTGGCATATTTCATTCCAAGCTCATTGACTGCAATCCGCTTGATTTCCTCCAGATCGACACTGCTCATGATTTTGGTGTATGTCTCATCATTTGCAAGCCGCAGCTCATTGAGCTTGCTTTCCAGTTCTGAAATATTATTGATATGATTGGTAATATCCGACTGAATCTTTACATAGCTCATCAGCACACCGCACACGATCAGAAACGCCGCAGCCACAACTGCAATATATCCCTTATTCATGGGAACCGCTTTGACTTTCGTCCTGCGCACAGACTGCGTTCGTATCCCTGACCGTTTGTGTTCACGCTCAGTCTGAGTGGTTTGCAATTTTCTGACTGCACTTCCATCTATATAATGATAATTCTTTGATGAATTTCGGCTTTTGGCCTGACTGCCCGCACGTCCCATTCGCACTGTTCCTTCCTTATTATAATATACTGTAATTATATCCGCTCAAAAACTCTGAGTTTCGCACTTTTTGACCTTGAATTGACTTCCAGCTCTTCCTGTGAAGGCAAAACAGGTTTTCTCGTCACGACCCTTCCATACGGAAGTTTGCCACAGATGCATACAGGAAATTCCGGCGGACATGTACATGGATTCTCCATCTCTTTAAAGAAACTTTTGACAATCCTGTCCTCCAAAGAATGAAAAGTGATGATACAGAGCCGTCCCTGTGGATGTAACAGATGAATCAAATCGCCAAGCGTATTCCTGAGCACTTCCAGCTCGTGATTGCACTCGATCCGGATTGCTTGGAAAGTCCTCTTTGATGGATGTCCTCCCGCTGCACGCAGTTTTGCCGGAATCGCTGCCCTGATCACTTCATTCAACTCAAATGTCGTCTCAATCGGCTTGTTCCGCCTTGCCTGCACGATATGCTTTGCAATATTCTTGGCAAACTGATCTTCGCCGTAATCCCTGATCACCCGATACAGCATCTTCTCATCATACTCATTCACAATATTCCTTGCTGTCAGCATCTGGCGCTGGTCCATACGCATATCAAGGGGTGTGTCATATTTGTAGGTGAAGCCCCTCTCCACCGTGTCAAGCTGATACGATGACACGCCCAGATCAAGCACAATGCCATCTACCTTTTCCACACCCTGTTCTCTAAGTACTTCTCTCGCATTACAGTAATTATCCCGAATGATGACTGCTTTTTCCCCAAATACCTCCAATCGTTTTCCTGCCGCTTTGATGGCGTCTGCATCTTGATCTATCCCATACAAGCGGCCATTATCATTGAGTTTCTTACACACTTCGAAAGCATGTCCTCCGCCGCCGAGTGTCCCGTCCAGATACACTCCCCCCGGCACAATGTTCAATGCTTCAATCGTTTCCTTCAGCAATACTGATGTGTGTTTAAATTCCATTCATGACTTCCTTTCCGAAGTCCCCCCAGTGTCTTGCTGGAAGCTCTAATTCCCCCGACTAGAGCATCAGTCCCAGCTCAGACATATGTTCTGCGATATCATCCATATCGTCATATTCTGAAGTTTCCTCCCAACGTTCTTTGCTCCAGATCTCAATCCGTCCGCCCACTCCCACAAGCGCCACTTCTTTGTCCAGAGCTGCAAATTCCCTTAACACAGACGGTATCAGTATTCTTCCCTGTTTATCTACCTCCACGCTGGCTGCACCCGCCAGAAAAAAACGGACAAATTTGCGAGCACCCTTGTCCATAAGCGGCAAAGCTTTCAGCTTCTCTTCAAAAGCGGACCACTCCGTGTTGTCATACACAAACAGACAGCCATCAAGTCCCTTCGTTACCACGAAATCATCTCCCAAAACTTCGCGGAACTTAGAGGGAATAGTCAGCCTGCCTTTTGCGTCAATCGTATGATTGTATTCACCCATGAACATGCAACCACCACCACTTTGCACCACTTTGTTCCACTTTCTGCCACTTTAATTACATTCTACATGAAAAGCAATCAAATAACAAGTATTTCTTTCATTTTATTGTCACAAAAAATGGAGAAATCACACAGAAAATATGTGCGATTTCTCCTTCTACCCAACTAAATCAAACAGACTAATTTGGTTGGACTCAGGGATATCCCCCAGAAGTCCCAAGTCCGCCATCAAATCAATTACCGTCTTAGAAACCTTCGTCCGGCTTCTGAAATCATCTTTTGACAGAAATGGCCCGTCCTTTGCCGCCTCCATAATCGCGTCCGCCGCCTTCTCTCCCAGTCCTTCGATACTGCTCAGCGACGGCATCACCCTGTCATTGACAATCTGAAAATTTCTTGAGTGCGCTTTGAAAATATCAATCGGCTCAAACTCAAAGCCCCTCGCATACATCTCCTGCACAATGCGCATATCCTTTAAAGCATCCTGCTCCTTGTTGGACAGGCTGTCGCTGCGTTTTCTGTACTCTGCCATGACGCGCTCCAAGTGCTCACGCCCCAGACACATAATCTCATAGGAAAACGCCGAAGCCCTGATGCTGAAAAACGCACAGTAGTATGCCAGCGGATAATTAATCTTACAGTAAGCAATCCGCCAGCCCATCATAACATACGCCGCCGCATGTGCTTTCGGAAACATATACTGAATCTTCTCGCACGACCAGACATACCAGTCCGGCACGTTATGGTCAAGCATATCCTGCTTCCATTCCTCCCAGTTCCCGCATTTTTTCTTTGCGACAGTCCCCTTTCGCACCGCCTCCATAATCTTAAAAGACTCCTCAGAATCCAGTCCCATACCTATCAGATACGTCATAATGTCATCGCGCGTACAGATTGCCGTGGAAATTGTCGCCTTTCCCTCCTGAATCAGCGTCTGTGCATTGCCGAGCCAAACATCTGTTCCGTGCGACAGTCCGGAGATTCTGACAAGGTCGGAAAAATATTTGGGCTGCGCATCAATGACCATCTGCATCGCAAAATCCGTGCCAAATTCTGGAATGCCAAGACAACCCAGCTTACATCCTCCGATATCCTCCGGTGTGATGCCGAGCGCTGACGTATTCTGAAAAAGTGTCATCACCTCCTGATCGTCAAGCGGAATTGTTGTCGGGTCAATTCCCGTCAAATCCTGCAACATACGAATCATCGTCGGATCGTCGTGCCCCAGAATGTCAAGTTTGAGCAGATTATGGTCAATCGAATGGTAATCAAAATGTGTTGTAATCGTATCCGTTGTCATATCGTTTGCGGGATGCTGTACCGGTGTGAATGAGTTGATCTCCTCCCCCACTGGCAGCACGACGATACCGCCCGGATGCTGTCCCGTGGTGCGCCGCACGCCCACACAGCCCTCCACAATGCGGTTGATTTCGCTGGTTCTTTTGTGTTTTCCGCGCTCTTCATAATAGTTCTTCACATAGCCAAAAGCGGTCTTGTCCGCCAGCGTGCCGATCGTCCCGGCGCGGAAGGTCTGGCCATATCCAAAAATAACCTCCGTATATTTGTGCGCCTTACTCTGGTATTCGCCCGAAAAATTCAAGTCTATATCGGGCTCTTTGTTTCCTTTAAAGCCAAGAAATGTCTCGAACGGAATGTCAAAACCGTCCTTAACGAGCTTCTCCCCGCAGACCGGACAGAGCTTGTCAGGCATATCGCAGCCTGCCATTCCAGCAAACTTCTTGACCTCCTCCGAATAAAAATCACTGTAGTGGCGGTTTTTGCAATAATAGTGCGGGCTGAGCGGATTCACCTCCGTGATTCCCGCCATCGTCGCCACAAAGGACGAACCGACAGACCCGCGCGAGCCCACCAGATAACCGTCCTCCACCGACTTCCACACAAGCTTCTGCGCAATGATATACATCACGGCAAATCCGTTGCTGATGATCGAGTTCAGCTCGCGTTTGAGCCTTGCCTCCACAATGTCAGGAAGCTCGTCACCATACATTTCGTGCGCTTTCCTGTAGCAGATCTCCGTGAGCTGCTGGTCACTGTTCTCAATGACCGGCGGGCATTTATCCGGTCGCACTGGCGCGATTCGGTCACACATATCTGCAATCATGTTCGTGTTGGTGATGACGATCTCCTCCGCTTTCTCGCTGCCCAGATAATAAGAAAACTCATCCAGCATCTCCTCCGTCGTGCGAAGGTATAACGGCGCCTGATCATCTGCATCTTTAAAGCCTTTCCCCGTCATAATAATACGCCTGTACACTTCGTCCTCCGGGTCCAGAAAATGCACATCACAGGTGGCAACCACAGGTTTTTGAAACTGTTCTCCCAGCTTGACCACCCGTTTGTTCAGCGCGATCAGATCCTCTTCCGAGTTGATCTCCCGGTGTCTGTCCGACTCTAGCATAAATCGGTTGTTGCCGATCGGCTGGATTTCAAGATAGTCATAAAACGATACAATACGGGCAATCTGCTCATCGCTCTGCCCGTCCAGCATCGCGCGGAACAGCTCTCCCGCCTCACAGGCGCTTCCCAGAATTAGTCCTTCCCGGTACTTCATGATAAGGCTCTTGGGAATCAAGGGTCTTTTATAAAAATACGTCAGATGCGACTCTGATACCAGTTTATACAAATTAATGCGCCCTGTCTGGTTTTTGGCCAGTATAATAATATGAAATGAATGGAGTTTTCTGACTGCATCAACGCTGGATTTCCCCATCTCATTCATCTCTGCAAGCGTGTAGACCTCCTCCTTTGCCAGCATCTCGATGAATTTCATAAAAATCTCTGCGGTACACTCCGCGTCGTCAACTGCCCGGTGGTGGTTTTCCAGTGAAATCTTTAACGTTTTTGCAACCGCATCCAGCGTATATTTCGCCTGCCCCGTCAGCAGCATCCGTGCAATGCCGACCGTATCTACATAGGTGAAATCTACGGGAAGCTGCTGCCTCTTTGCATTTTCCTTGATAAAGCTCACATCAAAGTTTGCATTGTGTGCCACGAGCACCGCATCTCCCACAAAGTCCAGAAACTGAGGCAGAATCGTCTCGATGGTCTCTGCCTCCATCACCATGCTGTCATTGATGCCGGTCAATTTCTCGATTTCAAACGGAATCGGCACTTCAGGGTTGACAAAGACAGAAAAGCGGTCTACAACTTGTCCCTTGTCCACCTTCACGGCGCCAATCTCTATAATGCGGTTTGCAACTGGCGAAAATCCGGTTGTCTCGATATCAAATACCACAAACGTACCGTCAAGCCGCTGCCCTTTGTCACCAGTCACAATCTCTTTGAGGTCATCGACCAGATAGCCCTCCACGCCATAGATCACCTTAAATTCATCTCCATGCTCTAGGGCATGGTTTGCATCCGGAAAAGCCTGCACACAGCCGTGGTCTGTGATGGCAAGCGCCCTGTGCCCCCACTTTTTTGCACGCTTGATAATGTCCTTGACATCTGAGACACCATCCATGTCGCTCATCTTGGTATGGCAGTGCAGTTCTACGCGCTTTCTCGCGCTATTGTCCATCCGTGCCGTCGTAAAATCAGGGATTTTCATGACACCGACAACAGACCCGATCGTCAGTTCTCTGTCGAAGGTATCATTTACTGTGACACCCTTTATTTTCAAAAATGCCCCTGTCTTTAAATCTGCCGTGAGTTCTGCAAGCTGGTCATTATGTATAAACATTTTAACCTTGATCGTATCGGTAAAGTCTGTGATCTCAAAACTTACAATCGTTCGCTCATTTCGGATTTCGCGGGTTTCCAGTGCGCGCACTTTGCCCCGTATCACCACCTCGCCCATCTCGCCCCAGATTTCCTCGATGTTGATGCTCTCCTCCTCAAAATCACGGCCAAAAATAATATTAGGATTGTCCGAACGCTTTAACGCCCGGCGCTGCATACTCTTGTCGGCGCCCTTTTCGAAGCTGCCAAAGGATTTCCGCTCTGCACCATAGGATGCCGGGGGCTTCTGTTTTGCTGCGGCAGCGGTCTTTGGCTTCTCTGTTGCAGACGCTGTGCCCGCCGCCTCTTTTTCTTTGGCAGATGCTGCCTGCGGCTCTCCGGAAAAAATCTCCGCGTTCCCGTCAAAGCGGCTGCTGATTACCTCCACAATTCTTCTGATGCGGAGGGCGTCCTCCTCCTTATATTTGCTTGCCTTCGCTTCTTTGTAAGCTGTCTGAAATTTGACCTGAAATCCACACCGCTCATTCAACACCTTGTCCAGAATGCCAATCAGCTCGTCCTCCTTGGACTTTGCAATCACGCTGTCCTCGAGAATAATCTCCATGACAGCCTCCTCTGGAAACTGAATGTCTGCCTGACGGAATATCGTGTAGAGTATATGGTCGCATTCCTTGATTTCCATCAATATACTGTCACGGTACAACTCCATCAGCTTCTGGGGATTGTACTGCCCGGAAAGGACAAACCGCTCATATAGTTTTACTTGAAGCTCCTCCCGCGGAAAAAATTGTTTCTTAATTTCTCGCTCCACCGCATATACAAGCTCCTTTTGTATTAACCGCTCACTTCTAAAAAATACACGCAGGAAATCTTTTCTTTTTGTCGCGGTGATTCGCTCCACCATCGTCTGCTCAAATAAATCCTTCTGCACACCGCCTAATTCAAGATTTGGAAATGCCTCGAAAAATCTCTTTTCCATCCCTCACCTCAACCTATTTCCAATGGTCCAGTTCATACTTCAATGTATCTAAAAGCGCACCTTCTGGCACTTTTTTAACAATCTCTCCCTTTTTGATTAACAGTCCCTCTCCAATACCTCCCGCAATGCCAAGATCGGCCTCCTTTGCCTCGCCGGGACCGTTGACGGCACAGCCCATCACAGCCACCTTGATATCAAGAGCATAGTCCTGCACCATTGTCTCTACCTGATTTGCCAGTCCGATCAAATCAATGTTGGTTCTGCCGCACGTCGGGCAGGATACCACCTCAATGCCGCCTGTCCGCAGCCCTAACGTGCGCAGAATCAGCTTTGCTGACTTAATCTCCTCGACAGGGTCACCCGTCAGAGACACGCGGATTGTATCGCCGATTCCCTGATAAAGTATGATGCCAAGCCCTGCTGCCGACTTGATGTTTCCGCTTGTCACCGTGCCAGCCTCCGTGATGCCTACATGCAGCGGATACTGTGTCTTGTCCGCAAGCAGCTCATGCGCCTTCACGCACATCATGACATCCGAGGATTTGATACTGATTACCAGATTGTCATAATCCAAATCTTCAATGATATGCACTTTGTCCAGTGCGCTCTCCACAATACCCTCCGCCGTGACGCCGTGATACCGCTCGATCAATTCCTTTTCGAGCGACCCGCTGTTTACACCGACTCGAATCGGTACTGAGCGCTCTCTGGCCGCCCGCACAACCTCCGCAACCTTCTCCTTACTCCCAATGTTTCCGGGATTGATACGAATTTTGTCAGCGCCGTACTCGATCGCTGCAACCGCCATCTTATAATCAAAATGAATGTCCGCCACCAGCGGAATAGAAATGTCCGCCAACTGTGCCTTAATCTGTGCAATCGCCTTGGCTGCCTCCAAATCCGGCACCGTACACCGGACGATGTCACAGCCTGCTTTGGCAAGCCGCCGAATCTGCGCCACTGTCGCCGCCACGTCGTTTGTTTTCGTGTTGGTCATAGACTGAATCAGAATCGGATTTCCGCCGCCGATCACCCTGTCCCCAATGTGTATTACTTTTGTTTTATCCCGATACATAATTTTCTCCTAATTGAATTTGCATTCCCCCTTTCCGATACACAGCTTCCGGGCATCGCTTGGGAAAATACTGTTTTAATGTACAAAAATCCTCGCAATATCGTTGTACAGTACAAAGACCATCAGCACCATCAGCGCCACAAACCCGACAAAATGCACCAAGCCTTCCTTGTCGGGTGACACTGGTTTGCCGCGCACCACCTCCACGAGCAGAAACAGAAGCCTTCCGCCGTCCAGTGCCGGTAATGGCAGCAGATTCATAATGCCAAGGTTCACGCTGAGCAGCACCGCAAAGTTAATCATCGTGAGCACGACCGTCGGCAGTCCATATGGCTTTGTCACCTCAATCGTCTCATCAATTGTCGCCGCAATGCCGACTGGTCCAGACAGATCATTTGCAGAAAGTTTCCCCTGCACCAGCATCAGCAGACTCTTGATCGTCGTTTTGAACCAGTAACGCACCTCATAGGCACTGTATTTGATCAAATCCAGCCCCTTGCATTTGATGGTCTCTCCAATTGTAAAGCCGATATAATACCGATTGTCCTGCTCGTGAAACTTGGGTGTGACGACCGTCGTATATTTTGCGCCGTCCCGCTTATACTCGATCTCCATCGGCTCACCGCCGCTCAATGCAGATGCAAAAGTCACTTCCCCCTGTAAATAAATGCGCTCTCCGTCAATCTTTGTGATGATGTCTCCCTCTTGCAGCCCTGCCTCCTGCGCCGGATATCCCTCTGTCAGAGAATTGATTGTCGGTATCACCTCGCCCGAGAAACCAACAACGATCAACGACAGCAAAAACGCGAGAATAATATTAAAAAATGGTCCTGCAAAGACAGTTGCAATTCTTGACCAGACATTTGCCTCTTGAAAGGCGCCCTCTGGCTTCTGCCCCTCCTTCTCCTCACCCTCAGGCGCTGTCGAGTAAATCCCATCCTCGCCCTCGAACATACATGCGCCGCCAATCGGCAGCAGCTTGAGCACATATTTCGTCTCACCCTTTGTAAACTTGATAATATCCGGTCCCATGCCGATCGAAAACTGTAGTACCTTGATACCATTCAATTTTGCAATCAGAAAGTGTCCCAGCTCATGCGCGATCACCACCACGCCAAAAATCAGCACAAATACAATAATTGTGACAACCATTCCCTATTCTGTCCTCCTCCGAATCAACTCATATGTCTCCTGCTCTGTCCGCAAAATCTCCTCCACACTAGGATTTTCTATTCTGTGATGCGCCCTCATACACAGCTCGATCATCTCAGGAATCTGCAAAAAGCGAAGCTTTCTGTTGAGAAACAGGCTGACTGCCCGCTCATTTGCCGCATTGAATACCGTCGGCATACTTCCGCCCTCCTCCGCCGCCTGCATCGCCAGCTTTAACCCGGTAAAAGTATCCATATCCGGCTTCTCAAAAGTAATGCTTCCAAGCTCATAGAAATCCACCCGTTTTCCAGCCATCGGCCGCCTGTCCGGGTAAAACAGCGCATACTGTATCGGCAGCTTCATATCCGGCGTTCCAAGCTGTGCTATGATTCCGCCATCTACATATTCCACCATCGAGTGAATGATACTCTGCGGATGCACTACCACCTGAATCTGGTCCAAGCGAACGCCAAACAGCCATTTCGCTTCCATGACCTCAAGCCCTTTATTGACAAGTGTCGCCGAATCAATGGTAATCTTGTGTCCCATAGACCAATTCGGATGCTTTAACGCATCCTCAAGCTGTACCTGTTCTAACTGCTGTCTCGTCCGTCCACGGAAAGGCCCTCCCGATGCCGTGATCAGCAGTTTGCTGATGCGGTCTTTCTTCTCCCCCTGCATCGACTGGAAAATCGCACTGTGCTCGCTGTCAACCGGCAGAATCGACACGCCCATTTCGGCCGCAAGCGGCATAATGATATGGCCGGCTGTGACCAGCGTCTCCTTATTTGCCAGCGCAATATCTTTGCCTTTTTTGATCGCAGCGATCGTCGGCAGAATGCCGATCATTCCGACAATCGCAGTCACCAGCAGTTGTGCCTCCTCCATCTCTGCGATCGCCAGCAGCCCCTCCATGCCCGGCACTATCTGTACTTCCAGATCTGCCAGTCTGGTTTTTAATTCCTTACAGTCCGCCTCGCGCTGCAACGAAACCAGTTTCGGCTGAAATTCCCTTACCTGTTTTTCCAGCAGCTCAATATTTGTCCCTGCTGCCAGCCCCACCACCTGCAACTCAGGATTGTCGCGCACAAGCTCAAGTGTCTGTGTGCCAATCGAGCCCGTAGAACCCAGTATTGCTATTTTTTTCACGAAGTTCTCCTCCTTATTATATTCCCAAAATCGTTCATCCATGCCCATTCATCAGAATTGTAATTAAAAAGTATGTGATCGGTGCGGTAAAAATCACGCTGTCAAACCGGTCCATAATGCCGCCATGACCCGGAATCAGATTTCCGTAATCCTTTATCTCATGATTGCGCTTGACTGCGGACGCAGCCAAATCCCCTACCTGTGATATGACAGAGCCAACGCCGCCGACCACTGCCAATATCATCACATACTGCTCCTGTCCAAGCGTGCTGTCCAAATATGCGCCAAACAGCGCGCCAAACAGCGCTGCACCCACTATGCCGCCCACAGAGCCCTCGACAGACTTCTTAGGACTTAATACCGGCGCAAGCTTGTGCCTGCCAAGCATCACGCCCGCAAGATAAGCAAACGTATCCGAAATCCACGAGCTAATAAAAATCATCCATACCAGATAAATCCCATCGTCAAGCTGTCTTGTCAGCAGCACAAAGGACAACATGACCGGCGCGTAGATGAGCGCAAAGTACGCATCCATCACCTGATCTGCATGATATTTAGGAAAGCCAAACACATACACAGACATCATCGCGATCATTGCCAGTAAAATAACCATTACCGCATACGAGGCATCCTGCACGAAATACGTCACCAGATAGTAACAGGTAATGGCTGCAAGCCCCACTATCTCAAGCGTATTTGGTTTCTGGTCCTTTCTGACTCCGCATGCCCTCGTCAGCTCGAGAAATCCAACCATAGAAATCCCATACAGCACAACTGCCAGTATGATACCTCCCGGCAGAATCGACGCGAACGCCGCAATCACAAGAATAACTGCACTAATCGTCCTCTCTTTGCTTATTTTTCCCAGAATGTTTGACGCCATCTACGACTCCTCCTTCACAAGCCCATACCTGCGGTCTCTCTTTTGATACGCCTCCACCGCCTTGGCAAGCTCATTTTTATCGAAATCAGGCCACAGCACCGATGTAAAATAAAGCTCTGCATAGGAAGTCTGCCACAGAAGAAAGTTTGAGATCCGCTGCTCTCCCGAAGTACGAATCAGCAGATCTGGGTCTGGAAGCCCTGCTGTGTCGAGCTTTGCAGCAATCAATTCCTCATCAATCTCCTCTGGCTTCAATGTTCCTGCCGCCACCTGTTCTGCCAGCTTTGTGACAGCCCTGCGCATCTCATCACGCCCCCCATAATTAATGGCAATCTGAAAATGAAGCCCCGTATTATCCCGCGTCTCCTGCTCTAGCTTGGCGATGCTTTGCTGTAAATCGTCCGCAAGTTTTGTCTTATCGCCGATCACCCGCACGCACATATTATTTTTCTGTGCCCGCTTGATGCTGTTTTTCATATAATTTCGAAGCAGATTCATCAGCGTTGCCACTTCACTGTCCGGCCGCGTCCAGTTCTCTGTCGAGAATGCATAGATCGTAAGATACTGGATGCCCATATTGTAGGCGTCCTCACATATCTGTTCGACCGTCTTTGCCCCCTGCACATGGCCAGCAGTGCGCGGAAGTCCCTTTGCTTTCGCCCACCGCCCGTTTCCATCAAGAATAATCGCCACATGATTTGGTATATTCATAACACACTTCCTTTCTTCTTTTCGCTACAAGGTTCCTTTACCCGTGTGCATAAAAGAGGAGGGCACTACATCCCTTATGCACGCCCCCCTACCGTTCATTTATACTGTAAGCACCTCTTTTGATTTCTCCTCGATCGCCTTGTCAACATCTTTGATATACTTGTCTGTCAGTTTCTGAACTGCATCTTCCAAATCCTTGATTTCGTCCTCAGACACCTCAGACTTTGCAAGCTTCTTAAATGAGTCGTTCGCATCTCTTCTGATGTTGCGGACCGCCACCTTGCACTCCTCGCCCTTTTTCTTGATATCCTTCACAAGCTCTTTTCTGCGCTCCTCCGTTAGCTCTGGAAATACCAGACGAATCACTGTGCCATCGTTGTTTGGCGTGATGCCGATATCAGATGCCATGATCGCCTTCTCGATTTCCTTGATCAAGCTCTTCTCCCACGGTGCAATCTGAATCATTCTAGCCTCTGGCACTGTAATGTTTCCAACCTGCTGAATCGGTGTCGGCGTTCCATAATAGTCAACCTTTAACTTGTCAAGCACATGGGGGTTTGCACGGCCTGCACGAATTGTCTGATAATCCGATAATAGAAAATCAAGTGCCTTCTGCATTTTATCATCGTATGTTTTTACTCTTGCGTCCATTGTTATGTCCTCCTGATTTTTATTCTTAAATACCTTCTAAATCGAAAGCCACCGTACCCTGTCTATGATACATCAGACTGTAATGACAGTGCCATTTGATTTTCCCTTTACTGTATTGATGATACTGTTCTCCTCATTCAAGCCAAAGATGGTCATGGGCATCTTATTTTCCATGCAGAGCACAGCCGCAGCAAGGTCCATCACGCCGAGCTGTTGCTCCACCACTTCCTTGATGGGAATCGTATCATACTTCTTTGCATCTTTGTGAAGTTTGGGGTCCGCGTCATACACGCCATCTACCGCCCGCGCAGACAAAATCATATCCGCCTCAATCTCAACCGCCCTGAGAACAGTCCCCATGTCTGTCGAAAAGTACGGATGCCCGATACCGCCCGCAAAAAATACTACTTTTCCTGCCTTGAGCGCCGCGAGTGCCTTGTCCTTCGAGAAAAGCTCTGTAAACGCAGCACACTGAAACGGCGTATAGATTTCGGTCTCCATGCCGATCGACCGAAAAATCTCAGATACATAAATACAGTTCATCACCGTCGCAAGCATTCCAATCTGGTCTGCTTTTGTCCGATCAATCGTCTCGCTGGTTCTTCCTCGCCAGAAGTTGCCGCCGCCGATCACAATTCCTGCCTGAACACCACTATCTACAATTTCTTTTACCTGATGCGCCACCGCTGTGACAGTTGGTTCATCAAACCCTGTTTTCTTTTCTCCTGCAAGCGCCTCACCACTCAGCTTTAATAATACTCTCTTCATATGAACCCCTACTCTACGACTGCTGTTTTCTGTTCTTCTTCACATCATTAAAGAACGCGGTAGGACTGAGCTCTGCATAGCACTGTGAACACATACCCTCGATCACTGCACCGTTGTTAATCTGTACAGACTTTGATTTGATATTGCCCATCACAATAGCAGACGTATCCAAGATGACAGGACCATGCACATCAATATCTCCCTTGACCGCACCCGCAATCACTGCACTCGTCGCAAAGATATTGCCGATTACCACAGAGCTCTGGCCAATCTTGACACTGCCCTTACTCTTGATCTCACCGTTAATCTGCGCGGACTCTGCATAAATCTCCGCCGCCGAAGAATTACCTGTAATGCTTCCTGTGACATTGAGTTTGCCCAGAATCTCTATATTACCTGTGATACTGCCGATCAAATCCATGTTGCCAGTGCTTGTCGCATCACCTGTAATGTTCATTCCTGCTGTGATCACTGCTGTATCAGTCGAAGCAGCGGCGCTTGCGGCTGTATTATCCCGCGCCTCTGCCGCCGATGCCACATCCATATACGCCGGTTCCTGTATATTCTGTTCTACCTCGTTCAATAACTGTTCCATCTCCTCATCTGCCTCTCTTTTACTATTTTCTTCTGCTACAGGTATTTCCACCACATTGGTTTTCAACTGTTCTGCCATCCTGTCATTGTTATCCCTGTGCACCGGATTCTCCTGCAAGCTAACAGGCTTCACTGACACATCACCATACGCTGCCACCTCCTGTTCAAGCATGGCATCCAGTTTTGCCAGATCATCCTCCCTTGATGTGCCAAACAAATCTTGTGAAGCTGCTGCCTCCGCCTCCTCAAGATTGAGTTCAGCTACCGCATCTTCAGGCTCTAACCCGTTTACTGTCTGTGACAAATCCTGCTTCAAATCCTGAAAAAAACCCATCGTTCATTATCCTCCAATTTTATTTAGTTTAGTATTATATTGTTATTGATGTAAATGCTGCACCTTCACCGTATCCTCAGAAATCGGCAAAAGCACTGTATTGTCAGACTCAAGTATCTTTTCTATAATCCCTGCCAGCGCGTCCACTGTAGTTGTCTTTCCTGCTGCGTCATGAAAAAGCACAACGGCATTATTGTACTTTCCGATATTCTCAAGTACATTGTTCGTGAGCTGGTCCACACTTTTTTTACCACCTGTGGAATCTCCGCTTGACACATTCCAGTCAAAATATACCATATCCTCACTCTCGAGGTAATCAATCAAATCCCACATGCTAACTTTACTTACCGTATTGCTGCTGCCGCCCGGAAATCTCACCAACCGGCAGTCCTCACCTGTAAGCTCATACAGATAATCATGCAGCTTTGTCAGATCTGCCTTATATGAATCCAGCGATGCATAAACCTCATTATAACGGTGGCTGTAAGAGTGCATCGCCAGCGTATGTCCGTCCTCTACAATACGCCGGTACTGGTCCGTATATCCCTCCTTGCCAACCACAAAGAAAGTTGCTTTCACACCATACTGCGCCAAAATATCAAGGATCCTGTCTGTATTTGCGCTAGGACCATCATCAAATGTCAGGTAGACCCGCCTGATTCCATTGCTGCTGTCCCCTTTTCCATCCCATTTATGCGTGTTCTCCTGCACCTCTACCGCTGCAATGTCCGCCGCTTCTTCTGCATCTACAGCGTTGCCATCAAGATCAGAAATATCAGCTAATACGACCTCCTGTTCCGTCACCAAAGCATTCTTCGTCTCGTTCTGAATCAGCAAAACCTGTTGCTCTAGCCGGTTCACCTTTCTCCCAATATTCATCACCAGCACAAGTATAACAGCGCAGTTTGCAATCGTCAGCAGTGTGAGCACTGGAACTAATATTTCAATAAAACTCTTTTTTTTTACACTCCGGTCTCTTGTTTCCCATCTACGGCTCAATTTCATTTTATCCTTTCAAGTCCTATAATAGACATACCGATTATAACACACAATCACCACTTTAGAAAAGACATTTTCATAAGTTTATCCAAAGTTTATTCTAACTCGTCATTATAGTGTGCCCTCTCTCCTCCAATGTACTTTGGTCTTGTCCTAGCACATACGATATGTGCACCGCCTATGGCTGGATGTTCAATCCTCACAGGCACTGCGACCGGTTTTAGATGCATACCAATCAGCGTATCTCCAATATCAATCCCCGCATGTGCCTGAACATGCTCGACGGCTACAGGCGCCTCCATATGTTTCCATGCAGCAGTCGAAAAAGAACCTCCCGCCTTTGGTTTTGGCACTACGTTGACAATATCATACCCAAATCGCGCTGCATCTGCCTCCGGCAGAATCAGCGCCCTGTTTAGATGTTCACAGCACTGCGTTGCAACAGCAAGACCAGCCCGTCTCAGTTCCTCGTACATCGCCACAAACACCGCCTCGCCGAGTGCCTCATTCGAGTAAGAACCAATCTGCTGCGAAGCAATCTCACTTGTCGAACAGCCGATTACTACCAATTCTCCCTTTTTGAGCTTGGCCTGCGCCAAAAATTCCGAAACCACTCTCTTTGCATCCTTTATTTCCTTTTCAAACATTTCTTTCTCAAACTCACCCATTCCCTTACTCCTTTCTGACAAACCGTTTCAGCGCTGAAAGTCCGCCTAATATCATCGTACCCATTCAAGACACTGACAATACCACAACAGCCTTAAATACATTTCATAAATAAGACGGCTGCTTATTCCATGCAACGCTCTGTATCACAAAGCTTCCAAAATACGCTGATAAAATATGAATTCCCATGCTGTCAGCGCCAAGCTGCCATAAAATACTGATTCCCTGAAATTTACGGCAGCTTACCGCAAAATACTGCCACACCATGTTCTCCCACCCATTTACCAGCTGACTGATATCCTGTCGTATAAATCAGAAAACCCTCATTATAATATACGAACAATGCAGCAAAAGCAAGCCCTGTCATCAATATTCTCCAAAACTTTGATTTATTCATGCTTCCTACACATAAACTTAACATAATCAATTCATATTTTCAATATTTCAAATTGACAAATATACAGAATGCCGTTATGATTACTATAGTGTTCCTAACAAGAACAACTATAAAGGAGGATTATATTATGCCAAAATTAAATGAGAATTACTTAAATTTAAAGGAAAGCTATCTTTTTTCAGAAATTGCACATCGCGTTAACAATTATATCGCTGCCAATCCTGACAAAAAAGTTATTCGTCTCGGTATTGGCGATGTGACACTGCCTATTGGCTCTACTGTGATCGAACAGCTTCATGAAGGCGTTGACGCACTAGCCAGCGCAGAAACCTTCAAGGGCTACGGTCCAGATCAGGGGTATGAATTTCTTCGCAATGCGGTTGTTGACTATTATCGCCAAAACAATGTTTCAATTACAGCCGACGAAGTCTTTGTCTCCGATGGCGCCAAAAGTGATACTGGAAACATCACAGACCTTTTTGCTCAAGACAATGTGATCCTGATTCCTGACCCGGTATACCCTGTATATGTTGATACCAATCTCATGAATGGACGAAACATTATCTATATCAATGCAGATGAGACAAATCACTTCCTGCCGATGCCCGACCACAGTATCCATGCGGATATTATCTACATCTGCTCGCCAAACAATCCCACAGGGGCAGCCTACAACAAAGAACAATTAAAAGAATGGGTGGATTACGCGCTTGAGAATGAAGCACTCATTTTATTCGACGCCGCCTATGAATGTTTTATAACGGATTCCACGCTTCCCAGAAGCATCTATGCGATTGAGGGTTCCAGAAAATGTGCGATTGAATTTTGTTCCCTCTCCAAGACAGCGGGCTTCACCGGTACACGCTGCGGATACACGATCGTGCCCAAAGATTTAAAGTTTACCTCCTCTACCGGCGTGGAGATGTCCTTAAACGTTATGTGGAACCGCCGCCAGAGCACAAAATTTAACGGTGTGTCCTATATCGTTCAAAAAGGTGCAGCAGCCGTTTTCTCTGAAAAGGGCATGGCGCAATGCCGCGAGAATATAAAATATTATCAAGAAAATGCAAGAATTATCGCTGACGGATTATCCCAGAAAGGCATTCACTGTTTTGGCGGTGTCAATTCCCCCTACATATGGTTTAAATGCCCAAATGACATGGATTCTTGGGAGTTCTTTGATGAATTGTTGACCAAAGCACAAGTTGTCGGTACACCGGGAGCAGGTTTTGGCAAAAACGGTCAGAAATTTTTCCGTCTCACCTCATTTGGCAATCGTGAAAATACAATCGAGGCAATGGCCAGAATCAATAAATTACTGTAATATGATAAGAACCCCTCTGACGGACTAATCTGTCAGAGGGGTCTTATGTCTTTTGGCAGCGTACTCGTATATCATGCGAGTACAACGTTTGCTGCTCTGAGCTTAGAGCTATTCTTAGGGTCCTGCTCAATGTCGAAAGTAACCTTCTGTCCTTCTTCAAGAGTCTTGTATCCCTCAGACATAATTGCCGAAAAGTGTACAAATACATCTTCTCCTGTACTTTCATTTGTAATGAATCCATAGCCCTTTTGAGCATTAAACCACTTTACTGTTCCGTTGTTCATACTAAAAACCTCCATTAAAAATATTTATGTACTCTACATACGCCTAAAAAAACTGACTTGTCTGCATCAAATGGAATGATTTGCAGAACAAGTCAGCTCATAGTTCTAATTGAATACTATAAAAGTTTAACACTTTTACAGAATAAAGTCAATAAATTTTTCAAAATCAAATCGTAAAATACCCATATCGTCATGACTTATATTTTTATATATAAAAAATAGCGAAGGGGGGATTCGAACCCTCGACACCACGGGTATGAACCGTGTGCTCTAGCCAACTGAGCTACTTCGCCATCTTAATATCATGAGGTTACTGTGTATTATTCCCTCAAAACCGAACACAAAAATTTATCTCTTAATTATCATCTTATCATTCATCCATTCTCTTCCAACATCTTCTTCCCATACCTCTCAGGATAAGCCTTCGACCGATTAGTAGTATTCAGCTCAATGCATTGCTGCACTTACACCTATACCCTAT
>KE159538.1:532001-594619 GCA_000403215.2 Lachnospiraceae bacterium A4
ACCTCTCGACTAGTGAGCTATTACGCACTCTTTGAATGTGTGGCTGCTTCTGAGCCAACATCCTAGCTGTCTTTGAAATCCCACATCCTTTTCCACTTAACACACACTTTGGGACCTTAGCTGCAGGTCTGGGCTCTTTCCCTTTTGACTGCCCAACTTATCTCGTGCAGTCTGACTCCCATGAAGCATCATCATGGCATTCGGAGTTTGATAACCTTTGGTAAGCTTTGACGCCCCCTTGGGTATTCAGTGCTCTACCTCCATATGACTCTCATGAGGCTAGCCCTAAAGCTATTTCGAGGAGAACCAGCTATCTCCGGGTTCGATTGGAATTTCTCCCCTATCCACACCTCATCGCCACCCTTTTCAACGGATGTGCGTTCGGACCTCCACTGCCTTTTACGGCAACTTCATCCTGGACATGGATAGATCACCCGGTTTCGGGTCTGCGTGGACTGACTTTCACCGCTCTGTTAAAACTTGATTTCTCTTCGGCTCCAGATCTAAAATCTTTAACCTTGCCAGTTTACGCAACTCGCCGGACCGTTCTACAAAAAGTACGCGGTTGTGCCCATGTGCGCGTCGCCGCGCATACTGCACTTCCACAGCTTGTAAACACAGGGTTTCAGGTTCTCTTTCACTCCCCTCCCGGGGTTCTTTTCACCTTTCCTTCACAGTACTATGCGCTATCGGTCACTGAGTAGTATTTAGCCTTACGGGGTGGTCCCCGCTCATTCCCACAAGGTTTCACGTGTCTCGTGGTACTCTGGATCCTGCCATGCTCCTTCTGTTTTCGCTTACTGGGCTTTCACCATCTCTGGCCGGTCTTTCCAGGACCGTTCTGCTAACAGTTAGAGGTCAATTATGCAGTCCGAACCCCAATGTGCACGCACACTGGTTTGGGCTCTGTCCTTTTCGCTCGCCGCTACTAAGGATATCGAATAGTTTCTTTCTTTTCCTCCGGCTACTTAGATGTTTCAGTTCACCGGGTTCCCTCCGCATACCTATTCAGAGTTTTAACTCTTTATTCAGTATACGGTACATGAGGATTGCTCATGTGGGTTTCCCCATTCAGAGATCTGCGGGTCATGGGATATTTGCTCCTTGCCGCAGCTTATCGCAGCTTATCACGTCTTTCATCGGCTCTCAGTGCCAAGGCATCCACCCTGCGCTCTTGTTCGCTTAACCTGAGTTCCAGCCTTCTGCGGGTTGGCTGGGCTTTTCATACATAGCGTTGTATGTCAGGTATAGTTTCAATGTTGTTTTATTTATAACCAAAACTGATTTCTAAAAATCCGTTTGGCTACCTCGGATGTCTTAACTTTATTCTTTTCAGAATATTTGATATTTAAGATTTATTTCTGTATTCGGTTTTCAAGGAACAATCTTCTCTGCTTTGCAGAGTCAGGGAACTTTGTTTGTCCCCAATGGGCTTAAGTGGACTCGAACCACCGACCTCACGCTTATCAGGCGTGCGCTCTAACCGGCTGAGCTATAAGCCCTCATTTGCTCTATTTTCTTAATCTGAAATATTTCAAATCCAGAAATTTACTGAAATCTAAAAATATTTCTCATGTGAATAAAATGCTGTCTTATTCACAGTGGAGACGGAGAGATTCGAACTCTTGACCCCCTGCTTGCAAGGCAGGTGCTCTCCCAACTGAGCTACGCCCCCATTTTCTTTTAATCCGGCAGCCACCTGCTCTCCCATATCGTCTCCAATATAGTACCATCGGCCGCTCAAGTCTTAACCATCGTGTTCGGGATGTGATGGAACTAAAGTTCCACGGGTGTTTCCCCTGAGCGCATCGCCACCGGAATGATTGTGTTTGCTCTTGGCAAATCAACAGTAATGCAGCTCCCTACTCGTTCTTTCCCTAGAAAGGAGGTGATCCAGCCGCACCTTCCGATACGGCTACCTTGTTACGACTTCACCCCAGTTACCGGCTCCACCTTCGGCAGCTCCTCCCTTTCGGTTAGGTCACTGACTTCGGGCATTTCCGACTCCCATGGTGTGACGGGCGGTGTGTACAAGACCCGGGAACGTATTCACCGCGACATTCTGATTCGCGATTACTAGCGATTCCAGCTTCATGTAGTCGAGTTGCAGACTACAATCCGAACTGAGACGTTATTTTTGGGATTTGCTTGGCGTCACCACTTCGCTTCCCTTTGTTTACGCCATTGTAGCACGTGTGTAGCCCTGATCATAAGGGGCATGATGATTTGACGTCATCCCCGCCTTCCTCCTAGTTATCCTAGGCAGTCTCTCCAGAGTGCCCATCTTTACATGCTGGCTACTGGAAATAGGGGTTGCGCTCGTTGCGGGACTTAACCCAACATCTCACGACACGAGCTGACGACAACCATGCACCACCTGTCTCCAGTGTCCCGAAGGAAACATGACTTTACTCATGCGTCACTGGGATGTCAAGACCAGGTAAGGTTCTTCGCGTTGCTTCGAATTAAACCACATGCTCCACCGCTTGTGCGGGTCCCCGTCAATTCCTTTGAGTTTCATTCTTGCGAACGTACTCCCCAGGTGGATTACTTAATGCGTTTGCGACGGCACCGAAGGACCTTGGTCCCCCAACACCTAGTAATCATCGTTTACAGCGTGGACTACCAGGGTATCTAATCCTGTTTGCTCCCCACGCTTTCGAGCCTCAACGTCAGTTACAGTCCAGTAAGCCGCCTTCGCCACTGGTGTTCCTCCTAATATCTACGCATTTCACCGCTACACTAGGAATTCCGCTTACCTCTCCTGCACTCCAGCTGCACAGTTTCCAAAGCAGTTCCATGGTTAAGCCATGGGATTTCACTCCAGACTTGCGCTGCCGTCTACGCTCCCTTTACACCCAGTAAATCCGGATAACGCTTGCCCCCTACGTATTACCGCGGCTGCTGGCACGTAGTTAGCCGGGGCTTCTTAGTCAGGTACCGTCCAAAGTCCGAAGGACTTTATTTCTTCCCTGCTGATAGAGCTTTACGTACCGAAATACTTCTTCACTCACGCGGCGTCGCTGCATCAGGGTTTCCCCCATTGTGCAATATTCCCCACTGCTGCCTCCCGTAGGAGTTTGGGCCGTGTCTCAGTCCCAATGTGGCCGTTCACCCTCTCAGGCCGGCTACTGATCGTTGCCTTGGTGAGCCTTTACCCCGCCAACAAGCTAATCAGACGCGGATCCATCGTATACCACCAAAAGCTTTAGCTTTTTGTTTTCCACACTGCTTCATGCGAAGCTGTGCGCTTATGCGGTATTAGCACCTATTTCTAAGTGTTATCCCCCAGTATACGGCAGGTTCTCCACGCGTTACTCACCCGTCCGCCACTAACTCATACATCACTAGGTTTCAATATGAGTCCGTTCGACTTGCATGTGTTAAGCACGCCGCCAGCGTTCATCCTGAGCCAGGATCAAACTCTCATGTTAAAATATAATCCGCTTCGCGGCTCTTGGAAGAAACTTCGTTTCTTCTTCGAACTTCCAAAAGCTTTGTTTGATTCTTGCACCAGTTAAACTGGCTAATTCATCCGTTGCATTTTTGATGCGATTGCATAAAAACGCTTTTACTTTTTAAAGGTTTTGTTCTCTGAACATTCTATACTAGAATCTTCTATAAAAGAATTTCTCTTTTAGAATTTTCAGGGTTGCATTACTGTTTATTTGTCAAGGTTCTTGTTTTGTTTGCTTGACGCAACTCTGATATCTTATCATCATTCAAAGTCTTTGTCAAGAACTTTTTTATTTTTCTCAAGCATTTTTTATTGCTTGTCCGCCGCTTTTTGCGACGTGTTTCATGTTACCACACTTTCAAATCTGTGTCAACACTTTTTTCATTTATTTTCCAAATTATTTTCTGATTTGTAAATATACCATACAATCAAGGCGAAAAAAAAGAATCTTGATATTGCTAAGATACTTTTCTCATGGCTTCTTTGCCATCAATCGCATTTATTTTGAAAATAAATGAAACGGAGAAGAAGGGATTTGAACCCTCGCGCCAGTCACCTGACCTACACCCTTAGCAGGGGCGCCTCTTCAGCCTCTTGAGTACTTCTCCTAGGTACTGAATTAAATCTTCTACCAATATTGAACTGTGCGTCATCTCACTCAACGCATGATTCATTATACATAAGCCCTAATGCATTGTCAACCCCTTTTTTCAAATTAATTTAAAATTGTTTTTGGCAAGCTAAACTTTTCTTAATTGGGATCACGCCGTGTCTCTGTTGACGATGCGGCTGCCTTTGCAAGCTGCAACACGATCTCACTGAAATACCGCGGCGGAACGTCTCCTAATTTACATACACTAAAACGAGAGGTGTCCTCACAATCTATCATTTCAAAAAATGCGCCGTGGAGAACGACTTCCATATTGATGGGAAGAATGTCATCACCGGAGAAATGCAGTGTTACTCTTCTGTCTCCATCTGCATGATAATATGTATCAACAATGCCTCTGTCTCCAGCTTCTCCTCTGTACCAGCCCATATTTTGAAGCTTTTCCGCCAGAGACAGCGCATTGATGACCACTCCATCAAATCGGCTGAGCTCCACTTCCTCTTTTTCCTCCTCGGTCACACGGTAAAAGGAGCGCTGTAGTTGTTCGACGGGCTGTTCAACCTCATAATCGAAGAGTTGTTTTTGCCATTCGGTCAATACTTCCTGTGACAGTTCAAGCGGATGCACGAGTGCAATCCTGCCGCCTGCCGGAAGAACATACTCCTCCTCATCGACAGTGTTGAAGGTACCGTCCTCCATATAGCGAAATGTTTGTACCGGCCTATTGTCCTCATAGATTCCCCAGATTAGTCCGGCAGCAAACTGGCGCATCACCGGATTTCTGACGAATACGCGCTCCCACTTTGAGCTCTCCCACTCACGCCCTGTGCCCAGCGCGTACTCTAAGCGCAGTTCTTGATTTGTGATCACGGTCTTTAACTGTTTCTTCAAGAGTTTCCATGCATCATTTGCCGCCTTGGACTGCTCTGGAAGATCGTTTTTGCCGGGGGCGGGCATGTTTTTGAGCTTTTTTCCCTTTTCATCGTATACTTCCAAAGAGAGTGATGAAGTAAGTACTACCTTGAAATCTCAAACTGCTCTGCGGCATAATCAAGCGCTTTTGACGCTGCCAGTTTTACCGGGCGATACTTGAATTTTCTGGAAATCTGATCAACGAGCAGCAACGCTGTAGGCACATCACTTAACGCCAGTGCCTTGACTGCCTCTGCTGCCATCGCGCCGCGCAAGTGCTGTGCCCAGTATTGGAGCTGCGCGTAGATTTCTGTGACAACTGCCTCGTCACCGTGAATTGCGGCGGCATAGAGCACCCATTTTCGTTTTGCCTGTGCGCCCTCGCTGACCCAAAGATCGTACACTTGCTTGATATAGAATGCTGTTTCCATAGGATTGAGCTGTGCTGCGATGCTTTTTGCTTCTTTGTTCAGTCCTAGTTCTTTCATATCTGCATAGCTGACTAGAATTGCTGCCAATTGTTCCTTTGATGCCGGCTCTCCATCTTTTTGATGCACTGTTGGAAGGGTGTCCAATGGCAGCCATGATAATTTGCGTTTCCATGTACCGATCAAGATTTCATGTATGAGTTTATGAAGCGGCAGCTCGTCTGGAAGCGATTTTGTTTCATTTTCAGTATTTATATATAGTATTTCATGTATCAAAGTCCTTATCTTTTTCGTCTTTTCTGATGCCAATGCTTTGGTCAGCGCTTCCCGGTACTGTTTTACGCTCCAGTTGGTTAGTACCTCCACTGCCATACTGCGCTCCGCTGCGCGCGGGGACTTTAGCATGGCAAGTATACCCTTCTCACAATCTGGGTGCGCGATGTAAATTTCTCGTAAATACTCCCGCCCCAGTTTGCTGCTCTCTGAGGCACACGCAAGCAGTTCGTCCCGAAACTCCTGCCACTGTACGCCCATCACGCATATTGCCAGAATGCGCGCTGGCACAAAACAGCTTTGGGAGGCAGCTATCCATTCGTTGTGCCAGTCTTTGTGATATGCTGCGATCTCTTGAAGCCATTCCTCCACAGTATCATTTGTTTGTCCAAAATAAGCATTTCCAAGAAATTCGATTTGATACATTTGTCCAAAATAAGCATTTCCAAGAAATTCGATTTGATACTGCGGCGGTACTTTCTCCTCCGCCAAGACTGCCAAAAGGCTGCGTATTTGCTGCACATCTTTATGTTTCCATGCTGTGTTCTCCTCCGCATGATTCCGCTCGGCATCAATCCAACGATCATAAAAATATATATGATTCAATTGAAGGCATTCCAGCACCAGTCCCCTCCGGTAAATTTGCATTTCACCGTATGCCATAACATTTTGAAGCTGCGCACCGTTTGATAGATGATACATTTTGCGCCAGCTCCCGACACAGGGAAGGATCTTAGAAATCTCGATTTCTCCCAGCAGATAACGCGCTGCACTCTCCCGAAAAGTATGATACCCTGCAACAATTTCCCCGGCGGCTGTGCGGCGGTACGAATCGACCAGAAAGGTCTTTTTTAGTTGAAAATACTTTGGATTGCCCGTCTTGATGCAGGACAATAAATATCCCTTATCATCGGCGGAACAATTCTCGTACACATTACAGATCACTCTGGGTACTTTCACTGCCATGCGCTCCAAAATCTTTGTCTGCTTCTCGGCAACCGCCCAATAGATATAGCGGTCCTTGGGAAGTTCGAGATTTGTTTCCAGTGCCAAAATATGTCTGTCAAACCAGTCTTGTCCGACTGCGAGACAACCGCTTAACGGCAGATTCTGGACGGTCATGGCATCCAACGCCTCCGCGATGCGGAGCACTGACATCAGCCGGTCTGTATGGTCTATCGCCAGAAAAGCCAGAAATGACTGGAAAGAAAGTTGAAACTGGATTGACGGTCTGTTGTCTTGTCTGCGTCTGCCGGATAGGATTGTCCAGATTTCATCTGGAATGGGTTCTTTGATCTGCGCATTCCGCACAAAATTTTGCAGTGTCTCCAGCTCTGATGCCTGAGGCATATTGTCTTCATGAAACAGTCCGCCTATTTTCTGAATAAGACTCTCCACTAAATAAGCAGTCATTTCCTGAATCAGTTCGGGATCGCCTTCCTTTTTGTCGTTCTCTGCCGGGTGGCCGAGCGGCTTCACACAGTGCAGATACAGTGCTGCCACAAGCATCTGCGTATTGTTTCCTTCATCGTTATAGCACAGCTTTCTCATGCGGCAAAATACCTCGGGGTCCTCCATGCCCATCTCAATCAGCCAATGGGCATATCTTGGAAAAAATACTCCCTCCTGCCATGCCGCAGCATTTGCTAAGATCACTGCTGCCTGCTCCTGTGTCAGAAATTGTTCTATATACTCAAATTGATTGAAATAAACCCACGACGAATAATACATCAGGATTTCCTGCGCGGTCTCGCCGCCAATCTCTGCCACAAGACGAATCATACGTGCTGCAAGCTGTTCATTTGTCTTTTGAAAATCTTGCAGTAATTTAAACAATTGTTGTTTTGTCGTGCAGTTGAGTTTTATAAAATTTTGATGTTCTGCTTCTTTTAGTAATGTTCTCTGCTCTGGCATAGACAAATCAAAATACTTCGTTGCAAGTTCTTGATTACGTTCTGTCAGCGCGAGCAGGTGCAGCACGCTCTGAATGTTCTCCTGTTCTTTGCTCTGTTTTCCCTCAGCCATAGGACTTGAACCCCCATTTTTGTTCCCTGTATTTGATATCATGTCAGGTGTGTCTGCATCGGATTATCGGCGGTCAATCCCCTACAATCCGTGCAATCTGCAAGACAATCTCGCTAAAATACCGCTCACTGACCTCCTCGAGCAAACAGGGCTTTTCCTTGACAGTAAAATACAGCTCTTCGATGGTGATCTCCACGTTCTCATATCCTACACCGACTCCTGAGAAGGTCAGCACGGCGCCGAACTTATGATCGCTGCGGCAGCAATTATCATAGCAGCCCCCATCTAGGATTTCTCCGCGCTCCCAGCCGACACTCAACAAGCTTCTGACCAGCGATGCACCATTTACTTCTTTATCATAGAATCGTGTGAGTTTCTGTGTGCCCTTCTCCTCCTCTGTGATACGGTAAACGGGGCGGTCGAGCTGCTCTACAGGCTGTGTGATCTCATAGTCTGAGAGCTGTTCCTTCCACATGTTAAGAAGCTCGTCAGGCAATTCGAGCGGGTGCACCAGTCCGATGCTGCCTGCCTCCGGCAAGGTGTATTCCTGCTCATCTATGGTGTTGAAGCTGCCATCTTCCATATAGCGGAAGGTTTCTTTTAAGTGTCCATTTTCGTAAACTCCCCAGATCAAGCCGACAGCAAACTGGTGCATGAGTGGATTGCTGACAAACAGTGCCCTCCATGCTGCTGTCTGCCAGTACCGCGCCGTGGTAAGCGCCTGCTCGAGGCGAAGTTTTTGGGCAGAAGCGACTAATTTGAGCTGCTTCTTAATTTGTTTCAAGTATTCCTGTGCCTGCTTTGCCTTCTCGGCATCGTCCTGTCTGCCGGGTGCGGGCAGCTTCTTGAGCAGTTTGCCGCTGCTGTCATAGACTTCGAGCTCCAACAGCATATTTAACCGGAGAGTAAAAGTCCGTGTGCCGTAGTCGATGGTCTGTTCCATCTGTGCATTGAATCCTAGGTCGGGCACAATCCTGTCCTCTAACTCCTCCCTGCTGATTTGAAGCGCTGACGCTGCGTCTGCGAGCGCTTCTTTCGCTGCGTTTTTTACCTGATTGGATTTGAACTTGCGCGACATCTGGTCAACGACAAGGAGTGCCTGCGCGCTGCCGTTCAGTGCCATCGCGCGCACGGCGTCAGCCGCAATTGCCCCCCTCGAGTGCTCTGCCCAGTCCTTGATTTGACTCTGTAATCCCATAATCATCTGCGCGTCGCCATGAATCGCTGCGGCGTAGAGCACCCAGCGCTTTTTCGCCTCCGCGCCTTGGGCGAGCCAGCCTTGGTACACTGCATCAACATACGCGGCAAGCTCATGCGGCACCAACGGCGACGCGAGTGTCCGGGCATTCTGATTCACGCTTAGAATCTCCATATCCGCATAGGCTGCCAGCAGCGCAGCCATGTATTCCGGCGATGCGGTCTCGCAAACATCTGTTTTATCCTTGGCTGAATGCTGGAAATGTACTGTTGGAAGCTGAAGTGCGCATACCCACTCCACTTTGCGCCTTCTTTCACCTTTGTAAATCGAAGCGGCAAGCTGCTCCTCTGGCCGATTCCATATTCTGGGTGAACCGCCCTCTGCGCCTGCTTTTTCCAAATCTACCACTAAATCCTGTAGCTTTTCGGCTAATTTCTTGTTCTTTTCCTTCGCGAGCGCCGCCTTGATGGAATCCAGATGTGTGGTCTGTCCCCATTCCTCAAAAACCATGACGGCAAAGCTGCGCTCTTTGAGCTTTTTGGAGGCGATCAGTGCCAAGACCTCCGCTTCCCACTCCTGATGATTCTTGAATACCTCCACAAGCTGTTTTTGAACAGCTTCTGAGTCCATTGGTATCAATTCGAACAGGCTATCTTTGTACTGGTCAAGGGACTGCTCGCGTGCCAGCACCTTGAGACAGATGCAGAATGCGGCTTCACTGTCCCTGCATATGGGCTCCTGCACGCCTTCAATCCATTGTTCACCCTCTATTTTGAGCGCTTCTGCGATGCCAATCTCCCACTGTTCTTTGTCCTTTTGGCAGAGCGCTGCTGCCACCTCTGCATACGCCTCCACAAACAGGATTCTGTCTTTTTTCTGTTGCATAAGATCACAAGCCTCGCCCAAAATCTTGATCTGTCTGTAGATTGGAACCGCTTCTTTGGATAAAAGCTCAAAGATGCCTGTAATCTGCTCTTGATCATACAGCAACGAATCGTTGTCCGACGGCTCAACAGTCTCCTCCGATACAGGATATTCCCTAAAATAGCCCAAAGCGCCTTTCAACAACTGCAATACCAGCGCACGCCGGTAAAATGCAGTTTCTCCGATTGCTTTCAGGTGGTTGATGCACTCATAGTTGACCTTGCTCCATGATCCAGCCGCAAGTTGGTGCTCATAGAACGCCGCAACCAGCGTATCAAGACCGCATTTGCCGAGCAAGTACTGTTTTGCGGTTTCGTTATATTTGTTATAATAATATTTTGCCAGCTCACATGCTAGTTTTTCCAGATAGGTTTCCCTGTACGATGCATGGATTTCTTCATACAAAGCTGGATTGGCATGTTGTATCAGCATGACGAGTTTTCTGTATTCCTCGGATTCTGCCTTCTGTACTGTTGCCCGAATGCTGTCTGGATTCTTCACTGCCATGCGCTGAATCTCTGCCTCACATTCTGCGTGCCAGCTAGTCATGAATAGTTTCTCGTGTGCGGACGCATCAGATGGCTGCCCGTACAGGCACCAGATGAGATAATCCTCATCCGAGATGGGCAGCATTTCTTCAACGATGTCCATGTGGGCATGAAAGCCTTCGTCATCTGTGAGCGCACGGACAGCTTGGAGTGCATTAATGTGATATTTATAAGAAAATCCATATCCCAGCGTCAGGCGAAACAGCAGCTCGAAGCGCACAGAGTGCCGTAGTGCAAGAAACGCACAGCCTGCCATAAATGTAACGTTCATCCAGCCATTGCGCGCGATGCAGATCGACAATACACTCTGCGGAAACGGTGTATCTGCGTTTGAATTTATAATATATTTTTGCATGATGTCAAGCTCTCTTTGCGTATAGACTTTTGCGGGGTAGGACAAATTCGGAAGTTCTGCAAGTAAATCACTGATCAGAGAATCCGTTAAATCCTGCGCTGTTCCCGCTTCTTTCCAATAGAGATACATTGCTGTGAGGAGTATTCTGGCATGCTGCCTGCCCTGTGCTCTTGACTTCTCAACACCGTGACAGTATTGCAGCGCGCGCCTCAAAATCTCCGGGTCCGCTTTGCCGAGTGCTAGCAGTTTCCTTGCCTCCTCTGTGTTTTGATCTTTGTACAGGTACTTGGCGCACAGTGCTGCGCGAAGCGCCATCTTCTGCTCCTCTGCGTGCTCTCCTGTGAGGCAGTCGAGCATTACCTCCAAATCCACCAGCTTTGCAGTGTAATTATCATCTACCAGTATCCGCCACGCAGTAGAACCGCCTACTTCCACGAGCAGGCGGACATAGCGTGAAAGCTCTTCTGTCCGCTTGTTTTTGCGCAGCCATTTGAGATATGTCGGATATCCATCTCCCACGAACGAATCCGTTAAATCCTGCCTCTCCAGCTTTGCAAGCAGCGCGGCGTCCTCCTCATTTTCCATATTGAGGTACTGCCGTGCGATGGGTTCATTCTGCGCGCTCAGGTGCATTCTGCCATACATTGAGTCGCGCAGGTTCTGTTCTTTGGTGTTTTCTGTGTCCATCTCTATTCCTCCATCTAATTCATTTTGTACTATTATTTTGCAGTGCTACTATCTCACAGCCATTTGCACTGCGGCTTTCATCTGTTTCTTTTTTTCATACATGCGGTCATCTGCTGTCTGATGTACCTTATCAATGTCATTGTCCTGCCGGCTTCCAGAGGCATAGCCGTATGCAATCGACAAGTTCAGGTCCTCCGCCGCAAGATTTTTCTGTGCGATATTCTGTTCGAACTGTTCCATCAGCGCAGACAATTTCCTGTCATCGGTGAGCCCTAACACGGCAACAAATTCATCACCGCCAGTCCGCGCTACAATCCCGTACTGACCAAAGGTCTGCGCAATCACCTCGGCGGCGCACCGAATCAGCACATCGCCCTTGGTGTGTCCATAGGTGTCATTTACAGTCTTTAGATTGTTGACATCAAGGCAGACAATCGTGTAGTTTGCCGTCTGCTCTTCCCGAATTTTGTTAAAATGTTCCATACAGTACCGTCGGTTGTGAAGCTGCGTCAGCTCATCTGTGTAGGCGCTTTTGATCAGGAAATCACGCTCTTTTTGCTCCATCATCTTGTGTGTCATTTCTATATAAAATGAGATAAACAGAATGCAGATCAATATCATAATGCCGCTCGAGGAGACACCTCTGATCTTGAAAATATCCATTCCAAGATAGCGGCCGCTGTTATAACCAACGAGGTCATACGCAATACAGCCAATCACAATCAACATTCCCAGAACAGACAGCCGGTTTTCCAGCTTGGAAAACTTTAGGTTGAGGAGGAGTACGTACAGGAAAAACAGCAGTCCGATGAACAGTATCGCCTGCATGTATTTGAGCATTCCTGCCAGATGCACGATATCGAGCGTGTGGAGTGTCACCATTACGGAGACGGCTGCAAGTTCGATCGCAAGAAAGACGCGGTATGCAATGGCCAGCAGTCTCAGCTTGAGGTTGTACACCTCCTCACGTATGTAAATTGTCAGTGGAATCGGCGCCAGATAGAGCGCCAAATAGTTGATAAGTGAGATCGAATAGAGCGGCACCGCAAAAATAAGCATGATATTGTAGTAGCTCAGTGTCCACAATCCCATACAAATCGAAAAGAGAGAAATGCAAAACAGTCGGATATATTTGGCCGAATAAAGAAGTGCAAAGATCGTAATCACGCAGACAATCAGCCCAAAAAGAATCAGGAAGCAGCCGCTGAACAGGGGCAGCCTGTTCTCTGTAATCAACACGCGGTAGGCATTTTTCCACTCATACAGCCTTATGGAATCCAGCGTTGTAAAGACTTTTTCCTCTGCGACTGTCATATGGATACGAAATCTTTTTCCCTGATAGGTGTTTGGAAAATTGATAAACTGATACCCGCTGCCGAGTGTTTTTCCCGCGGCAAGCCTGTCTACGCCATATTCATATAGGAGTACATCATCAACATACATGCTGACCGCGCTATGTTTGATATGAAAACGCAGCGCACCTTCAACAAACCCCCAGTTTGCTGGAAGTGTACGCTGCATTATAATCTTATCGCCTTTACTGACAGCAGCAAACCGAAGCTCTGTCAGCCGGACATTCTGCCATGTATCTTCATTGATCGTGATATCCCAGCCATCATCTAATACGACACAGTCTGATATCGCAGAATACTCTTTGGTGAGCAGTCCATCGAGTCTGGGCATCCATATCAGAATGCTGATCAGCGCAAAAAGAATCCAGATAATCTTTAGCTTTTTCATACGCCTATTTCCCCTTTTATTTATCATAGCATTGGCGTTTCGTAATGTCAAATGGGGGAAACCCTATGAAGCATTAATTCCGTAATAAGATCCGCTCTGCGCTGGTGCAGGCTTTTAAGTCTTTTTCAGTCTTTTTGTAAAAATCACGGAACTTTTTAGGGCAGGTGATAATCAGCTCAGGAATGGCATCTTTCATGGAGAGCTGCCGCTCTGTCTTATCCCGGCGCACTGCGGCTATCACGCTTTTTAGGTGTTCGCCAAAGTCAATGTAGCACTGTTTTGTCTGCCGCGTCTCCCACTGTGTCAGATGCAGCGAGATTTCATTTTCATAGCTTCTGTAAAATTCCTGATAAATGTACTCGGTCACATAGGGCGTGTATATCGCATACAGCTTCAAGATGCCAAGCAAACTATAATACAGCGCAATCTGACCAGAATGCTGCTGTCTCTCACCGTGTTTTTGGGGCTGGTAGAGCCTTTCTTTTGCTATCTCGATATAGTAATCGCAGAAATCTTTCCAGAACAGGGTATCAATCTCGTGTCTTGCCTGCCCAATCTCATACTCATATAACAGTTCTGCTGCCTTTTTCGTCGTCTCGTTCACGCGCTGCAAAATCCATTGGTCAACGGGCAGCAAATCCGATTCGTCATAAGTCTCTGGCTTCTGGAAATCTGTTAGCTGCAAAATGGCAAACTTCGCGGCATTGTACAGCTTTTGGATAAAGCGCTTGGAGAGTTTGAGTTCATCCTCGCTGAAAAAGGTATCTGTTCCAAGCCTGCTGTTCGCTGCCCAGTAGCGCACTGCGTCGGCGGAGTGTGTCTCGACCAGCGCGATCGGGGAATCGGCGCCGTTATTCTTGGACTTGCTGATCTTCTCCCCGGGCTTTGCCAGCACGAAGCCGCTAATCATTATATCACGCCACGGTATTCTCCCAGTATGATACAAACTTTTGACAATGGAGTAAAATGCCCATGTTCTGATAATCTCATGCGCCTGACTGCGCATTCCCATAGGAAGCAGCTCGTCGGTACAGTCCTGCGGCTCGCCATATCTGGCATTGATGAGCGTCGTGACCGAGGAGGTCGCCCATGTATCAAACACTGCCGTCTCAGGGATAAAGTCGGTACAGCCGCAGGCACAGGCATGAAGCGGATTCGTCTCGAGCGGATTGACTGGAAGCTGCTCTGGCGCGGCAAAAACAGGCTGTTTGCAGTCCTTGCAGTACCACACTGGAAACGGAACGCCAAAATACCGCTGTCTCGAAATACACCAGTCCCACTTTAAATTTTCCACCCACGTCTGATAGCGCTTCTTCATATGGGCCGGATGCCAGTGAATCTCGTCCGCCGCCTTTAAATATTTCTCCCGATCGGTCAGTACGTCAATGTACCACTGTCTTGAGGGCAGAAATTCCACGTCTGTGCCGCAGCGCTCATGGATTGCAACCATGTGCTGTATCGTCTCCTGTCTCACCAGAAGTCCCTGATTCCGCAGACAGTCGATGATATGCTGTCTTGCTTTTCTTATGGTCATGCCGCCGATATAAGATACATCGGAAGCAATCGTTCCGTTCGGCAGAATGATTTTTTTATAAGACAGATGGTGTTTCTCACACCAGTCCATGTCTGCCGAATCCCCGAAAGTAGCGCACATAACCGCGCCGGTTCCTTTTTCCATGGAAACGGTCTCATCGGACAAAATGGGAATCTCAAAATCATATAGCGGTACCGTTGCCGTCTTTCCAATATAATTATGGTAGCGGCTGTCCTCTGGATGCACAAAAATGCACACGCAGCCTGCAAGCAGTTCCGGTCTGGTGGTCGCGATGAGCAGCGTTCCAACAGGTGTTGCAAAGTTGAGGTAATTAAATGTAGTCTCGCACTCCTTTGTCTCTAGCTCGGCCTGCGCGATGGAGGTCTGGCACTCGGTACACCATAGCACGGGAGACTCTTTCATGTAAGCTCTTTTGTTTTTCGCAAGTTCAAGAAATGATTTTTGCGAAATCTTCTGCGACAGCTCTGAGATGGTCTGATACTGTAAATTCCAGTCCACACTAAAGCCCAGCCGCTTCCACAGATTCTTAAATTCCTCCTCGTATTTGGCGATGGTTTGCAGGCATTGATCTCGAAATTCGCTGCGCGGCAGCGCGTTGGCGTGAATGCCCTTGTCCCGCTCTACAAGCCGCTCAGTGGGCAGTCCGTTATCGTCAAAGCCAAACGGATAAAACACGTCATATCCCTGCATTCGGCGAAACCGCGCGATCATTTCTGCCTGCGTGTAAGAGAACACATGTCCGATGTGCAGTTTGCCGCTGACAGTCGGCGGCGGCGTGTCGATTGAAAAGGTCTTGCGCGCTCTGTCATTTTGGTATCTGTAGATCTCCTGCGCTTCCCAGAAGTTTTCCAGATCTGTCTCTGTCTTGTGAAAATCATATTTTTTGTCCATGCTTCGTTCCTCCTAAAAATAGTATTATGATAACAAAACAGACAAAAAACCGCCCTAAAACACCTCTCGATGCTTAGGGCGGACTGACATGTCCGTGGTACCACCTAAATTCAGAAAAAATTCTGCACTCTGTACGATGCGGGAATGCCCTTACTGGATTCCGATATCGCTTCCCTTGATAACGGTGGGAATCTCCGTTGGAGTCTACTAAGAGTCTGTTCTCTGTTCAATCCAAAGCTCAAAGGCTACTTCCATACACCCTTCACGAAAGTTTTCACCAGCCACTTTCTCTCTGTTCATCAGGAATGCATGTACTCCTCCTCGTCGATGCTTTTTGTCCGTAATTGTTTATACGCATTATAGCACATTACTGGGCGTTGTCAATATGATTTTTGGCATATTCCAGAAATTCCGGTGTCTTGGACCAGTATTTCACACCCCAGTTTTCGAAATTCCACTCCTCCATGTAGTCATTGCACTCGTAGTCCACATAGTACAGCGTACTGTCGTCTTTTTGCAGAATAAAATTCGTGGGAAAATAGTCGATATTTGTGTTTGCAGGATACAACACACCACACATTTTCTTCACCTGCACGATGCAGTCTGCGGGGAGTGTATCGTCAAGCACCATCTCGTACACTGTTTTTCCGTCGATGTACTCCTTGACCAGACGTTCATTGCTGACATCGGCGTCGAGCAGCTTGGGCATGGGGATTCCGATTTTGTGCAGTCTGTCATAGTCGCGCAGCTCTGCTGCCATCTTATCGCCAAACTGGTAATAGTCGCAAGGCTCATGATGAATCTGCTTCACGACGACTGTCTGGCTGCCGTCTTTTGCCAGATAAGAATAGCCGCCTTTTCCTTTGCCGAGCAGTTTGAGAATTTGATAACTTTTGCCGTTTACTTCGAGTTGTTCCATATGGTTGTACTCCTTTTGATTATTGTTTTAGGAATTGTAGGAAAACAATATATTGAACCGATTTTGCAGTGTCTGAAACAATAAATTCCATCAATCAATATCAGCGATAGTATCTATTTTCAAGTATTCCTCTAAATCTGCATAAAATAAATCAAACGCGTCCTCCTCGTTTGCTGTTATAAACAGATAGATCTTATGCCAAGGGCGGTATACTTTGAATCTTTCTTTCTGATTGACCCACTTTTCAAAGCCCGGAAAAAATGTCTGTGCAGGTTCTTCCTGATGGCTTCGATTGTATGCATCGATGTAGCCGCGCAGAAAAATATTCGTCTGTGTCAACGATTTCTCTCCTGTCATCAAGTATGGACGAATCTTTATCATCGTCAGTACTTTCCATAATTGCTGGTAAAACTCATGATGACACTGTGGATTTTTGAATGTAATCTGTGCAATATCCTGTCCATAAATCTGTATATTTTCTGCGCGGTAACATGACGAATCTTTTGCTGTGACATTCGTTTCCTCACATTCTATAAATATCCCATTTTGATAATAAAAGTACAGTTCTTGATAAAATAAATCAAATGCCTCCTCCTCATATTCTGTATGAAAGCGCAGAATATTACTCCATGACTGTGTTAATTTACAGGCGTATTTTAATTCAATCCATCGCTGAAATCCCGCTAAAAAATCCCATATTTTCAAGTCGTGAAGCTCATATACCTGCGCTTCTTTGTCAGGTTTGTAAGCTTCAAAAGATGGTTTGATATGCAGAAGTTCCATGTGAAAACCAAACAGATAACAAGCTAATAAATGGAGTGATTTGGCACCTAGGAAGCGCTTGTAATCTGCTTTGATCTCTTCGAGAAACTGTATTAATTTCTGGTATTTTTGCTGTATTTCCAATTTGTGAAATTCTATTTTTGCATGTTTGTACGTTGGATTTTTCTTTAGAATACCTGCTAAAATTTTCTTCGCAGATGCGGTCTCTTTTTCCTGTATCAGATACATGGCGTATTGAAACGCGACTTTTTCATTGTTGCTGTTTTTCTGATAGGATCGCGTCAGGAAATAATTGGCTAAATCAAATTGTTTGCGCGCAAAATAGCATTCATAGAGACGCGCATATGTCTTAAAATGTTCTTCCATCAAGGCTGATTTTAGATAGTATTTGATTGCAGTTTCGAGTTGGTTTTCTTGTCTGTACGCCTCTGCCTTACAGTAATAATAGTAGCTGTCCTTCTCCATTTTTCACCTTTCTTTTGATATTTTAATCTTTTGTTTCACGAGATTTATTTGTGATTATTTTCTCTGCTTCTGGTTATTTATCTGACTCAACATTGCGCAAAAATCTGACATATGTCACCACAAAATACACACTATATACACCTAAAAAAAGCACCAATGAAATCCCAAAATATACCACAACAGGCGTCGTTGTACCGGCATAAAGATTGAACTTTCCGCCCACAAATCCTATAATAATTCCGCTGATTACAGCCGCAAAAAGTGCTGGGCACAAGTAAAATACAAACAATTGTCTCAGGATTAGACCTGCAATTTCTTGCGTTCCCATGCCGATCTGACGCAGTACCTGATATCGGAATTTGTACTTCGCAGAGTCGCTTAGCTGCTGGACGGACAATACCGTCAGTGCAACGCACAAAAAGACCAGACCAATATAAGTAAGTGGAAAAATGACGGATGACAACATACATTTCATCTCCAGCAGAAGATTATCACGAACCAGATTGTCGGAGCCCCACACAAGGATTGACTCCGAACCTACACACTCTGTTCCGCCAAGCATTGTGTCTGCATCTATGTTCACAGCATCATCTAATAATTTCCTTAAATGTTCCGGTGTTTTGCCATCGAGCTGCACCGCAAGCTCCGAATAAAATGGACGCATCTTCGCTGTCACGGCATCCGGCACAACAATCACATAGTCCCCGCCATTGTGCCCGTCCTGCGAAAACGGCTCTGTGTGGTATCCCGCAAACCGAAGTCTTCTGTCACTTGTCTCGATGACAAGCTGGTCAGAAAAGTCTCCCGTCTCGCGAAACACTCTGTCTTTGATATGAATCGCATACTCCTCATTGCTTAGTGCAATCGCATCAAGGCCAAGCATTCCCCGCAGATGATTGTAATCTGTCAGAGACATATAGGTGTCATAGCTACAGTACGCTAAATTCCGTTCTTCCAAAAGCGCCTGCAAATCCGGCGACCCATCGGCTTTTTTGTACATATCACCAAATACTTGTAAATGCGTATACAGCCAGACATTTATTTGAGTTGTCTGATTCTCGTAAATATGGTACGCATAGGCTTCCTTGACCGGCACATTGTTCTCTATAATAGAAAGCTGGTCGGCAAAATCCTCCTCCACATACGCACTGTGGATATGGATATCAAACGGCATTTTGTCAGGGAGCATACGATTCTCATAAAAATTGAACATCATCGCGACAGAGCAGCCGAGAAACGCCAGTACAAACAGCGCTGTCAGTGTTCCCATTGTAAAGCGCATGGTTTTGATTTTTGATGCAAACTGCCTGAGCAGAAACAGCGTTTGCGCCTTGTAAATCGCGTTTCCCCCACGGCGCACATAGATGACAATCCATGCAGACAAACCCATATAAAATAGATATATGACAAGCACCAGCCCAACCAGAAAGAGAAGCATCGTGTGTGACCCCCACTCTTTTCCATAAAAGAGCCACACTCCAAACAGCACCAAAAAGAGAATGGAAATCGGAAACAACCATTGTTTCAGCTCCTCATGAGACTCCTTGATTTCTTCATTCTGACGCGCTGCATTCATGAAGCTGTGGATATTCATTCTTCTGAGTTTCCCTTTGCACCGAAAGACCGCCAGCAGATAACAGCCCGCATAGCACGACGCAGTCATGATGAGACATCTGCGGTTAAATTCAATATTGATGCTATAATCTGACAATACCATGCTGTAGAGTATCGCCATTAAGATCTGCTGCACCAGCACACCAAAGACAAGGCCCGCCAGAAATGCCCCCGTACCGAGCAGCACACTCTCGCGCATATACAGCTTTGCGATCTGGCGCTTCTCCATGCCAAGCAGCAAATAGATGCCAAATTCCCGGCTTCTCTTTTCCAGAATAAACCGCATCATGTAATTTATCAGCCATGCAATAATCAGGACGATGAAAAAAGTGGCAAGTCCCAGCATGACCTCCATGATCTCCACTCCCTGAAAGCTGTCACGGATTTCCTTAGAAAAGAGCAGGCTGTTGAAGGCAAACATCAGTGCCACTACCACTGTCATCGTGAAAAAGTAGACAAGATAATCCTTTGCGGAGCGGCGGACATTCCGCAATGCGAGTTTAGCGAGCATCTTTCACACCTCCCGTCGCAGATAACACATCGAGTATCGCATTCAGAAATTCACGCCTGCCCTTCTGCCCGCGAATCAGCTCATGAAAAATCCTGCCGTCTTTTAGAAATAAGATGCGGCTGCAATAGCTTGCCGAAAAGGCATCGTGCGTCACCATGAAAATTGTCGCCCTTTTTGATGCATTCAAGCTCTGGAAGGTCTCCAAGAGCGTTTCTGCTGCCTTGGAGTCAAGCGCCCCTGTCGGCTCATCTGCAAGCAGCAGCTTGGGATGATTGATGAGTGCCCGCGCGCATGCGCAGCGCTGTTTCTGCCCGCCGGAAACCTGATACGGAAATTGATTGCGAATTTCCCAGATGCCGAGCAGCCGCATCATCTCCTCGCTCCCCTTTTGGATTTCCTTTTTGCTCTTATTCTGAAGCGTCATTGCCAGCACGATATTCTCCCCGACGGTCAGGGTATCGAGCAGGTTATACTCCTGAAATACAAATCCCAGATTTTCCTTGCGGAATTTTGCAAGCTGGTCAGGCTTTAACTCTGTAATATCCGTCTCCTGATAGTAAATATGCCCCGCTGTCACGCTGTCAATTGTGGCAAGCATGTTGAGTAAGGTCGTCTTGCCTGAGCCCGAAGCCCCCATCACACCCACAAACTCCCCCTCTGAAACCTGAAAGCTCACGCGGTCAACCGCCTTTGTCATGCCCGCCGCGCTGCCGTAATACTTCTCTACATCGCATACATTGATATAGCTTTTCATCTGAATCCTCCATTTCTGTACGATTGCCTTTATGTAGATAAAATCATATTATCAGAAATGCAGATGGTGTGGTATCACTGTCGGTTACAGTTCTCTTACAATTTTGTAACTTAACGGAGCATCGTGTTGCGCTATATCTTAATTTGACCGGACCAAAAATGTGCTCACCGGAAATTTCATGATAATTTTTGTGCCCACAGTTTCCTCTGAAGCCGCAGAGATTTCAATGCCTAGCTTTCCGCACAATTTTTCACACAGATAGAGTCCCATACCTGTCGAGCGCTCGCAGGTTCTGCCGTTCGTGCCGGTAAAGTTTTTCTCAAAGATGCGCGGGAGTTCCTCTTGGCGGATGCCGATGCCGTTGTCCTCCACCACCAGACAGGTTTCTTTTGTATGCTGTTGTGTGTAAATACGTACTTGGGCGTTTTCTTCACGCCTGTATTTCAGGCTGTTTTGCAGAATTTGGTTCAGGATAAAGGCAATCCATTTTCTGTCGGTATGAACGGGCTTTGGGCAGTCGATCTCCACTTGTACACCATTTTGGATAAAATAGTATTTGTTTCGCGAAACAACCTCCGCAGCCACTTCCGCCAAATTTGTCTCCTGAATGATATAGTCCTTGTACACCTCGTCAGAACGCGCATAGTACAGTGTCCGTTCCACCAAATTCTCAATCTTTCCATTTTCCTTGATAATGCTGCGCGTAATGTCGTTTTTATGATTTTCGCAAAGGAGGGCAATGCTGGTAATCGGCGCCTTGATTTCGTGTACCCAGCTCTCGATGTATGCGCGGTAGTCGTTTTTCTGCGTCTCGGCTGCATGTATTTTTTCGATGACAGAACGATTGGACTGGCGAATTAGTTCTCGATAGAGTCTGTCCTCGAGCCTGTCAGAATAGGGCATCAGTTCCCCGAGCAGAAAGCGCTGGTCCACCTGTGCAAGCACTGCCTCCATACGGGTAAAATACTGCTTCCGCCTCCAATATTCAGAGCCTGTCCAGACGCCCAGCACTACAAGCCAGCAAACCAAAATTAACAGACAGGCATCGGCCGGATAACCTGTCGCGCACAAAAAGACGGCGAGTGCCGCCATACAGCAAAGATGGAGTAAATACAGCAGTAATTTGTCCCGCACAAACGAAATGATATTCATAAACGATACCCCATTCCCCGTTTTGTCTCCACAAAATTCTGCACGCCAAGATATTCTAGCTTTCCGCGCAGCCGTGTCATATTCACGCTCAATGCATTGTCGTCGATAAACACCTGATTGTCCCACAGGTACTCAATCAGCTCTATGCGCGGTATAATCCTGCCTGTATTCTGAAATAGATAATGGAGAATCTTGAACTCATTTTTGGTCAGCTCACAGTGACTGCCTTGATATCCAATGCTGCCGCGCGCAATGTCGAGCACGACACCTTTGTACTCTAGTTTATTAAGCTCTCTTGCGCCCGCTTTTTTCGTTCTTTTTAATACTGCCGCGATGCGTGCCAGCAGGATTGGCGGATGAAACGGCTTCGTGATATAATCGTCCCCGCCCTTTAACATTCCGTTTAGCTCGTCTGCGGCACTGGTCTGGCTGGTCAGAAAGAGAATCGGCACATCGGACACAGTACGAACCTCAGTACATATATCAAAGCCAGATGCGCCCGGCAGCTTGATATCCAATAAAATCAAGTCCGGCGATGCCGCAAGTGCCGCAGATGCCGCATTCGCAAAATCGTGAAGGGTTGTCACATCATAAAGTGCATTTTGCAGAAGCAGTGTCAATTCCTGACGGATTGCGGGTTCATCTTCTATGAGTACGATGCGCATAATGTTTCATCCTTTCTATCACAATTTCTATCACTTGCCAAACAAGAAGCGATCTGGCAAGCGTTGCTGTGCGGCGGAAGATAATGTGATTTCATCGCTATATTTCGCAGACGGATATTTCTGCGTGTACATACCGCTTCCCTATGTTGTCTGCGCATCGGGCACAAACTGGTCTGGATACTTGATACTCCCCCCGTAGCCACAGACCCCCATGCGCGGGGAATTACACACATTCAGCCGCATTTCCTCGTCACACGCATGTGTTTTGGCACAGTCCTCACACAGAAACACTTCATTAAGAAACTCATATAAACACTCCATACAGATTACGGCGGCTGGCTTTTTTCCGCATTCACTGCATAGATATTCATGGGGATTATTTCTTGACAGCAATGTCAGTTTTTCTTTCTTCAAAGCCTTCTTTGAATAATTGACTACTGTTATCATCAGTTCTGTGGTACTGCCAAAATCATACTCATACCGAAATGTCATGCCTTCTCTCAGCACTGTGCTGAGCTTGTGTCTCATGTTCTCCGAAGGCTCTCCCCAAAAATCATCCGTCTCTGGATCGGAATCATAGCTGATTCCCTCAATCTCAAAAGCACTCAAATGCCCACAGCACTCAAGCCATATATCGCGCAGAAAAATATCAAGGTCCTCCAGTGTTGCCTTCTCGCTGATCTCGACAAAAAGCCAGTGCTCCCTGCCGTAACGCGGATAGATTGCAAGCTCATAATAACCGCTCTTCTTCGCTCCAGCCCCAGCTTCGGCGGCGCACCGCTCTTTGCATGCTGCGAGATGTCTTGACATATAGCTGTAGGTGTATTCCTTTGCGCAGTATTTACATTTTCCTTTTATCTTTTGAGCCATCTTGTTTTCCTTTCTTTATCAAAAATTTACAATACCACTTGTTCCAAATAATGTATCTTTGTCCCGTTCTGTTTGCTCACCCTTTCTGTATTATATTGTGTTTATTTAATTATACTATAAAAAACATTCTTTTGGTGATGTTTCTGCATAAAACAAGAACTTTTTTTGGCGAACTTGAATTGTAATAGACGATCTCTTTCGGATATGCTATAATGCAATTGTCTATCATAGTCTGATTTTTACACAGGAGGGACAAACGATGCACCACATACTTATTGCGATCAAAGAGATAATAGACAGTAATCTGAAGCTATACCTTCCTCATGTCGCGTCTGATCATCTGGAAAATAATGGCGCGGTATATTACATGAACGGAAAAGACGGAACGGAGTTCGATTGGTACATTAATGAGAAATTCCCTCCATTTATGGTATTTTATAATGATAAAGCGAATCTGGGCGCCGTCTGTCAGCAGTTAGATTCGGATATTTTCAAATATATTGATATGCCAGCAGGCACAAGACTCATTCGCATCTCTCCCGATGCCTTTGAGGCAGATAAAAATGATAAGGAAATCTATATGATGAAATCATCCAGATAAAGGAGGCTGATTCAACATGAAATTTCAAGTAGATCGTGAAAGCGTAGATGGACTTGTCCTGATCGACCGGGGTTCTATGAAAGAACTGGACGATGAGTTGCTCTACGCATTCGATATCCTGCTAGACCGCAGTGGAAAGACAGAACTTATCTATGATTTTCCAGACGAGGACTGGCATACTGTATGGGTGCGGGAGACAGAAGCGCTCCGAAAATTCTGCAACAGCGGTAAAATGATTGTCTGGCTGTTTGACGAGAAACTTAAATTCGAAACAATAGATGGCGTGTTCCAGACAGACGACGCCCTGGCGGCTTCTGACAAATGGCTGTATGCTCCTACTGGCAATCTGCTCGCTGTCACAGCCAGCGAATTGATTCAATGTCTGAGCTATCCCGAACTGGAAATGGAGGAGGTTTTTACGGTGTCCGTACCAAAGGGATGGTATGCCATATCAGACAGTGGTATTGAGGAAATCAAGTACTGCAAAGGAAATCCCTGCACTGCTGTCTTTGAGAATATTCAAGAGGCTTGAGAAGAGCAGATCATTATCGGCGGCGGATTGGCAGGCTCTCGTAAAGCAATTGTGCCAGCACTGCAAATTTTTCGAGTGTGAGCGCCTCCCCCCGAATGGTGGGTGCGCATTCCATTTTTTCGAGTGCACACAGGATACTGTCTTTTTCCAGACAAAGTCCTGCGGCGTTTCCGAGCGCGTTGACCAACGTCTTTCTGCGCTGGTTAAATGCTGCGCGGATCAGATCAAACATGAATTTTTCATCTGGGACGGTCACAGGAGGCGCGGCATGGCGCGTTAATTTTATGACAGCACTGTCAACATTGGGGCGCGGCATGAAGCAGCTTGCCGGCACGGTCATCATGACCTCCGGTTTTGCATAATACTGGACTGCCAAGGACAGTGCGCCGTAATCCTTCGTGCCGGGGCCCACCTGCATACGCTCTGCCACTTCCTTCTGCACCATGATGGTAATGCTGTCGAGAGGCACATGGCTTTCGAACAGTCCCATGATAATGGGCGTCGTAATATAATACGGAAGGTTCGCAACAACTTTAACCGGCCTTCCATTATTTTTTTCCTGTACAAGCGCATGGAGGTCAAGCTTTAAAATATCCTCATTGATGATGGTAACGTTATCATATGCCGACAGCGTATCCTGCTCAAGTATTGGAATCAGTTTCTTGTCAATCTCTACAGCGACCACCTCTCTTGCATGTTCACACAAGTACTGGGTCATTGTACCGATTCCCGGGCCAATCTCAAGGACGCAGTCGTTTTCATTCACACCAGCCGCTTTGATAATCTTTTCAAGGATATTTGCGTCGATTAGAAAATTCTGCCCGTATTTTTTCTGAAAATTAAAGTGGTATTTCTGCAATACTGCAATGGTATTTGTGGGATTTCCTAGCGCTGCCATCTGCGTTCCTCCTAGCATTGAATCTGATACAACCGCCGTGCATTTTCTGTAGTAATTTGGACAACCTCATCATAAGACAGCCCTTTGAGCTCTGCGATTTTTTGTGCAATCAAAGGTAAATTCAGCGAGGTATTCCGCTTGCCGCGGTTTGGCTCCGGCGACAGATACGGGCTGTCGGTCTCGAGCAAAATCCGCTCAATGGGAACAGCCTCCACCACTTCCTTCATTTTCCTGCCGTTTTTAAATGTGACTACACCGCCGACGCCGATATAAAATCCCATTGCGACATACGCGAGCGCAAGCTCCGCACTGTAAGAAAAACAGTGGATTACGCCGCCGGCTTCGCTGGCATGGTGTGCGGCCAAAATGTCATAAGTATCCTTCGCAGCGTCTCTGGAATGAATGATCACTGGCTTTTTGAGCGCTTTTGCAAGTTCAAGCTGGCGCACAAACCATTTCTTCTGAACTGCCGGGTCTGGCTCGTCCCAATAGTAATCCAGACCAATCTCCCCGACTGCCACCACCTTCTGATGTGCGCACTGCGCCGCGAGCCATTCAAACTGCGCTTCGTCGAGCGCCGCGCTCTCGCTCGGGTGCACCCCTGCTGCCGCATATATATACGGATACTGTTCTGCGAGCTGTATGCTGGTCTGTGTGCTTTCCAGGCTTGCGCCTACATTGACCAGACAGCCGATCATATTTTGCTGCATGGAGGCAAGGAGGGTCTCTCTGTCCTCATCAAACGCCTCGTCATCATAGTGGGCATGTGTCTCAAATATCATGAATTTATCCCCTTTTTGTGAAGCTGTTCACTGATAAGCGAACCAAGTAGCTGGTTTTCTAAAATATGATAATGGAAAAGGCGCCAAATGTCAATTAGCTGGAAAAATTTGATTCAAAACTTTGATTCAAAACTTTGATTCAAAACTTCTTTCATTTTAGCCTGATTTTAACTGGATTTAGATTTTACTTTTATGTATAGTATTATATAATAAAACGTGCAGCAACGATAGTCCTGATTCGAACCTTTTCACAAAGGAGATGAAACATGTACGAAACATTGATTACAAATATTGTCAACAATATCTTCCATATTGTCTGGTTTAATAATCTTGTGTTAGAACCGAAATATGATAAAAGAAAGACGCTGTTCATCACAATCCTTACCGGCATTGTCTTACAGTCCGCTGTCTTGGCTGCTACCCGGCTCGGACTTCCCAGAATGGTCTTTTTTCTCGGTGCGTATATTGTGACTGCCATTGTATTTGGCAGCGTATTTTTGTTTGTGCTGTCTGCTTCGAGCCCCAAAAAGGCTGTGTTCCTAATCTCCGCCTACTACTGTCTGTGGACATTTATCTACGGGCTGATATCGCTGACAACCCAAAGCGCGGCAGGCGCGGGCGGCTATGGCGTCTGGGGACTGCGCTTTGGCCTGAATCTCCTTTTCCTATTTCTGTACCGCCGTTTTTTCAAGAAAAAGCTACTCTATATCTATCGTCAGATGAAGAGCGGTTACGGTATGATCACCTGCATTTCCGGTCTGACGTTTGTTATGATGACCTTTTTGCTGTGTTACAATGAATATCATATAGAGAAAAATGTGACCCATGTTTTTATCATGACGCTGTGTTATCTGTTTATGCTGATTGTACATATGCTGTTGTTTTACTTTATGGCGCAGGCAAACCACGCGCACCAGCTCCAACTGATGCAGATGCATGAACAGCTCTTGCTGGCACAGATGGAGGGCTATGAAAAAATCGAGCGCAATGCACGGCAGACGCGCCATGATTTCCGCCATCATAACATGGTTGTGATGGGGCTTGCAGAACGTCAGGATTACAAAGGCATTCTCGAATATCTTGCGGAATATGAGCGGATTGAGACTGAAAAATTTGACCGCAAATTCAGCAAAAACTACGCGGTCAACAGCCTGATTTCCACCTATATGCGAAAGGCGAAACAGAGCGGCATTGAGATGTATGCCGATATCCGCCTTGGCAAGACCCTCTGCGTCTCCGATGTCGATCTGGTGTGCGTGTTCTCAAATATGCTGGAAAATGCGGTGAACGGCTGCGCGCAGGCTGCCAAATCACGCCGAATTGAGATTGTCGCGCACCAGAAAAACGCCATGCTGCTCCTCAAATGCGAGAATAGCTGCACCGACGAAATCCACTTCTGCAACGGTATTCCGCAGGCAAAAGACCACCAAGGCATCGGCGTGGAAAGCATTCTAAACATTGTCGAGAAATACAGTGGCGATGTGCATTTTTCTGCTGAGCATGGCATCTTCCGCTGTAGTGTGCTGTTAAAAAACTGTTCTTGACGGCTCTTCAAAATCCTATGGTTCTGTCTTGTCCACACGGACAAACTATGCTAAAATTCTATACATAAAAATTCGTATTTACAAGGAGTAACCCCATATGGAAACAGCAGAACTTATCCCCTTATCAGGTATCCAAATCCAAGACAAAACAATCGCACTGTCCTCCACCCGCAGGGAGGTGGAAGCATTGCTAGACACACCTTATTCCAGCCACCAAAATTCACTATATTACTTCCAAAACGAAGTTCGATTTGACTTTGACGCCAATGACAGACTGAACTTCATAGAATTTTTGGCCGGAATCGACGGACAGCTCCAGCCGCAAATATACGGCGTCCCTGCCTTCCAGATTGAAGCGGACGATCTGTTTGATATTCTCAGCGCCCAAAACAACGGCGAAATAAACGACTGTGAACATGGCTATTCATATGCCTTCTTAAATATCAGTGTCGGCATATATCGTTCGCGCACACCGCAGGCTGTGGAATACATGATCGAAGACGCCGAGGACGACGGCGAACCAATGGACGAGGAGGACATCGCATTGGAACTGCGCCAAGCAGCACACTGGGCTACGATCGGTATTGGCGTTGCAAATTATTATAAGTAAGCGAGGTATCCTATGATTGATTCTGAACTCTTAAAATCCGAAGCATACCGCTTCATACAATCCGACGAGCACTTGGGCAGATATGTGATTCTGCTTGGGCTTGCGGGAAGCTATTCCTATGGAACAAACAATGAAAAAAGTGACATTGATGTCAGGGGTGTGACCCTGAACAGGAAATCAGACCTCATCGGTCTGACCCGTTTTGAACAGTATGTGGACACCCAGACCGACACCACCATCTACAGCTTTATGAAAATGATCACGCTGCTTTTAAACTGCAACCCAAACACGATCGAGCTGCTCGGGCTGAATCAAGAACATTATCTGTACCTGCACCCGCTCGGTCAGGAGCTGATTGACAATGCGCACCTGTTTCTGTCCAAGCGCGCGATTCACTCCTTTGGCGGCTACGCGGACGCCCAGCTTCGGCGCCTGCAAAATGCGATGGCAAGAGATTCCTACCCGCAAAGTGAAAAAGAACAGCACATTTTCAACTCGGTCAAAAACGCGATGTACGATTTTAGCAGACGCTATGAACCCTTTGAAAATGGCGCAATCCACCTCTACACAGACAAGGCGCTCAACCCTGACTTTGAGACAGAGATTTTCGTCGATGCAAAGCTTACGCACTACCCGCTGCGCGATTACAAAAATATCTGGAACGAGATGCACAACATTGTGAAGGATTATGACAAGCTCGGAAAACGCAACCGCAAAAAAGACGACAATCACCTGAACAAACACGCCATGCATTTAATTCGGCTCTTTATGATGGCTATTGACATTCTGGAACAGGGCGAAATCCGTACGTACCGCAAGGAAGAACGCCAGCTTTTGACCGCAATCCGAAATGGCAGCTACCAGAACACAGATGGCACCTTTCGGAAGGAGTTTTATGAACTGTTAAACGACTATGAACGGAAATTAGACAATGCTGCCGCACATACCGCCCTGCCCGACGAACCGGACATGGCGCAGGTGCAGGCGTATGTGATGGCAGTCAACGAAAGGGTGGTGCGCGATGAGATATAAAGATTACGAAGGTTCGGTCAACGACCTTATCCTGCTGAAATTAAAAGAAATGGAAGCCGCACATCATGTAAAAATACTACACGCCATTGAATCCGGCAGCCGCGCATGGGGTTTTGCTTCGCCAGACAGCGACTACGATGTGCGCTTGATCTATGTGCGCCCGCAAAATGACTATCTGAAATTGCAGCCCAAGCAGGACTTTATCGAATGGGCGCTCGACGAGACACTCGACATCAACGGCTGGGATTTATCCAAGGCCTTGCAGCATTTCCACAAATCCAATGCAACGCTTTTCGAGTGGGCAAACTCGCCCGTTGTCTATTACACGACACCAGCGTGGCAGCAAATCTATGGAGTGGCACAGCGCTATTTCTCGTGCAAATCCTCCATGTATCACTACTACGGCACCGCGCGGAAGAATTACCACGAACACCTGACCAATGATTTCGTGAAATATAAGAAGTATTTCTATGTGCTGCGCCCGATTCTGGCTTGCAGGTGGATAGAACAAAAATCCTGCCCGCCTCCGGTTTTGTTTGAAGAACTCGCAAACGAAGTATTGCCGCCAGCGTACAAAGAGCTTGTCCAAAACCTGCTGGAAACCAAAATGCAGATGTTGGAATCTGAGAAAGCGCCCCGGATTGACGCGCTGAACGCATACATTGTAAAAGAACTGCATTATTATAAGGAAGCAATTGATACAATGCATGACGACCGCACGCCAGACTGGGACGCCCTAAATGACATTTTTATTCACACGCTGGAACCATAATCATTTCCGGCGCTTATACCCTTCAAAGAGCTGCACCTCATACGGCTGTAGAAACTCTTCCCGCTCTCCTTCTAGCAGCGTGTACATTCCGTGAAGATGGTACACCTGCTCGTCGGCGGTGTGGTTGATCACAAACAGCCATACTTTCTCATCGCTCTCCCGGGTCATCATCTCCACGCCGTCCGCGGCGGTGCCAAGCGTCTCAATCTCGCAGGCATGGGTGATATACGTCATAATGTCCTCCATCAGTTCGTCACCCGGCTCAGTTCCAATATACCACGTGGTACCGCTGCCATACTTATTTTCTGTGATGGCGGGCGTCTGCTTGTAGAAGCCCGTGGAATACTCGGCAATCTGGTTTGCACCCTTTAGCGCGATGATATCGCACCACTTCTCAATCTCATATTCCTTCTTGCCGTAGAGCACACCGCCTGTCGTCTCCAGCAGACAGTCGTACTCCGGCACTTCGATGCCGCACAGCTCGCCGAGCCGTCCCGGCAGCTCACAGTCCGTCATGCACAGATTTGTCGCATCTTTCACGCCGGTGCGCATCGTCAGCACCAGATTCCCGCCGTCTGCCACATAGTCCATATAGTGCTGTTCAAGCTCCGGCGTCATCAGATATTGGAGCGGCGCTATCACCAGCTTATACTGTGACAGATCATCCATACCCTGCACGAAATCAACTGGAATTTTCTTGTCATACAGCGCCTTATAATACTTGTGCAGTTGTTCGACATATTGCAACTGCGGGTGGTTGGGCTGAATGTCCAATGCATAGTTCTGTCGGAAGCTATGGACGATTGCGACCTCCGGGCAGGGCATACTGCCCTCGAAATCCTCCATATATTTTGTGAAAGTCTCCGTCAGCCTTTTCGCTTCATGGTAAGTTCTGCCGGGGTTGCCGCTGTGCCCCAGAATGCCGTGCCAGTACTGCTCTGTTCCCATCGCGCAGGTTCTCCAGCGGAAAAAGACAACTGCGTCAGCCCCGTGCGCAACAGACTGCATTGCCCAAGCCGCCATCTGTCCCGGCTCTAGCGCCCTGCCCATGATTTCCCAGCCCGCCATGCCAGACTGCTGCTCCATCATCCAAAACGGCTTTTTCTTATAACCGCGAATCACATCGTGGCATGCCGCAAGCTCATTGTCCGGCTGGTGCGGCTGCTTCTGCCAATGCCCCGCAGGATAGATGTCATTGGACACAAAATCCATCAGTCCGGCTAAATCATAATAGTCCACCTTGTTGTCAAAACACATAAAATTATGGGTTATGAAGTGATTTGGACAGTTTTCCCGAATAATCTGCACCTGCCAATCCGCAAAATCGACAATCAAATCCGAACAGAAGCATTTCCAGTCAAGCATTGCAGACGGATTCTCCCCGACTGTGGTGATCAACGGCGTTCCGATCTGATCAAAGCTGTTGTACCCCTGACTCCAAAATGCGGTTCCCCACGCATCATTCAAGACCTCGATCGTGCCATACTTTTCGCAAAGCCATTTCTGGAACTGCCGCTTGCAGGAATCGCACATGCACAAATCCCCGTGCGAATTGCCAAGTTCATTGTCAATCTGCCAGCCAATGACGCCCGGATTGTCCGCAAACCGTTTGGCAAAAGCGGTCACAAATCTGCGAATATGCGCGCGGTATACAAGATTGGACTGGCAATCGTGGTGCCTGCCTCCAAAATGCCGTCTCCTGCCCTGTCTGTCAATTGGCTGTATCTCTGGATTTTTCTCAATAATCCACGCTGGAGGCGCCGCCGTCGGCGTACCGAGAATTGATTTGATGCCATAGCTGTCGAGAAGCGCCACTGCTTCCTCTAGCCACTCAAAATGAAATTCGCCCTCTGACGGCTCCATCTTAAACCACGAAAATTCTGCTATGCGCACGACCTGTACGCCCATTTCCTTCATCAGCCGCGCGTCCGTCTCCCAGCGCGCTCTCGGCCAGTGCTCAGGATAATAATCCACACCAAAATGTATCCCCATTTATCATACCTCCGTTTATATACATGCTGTCATGCACCCGTTGCTCTCAATCTCCCTGCGGCAAAAAGCAGTGTTCGTCCTCAGACCACTCAAAATATACATCGTCAAGGTTTACCTCCCACTGCGCATCGGGTAAGATATCTTTCAGTTCTGCCAGACAATCTAACCACCATTCTAATGTATCCTGAAAAAGCTCGATATCATCTAAGGGCAGCTTTGTCGCACCTTGTAAAATAACAGTTTCATCATTATCTTCCTGGAGCGATTCCCAGTCATAGATGCAGAAGCCCTCGTACAACTCTCCATAAGGATACTGCTCATCATAGCGTTGCGCAATCTCATCGCAGCGTTTTTGGTCCTGCTGTGTGGCTGGCGTTGTTCTTCTTGCTGTATAATAAAGCGATACCCCCATTTTATACTCCTTCCTGTATTTGAAATACATGAATACTTGTTTTGCTGAATCGACTGCTGATTCTTATGGTTTCGTTATCACTGCAACTGCACAGGGCATTCTTCCGTTGATGACAGTGTACGCAACCTGTTTGTACCCTGCGTCCTCAAAGAACTTTTGATAGGATGCCAGCTCAAACTGCCGCCTAAACCGCACGCCCGCCAGCTCAAACACTCGCACTGCCAACCGATTGACACCGCTGCTTCCGTGGATATACGTCGGAATGATAATCTTGCCGCCTGTCTTGCACACCCGCTCAAGTTCTTTTACAGCGGCAACTGGCTTGTCCAGCAGATGTAGCACATTCCCGGCAACGACCTTATCATACTTGTTATCACGGCACTTTAGCTGTGTCAGATCTGCGCGCCTGATGGTAACATTATCATATTTTTGACAGTTTTTGGCAGTCTGCCGCAGCATACCTGTGGAAAAATCCGTTGCCGTCAAATGCCTGCATCGCGGCGCAATATACTTGCTGATCGCACCAGTCCCACAGGCACATTCCAGCACGAGATCGTCCTGTTTGATCTGTGCCGCAACAGTTTCACCAAGACGCCGATAGACTTTGCCATTGTATACTGTCTCTGTAAAATCATAGATTCCTGATACGTTATCCCAAATCATTATTACTCCTTCTCACATCGAAAAACCTAAAGTCTTTTTTGGTTGCATTTGCTAGAATTTATAACTGTTTACGCCACTCATCTGCCATTTGCAAAATTCTTTCGATCAGTGCGCTTTTGCCATCGGTATATGCGATTCTTTCTTTCGGATACGCTTTTGCCAATCGCTCTTTTAAATCGGAATACTCTTTCGCTTCCTCTTCGTGCGTATTCAAATAATCACGCATATTTATATAATTGTGCCATATTTTTTGTCCCCAAATTACCACATGAATATAATGTGTATGCATATTCTTCTCTAAATCGCCAACAACATATAAATGTTGTCCGGGGTGGTCCTCACAGCAATAAACAATGCCATTTGTCCTCAACTCATCATTATGCCGCATCATACTGTCAAAACTGCTCACACCCACAACGATATCCACAATCGGCTTTGCGCAAATGCTCTTTATTGAAGTACTTCCGATATGCTGTGCATCCACAATATCATCCATTAATATATTTTTTAGGCGCTCAATCATCTCACGCGCGGCAATTTCCCATTCAATCTTATGCGGCTCAACTGCAACTGTTCCTCTCATTAATCCTATAGACATGTACACACTCCCATAAATTCTGACTTCTCTCTGCCAATTGTGAATATTTTACCACAGAACCGATTATCTGTCATTCCTTTATAAACAATTTTCCTGTTATTTCGAAATTTTAATTGAGTAGGAAAAAATTGGTCCCCGTGTGCATAAAAATAAAACAGGACACTCTCAGATCTGAAAATGTCCTGTTTTTGATTTCATAAATTCTCCTATAAAATTCAACTCTCTCTGCTAAACATGAATATTTTACCACAAAAAAAATAATCTGTCATTCTTTTATCGACAACTTTTTCGTTTTTTTCGTTCTTTGAAAAACTGGAGTTTGACAATACTTTTACTTTGTTCAAAAACCTAAAATAGACTCAAATACCCTTTCCCTGTTGTAAGATGTATCATAGTATGGCAATTTATATATGCTGCATTGTTCTTTCAGTTTTTTACTGATGGTTACAATGCTTGCACAGTTCTCTTTATTTTCTTCTTCAGATTTATAGTAGGTATAGTCCTTTGGCGTGTCGAATTTTTTCAAAAGTTCATATCGTTGTTCTGGTGTTACTTCTGATGTGCCGAAATAATATATCTCACAAACAGAAGAATCTATATACTCAATATAATGCTGTGGCAATAATTGAAATATATCAATTACCATACCATAATCACATTCATTATATTCTCCACTGTCCAACATCGCTTGAATAAATAACGCCATCTTAGAACTAATATATTGAATATTTTCCCAAAGGTCTGTATCCGCATCAGAATGAATACCCGTTTCGGGAAAAACGCTTTCAATTCCCGCAATTATTGAGTCCATGCTGATATGCTGATATCCCCAATTCTTCGCTATTTTTTGAGAGATTGTGCTTTTTCCCGACCGCGGTACACCTGCAATAATAATATGTTTCCTCAAAATATCCCTCCTATATAAATCCCGATTCGCATCAGACAAGCAGCATATTTCTCCTCGTGAAAAATGGCTATGCATTTCCGCATAGCCATTTGTGCAGTAACTCCATTTGAGTTACTAACGCTCTTAACTGTCCACTTTGCGGTAGGACTCACCATTAATAGTATCATATCACATTTCTAAAAATAGTCAACGTTTTCTAAGGCTTTATGTGTTTATTTCACACCGATTTATTAGAAGTTTCTTGTTCTAGGAGATCATGACAATTCATTTTCGTTATTTAAATTTGCTGTATAAAAACATCCTCCATGCTTATTTTTTAATTCTTCAAAAACATTTTCCAAATCCCTACAAAAATCTGTTACTCCTAATTTTAATAATATCTCCTCTTCTGTCTTGCTAGCTCCAAAACTTAATATATGCTTTTTTAATTTTAATAATATTTGATTTTTATTAGCAGTATTTAATTCCAATATTTTATATATAATTAATGCGACTGCAAATGCAACATTGTAAATAGGAAAATATCCAAAATTTCCGCAAAACCAATGAGGATCTTGCAGAATACCTTCATTATCTGAGGTCACTTCGTATCCAAATAATTCATAAAACCTTTCATTCCATCTTGTTTTAATTTCTTCCACCCCTATTTTGTCATTAATAATATCTCTTTCTATCTCATACCGAATAATTATATGTAATAATCTCAAAATATCTGTGCATTCTATCCGAATAGGTGTCCTCGTATACTGCTCATTCTGAAAATATGATTCATTATCAATAATTAGTTCATATAGTAATGCTATTGCTTCATCAAACACTGAAGATAACGGTTGATTGTACACATAATATTCTTCATTTTTCAAAATATTCTGCATATACAAAATATGCCCCATTTCATGTTTTGCAGCATTAATTTTGACATGGGACTGATATGTCATTCTACAATCATTTTGTGTCAGTTGAAGACAACTATTATTAATATCTTCTTGGAAAACAATAGTTTCCAAATTAATACCATAATTTTGATATAATAATTTCATCTCTTCAATGCTTAACATTTTGAAATCTGTTTTTTCCGAATATCTAATATTTTGAGTAGTTATTGATTTTAATATTGTATTCATAATAAAATCTAACTTTTCTGCAAAATAATCCCCACAGCAATATCTCATTAATTTATCATAGTTGTCCTCACCCTGCACATTAATAATACCAATTTCTTCTCTTTTTAAACAAATAAGCTTATAAAAATCATTTTCAACCAAACTAAAATCATTATTTTCTTTTGCAATCTTGTAATATTTATAACATTTATTAACTGCATTACTAATTTCATTTTCTAACTCGTCTGGTAATCCAACAGAATATAAATAATCTTTATAAAAAATCCTGTAGGCATGAGAGTTTTCTTCAAAAACTGTGCCAAAATTATTTATAATATATTTATGTTTTTCTATTGCTATAGCGTTTATTAATTCATTTTTTTTGTACTCATCTTCAACTGGTGAAATAAAATCCCTATCCCATTTTAAAATGTTCAACTGCATATTAAACCAATGTATTCTTTTATCATATTCATGTATATTCATTACAACTCCTTAGAAAAAAACGTAACTGTAATACTTAAAACTCATAAAAACTATATTTCGCTTAAATATTCAATTTATACTTTACAAACTTTTTAAAATTGCTCCAAATGATTCCTCTAAATTGAAAGTCAACACCTCACAGAGCAGCTATGAAGTGTTGACTTTCATTCAGAATGACTATTCAGATGCTACCGCAAACTAATGTACATTCAAAGACACAAACTAAAAGTTTTTATCAGATGTGTCCTCTACAACAACTAGATTCAGCTGCAAGTACATTTCGTGCCTTTTTAGCCTTTTTCTTAATGACTTTAACTTTTGTAGTTTTCATGATTCTATCTCCCTTCTTTATTTTTTTATAATAAATGAGCAAACAATAACATTTCACTTATTTGTTCATTTATAAACATATTCTTATTCAGTATAGTATTTTTTACAATATATTCTTAAATATTCTTCCAAATATTCACTTTCTACTGGGCAGAAGTATTCCCCTTTGTTTCTCAAATACTCACACCCTCCATTACAATACGGAAGAATTCTACATTCAATACATTTTTTTTCATTATATGGATCGATACATCCTTTTTGTTTCATATTACTTTTATATATCATCTGTCCGTGTATAATTTGAGCATAGGAATTACTTGGCTCAAAAAAATGCTCACATCTATACACATATAATTTCGGTCCAATTGTGAAATTATTGCAAGCATATGCCCCACAATATATTCCATCACTCTGAAAACAACTCATATCACAAATTTTTAAATTGTTATCCAATGCCCAATTTGATAGTTGAACTACCTGTTTCATATAAGTATCGATATCTAACTCAATATCCTTACATGGATTATTGTTGTAACTAACAATTCTGGTAAATGTAAAATATATTGGTAGATCACTAAATTTTAGAAAATATTCTAAAATTGTTTCTGCTTTCATGATATTAGTTCTGCATAAATTTATACTTACTACCACATTAACATATCTTGCTATATTTACAATATTACCTATTATATTTTCAACCGGACAATTAGGTGTTCTCCTCAAATGGCTATTCACCGAATCTATTTCGACAATAGTTGTATCTATATTTGTCAAACCATATCTTTTCATTTGGCGAAAAAAATTTTCATTATAGATTGTGGCATTAGTCGAAATGGAATAACTATAATCATGTTTACTGTCCATATGTAGTTTACTACAAAAATCTAATATTTGTCTTTGATGTAATAATGGTTCTCCACCATACCAATTAATATTTATTTGTTTCTGGGGAACGCCAATTAAATACTCATATAGTCCTTCATAATCTAATCCGTCCATTTCATAGTAGGTAATTCCAAGATTTTTTTGATAACAATACAAGCATTCTGTATTACATTTTAAGGTGCATACGACTGTGATCTCTAAAATATCTGTATTATTATATACTGCCTGCCAATGTCTAAACCTAATTTCCTTTAGTTCATTATAATCATCATCAATGATAAATTGATTATCATACAAAGTTTTCCAAAATTCATGATGTTTATTGTTAGGATTCAGTATACATTCTAAAAAAGAAACATCATCATTATGGGAAATTTGCAATAAAGTACCATTTATTAAGTTATAATATATCTTAAAATCACCGATGTCTGTTGATATATAATATTTTGTTGTTTTCAAAGAGCCTCTCCCTTCAAATAATTTTCTAAGTATAACACAATATAATCCTTTAAATGATATTTCAAATCCATATTACATGGTCTGCACTTTTTAACATTTCGCATCATTTGACACCCTCCGTAACACATAGGCAACAAAACACATGAAACACACTCTGAATCCATAAAAGGATCTTTTTTCCATTTGTTTAACTTATTATTATCGATCTCAAACTCCATTGTATTCATATCAATATATCCATAGAGTCCCAGATCATTATTTTGAAAAGATTCACCACATTTAAATAATCGACCATCTGGTGCTATTATAAATTGATTAATACAATCAACAATACAAAACCTGTCCAGTTTTAAATCAAATATTTCAAAGATTGCCAATTTCATGCCCAATTCAGCTGCCAGCTTATTTTTTTGAAAGATAATATCAGATAGATCTTTATCATTTAATTGTGTTTTCGATACATCTCTTTCTTCTGATGACACCACTCCCTTCATTGTTATAGATACATTTTTTAAATCACTTTTAGAAAGAAAATATAACAATTCATCAATATACTTATAGTTAAGTGCATCAACATTAATTCTAATCACAATTTTGAATTTGTTATAGCATCTTTTTATAGCATCTATTATTTCTTCAAATGTCCCTTCTCCATTGCACTTAACACGTCTTTTATCATGTACTGATTTAGGCCCATCTATCGTAATTTGCATATGAGTAATTTTTGCATTTGTTAAAATTCTAATATTTTCATACGACAACATTGTCGCATTTGTTGTAATAGAAGAAATATACATTATTTGATATTTATCGCATAACTCTATTATTTTTTTAGAAAGACGGTTGATTACATCCATCCTCAATGTCGGCTCTCCACCATACCAATCAATTTTTATTACTTTTATATTAGTAGTATCTACTTTATTAATAATATATTTGATAATGCCTTCCTCAACTTGTTCTATCATATCGCTATTAGTATGATGTTCAAAACAATATGGACATCTTAAATTACAATTTAAAGTTGTCATTATAGACATAAATAATGTTTCTTCTCTGCACACACTGCTCCAGTAATCATTTTTCACCTCCTCTAACTCATTTTCATAACTTTCTATAATAAATCCATTCTCTATAAATTCTTCTAAATTGTTCTGAGCCAATATTTCTCCAGATCTAAACATATCTCTCGTCATTGAATCTAATTCAACTATAGACAACGTTTTAGTATTAAACAAATATATTTCTTTGTCCTTCTCTACAAATATATTATATCTTGAAAAATTCATATTTTATCCACCTTTCTGAAAACATAAGAATATTATTACAACTTAGGAACTGTTCAGAAATTACTTGTGACAAGTACGCCGTATAAATGTTCAGCTGCAAAGAAGAAAATCGCAGGCATAGCGGGATATGTCAAGATTTTCTGATGACGCAGATGGACATTTAGACAAGTAATTGTCATGAGTAATTTCTGAATAATTCCTTACTTAGATGAACTTCTTCTATTTTCCTACAATCCCAAAAATATTTAAGCTAATACACTAAAATAAAATTTGGGTACATTGACACAATACTTTCATACATTTAATGCTGTAAACTCCTGCCTAATATTGCCCTAGTTTCCCTTCCCTCTTCGCTTTCTTAATTAATAGATTTAATACAACATTTCCACCAACAAAAAAGATAAGCACGGTTTCCGCAAACAATAGTACATCTTGTAATTTAACATGATCACTCAATATCTCATTGATTAATATATTCGCATTTGTTACAGGTATTATTCTTATAATATATCGAAGGAAAACATTGTAACTATTAATATCACCGATAATTCCTGTAAACATCAAAAGAAAATAATTAACCACGTTCAGAATGGACGATATCCTTTTATAATATAAACTCAACCCACCAAAAACCCCCCCAATACAGTAAAAAGAAAATACGGTAATAATAATAACAGTAACTATCTCAATATATTTCAATAAACCAACCGACATCAGCATAGAAACTTTATGAAACAAAACGGCACAAATAAAGAATAAAATAATCCCTTTCAAAATAACAAAAATCATATTGACAAAGATTTTTGAAAATAAAATTGAGAAAAAACTAGTTCTGGTCAAGAACATTTGTTCTAGCGTTCCCATCATCGCTTCATCCTGAATCAAATAACATAAGTATTGGAGTCCATTTGTACAAATTTGCCACAATATTGCACAAATGAGCATTGCTAATACCTTTGTATCATCCGCTTCAGAATAGTAATTGTAAAATAAACCAAAAAACAATATTACCATGCCAGTATTATAAAAAATATAATTCAAATAATATTGTTTTATTTCCCCTATCAACATGGTCCATTCTGCTTTTATAAGCCTTCGCATTACCCTATAAACTCCTCATCTTAATAAAATGTGCCAAATCATTTACCTGTTTTTCTATTGATATAACATTGTCCTTTAATATTTTGTTTTTCATCATCTTCTCCATATTATTTACTTCAAGCACATAAATCCCATCTTCCTGCCGAACCGGAAAATCAAAACTTTGAATCTCCTCTTCCAGCGAACTATCTGCTTTTATTTTCACTTCATAGATGTTTTCGTTTACAATGGAATTTATTTGCTCATCAAAATCCACTTTACCATTTTTCAAATACACAACCCGCTCACATAAACCAGAAATCAGCGTCATGTCATGAGATATTATAATAACTGTTTTATGTTCCTCCTGAATAATTTGTCTGAGTAAATCTGTCATTCTTATTGTTGCTACCAAATCTAATCCCAATGTAGGTTCATCTAAGATAAGAAGTTGGGGATTTTTCATCAAAGTCACCATTAATGCAATCTTCTGTTGTGTTCCCCTTGACAACTCATTGACTGGCTGATCCTTATATTTTTCCGCATCAAACATTTTTAACAGATAAGCTTTTCGATCTGCAATCTCTATAGAGGATAACTGATTCAGATAGCCAAAATAATTCAAATTATAATCCACCGTCAAAAAATGATATAGATTCCTAGCCCCCTCTAGTAAAACCCCCACTGTATTATGTATATATTTGGGATTTTTCATCAAATTCACATTATCGAAATATACACTTCCTGATGTCGGCGCAACAAGCCCACTGATACACTTAATCAATGTTGTTTTTCCTGCTCCATTATCCCCAATTAACCCAATTGCAGATTGTGATTTCACTGAAAAAGACACACCCTGCAAAGCGACCTTATTTTTATATACTTTCTTCAAATCCTGAACTTTTAACATTTTTTTACTCCTACAATTCATGACTCAATATCAGTTAGTTAAGTATTAGGTTAGATTCTGCAATAGTAAACTACCTAATTTTTGTAGAAATATTCCAGATGTGTTTTATAAAATACTAAAATGTGCGACCGTGCTCACTATTGGTAAATTTTAGAGGCCGTGAGCATGGCTCTTGGGTTAGTGGATAGATCTAAAGAGGCACACTATGACCAACTCAGAAAAAAATCAAACATATCCTGCTGTCTAAAATTCAAAAGATTAACCGACACCATGAGGATTTCTGCAGGTATCCAATATTGATTTTACCTGCGAAAGTAAAATCTTTTTCGATACATTCTTCTATTTCCATATTTCCGAGAAAAGCAGATCCATTAACCATGAACTGCTCAAATACTTTGCTTACTGTTACCAAATTGCAAGCTAATAATATTGCAAATATAAAGGCATTATCAAACAACTTATTTTATATTCGGAAGATAATGCTAGGATTAGAGAAAAATACTCATTATATGTCCCTTTTTATTTGGTGTATAACTCCTGACTATCCTTCTCCTTTTCCCACCATCATTTTGCACAGGAATATTTTGTTATATTTTATCAGTTATTGTATATATACACAAGGGACAGAATTGTCCAAAAATACTTTTTATCAGTTATTTTAGTAATTTGTGTGATATCTGCAGGATTTCTTGTTTCAAAAAACACCCATAATCACTGTGGGTGTTTTTACGTTTAAGGTATAATTTAACTCGTTGTGCTAGTTAATTCTTTTGGAAATAACCAATATCTTGTATATTAGGGATATTTACATGCCATATATTGATCAGATATAGTGCTAATATGTTATAGCTCAAATTTTAGCTCGTCTAAGTTATAATATGATAACAGCTTTTATTCCAAACTATTGGATAAAATAACTTAATAGTAGTTACAAAATCAATATTTAGCAATTTATTAAAGCAGATATACAATATATTGATTTGATTCGTCTCTTTTCACACAATAAAATCTTACTTTCTTGGCGAGACTGTAAAAAATCTTGTGTCTATGAGCAAAAAATTTTTCTTGATATGAATTAGATATGTAGAAAAATGTTGTCGCATAGGAATGTTTTTATGTTGTCGAATTTCTTTTCTAATTATAGTATTGCCGATAATTATGCTTTTATACATCTTTTTTGATTTTTTTGCACACCAATCAAGACATTAGCAGTAAGAAAGATTTTTGTGGATTCTGTCCACACCCTGTCTCCTGAATAAGACTGGGCTTTTCTGGAAATACTGCTAATGTCATATGGACAGAACAGTTTATGCTGTATGTCAGACTGTTCTGGTCTTTGCGTTTACAGATACTGGGTGAGGCGTTCCCCATAAAGTACAGTTAGCTGGTTCAATACTCTATCCCAGTTTCTGTAACGCTGTGTCCATTTTTTCACTACATTTCCACTTGCAGGATAAAGTATCTTTTCTAGTGCGCTGTCACTTGGAAATACACTTTTGTCTTTGTTACCTTTCGGTACTGGCGGTTTAACCCTTCTATGATATTCGTGGTATACATGATGCGCCGGATGTCATCGGAAAACTGGAAGAAGGAGCTGACATCTTCCCAGTTATTCTCCCAATTGCTAACCGCATAGGGATATTTCTTTCCCCATTTTTCCCGGACCTTCTCAAGCTCTGACAAGGCAGCCGTCTCACTGGGGGCATTGTATACAGATTTGAAATCAGAGGAAAACTGCTTCAGGTCACTGTAATTTACATATTTGAAGGAATTGCGCATCATATGGATGACACATCTTTGGATCTGTGCATCTGGATAAACTGCGCTGATCGCTTCCTTAAATCCTGCAAGTCCGTCCACGCAGAAAAACAGTATCTCCTGCACGCCGCGGTTTTTCAGGTCATTTAACATTCCCATCCAGAATTTACTGGATTCATTGGCGCCTACAGTGATGCTCAGGATATCTTTATAACCCTCCGCAGTGATGCCAAGTACAATGTAGGCAGCGCGGCTTAGGATTCGGCCATCTTTCCTTACTTTGTAATGAATACAGTCCATAAACACAAACGGATAGACCGGATTTAATGGGCGCGACTGCCATTCCCTGACCTCTGGAAGAATCCTGTCCGTAATTTTGCTGACCATTTCAGCGGACAGTTCCATGCCGTAAAGCTCTTGGATCTGGTCATGGATGTCCCTCGTGCTCATGCCCCTTGCGTAAAGGGAGATTACTTTTTCCTCAATGCCGGATATATCCTTTTTGTATTTAGGGATAAGCTTTGGCTCAAATTCCCCCTCACGGTCTCTTGGGACATCAATCTGAAATTCACCATACTGGCTCTTGAGTGTTTTTGTAGAATGACCATTACGCTTGTTGGATGTCCTGACATCACCCTTGTGATTTTTTGGATAACCAAGTGATGCGTCTAGTTCTGCTTCCATAAGTTCCTGAAGTATGTCTTTGAAACTGTCCCTGAGCAGGGTGTAGACATCGGCTACACTGTTAAGGTTGTTATCTGCAATAATCTGTTGAATTTGTTCCTTTGCTACTGGCATAAAAATACTCCTTTTCGATAAGAATTGTCATATACTAATTCTTACCAAAAAAGAGGTGTTTTTTCCAAAGACATAAAATTTTTTCACTACCTTCTTGGCAATACATCAATATTTACTGCATTTTAAATTTTTCTTTATAATAAATAGTTTTCGATAGCAAATTACACCTTAACCAATATCATATGTTCATATGATAATTTCTCTACAGATTTGACACTCAAAACGACGCCATCAAATAAATTTGGATTCTTATCAACTGCTTCCTTCCAATCGTTACGCATCGTGCTTTTTTCTGCTTCACTGAGAGCAATCTCTGTTTCACTGAGGCAAACAGATACTTGATCATTGCATACAAATACTTTTGTATTATTACCGCAAACATACTGTGCACTCATTATTTGATAAACCTCCCTCCAGCACTTTTTTACTGTTCTATCTGCATTTTTATCACCTGCTGTTTCAAAATATAAGTCCAAAATAGCCCGCAACTTACAGACTATTTTGTCTCCATCTTTTTTGCAACTAAGAACTGTAGAAAAATAAGTGACACATCTTGCTTGTCTATTTCTCCAATCTTACAAAACAAAAAGCCTCGCCGTAGACCACTACGCCTACGTTTTTTCTCCTACAATCTTGAAGAAATATCCAGCGCAATCTGAGCACTTATTTTCCTACAATTCCTAAGTTTATGATACAGTTTTCGCAGATCAACTAAGATTTACCAGCGTGTCATATTTTTTTCAAACTTTGCAGTATATGCCTGTTGGAGTTCATCAGCAGATATTCCATAACAGAGCATAACATCATTGTAATGCATCAGAACATCCGCCATTTCTTCAACAAGGTGATTTCTCAATTCAACATCATTCGTTGGCTTTATGTCTCTGTATTTTTTGACAATGTCAATCACTTCGCCAATTTCACCGATCATCCAAAGCAAATTGTGTTTCCCCGTTTCAGGAGAAAGCTCAAATTTCAAGTATTCTTTTGAAACCCTTTGTATTGTCTTTTCGGTTTTGCTTTTAAAAAAACAGTTGCCGCCTGCTTCGGACAGGCATTCACGCAGCGATAGCAAATCGTGCAGTTGTCCTTCTGAATGACCTGACCATTTACAATTTCAAGGTTGTTCATTGGACAAATTCTGACGCATAAACCACATTTTGTACAAGTATCATCTGCGTGAAAGGAATGCCTTGCTTTCTCTTCTATCTTAGGATACCCGACATTTTGTGTTTTTCCTAAAAGCGAAGAAAAAATACTCCATCCTCGTTTCTTTATAACCCCATTTCTAATGTTATTGCAAACTGTATCTAAGCGTTTTAATGCTCTCCTTGGCTTGATTCCTAATCCGATCCGAATCATCGGGAAAAGGGGAAAATTGCAAATGTTATTCGGCATTTTAAAATGTTCTGCATAGAGGATATGTTCTTCGCAATTAGGTATCAGCCTCGCAAAAGCCTTTGCACCGTCTCCTGAAAATACCATTTGTGTACAGAAAATTATTAATTTTTTCTTTTGAAATTCCTCCATGTATAACGCTACAAACTCACGCATAATTCGAGGCACACAAGAACCATAAATAGGATATACTACCGCTACTGTATCGACCAGATTAAACAATTGCTTAAAATCTATTTTTTCTTCAATACTATGGCATTCTGCACCCATTTTTTTCGCAAAATGCCTTGCGATGAATTTTGAGTTTCCAGTTCCCGAAAAATAAAGCACAACCATTCTCATTTTCATTTTCCTCTCCGCCAGCAGAAACTGCCACAGGCAGTTAAAAAAATTGATTTATCCAGTCAAGCGTGTACGCACCACGTTCAATATGAATATGTCCATCTATCATGTTTCTCTCCCCTTGTGCACCATCTATTGTATTTGCCGTTCTTCTCTTTACTGTGTCTGATCAACATGAATATTTTACCACAAAAGTGATGCGCTGTCATTAAAATCAGCGCCAAAAAAACAGCCGCGAAGCTGCCGCTGTTTCTCGGTGTTTTCATAGTGCGCTGTCTCATGAAAAAACTGTATTATTCCGCCGATACGTGTCATTGTCCTTCTGGCTTAGTTCGTTCTCTACCTGCGCCAGTTTCCTCTCCAGCTCATGAACCTTTTTCTCGTCTCCGGCTGCGGTCTGAATCTGCTGTTCGAGCTGTTTCTTTTTCTCCTTTAGGCGCTCGATTTCACGGTCAACCTTTCCCGTATCGCCTGTACACTTCTCCTCCGCCTTTTGAGGTTCGTCCGGCTTGATCGCCGGTGCGGTACTATCCTCGGTATCCGCTTTTTTGTCAGATGCCTCTTTTGTCTCCGCTGATTTGGACTTTTTCGGGTCATCATAAAAGATTTTGCGGTTGCCGTTCTCGTCCTCTCCAAGCCAGTACAGACCGGTGGGCTTTGCACCTGATTTTTCCCTGCTGATATATTCATCCTGCACAGGTGTCTTTTCTTCCTTCTGCCCCTCCTTGCTCTGTGCTGTCCCGCTTGTTTTTTCCAGCGGCTGTTCTTCTCTTCGTCTCTCTAAGTAACTAATCTGCGCGTTTCCATAGCTTCCATTGATTTCCATCGCCATAAACATACCTCCATAAATTTTCCAGACACGGGATTTCCTGCATCTGTTTTTGTCAGGCACCATGCCTGCCATTCATTATGGTTTTCGGCACTACAGCGCAGTGAATGAACCCATTTGCTGTGAGATGCATTCTGCCTGCTGTGGAATGATTCACAGCACGCCAAATAACAGTCTCTCAGCACTGACGGCACTGACGGCACCGGCTACAGCCGCGCAACAAGATTTTCCACCAGCTTTGCGCAGTGTGCTGCTGCCGCGCGCTCAAACTCTGGATAATCCATATGTGCGCTGCCGTCCGCCTTATCCGAAATCGCACGAAGCACCACATAGGGCAGCTTGTTCAAAAATGCTGCGTGGGCGATTGCTGCGCCCTCCATCTCTGCACAGGAAGCGTCAAACTGCCGAATCAGCCTGTCCTTCACTGCGCCGTCAGAAATAAACTGGTCTCCGCTGGCAACACGTCCCTCATACACGCCAATCTCAGGATTCACCTCGCGGCAGACCGCAATTGCCGCCTCTGCAAGCGTTCTGTCCGCCTTGAAAAATGAAGTCTCCATCTGTGGAATGATACCCGGCTCATAGCCAAGCGGACTGACATCCATGTCATGTTCACAGGCGTCTGTGGAAACTACTATATCGCCGATATTGATTTCCGCGCGCAGCGAACCGGCAACTCCTGTGTTGATCACCGCATCCACGGCAAACAAATCCGCCAGAAGCTGCACGCAGATGCCTGCATTGACTTTTCCGATGCCGCACTGGACAATGACAACGTTCTTTCCATTCAGCACGCCTTCATGGAACTTCATGCCAGCCTTGTCCACGACATTTTTCAGCGTCATCTTTGATTTTAACTCCGCCACCTCTAACTCCATTGCTCCGATAATTCCTATTTTGTTCATCTTTATTCTCCTATTTTCTCTTGATCTTTCTGCTATTTTCACGCACAGATTTTGCAGCACAGCGCCAAATCCTGTTCTGACTGGCTATTCTGCCCTCATATAGTCCATAAACTCTGTGCCGACGTAAAGGACTTTGTTATTTTGCACCGCAAAGCCAATGACATCTCCCCAGTCTCCCTCGCCTTCCACAACGAAAGCGACCTCATCTTCTGTATTCAGCATATTGACATAGATTCCCGTAAACCAGCAATATTTTAAAATATCAAGGGCATTGTCGAGTTCTGGCAGTTCAAACTCTTCATCGCCGCATTCCTGTGCGGACTTTATGATTTCCTCACAGATTTCTCTGATCTGCGGCGCTGTAAGATTGTTGAACGCCTCGACACACTTTTCAGCGCATTCGCTCAGCACTGGGCGCTGCATGGAAATACTCAGTTCATCGCAATCCTCCTCATCACGAAAGAATACACTCTTGAAAATTCCTTCGCAGTATCCCTCCTCCTGATGTAACCATTGAATCATGTACTTAGTCCTCCTCTTCATTTAAGATTGTATGATAAATTTCTGCAACAATACTTTGCATATCTTTTTCATCGGTTATAGACACTTCCTGCAACACAGTTGAAAAATCTTTTTCACGCCACCATCTTCGCATTTCCTTTGCACCAAACGAAGCACAATTCGGTTTTGTCTGATGCCGCCTTAGTGTCTCCTCAAATGAAATATCAAAATAGTAAGCGTACACATTTGAACCATATAACTCAACCGCTAATTCAAATAGCGGCCGATACCAATCCGCACACATAATTCCCTCTAAAATCACAACATCACTATGTTCCCTGCCATAGCGCAAAAGTTCCTTCATAAGAGGTAATGCCAGCGTATTTTCACCATCTTTGACCTTTAGAATATCTCTTCGAATGACGTCCTGTGAAAGAAGCATCGTGTTATTGCCAAACTTATTTTGTAATTCTTTCGCGACGGTGGTTTTGCCACTGCCGGAATTTCCCCGAAGTACGATCAGCTTTGTCATATCCGTATTTCTCCCAATCAGCGGTTAATTAAAATCCTCAATGTGTGCTGCGTATTCTTTGGAAGCCTCCTTGCTGTTTACGGACGCAAAAAATTCTGCGCGATCTTCATCATCTAAATATTCTCTAATATGAAATGCCAGCAAGAGCTTGGGAAAATCCTGATGAACCGACTGTCTCAAACGCCGTATTGCCCTTTCGCATGCGTCTATCATTTGATCGCAATGTTCATCAAATTCCTCCGTAAATTCAAACGTTTCGGGGTCGGTAAACCGCGCATCATTTTCCTCTGCGTACTGCCTCATATAAGAAGATATTTCCTTTGCCAGTCCTCCAGCTTCAAACAATTCCCACTCCTCTTCACAGTATTTATAAAACCAGTAGTCATCGTCCTCCGCGTCAGACTCTTCGTTTAAATGTTGTTCTGTATTTGCCATCATGCCAACCGATGTCATATCCCTTGCGCAGTCCAAAGACAGGATATAAATATCATCATATTCTTCTGCCCAATTGTGCAATGTAGTTTCCATCGCGGCGACAAGATCATTCTCAAATTTTTTGTAATCAAACATGGTATCATATCCTCCATTCCCAAATCTTTACAAAGTTTTGGCGCTGCCCCTGCATATCAAATTTTATGGCTGTCAGCGCCCGACTTATGAACGTTTTGCAGCATCATATCATACTGCTTGTACATCTTCTGCACTTCGTTTTCGAGCGTGTAATAGTGTCCGATGTACGGAACGAGCAGTATCATGAACAGTCCGATCATCGCCAAAATCGGCATATATTCAGCAATGCAGTAGACCGCAAGCCCCGTCATCGTCAGCAGCGCAAATGTGACTGTCACAATCAGGTGTATCAGCCGCTCATGCTGAAAAAATGACACTTGTGTCAGATGCTCATGCAAAACGCTATCCCAGTCTGTACCGTCTGGCGGGTGCGCTAACAGCGCGTCGATTCGTTGACGGTAAGTTATGATTCTATTTTTCATTCCTCGTCACCTTCAGTCACTTTATTGTCTGTCAAAGCTTACCAATCCTATAAGCGAAAATGAAGTTCCCCTCGCTGCTTTCCCGCATGATACGTCTGCTTATAGTGATCATCGTCTTGCTTAAAATGTGTCTTTCTACAATGTTTCTACAGCCTTTCGATATTTCGATGCCTTGTATTATACCATAATTGCTACGCAATTACGGCAAGGGCATGCCCATTCGGGCAAGTATAATGGCTACCGACATTATAGCACATCTCCCCATATTCCACAACGCAGACAGGCTAAAATGTCACGCTGATCGTCACAATTCAGCCCCGAACTGTTACCCCGAATCATCTGCCTGTTTTCTGTATACACATAAAGTCGTATTTTCAGATTCTATCTTGCTTACAGGATTGTATGATGCTATACTAAATACCATCATACAACGTATTACAAAGGAGGTCTCTTTATGGAAAGCCCAGATAACAGCCCAATTTACAAGATCGCTGCGGAAATCTCGAATGCAGATGCCAAACTCCTGTCGGAAATCAGCGAATGTCTCCTTCATACTTCGAACTATTTTCATAATCACCTAGAAAACTACGAAAACCGCGGTATGGAGGAAGAACGCGACATCGACGAAATTCGGTGGATTGGCATGGTGGACAGCCTAATCGAGCATGGCTATGTCTGTGAGTGCGATTACAAAGAAGAACTAGACGAGGTGCTTTCCTGTATCAAAGTACTAAAGGGCGTCAGGAACGAAAATCTTCCCCTTGAGCCTGACTGGTTTGATGAGGAGGACGAGATTACAGACTGGTGCGAAACCATAGACCAGAACTGGCAGCCGCAGGACATGTGTATCGCTGCCATTGATATTGGCAGCGACAGCTATGTCATGTTCGCCTGCCGCCGGGATTCATTCAAAACATTGTGCGAATATGCCGAGGAAGCTGGATACCGCATTGACTTGGCATGCAATATGTAGCGAATTTATTTCAAGCCAAAATAGCTCTTCATTTCTCCCTGAAATGAAGAATGTCGCGGAAACTTTTTCCTGTACTGTGCAAAGATTTCCTGCCTTGCCCCCTGTACATCCATCGCTTCCTTATTCTCTGCTGTCAGCGCAAGCAGTACTGCGACTTCGTGGTAATGGCTTCTGTGCTGACCGCTGACAATGGCATCTGCCCTGCTGTACACAATTTTTTCTGCCCACGCAAGATATTTTTTTCTCTCGTTCTGCTCCATTGGAAAATACTGCTTCCACCGCTGGAAATAATTCCAAAATATACTTACCTTGCGTGCGCGGCTCTCCTCAGCTACAGCACTTTCAAAATGCATGGAAGCATAGGAGAGCGGATCGTCCACAAAACCGACCTGCTGCGCGACGCTCGAGGCGGCCTTTGACGGCTGTGGATTTTCATATAAATACAAAAGAAACAGCCGGATTCCGCGGTCAATAAAACTGGAACTCCATCCCAGTGACCCCGACGGATTTTTTGACGCCTGTTTCGCGGTGCCAAAATCGCCCGTATAAAAACAAAGCTCATAATAGTTCCATTTGCCAATCTGATTCTGGCAGAGCTCTTTGTTTCTGATTTGATATCTCTCCTCACCTTTCAGCCCGGAAAACAGCACTTCCTTTCCCCGCATTCCATACTGCTGTGCCATCTCCTTTGTGCCAAACAGACGCAGATAATTTCGAACCGTCGAATCCGAGCAAAAACATTCCCAGCAGAACCGCATCATTTGTTCATCGTGTGACAGGCAGGAGGCGGCATATGCTGCTTTCAGCGCAATGTCCCCTCTGATTTTCAGCCTCTTATTTATCTTTATCAATGCTGTCTCTGCGATTTTCTCAATCTGTTCATATTCATGACGCTTATGATATGCCTCCATGGCGGCCAGATACAGAGATGGATGGAGATTGCAGACTTCCTCTGCCACGGCGACGAGACGCTCGACGCCCCCCTGATACAAAACTGCCTCCTGTAAGAGCCGTGCCTCCACATCTCCTTCCTCGTTCTTTAAAAGTGTAATCCAATCTGCCCAGAAGCGCGCTGTCTCCGCAAGCTCTTCACGTCCTACTTGCAGCATATCCTCAAGATGCAGGTCCTGAAATGCCCTGTGTGAAAAATACAGGTACAAATCCTCTGCGCGCCTGTCCGCATCAAGTGCCTGATACGCTGCATAGAGCGTCAGCAAAGCAAGCTGTCTGAGGTCTGTTCTGATAATGTCGTGTTCTGTCAAATCCTGTAAATCAGCCGGGTCACATTCTTCGGAGTACTCGCTTTCTGCACACACCTCCATCGCCCACAGCCACTCATAGATGAAGTTCGCTTCCTGATACCGGCAGTCGTCCACGCAGTCCTTCGCAAGCTGTATTGCATACAGAAGCTTATCCCCGATTCCCTGATTGTCATAGTACTCTGTCACCCAATCCCTGTCCCAGTAGTCCTCGGAATAATCCTCGTATTCCTCCACATCAAGCGTCAGCTCACCTTCATCAATCTGGTTCATCCAGATCTTTAGCTGTCTCATCTTTTCATCTACAAATTCCTGAGACATGCGCACTGTTTTCTCTTTGGTTTGAGCTTTCACGCTGCCCGACGTGTACTGTGCGATCAGGTTTTCCATCTGCCGCTGCTGCTCTTTTGACAGAAACGTATTCATATCCAAGATAATTTGCAGCAAGTTTTCTTTCGTTAGTTTTTTCAGATTATTTTTCACTCGTGTATCTCCCTTTCAGCCAGCAAACGCTTCAATTCTGCAATTTCCGCATCCTTATCTGCAAGTTTTGCATCCTTATCTGCAAGCTTTGCATCCTTATCTGCAATTTCCGCATCCTTATCTGCAAGCAAATCCTTGAGTTCACCAAACTCCGGCAAAATCATTCTCTTTAATGCTTCGCTCATCCGATCACCTCCACTAACAATCTTTTGATATCATGCTATTATACATCCCTCCATATCGCATATTTTTTTTCGTAGCGCTGTCTTTTGCATTGCTATGTGTTGGTACTCTCAAAAAATCCGCGCCCTGTCTCCATATTTTGCAGCCCCCAGCAGCCTAAAACATCGTCCTCACTGAGAAATTCCCTACGCTTATGCAGCCAAGACTGAAACTCTACTGCACCGTAAAGCTCTGTTCCCGGCTCGTGCCCAGTAGCTTTCGGACTATAGAGGATAAATTGTGCGCCAGACTCGAGGGCTGTCCAGTCCATACCGTCAAAACCATACGGCTCACTGGCAATATAATGGATTGTGCAGCCTTCTTCTGTCACATCCCATTGCTCTCCGAGCTCATGACCAGTATCCAGAACAAGCTCTTCCATTGTCAGCAGCCAAGAAGCATCTGTGAGTTTTCCCACGTTCCCAAACTGCCCATGAAATTGACAGACATAAACCGTGTCACAGTTCGCATCGGAGTACTCCCCCACAAAGCTGCCGTCTGGGTTTAACGCAAGGGAAGTCATCCATGCCCCTGCACCGCTGTAAAACAACAGTTCCAAGGGTTCTGTGATCGGCAGCGCCTCCACCTCTTCTATCACGGCTGGAGGCTGAACCGCTGTCATTGCAACTTGAAAATCCTTTAGATTCTCCAACATGGATTTCTTCTGCTCCCTAGCAAACACTGGCTCTTGGCTATCCAGCCACCACAGACTGTCATAAAGCCGTCCCTCTTTCTCAAAAGTTCCCTGTAAATCGCTGTCAGTATTGAGCAGCACTACGCTGTTGGAGAGCAATGCGTTGATCTCCTCCATAAAAGCGGCAATTTCCTCTGGGTCAAAACCATTGTGCACAGGAGAGCCAAAATTGATATCAAATTGAACATGGTTCTGCTGCACTACAGTCTTCTTATTTTCTATCAAGGTGGAAAGTGAATAATCGTACAATCCAACGCCCTGATACATCGTTGGATTGTACCGCAGAAGATAGTCCTCTCCATCTAAGGTACACAAAAATACACTCGTCCAGCCTGTATGTGCAAAGCCGCCCACTTCACGATCAATCAACTCGTCCTTCTCCCATATTTCAAGCTGCTGTCCCTGCCCGTCCTCCAGCGCTGTCAGGCGCACTTCCTCAGGAATCCCATTTCTGTTCAAGTCAGGGGCAACAGCCGCGTCCGCTGTCGCATCTATTTCGATATCTGTTTCGACATCTGTTTTAATTTCCGCCGCATCTGATGCAGCAGTCTCTATTGGTGTACTCTCCAATTGTTTCTCAGTGATCTCCGCGTTCTGGCTGCCAGCACATGCACAGCATAATCCCATGAGTATGCTTCCCTCAGCCAATATACAGCATAACTTCTTTTTTATCATGCGTCCCCTCCAAAAAACTTTTCCTGATCAGACAACTCTATCCACTTGCGATTTTATTGTACCACAATGTACCGCTACCTTACGCCAAAAGTTTTGGGCAGGTACCAACACCTTTTTGTCTGTATTTCTTCATTACAAAAAATTCAGCTATGCAATGAGGGTTTGGCAGAGTATTATGTTCACAGCAGGAACGCACTAAGACCAGTCCTGCAAGTTTTCCATTTACCCTGATAAAAAAAGGATGTCTGCCCTCTTCATTCCAATAATCATCAATATGCGCATATCCAAAATATCCGTATTCGTTTATGTCATCATCTGAAAATTCTGAAAAATCATATTGATACAATTCCAACATCTGTATTAAAACAGATTTCTGCTCGTATAGTATAGCCTCCACACAAATGTTCATACTTATCCTCCAATCTTATTTCGGAAATACCTTGACAAAGCTAAAAATGCTGCAAGCATAAAATCCTTTTGATGCGAATCGGACTCATGCCAGCCCCCGTCCAAGAGCTCCACTTGAATGCCCTGAATGTTATTCTCTGATGCGAAAAAACGCACGCCTTCTTCTACACCTTCTGCAAATCGTTCGGGAAGCCGTTCATGCGGACAATGATTTTCAAATAGAATCTCATTCGTGTCAAGCTTGTATATTTGAAGCGTCACAATCGCATACTTTGGAATAGAGCAAAATGGACGCACATAGTTTCCTTCAACCTCGGCAAGCAGTTTCTTTTGCATTACACCTCTCCTTTTCATCATAATATCCCAACTACCTGTTCTCTGAAACAAGCATAGCATTTTATATACTCCCTGTCTATAAAATTTACGCGAAATATAGTGTTGCACAATCTCCTTGATACTGTTCACTCCGTTCCAGTAAGAGGCAAAAATAGATTCATAAAATAGGTTCAAAAAATAGGTTTAAAATAAAAATTCAATAACGACCTCAAATGACTATGAAATAGACTATACCGCGAAGTTATGATATACTTGTCTCATCATCATAACAGCATTATGAAATCTCTAAAACATCAGTTCGAATATAAAATGAAAGATGTCAAAAACAAATATTGTGACAAATCCAACGAATAAAATACAAATTCACAATGCTGTCATTCAAGCTTGAACCCAGCCAGAACATTCTAGTACAGCATTTCCTAATCCCTCATACACTTAGCACTCGCTATTTACGCCATCGCCGCGTTGTCGTCAGTCAACAATGCCACCGCATTGCCTCCTTCCTCCGCCTTGCGCTGACGAAAATATCAAGCACTAAGTATATGAGGGATTAAGAAAACGCTGTACTAGCTTGTCACAAAGAAGGAGGACAAAGATGACTGACTACAGTATACAAAACAAAAAAGCATGGGAATATAACGCCTATGAATTTTGGGTAAAGCAGTCCGGCGCACCGGCTGACAGGGCGAAACAGGACCTAGAAAACCCAATCGGAATGTTAAAGAAATATGCGCAATATTTTGACGCATACCGCGGTATTAAAATTGCAAATATATGCGGTTCTTGTGGAAAAAAAGCTGTTCCTCTGGCTATTTTAGGGGCAGATGTGACGATTTTTGACATCTCAGAGGACAATAAAAAATATGCGCTTGAAGTTGCCGCCGCCGCGCACGTTCACTTGAATTATGAAGTGTGTGACATACTGGAAATTGATTTCCCAAAGTACGAAAACTACTTTGATGTGGTCTTTATGGAAGGCGGCGTGTTGCACTATTTTCATGACATTGATGTGTTTATGCACATCATGTATTCCTTGTTGAAGGAAAATGGGAAAATGATATGCAGCGACTTTCATCCCTTTTCAAAAATATCAGATATCTTGAATCTTCAACAGCCAGCAGGGAGTTACTTTTCAACAGAAATTTTCGAAGGCGAAATGGCACACGCCCGTTTTTTCGAAGAAGCTGTCCGAAAGCAGATGCCCAAGTGCAGTTATCGAAAATATACAATTAGCGAGATTATAAACGCGGTCATCAAGAATGGCTTTATCTTAAAGAGCTTTGATGAGTATCCCGCTTGGACCAATGAAAACATTCCCGGCGAATTTACGCTTGTGGCAAATAAAGATTTCCATACTGGTGAATACAAATAACTCACAAAAACTTACGCCTGTTTCCCATCTTATAAAAATAGAAAACAGGCGTAAAGACGAACAAATCCTCTGTCAAACAGACTGCTATCCGAATACATAGGATTATTCTTTTATAGCGGCTCTATTGATGTTCCCTTCGTTTTCCCAAAAAGCACTTTGCAGAAATCATGTATCCCTTGATTTTCATTGTTTAGAGCAGACATCAACAGAGATTTTATATTGATTTTCCCTCCGCTTTTCTCATATTCTGCCAAATAGCGTGACCGGAACTCCTGATAGGATTTTCGGATATAACTGCCTGCCTGATTGACATCATAGGTATAATACAAATCATCCAACTCCTTCTTATTCAATCTTTCTTTGAACCTTTCAGGATTATATCGGCCTTTGGCACAGCCCACATTCCATTCGATCAGCTCATCGTAAGCCCGATTCAGATTTTCCAGCTCTTCTTCCTGTGTCAGCAAACGAATGCCATCAGTCGCTTTATTATCATATACATATAACTCCCTTGTTCCATCCCGATACCCCTGTACGATTTGCTGATGCAGGACAGAATATGCGTGCATTGTCGATGCCATAGAATCTTCAAATCCATAATAGCCCTGACTATACCCAACGTTGCCAATATAGTCTGCTACTTCGCGCTGTAATTCCTGATAGTAATAAGAACTAAGATATTCTATGCTACAGTGTGTTGATTTTGATAACATAATATCAAATTTATTTTTAATATCCATAAATGAAGCAATATCCATTGCATGTAAATCATGTATCTCGACTGTATCCCGATTTTCCCTGACAGCTTTGTCTGTATTGTTCGTGGAACACTGTACACTTCCCCGATTTCGTGGATTTAGCTCACTGGACATATAGACCTCCATCGTGCGGTTTCCTACCCTAATCATCAGTCGTCTCCTCCTTCTGGCTTTTCCATTTTCTTTTTATCATTTTCGTTTCCATCTTTCTACTTTTGCTGTTTTTATGCCATCTGATCAAAGCTGTTGTGCATGATGTCTTCATTCGGAAGATCCTGTAACATTCCGTCCTTATAGCCAATACGCAGGTTTAAGTCGGGAATATGGTAAAAGCCCTCTGCCAGAAGCTTCTTGATATTTTCCTCAAAGACGTTGTAGGCAGTCCCTTTAAACTGAGCAGGTACTGCATCGGAAGTCTTTAATGCCTCCCTGTAAATATCCAGAATATTTTCCCCTCTGTCATTCACAAGTCCGGCTTCCGTCTGGCGGTATTGTCGTGGATCTTGTCCTGTCACGCTCGCGAAACTGTTCAGGGTGTGATATTTTGTTTTCGCATAATCGGATATGGACGCCCTGTTACTATGCATGATATGGTAAAAAAGTTCTCGCGCGTTATGATCCTTATTTAACAGCTTTTCAAGCATTGCTGTCAGTCCTGCATCATCAACACCCGATACTTTGAGGGAATAATTGTAAGGATCAATTGAGAAAGTCATGTTGTACTTGCTCAGCATGGCGCTGTCAATCCCCGCATTTCCAAAAATATTGCATAATTGCATATTGATGGTCTTTCGGTTGTACTCGTGCGCCTGTTTCTCCGTTACATCACGTACTTCTCCTTTTAAGTGGGGATCGTAGAAACTTGCTCCCCCACTCAGACACCCAAATAGCGTCATTTGCAGTTCATTATCATGCATGGCAATTACTTCCTGCTCACTAAACTGCTTATAGTAAGCTGTATGATAATATTTTTCATGAAGTGCATTGTACACCTGATCTACCGTTGTATACTTCGCCCGGTTTCTTACGCCCATGGCATAGTATGTATCTTCCAGCTTTTCACATGCTTTATACATATCGCTTTGCGGATCATGGTTGTTGCTCTTCACTTGATCCTTTACTACTTTCAGTTCTTCCTTCCATGCAGGTGTTTTCGGCGTATCCGGTGTGTAACGATAAGGAATATTATAATAATTGTAATATGCCGTATCCTTCATATTTCCCCCTTTTCTACATCTTTTGGTCAAAGCCGTTTCTTCTCATCATATTACCAGCAATCACTATACCCGAATCATATCGCAACTTTATATTTTTATCTAGTTGTAGTTTTTCTGACGTTTTATCCTCCTGTCTTTTTTCTTCTGCCTTCTTTTCCTCTTCTTTCTTTTCCTCTTCTTTCCTTTCTTCTCTGATCTTATTAATTCTTTCTCGCAATTCTTCTCTTGTTTTTTCTGTTCCCGGATCAGCTTCAAACCGACCAGCCATTTCTGTAGTTATATCATCGTATCCATTGATACTGATATTGCAGCTTAATATCTTACTACCATTTGCTGCCGCTGCCGATTTGAAATTATCAGCTACGTTAGGTATCAAAGCCAGATTGTATTCCAACCATTCTGATGTCTTTTCATCTCCTAATGCCTTCGACAAAAGTGAACTGTTTATCTCCACAGAATACTCAGTGCTTTTCAAGCACTTATATTTTTCTGTCAGATAATTACTATACTCACGCGTATTGCTGTACGTTTTTTCTGCCGTCTGCTGTTCTGTTGCATTTTTTGCATTTTCAGAACTGTCCTTTGATTTTGTCTGAGTGTAGTAATTTGCATACGTTGTATACTGACTTACTCCTGTTATCGCCATAATTTTACCTCCCTGCCTTCACTTTATTATACTAGCAGTCGAAAAGAGTGACCACTCAGTATAAAGTTATGCACACAGCCGCATAAGGAAATATGCATAAATTCCAAAAAGACATTGTTATTGCACCATTAAATTAACGAATCCGTTATCAAACAAACTACTATCTGAGTACATAGGATTATTCTTTTTATGATACCGTTCTATATATTGCTGCAGTTTTGTCTTTACTTTGGATTTATTGGATGTTTCAGAATAATATTCTCTTAACAGATCTCTTATATCCTCTTTTTCCCGCTTGTAAAAACTTCGCTGACTGGAAATCAGTTCATCTTTATTTCTAAGAAATTGCGTACTTTTTCCAATATCTTCATACATATAATTTGGCGTCATTCGCTCCATAATATTATTTCTGGATTCCTCATTAAAGCGGACATATTCGTCGATCAACTTTCCAAAATCCGAACGCTGGCTTTCAGGAACGATTGTGTTTTTTACATTTTCCAATGCAAACCTGCTGGCTTCAAGTAATGCAACTGACTCAAATGATGTCCCACGATAGCCAGACATTGCATTAAACTGATCCATTACCGTCGTAGCATTTTTTACTGCTTCCTGAATCTTTGCGCAAGTTTCTTCAGAAAGTTCACTCGCATTTTCTTTCAGCCACTCGTCGAACACTTTATACTGGCATTCTGAATAATTCTGAAACAGGTTTTCATCTCCGAAACATGATGACGCACACAATTCCATTTTGAACGGATCATCTACCCTGTACATATCAAGTGATTTGGAACTTGAAAACTGTTCCATAAAATGATGCATAAGTGCTTCCAATTTTTTATCCAGAGACGCATTTTCATTCTGCTGTCTGACAGCCTCATCACTTATTTCCACACTGTCCAGTTGTTCTCTGCTTGACGTTTCTGACACTACGTCATTTGACTTCAAACGATTCTCCCTGTGTACTGTTAAACGATTTTGCATTGAAGCAGAAATCTCATAATTTATCTCAGACATTTTTCTTTCCCCCTCTAATTTTATAGAATTATGATGAAACGATGTTGATGAAACATAGTAACTATACAGCTATATTGCTTGCACTTGTCAGACTGTCTGATCAAAGCTGTTGTGCATTTCGTAAATTATGCTCTCATTACATTTTTTTCATATGCACTGATTGCCCTGTCAGTATTTTGTGTTCTTGCCTGAAACTCCTCTGCTGCCAGCTTCTGATATGTCTGTTTCTTTAACTTTTTCTTTTCTGTCTGATCTTTTAACTGTTGATCCTCTAACCACTTTTCCTTCGTTTGCTCCTTTACTCTATTCCTCTCTGCTTGTCTTTCTTCTATCAGCTTCCGTTCCTGTCTTTTTCTGTCATATATTCTTTGCGCAGTGGATTTCTTTTCATTTCTTTCATTCTTTGTGCTGCTTTTCATGTTGTTTACTGCTGATGATTTTTTGCTGACAACAGACATACTGGTACTACCTCCGCAATTACCGTTTTCATCAAAAATCCATTGCTCATTTACAACTTCTGCTCCTTGAGCGCTCCAGAATGACGTCATATTCTGATGATCAATCGGTAAATGTGCAAGACTTCTTTCCATCAGTTCAGCCTTTTCGGGATCTTTAATACACTTCTCCAAAAATGCTGGTGAAATCGTCACCTTATAATCAGGATCCGTCAAGCATGAATATTTATCTTTTAAATAAGCATAATACGCTGATACGTCGTCGTATTTTTTACTTGATTTTTCCTCAACACTTTTATGATTCATACTCCTCATATAAACATTTCCCATAGCGTAGTCACTTAATCCAACTTGCATATGATACCTCCTCAAATTACTAAATAATCTTTTAAACTGCAAATTTCACCCATTCCATCTTAATTATTTACTTACAGTTTGATATGAATCAAGATTCTTCATAATACATATATATACTCGCGCCAGCCGCAGCCGCGAATCGGCATATTCCTTATGCGGCTGTGTGCATAACTTTATACTGAACGGTCAGTCTTTCCGACCGCCAGTATAACTTCAAACTACCATTCACTTTTATCTATTACAGTAAAACCGTCTTTTATCATCAGTTGAGCCATTTCCTCGCTTATCGCTACATCCTTATTTAGAATGTGAACGAAATAAGTCCCAGTATCCGTCTTGATCAAATACGAATTATTTTGATTCACTTCATGGGCATCCTGCTCTGTTTCTATATCTTCCATCGGCGCTTCATATTCGGTCTGAAGAACGAAAGAGTACGAAATGAAAAGCAGAAATCCGGCGATCGTCCATGCAAGAATATTTCCTTTCTTTGCAAAAATACGTCTTTCCTTTGCAACCAATTGAAATCGTTCAAGGAGCAGCTTCGGATTATCATAATGGAGCCCTGTAGCATTTCCTGTTTTAAGACTATCCTTATATTCACTTAATATGACCGCCAGATAATCGCCTTTTGACGAATGCGCCAGCTGCTGTACTGCCGTCAGGTCACACCGGATTTCCAGACTCTGACGCAAATCCTTTTTTAACAAATATACACAAGGATTCCACCAATAAAGCGCGCATAATATGTTAATCAGATTCTTTACCAGAATATCGTTATTCTTCAAATGGGAACATTCGTGAAGGAGTATAAATCTTAATTGTTCCTCTGTATATCGCTTATCAGGTATAATAATCTTTTTTCGCAGTATGCCAAAACAGCAGGGCGTTTTGACTGATGCAGTTTGAAGTATGTCCGGCTTTTTGCTGCCATTCCATATCGTATCTACGATTTGTGCTGCCCTGCTGTTTCTTTGTAACGGCATTTCCCCAAAATAACGGGCAATCTTCGCATACTGTATCAAATAATGCATTAAAATCAGAATTGTTCCCAAATACCAGATCCAACGCAACAAATCAAACACCGAAATACAATTTCCTATATGTCGTTCGATACAGAAAAAATAGTATATTCTGTTATAGAGTGTTCCGCCGAATATGATCTTTGTCCATGGAAATTCTACGGGAACCGCCATTCGTATCATACAAAACAAGTATAAGACAATCACGCCTGACACGCTACAGACATCAATTAATTTATATTTTGTTCTTAACACATAAAAAATCAAAATAAGAATACTGCTCCACAACACTGCCATGCAGACAGAAAAAAATGTAATATACATGCGCTTGCCTTATTGATCTTTGAACTGGTCTGCCTTGAGGGAAGCAATGACTTCTTCCAGCTTGGCAATCACTTCTGCATCCTTTTCCCGCGGATTTTTTCTGCTCACGCCAATCAGGGCGGCTGTAAGATCTGCCAGAGAGTTTTCATTGATTCCCCTGTTTCTCAGTACAGACGAATAGTATTCTTCCTTTGTGAGCGATGGCACCAGCTTCCTCGCATATGTTTTTGTAGTCTTTTCAAGTCCTGCCACTTCAAGATAGCCGTTGTCGGACAAAGACTGCACTGTCCTGCACAGCGTGATATTCGTCCAGCCATCGGATTCCAGTTGTTTTGCCATCTCGCTTGCAGTCAAAGGTTTCTTGATTTCCCAAAGATAGTTCATCAGTTCTTCTTCTCTTTTGTTTAAGATATCTTTCTTTTTCAACATCGTCCTCCTACTCATACCTCAACATTAATTGGTAACGTATATCATTTTATGATATTCTATCTAATATATCGTCTATTTTTTATTTTTCTTAACACAAAAATCCAGAAAGAAGCACCTTTCATTTGCTAATTCTTTCTGGATTTTTTCGTCCTTTTATTATGTGTCAGCTCTATTTACGGTAACACCATTTTTTCCAGTCATCGAGGCTGCCGCTTTTCACAGCATCTCTTTTTGACCAAAATACAACCATATCACGAATATCCCATGATTCATATACTTTCCTGTATTGTTTTCTTTGATAAAGCACTGTTTTGTCCGATCGCCGGACTTTCTTATTTGCCTGCCGTTTCCCGTACCTGCTGTCGCCACAACACTTCATCACAGGCGTTCGCTTATAACTCCTGCTCATCATTACATCACCTACAAGATATTATAACATAAGCCTGCGCCTTCCACAATCGACTGATATAGATTCCACAGGGTTGTTTCACGAAGGCTTCCAAACGACATCATTTATTATGAACTTGCTGTCAGTCGGTTCGGAATCTGGACATCCTGCCGCCTTCACAGCTTTTTTTCTTTTCAGTTGTCCACATCTGAAAAAATGCGCAAAACATCCCCTCTATCTTATTTACACTTTTTTTCAAATCCTATATACTTATTTTATATCAATAAAAACTCTCAATTCCGCTGAA
>KE159538.1:596439-662876 GCA_000403215.2 Lachnospiraceae bacterium A4
AGTCGAGGGATATGGAAAATATGTATAGCTTCCATATCCCTCGTAAAAATGCCGTGTCTATTAGTTTCAATTATTCTTCGTGAAACAACCCTGATAGATTCCATGTTCCTATGTCAACTCCTGATACAACCTCTCCCTCAGCTTCATTATATATGTCAGACTCTCAGAAACCTCCACAACTGCATGAACCGATTTATCCCTTGTCGAAACTTCAATTTTCTCATCTTTTAAATTTCGTGGACTGACAATCACGCGAATCGGCACGCCGATTAAGTCCGCGTCCGCAAACATCTGCCCGCCCCGGACTCCCTCCCTGTCGTCATAGAGCACTTCGACCTTTTGTTTCGTCAGTTCTTCATACAAGTGGTCAGCGGCGCTCTTTGTCTCCAGATCATCAGGGCGTATACAGCAAATATGAACCTCCCATGGTGCAATGCTAATCGGAAAGATTGGTCCGTACTCATCATGTCTTGCCTCGCACACGGAAGCCGCAAGACGCCCAATGCCGATTCCATAACAGCCCATTATTGGATAATGCATCGTCCCGTCCTTGTCCGCAAACTGCATGTGCATACTCTCGGTGTACTTCGTGCCAAGCTGAAAAATATTCCCAACCTCAATGCCTCTTTGTATGGTCAATGCTGGCTTTTTGCAGCAGGGGCAGATGCCGCCCGCCTTCACTTTTGCAAGATCGACATAATCAATCTCTCCAAGATCTCTCTCCAGATTCAGACCTTTCAGATGAAATCCTTCTCTGTTTGCACCTGCCACAAGGCTATCCATTCCTTTTAAGGATAAATCACAGTAATATGCGACCTGTTTGGAAAGCCCATAAGGTCCAATATATCCTGCTGTTAATGGTGTATCCGCCGTAATTTCCGCCACATGCAGTTCATCGCCGACAAGATTGCTCAGTTTTGTCTCATTCACTTCATAATCCCCGCGCACAAATGCCACCACAAACGTATTATCCGCATTTTTCTGATAGACTACCGCCTTGCACGATGCGGAAATATCTGTCTTGAAAAAATCGCAGACCTCCTCAATGGTCTTGCAGTCCAGTGTCGCGACATATTCAAGCGGCGCAGTCGCACCGTTTGAGACATTCTCCACAATGTTTGCGGCTGCTTCCATATTTGCCCTGTAATCACATTCCGCGCATAACACAATGGAGTCCTCACCCACCTCGTTTAGCAGCATATACTCGTGCGAGAGATTGCCGCCCATCATTCCGGCGTCCGATGCGACGGTCACAACCTCCGGGATTCCCACACGTCTAAAAATGCGTTGGTATGCTTCATAACATTTCTGATAGTACTGGTCCAAGTCCTCCTGTGAGGTATGAAACGAATACGCATCTTTCATCGTAAACTCTCGCACCCGAATCATACCTGCCCGCGGTCTGGCCTCATCTCTGAATTTTCGCTGGATTTGATAAATCATAAAAGGGTACTGCTGATACGACTGCCCATATTCCCGCACCAGATGAACGGCAGCTTCCTCATGTGTCATGCCAAGCACCAATTTGGACTGATTTCTGTCCTGAAAACGCACCAGCTCATTTGCAATGCTGTCATAACGCCCTGATTCCTGCCAAAGCTCTGCCGGCATCACAATGGGAAACAAAACCTCCTGCCCGTCAATCGCGTTCATTTCCTCCCTGATGATTGCCTCTATTTTGGAAGTCACTCTGCGCAATGCCGGCAGTTCCGAATAGATACCATTGGCGACATATTTCATATATCCGCCGCGTATCATGAGTGCATGGCTGTCAATGAGACAGTCCGCTGGACGCTCCTTAAAGCGCTGACTTACTAAATTTTTTAGTTTCATCTGCTTCATTCCTCCTGTATGTTTCTATAAACAACCTACGATTACAAAACGCAAAAAAGTCCCAAGTATATCAAAATATACTTAGGACGAAATAAATCCGCGTTACCACCTAAATTCAGATTTCTCTGCACTCACTGCAAGCTATCACTCGCATGTCTCTGATAACGGTGACTTCCGGCAGAAGTTTCTGAACAACCCTCAGCTTTGACTCCTGCTGCTCCCAGACCGGTTCGATACACAATTTCCAAAAGTCTCGCACCAGCCGACTTCTCTCTGATGGATTTGAATATCTACTCATTCTGTTCTTTGCATTTTCATCATTTAACCACACATTTTTGGAAAAGTCAATTACATTTTTTAATCAGTTTTTAATGACCTCCTCCCTCCTCTGTGTTATACTTTCAGATAGAAGCACTTTTATTTTCGCCGCCAAAAGCGACATAAGGAGATGAACAAGCCAATGAAATTAATCATCACAGACATTGAACCATCAAACGCCCAAGCCTTTCCGATCGGCATAGACGGCGACTATCAAATCATCCAGCCGCATGGTCCCATCAAGCCCTGTACTGGCTGTTTTGGCTGCTGGGTCAAAACGCCGGGGCGCTGCGTCATTCATGACGGTTACGAGAACACGGGAATCCAACTGGGCAAATGTACCGAGTTAATTCTCATCAGTCAATGCTGCTACGGAAGTGTAAGTCCTTTTGTCAAAGCCGTTCTGGACAGGGCAATCTCCTACGTCCACCCGGACTTTGTGCTGCGCAAAGGTCAAATGCACCACAAGCGCCGCTATCAGAATGTCATCACATTGTCCGCATATTTTTATGGAGAGCACATCACAGAATCTGAAAAGAAAACCGCACGGAAACTGCTCCAATCAAACGCAGTCAATTACGATGGTGCGGTAAAAGAAATCTGTTTTTATCAAAAAATAAAAGAATTGGAGCGCATTTGTCTATGAACATCGCATTGATTAACGGAAGTCCCAAAATAAAAAACAGCGCCAGCGGCATTCTGCTGACAGGATTGAAACAACAAATCGCAAACACTGCCTCAGTCATTGACATAGGCTTCCATACCATGACCGTCTCTGAGCAAAACCTAGAGGCACTGCACAGCGCTGCGGTCTGGGTGTTTGCAGCCCCTCTCTATGTAGACGGCATACCGTCACACCTCCTGTCCTGCCTGATGCAGTTAGAAAAAATTACATGGCAGCAACCAATCCGCGTTTATGGTATCATGAACTGTGGCTTTTATGAAGGGATCCAAGCCGAACTGGCTCTGCAAATTTTGCAGAACTGGTGTGAAAAATCCGGTTTTACATGGAGTGGCGGCATCGGAGTGGGCGGCGGAGGCGCGCTTTCCCAACTGCCGGACGTGCCAAACGGACACGGACCCAAAGCGCTTGTAGATAAGACCATACAGATCATGGCAGACAATCTCCTTCAAAACAAGCCGCAGGAAAATAGCTATGTCTCCATCTCATTTCCACGATTTCTGTACCAAATGGCGGCTCAGACGGGCTGGCGCCGCCTAATCCGGGCAAATGGCGGCAAAGCTAAGGATTTGGGAATAAAGCCGGAATGAACAATTAGAAAGGAATGAAAACCGATGAAAATGCAATGGAAAAAATTATTCACCTGCCTGCTCTCAGGCATCTTACTATTCTCCCTGCTCATGGCGGCGCCTGCAAACCAACTCTCTGTCAAGGCTGCCCCCGCCATCAACAATGCAAACAAAAAAGCCTGCTGGATTTCCTTTTTGGATATCGAAGAACGCTTACAGGACAAGACAGAAAAAGCATTTCGAACTACAGTTTCTGCCATGTATGACAATGTTCTCGCCTACGGCATGAACACCGTCATCGTGCACGTGCGCGCTATGGGGGACGCCCTATATCCCTCCGACTATTTTCCGTGGTCCGAGTACCTCACTAGCGACAGGCGTGATCCCGGCTATGATCCCTTGCAGATCATGCTTGAGCTTGCCCATGCCAAAAATCTGCAATTCGAGGCATGGCTCAACCCATACCGCCTCTCGCGCGACAATGAATCAACCGTCAGCTTCAAAGCCACGTCACAGTACACCCGCTTTCTGCCCTACACAATCGAGTACAAAGCACCGGGCGGACAGACTTGTCTGTCGCTCGACCCAGCGCGAAGGGAAACAAAGGATTTAATTGTCAATGGCATCCGTGAAATCGTGAGCCGCTATGACGTGGACGGCATTCATTTTGACGATTACTTCTATGTATCGGGCATGGCGGACCAGCTTGATATCGTGTCGCGCAAAAACAATGTAAATGCGCTGGTATCTCAGGTATACAGCACAATCAAATCCATCAAACCCGACTGTACCTTTGGCATCAGCCCCGCAGGAAATCCAGACAACGCGCGCAGTCAGGGCGCAGATATTGACACATGGCTCTCCACGCCGGGATACATTGACTACATCATGCCGCAGATCTATTGGACCGATGTCTATATGACAGGAGGCGTTGCGACGCGCATGTTCACAAACCGCTGCAACGCATGGCAGGCGCTCAACAAGCAACAGCTTCCAATGTATGTAGGACTGGCGCTCTACCGCGTCGGAACCAGCTCTAAGACAGATCTGGGCTGGGCGTCGAGCGATACCAATCTCGCTTATCAATATGTCACTGCAAAACAGCTCGGTTATGACGGTTATGCGCTGTTTCGCTATATGTGGCTCGAGAAGGACATTGCCGCCGCTGAACTGAATTATTTAAAAGCATATTAAAATGCAACAGCCCCACAGGTATCACTCCTGCGGAGCCGTTTTTATGCTTATTGCTTATAATCTTTTTAACAGTTCCTCTCTTGCCGCCTCATAGCCGGGCTTTCCAAGAAGTGCGAACATATTCTTCTTATAGCTCTCTACACCGGGCTGGTTAAACGGATTTACACCGAGCAGATATCCGCTCAGACCGCAGGCAAACTCGAAGAAATAAAACAGCTCGCCCAGATAAAATTCACTGACCTCCGGCATATTTACCATCAGGTTCGGAACCTGTCCATCTGTGTGCGCAAGCACAGTACCGTTCATTGCGCTCTTGTTGACAAAGTCCACCGTCTTGCCTGCCAGATAGTTCAGTCCGTCAAGATCTACAGGCTCTGTGCCGATTGTGATTTCCTCTCTTGCCTTCTCAATGTTGAGGACTGTCTCAAACATCACTCTTGCGCCGTCCTGTATAAACTGTCCCATCGAATGAAGGTCTGTCGTGAGATCCACGCTTGCCGGGAACAAACCTTTTTGATCCTTGCCCTCTGACTCGCCAAAGAGCTGTTTCCACCACTCTGATACATAGTGTGCACTCGGCTCATAGTTGCAGAGGATCTCAACTGCTTTGCCTTTTCTCAGAAGGATATTTCTGACTGCCGCATACTTCATGGCATCATTTTCTTCAAACGGAAGCTCCAAAGCGCTCTTTCTGCCGCTTGCTGCACCCTCCATCAGCTTGTCAATATCCGCGCCGCTCACTGCGATCGGCAGCAAGCCAACTGCTGTCAACACAGAGAAACGGCCGCCCACATCGTCAGGAACGACGAACGTCTCATAGCCTTCCTCTGTCGCAAGATTCTTTAAAGAACCCTTCGCCTTGTCTGTCGTTGCATAGATACGCTTCGCAGCGCCCTCTTTGCCGTATTTCTTTTCCATCATTTCTTTAAATACACGGAACGCAATTGCCGGCTCTGTCGTCGTGCCAGACTTGCTGATCATATTGATCGAAAAATCCCTGTCTCCGATGACATCTGTCAAATGCTTGATATAGGTCGAACTAATTGAATTTCCCACAAAATAAATTTCTGGTGTCTTTCGGATACTCTTGTCCACCATGTTGTAGAAACCGTGGCGCAAGAACTCGATCGCCGCACGCGCGCCCAGATAAGAGCCGCCGATGCCGATCACCAGCAATACCTCGCTGTCGCCCTGAATCCTTTTTGCCGCTTCTTTGATTCGTGCAAACTCTTCCTTGTCGTAATCTACAGGCAGATCAATCCAGCCCAAAAAGTCATTGCCTGCGCCTGTCTTGTTCACAAGAACTTCCTTCGCGTCAAGCGTGAGTTTTTTCATGTACTCGACCTCATGGTCACTGATAAACTGTGCTGCCTTTGAATAATCAAACGTTATCTTACTCATCTGCTTTCTCCTTTACAATTAGTATCATTTCATCGTTCCATGCTTTTTATTTTAGCAAAATTTCCCAAAGAAATCAATTGTAAGACAAAAGTTTTCCCAAAAATGACGAAGGTTTACACCCGGTTTCCAATAATCGTCCGCAGCAGCTCCTCCAGCTCGTGCGCCTCCTCCTGCGAAAATACAGGTGCTTTTTTCTCGGATACATCCTCGAAGTCTGACACCGCTCCAGACGCCTCCTGCTCTGGCAGCTCCTCCGCAGCCCGAATCTCGGATTTCGCACGCCGTTCTGCCTTGGCGTTCTTCTCCTGCGCCAACTCCCACAACAGCTTTTCCTTCTCCACAATGCCGTGTTCAAGCCGCTGTGCGACGGTATTTTCCAGATAATCCGTCAGGTTTGTCTTGAGCATCTGGCGGCGCCCCGGCATGTCCACGATGGAGAGCGCGCTCAAATACAGATAAATCCCAAACAGACTAATGATGTAAAACGGCAGCAGGTCCACAAACCGGCGCCCCTCGACGATGCCGCTAAACACGCCAAAACCCGCGACAAAGACACCTGCAAGCATGAGCTGTCCTGATAAATGTTTCATGAAATTGATGCTCATTCCCAATATGCGGATGCGGTTGATGTACTTGTCCACAAATACTGATATGTTTGCCACGCCGCCGTTGAGCTTGTAGCAGTTGATAAAGCGCTCCTTGCACTGATTGAGCAGTTTGTTGTCCATACCCGAGAGGGTGTCCGCCTGCTGTATCATTCTTTGGTAAATCACACCAATCGCCACCTGATATAAGATACCGATTGCCATAAAGACAAGAGTCAGTAACATCGTAGTCGTTTCTTTTGACATGATAAAATGTCCCCCTTTTCATTCAATAAAAAATCTCGCCCACTGTGATTCTAAGTATAATCATTTCCATGCAGAACCACAAGACGTTTGGCGGGAGAATCGTTCGACAAATTCATACAATACCTGCGCTGCGCTGACCAAAAATACCGTTTCATTACAGGATTTTATCTTTCACTCACTTCCATGAAAGCTGTAACTGTCTGCGCTGCTTGGCACAGTCTGTGAGATATAGATTGATGAGTGTCTGGTAAGGAATCCCCGTCTCTTCACTCTGTTCTTTAAAGAACTCAATCGTGTCATTGTTAATATGAATCGTCACTTGTCTTTTTATATTTTTAGCATACGGATTCTTTCTTGGATTTAGATTTTCTATATCATATTCTGCTCTCATAATCTGCCACCTCCTGCAAATCGAATATATGTTTTTGTTTCATTTTTCGTTGCTTTTCTTGCTGAAATAATTCTAATGATATTGTCCTCACCACGATAGCAGTGACTCACAATACAAAGCTTATCATGTTCAGTAATTCCAAGTATCAAAAATCGTTCTTCCTCCAAAGAATGATCTGGATCATCAAACAGGATTGCATCATCGTCATAAAAGACTGTCTTGGCTTCCTCAAAATCAATTCTATGCTTCACTTTATTCAGTTGGTTTTTGTTCTCATCCCACTCAAAAATAATCTCTTTCATATTTATATTATACTTATTTTATAATTATATTTCAATATATGCAGTAAAAAACAGGATTTTTGTTCCTGTTACAGCTATTCAGGATTGGGGGAACACGCAGTATTGCAATTTAACGGCAAAGTCACTATACTATTTCTATACAGTGCCCAAACAGTTGACCAATCACATAAAGAAAGCACGCATAAAACAATGGAAAGCAGCTCAAAGCAAAAAGTATATTCTCAGCAGGACAATACCATTTGTATACCAAATGAAAGGAGCCTTACAATGAACAATTTATCCGAAAACTCTGACAAAACCTTCACCATCAACGGCGAACCCGTCACAAACATTGCCCAGCTAAAACAGGTATTAGCCAATCTGACCGGACAGCATACTGCTTCGTGTGAGCAGCGTGAATATGTGGCAGACACGGGAAGGCCCGGGCAAAAAGGCTGTCAGGAGGCGCCTCTTTATGAAGAGCGGGACTATGCCCGTCTGGGTACAGAATTTATCGAGCGGCTCAGCCAAATCGCAAACGGTTCTGACCACCCTGACACCAACCACTCCGATGCGCGGCGTCTTACCTGCGCCGCAGACAACTTCACGCTCGAAATCCAGTATTTTCCAGAGGGAACTGCGCTGATTGGCTGGGTGGACACTTCGTATGGACTCATTTACCTTTATCATAATGACAAGAGAGACCGGTGCGCTGCGAGTCACCCTGTTTCAGATCAGCGGCAGGACGAGCAGCCCCAAGACATCTGTTTGGGAAAAGAGCTGTTGTGCCGAAACAAAGAGACGCTTCAGGACATTCTCCTTTATTTTTATGAGACAGCCGAACAAAATCCGAATTATCGCTGGATTGAGGATTTCTCCTACACGGGCAGCGGCGGCTGGCACCGGGACTGGATGAAAAACTCGCTGAAACGCCTCACAATCCCTGAGGAGCAGGATCAAGCATTCAAAAAGCGGCGCAAAGCACAGGAAAACGGCGAATGGCAGTGGGGAACGCCTTGGCAGCGCAAGGATTACTGGCGCGGTGCTGTCTGCTGGGAAAATCCTGAACAGATGGCGCAGCTAGAGCAGCTAACCTATTTGGAGGCTGCTGACTCTGCTAGTTCGCAGGAGCTGTCTAGTGTTGATGTTCGTTCCACCCCTGTAAGCCCGGAGAATACGGTTCAAGCGCCAGCCAGCGTCTCTTCTGTGCAGCGGGAACATGACATACTCATGAGACAGACGGCATCACGCCTCATGAAAGAAAAAGAGTTCACCCAGCGCGGATCGGGTATTCGAGACCTCTGTTTTCTGCGCAATTGCGGACATCTGCGCAGGTTAGATCTGCGCCGTAACGACGTGGAGGACCTCTCTCCCATCGCCTCACTCCACCAGCTAAAAGAGCTGACGCTGGACTACAATCTCATCTCCGACCTGTCTCCGCTCGAAGGTCTCGAGCAGCTGCGGCAGCTTTGGCTAATGGGAAACAAGGTCCGTAGCCTAGAGCCGCTGCGCGGGCTTCACAATCTAAATTTGCTGCATTTGCAAGGCAATCCTTTAGAGTCAGGCACACTGGCAGCGCTGCGCAAATGCAAACGCCTAGGCTCACTGGACCTGTCCCACACAGGTATACAGGATATTTCAGACTTGGAATACTGCCGCGCATGGTCCTTAAACCTATATGGTAATCCCGGTCTGACCGGACTAGAAGTCATCGCGACCATGAAGAACCTTAGCTGCCTAGATTTGGACTGGGAAACCGCCCGTCGGTACGACATCACGGCGCTTGTCCCCCGCCTTACAGAACATGCGCGCTATGGGGATCATGTCCAATATGTCTGGCCGAAAAAATATTTTGATGAATAACCCGCATGGAGGGATTTTTATGTGTAAAACCGAAATAAAAAATCATGTATACAGTTGATAAAAAGTTGAAAATTCGGCGTTAGGAACTGTGATGAAATTACTTGTGACAAGTAATTGTCATGAGTAATTTCATCACAGTTCCTAACACTGATACGGGAGGCGAAAATAATGCGGGAAAAACTACTGGTTGCAGACGATGAGCCGGATATCGTCACGATGCTGAAAAACTATTTTGAACTAAACGGCTATGATGTGCTGACCGCCGCAAACGGTCTGGAGGCTGTCGCGCAGGCGGAAAAGCAGCCCGATTTGATTCTGCTGGACATCAACATGCCAGACCTTGACGGCATGGAGGTATGCCTGCGCATACGGGATTTCGTCTGCTGCCCGATTCTGTTTCTGACTGCCAGAATTGACGACGCCGATAAAATCAAGGGCTTTGGCGTCGGGGCGGACGACTACATCGTAAAACCATTTTCGATGGACGAGCTCGGCGCGCGGGTCGCGGCACATCTCAGACGTGAACGCCGCCAGCAAAAGGCAGCCAAAGTCCGCTTTGACGACAATCTGGCAATCGACTACACAGAGCGCTGTCTCTATTATGATGGCAGTCCGGTCGCGCTTGTCAAAAAAGAATTTGACATTATCGAACTGCTGTCGCAGCACCGAGGACAGGTTTTCAGCAAAGAACGCATCTATGAGCTGGTGTGGGATTACGACAGCGAGGGCGACGCGTCCGTCGTCGCCGAGCATATCCGCCGTATCCGCATGAAATTCAAGGACGCGGGCATGAAACCATATATCGAAACAGTCTGGGGGATTGGCTACCGATGGGCAAAAAACCTGTAAATAAATCCATTAAAAAAGACTTTGCAGTCTATATCATTTTGTATATTTTATTGTCGCTGCTTCTGGGCTTTCTCACTTCGGGCTTTTTCCAGTGGAAACAGCAGCAAATCCGCGAGAAGTACGAGACAGAATATAAAAAAACCATGGAAAGTCTCGAGGGACAAAAGGGCACTCTCTACAGGGACGACATTCAAGTGGAAGTACATTACACGGTGAATATCATCACATTTTTTACGCCCTATGACCTGCTAAAATATGATATTTTTGGCATACTCAGCGGCGCTGTTTTTCCAGCCAGTTTTATCGTATGCCTCGCTGTAACGAGCCTTCTTTTTTATAAAAAAATCTTTCAAAAGCCACTAGAACTTCTCGGCAGTGCGGCGGACAAAATCGCAGACAACGACCTTGATTTTGAAATTCATTATGACCGTCAGGACGAGCTGGGACGGCTCTGCCTGTCATTTGAAAAAATGCGGCGCGCGCTGCGAGACAACAATCTTGAGCTGTGGCGCCAGCTCGAGGAACGCAGGCGGCTCAATGCCGCTTTTGCGCACGATTTGAGAACACCGCTCACAGTGCTCAAGGGCCAGAGTGAAATGCTGATAAAATATACACCCGCACTGCCAGCGGAAAAAATCATCGAGACCGCAGAGATGATGCAGCGCCACATTGCAAGGCTTGAAAATTATGTCAATACCATGAACACGTTGCAGCGTCTGGAGGATATTGAGCTTCACCGCAAGGCTGTGGACAAGACCTGTCTGTACAGGCAGCTAAAGGAGACAGGCGCCTGCATCTGCACGGATAAGACCTTTTTATTTGAAGAAAAGCAGCAATGCCAAAACGAACCTGTGCAGCTCACTTTAGATGTGTCTGTCATCTTGCAGGTCTATGAAAATCTGCTGTCCAATGCCCTGCGCTATGCGCAGGGACAAATCACGGCATCTGTTTGTATCGCTGACGGCTTTTTACAAATCACAGTGTCTGACGATGGCAGAGGTTTTTCTGATAAAGACCTCTGCGAAGCCACAAAACCTTTTTATAAAGCACCAGAATCCGCCGCTCAGGAACACCTTGGCATGGGCCTCAATATCTGCAAAGTGCTCTGTGAAAAACATGGCGGCTTCCTAACGCTCAAAAACAAGGGCGGTGCCGCTGTCACTGCGGCATTTCGGGCTGTATAGGTTCTGAAAACTGCTTGATATAATTTTTTGAAAATATTGATAAAAAATTGAAATTCTCCCTTTATGATAAATTTATCAGCGAAAAACATGAAAGGAGTATTTCAAGTGAACAACACAATCGAAATCAAAAATCTCAATAAATTCTATGGAAAAAAGCAGGCGCTATGCGATGTAACGCTGTCCATCGAGCAGGGAATGTTTGGTCTGTTGGGGCGAAACGGCGCGGGGAAAACGACGCTCATGCGGACGCTTGCCACCCTTCTGCCAAAACGCAGCGGCACAGTGTCCGTCTGCGGGATTCCCATTGAAAAAGACCAAGAAATCCGCAAAATTACCGGCTATCTGCCGCAGGAATTTTCCATGTACCCGTCCATGAATGTCATGGAGGCGATGGATTACCTCGCACTTTTGTCCGGCTTGGAGAAATCAGCGCGCAAAGAACGCATAGAACTGCTTTTGCAAAAAGTGAATTTAACCGAGCACTGTAAGAAAAAAGTAAAGGCATTGTCCGGCGGAATGAAACGCAGGCTTGGCATTGCGCAGGCGCTCTTAAACAATCCCAAAGTACTGATTGTTGACGAGCCAACCGCAGGGCTTGACCCCGAAGAGCGCATTCGTTTCCGCAATCTCTTGTCAGAAGTCGCCGAGAAACGAACTGTTATTCTATCGACGCACATTGCCGGAGATATCGAAGCCACCTGTGAAAATCTTGCGATTCTGGACAGCGGAAGGGTCTTGTATCAAGGCACGGTCAACCGCCTGCTCGCAGAGGCAGACGGCAGCGTGTACACCATCATCGCAGACAGGGCAGAACTGCCGTCTCTCAAAAAAGACTTATTGATCACAAGTATGCACACGCAGGGCAGAAACGTATCCATACGGTTTCTGTCAGAGAACGCAGTGCCCAACGCCCACGCCTGTGCGCCAAATATTGAGGATGCCTATATGTACTACCTAAAGAAAAGCGGTGTAGAACAGGAGGTGCGTGAACATGCTGTTTTGGCGTGAATTTAAGAAAACGGTCGCCGGGATTCCGTATATCCTCTTTGTCGCCGTCATCGTCGTCGCGCTCAATTCTCAGGGTGTGCTGGACTTTCAGAATGAAGTTGTCACCGAGCCAGTTCAAGACGCCAGCCAGAACTACGGGTCAAAAACTGCGGAAATACCAGAGGTTATTATGCCTGCCGCACTGGAAGCACTCTACGCGGAATTTCTTGAAAACAAGTACCAGACCTATCCGATTGGCTTTGTAAAATATGTGAAGTTAGACGGGAATAACCAGCGCAAAATTGCGCAAATCCTCTCTGAAATCTCCGGCGTAAATGCGGCGGCTTTGCCTGATGAAAACAATATACAAAATGAACCTGACCTTTCTGTCAGGAAAGATATTTCCTACGCGGAATTTAAATCGCTGATGCAGACTGCCGACGACATTTTAGGCGGCGGCTCAGACTATGCCTCGGACTCTTTAATCCATTATGGGCGCGTGCCTGTCACGTATGAGGAGGCCGTCACGCGGTATGAGCTTGTGAAAACATTGGACCAGTTTACAGGCGGATATGCGCGGCTTTTCAGCGATTATGCCGTGGCGATGGCGCTTTCGATACTCCCTGTCTTTCCGGCGGTCATCATGGGCATGAGAGACCGGAGGGCGAAAATGTCTGAGCTTGTCTATATCCGTAAGACCTCGGGTGCAAAGCTCATCGCTGTGCGCTATCTCGCCGTCCTTACGGCAGTCATGCTTCCTGTTTTTATATTATCCTATCTTTCGAATTGCAGTATGTGGCACATGTATCCGGGAATGAAGCTGGACTATCTCGCACCGCTCAAATATGATTTGGGCTGGCTGATGCCCTCGGCAATGATGGTCATCGCGCTCAGCATGTGTCTTACCGAACTGACCAATACCCCCATCGCTGTTGCGGTGTGCGGTCTCTGGTGGTTTATTGATACCAATTTGGGCATGAAATCTGTCACGGCGTCGTATTCGCTGCTGCGGCTGGCACCAAGGCATAATTCCGGCGCATTGTCTTATTTCAGGGCACAGGATTTTGCAGACAATTTCACGCGGCTTGCTGCAAACCGCCTGCTTTTTGCAGGTGTATCTATCCTGCTCGTCCTTGTAACAATTGTCATATATGAAGCCAAACGAAAAGGAAAACTTGCGTGAGGCGGTATGGAGATTCACATGGAAAAAATCATTTCAATCACAGCATATAATCTAAAGCACCAGTCCATTTTGTCCATTCTTGTGGCTGCCATTGCTCTTTTCATCACGCCAATTCTGTTTGGCACTGCACAGTTAAGTCTGACAGAGGCAGCGGTTCCGCTTGAACTGTTTGTCTCCCTGATTGGGATTGTCCTGCTCACGCCCGTTTTTGAGCCGGAACAGGACGAAGCCATTCACGACGTGGCGGCGTCCAAATATATCAGCACAAACTACGTCTATGGCATCAGAACAGTCTATGGCGTTATCCTGATCATGATATTTACCGGCTTATTTACCAGCTTTCTATCTCTGCGGCAGTGCGATGTAACTCTCTGGCTGTATCTGGGAACGGTTGCAAATGCAATATTTCTCGGCGCGCTCGGCATGATGGCTGCCGCGCTGACAAACAACACTGTCATTGCGTACATGATCCCGCTGATCTATTACGCGCTCAATTACGGTGCGGGTGCCAAGCTTGGCAATTACTTTTTATTTTCAATGCGGATACCTGACTTTACACCGAAACTGTGGCTTGGAATCACAGGCGGACTGCTTATTCTAGGTGCCTTGATTTTCCAATTGAGCAGGGGAAGATAAATCTTCCCCTGTTTAATCCTCAATTTCTATCGCTTTTTCGACTTGATCAAGGATATATTGTGCAAACATATCTTCCGAAAAATCCTCCTCCTTTTCGAGTTCATTTCGATGTTCCTCGAAAATCTCCCGCACTTCTTCCTGTTCTTCGGGTGTCATGTCGTCCCAGCTCTTGTTGTTGGCATAAGTACAGCCGCCCAGTGTCATAGCCATCAAGCCAAATATGACAATATTTCTTTTTATTAGCCCCATTCTTTTTTCCTCCCTAAATTCCGAACCGCGAAAGCAAGCCTAACGCAGTAATAAATAGTACTGTTACAACTGCCATGCCCGCTATGATGATAACGGTGGCGATTGCTTTTTGTATGATAGACTTCTGTGAGTTTCACAATGTTGTCAACATCTGGCTTTCCCTGTCCGCTCTCCCATTTGGAGACGGCCTGTCTTGAAAGTCCCAGAAGTTCGGCAACCTGCTCCTGCGAATAGCCTGCTCTCTTCCGCAATTCCTGAAGCCTTTGTGCTATGTCCATATCATCACCTCCAATAAGAAAATACTACAAGGTACTGGTTGCATGCTACCAACAACGATAGAAATGGCGGCAACTTTCCGTTGCGGCGCTGTAAAAATAAGTTACACAGGGCTAATATCCTCTATTGTAACACGATTTTATCTCGGTATAAATAATATATCTAATATAAATGCTTGGTGCAGCCTGCCAGCAAAATAACTGGCATTGCGCGCGCGCTTATGATATAATAATGACAAAAAAATGAGGTGATCAGATGCCGGACAGTACAAGACAGACGCAAGTAGTTGATGTGACACGCCGCATATGCAAAGACAGAAATGTTTTAAGAGAATATTTGCTTGACAGGGAAAAGGAGGTATGGTCTGCATAGCAGACCTTGGACAATTATGATGAGTTTGTTTGATGAAGAGCAGATTATGAAAATGTATGCGAATGATATTGAAAAAGAGACGGACAGAAAAACAGCCGAAAGAATGATAAAAAAAGGGAAAATGACCCTTGAAGAAATTGCAGATTGTGTATCTTTACTGTCATTGGAGGAATTAAAGGAACTTGAAGCCGAGATGACGGAGCTGGTGTAATCAATAAAAAACGAAAAGGAGTCTCCCCCATGCCCGCAAAATATCTCCAGCTTGCCAGCCAGCTCAAAAACTTAATCCAGCAGAACCAGCAGAAAGATTTCTACGAAAACAATTCCGGCGCTGCCTACCAGCTTCCGACGGAAGCCGCGCTCTGCCAGATGTACCATGTCAGCCGCCAGACGATTCGAAAAGCGCTCTCGGTCTTAGAGGACGAGCATCTTATCCAAAAGCGTCAGGGCAGCGGCTCGTATGCTGTCCCAAACCTGCGCCAAAAAGGGGCAAACCAGATTGCCATTCTAGTCCATTCCAACACAGAATACATTTATCCGCGGCTGCTTGCTGACTTGTGCGGCACGCTGCAAAAGCACGGGTTTTCGTGGACAATCTATGTGACGGAAAATCAAATTTCGAAGGAGCGCGAAATCCTTCAGTTTTTGCTGGAAAATCAAGAAACGCCGGTGCGCGGAATTGTGAGCGAGGGCTGCAAGACCAGCTTTCCGACGCCAAACTATGACTTATACCAGCGACTCATGCAAAAGGGCACTGCGCTGTTGTTTTTCCGCGGAGGATACAGCAATCTGCCCGACGTTCCCACTCTCAAAGATGACAACTACAACGGCGGCTATTCGCTGGGAATATATCTTGCATCGCTGGGACACCAGAAAATCGGCGGGATTTTCAATACAGATGATCTACAGAGCACCGAACAGCGTTTTGGGTTGTTGTCTGCTCTGCGGGAAGCGCAGCTTTTGCCGTGCGAGGAATACCTCTGCGGTTTTGACTCGCGCCAGCTTACCGCATTGCAGAAACGGCAGGATACCGGCTTTCTGTCCGGGTTTTTGTCCAGACAGCTCAAAGCGGTCACTGCCATTGTGTGCTGCAATGACGAGATTGCCTACTGGCTGGTGAAGGAATTGTCTTACAGAAATGTGCGCGTTCCAGAAGATGTGAGTGTGGTCTGTTTTGACTGTTCTTATCTTAGTGATTTGTCCGCAGTGCAGATGACATGCTACGCCCAGCAGACGCACGGGCTGGGCACTGCCGCCGCCGAGTCTGTCATCAGTTTAATGAAGGGGGCTTCTGTCCTTCCGCAAAATTCCCCTTGGCAGCTTGTGATCAAACGCAGTGCCGCGCCGCCAGCCATTTAATAGTCTAAATAAATGTTTATTTTCCATTCCGATATTCTCTCGGTGTACAGCCCACTGTTTTCTTGAATACAAAGCTGAAATAATGCGGATCTTTATACCCTACCTCCCCGGCAATCTCGCTGGAGTGCAGCTGTGTCTGGACTAGGAGTTTCTTCGCCTTCTCCATGCGCTTTTTGGTGACGTATTCAATAAAGGTCATCTGCATTTCCTGACTGAATATGCTGCTGAAATAGTTGCCGCTGACGCCGATGGCGCCCGCCACGCTGTTTAGGGACAGTGACTCATCACAGAACTTTTCCTCAATGTATTTCAATCCATTTTTAAGCACATGTTTCCCTTGGTTTTCACTCTCTCTGTCGCGTAGCGCGAGCGCGCGCTCTAACAGCTCCTGCATGTACGTGTCGATACTGCCGCCGCTGCCAGATGCCTCACGCACCTTGGCATCATCGTCCTGCGGCAAGAAATCCTGCTGGCTCACGCCGAGGCTTCCCATGTAATGTATCGTGGTAAACCGTATGTTTAAGAGCAGGTAATCGCGGAACAAGCGCGATTCCAGCGCATCTTTGACACCGGCGAGATACCCGCTTACAAAATCCTTGATTTCCGCCTGTTTTCCTTCCCGCAAAAATCCATGAATGATATCTGGACTGACCTTCGCGCTGTCCACCGACGCAAAACTCTTCAAGTCTTTTCCCGGCAAAAGCCCGTCCGTGTCCTTCTCCGTGAGAATATGGCACTTGGGACTGAAAAAACGGTGCGCGAGGATATGGTTTACCTTCGCATAACACGCTGGCAGCAGGGACAGACGCTCTACAGGCTCTCCCACCGCCGCATACCACTCCATTGAAAATGCCTCCTGCAAACAGATTTTTTCAATATTTTCGACACACTGCCCGCGCAGCCGTTCCATCTGGTCTGCCTCACCTTTTATCAGAATGCAATACAAACTGATGTTCCATTGGAATATCAGATATTCTGGAAACCGCATAAAATACCGGAACAGCGCTTCGCGCACCTGCCCGACACCCTCCGGCTCAAGCATTGCATGTTCCGGGCTCTGCCGTTTTACCTGCAGATTAAGCAGTACGAGATTGTAGCAGGGGCCGTCCAAGTCCAGTGAAAGCTTTGCCGCCTCCTCATAGATCTGCTGCACGGTAAACACACCGCCAAACACTTTTTCCAGAAAACTGCGGCGCGCATAATTTTCATACTCCTTCATCTCATTCTGGAAGGTTTCCAGATAATTTTTTTGCTCCTGCTCCGTCTCAATCTTTTCCCGAAGCTCGAGCAGCACCTTTTTGAGCGTGTTTTTTGTGATGGGTTTTAAGAGATACTGCTCGACGCCCAGACGGATTGCCTGCTGCGCGTACTCAAACTCGTCGTAGCCGCTGATAATGACAATCTTCATCTCTGGAATTTCCTGCGTCACGATCTGGCTCAGCGCAAGCCCGTCCATAAACGGCATTTTGATATCCGTGAGGAGAACATCAGGACGGATTTTGCGAAGCATGGGCAGCGCCATCTCCCCGTCGCTCGCCTCCCCGGTAAACTGATAGCCGTATTCCTGCCACGGAATATTGTTTTTCAGCCCTTCACGGACGATGCTTTCGTCCTCCACCAAAAATACTTTTAACATTTGTTTTCCCTCTTTTTTCTATTTTGGCCCAGTCAATATTTCCGGTGTTCCAGAAATTCTTCGGCATTTTCTCTCGTAAAGACCTTTTCCTCCACGACATAGTGTTTCTGTACAGTTTCGCCTTTTTCCAGTTTTTGAATGGTTTCACCGACATAGGCGCCCTGCACTGGATTGCACTCCACATCTACATTGATTCGTCCCTCCTGAATCAGCTCTAGCGCATCGCGTGTGGCATCGAAGGAGATGACCGTCACGTCACCGCCCTCCCCAAATCGGATGCCTGCCTCCTCCATCGCCTCGATGGCGCCCATCGTCATGTCGTCATTCTGCGAGATCAGCACATTCATCTCGGGATAGCGCCGCAGCATACTGCGCATCACTTCCTTTGCCTTGTTTGCCGTAAATTCTGCCGTGACGGATTCGAGTATGTGCCAGTTGTCATGCTGTGCGGCAATCTCACCAAAGCCTTTTGTTCTGCCGATTTCCGCTGTAGAGCCAACGGTGCCCTTCAAAACGACAATGTTGACTTCCTCCGGCTGGCGGCGCTTTTGTCCAAGATACGTCTCCAGCCATCTGCCCGCCTTTTTTCCCTCCTCTTTGGCATCTGTGCCAATCCATGCCGTGTAGAGTGAATCGTCCTGCACATTGACCATACGGTCTGTGACAATCACTGGAATGCCCGCGCTTTTCGCCTCCAAAAGCACAGTGTCCCACCCGTCCTCTATCACCGGCGCAAACACGATATAGTCAACGCGCTGGGAGATAAAACTGCGTATTGCCTTAATTTGGTTTTCCTGCATCTGACGGGCATTGTTATAAATCAAAAAATATCCCGCGTCCTTTGTCAGCGCCTGCTGTATCGACGCCGTGTGCGCTGTGCGCCAGCCGGATTCGCTTCCTAGCTGGGAAAAGCCGACTACGATCAAATCCTCCTCCTCTGTATCAGCGGACATTTGTTCTATTTTAATGTCAAAGCCCCGGAAAAAACTGTGCCCGATAAAAAGCACGGGGAGAATGCACAATATGATAATACATGCGCCTACGTGGCCAAAAATCAGCTTTTTGCATGTAACTGACAGCTTTTCTGAAAGTCTTTTCATACGCTCTCCTCCTGTCCGCCTTCCCGCAGCAATTCCCCTGCCGGCGGGTCACTGAGCTTCACGGCAGGGATCACAATGCTGACTTTTGTGCCCGCACCTTTTTGGGACTCTATTGTTATGCCGTACTCCATACCAAAATTCATGCGGAGACGCTCGTTCACATTTGCCAGCCCAAATCCTTTTTCGGTTTCTTTACAGGGTTTTGCAATCTCCGCCTGAAGCCGTTTCACCTCGTTGGCCTCCATTCCAATCCCATTGTCCTGCACGCACAGCAGTATCGTATCCTCCCTGGGCGATGCACCGCGCTGCAGCACGCCTGTAACCCAGATTTTCCCTTTTGCGCGCTTGTACTTAATCCCATGGTACAGAGAATTTTCAACAAGCGGCTGCAAAGTCAGCTTTAAGATTTTATACGCATACAACTCTGGCGGAATGGCAATCTCATAGTCGAGAATGTCCTGATAGCGCACCTGCTGGATTTCCAGATAGCCGCGAATATGCTCTTTTTCCTCGCGAATCGAGATGGTTTCCTTCCCTTTGCTCAACACCAGACGGAAAAATTCCGAGAGCGCCACGACAACATCCACTGCCTTGTCGGGGTCGTCGCCCTCAATCAGCCAGACAATCGTGTCGAGCGTGTTGTACAGAAAGTGCGGATTAATCTGCTCTTGCAGCAGACGCAGCTCTGCATAGCGCATCTTGCGCTCGTCCTCCTTAATCTGGTTTACCATCACCTCCAGATTTTCTGACATGTCATTCACACTGTCTGAGAGCACTTCAAGTTCATCTTCGGTCTGCACCCGCACGCGGTCTGAGAAATTGCCCTCCGCAATCCTGCTCGTAATCCCGCACAACTCCTGAATTGGCTTTGTGATGCTGTTAAGAATCGCGCTGGTAATCAAAATGACCGCCGCCACAATACAGCCGCCCAGCAGAATACTGATGATGATGACGCGCTCGACTTCTTTATTTAACTGTATTTTTAACTGCTCAATGCTCTTGGTCTGATAGTAAATATAATACTGGATATCGTCCTGTATCAGCTCTGTGAGGATATAGATATCATTGTACAGCATGTCAATATTTTTATCATACTGCCCCTCTGCTTCCTGATTTGCCTTGATATCGTCCACGCGGTCCTCCAGCGTATCGACATTGCGCAGGAGGCTTTGCAGCCAGACACGGCTCTCGCGGTCGGTTGTCATGCCAAGGAGGTGGTTGCTCTCTGTGCGCAGCGCATCAATGAGACTGTAAGGGTCCTTGAGTGTCCCGTCCTCCTCGATGGTGCCAAATGTGACATTGCTGACGACTAATTTGTAGAGACTCTCGTCCATCTCCTCCTTGAAGTTGATGTTGTACGCGTTGGCAAGCAGCATACTGTTTACAATCTGGTCGTAGGCGCGGCTGTAATTTACAAGCGCCAGAATCAGATAGATTGCCACATAGAGAATCGGCACCATCGCGACCAGCACCAGAACGATTAATTTATTTTTCAGGGGGTATTTGATTTTTTCTGTTTTCATCGCGGATTCCTTTTATAATCTATGGCTTGTTTTATACTATATACCATAAAATGTGGATTTTCAACTTTCTTTGCTGCTTATTTCCTTACTGCGTCTGTGTGCATAAAAAAACATAATCCATCTTGCGGTATCCAACGCCAGACGGATTATGTATTTTTATAAAATATGCCACCCCGCATACAGTGTCATTGACTCTGTGACAGTGTCCTTTTCCAGATTCCACGGTCTAGTCGTATTGATATCCAGATACCAGCCATCAAAAGAATAGCCCTCCCGCGTGGGCGGGCTGGGTGCCTCGAGCAGTTCTCCGTACTGACGCTTCTGGCTTTCTACCGTTGTCCCGCCCAGAGAATCAAACTGGACCGTAAAACCTGCGTTGGACACGCCGACTACCATGCAGAGAATGAGCGCCGCCGCGAGAACCACGATAATGATATTCAGGGATTTGACGGAGATATTAACCTTGGAATACAGCCCCCGCAACTGACGCTGGGGCACTGTATTTTTCTGGTCCTGTTTTTGTTGTTCTATAGTATTCATCGTCTGACCTGCCATCGCTTATTTGCGCACCAGATACTTGCGCATGTCGATTGCGCAGGCGATCAGGATTATCAAACCTTTGATGATATAGAGCATGTTGGCGTCCACGGCAAGGAAATTCAGTCCTGTAAAAATAATCTGCAAAAGCAGTACGCCCACCACAATACCGCTGATGCGTCCAATTCCGCCGACAAAGGACACGCCGCCGATTACACATGCCGCAATCGCGTCACACTCATAGTTTAAACCAGTGTTTGCGTTCGCAGATGCGATGCGGGCGCCATCAAGAAATCCTGTGATGCCGTACATCATGCCTGCAAGCATGAACACCATGATAATTGTGCGCATTACATTGACGCCGGAAACGTTTGCTGCCTCCTCGTTTGAGCCGACTGCAAACATATTTTTTCCAAACGTTGTCTTATTCCAGATTATCCACATAATAATGGTAAGAATCAGGGAGTAGAGCACATATTTGGGAACTGCCACACCGCCGATGCTAAACAAGGTGCCTGTGATAAAGGAACGGTAATTGTCCGCCAGCCCGCTCAGCGTCTGGCCGTTGTTTACGCCCCGCATCAGGTACATCAAAATAGCGCCGTACACAATCAACTGTGTTGACAGTGTAACGATAAACGGGTGCAGTTTAAACTTTGCCACGCTAAAACCATTTACGAAGCCAACAAGCGCGCCCACACCGATTACCAGCAGCAGTACCAGCGGCAGCGGCGCGGCGTTTGACATATCGGGAAATACTTTAAAAACTGTTGTCAGCAGCGAGGCAGAGATACACGCTGTCAGACCGACTACACGGCCTGCGGAGATATCCGTTCCGGTCAGCACGATACATCCGCCGATTCCCAGTGCGATTGGCAGCTTTGCTGCCGTCAGGGACAATATATTTACGATTGAGGGGATTCCCAAAAATGAGGGGCGCATAATCGTGATGTACACGACTGCCAGTGCGATAATGATGTACATGGCATTATTGAGCAGCAGATCCCCGATTTTTTTTAAATTATCTTTTTCAGCCACAGTTCATACCTCCTGTCTATCGAAGAATTTTTGTGATCTATCACGCATATTTTGCAGCCAGAGTCATAATCTCCTCCTGCGTCGCGGTCTTTGCATCTACCTCCCCGGCAAGCTGCCCACCGGACATGACTAGAATCCGGTCACACACACCCAAAAGCTCTGGCATCTCGGAGGATACCATGATGACGGTCTTGCCCTCTTTTGCCAGATTTAAAATGAGCTGGTAAATCTCATACTTCGCGCCTACGTCAATTCCGCGGGTCGGTTCGTCGAGCAGCAGCACCTCTGGGTCGGTGAGCAGCCAGCGCGCCAGAATCACCTTCTGCTGGTTACCGCCGGACAGTGAACGAATCTGCGTTTTCTGGGTCGGCGTTTTGGTGCGCATTGCATTGATTCCCCACTCTGTCACTTCTGTGAGCTTCTTGTTGTTGAGAAGCGGAAATCCTTTATAATAGTATTTGCGCAGACTAGAGATCGTGGTGTTTGCCTGAATATCACGAATGGCAAAGATTCCTGTCGCACGCCGCTCTTCTGTGAGCAGTGCAAATTTGTTTGCGATTGATTCCCGCGCATTGCGGTTCATCACGCGTTTTCCGTGGAGATAAATCTCGCCGCCCTTGCGCGTTGCGATGCCAAATATATTTTCCAAAAGCTCTGTCCGCCCTGAGCTGTCCAGACCTGCGACGCCCAGAACCTCTCCCTTTTTGGCTACAAAGGATACGTCTTTGAGCTTGGAGTACATCGCTGTGAGGGATTTGACCTCTAGCAGCGGGCTGCCTACTACGTTGTCCTTCTCTGGATAGCGGTTTGTCAGCTCGCGCCCAACCATTAATTTAATAATCTCATTCATGGTGAGTGTCTTTGCATCGCGGGTCGCAATCCACTGGCCGTCGCGCATGATTGTCACTTCATCGGAGATACGCAGAATCTCTTCCATTTTATGAGAAATATAAATAATACCGCAGCCACGGTCACGCAGCATATTGATAATTCTGAACAAATGTTCTACTTCTTCTTCTGTCAGGGAAGAAGTCGGCTCGTCAAACACGATAATCTTGGATTGATACGAAACCGCCTTGGCAATCTCCACCATCTGCCGCTGGGATACAGGCATGGTGCTCATCACCCGCTTGGGGTCCACATTGATTTCCAAATCTTCGAAGAGCTTCTTCGTCTCCTCATACATCTTTTTCTCGCTGGTGAGCGGACACCAGCTTGCAATCCGCGGAAAACGCCCCAGCCACATATTGTCCATCACATTGCGCTTGAGTGCCTGATTCAACTCCTGATGCACCATCGCCACGCCGTTCTCGAGCGCCTCTTTGGAGTTCTTGAACTCTACCTTTCTGCCCTCCAGATATACGTCGCCGCTGTCCTTTGAATACACGCCGAACAGACATTTCATCAGTGTGGATTTGCCGGCTCCGTTCTCTCCCATCAGCGCGTGGACGGTTCCCGCCTTCACGGTCAGATGGACGTTGTCGAGCGCCTTGACACCGGGAAATTCTTTGCAAATTCCCTCCATCTTTAGGAGGACATTTGCGGAAGCATTTGTCTCCTGCATCTTCATTCTCACCTCCTGCTTGAATTAGCAACAGCCGCACCGAAGTGCGGCTGCATCGTCGATGACTGATGTTGATTAGTTGCCTGTATATGTAGCATACGGAATGTTGACACGCCATGTACCAACCACATTTGCGGAATCTACGCCGTCAAATGCTTCCTTGCCGTCCATATAATTCGCTGTGATGCTTGCGATGGTATTTGCCATACCTTCTGCGTCCTGTTTGATCGTGCCGATCATAGAGCCTGCTGCGATGGCATCTTTTGCTGCATCTGTCGCGTCCACGCCAAATACAGGAATCACTGTAGCGCCCTCTTTATTGTAGCCTGCATTCTGCAATGCGGTAATGGCGCCGATTGCCATCTCGTCATTGTTTGCGATCACGAGCTCAACCATGTTGTTGTTTGCCTCGCTGTACTGTGACATGATTGTCTGCATATACTCTGTCGCTGCTGCGGAGGACCATGCGCCCGCCTGATCTACCAGATACTTGTTGCTGTTTGCGCTGTCATAGAAGCTCAGTGCCGGCTTGCCTGCGCCTGTCAGAATCGCGTCTGCGTCCTCCTGACCGTACTGTGTTCTCGCATCTGCCTCTGCGTTGCCCTCCTGACCCTTGAACATTACGTAAGAGATTGTGCCGTCGCCGTTCAAATCCAGTGTGTCATAGTTTTCCAACAGATAGTTTCCGATCATCTCGCCCTGCATATGTCCAGCCATCTCATAGTCTGTGCCGACAAAGACGCACTTGTCTGAGCTTGTCACTGCTTCCTCGCTCACAGAGCGGTTGAAGAAAATAACTGGAACGCCGTTTGCCTGTGTGATGATGTTCTTTGCCGCGTCATCGGAACCTGTGTCTACCAGATTGACTACAAGTACTGTCGCGCCCTGTGTAAGCGCTGTCGTCACCTGCTCGGACTGGGTTGTCTGGCTGTTGTTGCTGTCATAATCCTGATACTTGATGCCCGCTGCGTCGAGTGCGGAATCCAATGCTGCGCGCACACTTGAAATGTATGTATCACCATAGGTATAGTAGAATACTGCCACACTTCCATCTTTGGAAGCCGGCGCTTCTGTGTCCGCTGGCGCTGCGGTATCTGTGTCCGCCGCCGCTGGTGTGTCTGTCTTTGCATCTGAGTTAGAAGCTGTGTTTGAATTTGATGCCGGTGCACTGTCGCTCTTGCCGCCGCACGCTGTCATAAATACCAGCATTGAGACAGAGAGCAATGTGCACAAAAATTTTTTGTTGAATTTTTTCATAGTCGTTTACCTCCCTTTCCGGTCGTAGGTGAATTTAGTAATATTGTATAACGGGATTATAACTTATATTTTCACCATTGTAAAGACTTGTTAATTATTATTTTGATTTTTTCGTATTTTTAGTATAAATGACGATTTATTTTGTGCATAAAGCCAGAATTAATTGTATATATTATTATATTTCGCAATCTTTTTGCACATATTCAGCAGTTTATTGCAGCTATATTGACACTTCTGTCATTTTTGTAGTAGTGCTCCCTAAAAAAATGCGCTATAATACAATAAACTCCCACCGCCGTATAGCTGCGCAAAACCAGCGGCAGGCGCAAGAGAGATTCCGAGAGACAATTTATGCCAAAAGGAGGCTTGTCCCATGACCAGAATATTATTATTGGAGGACGATGCCAGTCTGATTGACGGGCTGGAATACGCCCTTGGAAAAAATGGGTTCGATGTAGAAACCGTGCGCACCGTGAGCGGGGCAATGGCGTGTATGCGCCAGTCTGCGCCCTATGATTTGCTGCTTCTCGATGTCACCCTGCCCGACGGCACAGGCTTTGAGGTCTGTGAGAAGCTGCGGGCAGACGGCAGCCAGCTCCCCATTATATTTCTCACAGCCTCCGACGAGGAGGTGAATGTTATCCGCGGTCTGGACAGCGGCGCAGACGACTATATCACAAAGCCCTTTAAGCTCGGAGAGCTGTGCTCCCGAATCCGTGCGCTGCTGCGGCGGACAAACTACACTGCCGAGCCTGTGCTCTCCTCCGGTGCCCTCTCGATGGACTTTGCCGCAAACCGTGTGACGGTGGACGGCGCCGCCGTGGAACTGACACGGGCAGAATACCGCCTGCTCAGCCTGCTTGTGCGGAACGCAGACCACGTTGTCACAAGAGAGACGATCTTGGACGCACTCTGGGACAATACAGGGGATTTTGTGGACGACAATACTTTGTCCGTGTACATACGGCGGCTTCGCGAGAAGGTTGAGCCTGACCCGTCACAGCCACAGCATTTGATTACGGTGCGCGGATTTGGATACCGTTGGATGCCATAATAAGATGAAAAGGAGATGCACATGACTATGGACACAAGACTGATGCAGGACCAGCAAGTACGGCGGTATTTTCTCTTTCTGAGTGCACTGTCGCTTTTTCTGCTGCTCGCCGCAATGCTATTATGCCGCGGTGCGGCACAGGAGGCAAAAACAATGCTTCTGCGCCATGATACATCAATCGCTGCCTCGCTCAGCGCACAGGGGGTTCCTGAGATCGTGATCGCGCGGGCGCTCACTGACACCAGTGTCAGTTTTGGCGGCACCGGCAGTCAAATGCAGGCAGGCGAAAGGCTTCTGACAAAAATCGGCGTCCGTCCAGCACTGGAGACACAGTTTCTTCCACAGCTCCAGAACTTTCAAATAAATACAGGCAGGCGCGCCCTGACGCTGGTGCTTCCAGCCTGTCTCATCCTCCTTGGCGCCAGCCTGCGATTTTTTTTGAAACGGGACGCGCTTTACCAGCGCGCCGCCGCTATGATTGACAGCTATGCGATCGGATGTTTTTCCTGCCGCCTGCCGCAGATGGGCGAAGGTTCTCTCTATCAGATGTTCTCCGCCGTGGACAGGTTAGCAACCATGCTTCAGGCTCAGAATGACACCGAGCGCGCATCAAAGATTTTCCTGCGAAATACCATCTCCGATATTTCCCATCAGCTAAAGACACCTTTGGCTGCACTGTCCATGTATCAGGAAATTATGGAAAATGAGCCTGACCAGCCAGATGTGATACGCCAGTTTGCCGCCAAGACCGGAACTGCACTCAAACGCATGGAGCAGCTCATCCAATCCATGCTTAAGATCACAAGGCTTGACGCGGGAAATGTGGTGTTTGAGCGGCAGGAATGCGATCTGTATAAACTAATCTTGCAAGCTATAAGCGAACTGACGACACGCGCCTTAAATGAAGGGAAGATATTGATCATGGACAGGACCTCCGCATCGGACTCTTTGGCGGAAACCATCGTGTGTGACCCTGCTTGGACCGTTGAGGCAGTCGGCAATCTCGTCAAAAATGCGCTCGATCACACCCACACAAACGGCACCATCCGCATCACATGGGAAACGTCGCCACTGAGTACAATCATTCGAATCGCTGATGATGGGGACGGTATTGCACCTGAGGATATCCATCATATTTTTAAGCGTTTTTACCGGAGCAGCCAGTCGTCTGACACACCCGGCATCGGACTGGGACTGCCGCTTGCCAAGTCGATTGTGGAGGGACAGGGCGGAACGATTACCGTGCAGAGCACACCGCAGCTTGGGACTTGTTTTACAATTTTTTTCCCTAACGCGCTCAAATCCTGCGATACTTCTGATGCCTCATAAAACCTTACAAATCCGTAAGCTAAAATTCACCTCCCTGTAACCTGCATTTGCTATGATTCATTTACACCAATTCATATATAGGCATCATAGAAGCTGATAAAATAAGAAATATTTACGATGCTGCAAATGCCTTACAGAAAGGAGTCTCAAAACAACATTATGGAGATTTTACAAGTAAACAATCTATGCAAAACCTACGGGAAAGGCGAGACGCAGGTCAATGCCTTAAGAAATGTGTCCTTCTCACTGGAGAAAGGAGCATTCTGCGCAGTGATCGGCGAGTCCGGCTCTGGCAAGAGCACGCTTTTAAACTGCATCGGCGCACTTGACACTCCCACATCGGGGGAAATCCGCATTGACGGGCACAATCTTTTTACATTGAAGGAGAAGGAGCGCACGATCTTTCGGCGGCGCAATATTGGCTTTATTTTTCAGTCTTTTCAGCTTGTGGCGGAGCTGACTGTGGAGCAAAATATCATCTTTCCGCTGCTGCTTGACTATTGTAAGCCGGACCCGGCGGTCGTTGAGGAGATACTAGAAATCCTCGGCTTAGAGAACAGGCGCCGCCATCTGCCGAACCAGCTCTCCGGCGGACAGCAGCAGCGTGTCGCCATCGGGCGCGCCTTAATCACAAGACCCAAGCTGATTCTGGCTGATGAACCGACAGGCAACCTCGACAGCCGCAACAGCCAGGAGGTACTTGACCTGCTCGTCAAAGCGTCAAGACAGTATCAGCAGACAATCTTGATGATCACGCACAACAATGCGCTGGCAGCATCCACTGACAAGGTGCTGCGCGTGGCAGACGGCTGTCTGTACGATGATTGCCAGTCTAATCCGAAAAATACAACCGGGAAAGGAGCATTGTACAGAGATGAGAAATTATCTTGAACTTGTTGCGCTCTACGCAAAGGCACACCGGAAGCAAAACCGCATGTCCGTCTTTTGCATCTATTTGTCTGTGCTGCTTGTGACAGCCATCTTTGGCATGGCGGATATGTATATTCAGAGCCAGCTTATTAAGACCAAGCAGGAGGATGGCAACTGGCATATTGCACTCAAATCCATCAGCGATGCGGAAGCTGAACTGATTGCAGCGCGCCCTGAGGTCCGCGTGCTTTCCTGCTATGGCACATTGAATTATGCTCTTGACAAAGGCTATCAGATTGCGGGCAAGGATGTCGTCATCTGCGGAAGTGAGGCTTCTTTATTGGATGAAATCTATGCCAATACGATCTCGGAGGGCACATTTCCACAAACGAACCAAGAAGTGCTTGTGAGTGGCAATATCAAAAAGGAGCTAGGGCTTTCTATTGGCAGCCAGATCGCCATATGCGACAGTGACGGCGCAGAAACCTTTTTCACCATATCTGGCTTTGCCAATGACCTGCCCATGATACTGAGCAAGGACATTTATGGTGTCTTTATGAATACTCGTTCCTTCCGCAGCTTTTATCCGAATGTGGAGAACGGCACACCAGATAACTACAACAGTTGTTTTCTGGTTCAGTTTCACAACCACCGCACAATACGCCAAACCATCAATGACATCAAGACACAGTTCCAGCTATCAGATACGCAGATTGGCGAACAGGCAATGCTGCTGGGACTAATGGGACAGGGCGATGAGGGAAACCAATTTATGATGATGATTTACACTGCTGCCGCCATTCTGTCCGCACTGGTTCTGCTGGCAGGTGTTCTTATGATTGCAGGAAGCCTTAACAGCAATATCGCCGGACGGACGCAGTTCTTCGGAATGCTCCGCTGTGTGGGCGCGACACCGGGACAGATTATGCGCCTCGTCCACAGGGAAGCGCTCAGTCTGTGCACCTTTGCCATCCCTGTAAGCATCCTTTCAGGTACAGTCATCATCTGGGTGCTGTGCGCGGTTCTTCGTGCACTCAGTCCCATTTATTTTGCCACCATGCCTGTCTTTGCGGTCAGTCTGCCAAGCATTGGCGCCGGCGCTGTCATTGGCATTTTAACAGTGCTGCTTGCATCGCGCGCACCTGCAAAAAGGGCGTCAAAGGCGTCCCCGCTCACGGCAGTGTCAGGAAACGCCAACCGGCTTATGCCCGTGCACCGCGCCGCCAGCACGACATTCTGCAAAATTGAGACCGCACTTGGCATTCATCACGCCAAGGCAAGCCGCAGAAATCTTCTGCTGGTTTCCGCGTCCTTTGCCTTGAGCATTATCCTCTTTTTGTCCTTCTCCACGACGATTGACTTCATGAAGCACGCCATCAAGGCGCTGAACCCGTGGACACCAGATATCACGATCATGCATAGGGAAGACGGCGAAGCCTCATGCACCATCGACCGCTCGCTGCTCACAGCATTGCAGGAAAATCCGGCTGTCAAACGCGCTTACGGCCGCATGTTTGCATACAATCTTCCGACGCTGTCAAACGGCAGAGAAAATACCGCTGTCCTAATCTCCTATGACGCACAACAGTTTCAGTGGGCCAAAAAATACCTGTTAAACGGTTCCCTAAATGATGTGCAGACACAGACCAATACAGGTCTTATCGTATCAGCGCCCCAGTACAACAACCAAACGCAGATTCAGACAGGGGACACCGTAGCGCTCACCATTCATGGTCAGACCGCTGAAATAACGATAACAGGTATGGTGTCTGAAAGTCCCTTTCATGCATCTGACGGCGACATTATTCTGTGCTCGGAGGAGACATTTCGGCAGATTACAGGTGAGGATGCGTACACCGTCATTGACCTCCAGCTAAACCGCAGGGCTATGGAGGCAGATGTGGATGCTATTCGTGCACTGGCGGGCACAGACTGCACCATTTCTGACCAGCGCATGAACAATCAGAGTGTGCTTGGCGCAAACTATTCCTTTAAGCTGTTTCTGTATGGGTTTCTGTTTCTGATAGCCATGGTGACAATCTGCAATATTATGAACTGTGTCGCCATGAGTGTTGAGGCGCGAACGAAGCAGTACGGCGGACTGCGCGCCATCGGAATGAGTGATGATCAGCTCACGAAGATGATTGTTGCCGAGACAATCACTTATGCGGCAGTGGGCGGAATCAGCGGAACAATACTGGGACTCTTCTTAAATAAAAAACTATATGAATTTCTAGTGACCTATCGCTGGAATGACCCATGGCAGCCTCCGGCAGCAGAGCTTTGTATTATCTTTCTGATCGTCGTGATCTCGATCATACTGGCAATACACACGCCCGTCAAAAAGCTTCAAAAAATGTCGATTGTGGAGACAATCTCACACTAACCCTCATGTCGTGGTCCTGCCGCGACTCAAATCCATATGAGAAATGCCGTATTTCAGGCATTTCTCGCACTATTTTTACTTCTGATACTCCGCGATCATCTCCTCCAGAGACGGCAGAGACTCCAGCTCGTCCATCATTTTGTTGTAGCCGAGTCTGTCCAGTTCAGTCAGATACTCGTCCCATGTCGCATCTACATCAATCTGTCCCAGGAAAGCCTGCGTCCGGTAACTTGCCACATACGCGTCCAGATCGCCCCTGATTTCCTGATAAATCTCTTCATATTTTGTCTCATTTGCCAAGTCCTTCTTATAGGGCCTGTGCTGCCATTTCAGCCATGAGCCATTTTCTGACGCTGTCCAGTATTTTCCTCCTGCCTGGAAGAGCGGCTCCTCGCCAACCCATCTTGACACTTCCTCTGTCTGGCCAAACTGGCTAAAGCTCCATGTTCCCTTGTCGCCGGAATTTAGATTATTTATCTTAATAGGAGTCTCACCTGTCTCGTCCCACTTCCAGTCTACATCTTTTTCTCCAAACATCAACTGGGCCGTAACCTCTTTGTCCCCGGCGCCAAAGATAGTATAGTTAAAAAATTCCAAGATCTTAGCAAGTTTTTCATCGTCCACATTGGCGTTGACAAAGAAGTTTCCATACGCCGGCGTCGGGTCCACAACAGCCCTCACCTCACCGCCGTCGGGTCTGAGACCGGGTGTCGCCAAGATTTTTGCATTGGGATCACGATCGAGCAGTGTGAGCGGCGGCCTGTCCATAGCCCAGCTATTGAGTGCGTTGGTCGAACTAATCCAGTATCCTGAGGCACCTGTATTCACCTTGTCCCAGCCGAGTGTTCTGTCATTGCTGATAATCTCCGGGTCCAGCAGATTCTTCTTGTACAACTCCTGAAAACCTTTCAGAAATTCCTTGTATTCTTCCATCGCGTAACACTGCTCTGCCCTGCCGTTTACATCGTTGATTTCCTTCATAAATCCATACGCGCTATAAAACTGCCCAAGCTGCCCCACTCTCCAGTCAGGCGCTGTCGCCCCAATCGTATCGTTGACGCCATTTCCGTCGGGGTCTTTGTTGACAAACGCGTCCATAATCTCGATAAATTTACTCAACTCGATGCCGTCAGACGCCACATACAGCCGGTCAGAAACCTGCTCTACCTCGACGCCCAGATCAATGCCCAAGTTCTCGATCCAGTCATAACGATAAAAATCCCCGGGAAGATAATAATCTACAAATTGAAATGTCACACCCGCCAGATACATAAATTCATCTTCATTTTCTGGATTGAGCACCATCTTATATATCAATGGATTTTCATTATAGTACTCTATTATCTGAGGACAATATTTTTCCACCATGGACCTTGGAATCGGGCGGATTAACTCCTGCTCCTGCATCCATTTCGGCGTCTTTTCTTGTGTCCACATGCAGTCCGGCATCTCCCCCGAAGCCAGCAAAAGATCAATGGTGTCTGTCGTCTCTGCCTTCTCCACGGTGATATTGATATTGAGTGCGTCTTCGATTAACTTTTCTGCAAAAGAACCATCCTCATAATCAGAATAGCACCAATATCCGGTGTAGGAAATATCATAGGTCTTATCCGGGTCGGGCACTGCCTCATTGTTGACCGCAGCGTCGTCTCCTGCCGCGCCAGCACACCCTGATACCATAAGCACGGTACACAATGTCAGTGGAAATAACTTTTTCATCACGAACCTCTTCTTCATATACTTACCCTCCTTAAAATGTTCTATATCATTCAAATGCGTTGCTCAGCTCGTCCCAGCCAATCCTGCGAATGCGTGTTCTGGCCAGACAGCTTCTGTCCTCAGGCCCTCCGGCATTATATGCCAGCAGCATCGCATCCTCCAAGAAATAAATGGCACAATAGCAATACCCGTGATCTTCTTGTGTCTCAAATGCCACCTCTCTTGTAAAAGTCTCTCCGTTGTCCCTGCTGACTGCGATTACATACGGCGTGCGTCCCCCTGTGAAGATATCTGTCTTTTTCTCACGTCCATTGTACTCTGGAATCGGATTCCAGACTGCCCAGATGGCGCCCGTATGATCCCGCTTCATGCTCAATGGGCTGTTTGGTGAAGTAAACCGTGAGGGCTGTGCAGCCGTCCATGTATTTCCGTTATCCAAGGAGTACATCTCATACTGTCTCCCCAGATCAGTCCTTGCAAATCCCCATAAAATTCCGGGATTTAACTCGATTACACCCGGCTCCTGCAATCCCGAGGTGCAGTTTTTCATGCTGGGCATACAGCATTTTCCCTCCGCAGCCTGCCATGTATATCCATCATCATCAGAATAAAAGAACACGACTTCCGAACAGTAATCCATAAAATTTTCTTTGGTCTCACCCAGACGTCCAGTCCTGTGCGCGGCAGCCGGAATCAAAATCCTTCCGCTTTCCAGACGTACCACCCGGTCATTGTTGACCACAAAGAAATCCTCCTGCGGTGTGCACAGCACGCGGTCACTCCATGTCTCGCCCCCATCTTGTGAACGCCTCATATACATCTGCATCATGGTATACGTATGGCGCACCAGATAAAACAGACCAATATCACCATTTTCCATATCCAGCAAAGACAGTGACATAATATTGACTGCGTTTTCCTCCTCGCAGGTCAGAACCGTCCGCTCCTTACCAAAACTTCTTCCGCCGTCTGACGAGATGACTGCACAGATATCAGAGATTCCCCAGTCCTCACAGCCCTCACCTTTAAAACGGCTGTACACAAACAAGATATTGTCATTTTCCAGCTTGATAAATGCCCCCTCGCTATTGCGCGGATTCTTTTTTTCCATTGATGGGATAAACTCCGCCACAACGGTACCAAGTTCTCTTTTTTCCATTTTCTTCTCCTATTCTATCACCACTAACCCTTGACGGCGCCCACCATAATGCCCTGCACAAAATATTTCTGCAAGAACGGATACACGATTACAATAGGCAGTACCACCAGAATCGTCGTCGCTGCTTTGATCGTATCTGGATTCGTATCCACCATCGTGCCAATCGCTTCCACCCCTGACGCACCTGTTGCGGTTGAAGTTGAGGCTGTCAGACTGTCAAGCATTCTGCGCAGCAGATATTGCAGCGTGGTCAGGTTTGCCGACCTGCGGCAGTATACCATATTGTCAAACCATGCATTCCACTGTCCAACCATCTGCCACAAAGCCACTGTAGCGATAACCGGCTTGGACAAGGGCATGATAATTGATGCAAAAATCCGTACCTGAGACGCCCCGTCAATCGAGGCTGCCTCCTCCATCCCTTTGTCGATGGAAAAGAAATAATTTCGAATAATAATCGTATTGTAGATCGAAAATCCTGTCGGCAGTACATACACTAAGAAATTGTTCAAAAGTCCTAATCTCTTCATGTTCAGGTATGCAGGAATCATGCCTGCGGAGAAGAACATCGGAATCAAAAGGATTGCTGTGATCACTTTCCGAAAAGGCATCTCTGTCCTTGTCAGGGAATACGCTGCCATACAGCACACAATCACATGAATCACAGTACCGACTATTGTTCTCAACACAGAGACGGCGAAAGCCGTGATAATCTCATTGTCCTGAAAACAGTACTTATATGCATCTAGTGTCCAGACCTTCGGAAACAGATTGATATGCATGTAGGAAATATCCTGCGCTCTGGAGAAGGACCGTACTACAACATCCCAGAATGGCAGAATGATGGTAATGCAGAACGCAATCATAAATATCGTGTTGCAAATGTCAAACACACGGCTTCCGACAGACTGTTTCATCTTCATCTTATTCTCTTTCTCACGCGCCATAACCATTTTCTCCTTTCAATAGAATTATATAATTTTATACTCTGGATTTGCCTTGCGCGCAAACCAGTTGGCAATGATCACAAGCGCCAGACTGACTACATTTTGAAACAGACCGATGGCAGTAGAGAAGTCATAGCGGCTCTCAACCATACCTTTTCTGTACACATAGGTCGAAATCACGTCCGCTGTCTGATAAGTCGCATCGTTATACAGGTTGAATACGGGGTCAAAGCCTACGCTGATCAGACTTCCGATATTCAGAATCAGCATCGTGCACATTGTGGGGAACATCGCTGGGAGTGTGATATGCAAAACCCTGTGAAAACGGTTTGCCCCGTCAATCGAAGCCGCCTCGTACATCGAAGTATCTATGCCAGATATGGTCGCCAGATAAATAACAATACTGTATCCCGTTGATTTCCACAGATTTGTAATCAGATAAATTGGCAGGAACATATCCTTCTGTGCCATAAAATATATTGGCTTGTCGAGTACTCCCATTCTGATTAGAATTGCATTTACCACACCGCCTGTAGGAGACAGTAACTGATACACAAAAGTACCTACCACAACCCATGAGAGAAAATGGGGCATATAGGTGATGGTCTGTACCACACTCTTAAACCGGCTGTTCAAAATCTCATTGACCAGAAGTGTGAAGATAATCGTAATCGGAAACGTGGTAAGCAAAGTAAAAATACTGATTTTCAACGTATTTCCAAGTACTCTGTAAAAATTCGGGTCTGTGAACAACGCCTGAAAATGTTTCAAGCCTACCCAGTCACTGCCTTCGATTCCCCGTGCCATTCTGTAATCCTTAAATGCTATCATAAGGCCCTCCATAGGCATATAGCAAAACAGAATCACAAGGATAATTGCCGGAAGCAGGAATATGTAAAAAGGCAGATGTTTTTTCAAATCTTTTTTCAAATTCCCTGTTCCTGATGTCATTGTTTTACCCATCGTATCCTTCCTTTCTTTTAATAATATTTTTATGATAAGATAATCTATCCGTATTTCAATGCGTTCAGGCGTCGTTTCCCGGATTCTGCATGCTCACTGCGCCTTGTTTCAATTGATAGTTTTATTTTATTAAAATTCTGTAAATTCGTCCATGAACTGTATTGGACAAATTATGCACAAAATGATACCCTTAAAAATAATCCCCACAATTTGAGGGATATGTGGTATACTATACAAAATAAAATATGAATTGGGAAGATGATCATAATAAAGATGAAGAAAGGATGATTTCAACATGGTTTTTGAATTTACACAAGACTGTATCACAGGCATCGACACGATAGATGACGAGCACCGCAATCTCTTTGCCCTGCTCTCAAAAGCGTATAATCTCGCCTCTACAGAATACCACAGTGACTATTATCAAGAGGTTAAAAATATTCTCGCGGAGCTGGAGGAATATGCGGATACACACTTTACCCACGAGGAGGAATACATGACACAAATCCGCGACCCAGAGATAATCCGCCAGCGCGCACAGCATACCTTTTTCCGCGACAAGATACGGGAATACGAATTTGTGAATATCGACCATGAGGAGGAACAGCAGCGGGTACTCACAGAGCTGGTCCGCTTTCTTGCCAAGTGGCTGTACCGCCATATTTTAAGCAGCGATATTCTGATCGGCAAGCTGCCGCCGCTCGAAGAGTGGATGATCCGCGAAAATCCCTGCGAGTTTACAGAGGATTACCTGACCGGCATAGCGCTTGTAGACGCAGAGCACAAGGAATTGTTCCACATTGTTGACAAGGCAAACAAGCTCGTGAAATCTTTTGACGAGCTGTCGGGATATGACAATATCATCGAAATCTTAAATGAATTAAAAGAATACACAAAAGAGCACTTTACCGACGAGGAGGAGTACATGGAAGGCATTCAGTACGAAGGGCTGAGTGCGCAGAAACGTGCCCATGAGGCATTTATCGACAAACTTGAAAACATTGACCTAGACCAGATTGACGCCAATCCGCAAGAATACTTACAAGAGCTTCTGGAATTTCTGCTCGGCTGGCTGATTAACCATATCCTGTATACCGACAAGAAAATACCGCTGCACTAAAAATTGACTTACATATCCAAAATGAGCGTTGCCCGCTGTCACAGATGTTTGTGGCGGCGGGCAGCAATCTATATCGTACTATTTAATCTCATTCGCCATCGTATAAAAATGATAATAAATCCCTTCCAGTGCCATCAGCTTCTCGTGATTTCCCTCCTCGACAATCCCCTCCTCAGTCAGTACCAATATTCTGTCAGAATTTCGGATACTCGAAAGCCTGTGTGCGATCGTGAGCGTCGTGCGCCCCTTTGCCAACTCATTTAAGGACTTTGCAACCGCATACTCACTCTCATTGTCCAGCGCCGAGGTCGCCTCATCAAGTATCAAAATCGGCGGATTCTTCAAAAACACCCGCGCAATGCTGATGCGCTGCTTCTGCCCGCCAGAAAGCTTCACGCCGCGTTCACCGACATACGTGTCATATTTATCCTTGAGATTCTGGATAAACTCATCTGCCCCTGCACGCTTTGCCGCCTCCATGACCTCCTCGCGCGCAGCCCCCGGTCTTCCGTATGCGATATTATCATACACTGTCCCTGAGAAAAGATACACCTCCTGCTGAACGACACCAATACTCTGCCGCAAGCTCTTTAGCGTCAGCTTTTTAATGTTTTTCCCGTCCAGTGTGATCTCCCCGCAGGACACATCATAAAAGCGCGGAATCAGATTGCACAGCGTTGTCTTTCCGCCGCCAGACGGACCTACGATCGCCAGCTTCTCGCCCGCATGAATCTGTAGATTGAGATTTGCAAAAACCTTGTTATGATCATCAGGGTACTCAAAGCTCACATTGCGAAATACAATCTCACCTTTCGGCTGGACCAACTCCTGCGCGTCCGGCTCATCAAAAATCTCTATATCAGCATCCATAATCTGCAAGAACCGCTCAATGCCAGTAATTCCGCGCTGAAACTGCTCTGCAAACTCAATAATCCTGCGGATTGTCGCAATCAGCGTAGACACATACATGACATACGCCACCATATCCCCCGGCAGAATCCTGCCTTCCATCAGGAAAAATCCGCCCCCGACAATAATTGTCAGATACATCAATCCATCAAACACTCTGGTGGAAGTGCTAAATATCCCCATCAACATATAGGAATGCTGTTTTACCTTCAAAAAATCCTGATTGCCCTGCTCGAATTTCTCCGACTCAAGCGCCTCATTGGTAAATGCCTTGACAACCTTCTGCCCTAATAAACTGTCCTCCAGCTTCGCATTCAGCTCACCAATCTGATGACGCTGCGCACTGAACGTTCTGCGCATCTTTTTGTTAATGATGCGACACACGATCGTCATCACCGGCACAAATACAAAAATCATCAGCGTGAGCGGCAGATGAATCTGCGCGAGTATGACAAAAGAAATCACAATTTTAATCCCCGCAATAAAAAACTCCTCCGGGCAGTGGTGTGAAAATTCTGTCACCTCAAACAAATCATTGGTAATGCGCCCCATAATCTGACCAACCTTGGTATTATTAAAATATGTATTGGACAGCAATTGCAAGTGTGCGTAGGCATCACGGCGCATATCCGTCTCAATCCGCGCACCCATCACATGCCCCATATCCGCCATATAATAATTTGCCAGCGCATCTATAATTCTCAGCACAAAATACAGCAAGGCAAGATTAAGAACCATGCGCGTTGTCAAGAGCGCCACATCTTCAAGCGCTGTGTTCGTAATCTGCCGAATGATCAGCGGCAATACGATCTCACACATTGTCGTCAGCGCCGCGCAGCACAAATCTGCGCATAACGTCCTGCGGTACGGCTGAAAATACGGCAGAAACCGCCTGACCAACATCCCCGTTGAATACTCTTTATCGTCCATTTTATTATTTTGCTGCATAGGTGTCCTCCTGTCATCATGACTGCCATGTTGAGCAATGCTTTCAAATAAAAAAATTTAAGCAGTCATCGAACTAATATTCTCTGATTGTATCACATTCTACATCAGTATAAGTAATCTTTTCAACATGTACAAATTCTTTGTATTTTTCATACTCCTCAAAAAAATCACGATCCTCTGCATCAAAAACGAACCAGTCTACCGAATCAGGTTCGGGAATGGTAAATTTTACCCGGGCACAAGCCTGTACTCTCCAGATAAATTCGGAATCCAGAACCGTCTGCAAAATAAATTCTATTTCGTATTCAATATGAATCTTATTTCCTGATACGGAATAATTATCCACAAAAGAATTATCGCTGTCCAGAATCTCACATCTTGTAGTTTTGGCAATCAGTTCCTGCTTATCTCCAGAGCCAGAATACCATGTTCGTCATGTAAAAGTGTATTTCTTTTCTGCAATCAGCAGATACTGTAGCAGCGGGTGGAGCTGTTCTCCTTCGATCAGACTGACTTCTAGCAGATAATCAGAGGTGTACTCGACTCGTTTGAGATAAAACGTGTACACTTTCTGGTCAAATTCTTCGAACCATAGCTGAACAGGCACTGTGTCAAATATTTCATCGGAGTCCACGGCAGTACCTGAATGAAAGGGGTCATTATAATTATACTTATATGCATTGTCTGAATCAACGAAACATGGAAAACGTACCATTGTTTCGTGTAGATACGAATCATACTCCTTGTAGAAATCAGCGAGCAAACAGAGCGTTGTACCTTGGCTGCTTGGATACCAGATTGTTTTACGGACGCATTCTGCATTGCCGTCATTGTCAAAGTCCACGATATGACAAAACTGTTCGTCGAAGCTGTCGAGAGAGAATGCATCAAGCGGGAAGGTGATATCTGATTCGTGGTAAGGTATTTCTGCATTGCCGTCAATCAGTTCAAAATCGCCGTCGGAAACTGTTTTTTCCTCCACTTCCCTTTTTCTTGTCTCGATATAATCCATCAGTGTCTGCTCTAGGCGGGCATCAATTTCTTGATTGCGATAAGTTTCAATCCAGCGCTTTCGGTTCTCCTTGTCTTCCAAATTAAGACGATACAGCTGTAATGTGCTGTTTGTATCTGCGGTCAGAATGTATAATCCATCTGGTTCACCGGTATTAAAATCGTATTGATGGGCAACAAAATAGAATGCACCGTCATAGTCCAGCAGTTTTGCATATCCGCGCAGCATAGGAAAGCTGTGTAATAGTTCTGCTGTCTGGTCCTCCTGCACCTGCCATATATCTATCTGCGCAAATCCTGCGGTGCCGCCGGAATCATAGAACAGCGCCAGCTCTTCACTGCCATTTTGCTCCAAGTCCACGAGGTATGCGGACAAAATATTTTCTTCCCAGCCGTAATAATATGAGAATTCCTCCCCAAGATATGTCCGTACCTGTTCTGGCGTCACCTGGTGCGTCTGGTCCTCATAGGCAGCAAGCGCTTCCATATTCCATGCATTATTATAACGCTGTGTGCCAGCCAACACGTCCTTAAAAAGGTTCAGAAGCCCCTCTGGCAGTATGGTTGTCCTGAGTGCAGCGTCGATTGAACGTTCTTCCTGAAAGGCGATCAGCTGCTCGCGGCGCAGTGCCTGAAATGCTTCGCCTTCCCCTGTTGCCAGGTTTAAAATGCGACTATGAAAAATATCCTGCCCGTTTGCCTGCTCTATCGTGTCCGCCAGCTTGGTCGTCATGGTCAAGTTCCGCGTTTCGAGGTGGGAGCAGGTGGATTCTTTGTCATTGGTGGTCACGAGATCGCTGTGTATGACAAATTCTTCGCTGTCGTTCTTCCGCAGAAGGCGGAATGTTACAATATCTTCGCCAATTTGTTCAAACCACAATTGCTGTAGTGTGCTCTCCTGCGGGTCTGTATTTTGAAAAACATGCACTAGATCATATTCTGCCACGATCTGTTTTGACGCATCGTCCGTCTGATAACCTGTTGCGGTAATCCGTTTGTCGGTGCCAATTGCGCGGTAAATGATTTCTTTTTTTCCATCGTTGTTATAATCTATCTTTCCGTATCCGCAGTCATAAGCACTGATATTACCCAGAGGATTTACCAGATCCCAGTCTTCTGCATTCCATTCCAGCGCTTCGCGCCCCTCAAAAAGTTCCGTTGTCTCTTTATGTGCAATTCTCATCAGTGTAAACTGCTTTTCATCTAAGTAATTTGCTAACTCTGTATAATGAGCGTATTCTGCATTGTATTCTGTTACCGTAGCCTGAATGCCGGTGTATATCAAAATCGGTTCTTCAAGAGAGGTTTCCCCGCCGTTTTCTTCTGCTGTCTCTGCCGTTTCAGCCGAGGATTCCAAAGAATGCTCTTCCCAGAGCTGCGCTGCCGAATCCGAAAAGCGTTCCGGCTGTGTATCTTGCTGTGGAACTGACGACTGACAGGCGGCTAGTGAGAGGATCAGTGCCAGCCCTGTCATATATTTTACTTTCCCAATCATCAATCGATACATGAGCCACATCTTTCTTAGTGTTCTGTCAAACCACTGTCCCCGCAATCGCTTTGTTTCTGATGGCAATGCCTTCTGTGTTGAACTATTGTTGTGTCTGTTTATATGTCTCCCCTCCATTATTGCTAGCTGCGCTCCTCTTTCAAAAAGTGTTTTTATGCTATCATTATACCTTTACAAATTGTAACCGTCAACTTAATTGCAGTTTGTCAGGCTCAATCATCTGAAATATGAGATTTATCGTATCATTTTCCAGCCATTCTACAATCTCATTTCATGTATCCATTCCTGCGAGAACTGCTGTGGCAGCATTGTTGACACGAACAACATTCCATGCATTTCTTGACTGACTGTCACACATACAGTATAATGAATCAGAACATTGATTTAGTAAGAGAAGGTCTGAGCCACGAATGAATAAAATCCTATGCTCTACCGGCGCATTGCTGGTATATGGCGGAGACTATCATCTATTAGAACCCCTCTCAGCACAATTGCTGTATGAAGGCTATGAATTTATGCGAGCAATTTGAGCAAAACTGTTATCTCGCAAAAAGTATCGGCGCTGAGAAAATGGTACTTCATCTGTGGGACGGACGAACTTCCGACACGGCTTTTCACAACAATCTTCATCATTATGCCGCACTCGATCAAATCGCACATAACTATGACATTGACTTATGTGTGGAAAACGTGGTATGCACCACAGACCACCCGATCAAACATTTTTGTGCGCTGAGACAGCATTACCCTAAGATTCACTTTGTCTTTGATACCAAGATGGCTGCCTTTCATCAGCAGCTGGAACTGTTATATGAAAAGGAATATGAATGGCTCTGGAAACATGAGCACATCCGTCATTACCATCTCAACGATTATGCGGGAGGATTGTTTTCTATTTGAGCCGCCAAGAGGCGGCAGGAAGGATTATTATGAAAATACAAATCAGAACCGCGTCAATCCATGACTTTCCGGCTGTCGATGCCATCATGCGGCAGGTCCAGCAGCTACATATTGACTGGCGGCCAGACATCTACAGGCAAAGCGCGACAGTCCTGCCCATAGAAGTCTATGAACAGGCAGTGCGCGACCAGACTTTTTTTGTCGCAGAATATGAGGGACGCGTGGCAGGTATTTTGTTTATCATGTACCGCCATGTCGAAAGTGCCACGCAGGTCACAAGAGATGTGATCTATGTCGATTCCATGGCAGTGGATCAGCCTTACCGTCAGAAAGGAATCGGACATGCCTTTTTTGACTTTCTAAAAGAACTCAAGGCACAAAAGGGATTAGACGGAATCGAGCTACAGGTGAACGCCAGAAATGAAGCTGCCTACAAAATGTATACAAATTATGGCTTCACGAATAAATCCATCAATATGGAACTGTTATGAAAATAGAAACGCAATCAATTCCTCCATGCTACTTTTTTAAATCAATTGTTATGGCATAAGCTTCGAGAATCTCCTCTGAATCCGGTATCATTGCACCATCTGCATCCCACTGCACACGCACAGGAATCAATTTCATTGTCGCGGAGGAAGCATCAAATCCGACAATCTCCAAATCCTGAGTAAACCGAGTGCATTTGTCCTCCTTGTCATATTCTGGAACAGAGCTGCCGCAAGATCGCATCCATTCCGCATCGATGAGTCTTTTTCCAGATGCATCCTCCAAGATATATCCTCCCCACTGTAAAACCTGCACCATATCCTCCTCATAGACTTCCCAGTCAAGGTGCAGATTGAGAACAGAGGGACTAACTGTCGCAGTATAAGAAACAATTTTACCAAAGTCCAAATCAGATATTGCTCCTTCACACTGTAACGCAGCGTCAAACTTGTCCGCTTCTATGGTAAAAGAATAGTCATTTTTTTTGTCAGGAGCAGTATAAACACCTACTTTTACGTGAAGGCGGTCTATGTCAGCTTTCTGAAGCGCTGGATTCACCACTGAAACCTTGCATTCATAGACACCACTTCCCTCCTCCTTTTCCACCACATATTCCAGACGGCTGTCAATCTCATTGATATAGACATGATCACTCAAATCAAAAAAATCACTTTGAGATGCGACCCAGAACATCAGCGTGGCTCCATCATAATAAGCATCTGTCACATCAAATGATAAATTCTCCTCATATGATAAATTCTCCTGCTCAGCACTGCTTGATGTCTCTGGTTCCATACGAATCTTTTCTGCCGTCTCATCACTATGGATTATCAACTGTTCTGCCGTCTTGGCATTGATTCCCAATCCATCGAGCCAGTTTTGAAATACTGGAAGCTGCGCAGCCGCTACAGTACCTCCTGCCAATATCAGACAGGCAGCCGTTGGCAGCAGCACCCTATGGAGTTTCCATCTTTTTTTTCGTATGATGTTCTTACTATGATTCATCTGTGCACAGACCTCTTGAGATACAATTTGTTGAAATCTCTCCGGCGTTTTGGGAAAACTCCTGTTCAACTGTGCTGCAAAATCCTTATAGTCCGTTCTCATAATTATCCTCCTTCTCATAAACCTCTCTCTCCATGATACTCCGAAGTCTTCTGCGCGCACGGCTCAGACGGCTCTTTACAGTTCCAGAAGGAAGCTTCATGAGATCAGCGATCTCCTCGATTGAATATCCTTCCAGATAATAAAGTACGATTGTCAGCCGAAATTCCTTTTTGAGCGTGTTTAACGCATCATACAAGTCTGAATAGTCTGAATGAATACATTCCTGATTATCTGGCTCTGCCAGCATGGCAGCACTTTTTTCCCGCTTTTTCAGCAAGCTGTAACACTCATGAATCAAAATCCTAGTCAGCCATGTCTTAGCATACGCCTCCTGCCGCAAGGTATTTAATTTACTAAATCCTGTGGCGATTGCCTCCTGCACTGCATCTTCACAATCCGCATCATTTTTCAATATACTTTTTGAAATACGGTAGAGACTGTCTGTAGAAGAAAGCACTACACTGGCAAATGCTTCTTTGTTCATTATGTCCTCTCCTTTCCTCTTTGGATTCTATTTATTAGAGAAAGAACAGCTTAAAAAGGTTCCCTTTATTACTCAAAATATCAAACTTCCGCTTCGCCTCTCTGCTATAATAAACTTACGATATCGTAAAACTGCTGCCGGACGCAGTAATTCGTACACGCGCCGCAGCAAAAGGAGGGTAGATGATGCAGCATATAGAACTTTTAGTGACAGTGCTTGAATATATTGAAATGCATCTGTGTGATGACATCAAAACAGATACGATTGCAAGCGCCTGTTTCTGCTCAAAGTCTGCTCTCGAGAAACTATTTCGCAGTGTATATCATATTTCCGTCCATGGATACATTGTCCGCAGGAGAATGATGCTGGCGGCAAAGAAGCTGTCTATGCAGCCGCAGCGCTCGATTCTGGACATTGCGATTGAATACGGATACAGTACACACGAATCCTTTGCACGTGCATTTGAACAAGTATGGAACTGTAAACCTTCAGCGTTTCGCAACACAAAATTCACAGAATTATTTCCGAGGTTCATTGTACCTCCCACGAAAGGAGACTATTATATGATGAAACGATACCATATTGATCTTGGCGAATTATATGATTTATTTCAGGAGAGAACAGACTGCTTCTTTGTTCTTTGTGACATTAAAGATATGATAACCATCAATGATATTGCCAGAAAAGCAGGTGATTTGGCGATATTAGAACAGATGCGCCGCATGACAGAGGCGTCTGGAAAGGAAGATCTTGTGTTCCGCATCGGCGGTGACGAGTTCTGTATTCTGACAGACAGCAGCGACCCCGCCTACGCAGAACAGATTGCGGCGTCCATCCGAAACAAGAATGGCGATACCTTTTCTTATGAAAAGCAGGAGATTCCTCTCAATCTGCATGTGACTACGGTGCGTCTAAAGGATTGTAACCGATGCGAGGAAGTATTCTCTGGACTGCACAATGCCATCAGAGAAGGAAAAGCATAAAATTCCTGTCATAACGCGGCGGCTTGCCACAGCCGCCGCGCCACCAAAGTACAATAACATTCAGCGCACGAGCTGCATCATCAGCTCACTTCCTGTCATCATTTTATCTTTTGTAATAATGAGTAACCTGTATTTCAAAAAAGGATTGAGCTGCTGCTTTGCCGCCTCACGGTCACAGATCCCAAACTTCTGCGCTTCCAGATTGGCGTAAGTACAGTTCATCAAAACAAGAATACAGCGGCATCTGGCGTGATATAGCTTTAGATATGCACAGAGATCTTCGAAATGCTGCGACTTATCCACAATGGACTCTGGATTATCCACCACATCACTGCACATTATATTATTTTTACTGTCCTGTGTCACTTCCTCAAACGCGCGTCCCATCAAAATAAATGACATTGGTGTCACTTTTGAGGTGATTTTATCGGTGTGCCAGTACACCATATTACTGCGCATATTTTGAAACATTTTGTCATGCGCCTTGAGCGATGCCACGGCATCTTTGAGTGAACTGCAAATTTCATTCATATCACCTGACATTGGTGTCACAAATGCAATCTCCGGCTGATGCCCATTTGCAGGCGCATTGGAGGGCGCATGAAAGATTTTGTCCACCCGTTTATTTAACTCAAGCCTCTGTAGTGGTGTCAGTGCCATTTCTATTTCTCCTAGTATAAATTTTCATTTGAACCTCACTGTCATTATACCCTAGTTCTTGCTTTTTAACAAGATATTATACGGATTTGCTACCCGGTCGTACTCCGGCAGAGATAGCAGGGCGGCGGCACTTTTTACTGCCGCCTCTTGCTTACCAACCAGCAAAGACGGACAGGACTGGATTTGCTATTTATCAACTCTTCGCAACAGAATATTGCACGTAACAACAGCTAAGACAAATATCAAAAGGAATGGTAAAAAGTTTTCAGACTTGAAAACACTCTCTGTCATCAGTTTATATCCCCATGAAGCCGGAAATAGTTTTCCTATTGTTCCAAACGCATTTGGAAGTAGTTCCATAGGGAACATAATTCCAGAAAGCATGGTAGAAGGTATAAAAATAATAATAGAAAACATAGAAGTTTTTGCCTGGTCTTTTACTGCCAGACCAATGATGCTGGCTATACTAAGAGATACCGCAATAAAAACAGCAAGGCTGATAAAGTACCTCCCCGGATTTTCTGGTACTTCAGCATGAAAAACAAGCGGTGCGGCAATATATAAAATAATGCTCATAAGGAATAAATGAATATATGCTGAAATATTGGTTAAAGCAAGGCCTAAGATTAATGGAACACCATTCGCTTTGTAAACCTTTTTAATATCGCTGCTGTAAATTTCAACAAGAGAGGGCGGCAGACCAATCAACGCCCCCATTGTCACACCAAATACAGTCATTGACTGAATAAGCGTATATCTCGCTTCCGGCATGACTGATGTAAATATACCGCCCATAATCACAAAGAACAGAAGAGGCACGATATAGCAGGTTATAAGTAACGTCTTACTCCTTATGTCTAACTTCCATTGTAAAGAAACTCCGTATAAAAAAGCTCCCATTGTTACTCCCCCCTTGCAATTTTGATAAAGTGCTGTTCTAATGAACCCCGGTCTATCTTAATATCTGTGATGGTTTCTCCTTTTTCCTTATACTGCACGAGCAGAGAAAGCAGAAAATTCCCGATATTTTCCGATTCATATTTTTCAGCTCCATTATCAGTTTGGATTGTGATATTATAATGCTTCCCGATTGTTTCAACCAGTTGTTCAACAGTCCCGATAAAGGCAATTTTGCCGCCGGAAAGAATAGCAATTCGGTCACACAAATTTTCAACCTCTGCCATATCATGGCTTGATAATATGATTGTCTTTCCGATTGATTTTAACTGGCGGATTTGTTCATGTAAAGATATTTGTCCCTCAACGTCAAGTCCTGCTGTTGGTTCATCAAGAAACAAAATATCGGGATTTCGTGTTAAAGCAAGCGCCAGATGAAGCCGCCGCTTTTGTCCGGTTGATAATTGATAATACGGCTTTTTTGCAAGTTCATAAATACCGAGCGTGTCAAGCGTTGCTCTGTCAAGAGATGTCTTATTCCATTTAGCAAACAATTTTACAGCTTCCAGTGCTTTCATGTACTTCGGCAAAGAAGCCGACTGTAATTGAATGCCCATGATTCCATTTATGGTAATGTTTCCGCTGTCATATTTTCTTAAACCCTCAATACATTCAAGGGATGTGGTCTTGCCCGCACCATTTATGCCGAGCAGGCCAAAGATTTCTCCTTGCTGTACGCAAAAATTTAAGCCTTTCAGTACAGCGTGAGTTCCATAACTTTTTGTTAAGTTACTGATTTTTATAGCCTCATTCATTCTGTTTCCTCCTCGTTTCCCTCCTGAAATGGGTCAACGCCTAAACGGGAAAAATAGACACCTAATGCTTGTTCAACATATCCGTTAGCAATATCTTGAACCTCTTTCCATTTGTGGTCTGTATTTTGAAACTGCCCTAATTCAATAAGTCCGGGAAGCATATCCATATCTCCGCCAGTGAAATCCGTTATCATATTCCAATAGGCTTTTGCAAAGTTCTGCCCCTCATCACTATCCACAGGAACACCTGCATTTTGAAGTCTTATTGCTTCGCTTTGAAGCTGCATAAAAGTGTTCATAAATGCCATTCCGCTATCTTTATCAAAATGGCTGCGGATCTGGTCAAGGATCTGGTCATCAAAATGTTTAATCAGCCAATAGAAATCATTTTTCATCTGCAAATTCACAATAATATCAGCATATTTTTTGAAATCAACTGACTGCATTTGAAGGACTTCCTCCCGCAGCATTTCCAATTCCCGGAGCAATTCGGACAGGCTTTCTATTTTTTGTCTGACAGCGGCTGCCTGCTCCATGAGGACATCAGCAATTTCAGCCGGTGTATCAAGCGGAATAAGCCGATTCTTTATATCGTCCAAAGAGAAGCCTAGATGTTTGAGAGACAAAATCTGATGCAGCTTTACGATGTCTTTATCTGTATATAACCTGCGCCCTCCTTCACTCATGGCAGATGGGGAAAGCAAACCCTCTCTGTCGTAATGTTGCAATGCCCGTACAGTAACATCCATTTTTCTTGCAATTTCACCAACAGTCATATAACCTTGTGGTATCGCTTTATGTTTATCCATGTCACACCTCCTCGTATAGTATATCTCATTACGCTACGTCACAAGCAAGCACTTTTGCGAAAATTCTTCCCCCGGCGCTTTCGGTGCATACTCTGTTTTCCCCTGTCTGGTGCTTAGGAACTGTAGAAAAATAACTGACGCATCTTGACTTGGCTATTTCTCCGATTATGCATGCCAAAAAGCCGCGCCGCAGCCCACTATGGAAACAAAAAAGCACCTGCATCTCCACGTAGGAAAGCAAATGCTTCAGATAAATGTTTGCAACACCATTTTCATAAAAATTTAATATAAACAATCTGCGTTCTTCAAAAGCATTTTCTGAGAAAAAATCGACATATGTATTTCTGATGTCCTTGCTCTCACGATAAATGCGGAAAGCCTCAAACAAAGGATTAGATTTCAGATACATAAACTCGAGATCGTACCAATCCTTTTTGATTGTCTGCCAGAACAGTTATAGATTCAATGTTTTTCCTTTCCGCTTTTTACATCTCTATTCTTCCTTATAAACATACGGAATTTGATTCCGCTTACAATATTTCTCCGCATAGCTTTTTGGCGCCACCACTGCCGTTACATCTTCAGTTTTATGAAAAATCGTCTGCGGCGCCTGCCCTGAACGCGTATAATTTTTAATTTTCTTGATGGAGGAAGGAAGCTCTATCCATTTTAGCAAAGGACAATCCGAGAACGCAAGCGGTCCGATCTCAGAAACACCTTCTAGTATCGTTACTTTTTCTAATCCGCAGTTTTGAAATGCCTCTCTGCGGATAATCTCAACAGTTTTGGGAATGGTTACACTGCGGAGCGATTGACAGTTCGAAAATGCATACTCCTCAATCTTCGTAATTCCCTCAGGCAGTTCAATGGAAGTTAAGCTCGTACATCTCAAAAACGTACTCGCACCAATCGCAGTCACACCATGAGGAATATTGACTGTCTCTAATCGTGGACAGCTATCAAATGCACCTTCACCAATTACCTGAATCGTTTCAGGCAGCGTGATCCGTGTGATATTTTCACGCACATCAATCTGTTCATCTTTCAGTCTTTTAGCATACACCGAAAATGCTTTGTTACCAATTTCAGTCACAATACTGCTGCCGATTTTCTCAGGCACCTCGACCTTTGTATTGCTGCCTTTATAGCGCGTAATCACAAGCGTGCCGTCCTTGCGCTTCTCATACCCCCAGATTTTTTTCATTTCAGTGACAGAGTTGGGATTTGCGTTCAGCTCGCGCATCATCTTCTGTTCTGCCTTTTTGCGTTCTGCGGCAAAGTCTGCCGTGCGGTTTTTAAAGTCCAACAGCCACGCAGAGCATTCTGTTCTGCCGCACTCAGAAGCATACCTGATCATTTCATCGCGCTTTCTTGGCATGTCAAGCCAGCCAGCTTTTGCGCAGATCTCAAGGCATGCCACACTATTTTGGTCAATTACGCCTTTCATATGTTTTGACTTATTCATCTTCTTTTGATTGAAGTGATCAAGAATAAACTGAAAAAATTCGGGCTTATACAACCGATACTGCTTACCATACTCATTATAATTTCCCCAATAAATCGAGTTGGTATAGTGAAGCCGCTTTCCATCTAATTCCTTCGTGATCGTGTCAACAATCTCCATATATTCCTTATCGCCCAGTTTGTCCAGCATATTGCAAAACTCAAACCATTCATAACCCCTGCCATTTTCCGACATATTTATGATACGGTTCTTTGAAAATGTTACACCATACTCCTTTAACACCCTGATGATTTGTGTGTTGTTACTTATAATTGCATAGAAAAGCAATTCTCCTGCATCAAGACAAACCTCCTCGCGGTGTTCATACAGATACTTAACGATTTCGACGCGCTGTTGCATAGGCAGTACCTTGATATTATTCCCTCTGACTGTGATAACGTTTTTAAAACACTCATCGACTTTCTTGATAAAAGTTGCCTGAAGAAGTGTGTCGTTCATCTCCAAAGGGGAGAGCCAGTAGTATACAGAATAGTAACCGCTATCTAAGTAAGGTGGTGTGTATGTAAAGTTTGCCCCATTCTCAACAAGCGCCTTGACATGCGCCAATCCGCAGAAACGGCAGGCAAGTCCCAGCGCCCGCGCAGAACACTCTACCTCTCCAAGCTGCTGGTACAAGATCACAATCTCCTCTGGAGATTTGGTGAGAACTGCGTTTTCCAAAACCATCCTTTTGCTGTACTGTGAAGCATTTTGGTAATCCATAATCCATGTTCCTCCTTCAGTATTCGTTCTATCCTTTTTAATTTTTCTTTCTTTTTGTAGAAATATTGCCAGTTCATAAAGTTCCATTTATAAATTATTTTGTATGCAAACCACATACGCTGCAACTGCTTAGCAGTTCTATAGACTGGAATTAATACATCTCATCTATATTAAAATTTGAATAATTCCAATATTCAAGCAGTTTTTCATCAATCTTCGCTATTTTTTCTTTTCCCTTTAAATCTCTGTAAAATGCTAATTTTTCAATTTCTTCTTTATCCGTTCTATACTTGTTTATATACTCCATATAGTCAATAGGCAGACTAATTCCATATAATGCTCCATATTCATCATGCCATTCTGGATGAAAATAGCCGGGCGCCATATGATAGTACATCAATCCAATATAGGAATAATCTATATTTTTTAATCCCAATTCTTCCTTACATTCACGTTTTATGCAGTCGATGAGTGTCTCATTTTTCTCCCTGCATCCTCCAAATATTTCCCAATCTTGTCTATACTTGTTCCAGCCAAGTAAATAGTCAGAGCCAACTTTTACAACTGCAAGACAGTGATTGATTGGTTGATACTTTGTATCTGCTTCTTCTTCTGCAACACGAATGATTTCCAAGAGTTCATTTCCCCTATCGTCCTTTACAATCAATGTATTGTCCTCCATCAAATTCCCCCGCTCACCCTTGAAAACACTTCGTTGATCACAGCTGAGCTTTCCCTTCAAGTTTTCCATGTGTTATATCTTGCCACAGGGCAATACGACCCCGCTAAACAAAGCTTCGCATCGTGCAAAAATAAGAAAAACATAATCACATAAAATAGTATAACACAAAACACACAGGAATTGGTATACTGATTGAAATGCTAATAAAAAATGCAAAAACACTTGACCTTTGTTATCATTGAATTACCACAAAACAACAATACAAAGGCGTGTTTTTGCAAGATTATGTTGATTATCTTCGAATTTTTACTCTTTCTTTTGTGTTAAGAAAATTCCAATGACTGCACCAATAAATAGAATCGGTGCTACTCTGACAAACAGCCATTCCAATGAGTGAAATGCCACTCCAAGAACAGCAGTTTCTGGGTCATGATAATCCCATCCCAAGTAAGGACTTTCTAATGTGAATAAGATTGCATAAACAATTACCATAATTGCACATAACAAAATAAGTGACCAATGAATCATTTTCCTTCTCGTGTTTTTCCTTTGTGCCAGTTGCATGTTAATCACTTCCAATTTTTCGGAAATGGCTTTTAATGTATCAACCTCCGTTTCGATAACAGTTTCTCCCAACAGGGTGCTTACAGGTGTTTCAAGTGCTTCCGACAACGAGATTAACAGATCAGCATCGGGAACTGAAAGTCCTTGTTCCCATTTAGAAACTGTCTGTCGCACGATGTTCAGCTTGACAGCAAGCTCTTGTTGTGAAAATCCCTTTGATTTTCTGATTGCTTTAATATTTTCTTTGAGCATTAGGCATAGCCTCCTTTCCTTTGTCACCCATATTGTAAACGAAACTGCCCGTTGCTACAAGCAATGCATGTTAACATTTTCAAAATCATCATATCTCGCCCCGCGCAAACAGGTTATCTTTTCCCATACCGCATACAAACGGATTAGCGTCATAATCATGGCAAAAATCCTAAAAGTCAGATAACTTTTATCTGATTGGGATAAATATACGAAATAGGGGCATCAAAGGTAATCACCAGATCAATTCCTTCGACTTATCTATCATAGACTGCGATATATCAAAATGTGTAACCGCATAGCCTTTTTTTGCATTAAAATCTATGATATACTATGACAAACAGAAGTAGAAGATTGAAAGGAGAGGTCATATGTCAGCAAAACTAAAACTCCCCATAGGCATTGAGAATTTTAAAGAAATGCGTACAGAGGGATATTACTACATTGATAAGACAGGGCTAATTAAGACTCTTTTGGAAAATCTCGGAAAGGTAAACCTGTTTACACGTCCAAGACGTTTCGGCAAAACGCTGAATATGAGTATGTTGAAATACTTTTTAGGAAAAGAAAATGACCCTGCGCTTTTTGAGGGACTTGAAATCTCCAGAGAATCAAAGCTCTGTCAGGACTATATGGGAAATTTCCCAGTACTCTCGATCACCTTAAAGGGCGCTACAGGCGAAAACTTTAAAGAAGCCAAAACGATGCTACGCAGAATGATAGGAAACGAGGCGATGAAGTTCCAGTTTTTGATGCACAGTGACAGACTCACAGAGACAGAGCACTGTCATTATAAGGCTCTTATCAATACAGACAAAACAGGTGCATTTACAATGTCAGATGAGCTTTTGAAGGACAGTTTGCATCTATTGTCACAGCTTCTGCACAAACATTATGGTCAAAGTGTAGTTATGCTGATTGATGAATATGATGTTCCTCTTGATAAAGCGTGTCAATCAAGATACTATGCTTCTATGCTGGAATTGATCAGAAGCCTGTTCGGAAATGCATTTAAAACAAACGATAACCTGAATTTTGCAGTATTAACAGGGTGTCTGAGAATATCAAAAGAAAGCATTTTTACAGGACTTAATAATTTGAATGTATATACGATAAAAGATGTACAATACAATGAATACTTTGGATTTACAGATTTAGAAGTTCGTAAGATGCTTTCTTATTATAGCTTTATGGAAAAATATGATACCATCAAGGAGTGGTATGACGGTTATCATTTCGGCAATCTGGACATTTACTGTCCTTGGGATGTGGTCAGTTACTGCCATGCATTAAAAATGAATCCTTTGAGCACGCCGCAAAATTACTGGGTCAATACAAGCAGCAACCATATTATCAAACAATTTATCAGCAGGGCAAAAGGAACCACCAAAAATGAAATAGAACTATTGATGAATGGAGGCAGCGTCAAAAAGAAAATACATCAGGAGTTAACTTACAGGGATTTGTATTCGAAAATTGACAATCTATGGAGTGTTCTGTTTACAACGGGATATCTGACTCAATGCGGTGAAGAAGAGCTTGGACGAACAGAGCTTGTAATTCCAAACAAAGAAATCCGCTGGATATATGCTGAGCAGATACAAGACTGGTTTGAGGAGGAAACCTTAAAGGACAGTCAAAAACTAGAAGCCTTCTGTCATGCATTTGAAGAAAACAATGTAACAGCAATAGAAGAAGGCTTTAATGCATACCTTCGAAAAACAATCAGTATCCGGGATACAAATACCAGAAAAGAAATGAAAGAAAATTTTTATCATGGTATTCTGCTGGGGCTTTTTGGTGCTATGGAGGACTGGGATATTCGGTCAAACGCTGAAGCGGGAGAGGGCTACAGTGATATCAGCATTGAGATAGAAAAAAAAGGGATTGGTATTATCATTGAACTAAAATATGCCGAAAAAGCAGCATTTGACATCGGATGCCAATATGCCATGCAGCAAATTAAGAATAGAAATTATGAAGAAGCGCTGATTGATGACGGTATGAAAACCATTTACCAATATGGAATTGCCTGTTATAAAAAACGGTGCAAAGTGCTTTCTAATAAATCTAATTGGTGACATTAGCACGGTCCCATGCATCTCCATACTCCTTATAATCCCTAACAGGCACATGGGAGCCCGTGCTAGTACAATATTATCTGTATTAATTCGGCGCAGTCTTTGAATTACGGTTATATCAAGAATATTAGAAAGTTCTACACAACACTTTCCCGAAATGGGTCAAGATAATTCAATTGATTCTCCTCAAACTTCTGCTCTAATGCCTCCAATCCCTTATGTTTTTTATAGTTTCTTTCTGTCTCCGTAATAGGAAGAAGCCACAAAAATTGTATCATTTTTGAATCAATTTGACACTTTTCAAGGACAGGTCCATCCAGATACGGCAAGGATAATAAACCATATCTTTGAGTTGACGCTGGATACCAAGAACAGCCAAAATTAACGGTATGTCCCCATCCCAAATTCCCTCCTGTCACATGATAATGAGCAATAACAGTGAGCAATTCAATCAGAAAATCATGTTCAACAAGTGAGAACATATGGAGTTCAATTGCGTTTCGCCCTTCATAATCAGACATTCCACAAGTAGCATAAATCCACATGTTCCGTTTACGATTTGGCGAAAATTTCAGGATTGTAATATTATCAGGTAATTCATTGACAGGTCCTTTGTTGAAATGATATTCTGTAAATTTTCCCAAATAGTTCGTATAATGTTCTTTTATTTCCTGCCGATCTTCTATCACACTTTACCTCATTTACTCTTCTCTTCCAAATACTGATTCACGGTCTTCTCAATGGATTCCCGCGAGATCGGATAATGAAACTCCTTGATAATCCTGTCCACGGTGTACCCATGATCGACCAGATGCCTGATTGCACCGCCATAGGCAAAATCTTTCGTGAAATTTGACAATGCTTCCTCAAAATAACCATGATTTTGTTCTTCCATTCTGTCACAATTCCTTTCTTCAAACACATTCTAAATCTCATCTACAGACAAAACACCCTTTAATTTTTGCAGAACGCCAATATAGTCCTCTCTGTTTGTCTTTGGCGGAATGCGAAATGTCACCACAATCTGAAAATACTGCCCCTTTGCCTTTGGCTTATCCACATGAAAGCTGTCTACCAAGCAGTTATCCTCTTTGAGCTGCCTTGACACATGGGTAATTGCCTTGCCGTCCTCAACCTCGATGTAGAGTGTCAGATACCGCGAATACCGATATACTTTACGCTCAATCCATGGCACCATATGCACGCCAAACAACCATACCGCGGTGAGAATGACCGCACCGTCAAGAAAACCAATGCCCACTGCAAGACCAATGCATGCACAGGTCCAGATACTTGCCGCAGAAGTCAGTCCCTTAATCTGGTGTCCAGAAACCAAGATCGACCCTGCACCCAGAAAACCGACACCGCTGATAACCTGCGCTGCGATTCTCGAAATATCTAACCGCTCTGGGTAGAGTGCTTCCAGATACTGCTCCATCAACATCACCATCGCGGCGCCAAGGCATACAGTGATCGTTGTCCGTGCGCCGCCGCCGCGGCGCTTTGCCCCTCTGTCAATCCCTATCACAATCCCAAGCACCAGCGAAAACACTATCCGCACGAAAATATTCTGCCACGTCCATTCAGAGAACCTCATTGTAAACATAACTGCTGCCCTCCTTTTCTTCCCGATGTCCGAATATTGCACCTGCCAATCATCAATGCACTGGTACCTTCTACCGCACAATCTCATCTGAGTCCAACACAATTGTAAACGGTCCGTCATTTAACAGCGATACCTTCATCTCTGCCCCAAAAGAACCATGCTCTGCATGAAACCCTTTTTTCTCAATCTCCTCAATACAATATTCATACAGCTCATTTGCCTTGTCCGGCTTTCCAGCCAAAGTAAATGATGGCCTGTTTCCCTTCCGGCAGTCTGCATACAGCGTAAATTGCGAGATAATCAAAAACTCACCCCTCACATCTGCAATTGACAGATTTGTCTTTCCATCTGCATCATCGAAAATGCGCAGCTTCGACAGCTTGTCAATCATCTTGTCCGCAATCTGCCTGTCGTCGCTGTCAGCCACGCCCACAAAAACCAAAAGCCCATGACCGATTTGCCCAATCACTTTCTGCTCCACAGAGACACTCGCCTCACGCACCCTCTGAACTACAAAACGCATATCGTATTCCTCCATCTTCAAAAAGAACTCATGCGGCAGACTTGATAGTATCCTATCCTGTGTCAGCCACACAAGTTATCAGTTTAAACCAGCAGTTTATTCAACGTCTCACAAGCCTGATCGTAGCTTTCAAAAACAATCCCTTTCATGCCTAGCGCCCGTGCCGCCTCAACATTTTCTTCGCGATCATCGATAAAGACACACTCCTCGGACCGAAGTCCGTATTCACCCAAAAGATGCTCATAGATGTCTGCATTTGGCTTGACCATCTTCACAAACCCAGAGACTACCTTCCCATCCACTTGCTCGAGAAAAGGAAAACATCCGCATTCCGTATGGAGTGCAAAAATCTCCCGCGGATAATTAGAAAGCAGATACACCTTCAATCCAGCCTGCTTCAACCGCTCAATCCACTGTACCGCGTATGCATAAGGCTCTACCAGCTTGTCGCGGTTGTCCCACACCCGATTAAATGCATCAAGATGATCTTGATTGTCCTCTCGAAAATGTTGTAGAATCTCTGCTTCCTCGTAAATGCCATGATCGAGTTCGCCCCACCAAGGACTGCCAAAGACAGTTTTCTCAAATATTTTTTGCGTCTCCTCTGGAAGCTGCAAATCCTCCATAAGCGCACGCCAGCGGAAATCCACCAGCACATTTCCAATATCAAACACTACATTCTTTATCATAATGCCACACCATTTTTCTGTAAAAGCGCTCTTGCGCTCTCCACAGAGTCCACACCTGACTTATTTTTGATCGGTGCAAATTCATAGTCGCGCACCACCTCATACGACAGACAATTATCAAACATATGAATCATATCCAGCACCAAAAGCTCAAACTTATAGCCGTTTGGCGACTCTGGTTTAACCAATACACCCTTTTCATCAATAAAGGGAATCTTTTTCTCGACGACATGCACTGTCATCTTCTGACTTGAAATCTCTTCAAGCTGGTCCACGCGAAACAGATAGTTCAAAATCACGCCAAAGTTATACGATAGCTCACCATTTGCCTCCCTTGAATTGATAATTTCCTCTGTCATCTCATAATATTCTACGATCGAAGGCTTACCATCTTCAAGACAGAGCACACCAATCTTTTCCTCCGGGTCTGCCTTCCTGACAACCTTAGCGCCGCTCACGCACCCTGAGTCGATCGTCGCACCCACAAACACAGGGTCAGCAATGCGCTGTAACACGTTATCCACTGCAAAGATATTCAGCCACTCAACGCCTCTTGCCTTGACATCCTTCAAGACACCGGTGACTTCCATGGAATAAAACCATCCGCCATTTCCATTGGGCGAGAGCGACAGCGAATCCGCCGACTCCATATAGAGCTTTCCCTGAAAATCAACAGAAGGCGCCATCTCCTGTTTGAAGAATTTGACAAAATCTTTGGGATAACCAAAATAGTTTTTCTCCTCAAAAAAGGCGATGGTCTCGTCATGATTTTTGTCGCTGGTCATGACATACAGCGGCACAAAACAGCCTGCCTTGTCAGTCACGTCCATTAAATTTCTGATCAGACGCTCGAAGATATAGACTTCCTTCGTCAGACCAATATTGTATTTTCCTTTCGGTCCGTCCGAGCCAAGACGGGTTCCCTGACCGCCTGCGAGCAGCACCGCGCCGACTTTGCCTGCCCTGATGGCGCCGAGTCCGATCTCTTCATATTTTGCCTTGTTCTCTTCAATCTGTGTCACTTCAAGCGCGGACAGCGGTTCGAGTTTTCCCCTCTCCTGCGAAAGCTCCTTGTGCCCTGCCATCTCGACAATCGACCAGTCAATCCGCTCAATCTGCGCAGCAAGTTTTTCTTTTCCTTTATCGTCGAGCTTTTGATAAGCCTCAAAAATATGCTCTTGTCCGTGTTCTTTTAGTACGTTTAACAGTTCATTTTCCTTCATGACCACTTTTCCTTAACCTTTCATAAATGCTTCAAAATAATTCCATCGTTCATTACTTAACAATACTACATTTTATGGTTTCTTGTAAACACCTATACGCCAAAAAGTCAATTTCGAATACACGCGTACAAAAAAGGAAGCATATCTCAACAGATATGCTTCCTCCTGTGGTCAGAAGGGGCTCTTGTATGTCACAAAATCCCGTTTTTATTATATCATATCCAACTGTAAACGCACTGTCCATTTCTTCGCAAAATCTTACCGTTTTTGCACATCAGACTATCGATAGAGCACATAATCCTGCATTTCCCGGAAAAATCCTGCGCGCGTCAGTGCCTCTCCTGCAAAATCAGGATAATTCTTGACTACAATGCGCTTGCGTGCCGGAAAGAGCTTTCCTTTTTTATAACACGCTGAAAATTCTGCAAGACATGCCTCCGCCAGTTCTTCCTCAAACACGCGCAGCGTAGCTCCCTGACGCTCTATCACGGCGGCTGGCATTCCTCCACAACAGGCAACCGCAGTGCCCGGCACATTGATGAAGCTGCGCCCCTCCATATGAGGCAGAAGCTTCCCCCAGCACTGTACAGGGTCTGCTGCATTTACCCACACAATCTCCTTTGGTATCGTCTGCCCGTTTCTGGCAAGCTGGCGCACCACAGCTTCATACTCATTTCCGCGGAGAAACTGTGCACCCGACAGCCCCTCGACAAAATATCCCCGCCTCGCCTGTCCAGTGTACTCCCAGACACGCAGCACAGACAGCGCCTCCTGCCATGCAAGCCCGCATACTGCTGCCGTCTCCCGGCACACGATAATATATCGGTCAAAGCACTGTTCCAATGCGGTTTTCAAAGACTGCTCGTCAGACTGTGCATCTGTCGCTTGTCTTAATGGACGCACAAGGTCCCATCTCCCGGCGCGCAATGCCTTCACATGCATACTCACACGCTGTTTTGCAGTCACTTTTTTGGTGTGCTCCTGATTTCGCCACTGCCGCACTGGGACAAAACTATCTGCGCAGACCAGTCCTTTTTCCATCAGAGACATAAGCGTATCATACGGAGATTCGCTGCCAAATACATTGTTCAAAGACTGCATAAAGCTGGCGCCGCGCTTTTGCAATGTATGATACAAAAGCTGTTCTTTCTCGCTAAGTTCACCATCCACCGCGCTCAGCAGACTGTCCGGCGCCGCGTCCCAGTCAATCCCCTCCTGAAGCTCAAAGCGCAGGCCGCCCTTTCCCTGTATGCACCAGAACACCTCCCCCTCGGCAAGATAAGCGTCCAGCACCGTTTCTTTATATTGCTTTACCCAGCGCGGAAAAAGGATATCCTCCCAATAGGAAACAGGAAGTGTAGTTCCCGCATAATACTTTAAAACTTCCGTCAGCGCCTCCTTTGCAGGCGCACTGGACTCCATGCGGGACAGCAGCAGTGCCGCATAGGTTTGTGCAGGGCAGGTCTGGGCTTCATTGCGGCGGTTTTTTAAAGTCTGTATACCGGCGCGGCGGTATAATTCCGCATGATAATATTTGCCGTCCTGTCTGACTGCCTCCTTGCGGCTGCAAAGCTCTTCTAAGATAGCCTCTGCAAGAGAGAACGGCAATCCATAACGGCTGGCAGTCTGGGCAACATCGGCGGCACCGCGGTAGCGCAGCATTCGCCGCACAATCTGGAGCTGTGCTTCACAGGGTTTTGCCGCAAAATCTGCGGTGTTATCAGCCAAAACTGCTGTGCCGAGTGCCTCCGCGTATTTTTCTGTCTCCTCTGCGGCAATCCACAACCCCTGCTCGAGATAACACACCCTGCCATTTTGTGCCAGACTGTCCAGCCACTCCACAGGTACCTCCAGCTCTCCTGCTGCCAGATCACCTTCTGTCATCAGCAGTGCATGAAGCTGGCGCGCATCTTTTGGCAGTTTTTCCCTGAGTAAGTGATATTCCTGAAGCTGTGATAACTCCTGACTCCCCGGTTTTACTGCCTCCTTTAACATATCCTCCACTGCGTTGTGGATTCCACGCGGTGTCGGCGCATAATCATACATCACCGCGGCTTCCTGTGCCCATTGCAGCGGCAGGGACATTGGGGAAGCCGTCTCCGTATAAATTTCCCGCACCTTTACCGTGCCTGCGCAGATCTCACACAGCAGTTCTCGCACGCCCTCGGCATCCCACAACTCCTGCATACATTCCTGCCTCGTCTCACGAATCAAGGGATGCCTGTCTTCACGGACTACCTGTTCTAATAATTCCGCGCTCTTTAACCGCTGCTTCCAGAGAGGCTGACGGCTGTTTTTGCGCACGCCCATCATCAATGCCCTGCCGCAGTTATACCTAAAAGCCATGTTAAAGACTGGCGCCGCCGGCAGCAATATCTCTAATTTTCTGACACAGGTGTCAGGAGAAATGCTCTGCAAGATGCCTTCTGGCAGTGTTCTGCTTCCATACGAATACAGTAAAAATCCATCTTCCTCGTCCACGCTGCCAATCTCTATGCCAAGACGTTCCCTTGCTGTCTGGGCAGCCAGCAACGAAAGCGGCGCATTGATCCGCCTGCCAAACACCGAGTGAAACATCAACTGGCTGTTTCCAGATGAATCCCTGAAATGCTCTACCAGAATGGTCTTGTCGTCCTGCAAGCACCCAAGCGCCTTAATCTGCCGTTCTAAATAGCCCGCAGCAAGGGAGACTGCGGTGCTGTCAAGTCCCATCTGATGCAGCGCTTCTGAGAGTTTTCCGTCCTCGTATGCCTGCTGTAACATATGGAACATGCGCCCAAATGCCTCTCCGGTGTGTCTGTCCCTCCCTTTGATTTCTCCCTTCCAGAAGGGGAGTCGCGCGCCCTCCACATGCGCCTGCACAACAGTCACAAGATCACGGCTGATGTTCGTGATTTTCCATGCAAACGCGCCGAGAATAAAGCGGTCTCCTCTCTGGGATTCATAGACAAATTCCTCGTCAACCTCTCCAAGCTTAACGCCATCCTCTGTTTTTACAGTATAAAGTCCCTTGTCGGGAATCGTGCCGCCTGCCGAGACTGCGAGCATTCTGCTGTATCCGTCCCCCTCCACGCGCTCATGAAGCCTGTCATAGAGAATCCTTGGACGCACTGGCAGCTCCCGCGCATGTTCATAATCTCCCGCCAGCATACAGAGTACCGACTGAACATCCTCCCTTGTAATCTCCCGAAAATTCCATGCACGCGGCAGAATTTCCATCACATCCTCCAATGTATAACTTTGAAACGCCGCCATCGAGACAAGATGCTGCGCCAGCACGTCCAAACACTGTACAGGCGGATGAATATGCTCTACACCGCCCTGTCTTGCAAGCTGTGCAGTCATGCCGCAGGAGACACACTCCGCCGCCGTCCTTGGAAACAGGTACATGACGCTTGTCCGCCCCGGATTGTGTCCAGCGCGCCCCAGCCGCTGCATTGTGCTGGATACAGTGCGCGGACATCCGACTTGCAGTACCTTGTCAATCTCCCCCACATCAATGCCAAGCTCCATCGAGGAGGTGGCACACAAGAGCCGCAGCCTGCCATCGCGCAGCGCCTCCTCTGTCTCTTTTCGCTGTTCTTTTGAGAGGCTGCCGTGATGCACGCGCGCAAAGTCCTCCCCGCCAATCAGATTCACATAATACGCAAGCTTCTCCGCGTACCTTCTGCCCTCCACAAAAGCAATCACGCTGCGGCTTCCATGGCAGTACTCATAGACCAGTGCGCTCAGTTCCTCCCAGACTGGGTCCTTTCTTTTGTTCCGCACAGAATCTGCATACGGTCCCAGGATATCAAGGCGGATTTCTTTTTTCATGGCGGGCGCTGCGATCACAACCTCCTCCGGTGCCAGATATTCTGCAGCCTCCTCCAAAGGTTCTATCGTGGCAGAAAGCCCAATCCGCTGTAGTGGTGCGCCGCACAGAATATCCAGACGTGCGAGGGAAAGCATCAGATGTGCACCGCGTTTTGTGTCGATCAATGCATGCAGCTCGTCAATAATCACTGTTTTTGCCGTTGCCAGCACATTTTGTCCTGTCTTGCTGGTCAGCATCAAATACAGGGATTCGGGTGTGATAATCAGGATATGGGGCGGCTTTTTAACCATCTGCTGCCTGTCCCTCTGGGGAGTGTCTCCCGTCCGAATGCCAACGGTTATCTCCGCCTGTGATCCGGCGCCGCTGCCAATCCCATCCAGCGGACGCCTTAAATTTTCACGGATATCCGCCGCGAGCGACTTTAGCGGTGAGACATAGATTAAGCACAGTTCTTGCTGTAATGTCCCCTCCTCAGCCTGCCGCTTCATCTGGTCCAAGAAAACAAGGAACGCAGAAAGTGTCTTTCCCGTTCCTGTAGGCGCTGATACCAGCACATGTCTTCCTGCTTTGATGCCAGGCCATGCCTCCTTTTGTACTAAAGTAGGTTCGCCAAGCGTGTCTTGAAACCATTTTTGTGTCTCTTTCTCAAACAGTGTTAATACATTTTCTACTGTATCCAATCTCTGACTCTCCACCTTCTATTCTCAAAAACTGTGAACAAACAACCCGCGCAGTCTCCAAAAAATTCTGATATCTATGGCTGAAATACGTTGCAGAATGCCTCGTAATTGCGCGCATCGCGCGATCTGCAATAAACTGCAAACTCAATCACACAAAAATCATACAAAAACTCTTGTATTATTTCATGAAATGCTTCTGACACAAGCCATGCCGGATTGTGAAAGGCTCCGCAGCCAAATGCGCCAAGTATCAAAATCTCTTCTTTTTCCTTCTTTGCGATGGACAAAATCCTTCTTAGCCGTTTTTTGTGCAGCTCTTTCAACTGCGCAACAGAAAGCTCTGACACTTTCGTGCCGCTGCCCGGATTCATCGCATTTGAAGGATTTTCCCGCAAATTGGGTGCCGCACACGTAATCACATCCACACTGTACCATTCTGCTTCACTCATCAGCCTGTATTGGTCATCGTCTGTCTTAAAAACTACAACGCCCGGCGTAAAAATACAGTCATCATTGTATGTAGCATTCATTTTTCGCTGCTTTATGAGTGTCTTGTGCTGCTGGTAAAAATCCCTGCGCATTGCTTCTGAGTTCAGATTCGGATAGAGCGTGCTGCACCTGCAAATACATTCCTCCTGCGCAGACGCACCCCTCGCGACTCCGCCGCCCGGATTTGTCGCGGACGCAAAGTTATGGACACAGATCTTCCTCCCTCTGTACGCCTCATTTCCTGCCGCTTCGAGACTGCGCTTCTTGGAAACAATAATTTTTGCAGGGTTCTCATACCGCTTGGTCTGATCCGCTGTATCGTTCATCTCGTCCCGCATTAAATACTGTTTTTGATCTGATGCTGCAACCGCATTTTTCAATGTGTCATTTGTCTGGCAAAGCTGCATTGTGTCTTGAAAAATTTCTTTATATGTTTCCCTTTTATCATAGGACATTGCTTTTTCACACTCCTTTTATCTTATTGTTTATTTGATAATATCATTTTTTAAAAGCAATGTCAAGAATAATTATCTTATTTTCTGAATCTTGGGAATCCCTGTTTTTTCAGTCAATGCAGCCTTTGCCAGTTTGTCTGCCTCCTCATTATATTTGTCACCGGTGTGCGCAGCGATTTTCTGAAAGGTAATCTGTATCCGGCTGGCGCATCCGCGCATGAACTCCGCATACTTCTGTGTCAGCTTATTGTTTGTTTTCCAGCCTCCAGTCGCCCACATCTCGATGCCCATATAGTCATAGCAGATTTTTACTGCCGTATAGCCGTTGACCTCACACCACTTCACCGCATACATCGCCCCCAGCATTTCCCCAGTGACATTGCGCAGTGCCAGCGATTCCGGATTGTCTCCATTTCCAGATTCGCGGATAATCTCCCCGTCTGGCATCAGAAGAACACAGCCAAAAGAGTATCTGCCAAGCTCTTTGTGAAAACTGCCGTCAACATAGGCGACTACCATGTCTTTGCTTGCTTCACTGTTTTCACTGCCTTCATTGATCTTTGTCGTTTCCTTCACTGTTTTTTGCAATGAATTTGAGGCTCCGCTTAGATATGCCTGCGCCTCCTCCTTTGTTAAAAAGCTCTTGTACTGCGCACCTGAATATCCGTCCACGGCAGTCTTGCATTCCTCCCATGTGTGAAAAATTCCCGTTTTAATTCCTTTTTTGACAGCGTATATTTTTTTCTTTGCCATGTTACCTCTTTTCCCAGATTATTGTGTCTATATCTCGACTGAAAATTTTTTTGTTTTGAATACCTTAACATCACAACTATATTTTGCAGTTTTTTTCAGTTATCGTTTGTGTGTTGTATTATTTCGTAATTTTCGAGATATTTTTTCCATAATTTTTGTTTTATTTTTTCAATCATAAACTGTATCGTAAGAAAATATAGCCAAACTACAAAAGAGGAGTTTCCTGTTCATGGCAGAAACATTCCTCTTTTGAATCTCTCTTTGATATGCGCGGGCAGCAGTTATATCTGCATTAGCCCTATAGTTTGTTCAAAGTCTTCTATGGATTTTGCTCTTGCGGCGGCTTTCAACCATTTTCGTAACAGTTCTAAATCGGTCTGCTCTATAATACTGGTTTTGAGTGAATCTGAAAGTTCTCCAAGATCTTCAAGAAGCTCAATTACTGCTTCTGCTCTGTCCTTCAATTTGCCCTGTGTCCAACCCTCCGCTTTTTCTTTATTTAACAGCCTTTCAAATGAACTGCACATACCCTTCTCATCTCCTTTTTTTAACTGCTCGATCAATTCTCCCCGCTCTTTTGCATTTAGTTCCCGTATAACATTTGAAAACCATGTAATCCATTCATTCAGATCGTTCGTATCCATTGCCCTGATTCGGTGCATCAGCTCTGTGATGCCATCTGTCCATTCCTGTCTTGTCCTTTTCTTGTCTGCTAAAAATATATTGTCAATTCATGTATTTGAATCAATGTCCTCTTATTATTTTCTTTTGATAGATGCTAAAAACTACTATATCTGCAACAATCCTACAGTCCGTTCAAACTCCTCTATAGATTCTGCTCTTGCGGCGGCTTTATGCCATTTTCTCAGTAATTCTAAATCATTTTGTTCCATAATATAGCTTTTGACTGTATCTGAGAGTTCTCCAAGATCTTCAAGAAGCTCAATCACTGCTTCTGCTCTGTCCTCCAATTTGCCCTCTGCTTTTTCTTTATTTAACAGCCTTTCAAATGAACTGCACATACCCTTCTCATCTCCTTTTTTCAACTGCTCGATCAATTCTCCCCGCTCTTTTGCATTCAGTTCCCGTATAACATTTGAAAACCATGTAATCCATTCATTCAAATCATTTGTATCCATTACCCTAATACGACGCATCAGCTCTGTGATGCCATCTGTCCATTCCTGTCTTGTCCTTTTCTTGTCTGCTAAAAATATATTGTCAATTAATGTATTTGAATCAATGATTTCAGATTCCGTCAGTTTATTGACGGACACAAGCGCATATTCAAAATCTACAACGTATTTTCCAAACAGCTCTGCATGGTCTATCATCTGGCTAAAACTGCATGAGGCAGTCCAATTTTGTTCTCCGTTATGCAGGACAATGGGCATAATGGCTGGAAGTCTGTAATCCTTCCTCCTGCGCTCATTTTTATCACAGTTTTTAAAATAATCAATCCATATTGCCGTCATATACACCAGTAGCCGAAACGGCATGGAGAAATCATTGTAGCTTTGAAGCTCAAGCAGAAAAAACAAATAGATTATTCCATTCTTTGTATACACTTTATAGACCAAATCTGATTCATACGTATCAAACTGGTCTGTGATAAATTCTTTGTCAATCAATTCCAAATCTTTTTCTTCGAGTGCCATCATCCACTCAAGACCGATGTATTTTTTGATGAAGTCAAGGAAATTCTTTTTGATTGAAAAAATCCTCTTATATCCCTTATCATGCGGATTGTCGGTATCTTTTTTCTGTATAGAATCTTTATCATAAGTATTCATATATTCTATTTGTCTCCTAATTTTGGTAAGTTTTTGTTGATTCCCTTGTTTCTTCGTTTTTTCAGTAGTTGATCTGGAATGATATTTTTTTCTGAGAATTGAATTATATTGTTATAGTTTGTAATTATAGTATCATATACTTTCTTATTTTTCAATCAGAAACTCCGCTACGAGGGCGGTTGCCTAACTGACGTGGTGCACACTGATATATGCATTATTAATTTCAAATACAATAAATACGACTATATTATGGTAATTACCAATCAGAATACAAACCGCTACTTCGAAAATAAATATTATTTAAAGAATTGAATTACTTGACAGTTGAAAGTTTGTACCACTAAGAAGCCAGAAAATCCCATTGTTCTTCTGACTTTTCCTGTAGCCTCTGAATTATTCGCGTTATG
>KE159538.1:663561-789419 GCA_000403215.2 Lachnospiraceae bacterium A4
CCCCCGCGTGAAGCGAACAGTTCTTTCAGGTGGACAGCCGCTCCTTTTTTGGCAGGCCGTCCCCTTCCGGGTTTGCGGGGGCCTGGCCTTTCAAATGCGGTACAGGACTTTTTGGCCTTGGTGACGATCTCCATGTGTACATCCCCGCTGCCGTTGAGGGATTTCAGCTTTTCAAGTGCCGGTACAGTAAGAAAATATCTGTCCAGCAAGAGCAGGGAATTCCCAAAAGTAAGGGCTGCGCGATAAGCATCTTCCACCATCTGCACCACATGGGAAGCCTCAGAAACAGATGCGCCTTTCCACTCCATGGCAGCCTGCAGGCCGTCATGGAGCCGGATACTCAAAGGAATGCAGGCCCAATTCCGTACACTTCCGGCTAAGATGCCAAGACCACCGAACATATGCCCATGGATGTACTCCGGTTTTGCGGAGTTTTCGGATTCCTGGAACAGCTTTTTCACCCCTGGCATACGGCGCCCTTCCTTGGACTGCTTCACCCCGTCGCCCACAAGGACGTGGTAGTTCCCCTCCCTATAGAGGGGAGCATACAGCCTGACAGCGGAGAACCAACGTTTACGGATTTCCTCCAACGACCATGAGGATGCCCTGAAAAAATGCAGCATGGAATCATAGCAGCCCGGACTTAGTGCAAGGTCACGGATGACAGAAGTGACACCAAGTTTATCTGAACGGAGCATAAGCCCTATGATAATGGTTACAAACCAGCGGAAAGCAGCCTTGCGGGAAAAACAGGATTCAAAGTGGCATAAAACATTTTCAATAAAATTCATCATAATCGTATGGTTAACCACTGGAAAGTATGGTAAACTCATACATGAAATAACTCTTTCAGTGGTTTATATCTTTCTTAAGTGTTGCAACTTAAAGATACCATAAATCCATACGAAAGGGTTATTTTTTTATTGAGAACTTTCAACTCATAAGAACAGTTAAAATCTAATATACAATGTGTACTTTTTTACAATTTTCTAAGAACATCATGTATTAGCAGTTTTTAAAATATACCAGTGAAAAAACTGTTAAAAGCATCATCACAACAACGGCGACAACACCTTCAACGCCGCCTGCATCACCTTATTTCCAATCGGCCTTTTCGACCAGTGTGCAAGGTCCATCTCCTCGCATTCCTCGAGCGTCCTTAGAAAATCATCCTTCATATCCTTGACTGCCTCCATCTCACTCAAAAAGACGCCGCACTCATAATGCAGATAAAAGCTGCGGTAATCCGTGTTGATTGTGCCGCAGATTGCGCATTCATCATCCGCAATCACATTTTTGGCATGAATGAAACCAGGCTTGTATTCATAGATATGCACACCCGCCTCCATCAATTTCCCATAATTTGACACATTCACCATATAGACATACCACTTGTCATAAATCCTCGGCACAATAATACACACATCGACGCCACTCTGTGCCGCACTGGTCAGATCGTCGCGCATACTCTGGTCTAGGACAAGATAAGGCGTCGTGATATAGATATAATCGCGTGCCTTGTTGATCATTCTGGTGTAAACGCCTTCCGTCGGATTATGCGGGTTTCTGTGAGGTCCCCCCATAAACGGCTGCACATACCCCTCCTGAAATACATGCGCCTGCGGTCTGTAATCCGCGTCATTGATTCTCACATTTTTGTTGACAATACGCCACATATTGAGAAAAAAACAGGTAAAGCTGTACACGCCGTCCCCATACAGACGAATGCCAGAATCCTTCCAGTGCCCAAACCGCTCAATATAATTTGCATACTCATCTGCAAGATTAAATCCGCCTGTGTAGCCGATATTGCCGTCAATCACCGTGATTTTCTTATGATTTCTGTAATTAAAGGACATGCGCACCATATCGCGGTGAATCGGATTAAAAATACTCATCTCAATCCCACGGCTTTTGAGGTCCCTGCGAAATGCCTGCGTGTTGATGCGCAGCGTGCCAAAGTCATCAAACAATAGCTTGACTTCCACGCCTTCTTTGACCTTTCGTGTCAGTACCTCCAGAATATCGGACCAGACTTTTCCGTCTGAGACGATAAAATATTCCATAAAAATAAACTTCTTTGCCTGCTTGAGATCTTCCAGCATCGCCTCTAGCACTTTCTCGCCCAGACCAAAGTATGTGGCATGGGTATTGTTATAAATCGGAAAACCTTCTTTTCTAAGATAGCGGCTAATCTGCACTTTGTTAGGGTGCTGCCGCTCTAAATCCTGAACGATCTCTTCATTTTGTCTGAGATTTTTGACCATCAGGGCATCAATTTCACGCGACCGCCTGAAATAACTGGAATTGACGCGCTTGCGCCCCCACATAAAATACAAAAAAAGACCCGACACCGGCAGCACGAGTATGATGACAATCCAGCTCATTTTATAGGCTTCTGCATTATTTACAAGTGCAAACACCGTAATCACGCTCACGATTTCAAAGATGAAATACGCAATGATGGAATATCTCATTAAATACATTGCCAGAAAAATCATCAGGCCAATCTGCAAAAAAAATGAGATTCCTACGGTGACACCTCTTATAATTCCATAATACTTACTTCTCACGATACCCATTCAAATTCATGTCCTCTCCTCAGGGTTTTGTCTTTATTACGATATATTTCTATATTTTAACACGATTTTATTTATTTTCAAGAAAATCTACCATAAATATTCATTTTCTGGTACACTAAATTTATAAACATTCTATATCAACTATTTTATTCACGATTTGAAAGAGGGATACTTTCATGCAGACAACCATTGACCAAAATCTTTTTTCAGAGGCATGTTATAAAATGATTGGCGCACTCCAAGGTCAGAATGGCATCGGTACACTGAGGGAAAAGACAATACACAGCGTCCTAAAATACTATTATGCCCCAGATTCTGTCTACCATGAGATTAAAATTGGTTCTTATGTCGCTGATATCTGTGTTGATGGGGAAATCTTTGAGGTACAGACACGCAATTTTAACAAAATGCGGGACAAACTTGACTTTTTTCTCAAGGAACATGATGTCACCATCATCTATCCAGTCGCTCATACCAAGTGGCTGTTGTGGCTGGACACAGAGACAGGGGAACTGACCCCCAAGCGAAAATCGCCTAAGACTGGAACGATTTATCAAATTATACCAGAATTATATAAAATCAAAATGTTTATCAGCAATCCCAGACTCCACTTGATCATCAGCCTGATTGATGTGGAGGAAACACGCTATCTCAATGGCTGGAGCCGCGACAAAAAAAAGGGCTCCTCCCGCATGGACGGAATCCCTGTAGGCATCTACGACGAAGTGCGCATTGACACCTTTGATGATTATACCATTTTTCTCCCCGATGCGCTGCCAGAGACTTTTACCTCAAAGGATTTGGGAAAAGCGGCAAAAATCTCACCAAACAGGGCAGCCACTCTATTGAATGTACTGCTGGAGACAAACGTTGTCAGCCGCGTCGGCAAAAGCGGACATAGTTATCTATATCAAAAAAGGGCTATCAGAAAATGATATCCGCCCACAATATTGTCTGAACCATTTATGCGTACATCAATATTTGTGAACAAACCGCATTTTCCGATAGCCTTTCTTATTCGTCAATTATCTATTTAAGTCCTCTTCATCTGATTCTTGATCTTCTAGTACTTCATCCTCAAACTCTTCATCAAGGAGTACTGTCTCCCCCTCCACGGGTTCATCTACCACTTTGTCAAGCGCCTCATCGACATCCTCAAACTCCTGTGTGCCGTCCGAGAGCTTCTCCCGCACCTTGGCAATCTTGGCAACCTTCACATTCTCATCATCAAGGTTAATGAGTTTGACACCCGAAGTATTCCTGCCATAGATTGAAATATCACCCACTGGAATCTGTATAATTACGCCCTCTGTCGTGATCATCATAACCTCATGGTCGTCATTGACACCCTTGATGCCGACCACATTGCCCGTCTTTTCCGTGATACGGTAACAGCGAACCCCTTTGCCGCCGCGCTTCTGCACCGTAAATTCATCGAGCAAAGTCCGTTTTCCCATACCCATCTCTGACACGATCAACAGTGCATCGCCCTGCGTGTTAAGCTGCATACCGATAATCTCATCGCCATCATCGAGATTCATGCCAATCACACCCATCGCATTTCTGCCCATCGCGCGCACATCGGTCTCTTTAAACCGGATACACATTCCATATTTTGTAATCAGGAAAATCTCGGAATTTTCATCTGTCGCCTTCACCTCGATTAATTCATCATCATCGCGCAGCGAGATTGCCGCCAGCCCGTTCTTGCGGACATTTGAAAATTCCATAATCGGCGTTTTCTTCGTGATTCCTCTTTTTGTGACCATAAACAGATGTTTACCCTCTGTAAATTCCCGAATCGGAATCATCGCAGATATTTTCTCCCCGGGATTTAATTGCAGCAGGTTCACAATCGCCGTTCCTCTGGCTGTCCTGCCCGCCTCGGGAATCTCATATGTTTTCAGCCTGTACACACGCCCAAAATTTGTAAAGAACATCAGATAATGGTGCGTCGTCGTCATCAGTAAGTCCTCGATGTAATCATCCTCAATCGTAGACATTCCCTTGATGCCGCGCCCGCCCCTGTGCTGGGTCTTAAAATTATCTACCGTCATGCGCTTGATGTAGCCTAGGCTTGTCATGGCAATGACGGTATTTCCGCGCGGAATCAAATCCTCCATGTCGATCTCAGACTCGTCGTAGCCAAATTTCGTGCGCCTGTCATCGCCGTATTTGTCAGCAATCAGCGTAATTTCTGTCTTAATCACACCGAGAAGAAGCTTTTCATCCGCAAGAATTGCCTTGTACTCCTCAATCTTTTTCAAGAGCTCAGCGTGTTCCTGCTCTAGCTTCTCGCGCTCTAAACCTGTCAGTGCGCGCAGCCTCATATCAACGATCGCCTGTGCCTGAACCTCTGTCAGACCAAAACGCTCGATCAATCCTTCCTTTGCCGCCTGCGTGTTCGCACTGCCCCTAATAATGCGGATAACCTCATCGATATTGTCAAGGGCAATCAACAAGCCCTGTAAGATATGATCCCGCTCCTCCGCTTTATTCAGATCATACTGGGTTCTTCTGGTGACAACTTCCTCCTGATGCTTGATATAATATGTTAGCACATCCTTGAGATTCATAACCTTGGGCTGATTGTTCACCAAAGCCAGCATAATCACGCCAAAGCTGTCCTGTAGCTGTGTATGTTTGTAGAGCTGGTTCATAATCACATTTGCATTGACATCCTTGCGAAGCTCAATGCAGATGCGCATACCCTCTCTGTTGGATTCATCGCGCAAATCTGTGATGCCGTCAATCTTTTTATCCTTCACAAGCTCTGCTATCTTTTCAATTAAGCGTGCCTTGTTAACCATATAAGGAAGTTCTGTGACAATGATACGGCTTTTTCCGTTCGCCATCGTCTCAATATTCGTCACGCTGCGCACCCTGATCTTGCCGCGTCCGGTGCGGTAAGCTTCCTCAGCGCCGCGCGTGCCAAGGATAATGCCGCCTGTCGGAAAATCCGGTCCCTTCACAATCGCTAAAAGCTCCTCAATCTCTGTGTCCCGATCCTCCTCAATGCGGTTGTCAATCATTTTCACAACCGCTGCAATGACTTCCCTGAGATTATGCGGCGGAATATTGGTCGCCATGCCGACAGCAATTCCCTGCGTGCCGTTGACAAGCAGGTTTGGATAACGGCTTGGCAGCACGACGGGCTCTTTCTCCGTCTCGTCAAAGTTTGGCTGGAAATCAACCGTATTCTTGTTGATATCTGCGAGAAGCTCCATCGAAATCTTGCTCAGACGCGCCTCAGTATATCGCATGGCAGCCGCCCCGTCACCGTCAACTGATCCGAAGTTACCATGTCCGTCTACAAGCGGATAGCGCGTAGACCACTCCTGCGCCATATTGACCAAAGCGCCGTAGATCGAGCTGTCTCCGTGAGGGTGATATTTACCCATCGTATCACCGACAATACGCGCGCTCTTTCTGTGCGGCTTGTCAGGACCATTGTTGAGCTCGATCATCGAGTAGAGCACACGCCGCTGCACTGGCTTTAATCCGTCCCGCACATCTGGAAGCGCACGGGAAGCAATGACACTCATGGCATAGTCTATATACGACTTTTCCATCGTCTTTTGCAGATCCACTTCCTCAATCTTGTCAAATATTGTATCGTCCATATATAACTCCTATTCTTAAATGTCGAGATTCTTTACGAACTGGGCATTTGCCTCGATAAACTCCCGTCTTGGCTCTACCTTGTCTCCCATCAGCGTCGTAAACGTCAGATCAATCTCAGATTCCGCCTCCTCGTCCATAGAAACCTTCAGCAAAATACGCTTCTCAGGGTCCATTGTCGTATCCCAGAGCTGGTCGGCGTCCATCTCCCCAAGTCCTTTGTAACGCTGGATTTTGTTGTTCTGGTCACGCCCCACCTCGTCAAGAATTGCCGCAAGCTCTTCATCGGAATACGCATACCATGTCTTTTTATTTTTTTCAAGTTTATAGAGAGGCGGCTTTGCCAGATATACATGTCCCTTCTTGATCAGCTCTGGCATAAACCGGTATAGAAATGTCAGCATCAGCGTCGCGATATGCGCACCGTCCACGTCGGCATCAGTCATAATGATAATCTTGCCATAACGAAGCTTTGTGATGTCAAAATCTTCATGAATCCCTGTGCCAAACGCCGTGATCATTGCCTTGATTTCCGCATTGCCATATATTTTGTCAAGGCGTGCCTTCTCCACATTGAGAATCTTGCCGCGAAGCGGTAAGATTGCCTGCGTCGCACGGCTTCGCGCTGTTTTCGCACTGCCGCCGGCAGAATCGCCCTCCACGATAAAGATTTCACAATTTTCTGGATTTTTGTCGGAGCAGTCCGCAAGCTTGCCCGGCAGCGTCATGCCGTCAAGCGCCGTCTTTCTGCGCGTCAAATCCCGCGCCTTTCTAGCTGCTTCTCTTGCCCGCTGCGCCAAGATGGATTTTTCACAAATCTGTTTTGCCACCGATGGATTCTGTTCAAGATAATAGGTGAGCTGTTCGCTGACCACACTGTCCACCGCACCGCGGGCTTCGCTGTTTCCAAGCTTCTGCTTGGTCTGTCCCTCAAACTGAGGATCTTCTATCTTAATCGAGACAATCGCTGTGAGTCCTTCTCTGATATCATCACCACTCAGATTTGCCTCACTGTCCTTCAAAAGCTTTGCAGTGCGCGCATAGTCATTAAACGTTTTTGTGATCGCATTGCGGAATCCCGCAAGATGTGTACCACCTTCAGGTGTATTGATATTATTGACAAAGCTGTACGCGCTCTCTGTGTAAGAATCATTGTGCTGCATGGCGACCTCTACATACACATTGTCCTTCTTGCCCTCAAAATAAAGCACATCGGGATAAATTGGCGTCTTACTCCTGTTTAGATACGTCACAAACTCACGAATACCGCCCTCATAATGAAATGTTTTCTCTACAACACCCTCCTCATGGCGTAAATCCCGTAAGATGATCTTGAGATCCTTGGTGAGAAATGCCATTTCCCGCAGTCTCTGCTTCAAAATATCATAATCAAAAATTGTCTCCTCAAAAATATCCGGGTCAGGAAGAAATGTCACTTTAGACCCTGTTTCATCAGGATCACACGTACCAATGACTTTGAGAGGATAACAGACTTGACCGCGCTCATAGCGCTGCTTATGGATTTTGCCGTCAATACGAATCTCCACCTCAAGCCATATAGAGAGCGCATTCACCACGGACGCACCCACACCATGCAGTCCGCCGGAAACCTTGTAGCCTCCACCGCCAAACTTCCCCCCAGCATGAAGAATTGTAAACACGACTTCTACTGCCGGGATTCCTGCTTTCTGGTTGATACCGACGGGAATCCCGCGCCCATTGTCAATGACTGTGACAGAATTATCAGCATTGATTGTCACATCAATCGTATCACAGTATCCTCCAAGTGCCTCATCTACTGCATTGTCCACAATCTCATACACTAGATGATGCAGTCCTCTTGAGGACGTACTTCCGATATACATCCCCGGTCTCTTTCTGACTGCCTCAAGCCCCTCCAAGATCTGTATCTGGTCTGCTGTATAATCAGTGTTCATATATTTCCTCCCATTCTATTCATGAATCACGCCATCTGAAACCTTAAAAACCTTATTAATCTCAAATCGGTTATTCACAAACTCCTCCAATCCTGTGCAGGTGATGATTGTCTGGAGTTCACCAATGCTGTTTAACAGATAATTCTGACGGTTGCTGTCAAGCTCTGACAGCACATCGTCCAACAGCAGAAGCGGTACATCCTTTGTCATTTTTTTGACAAGCTCAATCTCTGCCAGTTTTAAGGAAAGTGCTGCTGTCCGCTGCTGTCCCTGCGAACCAAACTTCCGAATATCAACTGTCCCAACGGCAAATGAGAAATCATCGCGGTGCGGGCCAATAGAGGTCTGCTTCAGACGAATATCACGCTCTTGGCACTTTTGCAGTTTTTCCTCAAAATCCAAAGCCAGCACATCGGGTTCATAGACAATCTGAAGCTCCTCTTTTCCACCAGTCAGTTTCAGATGAAGCCCATAGATTATCTCGTTTAACTGGCTGATAAATGTGTTTCGCCGTTCAATAATTTTCTGCCCAAATGCCACTAGCTGCGAATCCCACAAAAACAGTGTGTCCTTGAGGCCCGGCTTTGCATACAGATCCTTCAGAAGCCTGTTGCGCTGGTTTACAATCTTATTATAATGATTCAGGTTATGCAGGTACACGCTGTCTAGCTGGCACAACTCCATATCCACAAAACGCCGCCGCTCAGACGGTCCATTCTTAATGATGGACAAATCCTCTGGTGAGAAAAACACCACATTCAAAAGTCCCAACAAATCCGCCGCTTTCTTAATCTTTTGTCCATTGATGGCAATGCCCTTTGACTTATTTTTCCTCAGATGCATATCCACACGGTTCTCAAGCCCGTCCTTCACCACATAAGTACGAATATGCGCCTCCTCGGAAGCAAAATTGATTAAATCCTTATCTTTGCTGCCCTTGTGGGATTTGGTCGTGGCAGACAGATAAACCGCCTCTAAGATATTTGTCTTACCCTGTGCATTGTCGCCATATAAAATATTGGTTCTGCTGTCAAAATGAACTGACAGTGTCCCATAATTTCTAAAATTTTCGAGCTCTAGTGATTGGATTATCATATCGTCAGCCTCTTGCGCGAATCACAAAGGTATTGCCCTCAAAACACACTTCGTCATTTTCAAGCAGTTTTTTGCCGCGCTGTGTCTCCACCTGCCCGTTTACCTTTACCTGTCCATTCTGAATGACAAACTTGGCATCGACGCCGGAACTGACAAGACCCGCGAGTTTTAACGCCTGCCCAAGTTTGATATATGCATCTTTAATTCTCACTTCTTCCATGACAGCCTCTCCCTCTTAATTTGTATTAATATATCATATTACTACTTTGTCAGTTGACAGAACTGAAGGTTACAGGCAGAATCAGATAGGTGTAAGTCTCCTCATTATCCTTGATAAAACAAGGTGCCTTGGAATTGAGCAGTTTGATTTCCACCTGCTCATCATCAATCACTTTAAGCGCGTCAATCAAAAATTTGGGATCAAAACCAATCATCAGGTCCTTGCCCATCTTGGTAATGTCAATCTCTTCATTCAGGCTTCCGATAATCGAATTCATTTTTAACTCCATGACATCATCTTGAATATTCAGGATAATCGGCTTCTTATCCCCCTCCTTCACAAGCAGGGTGGAGCGGTCGATACAGTTCTGAAATTCTTTTTTATGAATCGTAACTTTTGTCTCGTAATCCGCAGAGAGGATATTGTCGATTTTCAGATAATCGCCCTCAATCAGTCTTGATACCACCGTAGTACTGTCAAACTCAAACAGAATATGTTTGCTGGTAAAGAAAATATTGACATCTTTGTCAGCGTCGCCCGGAAGGATTTTGCTGATCTCACTCAAGGTTTTTCCCGGAACAATTACTTTTTTGGCAGGATAAGAGTTTTTCAGGTGAATGCGCCGCAGTGAAATGCGCAGTCCGTCTGACGATACCACTTTTAAAATGTCCTGATTAATCTCAAACAGTTCTCCTGTGAGGATTTTATTTGTAAAATTATCTGCAATAGAAAAGATTGTCTGCCGTATAACTTCTTTTAATGTAAACTGTGAGACACAGATTGACTCCGAGCGGTCAATCTGCGGCAGATTCGAAAAGTCCTCACCTGATTTTCCCACAATGTTAAACTTTGCTTTCTCACAGGTGACTGTCGCTTTATAGGAAGGATCTGTTGCGATCGTGACATCATTGTCTGGAAGTTTTCTTACCATTTCAAGAAAGATTTTTGCATCTAAAGCAATAATTCCTTTTTCTAGGATTTCACCTTCTATAATTGTCTCGATTCCAAGTTCCATATCATTTGCAGTGAGTTTGATTTCTCCCTTTGATGCGTCAATAAGGATACACTCAAGTATTGACATCGTAGTTTTACTTGGTACAGCCTTAGAAACGGTGTTCACACCATTTAAGAGATTTGTTTTTGAACATACGATTTTCATGTGTATAACTCCCTTCGCTGTAATCGTGATATTTCAGGCAGCGCACGGACTGCTGAAAAAATATATAATAATATATAAATCCGTAGTAATCATAGTAATAGGCGTGGAAATGTGAATAATCCAGTTTTCGCCCGAAAAACGGGAAAAGTTGTCGAAAATATCTTGTGGATAACCTTCAGAATTATTGTGAAGGTATTTAGATTTATTCACATCATAGAATTTATGAAGGCGTCAGCTTCTTCTTGATGGTCTCAATTTTATTTTCCAAATCCTCATCTGTTTTGAGTTTTTCCTCAATCTTTTCCACACCGTGAATGACAGTCGTATGGTCTTTCTTACCCAGATATGAGGCGATCATCTGCAAGGAGGTGTCCGTCAGATGGCGGCATAAGTACATGATAATCTGTCTGGGCAGGACGTATTCTGAGTTCCGCTTCTTGGAGGTGATATCTTCCTTGGAGATATTAAAATGCTCTGCCACGACATCAATGATTAAGGCGGGTGTCAGCTCACGCACCTGATCTGGATAAATGACATCTTTGAGCGCATCTTCAGCCAAGGCCAAGTTTAGTTCTTGTTTGTTCAGACGGGCGTTTGCCATCACTTTATTGAGCGCGCCCTCTAACTCCCGGATATTGGATTTGATGTTGGTCGCGATATACTGGATAATCTCGTCGTCAATTTCCTTGTCATACATCTCAGCGTTTTTGCGCAGGATCGCCATTCGGGTTTCATAGTCCGGCGGCTGGATATCCGCAATCAGCCCCCACTCGAAACGCGAGCGGAAGCGTTCATCCAAAGTCTCCATTTCTTTAGGCGGTTTATCAGAGGATATGATGATCTGCTTTCCAGCAGAATGAAGGACATTAAAGGTATGGAAAAATTCCTCCTGAGTTGACTCCTTTCCTATTATAAATTGTATGTCATCTATCAGAAGGACATCGACGGTTCTGTATTTGTCACGCAGTTTTGTCATCACAGCGGCGTTACCGTTTCGGATGGATTCAATCACCTCGTTGGTAAATTGTTCAGACGTGACGTACAGCACTTTTTTCTGCTGGTTCTGCTCTAATACAAAATGGCCGATGGAGTGCATCAAATGTGTCTTGCCAAGTCCGGCGCCGCCGTACAGATACAGGGGGTTGTAGGCTTCTCCCGGCGATTCTGCCACAGCCAGCGCTGCGGAGTGTGCAAATTTATTGTTATTTCCTACGACAAAGGTATCAAACTTATACTTGTTATTCAGATTGGCAGCTTCATGCTTGAGGTTATTTCTGCTTTTTTTAGGCTGCTCAGGGCCGCCCTCCGCATCCTTGTCCTCCGCGGCGACAGCATCTTCCTCAGCAATAAAAATAACATCATATTCGTGATTCATCAGTTCAGAAATTGTTGCCTTAAAGCAAAAGTAATAGTTTTTTTGAATATATTTTAATAATCGTGCCTGTGCTGACGGAATCAGGATTGTTACAATATCTTTTTCCACCTTATAAAACTGTAGGGGTTTCACCCAGTTGTTGAAGGAAATCGCTGTAAGGTCATACTCGTCGCGAATCATCTCCTTAATTTCATTCCATCTGTCTTTAATCTCGTTCATGCGATACCTCTGAAATTATTTAAAATTACAAACTCATACACATTAATAGTAACCCAAATGAGGAAAAAAAGCAAATAAATGTGATAAAAATATTAGTAATCCCCAAAAAATTGTTGATAATGTGGATAACTTTTTACAAAAAATGTGGAAATATGGAATTTTTAGGTGTCAAAAATGAGAAATCCACAGAATTGTGGATAAATATGTGAATTGTTATATACATTCTCCACAGCGTTATTTTCTATCTCTCTAAGTTTTGACAAAAAGGTTTTCTACATGTTTTCGACGAGATATCCACAAGTTACCCACATTTTGTGGATATCTTGTGCACCATGTGGATTTCATTGCTTTTTCTGTGGAAAAGGTGTGGTTTGCTTTTTTGGGCTTGACTTCGGTATTTTTATGGTATATAATCGTTATGATATTTTCTAATACTTTGAATGGATATCGCAAGATGTCGTCTGCTAGATGATGATGGAAGAACTTACTATGTTTGGCAGATGCCGGAATACAGGTTTTAGCAGTAAACTGACAGGCATTTGTCTGAGGTAAATTGAAGAAGGAGGTGTTTTGATTATGAAAATGACATTTCAGCCGAAGAAGAGACAGAGAAGTAAAGTACATGGTTTCAGAGCCAGAATGAGTACACCGGGCGGGAGAAAGGTATTAGCTGCCAGACGTGCGAAGGGAAGAAAGAGATTATCTGCATAATTTACAGGTCACTTATATGTGGCCTTTTTTTCTATATGCACAGGGCAGTGCAGCACTATACAGTGCGTGGAGTTCGCTATGAAGTTTTCGGAATCGTTAAAGAGCAACAGGGATTTTAAGAATGTTTATGGTAAGAAGAAAAGTTACGCCAACAAATATCTGGTAATGTATGTGTTAGAAAATGGATTAGATAAAAACAGACTTGGGATTTCAGTTAGCAAAAAAGTAGGGAACAGTGTTGTCAGACATCGTGTTACCAGATTGATCAGGGAGAGTTACAGGCTGCATGAAGAGATGTACCACCGTGGATTTGACATTGTGGTGGTTGCGCGGATGAGTGCGAAGGACGCAGGGTACGCAGAGATCGAGAGTGCGTTGATGCATGTATCGAAATTTCACAAGAAGATTGTAGTATAGAGCAGGTGCGTGCGATGAAAAAGGTCATGATTGGACTGATCGTATTTTACAGAAGATATTTGTCACCGTTAAAGTCAACGAAATGTCCATATTTTCCATCCTGTTCACAGTATGGGCTTGAGGCGGTCGAGCGGTATGGGGTTTTGAAGGGCGGAGTTCTTTGTATATGGAGAATCCTTCGCTGCAATCCTTTTTCACAGGGAGGATATGACCCAGTTCCTTCTATTCATAACAGTAAAAGTTACATTAATATAAGAAGGAATAAAAATGAAAATGAAAAGAAATTGAAAACTTATTATAAGTTTTAATTGATCAGGAGGAGTAAAATGGATTTCATGCTGTTAACGCAAAATTCAACTCCGATATTTAAATACGTTGTTAAGCTTCTGGGCTTAATTATGAATGGCATTTTCGAGTTTCTGAATTTGATTGGCATTCCAAATATCGGTTTATCTATTATTTTATTTACGATTGTTATTTATTTATTGCTGATGCCGCTGACGATCAAGCAGCAGCGTTTTTCGAAGCTTTCAGCGAGAATGAATCCTGAGATACAGGCAATTCAGGCAAAGTATAAGGGCAAGCAGGACCAAGCCTCTTTGATGGCGATGAATATGGAAACCAAGGCGGTCTATGCAAAGTATGGTGTATCTCCGTCGGGCAGTTGTGTCCAATTGCTGATACAGATGCCGATTTTGCTGGCGCTGTACCGCGTTATATACGCGATGCCGGCGTATGTTACCAAAATTGGTGAGGCGTTCGGTGTGCTTGCGGACAAGATCATGCAGACACCAAACGGCGTGGAGGAAGTCAGGGCATTGTCCTCTGCGGTTTATTTTATGAAAAATTTTGACATTGATGTCAAAAATGCCATCATTGATACCTTAAACAAAACATCAACGCTTGATATGACTGCTCTTTCTGAGAAATTTGGTCTGGCAGAGCTCACCTACAACGGGAGCCTGATTCTGACAAATGGTTCAGAGAAGGGTCTTATTGATGTGTACAATAATTTTCTTGGATTAAATATCGGTAATTCACCGATGGACACGATGAAAACAGCTTTTGCGGCGGGGAATTACCTGCTTCTTGTGGGTGCGGTTGCGATTCCTGTGCTCGCTGCGGTCACACAGTGGATTAACTATAAGCTGATGCCGCAGGCAGCCACAAATAATGACCAGAGAAAAAAACAGCAGCCTGCAAACGACACAGCGGAGGCTATGCAGCAGTCCATGAAGATGATGAATACCATCATGCCAATTATGTCGGCGTGGTTTTGTCTGACACTTCCTGCCGGTATGGGTCTGTACTGGGTCATTGGTGCGGTGGTGAGAAGCATACAGCAGGTGGCGATTAACAAACATATTGACAATATGGATATTGAAGCTGAGATTGAGAAAAATGTCGAGAAGTATAGAGAAAAATTAAAGAAGCAGGGAATTGATGCAGCGAAACTCCAAGCGGCTGCAAAAACGAACACAAAAAATATTGCATCAAAAACTGCATATCAGAACAATGCAGTAAAACGCTCAGAAAAGTCTGAGGAGGAGAAAGCTGAGGAAATCAAGAGGTCTACAGAATATTACAATCAGAATGCAAAGCCGGGAAGTCTTGCCGCCAAGGCGAACATGGTAAAACAGTATAATGAGAAGAAGTAAGCATTGATGGGGGAAGATCACATATGGAATACATGGAGTTTAAAGGGAAAACCAAAAATGATGCCATTACGGAGGCATGCAGACATTTTTCTATACCAAGTGACAAGCTTGATTATGAAGTGATTGATGAAGGAAAAACTGGATTTTTAGGAATGGGTGCAAGACCAGCGATTGTGAGAGCCAGAGTCAAAGAGGAGGAGAAAGAGAGCCAGCCAGAGTCCGTAAAAACTGAGGAGACACCTGTTGTGGCGAGTGTGGCTGCGGCATCTGCGGCAATTGAGGATATTGATGTGGAGGCTGTCTCCAAGAAATTCCTGACAGATGTTTTTGCTGCGATGGGAATTGGTGTGGAGATTGCGGCTGTATACGATGAATCCCAGAGAACCTTGGAGGTGGATTTGAGTGGAGATGAGATGGGCGTACTGATTGGCAAGAGAGGGCAGACGCTGGATTCTTTGCAGTATTTGATCTCACTGGTGGTCAACAAAGGGACCAATGAGTACATACGCGTGAAGGTTGACACAGAGAATTACCGTCAAAGACGCAAGGAAACATTGGAGAATCTCGCAAAAAATATTGCATATAAGGTAAAGCGGACGAGGAGACCAGTGTCTTTAGAGCCAATGAATCCCTATGAGAGAAGGATTATTCATTCGGCGCTTCAAAATGACAGATATGTGACAACACACAGTGAGGGAGATGAGCCCTTCCGCCGTGTTGTAGTAACACCAAAACGTGAGAGCGGATACAATGAGAACAGAGGTTATAGGGGAAACAGATCTTACAGCAAGGGCTATAATAAGAACCATCATGGCAGCTATAACCGCAAAAACAAGCCAGAGGCTACAGAAAAAAATGTTGAGACTGTTGAACATAATGCATAGCTTATGATATGATGAACCTTGAGTGTATCAAGGTTCATTTTTCGATTTGAATGAAACTATTTTATGAATATAAATCAAGGAAAGGAAAGTTTATAGACCGATGAAAACAGATACAATTGCAGCGATAGCCACAGCGGTCAGTACTTCAGGAATTGGCATTATCAGGATTAGCGGCGAGGACGCCATCAGGACTGCCAGCCGTGTCTACCGCGCGAAAAATCCGCAAAAAAATCTGATGGCTGTCAAGAGCCATACCCTTCATTATGGATTTATCTATGATGGGGACGAATTGATTGATGAAGTGATGGTTGCAGTGATGCGCAGTCCGAATACGTACACAAAGGAGGATACCGTTGAGATTGATTGTCATGGCGGAATCCTAGTGATGAATCAGATTCTCAATGTATTATTAAAAAATGGATGCAGGCTTGCCGAGCCGGGGGAATTTACAAAAAGGGCATTCTTGAATGGAAGAATTGACTTGTCGAAGGCGGAGGCTGTCATGGACATTATTCATTCCAAGAATGAATTTGCGCTGAAAGCCTCTATGAAGCAGTTGAGGGGAGGCGTTTCGGACAAAGTGCGTTCGCTTCGGGATAGAATTTTGTCGGAGATCGCCTATATAGAGGCGGCCTTAGATGATCCAGAGCATATCAGTCTTGAGGACTATCCTGCTTCGCTCGAGGAAAAAATCTTTCAGATGAAAAATGAATTGAAACAAATGCTTGACAATGCGGATCAGGGAAAGCTGCTCAAGGAGGGGCTTCAGACAGTGATTGTCGGAAAACCAAACGCCGGCAAGTCATCGCTGTTGAATGTATTGGTTGGAGAGGACAGGGCAATTGTAACAAGTGTAGCTGGGACAACGCGTGATGTGCTTGAGGAGAGCATTAAATTACACGGTATTGGATTGAATATCATAGATACTGCCGGTATTCGAGAGACCGAAGATGAGGTAGAAAAAATTGGCGTGGACAAAGCAAGAAGCTATGCTGAAATGGCGGATTTAATTCTATATGTTGTGGATTCATCGCGGCCGCTCGATGAAGATGATGCCTCTGTGCTGGAAATCATAACGGACAAAAAGGTAATCGTACTCTTAAATAAGACGGACTTGGCGCAAGTGGTCAGTGAAGAGGAGATTCAGCAACGATTGCCGGCAGCCTCTATAATCAGAACCTCCATGAAGGACAATACAGGAATTGATTTATTTGAAGACACAATAAAAACAATGTTCTTCGGGGGAGAGATTGCCATCAATGACGAACTCTATATCACAAATCAGCGCCACAAGGAGGCGTTGGCGGAGGCGTATGAAAGTATGGAGATGGTTCTGCAAAGCCTTGCGCAAAAACTGCCGGAGGATTTTTATTCGATTGACTTGATGAGCGCCTATGCTTCGCTTGGCAGGATTCTAGGAGAAGAAGTGGGGGAAGCGCTTGTCAATGAGATCTTTTCAAAGTTTTGTATGGGAAAATAAATTACAGTAGTTATAAAATAAGAAGGAGGAAGAAATGTCAGGAATACGAGAGCAGGTAGATGTATGTGTCGTAGGTGCAGGCCATGCGGGCTGCGAAGCAGCGCTTGCATGTGCAAGAATGGGTTTGGAGACAGTCATTTTTACTGTGAGTGTGGACAGCATCGCACTGATGCCGTGTAATCCAAATATTGGAGGCTCGTCCAAGGGGCATCTGGTGAGAGAGCTTGATGCGCTGGGCGGTGAGATGGGAAAAGTGATTGACCAGACATTTATCCAGTCCAAAATGCTCAATGTGTCAAAGGGACCAGCCGTACATTCACTTCGTGCACAGGCCGATAAGGCAGAATACTCAAGAGCTATGCGCAAGGTTCTCGAGAATCAAGCGCATTTGACAATCAAGCAGGCTGAGGTTGTAGAACTCTTGTCAGTGCACACGGAAGCTTCAGATACAATAACATCATATAGAATAACAGGCGTTAAAACCTATACAGGTGCTATTTATGAGTCGAAGGCTGTTATTTTATGTACAGGAACGTATTTAAAAGCACGTTGTTTGTGCGGGGAAGCGATCACACATACAGGACCAAATGGGTTACAGGCAGCAAATGAACTGACGGACAGTTTGAAAGCACTCGGCATAGAAATGTGCAGATTCAAGACAGGTACACCGGCAAGAATGGACAAACGTTCTATAGATTTTAGTAAGATGGAAGAGCAGTTTGGCGACGAGCGAGTGATTCCTTTTTCCTTCTCTACGGACGAGGAGAGTGTACAGATTGACCAAGTGTCCTGCTGGCTGACCTATACCAATGAAAAAACACATGATATTATACGGGCAAATCTGGACCGCTCGCCAATCTATGCGGGTGTTATTGAAGGAACAGGTCCACGCTATTGTCCGTCAATCGAGGATAAAGTGGTAAAGTTTGCCGACAAAGAAAGACATCAGGTTTTTATTGAGCCGGAGGGACGCCACACCAATGAGATGTATGTCGGCGGGATGAGCTCGTCGCTGCCTGAGGATGTACAGCTTGCAATGTACCGCACAGTTCCGGGACTGGAGCATTGCAAGATTGTTAAAAATGCATATGCTATTGAATATGACTGTATCAAGCCAGACCAGCTTTATCCGACACTGGAGTTCAAGCGGATTTCCGGTTTGTTCAGTGCGGGACAGTTTAATGGAAGCAGCGGATATGAGGAGGCGGCAGCGCAGGGATTGATCGCTGGAATAAATGCCGGATGTTATATTAAAGGATGTGAACAGATTGTGCTGGACCGTTCGCAGGCGTATATTGGTGTATTGATTGATGACCTTGTGACGAAGGAAAATTTTGAACCGTACCGCATGATGACCTCCCGCGCAGAATACCGTCTGTTATTGAGACAGGATAACGCAGATTTGCGGCTGCGCAGGATTGGATACCAAGTCGGACTGGTAACGGAGGAGCAGTATCAATATGTCTGTGAAAAAGAACAGTTGATTGCAAAAGAGATGGACCGTCTCAGACAAGTCAAAGTCGGTGCCAACAAAGAAATACAGATGTTCTTAAATCAAAAGAACAGCAGCAGTCTCAAAACAGCCGCAAGCCTTGCCGAGTTGATCAGCAGACCGGAACTGTCCTATGAACGAATCGCAGAGATTGACACAGACAGACCATGTTTGCCCAAAGATGTAATAGAGCAGATTAATATCAATTTAAAATATGATGGTTATATCAAACGCCAGTTAAAACAAGTGGAACAATTTCAAAAAATTGAGAATAAGAAAATTGCACCAGGGCTTGACTATAATGAAATTAAAAACCTTCGACTTGAGGCAAGGCAGAAGCTTCAAAAATTCAAACCTGTTTCTGTGGGACAGGCATCCCGCATCAGCGGCGTAACACCTGCGGATATTTCTGTCCTACTGGTTTATATGGAGAGCCATAAATAGAATAACAACATCAATTTATTATATATAACATTAGTTATTTAAATAAAATGAAACACATATGATATAAAATATAGCGTTATGTGCTTAAAAAATAATAAATAACATATGAAATTATTGAAAAACCGGCTATTTTGATATAGAAAAGGAGGTATTTATGATACTAAAAGAAGGTATCAACGAATTAGGCTTATTTTTGAGCGATGCACAGATTGACCAGTTTCAGTTGTATTATAATCTGTTGACAGAGTGGAATCGCTTTATGAATCTTACTGCTATCACTGTGTATGAGGAGGTTTGTACCAAACATTTTCTGGACAGCATCTCACTGTGCAAGGCAATTGACTGTACGCAGGAATACACTGTGATTGATGTTGGAACAGGTGCAGGATTTCCAGGGATTCCATTGAAAATTGCTTTTCCGAATCTCAAAATTACGCTGCTGGATTCCTTAGGAAAACGCGTGAAATTTTTAGATGAGGTGATACAGCGGCTGGGCTTACAAGATATTCAGGCGATTCACGGCAGGGCAGAGGATTATGCAAAACCAGATTTGTTGCGGGAGCAGTTTGATCTCTGTGTTTCACGTGCGGTTGCAAACCTTGCAACGTTAGCAGAGTACTGTATTCCTTATGTGAAAGAGGGAGGATATTTTATCTCTTATAAGTCAGAGAAAATTTCTGAGGAGGAATGTGCTGCGCAGAAGGCAATCAAAATGCTTGGCGGAAAGGTAGCTTCACAGGTTGAGTTTTTACTGCCTCATTCGGATATCTATAGAAATCTTTTTGTGATTCAAAAGATTGCTCCGACACCCAAGAAGTATCCCAGAAGAGCGGGATTGCCATCAAAAGAACCGTTGTAGGTAATAGATCATGAATAAGAAAGATATTTTATTGCTGCAAGAATCTGAGCGCAAAAGAATTGCAGAAGAACTTCATGACACCACCGTTCAGGATATGGTGTATTTGTCCCAGCAGCTTGAGCTTGTCATGTTATATATGGAGAAGGATTTGACGCTGGCGAAACTGGAAACCATTACAGCACGCAAACAAATCAAACATATCATTGGCGGTATGCGTGATACAATTTATAACCTTCGTCCCATGATATTTGATGACATCGGCTGGACGGCAGCATGGGAGCGCCTGAAGAAAAAATTTGCAGAGGATTATCCGAAATTAGAGATTGAATTGGACATTGACATGATTGATACTTCTGATGGCTTGACAGCTTTATCCATTTATCGAATTGTCTGTGAAGGATGTCAAAATATCATCAAGCATTCGAAAGCCAGCCACATTCAAATTTCTGTCAAAAAAACTGGAAGCCAGATTAAAATTTTAATCAAGGATGATGGGATTGGTATGCAGGAATATGATCAATGTCCTTCTAATCATTTTGGATTACAATTTATTATCGAGAGAGTGAAGGCACTTTCAGGTAAGATGAAAATTGCATCAGATCATTCGGGTACAAAGATTTCGATAAAAATACCAATGAAAGCGGGGGAGTAAAATTGATTCGTATCATGATAGTTGACGATCATAAGATGGTCTGTGAAGGTTTGACCAGATTGATGGAATTTGATAAAGAAGTAGAAGTAGTAGAAACTGCAAATGATGGGTATGATTGTCTGAATAAGATACGCAAGGCAAAACCAGATTTAATCTTATTGGACATGAATATGCCTGAACTAAATGGCATCGACTTGTTAAAGATGTTAAATCAGCGAAAGAACCGTCCAAAGATTTTGGTGCTGACGGTACATAGTGAGATCGAATATCTGATGAAGGTGCTTGACTTGGGTGTGGAGGGTTATATTTTAAAAGACTGCGGTTCGAAAGAATTACTGCGTGCAGTTCATTCTGTGTATCATGGAGAACGCTTTATACAGCCTAATTTAATTCCCTTGTTAAATTCCAGATTGATTGCAAAAGATATAGACCAAGAAAAAATTGAAGCGCTGTCAAAGCGTGAGTTAGATGTATTAAAACTCGTTGCCGTTGGCCATTTTAATAAAGATATTGCACATCTGCTTCGGATTAGTGAGCGTACTGTGAAGAATCATCTGTGCAATATTTTTCGAAAGATTGATTGTGATGACCGTACACAAGCAGCGGTGTTTTGTATTCGCAATGGAATTGTCAGTGTACATGATTAAGAGCTGTTAAGACAAGATAATGTTTCACGTGAAACATTATCTTTTTTTGTAACTTCTACATTGATACAGAACTTGTGATGTGATAAAATAGAAAGTGTAACAAAAGTAAAAACAGAGTTGGAAGGGGGATTAAATGATGGGTGTACGAAAAAAGGGAAGAAGAAAAATCCGATGCAGTGACAAAGATTTTGTGTGGTTTGTCAAACTAGATGATGACAGTCCAGATTATATTTTAAATATTGTCGCAGAAGATAAGACATTGATTTTGACTTGTCCATTGCATATGGAGAATCCTTATATTATTAGTAAGGGCGCTGTATTTCAAAATCAGGCAATGAATGGTATTTGGCATCGATATTTGATCCCTTTTGATGTGCCTGAAATCATTACGCCGAAGTTTGTTGCAGCATTGATTCAGTGGGGAATGCGTGGTGAAAACGCTTTAGAACTGCAATGGAGTGAAGCAATTTAATAGAATAAAACGCAGGATAAATGATAGGAGGTGCTATATGAATCCGAGTTATTTTAGAATCAAATTACATATGAATGAAGCAATCGATAGGTTATGTGCATGGAATGATGCGAGTTATAAAGAGAGAATTGAGACACGTTATTCGAAAGCTGTACATGTCTGTATTGATGAGAAGGGAAATTGGAAAGGACAGTGTTTGTACGTTTATGAGAAGAACGGCTGGACTATTTTTGAGGATTTATCTGGTGGGTATTCCTTTATTGAGCCGGCTTCATGGTTAGAGTTTGCTGAAGATAATGAGTTTTTGCTTGCAGGATATAATGATGCAATTATTTATGCTGAGTTGCTTGCAATTGAAGATAGAAAAGTGACAAAATATTTCCTGAAATGCGACGACTGTCCAGAGGAGGATACAAACGAAGGGGACGGAATCCCAGAGATTGAGAATTGGGTAGATGTAGCCTCTCTTGTCGATGAAGATGAGCTCGTGTACGCTGAAACAGGCACAGTACTCATCTTTTAGTAAATTTACAAAATTATGTTTCACGTGAAACATCTTTCTTATAAGTATCAAAAATATCTTATAAAGGCTGTTTGCTAATGAATGCGAAGCAGTGTTTGTACTTATAAGATAATGCCTGTATTGCAATGAGTAGTTCTTTCTATACTCTAGATATCTGCAAAATCCGCTGTAGCTGCCAAATGGATTGAACATCATAAAATGAGAGTAGCAGTTACTCAAATGTCAGAAAGAATCCGATCAATATAAATTGCTTGATCTGCTTAGATTGGTCTATTTTCTTGGAATTGTGTATTCATGTAAAACGAACTATAAATATGCATTGAAACGGCAGGTAAAAGTTTGAATTAAATTTTTTAACAGGGGGATTGTGTGATGAGTATGGATTTAAATTTCTGGAAGTACAAGGATAATACTGCACATGATCATGCAACTGTATATCAAACAGCGTGTTGTGATGGAGAGGTCATGGAAGTATTAGAAGTTCTTCCGATTGATGATATTTTGAAGAAAGTGACCACTACTTTTTCCAACTGAACAATTCAAAATGGAGGCAAGGATTTTGAAAAAGAAGGACATGGTGCATTTCAGATATTTACGACTTCGCAAATCGTAAGATTTGATTGCTATGATATGCAAGAAGCTGATCTGAACGCTCTTATGGATATTTTAATTGATTTTGGCTGTCCTTTATATGACCCACAAATTTCAACAAGATTTGATTCTTGGACAGACAGGTAAAAATTTCAGTTTTTTTCCAAAAAGAGAGTATTAGAATTACTGAAATAGCATAAAATTACAAGAAATCTGAAATGTTTCACGTGAAACATTTAATTTATGTATAGCATATAGGACGCAATAGTGGTATAATAATAGACATCGGAGAATAAATACGGAGGAATAAGATGGGGAGAATTATTGCAATTGCAAATCAAAAGGGTGGTGTAGGTAAAACAACAACTTCCATAAACTTGTCTGCATGTATTGCAGCAAAGGGAAAAAAGGTTTTGGTGATTGATATCGACCCACAAGGAAATACAACCAGTGGCTATGGTATTGAAAAGAATGAATTGGAAAATACAATTTATGAGCTGATTTTAGGAGACTGCTCAATTGAGGATTGTATATTAAAAGAGATATTCCCAAACATTTCCATCCTTCCATCCAATGTCAATTTAGCAGCCGCTGAGATTGAATTGATTGGTGTAGAAAAAAAAGAATACATATTAAAAAATGAGGTTGACTGGGTAAAGGACCGATATGATTTTATTATAATTGATTGTCCGCCATCGCTCAGTTTACTCACTGTCAATGCGATGACGACCGCAGACGCTGTCTTAGTGCCAATCCAGTGTGAATACTATGCATTGGAGGGATTAAGCCAGTTGATTCATACAATTAATCTTGTAAAAGAACGATTGAATCCCTCACTGGATATAGATGGTGTTGTTTTCACGATGTATGATTCGCGGACAAATCTGTCAGCACAGGTGGTTGAAAATGTCAAAAGTCATTTGAGTCAGAAGGTATACGGCACACTGATTCCTAGAAATATCAGACTTGCAGAAGCACCGAGTTATGGAAAACCAATCAATATGTACGACGCAAAATCGGCTGGTTCAGAGAGTTATATGTCTCTGGCTGACGAGGTGATTCGAAATAACAGTTAAAACGAATAAGGAGAGAACAAATGGCACAAAGAGGATTGGGTAAAGGTCTTGATTCCTTGATACCTGCATCCGTTACAGGAAGTAGTAATGAGAAAAAAGAACAAAAACAGGCAGAAACGATTGTCAAAATTGCAAAAGTAGAACCAAACAGGGACCAGCCCAGAAAAAATTTTGATGAAGATGCATTGCAGGAATTAGCAGATTCGATCAAACAATTTGGTATGCTTCAGCCAATACTTGTACAGAATAGAAAAGATTATTATGAGATTATCGCAGGCGAGAGGAGATGGCGGGCAGCAAAAATTGCTGGATTAAAAGAGATTCCGGTGATTATTCGGAATTATACGAATCAGGAAATCGTAGAAATCTCGCTGATTGAAAATATTCAGAGAGAAGATCTGAATCCAATTGAGGAGGCATTGGCATACAAAAGACTCTTAGAAGAGTTTCAATTAAAACAGGACGAGGTGGCAGAGCGTGTCTCAAAGAGCAGGACTGCGGTGACAAACAGTATGAGACTGCTAAAGCTCTGTGATGGCGTGCAACAGATGATTATTGATGATATGCTCTCCACAGGTCATGCGCGGGCATTGATTCCAATAGAAGATCAGGAGTTGCAGCTACAGCTTGCACAGAGAATATTTGACGAGAAATTAAGTGTGCGTGAGGTTGAGAAGCTTGTCAAATCACTGTTAAAGCCAGAGCATGAAAAACCAAAAAAAGAAACGCCGCCGCAGAATATCCAATATATCTATCAGGATATTGAAAACAAACTCAAGGAAAAGTTTAGCAGAAAAGTGGAAATTATCTCAAAAGGAAAAAATGGTTCAGGCAAGATTGAGATTGAGTTTTATTCCAACGATGACTTGGACAGATTGATCGAGACGCTCTCAAAGATTGAGCGTGTAGAATAGTTATGGGAGAGACAGATGAACAGTAATATATTAAACAGCTTAGGATTGGGTGCAATTGATATCGGATTGATACTATTAGGACTGTTGGCAGTCAGTATTGTGCTTTTGATATTGATTATCATAACTTTCATACAGATTGGAAAACTAAAAAAGAAATACTTAAAATTTATGCTGGGAAAAGATGGTGCGAATCTTGAGAAGGACATCATGACACTCTACGAGGACCATAAGTTTATGAAGCTTAGCATTGACACAAACCGAGAGAAGATCAAAGAACTCTCCAAAAAGCATGAAAGTGCGTTTCAAAAAGTAGGGCTTGTGAAATATGACGCCTTTACAGAGATGGGCGGAAAGTTAAGCTTTGCCTTGGCGTTGTTAGATGAGAGAAATGATGGTTTTATCATAAACTCTGTGCACAGTTCAGACGGGTGTTATTCCTACACCAAACGGGTAAAAGACGGTGATTCCCAGATCGCACTCAGCAATGAGGAAAAAGTAGCAGTAGAACGTGCCATAAACGGAACTGCATTTGATAGTGAATAAACAAAACGCATAGATAAGAGAAGAGATTGGGGGAAATAATTTATGAAATTAGTTACAGTTGAAGACTTAAAAGATGGTGATATTATTGCCAATGATGTCATGCTTGAGGACTATACTGTCGTACTCACAAAAGGGACTGTGATCAAGGCAGTGTATATTGAAAAGCTCAGAGAATTAGATATCTTTACAGTGTATATTGAAGATGCACAGGAGTTGCCAGAAGCGCCAGCTCAGGAGACACCCAAAGCGCCAGAAACGCCAAAAGCAACCAAAGCACCAGAGAAGCCACAACCCAAGCCAGCACCAGAGAAAAAACCTGTAGAGCCAGTTCCAGCAAAAAAAGATGGAAACAAACAGTCCAAGCTTCCAATGGAGAAGGTTACAATTCTGCGTGATGAAGTGGAGGAGGAAGTCAAGAGTAAAATCAAGGATATCTTAGAGCTGCATGTGTACCAGCAGACAGAAGGACTCCAGCAGATTGCAGAGACGGCACAAAATATTATGTCAGATATTCTTGAAGAAGATGAAGTGGTAGAGAAAGTCTATGATGTGCGCGAGAGGAGTGCTGATATCTACGAGCATTCCCTACAAGTATGTACGATTGCCACTTTGATCGGTTTAAAGCTTGGATTGACCAAGAAACAAGTATATGATATCAGCGTTGCTTCTTTAATACATGACCTTGGCTTGCGGTATCTTGTCGTGCGCTATGAAGATCAGGATATCAATCTTTTACCGGCAAAAGATCAGGAGGAGTACAAGAAGCATCCAATCTATGCCTATACAGCAATTAAAAATGAGACATGGCTCTCTGAAAATGCAAAAGAGATTGTACTCAACCATCATGAGAAGAAAGACAAATCAGGATACCCGCTGGGCAATGACCTTGTGTCACGCATGACACAGATTGTCGGTGTCTGCGATGAGTTTGACGAGTTGATTTGTGGAATCGGCAAAGCAAGAATCCGTGTCCATGAGGCGATCAACAATATCAGAAATTACAGCGGCATATGGTATGATTCTGATATCGTCTCAGCCTTCCTGCAACTGATCGCAGTGTATCCGTTTGGTTCAAAAGTCCGTACAAACAGAGGCGAGCTTGGTATCGTCATGAGGCAGAATCCACATTTCCCGGAGAGACCTGTAATCCGAATTGTCGAGGACAAATATGGACAGGCAATTCATGCGGAGCTGATTATTGATTTGATTAAAGATACCACAGTTGTCATACAGGAAGTTGTCAAATAAGAATAAACATCAAAAGGAGACAGAATACAATGATAGACATTAAATTTTTGAGAGAAAATCCTGAAGCAGTCAAAGAGAATATCAAAAAGAAATTTCAAGACCATAAACTGCCACTTGTAGATGAAGTGATTGAGTTAGATGCACAGGCGAGAAAGACGCAGCAGGAGGCGGACAGTCTCAGGGCAGAGCGGAATAAACTCTCCAAGCAGATCGGCGCCTTGATGGGACAGGGAAAAAAGGCGGAGGCAGAGGAGGTCAAACAGCAGGTCAATGCACAGGCTAAGACCTTGGAGGAGCTTGCGGAACGTGAAAAAGAGCTGGGCGATAAAGTGACCAAGATCATGATGACGATTCCGAATATCATTGATCCGAGTGTTCCAATCGGCAAGAATGATACAGAAAATGTCGAGGTGCAAAAGTATGGTGAGCCGCTTGTTCCTGATTTTGAGATTCCCTATCACACAGAAATCATGGAAAAGTTCAATGGCATCGACCTTGACAGTGCAAGAAAAGTAGCTGGAAATGGTTTTTATTATCTCATGGGTGATATTGCCAGACTTCATTCTGCGGTGATTTCATATGCAAGGGATTTTATGATTGACCGGGGATTTACGTATTGCATACCGCCTTTTATGATACGCAGTAATGTCGTTACAGGAGTTATGAGCTTTGACGAGATGGACGCGATGATGTACAAAATCGAGGGAGAGGACTTATATCTGATTGGTACAAGTGAGCATTCTATGATCGGCAAATTTATTGACACGATTATACCAGAGACAGAGCTGCCAAAGACATTGACAAGCTATTCACCCTGTTTCCGCAAAGAGAAGGGTGCACATGGTTTGGAAGAGCGCGGTGTGTACAGGATTCACCAGTTTGAGAAGCAGGAAATGATTGTTGTGTGCAAGCCCGAGGAATCACCCATGTGGTTTGAGAAGCTCTGGCAGAATACAGTCGATCTGTTCCGTAGTCTTGACATTCCTGTGCGCACGCTGGAATGCTGTTCTGGAGATTTGGCAGACCTCAAGGTCAAGTCAATTGATGTGGAGGCATGGTCGCCGAGACAAAAGAAATATTTTGAGGTGGGAAGCTGTTCAAACCTTGGCGATGCGCAGGCTAGAAGGCTCAAGATCAGAGTGAATGCAGAGAGTGGAAAATATTTTGCTCATACCCTCAACAACACAGTTGCAGCGCCTCCTAGAATGCTGATCGCATTTCTGGAGAACAATCTTCAGGCAGATGGTTCTGTCAAGGTGCCAAAGGCATTGCAGCCATATATGGGCGGAAAAACCGAATTAAGGTAAATCGGAATGAAAATAGAAAGGCATGATTGTGGTGCACAGATATTTAAGAGCAGTAGGTTTTAGCAAGATCAAGAAAAGGGAAGAGTTGCAGGCACTGATCAACGAAGTGGTTGAAGCGACAATAATAAATCCAGATAAACTGAAGCATGAGAAAGACAGCAAAAAGAAGCAGGATTATTCATCTGCGAGGGATATCGCAGTAGACGAGGAAGATATCGTGTACGCTGAGCTGTCGCTTGACTTTGTTCATGGTGCGGGAATCTGTGTGCGCGGTGAGTTTGACGAGGAGAATACATTTCTGTATGAGTACTATTTTCCGTATGTGAAGGGAAATCAGATCAGCTCGAGCGAGGATATTACAATTGAGCGTCAGGCAGAGAAGGAGGCTTACGCCGGAGTATGCGACGAAATCAAACTTGGGGTGACAATTATCTTTTATTTGCAGAATATAATTCCATACAAGAGACTCAAGGCGCTCAAAAGGCTGCCAGTGCAGGGAACCTCGCTGATATTGGGGGCATTGTCTATTAATGGCACCATCATGATGCCGATTATTAAAAATGAGTATGAGAAAGAGCGTATCCGCAAAGTGACAAATGAGCGCAACCAGTTGATTGCACAGGCGCGTATGGGAAATGAAGATGCAATAGAGAGTCTCACGCTTGAGGACATGGATACGTACACGACAATCTCCCGCAGGATTCACAAAGAAGATGTATTTAGTCTGGTTGATACGTATTTTATGCCATATGGTGTGGAGTGCGACCAGTATTCCATTCTCGGTGAGATTATGGAGTATCGTGTGGACCGAAACCGTTTGACACAGGAGGAGGTCATCTTTATGACACTAGAGTGCAATGAGATTATCATTGAGGTGTGCATCAACAGGGAGGACTTGTTTGGCGAACCCGCAGTGGGCAGACGCTTCAAGGGTGTGGTATGGCTTCAGGGTTTTATTGAATTTCCCGAGCAAAATTTTTAAAAAAGATATTGCAATAATTACCACATCTGTTATAATAAAAAGGTACATGATTAATATGTACTCGTTTCCTTAGTTAAATGGATATAACAGCCCCCTCCTAAGGGGCAGTTGAGGGTTCGATTCCCCCAGGGAACGTTATAGAACCAGTTCTACAGAGCATTGAAACCTTTGGCAAAGATTTTCAATGCTTTTCTTATTATAGTTTTCAGTAGTAATATAGAGGAGTTATTGTGAATTACATTGTTTTCGATTTGGAGTGGAATCAGGCTGCCGATTTGAAAACAAGGCGTGAGAACCGTCTGTTGTTTGAGATTATAGAAATCGGCGCGATTAAATTAAATGAGAAAAAAGAACTGCTGGGTGATTTCCATGAGCTCATCAAACCACAGGTGTTTCATGCAATGAATCAGGTGACAGGCGAATTGATTCACCTCAAAATAGAGCAGCTTGAAAACTGCCGTTCGTTTGCTGAGGTAGCTGCTGACTTTCTGGCATGGTGCGGCAGTGATTATATTTTTTGCACATGGGGGAATCTCGACCTGACTGAATTGCAGAAAAATATGGACTATTACAATATGACACCCGTGTCAGAAAAAACGATACGCTTCTACGATGTGCAAAAATTATTTAGTATCGCGTTTGAGGACCGTACCGTGAGGCGTACTTTACAATATGCGGTGGAGTATCTTGGAATTGAGACAGATGAGGCATTTCACAGGGCGTACACGGACGCCTATTACACAGCCGAGGTGGTAAAGAGAATCACAGACCACCGCGTTTTTGAGAATTATTCCTTTGACACCTACCGCGTACCGAGAAATAAATCCGAGGAGATTAAGATTCAGTTTGCGGATTATTATAAATACATTTCAAGAAAATTTCCAGATAAGCTGGCGGCGATGGCTGACAGGGATGTCATTTCTACGAAGTGTTATCTCTGCGGTGCGAGGACAAGGCGGAAAATTCCGTGGTTTACGACAAATGGAAAACATTATTATACGATAGCCGTCTGCATGAAGCATGGACCCATCAAGGGAAAAATCCGCCTGCGCAGATCAGAGGACAATATGGTCTATGTCATCAAAACCATGAAACAGGCAGGCGCAGAGGTGGAAGCCGACGTGATAAACAAAAAAGAGCAGGTTCGAAACAGCAGAAAAGAGCGCAGAAGAGGAAAGCATAGCTAACATATAGCTAATGCTTTCTTTTTCTTGATATGCGGTAGCTTCTCGAGCTTCTGCGCGCCTCCCTTCTGGCAGCGCGGATTTCCTTTTGACGGCTGCGCCGCCGCAGGCTGCTCTGGCCTCGGGGGGAGAAGCTGTAATTGTGAATGACTGAGCGTATAATGAGAAAAACTGCAAGCAGAATCACCGTGATCATAATACCTAAGATGACTTTCTTGATATCAATATAGATGATTCTTGTCTGCTCTGTCTGTTCCTGTGCAGAGGGGGGGGCGGCGGCAACCATCTCACCCTCAGGAGGAGCCGATTCGATTTCGACATCTGTGTCATTATTGCTAAACCGAAACGCGGGAACGCTGGATTTGTAGAACTCCAGATTGCAGCCGCCCACGGGGATGTCATTGTAGGTGTAATTGATCGTAGCAATGACATTTGTGTCAGGTGACTGGTCCGCGTAGGTCAGCGTTGAGACGGTGTCTGTAAATTCCGCCGTGTTCGGCAAAATGACATAAGCGTCATTTTCTATGGAGATAAGCGGCGTCGAATCGCCAAACAGATCATCTTTTGTGTCAAAGAAATCCATCGTGTCGATATTGTATTTGGTCTCGTGTTCTTCGATTGATACGCGCTGAAAATTCTCAAATCCATATTGGAAGAGCGTGATGGTATCTTCAAACTGATAAGGTGTCTCCTCGGTGAAAATGACGCACACAAGCTTCATGCCGTTCTTCTCGGCGCCGGAGACTAAGGTCTGGCGCGACTGCGAGACAAATCCTGTCTTGCTGCCAAGAAGGTATTCGTACTCGTAGGGTTTTCCCTTGTACAACTGGTTTTTTGAGGCAATCCAAGCGTCTTCTTCATCGTCGGGTTTCAACCGGAAGTGATAGCTGTTTGTGGAGGACATTTTGCACAACAGTTCATTTGAAAAAAATTCGCAGCCGATGAGTGCGAGATCGTAGGCGCTGGTGTAGTGGTTCTCGTCAAAGAGTCCATTGCAGTTTGTAAAATTGGAATCGGTGCCGCCGAGATCTTTTACTTTTTGATTCATCAGCTCTGCAAATGCTTTGACACTTTTTTCGTTGGTGAGCTTTTCTGCGACGTGTTCGCCGACGGCGCTTGCAACTTCGTTTGCAGACTTTACGAGCACACAGTAGAGCGCCTGCTCCATCGTGATGGTGTCTCCTGTATCCACGCCGCCGAGCTTGGACCCGTCAACTGGCACATCATAAATGGCATCGTGGGAGAAAGTGACTACTTCGTCCATTGTGCAGTTCTGCATGGCGAGCAGGCATGTCAGAATTTTGGTCGTGCTGGCAGGATAGCTTTTCTCATGGATATTTTTGGCATAGAGAATTGTGTGCGTGTTCATCTCCATCAGGATTGCGGACTGTGCGCCGATGGCAGGACCCTGCGGCCAGTTTTCGATTGCGTTGGACTGTATGGGAAGCGTCTTTCGCTGTTCCATCTGCGCTGCAAATTCTTCTGCGGCAAAGGCAGTGCCTGTACATGGCGCGCTTTGGAGCAGCATTGCAGCCAGCAGTGTACATGCACTGATTTTATAAAATAAATGTTTTATTATTTTCATTGAACAAATCCCTTCATAGATTTTGTATGACATATAGAATGACTCACTATTAGATTGTACACTATTTTTATAAAAATGTAACCCGATTATGAAATTTTAATAATCACACATTTTGTCATAAAATATGGTAAATTGTATAAAATTGTGCAAAAAACATGTAATTTATAAATTTTTGGTGAAATTTATATGTGACAAATATAAACCTAAGGTGTAGAATAAGATAGAGTGGATATATTTGGTAATAAAATATAGTGTGAAAGTATTTACAATCATAGAAAATATGGAGTATGAACGATGAGACTTAGGAATGTGACAGGTTCGCGGGAGGTTATCGCATCGAGCCGCTTTGTGGTGCATGAGCCTTTTGAACAGCGTGGAAAATGGAATGAGGTTTTTGGCAGCAGCAATCCGATACAGATTGAGATCGGCATGGGCAAGGGTCAGTTTATGATGCAGCTTGCAGCGCAGAACCCAGAGATTAATTATATTGGCATTGAGAAATATTCGACGGTGCTGCTGCGCGCGGTGCAGAAGATGGAGGTGCAGGAGATCACAAACCTGCGCCTGATTCGCATGGACGCGGAGGAGATCTGTGAAGTGTTTGGCAAGGGTGAGGTTTCGAAGATTTATCTGAATTTCTCAGACCCGTGGCCCAAGGACAGACATGCCAAGCGGCGTCTGCCCTCGAGACAGTTTCTTGCGCGGTACGATGAGATTCTTGCGGGCGATGGGCGGATTGAGTTCAAGACGGACAATCAGGCGCTCTTTGACTTTGCGCTTGGCGAGCTTGAGCCTGCCGGCTGGAAGCTAGAAGCAGTGACAAGAGACCTTCATCACGATGAAAAAATGCGGATTGGCAATATTATGACGGAATATGAGCAAAAATTTTCAGCAATGGGGAATCCTATCTATAAATACTGCATTTACCGGTAAAGGAGGGGTGTGGAATGTTTGTTGTCTTTTTTCTGCTATGGATTATCTTTAATGGGCGCATCACAACAGAGATCGTGCTGTTTGGACTGGCGGTGTCTGCGGCGCTGTACTGGTTTATCTGCAAGTTTATGGAGTTTGGTCCGCGCAAGGAATGGGCATATCTCAAAAAGAGCGGTTATCTGATTCAATATTTATATTATCTGATCAAGGAGATTATCAAGGCAAATTTTGAGACGATCCGTTTAATTTGTTCGGCGGGCAGGGTGGTAGAGCCAGTGCTTGTAGAGTTTGAGGTTCATTTTAAGACGGACACTTCGAGATTTCTGTTGGCAAATTCCATCACGCTCACACCCGGGACGATTACCGTTGCGGTAGAGGGGGACAAATTTATCGTGCACTGTCTCGATCAGACACTGGCGGAGGGGATTTCTTCGTCTGTCTTTGTAAAGCTGTTAGAGAAAATTGAGGGATAGGGGGCAGTACAGCAATGAATAGTGGAAATATTGTGTTGGAGTCCGCGTTTGATATCGCGATGACGATCTTACCGTTTTTGCTGGCAGTCATGGTGTTTGTCTGTTTAATTCGCGCCATCAAGGGACCGAGGGTTGCGGACCGCATCGTGGCGATCAATATGATGGGAACAATGACGATGGTCATCATCGCGATTTTGTCGGTCAAGATGAATGAGGGATATCTCGTCGATATCTGCATTATTTATGCCATGATTTCATTTTTGGCAGTGACGCTTCTGACAAAGGTATATATGGGTGTGTACGCAGAGCGGCAGAAAAAGAAAGAGACAGAGAAAAAGGAGGAGGGACAGCATGATCGTACTACTGTGGATTAGGTTTATTGTCGGAATCATCATGATTCTGTGCGGTCTGATTATTTTTGCAATTGAGCTTTTTGGTGTGTTTGAGTTTCACTATGTGCTCAACAGAATGCACGCGGCGGCGATGGGAGATACGCTTGGGATTGCGCTTAGTATGACAGGGCTGATTGTGCTGTGCGGTCTGAATTTTACCTCGCTCAAAATGCTGCTGGTCGTCATCTTTTTGTGGTTTGCATCTCCAGTGGCATCGCATATGCTGGCGCGTTTTGAGGTGGTGACAAATGAAGAGCTTCACAGGGAATGTGATATAAAGAAGCTGTCCAAGTAATCAGGAAAGCCTTATGAATGGAGGATGAGAGCTATGGAAATATTTCAGATCGTTTTATTTATATTCTTGATCGTGTGTGCCATCTCTGTGAGTTTTTCGAGAAACCTGCTCAACTCGATCATTATCTTTATGTCCTACAGCCTGATTATGTCTATTATCTGGATACTGTTGGAGTCGCCGGACCTCGCTATCACAGAGGCTGCTGTCGGCGCCGGCATCACGAGTATTCTGTTCTTTGTCACGCTCAAAAAGATTCATGCCATTGTCGCGATCAATGAGGACAAGGAGGACAAACATGTCAACAGGAAGGGGGGAGGAAAATGAGCCGTCTGTTATCGGAGGAGGAATACCGCAAGACCAAAGCCTTTAAGATTAGGCGCTGGTACCGCGGAGAGAAGGATCCTTATCTTGGCAAGGTTGAGATGAAACCCCAGAAGCCCTTTACGGAGGATATCAAGACGCAGAAGCAGCGCATTCATGACGAGGCAATCCTTCGGCGCAACATTTATGATATCGAGCATAACAAGAAATTACAGATTTTTTCAAAGTTTTATAAAGTCGTGTCGATTGTCTTTGTCTTTACACTGATTGCGATACTGCTCTATGTAGTGTCCTATCTGCCGCCTGTGGGCAATGCGGCAAATCCTGACAACAATGAGGTTGCATCGAAGTATATTGAAGATGGCATGAAAGATACCGGTGCGGTGAACATTGTGACGGGCATGATTTTGGATTACCGCGCGTTTGATACCCTCGGTGAATCTAATGTGCTCTTTATTGCGACCTGTACGGTATTAATTTTGCTACGTGTTGACAATCGCTCAAAGAAGAAGGAGGAGGAGGAAAACGACCGCCTCTATGAGCCCAAAAATGATATTATCTTACAGAAAGTGGCTTTTTTTCTTGTTCCTATGATTATTATTTTTGGTATTTATGTCATTTTAAATGGGCATTTATCGCCGGGCGGAGGGTTCTCCGGCGGGGCGATTATTGGTTCGGGTTTGATTTTGTATGTCAATGCGTTTGGCTTTAAGAAGATTGAGCGCTTTTTTACGCAGAAAACATACAAATGGATTTGTTTTGTGGCGCTATTGTTTTACTGTCTTGCGAAGACGTACTCATTCTACTGCGGCGCGCATCATCTTGAGACGGGGATTCCGCTGGGGACGCCGGGAGACATTCTCAGCTCTGGCCTGATTCTGCCGCTGAATATCTGCGTCGGCATGGTTGTCGCCTGCACGATGTATGCGTTTTATGCGATGTTCAGAAAAGGAGGTTTTTAATCCATATGGGGGGAAATTTGCTTGCAAACTACGGTGAAGCAGTTGCGATGATTTTGTTTGGCATTGGATTTTCGAACCTGCTTTTGCAAAAGAATTTAATTAAGAAAATTATCGGTCTGAATATCATGGACACGGCGACGTATCTGTTTCTTGCGGAAAAAGGGTATATCGCGGGGCGGGTTGCGCCGATTGTGGTGGACAATGTGACCAGCGTGGAGGCATATATCAATCCAGTGCCGAGTGGGCTTGTGCTGACTGGAATTGTGGTGTCGGTGTCGGTGACGGCGCTGATGTTATCACTGACCATACGGCTTTACAGAAAGTATCACACACTCGATATGGACGAAATTTCGACAATGCTGAAAAAGGAGGAGGAATAGATGGAGTTTATACGAAATTTTCCCTTCTTCAGTATTCTGTTATCACTTGGTTCGGGTGTGCTGACCTCTATTATGAACAAGAAAACCGCACGCCTGTGGAATACATTTATTCTCGCGGCAATCACTGTGATGTCAGCAGTACTGTTTGTGTATATGCTTGAGGTGGGAGAGCCGTATACCTTTATGATGGGGCATTTTCCGGCGCCTTGGGGCAATGAGATACGGGCGGGTGTGCTCGAGGCCGGAATGGCGCTCTTTTTCTGCCTGATTATGCTGTTTTCCCTAAAGGGCGGACAGGAGCATATTGATGCGGAGGTTGAGGAGACGAAGGTCAATCTCTACTATATTATGATTAATCTGCTGCTGAGCTCACTTCTGGCATTAATCTACACGAACGACTTGTTCACGGCATATGTCTTTGTGGAGATCAATACGATCAGCGCATGCGGGTTAATCATGATTACGCAGAGCGGGCGCACGATTGAGGCGGCGACGCGCTATATGATTATGGCATCGCTGGGTTCTGGTCTGCTGCTGTTGGGGCTCTGTATTTTATATGATATTACAGGGCATCTTTTGATGAGCAGCATCAAGCAGAGCATTCTGTATGTCTATGCACAGGGGACTTATAATATCCCGCTGATCGCCTCGATTGGCATGGTGGTGGTCGGGCTTGCCATCAAGAGCGCGCTCTATCCTTTTCATACATGGCTCCCGGACGCATATGGCTACTCGACAGTTTCGAGTGCGGCGATTTTGTCGAGTCTGGTTTCCAAAGGATATATCTTTTTGTTGATTAAGATTTTTTTCCGCGTGGTTGGCTTTGACATTATTGTGGATTCTAAGATTGTGAATATTTTGTTTGTATTTGGGCTGTTTGGCATGATTATGGGCTCTGTGAACGCCATTTTAGAAAATGATATCCGCCGCATGATTGCCTTTTCGTCCGTTGCGCAGATTGGATATATCTATATGGGTCTGGGACTTGGGACGACGATGGGGATTGTGGCAAGTATTTTTCATATATTGTCCCATGCCTCCACCAAGTCGCTGTTGTTTGTTGCGGGTGTGGGGCTGACAGACGCCTCCGGCGGCAGCAAGAAATTTGAGGATTTGACCGGCAGCGGGTTTCGCAATCCGGCAGCAGGGATTGCCTTCACAATCGGCGCATGTTCTATGGTTGGTATTCCGCTGTTTTCCGGTTTTATCAGCAAGATGCTGTTTGCGGAGGCAGCAGTGCAGAACAGTCTGGCGAAGATGCTTCCGACGATGATTTGTCTGGCAATCAGTACGGTGCTCAACGCGATTTATTTTATGAAAACGGTGATTCGTCTCTATACGCCAGCCAGCAAAAAGGTGCGCAACACGCAGGCTGGTGAGGCGGCGGCAGTCAGCATGAGAGAGCATCCGCTCTATCATCTGGCTTTGCTGTGTATGGTCATTTTAAATGTGCTTCTCGGATGCTGTTCACAGCCGATTGTGGACTGGATTACAAGCGGTCTGTCGATGTTTGGTTAAGATGGGGGTGGAGGATTTGGCTTTGCATAATAATTATATGATTTTCGTTTCAATCGTCCTGCCCATTCTTGCGGGAGTTCTCCTGCTGGTTACGCCGGACAGAGTTTTCAAGAGCCGCCAGATGTTGATAAATATGACAGCAGTGTCATTTGTGGTGTGCGCGCTGTCTCCTGTGCTGGTGATTTTACGCCAGACGGGAAACACGCTGCTGCTCTTTTTTCTGGTGGATGAGATTCCAGTATTTTTTGCAGTGGACCATCTTGGAAGGATTTTTGCGGGGATTGTCCTCCTTGTATTTTTGCTGGCTGGATTTTTCTCATTTGTCTACATGTCCCACGAAAAGAATGAAAAGCGGTATTATGGCTTTTATCTGATTACGTTTGGCGTGCTGCTGGGACTGTGCTTTTCGGGGAATCTGGTGACGCTGTATCTGTTTTATGAATTTATGACACTCGTGTCAATGCCGCTCGTGCTGCACACTGGCTCAAAAGAGGCGGTCATGGCGGGCCTAAAATATTTGTTTTACTCGTTTTGCGGTGCGTATATGGCATTGTTTGGCATTTATTTCCTGTATCAATATGCGATTGCGTTTGACGACGTGGAATATCAACTATGGAGTGGCGGATATGAGACTTCAAGGCATATGCTAAGTTTTGTCTCAGGCGGTTCTCTTGATTTAAAGGCGGTCGCTGAGTCGGGAAATACAGTGCTTTGCCTTATCGCAGTATTTATGATGATTGTGGGCTTTGGCGTGAAGGCGGGATGCTTTCCACTCCATGCGTGGCTTCCTGCGGCGCACCCAGTCGCGCCGGCGCCGGCTTCGGCGTTTTTGTCGGGCATTATCGTGAAGGGTGGTGTGCTTGCCATTGTCAGGACTGTGTATTATGTGGTCGGCGCTGAATTTCTGCGCGGCACGTGGGTTCAGGCGGTGTGGGCGAGCCTTGCGGTCGTGACGCTTTTGATGGGGTCCTCGCTTGCCTTTAAGGAGAAGGTCTTAAAAAAGCGCCTTGCCTACTCAACGGTATCAAATCTTTCGTATATTTTATTGGGACTTTCGATGCTCAATGCAACTGCATTTACGGGGAGTATCCTGCATGTGGTGTTTCATGCAGTGATCAAAAGTGCGCTGTTTCTCTCAGCAGGGGCGTTGATTTTTATTACCAAAAACACGAAGGTCAATGATTTTATAGGACTTGGCAAAAGAATGCCGGTTTTATTCTGGAGTTATACGGTGGTCTCCCTGGGGTTGATCGGCATTCCGCCTACAAGCGGTGTGGTCAGCAAGTGGTATCTGGCGGTGGGCTGTCTGGAGAGCGGTCTTACAGGGCTTTCATGGATTGGATCTGCGGCGCTGTTAGTCTCAGCGCTTTTGACGGCGGGTTATCTTTTGCCAATCAGTATCCGCGCATTTCTGAAAGAGACGGACTATGAGGCGGTGCGCAATGATTACAGAGAGCCAAGACCCTTGATGCTGGCGCCGATCGTGATTCTTGCGGCAGTTACGCTGGTGCTTGGACTGTGTCCGACACCGCTGATTCAGTTGATACAGAGCGGTATTGCCGCTGGACTATTTTAGAAGGAGGTAGTTTATCATGATTTTTGGATTGATTTTGACAGTGATATTGCTTCCTTTTGCGGGCGGTCTGCTGCTGCAGCTCTTGAAGTTTAAGGAGAGAAAGTATAAGCAGTTTTATATTTTCTCGTATGTGCTGCTCAATACACTGCTCACTTATGTGCTGTTGTCTCAGGGGACGACAAATCTGATACGTGTGATTAACTTTGCGGGTGAGAAGCTGGATTTTTCATTTAAGATAGATGGCATGAGTATGGTGTTTGCGGGGCTTGTGGCGACGCTGTGGCCGTTAGCGACGCTCTATTCCTTTCCGTATATGGAGCATGAGCACAACGGGCGTGTCCATGAGAATATTTTTTATATGTTTTATACAGCGACGTATGGCGTGACGCTCGGAATTGCGATGTCAGGCAATTTGCTGACGATGTACTGTTTTTATGAGCTGCTCACGCTGGTGACAGTGCCGCTTGTAATGCACACGCTCACGCGCGAGGCAGTTCATGCGAGCCGCAAATATTTCTATTACTCGCTTGGCGGCGCGGCGTTTGCGTTTCTTGGTTTAGTCTTTTTGCTTGTATATGGGGACAGTCTGGCGTTTACCTACGGGGGTGTGCTGAATCTGTCAAAGATACAGAATCAAAAGGATTTGCTGCTGTTGATCTATGTGCTGGCGTTTTTGGGCTTTGGCGTGAAGGCGGCGGTCTGTCCGTTTAACTCGTGGCTGCCGCAGGCAGGTGTGGCGCCGACGCCCGTCACGGCGCTGTTACATGCAGTGGCAGTGGTGAAATCAGGCGCTTTTGCGATTATGCGTCTGACCTTTTACGGTTTTGGGACGAGGTTCTTACAGGGAACATGGGCGCAGTATCTCTTGCTTGCCATTGTGATTTTTACAATTTTTTATGGTTCGAGCATGGCTGTCAAAGAGACGCACATCAAGCGCAGGCTTGCGTTCTCGACAATCTCGAATTTGTCGTATATTTTATTTGGTGTTCTGATTATGACGCCGCTTGGGCTGGCAGGCGCGCTGTGTCATATGGTTTTTCACGGCGTGATGAAAATCTGCTCGTTCTTCTGCGCGGGTGCTTTTATCACGCAGGCGCATGTCAATTATGTGCATGAGTTAAATGGAATGGCAAAGCGTATGCCGAAGGTTTTTGCTGTTTTTACTGTCGCCTCGCTGGCGTTGATGGGTGTGCCGGGGCTGTGCGGGTTTGTGTCGAAATGGCATCTCGCTAAAGCGGCGTTTGCAAGCGGCAATCTGCTGGCGGTAGTGGGGGTGGGCGTTTTGCTAATCTCAGCGCTGCTCACTGCAATTTATATGCTCAGCATTGTGATTCGGGCATATTTTCCGGGAAATGCGTTTGACTATGGAACGCTGCATGAGGAGATTTGTGATCCAGACTGGCGTATGATGCTGCCGTTTCTGCTCTTTGTGGCGGCAATGGTGGTGTTTGGTGTCTACAGTGCGCCGTTTGTGGAGTTTTTCGCAGGCGTGGCAGGCGGATTGATCTAGGAGAGGGGGATGGTATCCATGATGGAAATGAGAGAAACCTTTACCGCAGTGCTGTTTCCTTTTGTGATGTGTGTGATCGTGGGGCTGATGTCCAAAGTAAAATCCAAGGAAAAAAAGACGTTTGCGCTGATTATGATTCTGGCGGGGGCATGGGAGCTTGTGCTGGCGCTGTATCTGTTGAGCTGTGATCTGCGGGGAATCGGGATCGGCGTGTTTGAGGTTCCCGGTGTGGGCGGACTTGGACTGCATTTTCTATACACAGGTTTTCGCGGAATCTTTGGGGTGCTGACTGCATTTGCATGGTTTGTGACAGCACTGTTTTCCTATGAGTATATGAAAAATGACACGAATGTCATAAGATATGATCTGTATAATCTGCTGACACTCGGGGCGACGATGGGGATTTTCTATGCGGCAGATTTGTTCACGCTGTTCTTTTTCTTTGAGATGATGTCCTTTACATCGTTTATGTGGGTGGCGCACAGGCAGACGAGGGAGGCACTGTATGCGGCTGGGACGTATCTGGGCATCGCTGTCGCAGGCGGTATGGCAATTTTGATGGGCGTATTTATTGTGTATGACAGGCTTGGCACGCTCGCTTTTGACGCGATGTATGGGCGTGCGGCAGAGCTGATGATGAGCGGCGCGGACACCACTTGGCTCTTTGTGGCAGCGGGGTGCATGTTTGTGGGCTTTGGCGCGAAAGCAAGCGCTTTTCCAGTGCATGTCTGGCTCCCGGATTCCTACACAGAGGCACCTGCACCCGCGACGGCGCTGCTGTCTGCGGTGCTGAGCAAGACGGGAATTTTTGGTATTTTGTTAATCACGCTCGACATGCTTCCGATGCAGGGAAGCTGGGGGGCGTTTATCCTGATTGTCGGTGTGGTCACAATGGTGGTGGGCGGCGTCAGAGGCGTGATGAGCGCCAATTTCAAGACGACGCTTGCGTACTCGTCCATGTCCCAAATTGGATTTATCCTGACAGGCGTCGGAATGCAGTCGCTGTATGCGGAATATTTGATGGTGCTGTCAGGTGATCTTATAGGCAGCGGGAGTGAGACAGTAGCAGAATTCGCAAAGACGTTTGGCATGAATATGGCGACCGACGGCACCTGTCTGCATATGCTCAATCACGCGCTGATAAAGCTTGTCCTATTCATGATCGCCGGTTTGATTTTTATGCATGTGGGCAGTTATGATCTGAATCAAGTGCGCGGTTTCGGGCGCAGAAAACCATTTTTATTTGTCACATTTTTATTGGCGGCAGCAGGCGTGGGCGGCATTCCGCTCTTGAACGGCTATGTGAGCAAGACGCTGCTGCATGAGAGCATTGCCGAGTACGGTGAACTTTTGGCGGCGGGCAGCAGTCTGGCATTGTCTGCGACGCCTGCGATGATCAAGGCGGTGGAGGCGTTGTTTTTGTTTTCGGGTGGTCTGACAATTGCCTATATGACGAAGCTCTTTGTGGTATTGTTTGTGGAGAAAAACGGTGACAAAAAGGTGCAGGAGGCATATGATGCCAAGGGCGAGTATGCCTCGTTGATGACCAAAGCTGCCATCGGTGTATGTGCATTGCCTATTCCTTTGATTGGGCTGCTGCCAAATCTTGTGGCAGAGCCGGTTGCGGCGTATGGGCTGGTGCGCTTTGGACTGAGTGAGCAGCTGCGGCACCAGCAGGAGTATATACACTTTTTTTCACTCAAAAATCTGTCGGGGGCATTGATTTCGATAACGGTGGGCGCGGCGGTCTATTTTGTGGTGGTGCGCTTTATGATGCTGCGCGGACTCTCGTCCAATCAAAAGGGATACCGCGATATTTTTCCATCGTGGCTCAATATGGAGAAATATGTGTACAGGGTGGTGTTATACACAGCGGTTCCGTTTGTGCTGGGGATAATTTCGAGAATTTTGGACAGTTTTGTGGATATCTTGGTTGTTTTGCTTAGAAAGACTGTCTACAGCGACCGTCCACTGCCGCATGAACTGTCGGAAGGAAACCGTGTGACGCATTGTATTGGCATGAGTATCGAACGTGTGCGGCTGCTTTACTATGCTGTGATGCGAAAAGAGTACACACCGAAAAATTATGCGCATAAGCTTGCCATGAAGAAAATTGATATTTTTGAGAACTTCCGCATTATTGAACGCAGTCTGTCCTTTGGTCTGTTTATGTTCTGTGTGGGACTCGGGCTGACGATGATTTATTTGCTGATGGTGAATTAGAATGAAAAAATTTTAGCGCCTTGACTGTAGATTTTGTCAAGGCGCTGTTTTTTTGCACAGACCCGTGCAGAGGAGATAAGCAATAAATGCTTATTTTTGGTATACATTCCCCTCCATATCCATGATATATATTGTCTGATCATCACCCAAGAAAGAACTGCGCACGCTTTCACAGGGTACTTCACTGTCAAAATGCCAGTGTTCTCCGCCATCTGTGGTGATATATAGCCGGTAGGCAGCAGTTTCATTCACTACCTTTAATAAAATCATTGCGTTTTGAGGATTATTTTTGCTGTAAACTGGTACAAAACCATCGACATACCCCACATTGTCTGACCGTGGAAAAATCTCAACGGGCTCCCAAGTCTTAGCGTTGTCTAAGGATTGGTACAGGTAGTTGTCGGTACCGTGATAAGTGACGGCAATCTGTATCGTACTGTCCTTTACGGCTGTTATTCCCTGCGGGTATCCTGCGATGATGTCTGTCAAATCCTTTAAAAAAATATAGGTTTTTCCAGCATTATCTGTATAGTACAGCATTTTTCTCATCTGTCCCGCTGCCGGGGTGGAGCAGTGCAGAAGATAGCCGTGTGCGCTGTCCTCAAAGCATAGAAAAACACTGCCAGCGTCACAGGTTTCATTGTAATAGTTTAACAGAGTCTGGCGCCAAGTGATGCCGCCGTCATGAGTGGCTTCTATCACCAGATGTTCATTGTCTGATGAAAAGTAAGAGATATAGGCAGTCTGTTCGTCCCAAAATTTTGACGGGCTGAAATTCCTCCAAGCCTTTTGTGGAATATAGAACTTCATTTTCAAGAGAGAGTCCCCATGCAGTCCCGCCGCTGTACAGCGCAAGCTGTTTGAGTGGAATGGGGCAGGATATGCGTTCAAAGCCAGCGCGCTTGAAGAATAGTAGAAAAAGCAGAAACAGCAGCAGCAGGAATGGGATTGGGAGAAATTTGATCGCTGTTTTCATTCTTTTTGTCATTGAGAAGTCTCCTTTTTATCTGAGGTGTAAACCTAAAACCACAAAACCCCAAGAGATGAGATTTGTTTTCTACAGTTCCTTAGTATAGCATTGATGTTTTCATAGTGCAATATCCGGTTTGAGAAAAGTATAGAAATAAAAATATAGAAATAAAGATAGACTCTTGACATATATAGATTACCGATATATAATAGCTATAAGATATATAGATAATCAATATATAAAACGAAAGGAGTATATAATTATGGCAATGGACAAATCGTTGATTTCAGGAAGCACCTCTATGCTGATTCTGCGTCTGCTGGAGGAGAAGGACATGTATGGATATGAGATGATCGAGACGCTTGAGGCGAAGTCAAGCAATGTATTTACGTTGAAGGCGGGGACGCTGTATCCGCTGCTGCATTCCCTAGAGGAGAAAAAGTTTCTCGTCTCGTATGAGAGTGAGGTCAATGGAAAAATACGTAAGTACTACAGCATCACAAAGGGCGGTAAAAAGTATCTACAGAGCAAAAAAGAGGAGTGGCAGGAATATCAGACAGCCGTTTTGAGCGTGCTGAACATGGCATAGGAGGAATTTTGGATGGAAGAATTTATAAAGACGCTGACGGAACAAATGCGCTGTGTCAAGGCGCGTGACGGCGTGGCGCGCGAGCTGGCCGATCACATTACCGATCAGGCAGAAATGTATGAGCGTGAGGGCATGAAGCATGATGAAGCTGTTGAGAAGGCGGTGCATGAGATGGGAGACCCTGTGGAAATTGGTGTCTCTTTGGACAGGATTCACCGTCCGCAGGCGGATTGGAAAATGATACTCCTCACGTTTGTGCTCAGCGTTGCGGGGATTTTCTGCATGATACCAATTTACGGCCCTGAGATCATACCCAGACAGCTTTTGACCATGCTTGCGGCTTTTGCAGTCATTATGGCAGTATATTTTATGGATTACAGTATACTTGGGCGTGTGGGGGTGACAGCGTATTGTGTGCTCACCATATTTTTGTGGATTGGCAAGAATTTTTATTTTCCAATGATTAACGGACGCGTGCCGGCGATGGCGGTACTGGTCTATCTATATGTGCCAGTTTTTGCCGGCATATTGTATCAACTGCGCATGAGGGGTGACTGGGCAGTATTGATGGCAATTGCTGTGATTGGCTTAACGATGTTTCTTGCGTTGTCTTTTTCAAGCATTATGACTTCAATCTTCAATATGTATCTGATTATGATTGTCATGACAGGCGCCGCAGTGGCAAAAGGAATGTTTGGCAGACACAAAAAACGCCAGATGGCGCTGGTCACGGTTGCCGGTTTGCTTCCGTTAGTCTATGTGCTTATTGCTGTGTGCTTGAATGTAAATTCCTTTCGGGTGCAAAGAATCTTAGCATTTCTCAACTGGTCGCAATATCAGCAAGAAGAGGGGTATTTATATAAAGCGATTCATGATATTCTAAACCAAACAAAATTCGTGGGCGGAGGAAACATGGAATTTTTAAAACAGTATCCGATCGAAACGATGCTTAGTGAAATGACGCCGCTTGTCTTTGTTTATCTCTATGGGTTTCTTGTTGGATTTCTGCTGATTGGGCTGCTTTTGCTGTTATTTTTGCGTGCCTTGATGATTGTGTATGCCCAGAAGAACCAGCTTGGTTTTCTGGTATCCATGTCATGTTTTTTGGTGATCTTTCTGAATTGTGTGGAGGGATTTATGGTCAGCTTCGCGATGCTGCCCCTCACGACGACAACGCTTCCTTTTCTCACGCGCGGCGTCAGCACGGCGCTTGTCTATGCAGTGCTGATTGGATTGCTTTTGAGTGTGCACCGCTATGAGAAGGTGCTGACGGCAGAGCGGTATGGAGGTCTGCGCGCGCCGAAATGCCGACTTCTTGTGAGGGTTGAACGGAGATAAAGAAATTTGTTCCTTACTGTTAAGTTTTTACACTTTTATTCCGACATATAGTATAACAAAGTGTATTTTTAATAGGACACAACAGTTTTATACAGGATATGGCTGTTGGAATATGGACAGAAAGAGTAGGGAATGTGTATGAAGATTACTGTAGATACGCAGTACTCTGCCTCTGTGCCAGTCAATACCGAATCAACTACAACTACATATAAGCCAGCCGCCCAGCATACTGGAAAGGTATCAAGGAGCGGCTATACACTGGACATCGCTGATAAAGTTATGGAGAACGAAGCATACGGAGGTCATGGAATGACCGCTGACGAGGTTATGCAGCAGGCAGCTAATTCGAATGCTCAATCCAAGAAAGACTTTATGATAGTGATGTCTAGTTGCGTTTCAGGGGAAGATCTTCAGAAGATGCAGGAGGAGGGCTTCAACCCGGGAAGCGTTGATGTGGAGACATATGTAACGATTGTAGATCAAATCAAGGTGAAGCTGGCTCAGGCAGGAGTTGAAGTAACAGGATACAATGATGATCTCGATCTGGAGACGGTCGAGGAGATTGTGGGAAGCAGGACAGACGCTGGCGTGCTGGTAAACCAACTGGCAGGCACGCTTCAGCAAAGTGACATGCCTGTCACAAATGAAAATATTGAAGAGCTTGTGGGCGCAGTCATGGAGGCCTCCGGCATCGGAGAGCTCTCCGAGGATGCCGTCAAATACTTGGTGGTCAACCGGCAAAGCCCCACGATTGAAAATATCTATAAAGCGCAGTATTCGAGCGCAGACAATCTCCGCCAGTCTCAGGGCTATTACAGCGAGGGACAGGGCAGTTATGGAAAATATTATGCGAAAAAGGCAGACAGCATTCACTGGCCGAATCTTGAGGGACGCATTGACGCGGTGATCAAAGAGGCAGGACTTGACACAGATGACGCCACAAAGGCGCAGGCAGCCGATCACGCCAAATGGCTGGTTGAATCAGGAATCGAGCTCAATGCAGCAAATCTTACCAAAGTCACAGAACTCAGGAATCTGCCGCTCCCGATGAATCAGGAGAAAATTGCCAATCTTTGTGTCACTGCAATGGAAAACGGAAAGTCCCCTGCCGAGGCAGATCTGCGGGGCGAGAAATCCATTGCCGTGCAGGCGCAGGAGATTATGGAAGAGGTGCGGCAGATTTCAGACGAGGCAGTCCATGAGACGGCGGCTTCCGGCAAAGAGATGAACCTCAGGAATCTGACAGAGGCACAGCGGCAGTTGAATGAACAGCAGACTGACAACGCTGAAAAGACGCCGATTGAAGAACGCGTCATAGAAAAAGGTGCACAGCAGGCAGCAGCAGATGAGACCGCCTTCAAGGAGCTTCAGGCCAAACGCCAGCTTGAGGAAATCCGTCTGATTATGACAGAGGAGGCAAACAGGCATCTGCTTAAAGCAGGCATCTCCATTGACACCACAGAGCTGTCAAAACTGGTAGATGCGCTGAAGTCAGCAGAGAACAATATGCGCGCCCGTCTTTTCCAAGGAGACAGCACAGAGGAAAATACAGCGCGTGCACTGATATATGAAGAGACACTGACTAAGACCAAAGAGCTTGCTGACATGCCGGCTGCGGTGATTGGCAAAATTCTGTCGAAACTCCCTCACAGCACACTGCTTCGCATTCACGAGGCAGGGAAGGAGATTCAGAAGAATTTTGAGAATCAGCAGGACACAAAGCAGAATCCGAACCAGCAGGAGAAGGCTTCCTCTGCGTATGAGACACTGATGACAGAGCCGCGCAAGGACCTTGGGGACCGGATTAGCAAGGCATTTCGCAATGTAGATGACATTCTCACAGACTTAGGCTTTGAGACGAGCGAGGCGAACAGGCGCGCAGTCAGAATCCTTGGTTACAACCGCATGGAGATCAACGGGGACAACATTCATGCCGTGAAGGAGGCAGACGCGCAAGTGACAGGCGTGATCAGCAAAATGACGCCGGCAGCTACCCTCCAAATGATACGCGACCAGAAAAATCCGCTTGAGATGACCATGGAGGAGCTGGATGCGTATTTCAATGAGAAGGGCATGGACCCAGAAGCCGATGCAGAAAGGTTTTCGAAGTTCCTGCAGCGTTTGGACAGAAGCGGAGGCATTGATGCCAATGAGCGCGAGGCATATATCGGCATTTACAGAATGTTCCGCCAGATCGAGAAATCAGACGGCGCAGTGATCGGCAGTCTGGTGGCGACAGGGGCGCAGATGAATTTTAAAAACATGCTCTCCGCGGTGCGGTCAAACGCAGGAAAAAATATGGATGTGCGCGTCGATGACGGCTTTGGCGGACTCGAGGAGCTGATCTCGAAGGGCAAAGCGATTGACACTCAGATTAACACAGGCTTCCAGAAGGAGACAAAGCAGCAGTCAGACCATGATGCACAGTTGTACGAGCAGGAAAAATACTATGCAAGGCTCTCTGGCGAGATCAATGAGGAGCTTGCAGAAAAGACGGATTTTACACAGTTAGATTCCTCACAAATCACGGCGGAGACGACAATTGAAGCGTTTGCAGACACGATAAATATGACACGTATGTCAGAGAACAGTGCGCAGCTCGCCGAAGAAAAAGCGGAGGATTTAAAGAATTTCAGAGAGGATATGCGCAGCGTAGAGCAGATTGATGACCAGATTATCGAGTCCTTGATCGAATACGGGCAGAGCATCAGCATTGACAACCTTCAGGCAGCGTCCAGCCTCATCTTTGAGCGCGGGTCTTTGTTCAGACAGATTGTCACAGCAAGCGCAGGAAATACAGAGAATACGGCTTCTGACGAGGACACAGAGCAGGATACCGCAGACAGCAGCGCAGCAGAACACGAAGTGCTGCGGCAGGCAGACCATTTTATCGGGAACCTGACCGATGCCAGACAGGCAGGCACATCTTATCAGGAGATGATCAAAGAGGCAAACAAGGCTGTAGAGCAGATGATTTATGCGGGCGGCTCTGCGCAGATTGACGTGAAGGCTGCAAAGGCACTGTACAAAGGACTTTCCCTTGCCGGAAATCTTGCGCGGGAAGAAAATTACGAGGTGCCGATGAACATTCGGGGTGAGATCACCTCTGTCAATCTGAAAATATATCACAATGCGGCGCAGACGGGGAAAGTTGCCATCACGCTTGACACAGAACAGCTCGGAAAAGTGGCAGCAGAATTTGATGTCACAAAGGACCGCATCTCAGGAATGATTGTGTATGAGAATCAAGCAGAACAGACGGCGCTTGCACAGGTTGAGCAGGCTGTGAGACAGGAGTTTGACAGCGCTGGAGAGAAGCGGGCAGCGATCAGTCTGGTGCATACGAGGTCTGTTGATCTCAATAAATTTGGGCAGGACAGAGATCAAAACATTGCAGCAAAGGATACAAAAGTTTCGACAAGCGAACTGTATCAGACTGCAAAAGCATTTTTGACAGCGCTCAGGGATTTATGACAGGGCAGCGATTTGGACAGAGGGCTTATCAGAAGGCTTATAGGAAAGAGGAAAATGCATGAGAATTAATTACAACGTTTCATCAATTATAGCAAGAAATGCTTTGAATAATAATGACAAGAGAGTGGCTGCTTCCACACAGAGACTGTCAAGCGGATACAAGATCAATTCCGCGGCGGACGATGCGGCAGGACTTGCGATTGCAAGGCGCATGAATGCCCAGATTAAGAGCTTGCAGGAGGCAAACAGAAGTGCGAATGACGGTCTGTCTGCGCTGAATACAGCAGACGGTGCGATGGCAGAAATGCATGATATCTTACAGCGTATGAACGAGCTGGCAATCCAGTCGGCAAACGGCACCAACGCAGATTCAGACAGAACGATGATTCAAAATGAGATTGACCAGCTTGTCAACGAGCTGGACAGAATCGCAAACACGACACAATACAACGCCCAGAATCTGCTTGACGGCAGCTTTGCTTACAAGGCATACACCAGCATTGATAATACAAAGGTGATGTCCTACACAGAAGGCGTATCAACAGGAACTTATATTATTGGCCAGTTGAAATACTACCACTATGATGAGCTGACAACCCGTTACAAGACAGAGGAGACAAAAATTAAGGATACCGATGGAAAACTCGTGAATGTAACTTACGCCTCCAGTGAGGTAAAAATCACAGAGACCGAGCGCATCGAAGTGGACAACAATAATAATATACTAAATGATTCGCTCATCACAAGCTCGTCCTTGGGAGATTACGCGACAAATATCACGCAGGCAAAGCCATTCCCAGAGGGCTCTAAGGTGTCCGTCAAGGACGATAAAATTGTCATCAGTGCGCAGGGCAATTTTGAGATTAAGATTTCGGTGAATGACAGGACGCCCCTCGGTACGGTGACGACCACCTCCACACCCAGCTCGGCTGGAAGCGCAGGCGTAGACAGTATTGTGAAAAAGTATGACAATACGACCATCGCGGGCGGAACGGTTGTCACAACGACTTCCTATAGCACAGTAAAGACGTACCATAATATAGCGGTCAAGGGACCAAACGGAAAGCGCTACAATATCGGTGAGCTGAATTTCTTCAACAACACAGACTCCAAGGGGAACCCCATTTCAGGACAGGAAATCTACACAGATTTCAGAGGCGACAGCGGCAGGGGGCTCAAAGATGATTTTGCAGACTTTTTCAAAGAACAAAATCCCCAGTGTGTGATTGATATAGATTCTGTAGCATGGGATGAAGCTTCCGGTACTTTTGAGATTGCATATACGGCGACGGATTCCAGAACAGGTGCCAAAACACAGCATACAGGGCAATTCTCTCTGTATCAGGACACGAACGACTATGGCGATGTGATGGCGACACAGAAGGGCTTAAATGATTATCTGTACTCCGAGAAGCAGATTACCCGCACAGAGTATGTGATTGGAAATAATGACCCCAACGACTGTCTCAAGCTTGATGTGACAGGCATGGGACCTATGGAGGTACAGGTTGGCGCCAATGAAGGCCAGTATATGACATTGGATATTCCGGCGCTCAATGCAGTGAATCTTGGCGTGGATAATCTTGATCTCACGACCATGGAATCTGCGCGGCTGTCCATTGATGTGATTGGCGATGCGATTAATGAGCTCTCCTCTGTCCGCGCAAAGATTGGCGCATACTCAAACCGTCTCGAGCACACGATCACAAATCTGGATACGACAGAGGAAAATATCACAGCCTCCTACTCGCGGATTATGGACGTGGACATGGCGACAGAAATGACAGAGTACTCGACAGTACAGGTATTGGTGCAGGCGTCCACCTCAATGCTTGCGCAGGCAAATGAGAGACCGCAGCAGGTATTACAGTTGATTCAATAAATATTCGGTCAGTGAAATGAAAGGTCAGGTATAAATATGACGAGGGAAATGAAACAGATTTTTACAAGACGCATCACACAGGCAAACCGCACACAACTGGTAGTGATTCTCTATGATATGGTACTGGAATATCTAAAGGAGGCAATCGCTGCGCAGGAAATAGATTGCATTCAGGAATATAAAAAGGCTATGCAGTGTGCTAGAAACTGTATCTCTGAGCTGAGAAACAGCCTTGATTTTAATTATGAAATCTCGAAAAATCTGTTTGCAATCTATGCGTTTGCCGACAGAGAGCTTGCGAGTGAGATGCACAGTATCAAAAAAGATGCGCTTTCCCAGATCGCGGGCATGTTCCAGAAGCTGCGCGACGCATATTATACCATCAGCAAGGAGGACCACTCACAGCCGTTAATGCAGAATGCACAGAATGTCTATGCAGGCTACACCTATGGCAGAACGGACGTCAATGAGAGCCTGTACAGTGGTGCGGCGAGAGGATACTGCGTATAAAATGATACAGCATTGCAAGAACTGGAATTGCAATGCTGTTTTTTTATGCACACGGGCACCCAAAGGAAATGAGCCGCAAAAGCTGCTTCATTTACAGTTCCTTAAGTGCGTTGCATATATCATGTAATGGGCTGCTCGACAAGCGATTTGTTCTCGTAGCATTCCGGTGAGCCCATATGGTACTCCTCATAGAGCTGCATCTGTTCGGCCTGTTGCAATAGGAAGCGGTAGCGTTTCAGGGCAGAGTTGACCTCATAGATATAACAGTCTATCAGGTCAGGGTCTGTTACGTTATCGAAGCCAGAGTATGCGATCTCAAGCGCGCACTGTGTCTTTCGGATATCATCAAGCAGCATATCGCGCGGCGTGCGCGGCTGTTTTTCCGTATCTACGACAGGGTTAAGTATACCTTTCAGACTGAAATATGTTTTCATAAGGATGTCCTTTCCATGAGCTTGATTGCCCTTTGATTCTTTATATAGGACAGTATAGTCCAAAAAAAGGAAAAATATGCATGATACGATGATGAATATTTTTTGATTTTTCAAGAAATGAATCTTGTCAATTATTTCGTAAAATTTCGAAATGTCATAATTACTACAAATTTTGTCTGCGTTTTTTATAATTTAATCATGAAAAAATCCATTAATTTAGCAAAAATATACAATAAAAAAATAGTTGTGCGGATTTTTACATTTCGAGTGGACAATTTTTCTCAAACCAGTATAATCGTAGTTGTTCCGTCGAAAACGACGAGTGGTCGGTACGCTGGATTCGTTCACCGGTTTCAGGTGGGATATTCATTTTAAAATTAATTCTAAATAAATTAAGAAGGGAAGCGTGAAGTATGGGAATCCTCATAGGTGTGTTTAGTGTTGCCGTTTTTATGGACTGGCGTTTTTACCGGATTCCAAATGCCTGCATCGCGGCGGGCATGGTGAATGGAATGATACTGACATATATGTCATTTTCATGGACAGGTCTGGTCTGTGCGCTGGGTGCCTTGGCGGTGTTGTTTTTGGTTTTTTATCCTTTTTATTTAATGGGGGCGCTGGGTGCAGGCGATGTCAAGCTCTTTATGATGATGGGCTGTTTTCATCCGCTCATGCAAAAGGACGGGCTGCTTCATTATATGCTTGTCACCATGGCGCTTGCAGCGGTCAGTTCTGCGCTGAAAATGGCAGTGTATCCAGAGTGCAGAGAGCGTCTTTTTTATCTGGCGCGCTATATCCGCAAAGCGGTTGTGACAGGCGCCGTTGATACCTATGAGGTTGACCGGACGCAGACGCGTTGTGTGGTGCGTCTGTCCATACCGGCATTTCTCAGCCTGCTTTTGATGGGTGCAGGCATATATCATTGAGTAATACAAAAGGAGTGTGGGCGCGATGCGGGCAAGACAGTTTGCAATCTGTGACAGTGACAGACAGTATCTGAGTATGCTGCAGGCTTATCTGCAAAAAAGAAAGCTGGCAGATTTTGAGATTCTGGTTTTTGATGCGGTGGATAAAGCGGTGGAGGCAAGCTTGGAGAAGCCGTTTGAGCTGCTCTTAATCGGAGAGGGAATTTATGACACTGATGTCATAAATGTAAAGGCGTCAAAGATTTATATTTTACAGGAGGACGGGCTAAAAGGGATTACAGGGTATAGTATGCTTGCAAAGTATCAGTCTATGGAGTGCATGATTGCACAGGTTTTAGACGAGTTTGTCTCAGATGACTGCTGTAACAGCGTTGAGCGGCGCGGCAGAAACCCCACCGCGCTCATCAGCTTCTATTCGCCCGGCAGACACAGAGGACAGAGTGCGGCAGCGCTGTGCGCGGCGCAGGTGCTCGCCGATCAGGGCTGTCAGGTATTGTACATAAGCCTGGTACCATTTAGCGGGTTTGAGGCGCTTATGAATACAAGCTATGAAGCTGATGTGACAGATTTTCTGTATTTTGTGTTAAATCATGCGGACAAGCTGTTGTATAAGCTGGACAGTCTCAAGCGCACGATCCACGGCGTTGACTATCTGCCGCCTGCGCTGGACTATGCGGATTTGCTGGAGATTGGCAGGGAGGACTGGCAGCGCGCAATGGAATTGCTGTTATACAGCAGCGATTATACGCATATTGTACTTGATTTGTCAGAGACCTGCCAAGGATTTTATGACATGCTTGAGAACAGTGACCATGTTTATATTCTGACAGACAATAGCAACGTGTATGCACATGCCATGCTGTCTCATTTTAAGAAACTTTTACTGGCAAAGGAGTATGAAAAAATTCTCGGGCATATGACAGAGTTTGAGCTGCCTCAAGGCTGGGAGGCGCAGTGCGGGGAAATTGAACTGCTTGCGTCCTCTCCTGTGGGCGCCCGCATGAAAGGAGTGCTGGGACGGTGAATTGCAAGAGATATGAGGAATGCCGTATGCTGATCAGCGACAGTGTAAGACAGCGCATTGACCTGTCAAGGGAGGTTGGCGATGATGAGATTCGGGAGATGATAGACGAACTGGTCGTGCAGATGGGCAGAAAGTATGCCCTGTCACTGGCACAGCGGCAGGAGTTGGGAAAAAGTGTTTTCTACGCAATCCGAAAACTGGACGTCCTACAGGAGCTGGTGGATTGTGATGAGGTGACAGAAATCATGGTAAACGGAACGGAAAATATTTTCGTAGAGCGCGCAGGACAGCTCTGCCAGTGGGATAAGCGCTTTGAGACAATCGAAAAGCTGGAAAATGTGATCCAGCAGATTGTGGCAAAGTGCAACCGTGTCGTCAATGAGGCGTCACCCATTGCAGATGCAAGGCTGGAAAATGGTTCCCGCGTAAATATTGTGCTCTCTCCAGTCGCGCTGAACGGACCGGTGCTGACGATACGGCGCTTTCCAGACCATCCGATTTCGATGGATGATTTGATTGGCTTTGGCTCGATTACCAAGGAGGCGGCGGCTTTTCTTGAGAAGCTGGTCATTGCGGGGTACAACATTTTTATCAGCGGCGGGACAGGCTCTGGAAAAACGACGTTTCTGAATGCACTGTCACACTATATTCCAAAGACAGAACGTGTTATTACAATAGAGGACTCTGCGGAATTACAGTTACAGGACATTCCGAATCTGGTGCGGCTCGAGACGAGGAATGCCAACATGGACGGCGCAAAAGAGATTACGATACGGGATTTGATCAAGTCCTGTCTGCGTATGCGGCCTGACCGCATTATTGTCGGCGAAGTGCGTGGCGGCGAGGCAATTGATATGTTACAGGCATTAAACACCGGGCATGACGGGTCGCTCAGCACCGGACATGCCAACTCCTCCATGGATATGCTCGCGCGTCTGGAGACCATGGTGCTGATGGGCATGGAGCTTCCGCTCGCCGCTGTGCGCAGGCAGATTGCTTCTGGCGTGGACATTATCGTGCATCTGGGCAGGCTGCGTGACAGGTCGCGGCGCGTGCTTGAGATTGTGGAGGTGCTGGGCTTTGAGCAGGAGGAGATTATCACACAGGAGTTATACCAGTTTCAGGAGACAGGGGAGGCGGAGGGAAAAGTACTTGGTGTTCTGGCACAGAAAAATGAGCTCTCACATCAAGGCAAGCTCTGCGCCGCGGGTCTCTCATTATGACAAAAAAGGAAGGTAAAGAATATATGAAAAACATGATAAACCGCAGAATAGACGCCAAGGGGCGGCTTCCACCAGAGGCAGACAGAACAGCAGAATTGGAGACAGATTATCAAAGTTATACATTTTCGACACATGAGCTGGTGATGTATTTCTTGTCCGGCGGCTTGTTTATGGCAATGGTTAGCTGGCTGTTTTATGACAGCGTGGCGGCATGGCTTTTATTGATGCCTGTGGTGGCGTATTTTTTGAAGGACAAAGAACGGTTTGCATGTCTCAACCGCAAGCGGAAACTAGAGATTGAATTTCGCGAGGTTATATTAAGCGCCGCGTCGAATCTACAGGCGGGCTACAGCATAGAGAATGCGTTTCAGGAGGCTTACAAGGATATTGTAGTGCTGTACGGCAAGGAGTCTGTGATGGCAAAGGAGTTGCGTCTTATGTTTCGCAAACTGGGCAATAATGAGCCGCTTGAGCGCGCGCTTTTTAACCTTGCAGACAGGAGCGGCGTGCGGGATATCCGCGATTTTGCAGATATTTTTCAGATTGCAAAGCGTGGCGGGGGCGATCTGCGCGGCATTATCACAAACACTGCACAGATTATCGGCGACAAGCAGGAAATCAGGCGTGAGATTGAGACGGTGGTGAGTGAGAAGCGGTTTGAACAGCAGATTATGCGCTATATTCCATTTTTTATTATCTTCTATATCTCGCTGACCACGAAGGGTTATTTTGAGAGCCTGTACCATAATCTGTTTGGGTGGATTTTAATGACGGCTGCCCTCGCTGTCTATATCGTGGCATGCCGGATTTCAGACAGAATACTTCATATCGAAGTATAACGACTTAATTTGCATCTTGCAGATGCAAGATTGTACAGAGGAATACGAAAACAGGCTGCAAACAGAAATAAAAGGAGGTGTACAAAATGGGGGAGAGGCTTGCACAGTGGCTGTACCAGCGGTTAGAGAGCCTGCCAAGAAAATCGGACAAGCTCTTATATAACAGTGCGGTGCGCGAAGATTTGCAGACTTTAGAGCCTGCCGGGAACACCACAATGCGGCAGCGGAAGTATGTCATCAAAAAACTGTCCCTGTGCAGTATGATTGTGGTTTGCGGGGTGGTTTTGTCCGCCGTTTTGTGGATAAAAGACGGAATGGAGACAAAAATTGTGGAGAACCAGATTTCCCGCAACATATATGGTGGTGGTGCAAAGCAAATTTCATTGGTCGCAGAAGATGGAAAAGAACGCTATGATATTCCAGTGACCGTATCAGAGAGAAGCTACTCCGACGAAGAACTGACACAAATGTCAGCAGAAGCGCTGTCCGTCCTTGAGACAGGGATTCTTGGAGAAAATCAAAGTTTTGACCGTATCGAGTACGATATGCATTTGACGGACCGCGTGAGTGGTTATCCATTTACGGTAGAGTGGCGGACAGATGATGCATATATGGATTACACTGGAAAACTTGTGTGCAGTACGCTCGAAGCGCCAGTGTTTGTGAACCTGACTGCGGTACTTTCCTGTGAGAGCTTTGAGACAGAATATGACATCACTGTCAGAATCTACAGCAAAGCCGTGCAGCCCGGCATAGCGGAACAGTTGCAGGCACAAGTGTCAGATGTGGAAGCGCAGAGCCGTTCGGCATACAATATGACACTTCCGTCAGAAATTGGCAACAGGCAGCTTGCGTGGCATTACAAGAGGCGCTACAGGGGGCTTTTGTTTCTGGCAGCGACGCCGCTCATTGCATTGTTTCTATATTACGGAAAGGACAAGGACCTCCACAGGCAGGTAGACGAGCGAAACGAGCAGATGCGCATGGATTATCCTGAGATTGTCAGTGCACTTGCGCTGCTGCTTGGCGCTGGCATGACCGTGCCGAATGCGTGGAATAAAATTGCTAAAGATTACAGGAAACGGCGGGAGGAGAGCGGTGGCAATTCTCATGGCAAACGTTATGCTTACGAGGAGATGCTCATGACAGTCTATGAGATGGAGAGCGGTGTCATGCAGACGACGGCATATGAGCGCTTTGGCCGCCGCTGCCGGCTCCCAAGCTACAATAAACTGGCTGCCATGCTGTCGCAGAATATCAGAAAAGGCGCGGCAAACTTACCGCTCTTGTTAAAGGAGGAAGCAGCAGACGCCTTTGAGGACAGGAAGCACTCCGCCAGAAAGCAGGGGGAGAAGGCAGGCACAAAACTGCTGGTGCCCATGATGATGCTATTAGGTATGACCATGGTCATCATTATGGTGCCGGCGTTTCAAACTTATTTTTAGAGAAAAGAGGAGAACATTATGAGAGATTTAAGAAGTTTTATGAAGGAAGAAGAAGGAATGGGAACTGTTGAGATCGTGTTGATTATTGTCGTGCTGGTGGCATTGGTAGCCATTTTTAAGGACAGTATCAAGTCCCTTGTCGAGAAAATTCTCAAAAAGGTGACAGATAATGCAAACAAGATATAATGCATATCTGACGGTTTACCTTTCACTTATTTTTGGCATAGTCCTGTCGCTGCTCTTCGTTTTGATCGAAGGCGCGGCGGTCGGTGCCACGAGGGCGCAGGCGGAGCTTGTCGCAGATTTGGGGTTGGACTCTGTATTTGCAGAGTACAACCGCGAGCTGTTAGAGCAGTATGAGGTGTTTTTTGTCGATTCTTCGTATGGCGGAAAAACTGGTGGGACAGGAATGGTCGAAAAGCACTTGTCGCAGTATATGAGTTACAACATGGACCCTGAACAGGATTTGTTTCTGGCAGGAGGGACAACATTACTAAAACTTCGCAATCCGTATCTTGAGATTGCGGAGGTGTCCTGCGCCAGCGATGAGAACTGTATGGTTTGGAAGGCGCAGGCAGTCAATTATATGAAGGCGGTCTACGGGGGTGATCTCGTAGCACGCGTTCAAGAGCAACTGGATACGGTAAAGAGCAATGGACTGAACAGCAAGGATGCGATGGGTGAGCTTGAGACGCAGAAGCAGGCGTTTGAGGAGGCACTTCATGAGAAGGAAATCGTGGAATACGGCGCGGAGAGCGAGGAGGGATACTCGTATCAGAAAGTGTCAGGCGTGTTTGACAGGCTTGTCGGCGAAGGGCTTTTGGCATGGGTGCTTCCTGATGGCGCGTCGGTGTCCAAGGCGGTGATGGACACAGGACCGTATTTTTCCGCGCGCAGAAAAAATGGAAAGATAAATCAAGGAACTGGTCTGCACGAGGGAGTGGAGCGGCCAGACAGCCTTGTAGATGAATTAATTTACGGGGCATACTTGATGAAGCAATGTGGAAATTACAGAGCCCCCAAAACCCAAGGCCTGCTGCACTACCAGATCGAGTATATTTTATATGGCTATAAGAGTGACGCGGAGAATATCAGGGCTTGTGCCGAGCGGCTGTATGCGCTGAGAGCGGCATCAAATCTCATGGCAGTCTATGCGGATTCTGGCAAAAAGGCAGAAGCAGAGCTGGTGTCGGCAGTCATCTGCACGCTGCTGTTCTCTCCTGAGCTCACCGATCTGCTCACGACGCTAATTCTTGGAGCGTGGGCGTTTGCAGAGGCGGCTGTTGATGTGCGCCTGCTGCTTGACGGCAAAAAAGTTGAGCTCATCAAAAAATCAGGGGATTGGAATATCAGCCTGCTTGATCTTTTTACAGGGAATTTATCTGGCAGCGGCAAAGGAGGGGCTGGCTTGTCATATCAGGACTATCTGAGCATTTTTCTGGGGCTGATGAACCGGGATACGAAGGCGGCTAGAAGCCTTGACATCGTGGAGATGGATTTGAGGCAAACCGCGGGAAATGAACAGTTTCGGATTGACCGCTGTATGGATTACATGAAGGTGAATTTTGGATTTCAGGACGCAGGCGGACATGAGTATGTATTTTATAAAAAAATGTGTTATGGCGATTGACAAGAAACAAAGGAGTAGGCGGATGTTCTTTTGGATGCAGGGAAAGAGAGAAAATCAAATTGCAAAGAATGTGAAGGGAGGTGTCTTGCTCTCCATGAAGCAGCAGGTACGGACTCTGGTTCTGGCATTAAAAAGAATGTCCCCCTGCTTCTTTGGAGAACTTATAAAAAAGGCGGAAAGGGCAAGCATGACAGTCGAGGCGTGCCTAGTGCTGCCGCTCTTTCTGTTTGCGTTCTTAAATATTATTTCGGTCGTGGAAGTTTACCGTTTGCAGGGTGCGATGAGCGCCGCCATGCACGACACCGCAAAGCAGATGGCGGTGTATGGTTATGAGTATCAGAAAATAGGCGGCGGAGGGGCAGGAATGGCGGAGTCGCTTGGACTGACCTATCTGGTTGCGGCGGGGAAGGTGCGCGGCAAGTTAGGGACAGCATATCTTGAAAATAGTCCGCTTGCGGGCGGTGCCTCGTCGATATCTTGGCTTCGGTCGTCTGTGATGCAGAAGGAGGATTGCGTTGATTTGGTGGCGGTGTACCAGATTAAACCACCGTCAGCCGTGGTTGGCTGGCGGCAGCGCACGATGTACAATAGAATGCGCACAAGGGCGTGGACGGGTTATGACAATGCTGGCAGCAGCGGCAATCCTTCAGATGAGGAGGAGATTGTGTATATCACACCAGAGGGAAGCGTGTATCACCGTTCGCGCGGCTGTAGTTACTTAAAATTATCAATCGCGGCGGTGGACAAGAGTTATCTTGAGACGCAGAGGAACCATGACGGTGAGAAATATTATCCCTGCGGGGAGTGCGGGGCGTCTGGCGGCAGCGTGGTCTATATTACAGGATATGGCAACCGTTATCATGCGACGCTGGGGTGCAGCAGCCTGAAAAGAACCGTCATGGCAGTGCCCATATCCGAGACTGGCGGCAGAGGTGCCTGTAGCAAATGTGGTTAATACAAAGCGCGGATTTTGTGCACAGAAATAGAATAGGAGAATCAAAATGATAAATGCAATGATATACAGACTGATCGTGATTGGAATAGGGATACTGCTCTTTGCAGCGGGAATTATGGATATCAAGAGCAGGCAGATTAGCAGGAAAATGATTGTTTTTATGTTTTTGGCGTGTTGTGCCCTGCTGCCATTTCGAAGATATTTTAGTATTTTGGACACAATTGGCGGATTGGCAATCGGACTTAGTATTATCGGTCTGTCAGTGCTGTCCAAAGAGCAGATTGGAAAAGGTGATGGAATGGTGGTCGCGGCGGTTGGCATCGCATTTGGGGCGCGCAGATGCTTTCTCGTACTCTCCACAGCCTCCTTTGTGATGTGTATGATTGCAGTGGGTGTCCTGCTGTTGAAAAAGGGAGCAAGACAGACAAGACTTCCGTTTCTGCCGGCATTGTTTGCGGGGTACCTTTTATGTATTGTGCTATGAAAAAACAATATGAAGCGGCATACTTTACGGTGGAGGCTTCCTTAATTCTGCCGGCGGTCATGCTCTTTACGGTCATGATGATATTCCTGGGCTTCTACAGTTATGACAGGTGTGTCATGGAACACAGCGCATACGAGGCGGCGCTGCGCGGGACAAGCAGCCATTATAAGACAGCGCAGGAAGCAGAAGCTGCCGCGCGGACTGCCGCCTCCAGACTGGTCGAGGATAAACTTTTTGCAATGCATGATTTTCAGTATGATGTGGCTGTGGACGCAGGAAGCGTGACTGTGTCGTACCGTTGTGTTGTCAATATGCCCTTTGCCACATGGCTGTGTGAATATGTGCCGGAAATTGATCTGACGCTGGAAATCAGCAGGAGTGCCAAGCGCCTCAGACCCGCAAGAACTATCCGTGACTGCCGGGTGCTGCATGGATTGGTTGCACCTTGAGAACTGAATAAGGCTTTACACTTCGCGATTTAGTACTTTACAGAGAAAAAAGAAGCCGCTACAATAGAGATATGGAAAGGCGGTGAAGGAAAGTGAGTGATTTATATATGCCAAATACGGATTTGCAATATAAGGATGATTTAAGAAAACAACGGGATGACTGGCAGGAAATTATAGAATATCTTGATAACAATGACCCAGAAAAGGCGAAAAAGAAGGCAGAAAAGATATTAAAAAGGATTCATGAAAGTCTTGAGGACTAATACGCTGATTTCCAAATAACTATGCCAGTTATGCAGAATAATAAAATATAAGTGATCAGCGCGCTAAATAACACAATACAAACAAAATGAATAAATAATTTAAGCGGGGTGTAAAATCTTATTGAGGTTTTACACCTTTTTATGTACGCGGGCGTCTAAAAGAAACATGTCAGCAGAAGCGGGCGCGAAAAGAAAATTACCTGTTCAATATATTGATTAGCAATTTTGGAGGTTTGGCATGAAAGAGACAATGCCTGAGATCAGCTTCGAGAGGAGCATGAATCACAATTATATGATTTTGAGTAGATGCAGTTATTTTGGACAAGAGGACAGCGGGGGTATGGACTACCGCACAAAAATGCTGTTGGAAAACCAGATACCGGGGCTTTTGCCAGTTACGCACAGGCGCATCAATGGGGAGTGCCGGTATTACTATGAGATTAATTCACTTCAGTCGCTTGACAGGCTTTATGATAAGAGCGAGATACGGTATGACGAGCTAAGGCGGCTGCTGTCTGGCTGTGTGAGCCTTTTTGACAGATTGGAGGAATACCTGCTCGACGGGACACAGATTATCATGAAATCGGACTTAATCTATATTGATGTGGAAAAGATGGAGCCGTACTTTGTCTGTTATCCTGATTATGAAGGTGATGTGAGATTGTCCTTCATGGAGTTTATTGATGAGCTGCTGACGAGGATTGACCACACAGACGAGCGCGCGGTGATGCTTGGCTATCAGGTCTACCGCTACACCAGAAATCCGAATTATGTCATCAGTGAAATCGGGGCAATGATGGACCATGTACTTGTGGAATTGGTACATAAACAAAGACCCTCTGAACCAGGTGCAGTGCATGAGACAGACAGTTTTTTGTCAGGTTGTGGATACAGCAAGGACAACACAAATGATCGTGATACAAGCCAGAACAGCCCTGCTTTGTATCCGCATGAGCATTCTGCAAAAAATAGTTTTGGTAAAAATAGTGATGAAGAATATATTCATGACAGCGAGGGTCTGTATGAGGATATGACGATTTCAGCAGGGCAGGCTAAGGCCGGAACAAAAAGTATCGGCGATTTGATTGGCGGGATTTTCTGTATATTTGTATCGCTGTGCGCTGGCACAATTATTTTGGGTGCGCGCCTGCTCCATTCGTTTCAACTAAGCGGAAATAATGAGCTGTACTTATTTTGCGCAATGAGTATGGCGATAGTGGCAGCTATTTTATTTTTATCCTGTTATATGAAAAAAAGAAGGCAGTGTCAGGCAACAGCGCCAGCACTGGAGAATGACAGTCAGGAGGAAATGGCATTTTATACTTCTGTGGGAAGAAAAGATAATATAAATAACTATGATATGGATAACTATGATATGAGCTACCCACAACCATTAGCAAGTCCTCCGCGCACAGCGCAGTACTCGGATAATCTTCAGAAACGTCAAAATGACAGAACGTATGACGGCAGCGATGCGGGGAGGTACTATCAAAATAACAGGCAATTTGGCAGCAATGGAGTAAAGCATGCATTCGACAGTCAAAATACCAGCCCGAACAGCGCAAAACCATGCGTTCAGAATGAGACGGTGTATCTGGGCGAGAGCGCTGTGGAGGAGAGGGTGCTGTGCGGCCGTATCAATGGCAGGGAGGTGAACATTTCGCTGGACAGGCTGCCGATGACTGTCGGAAAACTTGCCAATGTGTCGGATTTTGTGATTCAGGACGCTACGGTCAGCAAAATGCATGCGCGCTTTGAGGAGCATGATGGCAAAGTATATCTGTGTGATTTAAATTCAACAAATGGAACGGTTCGGAATGGTGAGCTTTTAGGTGTCAATCAGTCCGTGGCATTGGAGCCGGGAGACCGGCTCCGATTTGGACGGACTTGTTTTACATACTGTTAATTGTCTCTAATCGCGCCACCACCACAGAAGTGATTTGGAGGTGATTGTAAAAGTAATTTTGCGCTGTCCGCCGTAGTTTGCGCCAATGCCGCGCAGAATGACGGACGCCTTGCCTTTCTTGGTATTGTTGGTGTAGCTGTCCGCATCAATGAGATAGTCTGTGCCGTGTACAAGTTCTGTGCCATTGAGGGTAAGTCTGATGTCCTCCGGCGCCAGCGTCACCTCTCTGCCGTTTTGATAAACTTTCGAGCTGACCTTGAGTTTTGCCGAGTTAATGTTTGCGGCAATGATGCGGTAGGTTGTGGACAGTGAAGCATTGCCGGAACCGGCATATGCACCGATGCCCTTGACAGTTACCCGTATCTTGGTATTGGCATTGATAATATCATTCTTGTCAACTATATCGCCTGCCCTTCTGGTAATCTGTGCGGTATCCGCAGTGGAAACCAGTGTGTCATGAACATAGGTATAAATGACACGCTTGTCATAATCCTTGCCTGCAACCAGTTTTTTGCCATTGGCATCGGTGATGGTCAGGGTGGTTTTGTAGCTGTTTGCTTTCTTTTTATAGGTGACATCTTTTGCGGTAATGCTTAGTTTCTCATTGGCGTCAGACATGTTACCGTCCGTGATGCGCCATGTACCTGTCAGTGTGCCCTTGAAGCTGCCTTTCCCTTTAATGGTCAGTTTCGGAAGTTTGTGCTCAGGCAAATCAGCGCTGGTCACAGTGGTGTTATTTTTATACGACACTGTATAATCCCTGCCCGGAATCAGTGTTATCCCGTTATAGTAAAGAGAAATCTGTGGTTTTGCCCCTCCCTTCATATAGGGGGAAGTAATCTCGGACAAGTCTGTTATCGTGACCGGCTTGGAGGCTGCCTTCTCCGTGGTATAAGTCATGGTCATGCCTTCATGGAGAGCGTTTTCCCCATTAGAAATCTCTTGGGCAGTAATTTTATATGTTTTTTTCAGCTCGCCGCTGTACTCGTTAATGCCTTTAAAGATGATTGTGGCAGTTCCTGCTTTGGCGGTATTTTTATAAGAGACAACATAGTCTCCGGTAATGCCGTGGTCTTTGCTTTCCTGCAATACTTTATGGTCTAGGGTCAGTTTTACATTGTTTTGAAGTACATCTGCTTCGCTGCCTGTGTAGGTTTTGGCAGTAATGCCGTCCACCGCTGCCTTGCTGAGTTTCTGCCCGACAATTTTATAGGTGACGTTCTTAGAGCCTGCGTAGGCGCTTCCCTCGACGGCGGTGATTGTGGCGGTAGCAGTTCCGATGGTCTGGTTATTTTGGTAGGTTACAGTGTAATCGCCCGTTTTGCCGCCGTCAGTGCTCTGAACCAGCGGTTTATTTTTGTAGGTTACATGAAGCTGCTCTGGAACAATGCCGCCGCTGCTGGCCACAAGCTCATTTTTGTACGTCTGGTTTGGAATCTTGGCGACAGATACCTTACTGAGCATAGTTTTTTGGCTGATGGTGACATTGACCGTGCGCGTGCCAGTATAATTTTTGGTTCCTTTGATGACAATAGGATAGACGCCTGCCTTTTTGTATGCCCCCTCTTTCATATAGGGATAGCTGAGCGTGTAGTCGGTCGTCTTAATCAGTTTTTTACCATCACGGTAGACAGCGGGAGAGGTTTTTTGTACCTTGCCGTTGTATGCTACAGTGAGATTATCCGCCGTAATATCATGGTCGGTGATAGATTTTGGCAAAATATTGAACGTAACGGATTCCGTCCCTGCATAATTTCCCTTGCCTTTTACTGTAATCGTTGGCATTTTCTTTGCAGAGGTATTCACGTTCTTGTTATTCTTATAAGAGACGGTGTAATCCTGACCTTGGACAAGCTCAATTAAGTCTGTGCTGCCGTCATGGTATGCGATACTGTCGTACACTTGCACCTGCGGCTTGATAGACTTGCCAGTGTAAGTCTGATCGCCTACAGGAATAACATAGAAGCCTTTTCCCTGCTGCTCAAAATAGGGGTACAGCACGATACCGTCTTGATTGATGCGCGTGTGTTCATCGAACCGTGTTCCCTGACCGTTTTTGTCCGTAAACCAGCCAATAAATAGTTTGTCGGCGGTGCTCTCTATGGATGGAAAGCTGTCAATGGGTATTGTGCTTCCGATTGCTGTCTGTACTTGCGCTAAGATTTGCGTGTAATCAGCGGACATAAATGTCACGCTGCATTCCGCTACGTGAATGTCATAGCTTGCCGAAAATCTGCCCAGTGCAGCCGTGATGGTCGTGCTGCCTGCGGTGTGTGCAGTCACTTTGCCGCCTTGGACACTTGCCACAGAAGGATTTGTGCTTGTCCATGTAATCAAGACTTCGTCGGTGGTGTCTTTGGGCTGATAGTCCGCGGTGAGTGTCAGGTTTTGCCCTGTGTACAACGTGGCAGCAGAGGTCTCTGTCTCCGCGTTAAGGTTTTTTAACTGGAAACCGTACAGCGGCGCGTCTACTTTTACTTTGCACTTTGCAGTTTTGCCGTTTTGCGACTGCGCTGTGATCGTGGCTTCCCCGCCGTCAAGTGCAGTCACGACTGCTTTGTGCGTGCTTTTGTCTGGCTTGACGGATACAATCTTAGGATTGGAGGAGGTCCAAGTAATCGTCTTGTCATCGGTTGTGTCTGCGGGTTCGATTTTCACAGATAATGTGGCGGCAGCGCTGAAACCAGATGACGGAAGGTTTTCGACGGCGTCAGGCCTGTAGAGATGCAGGCTGGTCTTGTCGAGAGTGATGCTTTTGATGGCTTTCTCTCCGGGCATATTTTGATAGACAGGAATCTTGAACACGAAGCCAGAGTCTAGGCTTCCAGTTCCTGCGTACATTCGCTTGATGGAGGAGGCTTCGCTGGCAGGCGCCTGGACATTCTGCATATATTGGTGGTTGTATAGCCCGTGAGGACTGTTCACATCCACATTAAATTTTTGAAGATAGACAGTGTCCTGTCCCTTTAAAATATAGTTGTTTCCAATCGTTGCGGCGCCGCCGTCGAGCGATTTGTAGCGTGTATTCCAGCCCTTTTGCTTGGCGTAGGTTAAGCCTTTTTGAATCTTCTCCGCAGTTGAGGCGCCATTCACACCCACATTAAAATAATTGTAATAGCCCTCAAATCCTTTATAATTGCCTGAAATCAGTGCGGAATTTCCGCTTCCCTGCTCCTGATATACGCGCGAGGCAAGGTGGATAGGACTTAGCCTGCGGCTCTTGCCAATCTCATAAAATGCCTGTGCATAGGTTCTGCTGTCACCGGGAATTTTTCCCTTCATAAAAGTATTGTTCAGAAATGTCTGAATGGCATTGACATTATGATAGGAACTGTTAAAGGTCAACTGTTCAAACTGAAAGATTGAAGTCTCAGTCAGAAAGTTGCAGGGGTTCATGTAGTAGGTTACAGCGGGCTTGGTGGCATAATACCAGCCGCTCTCTGTCGGACAGGGACTGCCGACCCAGCCTTTTGCGGCATTGCTTGCTGTATTCTGGATTAGGTTTTTGGCGCCTGTCTCATTGGAGACAGCGGTGTTGAAGTCCAAACCTGTGTTCATAGGAACAAAGGTCCATGTGGGATGCTGGTCCTTCAGCGCGCGCAGGCTGCTCTGGTAAATGCCGGGAAATGCGCTGATATCGGAATAATCCGCATATCCTGTGGCATTCCTGTAGGCAGTGATGCCGTAGGTAGTACTTTCTGGGAAAAGTGTGCTGAGATATTCTTTCTCCCATGCAATCCAGTCCTCGTCAGCGTAGGCGAGATAGCAGGCTTCGACATAGCCTGTCCGTTCACTGCCGTCAAGCCAGAAGCGTACTTGATACCACACTTCTCCCTCGAGAATTTCGACATTTTCAATATAGAGTGTATGGCCGCTCTTGATGGTGGCAGCAGGGTGCTCATATGAGCCTGCTTCTTCTTGGATTTCATAACGTTCAGTGTGGTAGAGCAGTGCCATGAGCGGTTTTTCCTGTAAAATATTCTGAAAAGCGTTGACCGCATCTGCAATGGCTTCTTCAGTAGGTAAGTCCTCTGTTGAAAGTACTTGGGTGGATTCGGATTCGGTTTCTGTTTCGGTTGATTCAGTTGATTCAATCTCTGAAGTTTCCATTTCAGAAGATTCAGTCTCAGTTGATTCCATTTCCGAAGTTTCAATCTCTGAAATTTCACTGTCTGATGTTTCACTGTCCGAAGCATCACTGTCTGATGTTTCATTATTCGAAGCATCACTGTCAGTTGATTCTACTTCCGAAGTTTTTATCTCTGAAGTTTCTATCTCCGAAGTTTCTATCTCTGAAGTTTTTATCTCTGAAGTTTCTATCTCTGAAGTTTTTATCTCTGAAGTTTTTATCTCTGAAATTTCATTGTCCAAAGCATCAGAGTCCGAAGCTTCGATATCAAACGCGTTTTCCTCCGAAGGGGTGTGTTCTGATGCGTGCGCGGAATTTGTAATCTGAGTTTCAGTTTTTGTGTTGGCGGGTATTGGTTCTGCCATAGAAGTAAACGCAGGACTGCCTGCAGCGACAACTGCACATAAGAATATGGCTACCCACTTATTTGCTTTATCAAACATATTCAATCTCCTATCGTGGAACAGTATTGTATCCAATACAAAAGTTCCGTTTTCATAATTTCAGTTTCAAATTATAGTATCAAAATGCTTAACAAATAAATGTTATTGTACTGATAGTCATATCAGGAACAGCTATATTCTAACAAATAGTCTAAAAGCATGTCAATTTGATAGTCTTGGCAGAAATGGAAATATTAGCGCATAATGAAAAAGGTACTTCATTTGAAGTGCCTTTTGAATAAATATTATCTAAACAATTCTTTATTCCTGCTGGTAAGAACATACTGCCGTTTCGTACAGATTGCTGCCCTCTGAGTCAATCACGACAATCACAGGGAAATTCTCTACTTCGAGCCTGCGGATAGCTTCCGTGCCCAGATCGTCGTAGGCAATGACTTCTGACGCCTTGATGGATTTGGAGAGAAGGGCGCCTGCGCCGCCGACGGCTGCAAAATATACTGCTTTGTTGCGGACGATTGCTTCCTTGACGGCATCACTCCGTTTTCCTTTGCCAATCATGCCTTTGAGTCCAAGGTCGAGCAGCCGCGGCGTATATTTGTCCATGCGGCTTGCGGTTGTGGGACCTGCGGACCCGATGGGGCGGCCGTCTCTTGCAGGAGAGGGACCCATATAGTAGATGATATTGTGTGTCAAGTCGATGGGAAGCGGTTCATTTTTGCCGAGTGCTTCGTCCATGCGCAGGTGTGCGGCATCTCTTGCGGTGTAGATAGTGCCTGTGATATATACATAATCCCCGGCGCTCAGAGACTGCGCGTCCTCGTCTGAGATGGGTGCGCTGATGTGTTTTTCCATGTGTAATTCCTCCTCAATTCGTGGTATTCTCATTTTTTGAAAGCTGCAAAGTACGGTACAGAACAGGAAGCGCGCTTTAAAAAGTCACAGTTTCCGCACAGCATGACGGTTGACATGACAGCAAATGTTTACGGCGACGGGCAGTCCCGCAATATGAGTCGGGTAGGTGTTGATATTGACGGCGAGCGCAGTCGTGGTGCCGCCTAGCCCGCCGGGACCGATGCCAGTGCGGTTGATTTTGTCCAAAAGCTCTTTTTCCATCTCCTGTACATATGGAATGTCTGAGTGGACATTGACGGGTCTGGTAAGCGCTTTTTTTGCCATGAGTGCACACTTTTCAAAGGTTCCGCCGATGCCGACACCGACCACCATAGGCGGACAGGCGTTGGGACCTGCATCTTTTACGGCGGTGAGAATCGCGTTTTTGACGCCTTCGATGCCGTCCGCGGGCTTGAGCATAAAGACGCGGCTCATATTTTCACTGCCAAATCCTTTGGGTGCGACGGTAATCGTCACCTGATCGCCCAAGGTCAGTTCATAGTGAATGACAGCGGGGGTATTGTCCTTAGTATTTTCACGCAGAAGCGGGTCTTTGACGACGGATTTTCTCAGAAATCCCTCCACATAACCCTGACGCACGCCCTCGTTGATGGCGTCCTCTAACAGACCGCCCTCAAAGTGGACGTCCTGCCCGATCTCCATGAAAATCACTGCCATGCCAGTGTCCTGACAAATAGGAATCTGATCTTCGCCTGCAATCTGTAAATTGTCCTGAAGCTGGTTTAAGATTTGTTTTCCGAGAGGACTTTTTTCGCCGTTTGCGGCTTGTTTTAAGGCGTCGTCCATATCCGGTGTGAGGAAATGGTTTGCCTCGATGCACAGTTCACGGACTGCCTGTGTGATTTGTGTGGTGTGAATTGTTCTCATTGGATACCTCGTTTCATGAATGTTTTATGCGGTTTTTATTGGATTAACGCTGCAAATGCAGCCTTGGAGGCACTTTGCAGGTCCTGTGGTGAAAGTTCTAGCTGTATGCCGATTTTTCCGCCGCTCACAATGATTTTTTCAAGGGCTTCGGCGCTTTGCTCGATACAGGTGGTGTACTGCTTTTTCATGCCGATTGCGGTGCAGCCGCCGCGGATATAGCCTGTGACAGCGTTGATTTCCTTGACATGAAGCATGGCGACGGATTTTTCACCGACAGCCGCAGCCGCCTTTTTCATGTCGAGCTTTTCTGCGATTGGAATCACAAAGACGTAATAATTTTTGCTGCTTCCCTGCGCGACCAGCGTCTTGTAGACTTTTTCATAAGGAAGTCCGAGCATGTCTGCAATCTGTTCGCCGTCGATAAATTCATCGCAGGTGTAGGTGTGCAGGGTGTAGGGAATTTTCATGGAGTCCAATATCCGCATTGCGTTTGTTTTCACTGCCATTGCGCGTGCCTTCTTTCTCATTTTTTCTACATTTTAACACAGGTTTGCAGAAAAATAAACCACAAAAAAGTTCGCATTTTATCAAGAATTTTGCTATACTGTATTAGAAGTATTTTACAGGTGTCATAGAAAATTTGATAGAGTGAGGTGTTGTGAGATGAAGAAAAACAGGAGAGTCCTGACTGTAAATGGCAATAAATTTGTCTGGTGGCATGGGATTGGTGAAGGTTTCGCCAGCGTGACAATCTCGCCGTTTGAGGATAAGACCTCGAAGGCAAGAGTGGAGTTTCGGGATTCCTCGTATCAATATGAGAGCTGCAATTCTTTTACGTTTCCGCTGTATTTTGAGGTGGAGAAGGACTGCAAACGGCGTTCGCTGAAAGTGATTGAGCCGGGAATGGCAGCGCTTTTGGCGGCAGGATTGTGTGAGAGGGACGTTTTCCAGCCGCGAAAGCAACTGGTATTGAATGGGTATGAGGTGCTTGAAGAGCTGGGGTACGAGATTGTTCGTACTGAATATGGCATTGAATTTTAGAAGCGGTTTACACGTGACAGGGAAATCGCGGCATATCAGAAAATGTATGATTTTCAGGCAGTCACGGACTTGCAGATCAAGGCATTGTCAGACCGCGGCGTGCAGACGGCTGCAAAGGTATCCAGCCAGCCGCAGAAACGGCTGCAAAACCAAGCTGCTGTCCAGAACCAGATGAGAAGTATGGGGCAGGCAGTTGTAGAGCAGGCAGCCAGAGAAAAAAAATGGCGGTGACAGATGATGGCAAGAGGGAAAAGGCATCAAAAAATATTTCTGAACAGAGTTTTAGATAGAAGCAGATAAGCGCTATACCTTTTTGGTTTATATTGAAATCCATTGCCCCAGCAGCATCAGTACATAGATATGTAACGGATAATATATATAGAAAAATTTCTTGATTGGTTTTCCCTGCTGTCCATTGTATAGATGTATCAATGGCAGAAAAAGAATCATCCAAAACTGGCTGGCATGAAAAAAACCTGTAAACAGCCAGAAGCCCAATCGGCTGAAAATCTGCGCACCAATTAATGCCAGACAGGAAAAAACTATTAAAATAAACATCTGTTGTTGTCTGCTCTTTGCAAAATACCAGCATATGCCCATCATGACAAAAAACGGTGAATAGGGCACTGAAAGGACATCAGGAAGAAAAATGTGACAAATTACTGAAAACGGCCCCGATAAGGGCAACAGCACACTCGGAAGAATAAGCATTCCAACAGCCAATACAATAAACAAAGGCTTACTGCATTCTTCAAGTATCCAAACAATTAAAATCATATATATAAAAACTGGTAAGATACTGAATTGGTCATGTTCTCCAAATAATTCTTCCAAGTAAGTCGTAAGAAATAAGGTAAATATACAAATAAGCACATGGGCAGCATATAACCGCAATGCATATTTTAATTTGTTTCTTGTGTGCCGCGCACTGTTTACTGCTACATATAAGAAAAGCGGCGCGGCAATTCTGCCTATTGTCCTAAACAGATTTGAACCAATATCTGTAATAAGATAACTTCCAATATGATCCAGTGTCATAAAAAGAATGCCCAGACATTTTAGTTGGTAACTGTTTATTCCTCTTTTTGAGATTTTATGATTCATTTGTATTCTTTCCTGATAAAGATGGGGTTTAACCACATGTACTAACTATTGTTTATATTACTATACTTTTATGGATTAAGTCAACCTTAACTGGGTTATATTCATTATAAGTCTATTGGGCTTATAAAACGAACCTGCTTTCAAGCCAGATACACCTCCACAATATCGTCAAACAAAATCTTTGTCTGCACAATCTGCAATACGCGGCAGGTAAGGTCAAGCCGTGACACGACCCCGGTAACTTTCACATATTCCCCTTCATGATAATAGATGACCGTGGCTAGGATTCCTCTCTGCAACAGATGTATTTTGCGGTCAAGTTCCTCAGCCATTTCATCGGACAGGAGAATGCGCGGGACGGTCACGTGCTCTTTTGCCTCGAGTGCCTCAGCAAGTCCGGTGAGGGCAGCAAAAGGCATAAATTGTTTTGCGCGTTTTTCTGTGGGCATGGGGTAGGGTGGTTTTTTCACGCTCTGTGGCCTCCAATCTGTTTATTGCGGGTGATGGTCATGGCGTTGTTCTCAAGATTCATTCCTTTTAAAATCGCATTTTTTCCGTATTTTTGTTTGATTTCCAGAACAGCTTTCTGTAGTCTGCGGCTTCGCTCAAGCTCTTCAAAACGGACATACAGGCTGCATTGGCAGCAGGTCTCAGGGCGGACATCATTGCATGTGATGGTCACTTTCCGAATGGAGAGCAGGGGATTGACAATCCTTTGGTACAGGGCAGTGACGGCTGGAATGATGACAAAGTCGGCACTGGTTTCAAGGTCGAGCGTCGTCGTGCCATGCGCGTATTCCACGACATGAAAACCGGAGTAGCCGATATGCAGTGTGATGGATTTGGTGACAAGGTTTTGGCTCACAAGGTCGAGACACAATAGGTCTGACATTTCTTTCACAATCAGTTCCCCATCTTTGAAAGAATAATCTTTCATCAGAACTTGTCCGCTGGAAAGGCTCTGGCTGGCAGGACGGTATGCTTTGATTTCAGCAATCGTCACAGGCTCGCGCCCCCAAGCGTGGTCGATTAAAAGCTCTGCATCAATGCCAAAAATGTGATATAGGAAATCTTCGTCGGCTTCGGCGAGCTCACGCATCGTAAAAATGCCATAAGAGGCAAGTTTTTTGGCAATGCCAGCGCCGATGCGCCAGAAATCGGTGAGTGGTTTGTGTGTCCAGAGCTTGCGGATATAGGTCTGCTCGTCCAGCACACCAACGCTGTCCGGCGAAGGCTTGGCGGTAATGTCCAGTGCGATTTTGGCAAGGTACAGATTGGTTCCAACTCCACAGGCGGCACGGATGCCAGTCTGGTCATAAATCTCCTGCATGATTCGTAAGCCAAGCTCTCTTGCGGATACGCGGTACAGGCTCAGGTAGGGCGTCACGTCCATAAACACCTCATCGACAGAGTAGACATGGATATCCTCCTTGGCGACATAGTGCAGGTAGATGCCATAGATTTCTGCGGAGTAGTCGATATATTTCTGCATTCTGGGCGGGGCGGTGATGTATTGGATTGTATGGGGGATTTCACCGAGCCGGCAGCGGTTCTTGACTCCGAGCTTCTTCATCGCGGGCGTGATGGCAAGACAGAGGGTGTTGACAGACCGTTCAGGGTCCGCGACCACCAAGTTCGTCGTCATGGCGTCCAGACCGCGCTCGGCGCATTCCACAGAGGCGTAGAAGGATTTTAAGTCGATACAGAGATACGTTTTTTCCATAGCGCCTCCTTTCTGCCCAAACCGTATTTCCATTAAAAAGTATTTTCTATAAAAAGTATCTTCTATAAAAAGTATCTTCTATAAAAAGTATCTTCTATAAAAGTATCTCAAATATAGTATGTCCCGTTTTTTTAATTTATGATAATTCAGAGGTAATTATTGAATTAATTCTAAAAAAAGTATAAAATAGGGAAGAAACAAAAAAATAAATGAAGGGAGATGAGTAAAATGATCGAAAAATTATTTAAACTCAACGAAAACAAAACGGATGTCAAGACAGAGGTTATCGGCGGCATCACAACATTTATGACGATGGCGTACATTCTCGCGGTGAATCCGACACTGCTCTCAGCGGCTGGCATGGATGCAACTGCGGTGCTGATGGCGACCTGTCTGGCATCCTTTATCGGTACGGCTGCGATGGCATTGATGGCAAACTATCCGTTTGCGCTGGCGCCCGGTATGGGGCTGAATGCCTACTTTGCATTTACTGTCTGCGGCACTTACGGCTATGACTGGCGCGTGGCGCTGCTGGCTGTGTTTGTGGAGGGTATCATCTTTGTCATTCTGTCGCTTACAAATGTCAGGGAAGCGATTTTTAACGCAATTCCAAGTGGTCTGAAAAAAGGAGTCAGTGCGGGAATCGGACTGTTTATCGCGTTTGTCGGCTTGCAGGGCGCACATGTGATCGTAAACAGCGATTCGACGCTCACGACTTACGTAAGCTTTGCAGCGGAATTTCACACACTTGGCATCTGTGCGCTGCTTGCCATTATCGGAACGCTGCTGACAGCCATACTCTATGCATTGAACATCAAGGGCTCAATCTTGATTGGTATTATTGCGACGTGGATTCTTGGCATGATCTGTCAGGCGATGGGGATTTATGTCGCTGATGTTGAGAATGGTTTCTATTCGCTGTATCCGACGTTTGCCATCACTGATTTTAGCGCGCTGGGAGAGACATTTGGGCAGTGTTTTGTGGGGGATTTCTCCAATGTAAGCATAGCGAACTTTATTGTAGTGCTGTTTGCATTTCTGTTTGTGGACATGTTTGACACGATCGGAACGCTTGTAGGTGTTGCCACCAAGGCGGACATGCTCGACAAGGATGAGAAGCTTCCAAATATCAAGCAGGCACTGCTGGCAGATGCCATCGCCACCTCAGCGGGCGCAGTGCTCGGTACCTCCACGACAACAACATTTGTCGAGAGCTCGGCTGGTGTCGGTGCGGGCGCAAGGACGGGTCTGGCGTCTATCGTGACGGGTTTGCTGTTCTTGGTTGCCATCTTCTTTGCGCCGATTTTTACGGCAATCCCAGGTTTTGCAACGGCGCCGGCATTGATCTTTGTAGGCTTTTTGATGGTATCGTCCATTGTCAAGGTCGATTTTGATGACTTGACAGAGGCTATCCCGGCATATCTGTGTATGCTCGCGATGCCGCTTGCATATAGTATCTCAGAGGGAATCGCCATCGGCGTTCTTTCCTATGTGGCAGTGAATGTCTGCTGCGGCAAGGCAAAGAAGGTGACACCGCTCATGTATGTGCTGGCAGTTTTATTTATCTGCAAATATATTTTCCTGTAAAATAAGAAGGATAGTACGAAGCGAGAACTGAGAAAGAGACTGCTGGATATGTGAATAAGCATCACAAGTGGTCAGCACACTTGTATAGAAAGCAGGTTGAGTATGAAAATACGTTTTATAGAGCCGGGAAACAGACCCTACAAACCGACGCCTTTGAATTATTTTGTGTACGACAGATATATCCGAACGCCCTCTGTCGGACTGAACACGCTGGCAACGATTGTGAAAGAAAAAGTACCTGACACGTTGATGTACAGCGAAGCAATCTCGCGGCTGGTGATGGAGGACCTTGTGGACGCGGACATTATATTTATCGGTATTTTTACCTTTAATGCTGTGCGTGGATACAAGCTGGCGCGCTATTTTCAGAAAAAAAGCAATGCCGTCATTGTGATGGGCGGTCTCCACGCCTCGATGAATTACAAAGAAGCAGTGAAATACTGCGACTATGTACTTTTGGGGGAAGGGGACGAATCCATCATAGAGATGGTGGAAGCTGTGAAACGAAAAGAGACACCTACTTTTCCGGGCGTCGCTTATCGAAAGGACGGCAGGCTTTTTCACACTGGAGAGCGGAAGCCGCCGGCGTATTTTGAGACGATACCAGACAAAAATCTGGTCTATCATTATAAGAAAATGGCGGGACACAACACGCTCTGGGGGCAGGTGCATGCCTCCAGAGGCTGTCCCCACAACTGTGATTACTGCGCGCTGGTGCGTCATTTCGGGCGGCGGGTTAGGACGAGGACACCTGATACTGTGTTGGAGGATATCCGCCAGACAATTGCGTTTCAGGAGGAAGGGCATCACAGGTTATTGAAGGCATTGTGGATTACCGATGACAACTTTTTTGCGGACCGTGTCTGGGCGATGGAGGTGCTGCAAAAGATCATTGACAGCGGCATCAAATATCATTTCACCGTGCAGGCGCGCTGGGAGGTCGGACTGGACAATGAAATGCTGGCGCTGCTCAAAAAGGCAGGTTTTGTGGAGCTGGCGGTCGGGATTGAGTTTATTGACGATGAATCTTTTGCGCTGTATCACAAGAAAAGCAGCAGAGACAAAATCGTGGAGGCCATACGAAATATTCAGCGCCATGGACTGAGTGTCCGCGGACTGTTCATACTGGGGGCAGACAATCATACGGTCGGCGCCGGGGACCAGCTTGCAGACTTTGTGATCAAGCATCATATCAAGGGCGCACTGATTCAGTGTATGTACTTCGTGCCCGGGACTCCTGTGTACGAGAGCCATAAGGACAGACTGCTGCACGGGGATTGGAGTAGATATAATGGCAATGCAGTACATAAGCCAGAGCGCATGACGCCCTATGAGCTGCAAATGGAGTGCATAAAGGCGAGTAGGAAGATTTATTCGTTTCCGAGATTAATTCATGCACTTTTGTGGGACGATGCACTTCATAAATTGCTGTTTTTGGGAGAATATTTCTGGCATATGAGCATTCGGGCAGACTTGAAAAAGGAACTTGCGTATTTGAAGGGATATGGCAGCTTATCTTCTGATTGCCAGAAGAAGTAAGGCTGCTGTAGCATATACACATATAGATAGAATTGCATTATTAATGATAGGTTTTTCTATGAATATGGAGAATTTGACAAGGTAGCATATGTCCTATCCAGTGTGAGATATGAGGATCACTGCAATATTCCCGCAGTTATATTTCTTATAAATGATGGAAAAGTGATAAGAATTATCGTAATGAATACGGACGATTTTTAATATTAACGCGCCTTTCTGATAAGAAAAAAGGCGCGTCATTCAATCATAAAAATCACAATCATAATAAATATTGATTAGTAGTAACGTGTGTCTCAACATCATATCCCCATAAGTAAAATATATTGCCCTGTCCTCCAATTCCTCTATACTGCATACATCATATTTTTTTAAATCTTCCGATAATCTATTAACGAATCCAGTCTCCCAGACCTGTTGCATTTTACGCAGATCCGAACTATCATGCTTTTTGATACACATCTCATATACTTTATTCATCTCGTCTTTACAACTGTCATAATATTTTTTGGCATAATCGTTTCTTTTTTCTAAATCACCTTCTGTATAATTTCGAGTCAGATCAATCAGGTATTGTAGTGAATCCATATACTCCTGCCGTCCATTCATATGTTCCACTTTCTCCTGTGATACCTCGAAAAACAGCGTGTTCCCTTTAATGTGCTGCATTATTGATTCTTCTGAATAATCATGCCATTCTATTTCAGGCACGTTTTTAAATGCTGTTTCCAGTTCATCTGCATCTTCCTTATCAGCAATTAAATCATCAATATAATATGATGCGCCATCAACATATAGTTTGTTACTGTCCAAAACAGTATACCCTACAAAATACTTTTTTTGAATCCAGTGTTCAGAAGAACTTGCAGTACCATAACTCGAACCATCTTCTTTTAACTGGAGCATAGACCTATAACCAATAAAATTACCATGTACACCGTCTGTTGTATTTCGCAAAATAACAAAACCCATATATTCTTCGACGGCAAGTACAATTTCAGGCATACTGTCTCCGTCGAGATCAACAACTGCAAACTGGGAAAATTCCATAGTTTTATCATTAAATGGTATATCCTTTAGATATCCGTTCATTGAATAGTAAGAATCATATTGGGTATTGCTATGATATACGAAAGTCTCCTCATTGAAAAGAACGGATAAAAATGCTTTTTCTGCATTCGAAACGGACTGATCATTGATAGTTTCCAGTTCAAAATTTGATTGAACTCTGTTCCCGCACGATGATAGAAAACAAATCCCTAATAGTAATAATAATATAAATAATTGCTTCATTGTTTATTATGATTTTCCTCTTTAATTCAAATCTAATTCCAAACATTTTAATATTAATTCAGTACCTATTTATCGTCAACATGTCTTATATTAAAAAGAAATTGCAAAATGTAAACCATTATTTCAAATTAAAATCCTGTCACAACACGTATAAAAATTGCAACTTCCTTCTCTAACCATACGCCATATTGAGGTAGTTCCCATAATGTCCATACTCTCCGGTTTTTAGATGACTGCACTGCCAGACAGGCATTATCATCCTGCTTATACACAATGATATCTTTATAGCCGGATTCAGTTGTACCAGTCTGTGCTGGTACAGGTGTCCGCACAATCCTGATCCATGTTTCCAAAGAATCATTCGGATAAATGTCTGTTTCGCTTGATAATAATATGTTACTCTGGGTTATGTACTCATTTTCATTTTCTTTTATTTCCCTACCTTCTGATATTATCCCTGCACCGCCTCTCGGTGCTATCCATGCCAGTGCCTCGACATCGCTGATAATACCAGTAATATCTTCCACCTCTGTATCAAATACTTCGCAGCCCCCTTCCCAATTAATAAGGATATTTTCAACATTATTAGTATGTTCCCTGCTATTCTCATCTTCACTTCTGTTACATACACAAAACAACAGAATCATTATTCCTACCAATAAAATCATTCTTTTTTGCATGACAATCCCCCACCCGTGACAAACTTCAGCATACTGGCACTTTCAGAATCTTTCATTGCCCAGAAATCCTCCTGCGGAATGGATACCTTTGGTTCCTGTGTTTCGCCATCAGATATGACACTATCCTAAAACAATAGTAACCGTCTCATATCACTGAATCAGATCCGTACCATATAAACTTGACTTATGATTTGCGCAATTATAACACACTTGATAAAAATATCTTATAACCGAATTGCGGCACTGGCTGTTTTGTATGTGAATATAAATTTTGCAGAATATGTAAAATAGGAAATTTCCAAGTAAACAACCCACCACATTTAATATTATATCATTAATATCAAAAAAAACATCAATCAAATGCAATGAAAAGATCATACTTAACTGTATAAATTCTATTAATGCAGAAAACAGCACTGAAATACCTATTCTAACGCTGTTATTACTGTCTATAATAAATGCCATGAGTATTCCCAGAGGAAATGTTAACAATAAATTTCCTATTATTTGATATGGCGTATATTGAAATAAATTTGTTATATCTAAATTTATATAATTTGACAGTGTAACATAATAACTAGCGCCATCTGTAAAAATAGGAAAAAATGCTTTTTCTATAAAGAAATTCAGGTAAATGCCAAAAATTAAGATAAAAAAATAATATTCCTTTTTTCTTTTTTTTAAAATCCCCTTTATAGCAAAAATAGATACATATATTACATTGATCGGTATATAAAACAAATATCCATATGTATACATAATTTACCTCTCATTGATAAACAAAAATTAACATATTGGTGTCCCTTTTCATAGGTTTTGGCGGCTATTTTCCTGTTGGTATTGGCGTTTGCGTTGATATGTGTTCCGTCTATAAACACGACTTCAGGGGAAATATAACCGCTTTTCTGCTATTGTTGATGGGATATTTTCTTATACGATTTCATTTTTGAAAACTTCGATTTGTGCTATTGACAATCCGGTAGCCTGAGCTATGATCTCTGCTGAAATCCCCATTTGAATCAAATTCTTGGCAGTGCTTTCTCGGACCGCCTTTTCTCCCTGTAGCCGTCCGCGCTGTTCACCGCGTAGTTCACCACGTTTCTCACCGCGTAGTTCGCCACGCTTCTCGCCGCGCTGTTCTGCCTCATAGATGCTCTGGTTGTAGTCAAGAATGGCTTTCTCACGGGCTTCGTATTCCAGACGTTTCTGCTCATCTTGGCTGATGATCTGCAACTGGTCATAGGCACTTTTAATATAAGGATCTTTTTCTGCGATCATATTAAATTCCTCCGTTTCTTCGGCATTGATAAATTTAGCCCACAACTCAACACGGCTGCTGTTTTCTTGCAGCTTCGGGGGAAGCTTTGGCAGTTCTATGACGTGGAACTCCATCTTGTCCGTGTACTTGAAGTGGCGTGTGTCCTCTAGGATATGGAAGCAGGAGTAAAAATCGTTCTCATTTTCGAATAGTATGAAGTCGAGAATACTGATGCTTACACATTTCTTAAACACATTATATTTCTGTCCCGGCTTGATCTGGTCTGTGTACATCTTAGCGGCATAGAACAGGGAGCGGTCAGACCATACTTTTAATTCAGAGAGCTGGATTTCGGTGTCAATCTCTGTATCGTCATTCATGAGAATCCTGACATCGAGAATGCCAAGCTTGTCATCAGCATGTGCCTGCCGCAAATATGGATTGAGTATGCGGGTTGATTTGATGTCTGCCGGGTCCAGATGCAGCACAGCAGCCAGAAATCCAGTGCGGGCTTTTTCGTCGTTCATGATTTCCTTGAAGGCGAAATCAATTTTGGGTTTCATTAGAAAATTGTTCATAGGGTCTCCTTGGGGTATATGATCTAAAATGCTTCATGTATTTTGGGCAATCAAAATGTTATTGTATTGAAATCGTTCAGCCTTCGCCTTCCTGTTGCAAGGCGTCCTTTGATTTCTGATCATTCGTGTTGTTGTTAAGGACTGCTGTTGAAACGTATGGTCCAATTTTATCATTTATTATAACACAGTCGGAGGCAAAAAGAAAACCCCTTTACAAGATGGTAACAGTTCAGGCTTCGCCTTTTTATCTATACCGAATTGGCATTTTTGTATAATGTTGGCAGTATAGAAAATATGTGCTTGACAAAAGTGTAAGACTGTAGTAGTCTTTAATTATAGACGACTACAGTCTTATTGCTGTGAGCGTACCTGTTGCTTTGGTAGTATGCATATCGAAACAGAAGTTAGAAGCAATTGATTGGAAGGAGATGGAGGTATAAGAATGGGCGGAGAGAACGATAGGACGAAATTGTTTGATTCTGAATTGAAGGTGATGAATGTCCTCTGGAAAGAGGGTGTTGTACCTGCGAAGCGGGTCGCGGAGGTATTGAATAAAGAACTTGGCTGGAATAAGAACACGACCTATACCTTGATTAAGCGCTGCATGAAAAAGGAGGCCATCGAGCGGAGCGAGCCAAATTTCATGTGCCGTGCGCTGGTTTCGCAGGAGGAAGTGCAGGAGGCAGAGACCAATGAGCTGATTGACAAGGTTTATGACGGTTCTGCTGACAAACTGTTTGCTGCGCTGCTTGGCAGGAAAAGGCTGACAGCCGGGCAGATCGAGCGGCTGCGGCAGATTGTCGAGGAGGAAAGTTGAGCGCCGGAACGTATTGATTCCAGAGAGGAGGGGGAAAATGAGTATTTTGCAGATGAGCTTTTCCGGTGCAGTCTTGATTCTGGTCGTTCTGGTTCTGCGCGCACTGACTATGAACCGACTGCCAAAGGATACATTCCTTATTTTGTGGGGAATTGTGTTATTTCGTTTGATTGTGCCATTTTCAGTGCCGTCGGAACTTAGCGTGTATTCGTGGATTGGGCGGAGTCTTGATCGAACCGTCATAGACAGTGGGATTTCGGAGCAGTCACCGAAAAAGAATTTGAATCAAGTACCGTTAGAGAACATTGATCGTGCAGACGAAGTGAATCCGAAACTGATTTTAGAAAATGACACACATGTCATAAATTATACCAAAACAGATCCAAGTCAGACAGCACAGAACGCTGTTCAGGCTGTTGAAAGTAAAAGTGACGCTCTAAATACTGACAATCATGTCATATTTTCGGCGATGGCAGAAAAGCTGGCTGCATTTATGAATGATACGGTGTCAATACGTCTTGTTATCTGGTGCGTTGGAATGCTTGCCTGCATGACATATTTCACGCAGTCTTATCTGCGCTGCCGATTTGAATTTCAGACGTCAGTCCCTGTAGAAAATCTGGCAGCGCAGCGCTGGCTTACAAAGCACTGCTGCCGTACAATCTCGATCAGACAATCCGACAGGATTTCTACGCCGCTGACCTACGGCATCTGGCGTCCCGTGATATTGATGCCCAAAGATACGGACTGGGAAAACATGCAGCAGCTACAGTATATCTTGGCACATGAGTACATTCATATTTGCCGCTGCGACGCGCTCACAAAGCTGGTCTGCATTTTTGCACTCTGTATCCACTGGTTCAACCCGCTGGTGTGGATCATGTATGTATTTTTTAACCGGGATGTGGAAATTTCCTGCGACGAACATGTTGTGCGCCGCTTTGGGGAGAATGCAAAATCTGTGTATGCCAAAATGTTAATTCAGATGGAGGAAAAGCGCAGCAATGTTATGACATATTTGCCGCTTGGAAATGGGTTTTTGTTCAAAATAGGAAAGAATGCAATGGAAGAGAGGATTACAGCAATTATGAAAATCAAAAAGAAATCACTGCCCGCAGCGTTGCTGGCAGCAGTATTGGTTCTCGGCGTGACCGCGGTCTTTGCCTCCTCTGCGGCAGGCAAAACGGCTGAACCGAGAAAAGCAGAAGCAAATTTGACAGCAGAGACAACTTTAACAAAAGAAGAATACGAAAAGCTGCAAGCCTTACAATTCCAAGGTTATGAAGAGCTGTGCATTTCTGACTATCAGAAGAAAGTGTGGGCGCTCACTGACACAAAGGAATACAGGGACTTGTTAGAGCACATTTCTCAGAATGAAACACTGTATGCAATTTACGAGGGGAACATTGCGGCTGACAAAAATACGAAAGAGCTGCTTACATTTTACTATAATATTCTTGAGCCGCTCACAGCTAAAAGGTGGCAGACCAGAGATTTTAGCGGGGCTGCTACGACAGATTTTCCGAGTGCATCGGACAATGCCATACTGGAGTATACGGTGACACTTTCGATTCAGGACGCAGACCAATTGACTGTCGATCAATACAACACTGCGCGCCAGCATGTGATGGAGGAGTTAAAGCACATTATTGAAACACGGGAATGGGATCCTGTGGAGCTGCGCGATGAGGAATTTATGCACACAACACTCGATGAGGAGATTGATAGTATCAAATGGAGCTGGGAGAACGAATCGCTTCGGATTACGATTGCCTATCACTATACTCCGCTGGGGGAGCTTCCGATTGACGAGATGGCGGACTGGCAGCAAGAGTCTTTTGATAAGTGGGAGGCCATGCTTGCGCCCTATGTGCCGTTTGGCGTCACCTATCGCTATGATCAGAAGATTGACGAATTTAGGATGTATTTTGAGGGAAAAGAAGTCCGTGCAATTTATGACACAGAGCAATATCAGTTTATTTCTACACATCTTGGAATTGGAGAAGGCATCTACGCCGACGATGCGATTGACCTTTATGTCGAATATGATGACGGGAAAATCGCTGGACTGCGCGAAGCTACGCAGGAGGAGATGGCAGAAGCCACAGAGAAACGCTTGGCTGTGACGAACGCATATAAGCGGGGGCAGGAGGAGTATTCTGACCGGCTGCGTGAAGAGCTGCCCGCCACAGAGGAGGACTACCAAAGCTTGTTTACGCTGAAAACGTCAGCGTACCGCGCTAAAACCATCGCGGAATTTAACGAGGAACTCTTAGAATGGACAAATCACAATTTTGATCGGAAAGAGCGGATTGCCGTTGACAATTTTTATGAAGATTATCGTGTCATATTGACAGAGGAGGAGAAGGCATTTGCGGCAGTCACAGCACATTTTTCAGGTATGGAAAATGCTGCGTATGTCAGAAGTATTCAGAAAAATGAACCCGTGCGTGATGTGGTGGAGACGGTTTCTCTGCGCAGTAAGCAGGAAGTTGACCGAGAAAGCGGCCGTTCTGCGTGGTGCTCGCTGTACTATGCCTTTTCGTATCATATTTCGGATAAGGAAACCGTCCGCGTTGGCGAGCGGGACGACTGCCTTGGCGGAATGATGGACAGCATTCGTGGATACTGGGAATCATCGACAGTTGACCAGCTTATTTCAATGACAGAGGAGGAGATGCTGGAAACACTTCAAGCAATTGCAGAGAAATACAGCAGCCAAAGGATTCGCATCACAATTCTTGAGGATCAAGTTGCTTTTGAGACAATGGACGAGCGAATGCACGATGAGACGGAAAGAATTGATACTGCTGAACAGGCAGGATTACAAGACATAGACACGATCACAATCAATGGCAAAGTGTATTATATGATTGCGACGGAGTCACAGCTTCGTTCGATTCGTGAATGCGGACTTGACAAAAACTATATGCAGCAAAATGATATTGAGATTTCAGAGGACGCATGGCTTCCGATTGGGACATCGGATAATCCGTTTACCGGTTCCTATAATGGAAATGGGTTTAAAATAATGCGTTTTGCTGACCGGCATAGCCACACTACACTGTTTGGAAGTGCTGAGGGGGCTGATTTGTATAACATTACGTTTTCCAATAAGAATACAGAACGTTTTGATCATAAGGATATTGTCTGTGAATATGAGAAAGACTGTCGGATTTATGATATATTTTTTGAAGTGTGAGAAAGCTTGGGGTAAAAGATGGCGGTGACATATCAAAAAAGTATTGATGCTGAGAATGGGAACAGCATTAGATTTTTACTCATAAATTTTGATTATATTGACGGAAATGAATATCTTGTCAAGTTATTCGTCGAAGAATATGGTTTTATTGTACAAGAGAAAATTGACGGTTTGTGGTATCATATAATCCGTGTTAGCTTGGGCAGTACCATATATGAATTGCTGTGGCACGAGGACACCGGAAATGAGATTTATTGTATCGATCAAACTGAAAAAGGGAATGAAATGCTGCAACAGAGGCTGGAAAAGATATTGTGTATTCTCAATAGCCGAATGAATTTTTCATAATACTACTCGAGCCGCTTTTTTAGAAGTATTTTTCAATCGAACTTGTGTGATAAGAGATCATGCGCTACATTGAGATCATCAATGCTGCGACCAACTCGAAAAATATAATAATTGCGTATTATGATGCGCGGGCGTCCAAAGGAAATATGCCGGCAGGCAGATGGACGCCCGGTGCGCGAACATTATCTCGACGGCATCTGAAATCCTGCAAGCGCTCTGTTCAAATAGTCATTAAACGGTTTCATGATTTGGAAAAGTTCTGCTGCTTTTGCGACAAATACTTCTGCATCGCGCAAGTCCTCGTCCTTGATCGGATATTCCAGATACCAGCTCTTATATTTCAAATATTCTGCCTGAGGGTGTTCTTTCTCATAGCCCGCAGGGACATTTTTTAGAGCGCTTCCCTGTACAGTGAAGTGCTTCTCAAACGCCGGTGCATGTATAAGCTTTTCCCACTCCTTCCCATTTTGGGCGATAAAGTCCCGTATCATGGTGGTTGCATCTTTAAACATGTCTGCGAATAGACCGCCGCCTAAAAAGGACTGGCTGCCGGGCTTTATCATAAGGTAATATCCGACTGGTACAGGCAGTTTTCCCTGAGCGGATATATGGGCGCGAAATGCAGGATTGTAGGGTGATTTGTTATGACTGAAACGGGTGTCTCTGACAATCTTGAAGGTAAGGTCTTTGGGATTGTTATGGAGGATACTGCTGTCAAACTTTCCAATCTCGAGCATTAATGCCTGCAATAAATTTTCAAACTCTGCATTCGCTTTTTTAAAATCCTCTTTGTTTGCATGATACCACTCGCGGTTATTATTTATGCTCAATGCCGACAAGTAATCTATCATCAATTGTGTATTTATCATTGATTCTCTCCTTTATGCGTTTTGTATGGTGGAAAATTGCGTGGAATCCAAAAATTCTTGTATCAGATGTCTCGTGTGCTCGGGAGACTGGTAGGGCTTGCAGAATGAAAAATCCTGCGATAAATTGTCAATATCCTCCATTGCGTTTTTTACCGCCATCATGGTCTGTATGGGGATTTCTGTGGCTGACACATAGTCTAACTGCAAAGGGTTTAGCCGATGACTCTGTATCGCGTAATTGACTCTGTCCCTGCATTTGCATCTGCCGCTGCCATATTCTCCGCAATACTGCGCCAGAAAATCTGCCATTTTTTTGCGCACACGGCAAAGGCGCTGGCGGTATGCCTCTGGAGTCAGTTCCAAAAGCTCTGCCGCGATGCGGCTGTCAATCTGAAACATTGTACCCAATATAAAAATACATCTGCTCTCCTCATCAAGACATTGCAGCATCACATTGGTGCAGGATAATTTCAGTTCCTCCGCTAAGATATCGGTTTCCACATTCTGAGTTAAATCAGGCACATCGTCAATTTTGGCGTTTTCTATGTCATTTCCATAATACTCGAAATTCAACGGATAGCGTGCAAACATATGCTTTTTATAATTTTTCAGATGATTTGCTGCAATGCGAAATACCCACGTCGTAAAGGAACTGTCGCCTCTAAATGATGACAGATGTGTAATCATTTTGAGCAGAATATCCTGTGTGGCATCCTCCGCGTCTGCAAATGTGCCAAGCATTCGAAGCGACATATTAAATATGATGTCCTGCACACCGGCAATAAGTGTTTCAAGCGCCTTTTTATCGCCTGCCGTGGCTTTGGCGACCAAGGCCTGTAGTTCTTCATTGGTTTTATTTTTCATAGATTTTTACCTCCTACTTTATTAGACAACGCAATCTTGGCTGTGTGACATGGAAAATCTAATTTTTTTCAAATCCCGATAGAAAGTGCCGTATTTCAGGCATTTCTTCGCGAAGCAGCCTTTGCAGCGAGTGGAAACTGCCGTAGGCGGTTAGAAGTTCTTCTCACATGAATAACAGGGGTGGGGGATTGCTATGAAGCACTTGGATTTCGGCAGGTACAGATTGAACTGTATAGAATGCTGATCGGGGATTGGGAATGCATTGAAATGGAGTTGGATATTCAATGCATTCCGAATTCCCATGTGCAGCTTGAAGAAAACGGTGAAACAATAAGACAGGAAGCCGTTTCTCTGCTTCGCGGAATCTTTCGTGCACCAGCTTTGGCGGCTGGTTGATCTGGCACAAAGAGACTCCGTAAGGCGGGGGCAGTGAGCGTATTATTGGCTTGCTGTGCTCAGTTTTCGCACAATTTTTAGGTCTAACTGTTTGAGCTGTTCAAAGACCTGCTGTGTCACGGTCTCGATGCTGTCAATTTGCTCCTGCGGCAGTTGTTTCTCTGAAAAAACTTCCATCAGCGCTGCGTGATAGTCTCTTTTGTGTTTTTTGTTCAGGCTGTTCCAGTTCACACCGGAAAAGTGTGTGAAGATGGTGCTGTCCACTGTCAATTTGGATTGTAAAATTAAAACGCCGATGACAGGGTAGCCCGCGTAGCCCTGCCAGTAGGTAGCGTTGTCTGTGGAAGAATATGTGTTGTCTTTCCATGCAACTTTGTATGATTTTGCGCCGTCAGACGAGATGACTTTGGCAGAAGTCTCCTCCATGTGTATACGGTTGTCCGCCAGAGCGGAATACGCTTCATATATTTTTTCAATTGGTGGTAATTTTTCCATGAAAATCCTCCATGCCGCCTATGAGCGGCTCAAATGCGCAGATCTGCAAGTTGTTATAAACAGATGCTTAGGTCTGCTGGTATTGTATTGCGGCGATCTGGCAGTCACGGCAGATTTGGATATAGTGCGTGCCGCAGGTAGTCCACTCTTCGCCAAGCTGTGCCAAGTGCATCATTTTCTTGCCGCATTCTGGACAGACTGCGAAGGAGGCGTCATCGACAAATGCCGGTCTGCCGCCGACGGCGCAGCGCTCAAACTCGTCGCAGTAGCTTTTGGGAACCATTTTCTTAGAGAGTACAAAGGGTGTGCGGTCATTTAAGTCCTCATCGTCACAGAAGTATTCTTCGCCATCATCATGGCGCAGAATCGTGCTTTCTCCGTCCTCAACATATTTGCAGAATACGGTACCTGACCACGGAAGGCAGCCTTCGCAGTATTTGATTTTAATTTTTCCATGGAATCCCAGAAAGGACAGGCGTTCATCGCGGCCATCAAGCACCAGCACATTGACATAACTGGACTCGCAAAACGGACATTTCTCCTCAGCAGTGCCGCCATAGACATTTTCTTCCGGCGCGGCTGTCTCTGACTTTTCCAGCGCATAGCACGCATCGAAGAAAAGCTGCCTTTTTTTGCCGTTCTCAATGCACCAGCCGCCCTCCTCAGCGTAGTGATAGGGTCCAACATACAGCGATTCACGCCACGGCCTAGGCGCCTCCTCCCATTTTTGGAAGTATTCTGCGACAGTCTCATCGCCGATCATGGCAAGCGCAACAAGATAGTTGTTGATCAGATTTTTGTCTGGCTCGCCTTTGTCCAACAGGTCAATCAGCTTGTCACGCACATCCGCTGGAGCGTCTTGATATAGAATCCGTGGGTACAAGATTCCCGCTTCGTAGGCAGCCCGCGCGATATCCGGGTCGGAGATTCCCTGATTGCGGATTAAATCATCGCAGCACGAACACGAACAGCCGTACTTTTCTTCAATTCGTTCTCCCAGTGTCTTTTTTTCTTGTTCTTCCATTTGGTATCCTCGCTTTCGTATCATCGTTTGAGACGGCAACTATCGTTTAGAAATTGAGTTTTATTGTCGCAGCGTCTTATATATTCAGTATACTATATTTAGCGGGAGATGGAAATAGATTTTTGGATATTTAACCTTTTCTGCGCGCATAGTCACAGGCAAAAATCGTGAACGCCACGATGAGCAGGATAAAAATAGTCAGTATGTCCCAGATTTCAATGAGCGGTTCGGATATCATTGTTGACAGCGCACCATTGATGACAAACTGCAATGGGATCAGCAGCAGGACCGCAGTGCCCCAGACTGCCAGCGCCCTGTTTGGAAATCGCTTGAACAATCCAAATACCAGCCATATGTAGACCATTGCAATCACAGCCATCACTGCCCCGATGGAAAAGACGGAGGAAACATTTACCAGACGACTCAATATATAGAGAAATGGCAGAATAAAAAGGCTCAGTGAGATCAGGCTGCCAGCGATTCCCCGCTTTCCCAAGATAATAACAGGAAATGAGATTACCCATGCGAAAACAATAGAGCTCAAGGGAATCAGCGACCACGATAGACCGCCCGAAAGAGCGATATCACAGATGACACAAACCACGATTCCTACCATCAAAGTCAATGAGTAAATGAAACAAATCACGACATTTTTGTTGAGATTATTCTCGTCCCGCTGCTTCAAAGCAAGCAGATTTTCATCTGCCTTGATCTCATAATTTTCCATATGAATCTCCTCCCCGCTTAATAGTTCGTTTACCGTAATCCCCAGAATTTGACTAAGTTCAAGCATGATCGAGGAGTCCGGCATACTGTTTCCCGTCTCCCATTTCGAGACAGCTCTATCCGTAATGCCAAGCTGTTCTGCAAGCTGTGCCTGTGTCAGATTATTTTTCTTACGGCATGCTGCAATAAATTTTCCAATGTCTTTTTGGTTCATGTTTACCTCCTGAAAAAGTATAAATTCTATATTTTTATGTGTTGAATGAAGTCAAAAAATCGTTGATGATGTGTCCCAATTCAGCGGGTGCATCAATGTTTACCTCGTGTCCTGCATTGCGAATAATCGAGAGTTTTGCCGTGGGAAGTTGTTCTTTTAATTGCAGGGCAGAAGGCTTGTTTGCCCTGTCGCGCGCACCACATAATATAAGTACAGGGCAGGTGATTTTATGCAAATGATGTGTGAAATCTAAGTCAATCATAGACTTGCACAGACGGATAAAAGCTGTTTTTTGAAAGCCCATTTCCTGAAATTTAGAGGCAGGAATCAGATGAAAAATCACATTTTGAAGCTGCAAAAGATGTTTGGGCATCGTGTACTGCGTGCCAATCAGCGAGAGAGAATGCACTGTATTTGGATGGTCAATTGCGAAGTTCAGCGCAAGAATACCGCCCAGTGACAGACCGCACAAATTGAGTGGCTCATCGTATTGTAAGGCATATTTTTCCAAGGAGGAGTACAGCGTTTCATAGGAAGGCGTCTGGTTTATAAGCCAGTCTGGAAGGTTTGGACAGAGGCAGTCAGTCTGGCTTGTCATGACCTGAAGTGTCGGCTTCCAGACGGCGGCAGTTTGTCCTAGACCGTGTAAAAATATGATTTTCATGCGTATCATTCACCTTTCTGTATCTGTTTTGCAGCGCACTGCTGTATCAAGTATCATATAAAAAGTTCAGTGTATATCTTGATATGAATATATACCAAAATGCTGGAAAAATACACGAACTATTGGTTGAGTGCTGCGATTCAACTGTTGGTTGAGTTCTCTAATCGGGGGGATTACAGGTTCAAAGCCAAAAGGTGTTGTGCCGGTTTTTGCAAAATAATCCTTCGGACAGAAGAAATTAACGTCATGTTATCGCTTTCGTATTTAAATGTCAAGTACAATGTGATATGATGAATTGGGATATATGAAAAATAAATCCAGCGCATGTAATTGGGGTTTAATATGTATTTTTTGCTGTGTTTTTTGGTACTTATTGGAGGTATGAAGGGAGGTAAAATGGACATGATGAAATCTATTTTAATGATAGGGCAGTCCAATATGGCGGGGCGGGGGTTTATCAATGAAGTTCCGCTGATCTGTAATGAGAGGATTCAGATGCTTCGCAATGGCAGATGGCAGATGATGGCTGAACCGGTAAATTATGACAGACCTGTTGCGGGTGTTGGGCTTGCGGGGGCCTTTGCTGCTATGTGGTGCATGGAGCATGAAGATAATAAAATCGGACTAATTCCATGTGCAGAAGGCGGAAGTTCATTGGCAGACTGGAGTGTAGAACAAACGCTATACCAGCATGCAGTGAGTGAGTCACGATTTGCTATGCAGGATACAGAGCTTGTCGGTATTCTATGGCATCAAGGCGAAAACGACAGTTTTGGCGGCAGCTATCGAACATATTACGAAAAATTAGAGGTAATTGTAACACAATTGCGCAAAGACCTCAAAGCAGAAAAGGTGCCTTTTATTATGGGCGGGCTGGGTGATTACTTAGGAAAATCGGGTTTTGGATTAAACTGTACCGAGTATGAAATGGTGAACCAAGAGCTGCGAAGATTTGCCTCCGAACAGGCAAATACTTATTTTGTGACAGCAGCGGGACTCACATCAAATCCAGATGGAATCCATATCAATGCAGTTTCGCAACGACGATTTGGAATCCGTTATTATGAAGCCTTTTCTAAAAAGAAAAATGTGCTCAGCCCTTTGGAAAATGAAATGGAATTGTTAGATAAATGTATTCTTAACAAGCCATATACAAAGGGAGAAAAATTGTATTTGGAAATGATGAAATTTTCCACTGGTAAGATTTCATACGACGAATTTGTCAAAAATTTCTAAAGAATGTCATTTGCGGTTCATGTTATTGTGTAGCTGGAGCAATTATTTAGCGTGTTTTCTTTTTAGGAATATATACTTTGCTCATGGTAAAAACAACATAAAAGTAACCGATAAAAAAGAATAATATACTTATGAAAAACACACCTGCGTCGTGCAGGAGGGCATTGTGCATTGACGGCGGCAAGAGTTTATTTATCTTGTCATTTAGCAGTGGAATGCAGAATAAACCTATCAGCAAAGCCAAAATCATAGGCATGGTCAGCCGAATTGCAATCTGCTGTATGATGAGCATTTTGAGCTGCCTGTTACTTTTTCCAATCCATCCAAGGAGCTGGTAGTGTCGGGCATTCTGATGAAACTCTATAACCTGCTGTAACGCCAGTATTGAAAAATAAATGACAGTAAACACGATACAGATGCCAAGCTGCGCAGTACCCATCCAGTACTGGGCAGTCTTTTCCATAAGCTGTAAATCTGGCTTTAGCATGAAGCTTCCTGTTATAAAAGAGCACGCAGAGAATAAAAAACACATACAAAAAACAGCATTGACCATCGCCGCTGTCCTGAAATTATAGGTGGCAGCAGCGGTGAGATAGAGCCTGTTTTGCTGATAAATTGAGACAGCGCTTTTACGGCGGTATGCAGACAGCCACCGAAAAATCCACTGGTAAAAGGCAATGATACTGATTGTCAGAGGAATGATGACAATCGCAACAGGATAGATCACATACGCTTGCGGCAAATAGACAATGCCGCACACGCACGCAATCAGACATCCGAAACTGCACAGAAAGGCAATGCCCCAGCTTGTGGAAGTATCGTTTGGATTTAATTGCTGACTGCGTCCCTTTTCTTGCATCAGTTCGCGTATTTGCAGCTTGTCCATTCGAATTTTCAGGCGGACGCCACACACAATTTCAATGACGCAAAAGCAGCAGAAGGTATCAAAAACGCTTTGGCAGTAAAGGAGTCCATAGGAATATGCGCCGCGTAAGGAGGTACCAATGCAGAAAAGCCCGTAACTGACAGTCGTTCCGACGAGAAAGCAGAAACAGCCTATCAGCAGGATTTCGACTAAAAATAAGCCCGTTAAGGTTTTTTTCTGCATACCTAAGAGCAGATTGTTCGCAAACTCTTTTGCACGCTGTCTGAATATATAGGTGTCGATATATTCGACTAAGACAATCTGAATGACAACGATGAGCAGGGGCAGGGAAATGGTCTGAAAATCAGCAAAGTTTCCCACAACTGCGATGCAGTTTGATAATTCCATAACGCCTAGCAGAATTGTCATTGTCACAATATATAAAAGATAAGTTGTAAAAGACCGTCTGGCATTACGGAGTGACAGTTTCCAATACATCATGATTTTCTCCTTCAATCCATTCTAATTTTTTTAATATTTGTGCAAAAAATGCCTGCTTGCTTTGACATTCCCGATTCAGTGACGCCTTGAGTTCACCGTCGTTCATAAATAAAATCTTGTCGCAGTAGCTTGCCGCCATGACATCATGTGTGACCATTAGGATTGTTGCGTGATAATCTCTGCATAGCATGGAAAAGGTGTCTAGCAGTTGTCTGGCAGCATGGGAGTCAAGCGCGCCGGTCGGCTCGTCTGCGAGTATAAGGTCTGGATTGACCGCAAGCGCGCGGGCACAGGCGCAGCGCTGCCGCTGTCCTCCTGACACTTCATGCGGAAATTTGTGCAGAACAGTGGTAATACCAAGGGTTTTGGAAATTTCCTGTATTGTCTGCGCAATGTGTTCTTTGGGGAGCGCCTTTATAGTCAGCGCAAGTGCGATATTTTCATAGAGGGTCAGGGTCTCGAGCAGGTTGTACTCCTGAAAGACAAATCCTAAATGCTCGCGGCGGAAATCGGCAGTCTCATTTTCGGGGATTGCCACAATATTCTGACCACCGATGTAAATGGTTCCGCTTGTTGGTTTGTCAATCGTGGCAATTAAGTTCAGCAGTGTGGTTTTTCCACAACCAGATGCGCCCATAATACCGACAAAGCTGCCGTGTGGAATCTGAAAGCTGATATCCTTGACTGCCAAGACGGCGTGTGATTTAGTCTGATAGCGTTTTGAGACATTTTGCACGTCCAAAACTGTTTTGGTGACAATCGACGGCGCTGTTGATATCTGTTTCTCCTGTCCGAGCCAGCTTGCAATGACACTCATTAAGACCTCGTCCGCCTTTTCCTTTAAATTCTGTTCTGAAATGCATTCGCCGGCAAACAGCTCGTTTAGTGTTATTTCTAATAAAGTACATAGCGGCATAAACAAAGATAAGTCTGGCATAGACCGCCCTGTTTCCCATTTCGACACAGCCTTGTCCGTGATGCCAAGTTTTTCTGCCAGCTGGCTTTGCGTCCAGCCCTTTGCCTTTCGGCGTTCTGAAATAAAAGCGCCAATTTTGCCTTGATTCATCATGAAATCCTCCTGTCCGTTGTTTACTTCTATAAAAAGTATACCAGAACAGCACAAAAAGGGACACCTACCAGCGGTAGAGATCTGATTTTTTCAGCCCTTTTTGCGCCCATGCCTGCGGAGTATCACAGCAATAGTGGCAGGAAAAAGAAAAATATGCAGCATATGTTGACTTCTCTTATATAGAGTGATATATTTATCTCATAAAGATATAAATATATCACTTTTTAAGGAATTGAGGCGTGCACGAGAATGTCTAAAAACAAGCATTTCCTACAGAGAGATGTAACGTCACGTAACAGTTCAGCCACGGACTTTGCACTGGCTGCAAAGTCCGTGAAATAACATATAGGTAGAGATGCATCAAGCCACCACGAAGTGGTTTTGCATGGCTTGATGCCTGTTAACAGGAAGCCGAAGGCTGAACTGTTACAACGTCACGGCGTGGCAAGAAGGAGGTTTACATGAACAAAAAAGCAAAAATTGTTGGGATGGGAATCATCTGTCTGCTGATGGTGATTGGGGCATCTTTGTACGCGGTTAAATTCAATGATTCCCGGCTCGTTGTTCCGATGGAGCAGCCATACGAATTTACGGTCAAAGACTTGCCGATGCACATTGCGGTCGCATGTATGGTTTTGTATGTGTTTTATCTGTGCTGGCTAGACTGTCAAAAAGCGAAAAAGGATGCTGCGGCACATGTCACCAGAAGGATCAGTCCGAAACTTGGTATAATGGGATTGTTGGGATTTTTAGGACTGATGGGATTTTACACATACAACGCCGAGGGACGAGTTGCGCCGTTTCTGTTTTTTCTGTTTTTTGGATTCTTTGGATTTTTTTATGAGGGAAAGATGTCAAATACATTCATGGATGAGCGATACGTGGAAAATAAGCGCAGGGCACAACGAAAAGCGCATCGTATCGCGCAGGGCATTGTCTATGTGACGCTGTTTTTGGTGGCAATGGCAGAGGGAAGAATTTTGAAGGCGACAGATACAAAGCTGATCATTCTTGTGATCGCGGTGGCGTGTTCGATCGCGGTCGATATCTTTCTTGGCGAGTATTTGTTGTATCAGTATGACCATGAGGAATAATTTGACAAAAGTGAGGAGTAGGGCGTGCCGGATTTTGAGTGCAGATTAAAGAAATACAGACAGCTAAAAGAGCTGACGCAGGAGGAGCTGGCAGCGCTGGTCGGGGTGCGGAGAGAGACGATTATGCGCCTTGAGAAAGCGCAGTACAATCCGTCGTTAAAGCTGGCGGTCGATCTATCGCGGGCAGTGGAAGCGCCCATTGAGGAGATTTTTATCTTTCCAAAGTGAGGTGCAGGAATATATTTCTTTTATACCTCATAAGGATTTTCATAGTCTGGGCAGAGGTGTGTCTCACTCCATGCCATCATGGTCTGTAGAACAGGAATAAAGCTCTGTCCAAGCGCAGTCAGAGAGTATTCTACTCTCGGTGGGATTTCCTGAAATACCTCACGGTGGAGGAAACCATCGCCCTCTAGCTCTCGAAGCTGTTTGGTGAGCGTGGACTGTGTAATCCCGTCAAGACGGCGCATCAGCTCACCGAAGCGCTGGACTTTATAAAAGGACACATACCACAAAATCAAGATTTTCCACTTGCCGCCAATCACAGACTGAAGTTTGCTCATTGGCACACAGCGCGCAATCACATCATTATCACAAAACTTATTTTCTGCCATAGGGCTCACTTGACCTTTCTTCGAGAGTCACTGAACTTTAAATTGTTTATCAAACGCCAGTACCTGATTGCGGTTGCGGTCATCATCATAAATCTCCGATTCATAAAATTTCCCACCCTTTGCGTGAAGCAGGTAATTTGAAATAAGTTCCATTCCCATGAAAGCCGGATTTTCGCAGCTCATGAACTATCCAGTGTTCATACGGGCAGCCAATGCCGCCGCGCGCCACTCTTTCAGGGTAAGCAAATGCTGCTCTTGTCAGCGCTTCAACAAGTTGATAGTCTTTTTCTTGTTCGGATCGGATGGAAATATTCATGAGGGTACCTATATCCTTTCATGCAAAGCGAAATGGTAGTCAAAATATGGTTGAAATCATTTTTCTAGTATGGTATAGTAAATGTAATGAAAGACATCTGCGCAAACAGATGCCTTTCGCGGAGCCCCACTCCAAAGGTGGAGTTTCCCGAGGTTGGACTTACCTCTCAGTGAGAGGCGCCCATCCTGGTCTCAACAGGGTGGGCATTATTTTTTGTCTTTTTATCCTTATCGCAAATATGAATGATAAGGGAAAGACACGTAAGAATGAAGCTGCCAAAGGTAAATAACAAAGTTAAAATACCAATGAGAATCGAAATAATTTCAAAAGCTGTCATCAATACGCACCTCCCTTCCTAAAGTTCTGTGCCAGTGGTGTGGGTAGAGCGGAAAAGGTATTTTTCTTAGGATCAGGGAACCAGCGGCAAAAATTTAACAAATTTGTTCCTTGTATTAAGAAATGTTTTTGGGTATACTAAAGATACATATGAAGAAAGAGGTGAGTTGTATGAGTCCAGCACAGCAGGTTTTGGATTATCGGAAAGAAATAGATGAAAATCAGAGGCAGATACGAGAAATGGTAATGGAAAGCTATCGGGACATTACTGCGGGCAAAGGTCGGGACTGCAACGAATTCTTTGATGAACTGGAGAAAAGGTATACCAATGATAGAATATAAGGTGATCACCCTGCCGTTGGCAGAGGAGGACATTGCAGACCAGACGGACTACATCGCCTTTGAGCTGAAGTCTCCAGAAACTGCGGTCAATATGGTAAGAGGCTTTCGGAAGATAATAAAAGCCTTTAAGTTAAGCAGCTTGAAGGCTTTTATTATGATGATAATGTATAATGGAACCAACATTTATTTTTACCCCCAATATGGAATTACCAATTGATATATCAATGCAACTGGAACTGATAATCCCAGTTCAATGACAAACTCTTTTGGTTTTCTATACAGGATAATTATGCCAATGAACCATGTAACAACTTCCATAAGATGATACACATAAAATCCTTGTGTGAGCGAAAATGCCTGAGCGAATAATACGCCAATAATTGCACTGGATATAATAATTGCAATAACGCCTTCTCCCTTTGCATACCAACATATATATGCGATAAAAAACGTCGCGAAAGAAATCATTACCCACATCATCATATAAGCTTTTGGCAAGAAGCCTAAGACATAATTACAGTAGAGATAATAGCCTGCCAACATACTGATAAAGAACAAGAAGGTGTTGATTGAAGCCCTCAAAGGCGATTTTGAATATATAGAAATACATGTTGCCAATAAAATCCATATCGCGAATCGGCCAAAATAGTTTCTAAGATCGAGTTGTTGTATCAACAATGGGAATATATTACTTGGTGAGCCATCAATCCATTTCTGTAATACGCCAAGCGCAAATCCAAACAGAATCACGCCTACGGTTACGATCATTTGCATTTTAAAAGAAACGCCTGTTTCGGGTGTTCTAATTTTTTCAAGAAATGACTTCAATTTTTCTACCTCAACTTTGCTTTTTTAATTTCCCCTGAGATAATCTTCCCACAGGGCATGATGAATCCCGATCAATGATGCTGTACATCGTGAAATAATGAGGGAAACAAAATCTATAGACTATTATAACACATAATATACGGGAACTGGTAAACTGGTTGAAATTTTTCAAAAAACAATTTAAAGCACTGCCGTTTCTCATTGACAATAGTATCCAAAAAGCTACTAAGAACAGAAAAAGACAGTACTTGAAAACGCATACGATTCCTTGTAAGGTATGAGAAAAGGAGGGATTGCTTATGCATTATACAGGAACAATATGGAGACCGCCGTATGAAGCGGCGTCTTTGCTCTTGGAGGTCACAGCGGGCTGCACGCACCATCAATGTAAATTCTGTACGCTTTATGCAGATTTGCCGTTTGCATTCAGAATGTCCCCGATGGAGGATATCGCGTCAGATTTAAAAGAAGCACAAGAACTGTACTGCCGTTTTCCCAAACGGAAACCGTCACGTACATTTCTGACAGGTGCAAATCCGTTTGTGCTGGATTACCAAAAGCTGATGGCAATTGCCACACAGATTCATTGCTATTTTCCAGAAATGAGCACCATTGGCTGCTTTGCGCGGGTGACAGATGTGTCACTGAAAACAGACGAAGAACTTGCCGCGCTACACAAAGCCGGATTTGATGGATTGACCATCGGGATTGAGACGGCCGATGATGAGGCACTAGAATTGATGAAAAAAGGATATCAGGCAGCGGATATCTTAACGCAGTGCAGCCGTCTTGACAAGGCGGGAATCGGATATTATTTCTTTTATCTGACAGGTATTTGCGGTGCAGGGCGCGGGGAGGCAGGCGCGCGGGCAACGGCAGCGGTTTGCAATCAGCTTCATCCAAGGATTGTCGGTGCCAATATGCTGACTGTCTATTCGGATTCTTTATTATATGAAGAAATCCAAAAGGGGAATTGGAAGGAGGAGAGCGAGACGGAAAAATATCGTGAAATGCGGACTTTGGTACAACATCTGGAAATTCCGACCGTGTTTGCGGCGCTGGGCGCGTCCAATGCATTTCAGATGTGGTATACATTGCCTGACGACAAGGAACGGCTGCTGGCATTTCTGGACGATGTGATTCGGACGACCAACGAGGAGGAGCTGCGGCGCTACCGAGACAGCGTGCACCATTTATAATATCGTTTCGTCGTGCGCCTGATTTTCGAACGGCACGTTCCATTTCGAACTGATGCGCACAATTTGACAGTTGCCGCCGAAACAGTTCTTTACAAGTTGATATGATACGGCTAAAGCTTTAAGGAGGTGATGCATTTGCATTTTACGGGAAGGACTTGGCGTCCGCACTATGAGGCGGATTCCGTGATCATTCAGGCAACGTCCGGCTGTACCTATAATCAGTGTCGGTTAGTATCAGCCAAATGCACGGCGCGTATTCTGGACAGGCGCAAATCTATTTGCCAATTCGGTGTCGAACTTTTACCCGGTCACTGCGTATCTGCCAAAGGAGCGGTCGTCGGTGCTCGGTGCATTACAGCACGTCATCGACACAGTGAGCGAGGAGGAAATGACAAAATACCGCAGGTCGCTGAAAGCGCTAGGATAGGTGATAATTTTGGGCTTGTCTTTTACAGAAAGGCAGTATATAATTTCTCTATAAGAAAATAGATAATAAAAAGGAAAAGAAACATGAAACTTTGTATTGCAACCGCTCCATGCAGAGTCTGAGGGGACTGCATGGAGGAATCGCACCAAGCGGAAATCCTCAGGCTTTGCTTCTGTTTTTCACATGACAAAAACGAAAAGGAGCAAAGAAATGAAAATTTTGAAGAATGAACTAAGAGACTTTCTGATGCTTTGGAGTACCCAGAGCATCTCCCAGCTTGGCAGCAGTATTACCGCATTTGCGCTGACATTATGGCTATATGAGAGGACGGGATCTTCTCTAAGCACCGCCGCACTCACCATCTGTTCCTATGTGCCGTATGTGCTGATGAGCATTTTTGCGGGCGCACTGACAGACCGGTTTAACAAAAAGAAAACAATGCTGGTCTGCGATGTGTTTGCGGCAGTCTGCACAGTGGTCATATTTGTATTGTTCCGGCTGAACCGTTTGATGGTATGGCACTTATATGTATTGAATGCAGTTTCAGGATTGATGAACACAGTGCAGCAGCCGGCTTCTGAAGTTGCCATGACGGTCATTATCCCTGAAAAATATTATCAGAAAACAAGCGGACTTTGTTCGCTTTCAAGGTCGCTGCTGTCGATCTTAAATCCGCTGATTGCAACGGCGCTGTACGCGCTGGCAGGGCTGAACCTTGTCATTGCGGTCGATCTTGGGAGCTTTGCCATCGCATTTGTGACATTATTGTTTTTTATCAGAATCCCTGAAACAAAGGGTGCAGAAAGCGGAAGCGTCCTAAAGCTTGCAAAGGGAGGGATTCAATTTCTGCGTGAGAATCCCATGATTATGACGCTGATTTTCTTTATGTCCGGTGTAAATTTGGTCGCATCTGCCTTCGATGCAACACTGCCCGGTTATGTACTGCCCAATCCAAAGGGCGGCTCGTCGGTGCTTGGACTGGTTACATCCTGCGCCGGCATTGCCATGATTTTAGGCAGTCTGCTGGTCTCTGTTCTGCCAAAACCAAAGGACAGAGTGCGGGTAATTTATTTGACGATGCTGTTTTCGCTAGGCACCGAAAATTTCCTGCTGGCATTTTCCAGAGAGCCAGTTTTATGGTGTATAGGTCAGCTGATTGGTTGGATACTTGTGCCGGTTATGAGTGCGAATCTGGATGTGATTCTCAGAACAAATATTCCGGTAGATTTGCAGGGGCGTGTGTACGCCTGCCGCAATACATTTCAATTTTTTACAATTCCAATCGGATTGTTTGCCGGCGGCTTTATGGTAGACAGGGTATGCGAACCGTTTATGAGCGCGTATGGTCATCTGTCCATGTTAAACGTATTGTTTGGCGCCGGCAAAGGTTCTGGCGCGGCACTCATGATGTTTCTTCTTGGTGTGAGTGGGAGTCTGATTTGTTTACTTACTGGGAAGAAGCTGAAGAAATATCATTATAGTGAAACGTGATTGGTTGAATAGGGGCAGTCTTGCCCCTATTTTATTTTAAGCATATTTCAATGTGAAAAAGATTGAAAAAGTTCCATACAGCATATATAATGAATAATGTTGACAAGTGTTGAATAGATTTGGAGGTAAAAATGAACGAGAATAGTAGTATCACAACTCAAAGAGCAGCCGAGATGTTAGGAGTTAGTGTTTCTTCAATATATAGAATGGAAAAAAATGATATTCTTCATCCAATCAGAACGCCGGGAGGGCAAAGACGCTTTAAGTTGGAGGAATTAGAACAATATAAGATTAATAGCGTAAATATTGTCGCACCGCAAAAACCATACCAGGAAGCGGGCGGACGCGGTTCTTTTGCATCAAAAGGGATAAATCAAAGAGAGTTCACAACAGAACAACAAGGTGAGAAAGAGGCTGACGAAGAGTCTGCTGTACGCAAAGAAGTAGATAGACGAAATACACTAAATGACTTGAACGGGACGGAATGGCTGCCAGAAACAAAAAGTTTTTTTTACCAAAAAGGACTGGGTTCAAAACACCCGCACGCACAAATAGAGAGACAGCATCCAGCACCATACTCGTTTCAAGATATTGTACATTTGATTACGTTTTTTACGAAAAAAGGTATGCATGTGCTGGACCCGTTTGGCGGAGTTGGCTCAACGGCAAAAGCATGTGCACTGGAAAAAAGAGTTTGTACCAGTATTGAGCTTTCAGAAAAATGGCATGACTTGGCAATCCAAAGGCTTAATTATGAGGTTGCGGAGGGAGAGGCAGAAAATCATCATATGATCAATGGCGACACACGCGATGTGTTAAAGTTATTTGAGGATAATATGTTTGATTTTGTTGTGACAAGTCCGCCATATTGGTCGATTTTGAATAAGAAAGCTGATTATAAAGTAAAAAAAGAACGGTTAAGCAACAATCTGGCAACCAATTATTCCGATAATGATGATAATGATTTGGCAAATATTGAGGATTACAAAACTTTTTTAGATGTGTTGTCTGATGATGTACTGATGCAGTGTGCAAGAGTATTGAAACCAAAGAAATATATGTGTTTGGTGGTTTCGGATTTTAGACATAAGTCTGAATACATTAGCTTTCACAGTGATTTAATCCAGCGTTTGAACAAGAGACAGATTCAGGGCAAAATGGGACTGCATTTACAGGGGACGAAGATTCTGTTACAGAATCATAAAAGTTTATTGCCGTATGGTTATCCGTTTGCATATGTAGAAAATATTCATCATCAGTACGTACTGATTTTCAGAAAGGATGAAATATAGAATGCAGTATAATACAGTGATAAATGGAGACTGTGACCGAATCATGCCAGAGATGATAGAAGCAGGGATAAAAGCGGATCTTATTTTGACAGACCCTCCATATAACTTAAATAAGGACTTTGGAAATGACAGCGACAAACTGGAATTATCAGATTTTTTAAAAGTGACAAAGAGCAGAGTAAACCTGTGTAAACAATTGTTGGAATCTAATGGAAGTTTGTTATGGTTTGGAATACACCATTATATAGGGTTTATACAAACTATGATGTATGAGGCAGGGCTTTATTATAGGCGCATGAATATATGGTATTATGAAAATGGTTTTTCCAGAACAAGCAAGGCGCCACTTGCTCAATACGAACCGTTTTTGTGGTTTTCTAAATCAAAAACAAAGTGGACCTACAATGTAGATGATGTCAGGATTCCATACAAAAGTGAAGAGCGCCTGAAAAATCCAGTGTATTATAAGAATGCAAAAGGAGAGAGGAAAGTGTGGAAACCGAACCCTTTGGGAGCTATGCGGGGGGATATCTGGGCTTTTCCAACTTTGGCTGGCAAAGCATTTGCAAAAGAAAAGACAGCGCATCCTACACAGAAACCGGAAGCCTTGATTATGGAACTGATAAAGGCATACTGCCCCAAAAATACAGATGGAAAATATGATGCTATGATACTGGACCCATTCTGCGGTTCAGGCACTTTGGGGGTCTGCTGTGAAAAATTGAACAGACAAGGACACAATATTCGATGGGTGGGAATTGAGCTGGAAAAGCGATGGTGCGATATTGCCGACCAACGAATCAGAGGATTGGAGGGGTAGCGGTGATAAGATTTAGAAATCCGGGAAGTGATTTAGACACCATGATTGCTGTATTGAAACAATTGTATCATGAGCTTCATGAAAAGGATTTTTTTGATAATACAGATATTGCGAAAGTCTTGTCAAAAGCGAATTTGATGGCATCTTCTGGATTTACTGGAGACAAAGCGGTCGCATTGGGGGCAAATACAAATAAAAGCAGGGATAAAACCTACAATAATGCGAAAATGTATGCGGAAATTTTCCGAATATTAGGTTTTTTATCCATTGTAAATGATGCGGCTTCGAATTATAGATTTACTTTTATTGGGGAGCATATGGCAGCCGCAGGAGTTGATGCGAAGCTGCTCATTGAGCAATGTGTATTAGGTATGAATAACCCGAATCGAATCATGGATGTTTCATACAAAGAATCCGTAAGATTTTTCTCCTGTGTTTTATTGACAATGCTGGAATTAGATGACATGCTCTATCGCGATGAGATGATTCTCGGTCCGATGAGTGTAAATGACAATTCGGAAGAAGATTTTACGAATATGATAGACTTTATAAAATCTTTAAGAAAAACAAAGAGTGAGAGAAAGTTATCTACAGAATTGGAGAAGCTTGCAAAATCCCAGACAGATAATAAAAAAGAAGGTATGACAGTAAATTCTGTTCAAAATTGTACTAGATTTCCAATTTCAGTACTCAAATACTGTGGCTGGGTTGAAAACATTCGATGTAATATATATGGAAAAAGCATGGTGTTTATGAAGTTGACCCCATATGGCAAAGAGACTGCAAATAAACTGAAAACATACAAAGACATCAGGCTGGAGGACTATGAAAAACTTTCTAAAAGCCACAGAGAGGCTTTAATCCGTTTGGGAACTTATTCAATGTTAGGCAGGGCAGGATTTGAGACAAATGTCGTTCAGGCAGAAATGGACAAGGACGCAAAAGAAATTGAAAGTATCACAGAAGGGAAAGAGGTATTATTCTCGCCCTACCAGACATTAGATTTCATCACAGTAAACGATGCTTTAAACTTACAGTTGACGCCGTACACTGCTTCTCAAAAAAATCAACAATCGGCAGTATTAAAAACATATGCAAAAAGAATCATCAAGAAAAACGTGGTTGAGCTTGATTATAATACGGCGATAAATCAAAATTTGATGACAGAAGACACAGATAATTTTATAAGAAATGTCATGCAATTGATTCAAAGAGAGAAGAGCACGGAACAGATTGTCAAAATTTTGGTTGAGGAACATCGTGGAGACAACAAAGGCGAATTTTATCCTTTGGTAGAAACTTTGTTTCGGATTATTGGCGTGGACTGCCGCAAGTCAAGAGATGGTGTAAACGCAGAGCGATGGGATGCTATGATTAGAGATGCGCATAAAAGTATACCTATTGAAATCAAATCGCCGGGAGAGGAAGAAAATGTTTCCATAAAGGCGATTCGACAGGCGCTGGAAAACAAAATTGTTTTACTTTCCAGAAAAACATATATTACAGATTGTCAAACATCATCATTTGTTGTTGGATATAAAGCTCCGAATGACAGAGCGGAAGTGGCAGAGTTGATTCAAAATATTAAGGAGACTTACGGTTATAAAATAGCAGTGTTTGATATTGCATCATTATTTCTGATGGCAGTGAATATCATTGTGAACAAAAAAGGAATCAATATAGAAAAATTATATGGATTGGAGGGAATTGTGAATGTCAAAGATATTGACTGCTAAGGAGGTCAGAACAGAAATATACGTATATGATACATTACAGGTAGATGCCGTAAGATTTAATGATAATGGGAATATTCTCATAGCAGACGGCGAAGAAGCTGCGTCCTGCTGTTTAAACTGTGCAAACCCTCGCTGTATGTTTATCAATGAGGAGGCATCACAGTGTACGAAATTTCATGATATCGCAGGCAGTGTAGATCTGCATATGTGTCCAAGCAGAGCAATCAGTGTTGGAGAACGGAGTATCGAGATTGATAAATCAAAGTGTATGGGTTGTGGGCTGTGTGCGCGTGCCTGTCCTGTAGCCGCTATTTCTGTGGTAAACGGAAAGGCAGAGGTACATAAATATTCAAATGAGAAGTGTATTCGCAAACTTCCAGTGACAGAAAAAGCCATAGAAGAACAGGAAAGATTTTTAATCGAATGTGAACACATCAAAAAACAAGGAATGATTCTACAAGAAAGTGATGCTGTCATGAAAAATATTCATAAGTATGTGCATTTTCTGAATCAGGACAAACAAAATATATTTGTGAGAAATCTGTTTATTTTGTTGGGAAATCACGTGACAATAGCGAGAAAAGGAAATGTATATATGAGGCTGGACGGGTTTTATCAAAATGAGAATGGATATGGTATCCTTGAGGTTGAGACGGGCAGTGACGCCTTGGATGTCGCAAGGGCGATCTTGGATGATATTGCGGTATTAAATTCAAGGCATGGAATCTCTATGAAAGATAACGATCCGCTGGCAGTATGTCTATATTTGCCCAACAAGCGTACAGATTATTGGCAAGTTGTGAAGGATATTAAAGAAGTAACTGGTATAAAAATTCGGACATTGACAATAGGCGCTTTATTGCTTATGCTGTGGAATCATGTTGAACTTCAGGATTTTGGCAATTTCTATATTGATGTTGAGAATACTTCTATTCGAAAAGAACTGGAGAGAATAATTGGAAGAAAAATTCAGATATCAATAGGAACTGACGGAATATTGGAGAGTCAAAAATAATGTGGATTTATCCCGTCCTAAGTATCGTTTGATATACTTAGGATTTTTTTATGCACATGGGCACAAAAAATGAACCGCAGCAAAAGTCGTGACGAATATAGAGTGAACGGGCAAGGGAGGTGATAGAAGTGAACGCAGGAGAAATTGAAAAATGTATTGATGCGTTCGGTACAGACATCTACAGATTCTGCCTAAAGCTCTGCGCGGACAAGGCAGACGCGGAGGACTTATATCAACAAACATTTCTAAAGGCGCTAGAGACGGAGTGGACACTTGACTGGGAGAGCAACCCGAAGGCATTGTTTTTCTCTCTGGCACATAATCTTTGGAAAAGCGACAGGAGAAAACAGGCGCGGCGGAGTACGATTGCTCCGTGCAGTAATTTTGATGACGAGATGGAAACGCGGCTGTGTTCCGAGGAAAGTATTGAAGAAAACTACTTTCAAAAGGAACTGATTGCAAAAGTACGTCAAATCGTGCAAGCGCTCCCTGAAAAGTTTCGCGTCCCGCTGATATTATTTTACCTTTCCGATTGTTCCATAGAGCAGATCGCGGTGATCATAAAAAAGCCGCCGGGAACCGTGAAAAGCCGATTGTTCAAGGGAAGAAGCTTAATTAAAAAAAGATTGGAGGATGCTGGTTATGAGAGATAATCAATCGAACATAGTAATAGAAGAAGTGATTCAGGCTTCTATGAAAATGACAGATGTTCCAGACCCGGAACTGAATCAGAAACTCAAAGCGGCGCTGTACCAGCAAGAAGCCGTTCTGCAAAAACAACCTGCCACACATAAAGTATCCATTTGGTATTTGCCGATGATTTTGAACCTGATCACGTTTTCTTTGCTGGGGGTCTGTGCGTTGAGCGTCATTGAAAATATTTATTTGTCTTATATGACCGCCGGTGTCTGCTTTTATGTTGGTTTGGCTGGGGTATTGCTTACACTCGTGGGCGTAAAAAGAGCAAACATCAAAGAGGAACTCGCTATTCGTATTGAGAAAAGAGGTGTATTGGCATGAAAAACACAGACAATAACAAGCTTTTGTTTTATATCGGGATTCCCGTTATCTTCCTATTGATCATTTTGCGTTTTGTCATAGCTTATATAAGAAGCGATGGCTTTAACGGTCTTTCCTTAATGCTTCCGATTCAGCTTCTTTGCGTGATGATTTTTGCATTTTGTTCCTCCGTTTTTTTTGCAACGTGGGTCTATCAGGATTGTAAAAAGCGGGGTGACGACGCGGTACTATGGTCGATTGTGGTTTTTTTGGTGACGCCCTTTATTGGATTGTTGGTTTACTTTCTGCACCGCTCAGAAATAAAAACGATATGTCCGGCTTGCGGCCATCGTATTTCAGTAAGGGCTAACTATTGTGAAGAATGTGGAACACAAATGAAAAAGGAGGAAAATATGAATATGGAAAAACAAGGAACACATCACATGGAATTGATTGTTGCAAATGTAGTGAGTATAGTACTCATGATCGTATGTCTGATAGGCGCTGTCATGAAAATAGCCAGTGGAAGTGGTATCAACACAGATGCCGCCTCGCGTGATCGGGTTTGGAATACAGGCATCATTCGCATGAATTATAGTTCTTCTCGGGACAATGTCTGGAAACTGGACTTTAGAAGTGCAAGTGACGGATTCGTAAAAGAACAGACTATGACGATTGACGACGCAGACACGCAAATGCTTTACGCAGATATTTCGTGCGGTACAGTGCCGGAGGGCGCTACGCTTGTCTTGTGGCTGGTGCAGGGAGATACCGCCCAATCTGTCGATGTAACAAATCTTTCCGAACCGCTGGAATACGCGCTGAATGAATTTGAGAATGGAAAAATTCGGATTAGGCTGCAAATCAATGGTGTGGAAAATACGGTTTCGGAAATTTATATTCAATAACTGGCAAACAGTTGAAAGTTTTTCCCATTGTGGTATTATTCAGCGTAAAGAAAGACAACTGAACCGCAAACGCATAGCAAAGTTTGCGGTTCCCTACTCGATTTCATATACAAAGGAGTACAAGCATGGAAACGAAAAGACTGTTGATTCGCAATTTTAACCTGCATGACATTGACGCATGTTATCAAAGCTGGGGTCAGGACAAGGCGCTTGGCAGGTATATTCTAAACTATCCCCTGACAGACAGGCAGCAGATGGCAGGGCTGGTGCAGGGATTTCTTACAAATAAAGATGCATGGGTGGTATTGGACAAAAGACTCGGTGCGGTGGTCGGATGTATAACGATTGACGTGCCGTACAGCCCGCTAAAAATTGGCGAGCTGGGCTATATTATTGGTGAAAAATACCAAAAGCAGGGTTATGCATTCGAGGCGGCCAAATGTATCCTACAGGAGTACCTGATAAACCGCGGTTTTTATCTCCTTGAGGCGAAGTGCAATGAGACAAACCGCGCATCGTTAAAAGTGCTCGAAAAATTAGGCTTCCGCATTGAGGCAGCACTGAGGGGCAGAAGGATAGATTTGCTGTCCGGCGAACGGAATGCCCTTGTAATTGCGTCAATTACGCAGGAAGAGGCAGTCCGTTGTCTCGGGCAAGACAACTTGCCGGCATGACGCCATCATAAAGCCATCATAAAGCCATCAAAGCGCGAACAGAACGGCACAGATAACGCCGCATAGTACGAAAAAAGCAGAAATTCAATTTGTAATAATACTCATAGAACTTATATTCGAAAACCCTCTAAATGTTGCATTTAGACGAAAAAACAGCAAATAAATGTACATTATCACTAAAATTTCACAAAAATGCACACGAAATGCATAAAAAAGCCATTCATAAGTAATATGAAGTTATTGAATCTTTACAGTTTTCGTGACGAATCCATGGAAAAGTTTATGCATAAAAAAACCAATAAAAGTTGTGTTTTTTCTGTGATTCTGGTAGAATTACATCATGGGACTGGCACTGGAAACATCTATCATATCTGTATGATTCATCCATCTTCCGAAAGCAGAGGGCTTTTGGGAGTCTTTCTGCGTGTCAGTACAACATGTTAACGGACATGGGCCATATTGCATGTCCATCTAAAAATCCAATAAGGAGGGTTATGGAAATGTTTAAACGAAAATTGTTTAAGCGTGCCCTGCCTGTCATATTGAGCGTTGCAATGATATTCCAGTCAATGCCTGCAACCGCTCTGGCAGCAGAGAACGAAATGACAGAAGTAGTTGAAACAACTGTAGAAGATTCTGGTTCGGAATCGGATGCGGGTGACGAAGCAAAAGAGCCTGCAAATGAAGAGCCAGAAGCGCCTGCTGCGGAACAGCCGGAGGCAAGTGCGCCTGCGGAGGAGACAAAGCAGGAGGAAGAAAGTACGCCTGCCGAGAGCACAGTGCAGGATACAGCGGATGCTTCTACAGAGGAGGTTGGTGACCAGTCTGGCACAAATACATCGGCAGACAATGAAAATCAGCCTGAAACAGAAACACCTGCTACAGAAGTTACACCAGATCTGAGACCGAATACAGATGGTGAGCAGGAGGAAGCTACGGGAGAGGAACTACAGGCGGTTGGAGATAGTGAGACACCGCAGGCAGTTGTCGATACCAAAATAGAAGTTCTAAACTTGGAAGATGTTCTTAAAGAGCTTGGTTTTGTAAGACAAAATGACAAGACAGAACCTACATATAACAGAAGCTACGATGAAGAAGAAAAGTTTGCCAATGTTATAGATAAGGTAAAAGAGGCAGCAAAAATTTATGTTAATGATGAACCTAAGAATGATCTCGAAAAAGATTACCTTACATTTGAGTGGAGAACGGTAGGAACTGACACAGCTATGCAGGGACTTCCCAAGGATGCTGGCAGCTATGTGCTGCATTTGGCAGTTACGCCAGTAGAAGGAGTCTGTGGCAGTGCTTCATATGATATTTATTTCAATATCGAGAAGGCACAGTTGACACTTGATTTGCAGGATGTGAATAAAAATGTCAAGACAGGCAGCAAAGTAAGCGATTTTAAGGAATCAGTTATAGAAAAGTCTGGTTTGAAACTGGCAGATGCACCATATGATAAAACTGCATTATATGAGCTAAAGGCAGAGGATATCATAGTCTATGAGATTGGTAATGATGGCGTATCTAAAATAACAGAGGATACATATTTTAACAGTGAGAAAAAGTATACATTTACAGTTAAGGTAACACTGGAAGCATCCATAGCTTCAAATTATGACGTGGATTCAAACAATGAAACGGAAAAGAAGTATTATGGAATTGAGTTTGCAGGACTTACAGAGACAGAGGTAAATGTCACACTCAAGGATCCCAGCGCAGAACTGACCAAGGAATATGATGAGAAAGAGTGGACGATTGAAGATATTACAACGAATGTCAGCGGTTTTGAGGTCGTTATTCCGGGAAGCGAAGATGAAGCTGATGAGTTGATAGAGGATCAGGAAAGTGCGAAGAAGCTGGTTAGTCCCAAGTGGTTCACAAGGGAAAGAAAGCAGAGTGATGTAGACTTCCCCGAACTTGACGAGGAGACACAGTTTGATGTGATAAACGGATTAAATGCCGGCAGATACACATTAATGACTGAAAATCCAAAGGATGCTGGCGAGTACTATCTTGTATATGTGTATTCAGGAGAGAATGGTAAGTACAAGAAAGGCTACAGTGAGCCTGTTAAAGTTACAATTGAAGCGGGTGCGCTGGTACTGAAACCCACCAAGATTGTACTGAGCGAGGGAATGGACAGCAGTGCAGTGTATGAGGCGCTCGCAGAGGTAGAGTATGAGCTGTTCAAGGGCGAGACGAAGTATATCGACAGTGCGAAAATCGCTGGTGAAAATCCAGAAAGACCTGATTTCTTTGGCGTATCCTACAGCGATAATGATAAGACACAGTATTATGGTCCGGTATTTGAGCTGCAAACACGCCAGAAAAAAGCACCTGCCGATATTAAAGAAGGTGCAACCGAAGAAGAAAAGTGGTCGTCTTGGACAAAGTATGACAATAAGAGTGTATTAACAAAAGGAACGGACGAAAGACCTGTTGAGTATCGCGTGAGATTTACTGGTCAAAAAGCTGTATATAATCCTGATGGATCTTATAATGATACAGAATTAGTTGATATCACAGATACAACAACAAATTCCGCAGAGAAGAACTACAGTGTCAAGGCAGATGAGGAGACTCTCAATGCAAATACACTGCCTGTGGAGCTTGGAACAGTCATAGCTACAGAAATCAAGACAGATAAGATCATCGAGTCATTTACCAAGGCGGGCGGTCAGGGAACAGGTGAATTTGCTGCACCGGCATGGAAGATTTATGACGAAGATGCCTTGTTTGCAGACAGAGCTTCCTATAAGCTTGCTGAAATTACTGGTGATATTAATAATACACACAAGGATATCACCTATACATGGCAGCGTGGCAATATGAACCTGTATGAAGAGTATATTCGTACAGATGCTGCTTTAAATGAAGGTGCAGATAAGAAGCAGGCAGAAGATAGATACTTGAAGAGCTTTAGTGATTTTACGGACGAATCCACAGAACTTCCTAAGATTCCAGAGGATGCAGGAATTTACCGTCTGCATATTGAGTACAAAGACAGCTCTGATCCAATCAAGTACAAGCCTGCAACAAAGGATGTATATTTCCAGATTAAGCAGCAGGCAATTCTGACAGTTGCAGATGTACAATACGCGAGCTATTGGGATGATGCGGAGGATTTTAACGGACATGGATACAGTGTCTATAAATTGAATGGTAACAGTGAAAAAGGTGACAAACTTGAGTGGAAGATTCCAGCACCGCAGTGGTATGCACTGGCACTGGCAAAAAATCCTGATGGAACAAACAAAGAGGACAGTAGGGAGAATTACGCACGCACATATTCATTTATAGAAGACAAAACATATCCTTATGTATACAAGGCAGAAGTGCGATTTGGCAACGGAGAAGACGAAGAATACGAAGAATATATTTTGGATACAAGCGAAAAGTATGTCTTGGGTAAGTATGGTACGCGGTTAAAATGGTCGAACTATACGAACGTAAACAAGGAGTCATGGGATGCCAAGAAGGGATATAGCTGGCATACCGAATGGAATGACATTAAATTCAGTGAGGGTGAGATTGAGATTTCTGTTGACCAGAGTAAAATGCCTCAGGACAGAGTCTATAATGGTACACCTATAGGAGAAGATTTACCAGAAGGTCTTGTCACACTGAAAAACAAGACGACGGGTGAAGTGATTGCACCTGCTGATTTATCGCTGAATACAGGTGAAGAAGAAACAGCAGGTACTGTAAATGTAAAGTGGCGGTGGTCTGATAGCAAAGAGTCTATGTATTTGACAGATGGAGAAGACTCCTATGAGAGATATGTAACCACTGCACAGGCAAGATATGGTGGTACTTATACACTCTATGCTTCATTTACAGGAAATGACAGTTACAGGTCATTTGAATGGACGAAACTTACAGATCAGGACGGAAATCCCTATACATTTACAATCAAACCTCTCGATGTCATTGTTGCACCAGCATTAAATGAAGTGATAGCGGGTCAGCCTGTATCTGAGATGGTTGATGAATGGCAGATTTTGTATCGTGCTGCAAATGAAGCAAATCCGATACCAGAGAGTGATGAGCCGTTCTTTAATTATATCAGTGGTGAGAGGCGTAATGCCATTACGAACAAGTGGCAGGAAGTTGATGGTTTTGCAATACTGGCTGGCCAGTACGAAGTTATTGATGACGATGCTTATTATGACTGTAGTTTTAACGCTGCTACTTATTTAGATAATGCGAAAGTAGCGCTTAATGATTACATCAGATATGGCAAAAAGTATATTGTAAAATTTGATGAGAAAAACAATCCCTTATTTGCCCAGTATGCAAAATCTTACAATCTGATATATGAACCAAATTCAGATGTAAAGATTTATCGTGGCGAGGCAGAAGTATGGAGTGCTGATTTCCTTACAGATACAGAGAGTAATGAGCAGGGAATGGTTGATCTTTACACGGAGAGAGATGATAAGGGTGTATATACCATTGTTCCGCGTGAGGGTATCCCATTTGCCTACAAAAATTATTATACTCAGTTAAAGGATGTTGACGGCAATGATATTCCGATGGACAAGAACTATATTGCGGTTGATATAGTTTCACCCGTTGAATTTACATATGAATTTAAGGATGAAAATAAAGAGGAATTTGCAAAGCAGTTCTCGTATAGAAGTGGTATTAAGGAAGCAGGCGGATATGTATTACCATTACCTGATGCTGGCTTTGGGTATAATGATACTGGCTATAATCGAAAGGGATACAGGTATCATATCAAAGCAGTGTTCCCTGTAAATGCAGAGGTTAGTGCAGACGGCAAGACAATAACAATTCTTGACCCTGTCAAAGAGTTCAATATTACATGGGAAGAGGGTTACACAGAAGCATTTAAGCTTGATGTGACAAATGCAAAGCTTGAATCCAATTTAAGGGAAGCAGTAGCGCCGAAGTCTCTCGCATTCAATGGTGTGCAGACAAAGATGGCAGTTGGCGAGCAGCAGCAGCTTGATGTTAAGATTACAAAGGCACAACTTGGGGATGTAGTTCAGATCAATTATCGTTTATACAAAGAAGGCGATAAGAATGTCACACATAATGAGTATGCAAGTATTGATCCAGAGACAGGACGCCTGACAGCGCTTGCTACCAAGGATAAGAAAGCGACAGCTGTTACAGTGGAGGCTTATCCTGTACGCCTTGCCCCAGATGGAAAGACATATGAAGAAATCACAGGAAAAGGTGTAAAGGTAGCCAAAGGGAAGGTTACGGTATCAGAAGTATCAGCACCTGCAATTAAGAAAATACTTATGGGTGACACCTCAGCAGAGATACAGTTTACCCACGTAAACGATGGATACCGCAGAGAAATTTATGTAGTTGATGCCAAGGAAGATGCCAGCAGAAAGAAATGGAAACCGGCAAATTTTGAGGCAGAAATTGCAAAAATGAAGAATGGACAGTGGAAGGGCATCTTTGCAATTGCGCCAGTTTATTCTTATAAGACGAATGACTATAATGAGATATTGAAGCTGGATGTAAAAGCTCTTGAAACATTAGATGCGAAAGGCTCTTATGTAGTATATGTCAGAAATGTCAGTGCAGCAAGAACACTTGCTGATGGCTCTAAGGTTGCACTTTCTACAGCAGGAGCAGTAAAAGCATTTGACACGACAAAGATACAGGTAGAGGATTTGTGTCCATGGTTTGATATGGAGAATCCTAAAAACACAGTAGAGTATTATGTTGATGGAGACGGATACGTATATGACGATTATATAAATGAAAGAGCATATACAATTAGTCTTTTTGACAAGACAGCACAGCTTTCTGTAAAGGGTGGTTTTACAGGCAAACCGATAGATCCATCTCTGGAAAGTGCTGAAGGATACTGGTTGGATTTGCCATTAAAGGCACTTGAAAAGGCAAATAATGTAAAGCTGACAGACGATTACCTTGAGCCTAAGCTTTCATATTATGTAACAGATTGTGTATTGGAAAATAATAAATGGACACCACAGGAGCCAGTTATTGTTAATAAGAAGCAGACCAATGCTTCGGTGTATGCAACTGTGGCAAAAAATGGAAAGATTACGCTGAAAGGTGTTAGCAAAAACGGAGAAGCAGTTGTATCAATATGGGTAGTGGCGGATAATGGTATTGAGGGTGAATGTATGCTCCAGATTACCGCAAAACCAGATACAATTATTCCAAAGAAAGTAAAGCCTCTGAAAGTTGGCGACGGAATCAGATTAGCAGATTATCTTGAATACAAGAACGGTAAAAATAAGATTCCGAATTATTGGTCAAGTCTCATTCTGTTCTCTGATGAGGAGATTAACAAAGCTTATGAGGCAGGATATGAGCTCCATCGTGTAGGTGAGGAGGACTTTGATGGGAATAAGTATACTTATCCATCTGTAGATGGCACGCTGCGTGAGGGTGAGTGGATTATTACGGCAATCAAGGCAAACAGTGGAAAGCATACACTGAATTTTAAGGACGGTAAGATTGATTCGACTGGTGTAAGTTTTGTAGATGCTTCTATTGAACTGTCATCGGTTCAGATGGATCCAGTCAAAGGTTTAAAGGTAGCTTATGTAGATGATAAGTATATTACATTGAACTTTGCATATGCAGGACATCCTGAAGCTTTTGATATTGAAGTAAGTGATGCAAGAGGAAGTATTGTATACAAGAAGCTCGCATCGAGACAGGATGCGCTTGATAATATCGTGCTAAACGATGCAGATCGGCCATGGATTCAGGAGGAACAGCGTTCTATTGTTGGTAAGGGCAACCAGATTAAGTACTTTGAAAAGACTAAAACTTATGCGTATACCATTACTACAGATAGACTTATGAGATTGTCTGCATATACGATATCTGTGAAGCCAGTATATAATGGACAGAGTGCGGCAAAGGTTGCAACCACAAAGACAAAGACAACAAATATACCAGCGTCGTACCAAAATATGAATATGTATGACACAAATTACTATGATGGAATAGATATAAAAGTTGGAACAAGTACATTAGGAAACAATCCATATCTTACATCAGGCAACACCTATACACTGGAAGCTGTGGTGGATAATTATTTAGCAAAAACCAGAGGCACAGATACCCTGACGTGGAAGAGCAGCAATACAAAGGTTGCATCTGTCAAGTCAAATCCGGGTTCCTTTACGGCAACTTTAAAGGCAGTGCAGCAGGGTACTACAGTAATCACAGTAACATCAAAGGTTACGAAGAAAACTATTGCAAGATATCTTGTAGCTGTGAAGGCAGTTGGCAAGGGAGCATCTTCGTATGGCGGTGATTACGAAAGTGGTGGAAATAATTTCTATGATGATGTAATTGCTAGATGGGATCCACTGTACGAAGGAAAACTGGAAGTATTGACATTGTCTAATCCTGTAAAGGTTGATGAGACTTATCTGACAGACGAGAGTATGTCTAATGATAGAACATGGGTGCAGTTTACGGCACCGACGTTTGGAGAGTATACATTTAACTGCAATAAGTCTTACAAAGTATTCAGTGACAGAAATTTAGATTATGATGGAAAAGGTTCTCAAGATAGTGCTAAATATAAATTAGAAGCGGATCAAAAGATTTACTTCTGTGTAACAGGAAACTTTATCTTAAAGGTAGATTCATACACAGACTTTTCAAAACTGACGGTAGCAAACACAAAAGATATGCCTCTGAGAGTGAATGCAAAGAACGATTCATGGATTACATTCACAGCACTAGAAGATAACTACTATACTTTCGAGAGCGACAAGAGTATACAGGCATATGAATTGAGCGACAGTGGTGAGACACTGTGCAACGATAAGAAACTGGAAAAAGCTTTGAAAGCTGGCCAGACAATCTTTATTAAGGCAACAAAGGGCAGTAAGCTTTGGGTTTCATATATGGATACATCCAAGAATGAAACACTACAGGTTGGTGATACGGGTGTTACAGTGAAGTTTACAAAAGAAAATGCAGAAGATGCGCAGTTTGTGAAGTTCACAGCACCAGCTACAGGTGATTATACATTTGAGACACCAAAAGATACTGTAACAGCAGAGTATTTCTTATTAGATGGTAGTGAGATATCTGAAGGTGATGGAGTAGTCAGCCAGAGCACAAAGGCAAAAGCTTTGAAAGCGGCTGAAGGTGATGACAGCACAGCAAAGATCGATCAAGTGAAGTTATTCATTGAAGCCGGTGAGACAATTGTTGTTAAGCTTTCGTTGAATGGTAAACCATTTACGGCTGAGAAACCAGAGATTACAGTGACGGTCAAAGTAACATCATCCGTGGCAAGAGAACTGACAGCAGGTGCAGCAGCAGAAGCCGTAACTAAAGAAACGACAGCAACTTTTATGTTCAAAATACCAGAAGAGGGCGGTACAAATCAGTATAAGCTTAATGTGACAGATGGATCTGCGGCATGGTATAACAACGAGTATAGTTCTATTGATGTTCCAAGCAATACGCTGACAGTAAAGAGCGATAAGACAACGAATGTTAAGAGTGTTAAAGCAGGCGAAGTAGTCTATATCAAAGTTGAAGCGACAACATCGGATAAAGACGCATCTGTAAGTATTTCAAAGATGGATGGTACCAAGACACTGGCAGCAGGTACTCCAATTAATTTGACCTTAATGGATAATTTTGAGGATTGGTATACCTTTACAGTTAAGAAAACTGGTTCTTATCAGTTTGGTACGACAGTCACAGAGAATGCAGCGGATAAGGGTACACATACTGTATATGCGTATAGTTGTGAACAAGTATTTGGCAGCAGTGATGGTCAATATAGTGTCGGAAATAATACAACATCGAATATTGTAGAGTTAGAAGCAGGTCAGACAATTGTATTTAAGGTGTATGTAACAAATTCATGTGGCGATGATGTCACAACAGCTGCAACATTCTATGTAAATGATGTAACAGCAAAAGTAACACCGCTTTCAGAAGGGGAAACACCAGTAACACTTAACAAAGAAGGCAGCGAGGCATACTATTCATTTACAGGAAAGGCTTCAGAATCCTATACAATACGATGGGCAGACGGCACAGACAGTGGTGCTGCAAATGTACTATGGGGTGAAAAGTTGTCATCATGTAGCAATTCATTACCAATAAATAATGCAATGGGGGCGAAGACCTATTTTATTAAGGTCTCACAGAATACAGCTACAGGAGTAAATGGCACACTGACAGTAAGCAAAAAGAAAACTGAATTGCTTGCAAGCGGAAACACAGCAGAGTTTAGTCTTAAATCTGGTGAGTCAGCAGAGTATAAGTTTACAGTACCTGAGAAGAGTATTTTAGGTTATTCTGTTTTGGTTGAAAACACAACAGCTTTAAAAGAAGGCGAGACAACAAGGACAGCAATACAGGCTACGATTGATGGAACGTACGAAGGTGGAATTAGTGACACATATTACTATGATGCAGCCAGCTGGACTCTACCTTATGGGACTGCAAAGACAATTATAATTACGGGCAATGGTGATGTTACTGGTAAAATTACAGTGAAGCCCATTACGGCTGAGAAGCTTGACGCTGATAAGGCAGATGTTGCAGTAACAAAAGCGGGACCTGTATGGTTCTATTATGAAGTAGGTAATGCTGACAGATATGTTTTAGTAGGCGCAGCAAACACAGATAAAATAGCGAATGTTAAGTGGTACAAAAATGGAAGAAATAATAATGTATCTTCAACAGACTATTTTGACAAAGGCGACGTAATTTATGTTAAAGTGTCAACAACAGCGACAGATGCACAGAGTGCCAGCGTGAAGCTGCCTGTACCAATTTCTACAACAGAGTTTAAGCTTGGAGAGGATGGCATCACAGGAACAGCAGAGGTGACATTTGCTGAAAATCAGACAGAGGCATACTATGTATTTACAGCACCTGCATTTGCAAGTTATACATTTGAAGGTTATGGCAGTATAAAGAGATATATTCCAATTAAGAATAAGTTTGGAAACATTACTGACGAATGGAATAATGGAAATACTCTTGTAGAGGGACAAAAACTCCTAATTAAGATGACAGCACCGGGAACACTCAAAGTCACAAAGGGTGAAATTATTGAGTTGAAGCTTGATACACCATCAAAAGAGGTAACGCTCAAGGCAGGAGAATCTGTACAGTTTGTATTTAATTCTTATGTGTATGGGCAGTATGACTTTAGAACAGCAGCGGCAAAAGGGCTTAGTGTTAATAACTATGATGATCTAATTGAGTCAGAGAACAGGATTTACTTTACAACATGGCTAGATGCAAATGATCAGCATATTTTCAGAATAACAAACAATAGTTCTGAAGAAGTAAAATTCACTGTGACAGCAGGAAAACTTGATCCTGTTGAATTGAAGCTGGATGAGAGTGTAGATGTTACAGTGGCTAAGGACAGAATTAGCTTACTCAAATTTAAAGTACCCGAAACAGGCAGATATACAGTATCTTGTACAGGTGAAGGTGTGATTTTAAATGATGAGTATAAAGATGCGCTTTTGTATGAGGATTCTGAAGGGGATTACACATACACTTTGTCTTATAGTGGTACATCTGACAGCCAGACTGCGAAAGTGACTGTGACAAAACTCAAGACAGAAGATGCATCTGGTGAGGAATTTAAGACAACATTGGAAAAGGGCGAAGTAAAATGGTATGCTTATAAGGCTGCAAAGGCAGGAGAGTATTCATTTACGACAGAGGCGGCGGATGTGAACCTCAATGTATATAAGAATATTACATCAGATTCTCCTGTTTATGGTTCTGTGATTATTGCAGAGAACTCAGTTGTATACATTAGAGTAGAGAACAATGGAGAGAAGCAGCAAGCAGCGATTAAGACAACCATAAATACACTGGATGAATTAAAGCTTGGCACAACACCAGTTACTTGTGAGGGCAATTCAAAGTATTTGACATTCAAGGCAGAAAAGGATGGCTTCTACAAATTTGAAAATGATGGTATAGATATGTACTATCATGCTGATAACCGCTCAAGTAATTTCGTTCCTTGCATCGGATCGAATAATAATCAGTTCTTCATCATGGCAGGTGAGACAGTATTCTTAGAAGTATGTAGTTCTGGAGCAGTTACGATTAGTGAAGGCGAGAGTATTTCAGAGTTTACTGTATTGAATATTGGAGCACAGTCAGATGTAACAGTTAGCGAAGGCGAGAGCCAGTGGTTTACCTTTGTGGCACCTAGCGATGGAACATATAGTTTTTATTCATCAGACAGAAATGGTGATCCCAAGGCAACTTTATATGCAGGGGGATGTAATGATAGCCATAATGAAAAATATGGAGACGTTACAGATGATGATGACGGAGAAAGCAATAATTTTGCTATCACATATCAACTGAAAGCAGGACAGAAAGTGTATCTTGAGGCATATGCATATAGTGATCGAAGTGCAAGATACAAAGTTAATGTAATGCGTGGAAGATACATTACACCTGATAATGAAGATGAGTGATTTTATGTTCTATAGTTATCAAAAATGCTTTTTAATAATCTGTACTGTATAATAAAAAAGCTGTTACACGAAGTAATTCGTGTAATGGCTTTTTTCTAGTAAACGGTAAATAGTGAGTACCTATGAAAAACTGGAGCAGTCCTGTATTATAGTAGCAGACTTGCTCCGTAAACGTAAACGGTAAAAAATGAGTACCGTTTACATAGATATTTTAAGAAAAGGGGAAATATCGTTAATAATATAAAATGAGAATCAGAGAACTTTTCAAACATAATTTGAGATTTAGATTCAAATATGCTATTATTACTATAATTATAAAAGCAAAGTGAATACTTACATAAAAACATGTCATAAATAAGTTTGATAAAGATACAAAAAGACTAAATATACTTTAGAGCAGCTAACTACTGACAAAGGAGAAATAAATACAATGCAACAAGATAATCTGCCAAAGAACCAGCCAAAACCACAAGAAGTACTCCCAGCGAATACCAAAGCAAAGGACACATTTTTTAAGACTGTATACTCCTTCGAAGAGCGCCAGCGGAAACTTGCTTCCTTTCTGCTGGGAATGGAAGGAAAAGAGATTACCGTAGCCAATGTGCGTCCTGTGCTTTTTGGGAACAGAGAAAACGATCTATCTTTTGTTACTGATGCGATATTCTATGTCATGACAGAGAATCAGGCGACAGTATGTCCAAATGTCCCCTACAGGCTGCTCGAATATATCACAACAGGGCTGCGCTCCACTGTGGACAGTGAAAAACTGCTGTACAGCAAAAAGCGTGTCTGTTTTCCAATACCCAAACTGTATATGTTACAGACAGGGCTGGAAAGTACAGCAGAAAAACTGCCTGAGAAGGTACAGTATGATATACGCCTGAGTGACTCCTACATGACAGTGGAAGAACAATATAAGAGCGCATTAACAGAGCCAGATCTAGAGGCAGTGGTACATGTATATGATTTCCGCATGACACTGAAAGAAATGCTGGACTACATTGAGTCAGGAATACAGCCAGAGCGGTTTGCTTCATATCAAGGAGATATGCTGGACTACGCACTGACTGCAAACGGAATAACTTATATACAGCGCGCTGCCAAGAAAGAAAAACAGAGCCCATATGTTATGCCAGCGAATGTATCCAGCGTGGCAGATTATCTTGGACTTTTGATCAAAAGAGATATTTTTGTTGATTTGTTGACAGATAAGGAGGTATGTGATATGACAATGGCACAATTTTCAAGAGATGATATATTACTTTATCAGGGAAGAGAAGAAGGAAGAGAAGAGGGAAGAGAAGAAGGAAGAGAAGAAGGAAGGGAAGAAGGAAGAGAAGAAGGCAAGAAGATAGGGGTAATCCATACTTATCAGAAACTAGGCATACCCTATGAGACAGCTAGACAATACATTATGGAAGAATTTGGCACAAACGCAGAGGAAGCCGAGAAACTTTTGCGGACTTACTGGAAAGTATAATACGGAGATATGAACAAACACAGGAGAAAATAAATACAATGAAATTAGAAAACCTACAAAAGAGCCAGCCAAAACCACAGGAAGTACTCCCAGTCAATACGAAGGCAAAGGACACATTTTTTAAGACTGTATACGCCTCCGAAGAGCGCCAGCGGAAACTTGCCTCATTTCTGCTGGGAATGGAAGGAAAAGAGATTACCGTAGCCAATGTGCGGCCAGTACTTTTCGGGAAGAGGGAGAATGAGCTGTCTTTTGTTACTGATGCAATATTCTATGTCATGACAGAGAATCAGGCGACAGTATGTCCAAATGTACCCTACAGGCTGCTCGAATATATTACATCAGAGCTGCGCTCCACCGTGGACAGCGAAAAACTGCCTGAGAAGGTACAGTATGATATACGCCTGAGTGACTCCTACATGACAGTGGAGCAACAGCATAAAAACGCATTGGCAGAGCCAGATCTGGAGGCAGTGGTACATGTATATGATTTCCGCATGACCTTGAAGGAAATGTTAGTGTATATCGAATCAGGAACACAGCCAGAGCGTTTTGCGCCATATCAGGGAGACCTGCTGGACTATGCGCTGACAGCAAACGGAATAACTTATATACAACGCGCTGTCAAGAAAGAAAAGCAGAACCAGTATGATATGCCAGATAATGTAACCAGTGTGGCGGATTATTTAGAGCTATTGATCAAAAGAAATATATTTGTAGATTTGTTGACAGATAAGGAGGTATGTGATATGACAATGGCACAATTTTCAAGAGATGATATATTACTCTATCAGGGGCGTGAAGAGGGACGAGAAGAAGGGGAACGTATTGGAGAGCTAAGAGGAGTAATCCGCACCTATCAGAAACTGGGAATCCCGCTTGAAACAGCCAGACAGTACATCATGAAGGAATTTGGGACAAATGCAGCGGAAGCTGAGGAACTTTTGCGAACTTACTGGAAAGTATAATATTTTCCTAAATACAGATTCAGATAAGTGCTGTGACAAAGTCAAATATAGGTATTGTACGAATATAGGTTAAAACAACGGTTGATAAAATAAGGAATAAAAAGTATACTATCAATATATGAATAAAATGCAGCATTTGATAGTTACAGCGTATAGTGAGGGAATTGTATTATGAAATTAAAGATTCAAAATTTTGCTAAAATAAAAGATGCAGATATTATACTTGATGGGATAACAGTCATTGCTGGAAAGAATAATACTGGAAAGAGCACAGTGGGAAAAATATTAGATTCCATGTACAATTCGACAAATAATCTGGAAACAAAGATGAGACGGGCAAGAAAGTTACGATTTCGAAATGTTTTATCCTCAAAATTAAATTATGCTGGAAATTCTGTACATTTATCGCCTGCTTTCATTGCAGAGACAGTAGATAATATTTTTGAATCAGATGACGACAACGAAGTTGCAAATATTTTAGAAGATCTTGTTGAGTATGCACTGCCAGATAATGAAATAAAAGATAGTATGAAGCTTTTAAAGGAATTGATTAGTGATTTTGAAGAAATACAATCAATTCCTGATGAAATATTTACAATGGCTATTTTATCCAATTATTTTAGGGAAATGTTTAATGGAAATATGAATAATACAGAGTATTTGGATACAATTGCCCGAATAGAAATTCAGATAAAAAGCGGAAAAAATATAATCATGTTTCAAAACAATACCTGCTTTGAGTATGAGTTTGGATTTAATCCGGTTAGTTCGTCTGTTTATCTGGACAATCCTATTCTTCTTGATAAACTCAATAATACAGATGTAATGAGAATGCCTAGAAGATATCTTTCTGAACAGGAATATAATTTGTATACTAAGCTGGCTGGAGAACGAAGTTCAGTGGAGGAACGTGCAATTAATGAAATTATAAATAAAGAAAAACTTGATGAGGTATTTCAGCTGTTAAATAAGGTGATACCGGGAGAGATAACATATAATCAGAAATATGAATATAGGACAGAAAAAGGAAAAAATGGAATTGATATTCGATCGATGTCTACTGGACTCAAATCATTTGCAATTCTCAAACAACTGATAATGAATGGAAGCTTAAACGATAAAGATGCGGTTATTTTAGATGAACCAGAAATACATCTTCATCCAGAATGGCAGATGATATATGCTGAGCTTATTGTTATATTACAGCAAAAGTTTGATCTCAATTTTATTATTAATACACATAGCTCTCACTTTTTGGAGACGTTGGACTTTTATGCAGTAAAGTATGGAAGAAAAGAAATTTGTCATTACTATTTGTCTGAAGAGTCAGATGAAGAGTGCACGTTTGAAGAGGTAACACATACGCCAGAGAAGATTTATAAGCAGCTTGTTGACCCAAGTTTGCTGCTGGCACGCGAAAAAGAAAAATGGGAAGATGAACATGAGCCAGTATGATGAATTTAAGGTAATGATAGATGATTATCTAAAAAAATATGGAAAAACAGCGAACTATAGCTCATGCCTTCATGACACATCCTATAGTGATGCAGAGAATGTATACTTGTATGAAAATAGTCGCAGAGATATCGAAGTAATTAATATGGATCAAATCGCACAGGAACCGTATCGCCGTGTTCGTTTTCCAGAATCTAATAAAACAGAGGATTCGATCGCGACCAATGATGCGTTTGTAATTAGTAGTGATAATAAATGGTATTTTATTGAATTTAAAAACCAGAAACTAAATAAAACAAAGGATAGCGTATCTAAAAAGGCATATGGAAATTGGTTTATGATGCTGGATATAATATATGAAATGAAAAATACAAATTATATGACCTCTTTCCAATATAACAATCCGATTGAATTTGCTAGAAAAAACGTTATTTTGATACTTGTAGTCAGTGAAGATAAAAATCCAAACGATGCGAAAAGAATTCATGACTGTATACTTGCGGGTGAAAAGTATGTGCCAGCTTTTCTGGAAAAGCTTCAAAAATATATCTATCATGATGTATTTTTACATACGCCTGCGACGCTTGAGCAATATTTTGTCAAAAAGTTTTCTGTAAAATAAATGTGGTACGCCAGTATTACAAAATATAAACTCAAAACGTTTGTGCGTCCAGTACTTTTTGGGAACAGAGAAAATGATCTGTCTTTTGTTACGGATGCGATATCCTATGTGATGACAGAGAATCAGGCGACAGTATGTCCCAATGTCCCCTACAGGCTGCTCGAATATATCACAACAGGGCTGCGTTCCACTGTGGACAGCGAAAAACTGCTGTACAGCAGAAAGCGTGTCTGTTTTCCAATACCAAAGCTGTATATGTTACAGACAGGGCTGGAAAGTACAGCAGAAAAAATGCCTGAGAAGGTACAGTATGATATACGCCTGAGTGACTCCTACATGACAGTGGAGGAACAGCATAAAAACGCATTGACGGAACCAGATCTGGAAGCAGTAGTTCATGTATATGATTTCCGCATGACACTGAAAGAAATGTTAGAGTATATAGAATCAGGAATGCAGCCAGAGCGTTTTGCTTCATATCAGGGGGACCTGCTGGACTATGCACTAACAGCGAACGGAATAACTTATATACAGCGCGCTGCCAAGAAAGAAAAGCAGAACAAGTATGATATGCCAGATAATGTAACCAGCGTGGCGGATTATTTAGAGCTATTGATCAAAAGAGACATTTTTGTGGATTTGTTGACAGAGGTAGTGTCAAATAATCTATGAAAAAACTGAGTCAAAAAAATAGGCTCGAATGAACCTCGAAAATTGCAGATATTAGTGTTTTTAAGACCTTGGGGCGTTGCCCCAAACCCCACAAGGGACTCGTCCCTTGACCCATTGGCGGGCTCTGCCCGCACCCGTCCTCGCCGGATGGCAGGAAAAGGGCGCAGTCGCCCCCTTTTCTGCTGGACAGGATTATCCGTGAGCTTTTTGTCAATAGACTTTCGCGGCATATCCTCACAGGCGGCGCGGCCGCCTGCTGCGGTATTCCACGGTTCTATTGACAACAGCTCCGCTCCGTCTGTGCAGTACCGTTTTTCTGCATATTCAGGATGGTCTGCTGCCCGAGGAAGATGAGCATCTGCCATTTGCCGGGCATGTTGTCAGCGCCCTGCAGCATCTCCACTTCGTTGAGGACGTTGTATTTATTGTGTTTATGAGGGCGCAGGAAGTTATAGTAAGCGACCCAGAGCGCCAGATCATAGTTGGCACCGTCGATGCTGTCAAAGCCGTTTGTATGGCGGTAAGAGGCTTTATAAGTTCGGTTCAGGCGTTCGATCATCTGCTTGAATGGCCGGTATTCGGTAGAAACAGCATCGTCGTTGGTAAGTCCAATGACCTGGGTGATTTTAAATGTAAAGTCTCTGCCCAGCTTTTTTACGAACTCCATTGCGGCAAGAGGATACGCACTGTATCCGTCCGCAATGAACTTGAAGTTCTCCGGCAGTTTTGTAAGGTTCCGGAATGCCATACGCATTGCGAGGATACAGGGGCCTGCGCCGCGGTTATCAGACACCTGATAGCCGATGATGGAGCGTGTTGCAGCATTCATGATGAGCCAGACGTAGTTTTTGATGCCACGGATTTTGATGTATGTCTCATCAGCCGTGAACACGTCCCCTTTTTCGTAGGGGTACTGGTCAACAAAGGGCTTGACGCAGATGGCGGCAGTTTTACAGTAGTTGGCGATCTGCTGGTGGGAGATGCTGATGTTGTAAAGGTCTTTCAAAGCCTGTGAGGTCTTGCGCAGGGAAAGGCCGAGATTGACATGGAGTGTGAGGCACAGGGACATGACATGGGCGTTATGCTTACTGAATTTGAGGGAAGAGGCATTCCTGGGGAGTGTATTTAAGTCCATACTGAAAAAATCCATCGTGAACTCACGGTAGATGTAGTGGAGCTTGTATTTATTTTTTCCATAGTCCTCATCGAGATCAGCCCTGTCAACTTTCTTGAGGTTATGAAGGTAATAGGGACATTTCGGGTTTACGCATTTATGGACGATAAAGTGCTTTCGGTCTTTCTTTGGGACAAGTGCATTGCCGCAGTGGGGACAGCGCAGCTTAACACAGGAGAAGCGGCTTTCTGAAGGAGAAAACCTCGCAGCACAGACTTTGCAGAGGATCTGACCCTTCGAGCCATTGTTTTTGTAAAGGAATGGTTTCGGGGCATTGCAGCGTGGGCAGGAGCAGTCATCAGGGATGTCGCACTCTGAACGTCGGCTGACAGGGCGTATTTTCCTGCCATAGCGTTTTTCGTAGTAAGGGATAAGCTCTTTATAAGTCCAGTCCTGACGAAAGTCAGTGATAAGGGGGAGTTCGTCGATCTTGAACTTCTGGTATTTTGGGGAATGGGAATCATCAAAGGCCCACTGCCTAATGGGGATGTATCTGCATACGAAGTTGATCAGCCAGCAGTTTTGCTGGTAAAGAAACTGAATCAAAGAGAGTAAATAGGGAATAATATCCATAAGCAATGATTTTCCTTTCAGTGTTTGTGGGTTGGTAATAGTATTTACACAAAAAAGGGAGGTCATTGCTTTTTCTTTTGAAAAAGTGGTGTAATCCTTGAAAATATGGGGTTTGTAATAAAAAACATAGAGGTAGATTTGACACTACC
>KE159538.1:791249-791821 GCA_000403215.2 Lachnospiraceae bacterium A4
CGCCAGAAAAAACTTGCTTCTTTTCTTTTGGGAATGGAAGGAAAAGAGATTACTGTAGCCAATGTGCGTCCAGTACTTTTTGGGAACAGAGAAAATGATCTGTCTTTTGTTACGGATGCGATATTCTATGTGATGACAGAGAATCAGGCGACAGTATGTCCAAATGTTCCCTACAGGCTGCTTGAATATATCACATCAGGGCTTCGCTCCACTGTTGACAGCGAAAAGCTGCTGTACAGCAGAAAGCGTGTATATTTTCCAATACCAAAGCTGTATATGGTATAGACTGGGCTGGAAAGTACAGCAGAAAAACTGCCTGAAAAGGTACAGTATGATATACGCCTGAGTGACTCCTATATGACGGTGCAAGAACAGCATAAAAACGCATTGACAGAGCCAGATCTGGAAGCAGTGGTCCATGTATATGATTTCCGCATGACCTTGAAGGAAATGTTAGAGTATATCGAATCAGGAACGCAGCCAGAGCGTTTTGCGCCATATCAGGGAGACCTGCTGGACTATGCGCTGACAGCAAACGGAATAACTTATATACAGCGCGCTGTCAAGAAAGA
>KE159539.1 GCA_000403215.2 Lachnospiraceae bacterium A4
ACAGCACTTAGGATGCTGAAAAAGGGAAAAATGACGAATGAGAGGAATAGATCAAGGAATAAATGAAAAAGGGAAAAATGACGAATGAGGAGATTGCAGAATATACGGGACTTAGTATTATGGAGGTAGAGCAGCTTGCGGGACTTCAAACCGTATAGACTGGACCGCTGGATTTTGATAATTCGGCATCTTTTTCAAAATATCCGATTCCCAGTTCAATTTTTTCAAGTCTTGTGCTGGCTTTCTTGATGTCTTTTTGAGCTCCTGAACATCTTTTGCTATATATTTAAAGTGTATAGCCTATTCAATTCTCAAGGAGATAAATCTGGAATATGTATAGTTTTCCTGTTTTTTCAGCCTTGTAATATTTATAGAAATTGATATAATTACATTGGCAGAGGAGGTAAATAGTGATGGGTTACAGTATGAAAAGAATCATAGCAGTTTTTTTGTGTGTGATTTTATGTATGACAAATATGGAGTTATACGCAGCGGAGGCAGACAATACTGGATCTGGCGGACTGGAAGAAGAGATGCAGACAGATGTGGATGAAACTGAAGTGATGGAAACAGTGAGCTTGCATCTGGAGGAGAGTGAATCGGCTGAAACAGATGAGTCTGAGACAGCAGACAAAGAGACGACTGAAACAGAGACAGCCGAGACAGAGCCAGATGAGACGGAAACACAGCCAGATGAGACAGAGCCAGATGAGACGGAAACACAGATTTCCGAGACAGAAACAGAGACATTTGCATCGGTGATGGTCGAAACAGAAGCATTGGAGACAGAACTAACAGATGAGCAGCCAGAGGAGTCTGTTGCAGAGCTGCTCTCAGAGCTTCAGGCTGAAATAGACAGGCAGTTTCAGGAGGATGGGTATTGTGCAAGCGGTTACATAGAGAGCGGATTTGAGGCAGACCGTCTTGAAAACCCTGCTTTCGGGCGCAAGACATTCGGGTTTTATGCGGACAGAGAAACACTTCCAACAGCGTACTCAGCAGTCGAGGCTGGACAAGTGTCGGCAATCAGGAATCAGGGGGCGTGGGGAACATGCTGGTCATTTGCTGCGATGGCAACAGCAGAGAGCGCATACAAAAAACTATATGGAAGAGAAGCCGATCTCTCAGAGACGCATCTGGTAAATTTCTTTTACCATGATGGTCTGACAGGTCCTGACGGCGGACTGGAAGGGGATAAGGTCATTCCGCTGACTGCGCCTAAAGTAAATCAGGGAGGAAACAATGTATTTACGACATTTGCCCTTGCGAGATGGACAGGCGCTGCCGATGAGGCGCTGGACAGCAGTCTGGTTTATCCACTTGAGGAATCATACCGCACAAAAGAACTCAAAATTGACGATCAATATGCATATCAGGACGTGCTGCACATGCAGAATGCCTACTGGCTGAATAAGAACGATCTCGACAGCGTAAAACAGGCGGTCATGGATAAGGGCGCTGTGAGCATTTACTATAAATACAGCAAGAATAATGACAGCAGGTATGTAGATACGATATTGGAGAAATACGGGCAGGATAAGTACAGCGGCTCGGCGGTTTACTATTATCAGCCGATGAACGACGAGGAAGGTCATGGCGTCGCGATTGTGGGCTGGGATGACAATTTTGACAGAAATAATTTTGCCTATACGTTTATGAACCAGCAGGAGATTCTTGCATTTGGCGGAAAACCCCGTCTGCCCAAGGAGAACGGGGCATGGCTTGTCAAGAACAGTTGGGGAAGCGATTATGGTGATGACGGATATTTTTGGATGTCCTATGAGGATACATCGCTGTCTGACACAATGCTTGTATTTGATTTTGAGAAAGCGGACAATTATGACCATATCTATCAGTATGATGGTGCAGCAGGTGTTCGATATGAGAAGGGTGACAAAATAACGGCTGCTGCGGTATATACAAGTACAGGAAACCAAATGATTGAGGCGGCGGGCATTGGCATTGCATCTGTGGAGACGGATTATACGATAGAAGTTTATACTGGGTTGACAGATGTGAATGACCCGCAGTCAGGCAGGCTTTGCTCAAGGATGGAGGGAACGGCAGCATTTCAGGGATATCATACAATCCGGCTTGATGAATATGTGCTTGTACCAAAGGGCGACCTGTTTAGTATCGTGGTAACATTGTCTGGTGGAAAGGTAAAAGACGAGCCGGGGGCAGCAATTTTTGTAGATCAGTCGTATGACAATGGTGGTGCGGTGCGTTTTGTTGCAAAGACAAATTCGGGTGAGACATTTAGCAAAATGGATACGGGCTGGAAGGACGCTGCACGAGAGGAGGCGGAAGAAAAGTATACATACCGAATCAAAGCATATACCACGGATGGCGAATTTAATCCGCCGCAGGAAAACATTCCATTAACCCCGCAACTGCTCAAAGACATTGACGCGCAGGAATTTAATGGTACCCGCAACGAACCAGCCATCGAGCTTCGCTATATGGGCGAAGCGCTTGTCCAAGGCATTGATTTTGAAGCTGCCTACTCAAACAATGACAAGGCAGCGGACAAAGACAGCGAAACACCACCAAAGGCAGTCATAACAGGCATTGGAAAATATGTCGGAACCATCGAACAGACATTTACAATCCTTCCCAAAGAGCTCACGGAAGAGATGGCAGCTCCTGCTACAGTGCCATACAACGGAACTGTACAAGACGATATTGTAATACAAAATAACGGGATTCGCCTTGAAAAAGGAACCGATTACACCATTACTTTTCAAAAGGAACCCCGCAACGAAGGAACATACACGGCGGCAATCACTGGAATGAACAATTATGCGGGCACATTGGACGTGCCGCTCACCATTGCCAAAACCGTAATTACGGAGGACATGGTGACTACATCAGACGGCACAAGCATCATTCCAGCGCAGGCGTACACTGGAACGGCAGTGAAACCAGCCCTCAATGTGCTGGTGAATGGTGTTGCACTGCCTGCTGGCAGTTATTCCGTAACTTACAAAAACAACACCAACGCAGGGGAAAATGCAACCGTTACCATCACGGGAAAGGGGCAATGTCAGGGAAAAGTGACAAAAACCTTTGCCATAACGCCCAAACCATTAGAAGCTGACACTACGGTTACCGTTGCAAAGGCGGTGTATTCCGGCAAGGCGCTGACACCTGCTGTCACTGTGAAATCGGGCAGTAAAACATTAAAAAAGGGAAAAGATTACACTATTTCTTATGAAAAGAACACACACGCAGTCGATTTGACGGCAGATGCTGCGCCCTGTGTGACTGTGACGGGAATCGGAAATTATTCAGGGAAATTGACACAGCCTTTTACCATACAGCCAAAGGAAATTGCAGAGAGCGGCATCACTGTGCAGATTGCATATGACGAATCGGGCAGCAGGCTGCGTGTGGCGGTGGGCAAAACAGAGCTTGATGAGACACAGTATCAGAAGGACATGCTTGCGATATACAAAGCTGGAACAAACACCCGCGTCGGGCTGGACGGGCTGGCACTGGGTGAAAAGTATGATATAGAAATTGCGCTCTGCGGCGATTACAAAGTGAAAAATAAGGACGCTGCATTCAAAAAGAATGTGGTAAGCCGAAGGGACATCAATGCCCTCAGCATTCGGTTTGCAGATGAAAATGCGGTCTATACTTACAATGCCAAGGCGCAGAAACCCAAACTCACCATACAGGACACAGATGGAAATGCGATATCTTCATCAAACTACACACTTTTATACAGTAACAATGTCAACGCCGGAAAAGATACTGCCAGTGTGACAATCACAGGAAAGGGCGCTTACGCTGGAACGCGCAGACTGACATTTTCCATCGAAAAGAAAAAGCTGGACAGCACGGCAATTCAGCCGGTTAAGGATCAGACCTACACACAAAAAGAAATCTGCCCCGCCGTCAAAGTGCTTGACGGCAAAAAAGCGCTGAAATCAGGAGAGGGAAAAGACTATACCCTTCACTATGCAAATAATGTAGATGTGGCATATGACGAAGCTGGCAACGTAACGGCAGGCGCCTATGTCCGGATACAACTGTCAGATAATTACGAACTGGACGCGGAGGCGGCTGTCAAGTATTTTAAGATTATGCCCGCGTCGATTTCGTCCGTGACAGTCACCAATGCATACTATACAGACAAGCCAGTACTGCCGGACAAAGTAACTGTAAAGGCTGGAAAGCTGACTGTGCCAATAGACGCCTATGAGCTGACGGCGGCGAATCACACTGCGGTCTCGACAGGCGCAGTGCTGACCGTGACTGCCAAAGCAGGTTCAAATTACAAGGGCGCCAAGACAAAGAAGTTCCGCATTGTCAAACAAGAACTTAAAAAACTTGTGCTGCCAGTCATACCTGACCAGCCATTTCTGAACCAGCCAGTAACATTTTCGAACTATCCGCTACAGGATTGGAATGGGCAGGACATCGGGACAGACCAGTACGACATTACCTTCAAAAACAACAAAAAACCCGGAAAGGCTTCTGCAATATATAAGGCAAAAAGTGATGGACTTTACAAAGGAAGCGTCACTGTAAAGTTTAATATCACAAAGGCGACAATGGCACAGGCGATTGACTATGATGCGGCGCGCGCCATCGAAAAAACTTATACCGGCAGTGAAATCATACTGACCGACGAGGAGCTCCGCCAGCTTGCGCCCATAAAGGATTTGCCGAACGAGGCTTCCCTTCCATATACAGTCACTTACAGCAAAAATATCAATGCAGGGACGGCAGTTGTGCGCCTGACAGGGACTGATTATCTGTATGGCAGCAAAAATATGTATTTTACCATCACGCCTAAATCTGTAAAAACACTAGAAATTACAACAGGGACAAAGCAGTTGAATTACAATGATGGCAAGCCCGTGTATCTGGAATTGAAAGAGGTTCGTGACAACGGTACAGTACTCAGGCAAGGGTGGGATTATACCTGCTCCTACGCCAACACAACAAGTAAAGGTATTGCATGTCTGACAATTACAGGCGTCGGCAGTTATACCGGGACACGGTATATTTATTATAGCATAATTTGACAATAGTTTTTAGTACGGTATGAAAAAGGATTGTTAGAAGATGAGAAAGCTTTCTTCTAACAGTCCTTTTTTATGTCAAACCCGCCACTAATCCAGTAAAGGATGGATATATCTTTGATAAATGGGTAACAGCGAACGGCGCAACAACAGAATTTGAGTTCAACAGTCCGATTGCTTCACAAACATAAGTTTATGCAAGCTGGAAATCTGATGACAAACCAGACGCACCGACCAAAGAAGGCTTTATATTTGCTGGCTGACGATCTCGTTGGCTGGCTCTCGATTTCAGATACGACAATTGAAAATCCTGTCATGCAATGCGATGATGATGAGTACTACCTTCACCATGATTTTTATCGGGAATACGACCCATATGGATGCTTTTTTGTAAAAAGTATTGCAGATGTAAATACACCCTGTATAAATTTCATCATATATGGTCATCACATGAAAGATGGCTCCATGTTTGGAAATCTGGACCTGTACCAAGCGCATCCGTTTATCTCATTCGATACACTCTACGAGGAACGGACATATCAGGTTATGCAGTATTTCTGTCACAGGTATATATGGAGCAGGAAGATGTATTGAAATATTATCAGTTCTATCAGGCTGATACAGAAGAAGCCTTTTTGAATTTCTATGAAGCTGTCAAAGAGCTGTCATTTTATGACACTGGCGTGACGGCAGTGTATGGCGATATCTTCATCACACTCTCAACTTGTTCGTACCGTGTGGAGGATGGACGGTTTGCTGTTGTTGCGAAGCGGGTGTTGTGAAAATGTTCTAGTACAGCATTTCCTAATCCCTCATACACTTAGCACTCGCTATTTACGCCATCGCCGCGTTGTCGTCAGTCAACAATGCCACCGCATTGCCTCCTTCCTCCGCCTTGCGCTGACGAAAATATCAAGCACTAAGTATATGGGGATTAAGAAAACGCTGTACTAGTATGACCCCAATTATATAACGCGCAGATCTCCTTATCAATTTGAAAAACATCAATTTAACTTCAAATTTCTGTGTTTCTTTATAAAATCTAACATTATCAAAAGACTGTAATAACTTCTGTTTCAGTAAATATACTTGTGAGTTAAAAGTTTGTACCACTAAGAAGCCAGAAAATCCCAGTGTTTTTCTGACTCTTCCTGTAGCTCATGAATTATCTGTGTTATGTATGATTTAGGCTTTTGCTCCAAAAGGCGGAAAAAATGTTTCCGGAAATAGTGCATAAGGGCTGCTTCGGAAACCCTTCCTTTGGATGGTGTCCTTTGGTAACGGATCTGACTGGAACAAACCTTTCCAATAAAACGGATGGAAAGGGTCTGTAGTATCCCCATTGCGATGCAGGACAGTTCCATATGCACTTCAATGGCACGTACCGTTTTCAGTATTTTTTTACGTGATCTTTCATCCTCCACACGCTCTAAGGGTGTGGGTTCCCCTTTCTTTTGGTAGTAGCTTAGTTTCGGCATGTGCTTTGACCAAAAGTGATAACAGAATGCGCCTGTCTGCTGTTTCAGTTCACGAAATGTGCATTCGATCCGGAAACGGTAGCTGTAAAGCCGGATAATGGATAGCGGATCAAGTGCCAGACTGGTGCTTGCCAGAATGCTCTGGATGCCATCCATTTCTACCAGTACAAACCGCAGTTCCTGGTACAGCTTCTGCCCCCAAAGAAGATCTATGCTGTAATAGCGTATCGTTTTCTTTTTGCCATAGAGTTCGGTTTCCGTTTCCATGAACTGTTCCTTATGGGAGGCGAACAGTCCTTTCAGGTGAACGGCATCCCCCTTTTTGGGCGGCCTGCCCCTGCCAGGTTTTCGGGGACCAGGCTTTTGGAACGCGGTACAGGACTTTTTGGCTTTGGTGACGATTTCCATGTGTACTTTCCCCTGCTTTGTGTTTAAACAGGATATTATAAGAAAGAATAGCAAAAACGCGTGGATTGACATATACAGTGGAATCATACAAGGGTTTGATGGATAGTTCGTGCATATGAACTTGTTGTAAATTATGCTGTAAAATATATTTAGAAAAAATATAACATTTGCTTATGAGACTGGGGGAGTGAACGTTCAGGGCTCTTTAGTTTTGCTGTAATGTCTGTTGTAAAACTTTTTCCATGCTCTGCATACATTCACGGGCTTTGTCAAGCGTGACATGACTGTACACGTTCATCGTAACCTTGATGTCTTTGTGCCCCATCACCTCCTGAATCACTCTGATATTTGTTTCATTTTCACAAAAGCGCGTGCAGAAGGTATGCCTCATAATATGAGGAGTGAGGTGTGGGAGCAGTAATGGCTCTCGGTTTTCCGCGGCGGCGGATTGGAGCTCCTGCTCATTATAAGTCTTGACAATTCGCGTCAACATTTGGGCAATGGTATTTGGCATGTACAACCTGCGGCGTTTGATTGTCAGAAAGATGAAATCCTCATAGCCGTCCACCGTAAAATCCCCGCTGCCGCCTAAGTGCATGTTGGTGTCTCGGATCGTCATAAATGCATTCTTGACATCTTCAATCATAGGAATTGTACGCTTTCCGCTCTCGGTTTTGGGCTCGGACATGTGGAATTTATTTCCGTCACCGTAGTTGTCATAACGCAGTGTATGGGTGATGTGGATTAATTTGTTGTTCAGATCAATATCGTTCCATGTCAGCCCCAGACATTCTCCGATTCGCATTCCAGTTCCGAGAAGGATTGTGAACAGTGGGAGATAAGTATGAAACCGCTTGCTGTTTTCCAAATAATTTAGAAAACATTTCTGCTCTGCAAGAGTCATTGCATTTTTGGGCGTTTTCTCTGTTTTTTCCAGCTTGGACATAATACCGCTACAGGGATTTTTTCGAAGCAGGTCATCATCGACTGCCATATCAAAAGCCGGGCTGAGAAATGCATTCATAATATGTATGTAGCCGGTTGATAAGCCTTTGTCCAAGAGGCTGTTATAAAATTTCATCATGTCGCTTATTTTGATGCTGCATATTGGTTTTTTCCCAAGGGGAGTGTGTTTGATGTGGGTATGAAATATTTTGCGGTACGAGGAGCTTGTGGCTTCCTTGATACCTCTGTGGTGTTCAAAGTACATCTCCACTAAGTCGCTTACAGTTATTTTTCTGGAGTCCTCGCTGCGGATTCCGTCTTGTAAGTCTTTTAGGATTTGTTTCTCCTTTTCGCGCAAGCCAGACAGCGTCGTATCGTAGACGCATTGTCTTTTTCCAGCGGAATTTTTGTACTGGAATTGATAGCGCCCATCTTTTCGCTGACACTCCCCGGTCCGTAAAATTCTGCCTCGCTTGTCTGTTCTTTTGCTTCCTGCCATAATAAGCACCGCCTTTCTCTGGTGTAGGGTAGACAGTTTTCATGCTGCCTACATCAATGATTGTTCTGTCCCTGCCTAAAGTTGCCGAACTCATTATAAACTTTTTCAGATACTTTTGACATGTATCCGCGAAAAGTGTTTCTGCGCAGTGAAAAACGTTTGCATGGTTATTTGTTTCGTTGTACAATAATATCAATGAAAAACATAGCGTTTTCTGTAGGCACAAGGACGTGTATGACGAAAAAAGGAAAGTAAACCAGATCATGAAATCATTCAAACTCAAAGACAAACAATTTGAACAGCTGGCAGAATCAAACCTTCTGAGCAATGCAATGCGCCGGCTGATGCGCAGACACTTTACACATTGCAGTCCTGACTATCAGATGTTTTTATTCTTGTTTGAGGAAAAAGCAGAACTGGCAAACTGCGAGGAGTTTGCCCATTTTCCGGTGGCGGAAGAGGTCAGTGAGGACATTGCGAGGGAACTTGCAGGCATAAATGGACTGCGGTATGGCTATGCGAAGGCTGCTGGAATCAGCGACCACAGGGAAGGCGCCTGCCAGTACAGAAAGAAGCTGTACTGGGTTATGGCATGGGGGACAGCGTGCGAGGCCAATTCGCTTCTTGCGCAGATTATACTCGAAGAGCTGGTGCCAAAGTTTTATGATATGGCACTTTTTGAGGAATTATGCAAGCGGTCTGGTGAGACACCATTTTTCGGCAGGCTTTTGGAGAGAAAGTGGCTGCTGGACAATTATGTGCAGGCGGTAATCAGCAGTAATAAGCTGCCAGACCAGATGAATTTTATACAGATATCTGCGATGCCCTATGAGGGACGGGCAGTCAAGACCCGCATTTTTTTCAGTGAAAAGTCAATACCGCCGGATTTAGACGGCGCGGTGTATTTCCGGCGTGAGCGGAAATCCGATTTGATTAAATTCAAGACCAAGAATATGCGCCCTGTCCGTAAGCTGATGGAGGTGTCGGGCGCGGAGGCAGGGCTGTGGGTGAAGCTGCCAGAGCGTGTGATTGAGGGAAGCGTACTGTGTCACAGTGCGGCGGAGGGGGCAGCGGGGCTGTGTATTGTCTTTGAGGGTGCGTTGGTGTGGAGTATACATAAGGACGGGGAAAATATTCTGACCTACCGTGAGGGAAATTACATGATTCCAGCAATGCAGCCAGATGTGGATAAGTACGCAGATCTTGGCAAACTGGTGAGCTTCGGGCAGGATTTTGGGATACCAGATCAGATGGACAAGCTTCAGCAGATTGTCCGGCGGGTATCAAGTGTATGCCGGCATGGCACGTCGATTGTCTTTATGGAGAAGCGGGGAATTGCGGCGGAGATTGACAACAGACTGTCGCGCTACCGGCGTGCCTTTAAGGTGAAACCTTTTGCGCTTGCAGCGGCAAAGGAGGAGGTTTTGCAGGGGATTACTGCGATTGACGGCGCGGTCTTTGCCGATTTGAACGGCGACTGTCATGCGATCGGCGTCATTGTCGATGGACAGATGGTCGTGGAGGGGGATTATGGCAGGGGAGCGCGCTATAATTCTATCAAAAACTATATTACAGGATATAAAGTGAGCCACCCCAAGGAAATTTGTTTTGCGGTGGTTATGTCGGAGGACGGTATGATAAATGTGATCTTGTGAGAATCAGCTTTACACCTATTCAGGAATCTGTTATGATAAAAATGTAACAATCAATTTGATAGAGAACGAAAGTAAGGTGATTGTATGTCAGATAAAGAATTGATGCAAAAAAATATCGAAGAATTTGCAAGACTTCAAGACTATATGATAGATACAGAGAAAGAATCAGCAGCGTACAGGAAAATGAAACGCCGCTACATTGAACTAAAAGTAATACTGACTTCGTCGGGCGTGAATCTTACAGAACTGGACATCATCAAAGAATAAACTGCAAAGCTGTACAAAATCTAAAAGTTAAATTTTCAAGGTAAATTTCGTATAGTTTATACCATGAAAATGGAGTGAAAATCATGTATACTATTCTCGGACGCATATGTTTGCAGAGAAGGGGGATGCTGGAAAGGACAAACTGCATTTTCTGCGGCATCATATTGATTGAAAGGAATGGAGGTAGTGTGTATGTATTATATTGGCGTAGATTTAGGGACTTCGGCAGTCAAGCTGCTATTGATGGAAGGCACTGGTGAGATTAAAAAGATTGTGTCAAAGGAGTATCCTTTGTATTTCCCGCAGCCGGGCTGGAGTGAGCAGGAGCCGGAGGACTGGTGGAATGCGGTGAAGGAGGGCTTGAAGGAGCTGACGGCAGACTGTGACAAGGCGCAGGTTGCGGGCATCAGCTTTGGCGGACAGATGCATGGGCTTGTGATTCTCGACGGGCAGGATTCAGTCATACGCCCGGCAATTCTGTGGAATGATGGCAGGACGCAGGAGGAGACGGATTATCTGAATCAGGTAATTGGCAAGGAAAAACTCTCGAAGTACACGGCAAACATTGCATTTACTGGTTTTACGGCGCCCAAGCTTCTCTGGGTAAAAAATAAAGAGCCTGAGAATTTTGCCAGAATCAGCAAGATTATGCTGCCCAAGGACTATATCGCGTATAAGCTTACAGGAAGTTTTTGTACAGATGTTTCTGATGCGTCTGGCATGTTGTTGTTTGATGTGGAACACAAGTGCTGGTCGCAGGAGATGATGGAGATTTGCGGCGTGACAGAGGCACAGCTTGCCAAAATCTATGAGAGCTATGAGGTGGTGGGCACCTTGAAGCCCGATGTGGCAGCAGAGCTTGGTTTACCAGAGACGGTCAAGGTGGCAGCGGGCGCAGGTGATAATGCGGCAGCGGCGATTGGCACAGGTACAGTCGGCGATGGAATGTGCAACATTTCACTGGGAACAAGCGGCACGATTTTTATTTCCAGCAAGGAATTTGGCGTGGATGAAAATAATGCACTGCATTCTTTTGCCCATGCAGACGGAAAATATCATCTGATGGGCTGTATGCTGAGTGCTGCGTCCTGCAATAAATGGTGGATGGAGGATATTCTGCAAACGACAGAGTTTGTAAAGGAGCAGGAGGCTATTACGGAGGATATGCTTGGCAATAATCAAGTCTATTTCCTGCCGTACTTGATGGGCGAGCGTTCTCCGCACAATGATGCCAACGCGCGCGGTACATTGATTGGCATGACGATGGCTTCGACGCGCGCTGAGCTGTATCTGGCGGTGCTTGAGGGCGTGGCGTTTGCGATCCGCGATTCCTTTGAGGTGGCAAAAAGCCTTGGGATTCACATACAGTCCTCCAAAATCTGCGGCGGCGGGGCGAAAAGTCCGCTCTGGAAAAAAATATTTGCCAATGTATTAAATATTCGGCTGGATATTATTGAGAGTGAGGAGGGACCGGGATATGGCGGTGCAATCCTTGCGGCGGTGGCATGCGGGGAGTATGACTCTGTGGAGGAAGCGGCGGCAAAGCTTGTCAAGGTGGTGGACAGCGTGATGCCAGACAAGGAACTTGCGGCGCGCTATGAAGCGCGTTACCGCAAATTTGCGCAGATTTATCCGACAGTCAGAGATCTGTTTCCTAAGATTTCGTGATGACGGTTTTTACTCTTTGGCTGCCTTCTCCAAGGTAAAGATAAATTCCGTACCGACCCCTTCTGTACTTACGACATTGATATTCTCATTGTGGGACTGGATGATTTCCTTTGTAATGGAAAGCCCTAATCCAGTCCCCTTTTTATCTTTGCCGCGGGAGAGGTCTGTCTTGTAGAAGCGGTCCCAGATGAGGCGGAGGCTGTCTTTGGGAATGCCGATTCCATTGTCTTTGACCGATACCATCAGTTTGCTGGACTTCTCGACGGTCTCAATTTTAATCGAAGAATTTTTGTGGCTGAACTTGATCGCATTGTCTACGAGGTTGTAGAGCACCTGTTGGATTTTGACCATATCTGCATGGACGAACATCTCATCGCCGGTGAGGACAAGCTCAATGGAAATCAGCCGTTTGCGGCAGGTTCCCTCAAAGGACATTGCTGTATTTTTGATGACTTGGTTCAAGTCAAAGGTACTCTTGTCGAGAATCATTCCCTTGGTAGTCAGGTTGTTGAGCGTGAGCAGGGAGTTGGTCAGTTTTGTCAGGCGGTCTGTCTCGTTGAGAACCACGCCGATATATTTTTCATGCAGCTCGGGCGGAATCGTGCCGTCAAGCATCGCTTCAAGGTAGCCGCGCATGGAGGTGAGCGGCGAGCGGAAATCATGGGAAATATTTGCCACGAGCCGTTTTTGGTTGTCCTCGCTCTTTGCGACTTCACTTGCCATGTAGGCGAGCGACGCGGCGAGATAGCCGATTTCGTCCTCGCTGTCCACCTGAAACTCATACCTGAAATTGCCGATGGCATACTGCTCTGTCGCGTGGGTAATCTTGCGCAGCGGCAGATAGACCATCTCTGTAAAGAAAAGCAGAATGATGAGTGAGAGCAGGAAGAGAATCACCAGTGTGATAAAGGAAATATTTAAGAGGGAGTTGCACGAAGCCTGCAAGTCGCTGAGTGAGGCGTGGATAACGACATAGCCTTTGACCTTGTATTTGGAGGTGATGGGGGCAAATGCGGAGAGCATCTCATCATCAAACATGCCAAAAAAATTCCCTGTGGTATAAAAGGAATTTCCGGTGATTGTGGGGCTGAAATTAGGGATTGTGACAGGGTTCTCAATATCGGGCGGAGAACTGGAATCCAGCACAACCAGCCCCGACGGATTGACAATCCAGACCGAGGCGTCCAAGAAGGTGCCGATTGCCTCAATCTGGCGCCAGACGGATTCCAAGGTGATTTCATTGTTGTACAAATCCGCCGCGTAGGAGTCCGAGATCAGTAACGCTTCTTTATATAAAGAGTCGGCGCGTTCACGCTTCATGTGCTCCAGCGTCATGCTGGAGGTGAAGGTCGCAACGACGATAAAACCAAAAAATGCAAAGATAAAATAAGCCAGTACAAACTTTAGATATAATGTCCGCTTCAATAAACGCTCAGTCCTTCACTTCGAATTTGTAGCCAACGCCCCAGATGGTTGCAATGCGCCATGTTTCATGGTCTTTAATCTTCTCGCGCAGCCGCTTGATATGCACATCGACGGTGCGCGTGTCTCCGATGTATTCATAGCCCCAGATTTGGTCGAGGAGTTGTTCGCGGGTGTATACATGGTTGGGCGATGCAGCGAGGAAGTACAAGAGTTCGAGTTCCTTTGGCGGCATCTCCACGGTTTTGTTGTTGTAGATGACCGAATAGTTTGTAAGGTTGATGGTGAGGTTGGGGTAGGACACTTGCTTGGCATCGGAAGCTGGCTCGGCGGGCGCAGCAGTCTTGTAACGGCGCAGTACCGCTTTGACGCGCGCGATCAGCTCTTTGGTGTCAAAGGGTTTTTCCAGATAGTCATCGGCGCCGAGCTCTAGCCCGAGTACCTTGTCAAAAACCTCGCCTTTTGCGGACAGCATGATAATCGGTGTCTGTGACTTCTGGCGGACCTTGCGGCACACTTGGTATCCGTCAATGCCCGGCAGCATCAAATCTAACAAAATTAAGTCCGGCGCAAAGCTGTTCACTTCCCGCAGCGCGGACTCTCCGTCGTAGACAAGCTTGGTCTCAAAGCACTCTTTGGTCATATAGAGGGAAATGAGTTCTGCGATATTTTCATCATCATCAACAATCAGTATTTTTTGCTTATTTGCCATGTTTTTGCCTTTCTTATATGAAAATTTATTTAAATTCTGCAATCGTTACGCCGGAGTCGCCCTCGCCGTACTCTCCCAGATGAAAAGATTTCACATAGGAGATGCGTCTGAGATACTGATGGACTGCCTGCCGCAGTGCGCCGGTGCCCTTGCCGTGCACGATGCGCACGCTGGGCGTATGGGACAGATAGGCGTCATCGAGATACTTGTCAAGTTCGGACAAGGCTTCGTCCACTGTCCTTCCGAGCAGATTGATCTCGGTGGAGAGCGTGGCGGCTTTGGACATGCCGATATTTCCGCCGCCTGTGCGCTTTGGACTGCCTGCGCCGCCAAAGCTTTTTTTGTAAGCTGCATTGCCCGAAAGTGCATCTTCATTGATGAGCACAAGGTCTTTGATATTTACTTTAGAGCGGATAATGCCGCACTGCACAAAGAGGTCGCCCTTTGCGTCCGGTTTGGAGGAAATCGTACCTTTTAAGCCCATAGATACCACCTTTACCATATCGCCGGGCTTGATCTGGTTTGGCTTTAAGAGCTTATGCGTCGGTTTTTCCTGTGTTGTAGTGAGCTTTGCGTTTTTTTCCGTAATTTTGTCACGCACTTTGGTGCGGGTTTTCTCCAAATCTTGAATAGAAGTCTTGCTGACGTTCACTTTCTGGAAATCCCGTATGGCTTCGTCAGCAACATCTTTGGCCTCCTGTAAAATCTTGCGTGCCTCCTCGTTTGCCTCGCGCAGAATTTTGTCCTTCTGCGCATCAATGCGCTCTTGTTTCTGCTCAAGCTTCTTTTTCAGGGATTCGATTTCTGCCTTGTAGCGCTGAATCTCATTGCGCTCATTTTCAATGGTGCGCCTGCTGTTCTCCAGATCGGTCAGAAGGTCCTCAAAGCTTTCTTCCTCCTCGCTGATGTGCTCTCTGGCGGATGCGATAATCTCATCGGAGAGACCCAGCTTTGATGAGATGGCAAAGGCGTTGCTCTTGCCGGGAATGCCAATCAGCAGCCGGTAAGTGGGGCGCAGTGTCTCCACGTCAAACTCGCAGCAGGCATTTTCCACGTAGGAGGTTGTGAGTGCAAAGACCTTGAGTTCGCTGTAGTGGGTGGTTGCCATCGTGCGGATGCCCTTGTCATGCAGGTGCTTTAGAATGGCAATGGCGAGGGCGGCGCCCTCCGTAGGGTCTGTGCCAGCGCCAAGCTCGTCAAAAATACAAAGCGCGTTTTCGTCCGCATTTTTCAGGATTGAAATCGTATTTGTCATATGGGCAGAGAAGGTTGAGAGATTCTGCTCAATACTCTGCTCATCGCCAATGTCCGCGTACACTTCTGTGAACACACCCAGCTCGGAACGGTCAAGCGCCGGGATATGAAGTCCCGACTGTCCCATCAGCGTAAAAAGTCCGACGGTCTTTAAGGATACTGTTTTACCGCCTGTGTTGGGGCCGGTGACGATGAGAAGGTCAAACTCTTTTCCGAGATGAATGTCAATGGGGACGACCTTTTTCTTGTCCAATAACGGATGCCGTCCTTTGCGGATATTGATATAATGATTGTTATTAAATAGCGGGCGTGATGCATTCATGTCTAACGCAAGTCCTGCTTTGGCAAAGATAAAATCCAGTTTTGTCAGTAGGCGGAAATTGTTGGATAACTCTTCGGTATGCTCTCCAGCGAGGGTGCTTAGTTCTGCCAGAATACGCTCAATCTCATCTTTTTCTTTCAGGGCAAGCTCTTTTAGCTGGTTATTTAGATTTACAATAACAGCTGGTTCTATAAAAAGTGTTGACCCTGTGGAGGACTGGTCGTGTATCATACCGGGAACATTGCCCTTATGTTCAGATTTGACAGGGATACAATAACGATTGTTACGCATTGTGATCACAGCGTCCTGAAGGTAGGTGCGGTAACTGCCATTGACCATATTGGTGAGCTGGCTGTGTATCTTTTCATTGGTGAGCTGGATACTGCGCCGGATATGCTTGAGCGCAGAACTGGCGTCATCAGCAATTTCCTCCTCAGAAATGATACAGCGGTTCAGCTCATTTTGGAGCGGGGTAAGCGGCTCTAAATTGGCAAAGTAGGTCTGCAGGCTGTCCGCAATCTCCTCGTCGTGGTCGGAACGCGCAAAAGTTTTTGCCCTAGTAGCACAGGCAAGGGAGGCCGATATTTTCATCAACTCCGCCGCAGAGAGGGCACTGCCGATTTCCAGCGATTTGATGCTGAGGCTGATGTCTTTGTTCCCGCTAAAATGTATCCGCCCGCCCTTGACCAGACGCGTGAAGGCGTCGGCGGTCTGCTGCTGTGCCTCTTCGAGCGCGGCGAGGCTGGTCATAGGGGCGAGTTTCTGGCAGAGCTCTTTGCCGGGGGCAGAGCTTGCCTTTTCCGCTAACAGACTGATAATTTTATGATATTCAAGAATCCGTAATGCTTTGTCATTCATGATATTCGTTCTCCATATTTCTGGTGTGGCTTGCAGAGCCTTGTCTGAATCGTATAAAGTATATCATATCTGAGCGTATTACGTAAAGCGGAGGTTGAAATAAATTCAGAAAAGCATTGACCAAGGTAATCCTATCAGATATACTAATGAAAGTGTATTGTTCTTGTTTGAATAGAGTGCAGAGGATTCAATGAATACGGGTAAGAATATGTTTATTATAATAGGAAGGCATAGAGTGGAATGAGCGACGAAAAGAACGAGGAAGTGCTGCACGAGGCGCCGAGCGACTTTGAATTTTTGCAGGAAAAAATCAAGGAGCGCCCGATTAATAAAAAGAAACTGCTGAAGCGGACAATCATCACGGCCTCGATGGCGGTGCTTTTTGGTCTGCTGGCGTGTCTGTCGTTTTTGTTATTAGAGCCAGTGCTCAACAATTGGCTGTATCCTGAGGAGGAGCCGGAGATTGTGACATTTCCCCAAGAAAAGAACGAGATGCGTCCGGAAGATATGCTCACAGAGGGGACGACCACGGGTCAGGAGGAGTCGGAGACAGAGGAAAGCAGCAGTTTGCAGGAGAATGGGACAGCATCTGCCCAGATGACAGAAGCGGTGCCGGAAAATAGTACAGAAAACACAGACACGGCGGAAACGGAAATCAATAGCTCTGAGCAGCCAAAGACAGAGGAGAGCGCACCTGCAATGGAGACAGTTCCTGTAGACCCAATCAAACCATTAGAGCCGTATCAAATGCAGTATGAGGAGCTCTACAAAGTCTATCAGGAAATTGCGTCGAGCATGGTGACAGTCACAGCGGTACACGCCGATGTAGACTGGTTCAATAACACAGACCAGAGCGAGGGAACGACAGCGGGGGTGATTATAGCCAATAATAACAGGGAGCTTTTAATTCTCAGCCGCAAGTCGTCACTGGATAATGCGCAGGCTATCCGCGTCAGCTTTTGCGATGGCGTGGAGGCAGATGCGGTGATCAAGCAGTATGACGAAAATACCGATTTGGCAGTTCTGGCAGTGGACTTGAAATATATTGGAAGTGATACGCTTTCTGCTGTGACAGTTGCCACACTGGGGAGTTCTGTCATATCGGGGATTACAGGAACACCCGTGATTGCGGTAGGAAATTTGTTTGGTTATAAAGATACCGTGTGTTATGGAATGATTACGTCAAAAAACAACGTGATTACGATGGCGGACAGTGAGTATAAATTAATGACGACGGATATCTATGCGGGAACCAGCCCTAGTGGGATTCTTGTAGATATGAACCGCGAGGTAATCGGGATTATTGATAACAGCCATAATCATGAAGAGACGAAAAATCTGCTCTCCGCAGTGGGGATTACGGAGTTAAAGGGGCTGATCACAAAACTCTCAAACGGCGAGGATATCCCGTATGTTGGCATCTATGTGCAGGATATCTCCGAGCAGACAGGCAGCGAGCTGGGGATTTTGCCGGGCGTGTATATTGTGGATATTGACATGGATTCTCCGGCAATGCTAAAGGGTATCCAGAAGGGGGACATTTTGGTCCGTGCTGGTACACAGCAGATCAACAGTGCGGCGGATTACATGAATGTACTCAGGAATGTCCATGTGGAAAACAGTATCGACATCGTTGTGCGGCGGGCGAGTGTGAACGCATACGAAGAAATGCATTTTATGATACAGCCCGTCAAGCAGAATGAAGGATAAACGGGAATGTTATCATACATTTCTACATTATAATAAGGAAAGGATTCAGATAAAATGAAGTATATTAAAGAGTATAAGGACGGCGACAGGATTTTTGATATTTATTTCTGCAAGTTCAAGAGTTCCGCAGTGACCAAGAACGGGAAGAGCTACGACAATGTTATTATTCAGGATAAAACCGGAACACTTGACGCCAAAATCTGGGATCCGAACAATGCCGGCATTGCTGATTTTGACGCGATGGACTATATCGAAGTGTACGGTGATATCACAAGCTTTAATGGCGCGCTGCAAGTGAATGTGAAGCGGGTGCGCCGCTGTGAGGAGGGCGAGTACGATGAACAGGAGTACATGCCCGTCAGCAGCAGAAATCTGGATGAAATGTACGCGGAGCTGCTGGCGCTGATCGACAGCATTGAGAATACATATTTAAAGACGCTTCTGCAAAAGTTCTTTGTGGAGGATCAAGCATTTGCGCAGCGGTTTCGCAAGGCTTCGGCGGCAAAGACGGTGCATCATGGATTTATCGGCGGCCTGCTTGAACATACGCTTGGTGTCGCGAAGCTTTGTGATTTTTACTGCAAACAGTATCCTGTATTGAACCGCGATCTGCTTCTTACAGCGGCAATTTGTCATGATATGGGAAAGACAAAGGAAATCAGTCCGTTTCCGGCGAACGATTACACAAACGAAGGTCAATTTCTGGGGCATATTGTCATGGGCTCTGAAATGCTGGGGGCAAAAATTCGGGAAATTCCAAACTTCCCGTCAATCCTTGCAATGGAGTTGCAGCACTGTATTTTAGCACATCACGGGGAGTATGAATTTGGTTCGCCAAAAAAACCTGCCATTATCGAGGCGGTTGCACTGTGCTATGCGGACAATACAGACGCAAAGATGGAAACCTTCAAAGAACTGCTGGAATCCACGAAAGAGACAGGGTGGCTTGGCTACAACAAGTTCTTTGAATCGAATCTGGCAGTGAGCAGGATGGAGTAGTGCATGAAGTATCAAAAAGATGATATAATAACGATAGTTATTAGCGATATGGGCACTGACGGCGAGGGCATCGGGAAAGTTGACGGCTTTACCTTCTTTGTGAAAGATGCCGTGATTGGCGATGAGGTGGAGGCAAAGATTATGAAGGTCAAAAAGGGCTATGCATATGCCCACCTCCTAAAGCTCATCACAGCTTCGCCTCATCGTACAGAGCCGAGATGTCCATATCATCGTCAGTGCGGCGGCTGTCAAATACAGGCACTGGACTATAAGTATCAATTGTTATTCAAAGAAAACAAGGTCAAAAATAACCTGAACCGGATTGGCGGTTTTACGATGGAGTTACTTGATCAGTGTATGGAACCGATTGTGGGAATGGAGGAGCCGTATCATTATCGCAACAAAGCACAGTTTCCAGTGGGATATGGCAAGAAGGGCGAACTAGTCACAGGATTCTATGCGGGAAGAACGCATGATATCATACCGAATACAGATTGTGCGTTAGGTGTACAGGAAAATAAGGAAATCCTTGAATGCATTCTGGACTTTATGCGGGCATATAAAATAACACCATATAACGAAGCGAGCGGAGAGGGAACCGTGCGCCATATACTGATACGAAAAGGTTTTTCAACGGGAGAAATCATGGTATGTGTGGTGCTAAACGGCGAGAGGCTACCCCATGAAGATAAGCTCGTTGAAAAGCTGAGCACACTAAAAGGAATGACAAGTATTTCCGTTAATATAAATCAAGACAAAACAAATGTTATCATGGGGAGAACCTGCCGTACCCTGTGGGGAGAAGATACGATAACAGATGTAATACATATGCGGGACATAGCTTGTATCAATTCTGGTGAGGGATGCTGTACTGCGAATGATGGAATCACATTTGCAATCTCTCCATTATCTTTTTATCAGGTAAACCCGATCCAGACAGAAAAGCTCTACAGTCTGGCGCTGGACTATGCCGGGCTGACCGGGACGGAGACCGTGTGGGACCTGTACTGCGGTATCGGAACGATCAGCCTGTTCATGGCAAGACGGGCAAAGCAAGTCTTTGGCATTGAAATCGTCGAGCAGGCAATTATCGATGCGCGGGAGAATGCAAGGCGCAATGGAATAGATAACGCACGTTTCTATGTCGGAAAGGCAGAGGAAGTGCTGCCAGCGCTTTATGAGCAGGAGGGTATCTATGCGGACGTGATCTGCGTGGATCCGCCGCGCAAGGGCTGCGACCCAGCGTGTCTGGAGACAATTGTGAAGATGGCGCCGAGACGGATTGTCTACGTGAGCTGCGACAGCGCGACGCTGGCGCGGGATTTGAAGTATCTGTGCGCGAATGGGTATGTGCTGCGGCGCGTTCGGGCTGTGGATTTGTTTGGGCAGACGGTGCACGTAGAGTCAGTAATAATGATGCAGCTTGTGGAAAAATGAAGAATTTGGCACTAAAAACCACAACATCTTGTGGTTTGAGGGCAAAAATTGGCGAAAAATCCAACCAATTTTTGCCCTCTTTTTTTACCCGATTTTATAGATGCAAGTGCTCGTCTAACGATGATCACAGGGCAGAAATCGCTTTGAGGCAGAATTTGGAGAAAAAATCATGAAAAATGCGGAAAGGAGGTGAGGAAAAAATGGAGAAGAAACAACATCCAAGTTATGGAATGATGCAGTTGTCGAGATCGTCTATTGGAGGAACAGGGACGGCGCTGTTTGGCAGTTCGATTATGCACAACGATGTTATCCGGCTGACCATCTCAAATGGATTTATGGAGCGGGAGGACAGTCAGGATAACTACTATGCAAAGACCAGCAGAAAGAACTGTATCGTGGAAGTTGACATGTCCTACACGCAGTTTGCAGAGGCGATCACGTCGCTGAACATGGGTGATGGCGTTCCGGTGACGATCACAAACATCGGAGGACAGCCTGTTCCGAAGTGTCCTTATGAGGATAAACAAAAAATGATGAGGAAGGAGGTCGAGGATGCTGCGGATGATATCGCCCGAAATCTGATAAAGGATGCTGCGGAAGTAAAGAAACTGCTTGATGAAAAGCGTGTGCTGAGCAAGAGTGACCGGGAGTGGATTGTGAATGTACTCAAAGATGCAGGCCAAAGACTGAGCAGTGACATTCCGTTTCTGAATGAGTTATTTCAGGAACAGATGGACAAGACAGTGAGTGAGGCGAAGGGAGAATTTGAAAGTTATCTGCAGAATAAGATGAACAGCATCGCACTCGAAGCGCTGGCTGGACGTATTGCAGATGATGGGATTCGTCCGACGGTGAATATGATACCGGGTGCAGAGGAGCAGGTACAGGATGGGCTGCTGGATGCTGATGAGCAGGAAGGCGGTATGCAGATGAACATGTAGGCTGTTTTAGTATTTAGGTGCAGGTCTGAAATCAGCAAACACAAAAGAACAGGAGTAAAAAATGGTAGATGCAAAAAAGGAAACATTTGAGTTTGTCATGCTGGATGCGTATCCAGTATTGTTTACAAGTGCGAGGATAGACCGGAAAACAGTGCCGAAGGATTTATTCTGTTATGACGTGCGGCATGATGATGACGGTCAGGGCATTGCGTGTGAAGTAAAGCCGCATGTGCTGGTTAACCATTGGGGAAGCATTCTGTCAAAGGAAGAAATTCCAATGGAGGAGGACGGCAGTTATTATCCCCGCGAAGATTTAGATTATTCGAGAGAATCGCTTACGGTGGAAGAATACCTGCGGATGGACGCGCAAGGAATCAGAATGGAAGAAGGGAACAAAGAGAATGAGATGCGTCTGGATCTGTAAGGCGGTGCTTACTTTAGAAATGAAGCGGGCGCCGCCTTTTTATGCACAGCCCCATGCAGAGGAAATATGCCGCTAAGGCGGCGCATGGGGCGCGCAGCGAGTAGGGAGAAGATAAATCTTCTCTACTCGATTGTACACGGAAATATACACAGATGAAAAAATGTGAAAAATGAGGAGGAAACAAGATGTCAAAGTTATTTTGCAGCAGCCCACAGTTATGTGTGCTGGAAAGACAGATGCAGCAGCCACCGGGATACCGTCCAAGGGGCGGCGGTATCTGGATCATGAATGAGGCAGAGTGGAGAAACCGCGGGAACTACTTAGAGATTGTGGACTGTGTGGTCAGCAGGATGCAGATGGAACATTTAAAAAGAAGGATTGAAGAAATCTTCTGTGAAGCGGGGCAGAAGCTTATTTTCAGCAGTCCTGCACACAAGGAAAAGTACCTTCTGCTGATGCGGGGAAAGCGGGCAGACATTTTTTGCAGCCATCCGAATTATGCCGCAGCAGTATTTCTTCTGTCTGCTGAGGATGGTCTCTGGGAACGGGCAAAGCAGCATGTGACAGATACAGGGATTTATTTTGACCGCATCCGGCTTGGCGGAGTCACACTGGAACAGTATATTTTGTTTCATGCGGCAAAGGATGTCCACAATGGCACAAAGCATATCCGTCTGTCAGAGCTTGCAGACCGCGAACTGGTTGCAGACATGCTGCTGCGGCTGATTGTAAATGCATTTGTGATTCAGAAGTGCGGCGTGGGTATGACCAAACAGGAGGAATGGAATGCGGATTAGAGTTTCGGAAAACGGAAAATCTTTGAACGTAGAGCTGCCGCTGGAAGATGCCCAGCTGGCATGGCAGATGAAACGGCTTGGAAATAAAAATGGAAACATGTGCTGTACTTTGGAAACAGCATGGGGAGAACACAGCCCTTTACGGAGGCTTGTGGGGCAGAGCATAAATATGGATGAGCTTAATTTCTTTGCAAAAAGGCTTGACAGTCTTACAGCATATGAGCAGGGTGTGCTGGGCGTATATGCATATGAGCAGAGAATAGAGAAGATCAAAGACCTCATCAACCTTACATACAGCATGCAGGGACTTTCTCTGCTCACGGATTTTTCCAATCCAGAACAGGTTGGGAGACGCCTTTATATGGATAAATACTTAGGAATATCGGAAAATGAGGAGCGGCGGATAGACTTTTTGGAATATGGACAGAAGATTCTGGCAGAAGGGAACTGTAATATTCTTCCATATGGTGTTCTCGTAGAAAACGGCTTTGTGATGCAGGAGGTGTATCATGGCAGGACATTCCCCGAATACTGGTATGATACGGGGGAGACCGTGGCAGTTGTGGAAGTGAAAAATCAGGCCGGAGACCGGGAGTATCTGTACCTGCCCACCGATATTTTCTCCGTGGACAGAATGAAGTCAAGGCTTCAGATACAGGATTTATGTGAATGCAGGGTGGAAGAGATTCATAACCTGCGGCTTCCTGAAAGGCTTGTGCCAGAGCCAAAGAGACTCTGCTGTGTGGAAGAACTGACATACTTTAATGAACTGTGCCAGAAGGTAAGTCAGTTTGATCCAGAACAGATGGAGCGTCTGGCGATGGCAGCGGAGTTTGTCGGTGCAGAAAAATATACGGATATCACATATGTTGCAGAGTACCTGCATGAGTTTGAGATTGTCCCGGCTGTTCACAATGACGAGGAGCACGGAAGATTCCTTGTGGAGAAGTCTGGTCTTTTTGAGGTGGACGAAAGTCTGCTCCCGTATATGAACTATGCAGGGTTTGCCGCTGACAAAAGGGAAGGAACATTGGTGGATAGCAGGTATATGCAGGGCGGTTTTATCGGCGCAGTAAGGGCGTGTCATAAATATCTGGAATATCAGGGCGAATTTGCAGAGCAGCTGGAGAGGACGGAGGGAAGTTACAATGAATTCTGTCTGTACAGCCCGCTGTTGGGAAGGCTTGATGTAGAGGAAGAGATGGAGGAAGTATACCCAGAAGATCTGACAGCCTGTAAAAAACAGATCATGGCAGCCATCAATCATAACCAGTGGCTTGAATCACAGCCAAGGGGACTGATGCACTATTTCCATGAGAATAGGGCGGTGGCAGCAAAAGTTTATGCTGCATGGCCGTCTGTCTGTGAGCTTGGCGGAAAACTGTATGGTGTCCTAAGATGCGAGACAAATGCCCCCCTGACAGAAGAAGATATCCATGTGCTGAAGGATTACTGGACAGGACAGATGAGTGATGGCTGGGGAGAAAGTTTCGAGCAGTATCCTATCAGAAGTGAATACGGAGATCTTTATGTCAGTTTTTGGAACAGTGGGGATTCATGGCAGGTAATGACATTGGAAGAGACAGAAATACAGCAGGAAGCAGCAATGACAGTATCTTTGTGAAATATCTATAAACATTCAGGATTATGCTGGCTATTAGCACAGACATGTAGTAGTGTGTGTGCTGATCAAAAGCAAAGGAGGATGTTATATGGATTTTGAGACAGACAGTTTGAAACTGTTTATCACGAAGCTGGCCGAAAACTGCCAGAACAGAAGGCTGGAGAAGGAGCTTGAGGAGGGAAAAAGATGGGCATGGTGACTGATATAAAACCTTACCTGAATTTTGACAGTGTCAGGAAAAATATCGTGTACAGGCTCATCAATACAGAAAGAAACGCGGACTTGCTGGAGGATATTCCTCATATGGAATTTCTGGACCTGTCCATCGTATTTCACTGTATGGTTTCACAGGAGGAGACCAGATATGCAGCCATACGGGTGCACAACTTACATATGAAGCTGTGGGACATTTCGGTGGAAGAACTGTATCAGGCAGCAAAGGAAAATACGCCGCAGATGATGCCATACCAGTTTAGAAGCATGGCGGAGATGCTGTGTGAGATCGAAGAGGCAGAGAATCCAGAGGAATACGATTATGACAGGTGTATGAAAGAACTTGCGGACAGTGGGCCAATGTATGTACTCAGTAATAAAAGTGTGGTAGAGGGGGCGGCCTGCATGCTGTATCCCGACATAATGAGAGACATAGCAGATATCATTGACAGCAGCTTTTTCATGATCCCGTCATCAGTCCATGAGCTCCTGATCCTGCCAGCTGAAACGCTGGAGGGATGGGAAAAGGTCAAAAATATGTTAAAAGAAATCAATGACACACAGGTAGAGCCAGAGGAGATCCTGTCATACTCCCTGTATTATTATGACAGGGAAGAAGGAAAAATAAGTATTTACTGATTAGACTCTGATAGAAAAGCCGGATAGGAAAGGGTTCGGTTTTTCTCTTGGTAATTTTGTGCAGTATTTTAAGAACAGTAGATGATTGTGAAGGAGGAATGAAAAAATTTGAACAGCATTATCAGCTGGGTGGGCGGCAAGAAAGCGCTGCGCGACTTGATCTACCTGCGCATGCCCAGAGAATACGGCCGCTATATAGAGGTGTTTGGCGGGGGCGGCTGGGTATTGTTTGGAAAGCCGCCGGATAAGTGTATGGAGGTTTACAATGATTTCAATTCAAATCTTGCAAACCTCTTTTATTGTGTGAAGGAACGCCCGATGGCGCTGTTAAGGGAGCTGTCATTTCTGCCATTAAATTCAAGGGACGAGTTTGTAACCCTCCGGAAGTTTTTGGCAATGGAAGAATTTCAGAGTGAGCATCTCTCAGAAGAGCTTGAGATTGCCACGCACTTCTTAAAGGAGCCAGAGGCGGAAGAAATCAGGGAACTGCTGATGGAGAAAGCAGAGCCAAACGATGTAAAGAGGGCGGCGGCATTTTACAAGATTATCCGTTACAGCTATGGAAGTGGATGTACGTCTTATGGCTGCCAGCCTTTTGACATCCGAAAAACCTTTGGTACGATATGGGAGGCAAACCGCAGGCTGAAGGATACAGTCATCGAGAATAAAGATTTTGAGGCACTCATCCGTCAGTATGACAGACCGAATGCCTTTTTTTACTGCGATCCCCCGTATTTTGAGACAGAAGGGCATTACGAGGTGGTATTTCGGAAAGAGGACCATGCAAGGCTGCGGGATACGCTTGCAGGGATAGAAGGAAAGTTCATGGTTTCTTATAATGACTGCGAATATATCCGTAGGCTGTATCAGGATTTCGAGATTGAAGCAGTGACAAGGCTCAACAACCTTGCCCAGCGGTATGACAACGGGAGTGAATTTCCAGAGGTGCTGATTGCCAACTATGACATGAATGAGAGGCGCGACAGCCTTCCGGTGCAGATGAATTTATTTGAACTGTATGGCAGGCAGGAAACCTTATCAGGAAAGGCGCTCCAAAAGAGCTGTGATGCATCTGCAAAAGATGAAGAGACACAGGATTTTTTACAGGACAGTGACAGGAAAGGAGAAGAGAAAGAACATGGTTCAGTTTGTTGAGATGGAAGGAAAAATGAACAGGAATGGGTGCATAGAGGTTCCGGCAGCTGTTCTGGAACAGGCAGGCATCGATACTGGTGAGGCTGTAAAACTGTTTTATATGGCAGACAGGGAGAGTCTGAAGAATGAATCAAGAGAATTTATGATTTTTAGAGCGGACGAAGGTGAGACTGCTGGCAAACAGGAGATTTCATTCCAGATTCCGCAGGAACTGTTAAAAGATGCGGGAATACCGCTGGGTGCAGACCTTGACATTGTGTGCCAGAACCAGAAGATCATCATTATGCCAGAGCAGATATCAGGGGAAGTGGAAGTTCCAGAGGAACTGCTTGCATTGTGTGGTGAACTGGGTATTTCAAAGGACAAGGTCAGGATTATCCTGCGCACAACAGAGGAAGGGAAGGCGTGAGGCAGCATAGGAGGTGTAAGCATTGAAGAAACCAGTCTACAAGCTGCTGGATGAAAAGGGAAGGGTGCTGATCCCAAAGGAGATGCGCCAGATGGCAGAGATGGAGGGCGGGGATATCGTAAAACTGTCGGTAACCAGTGGAAAGATATCGGTGTCAAAGGTGGAGATTGTAGAGGCAGGAAGCCAGAACCCAGAGGCAGTCGAGGCATATGTGAATGCCGCCGTAAAGACAATGGGTCGTGAGAAACAGGTGGAGCTGGCAGCAAGAATCCTGAAACTGGCACAACAGCAGGAAGGAGGAAAAAGTTGTTAAGGGAAAAGTACAAGGCATTTGAGCTGAAAGATGATGATGTGTGCCAAACAGTTGTGGAGGGAAGCCTGTCCTCCATCGCCGCTTTTATTAAAAGCTGTGATAAGGGGAGTATCATCACCATACATACGCCTGACGGGGAACCTTTCCTGATCGGGCTTTCAAAAATGTTTTTATACTGTGAGGACAGGCAGTTTCTGGACAGACAGCTGCTCCCATACCTGCGCAGCATGGATGGTGGGGAACCATGAAAAACATCTATTTTGAGAACGGAGTCCTTTTTTACTACGGAAATCCGGCTGGGTATCTGCATGGCGGGACTGTTGTGCTGGATTGTGTTTTTGACAGGGCAGAGCTGGTCCGTTATATCCGGGAAAAGGAAGGGGCAAAAGTCGAAGTCAGGGAAGGTGTGTATGACCGTCTTTCAGAGGGAACTTTTGAAACAGCAGCGGAGGCGCATGCGGCAGAAAAAAGGCTGCGTATTTACCAGCTGGGGCGGGAAAGCCCGCTCATGATGCGGTTTGTCAGTCTGGCAGAGAGAAAAAAGAGGGGCTATGGACAACCGCAAAAGAGCGAATACATTCTTGTGTATGAGGGTGAGGCAGGCAAATTTGATCTCGAAGCTGTCTGGGACAGGTTCGGCCGGCATGCGCCGTCTGATTTGGCGGGGCATGCGCTGTCTATATCAGATGTGGTAGAGTTTTCGGATGGGAAAGCCAGCCGGTTTTTCTACGTGGAACCATCGGGATATGAGGAGATAGAATTTTGAAAATCTTGGGACAGCAAACCGCAGTCCAATATCACAGCACACAGAAGTCTGCAACGGAAGGTCAGGCTGTGGAGGTCTGACTTTCCATAAGAATGCCGTGAAGCGGCATGTAACTATGAAACAGGAATGCAGGATGTATCAGTGTCTTGCATTTTTGTGTGCACGGGCGTCCAGATGAAGTATGTCAGCAAAGGCTGACGGACGCCCGGCACGCGGGCAGGAAAAACAGCCTTTCCTGCCCGATTATATAAAAAATCAATAACGGAGGAAAGAAAAAATGAGAAAGATGATGAACAAGGTAACAGGGAACATGAAGGCGGCAGCAAGGAAGGCAGCATTATTGATGAAAGACACACGCGGAGAGAACTATGTGGATACGGCAGTGAAGATTCTGATTGCCGTCGTGCTCGGAGCACTCCTGCTGGCGGGACTCTACACGCTGTTTGGAGATGTGGTCATGCCTACCCTTACGCAGAGGATTCAGGAGATGTTCAATTACGCCGGGTAGTTCCCTAACAAATGACTGTATTAGTGGTACACAAAAATGAAGAGCTATTCACATTGATTGATTGTCTGTTTTATCAAATTAAGACAGCAGAAAGAAGGAGGAAATAATCATGCCAGCAACAACAAACCAGAACAATACACAGGGGAACACAGCAGGAAACAGCATGGAGCAGCTACAGATGGAGGCGGTGATCATGCAGCACAACCCAGAGAGGGGTGTGCTTGCGTCGGCGGATGTAAAAATCGGGGGCTTTATGACGATTCGCAATGTAAGGATTAAGGAGGATGACTACGGTCTGACTGTTTCCATGCCCCGCACCAAGATGCCCCAGACAGACCAGTATAAGGATTCCGTGTATTTTGCAGACAGGAGCATGAAGGAACAGTTTGACCAGATCATTTTAAATGCCTATCAGAACAGTATCCTTTCCCCCGTGCTGAATGATGACATGCCAGAGGAGGAGATTGAACAGGGAGAGTGTATGGATCAGGAAGAAGCACCCGGCATGAGCATGGTGATGTAGGAGCAGATGGCCAGATTGATTTTATTTTTCCTGTTCCTGTTTCTGGCGGCAGTTTCGGATTTGAAAAGCCGGAATATCCCGGACTGGATGCCGTGTCTTATCGCGGTATCCGGCCTGCTCCCGCCGGGGCAGCTGCATATTGCAGGACTGCTTGTGTGCCTGCCGCTGTTCATAGCCGGAATAACAGCAGGGGGAATCGGCGGCGGGGATATCAAGCTGACAGCAGCATGCGGCGTGGTGCTTGGGTTTGACAGGGCTTTCACAGGGCTATTTCTTGCACTATGCCTGCTGGCTGTCTGGCATAGAATGCGCATGGAGGCAGGGAGAATCAGGGGAAAGAAAAGAGAAAATGGAAAAAGGCAGGCATACCCGCTTGTCCCTTTTCTCTGGATTGGAATGCTGGTGAGTGTTAGATCAGCAGGAGTCATGTAAAGAATAGAACATTCATGAATGGAGGAAACCAGTATGAAGAAAAAAGTAGTAGCAGTTATTATCGCAGCACTGGCAACAGGAATTATTGTGGCAGTTAAGAGAAAAAAGAAATATGCGAAGGCAAATTAGGAGGGAATGGGCATGAAATTATTTAAAAACCGCACCATACTTGGGATATTCTGCATTGCAGTATCCCTTTTGATCTGTTTTGCAGCCACACCGCTTGTCAATGCAGGGCTGTCAAAGAAAGCCACCATTGTCAGGTTTGTGAAGCCGGTAAAGGAAGGGGAAGAGATAAAAAGGAACATGCTGCAGGAGGTGGAGGTAGGCGGATACAACCTGCCTGAAAATGTGATAAGAAGTATTACAGATGCAGAAGGAAAATACCTGAAGGCAGATGTTTGTGTGGGTGATTACCTTGTGGCAGAAAAGGTATCTGTGGAACCGGCGGCAGAGAATAAATATCTTTACAGCCTGACTGGTGAGAAGCAGGCAATGTCCATCACCATCAGTTCGTTTGCGGAAGGGCTTTCGGGAAAACTAAAAAGTGGGGACATTGTCGCTGTCATCGCGCCAGATTATCTTGGAAGCGGCGAGACGGTGATTCCTGACGAATTAAGGTTTGTGGAGATCATTGCCGTGACTGCAAAATCCGGTTCTGATGCCAACACGGAGGAACAGGCAGGGGATGGAAAGGAACTGCCCTCCACTGTCACAGTGCTGGTGCGGCCAGAACAGAGCAGGCTTCTTGGCAGACTTGAGGCAGAGGGGGAAATCCATCTGTCGCTGGTATACCGGGGCGAGAGTACGAAGGCGGCGCAATTTATAGAAGTTCAGGATCAGGTGCTGGATGAAATGCTGGAAGAAAATGGCGGGGAGGAAAACGGTACTGAAGGTGCAGACGGGGAGATGCCCTATAATGCAGACTCCGGAAACTCCGAAAATGAAAATGCTGCAGGGACTTCTGACTCAGGAGATACGGAAAAAGAACCGGAAGAGATGAATCCAGAAGCATCTGAAACAACAGAATCATCAGCAGACAGGGAGGAATTGTAATTGAATTTTAAGAGAAGTTCCCTGTTCCAGAGAAACATGGTACAGGAAGTGGAGGAAACATGGGAAGCGGAGGGAGGTGTGCTGGCTGTATGGGGCAGCCCTTCCTCCGGCAAGACAGTGGTATCCGTCAAGCTGGCGGAATACCTTGCGAAAAAGAAGAAAAACGTGCTCCTTATTTTTGCAGATATGACAGCACCGCCGCTTCCCTGTGTCTGTGCGGCGTCAGACCTTGAGGGGGAGCGGTCGCTTGGCAGCATCCTTGCGGCAGCACATGTGACAGAAAACCTGATCCGAAAAAACTGCATGTTCTACCGGAAGAATGACTATCTTTCCATGACAGGCATGTTAAAAGGAGAGAATGTGTTCACATACCCGCCCTATGAGCAGGAGCAGGCGGCGGAGCTGATCGGGCAGGCAAGGGAGGTTGCACCTTACGTCATCATTGACTGTACCAGCACCATTGCATCTGATATCCTGTCAGCAGTTGCGCTGATGGAGGCGGACACCGTGCTGCGTCTGGTAAACTGTGACTTAAAATCTATCAGCTACCTGTCCTCGCAGCTGCCGCTCCTTCGCGACAACAAATGGGATGCAGACCGGCAGCTGAAAGTGGCTTCCAACGTGAAACAGCAGGAGGCCAGCAGCCATATGGAACAGCTACTTGGCAGCGTGGCCTTCCAGATACCGCACAGCAGCGAGGTGGAAAGGCAGTACCTTGAAGGGGAACTGCTTGCAGGGCTCTGCTTAAAAGAGAGCCGTGCATTCCGTAAGGAGATCGAGAAAATCGCAAAGGAGGTGTTTGGTGTATGAAGAACAACCAGAATCTCTTTTTCTCCCCGGAGGAGAAAGGAAGGGCATTTACAGATGTTCTAAAGGAAGTGCAGGAGTATATTTCCAGCAAATATTCCACCCTTATTGTGGAGGATGGCAGCGATGAGGTGAAACAGCAGGTAAAGCGGTATATCACCAAGTATATCTGTGATTACCGTATCACAGTGAAAGGAAAAACACAGGAACAGCTGATTGACGACCTCTATACAGAAATGGCAGAGTTCTCTTTCCTGACAAAGTATATCTTTGGCACGGGAATTGAGGAGATTGACATCAATTCATGGAAGGATATCGAAGTGCAGTACAGTGACGGGCGGTGTGAAAAGCTGAAGGAACACTTTGAATCGCCCGACCATGCCATCAACGTGGTCAGGCGTATGCTCCATGTATCCGGGATGGTGCTTGACAACGCATCTCCCGCAGTGCTGGGGCATCTGAGCAAGAATATCCGCATTGCAGTCTTAAAGACGCCGCTTGTGGACGAGGACGTGGGGATTGCCGCCTCCATCCGTATTGTAAACCCGCAGAGCATGGAAAAGGAGGATTTTGTAAGGGGCGGGACCGCAACGGTGGAAATGCTTGATTTTCTGGCAGAGTGCCTGCGGTACGGCATCAGCATCTGTGTTGCGGGCGCCACAAGTTCAGGAAAGACTACGCTGGCAGGGTGGCTGCTCACAACGATACCTGACAACAAGCGTATCTTTACCATAGAGAACGGAAGCCGTGAGCTGGCACTTGTCAGGGAGAAGGACGGGAAGGTGGCAAACAGTGTCATCCACACCCTGACAAGATTCAGTGAGAATGAAAAGCAGAACATCGATCAGGACATGCTGCTTGACATGGCGCTGCGCTTCAATCCAGAGATTATCTGTGTGGGCGAGATGAGAAGCTCGGAGGCATACACCGCGCAGGAGTCTGCAAGGACAGGCCATACGGTGCTGACCACCATCCACAGCAACAGCTGTGAGTCCACATACAGCAGGATGCGGACGCTGTGCAAACGTAAATATGACATGGACGACGGGGTGCTGATGGACCTTGTGACAGAGGCGTTTCCCATCATTGTGTTTGCAAAGCAGCTTGAAAATAAGAAGAGAAGGCTGATGGAGATCATGGAATGCGAGATCACAAAGGACGGGAAGCGGAAGTTTAATCCGCTGTTCCGGTATGAGATCACGGAGAACAGAATGGAGGGGGACAGATATATCATTAACGGGGAACATAAGAAACTATGCGGCATTTCCGAAGGATTAAAGAAGCGGTTCCTTGAAAACGGCATGCCAAAGGACGTGCTGCGAAGGATTACCAAAGGAGGCGGGGAAACATGCTGACATTACAGGTAATGGCCTGTATAGGGATTATTACAGGCTCGTTTTTATTATTCAGGATCAGGCTGGATGACTTTACCGGAAATATCTTTAAACGGATTCTCAATGGTCCGAAAGGAATCCGGGAGGAGATACTGGAGGAGACCAGACGGAAAAAGAAATCCTATCTGCGCAGGGAGATTGAGGAAGTGCAGGGAATACTTGTATCTACGGACAGGGAAGATCTGTTTCCGGCGGTGTGTACAGTATCGCTGGTTTTATTTGCAGCCGGGGCAGCCACTGCAGTCGTGATTGGGAACTTTTTTTTGGTTCCTGTAGCAGCGGCAGGGTTTATGTTCCTGCCGTTCTGGTATATCAGGCTGACCGCCTCACACTTTAAGAGGGACGTGTCGGCAGAGCTGGAAACCGCGCTGTCCATCATTACGACGGCATATCTGAGGAGCGAGGATATCCTGACTTCGGTGGAGGAAAATCTGGAATACTTAAACCCGCCCGTAAAGAATGTGTTCCGGGATTTTGTATCAAGAATCCGTCTGATTGATCCAGATCTGGAGGCAGCGCTGGAAAACCTGAAAGGAAGGATCGCCAGCGATGTGTTTGAGGAATGGGTGGATGCGTTAAAGGCATGTCTGTATGACAGGTCGTTAAAGACTACGCTGACACCCATTGTGGCAAAGCTGTCTGACATGCGGATTGTGAATGCGGAGCTGGAATATCTGGTGTTTGAGCCAAGAAAGGAGTTTATCACAATGGTCGTGTTGGCAGTGGGAAACATTCCGCTGCTGTATTTTCTGAACAAGTCGTGGTATGACACGCTCATGCATACCATTCCCGGCCAGATCATGCTCAGCATCACGGGCATTGTAATCTTTGTATCAGCGGCATATGTGGTAAAACTGACAAAGCCGATTGAGTACCGGTCATAAAAATAAACAGAGTTTTTCAGGCAGAAACAGGGTACTTTTTTCTAGGGCGGAAATAAACGATACTGTCTGATAAGCCCAATGTATCATAGAATTTTGAGGAGGAATAAATGAAATTACTGTTACCGATTGTATTAGTCCTGCTTTCCACAGGGCTTTTCCAGCTCCTTTCGGGGCTGTTTCGCCTGCCGACGCTGCGGACCAGCAGGGCCATGATGGATACGGCAAGGGACGACAAAAAGTTTTCAAAGACTGTGGATGCCCTGTATATGGATGGTGCGGCAAGGCTGTCCGGTTTTATTAAGATCAATGACTATAAAAGAAGCCGCATGAACAACGTGCTGCGTGCTTCGGGTCTTGGAATGACACCGGAGGTCTATATGGCATATGCATACCTGAAAGCAGGGAGCATCCTGATTCTGGTTCTTCCAGCAGTACATATTTTTCCCTTGATTGCAGTCCTGCTGGTGCCGCTGGGTGTTATGGTTTATTACAGGGAAACAAGGAGGGCAGAGGAGATGCTCAGGGAGAAGCGGGAGCAGATTGAGGGCGAGCTGTACCGCTTTACGTCCACCATCACGCAGGAGCTGAAAAACAGCAGGGATGTGCTGTCCATGCTGGAACATTACAAGGAAAATGCGGGAGAGATGTTCAGAAGGGAGCTGGATATTGTATGCGCGGACATGCGTTCCGGCAGCTACGAGGCAGCGCTCACAAGGTTTGAGGCACGCCTCAATTCACCACAGCTTTCCGATGTGGTGAGAGGGCTGATCGGAGTGATGCGCGGTGATGACGGTGCAGTGTATTTCCAGATGCTGACACACGATTTCAAGCAGGCAGAGCTGCAGCGGCTGAAAGCAAAGGCTGCGAAGATTCCACCTAAGATCAGGGTGTTCTCCTTTGCCATGCTGGTATGTTTTCTTGCGACTTATTTTGCCATTATCGGATATGAGATCATCAGGTCAATGGGTACGCTGTTTTAAAGAACTGGAAAATGCAAAAGGAGGGAGAATGAAGTCTGTAAGGAGAATCATAAAGGACAAAAGCGGTGAGGGCTATATCGATGCGGCAGTGATGATACTCTGTGTCATGCTGGTGACCGCTCTTGGCGTGAAGCTGTTTCCCATATTTATCACAAAGATACAGCTTGACAACTTTGCCGATGAGCTGGTGCGGGAGGCAGAGATCAGCGGCAGGGTGGGGAGCGAGACGTCTGGAAGGCAGCGTGTGCTGGAGGAAAAGACAGGAATCCACCCGGAGGTTTATTGGTCACAGAGCGGCAGTATCCAGCTGAATGAGGAGGTGACAGTCACGCTGGTTCTGCACGAAGATCTGGGGCTGTTTGGAAGATTTGGCTCATTCCCTGTAACGATCAGGGCAAGGGCATCCGGAAAAAGCGAGGTGTACTGGAAGTGAGACAATATCTGAAAAAAATAAAAATGTTGTGGAGGGACACTGCCGGAAACATGGTTCCGCTTGCCGTGGCAGCCACGATAGGAATGTTGTTTATTATTCTGGGTGTCAGCGAATACATGCGGCTTGTCATTACCGCGGCAGGGGTGAAGGATGCAGTGGAATCTGCGGTGGTTTCCACGGTGAATGACAACTATAACGAAGTCTATCATGGTGTCCGGGAAGGGTATGCGGCCGGATACGAACCAGATGGAGAGGGTTTTGCGGCGGCTGTGGACTACGGGGACATTTATGGGCGGCTGTGTTTCCTGCTCGGTCTTGAGGAGGACGGGGAAGGTTATGTCAGATTCAATAATGATGGCGGGAGGGAGTACCGTATCAGCGGACTTTCGGTGGATATTCCCAACACGGCGCTGGCATCTTTGGGTGAAACCTATTATGCGGATGCGTCCATCCGGCTGGATGTGCCAGTCCGTTTTGGTGGAAAGACCGTGTCAGATCTGTCAATCAGCTTAAAGGTAAGGGCAGCATATAAAGAGAAGTTTTAGTAAGTTGTTACAGATAACGTAAGACTTATTACATAATGATAGACTTGTACAGTTTTATGTGGTAGGGTGTGGCTTGAAAAAACAAAAATAAATATCATATCAGGAGGGATTAGTGTGAGAAGAACTTCTAACGCTCACAGCAAGGGCTGTTTCGCGAAGAAGTTCTAAATCTCACACCGAAAAATGCCTGAAATACGGCATTTTTCATCCAGATTTTGGTAAGAATGGAGGGATTTTATATGAAGGAAAAGACAAAGAAATGGCTGGTGACAGCGGGACTTGCTGCAGTATGTGTGGGGCTGGTTTTTGGGATCAGCAAAACGCTTTATCAGGAGCCGGTGCAGAAACCTGTAATCGGGGAGGATACCGGGGACACGGAGGAGATAGTTATTGATATGGGGAAAAATCAGACTACAATGACAGGGGAAAGTGAGACAGAAGAAGGGGAAATAAAAACAAAAGAGACCCTTGTGATTGAGATAGACAAAAATCCCAAGCGAACAACAGCCAGTGACAGGGAGCAGGAAATCCAGCCAGAGCCAAAAAAGACAGAAAAGGAAAAACCGAGCGGACCGCCAGCATCATTGGAGAATGGAGATACAGGAGAATTAGGAGAACAGTCATCAGATGGGGAGGCAAATAAGCCGGTGGAACAGCCTGCGAATGAATCAACGAAGGAACCAGTGGCACAGCCTTCAGATGAGACACCCGGAGAATCGGTGGAACAGCCAGATAAGGAAACTATGCCGAAAGATAATACGCCAGCACATGGGGATACAAAGGACGGGATGATTTATGTTGATGGGTTTGGCTGGATTCCAAATGAAGGAGGTGGAGGACAGGGCATTTATGCAGAGGATATGTACGAAAACGGCAACAAGATAGGCATTATGGATTAAGAATAGAAGAGCGAAAAGCACAGTGTAAAAGCTGTGCTTTTGCTGTCTATAAAGGAGGGAATATGAAATATGTAAAAAAAAGGCTCCTGCTTTTTGTGATTCTGTTTTCGCTCACTGTTCCGGTGACAGTTTATGCAGCCGGGGAAGGAAATATTGATCACGGAGGCGGTGGGCTGGGAAGCGGGACAAGTTCAAATTTCTGGAGAAGCAGGGATGAAGGAGTAAGAGTGACGGTAGTGAGGGCATCGGATGGATACGCAGTGTCCACACCCATTGACCTCACCAACAAAAAGCCAGATGATATCGTCATGCATTTTGGAAAAGTGTGTAAAAGCCAGTACAGGAACGGTGCAGGTCTTACGCCAGCTACAGAAGTTTACAAGTATATAAATCCAGTACAGTCCCTTCCGCAGATCATCAGTACATCCAGCGGGGGAGCCAGTCTGGAAGCGATTAAAAGATATTTTACTGATGAGCAGGTTATAAGGTCTGTTGCAGGACATGCGGGAATCAACTTCAATACCCTGACATGCGGGGAATACAAGATGTTGATTGAACCAGTAGCCTATGTGACATATCAGGGGACAAGGGTGGCATTTACAGCCACAGAAGCAGCAAAATATAACCTGCTTGTAGGCGGGACAGTGAGAAAGAAGATGCCGTCCCTCACCCATAAGAACCTGCCGCTTGCTCTGTTCCTTGAAACATCGGATTTGGGGTATCCGGCATGGGGAGGCTCTAAAACACAGAAAGTATCAGATGAAGATATCATCAGTTCGCTGGGGCTTGGCATTGTGCGGTTTACGGAGATTATAACACCGGAAGTCATCGTGGCAGACTATGAGTACAGGGTGGATACAGATGTGATCACGGCGGTGACTGTGAGTGGTGGCCAGAGTGATCCAGATCATCCAGTCAGCGTATCCTTTTCCATGCTGGGAAGGACGTATACAGTCACAAATGTGTATTATCCTCAAGGCGGCCAGCAGCTTGTATGGGTCAAATGGCATACGCCGACCACCGAGCAAGTAGTTGCAATCAGCGTCAGTGTAAGCGGCGGAGGTGCCCCAAGCAAAGGGACTATTACGGCAAATATTGTTGATCTGGATAAGAATCCGCCACCGAATCCCGTGGCAGATGACAGGAATGATTCATACAATGCAGGAAATGCAGTCATACCGTCCAACCCCCAGAAAACTTCTGCGTTATGGAGTGTGTGGTCTGCGTGGTGGAAGGAAAACTGGGTATGGCATCCAGAATCCCATTCTGATTCCTGTGAGGAGGAGTGCAGTAATGTGCATGGGCACTGGGAGGACGAGGGCTGGTGGGCGTTTGATCTTAATCAGTATGCGGCATCCTTATCAGGGAACATGGAACTAAGAACGGATGAAAAATCACCTACAGCTACGGTATCCACTATGAAGAGCGGTTATGGGGTAAACATTCTGGTAAAGTCGCGTGCATTAACCAGTATGCCTGCGGCTACGACAGCTCCTCAGACTGCGGTCAGCTATTTTCCAGAATTTTATTATAAGACTTACTGGCGGCTGCTGGACAGAACAAAAAATGGTAATAGTTCGGAATTTGAATTTAAGAAGAACCATTATTCCACCTACAACCGCAGGACACACTTTTCACCCATATGGATGCCAGATGGCACATATAAGGTTTATACATACCTGATGGACTGCTGGACGCCAGACGGGATGCTCAGTATGGATTTGACGGATTCCGTACAGATCGAAGGGGACTTATGGGATGACTGGCATATCGCACCGCAGAGAGTGGAGTAGCACCTGTAAAATATGAAAGAACCAGTGAACCTGAAGGAAAACTGGATGTGATTTTAAATCAAGGAAGTAAGGGGCTGTAATAGAATACAGTCCCTTTTTATGCACACGCCGATGCAGAGGAAAAATGCCACTAAAGTGGCGCATCGGCGGCGCGGCGAGTAGGGGGAAATGAATCTTCTCTACTCGATTGCACACGCTGATGTAGAGGAAAAATGCCACTAAAGTGGCGCATCGGCGGCGCGGTGAGTAGGGGGGAAGATAAACCTTTCCTACTCGATTACGGGCACAAAACTGTCCGGAGGAAGGAGAAAAAAATGGTTAAAAAGATGAAGAAAAAGAAATGGATGGTAGCTGTAATGATGGTATTTGTGCTCTCCCTTATGTTCGGGATGACTGTATGTGCAAGCGGTTCGGGAGATGTGGCAGGGGCGATTGAGGGCACATGGAAGGATGCGTCAGCCCAGATCAAGACCGTGGTCAATAAGGTGGTATTTCCGGCTATTGATCTGATTCTTGCAGTGTTTTTCTTTGGCAAATTAGGTACTGCATATTTTGATTACAGAAAGCATGGGCAGTTTGAGTGGGCAGCCCCGGCAATCCTGTTTGCCTGTCTTGTATTTACACTGACCGCGCCGACATACATCTGGACAATTCTTGGAATATAGGAGGAGCGGAATGAATTTTTATGAAAGTGAATTGAAAAAAGTGATGGAAAAAAGCGCCATATTAAGGGAGCAGAAATATGTGGGACGGGCCTGTTTCGGGACAGTCGGCAAAGATATCCGCGCAAGGATAGAATTTGTAACAACTGGAACAGCTGATCAGTATGAAGGCATTAAAACATCCATTATTAACAGAAAGGAAGGCGTCGTGGACAGCATGCTCCTTCGTTTTTCAGATATCTGGGGAAAAAGGAAGGTGGCCAATCCAAATTTTAAGGATGGCATCATACCCTGCATATGGGCAGATGACGGGAAAAGCGACTGGTATGTGTATCATCCCACAAAAGGGGATTACAGGCAGTTATCCGCAGGAATAGACCAGTATCTGTCTGTTTTTCAGGATATGGAAATGACACAGGGGGAGCAGGACAGCAGCATGAAGCAGATGCAGTGACCTGTGAGCGTAGAAGGGTGGTGTGAAATGTTTATATTTGATTTTGTGGCGGATGTGGTCTTAGATCAGATCGTGGATTGGATCTATGGAAAGATTATCAGCTTTCTGAATGACTTCTTTGCAATGATGAACAACATGGGCGTTGAGCTGTTTGAGCTGCCGTGGATACAGGCGGTAACTACATTTTTTGGGTATCTTGGCTGGACGCTTTTTGTGGTTGGGATTGTGGTCGGAGCCTTTGAGTGTGCCATTGAATATCAGGGCGGCAGGGGGAGCGTGAAGGATACAGCGCTCAATTATGTGAAGGGCTTCATGGCAGTCAGCCTGTTCACGGTGCTGCCAGTCAGTCTGTATTCGCTGTGTGTGTCCCTGCAGAGCACCTTTGGCTCCGCCATATCGGGACTTGTGAACCCGGAGAGCATTGGTGAGATGGCGCAGGGGGCTTTGATGTCAGCGGCCATTCCGGGTATCGGAAATCCCATCCTGCAGATATTCTGTGCAGTGATGATGGGGTATGCGGTGATCAAAGTATTCTTTGCAAACCTGAAGCGGGGTGGTATTTTAGTGATCCAGATCGCGGTAGGAAGCCTGTATATGTTTTCCGTGCCAAGGGGATATATTGACGGATTTACACAGTGGTGCAAACAGGTTATCGGAATCTGTGTCACAGCATTTTTACAGTCCACGATACTGACGGCAGGGCTTCTCGTATTTCTAGATCATCCGCTCTTAGGGCTTGGATTGATGCTTTCCAGCACAGAAGTACCAAGGATTGCAGGGCAGTTCGGACTGGATACCAGCACAAAGACAAACCTGATGGGCGGAGTGTATGCAGCGCAAAGTGCAGTCAACCTGTCAAGGACTGTGGCGCGGGCTGTGGCAGTTTAAAACACTGCATAAGGGGGCGTTCTGTCAGCCAGCGGCATACAGGGCGCCCGGAAATAATCTGACAGTGCTGTATGCGGATTTTTTTGCATGCGGCATTGTCTGTCTTATCAAGAGGAGAGGAGGAAAAGAATGTATATTTATCCCGATAATCTAAAGTCAAAGGCATCCATGTGGCTGTGGGAGCTTAAAGACCTCGCGGTCACAGGAACCATTATTTTATTCTCTGTGTTTGCGTTCGCTTTTGCAGGCGTCTGGTTTCCGTCAGTCATTGCAGGAGCCTATGCCTTTCTGACCATACAGGTGGAGGATACGACCATTATGGATTTTATCCGTTATGCCTGCGCCTATTTTCTGACAACACAGCAGTATTTTGAATGGAGGTATACACCAGATGAATAAGAAAAAGGAACAGTCTACAAGAGAACTGATGGGGATCAGGGAGCTGACGGATTACAGTATACGCACCCATAGAAACGAGGATCTGGTATTTTTCCTGATACAGCCAAGCAACTTATCCGTATTGTCCGAGGAGAGCCTGTCAGCGAGGATTTACGGCCTGATGACCGTTCTGAAAGGCATCACGGAGATCGAAATGATGTGTCTCAATTCAAGGGAGAACTTCGAGGACAACAAAAGATATTTAAAGAAACGTGCGGAGGAGGAAGAGAATCCTGTAGTGCGGAAGCTCCTTGAACTGGACGCGGGACACCTTGACCGGATGCAGGTACAGATGGCGACGGCAAGGGAATTTTTACTGATTCTGCGGCTTGGAAAACAGAAGGAACACGAGACGTTCGCTTACTTAAACCGTATTGAGAAGATGCTGGTGGAGCAGGGATTTAAGGCAGCGCGTGCGGAGGAGGAGGACATCAGAAGGATACTTGCAGTCTATTTTGAACAGAATGTAACAACGGAAAAGTTCGAGGAATTTGACGGGGAGCGGTGGGTTATCTTAAATGACTGAGCGCCCGGGAGTGTTATATTTGTGTTGCTTTCCTGTCCGGATATCAATATAATGTACATGAGGTGATGGAATTGACACTGCTTGAATGCATAAAAGAAAAAGGGCTGTCCCGTTACAGCCTGTCAAAAATAAGCGGAGTGCCGTGGGATGTGCTGTCAGAGCTCTGCTATGGCGAGATCCGTTTTGAACAGTGCAGCAAAGAACTGCTTTCAAAGCTGTCAGAAGCGCTTGGGACCAGTGTGGAAGAACTGGTGCTTCTGGAGACCGGAAATGACATGGATGAGTACGGGAGGCCCAGAGATAAAAAGTATCTGGAGACAGGGCTGCCGGAAAGCCTGCAGCATTCCCTGGATGAATTTATACAGGGAGAAAAGGATCAGGTGCCGCATATGGACTGTCTGTGGGGAGAGCTGTACGGCTCCATCAATGCCTGCCAGTGGGGAGGGCGGATCACAAAGGAACAGGCAGACTACCTGCGGGCAAAATACCTGTTTGGAGAGGAGGCAGAAGAAGATGATTGATTTTACAGCGTGCGAAGTGAATAAATTCAAGGCTTATGGCGGAGCAAATGGAAATAAGATACATATACGGTATCAGGGGAAGGGGTATATGCTGAAATTCCCGCCAGTACCCGGACGCAGCAAAACCATGAGCTATACAAACGGCTGCATCAGTGAATACCTTGCCTGCCATATTTATGGACTGCTTGGAATGAAGGTACAGGAGACAATTCTTGGCACATATACAGACAGACGGGGGAAAGAAAAGGTAGTAGTTGCCTGCCGTGATTTTACAGACAGCGGGAAGAGGCTGATTGAATTTGCACAGCTGAAAAATACATGCGTGGACAGTGAGCAGAACGGGTATGGCACAGAAATTTCCTCCATTATGACAGCAATTGATGAACAGACACTGATACCACATGCAGAAATGAAGTCTTTTTTCTGGGACATGTTTATTGTGGATGCCCTGCTTGGAAATTTTGACCGCCATAATGGAAACTGGGGGATTCTGGTGGATGAGGAGAAACAGACAGCGGAGATTGCGCCGGTATATGACTGCGGTTCCTGTCTCTATCCACAGCTTGCATTAGAGGAAATGCAGGGCGTTATGGAACAGGAAGAGGAGATTGACAAACGTATCTTTGTGTATCCGGCTTCCGCGATAGAAGAACACGGCAGAAAGGTGTCTTATTATAAATTTATATCTTCCCTGAAAAATGGGGACTGTAACGCAGCGCTGAAGCGTATTTACGGGCGTATTGACATGGGGCGCATTGACAGTCTGGTAGAAGAAACGCCGTTTCTGGAACCGGTACAGAAAGAATTTTACAAAGTAATGATCAGGGAACGGAAAAAGAAGATACTGGACTGCAGCATGGAACAGCTTCTGAAACAGGAAGAGCAGGCTGGAATGCAGGAGCGGCAGGCATCCGTACAGTCTATGTAAAGCAAATACGAAAAAAGGGTACAAAGAGTATCAGACGGAATGTTTGGTACTTTTTTTGTGCCCGGTTTAATGGTGAAGGAGGATTTAATGACAACAAATACAATGAACAAAGACAGGAAGAAAAAAATGGAGACACAGTCACCGGGAGAGGTGAAGCTCAAGGGATTTCTGGACATGATTGCCCCGTCTGTCATCCAGTTTTACACGGACCATTATATCTGCGGCAACACTTACCGCAGCGTATGGGCGCTCAGGGAATACCCGACCGCCACCGACGAGCAGGCAATCCTGCGCCACCTTGGGGAGAAGGACGGTGTCACCCTCCGCATATATACGAGGCAGGTGACATCTGCGGAGGAGAAAAAGATCATCAGCAATGCGGCAAACAAAAACCGCATGAAACAGGGAACCACGGAGAACCTGCAGGAGACCGTAACGGCCGCAAGCAACCTTCAGGATGTGACAAACATCATTGCCGCCATGCACCGCAACAGGGAGCCGCTGCTGCACACTGCTGTGTTTCTTGAACTGTCTGCACCAGATGTGGAGAAGCTGAAACTTTTACAGACGGAGGTGCTGACAGAGCTGATCCGATCAAAACTGAATGTAGACAGACTGCTCCTCAGACAGAAGCTGGGATTTATGTGCGTGCAGCCGGCAGGAAGAAATGTCTTTTTGGAGCAGTTTGAGCGTGCACTGCCAGCCTCCAGCGTGGCAAATCTGTTCCCGTTTAACTACTCTGGCAAGACAGATAAAAATGGTTTTTATATCGGCAGGGACAAATTTGGCAGCAATGTCATCGTGGACTTTAACCAGAGGGCGGATGATAAAACCAATGCCAACATTTTGATTCTTGGAAACTCAGGACAGGGAAAATCCTACCTGTTAAAGCTGATATTAACTTCATTGCGGGAATCGGGCATGAAGGTCATCTGTTTAGATCCCGAACACGAGTATACAGACCTGACAGGCAATCTCGGCGGCTGCTTTGTGGATCTGATGGGCGGGGAGTATAGGATCAATGTGCTGGAGCCAAAGACATGGGACGAAAACGGAAGCCCAGAGGACACAGAGGCACCGTATGCGTTCCGCTGTTCCTCAAAATTAAGCCAGCATATCTCATTTTTAAAGGATTTTTTCAGGACATACAGGAATTTTTCGGACAGCCAGATTGACACCATTGAGATTATGCTGGCAAAGCTGTATGAACAGTGGGGCATCTGTGACAATACGGATTTTTCGGGATTAAAACCAGAGGATTATCCTGTGCTCTCGGATCTGTATGAGCTGATGGAGGAGGAATATAAACACTATAACGTGAAGAAAAAAGAACTGTATACCGCAGAATTACTGCAGGAAATCTGTCTTGGACTCCACTCCATGTGCAAAGGGGCGGAGTCCAAATTCTTTAACGGGCATACCAACATCACGGACAGCAGCTTCCTGACGTTTGGCGTGAAGGGACTTCTGCAGGCGAGCAGAAATGTAAAGGATGCCATGCTGTTCAATATCCTCTCATACATGTCCAACGAGCTTCTGACCAACGGGCACACGGCGGCCAGCATTGACGAATTTTATCTGTTTCTCACGAACCTGACAGCGGTGGAGTATATACGGAATTTTATGAAGCGTGTGCGCAAGAAGGAGAGTGCAGTCATCCTTGCAAGCCAGAACCTTGAGGATTTTAACATAGACGGTATCCGGGAGTACACCAAGCCGCTGTTCTCCATTCCTACCCACGCATTCCTGTTCAATGCGGGAAACATTGACGCGAAATTTTATGTTGATACCCTGCAGTTAGAGCAGAGCGAATACAACCTGATCCGTTATCCGCAGAGGGGCGTGTGCCTGTATAAGTGCGGCAATGAACGCTACAACCTGATGGTGCATGCGCCGGAGTATAAGGAAAAACTGTTTGGAAATGCTGGTGGACGATAGATTTCTGAAATTTATTCCAACGCGGAAGAATAGGACAATGACTGTATTCAGGGCGTGCGTGAGGGCGCCGCCAGAGAGAGGCATGTAAATATAGTATTTTACAGTAACAAAAAATTTTAAGAGGGGAGGCAGAAAAGTGTTTTATGGACATGCGGGAGCAGAAGTTTGGAATAGAGATTGAACTGACAGGCATTACACGGGAGAAAGCGGCAGAAGTAATTGGTACATATCTTGGATATCCGTCACACTATGACGGCGGTTTTTACAAGGAATACAGTGTCATGGATGAGCAAAACCGAAAGTGGAAAGTCATGTACGATTCCAGCATCGTAGCAAAGAAAAAGGACGGCACACGCGCAGGTGATGACTATAAGGTAGAGTTTGTATCCCCCATTTGTGAATACAGCGATATTCCAAGGATACAGGAGATCATCCGCCAGCTGCGGCATGCGGGGGCGGTGGCAGGGGAGAACAGCGGCATCCATGTACATATCAACGCAGCCCCTCACAATGCAAAAACGCTGCGCAACCTCACGAACATCATGTACAGCAAGGAGGATCTGATCTATAAGGCGCTGCGGGTGGATGTGGACAGGGAGTACCGTTACTGTAAGAAGGTGGAAGAGGATTTTTTGCAGGAACTCAACCGTAAGAAACCGCAGACGCTGCAGGAGGTCAGCAAGATCTGGTATAAGGGCAGGGACGGCAGCTATGAACATTACCATACAAGCAGGTATCACTGCCTGAACCTGCACAGTGTGTTCCAGAAAGGGACGGTAGAATTCCGTCTCTTTAACTCCACCACGCATGCAGGGAAGGTCAAGACCTATATCCAATTATGTCTGGCGATATCCGCACAGGCGCTCAGCCAGTCCAGCGCGGGGCGTATCAAGACCACAAGCACCAATGAAAAATATACGTTTCGGACATGGCTTTTGCGTCTTGGCATGATCGGTGATGAGTTCAAGACTGCAAGGAAGTTCCTGCTGGAGAATTTAGAGGGCAGCATCGCATGGAAAGATCCAGAGCAGGCACAGCGGCAGAAGGAGCGGCTGCGGGCGGCGAAAGAAAAGAAAGAAGCTGTGCAGACAGCAAAACCAGAGAGGATTCAGACAGAAGAAATGTCAGAAGAACCACAGGAGGAAGAAGCGCAGGCAATGAGTATGACGCTGTAAATATTAGAAATCAAAAAAATTTAAAGGAGAAGAAACATGCAGAAAAGAAAAAAATATATTGCCTATGGCTCCAATCTAAATCTGAGTCAGATGGCGGGACGGTGTCCGACAGCCAGGGTGGCTGGAAAGGGAGAAATTAAGGACTATGAGCTTTTATTCCGGGGATACAACGGCTCTGCTGTGGCAACGGTGGAACCAAAGAAAGGTGCCAGTGTCCCTGTGCTGATCTGGGAGATCGGTCCCGATGATGAGAGAAGGCTTGATGTTTATGAGGGATATCCAAGGCTTTACGGCAAAGCGGATCTAAAGGTACAGACAGAGAATGGATGCGAATCTATCATGGCATACACGATGAATGACAGGTATCACATCGGAATGCCTTCAGACATTTATCTGGAAACCATCAGGAAGGGATATCAGGATGCCGGATTTGACACAGCGGTTCTTATGGACAGTGTCTCGCACTGCAGGGAGGCGGCTGTACAGGAACTGGAAGGAATGGAGGAGAATACATGGACCCAGCATCTGCTGTAATCATAGCGAAGGCTGCCATTGCTGCCGGGAGCAGTAAGAAAACATGGACAGGGATCGCTTCTGTAACTGCCGCCCTGTGCCTGCCGCTTATCCTGATTATTGTGTGCCTTATGAGTGTGGCTTCCGGCGGCGCGGACCATAACCGGGCGGCAGTACGGTTTGCTTTCAGGGGAGGGGATGCAGGTGCACAAATGCCTGCTGACTACAGGGAATATATCGCAAAGATGCAGGAGAGCTTTGCAGAGCTTGATACTGTCCTTGACAGGATTGAGGAAGTGTCAGAGGGAGAGCCGCCCGACCGTGATCTGGTCAGGGCGGTGTTTTACGCCCTGTATTTCGGCGAGAACAGGGTGCGGCTGGATGCGGAGGATTATGTCCGTTTTGCAGACTGCTTTGTGGATTATGAGGAAAGGACAAGGCTGATAGAACATGAAGATGGCAGCACCGGGGAGGAGACCTACACCGCTGCGGTGGCAGTCACAAACAAGGTGGAAATATTTAACAACATCAAAAATGATTATGGTAAAGCCACAACTTATGAGCAGCAGTCCAATGCCGTGAATGTGTGGTATCTCGCAAAATATGATACTGCCGCACCGCAGGAAGGAGATGGTTTTGATGACTGGCATGGCTGGAATATGCCAGAGGAGACTGCTTATTATGATCTCCCTGCAAGTGAGGCAGGCAAAAAAGTAGTAGAACTTGCCATGTCACGGCTGGGAGATCCGTATTCACAGAATTACCGGGGAAGGGGAAGCTATGTGGACTGCAGCTACCTCACCATGTGGTGTTACAGGCAGACAGGGATAATAATTCCCACAACTGCGGCGGAGCAGGGGCGTTATATGGTGGAGCATAACCTGACCATATCAAGACAGAACCTGCAGCCCGGCGATCTGGTATTCTGGAGCTACAAGCCCAATGGAAGGTTTATGAACATCACCCATGTGGGTGTTTATGCAGGAAACGGAAAGGTGGTGGATGCCTCTTATTCAAAAGGAAAAGTAGTGTACAGGAATTTATTTGACAGTGATAAACAGGTGCTTTATGGCAGGCCGCAGTAGTTTTTGATGCCAGAGGCATCTGTTTTTATAAACTGTTATTCTGTGCAGGTGAAGCAATCATATCAGGAAAGGAGCAGGGAGATTTGTCCGGACGATAAAGCATGCTTTGCTCTGGGAATGAATGGATTTAGAAAAACAGGCACTGGAGATATTAAGAACTTTTGAGGGCGGCGAACCTTACCAGCTTGGATACAGTGGAGGCAAGGATTCGGATGTAGTATTCCATCTTGCAAAGAAAAGCGGGGTAAAATTTCAGGCGGTACATAACCATACTACGGTGGACGCACCGGAGACTGTGAGGTATGTGAGAAGCAAAAGGGGCGTGGTCGTCTTATATCCGCCCATGAGCATGTGGGAGCTTATTGTGAAGCATAAGACACCACCCACGCGCCGTATGCGGTACTGCTGTGAGGAGTTAAAGGAGTATTCAGGTGCTGGGAAAAAGGTGATAACCGGCGTAAGGAAGTCCGAGAGCAGGAACCGGAGGCAGAATCAGGGGTTCGTCACCCTTATAAAACCAGATCGTACAGCAAGAAAACTGACAGATGATGAACTGTTTCTCTCAAACGATAAGGGCGGGATTGTTGTTATGAATTATGATAATTCTGAGGTACACCGCATGGTAGAGAGCTGCTACCGGACATCAAAGACGCTGGTAAATCCTATTTTGGAATGGGATGATGAGTATCTGTGGTGGTATATCCAAAAGGAGCAGATAGAGATTAATCCGCTGTACAGGGAGGGATTTCAACGAATCGGGTGTATTGGCTGCCCTATGGCAGGCAAGAAGCGCTGGCGTGAGTTTAGCCGCTATCCCAAATATAAGGACGCCTATATCCGTACATTTGCTAAGATGCTGGAATACAGGAAAGTCTGCGGCAACAAGGAGGTCGCAGGCTGGAAAACGCCGGAGAGTGTCTTTCAGTGGTGGATGGAGGATCAGTGTATGGAAGGACAGATAAGTATGATTATTGAAGGAAATGAGATCACTGGTTTTCGTGAGAAAGGATGAAGTGAAAGTGGTGAAATAAGTTGTTATGAGGAAGAACAAAATAAATTGGAGGATAAAGTATGAGGGCAGATTTCAGGAGAAAGGAACCGGAAGCGAAAGTAAACGAGTGTGTCATAGAAAAAGTGATTGTACTGCCAGATGCGGAGTATGACTATTTTGCAAAACACCTGCTGTATGATTATGACTTTATAGACGAAAACAGGGAGCTGATGGGTGAATGGGACAGCGTATGGCACTGCCTGTTGGTGACAGGAGACAGCAACGGGGAGGGCGTGCTTGTGCAGAGCGAGGGTTCTTCCTATGCGCGGTATTCTGCATTTGTTCCATCTGTTTCTGGTCTAATTATACAGGAAAAGTGTGAAAAATACGGACACAGAGAGAACACGCAGGCTGAAAAATACTGTCAGCAGATGATATGAGGTGGGGACATATGTGGCATATCAGGGAAAAATAGCAGATAAGGAAAAGAAACACAGCCTGTACTTCGTGCTGCTTTTTTAAGAGTATTGTGGTATGATAACAGTAGATCTGAAAGGATGGTGACAGAGTGAAGATACTAAGAAAAATAGACCTTTTCCAAAAAGAAATCAATACACTGCGCCCGTTGGAGGGGGAAATACTGGAACAGATAAAGGATTATTACCGGGTGGGGCTTACATGGACATCGAATGCCTTGGAGGGAAACTCCCTGACGGAGAGCGAGACAAAAGTGCTTCTGGAGGATGGTCTGACAGTGGGCGGAAAGCCGCTCAGAGATCTATTCGAAGCAGTGGATCATGCCAAAGCCTATGACTTTATGTTTTCTGCGCTTCAGAACCGCTGCATTGATGAGTACACAGTGCTTAGGATGCATGAGCTGTTTTACCAGAATGTAGAACCGGATTATGCCGGGCGCTACCGAAATATGCGGGTGATTATTACAGGTTCCCGTTACCCTGTGACTGCGCCGGAGAAGATAGAAGAGGAGATGGGGCGGCTGTTTGAGTGGATACAGAACGAGCGGGACGGATATCATCCTGTGGAATTTGCGGCCCAGCTCCATAAACGGTTTGTGTTCCTGCACCCTTTCAAAGATGGGAATGGCAGGGTGGCAAGGCTTCTTATGAACCTTGCGCTGATTCAGGACGGATACCTGCCAGTGATTGTTCCGCCTGTGCTGCGTCTGGAGTATGTGTCCCTGCTGGAGCGGGCACACCGGGATGACGGGGACTTTGTGGCATTCATCGCAGAGCGGGAGCTTGAATCGCAGAAAGAGATTCTGCGGCTGTTTCAGATACCGTTCCCAAAGGAAGAACAGAATATGGGACAGTCCCCTGCGCTATAGTATGATGACAACAGAAGAAAGAAATATGAAAATGGCGGTATGCCGGATACAGAAATGTGTCCGGTTTTTTTGTGCACACGGGCACCCAGAAGAAGATTTTCAGCCAGAGCTGACAGGTGCCAAACAGGGGAAGATGGCTCTTCCCTGCTTGATTTTATTGGACTGTCATCTGTTGCTGTTAGAAGCAGAATTAAAGTTGTTGCATGAAAACGTGTCATAGATTTTCAGACAAAAAGGAGGATAAAATGGCAGACAGAGAAATAAAAATCACCTTCCCGGAGAAGAAGATGGAGGCGCTTGTCTTTTTTCTTGGGGAGCAGAATGAGAAGATTGAGGAGGTGCTGACAGCGCACCTGGACAAGACCTATGAGAAGTATGTGCCCCAGCAGGTCAGGAAGTTTGTGGACAGCCAGATCGCCGCAGAGCAGGAGGAAGTGCCTGTACGAGTGCCCAGAGCACCGCGTCAGACAAGAGAACCAAGTGAGACAGGGCGGAGAAATGCCAGACAGGGTACGAGGCAGAATGCTTCCAGAGAAGAGGCACAAAGCACACAAAGTGAAGCCGAAGCGCAGGAGCATGAGGCAGACCAAAGCGTAGCAGAACCGGAAGAGACATCCGCAATGTGTATGGGAATGTGAGGAAACAAAAATGGTATTACAAGAATATAAGGATTATTTTACGGACGTGTATGAAACAGATGATTTGACTGTCGCTGTCTGCAATGCAGAGGCAAACCGTGCGCAGCTGTCAGACATGCCGCATGAACAGTGGGAGGATCTGGCGCTGTATTATGGCGTCAGGGTGCCACTCAGGGTAAATAAAAACGGCATCATTGCAATTCATAACAGCCAGCTGGAGGCGTGGGGCATCAGCGAAGCGCAGCTGAAAAAAGACGCATGGGAGAATATGGAGAAGAAATATCCGGCGGTACTGCGCACAATGGATGATGTCCTTTGCGGGATGTGTGACAGCATTTCGCTTGAACCGGAAGCGGAGGAATCTCTGGCAGGTGATATCCTGTTTGTGCTTACAAATGACGGGGATATACAAGGCGCAGCCTGCATGTTTGACAGGAAGATCATGGAAAAGACTGCAGCGAAACTGGATTCGAATCTGGTCATACTCCCGTGTTCTGTGGACGAAATCATCATTATGAGGGAGACAGAAGGAATGGATATGGAATCCATGAAAGACATGGTAAGGGAGGCAAATGAAACAGCAGTAAAACCGGAGAAGCGGCTGTCGAATGAAGTATACCATTACAACAGGGAGAGCCAGATGCTGTCTATGGTAAAACCGGCGCAGCCTGAACAGGATCTCCTGCCAGATCGGTCAGCCGGGGAGGAGGCACAAAACTATGACTGTGATGGACAAAACGGGTACGGAATGTCAGGTATGATACAGCAGCTGTAACGCTGTTGTTACAAAAAAAGAAATAAGGGAAGGTAATTTCTCCGTAGGTTGCTGCGGTGAAATTCATTTTCAAATATAAAATCAGGAGGAAATAAGAATGAAGCAGGCAGTGGTGACAATCAAATATGACGAGGAAAAGTTAAACGCTATAAGGCAGTACATGGGCAAAAAAGATGCTGATTTTGAGACAGAGTTAAATGATGTCCTTGGAAAAATGTATGAAAAGTATGTTCCGCAGGCAGTCAGGGAGTACATTGAGAGCCGGGGGAATGTGCCGCCCGCAATCCAGAGAGCGAATAAATCACAGGCAAGAGGCGGCGCGAATACAGGAGCTTCATCAACAGAGTAATTGTGTTGATTGAGAGAAAAAAACAGGAAGCTTATGAAATTTTGACAGGAGAAATATTGCGCAGACACAGCGGTTTTCCTGAAGAATAAGTGCGTAAATCCAGAGAAAAAAGGATGGAAAGTATGCACTGCCCCGGTAAAAAGTATTGCAAAGATACTGGATTTGTTGTTCCCTGCATTTATAAAAGAGTGTTGTGTTGCTGCCGGGAGACGGGACGGATAAGCTGTCTGATACAAAAGATGCATCAAGCCACGGTATGCGGGGTGACACCACGAAGTGGTTTTGTATGGTTTGATGCCCGTAACAGGAGGCCGCAGGCTGAACTGTTACGGAGAATTTGTGTCGCTTACGAATGAGCAGATCAAAAAATATTCAGAGCAGTTTGGCAAAATCTCGCAGTTTACAGGACAGGAGCCAGAGCTGAGTTCCAGAATGACCATTATTGCCTTCTGATACGGCAAAATCCTGAAGCATTATAAAAGTCAGGCAGAAAAGCGCTGTCCCCCCTGTAAACGACCGTGTGGCGCTGTGTGCCCTGATTTGGAAAAAGTGGATAAGATGACCGGCTGGAGGCAGTTCTGCCCTGTTTGGGGCGAATTTGGGCAAGTGAAGCAAAATGTCTCAAAACAAGGAAGAATGACCAGCTCCAGAATACGGGATATGGCAGAGAAAGAGGGCAGAATCATCAGGGTCGAAAATGGTGCAGGTTAAAGGGTTTATGCCGCTTTAGGGCGGCATAAACCGTGAAACACCCGCCGGCAGGGCCGGCGGGCAGTTCTTCAAATGGCATAACTTTTTCTAAGAATTTAAAAATGTTATGCCATTTTTAATATGATACGGGGATTTAGAGGGAAAAAGGGAAAAGAATGTTATGCCATATCGCAGGATTGAAGAGACTGGGAGTGATATACAGGATTTTGGAGGAAGGAGAGAACAAGCGGGCAAATGGCAGATGCGATATCGGATATGCAAAAAAATGAAAGGAGGCTGATTTTGTTATGGATACAAGGGCAGTTTATACAGTACATGAAAATGGAAAAGATTTTTATTTTTACACAAAATATGCTGGTGGTTTTAGTTATCCATTTGAGGCGGCTGATTACCTAAGAGGATTGAAAGACGCATTACGACGGCCGAGAACAGGGAAACAGGATATCTGTGCGGCACCATTGCTGGCACAGATGAAAGGGACATATTTTTTCCCAGATGCATTGAAGGATAAAATTCTGTTTACAGAAATCACAAAGGAGCTTGCAGAAGATATGGAAAAGGAAGCTCCGTTTGCGATTGCAGTAGACTTGGAGCAGGATACGGTCGCATTTCATTTTAATGACAAGTATGAAGAACTAAATGATCTGACAGATGTTGTACTGCCCCGCGCTGATCTGGCAGACAGTTATAACGGAGCGGCATTTAAAAATGAATCCCTGTCAAGGCAGATGGGAAAAACAAGCATGACATTCCATCAGACAAATGAGAGGATATTCAGGGAACTGATTCAGGAGGCGGCAGGGCGGGAGCAGACAGAAGGACAGCAGATGATGTGGGGGGGATTATGAGTGAAGAAAATGGAAAAGTCAGAAAAGCATTTTACATTGAGGAAGAATTACTGGTTCAGGCTGACAGCCTGCTCCGGCAGGCAGATGTCAGATCAAGGAACGAGTTTCTCAATCAGGCGCTGAAATTTTACATAGGATATCTGACTTCGGAAAAAATCGAGAACTATATGCTGTCCACTATTTCGTCCGTCATGCATGCAACTGTCAAAGACAGCGAGAACCGCATGGCACGGGCAATGTATAAGCTGGCAGTCGAGGTCTCCAAGCTGTCTCATGTGACTGCATACGGACATGAAGTAGAGGAAGAAACCCTGCGGAAATTACAGGCAAAGTGTGCGGAGGAAGTAAAACGGATCAATGGTGCAGTAAAATTTGAAGATGCATACCGGTATCAAAATCGTTGAGGTTACAAGTTGACAAATCATATTTATGGAGGTAGACAATGCCAAAACTAATTCTGCGCTGCAACTACTTAAAAAATGCTCCGCCTTCTCATCTTGAAAATTTCGTGACCTACATAGGAACCCGTGACGGCGTGGAAAAGGCAGTCAGTACAACCGCGCACCTGCCATCAACTGCAAACCAGAAAGAACTGATACAGGATATTTTAGTTAAAATTCCCGACGCAAGGCAGATGCATGAATATTACGACTACCTACAGAGACCGACAAGGGAAAACGCTTCCGAGTTTATCATACAGGCACTGGAAAATCATCTTGACATCATTGCCAAAAAGAAAAATTACGTGGACTATCTTGCACATAGGCCGGGCGTTGAAAAAACAGGAACCCACGGTCTGTTTTCCAATGAGGGAGAACCCATTGTTCTGTCCCGCGTTGCAGAGGAGGTGGCAAACCATAAAGGAGTTGTATGGACAAATGTTATCAGCCTGCGGCGGGAGGATGCACAGAGACTCGGATACGACAGTGCCGTGCAGTGGCAGGCATTACTTCGCAGCAGGGTGGAATTACTTTGTGAAAATTACAAGATTGACAGCAGGAACTTAAAATGGTATGCGGCATTTCATAACGAATCCCATCACCCTCATGTACATCTGGTGTTATATTCCATGAAAGCATCAGAAGGTTATCTGACGAAAAAGGGAATTGACACCATGCGTTCCACCTATGCGCATGATATTTTCCGGCAGGAATTTATGAGCATTTACGAGAAGAAAACCCAGCAGCGTGAACAGTTAAAGGAGCAGGCAGACAGGAGCCTGCTTTTTCTGTTGCAGCAGATGCAGCAAGGGATCTGTCATAATGAAAAGATTATGGAACAGATGCAGTTATTGTCAAAGCGGCTAAACAATACAGGCGGAAAGAAAGTCTATGGGTATCTGAAAGCTGATGTAAAAGCGATTGTAAACAACATTGTGGATGAGCTGGAAAAGGAGGAACGGGTTGCGTCATGCTATCGAGCATGGCTGGAAAGCAGCAATGAGATCCTGTGTTATTACAAGGATACCATGCCAGAACCGCTGCCGATGTCAGGGCAGAAGGAATTAAAAAGCATTAAGAACATGGTTATCCGTGAGGCAGTGCGGTTCGGTCAGGGGTATCTTTGCACAGAGGAAGAAGGATTTTCAGAATTAGAAACACGATGGGAGGAAGGTGAAGCTCATACAGAATGGCAGGAAACAACATCGAAAAAAGATTCAAATGAGTATATAACTTTTGAGATGCCTGATGATGCAGCAGCATTGGAACTGGACGAACGCGATATATCTGATGCTGTTTATAATACAGCAGTTTACAACTTTTTTAAAAAATAAAATACAAACTCAATCTTTTGTAGTATAATTTAAGCGTCAAACTAAAATACATACGAAAAGAGATGAGTTTGTATCTACCGCTTATTATACTTGAAAAACTCCATTTTGGATAGACTGAATACTTACTTTTGTGAATATTTTTCTGGTGCTACAAAACCGACCGCAAGGAACCTGTTCCTTTTGATTATAACAATACTGACGCTTGATACCTTCCGCTCTGTTAGGTTTGCGCATAGCCATGTACTGTCAAAACTTGCCGATACATCATTGAATGCGTATTATTATACACTGAGGACGGATAGCTGTGATCATTCCCGCTGGAGTGATACCACTGTTTCAAAAGTGGTCAAAGTGGTTCCAGATTCCCTTGAAACCCAGCCACTGTTCCTGTCCATTGATGACACCATGGTAGAGAAATTCGGCAAAAAGTTTGAACTCTGCTCAAAACTCTTTGACCATGCTGCACATAATGGCTCCAATTACCTGAACGGCCATTGTATGGTAAGCATCCTGCTGTCCTTCCCGGTTTTAAAGGACGGGCAGATCCAGTACCTGTCGGTTCCCCTGGGATACCGGCTCTGGGATAAGGAAAAAAGCAAACTGGAAACCGCCGCTGAAATGGTCCGGCAGGCGATGGGGGTGATTGGCTCCTCAAGGCAGGTGTTCCTGCTGTGTGACAGCTGGTACCCGAAAGCCGAAGTGGCAGGGCTCATCAATGAGTTTGGAAATCTTGGCATCATCTGCAATGCCCGCGTCGACACTGCCATGTACGAGCTTCCCCCTGCTCCTACCGGGAAGCGCGGCCGTCCCAGGAAATACGGGAAGCGCATCCACCTGGAAGATTTTGAGCTGGCGACACCCCAAAGTGGTGACTGGAAGATAGGAGTGCGCCCTGTGCTAACAAGGCTTTGGGGTGAACGGGTAGTCTATGCCTTTGTTACTGCCCCCAAAAAGGGAGGAGACAGCCGCAGGCTGTTCTTCTGTACAAAAAAGCCGGATGAGATTACCCTCGATTACAGCCTTTGCGCAGACGAGCGTATGCGGAAATACGGGGAAGAGGATATCAGCTATCTTCCTCTGGCTTGTTACCAGCTGCGCTGGAACATCGAAGTCTCTTATTATGAAGGAAAGACTTTCTGGTCACTGGAAGAATACCGCATAAGAAGCCGTGAAGGGATAGAGCGTCTTATCAACCTTCTGGCTGTTTCTTATAGTGCCATGACACTGCTTCCTTATAGTGATGAAACATTTTCATCTTATCAGTCTTTCAGCGCTCAGGAGACCCGATTTGAGATCGGACAGCAGATTCAGGCCAACATAATATTCAACAGTTTTGTGGAATCGCTTGAAACTGTAAAAAAAGCCCGTGCGTTGGTAAAGTTATTAGAACACCATATTCAGTCTTGGATTAGAAAGGTCCAAAAACTGTAAACTGCTGTTTATAATACATACAATGGACCAAAGTATTATGCGGCATGGACAAATGCCTACAAAGAAGCGCGGGTCTATTTATATGGCACACAGGAAACAGAACCTGACGCGGAGGCAGCCTATGAATTTATGCTGGAGGAGGCAGAAAGAGGAAATGCCTATGCCATGTACGATATGGCAAAGATTTATACACAGGGAATTTTCGTGGAACCAGACGAAGAAAAGGCAGAAAAATGGTATAACAGGGCACTCTCTGCCATGCTTGCAGTTAACAAAGAAAAGAAGAATGCCTGTCTGCAATACCATATCGGAAAGATGTATCAGTATGGTCCTGGGACAGGAGAAAATCTGACAGAAGCGGCAGCATGGTTTTCAAAGGCGGCAGAAAAAGAATACAGTAGTGCATTATATTCTCTGGGAATGCTTACGCTGCATGGAAAAGGTGTGGCGCAGGATCATACAAAAGCTTTTGCGCTGTTCCAATGCGCTTATAAAAAAGGCAATCCTTATGCCGCCTATGAGCTTGGAAGGCTGTATGAATCAGGAACAGGCACAGAAAAAAATCAGGAAAAAGCAGAACATTGTTTCTGCGCTGCATTTTCGGGTTTTCTAAATCAGGAGAAAAAATCGAGAGATAATACGCTCTGGTATCGAATCGGGAACATGTATCTCCACGGTATCGGAACCGAAGCAGATGAAGTACAGGCAGAGAAATATTTTACCATGTCATCAGAATGTGGAAACATCCATGCAGCATACCAGCTGGCAAAACTTTATATCCGGCAGGAAGTACAAAAACTCCATCAGCAGCCAGAAACAACACTTGATAATGAAAAAATCAAAAAGGCAGTAATGCTGTTGACAAAGGCAGCATCACAGAAAAATCCGTTTGCAGACTATGCACTTGGTAAGTTATATAGTGATGGCGTACTGCTTGCAAGGGAGATGGACAAAGCATTTTTTCACCTGCACAGGTCGGCAGATTCAGGAAATGTCTATGCGCAGTACCGTCTTGGGAAATGGTATCTGACAGAAGAATATAAGGATATCTCCAAAGCAGTTTTCTATCTGACGAAAGCGGCAGCACAGAATAGTGACATGGCGGCGTATCAGTTAGGAAAGCTGTATCTTTCAGGAGAGGGCATACCCAAAAATGTAGAGCAGGCAGTTTTCTATCTGGAATTATCTGCCCATGCAGGAAACCAGTATGCACAGTATCTCCTTGGAAAAGCATACCTGACCGGAACAGACGTGGAACGTGATAAAGAAAAAGCATATGAATATCTGAAATCAGCGGCGGAACAGGGAAATGTTTATGCTGCTTATTTTTTGCAGCACTGGAATGACATGCCACACCCAGACCTGCTGATGATGGCGTCGCGACTTATGCACCATCTGGGGAAAATCATGGAGGAAAATGTGGATAACAGAAAGAGCGACAGAAACCGGATGGGGATTGACCGCAAACTTGCAGGAAAAGTGAAGGCAAAAAAGATTGCACAGGGACATGCAAAAGACGACAGGGAGGAGATGGTGCAGACACAGTAAAATGAATTGAAACCAGTGTAATTTCAAGACGGACTATTCAGAGAGGAGGACATACTTGGGAGAATTTATTTATTTTACAGAGGAACAGAAGGAGCGTGCCAATGCGGTCCATATTGCAGATATATTACAGAAGGAACATGAGGAAGTGGAACGCTCTGGCAATGAGTGGCGCTGGAAACGTCACAGCAGCGTGACATTTCGGGGAAACAGCTGGTACCGCCACAGCCAACAGGCAGGAAGCCATGCGATTGATTTCATGCAGGAGTTTTTCGGGATGACATATCCAGAGGCAGTCACCTACCTGTTAGATGGAGAGACAGGACAGGTTATCCGTGGAGGCAGCCAGAAAATACCAGTCAGGGCGGCATCTGGTAACATAAAGCAGCAGAAAGAAAAGGTACAAAAAGCGAAGGATACAAAAAAGATTCAGGAAGGAACTGCGAATCCGGTACAGCCAGTCAATACAGACATGTCAAAGGCAGATAAAAATAATATGAACCAGAAAATGTTACAGGAGACAGAAGTCCCAGACAAAAAGAAATTTCCTGTCCCGCCAGAGAAAAACGACACCATGAAGCGGGTGTATGCCTACCTGATGTCAAAGCGCCACATCAGCCGTGAAATCCTTTCGTTCTTTGTCAGACAGGGAACACTGTATGAATGTGCGCAACATCATAACGTTGTATTTGTCGGGAAAGACAGAGAGGGAAAAGTGCGCCATATCCATAAAAAAGGAACCTGTTCTGACAGCAAAAGCTTCCGCATGAATGAGGAGGGTTCGGATTCCTCTTATGGTTTTGGCTATTCAGGAAAGGGAAACAGGCTTTACGTGTTTGAGGCACCGATTGATTTATTATCATTTCTGACCTTATATCCAAAAAACTGGCAGGAGAACAGTTACATCACATTAAACGGTGTGGCAGAACACGCCATGCTCCAGATGTTAAAAGATTATTCTAATCTTGATACTGTTGTCCTGTGTCTGGATCATGATGCCGCAGGTATCGAGGCGAGCGGGCGGCTGGCGGAAATTTTAGTCCAAAATAACTACAAAAAGATTCAATTGTTACAGCCAAGATTTAAAGACTGGAATGAAGATCTGAAAAATATAAATGGAGAAGCAGCGCTGCCAGCGCAGGAGCATCCAAAGATAATGGAATGTGACGCATGGATAGCTGTATTAAAGCAGGTAACAGAGAGTATGAAAATGGAATATGCCACCAAAGAATATATTTGTTATTACTATCAGGGAATTTATAATGCTCTGAAAAAAGGAAGGACAAAAGAAAATCTGGAGGAGGCATTTGACGAGGCGGGCATGCTGCTTACAGGCATACTGGTAAAATGCATGGAAAAAGAAGGCAGGGCATTAGGAAAAGAAACAGGTGACACGCAGATTCTTGATAACCTGCAAAAACGCTACAGACCGCATCAGGATAAGGGAAATTTTAACAGCCGTATCAGAACAATGCAGAAAGCATTTGAGGAGACAATGGAGGTGCTGGATACAAAAGATTTATCTCAAAAAGAGAATAAGGAGCTGTTTGTAAAGAAATGTATGAGCCTGACAATGGAGTGTATTAAGGCTCATATTTTTGTTGCAGTGGATTATCAGGAACCGGCCGTCAGGCAGTCGCATAAGGCGCAGGGCACAGAAGGAGGAATGTTACTATGCAGCCAGTAATCATGCTTGTGGTATCAGGGATTTTTATGTTTGCGGTTATCGGCGGCATTTCCCTGATGTCGCATTATTACACGTTAAATGGAATCAAAAACAGAACTGTAGGTGACGGGCAGCATGGAACGGCGCGTTTTGCGGGCAAAAAAGAAATCAAAGAAACCTATATAGAGGTGCAGTACGAGCCGGAACGATGGAGAAAGGGTCAAAACCTGCCAAAAGCGCAGGGACTTGTGTTAGGCAGTATCGAGCGTGCAGGAAAACTCTATGCCCTTGTTGATACAGGAGATGTCCACTGTCTGATGATCGGTGCGGCAGGTGTCGGAAAGACAGCACATTTTCTCTATCCCAATATTGAATATGCCTGTGCCTGCGGCATGAGTTTCCTGACCACAGATACAAAGGGCGACCTCTACCGCAACTATGCAGGCATAGCAAAAAAGTATTATGCTTATGAGACGGCAGTCATCGATCTGCGCAATCCGACCAGAAGCGACGGAGACAACATGCTCCATCTGGTCAACAAATATATGGATCAATTTCTTGCAGACAGTGATAACCTCAGCGCCAAGGCAAAGGCAGAAAAGTACGCAAAGATTACAGCCAAGACCATCATCTCATCAGGCGGCGCAGACAGTTCCAGCTATGGGCAGAATGCATTTTTCTATGATGCGGCGGAAGGTGTGCTGACTGCTGCCATTCTGTTAATTGCAGAATTCTGCCCGAATGAAAAGCGCCATATCATCAGTGTGTTCAAGCTGATACAGGATTTGCTGGCGCCCTCAAAGGTAAAGGGAAAGAACCAGTTCCAGCTGTTAATGGCAAAGCTGCCGGATACCCACAAGGCAAAATGGTTTGCAGGTGCAGCGCTCAACACAGCGGAACAGTCCATGCAGTCTGTCTTATCAACTGCACTCTCACGGCTTAATTCTTTTCTTGATTCTGAGTTAGAGCAGATTTTGTGTTTTGACACTGCCATTGATGCAGAACAGTTCTGTAAGAAAAAGACAGCAGTGTTCCTTGTCATGCCGGAGGAGGACAACACCAAATACTTTATTATTTCCCTGATTTTGCAGCAACTTTACAGGGAGATACTGGTAGTTGCTGATGAGAATGGCGGGAAGCTGGATAACCGTGTCGTCTTTTATTGGGATGAAGTTGGTACAATACCAAAGATTGAAAGTGCGGAGATGATGTTCTCAGCCTCGCGTTCCAGAAAGGTGAGCATCGTGCCAATGATACAGTCCTTTGCACAGTTAAATAAAAACTACGGAAAAGAAGGGGCAGAGATTATTATTGACAACTGTCAGGACACTATTTTTGGCGGCTTTGCGCCCAATTCAGAATCTGCAGAAGTATTGTCAAAGAGCCTTGGAAACAGAACCGTGCTGTCGGGTTCCATCAGCAGGGGAAAGAATGATCCAAGCCAGTCGCTCCAGATGATGCAGAGACCGCTCATGACACCAGACGAACTCAAATCACTGCCCAAAGGGAATTTTATTGTGTCCAAAACAGGCTGCCACCCCATGAAAACAAAACTGAAACTGTTTCTGAAATGGGGAATCACCTTTGAGGAACCCTATGAAATTGAGGAGAAATCTGCGAGGAAAGTAGCGTATGCGGACAAACAGGAGATTGAGGAGGAGATTGTGCGCAGATATATGTGCTGCGTAGATGAAGAACAGGAAAATACAAGGCAGAATACAGCAAACAGAAATGGAGGAATGCAGCAGACACAGATGAATGAAAACGTGGCTAGAGTCCGTCAGCCTTTGCGGACGGAGGATTAGATAAAAGGAAATGGGGTTAAGCATGACATATGACAGAAAAATCTATGAGGCAGACCTGCCCCACAGAGCCATAGCGGTATACATATACTTACAAAACCGCGCGAACAAAGAAGGATTCTGCTACCCGGCAATCGGTACCATTGCAAGGGAGCTGCATCTTTCTGTCAGCACAGTCAAACGTGCAGTCCGCGATTTGGAGGAAAACGGCTATATCCGTAAGAAACAGCGATGGCGTGAAAATGGTGGCAGGAGCAGTCTGCTTTACAAAATCATAAAGTAAGCACCAAGGGGTTAGTACGCATTAAGGTCAGGTGAACTATGGTATGGTTCACCGTGGCCTGTGTAGTGAAGGAATCAATTTAACTGTAAGGACAGAGAAAATGAAACAATTATGTCTTTAAGGATTGAATAACCATCATATGGATATTATCATGAGAGAAATCTGTCGGATAAATCTTTTTTCAACAGCTGACAGCAGTTGCATAAAGGATATTTATTTCATACTTTCCGCCAGATGAATAATAAAATCCTGAAATAGTTCCTGTTGTTTTTGTGGTAAAGATTTTAAGGCATCCTGAACAAGATATTCGGTATTTGCAGATACCAGACTGTCTTGAAGCAGATACTCTGGTGATATGCCTGCAGCATTAGCAATTCCTATAAATGTTTCGAGCTTAGGCGCTTTTACGCCTCGTTCAATATCGGCAAGATAGCGTTCAGAAATTCCGCATAGTTCTGCAAATTCTTTCATTGTCTGTTTGCGGGCAACGCGGCAGGCACGCAGCCGTTCACCGAAACGCAGTATGTTAAACGTAGTTTTTATAGCAAACACCTCTTTCTAAACAGATTCATGTTATATGAACTGCTGGTACATATTTAGTATAAGTACAAGACATACCAGATGAAATGATTTAACAAGAGTGAATACAAGCAAAAATATGAACGAATAAATCATAAAAAATATATAAATAACAAATTTCGACAGACTTTGCAAGAAAAAAGTTATAGTATAAGTTATGAACTAATAAATCTTAAAATATACACTGATGAATCATAAGGAGAGCTGCAAATGAATGTGAGAAAAATATATCGTCAGATTGCGCGGAAGAACGGTGTGACTGTAAAAGAAGTAAGGAATGAGATGCAGGGAGCAATTTTGGCTGCATATCAAAACCCGTCAAAAAATAACAGTGTTACGGATGCTTATCAAAGAAAAATACCCTGCAGGAGAAAGATACCTACACCAGAGGAGCTAATTCGATTTGCAACAGGTGAGATACAGAAAAGCAGATGCGGGTATAACAAATAAGAAATATAAATTAAAATCCCATGATAAAGGTAATTCTCCAATCATGGGATTTTTGTTTATTATTTTCCCTGAATTGTCATGCTAAGGAACAGTCTTGAAATAACTTGTGTATCTGACTTGCCTAAGAATATTGGCTATTAGTATTCTATAAAAGCTGAAGAACAGTCTGAACGTTGATGTTTCATGGTATGATTTCTCTGAATAGCTGGTCAGACAAAAGAGTTTCTTTCACTCAGGAATAAAGTATAGAACGAAGCCATTTTCTTTTTTGACTTGTAGTATGTCATAATAAAAAAATATTTTGCTATTAAGAAAATTTAAAAATGGACGATATAGCATATGAAATATCATAAAATGATATATGTTGCTAGTTGATGTTAAAATATGAATAGGAGGACGATGTTGAAAAAGAAAGATACCTTAAACAAAAGAGAAGAAGAACTAATGAACTATCTTTGGGAAATCAAGAAACCTTTGACTGCAAGTGAGATGGCAAAACAACTGGAATCCGAAGGCTGGACGAATATCACTCTATGCAGGACAGTACAGTCTTTGTCTGATAACGGTTATCTTGAGGTGGCAGGACTTGAAAAGACTGCAAAAACATATGCGAGGAGGCTGATACCTTCTCTCACGAAAGAGGAATATTATTCATCGGTTCTTATAAACAGAGGCATAAACGAAAACTCTCTGGCAGATCTTACTGCTGCATTGATTGGCGTAAGCAGAAAAAACAAGGGCGAAAAAGATGCAGAAGTGATTGCCAAGCTGGAAGAAGTCATTGCGTCCATCAAGGATAAATAAGGAAAAGCATGCATATTACATTTTTTTCAGTCTGGATGACTGTTCTGTGGAGCAGTATTCTTGTTTTGATTTACTATGTGCTAAGAACGAAATATGAATTAATTGATATCTGCAGTGTCTCAGGTGTGATTGTCTTATACTTGTTTTGCATGATGCGGATGGTCATTCCTGTTGAATTTTCATGGACAAAGGTACTATTCGGCGGAACGCTCTATAACAAAATATACTATTTTTTCTGTATCGAACGAAATATAGGAAATGATATTTCGGTGTTTGATATGTTACGTTTTATTTGGTATTTAGGAGCATTTTTGATTTTACTGCATTATGTGATTCAGTATGTGAAAGTTGCCCGATATTTTGGTGATATGCCGGTACAAAGAAATAGTAAAGCAGCACAAATTGCAGATACAATATGGAATGGTAGTAAAAAGCCTGACATAATTCAGATTGCAGCAGTCAAAACACCCTGCTGCTTTGGTATACTGCGAAAGAAGATTATAATACCTGATAAACTGTATACAGAGGAACAATTGCGGTTTATACTCCTTCACGAGTGTTCTCATTTGAAAAATAATGATATTCTGGTAAAGAATCTGATTAACATATTATGTGCATTCTATTGGTGGAATCCCTGTGTATATTTATTAAAAAAGGATTTGAACCAGAGTCTGGAAATCCGATGTGACCTGACGGCAGTAAAGGAATTGGATCTTCAGTTAAAAGGCGATTATCTGGCGGTTATACTAAATGAGTACAAAGACAGTCTTAAAACTGGAAAATCTGCAGGACTTCGTTATGATAATCCGAAACTGCTTCTTGAGCGTTTTCAGCTGGTTGCAAAGGAAAAGTGTATTTTAGTAAGGAAAGGGATTATTCTTGCATGGATTATCTCTATCTGTCTGCTTTTAATATCCTACTCTTTTATTTTTCAGACTAAATATGAAGCGCCGAAAGAAGATATAGAAACAGAGCAGAATGCCTATGAAGTTAATACTAACAATTCATATTTGATTAAAGTTGATGATGGAACCTATTTTCTTCACATTCAAAATAAAGATATTCCTGTAGATGAAGAAGGAGCTCAAAAAATGATAGAAGCAGGTTTTAATATAATAGTAAAAAGTGAAAAGTAAGTGGTAGTTTGAAGTTATAAATGTATTATGAAGAATTGTTGGGAAGGAATTAGAATGAAATACAAAATATTTATTCTATTTGTTTTTTCAGTAATGAGCTTTAGTCCTTTTGGAAATGTTTATGCAGCGGAATGTACTGGTTCATATCAAACTGTAAGTAATAATATATCTGTGGAGCCAAGAAATGATATAATTGTTACAAAGTTTAGAATTTTAAATGATGTAATACAGTATCGCAGATGGAATGAAACAAAAGGTGTGTGGGTAGATGATGACTGGATAAATCTCTAGGTTATGGATACTTTTAGATATAAATATTGTTTTAAGGAAATATTAAGATGGAATGGGTGAAATTTGCAGTTTAAAAGATAATTTGATAATTTGAGGAGGTATCGAATGCAAGTTGGATTAAGTGATTACTCTATGGGAACTGTTTATATGAGGAGTAGGAATAATAAAAGTGTTGAGGAAAAATCAAGTAAAAAATATGACGATGTATCAGAGTATTATGAATATTTAAAAGATAAATATTCATGCTTGACGGACCCTAGTTATAAGGTGACGATATCACCAGCATTTTTGCAGAAGTGTATTAAAGATCCTGAAAAGGCTGAACTGATGGAAAGAAGTCTCGCACATTTACCGATTGACCATCAGAATATGACGTCATTTTGGAGCGCTCAAGGAGCAGAAGTTGTGAATGAGCAATGGATTTTTGATGAAAACGGTAATTGCGGAGGTAGTACCAGCATGTCTATTGTCAGCAAAGGCTCATCCGCAGGAAACAGCATAAAAAGCAGCATGAAGAATGAAAGAAACGAAAAGAAATCCACTGCGCAAAGAATATATGATAAAAAAAGACAGGAACGGAAGTTGTTTGAAGAAAGACAAGCAGAGAGGAATAGATTAAAGGAGCAAACGAAAGAAAAGTGGTTAAAGGATCAACAGTTAAAAGATCAGGCAGAAAAGAAAAAGTTAAAGAAAAAGACATATCAGAAGTTGGCGGAAGGGGAGTTTCAGTCAAGAACACAAAATTCTGACAGGGCAATAAGTGCATATGAAAAAAATGTTATGAGACCATAATTTGCTAAATATTCTGATTAAAATATAGAGTATTTAAAAAAGTGGGAAAGGAGGGTAACAGATGAAACGTTTAGGAAAGAAAAGCCAAATGGAGCAGGGGACTTTTGTTGCTTATGCAACTTGTGGTAACTGCAATTGTACAAATGTATGTATTACATGTAAAAATTGTACAGGTTCTACTTTATCTCAGACAGGATATCAGAGCACACAAATAGTGAATACAAACAAGATATTCCAAAAGGCAGCAGCTATTAGCGTATTGTAAAACTGTGGATGCAGGTTCCGTTGTAATTTAATTATAACGGAACCTGTATTAAGGAGGAAACAATAGAATGGATTATATACCAAATATACATTTATTTTCATTATACAATCAGCATTATTTTTATGATGTCAATACCAATATAATTATGGAAGTTCCCAAAGATATCTATGTTTTTTTGCAAACTATTTCCAGTGAAAAGGGCATCAACGTAAAGAAGGAATTTGAAAGCTTAAAAGAGAATGATAAAAAAGAAATTAATTATTTGTTATCAAAGGGATTGTTAAGAAAAAGGGAGACTACATGTAGCATCTGTCATCCTGAAACGGAAGTGCTATGTGATTATTATAAAAATAATTTAAGTTCAATAACACTTCAGGTTACGCAGAACTGCAACTTGAGATGTTCATATTGTATATATTCGGGGAGTTATGTAAATAGAACACACAATAACAAAAGAATGAAAGTTGAAACCGCAATAAAGGCGGTTGATTTTCTTCATCAGCACTCGGCGCAAAGTCAGATTATTACGATAGGTTTCTATGGTGGAGAACCATTATTAGAGTTCGACTTGATAAAAGAAGTAGTGCATTATGCAGAAAAATTGTTTTTGGGAAAAACTCTTCAGTTTTTGATAACAACAAATGCAACACTTTTATCAGTGAATAAAGCAAGGTATTTATATGATCATAAATTTCATGTAACGATTAGTTTAGATGGTCCGCAATATATACATAATAAAAATCGTGTATTTGCGGGAAGTAATAAGGGAACCTTTCAGGTTATTATGGAGAATTTGAATAAAATTAATGAAGATAACCCTCAAGCATTAAGGGATGTATCCTTTAATGCTGTAATAGATATGAATCAAGATCCTTCTTGTACAAATGAATTCTTTCTGCATTATGATCTTGTAAAAGAGATGGATGTAGGAGGTAACTATGTTGATACATCAAATAAGAAAGATAAGAGTATTTTAGAACCACCACAGTTTTATACGGACACTTATTATGAACTGTTCAAATTATATTTGTTTCAATGTACGAATATTTTTTCTTCGTATGTTCCGAAATTATATGGATTTGAAATATCAGCAATAAAACATAATCTTATGGAAAGAACAATTATTTATAATGTTTGTTCATCTCCGGGAGGACAGTGCTTGCCAGGGATACAACGCTTTTTTGTGAATGTAGATGGTTTTTTCTATCCTTGTGAGAGAGTGAACGAGGCAGCAGAAGATTTTATTATAGGAGACTTAGAAAAAGGATTCAATGTGGAAAAAGCAAAAAAATTGTTAAATGTTTCAAAAATTACAGAAGATGAATGCAATAAATGTTGGTGTAATAAATTGTGCAATCAATGTATTTCTAAAGCAGAGGAAAATGGGAAACTAAGTCGTAATACGCGATTGAGTCATTGTCTGGATACAAAACTTGCCATTGAAGATATGATGAAAAATTATATTGTATTAAAAAGGCATGGATGTAGGTTTGAGGAGTAGGAGAAAGTTATGAAATTAAAAAAAGAAGGTATTATTTTATATCCTTATGATTTGGAGTATTTTTCAATAGTAAAATATAGAGAATTAATTAAAGATTCTGAGGTATTTTTTTTGTTAGCACCTAAGGGCTTTGGAATTACCAATAAGCCTGCTGATTATTTTTCAGGAGACCCAGAATCAGAAGTTATTGTTTATGACGAAATAGTAGATGAGATGTTGGAGAAATCAAAGATAATCTACATTTTGGATACAATAGATAAAGTTGAGATAGAGGATATCAAAAAGGTAGTATTACGAGCTTGTGAGGGGCATATAGGTGTTGTTTATGTAGCGAATCCGTATACTGAACGGTGTTCTCTCATAAAAGGGATTTGTGAACAATATGATAATAATTTTTCGGTGATGGAATCTAACTTTCCTACAAACATAAATTGGGCTAATGGTCAGCATGAAAAGAAATTGATTAGTGCTCCTATTGTGATGATTTGTAGTATGTCTCCTATGGCGCAAAAGTTTGAGATTGAATTATATTTGAGAAAATATTTTAAACAACATGGTTATGCAGTGAGTCAAATAGGCAGTAAAATTACGAGTAGATTGTTTGGTTTTTGTTCTATAAATCCATATATTTTTTCGCATGATGTTACAGAAGTTCAGAAAATTCATACAATAAATAATATGATTAAGAAAATTGAAGAGGATGAACATCCGGAAGTTATTATCATTGGAATTCCTGGAGGCATATTACCATTGACATCCAAACACCATTTTGGATATGGCATATATGCTTATGAGATTTTTAATGCAATTTCTCCAGATTATACTATACTTTCCATACCTAATGGAGAGTATACAGATGATTTTTTCGAAGAAGTAAATAAAATGAGTAAATATAAATTTGGAACAGAAGTTGATGCGTTTTTTGTTTCATCGTTTACTCCGATTTCAAAGAGTATTGTTACTCCAGAACTTGAATATGCATATACAAAGGAAAAAGAAAACACTAGCAATTGTCATAAGGTGTTTAGTTATTCAGGTTTGCAAGATGATTTTCTTTTTAAGGAAATAGAAAGTAAATTGCTTATGTATGGAAAATATGAACAATTGTAAAGGAGAAAAAGCCGATGAGTAGGGAAGAAATAAAAAATAAAGTAATCAGAATAATAGATGATACTGTAAATGTGAATTTAGATAGTTTTTCAAATCAACAGTTGGAACGAAGTTTATTTGATTTAGAGATAGGACTTTTGCCAAGAGACTTACTTGAGATTTTCTTTGAATTACAGAATGTTTTTAATATTAATTTTGAAGAAAGTGATATTATAAATAGTAGGTTTGATGTGCTTGAAAACATTGTAGAATGCATATATGTCAAAGAAATGAGTAAACAACTAGCATAAATATTAGGATATATTCAATTAGGACATTTGAGCAGATGAAAAAAATTGAGATTGCAGTAATAGATAGTGGAGTAGAAAAAGATTTACTTAGAAATTCAATAAAAAATGATATTGTAATTGACAAGGATGGTTTAAGCTATGCTAATTCTAATAGTAGTACATATAGTTGGCATGGAACCAACTGTGCATTAATAATTGAAAAGTATTGCAAGTATGTTGATATAAGTAGCGTTTGTATACTTGGGGGAAAAGGCACGGGGATGGTAAGTAAATTGGAACCAGCATTAGAGGTTTGCTTACAAAATGATATTCGCGTTGTAAATCTAAGTTTTGGTTCTACGCATTATAATGATAAGGCAGAAATCCGAAATGTAATTAATCATTATGCAAACAAAAATATGATAATTGTTGCGGCATCCTCTAATGATGGATATAAGACTTTTCCAGCATCGTTTACAAATGTAATAGGTGTGGTTGCAGGAGATACATATTGTACAGAATCAGATCTTCAAGTGCATAAAGGTATTGATTTTACAGCTTTTTCAGAACATAATATTAAAAATAAAAGTAATTTTGTAAGATTAGGAAGGAATAATAGTTATGCAGCTCCTTTTGTAACTGCTTTTATTGGAAATTTAATGCAGAAGAAAAACTGTAGAAATATTTGCGAAGTGAGAGAGCATTTGTTTTGTGAAGGATATAGACCAGAGAATTTTATATGTTATCCGGATTGGATAGAATTTGCATGGGTATCAACAGAATGTAGAAGAAGTATTGTACCATTTTACTTTAAAGAAAGAAAAGGAAACTATAAAACGAATTTATCACATATCGATACGTTAGTTTTAAAGAATCGTAAAGAACTTGCAAAGTTCATTTATAGTGGGAAACATATTGTTTATTTAGGGGAGGGCAGAGTAAAACAATCTGTACATGGAATCCATTTTTGGAGCAAAGAGTCACGCATAATGCAAATAAAAAAAAGTGCTGTGAGACCAGTGGATATAAATATTCCTATTATTATATGTAAGATAGATAAGTGGCAGGACGAAATGCTTTGGCTATTCAAATTGAGAAAATATTTTGGTGATGATGGATATAATATCTATCCTATAAGCGAAACTATAGAAAGTGTTTTATATGATATGGAATACATTCCCAAGCAGTTGCTTAGAAAAAAGAACATGGATCAAATACATAATTTTTTGTATTGGCAAACATACTTTAATCAATCAGATGCTGTTTTATTTATGTTAAAGAGTCAAGATTATATAAAAATTGGGAATAATGATGTAGATTTATTAATCGACATTACGGGTAAAGAGGAGATCACAGTAAAGATATATTTTGACAAACAGGAAAAAATATCATATAGAATGGTGGAAAAAGAGACAAATGTGGTATATAAGGTATATCTAAAAATAGTCGAATTTCTAACGGAGGGTACAGATGAGTAATAAAGAAGCTGTAATAAAACTGTTAAAACTTCTTGAATATTATAAAAAATATATTGCAGTTATTCTTATATGTTTGGTAATATCTACTGGATTTAATCTATGTATTCCATTAATCAGTAGTCAAATTATGGACGAAGGCTTTATCAACGGAAACAAGGAGTTGTTGATGAGGTTAATACTTGTATCTTTGGTAATATACACACTTAATTCTATAACAGAATTGCTGAAGGAAAAAAAAAGAATTGATATTTCTTCTCAAATACAATTTTATTTGTCAGAAAAGTCTTTTACACATCTTATGAAATTAGAAGCAAATTATTTTAGTGATAAAAACTATACAGAAATATTGGATAATATAAAAATTGATATTGGAAATATGACCTCTATTGCAGATGAAGGGATGTTTTTTGTAGTATCACAGGTATTTAGCATGATAGGCGGCATAGTAGGTTTGTTAATTCTTGATTATCGGATGACAATATTGGTTTTGTTGTTTATACCAATAAAATATATCATTATGAAGATGTTTGCGCAACGAAGAAAACAGATTATGGATAGTTATATATTAGAGAGTCAGAATTATTCCCATTGGTTTGGAGACACAGTGGCGGGTGTGCGAGAAGTTAAATGTTTTGGGATATTAAAAGCCAAGTTAAGCGAATTTACTAATAAGCAGATGCAGGTAATTAAATGGCAAAAAAAGATGAATATGCTTGCTGAATGGAATAATTTTGTGGATATAATGTTAATTCATATACTTATAACTATGCTATATGTAATAGGTGCTAATCTAATTTTTAATATGCAGCTTTCGGTTGGAAATATATTTGCATTTATAACATATAGTTCATATGTTACAGGTCCCATATCTGCAATATTGAACATTGGATATTTACTATCAGGTATCATTCCTTCGACTAAAAGATATTATGAGTTTATGGATATGGAGGAAGAAAATGATGGGAACCAGATGTTAGTGCCAGAGTTTGGTGACATAGAGTTTCGACAGGTATCGTTTGCATATCATAATGATAAGCCAATAATAGAAAACGTAAATCTTATTTTTCCAAAAGGAAGTAAAACTGCCCTGATTGGTAAGAATGGTTCAGGGAAAAGTACAATTATAGATTTACTTCTTCGGATGTATACGCCAACAAAAGGAATGATACTTCTTGCGGGAGATGAAATCTTAAATATTTCATTGGATGAATACAGAAATATGTTTTCGGTGGTAAGTCAGGATATATATCTTTTTAATGATACCATTCGCAATAATATTAGTCTGTATAAACAGGTAGAGGACAAATTGATATTGGATGCCTGCAAGGATAGCGGATTATTTGAATTTATTGAGGATGTTTCATTAGATTATATGGTAGGACAGAATGGAACAATGCTTTCTGGCGGACAGAAACAGAAAATAGCGCTTGCCAGAGCGTTGATTCATGATCGTCCGATTGTGGTATTTGATGAGGTAACATCGAGCACGGATGCCTGTTCAGAACAACAGATAAATGCCTTGCTGCATACCAGGCTTAAATATAAGACAGTAATCGTGATAACGCATAAAGAGGAAATTTTAAATGAAATGAATCAAGTTGTGATATTGGAAAGCGGAAAAGTTAATATATTTGGGGAATGTGAAAACGTAAAAAAGAGTAAATACTGGATGAATCTTCATACTTAACCTGAACTCACAAAATTTTAGTCTGCACTTAGCATAGAAATGTTAAATGTAGACTTTTTTATAAAATAATTGTTTGGCTATTAATAATTAGTGAATTAAGACGATATAGTATATATGATATCTAAAAATGATAAACGATATTAATTTGAGATTATTATTAGCTACATATGATTGCTATTTTTGCTCATTGAGCGGGAATGATTGCATTTTGGCTTGTGTAATTGGTATTTACTAATATATTCATTATTACTTTGATGGCTCAAATCATAATTATTGACAGTAAAATAAATAGACAAAGATTGTGATTTCTATATAGTCGAAGTAATATTTGAAATAGTAGCAACAAATTGCGTTATTTTTGGGAGGAGATGAAAGCATATGTAAAAATATCAAAGAGTGCAGGATTAAATTGATTTACAAGGAGGAATTTTTGATGAAAAGAATAAGGAGATTAATTTGTAGTCTTTTAACAGTAGCAATGGTATTGACATTAACACTGAGTATGGGAAATAATCTGAAAACTGTACAAGCAGCCTCTGCTATTACTGGAAACACGACAATGGGTTCGGCTTATAATTTTGGAACGTGGAGTTCCATAAACGATACAGCCATATTGTATAGCGGTGAACAGCAGTCATGGTTTCGCTTCACGGTAGCGGCAGGGGAAAAGATTTATGTAAGAGTTTCTTCTGATACAGCCTATACAGGAATGGAAGTAGGATTGAGAAATGCATCGGGAAGTTCATTAGGGATTCCAGTAAAGAATCCAGATAACTTAATAAATACAACAGGTCTTACCCCATGTCTGTATGTAAATATAGATAATACAACATCAACTAATAGTACATATTATCTGGTGGTGAATAGGGGAGATTATTATACAGGTGATATGTATTTCAGTCTTTCTTCATCAGATCGTATCAGAACAGGGTCACGTACAGTTGAGATGTCTGGAACAGCTTCGAATGCAGGTAATTCACCTTTCAGCAGTTCTGGAAGAGATTCCTCAGTTATATCCATAGATTTATCGGATAGTAGTCAATTTCCAAAGAATGCTATAGTGACCAGTATCACCACATCGAGCACACAGTCACCTAGTCAGGGAAATGTGCATCACATGCTTCAGCCAGCAAGACCATCGAAATGGTATACTTCAACAGTATCAAGTGCAACCAGAGGATCTTATAATATTAGTTTATCAGATAACATAAATGTTAAACAAATATGGAAGTTTAAATATAACGCTATGGCAACTGCAAAATCCACGATGAGAAGTGTGAAGTTAAATATTCGATATCAGTATGATTTAAAGGATACAGGTTATCGTATTTTCACAAATTAAGGGGGAAACATGAGGGATACTGCATATTACAATTATTATAATATTCCTTATCGTTACACACCGGATACGCCGAAAACACCTGCATGGAAGGAAGAACTGAAAGTTGTAAAGGATCAAGTGAAGAGCAACAACCATGATCCGGAAAGTGATATGTATAAAGCATGTGAGAAGCTGGAAGATATATATTATGCTATGGGTGTAAAGAATCGGGCGAAGTATACGACGGTAGATCAGGTGTACAATGCACTTCATGAAAAATATTATCATACAGCTTACTATAAGCAGTTCAGTGAGCAGGAAGTAATTGCCATGCATGATAATGAACTGCAAATGACGCTATTTGGGTGTTTGAGTGGGGGAGCAAGTTTCTACGATCCCCATTTAAAAGGTGAAGTACGTGATGTAACGGAGAAACAGGCACATGAGTACAACCGAAAGACAATCAACATGCAGCTGTGCAATATTTTTGGAAATGCGGGGATTGACAGTGCCATGCTGAGTAAATACAACATGACTTTCTCAATTGATCCTTACAATTATTCCCTCAAAGTATCGGGTGTTGATGATGCAGGACTGACAGCAATGCTTGAAAAGCTGTTAAATAAGGATAATAACGCGCGTGAACTTTTTTACCATATCATGCACAGTAACAGAGCATCTATATCTGATAATGCAAAGGCGAAATATCACACCCTGAACAGTTTCGTGAGCGTGACAGGACAAGATCCACGACAATACAGGCAGACAGAATCCGGACTTGTGAATGGCAGGGGTGAAAATATTCTGGATGTATACAGGGAGGCATTAAAGGCTTCCGATGCAGTACCTGCTCAGTTTAAAGGGACTGCCTATAACGTTTTTGAGGAAAATATCAAAAAACTTCTGGCAGAGGGATTTTACCGTATTCCGGACTTGAATCTGAGTATTGGCTATAAGGACGGAATGCTGCAGGATCTTTCCAATGCAGACATTATGCACAACAGATTTGACCAGACAGTCTAACAAGTGTAAGGAATAAGGCTGTATATTTCATAATATTATAGGAAGGTGGTATTACATATGAAAATTAGAAAAATAGCAGCGGCTTTAGCGGTTGTCATATTCTTGGGGGAAATAATTGCCCCCCTTACAACTACAGTTGTCCATGCGGAGGAGGACGTTGAGAAAATTGTAGTTGACCAAACATTAAGTTTCGATAATGACATGGAAAACGGGGTGATGGATTTTTCAAGCATAAAGAAAAATTCTGATCTACAGGTGGTGGATTTTGAATTGGAAAATCCCAATATTTGTGAGAGGAGTATTGAAACACAGTATTCTGTGGATATGGCTCAGGCACTTTCTGATAATGAAAGTGTAAATGATAATCCCAATTCAGCGTATTTAATAAATTTGGGTGAACAGTTAAATGGAACCGTTTCTGCGGAGCTGGAACAACGGTGGTATGCATTTTCAGTTGATAAAAAAACAAAGTTCACGGCCGCGATGGCGATGGATGATGCTGTTGATTTTGATTTATATTTGTTCAAGTTTAATGAATCTGAATCAACTTTAGAGCTTGTTGGTGGAAGCGCAGTGGTTGGAAATGGCGAATCAGAATTAGCAATGTGTATGTTGGATGCAGGCACGTACTTTATGGGAATAGAAGCAGAAAGTGGATTTGGATCATATTCAGTGTTTACATATTCTGGTGTTAATGATGACAAGGAAATGAATGATTCCCCAGATACGGCAAGCTCTTATAAATACAACACTGAGATGCGTGGCACAATAGATAGTCCATTTGATACGGATTTTTACAAATTTACAATTGGTACAAATGATATATTGGAGTTTACATTTAATTCGCCTTCAGGATATGATTATCAGGCATTATTGTTTGATGGATCGAGTTTTTACAATATAGACAGTGGAAATTATAGGCTTGAGGAAGGGACATATTATATCGTTGTACGGTCTAATACGATAACATGCAGCGATAATGAATATTATAAGATAAAAATACATAAATTCAAGATGGCAGATGACAGTGATGCTGTATTTATGTGGTATGTTCCGGATAAATCATTGGTTTTTCAGTTTGATGGTGATAGAACAAACTTTTATGTAAATGGAAATCCTATTGATTTTACATTTTCAAAGCAGATCAATTCAGGTGGAAACATTTATATGAATTTGTATAAGACTTCAGATCAGAATGTTGTTCTTTTTGAGAGAGAATCAGTACAGGTTATGGGAGAGTTGCCAACATTTATTGATATAAGGGCACCATTTTCTAGTAGTGGCGCATTGGTAATAACGGTTTTTAATACACAATGGATTGTTAATAGTTATTCTAGTGAGTATTCCGGATTTGAAAGTAATGTGGCAACATTAATCATTGATTCTGGGACAGGAAAAGTTTTGGATGTTATGACGCCGCACCCTATATATGATGAAGGCGTAGTATTGCGTTGGACACGGAGAAGTGGTGTTACATCAAATTATAATCATGATCCTTTAGATTAGAGGAGGAGAAGGAGAATGTTTGAGACTAGTTATGGGGTTTCTGCTTCAATGCAAAATCGCTTAATAATACATAGGGATAGTCGTTCACAGTCCAATGATGTAGTGTCAGATAATTTATGTAAAGAACAACTGGACAGTGTGGAAATAAGTGATGAGGCTGTCAGTCAGCACAATGAAAATGCGTCTCTGGATAAAAAATGGGAAGCACTTATGCAGCATTTTATGGAACAATTTTCAAATCCCAAATCACTTGATATTTACAGGGTAGAGAATCCTTTCAAAATGGAATTATGTGCATCGTCAGGTTTCGGAGATGAAAACTTGTTTCAGGATTATTCAGAGCATCAGTATGAAGTGTTTGATAAGTGGATGAAAGAAAATGTGGATGAACTTTCTGAAGAAACTTACGCAAAGATTCAGGAAGCAGTAAAAAATGCTACGACGATAATGGATCAGTTTAATGCGATGTCTGGCTATCGTGGTACATCATTTGAGTCAGTTGCATTACTTGAAGCCAGTAGGTTTGCATTGGAAAATGTAAAGAACACGATTGTTCCCCAAAGCCTGCGTTCGGATTTTGGACAGTTAATTAATGAATATGTTCGCTTTAATGAGGAATCAAGAAATAATATTATGGAGCGGATGACTCCAAACTATATGTATGAAGATATTGGAAAAAGTACGCAATTCCTTAGAAATAAGGATGAGCTGCTTTCCAGTCAACAGAGTTTTTACAAGCGGGAAAAAGAGGATATAAGAGATTTGTTAAGAGAATATTATTCTGAAACATCCAATAAATCCAAAGTAAAGACAAAACTGCAGCAATATATAGAACGGTATCATAAAAAGAATAATCCTATGTATTCGGATAGTAGTTTGTTTGATAAGGGATTAGTCAATTTAATAGTGCAATAAAAGTGTCTTGTTTTTGAAATTAAATAATGAGAGTATACAGAAAAAGTATCCTTTGTTTTTTGAAGGGATGCTTTTTTTGTTTCATTCAACAATAAGATTTAGAAAAAGCGATGGCAAATTGAAAGTTGTGTTTTCGGGTTACTGGCGTTTCTTTTAAAGTGTTTTTTAATGGCAGGCATATTTGCAAGCGTGGTTTGTTGGTATTTTTAATCGTATGATTTTTCTTTTATTCTTTTCAAATTAGTTGCATAGTTAAGATGCATTACGTCAATAAATAGGGTGTATTGCAATCTGTTTATATGGACTTTGAATTGTTATGATTAGCGTAAAAGTAAGGAGCAAATCATGAGGGCAGAAAAAAAGGAAATTAATGTACAGATTGGAAAGCGGTTGCAGACCGCCAGAGAGAACAATGGGTATACTCAGGAGGATTTTGCGGAAGCGCTGGGTGTAGGTGTGGAGCATTACCGGAAGTTGGAAAGTGGTGCGTATGGATTACAGCCAGAAAAGATGCTGGTTTTGTACGAACGTTATAGAATTGAACCAACTTACCTGATTAGTGGGGAAAAGAATAGCCATTTTAATATGGGAGTATTCCTCGCCAATTGCAGCAGAGAAGAGCGAAACGATTTTATTGAGCAGACATTGTCATATATGAGAAAGTTAATGACAGGAAGGTAGAAGGCATTTTTCTGTTCATTTCCGAATTTACGGAGGTAGATAAATGAAGATAGCAGTTTGTGATGATGATCCGAACGCGATGGAAGTATTTAGCAGATATGCTGCAGCAATTATTGAATATGCATTCGCGTATGAATTTTTTCAAGATCCGGAGGAAATGCTTACATCATATAGTCAACAGGAGCAGGAACCAGATCTGTATATTCTTGATATTGAAATGCCGGGAATGGATGGCATCGCTGTGGCGCAGGAGATTCGAAAACGAAATTCCAAAGCATTAATTGTGTTCCTCACCAGCTATACGAAATATATGCCAGATGTGTTTGCGGTAGTTACGTTCGATTTTATAGAAAAGCCAATTACAATAGACAGGCTTCGTATCCTTCTGGAAAAAGCAGAAAACTATCTTGGAATGACAAATCAGAATTTTTCTTTTGGTTACAGCAAAAGCCGGTACAGTCTTAGGTTTGACGAAATCCTTTATTTTGAAAAAAAGGGGCGTCAGGCGCTAATCCATACAACAGATACCATATATAAGACCAACATGACAACAAAAGAAATATGGGAATGCCTTGACGAGAGGATGTTTGCAGCGATACATGGATCTTTTATCGTGAACCTGAAACATGTAAAAACAGTTTCGGGTGGAATAGTACGTATGTCCAATGGACAGGAGCTGGCAGTGACCAGAGGATGCAGGAAGATCCTTGCGGAAAAACACATGGCATTTGTGCAGGGAGGAATGTGATATGGCACAGTATGGAATCCGTCTGGTGCTCAATATATTTGACCTGTGTATCTTCTGGCGTTTTCTTGAGAGCTTCATCGGAAAGAGAAGAACTTCTACGGAAATTTCTATTATGCTGATTTTGGTATGTGAGGCAGCTGGGAGCATCATCAACTTAAAAGAGATAAACTGGATGAACCTTATCACCTTAGCAGTAATATTGGGAATTTTTATATGCCAGTATGAGGAAAAAATATCAACAAAAGTGGTCGCAGTAATGATGTATATGGGACTGGTCGTAGTTGCAGAACCAGTAGGATATATCATATACAGGGCATCTGTGATACAGCTACTGACAGACGAGAGGGCGGTATATTATATTACAGTGTTTGCAATGGAGCTGTTCAGGGCTATTTTGGTAGAGGTGTTCTGCCGGATTAAGATGGGAAAGGTACTGCGTCTTGGTGCCATGCCCAGAGAGGTCATCTATATGCTGGTCCTGATTCCGCTTGCGAGTCTGGTTGGCTGTTTTCTGCTGATAGAGGTAGTACAGGAACAGCTATCAGCGCGGACTGTAATTTTGTGCATGTGTATCATTTTTACAATCATCTTAACAGATTACATGGTGTTTCTTATGATGGAAAATTATACAGACATGGCAGAAAAGCGGCATGAGGAAGAAATGCTTCTGAGTGAGATTTCCTATCAGGACGAATACTATAAGGATATGGAGCGCTATCAGGAGGAGATTCAGAATATCAAGCATGACATGAAGAACCGCCTGGGTACGCTTTATGACGCAGCAGGGGAGGGAGACAGAAGTATGATGATGGCAGCACTGGAAGAGATGCTGGACGATATCAGTCTGGCGGAGGATATCATCTATTCTGCAAATCCTGTCTTAAATTCCATCCTGAAAATCAAGGCAGCCAAGGCAAAAGAGAATGGAATTGATATCACAGTTCATGTATTTATTCCACAAAAGGTTTCCGTTGAAATTGGGGACATGGGTGTATTGTATGGAAATCTGCTGGACAATGCGATTGAAGCCTGCTGTTTCGTGAAGCAGGAGGGACGGTTTATTGAGTTTGATACGAAATATCAGGAAGGCAATCTGTTTGTTTTAATAAAGAACAGTAAAACAGGGAAAGAAAATAAGGAAATGTCTACAACAAAAAAAGATAAGCGAAAGCACGGCAGGGGAGTCAGGGCAGTACAAAGGGTGGCGGAAAAGTATGATGGGAATTTAATTCTGAAAGACTGGGGTGATGTGTTTGAGGCAAAACTTCTTCTGACAGGAATTGAACGTCTGGAGTGACGAAAAGTGCAACTTATTACAGCTAACGTAAGACTTATTACAGATCGCTTGATTTTTTGACATCAGATGATAAAGTGGAAGCAATCAAATATTAGGAGGTGCTTCCATGAAAAACTATGGAAATCTGATGTATGGAGTAAGTGACAGGATATTAAAAGTGATTGCAGCAGTGGCGCTCGCGGTGGCGACCCTGTCAGTAAACCAGTGCTGTATGTGGTTTCTGGGACAGGACGAGATACCAGAGCGTGCGAAAAAACTGAGGAGGTTTTAACTGTGTCGGGGTGGTTAAGCCTCTGGATGCAGGAACGTGGGATTATAGAGAAAGAGGATAGTGAGATTTACCAGTATGGAATCCGCAGCGGAGGTATCATACTGCTGAATCTGATTACAGCATTTCTGATCGGGCTGTTTACAGAGCAGCTTCTGGTAGTATGTGTGTTTACTCTCTCTTTTATGACGCTTCGCAGCTTTACCGGTGGTTTTCACTGTGACGACAGCCTGTTCTGCTATATCGGTTCGAGTCTTGTATTGTTTATCCCAGTGTATATGGGCGGGCAGTTTGCCAGCCTGTCTGTTCTGATGGTAGTGCTCACACTTGCGGCAGCAGCAGGGATAATCATCATATTCAGCCCGATGCACAGCAAAAACAGAAGGCTTGACCAGAAAGAGAAAAAACACTTTGGCAGGTGTGCGAGAACGATAACTGCATTGCAGGCGGCTGTATTTTCGCTGTTGTGGTACCTTGGGTATCAGGACTGTGCCTGTGCCGTTTATGAAAGTATCTGCATTACTGCTGTTTTCATGCTGGCGGGCAAAGCCAAACTTTTTATACAATTTCATATGGAAAAACGAAGATAGAAAAATAGAAATCCCTTCCGGGTGGCAGAAAACGGAAGGGATTTTTTTGTACTTATATTGCTTGATATTTCAATTAATAAAGTAAATTTTTACAGCTAACGTAAGACTTATTACACAATGGTTGAAACGCTGCTTCCTTACGGGTATAGTTCCATGAGGTAAGGGAGTAAAGAGGTTGACAGGACAGGAAACGGGATATCCAGCCCTTGTTAAAAGAGGCTACTGGAATGCAAAAATAAACAGATCTGACAGACGGATGCATCCGTCCATGCTGTACACAGCGTGGAGAATCCATCCGTTTTTTTCTGTCCGGGAATGTGGTTTCTGTGCCAGAGGACCACCTGTGTCCTTCATTTCAAAAAACAAGAAATGGAGGACACAGAGATGTCAGAATGGATCAGAATCAGAATTAAGGATTTTTATAAAGATGCTGTTGGCGAGACAGAGTATACCTATGTTTCCCATGAGGTGTATGAGGCACTGACAGATTTATTCCGCAGGGAAGCGCATGCAGAGGAAATGCGGGACCTGCGCCACCTAACATTAGGTGGATACATAGAAGGTGAGACGGAAGAACGGATGACAAAGGAGACAGAATCACTGGAGGATATGATGATTCACCAGATGGAGCTGGAAACTCTGCAAAAAGCGGTGCAGTCACTCACGCAGATACAAAGGGAGCGGCTGCATCTTTATTTTTTTGAGGGTCTGACTTTCCGCCAGATTGCAGAAAAAACAGGCATCAGTGACAGGTCAGTCAGGGAGAGTGTGGAGGCGTCTTTGAAAAAAATTAAAAAATTTTTCAATTAGTACCCTCTCAAAATGCGTTTTAGTGTGAGTACCTTATGAAGGGATAAATTTCTGACAGAGAACTGCCTGTCAGAAAGCCCGCTCATGAACCTTGACAAATGCCGGAGGCAGCGGCTTCCGAGAGCATACACAAAAAAGATCGTGTGTGCCAGCCATATCCAGCAGTACAGATACATTAGCCATTTCAAGAGCCGTAACCGGGGCGCAGAGACACTCCTGCACATTTTAGGAATGTGTAAAAAAGATAACATCTAAGGAGCCGAGCGGGAAAGCCGGGGTACAGCCTGTCCGTGGCAGACAGGTGCAAAGAAGGAAATGGCCTATAATGATACTCCTTGAGATTAGCCAGCACGCAGTGCTGGAGGTGAGATTCCTGTGATGTCTGCCAGCCAGCAGACAGTCTGGACTGCTGCCCATAGAATACAGAAAGGCAAAGAATGGTATTTTATTTTTTCATTTGTCTGTCTTTGCAGTATTTTGCTTCGGGGAGTAGTGTCGAATAGGAGCAGAGTGATTTTTTTAAAGTGAAGGATTATGACAGTAAGACTTAATCACAGAAACCATGCGGCGGAGGGGAAGTATTCCGCCGCATTCTTGTGTGGCTAAGCACAGGAGGGAGTTAGAAAAAAGATGAAAAAAGAAGAGGAAGAAATGCTGGAAAGAATTTTTGATACGGAGACAATCGGATATGCCTGTCTGTATCCGGCTGGCGGGGGCATGAAGCAGGAAAGCGTGATCGCGGCCACGCCGGAAAATCTGGCAAATTACATTGGGAGTCATTTTTTTGATGCGGAGAAGATCGTGGTCACAGATATGTGCGGCCGCCTGATACTGGATACATATGGTGGATTTATCAATCAGTGTCCAGACCAGAACCTGTGCAGGGAAATCAACAGCCACCTTGTGCCAGTTCAGATGGGAGAAAAGAGTGCGGGGGAAGTTTTAAGCGTGGACAGGAAAGCGGCAGAGGAATACTTTGCACTGGAAGATGAGGCGGTGACAATGGCAGGGTATGGCATGATGTAAAGCGCATTCGCGAATTTGTGGTTACAATGTATGACATGGTTAATTGGAAGCAAATTTTGAAACAGTATTTAGTTAAAAACATTGCATAAGGAGGTAACGGTGTATATGAAGTGGATTATTATAACAGCAGCCCTATTGGCAGCACTTGGTATTTTTACCATATTTACAGTAGGTGTTGCGTACACCATTGCAGAAAAATACCAGACAGACTGAAGAACTGAAATGAGTATCGTTGAGATTAAAGAGGAGTACAACAGAAATGAAGAAGGAAGCCAATGAGGTCATGTACAAGATGGCAGAATATCTGTTAAAAAAGATGCAGGAAAACGGGCTGATCAGCAGGGAAGAACAGGAAAAAATCAGGACTTTGAATATTGAGACTTTCTCCCCGGAACTGGCGGAAGTATATCTGTAAAAACACTAGATATTATTGAAATTGTGTGGTAGTGTATGTTGCTGACAGGGACTTATAATCCCTGAAAATAGAGGGAAAGGAGAAAAAATATGGCAAAAAAAGTCACAATTATAAACGCAGCGCCATCAAAACCCAGCCAGCCCGGGAAAGCAAAACTGAGGGTGTGCGGATATGCCAGAGTCAGCACGGGCAGCAAGGCACAGGCAGAGTCCTACGCCACACAGGTAGCCTATTTTACAGAAAAAATTGAGAACAACCCATTATGGGAATTTGCAGGAATGTACGCTGATGAAGCAGCCACTGGCACAAAAGTTAAGGGCAGGGAGGAATTTCAGGCAATGATTGAAGCCTGCGAGAATGGGGAAATTGATCTGATTCTTACAAAGTCCGTCACAAGATTCGCCCGCAATACCGTGGAATGCATCCAGACCATAAGGAAGCTCAAGGCGCTCGGAGTCGGTATTCTTTTCGAGAAAGAGAATATCAACACACTGACTGAAAAAAGCGAACTGATGCTGTCCATCCTGTCATCCATTGCACAGGGTGAATCGGAGGATTTCTCAGGAAACAACAGGTGGGCAGTAGAGAAACGGTTTCAGGAGGGTACATTTGTTATCGGTACACCCGCCTATGGATACAAGAATGATGAGAATGGCGAGCTGGTGATTGTAGAGGAGGAAGCAGAAACCGTGCGGTGGATATTTGACGCATACCTGAACGGTCTTGGCACCTACCTGATTGCAAAAGAATTAAATAAAAAGGGAATCCCAACCATACGGTCAGGTGAAAAATGGTGTAACAGGACCATTCAGGAAATCCTGACCAATCCCGTTTATGAAGGCAGCCGCCTGCAGCAGCGGACATACACCGAATCACAGTTCCCGTTTGTGCGGAAGGCAAATACCGGACAGCGGAACCAGTACCTGATAGAAGATGACCATGAACCGATTGTCACCCATGAGGAAGCAGAGGCAGTGAGAAAAATCATGGAATACAGGAGCCGGTCACTGAAAATGGGCGGCGGTAAATACAAGAACAGGTATTTATTTTCAGGCCGTATCATCTGCGGTGAATGCGGCGGTCATTTCCGCAGGCAGAAGATAAACATAGGTCAGCCCAATGAAAGGGTTATCTGGAGCTGCCATAAACATATCAGTGACAAAAATACCTGCAGCATGAAGGCAGTGCGTGAAGATGCCATACAGCAGGCTTTCATGGTGATGTGGAACAAGCTCTATACCAATCAGGGAGTCATTTTAGAACCGTTATTAAGCGGATTAACAGAACTATCCGCAGGGATTGCAGATACAGAGGAAATAGAACAGCTGGATAATGAAATACAGAATTTAAGCGAGCAGAGCCGCATCCTGAATCAGGTAATGAAGAAGGGATATATGGACTCTGCCCTTTTTATGGAAAGCAATAACCAGCTGATCCACCAGCTGACGGAATGCAGAAGAAAAAGAACACTGCTTGCGGGAAAACAGCGGCGCACAAGGGAGATTGTGCAGACACAGCAGCTAATCGGGCTGCTGGCAGGGCAGAAGGAGCTGCTTTGGGAGTTTGATGAAAACCTGTTTGACCTGACAGTAAAAGAGATATGGATATCAAAAGAACACAACATTACATTCTGCCTGCACAACGGTCTTGAACTCACGGAGAAAGAACAGGACAGCATTATGAAAGAGAAAGGGGGAGACGCAGATGCAGTGGCACATGCCAGTCGGATATAAAGTTGTAAATGGAAAAATAACCATTTATGAAGAACACCAAAAGATTGTGGAAGAGATTTTTCACGATTATGATAACGGGATATCAACGACAAGGATTGCTAAGAGCCTAAAAGCGAAGGGAATATGCAACGCCCATGATAGGGTGGCATGGACACATGTTTCGATTGGGAAAATTCTTGAAAATCACAACTACCTTGGAACAGAATATTATCCGCAGCTGATCGACAGGGAGCTGTTTGACAGAGTACAGAAGCGCAGGGAACAGATACGCATCGATAAAGGTAGGGGCAGCCACAGACCGGGAAGGGACGAACGAATTCTGTTTGGGGGAGTTATTACCTGCGGTGAATGCGGGGAGGTATGCAGCCATATCCAGCCAAGGAGCAGGGAAAAGAAGCGTGGCGGCGCAGCAAAGTGGAAATGTAAGAATTATATATATCAGAACCATGTATCCTGCACAGGTGGATTGATTACAGATGAGCAGGTGAAAGCAGTCTGTGTCAGTGCCATCAACCAGATGATACAGGACAAAACGCGAATGCCCCCTCCTGTAACAGCAAAAGAAACAGTCAGTATGGAATACAGGAAAATAGAACGCAGGCTGGAACTGGCGAAAAGTGGGCAGAAGCAAAATGCAGCGACAGGTAAAACCAGACAGGAATCCGACGATATAGAACATAATCATATCCGTGTGAATACGAGGCAGGAAAACAACCCTGCGGATATCATGACACTTATATATGAAAGGGCACAGGAGAGATACCGGACTCTGAAAATAAATGATACAGATTACCGCACAAGAAAGATGCAGGAAGTCCTTTCGGACAGGAATGAGCTGACAGAGTTTGATGAAGAACTGTACCGAAAGCTGGTCACAAGGATTGTGGTCTATAAAAACAATACAGCTAAGGTCGTGTTCCTGAATGGGAGCAGCATAAAGGTAGAATATCAGCCAGACAATCATAAAATAACAGAAAAGGAGCAGAAATGACAAGAACAGCAGAAAAGAAAAAAATATCCATGATACCCGCCAAACCGCAGTATGACCGCAGTGTGAAGGCTGCGGAGAAACGGCTGAAGGTAGCCGCATACTGCCGCGTCAGCACGGAGCTGGAACAGCAGGAAAGCAGCTACGAGGCTCAGGTGGAATATTACACCAACAAGATAGAGGAAAACCAGAACTGGAAAAATGCGGGGATCTACGCCGATGACGGCAAAAGCGCGACAAACACCAAAAAGAGGGACGATTTCAATACTATGATCAAAGATGCGCTTGACGGTAAAATTGATATGATTCTAACCAAGTCCGTGAGCCGCTTCGCAAGAAACACTGTGGACGCGCTCACCACCATCCGCCAGCTGAAGGAAAAGAACGTAGCAGTGGTATTCGAAAAGGAGGGTGTCAATACCTTAGACGGTACAGGTGAAATCTTACTGACAATCCTGAGCAGTCTTGCGCAGGAAGAAAGCCGGAATATCAGCGAGAACACAAGATGGGGCGTGGTGAGGCGCTTTGAAAAGGGACAGGTCATTGTCAACCATAACAAATTCATGGGCTACACCAAAAACGATAAGGGCGAGCTGGTCATTGTACCAGAGGAGGCAGAGGTGGTGCGCCTGATTTTCAGGCTTTACCTAGAAGGCTACAGTACCGCTAAAATCAGCGAGTATCTGGAAGAAAAGGGAATCAAGACGGCAACTGGAAAAGACAAGTGGAATGCAACTGTAATCGCAAAAATGATCCGAAATGAGAAATATATGGGGGATGCATTATTGCAAAAAACATACACGGTAGATTTCATGACCAAGAAGAAAATTGTCAACAACGGCATTGTGCCACAGTACTATGTGGAAGATGACCACGAGGCCATCATATCCAAGGAATTGTTTTTCAGGGTACAGGAGGAGATCATGCGGCGGTCAGCCATGTGCAAGTCCGCAGTTACAAGAAAGAAAAATCAAAAGAGCAAATATTCATCAGGGTATGCGCTGACCGGAATCCTGCTGTGCGGTAAATGCGGACAGGAATACCGCAGGGTGACATGGGCGAGAAACGGCAAAAAGAAGATTGTGTGGAGATGCTCAAACCGTCTGACAAACGGTGTTGAGCAATGCAGTGATTCCGAGACCCTGGAAGAAAGCGCACTGAACAGGGCAGTCATGGAGGCCATCCACCGCATTACCAGAAACGATGGGGATTTTGTCGGAGCCTTCCGCCAGAATGTCATCCGGGTAATCGGCAGCTACGGCAGGGAACATCAGTCTGACGAATACAGCGATCAGATAAAGGCAAAGCAGGAAGAAATGGTCGCGCTGATCGCAGAGAATGCGAAAGCAGGAGATTACACACAGGAATTTGATGAACAGTATCGTAAAATTGCGGAAGAAATCAGTGCCCTCAAAGAAGAGCAGGCGGAATCGGCAAGAAAGAAAAAACTCGCAGAAAACTACGAACAGCGTGTAAAGGACATGGATGCCTTTATCAGCGCAAGCACCTGCCAGATACCAGAGTTTGACAACGACCTTGTGAGAAGGCTGATTGCAGGCATCAGGGTAATCTCCGCGGACAGGATAGAGATACAGTTCCAGTCAGGAATTGTGATGGAGCAGGAGATTGTAAATGAGTAACATGGTGCAGGAATAACAGCTGAATATGGAAATGTTATTCCTGCCGGTTTACGGTAAGAATAAAATGCCCGATCGTATCGGGTGTTTTATTGTTGGCGTAAGCAGAAGTGAATAAATCACAGATCAAACAGGGACTTGCAGCAAAAATAAAATAAAAACAGGAGAGAAGAAAAATGAGAGCAGAAGAAACATTGCAATTTATGATGGATTTTTATCCAGAGCTATTTCCATCAAGGAAACATTGCCTAAACCATCTGTTCTGTTCCATCGGGAACGGGTATGACTGGAGGAAAGGCGAGCTGGTTGACAGGGACTGTGAATTTAGCAAAAGATACAGACTTGCCCAGAATATCGAAAGGGCAAAACCAAGAAATGAGGAACACTATCAGATGCGTTTGGAGCTCGAAAAAGAGATCAGGAAACAAAAGGGAGACAGCTACCGGATTACGCCACAGAATGTTAAATATAATTTTGAATGGGACATACCCAATAAGGACTACTCGTATTTATATCATTATCCAAAGAATATTAAAGAGGACTGGCTTGCACTGTTAAAGGAGTGTGAGCAAATGTTGATTGAAGATGGGATTATTCAGGGCCGCAGTCAAAAGGAGGAGCTGGAGGAGTCACAGGAAGAGCAGAGCGGTGGGATGCAGATGGTATAGTGGTACAGCCTGTATATATACAAGCAGATTACGCGGATGAGATAATTCACAAGATAAAATCGTGGAGGAAAGGAAGTTTGAATTTTATTATATCGTTGGTACTAAAATATGTACTTTTTACTATTATGATGTTTCTGACTGGAGTAATTATGTATTGTCTATTTAATGGAGAATGTTTGGAATAGATGGAATACGAAATATTTTCCAAACAGAATGAAAATGGTGAAAATGGTGAAAATGGGTTATGTTGTGAAAAGTGTGTCTATGAGTTTATTTGAATACATTTCTATACAGAGAAGATGTTATGGACAAAACACAATAAGCTATATTTTATAAAAGAGTGATAAATGTAAGGTGAAACAATTGAATGAGGAAAACGTGCTAAAAAATGTTTCACACGAACTTAGGAGAATACATACTATATAAAATACCATATGTTTAAGCGCATGCCAAATTTTCTGCAAAAAAGTGCAAATTTATATTGAGAGAAGATAGTAAACATTGTATACTAGAAAAAGTACATAGGAAAAATGGAGATAGAAAATGCGTTTTAGTGATATTAAAGAGGGATACATATATAATGTGATTTTTGATCCTGTTCGCAATTGTGAATTTAATGGGAAACACTTGGCGGTTGTATTTAAGAAAAATCATGATAAGGAAACAGCCATTGTTATGCCCCTTACAAGTTCTCCCAGCGGAGTAGGTGCAAATAAGATAAAATTAGGGCCAATGGACTGTCTGCCAGTATCACTCAAAAGAAATGATACATATGCAGTTTACAATCAAATTAGAACCGTTAATGCAGATAGATTTATTGCACTAAAAGAGGGTACAATGATAAAAGAGTGTAAAATGGAAAAGGATGTTCTGTATCATCTTATGTATTTATCATTGCGCGAATTAGTATTTAATGTTCCACAGGATGACCGGATTGGGATTTTAAAATATGCATATGAAACCGAACTAATATCAAAGGCAAAAGATATTGGGTATCAAATTGTCAAATTAAGGAAAAAAGGAGAGCCAGATAAGAAACTGATAGATGAATTATTGTTGCAGATTAAGGAAATAATAAAAAATGTACCTTATTCTTTAGAAGAGAAGTTTGTAGCTGATGGTATTGAGGCGATTTTTGATGAGGCAAAAAAATTATAATTTTTCTTGTGTTTATGAAAAGAATATGCTACAATACTAAATAAGAAGAGAGCGAGATGCTCTATCTAAGAATCAAGGGTATAGACTCCCAACAAAGAAGAATGGAGTTAGCTGCTCCAACAAATGAATTATCTGGGTATAGATTCCCGACAAAGAAGAAGCAGGTCATATGGCCTGCTTTTTATCAATAATATTCTGGAAAATTATAGATTAATACGATAAAGTTTTTTATTCTTAAAATAAAAGAGAACAAACAAGAAAAACAATAATCGGTAATCATACAAAATGCTGATTGTCATTATGATGCTGAAGAAATGATATATGGTAATAGTGATTTGATTAAAATATATTAAATATTTTTGATGCAATAATGGGAGGAATAGTATGCCGTTTGAACTTGGAGGAAGAGCAGATAAACAGGGAAATAGATATGAACATAATTGTGCTATTTATGAGATGCTTAAAATTATTGATGAAGTAAATTATAGTGTTGTTATAGAGGCATTAGGTGATGATGAAAAAGGAACAGATATCTTGGTTACTACAATGCAGAATGAAAAAGAGCATCAACAGTGCAAAGCCAGAAATGCGAGTAAAGAGTATTGGGATATAACAGATTTAAAATCAAAAAGAATATTTAAAGTATGGGATTTTCAGTTAAATAGGGATAATAACAGAAAAGTGGCGTTAGTTAGTCCGTTGGTGTGCCATTTTTTAGTAGATCTTCATAACCGAGCACTGAATACCAGTGGCAAAGTAGATGATTTTTATAACATACAAATTATGGGAAGTAGCAAAGAGTTTCAAAGGTTTTATCAGGATTTTTGTTCAGAAATGGGACTAAATGTTTCAGAAGAGAGTGATTATGGAAGGATAGAACGACAAAAAAGCATAGATTATTTGAAAAGAATCTTTTATAAACAGAATTCAGAAGCTGGAATTCAGGAAAATATAGATCAGAGTATTCGTTTTTTATTTAGAAATGACAGAGATTTTGTTTATAATGCGATGGTTTCCTTAGTTTGTATGAAGGATATACTGGGTGTGGAGATTACGCAGTCATATTTGTTGAATTATTTTAAAGAACAGAGAATTGAAATGCGTTTGCGTGATGGTGATGACAGAATCCTTCCAAGATTTATTCAAATAAATCAGGAGTATAGAGATGCTTTTAAACCATTAAAAGATGGACTGGTTCACAGAAAGGAATTTGATGACTGCATTAATGCAATAAAATCTGAAAAGTCATTTATTATTTCCGGCGGAGCAGGATATGGGAAAAGTGGTTGTACAGAAGCTATTATAGATTATTGTGTAGAGGAAAATATTCCGCACATTGCCATAAAGCTTGATCATAGGATACCTCGCGGTAATTGTGATAAATGGGGCAGGGAACTGGGATTATCCGGTTCCATAGTATATGCCATGCATTGTATTTCGAGGAGTAAGAAGGCAGTGATTGTACTGGATCAGTTGGATGCATTGAGATGGACGCAGTCAAACTCAACTGAGGCGCTTTCGGTCTGTACGGAATTGATCGGACAGGTTCGGCATTTTAATCAGGATAGGGAACATAAGATTTTAGTAGTGTTTGTCTGCAGGGCATATGATCTTGAAAATGATAATAACATAAAATTGCTGTTCGAAAAGAAAAGTGATAAGAAAGAAAATGATTGGATAAATATTCATATAAAGGATTTTGATGAAGATGTTGTGAGAAAGATTGTTGGGGAAGGATATGACAGACTTTCCTCAAAATTGAAAAAAATACTGCAAATACCAAGTAATCTATATATATGGCAGCATTTAGATAAGGAAGATTCCTATAGTGAATGTGTGACAACCAGCCATCTGATTGAAAAGTGGTATCAGCAGATATGCAGAAAAAGTATAACAGTCGGGATACAAGAAAAAACAGTTATAGATGTTCAAAACAGCATTGTTGATATGTTGGATAAGATGGGGCGTTTATATGCACCAAGACAGCGGCTTAGAGTTGAAAATGCCGGACTGGATTACTTAATATCATGTGAGATGATATTCGTACAAAAAGAAAAAGTTGGTTTTGTACATCAATCTATTTTGGATTATTTTATGTCAAAGCGAATGACCGAAAAATATTATGAAGGTCAAAGTATAGAGGAGGTGATCGGCGAAAAAGATAAGCAGACACCAAGTAGGAGATATCAGGTCCAAATGTTTTTGCAGAACATCTTAGATTATGATACAGCGGAGTTTATTGAAGCAGGAGAGCAATTGCTGGTTTCTAAAAAAGTACGTTATTATATGAAATTTATTTTTTATGAACTATTAGGGCAGAGATCTGAACCAGACGAAAATATCATCCAGTTTATTACGAACGAATGTGAAAATGAGTTTTATGGAGAGTATATTCTGAATAATGTTATTTTTGGAAGAAAACAGTATGTGTCCGCTTTAATAAGGCAGGGAATATTAGAAAAATGGTTTGGGAACCCGTCGAGGAAAGAAATTGTTTTTAGGATATTACAAAGCATCAGTCCTAATTTAGATACTGAGGAGATTACTTTTATTAGAGAACATGCTTTCAAAAGTAAAGAGAATGACAGGGAATTTGTAAGGTGCATTGGAAATAATTTGGTCAAAGAGCAGAATGAAGTGTTTGAATTGAGGATGGCATTTTATACACATTATCCTGATTTTTCGGAAAACTTATACATAAATCTGAAGTCCATGTTAAGCCAACAGGAAATAAGGACAATTCGTCTGATTGCATTTTGGATGTCCAATCGGATTGAAAGTAAAGAATATCAGATGTTTCGTGAACAAACAGATTTTCTTATTTCAGATAACTCTTTGCAGATATCTAATGGAGAAATGGTGACTGATCTATTGCTTCCACATATTCCAGCCAGCAATTCATGGGAAGTGAAGTATAGTGAATGGTCAGGGATGTATAGGCATATGCGTGGAATTGAGAGATGCTGTGTGGAATTGATAAAAAAAGCAAATCTGTCAATCATCGCCAAAACACCGGAAATTTTTTGGAAGCTTTATGAGCCATACATGGGAAAGGGATATTATGTATTTAACGAAATCATTTTATCAGGCATGGCATATTTGCCGGAAAACTTTAGTAATCGGGTTATAAGTTATTTATGTAGTGATTTAGACAAAAATATTTTTGACAATACAAGTGGAGTGCAAGATAAGCTGGAATTAGCAAAGAAAGTTATAAAAGCGCATAGTGACAGTTGTGATTATGAGGCATTTTGTAGTTTAGAGCAATGTATATGTAAGTATCTTTCACCTAAAGCAGCTGATTGGTATAGGTGTAGAATTGAGCAGAACAAAAATAAAGAATACGAATCTGTGTATTGGAGTTTTTGGGGAGATTTGCAATGGGAATTATTGCCCTGTCTGCCAAAAGAAAGGATAGGCAAAGAAACGGAAGAATTATTACAGGTATTGAATAGGCGTTTTGAGAAAATTGAATCTTGCTATTATAGAGAAAGTTCTCAGATGGGAAGCGTTGAATCTCCAATCTCTGGAAAAAATATAGGAAAAAAGCAATGGCTTCGCATCATAACAAATGAAAAGCTGCCAATGAAAAGGCATTCTGAATGGGTTGAAGAAAAAGGATGTTTTGTTGAAAGTTCATATTCCATGTATGTCAGTAACTTTCGCAATGCGGTTAGTAGAGATACAGAAGAAATGATTCAACTTGTAATCGAGCATAAAGACAGTGTACTGTCGGCTTTTATCAATTCTCTATTTTCCGGGGTAGCTTTTTCGGAAAATATAAGCAAGGTTCCTATAGAAATTATAGAGAAGATGTTTCGTGAATTTCCATGTGATATGGAGACAGATCGGGATTGTTACTTTAGTATTATTGTTGAGAAATTAAAAAATGCCAAGTGGTCATTTGAGGTATTAAATCAATTAAAAGAGATAGCGTTAAATAATAAGGAATCAGAACCAGAGGAAGTGAAGGACGCAAAAAAAGCGGATCGGTTAAGCAGCAGGACGCTTCATGAATACGCGTTAAATTGTACAAGAGGACATGCTATAAATGCGATAGGCGCTATGTTGTGGGAAGATAAAAAATTATTAGAGCATTTTAAGGAGACTATTGAAAAACTGATAAGGGACGAAAATCCAATAATTCGCTTCGCATCGTTATATGTTTTGTGGCCCTCTTATAATATCGACAGACCTTGGGCAGAAGAAAGAATCTTGTCCTTGTATGAATCTGATATCAGAATGGTAAATTTTCATGACTCAAAAGTTATGCTAATCAGGTTGTATTCTAAGTATGGAAAAAGAATACTCAAAGTAGTAAAACAATGTATGAAATCTGCAGATAAAGAGTTGGTGGAAATAGGAGGTTATGCAGTTTGTGATTTTTATATAAAGTATCATGAGTTTGAGCATATTATATCTGATGTTGGAACAAAGAGCAAGGAACAGATGGCAGCCATACTGCATAGGGCAGTGATGTATTTAAAAATTGACAAATATCGGGAACTTGCTAAAGAAATTATTTTGGAATATAGAAAGTTTGATATTGACGAGGGCTGTCCGTTATCATTGATTTTTAAAAGTGAAAATATTGATGCAGAAGGTGATAAGGAATTTCTACAGGAACTGATGAAGTCAAATGCAGGACGAAGAACCACATATGCATTTACACATTTTTTGGAGGAAAGTGCTGTTTCGGTTGTTGATTATGCAGATATCATTATTGCGCTATGTGAAAATGTGTTGCAGATGGAAAAAGATAAATTGAGAATTCAATGGGGGATTGAGAATGAAATATCAAAATTAATTATGGCTTTATATGATGAAACAGCTAATTCTGAAGGGAAAATACATAAACAGATTGCTGCAAAGTGTTTGGATTTGTGGGATATTATGTTTGAAAAACAGTTAGGGGCTGTAAGAGAAATAAGCTATAAATTGATGGACAGATAAGTAAAATATCTGTTAGAAGAAAGTGATCAGAAGAAAACTTCCAAGATAAACAAAATTTGGAGGTTTTCTTTTGTTCACATTTATTTCGATGGAGGCTATCCGAATACAAATATTTATGTTATATTTGTTATAGACAAACAAAATCAGTGTAATAAGCAAATTCTAAATAACAATGAGATTGAGTGATAGTTTATCTGAATTTACATTTCTTTTATGCAGATATATTAAGATAGAATTTGATTGAAATTTATATTACGACACAGATTTAGTATCACACTACATGAAGGAATTAGGGGCAAAAATGATAGATTGGCATACGCTATATATTGACTCATACAGTGCCATTGCATTGATCAACAAATATTTTAAGGAAGGGTGAATGATATGATCGTAGCAGAGAGGAAGCAAAAAACTATTATAGATAAATTCGATAGATTTGGCGAAAGAATGCCAGATGGAAGATTAACAGCACCTTCAGACGGAAAAGTGTATCGTTTGAGAGAAGCGATACTGCTATCTAAACAACTTGGGAGACCGTTGTCGCAGGAAGAAATGAAAGAATTTGAAGTATAATGGTTGGAATAATACCTGCAAATCACTATAAGATTTGCAGGCTTTCTTCTGCCCATTTTTTCATTAAATATTATATTCAAAAGTGGAAAGCTATGGTATAGTAAATAGCAAGTAAAGTATATGCTATAGCAAAAAGCATATTTCAAATCACGACATAGTTAATCATTGGCTTGTCTAAAAAAGCAATTCTTAATTTTTGGGGGGAGTAACATAGAGGTGAATATGTGGCGTTCATTATAGGTTTTGGGAGGAAGTAGAGCGGTTTTTACGGTTTATATTTATCCAGCAAGCTAAGGCGAGTGCATCTTTATTCCCCACTCACGGCATGTGGAGACTGTGTGTCTCTTGAGCAACCGAAAATCTAAGCCCGATTCTTACGTAGACTTAAGCATCAATATGGAAGATCACCATAGAATTAAGAACGAAGAAAAATAAAACATAATAAACTGAACTTACAGAAGAACTGTTAACACGATGAAGTGGTGGCAGTTCTTTTTTTCGTGTAAGGGAAGTGGTGCCGATGGGCTGATGACACAAATTCTCGGATGAATCTATATCCGATACAAGGTATGAAATTCTAATCTAAAACGAGGCAAATCTCAGGAGGCAATATTATGGCATTTAAGAAATTTACACCACTTTACAACTTATGCCAACCGCTACATTGATGCCAAAGCAGCTGTTTCAGTACCTTTGTAAAGACACTTGATTTTATGCCCGTTTCGACATTTTGCAGGAAAGTGGCATAAAATACCTGCCGGCGAATTTCCTCACTGAGAGCGAACCGGAGTTCCTGCACGCTTTCGTTACGGTATTTTGAAAAAACTTCATCCTGATAAGGCAGCATTTTCATTGCGCAGTATGCGACATTAATCAAATTGACCAGCATTTCTATCCCTTTACTGCTGCGAACCATGTAGCTGCATAATGACCAGAACGTTTTCTGCTCATAGTAACTGACCTCGATGTTCCACCTGAAATAGTAACACAACAGGGGAATAAACTGCATTCGGCTGCTCCCGGTCTGGTTCAGCGGCGCCTTTTCCTGCTAGGCACAGAATATCTCCATCTGCCAGGGGAAAATAGTGCTGAAAAACAAACGTCTGGCGCCCTTTGCTTTATCAGATGCCGTCACATAGGCAAGGACTTCCCTCTGCCCGAAGAGGTTGGTGAGCACCTGGCGCACGCCAATGTAATAATCCCCAACCTTTTCCTCAGAAAGGGTGAAATCTGTCTCTATGGACAGGCGTCTCCCATGTTTGGCAGGCCTGCCCTTTTTGCCTGTAGGCTGCGGTGCAAGGTCATAAATAACAGAGTCATACCTAGCATTGCAGATAACATCCAGGTTGGCATACTCATCCATGATACACACCAGGTCTTTTTTGGCATACCAGCTGTCGCACAGGATGATGACATTTCTCTGTGCAGAAAACTCCGGCATAACCTGCCGTACCATGGATGCCGCCAGTTCCAGCTTGGATACTTCCTTTTTCCACATACGGTATCCCAAGGGAACTGCCAGATAGACAATCCGCTGTTTCCGCCATACCGGAACACAAAGCATAAGGCTGACAAAACAATGCCCGTTGAGGTAATTGGAACCATTATGCGCGGCATGGTCGAAAAGTTTTGATATATCCTCAAACTTTTCCCAAACTTTGCCACCATGGTGTCGTCAATGCAGAGAAAAACCGGCTGTGACTTCAGGCGTTCCGGAACCAGCTTCAGGGCCATGGCCGCTGTTACGTTCATAAACCTGGAATAATCCACTTTCGCATGGGTGCAGGCATAGTAAAATGCATTCAGCGATTTTTCCGTGATGCCGGACAAAAAGTGCCTGTAAAGGAAGCGTATGGAATGGGCTGATTCCATTGCCAGTATGGATAGTACCAGTAAAAACAGCGTCTCTGCAGTAGGGGCAGAAAATGTTTCAAAATAAGTAAAAAAATATTGATGAAGTCTACCAATCAGGTTATCTTTGTTGTATAATGAGTTTATCGTACAGGGTCACTTTCCTTTGTAAGGAACTGTGATGAAATTACTTGTGACAAGTACGCCGTATAAATGTTCAGCTGCAAAGAAGAAAATTGCAGGCATAGCGGGCTATGTCAAGATTTTCTGATGACGCAGATGGACATTTAGACAAGTAATTGTCATGAGTAATTTCTGAACAGTTCCTAATGGTTGTAGCAAACTCATTATACATCAGAAAGTCCTGTACGATACTTTTTTTATAGAAAATTTATGGTGAATTTAGATTATCTCTTTAGAAGTTCTTATATGTCGGTATAGCCCGTATTTTCGGGCTTTCCCGGCATTTTAGATATGGGGAGAAGTTCTTATATATCCTCAAAACCTTTTAGGTTTTCCCTCTCAATGGTAGTAAAAAAAGTAGTAAATTCTGCTGGCGGCTATGCAATCAGCCTTTCCATTTCAGCCCTTGCGGAAGCGAAAGTTGCGTGTGCGTAATAGTTCAGCGTCATGGTGATGTTGGAATGTCCCATGATATACTGTAACGCTTTCGGGTTCATGCCCGCATTGGCTAAGTTGGTGCAGAATGTATGGCGCAGGGTGTGGGGTGTCATTACTTTGGGTAAGGCTTCCTCATGGCACTTGTTATACTTTTTCGCAAGCCCCCGGAACATGGTCGCATAGTTCACATTCGTTTTCGGGCAACCGTCCCGGTTGAGGAAAAGGAAATTGCTGTAACCGTCAATAGCGATCTGCTTCGCTCCCTTGCGGTTCTCCAACACGCGCCCCAACGCTTCATACACTTTTTCACTCATTGGAATTTGTCTGATACCGCTCTGCGTTTTGGGCTTCTCTATGTAGTAACCTGTTTCCGCGCTCCGTAAAAGCTGGTGGTCTACATTGATTACCCGGTTTTCAAAGTCAAGGTCGGTTTCAGTCAGTCCGCAGAGTTCGGAAATCCTAAGCCCCGTCCCCAGCAGTATGATAACCTCGTCACGGTATTTCTGATAGACGCTATCACTCTGCATAAAGGATAAAAGGCTTTCTTCCTGTTCTCCTGTGAGGGGTACTTTCGGCTCTGTGTCATCCTCGATCACGGTGTTTAGCTGGAAGTCAAAGGGGTTCTTCCTTATACAGTCGTCCTGTATCGCTGTGTAAAAAGCAGCTTTCAGAGAACGCTTGTCATTGCTTATGGTCTTGTAGGATATTCCCTTTTCTTTCATGCGCAACGCCCATTCTTTCGCGTCGGACAGCTTCACACTGTCAATGGGGCAGGAACCAAGTTTATCCGCTTCCAGCAGCTTCATCAGCCGTTCGCGCCCCTTTGTGGTGTTATGCCTTACATTTCCCCGGTGGCGGTTCTGCTTCGCGTAAAGCTCGCAGACAGTCATTTTCTTTCCGATTGTGTCTATCCCGTCGTCAAGGTCTTTTTGTATCTCTTTTTCCTTTTCTCTAAGGGATATGTCGTCACGCTTCCCGGCAGGGGTCTTGTCCGTAGGCACTAACTTCCACGCATAAACGAATTGCACTTTACCAAAAGTATCGGTATATTTGTAAGCATATCTCCCGTCTTTTCTCTGGCTCTCTCCCGAACGCAAAATGCGGTTTTTATTATCACGTCTTTTTTCCGACATTGTTTTGCTCCTTTCCGTGTCGGAAAGAGCCTTGATATGCCTACATTTATTATAGCACATTCAAGGCTCTTTTTCACTATTTTTTTGCTAAATTGCGTCCAGTGTGTCAATGATTTTTTCAAACTGTTTCCTCTTGATCTGAATACGGTTCCCGTTCAAGATCACCCAGCCAGCCGTGGGATTTTCCTCTGCAAGTTTCCGTAACTTGTTTTCCCCAATGCGGAAATATTTTGACGCTTCTTCAATGGTAAGCGTGTATTTTTCCCAAATAGGCACATCAGCATTGTTCATTCTATAAATCCCCCTTTCAAAAATGGGTAAAAGGTTAATGGTGAAAAAAGGGGCTGTGATCGGACGGTTAATAGCGTAACCTCACGGGAGTTTCACCCCTGCATGGTTCTCATGCAGCCCTACCCATTGCCTGCGACGCTTTGAACGCTCGGACTGTGGCGGTAAGGGAGTATCATTATTTATTCTGCGCTGTCGTCGCCCGCAAGCTGCTAAACTTGCTCCCCAGCGCGGTGTTGGTCGCTCTGCTGTCCCGGCAGGGAAAAGAAAACCCCGCCGGGATAGCGTCATGGCGCACCCGCCGTATGGCTCAGCGCAAAAGGGACGTATCCGATCTGCCCTATGCTGCGCCGCCGTTATCTTGCGCCGCTTTCTTTGTCAAGGTTCAAAATCAAGAGCTTGTCGGCTCACGGAAGCATACCGCGCTGGGCGGTATGCCCCGGTGAAACGACAAGCAGCCCGTAAGCGGAAGCGCGGAAAGGGGGACGCGCCCCGCTGGGGACAGCCTGTGTTTAGCCTACGTTAAAGGCAAGGGTGCGGGTAATCAGCCGCACTTGCAGCCTGTTCTTCATTTCCTCGTCAACGTAGGAATAAGTATTGCCCACGTCGTCTTTCAGCGTCCGGGTGCAAAGTGTCGCTATGTAACCCTCGTAATGCTTCAAGACTGCGCACATGGCTTCCGTGTCGCCGCCCGCTGCTGCTGCAATAACAGGGAACGGCAACAGGGCAACGGATTTTTTATTTCTGTTCATCTGTTTTTCCCTCCATATACAGTTTGATTTTTTCAAGCGCGGTTTTCCTGTGCCGGAAAATCGTACTGCGCACAACATTCAGCAGACCGCCTATTTCCTCGTCGCTCATATCCAAAAAGTATGACAAAAGGATAATGTCACGCTTCTTTTCGGGCAGGGCTTGTAAGGCTTCGCCAAGCAGCTCATTTTTCACAAGCACATCATAGCCGGACACTTCAAAGCGGTAGTAATCGCTCTCGTACTCGTCCAGCGTGTAAAGCTGTAAGAGTTCCGCTTCGCTCATTTCCGAAAAATTCACTTCAAGGGCAGCGCGTTTGGAAAGCTCCCGGTAATAACTTCTTGCTTCGCCTTTGAGGACTTTTTTTGCAAGTGCGTCATACTGATGTTGGATAGTTTTCATTTCAGAAGAAGATAGCTCCATAGAGTTCACCTCCTTCCTTCGTGGTGTAAAAGACAAAAGGCTTGTCCTTCCGTCCCCTTTCACACCCTATCCGTATGGAAAAGGCTCTTTTGTTGCGCTTTCCAATCAGCTTTTTAAGAAAACTAAAAGGCGCAAAAAAAGCCCGCTCGCAAAAAATGCGGACAGGCAAAAAGGCACTGAAAAACTTATTAAGATGATTAAACAGTTCATATTTATGGGCGTAATTTCCCCCGGTGGTGGACGTGCTTTTTTTAATGTGTCAATGACCGTCGGATTTTGTCGATACGGTTTGTGCTTCATGGCGGCTACCTCCTTTTAGCCACCGCTTTTGACAATGATACCGCGTCATTCCTTGAGAAGATAAAAAGAAACGGCGGCTTTGATTATTTCAAAACCGCCGTGTATGATTTCTTTAAGAAAAAAGAGTATGAGAAATGATCTACCCAACAGCGGTTTTTTTCTTTTCTGCCGCTGGGCAGATTGCGAATGTTTCAGAAATTAAAGGTTTTCTATGTTGATTATTTTTTGCGCCCAATCCCTATAAAACGCTTCCTCATGTGATACAAGCAATACTGTACCGGGAAATTCGGATAGTGCTGTTTTAAGGGCTTCTTTCGCTTGTATATCCAAATGATTTGTTGGCTCGTCCATGATTAAAAAATTACAAGATGTTAAAGTCAGCAAACACATTTTTACTTTGGCTTGTTCTCCACCGCTTAGCGTTCCTATTGGCTGTGTCGCGTGTTTACTTGAAATTCCGCACTGTGCTAATTGTTTACGAATTTCCTTTGCTACCAAATGAGGATAGCTGTCTGAAACAATTTGAATAGGAGTTCTTTCTAAATCAGACCACATTAAATCCTGTTCAAAATAACCTATTGTAACTTGATTTGAGAATTTATGCTCCCCTTGTATAGCAGGAATATAACCTATCAATGTTTTCAGTAATGTTGATTTTCCAATTCCGTTAAATCCAGTGATAACAACTTTTTGACCGCCTTTAACAGAGAAAGTAATGTCAGATAAAAGCGGATAGTAATAACCAATAGATAACTGTTTGACGATTAGGTGTTCCGTATTTGTTAATGGAACCGTTTGGAAATGAAAATAAGGTTTGTTCTCTTTTTGTTCCAATGCTTCCATTTTATCCATTCGATCTAATTGCTTCTGTCGTCCTCTTGCCATCCTTGATTTTCGTCCAGCAATATTTTTTCTAATAAATTCTTCTGTCTTTTTAATCTCTTTTTGTTGAGCCGCATATTGCCGTACATAATCCTCTCGTAAGAGTGTTTTCTTTTTTACATATTCGGTATATGTACCGAAATATTTTGTGATTGTATGGTTGTCTATATCGCAAATTCGATTTGCAATCCTATCCAAAAATTCATAATCATGTGATACAACCATAAAGGCATTTTCCAAAGTGGCTAAATAATCTGCTAACCAAGTAACGTGTTCCTTGTCTAAAAAATTAGTTGGTTCATCTAACAAAAGAATATCCGGCTTTTCAAGAAGCAATTTAGCTAAAATAATTTTTGCCCTTTGTCCCCCACTCATTTGGGCTATGGAGCGTTCAAACCCAATAGAAACCAGTCCCAAGCCATTTGCAACTCGTTCAATCATAGTGTCAATATTGTAAAAATCGTATTGCTCTAACTTTTCTTGATAACGTGCTGCAAGATTTAAGGCATTTATATCTCCTGTACCTGCCTTTTGATAAAGCAGCGTCATCTCTTTTTCAATTTGATAGAGGTTTGAAAAAGCGGATTTCAAAAAATCACGCATTGTAATATTATGGTCAATCTCTGCATATTGATCTAAATATCCTATGGTGATATTAGGCTGCCATTTAATTTGTCCTTCGTCGGGCAAAATCTGTTTCGTGCAAAGTTTTATGAGGGTAGATTTCCCTGTTCCATTTTGCCCTACAACTCCTATGTGTTCTCCTTTATTTAATGCAAATTCCGCATTTTTGTAGAGAAGATTTTCCCCAAATGAATGTGTTAATCTTTCGATCTCTAATAAACTCATATTTACATATCCTTTCTTATGTGTGCTAATGAAAGCCAAAAAGAAAAAGCAGAAAGCCCGGTACACGCAAGCATACCTACCTTCTGCCTTTCTTGATGAAAAAAAGCAAAAGGCTATGGACAAAACATTGTCCATAGCCTTTTGCTCACATTATTATCTCATACGGAATATAAGAAATAGCACCCATTGAAAATGAGCGTAATTACTCCTTATTTCCGATGAAAACTAAATGCGCATTTATACGCTATACTCTACACAATGTTTCATCGGCATAAATTGTGTAGAGTTCAGTTTCTTTTTTGGCTGGTTAGTTAAGTAAAAATTCATAGCAATCTCCTTTTGAGCCTGTGCGCTCTGTCTGAAATAATACTACACAAAATATCGTTTGTCAACCTCTGAAAATTTTCCGACGTACTAACTTTGCAAAAACATGAATTATTTAAGCTATTTATAGGTATTGTGTAGACGTATCCAAAACGAAAGGTGAACAGTAAAATGTAAGAGGGTGAATGAATATGGCAAAAAGACCAGTACCACAATACGATTTTAAGGCTTTTGGAGCAGCAATCAAAGCGGCGCGTAAAGGGCGCAAGGAGAGCCGGAAAAAGGTGTGCGACGAAATGTATATATCCCCGCGCTACCTTGCGAATATTGAGAACAAGGGGCAACACCCCAGCGTACAGATATTCTTTGAGCTTATGCTCCGCTATGATATATCCGTAGACCAGTTTCTTTTTTCAGAAAAGGAAGCGGAAAAGTCCACGCAGCGGCGGCAGCTTGATACATTGCTTGACAGCATGGATAAGAAAGACTTGACGATTATCACCGCTACGGCAAAAGGAATACAAGAAGCCAAAGGGACAGACGATTAGACCGCTGTTCCTTTTTCCGTTGCTGTTTAGGACAGTTGCAGCCGTTTTTTGTGTTGCAATATTTTTTTGCGCCAAATTCAGAGATAAACGCAACAAATAAGCTCTTTTCAAGGGGATAGTGAGTAGAATAGCAAGCATAGGAAAAGAGTACCCTTTTCCGTATTTCTGCCCGCCCGGTCGGTCAGAAATTGCTTGTTGGGAAGTGTCCCAAACCCTCTATGAAAACGGAAAGGAGCGAAAAACCATGAACGGACGCAAAAGGACGGTACAGGTCAAATTCTATGTGACAGAGGAAGAAAGGAAACTGATTGAGGAAAAAATGAAGCTCGTCCCCACAAGCAACATGGCGGCGTATCTGCGCAAAATTGCCATTGACGGGTACATTATCCAAGTAGACCATACGGACATAAAGGCAATGACAGCGGAGATACAGAAGATCGGGGTCAATGTCAATCAGATCGCACGTCGTGTAAACGCGACGGGGAACGCCTACAAAGAGGACATAGACGAAATCAAGGGGGTGCTTGCGGAGATATGGCGGTTACAAAGATTAAGCCTGTTAAAAGCACTCTAAGCAAAGCCCTTGACTATATCGAAAACCCGGATAAGACGGACGAAAAAATGCTCATATCCTCTTTCGGGTGCAGCTATGAAACGGCAGATATTGAGTTTGGCTATACCCTCTCACAAGCGCGGGATAAGGGAAACAATTTAGCTTTTCACTTGATACAGTCCTTTGCGCCGGGGGAAGTGGACTATGAGAAAGCCCATGAGATCGGGCGGCAGCTTGCCGACGCGGTAACAAAGGGACAGCATGAGTATGTACTCACGACGCACATTGACAAGGGGCATATCCACAATCACATTATTTTCTGCGCGGTCAATTTCGTAGATCATCACAAGTATGTTTCCAACAAGCGGACATACTACGGCATACGGAACATGAGCGATAAGCTGTGCCGGGACAATGGGCTTTCCGTGGTTGTCCCCGGCAAGGGCAGCAAGGGAAAGAGCTATGCGGAGTACCAAGCGGAGAAAACGGGGACAAGCTGGAAAGGCAAGCTGAAAATCGCCGTGGACGCGCTCATTCCCCAAGTTTCCAGCTTTGAGGAACTATTGCAGCAATTACAGGCGGCGGGCTATGAGATCAAGCCGGGAAAATATATCTCATGCCGCGCACCGGGGCAGGAACGGTTTACCCGCCTTAAAACCCTCGGCGCGGACTATACAGAGGAAGCCATAAGGGAACGGATAGCGGGCAAACGCACCCGCGCCGCCAAAGCTCCAAAGGCAGAGCGCAGGGGCGTTAATCTTCTCATTGACATTGAGAACAGTATTAAGGCGCAGCAGAGCCGGGGCTATGAACAGTGGGCTAAAATCCACAATCTGAAACAGGCGGCAAAGACTATGAATTTCCTTACCGAAAATAAGATTGAGCAGTACGCCGATCTGCTGTCCCGGATAGAGGAAACCGCCACGGCAAGCGAACAGACGGGGGACAGCCTAAAGGAAGTGGAAAAGCGTCTTTCGGATATGGCGTTGCTGATTAAGAACGTCACTACCTACCAAAAGACAAAGCCCCTCTATGAAGCCTACCGCAAAGCCCGGAATAAGGAGAAATACCGGGCAGAGCATGAACGGGGTATTATCCTCCATGAAGCGGCGGCAAAGGCATTAAAGGCGGCGCAGATCGGCGGCAAGCTCCCCAGCGTCCCCGCCCTGCAAGCAGAGTATGAAAAGCTGCAAGGGCAGAAAGAAAGCCTTTATGCCGATTATGGCAAGCTGAAAAAACAGGTGCAGGAATATGACGTTATCAAGCGGAACATAGACAGCATTTTACAGACAGAGAAGCAGCCGGAACGGGAAAGGGAAACAGAACGCGGATAAAAGCACAAAAAAATTGCCGGGACGCGGCAGCTATCAGACAGCCACCGCGCCCCGGTTTTTTCATGGGTGCAGAGATTGGATTGTGACGCAATAGAACGGCATTTTCGGGGGTAAAGGTATAAATCCCTTGCCGCTTGATTTTCCCGCCCGGAAAGCCGCATAAATCAAGGCTTATTTCGCCCCTATCGCGTCACATTTGCCCGCATTTTCCTCATGCGCTCGGCGGTCTGTTTACAGGCAACGTATAAGGCTATTGCAATTTGAGTATTGAAATCATATAATAGGAACTGGCAATACATGAATACAGAAACAAGGAGAGAATAAAATGTATGAGTTAATACAAGTGGCAGAGAACAGCTTTTACATTCAAAGCCCCGCCAAAATTGGACTTTTCAAGTTGAATGATACAGATGTATGCTTAATTGACAGCGGAAATGACAAGGACGCTGGACGAAAAATCCGGCAAATACTGGACGCACATCAATGGCGTTTGAGCGCGATTTATAATACCCATTCTAACGCAGATCATATAGGTGGTAATAAGTATTTGCAAGGACAAACGGGCTGTAAGATATATGCTCCCGGTATAGAATGTGATTTTACACGACACCCTATTCTGGAACCGTCTTTTTTATATGGTGCTTATCCTCCAAAAGATTTGAAACATAAGTTTTTAATGGCGCAGGAAAGCAACGTCGAATATCTCACAAAAGAAAATTTACCGTCCAGCATTGAAGCTATCCCATTACCGGGTCACTTTTTCGATATGGTAGGCTTCCGTACTTCTGATGATGTAATTTACCTTGCAGACTGTCTTTCCAGCAAAGAAACACTGGATAAATACCAAATTGGATTTATTTATGATGTTGCTGCTTATCTTACAACGCTTGAAACGGTAAAATCCTTAAAGGCTAAATGCTTTGTTCCAGCTCATGCAGAAGCCACCCAAGAGATAGAACCGCTTGCGCAATATAATATTGACAAGGTTTCAGAGATTGCAGATCATATTGTCAGTCTATGTGAAAAGCCGCTTTGTTTTGAAAGTATTCTGCAAAAGTTGTTTGAAGATTATGGCTTGATAATGAATTTTGAACAGTATGCTTTAGTTGGTAGTACCGTCCGTTCTTATCTTGCATGGTTGAAAGATACCGGGAAATTAGAGATAATATTTGAAAATAATATGTTGCTTTGGAAGCAGAATTAAAAGAAGAAAGCCAGGACGCGGCAGCTATCAGACAGCCACCGCGCCCCGGTTTTCTTATGGGTGCAGAGATTGGTTTGTGACGCAATAGAACGCCATTTTCGGGGATAAAGGTATAAATCCCTTGCCGCCTTATTTCCCCGCCCGGAAAGCCGCATAAATCAAGGCTTTTTTCGCCCCTACCGCGTCACATTCGCCCATGGTTTCCTCATACGTTCGACGGTCTGTTTACAGACAACGTATAAAGCTATTGCGTTTTGTGCTTTGAAATCATATAATAGGAACTGGCAATGCAGTATTAGACAAATTGGAATTTACGGAGATAAAAACCAATGGAATTTAGAAATCTATTGAATGCTCAAAATCGTGATGAGTTACGACAATGGCTTCTGGCAAACCATGATAAAGAGAATGAATGTTGGGTAGTTGTAAAGCGTGGGCGTCCTGTTGATGATGAAACATTTTGGTATATAGACGCAGTTGAAGAAGCAATGTGCTTTGGTTGGATTGACAGCACTACAAAGAAAATGGATAATGGTGTAACAGTGCAAAGATTAGCACCACGACGAAAAGCAAGCCTATGGTCTGAATTGAACAAGGAACGCTGTCGGAGAATGGAGAAATTAGGACGTATGACAGACGCTGGTAGAGCTGTATTACCCGATATGTCAGAAAAAGGTTTTGTAATTGATAAAGATATTTTGACTGCATTACAGGCTGATAGTGAAATTTGGAATAATTTTCAAAAATTTCCGTTATTATATCAGCGTGTAAGAATTGATACTATTCAAATAAAGAAAAAACAGCCGGAATTATTCAAAAGCCGATTGCAAAAACTATTGGATAATACTAAAGCCGGGAAAATGTATGGAGAATGGAATGATAATGGGCGTTTAAGTGAAGAAAGCCATAAAAACCTAACCTTATGACAAAAACCGGGACGCGGCAGCTATCAGATAGCCACCGCGCCCCGGTTTTCTCATGGGTGCAGAGATTGGTTTGTTACGCAATAGAACGCCATTTTCGGGGGGGAGTAAAGGTATAAATCCCTTGCCGCCTTATTTTCCTGCCCGGAAAGCCGCATAAATCAAGGCTTATTTTGCCCCTATCGCGTCACATTCGCCCGGTGGTCTGCGGAATAGTGTTATAGGTACTATTGATTTTTGAATTGTTATATCATATAATAGGAATTGAAAATTCAGAAAAGAGAGGGCAAGTGTAATGCAACAAAATATTCTTGAATTTGAATGTATTGGAATAAAAGATGGTGATAGATTTCCCGTAGAAAATACAGGGAGAGGGGAAAATCTCTCTCCGGAATTTGTTATGAAGAATTTATCCCCTAATGCCAAGACGCTTATCATTACGCTTGAAGATTTAAGCCACCCTATCAAAAATTTTACACATTGGGTTATTTGGAATATTCCTGCAATGAGCAAAATTCCAAAGGCTATTCCAGCAGGAAAAACAGTGTCAATATTAGATAGCGCAGTACAAGGGGTAGGATATGGGCTTCACCGTTATGCCGGTCCGAAACCACCAAAAGGAAAATCTCATAAATATGGTTTTACTATTTATGCGTTAGACTGCTCGCTTGACTTAAAAGCGTCCTCTACAAAAAGGAAAGTTCTTGACAAAGCAAATAGTCATATTATTCAACAAGGAACAATTTGCGGATACTTTGAGTAAGATACATCTTTACTTTGTTGAAAAAAGAAAACCGGGACGCGGCAGCTTTTCAGCAGCCACCGTATCCCGGTTTTCTCATGGGTGCAGAGATTAGTTTGTTGCGCAATAGAACCGCATTTCCGGGGGTAAAGGTATAAATCCCTTGCCGCCTTATTTTCCCGCCCGGAAAACCGCATAAATTAAGGCTTATTTTGCCCCTATCGCGTCACATTCGCCCGCATTTTCCTCATGCGCTCGGCGGTCTGTCTGCGGGTGATACGCTTCCGGCAGTCCGGGCAGTAGATCGCCCGGTTGGAGCTGGAAGCAAAGGGCGCACCGCACACGCTACACCGCCGCATATCCTCCGTATGGTAAAGCTCGGCGTACAGCTCCTTATCTGCGGGCAGTACGGCGATACGGAACCATTTACAGAGCAGGGAATAGGAAATAAGCTGCGGGCATACGCATTCGTCCCCGTCGTCAAGCAAGATACAATTCCCATTATCGCAGTTACAGCACGTCCGACGCACAAGGGCATTGACTTTCCGGCTTTGGGGCGGCGTGAGCCGCTTAATGTCGCTCATACCTCGTCGGCGGGGTAAACGGCAAGCCCCGCAAACTCCGCTTCGGTCATGCGCCCCACTTTGGCAAGGGTGCGGGCGGCAAAGTCCCGCATTTCCCCGTCCATAAAGGGCAGCGCGGCGTTTATAGCCACAACAAGCCCCTCTTTGCTGCCTGTCATGTAGATACTCAAAAGGTTGGTTTCCTCAACCGTAAAATGATTATATGTGTTCATGCTCATACCTCCAATCCGTGATTTTTTGTTTTCGCCGCCGCTTTCTTCGGGGCGGTTCTCTTTTTGTCCTGTGCAAGCTGCGCCCGGACAGAGGGGCGGGGCTTCCTTATCTGTCTGTCCCGGTTCTCGTCCCTGCCGATCAGCGCGTATGTGCCGTAGCTGTTTTTCATCTGTGAGAAAGCAAGGGTCTTGTAGGGCAGCATGGAGAAAAGACGTTCTGTGTCCTTTGTGGAAGCAAGCCGCATAAAGGACGGGGACAGCTCCACCATGAAATGAGATTTGTCCGGGCTGTTGGGGGCAGACAGCTTTTTCATGTCTGCCACAATGCGCCGCGCTTCCCGGTCGATCATGCCCTCATGCAATGCGGCGATATGCTCCTTAAAATCCCCCGGTTTCAGCTTATCCCGGCTTTCCTTTTCCTCCCGTAACAAAAATTGCAGGGCTTCCGGGTCTTTGGGCTGTACCTCGAAGCGTTCAAACTTCCCAAGCTGGGGGTCGGGATAACCGTCAAAGCGTCGGTCTGCGGGCTGCTCCCGCGTCCCATGCTCATAAACAAGCGTTACCGTCCCGGCGGCAAGGGTATTGTCTTTGACGCGCTCATAGTGCTTTTCATAGTCCAGCTCATACAGGTTGCCCTTGATCTTCCCGCCCTCTGTCCCGGTCAGCTCCACGGCATACGCAAGGATAGGGTCACGGCTCTGCTCCTTGTAGTAACGCCATGTATTGTGCGGGGCGGTGTCGCTGATGAAAACGTCACGCTCCCGGAAACAGTACGTCCCGGACGGGCGGGAAAGCCACAAGAGGGTTTTATCCTCCTTGCTGGGGCTTGCCGCCTTTTCCGCAATGATCTGTTTATCAATGTCAAAATCACTCTGATAAAATCCTGTGTTCTGTTTCAGAATGGCTTCAAGGGAAGCCAGCACGTCCACATTTTCAAATTTATTCCGTTTCCCCATAGGGTCAGCTCCTTTCCAAGTCCTGCGACTTACTTCTTGCCTGTTTCTTCTGCGCCGCCCGTTCCTTGTCGGCTTTAAGCTGCGCCCGGATAGAGGGCTTCTTTTCCGGCTTTTTTCCCGGCTCCGCTTTTTTGCCCTGTTCCTTTTCCGCTTTCAGCGCGGCGGCATACTCGGCAAGGGAGATCTGTTCGCCGCTTCTCGCCTTTTCTTCCAGCTCGTCAGCGGTAGGGGTGGGCGTGTTGTTGATGATACCGTCAAAATTATTGTCGTTCTGCTCGATAGCGTTCTCGACGTGCTTTAAGGGGTTTACCTTTTCCGGCTGTTCTGCGGCAATCGCAAACGCCTGTGTCCCGTTCCCCATAATGAGATACCTCCCGTCCTCCGACGTGTGGTGAAGCCCGTACCCGGCTTCCCGCATTTGCTCGGCGGTCATATCGGTTACAGAAAAGCTCCCCCGTGGCGTTCTGATCTGCTCCCCGGTCATGCGGGTGTCGGGGGTAAGCTGCGGGGTCTGCTCCTGCAAAAATTCCGGCACTTCTTTATAGCCGAAGCTGTCAACGTAATGCGCCATGTTCTCGCCGTTCTGATGAAGCACCACTATATCCGATACGGAAAGGCTGTGTCCCTTAAAATCTTTGGGGTGGTCGATATTGAAGCGGGTATAAATATCTTCAAGGGAAGTCCCCGGCGCAAGCTCGGCGGTATAGATAAGGTCATAATTCGCCGCTTCCACGGAAAGCCCCGCCGCCTGTAAGCGGTCGTAAGGTTCAAAGCGGTAGTCCCTTGTTTCGTCGCCGCGCTTTAGCTGGTAAATAGAAAAGGTGTCCTTGTCCGGCTCTTGCTCTGCGGCGGGCGGCTCCGGCGTTTCCTGTCCCGGCTCGGCTGCGGGCTGTGCTTCCTGTGCCTTTGCATAAAGTTCTTTCACGTCGCCCTGTGTCAGCTCCCCGGCTTCCAGCTTCCCCAAAAGCTCCCGGCATTTCTCCGGTGTTCCTGTGTAGAGAATGTCCCCCAGCTTTGCCATGCCGTTATCCTGTGTCACATACTCCTGCAAGATAGAGCTGTTTTCCGGGCTGTCGCTGTATGGGTTCTGCCGCACCTTATAAATGCTTTCCGGCTCAAAAGGTTTCTCCGGCGTGTCCGTGGTTCCCGGCTCCGCGCCCTGTGCTTCCTCCTGCGGCTGTTCCGGGGCGGCTTCTTTCTGCACGGCGGCTTCCTGCCTTGCCCGTTTCTGTAACTCGGTGGGGCTTTCCCCAGTAAGGGGCTGTATGCACTTGATACGGTCGGCGGCGTAGATCGCATTGTCGTTTAGCTGCCGCTGCCATGCTTCCGTGCTGGGCGCATAGCGGAAGCCGTTCCCTTTGAGTTCCTCCCGTATGTCCTTATCCGGCTTTTCATCAAAGAAAATCTGCAAGCGGTTATCCGCTGTGTTGGCTTCCACACGTCCCCCGTCAAACTCCCAGCCCACATATCCAAGCTCTTTCCTCCGGGTAAGGGCGGTAATGCGGTTTTTCAGCCTGTGGATTTCCGCGTTGTTGTTGGATAGCTGGTAGCTCTCAAAAGGTTTCGGGTTCGCCCAGTAGCTGCCGGACATGGACGCTTTCATTTTTTCGATCTGCTCCGGGGATAAATGGGGGCAGCCGTCAAGGGTCTTATGCTTGCGGTAGTAGGCGTTGACCGCTTTCATGGTTTCCTGCAAGGCTTCCAGCTTCGCAAGTTTGGTTTCCAGCTTAGAAACGGCGTTCGGGTCGTCGGCACTGATACCGCCCATGCCGGTACTGCGGATTTTGTCAAGCAAGCCCTGTATCTCCGTAAACTCCTGCATATTTTTATCTGCGGCGGCGTTCTGCTTCTCCTTTTTGCGGACAGGGAAATTGCTTCCCCCGGCAATCATAATAGACGGGACGCGGGCGGTGATCTCGTAGCCCTTATTCATGTTCGCCGCCAGTTTCCGGGCGTAAGCGTCAAGCAGCCCGTCGATCTTCTCATGGAAAGAGGGGTCAACGCGCTTTTTCTGCCTTGCGGCGATCTCGGCGGCTTCGTCTACATAGTGGCGGTATTCTGCCGTTGCGCTTCCGGGCTTGTAGTCGGAAAAGCTGATCGCCTGCTTTGCGCGTTTCGCCGCCGCTTCGTTGATCGGGTAGTATGTAACCTTTGTTCCCGGCTGCTCCGGCTGCTCCGCTGCGTGGCTCTGCGGGGCGGCGGCTTTCTCCGTCTGCGCCCCATTCCGTTCTGCAAGTGCCTTTTCCGCACGTTCCCGGACTTCCCCGCTGATCGGAAGCGAATACAGGTCAGAGGTTGAGGAAAATCCCACGTTGTTGAAAACATAGTCAACGTCAGTTTCTTTCAAGGCTCCCGCCACAAAATAATCTTCCCTCGTAGGCATTTCACTTATTTTCCCGTCCGATATGGCATAATTCAGCCCGGTTTCTATGTGGGAATGGATTTCACCGCCAACGGCAAGCGTCACATAATACCAGCCCATGTGTCCGCTGCTTTTCTCGTCCGTACCGTTGTTAAATTCCACGTTCAGCAGGGTGTAGGGCTTCAATCCCTTTTGTGCGGCGATCTCATTGTCTTTTGTTTCCCGCGCCCTAAGTGCGGAAATGGCGGCTTCCTTTGTTGCGGCTATGATCTCCGGGTTATACCGTACCAGCGCGGCATTGACACATTCATTCTGCACCCTTGCGGTTTTGGCTTGCGGTGTCCTGTGGTTGCCGATAAAAAGGGACGCGCCATTGTCAAACTTGATAGATATGTCGCTTGTCCCGCGCCATTTCCCGGTACAGGGGGAAGTTTCGATTTTTCCCTCCTTGCCGCCGAAAGCCTGTGCGACAATCCCGATCTTGTCCTGCAAGGGGAGATTTTCGTACTTTCCGGCGATCTCAACCGCTTTTTTCTGTAAATCCGTAAGGGATTTGTCGGCGGTCTGTCCTGCCTGTTCCGGCGCGGCGGTCTGCGCTTCCTGTGCCTGTGCAAATATCTCTTTGACCTGTTCCTGCGTCAGCTCCCCGGCTTCCAGCTTTCCCAAAAGCTCCCGGCATTTTTCCGGCGTTCCCACAAAAAGCACGTCGCGGGGGATTTCTTTCCCGGCTTCCTCTTTCTCGTAGGCTTGCAGGAAAAAACGGTCATTTTCATTTTCGCTGCGGGGGTTGGCTTCCATTTTGTAGATAAATTCCGGCTCCGGCGTAGAGTAAGGCTCGTACCCATTGGCGGCGTATTCCTCCACGGTCATTCCTGCGGCGGCTGCTTCCTGCGCGATTTCCTCCTTGACGTGTTCTTTGTATGCTTGAAGCTCCACGTCAAAATCTTTGAGCTGGGGGACGGGCGGCAAACTGTATTCGCCTTGATTGACAAGCCCCCGGCACTCGGCAACATAGGCTTGTATGGCGGTATGGTAGGCGGTTTCGGTGGGTGTCAGATTGTCCCCATTTTGCAGGGCTTCCCCGGCGATACGCTCCATTTCGGACAGGTTGCAATGTAGTTTCAGATAGGGGATAAACTCATTCAGCAGCATTGCCCGGTGTTCCTTGTCGGCTTCCAGTGCTTCCTTGCCCTCATGCTGTAAAAGATAATTTTCCCAATTCGGATCATTGGCATAGTAGGTATGGTACTTTTCGATATGCTCTATCAGTGCGCCCTCCCCGTCGCCTAAATCCTGCCGCCCCTCGTAGTGGTCGGGTATGCCGTTCATCACATAATCAATGCGAAACTCCGTTTTATCATAGCCGGGGCTTGCAAGGTTCGCTTCGTCAATGGCTTCGATAAGGGCGTTTGCACGGGAAATGGGGAATGTGTCGCCCTCCCGTAGCTGGGGGCTTTCGCTCCAAAGGATTGTGACGGTCGGCTCTGCCGTAAGGTCGGGTGTCGGCTCTTTCTCTGCTTCCTGCGCTTTCTGTGCTTCCCGCGCCTTTTGCAGCTCCGCGAAATGCCCGTCAATGCTGTTGATAATCTCGGCGGCGGTGGCGCGGATTGTTTCAAGGGACGCTTTCAGCTCCGCAAGCTCCCGCCCGCTGCTCCACCCGGCGACGTACCCAAAGGAATAGTCGGACGTGTCAAGCCCGTAGTGCTGGCACACGGTATAGGCGATACTTTCCGCCTGAAATGGATACATTAACATTTGAAGCCTTATACTCAGCATTCCAAAATGTTAATCATTTTAAAGAATGCTGAGAAATAAGACGTTTTACTGCTAAAAGATGGGCATTATTCGTTAGCGCAACCCGCAAAGTCTTGCCATTTCATCTTCGTTGCCCTCCCACATTGGCACCTCATCAGATGCGGGTGTTGGGACAGATTCCATTGCGTCTCTAAGCTGTTCTACCGATGGCTTTGCATAGTAGCTTTTAGTTGTATCAGTTCTGGCATGTCCTAACACTGTAGAAACTAGCTCAATGGCGATTCCATCCTGATAAAGATTTGTGGCTCTGGTCCGGCGGAACATATGACAGTGAACCGAATCCGGAAGGCTAATCCCTGATTCTCTGACCAGAGCTGCATATTTTTTTATAATCCGCTGGACATTTCCAACGGACATCCTGTCTGTTACACCTTTTATGGTTGTGGAAAATAAGTATGCTTCTTTGGAAGAATTACTGTGATATACACGTATATATTCCCTAAGGTGTTCGACTGCTTTAGCTGTTAATTGTATGGTTCTCTCTTTATTACCTTTGCCGGTTATGAAAATGTTGGGATATTTTGATTCCATTGCGATATCACATAAGCGAATACTAAGTAGCTCACTGATTCTTACAGCTGTATCGTAGAGAAGAATCAAAATAGCACGGTCTCGTACACCGAATTTCGTATTCGGCGGTGCGGACAGTATTGCAGCAAGTGCATCATCGGACAGAATAGGCTTTTCCTTTTTTATGGTTTTGCATGGTGAGATCTGACTGATTGCCAGGGCAACTGACTGGATTGATATGTCCATATCCGAGGCATAATTCAGATAAGCACGGATAGCCGCGACTCTTACATTTACAGTTGATGGCTGGCTGCCATTTGCAAGCAGATATTCTCTAAAATTATAAATACATTCTTTGGTGCAATCGGAAAACTGAAAGGTGCTTATAGACTTACCTAATTCACCTACAAGGTAGTTTTTAAATATTGTAAGGGAATCTCTGTAGGATTCTGCTGTAGCCTGACTGCGTCCGGCCTGCTTTGCCAAATAAACATTTAGAAAGTTCCATGTCTGAGAAAAGAACAGCTGGTCAGTCGATATCTTTGCTGATTTATTCTTCATAGGGTATCACCTCCGGAATGACCTTTCCAGACACTGAATCTTTCTCCCGGATGGTATCAAATGCCTTTTCTACAAGATGATAGTAATAATACGTTTCATCAGGACTTTTGTGTCCAAGGTATCTGCTTAAATATGGGAGCATAGTGTTTGTATCAATTCCCTGATGCATCCACTCATTAAATCTCTCTACTACAAAAGCATGGCGTAAACAGTGGGGTGTCGGATGTTTATCAATCGTCTTGGCAACCGGAAGCATAGCCCAATGGCGGTTAAAACTTGATTCTACTCCAGAGCACGAAACAGGCTTATGTGGATCTTTTCCCGGAAAAGCCCAGTCAATTCCGGGGAAAAGCGTTTCCTGACGTTCTTTATAGTTTTTAAGTACCGGAAGGCTATCCTGTGGAAGATATACAAGACGGTCCTTGTTACCTTTTGAGCCAAGGACAGTAAGTATTCCTTTATCCAGGTCTATGTGCTCCCATTTTAGCAATCGCCCTTCTGACAGACGCAGACCACAGCAAAAATATAGGAGAAAAAGAATTTTGCACTCTCTATCGAGTCTAAATTGCTCTGAATTATGAGACGTGCGGATATCCATTTTCTGTAGCAGTTCCTTTACTTCCTCTTTTGATGGAATGTAAAGAACAGGACGGTAAGCCTTGCAGAAAAAATTAGGAATGTATGCTTCCTGACCAAGGGAAAGGATATATTCACTCAGCACCTTCACTATCGACATACGGCGATTATGATAGGCATCTCCTTCGCCTGGTCTGGCTTCAGACCATTTGGCTGCCATTTCATAGGTGACTGTTGTCAGTTCCGGATAATTCTGTACGCAAAAGGTATCAAAGCGTTTTAACAGCTTTTCTTCGGAATTATAGGCATATCCATCAGCTCGTTTTTGCTGTATAAGTCCTTCGATATGATGTGCCAGACCGCTCTCAAAAATGTATGTCATGATAAAACACCTCCAAATTCCAAAGGGCAGAGCCTCATTTTAACTTCGTCACGTTCAAGATATACCTCGGCAGTTTCCTGACGTGCATGCCCGAGAGCATTGGAAATATCATCAAGTTTGTTGTCTGCCCGGAGCATTCTTGTGGCAAATGTTTTTCGTGTCATATGAAAGCCCTGACCAGCAGATAATTCAAATCCATATTCAGCAAGTATTCTTTTTAAAGCTCCACGGCACGCCGTTGTAACTTTAAGCGGAATATATGGCGCCTGATGGCGGATAAATATATATCCGCTGCCTGTGGCAGCTGCTTCCGGACGTCCATTCATGATGTATTTATATACAGAATTACCTGCATCTGTTGGGACTGGAAGCGTGATTGCTTTCCCTGTTTTCTGCTGGATGAAGGAAACAGTTTTGTTTTTCCAGTCAAAATCATTTACCTGAAGCTTTAGAATGTCTGCTCCCCTGATACCCATCCTGAGGCCGAGCATAACCATAGCTGTGTCCCTGAGTTCTATGGGAGTGGAAGCTTTCTCACGGTATTCATATATTTTTTCGACCATATCGTCGCTCAGAACATCAGCTATGCTGCGATGGGGAGCGCAGCTTGCGGATACTGCAAAAACAAGTGTTGGCGGAACCAGATCCTGGTCAGCCATGTACCGCAGAAGCTGACGGAGCTTTGCCCCATATGCATTTTTACTTTCCGGGGTCGAGTGGACATCATGGTTATGAAACGCTTTCACTACATGAGGTGTTATGGACAATGGGTTGTCTATTCCATTATCTTCAAGATATTTGAAGAAACCGCATCCGGCAGCCCTGCACATGGTAAGTGTATTATTAGTCATTCCATCCCGCCTTCGGTTCTCTATAAAACCATCAAGGATGCTTTTGCTCCATGGCGGAAGATGATCGGACGCACGCTTTGGATCAGCAGTCATATTAGATTCCATTGTGCCCTGGAGATACTTTTCAAACATTTTGATCGTGTGTGAACGGTGGGCCGATACAGAATTGCTGGCTTTGGACTGATTCGGACAATCCGGAAGTATATCTATCCATAGGGCTACAGTTTCTGCCGAATGTTCCAGGCGGTTAAGTTCCAAAAACATGAAATACCATGTGAAATCATTGCGGTAAACAGCTTTTGATGATTCCGTGTATTTCCAATCGTCCAAGGCGTCAAGATACTCTTCCGCTTTATGTTCAAGAGGTACACTGGGATGGAATGCGGCGCCTGTTTTGGGGAGTTTCATACCGGGCAGTATTTCAGCGTTACCGCCAAAAAGAACCAGCTGATAACACTCCGGCACATCACCCCGGAGGTGAAGGTATTTCATAAGCGCCGTCATGGCGCATACGGCGTTCTGGCATCTGTCGGGAGAGCCACAGGATTTGCAGTAAGTATTCCAGTATTCGATAAGAGTATCTATGGTGACTGCTTCCGGCTCTGTAATTCCAAGGGAAGTCGCAAGCTTGAAAAACTCTTTTGTGGCAACGGAATACGTATGGTAATAGCTGGGATTCTGGTTGGACGCATAGTATTTCTCCAACTCATATGTCAGGCGGAAAAAGGATTCCGACATCCCGCTACGGCAGAAAAAACTGTCTTCTGAGCGGCAGAAAGGACTTTCGATATCTCCAAAGAGCAGGTAATGCTCAAGGCGGAACAGGGCGTTTCTATATTGGGAACATGTCTCATAGGAAATTTCCTGTTTCTTAATCTCAAGCCAGTCCAGCGCGGCATCCACTGAAAAAGGAATGCCCTTTTCCATCAGGTGTTTGAAGAGCGTGGTGTAACAGGTTCTGTGCATGTCTATATTCTTACATGCACTGTCTGGCTGCTTCATCATATTGAGGACTGATGAAACAGCATCTAAATAGTTTATTTGCATATCAAATGCGCTCCTTTCCGGCTTCCCATTCGAGGGGAAAACCTGAGAACAGCGTATCTGATAATGCTCATCTTTTGTACAAGAAAGTGAGGATTTATGGGAGATAATATAAAAAATCAACATTATAAAAACATGGGTATAA
>KE159540.1:0-15419 GCA_000403215.2 Lachnospiraceae bacterium A4
CAGTTTCTTGTGACTGTGGAGAACAAGCCGGAAACAAAAATGGCGTTCCTGCTCCTTTACTGGACGGGCATGAGGATTGGAGAATTACTTGCTCTTACCTACAACGATATTGATTTAGAGAAGCGCACTATTTCCGTAAACAAGTCCTATCAACGGATAGAGGGCAGGGATATTATTACACCGCCCAAAACGCCAAAGAGCAAGCGCATCATAACGATACCGCCATTTCTGACAGAGGAATTAAAGGAGTATACTTCGCACTTATACGGAATTATGGCAGACGAAAGAATGTTCCGTTTTACAAAATCCTATATGGAGCATGAGATAATCAGAGGTATCAAGGCTTCGGGAGTAAAAAGAATACGCTTGCATGATATTCGTCATTCCCACGCTTCGTTACTTGTGGAAATGGGTTTTACGCCATTAGCGATTGCGGAACGGTTAGGGCATGAGAAAATCGAAACAACATTAAATACCTATTCACATTTATATCCCAATAAGCAGGGAGAACTTGCAGATAAATTGGAGATGGAGAACAGCAGGGAGGAAGAAGAATGAGCGGAGTGCATAAATACCCGACAATCAGCTTTCGTATTTCCCCCAGAGAGAGGGAAGAAATCGAAGCAAGGATTTTGGCAAGCGGACTTTCTAAGAAAGATTATTTTGTCCGTTCCTGCATTTATAACCGGGTGTGCGTGGTCGGTAAAAAAGAACTGGTTTATCAGTTAGTAGAGGAACTAAAGATAATGCAGACAAATATCCGGGAAGTGACGGAACAGTTTGAAAAGGCAGATGTTGATTTAACGCCTGAGGGACTGGAAGATATGCGGAATGACTGTCTTGATATGCTGAAAGCTATCCTGTGGATGTTAGACGGAGCAAAATATCTGTGGCAGGGTAACACCAGCGGAGAAGAAAAAAGCCCCGACAGCGGCAACTGTTAGGGCTGTGATAACTGGAAAACCTCTGTTATCAACCTCACAATACAAGTATAGCAGAGGTTCCTTCCAGTGACAACGATTTTTCAGAAATGGAGGGCATTATGGAAGAAACAAAAACAGAATTACAGTTGATTAAATTGTCGGAGATACAGTCGCAGGAAGTTTCTTGGCTGTGGTTTCCCTTTATCCCCTATGGCAAGTTGACAATCGTACAAGGCGATCCGGGGGATGGAAAGACAACATTTATTCTGAACATAGCGGCTAAGCTGTCTATGGGAGAAAGTTTAGACGGTGGAATGAACTTTACAGAGCCTTTGAATGTAATCTATCAGAGTGCGGAGGACGGTCTTGCCGATACGGTCAAGCCCCGGTTAGAACAGGCAAAGGCAGACTGTGAAAAAATCTCGGTCATTGATGAAAGGATAAAATCACTTTCTATGATAGATGTACGGCTGGAAGAAGCCGTTATAAAGACAGGCGCAAAGCTGCTGATTTTAGACCCAATACAAGCCTATTTGGGCGGCAGTATGGATATGAACCGTGCGAATGAAGCAAGGGACATGACAAAGAAGTTGGCGGCACTGGCAGAGAAATACCAGTGTGCGATTGTCCTTGTCGGTCACATGAATAAAGCGGCGGGAAATAAAGCGGCATACCGGGGAATGGGTTCGATAGATTTCTTTGCGGTTGCTAGAAGCGTTCTCTTAGTCGGCAGGGTTGAGGGAGAAGAAAATATAAGGGCTGTGGTGCAGATTAAAAACAACCTTGCGGCGTTCGGACACCCGAAAGCATTTGCACTGTCGGAGGACGGTTTTAGGTGGCTAGGGGATTATGAGATTACGGCTGATGAAGTGTTAGGCGGCATTGCCCCGAAAGCAAATAAAATGGAACAGGCGAAGCGTCTGCTTCGGGAACTGGCAGAAACAAACAACGCCATACAGAGCAATGAGATTTTTAATTTAGCGGACGAACAGGGCATATCGAAGCGGACACTGGAAAATGCGAAGAAAGAGTTAGGTGTCCAGGCAAAGCGGATAAACAACACATGGTATTGGGAATTGGATAAAATCAGACAGTGACGGACGGGCAAGGCAACAGCGCAACAATGCAGGGTATTAGATTTTTGCAGTCTTGGAATTGCGTTCTTGAAGATTGCAAGGTTGCAAAAATTATAGACATTGCAATGTTGCGCTGTTGGGAGAAAGTCGGAAAGCGGCGGTATCAAGGCGGCGAAAAGCCGCCCCGTCCGATAGGACGGTATGCTGTCCAACGGACAGCTTGCCCCCGGCAGGGCGCAAAGGCACTTTTGATAGAGCGTAGCCTGTCGAAAGTGCTTTTGCGTTACTTTCGGGAAAGTAACAAAGGCTATGCGCCGTATCCGGCGCTCATTACCCGATAGGGAGAAAGGAAAAATTTATTGAAGCGGACTATCAGCGTTATGACAGGAAAAGGCTCTGTCAACCACAACAGCAGAAAATTTTATGCAAAGAACATTGACTCGGAGCGGAGTTGTCTGAATGTGGAATACTGCAACGAAAATATCAAAGACGTATACCACGAATTATTTGATGAAGCACTTGCCCGATACAATGAGAAGCAGACCAGAAGTGACCGCATGATTGATGATTATTATGAGAAAATCTGTTCCGGCAAACAGGAGAAGCCATTCCATGAGATTATTTTGCAGATAGGCAACAAGGACGATATGGGGGCAAAGACAGAGGACGGACAGCTTGCGGCAAAAATACTTGATAAATATATGCAGGACTTCCAACAGCGCAATCCTACATTGAGAGTTTTCTCTGCTTATCTCCACATGGACGAAGCAACGCCACATCTGCATATAGATTTTATACCCTATACGACTGGAAGCAAGCGGGGACTTGATACAAGGGTATCATTAAAAAAGGCACTGGCAGAACTTGGTTTTAAAGGCGGTACAAGGAGTGAAACAGAGCATAACCAGTGGGTAGCGGCAGAAAAGGAACGGCTTGCGGAGATTATGTTGCAACATGGTATTGAGTGGGAGAAAAAGGGAACACATGAGAAACATTTATCCGTTTTGGACTTTGAGAAAAAGGAACGTGCAAAAGAAGTTGCTGAACTGGAGCAGACAATTTCCGGCAGTAAAGAGGAATTATCCGATATTCTTCATCAGCAGATAACGGCAGGGCAGGAAACGGAGCAGATACGGAAAGAGAGCGAAGCAATCCGGCAGGAAGTATCAAAACTTTCCGCTACAAATCATCTTCTCAAAGAGCAGACGGAAACACTGACAGAAGATAAGGAAAAGTTGCTATCTGAAAATGAAAAGTTGGAAAAACAGCAGAAAAAGTTACAGCAGGAAATCAACAAAATGGTGCAGTCAAAAGAGGTTATGGAGCGCAACATTCACGCCTATGATGAAGATGTAAAATGGCAGTTGGCAGAGCCGGGGGCATTGATGAGCGCAAAGAATTATCGGGATAAAAAAGCACTTCCGCTTGTGGAGAAATTGAAAGAGGTCGTTAAAAATCTGACTATCAAATGCGTACAGCTTATGGAGCAAAGCAGGAAGCTGACTGCCAAAGTAGACGGGCAACAGAAACACATTAGCCGTTTGACGGATAAGGTTATGGAGCAGAACGATACCATAGACCGATTGCAGGAAAAAGTGTCTGATTTGGGGCGTTTGGAGCGTCATTTAGGCAGAGAGCAGGTGCAGTCGATAGTGGAACAGTCAAAGGCGTTAGAACAGGCAGAAAGGGCAATGAAACGCCCGAAACGTGCCTTTGAAATGAGCCGATAGGAAAGGGGATTGATAGGATATGACGGATATGGAGAAGAAAGTTATGATACGGCTGTGTGCTAAAATCGTAGCAGATACAGACCTTTACGAAACGGACAGGGAAGTGCAAAATCTGATAGACTGGGTATGCCTGTCAGAGCAGATAAAGGAAAACAATAATACAATCCGCAATCTGACCGGAGAATATAAAAAGATAGAGCCGGATTGCCATGAGGGAGTACGGGCGCAATTGGAGCGCATGAAAGAACTGTGCAAAGAGCGGAATAATCTGTATGAGAAGCAGAATGACTTGAAAGGGCAGAAGTGGAAGATTGAGAAGTCGTTGGAACGATAATATATGTAGGGTGTGGCGGTTGCTATGCCCTATATTTTTGTGGTAAATGGAGAGAGGGAGTGGTATAATCAAATCTGTAAATTTGGTTGAGGAGGTAAAAAAGTGAAACGCTGCATTGTAGTAACCGATATAGTCGCATAATAACTATCAGAATATGGAGGATTTCAAAATGACTATATCGGAGAACAAAATTTATCCCCGGACAGGTGATACCCAAACAGTTTATTTGAAAAACGTGATTACCAGTGACAGAATTAAAATTGGCGATTATACAATGTATAACGATTTTGTGCATGATCCATGGGAATTTGAAAAGAATAATGTATTATATCATTACCCGATTAATGGAGATCAGCTACAAATTGGCAAGTTCTGTTCTATCGCCTGTGGAGCAAAGTTTTTGTTTACCAGTGCAAATCATGCAATGTATTCACTTTCAACATATCCATTTCCAATATTTTTCGAGGAATGGGGATTAGACGTAAAAGAGATTACAAGCGCATGGGATAACAAGGGCGATATTGTAATTGGCAATGATGTTTGGATTGGCTTTGAAGCAGTTATTCTATCTGGTGTAACAATTGGTGATGGAGCGATTATTGGTACACGAGCAGTTGTTACAAAAGATGTACCGCCTTATACGATTGCTGGAGGTGTTCCTGCAAAACCAATACGAAAGCGGTTCTCGGACGATGTGATTTCTGAATTATTGAAACTTCAATGGTGGAAGTGGTCTGAAAACAGGATTAAGAAAAACATTGCGGCGATTCAATCTGGTAGAATTGGGGATTTGGAATAATTTGTAATATTATTGCGGAAATTTACTTTTCTACAATTTCTTGTCTGAAAGAAATGCAAATGATTTTTCCTTAGCAATGATTTGAACATGGTGCTAGCACCATGTAAGTTAAAACAGATAAGAGAAATGTAGTAATGTGGCAGTTTGCAGTATTAAGCGGATTGCCACATTTTTATGGAAAAATAAGCAGTTATGTGATAATATATAGGAGCAAAGATAAAAACACAACGCAAGGTAATCTTGTAGAACTGGTAGGTAGTCCAGTCGCACCATTTTGGTGTAAGTAGCCCTCCCTCCTTAGGGTCGTCCGTTCTTTGTTCAGTACAATTATTTTAAGGAGGAATTGTCATGGACAAAGTTTCAGGAAAGTTGACAGTATTTTTTGAGGAACCATTTTGGGTGGGAGTGTTTGAACGTGTATCAGATGGGAAGCTATCTGTGTGTAAGGTTACGTTTGGTGCAGAACCAAAGGACTATGAGATTTATGATTTTATTCTGAAAAATTACTATCGGCTACGATTTAGTCCGGCTGTGGCAACTGATGTAAAAGAAATAGGTCGCAATCCTAAACGGGTACAACGTGAAGTGCGGAAACAGGTACAGAATACCGGGATAGGAACAAAATCGCAACAGGCTTTGAAATTACAGCAGGAGCAGTTGAAAACTGAACGCAAGATAGTGAGTCGAAAACGGCGGGAAGTGGAGAAACAGCGGCAGTTTGAATTGAAACAGCAGAAAAGGAAAGAAAAGCATAGAGGCAGGTAATGGTATTGGAATAACTAATTTAAAGGAAGTAAAAGAATGGAGAAAAGAATACGAGATATAGTGAATAATGTCATTGAGAAGTGTATTGAACTAGAAAAGAGTGTTCTACTCGAAGATGGTAGCATAAAAGAAGAGTATCAAGAAACATTAGTAGATAGATATTTAGATATTTTAATGATGCTTGAAAAGGAAATATCAGTAGCTGATTTGGGGATTTGTATTGAGAATGAAAGTGATAAAGTAAAACGGTTCTATATTGCGTATTATCTATTAGATGAAAGAATGTTTAGACAGTTAAATAAAGAACTGGGAACCGTACCTGGGTGGAAAGCAGAAGCAAGGATACGGCTCTATATGATGTATTTAAAAGTCTTTAGAGAAGTACTGTTTCTATTGGCGAATGGTTACTCGGATTGTGCTTTGGCAAGGACGAGGACGTTATATGAATTGGGGGTATATATTAGTATTATAAATAAGAATACAGATGTTTTAGCCGAAAGATTTTGCAGACATTGTAATGTTCAAAGTTTGAAGATGGCAAAGGCAATTTCAACAGAGGAAAGAATGAATAAAATTGAAGAATTTATAGATCAGTTTAATTATGAAAAAGGATACAAAAAAGATAATGGATGGGCAAGGGTGTTGTTACCTCATATAAATGACAAAAGCAATATTCAATTTCGAGATTTGATTTCTTTGACGGATTATAATCAATATGAAAATATGTATAAAATGGCATGTAATTTTGTGCATGGAAGTTTGTTTTCTTCATTAGAAAGCTTGGATAGTGCCAAAGAACAGAGAGGAAAAACATTTTGGAATACTTCTCCGAGCGATGAAGGAATAGAAGAAGTTATACACTTTTTGAAAATATATATTGTTATGTTTGTTTCAGAATATACCCGAGGATTAAAGGATAAAACAATTTTTGAAAATATGTTGACGCTTTTTTTGCTTGGGAAAGAAATTCTTCAAGATGGCAATGAATAAAAGGTTACATGATTATAAATAGCATTGCTATATAATCAAACTTTATAAAGGGGAAAACTATGGAAGAAGATATTATCAGTGAACAAAATGAAGAACAAGAAGATACTAAAAAAAATAAATCAAAAGACCAAAGCGAATCTAAAAAAGCGATGAACGGGCTTCAGGGTGGTATAATTTGTGGATTGCTTTTAGGAATTGGAGCATGGGGAGTATACCATTACTATCAATATGCTATTTGTAAAATATTATTTTGGACTATCATTGTCCTAATGGTAATTTGTTTTGCTGCTGCTGTAAGCTGTTTTGTTGATTGGAAATCAGCGAAGAAAAGAGAAAAGTTAGAAGAAGAAGCAAAAAAAGAAGAAGAGGAATTTTCAGAAATAGATCCAAGTAAAAGGGCACTAAGGGCAGAGAAAATGTTTAAATTGAATCAAAAAGATTTAATGAGATATTATGATATGAATTTGTCTCAAACAAGGTTTCTTTCCGGGCTTGGAATTGTGATGATAATTTTGGGTATATTGATAGTAGTAGCTAGCTTAGTTTTATATGTATATTTGAATTCAGATAGGATTTTATTATTTGTAGGAAATATAAGTGGTATTATTGTTGATTTTGTAGGGGCAATTTTTATAAAAATGTATACACAAAATGTTGATGCAGCTGTAAGGTTTCATGCTAAATTTGCAGAGAGTAATAATCTTCTGCTTGCTAATTCAATTGCAAATAAAATAGAAAATGAAGAACTAAGGGAAGCAACCTTATCTGAAATTTCAAAGCAAATTGTGGCGTTGAAACAAAATAGTAATACATAGTAATGGCTCTATTTTGGCTCTAAAAATTTTGATTGGCACAAATACGAGAGCAATTTTTGAAGAATATGGATAATAAATGCTTGAAAAATGAGGGAAAAACAGTCAGTTCAAGCTATCCGCCGAGGAGTTCGAATAGCGGACATTTGGGCTGAAAATCCAGTAAAATAAAGGGTTTTCAGCCCTATATTTTTGCCCGTGAGATTCATGTGAGATTCATATTTGAATGTTGTCCATATATTCCATGAAATGACAAACTGGTTGAAATTCCTGTCAGATTGTGATAATATTTGTTTGGAACTACCAAGATGGTAGGCGGTTAACCCTCTACGGAGGGACTGTGACCCTCCGTTTACATAGAGATCCGTACAAGGTACGGAAATATGGAAGAAGAGGGTGATTCTAATGATGACTATTGACAGTCTGATCGCTATAATTAGTTTTGTATTGACTGCGTTCGGACTTGGATATACAATCGGCAGTAACAGTACAAAAAAATAACCGCCCAGTCCTGAGAAAGCTGACGGTTATTCTTTACAAAAATTATTCAATGGGCTAACCGTCTATCGGTAGTTCCATGAAAGGCATCTGTTGAAGCAGGTGTCTTTCTTTATGTTTAATATATCACAATGAAAAGAAGATTTCAACCTTCATTTTTGCCGTGTTCTGCATAAATGTTGTCTATTCCGCGCCGGTATGCATTCAGCCGTTCAGCCAGCTGCTTGTCTTTGTCCGGGTACAGATGGGAATAGGTATCGAGAGTTGTTTTGACGGACTCATGCCCCAGACGCTCCGAAATCTCCAATATATCAAAGCCCATGTCAATCAGCATGCTCGCGTGGCTGTGGCGCAGATCATGTACTCTGATCTGTGGAAGTCCTGCTTTATCAGCTACCCTCTTGATTTCTTTTTCCAGTGCTGACTTTGTAAAATAAAATATCCTGTCGCTGGGCTCTATTCCTCCAATCTTGCCTATATATTGCTGGATATCATCATAGAGGAAATCGGGAACCGCTATATCCCGCCGGCTTTTTGGTGTCTTAGGTTCCAGAAGCAGCTCTACTCCATTCAATTTGGCAAAGTTCTTATTTATGGAAATGCGTTTATCGGGAAGGATATCGGCAGGAGTGAGCGCAAGGAGCGCTCCTGAACGCATACCAGTATAGAACAGGATATCAAAAGCGAGCCTGATGGCAGATTTCTGGATATTATGTGAAAAAAGCTCATACTGCTTCTGGGTCCAGTAGTTCATCCTTCCAGCTTTGCTCTTTCCAATGCTTCCGGCTGCCCTGCATGGATTGGAGGCGAGATTATAATGTGTTACGGCGTAGTTCATGATTGCTGAAAGCTGGTTATTACACGTCTTGAGATAAGTTTGTGAGTACGGCTTACTATTCTCATCACGGAATGAAAGAAGCTCGTTCTGCCATTTGCGTACCTTTATAGTATCTATGTCACAGACCTTTAAGCGTGAAAAATAGGGTAGCAGCTTGTTTTCAATAATGTTACGCTTGTTTTCCATGGTGGTAGGCTTCAGGCGGTTCTTCATGTCCTCCATATAATTCTCCACAAGGGAGGAAAAGAGGATATCACTGGACGTTTTCTGCTGGTTCAGGATAGAGGCCTCATATTCCTTAGCTTCGCGCTGCGTCTTGAAACCACGCTTGCAGGTATGTCTGTTTTTCCCGGTCCAGTCTGTGTATGTAAAAGCGGCGTACCACATGGTTTTACCGTTTTTCAGAGTATATTTATATGCTGGCAAATTTGTCACCTCAACTAATTATTTTAACTTTTTATCTTGAAAAGTTATTGCAATCTGTTATAATATACTTATCAAGACAGCTGGAGGGTAGGTACAGCTACCCATTCCGGCGCAATTAGATAACTAAAAAATAGCCATCCTCTCCGCTAAGAGAATAGGGACGGCTATTTTTTATGGTTAACATATTCCAAAATGGCAACAACAAGTATCGAAAATGTAAGCAGAACCATGAATTCTTCGTATGTACTCATAATTTTCCCCCTTCCGCAAGACTCGGAACGGGTAGTGCCGCCCTACCAGCTGCCTAGACATGAACATCATAAGACAGTAGCAAGAAAAATGTGCAGTATTGGTTATATTAAAGATTGTTTCGATAACAAAACTAATTCGAATGCATTATAGCTTAGTTAGGGTACTGCCAAAGAAGTAGGGTTTGCTGTATAAAGGAAAATTTGTTCCATAGTTGTAAAGTCATTGTCATCTGATACGACATTTAATTTGCCATCATTAATACAGTGTTTTAAAATTGCATAATCAAAAGTGTCACATCTATGATATTCTAAGTCCTGAACAAATTGTTCCATAGTATTGTATGTAAAATTAAAGTTTATAATTTTACATATATTTTTAGCATTAGACAAAGCAGTAGATAAATTGCTCTTTAGCTGGCTTCGTTCACTAGATCTCTTCCGAAAATCTTTTATAGTCCAGTCGGCTTCTGGATGATTAAGGGTAAACAAGTCAAATTCGTTTTTTTCAATTACATGAAGCATTTCAGTTATATTATAGACAGATGTAAAAAGTGGATTGCCATTAGCTACTAAGTTGTCTATAAAATCGTAATAGGGAGTGGCCTGTTGTTTTACATGTTTTTTGGTGATTCCATATCTAGGATAAGAGAACCAGTATAATACATTAGTGTCTAGGAAAAATGCTTTTTGATTATCAAAGGGAATGAAATCATTAATATCAATGATTTTTTCACATTTCATCATAACATTACCTTCTTTGGAGTATTTTCAATAATTTGATTAATTTGATTAATTTGTTCAGGGTGGTCAGATACCATCTCTGCGTTTGACAAGGAAGTTTCGTATGTCATACGTCCTACTTCATCAATATTTATTAAATGGATGCTTCGAATAACGCTAAAACCATAAATTAAGGCCAGTGCAGAAAAACTATTATTAAAAAATGGTGAGGCAAAACGAGTAATTCCTTTAAAATCAACGGTTATACATTCTTCATTCGCTGAAAGGAACTTTTCAATATGCTCCCTTAAAATGAGTCCTTTTGTTTTGGATGCAGCCTCATTGGAAAACTGAGAAATAATTATTGTGTTCAAGTTTTTTCCTCCTTTAACATATAAACGTGTTCATAATCTGCGATGATTATTATAGTAATCAAAGTGCCAGCTATTGCATATCTCATAGGGATTTTTGCTGTTTTTTCTGAACAGTTATAGTATACATTATTTGAAAAAATTATTAAACTACCTGTATTTAATTCAGTAAAATCCTTTAAGTCTGCCAAACCAAGTCCGCGCGGAACACCGGCAGTTAGCTGTTGTGTAGAGTTTCCGCGTTGAAGTGCCCATTCTATTGCACCAACGGAATCAATATCTGGAAATTTCTGTTTCACCAATTGTGGTATTCCGACTCCGGCGTCACACACAGAAAAAATCAGTTGTTGCTTGTTGGGCATCCAGTGACCACAGGAAAAAACTCCACTAGAAGAGTGAGAATGCTCTAATGCATTAACAAAAATTTCATAAATATTTTTGAAAAGCATTTTGCGACAATCATCACTCAAAAATATCGGGGCATGATGTAGTATATTGTCGATATATTGCATTAGTTTGTCATCATCATCAGTGAAGTTAGTAAAGGGAATGGCATTATTATTTATATTGCCTGTTGTTTTTTGATAATAATCATAAATACCAGAGCAACGAAAATAGTTGTATATAGATATATTATTCCCTGTTGATATAGAAACATTTTTGTTCCACAATTTACTAATGGATAACAAAGTCCCAAAATATGCTGTAAAAGCAGAATGAGTAAATCCGCATTTACTGAAATCTAATTCAATATCTGTATCAGTACAAGAATATATATCGTACTGAAGTTTTGCCAAAAAACGATATGAATTTGCATCAATATTTAATTTATCTGGTATAAGTATTTTTTCCATTTTATTACTACCATATTCGTGTGATATTGCCAAATTAGTCATATAGTTTAATAACTTTAATACGAGACAAAGGGACTAAAGATTGTACAATTTACAATCCTAATATTGAATTTTTCTTTTTTTCGTAATCATCTTCTGAATTTAACCTTTGCTCTACAAACTGAAAGATTCTTATTTTGTTGAATTATTTGATAATTTTTCCAGCTCAAATTCTAAATCTTTATAATAAGACATTACATCAGAATCTATAGCAGAAAAAGAATCAGAGAATGTAAGTAATGAACCTGATGGAGAGGTAGCTAAATCAACAAAGTTATAATATGATTTACAAAAGGCTTCGGCAGCAGCATAGCATTTTTGGCAATCCTCAGAAATAGTACTCATTTCGGATAAATATTCTCTTAGGAATTGTGCAAAAATAAATTTACACTTTCATCCATTGACAATTACCTTCTGGGTTTGATTACATAGTTCCAGTTTCCCAAAATCTCACAGGGAAACAATTGTATTTTTGTAAATTCTTCATCTGTGACCTTACGTTTCAGTTCGTATTTGTTTGTATCGACCTGACATTTTACTTTCAGGCCTTTGGCAGTAGTAGTTCCTGATATCAGATTCACGACAGTTTCTATATCAACCAGCGGCTGACCCTGCCAGTTTTTCGTTATATAGCAGAAAAGCCGGTGCTCTATCTTATTCCACTTTGATGTGCCAGGCGGAAAATGTGATACATGGATCTCAAGGCCGGTATAATCTGCAAGCTGCTGCAGCTCATATTTCCAAAGATGCAGACGGCTGCCATTGCTTCCCCCATTGTCACAGTTGATGTAGATCCTGTCTGCTTCCGGAAAAGTCCGGCTCCCTATACATGTCCACCAGCGGAGTATGCTTTCCGCAGCAAATTCTGCAGTATCATGGTCAGTGCCAAGGTTGACAAATCCTGTGTTGTCATTCAATACGTATACGCCGTAGGGGGCAACCTTGCCGAGTTCCGGGATTGGGAAGTCATGGTCCAGAACCTTACGTGGATCCTTTGTTTTTCTGTATTCCTCTCCGTTGTTCTTGAAATTGCCGATATTCTCCTTTTTCTTTGCATCGACAGAAATCACTGGCAGCCCCTTTTCAAGAAAATCGGCAGCTTTGCTGTTTATGAATTCAAACTGCTCATTCCTGTCAGGATGGGGTTCGCCAACCTGGAGCATTTTCTGGTTTGCCTGTTTGCTGTACCCCAGTTTTTCCAGAATGCTGCTGACAGAGCGGAAGCTGATGTCTATATGAAATTTTTCGGCAAGGATATCCTGGATCTTCCGCAGGCTGAGGGTCGTATAAGACAGTACTTTTTGGGGGTCTCCATAGGTACTGCCGTCCACGATTTCCTGTATATGCATTTCGATATCTGGGATGTTGTCCTGGAGTTTTTTCCGGCCAGCCCCCTGGAGCCGCATTTTTTCCTTCCGCTCAATCGGCTCGCCGCTGTCAATCTCTTTAAGCCCCTGCCTTATGGTGTAAGGGGCAGCACCGCTTAGCCTGCTCACGGTGGAGATTCCGCCCCTTCCGTATGTTTTTGCTTCCGCAGCAAGAAATATGCGCCGCTGCCTCTCATCAAGTAATGGCAGCATAATACGAATTCGTTCTTCCATGGTCATACCTCCGTATGGCCATTATACCATATATTGCCAAAACAGTAAATTTATTTTTGCACAGTTCCTTAGTTCACTTTCAGAAGACTCTATCAAGGCAACATCGTCTTTATAAGTATCACTGGAAAAGAGAATACCAAGTGAGGTATTAAAATCTTTATTAAATTTGTTATTTGTTCTTGTATAGGGGGCAGTTTCTATACTATATTCTTCATGAATAGTGTCTGACCAAACTTTTTTTATTAAGTTATATGTAGATTCACATTTTGCGGCTCCACTTAGTCCTGACAGCTTAACCAGGCTGGCAAGTTCTATAAAACGTTCCTTATTTTTTGCTTGTTGGGCAGATTTGTTTGCTGAGAATAGACAGATGCCAATTCCTGCAATTGCAATAGCCACAACTATGATAACCAATACCTTTTTATTAAATTTTGGTTTGATAGCAACTGACGCTATTTCAACTGGTTGTATTTTTGAAGCATCTTCGGTAATGGGACATCCACAATTTGGGCATACAGTGGCTTTGTCTGATATTTCCTTTCCACATTCGGGGCAGTTAATCATTGCCATAATTATTCCTCCTTGGTTATTAATTTATTTTTCTTATCGTTTATTTATCCCTCCGGTACCATTCGAAGGGAATTATTTTCCCAGATTATCGGTTCCTGTTCTGCTTAATGAAGAATCTGCTGCAACAGATTCCTCATCAACGCGTTTTAAATAGCCTTTTAATTCTCCTTTAAACTCATATTGAGCTTTCAGCGGGAGCTGATGAATAAGAGAAAGCCATTCTTTATCTTCTTGTGAAATAGGAATTGATGAGGTTTCTTTTCCAGTAAGCAAGTAGTCTGTAGTAACTCCAAAATGTTCAGCTATTCGCACAACAGCATCTGCATTTGGAGTACCTCCTTTTTTCCAATTTGACATAGTTCCTTTACTCATGCCTAACGATTCAACTAAATTGCTAGGTTTTATGCCTTTAATTTTGCAGAGATTTTCCAATTGAGAATAAAAAAACACATAACACCTCCTAAAAAAATGTTCAATAAATTAAACAAAATGCTTGATAAGTGCGATTTATTGAATTATACTAACAACATACAACAACAAGTTACAGCAAAAATCACAATCACCGAACGCCGGAGAAAGGAGCGTGAGATCTCACATCAAGTATTTCTAATGATGGAGCAGACCTTTTCAACACACTCATTCAACTTGGAATCTGATATATGGCCAATTTTATACAAAATAAGGTCTCCATCCAATGTAAAAATTTTGTTTGGACGTATATTGCTGTCCTGATGAAGTGATCCAGAAGAGAAATCAGCTTGAGACAGCGGTATGGCATAGTCATCCTTAACATTCTTTGAAGTGATCTGTAGCATAATATTGTCGTAACCTTCGATATCAGACAAAATGATCGCAGGACGTTTCTTGGAAGCAGTTAAGTCCGTAAATGGAAATGGGAGAACAACAACGTCTCCCTTTACAAATCCTGCCATGCTGTATTTTCCTCCTCACTTAGCCAGTCTTTTGAAAGGCTGGACTCACTCAGGAGAGAATTATTGATTTTTTCTCCGTCGTAAAGAATTGAGAGCTTATTTGTTTTTTCCTTGTGGCTATAAAGGTTCTTCATGAGATTGTCATATTCTGCCTGAGATATAAGGACAACATTGTTGTCATTGCTGCGGGTAATAATTATAGGTTCACAGTTCTGGATAACACTGTCACAGGTTTTATCAAAATTCTGAACAAGGTTATGGGCTGTTGTAGCTAACATAAATATCAATCCTCTCTTTCTTTTTATATTATTATATATGATTTTGAGGGAGAAATGTATTGGTATTACCTGTTAATCTCAGGGTTGTCCGTTCTTCCAAGGAGGTAGTCTACTGAGCAGTCAAGGTAGTCGGCAATTTTGGCAAAGTTTTGAGTTAGGATATCAGTACCTTTTGCCATTTTAGAGATTGTATTAATACCCAATTCACAGGATGATAGCATCTGACCTAATGCAATACCTTGCTGCTGGGCACGTTCTTTAATGCGTTTAGATATATCTTGTGAATTATACATAATGCAATACTCCAATTTTGTAGAACTTACACACATCACCTAATTGGGTTAAAAATAAATTGACAATCACCCAATTAGGTGATAATATGTAATTACAACAAGTTACACTTACAAAACACAATAACGTGTTAGATTAAAAAAGTTTTACGCAAAGTTATTATAACATGTTATTGCAACAAATTAAAGTAAAAGTTTCCAGAAAGGCAGGGTTGTTTCACGAAGGCTTCCAAACGACATCATTTATTATGAACTTGCTGTCAGTCTGTTCGGAATCTGGACATCCTGCCGCCTTCACAGCTTTTTTTCTTTTCAGTTGTCC
>KE159540.1:17381-116407 GCA_000403215.2 Lachnospiraceae bacterium A4
CCTCGTAAAAATGCCGTGTCTATTAGTTTCAATTATTCTTCGTGAAACAACCCTGAGGAGGGATAGTATGGACAGCCAGACAACAGAAAAAGTGCTAGTGACACTTACACCCGTACAGTTAAAGGATATTTACGAGAAGGCAGCTGCGATCGGGGCAAAGGAGGCGCTGAAGGCATTTGAACAGGAACGAAAAAAAGAATACAGCAGCAGAAGCGACCGTCGGCTTAGAAACACGAAGCTGCTCCTGCGAAACTATCATATGCTGAAAGAACATGCACAGAACTCTGTGTTCGGTCGGACACAAATGGAGGAGTCGGCGCTGGACATACTGGAATCTATGATGACAATGTATGACAATGAGGTCATTATTGAAAGCATAAAGCGCAGTGCTACCAGAACCGCAGTCATTGTTTCGCATATTGAAACAATGTTTGGATTATATGAGGCATATTGTGACAAGTCCCAGAACAGGGATATTGATATGCGGAGGTATGAGGTTATCTGGGATATGTATATGGCTGCGGATACGTTGTCTGTAAAAGAGATTGCAGAGAAACAGCATATATCAAAAGATACTGTTTATTCAGATTTGAGGATAGCGATTGAGAGACTAACGGCATTAATATTTGGGGTGGATGGCTTGAACGTACATTAAATCCTCCATCTCAAAAAAGTCTCAATTGACAACAGAATATAAATGTGAGAAAATTGTATTTGTAAAATTCTAATTTAAACGTCGGGGAAGTCTGAGAAAAATCAGGCTTCCTTTTTTCATGCAGTTTTTCCAGGAAAGGAGGGTAAAGAAGGAAAGCATGGGGCTTCTCCAGAATTATGAATGGAGGGCAGGTATGAACTATACTTTAATTGTACTGGTGATCTACGCGGCGGTGATGCTGCTGGCAACAGTACTGATGACAAAAAAGGAAAAGAATATAGAAAGGTTTTGTGTTGGAGACAGAAATACAGGATGGATTGTATCAGCGCTAAGCATAGCTGCTACATGGATCTGGGCGCCAGCGTTGTTTACATCAACGGAGAATGCTTATACAAAGGGTTTTGCAGGACTCTTTTGGTTTCTGGTGCCGAATGTACTATGTCTGATACTGTTTATTCCTTTTGCAAAAAAGATAAGGGAAGAAATACCAGAGGGGATTACACTCTCAGGCTATATGTATGGGAAATACCGTTCCAAAGCTGTTAGAAATATATATTTGTTTCAGCTTGGTACACTATCAGCTTTATCTACAGGCGTACAGTTACTTGCAGGCAGCAAGATTTTAAGCGTTTTGACAGGTATGCCGTTTATGTTAATGACAGTTGTTATGGCTGTTATTGCATTTTCCTATTCTCAATTTTCTGGAATCAGGGCATCTATACTGACAGATGCAGTCCAGATGATGTTTATGTTGGGCGCCAGCATTGGTTTTGCAGTATTTGGTATAAAATATGGCAAAGGCATGGAAACGCTGCTGGCGGGTTTAGGAGGAGCCTCAGGGGATAGCGGAGTGCTGTTCTCTAAACGAGGAATTGAGATTTTCCTTGGGTTTGGACTGCCTGCCACGGTAGGGCTTATTTCGGGACCCTTTGGAGACCAGTGTTTTTGGCAGCGGGCATTCTGTGTTCAGAAAAACAAAATTGGCAGGGCATTCCTTGTGGGGGCGTTCTTGTTTAGCCTTGTTCCATTGTCAATGGGAATTATTGGATTTGTCGGAGCAGGCATTGGATATGAGGCAGCAGATATTAGCATACTTAATTTTGAGCTTATAAGAATATTGTTTCCGAAATGGGCAGTCATCCCATTTTTGTTTATGGTCGTATCCGGGCTGTTATCCACGATTGACAGCAATCTCTGTGCAGTATCTTCACTTACGACAGATATTTTCAGGGAATGCTCATTAAGAAAGACGAAACTTGTCATGGTTCTGCTGCTGGCAGTTGGCATTATTATAGCCAATATACCCGGATTGACAGTGACACATTTGTTTCTGATGTATGGAACTTTGCGTGCATCGACACTGCTTCCAACGGTATTGACGCTCAGGGGAGCAGAACTGAAACCCGTTGGTATCGTTATGGGAATTATCACAGCCTTGGTCATTGGGCTTCCGGTATTCGCATATGGAAATATACAGGGAATTGCCATTTATAAGACCATGGGCAGTATTCTGACAGTTGTTCTGTCAGGAGCAATTTCAATAATATTGAGCAAAAGGAGATGTGAAGCGTGAGGGATGTTCTTGGCAGAAAGCAGCGTATTAATAATACAGACTGGATCGACGCGATGAATAAAATTGGGCAGATTGTTTCAGAAAAGGAACTGAATCAACTGGTTGAAAAGACACTAAAGGAAATCAAAAAGAAAACCAAAGGAAAGAAAGCTGCCTATGCATGGAGTGGGGGCAAGGGTTCACTGGTACTTGGAGAACTTTGTCAGCGTGCCGGGATAATGCCCTGCGTCCTCGTAGTGTGTGATTTGGAATATAAATCATTTATAGAATGGGTGGAGTTACATAAGCCTCCTGAATTGTCCGTAATCAATACAGGGCAGGATATAAACTGGCTTGTCTCTCATTCAAACATGCTTTTTCCGCAGGACAGTAAATGTGCGGCGAAGTGGTTTCATATTGTTCAGCACAGGGGACAGGAAAAATATTACAAAGAGCAGAATATCGATATGCTGCTTCTTGGAAGGCGCAGGGCTGATGGAAATTATGTCGGCAGGGGGGATAACATTTATACCAATGCTCAGGGTATAACGAGATACAGCCCGTTGTCAGATTGGACACATGAACAAATTCTGGCGTACATACATTATCATGAACTGGAATTGCCGCCGATCTATGGATGGAAAAATGGTTATCTCTGTGGAACACACCCATGGGCAGCAAGACAATGGACAGGCAGCGTGGAAAATGCGTGGTCAGAAATCTATGGAATTGATGCCGAAATTGTAAGTGATGCAGCAGCACACTTCCAGAGTGCAAGGGATTTTCTGGATACAGTTCAATAAACAGCTATTTGCAGATAGCATATATGATATACGTCGATTGTTCCTCCAATTTAAAATTAGGAGGATTTGATTATGAAGATAACTACAATGAAGCTGTCTGATCTTGTAAAGCCAGAAAGGAATGTCAGAATACATACGGAACAACAGCTGAAAGAATTTCGCAGAAGCATTGAAATGTTTGGACAGATCCGTCCCATTGTCATTGATGAAAACAATGTTATTCTGGCAGGGAACGGCCTGTTCGATACACTGAACACAATGGGAAAGGAAACAGCAGAAGTATACCAGTATAGCAATCTCACTGAAAATCAGAAAAAGAAACTGATGATTGCAGATAATAAAATATTTAATCTAGGCATTGAAAATCTGGATACCCTGAACAGTTTTCTGGAGGAACTGAACGGAGATCTTGATATACCCGGTTTTGATGAAGATATCCTGAAACAGATGGTATCTGAAGCGGAGGATGTCACAGAAAGAATTTCTGAATATGGAACACTTGATGAACAGGTAATCCAAAGTATCCGGGAAAGCGGAAAAAGAACAGAACAGCAGATACAAAAGATTGAAAATCAACAGGAAACAGCATCCACAGAACCACCATTGGGGCAAGGTATAAGGGCAGAGAGTGAAAATGCTCCAACAGAGGAATTTATACTTTGTCCAAAGTGTGGGGAAAAAATATGGCGATAAAAAGGTGCCTGTCAAGCATTAATGTTGTTGAGGCGGCAAAGATCAGGATTAAAAATGTATTCCGAAATGGTCTGCCAGTGTATTTGTCTTTTAGTGGTGGGAAAGACAGTTTATGTCTGGCGCAGCTTACAATGAATTTGATTCAGTCAAGAGAAATCAATCCTGCACAGCTTACCGTGCAATTTATTGATGAAGAGGCTATTTTTCCATGCATGGAAGAGAAGGTAAGGGAATGGCGCAGAAAGTTTTTACTTGCAGGAGCAGCATTTGAATGGTTTTGCCTAGAAGTGAAACATTACAACTGTTTCAATGAATTATCCAATGATGAGACATTTATCTGCTGGGACAGGTACAAAAAAGATGTATGGGTGAGGCAGCCGCCGTCATTCGCAATCCGAAACCACCCGGTGTTGAAGCCTAGGGCAGATGCATACCAGGATTTCCTGCCAAGGGCATGTTCTGACGGGATAACGATCACCGGAATCAGGACAGCGGAATCTGTACAAAGGTTACAGAATATTGCTGTGGTAAACCGAGCCGGGAATATGATGACAAAGCGCCATCAGGTTTTCCCGATCTATGACTGGAAGGACAAGGACGTGTGGATGTACCTGTATGAGGAAAAGGTGGATATCCCTGAGATATACTTGTTCCTATGGCAGACGGGATCCAACCGGAAACAGATGCGGGTATCGCAGTTTTTTTCCATTGATACGGCAAAAAGCCTTGTGAAGATGAATGAATATTATCCTGATCTTATGGAACGGATTGTGCGGCGTGAGCCGAACGCATATCTCGCATCCCTATATTGGGACAGTGAAATGTTTGGTCGGAGTACTGCGGCACGGAAACAGAACGAAAAGGGGATACAGGAAAAAGATTATAAGGCAGCGCTTTTAGAGCTGTTTTCAGATATGGAGGGAAATTTTGAAACCAGTCATAAACGGTATGTTGCGGAACGGTACCGTAAATTCTTTATGAGTGTCTCCGCGATCGTAGATAACAAAGACTGTAAGGCTATCTATGAAGGACTTATTTCCGGCGATCCGAAGCTGCGTTCATATAGGGCATTATATCAGACAATATATGGAAAATATGTAAAAGCTGCTAAGAAAAAGGAGGATACACACAATGGATAACAGGATAAGCAGCCCTTTATCAACACTTCATTGGATAGACAGAGGGAGTGTGAAGCCCAACGATTATAACCCAAACAAAGTATCGAAACAAAACCTTGCGTTATTGAAACAGTCTATATTAACGAATGGCTGGACGCTGCCTATAGTGGTGAGACCTGACCTGACAATTATTGACGGGTTTCACCGCTGGACTGTGGCAGGAGAAGAGCCGCTGAAATCTATGCTTGATGGCAAAGTTCCTGTTGTTATTGTCGAGCATAAGGATAAAGCAGGAAATATCTATGGGACAGTTACCCATAACAGGGCTAGGGGAACACATTTGCTGGGACCCATGAAAGCGATTGTAAAAGAATTAATGAACGAAGGAAAGAGCGCGGAAGAAATCGGGAAGCAGCTCGGCATGAAGCCAGAGGAAATATTCCGGCTTTCAGATTTCTCAAAAGAGGACTTTTTGAGAATGATGATTAAGTCGGATAGAGATTATTCAAAAGCGGAGTTTATAACAAAGATTTAATGTTTTAACAAGTAATATACGTATCAGCAGAGCAGGAGGGGGCGCGTTGCGCTTCCTCTAATTTTCGAAAACAAAACGAATAGATAGAGGTGGTGGTATGCCAAGGGCGCCAAGTGAGAAAAAAGCAGAGGCGGAAAAGCTGTTTAAGAAAGGGTTGAAACTGGCTGAAATTGCAAAGAAGCTTGATGTTCCCGAGGGTACTGTCCGCAGCTGGAAAAACAGGGGAAAATGGGGTGAGAAGCCGCCCCGAAAGATAAATGCAACGTTGCAAAAGAAGATGAAAAAAGGAATGCAACGTTGCAAAAAAAGAAGCGGGGCGGACAGCAGGGAAATAAAAATTCAGCAGGTCACGCATCATCCGTTCCCAAAAGAAATAAGAACGCTGAAAAGCATGGGGCATTCTCCAAATTATATTTTGCAGATATTGATGAGGATGAGTGGGAACTGATTAGCTGTATGGACGATGCTGAGGAAGAGCAGTTGATTTTACAGTTCCAGCTATTTTCGGTAAGAGAACGCAGGCTGATGAACAGCATTAAGAGATATCGTGACATGGAAGCGGACAATCATGGTCTTGCTGTAGATGGCGTAGCTAAAACAAAGAAGGTTGAGGATATTACGGATGAAGATGGTGAAAGCATCGGTGCAGGGAAATATAAAAAGGTTACTGAAACAACCATTACACATACAAAAGCCGTCATGAGCAGTATCATGACGTTGGAGGCGGAGCTTACCAAGGTGCAGAAGGCTAAGACAAAAGCAATCGAAACGCTGGGCAGGATGCGTCTGGAGAAGCAGAAGCTGGAAGGCGAGTCGGCGGGCAATGATATTGTAGATGATTGGATAACAGGCATTTTAGGAGAGGATGACGATGGCTAGAGATGTAAGAGCGCTTCGAAAAAAGTTTTTTCAGAAAAGGATACCAGAATACCGTAAAAATCCTGTATTATTTGCAAAGGAAGTTTTGCTCTTCGAGCCTGATCAGTGGCAGCAGGAAGCATTGATGGATTTAGCGCAGAATCCCAAGGTTGCCATTAAGTCCGGTCAGGGTGTTGGAAAAACAGGTCTGGAAGCCGTGGCACTGCTTTGGTTTTTGTGTTGTTTTCCGTATCCAAGAATTGTTGCTACAGCGCCGACGAAACAACAGCTACATGATGTGCTGTGGTCGGAAGTCAGCAAGTGGATGAACAGATCTCCTTTACTGTCTGCAATCTTAAAATGGACAAAGACATATATTTACATGGTCGGCTACGAAAAACGCTGGTTTGCAGTTGCTAGGACAGCGACAAAGCCAGAGAATATGCAGGGCTTCCACGAGGACAACATGCTATTCATCGTAGATGAGGCATCTGGTGTCGCAGATGCGATCATGGAGGCAATACTTGGCACATTGTCCGGTGCAAACAATAAACTGCTGATGTGCGGGAATCCCACAAAAACATCCGGCACTTTTTTTGATGCTTTTCATGCAGACAGAGCACAGTACAAATATATTACGGTATCGTCGCGGGACAGTCCGCGGACTAATAAAGAGAATATTGCGTCTCTCGATCGGAAATATGGCAAGGACAGCAATGTTGTGCGCGTGCGTGTGGACGGTGAGTTTCCCGAAGAGGAGAACGACATTTTTATTCCTATTACATGGCTGGACAGAAGCAAGGACACTGAAATATCGGATATTACGGCGAAGGCTTTTGGACTGTACCGGAATGCATCAGGGATTCTTCTTCCTGCTGACACAAGAGGCGTTTCAAGGATAGAAATTGGCTGTGATGTGGCACGTTTCGGCGATGATAAAACCTGTATAGGATACAGGGTAAATGAGGCAGCAAAGATATTCAAGAAATATAATGGCAAGGATACGAACTGGACAGCGAGCAATATTGCCATGCTGTATAAAAGACTGAAGGAACAATTCAGATTTGACGGACCAATAGGTGTCAAGGTGGATGACGGCGGCGTTGGCGGTGGCGTTGTGGACCAGCTCCGCAGTTTTATTCGTACAGAGCCTTCGGTTTATGGGGACATGATAGTGCTCCCTGTCAATTTTGGTCAGCCTGTACAGCACAGATACTATGCGGATTCGACCACCTACATGATGGGGGTTATACGAGATCTGATTGCTCCTTATGATGACATGGGAAATCCGCACAAACCGGAAATCATACTTCCTGATGACAACGACCTGATCGGTCAGCTGTCTTGCAGGAAGTATTTTTTTACCAGTAATGGGAAACAGAAAGTAGAGAGCAAGGAAGAAATGAAAAAACGGGGGCTCGCATCCCCGGATGAGGCTGACTGCATACTGCTTGTATGTTTACCAGTCAACTACAAGAAGAAAGGGGCGAAAAAGAACAATGCCTGATGAAAAAAAGCCTGTGGGACACATTGGCGTTAAAATCATTAAGTCGCAGGACGAAGGTTTCGTTCCGACTGTCTTTTATCACAAAGAGAAACAGATTGAAAAGTCAGATAAAAGTGAACAGCTGAACCGGGAAACTGCTGTCAGCGCTGCCGACTGGATTTCACATCCGGTCAATATGTACGGGCTGAAAGAACTGGTTGACAATTCAACGATTCTGCCCCAGTGCATTAAGGCGTATAAGAGCAACATTGCCGGGTTTGGCATTTCAATTCATTACAGGGAAGATTACGAGAAAGAGACACCGGAAATGAAAGCAGAATGGACACAGGCAGAGAGAACAATCGCCCTGTTAAATATGGATTGTATGACAAAAGAGGTGTTTGAGAACATTGTGCGTGACAGAGAAACGTATGGTATTGCTTACTGCGAGGTTATTCGGGATATGCAGGGTAATGTGGTACAGCTGGAGTTTATCATAGACACGCCCTCCATTGACATGACCTATCCCCTTGAGCCATATATAGATACTAAATATTTTTATAATGGAGAGACTATCAGCAGAAAAAAGAAATTCAGGAAGTTTCGTCAGAACGTGGCAGGAAGAACCGTTTATTTCAAGGAATTTGGCGACCCGCGGATTATGGATAAGAGGAACGGGGAATATGCAGATGCGTCTGACAGGCAGATTGAGATTGATAATCAGGCAAATGAGATTATAGATTTTAAGATAGGGAGCCTGCCATATGGAGAGGTGCGCTGGATCGGACAGGTTCTGACCGTGGACGGAAACAGGCGTGCGGAGGTGCTGAACAATTCTTACTTTCGCAAGGGCCGGCATACGCCGCTGATGATACTGGTAAAGGGCGGCACGTTGTCAGACGATGCATTCACAAAGCTACAGGCTTATATGAATGAAATTGAAGGGGAAAAAGGACAGCATTCTTTTCTTGTACTGGAAACAGATACCAGTGAGACTGCTACAACGCTGGGAGAACAGAAACAGCCAGAAGTGGAGATAAAAGACCTTGCAGCGATCCTGCAAAAAGACGAACTGTTTCAGGAATATCAGGAAAACGGGCGGAAAAAGACCCAGTCGGCGTTTTTGCTTCCAGATCTGTATGTGGGATATACCACCGATTTTAATAGGGCAACGGCACAGACAGCGATGGAAGTTACAGAAAAGCAGGTATTCCAGCCAGAAAGGAAGTCCCTTGCGTGGATAGTAAATAACAAGTTGCTTAACGGGTATAGGTTTAAATACGTCGAGGCTCAATTTGATGAACCAGATATCACGAATCCAGATGATATCCAAAAGATGCTCAATATTACAGAGAGGGCGGGAGGTCTGACTCCGAATACTGCAAAAGAACTTACTTATAAGGTGATTGGAAAATATGGTTGCGAGGACTATGAAGGCAGCTGGGGAGATACACCTCTTGCTTATTCCAAGACAATGCCACAGGGGCAGCTTACGCAGGATTCTAGCGTGAATCCAGTGGGAAACCTGAAAACAGATGTGAATGAGCCTACAGGGCAGCATATGAAGCGACAGGATAACAAAATGGTTGTGACAGAAGGTGAGATGCAGCAGCTCGACAATCAGATTCAGAAAGCCGCTTTTAGTGATGGTGATATAGTACCTGTCATGCTTGAAATCTGCAAGGCGCTTATGGGGTACAGACAGAAAGCAGGTGAATGAGATGCAGGGGCAGCAGTTATATTATAAGATGGTCGCCAAAGCTGTCATCTCCAAGGCTGACAGGATTATCAGTGCAATAGATGGTTATATTGCCAAGGCGGATGAGGAACTGTCCGAAACATTGGAGTCAGAGGGCTTCGCTGAGCCGGAGGAAACGGTCAGTGAGATTAATATTTTACAGGAGAAGATTGCAGATATCCTTCAATCACAGACAGCGGGACTGATTGCGGTTCTGACAGCTGCTGGTGGATGGAACGAGGTAGGGGAAAAAATATCTGCGATGCTGGACATGGACGATATTGCTGAACAGGTTGAGGAAGCAGTTGCGGACATGCTGGATGTAGAGGTTCCTAATCTGGCAGCGGCGTACATCAAAGAAACAGAGGCAGATATGGTTATTGACACACTCAGGAGGAGAACTTCGGACTGGATGGCATCATGGAGCAACGAACTGGGGCGATTAATGAAAATCAATACCCATAAACAGCTTACAGACCTTATACAAAATGCTATTGACAATGGAGAAAGCATTGAAAAACTTACAAGAAAAATTATGGATGGCGGCTGGCGGACGGAATACTATCAAGCGCGGCGGGTAGCACTGACAGAGGTGCTGCGGGCGCATGCGGTAGCTCATGAGGAATCTATCCAGCAGAGTCCGGCTACGGACCGCAAGGAATGGGTGCATACAGGAGCCCATAAAAATGAACCGCGACAAAACCATATAGATATGAGCGGTCAGATCGTTCTGAAAAACCAGCCATTTACGCTCCATAGTGTTGATGGTGATACATATTATCCGATGCATCCGCTTGACATCATCCTTCCAGCCTGTGAAAGCGTGAACTGCCATTGCATCCACAGGGGAATCACAAATGATGAAATCCTTGGAATGTCTTATGAGGAACGCAAAAAGATGCAGCAGGAAATTATCGAGAATGATGATTGTGCGTGGGAGAAAGAACTCGATGCTAAAAACAAGGCAAAGTCAGGTATAAAGTCTAAGGAAAAGGAAGGCAGCAAACCGAAATATGACTATGCTGCTTCTAAGATCGACCGGAAACAGATCGCTTCCGCAGAGTACCAGAATAAGTTTAACGCCCTTGGGGAGAATAAGCGAATTACAAGAAGCATCCGGGCGAATGCCAAGAAAATGCTCAGGCACAGGAGTGGTACGGAGTATGAGGATCTGGTATATATTAATTCAAAGACGGGTGCTGTGATGGTCAGGGATGATTATAATGTTGCCAGACAGGTAAATGCATCTAAGGCTATGAAGAAAATGGTCAAAGATGCCGAAGAATATACAATTATAGCGATACATAATCATCCGGGAAGCTCAGTTCCAAGCCTTAGTGATATTATAGTTGCTCAGGAGAGAAAGTATAAGTATGGAATTGTTGCTTGTCATGATGGGAGTATATATAAGTATGGGGTGTCTGGTGAGGTCAATAAAGCAGTAACGAATGGCGGTCTTGACTTATTGGAACGAGTAAAGTATAATTGCAATGAACAGGAACGTTCAACTCTGATGGAAAGAGCGTTAAGTACGCTCAAAGACGGCGGGGTAGACATGGAGGTGTTATGATACATGACAACTGTAATACCAGATCCTAATGATAAGGAATACCTCAGAATTTGTGATAAGCTTGGCTTTACGCTTCCAGAGTATAAAGTTGAAACTTCTGGTTTTGAGGATGACAGCAAAATAAGCCCATTTTCAGTTCTGACTACAGAGGAGCTGTTATACTTATTGGATAATGGTTTTTTTAACCTATATCAACAAGAAAATGCATAGCAACGTGTGAATGCACCCTTCGGGGTGTTTTTTTATTGCCCTTTGCCGGGGAGGTGGTTTATATGATTTAGAAACTGTTCATCAATAAGAAAACAAAATTTGAAGGGAGGTACCTATATATGCCAAGAATTGCGAAAGCATATGCGATAACGGACGCGAAAATCAGTTTTGTATCGTTGGTAAACAAGGCGGCAAATAAAAAGCAGTTTCTGATTACAAAATCAGAAAACGGCGCTGCAAGCTTCTCCACGTTTGGACGGATATTAAAAGCTGATTCTGACAGCCATTTCGTTACTGGTATCGTATATGAACCGATGGTCGAGGATACCCAAGGCAATTACATGACAGAGGAGGAAATCACAAAGGCTGCCTACTGGTTTGCCAAAAATGGAAATCAGGTAGATCTGCAGCATTGTTTTCAGAAATGTGATGGTGCCGCAGTGGTGGAATCCTATGTTGCGAAGTGTGACATGGAGATTGAAGGAGAGAACATCAAAAAGGGTACATGGCTTATGACAATGGAGATTAGCGATAATGATGTATGGGAGTCCATACAGAAAGGGGATATCACGGGGTTTTCTATGGGCGGAATGGGCGTGTATTCCGAGGAGGATGTAGAACTGCCTGTTGAGAAACAGGAAGAACCCAAAGGGCTGTTCCGCAGGCTGGCAAAGGCAATGGGCTTTGATGTAGTGGAGAAAGGGGCTGTAAAGACCAATTTCAAGCGCCGTGTGAAGGAGGACAACTTTTATTCTGCATGGTACGCGCTTAGAAATACGCTGGAAGGAACATTTTACAATCCTGATACTGGCTCATGGGAATGGGGTTACAATGCTGATGAAAATATAATCAGAGAGGCGCTGGAAGATTTCAATGATATTGTTACCCAGATACTCACCTCAGATATGAGTGTTGTTAAATCACTGGAAAAAGCCGCCAAAGAAGCACCAGAACCCGTTGCCAAGGCGGGAAAAAGCATCAGCACAAAGAATCTGAGTGCCCTGAAAGGCATTTATGATACACTTGGGTCCTTCCTGTCAGAATTTGATGAGGGAGAGACTGAGGCAGCAAATAATGTTCAGAAGGAGGATGTTGACGACATGACGAAGGAAGATGTACAGAAACTTGTAGGCGAGGAGGTTCAGAAAGCCATGGAACCTGTAATGAAGCAGCTACAGGAAGTAATCCCGGTAGCAAAGGGGGCAGGAGAAAGCGCAATTGCGGCATCAGCTGATGACGGAGTAACCGCCGAGGCTGTGGCGAAGATGGTAGGCGAAGAAGTGTCAAAAGCTGTTGCACCTGTTATGAAGGCGCTGGAACCAGTTCTGCAAAGCAGGGCGATGCCGGGCAACTTAAATGATACAGGCGGGGCGGGAGTAGCGAAAAGTGAAGAGTCCCACTACATGACAGGAATGTTTTAAGAGAAAGAAAAGAAGGAGGAAGCTATCATGCTGAGTAACGCACAAATTATCAACAAAGCTGGCGCAATTCAGACCAGCAGCCTGAGCCACGGGTTATTAAATCCTGAACAGGCAAAAAAATTTATCAAGCAGACTTTTGATGCTGCAAACCTTTTACCGTTGGTAAGACACGTCATGAGAACTGCCAAAAGCGGTGAGATTGACAAGATTGGAATCGCTGCCCGTCTGCTTCGCAAGAAAACAGAAAATACAGATGATGGGTATAGGGCAGACGTGATCACGAGAGTGATTGAATATATCTGTAAAGCGACACGCCTTCCGTGGGAGATCACAGAAGAAACCCTTCGGGAAAATATTGAGGGGCAGCAGCTTGAAGCGGTTATCACGGAACTTATGACGACCCAGCTTGGAATTGATTTGGAAGATCTGTGTTTAAACGGGGATGAGGACACGCCGTCCAGCGATAAGGATTATGAGTTCCTGTGCCAGAATGACGGATGGATCAAGCAGATCAGCAATGGCGGACATGTATATGATGCATCTGGCGACAGTGTGATGAATCTGGATATTTTCTACAAAACGCTTGGACAGATTCCAAATAAGTATAACAATGGAAAGCTTCGCTGGCTTATGTCGCCGAAAAGAGCGCAGCAGTGGGAGCTGTACCTGATGAATCAGGTAATTGAGAAGGGAGGCGCGGTACCGGAATCAGTATATACCCAGCCAGTTCATATCCCCTCTATACCCTGTCCGTCTATGAGTGATAACAAGATTCTGCTCACAGACCCGAAGAATCTTATCGTGGTTAATACCTATGATATGAAAATCCGAAAAACAACGGAAGGCAAAGAGGCAATCATGCAGGACAAGAGGTTTTATGTCTGTCATCTGGATTTAGATCCTATTATTGAGGAGCTGGATGCAACAGCGATTATCACGAACCTGCCATCATTGGACTAGGAGGCGGATCATGAGAAGATTGAAATTGATACAGGGACTTTCCTATGCAGTGAGAGGTTTCTCATGCGCGCTGGGGGTCCCTTTTGGCGTTGAGGATGACCTCGCAGAGAGATTATTGTTCACTGGAAGATTTGAAGAGTTGCCGTGTGTGCCTGACAATGATGATATGGAGGATAAAGCAGAGAACACTCTTTTAGACTACTTGGACAGTTTTGGTGAAAATGAGGATAAACTGGGTGATGCGACGTCAGACATGGACAGTGGTATGACGAATGGGATTGATATGACGCCGGACATGGATAATACTGAAAAAACAGGCGTTGTTCCTGATAATGATAAACAGTTTTCAGAAAGAGAACTGTCCGCGGATGGCATCGCGAAAATGAAAAAGGCAGAGCTTGAAGCATTGGCAGCAGAAAAACAGATTGATATTTCAGACTGTAGCAACAATGACGAAAGGGCAGCCAAAATATGCGGCGTGCTTGGATTGGCAAGTACAGTACAGATGGGGCTGGAGGACTAAGGGGGTAAATATGGAACGGCCGTGGGTAAAACCAGAACAGGTAAAAGATTACACCTCCTCTGCTAAAGTCCTGCAAAGGTCTGATACACAGCTTGCCTTTGATATTGCAAGAGCAGAAAAGTATGTGATCTATTATACACATAATCAGTTCAAGACGCCTGAATACAGCAGCAGACTGCCGCCGGATGTAACAAAAGCAGTTATACTTCTTGCAGAGGCATACGCAAAACAGGCAATTGCGCAGAAGGACGGCATGAAAAAATCAGAAGCTTTTGATGATTATTCCTATACCCTTGACACTGATTCGAACATTGCGGACAGTCTTGGTCTTGGAGCAATGTTAGAGGACTTTGTACTGCCGGAGGAGAAGGGAAAAGTGATCATGAAACTAAGGAGATTGTAGGAGGTCAAGCATGGCAATAGAGGATTTTTTTGATCATAAATGCGATATATACCACCTTACAGGCACTGTGCAGAAAAGGGGGTATGGTCTGCCAGACAATCAGGAATATAAATATTCCATGCAGCCAGACATAAAAGAACAGCCGTGTCATTTTAGTGTGAAGAGTGGGAATGTGGCTATTATACAAAAGGAACCGCAGAGAGATCTGGAAGTCAGCCAGAAACTTACGCTTCCAATTGGTACAGATATTCGAATTAATGACAGGATTGTGGACTGTGCAACAGGCTGTGAATATGAGGCGGAAGTGCCCAGAAACATACGTGACCATCATATTTCAGTGATGGTTCACAGGGTACATCCGAAAGCCATATGAGCGGAGAGTATGTGCAGGCTGATTTATCTGAGCTGGAAGGCTTTGTTAACGATCTGCGTCATGCCAGTGCAAAGTTTAAGGAGGATATGGTTATATTTCTTGATGCCGTGGGTGTTGATATGCTCAGGATTATAGAGGATGAAATCATACGCTTAGATGTAGTGGACACACGTTTGCTGTTAAGAAGTTTTCATAAAGGTGATGCAGACAATATTTACAGGCTGGATTCCGGAGAACTGGTACTGGAAATAGGGACTAATGTGGAGTATGCGGCATATGTGAATGATGGACATTGGCTGAATCCGCAAGGAGTCGAAACAAGATTTGTTCCGGGATATTGGACTTCTAATGGAAGATTTGCATACCAGAGGGGAGCTAAAACGGGCATGGTATTGAAACAGAAATATATTAATGGCAGACATTATATAGAACATGCTGTCAATATCATGGAATCTATGTTTCCCCAGCTTGTGGAAAGAAAACTCGGAGACTGGTTTTTAAGCAATTTTTCAGATTAGGAAGGGAGATAATGGATCAATATGAGTCAAGCCTTGCGCGGATATGTCTTGAATTAGGAGGCATATCCGTTTTTTATGAGGATAATGTCCCAGAGGATTTTGCCATTCCATCCCTGTATTTCCCGCCGGCAGAACAGGCACCATCTGGTTCAGCGCTAAACAGCTACCAGTTAAAGTATTCGATTTATGCCAAGGTCTTTGCGCTGACCAGAAGGGAAGCCGGAGAGCTGGCAGGGAAAATTGTCAAGGGGATTATGGACAGACAATGCAGGCTGCCTGTTTTTAATGAAGATGGGACAGACAGTGGAATGATTATAAAACTGGACCCGCCTGCATCATGGATCGTGGATGAGGGAATGGCACAAGTGACATTGACGTACAGGCTGGTCAAGTCTATTACATCAGTGGAACTTCCGGCTGCAAGTTCAGTCGGTATCAATAAATATTATGATTAAAATAAACATTACGATTAAAAGGAGGTAAAACAGCATGAGTGAGGCAAAAACAGCAGTAAAGGCAGAAGCTGCTCCAAAAGAGCGGGTATTCACACTCTCAGCACTGCGGAAGAACAGCATGAAATTGTTTGGAGTGACAACATCAACTTTTGACGGTGCTATGACCGGACAGACAGGACCGCTTACGGTCAATGCTGCAAAGGGAATGATCGAAAAGTGGAAAAAGGGGGTGGCACACTAATGAACAGTGGGAGATTTGACAAAGTAAAGGGGCGGATAAGACCCGGAACCTACGTCAACGTGGATTCATCAAAAAAAGCGGCGGTCAGTTATGGCGCAAGGGGAAACGTACTGATACCGCTGGTGAATGACTGGGGACCACATGCAAAACTGATTAAGATTGAGGTGTCAGACATCTCATCAGCCGATGCGGTTCTTGGAAACAGTGTAGATAATATACTGCTTCTGAAGGAGGCATTCAAAGGCGCAGGGACAGTCATGGTTTACAACCTGAATAAAGGAGTGGCGGCAAAAGCCGTTAAGGAGGATCTGACAGTCACAGCTGTATACGCAGGCAGCAGGGGAAATGACATCAAAGTAACCTGTACGGCAAATCCAGAAAGTGGATATGATATCGCAGTTATTCTTGGCACATCTACAGTGGAAGAATTTACAGGGATTATGGATATTGCCGGGGCAGCAGGGATTGATAGTGGATACGTCAAATTCTCTGGTGAGGGAGAGCTTTCAGAATTTGCCAGCCTGTCCCTTTCAGGCGGGACGGCGTCGGAGATTATAAAATCTGACATTACGGATATGCTTGATGCCATTGAGGATGAGGATATCAGTGCGGTTGCATTTCCATTTATAGACAATGAGCTGAAAGCTGTAGCCCTGTCAAAAGCCAGATACCTGCGTGACAACTGCGGGAAGAGCGTACAGGTTGTTGTTGCGGATTATCCGGATGCGGATTATGAGGGAGTCATCAATGTTACAAATAGTTATGCGCTTGCAGACGGAATGCAGCTTACTAATGCACAGGCAACGGCTTATGTGGCAGCAGTCACGGCATCCGCGACGGAACTGGTTTCCAATACATACCGGCTGGTTCCGGATGCAGATACAGTGGTCGGCAAAAAGACAAACGAGCAGGCAGAGGCAGCAATCCAGAAAGGGGAGTTCTTTTTTACACAGCAGGGGGACACTGTGATTGTGGAGTATGATATCAATTCTCTCCACACGTTTACAGAGACCCGTTCAGAATCGTTCAGGAAGAACAAAGTGATACGTGTGTATGATGCTGTATCAGATACGATCCGTGAGACATTTCCTCCCAACAAGTTCCCGAACTCACCGCTGGGATGGGACCTGATGGATGGATTATGCCAGACGATTCTTCAATATTTCTATGACGAAGGTGCGATCAAAGATGTAGACCTTGCAAATGACATGAAGGTTGACAGGGGCAGGAGCAGCGGTGACAGTGTATATTTTGATGCGAGGATACATGCTGTGGATGCTGCAGAGAAGATGTATTTCACGGTCATTACAGATTAGTGCTAAGGAGGGGTAAAAAATGTCAGATACAGCAGATCTTAGAAACCATATTGACTGCAGCCAGGGAAAAGCATTCCTCGATGGAGAGGAATGCTTGGATGCAGTGTCATTCAGCATTATATTTTCTCCTGTAACAAGTTCTACGAAAACGCTTGGGCATACCGGAGAAGATACTCGCTGGAAAGGGCACACAATTAAGGTGACACTTTCAGAATACCGTTCGACAGACTGGATTAAGCGGGCGATCAAGAATTATCTTGAGAACAAAGTCACGCCCAACTTTACATTCCAAGGGGTTTGTACAGATGAGCAGTCAGACTACTACAGGGACTACGGCGGTCAGACGGTGACTGTGACCGGATGTGTTCCAACAGGGGATATCACAGTTTTGTCACATGATGTTAATTCGGATTTTGTTCAGGATTCGATTACATTTAACTGCAAGGACTTAAAATTTAGCTGATCATACGGTAAAGAAAATATATAACATTTGGGAGCAGCTTCATCAGTATTGTTGATCTGCTCTCTTTTCAATTTTAATTATTAGGCACTTAACAATGAAATCTTGCGCAAAATGGCAAAATTTTTTGCGTAAGAAAAATACCTATGCCAATGCTGGTATAAGCACAAGGTTTTTGACGGTAAGTCCTGCGGCAATGATTTCTTTGCCATAGGCTGTGGCGAAATATTTGTAAGAGCCCTGCACCCTTTCAATGATCCCATGGAGACGGAGACGTTTAAATATCCTGGACATGGCTGACGGACTGATATTTTCAAAATGCTGGCGGATATCCTTTCCCTGCATCCCGAAAGTCATGTACTCGCCCCGGCTGATCACTTCCAGCACATGCAGGTCACGCTCCGCAAAGAAATTCAGTCCGCGGTAAGAGCGCCCCTTGTCCACAACGGAATCGGTAACCTTTGTAAGGTTTTCCTTCCCGCCGCTGTGGTCATCGAAAGATGAGATGAATTCCAGGTACCGGTAGTTTGCAGCTTTCATAATCGTGAACAGCTGGTAAAGGCTGTAAATGCTTTTTTTCAATGGAGCCTTTTGTTCCGATGAACTGCCGTCCCTATGTTCCACTTTCCGTTTTACCCTGAAAGCGCTGATATCGTTGCTGGTGCTTTCTATCCGTAAGACGCAGCCAAACTTATCATACATTTTGATTGATACATCACCCATATGGTGTTTGATCCTCGTTCCGAGAATACGCACGTTATAGTTGGTGCCGACCTCCTTCTTACAGTTATAGGTAATACGCTGTCCTAGGAAGGTGGCGATGTTGTCCGGCTTTACCGTAAAGACTGCGGTCCGGATGATCTCGTCATAAAGGGGGCCGAGGTCGCCCGGCTGTTTGAACATGACGTCTGTTGCACACTCAATCTGCTGGATCGTCCATGTGCAGCTCAGGCCGAGTGTTTCAGGAACAGGACAATAGCGTTTTGCAAAAGCATCCAGAACCTTATGGAGGTATTCCGGATTGATCCTGTCTGAGAGTTTCTGGGCGGCTTCCACATCCGAGATTTCCAGGAAAGCATTATCATGCATGCGGTAAGTAATGCCCTTCTTCTGCAGTTTATGGGCGAGCAGGTTATGGCCGTTCATATAGAACTGCAGGCGGAAAGGCGCCCATGTAGGGACACGAAGGTAACAGAGCCCCAGTTCTTTGTCAATGAAATAGAAATAATAGTGGAGACATTTGCTCTGGTCAGACTTAAGGAATGTCTTTCCCGTGGTCTTGTCATGCCAGGGTTTATAAGTATTGCACTGTTCCATGGCGGAAAAGATGTGGATCAGCCCCTCGGTCTTTCCGGTTTCCTGAATGATTTGCTGAATCCGGTCATCCTTGCGGAAAGCCCGAAGCTTACGAATGAATTCGATTTCAATGCCGTTTTCATCTGCGATGCGCTGGGCGTTTGCGCGGATTTGTTCCGTAAGAGGCTGGGAGAAATTTGAAAAATCAAAAATACGGATGTTGTTGGCATTCAGATAGCCTGTCATGCCTTCGGCATGGCTCCATCCAGGGATATACCCTTGGATGATCATGCGGTCATAACAGGTGATCGTACCATAAATTTTGTCAGCGTATTTATCTGTAAGTAACATGAACACATCCTCCAACGTTTTTCTTTATTGTACTTGAAATGTGGAGGAATTGCAAAATCTTTTCCGGTTTATCCGGGTTAGGTATGACACAGTTCATGGCTAATTAAAGGGAACAAAAAGAAAGGGAAAGCCAATCCAGACGGTATCAGCGGCAGGATACAAGAATAAATTGTGATTTCACAAGATTGGTGCTATAATAAGAGAAAAGTTCCTGCCGGGGCAGCCGCCCCGGTGGTATGGATAGAAAGGCAGGAAAACAATATGCACATCAGCTATAAACCACTCTGGCACACACTGTTAGAGCGTGATATGAGGAAAGAGGATTTAAGGCTTGCTGCTGGTATGACAACAAATATGATTGCCAACATGAGCAAAGAGGGAAAGCACATCAGCATGGATACATTAGCCCGTATCTGCGAAACGCTGAATTGTGAGATTACCGATGTGATTGAGTTAGTACCAGACGAGCCTGCTTCCACAGGAGGTAAGGAACATGAGAGAATTGAAACCAAGAATAACGGAAAACGGAATTGATTATATCCTTGTCGGAGATTACTACATCCCGGACTTGAAACTGCCGGAGGAACACCGCCCTATCGGAAAGTACGGACGGATGCACCGGGAATATTTAAGGGAAGTCCACCCAGCCAGATTGAATACATTGATACTGACCGGAGAATTGTGGACATATCTTGCAGACCTGAACGAACAGGCACAGGAACGGTTAGACACTATCATGGAGCAGATGAAAGCCACCGAGGGCGTGACAGAGGAATTGAAGCGAACTCAACAAATGGAATGGGTGCAGCGTTGTAATAACATTCACAACCGGGCAGAAGAAATTGTTTTGCATGATATAATTTATTCATACGGGAGTAATTAAATCGGAGGTATATAAGATGATTGAAATTGTATTTGGTGAAAGTGCCTGTGGAAGTTTGAAAATTGCCCAAACTTACGGTAAGGGAAAGTATAGAGGAAGTGCAGTTTCGGTCTTTATGAGGCACGAAGATGGGAGTGTTCCATCTTCAGATGAAATGAAAGAAGCACAAATTCAAGCACAGGAACAAGAACATATTGCTTGGGAGAATGCTATTCCATTGGGAGGCAAGAGCAGTGATGTTTATTGTTTTGATATGGCTCTTAGTGTGGGAGATATTTCTGATAATGGAATTGGCGAACAGCGGAAAAATGTTCTCAAGAAAATGCTGTCTGTCTGGTTTGTAGAGGATTTAGACTATCAGGTTGAAGAAAAAATACAGAAAATTAAAACTACATTGTCTTCGGTTATTGAACGATATGTAGCTGGGGAAGAAGTTCGTATTTGGTATAGCTATAATCCGGATGAACTTTGCGGTATGTACTGGCTTATGAAACAACTTCGACCATTAAACTGTCAGACAACAATTTATTTGGTTAAGTTACCTGCCTGGGAATATGGAAAAGAAAATACTATGATATCCAAAATAGCATGGGGTGAGGTTTCTCCTGGCGAATGGGGAAAATATATAACTCTACAAGAAAAAGCTAAGCCTGTATTTCTTTCAGCTTGTGCTATGAAATGGAATCAACTTCAAAATGAAAATGCACCTTTGCGTGCAATGCTAAATGGTAAATTGCAAAGTGTTTCAGAAGATATATATGATAGTTTCATTCTTCGTGAAATTGCGGAACAGCCAGAGCAATTCAAAATGGCTATTGTTATAGGTAATGTTTTAGGAAAATATCAACTTGGAATTAGTGATGTATGGATTTCTAATCGCATTGATAAAATGCTTGAAGATGGTGTGTTGGAAATTATACAGGACGCACCAAAGGGAGAAACAAATTATCGCCGGATATTAAGAAAACGAATGAAATAATAACCACAGCAAGAACCGCTGCTACATGGAAGGCACCCCAACCATGCAACAGCGGTTTTTTTTACCGTTTTTTCCTCTGGCTGATAGGCGTTCCCATTTTCTTTGATTTTTTGAGAATCCGAATCAGCCAGCGAAATTCTTCGTCTGACAGATTTTTATAGTTGATACCGAGCTGCTTGCAGTAAAGGACAACCAGCTTTTCATCCCGGCTGCCCTTGAAATTTTCGACTGCTTCGAGATTTTCTTTCAATTCATCGGCAACGGTGGTCTGGGGCGCACTCTCACTGTCCTTTTTGTGGGCTTCCCGAATATCCCGGATAATCAGGTTGAGGTCATCCAGAACCATGTGACTGAAATACTCATCATCACTGATATGGGCGGCTTGCAGCACTTTCAAATGCGGGTCATCTTCGCCTGGGCGATACCGTTCAATGATTTCATGCCGGACGGTATCGACAAGTGCATTGAGGTTTTGAATCTGCATGGTAGCAATCCCGTCCACATAAATCTCAATGTCTGCAAGAAACTTGATAAAATCTTTATGTGTAGCAAGCTCACAGAGCAGACGGTTGTTAATCCGACCGCTTTTCAGCAGTGCCACCATCTCATCATTCAAATGCAGCTCCGTCAATGGTGTGTTGATCTGCTCCCTGTTCTCTGTCCGGCACAGTAGATAATCAACAGAGACCCCATAGAAGTCTGCCAGCGTGATAAGGTTGCCATGATTGATTTCCTTAAAATCCTCTTTTTCATAACTTCCAAGAGCTGATTTGGAAATGCCTGTCAGCTTTGATAGTTCTTCCAGATTTAAGCCTTTGTCCTTGCGGAGTTCCCAAAGGCGTTCCTGTATGCTTGTTGCTCCTTTCATGGGCGCACGCTCCTTTCCAATGGTTTCATTGCTGCCGCTTATCTGGATTATATCACACTTTCCGCAATCGTGGAAATTTCTGATTTTTACCCCTAATTCCTACTTTGTGGACATACGGCACAGGGCACAAAAATGTTCTATGATACAGGTAGTTCATCGATGGATTATTCCAATCGAATGACCAGCCTGTGTGGGATATGCTTCCCCGGCGATGTAGCGCCATGACTTTTGGCAGGGATGTGGAGGAACCCTGACCGAAACGAGCGTACCAAAGGGAGCGATACGCCGCTGTGAGATTCAGGGGAGGAACGACACCGGGGAGAACTGGCGAACTGACACCGAAATGATACCGAAACACGACAATCTGATAGGGGGATAGTCTACCCTATCGCTGATACTTCGGGAGATTTTAATCGGCTCTATGACCGTAATTTTGCCGAAAATCGCCCCGAAACCATACACTAAAACGGGAGGAAATACAATATGCCGAGAATGAGCAAAAAGAGGAAGCATGAGCTTTCCTTTTACCTCAATGACCGGGGGCGTGTCACTTACAACGAATTATGCCGGAAATGCCAGCATGGGTGCAAGCAGAGCTTCCGGGCGGTTGTGATTGACTGCCCCCGTTATTTATTCAAACGATCAAAGAAAAAGGAGGAACACACCGAATGAATTTTGAATTTATGACGATAGACACACCATTGCCGCCCTGTATGCCATTTCCCAGAGCGTTGACAGGATTTCCAGTCAGCAGCACCGCAAAGGTCATGTACTGCCGGATGCTGGACGCTATGCTATCCAAAGGGCAGGAGGACGAGAACGGAATCCTGTTTGTCTGCTTCCCTGTCACAGCCATTGCCGCAGTCCTGTCCCGCAGTCCCATGACGGTCAAGCGTTCTCTGAATGAACTGGAAAACGCCGGACTTATCATGCGGGTGCGTCAGGGCGTGGGAGAACCGAATAGGATTTATGTGCTGATACCGGGAAAGGAGGACGCTGCCCTTGCCTGATACCTCGAAGCTGGAAAAGCTCAACCGGGAGCTGGAGAAAAGCGAAAAGAAACTGCGGAAAGCCATCAATGATGAAAAGGCATTGCAGCACCAGTTAAAGCAGCTTACCCGAAAGGAACGGACGCACCGGCTCTGCACTCGTGGCGGTATGCTGGAAAGTTTTCTGCAAGAGCCGGAACGCCTAACAGATGATGATGTCATGCTGTTGTTGAAACTCATTTTTCACAGGCAGGACACGCAGGAACTATTGAAAAAAATGCTGGAACGGGAGAAGCCGGAAACCCCTTAGTTTACTAAGGGCGCATTATCCGAGATTTCCAATTATCCGAGGTAACTCTCAAAGCTGCCGATATGAAAGGCTTTCAAAGAAATTATCTCGGATAATTATTTATGAAAAGAGCAACTGCCATTTCAAAAATTATCAGAGGCAAAGGTGTGATTTACCCAATTATCTCGGATAAGTACAAATCACCCACAATTGAAAGCGGGGTTAATTATCCGAGATAATCGTTTTCAAATGCTGTATTCATCGGATTTAATCAATTTACCTCGGATAAGTTTTTATCTCGGATAATGCGCCCTATCCAAGAACTCGGATAGGGCGCAATTATACACCACCCAGAGGTTGGTGCATTGCGTTCTCCGAAGGCTCCTCGCCGGAGGGCTGTGATTTTCCGCAGTCATGGTCTGCTCCAAATCATACAGGGGACGCTACGCTTCCCCTGCGCTGGCTGCCGCCAGCTACCCTTTTGTGGACTTGCCATCTGGGGACACCTTGCCTTGCAAGCTGTTCCCAGCCGACAAGTTTCATAAAATATGCTATCTTTTCGATAGGCAATACAGTATAATGATGTTGATAACAATTTAAGTAAGGAAGATAGTGATGAAAGACTTATATGATATTGCCTTGTGTACGGTAAAAAACATAAATTTAAAGAAAAATGGTAAAGCAGGTCATGTGGCTTGTGCTTTAGAAACAGTAAGTGGTATTGTTTATACTGGCATTTGTATTGATGTGCCCTGTTCAATTGGAATTTGTGCAGAACAGGCAGCTATTGCCGAAATGCTGAAACATGGAGAAACGAAAATCAAAAGAATTGTATCTGTTTATGAAGATGGCAGCATCCTGTCGCCTTGTGGAAGATGCAGAGAATTGATTTCACAGTTAGATCTGGATAATGAAAATACAGTAGTTGCCATTAACAATGACCAAAAGGTTACATTGAAAGAATTATTACCTGAAAGGTGGGACAAAAAATGGGATTAAATAAATTAACCAACAGAATTTATTTTTTAGAACACGCCCCCGAAGTGGACAGACCGATGTTAGCTTATCTTAAAGGAGATAAAATTTCTCTGGCGATTGATGCTGGATATTCGGCATCTCATGTTCAGGATTTTTACAGGGCAATCGAAGCGGAACAGTTTAACAAGCCGGATTTTACGGTTATTACACATTGGCATTATGACCACACCTTTGGTATGCACGCAATCAATGGAATAAGTATTGCCTATGGCAAAACAAATGAGTTCCTCAAAGACCAGCAAGAACAGGCAAAAAACCTCAATTATATCGAAATTCTGAAAAAGGAAGATATTCATTTTAGAAAAGAATATTGCGGACAGGACAAATTAAGTATTGTGCTGTCCGACATAACTTTCTCGGATAAAATGACTTTGGATTTAGGTGGCATTACTGCACAAATCTTTCATACAATTTCGCCACATTCAGAAGATACTACTTGTGTTTATGTGCCAGAAGAAAAAGTTTTGTTTTTAGGAGATTCAACGAGTGAAGATTTCTTTAATAATGGATATATGGATAAGGATAAACTGTATTCTTTGGTTCAGACTATTCAATCTATCGATTGTAAATATTGCATACTAAGTCATTGCGAACCTCTTAGTAAAGAGGATTTGCTTGCTTATTTGTTGTCAGTAGAAGCTTGAAATTCCATTTTGCTATTTTTCTACATCGGGTCAACTTGCCCCGAACTTTTACAACTAAATACCCGCCGCCCAGCGGCATACCGAGCAGGAAATCTGAAAAAGGTCTCCTGCTTTTTTTCTGCCCAAAATGAGGTGGCAAAACGCCACCCCATCCACCAAGCATAGAAAGGAGGGACACGAAATGCCCTGTCCACACAACGAAATCACGATTGTACAGCGAAGCCAGCGGCAGTCTGCGGTTGCCGCCGCTGCTTACCAGAGTGGCGAAAAGCTTTTCTGTGAATATGACCAGCAAGTGAAGCACTACCCGGAAAAGCGTGGTATCGTCCACAATGAAATCCTGCTCCCGGCAAATGCCCCACAGAAATATGCAGACCGCAATACCCTATGGAACGCCGCCGAAGCGGTGGAGAAACAATGGAACTCTCAGCTTGCAAGGCGGTGGGTGCTTACCATCCCCAGAGAGATACCACCTGACCAGTATGCTGTCCTTGTCCGGGAGTTTTGTAAACAGCAGTTTGTTTCCAAAGGCATGATTGCTGACTTTGCCATCCATGACCCCCATCCGCCGGGACACAATCCCCACGCCCATGTCATGCTGACTATGAGGGCAATGGATGAACATGGGAAATGGCTTCCCAAGAGCCGCAAGGTTTATGACCTTGACGAAAACGGGGAACGGATAAAACTTCCCTCCGGCAGATGGAAAAGCCACAAGGAAGATACGGTTGACTGGAACGACCAGAAGTATTGTGAAATCTGGAGGCATGAATGGGAGGTCATCCAGAACCGCTATCTGGAAGCCAATGACCGCCCGGAGCGTGTGGACTTGCGTTCCTATGCCAGACAGGGGCTTGATATTGTCCCCACTGTCCATGAGGGTGCTGCTGTCCGGCAGATGGAAAAACGTGGTATCCAGACGAATATCGGCAATCTGAACCGGGAAATCAGAGCCGCCAACCGCCTGATGAAGTCCATCCGGCAGCTTATCCAAAACCTCAAAGGCTGGATTACCGAGCTGGGAGAAAAACGGAAAGAGCTGCTTGCACAAAAAGCGGCGGAGGAAGCGGTCTTTCTTCCAAATCTGCTGATGAAGTATATGGAGATACGAAAGGAAGAACGGAAGGACTGGACAAGGGCTGGACAGAACCGGGGGACTTCACAGGACTTAAAGGCAGTCAGCGAAGCCCTGTCCTATCTCCGGCAAAAGGGGCTTTCTACTGTGGAGGACTTAGAAGTATTTCTGGAATCTTCCGGGAAATCAGCCGCAGATTACCGCAATCAGATGAAGCCAAAGGAAGCCCGCAGCAAAGTGATTGACGGGATTCTTGCCAGCCGGACAGACAGCAAGGAATGTAAGCCCGTCTATGACAAGTACCAGAAGATATTTTTTAAGAAAACAAAGGAAAAATTCAAACAGGAACACCCGGAGGTTGCCCGGTATGAGAAAGCCGCCGCCTACCTTGCTAAGCACCCGGACGATAAGGACAGCACTCAAAAGGAACTGCAAGAGGAGCAGGAAACGCTTCTCAGCGAAATCGCAGAGCTGAAAGTACCGCTGACCGAGGTACAGGAGGATTTGAAGAAGCTGCGGGACATCCGTTATTGGGTACGGAAAGCCACACCCGGCACAGAGGAAAGTAAAGAGCCACCCAAGAAACAGCCCATCAAGGAAGCCTTGCAGGATAAGGTGGACGAGAAAAAGGCTAAAAGAACTATCCCGGCGCAGACAAAACGCAAACAACAGGATATGGAACTTTAACAGACACTTGCCATTTTCAATCAGAGAATGTCAGGTGTTTTTTCTTTTTTTCAAGGAGGGACAGATTTGAATGTATTTGAAGCTGTGAAGCAGTCCGTCACAACCAGACAGGCTGCGGAGCATTATGGAATCCATGCAGGGCGGAACGGGATGGCTTGCTGCCCGTTCCATCACGATAAAACCCCAAGCATGAAGCTGGATCGGCGTTACCACTGCTTCGGTTGCGGTGCGGATGGGGATGTGATTGATTTTGCCGCCGCCCTGTATGGGCTGGGAAAGAAAGAAGCCGCCGTACAACTGGCACAGGACTTCGGGCTTTCCTATGAGGACTGGAAGCCGCCGGGAAAGGCAAAAAAGCCCAAGCCCTGGCAGAAATCCCCGGAGGAACAGTTTCAAGAAGCAAAGAGCCGCTGCTTCCGTATTCTTGCCGATTATCTCCATCTGCTTCGGGCATGGAGAACGGACTACGCCCCACACTCCCCGGAGGAAGCCTTTCATCCCCGGTTTATAGAAGCCTTACAGAAGCAAGACCAAGTGGAGTATCTGCTGGATGTGCTGCTGTTCGGGGAAACAGAGGAAAAAGCGGCTTTGATTACGGACTACGGAAAGGATGTGATACAGCTTGAACAGCGAATGGCAGAGCTTGCCGCCGCAGACGCAGCAAGAACTAAAAAACACCATGAACGCCATGCAGCCACCCCAGAGCATTGAGGAAATCAAGGAGGGGCTGGAAACTACCGAGAAAGGCGGCGTCCGTCAGAGTATACGGAACTGCCTGACTGTATTCCAGCGTGACCCGCTGCTTTCCGGGGCTATCGCATACAATATCCTGACTGACCGCAAGGACATCATAAAGCCCATCGGCTTCCACAGGGAAAGCACCCCCCTGAACGATACAGATATGAAGTATCTGCTTCTCTATCTGGAAGAAACCTACGGGCTTACCAATGAGAAAAAGATTGATAACGCCATCGGGATTGTGGCGAATGAAAACAAGTACCACCCCATCCGGGATTATTTAAGTTCCCTTGTGTGGGACGGGACAGAGCGAATCCGCTTCTGCCTGCGGCACTTTCTGGGGGCTGACGCAGACGATTACACCTATGAAGCGTTGAAGCTGTTCCTGCTGGGTGCAATCTCACGAGCCTTTCAGCCGGGGTGCAAGTTTGAAATCATGCTTTGTCTGGTAGGCGGTCAGGGGGCTGGCAAGTCCACCTTCTTCCGTCTGCTGGCAATCCGGGACGAGTGGTTCTCCGATGATTTGCGGAAGCTGGACGATGACAATGTGTACCGCAAGCTGCAAGGTCACTGGATTATCGAAATGTCGGAAATGATGGCAACCGCAAACGCCAAGAGCATTGAGGAAATCAAGTCATTTTTAAGCCGGCAGAAAGAGGTTTACAAGATACCCTATGAAACCCACCCGGCAGACCGCCCCCGTCAGTGCGTGTTTGGCGGCACTTCCAATGCCCTTGATTTTCTTCCCCTTGACCGTTCCGGCAACCGCCGCTTTATCCCCGTCATGGTGTACCCGGAGCAAGCCGAGGTTCACATTTTGGAGGACGAAGCCGCTTCCAGAGCCTATATCGAGCAGATGTGGGCGGAAGCGATGGAGATTTACCGAAGCGGCAGGTTCAAGCTGGCTTTCAGCCCCGCCATGCAGCGGTATCTCAAAGAACACCAGCGGGATTTTATGCCGGAGGACACCAAAGCCGGAATGATACAGGCGTATCTTGATAAGTACACCGGGAGCATGGTCTGTTCCAAGCAGCTCTACAAGGAAGCCTTGAACCATGCCTTTGACGAACCGAAGCAATGGGAAATCCGGGAAATCAACGAGATTATGAACCAGTGCATTTCCGGCTGGCGGTACTTCCCGAATCCAAGAATGTTTTCAGAATATGGCAGACAAAAGGGCTGGGAGCGTGAAAACCCGGCAACGGACTCCGGCAACCCGTCTGAAAAAATGGTGGACGGTTTTGTGGAGGTCACAGAACAGATGGAGCTTCCATTCTGAAAATGACAGCCTGTTGCACACCCTGTTGCTATCCCGTTGCCGAGCCGGTTGCCGGAGAAAATCCCATAACTGCGGGCTTTTCTCCCCTATGACAACCAAAACAACAGAAAAATAAAAGAAAAATATAAATAGTAACCATCGCCAGATTGAGATTGTTTGCAAGGTCTTTTGAAGCCCGTTGCCGGACTTCGTTGCCGACACCCTCTGTCTGGCTATTTTCATGTATGGAGGATAACTGCCTATGGCAAAAAACAAAACAGAGATTCATGTGACTACTGTGTTTGACGGGGAGCTTGACGCAACCGATGTGTTCGTCAGCCTGATTTCCCAGAAATATGGAAAGACAAATTCAAAAGAATATCTTGCTAAAAAGAAAGATTTGAAGTATAATGAAGATGAGGTTCAAAAGAGCCAGATACCGTCTGGATTGTGTGGGTAAATGGCTATGATGAACGAAATGGAATACAGAACAATCGGTTCGGCACTTGCCGGGGGCTATCGTGCAGCGGTCTATTGCAGACTGTCAAAGGACGATGACCTGCAAGGCGAAAGTGCCAGTATCGCAAACCAGCGTGATATGCTGGAAAAATACTGCGAAAAGCAGGGATGGGAGGTTGTGGCAGTCTATCAGGACGATGGCTTCACAGGTCTTAATATGGAGCGTCCTGATTTACAGAGAATGTTGAGAGCCATTGAGCGCAGGCAAATCAACCTTGTCATCACGAAAGACCTCAGCCGACTGGGGCGGAACTATCTGCAAACCGGGCATTTGATTGAGGACTTTTTCCCAAGAAACGGTGTCCGCTATATCGCCATGAATGACGGTATCGACACCCTGCGGGATAACAACGATATTGCCCCGTTCAAGAATATCCTGAACGAGATGTACAGCAAGGATATTTCCAAGAAAGTCCATTCCTCTTATCTTCTGAAAGCGCAGAAAGGACAGTTTACCGGGTGTCTTGCCCCGTTTGGGTATCGGAAAGACCCGGAGGACAAAAACCATCTGCTCATTGACGAGGAAACCGCCCCGATTGTGCGGCTGATTTTCGGATATGCCCTGAACGGTCATGGTCCGAACTATATCCGCAGACGGCTGGAGGAAGAAAAAATCCCCTGCCCCACATGGTGGAACCGGGAACGGGGGCTTCGCAATACCCGCACCAAATGGGAAAAGAAAGACCCGGAAAACGGGCGGTATATGTGGGACTTCTCCGTTATCAAAGACCTTTTGATGAATCCCGTCTACACCGGGGCGATTGCTTCCCAGAAAAAAGACTACCGCTTCAAAATCGGCACGATTGGGGAAAAGAAGCCGGAGGACTGGATTGTGGTGGAGGGACAGCATGAACCGCTGATTGACCGCATGAGTTTTGACATTGTGCAGAACAAGCTGAAATCCCGCCAGCGTCCGGGGCAGACCAATGAAATCAGCCTGTTTGCCGGACTGCTAAAATGCGGCGAGTGTGGGAAGTCGCTGACGATACGCTACACAAACGCAAAACATCCCCAGCGGATATACTCCTGCAAAACCTACAATGCCTTTGGAAAGAACCACTGCACCCAGCACCGGATTGATTATGACACCCTTTACAGCCATGTGCTGCGGAAAATACGGGAATGTGCCAGAGCTGCCCTGATGGACGGGGAAGCGGTTGCCGACCGCCTGACCAATACCTGTGAAGCCGAGCAGCGGGAACAGCGGGAAGCAATGGAACGCTCCCTTACAAGGGACGAGGAACGGATTGAGGTTCTGGACAAAATGGTAATGCGGCTTTATGAGGATATGATTGCAGGGCGTATCAGTGAGCAGAACTTCAACACCATGCTGGAAAGGACACAGACCGAGCAGACGGAGCTTAAAACAAAAGTGTCCGAGGGCAGGAAGCGGCTGTCCGATGAAGTCCAGCTTGCCAATGACGCAAAACAATGGGTGGAAGCCATTCAGGAATACGCCAACATCACAGAGCTGGACGCAGCCACCCTCAACCGCTTAATCAAAGAAATCGTCGTGCATGAGCGCATTGACGAAAATAAAACAAGACACATTTCTATCGAAATTCATTTTAATCTCAAACCCATCCCGGAGGTGGAACAGGTCACTGCCTGACCTGTCCCGCCGGGACGGTTCTCTTAACAACACCATATAGATTTTTTGTACGCCGCCGCCCGCCATCGAGCAGAGTTTTTACACCTAATTGGGGATAAAACAGCTCATGGCCGGGGGCGGCATCATCGTCATCGGCACGACCCTCATCCCGCTGCTGTCGGGGCTGTTTTAAGGGCGGCGGCTTATGGACTTTCTCACCGACTGGCTCACGGACTGGCTGAAAGAGCTGCTGATTGGCGGCATCATGGGGAACCTTGAGGGGCTCTTTGATACCGTCAATGCCCAGGTCGGAGAGATTGCGGTGCAGGTAGGGACGACCCCGGCGGCATGGAACGCCGGGGTTTTCTCCCTCATCCGCCAGCTTTCCGAGACGGTGATTTTACCCATCGCCGGGCTGGTGCTGACCTTTGTTGCCACCTATGAGCTCATCCAGATGCTCCTTGAAAAAACAATATGCACGAAGTAGACGTGGCGAACCTCTACAAATGGATGTTCAAGACCGCGTGTGCGGTGCTGATACTTTCCAACACGTTCAATATCGTGATGGCCGTCTTTGATGTGTCGCAGAGCGTGATTTCCCGCTCTGCCGGGCTGATACAGGGCTCCACGGCGGTTTCGCCGGATATGCTGAACAACCTCCAGACCACGCTGGAGGGGATGGACTTGGGCCCGCTCCTTGGGCTGTGGCTCCAGTCCTCGGTCATCGGGCTCACCATGCAGGCGCTGGGCATCATCATCTTCGTGCTGGTGTACGGAAGAATGATAGAAATATATCTGCTGACCAGCCTTGCGCCCATCCCCGTTGCCACCCTCTCCAACCGGGAGGTGGGCGGCATGGGGCAGAACTACTTAAAATCCCTTTTCGCCGTGGGCTTTCAAGGGATGCTGATTTTAGTCTGCGTCGGCATCTATGCGGTGCTGGTGCAGAACATTGCCGCCGGGGGCGACCCCATCGGCGCGATATGGGGAACCGTGGGCTATACGGTGCTCCTTTGTTTCATGCTGTTCAAGACCGGGACAATCGCCCGCAGCATCTTCGGGGCCCACTGATTTAGCGGCACTTCGGGACATTTTGTCCCAAAGTCCGGGAAAGGAGGCCGGATATGCCGAGGCGTTATAAGCTGGGCCCGGAGGGTGAAATGCGCCGGGCATGGGGCGGCAAGCTCCCGGAAGAATTTACCCAGCAGGATATGCTGGCGTTCATGGCTGATACGGACTTGCTCTTGGGCGGGACGGTATCGGCGGAAACACTGTCCGCGATACACGCGGCAGGCTATGACTATATGGGCGGGGCGGTCATCCCCCGTCCCGGAAAGGAGGATTTATCTATGGCGAACACACAGACGGCGGTTCAGACCGCTGAAATGGCGGAGGCCGCCCAGGAGGAAATGCGCCGTCTGATTTTCGAGGCCCCATCGCGGAGCTGGCAAAACACCAGGGCATCAGCGTGGACGAGGCCGTGGCTCTCCGGGTGGAGCAGAACCTTGCCGCCGCCACTATCCCCATCGAGGTATCGGTGCGGCCCATTGAGCCCCAGGGCAAGCTGATAGGCTTTGCCAGCGTCAACTTCGGCGGCGTGGTGGTGGACGATTTCAAGGTGGTGAACGGGCAGAACGGCATTTTCTTAGGTGCGCCCTCAAAACCCGACCCCACCAGCAGGACGGGCTACCGGGCCACGGTGCGTATCAATGACCGGGCCACCCAGGAGCGGCTGAACGCGGCGGGGGTGGAGGCGTACCATTCGGCGGTTGAGAAACTTATCGCCCGGGCCGAGGCGGTGCGCCCCGCGCCCATCCGGGAGCAGATGGATAAGGCGGGAAAGGAGGCCGCGCAGAAAAATGCCGCCCGCTCCGCCCCGGCAAAGGGAAAGGAGGGACGGGATGGCAGATAGCTTGGCCTTGGGACAAAATGTCCCAAAGTCCCCGGAGGGCCCGGTGCTGGAACCCTCCGGGCTCTACCTTATGGACGGCATCGCGGGCCTGCGCTCCCTCCCGGAGCACTCGGTCGATATGCTTTTGACCGACCCGCCCTACGGAACGACCCGCAACTATTGGGACGTGCCTTTGCCGCTCCCGGAGCTATGGGAGGCGGTGCGCTGGGCGGTCAAGCCCTCCGGGGCGGTGCTGTTCTTCGCGCAGTGCCCCTATGACAAAATCCTCGGCGCGTCCAACCTCTCCATGCTCCGCTATGAATGGGTGTGGTACAAGAGCCGCTGTACGGGATTTTTGAACGCCCGCCGCGCCCCGCTGAAAAAGACGGAGAATATTTTGGTGTTCTATCGGCGGCTCCCCCTCTACAATCCGCAGTTTGAGCAGGGCAAGCCCTATAAGAAAATCGCATCCCAGCGCGACCAGAGCCCCAACTATGGGAAGTTTGTCCGCTCCGGCAGCGGCTCGGAGGACGGGCGACGGTTCCCGGGGAACCTGCTTTCATTCCAGACCGTGGCCCATACCGTCCACCCCACCCAGAAGCCCGTGGAGCTGTGCGGGTATCTGATAAAGACCTACACCGCCCCCGGCCAGGTGGTGGCGGACATCTGTGCGGGCTCCGGCACAACGGCCATCGCCGCGCTGAACACGGGCCGGGAATTTATCTGCTTTGAGACAGCCCCGGCCTTTTACGGCCCGGCCACGGAGCGCATCACGCAGGCGCGGGCGGCTGTGGCCGCTGGCGGAAAGGGGGTGTGACTATCGGTAAATATAACGTGATATATGCCGACCCGCCGTGGCGGTACGCCCAAAAGGGCCTGCAAGGTGCGGCGGAGCGGCACTACCCCACAATGGGGATTGAGGAATTATGCGCGTTGCCCGTGGCGGATTTGGCGGCCCCGGACAGCGTTCTTTTTCTGTGGGCCACGTTCCCCCAGCTCCCGGAGGCCCTGCGGCTTATCAAGGCGTGGGGCTTCCAGTATAAGTCCGTGGGCTTTGTCTGGCTGAAAAAGAACAAAAAGGCGGACAGTTGGTTTTACGGGCTGGGCTTTTGGACGCGGGCCAATGCGGAGGTGTGCCTGCTGGCGACCCGTGGGCATCCCCGGCGAAAGGCCCCCAACGTCCACCAGTTCATTATCTCCCCTATCGAGGGCCACAGCAAAAAGCCGGATGAGGCCCGGGAGAAAATCGTGGCCCTTATGGGGGACGTTCCCCGCGTGGAACTGTTCGCCCGCCAGACGGCCCCCGGCTGGGACGTGTGGGGGAATGAGGTGGAACCTACGGCGGGACTTCAAAATTTCGGGGCCCCCGCAAAGTCGGCAGACTTTGTGGGGAGAGGAGGCTTGAAATGCCCTATGTGAATGTACCTAACGACTTATCCAAAATCAAGACGAAAATCGCTTTCAATCTGACGAAACGCCAGCTTGTGTGCTTTGGCGGCGCGGCCCTTGTGGGAGTCCCCTCCTACCTGCTGGCCCGGAATACCTTTGGGAACACGGCGGCGCTTTTTTTGATGCTGGGCATCATGCTCCCGGCGTTCCTGCTGGCGATGTATGAGAAAGACGGCCTGCCGCTGGAAAAGGTGGTAAAGAACATCATCCGGGCCAAGTACCTGCGGCCCGGCGTGAGGCCCTACAAGACCGGGAACATCTACGCGCCCTTTACCGGGCAGGCGGGAAAGGAGGCAGTGAATGGAAAACCGAAAAAGCAAAAGAAAGAATAAGGCGGCCTTATCCGCCCAGCAGTCCATCCCCTATGTGGCGATGCACCCGGACGGGGTGTGCCAGCTCCCCGGCGGGCTCTACACAAAGACCGTGGAATATGAGGACATCAATTATTCCGTGGCATCCACCGAGGATCAGTCCGCGATATTCAGCGGGTGGAGCTCGTTCCTCAACTACTTTGACAGCGCCCTCCCCGTCCAGCTCTCCTTTATCAACCGCCGCTCCCACTCCACCAGCCGCTACCATGTGAACATCCCCGCCCAGGCGGACGATTTTGACAGCATCCGGGGCGAGTTCGTGGGGATGCTCAAACGCCAGATTGCCCGGAGCAACAACGGCATTGAACGCTCCAAATATATCACCTTTGGCGTACCCGCCGAGGGGATTGCCGCCGCCCGGCCCCGGCTTGACCGGGTGGAGGCGGACGTGATGGGGAACCTCCACCGGCTGGGCGTTCCCTCGTCCCCGCTGGACGGGCGGGAGCGGCTGGCCCTCCTGCATGGGCAGATGCACCCGGGGCGGCGGGAGCCGTTCCGCTTTTCGTGGGCGGATATTTCCAGAACGGGGATGGGGACAAAGGACTTCATCACCCCCAGCGGGGGCTTTGACTTCCGGGGCTCCCGGTTCTTCCGGGTGGGCGGCTTTTGGGGCGCGGCGTCCTATCTTCAGATTTTGGCGTCCGAGCTCTCTGACCGCCTTTTGCGGGAAATTTTAGAGCTGGACGCGGAGCTCACCGTCACCATGCACATCCAGACCGTTGACCAGTTAAAGGCGATAAAGACCATCAAGGGGAAAATCTCGGACATAGACAAGATGAAAGTGGAGGAGCAGAAAAAGGCCGTCCGGGCCGGGTACGACATGGACATACTTCCCCCCGACCTTATCACCTTTTCCAAGGACGCGGCGGAGCTTTTGGGGGATTTGCAGTCCCGGAATGAGCGGATGTTCCTCTTGACGTTCACCGTCATCAACCTCGCCCCCACCCGCCAGCGGCTGGAAAATGACGTGTTCACCGTCTCCGGCATCGCGCAGAAATACAACTGCGCCTTAAAGCGGCTGGACTGGCAGCAGGAGCAGGGCTTTATGTCCTCGCTGGCCCTCGGCTATAACGAGGTGCAGATACAGCGGGGCATGACAACAAGCTCCACCGCGATTTTCATTCCCTTTATGACGAGGGAGCTCCGCATGGGCGGGCAGGCCCTCTACTACGGCATGAACGCCCTTTCCCACAATGTCATCATGGCTGACCGGAAAAAGCTGAAATCCGCAAACGGGATGTATCTGGGCTCCACGGGCTCCGGCAAGAGCTTTGCCGCCAAGCGGGAATTGATAAACGTCTTTCTTGCCACAAGTGACCGCATCGTTATCGTTGACCCGATGGGGGAATATTCCCCGCTGGTGCGGCGGCTGGGCGGGCAGGTCATCGAGATTGCCCCGGACAGCCCCCACCACATCAACCCGATGGATATTGAAATCGGTTTGAATGACGAGGACAGCCCCCTTTCCATGAAAGCGGATTTTCTGCTTTCCCTCTGTGAGCTGGTGGTAGGCGGCAAGGACGGCCTGCAACCTATTGAAAAGACCGTGATTGACCGCTGTGTGCGGCTGGTGTACCGGGAGCTTGCGCTGGGGCTGGAGGGCGCAAAGATGCCTTTGCTCCAGAGCTTGTACGAGGAATTACTCAAACAGCCGGAGCCGGAGGCGAAACGTGTGGCGACTGCGCTGGAGCTCTACTGTACGGGCTCCCTTAATCTTTTCAACCACCCGACCAACGTGGACTTGAGTTCCCGGGTGGTGTGCATCGTGCTGAAAGGGCTGGGGGAGAACCTCCGCAAGATTGCGATGCACGTCACCAACGAGTTTGTCACCTCGGCAGTGAATACCAACTATCAAAACGGCGCGGCGACGTGGTGCTACTTTGACGAGTTCCACATCCTGCTCCGCGACCCGCTGACCGCCAGCTACTTTGTGGCGGTGTGGAAGATGCTCCGCAAAAAGGGCTGTGTGCCCTCGGCCCTCACGCAGAACGTGAAAGACCTTTTGGCCAGCCGGGAAATCGAGAACATACTGGATAACACCGATTTTCTCGTTCTGCTCTCCCAGGCCCAGAGCGACCGGGCGATTATCGCAAAACAGCTCGGCATTTCCGAGCACCAGCTTTCCTATATCACCCACAGCAATTCCGGCGAGGGCCTGCTGTTCTATGGGAATGTGACTATCCCCTTTGTTGACCGTTTCCCCAAGGGTGAGATTTACAACCTGCTCACCACCCGCCCGGAGGACATAGCCAATGACCAGAGGAACGAATAACGCCGGGCCCGCCGGGGACAAAGGCACTTCGGGACAAAATGTCCCAAAGTCCCCGAAAGGCTTGAAAAACAAAAAATCCAAGTTCCGCATGGAAAGCGAACAGGAAAAAATCAGTAAATCCAAGCTCCGCATGGAGACGCGGGAGGATAAGCTGAACCGGGCCCGGAAAAAGCTGGAGGGCAAAAAGCCCCCGAAACCCAGGGGCCCGGTGCGCCGGGTGCTGGGGGCCGCCGGGTGGAGCGCACACGGCTTTGTGCATGGCAAGGTTTACGAGGTGGAACATGAGAACGTGGGAACCGAGGGGGCCCACCGCTCGGAGCTTGTGGGCGAGGCCGTGGGCCGGGCGGCAGTGCATACCGTAAAAAAGCGCATCCGGGAGCACCCGGCCCGGGCCGTCCATAAGGCCGAGACGCAGTACATCAAGGCCCGGGCGGACTACCAGTTCCGCATGGCCGCGCAGGAGAACCCGGAGCTTGCCAAAAATGCAGTTACCCGCTATTGGCACAAGCAGAAATTAAAAAAACAATACGCCAAACAAGCGCGGCAGGCGGCAAAGCAGACCGCGAAACAAGGGGCCAAGGCCGCCGGGAAAACCGCCGCCGCCACGGAAAAGCTGGCGGAGCGGGCTGTGGCTTTCGTGAAACGGCATCCCGTGGGGGCGCTTATCGCGCTGGCCTGCGTGGTGCTCGTTTTATCCCTCCAGTCCTGCGCGTCCTCCCTTATCACTTTGGGGAACGCCGCCGCAGGCGCGGTTGGGGCCACCACCTACCCCGCCCAGGACGGGGATATGCTGGGGGCCGAGACCGCCTACTGTTCACTGGAGGCGGAGCTCCAGCATTATCTGGATACCTACGAAAGTACCCACGACTATGACGAGTACCATTTTGATTTAGACGCTATCGAACATGACCCCTATGTGCTGGTTTCCATTCTGAGCGCATGGCACGAGGGGGAATGGACGCTGGCGGATGTCCAGCCCACCTTGCAGATGCTCTTTGACCGCCAGTACACGCTGACCGAAAACGTGGTAAAGGAACGGCGGTACTACATCGAAACGGATACATGGACGGACGAGGAGGGCAACACCCACACCGACAGCTACCGGGTGTATTACGATTACTACATCTGCTATGTGACGCTGGATAACTTCAACCTTTCCCATCTTCCTATCTATATCATGGGGGAGGACAAGGTTTCCCGGTATTCCCTCTACATGGCTACGCTGGGGAACCGCCCCGACCTCTTTCCCGGATCGTCCTATGTGGGGAAATACACCAGCCCGCCGGAAGGCTACGAAGTGCCGGGGGAATATCTGGACGATGAAACATTCGCGGCGATGCTCTCCGAGGCCGAGAAATACCTCGGTTATCCCTATGTATGGGGCGGGAGCTCCCCGGCCACGTCCTTTGACTGCTCCGGCTTTGTTTCGTGGGTAGTCAATCATTCCGGCTGGAACGTGGGGCGGCTGGGGGCCCAGGGGCTTTACAACATCTGCACCCGCACCAGTTCCCCCCGCCCCGGAGATTTGGTTTTTTTCAAGGGAACCTATGACACCCCGGGAGTCTCCCACTGTGGCATCTATGTGGGGGACGGGATGATGATACACTGTGGCGACGTGCGTCCAGATAGGGCGAAAGTAGAAGTAGATGAAAGGGGGATAGATTGAAGGTACTACCCCGTAAGATAACACGGGAATCCACCTGACTAACCGAAAGGCGAAAGCTGACACGGGAACATAGCACGTCAGGAAAGCGGAAAGTCACCTAAAGGCAATCGGGTGCGACTGAACCGCAAGGATAAGTGAATATGAGGATAATTCTGGGTTTGAATCTTGTGAGTTCCCAGTCCCTGTTCAGTGTGGGCATAGGAAATTTGCCTGAAACCTATGGTGCGAACAGTGTTAGAAAGGCGAACCTTCAGACACGTTATCAGCAATGCCGGAAAGGGTTGCCTTCCGGCAGGTTATCAATTATCACGCACGGCACGCCGGAGAACCGGTGTCAACGGAACGAAAGCATATCCGACAATTCACACTTACCTACTACTTTCGTTAACTGGAGATTGCCTAAACCAGAATGCCCGCAAGGGCTATGTGGCAGACACTGAAAATCTGGCATGGCAACGGAGCTTCCATAGTAGTCCGAGAACCCTGAAAAGACAGGGAAAGCCGTAAATACGGATGCGGGAAAGCCGCTCACATGGCGAAGGGAAGCAGTCTGAGCGAATTAAAATCAAAAATTGATTAGGGAGGAAAACCTCAATGAAACCAACAATGGAGATTTTAACCAAATTGCAGGAAAACTCAAAGAAACACCATGATGAAATATTTACAAGGCTCTACCGTTATCTGCTCCGCCCGGATATATACTTTACCGCCTACCAGCATTTGTACTCAAATGACGGTGCTGGAACAAAAGGCGTGAATGAGGATACGGCGGACGGATTCAGTGAGGTATATGTAGAGCGGATTATTGAAGCGTTGAGGACGGGAACATACTGCCCGAAGCCAGTACGCCGAACCTATATCCAGAAGTCCAACGGGAAAATGCGCCCTTTAGGGCTGCCAACTTTTGCGGACAAGCTGGTTCAGGAAAGCATGAGAATGGTTTTGGAGGCAGTTTACGAGCCGGTTTTCTCACACTATTCACACGGGTTTCGCCCAGGAAGAAGCTGCCACACCGCATTAGCGCAACTCAAGAAGGAGTTTATTGGGGCAGGCTGGTTTATTGAGGGCGATATAAAAGGCTGTTTCGACAACATCAACCACACGGTGCTGATTTCCGTACTAAAAAAGAAAATCAGGGACGCCAGATTCCTAAACCTCATTCAGCTGTTTTTAAAGGCAGGCTACATGGAGAACTGGAAATACTATGGTACTTACAGCGGCTGTCCGCAGGGCGGGATTATTTCACCAATCCTTGCGAATATCTACCTGAATGAACTGGACAGCTATGTTGAGGAATTGAAAAAGGAGTTTGATGTCAAGACACCGTACAAAACAACGCCGGCATATCAGGCGATAGCAAGAAAGCGGGCAAACCTCAAAAGAAAGATAGACCGCCGGGAGGACGGTACAGAGCGTGACCTGCTGATAGCGGAATACAAGAAGCTGTCGGGAGAGTTGTATAAAACCCCGGCGAAGCTATGCGATGACAAAAAGATTAAATATGTCCGCTACGCTGATGATTTCCTGATTGCCGTAAATGGGAACAAGCAGGACTGCGAATGGATTAAGGCGAAACTCACGGAGTTTATCCAAGATACCCTGAAAATGGAACTAAGCCAAGAAAAGACGCTGATAACCCATAGCAGTACACCCGCAAGATTTTTGGGCTATGATGTGCGGGTGCGCCGTGACCAGCAGGTGAAGCCGTGGAAGAAATGCAGACAGCGCACAATGAATAATACCGTGGAATTACTGATACCCTTCCAGGATAAAATCGAAAAGTTTCTGTTTTCTAAAGGCATTGTCAAACAAAGAGCCGATAACGGGAAACTGGAACCGGCTGGGAGGCTGTCACTGTTGCGCCACACAGATTTAGAGATTGTGACGGTCTTTGACGCTGAACTAAGGGGGATATGCAACTACTATCATCTTGCCAGCAATTACCGGAACCTAAACTATTTCAGCTATCTAATGGAGTACAGCTGTCTGAAAACACTGTCCGGCAAACACCGGTGCAAGCTGTCTAAAATTTATGACAAGTACCGCATTGGTGAGAAACGCTGGGGGATTCCCTATGAAACGAAAGCCGGGAAGAAAATCCGCCGCCTTACAAAGTTCAATGAGATTGACGGCAAAAAGTGTGAGGACATAGAGCCTGCGATAGTAACGGTTATTTCCAAAGGGAGAACCACGATTGATGACCGGTTAAAAGCCAGAATATGCGAACTTTGCGGAAAGGCAGGTGGGAAATTGGAGGTTCACCATGTAAACAAGGTGAAGAACCTGAAAGGAAAAGAACCGTGGGAACAGGTAATGATAGCAAAACGGCGCAAAACTTTGGTGGTTTGCTATGACTGCCACCAGAAAATACATCATGGATTCTAAGAGTTATTTCTGCAATGGAGCAAAGAGGGCGAGCCGTGTGCATTGAGAGGTGCAAGCACGGTTTTGGGAGGGGGCTGCGCAGACCTACCATAGAAATGTGGCAAGGCGGCGCTTTCCTACTCTACCCCATCAGCTACGCCAACTTAAACAGCAGCTACTGGCAGGCCCACTTCTACGCCTACGGGCGTTTACCATGAAAAGGAGGTGTCGAGTGACAATTATAACTGATAAAATGACAAAAAAGATTGATAAATTACAATTAAATATGATAAAATTGAATTACGGAGGAATAGTGACAAAATATATGATATTATAGAGTGAAAATTACAATTATATTTGATAAAAGGTGGTGCGCCTATGGCAAAACATAAGCGTGTATGGAATGAAAACCAGTACCGTAAATACCTTGCTGAAGGAAGGGGACAGGGATTATTGGATGATTATAAGCCATGGATCCAGATACAGGACTTTCCATCGCAGGGAATTGTGTCGCGTGTAAAAGGCCGTAAAACCGGCCGGGTACACCACCTTATGTCGAACCTTGAGTTAGAGTATTTTTATTTGCTTGATTGGTCAGAAAAGACCCAAGATATCAGAGAGCAATATCCTTTAGAGGATCTAACAACGGCAATTTCTATTGCGGAAACAGCAGGTATCAGGTATCCCTACGATAAAGTAAGTGGATTCCCTTATATAATGACAAGTGATTTCCTCATTACAACCAGAAATGGGCTTGCTGCCAGAGCGATCAAGCCAATCAGGGAGTTAAAAAAAGCACGGGTGCGGGAGAAACTTGAGATAGAGAGGCGTTATTGGCAATACCAGGGCATTGACTGGAAACTTGTAACAGAAAATGAAATCCCAAGGACAAAAGTCCGCAATATCCAGTGGCTATGTTCAGGACAAGACGTGTGCTGCCTGATACCAGACGATAAACAGCTCTGCCAGTGTAAAGAAGCTTTCCTGGAACTTTACGATAAAGGAAGTTACCCAATCATGGTGATCTTACAATATGTAGAGAATGATTTCGGGCTGGGGGCAGGGAGCGGGATTGCTGTCTTTAAAATGCTTGTCTATGAGAAACAGATTATCCTGGATTTAGATAAGGAAATCAATTTGGCAGAAACAAAGGATGGGAAGGCATATGGGATGCGTCATCTTTTTGAATGAGGTTGTTGCAGAGATTGAACAGGAAAAACAGTATAGAATTTTGTGGATTTCCCCTGATTTAATTTATGGGTATTGGATCAGTATGGATGATAATAAGATGCCGGAGAAGTTTGAGTATAATCTGTTGGAAGAAGGGCTCTCCAGTGGCCGGTTTGAAAAGAAGGAAGAGACATCCTCAGAAACAAGCGATATAGGTATTTCGGAATCGTCAAAAAAGAGGCGGGATGAACTATGGGAGGCATTGCAAAGTGCGCTTACGTATGAACCTGATATATATGACAGAAAGCGCCGGAAGGAATTACTACAGGAACCAGCTAAAAAGCTGGGGACACCGTATAACAATCTGTACCGTTACCTTGTAAGATACTGGAAAAATGGAAAGACGCCAAATGCATTTCTTATAGATCGAAGAAAGAGCGGGAAAAGGGCAGGCATAAATGGATGCCAGAAAAAACAGGGAAGACCCGCAAGGCATGAAGGCGGCTTTGGAAAAGTGTTAAATAGTGATGATATCAAAAACTTCTCCAAAGCAGTCAAAAAATACTACCTTACACAGAAGAAAGCGACACTGGTATCGACATATGAAAAAATGCTGGCAGATAATTATGCCATTATGAATGGCGCTGGGCAGTTGGCGCTTCTGCCGCCAGACCAGATACCGTCTATCAGACAGTTCCGTTACTGGTTCCAGAAGTCGTTTGACATTAAAACTGTAAAACAGAAAAGGGATGGGGATGCAAAATTTGAACTGACTGGACGTGCAATCACCAGGAGGTCGGACTATCAACTGATGGGGCCAGGGGCAAAGTACCAGATTGATGCAACGGTAGGCGATATCTACCTGGTCTCGCAATTTGACCGGGGCGATATCATAGGCCGCCCGGTTATGTATTTCGTTGTGGACAGCTACAGCCGGATGGTCACCGGGATGTATGTCGGGCTGGAAGGGCCGTCATGGGCAGGCGCAATGATGGCGATTGAAAATGCCGCCAGCGATAAAGTAGCTTACTGCGCATCCTATGGGGTGGAGATCACAGAGGATGAATGGCCATGCCGCCATATCCCCACGGCAATCCTTGGGGACAGGGGCGAGATGGAAAGCAGGCTTGCGGACAACCTTGTCCAGATGCTTGGGGTACGCATCGAGAACGCCCCGCCTTACAGGGCTGATCTGAAGGGGATTATCGAGCAGCACTTCCGGACAATCAACACAAATGCCCTGCCCTTTCTTCCAGGGAAAGTCCTGCCGGATATGAGCGAGCGTGGAGGCCATGATTACCGTCTGGATGCAAAGCTTGATATCCGGCAGTTTACGGAGATCATCATCCGCTGCGTACTCTATTATAATAACAGCCACAGCATGGACTACTTTGAAAAAAATGAGCAGATGATGCAGATGGGCGTTGATGCGGTACCTCTGGAACTTTGGAATTTCGGGATCCGCTACTGCTCCGGATGCCTTAAGACTGTCCCCAAAGATACGCTGCGGTTGGCGCTTCTGCCGATGGACAGGGCATCCGTGACAGAACGGGGCATCCGTTTTAAAGGCATGTATTATTCCTGTGAAGAAGCACTCAAAGGCTTATGGTTTGAGAAAGCAAGGGCAAAGGGGACGTACCGGGTGAAAATTTATTATGATCCCCGTGATATGGGCGCAATCCTTGTTGAAAACCCAACGGGTACGGAGGTAATCCGGTGTGAGCTTGTAGAATGGGAAACGAAATATGCAGGGAAACAGCTTGACGAAGTCTGGTATGAGCAGGAGAAAGAGAAACTCCGAAATAAGGAACTCAAAGCAAAAGAACTTGAGGCAAAAATCAACCTTGGGAAACAGATTGAATCTATTGTAGATTCGGCAGAGCAAAAATCCAGCGCTGACAATGCCGCATCAAAAGCGGAGCGGCTCAGGAATATCCGTGCCAACCGGAAAAACGAGAAGGAAGAAATCCGTAAAAAAGAAGCATTTACAGGGCAGGAAACTGAGCAGGATGAAAAAGTGGTACAGTCATCCAAAGAACCGGAAATATCGCCTGTCATGCGGCTGATACAGCAACAGGTGGAGGAAGAAATCAAAGATGACGCCTTATACAACCAAAGCAGACTACCGGGAACAGCTGATTCCGGAGTATCAGGGAAATCCCCTGATTGAAGCGCTTCCATATATATGGCCCAGTGATCAGGTAGTCCAGATGCTCTCGGAAAAAGCAGCTTATAATAATGGGGAGCGGGAATTGGACATACAGTACCGGATGCACTGCATTTACAGGCTGTTCCGGTATTTCCAGCCTTTGGAGCAGCACATTGATATTGAACAGCGCATATCCAGGAGCATCCGCCAGGGCTACCTGTACAGGAACCCGTTAACGCCAGAATATGCTTCAGGATTTGCCGATGGGTTCGCAGCCATGAAGGATAAGTGCGGCTACCATATGCTGCGTGGCACGAAGTCGGCAGCATCCGGATTCACCATCATTGGCGTGTCCGGGGTCGGGAAAAGCACGGCAGTAGAAAAAATCCTTTCCCTATACCCGCAACGGATCATCCACACAAGATACCGGGAAATGCCATTTGCATCCACGCAGCTGGTATGGCTGAAGCTGGACTGCCCGCATGACGGGTCACTTAAGCAGCTGTGCTACCAGTTTTTCTATGCGTTGGATCTGGCTGCCGGGACGGATTATTTCCAACAGTATGCAAAAGGCAGGTATTCCCTGGATATGCTGCTGATCATTATGACACAGCTTGTAAGGCAGTTCCAGATAGGTATCCTCGTGATTGACGAGATACAGCATTTAAGTGAAGCAAAAGGCGGCGGTTCTGATAAAATGCTGAATTTCTTTGTCACGCTGGTGAATACCATAGGATTGCCAGTTGTCATGATAGGGACAACGAAAGCAATGTCGATTCTCCAGGGGGAGTTCCGGCAGGCAAGGAGGGGAAGCGGCCAGGGAGATTTAATCTGGGACAGAATGAAAAATGACGCAGCATGGCAGGTATTTGTAAAATCCATGTGGCGTTACCAGTGGACAGGGAAGAGCGTCCCTTATACAGATGAGATGGTCAATACGCTTTATGATGAAAGCCAGGGAATCATTGATATCGCCGTGAAGCTGTACGCTATCGTGCAGATCGAAGCGATCACAGGCGGGAAGGAAAGTTTCAGTGCCGCAGACATACATAAGGTGGCAGAGAAAAAGCTCAGCCTCGTAAAGCCGATGCTGGATGCCCTGCGGAGCGGCGACAGGAAAAAGATACTGCGGTATGAGGATATCACGCCGGTGAGCATTGAGGATTACCTGTCCGCATACCAGGCTGTAAAGCCGGAAATCAGTGAAAAATCAACAGAAAAGAAACTTACCGTGCTTGAGCAGACGGTAGTAAAACTGCTGGAGGTGGATGTGGAACCGCCCATGGCTAAGCGTCTTGCCGGGAAAGTGATCGCGTCCCATAAAAATCCGGTTAGTGCCGGCGAGGCTTTTAAGGAAGCATACCGCCTGTATATTTCAGAAACGCCGGATGAACCGGAAACAGAGGCACATGAGGATGACCTGCGGAAAAGTGACGGTTATGAAGATATGAAAAAGAAAGGGCTTGTAGATGAAACGGAGTGGTAAGGATGCGCAGGCTAAGTTTTTTCCCAACACCATATCCAGACGAATGTTTTTACAGTATTTTCAGCCGTTACTATGTCCGGAGCGGAATAATCTCCCCGAAGACGGCGACAGAGATATTTTTCGGATGTGACAGGTCACTGCTCCCATCTACTGTTTATTTCCCAAGAAAACTGGAACGGCTGGGATACTGGGTCAGCCCGGACAGTGGCATTACCGGAAAGAAGCTAATTTGCGAACATACGGCCTACCCTTACCACTCCATCTCACATATCAAAGATGTGTATCAACAGATGGAGAATGTGATCCGGGATGGCATTCCGGAAGGAGGCATAGCCAGCCTGGTACATAGGATGATAAGCAAAAGCAAATATGTTTTTGCGGGGCAGTATCTCCGCTACTGCCCTGAATGTGCCATGGAGGACATGGGGAAATATGGGGAGGCTTACTGGCACAGGCTACCGCAGCTGCCAGGCGTAAGGGTTTGTCCGAAACATGGCTGCCGCATTCAAAACAGCAGTTCCCCTTTTGAAGAAATGCGGGTGCGGATATATCCCGCCTCTTATGTCCTCCGTAATATGGATAACGAAACAGAAGGCCAGGGCCTGTTATATAAGGAAGAATATCTTTCCATTGCGAAGGAGACAGAGTGGTTGCTGGGAAACGGGAGGCGGTTCGGTGGGCATCAGCCAATCAGCAGTAAATACAGGGAGCTCATGAGAGAACAGGGTTATACAGACTTTCATGGGACAGCCATCAATAAGGAAGCCCTACGACATGATTTTGTAAAAAGATATGATGAGGAATTTATTACGGAACTGCTCCCATATGATGGGGATCCCTTATACTGGCTGAGATACCTGCAGGAGAGTATTGGATTCAACCTCCGCCCAATCCACCACATCCTATTGATGAGATTTTTCGCCGGTTCAGTGGAAAGTTTCCTTAATATAGAAGTAAAGAAAGAACTGCCATATGGGAATGGGCCTTGGCCCTGCACGAATAAGCTGTGTAGCCATTACCGGAAAGATGGGGCAAGGCGGGTGGAAATCTGCAAGAAATGGGATGAAGTGTGGGCATGGTTTGAATGCCCTTATTGTGGGATGCGCTACCGCCGGTCAGACCCGGAACAAAGTTTTGAAGAGTATCTTAAAAAACCATGTATTTCAGACAGAGGTTTTTTATTTGAGCAGCGTCTGAAAGAATGCCTTTCCGATCCTGAGCTGTCACTGAACGAAGTTGCTGACTTGTTGGGTGTTGGTGCCAGTACGATTGGCCAGTATGCAAAAAAGAGCGGGATTGATGTAAAGAAAAGGCGTAAAGCGAGCTATTATTCCCGTGACGCCGATAATAATGAGGACAAAACTGCTTACTATCGTCGGCGTGTCCAGGAGGAACTACAAAAGATGCCTGTGATGTCCTGCAAGGATTTGAAGGAACGTATCCCAGGAGCTTATGAATGGCTGATCTGCAAAGAACCGGAATGGATTCATGCCAGACTGATCCACGAATTTGATAAACCCAAGTGGAATGAATGGGGAGAAGCCGCCCTTGTGGAATTAAAGGCGGCATATGCAGAAATCCAGTCATCCGGGGATAAACGTAAGCGCATGAATATCAGTTGGCTGGCAAGGGTAGCCGGGATAAACAGGGACGATATCTATGGCAGGTTGCGCTATCTGCCGGAAATGCAGGAGTTTTTTGATGAAGTCTGCGAAACGCAGGAAGAATGGATCCGGCGGAGATACACTGAGATCGCATACGAAAAGAAAAAGGCCGGAGGAAAGGAGTTTACTTATGGTGATGTAAAGCGGAAAGTCCAGATCAGGAGAGGTTCTTATGAAAGAAACAGAAAATTGATTGAAACATTGATTGCAGAACTGAATGATAAGTTGTTTATGAGTAATGAACAGGGAACGGATCTTTGCAATCATAGAAAGAGGTGATTTTTTGGATATGTTATCCACAATGAAAAACACAGTATCTTCTGAAACTGCGAAGACGGCAGCTAAGGATTTTTACCACAATCTCCTTGATGTCTTTAGCCTGGATCCAGTAGCAGCTTTAGACCTTATTAAAGACATAAAGAATCTTCCGTCAACGATAAGAGATGGAATCTTTTTTGAATGTTTTGAGGCCTACATTTTAAATCTGAATGAATATGACTATAAAAAGAAAGAATTTGTAGAGGATAATCTGAAAAAGATGGCAATCTCATTGGCAGAGGTAAGCCTGAATGATGAAGCCGATTATGCGGGTGATCCTAATAGGCTTCATGAATACTCAAAGAGGATTGTAAAACTGATTGATGACTGTGGAACTATCCAGAAAGCTGTGTACTTGGCAAATATTTCCAGGGCTTTTGCTAAGCATGAAATTGATAAAAGATTATTTTTTAAACTTGGGCAGTGCATCAGAATGCTGACGGAAGAAGATCTTCTATTCCTGCAAGAAAATGTTAAAGAAGGGACAATTGGAGGCAATGGTGATTATGTAGATGATTTCAGAGGATTAGGATTGATGTATGAGGTGGATGCCGGATTTGCTTATTCAAAAAAAGCCTTCCAACTTTTGAAATATGCCTTGAACTATGAAGGGGGAATGAACATCCCGGAAAAATTTCCTGAAAGAAATGTGATAACAACAGCTACAGAAGACGAGATTAAGGAGATGATGGGGAAGATTGATGAAGTTGATGGAAGAACAAAATGGGGGAAATTTTAAGGTAAAAAAGCATTAAGAAGCATAAGACTAAATGTAGTTCTTGTTATTGATTTGTAAAATAGGAGGAAATCATAATATGAAAATAGAATCCATAAAGATAAAGAATTTTAGAAGCTACAAAGAAGAAACGGTAATTTGTTTTGATGATCTTACTGTATTAGTTGGAAGAAATGACATAGGTAAATCTACAATTCTTGAAGCGTTAGATATTTTCTTTAATGATGGGAGCGGGGTGATTAAGATTGATAAGACTGATCTTAACATCCAGGCATCAAGGAATGGCGACAACGAAACTGTCATTTCTGCATGTTTTTCAGAACTGCCGGAGTCGATTATTATAGATTCAGCAGTGCAGACTACACTTGGCAGTGAATATATGTTGAACTCTGATGGATATCTGGAAGTGGTGAAGAAGTACAAAAGTGGCGGAAAGGCTTCTGTATTTATCCGAGCAAAACATCCAACAAATGCTGATTGCAAAGACTTACTTCTCAAAAAGAACGCAGACCTTAAACGTATTATCACAGGCAAAGGCATAGAATGTGAAAACCAGAGCGTCAATGCAACAATGAGAAGAGCTATTTGGGAGCATTATGCTGATGACCTCAATTTGCAGGATATTGAGATTGACGTTTCAAAAGAAGATGCAAAAAAAATCTGGGATAAGCTGTCTTCTTATATGCCTGTGTATTCCCTGTTTCAGTCAGATCGTAAGAACAGTGATGGCGACAGCGAAGTCCAGGATCCGTTAAAAGAGGCGGTTAAACAGATCATCAATGATGAAGAATTGCAGCAAACTTTAGCTTCGGTAGCTGAGGTTGTAGAAACTAAGCTAAAAGAAGTTTCAAGCAGAACCTTGGAAAAGCTGCGGGAAATGGATCCTGCTGTTGCAAACAGCTTAAATCCGGTTATTCCTACAGCTGACAAGCTAAAATGGGTAGATGTGTTTAAAGCTGTGTCTATTTCAGGTGATGAGGACATCCCAATCAATAAACGAGGAAGCGGTGTCAAGCGGCTTGTTCTGCTGAATTTTTTCAGGGCGGAGGCCGAGCGAAGGGCTGAGGAAGGCGACAATACAGGCATCATCTATGCGATTGAAGAACCGGAAACTTCCCAGCATTCCAACAACCAGAGAGTGCTGATAAAGGCTCTGAAAGAATTGGCCCAGGCAGCTAATACGCAGATTTTACTTACGACACACAGCCCAGTCATTGTAAAGGAGCTTGACTTTGAAAATCTCCGGCTGATTTATGAAGACGAAAATGGGAAACGAATACTTTCTGTGGAACCTGCGGTTTTGCAGTATCCGTCATTAAATGAAGTGAATTACGCAGCTTATGGAGAAGTTACTGAAGAATACCACAATGAGTTATATGGCTTTTTGGAATTCCAGCAATGGCTTAATGATTACAAAAATGGAAGGCCACAAAGACCATACCTGTATGTGAAAAATGGTAATACGAAGACCTGGAATCTTGATCTGACAGAATATGTCAGACACCAGATCCATCATCCAGAGAACCATAGTAATGCACATTTCACAAGAGATGAGTTAAGGCAATCCATTGAAGATATGAGGGATTATATCAGAAACCGTGCAGAAGCAGAAGGAATCTGGGATCCCATTCCTGATGATGAATGATGCTGTAAGCATTGTTACATAGAGCAACTGAATAAAGAGTGGTTTACACACAAAGAAAGGATGCAAAAGCCGTGAAAAGCAGATGCATCCTTTTTCGTGTCCAAAAAGGATTGGAGGTGATGCCATTGATTGTAATAGAACTAGAATTATCAAATATAATTGTAACTTTTGGATAATTTTTTATCAAATATAATTGTAAAAGGACAGGAGGTTTTCAATGGCGATTAGCAAGAGCGCAAAAATCATGGCCGAGATAGAAAAGGTCAAGGCCAAAATCAGCGACCAGCAGGCCCGGCTGAAAGAGCTGGAACAGAAACACAAGGAGGCCGAGAACGAGGAAATCGTGGACATCGTGCGGGGCATGAGCATTTCCCTTGAGGAGCTCCCGCTGGTGCTCCAGCGCATCAAGGCCGGGGACGCTTTGGGACAAAATGTCCCGAAGTCCGCCGGGCCGGAAAAGGAGGACGCGGAATGAAACTGAAAAAATATCGTGTGTTGGCGGCGGCTCTGTGCGCCGCTTTTTTGCTGTGCGGCATCACCACAACGGCCTATGCCGGGGGCGGTGAGGAATGGGAGGACGGTACGGGCGGCCCGGAATGGGAGGGGCTTGACCCCGTGGAGCCCCCGGCCACCCCGGAGCCGGAACCCGAGCCCAACCCCTTTACCCCGGACGGGCAGGGGACGATGGTGGATAACGCCACCGACCAGGACGGCAAGGAATTTTTCACCATCATGGCGGCGGACGAGTCCGTGTTCTATCTGGTGATTGACCGCCAGCGGGAGACGGAAAATGTGTACTTTCTGAACGCCGTCACCGTGGCCGATTTGATGGCCCTTGCGGAGCCCTCCCCGGAGGCCGTACCCGAACCGCTCCCGGAGCCGGAGCCCGAACCTGCTACCGAGCCGGAGCCGGAGCCTGAGCCGGAAAAATCCGGCGGGGCGGGGACGCTCCTGCTGGTGCTGGCGGTGCTGGCCCTCGGCGGCGGGGCCGGGTGGTACTTCAAGATTTACCGCCCCAAACAGCAGGCCGCCGCGCCCAGCGAGGATTTTGAAGAGGCCGTGGAATACGGCGAGGACTATGGCGGCGGTGAGTATGACGACCTCCCCCCGTGGGATGAGGAAGAAGAAAAGGAGGACGGAGAATGAATTTCACATCGAACCCTTTGGAACGGGAAATGAAACGCCGCCCCCGGCCCCGGGCTCCCCGCCCGGAAAAGCCCCGGGAGGGCTCCCGGTGCTGTGGCTGTCCCTACTGGCGCGGCATCCCCTGCGGCTCCTGCTTTCAGAGCCTTTTGAAAAAGCCGGGCGGGAGGTGATATTTTGCGCGAGCTGACCCGTGAGGAAAAGGCCGCTATCCGCTCCCTTGTAGTGAAATGGTGCGCCAACTATGACCGGGAATATGGCTGTCTGCCCCTTGACTGCGAGTGCTATATGCTGGGGAAATGCTGGACGGGGGCTTATTGCCGCTACTTCCGGGAGGCGGTGCTCCCCTTAAATCCCGCATTGGAGGCCGCGCTGACTGATGGCCCGGCCCCCGGCCTGCGGCCCTGCGCCGTCTGCGGGCGGCTCTTTGCGCCGGAGGGGAAAAAGGCGTTCTGTTCGGCGGCCTGCGCCGAAAATGCGCGGCGGAAACGCCAGCGCGACTATATGCGGAAAAGGCGGCTGGACTGTTAGCTTTTACCGCTTGAAAACCCGCTTGTATCAAGCCTTTCCGGGCGCTGTTCATGGGGGCCCGGTATGTTTCTATGTCCGGCCCCCGTTTTCCGGCCCAAAAGCTAACATCTGAGAGGAGGCTACTATGGACAAAAATCAAGGCTATGCAATCTTAAAGGCCGTCATGCTGGAGAATGGCCGGGGCTTTGCGCTGGGGGAGCATCCCCGGGCCCCGTCCCCCTTTGTGACGTGGGCCTGCTACGATGACGAACACGGCGCAAGGCAGTATGAGTGGGGGCATTATGGCAGTGACCGGGCCGCGCTGGAGCAGGACTTGCTGGAGCGGGTGGAAAGCTACCAGCAGCAGTTCTCCGTCAAGGTGGCGCACATTGAGGCCCCCGGCCTTTACAAGTATTATTCCACCCAGCGGCCCGTTGACATCGGCACGTTTCCCAAGCCTGCGGGCAACGAGCCGGACGAGATCGAAAACTACGACAAGCGCGTACCCGTGGAGGGCGGCGCGTTCCTTGCGTGGGGGCATCTGACCTACACAAAGCCCTTGACGGAAAAGCAGGCGGCAGACTATGAGCTCCGGCCCGCCCCGGAGGTGTCCGGCCTGCTGCGGGATAGCGGCAGGCCCCGCCCGATTGCCGAACAGATGAAAGAGGCGGCAAGGCTGGCCGGGGAACGGCAGGCCCCCGCCGCGCCCAGACGGGACGCGCCCGACCGGGGCGATAGGTAGGCATGGCCGGGAAAAAGCGCCGCCGCCCCGTACATCTCCATGTGATGGTGTCCGAGGAAGAACAGGCGCTTATCCAGGAACGCATGGCCCAGGCGGGCATCCGCAACATGGGGGCCTATATGCGCCGGATGGCTCTCTGCGGCTATGTGCTCCAGGTTGACCTTGCCCCCGTCCGGGAGCTGGTGTCCCTCCAGCGGCGGTGCTCAAACAACCTCAATCAAGTGGCTATCCATGCCAACATCTACGGGGGGATTTACCCCGAGGAAATATCGGCCCTCCAGCGGGACTACTCCGCTTTGTGGGGGCCTCTGTCTGATTTGCTGAAACAGCTTTCCGCGCTGGTGGAGCTGTGATTTGCTGGGGAGCGGTGCTGTGCCGCTCCCCGGCTTTTCGTACTTCGGGACATTTTGTCCCAAAGATAACGGTTGATTACATAGCTGCAAAGTGATATATTTGATTACATAGCTGAGAATGACATCAAATGGGGCGAGTTTATGTTATTAAATCTTTGGGATAGCGATGTACTTATAAGAGATTTTATGAAATTATACAGTCTTACAGAGATACAAATGTGCAACATTCTTAAACGATTGCATTTCGATACAGAGCAAGATAATATTACTATATTCTGTGAGGAAACAGGGAATAAATTGGATGAAATAGATGTTGCTCATGGTATAGAATTTCTTGGGAAAATTGTATCTACAACAGTTGACGACTTCAAAAGCCTAAGACAAATAGGACTGGCGACTTTGGATGTTCTCCTGGAAAATGATACACCAATAAGCCAACATTTGAAAAAGTATCAAATAGAAATAAAGCCAAGTACACAGGAACTGTTTTTCAAAAGAAAACGGCTTTATATTCCTGATTATGGTGAAAACTGTAAATGGTGTGCGTATGGAGACAAACAATGCAAATATAGCGGTATGCAGTATAAAAATTTGTATTGCTCATATTTGGCGGCGATTTCACCATTAGCAACAAAATTATACAAAGACCGTTCTGAGATAGAGATGTTCCTAATTGCGCCAGAGGAAGAGATGTTGAAATACTCAACCGTTAAAGATTACCCCGAAATTTTTGAAACTATAGAAAACTTTACGGAGGAATGGTTCGGAAATCGCGTAAGCATTGGGAGTGAATGGTCTAAGCGGAAACAACATACATACATCGCCACTGTTTGCGTGAAATATGATAATATGTCATATAGGAGTGATTATATTGATGGCAACGACGGAGCAGATGCGAGTGATGTTCTCTGGAGATATGAAGAACTTTGCCGCGAAACATATGATTGTATAGATCAAGTTCCAAACTGCTTTTGGGATAATATTTGGCTCATAAATATCTGCCTGAATTTAATTCGCTCTTTTGGGGAGCCAAATAAAAGCATTTATGCTGGGATAAAGCACGATGTTATTGTTCCTTACGATGATTTGAAAATAGACTTAATTTAAGCTAACAGGTTAGAATTTATCGAACCAAGAAAGAGTAGACATAAAATCAATAATGGCGGTAAACATTTATGGAAGATACAAAATTGAAATGTAAATTATGTGGAAGATTTTTTGATGACGAAGAAATGAGCGAAGAACACTATCCTGCTCGAAGTGTTGGTAATGAAGATATTGTTGCACTCAATATTGTTAAAATGCTTGACTCTTTCCAGTCTGAGGAAATACGAGAAAGAATAAAAACTAAACTTTCCGATGGTGAAAGTATTGAACGGATTTCAGGAGATATATTTGACAACGAACTGGCTGAGTCATTATACCCGCATGGTCGTACCGCAAGGACACTTTGTAGAAAGTGCAATACCTTCTTAGGAAAATATGATGAGGCATACTTAAAGTTTTTTTCACTTGATGGTGAAGCAAAAGCTATAAAAGGTTTTAGCAAAAAAACAAAACTCCATATAGTTAAATCAATCTTTGGAAAATTTATTTCGATTCCAGAGGCCACTGACGAAGAATTTGATTTTCTTGAATTTCTTAAAAATGAAATGGCAACAGAGTATCATGGAAAGTGGAAAATATATTTTGTCAAAAGAGATTTTAGTAGTGACCTTATGGGAATGAAAGACATTGGGACTGGAAAAATAGAGTTTGATGAAGGAATTGTATATGAGTTATCTGACGACAAGTTCATATACAATCTTATGAATTTTGAAAAGCACGCTTGTTTTGAAATGACAAATTTGTTCGATATATTAAAGAAAGATTATATATTGGTCAAGGGCGTAGGAAGTGACGGAGGTTATCATTCTCAGATATTATTGACACGTTTATTTTCAGAAATGATTTGAAGAAAATATAAAATCTGTATGGGAAAAAGTTGATAAACTTTGGTTTGCTTAGTAAGTAAATATCTTCAAAAACAGTGGGCGCTTTGCCTGCTGTCTTTTTTTCATGGCGAAAGGAGGTGCTACCACGGCCACGACCTACATCCGGCCCTACAAGCAGGCGGCGGGACTGAGCGCTGTCCAGACGATGGAGGAGCGGTTTGCTTACGGGCTCAACCCCCAAAAGCTGGGGGCCGTGTCCTCCCACCTCTGCGACCCGTCCACAGCCGCCGCCGAGTTCCTGCTGGTGAAAAGCGAATACCAGGCGGCCACGGCCCGGCCCGTGGAGCGCGGGGCCCTGTTCTTCCAGATACGGCAGGCGTTCCCGCCCGGCGAGGTGACGGCGGAGGAGGCAAATAAGCTGGGCTTTGAAACGGCGATGCGCTGGACGAAAGGCAAGTACCAGTTTTTCGTCTGCACCCATACCGACAAGGGTCACATTCACAACCACATCTATTTCAATTCCACGGCCTTTGACTGCTCCCGGAAATTCCATAATTTCCTCGGCTCCAGCTTTGCCCTCCGGCGGCTGTCTGACCGGGTATGTCTGGAGCATGATTTGTCCGTGATACAAAATCCCAAACAGCACAGCAAGGGCCGTTTCCTCCACTATGGCCAGTGGATAGGCGACAAGCCGCCCTCCGCTCAACAGCGGGTGCGGCTGGCAATCATCGCGGCCCTTGAAAAAAAGCCCGCCGACTTTGCCGCGTTCCTCCGGCTGATGGAAGAGTCCGGCTTTGCCGTCAAGCGCGGGCGGGGCGGCGTGGTGTCGTTCCTCGCGCCAGGGCAGAACAAGTACACCCGGCTCCGGGCATCCACCCTCGGCGCGGGCTTTGACCCCGAGGACATCCGGGCGGTTATCGCCGGGGAGCGGCCCCTCCCGGAGCTCCCCAAGGACGCGCCGCCCCCGATCCGGCAGGTGGGGCTTATCATTGACATTCAACAGCGCATGGCCGAGGGCAAGGGCCCGGCTTATGAACGCTGGGCGAAAGTCTACAACCTAAAGCAGATGGCCGCCGCCCTCCAGTTTCTGCAGGAGAACAATCTCACCGACTATGACGCGCTGGCGGCAAAGACCACGGCGGCGGTTGACCGGGCCCACGCGCTGGCCGGGGAGCTCCAGACCACCGAGGCCGCCCTCTCCAAAGTCTCCGGGCTGATGGGGGCCGTGGTGGACTATGCAAAGGCCCGGCCCGTGTTTGATGGCTACAAGGCGGCCCGGTACTCGAAAAAGTACCTTGCCGAGCATGAGGCGGAGCTTGCCACCTACCGGGCGGCCCGGGCCGCTATGAATGAATTGCTGGGCGGTGAAAAGCTCCCCAAAATGGACACGCTGAAAAAACAGCGGCGGGAGCTGGCGGATAAGAAAAAGGCCCTCTATGCCGAGTATAGGCAGGCCCAGCGGGATATGCGGGAGGCCGTGGCTGTCAAGGCCAACATCGACCATCTGCTCGGACTGACGGACGGGCGGGACGATAAGGAACAGACGCGATAGCGGCGGTGACGCAGCCAACCTCTTTGGGACATTTTGTCCCAAAGAGCCGGGTTTGGGGAGGCTCCCCAACAAGCATTTTTGCGGGCCTGCGGCCCAGCAAAAATTTCGGGTGTGGCCACACCCGAATTGCTTGCCGAAACGCGCAACCCCGGAAGTGGCGCGAAAAAACGGAGGCGCGTGCTTCTCTTTACGCATCCTCCGTTTCTTTAGCCGCTTTCATCGCTTGGATCATGGCTTCTACAATTTTTAGTTCTTTTTCGTCCAGGGCGTTAAGAATGGCGTCGATCCGCTTTCTGCACTCACTCCCTTTATTCTTGGACGGATAGAAATATTGATCTACCGATATATCGAACATTGTCACCATCTGATAAAAGGTGTTGAGGCTGGGGTGCTGGCCGTCATTCTCGTTATACATGATGGTGCGTGGAGCCCGGTCAACAATATAGGCCAGTTGCTCCTGCGTCATTCCGCTGGCTTCCCTTGCCCGCTTGATGGCGAGCCCTATATCGTGAAAATCAAATCGTCGATTATCTCTCTCAATCTTCATAACATCACCTAATGTAATTTTACATTTCAGATGATATTATTTGAACGATTGTGTATTTCATACTACTGACTGTTTAATTTCACATTGAACAACAAAAACAACTTCTACACGCTTGACTTTCACGTAACGTCATAGTGTATTATAGAGAAAACAGGAAAGGATGATTAAAATGAAAGTAAAGTATATTCGTTCTGACGGCGTTTATCAAAAAATCGCAAATGCGTCCATTGAAAAGAAAAATGACATCTATCGTTATGAGTTAATGATGCCTTTCAAGAAAAAATGGGACTGTTATAGTGTCCCAATGAAAGCATCAACGCCTAATGGATATGATGTAATAATGGCAAGCAGTATGCTTGGTCTTATTGCTCCAAATAAAGTAGACAAATCCCAGCAGAAAAATATCGAGCAAATTTCTTCTGATTTACTGTGGACTGCTTGTCAACAATCTATTCAGAAATCTTTGGATTGCTTTGCAAACAGTGGTATTGAAGTACCAGTACAGGAATATCTTTTTACAATTTTGTTAGCAGATCCCGAAAGTCCCTATATTTCACTTAATGAAGGGTATTGTGGCGATGGAGGTATTCCCGGCTATATTTTTGCATGGCTTGTTCCCAATCAATATACTTTGGAGCGGTTGCCAGTTGCTCTTGCACATGAAGTCAATCATAATATTCGATTTCAATTTATTCGATGGAGAAATGATATTACACTGGCCGAAATGATGGTTAGCGAAGGACTTGCTGAAAATTTTGCAACTTATTTATATGGCGAAGATAAAGCGGGGCCGTGGGTAACTAAAACTGATATAAAAACCTTAAACGAATATATTAAACCGATTATTTATGATGGGTTAAATGTACAGGGCCTTGAAAATCTTAATGCCTATTTGTATGGAGATGAAATGGCAAAACTGCAAAGCTATCCGGCTGTCGGTTTGCCTTATTGTGCAGGATATGCTTGTGGGTATCATTTAGTAAAGCATTATCTGAAAAAGACAGGCAAAAGCATTGTTGAAGCAACCTTATTGCCCGCAAGCGAGATTTTGGAAGTTGCGGAGGATTTTTGGAATGAATAATAAGCCTATGACTGTCCATGAAGTCGCCACATTATCCGGGATAACAATACGAACGCTCCACTATTATGACGAAATAGGCTTGCTAAAACCTACTATGCTTACGGATGCGAAGTATCGCTTATATACAGAAGATGATTTAAGTCGATTGCAGGAAATATTGTTTTTTCGTGAAGTGGGATTTGCTCTAAAAGAAATAAAAGAGTTACTTAACTCTCCATATTACAATCGATCTGAAGTGCTAAAAAAGCAACTTGCAATTTTAGAAGCACAAAGAGAGCGGATAGATGCTTTAGTCAAACTGGTAAAAGCAGAAATCAGTGGAGAGCAAGCCAATTCCTTTTCTGCATTTTCACATTCAAAAATAGTTGAATTACAGGAGAGCTTCAGAGCAGAAATTTTTGAAAAATGGGGAGAAACTCATAGTTTTAAAGAGTTTGAAGCTATGTTTTCTACAAAAAGTAAAAAAATCCAAAATGAAGAAATGGAGAGGTTCCTTTCAATGGCGCAAACGATATTCGAAAAGCTTGCGCTATATGAAACGCAATCTCCCGCTTGCAAAGAGGTTCAGCAAATTGTGCAAGCATGGCGAGATTACATTTCAGAACACTTTTATAGTTGTAACAAAGAAATGCTTTCATATTTAGGCCAACTCTATATTTCTGATGAACGGTTTTCCTCGTATATAAATAGATTTGGCTGTGGAAATTTAGCTAAATTTTTTAGTGAAGCAATTAAAATATATTGCTCATTATCAGAAGGATAGAAATTGGGGACAAATCAATTTCGTTGTTACTCTTGCTAAAAAGGATATTCTTAGAATAGAACAAATGAGCCCCGAAACAACGGCATATAAAAAAACCGTTGTTTCGGCGGCTGGATATTCACGCGCCAAAACAAAATACAGTAGCCTTACGGCGGTTTTGAAATAGCAAATTTCAAGCCGCCGTTTTCTTTTCAAAAAATGAGATTGCGGGGGGTGTATTAAAGTCGCCCTTTTTTAAGGATACGGCGGTATCCAGGAGGTATCGCCGTGTCCTTTTTCCTTTTCCATCCCCCTAACCTGTCAAAAAAAGCCCACCCGCCCAGCAGGATCAGTCCGGCGGTAAATGTGCAATTTGGCAGTACATAAATGAATTTGTCGTTTCATGCGCTTGCGTGGCTTTGTGTCGCGCAGGCGTTTTTTGTTATCCGTACTTCGAGACAAAATGTCCCAAGGTGCGGGGCGGCTCCCCCGGGTGCCGCTCCCCGCCGCCCTCCATATCGTTTCCCGGCAACCCAACCACAAAAAACGATATGGAGGTACATACAATGACTATCATCAACTTGCGCGACTTTTACTACTGGTACACCCAGGACGAATATATGGAAGTTACTGACGATGTGGCCGAGGCGCTCCGGGCCAGCGTCCGCTGTGAAGCGGCCTACCAGCGGCGGCTCTCCCGCCACAAGGCGCAGTATTCGCTGGACTGCGATGACGGCATCGAGTATTCCGCCTGCCTGCGCGAGCTCACCCCGGACGAGGTGCTGGAGCTCAAGGAGCGGTTCTGCCGTCTGTGGAACGCGCTGAACAGTCTGCCCCCGGCCCAGGGCCGCCGGGTGGATGCCTGCATCATCCTCGGCAAGAGCTTTTCCGAGGTGGCGCTGGCCGAGGGCGTTGACGAAAGCGCGGTGCGGCGGGCCGTGGAGCGCGGGCTGGAGAACATGAAAAAGTTTTTGAAAAATTCCCGCTGAACCAGTCCGAAAACCATCCAAAAATGTCTCGGTATATGAGAGGAAGTTTTTTCTTCTCCACAACTGAATAGCGGGCGGCCCCGAGTGAACGCGGGGAGCCGGGCGGCGGGTGCGCGGTGACTTCTCCCACGGGAGGATGAGCGACCAACACCACCGCCGCGAGTGGGGAGCTTGCCAGCCCCACGGCCACAATCCGCGAAGGGCAAGCTGGCCGCTTGCCGCTTGGGGCTGCCGCACAAAACAAGGGAACGCCGGGCCGCTACCTGCTGTCTTTTGACGGGCCAAACATACGGGCCCGGCGTTTCCTCTTTCAAACAAGTTTGAGACAATTTGTCCCAAGATGGGGACAGGCCAAAGGGCAGCACTTTCGCAGTGCTGTCCTTTCGCGTTTCCCCACAACCCAAAACGCAAAAGGAGGTTTTGCCGTGAGACTGACCGCACAGGAGCTGGAACAAATGAAAAGCGTGGACATCGGCGCGGTGAGCGCGGATGCGCTGGCTGACGTGAGCGGTATGGCCTTTGACCGCACCCTCCCCCGGGAGGAGCGGCTGGCTCGGTTTGTGAAACGGGCCGTCAATCCGTACTGCTTTAGCGTGGGCGGCGTGGGCGTGAAAATCGAGTTTGCCGAGGGCGGCCCCTCCCTCCAGGATACGCTGACCGCCTTTCTTATCCGGCAAAAGAGCGGGCTGTAACTGCTGTTGCGGCCTGCTCCCACTTCGAGACAAAATGTCCCGAGGCATCGGCATCCTTGTCGATACCCCGGAACAGAGTTATAATATAAGTGTAATGTGATAGGGAAGGAGGAACAATGGCACGAACAAAAAACAGAGGATATCAGCAGACTTTGACCCCTACCTATACGGCCCGGCTCTGGAAAATGGGCGGCTACATCCGGCTTTCCCGAGAGGATTTACAGAAAATCAACCGGGGGCTTGACGATAGCAACAGCGTGAAAAACCAGCGCGACATTCTCAATGATTTTCACTTCAACCATGCGGAAGAGTTTGAAAGCTACACCGAGTATGTGGATGACGGACACACGGGAACCGATACGGAACGTGAAAGTTTCCAGCGGCTCTTGGGGGATGTAATGAGCGGGAAAATCAACTGCGTTGTGGTGAAAGACCTTTCCCGTTTCGCCCGGAATTATAGCGATGCCGGAAGTCTGATTGATAACCTTTTTGTGCAGATGGGCATCCGCTTTATCAGCTTGGCCGAGGGTGTGGATAGCTACCTAAACCCGGATAGCGTGAACAGCATCATCGTTCCGATAACAAATGTGATGAATGACCAGTATTGTTATCAGACCTCAAAGAAAATCCGGCAGGTTTTTGATTATAAGCGGCGCAACGGCCAGTACATCGGCTCTTTTGCTCCCTACGGCTACATAAAAGACCCCAAAGACAAACACCAGCTAATCGTTGACCCGGAGGCCGCTGAAATCGTTAAGAAGATTTACGAGCTGTGTCTGCAAGGAACCACCAAACATGCGATTGTGCTTTATCTGAACGAACACGACATACCCAGCCCCACGGCATACCGGATAGAAAAGGGCCTGCCCTATTCCCCCGCCGTGGCCGACAATCCCATGTGGGGAAACAAGATTGTCAATGACATTCTGAAAAATCCCATTTATACCGGGGATTTGGTGCAGGGCCGCCGCCGGGTGAAAAGCTACAAGGTACACCAGATAGAGGCTGTGCCGGAGGAAGAATGGGTGCGCGTCCCCGATACCCACGAGGCAATCATCACCCACGAAACCTTTGACCGGGTGCAGGCTCTCCTGCTCCGGGATACCCGGACGACCCCAAAGGGCCGGGAGCTCCATTTGTTCAGCGGCTTTCTGAAATGTGCCGACTGCGGGAAATCCGTCACCCGGAGCCAGAGCGGGAAAAATGTATATTATGCCTGCTCCACCTACAAGAACCGCTCCCGGACGGCCTGCACCATGCACTCTATCAAGCACAACCGTTTAGAGGCCGCCGTTCTGTTCGCTATTCAGTATCAAGTAAGCACCGCCGTTTCTTATTCGGAAATAGTAACCCGTATCAATGCGGCCCCGCTGAAAAAAAGTCAATCCCACCGCCTTAATGACCAGATAGCCGCAAAGGAAAAGGAATTGACGAAAATCACCCGCTACAAGCAGTCACTGTATCAAGACTGGAAAGACGGGGAAATCACCCAGCAGGAATACCGGGAAATGAAAGCCGATTATGAACGGCAGGCCGCTGGGCTCTCGGATTTGCTGGCCCGGCTGACGGCTGAACGGAAAGAGCTCTTAAACGGCGTTGACCAGCAGCATCCTGCGCTGGTAGCTTTTGCAAAATATCAGAACATCGAAAAGCTGACCCGCGAAATTCTGATTGAGCTGGTAGACCATATCAAGGTTTACGAAAACGGCAATATCAGCGTTCACTTTAAGTTTGCGGACGAGTTCCGCAAGATTGCCGAGTACATTGAAATCAACACCACTGACACCGCAGAGGCGGGCTGACCCCCGCCAAAGCATGAAATCCTTTTGACAGTGTGTTTTCCTAATAAAACGCAATCTTATGGAATATGTATCCTTAAACAACGGAGTAAAGATGCCCGCCCTTGGGTTCGGCGTTTTTCAGATTGCGGACCCGGAGACTTGCGAGCAGGCAGTTTACGATGCCCTGATGTCCGGCTACCGTTTGATCGATACGGCAGCCGTATACGGGAATGATGTGATATGTTGTGAACTGTAGATGTCAGATTCCTCTAAAGGCTTGTATTTTAGCAGGAATTTCCATCTGCTAAAATACAACATATGCGGCTGGCTCATTTGTGGTGAATGGAAACTTGCAGATGTTGTGGTAAAGGAAGAAGGTGATAATCTTTTTATTCGTATCTGTAAACAGTTTAGAACAAAGAAAGGCGGTTGTATATGGAGATTACTTACCATTGGGAAGGAGATTATCAGATTCCCAACCTCAAACTTTCGGATACAACGGAGTATCAGATTGGGAAGTATGGAAGAATGAGGAAGCGTTTTTTAGAAGAAAACCACAGGGGCATTTATTCGTATATGATTTTGTCGGAAACCTTATGGAAACATCTTGCGGAAATAGATGAGGAATGTAATGAGATGATGGACAGGCTTGTGGGGCAGATGGCAAAGAAAGAGGGTGTGATGGAGCAGTTAAAATCTGATGACTGGCTATGTTGGCTTCAGAAGATGAACAGCATCAGGAGCAGGGCGGAGGAAGTAGTGCTGCACGATCTGATATATTCCCTTTAGTGTTGTTTGGATTTTAAGTTTTGTAGCAGGAGGCAGTCAAGGGGCTTTTTACAGCCCCTTGTTTATAATTTCCCAATAACCTGTTTTATTAGAGCCGACACGCTTAATTAAATATTTTTCCTTTAATGCTTTAATTGCTCGGTCAATCGTGCTTTTCCCAAAAGAAGTTTCTTTCTGCAATTCCATTTTGGTAATTCTTGGTTTTTTCCTTATTGCAGCTAAAACAGCCTGCTCGGGAGAGGAGATATTTATTGCCCCATTTATTATCTCATTTATTACCCCATCCGTTTCATTTATTACCCCATTCCGAATTGTGGCATTGAGCATAAAGGCGTTATCATGGTACTCAGGAGCAGGAAGCCCGGCTGCCGCCATTTCATTAAACATACGGTCAATGCCTTCGCCAAATTCCTGCACATAATCATATTCGTGGAGGAAGCGGGCAATGTTTGGGTTGCGGGAGAAGTGAACGGTGCGGAGATTATTCAGACGCACAATTCCGGGCAGGATGCCGGGACTCTCAACCGTAATCCGGTCATCAAACATTTTAATTTGTATATCGGTTCCCTTAATACTGTAATCACGGTGGGCGACGGAGTTAATGATTATTTCTTTCCAGACAAATTCAGGGTATTCAGGCGTTGTATGGAAAAGACCGTCTGCGCCAAGCTTTGTGTGTTCTTTAACTTGGCTGCGTACAAAGTCGAGAGAACTGCGAACCATATCGAGAATACGACCTTCAAACATTTCATCCTTAATGACATTCATTTCGGTTCCAACCTTGGCTTCTATGCCGTCATATCGAATAAAACGCACCCTTGCCCTTTTGAAGAAGCGCTGCGGATTTTTGCCAAATAATAAAATGGCAGCGCCGCTCATTTCTTCCCTGCCGTTATGGTTGACAACGAATCCGTTGTTTTGACGGATATATTCCTCGGCAGATTTTTGGTATCCGATTTTCTTGCAGTATTCAACGACAAAATCCAAATCAATATCCTCCATAGAGGAACGATAAACAGGTTCGTCCTCGTAATAGCGGGATCCTTTGGCATACATAAGCTGCAGCCGCTCGTCAAAATTCAGTTTCTTGGATTTGTCGCCCATACGGTAATATACTTCGTCCTGCTGGTTAGCGTGTAGCTCAGAGCTTTGTGGAATGGTCATAACCAGCAGATGATTGGGATTACCGTTTTTGTCAGTACATTCAACCGTCTCGGTAGTAACACGCACTGACGGGGTGCAGTAATCAAAGGGTACTCTAAGTATATCATTGACATTGTTGTGGTAGTCGTCAATTCCTGTGACTGTAAAATCATCTTCAATGCCGATAACAAGTGTACCGCCGTCTGCATTGGCAAATGCAACAATATGATTGGACAGTCCCTTCGGGTCTTTTCTTGCGCTCTTACGGTCATAAGTCTGTCCTTCCTTTTTTGTATAAAGTTCTTCCAAAGTAAACTCCATATATATCATCTCCACTGCTTATTTTTCTATGTTTAGTAAAATATAAGTTGACGTTCCCTATGTTTTAATAGACTTTGTGTGACAGCCTGTTGCACAAAATTTCCCTGATGTAATAGTATCTGCCTTATTTTAAAGAATCATTCCTGTGTTCCCATCGGCGCAGATTGTATCTCTAAGCTAATCAGGGATTTATTTTGTTCCCCTTTTTCTTTTCTCTTGATTTGTAGACATTAAACTGGTTCTTGCACTTCTGACTGCAAAACTCATTTCCCTTCCTGCTTGCGACAAAGGCTTTTTTACAGTGTTTGCACATACGCATATCACTGTCCTTATCCGTGAGCATGAAAGAAAAACACATCTGCACCATGACGAGCAGGGAATGGAAATCCCATACGATAACGGGCGAATCCTTTTCAAGTGCGATCCGGTAAGTCGGGGCTATGCCGCCGAAAGCGGAAATACCCTGACGGTACAGGCTGCGTGTTTGTTCGTCAATCGTATCATAATCCATGTAATAAAGGAAACTTGTCATAAAAGTAAACGCCCAGTCGGTAAATTCCTTTACAAGCCAGTCGTACCTTTCCGCATATTCCTTCTGCAATCCCATCGCCACAGCCTGCGGCGCATTCCCCATAGCCATCGTAATCGCAATACCCTCGCGGTCAGTCACAGACCAGCCCGACTCTATGCCGTTCTTTTTGAAATCCGGCTTGTCAAAAGGGTAAAAATAAGAAAAATACTCATCTGTAGGGAGGGATTCTTCCTTTATAAAGTGGTTTTTGGGAAGATACACCGATTCATAAGTAATGAAATCTGCTGTTGTCGGCAGGGCGGTCATAAAGCCGAGAAAACCATATTTTTTGATAAAGCCAAGCATGGCTTCCTTCAATTCTTCTTCTGGTACTTTGTGCATGGCGGCAAGCCCGACATTTATGGCATCAATGACAAGCTGCTCCGCTTCCTGCATGGGATGGTACATTTCAGGTCTGGCATCTTTGGAAACTGTTATGTAGAGGTTACTGTCACTGCCTGTTTTATATTCATAGCTATTGTACCGAATCCATGGTGCGCTGGTATGTTCAAATAAATTCTTCATAAATAATCTGCTCCAATCCATCAATCCTGCCACATCATCTGATGTAATATTTCTTACATTATAAGCAGTTACTCATTGTTGGTCAAGCTGTTTGTGGCTTTCAGTCAGAATACACTTATCTTCATTTTTTCTTTCGCACTCCGTTTTCCAAGAAATATTTTTCGTCAATCGTCATCGGCAGACTGTTTTCTTTCCTGTATGTGAGTATGCCGCCATAGAGCTTCCGTATCTTTTTCAGAGCAGTTTTCCGAATACCTCTGATATTCCGGTCAGACTGTCCGATGCTCTCTGCATACTCTGTTGTAGAATAGTCACGAAGGAACAGATAATAGAGCATATTTTTGAGATGCGGCTTTAGTTCCTTCAATATTTCTGATAAATCCGCATCCGTGACAAGCTCATGTATCGTTTCCGGGTGGTCAAATATAATATCGAGGAAATCGCCTGCAAGCATGAACCTTCTTAAAATCATGTCATAGGAAGGGCTGTCGGAAAGGTACAATTCGTATGCGCCCCATTCCAGAGGAACAGCGGAGCGTCCTGCCTCATGGTCTCTTTCTTTCCGTTCCCTGTTTGCGTCCAGTTTATCCCACCAGTACAGCACATTTTCAAAGTCGGCTTCCGTCCTTGCGCTTTCCTCAATACGCCGGATCGCAAGGGCGCGGGCTTCACGGTGGAGCATATCCCCGTCCGCTTCCATTATGAAATTCTGCTCCCTGAATGCCGGGAGTTCAGCGTATTTTGGCATTTATGGTCAGTCCTTTGCAAAAAAATAAAATTTTGTAGCTGTTTTTTGAAAAACACTTCCGTTTTTATAGCCGTTTTTCTCCTATTAGTGAAAGAGTAATTCTTTTTGGATAAAAATCAGTTACACGAAAGGAGGGGCAGGCTATGGGGTACGGATAAAATGGAAATCCGGTTACTAAGTACAGAAGTCGGAGACTTAACGGTTCCCCGAACAATTATAAGGGAAATGTGTGTGAAGCGCAAGAAAGGATTGCATGATGGAGGCAGTAAAATTGAATAATGATATGACAAAGTCCAGCCCTTCTGCGGCTGGCTTTTTTTACCGCAGGATCGGCGGGACACTTTTCAAGGTCAGGGTGTATACGGGTTCAGGGTATGCCGACACGCCTGATGAAAAAGTTTCCCGTTTAATTTTGAATGAAATGGTGACAGACGCGGAAAGATATGTTAAGATGGATTCACCACAGATGAGCCAGCCGGAAAGGAGTTCAACATGAACAACAGGACGGCTGGGGACAACAGAATAACTGCTCTTTATGAGCGACTCTCAAGGGATGATGAGAAGTCAAAAGGACGTAAAGCCAAGTTATTTTTTTCGGCATCCATAGGGGATGCCGTTTTTGCTTTATTGGATAGCCCCGACAAATTTGTAGTAGATGGTAATACGCTTTTCCTTACCCTTGCGGCAGCGTCCCATACCTGGCGTTTCGTAAATCGTAATCCGGTCAATCAGTTCGTGAAGCATGAAGCGGTCGAGTTTTTCAAAGCTGGTATATTTTCGGATAAGGGCTGCGAAGCGGTCAATATCGGCCTTGGTATCCCGAACCTTTTCCAGTGCCTTTTCCATCTCTGCAATGTTCGCTTTCAGTGCAGCCCGTTCCTGGTCGTAGTCTGCGATAAACATGGTAAAGATGTGGTCGGGCAGTTTGCCGCTCATATTGTCCTCGTAGGTGCGTTTCAGCTTCACATCCAGGTCAGCCAGCCGCTTCTTTGCCGATGCAAGGTCGCGCTTCATCGTTGCGGTCTGCTTCTGCTGATCGGCGCATTTCAGTTCCATGAGCCGCTGTGCGGCTTTCTCCGCATCCTCGCTGAACAATTTCGCGTTACGGCGGATGTCCTCAAGCACTGCCTGATGAAAGGTGTCACGGTTGATGTAGTGGCTTGAGCAGGCTAATTGTCCAATCGCGTGGCTGCGTCCGCAGTTGTAGTAAAAGTATTTCTGTTGGCTGACTTTGGGCAGCATGGAAGTTCCGCAAGCTTCACAGAAGAACAGTCCAGCAAATAAATCGGGTTCGTCTTTGGCTTTAATGGTCTTTTTCCGCGCTCCCATGCGTTTCTGCGCTTCATCAAACAGTTCCCGCGATACAATAGGTTCATGCATATCAGGAACCACGATCCAATCCTCTTTGGGGATGGGTTCCCGCTTCTTGCTGCGGTAAGATGGCGTGTACTGCCGTCCCTGCACCATGCTCCCTACATAGATTTCGTTTTTCAGCATGAACTGCACATAAGTCCGTGTCCAGAAGTGGCGGCGTTCAAACTCGCCATCCCGTTCAGGATTGTGCTTGCGGAAGCGAGTGTATTCCTTAGGGGATAAGATGCCCTCGTTGTTCAGGGTTGTTGCGATACTCTTTGAGCCAATCCCAGCCGCGCACATTTCAAACATCCGCCGTACAATCGGCGCAGTTTCCTCGTTGATAATCAGCTTGTGCTTATCGTCAGGATGCCGCAGGTAGCCGTAGGGGTCGAGTGCGCCAAGGTATTCGCCGCGTCTTGCTTTGGTATGGAGCGTGGACTTGATTTTCGTGGAAATATCCTTGGCGTACATATCGTTGAACACAGGTTATTGGGGAAAGGGAAAGCAAACAGGCAAAAATCCAGTATTCATGCGGGTTTGCGGCGAGATGGCTCTCAAAAGCTAACCTCACAAAAGACAGATTATTGCACAATCACATATCGTTTCTAAGGGAGAATGTTGATTCCGGTCACATTCTCCCTTTTTTCATACCAAGAAACGAGGTGATTATCTTGAACACGCAAATCATCGCCATCGCCAACCAAAAGGGAGGTGTGGGCAAGACCACAACCTGTGCCAACTTAGGGATTGGGCTGGCACAGGCCGGAAAGAAAGTGCTTCTCATTGACGGGGACGCATTATGCCGAATTCGGCATAATGCGTCTTATACCGAAAAAATAGTTATTCCGAAGTTTCTAAGCTTTCATAGAAAATACAGTGATTTTATGAAAAACATCGGAATAACTAAATATTTAGGTTATCTCAAGCCGGCCAGCTTACGAAATGTTTCCTCGTCTGTTTCGTCTCAGATTGGTTTTTCTTCAGGCACGGCTATATCTGCAGTTGCCTTATTGATTGCTTCCCGTTTCATTTCGGTGTCGGCATATGCATAAATGCGTGTAGTTTCCTCTGAGCAGTGCCCCAAAAATTCGCTCAGTATGCTCAATGGCATTCCGCTCCGATACAGATGGATCGCGCGTGTATGCCGGAGCTGGTGCGGGTGTACTTTATCCGGCAGATCCGGGCAGATAAGCTTTGCCGTTTTCCCGTATCTTTTCATAAACACCTCTACCGTGTCCTGCGACATCTGGTGGCGTATGCCGTGCGTGGTGATATAAAATAAAAATTCATCAGTATTCTTTTTGTAGTCAGGGTGAAACTTCTCCAGGTATTTCAAAAGGTGCCGGTAAGTAGCATCCATCATAGGCACTGACCTGGTTTTACTGCCTTTGCCGGTCAGATATAAATAGGGTGTTTTCTCATTAAAACAGATATCCTTTATGCGTATGTCAAGCATTTCCTGACATCTGGCTGCGGTATCGTACATCAGGATCATAAAAAACTGGTTGCGCATTTCAGAGATTTTTTTGGCATTCGGCTGCTTTAATAGTATTTCAAGTGCGGATTCGCTCAAAAACTCAACTGTTTTAGGCCTGCCTTTCTTTGCGGGGATTGATTTCATTTCCGCATAAAGTGAGAACTGGGAAAAATCTTTTGTCCCATTATATTTGGCGAACGACCGTAAAGCCATCAGCCTCTGGTTGCAGGTGGAGGCGCTGTTGTTCCGCTCCCTGGACAGCCATTCCATGAATTCAGAAACAGATTCACCACTGAAACAGTCCATTGTTATTTTTGTCATGCCTATACCTTTTCTGCTGTTTAGGAAATCAAAAAATAGATTGAAAGCATATTTATAGGATGTAACTGTGTTCTCACTGTAACATTTTTGCTTCGGCAGGTATATCTGAAAGAAATCACGGAGCCTTTTTGTCAGTTCGACTGTTTCCTTATTCATGCGGCACCTCCGGGATAAGTGATGCATACAGATTCATATCCATGCCGGACATTTCAGAAAAGAATTCCGGTACAAGGTGGATATAGTACGCCGTGTGTGAAATACAGGAATGCCCCACGTATGCGCTCAGGTACGGGAGCATGCTCCTTAGGTCTGCGCCCTGCTTCATCCATTTGTATATACGGTATGTGGCAAATGTGTGCCGGAAGTCATAAGGCCTTGGGCTGTTGCCGGCCACAAGCTCGAAATGGCAGTTTCCCCAGCATTCGTGGAACGATTTCCGTACCCAGCTTGCCGTGTAGGCAGCGCCGCCAAACCGCTGGCAGGGGAACAGGTACTCGCTTTGGGGGAATTCGTTTTTCAAAAAAGGGTAGTATTTTTTCAAAATCCCGACCAGTTCTTCCGGAATGACGACCATCCTGTCCCTGTGCCCTTTGGATTCTGGTATGATCAGGGTTTTTGCCCGGAGGCTGAGGTTTTCTAGTTTTATCAGTCTGGCTTCCTGGGGACGGAGGCCGCAGCAGAACAGAAGCCTGAAATACACGGGAATCTGTAGATGCCTGATCCGGGAGCGTGGGTTTACAGGATATGAGTCTGCCTCATGGAAAAAAGCTTTCAGTTCTTCTTCTGTAAAAATATGCGGCTGGTATGGCGGGTCTGTTTTCGGTGATAATTCCGGCGGAATTACATAAGCAGTTTTACTCACGCGGTTCATATATTTTGCAAGCTCACGCACCGGCCCAAGCCGGTTCTGGAAGCTCACGGATTTTTCTGTCGGTTTTATGACAGCCCATGCGTTCCCAATTTCTGCGGACAAAGTAGGTTCGGCAGGGAAGTTATCCGTACAGAATTTATCAAAGCAGCGGAGGATTCGTCCGCTTTCTATATAAGGAAAACCAAGTGTATGTTTTTCCTGGATGAAATCGGAAATATATTGGCCAAAAGCACAGTGAAAGGTTGGATTCATCTCAGTTCCTCCCTTCCCAGCGGAATGGACTCCAACGTCAGGGGACATTCTTTCAAGCCGGACAATTCAACGCTGATATATGGCTTTGTGGAATCGGGGCTGCTGTGTCCGAGAACTTCTTTGATGGTATCAATGGGGACATCCGATGCCAGCATCCGGCTTGCCAGTGTCCTTCTCATGGTATGGAAGCCCTTCCGCTCGTCCGCCTGCCATACGATGCCTGCTTTTGCTGCATTGTGTTTGATAATTGAATGGGCAGACCATGTTTTCAGGGGATCATATGGAGGCCTGCTGCGGAGGAAAATGATATCCGTTGCGGTGTTTTCCGTCCTGGCTTCCAGAATGTATTCGGCAACGGCGTTGAGGACTGCGACAGGGACAGGAAGCATGACTGGTTTGGAAGTTTTGCTCTGGATCAGGCGTATCTCCCTTAACCGCCAGTCAATGTCCGAAAACCTCAGTGTGAGGACATCCACGCCCCGGAGGCCGGTATAAGCCGCAAGCATTATAATTGCGTAATCTCTTTTTCCTAATGCTGTGCTTTTATCCGGAGCGTTCAGGATGGCCGTTACTTCGTCCTTATCAAAACCGGAATGTATTTTTTTACGGTTAGGCACTTTAATTGTAAAGATGGTTTCAAGGTTAAGGCTGCAGAGTGAATTTTCAGACAGATAGGCACCAAAAGACCTGAGCAGGGAAAGGGAATCCCCAACATTTCCATAACTGTCAGCAAGGACAGGCAGATAACTGTTTATATCTGAAATTTCCAGACCTTTCAGATCATCAAATCCAAGACTTGCGACATAACGAAGGAAATGTTTGATCTTGGGCTTGATTCCCCTCAGTGTAGTAGTTCGGCAGCCTTGTGCAAGCCTGTGATTCAGATAATCCACCAGAATCCGGTTAAGGCCCTCTGGAATGGACGATGTAAGTATGGACGGCTCATAGGACCAGACATAATTTCCTGTATTCATGATGCTGGTCATAATTATAATTGTTTTCCTGGTGTACCGGTACTTTGTGCTGTTGATCACGCCATCCTGATAAAGGCGGAAGTAGTACCAGATACAGTTATTCCCCTCATCCTCAGAATAAACCGAAACTGAATGAGTCGAGAAATAAGATGTTACCGGAGAGATGCCATAACATTTATACATGTAAGTTGTTTTCTTAGCCCTCCCAAATGAAACGATACATTGCCATGCCTTATCAATCAGATCGCTGACAAGTGGTTTGGTACAATTTGACATAATAAAATCTCCTTCCTGATGTTTTTCATCTAGAAAAGATTACCTTATTATGCCGAAACTTTGTAGATAAATCCTCAAGAAATCATATCGGTATCAAAAACCTCGGAATAACCGTTTTTTCGGTATAAGACGCATTATGCCGAATTCGGCATAACTTGTCCGCATCAATCAAAAGCACTTTCTTTCCCTGTTTTGCCAGCCCGATTCCTAAATTGCTTGTGGTGGTGGTCTTGCCCACACCGCCTTTCTGGTTTGCGATTGCGATTATTTTACACATGATAATTCTCCTTTGCTTCTACTAATTTTCTTTTACGTTGCTTTTCCTGACTTCCACATAAGTCCTGTAATATTTCTTTGTCCCTTTGTTTGGGAACATATCGGAAAACTCCGTCACCTCGATTTTCGGGTTACGCTGTAAAATCTTCCCGAACCACTTAATATCGTTCTTCGTTCCCATAAGCCTGACTTTTAACATCAATCCCGTCCTCCAAGCATGGCGTACAAGTTGTGGTTATATGTTACATATTCCGGATAACGAATTTGTACCGCCTGCCAAAAATAAGGCGCATAGGCACAGCAGAACAGTTCTTCCACTGTGTACCGTCTGCACTCGTCCACCTGTTCCTCCGCATCATCGTAATCAAAGACACTTGGCGTACCATTGCAGTAAAGGTTAAACGCCATCCTGACTACTTTTAAGCTCCCGCTGGTCTGCCATCCTTCATGCAGGCACTCCGTTTTCACGCAGCCTGTCTTAAAATCATAGATACTGTAAATGTTCCTTCTCGTGTCATCGCTGATACCAAGACAATATACAAGTGCTTTATGGTACACGTCCTGATACCTGACCTCTTTCAATTTCCCGTAGTAGAATTTTTCATGTGCATCGCTGATAAAAATAATCGCTTTCTCTGCTCCTAACGCTGTACTACTCATGTTCATTTCCTCCATTTCTTATTTTGGAGCGGTCTCGGAAACTCTTTAAGCCCGAATTTCCGCTCTTTTTTCATGTTCTTCTTTTTTGCTTTCCTCCATATCCCGGAAAACATTTTTGTTAAATTTTCAAAAAAGTATTGACATATAAGTCAAAATGTGCGGCGCGTTTGGTGACCATATACGCCAGTCACCAAACGCGCCCCTTGTAGTTAAGAAGCGTCTGTGCCACACGCACAGCATTAAACTAAACTACTAGGAGGTGCACTTTATGATCAAGTACTGGCAGCCCATGCAAGATTACAAGTACTTTCTCAACGAATCCAAAGTCCATTTCGATTCCTCTGAAAGAGTCCGGCTCCATACGGAGCTTTGGAAACCATGGCAGAAACTCCGCCTTTTCGATACCGATAAGGCCATGGAGTTCCTTCTGCCCTTTTACTCCAACACTGGCAGGCCCGCTAAGAACCAGCCACAAATCTTAAGGTCTTTTATCCTTTTCTTTCTTCTATTTTCAGAAGGTTTGGCCAAGCTATCCCTTACCCTTTGGGGCGACAGGCTCAAACATGACCGCCTCCTTGCCGCTCTCATCGGCTGCACTACGGATTCCCTGCCGCCCCTCGGTTCTTATTTTGACTTCATGGACAGGCTCTGGGCTGCACCGCCAACGGACTTATATGCGCGGGACAAACTGCTTCCGGCTTCCTGGAACACCAAAAAGCCGGATAAGCCCAAAGGCAAAAAACAGAAAGCACAGGAGGCAAAGCCCAAAATCACAGAATCTATCGAAAAACGGCTCATGAGCGGGAAGGATATCCCTTTTAACTTTGAAGGGCGGCTGCAGCGCTTCTTCTATCACGTGGCTGTCCTGCCTTCCATGGAATCCGGCCTCATACCAAGGGAACACCTTACGGTTTCCGGAGACGGCACCGCCGTGCATACCCATGCCTGCCCACGCGGGCACCACAGGGTTGGCGCACCGGAAAACCTGCGGCATTTCCCCGACCCCGATGCTTCCTGGGGCTGGGACAGCGACCTGGAAAAATATTACTTCGGCTACACTTTGTTCCAATTATCCTGCTATAACAGTGAACTCAGGACAGATCTCCCCCTGCTTCTGCGTTTTACCAGTGCAAAGCGTCATGATTCGGTCAATTTCCTTGTCGCTTTCCATGAACTGGAAAAACATATGCCGGCTGTTTCCACCTCGAATATGTGCCTGGATTCTGCAATGGACAATTACCCCACCTACCGGATCCTTAAAAACAGGGGAATACGGGCCTTCATCGACCTGAACGACAAATGCGGTCGGCCAAAAACAATTCCTGATACCATCACCATTGACAAAGATGGAACGCCCTTATGTCAGGAAAAACTGCGCATGAAGCCTAACGGTTATGACAGATCCAGCGGTTACCTCATGTGGCGCTGCCCCTATGGGAAAGATCACTGTTCCAAATGTAAAAACTCCTGCACCGATTCCAAATATGGGAGAGTCGTCAAGACCCGGCCCGAATGGGATATCCGGCTTTACACCGACGTCCCCCGCAGCACAGATGCTTATAAGAAGATTTATAATCAACGCACCGCCACGGAACGTATCAACAACCGCATCCTCAATGATTACGGACTGCACCGTATGTTCATACACACAAAGGAGCATTATTCTTTCATGACAACCATGATTGGAATCTGCATCCATCTGGATGCCCGCTATAAACAGCAGGTGCAGGCAGTGGCATAAACCAAGTTTCCTGCTTCTGGATTCTTTCAGGCCTGTTTTTCGACAGGTTTTAAAGTCATGCACATTTTTATTCTTTATGCTCTCTGGACTGCTCAAGCCCCATAATCATCCATCCCTTATCCCTCTCATTTCTGAAAATCAACCTTTTCCTGCTTATTCTCTATTGAGTTTCCGAGAGTGCTCATTTTGTTTTGACCATAACAAAAGGACACTTCCCTAAAATTTTCTTTTAGAAAAATGTCCTTATCGTACAAAATATTGAATTGGATTTATGAGTACAACTATTCATTAACGCTCATTATTCTTCAATATGCGTTGTAAAATTGTTGTAAATTTGTTGTAGTTTACAAGTTCAAGTACCGCAAACCCTTGATTTTACTGGTCTTTTCCGCCAAGCGTTTTCATCGTCGGGATTTTAATTCAGTTTAATTTAAAATGGCTTATTTCCCTTTATTTAGCCGCTTTTCGGTATCTCGACCACAGCAATTTAACGCTGTTTCATTGATTAAAACTCTTGAATTTGTCGTACTCTTGTCGTATGGCACACAAGTTGTCGTACCCTCTGTCAGTCCTAGCCGGACTCTTTCCTAAAATACATCCAATTTGTGTGCTAAATTTTCAATCGCTTCCTGTTTCTTTGCATCGGTGACTTCTGCATAAATGTCCATTGTGGTTTCAATATTAGCGTGTCCCATAATGGACTGGATCACCTTTAAATTTGTTTCATTCTCGCAAAACCTCGAACAAAAGGTATGCCTCAAATGATGACATGAGAAATGTGGTATTAGCACAGGCTCCCGGTGTTGCTTGGAAGCATTAACCACTTCTTCTGCATTGTACGATTCGTATATACGCTTAATTGCCCGGTTGATAGACTGCGGATTGTGGACGTATCCAAAACGGTTCATAAAGATAAAACCTTTCATCCCATCAATCTCCGTTTCATTGAATCCATTTTCCTGCTGGTCTGCAAGCTCCGCCCGGAGTGCATCATAGACCGCATCCATCATCGGAATAAATCGTATACCCGCTTCTGTCTTTGGGAGTGATATAGAAAATGTACACATCGGGTGTTCCTTAAATTCCCTGCTGTAATAAACCAAACTGTGGTTGATGCTGATTATACGTTTTTCAAAATTTACATCTTCCCACCTTATCCCGATTGCTTCCCCAATCCTGCACCCCGTCCCTAACAAGAACTTAAACAAAGATGTCCAGCGGTAATATGTAGGATTGTTTTCTATATAGTTTATAAAAGCTCTCTGCTGTTCCAGAGTTAAAGCGTGTCTTACGCCATGATTTCTACCCGGCTGTTTTTTTATCTGCGCCATAACCCCGTCACTCGGATTGTTACGGATAATATCATCCCGTACCGCCAACTGGAATGTTGGGTGAAGCACCGTATGGATTGTTTCTAATGTGTTAATCTGCATTTCCTTATCTTTCAGTAAATGCTGGTAGAATTGAAGCACATCAGAAAATTTTATCGCTGCAATTTTCTTCTTCCCAAACCCTTTCCTGATAAAACGGTCATACATATATTTGTAGTTCCTCATGGTTGTTCCCCTGAGTTCCGACTTTGTAGATATATACCTGTCAAATACAAAATTGACCGTTGCACTGCCAGCTACATAGGTATCCAATCCGTCTAACTGGTCTTTAATCAGCTTTTCTTCCCTCTCACGCAGCTCCATAATGTCCTTAGAGTATATGCTCCGGCGTTTCCCTTCCGGATCGGTATAGGTATAAACATATTTGCCATCGCAACTGCGTTGGGTTTCGCCTTTTCTTAAAACCCTCCCTTTATTATCCTTTCTTGATTTTGCCATCTCTGCTCCTTTCTCAAGGAAAGAGATTTCGTACTAGCTACTTATCGGTTCTTCCATTGCATACTGCAAATCAATCCCCTTTTGTAGCACCTGCGTTATGGTCATGTCATGTTTGGACGCATATTCTCTTAGTTTTGCGGCTTCTTCCTCTGTCAGCTTCAATCCGATAAGATTTTTTTTCGGATTGTCAGACTTTGGTCTGCCTGTCCTAGCCACAATATACACCTCCATCCATTTCATAATCATTATACTTTCAGTTAAACCAAAAGTCAACACTTATTTTTGGTTATACGAAAAATCTTTCTTTCCTGCATATATACAAATTTACTATTTCACACGAAATGATTCCAGATACTGGTCAAACACATCCAAATCCACCAATACCATTCTATCAATTTTCAATATAGCTCCCGCATCTTTCGCCAAAGTCTGAAATTTATTCATTCCCATGCTGTACATTTCTGCGCCTTCTTTATATCTGACTAACCTCTTTTTGTTAGTCACTTTCGGTATTCTCTGCATTAAAAATATCCTCCTATTTCTTTGCACAGCTTTATCTGCTAATAAACAGACAGAATACACTTCTCCCCATTTATTAGCAGATAAAAACTGCAATACAGGTGGCAGCTCATTACACTGCCCACATCGGTCTTGCACCGTCATTTCATTGACCGGACTGCGGTTTTCACGCAGCCCGGAAGTATCATTATCACAGATATGCTTCATCGCCCCATGTAACTGCTACATATTTTGCCCGATCTCACTCGCTCCTTACCTTTGCTTCAATGTCCTGTTTCAACATTTCCTCACGTTTCACCCTGTTATAAATCAGGGCAGGTACGTCATGGCGCATCTGCTTAGTGGCTCTGCATATCCTCACGTCCTGTATGCAATACAGTATTCAATTATCAAGGTACAACGCTCTAAACTCTATTAGCTATGGAAAAGGGTAGCTAACCGCCCCTTATACCGCTTCAAACGCCAGAATCTTTGTAATCAGCTTTGTTTCAAGCCTCCGGCGCAGTGTTTCATCAACACAAAAATGAAGCCGCCCACTCTCGTCATACATCTTCCGAGTGGACAGGGTAATTATGTATCCCTCATAGTGCTTCAGGACTTTGTTAATTGCCAATACATCGCCTTCTGATGCTGCCTTTATGATATGGAAAGGCAGCAAATTCTTTTCTTCTCTGCTCTTAGGAACTATCACAAAATTATTTGTATATTTTAACCATCTGTGTTATGCTATATGTCATATACAAATCAAGAGATTTCTGGAGGGCATTTATATGGCATATGATAACAAAAAAATCGCAGGTATTATGGAACAGGTTTTTCAGATCATGCCACAGTTACTTGACGAACGGCAGCGCCGGTTATTGGCTGCCAGTATTGCAAAAGGGTATGGGCATGGCGGCATTAAACTGGTCAGTGACGCGAGCGGCATGGATATCCGTACAATACGTTCAGGCATTCGCGAAATAAACAGTGGGATATCCCTTTCTTCCGGGCAGGACAAAATCAGAAAAGGCGGTGCAGGAAGAAAACCTGTAAAGCAATTGCAGCCCGGGCTTCTGGATGATATTGAGGCAATCGTTGAAAATAACACATATGGCGACCCCCAAAAAGTGATTTCATGGACCAATTTAAGCCTGTGCGATATTTCTGCTCTGTTGAAAGAGCGTTTCGGCATTATGGCCGGAAAAAATATTGTGTCACGCGCGTTGGATGAACTTGGGTACAGCAAACAGGTAAACCAGAAAATGATCCAGGTTGGGAACCAGCATGTTGACCGTGATGCACAGTTCCAATATATCAACACAAAAGCGCAGGAGTTTATGGATGCCGGAAATCCCGTGATATCAACGGATACCAAGAAAAAAGAACTCGTTGGCAGCTTTAAGAACAATGGTGCTGAATATCGGCCAGCCAAGTCAGCAAGAAAAGTACTGGATCATGATTTCCCACTGCCCGACCTGGGAAAAGTGGCGCCATACGGGGTATACCTTGTCAACAAAAACACCGGATTTGTGAATCTTGGAACCGACCACGATACAAGTGCATTTGCTGTTGAAAGCATCCGCCGCTGGTGGAATATAGTCGGAAAGCCTACATACCCCGATGCAAAAAGCCTGTATATAAACTGTGACGGGGGAGGCAGTAATGGCTGGCGCACACGGCTATGGAAATATGAGCTGGCACTGTTTGCCCAGGAAACAGGGATCGAGGTTCACGTCTCCCATTATCCTCCAGGGACATCAAAATGGAACAAAATAGAACACCGTTTGTTTTGCTATATCACAAAAAACTGGTCAGGAAAACCGCTCATGGACATTAATACTATTGTCAATTTAATATCATCAACTACCACTGCAAAAGGCCTGGAAGTTAAATGCGTTGTAGATACAAATATATACCAGACCGGGTTAAAAGCAGATGACAGTATGATGAGTAAAATTGATATTGAAACAGTCGGGCCAAACGAATCATGGAACTATATAATACGAGGCTTGAAATAATACATTTTATTTCGTGACGGTTCCTTACATCTTTTTGTCATCTGCTTTTTCCTCCATAATCTTCCTTAAAATCTCAAGCGAGCGTGTCCGGTGTTCATGGACTGTGCTGCGGACAAGGTTCATCTCCCTTGCTATATCTGCATCGCTCATTTCCAGAAAATACGAAAGCAGTATCACATTCCGCTTCCGTTCCGAAAGTGCCTGCAATGCTTCTGCAATCAGGGTGTCTTTTACTTCAATGTCATATCCATGCACTGTAAAATGACTGTTCTCCACTCCATACTCGTCCATAACAAATAACTGGTTCAGCTCCTTTTCAGACAGTTCAGAAAACATGGCTTCATGTTCCCTGCGGTAATCCATGTGCCTGTAATAATTGATTGCTTCGCCTTTCAGCGACATCTGGCACAGGCGGTCAAAGCGGTGCCTGATTGTCAGTTCATCATGATAAGAAGGCTTCTCCATACGGGTTCACCTCCTCCCCCGTTGTGACATGACAAAGGCATTTGCCTTTCCCCTTTCCGTTGTATCTGCCAAATGGCGGTAGGCTGATGTTCGGGTGGGAGCAAAAAATTTTTAAAAAATTTTTTGTATATAAAAAACGCCCGGACAGGATTAATGCCTATTGGACGTTCTTTATCTATAAGATATACAGTTACGAACAAGTAATCTCTAAGACTACTTGCAAGGGTGTTTTTGAGAATTACACAGATATAGATTTTTTTGACAAATATATACTTCCCCTATACCGGACTTTGCGCATGGTAATTCTCCGCATAATCCGCTTGGAAATAGAAAGCACTCAAAAAGGCCTCCTACGGATTATGTTTTTTTAATCCGTAAGAAACTCTGAGTGCTTGTGTAGCTTAATACACTACTTATATTTACTTTCTTACACTTTTCACTTTTTCAAGGTATCGTTATACACTACTTACGAAGAAATCTCGGAGGTGAATAACTATGGCGAGCACAGCCAAAACTTTAGGCGAACTTATGAAGGAACACCGCAACAGGCTCCAGCTCACGCAAGAGGAAGTTGCTGAAATGATCGACTGCCATCCGCAATATTATAAAAACCTTGAAAATGGTAAGGGGAATCCAAGTATTCCGCTTTTCTGTAAAATTATGCGAGCATTGAATATGTCAGCCGATTCCTATATCACACCCAATAATGACCAGACTGATCCTGACTATCAAGAAATGATACAGATATTTAATCAATGCGATACATATCAACGGTCTGTTTTGCTAGCAACAGGTAGGGCACTTTTAAAAAAGAACCCCATATAATCGTTCCTTTATGATGTTTGGTATTCCGAGCGACATCGCCGCTCGGAGTTATCATTTTAATATGCTAGGCAAATACACATTTCAATCTTTCAAAACTTTCATTACTTATGTCGTGTTCCAGTAAGCAAGCATCTTTTCTGGCAATTTCAACAGGAACACCAAATTGACAAAATAATTTAGTCAGAAAATCATATCTCTCATATACCTGTGATGCCAATTTTTGTCCCTTTTGGCTAAAGCACAGATTTCCAGATTCATCCACCACCAAATAACCTTTATTACGGAGTTGCTTTACTGCCACAGAAACACTTGCCTTAGAAACACTCATATATTCAGCAACATTCACTGAATGGACATTACCTATTTTCTTTTGCAAAATTAAAATTGCCTTTAAATAATCTTCTTTAGATTTTCCTAGCTCCAATTTATTCCCCCTCCTTTGCTATTTCCATAGATAAACTACGATTAATTTTGACTGCAAAAATTATAGTAAGGATTGTTGTTAAAAAGTCTGCCATTGGCTGTACCCATATCACGCCAGTCAAGCCAAACAAATGTGGCAACATGATAACCAGAGGAAAAAAGAAAATACCTTGTCTGCTTAAACTCAGCACACTTCCCACTAAACTTTTGCCAATAGCAAGATATAGTGACGCATATACCATTTGAAAACCAAATGTAATAAATAGTACTGCATTGAGCCTAAGGGCTGTTTCCGCCAAAGCAATCATCTCTGCATCTGTTCCAAAAAGAGACACAATTGGATTTGCAAACACAATAAGGATAATACCTGCAATTACACAAAATACTGTTGACCAAGTCATGCAGAGTTTAATAGAATTTTTCAATCTGTCAAATTTCTTTGCTCCATAGTTGTATCCTGCAAATGGCTGAAATCCTTTCAGAAATCCAAAAACAACATAGGTTACAACTGTCATAATACGGGTAACTGCTCCCATAGCTGCTACTGCATAATCGCCATATGGTTTTGATGCCGTATTAACAGTTCCCATAGCCGCACTTGCAAGAAGCTGGAATAAAAGTACGGGTATACCTATTTTCAAAACTTCTGCATACATTATTTTTGAAGGTGCTACATTCTTAACCGAAAACCTTAAAACACCCTTCTTTTTTGCTATGTATCCAATATAAATTGCCGTATTGATACATAAAGAAATGACTGTAGCAATGGCTGCTCCCTCTATTCCCAAGTCCATACCATAAATCATAATGGGATCTAATATTACATTGGCAATACTCCCTGTAAGCATAGCAATCATAGTGAATTTTGTAGCTCCCTGCGCTGTAAGCAAATTGTTCATCATAACGGTAAAAACATTTATAATACTTGACAGTTGAAAGTTTGTACCACTAAGAAGCCAGAAAATCCCAGTGTTTTTCTGACTCTTCCTGTAGCTCATGAATTATCTGTGTTATGTATGATTTAGGCTTTTGCTCCAAAAGGCGGAAAAAATGTTTCCGGAAATAGTGCATAAGGGCTGCTTCGGAAACCCTTCCTTTGGATGGTGTCCTTTGGTAACGGATCTGACTGGAACAAACCTTTCCAATAAAACGGATGGAAAGGGTCTGTAGTATCCCCATTGCGATGCAGGACAGTTCCATATGCACTTCAATGGCACGTACCGTTTTCAGTATTTTTTTACGTGATCTTTCATCCTCCACACGCTCTAAGGGTGTGGGTTCCCCTTTCTTTTGGTAGTAGCTTAGTTTCGGCATGTGCTTTGACCAAAAGTGATAACAGAATGCGCCTGTCTGCTGTTTCAGTTCACGAAATGTGCATTCGATCCGGAAACGGTAGCTGTAAAGCCGGATAATGGATAGCGGATCAAGTGCCAGACTGGTGCTTGCCAAAATGCTCTGGATGCCATCCATTTCTACCAGTACAAACCGCAGTTCCTGGTACAGCTTCTGCCCCCAAAGAAGATCTATGCTGTAATAGCGTATCGTTTTCTTTTTGCCATAGAGTTCGGTTTCCGTTTCCATGAACTGTTCCTTATGGGAGGCGAACAGTCCTTTCAGGTGAACGGCATCCCCCTTTTTGGGCGGCCTGCCCCTGCCAGGTTTTCGGGGACCAGGCTTTTGGAACGCGGTACAGGACTTTTTGGCTTTGGTGACGATTTCCATGTGTACTTTCCCGCTGTTGTTTAATTCCCTGAGTTTTTCAAGGGCTGGCACAGTAAGGAAATACCTGTCCAGCAGGAGCAGGGAGTCTCCAAAAGTGAGGGCGGCATGATAAGAATCCTCCACCATCTGTACCACATGGGAGGCAGTTGAAACAGATGCGCCTTTCCATTCCCTGGCAGCCTGGAGCCCGTCATGGAGCCGGATGCTTAAGGGGATGCACGCCCAGCTGCGGAAGTTCCCGGCCAGTATGCCAAGCCCGCCGAACATATGCCCATGCATGTATTCTGGTTTTGCAGAATTCTCGGATTCCTGGAATAGCTTCTTCACCCCCGGCATACGGCGTCCTTCTTTTGACTGCTTTACCCCGTCACCAACAAGGACATGGAAGTTCCCTTCCTTGTAAAGGGGCGCATACAGTCTGACAGCAGAGAACCAGCGTTTTCGGATATCCTCTAATGACCATGAGGATGCCCTGAAAAAGTGAAGCATGGAATCATAGCAGCCCGGGGCAAGGGCAAGGTCACGAAGTATGGAAGTGACACCAAGCTTATCCGAACGGAGCATAAGCCCTGTGATGATGATCACAAACCAACGGAAAGCAGCTTTACGGGAAAAACAGGATTCAAAATGGCATAAAATCTTTTCAATAATATTTAACATAGTCGTATGGTCATCCGCCAGCAAGTATGATAAACTCATATTTGAAATAACTCTTCTGGTGGATTTATCCTTTTTTATTTTGGCAACTTATAGGATACCATAAAACCATATGGAAGGGTTATTTTTTTATTGATAACTTACAACTCACAAGTATAATAGAACCTGTTACATAAATTCGGGCATAGGCTTTTGCATAAGGCAAAATCGTTTCAGTCGCACCCAGTGAAGTAAGTACAGTGTCAAGAAAAACCATAATTCCTACTATAATAATTGCCCCTACAAGAAGTCCTGAAAAAAGCGAGGTAGAAGCAGTCTTATTTGCCTGTTCATTATCTCCCTTTCCAAGCAGACGAGATATGTAAGAAGAAGCTCCCGCCCCGAACATCATTCCCAAACCTATAATGATCTGTACAATTGGAAATACAACAGATACCGCTCCCATTTGACTCATTCCCAAGCCACCTACAAAATACGCATCAATGGCATTGTATAAAGCGGAAATCAGCATACCAACCATTGTTGGTATACCTAATTTTAGCAATGCGGAAGCAACATCTGCCTCCCCTAATAAATAGATACGATTTGATTTTTCTGTCATCTTAATATCCTCCTCGTTTAAATTTTTATATTATCAGCGCAAACTTAAACGCTCACGCCGTATAATACCTTTGATTATGGTACGGTACCCCGGATTTTCGGATTCAATTTTCTCTGTAATGTCCTTATAAATTTCATCTTCTCTTTTCTGTAATTCAGAAGGGTAGAGCATATTGAATACCACATTTGTATAAGTTCCGTTTTCAATCAACCTGAAATTATCTATTTTGATCTCAGCATTATATTTTTTTAATACTGCATATATTTTCTCTTTGATATAATCCATGACTGTTTCATCATTCAAAAGATAATCAATTTGTATAAAACAATCACAATGGAATTTTTGATATAAGCTATAACCAATCTCATTTACTGCGGCATAAAGCTTCTCATTATCTTTTTTGTATCCATCAACACGCATTGAAACAACAAAATACCCAAAACCATAGTCATGGAGCATCAGATTATGAACGGCAATAATTTCTGAATATTCCCTTGTCATTTGTAAAATAGTTTCCAGTATATCTTCATCTGCTGCCTTTCCCATAATTCGCCCTAAAACTTCCCATAAACTTTTTATGCCCGCAAAAGTAATGAATATAGATACAAGCACTCCACAATAGCCGTCAATTTTCCAATGCGTCATATAAGAAAAAACAGACGAAATTAAAACTGCGCTGGTAGCAAAAGAATCACTAATACAATCTACAGCGGTTGCCTTTAAAGTTTCAGAATCGGTAATTTTTGCAAACTTTTTATTGTAACAATACATATAAACCTTAACAAAAATAGAGAGAATCAATACAATTGCAACAGCGGCATTAAACGAAGGTGCCTGTGGACTCGTTATTGCTTGGGCAGAAGTTTCTACAAGTTTTATTCCCATAAGAATCACAGCTATAGATGCAAATATTCCCATGATCCACTCAATTCTTCCATGCCCGAAAGGGTGCATACTTCCCTTGCCAAATTTTGCAATCTTAAATCCTAGCAGTGATACTACATTCGTTCCCGCATCTGACAAGTTATTAAATCCATCTGCGGATATTGCAACAGAATGACTTAATAAACCAATTATGATTTTTGTTGTACATAAAAGCAGATTTAATGTAATCCCAACAATGCTGGATAATGTAGCATAAGCTTTTTTTACATTAGGATTTAAAATATCTTCCTCATTTTTGATAAATAACCGTATTAGTAGTGACATCATACAAAATCTCTCCTTCCTAATATTGAACATAAATTCAATATTGTTCAATAAAAAAAGGAATTGGTCTAAAGACCAATTCCCGACAAATACATTTTTGATAATTTATGAAGTATCATAACCGCCCATTCCTTTCCTTTGTAATGATACATAATCTGCATCAAACCGTCCACAAAATTATTGGCGATGATATGCAAAAAGACTGTATCATCTGTGTCATCATTCCGATGTTTATTCAAATGCTCCTCTATATCTTTAACAAAACGTTCTTTTTCATTCTCATATTTTGTACCTTCACTTTTATCAATCAGAATGATAAACTCCTGCCGATGATCAAATAAATTCAAGATACATTCTGTTTCCGCTTTGCTAAGTCCATAAATATCGCTATCCATATGCTTACTGTTATCTTCCCCTCCTGAGGTTAATACTCGTTCCCAATCATACAGTACTGGTCTAAGAACTGCTTCAAAAAGCGCTTCTTTATTTTCATAATAAGAATAAATAAGACCTGTGGGAATTTTAGCCTGTGTTGCAATATGGCGCATAGCTGCCGACTTGTACCCTTTTTCAAAAAATTCCTGTAATGCCGCCTTTAGTATATTTTCTCTAATCTCGTCCTTAAGCACTTGTGCCATCTTCAATTCCTCAATCTTGAACTTTCGTTCATTATATATCAGGTATTCCCTTTTGTCAATCCCCTTGTTGTGCCATATATTGATTTAATATTCTCATTTAAAATTTTGTGTTCCAAGCAAATTGCATAAGCAATCGGAACACCGACACACCCTCCGGGAGTGTCAAAAGACAAGAATAGCAAGCACTGCCCATGTCCGGACACATGGGCGAAATTCATCATTCCGTCCTACCGTCCGTTTGATGAAATTTCCATAGGGAAGTGTCCCTAACCCTCTTTGATTTTCTTTCTGTCTTTTCTCTGCCAGTCCTTGACCTTTATCCGCAGATTTGCTACAATAACACATGGATAAGTCTATCAAAAAAACTGAACCGACACGAAACCAGACTGTTGTAAACCAGACAAGTTACAGCAGTTTTTTTATGCCCAAATTTAGAAAGGACAATGCAGAAATGGCAAACAGGACACGAACCAACCGGAATGAATTTCACTTAGATGATAAAGAGCAGTATATCCTTGACGAGAAGTTTAAACTGTCCGGCATGAAAAGCAAATCGGCTTTCATCCGGAAGCTGATTTTATACGGATACGTCTATGATGTGGATTACAGTTTCCTACGGGAATACAATACGGAGCTTGGACGGATCAGCTCCAGCCTGAACCAGATTGCAAAAAGAATTAACAGCACAAACCATGTCTATCAGGAAGATATGGACGAAGTAAAGGAGTTGATGAAACAGGTATGGCATACACAAAAATCCATGCTATCACAGCAACCGTTGATAAAGCGGTAGCCTACATATGCAACCCGGATAAAACGGACGAAAGCATCTACATTTCTTCCTATGCCTGTGCGCCGGAAACCGCAGCAATTGACTTCAAATATACCTTAGACCACTGCCGGGAAAACAGCCCTAACAAAGCCTACCATCTGATACAGACTTTCGCTCCCGGTGAGGTCAGTTTTGATGAAGCGCATCAGATAGGGAAAGAACTTGCCGACAAGGTTTTAGAGGGAAAATTTTCTTATGTTGTCACCACACATATTGATAAAGGTCACGTCCACAACCACATCATTTTTTGTGCCGCCGACAACATGGAACATAATAAATATCATGACTGCAAGCAAAGTTATTACCGCATCCGAAAATTGAGTGACGAGCTGTGCAGCGAGCATAACCTTTCCGTCATAATTCCCGGTGGAGAACGTGGCAAAAAATACAATGAATGGCAGTCAGACAAGAACGGTACAGCATGGAAAACGCAGATAAGAAAAGACATCAACGCTGCCATCAAAGCATCCTCCACCTATGAAGAATTTCTGCTCCTGATGCGGGCAAAAGGCTATGAGATAAAAGGCGAAGCCTTTGGGGAAGATGCCCCCAAATTTATCTCTTTCCGTCCACTTGGCAAAGACCGTTTTGTGCGTGGCAGTGTGAAGTCACTCGGCAGGGAATATACAAAAGAACGTATCAAAGAACGGATAGAATTGAAACGGGAACGGAAGGCAGTTATCCCGAAAAGAGATTATGCGGATAAGAGATTGATTGACACCTCTGATGAAAAATTCCAGAACAGTCCGGGACTGCAAAGGTGGGCGGCAGTTGAAAATTTAAAGATTGCTGCACAGGCGTACAATGAAGTTGGTTCGATTAAGGAACTGGAACAGAAAATCGCCGCCACTGCCGCCACCGGAAAGGAAGCAAAGCAGACTGTACGGAAACTGGAAAACCGTATGAAAGACCTTACAGAAATTATCAAATATGCGGAACAATACAAAGCAAACAAGTCTTACAATGTTGCCTATAAGAAATCGAAAAACCCTGACGCATATTTCCGCAAGCATGAAAGCCAGATTATACTTTATGGCGGCGCAAGGCGTATGCTGGAACAGGCGGGCATCCATTTAAAAGGCTTGAACATTGACAAACTGAAAGCGGAATATCAGGAGCTGACCGCACAGAAGAAGGAACTGACCGCCACTTACAAAAACTGCGATAAGGAGCTGAAATCGCTGAACCGGAAACTGGAGAACCTGAACCAGTATTTAGGGCGCACAGAGCCGCCAAAAAACGCACAGGAACAGCCAGCCCGGGACAATAACCCTGCCCGGTAATATCCAGCCCCGAAAAGCCTTTAAAAGCAAAAAAAGCATCGTGGACAGTGTGCATAACTCCCCATTCCGCTATGGACAACACTATTCACAGCATATGGAAAAGCAAAAGCAGCTTTCCCACATCCTGCAAACAGTGTTGCCCACAGCTCCATAAGACGGGGAGTTATACACACTGCCCACAAATCCAAACTTATATAAAATCCAAACTTTTCTGAAAACAGCTTGATAATTGGGGATTCTTGCCGGAAAAGTTTGGATTTCGTTTCACAAAGTACAATACTCCAATTATGACAAAATGCGTAAAACATTGTTATTTAGCTCTGTTTCAATCAATTTATTCTCATTTCTGACAAGAGAAGTACAAAACAAAATCCAAACCTTTTTATCAGAAAATGCCTTGAATAAAGGATTTACAGAGGAAAGTTTGGATTTCTTCTAAGTTTGGATTTGTGGGAATGTGTAGCGTATGACGACTTTGCAGAAACCGTTGAAAGAATACATGATGTGTTCCCTGTATGCTTCTGTGCAATCCATAGAAATTTCCCCCTTTCTCCCACATGGGGCGGTGCTTGGTTTATGGTTTTTTATACTGAAAGGGAGCTTCAAAAAATATATATAGCCCCCAATCATTCCACATCAAATAGCATAACTTTTTAAATAGCTGTATGTTGCTTCCACTTCCCGCTTTTCCAGTGCAAAAAGAAACAAATACACCGAAAAGTCCAATCCATGAGCATAGCATAAAAGACACTCAATACACCCATATCAAAAGCATAAGCTAATAAATATGCGGTTCCTATACGAAAGACAGCCATAGATACGATTGAAATAATTGTTGGGTATTTTACATCACCGGCTGCTCGGAACGCATTAGGCAAAGAAAATGACATAGCCCAAACCGTTACCCACCCAACAATATGTAATAGCATAATTGTAAAAGCTAATGAAAATGTTGTATCAGACATATGGTATAAACTCAAAATTGGTTTCAACAGAAGTAAAGTTCCCATGTTCAAAATAATCATATAAATCCATGCTTTTTTAACCAGATGCTTTGTATATAAAACTGCCTGTTGCAATTCTTTAGCACCAATACATTGTGCAACTACTGTAGTAATAGCCAGCCCCAATGCTTGCCCCGGAATGGTCGCAACATTGATAAGGCTTCCTGTAACTGCATTTGCTGTAATAGCACTTGTTCCAAATACAGCAACCAGACTTGTAAGAATAATTCTCCCAATTTGAAAAACACTATTTTCCAAACTTGCCGGGATACTGATTTTTAAAATACCTTTAATCATTCTAAAATCAATATTCCAAAAATCATATGAACGTACCGATATAGGTAAGTCTTTATTGCGGAGCATTATCACGATTGTTGTTGCCGCTACAATTCTTGACACCAAAGTAGACAATGCCACACCAAATGCGCCCAAATGTAAACCGTAGATAAATAAAGCATTTCCTAAAATGTTAATCACGTTCATCACAAGAGAATTTGTCATTGCAATTTTTGTGTTCCCCATTGAACGAAATAAAGCTGCGGCTGAACTGTAAATAGCAATAAACGGAAATGAAATTGCTGTAACATAAAAATAAATGCTTGCATTACTCATTACTTCCGGCTCAACTTTTCCAAAAAACAATGTCAAAAAATTCTTATTAAAAAGCAAACAGACTACCATGAAAAGCAAAGAAAATCCCAAACTCGTACTCAATAACTGTTTACCTGCTAAATTACTTTTTTCAGCATTTTTACTGCCTAAATATTGCCCCGCAACGATAGCTCCACCTGTGGCAAGGGCTGTGAGCAGATAAATAAGCAATGTATTGATTGTATCAACAAGTGATACTCCCGAAACTGCACTTTCACCTGCAAAAGACACCATTAGAGTGTCAAACATTCCAACAGACAGCATAAGTGCCTGTTCAATTATCAGAGGTATAATGATTTTTCTCAAATCATTCTTGGAAAACATACCCTTTTCAAAAATATTTACTCTTTCTTGTTTCATCTTCAACGGCATACTCTTAACACTCCTTTTACTTATTGTCCTTTTCATTCATTCTTGCAAGACATATAATATCATGGTACAATAAAGTTGAAAAGTACTGTCCTGTTTTGCTTATAGTATCTTTTATAATACTTAGTAGTTAAAATATACTTAACTTACAAAAAGGAGATTGCGACATGAAGAATAATTTAATCCAATATGAACGTTGTGCAACCATAGAAAAAATACAAAAGATTTTAGGGGGAAAATGGAAAATCGAAATTTTGTATTATCTTTCTTTAAGGACTTGGCGTTTTGGGGAGTTACAACGTCAAATTGGAGATATTACACAATCCACATTAACGAAACAGTTGCGGGAGTTAGAAACAGACGGTTTTGTATCAAGATACATTTATCAAGAAATCCCTCCAAAAGTTGAATATTCTTTGACTGATTTAGGCAAAAGTTTTGTTCCAATTTTACAACAAATGAAACAATGGGGAAAAGAAAACTTGCCACATGATGACAACAAATAATTGCAATCAAATTAAAAAAATAAGGGGAAAGAGGGATTCCGTAGTAGTCGGCATTCGTGGGAAAATCTAAACTTTTGGATTTTCCCACAATGCCGGCTGCGGCGGAATCCCACTCTTTCCTTCCTATCTATTTATAAAATCAGAAAAATTTCTTGCAGACAAGACCGTTTTCATATAAGATAATCTACAAAAAAATAGGAGCGCCGAAGCACCCCTATCTCCTAAACCCTCTTGCAAAATCCGCAGTGTTGGTTTATAATCATCATAGAAGCCGAAGGATTCAAGCACGTCCGACGGTTGTTCAATCGGAAACGAGTAATCAATTTTAGAAAAACAAACGGATCACTGGCTATTCTCTATTCGCAGTAGAGGATAGCCTTTTCCGTTATTTGCGGTTGTTTCTGTTGTCTAAGTATGTTAATGCTGCGAAAATGACCAACAGCAGTGTAAGTATCTCAAGTGTGTTCATACCGACCTCCTTTCCGTTTCCAGAAAGGACAACCGCAGACTATCCCTACTCGTTCTAATCTGACTGAGAGAATTATAGCACGTTATGTCGAATAATGCTATAAAAGATTTGCGTTAATCACTCCGTTGCTTCCAGTGCCACCTCTGCAAATTCCGCATCGCTCATGACTTCCAGTTTCCCTAAGACCTGTCCGGCAAGCTCCACCATGTCACTGTCCTGTATATGGGGAATCACATTCTTTATGTCCGCAATCATGCCCGTCCTGTCCTGCCCCTCAAACACACACATCAAATTGATTTCTTCCACTGTAAATTTATCCATAACTTATATCTCCCTCTCTGATTTTTTCTCCGTTCCCTTTTCCGGGGCTTCCTTCTCTGACTTATCCCTCTGCTCGATGACCGCCTTTTTCTCCGCCAGTTTCTCTTTTACTGAAATCCTGCCTGACTGCTTTTCTTTTTCCTCTTTCGGCTTCTCATTGTTCAGGACGTTATCAATCATGTTATAGTTACATTCTTCCAGTTCCTCAATCTTTGCAAGCGGCTTGTATTCCGCCAGCTTATCTAACAGCTCCTTCGCCTTCCTTGCGGTCTGTACGCCCTCACTGTCATCAAGCTCCGTCCCTTTCCCGATAATATCCGTCATGCCTTCCCGGATACTGTCTGAAATGAGCGCATTAAGGAAATCATTCAGATACCCGGTATTCCCGTTCCTGATGTCCTCTGTGATATTCGCTATCTGCGCTTCCCTGTCCTCCACTGTCTGATTGTACTGAACAGTGTCGTAGTTGTAGGAAAGCTGGTCTATCTCCGCAGCAAGGAAAGCCGCCTGCCACTTCTCCAGAGAACCCCTAACCTCTATATCCGGCAGCTTGTCGATCAGCTCCGCAATGACCTCCACCGCCTTCGGATTGTCTGTAATATCCGGCACATAGTCCAGAATCTCCAAATCCGCAACTCTGCCCGAAACAATATCCATCTGCGTGTCCTCATAGCTTTCTGTCCCCTCTGTATGGATATTGATGCCGATGCTTGGGATACCGTTCATCCTCTCCGGCGGTATCTGGTTGAAAATGGCGATTGCTTCCGGGACGTCTGCTATCCCCTCATGGTACTCTCCGAGATTGTGGAACTCCCCGCACTCCGCCACTGTAAGGGTGACAACCGTCTGTTTTTCCTCCTGTGCCTGCTCTGCGGCTTTCTCCTGCAGGGCGGCTCGTTTTTCCGCAAGATAGGCTTCCACACCCGGAAGATACTCCCCAAGCGTCCCGGTCTTTCCCTCTGTAATGGGATTGATGTCTACCTTAACGCCGCCGATTGTAAAACCGTCCTCGTTGAAGGCATTGAACAGGGTATCTTCGTTTTCCCCGCCCCGGTACTCCACAGCCACGTCAAGGTCAGATACAGGTTCTTCCAAACCTCTGCACCTGCTCCCTGTTACCGCCATATCCACAAGCTCTATATCCATCCCATACTCGTCAATTTTGGACTGTAAATAAGCGTAAACACTCATTTCTATATCTTCCTGTGTCTGCCCGTTGACAGGGTTAAATAATTCCTCAGTTCTGGCTTTAAAATCGGCTATCACTTTGCTTTCCGCCGCTTCCGGCACTTCGGTTCTGATACGTTCCTCAAGATGCTCTTTTGCCGCCTGCTCCGCCTTTTCTATCAATCCGTCATAATCAATCGGTATCAGTTCATCGCCAGTGCGGATACTGCCCTCCAGACTGCTCCTGTGCGCCGGCTCTTTCAAATCCGTCACAATCTCGTCGAGCGCCTGTCTGATTGTTATGTCCGGATTGTCATATACGCCCCCGTCCAGTTCCCGGTAGTCCATATCATAAATGGTGTAATCATACCCCTCAGTGGCTTCCTGAATACTGATATAACGGTCTGCCAGACGGAAGGCAAGCTCTGTTTCTTCCCTGTCCATTGTCTGGCTTTTGGTGTCTATGTACGGATTTTCCCACTCCGTAAACGGTACATCTTCCACGATATGCTTCTGGCTGGCTGTTGGCATGAGATGTTCCATTTTCCCCTGTTCATAGAGGGCATCAAACCTGTCCATATAAAGGGAAATATCGTCAAGACCGCTGCTCTTTAGCTGGTACTCAAACCGCTGTTTCACAAAACCCTTGATTTCCTCCGGTGACATTTCCCGGTGAACCCGTACCTTGTCAAAGCCGACCTCGTGATTTAAAGTCTGCAAATCCTCCATGAAGCGGCTGCTTTCCACCGCTGCCTTGCTGTGCGTAAAATCCAGTGACAGACAGTTTTCATGGTTTCTGACGTGAATCAGGTCAAATTCGCTGCCATTGACGCTAAATCCCAAAGTTGCCCTCGCCATATCCGGCTTGTCCTCTGTTTCCTTTCCCCGGTACTCTGTGAATTTCGCCATTGCTTCCGGAAGGCTCTCAAAACGCTCCAGCCTGCTTTTTTCCGGGCTGTTCTCCGCCCAAGTGGATAAATCCTCAATGACATAATAGGAAACTTTGTCATTGTCCGGCTCTGCCATTGTATTTTCTGCCGCTGTATGTTCTGCCGCTGCTTCTGCCGGGATTTCCGCTGTTTCCTCCCTGACCGCATCTTTTTCTGTGCTGATTTCCGCCGATACCGAAAGCTCCTTTGTAAACTCCGGTATCTCCCTGTAACCAACGGAATCCACATAATGGCTTGTATTCTCCCCGTCCTGATGAAGCACCACCACATCGCTTACGGAAAGGGAATGTCCGGTAAAGTCTGCCGGGTGGTCTATGTTGAACTTGGTATAAATATCTTCAAGGCTCATGCCCTCCTTCAGTTCCCCGGTATAGACAAGGGTGTAATTCTCTCTGGAAACCGGGATACCTTCTTTTTCAAGGTAATCCATATCCATAAAGCGAATATCCCTTGTTTCCGCTGAATCTTTAAGCTGGTAAATGCCAAACCTTCCCTCATTGCCATACAAAAGCTGTGCTTCCCGGTTGGGTTCGCTGTCCTCTAATTCCTGCTTCATGGACTGGTATTCCTTATAAGCGTTCCAATCGCCTTTTTCCACGCCAAACAGTCCATCATGCCCCTCTAATGCCGCCTTGTCCTCCACAAGCGTTTCTGAACCGTCTGCGTGGAGCTGGTACACCGATACATCTTCCCCAAACAGTTCCGATGCCATATCCTTTGTCAAAGGGAGCATTTCATCCCCTGAATACCCGTATTCGTGCATCTCCGACAGCCCCACCATTCCGTCCGGGAGAGCGTCGATTTCTTCCTCTGCTACCCTGATTGTTTCCCAAAGCAGAGGTAAATCGTCTTTCTGCTCCGCAAGGGAATGTGCAAGGGAAGTGGTCTTATACATATCATCCAGCTTATACGCATGGTTCATAATCAGATTGCGCTCATCGCTGTCATATACCGACCTGTGAAATTCCATGCGGTTAATGAGCTGCTCCGCCTGTACCGTTGCCGGAAGCTCCGAAGCGGTATGCACTTCCCATTCGCTCATATCCACATCAAAATCATAGAACTGCGGATACCCGTCATTCAAACCGCCGCTTCTCATAATCGGCACAAACTCCAAACCTCTCTCCTGCAGATAATCCAGCACATTACCATTCCACTCATTTTCTTCCAAAAATGGTATGGCATATAAAACATTTGCCACTTCTGACTGCATATCTACAATTTTTATGGTTTCATATTCCCCGCTGTCCGGCGTGGAAATCCTCACAATCACATCGCCATATTCAATCGGAACATTCGCCCTTTCCCGTTCTTCCTGCAATGCCTTGTAATCGGTTATCTCATGGGTATCCGTATCATAGGCATAGTCTAAATGGTATTCCCCTACTTCCTCACTCCGTTCATTGGCAAGCAGCGTTACCCATGCCCCGGCTCTTTCAAGGTAGGCTTCCACATTCTGCCTGTCATCGTCTTTCATAGCGGACAGCAAATTAAATATTTCCGTCCTCTCCACGCCCTTAACATTCAAAAGGTCATATTCGGAACGGTCTGTATTTGACACAAGCAGGATAATGTCCTCCTGTGACTGTTCTGCAGCACGTTCCTTTTCAATCTCCAGAAGCTGCGCTTCAATCCCCTTTATCAGTTCCGAGGAAGTCCGGCGTATAGTGTCAAGGGAAGATTTCAACTCCGGCATCTCTTTTCCGCTGCTCCACCCGGCGATATACCCGAAAGAATAATCGGACGTGTCAATTCCGAAATGCTGACATACGGTATAGGCGATGCCCTCCGCCTGAAATGTTAATGTATCCATTTCAGGCGTTATACCCATGTTTTTATAATGTTGATTTTTTATATTATCTCCCATAAATCCTCACTTTCTTGTACAAAAGATGAGCATTATCAGATACGCTGTTCTCAGGTTTTCCCCTCGAATGGGAAGCCGGAAAGGAGCGCATTTGATATGCAAATAAACTATTTAGATGCTGTTTCATCAGTCCTCAATATGATGAAGCAGCCAGACAGTGCATGTAAGAATATAGACATGCACAGAACCTGTTACACCACGCTCTTCAAACACCTGATGGAAAAGGGCATTCCTTTTTCAGTGGATGCCGCGCTGGACTGGCTTGAGATTAAGAAACAGGAAATTTCCTATGAGACATGTTCCCAATATAGAAACGCCCTGTTCCGCCTTGAGCATTACCTGCTCTTTGGAGATATCGAAAGTCCTTTCTGCCGCTCAGAAGACAGTTTTTTCTGCCGTAGCGGGATGTCGGAATCCTTTTTCCGCCTGACATATGAGTTGGAGAAATACTATGCGTCCAACCAGAATCCCAGCTATTACCATACGTATTCCGTTGCCACAAAAGAGTTTTTCAAGCTTGCGACTTCCCTTGGAATTACAGAGCCGGAAGCAGTCACCATAGATACTCTTATCGAATACTGGAATACTTACTGCAAATCCTGTGGCTCTCCCGACAGATGCCAGAACGCCGTATGCGCCATGACGGCGCTTATGAAATACCTTCACCTCCGGGGTGATGTGCCGGAGTGTTATCAGCTGGTTCTTTTTGGCGGTAACGCTGAAATACTGCCCGGTATGAAACTCCCCAAAACAGGCGCCGCATTCCATCCCAGTGTACCTCTTGAACATAAAGCGGAAGAGTATCTTGACGCCTTGGACGATTGGAAATACACGGAATCATCAAAAGCTGTTTACCGCAATGATTTCACATGGTATTTCATGTTTTTGGAACTTAACCGCCTGGAACATTCGGCAGAAACTGTAGCCCTATGGATAGATATACTTCCGGATTGTCCGAATCAGTCCAAAGCCAGCAATTCTGTATCGGCCCACCGTTCACACACGATCAAAATGTTTGAAAAGTATCTCCAGGGCACAATGGAATCTAATATGACTGCTGATCCAAAGCGTGCGTCCGATCATCTTCCGCCATGGAGCAAAAGCATCCTTGATGGTTTTATAGAGAACCGAAGGCGGGATGGAATGACTAATAATACACTTACCATGTGCAGGGCTGCCGGATGCGGTTTCTTCAAATATCTTGAAGATAATGGAATAGACAACCCATTGTCCATAACACCTCATGTAGTGAAAGCGTTTCATAACCATGATGTCCACTCGACCCCGGAAAGTAAAAATGCATATGGGGCAAAGCTCCGTCAGCTTCTGCGGTACATGGCTGACCAGGATCTGGTTCCGCCAACACTTGTTTTTGCAGTATCCGCAAGCTGCGCTCCCCATCGCAGCATAGCTGATGTTCTGAGCGACGATATGGTCGAAAAAATATATGAATACCGTGAGAAAGCTTCCACTCCCATAGAACTCAGGGACACAGCTATGGTTATGCTCGGCCTCAGGATGGGTATCAGGGGAGCAGACATTCTAAAGCTTCAGGTAAATGATTTTGACTGGAAAAACAAAACTGTTTCCTTCATCCAGCAGAAAACAGGGAAAGCAATCACGCTTCCAGTCCCAACAGATGCAGGTAATTCTGTATATAAATACATCATGAATGGACGTCCGGAAGCAGCTGCCACAGGCAGCGGATATATATTTATCCGCCATCAGGCGCCATATATTCCGCTTAAAGTTACAACGGCGTGCCGTGGAGCTTTAAAAAGAATACTTGCTGAATATGGATTTGAATTATCTGCTGGTCAGGGCTTTCATATGACACGAAAAACATTTGCCACAAGAATGCTCCGGGCAGACAACAAACTTGATGATATTTCCAATGCTCTCGGGCATGCACGTCAGGAAACTGCCGAGGTATATCTTGAACGTGACGAAGTTAAAATGAGGCTCTGCCCTTTGGAATTTGGAGGTGTTTTATCATGACATACATTTTTGAGAGCGGTCTGGCACATCATATCGAAGGACTTATACAGCAAAAACGAGCTGATGGATATGCCTATAATTCCGAAGAAAAGCTGTTAAAACGCTTTGATACCTTTTGCGTACAGAATTATCCGGAACTGACAACAGTCACCTATGAAATGGCAGCCAAATGGTCTGAAGCCAGACCAGGCGAAGGAGATGCCTATCATAATCGCCGTATGTCGATAGTGAAGGTGCTGAGTGAATATATCCTTTCCCTTGGTCAGGAAGCATACATTCCTAATTTTTTCTGCAAGGCTTACCGTCCTGTTCTTTACATTCCATCAAAAGAGGAAGTAAAGGAACTGCTACAGAAAATGGATATCCGCACGTCTCATAATTCAGAGCAATTTAGACTCGATAGAGAGTGCAAAATTCTTTTTCTCCTATATTTTTGCTGTGGTCTGCGTCTGTCAGAAGGGCGATTGCTAAAATGGGAGCACATAGACCTGGATAAAGGAATACTTACTGTCCTTGGCTCAAAAGGTAACAAGGACCGTCTTGTATATCTTCCACAGGATAGCCTTCCGGTACTTAAAAACTATAAAGAACGTCAGGAAACGCTTTTCCCCGGAATTGACTGGGCTTTTCCGGGAAAAGATCCACATAAGCCTGTTTCGTGCTCTGGAGTAGAATCAAGTTTTAACCGCCATTGGGCTATGCTTCCGGTTGCCAAGACGATTGATAAACATCCGACACCCCACTGTTTACGCCATGCTTTTGTAGTAGAGAGATTTAATGAGTGGATGCATCAGGGAATTGATACAAACACTATGCTCCCATATTTAAGCAGATACCTTGGACACAAAAGTCCTGATGAAACGTATTATTACTATCATCTTGTAGAAAAGGCATTTGATACCATCCGGGAGAAAGATTCAGTGTCTGGAAAGGTCATTCCGGAGGTGATACCCTATGAAGAATAAATCAGCAAAGATATCGACTGACCAGCTGTTCTTTTCTCAGACATGGAACTTTCTAAATGTTTATTTGGCAAAGCAGGCCGGACGCAGTCAGGCTACAGCAGAATCCTACAGAGATTCCCTTACAATATTTAAAAACTACCTTGTAGGTGAATTAGGTAAGTCTATAAGCACCTTTCAGTTTTCCGATTGCACCAAAGAATGTATTTATAATTTTAGAGAATATCTGCTTGCAAATGGCAGCCAGCCATCAACTGTAAATGTAAGAGTCGCGGCTATCCGTGCTTATCTGAATTATGCCTCGGATATGGACATATCAATCCAGTCAGTTGCCCTGGCAATCAGTCAGATCTCACCATGCAAAACCATAAAAAAGGAAAAGCCTATTCTGTCCGATGATGCACTTGCTGCAATACTGTCCGCACCGCCGAATACGAAATTCGGTGTACGAGACCGTGCTATTTTGATTCTTCTCTACGATACAGCTGTAAGAATCAGTGAGCTACTTAGTATTCGCTTATGTGATATCGCAATGGAATCAAAATATCCCAACATTTTCATAACCGGCAAAGGTAATAAAGAGAGAACCATACAATTAACAGCTAAAGCAGTCGAACACCTTAGGGAATATATACGTGTATATCACAGTAATTCTTCCAAAGAAGCATACTTATTTTCCACAACCATAAAAGGTGTAACAGACAGGATGTCCGTTGGAAATGTCCAGCGGATTATAAAAAAATATGCAGCTCTGGTCAGAGAATCAGGGATTAGCCTTCCGGATTCGGTTCACTGTCATATGTTCCGCCGGACCAGAGCCACAAATCTTTATCAGGATGGAATCGCCATTGAGCTAGTTTCTACAGTGTTAGGACATGCCAGAACTGATACAACTAAAAGCTACTATGCAAAGCCATCGGTAGAACAGCTTAGAGACGCAATGGAATCTGTCCCAACACCCGCATCTGATGAGGTGCCAATGTGGGAGGGCAACGAAGATGAAATGGCAAGACTTTGCGGGTTGCGCTAACGAATAATGCCCATCTTTTAGCAGTAAAACGTCTTATTTCTCAGCATTCTTTAAAATGATTAACATTTTGGAATGCTGAGTATAAGGC
>KE159541.1:0-82418 GCA_000403215.2 Lachnospiraceae bacterium A4
AGTCGAGGGATATGGAAAATATGTATAGCTTCCATATCCCTCGTAAAAATGCCGTGTCTATTAGTTTCAATTATTCTTCGTGAAACAACCCTGATGTGTCCCCTCCTCCAAAATCCGCCCCCCGTCCAGCACGACAATCCGGTCGCAGAATTTACAACTGCTCATGCGGTGGGAAATATAGACTGCCGTCTTGTCCTGAACCAGCGTATTAAAGTTCTCATACACCTCCGCAAACGGGTCCAGCGCGGCGGCTGGCTCGTCCAAAATGACAAACGGCGCATCTTTGTACAGGGCTCTTGCGATGGCAACCTTCTGCGCCTCCCCGCCAGAGAGCAAAACCCCCTGCCCATTCTCATGCCTCAGCAGCGTCTTTTCCTTCTGCGGCAGCTCCTGTATCCTCTCCCAGATTCCAGCAAGCTCCAGTGCCCGCTGTAGCCGCGCACTGTCAACCGTCTCGCCCGAAGCGACATTCTCCTCCAGCGGAAAATCATACAGACAAAAATCCTGAAACACCACAGAAAAAATCTGGATATATTCTTCGTAATCATATTTGGCGATATTGATGCCGTTTAGACGGATTTCGCCCGCCGTCGGCTCATACAAGCGGCACAACAGTTTGATCAAGGTCGTCTTTCCCGCCCCGTTCAACCCGACGAGAGCGAGTTTCTCACCGATTCGGAACGTCATGGAAACATCCTTTAAAATATCCTGCGTGCTTCCCAGATAGCGGAAGCTGACATGGGAAAATTCCAGCAGATAGCGGTTGTCGTCGCGCTTTGACGAGATATACTGCTCGTCAAATTTGCGGACCGTCTCACAGGTCGCGTTGCTGACCGACAAGTAGAGCTGTTTTTGTAAGATTCCGATATAAAGGCGTATAAACTGGTGTTCGGGCGCAACCTTCTCACACGCCTCCACTGCATTGTCGATCAGATTCCCTATGACAACGCACAGGTCAATGTCTGACACTGCAAGCGTTTTGGGCGCCTCCGCCAGATTATTCATTGCCAGATAGGCTTTGACCGACTGCATATGATTGTGGTAATCGTGGCGCCAGCCCCGCATTGTGAGGTAGATATTGTGCACCTCATCGACCTCATTTTTTAACAGCTTGTTCTGGTATGCCGCAACACGCCTGTCATAAATGCCATCGAGCAGGCTGTCAAGCTTTTCTGCGGTGACTGGCTTTGTCAGATAGCGGACGGCGCGCACCTCATATCCCTCGATGGCAAACGTCTTGTCCGCTGTCAGGAACGCAATCGGCAGTTTTTTATCCTTTTTTCGGATAGTACGCGCAAGCTCCATGCCGTTCATCTGCCGCATCGCAATGTCGAGAAAGACTGCATCATAGGGAAAATCTTCATTTTTAAACAAAAATTCCTCGGCGCTCTCAAACAACACCACCTCCACAAACTCCTGCCTGCGCTCTCCCCAGCTCTCCATCATCGAACAGACAAGTTCCGCCTGCGCTGCCTCGTCCTCACAGTATGCGATCCGCATCATGTTCCTCCTAATCCTCCAGCAGCCCCATCTGCTGCCGCCATCTGTTATAATTGTTGACGCCGCCCGGAAATACATTCTGCCCGCTCCATAGCGAGGACTCTGACAGCCATTGATTCGCATGTTCCAAATCAGAAAACAGCATCTTCAGTGCCCGGTCGATACCGCTTCGCTCATGAAAGACAAAAGTTCGTTCCAGCACTAGCTTCCCCACTGGCAGAAGCCGGCATTCTCCGTAGTATGCATCGAAATCCCCTATCAGTTCATAGCAGCGCAGACTGTCCCCTGCAAAAAAGAAACATGCCATATTTCCGAAGTCCTGATGGAGTACCAGTGTCGAGTGATACGGGCGGTAGACCTTTTTCTTGACCCGCTTGACATAGATTCCCTCTCCCTGAAAGATAAAATCTGCCGCAAAATACGAATATCGCCCGTTTAAAGTCTCGTCCATAAACCGCACAATCTGTTCCGAAGTGAGCGTGCTGCCTGCAAACTCCTTCATTTCGCCCGCCTCGCAGACACGCACCCACACCGTTACTTCAGGGTCCACCTTCACATCTTCCATCAAAATCACAGGAATTTTGGCGTGGGAGGTCTTTTTGAGAAAACACCGTCCGCCCTCTTCGGGCTTCGCTTCATTCGGCGTCTCCCACTGTTCGTACACTTCTTGGCCGAGCTCGCTTAGGCACTCCAAATCAAACGCCTCGTCCTCATCTGCTTCTGGGAGTTTGAAGCCAGCCGCCTCCAGAAAGTCTACCACTTCCCATGCATCCCAGCCATTCTCCTCGTCATCCCGCCAAAAACGAAGATAGTCAGATACGGCTTCCTCCGGGCAGCCAAATTCCTGTGCTAGCAGCGCCGCATTTCCGCGCCAGCACGCCCACTCCTCCGCTGGAATCTCCTCAAAGCAGTCTGGCACTGTCATAAACCGGTCAAGCTCTCTGCCCTCTTTATACAGAAAATAATCCCAGTAGTCGTCATCATGGATATCGCACACCAGTACGGGCCCTTCGAGTTTTTCTGACAGCGCCTTCGCAAGTCCGTCATATGCCAGACAAAAATCATTGAGTTCAATAACATTCCCTGCCTCGCACTCGACGACAGTGCACGCCTCCAGCTCGATCTCAAATTCGTTCCTCCCCGCAGCAAGCTCCCTCAAAACTTCCTGTATCTCCACCTTGTCTTGTTTTTTGAAAGCTGCCGCATGCCAAAAAACGCCCATTTTTTTCATTCCTTTCATATTTAAAAGTATCCCGCATCAAACGGCATACTCTCTTGTCAGCTTCTCAATTTTCTGTATTTCCTGTGCAATCCGTATCTTTTGGGGACATGTATCCATACAAGGCATTGCAACACATTCCTGACAGTGCCTTGCGCTCTCAGAAATGCCAAGCCCGAGCTTTTTTAATGCCCAGTAGTCTTTTCCCAGATAAAAATACTGGTACTGGCGAAACAGGGTGTGGATTTCCGTTCCATAGGGACAGACACACCGCTGGCACCGGTCACATGGAATCGGGGCATATTCTTTTTCCAGCACGGAAAGTACTTCTTCAAACGAGGGAACTGCCCTTTTTGGATTTCTGGTATCCCATCCCATCGCAGCCTCCACCTGCTCCTTGGTTCCCAGTCCGACCAGAACACTCGACACAGGATACTCCAGCGCAAAGCCAATCAATGTCCGCACTGGAAAACGCGCCGGGAGAAGTCCTGCCGCGTACACTTTGTTGACCAGAAAGCCCTTCCCGCGAAAACGGGTCTCCTGCCGAATGCGGTCGAGCATACCACGCTCTAGCAGATTGCCGCTACCTTGCAGCACATCCACGCGCTCATCTTGTGCCCCGCGCAGCAGAATATCATAATAGTGCGTCGCAACTCCGGCAAAACGAATTTTCCCCTCCGCCTTCAGCTCCGCGAGCGCATCTAACGCACCGCCCCTTCCAAACACTTCCTCCTCGTGGCTGGCGTCCACCTGATGCACAAAATACAGGTCGGGCACTGTGCCAAGATTTTCACAGGAAGTCTCCACCGCCCGGTACATCTCGCCGCCGCCAAAAAAACGTGCCTTGTCTGAGATAATAATTCTTTCTCGCCCTACACACGCCGCAAATTTTCCAAGTTTGATCTCCGCATCACCGTATTCCGGCACAATTGCTGTATCGAACAGGTTACAGCCCATCTGGAACGCGTGCGTCATCACTGCAAGCGCCTCGCTTTCGTCCAGATTGAAGTACGCTGGCAGAACCGGGATATTTCCTTGCAGAATGGGAATCGTCCCAAAGCTGATTTCCGATACCTCAAGCCCCGTATTCCCTAATTTGCGGTAATACATCGTCTCATCTCCTACGAATTATGCTGCTACACAATTTTCCAAGTTTGGTCAGGGGGTAACGGTGCAAAATAGCCTTTAATACAGTTAGGATTTATTATACATAATTGTGTATGGGTTTTTTCCATAATGCCCGAATCTTTATAAACTGGATTCCCCTCTATAAAAACACCTCGAACACTGTCATACGCCCGTTCGTCATTGTCCCTATTATATTGATGGATTCTTTCAATTACTGCACAGTCCAATTCTCTTAATAATAAATCTTTACTCCCATTCATATTTCTATTAACTGGTAAAGTTTTGCCTATCAGCGATAATTCTAACTTTAATATTTTATATCCTGTTTGCAAAATAGATGTACTGCCATAATCTGTTAAATCCAAACAATGCCCTAAACTTATAACTGCTCCTATAACTGCTGGCTCTTTTTGCTTCTTATCTGGGTTTTTCTTATTATATCTTTTACAATATGAAATTGCCCATTCCTCCGCCCGGTCTAAGCTATTTTCCCAGAAATAAATACCATTTCCCAACCAATCATAAGAATTATGACTTGCCCGTAATCTTTCATGCTTATATAATACATTTTCATATGTAGATCTATCACAACCATGAAATCCAATAATTAAATTAGGTACATTACTGTACATCTTCTATTCCTTGCTTTTCGTATATTTTCTACTATAGTGGTATCTTTCTGTAAAATCGCCGTTTGGTTCGATGATATTACTATTTTGCAGATTAATCCGAGACTTCTCAATTGCCTCATCATCAGGCATATCTTTCAATTTCTGTAAATAATTATCCATTCCTTTTACATAAGCAACTCTCTCACATTCTAACAATTCAATTGTCGGCATAATATCCCCCTTATTATCTTTTGCAGAAAAATTTATGTGTTCTGGTTCTCTCATCGTTCCTGTCTACACCTCCTAAGATTCTATTTTACACGATAATCTTAGAAAAAAATGTAGAAATATATACCTTTTCATTTTAAGTATATAGTATTAGCTTTGTTTTTTCAACAAAATACACGGTTAAGGCATCTGCCTTACGTCGTATAAAGTCCCCGTTCCCCGATCAGCACCCCCTCTGGCACTTGTATTTGAGAGGCGCCGCCGCAGAACGCAAACGCTTCTTTTCCGATCTTTTTGAGCGAAGATGGCAGCGTTATCTGTTTCAGCATATGGCAGCGGTAAAACGCCCGCTCTGGAATCTCCTCCACACCTTCTGGGATTCGTATCTCTTCCAGAGAAGTACAATTTTCAAAAGCATGTGCGCCAATCTGCTGCAGCTTCAATGACAACTCAACCGAGCGCAGGGCGCCGCAGTCAGAAAACGCATGTGCCCCAATGCTTGTCACATGTTCCGCCTGTCTGACCTCACGCAGCCATTTACAGCCCGCAAAAGCGCGTGCACCTACAGTCGTCACCGTCTCCGAAAAGGTAATCTCCGTCAGCAGATTTGCGTCCTGAAATGTCCCCTCTCCGATTTCAGTGATGCCGCAGGCAAGCCGAAGTCTGGAAATATTCCCAGTACATTCACGAAGAACGCCATTTTCATCAGTCTTAAAACAATTGAGACTGTCCATCACCGCCTGTTTTGCCAAAGGTGGCAGCGGGCGCTCACGGTCTGCGAGTCCTCTAAACTGCACCACTTCGCCGTCCGGCAGCGTTATCTTGCGCAGATTGATACAGTTGCGGAATGCATATTCCTCCACCTGCACATATCTGCGTTCTTTTGGTTGAAACTGCGCTGCATCGTTTTCGGACTTTGGAAATATCCTCGGAAAACGAATGCCTGTAATTTCCAATCCATTTGCAAACGCCCAGCCGCACACCAGACGGATATTTTCTGGAATCACAACCTCGCCCACACAGGACGAACCATCTAGCAGCATATCACGCACGACAACGAGCGGCGCCTCCCTGCGCCTGCGCGCAATCCAAGGCGTCCCATGAAATGCCCTCGCACCGATGTACGCCACACTCTTTGGAATTTCTACCTGCTCAAGCATCATCGCGTCGCGAAATACCTCCGCCCCAATCCGCCGTATTCCCTGCGGAATCCGAACCGCACTGGCAGCACCGCGGTAGCGGATCAGCGTCTCCTCCTGCTCAACGGTAAAACAGCTCATTGCGCTGTGAAACAAGAACCGCACTGTCTCAGGAAGCGTTTCAGACAAGATATCCTGATAACCCTGCAATGCCCATTCTTTTCCCTGCACGCTGATCAAGTGCAGTGCCGTGCAGCCAGAGAGCGCGTATTCCTTTAGGCAAACTGTGCCCTGCTGCCCGCACAGACAGATTTCTTCCAGCCCGCTGCAATCCTCCAGAGCATGTGCCCTCAGGCATAGATTATCCTGAAATGCTGCATATTTCAATCGCTCACAGCCCTCAAAAGCATATTCGCCAATATCACGAAACGTTGCAAAGTCAAAATCTTGCAACTGCTTACAGCCGCTAAAGCAATATGCCTGTGCCACCTTTGCAGTTTCACAGCGGCAGACTGCCAGGTCCGTACAGCCTGCAAAAAGACGTTTTTCCAAAATCTGAACCTGTAAAAGCACTGCCTCGGCAAGCGAAATACAACCGGCAAAGGCAGCTTCTCCAATCTCCTGTGCAGGGCATCTGAGCTCTTTTAGCGCAATGCACTTTTCAAATGCGTTCGCACCGATAATAAGCTGTTGTTTCGATTCTGTCTGCTGTTGCGCCTGCCCGTTATGCTGCCCTTCTGAAAAAATGACAGCTTCAAGGCTGCTGCACCCAAAGAAGGCGCCCTCTCCAATCCAGCGCACGCCCTCTGGCAGCATAATTTTGCGAAGAGCGCGGTTTCCAGCAAACGCATAGGGCGCAATGCCATTGATGTCCGCCGGAATGGAAATCTGATTTGCGCAGGCTTCTCCACAAACCACCAGCCTCCCCACAACGCGTATTCCGTTTTCCAGCGTTCTCCCCAGCACAGTATCCGCAAAGGCACGCTCTCCTGCCTTTAACGCCGGATACACCGCACTTTCAGCAAGCATGACACAGCCGCACAGCGCTTCTTTTCCGATAGACTGTGCCTTCTCCAGACGGACGGCACGCAGTTTCCTGCATTGGTAAAAAGCGCGCTCACCAATCGACTGCCACTGCACCGCTTCGCATTTTTCACTGGTCAAAACCGCCTCCAACGCTTCACAGCCTGAAAAAACTTCTGCTTCCAAACAAGTGATCGCGGGCGGAAGATAGACGTGCCGAAGCGATTTGCAGCCCTTAAACGCCGCCGCTCCGATAGACGACACGCCTGCCGGCACATGCACTGTCGTTATTTTCGTGTTTCCATAAAATGCACCGCCCGCGATAATGCCCGTATTTTCCGAAATCCATACTTCTCCTTCAAGGTCTTTTCCATCCCAAAATATTGCACCGGACTGTACATTTCCTGTCGAGACTGCTTCTTCAAAATGCTGTGCGCTCCATTCATTTTCATAGGCAGTGCACAATACAGCGGTGCCCGTGCTATACCCCTGCTGTATTTCCTGCTCCACGCCTTCAAATGCATATCTCCCCACGGATTGCAGGGATTTTGGCAAAACGATACGCTTTAGCGCCGTGCAGCCAAAGGCGAACTGATCCGGGATATGGCTCACGCCTATCCCAAACACCAGCTTTAATTTGACACAGTCGCGAAATATACCCGAACCATACTTCTTTCCTGTATCACAGCCGCCGGATATCCACACCTTCTGCACCTGACTCTTTGCAAATGCCAGGCTCTCCACCACCTCTGTTTTTGCCGGAATGCGCACCTCCCGCAGACCAGCGCGGTAAAACGCCATCTTTCCGATTTGCGTAAGGTTTTCTGAAAACTGAATCTTTTTTAACCCAGCACAGCCATAAAAAGCGCTCTCTCCAATCTGGCGAAGTCCTTCCGGCAGCGTTACCTCCTGCAAAGCGCGGCAGCCTCGAAACAGCCTGTTTTCCAAAATATCTATCTGTTTTGGCAGCTCAACCCGCAAGAGCTTCACGCAGTCTGAAAAAGCCCCCGCCCCAATCCGGCAAAGCCCTTCTGGCAGCGTGATGGTCTGCATCATCAGGCAGCTCCGGAACGCTTCTGCCCCGATTTCTTGCAGACTTTCAGGCAGTATGACCTTGTCGATGGTCTCAATGCCCGCAAAGGCTTCCTCCGCAATCGCAGTAACGCCTTCCGGTACCACAACCCGCGATTCTGCACCCAAATACTGCAACAAAATTGTTCCGCTGAGCCTGAAATTGCCAAACACCTGCCTGTGTATCGCGCGCGCAGATGCCGGCATCTCCTTTGCAGACACAAGACATTTTTCAAAATCTGGTTCCTTCTGCCTGTAAATCTCCTTCAATCCCTCAAATGTATACACAGTCCCGCCGCAAGTTCTGACTGTCTTTAATGCAGTACAGTTGCGAAACGCCTCCTCGTCAATCTGTATCTCGTCTCCGCCCAGCACGACTTCCTCCAAGCCGATACAATTGCGGAAAGCGCGGCTCTCAATCCTCCGCAGGGATTTTGGCAGACGGATATCCACAATCCCCCGCAGATCATAAAAACTGCTTTTTCCGAGAATTTCAATTCCCTCCGGCACCTCAATATGTTTGATATTGACCCGGAAACGCACCAGTGTCCTGCCCTCAAACTCCATCATGCGCTCAAGAATATCCTTTAGGACCAGCGCAATCAATGGCGGCACGCTGCATGCACCTGCCGCCGCGTCCACAACATTTGGAATACAGAAGGTTTCGCCATCGGCATAGCCGATTTGCCGTACCCGCCCGCAGCCCGTAAAGGCATCACAGATACAGCGCTCGTCGAGCTCGCGCGAGATCACAAGTTTTTCAAGGGATATCCCATTTGCGAGCGCCTCCATTCCAAGCCGCTTTACGCCCGGCATCTGCACCTCCTTCATACTGTCGCAGTACAAAAACGCGCACTCTCCCAGCTCCTCTACTGAGCATGGCAGAATTGCGCGTTTCAGTGCATGGCACCGGTGAAAGGCATAGCGCCCAATATACGTCAATCCGTCCGGAAACACGACCTCCTCGAGTCTGCGGCAGCCCTTGAACGCATCTCCCATAATACATTGCAGCCCCACAGGCAGCACAACTTTTCTCAGGGACACACAGCCCTTGAACGCGCCTTCGCCAACTGTGCAGATCCCCTCTGGAACCTCTAATTCCTCCTCGCGCCCTGTGTACCGTATCAGCACACCATTCGCAATCTCATAAAACTCCTGCATATACTCCACCCTTGTTCCTCACCCGCTTCTACCTTTTGTTTTTTATGATCAGACCTTCAGCACGCTGGATTATCCGCAAAAATCAGCCCAATCACTTCCCGCAGCTCGTCCAAGCTGCCGCTTCTATACATTCGTTCCTTATAACGTTTCGTCCCCTTTCGTTTCTTCATCATGTAAGAGGCAAGCTTTTTTATATAGCGCAATGTAAAGGTTTCATCGTAATGCCGCGCGGCCAGCGCCATCTGTTCTGACAAGAGTGTCAATGCCGGCTTTTCGCAGGGCTTTCCAGTCAGTTCTCCGAAAATAAAAGGGTTCTCCAGTCCATAACGCGCAATCATAATCCCGTCCGCACCGGTGTACGCCATCATGCGCGCGGCATCTTCCACAGAAAAAATCCCGCCGTTTGCAATGACAGGGATTGACACTGCCGCCTTTGCGTGCGCAATCTCCTCCATGTGCGGCGCCCCATCGTACATCATGCTGCGGCTCCTGCCATGAATGGTAATCATGTCCGCGCCCGCATCTTCGCACACACGGGCAAACGCAGCGGCAAACAGCTCATTTTCACGAATGCCCACGCGGCATTTCACCGTGACCACTTTGCCACTCCGCTTGCAGCCGCGTATGATCGCCGCCGCCCGTTTGGCATCTTGCATCAGCGCACTTCCCTCACCGCTCTTAAACACATTTGGCACAGGACAGCCCATATTAATGTCAATGATATCAAACGCCTCCAAAAACGGACTTTTTGCCATCCGCTCCATCACTGCCGGATTGCCGCCAAGTAATTGAACTGCCTTGACTGGCTCAGCCGGCGTCGTGATGAGGAGGCGGTTTGTCGCCCTGTCCTCGTATTTGAGCGCGTTGGCGCTGCACATCTCTGTGAAGCACAGACCTGCGCCAAGCTCATACGCCAGCATTCGGAACGGATAGCAAGTATATCCCGCAAGCGGCGCCATCAGCACATTTGACGGCAGCAGCAGACCGCCCACGCGGATTGGCCTGATGTTTATGGTATGCATAGAATCCCACCTCCAATGATTGATTCTATTATACCTTCTGTTTTCAGAACCGTAAAGTACTGTTTCCTGTCTTTTACTTCCCCCTCGTCATAAATTCTTCAAACATTCGCATACTGTATTGATAATATGCTGCCAGACCAGACTGTTTTAACAGCTTCATATCATAGATCTGCTGCTGAAACATATCCATGAAGTCCGCTGTATCGTGCAGCCCCATATTTCCCGTTTCCGGCGGGAGTGAAGTCAGTCCACCATTCTTATCCACGCCCAAATGTGCCTCCAGTGCGTGCATCTCCACAATCGTCGCACAGCGCGGATTGATCCTGTTGATATGGATAGTCTGCTCAAATTCCTCCCCGTTCTCGTCCACGCCCTTTGCGATAACAGTGGGATCTTCTTCTGTTGAATTTTCTGCATATTGAATATAATAGGACAATCCTGTGCCGTTTCCGCCGGAATACAGCATATCTTCCGATTTTAGAAAAACTATGTATTCCTTCTGTTGTGCTGACGCGGCATTGCCAAGCTCGTTTGCAAAGCTTTTCTGCGCTGCTTTGTGCTGTGATGTTCCTGTCCTATATCCTGCCAGCGGATACCCTGCTGGTCCTATCCCATTGATTCCCATGTAGTTCACTCCTCCTTGAAATAAATTGTTTCATTTTGTCAAATGACGATTCCTCTGCCAGTCAGAACCGCCTGCCGCTCCCCTTGTATCAGTCCAAGCAGCGAAGGAACTGTCTAAAAATTACTGTTCAGAATTTACTGTTCCAGAAAATCTAAAAAGCGCTTATATTCCAGATATCCCTCTAAATTCTTGGCCTCAAACTGCATCTGCATCGCATCTCTCACAACACTGAGCCAATCTGTCTTTTGAAAAAGGTCGTCATAGCTTCTGCCATCTGCACCATGCCGGATTGCATCTGCTCCCATAAAAGCAGAATCCGCATTGGGATATTCCCCGCTCGCTGACAGATGGCTTGTATAAGCGAACATATCAATGAAATCACTGCTTCTGGTATCTACCTTTGACACGTCCACCATGCGCTCTGTCACATTTCCCTCCTTGTCCCACACCTTTACCTTGTACACGGGATTTGCCGGGTCAAAGTCATTTGGCTGATAAACTGTCACGGAATAATCCGAACCGCATGTAGCGCCGACCGCCTCTCCATCTGTATCATTTGAAATATGAAGCTCAAATGTCCCGCTGGACATCTGTGTGGTCTGTGTCACACTGCTCATCTGATTCGTATAATTATTTGCCGCTGCGCTCCTTGGTGTCTTTCGAGGTTCATACCCTGTCATGGGGTATCCTGCTGTTCCTATTCCATAAATGCTCATAGTCTCCTCCTTATTCTCTGATAGTCTCCCGGTATCCGATCACAGCAATAACAGTATCATGTTTTAACACAAACGCTGTCTTTTTACCTTCTTCAGCCAATGCTGCACTGCTGTTTCTGATATCCATACCCGCCTGTTCCGGCATATCCAGCGATACGGTATATGCCCCTTCATATGTTCCATTGTGCTGCCCTTCAAAAAGCAGCTCCAATTCTCCGATGCTGATCGCGTCCGCGGGCAGCCACGAAAACACATCTGTTACTTTCATCGATATCCTCCTTTCGCTGATATCTCTTATGATATCGGCAGAAATACCCTTTATATAAACCTGCACTGCACCAAATGACCATTGACAGCACCGGACAGCCATACTCACAGCGCCGTTTTAAACAGCGTATACTGCCGTTTTACTTCGGGATACCGCGATTTCGGCACAGAAATCTCTTTTCCTGTGGTCAGTGTCATAAGGTAACTGCTGATTTTTACAATGTAGCGCATATTAATCAGAAAACTCTGGTGAATCCGCAAAAACCCCATTCCCCGCAGCGCTTCCTCCAGCTCGTCCATTTTTTTATAAATGTTCAGTACCCTGTTCTGGGTATAAAATACATTCTTATGTTTGTTTGTCTCAATGTAAATTATTTCATCTGCCCGAAGCTGTATTTTCCCCTCCACGAAATCAAGCGTGATTGTCTGGCTCTCCTGCCCGATTTCTTTTAGAATGTCATCCATGCATTCCCCAAGTGTCTGCTCCAAATCCTCCTTTAGCAGAAAGCGGCTCGCTTTGACCTTGTATCCGTCTAGTGCATAATTCATGCAGGCTGTCACTAGAATCACATGGATCGCAGGATATTTTTCCTTAATCTGGCGGGCTGTTCTCAAACCCTCCATCGCCTCCATGTTGATATCGAGAAAGAGAAGCTTACATGACTGCAAAAATTCATCATCTGCACACAGTGCAGCGCCTGAAGCATATTCACGGATTTCAAGATGCTTGATTTCGCTCCCGCTTTCCTGTTGATATGCCTCCAATAATTCCCTCACTCTAGTTCTGTCCTCTCTGCGGCCGTCACAGACTGCTATCTTCATTGTTATCTTCATTGTCTTCCTCTATTCTTTATTTTTTCTCAGATCGTAATGCTCTGCGTAAAAAATATCGGCTAAAGTGTTTCTTTTCAAAAGCAGTTTGCACGAAACGGCCATACATTGCATCAAACGACTATTTTTGTAAATCATCGCATAGTATAGATTCTGCTTTTCATACTCCTGCGCCCGCTGTTTTCTGCTATTTGTGATATCATAAAAATTTTCATCATCTCGAACAGGTCTATATTGTTCGCATTTTCAAATGAAAGCTGGTTATCCGCCACTTCTACAAGATGTATTGGATAATTCCCCGATATGAGACAAAATTACCTATTCTGATTTATAATACTGTTTTAAAAAGGACATCTCCCTGCGAGATGTCCCCATATATCGTATATACTATTTTACATCGAGTCCAATGCCGTGTACATCGTCATCATCGGCGCCATACATGCGGCTACCAGCCCGCCTACAACCACTGCGAGCACGACGATAATCATCGGCTCGAGCGCTGCCATCAGCGACTGCACTGCCATTTCCACTTCCTCATCATAATAGTCTGCCAGCTTATCCAGCATTTCTTCTGTGCTTCCTGACTCTTCACCGATGCGCAGCATATGATAGACCATCGGCGGAAAGAGCCCGCAGTCCTCCAGCGGACGGGACAACGGCATACCAATCGAAACTTGATCTGCTGCATCTTTGAGTGCTTCTTTGAAATACACATTTCCCATAATGCCGGAGACGATCTCTGTCGCCTCAACCAGTGTCACGCCAGAGCCTAACAGCGTGCCCAGCGTTCTTGCCATCTGCGCGGAGGCGGACTTGACTGTCATATTTTTTAACATTGGTATCTTTAGTGTCATCAGGCCAAAAAATGCTTTCCAGCATTTGTCTTTGAGAAATAGACAATGCCTGCAGCGATACCCGCCACTACTGGCACAATAATAAACCAGTAATTTATCAGGCCATTACTCATTGCCACGTAAAATTTCGTGATGGCGGGCAGTTCGGTGCCCAAGTCAACAAACATCGTCTCATACGAGGGAATCACGACGACCAGCATGACGATGGTGATCACGATGGCGATAATAAATACCGCGGTTGGATAAATCATCGCTTTCTTTACCAGCGCCTGTGTCCGGCTGGATTTCTCCAATTGTGTCGATACACGATCCATCGCGATATGTAATGTACCTGACGCCTCACCCGCTGCCACCATGTTGATCATCAGGTCTGGGAATACTTTGGGATGGTCTCCCAGCGCCTGCGCAAGCGTATCGCCTTTCTCAATGCCGACCCGCACCTCATTGAGTGCATCTTTTAGCCGCTTGTTCTCTGTCTGCTCATACAGCATGCGCAGTGTCTCCATGATCGTCACGCCCGCCTTATTCATGCTGACAAACTGGCGGCACATGACGCTCAGGTCTCTCGCCGTCGGATAACCGCCAATCTGAATATTCAAATCCTGCGTCAAGATGCTTTGTCCCTTTACGGACACAACGGTAAGCCCCTGACTTCTCAATTTATTTTTTACCTCTTCCTCACTGTTTGCCTCGATGGAACCTTTGGTTTCCTTTCCAATCTTATCAATGGCCTCATACCCGTATTTTGCCATGTCTGTATTTTGCCCCTTTCCCACTTCGCTCTCAAATTAAATCTTGTCAAAGGCTATGCGTCAAAAGAGATCCTCACAACCTCAGCAAAAGAAGTTGTGCCGTCAAGCACATACTCCGAACCGCTCATGCGCAGTGTGCGCATACCCTCCTCAATTGCCTTTTGTTTTAAAATATCCGCCCCCTCGCGTCTGCTGATAATCTTTTTGAGTGCCGGAGACATCCGCATAATCTCGTACACACCGATTCTTCCTTTAAATCCAGTATTCTCACATTTTGAACAGCCGCAGGGTTCATAGATCGTAATGTCCTTTGCAGTATCCACGCCCATAAACTCCTTCTCCTGCTCTGTTGCCTGCTTTGGCGTCTTGCACAGCGGGCAGAGCCGTCTGACAAGACGCTGCGCGATAACACCGATCACAGAGTCCGCAATCAGATAGGACTCAATCCCCATATCCTCCAAGCGGGTGATTGAGCTTGCTGCGGAGTTCGTATGTAAGGTGCTGACGACGAGATGGCCCGTGATAGAAGCCTGCACCGCGATGGAGGCAGTCTCTGTATCCCGTATCTCACCGATCATGATAATATCAGGGTCCTGCCGCAAAATAGAGCGCAATGCACTCGCAAAGGTCAGCTCAGCCTTAGGGTTTACCTGAACTTGATTAATGCCGTCAAGATTTGCCTCGACAGGGTCCTCAACGGTGATAATATTCACATCATTGGTATTCAGTTCACTTAATGCCGTGTACAGTGTCGTTGATTTTCCACTTCCTGTAGGCCCTGTTACCAGCAGGATTCCGTGCGGATTCCTGATAATATAGTCAAACTGCTCAAGCTCGTAGGGTTTGAATCCAAGCTGGCTCTTCTCTCTGGTGAGTGCCATCTTGGCGGTGAGACGCATAACGACCTTCTCGCCAAATACTGTGGGCAGTATGGACACACGGATATCATATTCCACATGGTCTACTACCTGTGTGATACGGCCGTCCTGCGGTTTTCTTTTCTCTGAAATATCCATGCCGCCAATGATTTTAATACGCGCTATAATGGCAGGGAGTACAGAGATGTTATAGCTTGCTTTTTTCTGGAGTACCCCATCAATACGGTACCGCACGCGGATGTACTCCTCCATCGGTTCGATATGAATATCTGACGCACGCTGGCGCACCGCCAGATCAATCATTTCCTTGACCAGCTTTACAATAGGCGAACTGTTGATCTCTGTCTCCTCACGCTCGTCCACTTCGACCTCAAGTTTCTTTTCCTTGGCATATTGTTTGAGGGCGTGCTTGATCTCCTCCTGCCCATGATATTTGTCAATAGCAAGCATAATGCTGCGTGTTGTGGCAACAACGGGCTCTACCTGATAATTTGTGATGATAGACACATCTTCCTGCGCATACGTATCCAGCGGATTCTCCATCGCCACGCGCAGTACATTCTTATTGTGCTCGCTGAATGCAAACGGCATCATTGTATATTTCTTGAGAATGTTCACCGGCACTAGCTTTGTCACGCCCTTGTCTATATTGATATTCTGCAAATCAACAATCTCGATATTTAATTGCCTGCTCAGTGCCGCAGCGATATCATCCTCGGTGAGAATGCCTTCATCAACCAGAATTTCTCCTAATTTTTTATTTCTCTCTTTTTGTTTTTTCAGCGCACGCTCGAGCTGCTCCTGAGTGATATTGCCAGTTTCTACCAGCAAATCACCCAGACGTATCTTTTTTCTGTTAAAATCCATGACATTCCACGTCCTTTTTCTTCGTTCTACAATGATTAGTATACCTATTTCATTGTTGAATTGCAATCATTTTACAAATAAAACTCCTTGTACCAGCGGGCAAAATTCCGAAGTCCGTCTCTCAGATCTGTAGACGGTTTAAAGCCAAAATCACGCTCGAGTTCACTCACATCGGCATACGTCACCTCCACATCTCCCGGCTGCATTCCCACAAGCTCCTTGTGCGCCTCAAAGTCATACTCCTGCGGCAGTATCGCTGCACGCTTTAACTCCTCCTGTAAAATCTCCACAAAATCAAGCAGATTCTCAGGCTGGTTGTTGCCGATGTTGTAAATCTTGTATTTGACGCCCTCCTCATTTGGAAGCGGCGCGCACTGCATCACAGACTGTACGCCCGTGACAATATCATCAATATAGGTAAAATCGCGTTTGCAGTTGCCGTAGTTAAAGATTTTGATCGTCTCATTCTTGACAAGTTTGTCTGTAAAGCCAAAATATGCCATATCCGGGCGTCCTGCCGGACCATACACGGTAAAAAAGCGAAGTCCTGTCGATGGGATTCCATAAAGTTTTGCGTAAACATGCGCCATCAGTTCGTTGGATTTCTTGGTGGCGGCGTAGAGCGATACAGGATTGTCCACTTTGTCCTCTGTCGCGTAAGGTATCTTTTTGTTGCTTCCATAGACAGAGGACGAGCTTGCATACACAAGGTGTTCGACACCGCCTGCCCCCCCGTCATAGCTGTGCCTGCATGCCTCGAGAAGATTGTAGAAGCCAATCATATTGGACTCGATGTAGGCATCTGGATTTTCGATGCTGTAGCGCACGCCTGCCTGTGCCGCCAAGTTCACAACAATCTGTGGTCTGTGCGTCTCAAAAATTTCTTTGACCTTCTTCTGTTCTGCAATGCTCTCCCTGATAAAAGTGAACGTTCCTGTCACGCCAGATGCCAGCTCTCTGATCTGGTTTAACCGAAATTCTTTGAGTGCCACATCATAATAGGCATTCATATTGTCGATTCCGATGATTTCGACATGTTCCACATTTTTTAAGAGCGACAGTATCAGATTGGCGCCGATAAATCCTGCGGCCCCTGTCACAAGTATCGTTTTATTCTCAAGCTTCACATTTTTTTCAAGCATGTTCCTTCTCCTTTTTGCCAAATATCAGCGATGCAAACAGCGCATTGATATCATCTGGCTCTTCTCCAACCCACTCTTCACTAAACCGGTTGGCAGCATCATGCATGCCAATCCTCTCCATCGCGTTGACAACGCGCATCCGAATCTGGACAGAGGACTGCTTTGCCCACTGAAATGCTTCGAGCAGCCGCAAGCCATCTTTGTAAATCCGGTCGTAATCCCCCAGTGCATTAAGCTCTTTAAAGTAGTCGTCCACCCAGCCCTGAACATTATATTTATACTCTGTGCGCTCATCAATTTCTGCCAGCTCTCCAAAGCCGCCCGGGTATTTTTTCTGTTCCTCCTCGATGATTTCCAGCAGCGTATCATATGCGCTGTACCAGCATTCATTGATAATATTCCCATTATCCAGCGCCTTATAACATTTTGCAGTCATATCCTCAAATATATGCCATTTCTTATTCTTTTCCATCTATTTTATACCTTTCTCCATTCTTAGAGACTTCGTTATTTTTCAGCCCTGACGGACTGTAACGAGACACTCTCCTATTTTAGTATACCATTCTTTGACTGTTCCCACAACAAAACATTTAGGAATCTTTCTTCTTTCTTTTGCATATCATTATCACAAATACATGACAATGCGGCGGTTCTGTATATGAAACAGTATCATCATATATTCAATATCTTATATCTTATATGTATGTTTCTGACGGTGACGGCGATCGCAAGACCGCTCTACTATCAGCACTCAATTCCGGCAATCGCCTCCACCGCCCAGACCCCCGTCGATATCAAACGTGCCGCCCTCACGTTCGATGACGGTCCGCACCCTGTCTACACCGCACAGCTTCTCGATGAGCTGAAAAAGCGGGATGTAAAGGCGACCTTCTTTGTCACGGGTGAACATGCAGAACTCCATCCCGATCTCATCAAAAGGATGCACGACGAAGGGCATCTCATCGGCAATCACACCTACAGCCACATACAGCTCACCGCCTCCAACAAAAGCCAGTTCAAAGAAGAGCTGATACAGACCAACGAGATTCTCCATGATATTACCGGCGCAGAGGTGCAGTATGTGCGCCCTCCCTATGGTTCATGGGACAAAAAATTCGAGACAGACCTGAATATGTTTCCTGTCCTGTGGAATGTGGACCCTCTCGACTGGTGTACCGCCAACGCGGACCTGGTGGCAAGCACAATCCTCAGCAAAATTACCGACAATGATATTATCCTGCTGCATGATTATTATGACACCTCCGTCGAGGCTGCAATTATGGTCGTCGATGAGCTGACACAGCAGGGATATGAGTTTGTCACGGTAGACAAAATTTTATTTGATTAAAAAACATTATACGGGTAAGCTTCTGCAAAATAGTATTTGATTTCAGCGTGAAAATATGCCATTATTATAAAAGTACCTGTGTTACAAATAATTAAATACCAAACGGAGACCTTTTATCATGCAAAAGCATAAAATACTACTCCTTGTCCTGCTGCTCCTGTGCTGCATCTTTGCGGGCATTCTGCTGGGCAGTGTCCCGCTCTCCCCCGCAAGTGTCCTGCGGTGTCTGGCTGGTCTCGACAAGGAGTCCACTACCTATATCTTAGTAAACACTGTCCGCCTTCCGCGCGTCGCTGGGGCATGTCTGGCTGGCATGGGACTTGCAGCCGCCGGCGTCCTGTTGCAGAGTGTCATGAACAATTCCCTCGCAAGCCCAAACACCATCGGCGTCAATTCCGGCGCCGGTTTTGCTGTGATGCTCACGCTGATGTTTGCTGGAAACCATGCCGCATACAGCATTCCCATAGCGGCTTTTGCAGGCGCCCTGCTCACCACCCTCACAATCTTCGGGCTGGCATATATGGCGGACAGCTCACGCACTACCATCATTCTTGCAGGCATCACTGTGTCAAGCTTCCTCAATGCAGGCATCAACACTATCAAACTCCTTGACACAGATCTCACCGTAAATCTCACCACCTTTATGATTGGCTCGCTGTCAGGGCTGACTTTTGAAAGCCTGAAATTTCCGGCTGCCGCCATTCTTGCCGCACTGTTTTTGTCCATTCTCGCCGCAAAAGCTGTGAATGTGCTCAATCTAGGAGACGATATTGCGCGTTCACTGGGGCTTAATGTCACCTTAGTTCGGCTGTTTTTGCTCGTGCTGTCGAGCATTCTGTCGGGCTGCGTAGTAAGCTTTGCCGGGCTATTGAGCTTTGCCGGGCTGATTGTTCCCCATATCTGCCGCCGCCTTTTTGGCAACGACGCCCGCTTTCTGCTGCCCTGTTCAGCCCTGCTTGGCGCGAGCTTCGTCGTCATCTGCGACATTCTGGGACGGGTGGCATTCTCCCCCTTTGAGCTGCCTGCCGGCGTATTGATGTCCTTTGTCGGAGGGCCGTTTTTCCTGTATCTGTTATTTACCAAAAAAGGAGGACGCAGAGTCAATGCTTGAATTTCACCAAGTGGATATCCGCTGTAACTTTGTTCCAATCTTACATAAAATTTCAGTCACTTTTCAAAAAGGAGAGATCACGACAGTCATCGGGCCAAACGGCTGCGGCAAGACCACACTTCTCCAATGTCTGAACGGCTCCTCCAAGGTCACTTCGGGCAGTATCCTGCTAGATGGCACAGACTATCTTGCCATGCCAGTTAGAGAACGCGCGCGCAGGGTGTCTTTTCTGCCGCAGGTGCGCACCATCATTCCAGCGCTGCCTGTAAAAACGCTGGTAGAGCACGGACGCTTCCCGCATCTGGGCTTTGCGCGCAGAAAGTCTAAAAAGGATATCGAAATTGTTGAGGCGGCGATGGACTTTGCGCAGGTGGCGCCCTACGCTGCACAGTATGCGGACACGCTCTCCGGCGGAATCCGCCAACGCGCCTTCTTTGCGATGACGCTCGCACAGGACTGTGACTATATTGTCCTTGACGAGCCTACCACCTATCTTGATCTCAACGGGCAGCGGGCTTTTATGGAAATGCTTACACAGCTAAAATTGCAGGGGAAAACCGTGATTCTCGTGCTTCATGACATTGGACAGGCACTTGAGATTTCTGACACGCTTGTCATTATGCAGGACAGAAAAATTGCTGCCACAGCCACCCCCGAAGAATGCCTGCGACAGCACATCATTGAAGAAGTCTTTGATGTCCGCCTCAAAGTATTTTCAGATAAAGGGCGGCACTATTATTTCTTTTATTGATTTGATGATTCTGCCTCACCGTACAGGATTTCGGCAAGTTTCTGGTAGGCCTCGCCCCACCTTGCGTTGGGTTTTAGATTATACAGCTCTTTTTCGAGAACATAATACCTGCCCTCCCTCACAGCGGTAAGTTTACTCCACGCAGGATTGTTTAACAGTGTATTCTCTATATTCTGCCGGACTGCCTCCGCGTCCTTTCCCTGCGTTGTCACAAAGACAAAATCCGGGTCGGCGGCAATAATCGCCTCCATGCTCAAATCGTCAAGCAGACTGTTGTTATCGTCAGCAATATTGATACAGCCAAGCTCTGCAAGCATTTCCCCGCCGACATTGCCATAGCTGCCTTTTGCCTTGACACTCGATGCACTCGCCCTCAAAAAGACAACTTCAGGCGCTTTCCTGCCTTCAAGGTTTCTCTGGTTCACCCGTTCCCGCGCTGCATCCACCTGCTTTTTGACTTCAATTCCGTTTTGACGGTACAAATCCTCTCTGCCAGTGATATCCGTACAGATTTCCAGCATATTCATATATTCGTTAAAGTTTGATACAGAAAAGTACGCTGTCGTGATGCCGGCATTTTCCAGAATTTTCTCGAGATCCATATCCGCCTCTGTGTTGGCACTGGCAATCACAAAGTCTGGTTTTAAGGCTATAATCTTCTCAATATCCGGCTCAAGATGGGAGCCGACATTGACGACCTCCTCCCCTAACTGCAGGTCAAAGCTGGTCCATGAATCATTGGCCGCGCCCACCACGTCACCGCCTGCAAGCAGCCATAGCTCTGTAAAGCTGCCAATCAGTGTGACCACCCTGTCATGGCGCTCTACCGTGACCGTCCTGCCAAGATCATCTGTGAATGTGATTCCTGCCGCTTCTGTCTGTGCGGACTCCTCCTCTCGTCTGCGTGCCTCCTTCTCAAGTTTTTCTTCTAGTATCGTACTCCTCGACTCACCCTCGCTGTACTCCTCCGTGACAGCCGCCGCGCTTTCTGCCACAGCGCCGGACTGCGTTTCCTTGTGCGCACACCCTTGCAGCACAAAAACTGCTGCCAGCAGGGGCAGTATCCATTTTTTCATAATCTTAGCCTCCTGTTATGACTCTGCATTTCAATATATTCAGACAAACTGATTTTTCTGTCTGTCGTAATGATAATCAATTTGCTCAAGTTTGTCTATGATTTTCTGTGGCTCCTCCTCTGTATCCTCACAGAACGCCTCAAGGCTTGGATAAAAGTCTCTTAATTTAAGATTGATATAGCTCAAAAGCATCACCGGGTCATTTGGTATCATATGCATCCTCCCTCTTTTTATTGTTTTTTATCTAGTCTGTGCTCAGACTCACGATAATAAGTTCCACGCTCAGCAGATCAGGCATGCGCCCTGTCTTGACAGCCTCCTCCGCCTCCACGCAGGCTTTCAGGGCGGTTTCCAGTTGTGCCTGTCTGAACTGCGCCGCCTGCGGGATATATTTCTTTTTCAGATAATAGGGATTTAACCCTGTCTGTCTGGCAATGTCGCTCTCATGGTATCCCTTTGATTTCATTTCTTTTACTTGCAGCAGCATATTGAACTGTCTGGCAATCAGCGCCAGAATCTTCATGGGCGCTTCTTTCAGGGCGAGCAGATTATAATATAGCTTTAACGCCTGCTTCTGCTTTTTCTGCGCGACGGCCTCCACCATGTCAAAGATTTGGTTCTGTATCTGGACAATACACAATTCTTCCACGTCCGAAGCCGTAATTCCCTCGTCATAATATTTGTAGCACACAAGCTTCTCCACCTCGCGGCGGATATTTTCCATGCTTGTGCCTGTCTTATCTAGCAACAGCGTCAGCGCGCCCGGCGTAATCAGTTTATTTTCTTTTTTTAACAGCCCCATCACCCATTTTCTGAGTGTCGCCTCGTCCTGCATTTCACAGAGCGCCGCATAGCCATTCGCCGTGACTGCTTTATATAGTTTACTCCGCTTGTCCGTCTCCTCCTCCACCAAGATCAGATACGTTGTATCCGGAATTGCCTTAACAAGCGCAAGAAACTGGTCATTGCCGCTTTTCAGCCAGCCGCTGTTCTCGATGATAATCACCCTGCGCTCTGCAAAAAACGGCATCGTGCCCGCCAAATCAACCACTTCACTGGCATTGATATCCTTGCCGGAATACACACTGCAGTTCATCGTATCGTCCGCCGGAACCAGCGCAGCTCTGAGTTTATCGCGGTACTGCCTGCGCAGATACGCCTCCTCCCCATAGAGGAGATAGAGATGGCTGAACTGGGCGCTCTTAATGTCCTGTGCTATCCTTTTCATTCTATGCTTCTTTCCTCATTCTTTAATCTTCTTTTTTGATATATTTTATATTACTTCTGATCATTTTTCAGAAAAGGTTCGATTGTATAACTTCCCTTTCTGATATGTATTGTTATGGCGCCTGTGTCCTTTGTTATCCAGATATCACTCCCAGTCTGTTCTAAGCGCTCAACGGTCTCGGTATGCGGGTGGCCGTAACGGTTGTTCTCCCCGCAGGAAATAATTGCAGTCTCTGGCTGTAGCTGCGATAACAGCGCTTGGGTATTCGAATATTTCGAGCCGTGGTGCGCCGCCTTATAAATATCAATGCCCGCAGCATCGTTCTGCTGCAAAAGCCGTCCTGCTGCCGCCTGTTCCCCGTCTGCCTCCACATCTCCTGTCAGAAGCGCTGTGACACCTTCGGCTTCCAGTTTCATTACAAGGGAAGAACTGTTGCGCGAAGCTGCCTCGTAACCAGCATGCGGATGAAGCACTTCGAAGCGCAGACCGCACGCTTCCATGCTGTCACCTGCTTTCAGGCGGTAAATCGGAATCTGCCTGCGCTCGCACAGCGCTTTCAGTTCATGATACGGCTCATCTTCAATCACGGCGTCGGAAATGCACAGGCGCTTGATCTTGATCTCCAGCGCCTGACCACTGCCCTCCAGCATCTCCATGATGCCTGAGATATGGTCGCTGTCCAGATGCGTCAAAAAAACTGCCTCCAATACAGAAACCCCATTATATTTCAAAAATGGCACAATCGTATATCTCCCTGTCCTGCTCTTCGACGAACTTCCGCCATCGACCAGAAACTGCTCGCCCGCAGCGCTCTCAATCCAGATACAGTCCCCCTGTCCCACGTCCAGAAAAGTCATCGACACGCCGTCAGCCGGGTTGTCACTGAGCAGCAGGACCGCCGAGAGCACTGCCACAAACTTTACCAGCGCAGGCAGTCCTACCGCCAGCTCCTTTTGTCCGTACAAAGCTCCTCTTGCATGATACAAGCCCTCTCTGGGCAGCCGTTTGGATAAAAACGCACCATACTGGTGTGCGGCATACAAAAACACCACCACCGCACAGAATGCGCAGCTTCTCCATAGATCTGGTTTTCCCACGACCCAGTTAGCAAATGGAAGCCTGAGCGACAGCACACAGAGTCCCTCAAAGCACGCCAGCAGCAGATGGCACACCCCGCCTGCCAGCTTTGCCAGCCAAAAACCAAAGACAGCCGGCAAACTGCCAGCGGCAAGACAGACCAGTCCCGCCGCCATCAAGACAGACATCGCAGGGATTATCACCAGATTCAGCAGAAACGAGTACACAGGAAATTCATAATAAACGCTCAGCATGATCGGAAAATGCACCAGAAAAATACGCAGGCTTGCACAGAGCGGCTCCAAAACTTTCCACCGCACAGGCTTGATCAGCTCCGACAGGCAGCCAATCCCAAGAATCGCGCCAAAGGAAAGCTGGAAGCCTGAATAATACAGATACCGCGGCTCCTCCATCAATATCAATACAGCCGCGAGCGCCAGCGCCGTCAGCATGTCATATGTCCGCCGCAGCATCTGCGCCGCAAGCTGCAAGCCAAACATCACGACCGCACGGTATGCAGAGCTGCTCATGCCAGCCAGATCTCCATAGGCAACCATCACGCCGACAGACACCACTGCACAAAGCGGCTGTGGTATCCAGAGCTTTCGCAATATATGATATAACCCCATGCCAAGCATTGTGATATGAAGCCCTGAGATTGCAAAAATATGGGCGATGCCGCTCTTTTGAAAAAGCTGCTTACTCTCCTCGTCAAGCCCCGACTTGCTGCCAAGAAGGATTGCCTTCATAATCGACGCATCTTTGGGCGAAAGTACGCTGTCAAAAATCTCCTCAAAAAAATGCCTGATCTGGTATAAATATTCCCGATAGGCAGAATAACCGCTGCCCTGCGCGATAACCTCCGCCCTGTAGAGCCGAAATGCCACGCCCTGAAGCTGATAGTATCCTTGGGCGTCAAATTCTCCCGGATTGCGTGCCCTGCTAAAGCCAGAAACTTTGCCCTCCACCGCGATGATACTCCCTGCTTTGGGAACGATACTGCACTCTTTCTGTTCTATATAGCACAAAACCCTGCCATCTATTTTTTGCTTTGGATGTACCATACTCACACAGTCCAGCTGCAGCACCAGCGTCTCCTCTTGCGTGTACTTCTGTACGACCCTGCCCTGCAAGGTCACGATGCTGCCCTCCTCCAAACAGAGTTTGGGCACGGGTGCGGGATTTATCTGTAAATATAAGAACACAGTCACCACAAATGCTGCACAGACACAGCAGAGTGGTCTCCTCATTCACTAAACCTTTCTATATATTATAGTATGAATCAAATACTAATTAACCAGCGACAGATTTCTCTCAAAAATTGTGGAGGCCTCATACTTGTCCCGGAATTTGCCATCCTTATTCCCATCTATCGAAATCTGCACTTTATTGATATTGCTCAGCTCCACCAAAGAATTGACAATCGAGTAAATCGTCACGTCCGTTGTCACATTGTTCACTGCCGTGAGCATCGCACTGTCAAATGTCAGGTAACACACACCGTCCTTGACTGTAATGTTGAGCAGTTTTGTATCCGGGCTGACCGTCGGGAATGTCTCGTCGCTTGCTGGACCGCTGATAAGCTGCTCCACGACCAGCTTTTCCATGGATACATTCGATAAATCGGCATTGTGCGTCAGCTCTCTGTTCACCGCCACAAGCCCGTCCCCTGTCTCATTGGCAAAATACAGCCGCAGCGTCACCTTACTCTCGACTTTCTCGACCTGCGTCCCGGCATTGTTCACAAACATGTCCGCCGTCATGGCGCCGATCGCATTCCCCGACAAATCTGTCAGAGACTCTCCATTGACGGTGAGCATCACATAATTCACATCTGGTATATTTGTCAGGCTTCTGACAAGCGCCGCCCTCGTCAATACCTCCGTGGTGCCTGAGAGCTCTTTGTATTTCTCTCCAAGAGACACAATGACCTGCTCGCCGTCATAGGAGTACGTAATAATATTAATCCCGCTTGTGAGCGTCGCCTTCAACTCTTTGTTATCCGGCACAGAGCACAGAAGCGTCAGCACCTCCACAATCATGTCCTTCGTGTCTGTGCTCTCAAGATAGTGCGTCTCTGTCACAAGCTTTGTCTCTTTTTTATTCAGATAGGAAATATCGACGGCTGTCCCCTTCTGTTCGGAAGGACTGCATCCGGTCATAATCAGCACCGGCAAAAACAGCATTCCAAGCAAAAGCAGAACTCTGCGATATCTCCCCGAAGGCATTAAAACCATACTGCCGCCTTTCTTAATTTACAGGATATTCTTCATATATTTTTCTCATCTACTGCGCGATATACGTAAGCGGAATCTTGACGCTAAATACGGTCCCTACGCCCTCCTCACTGCTCACTGTGATCGCCCCCCGGTGCCGCAGAATCGCACTCTTGGTAATGGCAAGCCCTAATCCCGTCCCGCCGATTTCCTTCGAATGGGATTTATCCACCCTGTAAAAACGTTCATAAATATGCTCAATCGACTCCTGCGGAATCCCCATGCCGGAATCCGATACCTCTACAGAAAAATACTGGTGATCCGCATCGAGTATCACCTTTACCCAGCCGCCTTTTTTATTGTATTTAATTGCATTTTCCACCAGATTCGTCAACGCCAGCGTGAGCTTGACTTCGTCCACTTCCGCAATCACCGGCCGGCGGCTCTCAAAGACCAGCTTGACCTCCGCCCGCGAAGCAATGGGCCCCAGCCGCTTTAGCAGCAGCTCTAAGACTTGATTCATATCCACTGTATCGACATTGATATCTGCCGAGGTCCTAGTCATCTTGACGAGGGAGAGCAAATCCGTAATAATCTTGTTTTCCCTGTCGATCTCCTCCGCGATATCTGTCATAAACTCACGGTACAGCTCCGCAGGCACATCCTCCTGCGTGATCAGCGAATCCGCCAGCACCTTCATAGAGGCGAGCGGTGTCTTTAACTCGTGGGACACATTGGATACAAATTCCTGTCTGGAATCGTCCAGCACTTTCATTCTGCCCATCATCTGATTAAAGGCATCACCGATATTCTCGGTCTCGATATAGTCCGTGACACTGATCTCCTCATCTGTGAAGCCGTTTTTCACATCGTTGATCGCATCTGTAATTTTCTCAAAAGGCTTTAACATCTTGCGGCTCAAAAGAAGGGCAATGCCAAAAATCACCACCATCGAGAGCAGCTCCAGCAAAAAAGCACGGCTCTGAATATACTCATAACCACTGCGGATACTGTCTGTTGACACACTGGTCAGCATCGCCCCCAGCACATGAGACTTGCCCTCAAATTTTTCCTCGATCGGCACAACGATCTCAATATAGCCTGCGTCCTTTAGGCTGTCCGAAGCGCCCTCACCCTTTAAACACTTGATGATCGCCTCAGAAATAATAATCTTTCCCTCGCTGACTGCGTAAGTATCCTTGATGATTTTCAGTCCGCTATTGACAATCAGCACCCTGCCGTCATAGAGGTTTGATAACTGTGAAAGCTCTGCATTAACGACCTCGCTGCTGCTGTCGAGCATATAATTATATGTAATCAGATGATCTGCGATAATCTTCACCTGCGTCTGCACTTCATTGGTCCTCGTCGCGATCGTATTGTCCAGATAGCGCTCAAGGATACCAACATGAAGCACGATACACGGCACAATTCCCGCAGCCACAATCATACAGAACATTCTTGTCTTTAGACTTCTAAAGCTTGTAAAAGCTTTTCCTTTTTTCATCTTTTCCCAAAGCTTTCCCACTGTTTTCTCCTATTTATAATAGTCCCCTATTTATAATAGTATCCTACGCCCCATTTGGTGTGTACGTACTTAGGTTCACTTGGGTTTGGCTCAATCTTTTCACGCAGACGCCGTATATGCACATCTACAGTCCGCACATCGCCGGGATAATCCTCCCCCCAAACCAGCTTCAGCAGATTGTCCCTGCCATAGACCTTGTTGGGATTGAGCACGAGAAGTTCCAGAACATCAAATTCCTTGGCTGTAAGGTTGACTTCTTTTCCGTTTACATGCAGGCGCCTGCCCTCGCAGTCAAGCTTCAAGTCACCTGCCTCGATCACCTGCGTCTTTTTGTCTACGGATTCTTTTGTCTTTGCGCCAGTCCTTCGTATGATTGCCTTGATGCGCGCTTTTACCTCCAGAATATTAAAAGGTTTGGTAATATAGTCGTCGGCACCATACTCGAGCCCGAGTATTTTGTCCATGTCCTCGCCCTTTGCCGTGAGCATGATGACAGGCACGTCCGAAAATTCCCTGATCTGCTGGCAGACCTCCAGCCCTGTCAGCTTTGGAAGCATGATATCCAGCAGAATCAGATCATATTTTTTATTCTTTGCCATCTCGAGCGCCTCTTCTCCGTCATAGGCGCACTCAACCTCCATATCATCCTGTTCCAGACTAAAACGAAGTCCCTTCACAATCAGCTTCTCATCATCTACTACCAAAACCTTTTTACCCATCACTAGAATCTCCCATTGACATTATATGAATACTATTAAATCGTTATTTTGTCCTTTATCTTCGAAAAAAGTCCGTCCTTGATGCCGTCTACGTTCTTGATGTCCTCAATGCTGCCAAACCTGCCGTTTTTCTCTCTGTAATCAATAATCGCCAGCGCCCTGCTCTCACCAATACCTGACACAGATGTCAGTTCCTGCACTGTGGCAGTATTGATATTGACAAGACCTGCTTTCTGCGGGGCTGCTGCCTGCGCACTTGGCTCTGCCGGATACGCATAGGCGCCCGCCTCCTTGAGCGATGCCGCCTCATCAAGCGTGAGAATCACAATCTGTTCGCCGTCTGTAATCTGCCTCGCCATATTGAGACAGTTCTCGTCAGCCTCCTGTGTCAAACCGCCAGCCATCTCCACCGCCTCATACAGACGGCTGCCTTCCGAAAGACAGTAGACACCGGGCAGCGCCACTGCGCCGCAGAGATAGATATACACCTGCTGCGGTGAACTTTCGGGCTCTGTTATTATGCCCGTATCTGTTTTTGTGTTTACCGCTGTCTCTGTTTCTGACAATTGTGTCATATTTTCCGATACGGTGCTCTCCGGTTCAGCAAGCTCGAGCGTCACTTCCTCCCGCGCCGCTGCACAGCCGCAGAGCAGTACTGGGTCTAACAGCGCAAAGATCAGAACGCACATGGCACACAAATACTTTTTGCTTTTATTCTTTTTACTTTTATTCTTATTTTTTTTATTTGTATCAATATTTTTCATGGATATCACACATTCCCTTTCAGGCCCCTCTGTGCACACCCACTAATTATTCTATGCTAAATCAGAACTTATTACAAGTGCTAATTTTTACATTTCAGACATTCCTGACAAAACACATTCCGCGAAGGCAGGCGCCAAATTCCACAAGTGAAATTTACTTGTCCAAAAGATACGCAAATGCCCTGTCTGCACTGTCCTGATTCGGCGCATATAAGCGGATTGCTGCGCGCAGTGCAAGCTCTGTCGTCCACGCTGTCATGCCCTCCTTGGCGGCGCCGCAGCTTTTCTCCTCAATCGTTCGGACATACGCTGTCTTTGCCGTCTGGGACTGCGCCTCCGCTGCTGTCATCACGGCGCGGACTGCCTCCGATGCGATGCTGTTCAGCCCTCTGAAATACTGCATAATCTCCGCATACGTATGAAGGTGGTCGAGAAAACAGTGTCCATATGCCGAAATCTCCAGATTTGCAGTCGATACCGCTTGCAGACAGAGCTTGCACTCCCCGTTGATATCCGATGCCTCCATCAAGATATCCGGCCTTTGTTTTAAGACTGCTTCAAAATATGCTTTTGCCCCGGCGGTGTCCTTTTTTTCAAAAAATTCTGCCATCTTTGCCGTGACCTCGCTGGTCTCCTTCTTCTCCCCAATGATGGCAACCCTGCACTCATATGCCTTGTATTGGTTTGCCGTCACCCATACATATAATAGAAACTCCGAGATAAATCCAAAGACCCGCTTGTGATAGTCGTCTTCAAACGCAAGATCAATGCGCTTTTGCAGTTCAAAAAAGATGGAGAACAGCCAGTCACAGTACGCATCAAAAAGCGGCTTTTTCGCCACCATGATATTGCCAAAGTATGTCTTATTCTGATGCACCAAACTGACAAACGTGTCATAATATTCAGGATACAGCTCTGCGATAATACGCCCAGTCTCATCGAGCGCAGCTGCCTTGTGATGTGCTGCAAACCCGTCTCTGTAAGAGCCGGGAAGCACTAGCTGCTTTGTCGTCACAATATCATATTCGCTCAAAATCTGCTCGTACTCTGCCTCTGTGAAAGCATACCCCTCCTCACTTGTGAGAAAGCGCCGATAGTGGCAGATGCCCACGCAGTCTGCCGCGGTATAATTTTTCCATACCCAGTACACGCCGGAAAGCTCGGCGTAATAACAATTTAATTCCGATATATTGTCGCCGGTGTCATCGCCGGTATAACCAAACTCCTCCTTGGCATGTTTGTGCCCGACATGCAGCGGGATATACATAGAATCCGCGGGTACTTCAAACTGTTTATGGGTCATCGCAAAAATCTTTACTGACATGATTTCGTTGTCTCCTTTTTTGTTTATTCCAATGCAAAATGTCTGCCATCTGCGTCCGGTGCGTCTTTTATCACCTGTGGCATCATATTTTATTATATAGGTGCAGATAGATTTGCACAATGTTTTATTATCAAATAAATCCAGGGCATCGACTACAAATATGCTCTGGGAAAAGGAGAGACGATGGATTTTATCAACAAAGTAGGTTCCACAATTGCAAGAAAAGCAAAAGAAGCTGCCGGGATTTCTAATTTGAACAGCCAGATCGGTGCACAGGAGGCTATCATCAATAAGCTCTGTCTCGAAATCGGCAAGACTGTCTATGAAAAAAGGCAGTTGTTCCCCGATTCTGCGCTCGACGAAAAATACACTGCGGTGTCGAATGCCTATGCGGAGATTGCCCGCCTCAAATCAGAAATCATCTCTGTAAAGGGCGCAAAGCAATGTCCAAACTGCGGCATTGAGGTTGCACTGGCCGCCTCATTCTGTCCCGGCTGCGGAACTGCTGTGCCGACACCGGAGCCAGAACCTTATGTGGAAAATATCGAGATTCCGCCAGATAGTATCATTTATTATCATCAGGAGGATTCACAGAAAATCAAATAGCAACACTTCATCTTCTCCCTGTTCGCGCGCCGGACGCGGGCAGCTCTGCCTGCATAATTTCTTTCTGCGTCCGTGTGCATAAAAAAAGCTGTTTAAAGGCATTATTACTAGATTTGCACAGACTTTCTTGTGACTTTTCACGCTATTTGTGAACGATTTGTGAACGCGGCGTAAATGTAAAGTAAATATAAAATGAATAAAGTTTTTAATTTTCTATTGACCTTTGCAAAAATATATGTATAATAATCACTTGTAAGGCACAACAGGAATGAAACACAAAAACTTATTCCTGAAATTTATTTTGGCACTACATAGTGCACGCGCTCTAGCGCGACATGGAGGAGAATATTATGAAAAAAAGAATTTTAGCTACAATTATGACACTTACATTAGGCGCAGCAATGCTTACAGCATGTGGTTCATCTACAGATGACGTAACTGCTCCTGTTGAGACAGACGTTGTTGATACAGCTACTGCACCTGCTGAGGAGTCTACAGTTCCTGCTCCAGAGACAGTTGCACCTGAGACAACACCGACAGAAACTGTTGATGCTGACACTGCTGCTACGGATGAGGCTGGTACAGAGACCGCTACTTCTGATGAGGTCAGCACAGAGACTGCTACTGCTGATGAGGCGAACACAGAGGTTTCTACAGACACTACTGCTGCTGACGAGGCGAACACAGAGGTTTCTACAGAGACCACTACTGCTGACGAGGCTGCGAACTAATCCCTTCTATCACAACTGGGTAATTATGCCCTGCTTATAACGCGGACATATCTGCGGCAACAGCAGCTATCCGCGTGCATCAAAAAACGAGTAGAATTGTCTGCTCGTTTTTTGATTTCTGGCATTTGATATATCACTCAGTTCTTTTTGTTCTCTGGAATCTGCCTTCCCTCGTGGTCCATATGGTAATGGTCTCTGTAGATCAACTCGGATACTGGTACAAACTCATAGCCAGCATCTTTTAGGGTTGTAATGAGTGTTTCTAGGGCTTGGGCGGTGTATTTGGCACCATTATGGCAAAGAATAATTGATCCATTCCCCAGATGCTCATTTTGTGTAACCGTCTTTATAATAGACTCTACACCATAATCCTTCCAGTCAAGACTGTCCACATCCCATTGAATTGCATAGTAGTTACACTTCCTTGCGACATGAATCAGCTTCGAATCATAGTCACCATACGGCGGACGAAACAGGAACATATCATATCCTGTGAGTTCCTTTACCTTGTCATGTACAGACATGATCTCATTTTCCTTTTCAGAATCTGAGATTTGGCTCATGTTCTTATGATTCTGGCTGTGATTTCCTAAGTCATGCCCCTCTGCAAGAATCATTTTGACATCATCAGGATAGGCTTCTACCCATCCCCCCGTCATAAAAAATGTCACCTTCACATCATGCTTTTTTAATATTTCCATTATTTTTTTAGTATCATCATTGCCCCAAGCAGCGTCGAACGTCAACGCAATCTTTGGTTCTTCTGTCTGCACACAATAAATTGGCAATTCTCTTCCTCCCACACTAGAACTGGTGGGCAAAATGGTTCCTTCCTCCCTGTAGTGTACGCCCAAAAGTCCTGCAAGCACTAAAACCGCTGCTGCCAGTATGGTCGTTTTTTTCGAAATATTAATTTCCTGCAAATATACACTGATCTCCCGCAGATATTGAATCAGTACACCGCTTGTCTGTGAATCATTAGGATCGTTACTTTTGCCAAGCATAAACTGCCCTCTGAAATTTTTATTAAAATATATTAGCGGCAATTCGATTGTATGACAACGTTTTATTCCTGATTACATAGTCCGTCAAGCACCTCAAAATAAGTTTCAAATGTTTTCCGGCAACACATTGGATTCAAAATCTCTATTCCAGCCACGCGCAGTCCAACCAGCGAAAACGCCATCGCCATACGGTGATCTTCGTAAGTTTCTATAACTGCCGGCTTAGGTATTCCGGGATGAATTGTAATAGCCTCCCTCTCCTCTTCACAGTGAATGCCAAGGCGCCTAAGCTCAGTCACTATGGCGTGAATACGGTCCGATTCCTGCACCCTGATATGCCCGATATTCTCAATACGCACCTCACTGTCTGCAAAGGGTGCAAGCGCCGCAAGGGTCATTGTCTGGTCGGAAAAATCCTTCATATCTACCGTGATTCCTCTAAGTCTGCCCTTCTGTCCCCCGTCTGCTTCAACACCCCTCACTTCAATTCCATCAGGTGTATCATTGACTGTACAGCCCATCTGCGACAGCAATTCCAGAAATTTCAAATCTCCCTGCATACAACGCCATGTGACATTCTTTACCACAGCCCTGCCGCCAGTCAGTGCCGCCGCCGCGTAAAAATAACAGGCTGCCGATACATCCGGCTCGATCTGGTAACATCCAGCTTGATAAGAAAGTCCGCTTTTCATGATATATCTTTCACCATCAAAATCTACCACGGCACCGAGGCGTTCCATCATTTTTCGCGTAATCCGTATATATGCCCCGTCCTTGCGCGTACTTGTGACCTCGATGCAAAGCCCCTGTTTGATCATGGGCGATACCAGCATCAATGCGCTCAAAAACTGTGTGCTCTCACTGATATCGAGCTTGACACTGCAAGCTTCTTGTGCAGGCAGCCTTCCGCCGATACCTCTGATTCGAACCGGCAGATGTCCTTCTTTTTCAAGGCAGACAAGCTCTGCCCCCAACTCCGTCAAGACTTGAAAAAGCGGCTTCATTGGGCGCTTTTTCATCTGTTCTGAAGCATTTACCACAAAGGTGCCCTCCGCCATAGCAAGCATTGCAGTCAGGAATCTCGCGGCAGTACCGGCACTACCGACATAAATTTCTCCTGCTGTGACAGGAAGCTTTCCGTTTAAGCCCTCTACACTGACTGTCTTTGCCGGTTCATCTGTCTCTACCCGAAAACCAAGTGACTTTAAGGAACCCAGAAAATTTCTGGAATCTTCACTGAACAGCACTCCCTTTAGTGTCGTTACACCATCTGCCAGCGCCGCCATCAGCAGCGCCCTGTTTGTCATGCTCTTTGAGCCCGGCACCTCCACAACCCAGTCAATCGGTGCTTCCTGTTTTTGTACCTTATAAATTTCCCCCGCCATATTCCGTTTCCTTTCCTCTGTTCATTAACAAGTTTAATTGAATAAAGTCTATCACACTCTGCTATGTTTCACAATATATGACGCATATTTCGCAAGGCAAATGCATCAATGAACATTTTAACTACAAAAAGTTTTAAAAAATATCTGCTTCTGCACAACCTTCTATCATTTTTTCCTTCTATATATAATATACGCGAACCGCCATGCCGCAGCTCAAATCCAGATGAAAAATGCCGCATTTCAGTCATTTCCCGGTGTGAGATTTCGTACTTCTCCACAAAGCTGCCTTTGCTATGCATGAAAACTGAAACTGGCACTTAGAAGTCCTTCTTAATGTGGATAACATATGAAATTTTGTATATAATTTCTAAACTAAGTTACCGGCTTTGTACGTAACAAAACAAGAATGATTACCAGAAAATGAGCATTCCAAGGGAGTTCTCAGCATTTCTACAACGATTGGAAAGTGATCAGGGTGAACATTTTTGAGGAGAAATTATTTTATTAAGAACAAAAAACCAGTATATTTCATGTTTTCAGCGTTTCGCAAACGCCTAAAGAACATGTATTTCAGAAAGGAGTCGTTTCATATGAAAAAAATTATTAAAATGACATTGATGTCATCAAGTCTGTCCCTAAGCCTGCTCTTAACTGGCTGTGGAAACACTACTCTCCCAGCTCGCACTGAAAAAAATGCTGGCCACGCCAGTTTTTCAGACGAAGCTGTAAACAGTCAAACGACGGCTGCCTTCTCACGCACAGCCGAACTTCAACATACAAGTAATCCTGATTCTTCCTCCAAAGATAATACTATTTCAGAGCAAACTACGCTGTGCAGCCTGCCACCCAAGCCTGAGTCCACAACTGTTGTCCAAGGCGGTCCCTACGGGAACCTCTCCCTGTGCCTTCCCGATGGCTGGCGCTATGAGGCTTGCCCGATGGACAGCAAAAAGCTGCAAAATGGTCTGTATGGCATACGCTTCTATCCAGAAGGCGTCGAAGAGGGCAGCATCGAGCTTGCATACATAGACTCTTTTGGCGTCTGCGGGACAGGACTTTATGAGGAAACAGCCACTGTTGCCGGACATTCAGCCAACATCGGCACCTATGACAATCTTGCATACTGGGATTTTATTTCTTTCCGAGAGGACTATTCCGGCATTGTCGCCCTCACGTACAACGTGGAAAGCTGGTGGGACCAATACAGCGGACAGGTGATGGACATTCTCGACACACTCTCTTTTGATGCGTCTGAAAAAGAGGGCGGCGCATACATTCACACCCCCGAAGCAGAGCTGGATAAAATCGGACTTTATTTTACACTGGAAAAAATAACCCCAACAGGCGCTACGCTCGTGTTTCACCAGTATGATGAAAAAGCGCCCACCGGTGAACTGGAGTACGGGGACGATTTTGTATTAGAAGTTCTAAAGAATAATCAATGGGAAGAAATTCCCAATGTCATCCATGGAGAATACGGATTTCACCAGATTGCATACACCATTCCCAAGCGGACTTCTACAGAATGCGAGCTAAACTGGGAATGGTTATATGGCACGCTGAAGGCTGGCAGCTACAGACTCAAAAAAGAAATCATGGATTTCAGAGCAAGCGGAGATTTTGACAACTATACGGTTTGTGCACAGTTTATTTTGAACTGATTCATGACACATTCATGTCATTTTTCAAAAGCTGGTACACAGCCGCCGCCAGCGGAACGCCCAGCAGCATACCGCCGACACCGATAACACCGCCGCCTACAGTCACGGCGGCAAGCACCCACACGCCCGGCAAACCAATTGACGAGCCGACTACGCGCGGATAAATCAGATTGCCTTCCAACTGCTGCAAAATCACCAGAAATACAATAAATATAATCGCCTTTACAGGCGCGACCGTAAAAATCATAAATGCGCCGACAATCGCGCCAATGTAGGCGCCTGCAATCGGAATGAGCGCCGTAAAGCCTACCAGACAGCCGATCATCGCGGCATATGGCAGTCTCAGCACCAGCATACCACCCATGCAGAGCAGCCCGAGAACCACCGCCTCTGTGCACTGTCCTACGATAAAGCTGTGAAATGACTGGTTCAAAACGTCCATGACATAGTAAAACTTTTTCGTCACCTTCTGCGGCAGATACCGCAGGAACAGCCGCCGGAACTGTCCGCCAAGCTTTTCCTTGCCAACCAGCAGATAAATGGCAAAGACCAGCCCGACTGTCAGGGTGACAACCGTTGAAAATACTGACGAAATAATGCTCGTGGCAGCGCCCATCACGCCGCCGAGACCATTGAGCAGAATGTTTATGACTTTCGTAAACATCTCTTGCCAGTCTGTCTCACTGCCCTGAAATACGTTGTTCTCGACTGCCAACAATGCACTGATTTGCAGATTGTCCTCCATCCAGATCACAATATTATCCAGTACAGCGGGCAATTCTTCGAGCAGAATTTGCAGACAGCCAATCAGCTCTGGCACAATCATCTGGACAATTAATACTGCAATCAGAAAAATACACAAGAATGCAAGCACCATACAGACCGGACGGCACAGCTTCTTTGCCGCTTCTTTTTTACACTTTGGTTCTATATGGCGTTCCAAAAAGTTCATAGGGATATTGACCACATATGCGATGGCACAGCCCCAGATCAAGGGTTTCGCCGCGCCGAGCGCCACGCCTGCCAAACCTGTAAAAGCTGTCCAGTAATGGATTAGCAAAAATAATAATCCTACCGTGACGCCCGCCCGCAGGCAGGTTTTCCATTTCAATTCCATATCGTTCACCTCATATTCGCGGCGTTTCAATACTACAGCCGCAGGTTTTGTATTCTAATTCTTTTTTGATTTCATATGCATCAGACAGCTTTCGCCACAAAATAACTTGTCCATGAAGTAAAATCTGTTTCCGCAAGCGTCGAGCAGTCAACATGATCAATCAGTTCAAATCCCGTTTGTTTCAAATAATATTCCAACTCGGGCCGAAAGAAATACCGCATACTATGTGTCTCATGAATCGTTTTTACTGTCATGTCCGCCTTGTCAACTGCCAGCACCTCATAGCAAACATCGACTACATTTCTCTTTTCATACATCACCGGCTTTGCAATCCGTATCAAACTATATTTATCATCCTCAACTTTCTTAACGCGGACCACAGGTTTGTCCGTCAGTACCCCTGATCCATACCAGACATCAAACAGGAATATGCCGCCTGTATCTAAAGCCCTCCTTGCTGACTCAAATGCTGCGAGGATATCTTCATTACCCGTCTGGTAGCTCATGACGTGAAACAGTGAAATCACTGAATCATAAGTCTCCGTTGGCTGGTAATTTCGTACATCAGCGACTGAAAAATCTATAAGATGCTCTTCCTGTAACATATGTTTTTTCGCGATATCAATCATGAGTGGACTCAGATCAATACCAGTACAATGATATCCTAATTTGGAAAGTTCTATATCATGCCGCCCTGTCCCGCAGCCATAATTGATTATTTTCTTTATGTTCTGACCATACTTTTGCAACAGCAGATCAATCTGCTTCGCCTCTGCCTTATAGTCCTTGTCCTGATAAAATGCATTATAATAATATGCATAATCCTCAAATACTTCCATCTGGTCCTCCATTCGATGCGTTCATCTATATATTACCTGCTTTTCTGCCCGCATTGTTTCCTATCGCCATAACACATTCAGACATCATATTATAAAATCATTCCTGTTTTGACTGCCTTAGCCCTCAAAAATAACATTTGAAACTAACTATTGTTTCATTATACCAGAATCCATTGAAACTGCAAGAATATTCATATTTATTTCCCAATATTTTAGGAATTGTAGGAAAATAAGTGATGCAGATTGCGTAGGATATTTCTTCGAGGTGAAATTGCTAAAGCAATTGTCAAAAAACGTAGGCGTAGCGGGCTACGGCGAGGCTTTTGGGCATGCATAATCGGAGAAATAGCCAAGTCAAGATGCGTCAGTTATTTTTCTACAGTTCCTTAGACGTCTCTTTTTGTCTCCCATAAAGCTAACAGGCTCTCGGAGTCTCTTTGTCCCTGATATTGTGAGATGATTTTTGGTCAAATCTGAAAAATATATGACGAAAAATCAACCGCAACATCAGGTGCAAGGGAGACTTCGAGAGCCTATTTTAATTATAGAAGGTGTGGGAAATCATCATTCATGGGGCTCGATACTGCCAGCATATCCTTTAATGATGCCCATGCGACTTGGAATGTCCATTTTGGTGTCCTTTCATGGGATTATCCCCCGCTGTATCTTTCCGGTTATGTCCCTGACAGGTTCTAATCCGATTCTGGATTTCTCCCATTGACATTCCGTGACAGTCCTCCACAGTGATCTCGGCATCATACTGTGACAGTTCGAGAAAAGCCCGATACTTTCCGAAGGACATCTCATGCTGGTGCGCCTCTTTCATGCAGGCGGTATCACTGCTGTAGGTGAGCGCATTGAGTGCCTGAAAGCTGTCGTTTGCATGAATCTGGTCGAGCATCGTGTCAGAATGTTCGGAAACCACTGTCACCACAAGCTGCGAGTCCCTGTTGAGGTAACGGCTGTAATAGGCATCCTGCAAAAGCCGGTCGATCGCCTGCAAGTAGGATATATTTTTCAGCGGGATATGCTGTAGGATATCCTGCCCGTCTGCGTTGTAGCCTTTTGCAGATACCACCCTGTCAAAGCGGTTGACTGCAAGCTCTATGGAAGGATTCACGTCAATACTGATATAGGATACTGGTCTGCTGTACACCGTATAGCCGCCTGCCCCAGCCATCAAAAAAACACAGACGACAGCCATGGCATACCGCAGTGCAGCATATGGTCTTTGCTGAAAAATATTGCGCTTCTGATTTGTACGCTGCGCTTCCAGATACCGCAGGGTATTTTGTTTCATTTGCTCTGTTGCCTTTATATTCTCCATGCTTTTCTGAAGCCCATTCTGTGTGCTGCTCATGACCATTCACCTCCCAACTTTTCCCGCAGGATATCTTTTGCCCTTGAAAGCCATGTATAGACTGTATTCTCCTTTTTTCCTAAGATTTTTGCAATCTGCACTGCTGTGTAACCCTCATAATAAAATAGATAGATCACGTCGCGATATTTTTCAGGCAGTTTTAAGACAGCCTCCAATACCTCCTTTGACGGATTGTCCAGCTCGGCGCTCTCCTCTGCCAGCACGTCGAGCGGAACCCATTTTCTGCGTGCAAGAGCGCGCAACCAGTCGGTGCAGGCGTTGATGGTCACACGCGCAAACCAAGCCTTCTCATGCTCGGCACTCTCGAAGGAGCCTTCATATAACAAGTATTTCAGATATACATTTTGGAATACATCTTCTGTGTCGTGCCTGTTCTTGAGATGTACGAAACATATCCTTCGCACCATATCCGCGTAAGCCTCCATGACACGGTTCACATCTTCTGTGCTCTTCAAAAGTTTTCCCCCTCATCTGCCCTGCCGACCGCCAATCCATCCCTCATTCTTAGGAACTGTTCAGAAATTGCTTGTGACAAGTAATTGTCATGGGTAATTTCTGAACAGTTCCTAAGACCCTGCCATTTACGACAGGGTCTTAGATTTTGCGCATGCTTCACAAAACATCTAGTCTATCTTGAATATATTTTGATACGCGAAATAGATAATTAATGATGATATCCGCCGTGATGTCCTGTTCCGCCATAGTAATAAGACGCTGTATGGTGCACTGTCCCGTCACAGGCTACACCCAAAGTACATACACCGTTCACGTCACAGCTTCCGTCTGCATAGCAGGATGTCGCGGTGTGATGCACCGTCCCGTCACAGGCTACGCCCAAACTGAACACACCGTTTACATCACAGCTTCCATCTGCATAACATACAGGCGTGGGATTCTGAACAACTGTTCTATGCCCTCTACCGTGATGTGCAAATGCTACATTGGACGAACTTCCGACCACGATTGCCGCCAATGCCACTGCTGCTACTATTTTTGTTACATTTTTCCGCATGATATTTTCCTCCGTTTTGAAAATGCAGGCGTGAAAACTCCTTAATCAGTTTCCGCATACATTTGACTCATTTCCTGTTTCATATATAATACGTTCGGATGGAGGTAATCCTTTCACTCTTTTTACAAAAAATTTCCTTCATCATGCAACTATAGACGCAGGCACAGTTCAGTCCCCGTCACATAACCCTATTATATGACAGGGACTGCTCGTTAACAAGCTAATTTTTAATTAATGCCCAAACCGGCGCTTGCGTATCCTGCAACTGTATTAATCAAACTCAGTCCGCTTGCCGATGCTGAGAATACCAGCATTAGTCTTGTCTGGGCTGTTATCGAAAATTACTTTACTGAGGGCAATCGGAAACTCAAATCCGATCCGCCTTTCTGAGTAAATTAGACACTGACCGTTTGCAGCGTACAAGAGGTCTTTATTTTTTCAATCTAAGGGCACTCCTATTCAAGAACATATTCATAGCAGCAATCCTCTTTTGCAGTGCCTTCTATGATGCATGTTTTTCCAGTGCTCACAAACCCGTTCGCTTCATAAAACTTTCGAGCCTTCGTGTTATCTTTGATAACCCATAGTATTATTGTATTGTATGCCTTTTTTCTTGCCTGCTGAATCATCGCTTCTATCAAAAGTGTTCCTATTCCCTGTCTCACAAAAAAAGGTTCAACATAAAAATCCGTAATTTCAATTGTTTTCGCATCTATGGGCTGTCCGTTTATGACGCCTTTCACAATTCCGTCATCATACAGCAGCATACCGTCCAGCCTATGTAAATTGCTATTATATTCTTCATACAAATTAACAACTTGCAGCTCGTTAAATGACACATAATCATTTTTAAATATTGGTCTGTATGCAACTCTTTTTCCAAATACAATAATTTCAGCAATTCTGGCAATATCTTGTTTATCAGCTTTTCTAATCATGTATATAATCCGCCTTTCTGCGAAAGTCACCAATGCGTCATGAAAAAAGAAGATTGAATCACATCCAACAAGGCAGGGTGACGCGGTCCCTGCCTGTTTATAACAAAATTTATCCAATCAGGCACTCTTTTCCCTTAAAAGCAAATCCATATTTCCGAATCTGATCTGGCGAAAACCCATCTGCAATCAGTTTGGCATCATACAGCTTCTCGTCAATCTGGGAATGGGCGTTTGCAACAGTCTGTGCGAGATCTTTTTCTTTGGAAGATTTATGCACTTTAAACTCAATGATATACGCGTTGTCTCTTTCCCTGTTTGCAGGTGTCAGCATGATATCATACCTTCCAAATCCGCTTTCTCTGTTCGATGTGATCTCAAATCTTCCGGCAAGTTCAACCATCAGTCCCAGCACAAAGCCGTGATAAAAGCGTTCGGGCGCATCGTCATCTGATGCATTTTTAGCAATATCAAAACTTGAAAAGCTATGCAGTGCAATCCTGTTCATAAACTCATTCATTCCGTCCACATCGTTCATGAGGAGTGCCTTGATGAAATTACTGTATGCCATTTCCGAATTTCCGCCAAACCAGCCCTTTACCATTCCACGAAACATTCGTCTGACTTCAAGGTTCGTGATGGTCAGCGTGTACCAGACATCGCCCTCCTCCCCAATCCCTTCCTCGTCCTCCTCCAGAGTTCTTACATGTAACACTTTCAGATAACCTGTTGCAAGAAGAAGGCTCCACACTGCATTTGCGCTGCCATTTAGCTGGTCGAACACAATTTTTTCATCAATCTCTGCCTCGAAGCTTTTGCCCTGAAGAAGATCTTCCATTGTCTGTTTTATCTCTGCGTTTCCTTTTTGGATCAGCTGATTCACAAGTCCATTCCCGCTTGTATTTGACCAATACGTATCATATTTTCCTTTTTTCCTGATAAACGATACAATCGACCATGGATTATAGATATCTGTGCAGGTTCCGAATGTAAATCCATCATACCATTTTTTAACTTTCCCTTTCTGGTCTCCTAATCCTGCATCGTCAAGCGCCGTAAAGACTTCCTCCTCCGTAAAGCCAAAATCTGTAGCATATTCACTAGAAGTCGTTGTTATAACATCAAGGTTATTCATGCCTGTGAAGATGCTCTCTTTTGCCACCCTTGTTATTCCTGTGATCAATCCGCGCTCAAGGTATTCATTTGTCTTAAATGTGGAATTAAACAGACCACTGAAAAACCTGACTGTCTCCTCCCAGTATCCTGAAATCCATGCATCCTGCATGGGGGTATCATATTCATCTAAAATAATGATTACTTTCTGATTATAATAACGCTGCATAAAACCTGCCATTGAATGTATGGCATCAGTGGCTAATTTCGCATCCATCCCTGGTTTTATACCCTGATAATATTCCCGTTCTTTTTCATTTAGAAGATTTCTTTCTAATAAATATTCATTCTTGTTATATAGATCCGTAATTACCCGGGTGAACTTGAATATCATTTCCTCGTATGATGCTGCCTTGACATTCGCAAAGCTCAAAAAAATTACTGGGAATATCCCCTGTAGCTTCCTGTACTTATATTCCCCGTCAGAAGATTTTTCCTCCCATATGGACAATCCTTCAAACAGATCACTCCTGCCCGCATATTTATTTGAGAAAAAACACTCTGTCATGCTCATGTTCAGGGTCTTTCCAAATCTGCGCGGACGCGTGATCAGGGTTACTTTATCTGCATATTCCCACCATTCCCTGATAAAATCTGTCTTGTCAATATAAAATATATGTTGGGTTCTTACTTCCTCAAAGTCCTGATATCCAAGTCCAGCCTTGTTTTCATTCATACGACACCCTCCCTTGTTTGGAATGAATAGTTTTACTGTTCTACCCACAGGCGTATTGCTTCAATAATTTTGTAACACTTTCGTCAAAAAGTACGCTCAAACAGAGCGCTGACCTCCATTTTATCCACAATCCCCTGCGCATCGACGCCCGGGTGCGTCACATAGATGCGGCACACCTGCTCTACAAAGGCACACTCCACGCCCAGCTTCTTCGCAATCCAGTCTACTTTGTGCCCCGCACGCATTTCACGCAGAATGATTTCCACCGTGGATTTGAGACTGCCCTCGGTGACGCCGCGGACAGGCCTGCTTTCTGTATGCTCTGTTAAATCTATCTTTCTGAACTGCCAGACGCGTTCTCCCTCCTCAACCTCTAGGACAGCCATTGTCACCGGCAGCCGAAAGCGTCTCGGTCCGCAGCTTCCCGGATTCAAATAGCATATCCCGCCGTCTCTCCTCTCCTCATACTTATGTGAGTGACCGTAGACGATGATGTCAATTCCGCTCAAGTCTTTTTGAAGGTGCTTGATGTTGTGCACCATGTAAATGCGCAGTCCAAACAGCGTGATTTCAAGTTCCTTGCCAAGATTTGCCGCCCAGCCTCTGTCATTATTTCCGCGCACTGCATAGACCGGCGCAACTGCCTTTAACTCCTCTAACACCTTCTGGTTGTCAAAATCTCCTGCGTGCAGAATGATTTCGCAGGATTGTGCGAGTTTTGTGACTTCTGGGCGAAGCAGTCCATGTGTATCTGACAGGACTGCGATTTTATGGATTTCCATCTAAATCCCCCTATCTATGCTGACAAAATAACAGTATTGCACTATCATGTCATCAAACGACAACGACAGCTAAAGGCAGCTAATATCTGCCTTTCATAAAGTATCTTATAGCGTTTGAAAGTTCAATTCATACAATTCAAACAGCGGAATCTCGTCGATTCCCCGCAACAAATCTCTTGCTCCTGCAAAGGTAAAGCCTTTTCCTTGATACAGGCGTTGCGCTGGGACGTTTCCCGGGACAACATCAAGCCGGATTGCCCGGTATCCCTTGCGGCGGGCAAGCGCAATGCAGCAGTCAACCATATATCCGCCGATTCCTCTGCGTCCCGCTGACGGCGCTACAGCGAGCGTGTGAATCACTAGAAATTCGCCACGCTTTAATGAAACACGCCAGTCACCAGCTTCATAATTGCCGCCGGGATTGTCGTTCAGCACAAAGGCGCCAAGCACGCTGCCATTCTCTACACAAGCGTACTGCCCGCCCTGCGCGATCGCTTCTCTCACGCTCTCCCTGCAAGGATACGCCATCGACCAATTGGGATAGTTGATATTTTCCAGCAAATGCCGGACGACGCTGCTATACATATCGGATACCAAATCCAGATGTTCGTCTTTACAGTGTATTAATTCCATTTCCCTTCGTTCCTCCAATCCGTTTTGCTATCACCCTCCATATTATCATACCGATATTGTACCAAAAAATCAAGCGCTGTACGCTCAAATCTCCCTCACCACAACCCTCGCGCCCATGCGGCTTAACAGTTCGTTTGTGATGCTCTGCGCCTGCTCCGCCACCACCGGCGCGGCGATTTCCCGATCGCCGTCCCTGCCGATCAGCGTGACGGTCATGCCCACGCTCACATTGGAAAGCGCTGTAATGTCAACCGCAAGCTGATCCATACAAACCCTTCCGACAATCGGCGCCTGCTGTCCATTGATCAATACATTGTGTCCTCTGCCGGACAAAATTCTCGGCAAGCCATCTGCATAGCCGATCGACACGATGGCAATGCGGCTGTCTCTGTCCGCCACAAAATCTCTGCCATAACCGACACTGTCTCCCTGTCTTACCTTTCGTATCAAGACGATCTGTGCTTTGAGAGAAAGGACTGGTTTGAGGTTCAGATGCAGCTTCGTCTGTGCATCTGGCGTACTCAGAACGCCGTACAGCGCAATGCCTGCCCTGACATAACTGCACTTGAGTTCCGGATAATTCAAGAGGCCATAGCTGCTCTGAATATGAGTTTTCGGAATGTGTATGCCCTGTTTTTTCAGCCTGTTTACCACTTTATAAAATCTTGCAATCTGCTGTCTGGTGAACAGGATATCCTTCTCGTCCTGACTGTCCGCCACGCACAGATGTGTGTAAATTCCATTGATGATAAGATTTTTCATTGCAAACACCCGCGAGAGCTTCTGTACTTCTTTTCCAGTATCACTCTCCACAGGCACCCAAAATCCCAGACGGTGCATTCCTGTGTCTAATTTGATGTGTGCTTTGACCTGAACGCCCTGCGCATTCAGCCTGCACGCATAATCGTAATCAACCAGCGTCTGCGAAAGGTCATACCGGCGAAGCTCATTTGCCCGCTCTGGCGGCGTGCAGCCCAAGATCAGAAGCTCGCCGCGGACGCCAAATCTGCGCAGCGCAATCCCCTCCTCAACGGTCGCAACGGCAAACGCTCTGACGCCGATTCTGTCCAAATGCGCCGCAATCTCGTACATGCCATGTCCGTAAGCCTGCGCCTTCACGACTGCCATCAACTCGCATTTGGGCGGCATTGCCTCGCGCAATACCTTTACATTGTGCGTAAGATTGTCCAGATTGATTTCAATGTACGCCCTGTCTGCGCCCTTGTGCTGCTCGTTTTTCCTGCGTCCAAACCGCTGCCAACATGCCGCTGCCGCCACACTAAATGACACCGATGTCACAGTTACTGCAAGAAAATGCACGATGCTGTTCTCCACAAGAAGCGTCTGCAAATGAAGCACCTTTGCGGCAAGCCGTATGACCACAATCATCATCGGGTGAATACTGTAGACAAGAAGCGAGACATCGCGCAGCCAGACATGGCGTTTTCCCCGAAAAGACAGCAGGGCCTGAAACAAAAAATACATACAGGGCAGCAAAAAGAAATACATACTATCATGACGCTGCACTTGAAAGTGATGTAAAAGCAATCCCTCTGCCAGCATAAACAATAACATCACAATGCACATTGTCCATGACACCGCCGGTCTTATGTGTGTCTGCGCGTCCGCAATCCACCCGCCTAAGACGAAAAAAACAGGCGCAAAGAAAATGCCGTTTCTGGTGTAATCCGACACCTGAAACCAAAGCGTATAAAAACCGCCAAGAACAGGCACATTTTCTGCCAGCCCATAATAACTGTCGCCAAACAGACCTATGAGATATAACACTGCCGTCACTGCAAACGCTCTGTGAAAGCCACTCTTTCGCACCAGCACCCAAGCAAGCGCACCGCCTGCAAGCGACGCAGGCAGATACCACAGGTGATACAGTGTCCCGTCAAAAACGATATCCTTTATCAGATTCGGGAGCAGATTTTCCATCTTAAAATACCCATTGTAGATGTTAATGGGTATGTAGAGCAAAATTGCCGCCCCGTAGATCAGCGCCGTCTTTTTTAAAAACATCATGAATTTGTCGGATTTGTAGCTGTATCTGGAAATCAGAAAGAAGCCAGATGTCATAAAAAAGAACGGGACTGCCACGCGGGCAATCACACGCGTCAGAATAAAATCTCCCAATTCGCTGTAGGTGCCAAGCGGCGATGTGTGAATTGCAATGATCAATACTGCTGCTATCATTCGAAAACAGTCTATCCCTGTGTAACTTTTGCTCTCTGCTCTCATTGTTTTCCCTCTTTCTGATCCATAGAATAAACCTTTATTTCTGACACATATGTCATTTTTCTGCTGACAGCTCATCCTTTGCAGTATTCTGTCACAATAAATCCATCACAATTATTGCCTGATAGACTGTATGGATGCAGCCCATCAACTACAAGCTCCACTGCCCCGTCCATCTCATCTGCCCTGACAAAAGAAACTGCAAACCGCTCTCCCTGTTTTCGTTCTGCGATATAAGATTTCTCTCCATAGCGGTACTTTTTTAAAAACGCAAGATACTCCTCAAGCGCCATGCCCATCTGCGTCATGATTTCGGCATGTGGTGTCCCCACATACCGAAAATGCCACGGCTCATGTTCAATCCCTGTAATAGCTTGTTTGCCCTCTTGATACCGCTCTACAAATCCATGCGCTGCTGCTCTTTGGCGGAATGTCTGACAGATGCCCTCATATGGAAAATCGGGACGAATAAAGTCAATCTCCGGCTTATTTAGCGCAAGATCTATGGCAAGCCCCGTCTGGTGCTCGCTGTGTCCGGGAACTGCAACATAATTCTGTGTAAATTCCAACCCATTTTCCGCCAATGAATCATCCCATATCTTCTGCTGCTCTGCCATGGAACGCCATGCGCTCACCGGCACAATCTGACCTGCCCCGCCGATTTCGTGTATCAGATTTTTCAGTGCGCCTGCCGCTGTACGCTCATATAAAATCTCTTCCCCCTCCCATGTGCCGACGCTGCACAAATCCGTGGATGCTTCCTGATATGGATATTCTGGATTTACTAAAATCAAATATCCACGATGTATGTCATCTGTTTTTAAAATGATTGTTTGCATAGTATCCCCCATACCATAAACATCAGCTCATAAACGCCTGTCCGATAATTCTGTCCACCACCTCTGCAAAACCATACCCTGCTGCGCGCATCATGCCCGGATAGCGGCTGTGCTCGGTAAATCCCGGTATCGTGTTGACCTCATTGAACACAATCTCCCCCGCCGGCGTCAGAAACATATCCACCCGCGCAAAGCCGTCACAGTCCAGCGCGCGGTAAATCCTCTTTGCCGCTTCCTTGATCTCCTGTGCCTTCTCCGCCGCAATCCTTGCAGGCACATGAATCGCTGAGGTCTTGAGTGTATACTTCTCCGTGTAATCAAAAAATCCGTTGGCACACGCCGCGGTGTCAAGCTCAATCTCGTCAACCTCCCCGACAGTCAACTGATCACGTCCGCACATAGCACAGCCTACCTCAAAACCGTCAATCGCCTCCTCCAATATGACACGATTGTCATAATCAAACGCAAGTGCAATGGCTGGCGCAAGCTGTTCCGGTGCGCTCACTTTTGTCACACCAAAGGACGAGCCTGCTTTCACAGGCTTTACAAAGACCGGAAATCCAATGTTCTCTGCAAACGCGCACGCCTTGTTGACTGCGGTATTGTCCATTAGTACCATGGCTCTTGGCACGCGCACGCCCGCAAGCTCTGCAAGCCGGTGTGCCCTGTCCTTGTCCATGCACAGCGCGGAGGACAATGTCCCGCAGCCGACCAGCGGAATCCCTGCAAGCTCTGCAACTCCCTGAACTGTCCCATCTTCGCCGTTTCGACCGTGCAGCACCGGAAAGACCGCGTCAACAGGAATCGCTTCCGGTATGGACTGCGCGCGGCACAGGATCAGATGATGATAAGTCCTGTCAGGCGAGAGCAGCGCCGGCACGCAGTCGCTCTCATTGCACCACGTATCCTTTTGAAGCTTGTCCATCTCCCCTGTAAAGTAAAACCACTGTCCCTCCCGCGTGATTCCGACCGGCACAGGATTATATTTTTTCCTGTCCATATTACAAATCACCGCATACGCGGACTGCAAGGACACCTCATACTCTGACGACGCACCGCCAAATAAGACTACAATATTTTTTCTATTTTCCATTTCTGTCACTCCTGTTTTTTGTTTTTATAGCATCTATCTCCAAATGATACCAGAACAATTTTTAAGTTCCAATGCCACAAAAGATTAAGAACTATTAAGATTTCATGATGATATGTTGATATGCCTGAAACGGCGCATCAAAAAAGAAACCTGTTTTCATACTGTAATTGTATCAAAACAGGTTTCTCTATGTTTTTCAGCTTCCTATCACCTTTATCAAAGTTTTCTCTCGAAAATCTTACAATTTCCTTACGATGCCTACAGCAATTCTTCGATCACACACTGGTGCTCTTTCTTCACGGTATCATAGCTGAGCCCAACTGCAAGAATATGTTCTACGTGCTCGCCTTTTAACTTCTCGCAATACTCCTTCATCCTAATCTGGGCAATCGCTGCTTGAGGCGTATCATCTGCCTTTAACTCAAGGACAATTCCCGGGAATTTTTTGCGCCTTGGATGAAAGATAAAGTCCGCAAATCCCTTTCCGCTTTTTTCTTCACGTTCCACTCTGTACATGTCCCGCGCTGCAAGATATGCAAGCGTAACCACACAGGATAAACTATTTTCGTCATTGTATCTGAGAATTGGCAGCTCGCTGTTATGAATGTTATGCAAGTATGACGCGACGATATCACCTTTTTTGTCCAAGGTCGCGTTCAGAATTTCATTGGAATTTCGGACTAGCTCTGCCACATAGCCAAACTCATCATCTTTTAAGGCCTTATGAAATTCCAGCATAAGCTCTTTATTTGGTATCCTTATATTTCCATCATAGTATGACAACAGACCATAGATAATCATCGCCGAAAAGATTTCTTCTTTGTTCTTTGGATTTTTTTGTCCAGCAGCATACTCTTCGTTAATCTCAATTATGACAGGCATGTCATTTACCATCTTCACCACATCATCACGCACTTCTCCGATGTTATATTTTAGGAAAAATAGTACTTCATCCATTTTTCCGGTTCTGGTCCAGTAGCTCTGGCAAGCCGCATCTTCGAGCGCACAGACCACCGATCTCGGATTATACAGGCGCTCACCGCTTCGGGTCTGATAGCCATTGTACCAGTCGCGAATGTCCTCCATCGTCAACGCCGTCTGTTTATCGCAGAGCGCTTCCACCTCGTTTTCCGTAAATCCGAAATACTCCTCAAAAAACGGGTCCTTGAGCATGGTATATTCCCGAAACATATTCAGCGCAGAACCCATACTGTACTTTTTAACAGGCAATACGCCTGTCATGTAAGTCAGTGCCACATAAGGGCGGTCCTTCAAAAGATTGCGCAGAAATTCCAGAAATGCACTATGATGCTCCGTGAACAGTTCATGGCTGAATAGATAGTCCCATTCGTCGATGATAAAGATAAACTGCTCCTTTGTCGCGGCAAGTAAATCTGATATCCTGTGAAAATTTTTCTCTCTGAGTTCCGGGTATGCCTCCTTGATATCCTCAGTGATGGATTCTTTGATCAGATTGATGTAATCCTCATAGGTACTGCCATCGTCGGGCAGGTCATTCAGGCTCAGGCTGATGACATTATATTGATTTAAATGTGTGTTGTATGCCCCGCTTTTGCTGATGTCTAAATGCTCAAATACGCCTTTTGCATCATATGCCTTTCCATAGTATGCCCCAAGCATATTCAGAATCGACGTTTTCCCAAAACGGCGCGGTTTTGTGATGCAGATATATTTTGTATTTGTGCGAATCCGCTTATTGATCGCTTCAATCATTGCGGACTTGTCCACAAAAAATTCACTGTTTACCAGTTCCGTATATAAAATCAGCGGAGTTTCCGTATTCAAACATAATGCCATGACATACCTCCTTTTGCAACAGCTCTGTTTTCTTTTCATTATAACCTTTCAGTTCCCCTGTTACAAGCAAAATTCGGTAGAATAGTCGCCCCGCATTTTTATCTGTCAGGGAAAAGTTGACAGCAAATTGAATTTGGACATCCGCCGGACTTTGCGCCAATATTTAGCCAGCAGGCATCTATACCGGAAGCGTCACAATAAAGATTGTGCACTCATTCGCACTCGCCGCGGTGATGGTGCCCCCGTGCAGCTCTACAATCTCCTTTGCAATGGCAAGTCCAAGCCCCGCGCCGCCAGTCGCTGACGAACGCGCTGCGTCTGCTCTGTAAAACTGCTCAAAGATATGCGAAAGTTTGTCCGGCGGAATGGTTTTTCCGCTATTTTTTATCATGATTTTCACCATGTCCGCCTCCGTCTGTGCATAGAGGCTGATTTCCGTTCCGGCGTAACTGTAGTTGACTGCATTTCGAATCAGGTTGTCAAACGCGCGCGCAAGCTTGTCCGCATCGCCTACAAGCATAATGTCCGGTGCTATGTTTAAGCTCCACCGAAGCTCCCGCTCTGCAAGAATCGGGTGAAACTCACTTGCGAGCTGCTCGAGCATACGGCTCAGATGAAGCCGCTCGGTTTCGAGTGTGAGCGCCGTCAAGTTAAAGCGCGTGATATCAAAAAATTCGTTGATCAGCTCTTCAAGGCGCTCTGCCTTATCGAGCGCAATCTCCGTGTAGCGGCAGCGAAGCTCCTGTGAAATCTGCGGTTCATCGCGCAGCAGCGTCAGATATCCAATCACGCTTGTGAGCGGTGTTTTGAGGTCGTGCGCCAGATAGACAATCAAGTCATTTTTGCGCTGCTCGGCAAGCAGCGCATCACTCTTTCGCTTCTCTAGTGTGTGTTTGATGGAATTGATTTTGCGCTCTGTGGCGGCAAGCTCCTGCGAGAGAATGACATCTCCCGCATTCTCTGTCACCAGCGCGTCAATGCCGCGGTTGATCTCCGAAAAATATTTGATAAAGCTATTGATATAAATCATCTGGGCAATCATAAACAGAAACATGATGCCGCCCATAAAATACCACTCTAGGTAATTTCGTATATAAAGCTGATATGTCTCCCGTGCGCGTTCATAGGCGTCCTTTCTTCCTGCATAGATCACATGGTCCAAAAATCCAACCACAAAGTTTGCAAACCGCCCGCGAAAGACAAAATCATACAGTAAACTTGCGCCAAGGACTGAAAATAACATGGTGAAAATTGTTACCAAAAACAGCTTGGTCTTGATCTGGCCGTAACCACTCTCCTTTCGTTTTTTCCGATTGCGCATTCTCCAATTCCGAAACCACTCACTCAATTGTATACCCCACTCCCCAGATGGTCTTGATATATTTGGGACGCCGCGCCGGCTCGTTCATCTTCTCACGCAGCCTTGCAATGTGCGTCATGACGGTATTGTTGTTGTCGAGATACTTTTCTCCCCAGACAGCCTCAAACAGCTCCTCCGATGAGACGACCGTGCCGCGCCTGCCGCACAGATACCACAGGATTTCAAACTCGATCGGCGTCAGCGCCACTTCTTTTCCGTTTAACAGGCATTTATGTGTATCCTTTGAGATCTGTAATCCTCTGATATCCAGCTCATTCTGCTGTGGCGCTTCCTTGCCGACATTATACCGCGTGTAGCGCCGAAGCTGCGTCTTGACCCTTGCAACCACCTCCAGCGGGTTAAAGGGCTTGGTGATATAGTCGTCCGCGCCGAGTGTCAGCCCCATGATTTTATCCCCGTCCTCCACCTTTGCCGTGAGCATGATGATTGGATAAAAATATTTTTCCCGAATTTTCTGGCAGATGCGAAAGCCGTCAATGTCCGGCAGCATAATGTCCAGCACTGCCAAATCCAGCGCGGTCTCCCCGATGCATTGAAGTGCATCTGTGCCATTATAATATTTGTAAACTGTATACCCGTCGTTTTTGAGATACACTTCAATTAAATCGGCGATTTCTTTCTCGTCATCGACCACTAAAATCTTTTCATTCACGATACTGCCTCCGATGTATTACACATCTGTCAATTTCTCAATCTCGTCAATCATCTCCCCGATATACGCGATTGTGTCCAGCAGGGGCGCGTCGGTAGTGATGTCGATGCCTGCGAGCCTTGCAAGCCCTACCGGGTCGAGCGTACCTCCGGCGGCGAGCACCTTTTTCCAGTCGTCCACTGCGCACTGCCCTTCTTTTTCTATGCGCTTGCATACCTGCGTGGCAACGGTCAGCCCTGCGCTGTAAGTGTAAGAGTAAAGTCCCATATAATAATGCGGCTGGCGCATCCACGTGTGGGCAGCGTCATCAGAAATCTCCACGTCATCGCCCCAAAATGCCTGCAGTGTCTCCTTCATCAGATGGTTCAGCGTCTCGGCATTGACACTGCCGCCGTCATCGACAATCTGATAGACTTTTCTCTGATAAGCTGCCTCCATCAAATGTGTGACGAAATTATGATAGTACGTATTGCCGATCATGCAGGACAATACCCAGCGGCGAAAACGCGGGTCTGGATTGGTTCTCAGCAAATAATGTGCCATCAAAAGTTCGTTCATCGTCGAGGGCGCTTCCACAAAGTAGGTCGAAACGTCGGTGTCAAAGATGGACTGGCTGCTGTTGCAGGACTTGAAATGTCCAGCGTGTCCCAGCTCGTGCGCCAGCGTAAAGACGTCGGACATGCGCTCGTTCCACGACAGTAAGATAAATGAATTTTTCCCGTAGGGGCTTGCACAGAACCCGCCTGTCGATTTTCCCTGATTCTGCGCGAAATCAATCCAACGGTCACGGTATGCCTCCTGAATCATTGCCACATAGTTTTCGCCAAGTATCGAGAGCCCCTTTTCGACATACGCCCGTGATTCCTCTATCGTGACTTTAGGGTCATACTCAGGGTCTACCGCAATTTTCAGGTCTGCAAATGTCATGCGGTCAAGCTTGTGTATCTTTTTTAGCAGGCGGGCATATCGGCGCATATGCGGCGCAAGCTTTTCAGTGATGAGGTCAATCTGGCGGTCGTACAGCTCTCTGGTCACTTTTTGTCCGAACAACAGACTGTCAAACACAGAATCAAAACCGCGAAGGGCTGCAAGGGTCTTTTCTGTCTGCACCTGCGTGTTGTAGGCGGCTGCAGTCACATTTTCATATTGGCGTATTTTTGCCGAAAAAGCAGCAAACGCGCTGCGGCGCACTGCGGTATTTTCCTCATACTCGTAGTTGTTCTCAAACAGGGAATAGCCCAGCGGGTACTCCTTGCCGTCTGCCGTAAAAGAATCAAATTTCATGTCCGCCAGCTTTGCCATATTATAAATCTGGTAGGGAGCTTGAATGGTGCGTGACAATGCCGCGAGGGCACGCTCTGTCTCTGGATGAAGCAGATGCGGCTTGGTGCGCAGAATATTTTGTAAATAGTGCCCGTTCTGAGCGGACAACGCAATCGCCTCCTGAATGACAGCATCCTCCTGCGCTGCAATCTCATTGTCGATAAAGCTCAGACGGCTTGTGACATCCGCCGTCACTCTGGCAATTGCCTCGTTGCGCTCCTGATTGTGCGTGTCGTAATAGTCCACGGAAACAGCCAGATCACAGTAATGTACGATCAGCGTGAGCAGGCGGTTCACTTCCCGAAAATCATCGAGACATGCATTGATGTGCTGCGGCGTGTCCAGCTTATTCTTGTATGTTTGCACCATGTTGTCGCAGAGTGCTTTTACCTTTTCCACATCCTGATACATTGCCTCCTCGGCCGCATAGATGCTGGATAGGTCCCACGTCATCTCTACGGGAATATCTCCGCGCAATTTTAACGCTTGTTTTTGATTCTCTTTTTTGTTTTCTTTCAAATTTGTTCTCCTCCTTTTCCACTCACAATCCCGGATTGTAACGCTTTTGCTGCCCGCGATTGTGACAGGCTATTGCATAATAGTCTATCACAGCCGTGTGTATTTCACAATATCCGATGCCTATTTCTTTTATAATTAATGATTACATTTATCTCAATCTTATTCACCGCAGACAATGCACACTGCATTGATCTCCATTAGTTCATCACAAACAATTCATGCAGCGCCCGCGTCGCAGCCACATACAGAAGCTTCGCCAGCTTAGGATTCTCCTTATAACCCTTCAAATCCGGTTTCCACAAAAGCACACAGTCAAACTCAAGGCCCTTGGTTTCCGGCACAGTAAGCACCATCACGCCTTTGCTGAAACCGCTCTTGTCCGAATCCGTCAGATGAATTTGATGGCTGAGCCGCTTGATGACACTTTCTTTCTCTTCGTCGGAAAAGCAGATGACTGCCATCGTCTCATATCCTTTCTGCTGCATGTCCGTCAGAATTTCCACAGACAGCCCCGCCGCTTCCTCCTTCGAGATGCTCTCTATGAACCGAACCGGCTCGCCATGTCTGATGACTGGCTCAATCTTATAAGCGCCTCTTGAGGCACTGGTCAGAATCTTTCCTGCAAACTCGGATATTTCAATCGTATTGCGGTAACTCTTTGCGAGCACCCGGAAATGGTCTGTGCCGCTGTTAAAAATCTTCTCGCGCATGTCGTGCCACGCATTCATGCCGCACTCGTAGTTGACATTCTGCGACACGTCCCCCATAATCGTGAAATAACACGCCGGCAGCACCGTGCGCAGCGCATAATAGACAATCGGGCCAAAGTCCTGTGCCTCATCAATAAAAATCTGTCCAAACTCTTCATCTGGCTTTCGCTGTAGCGCTCTGTAATAGATCAAAAGCATCGCGGCAATGTCATACACATCAAATACTCCGCGTGAAATCTGCTCCATCACTGGCGTCATATTAATATAGTACGCTTTGCCATATACCTCCAGAAATTGCAGATACAGATTGACCACACTTCCCTTGTAACAGTGGTCTGAAAAATAATGCTTGTACTGCGCTAGTTTATGATTGTAAATGCCTATCTCCTCGCGCCCCTGACACTGTAGCTTGATGCGCGCGCGCAGCCGCTCATCGAGTGTCACCAGAAGCCGGTTGATGGAATAGTCTGGATTTCCATGGATAAAATCATCATTGTTTTTCTGGGACAGCAGCATTCCAAGCTCCTCATCATACACGACACAATTGCCAAGGATATGCGCACGCAGCCGCTGCATGTGCTGTTCGAGTTCCGTCGCAAACAGCATCTTGCTCTTCCACGCAAGGCTTGGTGAGGGCGGCACGATTCGATACTTTTTCTTCCATTCTTTTTGCAATAGATGCGTCAGCAGTTCGTCCATGCGCATATGCTTCACATCATACACATCCAGCTCTGGAAGCCCGCCTGTGATATAGTCGATCAGGATATCACTCCCGCCCACAATGCAAAATTCATTGGATGTAAAGCGCTCTTTGTAATTGTACATAATATAAGAAATCCGATGCATTGCCACTGTCGTCTTTCCACTTCCTGCGACACCCTGCACAATGACATTGTGAAATGGACTTTCCCGTATGATCTCATTTTGTTCTTTTTGGATTGTGGCAATAATATCTCCCAGCACAGCATCGCGGTTTTTGCTCAGGTACTTCACCAGCAGCTCATCATTTGCCGCCACATCACTGTCATAAAAGCCCTGCATACGCCCCTCTTCGATGTCATAGGTCCGTTTCAGGCTTAGGTCGATGCGGTATTCGCGCCCCTTGCCGTCGCTGTGGCTGTCAGGAATGCTGTAGGTTCCCTCTCCCAGCTCATTTTCATAGTACACTGTCGAGATCGGCGCGCGCCAGTCCACAATCTCCACCTCTGTCTTGTTGCGCAGGACGCCATGTTTTCCAATATAGATCGACTCAAATAAGCGCTCGTCCAGATTGCGGTAATCAATCCTGCCAAAAAAGGGCTTCTCATACGCTGCCTGATTGTTCGTGAGCTGATTCAGGCTGTGCTCCTCGAGACTGCGGGAGGTCATCATCTGGTCATACAACTCCACATTGCCGCTCTGCACCTCGTCGAACAACGCCTTTGTCTCCTTGTGGCGCTCCTCATACTGCCGCTCATACTCTGCCATATTCGCTGCGATCAGCGCCCTGCATTCCTTTAAGTGTGCTTCCTCCTTCTGCCATTCTTTCCTCTCTGTCATTTTGTGCTCCGACATATCGTACCCTTTCCTTTCTAAGAACTTTCGTTCTTTCCCATCTACCGGGTTTACACACGTACTTCCCTTTGCGGGGTTGCGTATTCTGATTGCTACAAATAATATTATATAGTTCAAATAAAAAAATACTAGACTTATATTTTGAATTATGATATAGTGCTGTATAGAATGTCATTAAAAAAACACTTTATCTAACTAAAGTGTTTTTTTGTTTTTATAATAACTTTTTTATAACAACATTTATGAAACATTTTTCACTTTTAGAAATTCGAGATAACGGTCCTGCTCAATCGGTTTGGAAAAATAGTAGCCCTGTATGTAATCAATGCCCAGCCTCTCCAACTTCTGAAGCTGCTCGGCGGTCTCCACGCCCTCTGCGACCACCTTCAAACCAAGTCCCTGTATCATATCTGTCGCCGCCTGCAGCACGTATTTTGCCTTCTCATTCTCAAAGTACGCCTGCGTCATATCCCTGTCAAACTTGACGATGTGCACAGGCATATCCACGATATAGTTTAAGTTCGACTGGCCATTGCCAAAGTCATCCAGCGAGAAGCTCACACCGTAATTGATCAGTGCCCGCATGTTGTCGAGCAGTGTTTTTCTCGTGAGAATCGAGGCGGACTCCGTGATTTCCAGATTGATAAATGCTGGATTGATGCGGTATCTGTCCATAATCTCACTGTAACATTTTGCAAGCGATTTCGCCTCGCACTGCACGACCGACAAATTAATCTCAATGTACTCTACGCCGTACTGTTCGGGCGCATGCTCACGGATAAAGATACATACCTTCTCAAACACCCGCTCGCCCAGCTTGATAATCAGCCCTGTTTCCTCCGCAATCGGTATGAACAATCCCGGCGGAATGATACTCCCGTCCTCCCTGCGAATCCGCACCAGCGCCTCGGCTGAGACAAACTTTTTCGTGGCAGTCGCATAGATTGGCTGGAAAAATACCTCCACACGGTCCTCCTCCATCGCCTGAAGAATTGTTCCGAGCATCGCATCCCGCTCTCTTTTCTTCGCCACGCTGTCCGCGTCAATTGCGAGCGTATGCTCCTCTGGGTTGTCCATGCTGTGCGCTCTGAAATACTTGATATAGCCAAGCATCTCCTCTGCATTGCCCGCCACCTTTGCATCTGGCACCAGCAAATAATATGGCTGTAAACTCACAGGGTTCACATTCTCTATCCCTGCTAGCCACTCCTCCTGAAAACGGTTCCCCACAATCGTGTACGCACGCTCCATCTGCTCCCTGCTCTCAAACGCAAGCGAAAACTCCTTCTCATCTGTCTTAAACCGCTTCGTCTCCGGAATCCTGCTGATAAAATCCGTCACCTCCGCCAGAATGTCCTCCATATGTTCGATTCTGATATCGCTGGAATGCGCATTCTCAAGCGAAATAATAAGGCAGCAGCCCTTGTTCTTGCTGTCATATTTATATTTCACGTAATCCGTAAACGCCCTCGCATTAAAAAATCCTGTGCTTCTGTCCAGATTGGCTTCTGGATTTTCAAGCTCAAAAAACAAAATCACAATGCCAAGTGCACTCGCATACCCGACCAGCAGCATTCCGCTGTTGAAAAACTGTACGACTGCTGCCGCAAGCCAGATGCCCATCCATGTGCGGATTGCCCTTCTGCGCCTTGGATTCATTCTGTTTCCGCGCTTTGCGGTATAGACCAAAGTCGCAATGATTAAGAGCACCACACCGATATACGTCGCCACACAGGCAGGGCCATAAGTATAGACGGTTCTTCCTTCATGGTAAATCCCGATTGGCAGCAGAAACAAAATCACGCTGACTGCCGCTGCCGCAATGCCCATTTTTTTGATAAAACGGTTCACCTGCATCAGTCCAAAAGCATCTGCGCAGGCATATGTCAGCGCCGCATAGCCTGTGCCCACCAGCGATGCGAGATACAGCTTGCACTCTCCCCGAACGAGCAAATCCGGCAGCATACTCCTGCCCATAATAAAGATTACGGATAAAATATCGAGCACCAGACATCCTATACACATATATGCCGCACGCCGGAACAGCATTTCCGTGTACAGCCCGACTGTTTCCTGCCTTTTGTAAAAATATAGTATCAGCAAAATAATAATCAATCCGCAGACCTGCATTTGTATATTCATATGAACTTTGTCCCCTTTACCACCGTATTTTATGGCGTTGCAGTCCTGTATCGCCTGGGACTGTCACGCCTTTCGTTATCGCTTTTTAATGATATCTTTTTAATTATATCTATTGTAACATTAATATAGCGTATTTTCAATTGCCACACCCAAAGGATTTCACAGATTTATCACAATTAGATAACAATTGAAACACAAATACCGATTATAGTATAACCATAGCAGCAATCAAAACAACTTTAGTAAATAAAATTAAAAAAATTCGAAATTTAAAAAATCATAAGACCATTTGAAAGGAGATTTACACGATGTACGAAAACAATCAAAACTATCCACAGAATACAAACACTGCTGAAAACAATAACGGCTACCAAGAATATTATTATTCCGCCAGCCAGAACATCAATACCCCTCCGGTTCCACCCGTCGGCAGCAATCATAAGAAAAGCGGACGCGGCAAAAAAGCGCTCACAGTGGTCTGCTTCGGCCTGGTGTTTGGTGTGACGGCAGGTGCCGCCTTCAGTGTTCCAGTCACAATCGCAAACAAAGAGTTAAAGGCGACCAAACTCGAGATTCAGCAGATGCAGGAATCCTTAAATGCTGCCGGTTCAGGCAAAAAATCACTCTCGACGACGGCGGATTCCCTGAATGCCTCCAATGCCCTCTACAATAACAGCAGCGCCGCAAATGTGACCGCCATCGCAAACAACTGCCTTCCCAGCGTAGTCTCCATCACCAACAGGGGCGTCACCGAAGTCCGCACGATGTTTGGCACATACCAGCAGGACGCAGAGAGCAGCGGCTCCGGCATCATTATCGGTGAAAATGAGACTGAGCTGCTCATCGTGACAAACTACCATGTTGTCTCAGGAAGCAGCGAGCTGAGCGTCGTGTTCAGCTATGACGAGGACAGCGATGACCCTTCGCTTGTGAGCGCGCGCGTCAAAGGCTATGAGGCAGACAAAGACCTTGCCGTCATCGCCGTCTCCCTCGATGACATTACCGACGAGATGCGGTCCAAAATCAAAATTGCCACCATCGGCGACTCCTCCAATCTGGTGCTCGGTCAGGAGGTTGTGGCAATCGGCAATGCGCTCGGTTACGGCCAGTCTGTGACGACAGGTATTATCAGCGCACTTGGCAGAAATGTAACTGTCTCTGACGACAACGGCGGCAGCATCACCAACAAGCTAATCCAGACAGATGCAGCCATCAATCCGGGCAACTCTGGCGGTGCCCTGCTGAATATGAACGGCGAGTTGATTGGCATCAACTCCGTAAAGGTTTCGTCCAGCTCTGTCGAAGGCATGGGCTATGCAATCCCAATCTCGGATGTACAATCGATCATAGAGGAACTTATGTTAAAAGAGACAAGAGATGTCGTGGCGGAGGAAAAGCAAGGATACCTTGGCATCAACCCCATCGACGTGACAAATGATATCTATGAGGCGTATGACATGCCCGTCGGCGTCTACATCTACAATATTTACGAAGGCTCGCCAGCCGAAGCTGCCGGTCTTGTCAAGGGCAATATTATCACAAAATTTGACGGCCAGACCATCAAAAACAGAGAGGCTCTGATGTCACTGCTCACCTACTACCGCGCTGGTGAGACGGTCGAGATCGTCGCCATGGTACAGAGCGCAGAAGGCTATGTCGAGAAAACCTTCCAAGTCACACTGGGCACCAAAGCAGTCTTTGGCGAAGATGCCGACGACTCACAGTCCAGACCAAAACGCCAAGAGTCCCAGGACAACAGTGACGATGACTTCTTTAACCCGTTTGGCTCGTTCTGGTCAATCCCGTAATTTTTAAATACTACAATGCAAAAAAGCCAGCAGTTTCTCCCTTCCTGCTGGCTTTTTCATATTCAAATATTTTATTCAAAATATTTACAGCTCTACCTTGGCGCGCTCTGCGACTGCCGGCACACACAACTGGGTATTGATGGTTTCCTCCACCTCCACCGCAATGCCCAACGCTGCCTGTCCCAGCTTCGCCATCTGCCGAACCCCCATATGCTTCATATAGCCAAGTACCACGCCCGCCATAAAGGCGTCCTCCGCACCGCTTAGACTGACCTGCTCCGTGCCAATCCTGCTCTGCATAAACTGTTCATCATAGCAGGCACAGTACACGCCGCCCTTCTCCGCGAGGATAAATACATTCTTAACGCCCTTTTCCATGATAATGTCCGCCGCACGCTCCAACGTATCCTTATCGTGAATCCGTATCCCGCTGAGTACCTCCGCCTCCGCTTTGTGGCACACAACAACACTAATCCTGTCAAGCACCTCCAAAAGACGCCCCGCGCTCTTGACCGACACGGGCAGCGCAAAGACTGGCGCCCTGCATCTTGCGCATACCTGTGCGATTGTCTCCTCTGGAATATTGGTGTCGAGAATCACCATGCGTGCTTTGTTCAAAAGCTCCATTTTGGCAGTCACAAAGTTTGCCGTGAGATTCTCATAGATTCTGGTATCTGATACCGCAAGCTTTCTGTTTCCCTGCTCATCCGCTATATACAGATACACAGAAGTATCCGCCTTCGCTGTTTTCAGGGAGTCCGCCAGCTCGATGCCAGCCTCCTCACAGCTTTCAATAATCCTGCGCGCATAGGTATCATTTCCAAGCGCTGTGATCAGCTTTGTACCAATCCCGAGAAGTCTCAGATTGTGCGCGACATTTCTTCCCACGCCGCCGAGCGACCACACTGCCCTGCCTTCGCTGGTTCCGCCTTCCACTAGGGCGTCATACGGCATTCCGCCAATATCAATCCCTGCGCTGCCGATGACAACACAGTAGTCTGGACCGTTTGTCACATATCCTTTCCCCAAAATATACCCTTTTTTCATCAGATTTGAGATGTGTACTGCTGCCGAAGAACGGGCGATTCCAGCTTTTGCCGCAAGTTCCTCCTGTGAGATCATGGGATTTTCCATAATCCACTGAAATATTTGTGCCTCTCTGTTTGTCATATGTTCTCCCTTCTGTGAATCACCATCGTACCATTTCCATATCCTTCATTGGGCAGGAAAACAGAGCTTCCTGCCCGTGCACTGGCTCCGCCGGATACTCATGTGCACAAAAACATGACTTCTGTTTACAAAATTTTCCTATTTTTTATCATAACACCCAACAATAACACTGTCAATGTATTAGAAATATATAATATGTTGAAATGTTTTAAATTTTTGTAAACTAATCTGCATTGATGAACTTTCGGTGTACAACCAACTGGCAATTTGATATACTGGTAGAGACTACAATCATGAATTTTACAAATCTTGATACAAAAACGAGGAGGATTTTAATATGAGCAAGAAAAAAGTCGTTGTCGCGCTGGGGCACGATGCGCTGGGTTCGACGACACTGGCACAGCTTGACGCCGTCAAAAAGACTGCGAAGGCACTGGCGGACTTAGTGGAGGCTGATTACCAGCTAACCATCACACACAGCAATGGACATCAGGTGAGCATGATTCACAAAGCCATGACAGAGCTGCGCCGTATCTATATTGATTACACCCCCGCGCCGATGTGCGTGTGCTCTGCGATGAGTCAGGGCTATGTGGGTTATGATATTCAAAATTCGCTGAAAGCCGAGCTGCTAAGCCGCGGCATCTCCAAGCCCGTCAGCACGCTGCTGACCCAAGTGACCGTCGATCCCTACGACGACGCCTTCTATAATCCCCAAAAGGCGATCGGGCGCTATATGTCCAAGGAGGACGCTGACACCGAAGTCAACAAAGGAAATTACGTCATGGAAACCGAAAACGGCTACCGCAGAGTCGTCGCAGCGCCCCAGCCAATTGACATTGTGGAGATTGCAGCCATCAAGGCACTCTCCGATGCCGACCAAGTCGTGATCGCCTGCGGCGGCGGCGGTATCCCGGTGATTGAGCAGCAGCATATCCTCAAGGGCGCTTCCGCAGTCATTGAAAAAGACTGTATTGCGGGCAAGCTTGCGTCGGATTTAAAAGCCGACGAGCTATTAATACTGACCAGTGTAGATTACGTGTACCTAAACTTTGAAAAAGAAAATCAAGAGCCGCTCAAAACGCTGACTGTAGCCGAGGCAAAACGCTATATTGAAGAAGGGCAGTTCGGAGAGACAGACATGCTGCCCAAAATCGAAGCGGCGATTTCTTATCTTGAGGCAGTTCCTTCGGGAAGGGTTATCATCACTTCCCTGAATAAGACCGCCGATGCCATTGATGCCAAGGTGGGCACCGTCATCACTGCGTAATTTTGTGCTTTTGCGGCTTATTTCCTCTGCACGGGCGTCCGTCAGCTTCTGCTGACATGTTTCCCTGGGATGCCCGTGTGCATAAAAAAGACAGCCCCGCCATCTCGCGCTCAGGACTGTCCTGTTCATTAATATTGATTAATATTGATTACGCTCTTAAAAATGCCCTATATCCCCGCACGGCTTCGTACACATCCGCCTTGCTGACCACCTCATACGGCGCATGCATATTCAGCACCGACACGCCGCTGTCAATTACATTCATGCCATACTCTGCCATGAGGTGTGCGATCGTTCCGCCGCCGCCTGCATCCACTTTCCCAAGCTCCGAAAACTGATACATCACATCGGCATCCTCCATAATCCTTCTGATTTGTGCAACAAACTCAGCAGTTGCCTCACTCGATCCACGCTTTCCGCGGGAACCAGTATATTTGTTGAAGGCAAGTCCCTTCGCCAGAAATGCGGAATTTTTTTTCTCGTACACATCTGCATACAGCGGATCAAAGCCTGCGCTGACATCCGAGGAGAGCATCTTCGAGCCTGCCAGCGCACGGCGGACGAGAAGCTGTGAATCCCTCTCTGTCGCCGCGACAAGCTCAGCAATGGTATTCTCAAAAAATTGAGACGCCATGCCAGTCGCGCCCACATTGCCAATCTCCTCCTTGTCCACCAAAAGACAGCACAGTGTATGCTCTGTGATCTCGTCCGCCAAATCCAACATCGCAAAGACGGAGGTGAATGCACACACTCTGTCGTCATGGCCATACGCCAGTATCATACTCCTGTCGATGCCCAAATCGCGCGCTCTCCCTGCGGGAACAATCTCCAGATCTGCGGAGAGAAAATCCTCCTCCTCAATTCCATAGGTCTCTGAAAGAAGCCTGAGAATATTTGCCCGAACAGCTTCTTTTTCTTCTTTGTCAAGCTCTTCACTCTGCTGTAACGGGCGGTTTCCAATCAGCAGATCGAGCTTCTCACCAGCAATGACCGCATCTGCCTTCTTTGCCATCTGCTCTCCTGCCAGATGAATCAGCAGGTCTGTGATGACAAATACCGGCTCATCGTCCTTTTCACCGATGCTGATTTTGACGACGGTGCCGTCCTTTTTGGCGACAACGCCATGAAGCGCAAGCGGAATCGTTGTCCATTGATATTTCTTGATGCCGCCGTAATAGTGCGTGTCCAGATATGCAAATCCCTCCGTTTCATATAAAGGCCTCTGCTTTATGTCTATTCGCGGGGAATCAATATGTGCACCAAGAATATTCATGCCTTCAGACACCGGTTTTTTTCCCATCTGAAAAAGCACAATGCTCTTGTCCATCTGGACTGCATAGAGCTTATCGCCTGCCTTGGGCGTGCCGCCCTCTTTGATCACGCTGTGCAGTTCACGGTAGCCCTTTTGCCGCGCCATCTCAATGACCTGCGCCACGCATTCGCGCTCTGTCTTGCCGTCATCGAGACACTGTTTATAGCGGTCGCAGACCTCTTGAACTTTTGTCACGTCCTCCTCGGTATATTTGAGCCAGAGATTATCTATTTTCATTCATTTTGCTTCCTTCCTGATATCATTATTTCAATATTAATATGTAAATTTATGCGCCTGCTCTGCCAGTTCTGCCGCCAATGCAGACAAGCTTTGTGTCATGCCCGCGATATTGGAAATAAACTGGTCTTGTGTCTCCACTGCGGCGAGCACCTCCTCGCTGCCTGCCGCATTCTCCTCAGATGCTGCGGATATTCCTTCTATCATCTCCACGATAATCTGCTTGCTGTCAGTCATATTGGTGCTGGACTCATAGAGCATCTTAACACTGGACTGTACACTCTCAAGACACTGCTCGATCTGTACAAAATTCTCTTTCGTCTCCCCGACACTGCCCTCCTGCTCTTGAAAAATCTGCTCCATGCTCTCCATATTTCTAGTTGCATCTGCGGTCTTTTCAAGCAGCTCTTGAATAATCGCGCCAATTTCGTTCGTCAGACTGTTCGTCTCCTCCGCAAGTCCCCGAATCTCCTCCGCCACGACCGCAAAGCCTTTTCCCGCATCGCCTGCTCTTGCCGCCTCAATCGCCGCGTTTAGAGATAGCAGGTTGGTCTGGTCTGCAATATCATTAATCTTCTGGCTTGTCGATTCTATCTTTTGTGCCTGCTCGTTATTCTGCTGCATCGCCTCGCGCACGACAGCGATGCTCTCGCGGCTTTTGGCGGTCTTGTCCATCAAATCCCTGATGGCAGTAAGTCCATTGTTCTTCACACGGTCCATCTCGTCCGCATTGCTTCTTAAATTCTCTGTGTCTGTAATATTCTGCACAATCAATCCGTCCAGTTTTGCAACCTCATTTGCGCTGGTAGTCGCCTCCCCTGCCTGCGACATCGCTGCATTGCTGAGGTCATTCATCGTCGTGTTAATCTCATCTGACGAATGCTTGATCTGTGCAGTGTGGTCTGCCAGCGTCCCCGCATTTTCGGACAGCGCACTGGCAGTCTGATCAATCTGTTTCACAATATCGCGCAGATTATCATACATCAAAATAATATTTCTGCTGATACTGCCAATCTCATCTGTCCTTGTCCTCATCACGCGGATGCCTGCCATGTCCCCCTCTGTCAAATCATAGCGCGCAATCCTGTGAATCTCCGCGACCGTCCTCTTGAGCGGTCTCACAAGTAAAAATTCCATGAATACCGCCAGTATCACCAAGGCGATAATCCCGACGGTCAGACTCACTGCCGTCGCAACCTTGACGGTTCCCATGATCTGCGTCCTCGCCTCTGCCATGGTAATCCCGGAAACCTTTACGACTTCCTTTTCCATCATTTTGCATGCGATGACATTGTTGATGGAAAATGCAATTGCAAGAACGATAAACATTAAAGCACTGATGGTAACAATAATGGAAACTTTCCTGTATTTTTTGTTTTCCATAAGTATGATTCCCCCTATTACAAATTAGTGTAATATAAGTATAGATTATTTTACCATCAATTTCAAGCTATTTTCTGCTCAGCGGGCATGCTCTGGAAGCTGCACCAGAATGATCGCAGCGAAGGCGAGCGCACAGCCCGCAAGCTCTCTTGCGGTGAGAACCTGATGCAGCAGCAGCCAGCCAGCCAACACAGAAATGACGGACTCCAGACTTAGAATCAAGGAGGCCGCTGTGGGATTCATGCCCTTCTGGCCGATAATCTGAAACGTGTAGCCCACACCGCTCGAGAGCGCACCCGCATACAGGATTGGGAGCCATGCCGCAACAATCTCTGACAGGTGCGGCTTTTCAAACAAAAGCATCATGACTGCCCCGAGCACCGCATTGGTGAGCGTCTGCACACAGGAAAGCTTCACGCCGTCCACCAGCGGCGAGAAGTGATCCACGACCAAGATATGTATGGCAAATACAGCGGCACAGCCCAGCATATAGAGATCACCTTTTTGCAGTTGAAAATCGCCTGTTGTGATGCACAGCAGGTAGAGTCCGAGCGACGCAAGCCCCACTGCTGCCCATACCTTTAGCCCGGTCTTTTTGTTCAGGAAAATCCCGAAAACCGGAACAAGCACAAGATACATCGCCGTGATAAAGCCTGCTTTCCCTACTGTCGTGTACTTCACTCCAAACTGCTGTAGCGTACTCGCGGCAAAAAGACATATGCCACAGCATATGCCGCCAATCACCAGCGCTTTTTTATTTTCCTTTTGACACACTTGTTCCTGTACGCCCTTCTTTCTGCAGCTGCTGCCCATAATCGCTGCGCAGGGCACGAGAACTGCCAGCGCAACCACATTGCGCACTGCGACAAAGGTAAAAGGTCCCACATAGTCCATTCCCACGCTCTGCGCGACAAACGCCACGCCCCAGACCGCCGCAGCCATGAATAAGATCATGGACTGCCTAAATATAAATTTATTCATACTGTTTTATTTTTCTTTTTACACTGGAAACCATCATAACTTATCGTTTCTGACAGTGTTCACAGAAGTAAATTGTACCTCCCATATAATTTGTCTTGTGAAGCTCATAGCCGCATCGGGTGCACGGCTGATTCAGGGAATTTTTGCTTAGCTGTGTGATGTAACGCCCCTTTTGTCCGAACAAATCCCGCTCTGTGTCCCGTCCGCCCTGCTCTGCCATCGCTTTGATCACTTGATTCACTGCGTCATACAGAGAACGAAACGCCTCCTCTGGCGCATCTTGCATTGGATAGCGCGGATCAATGCCCGCCTCCCACAAAATATCCTGCAAAACGCCATTTCCAAGCCCCGGAATGCGCTGCTGCGTCGCAAGAAATGCCTTTGCGGACAATTTCTTCCCGCCCGCAGGATAAAGAGACATAAAATAATCAAATGTAAACCCGTCTGTGAGCGGATTCGGTTTTGTGCTAGAGGAAATATAATAGTCGTTTGTGCATTCTCCTTTTGGAAAAATGGTGATTCCCCCATACATCTGAATCGACACAAAAATCCCTGTCTCGTCATCAAAATAAATTGCAAACTGATGCTTTTTGGGAAATTTTGTCCTGTCCTCACAATAGCGCGGATATGCCCCGTCATAGAACACAATCAAGCTGTCCTCAGTGTTGATCTCAACCATTCCGCCCCTAAAGACCGCACCGGTAATGGACTGTCCTTCGAGCGCTTCCCCGTACCTGCCCGCCTCGTTGTTAAAAAAAGCAAATTTGTGCGGTGTCTGCAAGATTTTTATGTGACTGATTATTTTTCCTGACAAATGTTTTTGAATCTGATTTGCAATCGTGTAGCTTTCCGGTAATTCCAGCATGATTTTCCTCCCTGTAATCTAAATGCACAAATACTTTCATCGCGCCAGCTCTTCATGATAGTTGCCTGTAATTTCTATTGTATTGTCGTCAGGGTCCTTCAGACAAAAATAATAATAGGGATTCCCTGCGTTGACACAGCGGATTTTTGTCATGTTCGAGCCAATCCTGAGGGACTTTAGCCGCTCATATTCCGCCTGCAGGTCGTCTGCATTCAGGTTGATGACCACTTTGCCGCCATTTGCAGCCTCCGCAATGGATACCAGATCATCGTAGAGTGCGCAGCGCGCTCCTTCCGTCGAGACTTCGTCGGGATGTGCCGCATCAAACCTGCCGTTCATGATGGCAAGTGTCAGTCCATTGATATCAAAGACTGCAAAACGGGTCTTGTTCTGCGCGTGCACCTCCTTCTGAAATAATGCCCTGTAAAATGAAATACTTTTCTCAAAATCCTTTGCGATCAGATAAATGCTGCCGTATGTAATCATGGTATTCTTTCCCTTCCTAATTCATACAGCAATCATACCACAATAAATATGACAACAGTCTGTCATATTTTAAATAAAAATCTTCTTTACTTGATGAAACACTAATACCATTTCGCCATTTGCTGAACGCGCCATTTCATCTCCTGCCTGACCGCCTCCGGGGCGAGCACCTCCGCCGACGGGCCAAAGCTCAAGAGTACGCCGTACCCCCAGTCATCCATAGTCAAATGAAAATGCACCATAAAGTTCCCGTCCGGCAGCACTTCGATTTCCTCCTCCTCAAACCGGTCGTACACCCTGTACGCTTCCCTTTTGTCAATCCTTACATCAACTACTGTCATATTAAGATCCGTTTGTATCTCACGCCCCTGCAGCGCATCCTCCTGCGGGATGCACTCTGCTCTTGGCACAAAGGTTTCCTCTTGCACCAAGAGCCGTTTTATGCGGAAAAGCTTGAATAACCGCCAGTCCTTTCTCTCCCTGCAGTATGCCTTGAGATACCACGTGTATTCCTTGAAAAGCAGCTTCACAGGCTCTACGGTGCGGCGGCACATCTGTCCGTTCTTTCCGTAATAGTCAAACTGCAACAGGCGCCGTGCCAAGATCGCATTTTTGATGTTGTCATAGAGCTGTACCCTGCTCCCGCTCCAGTCCGACAAGTCAATTGCGAGCCAGTCAACAGGATCTGTCCGAAAAAATTCTCCGAGCTTTTGCAAGATGTTTTCCCCAGCCTCCGCCTTGGTTTCCCGAAGCGACACCAGCCCGGATAAAATCTCCTGCTGTTCGTCCTTTGTGAGCAGCATTTTATTCAGCACAAACTGTTCTGTCAGACAGATTCCGCCGTTTTTTCCCTTCTTGGCATAAATCGGTATGCCTGCGGCGCTGAGTGTGTCCATATCGCGATAGATTGTGCGCACAGACACTTCGAAGCGCTCGGCAAGCTCTGCGGCGGTCACTGTTCCCTGCCGCATCAAAATATATATCATTCCCAATAAACGATTGATCATAATTTATTACTTCTTTGTCCACTTTTCGATGACGCAGCGATGCGGGTTCTCCGCACGGTGCTTGTCATAGTTAATCCCGACCAGCAGGATCTCTCCTGTATAGTTTTCAAGCGCCTGTGTGTACACGCTGTCTTTGATCTGCTGTATCGCAGCATGAACAGTTTTGTCGTATTTGAGCTCTACCACAAGCGCCGGCTTCCCCGTATGGGGTAGCGGCAGAAACACAATGTCCGCAAAACCGCGCCCAGTGGGAAATTCCCTGACCAGACGGTAATCTTTCCTTGCGCTGTAATACGCAAGCCCGATCGCACATGCAAGCGAATTTTCATCATTGTACGTCAAAACCGACGCAACTTCCATATGCGCTCTGTCCAGTGCTTCGGCAACACGCAAAGCGGCGCCGGACAGTGTGTCCTCAAGCAGTCTGTCCGATGCCATAAGCACGCGCAGTATCAATTCATCAAGTTTTGAAACATCGACATTTATAGCCATATTTTCCTCCAATATCTCTGCTGTTGTTGGAACATAGTATAACACAATTTTGCATATTTTGTAAGTTATTATTTATTAATAGTTCCTTACTCATAAATCTGCTCCTTTAAGATACAAGCCTATCGGTTTATGGTGTCAGCGACACAAACGATATTTACAGGAACATAAGAGGGCGCTTTACGCCATACTACTCACAAGTGGCAAGTTGAATGATTATCTTGCGGATGTCGATAAACAGGCGGAGAAACGCTTTGAAAGCTTGTGCTATGGAGATTGTGGAGAGGGAAATTATATTCGTATAAGTAGACAAGGCGGCAGGGAGTAAATTCTCTGTCGCATATTTTTACTATATTTTCGTTACGAAACTTGACAAAATCTCTCCTTTTATTATAATTCATGTTATATAACAACAATTATAACATGACAGAGAGGTGAAAAATATGCCACCAAAGGTGAAAATTACAAAAGAGATGATTATAGATGCAGCATTTGAGATAGCACGAAGTGAGGGAGCAGAAAATATCAATGCACGAACTGTATCAAAAAAATTAGGCTGTTCCACTCAACCTGTTATGTATCATTTCAAAACAATAGAGGAATTGAAAAAAACTGTATATATTAAGGCAGATGAGTATCATTCCGAATATATAACTAATATTCAGAGTGAAAATCCGATGAAAGATATTGGACTGAATTATATACGCTTTGCTGAAACAGAAAAAAATTTGTTTCGGTTTCTATTTCAAACAAATGAGTTTATAGGAAAAAATATTTCTGAGTTGATAAATTCTGAAGAATTACAGCCTATTATAGCTATACTGAGTAAAGAAGTAGAGGTCAATACAGAACAGGCGAAAACCATTTTCCGTTCATTATTCCTGATTGCACACGGATATGCAAGTATGTTTGCAAATAACGAAATGACCTATGACGAACAGACGATTATATCTGATTTAGACTTGGTATTTGACGGAACAGTTTATTCATTAAAAGGAGGATTATAATGTATCGTTTATATAACTTGTGAGTTAAAAGTTTGTACCACTAAGAAGCCAGAAAATCCCAGTGTTTTTCTGACTCTTCCTGTAGCTCATGAATTATCTGTGTTATGTATGATTTAGGCTTTTGCTCCAAAAGGCGGAAAAAATGTTTCCGGAAATAGTGCATAAGGGCTGCTTCGGAAACCCTTCCTTTGGATGGTGTCCTTTGGTAACGGATCTGACTGGAACAAACCTTTCCAATAAAACGGATGGAAAGGGTCTGTAGTATCCCCATTGCGATGCAGGACAGTTCCATATGCACTTCAATGGCACGTACCGTTTTCAGTATTTTTTTACGTGATCTTTCATCCTCCACACGCTCTAAGGGTGTGGGTTCCCCTTTCTTTTGGTAGTAGCTTAGTTTCGGCATGTGCTTTGACCAAAAGTGATAACAGAATGCGCCTGTCTGCTGTTTCAGTTCACGAAATGTGCATTCGATCCGGAAACGGTAGCTGTAAAGCCGGATAATGGATAGCGGATCAAGTGCCAGACTGGTGCTTGCCAGAATGCTCTGGATGCCATCCATTTCTACCAGTACAAACCGCAGTTCCTGGTACAGCTTCTGCCCCCAAAGAAGATCTATGCTGTAATAGCGTATCGTTTTCTTTTTGCCATAGAGTTCGGTTTCCGTTTCCATGAACTGTTCCTTATGGGAGGCGAACAGTCCTTTCAGGTGAACGGCATCCCCCTTTTTGGGCGGCCTGCCCCTGCCAGGTTTTCGGGAACCAGGCTTTTGGAACGCGGTACAGGACTTTTTGGCTTTGGTGACGATTTCCATGTGTACTTTCCCGCTGTTGTTTAATTCCCTGAGTTTTTCAAGGGCTGGCACAGTAAGGAAATACCTGTCCAGCAGGAGCAGGGAGTCTCCAAAAGTGAGGGCGGCATGATAAGAATCCTCCACCATCTGTACCACATGAGAGGCAGTTGAAACAGATGCGCCTTTCCATTCCCTGGCAGCCTGGAGCCCGTCATGGAGCCGGATGCTTAAGGGGATGCACGCCCAGCTGCGGAAGTTCCCGGCCAGTATGCCAAGCCCGCCGAACATATGCCCATGCATGTATTCTGGTTTTGCAGAATTCTCGGATTCCTGGAATAGCTTCTTCACCCCCGGCATACGGCGTCCTTCTTTTGACTGCTTTACCCCGTCACCAACAAGGACATGGAAGTTCCCTTCCTTGTAAAGGGGCGCATACAGTCTGACAGCAGAGAACCAGCGTTTTCGGATATCCTCTAATGACCATGAGGATGCCCTGAAAAAGTGAAGCATGGAATCATAGCAGCCCGGGGCAAGGGCAAGGTCACGAAGTATGGAAGTGACACCAAGCTTATCCGAACGGAGCATAAGCCCTGTGATGATGATCACAAACCAACGGAAAGCAGCTTTACGGGAAAAACAGGATTCAAAATGGCATAAAATCTTTTCAATAATATTTAACATAGTCGTATGGTCATCCGCCAGCAAGTATGATAAACTCATATTTGAAATAACTCTTCTGGTGGATTTATCCTTTTTTATTTTGGCAACTTATAGGATACCATAAAACCATATGGAAGGGTTATTTTTTTATTGATAACTTACAACTCACCAGTATATAAGAAAAATGAATTGAATTTCTCATTGGTTTGGATTATTTCCTATGTTGTTTTGTTTAGTGTTGCTGACAGCTTTTCTGCTTCGCTTGGCACTGAAAAAATAATTGCTGCACCCGTTGCTATAGTTTTTACATTGCTTCTTTTAGTTTTTGTGAGTAAACACAACTTAAAAGAAAAATACGGTCTGTGTTCTTTTGATGGAAGCCTTAGAAATTTCTTATATTTTACTCCGCTACTTCTAATTATGAGTATTAACCTATGGAATGGCGTTACGATGAAGCTGTCTGTTTTAGAAACTGTGTTATATATTTTAAGTATGCTCTGCGTTGGATTCATTGAAGAAATTATTTTTCGTGGATTTCTGTTCAAAGCATTATACAATGACAATGTAAAGTTGGCGATTGTTATCTCAAGTGTTACTTTTGGAATTGGACATATTGTAAACTTACTGAACGGAAAAGATTTAATACCTACACTCTTACAAGTTTGTTATGCAATCGCAATAGGTTTTCTTTTTACAATTATTTTTTACAAAGGAAAGAGCCTTTTACCGTGTATTATTGCACATAGTTTTGTAAATTCTTCGAGCGTTTTTGCTGTTGAAAATTCTTCAATGAAGTTTCATATTATTTCAAGTGCAGTATTATGTATTATTAGTTTGAGTTACGCACTGTGGATATTGAAAAAAACAAAACAATTTGATGAATATGAAAATAATGATAGGCGGTGATGATTTTCCTTTGCCTTATCCTGTACTTTTATCATCAGGTTTCGCATATGGCGGAACTCTGCCATATCAATATCAAGTGCAGGCTTGGGTGGCATATCTTTTTCCCGAATAAGGTTTTGCAGAAAATCTTTTGCCTTTGCCACAATCCCACGGAACAGATTAGGCAACCAGCCTTTGCTCTTGATTGACTGGCTTGCTTTTTCGTGTATCTCGGTCTGCTTGACTTCTAAAAAGGCTCGCTTTTGAATTTATCATCTTTTACAGTAAAGAGGTGGCTTTCGTAAACCTCGCCTTTTTTTATGACGGTGCAGCCTTTTCGTATCTGCCCGTCCTCCCCTGTGATTTCTTTCTTGGTGCGTACCCTTTTTCCCGTTTCATCATAGAACACGCTGCGTGTGGCTATCTTGATGTCAGGTTCAGGAAGGCTGATAACCTTTAACCCGATGCAATATATGGTATGGCGAGGAAAGAAAGAAGAATACAAACTGTTCTCGGACGAGGACGGAGAAACTGCTTCCACACCAACGCTCAGCTACGAACAGTATCAGAGATTAGAGGACTTCCTGAAAAAGAAAAACAATCCTGCACTTCTTCCTATACAGATAGCCTATTATACAGGCTTGCGCATTAGAGAGGTCTGTGGTCTGACTTGGCAGGACATCAACCTTGAAGAACAATATTTGACAGTACGCCGCAGTATGCGTTACAACGGGGCAAGGCACAGAACAGAAATAGGGGCAACAAAGCGTAAAAAAATCCGCACCGTGGACTTTTGCGATACGCTTGCCGCAATCCTGAAAACTGCGAAAACAGAACAGCACAAAAACCGTTTCCTATATGGGGAACTATACAGCCTTAATTACTATTTGGAGGTCAAAGAAAAAGACCGCACCTATTATGAGGTTTACAGTCTGCCGAGGTCAGAGGAAGTCCCAGAGGGGTACAAGGAATTATCCTTTGTCTGCCTTAGACCTGATGGAGCATTTGAAGCACCAAGTACGGTGGGGATTATGTGCAGGAACTTCTCGGACACGCTGATGTCAGTACCACAATGAACATTTACGCTCACGCTACAAGGGAAGCGAAGCGTACTTCCGCAAGACTACTGGATAAGGTAATCGACGGAGAATAAAAAATTTCCCTTGTTTCGGCTCATAAGGGCAAAAACAAGGGAAAATACATAAGGTTTGAACATTTAATAGGCGATATGCCTTGAAAATACGGGTGTGTCAGTTTAAGTGTGTAAGTTGTTTTGAAAATACTATCTCTTAAAACTGCTTAGAAGCTATCCTAAAATCCTCGGAAGCCTGTCAAGGTAAGCCTTCCAGCATTTACAGGCTTTTGAGGATTTGATATAATCCCCAATGGCAGTTTTAAGAAAATACACAGTTTATTTTACACTCCCCAGCCTTGAGCTGTGGTAATTTTAATTCCCCCGAATTCGGGGGAATTAAATCACTTCAAAATCTTTGTAGTCTGTTCTTCCAAAATAGACATCTGATGTATGGCAATCTTGTTAAGTTTTATTAAGCGTTCTTTCTGGTTCAGCCCATCTTCGATCAACACCGCGTTAATGTTTTCCATATTTGACAAGCATATCAATTCATTTATACTTGCATAATCCCTGATATTTCCCTTTTTATCAGGATTCTTATCACGCCATTGCTTCGCTGTCATGCCAAATAATGCCATATTCAGCACATCAGCCTCTGATGCATATATGACGGAAGTCTGCTGTGGTGTGAGTTCCGGCGGAATGAGATTGACTTTGATTGCATCTGTATGTATCCGGTAATTTATTTTTGCCAATTCCCTCTTTGCGCTCCATCCAAGTAAAGCCTGTTCTTCTTTCTTTAACCGCTCAAATTCCTTGATAAGGTATAATTTGAATTGCGGAGACACCCAGCTTGCAAACTCAAACGCAATATCTTTATATGCGTATGTACCGCCATACCGTCCTGCTTTTGCCACAATCCCCTTTGAATTTGTGCGTGATACCCAACATAATAAAACGGTTTAATCCTGCCTCCAGCATGATTTCTTCATAGGCGGCAGCATTGAAGTCTGCATTATACATTTCTTCCCATATGCCAAGAAATTCTATTGTATTCTTGTTGCGCAGCCATTTTTCTATCAGGGCAGGTCCGTTGTCAATTTTCCTTACCATATCCGTTAAAGAAATATAATCGTCTTCTTCAATCTGTAAGACTTGTATCTCTGTTCCATCAACATTTAGTTTTCCCATAAGAAGATTCCTTTCATTTAATAATCACATTCCATTTACCGTTTTCAATTACATATTGAAATTCCGTTAAATTATCATCTTCCATCACTTGAAGAAGTGGTAGTAGGTCATTTACAGTATTCATCTTTGGCAGGTCTGACTTTTTTACCCAAACCATTTCCCCCTCCTCTGATGATGTTACTTCTCCGAGAAATTCGTCTGTATGAAATAAAAATACAATATACCGCCCATTCTCAATGGGAAATTGCTTGATTCCACATAATCTTGGATTCTAAATATCAAGTCCCGTTTCCTCTTTCATTTCCCGAATGACAGCATCTATGATAGTTTCATTTTTTCAATATGTCCTCCGGGCAAAGTCAAACCTTTCCAATCCTCTTTTAATCTATTTTGTAGAAGGTAATTATCATTTTGATGTATCAGGCATAAAACCGTTCATTCTACATTTTCTGTTCTCTGCACACGCTATCTCTCCATGTACCGCTCTATTTCATTCCAGGTCTTTACCGTCAAGATATTTGTATCTTCTGTGTAAGGCAAATCAATCGCCCCTATGTACCATATTGGCAGCAGACCGGCATATAAGGCGCCTTTTACATCGCATTCATACTGGTCTCCGATGTACCAGACTTCATCCGGCTCTAATCCAGCTTTTTCCAAAGCTAAATCAAATATTCTTTTGTTTGGCTTGCGGAAAATATAATTGCTTGAGGTAATGATAAATTCAAAAGCATTTTCCGGAAGCAGTCTGTTGATACGTTCTGCAACCACAGAAGAAGCATAAGAAATATTGCTAATTACGCCTGTGCGGATACCTTTGTTTTTCAAATATCCCAAAAAATCTTTGATACCCGCTGTAGGCATTCCCGGAGCAGCGGCATTCCAGAATACGGTATCAATTTCGGAGTTGCTTAATGCAATCTCTATTCCCTGCGATTCATAAAGGTAAGGTGTAAACATAGTATTGGGTATCTCTATCTGAAATAAGTGTCTTTTTTCAGGATCAAATCTCCCGAATTCCCGATTGATTTCATTTGCTTTAGCTTGCACCTGCTCTGCCGACAAATGATACTTATTTCTCGTAGCATACTGTAAGACAGCCTCTGTTCCCTTTACGCCGTCAAATTTCTGTTCTGCAATCAGTGTCTGACCATAATCAAACAATATCATTTTGGGTATTTTCATGTAATTTACCTCCACATTCAAAATATCCCTCTTGTATCAGTAATTCCAATACAAGTGCCTCGCGTTCCAACATTATCTGAGTGAAATCATCCAGTATCGTTTCCCTGTTTACATCTATCGCAAGTTGCGGCTTCAGGAATTCAAGCGTAAAGCCTTCGTCCGCTTCATACTTGTCCAAATTTTGTTGTTCTATATCCTTTTTCACGCTACACAGGAAATAATAATTATCCTGTATAAAAATGTCCTCTTTTGTACCTTTCTGAATGCGATGAACCTGCCCATATTCCTGAATGGAATCTCTAATAACACATAACCCCGTTTCCTCTAATACTTCTCTTATCAATGCATCTTCCATATATTCACCAGTTTCTATGCCTCCACCCGGGAATTTATAATAATTATATTTCTTGCTATACACCATTGCTATTTTTCCATCTTTAATGATGATAGCTCTTGCAGAAGGTCTGCTAAAAACGCTTCCGTCAGGAACATAATCTTTTTTGTCCATTTCAAATAAAATACGCATTTTATAATCTTCTACTTTCATAAGTTTATCCTTCTTGATTGTATCCACTCTGTAAAAAACAACTTGGCTTATTCGTTATTCATAAAAAAATCATATATACTATTTAATCCCATAAGTGTGTTTTTGTCATTTATTGCAGGTCTTGTATTAGTGTTATGGCTATATACAACTTCATGAATGTTACTGCAGTTCATATGATGTAAAAGCGTACATGCGGTACTATATGCTTTGTCTATATGACCGTCACCGCCTCCAACTAATATAACCGCCCCTTTCTTAGATTTTACAATAGGCTCTTCATTCCTAAAAAATCTAGCGCAAAAATATGTTTGAAGTCTGCTCCCAACATCTAATAATTTTCCAGTCAACTCCGAAAAATAGAGCGGTGAAGCAATTAAAATGTTATCGCATTCCTGTATGTATTTATATATTTCCTGCATTTCATCATTTATTGAGCAGCCATTATTTTTCCAACAGTTCCGACAATCAAGGCAAGCCGAAATATTACATCTATATGCATCAACAATTTTATATTCATCTATCTTTTTTTCGGTAAATTTCTTAATAAGTCTGCTTGTATCACCATTTATTCTTGGAGAACCATTCAATATCAAAGTTTTCATAACAACCCCATTTCGGTTCTTGTAATAATCAGTTACAAATCTATTATATCATATTTGGGGGTGTTCATCATCAAAAAGTTATTATATTTAACAAAGACCAAAGGACTTTGCTTTTGATTATCATCCCCATAAGTTTTTTCCCATTTAGTCACTTGTTCCTTACATGCGATATAGGAGTTGTAGGATTTGCGGTAAATCTGGTAAAATTCCTGCACATTTTGATAACCGTATCTTTTGATGATACCTGACAAACCGATTTTCAAAAGGTCTATTTCCTCGTTCTTGCGGTCAATTCTGTTTTGCAGTTCCCCTTTCTTCGTCAGTTTTGCAAGTCCCTTCAGGCTGTCACGTTCCAGTTCCAACCCATTGCGTTCCTTCTCTGCGTCAAAGATAATCCCATTTTGGCGATTTAATTCCTTATAAATCTTTAGCAGCTTTGGATATGCGGCGGCTTCAGCGGACATCACAGGCTTGGGTGGTATCTGCGGTGTTACCTGTTCTATTACCTGTGTTTGTGGCTGTAACTCCTGTTTTTGTGCCAACGGATTAGCAGTCAACTCTTTAAGGAGATTATGCTCCTGCTTTGGCGTTTTATCCGTCTGTGGTATTTTTTCTGGCGTTCTTTCCTCGCTTGGTTCTGTAACCGTCTGTACCACTTCTTTCTCAAAAAACTTTGCCGACAGTTCCCGTTCCGAAAAAATAAGGTGGATATGGTAATTCGTTTTTCGTTTGTTATGGTGCAGTGCCGAGACGCACTCTACTCCATACTTTTCCTTAAAGCGGTCTGTAAAAAGCTGCAACAGTTTGTCCGGCTCGTAAAGGACAAAGAATGATTCGGGCAGGGCAATGATAAATTCCCTCGCTTCAATGCACTTCCCCTCCGTACCGCTTTTTTGAAATTCCTGCTGATTGCATTTAGCAAGTTCCGTCCAGTAATGGCGGTCTGTCGTTTCATAAACCACATACAGGTTTTCCTGCTTTGCGTGGCTGGATATATAAGTGATCCTGCCTCTGACATCGGGCAGCTTGCTCATGCGTATAAATGAATGTCTCTGTATTGTGCTTTGTCCTCTCTCCTGCAAATGGCAGTATCAGGCTAGGAAAAGCGGAGGTACGGCAGGACAGATTGTGAGTGGGTGGCATAGGCAGCACGTTTACGAACATATCCACCTTACGGTGCATTAAGAAACACCCTGTTGCTGACCGAAGGTTAAAAACCGTAACAGCGGAGCATTTGCAGACATTCCTTGATCTGCTTACTTTCGGAGGGACTTATCCCGATGGAAAAGTCAAAAAAGGGTTGAGCAAAGACTATATCCACTCTTTCTCGGCGGTTTTACAGCAGTCGTTCCGTTTTGCGGTATTCCCAAAACAACTGATTACGTCCAATACAGTACATCAAGCTGAAACGAAAGGCAGAGGAAGTGGATTCTGCCAATACAGATAGCCTATTATGCTGGTCTTAGGATCGGCGAAGTATGCGGGCTGACTTGGCAGGATATCAACCTTGAGGAACAGTATCTTACGATAAAACGGAGTGTCCGCTATGACGGCGCAAAGCACAAAACGATTATCGGACCGACAAAACGATTATCGGACCGACAAAGCGTAAGAAAGTACGAACGGTTGATTTTGGGGATACGCTTACCGCCATACTGAGAAAAGCGAGGAAAGAACAGCTTAAAAATCAGATGCAGTATGGGGAACTGTACCACCGCAACTACTATAAAGAAGTGCAGGATAAAAACAGGGTTTACTATGAGTATTACAGTTTGGAGAACACGCAGGACATTCCGGCAGATTACAACGAAATTACATTTGTATGTTTAAGACCAGACGGCTGTCTTGAAACGCCGAGTACATTGAGTATCGTCTTTGCAATCATCATCTGCCTTTCCCATTCCCTCTGTTCGGTACTGACTGTCCTCGGCTTGCGGTAGCTGACGTATGATTTTGGAAAAGAATAGGTCTTAGATACCTCGTTTTGCTCAAATTGTCTCCTCCTCCACTAGAAACCCAAGCTCCACAGACACATGTTCATTAAAGGACACGTCCATTGAGAACGACTCAATCCCGATCACGCCCTCGAAGGGGAGCTGTATTCTGAGCCCCTGATAGGTTATCTCCATCTCATGCCGCCTCCTGATTTTTGTTGATTGAAACATAAGAAAAACTGTGATACTATGATTACAGGAGATAAAAATATCCGCTTTCAGGAGATAAAGCCTTATAAATCTGAATATTGAAAAATCAGGGGAAAAGCACGTATAAAAACTTATCAGAACAGGGGATCGACAGAATAAATGGATACACAGGAAAAAGCAAATACGCAGAAAGAAATCACACAGAATAAACAGACACAGAATAAACAGACTGACAATCCGCATGACAAAGGATACAAGAGAATATTTTCTATAAAGAAGCATTTTCTCCACTTCATCAAAAAGTACATCGCGCTTGAATGGATGATGGAGCTCGAAGAAAAGGATTTGGAACTGATTGACAAGGAATTTATTACAGACCAGTTTGATACCTATGAATCTGATTTAGTCTACAAGGTATATATAAAGGAAGGCGTCGTATATTTATTCTTTCTTCTTGAGCTGCAAAGTTACAATGATTTTACGATGCCCTTTCGGCTGCTGATCTATATGACAGCGATCTGGCTGGACCATTTTAAAAACTGTGATAAAAATAAACGCGGTCAAAAGGACTACAAGCTTCCAGCTATCATGCCCATCGTGCTGCATAACGGTGAGCGGAACTGGACTGCATCGTGCAGGTTCAGCCAGATGATCAATAATGCGAAGCTGTTTGGAAAATATGTTGTAGACTTCGAATATGCGCTTGTATCTGTCAATACACTTACAGAATCAAAAATCAGCAGTTCCAATACACTGATTGACAACATCTTCCTTGCAGACAGGAAACGGACAAGGCAGGACTGGACAGACGGCATCGCAGCGCTGATGCATCGGATCAGGGCAATGGATACAAATGACTTGAATGAATGGATTACATGGTTTTCTAATGTCATACGGAAACTGAACGAATACGAACGGGGAGAATTGATAACGCAGATAAAAGAAGGAGATGAAAAGGATATGTGCAGTTCATTTGAAAGACTCTTAAATAAAGAAAAAGCAGATGGCAGAGCGGAGGGCTGGAAAGATGGCAGAGCGGAAGGCTGGAAAGATGGCAGAGCGGAAGGCTGGAAAGATGGCAGAGCGGAGGGCTGGAAAGATGGCAGAGCAAAAGGCAAAGCGGAGGCTGTAATTGAACTCCTTGAAGATCTTGGAGACCTTTCAGATTCACTCAAAGCCTGCATCATGGAACAGACGGATTTAGAATTATTGAAAAAATGGCATAAAGCTGCCGCAAAAGCAAAATCCATAGAGGAATTTGAACAGGCTGTAGGACTGGTGCAGGTATAGTGATGCCAACGCATATCATACAGCTGGACTGCCCGAGGCGTCTGCTGTCTCCGGGTATTTCCACGGCGCACTTCTTTTAACTGTCCGTCTGATTCATAGGTGAAGGTTGTCTGGTTTCCTGATGCGTCTGTCTGTGTTATGGGCAGACCGCTATGGTTATAGGAAAGCTCCTGCACCAGTTCACCAAAAGCATTTGTCACACGGGTCAGATTGCCGTTTTTATCGTATGCGTAGCTTGTCACATTTCCATTGTCAGCATCTTTTTCATAGCTGGATGGATTTCTTTGATCAGCTGGTCATTCCGGCGCAGGGTCTAGTAGACTGCGCACTTTTTTCTCTAAATTCATTTCAACTGTTCCGTTCTGGACAATATTTACTTTTCAATGTTCAGCCAACCGCTGGGCTTTGGTCGGCAGGCTCATGATTCCGAGAGCCTATTAAGAATTTTCATATCTTGATTCTTACCAAAAAGGAGCCATTTTTTACCAAAGACACAAATTTTTTACACTACCGCCAAACTCAATATCCACCAGCTATGCCGGTGGATATTGGTTTCTTTCTACTACGAGCCAGATTCCACACAAAACACAAATTCAAACGCAAAATCCGACCAACCAAATCCATCATGCACTATTTTCAAAGAGCAAGACTTATCAAAAAAGGTTTCATAATTATTTTTCCCATTCGTGTATACAACATTCCCCAAATATTCCGTTCCTTTATATGTAACCTTAAAATAAAGCGTGACATTAAAATCCGTCCAAATCCTCGTTTCCTGCATTTTATATGCAGCAGATTCAACTTCGGGAAAATTTAACAGTTCAATTTCCAAATCTTTGTTCACTTTTGTCTTCACAGTCTTGTATGCGTCAATTGTTACTCTGCGCTTCTTTGGCAATTTCATCTGAAGCACTGTTTCAAACGGAACATCTGCACCAAATGAATCGCTCCAAAAAATATTCGCTTTCCCTTTCCACTTCAAAGTAATCTCATTTCTGCCTACATCCATGATTTCTATTATTCCCTGCGTTACATTCTCATGCTCCAGCACACAAAGAAATCCCGCTTCCTCTCCTTGGTCATTATAGGCTTCTTCCCAGACATACTTTTTCCCTGCCAGTTCCTTTATCCTTTTTACCCCTGTTTGAAATCCATTATTATGGTATAAATGAATCTCTGACAATTCCTGTTCAACTTGGTCATTTTTAGCAGTCACTTCGGGGAATAATTGAATCCCCTCGTTTGTTTCATACACACCAATGCCTGAACTAACAATTTTATACGAAACATCATTTAAAATGAAATATTCTTTTTTCATACTAATCTCTCCTAGTCAGTGATTTGTATCGCTAATAGAATACCACAATCACAACCACATTTCTATCACATTTTCATTAAATTTCTTCCTTCCTCCACTTAGTCCTGTTCTGTTGCCTGTTATGCTGTCGGCTCTCGTTCTGAAGCTCCCTATCAAGGTTCTTTTTGTTATAGCTGATAACTTCGGCATAAGCTAATTCTGTGGCGGTCTTGGTCTGCTCTTTGCCGATACTGTCATATTCAGACTGCAAGGACTGTATCTCCGCTTTCCACTGTTTCGGCGTTATCTTCTCGCCATTCTGTAAAAGGCTCTGTATACGTTCCTTTAATT
>KE159541.1:82428-86201 GCA_000403215.2 Lachnospiraceae bacterium A4
TCAGAATAAATATGAGGATATCTGGTTCCAACATGGGCAGATTTCTTTTGTAATGCCCAAAAAAGAAACGGATTCATTGGATCTGTGCGCCTAATTTTGTGGTATAGTTATAAAATCTAACCGCACAGGTAGAAATTTTTCTATTTTTCAAAATCCTTAATAATAGCATTGAACTCATCATCTTCAAAAGATTCAATGGTTTCTTTTAATGTCATATCATGCAATTTTATGTTTAAATCTAATCCATGTTGAAGAAATAATCTTAAAAAGCCAGCATTTGTTTCATGTAATTGACCAATAGCACTCATTATTGGCAAATGCCCCTGTTTATCCTTACAATTTGGGTTAGCACCTTTTTCCAATAGTAGTTCCGCCGCTTTCAAATTGCGGGCACTGCAAGCCACATGGAGATAAGTCCGTCCAGTTTCATCAGAAAAATCAACAGATTTTAATTTTCTAATATCGTCTATTAACTGCTCTGAATCCTCATGTCCAATTCGCCAAAACATTTCATCTCTTCCCAAATGATAACTCATATTGTTATTTCTCCTGTCTATACTAAATTTTTACACTTATAAATAATACCACAATCACATTTATTTTTCTATTACATTTTCATTAAATTTCTTCCGCTCTTCGTTTCATTCTTCCCTGTTGCCTGTTATGCTGTCGGCTCTCGTTCTGAAGCTCCCTATCAAGGTTCTTTTTGTTATAGCTGATAACTTCGGCATAAGCTAATTCTGTGGCGGTCTTGGTCTGCTCTTTGCCGATACTGTCATATTCAGACTGCAAGGACTGTATCTCCGCTTTCCACTGTTTCGGCGTTATCTTCTCGCCATTCTGTAAAAGGCTCTGTATACGTTCCTTTAATTCGGGGTACTTCGATAAGCTGTCCTTATGCTCCTTATCGTATTTCATTTTCGCAATTCCTTTGAGTGACTAGCTCTCCTTATAGGTGGCTTGGACTGGCGCAAAGAAAGCATACATTTTTGACAATTCCTTTAATCGTTTTAGTTTCTGCCCCTTGGAAAGATGTACCGTTTCCAACTGCTGGTATCTCTGTTCCTTATCCGCTGTGAATTTCGCAAGGCTCTCAAAGCTGTCTATCTTCCTTGTCGTGATGAATTTCTCCGCATTGTCGGCTGACTGCAAGGCAGTTCAGTCAGATATTTTTCTTAGGTGCTTTCCGCTGACAATCGGCAAGTCTAATCTGCCTTTGCGCTCCCTTACTTTTGCAATCATCTCCATGACTTCATTCTTCACGCTGACCGCCGTATTTTTAATCTGCGTACTTTTGTACGTTGCGTACTGTGCGCTGTGAAGTTCCTGCCTGGCAAGCATGAGCATTTCTTTTACCTGTTCCAACAACAGATTGTTCTTGATGATTTCCCGATTGATATTGCCCCTCTCGGTCTGTATGCCTTTGCGTTCTAAAGCGTTGGCAGCCGCCCCAATATGGATAGTTGGCTCTCTGTCAATCCCCTGTTCCTTAAAAGAGCGGTGTTCCCAGTGAAGCGCAATCCCCAACTGTTCATTGGTGGCATTGATTGTGTCGGCTAAATCTTTTCGCCACATTTTGGCGTTCTCTCTGCTGTTCCAGTCAGTGTTTTCTACGGTGTGGCATTTCCATTGTTTCCTGTTGCGCTTGTCAACTTTCTGCTGTCCTGTCTTTTTATCAATCACTGGTATCTTCTCACCGTTTTCATCAAGTTCATAAACTTTTTTGGTCTTTGCTCCCCATTCCCCGTTTTCAGTGAGAGGGCGCATTGTGAATAAAACATGGATATAGAGATTGCGCTGTCCTTTGTCGTTTTCGCTGTCATGGATTGCCCAATCAGCGCACATTCCTTTATCAACAAAATTCCTCTGCACATAATCCCTCACAACTTCCTCTGCAAGTTCGTAACTCCATTCATTGGGGAGTGACGCTTTTTACATTCTCGCAAGCTGTGATTTCTGTCCTTTCTCTGACAGTTCAACAGCGTTCCATAAGGTGGCTCGGTCTGCATACTCTTTGGGCACATTGGGTGGGAGAGTAATTTCGCTGTGGACTAAATCTTCATGGTACTTGGGGCGGTAGGTCTGCCCGTCAAACTCGCTGACAAGAACACTCCTGCTGATATAAGACGCTTTCTCAACTGCCGACTGCCCTTTGCTCCGCTTGACTATGGAAAAACGTGTGCTTGCCTGTTTCGTGACATTACCCATACGCAACACCTACATTCTGCCGACAGGGTAGTGGGGCGCACTTATAGACTTTGTGGGCAGATAAAAGCCGCACTTTGGCTTTTGTCTGAACGCAAATGTTCACAAAGCGAAGCAGGGCTTCGCTTAAGGGTAACAAGCGCAGCTTGCGAAGGGGAATTGCGTAGGGCAGCTTGCTGACCTTTTCCCCTTTTGGCTGCCGCAAGGCAGACAATGCCCTTCGCATATAGCAGCTTGCTGGTATTGTGCATTGCAAGTGAAACTTGCTCCCCGGAGTGAATACGTTACCTCGGCTTTCCAGTTCCGTCGTCCTCGTCATAGCGGTAGCAGTCGGGGAAATACTTTACGATAATACCGCCCATGATATATTTGTGGTGGTTCTCAGCTTTTCGCTTTTTCTCGTTCTGCTTTTTCTTCTCGTTGGCTACACGCTGTTGCGCCTGTTTCAATGCCTGCAATGCTTTTTCTAAGTTTTTGCTTGTATCATTCCTGCTCTCAATCATTTCTGATACCTCATTCTTTCTGTGCTGTGTTGATAGGTTCTGAAAATAAAAAGGGCAGCGGATTGTCTGTTAAGATAATCGCTACCTAAAGGTAAACAATATTCAGTTTTTACATCATTTTTCTGTCTTGATTTTTCCTGACAAATAAGAATTTAACTGCCCCTTAATTGGTAGCCATATTTCAATAATAGAATTTTCCTTATTCCAATGAAAGCGATAATCGTATTTTTCAAAGTGTAAAAAGTTTTCTTGTAAAGGTATATATTCCATTCGGGGTAATATTTCTTGATAAATCATTCCGTAGGTTTCATATATTTTGTCCATAGAACCTATATGCTCTACAACAAGATATTTGTAATGTTGTATTTCTTTATAGACAAAATTATTTGGAACGACATTCCTTTTTGGAATAGAACAGAAATAAAATAGTTTCTCATTTCTTCTTTCCATAAAGGCATATTTTATCCAGTTTCCCGATTGTGAAAGATACGATTTCTTCAAATTACTGTTAAACTTTTGCCAAAATTGTGTACTGATTTGAATGTTTCTTTTTTGATAATTGGTAAGTTCTACTTCCTGCCCAATAACTGAAAATGTTTCTAATTCACGAATTGTATATTTCATTTCTTTTCCTTATGTGCCGTTATAATCGTGTAACTATATGCATTTACCGTTAAAATATAATTGTCTACATTCACATACCAGTTTTTTCCATTTCGGGTAATGACAGCATTATCGGAATTGATTTTAGTTTTACACCAGTCAACCACATCATCTGTATCTAAAGATAGATTTCTTTTAATGCGCTCTACGCCTAATTCCGTTGTGTGCAATTTATCCAAATTTATTAGTAATTCATTATCCGCATTCATTTTACAATTATCCCTTTCCTTATCATAAATCCCGATTATTGAGTTGCTCAACGTCACAATTTTACCACAAACACATACACAATACCAATAAATTTTCCTTAATCTTTCTTTGCCCTATTATTAGCAATCATCATCTGCCTTGCCCGTTCCCTCTGCTCGGTGCTGACTGTCCTCGGCTTGCGGTAGCTGACGT
>KE159541.1:86476-93358 GCA_000403215.2 Lachnospiraceae bacterium A4
ATCGCAGGCATAGCGGGCTATGTCAAGATTTTCTGATGACGCAGATGGACATTTAGACAAGTAATTGTCATGAGTAATTTCTGAACAGTTCCTTACTATCTGCTTTGTGTCGCTGTCCTTTATCTGCAGAAGAATAGCGGACAGACTGGCACACGTTTCCGCTTTGCTCTATTCCCCAAACTGATAAATCAGATTGACTTCATCAGCGTTAAAAGGTATCTGAAAATTTGCGCCCTCGCATAAACGCTCCACGCCCACGCACTTGGGGATATTTCTTGTCAGTTCGTAATTATCCCTTGCTGTGATTATTCCATGACTGTCGGTCTGCCTTATCTCAACTTCGCACTGGCTTTTCTGCCCCAACACAAGCCACTGGTATTTGTCGCTTTCTTTGGTGAATACAGTCTGATGCGCATTGGAGTGTGTCTTACTGTGGATATATTTCTCGGTGGTGCTGTAATAGTCCAAAATCTGCTGTTCCTGCTTTTTGTTCACGGTCTTTGCCCTCCTGTGATATGGATTGATTGATATGATTGATTGGTTTCGGTGCTGATATATGGTTTTCTTTCGTTAATTGTCGGGAGATTGGATTACGGAATACTGTTGTTGGGCATTTCTCCGCTTGTTGGAATAAGGGTTTATTTCTTACGGTAATTATCGCATGAAAAAAAGGCTATAACCGTTATTGTCATAGCCTTTTAAGGATTGAGGAAGTCCCTTTTTTATTTGTATTTGTTTGTCACCCCTCCGCACTATCCAACATCATACACCTCAATGCCGTCCCCGTCAGCAATGCCGTGTATGGCAGGCTCAATTGTCTCCTCCTCCATTAGAAGCCCAAGCTCCACAGACACATGTTCATTAAAGGACACGTCCATTGAGAACGACTCAATCCCGATCACGCCCTCGAAGGGGAGCTGTATTCTGAGCCCCTGATAGGTTATCTCCATCTCATGCCACCTCCTGATTTTTGTTGATTGAAACATAAGAAAAACTGTGATACTATGATTACAGGAGATAAAAATATCCGCTTTCAGGAGAAAAAGCCTTATAAATCCGAATATCGAAAAATCAGTGGAAAAGCACGTATAAAAACTTATCAGAACAGGGGATCGACAGAATAAATGGATACACAGGAAAAAGCAAATACGCAGAAAGAAATCACACAGAATAAACAGACACAGAATAAACAGACTGACAATCCGCATGACAAAGGATACAAGAGAATATTTTCTGTAAAGAAGCATTTTCTCCACTTCATCAAAAAGTACATCGCGCTTGAATGGATGATGGAGCTCAAAGAAAAGGATTTGGAACTGATTGACAAAGAATTTATTACAGACCAGTTTGATACCTATGAATCTGATTTAGTCTACAAAGTGTATACAAAGGAAGGCGTCGTATATTTATTCTTTCTTCTTGAGCTGCAAAGTTACAATGATTTTACGATGCCCTTTCGGCTGCTGATCTATATGACAGCGATCTGGCTGGACCATTTTAAAAACTGTGATAAAAATAAACGCGGCCAAAAGGACTACAAGCTTCCAGCTATCATGCCCATCGTTCTGCATAACGGTGAGCGGAACTGGACTGCATCGTGCAGGTTCAGCCATATGATCAATAATGCAGAGCTGTTTGGAAAATATGTTGTAGACTTCGAATATGCGCTTGTATCTGTCAATACACTTACAGAATCAAAAATCAGCAACTCAAACACACTGATAGACAACATATTTCTTGCAGACAAGAAACGGACAAGGCAGGACTGGACAGACGGCATTGCAGCGCTGATGCAGCGGATCAGGGCAATGGATACAAATGACTTGAATGAATGGATTACATGGTTTTCTAATGTCATACGGAAACTGAACGAATACGAACGGGGAGAATTGATAACGCAGATAAAAGAAGGAGATGAAAAGGATATGTGCAGTTCATTTGAAAGACTCTTAAATAAAGAAAAAGCAGATGGCAGAGCGGAGGGCTGGAAAGATGGCAGAGCGGAGGGCTGGAAAGATGGCAGAGCAAAGGGCAAAGCGGAGGCTGTAACTGAACTCCTTGAAGATCTTGGAGACCTTTCAGATTCACTCAAAGTCTGTATCATGGAACAGACGGATTTAGAAATATTGAAAAAATGGCATAAAGCTGCCGCAAAAGCAAAATCCATAGAGGAGTTTGAAGAGGCTGTAGGACTGGTGCAGGTATAATGATGCCAACACATATCAAACAGGAACTATAAAATAAGAGGAATATCGCAGCTACAGACAGGATACTCCTCTTATTTTATAGTTCTATCTGTCATTCTTGTATGCAGTTTATCGTTACCGGAAGAGCATCGGGTCCATCTGCATTCTGTTCCTAATGATAATAAAAAGGTTTCCACCTGTGCGGTTGGGATATGAAAAATAGGATTATTCGTGACGGAAGTAAAGAAGGATTTCAAGTGATGATTCTGAAGATGAAAAACATCATAGAAAAAGCGAACGCAAACAAGACTGCTATCTGTTTTTATTCTGCAGTCTGTGTTGGAAATGCTATACGATTTGCAAGCTTGAGTTATGCTGCTTCTTTTGTATTTTCAAATAAAGGTGAGAACAGATACAGTTCTTTTCTGTGAAACCATAGATCAGGCTGGTTGTTCAGGCAGATCATCTGCAAAGCGACAAGTGCTCCGCTTCCCTCTGGAGACCAGACCAGGCCATTCCATTGTGTTTTTGCCGCCCGGCTACGACCAGATCGTTTGCTTTTTCGACAGGATTGCTGGAATTTCTGAGTCCGAGGTTTGCCCTTAACGCTTTAATCGTATTTATGTCAGTCCTTCCGAGAAATCGATTCAGGATATCGGCAGCATCCCGATAGCTTGTTTTCGTACATACACATGAAGCGGCTTCCAGAAAGGAAAGCGAAAGGACGCGTTCTTTTGGCTGGAGAGAATCAGCAAGCGCGCCATATACACGAATGGAAATCCGTCCGGACTCTGATTCCAAAGAAGTGGATGCTGCTTTTGTTCCCGGTTTTTTTAGACGAGGCATCCAGATATTCACGGGACAGTTCCCCATTCAGCTTTCTGCTGGTTTCGAGGACAGTTTTTTCTAAAAGGTCAAAGTCATGGAGAAGGTCATCCCGGGTAGAAAGGTCAAAATCCTCAAGGGAAGGGAAATCCCCCTCTGTAGAAACAGTCTTTTCGATCACCTCGCCGTTTGGAAGCGTAATCTTTGCAGTATATTCAACAACAGGTTTCTTATCATCTGGATGCTTTTCCATAGTTATACAGGCTCCTTCCGCTTTTCTTGACTACGTTTTTCACGTTCAAGGATGGCTTCTGGGTCACCACGGTTAAATGCAGCCTTCAGATAAGGGAGCCGCTCTGTGGCAATAAAGCCAAAGGAGAGCACGGTTTCGTGTTTGGGAATGCCATTAACACGGCGGGATTCCACTAAAGAGCAGTAGTATCCGTCTTTCTTTCCACGATTATTTGGTACTGCATGGATGAACACCTTGAAAGCCTCCTTTCTTAACTACATAATAGTAATTATACAGATTATGCAAGTATTTTCTTGACTACAAATCATCTTGCCAAAGGGCATAATAATACCCTTGTCAAAAGAGACAAGGGCTATTAGCTGAAAAATCCAACCGCACAGGTGGCAGAAATTTTGCCATTTTTGCGTCAAAAAACATTTATAAGAGACCTAATTAACTGGGATAATCCTTTTCCATAAATAAAAGTTACCATTCTTGCAGCATCAAGCTCACTTACTTCTTCCATACGCGCCCCCTTACTTAGGAACTGTCCAAAAATAACTTTTCATATTGTTTGTCTTTTCTTCGTATTAGATCCACTGGAAACGAGTCCTTATTTTCATAGACAGACTCTTTAACTTCGAGCCAGTATTGCTCTGATTTTTCAGGTTCTATTTTCCCAAAATCCTCTTCTGTATATGCTTCACATATACAACCCCACAGACGGCACCCACTTCCTTTTACATACTCATTGTAAAAATTAGTTACTATTTCCTCCGTTGCTATGTTAAGCTCTGTGTCATCCAATCCTAACTCTGGCGGAAAAATAACAAAGATCCTGATTTCAGTCTGTATATTTTTTAATGCATCCTTAATCTTACTTTTTTCATAAATTCTTTGTCCAAAGATACCGGACCACAAAGGCGGAAATGTAATAATCTTACATTCTTTTTCTGTAACTTCTTTCCAGGCTTTGGTCATCTCATCTCTGATTTTACTGCTGATAAACTTCCAACAATATCCATCCCTTATTTTCCGAACTCTGTTATCTTCCAACGACACTGGGCACACTTCTGTCCAAAAAGCATAACCATCCTCTTCATCTTCCCAGGCTCTATATTCACATGTAAAATAATCGGGCTGCGCGAAAGGAATCGGACTTCCGTCGTTGCTTTTCGGCTTGGGATTCACACAAAATTTACGCCCATACTTTTCTTCCAGATAAGCCTTTACATCTTCTGGATAAGCGGCTCTTAGTTCTTCGTTCTGTCTTTTCTGCTCCACTTTTTTCCCCACCAACTCCTGAAGCAAGTAACTCCTACTACAATCGGGCATATTATGATTAGAATCATGCATATTGTGATTAGAATCTTCTTCTTTGTTCCCATACTTTCTCCTTTACTATATATGTATTTTTTCGCTCTATTACTCCGGCAGTTATTAATCGACTCATCTATTGTATTTAATATTTGTTTATGATATTCAATAGCTGAAGTAGTATTATAATATCATTATACTATATCCACTATTCTATTTTCCGCTTTACAGACCAACAGCCTCCACACATTCCAGTTTTATTCCAAGCATATTACGTCTTAAAATACTCTCTGCCACATCAACGCGGAAAACTGCCTTCTTCCCAATTTTCTCTTTATCCAGTAAAATTTTCTTGAATGTCCCATCAGGATAATATACTGTATTATCTGCCAGACATTCCATGCATTCCAGCTCAAAAATCCAATAAGTGTGCTGTTGACGCTCTTTCTGGTCAGTTAACAATACACAGCTGCAAGGCAGATCGGGCACATAACTACAGAAAACGTCTTTCAGCGTTACTGATAATAATGGAAGCGGAAATTCCAAAAAGTCCGGATATAAATTCTGTCTGCTGCTCTCAACCAGTATGTTATAATTTTTTCCTGTAAACTGCTTTGCAGACGGATAGAGCCTTCTTTCAATTCCTCTTGGTGAGCGCCACGCTTCCGGTATCTCCGTACTTTAACATCTACTATAATCTGTCCATCTGAATACTCCACATCCAGTTCTTTCAAAATCCCCTGAAACAAAACCATTTCCTGTGTTGTCTTTAATACAATTTCTGTTCTGTTGAGAATCAAAAAAGTAAGCTGTGTCTCTTTTGACTCTGGAACTTTCCCATCTATCCATAAACTTCCATGTTCATTCACCTGCCCGTTCATCTCCAATGTATTAATTTCCTGAAATGGAATTTGTTCAACCTGCAAAATACCCTCTGTAATAAAACAGGTTCCTTCTTCTCTCATTACCTCACCTCACCGAATTGTTTTTATCAATCTGCGCAGCATAACTTTCCATAACATCATTTCTGATTCACAGAAACTGAAATCCATTATCACAGTTTGTCCATGTGCTAAAAACAAAACAGCAAAATTAGGAACTGTGATGAAATTACTTGTGACAAGTACGCCGTATAAATGTTCAGCTGCAAAGAAGAAAATCGCAGGCATAGCGGGCTATGTCAAGATTTTCTGATGACGCAGATGGACATTTAGACAAGTAATTGTCATGAGTAATTTCTGAACAGTTCCTTAGTTTTGGCATGATATCCCTCTCTTCATTTTACTTTTTTATCTCTTCGATTCTTTTGAATCTGGCTGCTGTCCGTCATGCGCTTTCCACTGGCATTCCATGAGCTGCATATTGGAAAATACAGCTTGAAAAGAAGAATTTTCCGGGGAACACGCATAAATTCCAAACTGTATTCTGCCGCTTCCCTGATTCATATGGCAGATGCGCATCTGTTGAAATACAATCCCGTCTGTCGAACATTCAATACAATAATCGTCCTCCCTCCGGCTGAACCGGTACCACATTGATTTTACAGAAGCATCAATCACTGTTGTTGCCCAGTCGGAATATCCACCATTAGTCACTACACTTCCAAGATGCTGGTACTTGTCATTTTCATACTCAACAGAAGCCTTTAACCAGTTCTCACTATCCAGATACATAACAATGCCGCACTGGTCAAACCTGTGGTGGCTTTTTGCAAATTCTGTCCTGACTACAAAACTGAAATATTTTTCTTCTGTTTCCATCTGCAGGACAGGAGCGTTATCATTCTGAAAATGATAATAGGTTCTCTGCCATAAGTCTGTATGCGGACTGGTCGTTATTTCGATTCTGTCATTCTCTATTTTGTATTCCTGCGGTTCCCTTGTCCATTTAAACTCTTTGATATCCATCTATGACTTCCTCCCAAATAATATTTTATTGTGATAGTAAATTAGCAACCTGCTTAGGAATTGTAGGAAAATAAGTGATGCAGATTGCGTAGGATATTTCTTCGAGGATGCATGACAAAAAACGTAGGCGTAGCGGGCTACGGCGAGGCTTTTGAGCATGCATAATCGGAGAAATAGCCAAGTCAAGATGCGTCAGTTATTTTTCTACAGTTCCTTACTTTCATAGTAAATTATAGCATACCGCAGCCTACGGCTGCAATCAAACAAAAAGAATCATCCTATTCGTAGATGCATGTGCTATAATGCACTTATACGGTATCTGTGTACCAATCCATCGGGAACTAAATTCCCCTGCAAGCATTCATACGAAAGGATGATCCTATGAACACTATTTTAGAACAATATAAAGATAAAA
>KE159541.1:94623-104970 GCA_000403215.2 Lachnospiraceae bacterium A4
CTCCACCATAAGTTTCAGGGAGAAGCAGTCTCCGATTACCGTAAACGCCCGGAAGGCTGGAGGATCAAATTCAAAATGAAGTCTAATAGTATCAAAATGTATGATAAATTCAGCTGCCTGCGGGTGGAGATGACGATCAATGACCCAAAGGAATTCAAGGTTTATAAGGATGTGCACCATGAAAACGGCACAACTTCCAAACGGTGGGTTCCCATGGGTAAGTCTATCGCTAACTTATACCAGTATGCTGAAATTTCAAAAGCCGCAAATAAGCGTTTTCTGAATTCCATGCAGAACATCATCCCGGCAAAAACCATTGAAAAAGAGATCAACAGTATCTGTTCCCGAAAAAAACTGGAAGGAAGAAGCTACAGCGGATATAACGTCTGGTCTGCCGACACGTTTCTTCTCTTTGAGACCGTTTCGGACGGGAAATATCTTATTCGTGGGTTTACAAACCGTGAAATCCGCCATTCGATCAACCGGAACAATCCCGATTCAGCCAGGGTAAAAGGCCAGACCAGCAGGGAATTCTCAAAATTAAGGGCACATGGACTGATCCGGAAAATCCCGCATTCGAGAAGGTATCTGGTCAGTGATAAAGGACGCCGTGTAATGGGTGCGTTGATCGAAGCCAAAAGAAAGATATATGCAGAGTTTGCGGCAAAATAAACAGCCAGCCTGTTAATATTCTCTGAAAAGCCTGCCTGACGGGCAGGTAGAATACTTGTGTCCTCATATAGGTTTTATTGTTTTATTTTTATGATTTTCTAAATCAATAACTAAATACTTGTATTCGGATAGTCTCCATCGAAATGAATGTGAACAAAAGAAAACCTCCAAATTTTGTTTAACTTGGAAGTTTTCTTCTGATCACTTTCTTCTAAAGATATTTTACTTATCTGTCCATCAATTTATAGCTTATTTCCCTTACAGCTCCTAACTGTTTTTCAAACATAATATCCCATAAATCTAAACACTTTGCAGCAATCTGTTTATGTATTCTCCCTTCAGAATTAGCTGTTTCATCATATAAAGCCATAATTAATTTTGATATTTCATTCTCAATCCCCCATTGATCTCTCAATTTATCTTTTTCCATCTGCAACACATTTTCACATAGTGCAATAATGATATCTGCATAATCAACAACAGAAACTGCACTTTCTTCCAAAAAATGTGTAAATGCATATGTGGTTCTTCGTCCTGCATTTGACTTCATCAGTTCCTGTAGAAATTTCTTATCACGTTCTGCATCAATATTTTCACTTTTAAAAATCAAAGATAACGGACAGCCCTCGTCAATATCAAACTTTCTATATTCCAAAATAATTTCTTTAGCAAGTTCCCGATATTTGTCAATTTTCAAATACATCACTGCCCTATACAATATCGCTCTTAACTGTTCCTTGCTTTTCATTCTAACGTCAGATATGATATCCTCAAACTCATGATACCTTATATAAAAATCACAAACTGCATGACCTCCTAACTCCATCAACTCTTTATCTGCAGATTTCATACATTGTTTTACTACTTTCAGTATTCTTTTTCCATACTTAGAATACAACCTGATTAGCATAACTTTTGAGTCAGGAAAATTTACCATTCTGATATCAGATTCATACAGGGACAAGATCCTTTCTTCTGCCCAAGGTCTGTCGATGTTATAAGAGGGCCACAAAACATATAACGATGCGAAGCGAATTATTGGATTTTCGTCCCTTATCAGTTTTTCAATAGTTTCTTTAAAATACTCTAATAATTTCTTATCTTCCCACAATAAAGTTCCTATTGCACTTATAGCATGTCCTCTTATACAATTTAAAGCATGTTCATGAAGTGTTCTGCTGCTTAGTTGTTCTGCTTTTTTTGTGTTTTTTATTTTGTCCGGTTCTGATTCTTTATGATTTAACGCGATCTCTTTTAATTGATTTAGTACCTCAAATGACCAGCCAGCATTTCCTAATTTTTCAACAATAATACTAAAATAACAATCCCGATCTGTCTCCATATCGCATGGAAATTCACGAAACATCCTCTCTATGATTTCTATAGGAACCTTGCTTATATTTTCTGAAAAAGCTACCCCGGAAAACAGAGAACTGATAAAAGCCGGCAATACACTGTCTTTATGCTCGATTACAAGTTGAATCATTTCTTCTGTATCTCTACTAACCGCATTGCGAAAGTCACTGGCATACATGGAATATGAACTTTCGACAAAACATCCTTTTCCTTCAACCCATTCAGAATGTCTTTTCATTGGCAGCTTTTCATTTGTTATGATGCGAAGCCATTGCTTTTTTCCTACATTTTTTCCAGAGATTGGAGATTCAACGCTTCCCATCTGAGAACTTTCTCTATAATAGCAAGATTCAATTTTCTCAAAACGCCTATTCAATACCTGTAATAATTCTTCTGTTTCTTTGCCTATCCTTTCTTTGGGCAGACAGGACAATAATTCCCATTGCAAATCTCCCCAAAAGCTCCAATACACAGATTCGTATTCTTTATTTTTGTTCTGCTCGATTCTACGCCTATACCAATCAGCTGCATTGGATGAAATATACTTACATATATTTTGCTCCAAACTACAAAATGCCTCATAATCACAACTGTTACTATGCGCTTTTATAACTTTCTTCGCTAATTCCAGCTTATCTTCTGCTCCACTTGTATCGTCAAAAATATTTTTGTCTAAATCACTACATAAATAACTTATAACTCGATTACTAAAGTTTTCTGGCAAATATGCCATACCTGATAAAATGATTTCGTTAAATACATAATACCCCTTTCCCATATACGGCTCATAGCGTTTCCAAAAAGCTTCTGGTGTTTTAGCAATGATGGTCAGATTCGCTTTTTTTACCAATTCCACACAACATCTCTCAATTCCACGCATATGCCTGTACATTCCAGACCATTTACTATACTTCACTTCCAATGAATTACTGTCTGGAATATATGGAAGCAGTAGATCTGTCACTGTTTCTCCGTTAGATATCTGCAAAGAGTTATCTGAAATAAGAATATCTGTTTGTTCACGAAATATTTGATGCTCTTTACTTTCAATCCTATTGGACAGCCAAAATGCAATCAGACGAATTGTCCTTATTTCCTGTTGGCTTAACATGGACTTCAGATTTATGTATAAGTTTTCCGAAAAATCAGGATAATGTGTATAAAATGCCATCCTCAATTCAAACACTTCATTCTGCTCTTTAACCAAATTATTTCCAATGCACCTTACAAATTCCCTGTCATCCTCTTTACTTATGAAAGCATGTTCTCTAATAAAATCAACATCCTCGATGTCTAAATCAGGACTGATACTTTGCAATAGTCTAAAAACAATTTCTTTCCTTGATGGGTTCCCAAACCATTTTTCTAATATTCCCCGCCTTCTTAAAACAGACACGTACTGTTTTCTTCCAAAAATAACATTATTCAGAATATAATCTCCATATGACTCATTTTCACATTCGTCCGTAATAAACTGAATGATATTTTCGTCTGGTTCAGATCTCTGCCCTAATAGTTCATAAAAAATAAATTTCATATAATAACGTACTTTTTTAGAAACCAGCAATTGCTCTCCTGCTTCAATAAACTCCGCTGTATCATAATCTAAGATGTTCTGCAAAAACATCTGGATCTGATATCTCCTACTTGGTGTCTGCTTATCTTTTTCGCCAATCACCTCCTCTATACTCTGACCATCATAATATTTTTCAGTCATTCGCTTTGACATAAAATAATCCAAAATAGATTGATGTACAAAACCAACTTTTTCTTTTTGTACGAGTATCATCTCACATGATATTAAGTAATCCAGTCCGGCATTTTCAACGCTCAGCCGCTGTCTTGGTGCATATAAACGCCCCATCTTATCCAACATATCAACAATGCTATTTTGAGCATCCATAACTGTTTTTTCTTGTATCCCGACTGTTATACTTTTTCTGCATATCTGCTGATACCACTTTTCAATCAAATGGCTGGTCGTAACACATTCACTATAGGAATCATCCTTATCTAAATGCTGCCATATATATAGATTACTTGGTATTTGCAGTATTTCTTTCAATTTTGAGGTAAGGCGGTCATATCCTTCCCCAATAATCTTTCTCACGACATCTTCATCAAAATTCTTTATGCAAATTTTTATCCAATCATTTTCTTCCTTATCACTTTTCTTTTCAAACAGCAATTTTATTTTATTATCATTTTCAAGATCATATGCCCTACAGACAAACACTACTAAAATCTTATGTTCCCTATCCTGATTAAAATGCCGAACCTGTTCGATCAATTCCGTACAGACTGAAAGTGCCTCCGTTGAATTTGACTGCGTCCATCTCAATGCATCCAACTGATCTAGTACAATCACTGCCTTCTTACTCCTTGAAATGCAATGTATAGCATATACTATGGAACCAGACAATCCCAGCTCCCTGCCCCACTTATCACAATTACCGCGAGGTATCCTATGATCAAGCTTTATGGCAATGTGCGGAATATTTTCCTCTTCACAATAATCTATAATAGCTTCTGTACAACCACTCTTCCCATATCCAGCTCCGCCAGAAATAATAAATGACTTTTCAGATTTTATTGCATTAATGCAGTCATCAAATTCCTTTCTGTGAACCAGTCCATCTTTTAATGGTTTAAAAGCATCTCTATACTCCTGATTTATTTGAATAAGTCTTGGAAAAATTCTGTCATCACCATCACGCAAACGCATTTCAATTCTCTGGTCTTTGAAATAATTCAACAAATATGGCTGCGTAATTTCCACACCCAATATATCTTTCATACAGACTAAGGAAACCATCGCATTGTAAACAGTATCCCTGTCATTTCTAAATAAAAAACGAATACTCTGGTCTATGTTTTCCTGAATTCCTGCTTCTGAAATCCGTTTATAAAAAATTCTCCTCAAATAATCTATACTTTTTAGTCTGTCAACTCTTCCATAATCGCTATCTTCAGAAACATTTAGCCCCATTTCCAAACAAAATTCCAGATAAAACTTTTGAAATTCTTTACTGCTCTCCATGATTTGAATGTTATAAAAATCATCTGCTTTTCCACTTGTATTTAGCGCTCGGTCATGAAGATCTACTAAAAAAGAACACGTCAATGGGCTAACTAACACCACTTTTCTGTTATTATCCCTATTTAACTGAAAATCCCATACTTTAAATATTCTTTTTGATTTTAAATCTGTTATATCCCAATACTCTTTACTCGCATTTCTTGCTTTGCACTGTTGATGCTCTTTTTCATTCTGCATTGTAGTAACCAAGATATCTGTTCCTTTTTCATCATCACCTAATGCCTCTATAACAACACTATAATTTACCTCATCAATAATTTTAAGCATCTCATAAATAGCACAATTATGCTCGTATCTATTTCCCTGTTTATCTGCTCTTCCTCCAAGTTCAAACGGCATACTATTCCTCCCATTATTGCATCAAAAATATTTCATATATTTTAATCAAATCACTATTACCATATATCATTTCTTCAGCATCATAATGACCATCAGCATTTTGTATGATTACCAATTATTGTTTTTCTTGTTTGTTCTCTTTTATTTTATAAATAAAAAACTTTATCGTACTAAGGAACTGTTCAGAAATTACTCATGACAATTACTTGTCTAAATGTCCATCTGCGTCATCAGAAAATCTTGACATAGCCCGCTATGCCTGCGATTTTCTTCTTTGCAGCTGAACATTTATACGGCGTACTTGTCACAAGTAATTTCATCACAGTTCCTAATCTATAATTTCCCAGAATATTATTGACAAAAAGCAGGCCATATGACCTGCTTCTTCTTTGTCGGGAATCTATACCCAGATAATTCATTTGTTGGAGCAGCTAACTCCATTCTTCTTTGTTGGGAGTCTATACCCTTGATTCTTAGATAGAGCATCTCGCTCTCTTCTTATTTAGTATTGTAGCATATTCTTTTCATAAACACAAGAAAAATTATAATTTTTTTGCCTCATCAAAAATCGCCTCAATACCATCAGCTACAAACTTCTCTTCTAAAGAATAAGGTACATTTTTTATTATTTCCTTAATCTGTAACAATAATTCATCTATCAGTTTCTTATCCGGCTCTCCTTTTTTCCTTAATTTTACAATTTGATACCCAATATCTGTTGCCTTTGATATTAGTTCGGTTTCATATGCATATTTTAAAATCCCAATCCGGTCATCCTGTGGAACATTATATACTAATTCGCGCAATGATAAATACATAAGATGATACAGAACATCCTTTTCCATTTTACACTCTTTTATCATTGTACCCTCTTTTAGTGCAATAAATCTATCTGCATTAACGGTTCTAATTTGATTGTACACTGCATATGTATCATTTCTTTTGAGTGATACTGGCAGACAGTCCATTGGTCCTAATTTTATCTTATTTGCACCTACTCCGCTGGGAGAACTTGTAAGAGGCATAACAATGGCTGTTTCCTTATCATTATTTTTCTTAAATACAACTGCCAAGTGTTTCCCATTAAATTCACAATTGCGAACAGGATCAAAAATCACATTATATATGTATCCCTCTTTAATATCACTAAAACGCATCTTCTATCTCCATTTTTCCTATGTACTTTTTCTAGTATACAATGTTTACTACCTTCTCTCAATATAAATTTGCACTTTTTTGCAAAAAATTCAGCATGCGCTTAAACATACGCTATTTTATATAATATCACCACTTTACAAGTTTTTCTATAAAAATGGTTGATTATCTCAAAAAAGTCTTGATTTACGGGCATATAAGCAGGATTTCAAGCTGAATTTACTACCAATTTACTACTTTTGAGGGAAAGAGCCTTGATATGCCGCCCGGAACCCTGCCAGCCCAGCCACCAGCACACAGCATTGAGAAAGAATAAATGAAAACTGAATACGACGCATACGCGGCGTTTCTCTATCCCAACACGGGAGAACAGGAACGCCGTTTTTTTTATGCCCTCATGTTACGCAGTAGGGGCGAAAAGAGCCTTGCTATATGCGGCTTTGCGGGCGCACTTCTGCCGGGGACAGGGATTTATACCTAACCCCGGCAAAATGGCGTTCTATCGCGTAACAAATCCACAACCAAAGGAGTGATGAAGCTATGGCAGTTTTCCGAGTGGAGCGCAACAAGGGCTATACCGTTATGAGCAACCACCATTTACGCAACAAGGAGCTGACCTTAAAGGCAAAAGGGCTTTTATCGCAAATGCTGTCACTTCCCGAAGATTGGGACTACACCCTTGCGGGGCTGTCACAGATCAACCGGGAAAAGATAGACGCTATCCGGGAAGCCATAAAGGAGCTGGAACGCGCCGGGTATATCGTCCGATCACGGGAGCGCGACGAGAAAGGACGCTTGCGGGGAGCCGATTATGTAATCTATGAGCAGCCGCATACAGAACCTACGCCGGATTTACCTACATTGGAAAATCCAACATTGGAAAATCCAACGCAGGAAAAACCAATGTTGGAAAAACCTACGTTGGAAAATCCAATGCAATTAAATAAAGATATACAAAGAACTGACTTACCAACAAAAGAAAAAATAAATACGGATTTACAAAGTACCCATTCCATTCCTATCCTTTCCCCTAACCCCTCTCCTTTGGAGCAGGAAGCGGCTGCGCCGCCGGAACGGAAACGAAAGGAAGCGGAAGCACAGACCGCTTTTGAAATTTACCGGGAGATCATCAAGGACAATATCGACTATGACATTCTCATGCAGGATATGAAGTTTGACGGGGACAGGCTGAATGAGATTGTAGACCTTATGCTGGAAACCGTCTGCACCCGTAGAAAGACAATCCGCATTGCCGGGGACGACTACCCCGCCGAGCTGGTAAAGGCAAAGTTTATGAAGCTGGACGCTGAACATATCCGCTTTGTGCTGGACTGTATGAAAGAGAACACAACCAAAATCCGAAACATCAAGCAGTATTTACGGGCGGTGCTTTTCAATGCCCCGTCCACAATCGGCAATTATTACACGTCCCTTGTGGCTCACGACATGGCAAGCGGCGCACTTGCGCCACAGGAGCCGCACGACCCCTATTCATTCAAACCGGGCGAAAGCCTGTAACCACCCACAACCACAAAAGGAGGATTTTATTATGGCACAGAAAATGACGGGAGCATTGGTATTTGACGAGCGCACAGACCGCTACGACATTCGCTTTGACCTTGCCAGCTATTACGGCGGGCTGCATTGCGGGGACTGTTTCGACGTGTTCACACGCGGCAAGTGGAAGCCGACCCGTATTGAAATGAACATGGCGCAGGAATGGTACTTGGTGGGTATCAGAGCCGACGACTTAAACGGGCTGCGGGTGCGTATCTGACCGCCGCCCCATAGACTACCCCGAAAGGAGGGACAGACCCCATGCAGGACGAGATCAACGAAAAAACCGTTGCCCTGTATATCAAGACCGGGAAGCTGACCGCCGAAGTGCTGCAAAAGGCAATCAAAAAGCTGCTTACACAGGCAAAGAAAGAGCTTGACAGACAGGCGATCCCCCACGGGAAGCAGACCTTAAAGCAGCTTATGAAGCAGAATACAGGCGTTTCCAACATTGAGATCACAAAGGACAACATCAAAGCCTTTGAGGGTACAGCGAAAAAATATGGTATCGACTTTGCTCTGAAAAAGGACGCGGCGGAAACCCCGCCCCGCTACCTTGTATTCTTCAAGGGCAGGGACGCGGACGCACTGACCGCCGCTTTCAAGGAGTTTTCCGCAAAGAAGCTGACGCAGGATAAGAAGCCCTCAATCCGAAAGGCATTAGCCGCTTTCCGGGAAAAGGCAAAGGAGCTGAACACCAGCCGCCAGCAGACCAAAAACAAGGACAGGGAGGTATCGCTATGAAGCCGGAAATCAAGAAGCTGCTTATCCTTAATCTCCCGTATCTGCTCTTTGTGTACCTGTTTGACAAGGTGGGTGCGGCTGTCCGGCTTTCCCCCGGCATGGACGCAAGCCAAAAGATATTACATCTTGGGGTGGGCTTCACCGCCGCCTTTGCCAGTGTCGCGCCCAACTTCCACCCCGCCGACCTGCTGATCGGCGTTACCGGGGCGGTGATTATCCGGCTTGCCGTTTACCTAAAAGGCAAGAACGCGAAGAAGTACCGCAAAGGCATTGAGTATGGTTCCGCGCGTTGGGGAACCGCCGACGATATAAAGCCGTACACAGACCCGGTATTTGATAACAATATCCCCTTGACACAGACAGAACGGCTCACCATGAACAGCCGCCCGAAGCAGCCGAAATATGCAAGAAACAAAAATATCCTTGTGATCGGCGGTTCCGGCAGCGGCAAGACCCGGTTCTTTGTGAAACCGTCGCTCATGCAGTGCAGCTCAAAAGATTTTCCAACTTCATATATCGTTACTGACCCGAAAGGAACACTGATTTTGGAAACCGGGAAAATGTTACAGCGGTACAAATACCGTATCAAAGTGTTAAATACGATTAACTTCAAAAAATCTATGAAGTACAACCCCTTTGCTTATCTGCGGAGCGAGAAAGACATTTTGAAGCTGGTAAATACCATAATCGCCAACACCAAAGGCGACGGGGAGAAATCCGGGGAGGATTTTTGGGTGAAGTCGGAACGGCTTTTTTACTGCGCCCTTATCGGCTATATCCACTATGAAGCCCCGGAGGAAGAAAAGAACTTCACGACGCTGCTTGAAATGATAAACGCCAGCGAAGCCCGCGAGGACGACCCGGAATTTCAAAGCCCGGTTGACCTCATGTTTGAACGGCTGGAAGAAAAAGACCCGGAGCATTTCGCTGTCCGGCAGTACAAGAAATTCCTGTTATCGGCAGGCAAGACGCGAAGCTCTATCCTCATTTCCTGCGGTGCGCGGCTTGCGCCATTTGACATACGGGAACTGCGGGAGCTTATGGAAACGGACGAAATGGAGCTTGACACGCTGGGGGACAGAAAGACCGCCCTATTTGTCATTATCAGCGACACCGATGACACCTTTAACTTTGTTGTGAGCATACTCTACACCCAGCTATTCAACCTCTTATGCGACAAGGCAGATGATGAATACGGCGGGCGGCTTCCCGTCCATGTAAGGTGCTTGCTTGATGAATTTGCGGTGCGCTCGTAAGCGGAACCCATTTGTTCCGCGCGGGCTTGTTTGTAATCTATCTTTAGCAAGATAGTAGGTTCAATGTGAGGGCTTCATTTGAAGCCTAATTCCTATCATCAACCGACTTATCCGAAAGGGAAACCCGACGGGGAGTATAGCATGTCGGCAACGGTGCTATTCAGCCAG
>KE159542.1:0-14034 GCA_000403215.2 Lachnospiraceae bacterium A4
ACAGGATTCAAAATGGCATAAAATCTTTTCAATAATATTTAACATAGTCGTATGGTCATCCGCCAGCAAGTATGATAAACTCATATTTGAAATAACTCTTCTGGTGGATTTATCCTTTTTTATTTTGGCAACTTATAGGATACCATAAAACCATATGGAAGGGTTATTTTTTTATTGATAACTTACAACTCACCAGTATAGTATTTACAATTATCATAATACAAAATGGTCTCGAATCAATTAATATTATAAAACAAATAAGGGAAAAGGTCTTTAATTTGCCGCTTTCCATTGAGGCAATGCTGGAACAAAATACAGAACAATTATGTCCATTACCTGAAGCGATATCTAAAGAAATTGGTGATGCAAGCGTATCTATATATCCTTGGGAAATATCATACTGTGCATCAAATAATTTAAATTATATTCCATTGGCTACAATCCAGGCATACTCAACGTATACGCCATACCTTGATAAAATATCTGCTGCAAAATTTTTGAACAGCGATCCACCTGAATATATTTTACTCACATTAAATACAATAGATAATCGCTGGCCATTTATAGAATGTCCTCAGACTTGGGAGGCCATAAAAAATAATTACTATATAAAAATACAGGAAGATGATCTATTTTTGTTAAAACGCAGAGACGAGTCTGTAACTGTAAATTATGAGTTGATAAACACTGACGATTATACCCTAGATGATGCTATAGAATTAAACGGTGCTGATTACATAAAAATTTCCGCTCGACTAAGTATTAAGGGTTCTCTAGCAAAAACGTTATGGAAAATTCCGGAGATCAATATGCATGTCTATTATTCAGACGGATCCGAGGCAACACATCGTGTACTTTTGGATATGTTTACAGAAGGAGTCTCGATTGCAACATTGCCAACAACCAAAGAAACATTAACCGATGTTTTAAACGACACCGGGCATTTAAGTTCTGTTAGTAAAATTGTATTTGAAGGGGATGGTTTAAGATGCTACAAGCATGCTATTAAAGTTGAATTCTATAAAACCTCATCGAACAAAAACATCCATCCCAATGAAAATATCAAGACAAATTATACCAATGAAATTGAAGATATTAATTTCTCTTTATATGAGATAAGACAAGACTCTGTTAACTGCAACATTGAAGCCCAAATAGGAAACCAGTATTATAAACGTTTAATTGGATGGGCATATATCAAAGATATCGGGCAATTTACAGATCAATGTCAAATATGTATAGAAATTGACGGAAAGTATTACCCTTGTACTATTATTCCAAGAGGTGATGTCAAAGATGCTTTCGATTTGCCGACAGACTTAGTTGGTTTTACTATTTTATATAATAATGGAATGGTTGGAAAAGTTTGTATTATAGATAAAGAAAATCATATTGTCTATAAGCAATAAATTTCTTTTATAGTTCCCGGCCGAAGCACATCAACTGTGCTTCGACCTTTTACACATGCGTAATTAGCCTAATCAATTCCACACTTTCCCCTAGCAACAATAATACACAAATAGCATCAAAATGTACTTGTGTATTTTCTTTCCTTTTTTTTCCAATAAACGCACCATATTACTATCCCGCTCATTCCAAATGAACTGATAATAACTGCTATTTTGAAATGAGGTATTGTATATTGCAATTCTATCTCATGATTCCCAGCCGAAATGTATGTACCAATAAATCCATAATTAACATTTATCAATTCTGATTTTACTCCATCAACATAAATATTCCAACCACTGTCAAATGGAATCGAAAAATAAAGTATGGAATCTCTTTCTGTATTTATAATTCCATTTATTTTATTGTCAGAATATATAACATCCTTCATTGAAGCTTTATTTCTTTCTTCCAGTCCCGCTTGTATCTCTCCATAATAGAATTCTTTATTATATTCCTTTACTGATATGTTATCTATATGTGTTATATTATTAATGCTTCTACTTAAAAATATTGGAGCAATTTGAATATACGATATATCTGCACCACAAAATTCAAAGAATTGTTGTTTTATTCCTGCCTCTACTCCAAAATGAATATAACCAAGTTCTCCATTCTCATTTCCATATTTAAGAATATAATAATCTTCTCCTTTGGAGACCGTATCAAACTGCACGACAATTACATTATTAGAGTTTAAGCTATTAAATGTTATTTTCTTCAAATTTTCATCATATTCATAACACAATACATCACTCTCTAGTTCCTTTGTATAATTATCCAAGCCCACATGATGTATATTAAAATCATTTTGCTCTATAACACAAGCGTCTGTTAACACACTACGTCTTTGCAATGTATTTAACTGCTGAAACTCTTTGTCTGTTATAATAGAATCATAACAATACCCAATAGGAAGTGCATTTGTTACTTCATATAATCTTATGCCATTATATTCCTCAATATATTTTGTACCAAAATCATTATCAAGCTTTTGTTTAGTTAAAATATATTTTACTCCCAACAACGCATCTATATATGTTGAATTATTAATGCCTGAAACATAATGCTTCGTACTTTCATTAAAATTTGGCATATCTGTCAATTTAAGAAAACGCATTAAATTATCATTCATGCTAGTTCCACCTTGATAGCTTTTAACTCCATTATATCCCTGTATTAATGAATCGCAATAAAATACTGTATCATATTTTTTATCAATTCTATATAATTCGTCTTTATCGAGTTTATTTACCATATCTTCCGTACCATCATTATAGCATCCTATCTCATCAGCATAAGCTGCTAAATCTGTCGCACTAAAAAAGTACAAATTACAATACAAATCAAGCATTACTATAAATACCAACACAAAGCTTAAATTGAATTTATCTACATAAAATACAAGTTCCAATGCTATTGTAGTTAAGATAATTGTTATTATTATTCTAACAATAATTTTAATATCCAAGGATTTAATATTCATAGATACAATAAATACCATTCCCAGCAAAACAATAGATGATATGATAACAATTCTATCCGTGTATTTATTTCGGAGAAACAAGTATTCCATCCCCAAGCTTCCATAATATATCAATATAATTACTATCCATATAGAAGAAAGTTTAAACGTATCATATCCTGCAAAACCATTAGCAATATATCTGACGGACTTAAAAGAAACATAACAGGTACACATCAGCAGAGAAACAATGCAAATTACTCTTTCTTTGCCCTTAATTTTATATAACGCAATAGGAAGCACTATTACCATAATTATTCCACAGTAAAACGCCGGAGCAGTTAATACATTTCCTAATCCATAAATTTTTGATGAATTTCCTGCTATATCATTGCTAAGTGTTTTTAAAAAGGCCGCCATAAGCATCTTTAAATCCGGAATCCATGTCAGAAAATCTTTAGAACTGCTTACTCCCACCTTCATTCTCTGACTGGTTAAGGCCTTTATTATTGGCATTAAAATATAGGCAGCCCCTGTAACTAATGCCAATACATATGATGCTAACGTAATATACATCAGCTCTATTACTTCCTTAATTTTATTTTTTACCTGAGTGGTTCTAAATAGAGTATATCCGATGGTCAGTGCCGCAATTAAAATAGTATTATATTCTCCCATAGAAATGCTATAAAAAAATATGCCAATGGGAATCCACTTATGATTGTTCCTGCTTATACTCAATTCTATACACAAAAGCACCAGTGCTGTTAAAACAATTTCGTTTGGATATGATGACCAATATTGTCGAGTTACCATGGCACCATTCAAGGAATAACACATAGCACTAATATGTGCAACTACATCTCTTCTTCCAAGTATTTTCATATAATAAAAAAACAGTAAATAGGCAAGAAAAATTTTAATTATTTGGCTAATTCCCATTAAGTATGGCAGTGCTTCATGTCCAAACAACACAACCCAATTAAAAATATTTATTGCACTGACATTCTGCGCGCTTCCAAATCCAATTTCAAAATCCCACCCTATTATACCTTTTCCATTCTCAACATTTTTCGCAAGCTTAACCAATCCGGGATATGTCTGCCATAAAGAGTCACAGGCAATGCCATCAAATATAAAATATTTAACTCCTTTTAAATACAGCTTATAGCAAAATAAAACTCCCAACATAAAAAAAGCTATGTAAAAAAACATTTTCTTCTTATACAGAAGATTAAAAATGTATGTATAAACATTTTTAATTCTCTCCACTATATGATGTGGTCTCCTATAGTAAACCAACACTCCCAAAACAAGAATTAGGCTAAAGGTAGTAACTAAAAAAAATTCAATTGGTTGAAAATTAAATAAATTATTAAATTCGCTAATAAACGCATCCGTAAATTCTATCTGCCCATCAGCGCTAAGGCATTTGACAATAATCATACGTTCATTATCTATTTCAATATCAACCATTTTCTGTAATAAATTCGGAAATGCATTGGTTAAATTTGATACTGGTATGCCATTTTTCTTTAACATTATTTTTTCTATTCGGACTGTACCAGACGTATCTATTAAATCAAGCCTGAAACGTTTAATCCTGCCCTTAAAACTCTCAGGTACTGTTATAACAATATGATTATTCAAATCGGAATAAAACATTTCTTTTTCAGAATACCCGCTGCCACTATCTATATAAACTTTTATTCTCTCCGCATTTGCAGGAAAACTATAAAAATCTACTTCTAATTGTATATCATTAGGCAGTTTAAGAACAATAAAAACAAGTAATATTGTAACTGGTGAGTTGTAAGTTATCAATAAAAAAATAACCCTTCCATATGGTTTTATGGTATCCTATAAGTTGCCAAAATAAAAAAGGATAAATCCACCAGAAGAGTTATTTCAAATATGAGTTTATCATACTTGCTGGCGGATGACCATACGACTATGTTAAATATTATTGAAAAGATTTTATGCCATTTTGAATCCTGTTTTTCCCGTAAAGCTGCTTTCCGTTGGTTTGTGATCATCATCACAGGGCTTATGCTCCGTTCGGATAAGCTTGGTGTCACTTCCATACTTCGTGACCTTGCCCTTGCCCCGGGCTGCTATGATTCCATGCTTCACTTTTTCAGGGCATCCTCATGGTCATTAGAGGATATCCGAAAACGCTGGTTCTCTGCTGTCAGACTGTATGCGCCCCTTTACAAGGAAGGGAACTTCCATGTCCTTGTTGGTGACGGGGTAAAGCAGTCAAAAGAAGGACGCCGTATGCCGGGGGTGAAGAAGCTATTCCAGGAATCCGAGAATTCTGCAAAACCAGAATACATGCATGGGCATATGTTCGGCGGGCTTGGCATACTGGCCGGGAACTTCCGCAGCTGGGCGTGCATCCCCTTAAGCATCCGGCTCCATGACGGGCTCCAGGCTGCCAGGGAATGGAAAGGCGCATCTGTTTCAACTGCCTCTCATGTGGTACAGATGGTGGAGGATTCTTATCATGCCGCCCTCACTTTTGGAGACTCCCTGCTCCTGCTGGACAGGTATTTCCTTACTGTGCCAGCCCTTGAAAAACTCAGGGAATTAAACAACAGCGGGAAAGTACACATGGAAATCGTCACCAAAGCCAAAAAGTCCTGTACCGCGTTCCAAAAGCCTGGTCCCCGAAAACCTGGCAGGGGCAGGCCGCCCAAAAAGGGGGATGCCGTTCACCTGAAAGGACTGTTCGCCTCCCATAAGGAACAGTTCATGGAAACGGAAACCGAACTCTATGGCAAAAAGAAAACGATACGCTATTACAGCATAGATCTTCTTTGGGGGCAGAAGCTGTACCAGGAACTGCGGTTTGTACTGGTAGAAATGGATGGCATCCAGAGCATTCTGGCAAGCACCAGTCTGGCACTTGATCCGCTATCCATTATCCGGCTTTACAGCTACCGTTTCCGGATCGAATGCACATTTCGTGAACTGAAACAGCAGACAGGCGCATTCTGTTATCACTTTTGGTCAAAGCACATGCCGAAACTAAGCTACTACCAAAAGAAAGGGGAACCCACACCCTTAGAGCGTGTGGAGGATGAAAGATCACGTAAAAAAATACTGAAAACGGTACGTGCCATTGAAGTGCATATGGAACTGTCCTGCATCGCAATGGGGATACTACAGACCCTTTCCATCCGTTTTATTGGAAAGGTTTGTTCCAGTCAGATCCGTTACCAAAGGACACCATCCAAAGGAAGGGTTTCCGAAGCAGCCCTTATGCACTATTTCCGGAAACATTTTTTCCGCCTTTTGGAGCAAAAGCCTAAATCATACATAACACAGATAATTCATGAGCTACAGGAAGAGTCAGAAAAACACTGGGATTTTCTGGCTTCTTAGTGGTACAAACTTTTAACTCACAAGTATTGTAAATACAATTATAATAATTAATCTGTCTGCTCTTTTTCTCTCGTTTATCATTAACAATCGTCAACCTTTCACCTATTTGCAAAACCATTATAAACATATACACCCTAATTATTGCTTTACTGAATATTCTCCACACAATTATATTATTTTGCTTTTAACATACCCTTAACACAATAATCATCCTGAATTTCAAAAATTTCAAAAATCTCTTCATCCACTGTGTCACTTTCAGTATATTGCTTAAACAGCTCTGAAGCAAAACAGCTATCAATATTTTCTCCTGTTATAACATCTTTGGTCAAATCCAAATAAGAACATAAAAAGTCATTAATACCTCTTTGCAGTTCCTCTATTTTTTTTCCCATTAATTTTTCATTTTTATATACAGGAGAAATTTGTTTTCTTTCATCAAACTCAAATCTTATAAGCTGTCCAAATGGTGCCTGTAAAGCTGCTTCGAGAAACAATGACTTTTCTTGTACATCTGAGAATCCTTTGTCCTTTGTATAGTTGTATATTTGGTCACATTTACAGCCAATGTCTGGTGGTTTGACATTATTCCCCGTGCACAGATATAATCCATCAATTTTCTGTTGAAGTACCTTTGCCAGAAAATACTGTATACTTCCTGCATATCCAATATCTACGACTACCCACCCTTTATTCTTTTTAAGGATATTTTTGAGATAAGCTAAATATGCCCGCCTTTCCTCTTCTGCTTGTGCATATATATAATTAAGCTTATTGTCTATAAAATCCATAACACTATATACATTTGCAGGCATATTCACTTCAATATTTGCAAAATCATCGTCATCAAATTTCAATCCTAATCTAAAATTCAATAAATCTTTAAGTGTGCCAGTATAATTCTGTTCTAAAACATTTATTATATCATCAAAATTCCTTATTGAAGCCATTGATGCACAGCGTCTAGAGGTCAAAAGGTAGGAAGATTCTATACTTATATTTTCTTTTTGGCAGTATACATCGAATAGCTGCTTTAACGCATACCCCTCCCTAGCCAAAAATAGTAATTGTTGATTTCCTCCCGACTTATTTGCAATCCACTGCATAAATGTTGTCATAAGTGCCCCAAAAGCGATAAATCCCACGCTATGCTCACTGGAAATTTTACACTTGCCATCCTTATTGATTGCAAATGGAGAATTATAAATTTTATCATTTATCACCATTCCCATTATAATAGAAAAGGATAAGTCATTATTATCAAATGGTTTTATATATTCATACTGATTTGATAATTTAAACTGTGTAATAGGACTCATTACATAAAAAGTATTTTTTCCACTATCGCTAAGAATTTGTATGTCAGACCTTAAATTATCACCTACATGTACAATATTTTCTTGATTATAGGTTTTGAAAAAAAGTTCCCAAATGTCACCTTTATCTTTTCTAGCCTTTTTCTCACAAGATACCCATATGTCGTGATATCCACTATATCCGCATTTTATTAGCATTTTTTCTATTATATCCGATGTCAGATACATATCACTCACTAATACAATTCGTTTTCCATTATCTCTAAGCTTATTAAATACCTTTCGCATATCTCTTCTAGGAATCACAAATTCATATTCCGTTTCAATTTCTATATTTTTAATTTTCTCTGCATCTGCCAATTCAATTTGTGCTAATTGAGCAAATTTCAGATATATTTTATGAATATTAGTTTCCGAATCTGCTTCATCCCATACTTCCTGTTCTGCTTTTTTCCTGATTCCATAAAAATCAATATTCATATTTAGTATATTATTCACCTTTTGTCCTATTACCTTAAATAAGTCGTCAGGTCTGTATATCTTTCTAGTTATCAGCGTGTCAAATATGTCAAAACTGATGATATCAAATTGTTTGAGATATTTATAAGCATCTTCAGATGTAAGCTCAAAATAGTTACTATATGCTTTATTACTATGATTTATTCTGACGGTATTATTTAAGTTGTCTATAATTGCCAAATTATATCCTTGACTCCTAACTAAAAAGGCAATAAAACGTTCTAAAGCATGCGCCAACGTTCCATCAGTTTGTCCAATTTCTTCTGGAAAAGCACTGTAATCCATATTTTTTTGAAAAATTGGCATTAAAGCATCTACTTTAGCCCAAAAAAAGCTTCCTACAGGGTAATTAAATAAACCATCATCAAATTCAATATTGTATTCTTTACACAATCTTATTCCAAGTTCCCTGTTAGCCAACCAGTCTTGTGCCCAGAATACAATGCTGGTATTTTCCATAAATATAAGTCCAATATCATTATCGCCTTCAAATAAAGAAAAAATTCGCTTAACTATTTGCTCTGTTCCTAAAAGCTGATTAAGCATACTTTTTCTCCATGAAACTTGTTCTTTTCCAACATATAATGATTTTTTTGAATGAATATGCAACACATAATCATGTGTCTTAATTTCCTTATTAAACAAAACATAAAAAGGCGCTATATCTCTTCCCCGATTTTCTGTCTTTCTGACAATAATATCATTGACAAAACGCAATTTACTAAATTTAGAAATTATACTTTCTATATCAGCACTATCTCGGCAAGACACATACAAATCAAACACATATGGAATATTATTAAGATAATTAAAAAATTCCGGAAGTAAGTCTTCATAAAACAAATGCAAATGCACAGCTATTTTTTTATTAATCCTTTCAAGCAAAGGTATCTCATAATATTTATCATTATTAAATATATATTTAGGAATATCACTATTTAAACAATTTTGTTTATTGCCGATAAGTACTGCTTCGTTATACTCGATATGTATGCGTTGTTCGAAAATAGAATATGAGCTATCAATTTGTTCGCACTTTTTTTCTAATTTTAATTCTTGTCTTACCATGTTACAAATATTATTTTTTAATCCAGCTATTATTGATTCAAGATAATTAATGTATCTGTCTTTTTCTTCTAATTCGTACCTTTTATCCAATTCGCGCCTATTTGTGTACGACCTTAAAAATTTTATCTGATTTACTTTTTCAATATATTCACCATTTTTTTTATTTACATCCTGACCCAAAGCACTTATATCTGACAATAACTTTTTTTGCATTACTTTTAATGCATTAATTTCATCATTTTGTTCGGATATGATAATATCTTTTTGCTCAACTATATATTTTAAGTTATCTACTGTATTTGAAATATCCGAAAATATCCTATAATTATCCATTCCTGCAAATAAATCTATTTTTAAAGAAACCCTTAAAAAGCATGTATAATTATTATCAGTATATATTATTATTTCGGAATTCATTTTATCAAAAACAACACTGTCCCCATATAAATGTCCATTATATTCAAGGTGTCTTATAATGCCTTGATTACTCATAATTTTTATATTTGTAAGGATACACCCCTTTCCACTTACTGGTTCAAAAATAATTTTTTCAGTATTTTCTTTAATCGGTAATAAGAACTCATATTCATTCTTGTTGATTAAACTAGGATATACTCGTATTTTTTCACTTTCCTGTTCCTGTCCTAATATTTTATGTGAAACAAATGACTCTATTCCATAAGGGGCATATGAGATATTGCATACTTCCTTAATTCCACATTCCATTATATAATTTTTCTTTTGGAGTTTATATATAAACTGATATACATTTGTATAAAGTTTTCCGTATATGCTTCTTTCTAACTGTTCCCTGTAAGTCTCTGGTATTAACTTTCCTTGCTCAGTGTCAAAAACATTTATTATAGTAGCATCTTTTATCGTTACACCATATCCAGCTTTGTCACAAAGTTCATTTAATTCGTCATAGGCAAATAAATGAATATGGGTATTATCCAATAAACCAAATGGCATATATTCAAACTGGTTTAGATATAAATTTAAACAAATATCACCATGTGCAACATTCGGCACGGAAAGAATAACTGCACCACTTTTTTTTAACACTTTTTCTGTTTCTGAAAGGATTTTCTGAGGATTATGCAAATGTTCTAATACATCTGCAAAGACTATATAATCAAATTTAATATGTTCAAATTTAACAAGCCACGACAGGCATTCTATATCATCACAAATTCCGTCCTCCGCATATTCAATTGCATCAGAAAACGCTTCTTTATCATATTCCACGATATAAACTTTGCATTTTTTATTTTCTTTCATATACTTTGTCATGCGGCCATTAGCACAGCCAAATTCCAAAACTGTACTATTTTCGTCAATCTGTTTGAGTATTATTCCAGTTGAAGTATTATCGGCTAGTTCTAGTTTAAAATCATATTTTGACATTTTTCTCACCTATTCAATATAATTAATTATTCTAAACTCTTCTTTTCCATATAATTCGTAATGTTCCAATGGATTTATTCCTGCCTGCTTAACATCCCCATTCCAATGTAAATATTTTTGAGTAGAAAAAAATAATGATGGGTTGTATCCCAACTTATATCCAGACGTTAAATAATGTTCAGCAGCACTGACATCATCTGGTATATTGTATTGGTTTCTATACCATTCTGCATCAAAAAACTCGGATTGTTTTATAATTTTAATGCTTTCATTGTATTCATCTATACATTGATTTAATTCGCAGTCAGAATTCATATCGTCAAATTTCCGTATATCCCTGCCTTCACTTTTCCCATACCTTTCATAATGATATAAAGGATTTATATCATTTTCCAATACATCCTCATTACATATAAAATATTCCTCTGTTGAAAATCTGGTTGAGGGATCATATCCAAGTTTATAACCAATAAATAAATAATGTCCAGCCAGATTCTCATAATTTTTTAGATTATATGTTTTTTTATACCATTCTGCATCAAAAAATTCGGAATTTTCTATGACTTTTATATCATTTAAAAGCTTATTTATTTTCTTCTTTTTATTCCAAATCATTTAATTTCCCCACTTATGTTTTATAGCCATAATTCCAATATCATTTTGCGACGAAAAAACTTCGAATTTGCAAATACCTGCCCAATAATCAACAAATATATCTCCTTTTTTCGAAATACATATGTCTACGTAATACTGTCCTTTTAACAATTGAACATCATCAAACGTAATCTCTATACTACCATTTTCAACTAACGTATAATAATTTTTTCCGTCTACATATGTGTTTGTTCCATAACACCGAATTCCATCACTTCTAAAAATGCTTAGTCCAAAGTAGCATTCATCTATCGGAAAAATAACTTTATAATTCATCTTAAAAGTTATTATATCACCCTGACCAAAATATTTTTTTGGTTCACCATCCCTATTACATACAATACATGATTCAAACAATGTCTCACCAGTACCAAATCTTTTTTTATCAGTTACGTCATTATCCGTATTTTCTGAATTATATTTTTGGTTCGGAATCTCTTTGGTTAATGTTTTTCTTTTTTTATCCATAAACATCAAGTATTCTTGGTTAATCTCATATGGTTTCCCATCACCCCTTATATTCCCTTCATGTATCCATATAGCCCTGTCACAAACACTTTCCACTTGGCTGGCTGAGTGGGAGACAAGAACAACTGTCGTTCCGTTATTTTTGATTTCCATCAGCTTGTTAAAGCATTTTGCCTGAAAGTTTACATCCCCTACCGCAAGTATTTCGTCAATAAGCAGTATGTCCGCGTTTACATTTATCGCTACGGCAAATGCAAGCCGCATGTACATTCCTGATGAGTACGTTCGGACGGGGTTGTCGATAAACTCCTCGAGTTCCGAAAAGGCAATGATCTCACCAAGCCGGCTGTCAATCTCATGCCTTGTCAGACCGAAGATAGACGCATTAATATATATGTTCTCCCTGCCGCTAAGATCCGGATGAAATCCTGCGCCCAGTTCAAGGAGGCTGGATACCCTGCCTGAAATCTCTATCGTGCCGCTGTCCGGGTACATGATGCGTGTCAACAGCTTTAGTGTTGTGCTCTTTCCGCATCCGTTCTGCCCTATGAGTCCCACTGCCTCCCCCTTTTTTACGTTGAAGGAGATGTCGTTCAAAACATGGTGTTCATCATATAGGTTCCTTTTCCTGCTGATAGCTCTTTCCTTGAGCATTTTTCCTTTGTCATGGTATATCCTGAATTTCTTGGTCACATTTCTGACCTCTATAGCATTGCCGGCATCTGTCATGCTGCTGTATCGCCTCCTAACTATTCGCCAAACGTCGTTTTTGCGAAGAATATGTCAACCTTTAAAATAACTAAACAATAAATAATATTAATTAAAAAAATTGTAAAATATTCATAACTACTTTATAAAATAAAAAGCAATTACTCAATGTAAACATAATAACACAAAATACATAAAAGTCAATGTTTTTCATGTTTCCCTCCACGGTAAACGCATGCTTTATAAATAATCTATAAACAAATTTTTCTTCTGTTTCTCAATCAAGACCTGTATTCAGCCCTCCAAGCACTTTATAAAGATAATCTGGGTCATACCCGCATTTCTTCCTTTTGCTTGCAATTCCCATCTTACAGCTTTTTTCCTGCTTCAGAAGGTTGGTGCCTATATGGCGCAGCACATTTACATTTTCTGCCGCATTCCCGGCCCTTATCCTGCTCTCATCTTCTCGGAATCCTATGTCCAGCACCCAATGCAGGCTGTTCTCTATTCCCCAGTGCGCCCTTTTACACTTTCCATATTCCTCTGCTCCCATCCCGCTTCGGCTGTATATGGAGTAAGAAATGCTTTGCGTTGCAACTCCTTTTTCTGTCACGGTTGATACACATGCCCCTATCCCGCTCAGCCCTTTCCATTCCGAATGGTCTGCTTTAAGCCAGCCGATTTCGTTTTCTACATAATATTCCCTTGTTTCCTGCCTTCCATGGTCAAAGCATATATCTTTGTAGTACCGTCCTTCTTCTGCAAGCTCGTTCTTCCTGCAGGGGAATACATCCTTTTCAAAATACAGGACGATGTCCTCCATAAGGCGCTCCTGGTTCCCTTTCACCTGCAGGATATAGTCCGCTTCCTTATCTATGATTTTTTCCGCTATCTCCTTCTGGGTCCCCATGGCATCTATTGTCACCACACAGCCTTTCAGGCACAGAATGTCCAGCAGTTCCGGGATGGCCTTAATCTCATTTGTTTTCTCATCCACCTTCAGCTGCCCCAGCACAAGGGACGCCTCACAGGCCCATGCGCTCACCACATGTGCAGGACGATTCCCTTTTGCATCATCCCTGCTCCTGCGGACGGTTTTCCCGTCAATGGCGACAACGCCCTCTATTTTCCCGGCAACGGCTCCCGTCCACCGGAAAAAGGCATCATGGAACTTTTCGGGATCTATCATCTGAAATACCCTGTTTATTGTATCATGGGAGGGTATCCCGCCAGGCAGTTCCAGAAATGACCCAAGCCAATCCCTTTTAGATTTTGCCCAGTCTTCTATCTCGTTCCAGGTATCCATGCCGCAGAGGATTGCCGTGACTGCAATTACGATAATGTCAAGAATCTTGTGCTTTTGGTTATATGGGGCTCTCGGATCCGGAACCTCCTCCATACATCCGACCAGTGAAAAATTATTTTCCATACCTGACATACCAATCATTTCCTTTCAAGAAGTATAGAAATAATTGTACACGATTGTGCGGGAATTGTCAGTTACTAAATATACTTGTGAGTTGTAAGTTATCAATAAAAAAATAACCCTTCCATATGGTTTTATGGTATCCTATAAGTTGCCAAACTAAAAAA
>KE159542.1:15729-31024 GCA_000403215.2 Lachnospiraceae bacterium A4
ATCAAGTAATTCCTTGCTATTATCAAAAATTTCTGCTATGCTTTTCATTGGTATAGGTCTCCTTTTGCTGATGATTTTTATTGCGATTTCATTATAGCAAAGATGAAGTACCTATACCATTTTTATTTATGAAAGTATTGATTTTATTTTTTTATCATATTTCAGTATGCGAAGTATGAGTAAATAATATATATATTTACAAAAATAATTATGCATTTCCTGTTGGATATGTATATTATGATTATATTGATTTGGACGAATATTATGATTTGGATGTTGAAAGCAGAAGAAATGTACTGTTGAAATCATGTATTATTCAAAATGTATCTGAATACATTCCAAAGAATTTCATAACAAAAACAGAACAATTGGATTTGCAACCATATGAAATAGATTCTAATCAAAAAAATCAAAATGGTGTTGTAAAAGACGAAAAAGGAGTTATATCAATTAGTTTTGAAGGAAATCCAACTGGATATGTAAATATTATTTGCATAACTGCGAATAGCACAAATAATTATCAGTCATCATTAGCATATTCATGCCCGAATGGAGCTCAAAACTTATATTTTGGGATAATTGAAGGAAAACAGGATTATTATTTGGAATTTAATGATATAGGCACAAACTTTGTACAATTATATGGAACAAATAAATATGAAATTGAGGATATCAAAGTATATCAAATACCTCAGCAAATATACTATAAATGAGCAAATTTAAAAAACTGCACAATGCGCCTATGCAACTAAAGCTAGGACTTCCTCAAAAAGAACGTGCTTTTCCCCACACTGGTAAATGAAACGGAGCCGTTCTTCTTGGATATGGCTATAAATATAAGCATAGCCGTCTTCAAAGGACATGGCTTCACCGCATCCAGTACAGGCAACCAAATGGGCCAGCGACATCAGCAGCCAATACCTCCGGATTCCTTTCGAGGAACGGACTTGGTATCTGTCAAATGCCAGTTTGTCCTTGGACTGGCGGAAGAACACCTCTATTGGCCACCGTTCCACATATCTGTCCAGAATCTCACGGGTGCTCAAGGAAACATCTGTGCTGATAAAGGCTCGCAGGGCTTTGGGGGCATGGAACGCATCCTTTGGATAGCTGATCAGTACCACGGCATCATCGATGCCGTTAAGGCTTCCTTCATATCGATAGACATAATAGCTCCGACTGCCAACTGTCACGAGGCTGACATCGGCATCCGTCTTCCGCAGATGAAGGGCAAGCTCACTGATTTTCTGCTTTATGCCGCAGGGATACACTATCCGGTTCGTCTTCAGCGCACCGATGGTATAGAAGCCCTTTTTGATAAAAGCCTCCATGATGTCGCCACATGTATACCAGCTATCGCAGAGGAAATAAGAGATTACTGGTGGTACAGGCAGCTCATCGGCAATCTCCTGTACGATTTTCACCTTTGACATGGTCTTGTCGTACAGGACGACGGCATAATTAAGGACGATGCCGTTACAGGAGAGCATGACGGCCACGGCCTGATGTCCATAGTCCTGCTTTCCCTTGAGATGGGACTGGTGGAAATACGCATCTTCAATCGGGTGCAGAGCCCGTGACGAAGGCTTTGTCTTGGAGGAGATGGTGTCATCCACAATGCAGAACACAGGCTTTCCGGATTGCAGGGCTTCCTTATAGATGAACTGGATGACGGTGCTTTTTAGGATGTCTTCCAGTCTGGTGTCGTCCCATTTCCCTTTATTGAGGAAATGTGCGACTGTGGTACGGTGACAGGAGCTGTATTTTTCAAAATCGATGGTCTTTCCATGATATCCAAGAGAAAAGACGGATATCAGGATAGCCATGATATGTTTCATGGCCGTCTGAGGGAATACACGGCATAGGTTCATTTTTTTTAAGCAGTTGTAAAGTAGCGCTGAATGGTATATACTGTTTTCTATAAGACATCATCCTTTCTTATGAGTTGAAAGTTCTCAATAAAAAAATAACCCTTTCGTATGGATTTATGGTATCTTTAAGTTGCAACACTTAAGAAAGATATAAACCACTGAAAGAGTTATTTCATGTATGAGTTTACCATACTTTCCAGTGGTTAACCATACGATTATGATGAATTTTATTGAAAATGTTTTATGCCACTTTGAATCCTGTTTTTCCCGCAAGGCTGCTTTCCGCTGGTTTGTAACCATTATCATAGGGCTTATGCTCCGTTCAGATAAACTTGGTGTCACTTCTGTCATCCGTGACCTTGCACTAAGTCCGGGCTGCTATGATTCCATGCTGCATTTTTTCAGGGCATCCTCATGGTCGTTGGAGGAAATCCGTAAACGTTGGTTCTCCGCTGTCAGGCTGTATGCTCCCCTCTATAGGGAGGGGAACTACCACGTCCTTGTGGGCGACGGGGTGAAGCAGTCCAAGGAAGGGCGCCGTATGCCAGGGGTGAAAAAGCTGTTCCAGGAATCCGAAAACTCCGCAAAACCGGAGTATATCCATGGGCATATGTTCGGTGGTCTTGGCATCTTAGCCGGAAGTGTACGGAATTGGGCCTGCATTCCTTTGAGTATCCGGCTCCATGACGGCCTGCAGGCTGCCATGGAGTGGAAAGGCGCATCTGTTTCTGAGGCTTCCCATGTGGTGCAGATGGTGGAAGATGCTTATCGCGCAGCCCTTACTTTTGGGAATTCCCTGCTCTTGCTGGACAGATATTTTCTTACTGTACCGGCACTTGAAAAGCTGAAATCCCTCAACGGCAGCGGGGATGTACACATGGAGATCGTCACCAAGGCCAAAAAGTCCTGTACCGCATTTGAAAGGCCAGGCCCCCGCAAACCCGGAAGGGGACGGCCTGCCAAAAAAGGAGCGGCTGTCCACCTGAAAGAACTGTTCGCTTCACGCGGGGGGCAATTCCAGAAAACGGAGATTGAACTTTATGGAAAAAGGGAATCCATCCGTTACTACTGCATTGACCTGTTATGGGGGCAGAAGCTGTATCAGGAACTGCGCTTCGTCCTGGTGGAAATGAATGGCGTCCAGGGCATCCTTGCAAGCACCAGCCTGGAGCTGGATCCGCTGTCCATCATCCGGCTCTACAGCTACCGGTTCCGGATTGAATGTACATTCCGCGAACTGAAGCAGCAGATTGGGGCGTTCTGTTACCACTTCTGGTCAAAGTACATGCCGAAGCTAAGCTACTACCAGAAGAAAGGGGAGCCTACGCCCATGGAGAGGGTGGAAGGTGAAAAACCCCGCCAAAAAGTGTTGGAAGCCGTTCGTGCCATTGAGATGCACATGGCACTGTCCTGTATTGCAATGGGAATTCTGCAGAGCCTTTCTATCTGCTTTATTGGGAAGGTTAGTTCTAGCCAGATCCGTTACCAGAGGACACCTTCCCAAGGAAGGGTTTCGGAAGCCACCCTTATGTACTACTTCCGAAAACATTTTTTCCGCCTTTTGGCGCAAAAACCCGAATTATACATAACGCGAATAATTCAGAGGCTACAGGAAAAGTCAGAAGAACAATGGGATTTTCTGGCTTCTTAGTGGTACAAACTTTCAACTGTCAAGATCCTTTGTAGGTTATTGTTTTCTTAGCAGATACAGTATACACCCACAGAGGCATGATGTCTTTAGTTTTATGCTATTTGAGGCAACTTTGGTAAAATTTCAAATTTGCTCATTTATAGAAATATACTATAAAGAGTATATAAACTCTTGCAATAATTTAAATAATAATTCTCTAGATGTGGAAATAAGTAATGATAATTTCATAAAAGGACAAATTCAAGTTAATGCAGATGGAATACTTGCTTTTTCTATTCCATTTGATAATGATTGGCACATATATGTTGATAATGTAGAACAACCAATTCAGAAAGTAAACATTGGAATGATAGGTACTTTCATTTCTGAAGGCTCTCATGAAATTGTTTTACAATATGAACCAGAAAGTTATTATTATATATCAATTATAATTGGATCGTTTTTAATTTTTGCTAAAATTGGAATATACACAATTAGCAAAAATAAATCCTCTCATTCACAAATTGGATAACTATATAAGATAGAAGGACTACAAGTTTGAAAATAGTTTGTAGTCCTTTTGTCTTATTATAGTAATCAAATTCGCAAAAACGACGTTTGGCGAATAGTTAGGAGGCGATACAGCAGCATGACAGATGCCGGCAATGCTATAGAGGTCAGAAATGTGACCAAGAAATTCAGGATATACCACGACAAAGGAAAAATGCTCAAGGAAAGAGCTATCAGCAGGAAAAGGAACCTATATGATGAACACCATGTTCTGAACGACATCTCCTTCAACGTAAAAAAGGGGGAGGCAGTGGGACTCATAGGGCAGAACGGATGCGGAAAGAGCACAACACTAAAGCTGTTGACACGCATCATGTACCCGGACAGCGGCACGATAGAGATTTCAGGCAGGGTATCCAGCCTCCTTGAACTGGGCGCAGGATTTCATCCGGACCTTAGCGGCAGGGAGAACATATATATTAATGCGTCTATCTTCGGTCTGACAAGGCATGAGATTGACAGCCGGCTTGGTGAGATCATTGCCTTTTCGGAACTCGAGGAGTTTATCGACAACCCCGTCCGAACGTACTCATCAGGAATGTACATGCGGCTTGCATTTGCCGTAGCGATAAATGTAAACGCGGACATACTGCTTATTGACGAAATACTTGCGGTAGGGGATGTAAACTTTCAGGCAAAATGCTTTAACAAGCTGATGGAAATCAAAAATAACGGAACGACAGTTGTTCTTGTCTCCCACTCAGCCAGCCAAGTGGAAAGTGTTTGTGACAGGGCTATATGGATACATGAAGGGAATATAAGGGGTGATGGGAAACCATGGGATGTCAATCGGGCATACCTTACTTATATGAACGAACAGAATCAAACAGAGAAGAACGCTGTCAAAGATATCGGTAAAAATAAAGGAACTGGTGAAATAATCTTCGAGTCATGTACTTTATATGATGAGACAGACGCTCCCAAAAACGTTTTTTGCCAAGGAGAAACAATGATTCTTAAATTAAAGTATATCGTTCGTACTCCCTCTGAACACTGTTATTTTGGTCTGAGTATTCTAAAAAATGACGGAAGCATATGCTATACCACAAACACACATGCCGATGGCCTACAATATTATAACTTGACTGACAACGGTAATATAAATATTGTGTTTAATGACATTCCGCTGGCTCAGGGAAAATATACTATAGATGCTAATATTTCACACCCAAATGGCATATTTTTAGATTATCAAAAAAGCATTTGTGAATTTGAAATTTATTCACAAGAAAAAAATACAGGAACTCTGTATCTTAAACACTATTGGAAACAATAAACACAAGGAGATTATTATGCAACAAACCAATGAATTATATAGAGAAATCGACTCCCAAAGAAAATTAATAAAAATAATTAGCGGCAGACAAAATGAGCTACAATATAAATTGCAAAAGTCTCAGGTGTGCCTTGGTAAAGAAAAATGTAAAAACAAAGAGAATAAAGAGTTAATTCATAAATTAAATAAAAGAATAGAAAATCTAAATGAAGCGCTTGCTGCAGAAAGAAATCAAAATAGCAGAAACAAGACACTGATTGATAAACTCCAAACAGATATAAAAGAATTAAATGGTGTTATTGAGGAATTAAATGCTGATAGAAAAGAACTACAGGAGAGTTTAAACAATTGTCAGCAAAAGAAAAAATTATTTGTAAATAAAAAGCATTAAACGAAAGGATAACAAGATGAAAGATTACGATTATATATCCATGTCTCCATACTTTGATAAACAATGGTACAAAAAGCAGTATCTACTAGATGACGAAACCGATCCAGTCGAACATTATCTAAATGAGGGATGGCTTCGAGGCTATGATGCATCTATCCACTTTTCAACAAAAGGTTATCAGGAAATGAACACTGACGTCCTTGAAGCAGACATAAATCCGCTACTTCATTTTGAATTGTATGGAAGAAAAGAAAAAAGAAAACCTATACCAATAAGAGATGTAGTCAAAAACCAATATAACGGTCCGTTAAAAACCAAAGCCTACTATACACCTGAGTCAGCAATGAGCAGACGAAAGGATATTACCTCCTTCATTGACAGCCTGATGAAATATGACATTATTTCTTTTGATATTTTTGATACGCTAGTTCTACGTAACGTACAAAATCCAACAGATGTTTTTAGAATTATGGGCTGCATATTGAAGATTGAAAAATTTTGCCAACTTAGAATTAAAGCTGAAAATGAAGCCAGACGTGACGGTGTTGCCCAGAAGGTCAGCATATATGATATTTATGATATACTTGGTAAATATATCACGATAACAAATAGAGATTACATGGTAAATCTTGAAATGGAAATCGAAAAAAAAATATGCGTCGCAAATCCATATATGAAAGAAGTCTATGAGCATTTACAAAAAGCTGGAAAAATAATTATAATAAATTCTGATATGTATATACCACATGATTTAATGGCGGAATTATTACAATGTTGTGGATATCATAATTATAACGGGTTACATGTATCCTGTGACTATATCATGGAAAAAGCAAGCGGGGAACTACAGCTTGAATCTGTTAAGGACTTTGATAATAATCTTAAGTGTATTCACATAGGGGATAACAAGAAAAGTGATTATTACGGAAGCATCGCAGTCGGATGGGATGCTTTTTGGTACGAAAAATGCATGGACTTGTCTCAGAAAGTGCGGTCAGATGAATTAAACACCCTTGTCCAAAGTTTTTATCATGGAATAGTAAGTAATCATTTGTATAATGGAAAAAATAAATACAGCAAGGAATATGAACATGGTTTTATTTATGGTGGAATTATCGTTACTGGATTCTGCGAGTACATTAACGCTTTTTGCACTGAACACAAAATAGACATGATTTGGATGATGGCGCGTGATATGGATATTGTATATAAGGTATACAAAGAATTTTATAACCAATTTCCCTGCAAATATATTTCAGCATCAAGAAGCGCCGTCCTAGAATTAACATTTCAAAATGACACGGAAAACTTTATCGAATTTTATTTCAAGGCAAGAGCAGATACAGGCAATACTATGGTTAAAGACGCCCTGAAGGAAACAGACATGGAATTGCTATTGCCCTATCTAAAAGAATATGAACTTAATGCTGACGATTTAGTAATGCAAAGCAATTATGAAAATATTCGCAAACTTATATATGGTAAAAAAGATATAATAATTGATTATTTTAGCAGATCTGTGGATGGAGCTTACCAATACCTTACTTCAAAGCTGAATAATGCTCAAAATATTTGTATGGTCGATATCGGATGGTCTGGTACAATATTTACACAGTTTCGCCAGTTTTTCCGTAACCAATATAAGGATTCTATAAAATTATCAGGATTACTGTTAGGTGCTGCACATGTAAAATACGTAAATGACCTAATATCTGACGGATTTTTGGATTCTTATATATTTTCCGCAACCAAGAATTCCGATAAACGGCTTCGAGCAGAAAGCCTTGAAGGAAACACTCAAATTATGCTAATGGAATCCATGTTTTCATCTAACGATGCAACATTGTTGAAATATGATATGGATAACAACAATCCAAAACTAATCTATGGCCATAAAACAAATATAAACGCAGCAATTGAGGAAATACAGACTGGTATACTTGATTTTTGCAGAATATATAAGAAAGCCACGGAAGGATTCGGAGAATTTCTTAAAATAACTGGAGAAGATGCTTTTGCACCATACCAGCAGATACTCAGGGATTACAATTATTTTTATTTAATGTTTTCAGACGTAAAAGAATATGAGGATGGTTTTCCAAGAATTACAGGCGACAGGAAAATGACAACAATTGGAAATATATTAAAACAGCGGGGGTTAGTATGATATGCCACATGAAAACAATTATAAGAAAGAAAAAGAATTAGCTTTTTTTACGATGACTTTAACTATCATAACTCTAATTGTCTTTAGAGAATACATATTTGGCAATTGTTATTTTTTATTTAATGTTAATGATGTGCGTCGCGACTCATATGATCAGACATATCCTAACCTCGTACTTCTTGCCAGGGATTTCGCAAGCGGAAACTGGGGAAAACGCTGGCATTTCTCCCAAGCTCTAGGAAATAGCTATGGCACAATAAAATTGACAGTCCAAAATTGGTTTATCATTTTTGGCGAAAATGCAATCGCAAAAATGATAGGAATTGATAAAGTCCTAAAAATTATTTTATCTGGTGTCTTTTTTTATCTTTTTTCCAGAAAAAAAGGCGTATCCTATAAGTACTCTATGATGTTATCTATCCTATATGCTTATTGTGGACACATGGTAGTCAGAATGGCATGGTACAGTTATCCAAACGAAATTATGCTTGTAGCAATTTGGCTATTTCTGTTTGAAGTTTCTTACACGAAGAGAAATTATGTCATACTTTTATCAAACAGCATATTTTTTTACTATAATTTAAATGATTCCTTTACATGTTTGTTTTATCTGTGTATCACTACTGCATATACAATTTATAGGATAGTGACTGATAATGAAAATAAGTTTAGCAAAAAGGAAATAATATTATTAAATATAGAAGGGTTTATCGGATTATTTATCGGAACGCAAGGAGCAATATTTTTACAAATAAAAGAATCTGTACTTAGTAGCAGATTCCAAAACTCGTTCAGCAGTCAAAAATATACTTTGCCTTTACTTTCTGTAAACATAAAAGAATTACGCACACTCTTTTTTAGGAGCATAGGTGAAAACATATTAGGAATTACTGATTTCGGAGGTGTCACAGATTACCTATATGCGCCTACATTTTATTTAGGAACCATAATATTTATTATGCTGCCCTTTGTATATATATATATATTGCGTCATGCACAAAAAAAAGCAAAAATTAGCAATCTATCAGCAGGCATATTTATATGTATATTTATATCCTCCCCATTAATAAGAAAGGTAGCTGGTGCAGGCGAGCCTTCAGACATTTATCGACATGCATCATTTTGGATTATTATATTTGTGCTGTATGTTATATGCGATAATATTGAAAACGCAGTGAAAGACATACAAAAATACGATTTCATAATATTAGGTTTTTTTATCCTTATTTATGCAGGATTAACAGCACTATTTTATTTATATGATGGCAGAGGTATTAATTTATTTTGGTTAGCGTTTGCGTGGTTCATGTTACTTACTTTCTATTTGACTTTCCTAATTTATAATATGAATATCATTACATTACATACTTTTAACAATATTCTAGTAATTGTGGTTATTACTGAATGTATCATTATGTCGTGCGGAGCAGTTGGAAGTAATCATGCAAAAAATACGCATACCATTAAAGGTCCCGGCAGCTATGAAGATGGTACGTCATCTGTAATTCATGAACTGATTAATGATTCTCAATTTTATCGGATAGACAAACAATATAACTCCGTTTTCTTATGTGATTCCATTTATCAGAATTATAGTGGAACACCATTTTATATAGGTGGTCTTGGATATAATGAACACGTTGTCAAGTTTTATAACACAGTGGGTGTGGCAAAAGCAATTAATGACAGGGATTTCCTACAATCAAGTGTACAAAACGATGTAAATACTCTATTAGGCACTAAGTATATATTATCCAAAAAACCTATTATTTGCAATTATGGCTACACCTGCCTTGGTGAAAAAGATGGTATATTTGTCTTTAAAAATGAAAAAGCACTTCCAGCAATGTTTACATACAATAAATATCTGACAGAAGAAGATTTGATCCAATTATCATATTCTGAAAGAGAAGATATTCTCCTAAAAGCATGTGTATATGAAAATGCTGATAGCACAATTGATCATTTAGATATAAATTCCATTTCACGTATAGATCTATCCGGATATGAAATTATTGTAAATTCCTCCTCCGGATGCTATGAAGATGGTGATCTATACAGAAATTTTTATTCTATAGATCCTTTGATAAATGGTCATGTACTTGTAATCCAAGTTGAAACCACTAATAAAGGCTCTGAATCATATGGTTTTCTAAATTTTTCGGCATCAGGAACTGATACGTACAATTGTATTCCTTTAGATACGGGGAAAAATAACTATACTTTTGAAATAAATGAGGAAAGTACACAGGGTTTAATGTTATCATATTTTAAGGCCGATGTAATAAAAGACATTCATTTTTACAGTGTCCCCTCTGACATTTATTATAAAGACTATAATATAAATATAGAAGAGATACAAAATCAAAATATAGAAATAAACTATATTAAAGACAAAGAATTTATAGCAGCTTTGGAAACGTTTGAAGATACGATACTTTGCACATCCATTCCCTATGATGAAGGTTGGAAAATGTATGTTGATGGAATGTCGAGAGAATACGACAGGGTAAATATTGGATTTATAGGAACTGTGCTGGATAAAGGTAAGCATAATATAAGGTTAGTGTACGAAGGTTAACATTATATTTGCAAAAACTGATCTATAAAATAACAAATTATTCTAAACCCCAGCCAATTACAAATAGGAGAAATAAAATTCTTTATAGAATTTATATCTCCTATTTCATTTATCATTATAGTTCTTCCGCGAATCCCCTTTGTAGTCTTGAAAATGATATTTTCCCAACAAGCAACACAATCATCCCTAGTGCAATTGCGTTAGCTAATGTACTTAGCTGCGGCACTTGTCCATAATACAAAATATCTCTATAAGCAATTGTAATCGGCGTCATGGGGTTCAACTTAGCAATCACCGTATACTCCTCAGGAACCATATCAATTGAGTACAGTACAGGTGTTAGATACATCCATGCCATTGAAACAATCCCTAAGATATGCTCTAAGTCTCTAAAATATACTGTTAATGCTGAAGCCAAAAAAGTAATTCCCAATGCCAAAATATATTCTATAATCATAACGAGCGGAAGACATGTCCATGCCTGCCATTGAACATTTATTCCCTCAATAAAAACTACTAAAAGAATAACCAAAAAACTTAACAACATATTTACAAACTGACTCGTAGCAAATGAAATGGGCAATACTTCTCTAGGAAAATATATCTTTTTTACCATATCCTGTTGGCCAAATACAACCATTGTTCCACCACTTAAACATGTACTAAAGAAAATCCATGGAACAAGGGCAACAAATAAAAAAAGGTAATACTTTTCTATTCCCGACTTCATTATAACAGAAAATACTATGGTATATACACATAATTGCAACAAAGGATTCAAAAACATCCACATAAATCCCAGTATTGATCCTTTGTACCTACTTTTTAAATCACGTTTTACCAAGCTGATTATCATCTCTCGGTATTGCCATAATTCACTTAAAAATCTCATTTTTATTTTCTCCTTATATTTTATATATTAATATCTATAAATGAGCAAATTTGAATTTTTACCAAAACTGCTTTAAATGCCTTAAAACTAAAGACACCATACCCTTTTGGGTGTATACTGTTTTTGTCCAGAAAACAATAACCTGCAAAGGATGATGTCTTATAGAGAACAGTATATACCATTCAACGCTGCTTTACAACTGCTTTAAGAACTTAAATTTATGCCGTGTCTTTCCCCAGACTGTCATGAAGCATATCATGGCCATACTGATATCCGTCTTTTCCCTTGGATATCATGGGAAGACTATCGATTTTGAAAAATACAGCCCCTGCCACCGTACCACGGTTGCACATTTCCTCAATAAAGGGAAATGGGATGACGCCAAACTGGAAAACATACTGAAAAGCACGGTCATCCAATTCATCTATAAAGAAGCCCAGCGATCTGGAAAGCCTGTGTTCTGTATCGTGGACGACACCATCTCATCCAAGACAAAGCCTTCGTCACGGGCTCTGCACCCGATTGAAGATGCGTATTTCCACCAGTCACACCTCAAGGGGAAGCAGGACTATGGGCACCAGGCCGTAGCCGTCATGCTCTCCTGCAACGGCATCGTCCTCAATTATGCCATCGTCATGTACGACAAGTCCAAATCAAAGGTGAAGATGTACAGGAGATTGCGGACGAGCTTCCCGTACCGCCGGTTGTCTCCTATTTCCTATGCGACAGCTGGTATACATGCGGCGGCATCATGGATGCTTTTCTCAAAAAGGGCTTCTATACCATTGGCGCACTGAAGACGAACCGGGTGCTGTACCCCTGCGGTATAAAGCAGAAGGTAGGCGAGTTCGCCCTTCATATACGGAAGACAGATGCCGCTGTCAGCCTCGTGACCGTTGGCAGCCGGAGCTATTATATCTATCGGTATGAAGGGAACCTCAACGGCATTGAAAATGCGGTGGTCCTGATCAGCTACCCGAAGGACGCGTTCCATGTCCCCAAAGCCCTGCGGGCCTTTATCAGCACGGATGTCTCTTTAAGCACCCGGGAGATTCTGGACATATATGTGGAACGGTGGCCAGTGGAGGTGTTCTTCCGCCAGGCAAAGGACAGGCTGGCATTTGACAGATACCAGGTTCGCTCATCTCAGGGAATCAGGAGGTACTGGCTGCTGATGTCGCTGGCCCATCTGCTTGCATGTACTGGATGCGGTGAAACCATGTCTTTCGAAGACGGCTATGCATATATTTATAGCCATATCCAGGAAGAGCGGATCCATTTCGTCTACCAGTGTGGAGCAAGGCACATTGGCTTTGAGCAGGTTATAGCTTTAGTGGCATAGGTTTATTGTACACTTTTTTAAATTTGCTCATTTATAGTTAATATGCAGATTATCTGCATAAAGTCTAATAGAAGCAAAAACAATTACTTTTTTAAAATTATAGTCTTTTCATACATATTTATCATATCATGTACATGCTCTTCATAATTTAATCTTAAATCACAATTGCATATTTTTAGGTTCATCCTTTCCAGTAAATCTCTATTACAATACACATTTTTTAAAGCTTCGTAGAGCGCTTCCTTGGTTGGTTTTACAATCACTCCCATTCCATTACAACCTGCAAGTAATTCTTTTGCCCCAACACTTTGTGATACTATGACCGGAATTCCGTAGCTCAGTGCTTCTAGCACCACCAGACCATACGTCTCTTTCCAGACACTCGGTAAAACTAGTATATCAATTCCATCATATATTCGATCCATTTCGTCTTCCTTATACGGCTTATGGCTGATGATATATGGAGGCAGTTTTTCTTTAGGATTGAAGTACACATGGCATTCAAAGTCCTGTAATCCTTCTTCAAAGAGACTTTGTAGTGTCTCTTTAAGCAGGTCAAATCCCTTATATGCCCCTCGCCCTATAAAACCTATGCGAAGTTTCTTTCCCAAAGCCCGCTTTTTCCGCCTATCGGATATATTTTTATTACTGATTGAAATAACTTCTCCTGATATATTCCCCATATATTGTGTAAATATTTCTTTTGCTTGAATGCTATTATAATGAAATCTTGTCACATATCCAAACATTTCTTTATAATAGCGCTGAATTTCTAAATACTCCTGCTCCTCCTGAATCTTTGCTAGAATGCTTTCAGATCTATGTCTTTGTTTCTCATATTTTTTATGCATTGACCTTATATATATTTTTATTGGAACCAGTTTTTGTGAATACTCTAAGAAATTTATTATAGGATTCTTTTTTAACATTCCATATATTGGAGACTGCTGCCATTTTATTTTTTTAATAGTCATAACTCCATCTATACAATAAGGACACTGACTTCCATCAGTTGTCATACATTGCTCCATGTCATTTAACAATATCGCTTTGGGGCAAATTCCATAATAGTCATGCGTAGTATATACAATCGGGATTCTCAGCTCGGCTGCTGCCTCAAAAAAAGCTATAGGTAGTCCCATAAAACTGTGGACATGAATAATACTTGGATTCTCTTTGAATAAAAATTTTATGAATAATGCTTTATCCCCACGCATTCTCAGAGCAGACACATTCTGCATACCTTTCCCGCCGGATACTGGCACAGAATTTATTATCCTGTAACAATCTATACTTTTCCATTTCCTTTTTACAATTTTTGATGTTTCTTTGTGTAAATGTGTAAATTTACCAGGAACCAACAGAACAATTTCATGACCTGCTTCTTTCTCCTCCTGCGCCAAGTCCAATGCATATTTAATCATTCCACCTACCATTACTGGTGGCATCCCTGGTATATACTGCAAAATTTTCAATGATATCCCCTCATATAGCTAAACTGTTTACTATGTCATATTACATAATATTCTATCACAACTCCACATAAATAGCAAAATGAAATATATATATCTTCAATTAGTCTTTTGGACAAAGTAGCCAAAATCTGATATACTTTTTGTGATTTTTTATTCAAATGAGAGGGAAACTAAATTATGATTCAGCTTTGTAGCAAAGATAAGGAAAAGGTATATCAGGCGATTCGTTCTGGAAATATTGATGCCGTTGACATGGCTTTCCCAAATCTGATTGATGATATCGTTCTTACTATGAAAAAACGCGGGCTGCTAGACATACTTTCTAAAGCGCTTCCTGATAAACGAAGAGACAACCGCCATATTCCCTTAGACATCCTACTGGCTCTGACTGTTACTGCAAAACCAAAAATTAAAACCAGTCTTACGGATGTTCCTTTTGCTGTCAATGATGCCGAGCTTTTGGCCGAACTTGGATGGAATGTATGGGATCGTGAGGGGAATCTCAATGAAGGGCTTTTTTCTGAAAGCGTCATGCGTAAGCTGCTTTTAAAATACACCAGTGAAGAATGGATTTCTTTCTATAATAGTTATGTCCACAACTGCCTGAAGTCCAAGCTGGATATCAAGCCAAATATTCATATTCTGGATTGTACAAAGACTCCTGTAAACCTTCAAAACGAAAACTGTGAAAATTCTTCAGTAGTAAAAATACTGGTGAGTTGTAAGTTATCAATAAAAAAATAACCCTTCCATATGGTTTTATGGTATCCTATAAGTTGCCAAAATAAAAAAGGATAAATCCACCAGAAGAGTTATTTCAAATATGAGTTTATCATACTTGCTGGCGGATGACCATACGACTATGTTAAATATTATTGAAAAGATTTTATGCCATTTTGAATCCTGTTTTTCCCGTAAAGCTGCTTTCCGTTGGTTTGTGATCATCATCACAGGGCTTATGCTCCGTTCGGATAAGCTTGGTGTCACTTCCATACTTCGTGACCTTGCCCTTGCCCCGGGCTGCTATGATTCCATGCTTCACTTTTTCAGGGCATCCTCATGGTCATTAGAGGATATCCGAAAACGCTGGTTCTCTGCTG
>KE159542.1:31959-77265 GCA_000403215.2 Lachnospiraceae bacterium A4
ATCCATGGGCATATGTTCGGTGGTCTTGGCATCTTAGCCGGAAGTGTACGGAATTGGGCCTGCATTCCTTTGAGTATCCGGCTCCATGACGGCCTGCAGGCTGCCATGGAGTGGAAAGGCGCATCTGTTTCTGAGGCTTCCCATGTGGTGCAGATGGTGGAAGATGCTTATCGCGCAGCCCTTACTTTTGGGAATTCCCTGCTCTTGCTGGACAGATATTTTCTTACTGTACCGGCACTTGAAAAGCTGAAATCCCTCAACGGCAGCGGGGATGTACACATGGAGATCGTCACCAAGGCCAAAAAGTCCTGTACCGCATTTGAAAGGCCAGGCTCCCGCAAACCCGGAAGGGGACGGCCTGCCAAAAAAGGAGCGGCTGTCCACCTGAAAGAACTGTTCGCTTCACGCGGGGGGCAATTCCAGAAAACGGAGATTGAACTTTATGGAAAAAGGGAATCCATCCGTTACTACTGCATTGACCTGTTATGGGGGCAGAAGCTGTATCAGGAACTGCGCTTCGTCCTGGTGGAAATGAATGGCGTCCAGGGCATCCTTGCAAGCACCAGCCTGGAGCTGGATCCGCTGTCCATCATCCGGCTCTACAGCTACCGGTTCCGGATTGAATGTACATTCCGCGAACTGAAGCAGCAGATTGGGGCGTTCTGTTACCACTTCTGGTCAAAGTACATGCCGAAGCTAAGCTACTACCAGAAGAAAGGGGAGCCTACGCCCATGGAGAGGGTGGAAGGTGAAAAACCCCGCCAAAAAGTGTTGGAAGCCGTTCGTGCCATTGAGATGCACATGGCACTGTCCTGTATTGCAATGGGAATTCTGCAGAGCCTTTCTATCTGCTTTATTGGGAAGGTTAGTTCTAGCCAGATCCGTTACCAGAGGACACCTTCCCAAGGAAGGGTTTCGGAAGCCACCCTTATGTACTACTTCCGAAAACATTTTTTCCGCCTTTTGGCGCAAAAACCCGAATTATACATAACGCGAATAATTCAGAGGCTACAGGAAAAGTCAGAAGAACAATGGGATTTTCTGGCTTCTTAGTGGTACAAACTTTCAACTGTCAAGTAAAAATAGATGGGGAAGTTTTTCGTGGATATAAGTCTGGCGTTCTAAGAGGAGTCATGAGCGACTCTGGGATTGCAGAGGAAATCGTATTTGGCACGCTAAAAACACACGACCTCGAACTTATCAGAGACATGCTTAAAACAACACCATGTCTTAAAGCGTATGACATTATAATCAATGACAGAAGATTTCTGTCACGTGAGATACTTAATTATCTAAAAACTGAGCGTAAGGCAGACACCTACATCCCAGCGAAAGAAAACATGATCATTTTTGAGGACGCTGTAAATTTGGCTAAGAAAGCTAGGAAATGGCAGAAGCATCCCAATAAAAAGAGAAAAGATCAGGAAATTCAGCTGGTAACAGATTCTGATCCTTTATGGCAGAGTGACAAACCAGAACAGGATGTACCTGTCAATGCATGTGTAGTCCATGATAAAAAGACAGAATACTACTTTGTATTTATGACAACGGACACAGAACGGACAACCCGCCAGATCATAAACACGTATGAGCTGCACCCGGAAATCGAAGAGGATTTCCGCCAGATGAAGGATTTCTGGAAATTAACAGATTTTAAAAATACCCAGTATAACTATATCACCTATCATATCGTATCGTAATGACGCTGACAGGATATTTATATTTCCAGCTGTACAAAACATGGAGAAAGGAAGATCATTTATAGGAAAATCACTGCCAGTTGTAATGAAAAACTATAAGGAATTTTGACCAACTGTGCACAAGGATGAATATAACACGTCCTTTAGATTATCTGCACATCGAAAAGCAGCAGAAAACAAAGCATTATAGCGGTTGATAGTATGGGCAACTGGGTGTTTCTTCTGTCTGCTGATTTACGGAAATAATACTGAGTACAAAACTAATAATACGATCCAGTTCAGATTCACATAGTCGCTTAATGGAATCAAAGTGTGTATTAATCTTTTCGTTCATAAACTTATCAGCGCGAATATTGTAGATAAGTTTATTGTAGCAGAACAAAAGTTTGTGTTCAATTCAAATTTCTATTAACAACACACTTTTGATTATCACCAACTAAACATACCAAATTAATCCGTTTTCTCAGTTAATCCAAGAATAATACTATCAATAAATTATGCATTTTTTATCTTGAACAAAGAGGTTAAAAAACATCTAAGCCATGTTTTATCTTTTGTAATATTTCTCATCAAACTTCCATGGCTTAGATGTCTACATTATGATTATAGCACAAGTATTCACTAATGTCTCTATATATTTTATTATTTTTTAGTTTTTGATTATTATTATCAAAAATATTTACCCTCTCTGGTTTCAGTTATAGATATATTTTAACATCAAACAATACACCCTTCATATCATCTTCAACATATCACGCTTCAATTCGCACCATATCTATCATATTTTTTCTTTCGCACTTATTTTCAAAATTTAATAGATCTCACTATCCCATGCCAAGCTACTAATCACATAAAAATACAAAGTTCATCACAATCTATTTCACACACACTAAAAATATCGTCCGTTCTTTTATGTTACTCGTTATAGAAAAAGCAAACCTGTCTCCTCCCATTCCAAATGGAGACAATGTATTTTTGATTGCACATTTCGTCAGTTACAATAGGATTACGCAATATCTATATACTTAATTTTCATCTCTATGAAACATTACTTCTCAGAATATCAATTTTATCTCTTTTTCAACATCCTCTCAATTCTCTCAGCAATGTAATGCTTTTCGACCCAAAAACGAATCCTATCAATACAGATATTCAAAAGAAACGCTATCAGGATATATTTTTTTCGAATCAATGGTATTACTACTGTATTGCGAATAAATCCTTTTGCCGGCTTTACAGTATCACTTGTTATTTGTATATAAATAACACTCGATTCTCTTTTTAATCTTTTAACTATGCGAAATAAACTTTCTTTATTTGAGGCTGTTAAATTATCCAACAAAGCCAGCACATTATGACATTGTTGAACATAATTATATTCACTGATTATACTGCGCTGAATCCCGCTTTGTTCAAATTCATTTATAATATAATTTGTAAGCTTCTGTTGCTTCACTTCAAGATTGTCATGATATTTTTTTCTGCAATGATATGTCTCTGATTCCATATTTGTATTCCAACAATATAAAATATCTGATAGCGTTGATATTTGATCCGCCTTTAAAAAAAGCTGTAACATCATTATCAAATCATCTTCATGACTTACAAAACTAAAAAATTTAAGATGCTCTTCAATTATTAGTTTTCTCTCTATGATACATTTCCATATTGTTGGATATATAATAATCTCCTTATTTGTATAGACTTCAAATCCTCTAAACATCATTGGAAAAAATAATTCGTTTTTTATTTGTTCTTTGTTATATATTTTATCCTCATATCTTTCATATATTATTTTTTTCCCGTTTTTCTTTTTTCGATAACACCCACACAGAACTGCCTGACTGCCATCCGATAAAATTCTATCCATCATTCTCTGATACATATCACAGTCAATTTCATCATCCTGATCGCAAAAAGCTATATATTCTCCCGTTGCATGGTCAAGTCCGTAATTTCTTGCATCTGCTATTCCTCCATTTTTTTTATGAAACAGTTGAATTTTATTATTTGATGCTGCACATATTTTACAGATTTCATAAGAGCTATCTGTCGAACCGTCATCTATCAGTAATAATTCCAGATTTTTGTATGAAGAATTTATAATGTTATTTATAGTATTTTCAATATATTTTTCCCCATTAAAGACTGGCAAAATTATACTTAATTTTGCATTTGGTTTCATCTTTTCTCCTGTCCTCCAGTTTTAATGTATTAATAATCTGTTATATAACTCATATATGCTTTCTGCATACTCCTTCTTCGAGAATTTCATTCTTGCCGCCCTATATCCTGCCTCTGCTATTGCATTACGTTCTGTTACATGTTCTAATCCCCATAAAATAACATGTGACAAACTGTCAATATCACCATATTTATATATAACTCCCGTTATTTTATCGTCAATAAGTTCAGGATTTGCGCCTGTATCTGACACAATAGTAAACAAACCTGCCAGCATATACTCCACAGTACATCTTCCTAGCCCCTCCGCTTTGGAACAAGTAACTCCTATATCATATTGAGATAGCAATTCATTAATATTATTCTGATATCCCAAAAAACGAACTTGACTTCGTATTCCATTTTTTTCGATTTCTATTTCAATCAATCTCTTATAATCAGCATAAGCTTCACCAATAATATCCAGCTGAACTTTGTTTTTAAAAGTTTCTGGAAGTCTGGCTACTGCTTTCACAAGATCAAGTTGTCCCTTATTAGGCTGAACATGGCCAGTTATGACTATTTTTATTTTCTTTTCATCTCCTGCTACATGTTTAAAGAACTTATCTGTTTCCATTCCGTCATAAATAGTATACATTTTTCTACTATCAAGCCCAATACTCTCCCATTTTCTTTTCACTACATCAGAAATCATAACAAACACATCCGCATTTGTATTCATATATGCTATGCACTCTTTCATATAAAAAATAACATTGTAGTCCTCTCTTCCCATTTCCCTTATATGCCATACATGTCTTATATTGTGTTTTTTTGAGATATACGCACCCAGATCCTGCCTATTCGTATTACTGTGTACGATATCCACAGTTGTAAAATCTATAGGTAACTTATCAACTTTTTTGCGAACAATTGCCCCCCATAAAAAAGAAATATATTTCACCACATGTTTCGCAATAGTTAACAATTTATTTGTATAAGGAGAACCAGCCATAATATCTCGATACCAGAGCGAGTAATTTTCAATTCCATGTTGATCGCAATAATCATTTAATGAATTTCTCTTCTTTGTTAAAAGTATCGTTTCTACTCCGCAAAACTCTCTAAGACCTTCTATCATCGTCATCATTGACTTTGGCGCGCCATATTTATAATCTCCTCCCGAAATAAATAACACCCTCATTATAAACTCACCTCTAGCAGCTCCTCCACCTTCTCCGTCAGCCGCTCCCACGAGAAGCGGTATGCCTCTTTCCTCACATTTGCCACAAACTCAGACTCCATCCCATCCCGATAGAATTTTATAATTGCATCCGCAATCTTATCTGGTTTCTGTGGCGCTACGACGTATCCTGTCTTTTTGTCTGTCACAACATCTGGCAGACCGCCTACATTGGTGACAATTACGGGCTTGTCAAAGCCATAAGCAATCTGCACAATACCGCTCTGCGTTGCTGACTCATAGGGAAGCACCACCAAGTCACAGGCTGCAAAATACTTTTCCACCTCGTTGTCGGGTGTATAACCGTCGATCACCTCGATACAGTCCTGCACACCGCACTGTTCAATCAGTTTGAGATAATCTTCTTGATCTTGGCCAAAAGCACCTACAATCATAAGACGAATGCCCTCTAAATTTTGTTTTAGAATCGGCATTGCTTGTATGAGATGTCTCAATCCTTTATAATCCCGCACAAAGCCAAAGAATAACAGTAGTTTTTCATCTGGATTACGCGATAACTCCTGTCGTGCCTGTTCTTTGGTGAGATTACGGATTTTGAATGCATTGTAGGTGGGATGAGGATTCTGCCGGTACTGCGCATCTGGTTTGATTGTGTGCAAGTCCTCTCCATCACTCTTCGAATGTACTATGAAAGAATCTGCCTTTTTTAAAACTAGCTTCGTCAGCAGTTTATCCATCGGAAAACGCTCGTGTGGGAACACGTTATGGCAGACAAACATTTTTTTGATTTTTTTTCCCAATACCGTCTCAAGAATCCAGTAACAGGGCGCAAAATAGGGATGCCACCACTGCATGAGCACCAAATCCGGTTTGAGCTTCTTGATTCTATGCGCTACGCTTATCAAATTTAATGGATTTGCTGTGTTGATCAGAAATTGCGCGCTCTCTACTTTGAACATGTCATTTCTGTAATCTCTCTGTTCTTTTTTAAACAAAAATTTAGGATACTGCATTTTATATGAAATCAGCTCGACATCAAATTTTTTCGTGAGCGCACGGTAGAGAAGGCTCGTGTAGTGCGCAATGCCGCCCTTGTACGGATAAACAGGGCCGATTAAAACAATTTTTTTCATATGCTCCCCCCATGATTTCGCTTCGCGAAGATTGTCTTTGGCGTTTTCCGTGTGAGACTTCGTACTTCTATGCGAAGCAGCCTTTGCTGTGAGTGGAAACTGCATTTTTAAATATACGGTTTGCAGTGCACCACGCACTCTTTCCCGCAAAATGCGATACCGTAATAGCTGATATATTTATAGCCGTCATTTCGAAGCTCCACTTCGTACTGTCTGTCAACAATCTGCTGAATTGCCTCGTCTGCCTTCTGGTCTAGCTCATCAAAATCTTTTGTGGTCTTAAATTCGATGACAAACGCCTCTCTGCTGCGCCGGATTGGTTTCACTAGCAGGTCACTGCGCCCTTTGCCGCCCTCTCGGTTCGAGCGTATGGTGTAGCCTTTGATCCCGGTCAGCAGCCCTGCCATCATCCCATGATAATAATATTCATTCTGGTCCATATAGCTGATTGTCTCCTCAAAAATGTCATTGATCTCCTCCGTCATCACAGCACAGTCTTTTTCGATCACGGCATGGTGCAGTGGATACATGTCCCTTCCCTTCAATTTTTCATGGAACCATTTCTGTATTTTCTGGTTAAAAATATATCGAACCTCTCTGTTTGGAATGGTGAGCTTTGCATAAATAATCTCCTCTTCTATCCATTCCCTCACTTTGCGGAAATATCCAGTGAAAAACATAAAATTCCAGAGATTATCCCCCTCGTCATAAATCTCTTTGTAGGTGATATCCTCATGAATCTGTATCTCGATCGATCCGCCTGCCAGCAGCGTTTCTATTTTTTCCCTGTCCTCGTCATCGGCGCGGTCAACCAGCGTCCTGACAATACTGTTCGAAGAAGTATTTGCCCAGTAAGACATTGGCAGCCAATTCTGATTTGCCTGGGCATCGAACAAATACTGTATCACACTCCATGGATTATAAATATCAGTCTGCCCAAACGTATATCCATCATACCAGTCCTTCACCGTCTCATATACATGGTCCATGTCATAATAATGGCACATCTGCTGCACTTCGTCTACACGAAATCCAAAATACTCACCATATCTTTCATTTCGTATGGAGACAATATTTAAATTATTCAGTCCTGTAAAAATGCTTTCCTTCGACACGCGCAGACAGCCTGTAATCGCCGCAAATCCAAGACTGGTGTTGTCCTTTAATCCACTTTCAAACAAAGCTCTGATGAAATTGATCATCTCATTATAAAAACCGCATGAAAATGCATTTTCCAGCGGAACATCATACTCGTCAATCAGCACAATCGTTTTCTTTCTATAATAGATTTCCAGACATTGCGCCAGAAACAAAATGGATGTCTCATAGTCATTCTGACTGCCCTGCCGGCGCATGAGTTGTAAATATTTCTCCTTATTTTTTTCCAATTCAGGATGCTCAAGAATAAAGTCGTGGCGTCCAAACTCCTCCGCAAGAACCCTTTCCATCTCCAAATATGACCGCGCAAAGCTCTCCCGCTTGGAATCCTTAAATGTCAGATAGATCACTGGGTACTGTCCCCTGTGCGCCAGATAGGATTCTCCTGCCTCCATGATTTTCAGCCCATCAAAAAGGTAAGACCAGTCCCGCCTGTTTCCATGCCAGTCCCTGTCGTCCTCAAAGTAATACTTGAGCATACTCATGTTGAGTGTCTTGCCAAACCGGCGCGGGCGTGTGAAAAGCGTGACTTTCGCTTTGCTGTCCAGCAGTTCTTGAATCATAGGCGTCTTGTCTACGTAATAAAATTCTTTTTGAATCATTTCGGCAAAATCACTGATGCCGATGGGCAGTGCTCTGTATTTCATAAAATCCTCCCGTCCCGCATGTGGCGGCTCAACGAAACACGCTTGTCTACAAATATAGGAGGCAATCAGCCTCCTAATCAAGGAATTTCCCCTACCCGACTATGATATCATGTTTTTGTGCGGCGTGCAAGGCTTCAAAACCGCCGTTTTCTCGTTTGCACTGCGAAATATTTGTGGTATACTACCATTATGCCTAAGGAATTGCAGGAAAATAAGCGATACAGATAATACAAAGAGGAGACAGACGCGCAAATAATAACAAGGAGGATTCGAGACCATGTTGATTCTTGGCCTAACCAAAACGACTTTACTAGACTACCCGGAACATGTAGCTACAACGCTATTTACTGGAGGCTGTAATTTCCGCTGCCCCTACTGCCACAATCGCGCGCTCATTCTGCAAGACAGCACCATGCAGCCGCTATCCGAAGATGAGGTATTCTCTTTTTTACTTAGACGCCAGCATGTCCTAAGCGGCGTGTGCATCACAGGCGGCGAGCCTACCCTGCATCCAGACCTGCCTGACCTAATACAGCGCATTCGGGCGCTCGGCTATCTGGTAAAACTAGACACAAATGGTACGAATCCGCAAATGCTGCGCACTCTGCTTCAAGACGGGCTGATCGACTACTGCGCGATGGATATCAAGAATGCGCCTGAAAAATACGCAATGACCGTCGGCAGTCATGGAAACGGCGAAGCTTTATTGGACCTGTCTGCGGTGGAGGAGTCTGTCCAAACACTGTTGTGCCAGCACAAAATCCCGTATGAGTTTCGAACAACGGTCGTGGAGGAGCTGCACAGTGCAGCAGACTTTCTCGCCATTGCCAGATGGATTGCGGGCGCCCATGCATATTATTTACAATCTTTTGTAGATAGTACTGGTGTACTCACTCCGGGCTTCCACGCCCCCTCGGCGGAAAGCATGCAGTCCTATGCGGACCTCTGCCGTCCGTATATTCCCAATACAAACATTCGCGGATAGCGCAACAGCCTCAGATCTCTACCCGTTTCATATAGTATCCGAAACAGCCCTTATATAATTTGTTATCCGCGTCCTGCTGCATACGCGCTTCGCCGTTCTCAAAGCCCTCAAATCCAAACATTTGCGCGATGCGCTGCTCCCTCTCATAATATACACCCGGCACGCCAAGATAATACAGAATTTCCTTCTGTGTATACCGGAACAAGAGAAGCTGCCTGTAATTGTAATATGAATGCAAGACAAATGAGTTGGTCGCCAGCTCATGATACTTTGCCGCCAAAATCACCACATCACGCGGGCGAATCAAGATGCTCTGCGCCTCGGAGCAGATGTGAATTTCTGGATATATTTTTCGAAGCTGCTGCCATTTATCCGCATAGATTTCCTCATGCATCTCCTCCTGAAGCGCATCGCACACCGACTGTTCTGCACTCTTTGCGATCTGGGTCTCTTTTGAAACCAACTCCGTACTGGTGTTTATGTCATTGCGCTCACTATTGTTATGCTTTGTTTTTGGATACTCGTCACGCAGCACACAGACGCCCTTTCGTGCGCCATACAGCGGAATCTCGACCCGCATACAGCGCGCAAGGTTCACTTGCTGGGTCCATTTGATCTTTTCCATGCCATACCCACCCTTGATAGGCACGATTCCCATCAAGATTTTCTCATCATCACTGTCCACGGCATACACTTTGCAGCGATCACCGCACTGCTGCGGCACCCCCCGCAAGCCCACACAAAACCCGCTGTTTTCTACCCTCAAAAAGCCAATGTTCCGCTCTTTTTTTCCATTATTCATATAGTCAATATAAAAAAACTGCATACGAAATCCCCTCCATTCATCATGGCTATTCTAATGTATGTCCAAGTTTGGGATTTTATGCGGAGAGCGCTCATTTTCTGACAGCTTTTATCATGCAATTGATTTTGTATCTATTTTACTCCAGCGAATCAATATACTTCATATAATTGACCACCATGAGCGCAATCTTAAAGGTCAGCGCATCATCAAACTTTCTGATATCCAACCCGGTAGACTGGTGGAGTTTCTCGATTCTGTAGACGAGAGTATTGCGGTGTACATAGAGCTGGCGCGATGTCTCTGACACGTTGAGGTTGTTGTCAAAGAACTTTTGTACCGTCGTCAGAATTTCATCATCCAAATCGTCAGGAATATTGTCTCCAAAAATCTCTTTCATAAAAATGCGGCACAAATTAATCGGGAGCTGGTAAATCAGCCGTCCAATGCCGAGTGTATTATAGGCGCTGATAGATTTTTCCATGTAGAAGATCATGCCCACATCGCGCGCCATCTTTGCTTCTTTGTAAGACTTGGATACCTCCTTGAGCTCTGACACAATCGTTCCATAAGAAACCTTGGTGATCAGCATTGCCTCGGAGTTGAGCATATCGACGATCATCTGCGCTGTCTGCTCTACCTCACTGTAGGCATCGAGCGCGCCAACTTCTTTGATTAAGATAATATTTTTCTGCTCCACGGCTGTCAGATAGCATCCCGGCTGACCCTCAAATATATTTTTTAACATTTCCATAGAAATGTTATCTTTGTCGTTCTGCGCCTCCACCAGATAGACTACACGCGGCGCCTCCGGCACAATGTGCAGCTTCTTCGCACGGTTGTAGATATCCACGAGCAGCAGATTATCAAGTAGCAGATTCTGGAAAAAATTATTTTTGTCAAAGTGTTCCTTGTAGGCGATTACCAGATTCTGTATCTGGCTCACTGCCACCTTGCCAATCATATAGGCATCTGCGCCAGCGCCCTTTGCAATCAGCACATAGAGCACTTCGCCATCTTCCAGAATTTTGAGCATGTGGACACCGCCCACAATCTGACTGTCAGCAGGGGAGTCTACGAAATTGCGCACCAGCTCGTGCGATACATTCCGGTTGTCGAAGGTGGTTGCCACTGTAATTCCTTCCATATCAATTACACACAAATCAATCCTTGTGATCGTCTTTAGCTCGTCGATGCTTGTCTGAATTACCTGATTTGAAATCATAGTTACCTCCTGAAGTTCCTTAGATGTTAAAACCCCGGGTGAAACATTCCACCCGGGTATATTTTTTCAGTAATATTACACAAATTAGTTTGTGATGATCTTCTGTGTCTCTTTGTCAAATACGTGAATCTTCTCGATATCAATTGCGAATTTTACCTTATCGCCGGGTCTTGCAGTTGTTCTGGGATCAACTCTTGCTGTGATCGGGAACTCTGCCAGATCTGCATACAGGAATACTTCTGCACCGAGTAACTCGTATACACGAATTGTTGTCTCAAATGTACTCTCAGACTTTGCTTCTACCATCATCTGAGAATCATAAATATCTTCTGGTCTGATACCGAATGTTACAGTCTTTCCGCCGTATCCGCCTTCAATCAGCTTCTTTGACTTTGCAGGAGGAAGTGGAATTGAAAGTCCAGCTACCTTCAAGTGTGCTGTATCGCCCTTTAAGTCAACGGACGCGTCGATGAAGTTCATCTGCGGAGATCCCATGAATCCTGCTACGAACAGGTTCTGTGGCTTTTCATATAAGTTCTGCGGTGTATCTACCTGCTGTACCACGCCATCCTTCATAACAACGATACGGGTACCAAGTGTCATAGCCTCTGTCTGGTCATGTGTTACGTAGATGATGGTTGTGCCGAGTCTCTGATGAAGCTTTGCAATCTCGATACGCATCTGTACACGGAGTTTTGCGTCCAAGTTTGAAAGAGGCTCATCCATGAGGAATACCTTAGGATTACGCACGATTGCACGGCCCATCGCAACACGCTGTCTCTGACCACCTGACAAAGCCTTCGGCTTTCTGTCGAGAAGTGCTGTCAAGTCAAGAATCTTAGCTGCTTCCTTAACCATCTTATCAATTTCATTTTTGGGAACTTTTCTTAATTTAAGACCAAACGCCATGTTGTCATATACTGACATATGAGGATACAAAGCGTAGTTCTGGAATACCATCGCGATATCTCTGTCCTTTGGTTCAACATCATTTACGACTCTGTCGCCAATCCTTAACTCGCCGGAAGAGATGTCCTCAAGACCTGCAACCATACGAAGTGTTGTAGACTTACCACAGCCTGAAGGTCCAACGAAGATGATGAACTCCTTGTCAGCAATCTCAAGATTGAAATTCTTAACTGCTTCAAAACCATTAGGATATACTTTACAAACGTTCTTTAAAGATAAACTTGCCATATTAAAATGCCTCCCGAAAATTATTGAATATTTTGTTTCGTTGAAAGTATAAGCCATTTAGAACAATGTACTGGACATCTTTCAACAAGTTATTTTGCATGTTCTTAGTATAAAATAAAATGCTTAAAAATGCTATGCCATAAATCCACAAAGTTTTTTACAGGCTTATGTAACAATTGCTTACCCTGCATAAGGCAGTCCAAAATTTGCCATATCCTGTAAGCACTTTGTCCAAATGGACACTTTGTTTCTGTACATTATAGACAAAACCATATGTTTATTTTGTCACATCTTATCTTGATTCAGGCTCTTCTCAGGCACTTCCACAAACTTTCCATTGCGGAATACCTTCACCATCCTGCCCTCCCGCTCGATGCGGTCGCTCTCCGCAAAGATGCCGCTGTCAGCCTCCGAAGGGTTCTTTGCGGGCGCATTGGCATTCACTGCCAGCGCTTCCTCATAGCGTCTAAACACGCGCAGAAGCAGGCAGGACTTTAGATAGACAATCGTGCCAAACGCCAGCAGAATCAAAATCGGCAGACTCTGCGGGACAAAGTAAAATATCACCACCGGCACTGCGTACACGGCAATCAGAAGCACTGTTGTCGGCAGGTGCGAGAGCGCCATCAAAAACGAATTTTTAATTGTATTTTTGACAGGGTTGATAAACCGCGCCTGCAGTGGAAACATATACACGACGCCCATGAGCAGAATCAGTGACACAGTCACCATAGCAAGCCGTATCCACCGCGAAAACTCAATGCCGGAGTAGACAATAATCGTGTAATCCACGGACAAAATCCCGATAACCAGCAGCACAAGCAGCCACATGACCGTCGCCTGCTTAAAATTTTCCTTAAATGCCTTAAAAAAGCCCCTCACAATATAGGTTTCTTCATTTTTTACCATCTTAAAAGTCATATAATACGCCGCTGAGACTGCCGCCCCAACTGTAAATACTGGAATACTGCATACGATAATCAAGATATTCAGTATCATGATATCCGCCACTTTGCTCAAAAAGTTCATCAGCGGACTGTCAAGTTTAAACATTCAATCTTTCTCCTTCCATTTCGCGCGCGTCAGACAAGGCTGCTGTACACTTGGTTATAATTGCGCTGTAGCTTCTGGTGTGTCACGAGCGCCATATCTGCGCGCTGCTTTGCCTTGTCCATAATCTCGTCATAATATTTTAAGAACGTGTCCGCCACAATACCCTCGTACTTGCCTGAAATGATGCCATTGTTGAGATCGTCCACAATCTGTTCCTTCGTGCGGGCTTCTCTGTAGGGCTTGGGCTCCATCGAGTTCACCACCTGCTCGGAAATCTGCAAGATTGCCTCCTTCTGCCCCATGACGCTCGCCTTGAGCCCGCGGGGATAACCATTTCCGTCAAAGCGCTCATGATGCGCTGCCGCAACCTTGATAATCTCCTTGGACAGTTTATTTTCCAGCGTCTTTTCCATAATGTCCACATGGGTCTTGATGAGGTTCTTCTCCTCCTCACCGAGTTTTCTCGGCGCGTTTAGCAGCTCTACTGGAATCGCAAGCATACCGATATCGTGCAGCATCGCCGCATAGTACACTTCATTCTTATCAAGCTCGCTCAGTTTCAGCTTTCTGCCAAGCTCGCGGCACACATAGATGGTCGCCACGGTCTCCGATACCGTCTGCTCCTCCTTGAGTCCGGTACAGTACATAAGCATCTTCAGATACTTTTCCTTCTCATCGTCCGACAAAAGCACATACTCAAGGCTTTCCGCATACTCCTCCTTAAACGTCTTGTCCCTCAGCTTGGTAAACAGATCAAACTCCTTCACCGCGGTGTCCAGCAGTTCGCATACCCTGGGGTGAAACTTTGTGCCGGCATAATTGTTGATTAACTTATGGTCAAATTTTGCCCCGAATGAGCGCTGCCAGATATCCATAATCTCTGCGGCTTTCAGCGCCTCAAGCTCAAAGCGGTAGCGGTAATCCATATCCTTCGTCTTGCTGTAGTCTGTGTGATGATAGAGGATAATCTTGGACTGCTCGTCAAGCGGTGACAAATATTTGAGAAACAGGTATCCATATACCGAGTGCGGCAGCGCATTTTTCGCCTCAAACGTGAGCTGTTTGCGCACATCGTCCGTCTTGAACGCCCCGATATCATGGAGCAGCGCAAGCACCATAAAATCGGCAATCTCATACTTTTCATAAGTCCCCTGAACCTCTAAGATCTTTGACATAATATAGCTCACCCGCATACTGTGGTGTGCCATAGATTTGTTCATCAGCCTCAGCGTCTCATAAATCAAATCTACCATATTTCTGCTTGTAATATATTCTACAGCCATAGTTCCACCCCTTGTATTTTAATTTTTACTATATTTTCGTAGAAATCCTGCGCGCCATCGGCGTATAGCGGATTCCGTCCCTCGTCTGCTGCCTGTCGGTATCCACAAAACCCAGACGGTGATAAAAGCCTGTCGCATAGAGCGCTGCATCAACCGTGATGCTGTCATGCCCCTCCTCTGTCAGTACATAGCTGCTCACATACTCGACCAAGCCCCTGCCAATCCCCAGCCTGTGATACTGCCCGTCCACAAACAAGAGTGATATGTGCGTCTCATTCCTGAGACTGATCATCCCTACCATCCTGCCGTTGTCATACGCGCCAAAAAGCTGATATGAACCCAGCATAAACATTTTGTGCAGCACTTCGTCCGTGATAAAATCCTGAAAGCTCTCGATGCCCTCTGGCGTACAGTCACGTGCCTCAAACTGCATAAACGTGCGCCATGCAAGCGCCATCGCATCATCCCATTCATTGCGGTAAGCAGGTCTGACGGCAATTCTTACAGGCTTGATGATATTGCGTCCAACTCTCCGTCCAAACTCCAATTCCTCTGTCACCTTCTCACTCTTCACAAAATAGTTATTAATCAGTATAGCACACTTTTCAAAGATTGTATATTTTTTCTGAAAATATTAATTGGGAAAACAGTTTTGCTGTACTAGAAAAGGCACAGACGCGAACCTGCATCTGTGCCTTGGCAACTCCACTATTGGCAGATAAAGAACCGCTCCAGCGCATCGACGGCATCGCCTTCGTCGTTCCCGTTGGCAGCAATCGTCACATTCATTCCCTCAGAAGGGTTAAAGGCAATAATTCCCATAATACTTTTTGCGTTGATCTTATACTTATCATACTCCAGCAGGACTTCACTCTTGTACTGGCTGGCAATCTGTACAATCTCTGCCAGTGGATGATCATATTTTTTCTCGATTTCCTTTACCATAACTTGTTTCTTTAACACACCGAATCCCTCCGTTAGCTTGACCGATTAATGTTACATGCGACGCAAAAGCGGCGCGCAATATTGCAAAATGTTATTCTTTCTTATGTATAATAATTCTTTGCATAATTCGAAAAAGGATTTTGTAATATAAACCATGTATTATTGTCTATTTTTTCACTGAAAAAGTCAATGATTTTTTAGGTATTTTTTTGAAACAGGCCAAAAACCGTCTTTTTCACGAAAAAAGCACTTATTTTAAATATTTCATTAGTATTTTCTGCAAAACTTCCACATCAATCGGCTTGGTCATAAACTCATCAAACCCCTTTTTCATGTACTCCTCCCGCGCGCCGGTGATGGCGTTGGCAGTGAGTACGACAATCGGCGTGCTGTGGCTGACGCTCTCCGCATTCCTGTGCAGGTACTGCATTAGTTCTGTTCCTGTAATCTCCGGCATCATATCATCTGTGAGAATCAAATCGTAAGCCTCCTTGTCCAAATGTGCAATCGCCTCCTGCCCGTCTCCTGCCCGCGCCACTTCGATGTCCAGCATCTCAAGAATAGAAGCAATGACCTCCAGATTCATCTCATTGTCATCGACCACAAAGACTTTTTTGCCCGGAAAACGCATGGAGTCCAGAGTCTCCTGCACCTCCTCGCCCTCTTGGCTGTTCAGAAGCTCGAACCGTTTCCTGTAGTCCCCAACAGGCTCTTGGGAGACGACTTTCTGCGGAAGCTGCACGATAAAGCTCGAACCCTTCCCGTACTCACTCTCCACACTGATTCTGCCGTCCATCAGTTTGACAAGCCGCGCAGTGATGCTAAGCCCCAGCCCAGTCCCCTCGACTGTTCTGTTCTTGAGCCGGTCCAGCCGCTCAAACTCCACAAAAAGCCTTGACTGGTCCTCCTTCCTGATTCCTACGCCGCTGTCCGAAACCCTGATGTCCAGCAGAAGCGCTGACCCGTCGGTGCACTCAGATACCTCCTGTTTCCTGACGCACAATTCCACCCATCCTTCTTTGGTATATTTCACGGCATTTGTCAGCAGGTTGATCATCACCTGTTTAATCCGCACCTCGTCCCCGTAAAGGATATCTGGCAGTGTACCGTCAATATCAAGGCGCAGCGTCAGCTTTTCCCTGTCAATCCGCTCCTGTATCATCACCACGACATCATTGAGCAGCGCAGACAGTGAATAATCCGAGGCGGTGATCTCCATTTTCCCTGTCTCAATCTTCGAGAAGTCCAGGATGTCGTTAATCAGCGCAAGAAGCGTCCTGCCCGCACTCTGAATATCTGCCGAGTACTTCCTGATACTGCTCTTATCTGTCTCGTGCATAATCAGCTCATTCAGCCCAAGAATGGCGTTGAGCGGCGTGCGTATCTCATGGGACATATGCGACAGGAAACGGCTCTTCTGCTCGCTTGCCTCCTGTGCTGCCTCCTTGTCCCTCTCCATGAGAACAAAGTCTGCCTCCTCCCTCATGCGGTTGATTTCATTGCGGTTTCTGACAATCCATACCAGCATACAACTGCCAAAAACCAGAAGCCCATAGCCAAAAATAATAGAACATGGATAAATTATCTCATGCCAGTAGAACACAACCGAAGCCGCCGTGGAAGTGCTGATTGCCAAAAATCCCACAAACGCCTCCAGTGACAGGATCATTTTCTCCTGCACCAGACTGACACACACCGCCAGAATAATGCCTCCGATTATAAGATGCACCACTGGATAAAAATCCGAGATATTCCGCGCAAAGACTGCAAAAGACACCACACTCGCCGCAGCGACAGCAAACGAGAGAAATGCCAGCGCTTCATAGCGTTTATGTCCCGGGAAAAATGCATGGCTCAGGAATAATAAAAACGGAATTGGCAGCATCACCAGCGAAAGATTGTTCAGCCAGCTTACGATGGAGATTCTCTCTGCGAAAATCTCAAGACACCCGCTGTCTGTGCCCACATAAATTATCGCCAGCGCCAAAAAGGCTGTCAGGCACCGCAGCGAACGGACATCATGCTGCTTGTCAACCAGTATCGCAGAATGGCTCACAATCAGATTGAGCAGTATGAGAATCAGCGCCGCCACACATACCAGCAGACTGTTCATAGAACAATCTAATATATAGCGCTCCAGCGCATATCTGTCGCCGACTGCCACAAACTGTACTGTTGAACTGTCCCTGCCCGTCTCATTATACAGCGAGATTGTAATTGTATCTCCCTTCTTCAACCCATGTGCCGGCATCTGGTGTATCATGTACATCCGCCGGCTGTACGAGCGGTACTCTGTACGGAAATGATGCTCGTACCACACCTTGCCATTGACATAGACTGTCGTATCCAGTGCTCTTGCGCGAAAACACAGATATTCCTCCGGCAGCGGCTCAAAGTCAAGCGTCTTTGAGATGGAGACATAGCCGCCCTGCGTGCGCAGCCGCAAATAGTGCTTGGACTGGGCGTCAACCTGCTGCGGCTTCCCAGCCTCCTTCGCGCTGTCTGTATAATACCAGCCCTCTCCAAACCACACATCATTATTTCTAAGATTTTTAAAATGCGGCTGCGCGGGGGCATTGAGACAGATTAAAATCGTCAGAACCAGCACCACAATCGAAAAAGCACTGTACAATATCCTTGTACTGCTCCGCAAATCAATCCTCTCTAGCCACTCCCGCATATGCTTCTTCTGATTTTTCATTGCAATCCTTTCCCCAATTATACACTTTTGTTTTTCTCTTCAGCCATTGTCCACAAATACCCGATGCCATACACCGTCTTAATATAATTTTGCGCTTTGAGTTTATTGCTGAGCATGTGCACCGCCTCTGTCAGCAGCGTCTCATCAATACACAGCACTCTGGTCTCCATTCGGATTTTCTCGACCAGCGCCTTCTTTTTGAGCACAACGCCCTTATTTTCCACCAGATTGCGCAGCAGGCACTGCTCAAAACGGTTCAGCCGTACCCGCTCGCCCGCGACACGAAACTCGCCAAGGTCAAAATTAAAAATATAGTCGTCAATCGCCACAACAGGCTCTCCGATGATGCTGCTCCTGCTGCCGGCGCCAATCGCCTCAAACCTGCTGATCGCGCGCAAACTAAACTCCCTCGTCTGACGCTTAAACTGTGTACAGACCTTCGCCTTGAGCACCGATACATTAAAAGGCTTTGTAATGTAGTCCGAGATTCCCAGCTTGCCAAGCTCTGTCAGATCAAGCTGGCAGCCATTCGAGGCAATCAGAATGATCGGCGCACTGCTGGAATCATAGATTCCAAGTCCCAGCTCATAGATCAGATCATATCCGTCGCCATCAGGCAGCTCGGTATCAATGATAATCTGCTGGTACAGTTCCTTTTCCATCAAAGCCGTCGCCGCCTCAAGCGTCCCACAGCTAAACACGTGCGTTTCTGTATCTCTAAGCGCTCTGCACAGCCGTTCTGCCAAGTTCGCATCCGCCTCTATTACCAATATTTTATTCATACTGTGATCATTGCCTTTATTATATATTTACAGACAGCCCACGAATCTTTTATCCGTTGGCTGCCTGTAGAGTTATGATATTTAGATACATTGAAAATTATAGTACTTATTGCTATATTTATCAATAATGTTCTGAAAATTGTACAAAAATCACGGAAAATGTCATTTTCACGGTGCAAGAATTCCCGCAAGAATCACACTCGCCACCAGACCCGAGCAGGTGGCAAGAAGCGCCCCGCTCAGCGTCCATCTCGTCTTTGTGACCTTGGCAGCCATAAAGTACACAGACATTGTGTAAAATACAGTTTCAGTACTGGCAAGCGCCAGCGATGTCGCAAGCCCCGCAAAGGAATCCGTGCCGTATTCCTTGTAAATATCAAGCGCAAGCCCGGTCGCGGCAGATGCCGAGAAGAGCTTCACGACAAAAAGCGATATCAGTTCATTTGGAAAATTGTCAGAAAAAACAGCGATGATTCCGCCAATCACCTGCCCCGCAAATTCCAGAAACCCCGACGCCCTGAGCACGCCAACCGCAATCATCAGCCCTATGAGCGTCGGCACGATTCCGGCAACGGTTTTCATACCGTCCTTTGCCCCCTTGGTAAAGCTGGCATAGATGTCTTTTTTCTGTGACAAGCCCATCGCAACGATATAGAAAATCAGCGCTGGTATCAGCATATTTGAAATCTGAACCATGACATCTGCTCCTGATGAATTTGTATTGTGTTAATGTATATTCCCGCAAAATATGAAATATGCTTGCTGCCAATTCAGAAAAACATGTCATTTTGGTACTAATGTACTATGTCAGAAGCCCGTTATTGCGTTTATAGTATTCTTACATCAGGCAGCACACGCCTGAAACTTTTACACGAAGGAGTACTTGAAAATGATAAAATTTGCCTTTTGTTATGAACACGACGACACCCTCAGTTTTGTCAAAAATGAGGTTCAAAACTGCCTGCGCCAGCGGGAGATCGAGATTTCTGTGCTGTGCTGCCACAATGCCTGTGAGCTTGCGCAGCGCGCACACTCTGGCTGTCCTGATATCCTCTTTTGTGATTTAGAGCAGGACGACGCTACCCTGCGCAGTGCGATTATGAATGTCAAGCGCGCAAACAACAGGCTAATCTGTGTCAGCACAGCCGCCAGCCACAGCGCGCACGCTGAGGATATACTGCTAGAGCCTTTATATCGTATGCCGGCGCTGAACCGCAAGCACCTGTGGCGTTACGCCGCCCTCGCCTACGAGAAGATACTCGATGAGCCAGCTTCCTTCACATACTATGTCCGCCCAAGCTACCTCCGCGTCCCGGTGCATGAAATCCGCTATTTTGCCTCGGAAGGCAGGCGCACCCATATTATCTCTGCGGACTGCCGCGATACCTTTTACCAAAAACTTGATGTGGTGGAGGATTTGATGCGCCATAAAAACTGCCGCTTCATGCGGATTCACAAATCCTATCTGGTCAATGCCAGCTTCATTGCCGGCTTCAGCCGCGATTATGTACTGCTGACTACTGGCGAACGGCTGCGCATCAGCAAATACGAATACTACCAAATGCTCACGAACCAACTGAAAAGCTTGAAGAATACCAAGCTGCGGTACCATCCATCCTACTCGGAGTGGTGACAGTGTTCATCTCAACCAGCGTGTTTCCATAGCTGTCCGCCGTCAAAACGGCGTTGTCAAGCCCGCACCAGCCATTGCCCGCAAGATTGCTTCTATTATATATGGCAATAACATGATGTTTCAATAGGCTTGGCGCCAAGCGCTCTTGCTCTTTGGTTTCTTTCGTTTCTTCGGTTTCATGATACCCAATCCGCGTGATGCCTTCTGCAAGCTGCGGCATAAGGGCTTGCGGTACGCTTCCTGCCTCCACTGTTTTCTCCATCGCTTCCATATACATGCTGATCTCTTCATTGGTCATTTTGTGAACCAGTTTGGGCGCAGAACTGCTCAGCCCCGCCGCGTAGAGCGCCCCCGTCTCCTCGAGCATTGAGAGTGTTTCCACATCAAATGAGGAGTTCACGTCCATCGCGACATAGCTGCCGTCGTCCGCAAACTCTACCGCGCTCACGCGCGTGTTCTGAAACGTCAGCTCTAGCTGGTTGTACTCTGGCAAAAGAGACTGGAATGTCATGACATACGGGCACAGATAGCTTGTCATCTGGCAGCCCTTCATCACAAGCGCAGCCTTGCCGCTCACATCAACCGAGGTCGGGTCGTGCAAAAAGATGCAGCTTCCGCCGCCCAGTGAGATGAATTCACAATTCTCAAACGAGACCGTGCTGTCTCCCCGCGTGCCAATCCCTGCGCAGTGGTTATTTTCTGATATCACACGGCAGTTCTCAAAAGTGACACGCCTGCCATAGAGAAAATTCTGGTCCACATGGACTGCATACCCCTTATAATTTTTCTGGCGCTCCCAGCTATCCCCCACAATCTCAGCATTAATCGCGGCAATCTCCTCCTGCGTGAGTACAGGCTGTCCCACACCGCTGTCCATACCATAAATTGTCAGATTTGCGATTCTCCCCGCCCCGACGGTGAGCGGCGATTTCCTGTAGGAAGCGGCATCATACTGAATGATACATAAATCTTTGTTTAGACCGATTATGTGAACCTCCTTACCCATCACCTGTACCGCCTCTGTGTAGATGCCGGGATAGACAACCAGCGTATCCCCGTCCGACGCGTTGTCCACGCCCTCCTGTATCGTCCGAAAATCCCCTGTGCCGTCCTGCGCGATTTTATACTGCCGCTTCTCCAGCGTATTATTCTGCACTGTCATGCCTTCGGGCACAGGCTGCTCTGCCTGTGCCGTCATCTGCGACTGTGCGGCTGCGAGTATGACAAGTGCGAGTGCCAGCGGTATCCATTTGTTTTTCGGTTGATTTTTCATAATGCAAAACATTTGTTTTCTCCTATCTGTATCTCATTTGATTTTAAACGTGTGAAAAGAGCACGAAAACCATATAGAAAACAGTATACACGACCTGCACCGTTTTCTCAATCAGAATCTGCTTCGGTGTCCGATTTCGATGTCCATTCTGATGCCAATGCCTCTTCACATGATATTTTTTAAGAAAAGAAGTTACAAAATAAGTAACTTTTGTTGTAGACAAAGATAAAAAAATTTTGTAAAATAATCTTATTCGATGTATTGCAACTTTTTAAGAAGGAGTCTGCCATGGATTTTTTTTCAAAAGAGGAGGCAGACGTAATTGGTGAAATCTCCAACATTTCCATTGGTTCCTCAGCGACAGCGATGAACCTGATGCTTGGACAGCCTATCACCATTACGACGCCGCATGTTACTCTTGTACACAAAAATGAAATTTTAGATGATTACGAAAATTCCTGTATTCTGGTACGCGTACAGTATACAGAGGGATTATTCGGCAACAATCTGCTGATCCTAAAGGATGATGACGCGAAGATCATCACGGATCTTATGATGGGAAACGGTGGAGTTGGAAAATTTTCCACTGGTGATATCACTCCCCTACATATCAGCGCTGTGTCGGAGGCCATGAACCAGATGACAGCGAGCTCTGCCACGGCGATGAGCAAGATGTTCAACAAAAAGATTGACATTTCCCCGCCGTCCGTTCAACAGATTGTAGTCGAGAACTTTGAACTTCCAAACGAAATTCCCGACGATCTTTTTGTTAAAATTAACTTCAGACTGAAAATCGGAAAACTGATTGATAGTACGATTATGCAATTGTACCCGTTTGATCTTGCACACTCCATTTACAAATTATTCCAGAGGAGGAACTAATAATGGCTAAGAATATTTTAATAGTAGACGATGCGGCTTTCATGCGGATGATGATCAAGGATATCTTAACAAAAAATGGTTACACGATCGCTGCCGAGGCAGAAAATGGAAAAATTGCTGTAGATAAGTACAATGAAACCAAACCTGATTTGGTGCTGATGGATATTACAATGCCGGAGATGGATGGCATCCAGGCGTTAAAGGCAATCAAGGGAAATGACCCAAACGCCTCTGTCATCATGTGCTCTGCGATGGGACAGCAGGCAATGGTAATCGAGGCAATCCAGTCGGGCGCGAAGGATTTTATCGTGAAGCCCTTCCAAGCAGAACGCGTACTAGAAGCCGTCAAAAAGGTAATTGGATAAATATTGAATCAAGCAGGACACCCAAAAGGTCTGGAAATTCTCCAGACCTTTTAACATGCTAACGTTCCATTGTCAGCTCTCTTAGCACCTTCTCCGACGCGTCATGCCCGATGCTGTTCGTATCCTCCTCAATCTCCTGCTGCGCCTCCTGTGCCTTGTTGTCGTCTGCGATGGCACGCATGATGCGATTCATGTCCTCCGGCGAGAACATGGTGATCGCGTTTGCCAGTGCGCCTAAAGAATCCCGGTTCACCATCAGACTCCCGCCGCCCTCTAGCGGGATTGTCAGCACATTTTTCTTGTCGCTCATATCGCCCAGGCAGATGGCATTTTTTTGTGCGTCGCAGACAAACTCTACACCATGGTATGATATCACGCCATTTTTCGCCAAATGCTCATAGGGAAACGCGGGTTTGTATGTTCCATTTAATTTTTCCATAAAGATATTGCGCCTGACGCTGCTGTTCTCCAAGATACTCAGAAACTCCTTCTGGTCGGAGGCTTTCTCCTCCAAGGCCTCCTTCTCCTGTGCCTCCCTGCGCTGCTCCTGCTCTTTGCGGACTGCATCGAGATTCCTGTCAACCTTGTCAATCAGCTTATCCCACTCCTTCACGGTATAACTTCTGGCGCCGATCGAAAATGTCGGCTCTGTCTCCCCGTTTTTCAGCTTTTGCTCCATCTCGTTTTTCTTCTCACTGATACATGCCATCAGCTCCTGTGTGGACATGCCTGCAATGTTACGAATTTCCATTTATATCCTCCCCTTCGCTTTTTCAATATATATCGGACAATTACAGAAAATATTGACATGCCCGTCAATGCCTTTTATAATATACTTATACATTTTACACAAAAAAACATCAAAATTTACAATTATAAAGTCTTGTAAACTACTTTTGCAAACCAAAGAAAGAAACGTGTCACAACACAAGAGGGGAATCATGAGTATAATTAATGTAGATATCGACAAGTGCGTGGGCTGTAATGCCTGCGTGCGCGCATGTCCGGTGGGAGATGCCAACATCGCGCGCATGGACGAAGAAGGAAAACTGAAAATAATGATTGACGATGAGAAATGTATCAAATGCGGCGCCTGTATCCGTGCCTGTTCACACAGTGCCCGCTCATATATTGACGATACACAGCGTTTCTTGCAGGATTTGGCAAACGGACAGGAGATCGCGCTCATCGCGGCGCCGTCCATCAAAATCGCCTTTGACGGAAACTGGCGCCATGCCCTGCAATGGCTCAGCAACCACGGCATCAAAAAAATCTATGACGTCAGCTTCGGCGCAGACATCTGCACTTGGGCACACTTGCGGTATCTGGAGAAAAATCCCGGCAAAAAGCTCATCTCACAACCCTGTGCAGCAGTTGTCAACTATGTGCAGCGTCACAAGCCGGACCTTTTTTCCAATCTCTCACCGATCCACAGCCCGATGCTCTGTCTTGCGGTATACATCAAGAAAGTAATCGGATACCGTGGGAAAATTGCCGCCATCTCGCCGTGTGTCGCCAAGATCGAGGAGTTTCGTGAGACGGGACTGGTGGACTACAATGTGACGATGGAGCACTTAAAACGCTACTTTGATGAGAATGGCGTCAAACTGCCAGAAGTCAAAATCTTCAGCGAATTTGAATTTGACGGGCAGCAGGGATTAGAGGGCGCCATATACCCCAAGCCGGGCGGACTGATGAGCAATATCCTAGCACATGCGCCAAACCTGAACGTCATCACCTCCGAGGGCACAGAATCCCTCTATCATGACATGGAAACCTACAGCGGCCTGAGAGAGCAGGACAAGCCGGACCTGTTCGATGTGCTCAACTGCGAGGACGGCTGCAATGGCGGACCTGCAACGGGTGTGCATTACCAGCGCTTTGCCATGAACAACATCATGCACGACGTAGAGCAGTATGCCAAAAAGGTGCGCAAGGCACACACTACCAAAAAAGGGGTAGACCAGCAGTTTGCAGAGTTTGACAAAACATTAAATCTCAATGATTATATCCGTACATACAAGCACTATGATGTCGAGAAGAATCCCATCACAGAACGGGAGATTGACAATGCTTTCACAATGATGGGAAAAACAACCACGGCAGAAAAGCATTTTGACTGCCACTCCTGCGGCTACCACTCATGCCGCGATATGGCGGTTGCCATTGCCCGCGGGCTGAACACGCCTGAGAACTGCCATGAGTACATGATGAAGTCTATCCAAGAAGAGCGCCTCCGCGTAAGCGAAGTGAATGAAAAAGTACTGGCGATGAACAATGAGCTGATGCGCGTGTTCCGTGATCTGTACGAAAATATCGAGACGGTCAAGCATGAGACGGAACAAATCCGGGAGGAGAGCGGCAAAAGCTCTAATGAAATGACAACTGTGTCACAGCGCATGGAGGACTTGAATCAAATGAACCAGCACATCAAAGCTGCAATGCTGGCGATCAACCAGAGCATTGTCAAGTACAATGAGATGACACAGAATGTAGAAAAAATTGCTGGAAAAATTAACCTTCTCTCACTCAACGCCGCGATCGAAGCGGCGCGGGCTGGCGAAGCTGGACGGGGTTTTGCGGTCGTGGCGTCCAATATCCGCGAACTCTCCAACAACTCAAAATCCTCCGTCGGCAGCGCGCGTGACAATGACGAGGAAATCCGTACCGCGATTGACAATGTCAATCAGGCAATCAAGAGCTTTGACGCCACAATCAACAGCCTGATCACCGCGACAGGCGACGCCATTCAAGGCGTGAAGCTGACCTCCGACAACAGCCAGCGCATCCGCAAATCGATGGAAGAGCTCGAACAGCTCGCAAAAGAGGTGGAGGATATGATTGTCGAGACAAATAAAGTGCTGCAATAAGGAAGATACAAAATCCCGCATAAAATATTTAAAAATATGTTTTATGCGGGATATTTTTTAGGATTTCTGCTTTTCTTTTAAGAGGGTCTTGAGCTTTTTATAAATGGCACTGCTCTTCTGGCTGTCGCGAAACTCTTTGCTCAGCCCATTATTAATCGCCACTTTGGTCTTAAAGCTGTTGAAAATCTCAAGAATCCGGTCTGAATACTCCTCCTCTGTGAGGTATTGCAGCAACTCCTCCTTTGTGGCTTTGTTGGAATCAGACACTTTTGATTTCGGTTTTGCCTTGGGCTTTGGTTCGTCGGCAGGCGCCGCCGTCTTAGAAGCCTCCTCTTCCGCCTCAAAGTTTGCAATCCGCGTCACACTCGCGCCGCGCGCCGCCCAGAAGTCAACCAGATGATTGAACCCTGTATCCCGCGAGACAATATAGAAACAGTCTCCCGTCCCCTCGCTCTTTGCAATCATATAGCCCAGATAGGACGCAAGCTGGAAATCAAGCGAGTTTTTAGCGCCTGTGCCTGCCTTATAGGATTCGAGTTTTACGCGCTGTCTTGTGATCTTTTCCACCAGCTCCAGCGAAAATGCCTTGCTCTGCTCTGTATACATCACGCAGATGGTATCGTTCTCACCGAGATTTTCTATCCCGATAAAGCCGTCTGCATGAACATTTTCATAGTCTATAAAGTAATAATTCATAGTGGTGCGTTTCCCTTCCTCATATCATAATGTTTACATTATATCATGACCTTATTACAAGCTCAATCAAAATACTTTAACTTATATTTTTTTGCCGCACCTCTGCCAACAATCTCAATGAGTCCATTCTCACTCATTTGGCGGGTAAGCAGATAGGCTCTCGTTTTTTTGATGTTCAGGAGCTCCTGTAACTCGTCATCTGTCATTTCTTTGTACTCTGCCAGATAATCCAGCATCGTTTTCATCTGCGGCGTGACCACTGCGGGCGCAGCCTTTGCGGAGGGCAGTACTGTATTCGTCTTATTGGGAGTCGTCTTACTTGGATTCGTGTTCATATTCGGAAGTATGAGTTTGAATGTATTGGGCGTTACCTCAATGCAGGGCTGTACAGCACAATCTTTATACAATGCATAAATTTTACGAATACCAGTTCCATATGCTTCAATCAGCTTCAACCGGTGAAAAATCTCAGCTAATTTGCGGTTGCGGGGCTGGGAAATACCGCTTCGGATATCCTCCGGCGACAATCCGGGCAAAAGACCGCCAATCGAGATAAACTCCATATATAAATCGTTGATATTTATAATAATGCTGCCGCTGTAACTGTAATCTCGGTGAACAAAAGCGTTGAGCAGCGCCTCCCGCAGCGCTTCTTCGGGATAATCAGATTTTTCCACCCGTTCCAGTCCCTTGAACGCCGCAGAGGTGCGGTTGCAGAGAGACAGGTACATATAGCTGTCCTCCAACTGCCTGAAAACCGAACCGCCAAACTCCTTTGCGTCCTTGAACATCATTTTGTCTTCATCTCCAAACACTGCAATCTTTGTCGTATGCTGGCATTGGTCCGATAAAATCCGTGCCAGATTCGTATACTGATCATCATGAATATTTCGCAGTCCCAATGCAATATATTTTTCTTCAGTAAAATTCACCTTGTATCGTTTGAAAGTACTCTCTGCTTCCTCAAAAGATAATTCCTGCGTCATGCTGCGCATCTCCTCAAACACATCACCGTCAGAAGCCTTGATCATTCTGCGAATCTGGTCCGAAGATGCCTGTACACTTGAAGCCCCCTGCCGCACATACACTCCGGTGGGTTTCATGCCTTTGGATTTTAGATAATAAGGTTTGTAGCTGCCTTCTCCCACTTCAACTTGAATTACTTTGTTCTCTTGAAGGGCATATCGCACAAACATGGTGATATCAGGCAAAATGGCATCACGGATGCCATTGGTCAGACGCGTGTAGGTGTCATCTACATCCTCAATGCCGATAGGATTGCCTTTATCATCAATACCAATATAAATCATGCCGCCCTCCGTATTTGCAAATGCTATAATTTCCTTGTACAAATCATCGACCATCTGGGATTTATATTCAATGCGTTCGCTTTCATACTGCATAGGCTGTACCTCCACTTTTACTACTTCATAGTATACTCCCTTTTTCATTATTTTCAATAATTGAAAGTGAAAATTCACTATTTATTCACTTATGCATGTGAAAATTTATCTCCCCTGCCCGCCGCATATGCCGCTATAGCGGATTATCTTCTTTGCACGGGTCTGTGCATAAACGCACGTCACATTTTGCACAAAAAGTACCAATCATTTTATGCAAAATAGACGAAATTTTACGAAATATAGATTTTTGTTTAGGGATATGATACAATAGATTCGTAATTATAGTAATAGTTTCACAAAGCCAATACAAGAGCGCTTTCGAGAAGCTATTTATACGAAAGGAGAAAACTTTTATGCACAAAACTTTTATGCACAAAAAAGGAGCAAAACGAATCGCATTATCATGTGCTGCACTGCTCGCACTCTCATCAGGAGGCACTGTCTTGGCAGCAGAGGCTACAGCCGTTCCGATTTCAGCGGCGCTTGGAACTGGTCTGTCGTATGAATTTACAGGCGCAGATGCAGGCAAGGCTGGATATGCTGAGGGTACTATATCCCTTTCTTCTGCCACAGATGCGGCCTATCATCTGTACTGGAGCAACAATACAGGTGCGCTTAGCGGGTACTATCCGATTGCGACATTAGAGGTCGGCGCAGGCAAAACAGAAACTTTTTCTTTTGGCTACCACACGGCAATTCCGGCAGACGCGACAAAGGTGATCGCAGTAAATACATCTGTGACCGACTATCCGTCCGTGGCAGCAGCGGCGGCAGTTTTTGACATTCCCGCCAATAAACGTCTGGGGTATTCCTCCAAAGACGCACTTTACACGTTTAATTCCTTCTCCGATATCCATATCGACGAGGAGCATTTCGGCGATACGCCCGCATACTGGTGGGAGTACTCTGAGGCACACTGGGCACAGGCGCTCAACTACGCCACAAACCTCAATGTGGACTTTATCGTCTCCTCCGGCGACCAAGTTACCAATGCCAAACTTGCCACACTCGATAAAGAGTGGAAGGCTTATCAGCTCATTTTGTCGCAGTCTGATTACGTGAACCCGATATATGAGTCCGGCGGCAACCATGAAGTCCGCCAAGACGATGCAGTTTCTTATGAATTGCAGACTTTTATCAACAGTACAGGTCTTGACGGCTCGATGAGCACTATGGCAGCCGGAAAGCCTTATTACTCTATCACAGAGCCCAAAACAGGCGACCTGTTTATCTTTATGGCGTTAGAAGGCGGCTATCGTCCGGCAAAATATGACGAATTTACAGACGAGCAGCTCAACTGGGTAGAAAATCTTCTGAAAAACAACTACGGAAAAGGCAAGAACATCTACATTATACAGCACGCGCTCATCAAGGGATATGGCCCCGGTGATGATCTGACAAATCCGTATTATGGCGGCGCGATTGACATGAGCCTGCCCTCCGCACAGCGTTTTATCGAACTGCTTGAGAACTATAAGGATGTTGTCTGGATTTCCGGGCACTCGCATGAGGCGTTCGAGCTGGGTTACAACTTCACAGATAACTTTGGCGCGGCTTGCAGCATGATTCACAATCCGTCCATCGGAAACCCAACGCATGTGACTGACGGCGCAATCGACTATACCTTCAATGAGAATCTTTCACAGGGCTATTATGTGCAGACCTTCAAGGACGCGATTCTCTTCAACGGCGCGAATATCTGCGACCAGAAGATTTATCCGTCTTACTGCTATATCATCGACGGAAAGACCTCCCCGCAGAAGCAGGCGGCAAAGCCAGTGACCTTGTATAAAGACGTAAAGGTTACAGCGGGCATGATGCGTTCTGTCATCGCTAACACGAACACGGTTCTTGGCTTATACTACGAGTACAGCTCATATGACCAGTATCAGGCGTTAAAGAAATGCTATTATCAGTATAAAAATGCAAACTTTGACGCAATGAACAGCGAAGAACTGCTGACAGCTTACAGCAAATTAAAATCAGGTATTGCTACACTGCACGAAATTGCGAATAAATAAAAAGTACAATATCTTTAACAGACACAGCCTCATCTGCTTGTGACAGATGAGGCTGTGTTCATCAATCCCCATTCCTTCTTACATCTCCTGCACCATTGCAACCGCCTGTTCGATAATATGTTCGAACATTTCCATCAACACACCTTTTTTGCTGTCGTCAATATCCATATGGTCCATAATTTCACCGTAAACCCCTGCCGTGGACGTGAGCGAATCCTGAACCGTCTTAACATACGCACGGTTCTGCTCTACGGCATGGTCAATCGCGTCCCGAACCGCAGACGTGCCCGATGCGCGCTCTTTGATATCATCAAAATACCTGCCCGTCTCCTCCATACTCCTGATACTGCCAAGCATCGCCTCATCTGACGCCTGTATAAATTTATTCAGCTCACTGCTCTTTTGCTCAACCTCCACAATGCTTGCATGGATACCATCCACCATATCCTGACTCATCTTTGCGAGCTTGCCGACCTCCTCCGCAACCACCGCAAAACCCTTTCCCTGCTCACCTGCCCGCGCCGCCTCAATGCTTGCATTGAGCGACAAAAGATCTGTCTGGTCTGCGACCTCGCTAATACCCGACAGGCTGTTACGGATTTTGTCAAGCGCCTGCTGAAGCTGTCCAAACGTTGCCGTCATATTCCTGAAATTCTCCTTCACAGAGCTGGCGTCCTGCCGCAGACGCTCCATCTGGCGCTGCGCGTCTGCCACCGATTGATCAATCTCCATCTCCACATCATTGAACTGGTCGGCGGCGGCGGTGATTTCCTGAAACCCGTCATCCATTCCGTTGATATCGTCCCGCAGGCTGATAATGTCATTTTGCAGCCCCGCAAGCTGTTCATTGGCATAGCGCATTTTCTGGGTCGTCTGAAAGACATCTCCCGCCAGACTCTCCACCACCTGAGCGGCGCTTGTCAGCGCATACTCCAACGGATACTTGTCAAACTGTACTCCTTTTTCCGGCAGGACTGCTGCCTCCTTCTCTGCTGCTTTTTTTCCAAATCGTCTCAACACGCTTTTTCCTCCCTATTTTTCCGTCAAACTACTCAAATGCCAGACAGCACATTGTCTGGTTGACAAACTGCGTATTATAATGTTCTCCCACGCCAACCATGCCCGCGTGCGAAAAGCTGCGGCTCATCTCAGCAAGATAGCTGTCCCAGTACTTGTCGTCATTGAACATAATATAGCGAAACAGACAATTGACAGACAGCACCGCAGACGCCCTGCCCAGATCATGCTGTATCTTTGTGATGGTATCCTGCACTACTTCTCTGTAGTCTCCCATATTCAGAATCGTCAAAAAATCCATCTTGTTTGCCGGCCGAAACGTCGTGATGCTGCCGTCCGCCTCAACGCCCTTGATCGAAACGATATATGTATCCGAGTCGCAGACATGCCCAAACGGGTTTTTGAACGTCTGTGTCGTGATTTTATCTCTGGAGATTCCCAGCTCCGAAGTGTAAACCTTCTCCGCAGAAACATTTTCCAAAGTACGGATTTTATAGGATTTGGGGTCCGCCTCCGTCACCATAAACTGCTTCTGTTTATCCGAGTGGACATAGATATTTTCCTTGTAGGACTTAATCTTTCCTTTGAGATTGCGAAACATAAAAAACGCACATGCGTCCTGATACACTTTGCCATTACATGCAACCGAAGCCGAATTGCTCGTACCACCCGCAAGATCGTATCCCGCGCGGCAGAGATAATTTGACAAAGTTGTGACCGCACGGACATCACAGCCCGCCGAGCAGATATCGAAACATGCCGTCCTCCCCCGCTCGCCACCGACCGCCTTCACCGCGTTTTCAAGGCGCCTGATATATTTGATGGGCATGACTGACGCCTGCTCAAGCACATCTGCCACGACTTTGATCTCGCCCCGCATCGCAGTCACTGTGATGCCTTGGTCAAAAAACTGCTTATCTATATACGCCTGCCCCACGCCGCCTATACACGCAACGCCGGGAAAACGCTTCTCAATCTCTGTTGCGGCGTGCTCTAGCATCTCCTCGCCCGCAACCGAAAAAAACAGCGCCGCAGGTTCGCTGATTCCGCTCAAAGCCTCCGTCACATCTCCCTTCTTGCTGCTGCCAAATGTAAATTTCATCCTTTGTGTCCTCCATATTGATCTCTTTTACCGATTATATACAACGCATCGACAATTAAATTATTGTAATTATAACATAGAATATAGAATTTTCCTACTATTTTTTGTATACTGTGCATAAAAAATTATAGAGCCAGCAATTTTCTGTTTTACAAAGTCAATCCTTGGTGTACCAATCGCAGAAATTGTATCAAATCATAATATTTCAGGCTTTATATTGAAAATTCTCATCAAATGAATTATAGTTAAAATGTACGAAATAAGACGATAAATTAAAATATATAGTGCGATAGCACTAAAAAAGGAGGCAGACAGATATGAACAGAGCTGCGGGCATTTTACTACCTATCGCCAGCTTGCCATCAAACTACGGCATTGGCTGTTTTTCCCAAAGCGCTTACGATTTTGTAGACTGGCTCAAACAAGCTGGTCAAACCTATTGGCAAATCCTGCCGCTTGGTCCTACAAGCTACGGAGATTCCCCATACCAGTCCTTTTCCACATTTGCCGGAAACCCATACTTCATTAGTTTGGAAACTTTGGTGGAGGAAGGCGTCCTCACAAAAGCTGAATGTGATGAAGCGGACTTTGGCAGCATTGATCATGACATTGATTATGAAAAACTTTACATAAACCGCTATCCACTCCTGCGCAAAGCATATGAGCTCAGCAACATCAGCAAAAACGCCGCCTATCAAAAATTTGTGTCAGAAAATAGCTGGTGGCTGTCGGATTACGCTTTGTTTATGGCAGTAAAAGAACGTTTTGAGGGAAAGCCGTGGACAGAGTGGGCGGAGGATATCCGTCTGCGCTGGGCAAACGCGATGGACTACTACCGCAGAGAGCTGTATTTTGACATTGAGTTCCAGCAATACCTGCAATTCCAGTTTTTTACCCAATGGAATAAGCTGCGTAAATACGCCAATGACAAGGGCGTCCGAATCGTAGGCGATATCCCGATTTACGTTGCGATGGACAGCGCGGATACATGGGCGCACCCAGAACTTTTCCAGCTGGACGGTGAGAATATCCCCACGGCTGTAGCGGGCTGCCCGCCAGACGGCTTCTCGGCAGACGGCCAGTTGTGGGGCAATCCGCTCTACCGCTGGGATTACCACAGACAGACAGGATACGATTGGTGGATTACACGCCTGTGGTACTGCTTCCAGATGTATGACGTTGTCCGCATCGACCATTTCCGCGGCTTTGACGAATACTACTCCATTCCATACGGAGAGGAGACAGCCGTGAACGGACACTGGGAAAAAGGCCCCGGGATTGAGTTGTTCCGCACGATGGAGAGACGACTTGGCAAACATGAAGTGATTGCGGAGGATTTGGGCTATGTCACAGACTCTGTCCGCCAGTTGGTGCGCGACAGCGGCTTCCCCGGCATGAAGGTCTTAGAATTTGCATTTGATTCCAGAGACTCCGGCTCTGCAAGCGACTATTTCCCGCACAATTTCACGGAAAACAGCGTCGCATACACGGGAACGCACGACAATGAAACTCTTGTGGGCTGGTTCCAGAGCATTCCCCGCCAAGACCTGCAAATGGTGCGCGATTATCTCTGCGACCAGCATACTCCGGAAAATCAGCTCTACAAACCGCTGATTTCGCTGGTGATGCGCAGTATTGCCAAGACATGCATTATACCGATGCAGGACTATCTTGGCCTTGACAACGACACCCGCACCAACAAGCCCTCCACATTAGGCATCAACTGGCGCTGGCGCGTCCGCAAGAAAGAACTGAGCGCTGCACTTCAAAAAGAAATTCTGGGTGTGACCAAACGTTATGGCCGCATGAACTGGTTCCAGACCGAAGAAGAAAAGGCAGAAGAAGCCAAAGCAAAAGAAGCAGAAAAAGCAAAGGCAAAATAACATATATAAAACAGAGGCAGACTCCACACAACAGGAATCTGCCTCTGTTTTCATCTACAGTTCTAAACTACACTCTGATCTGAAATAGTCCCTTAAATGTCCGCGCCCTGCTCCTTGAGAAACTCGATAATATCGCCAACTGTCTTGACGCGCTTATCCACCTCTTCATAATCCGCCGTGATCCCATACTCGTCCTCAAACGCCATCATCAGCTCTACCAAATCAATAGAATCCGCACCAAGATCATCCTTCAGATTCAAGTCCTCTGTAAGCTCGACGCCTGTTAAATGTAACTGTTCCTCGATGATTTCCAATACTCTTTCCATTCAAAAGTCTCCTTTATACACACTAACTTCGTATTTCTGCGAAACATCCATGTAACTTTCATACTCTCATTGTATGCAGTTTGCAACAGCCATATGATGTTCGATTCCTATTAACAAACAGAAGTATAGTATTCCAATATATATTTGTCAACGTATTTTCTAAAATTTTTGTAAAAAATACATAAAAATACAAAATCATCCTTCTTTTAACAAGTGTTGATAGACCTCTCTCTTGGAAATCCCCCGGTCCTTTGCCACCCGCTTCATCGCCTCTTTGCGCTCGATTCCCTGCGCCTCATACTGCGCCATATGCGCCTCAATCGAAATTTCCTGCCAGTTCTGTTCCTGCTCCCGCCGAAATTCAGAAAGGCTTTTTCCCTCCACCACAAGCACATATTCGCCCCGTGGCGGCTGCGTCTCAAACAGAGCAAGCGCCGTTTCAAGCGTTGTCGGCGTAATCTCCTCAAACTTCTTTGTCAGCTCTCTGCAAAGGGTCACTCTGCGCTCTCCAAGCGCCTCATACAGCTCAGTGAGCGTGCGCTGCAAGTGATGCGGCGCCTCATACAAGATTATCGTTCTGGACTCCTTTTGCAAGTCCTCGAGAACTGCCTTTTTTTCTTTTTTGTCCGCGGGCAGAAATCCCTCAAAGCAAAACCGTCTCGTACTTAATCCAGATAGTATCAATGCCGTGATACACGCTGCCGCCCCTGGCAGAGAAGTCACCACAATCCCTGCCTCCTGACATTTCTGCACAAGCACCTCTCCTGGGTCGGAGACTGCGGGCGTTCCAGCGTCTGTGATCAGCGCCACATTTTTTCCCTGCCTCATCTGCTCGATTAATGCAGCCGCCTTCTCGACCTTGTTATATTCATGATAGCTCGTCATCGGCGTGTGGATGTCAAAATGATTTAATAACTTGATGCTGTTTCTGGTATCCTCTGCGGCGATTAAATCCACCGTCTGCAGCGTTTCCACCACCCGCGGCGTCATATCCTTCAGATTGCCAATTGGCGTCGCGCACAGATACAATTTTCCTGCCATTCCTCTTTCCATCTCCTTGTCCTTTAAAAGCTATACATATCAAAATCCATACGTATCGCGAAGCTCATCGGTATACACATTGGGCGCTTGAAAAATAATTAACGGCTTCTCCACGGTCATGCGCGGCCTGCCCCCGCGGCAGCCTTCAATTAATACCATATTCGGCTCTTTATCCGCGTAGGGATACACCAGCCGCATTCGCTTAGGTTCGAGCCTGTACTGCACCATCGCCGTCATAATCTCCGCCAAACGGAACGGTCTGTGAACCATGCAGAACTTTCCACCCGTTTTCAAAAGTTTTGCAGCAGACCGGACCACATCTTCCAGCGTGCATAAAATCTCATGGCGCGCAATTGCTTTTGGCGCATCAGGATTTGTCAAGCCATGCTGCCCGATCATATACGGCGGATTGCACGTTATGACATCAAAAGAAGCAGCGTCAAAAAACCGTTCTGCTTCCTTCAAATCTCCTGTCACAATATCAATCTTTTTTTCGAGATGGTTCAGTTGTACACTGCGCCGCGCCATGTCGGCGCTCTCCTCCTGAATCTCGATGGCACAAATCTTAGCAGCCTGCGTCTTTGCCTCGATCAAAATCGGGATAATCCCCGTGCCCGTGCCCAAATCAAGCACCGCGGCGCCCGGCTTCACCTGCGCGAAGCCGCTCAGCAGTACCGCGTCCATGCCAAAGCAGAATTTCTCAGGATTCTGGATAATCTGATAACCGTTGCGCTCTAAATCGTCAATCCGCTCATGTTCCTTTAGTTCGATATCCATATACAGACCTCTTATACCGTGTCGTCGAGCTTAGATTTGGCGTCCTGCTTCTCCTGTTTTTCCAGTTTCTCAAGCTCTTTTAATTCCTTGCGCTCCTCGGCGCTCATCACGTCGTTTTTGTCCTTGCGGTGGCGTCTCTTAAAGCGAAGCTGCTCGACTTTGTACTCATGAATTTCCTTCTCGTCGTTCACCTCAACAATCACCTTGACGAGCTGCCGAAGTACATTGACACTCTGCACTTCCCCTTTCAGCCCGTCATCAGCAGTCACAAAATCCCCCACATTCGGCAGTTTGCGGTTTAAGTACTCATATGTCTCCTCCTCGTGTTTTAAGCAGCACATCAGACGGCCGCACACGCCGGAAATCTTCGTTGGATTCAGAGACAGGTTCTGCTCCTTTGCCATCTTAATTGAAACTGGGACAAACTCTGATAAATGGGAATGACAGCAGAGCGGCCTGCCGCAGATTCCGATTCCGCCAAGAATTTTCGTCTCATCACGCACCCCAATCTGGCGCAGCTCGATTCTAGTCTTAAACACCGAAGCCAAATCTTTTACCAGCTCTCGAAAATCAATACGGCCGTCTGCCGTAAAATAAAACAGCACTTTATTATTGTCAAACGTATACTCCGCATCAATCAGCTTCATCTCAAGATTATGCTTCTTAATCTTCTCCAGACAAATCTTAAACGCATCTTTCTCCTTCTGTTTATTGGCAGCCTCCTGCTCGATATCGCGAGCCGTCGCCACGCGCAGCACAGGTTTTAAGGGTGAAACCACCCTGTCCTCCTCAATCTCTTTGGGATCGCCCACCACAGTGCCATACTCAATGCCGCGCGCTGTCTCCACAATCACATGCGCGCCGCGCTTTATATCAAAATCCACCGGGTCAAAGAAATAAATCTTGCCCGCTGTCCGAAATCTCACGCCAATTACTTTTATCATAGAATCTATCTACCTCACTTTACTTCATCGTTGCACGATCAGCCCGCCTTCATATCCAGAAACATCAGTTCCATTGTCAGGTCAAAATTGACGTTCGCCGCAATCCTGCTGCGCGCCCTGCCGATGGCATGGATAATCTTCTCGATCGCATCATAACTGTAGTATCCCGCCGCGCTTGCCAGCGCTGTCATATCTTCCTTGAAAATAATAGGACACTTGCTGTCAAAAGCCCCGCACGCCTTATATAATAACACATCCCGATACCAGATAAAACACAAATCCAAATAATCATTCGTGTCAAATTTTTCCTCAGAAATCTTTTTTACTTCGGCGGCGATCTGGTTGATTTCCAGCTCCGAAATATGCTTCAAAAGTCCGAGCACAGAAGACTTCATATGATCAAATACCTCATTGGAGGCAAGCTCTATTGCACGCCCTACATTGCCTCTCGCAAAAGAGGCGCAAATAGATGCCCTGTAATCAGGTATCTCGACCTTCTGCATCAGATACTTCTTAATCAGATCTTCCGGCACCGGCTTTATATTCAGTACGACACAGCGGCTTAAAATCGTTTGCAGCATCGCCTCAGCCCTCGTCGCAAGCAGCAAAATCACTGCGTATGCCGGCGGCTCCTCCAATGTTTTCAAGAGCGCATTCTGCGCCTGCACATTCATTTTCTCAGCCTCATCAATAATATAAATCTTATACTCTCCGCTGTACGGCTTGATGTCAATATCCCCATTTACCTGCTGTCTGATATTGTCCACCGAAATCACATTGGGCTTCTCATGCGTCACATAGATAATATCAGGGTGATTGCCATTCACCGCCTGCTTGCAGGCTCTGCACTGGTTACAGGGCGGCGGTCCCTGATATTGCGCCGGCGCGTCAAACAGCGTCTCCTGATGCGCGGTAGGCGCCTTGCCCGCCTCACATTGAAGCGCACGCGCAAAAATATCCGCAATCATTCGCTTTCCAGACAGCTTTTCTCCCTGTATCAGATAGGCATGTGAGATTTTATTGTGCTTTATGGCATTCTGCAAATTGTCCGTGAGCTGTGCCAGTCCCACCACATCACTCCATGTCACATATCCCGGTTCTGTATTCCTACTCGTTTCCATAACTGCCCTCTCAGGTGTTCGTGCTTACATTGTCCCAATCATCTGCACCATCTGCATCAATCAGCCAGTTCAGTCCGCAGTGCCTCTCGTACACTACATCCGGGTCCAGCCCCGCCGGCGCCTCCTCCTCATGAATCCGTGCATCTACACACGCCCAGTCATAGCGAAAAATCAAGTCTGCCTCGTCCAATATTTCAGAAATATTTCTCAGGCTCACCTTCTCCATAAATTCCTCCATACTGTCACAGTCTGCGACAGCATTGATGGCAAATTCACAGTCACACGCCTCCGAAGGATAATCTAATTGTGTTACAATGCCAAGCGCCCACAATAAAACCCAGTATGCCTCATATTTCCATGTCATACTGGCAAAATCCTGACTGTTGCACTTTCCTTTAAAAATTTTCCTCTCCTTATGTGTAAGCTCTTCCTCCAGACCAAATTCTTCTAATTTTTCACCAAAAAATTTCCGGCTCTTCTTAAAATTTCCCGGCGCCCCCGCCGCGTCACATGCTACCTGAATCGCAAGCAGGCAAGTGACCGCCCGCCGCGCAATCTCCTCCGCCGTCCTCACCCTGACTGCATCAGCCGTCTCAATTGTCGGAAGATGCTGTATATAAGGTACGTTGTGCGCTTTCAAGATCTCGATGGAACGTTTTTTTCTCATCTGCGCTTCTTTCAGATCATATTGGCTGTCGCCACCCCCGGTTACAAGTTCCATACTACCCTCCATGTCGCGGCTCTGCCGCGGCTCAATCGTGGAATCTCAACTATGCTATCGTGCCCAATCATGCTAAAATATCCAGTAAAAGCCCCCGAATCTCGTCTACTTTAGCAAGTATCGCAATCTTATCACACTCATCGCTCACAAGAGCCTGCGCCAGCTCATCGAGCTTCTCATCGACAAGCCGAATAATGCCGTACACCCTGTGCCGCCCGCGCCTGTCCAGAAAATTTTCCCGCGAAAACTTATGCGAACGGTTCACAATCTCATTCATAAAATCTTTGATCAGCGTCCGATAGCGCCGCATATCCCGCACGTCCATGCGCTTCACAATCTTGTCGCCCTGCATCACGATTTCCTGCATCATCAGATTCAGCCGCTCAGCAAGCCCCTCCTCCTCAATGTTGCTCGCCAGCATAAATTTAAAGGTATCATCTGTCGGCTGTGGTGCCTGTGTCTGCTGCACAGGCGCTGTCTGCTGTACTTCATTGATCTTAAAATCCATCTATATACCCCCTGAACATTACCTGTTCCCTTATAATCACTTTCGCGGCTTACTTCCTTTGCACGGGTCTGGGTCTGTGCATAAAAAGGGCTTTTACGCCCCCCGAAACGACAATATATACGCCGTGATTTCAGACAGACAGGCTTTCAAGTCCTGATTCAAAAAGCATCTGGTAATCCCTGCCTCCTCAAGATTTTTCGCAGAAAAGTCCTTCGCGTCCGCAAGAAACCGCCTGCACATCTCCTCATATTTGGGTTCGGGCTGGTCCTTCTCACGGCGCAGTGCACGCGTCAACCGCTCCCCGTCGTCCAAGTCAATGTAAATTGGAACCACTTTATCCTGTCCAAAATAATCTCTTATCTTCACATAGGACTCCAGTGTTCCAATGACCAGATAGTCAAAGCTCTCCAAATCAATCTGGTTATCCTTTGCCATAAAGTAATGCCATATGCCATGGACAGTGTCATAGGAACGGCTCTCTATAATCCTGCCCTCTTTTTGCAGACACGCCATCTTCTCTGCCGATGTAAAATGATACTCCACGCCCTCCCGCTCCCCTGCGCGGATTGGGCGTGTCGTATACAAAACAATACGCTTTAAACGAAGCGTTGAAGTTCTTAAAAGTTTTTTATAGATTGTATCCTTGCCCGATGAACTTTTTCCAACAATGCAAAAAACTTTTCCCATTAAACCTCTACCACACGAACCATGTTCGTATTTCCAGCAACGCCTAGCGGAACGCCTGCGGTGATGACAACCTTGTCCCCATAATTGACCAGACCCGCGTCAACGCTTGCTTTGACTGCCGCATGAAACAGCTTTTCTGTATCGTCCTCTTTTTCGATCAACAGCGGACTGACACCAAACATCATTGCCATCTGGCGGTACACAGTCTCGTCCACCGCGCAGCCAATCACCATACAGCCCGGCTGATACTTTGAAATCATTCCCGCCGTAAAGCCAGACATTGTTACCGTAATAATCGCCTTTGCGTCCAAATCCATCGCTGTCGTACAACATGCATGGCAGATTGCCGTTGTCACTTCTTCATTGTTCACCCAGTTATGGCTTCTCTTGCGCAGCCTGTCTGCATAGCAAATCTCCTGCTCGGTGCGCTCTGCGATTCTGCTCATGGTTTTCACTGCCTCGATTGGATAAGCGCCCGCAGCACTCTCTCCGCTCAGCATGATTGCAGACGTGCCATCATAAATTGCGTTTGCAACGTCCGTCGTCTCTGCCCTGGTGGGTCTGGGATTTTTAATCATAGACTCCAGCATTTGTGTGGCAGTAATGACAATTTTTCCTTTTTGTAGTGCCTTGCGAATCATCTTCTTCTGTAGAATGGGCACCTCCTCAAGCGGAATCTCAACACCCATATCTCCTCTTGCCACCATAATACCATCTGATACGTCAAGGATTTCATCGAGGTTGTCAATTCCCTGCATATTCTCAATCTTAGAGATTACTTTCATTCTGCCATGATGCTCATTGATAATCTCTTTGACCGCCCGAACATCATCTGCACATCTCACAAATGATGCCGCAATATAATCATATCCCATTTTTACGCCAAAAATAATATCGTCCCTGTCCACATCACTGATATACGGCATGGACAAGATCGCTCCCGGCACATTGATTCCCTTATGGTTTGAGACCGTTCCGCCGTTAATAACCTCACAGACAATATCCGTATCTTCAATCGCCTTAATCGTCAGCTCAATCAAACCATCATCAATCAGAATGCTTCTTCCAACCTCAACGTCATTTTTTAGATTCTTGTATGTGATGGTTGCGCGCTCAGCCGTACCCATGATCTCCTCCGTCGTCAGCCGAAACGTTGCACCAGCCTCCAAGAAAGCCTTTCCCCCATCGAAATCACGAAGCCGGATTTCTGGTCCTTTGGTATCCTGCATCATAGCAAGAGGCAGGCCCAGCTCCTTAGCCGCCTTCTTTGCACGACTGATCTTCATCTCATGCTCCGCATGGTCCCCATGTGAGAAATTAAAACGCGCCACATTCATCCCCGCAAGAAGCAGTTCTTTTAATTTTTCTTCTGTCTGCGATACTGGTCCTATTGTACAAACAATCTTCGTTTTTCTCATGAAATCAACATCCTTTCTGAACGAAATATTCATATATTTCATTATGCAATCTTATGACTGGATACATTTGCAACTGCATATTTTTTCTTTTTACCATTGTGGATTCTGCCCCTGTGAATGTACAATGTCTCCATCAATGAGCAGAATTTATCCGCTGAAGTCACAATCCACGCTTCCCTGCACATTGGCGGAATCACCGTGAGCGGCCACATGTGTTTGATAATAATATCCCTCTGTCTCGCTGTCAGATTATATTCCTTCTGCGCATTCTGCAAAGACCTTGATGGATGAAAAAAGCCATGCAGCCTGTGTGGATTGAGCGCATCACTTTTATGCCAGTCATACAGAAAATAATCATGAAGCAGTGCGCCCCGAACCAAATCTCTTGTATTGCATCGAATCTTGAGCTTATCCCGGATATAGAGACTCGCCTTTGCTACATTGATTGAATGCTCTCGCACCGACATATTTCCATGTTGTATATATGCCTTCGTGCTCTTAAAATTTTCTGACTCAAAAATATCATTTGCATATTTTCTTAATTCATACTCATACATTCGTTTTCTCCCCTAATTCACTTTTCATTGCTTTGATCAGAGCAATTGAAAATTGCCCTACCAGCATATTGGTCCATCTGATACAATCATCACAAATTTACCAACTTACATTCTATCATATATCCGTCTAAGAAAAAAGGTGCTTCATAAATTTTTATAAAAAGAATAAATAACAATTAAGAATAAATAAAGAAAAAACACGCCTTTAGCGTGCCTGCATCATCAAATACTGTTTGGTTTTATAAATGCCCAGAACCGGAATCGAACCAGTGACACGAGGATTTTCAGTCCTCTGCTCTACCGACTGAGCTATCTGGGCAGAAATAGCGGGGATAGGATTTGAACCTATGACCTTCGGGTTATGAGCCCGACGAGCTTCCAGACTGCTCCACCCCGCGTCAATATTTAATATAGTATTCCCATAAAGAAATTATGATATCTAAATGGGTGGAGAAGGATTCGAACCTTCGAAGGCGGTGCCAACAGATTTACAGTCTGCCCCCTTTGGCCACTCGGGAATCCACCCATAAAGCCGATGATCGGACTCGAACCGATAACCTGCTGATTACAAATCAGCTGCTCTGCCAATTGAGCCACATCGGCATATAATGGGACCTATAGGGCTCGAACCTATGACCCTCTGCTTGTAAGGCAGATGCTCTCCCAGCTGAGCTAAGATCCCATATACGTGAAATAATTCACTTAACGACCCCGATCGGACTCGAACCGACGACCTCCGCCGTGACAGGGCGGCGCTCTAACCAACTGAGCCACGAGGCCAAGTATTCCCTCAAAACCGAACACAAAAATTTATTTCTTAACTACCATTTCATTCATCCATTCTTTTCCAACATCTTCTTCCCATACCTCTCAGGATAAGCCTTCGACCGATTAGTAGTATTCAGCTCAATGCATTGCTGCACTTACACCTATACCCTATCTACCTTGTCGTCTTCAAGGGGTCTTATCCACTTTTGTGGGGGATATCTCATCTTGAGGGGGGCTTCACGCTTAGATGCCTTCAGCGTTTATCCCTGCCGGACTTGGCTACCCTGCCATGGCGTTGGTCGCCAACAGGTACACCAGCGGTCCGTCCATCCCGGTCCTCTCGTACTAAGGACAGCTCCTCTCAGATATCCTGCGCCCACGCCGGATAGGGACCGAACTGTCTCACGACGTTCTGAACCCAGCTCGCGTACCGCTTTAATGGGCGAACAGCCCAACCCTTGGGACCTGCTACAGCCCCAGGATGCGATGAGCCGACATCGAGGTGCCAAACCACTCCGTCGATGTGAACTCTTGGGAGTGATCAGCCTGTTATCCCCAGGGTAGCTTTTATCCGTTGAGCGATGGCAATCCCACTTTATGCCACCGGATCACTAAGTCCTACTTTCGTACCTGCTCCACCCGTCGGTGTCACAGTCAGGCTCCCTTCTGCCTTTGCGCTCTGCGAATGGTTTCCGTCCATTCTGAGGGAACCTTTGAGCGCCTCCGATACCCTTTCGGAGGCGACCGCCCCAGTCAAACTCCCCGTCAGACATTGTCCCCCGCCCGGCTTACGGGCGCAGGTTAGAAACCCAGTACTGTAAGGGTGGTATCCCAACAGCGGCTCCTCACAGACTGGCGTCTGTGGCTCTTAGCCTCCCACCTATCCTGTACATACAGCACCGGATCCCAGTATCAAACTGGAGTAAAGCTCCATGGGGTCTTTCCGTCCTGGCGCAGGTAGCCAGCATCTTCACTGGCAGTTCAATTTCACCGGGTGCATTGTCGAGACAGCGCTCAAATCATTACGCCTTTCGTGCGGGTCGGAACTTACCCGACAAGGAATTTCGCTACCTTAGGACCGTTATAGTTACGGCCGCCGTTTACTGGGGCTTCAATTCAAGGCTTCGTTTCCTGACCTCTCCTCTTAACCTTCCAGCACCGGGCAGGCGTCAGCCCATATACCTCACCTTTCGGTTTCGCATAGACCTGTGTTTTTGCTAAACAGTTGCTTGAGCCTATTCTCTGCGGCCATCCTTCGATGGCACCCCTTTTCCCTAAGTTACGGGGCCATTTTGCCGAGTTCCTTGACAATGCTTCTCCCGCCGGCCTTGGGATTCTCTCCCCATCCACCTGTGTCGGTTTACGGTACGGGTATGGTATGAACGATAGCGGCTTTTCTCGGTACATAGCTCACATGCTTCGCTACTATAGTTCGCTTCGCATCACGCCTTTGGGTTGTGTGACGGATTTGCCTTTCACACCCCTACTTCGCTTGCACCGGTTTTTCCTTTCCCGGCTCATGCTTTCCACATACGTCCCCACAGTTCTGTCATACCATAGTGCAGGAATTTCCACCTGCTGTCCATCGACTACGTCTTTCGACCTCGCCTTAGATCCCGACTTACCCAGAGCAGATCAGCTTTACTCTGGAAACCTTGGATATTCGGCCAAGAGGATTCTCACCTCTTTCTCGCTACTCATTCCGGCATTCTCTCTTGTGATTCCTCCACTGCTCCTTGTCGGTACAGCTTCAATGGCATCACAATGCTCCTCTACCAAAGACATACCTTGCGGCATGTCTTTCCTAAGCTTCGGTGGTGTGTTTCAGCCCCGGACATTTTCGGCGCGGGACCTCTCGACTAGTGAGCTATTACGCACTCTTTGAATGTGTGGCTGCTTCTGAGCCAACATCCTAGCTGTCTTTGAAATCCCACATCCTTTTCCACTTAACACACACTTTGGGACCTTAGCTGTAGGTCTGGGCTCTTTCCCTTTTGACTACCCAACTTATCTCGTGCAGTCTGACTCCCATGAAGCATCATCATGGCATTCGGAGTTTGATAACCTTTGGTAAGCTTTGACGCCCCCTTGGGTATTCAGTGCTCTACCTCCATATGACTCTCATGAGGCTAGCCCTAAAGCTATTTCGAGGAGAACCAGCTATCTCCGGGTTCGATTGGAATTTCTCCCCTATCCACACCTCATCGCCACCCTTTTCAACGGATGTGCGTTCGGACCTCCACTGCCTTTTACGGCAACTTCATCCTGGACATGGATAGATCACCCGGTTTCGGGTCTGCGTGGACTGACTTTCA
>KE159543.1:0-27376 GCA_000403215.2 Lachnospiraceae bacterium A4
GCCTTATACTCAGCATTCCAAAATGTTAATCATTTTAAAGAATGCTGAGAAATAAGACGTTTTACTGCTAAAAGATGGGCATTATTCGTTAGCGCAACCCGCAAAGTCTTGCCATTTCATCTTCGTTGCCCTCCCACATTGGCACCTCATCAGATGCGGGTGTTGGGACAGATTCCATTGCGTCTCTAAGCTGTTCTACCGATGGCTTTGCATAGTAGCTTTTAGTTGTATCAGTTCTGGCATGTCCTAACACTGTAGAAACTAGCTCAATGGCGATTCCATCCTGATAAAGATTTGTGGCTCTGGTCCGGCGGAACATATGACAGTGAACCGAATCCGGAAGGCTAATCCCTGATTCTCTGACCAGAGCTGCATATTTTTTTATAATCCGCTGGACATTTCCAACGGACATCCTGTCTGTTACACCTTTTATGGTTGTGGAAAATAAGTATGCTTCTTTGGAAGAATTACTGTGATATACACGTATATATTCCCTAAGGTGTTCGACTGCTTTAGCTGTTAATTGTATGGTTCTCTCTTTATTACCTTTGCCGGTTATGAAAATGTTGGGATATTTTGATTCCATTGCGATATCACATAAGCGAATACTAAGTAGCTCACTGATTCTTACAGCTGTATCGTAGAGAAGAATCAAAATAGCACGGTCTCGTACACCGAATTTCGTATTCGGCGGTGCGGACAGTATTGCAGCAAGTGCATCATCGGACAGAATAGGCTTTTCCTTTTTTATGGTTTTGCATGGTGAGATCTGACTGATTGCCAGGGCAACTGACTGGATTGATATGTCCATATCCGAGGCATAATTCAGATAAGCACGGATAGCCGCGACTCTTACATTTACAGTTGATGGCTGGCTGCCATTTGCAAGCAGATATTCTCTAAAATTATAAATACATTCTTTGGTGCAATCGGAAAACTGAAAGGTGCTTATAGACTTACCTAATTCACCTACAAGGTAGTTTTTAAATATTGTAAGGGAATCTCTGTAGGATTCTGCTGTAGCCTGACTGCGTCCGGCCTGCTTTGCCAAATAAACATTTAGAAAGTTCCATGTCTGAGAAAAGAACAGCTGGTCAGTCGATATCTTTGCTGATTTATTCTTCATAGGGTATCACCTCCGGAATGACCTTTCCAGACACTGAATCTTTCTCCCGGATGGTATCAAATGCCTTTTCTACAAGATGATAGTAATAATACGTTTCATCAGGACTTTTGTGTCCAAGGTATCTGCTTAAATATGGGAGCATAGTGTTTGTATCAATTCCCTGATGCATCCACTCATTAAATCTCTCTACTACAAAAGCATGGCGTAAACAGTGGGGTGTCGGATGTTTATCAATCGTCTTGGCAACCGGAAGCATAGCCCAATGGCGGTTAAAACTTGATTCTACTCCAGAGCACGAAACAGGCTTATGTGGATCTTTTCCCGGAAAAGCCCAGTCAATTCCGGGGAAAAGCGTTTCCTGACGTTCTTTATAGTTTTTAAGTACCGGAAGGCTATCCTGTGGAAGATATACAAGACGGTCCTTGTTACCTTTTGAGCCAAGGACAGTAAGTATTCCTTTATCCAGGTCTATGTGCTCCCATTTTAGCAATCGCCCTTCTGACAGACGCAGACCACAGCAAAAATATAGGAGAAAAAGAATTTTGCACTCTCTATCGAGTCTAAATTGCTCTGAATTATGAGACGTGCGGATATCCATTTTCTGTAGCAGTTCCTTTACTTCCTCTTTTGATGGAATGTAAAGAACAGGACGGTAAGCCTTGCAGAAAAAATTAGGAATGTATGCTTCCTGACCAAGGGAAAGGATATATTCACTCAGCACCTTCACTATCGACATACGGCGATTATGATAGGCATCTCCTTCGCCTGGTCTGGCTTCAGACCATTTGGCTGCCATTTCATAGGTGACTGTTGTCAGTTCCGGATAATTCTGTACGCAAAAGGTATCAAAGCGTTTTAACAGCTTTTCTTCGGAATTATAGGCATATCCATCAGCTCGTTTTTGCTGTATAAGTCCTTCGATATGATGTGCCAGACCGCTCTCAAAAATGTATGTCATGATAAAACACCTCCAAATTCCAAAGGGCAGAGCCTCATTTTAACTTCGTCACGTTCAAGATATACCTCGGCAGTTTCCTGACGTGCATGCCCGAGAGCATTGGAAATATCATCAAGTTTGTTGTCTGCCCGGAGCATTCTTGTGGCAAATGTTTTTCGTGTCATATGAAAGCCCTGACCAGCAGATAATTCAAATCCATATTCAGCAAGTATTCTTTTTAAAGCTCCACGGCACGCCGTTGTAACTTTAAGCGGAATATATGGCGCCTGATGGCGGATAAATATATATCCGCTGCCTGTGGCAGCTGCTTCCGGACGTCCATTCATGATGTATTTATATACAGAATTACCTGCATCTGTTGGGACTGGAAGCGTGATTGCTTTCCCTGTTTTCTGCTGGATGAAGGAAACAGTTTTGTTTTTCCAGTCAAAATCATTTACCTGAAGCTTTAGAATGTCTGCTCCCCTGATACCCATCCTGAGGCCGAGCATAACCATAGCTGTGTCCCTGAGTTCTATGGGAGTGGAAGCTTTCTCACGGTATTCATATATTTTTTCGACCATATCGTCGCTCAGAACATCAGCTATGCTGCGATGGGGAGCGCAGCTTGCGGATACTGCAAAAACAAGTGTTGGCGGAACCAGATCCTGGTCAGCCATGTACCGCAGAAGCTGACGGAGCTTTGCCCCATATGCATTTTTACTTTCCGGGGTCGAGTGGACATCATGGTTATGAAACGCTTTCACTACATGAGGTGTTATGGACAATGGGTTGTCTATTCCATTATCTTCAAGATATTTGAAGAAACCGCATCCGGCAGCCCTGCACATGGTAAGTGTATTATTAGTCATTCCATCCCGCCTTCGGTTCTCTATAAAACCATCAAGGATGCTTTTGCTCCATGGCGGAAGATGATCGGACGCACGCTTTGGATCAGCAGTCATATTAGATTCCATTGTGCCCTGGAGATACTTTTCAAACATTTTGATCGTGTGTGAACGGTGGGCCGATACAGAATTGCTGGCTTTGGACTGATTCGGACAATCCGGAAGTATATCTATCCATAGGGCTACAGTTTCTGCCGAATGTTCCAGGCGGTTAAGTTCCAAAAACATGAAATACCATGTGAAATCATTGCGGTAAACAGCTTTTGATGATTCCGTGTATTTCCAATCGTCCAAGGCGTCAAGATACTCTTCCGCTTTATGTTCAAGAGGTACACTGGGATGGAATGCGGCGCCTGTTTTGGGGAGTTTCATACCGGGCAGTATTTCAGCGTTACCGCCAAAAAGAACCAGCTGATAACACTCCGGCACATCACCCCGGAGGTGAAGGTATTTCATAAGCGCCGTCATGGCGCATACGGCGTTCTGGCATCTGTCGGGAGAGCCACAGGATTTGCAGTAAGTATTCCAGTATTCGATAAGAGTATCTATGGTGACTGCTTCCGGCTCTGTAATTCCAAGGGAAGTCGCAAGCTTGAAAAACTCTTTTGTGGCAACGGAATACGTATGGTAATAGCTGGGATTCTGGTTGGACGCATAGTATTTCTCCAACTCATATGTCAGGCGGAAAAAGGATTCCGACATCCCGCTACGGCAGAAAAAACTGTCTTCTGAGCGGCAGAAAGGACTTTCGATATCTCCAAAGAGCAGGTAATGCTCAAGGCGGAACAGGGCGTTTCTATATTGGGAACATGTCTCATAGGAAATTTCCTGTTTCTTAATCTCAAGCCAGTCCAGCGCGGCATCCACTGAAAAAGGAATGCCCTTTTCCATCAGGTGTTTGAAGAGCGTGGTGTAACAGGTTCTGTGCATGTCTATATTCTTACATGCACTGTCTGGCTGCTTCATCATATTGAGGACTGATGAAACAGCATCTAAATAGTTTATTTGCATATCAAATGCGCTCCTTTCCGGCTTCCCATTCGAGGGGAAAACCTGAGAACAGCGTATCTGATAATGCTCATCTTTTGTACAAGAAAGTGAGGATTTATGGGAGATAATATAAAAAATCAACATTATAAAAACATGGGTATAAAGCCTGTACCTCACGGGTGCGGCGGTCGGGTCTGTCTGGCTGTTCCGGGGCGTTAAGGTCAATGTCGTGCAGTTTCGCGTGGGCGATCTCATGGATAGCGGTCTTTAGGTTCTGAAGCTGGCTCATGCCCTCGTCAATGGCAATGCGCTTTTCCTCCAAGTGGTAATAGCCGTGTGCTGTCCCCTCGATCTTCTCAAAGCCCATAGGCACGGGAGAGGTCTTTTCCAGCGCGGCGAAAAAATACTCGTACTGTTCCACGTCCCCGGTCAGCTCGTTTGCGGAAATGCTGGGAAGCTCCCGCCCCTCGGTCTGTGACACGTCGAAAACGGCGACAACTTTATAGGCGGGGATTTGGATTTCCTTTGTTTCGGTGACGGGCTTCCCGTCGCTGCCGATCACCGTCTTTCCCGTCTGCGGGTCTTTCTTCTCTACCTCCTGCCGGATTTTGTACGGCGACGGGGCAAGTATGCGTATGCCTTTCTCACCGCGCATTACGTTCCGTCCAAAGTTATTTTTCCATGCGTTAAATCCGGCGATAAGGGAAGCGTCGGGCTTCTGCATGGCGATCAGCAGCGTATTGTTGAAGCTGTAATTATGGAACTTTGACATGACTTGCAGATATTCCTTGTAGCGTTCACTGTCAAATAATTCCGTGATACCCTGCTCCAAGCGGTCTGTGATCTCCTTGATCTTTTCTGCGGGCTTGTCGGCGGTGAGGATGATCGGGTTTACCGGGCGCGGCTGGGGTGGGGAACCTGTCGGCGTTCCCGGCTGTGGTTCTTCCTGTTCCGGCGCGGCTTCGTCCTTTTCCAGTTTATCTGGGTCGGGGCGTTCCGGCTCCGGGAAGCCCATTACCTTGTATTCATTCGGTATGTCGTTTTCCCGCCCGTTGTACCACTGTGAAAAGGTGTTGCCGTTGTTGTAGATATAGCCCTGCTCCGTAAACTGTCCCCGGTCTTTCTGTACCGCGTCCCGCCCGTATTCCTCGTACTTGAAATACTTCTTTGCTTCTTCGGGCAGCTCCAATTCGTCCAGCTCGTCAATGAGGTAATAGCCGTAGTCGGCTTCGGTTCGGACGGTGGGGTATATCCAGTAGCAGTCAAGGTTCTGCGCAAGGTTGATAAGGTCTTTCACGCTCCCGGCGTGTTCCTTAAACGCCACCGCCGCCGCGAATTTGTCCCTGTCCTCGTCGCCCTGCATTTCTAAGAGCTTCCCTAAATAATTCAGCTCGTCAATGGTGCTGCCCTGTATTACGGAAAGCGGCACGTCAAAGGGGCAGTCCTCGGTGTTGGCAAAGCCATTGATAAAAAAGTCCTGCGGGTTCTCCGCAGAAATGCCGACGCTTCTCATGGCGGCGTGAAGCTGCTCTGTGGTGGTCGGCATGGATAGCCATTCGCCGCCCGGTTGCCCGGTTTCAAAGCGGCTGCGGCTGTCAATCAAGATTGAAAATGTTTCGCTCATTTGCTTGCTCCTTTCTTCGTTCATCATGCGGTGCATAAGCTCGAAATCCTCTATGCTCATGCTCCCGTCAAATACATAGGGGTTAAAATCCTCCCCGTCCCGGTAGGGCTTTTCCGAAAAGGGAAGCCCTGCGTCGTGGGCGGCGGCTCTTGCTTCCTCCAACAGCTCCGGGGGTAAGGTGTCGTCGTGGGTTTCGATAAAGTCAGCCACGTTGTTATAGCCGTTCTCATAGTGGCGGCGTACCCCGGCGGTCAGCTCCGCAAGGTTCATGTCCTCGCCCAAGTAACCGCAATAGTAGCCGTTTAGGACAACGGCGGCGGGGTCTTTTTCCTGTATCTCCCGCAAGCGTCCCCTGTCCTCCGGGGTGAGGGTGTCGTCCGTTTCAAGGTAGATATAATCGCTGTGCCATGAACGCCCCTCCCGCCAAAACGCTACCCATGCAATCCCCGCTTGCAGTTCGTCTTGATAGTCCTTTACGGCTTCCCGTAAACCTGCCATAGCTTCATTCCTCCTTTCCGTTGGGGCAGAAAAAGGGCGCGGCGTTCCGGCTCCCTTGTCCGTCCTACACCGCGCCCGCGCTTTCTGCCAAAGTTTTTTATTTTTTCAAAGAGGGTAAAACCCTCTAAAGATACAGAGGGTTTGGGACACTTCCCAACAAGCAAAATCCCCGTCCGGCGCGTCAGCGTCGAAAGGGGATTTACGGAAAAGGGTACTCTTTTCCTATGCTTGCTACGAAACTTATTTTTTCTTCGGTATCTCTATCTTGTAGTTGACATACTTCCCGCCCGTATCAGCTAAAACAACGGTTCCGTCATAGGTTTTGCCTGTTTTCGGGGAATACAAGCCCTTGACGTTTGCCTTGCCGGATTTTAAGAGGGCAGCGGCAATCTTCGGGGAAAAGGCAACTTTCCTTTCTTCAAAGAAACGGTCATTTTTCCACATGGTAAAGGCGCAATCCCGGTTAGAGCAGTAGAAATTCTTCTTGCCCTCATAGACGGGGGAACCGCAACGGGGGCATTTCCCGATAGAGGGCTTTTCCTCCCCGCCCGTGAAAGCCGCCTTGCCTTTGTCGGCGGCGGTGTTCTCCTTTACCAGCTCCCGCGCCATAGCTTCAATGCGCTGCATAAACTCCCCAGCGTCGGCGGCTCCCTTTGCGATCTGCATCAGATTGTTTTCCCATTCGGCGGTAAGCTGCGGGGAAGTCAGCATATCCGGCAGGACAGACACAAGGGCGGCTCCGTTCTGCGTGGGGATAAGCTGCTTTCCCTTGCGCTCTGCAAAGCCGGACTTCACCAGCTTTTCAATGACAGCGGCACGGGTGGCGGGTGTGCCAAGCCCCCGGCGTTCCGCGTCCGGGTCGGTGTCCCCGTTCCCGGCGCGTTCCATTGCCGAAAGCAAAGTTGCTTCGTTGTGGGGCTTCGGCGGCGTTGTGAAATGCTCTGTCACCTTTGCCGTAGGGCTTGTAAAGGTCTGTCCCTCGGAAAGCTCCGGCAGGGTGTTTTCTTCCTCCATATCCTCCGGGTCGGGTTTGCCTTTGAGGGTTGCCCGGTAGCGGCGTTCAAGCTCTTTCCAGCCGCCCGCAAGCACTGTCTTTCCCCGTGCCGTAAACTCCGTACCGGCGCATGAGAAAACCGCCGTGACCGCTTCAAAGATATGCGGCTCGGCGGCAGCGAAAATAAGACGCGCCCCGGCAAGGGTGAGGATATTCCTTTCACTTTCCGGCAGGGCGGCAGGGTCGGTCTTTGCAAGCTCCATAGTGGGGATAATGGCGTGGTGGTCTGAAACTTTGCTGCTGTCAAGCGTCCGGGAAACGTCCGGGGTAAACTCCGCGCCCTCCATAAAGGGCAGTTTCCCGGATAACATGGTAACAGTCTTTGCCGCCGTGTCCCCCATGTCGTCGGTCAAAAATGCGCTGTCTGTCCGGGGATAGGTAAGCAGCCGTTTTTCATATAAGGTCTGTGCAAGGTCAAGGGTCTGCTTCGCCGTGTAGACGTAGATTTTATTGGCTTCCCTCTGTAAAGAAGTGAGATCAAAGAGCTTCGGCGGGGCGGTGGTCTTTTTCTCTTTGGTGAGGGAAACGCAAACCGCCGTTTCCGCTTCGCAAGCCGCTTTCAGTGTGGCGGCTCCCGGTTTATCTGAAATCCTTTCGCTGGCGGCTTCCGCGCCGGATAAGTCAAGGCGTACATGGTAATATTTTTCTTTCTTGAAATGGGAGATCGCTTCGCCCCGGTCAACCAGCATTTTCAGTGTGGGGGTCTGTACCCGCCCCACGTTCAAGGTCTTGTGATACAGGCAGGAGAAAAGGCGTGTCGCATTGATACCAATGATCCAGTCGGCTTTTGCGCGGCACAATGCGGAAGCATAGAGCGCGTCATACTCCCGCCCGTCCCCTAAGTCGGCAAAGCCCGCCTTGATCGCCGCGTCCTCCATTGAGGAAATCCACAAGCGGCGCATAGGCTTGTTGCATTTTGCCACGCCGTACACAAAGCGGAAAATCAATTCCCCCTCGCGCCCAGCGTCTGTTGGATAGTTGGAATAGGTGACTTAGAAAATATCCATTATTCAAGGGTTTCCAGTGCCCCTATGAACTTGTAATGGATAGTAAGTCGTTGAATTTTCTGCCCGTCAACTTCTACGGGTTCAGAAACAAGAATTTTTTCTATAAGTTGGTTGATTATCTTAAAATTGAGTTCCGTTATTCCTGCATAACCGCTTATCTGCTCTGCAAAATGCTCAATGGAAGATAACTGTTCTTTGTCCGCTATGGCACTTTTTTCAAGTTCCTTTATCTTGGCTGTCAGTTCTTCCTGCTCGCTGTCAAATCGTGCCGACAGCATTTGGAAACGCTTTTCTGTTATCAGTTCCCTTGTCAAGTCCTCATACAGTTTGGCATACAGGTTTTCTATTTCCGACACTCGCTGTTTACATTGCCTTAGTTCCTTTTTCTGCTGTTCCTTATCCGCTGACAGTTGGAGATTAAGACGCTCGGCAATCTCCGTTACCATAGCTTTCCTGTCCGCCAGTGCCTGTCCTGCGTGTTTCTGAATGTCTGCAAGCACAACTTCGTGAACCGTCCTCGCCTCAATGGTGTGTGATGAACAACCCTCTTTCCCAAACTTGCGGTACTTGGTACAGCAGTAGAAAGTCTTGTCCAGTACGTTGTTACGCTTTCTTTTCTGCTCGACTTTGGCAAGCATGGCACTCCCACAATCGGCGCATTTGATAACCCCTCGGAAAATGTTGTCATATCCGCTTGAACTTTCCCCGATAACGGGCGGTCTGCTCTCCAAAATCTTCTGTACGGTGTTCCAACGGCTCTGCTCGATAATCGGTTCATGTGTGCCATAGATAACTTCACGCTCCGCATACGGGATATACTGTCTTTTCTTGGAACGCATGGTCTTGGTCGGTCTTTCCGCTACGGTAAGGTTTCCTGCATAAACGGGGTCATGCAATATCTTGCTGACATAGGCGGTGTCCCAGTCATACATCTTTTCCTCATCAGTGTACCGCTCAAACATTTCTTTTTTGTAGAAACTCGGCTTTATGACCTTTGCCTTGCGCAAGCGGTTACAGATAGTGTGAAGCCCCACGCCCTCCTCGGCGATTGAGAAAATCAGTTCCACAATGGGGGCGGTCACTTCATCAATGACAAGGTGGTTATGGTCTTTCTCGTCTTTTTGATAACCGAATGGGGCGGTAGTAGCCATATACTTGCCCTGCATTTTCCTTGCGTGGAGTGCGCTCTTGATTTTCCTTGACGTGTCCTTTGCGTACATTTCATTGATGATGTTGCGGAACGGTGTAATGTCCATTTGTGCGTTGTCTATGGAGTCCACGCCGTCATTGATTGCAATATACCGCACGTTATGGTTGGGGAAAAACACCTCGATATAAGTACCTGTTTCAAGGTAATTCCTCCCCAAACGTGACAGGTCTTTTGTGATGAGCGTTGACACTTCCCCGTCCTGTATGTCCTCGATAAGCTGTCGGAATGCGGGGCGGTCGTAGTTTGTACCGCTGTAACCGTCATCAACATAGAACTGGCAGTTCAGAAAACCGTTGCGCTTTGCATAATCTTTCAGCATGGTTTTCTGTGTGCTGATGCTCATGCTCTCGTTGTTCGTGCCGTCGTCTTTGGAAAGCCTGCAATATAAAGCAGTGATTTTGTCGTTATTCAGTTTTGCCCTTTTCATTTTGTCCTCCTTGATGAAAAGGGACTTCCTCTCAACTCCTATTATACTATATTCCCTTTTCCGTTTCCAGTGCTAATTTACGCTGTTTTCCGCTATCTCCTTAACCCTTTTTGTTATCTGTTCCTCGGCTATCCGCTTGAATACCGTTTCCATTTTTTCAGTACCTACATAGTGCCTTTCCACGATAATTTTTGTGGGTGGGTGCTGTCGGGTGGCTCTATGCTGTGTATTGCTGTCTTTGCTCATAAATCTGCTCCTTTACAATAAAATAGAGCGCATAGATTTGTTTTCTATACGCTCTGACGCTGTGTTACTTATTCAGTTGTGATTGTGATAATGGTTGTTTAGAGAATATGAAATTTATCTCTCTGACATATATTTCTGTATTTCATCAGATGTTAGTTTTCTTACTTGCGTGTTTGCATATTCTTTGTATTTTTCAACAATGAAAATAGGTTTCATTTTATCACAAGTTTTTCCTTTGTTCTTTTTTAGATATAATAGCAAGTCCTCACTGTCCGCAAAGATTTTGTATGAAAGTCTGCCGTTTTCACTTTTTATCTCATAAATACCGCATGGTTTCTTCATACTGTAATCAGCAGTGCGCAAATATAATTTTGCAATCTCTAACGACTTAAAAGGGAAATTCCACCGTTGCAACCCACGCTTGGGGTCATGTTCAATACAAATGCACCGCCCACAAGTCCCACAAATGTATTGTGTATGATTTGCTAAGCAATCCAATGGATTTAATAGTGGTGTTATTCTATTTTCACTAATATAACATTCCATGCACATTTCAATTTCACTCCCTTTGCAACTTTTGATTTTTACCTCTAACAGAATACCATAATCACACTCATATTTCCATTAAATTTCTTCCTCCCTCCGTTTCGTTCTGCTCTGTTGCCTGTTATGCTGTCGGTTCTCGTTCTGAAGTTCCCTCTCAAGGTTCTTCCTGTTATAGCTGATTACCTCGGCATACGCTAATTCTGTGGCGGTCTTGGTCTGCTCTTTGCCGATACTGTCATATTCAGACTGCAAAGACTGTATCTCTGCTTTCCACTGTTTCGGCGTTATCTTCTCGCCGTTCTGTAAAAGGCTCTGCATACGCTCCTTTAATTCGGGGTACTTTGATAAGCTGTCCTTATGCTCCTTATCGTATTTCATTTTCGCAAATCCTTTGAGTGACTGGCTCTCCTTATAGGTGGCTTGGATTGGTGCATAGAGGGCATACATTTTTGACAGTTCCTTTAATCGGTTTAGTTTCTGCCCCTTTGACAAATGCACTGTTTCAAGCTGACTGTATTTCTGTTCCCTATCCGCTGTAAAGTTCACAAGGCTTTCAAAGCTGTCTATCTTCCTTGTCGTGATGAATTTCTCCGCATTGTCGGCTGACTGCAAGGCGGTTCTGTCGGCTATTTTTCTTAGATGTTTTCCGCTGACAATGGGCAAGTCTAATCTGCCTTTGCGCCCCCTCACTTTTGCAATCATCTCCATGACTTCATTCTTCACGCTGACCGCTGTATTTTTAATCTTTTCGTACTGTGCGCTGTGTACTTCCTGCTTGGCAAACATGAGCATTTCTTTCGCCTGTTCCAACAGCATATTGTTCCTGATGATTTCCCGATTGATGTTGCCCCTCTCGGTCTGTATGCCCTTGCGTTCTAAAGCGTTGGCAACCGCACCGATATGGATTGTCGGCTCTCTGTCAATCCCCTGTTCCTTAAAAGAGCGGTGTTCCCAATGTAGCGCAATCCCCAACTGCTCATTGGTGGCATTGATTGTGTCGGCTAAATCTTTTCGCCACATCTTGGCGTTTTCTTGGCTGTTCCAGTCTGTGCTGTCGGCGGTGTGGCATTTCCACTGTTTGCGGTTGCGCTTGTCAACTTTCTGCTGTCCTGTCTTTTTGTCAATGATGGGAATACGCTCCCCGTTTTCGTCAAGGTCATACACCTTTTTCTGTTTCGCTCCCCATTCCCCTTTTTCCGTAAGAGGGCGCAGGGTAAGCATTACATGGATATGGAGATTGCGCTGTCCTTTGTCGTTCTCGCTGTCATGGATTGCCCAGTCAGCACACATTCCTTTGTCAACAAAATTCCTCTGCACATAATCCCTCACGACTTCCTCCGCAAGTTCATAACTCCATTCGTTGGGGAGTGACGCTTTCAACATTCTCGCAAGCTGTGATTTCTGTCCTTTCTCTGCCAGTTCAACAGCGTTCCATAAGGTGGCTCGGTCTGCATATTCTTTGGGCGCATTGGGCGGGAGAGTGATTTCACTGTGGACTAAATCTTCATGGTATTTCGGGCGGTAGGTCTGCCCGTCAAACTCGCTGACAAGAATGCTCCTGCTGATGTATGATGCTTTCTCGACTGCCGACTGCCCCTTGCTCCGCCTGACAATGGAAAAACGTGTGCTTGCCTGTTTCGTAACATTAGCCATGCGCAACACCTACATTCTGCCGACAGGGTATAGGGGCGCACTCATAGACTTTGTGGGCAGATAAAGGCTGTTCTTTAGCCTTTATCTGAACGCAAAGTTCACTAAAGGGTAGCAAGCGCAGCTTGCGAAGGGGAATTGTCGTTTCCCCTTTTGGCTGCCGCAAGGCAGACAACGCCCTCCGCAGGAGTCCATGCAAGTGAAACTTGCCCCTCGGAGAGCGCACATACCACCTCTGGTGGTATATCTGTGCGCACCCCGTAAACGGGGTGAATATGTTACCTCGGCTTTCCAGTGTCCTTGCCTTTGTCATTCCGTACCGCCCTCGCTTTCATTTTCGGCATTGGGGAGAGTGGATTGTGGGGGAGTGGTTTCTCGGCTTTCCGCTTTGATTTTAGAGATAATCTGCTGACACTCCCTTGTCTGCAATGCAACCGACAAGATACGGTTTAACTCGCCCTCGTCATAGCGGTAGCAGTCGGGGAAATACTTCACAATGATACCGCCCATGATGTACTTGTGGTGGTTCTCGGCTTTGCGTTTTTTCTCGTTCTGCTTTTTCTTCTCATTGGCTACACGCTGTTTCGCCTGTTCCAATGCCTGCAATGCTTTTTCTAAATTTCTGCTTGCGTCATTTTTGCTCTCAATCATCTTGATACCTCATTCTTTCTGTACTGTGTTGATTAGTTTTGGAAATAAAAAAGGTAGCTGATTGTCTGTTAAGATAATCGCTACCTAAAGGTAAACAATATTTAGTTTTCATATCATTTTTCTGTCTTGATTTTTCCCGACAAACTGGAATTTATCTACGAAGCCCTTCTTCTGTAAAAGTTCTTTTTAATGCCTTCTCTGTCGGGAATATAGAGCCTATCAAAACAGCAATTTGAATAAATGTCAAAATCAAGCCGACAATTCCAATAGCATCATCTGAAGCTCCATAAAATGGAAGATGAATAATAAGTGACGGAACTAAAATAATCCAGCCAATTCGCCACCAAAGTTTTCCACAGTAATGATGAGCAAAATGCCATGTATCCATATTCTTCATAGAACGAGAGGTTCTATATCCAATCAGAGAATTTATCTTTTGCGGCGGACGCTTCCACATAAGCCGTCCAATAACTATCATCAGCAACGGAATCATTAAATCACAGCAAAGCATAAACCACCAAAACCACATTACATTCACCTCTACAATTTGCGATTTGTTAAATTGTTCAATGTCATTATCTTACCACAAACGCATACACAATTCCATTAAATTTTCTTTAATTTCCCTTTGCCTTGTTATTTGCAATCATCATCTGCCTTGCCCGTTCCCTCTGCTCTGTACTGAACGCCCTCGGCTTGCGGTAGCAGACGTATGACTTTGGAAAAGAATAGGTCTTAGATACCTCGTCCTGCCCTGTCAGCTTGTATGTGTCGGGGAAGTCGGCAACAAGCGTGTCAAGTTTCCGCATAACCGCTTTATCCCTTGTATAGAGGGTGGCGGTCTTTTCTCCTGCATTATAATTGACAATCGTTTCCTGTTCGTATCGGGAAAGTTTCATAGTGCCATATCCCCCTTTCCTTTGCTGTGGGTTCTGTGCTTTTTTCCCTCGGAAACTGTCGGCTGTTTTGCCTGTTCCTTTGCTTTGGCTAACCTTGTCCTTATGGAGTGGTCACGCTCGGTCAGTTTCCGTCTTTTGGTGGTGGCGGTCAGTTCCGCACACGTTTCTTCTGACAGGGAATTTAATTTCTTTAAGGTGCTACTTACTATCTGCTTTGTGTTATCGTCTTTTATCTGCGGAAGAATAGCAGACAGACTGGCGCACGTTTCCGCTTTTCCCTGTTCTCCAAACTGGTAAATCAGATTGATTTCATCAGCGTTAAAAGGTATCTGTATATTTGCGCCCTCACATAAACGCTCCACGCCCACGCACTTAGGGAGATTTTTTGTCAGTTCGTAATTATCCCTCGCTGTGATTGTTCCATGCCTGTCGGTCTGCCTTACCTCGACTTCACACTGGCTTTTCTGTTCCAACACAAGCCACTGGTATTTATCGTTTTCTTTCGTAAATACAGTCTGATGCGCATTGGAGTGTGTCTTGCTACGGATATATTTGTCGGCGGTACTGTAATAGTCCAAAATCTGTTGTTCCTGCTTTTTATTCATGGTCTTTGCCCTCCTGTGATATGGATTGATATGATTGATTGGTTTCGGTGTTGATATATGATTTTTTCTCGTTACTTGTTGGGAGATTTGATTGCGGAATACTGTTGTTGGGTATTTCTCCGCTTGGGGAATAGGAGTTCATTTCATACGGTAATTACCGCATGAAAAAAGACTATAACCGATACTGTCATAGCCTTTTAAGGATTGAGGAAGTCCCTTTTTTATTTGTATTTGTTTGTCGCCCCTCCGCACTATCCAACATCGCAGGCGTTCACCACTTCGGAAACGTCGGCGCGGTGCATAAGCTCCTTTAAGGTCTTGAACTGTTTGCCTTTGTCGGCGGCGACGGTGTACTGCCATTCCTCCGGCAGAATGGGTAAGCTCTCATAGCTCCACTTTTTATACTGCTCCCCGTAGGCGGCAGCGTCCGCAAGCTCCACCAAATGACCGACACACCAAGAAATGAGGTAGCCCCCGCCCTCGATATATCCGTCTTTCTTTTCCTTAACGCCAAGCGCGGCGGCGATACTTGCCGCGACGCTGGGCTTTTCTGCAATCACTAACTGCACTTAAAAATCCTCCTTTCATTTTCCCGTGGTTTTCTTCTCTGTCAGCTTCTTGATACAGTACCCCACGCAGGGCGGCTCCCGGTTGTAGGGACATCCCTTGCAGCGCGGGGGAATGGAAGCGGGCGGCGATTTTCCACGCCGCCCGTCCCCCGGTTTCTGTATCATCATTCTTTCTAAGGGGTTTTCGGTGAACAGGGTCATGCTTCCTCGTCCTCCATTTCCCCGGCTTCGTCGTCCGGCTCCGGCTCGTCCTCGTCGTAATCGTCAAAATCGAAATCGTCAAGGTCTGTGCTGCCCTTTACGTCCTGCTTCGGTTTCATAATCTTAAAGTAATAGAACGCGCCGCCGCCCCCGGCAATGGCGACGATCAGAAAGAGCAGCAGCCCGCCCGTGCCTGTTTTCTTCTCTTTTGGTTCCTCCGGCTCGCCTTGTTCCGGCTCCGCTGCTTTGCCGCCGCAAGCGGTCATGTTGGTGCTGCATACCGGGCATTGGGTGTTGACCGCGCCCGCTTCGCATTTCTCCGTACAGTTGCAGACTGCGGGCGGCTCCGTCTTTTCGCTCCCGTCCTCCATGAGTGCCATAAGGTCGGCTTCGTCCACTTGATTGAGGAAATGCACGGTGTTTTCCCCCTCGTCGTCCCGGTCAATGAGGATATAAAAGTAATTGCCGTTTTTGGTCGTCACGGTGATAAGCTGCTTGTTGCCGCCGAAATCGTCAACCAGCGTCGCGTTCCCGTCCGGGGTGAGGGGTTCTTCCTTTTCGGGTTCCTCGTAGACAACGCCGCTGTCGTCGGTCGCGTCGTCCTGTCCCTCCGGGGTCTGCGCGTAGGCGGTGACGGAAAAGCCGCCCATGAGGATAAGGGCGGCGCAAAGGGTCAAAAGCATTTTAAGGGTTTTCTTATTCTTCATCTTCGTTTTCCTCCTGTTCGTCATTGTCTGCGCCGCTTAAAACGGGCGCGGGGGTCATGCCGGGGATTGCCCCGTTTTGCAGCATGGCGGTAAGCTCCTGCGGGGAAAGCCGCATAGAGCGCACAAGCTGGACGATCTGCAAATTCTCCGCTTCGGTTTTCTGCGCTTCCAGCCCTTTGAGCTTGTTCTGATACTCGGTGATCTTCTCGCGGGTCTTTTCAATCTCCCGGTTGATACGGTCAATCTTGTTTGCTGCCATAGTGTAAAACTCCTTTCATAGTCAAAAATGTGTTCAGTTCCAATTCATCAAGCCGTACCCTTTGATACAGCCATAGTCAAGGGGGTAGCTTTTTATCTTGCAAGCGTCGCCGGAATTGCCCTCGACGGTGTAAACGCGCTGCCCGTCCGTGCCGATTACAAGCCCCACATGGTCTGCGCTCCCGTCCCCGTCCCAGTCAAAAAAGATCGCGTCGCCGGGGGCGATATTCTCATAGCCCCTCGCGCCCCATTGCCCCCGTGACTGGAACCACGGTACGCCCTGTGACTGGCACGCGGCAAAGCGCGGCTCGCTTTTCCCGGCTTGATTGTAGCACCATGAAACGAAACAGGCGCACCATTCCACGCGGCTGTTGAAGCCGTACCAGCTCCAATAGGGCTGTCCCCCTACATTGCCTACCTGTGACTTTGCCCGGTCTACCACGGCGGTATTTCCGGGGCGTGTGCCGTTTACAAGCTGCACCCCGCTTAAATCCTCCGACGGGTTCCCGTCCGGGGAACCGCCGCCGAAAATAAGGGGCTTGTTTCCGCTGGTTTCCAGATAGACACGGAACATTTCAAGCTGCTCCGGGGTAAGCAGTCCCGGCGCAAGCTCGGATATGGGTTTGTTCTCCAGCTTGATATTGAGGATAAAATACTCATAGGGGACTTCCTCGGTGGTGGTTTCCCCGGTGTCCGGGTCTGTGCTTGTTTCTGTGCGGTAACGTATTTCCACTTCCTCCGTCAGAGTGAGGGTATATTGAAGTTCAAAGATACGCTGTATTTCTGCCTGTGCGGTTGCCGGGGTGTAGGTCTGTAAAAGCGCGGTCAGATAAGACGCTAATTCATGGGGGTTATGCCCGATACTGTCAAGGTCATAGCGGTACTCGTCATAGCCGGGGTTGTCGCGCTCGATATTGTCAATCCTGCGCTGCAAGTCCGTTTCCAGTGCCGCATAGTTGTTTTCCACGGCGACTAAATCCGCGTCCTCCGACGTGTAGGAAGTCCCGACAATGCCGTTAATCATGCCGGAAAACATAGCCCCGCAAGAGGACAGCGCGGAAGAAATCATAATGAAAAGCAGCAGCGCACCTATGGCGATACAGACGCCCGCCGGGTGTCGCCCGACAAATGCGATTGCCTTTTTGGTTCCCTCGGCGGTCTTTTTGGCGGCTTTTCTTGTGTTCTCCGCTGCGTTCTTGACAGACTTTGCGCCCTGTGCCTTGACGGTCTTTGCATACTGCTTTTTGATACGCTGCTTCTGCATATACCGGGAGAATGGATTTGACGCGGCGATCTGCGGGTTGTCATGGAGTGCCTTTTGGTAGAGATAGTTGGCGTTTGCTTTCTGCGCCGCCTTTTCAGCCTTTGCCGCCGCCCGGTAGGGTTTGAGCTTATGGCTGCGGTAGCCCTCCTTGACTTTTCGCGCCCCGTACTTCGCGGCTTTTTCGGCGGTTTCCTCGGATTTGTGCGCACCCTCCACGCCGGAATTGTCCTTTTCCACGGAATGTACCTTGTTATGGACGAAAATACCCGCTTCCTGCGCGGGGCGGGATAACGGGTTTTTATGTGCCTTGCCGCCGTTCATTGGCTTTTCCCGTTCCTCGAAACGTAGGCGGGTCTTGCCTTTCCCGGTGGCTTCGTCAAAGGTGCGTTCCCTTACAAGTTTCTTTTCCTTTGGGATTTTCGCCCTTGCTTCGTCCAGCCTGTCAGCGGCTTTGTCGGATTTTTTGATATACTTTTCAAGCTCCGGCGTTGCCCGTTCTTCCTCGGTGAATTGCAGCCGGGAGGTGCGGGCGCGGCTTTCGGCTTCTGCCTGTGCTTTCCGTGCCGCCTTTTTGCTGGCTGCGCGGGTATGCGCCCCGTCGATATGCTCTAAGACGCGCTCGGCGGTTCCCGTGTCCTGTGGGGCTTCCGTCCCCGGCGCATGGGGCAGGGGCGGCGCATTGGGGGATATGTCCGGGGCGGGATTGCCCGGTATGGGCTGCGCTGCCTGTGCGTCCTGTGCCGCCTGTTGCTCCGGCGTTTTCAGTAAGGCAGCTTCCCGCGCCCGTTTGCTGATACGCTTTTGTTTCCCGGTCGCCGCGTTTACCTCGATAGCCCCGTCACGGGTCATTTTCTGCGTGATCTTGTCGCGGGCTTTGTACTGCTTCATGGTGGTTCACCTCCAAACTGCGCCCCCAAAAGGGCGCAAGGCTGATAAAATAATCTGCGGGTTACGCGCCGCCCACTTCCTCCGGCTTTGTCGTCATAACACGGTACAGCTCGGTATCTTTCGGGAAACGGTCTACAAAGGGCAGAATGACATTTCCATAAAATAAAAGCCCCTCGCCCGCTTCGGAGTGGGTGACGTAGCTCATTTGCTGCGGGGAGATGTTGAGCTGCTTCGCAAGGATAGCCCGGTCGCCCGCCGCTTGATTGAGCATAAGGACAAAATCGCTGTTCTCAAAGATATTTTCCACTTCCCGGCTTGCCAAGAGGTCTTTGACGTTCTGCGTGATCGCGGTGGGTATGCCGCCCCATTTTCTGAAACGCTTCCAGATTTCGACGCTGTAAGCGGCGGTCTGCTCGTCTTTGAGTAACAGGTGAAATTCGTCCATGAAATACCGCGTGGACTTCTTCGCCGCCCGGTTCACGGTGACGCGGTTCCACACTTGATCTTGAACAATGAGCATACCCAGCTTTTTGAGCTGCTTCCCAAGCTGTTTAATGTCAAAGCAGACAAGGCGGTTGTTAAGCTCTACATTTGTCCTGTGGTTAAAGACGTTAAGGCTCCCGGAAACGTAAAGCTCCAATGCCGCCGCGATACGCGCCGCTTCCGGCTCCGGCTGCTTCAAAAGCTCGTCGTAAAGGTCGCCCAAAATCGGCATTTTTGCCGGGTCGGGGGCTGCAAGGAAAGGACGGTACACGTTCCTAACAGCGCGGTCAATGACGGTCTTATCCACGGGCTGCAAGCCCTCCTTGCCGCCGACGATCAGCTCACAAAGGGAGAGGATAAAATCGCTTTTCAGCGCAAGCGGGTTGTCGTCCTCGGAATAGTTGAGGTTTATATCCATAGGGTTGACGTAGTGCGGGCTGGTGGGGGAAAGCCTTATCACCTGTCCCTGTAATCTTTGCACAAGGGGGTAATACTCGGCTTCGGGATCGCAGATAATAATGTCGTCGTCCGTAATGAGGAAAGCGTTTGTCATTTCCCGCTTTGCCGCAAAGGATTTTCCGCTTCCCGGCGTTCCCAAGATTAAGCCATTGGGATTTTTAAGCTGCTTGCGGTCGCAAAGTATCATGTTGTTACTAAGGGCATTTAAGCCATAGTAAAGGCTTGCGCCCCTCTGAAAAAGCTCCTGCGTGATAAAGGGGATAAAGATTGCCGTGCTGGAAGTCGTCAAGCCCCGCTGTATGGGGATAAGGTTTTCCCCGATAGGGACGCTTGACATAAGCCCCGCTTCCTGCTGGTAGTCCAGCCGGGTGAGGGCGCAGTTATATTTCTGTGCAATCCCCGCCGCCGCGAAAATGTCATTTTCCAGCTTTCTTTTTGTGTCTGCCATGTTCACCACAAGGAAAGTCAAGAGGAACATTCTTTCATTGCGGCTCTGTAAGTCCTGCAAGAGATTTTTCGCTTCGCCGCCAAACGTGGCAAGGTCGGACGGGATTATATCCATGTCGTACCCTGCGCGGACGGCTTTCTTCTGTTCCTCGATTTTCATTTTGTCAAGGTCGGTGATTTTGCGCTTGACGGTCTTAATGGCTTCCGTCTGGTCGATACTGTGGATATGTAAGTTTACAATCACACCCGTTTCAAGGTCTAACATATCCGCTAAAATGCGGTCGTTTAACTCCGGCGCAAGTATCTGTAAGAACGATACCGCGCCGATCTTGCGCCCCATGCGGAAATACCGCCCCTCGCCAAAACGGAATGAGGGCGGGGCGATAAAGTCCTTTGTGGTAAGCCCGGACGGGGCAAGCCATGAAAAATCAAAATGAAACGGCTCCCCCTCCGGGTGGAATACCCCGTGCATGGTCTGTAACCGTTCATAGCCTGTCTGCGGTCGGGCAGATACCCCCAGCACCTTGAAATTGTTCAGTATGTCCGTTTCAATACGGGAAAGCCGGGATTTTGCCGCGCTCATGTTGTCCGCTTCAATACTGAACGTGATATATTTGTGCTTCACAAGCCCGTTGTTCCCTTTGGAAAGCTGGCTTTTTAACATATCCCCGTATTCGGTGCGGATAGAGTTGAAAGCGTCCTCCTGCGCCGGAATGTTGATTGCTTTTTCCGCTTCCTCCCGCTGTGTCCCTTGATTGATGAAAGAGAGCTGCACCGATACGGAAGCGTCAAAATAGTTGAGGAAGTCACACCAGTTTTCAAAAATGGCGGTCTTGTCGTCTGCCTGTGCAAGCTGGTAGTTTATATCCTCGTAGACAATGCTCTTGCTGTATTTCTTTTCCGTTATCCGGCATATCCCGTCCGGGTACAGGTTGATGTAGGGGATTGTCTGCTGGGCGGTGTGCGCCTTTCCGTCCCCCTTTGCCTGTCTGATTGCGGCGGCGATCTGCTTCTTCTCGCTGCGGGTCAGTTTCCGCTTCGCCTTAGTTCCGGGGCTTTTTCCCGGTGCGCCGCCTTTGGTTGGTTCCTTTGACAATCGCTGATACCTCCTTTTCCAGTTTCCGCTGTCTTTCCAAGACAGCGTATAAATTCTTCGTCTGATAGGGTCGCTCCTTTGGTCGGACAAATTTTGTCTGTATGATGTTTTTCACCACGGTTTCAAGGGGCTGTCCGTGTTTCTCGTACATTGCCATGAGGAAGCAGGGGAGCATGACGACAATCATCACAAATGCCGCCGCGCTGGTTCCCGCGCTGTCCTTTAGCAGGAAAAAAAGCGGCAAGCCTGTAATGAGTGCTGCCGCGAAACAAACGATCTGCCGCTTCGTGAGGTTGAAAGCGACTTTTGTTTTTATCTTTGATAAATCCTTTGGTACGGGTACATACGCCATACCGAAAACCTCCTTTCCGTCAAAGCTCTATGCTGTTTTTGGTTTCATTCCCCCATGTGTCCCAGCCCGCCGTTTCCTGCCTTGCGAATAGCTCTATCCGGGGAATGTCGCCCATAAGGGCAACGATTTTTTCCCGCGTTATGTCCGGCTTTTTGCTGTGCTGCTCTATGGGGGAGATAATGAATTGATGAATACCCGCCGATTTCCTCTTTGGGTGTCCCCGTGTGGCAAACAGGCAGAGTTCCGCGTTTCCCCGCGTCCAAAACCCCAAGCCGTAAAACCATGTGTAGGACTTTTTATTGAGTTTCAGCCATACAAAGGCGGCGGTCTTATAGGTAAAGCCCCAAGCTTTGATAAGCCGCAGGGCTTCGGGAAGCTGGGGGAATGTCGCCCACAAGAAAAGTGCGCTGTCCTCCGCCGCAAGGTCAGCCACGGGAAGCGCGCAAAGTTCCTCTATGCTCATGGTCGGGTAGTGGTGTTCTGCCGCGCCGGAAAGCCGCTTCTGTGCGTACTTCCACGGGGGATCGGCGTAGATTATGCCGTATTTCTTTTCAATGGTGTTTCGTCCCTCCTTTCCGTGTGCTTCTTTTTAAGCCCCATAAAGGGTAATCAAGGCAAAGGTCAAGTTTTGCCCTTTGCCTGTCCCTATTGTATGGGGGTTCCTCCCGCGTCAAGGTCGGGTCGTATTTTCGCCGCTTCGCTCTGAAAATCTCCACCCTGCCCTTGACACGCCGCTAATGCGCCGCGAAAATTGACTTTGCAAGTGCGCCGGACTTGAACAGGGAAAAGCAGAGGATCACCGTATAGGCAGCAAGGGAGAATATCGCGCTGTGCAGGTTGTCTGCCACGGTGATATTGTTCACCAGCACCGCGTAAATGCCGACGCACACCATAATGAGGAAGCCTTGAAAACCGATAGCGAACAGGGCTTTTAAGTAGTTGTTTCCGATCTGCCCCCACTCTTTATTTGTCATTGTTGCAAACGGGATAGGCGACACGGAACAGTAAAGGTAAATTTCTATCATTCTGCCGTAGAGGACAACGGTTATCAGTACGGACATGATTTTCATGCAAAGGCTCACAAGGCTTGTTTCCATAACCAGCAATAAAAGTTCGGGGATTTCCATTGCGTCAAGCCCGGACTGCATGGAAGCAAGGGCGGCGGCAACGTCAATTTCTGTGCTGCCGCTTATCACCCCAGCCGCGCCGGAAACGACGTGCTGCGCAACGTCAAAGACTGCCATAGTAATATCAAAGGTGTGGGTGACAAGGTACACCGCCACCCACGCCTTGAAAAACCACTTGAAAAACATAAATGTGTCAACGTCGTGCATATTGTTCTTTTCCGTTACCATGCTGATTAGCTCCACGCATAGGACGTAGGTAATGACAAGCCCCGCTATGGGGACAATGACATTTTCCGATAATGAGCGTATCATGTTGAAAATGCCCGCGTTCCACCCCTGCGGGGTCTGCCCTACCTCGGCGGCGATTGTGCCGACTTTCTCGTTTACGTCCCCGAACATAGTTGACAGGTTCCCGTTAATGGCTCCTATGAGGATTTCCTTTATCCATTCCGTGATCGCGTCAAGTATGCTCTGCATAGGCTCTTACCCGCGCTTTTTTAGCCGAACAGCCCGGAAAGCAGGGGTACAAGGGTCATACCAATAAGGGCAACGCCGCCGCCCGCCATAAGCTGTTTCATGCCCTGTGATTTCGCGCCGGATTGCGATAGGTAAGCCTACAGTTTCAAATGTTTCCGGCTTTTCCCCCGCTTAGCACCGTGCGTGCGACTTTCACCGCACACGGCGCCCCATCGAAATTAGAAATTTTACGTTTTAAACATAACTTACACACTTCGTTACAGCATTAAAAGATTGGTTATGCGATTACAGACGTTCCCGCCAGTTTTCGCAGTCTATTCAGTTTTTCCAGTTGCTTTTTGTTCAGTTGGAGTTCATTTAGGTACTTCTGGATTGTTTCTCCCAAAGTGGCATGGATTAAGATATGTACTGCTTCGGTTACAAGAACAAGGTTGCCATATTCATCTGTACCGCCGTTTTCAAGCGGCACTTTATGGTGACAGCGAATGTCATACGGCATAAGGTCAATGCCAGTTACGGCACACCTCCCATATTGAGCCGCAAACAGCGAAATCCGATTGTCTGCAAACTCAATCGTTTTATCCAACACAGGGTTTTGCATGAGCCATATCATCGTATCGGTATTGATACCAAGATTTTTATGGATTTCTGCCCGTCCCTCCGATGTATACCGATTGACGGTTTTCTTTTTGTGCTGGGCGTTTCTTGTTTGGACATATCCCATTGGAATGAGAGGGTGTCCGTTCAGAAACCTTAGCTGTTTACTCTTGCCATACCGTTCCTTGATAAATCCACGTTCCAGTTTTCCTTTTGATGTCAATTCCCGCAGCCTGTTTGCCATTTGCAGCTTCAGTCCATAGGACAGCTTTGGAAAATCTACGCTGATGTGTGTTGCCAGACGGTAATAATTGTGCAGTCCGGCAACCACGGAATTGTATTGCTGAATGGCGATGTATTGCGCCCGGTCATCTGCCGGATTCTGTATCGCCCGGATAGCGGCAGATATTTTTCCCTTTGCCTGCTTTATGGCTTTATCGCTCATGTGTGAACAGACCACGTATTTTTTCCCTTTGGGGTAGACTTTCATCTTGAATCCCAAAAACTCCGAATACCGCTGTTTTAGATTGATGACTTTAGACTTTTCCGGGCTGATTTCCAGCCCGAGCCGGTCTTTTAGCCATAGCCGCGTTGCTTCAAACGCCTTTTCAGCGTCCTGCCGGCTCCGGCAAAAGATTTTGAAGTCGTCAGCGTACCTCACGATGTACATTTCTTTGAGTCTGCTCCGCCTGAGCGCCCGGTAGGTGTGACTTTTAATATCTGTACCGTGGGCGTTCTGCCGGGTTTTGTACTCGTAATGGGTAGGCATTTCCTCCCACTGGGAAGTCACCCACCAGTCAAGCTCGTTCAGCACTATGTTGGAGAGCAGTGGCGACAAAATGCCACCCTGCGGCGTTCCTTTGGTCGGAGTTGTCCTCGTTCCGTCTGGAAGCACCACCTGTGCCTTTAACATCTGCTTGACGATACACAGCAGCTTTTTATCCCGGATACCCATTTCCCACATCTGCCTTATCAGCTTTCCGTGGTTTACATTGTCAAAGAAGCCTTGAATGTCAATATCCACCGCATAATGAAGGTGCTGTATCTGTATGAGCCGACAGCATTGTGCTATGGCGTGTTCCGTAGAGCGGTTTGGGCGGAAGCCGTTGGAACGCTCATGGAACTTTGCTTCACAGATTGGTTCAAGCACTTGTAAAATACATTGTTGCACTATGCGGTCAACAATTGTAGGAATCCCCAGCGGTCTTGTTTTTCCGTTGGGTTTGGGGATTTCCACCCGTTTCACCGGGCGGGGAGTGTACCAACTGAACTGTTTTTGAATAAGCCGGACGTATTGTTCCTCACGAAGTGCGGCAAGGTCTTTAATTGTCCGCTTATCCACGCCGGGAGTACCACTTCCCTTGTTGCCCTTAATTGTCCGATATGCCAGCTTGATGTTTTCCTCACTTACAATAAAGTGCATAAGGTTCTGAAAAGTTTTTCCGTTCAGGCTGTCAGCATACAGACTGTCAAAGATGCTTTGCAGGTCGTAATACTCCGTATAGCGGATTTTGCTTTGTTTTGGTTTGTGCTTTTGCTGCTCCGAAGTCAACACAGGCACCCACCCCTTTCGGTTAGGATTTTCTTTGTCATACTCGAAGCTGTGTTTGTTATGTTTTCAGTTTTTGTTTCTAAATCCGACTGGCGGCTATCCCTCCACGGGCTTTTTATTCCCGCTTCATAGGTACTGTGCCACCACTTTCGCCGGAATTAAGATAAGTTATAGCGATAGTGGAATATCATAACTGATATACCAGCATTTCCTGCTGGTTTTCGCCTTTCCTCATCAGCGTGACATCAGCCTGCAACAGCTTTATCATTCACGTCCCGGTTTACCACGTTCCAACAATCCTATCATTGAATACTTTTAGGTGCTTCCTCTAAGCCTGTGTCCAATTCAAAGAATCTTACCGCCTGTAACGGTATGTGGACGTTCATAACAACCAATCTTACTAATCCACGGACACCCCAATTTAATGGGGAAATGCCTTTCGACAAATTCAAACGTTTAGACCCGTACATTCGGAAGTACGCCAGTATTTTCATACATTCTCACCATGAGTATCCGACACCCGGCATATAGGTGACGCCATCCACCTCTGGACAGGTTTCGTGCGGTAAAAAAAATCCCGCTTACGGTCACTCTCTGCCGACTTCACCGAGCTTTTGACGGTTAGGCAGTTGCATACCGCCGCCAATCGGAGTATCAGTGTGGGCGTTTCAAGGCGTTACCCTATCATTCCACCCATCGGATTGTCAGTTCTCCTAAGATTTCAGGCTTTTTAGCCTGTCGACTTAGTGCGTAACCTTTTCAGTTACGAACGTGTCGCACGGTTGTCGTTGCCGTAGCCCTCCATGAGATTGATCACGCCCCAAATGCCAAGTCCGGCTCCAAGTGCTACAACAAGGGTCTGCAAAACGTCTACTGCGCTATTGAAAAATGCCATGAATATATCCTTTCTGCCGCGTCTGCGGCTGTCCGGCAAGCGGACAAAAGGCGGTCAGCGTTTGGTCGCCGCCGCATAAAAAAACCGCCCTGTATGAAAGGCGGTGTCCCCGCGCTGCGTAAGTCCTGCGGCGCGGCGGTATTCAGTTGTAAAGGGTTGGGCGGTACGTCCCACGGTAGGGGCGCGTACCATGTAGCCCGTGTTTACGTTCTTGATTTCCGATCAGCTCCTTAAAAAATATTTTTATGAATGACAGGTAGGAAAGGGGCTTTTTTCGTAGCAGTCGGCGGTGTGGGAATGTGGGTAACTGGCTGCTCTTTTGGGGCTGTGGGAAATGCTGTTTGCAGAACGTGGGAAAGCCGCACTCTGGCTTTTCCATGTGCTGTGAATGGCGTTTTCCATAGCCCCATAGCCTGTTATCCACATTTCCACGGCGCAAGGGGCGCGTATCTCACGCCCGGTTTTTCTGTTCTTAATTGCAATCCCTCCTTTCTCTCTGCTGGTGGGTCAGCTCCATGTGCCGGATATAGCTTTCTGTCCCCTTAATAGCAGCGTCAACCGCCCCGGCTATAAGTAGCTGCCACTTCATAACTTCCCGTATCTCCATTTCTTTACTGATACCTTTCTTCATGGTCTGCGTCCTCCTGTAAATGCGCCCGGTTCTTCTCGTAGAGCCGTTCACAATCCTTAATAAATTTCCGCAGGGCAGCTTCCCGCCGCTGTTCCTCCCGGATTTTCGGGTTGACAAGCACCGTAAACCGCCGCCTGTCAGTTCCGGGGTGTTCACTCATGGTCTGTGTCCTCCTGTAAACTGCTTTTATCGGCGGTTATTTCAGCCCGCCTTTTCGGATTGTCGCAATCCTGCGGGCATACATATTTTTCGTTGCCTGTAAAAATTCTTCCTCTGCTCCGGCTTCCTGCCAAATTTTCAGAATTGTATCACATGATTTCTCACATTTGCGGATAGCGACTTTTTTCTTGATACGTCTATTCATTCTCTGTGTCCTCCTGTAAATCTGCCCCGTCAATCTCGTAGTAGTCAAATTCTTCCTCCGGCTTCACAATGGCGGGGCGGCGTTTGATGTGCTTCTCCATGTCAAAGGCGTTTTTCGGGTCTGCGTCGGAGAGGTACTTGTATTTCGGGTGTTTCGTTATATCAAATTTATCCGAAAAGAACGGGCGCACCCCGCGCACCTGTAAAATGCACTTGCCCCCGTCCATGACCGCGATTTCATCTTCGGTCATAAGCTGCTTTCCCAATTTCTGATAGTTCAGCCCGTGGGAAAGCTCCCGCCCCCGCGTTTCGGACGTGTTGAAGCTGTCTATGGTTTCTTTTCCTAAAAGCTCCGACATTTCTTTAAGCGTCGTTTTTTCTTTACCGCCCAAGAAAAGCGTTGTGTCGCAATTCCCGCTTATGGTGTCCGCGTTGTCCTTGTAAATGGCTTTTAGCTGGCTCTGTGACTGCAAGATGATGGAAGCGGATATTTCCCGGCTCCTTATGGTGGCTATGAGCTTTTCAAACTTCGGTATCTGCCCGATATTGTAGGCTAAGAATCCGGCGCCTTACTGTCTCACGACAGCAGGTTTCCGAACCCTCGCCCCGGAACCGCACGTACACCTCTCGAT
>KE159543.1:27386-62882 GCA_000403215.2 Lachnospiraceae bacterium A4
CCCATCGGATTGTCAGTTCTCCTAAGATTTCAGGCTTTTTAGCCTGTCGACTTAGTGCGTAACCTTTTCAGTTACGAACGTGTCGCACGATTGTCATTGCCGTAGCCCTCCATCAGATTGATAACGCCCCATACGCCAACGCCTGCTCCGATTGCTGTTACGACTGTCTTTAATCCTGTAAACACCGAATAAAGTGATATTTACAGCCAAATTGTTCTGTAAAATGGGATTTTCAGTTAAGAATTGTTTATTTCCTCGCTCCATCCGGCAGACTGCCGATGAAACGGTAATGAATTTCGATAGACTGGACTTTCTCACCGTCAACCTTGCGGACATCGCCCACATAGATTTTGGTAATCAGTTCCCTTATAATGCCTGCTGTCAGTTTCTGCAGGTCACTGTACTGCCGGATAAGCGCAACCCACTTTTCAGCATTCTGTGTTGTTTCCCTCTGTTCGTTGCTTTCCTCTTGGAATAATGCAAGCTGCGCTTTCAGCTCCCCCTGCTCTTTTCTGTACTTTGGCAGGAGTAAGTCAATCTCGTCCGCCCCCGCCTTGCCTAAAGCGTAATCTTCATAGAGTTTTGCAATGACTTTCTCCACCTCGCCCAGACGCTTTTCAAGGGAAAGCCTTTTTTCAATGGCAGCTCCGGCATCAGGCTCATTCCTGTTTTCGTGTTCCATAACTTTTTCAAGGACTGCCTGCTCATCTTCCAGTGCCAACTTTGCCCACTCCCGTATGTCCTTTAAGACTGCATCATACAAATCTTTCTCATAAATACGGTGTGGCGTGCATCCCTGCCTGCCAATCTTGCGGTATTCCATGCACGAACCCACATAAATCTTCTCCGCCCTCTCCGGCACAAAGGATATGCGTCTGTTGCAGGTGTCGCAGAATACTATGCCTGAAAAGATGCTTGCAAGCCCTGTCTTCTTCCTTGCTCTTGTGGGATTGGAAAAGCTTTCCTGCACCCGCTCCCACAGTTCCCTCTCCACAAGCGGCTCAAACACGTCCTCGACGATAACCCATTCCTCTTTCGGTCTTACAAAGGATTTGCCGACCTTGAAGATGTGCGTCTGCCTCTGCGCTACAAGATTCCCGATATAGACCTCATGCTGGAGAATGGAACGCACCGTTGTGTCAAACCAGCGGTAGTTGGACGCATCATTTTCCCCCTTGTAGCCCTGCCATGCCCTCTCGCCCCGTACATGGTGCCAGTATGCGGGGATTGGCACTTTTTTCGCCCTTAGATAGTTGGCGATTGCCGCCGGTCCCCTGCCCGATGCGGACAGCTCAAACATCTTTATGACATAAGGGGCTGTTTCCTCGTCACGCAGCAGCATATGGCTGTCGGCAGGCGATTTCCTGTAGCCGAACGGCGGCACTGTGCTGTGGTAGATGCCCGCCCTTGCCTTAGTGGTAAGGGTGCTGCGGATTTTCTTGGATATGTCACGGGCGTAAAAATCATTGAACACAGGTTATTGGGGAAAGGGAAAGCAAACAGGCAAAAATCCAGTATTCATGCGGGTTTGCGGCGAGATGGCTCTCAAAAGCTAACCTCACAAAAGACAGATTATTGCACAATCACATATCGTTTCTAAGGGAGAATGTTGATTCCGGTCACATTCTCCCTTTTTTCATACCAAGAAACGAGGTGATTATCTTGAACACGCAAATCATCGCCATCGCCAACCAAAAGGGAGGTGTGGGCAAGACCACAACCTGTGCCAACTTAGGGATAGGACTGGCACAGGCCGGAAAGAAAGTGCTTCTCATTGACGGGGACCCGCAAGGGAGCCTGACCATCAGCCTGGGCAATCCCCAGCCGGATAAACTGCCCTTTACCCTCTCTGACGCAATGGGCCGTATCCTGACCGATCAGCCGGTCCGCCCCGGCGAGGGGATTCTGCGCCACCCGGAGGGCGTGGACCTGATGCCGGCGGATATTCAGCTGTCCGGCATGGAGGTGTCGCTGGTAAACGCTATGAGCCGGGAAACGATTCTGCGGCAATACTTGGACAGTGTAAAGGGGCAATATTCCCATATCCTCATAGACTGCCAGCCCTCCCTGGGTATGCTCACCGTCAACGCGCTGGCCGCCGCCAACCGGATCATAATCCCCGTCCAGGCGGAGTATCTGCCCGCCAAAGGGCTGGAACAGCTGCTCTCTACGGTAGCCAAGGTCAAGCGGCAGATCAACCCGAAACTGCAAATAGACGGTATTCTGCTGACGATGGTGGACAACCGCACCAACTTTGCCAAAGAGATTGCCGCCCTGCTGCGGGAAACTTACGGCAGCAAAATCAAGGTGTTCGGCACAGAGATTCCCCATTCTGTCCGGGCAAAGGAAACCAGCGCGGAGGGCAGGAGCATTTTCGCCCATGACCCAGGCGGCAAAGTAGCCGAAGGCTACGCAAATCTGACCAAGGAGGTGTTGAAACTTGAAAAGCAGCGCGAAAAAAGTAGAGCTGGCATCGGTCGATGATCTGTTTACCACCGAGGAAAGCCGTGCCGACGCGGGGCGGGAAAAGGTGGTAGAAATCTCTTTGAGCGAGCTGCACCCGTTCAAGGGACACCCCTTCAAGGTCAAAGATGATGATGCCATGATGGAAACCGCCGACAGCATCCGGCAGTACGGCGTTCTGGTCCCGGCGATTGCCCGTCCTGACCCGGAGGGCGGCTATGAGCTGGTAGCCGGACACAGGCGGCATCGGGCCAGTGAACTGGCAGAGAAAGAAACCATGCCGGTGATTGTCCGGGATTTGGACGATGACGCCGCCACGATTATCATGGTTGACAGCAACCTGCAAAGGGAAAGCCTGCTCCCCAGCGAAAGGGTTTTTGCCTACAAAATGAAGCTGGAGGCCATGAAACATCAGGGAGAACGCATGGATTTAACTTCCGCCCAAGTTGGGCGGAAGTCCGCTGGTAAGGAATCCAGAGAAATTTTAGCGGAACAGGTTGGGCAAAGCCGCAATCAGATTTCGCGCTACATTCGCCTGACCGAGTTAATCCCCGAACTGCTGAACATGGTGGACGAAAAGAAAATTGCCCTGAACCCGGCCTATGAGCTGTCCTTTCTCAAAAAAGAAGAACAGACCCAGCTTTTGGACGCGATGGACAGCGAACAGGCCACCCCTTCCCTTTCCCTAGCCCAGCGGCTCAAGAAATTCAGTCAGGAGGGGCATCTGTCCATAGATGTAATGCGGGCGATTATGGGCGAGGAAAAGAAAAGCGATCTGGACAAGGTGACGTTTACCTCCGACACCCTGCGGAAGTATTTTCCCAAAAGCTACACCCCTGCCCGGATGCAGGAAACCATCATCAAACTGCTGGAACAGTGGCAGAAAAAGCGTCAGAGAGATCAGGAACGCTGAAAGGAGCGCCTATGAGAGATCACGTTGCCAGGGAGTTAAAGGGCCACAACATACTGGCTGTGGAACGGTTTCAGGATAAGACCCGCTGGATGGTGGAGTTTTCCGTCCTGCGGCCCCGCACCGCCTACGGCGCACCCGGCGATGAAACGCGCCTGTTTCTGGACGAGGACGGCTACCAGGCCGTTCTCGCCAGCCAGAAACGCCGGGACATCAAAATCAAACGGTATGCCCGCGTCATTGAGGGGCATATCCTGGACTTCAAGCCCAAAAAGAAACGCCACCCGTAAACCCGACAAATTGAGAGGAAGGAATGAATATGTGTACCGTTAAGGAAATCAGAGAAGCCATCCGGGAGGACTGCCGCTCCCAGCGAAACATGGAAACCATTGAGATTGACCGGATTTTTCAAACCCTGACGTTTCCGCAGTTAGAGAGCCTGTTTGACAAACCGCCCATGCCGCCGTTTTTTCACCGGTACAGGCAGAAGTCAGCCAGCAAATGAACGCCGCAATTCTTTTACGGGATTGTGGCTTTTTTCATGCCCTGGGAAACGAAAGGAGTGCAGAAAATGGCCGTTTTTCGCGTAGAACGCACACAGGGATACACCGTTATGAGCAACTATCATCTGCGGGACAAGAGCCTGAGCCTGAAAGCAAAGGGCCTGCTGTCCCAGATGCTCTCACTGCCGGAGGATTGGGACTACACCCTTTCCGGCCTGGCTGTTATCAACCGGGAAAGCAAGGACGCGATCCGCTCCGCAGTCAATGAGCTGGAAAAGGCGGGGTACATCAAGCGCCGCCAGACCACCGACGCGGGCGGCAAGTTCAGCGCCAACGAGTATGTGATTTATGAGCGTCCGGTAACAGAGGAACCGCCCGCCCAACCGTTGCCCCCAAAACCGTTGTTGGAAAAACCGTTGTCGGGTTTTCCGACAACGGATAATCCGTCAACGGGAAAACCGTCAACGGAAAATCCAACGCAAATAAATATAGAGAAATTAAATACCCAAAAATCAATTACTGACGGATCAATTACCGATTCCCTTCCCTTCCGGGGAACGGCGGCAAAGCCACCGGAACCGAAGCGAAGGGAAACGATGTCACTGACAGAGATGGAAAGTTATCGGGAGCTGATTTTGGAGAATATCGAGTATGACTGCCTCAAACAGCGGTTTGGGACCTATCGGGAGGACTTGGACGAGATCGTGGAGCTTCTGGTGGAAACCGTCTGCGCGAAGCGTAAGACCACCCGGATTGCCGGGGCGGACTTCCCCCATGAGGTGGTGCGTTCCCGCTTCCTGAAGCTGGACAGCTCCCACATCGAGTTTGTCATGGACTGCCTGCAAAAGAACACCACCGAGGTACGGAACATGAAACAATACCTTTTGACGGTGCTGTTCAACGCGCCCACCAGCATGAGCAACCATTACACCTCACAGGTCAACCACGATATGTACGGCGGCTTCTGAAAGCTGGCCGTTTTTGTCTGCCCGGAACTGCCGGGAGAAAGGAATCTGTTATGAAACGACCGCTTGCGTATATCACCGCTCCCTGGAGCAAGAACCCCCATGAAAACGCGGCAAACGCCGCCAGCTACTGCCGCCAGGTGTATGACGCCGGATATTCCCCGGTCTGCCCTGTTTTGTTCCTGCCGCTGTTTTTGAAAGATGAAATCCCCCAGGAACACAAGGACGGGATCGACATCGCCAGAGATTACCTGCGCCGCTCCCATGTGCTGGTGGTCTGCGGACACTCGACCGATGAAACGGTCAAAAACGATATTGCCACCGCTGAACGCCTGCGGATCACCGCCACCACGCTGGACGGGATTCTGACGGTGAAAGGCCAGGGCCGGGAGAAAGGGGGCGCACACCATGCCTGAGCAAAAGACCATCGGCCAGCTGATGGAGGAAATGCGGCTTAAAGCCGGGGCGCGGGAGTATTCCGGCCATAGTTACATGGACTTGGAGCGGTTCGCAGAGGACACCCGACACATGATTATTTTTGATACCCTGACCGCTGATTCCCCTGTTGGCTGGAAAGGGGAACGCAGCCGCGCCTTTCTCACCGAGGAGGGATATAAAAAGTCCCTGGAACGCCAGGAACAGGGGCATATCAGGATTGTGAGCCATGCGAAGGTCCGAAACGGAAACCTGCGCTATGACCGGCAAGACCAGCTCCGATAGAGAAACCATGCAGAAAATCCATAGAGAGGAGGCGAAACACCCATGCAGGACGAAGTGGAAAGCAAAACCCTGACGCTCATTGTCAGCGGCACAAAGTTCACCGGCAGGCTGTTCAAAGCGGCGATTATGAAGTATCTGGCGCACCTGAAAGAGCAAAAGATGCAGAAACAGCGGGAAAAAGGCGCGGAGGTCAAGCCCCAGGGCAGGCAGACGGTGAAGCAGCTCATCGGGCAGAACCAGGGCGTGTCCAATCTTGAGATCACAGACCCCTCCATCAAGGCGTTTGAACGGGTTGCCCGGAAATACGGCGTGGATTACGCGGTAAAGAAGGACCGCAGCTGCTCCCCGCCCAAGTACCTGGTCTTTTTCAAGGCCCGCGATGCGGACGCGCTGACCTCCGCGTTTACCGAGTACACCCAGAAGAAGGTCCGCAAGGCGTCCCGCCCGTCTGTGCTGGCGAAGCTGAACCAGTTCAGGGAGCTGGTGAAAAACGCGGTGGTGGACCGCACCAAGCGAAAGGAGCTGGAACGATGAAAAGACCATTGAACATCAAGAAGCTCGTTTTGCTGAACCTGCCCTATATCCTGATGGGGCTGTTCGCCACCAACTTCGGGGAGGCGTGGCGGATGGCCCAGGGCGCGGACGCATCGGAAAAGGCGCTGTCGCTAATCTCCGTCCTTCCGGCGGCTCTTGGAAGTTTCTGGCCCAGCTTTCACCCGCTGGACCTGCTGGTCGGGCTGTGCTGCGGCGCGGCGCTCCGGCTGGCTGTTTACCTGAAAGGCAAAAACGCCAAGAAGTACCGCCCGAATATCGAGTACGGTTCCGCGAGATGGGGAAATTCCCAGGACATTGCCCCTTATGTCGATCCGGTATTCCAGAACAATGTGATCCTCACCCAGACGGAACGCCTTACCATGAGCAGCCGCCCCAAGGACCCCAAGACCGCCCGCAACAAAAATGTGCTGGTCATCGGCGGTTCCGGCTCCGGCAAGACCCGCTTCTGGCTCAAGCCCAACCTGATGCAGCTCCATAGCTCGTATGTGGTTACTGATCCGAAAGGCACAATCCTGGTCGAATGTGGAAAGCTGCTCCAACGGGGCGCGCCGAAGCTGGATAAGGACGGAAAGCCCATGAAGGACAAGAACGGCAAAACCATCTATGAGCCGTACCGGATCAAGGTGCTGAATACCATCAACTTCAAAAAATCCATGAAATACAATCCTTTCGCCTATATCCACAGCGAAAAGGACATCTTGAAGCTGGTGACAACCCTGATTGCCAATACCAAGGGCGAGGGGAAAGCCAGTGACGATTTCTGGGTCAAAGCGGAAACGCTGCTGTACTGCGCCCTGATTGGATATATCCACTACGAGGCCCCGGTGGAGGAACAGAACTTCTCCACCCTGATTGAGTTTATTAACGCGATGGAGGTCCGGGAGGACGATGAGGAATACAAAAACCCTGTTGACCTGATGTTTGACGCGCTGGAATCCGAGAAGCCCAACCATTTCGCGGTGCGGCAGTACAAAAAATACAAGCTGGCGGCGGGCAAAACCTCGAAGTCGATTCTGATTTCCTGCGGCGCGCGGCTGGCGGTATTCGATATTGCCGAGCTGCGGGAGGTCACAGCCTATGATGAGCTGGAACTGGACACCCTGGGGGACCGGAAAACCGCCTTATTTCTCATTATGAGCGATACCGATGACAGCTTTAACTTCCTGATTTCCATGTGCTACACCCAGCTGTTTAATCTGCTCTGTGAAAAAGCGGACGATGTGTACGGCGGCAGGCTCCCGGTCCATGTGCGCTGCCTGATTGACGAGTGCGCCAACATCGGGCAGATTCCAAAGCTGGAAAAGCTGGTAGCCACCATCCGAAGCCGGGAGATTTCCGCCTGTCTGGTATTGCAGGCGCAGTCCCAGCTGAAGGCCATCTACAAGGACAACGCCGACACCATCATCGGAAATATGGACACTTCCATCTTTCTGGGCGGCAAAGAACCCACCACCTTAAAGGAGTTAGCCGCCGCCCTGGGAAAAGAAACCATTGACACTTACAACACCGGGGAGAGCCGGGGGCGGGAAACCTCCCACTCTCTCAACTATCAGAAATTGGGGAAAGATATGCCATACTTGTTCGTGAAGAGTTCAGTTGCCTAACAAATTCACATGAACAGGGACACGAACAACTGGATTCTGGAAAACTGAATACAGGAGGTCACGAATGAAAGAACTGCCAGAAAGAATCCATGACGATACCAACGGCCTTGACTACATTCTTGTGGGTGATTATTACATTCCCGCCCTGCGGCTGACGGAGGAATCCCGCCCTATCGGGCATTGGGGGCGCAGGCGTAAAGCCTATCTGGAAGAAGCCCGCCCCGCCCTTTATTGCAGCCTGCTGTTATCCGGGAAACTCTGGACGCACCTTGCCGACGTGGACGAGCAGGCACAGGAACGGCTTGACCTTATCATGGAGCAGATGAAAGCCGCCGAGGGCGTGACGGAGAAATTGAAAGCGGATGACCAGCTTGAATGGGTGCACCGCTGCAATTCTATCCGTAACCGGGCGGAGGAAATTATCTATGCGGAACTGGTCTATGTATAATGCGGCTGGCTCCTGTCTGGAAAAAGCGGCTCTAAAGCCGGAAAATTGAACATGGGACACACGATACAGTAAAGAGGACTGCTAACCGGATTTTACGGGAATGGCAGCCCTTTTTGCGTCATTCTTTCGTCTTTTTCTTCCCAAACAGGGACAGCAGCTTTGATTTTCCACGCTGGCTGGAAGCTACGGGGAGCAGGGGGGATTTTTTAAACACACGGGCAAGGGTGGCACGTTCCTCTTCCGGGAGTCCCATATAATCAATGCCGAACACCCGGCAGATGGTAAACGCCCGTTTTTCGTCCGCCGTGCCTTTGTGCATGAGGGCGTCCAGCAGTATCACCGGAATGTTTCTGGCAAAATCCGCTGCGGGGGTTTCCGGCTCGGCAGTGGTCTTGTCGGATTCGTGCCGGGTGCGGAGGTCTTTTACAATCCGGTCAAGGTCATCATGGATAACATGGCTGAAAAACAGTCCCTCGCTGACCTGCCCTAATTCTAAAGTACGCATATAGAGGTCGTTTTCAGGGGGCTGCCGCTGTTCCATGACGGACTGCCTTGCTTTTTCCAGAACTAAGTTCATGTCATGGATACGCATATCCGCAATCCGGTCAATGCAGACTTCCATATCCGTCAGCAGGCGCAGGAATCCGGGATGGCAGACAAACTCGCAGAGAAGCCGGTTGTTCAGTGCGCCGCTTTTTAACAGGTCAACCGTGGAATCATTCAAGTGCAGCTCATGCAGGGCGGTGTTCGGGTGGTCCTTGTTTTCGGTCAGCCCCATGAGGTAGTCCATGGAAAGACCGTAGTATTCCGCCAGCTTTGCGAGGTTGAACGGGCTTATATCCGTGCATTTGTCGGATTCATATTTTCCCAGCGTGGCTCTTGCTATGCCTGTTGCCTTTTCCAGTTCCGCAAGCGTCATATGGCGGTTGGTTCTCTCGTCTTTCAATTTCTCCTGAAGCGTCAGTTTTATATACATTGCGCCCCTCCTCTCAAAACAGGGTTCGTGACCATTATAGCACAGGGCATTTCCGAAAGCGTGGAAATTTTGCGCTTTTGGGAAATTTTCCAGCCTTTCGGACATACGGGGGAAGCCGGTTTATTTTGATAAGATTTCAGTGTCACAGGGACATTGAAAACAGAATGACCGGCTGCAAGTGATACCGTTCCCGGAGAAGTAGTGCCATGACAGGAGCATACCAAAGGAACGGAAAACGCTGGGGTGATTCCGGGCAGGAACGGATTGCAGGCAAAACGGCAGGGAAACAAAATATCAATTATGGAGGAAGGAACATGAAGTTAAGCATTGAGGAAAAGAAGATTTTATATGCCTTTGGGTGCGGGAGCCATGAGAACACCGTCCGCAGGCTGAAATGGGTCACTGCCCTGACGGTGGATGAAAAGGTGAAACGCCGGGTGCTGTGCCTGGCAAGGAAGCTGGATGACGGCGGAGCCGGGGAATGGTATCCCTGTTTTTACCGCCATCTCCGTTTGGAAATGGAAAGTTATTTTGAAGCAAAGAAGCATATCCGCATGGTGGAAAAAAGCACAGACTGGGAGGAAGTTTATGGGAAAGCCGTCTAAGTATGAAAAGGAAACTATCGTAAATTTCAACGAGGGTGAGAAGGAAGCCAGTATTTACACATTCAATGCGGACTTGAAGCGGCGGCTGGCGGAGTTCAGCAAAAAATATCCGCTCCTGTGCCGTTTGGAGAAGTCCATGCCGGAGGGGAGCGTGACTTATGTTCTGGATAAGTCCCGGCTGTCTATCCGGCTGGTTCCGCCTTACAGTGAGGAACGGCGGGCGGCGGCGAGGGCATACGCCAGAGAACACGGCTTCAAGCCCTTGCCAGGCGGGAAGGATATTGCCTGATTTGGGGGCGTTTTACGGTCAAAACAACGGGTGCGGAGCCGGTATTTTCCCCGTGGTTCACGGTGGAGGTATCAGACATCAGGGAAGCCCCGGACGGCGGAAATGCCTGTTTTGGGCGTGTTTTTCCGGCTGTCATGGGGCATGGCTTGGGTTTCTGTGGGAAATCAGAACGAGCGCGGCGCGTTCTGATTTTCTGATACGGAAAAAGGGAGCCGTCTTTGACGTGGGCGGGCGCAGCGACTCACGTTGGCGGCAACCTTTTATGCGGGGTACAGGGGCGCAGCAGCCCTGTTGGGGTCAAGGGGCAACGCCCATTGGCGGGTTAAGGGCGGCAGTCCTTATCGGGTCAAGGGTGAAACGCCTTGCCCAGCTAGAGTTGATGCCTGCGTCAACTCGTACTGGGTATTACCTGACGCAAGCCCCGCAGGTTCGGCAGCTCCGCAGCCCTCCCGCCAGCCGGGGAATCTTGAAAAAGGAAGGAGGATTTGGCATTGAAACTGACACGGCACAACGGACGCTCCGGCAAAAACGGCACGTACAACCCACGCCACAATGACCGCCGCTTTGACCTGAATAACAGCAGCCATATTGATTCGGAGCGGGCAAAGAAAAACGTGTACTGGGACTGTTACCGGGGCTATACCACCGCCGGGAGCCGGGAGGATTCCTCCCAGCCGGATTTCAGCTTTGAGCAGATAGAACTGGCTTATTACACCGAGAATTATTCGGATTTCATTGAAGCCCAGAACGCAAGGAACGAGAAGAACCGGCACACGGAACGCAACCGCACGGTGGGGGATTTGTTAAAGAACAATAAGACCTGCCCGGAGGAAAGCATTTACCAGATTGGGACGGTGGAGGAATCCGTCCCGCCGGAAACCTTGTTCCAGATTGTGAATGAGTTTTATGCAGAGTTTGACCGGCGTTTTGGTTCCCACGTGCATCTTCTGGACTGGGCGCTCCATCTGGACGAGGGGACACCGCATATCCATGAGCGCCATGTATTCGATTGCAAAAACCGGTATGGGGAGTTATGCCCCCAGCAGGAAAAGGCGTTGGAAGAACTGGGAGTGCCGCTCCCTGAACCGGATAAGAAAAAGGGAAGGGACAACAACCGCAAGCAGACTTTTGATGCGGAGTGCCGGAAGATGCTTTTCCGTATCTGCGCCGCACATAACCTTCACTTGCAGGCAGAGCCGTCCTACGGCGGGCGGGATTATCTGGAAAAGCAGGACTTCATCATTGAAAAACAGAAGAAAATACTCTCCGCACAGGGGGAAGCCTTGACGAAAAACACCGTAGCCATAGCGGAGCAGGAAAAGAAGTTTGATAAAGCCGCAAAAGCCGTTTCAGAAAAAGAAAAGGAACTGGAAAAGCAGGAGGGGCTGATTGCGGAAAAAGGGCGGGAACTTTCGGAAAAGCAGGCGGCACTTGCCACTGTCACCATGAAGATTGCGGACATGGAATCGCTGGTGGAGGAAGTGGCGGACACGGCTTATGAGAAAGCCTGCGAGGTTGTGGCGGATACCGTCCGGGCGGAAACGCAGAAGGAGGACATCCGGGCGGTGGAGGATTACAAAAAGTGGCTGGCTTCGCCGGAACGGAAAGCCCCGCAGGAGAAAAGGGATTTCGCCGTGAAGTGCCTGTGTACGGTTCAGGAGCAGATAAAAAATGCGGCGCAGAAAGTGTTAAGGAAAGTCCAGTCTGCGCTCCAAAAGCCGGAGGTGAGCCGTGCAAACAAGGAGCAGATTAAAGAGAAGGCAAGGGAATCCATGAAGGACAGGCTCGCAAGGGGGAAAATAGAAGCTGACCGGGTGAACCGGGAGCGCATGGAGCGCAGGAACATAAGGGCAGCAACAAAAAAAGATATGGAGATTTGAAGCATTTGCTTTCCGCTGTGGAAATGGCAGATGCTTTTTTATTTCCGGGAAGGGACGGTATGAATGTATTTGAAGCAGTAAAGGAAAATGTAACGGCAAGGCAGGCGGCGGAAATGTACGGCATCCGGGTGAACCGGAACGGCATGGCGTGCTGCCCTTTCCATGATGACAGGAATCCCAGCTTGAAGGTGGATAAGCGGTTCCATTGCTTCGGCTGCCAGGCGGACGGGGACGTGATTGACTTTGTGGCAAGGCTTTATGGGCTGCCCGGTCTGGAAGCGGCGAAAAAGCTGGCTGCGGATTTTGGAATCCCTTATGAGAGCCGGGGGCGGGCTTCCCCGAAGCCAGCCAGACGGAGCGTGTCGGCGGAACTGCGGTTCTTGCAGGCACAGCAGAAATGCTTCCGGGTGCTTAGTGATTATCTCCGCCTGTTGGAGCATTGGGGAACGGCCTATGCGCCCAAATCGCCGGAGGACGGCTGGAACCCGCTGTTCGTGGAAGCCATGCAGAAGCGGGAGTATGTGGGTTATCTTTTAGACACACTGCTGACCGGGACAGTGGAGGAAAAAGCCGCCGTCATCACGGGGCATGGGAAGGAGGTGGAACGGATTGAGCGGAAGGTATCAGAGTTTGCCGCCAGAGGCCAGACAAGCCGTGGAGATAGCCGCAGACAGCTTGGACGGTGAAAAGACGGTGGGGGAAGTCCGGCAGATGCTGGAAACCACGCAGAAGGGGCAGACCGCCAACACGCCGGGGAATTACAGGGCGGTGTTCCTGCATGACCCGCTGCTTAGAGGGGCGTTCAGCAGCAACCTCCTGACTGACCGGGTTGACATTGTGAAGCCCCTTGGCTGGTATCGGGACGGGAACCGCTTGACGGACGTGGATATCCAATATCTGGTTCTGTACTTGGAGGAACACTACGGGCTGACATCAGAGAAGCGGATTGAGGGGGCTATCAAGGTAGCCGCCAATGAATACCGGTATCACCCTGTCCGTGATTACCTGAACAGCCTGCAATGGGACGGGACGGAGCGGGTGCGCTATGCCCTGCGCCATTTCCTCGGTGCGGAGGTGAGCGATTACAATTACGAAGTCCTCCTGCTGTTCATGCTGGGGGCGGTGGCACGGGTATTCAAGCCGGGGACAAAGTTTGAGGTCATGCTCTGTCTGGTGGGCGGTCAGGGAGCCGGGAAGTCCACCTTCTTCCGGTTCCTTGCTGTCCGTGATGAGTGGTTTTCCGATGACCTGCGGAAGTTAGACGATGATAACGTATACCGGAAGCTGCAAGGGCATTGGATTATTGAAATGTCGGAGATGATTGCCACGGCGAACGCAAAGAGCATTGAGGATATTAAGTCCTTTTTGAGCCGCCAGAAGGAAACCTACAAAGCCCCTTATGAAGTCCACCCAAAAGACCACAAGCGGCAGTGCGTGTTTGCCGGGACTTCCAACACGCTGGACTTCCTGCCCCTTGACCGAACCGGGAACCGGCGTTTCCTGCCGGTGCAGGTGCAGGCGGAAGCGGCGGAGGTTCACATTCTGGAAGATGAAGCCGCTTCCAGAGCCTATATCGGGCAGATGTGGGCGGAGGTCATGGAGGTTTACCGGAAGGGGGATGCAAAGCTGAAATTAAGCCCGGCAATGGAACGGTATCTGAAAGAACACCAACGGTCATTCATGCCAGAGGACACCCTCGCCACCCAAATTCTGAACTTTTTGGACGGGTACGGTGGGAAGATGGTATGCTCCCTGCAAATCTACCATGAAGGGCTGGGACACCCGGCTCATGAGGAACCGAAGCAGTATGATATTCGTGATATTAATTCCATTATGAAGAACTATGCGGCGGGCTGGAAAGCCTTTGAAAATCCACGGCATTTCCCGCCGCCCTATAACCGGCAGAAGGGCTGGGAACGGGCTGAGCCGCCTGACAACGGAGGTCATGGAGAATCGGGTTTCCAGCCTTTGCCCGAAGGGGAAGCCGTCCAGCTTGGGCTGCCAAAGGAATGGCTGGAAGGGGGAAAGCCATAGCCGGTTGTCGGCTGGTTGCCCCTCCCGTTGTCAAGCCCGTTGCCGGGAAGCCGCCTGACAAATGCCGTTTTTCAGGGCTTTTTCTTTCCCTGACAACGAAAGCAACGGAAAAACAGAAAGAAAATCAATCAGAACAGAAAACGGAAAGCCGGGTTTTGAGTGCGGAGTTTTTTAACGTCCGTTGTCAGCCCCCGTTGTCAGGCTCCCACCTGCCCGGCAGTCCACACTATCACACCCGGACGGAAACGCTCCGGGTATCTTTATGGAGGGAAATGCATATGGCAAAACAGGCAGATTATCTGGCGCAGAACCGGAAGGAAAATAAAAAAGTACAGTTTATCGTTTCCCGTGAGTTTGCGGGAAGCCAGACCATGCGGGAAGCCTTTGAGCAGCTTATTGAACGGCAGACCTGTGAACGGTTTGAGGAATGGCAAAAACGGCAAGCCAGCTAAAGGACGGAACCGGAGAAAAAACGGAAATCCGGCATAAAACAGTTGAAAGAATGGCGGGGGCATGGTATTATCATAGTATCGTGTCCCTGTTCATAGAAGGAGAAGCCTATGAGCAGGAAAAATCATCTATCGAATCAGAAAATAACCGCCCTCTATTGCAGGATTTCCCTTGATGACGGCAGCCAGAATGAAAGCATGAGCATCTCGAACCAGAAACTTATGCTCAAAGATTACGCTGAAAAGAACGGTATGCCCCGGTACGAGTATTACGTGGACGACGGGTATACGGGAAGGAATTTCAACCGCCCTTCGTTTAAGCGTCTGATTGCCGACATTGAAGCGGGGAAGGTGGGCTGCGTGATAACCAAAGACCTTTCAAGGCTTGGGAGGAACTATATTGAAGCGGGCAGTTATATCGAAATCTTTTTCCCGAAACACAATGTAAGGTATATAGCGGTCACGGACGGCGTGGACAGCCTGACAAGGCAGGAAATGGACATTACGCCGTTTAAAAATATCCTGAATGATATGTACAGCCGGGATATTTCAAAGAAAGTGCTTGCCGGGCGCATGACACGCTCCCGCCAGGGGAAGTTTGGCGGCGGGCAGCCGCCCCTTGGCCTGATGCGTGACCCGGAGGAAAGGGGACACCTTATCCTTGACCCGGAAACAGCGCCTACTATCCGTAAAATCTATGACCTTGCCTTAAACGGCTGGGGGTGTATGCGGATAGCCAAACAGCTTATGGAGGATAAAATCCCCATCACACGGGTAAAAAGCAATACGGAATGTGACGTGAATTATTATTCGTGGGGGAGCGCAAGGATTAGCCATATCCTGCGGAACCCGTTTTACAAAGGCGCACATCTTGTCTGCCGGACGCACCAGAAAGGAATCCGCTCCAACACCTATGACATCATCCCCCGTGAGGAATGGGAAGTCCTTGAAGGCTGCCATGAAGCCATCGTAAGCCCGGAGGACTGGGAGAAGGTGCAGGAACTGATTGACCGCCGCCCTCCCATCATGGAGGGGAACGCCTGCCCCTTCTATAACCTGTTCCACGGCATTATCTACTGCGCCACCTGCGGGAAGTCCATGCAGGTACGCTATGAGAAGGTAGGCAGAACCGGGAAGAACCGCTTTACCGGCGAGGAACGGGAGCCGATAGACAAGGCGTATTATATCTGCCAGACCTATAACCGGCTGGGAAAAAACGCCTGCACCAGCCACAAAGTGGAAGCAAGGGATTTATATAACCTTGTATTGAAGGATATTCAGGAACTTGCGGCAATGGCGTTGAAAGACGTGGAATCGTTCTACCAGCGGATTAGCAGCCGCATGGAGCGGCGGTATCTGGCGGACGCTTCGGAGATGGAGAAGGAGCGGGAACGGCTGGAAGCAAGGAACCGGGAGATTGACGATATGTTTTTGAACCTGTATACCGACAAGGCAAAGGGAATCCTGTCGGAGCAGCGGTTTGTGAAGCTGACGGCGGCAATGGAACGGGAACAGGAGGAAAACCAGAAGCAGCTAAAAGAATTGACCCTCTCCCTGCGCCGCTCCAATGAGCAGGAAAGCGATGTCCGTACCTTTATCCGGGAAATCCGGCAGTATGCCACGATACAGGAACTGGACGAGGGTATCTTAAACCGCCTTATCAGCCGGATTCTGGTGGGTGAGGTGAAAAAGGTTGACGGGGAGAAGTTTCAGGAAATCAAAATCATTTATAACTTTGTCGGGGAGATACCGGCGGTAACAGAATAACGGCAATGCCCTTCTCTCTTTTTGGGGGAAGGGTTTTCTTTTTGCCCGTACACGAAAAAGAAGCCGGGTTCCCTATTCTCCGGCTTCCAGAAAAAACTGAGATTTATTTGATAGGTGTCCCAATGCGTTTATCCAATCTCCATTGTGGTGCCATTCCATCATCGGCATAATATTCGTCCATTGCTGTAATTTTATCGTTTTTTGTTTGAATAAACGAAGTCACATGAAAAGAAATACTTCTATCTTTGGGATAGATACGAACAACTGTAATAATTAAATCATTCACAGTTTCTACTCTTTCAACGAGTCCGTCCCATTCTCCGGGGTACTCACAATTCGCAACAATATATTCATCCACCGTAAAATGCTCGTTGGTGCAATGCCAATTTACATAGGCTTCTGCATGAAAGTATTTTCTAATTTCTCTTTCATCTTGGGCAAGAACGGCTTTCCAAAATTGTTCTATATTCATAATTTTCTCCTTTAAATTGCGATTTCCCAGTATGTCAAACTGGAAATGGTTGAGAAAGACACTATATTGAAATCCAAAATCTTTGAATAATGCCACTTTTACTTAATCCCACTGTATCAACAATTTCATTTTCCATCACTCCACCGTTTTTAATAATCGTCCTTTGCGAAGCTACATTTCGCTTATCGCAGGTTACTAAAACCTTGCTTTCTCCAAACGCACGGCAAAAAGGTAAAACTAATCCCAGCATTTCAGACGCATAACCTTTTCGTCTTTCTGACGGACGAACACTATATCCAATATTACCCCCAAAATTTTTGAGAAAATCCGATAATGGGTGTCGAAAATCAATCATACCAACAACAAAATCGTCTTTTCGCCTTACCGCTAAAAACACTTCTGATGGAACATATCCGCTTTTATATTTTTCTCTTAATCTTCTCTCAAAGTCAATCCACTCATCAAATGATTGGACATCTTCAAGACCTGCACAACCATCAAAACTATCTCCACATTGTAACATTTCTTCTTTATATGACATGACTTGTTTTGCATATAGTTTAGATGGCCTAACCAACATCAATTCACGCATCACATTCATCCTCACAAATTTGAATTTATCTATACAAGGAAATACAATACCTCTCTTATATCTTTCCCACCGATATTATCATCCCGAAATACTTCTGAATAAATAAATCCGTTTTTTTCATAAAATTTTCTTGCTCTATGATTATCCTCCAAAACCCATAAAAGCACTTTACTAAATCCGCATTGTTTTAATTCTTTAATACACTTGTTAAGCAATAACCTACCGTATCCTTTTCCAATGTAATCAGGCAAAAAATATATGGAAACGATTTCTCCATATTCGCTGTATTTTTCCCATCTTGATTTACAGAAACTTGCAGTACCTATAAGACGCCCATGTTCTATCAGAACAAGGTTATTCATACCAATTTTATTGATACTATTAGCCCATTGCCCCGTTGGAATACTATTAAGATAGTTTTGAGGAATAATGTTTTTATATGCGTATTTCCAACTACTTTCATATATTTTGCTTATTTCAAGAGGATTATCATCTTTGGTGATGTATCTAATCTCCATTTCAACAACTCCTTAAATACCGATTTGTTCAAATCTATAAACTGGAATCTATCTATTTTCCATAATCAATTCTTTGCACTTCCATTCCTCACCCAGAATACAATATCTTTCTGTTGTATCAAGAACTACGTCGCTAAAACCGACTGCCTTATAACAGTAATAAGCTGGAAGATTATTCTCAAAAACACCCAATGATACTTTTTTTGCTCCATATATTTCAAATGCAAATTTTAGACCTAACTGGAGCATAGCTTTTCCATAGCCTTTTCCTCTCTTGTGAGGATTTATAATAACAAATCCAAAGCGTAATTCATCCAAAGATTCATCAGGATTCCTTAGTGTAAAAAAACCAACAATTCCAGTTTCATCAAATGCAGTAAACGGCATTAGAGATTCAACAAAGCAAAATTCATTTTGTGTTATTGGGTAATTACCAAGTACACCTGCTGTCCATTGATAAAATGCTTTTTCATCTTGACACCACGATAATATCGTATCTACATCCGAAGCTTTATATGGTCTTATTCTAATCATACATTTCTCCTTGCAAATTTGAAGCTGTTACCCTAAGACTTCCATGGTTTTTTCAAATTTATTTTGATAGTGCTTTTTACTTCTTGCAGATAATTTTTGAAAACTTCTTATCAGTTTATTTTTTACAAATTCCTTACCATCTTCAATCCCCATCCCTCTTTGAACATAAGCTAAATACAACAAACTTGGTAGACTGTCAAAATGTGAAATTGCATCAGCATCAGCAACGCATAATTCCTCGATACTATTTTTTTCAAGAGATATACTTCCTCTATGATTTTTAATACATTTTTGCACTAATAAAATTTTTTTGTCCTCATAACCATATTCTTTTAGAATACTATATGCCATTTCTGCTCCATGTATATGATGAAGTTCATACAAGCTGTATTCTGTGATAGATGCAATATCATGTAACCACGCTGCTATCATAACAATTTCCTTATCTGCTCCATATTCTTCTGCCAGAATTTCTGCATTTTTAACCACTGCAACAATATGATAATAACACCCCATGCCAAATTTATTTGTTTCTTTTTGGCATCTGTCATATATTTCCTGTTGTAAATTCTTCAAAATATCTTTTCGCATAGTGTCATCCCTGTAAATTCTGATTTGTTATTGCGTTCAGTTTAGCACATTTATAGAACATCTACAAGATTCCGTGTATGAAAAATCAAAAAGAATGAAATCTTCACTTGACAATGTGGCAAAGAATTGATGAGCCAGGATGAGCTTGCGGTGATGGACGGTGGAAAATGTATCCTCCAGCTGCGGGGCGTCCGCCCGTTTTTGTCAGATAAATATGACATCACCAAGCACCCCAATTTTCAGTACACCGCCGACGCGGACGATAAGAACGCCTTTGACATTGAAGCGTTTTTGTCCACCCGGCTCAAACCAAAACCCAACGAGGTCTACGATGTGTTTGAAGTTGACGTAGACACCGAGGGCGAATAATCCCGTTCCGCAAGAAAGGAGTGATTTTATCTACCCGCCAGGGTCCCTGAAACCTGCCTCGGTTGAGGCCATTGGCGTACAAAGCGGACAGCTCAACAAAAAAATGAAGAAGGAGGATAGCCGGAATCGAGCCGCCCAAAACGCAGGGCGGTTTTGTTGTCCGGCTTTTGTATGCCTATGAACCAACACTAACCACAAAGCGATTCCGGCTAAATTAAAGTATGGAATTTTTCAACAGCGCAATCGACGTTTTGCAGACCCTCGTTATCGCACTCGGAGCCGGCCTTGGAATCTGGGGCGTCATCAACCTGCTGGAAGGTTACGGCAATGATAACCCTGGCGCGAAAAGCCAGGGCATGAAGCAGCTCATGGCGGGCGGCGGCGTTGCCCTCATCGGCATGGTGCTTGTACCCCTGCTCTCCGGTCTGTTCGGCTAATCCCCGCACCAGAAACACCCATACCTTTGCCCCTCCCGCAGACGCGGGAGGGGCGGAAAGGAGGTAGCACCGTATGGATTTTCTGCTGGATGCAATCACCACCTGGCTGAAAGAAATGCTGGTGGGCGGCATTATGAGCAACCTTTCCAGTATGTTTGATTCGGTCAACAACCAGGTGGCGGACATATCGGGGCAGATCGGGCAGACGCCGCAAGGCTGGAACGCGGGTATTTTCAGCATGGTCCAAAGCCTTTCGGAAACCGTCATTCTTCCCATAGCAGGCGTGATCCTGGCCTTTGTAATGACGCTGGAACTGATTCAGATCATCACCGACAAGAACAACTTCCACGATATTGAAACCGCTGTGTTTTTCAAGTGGATTTTCAAGACTGCCTGTGCCATCCTCATTGTCACCAACACCTGGAATATCGTGATGGGCGTATTTGATGTGGCCCAGGGCATTGTGGCGCAGGCTTCCGGCGTCATCGGCGCGGACGCTTCCATCGACATTTCCTCCGCGATGGCGGATTTGGAGCCAAGGCTCATGGAGATGGATTTGGGGCCGCTGTTCGGGCTGTGGTTCCAGTCCCTGTTTATCGGCCTTACCATGTGGGCGCTGACCATCTGTATTTTTATCGTCATTTATGGCCGTATGCTGGAAATTTATCTCGTCACCTCGGTCGCACCGGTTCCGATGGCCGCTATGATGGGCAAAGAATGGGGCGGCATGGGGCAGAATTACCTGCGCTCCCTGATGGCGTTAGGCTTTCAGGCGTTCCTCATCATGGTCTGCGTGGCAATCTACGCGGTCCTGGTGCAGAACATCGCCACTGACGAGGATACGATTGCCGCCATCTGGTCCTGTGTGGGATATACGGTCCTGCTCTGCCTGACCCTCTTTAAAAGCGGCAGCATGGCCAAGGCAATCTTCCAGGCCCACTGACGAAAGGAGTGTGCAAAAATGGCTTATGTACCCGTACCCAAAGACTTAACGAAGGTCAAGACAAAGGTGGCCTTCAACCTCACCAAACGGCAGTTAGTCTGCTTTGGCAGCGGGGCGCTCGTGGGCGTGCCGCTTTTCTTTCTGCTTCGGGGGCCAGCCGGGAACAGCGCCGCCGCCCTGTGCATGATGCTTGTCATGCTGCCCTTTTTCCTGCTGGCGATGTACGAGAAGAACGGCCAGCCGCTGGAAAAGATCATCGGCAACATGATCCGGGTATCCTTTCTCCGGCCCCGGCAGCGCCCCTACCAGACCAACAACTTCTATGCCGTATTGGAGCGGCAGGACAAACTCGACAAGGAGGTGTATGACATTGTTTACGGCAAAGAAAAACCGGACAAACGGCAGAGCGCCGGAGGGCGAAGGGCCAATGCCGGTGAAAAAGAAGCTCTCCCGCGCGGATAGAAAGCAGATCGAAGCCGCCATTTCCCGCGCCAGCCGCACTGACCAGAAGGGGATTTCCGCGCAGGACAGCATCCCCTATGAACGGATGTGGCCGGACGGCATCTGCCGCGTGACCGGCTGCTATTATACCAAGACCATTCAGTTTCAGGACATCAATTACCAGTTGTCCCAAAACGAGGATAAGACCGCCATCTTCGAGGGCTGGTGCGATTTCCTCAACTACTTTGACAGCTCCATCCGGTTCCAGCTGTCCTTCCTCAACCTGGCCGCGTCCCAGGAAACCTTTGCCCGGTCCATCACCATCCCGCCCCAGGGGGATGATTTTGACAATATCCGCGGCGAGTACACCCAAATGCTGCAAAACCAGCTGGCAAAGGGGAACAACGGCCTGATTAAGACAAAATACCTGACCTTCGGCATTGACGCGGACAGCATCCGGGCGGCAAAGCCTCGGCTGGAACGGATTGAAACCGACCTGCTCAACAACTTCAAGCGGCTGGGCGTAGTGGCGGAGCCGCTGGACGGGCGGGCGCGGCTGTCCCAGCTGCATGGCGTATTCCACATGGACGAACAGGTTCCCTTTTCCTTTTCGTGGGACTGGCTGGCCCCCTCCGGCCTTTCCACCAAGGATTTTATTGCCCCCACTTCCTTTGAGTTCCGCACCGGCAGGCAGTTCCGCATGGGGAAAAAGTACGGCGCGGTCAGCTTTGTGCAGATTCTCGCGCCGGAATTGAACGACCGGATGCTGGCGGATTTTCTGGATATGGAAAGCTCCCTGATTGTCAGCCTCCATGTGCAGTCCTTGGATCAGGTAAAGGCCATCAAGACGGTCAAGCGCAAAATCACCGACCTGGACCGGGCCAAGATCGAGGAACAGAAAAAGGCGGTCCGGGCAGGGTACGATATGGACATCATTCCCAGCGATCTGGCCACCTACGGAAACGAGGCCAAAAAGCTGTTGCAGGATTTACAGAGCCGCAACGAGCGGATGTTCCTTGTGACCTTCCTGATCCTGAATACGGCGGACACCGCCAGACAGCTGGGCAACAACGTGTTTCAGGCGTCCAGCATCGCCCAAAAGTACAACTGCCAGCTGGCAAGGCTGGACTTCCAGCAGGAGGAAGGGCTGATGAGCTGCCTGCCTTTGGGACAAAACCAGGTGGAAATCCAGCGGGGGCTGACTACTTCCAGCACCGCCATCTTTATCCCTTTTACCACCCAGGAGCTTTTCCAGAACGGGAAAGAGGCGCTGTACTACGGCATCAACGCCCTGTCCAACAACCTTATCATGGTGGACCGCAAGAAGCTGAAAAACCCCAACGGCCTGATTTTAGGCACTCCCGGCTCCGGCAAGTCCTTTTCCGCCAAGCGGGAAATCGCCAACTGTTTTCTGCTCACCACCGATGACATCATCGTGTGCGACCCGGAATCGGAGTACGCGCCCCTTGTAGAGCGGCTGCATGGGCAGGTTATCAAGATTTCGCCCACCTCCGGGGACTACATTAACCCGATGGACCTAAACCTGGACTACTCGGACGATGAAAGCCCGCTGTCTTTGAAATCCGACTTCATTCTGTCGCTGTGCGAGCTGATCGTGGGCGGCAAGGAGGGCTTGCAGCCGGTCCAGAAAACCATCATCGACCGTTGTGTGCGGCTGGTCTACCATGATTACCTGAACGACCCCAGGCCGGAAAATATGCCGGTATTGGAGGATTTGTATAACCTCCTGCTGACCCAGGAGGAAAAAGAAGCGCAGTACATCGCTACGGCGCTGGAAATCTATGTTTCCGGCTCCCTGAATGTGTTCAACCACCGGACCAATGTAAACATCGACAACCGCATTGTCTGCTATGACATCAAGGAGTTAGGCAAGCAGCTGAAAAAAATCGGTATGCTGGTGGTACAGGACCAGGTATGGAACCGCGTCACCATCAACCGCGCCGCCCACAAGTCCACCCGTTACTACATTGACGAGATGCACCTTCTGCTCAAAGAGGACCAGACCGCCGCCTATACCATTGAAATCTGGAAACGCTTTCGGAAGTGGGGCGGGATTCCCACCGGCATCACCCAGAACATCAAGGACCTGCTTGCCAGCCGGGAGATTGAGAACATCTTTGAGAACTCGGACTTTGTGTATATGCTCAACCAGGCAAGCGGGGACCGGCAGATTCTGGCAAGGCAGCTGGGCATCTCCCCGCACCAGCTGTCCTATGTGACCCACTCCGGCGAGGGCGAAGGGCTGCTGTTCTACGGCAACATCATCCTGCCCTTTATCGACCGGTTCCCCAAGGACACCGAGCTGTACCGCATCATGACCACAAAATTACAGGAATTAAAGGAGGGAAAGCAATCATGACTACACAGAAAATCAAACACAATCCCCGGCTGTTTTTGCAGCGGGCGATGGACATTCAGCGCCGCCAGCTGCTTCTGGCGATGGTGGACGCGGTAAGCGAGTGCCGTACTGCGGAGAGCATGGCGGCAGAACTGAACGGGGACGGGGAAACCGGCCTGCTCCGCCTTGCGGAAATCTGGTGCTGCCTCTCCCCCGGCACCGGCGGCAGGGTTTTGGAGGGCTGGGGCGCGGAGCTTCTGGCCGATGTGCTGGCGCAGGTCTATGCCTGCCTGATCCTCCGTCCTTTACACACCCCGGCTGGCATGGGCCTCTATGTGGAACTGCTCTATATGATGGAGGCGCTGATGCTGGGGGAATGGTTTGATTAAGGAGCCACGCCTGCGCTTTACGAGGGAGGAACAGACCGACCCGGCGCTGGAAAAGCCGATCCGCCGCGCACAGAAAGCAGCTGTCCGGGCAGACAAGGCGCAGGCCAGGATACCCAAAAAGAAGGTCCGGCAGACCGTTATGGACCCCGATACCGGAAAGAAAACAACGAAACTGACCTTTGAGGAACAGGCAAAGCCGCCCTCCAAGCTGTCCCATGCGGTACGGGGCGCTCCGGCCAACGCGCTGCTTGCCGGGGCGCATAAGGAAATCCGCAAGTCCGAACAGGACAATGTGGGCGTGGAAGGGGCGCACAAGACCGGGCAGGCTGTTGAAGTCAGTGCGCGGCTGGTGCGGGAGGGATACCGCAGCCATAAACTGAAACCCTACCGCGAAGCGGCAAAGGCGGAGCAAAAGCTGGAAAAAGCAAACATCAACGCCCTGTACCAAAAGTCCCTGGCGGAGAACCCCCAGCTTGCCAGCAACCCCCTTTCCCGCTGGCAGCAAAAGCAGGCCATCAAAAAGGAATATGCCGCCGCCAAACGCGCCGGTCAAACGGCTGGGCATACGGCACAGGCCGCAGGCCATACTGCCAAGACCGGCAAGGCGGCAAAGTCCGTCAAAGAAAAAGCGGAACAGGCAGGCCGGTTTGTCATGCGGCACAAGAAGGGATTCCTGATTGCGCTGGCGCTGTTTCTGCTGGTCTGCCTGCTGATGAATACCCTGTCCTCCTGCTCCATGCTGGCCCAGAGCATCGGCTCGGCGGTGTCCGGCTCCACCTATCCCTCCAAAGACGAGGATATGCTGGGGACGGAAGCGGACTATGCCGCAAAGGAGGCGGAACTGCAAGCCGAACTGGACAACATGGAGAGCCTGCACCCCGGCTATGACGAGTACCGGTACAATTTAGACCCCATCGGCCATAACCCCCATGAGTTGGCGGCTTATTTAAGCGCCCTGCTCCATGAATACACGCCCCAGAGCGCGGCGGCACAGTTACAGCGGGTCTTTGACCTCCAATATGTCCTGACACTGACCGAGGAGGTGGAAATCCGCTACCGCACCGAAACCAGCACCGACCCGGAAACCGGGGAAACGACCAGCGAGGAAGTCCCCTATGAATACTACATCCTCCATGTGGAGCTTGTGAACACCCAGATTGCCGCCCTTGCGCCGGAGCTTCTCACCCCGGATGAATATGAGATGTACCAGGTCTACATCGCCACCAGGGGCAACAAGCCGCTGCTGTTTGGCGGCGGTTCCCCGGATATGGGAAATTCCGAAGATTTGAGCGGCGTGGAGTTTATAAACGGGACCCGCCCCGGCAATCCGGGACTGGTGGATCTGGCGAAGCGTCAGGTGGGAAACGTGGGCGGCTATCCGTATTGGAGCTGGTACGGCTTTAACAGCCGGGTGGAATGGTGCGCCTGCTTCGTGAGCTGGTGCTATAACCAGGCCGGGAAAAGCGAACCGCGCTTTGCTGGCTGTCAGTCCCAGGGCGTACCCTGGTTCCAGTCGCATGGACAATGGGGCGGGCGCGGATATGCCAACATCGCCCCCGGCGACGCCATTTTCTTTGACTGGGATTTGGACGGTTCCGCCGACCATGTCGGCATTGTGATCGGCACAGACGGGAGCCGGGTCTATACGGTGGAGGGCAATTCCGGCGACGCCTGCAAAATCAAAAGCTATGACCTGAATTACCAGTGCATCAAGGGCTACGGCCTGATGAACTGGAACTAAACCATGTGGGAAGGAGTGTTACAGATGGCAACGAACAAAATCGACCGGATTGACCGGGAGATCGCAAAGACCCGCGAAAAGCTGGCGGAATACCAGAACAAGCTGCGGGAATTGGAGGCGCAGAAAACCGAGGCGGAGAACCTGCAAATCGTCCAGCTGGTGCGGGCGGTCCGCATGACCCCGCAGGAGCTGAACACGCTGCTGTCCGGCGGCGGGATTCCGGGCATGGGAGCTTCTACCCCCGATGCCCAAGAGAAGGAGGAAAATCACGATGAAATCTAAAAAACTATTGCGGACACTGGCCGCGCTTTGCACCGCCCTGGTTCTTATGGGCGGTTTTTCAGTCCCCGCCTACGCAGGCGGCGGCGGGGAACCGGCTGATGAAACCAACGATTCCAACGTACAGGTGGAGCAGCCGGAGGAAACACCGCCCCTCACCCCGGATGGCAATGCCACCCTGGTGGACGATTACGGCGGGAACAAGCAGCTGATTACCGTTACCACCAAAAACGGCAACTACTTTTACATCCTGGTGGACCGGGATGACGAGGGAGAAAACACCGTCCATTTTCTCAACCAGGTAGACGAAGCCGACCTGATGGCGCTGATGGAGGACGGGGACAGCGAGGAACCTCCTGCCGTTTGCAGCTGCACCGAGAAATGTCAGGCAGGCGCAATCAACCGGAACTGCCCGGTCTGCGCCTTTACCATGACAAGCTGCACCGGCAAGGCGGCGGAACCGGAGGAGCCGCCTGCAATGGAGCCGGAACCGGAGAAAAAATCCGGCATGAATCCGGCTGTCCTGCTTTTGGTTGTGGCCCTGTTAGGCGGCGGGGGCGCGCTCTACTACTTCAAGTTTATGAAGAACAAGCCGAAAACCAAAGGCCCGGACAATCTGGACGATTATGACTACGGCGATGAGGAAGATGAGCTGTGGGAATCCGAGGAGGGCGCGGAGGAGGAACCGGAGGAAAGTGAGGAAGAACCGGAATGACCCGCTTCACCGACAGCCCCTTTGAGCGCATGATGACACAGAAACCGGAGGGCAGGAAGAAAACTTCCCGCCCTCCTTCTTTACCCAAAAGCCACCCCTGCTATGGCTGCGGCAACTACGGGAGGCCCTGTGTGGGATTCTGCCACCGGGAACTGGAAAAGCAGCTGAAAGAAAGGAGAGATCGGAAATGAAGTATCTTATTTTATTGATAAAAGGCATCGCTGTTTTTGACCTGTGCTGTCTGGCGGTGTATCTGGGCGGCGATATTCTGACTGCCCTGATACGCAAACTTCGGAAAAAGCCTGCACAGAGCGACGACCTCTATGACTTTTCTATGGATGGCGACACAGCCGCCCCGCTGTCCATAGATTCCATCCGCCAGCTGTACTCCGGCGATGTGGAAACTTTTGTAGAAGAAAGGCTTCTGCCGGACGCCGCAAAGACAATGGAGGCTTTAACGGAACGGGAACAGACAGCGGCCCGCCTGCTTTTATGCGCCCTGATCGGCTATCTGAAAGAAGAAGCCCGCATGGACGAGCAGAGTTTTCCGATGGTGATGGAACTGCTGAAATATATGGAGGGGGAAAAAGAGGAAGGCTGCCAGGACCCGGTAGACTGGCTGCTGGAGGACGCCAACAGCCGCGCGCACCGGCATGAGTCCTATTACAACGATTATCAACGCTACCAGCTGATGCAGGTGGATAAAAAACGTGTCATTCTGGCCTGCCGCATCCTCATCAATGATCTGGTAGGAAAACTGTACCGATATGATTACCGGTTCGGCTATGACCTGATGCTGACAGAGGACAACAGCATTGAGGAAAAGCTGCGTACATCTATGCGGGAAGAATGGGAGGATGAAGATTATGCGCCTTGTGATTGCTGAAAAACCGTCGGTGGCCCAAAGCCTGTCCGCTGTGATCGGGGCCAATGCCCGCAAGGACGGGTATCTGGAAGGGAACGGCTGGCGGGTCAGCTGGTGCGTGGGGCATCTGGCGGGGCTTGCCGACGCGGACAGCTACGACCCTAAGTACGCCAAGTGGCGCTATGACGATCTGCCGATCCTGCCCTCGGACTGGAAAATGAGCGTGGGGCGGGACAAGAAGAAACAGTTTGATATTCTCAAAAAGCTGCTGTGCGCCCCGGATGTGACCGAGGTGGTAAACGCCTGTGACGCGGGACGGGAGGGCGAACTGATTTTCCGCAACGTCTATGAGCTGGCGGGGTGCAAAAAGCCCATGAAACGGCTCTGGATTTCCAGCATGGAGGATTCGGCAATCCGGGAGGGCTTTGAAAACCTCCGCCCCGGCGCGGACTATGACGGTCTGCATCAGGCGGCGCTCTGCCGCGCCAAAGCCGACTGGCTGGTGGGCATCAACGCTACCCGGCTGTTTTCGGTGCTGTACCGCCGGACCCTCAACATCGGGCGGGTCATGTCCCCGACACTGGCCCTTATCGTCCAGCGGGAAGCAGAGATTGAAGCCTTCCAGCCGGAGCCGTTCTATACGGTGGCGCTGGAACTGCCCGGATTTACCGCTGTGGGGGCGCAGATGAAAGACAAAACCGCCGCGAAAGAGCTGCAAACCGCCTGCCGGGGCGGTTCTGCGGTGGTGAAACAGGCGCAGCGGAAAGAGAAGTCCGAAAAGCCGCCCGCCCTTTATGACCTGACCACCTTACAGCGGGACGCCAACCGCCTGCTGGGGTTTACCGCCCAGCAAACGCTGGACTATCTGCAAAACCTCTATGAGAAAAAGCTGTGTACTTATCCCCGGACGGACAGCCGGTATCTGACCTCGGATATGGCGGAGGGCCTGCCAGTGCTGGTCAACCTCACCGCCAATGCCATGCCGTTCCGAAAGGGGATCGGCATTACCTGCAACCCGGAGGCGGTCATCAACGATAAGAAAGTGACCGACCACCATGCGGTGATCCCCACCCGCAATCTTCGGGATGCGGATTTGTCCGCCCTCCCTGTGGGGGAAAAAGCGGTGCTGGAGCTGGTGGCCGCAAGGCTGCTGTGCGCGGTGGCGGAACCCCATCTCTACGAGGAAACCGCCGCCACGCTGGTCTGCGCCGGTCAGGAGTTTGCCGCAAAAGGGAAAACCATTCAGCGCCCCGGCTGGCGCAGGCTGGATTCCGCTTATCACGCCGGTCTGAAAAATGCCCCGGAGCCGGAGGGCGGGCCAGAGGAAAAGACGCTGCCGGAACTCTCCCAGGGACAGTCTTTACCTGTTTCCAACGCCTCCGTCAAGGAGGGGAAAACCAGCCCGCCAAAGCATTTCACCGAAGATACCCTGCTGTCGGCTATGGAGAACGCCGGTAAAGAAGATATGCCGGATACCGCCGAGCGCAAGGGATTGGGTACGCCTGCCACCCGCGCCGGGATTCTGGAAAAGCTGGCCTCCACCGGTTTTCTGGAACGGAAAAAGAGCAAAAAGACGGTCCAGCTGATGCCCTCCCGCGACGCGCGTTCCCTCATTACGGTTCTGCCGGAACAGCTGCAATCCCCGCTTCTCACCGCCGAGTGGGAGTACCGGCTGGGCGAGATTGAGCGCGGCGAGCTTTCCCCGGAGGAGTTTCTGTCCGGGATTTACGCCATGCTGCGGGAGCTGGCGGCAACCTATCAGGTGGTCAAGGGAACCGAGTACCTGTTCTCCCCGCCCCGCGAAGCAGTAGGCAGATGCCCCCGGTGCGGCGGTGAGGTTACGGAATCGCAAAAGGGATTTTTCTGCCAAAGTGAAACTTGCAGATTTGCCATCTGGAAAGACAGCAAGTGGTGGAGCGCCAAGAAGAAACAGCCCACCAAGGCCATTGTCGCGGCCCTCTTAAAAGACGGGCGGGCAAGGCTTACCGGCTGCTACTCGGAAAAAACCGGAAAAACCTATGACGCGGATGTGCTTTTGGAGGATACCGGCGAGTATGTGAACTTCAAGCTGGACTTTGGCCAGCGGAAAGGAGGCTCGTGATGAAGCTGTCGCTGCTGGAACAAGAAACGGTTCTCCTTTATAACCAGGCCGAGTCTGCGGCAGAGGTCTATACCCATGACCCCAAGCTGATGAAGAAGCTGGAGAAGCTGGCGGAAAAATACCCGGAGCAGATCATCAAGAAGGACGACCACAACTTCATTGTCCCCAAACGCTGCGTATCGGTCCGGGAGCCGTACAGCGAAAAGCGGCGCAAAGCCGCCAGTGAACGGGCCAGGGCCGCAGGCTATAAGCCGCCGTTGAAATCCTCCTCCGGTCAATAAGCATGGGCGGGAATGTCTTTGAAACGGTAAAGCAGTCCATCACCACCAGAGAAGCGGCGGAACACTATGGAATCGAGGTAAAGCGGAACGGTATGGCCTGCTGTCCCTTTCACGATGACAGGACGCCCAGCATGAAATTAGACCGCCGCTTTCACTGTTTCGGCTGCGGGGCGGACGGTGATGTGATCGACTTTGCCGCCAGACTGTATAACCTCTCCCCCAAAGAGGCTGCGGAAAAACTGGCCCAGGATTTTGGACTGCTCTATGACAGCCAGGCGCCCCCGAAGAAAACCTATGTCCGTCAAAAATCAGAAGCGCAGAAGTTCCGGGAATCCAAGCAGCGGTGTTTCCGCGCGCTGGCAGACTACGCCCATCTGCTGCGGGGCTGGGAAACCGGCCTTGCGCCCCTGACCCCGGAGGATGAACCGCACCCCCTTTTTGTGGAGGCGCTGCACCAAAAGGACTATGTGGAGTATCTTCTGGACTTTCTGATGGAGGATGGCATCGAGGAACAAAAAACATGGATTGCAGAACACCTAACAAAAATCATGGATTTGGAAAGGAGAAACAAGGAAATGGCAGAGAAACCCACCAACCGGGAGCGATTGCGGGAAATCACCGAGGGCATTGAGCAGAACATCAAGGAACTGTTTGAGAGCGAAAAGTATATGCGCTATCTGTCGGTGATGTCCCGGTTCCACCGCTACTCGGTCAATAATACCATGCTGATCTATATGCAGAAGCCGGACGCGACCCTTGTGGCTGGCTATAACAAGTGGAAGAACCAGTTTGAGCGCCATGTGAAGAAGGGCGAGCGCGGCATCACCATCATCGCGCCCACCCCCTATAAGAAGAAAATCGAGGAACAGAAGCTGGACCCGGACACCCATGCACCGGTGCTGGACGCAAACGGCAGGGTGGTCATGGAGGAAAAAGAGGTGGAAATCCCGCTGTTCCGTCCGGTCAAGGTCTTTGATGTGAGCCAGACGGACGGAAAGCCCCTGCCCTCCCTGGCGGCGGACCTGTTCGGGAATGTCCGGCACTTTGAGGCGTTTATGGAGGCGCTGAAACGCTCCGCCCCGGTTCCCCTTGCGTTTGAGGAAATGGACGCGGATACGGACGGATATTTTTCTTCCAGCCAGCAGCGCATTGCCATCCGCCAGGGCATGAGCGAGGTGCAGACCGTTTCCGCCGCTGTCCATGAGATCGCCCACAGCAAGCTGCACAACTTTGATGTGCCGGACAACCCGGACGCGCCCTTGTATCAGGAAGTGGAGCTGTTTGGACAGCCAGCCCTGTTCTCCAATGAGCGGATTGCCGCAGACGATCTGCCGGACGGACTGTTTTGTTATGACCTGCGCGGTTCCGACGATGACCCCGGCGCGCCGGTTGCGGTCGAGGAACGGGTTATCGTCAACCACGCCGGTTCCGTCATAACCGCAAAGCCGCTGGAACTGCCGGAGCAAGGGTATCTCCCCCTGACCGATGAATCCGGCCTGGACTTTAACGGCGGCGAAAAGACCGCCCAGCGGTTTTTGCAGGACCATAAAAAGGACCGGCGCACTGAGGAGGTGGAGGCCTTATACTCAGCATTCCAAAATGTTAATCATTTTAAAGAATGCTGAGAAATAAGACGTTTTACTGCTAAAAGATGGGCATTATTCGTTAGCGCAACCCGCAAAGTCTTGCCATTTCATCTTCGTTGCCCTCCCACATTGGCACCTCATCAGATGCGGGTGTTGGGACAGATTCCATTGCGTCTCTAAGCTGTTCTACCGATGGCTTTGCATAGTAGCTTTTAGTTGTATCAGTTCTGGCATGTCCTAACACTGTAGAAACTAGCTCAATGGCGATTCCATCCTGATAAAGATTTGTGGCTCTGGTCCGGCGGAACATATGACAGTGAACCGAATCCGGAAGGCTAATCCCTGATTCTCTGACCAGAGCTGCATATTTTTTTATAATCCGCTGGACATTTCCAACGGACATCCTGTCTGTTACACCTTTTATGGTTGTGGAAAATAAGTATGCTTCTTTGGAAGAATTACTGTGATATACACGTATATATTCCCTAAGGTGTTCGACTGCTTTAGCTGTTAATTGTATGGTTCTCTCTTTATTACCTTTGCCGGTTATGAAAATGTTGGGATATTTTGATTCCATTGCGATATCACATAAGCGAATACTAAGTAGCTCACTGATTCTTACAGCTGTATCGTAGAGAAGAATCAAAATAGCACGGTCTCGTACACCGAATTTCGTATTCGGCGGTGCGGACAGTATTGCAGCAAGTGCATCATCGGACAGAATAGGCTTTTCCTTTTTTATGGTTTTGCATGGTGAGATCTGACTGATTGCCAGGGCAACTGACTGGATTGATATGTCCATATCCGAGGCATAATTCAGATAAGCACGGATAGCCGCGACTCTTACATTTACAGTTGATGGCTGGCTGCCATTTGCAAGCAGATATTCTCTAAAATTATAAATACATTCTTTGGTGCAATCGGAAAACTGAAAGGTGCTTATAGACTTACCTAATTCACCTACAAGGTAGTTTTTAAATATTGTAAGGGAATCTCTGTAGGATTCTGCTGTAGCCTGACTGCGTCCGGCCTGCTTTGCCAAATAAACATTTAGAAAGTTCCATGTCTGAGAAAAGAACAGCTGGTCAGTCGATATCTTTGCTGATTTATTCTTCATAGGGTATCACCTCCGGAATGACCTTTCCAGACACTGAATCTTTCTCCCGGATGGTATCAAATGCCTTTTCTACAAGATGATAGTAATAATACGTTTCATCAGGACTTTTGTGTCCAAGGTATCTGCTTAAATATGGGAGCATAGTGTTTGTATCAATTCCCTGATGCATCCACTCATTAAATCTCTCTACTACAAAAGCATGGCGTAAACAGTGGGGTGTCGGATGTTTATCAATCGTCTTGGCAACCGGAAGCATAGCCCAATGGCGGTTAAAACTTGATTCTACTCCAGAGCACGAAACAGGCTTATGTGGATCTTTTCCCGGAAAAGCCCAGTCAATTCCGGGGAAAAGCGTTTCCTGACGTTCTTTATAGTTTTTAAGTACCGGAAGGCTATCCTGTGGAAGATATACAAGACGGTCCTTGTTACCTTTTGAGCCAAGGACAGTAAGTATTCCTTTATCCAGGTCTATGTGCTCCCATTTTAGCAATCGCCCTTCTGACAGACGCAGACCACAGCAAAAATATAGGAGAAAAAGAATTTTGCACTCTCTATCGAGTCTAAATTGCTCTGAATTATGAGACGTGCGGATATCCATTTTCTGTAGCAGTTCCTTTACTTCCTCTTTTGATGGAATGTAAAGAACAGGACGGTAAGCCTTGCAGAAAAAATTAGGAATGTATGCTTCCTGACCAAGGGAAAGGATATATTCACTCAGCACCTTCACTATCGACATACGGCGATTATGATAGGCATCTCCTTCGCCTGGTCTGGCTTCAGACCATTTGGCTGCCATTTCATAGGTGACTGTTGTCAGTTCCGGATAATTCTGTACGCAAAAGGTATCAAAGCGTTTTAACAGCTTTTCTTCGGAATTATAGGCATATCCATCAGCTCGTTTTTGCTGTATAAGTCCTTCGATATGATGTGCCAGACCGCTCTCAAAAATGTATGTCATGATAAAACACCTCCAAATTCCAAAGGGCAGAGCCTCATTTTAACTTCGTCACGTTCAAGATATACCTCGGCAGTTTCCTGACGTGCATGCCCGAGAGCATTGGAAATATCATCAAGTTTGTTGTCTGCCCGGAGCATTCTTGTGGCAAATGTTTTTCGTGTCATATGAAAGCCCTGACCAGCAGATAATTCAAATCCATATTCAGCAAGTATTCTTTTTAAAGCTCCACGGCACGCCGTTGTAACTTTAAGCGGAATATATGGCGCCTGATGGCGGATAAATATATATCCGCTGCCTGTGGCAGCTGCTTCCGGACGTCCATTCATGATGTATTTATATACAGAATTACCTGCATCTGTTGGGACTGGAAGCGTGATTGCTTTCCCTGTTTTCTGCTGGATGAAGGAAACAGTTTTGTTTTTCCAGTCAAAATCATTTACCTGAAGCTTTAGAATGTCTGCTCCCCTGATACCCATCCTGAGGCCGAGCATAACCATAGCTGTGTCCCTGAGTTCTATGGGAGTGGAAGCTTTCTCACGGTATTCATATATTTTTTCGACCATATCGTCGCTCAGAACATCAGCTATGCTGCGATGGGGAGCGCAGCTTGCGGATACTGCAAAAACAAGTGTTGGCGGAACCAGATCCTGGTCAGCCATGTACCGCAGAAGCTGACGGAGCTTTGCCCCATATGCATTTTTACTTTCCGGGGTCGAGTGGACATCATGGTTATGAAACGCTTTCACTACATGAGGTGTTATGGACAATGGGTTGTCTATTCCATTATCTTCAAGATATTTGAAGAAACCGCATCCGGCAGCCCTGCACATGGTAAGTGTATTATTAGTCATTCCATCCCGCCTTCGGTTCTCTATAAAACCATCAAGGATGCTTTTGCTCCATGGCGGAAGATGATCGGACGCACGCTTTGGATCAGCAGTCATATTAGATTCCATTGTGCCCTGGAGATACTTTTCAAACATTTTGATCGTGTGTGAACGGTGGGCCGATACAGAATTGCTGGCTTTGGACTGATTCGGACAATCCGGAAGTATATCTATCCATAGGGCTACAGTTTCTGCCGAATGTTCCAGGCGGTTAAGTTCCAAAAACATGAAATACCATGTGAAATCATTGCGGTAAACAGCTTTTGATGATTCCGTGTATTTCCAATCGTCCAAGGCGTCAAGATACTCTTCCGCTTTATGTTCAAGAGGTACACTGGGATGGAATGCGGCGCCTGTTTTGGGGAGTTTCATACCGGGCAGTATTTCAGCGTTACCGCCAAAAAGAACCAGCTGATAACACTCCGGCACATCACCCCGGAGGTGAAGGTATTTCATAAGCGCCGTCATGGCGCATACGGCGTTCTGGCATCTGTCGGGAGAGCCACAGGATTTGCAGTAAGTATTCCAGTATTCGATAAGAGTATCTATGGTGACTGCTTCCGGCTCTGTAATTCCAAGGGAAGTCGCAAGCTTGAAAAACTCTTTTGTGGCAACGGAATACGTATGGTAATAGCTGGGATTCTGGTTGGACGCATAGTATTTCTCCAACTCATATGTCAGGCGGAAAAAGGATTCCGACATCCCGCTACGGCAGAAAAAACTGTCTTCTGAGCGGCAGAAAGGACTTTCGATATCTCCAAAGAGCAGGTAATGCTCAAGGCGGAACAGGGCGTTTCTATATTGGGAACATGTCTCATAGGAAATTTCCTGTTTCTTAATCTCAAGCCAGTCCAGCGCGGCATCCACTGAAAAAGGAATGCCCTTTTCCATCAGGTGTTTGAAGAGCGTGGTGTAACAGGTTCTGTGCATGTCTATATTCTTACATGCACTGTCTGGCTGCTTCATCATATTGAGGACTGATGAAACAGCATCTAAATAGTTTATTTGCATATCAAATGCGCTCCTTTCCGGCTTCCCATTCGAGGGGAAAACCTGAGAACAGCGTATCTGATAATGCTCATCTTTTGTACAAGAAAGTGAGGATTTATGGGAGATAATATAAAAAATCAACATTATAAAAACATGGGTATAA
>KE159544.1:0-43157 GCA_000403215.2 Lachnospiraceae bacterium A4
GCCTTATACTCAGCATTCCAAAATGTTAATCATTTTAAAGAATGCTGAGAAATAAGACGTTTTACTGCTAAAAGATGGGCATTATTCGTTAGCGCAACCCGCAAAGTCTTGCCATTTCATCTTCGTTGCCCTCCCACATTGGCACCTCATCAGATGCGGGTGTTGGGACAGATTCCATTGCGTCTCTAAGCTGTTCTACCGATGGCTTTGCATAGTAGCTTTTAGTTGTATCAGTTCTGGCATGTCCTAACACTGTAGAAACTAGCTCAATGGCGATTCCATCCTGATAAAGATTTGTGGCTCTGGTCCGGCGGAACATATGACAGTGAACCGAATCCGGAAGGCTAATCCCTGATTCTCTGACCAGAGCTGCATATTTTTTTATAATCCGCTGGACATTTCCAACGGACATCCTGTCTGTTACACCTTTTATGGTTGTGGAAAATAAGTATGCTTCTTTGGAAGAATTACTGTGATATACACGTATATATTCCCTAAGGTGTTCGACTGCTTTAGCTGTTAATTGTATGGTTCTCTCTTTATTACCTTTGCCGGTTATGAAAATGTTGGGATATTTTGATTCCATTGCGATATCACATAAGCGAATACTAAGTAGCTCACTGATTCTTACAGCTGTATCGTAGAGAAGAATCAAAATAGCACGGTCTCGTACACCGAATTTCGTATTCGGCGGTGCGGACAGTATTGCAGCAAGTGCATCATCGGACAGAATAGGCTTTTCCTTTTTTATGGTTTTGCATGGTGAGATCTGACTGATTGCCAGGGCAACTGACTGGATTGATATGTCCATATCCGAGGCATAATTCAGATAAGCACGGATAGCCGCGACTCTTACATTTACAGTTGATGGCTGGCTGCCATTTGCAAGCAGATATTCTCTAAAATTATAAATACATTCTTTGGTGCAATCGGAAAACTGAAAGGTGCTTATAGACTTACCTAATTCACCTACAAGGTAGTTTTTAAATATTGTAAGGGAATCTCTGTAGGATTCTGCTGTAGCCTGACTGCGTCCGGCCTGCTTTGCCAAATAAACATTTAGAAAGTTCCATGTCTGAGAAAAGAACAGCTGGTCAGTCGATATCTTTGCTGATTTATTCTTCATAGGGTATCACCTCCGGAATGACCTTTCCAGACACTGAATCTTTCTCCCGGATGGTATCAAATGCCTTTTCTACAAGATGATAGTAATAATACGTTTCATCAGGACTTTTGTGTCCAAGGTATCTGCTTAAATATGGGAGCATAGTGTTTGTATCAATTCCCTGATGCATCCACTCATTAAATCTCTCTACTACAAAAGCATGGCGTAAACAGTGGGGTGTCGGATGTTTATCAATCGTCTTGGCAACCGGAAGCATAGCCCAATGGCGGTTAAAACTTGATTCTACTCCAGAGCACGAAACAGGCTTATGTGGATCTTTTCCCGGAAAAGCCCAGTCAATTCCGGGGAAAAGCGTTTCCTGACGTTCTTTATAGTTTTTAAGTACCGGAAGGCTATCCTGTGGAAGATATACAAGACGGTCCTTGTTACCTTTTGAGCCAAGGACAGTAAGTATTCCTTTATCCAGGTCTATGTGCTCCCATTTTAGCAATCGCCCTTCTGACAGACGCAGACCACAGCAAAAATATAGGAGAAAAAGAATTTTGCACTCTCTATCGAGTCTAAATTGCTCTGAATTATGAGACGTGCGGATATCCATTTTCTGTAGCAGTTCCTTTACTTCCTCTTTTGATGGAATGTAAAGAACAGGACGGTAAGCCTTGCAGAAAAAATTAGGAATGTATGCTTCCTGACCAAGGGAAAGGATATATTCACTCAGCACCTTCACTATCGACATACGGCGATTATGATAGGCATCTCCTTCGCCTGGTCTGGCTTCAGACCATTTGGCTGCCATTTCATAGGTGACTGTTGTCAGTTCCGGATAATTCTGTACGCAAAAGGTATCAAAGCGTTTTAACAGCTTTTCTTCGGAATTATAGGCATATCCATCAGCTCGTTTTTGCTGTATAAGTCCTTCGATATGATGTGCCAGACCGCTCTCAAAAATGTATGTCATGATAAAACACCTCCAAATTCCAAAGGGCAGAGCCTCATTTTAACTTCGTCACGTTCAAGATATACCTCGGCAGTTTCCTGACGTGCATGCCCGAGAGCATTGGAAATATCATCAAGTTTGTTGTCTGCCCGGAGCATTCTTGTGGCAAATGTTTTTCGTGTCATATGAAAGCCCTGACCAGCAGATAATTCAAATCCATATTCAGCAAGTATTCTTTTTAAAGCTCCACGGCACGCCGTTGTAACTTTAAGCGGAATATATGGCGCCTGATGGCGGATAAATATATATCCGCTGCCTGTGGCAGCTGCTTCCGGACGTCCATTCATGATGTATTTATATACAGAATTACCTGCATCTGTTGGGACTGGAAGCGTGATTGCTTTCCCTGTTTTCTGCTGGATGAAGGAAACAGTTTTGTTTTTCCAGTCAAAATCATTTACCTGAAGCTTTAGAATGTCTGCTCCCCTGATACCCATCCTGAGGCCGAGCATAACCATAGCTGTGTCCCTGAGTTCTATGGGAGTGGAAGCTTTCTCACGGTATTCATATATTTTTTCGACCATATCGTCGCTCAGAACATCAGCTATGCTGCGATGGGGAGCGCAGCTTGCGGATACTGCAAAAACAAGTGTTGGCGGAACCAGATCCTGGTCAGCCATGTACCGCAGAAGCTGACGGAGCTTTGCCCCATATGCATTTTTACTTTCCGGGGTCGAGTGGACATCATGGTTATGAAACGCTTTCACTACATGAGGTGTTATGGACAATGGGTTGTCTATTCCATTATCTTCAAGATATTTGAAGAAACCGCATCCGGCAGCCCTGCACATGGTAAGTGTATTATTAGTCATTCCATCCCGCCTTCGGTTCTCTATAAAACCATCAAGGATGCTTTTGCTCCATGGCGGAAGATGATCGGACGCACGCTTTGGATCAGCAGTCATATTAGATTCCATTGTGCCCTGGAGATACTTTTCAAACATTTTGATCGTGTGTGAACGGTGGGCCGATACAGAATTGCTGGCTTTGGACTGATTCGGACAATCCGGAAGTATATCTATCCATAGGGCTACAGTTTCTGCCGAATGTTCCAGGCGGTTAAGTTCCAAAAACATGAAATACCATGTGAAATCATTGCGGTAAACAGCTTTTGATGATTCCGTGTATTTCCAATCGTCCAAGGCGTCAAGATACTCTTCCGCTTTATGTTCAAGAGGTACACTGGGATGGAATGCGGCGCCTGTTTTGGGGAGTTTCATACCGGGCAGTATTTCAGCGTTACCGCCAAAAAGAACCAGCTGATAACACTCCGGCACATCACCCCGGAGGTGAAGGTATTTCATAAGCGCCGTCATGGCGCATACGGCGTTCTGGCATCTGTCGGGAGAGCCACAGGATTTGCAGTAAGTATTCCAGTATTCGATAAGAGTATCTATGGTGACTGCTTCCGGCTCTGTAATTCCAAGGGAAGTCGCAAGCTTGAAAAACTCTTTTGTGGCAACGGAATACGTATGGTAATAGCTGGGATTCTGGTTGGACGCATAGTATTTCTCCAACTCATATGTCAGGCGGAAAAAGGATTCCGACATCCCGCTACGGCAGAAAAAACTGTCTTCTGAGCGGCAGAAAGGACTTTCGATATCTCCAAAGAGCAGGTAATGCTCAAGGCGGAACAGGGCGTTTCTATATTGGGAACATGTCTCATAGGAAATTTCCTGTTTCTTAATCTCAAGCCAGTCCAGCGCGGCATCCACTGAAAAAGGAATGCCCTTTTCCATCAGGTGTTTGAAGAGCGTGGTGTAACAGGTTCTGTGCATGTCTATATTCTTACATGCACTGTCTGGCTGCTTCATCATATTGAGGACTGATGAAACAGCATCTAAATAGTTTATTTGCATATCAAATGCGCTCCTTTCCGGCTTCCCATTCGAGGGGAAAACCTGAGAACAGCGTATCTGATAATGCTCATCTTTTGTACAAGAAAGTGAGGATTTATGGGAGATAATATAAAAAATCAACATTATAAAAACATGGGTATAACGCCTGTACCTCACGGGTGCGGCGGTCTGGTCGGTCTGCCTGCTTCTCTGCGGGTGCGTTAAGGTCTATGTCATGCAGCTTGGCGTGTGCAATCTCATGTATCAGCGTTTTAAGGTTCTGCAGCTCGCTCATGCCCTCGTTAATGGCAATGCGTTTTTCGGTCTGTGAGTAGTAGCCCTTTGCGCCGTTTTCTATCTTTTCAAATCCTACCGGGGCGGGGCTTGCCTGCTCGGTTGCCTTGAAGAAATCGGCGTACTGTGCCACGTCCCCGGTCAGCTCGTCAACGCCGATAGTGGGAAGCTCCTTTCCCTCGGTCTGCGACACGTCAAAGACGGAAACCACCTTGAACGCCGGGACGGTTACTTCCGTTTCTTCCTTGACGGGTTTTCCGTCTTTGCCAATCACGGGCTTTTGGGTCTTGGGGTCGATTTTGTCAACTTCCTTTTTCACTTTGTAGGGGGACGGGGCAATCACTTTGATACTTTTTGCATGGCTTACCACCTGCCGCCCGTATTTCTGTTTCCATGAGGTATAGCCCGCTACAAAGGTTGCGTCCGGCTTCTGCATGGCGATTAAGAGGGTATTGTTAAAGCTGTAATCATGGAATGTTGACATTACCTGCAAATATTCTTTGAAGCGGTCACTCTCGAATAAATCCTGTATGCCCTGTTCCAGTCTGTCCGTTATCTCTTTCATCTTCTCGGCGGGCTTCTGCGCCGTTAATTCAATGGGGCGTATGGGATTGGCGGCGGCTATGTCAACCGGGGCGGTGCGTTCCGCTTCGGGGTAGCCCATGATACGGTATTTCTCCGGCGTTTCCTGCCCGGCGTAAACCTCTTTCCAGTCCGTCCCGCTTCTTGCGATATAACCGTAGTCGGTCAGCTTCCCGTCCTCATGGAGTGCGGCGTTGAAGCCGAAACTTTCCTTGTCAATCCCGGCTTTCCATTCCTCCGGCATTTGCACTTTGCCGCTGTCATTGAGGAAATAATCGCCCAATTCCTTATAGCTTAAAATTCCCGGAATGTAGGAATAAAAATCTGTGTTATAGGTGTGGTCTATCAGCTTGTCAAGGCTTTCCGGCTTGAAGCCGCTGTGCATAACAGCGTCCAGTTTTTCAAGCTGCTCCGGGGTCATTTCTTCCAGTCGGGAAGCAAGGAAATTTATCCTGTCAAGGTCGCCGTCCCTTATCCAGTCAGAGGGTATCTCAATCCGTCTGCCCTCGGCGGTGGAATAGCCGTTCAAGAAAAAATCCTGTGGGTTATCGGCTGTGATGTTCAGTGCTTTCATGGCTTCGTGGAGTTCTTCTTTTGTGGCGGGCAGGGAGAGGAACACGGTCGCCGGGTTGCCCTTTTCAAATTCGGTGCGGTTCTGTATCAGCATGGTAAAATCATCTTTCATTGGCATAGCTCCTTTCTCGGTTTTTGATTTTTAGAGGGTTTGGGACACTTCCCAACAAGCAAAATCCCCACAAGTCCGCAGGACGGAAAAGTGGGGGTTTTACGGGATTGGGTACTCAATCCCTATGCTTGCTATTCTTCTGTGGGTTACTTCTTGGGTTTTGGCTTCTTGGTCTGCTTCAACTCGATTTTGTAATTGACATACTTTTCTCCCGTGTCTGCAAGCAGCACGTCAGCTTCATAGGTCTTGCCCGTTTTCTCGGAATACAAGCCTTTCATGGCTGCCCTGCCTTTGCTAAGTAAAGCGGCGGCAATGGAAGCGGTCAGCTCCTTTTTCTTGCCCGTAAAAAAGCGGTCATTTTTCCACATGGAGAATTGACAGTCTTTGCTGCTGCAATAAAAATTTTTCTTCCCCTCATAGACGGGAGAGCCACACCGGGGACACTTGCCGATTTCCTTTCGCTCCGGCGCAAACAGCTTTTTCTTTTCCTCCGGGACGGCGGCATAATCATTGACAAGCCCCGCCGCCATAGCTTCAATGCCACGCATGAAGCTGTCCGGGTCGGCTTCGCCTTTTGCAATCTCCGTCAGAGCGTTTTCCCATTCAGCGGTCAGCTTCGGGCTTGTGAGGGTGTCGGGCAGGACGGCGACAAGGTTCTTGCCATCTTTGGTGGGGATAAGCTGCTTTTTCTTCCTCTCCACAAATCCCGCCTGCACAAGTTTTTCCAGTACCGCCGCACGGGTGGCGGGAGTGCCTAACCCTTTTCGCTCTGCGTCCTCGGTAATGTCCCCGCTTCCTGCCCGTTCCATTGCGGACAGTAAAGTATCTTCCGTATAGGCTTTCGGGGGCGTTGTGTCATGCTCGGTCATGGCTGCTTTTGCCTTGATTTCCTGTCCCTCGGTCAGCTCCGGCAAGGGGGGTTCTTTTGCGGTTTTCCCGTCCTCCGGCTTGGTTTTTAAGGTGGCACGGAAGCGGTGTTCCAGTTCCTTAAAGCCCTCGCATTTGACGGTCTTTCCTTTTGCTGTAAAGGTTACGCCGCCGCAGGAGAGGGAAGCGGTCACGGCTTCGTATCGGTGGGGCTGCGCCGTTGCGGATAACAGTTTCATGGAGAGCAGGAGCAGGATATTTCTTTCACTTTCCGGCAGGCTGCCCTTGTCCGTCTTTACCGCTTCGGCGGTGGGAATGATTGCGTGGTGGTCGGTCACTTTTTTGCTGTTCAGTATGCGGGAATAGTCCGGGGCAAGGTCAACGCCCTTTGCAAAGTCCAGTGTACCGAAAAGCCCGGACACGATAGTTTCAGCGGTGGGGAGCATATCGTCCGTGAGATATTGGCTGTCCGTCCGGGGGTAGGTGCATAGCTTCTTTTCATAGAGCGATTGGGTATAGTCAAGGGTCTGTTTGGCGGTGTAGCCGTAAAGCCTGTTTGCTTCCCGCTGCAAGGTTGTTAAGTCGTAAAGGCGGGGCGGGTTCTCGGTCTTTTCTTCCCGGACAAGGGAAGTGCATACCGCCGTTTCCCCGTCACAATCCTTGCGGAGCTTTTCGGCTTCGGTTTTCTCTGTGTAAGGCGGGCTTGTCGCTTCAAAAGTACCGTTGCCGATATGCACCACATAGTATTTTTTCTTCTGAAAATTTTCTATGGCGTTGTCACGTTCCACAAGCAGGGAGAGGGTCGGTGTCTGTACCCGCCCCACGTTCAAGGTGTGGTTGTAGAGGACGGAAAAAAGACGGGTCGCATTGATACCGATCAGCCAGTCAGCCTTTGCCCGGCAGAGTGCGGAATGATACAGCGGGTCGTAGTCGTGTCCGTCCCGCAAATCCTCAAAGCCCTTTCTGATTGCGCTTTCCTCCATGCTGCTAATCCATAGGCGGTAGAACGGCTTTTCACACCCGGCTTTCTCATAGACAAAGCGGAAAATCAGTTCCCCCTCACGCCCTGCGTCCGTGGCGCAAATGAGGGCTTCCACGTCTGCCCGGTGCATGAGGTTCTTTAAGGTTTCAAACTGTTCTTCCTTGTCCGGGGATATGACGGTTTCCCACGTTTGGGGCAGGATTGGTAAATCCTCATAACGCCATTTCTTAAAATCCCCGTAGTGGGTAGCGTCTGCCAGTCCCGCAAGATGTCCCACGCACCAACTAACAAGATAGCCTGCGCCCTCCATGTAGCCGTCCTTTTTTTCGTCTGCGCCGATCACGGCGGCGATTGACATTGCCACGCTCGGTTTTTCTGCGATTACCAACTGCATATAAATTTCCTCCTTTTTGGCACAAAAAAAGAGCAACCGCATTAACGATTACTCTTAAAAATATAGGATTGATAAGTTTTTTTGTGTTTAGGAATATATATTTTTCCCAAACTCATAGGCTCTCTGTAAATGGTCTGTTTTGTCAATCTGTGGTTTCCCGTTTGTGTCCCCGCAGCCGCCCGCAAGCAGCATACCTTTGTCATGGAAGCCTATGTAATTGACAATGGCAAACTGATAATAGGACGCTGCCTGTTCAAACGTCCAAAAGAAATTATCAGCGGCGGTCATAAGGAGCGCACTGTCTTTGACGGGGTATTTCTCATAGCGTCCCAATGGCGGGTTATTATCTTCCTCCGCAATACAGTAAAATCTTTCGATAAATGCTTTTATTCTTGATGATATAGTCCAAAAATAAAGCGGGGAAGCAAAAACAATCAAGTCCGCATTTTTGATTTTGGGGACAAGTTCGTTGAAGCTGTCTTTCTGAATACATGGCTTTCCATATCGGCAAGCGTTACAGCCTAAACAGCCTTTTACCTCGTTCTTCAAAAGGGAGATTGTTTCAACGCTGTGTCCTGCGTCCGTTGCGCCTTTTTCAAAACTTGCCGTTAATTGTGCGGTGTTGCCTTTGGGTCGTCCCCCGCCTTTAATGATAAGTATATTTTTCATGGTGTATCTTTCCTTTCGTGGTAAACTGTTGAGTTGATTTTATCACAATGCAAGGCGTAAATCTATCATTTTCAGCGTTCCGGCTCGGTGCTTTTCTTTGCAAGCAGCTTCTTGATACAGTACCCGATACAAGGGGATAGCCCCTTGTGGTAAGGGCAGCCAGTACAAGCCGGGGAATGGGGGACGGGCGGCGTGTCGTCCCCATGCCGCCCGTGTCCCGGTTTCTGTGTCATCATTCTTTCATAAGGGCTGTCAGTGAACCACGTCATACGCCGCCCTCCGTATCATCTTCAAGCCCTGTTTCTTCGGCTTCGGTGTCGTCCCCGTAGTCCGTTTCTTCGTCCGCTTCGGTATCGTCTGCGCCGTCCGTATCGTCCCCGTAGCTGTCATAATCGGTGTCGTCCTCATAGCCGCTTTCTTCGTCCTCGTCAAAGTCAAAATCGGAAAAATCCGGGCTGCCCTTTGCGGTGTCCTTTGGCTTGATAAACTTGAAATAATAGAACGCCCCGCCGCCTGCAAAGAGCGTCAGCAGAAAGAGCAGGAGCAGGCTCTTTGTGCCTTTATTGTCCTTTGGCTGTTCCGGCTCGGCTTTGGTTTCCGGCTCGGTTTCTTTCTCTATGCCAGTGCAGGAATTACGGTTATTAAGGCACACGGGACAGCTTTCGTTGACCGCCCCGGCTTCGCATTTCTCCTTGCAGGTGCAGGTCTGCGGCATGACCGTTGTTTCCTCCTTTTCCCCGTCCTCAATCAGTGCCATAAGGTCGGCTTCGTCAACCATGTTAAGGAAATGCACGGTGTTTTCCCCCTCGGCGGCACGGTCGATAAGGATATAAAAATAATTGCCGTTCTTGGTGGTTACTGTGATAAGCTGCTTGTTCTCGCCCCAAATATCATCAACAAGGGTAGCGTTCCCCTCCGGGGTTAAAGGGTCGCTCGGCTCTGCCGTTTCCTCCGGCTTCGGTTCGGGCGTGGGTTCGGTAACTTCGTATTCCTCCCCGCCGCCTGCGTAGGCGGTCATGGAAAAGCCGCCCGTAAGGATAAGGGCGGCGGCAAGTGCGATAAAGGTATGTAAGATTTTTTTACTCATTCTCGGTGTCCTCCTGTCTTGAAAAAAGGGTGCTGTTTGCGGGTGCTGTGGCTGCTGTCGGGGCATTGTCCGGCTTGCCCTGTAAAAAGGTGGAAAGCTCTGCCGGGGTCATGCGTAATGCCCTTACCATTTGTACGATTTGCAGGTTTTCAACCTCGGTTTTCTGTGCTTCCAGTTCCCTAAGCCTTGCCTGCTGTTTGGAGATTGCGTCTTTGGTCTTGTCAATCTCCGCAATGATACGTTCCAGTTTCATCATAAAAATAATTCCTCCAGTTCAGATTTTTTTGTTACGGTAGCCTGCCGTAAGAATAAAAGTGTGACTGCCAGTAGGGGGTGTTGACGGAAGCGTAGGAAATGGGGTTGCCGCAATGTATCATCATGCCGTTTCCTGCATAAATCCCCACATGGCTAACCGCCGATCCGCTGTCATACGTCCCCGTGAAAAAGATAATGTCCCCCGGCTTGGCTTCGCTTGGGGCGATTGGCGTTGTGTAATTGAAAATCCCCTGCGCCGTTGTCCTGCCGACACTCCCTGCGCCGGAATGGTTGATTACCCAACACACAAAGCCCGAACAGTCAAAGGACGTTGACGGGGAACTGCCGCCCCAAACGTAAGGGTAGCCTAAGTATTTTTCCGCTTCCGCAATCATGGCGGCAAAGCGTTCATCAGAGAGGGCTTCCGGGGGTATCTCATAATCCGTGTATTCCCCGCTGCCCGGCGTTCCCGCTGCGTAGTCCTCCCCGAACACGTCCGGCTTGTTGCCTTTGGTTTCCATGTAGATGTCAAACATTTCTTTCTGCTCCGGGGTTAAAAGTTCCCCGGCAAGGGTTTCTATGTTTTTATTTGTCAGCGTCACATGGAGAATGTAATAATCGTAGGGGATTTCCTCGGTGGTCGTTTCCCCGGTTTCCGGGTCGGTGGTGGTTTCCGTGCGGTAGCGTGTCTGTATTTCTTCCCGCAGGGTAAGGGTGTACTGCTTTTCAAACAATGCCCGTATCTCTGCCCTCGCTTCCTCCCTTGTATAGTCGTAGAGCTTGGCGGTAAGGTAGGACGCAAGCGCAAAAGGGTCATGCCCGATTTCGTCTAAATGGTACTGGTATTCGTCATAGTCCGGGTAGTCCGTTTCTATGTCTGCGATTTCCTCCCGCAATTCGCTTTCCAGTTCCTTATAGTCGGCTTCTACTTCCCGGATTGCTTCGTCCTCGGCGGTGTAGGAAGTGCCTAAGACAGAGGAAACGCCGCCCTGTATCACGGCGGCGCAGGAAGATAGCCCGGTAAATATCATCACGATTAAAAGCAGGAACACGCAGGCGGTCAGTATGCCTTTCCAGTGGCGGGCGATAAAGTCCGTGGTCTTTTTCGTGGCTTCCCCGGCTTTCTGTGCCGTTTTGCGGGTGTTTTTTGCCGTCTTTCCGGCTGTCGCCCCGGCTTTCTGTGCCGCCCGTAAATCCTTTGCGTACTGTTTTTTAATCTGCTGTTTTTGGTGGAAACGGGAGAGGGGGTTGCTCGCAAGCTCCGGGTTCTCCTTTAGCGTCTTGTGGTAGAGATAGTTTGTATCTGCTTTCTGTGACGCTGCTTCCGCTTTGGCGGCTTTTCGGTAGGGCTTTAGCTTGTGGCTGCGGTAGCCCTCTTTCAGCTTCCGGCTTGCGTAGCTGCTTGCCCGTTCCGCAAGTTTCTCCGACTTGTGCGCCCCCTCAACGCCGGAATTGTCTTTCTCAACCTCGCTCACTTTCCCATGCACATAATTCTTGATTTCCCGCACGGGGCGGTCAGCCGGGTTGTGGTGCAGCTTCCCGTTCGGGGGCTTGTCGGTCTTTTCAAAGTAAAGGCGGGTCTTTGCCCGCCCGGTGGCTTCGTCAAATTCCCTTGCCGCCTTGATACGTTTCTGCTTGGGTATCTTTTCCCTTGCCGTTTCCAGTTTATCAGCGGCTTTCTCGGATTTCTTCACATACTTTGCAAGCTCCGGGTCGCTGCGCTCCGCTTCGGAAAATTGCAGGCGGGTTGTCTGCTTCCCCGTGGCTTCCTGTGCTTTTTTGTCGGCTTTATTTGCCTTTTTCCTGCGTTTCTTCGCCTTGTGGTGCTGCCTTTCGGCGGCGGCACGGTTTAGGGCTTTCCCGGTCATGTTTTCCGCCGTGCCGCCGGAAAAATCGTCTGTTTCCCTTTGGCTCTTTTTGGTCTGCTCCCCGGTGGCTTGGTTGGTTTCCACAACGCCGTCACGGGTCATTTTCTGCGTGGTCTTTGCCTTTGCCTTAAATTCCTGCATGAATGGTTATCCCCCCTTTATAAAGCCGCTTCCTGCGCTTTCTGCGGGGCTTTCTTCTTGGGCTGTTCCGGCTTTGCGGCTGCGGCTTTGATTTCCTCACGGATAGAGGGTTTTTCTTTGCCTTTGGCGGCTGCCTGCTCCAACCGTTCCACCCGTGCCATTGCCCGGTCAATGTTCTTTTCCATGCCCTCTAAAGTGGTTTTATGCCGTTTTAAGGGCTTGGCAATGGCGGCAAGCACGCCCTTGTCCTCGTTGCGCTGTGTCAGCTCCTTGCGCTCCTTTCCCGTCAGCGCACGCCCTAAGTTCTTTGCGTGTTCGTTAAGGGCGTGGAGTTCGCTGCCTATGGCGTTGATACGGTCAATGCTGCCCTGTGTGGAAGCGATAGCGTCCTGTACGCTGCCTTTCATTTCCGCAAGTGCCTTTTTCACGCCTAAGAAGTCAGCCGCCTTGTTCAGTGCTGAAATGCCGTGCTGCTTGACGGCGGCAAGCGTCTTTCTGATTTTGTCGGTCATGTTCTCCTTTAAGGTGGAGAGGGTTTCTTTTGCCTGCGTGATGTGCGCCTGCGTCTGCTTGGTTTCCTGCATGGCGGCGGCTCTGTTTCCCCCGTCATGGAGCGTGGCAAGCTGCTCACGCACGGCGGCAAGTTCGGAAAGCACTTTCCCGTACTGTGTTTCCATAGCTGCGAATTGTGAGAATAAAGCGGAAAGCTCGGCGGCTTCCTGCTTTTTCCCGTTCTGTGTCAGCAGGTCAAGGAGTTCTGTCAATGCGTCCTGCTGTTTTGCGTCCTTTGCGCCCATGTTTCAATCCTCCTTTTTGTCCCCGTATTTCTGCGGGTTATAGTTGCACACGTCCCGGTCAAACCGGGGCGGCGGTATCTGCCTGTACTGCCTTTGCCCGGTGCGGACGGCAAAATATAAATCTTTGTCTTTGGGGTAGGGTATGGCGTTATACTGCGGGTAGCTGTTCAAGATTTTCTTTGCTTCCCCGGTCAGAGGAAAGATGTAGCGGAACATTCGCCCGTTGATCTTCTCAATTCCTTTTGCAGCGCAAAAGTCATGGGTCAGCCAGTTCTTTTTTGCAACGCCCTCCAACGCCGCATTTTCTGTTAAAAGCTGCCCGGCACTCCGGGGGTGTATCTTCTCCCCGGTGGCGGTGTCCCGGTAAACGCTTGTCGTGAAATGCCCCAAATAGCGGAAATTCGCCGCTTGGTACACATACCCGCATTTCCCCATAATGCCGTCCGCAAGGGTGTAAAGGAAAAGGCAGCCCGTGTTGTCCCGTACCCAACGTATGAGTGCGGAGAGCGCAAGGCTGCCGAAATACCCGGTGTGGTTCAGTTCCGGGAGAAAGCACATTTTTCCAATCTCCAAATAGTCAGAGGTCAGAAAGCCGTGCCGTGGGAAAATCTTTCTTATCGTCTGTAAAGGCTGCGTCCCCCAACCTAAGAGGACAACGCCGGAAAGCTGCCCGCCCCGGTAAATCCCCAAATAATGGCGGGTAAGGCGGGGCAGCACTTTTGAGTAGTGGTATTTTCTGATAAACGCAACCGCCGTTTCCGGGTCAGTCCTTTGTACGGTAAGGGCGGTTTTTTTATCCATTGGCAAGTTCCTCCGGGCGGGTCGTCATTATGCGGTAAAGCTCGGTGTCGGTCGGGAAACGGTCTACAAAGGGCAGTATCACGTTGCCGTAGAAGATAAGCCCCTGCCCGGCTTCGGAGTGGGTCACATAGGAAAGCTGCTTATTGGATATGCCTAACTGTTTCGCCAAAATCTGCCTGTCGCCGCCCGCTTGGTTCAGCATATAGATAAAGTCGCTGTTTTCAAAGATATTTTCGATTTCCCGGCTTGCAAGCAAATCTTTGACGTTCTGCGTGATACCCGTGGGTATGCCGCCCCATTTTCTGAAACGCTTCCAAATCTCCACGGAATAAGCCGCCGTCTGTTCCTCTTTCAGTAACAAGTGAAATTCGTCACAATAGAACCATGTGTTGGCGTGTAGCTCCCGGTTTTCCGTCACACGCCCCCAAACTTGGTCTTGTATGATGAGCATACCTAACTTTTTGAGCTGCTTTCCCAATTCCTTAATGTCAAAGCAGACAAGGCGGTTATGTATGTCTATGTTGGTGCGGTGGTTGAACACGTTAAGGCTTCCATGCACATATAATTCCAGTGCTGCGGCTACCCGTGCGGCTTCCGCTTCCGGCTGTTTCTTTAGTGCATTATACAAATCCTCCAAAATCGGCATTTTCGCCGGGTCGGGGTCGGCAAGGTACTCACGGTAAACCTCCCGCACGGCTCGGTCAATCACGGTCTTTTCGATAGGCTCTAAGCCGCTTTTGCCGCCCACGACAAGCTCACAAAGGGAAAGGATAAAATCGCTTTTCAGTGACAGGGGGCTTTCGTCCTCGGAATAGTTGAGGTTCAAGTCCATAGGGTTCACAAAATCCCGGCTTGTGGGGGAGATTTTCACTACCTGCCCGCCTAAACGGTTGACAAGCGGTGCGTACTCTGCTTCGGGGTCGCATATCAAGATACAGTCCTTTTTGTCCGCAACAAGGAATACGTTTGTGATTTCACGCTTTGCGGAAAAACTCTTGCCGCTGCCCGGTGTCCCTAAAATTAAACCATTAGGATTTTTGAGCTTTTTCCTGTCCGCAAGTATCATGTTGTTAGAAAGTGCGTTCAAGCCGTAATAGAGGGCTTCCCCGTTCTGAAAAAGCTCCTGCGTGGTAAACGGCACGAAAATAGCCGTGCTGCTTGTCGTAAGCCCCCGCTGAATGGGTATCTCATTCAGTCCCAAAGGCAGGGACGACATAAGCCCGGCTTCCTGCTGATAGTCAAGGCGCACAAGGGAGCAGTTCGCTTTCTGCGCCACGCCCGCCGTCTGAAAAATCTGATTGTCAAGCTGCTGTCTGTTGTCCGCAAGGTTTACCACAAGCAGCGTAAGTAAAAACATTCGCTCGTTGCGGCTCTGCAAGTCCCGCAAGAGGTCTTTAGCGTCCCCGCCGTAGGTGGCAAGGTCGGACGGGATTATATCCATGTCATACCCGGAACGTACTGCCTTTTTCTGCTCGGCTATCTTCATTGCGTCAAGGTCGGTTATCTTGCGCTTAATGGTCTTTATGGCTTCGCTTTGGTCGATACTGCGGATATGCAGGTTGACTAATAAATGCCCGTCCACGTTCAAGAGGTCGGCAAGCAGGCGGTCATTCAGTTCCGGCGCAAGTATCTGTAAGAACGATACCGCCCCGGTCTTGTCGCCCATGCCGAACATACGCCCGTTTCTGAAAGCGAATGAGGGCGGCGCAATGAAGTCTTTTGTGGAAAGCCCGGACGGTACAAGCCATTTCCAGTTGAATAAAAATTTCCTGTCCCCGTCCGGGTGGAAAATGCCGTGCAGCACTTCAAGCCGTTCTTTCCCGTCAAGGGGTCGGTTCGCTGCCCCTAAGATTTTGAGGTGGTTTAATATATCCGTTTCCAGTCTTGAAAGTCTTGATTTTGCATTTTTAAGGCTGTCGGCTTCCAGTGTGAACGTCAGATATTTACGCTTCACAAGCCCGTTATTGCCCTTTGCAAGCTGTTCTTTGAGCATGGCGGCGTATTCCTTCCGCACGTCATCAAAACCGTCCTGCTGCGGCGGTATGGCGATACTCTTTGAGAAGTCCCCCTGCCCGGCGACACGGTTCACAAAGGTAAGCTGCAAGCCAACGGAGCTGTCAAGCGAATTGTAAAAATCGCAAAGGGCTTCAAAGGTGGCTGTCTTGTCGTCCGGCTGTGCAAGCTGATAGTTGATGTCGGAAAACTCAATGCTCTTTGAAAAGAGGTTGTCCCGTAATTTACATATCCCGTCCGGGTACATGGTTTCATAGGGGATTGTCTGCTGTGCGGTGTGCTTTTTCCCGTCCCCCTTTGCCTGCCGCATGAGGGCGGCAATCTGCTTTTTTTCTGCCCGTGTGAGCTTTATTTTCTCCTTTGTACGCTGTTCCTGCGGTCTGTCTTTGATAGCTTTTTTTCGCAATGGCTGTTACCTCCTTTTTCAATTTCTGCTGTCTTTCAAGGACGGCGTAATAGTTTTCCGTCCTGTACGGTCGTTCCTTTGGCGTGAGGAAAAACACCCTTATGATGTTTCCTAAAACCGTTTCAAGGGGCTGCCCGTGCTTCTCATACATGGCGAACAGGAAAAACGGGAGCATGGCAAGCACCATGATAAAGGTTGCGGCGGTCTGCGGGACGCTGCCCTTTATGAGAAAGAACAGGGGAACGCCCACGGCTGCCGCCATACTGAAACACACAAGCTGCCGCTTGGTAAGGTTTAACGCTACTTTGGTCTTTACTTTTGTAAGGTCTTTGGGTACTGTGACATACGCCATTGATAACCTCCTTTCTGCCCGCATGGGGCGGCATCTTAAACCTAATGTGCATGGAAAATGCTCTTTGCAATGCTTCCCGTCTTAAAAAGGGAAAAGCAGAGTATCACGGTGTAGGCGGCTATGCTGAATATGGCACTGTGCAGGTTTGCGGCGATAACCATTTCATTCACAAGCACGGCGTAAATCCCCACGCATACCATGATGAAAAAGCCCTGTACGCCCAATGCGAACAAGCCTTTTAGGTAGTTGTTCCCAATGCTTCCCCATTCCCGGTTTGTCATGGTGGCAAAGGGGATAGGGGCAACGGAGCAGGTCAAGTATATCTCTATCATTCTGCCGTAAAGGATTACCGTAATCAGCACGGACATAATCTTCATGCACATACTAACGGCTGCGGTTTCCATTACAAGCAAGAGAAGTTCGGGGACTTCCATTGTTTCCATGTTGGCGGTCATGGCGGCAAGGGTGCTTTCCACGTCAATAGCGGTGTCGGAGCTTATCACGCCCGCCGCACTGTTGACTAAATGCTGCCCCACGTCAAAGACTGCCATAGTAATGTCAAAGACGTGGGTAACAAGAAAAACCGCTACCCACGCTTTGAATACATACTTAAAGAACATGAAAGTATCAATGTCATGCAGGCTGTTCTTGTCCGTAACCATGCCGATCAGCTCCACGCATAGCACATAGGTAATGACAAGCCCCGCAATGGGGAGTATGACGGTCTGTGAAAGGTTCTGTATCATGGAAAACACGCCGCCATTCCACCCCTGCGGAGTCTGCCCTGCCTGCGCCGCTATCGTGCCGACTTTCTCGTTCACGTCCCCGAACATATTTGAAAGATTACCGTTAATCGCCCCGATTAAAAGCTCCTTTAGCCATTCGTTAATGGCTTCAAATATGCTCTCCATAAGCGGCTACCTCCCCGGATTAACCGAACAGCCCGGAAAGCAGCGGGATTAAGGTTGTGCCGATAAGGGCAACGCCGCCGCCTGCCATAAGCTGTTTCATGCCCTGTGATTTTGCGCCGGGGTTGTCGTTGCCGTAACCCTCTAAAAGATTGATAACGCCCCATACGCCCAAACCTGCGCCCAATGCGATAACAAGTGTCTGCAATACGTTTACTGCGCTATTAAAAAATGCCATATAGCCCTCGCTTTCTGCCGCTTCCTGCGGCTTGGAAAAATGTATTTGTCGGTTTTTGGGTATGAAAAAAGCCGCCTTATCTTTGGCGGCTGTCCCCACGCTGCGTAGGTGCTGCGGCGTGGCGGTATTCAGTTGTAGCGGGGTAGTGCGTTTCCCTGTGGGCGCACGAACCATGTACCCGGTGTTTACGGTCTTGATGATGATTACCTCCTTTAAGGTTCTATGCCCTTATGAATGAAAGAAAGAGGGGAGTGTGCTTTTCGCCGTCTTAGTCGGCGTTGTGGAACTGTGTATAACTGGCTTGTATATTGCGTTGTGGGTAACACTGTTTGCAGGACGTGGGAAAGCCGCACTTTGGCTTTTCCATGTGCTGTGAATGGTGTTATCCATGACGCAATAGCCTGTTATGCACATTTCCATGACGCAAAGGTCTTTTCCCTGCGTTTTTAAGCTGTCACTGTTGCGGGATAAGCCCCCGGCGTGTGACATACTCCGTTGCATAAATGCGGTTTTCCGTTTCCCGCTCCTGCCAGTATTCCCGCATGGTGTTTTCTGCGGTTTCCGCAACTTTCATCAGAAATCTTTCAATCTCTTTTTCTTTTGCCTTTGCGCTACGTCTGCTCATGGTCTGTTTCCTCCTGTAAATCGTCCCCGTCTATCTCGTAGAGGTCAAAGGGTTCTTCCGGCTTGATAACCGCCGGGCGGCGTTTCAGATATTTTTCAATGTCAAATTCATTCTTTTTGTCAAAGTCGGAGAGGAATTTATATCTTGGGTGCTTGGTAATGTCGAATTTGTCACTGAAAAAAGGACGTGCGCCCCTTACCTGCAAGATACATTTGCCGCCGTCCATGATGGAAATCTCGTCTTGGCTCATAAGCTCCTTACCCAACTTTTGGTAGTTCAGCCCGTAGGTCTTTTCCTTTCCCCGGTTCTCGGAAGTGTTGTATAAATCTATGGTTTCTTTCCCTAAAAGCTCCGACATTTCTTTGAGCGTGGTTTTCTCCTTGCCGCCTAAAAACAAAGTGGTGTCACAATTCCCCGTGATCGTGTCGGCGTTGTCCTTGTAAATGGCTTTTAACTGGCTCTGTGCCTGCAAGATAAGGCAGGCGGATATTTCCCTGCTTCGGATTGTGGCAATCAGCTTTTCCAGTTTCGGTATCTGCCCGATATTGGCTACCTCGTCAAGCAGGCAGCGGACGTGTACGGGAAGCCTGCCGCCGTAAAAATCATCTGCCTTGTCGCACAAGAGGTTGAAAAGCTGCGTGTACATCATGGCTACAATGAAGTTGAAAGTGTCGTCCGTGTCGGAGATAATGACAAAGAGGGCGGTTTTCCTGTCCCCCAATGTGTCAAGCTCCAAATCGTCCGTTTCCATAAGCTCCCGCAGTTCTTTTATGTCGAACGGGGCTAACCGTGCGCCGCATGAAATCAAGATAGATTTAGCGGTCTTGCCCGCCGCAAGTTTGTACTTTTTGTACTGCTTTACGGCAAAGTGTTCCGGGTCTTTTTCTTCCAGTCGGTCAAACATCAAATCCACGGGGTTCTTAAAGTCCTCGTCGTCCTCCCTCGCTTCGCTTGCGTTTATCATGTCAAGCAGGGTCGTAAAATTCTTTTCTTCCTCCGGGGCTTCGTAGTAGATGTAGCCGATTAGTGCGGTGTAATAGAGCTTTTCCGCTTTCGTCCAAAAATCCTCGGACGACTTTTCGCCCTCGCCTTTGGTGTTTACCATGATTGTGTTGACAAGTTTTAATATGTCTTTTTCGCTGTGCAGGTAGGCAAAGGGGTTGTAGTGCATACTCTTTTTGAAATTGATTGTGTTAAGCACTTTTATCTTATAGCCGCCCCTGTCTAAGAGCTTCCCGCACTCTATTAGGATTGTGCCTTTCGGGTCAGTGACGCAATAGGAGCTGTGCATTTGCATTAAGTTTGGCTTGACGAAAAAGCGGGTCTTGCCGCTTCCCGAACCGCCTATGACAAGCACGTTTTTATTCCTCGCATACTTGGGGCTTTTGGGGCGGCTGTTCATGGTAAGCCGTTCCGTCTGCGTCAGCAGCACGTTGTTGTAAAAATCCGGGTCTATGTAGGGTTCAATGTCCTTTGCGTTCCCCCAACGTGCAGAGCCGTATTCAACGCCCTTGCGGTACTTCTTGGCGTTCTTGCCTTTCATGTAGACGGCAAGCCGCAGGATAACCGCCCCGGCAACGCCGATTAGAAAATCCTGCCCGTTAAGGCTTGGGAATGGCTTTTCAAAGGCGGCGGTCACGCCCTCCATGATGTGTAGCAGCTTCCCGGAGAGGTCAGCCCCCGGAGAGAGCCGGAACGCTTCGCCAATCTTCATAAAGAGCCATACAAAGAGCAGGTACGGCGCATTGAGGATAAGCAGCTTTTTGATGTTCGGTTTCATCTTTCCCGCCCCCTGTCCTTGTTTTTCTCTTTCTGCCTGCTTTGGTTCATCTGCTTTGCCTTATCCCGGAAATTGGCTAACATCTTGCGTATGGACGGCTTTTTCTCCCTGTTTAGCTGCTTGGCGGCAAACTCCTTAAAGGCTTCCGTCATAACGTCCACGTCCCGCCCCTTGAAAAAGACAAGGTAGCGGGGCGGTTCTTCGCCCTTGACTTTCTTTAGGCTGTAATCAAGCCCGTATTTTTTGGCAATGGGTTCAAACGCCTTTATGTTAGCGTCCGTAATCTCCATACTGGAAACGCCCGTGTTCTGCTTCATAAGGTGCTTTAGCGTCTGCCTGCCCTTGTATATCTTCGGTGCTTTGTGCTTCTTTGCGTCAAGCAGCTTTTTTATGGCTTTCTGTAAGACTTCGGCGGTCAGCTTCGCCGTCTTGATTGAGATAGCAACGGTCTTTTCGTTGATCTGCTCCTGCATGGGCTGTCAGTCCCTCCTTTCTTGGTTTCATGTGGTACGGGTGGCGGTAGCCGGGCATGGAAAAAGGGGCAGCCGATTTTTATGGTCGCCCCTCTGTTATCTGTTATGCACACGCACACGCAAGCCGTCCAGTACGTCCGTCTTGATACCGACAAGATACCATTCCTGCCCGGCACTCATTTCAATGCGTGTCGGCTTCCATTTGCCGCCTGCGAATACGTCAAAACATTCTCCACAATGCAAGCCGCCGTAGTAATCATTCAGCCCAAAACGAATATCATAGCGTCCGCTTTCCCTGTCAAAAATCAATGCTCCCTGCTTCATAAGGTGTCGCCCTCCCTTTCCTGTGATAAAAATGCGCCGCTTGCCATATCGTGAGCGACAAGGGCGGTATAATAGCTGTCAATGGTGTTTGGTGCGTTAAAAAGAACCGCAAGCAGATACTTCTTGATGTTGCGTATCTTGGTGGTGTTTTGGTGCATACAGTCAATCACAAACTGGATATGGCTGCTGTTTAATTTCATAAACTTAGACTTCACAAGCTCGGCGGGGTAGTCGTCCCCGGCAATGCGTATTACTTTGCGGCGGGTGCAGACGGTTTCAAGCATGAGGGAAACAATCTCGTCAAGCATACCCCTGTCAATGTTTTTGTCCTGTATCAGATAGCAGTATTCGATATTGTCCTTTATGACTTCCTCATAAGCCCGTACTGCGTCCATGTTTGTGCTGCCGTTTCCTTTCCGTTCCTGCGGCTGTGCCGCTTCCCCTTTGGAAAGGGTGGAAAGGATAGGAATGGAATGGTTATTTAATAAATCCGTATTTGATAATTCTTTACTTGATAGTTCTTTATTTAATTGCGTTGGATTTTCCTGCATAGGGTTTTCCAATGTTGGATTTTCCGATATAGGCTTGTCCTGTGTTGGATTTTCCAATGCAGGCTTTGGCGGTACTGGAAATTCATGTATCACATAATCAGCCGCCCCTAACTGTCCTTTTTCGTTCCGTACCCTTGTACGGGTCACATATCCTGCCCGTTCCAGTTCCCGTATTGCTTCCCGGATAGCGTCTATGCCCTCACGGTTGATTTGGGAAAGCCCCTTTAGGGTGTAGTCCCATTCTTCGGGCAGCGATAGCATTTGTGAAAGCAGTCCCTTTGATTTTAGGGAGAGGTCAGCATTGCGTAGGTGGTGGTTTGACATAACGGTGTAGTCCCTGTTTTTTTCCACTCGGAATACTGCCATGTAATCAGCCCCTTTCATCAGCCCGGACAATGAAAAACGCCCGTTCCGTGTGGAAAAGGCGTTTACCATGTGGTTATAGGGCTTCGTGTTTAGTTTTCTTGTTTCTTAAAAGCCTTGTTTTATGCGGTGTTGCGGTGGTTGTCTATAAATACTTGCTCCGAATGGAGCAGGAAAATCTACCACAATGAAGATGTTGTTGGGGCTGACATCGCCTACGGGTGGAAGTTTCACGGTTGACGGAGGTCGTTTTCCAGATGACCGGATTAGCATTTTAAAGAAAGTAGGTTCTTTTATCGAATCTCCGTCTTTTTATGCAAATTTGACAGGTCGGGAAAACCTTGATATTATCCGCAGAATTTTGGGGTTGCCGGAGAATGCGGTGGATGATGCATTGGAGTTAGTCGGTTTGACAGAGTTTGGTAATCGGCTTGCAAAAAAATATTCGTTGGGCATGAAACAGCGCCTTGGGCTTGCGGGTGCTTTGCTTGGACGTCCGCCAATCCTGATTTTAGACGAACCTACAAATGGTCTTGATCCTTCCGGCATTCACGAAATCCGTAATCTGATAAAGTCATTGCCGAGCCTTTATGATTGTACTGTCTTGATATCTTCTCATATGCTGTCAGAAATAGAACTGATGGCAGATGACATTGGTATTCTTAATCATGGTCGGCTGCTGTTTGAGGGAAGTCTTGACGAGCTTAGGCAGAATGCAGTACAGGCAGGTTTCGCAGCAGACAATAAGATTAGTTCGGCTAATCTGGAAGATATGTTCCTTTCCATGATTGATAAGGATAACGCAGCCAGAAAGCAGAGGGCGCAATTATGAATACTCTTATCATTGAACTTCGGAAAGAAAAAAGGACTGGTGTTATTCCGCTGCTGTTGTTAGTTGGTGTTTTGGGTGCCGCCTATGCGTTTGTCAATTTTATTGTACGCAAGGATACATTACTGAATCTTCCGCTGGCTCCGATGGATGTTCTTTTAACACAGCTTTACGGAATGATTATGGTTTTGAATATGTTTGGTATTGTTGTAGCTGCCTGCATGGTTTATAACATGGAATTTAAAGGAACTGCAATTAAAAAGATGTATATGCTGCCAATCAGCGTTCCTAAAATGTATCTGTGCAAATTCCTGATTTTAACAGTGTTGCTTTTGGCAGCGATTGTGTTACAGAATTTGGCTCTGTTAAAAATCGGCATCAGTGACTTGCCAAAAGGCACTTTTGAAATAAGCACTTTGCTTAAATTTACGGTATATTCCTTTATTACTTCTATGCCGACATTATCTTTTATGGTTTTGGTTTCCTCACGTTTTGAAAATATGTGGATACCTCTTGGAATTGGAGTTGCCGGATTTCTAAGCGGAATGGCTTTGGCAAATTCAAATGTTAGTTTATTATTGGTTCACCCATTTGTTGTAATGTTAAAGCCTGCTGTTGCCATGAGCGCACAGCCTGACAATGAAATAGCTATTATATCTATGGCAGAAACATTTTTGTTTTTAGGAATGGGTTTGTGGATGGCGAAACATTTACGTTATGAATAGGAGGGATTTGTGTGAATTTTTTTGATTTATTGAAAATTGAATTTAAAAAGGTAAAGCGGTCAAAAATCGTTCCTTTGATATTTATTGCACCTTTGTTGGTAGTAATATCGGGGATTGCCAATTTAAGCAGGTACTTTTCTCCGGAATATACAAATGCGTGGTCTGCAATGTTTATTCAAAGCGCATTAGTCTATGCCTATTATCTGTTACCGTTTTCCATGATTGTTGTATGCGTGATGATTGCAGGGCGTGAAACACAGCATAATGGTATTCTGAAGATGTTGGCATTGCCAGTTAGCCGTTATGCTTTATCTTTAGCAAAATTTGGTGTTTTGATGTTTTACCTGTTTATGGAAATGGTTGTTTTTCTTATTGTGTTTTTGATTTCTGGTATTGTTGCTACACACATGGCAGGAATCACAGAAACTTTACCATTGCTTTATCTTATAAAGTGGTGTGCAGGATTATTTCTTACAATGCTGCCTTGTCTAGCAGCTATGTGGGCAATTACAGTATTGTTTGAAAAAACATTGCTTTCCGTAGGATTTAATCTGTTTCTTGTTATTCCCAGCGTTTTAATAGCCAATACACCGCTTTGGATTGCATATCCTTATTGTTACAGTGGTTATTTGGTATCTTGTTCGTTACATGATTTTACGGCAGAAGGCACAAGTACAATATTTTCGGTATTTCCATTTTTGCCATGTGCAATAGTGGTTTTTATATTAGCTCTTTTGTTGGCTGTTAGAAAATTTGGTAAGAAAGAAATGAGGTAAACTATGGAGAAGAAAAAATTACAAAATATAAGTATTATCGCCCTTATTATCAGTATACTTCCCTTTGCAACACTGATTCCTGCATTTTTGCAAATCATATTGCCCGATGGAATACGTACAGTTTGGAGTGGTATCAATATTGCCTGTGTTATTACTGGGCTGTGTCTGTCTATCATCTGTGTTAAAAATAATGAAAGCCGGAGCCTGATAAATATTATCTCTACAATTATCAGTGGATTGTTACTTTTACTGATTAGTGGGATTATTGTTCTGGCATTGTTTTTAACTTTTCTTCAATAAGGAGAGTGTGAAAATATTGAATAAATATTTGAATACCATAATTCTTGTGAGTAAAAAGTTTGCGCTGCTTAAGAAGCCCGTGAACCCCAGTAGGTTCCGGACTCATCCTGCTGTTCCTGAATTATCTGCGTTATGCATAATTCTGGCTGTTTTCCTAAAAGGCGGAAAAAATGTTTCCGCAGATAGTGCATGACAGCGGCTTCTGACATCCGCCCCCTGGAAGGCGTCCTCTGGTAACGTATCTGCCCGGGGTGGAACTCTCCGGCAAAACGAATGGAAACGCTCTGCAGTATTCCCATTGCAATACAGGACAGTGCCATATGCATCTCAATAGCACGTACCGTTTCCAATACTTTCCGGCGGGATTTTTCATTTCCCACACGTTCAAGGGGTGACGGTTCATCTTTCTTCTGGTAATAACTCAATTTTGGCATATGCTTTGACCAGAAATGATAGCAGAATGCGCCAACCTGCTGTTTCAGCTCCCGGAAGGTGCATTCGATCCGGAACCGGTAACTGTAAAGCCGGATGACCGACAGCGGCTCCAGTGCCAGGCTGGTGCTTGCCAGGATGCTCTGGATGCCATCCATTTCCACCAGCACAAACCGCAGCTCCTGATAAAGCTTCTGCCCCCACAGCAGGTCAATGCAGTAGTAACGGATGGATTCCTTCTTCCCATAAAGCTCAATCTCTGCATCCTGGAACTGTTCCTTTTGGGAGGTGAATAATTCTTTCAGGCGGACAGCGGCTCCCTTTTTGGGAGGACGTCCCCTTCCGGGTTTCCGGGGGCCGGGTTTTTCATATGCTGTGCAGGATTTCTTTGCCTTGGTAATGATCTCCATGTGCGCCGCCCCGCTGCTGTTAAGTGTTTTCAGCTTTTCAAGGGCCGGGACGGTAAGGAAATATCTGTCCAGCAGGAGCAGACAATCCCCAAATGTGAGGGCAGCCTGATAAGCATCCTCTACCATCTGTATTACATGGGAGGAGCTGGAAACAGCCGCGTCCTTCCACTCCCTGGCAGCCTGAAGGCCGTCGTGGAGCCGGATGCTTAAGGGGATACATGCCCAGCTGCGGACACTTCCAGCCAGAATGCCAAGTCCTCCAAACATATGCCCGTGGATGTACTCAGGCTTTGCGGAATTTTCAGATTCCTGGAACAGTTTTTTGACTCCCGGCATCCGGCGTCCTTCTTTTGACTGCTTTACCCCATCGCCTACAAGAACATGGAAGCCGCCTTCCCTATAAAGAGGTGCATGATCCATGACGGCTGAAAACCAGCGTCTGCGTATATCTTCCAGTGACCAGGAGGATGCCCTGAAAAAATGCAGCATGGAATCATAAGAACCTGGGCTGAGGGCAAGGTCACGGATAACAGAAGTAAGTCCAAGTTTATCGGAACGCAGCATAAAGCCGACCGTAATGGTAACAAACCAGCGGAAAGCAGCTTTTCGGGAGAAACAGGATTCAAAGTGGCATAAAACAATTTCAATAAAATTCATCATAATCGTATGGTCAACCACTGGAAAGTATGGTAAACTCACACATGAAATAACTCTTTCCGTGGTGTTTGTATCTTTCTTAAGTGTGGTAACTTAAAGATACCATAAATCCATATGGAAGAGTTATTTTTTTGATAGAACTTTTTACTCTCAAGCATAATTGTAGTTGGGATTATATTTTCCTGCACAGCCTGTTCGTAATTAGATTCTTTTGCAGGCAGTCTGAAAAGTGGTGAGGAAAAATGAGAAAACTGATGACTAAAAAGGCTCTGATGACAAAGATATGTATACCAAGTATAATTTTTGTTGTTCTGCTTATTTGGACGATATGGGGCGATACGGCATTAACAGTAAGTACAATTAAAATTTCAAGCAACCATATTCCTGATTCATTTTCCGGGTTTCGGATAGCACAGATTTCTGATTTGCACAACGCACAATTTGGAAAAAACAATATAAAGCTGCTGGAATTATTATCAGAAAATGAACCAGACATTATTGTAATAACTGGGGATTTGGTAGACGCTGGGCATACAAATATTAAAGTTGCTATTGATTTTGTGAAAGAAGCGGTTAGCATTGCGCCTGTTTATTACATAACAGGAAATCACGAAGCTAGCTTATCGCAATATGATGAACTCAAAACTGGTCTTGAAATGATTGGCGTAATTGTGCTTGAAGATAAAGCAATACAATTAGAACAAGACAATGAAACAATAACACTTATTGGGCTTTCAGACCCTAATTATACGGTGAAAGGTGATATGTATGGAGAAGTCCCTGCTATGGTTAGAACAAAATTGAATAATCTTGCTGATACTGAAAGCAGTTATATCATTTTACTGTCACACCGCCCAGAACTTTTTGAAAGCTATGTAAGCTGTAATATTGATTTGGTTCTAAGCGGACACGCACACGGCGGTCAATTCCGTCTGCCATTTATCGGCGGGCTGATTGCCCCCGATCAAGGGATATTTCCAAAGTATGACGCTGGGCTGTTTACAAACGGCAGTACAAATATGATTGTTAGCCGGGGATTGGGTAACAGCATTATTCCTATCCGCTTTAATAACCGCCCGGAAGTCATTGTAATTGAACTTCTTAACACGGATTTGTAAGAACAGCTTATAGAAAACTGAATGATAAAGTAATCTGCCGCACTACGGCAAAAGAAAAAAGCCGTCGTACAGCAGCCATGTTTTATTGCTTTAATCAAAAAGAGGGTTTAATTCCCCGCAGCTTGCTGCGGGGAGTTTCATTTTTGCGGTGGCTTTGGAAAGCAAAGCTACCGTTTTTGTTTGGAAAATTAAAATGTGATGAGTTAAATCAGGAGGCAAATAATGGGAAAAAGAAAACTGAAAATATCGCTCTATAGAATAAGAAAAACAAAAGAATTACGGTTGATTTTACACATCAAGGTGTACTGCAATGAAGAATAAAACTTCACTGTGGCACACCTTTTTTAATGGTGCGAAATTTGTCTAATTTTAGATTTTTCTGTGATTTTCCTTTACAGATTTGTGGAAAAATTTTGAACGGCGATGTTTTGTTTTCGGTGGGATTTAGAAACAATTTATTGTTTCATAGATGGTTGTTTTGCAAGCATGGCTTTCTGTGTATCCCATACCTGTTTCATTAGTTTTTTCACTTCCTCTACATCGGATTTATACACGTTGCCTGTTGCGTTCATTCGCTTTGCTATCTGGTTCAGATTACCGCTGATTTTTCCAAGAGTGGCGTTGTAATCCCGTAAATCAGAGTAGTCAATGTCATAGACAAATCCGTACAGAATCAAACGCCGCAGGAAAGTGGATTTACTTTTCATGCCGGAGATTTTTACTTTCTGCTCCAGTATGTATTGTTCCTTGTCACTTAGATATATTTTCAGTTCATTTTTGCGCTCACGGTTTGCCATTTTTGATGTGTTCTCCTTATCTGTTTTTTAAGGAAATTTTACGAAAATAAATACCCTCATATATGGGGCATTCGTTCCAAAAAAATAAAAAACTCCGGCAGGGCAGTCCGTGATTTTTTGGACGCAAAGGGGGCTAGGGGGACTTCCCCCTACAAGCCGTTTTTTTCAAGTTTCCGCTCTGGGGAAATTTGAAAAAGCGGAGCCTGTGAGGGAACACAGGCAGTGCTTGCTATTACTTCCCGGAAAGGTTTTTGCCTTTCCGGGCATTGGAAGAAAAAAGAGAAATTTTTTTTGAGGAAAGCCCCCATAGAGGGCATATTACTTTATCTACAATTAACATCAGAACCAGCGGAGAGAGGAGGTGAGAAAATGTTAGACCATGCATTCCGGCGGCGCAGGGAAATTGAGCGTATGCTGCTGTCGGGGAAGAAGCTGACCATAGCGGAGCTTATGGGCAGGTTCTGCGTAGGCAGGAAGTCCATAAGCAGAGATTTTGAAGTCATAGGCGAAGAACTGCCTGTAGTTTCAAGACAGGGCTATAACGGCGGCTACTTCCTCATGGACGGGGTAAGCAAAAACCAGAACTTACTCTCACAGGAGCAGTTGGAATGTTTGGAAAGAACCGCTGGTCTGTGTACGGAAAAGGACAGGAGTATTATCCTGTCGGTCATACATGAATTTGGACCGTACTGTGAAAAGAATACATAAAAACAAAGACGGTTTTCAGGACAGGAAACGGAGGGAGGTGCGGCATGGACACAGCACATCGGAGAATGGAAATCATCAGCATTTTATCCGCAAAAGGTCATGTGACAATGGCGGAGCTTGCATGGGAACTGGAAGTTTCAAGGCGCACGATAATGAACGACATCATTTCACTGTCTTATGATTACCTGGTCTACACAAAACCGGGCGGGGGCGGCGGGGTTTTTATCACGGAAAATTATAAGCCTTACTGCAATACGCTTACGCAGACGGAGCTTGAAACACTGTGCAGGCTTTATGGAAAATCAGGAGGAAAAGAGAAAGAAATTTTATCCCGCATTATCCACAAATACGGTGCGGACAAACTGGAAATTTAGCCGTACAGGCGGACACGTTTTCCTGCCGGAATGGATGAAAGCGCAAGGCGGGCTGACAACTGAATATGGGTAGTCCTGTAAGACGTATGAAACAGTCGAGCTATGCGGAAACACGCCATGACTGTCTTTGATAAGGAGGGCGGGAGCGATAAATGTTTTACTGTAAACAAGGTGTGGGAACCTTGCGCCATGACACTGTTTCCTGATAATGATACTTCCGTAAAACGGTCACAAAGATGATGGTGCGATTCCAATGCGGGCTTTTCTCCCAAAAGCCGCTTGCAGGATATAAAATTTTGTAAAAATAAGGATTTTCAGTAATATGGCAGATAAAGATATATTGCAGGAGTTTCGGGAATATTTCGCACAGCGGAGGAAGTCCACGATTACCCTGAATGGAAAACAGGTAAAGGCATATGACATCAGGACAATTACCCTCGGACAGTTCCGTATGCTGATTGCCTGCGGGAATGACAGTCGCAATAACCAGATACGGGTAACAAAAAGCGGCATAGTCTATCTTTCTGAGGATATAGTGGGCGCAGAGCAGCTTGATGATGTTGCGCTCTGTTTTGAAACGTTCAGCGCACATAACGGGTATGTCGGAGTGAAAGCAGCGGAGGATGACAGGCACGTTATCCCATTGTATTATGCGCTGAAGAGGAACTGGACAGAAGGATGTAGCCATGCCTATATAGACAGTTTTTAGATTTTTGGTTAAGAGAATGATTGCGGGCATTGTCCGCTTATAATGATTTATACAGCGTCAGGGCAGTTATAAACCTATTGATAGGTTTGTAGCTGCCCTTTTTGCGTGCATGGAGGGTTGGATGAACGTATTTGAAGCAATAAGGGAAAAAGGCATTACCGCAAGGCAGGCGGCGGAGCATTGCGGGATAAAGGTAAACCGTAACAGTATGGCGGTCTGCCCATTCCATAAGGACAAAAACCCAAGCATGAAGATAGACAGGCGTTACTTCTGCTTCGGATGCGGGGAAAAGGGCGATGCCATAGATTTTGTGGCAAAATTCTACGGTCTTGGGAAGAAAGAAGCGGCTTTGCAGATTGCGTTGGATTTCGGTATCACTTTCGAGGAAAACAGGGGCAGGAAACCGCCGCCAAAGCGTAAGCGGCAGTTATCGCCGGAGCAGAGGTTTGAGAGGGCGGAAAAGAAGTGTTTCCGTGTGCTTTCCGATTATCTGTGCTGCCTGCGGGATTGGAACGAGAAGTATGCGCCGCACACGGCGGAGGAAGAATGGCACCCGCTGTTCTGTGAAGCGTTGGAAAAGAAAGACCATATTGAGTACCTGTTAGACATTTTACTTTACGCTCCGCTATCGGAGCGTGTGGAACTGGTAACGGATTATGGAGAGGAAGTGTTGAGGATTGAAAGAAGACTGGAACAGTGTGCCGCCGGAGCAGAGGGCGGCGTTGGAAAAAACAATGGAAAAGATGGAGCAGGCATCACAGCCGGAAACATGGTTTGACGGGAGCAAAGTCAATGACGTGCTTTTCTGTGAGGATTTCCTTGCAGGACACCCTGTGAAGTGCATACATGGCAGGTTCTTTGATGTAAACGGCGCAATCAGTGATACAGAGCAGATTAAGGCGGAGATATACCAAAAAATCGCTCCTTATGTCACGTCTAATATTGCTAAAAAGGCAACAACATTGCTTGATGCACTGCGGATAAGGTGCTACTCGCCGCCGATACCCTACCAGACAGACCGTATCCATGTGGCGAATGGGACATATTTTTTATCAAAGGGTTTCTCCGCACAGAAAGAGTTCTGCATGAACAGACTTCCAGTGAAATACGTGCCTGATGCGCCACAACCGTCAAAATGGCTTTCCTTTATCGGGCAGCTTTTAGAGCCGGAGGACATTATCACGTTGCAGGAATTTATGGGTTATGTGCTGTTACCGACTACCAAAGGGCAGAAAATGATGATTGTTATAGGAAAAGGCGGGGAAGGCAAGTCACGCATCGGCAGGGTACTCCGTGCATTGCTTGGCGACAGCATGAATACGGGCAGCATACAGAAAGTGGAGGTTGACCGTTTTGCAAGGGCAGACCTTGAATGGAAACTCCTGATGCTTGATGATGACATGAAACTGGAAGCGTTGCCGCAGACCAACAATATCAAATCCATAGTCACATTAGAGGACAAAACGGACTTGGAGCGCAAAGGCAGGCAGAGCGAGCAGGGGTATCTGTGTGTGCGGTTCATCTGTTTCGGGAATGGGAATCTGGGTTCGCTGTATGACCGTTCCTACGGCTTTTTCCGCAGGCAGATAGTCCTCACTGTGAAAGAGCGTGAGCCGGACAGGGAAGATGATCCGTTTCTCGGTGAAAAGCTGATTGCGGAAGCGGAGGGCATACTCTTGTGGTGTCTGGAAGGGCTGCACAGGCTGGTCGGCAATAATTTCCGTTTCACCATAAGCAAGAGGGCGGAGGACAACCTCACAAAAGCCATGCAGGACGGGAACAACATCATTGTATTCATGCAGTCGGAGGGATATATCCGGCTTGAGAAAGGCACACACGCCACGTCAAAGCAGCTTTACGGGGCATACAGCCAGTGGTGTGATGAAAACCTCGAAAAGCCGTTAGGGGAGCGCAGTTTTTCCAATTTCCTGCGGCAGAATGAGGACAGATACGGGCTGACCTACACGAATAATATCGCACTCCAAAACGGAAAGACCGCAAGGGGATTTAAGGGTATCCATGTAAAAGTGCGGACAAGGGAGAGCCATTAGACGCATTAGACGCTTAGACGTGTAAAATCCGAAATCCTTTTTTATATATACATACATATGGGGGAAACTCCCCTGTTATATATATAAATATTTTTAATTTTAAAATAAGAAAAGAAGTGTCTTAGCGTATAAAGGCAGGGAATATAAGGGCTCGGGGGCATTTTGGAAGTGTCTGGACAGCGTCCTTTTGATGCGTCTGATGCCCGGCAGGGAAAATGCACTGCCCTGTCCGGCATTATTCATGGGGCGTTAAGACGGACAGACGCACAGACGTGAAAAAACCGAAATCCTTTTTATATATACATACGCTCATGGGGGATTCCCTTATTATATATATAAATATTTTTAAATTTAAAATAGAAAAAGAAGTGTCTTAGCGTATAAAGGCAGGAAATACAAGGGTTCAGGGGCATTTTGGAAGTGTCTGAACAGCGTCCTTTTAAAGTGTCTGTTACATGGCAGAGGAATTTTATACCCTGTCCGGCATTTAGACTGGCAGGGGAAAGACATATAAATATCTGATTTTGAGGAGGAATATTATTTGAATAAAGCAAGACTGATAGTGACAAGAGTGTTTGACAGTCAGCGCACACCACAGGAAGCATTTGTGAGGGCAATACTAAACTCAGACAAATATGAAAAAAACTTGCAGGTTCAGGACAGTGACGGTATAATGAATGAGGAAGGGCTTATCTACGTTCAACCGGATTCAGACGAAGAAGGGAGAAACAGATGAGCAGGACAACATACAGAGATACACCAAAAGCGGGCTTATACACCCGGTTATCGGTTGACGACGGATACGTTGACCGTGAAAGCAATTCCATAACAAGCCAGAAGCAGATGCTCACACAGTTTGCGGAATATCATGGCATAGAGATTGTCGAAACCTACGTTGATGACGGATGGAGTGGGACAAATTTTGAAAGACCGGATTTTAAACGCATGATTGCGGATATTGAAAGCAGGAAAATCAACACGGTCATTACGAAAGACCTCTCACGCCTGGGGCGTGACTATTTGCAGACAGGGTATTACACCGATATGTATTTCCCCAGCAAGAGGGTACGCTACATAGCGATCAGCGACGGTATCGACACAAGCACAGGATATAACGAGATGGCGCCTTTCAAAAATCTGTTCAAGAACACGAGTCATTGGGGAGGGGTAAACTGCTAATTTCTCTCCAATTCGACAAATCAGTGTGCAACAATCAAATATCGCTGCTGTTACAGAATGTTTCCGTCTGGCTGCTGATGCGGTCAGGCGCTTTTTTTGCCCGATCACACCAGCCCAACAAAACGGTAGTAGATTTTAATGTCCTGGTGTCTTTGACCGTCTATGATGGTTCGTTCTCCAACTTCAATGCGGTCAATCAGTTCCTCAATGATTTCCCGGTTCAGTTCCTGCAAGTCCAGATACTGCCGTATGGTTCCGGCCCACTGGTGGATATTGGCGATGTCCTGCTGGGCTTTTCGTTCCCCGGCTAACAGACTGTCCAGGCGTTCCGATTTCTGGATGCGTTCCTGCTCGTTCTTTTGAATCAGAACCGAGAAGGAATCGCCGCTGATTGCCCCGCTTACCTTATCTTCATAAAGTTTTGCGGTGATCTGTTCCAGCTCCTCCAAACGCCGCCGCAAACGGCTGATTTCCTGTCGGTAGTCCTCTTGTTGCGCGGCGCTTGCGGATTGGATGTGCTGTTTCAGCTTATCCAGTGCAGCGGCTTCATCGGCTGCAACCGCTTTGCCATGCGCCCGGATTTCACTCAGCACCAGGTTTTTCAGGCTGATCTCAAAAATCCGGTGCCAGGAGCAGATGCTGTGTCCGGTAGTGGCAAACCGGGAGCAGAAATAAGAAGTATAGTGCTTGACAGTGCCATTTTTCCGGCGCTGTGTTTCGCGGGCGGCAACCAGAGGATGCCCGCAGTCTGCGCAGACCAGCTTTCCGGTAAACAGAGATGCTTGGGGCGGCGTATTGTTAGCGGAAATCTGTTTCGCCGCCTGATTGATTTTCTGAACCGCCTCCCACAGCTCCGGCCCGATAATCGCCTCGTGCGCGCCCTCATGGGAAATCCATTCCGATTCCGGTTTCCTTATCATGGTCTTATCCTTATAGGAACGGGAACCGGTGTAGTTCTGTGTGAGCGTACCGGCATAAACATCATCGTTCAGAAGGCTTCGGACGGTTGCGTAAGCCCACAGCCGGGAATACTTGCAGCTGCCATTTCCGTAATGGACCGCCCAGTACCAGCGGGGAGGGAGAATCCCTTTCTCATTCAGGGCGGCGGCAATTTTCCCATAGGCCATGCCGGACTGACGCATCTGGAATATCTGCCGCACAACAGCGGCGGATTCCCCGTCAATGACCAGCTTGTGTTTGTCCTCCTCGCTCTTGCGGTATCCGTAGGGAGCGTAGGCGGCAAGATACTGGCCGCTTTTCTTCTTGGCATGAAGCACCGACTTGACCTTGCTGGACAGGTCCTTGAGATGGTAGTCATTCATCAGACTGCGGAAGTGCAGCATATCGGTGTTGTCCCCCTCGCTGTCCAGGCAGTCCAGAACCGACACGAACCGGCATCCGAGGGAGGGGAAAATGACGTCCGTATAACGGCCCACCTCCACAAAATCCCTGCCTAAACGGGAAAGGTCCTTTACCAGAATCAGGTTGATCAGGCCATGCCTTGCGTCCTCCAGCATTTCCAAAAATCCGGGCCGCTGAAAATTGCCGCCGCTGTACCCATCGTCCTGATAGGTCTTGACCTCTATCCAGCCGTTGAGCATGACGAATTTGGAGAGGATTTCATATTGGTTCTCAATGCTCACCGATTCATCGCTGGGGATATAGCCCTTCGCTTTTGCGGAATTGGAGGCGTCATCCACACTCAGGCGGCAGTAGATACCGACTTTATATTGCTTCGCCATAATCCTGCCCCCTTTCCTGTGCCAGCGCCCCATCCACATTCCCGACATAGCGGTAGTAGACCTTGACCTCACAAATCCGCTGCCCGTTGACCTTCTGGGTATCGCCAACCTCGATCCGGTCTACCAGTTCAAAGAGAATGGTTTCGTCCAGTTCCGAGATTTCCGTATAGCGCCGGATAATTTCCAGCCAGCGGTCGGTATCCACCTGGTTTTCCAGGTGCGCCCGGACTTTCCTTTCCAGTTCCGGGACTGCCTCCGCCTTTTCTGCCCGTTCCGCTTCATATTTCTGCATCAGTGTCTGAAATACCGTCTGCGGGATGGAGCCGGTGCATTTGTCCTCGTAGAGATTCTGCATCAGGCGCTCCAAATCGGAAATACGGGCTAAGGAGGATTTTAATTCCTGCTCATAGGAGAAAAGCCGGGTGTGGGATTCCTTCTCCTTCAGCCGGAGAATCTCGCCCATCAGCCGGTCCGGGTCATATTCCGCAAAGCGGGCCTTTTCCCGGATGTCCTCCAATACCAGCTGGGTCAGCACCGTTTCATAGATGGTGTGGATGGTACACGCGCCCCTTCCGCTGCGGGAGTAGTTGCCGCAGATGAAAGAGCTGTACCGTCCCGGCCTGCCATCCTTATAGGTGAACTTTTCGATGTGGTTCCGCATTTTGAAACCGCAGTCGGCACAGTACACAAGTCCGGTGAAGATGCTCTTGCAGCCATCGGACGGAGTGCTTTTCCGCACCTTCTTTTTGCCGATGCTGGCTACGGTATCCCACAGTTCCCGCGAAATAATAGCTTCGTGGGTCCCCTCCACCCGAATCCACTCGTCCTCCGATTTATTGACGAGCTTGCGGGATTTATAGGAGAGTGTGCCGCTTTTGCCCTGTACCATGTTCCCGATGTAGACCTCGTTGCGGACCATGTTTTTAACCGTCTGGTCGGCCCATTTGTGGTTGACCCTGCGGGGGTCGCTCTGGCTCTTGCGCTGGTAGTACAGCACACCGGGCGGCTGAATCCCTTCTTCATTGAGCGCCACCGCGATGGCGTGAAATCCCATGCCTGATGCCCGCATTTCAAAGATACGGCGCACAACCGGCGCGGTTTCCTCGTCAATCACCAGATGGTGCTTATCCAGCGGGTCGCGCCGGTAGCCATAGGCGGGGTAGGTTCCCATGAATTTTCCGTTTTCGGCACAGGCTCTTTTGACCGCCTTGACCTTCTTGCTGGTGTCCCGGCTGTAAAATTCATTAAATAAGTTCAAAAAGCACATGACATCGGTGCTTCCGTTGTCGCTCATGGTGTCAATGCCGTTGTTCAGTGCGATGAACCGGCAGCCAAGGGAAGGGAACAGGTAATCTGTATATTGCCCAAATTCGATATAGTTGCGGCCAAAACGGGAAAGGTCCTTCACCAGAATCACATTGATCCGCTTTGCCTTTGCGTCCTCGATTAACCGCCTGACGCCTGGGCGGTTGAAGTTCGTGCCGGAGTATCCGTCGTCGATATAGACATCGACCTCATTCCAGCCGCGCTGCCTGACATAGTTTTGAAGCAGCAGCTTCTGGTTCTCAATGCTGACCGATTCCCCATCACGTTCATCGTCGTTGCTTAACCGGCAGTAGATGCCCACGTTGTATGTTGTATCCATCATCTTTCTTTTACCTCCCGACCATCTCAGAATCCATACCTCGTGCGGCAAAATGGCTCCGCAGGTTTTACCCTGCATGAATATCTTACCGGAGAATCCACCGCCGCGCAATGATACGGCAGGCCGCGAGGCTTTCTGTTATCTGGAACCGCTGGCAGCTGGAATGGCTTCCGACATGGCGCGTCTGACTGCCAGCTGTTCCAGCGTCTTTCCCAGGTCCTTTTCTCCCGAAAAAAAGCTGGTGACGCGATAAATTGTTTTCCCGATCCGCACCTCTTTGTAGGAGCTTGTCGGGGTTGTCTGTTTGGTCATAAAGACGCACCTCCGTTCAAAAAGTGTTTTTACTCTATGGTTAAAAAGCAGCCGTATCGAAAGATAAGGGCGGCGGTTGCCGCTGAACACCGTCCGGTACGGCTGCTGAAATTCTGTTTGGATGGTTCGTCATATTTGCCACGCCCCCTGACGATGGGGACATAACAGGCCGCTCCCGGCAGAGCTGTCATAACTCCGCAGCGCCGTTTTTCTCGCGCACCGCAGGGTTCCCCCCAAGTCTTTGGCGGGCCGTGAGGAAGTATCTTTAAGCCCCCGTACCATCATCGCGCCCGGAACGCCATCTCCGGGTTTAAGGCTGGACGTAGATCGCTCGGATTGCCTGTCTGTCATCACCTCCTGCAAGCAACCGTCCTGGCGGCGCGCCTTTTCCGCTTCGATACGGGTTATGTACCTGTTATGCCGTATATTCAGTTGTCAAGCTGCAATGAGGGGCAAGAGGACTTGTCCCTTCAATGTGTAGGCATTGGGAAAGGCGATTTGTTAAGCCTTTTTCAAAAAAATCTTGATTTTATTTATTCGCTGTGTGATTGCGCTCCGGGAACAGTTCCACAGCCTTGCGACATCGGCCTGCCGGTATCCGTCCACAATGAGCAGGGTCAGCAGTTCCAGATCGTCCTCCGGCAATTTGCAGAGCCGCCGGTACAGCAGTTCATCCTCCAGGGAGGACAGCCAGCCAAACCGCCGGGAATCCACATCGCCGGTGTCCCAGGTGCAGGACAGGGATTCAAATTTTCGGAACAGGCAGGACTGCTCGCTCTCGTCCTCACACTGTTCGCTGGGAAGGGCCTGTACGCGGTTCTGATAGGTTCGCTGGCTGCAAAACCAGGACCAGTCATATTCCTTCATCGCCGCGATCTGCCTATCGTCCATACCGGCTGCGCGGTATTCCTGTTCCAGCCGGGTCCATTCTGCATCAAACTTCCTTTTCTCATATCCATAGTGAAAGCCCATAGTTTTCCTCCATTTCGATTCAGGCGTGGTTGACGGGTGAATCGAATGGAGGCGGGGATCGGCAGCGGTACACATCGGGAGGTTTCCCTAAAAATCGACAATAAGAAACGCCAGCTTCTCGCAATAAGAAACTGGCGCAACAAAAAAGACTATGATTATGCTGATTTATATGGATTGATAATACTGATAGATAACTATAATATCCCGGAGGAGGGCCTATGCTTTTTTTAATTGATATATGTCATAGCTATTACAAATGAATATTGCAGACATGGCGGTATCCTCCTATATACCGCCCCTGCTGATTGCTGAGGGTCATCTGGGGGTCTGCTTTTTAGCAAAAAGAAATGGCGGCCTTGATTACTCAAAACCGCCGAAGAAATCAGCTGTGCAGGAAAGCGCGCGAAATCCTCTGCCCGTCAGCGGTTTTTTTCTTTCCCCGCTGTGGAGGCAGATGTTTTATATTGATTTACCACAAGCATAACCTACAAATGTTATACAAACTTCCTACTGCCAAGAGGATTGCTTCAAGGATAGATGGAACAGGGATTACAACAATCCGAATGACGCCACTCTTGGCCGCCTCAATGAATGTGCCAAAGACACCCCGGTCTACTCCCTCATTTAGTGTAGGCAGATTGTTCAAAGTCACCGCTGGTCGTATGGACGTGTCAAAAGGGCTGCTGTACGATGGTTTTTTTTCTTTTGCCGCCATTCAACAAATCAATCCATATATAGAGTTTATCTCTTATAGAATAGGCGTTTTCAATCCAACATAACCATTTAGAGCGGCCATAACCGCAATCACGATGGTGATTATTACAAAAGCACCTAAGAACCTTGCCTTTACCAACCCCGCAACTTCCCGCAGAAACAGTACATAGAGGATGATTTTCCAAATCAAAACACCCACAAAAATGATGCTCAATAGCATTCCCCATAGGGGACTGTTCCAAAACAAATAGAAATATACTTCTGTAATGGCAACTGTGATTGAACAGATGATATTGGGGAAAAAAGAAATTCCCCATGTTTGGATATAAGATTGAAGGTTGGTTTTACTGCCAAAGCATTTGCAAACCAGCCACATTACCGTACAAATGAGCAAATAGCTTGCAACGCCCAACACAATAGTTTTTAAGAGTTGGGGGCCATCGATTTGGAAGTTAGTATCGGATGCCTTTCGCAAGACCGAATCCAATACAGTAACCATCAGTATCGTTATAGCCACAAGCAGCCATGCAATGCCTTTATATCGCTTATGATAAGCATTACCCGGCCTGTTGAGGGCTTCAAAAAAAAGCGACATAGTTCTATTAACCTCCAAAGAAACTAAGAAATATATTGGTGTAACGGGTTCCGAAAATCAAAGTAAAAGCTACTGCCTGCAAAGAAGAAATACCAAATGCAACCCTCCACGGATATAGCGAAACAAACCTGCCAATTTTTTCTCTCAAAGTAGTTTCGTTCTGGTGGGCTTGGGCAAGCACGATATGAAGCATTTTTTCTTTCTGCTGTTCAGATGGAACTTCGACGTCCCTAATAGTTTCAAATGCCTTTTGCAAAGGATCATGGTTGATGGGCATTACTTTTCCTCCTTTCCATATAGGTTGATAAATGCACCTCTGGCCCGCTGCAACATACTTTCTACGGATTTCGGTGATTTATCAAGAATTTGAGCAATCTCTTTTACACGCTTTTCTTCGATGTATTTGAGAAGCAAAACAATTTTATATTGCTGCGGTAACTGACGTAGACATTCTCTAACACGTTGACTTTCATAGGTCGTTTGCAGGTATTCTTCTAAGTCTTGGTTGTAATCACTGATCTGCTCGATCAAATTGCCATCAATGGGGATGGTATCGGACGGCTGACTATATTGCTTTCTGTAAAAGTCAAACAACCTATTTTTCGCTATCTTAAATACCCATGTTCTTTCCGAACAAAGTCCTCGGAATCCATTTATGCCCTTGTAAACCTCAAGAAAGATGTCCTGTGTTAAATCCTCGGCAAGAGAAACATCATAGCCAGTTCGCAGAAAAATATATTGGTATATTTCATCTACATAAGCCTTGTAGATGGAAATAAACTTCTGCTCTCCGTTTCCAGCCATACTCATACCTCATTCGACGATAAGTTCCAGTGAACAAAGAATATCATCGTTGTATGTGATTTCAAATTTTAAGGTTCCGACGGCCACTTGATCTGCCTCTAAAGAGTAGACAATCACTCCGGCCATGTCCGTTGTGGTTTCCTGTACATCTGTCTTTATTTCTGTGCCATCCAAGTACCAGTTTGCTGTGTATTCCATGCCTTTCGGGGACTCAATGAAATATACACTGGCATACACCGGTTCATTTTCAAACACCTTTTCCGGCTGCGTTGCGTCCTCAATGTCGGCTTTTTCCTCAAAGGGAGAGTTCGACACAACGAAACTCTCTACTGTATTTTGTTGTCCGCATCCAGTCATAAGCATCATAAGCAATGCTGCGATCAATAAGAAAGCAGAAAAATTCTTAAAAACTTTCATTGTATTACCTCCTACTCGCCGTAATTGTATTCATCCTGATTTTTGAAAGCTATATAAGCAATTCCAAACAACACAACAATACCTATTGTAAATCCAACTACGACTGTTGTCCAACTTGAAGTGTTATTTGGATTAGAAAGTGCTTCCATCATAATTCCCGGCGAAATCATGCTGATTTTTTCTACTGTTTGTGTGGAAAGGTTCAGCACTTTTCCAATGCCCTCCGGGATAAGGACAAAGAAACGAGGCATAAGCACAAGCCCGCTTGCCAAACTCCAAATCATAGCCACCTTGGAAGATCGGGCAAACACGGAAATCATCAGCCCTAAAGCTGCAAATACCATGATAAAGCCCCAAAGCGGCAAGAGATATTTCCCAATCATTGCTGCCCTTTGTGCGCTGCTTAAACAGGTGACAATGATCGCAATTGGCGCAAGATAGATAAAAGACAGGGCGAGAGAAACAATGGCTGTGGCAATAATCTTGGCTATGAAAACATGCTTTTTAGTCGTTCCAGAACACAAAATGCAATCCAGCACATTCCGTTCACGGTCGGCGGATATAAGGTCAAAGAATACCGCCATAACTGCCCATGCGCCAAAAATAATTAAAGGCAGAAAGAGGGACATATATTCAAGCCGGTTATTCTCTACCAATTCCCGGCGGCCATTAGAGAAGAAAAAGAAATAGATGGTAAAGAGTGCCATAACCACCCAAATCCCCAATGTTCGCAAACCAAAAGCCCGCCTTAAGTCACGGCATATCAATTTTGTAACAGACTTCATATCGACTCCTCCTAATTGTTCATGTGTAACTGTTCCTGAACCACATCCTTCACATTAGAATGTACTGCTTCATAAACCAAAACCGAATTTGCAGTAAGCGCCCCAATGAGAGCGGCAACACCCTCTCGATCTGTTTTTGCATGAATCAAAGTTCGTTCCTGATTGCTGCTAAGAGAGAATTTTTGTGCCAACTGGGTAAACAGTTTATCCGGCACTATACTGGTTTCGATAATGTAGCTGCTTTCAAGCTGACGATCATATATCAGTCGTCCACTTTCCATAATAGCAACATTGGTACAAATATCGTCCATATCTTGCAAAATGTGTGACGAAATCAAAATGCTTTTCCCTTGTTGATGCAGCTCTTGGATCAGTTTATTCATTTCGTGGCTTGCATTGGGGTCTAATCCCGCAGTTGGTTCATCTAAGATATAAAAATCGGGATCGCCGGTCATTGCAATCACCATTTGGAGTTTTTTCTGCTGGCCGGGAGAAAGATGCTTAACTCGTTTAGCTGTGTCCAACTCCAACTTTTGGCACAGCCGCAGACCGTTTTGCATATCAGCATTTCTCAAAGCCGAGAAAAATTGAATGGTACTGGCAACCGTTTGTGCCCCATCAAAGCGGCAGCTTTGGGGCATGTAGCCGATATAGTCCTTTTCCATATAACAGAGAATATTGCCCTTCGTGGGTTTCATCAGGCCCGCAATTAAGCGCAACAGTGTAGTTTTGCCAGCGCCATTCTGTCCGACAAGGCCGTACACATCACCTCTTGAAACTGAAAAATCCACATCATGCAATATCTCGGCTTGACCGAAACATTTATTCAAATGTTCTACGGCAAGAATTTGTGTGTCCAAATTTACATCTCCTTTCCGAAGCCGACTATCAGCTTCTGAAAAGGTAGTCGTATGACAGAACAAAATCCTTCGTAAATTTCAAAAAAATTTTTGTTCAAAACCGCCGTAAAATCAGAACATGGGATAATACCTACCCCTCAACGGTTTTTCCTTTCCCGTTAGGAGGTGCAGGATGGCTTTAGGATTAGTATGCAGAAATATCTCTCTCAAAAAATCAGCATAATCAGACCTATTAAACGGCATAATAAGGTTATTCATTTGTGTGAATCAGCACGATACAATATATTTGAGGTGAATGATTATGCCGATTGATGATTTGACTGCTTTAGGGCAAAAAATGCGGGAAGCCCGAAAGAAAAAAGACCTGACACAGCAGGAACTTTCTGATCTGAGCCATGTATCTGTAAAACAAATTGCCAACATCGAAAAAGGAAAGATGAATCCATCTTACTTGATTTTGAAAGCATTGGCAAAGGTGCTACCGATTTCTCTGGACTCTCTAATCAACCCAGATGTTTCTCCCGAAGATGATGGAAGCAATCAGATGAAAATGCTGTATTGCAGCTGTCCGTCAGAAATGCGTGAAACCCTCTTGCACCACACACAGGAGACCGCAAAAGAGCTAACAGAACTATCCGAGAAATTTGAAACGAATTGAGCCGGTGAGTGAAATTTGACTGTTTCCTCACTGGCTCCTTTCATTTCCGAGCAAAAAGAGGCGAGCAAAAAGAGGCAAGCAATGCCCCAGGATAGCCATCCGGCTCCTGGCGCTGCTTGTTGGGGATTCCCCAAGCCCCTTTTGAACACAGAATTTCATTCTGTGGCTGCGCGTTCCTGCGGAACGCTTTTCACCTGCCTGCGGCGGTGAGAAAATACGAAAAAACGGGCGCGTCAGCGGTCCTGCTCCTGTTCCTTTTCCCGGTCAATCTGGCGTTCCTCCCCGTATCCCATCAGCCGGTCTACGTTGGCTTTTGCGGCCAGCAGTTCCCGCATTTCCTCGCGGGATTGCCGGTACTCGGCATAGTCTTTTTTCTTTTCTTCCAACAATGTTGCGTACTCGGCCTGCAAGCTCTTGACGGTGGGCAGCTTCTTGATACCCAAATCGTCAAATGCCTGCTTTGCCGCCTTGTGGAGCAAAATATCCGCTTCATGTTCCGCTAAAAATTTCTTGGAATATCCCGCCTTGCGGTAGGCCGCATAGACCTCGCGGGTTTTCACATAATTGATGATGTGGGTCCGCAGTACGGCTATCTCCGCCATGCGAGTTTCCGCCGCCTTGATCTGTGCCGACAGCTCATTGTGGCGGGTGGTAGCAGCAGCCGCTTTTTCTTCCAAGACTGCGTATTCCAGCAGGCCATGCTCGGTGAGACAGTTCATTGTCTGCGCCATCTGTTTCAGATTGAATACCTTTGCCCAGCGCGCGTAGCCAGCGCCTTTTCCGGCCTGCAATTTTGCCTGAATATCCACCAGAAGATTGACCTTGGGAGTGGGAGTTGAAACCGCGTCTTTTCTGCGGGGCGTATGCTGCTTTTCTCCGGCAAGGACCGCCCGTATTTCATCTTCACTATATCCCTCGCCCAGTTTTTCATCCATGCGGGCAACATTCTTCCAGCCGGGGGCTTTGAGCCGGATTGCCTGTCCCCGGCGCGACACTTTACAGCCCATTTCTGTAAGCAGTTTTAACAGCCCGTCAAAGTCTGCCGGTTTCTGTTCTAATGCCTGGTCAATCATCATGCGGAGCTGTTCCCGGTGGGAGGGCTTCGCCTGATCCCCCAGCCATTTGTTGTAGCTTTTTCCATGCGGTTTTGGGTCCTCTACAATGGAATAGCC
>KE159544.1:45702-61266 GCA_000403215.2 Lachnospiraceae bacterium A4
AACAGGTCGGTCAGGCCGGGGTTGACCTTATCCACCACCAGGACATAGCTGTGGCGGGGATCGCCGCCATCCTCCGGCATGGGGATTGTTTTCGCCCAGGCTTTGTTGTCGCGGGAGATACGCCCGTCATGCTCCTTTTTCAGCACCGTATTGGCAAGGATAACCTGCATACGCTCCGGCCCGAACTGTTCCAGCACCTCTTTGACAGCGGCCTCGGTATTCAGGCGGTTATCCCCATAGTGGGCGTTAATGGCCTGCTCAATGGCTTCTTTGCAGGCAAGACTGACCTGCAGGGAGGCGCGGTACTGCGCCATCTCCCCATGCTCGGACGCATAGGCGGCGGAGTGGGGATAGATTGGGGCGGCTCTCTGTTCTTCTTTGGCCCTGTGCATCTCATTCGCCCGTTCCTCAATGCTTTCCCGTATCACATCCATATAGCCGGTTTCCAGCTTTTCAAAATGGCGGTACACATCAGCCAGCGGCGAAGGGGAATCCAGCAGCGCCTGGGCCTGGGCGTCTGTCAGCTCCAATACCTCCATCGCCATCACAATGTCCTCCCGGACGGTGTACTCGTAAGCATGGTTTAAGACTTCCTCCGGGGACTGGCTTTTCAGCCAATCCCGGAAGATATCCTGTTCAGCGGCCATCTTCTCATAAAGGACCGTATTCTTTTCATTGCTGTTCATATTATCTTGCCTCCTGTTCCTGTTGTCTGGGTTTCTTTTCCATGCTGCGGGGCGGGATGGGGCGTTTCAGCCCTTCCAGCACCGAGGGCCTTTCGCGTTTGGCAATCGCCGCTTCTGGACGGGACTGCCCCTTGCTGTCCATGTTCAGCTCCATATCCAGCTCCACCAGACGGGCGTTCTTGACCCGCAATTCCTCCTCATAGGGGAAGGCTTTGCCCACTTCCTCCTTCGCGGCGGCCTGCTGCTGGTAAAGGTTATCCAGCTGGACTTTTACGCTTTCCAACCGCTGGGGCATCTGGGAAAGCGCGTTGTCAATCCGGGTCAGGTTGCCGCGCGGGTCCGCGCCCAGGGCGGTACGGTGGGTCATCCTGCCTTTCAGTTGGAGCATATATTCCTTCTGAAAAGCGTCAAAGGTTACAAACATAGCAAATCCCCGGTAGCTGCCGACCTGCACCGGCTCGGAGCCTTTAACCTCCTTGCAGGCGTCCAGAAGGGCGGCTCCGGCGTTCTCTTTGTCGGTGAGCGTATCGCCCCGGACTTCCATGCCGGTAAATCCGTCTGTCGGGTGGGGGTGTGCCGCCAGGGTTTCCATATCCGTTTCCAAGCCCTGGATAAAGCCCTTGTGTTTTTCAATCTCCTCTGGGAAGTGCTTTAACAGCTGATCTTCCAGCCGGTACTGCTTGCTCTGGTGGTCGGCCTTCATCAGCTTTAAGCGGGATACCTCCACATCCAGGTCCATACGCTCCTTGATGCGGGGGTCCCCGGCACACAGGGCCTTGATCTCCGCAAAGGACAGGGCGGTTTCGTCCACATCGTCACAGCTGCGGACCGGAGATTTTGAGGTCATGATCTGGGAGATGAATTTCTGCTTGTTCTCCACCGTCTGCCAGAGGTATGCGTCGAAGGTCCCCTCGGTCACATAGCGGTAAACATGGACCAGCGGGTTCTGGTTGCCCTGGCGCTCGATCCGCCCTTTTCGCTGTGCCAGATCTCCGGGCCTCCAGGGGCAGTCCAGATCGTGAAGGGCCACCAGCAAATCCTGCACGTTGGTCCCGGCCCCCATCTTCTGGGTGGAGCCTAACAGGACGCGCACCTGGCCGGAGCGGACTTTGGAAAACAGCTCCTTTTTGCGGACTTCGGTATTGGCCTCATGGATAAACGCGATCTGGCTGGCGGGCATCCCCTGTGCGATGAGTTTCTGCCGGATGTCCTCATAGACCGTAAAGGCCAGCGGTTTCTCCGGCTCTGGAATTGCTTGTTCCAGCGCGTGAAGCATCGGGTTATCCAGCGTTTTAGCCACCTTTTTGGAGCCAGCAGCCTGGGGTGTGGAAATATCGCAAAACACCAGCTGGGTCAGCTTTTCCGGCTGTCCGTCCCGCCAGATTTGCAGGATATTGTCCACGCACTGGTTGACTTTTGTGCCGGGTTCGTCCGGCAGCATGGGGTTGATGATGCGCTGGTCCAGCCCCAGCTTGCGGCCATCCGAGGTGATTTTCAGCATATTGTCGGTTGATGGGTCAACGGTCCCCGAATGGACCTTGGCGGCGCGCTCGGAGAGGGCCTTCACCATATCCTGCTGGTGTTCGGTGGGCTTTGCCACGATGTTGTGGTATTCCACCTCCGGGGTGGGCAGGTCCAGCTGGTCGGCGGTCTTGATGTCCGCCACCTCTTTGAACAGGTTCATCAGTTCCGGCAGGTTAAAGAACTTGGAAAATCTTGTCCGCGCCCGGTAGCCGGTTCCCTCCGGGGCCAGTTCCAGGGCTGTCACCGTTTCCCCGAACCGGCTGGCCCAGCAGTCGAAATGGGTCATGTTCAATTCCTGGAGCCGCTCAAATTGGAGGTAGCGTTGAATGGTATAAAGTTCGGTCATACTGTTGCTGACCGGCGTTCCGGTGGCGAACACAACGCCCCTGCTGCCGGTGATCTCGTCCATGTAGCGGCATTTGGCAAACATATCGGAGGATTTCTGCGCGTCTGTGGTGGAAAGTCCCGCCACATTCCGCATTTTGGTGTATAAAAAGAGGTTCTTATAATTGTGGCTCTCGTCCACAAACAGCCGGTCCACGCCCAGCTGCTCAAAGGTAATCACATCGTCCTTGCGGCCCTCGGCCTGCAATTTTTCCAGCCTTGCCTCCAACGATTTTTTGGTGCGTTCCAGCTGCTTGACGGTAAAGCGTTCCCCGCCGCTGGCCTCCACCTCGGCAATCCCGTCGGTGATCTCGTTGATCTGCTCCCGCAGCAGGCGCTCCTGCCGTTCCCGGCTGATGGGAATACGCTCAAACTGGGAGTGTCCGATAATCACCGCGTCATAGTCCCCGGTGGCGATTCTGGCGCAGAATTTCTTGCGGTTGTGGCTTTCAAAATCCTTTTTGGTGGTGACAAGGATATTCGCGGAAGGGTAGAGCCGTAAAAACTCAGAGGCCCACTGTTCGGTCAGGTGGTTCGGCACCACAAAGAGGGATTTCTGGCACAGGCCCAGCCGCTTGGATTCCATCGCGGCGGCTACCATTTCAAAGGTCTTGCCCGCGCCCACCTCATGGGCCAGCAGGGTATTCCCGCCGTACAGCACATGGGCGATGGCGTTTTTCTGGTGTTCCCGCAGGGTGATTTCCGGGTTCATGCCCGCAAACCGGATATGCTGCCCGTCATACTCGCGGGGGCGGATGCTGTTCATTTCCTCGTTGTACTGGCGCACCAGCGTCTGCCGCCGCTGTGGGTCCTTCCAAATCCAGTCCCGGAAGGCTTCCCGGATCGCCATCTGCTTCTGGGCGGCAAGGGTGGTTTCTTTGGCGTTGAGTACCCGGCGCTCCCGGCCCTCGGCGTCCTCAACTGTGTCATAGATGCGGACATCCCGCAGGTTTAAGCTGTCCTCCAGAATCTTGTAGGCGTTGGCCCGGTCGGTTCCGTAGGTGGTATTGGCGGCTACATCGCCGTACCCAACTGCGTTTTTGCTGGTGATCTGCCACTCGGCGGTGTAGGGGACATACTTGACCTCAATCTTCCCTTGCAGATAGTACGGGGTGTGGAAGGTTTCGTACATGAATTGCTGGATATAGTCTTTGTCAATCCAGGTAGCACCCAGGCGCACCTCGATTTCCGATGCGTCCAAATCCTTGGGCTGGGCGGCGGTGAGCGCCTCCACATTGACAGAAAAGGCGGGGTCTTTGTCCGCCGCCCGCTGTGCCTGCCGCAGTTTCCGGCGCACGTTGCCGGAGAGGTATTCATCCGCTGTCACATAACGGGGCGATTCCCCCTCCGCCAGTGGTCCGGGCAGACGGAAGATCACGCCCCGCAGCTCCTGCGCCAATTCCTCCTGGGTTTTGCCGCTCAGTTCGGCCATGTACGCCATATCCACCTCGGCCTTTTCCGCGATGGAAACAGCCAGGGCTTCACTGGCGGTGTCCACCGCAGTAACAGCCTGATGGGGCTTGATGGTGCGCTTGGTGAACATATCCGCCTTTTGCTTCAGATGTCCGTCATCGTCAATGACTTCCAGCGCGCAGAGCAGATAATAGCTGGAATCATCGGCAAAGGCCAGCCGGTTCCCCCGGTCATTGATAAGCCCGTACTTTGCGGAAAATGCGTCATAGAGCCGGTTCAATTCGGCCTGGGTTTCACGGATTGCCGTATCCGAAACAAAGCTGTCCATCTGCTGTGCGATGAGCTTCTGCACACAGTCCCGCAGTTCCACCAGCCCTTTTACGCGGGCCTCGGCGGTGGCGTTTAAGTCAGGGCGCACCATGCGGCTGTTTTCCCGATAGTACACCGCACCGTCCACAACGGTATAGGAATAGTTTTTTACATCAGGGTCAGCGGGGATAGAAGTATCAATTTCTTCCCCCTCGCCCAGCTCCGGCAGTTCGGCCTCCTGGTAGGTTCCGCGAATATATTTTATGGCGTCGTGCAGCTGGTCGGAAAGTTCCAATCCCTCAATGGGATTTACGGTGTAATCCATGCCATGAGCGGTGCTTTCCGGCTCCTGCCTGCCCAGCACCATTTCCGGGTGGTCCAGGAAATAGCGGTTGATGGTAAAATCATCTTCGGTCTGTCCGGTCTGCGTCCAGTCCGGGGCAATGTCAATCGGGCGGTCACGTTTTTGCAGGAAAATGATGTCGGATACCACCTCTGTCCCGGCATTGGCCTTAAACGCATTGTTGGGCAGACGGATCGCGCCTAACAGCTCCGCCCGCTGCGCCAGATACCGGCGCACCGTAGAATCCTTGGAATCCATCGTGTAGCGGCTGGTGACAAAGGCCACGACGCCGCCTGGACGCACCTGGTCCAGCGATTTGGCGAAAAAGTAGTTGTGGATGTTGAAGTTCAGCTTGTTATAGGCCCGGTCATTGACGGAATACTGGCCAAACGGCACGTTTCCTACGGCTAAATCATAAAAATCCCGCCGGTCAGTGGTTTGAAAGCCCGCGATAGTGATGTCTGCTTTGGGATAGAGCTGTTTTGCGATGCGCCCGGTGATGGAATCCAGTTCCACGCCGTACAGTTTGCTGCCCCGCATTTCCTCCGGCAGCATACCGAAGAAATTGCCCACGCCGCAGGAGGGTTCCAGGATGTTGCCGGTCTGGAATCCCATTTTCCCCACCGCTTCATAAATGGCCTGGATAACGGTAGGGCTGGTGTAATGGGCGTTTAAGGTGGTCCCTTTGGCGGCTTCATATTCCTCCGGGGACAGCGTTGCGTAGAGTTCCGCAAACTCCTTTGCCCAGGTGGGCTTGTTTTCGTCAAAAGCGTCTGACAGACCGCCCCAGCCCACATACCGGGAGAGTGTTTCCTGTTCTTCCGGCGTGGCCTGCCGGTTTTCAAATTCCAGTTCTTTTAAGAGGCTGATAGCGTCCATATTGGCCCGGAATTTTGCTTTCGGCCCTCCTTCGCCCAGGTGAATGTCGGTGATACGGAAGTTCCCGGCTGTCGGCTGGGGTGGGGTGGGTTCCGGTTTCTCTATGTGCAGGGTATGAATCTCCACATCATAGGGCAGGTGGTTCTGTTCGCCCGGATAACGGGTGACAGGGGTGGTAGTCATTCGCGGCGCTGGTTCCGGTGCGGGAGGATTCCCCAAATCCGGCTGTTTCTCTGCTGGCTGTTCCTTTAGCTGTGCCGGTTCGTGGGAGAATCCGTCCAGTTCCTGCTGGTAGAGGGCGCGGAGTGCGGCGGCAACCGGTTCCCAGCTTTCATACAGCGCCGCCAGAACCGTTTCATCCTCCCGCAGAATCTCCACTTCCATGCCGTTTGCGGAGGCTCGGTAATCCGCCGTATCTCCGGTTTCCAGCTGCATGGTTTCCACTGTACCGGAAAACCGCTGGGAAAGATGCTGGGCGACAGCCGGATTGCCTGCGCCGCTTCGGAGCAGCGCCGCTATATCCTCCTTTGCAGCCGCATCCAGCAAACCGCCATCCCCGGTCAGGACTTCCCGCAAATCAGGGGAAAACTGGTCCAGATCGGCGGGGAGATAGTCGGTGATGGCGCTGTTGCGCGGGTCCTGCCGGATGGCGCGTTCAAACTGTTCTTTGCTTTCCGTCCGGTAAATGGGGTAGGGCAGCGCAGGGTCATTCAGCTGGACATAGCCCCGCTGCAAATCGGTGATGCGGTACTCGGTATTTTCCAGAAAAACAAAATCCCCTACGCCATAGGCCGATGCCAGCGGGTCGCGGGGAAGTGTTCCCGGTTCTTCCGCAGCGGGTGCGGCTGTTTCCTGTGCCGGTTCCTCTTGCCGGTCCGCCTTTATCTCTTGTGGTTCCAGCCCGGTCAGGAATTGCTCCGCAGCTTCTTCTCTTGAAAATGTCCGTACCGTTCCATCAGAGGCGGTATAGTAATCATTGGTCTGATTATCCCAGACAGCAAACGCATCTTCCGGGTCGGGAAACGCATCGCTGGTCATAACAACGGAAAAGCGCGGTTCTGCTTCATCGGCGGCAATCTGCTCCACATCAGCCATGACCTGCTGAATAAAGGGGTCATTGTCCAGCTTTTCCGGTTCCACTACCTGCCCGTTTACAATGCCGCGCTGGGCCAGATTTTCCCGGATTGCGATAGGGTCTATATCGTCCAGATTTTCCCGTTCAGCCTCTGTAAAAAAGCGGTCCTCTTTGATAAGCTGGGCGATCCGGCGCTGTACCTTGGGCCAGGGCAGTTCCATTTCTTCGGGGCTTCCGGCGCGGACAATAAACAGGTTTGTATGTTCAGGACCGCCGTACTCCCTGGACAGCCATGCGGCGGTATCTTTTTCCTGCCCATGCTCCTTCATATAGCGGACTACGGCCCGTTTGCTGTCCATATCGCCGTTCCATGCACAGAGGGCTTCGTCAATATCGTCCTGGGAGAGAGGGCGCAGAAGCTCATGGAGCTTTGGATAGGTTTCGGCAATCACCTCTTGATGCAGGCGGTGGCGGAACTCCGGCACATCCGAATACTGTTTGAGAAGCTGCATATTACCGGAGCCAAGAACCGCGCGGCGCACAGCGGCGTTGCCCTCAATCACAGCGTTTTCATGGTCAGTATGGCCGCAGGCGTTGCGGTATGCCGTATCCTCCATGATGGCGGCGGTCACAACCGGCTTGTACTGTTCCAGCAATTCTTCCAGCGCGGGCTGGGGCGGTTCTGTTTCGGTTTCATGGACAGGAGCAGGCTGGCTCTGTGATTCTACAATGCCCGCCTCTGCCAGTTCCTTTTCTGCCTGGATTTTCTCATACTGTTCCCGTTCTGCTTCGGTCAGATAACGGTCCTTTTGGATCAGGCCGGCAACCAGCTTCACGACCTTATCCCAGGTCAGGCGTACATCGTCACAGCCGTTTTTCTGGTAGCGCAGGCCCTTTCCATCGTGATCTTCGCCACTGTGCGTTGCACCGGACAGTGCGTGGGAGCGTCCGCCGGTTCCGTATTCCTGCCGGAGAAACGCGGTTTTTTCCTTGTCGGTATGGGGCTGCTGGAAAAAGGCATAAATGCGCCCTTTGCCCCCGGCAAAACCGCTGCCGCCAGAAAGGGCCGCGCCGATCTCATCCTCCGTAATAAACTGCTTAACCGCAGGAACCTCTGCCATTTCAGATGAAAAGGCTTTGCGGGGCAGTGACAGGTCTTTCAGGTTTTCCCAAATCTCCTTTGGCTTGTGGTAATGGAAACGCAGCAAGTTACGGTCTTGCGTATAGGCAGTCCAAAAGGCGGCGTATTCTTCTGTGAGGGGCTGGCGGAAAGCCGGGTCACGCAGCTGCTCAGTGAGCCATGCGGATTCTTCTGGAAACCCGTTGCCCTTGATTTCTGACAGACTGGGTAAATATCCGGCTTCTCTGGCTTCATCGCTCAAATCGTGATACAGGTTCCAGAGCTTGTTGGCAAGGAGGGAGCGTTCATAACCCTCCGCCTCGGCAAGCTCCACATTGGAAGCAAATTGACCGGATTCCAGCAGCTCGCCAATTCGTTCCGCCGCGCCCTCCCAGGAAATAACCTGCGCGGATTTATCATATCGGGCGGATTTTCCATGAGAGAGATGGATTCCGTCCTCGCCGTACCAGACTGTGATACGGCCTGTATCGGTGGTAAAACCGTTGCCGCCATGATAGAGGGATTGCAGGGCGGCAGCTATTTCCGGGACCGGCTTCTGCTTTTCAAATTCAGCTGTCACGCGCTCCCGCAGACGGTCGGTATTGCCGCCCAGCCGCAGTACATGGTCAATGTCCTTTTGGGCAAAAGAAAAAGCAGAGGACGCTTTCACATTCTCTGCTTCATCAATATTCTGAATCTGTTCCGTTTCGGAAAGAAACAGGTTTAAGGTCAGCTGTTGATAAGTTCCGCCAGCAGAATCTCCTCCGCCTGGGCCTTGCAGCTGTTCATCAGGCCCACCCACTGCATCATGTCGCGGGCTTTCAGTTCCTCGGTCACGCCCGCCGCCTGCGCCAGTTTTGGCATCAGCTGCTCCAATCGGCTGTTCGCGGTCCGGTCGATCTCCAACAGGTGCGGGTACAGCTTCTCGCTCATCAGCAGACGGTTGTAAAGGAGGGGCCGGTGATCCTTCAAGTAGGTTTTCCGCATCCTGCCGTACTTGCCCAGGGGCGTTTCGGGCTGTTCTGTCAGTTGCAGGTTGGGAATCAGATAATCCCCGTTCTGAATGTAAGTTAAGGTGTTGTTCATTTTGCTGGCTCCTTTCTTTGTTGGCCTCTCGTTCCGCGTTTAGAATGGTTACGCCGATCTGCCGCAGCACCTGCTGGTTGATCTGGCTGACCGCCGTTCCCAGCGCCCCAACGGTGGCCGGTGTGTTGAAATCAAAAACCGGCATGAAATCCTCGTGGGTGAAATACTGCTCCGGGGCCAGCCCGCAGCGGGACATCAGGGAATAGGCGATGCTGACGGTGGCGGCGGCTTTGAATTGGACTTCGATGTTAAGTTCATCGTACTCCTCCAAAAAGGAATCGTCAACGATGTAAAGGAAGTCACGCCCGTTGTCCGCCCAATATTCCCCGGCCAGCCTGCGGGCGATCTCGGTCAGCTGCCCGCCTAAATCATCGCCGCCCACCCCATACCGGTTTTCCAGCATGGCGGAGATGGAATCTATATGCCGTTCCTCCATCTTCCAGAGCCAGGGTGTGCGGGAGTGCGGGCGGGTTCCGGTATCGGAGATGTCAAAGACATACCGCAGCCGGGTCCGGTCCCCGGAATCGTCCACCAGGGCGATGCCCTTGGAGCCGCGCCGGACATAGCGGCCCATCTTGTCATTCCACAGGTCATACTCCGCGCAGGCGGTAGCGTCCGGGCGCTGGGCGTAGATCATCAGCTGGTCGTGGAAGGGGTATTTGTAAAGCCTGGAGGCTGTGTCGAGAAACCGCATCCACTCATTCCAGCTGGAAGTAAGCTGCACCGCCGCATGGTCGGCCATCTGTGCGTACATCTGCGCTTTGGTTGCCATTGTTTTCGGCCCTCCTTTCGGGTTTTGGATAAAAGGAAGGGGCGGCACAGCGCCAGCCCCTCCGGTCTATTGGTTCCTATTCGTCAAAGTCCGGGTACAGTTCCAGACTGTCAAACTCCGCGTCCGTCATGGCGCGCAGCTTATGAAGGGCGCTGTCGGTCAGCTCCATCAGCTCCGTTTCCTCCGGCGAGAGATAGCCGCGCATCTCGGTCAGGCTCTCCATCAGTCCGGCGCGGGTTCCGGTGTTGTAAATGCACATCAGATTCATTTCTTCAAAGGTAAAGTGTCCCATATCAAAGCTCCCTTTCCGCGCTCTTTTTCGGCGCTGTCTTTTTGCTTTCCTGCTTCGGCTGCTGGTGGAGCTGTTCCACCACCGATTTCCGCTTGTCCCCGTCCTCCCGGTGGACAGCCGCCGCCAAATCCATCAGGGAAATCGGCTGGCCGCTTCTGGCCTGCTGTTCCAGCTGGGCTACGGTCGGCTCTTTGGGACCGTTGTTGATGATCCCATCAATCATGCCGTAATCGTCCTCCATAGACATTTCCGCATTTTTCAGCGGGTTCGCGTCAAGAAAACCGGTGATCTGCTGAAAGCCAAAGCTATCACAGTAATGACAGGATAACGCGCCGTCCCTGCGGATGGCAACGATGTCGCTGACGCTCATGGAGGGGCTGTGATAGTCCCTGGGGTGTTCGTTGTTGAAGCGGTAGAACAGCTGCTCCGCCACAACCTCCGGCGTATCTTTGCCGGAAAGGGGCGCGGTGTAGATCAGGTTGTAATTCTCACGCTCCACCTCGCGCCCGATGGATTGGAGCCAGTCCAGCCCCTCAAAGCGGATTTCCCGCAGGCTGTCATCATCCTTTACCTGATAGATGGCAAAGCAGTCCCCCTCATGAGAGAGAAACGCCTGCTCCCGTTCCTGCTGGCGGTTCAGCCGGTCCTGCACCAGCGCGTCAAAGGCTGGGCTTTCCTCCCATTCCTCGCGGGAAAGGGCGAACACCGTACCGGGCAGCTGGGATTCAAATTCCTCCCGGTCAAAGAGCATTTCCGCGCCGCCCCCGTCCACCACCGCGTACACCGTCAAATCCTGCTCAAACAGTTCCAGCGCCCGCTCTTTGGAGAGGGGCAGCAAGTCCCCGTCCTGATAGCCGCAGTTTTTCAGATCGTCCTCCCGCAGCAAAGGGTCCGGCATCGGGTATTCATCCAGCGCCTGCTCCGGCGCGTCGGGCAGCGGGGCGGCTTCTGCGGCATGGCCGATGGAATCCAGCGCCCGCGGGTTTTGGCTGGCGGGCAAAAGGGCGTATTCCCGTTCCTGTTCGGCGGTCAGCGGCTGGGGGTAGTCGATACAGCCAAAGGCAGTGATGGAATCCTGTTCCACCTTTACCGGCGCGGCAAGTTCAGTGATGGTTTTCCCGTCCATCAAAGGATAGGTTCCCACATCCAGCGATTCCTGGGTAATGTAATAGCGGAACATGGAGGGGTCCTGCTCCGGCAGTTCGGCGGGGATTTTCCAGGAGGGTTCCGGTTCAGGGGAAACCTCTTGATTCTCCGTATCGGCCTGCGGGTTTTCCGGCTGCATGGTTTCTTTTCCGGCGTCCTGCTCCGGCCCGGATTCCAGATCAATGCCGCGCTCCTTGCAGACCTCCTGAAAATGGCGGTCAATATCGGCAATCAGAGTACCGGCGGTCTTGTTGATGGTTTCCAAGCTGGCCCGCAGTTCCTTCAGCTCCTTGCCCTGGCTCCAGTTCGCAATGTACCCAAAGCTGTTTGCGCCGGTCTGAATCCCAAAATATTGGCAGACCGCGTAAGAGATGCTCTCGGCTTCAAATGTTAATGTATCCATTTCAGGCTTTATACCCATGTTTTTATAATGTTGATTTTTTATATTATCTCCCATAAATCCTCACTTTCTTGTACAAAAGATGAGCATTATCAGATACGCTGTTCTCAGGTTTTCCCCTCGAATGGGAAGCCGGAAAGGAGCGCATTTGATATGCAAATAAACTATTTAGATGCTGTTTCATCAGTCCTCAATATGATGAAGCAGCCAGACAGTGCATGTAAGAATATAGACATGCACAGAACCTGTTACACCACGCTCTTCAAACACCTGATGGAAAAGGGCATTCCTTTTTCAGTGGATGCCGCGCTGGACTGGCTTGAGATTAAGAAACAGGAAATTTCCTATGAGACATGTTCCCAATATAGAAACGCCCTGTTCCGCCTTGAGCATTACCTGCTCTTTGGAGATATCGAAAGTCCTTTCTGCCGCTCAGAAGACAGTTTTTTCTGCCGTAGCGGGATGTCGGAATCCTTTTTCCGCCTGACATATGAGTTGGAGAAATACTATGCGTCCAACCAGAATCCCAGCTATTACCATACGTATTCCGTTGCCACAAAAGAGTTTTTCAAGCTTGCGACTTCCCTTGGAATTACAGAGCCGGAAGCAGTCACCATAGATACTCTTATCGAATACTGGAATACTTACTGCAAATCCTGTGGCTCTCCCGACAGATGCCAGAACGCCGTATGCGCCATGACGGCGCTTATGAAATACCTTCACCTCCGGGGTGATGTGCCGGAGTGTTATCAGCTGGTTCTTTTTGGCGGTAACGCTGAAATACTGCCCGGTATGAAACTCCCCAAAACAGGCGCCGCATTCCATCCCAGTGTACCTCTTGAACATAAAGCGGAAGAGTATCTTGACGCCTTGGACGATTGGAAATACACGGAATCATCAAAAGCTGTTTACCGCAATGATTTCACATGGTATTTCATGTTTTTGGAACTTAACCGCCTGGAACATTCGGCAGAAACTGTAGCCCTATGGATAGATATACTTCCGGATTGTCCGAATCAGTCCAAAGCCAGCAATTCTGTATCGGCCCACCGTTCACACACGATCAAAATGTTTGAAAAGTATCTCCAGGGCACAATGGAATCTAATATGACTGCTGATCCAAAGCGTGCGTCCGATCATCTTCCGCCATGGAGCAAAAGCATCCTTGATGGTTTTATAGAGAACCGAAGGCGGGATGGAATGACTAATAATACACTTACCATGTGCAGGGCTGCCGGATGCGGTTTCTTCAAATATCTTGAAGATAATGGAATAGACAACCCATTGTCCATAACACCTCATGTAGTGAAAGCGTTTCATAACCATGATGTCCACTCGACCCCGGAAAGTAAAAATGCATATGGGGCAAAGCTCCGTCAGCTTCTGCGGTACATGGCTGACCAGGATCTGGTTCCGCCAACACTTGTTTTTGCAGTATCCGCAAGCTGCGCTCCCCATCGCAGCATAGCTGATGTTCTGAGCGACGATATGGTCGAAAAAATATATGAATACCGTGAGAAAGCTTCCACTCCCATAGAACTCAGGGACACAGCTATGGTTATGCTCGGCCTCAGGATGGGTATCAGGGGAGCAGACATTCTAAAGCTTCAGGTAAATGATTTTGACTGGAAAAACAAAACTGTTTCCTTCATCCAGCAGAAAACAGGGAAAGCAATCACGCTTCCAGTCCCAACAGATGCAGGTAATTCTGTATATAAATACATCATGAATGGACGTCCGGAAGCAGCTGCCACAGGCAGCGGATATATATTTATCCGCCATCAGGCGCCATATATTCCGCTTAAAGTTACAACGGCGTGCCGTGGAGCTTTAAAAAGAATACTTGCTGAATATGGATTTGAATTATCTGCTGGTCAGGGCTTTCATATGACACGAAAAACATTTGCCACAAGAATGCTCCGGGCAGACAACAAACTTGATGATATTTCCAATGCTCTCGGGCATGCACGTCAGGAAACTGCCGAGGTATATCTTGAACGTGACGAAGTTAAAATGAGGCTCTGCCCTTTGGAATTTGGAGGTGTTTTATCATGACATACATTTTTGAGAGCGGTCTGGCACATCATATCGAAGGACTTATACAGCAAAAACGAGCTGATGGATATGCCTATAATTCCGAAGAAAAGCTGTTAAAACGCTTTGATACCTTTTGCGTACAGAATTATCCGGAACTGACAACAGTCACCTATGAAATGGCAGCCAAATGGTCTGAAGCCAGACCAGGCGAAGGAGATGCCTATCATAATCGCCGTATGTCGATAGTGAAGGTGCTGAGTGAATATATCCTTTCCCTTGGTCAGGAAGCATACATTCCTAATTTTTTCTGCAAGGCTTACCGTCCTGTTCTTTACATTCCATCAAAAGAGGAAGTAAAGGAACTGCTACAGAAAATGGATATCCGCACGTCTCATAATTCAGAGCAATTTAGACTCGATAGAGAGTGCAAAATTCTTTTTCTCCTATATTTTTGCTGTGGTCTGCGTCTGTCAGAAGGGCGATTGCTAAAATGGGAGCACATAGACCTGGATAAAGGAATACTTACTGTCCTTGGCTCAAAAGGTAACAAGGACCGTCTTGTATATCTTCCACAGGATAGCCTTCCGGTACTTAAAAACTATAAAGAACGTCAGGAAACGCTTTTCCCCGGAATTGACTGGGCTTTTCCGGGAAAAGATCCACATAAGCCTGTTTCGTGCTCTGGAGTAGAATCAAGTTTTAACCGCCATTGGGCTATGCTTCCGGTTGCCAAGACGATTGATAAACATCCGACACCCCACTGTTTACGCCATGCTTTTGTAGTAGAGAGATTTAATGAGTGGATGCATCAGGGAATTGATACAAACACTATGCTCCCATATTTAAGCAGATACCTTGGACACAAAAGTCCTGATGAAACGTATTATTACTATCATCTTGTAGAAAAGGCATTTGATACCATCCGGGAGAAAGATTCAGTGTCTGGAAAGGTCATTCCGGAGGTGATACCCTATGAAGAATAAATCAGCAAAGATATCGACTGACCAGCTGTTCTTTTCTCAGACATGGAACTTTCTAAATGTTTATTTGGCAAAGCAGGCCGGACGCAGTCAGGCTACAGCAGAATCCTACAGAGATTCCCTTACAATATTTAAAAACTACCTTGTAGGTGAATTAGGTAAGTCTATAAGCACCTTTCAGTTTTCCGATTGCACCAAAGAATGTATTTATAATTTTAGAGAATATCTGCTTGCAAATGGCAGCCAGCCATCAACTGTAAATGTAAGAGTCGCGGCTATCCGTGCTTATCTGAATTATGCCTCGGATATGGACATATCAATCCAGTCAGTTGCCCTGGCAATCAGTCAGATCTCACCATGCAAAACCATAAAAAAGGAAAAGCCTATTCTGTCCGATGATGCACTTGCTGCAATACTGTCCGCACCGCCGAATACGAAATTCGGTGTACGAGACCGTGCTATTTTGATTCTTCTCTACGATACAGCTGTAAGAATCAGTGAGCTACTTAGTATTCGCTTATGTGATATCGCAATGGAATCAAAATATCCCAACATTTTCATAACCGGCAAAGGTAATAAAGAGAGAACCATACAATTAACAGCTAAAGCAGTCGAACACCTTAGGGAATATATACGTGTATATCACAGTAATTCTTCCAAAGAAGCATACTTATTTTCCACAACCATAAAAGGTGTAACAGACAGGATGTCCGTTGGAAATGTCCAGCGGATTATAAAAAAATATGCAGCTCTGGTCAGAGAATCAGGGATTAGCCTTCCGGATTCGGTTCACTGTCATATGTTCCGCCGGACCAGAGCCACAAATCTTTATCAGGATGGAATCGCCATTGAGCTAGTTTCTACAGTGTTAGGACATGCCAGAACTGATACAACTAAAAGCTACTATGCAAAGCCATCGGTAGAACAGCTTAGAGACGCAATGGAATCTGTCCCAACACCCGCATCTGATGAGGTGCCAATGTGGGAGGGCAACGAAGATGAAATGGCAAGACTTTGCGGGTTGCGCTAACGAATAATGCCCATCTTTTAGCAGTAAAACGTCTTATTTCTCAGCATTCTTTAAAATGATTAACATTTTGGAATGCTGAGTATAAGGC
>KE159545.1:0-1457 GCA_000403215.2 Lachnospiraceae bacterium A4
TCCTGTCTGTCACAGCGCTCATGCGGATTTTTGCTGTATTGATTCGGTTTATCTTGTCTATGGCAGGATTTTTACCAAATCCCCCGGTCTCCATGGAATCACTCATACTTTATATCCTCCTTTTATACGGATGTGGAACTTGTTTCCAGACGCTTGACCATACATCCTTCCAGCTGCCGTTCCAGCTTGTCTGTAAGTTCCATTGCAGGTGTGGAAGCAATTACACACTTCTCGATAGTTTTGCGATCTGTAAAAGTATCGTTCTGTTCTTCGGACTGGTGAAACACAGGAAATTGATCTCCTTTCCCCCCGCCCATTGTCACTCTGTCCGCTGCACCCACCGTATCAAAACCATTGCACATGTTGATGACCGTAGGAGACACTGCCCGTTTTACCAGTGAAATCTCCTTTGGTGCCTGCAATACAATATTACTGCCTTTCAGACCGATGGTGTCCTTTGCCGTCAACGTGATTGACCGATGACTCGCCACACTTGCCCCTGCCTCGTCAGAGAGTTTTAGCTCGAGCGGTTTTTTCTGTTTCAAATCACGAAATCCCATGACATCTGGTTCCAGATACAGGCGCTTTTGATCTTTGGTAGTGAAATATCTGTGGGTGCTTTTCAACGCAGGATTCCCTCTGCCATTTCTGCGGACTCCGCATACAGCCCTGTCTTCACCGCCCGAGGCATTCCCGATATGAATATACACCTGTTCGCCCTTCTCAGGCATACAGTACGCCAGATTTCCCATTTCTGGCTCCCAAGGATACCAGTATGCAGTTTTTATCTGCTGTACCAGATCCATATCAAACCTGACTTTCACCTGCTCCTCCTGTATATCAAGCACGACTGCCGGGAGCATCAGCCCTGTCAGGTGAGGATTCTCATACTGCTGTGACCAGAATGCGGTGGTGCCTGCGAGCATATAAGAAGATTCCAATATCCCCCTTTTTAACTGGCACACCTTTGACGACACGATATATTGGTATCCTTCCCAGTCAATCCTGTCACCTATCTCCCAAATCTGGTGGGTGCGTACACGACGCCATGTTCCGCGGTTTCTCCTGTCATACCCTGTTTGTACGCATACCGTCCGGCTGTCCGCCCTGCGCATCTCTCCATCCGGTACGCCGCTGTGCAGACGGGCAAACGTGCCATATTCAGACGGAACAAGAACGGTGTGCAGCCTGCCTGCAAGCCTTCTTAAAAATTCCCAGTCTGTCTCCCCGATCTGATACAGCGGGCTCTGAATCGCCCGGTCCGCCCCGTGGAACCATAATTTTGTCCCCGGCGTGCCGGCAGCCACCTGTTCCATCACTTCCCTGTATGTCATGGATACATCCTGAAAGCTCCTGTCTCTTTTGAGAAGATCAAGCTGCTCTGTCATGGAGACTCCTGTAACTGTTACATGATAGCTGGTGCCCTCATGAGTCATCTGTACTTCTCTGATCCTCCC
>KE159545.1:1557-7698 GCA_000403215.2 Lachnospiraceae bacterium A4
CAAGACGCACCCTGTCACCCAGTTCCGGCATACAGTACCACCCTGTGCCATCTGGGGTGGAATATACGGTTGCATAGGGATACCATATATTAATGTCCTGCTGCGTATTTTCATCACCGATAAGCTTTACCTGCACCTTATCCTCTTTCACGTTTATGACCTCTGCGCTCAAGGAACAGCCAATCAAATCTGTATTGAAGGGTTCGGACACTTCAATGCCCTTTTCCCTTTTCAGATGATAGGTGTGAAGCAATTCTCCTCTTTCATATCTGCTATGTATCTGGCTGATATAAAATTTCAGACCATATATTGTCGTATAATCCCCGATCTGGTAAAGTTCCCTGCTTTGAATGATATAATCTATACAGTCTGCCTCTGACACTGCCATACCCTGATAGCGCTTTTCCCTGTATCCGCTCAAGTCTTTCTTTATTGTATATCTGCTGCCCATAGGAATTTCAAACGGCTGTCCCTGTGGAAGCGAAATACAAATTCTTGTACCCTTTATACGTGAATCCGGCACTAAGAACTGATGGTTCCTTCCCGCAAGCCGTTTTAAGAACGCCCAGTCTGTTTCACCATACTGTAAAACAAGCTCATCTGCTGCTATGTCACATGGTCTGGAAAATGAAAGTGCAGCATCTGCATAGTCTGCCAATATCATTTTAAAGATATCTCCATAGGTCAACATTGGATTCTGATACGACCTGAAATGCTTTTTTTCATCCATCAGACTGCTTCCTGTCATCATCTCCAGCGTCATTTTCTTGTGATCATTGATCTCCGTGATGGAAAAATCAGTAATGATGCCTGAAAAGATCGTTTTTTCTTCTCCGTCATCCCCGACAGCACGAACCGTCTCCCACACGCTTCCAGTCAGCAGCCCCAGATATTCTTCCTCCTGCTCATCTGTGATATGTCCTGACAGAACCATCCTCCCATGCTGGTTGACTTCTTCCTCCCTCTGCAGTTCCAGAATATCCAGAAACTCCACAGGTGCTGTTAAAATATTATGTTCTCTCATGCTTGTATTCCTCCTTTATCGTCCGCATCATTTCCCATATGACAGGCTTCCATTGTTCATATTCTTCAAATCTACAAAAAAATGTACCAAGAATTTCCTTTGACCCTGCACAAAAAATAAAAAGTACATTATATACCCTGACATCCGCCGCAAAGCTTTTATATTCCAGCCAGTGTACTTTTATCCCGTCTGTCTCCATGCCTGTATCATAAAAAACAAGTCTGTCATCAAGCTTCTCCAGCATCTGTCTGATCCCGGTCATAGACACCCGTGTTCTTGCATCTTCAAATTTCTGCAAAGTGATTCCCGCTGTTTTATCCTCATTGAGAAACACCACATCAGGCAGCCGCTCTGACCAGAAGATCTCTTCTGCGTTTTCTATCTCTGTCTGCCGGAATACTTCCGGTATCCATATACAAAAGTCCTGAAAATGCCGCCGCTCCTCCTGTCTCATGTCTATGGCTGAATCCGCCTCGGACAGCCGCTTCATCTGCTGCAAAAAACAGTCTACATCCTCTTCACTAATTCGTTCCATCTGCTTTGTCTCCGCTCTCTTTCAGTGTTCTGAAACTCTCTCGAATGATACTCCTCCACTTTACGGATTCCCTGTCCGGATACGTGAACGTCAGCAGTATCATATGTTCCTTTGCCATACTCAATGCTTTGATATGTTCTGTCTCGATTTCGGGCATTTCCATCCGAAACCATCCGACCGGAAAGCGGCTCTCCCCGCCCAGATACACCGGAGAGAGCTTGTATCTGGGAAACAGCTCCCTTGTCATTCTGCACACTGCCTCGGATGCGGAACGTATTTGAACAGTTTCCATCTTCTGCCCGGTGTCCTGTGCCGTCACCTGCACGCCGCTGCAATTCTCCAATATAAATTCCGGTCTCCCTTTCCACGGGTAGCGCCTGAACTGTTTTTCTTCCTCCATCTGTGAGAATCCCTCCGGCAGTTCCAGCACCAGTCCTGTCTGTCACAGCGCTCATGCGGATTTTTGCTGTATTGATTCGGTTTATCTTGTCTATGGCAGGATTTTTACCAAATCCCCCGGTCTCCATGTTGAGAAGATCAAGCTGCTCTGTCATGGAGACTCCTGTAACTGTTACATGATAGCTGGTGCCCTCATGAGTCATCTGTACTTCTCTGATCCTCCCTGCAAACAGCATGCGGCTGCCAGCCCCTGCCATCATTGGCGTCCCAGACAAGGGCTGTAAGACGGCATCCTCCGCGCAGTTCTCAGGGACGGTGCCTTCTATCCTGCATACTGCGTGGTCGTTTCTATCGACCTTCATATAAAATTGATGGATATCCGTAACCGGAACTGCGGAACGGATTTTCAGGTCTCCCTGTGTGTATGTCTGCATTGATACATTCCTCCTTTGCGTTAAAAATTTTTCACATAGATGCCTGTGTGCATAAAAACTCCTGAGATTTCGATCTCATATCAGGAGTTTTATTTACCTTTATTCACTTTTATAACGAGAGACACCCCTGTCCGTCGTACTGGTATTCTGTCGTATTTCCAGCTGATTTTTGTTCTGTCTGGATAGATCATTCCCTGACGCTGCCCCACTCATAGCGCACTGTTCTTCCATTGTGGTCTGTGATGCTGACTGGATTCCCGCAGCTGTCACGCTCGACTTTCGTCTCACTCAGCCAGTCTTTTAATTTGCAGGCTGTTATAACAGAATGTATTCCATCTCTGCCGCCCTTCATTCGTCATACAGAATATTTTCCGGCTTGTCGTCTGCTCTGTATAAATCTGCGCTGTCATATCACGTAAGGCAAGGACTTGCATATGATAGGAATGATTTTTTCAAACGCGCTTTAGGGTATGGGGTTATTCACATTCTTATTTTCTTCAAAATCCAAAATCTCTATTAGTTCTTTAAAAGTGCTTGTCTGTGGGATGACATACTTTCCATCGCAAATTTTCAGGTCATTTTTTTTCATATATTTTATCAATCTGACAAACACTTTTTTATCCAGCAGATTAAGTTTGGCATTCGGATCACTTTGCAAACTGTTGTTTCTCATACTATAAATGTATTCCAAATATTCAGCATCCGCATCCACCACATCAATATATAGTGTCTTCCCTATTCTAAAAGTGCACAATCTCCATAAATTAACCGCAAAATACATAACTACTATTAATATCAATAGCCCTGCCAGCATCAATAAGGTTTTTAACATTTTTTTACCTCTTATCCATCATTCTCCTTCAATTCAGATCACAATTCGCTTTATATTCTGCAATATCCGCAGCCGCGTCTGCCGGACTATAACCTTGTATGTCATATCCCCCCAATAAACGTATAATAAATTCATTACAACCTATCATTTCTTCAATATTGTCAGGAAGTGTCCATGTTTTCTCGGTTGTCGGAACATTTATACCTATAGACTTTAGCGCATCAACTGCAAAAGTAGTACAGTTGTTAGTAACAACATTATATTTTTCATCATAATTTTGGGCAAATTCCAGCAACTGATCTGCCTGTTCTTGTGTGATCTCATATGTTAAATATTCATTATACTCATGTCCCTTATCATTTTTTATCACTCCCTTTATGCTTTTCTGAAAAATTATACCTGTTCTTGTCAGTTTTTCAGGGTAAAAGCCAAATGAATAAACATCTCCATTGCCATAATCAACCGTAAGAAATGTATGTCCAACATCCCTATCGTATATCGCATTCCTCGTTCCTGGATCTGGAGCATCAACACAAAACGTTACAGTCGGGTTCTCTGCTGGTGGATCTGGTGTGGCTGGTGGATTCAGCCAATCATCATCATCGGTTTCCTTCTTTGCTTTTTTAGGACTTTGTCCATTTAAATCAAAGAAAATCAGCGGATTATTCCAGCAGTATCCATATCGGTTCAGCGTCTTTGGTATGGTATTTCTGCCCCGCAGGACATCCTCCGCCGTAAATCTTCCCTCCCCCGGCTGATACTCCCGCGCCTGCGCAAAGTATGTCCCACTGATGTCATCATACCTGTACCCGGTGAAACCAAACGGCTGATGTTCTCCCTGTCTGCTGTACTGCCTTCCTGCGCATGTTTTCTTTTCCGGGTCATATAAATCTGCGCCAAACTCATCATATCCATAAGCCGCTCCGCTGCCGCTTCTGTACAGCACGCGCAGCGGGCTTCCCAGCTCATCCTGTAAATAATACTGTAGGGTTCTGTTCTCATCCTCCATGGCGGATACGTTCATATCCCAGTAGAAGGTCTGACGGTGTTTTCCCTTTTGGCGTTCTAACAGGTTGTGGTATGGCTTTGTCAGATCCAGCAGGTATTCTTCGGTCTCTGCGGCTGTGCTTCTTGCTGTTCTCTGCCCAAGCGCATTATAGAAATATTCTGCCTCTTTTCCTTCACTGTCCCATGCCTTTTCCAGTCTGTTCATGCTGTTGTAGGCATATCCGTGCAGCAGTTCTCCATCCTGATATTCTCCTGTCAGACTGCCGCGCTTATCATAGGTGTAGGTTTTCTGTATGGCATCCTCTGGGAACGCGGCTTTGCTTATTTCCTGCCTGATCAGATGGTTTAGGGCATCATATTCAGAGATCGTCATAATGCCTCTCGTGCAGTCTTCCATGACGGTACGGTTTCCAAATGTATCATACTGATAGCTGCGCAGCGGCTTTCCATCTTTTTCAACGCCTGTCAGCCTGTGCAGCCCGTCATAGGTATACTGATAGCTGCCGCTTTCTTCTGGAAATCTCCTCCTTTCTTTTCTGATAGCAGTTTTATTGCCTGCCGCATCATAGGCATACTGAAAGCGGTCAAGGATGCCGGATGCATCTGTGTGTGACAATTCTCCCAGCAGACCGGTTTCATCATACTGCCATCTGGTAGTATAGCCGCCTGAGGTTCTCTTTTCCGAAAGGCGCCCCTGTCCGTCGTACTGGTATTGTGTCTAGAGCGGGTCGCGCCCTGCCGCGGTGCGGTTCATCTGGACTGGACGCAGCAGGCTGTCGTATTTCCAGCTGATTTTTGTGCCGTCTGGATAGATCATTCCCTCGCGCTGTCCCATGCTGCCCCATTCATAGCGCACTGTCCTTCCATTGTGGTCTGTGATGCTGACTGGATTCCCGCAGCTGTCACGCTCGATTTTTGTCTCTCCCAGCCAGTCTTTCACAACTGTAAGCTGCCGCAGCGGGGTGTATTCCATCTGTGCGCTTCTTCCATCGCCGTACAGGATGCTTTCCGGTCTGCCGTCTGGTGTATAGGTATATGCTGTCACCAGTCCTTCCCTGTCGGTCTTTTCTATCATTCTGCCAAGTGCGTCATAGCAGAAATGTTCCTCGCCGCCTAATGCGTCACGGATGCATACGACCTGTCCAAAGGCATCTCTTTCATACGCTGTCGTGCGGTCCGCCTCACCTGCCTGTCCATGCTGGCAGATATAAATCAGGCGGCCCGCTTTGTCATAGGCATATTCTGTCTTATTGCCAAGGGCATCCGTTACTTCTTTCAGCCTGCCGTTTAGTGTGTAAGCATATTTTGTCACATTCCCGTCTGCATCTGTGGCGGAAGTGACATTGCCCATGGCATCATAGGTGTAGGATTTTTCCTGGCCTGCGCTGCCTGAGACGGTCAAAATCCTGCCCATGCAGTCATAAGTGTAGGTTATGCTGCGTCCGCTCTGGTCTGTCTTCTTTTTCAGCCTGCCGATGCTGTCATATTCATAAGATATGTATGTGCCGTCTGAATATTCTGTCTTTTCCAGCCTGCCGCCGGGGAGATAGGTATGTCTGGTTGTCCTGCCTGCACCGTCTGTGATGGTGGCCGGTCTGCCCAATGCATTGTACTCATATCTGGTGGTGTTTCCGTGAATGTCTGTCTCTTCTGTCAGTTCTCCCAGTATGTTATATCGGAAAGTACGCTGGTTTCCAGCTGCGTCTGTGATGCTGCTGATTTTTCCGGTCTTTTTATCATATGTATAAACTGTTCTCCCGCCGGCAGGACTGGTTACGGCAGTGACACGGTTCAGGGCATCATATTCATATGAAACCGCGGTCATGACCTCTTTTCCGTCTCCTGCCTGTGCCCTCAGCAGGTTTCCGGCAGGGTCATAGGTATATTCTGTCACCCTTTCCGCAGGTTC
>KE159545.1:8563-28479 GCA_000403215.2 Lachnospiraceae bacterium A4
TAGCTGTACCGGGTCTTATTGCCGTTCTTATCGACATATAAGGTTCTCTGGTCGTTGTCATTGTACGCATAGCGCTCTTCGCCGTCTTTATAGAGAGTACGGATATTGCGGAATTTGTCATCGCTCTCGTAGGAAGTGATATACCCGTTCTGGTCTCTTGCGCAGGTGCGTTTTTCCTCATCATCATAGAGAAATTCCGCCGTGCCCCCGTCTGGAAGTGTCTGGCTGATGACCCTGTTTGCGCCGTCATAGACATTCCTGACGCCCTCGATGCCTCTTGGCGTGATCACACTCTCAAGACGCAGGTTTTCATTGTACTGATAAGTGTATGCCTGCCCTGACGGATTGATATACTGCTGCAGTACACGGTAGCTGTAGCGCAGGCGTACCTCTCTTCCGATGTGGTCGCTGACATGGTACAGGTTCCCCTCTTTATTATACCGGTAATACAAGATGCCTCCGTTTGCACCCCTTGCTTCACAGAGCTGCCCGCTGCTGTTGTATACAAAGCGGTCTGTATTTCCGTTCCGGTCTTTCCTTGTCAGAAGCCTGCCTTGTTTGTCAAAGGTATATTCCATCCCCTGCCCTGTTGCGTAATGGTATCCGTTTGGTTCCTGCTTGATCAGTCCGATGCCTTTCAAAAGCGGCGTGTAAAGATTACCAATGCTCCTGCGGTACGGCACGACGCGCCCGTCTCCAAGATGCAGATCCAGCATGCCGTCCCCTTTGTCATCAACCGAAATCTCATAATTGTGATGCCAGCCTTCCCCCAGCGCACCGCCGCTGTACTCCTCCATGGAATTATAAGTAATATGGAAGGACAGCGTCGTGATACCGTGTATGACCAAATCCTCTTTCTCATAGATAAAGTTCCCTGTGTTCAGATTCACCGGGTCGAAGCCAAACACCGAACAGCCTATTTTCCCAAGCATCGCTGCAAATCCAATGATCGGATAGCGCGCCATCAGCTGCTTCCAGTCAATCTTCCGTACGTCTCCCTGCCCTGAGGTCTCAGGCACGATGATTCCGCCTTTGCGGCACAGCAGGATGCTGTCCATTGTCAGGGCGGTGTCTCCGTTTAATTTTTCTAATTTCCATGAGCTGCCGCTGGTGTTGATCCACTTGTCTGCCAGCGACATGCACTCTCTGCATGTTCTCCCGCAGCTGCTGATCCCACAGATGCCAAACTCAGGGATGTTCTCTCCCTTCCTGCTGTCAGAGCAGTTTGCCTTGGGTCTGCCGTTTGCTATGACGTTGTGCCCTTCTGATATGACAAGCGTGCCGGGTTTGCTGCCCCACATGCAGCGCAGTTTTGCGCCTGTTACCAGATAACTTGTCCCCATTTCTTACACCTCCTTTATAGGAATTCTCTACTGCATCCAGCTGGTCTGTATTAACGATTATTACAAATTCAGTCAGCATTTCTTACAAATTCATACTGAACTGTCGCGGATGCATTTCGATGCAGAAATATACATTTACTTGTTTTTGTATGTAGATTATAAACTTTAATCCTTGTATCGCTGCTGCCAAAAAATTTAATAAAATGTTCGATATAACAAAAATAATTTCCGCTTTGATCCCATCCACATGAATATGGAAAAAGGCTCCCAAATGCTTTGTTCCATCCTGCTTTCAAGGTACCGATCTTCTTTTTGCGCACCGTGTCATATAAAAAAATTTTTTTATTGTCATTCCCAAAATAGGAAGCCTTCCTGCTGTCATCTGATACAGTACACACATCTGCATTTTGAAGAAATTGTTTCAGTTCGCCTGTTTTTGCATTATACTGCATCACCCCTTTTCTTTTGGGATACCATATGTTGCCTTTTCTAATATCACATACTCCTCTGTTCATTTTAGGCATACCTATTTTTTTGGCTTTACTGGTTGCTAAATCATACAAAAGATAAGTAAAGTTATTTTCCTCATCCACATAACACATAAGCATTTTTTCTCCATTATCAAAAGGAAAACAAGAATCCCAGAAAATACTTTGATTGTTTCCAATACACATCTGCTGTTCACTTCGCAGCAGCGTTAATGATCCATCCTCCAATGAGTATCGTACAATACCTGACTTAAATTCTGATTTGGTATCATCATATTTTTCTGGAGGCCAAAGATTGCATACTCCTGTGATATACTTTTTCTCACTGTCAATTTTACAATTATGAAAATATTCTGCAGCCTTTCCAACTTCATTTGTCTTCTTCATATCTGCATCATATCTGTAAATAATCGTTTCCCGCGTCCGACTATCATATGCCAGAAAATAAATATCATCCATAGCTGGCATATCTCCTGAAAATATGATTATAAGTCTACTGACTTTCACCAATAGAATAAGTCCTATCATCGCACTTACCCCAATTTTAATTTTTTTCTTAAAAAGTTTGTCATTTTTTTTCATTTTTGCTCTTCCTATATATCTTCAGTCTATCAAAGCCTTTGCTGATAGTAATAGCAAGTGCTTTGTATATGAGTAAGAAAAACGGTATATTAGTCTTTCTCATACTTTTTTATTCTTCTTGTTTCCCATCCAAACATCCACAAAAGTGAATGCGTCTGAATCCACCCAGAATAATATGCAGCATCTGGAATTGTTTGATCAAAATAATCCTTCAATATATGTTTTAATAGGATAGTTCCTGCACTTCCCCACTTTCCCATAAGAACTCCCGAAATAACATCTAATAATGCCTCTTGCTCATCCTCCTGCTTTCCACTGCCCGATAAGGCGGCAAAATTTTTTCCTCCTTGTTGTATTGTTTTCAAAAAAGGTTTTGCACAGGCGCATCTCCTTTTTCATAGCATTCTCATCTTCTAAGTACACTGCCCTGGCAATTACTCAAATAATTCTTCATATGTGTATTCAACCTCTTTAAGCCGCCAATACTCTTGCTCTATTTCGTGATAATTTTGAAATAATTCCTGATATTGTTCCTCTGTTACCCGAAACCACCATCTATTATGTACATATGTATACATTCCCTGTCTCTTTAATTCTTCATCTGTAAGGCTCACTTCCAGCCTTTGATCAGCATACCTCGGAAAACTAACCATTCTGTAAGTTTCATCAATACTCCAAAAAGTAGTAAATGCCCACAATTTATATTCCATCTTTCCTTCCTTGTCCAATTGTTTAAAATATACATCCCGCCCATCCCATGATGATGAAATTTTCCTACTGCCGAGACAAGATTCCCATGCGTCAATATTCCAATACCATAACACGCACTTATCCTTTTCGGGATCATATCTGATATACAGCCAGAACATCATTCTAACCCTCATCACCAGCTCCGGTGCCCCATCTTCATCCATGTCAAAAAAATAATATTCATGTTCTGCATTCTCATAGTCACTGAGTTTTTCGTCATTATAATCATTTACCGCAAAATCCTTCCAATAAATTTCCGTGTTTGTCCTTGTATCCAGCAATGGGATCTCATTATTCATCATCTTTCGAAATATTTTTTTATAAGAGTCATACAGGGAAAGATCTCCTTTGTTAAATTCTCCCTCAAATTCTATTTTTTGTATTTCTGTATTCAGCATTTCATATATACTGTCCTCTATATATGGAAGTTCTATCATTTCTCCTTCATCTCTTCTCTCAAGAAAATCAAATAGGCTCTCATATGTTTTTCCCTGAATCATTATCCCTCTTTGTGACTCTTCTGCCTCTATATCTCCACTTATTTCATTTGTCTGCTCAATTATTGTTTCCAGATCATTATTATTGTTCTGACTAGTAATTGTTTCTATTTTAATTTCGGCATCCTTGATTTTATTTCGTTTATTAACAGATATCCACAGGATGCTGGACAGAAAAAACACCAATATAAATATTACTATATAAAGTGTTTTATTATTTTTCTTCACTTTTAAATCTCACCTTTACCTCTGCTAATTTGTATTCATTCCATTTTTCTACTCTCAAATAGTTCTTCATATGTGTATTCAACCTTGTTAATATTTATATCTGCTTCTTCCGACGCTTTTATGTATTCCCGCGACAATTCTTCACACTGCTGTTCTGTAACCCGAAAGAACCATTTGTTTTCTGAATATATAAATACTCCCTGATTTTTTAATTCGTCTGTCAGAATTATTTCTTTTTGTTTATCGGCATAAACGGGCAGTGAAAACAAAAGGAGTGATTCCTCGACACTATAGTAATCTAGCCTGTAATTAACTTCACACTCCACTTCCCCATCCTTGCTCAACTGCCAAAAAAATCCATCTCTGGCATCCCAGAATAATGCAACCTTTCTGCTCCCGAAACACGTAAACCATCCTCCCCCGCCTGTATACCATAGCACACATTTTTCCATCTCAGGATCATATCTGAAGATCAGCCAGTATAAATGCCGGACTCGAATCACCAGTTCTGGTGCATCATCCTCGTCCATGTCAAAAAAGTAATATTCAAAATCACCAACCTTTAAATCATATTCCGTAAAACCTTCCAGTTCCTCGAGATCTTTACAGTAGATTTCTTCGCCTGTTTTTTTGTTTAAAAATGGGATCTCATTATGCAGCATTTCTCCAAATTTTTCTTTATATGTATCATAAACATCCAGATTCCCACGAAGAAATTCTCCATGAAAATTAATGTCGTCGTATGCCTTTTTCAATATCTCATATGCATTTTCATCTATATATGGCAGTTCTAGATATTCATCATCCTTCTCTCCCCAAAATAAATTGATACCTTTATATTCTTTTCCCTGAAATAAAAAATTATACTCATTACTGTCTGTTTCTGTCTCTTCAATCTCCTCTATATTATCCTCTGTCAAACTTGATTGAGGTAATACAACTTCTGATTCTATTACTGTATTTTGGGGACTCTTATTATAAACCAACACCACACACATTAGGCATACCGCCGACATAAATAATACAAAATAATATAGGTTATTTCGATTCATTTTTTAATTTCACCTTCAAAAAAATCTCTTCTCACTACATTTCTATATTCACAGGCGCATCTCCTTTTTCATAGCATTCGTATCTTCCAAATACACTGCCCCGACAATTACTCAAATAATTCTTCATATGTGTATACAACCTCCTGTCTTTGATATGATGCGAACTCCTCTGCATCTACACAATCTGCTATTAATTCATTATACTGTTCTTTTGTCACCCGAAAATACCAATATCCGGTGCCTCTCTCATAAATTCCCTGTGCCTTCATTTCTTTTGAAATGGGAATTTTCTTTTCTTCAGCTGCATACTCAAGCATCATTGCAAAGCAAGGCGTATTGCCATATTTCTGCATTAAGAACGTTTCATATACCACCTCACCATTCTGATTAAATTGACTGTAACTCCAATACTTTCCATCCCATAGCCACATTACCTTTAAACTCCCAAGCACAGCATACCATGTCCCCCTCACTGCCTTCCACAAAAAACATTCACGTGTTGCGGCATCATATTTGAGAACATAAATAAATGTATTGCTTCGCACAGTTAATTCTGGAAAACCATCCTCATCCATATCAAAAAAAGTATATATATTGTTCATAGTCATGATCGGTATCTTTGATATAAATATCTTCTCCCGTACTCATGTCCTGCAAAGGTTTATTCTCCGAAATCCAAGTAATAAAATAATTTCTATACTCCTCATAAACCTCCTCATTCCCTTTCTTAAACTCGCCGTAAAAATCAATTTCGTCGTATGCACGCTGAATTACCAGAAAAGCTGCATCATCAACACATGGAATTCTCTTCTCTTCAAGAAAGTCTGTCCAATGATCATAGATCCATTTACAATTCCCAGTCAAATCGTCAGTTTCTGCCAGTGAAATTTCCTCTTCTGTCCTGGAGTTTTCTCCGCCAGCGTCTTCAATTGTTATATCTGACTGAGTTTTTTCCAAATTATTTTGAATAATAGATCTGCTTATTCCAATTAAAATAATTAGTCCAATTGCCAATCCGAAAATGCTCTTTTTATTGTACATAATATTTATATCTCCTTTAAATGAGCAGTAACTTTTAATAGTCTATAATCGTTAGGATTAAAATCAAGACTATTTGTAGCGAATTCAATAACACTACCATCTATATTATCTTTTGCGACAAGCATAGGATTACTAGCTCTAGGATATTGAATACCTGTCTGTACTAATCCACTCTCGACATTAGCTTCAGCTGATACAATACTGGATTTTCCATCTTCAGTTTCTATTTTCATAGGTTTCTTTGCTTAACTCCATATAGTTCATCCCATGCCAGTGTCTGCAAAAATATAATATCTATAATGTTTTCATCTCCTGACACAACAGCAAATGACCACGCCTTTCCCATAGAAAAGCCATAGCCATCGTCCTGTACGATCGCATAATATTTGTTATTCTGTTTCCATATGGTTATCTCTTAATAGACCTGCCCTTTTATATCATCACCATCACACGCAACAGATTCCGTATATCAGTATTCACCGATCTATAGATCTAAACTCTCATAATTAGATCTTTTATAATGATATAAGAAACTACTTATTATTACTACAAATAGCCAAATTCAGCCAATATTGACATCTCATTATTTAATATGTTCTCTGTATCATACATTCTATTTTTTATTAACGATTTCCCTCGGAAATATTAATAAAATCATTTACAAACCGTTTCTTGACAGCCACATCTACCTGAGTGCTTTCTGGCGTAAACCGTACAGTTTCTTGTGGATATCCATCCTGAAAATAATATAGTTCACAGTAATAATAATCGTATTCACTTTCTGAAACATCATAATCCAATGGTACTAGAACCATAAAATAATTTTTCTCATCATACTGCAAAAATCTTGTTGCCCTGCCAGAACTGTTTATTTGATGAGTCCTCCTATACATACCATCTGGCAATTGCTGATAAAAATATGTTTCCGTAAATCCTAGTTTTCCCATTCCCAGCCGATTATATACTACAATATCCATCCTCTTATCATTATCAAAATCGACCTGTTGATACCATTGCAAAACTGCCTTATCATCATACACTTCCTCAAACACTTCTGGTGCAATCTTTTTTATTTCAGTTTCAGTTAATTCTTTTATTTCTACTTCATCTATCATTTGTATGAATGGAATACCAAAATCAAGATGAATATGTTTTTTTAATTCACTGATTACTTCATCTGGTACATACTCATTTGATACTTCTTTCTCTTTTTTCAAATTACCAAATGGATCAGCCCACCATCCTCCTAATACTCCTAAATCCACATACAAGTATGCCTCTCTTTCACTCCTTGGCCTTTCTCCTTCCTTAGTACACAAGTACGAATCCCTGATAAAACTGGAATAATATATCCACTCCTTAAAGCAAAATGTTTTGGGATTTTCTTTATTTTCAACCACTACACAATCATCTATTTGCTATACATCATACTTCTGCATCAAATCCCTTTTACGATAAAACATATTGAGCATCAAGACCAACCCCATAATACCTATATTTGCTAATATAAAAATAATCTTTGATTTCTTATTATGGATTTTCATTATCTGGTTCTCCCTGATTTTACTTATAATTCGCTAAATAACTCTTCGTAAGTAAATGTCACTATTCTTATGTCTTTCATTGATGCATTTAACGCCTCTATATATTTTTCTGTCAGTTCATCATATTGTTCTTCAGTAACTCTATAATAATACATTTTTTGAAGTTCATTAAAAATTCCTTGTTGTTTGATTTCATCGCTTATTTTCATTTCTTCACTTTTTTCTGTATAATAATAAGGCAGTGATACTAAATACCAATACTCACTTTCCGTTCCCTGGCTACTTGGATGTATTTCTTTTTTGAACCAAACGCTATACTCCCATTCTCCGGATTCACTAAGTTGGATAAATGCTTCCCCAGAACCATTTTTATCTGCATGTGTTAGTTTTCCTGTTCCTAATAAATATACGGGAGCTCTTACACTTCTCAACCACAATATGATTTCATCCAACTCTTCCTCATACTTAATTATATAGAGCGTATTTACTTCATCTTTTATACAAAGTTCAGGATTTTCATCTCCATCCATGTCAAAAAAATAATATGTATATAATTGCACATTACAATTCCAAAATTCAGACTCCCATAAATATAATTTTTCTCCTGTAACATTATCTATAATAAATCTTTCACCTTTTAGAAATTGATTATATTTTTTCTTATATATATTATATTTTGACAAATCTCCTTGTTTAAAAGTGCCTTTAAAATCAATCGTATTATAAATCTTCTTAATTTCTTGGAATACTTCTTCTTTAACTACATCTTCATTTGTTGCCGATAAATGTTCAGAATCTAACATATTTGGTATACTCCCATTATTTGTTAAATTCATTCCAATACCAAAAGATGTTGTTCCATTTATACCAACTTTAATAATTATTAATATACAAAAGGCCAACAACAGCAATATAATTATAATTTTTCTATTTTTCATATTTATATCCATTCCTTTCGCTTCGCTCAGGCACAAAACGTAATGAAAATGGTTTACCTGAGCCTATTTTTTCTTTATAATTCTTCTTGTAGGGAACTCGGTATACTACAAATCACGGGGAGGTGAGTGGGCTGTCCGGCTTGCCGGATGACCGTATATTTATATGTGTAGTCCGCCTTTTCAAGCACAAATAAGTGTGCATAGCGAACAAGTTCGCATTACAAGCACGTAATCTTATCTTTGTATAAACAATCTCGTTTATGGCTTAGGCGTTCAGTCAATGCCGTCTCTCCCTATCATCTTTGTCGAACCTTTAGGTTCTGAAAGGAGTCCCTATGGCTTTAAAAATCGTGTACAAAATCTGTTGTGGCATTGATGTCCACAAAACTTTTGTAGTGGCCTGCATTGCTTCTACTAACAGCAAAGGTGTGACCACCTATGAGAGCCACCGTTTTTCGACCTACACGAAGGGTCTGAAAGATTTGTTACAATGGCTTCTCCACCGGAATTGCAGGGATGTCTGTATGGAATCCACCGGTAAATACTGGATCCCCGTTTACAACATTTTGGAAAATGATTGTACGATCGTCCTTGCCCATCCCAAATATGTTAAGGCTATCCGTGGAAAGAAAACTGACAAGAAAGATGCCAAATGGATTGCTGACCTGTTTAAGCATGACCTTGTTGCTGGCAGCTTTATGCCCCCGCTGACATTCGTCAGCTCCGCGACCTTATGCGTTACCGTTTCAAACTGACCTGCTTTAAATCAAGTGAAAAGAATCGTTTGCAGAACTGTCTCACGGTTTCCAATATCCAGTTGGGAAACGTTGTCTCGGACACCTTCGGCAAATCTGCTCAGGCGATACTGGATAAACTTTTGGAAAATCCCGCAGATACTTCCTTTGACCTTGAACCTCTCGTCTACAAAAGTTTGAAAAAGAAACTCCCTGAACTCCGTGATGCCATTGACGGCTTTATCACACCGGAGCAAGCCGGTAAACTTAAGGTGATCAAAGGTCACTTTGAAGACCTTGAATCCCGGAAGGCAGAGCTTGAAGAACTCATTCTTGCGCTCGCCGCTCCCTATCAGCAGGAACTTGCCATTCTCCAAACCGCTCCTGGTATCAGCAGTATTTTCACTGCCATCGGAATCATTTCCGAGATCGGTACCAACATGGAGGCTTTTCCTTCGGCGAAACACTTGTGCTCATGGGCTGGTCTTACACCGACCAACAATGAAAGTGCAGGGAAGAAAAAATCTGTCCGGGTCTCCAAAGCAGGATGCTACATCAAGCCGCTGCTCGTGCAGTGCGCCAATGCTGTTGTTACCAGCAAAAAGCATCCTGAGATTCGCAACCGCTATCTCCGTCTCAAAAAGCGTCGCGGTCACAAGAAAGCAATCATTGCCATAGCAAGGATGCTTCTGACTGCATTATACCACATGTTGAAGAACGGAGAAAACTATAATGCAGAACTTTACCGGAAATCCGACCTGCCGCCTGCAGACCGTGAGATTACGGTAGAGCAGGCAATCATCATAGCAAGAAATCAAGGTTATAAGATCAAGCCAGCTACTGCGTAACCTTAACATTCTCAATATTCAATTTTTAAAGCAGCCACCGAAAGATGGCTTGTTTGTGATGCGATTAAGGGAATGGATACCCTCTACTTCTCATTTTCAATCTTTAAACCTTTTATTAGTAATAGAAACATCCTTATTTATATCCAATCCTTTGTTTCAAATACCATAACAGCCATCAGATCATCAGGATCTCTACTACTTTTATCAAAGCATCCTCTGTAACATTATCTGTCTTTTTCCGGTATTTCTTTCATCCAATCATATTGAATAAGACAGATGTATCTGCAAAAACTGCTTTCTAATACTGCCTGAGTGCCTTGCGTTTTATCCTGTGTATATGCTCCTCTAATCATATCAGACAACTGCATCAAAGTTGCATCATATTTCTTTTTGCGGTATCGCTCAGTGTCTTGTATGCTTTCGCAATATAATGCTCCTCCTGATGTTTTCTGAATTCTGTTTAAAATCGCCTGTAGTGTAACGAAGGATCCGCTCGATATACGTCATGACCTGCATCTTGTAGAAAGGAATTTTTCAGGATTTTCTGATATCACACAATCTTATTGCACACTACTGCATGGTATGATATACTGAAACAATAAACGAAAGGAAAATGTTACTGTCCATGTATGACTTTCCAAGCCATATGAAAAAGTGCCGGCAGCGGATAAAATCTATCTGCGAAGCAGAGTGGACAATAACACGATAATTACATTGGAGATCGAAGATAAAATACAGTGGCATCCAGCATTCTGTTCTGCCATGGAGCTGGAACTGCGGGAATATAAAAAATACTTAAGCTATGAACGTGAACACAATCTTGGCAAAATGCCGTTAAAGATTGATTTCCTTGTCATCAGGAAAAACCCCGGCGTCACGATCAAAAATGACATTGGTGATTTCTTCCTCGGAAATAATATCTTTGAATATAAATCGCCGGGAGATGACATGAACATCGGTACATTTTACAAAGCACTGTCCTATGCATGTCTGTATAAATCCGAGGCAGGAAATGTCAGTGAAATCCTCGACATGGATATCACAGTTTCACTTGTCAGGGAACAGAAACCTGTGATACTGTTAGAACAGCTGGCGGAAAAATATGAGGTTATCAAAAAGGCCGATGGCATCTATCGGATCAGCGGCCTGTTATTCCCCATACAGATTCTTGCAACAGGAGAGCTTGATCCGAAGACCCATGTATGGGTTACATCCCTGACACGGACCATAGACAGAATACGAACGCAGAGGCTTCTGAACAGCTGCTCAGAACTTGAGGATGACGAAGACAGACGAAATGCGGATTCCGTTGTAAATGTCACATCAGAAGCAAATATAGAACTATTTAAGAGAATGATACAGGAGGGTGATCAAATGTGTGAGGAATTAAAGGAGCTGCTGGCACCTGAAATCATGGAGTTTAAAATACGTCTGGCTGATAAGGATGCCAAGCTCGCCGATAATGCTGTCAAGCTTGCTGATAAGGATGCTGAAATAGCAAAACTAAAAAAAATGCTTACAGATGCAGGTATTAAAATATAACCATAAACGTCAAAAATCCTGATACTTTGGTCTTATCTATCAGGATTTTTGTTTTTACTCTTTATTCCCCCAGCTCCATACCCACTGCTCCGCGTTCGAGCAGGCTTTCTGCCAGCTCCTCGCAGATCCGAATCTCATAGCCTTCCCGGCGCTTTATCTGGTACAGCGCCTCTTTTCCTCCGTCTGCATCCTCTGCCAAGACAGGACAGTAATAGGACACGCTCTCTTCCTTTTCGGTATCAAACAATGCCAGAAAGAAAAATGGCATCTGCTGGTCGTAGAGCAGGATGACCTCCATCGCCTCCTCTGATACCATCAGGACTGGCGAAGTCATGATATCTGGATAGACAGCATCCACTCCTGTCTTCATTTCCAGCATCAGCGGCGCTGGTATTTTTTTATAATCCTTCCGGTTCACATTCCTCACGTCCAGTTTCCCATACCAGTTTACAACCTGCGGTGTTGGATTTCCCTTCTGGGATGTCAGTGTCAGATATCTTCTATACATGCCAGCTTCTCTGCCTCCCCTCTCCATCTGCCAAAAAAGATAAAAAAATCCTCTGTTTTATTGAGCATGCAGTATTCCCTGCTCTCCCTGATCTCACCCAGCATATCCCTGCACAGGGTTTCCAGCGCCGCATAATAATACTCGGCATACCAGAAGCGGACAGCATCCTCCTCATACGGATATATTCGGGGATACTCCTTCCTTAGTCTGTCCATCACTGCTGATATATCCTGCTCATACTGCTGGAAAAAACAGGGCGGCTGCCAAATCTTTTCCAGCTGGTTTTCATCCATGTAAAATTCCCTGCCGAATAATGCCAGCCGTATCCCGCCTGTCCGCATCAGAATGCTGCTGTGCAGATAACAGACGCCAAGACATGCTGCCTCTTTTCTGGTATGCTCTTCCCACTGTCCGAACAGCTCTGCAAATGCCTGCACAACTGCATCCCTTCTGTCTGTTTTCTGGTATTCGGCTTCCAGCATCCTGATACTGCCGGAAAATACTGCTTCACCCCATTTTCTGGCATCTGTCATCATTGCTTCCCTGTATGCCATTACATATCCCCCTGTCGTGATTATTCGTTTCATTATTGTATCTTCAGATTCCCGCCGATAAATGAGATTCCGTTATCAAGCTGTATGCTTGTCCCTTTCTGCCTGAAATTTACAAAGGAATCTCCCGCGACGATCAGCGAGCCGGTATCACTGGCAATCGTCAGGTCCTCTGCTGCTTCCAGCATAATAGAATGCGCACTTACGATGTAGATTCCCTCCGCATCTGTCAGCTCGATTCTTGTTCCCTTATTGTTGGTGATCACGATGGAATCAGGCGTAAAACGCACTTCCTTCTGGTACCTGCTCTTAAATACTTTGTGTGAAGGATCTTTCCGATCCGGGCTGTCTGTTTCCACATGCACGGAACTTGCCACAAATGCATCCCTTTCCTGATGCTGCGGTATCATCAGACGCACCATGTCGCCTGGTTCCGGCATACAGTACCAGCCTGTACCATCCGGTGTAGAATACACCGTGGCATAAGGATACCAGATATTGATGGTCTGATGTGCGTTCTCATCACCCAGGAGCGACACCTGCACTTTATCCTCTTTTACCTTTGTAATTCTTGCATCCAGCGCGCAGCCTGCCATTTCCTTATTGCAGATTTCAGGCACTTCGATGCCCTTCTCCCTTTTCAGATAACAGCAGTGGAGCAGCTCGCCGCCCTCATACCGGCTTTGTATCTTGTAGATATAACATTTCATTCCGTACAGTGATGCATAATCTCCTATCCGGTGCGGTTCCCTGCATTGTATGATGTATTCCATACAGTCCGCCTCCGATACCGCCATACCCTGACATATTTTATTCCGATATCCGCCCAGATCCTTCCGTATCGTATATCTGCTGCCCGCAGGAATTTCAAACGGCATTCCCTGCGGGATTGAATAATAGATCCTGACCCCTTTCATCCGTGAATCCGGCACCAGAAACTGATGGCTCCTGCCTGCAAGCCGCTTCAAAAAATCCCAGTCCGTTTCTTCATATTGCAGAACCAGCTCTCCCGGCGCTTCACTGTACGGTTTGGAAAATGACACCGAAGAATCTGCATACCCTGCCGCTGTCTCCCTAAAGATCTGCTCATAGGTCACTGACGGATTCTGATAGGATCGAAAATGCTTTTTTTCATCCATAAGGATGCTCCCTGTCATAAGCTCCAGCGTCAGTTTCCGCTGGTCATTTAATACTGAGACAGAAAAATCCGTCACGATCCCTGTAAATAATGTCTTTACCTCACCGTCCATCCCCACAGCCTGTACCGTCTCCCATACTTTTCCTGTCAGAAGTCCCAGATATTCTTCCTCCTGGTCATCTGAAATATGCCCTGAAATAATCATCCTGCCGTGCTGGTTGATCTCCTCCTCCTGGCGCAGTTCCAAAATATCCAGAAAAGCTACAGGAGCTGTAGTAATATTATATTCCCTCATTTTGTTCCTCCCTTATTGTCCGCAGAATCTCCCATACTGTCGGCTGCCACTGTCCGTACTCCTCAAAAGGACAATAGAATGTGCCAAGTATCCAGTCCTGTCCTGCCTGAAAGACAAACAGTACATTGTACACTCTTCCATCCGCTGCAAAGCTTTTGTATTCCAGCCAGTGTACTTTTATCCTGCCCTCTTCCTCACCCATTCCATAACATACCGTCCTGTCGTCAAGCTTTTCCAGCAGCATTCTGATATCCCCTATGGGATCTGCTGTATCCACACCCTTCATTTTCTGCAGGGTGATTCCTGCCGTATTCCCTTCTGTCAGAAACAGTCTGTCCGGCAGGTTCTCCGACCAGAAGATCTCCTCTGCCGTCTCCCTGCCTGCCGGGCAGAATGCATCCGGTATCCACAGGGCATATCCATCGAAATGCCGCCACTCCTCCTGCCGCTTGTCCCTTTCCGGCGGTGTGGCAAACACCCGTTCCGTCTGCTGTAAGTAAACGTCTACATCTTCTTCGTTAATTCGTTCCATCTGCCCAGTCCCCGCTCTCCCTGAATGTTCTGAAACTCTGCCGTACGATGCTCCTCCACTTCGCGGATGCTCTGGCCGGATACGTGAATGTCAGCAGTACCAGACGCTCCTTTACCGTGCTCAGGGCTTTGATATGTTCTGCTTTGATATCTGTCATTTCCATCTGAAACCAGCCTGTCGGGAGTTTCCCTTCCCTGCACAGATAGACCGGCGATATTTCGTATCTGGGAAACATCTCTTTTGTCAGCAGGCATACTTCCTCCGCTGCGAAACGTATCCGGGCGGATTCCACTTTCTGGTTTAACGGCTGTGCTGTTATCTGCACGCCGCTGCCATTCTCCAGGATGATTTCCGGCCGCCCTTTCCGCGGATAATATCTGTGCTGTCTGTCCTCTTCCATCTGGTAAAACCCTTCCGGGAGCTCTAACTGTAAACCGACTCCGTCCAGACTCACCGGAATGAACCGGATGCTCTCCTGTGTACAGCCTTCGCTCTCCTCCATGCAGAACTGTTCCATTTTCCTGTTTTCCCCCTTTCTTAAAATTTATCTGAAAATCCTGTGACAGCTGTCTGCGTTTATCCAGCACTGCCTTCTGTTTCGGCTGTACAGGCTGGAACACTTTCTTTTCCAGTTCTGTTACCGCACTTATGCGGCTTGCTGCCGTATTGATCCGGTTAATCTTATCTATGGCTGGATTTTGTCCGAATCCTCCCGTCTCCATGGAATCACTCATATCCTGCATCCTCCTTTCCTGCTGGTATAGTGCCTGTCCCCAGCCGTTTTACCTGGCATCCCTCCAGCTGTCTTTCCAAGCTGCCTGCAAGTTCCATAACTGGTGTGGAGCCAATAACACATTTTTCTGCTGCCCTGCGGTCTGTAAAAGTATATTTCTCCCGGTCCTGTTCCTCGGACTGGCAGAATACTGGAAAATCATCCCCCCTGCCCCCGTCCATCAGTACCTTATCCGATGCGCCGACGGTGTCAAAACCGTTGCACATATTGATAACGGTGGGCGATGCTGCCCGTTTTACCAGCGAAACCTCTTTTGGCGCCTGGAACAGGATGCTGCCTCCTTTCAGCCCTATGGTTTCTTTTGCCAGGACGGTCAGCGAACGGTGGCTTGTTACACCTGCCCCCGCAGCATCCGACAGCTTTACTTCCAGCAGCTTTTTCTGCTTCATGTCCCGGAATCCCATGGCATCCGGTCCGAGATACAGGCGTTTCTTATCCTTTGTGGTAAAATACCGGTGGGTGTTTTTCAGTTCCGGGTTTCCCTTTCCATTCCTGCGGACGCCGCATACTGCCCTGTCCCTGCCGCCTGCGGCATTCCCAATGTGGATGTATACACGTTCTCCCTTCTCTGGCATACAGTACGCCAGATTCCCCATATCAGGCTGCCATGGATACCAGTAAGCACTTTCCTCTGGCTGCGTCAAATCCATGTCAAATTTTACTTTTACCTGCTCTTCTTTTACATCCAGCACTGCCGCCGGAAGCATCAGCCCTGTCAGGTATGGATTTTCGTACCGCTCTGTCTGAAAGGCGGCTCTTCCTGCCAGTGTGTAGTAAAATTGTAACAGGCCTTTTTCCAGACGGCATTCCTTTGATGATACGATATATCTGCTGCCATCCCATTCAATCTTATCGCCAATCTCCCAGTTCTGGCTGGTGCGCACACGGCGGCAGATGCTCCTGCCCTGCCTGTCAGACCGGATTTGTTCACACACGGTGCTGCTGTCTGCCCTGTGTATGTTTCCATCCGGCATGCCATTATGTACACAGGCAGCAGCGGAATACACGGATGGCACGAGAACAGTATGCAGCCTGCTGGCAAGTCTTTTTAAGAATGCCCAGTCTGTTTCTTCAATCTGGTACAGCGGAGTCTGGACTGCCTGATCTGCACCATGAAACCATAATTTTGCCCCCGGCGTACCCGCAAGCACCTGCTGCATTACTTCCCCATATGTCATGGAGATGTCCTGAAAGCTCCTGTTCTTTCTTAAAAGATCAAGCTGCTGTGTGGCAGAAACGCCTGTCAGCACTACATGATATGACGAACCCTCATGGGTCATCTGTACTTCCCTGATCTGCCCGGCAAACAGCAGGCGGCTGCCGGCCCCTGCCATCACGGGTGTCCCGGACAGGGGCTGTAAGACAGCATCCTCCGCGTATTTCTCAGGGACGGTGCCTTCAACCTGACATACTGCATGGTCGTTTCTGTCAACCTTCATATCAAACTTCTGTATATCCGCAATTGGGACTGCGGAACGGACCTGCAGGTCTCCCTGTGTATAGGTCTGCATTTGTACATTCCTCCTTTTTGTTTTATTTTCTAAATCTTCCATGATTTTTTAATGCACCTTAGGACATAGAGTCATCCACATTCTTATTTTCTTCAAATTCCAAAATCTCTATTTCCATAGTTGTCTTTAGATATCTTTTCTTCTGAAATTTTGAAACAAAACAACTAATATCAATACTCCTATAATAAATACCCAATTTCCCATAAACCTTGTATCAGATGTCTCATCAGACTCATACAAAACTTCTTCTTTTCCATTTTCTGATATACGTTTTAGCATTGTATAGAAACCATAATGTATCAATGGGTCATTGCTGCCACCCTTTTTTACACAATAATACTCATCTGTTCCCTGATATCGTGCACGTTCATCCACAACTCTATAGCCGTAATTTATTGGACCTGTGATATCATAAAAATGTTTTGGATGGCCATCTTCATCACATACTATGGCAGTATCCGAACGAAAGTCAATAAACAGGAGACTTTCATTCAGCCATAATGCACCTGCTTTACCATCGGTTTTAAACGATAACTGATATAAAAAATTCATATCATGATCAAAAACCCCAATCGTATTATCAGAAAAAACAATGGCAATTTGTCCATATTCCGATACATCATAGGAATGGATTGTTTGTCCTTTTGATGTCCATGTCTCAGAAATCTCAAATTGAAATGGATTGCCATCCTTATATGTATTTGGCTCTAATTCCAACTCGGCGGCATAGACTTGTATGCACATCTTTTCTATGAATATTACGATAAATAAAATATTGCAGACTGCCCTGTTTAACTTTGATTTTTCCATTTTTCTCCTATTCATTCTCTTACCCTATTCTTCTCTGAATGCACCAATTTTTTCCTCCATAAATCCTCTCAGTCTTTCTGCAAACTGATCCAGTGCATAATCATCACTGCACTCAGATAAATAGAACCAAACTGTACTGCCTGTCTGTGATGGCGTCACCATTACACGATACCTGGCTCCTGCACGCAAATATTTCTGATAAAGTTGAGCTTTCCAATCAATAGAAAATATATACATATTGTCTTTTACATCCTCTTTCTCCTTTACAAATTGAAAATCGTTATGCGCTTCCTGCCTGAGCTTTTCCATTACCTCTTCACATGAAAGGTCTGTAACATACTTCATTCTCGCTTTGTGTTTACAACGCGTCCGTGGACGTACTATATGCCGCAGTTTCAAATAAATCAACAGAAAAGATAAATATATGATACCCTGCAGCATTCCCATTGACCATGCCTGTAAAAATCCTATCAGCAAGAGTATTACGATAAAGATAGAGAGAACGCATATCACTACCCACAATTCTATATTCTGTACTATCCATTTCTCCTCTGCCAGAAATACAAAATTCGTACCAGGTACTGTTACGATCTGTATACTTTTCTCATCCTTATATTTTTTTAGGAAGGAGCTGCTTGTTGTAATTGTCACGGTCTTTTTTCCACTACCTGTCATATATTCAATGATAACCTCATATCGTACAGGGCGTGTATAATAGATTGCTCTCCATTTTTTTATTTCTGCCAGCTGAACCCTTCCATTTTCTTTTTTCATATATAACTGATATAAATTTCTCTTCAACATAAATCTGCATACCCAATCAATCAGCAGCCAGACAGCTGCCATTATATACAGTTCTATTGGCATATTCACTCCTTCCTAAAGCATTCAAAATGAAATTAAATATATTCCATCTATCTAATTCTTGTGTATAAGGCTTTGCCAGATGAACATCGATACCATAACCCGGTCCTACCGAAAATTTAAATCCATTAATATCTTTACCCTCCCAATTTAATCCTATAAGTCCTATTCCACATTTTCCAATACCAATTCCCGCATCAACATCATAGCCTAATAATCCTTCAACGTTCTTCGCATCGGTAAATGCCAGTCCTATACTTGCTCCTGCATTTACAAATCCAACTTGTGTTGAATCTTTGTATCCAAGCATTGCATCACTGGTCTGGAACGATACATTTCCTTCCCAATCAAAAGATAAAGAATACCCTGAACTTTTACCTAACAATAAATTTACAGCTGCGGAAACATCAATTGTCATTGTACCAGTATTATCAGACAATTGATCTCTTATATCCACCACCGCTTCAGCACAAATATCTTTCAAATTTTCTATACCATTATGTACAGTATCACCCAAAAAGTCCAATCCCGTTTGTACACCATCTTTCACCATCTGATACCCTTCATTTACTGCATCCTTGATATCATTTTCAATACAGTACATTTGATAGGCAAAATCATCAACTGCCTGATCTGCCGCTTTGAGCATTGACTCCCAGAATCCTTTTTGTACATCCTGTGGCGTAATAGGATCTCTGCCATTTACATCTACATACTGTATTGGATTCCCCCAGCAGTATCCATACCGATTCAGCGTCTTTGGTATGCTATTTCTTCCCCGCAGGATATCCTCCGCCGTAAATCTTCCCACACCCGACTGATATTCCCTCGCCTGCGCAAAGTATGTCCCACTGATGTCATCATACCTGTACCCGGTAAACCCAAACGGCTGATGTTCTCCCTGTCTGCTGTACTGCCTTCCTGCGCCTGGTTTCTTTTCCGGGTCATATAAATCTGCACCAAACTCATCGTATCCGTAAGCCGCTCCGCTGCCGCTTCTGTACAGCACGCGCAGCGGGCTTCCCAGCTCATCCTGTAAATAATACTGTAGGGTTCTGTTCTCATCCTCCTTAGCAGATACGTTCATATCCCAGTAGAAAGTCTGCCGGTGTTTTCCTTTATGGAGTTCTAGCAGGTTATGGTATGGCTTTGTCAGATCCAGCAGGTATTCTTCGGTCTCTTCGGCTGTGCTTCTTGCTGTTCTCTGGCCCAGCGCATTATAGAAATATTCCGCCTCTGTGCCTTCACTGTCCCATGCCTTTTCCAGTCTGTTCATGCTGTTGAAGGCATATCCGTGCAATAGATCTCCATCCTGATACTCCCCTGT
>KE159545.1:30069-33162 GCA_000403215.2 Lachnospiraceae bacterium A4
CAGACACTGTGCCGGACGGGGATACTTCCTCCGATATGTTTCCTGCCGGATCATAGCTTATTTTTGTCTCATTGCCTTCTTTATCGGTAATCTTCTCCGGCTTTCCGACCACGTTATAGGCTGTCAACATGACGCCGCCGTCAAAGTCTGTGGTCTGTATGAGTCTTCCGCTGGCATCAAAAATTCTGATATTAGTATAATAATCAGAAGTTTTTCTGTTTCCTCGTGCAATTCACACATTGTTGTAATCATAATAACTTACTTTTGTCCATGTACTTAAACCATTGGTATAATATTATTTTAGATTCATAAAAATACCAGTTCTCATCAATCTTTTCTGTTTTATACCAATATTTTCCTCCATATATTATTTCTTCTCCTTCTATAGCTGCATCACATTCCAGTTGATTACCTCCCGTATAATAAAAGCCATATAGATAAGTATCCCTTAAACTACTTATAATAGTGGGCCGAACAGAGAAAATTACAGTACCGCTTTTTAAACAGCGTATCTCTGCCAATCTAAAATCTTTAAATACCTTGTTAACCGTTTTGTTATTCAGTTCCTTATAACAGCATGTTTCGCTGCCCTGATTTTTATTGTTATAGAACAATATCTCTTTCTGACTGCCCTTAAACTCCTCTATCGTTGTCAGCAAGTCATCTTGGTGTTTTAAAACGGCTGCACATACTTTTTCTTTTATCCTGTTTTGTATATGTGATGCATTAAAATATAGATAAAGGATCATCCCTGTCATGAAAATAAAACAGCACAGAAGTATAATCATGATGCGTCTGACATATTTTTTTATCATACTTCAATATCCTTTATCTCACTCTTCATATTCTATTTCCTCTGGGTGCATTCTATAATAATATACCTGTATAATTCTATAGCGGTCAAACAGTCCCTTGCCAATGCTTCTCTTTTTCCGCCAATAATCCCATATAGGGAATATCAGTCTCAATAAACGTTCTTTATACTCAGTTCCCAGTATCTCCTGAAGCTGACAGTTTTTCTCTTCATCATCCCATACCCATTTTCCTCTGTCTCCCCAACTGATCGTATGCCCATACAATGCTGCTATCCCTATCAATAAATCTTTCACATGCTCAAATGGTTCATCCAGATTTTGCTCCATCGTCTGATATATGATTTCGATTACTTCTTCTGCACTTTTTCCTTCTGCATGCAGCTTTACTTTATACTCCTCGTATAGCCTTTGATGGTTTAAGTAAAGATTTCTTTCCATTTCTTCTGTTGGTATCGCATCTGTCGCCGGTTTGCTAATCTCTTCCAGTAAATCCATACCATACGTAACGATCAGTCTTTTAAACTCTTTCAGAATCGTTCTTAATTCATTCTCATTTTTATATCCCCAAAACTCCCAGCGTTTTGCACCTGCTTCTGGTACAAAATTACAAAACTCTTTTGGTCTCTGCCCATAGGCATTTGTGCCAAACAAAACCTTTAGATATTTTTTATTATAGCGATCGGTTAGAATCGTAATCTCCTGTCTGATTCCATTCTTTTCACGCTCGTAAGTCCATATATTTTTTTTGAAGTCAGATTGAAATCCAGCCTTTTCCAGCATTTGTCCTAACTCTTCCTGAATAATTTTTGTAACATTCATATACTTCTCCTCCATATATACTCACGACAGATAAAATCTGCCGTGAGTATAGCATACTAAAAGTATGCTGACAGCCGCAGCCGCGAATCGGCATATTTCCTTATTTTGATCTTTTTTCCTTCTCCTCTGGGTGCATTCTATAATAATATACTAATGTTGTTCGATAAATATAAAATAATGTATCTCCCCTTCGTCTATCTTCTCTCCACGAATCCCATGCTGAAAAGACGAATGATAATAATGGCGTTTGTTCATCAGTGCCTAATATATCTGTTAACCAACACCTTTGTACTTTACCTTTCCAAGCCCAGTTCCCCTTATCTCCCCAACAGATTGTATGTCCATATAATGCTGTCAGTCCTATCAGCAAATCCTTTACATTTTCAAACGGTTCATCTCCATTTTGTTCTATTACCTGATAGATTATTTCTATGACTTCTTCTACACTTTTTTCCTGTGTATGAAGCTGTTCACTGTATTCTTCATACAGCTTTTGATGGTTTAAATACAGATACCGCTCCATCTCCTCTGTTGGCACCGCATCTGTCGTCGGTTTGCTGATGGTTTCAAGGAAATCGAAACCATAGGTAACGATCAATCTCCTGAATTCTCGAAGAATATTTCTTAATTCCTCCTCATTTTTATACCCCCAAAACTCCCTGTTTTTTACGTCTTCCTCTGGTACAAAATTGTAAAACTCCTTTGTATTCTGCCCATAGGCATTCGTATCGAACAGGACTTTTATTTTTTTGGAACTATAGCGGCTGGTTATGACAGTAATTACCTGTTTTACCCCATTCTTTACACGTTCATAAGTCCACACACCCTTTTCCTCATTAGCTAATTGAAACCCGGCTTTTTGCAGTTCCTGTCCTAATTCTTCTTCAACAATCTTTGTAATATTCATATTTTCCCTCCTGAAATATTTATGCGTTTACCTCACAGCCATCTGTATACCGCTGTTTTATAGTGTCTAACTCATATTGAGGTATTAATAGAAAAAATAATCCATTCATCACTGCTTCTCCAACTCCCGCTATTGCTTCTGCACCAACTAATGGTGATATTAGCATAATAGTCAGAAGTTTTTCTGTATCCTCATCCAATTCATATGTTGTTACAGTTGATGGTTGTCCATTCTCCTCTATGAATTCATAATAAATCATTCCCGGTGAATCATCATACATTCGATAGATAATAGATTTGTTTTTACTAAACCAATAATTCATTTTTTTATATATTATTGTATCTACATTTTCGGGTAGTCCTTTAATTGCACCTGGATTATTACCATTATTATTATATGTACTTGAGAGTAAAAAGTTTGCACTATTAAGAAGCCAGTGAATCCTCATAGGTTCCTGACGTATCTTGTTGGTTCCGAATTATTTGTGTTATTTGTAATTCCGGATGTTTTTCCGTAAACAGGAAAAAATATTTTCTCATGTAGGCCATAAGT
>KE159545.1:34337-36413 GCA_000403215.2 Lachnospiraceae bacterium A4
TCATCATAATCGTATGGAAAACCACTAGAAAGTATGGTAAACTTATACACAGAATAACTCTTCTGGTGGCTTGTATCTTTCTTAAGTGTTGGTAACTTAAAGATACCATAAATTCATCCTGAAGGGTTATTTTTTTACAAAAAACTTTTTACTCTCAAGTATATGTATCAATGTATCGTTTAAGTTGATCCTCACCATCTTGCTTCTTTTTAAGATCATTATAATAACTTTGAGGTTTAATCTCATATATCTGAGCATTATCTTTAGTATATAATACTACATCTGCAAATCCCCTTCCGCCCGTTTTCCCACCTCCTGGAATATACACATTAGCCTTACCATAAATATTATCTTTTTTTCTGCGTTCTACGTACAATTCACTATATAATAACAAAAATAGTGTTTCAAATTGAATGTGTGCGTAAATTCCGTCAAGCCATGCAGGTCTAGGTTTTAATCCATTCAAATCTACCAATAATATAGGATTGTTAAAACAATATTCATAATGATTAAATACCTTAGGATCTGCTCCGTTCCCTCTGACAACATCCTCCGCCGTAAATCTTCCCACACCCGGCTGATATTCCCTCGCCTGCGCAAAGTATGTCCCACTGATGTCATCATACCTGTACCCGGTAAACCCAAACGGCTGATGTTCTCCCTGTCTGCTGTACTGTATTCCCGCGCCTGGTTTCTTTTCCGGGTCATATAAATCTGCGCCAAACTCATCGTATCCGTAAGCCGCTCCGCTGCCGCTTCTGTACAGCACGCGCAGCGGACTTCCCAATTCATCCTGTAAATAATACTGTAGGGTTCTGTTTTCATCCTCCATGGCGGATACGTTCATATCCCAGTAGAAGGTCTGCCGGTGTTTTCCCTTCTGGAGTTCTAGCAGGTTATGGTATGGCTTTGTCAGATCCAGCAGGTATTCTTCTGTCTCTTCGGCTGTGCTTCTTGCTGTTCTCTGGCCCAGCGCATTATAGAAATATTCCGCCTCTGTGCCTTCACTGTCCCATGCCTTTTCCAGTCTGTTCATGCTGTTGAAGGCATATCCGTGCAATAGATCTCCATCCTGATACTCCCCTGTCAGATTGCCACGCTTATCATAGGTGTAAGTTTTCTGTATGGTATCCTCCGGGAACGCGTCTTTACTTATTTCCTGCCTGATCAGATGGTTTAGGGCATCATATTCAGAGACTGTCATAATGCCTCTCGTGCAGTCTTCCATGACGGTACGGTTTCCAAATATATCATACTGGTAGCTGCGCAGCGGCTTTCCATCTTTTTCAACGCCTGTCAGCCTGTGCAGCCCGTCATAGGCATACTGGTAGCTGCCGCTTTCTTCTGGAAATCCCCTCCTTTCTTTTCTGATGCCAGTTTTATTGCCTGCCGCATCATAGGTATATTGGTAGCGGTCAAGGATGCCGGATGCATCTGTGTGTGACAGTTCTCCCAGCAGACCGTTTTCATCATACTGCCATCTGGTAGTATAGCCGCCTGAGGTTCTCTTTTCTGCGAGGCGCCCCTGTCCGTCGTACTGGTATTGTGTCCAGAGCGGGTCGCGCCCTGCCGCGGTGCGGTTCATCCGGACTGGACGCAGCAGGCTGTCGTATTTCCAGCTGATTTTTGTGCCGTCTGGATAGATCATTCCCTCGCGCTGTCCCATGCTGCCCCACTCATAGCGCACTGTCCTTCCATTGTGGTCTGTGATGCTGACTGATGCGCCCGTGAACCCGGTCATTTACGATTATTACATCCGCAAATGTGCTGGCAAGAAAAAGATCGTTGCCGCTGGAATGGTCATGCACATAATCTGTAACACCATTTTTGCTATGCTCCGGGATAATAAGCCTTTTGAACTCATTAAGCCGGAGGAACACTGTAAACGGTACACGGCAGAACACTCAGGAAATATAAACGCCGCTACATGATACTTGACAGTTGAAAGTTTGTACCACTAAGAAGCCAGAAAATCCCATTGTTCTTCTGACTTTTCCTGTAGCCTCTGAATTATTCGCGTTATGTATAATTCGGGTTTTTGCGCCAAAAGGCGGAAAAAATGTTTTCGGAAGTAGT
>KE159545.1:37643-51045 GCA_000403215.2 Lachnospiraceae bacterium A4
ATTATGTTTATGTATACGATAAGTAATGTTCAATCTTACCATGTACCCTGTCTAATTTCCACCCCCTCCGTGTCCAGTTTTAGTATACCACTTCATGATACAGCTTCTGCCCCCATAACAGGTCAATGCAGTAGTAACGGATGGATTCCCTTTTTCCATAAAGTTCAATCTCCGTTTTCTGGAATTGCCCCCCGCGTGAAGCGAACAGTTCTTTCAGGTGGACAGCCGCTCCTTTTTTGGCAGGCCGTCCCCTTCCGGGTTTGCGGGGGCCTGGCCTTTCAAATGCGGTACAGGACTTTTTGGCCTTGGTGACGATCTCCATGTGTACATCCCCGCTGCCGTTGAGGGATTTCAGCTTTTCAAGTGCCGGTACAGTAAGAAAATATCTGTCCAGCAAGAGCAGGGAATTCCCAAAAGTAAGGGCTGCGCGATAAGCATCTTCCACCATCTGCACCACATGGGAAGCCTCAGAAACAGATGCGCCTTTCCACTCCATGGCAGCCTGCAGGCCGTCATGGAGCCGGATACTCAAAGGAATGCAGGCCCAATTCCGTACACTTCCGGCTAAGATGCCAAGACCACCGAACATATGCCCATGGATGTACTCCGGTTTTGCGGAGTTTTCGGATTCCTGGAACAGCTTTTTCACCCCTGGCATACGGCGCCCTTCCTTGGACTGCTTCACCCCGTCGCCCACAAGGACGTGGTAGTTCCCCTCCCTATAGAGGGGAGCATACAGCCTGACAGCGGAGAACCAACGTTTACGGATTTCCTCCAACGACCATGAGGATGCCCTGAAAAAATGCAGCATGGAATCATAGCAGCCCGGACTTAGTGCAAGGTCACGGATGACAGAAGTGACACCAAGTTTATCTGAACGGAGCATAAGCCCTATGATAATGGTTACAAACCAGCGGAAAGCAGCCTTGCGGGAAAAACAGGATTCAAAGTGGCATAAAACATTTTCAATAAAATTCATCATAATCGTATGGTTAACCACTGGAAAGTATGGTAAACTCATACATGAAATAACTCTTTCAGTGGTTTATATCTTTCTTAAGTGTTGCAACTTAAAGATACCATAAATCCATACGAAAGGGTTATTTTTTTTATTGAGAACTTTCAACTCATAAGCATGATAGAAATCTGAATCAAATTTTAAAAATCCCATAACAATTGGGGTTATTAAAGTTACCCTTTTTCAATCAACTGCTCGAAAAAAATTTTTTACCTATTGACATTTCTTAGCTAGACTTTGCGTTTTAATTTTCTAAATCTTCCATGAATTTTATCAGTGCTTCATTTTCGCTCTGATGAGGTTGTAGTGCCGAAGTCGAACTAATTGCATTCAATACACATATACTAATTCCAATCAATCCACCTGGTTGAAATCCTTCCACAAGCATAACAAGAATCACAAACATAATTGCTAAGCAATCTATAACAATACTATTATAAAAAGAAATTTTATGCGGTGTAGATAAATCTATTATACAGTTCACTATGGTCTGTCCATCTGATTCCTGAATATCCCCATATAAACAGGATGGGTTCATCCAGACAGGTATCTTTTTTATACGTGGCAAAGTAGTGAAATGCCATATATCAGGATATGTGCACATCTCAAACTTATTTCCCTTTATCTCTCCTTTAAACACCCTACCTTCTAATTTTCTGCCAAGAGGTTTTAAACTGCCTATGCGCTCATGAAATGGGACGGTTCTATCGTTAAATTTTTCTTCAAAAACTGTTTTATCAAAAGGATATATTTTTCTATAGTATATAGCTTTCATTGATTCCTCCAAATATAAACAACTTTTATCATATTAAGAACACGTACCTACATCCTTAAATTTTAAAATATCTAACAACTTATAAATGTTTATATGAATTATAGTAAATGTATAACTTGCTTCTCCATGCATACTAATATTTAATGGATACTCACCAATTTTACCATAAAAAGATGCACCTGTATATTCTGACATAAAAATCTGATCATACGCCATATTGAAATATTTACAAGTGATAGAGCCCCCTATTACACCTCCCCATCCTTCCAAGTCTTTATATGATGGAGCATTTGTAACCATAAACGATTTTCCTGCACCTGCTCCAAAGAATCCACCACCAACATTTGCATTGACCTGCCAAGCTAAATTTCCCATTGAATCAAAAACAAAACTTGTACCATAACCCACACTGATGCCCATTTCTGTTCTTCCTGAATATGGTGAAAAACCCATTGTTTTTATGCCAGTTGTCTGCTCAATTGTTTCACTATAGCTCTTTATTTCGTCTATAGTATTATCTATAATATCATTCCAACCTACTTTTGCTCTATTCACTGCTGTTTGTATTCCGTCTCCTACTGCCTTCATTCCATTCTCAGCCATTTGCATTCCACTATCTACCATATCACCCAAAAAATCCAATCCCGTTTGTACACCATCTTTCACCATCTGATACCCTTCATTTACAGCATCCTTGATGTCATTCTCAATACAGTCCATTTGATAGGAAAAATCATCAACTACTCGATCTGCTGCATTGAGCACTGACTCCCAGAATCCTTTTTGTATGTCCTGTGGTGTGATAGGATCTCTGCCGTTTACATCTACATACTGTATTGGATTCCCCCAGCAGTATCCATATCGGTTCAGCGTCTTTGGTATGGTATTTCTGCCCCGCAGGATATCCTCCGCCGTAAATCTTCCCTCCCCTGGCTGATATTCCCGCGCCTGCGCAAAGTATGTCCCACTGATGTCATCATATCTGTACCCGGTGAAACCAAACGGCTGATGTTCTCCCTGTCTGCTGTACTGCCTTCCTGCGCCCGGTTTCTTTTCCGGGTCATATAAATCTGCGCCAAACTCATCATATCCATAAGCCGCTCCGCTGCCGCTGCCGTACAGCACGCGCAGCGGGCTTCCCAGCTCATCCTGTAAATAATACTGTAGGGTTCTGTTCTCATCCTCCATGGCAGACACGTTCATGTCCCAGTAGAAGGTCTGTCTGTGTTTTCCCTTTTGGCGTTCTAACAGGTTATGGTATGGCTTTGTCAGATCCAGCAGGTATTCTTCGGTCTCTTCGGCTGTGCTTCTTGCTGTTCTCTGGCCCAGCGCATTATAGAAATATTCCGCCTCTGTGCCTTCACTGTCCCATGCCTTTTCCAGTCTGTTCATGCTGTTGAAGGCATATCCGTGCAATAGATCTCCATCCTGATACTCCCCTGTTAGATTGCCACGCTTATCATAGGTGTAGGTTTTCTGTATGGTATCCTCCGGGAACGCGTCCTTGCTTATTTCCTGCCTGATCAGATGGTTTAGGGCATCATATTCAGAGACTGTCATAATGCCTCTCGTGCAGTCTTCCATGACGGTACGGTTTCCAAATGTATCATACTGGTAGCTGCGCAGCGGTTTTCCATCTTTTTCAACACCTGTCAGCCTGTGCAGCCCGTCATAGGCATACTGGTAGCTGCCGCTTTCCTCTGGAAATCCCCTCCTTTCTTTTCTGATGGAGATTTTATTGCCTGCCGCATCATAGGTATACTGAAAGCGGTCAAGGATGCCGGATGCATCTGTGTGTGACAGTTCTCCCAGCAGACCGGTTTCATCATACTGCCATCTGGTAATATATCCGCCGGAGGTTCTCTTTTCCGAAAGGCGCCCCTGTCCGTCGTACTGGTATTGTGTCTAGAGCGGGTCGCGCCCTGCCGCGGTGCGGTTCATCAGGACTGGACGCAGCAGGCTGTCGTATTTCCAGCTGATTTTTGTGCCGTCTGGATAGATCATTCCCTCGCGCTGTCCCATGCTGCCCCACTCATAGCGCACTGTCCTTCCATTGTGGTCTGTGATGCTGACTGGATTCCCGCATCTGTCACGCTCGATTTTTGTCTCACCCAGCCAGTCCTTTACTTTCGCAAGCTGCCGTAACGGGGTGTATTCCATCTGTGCGCTTCTTCCGTCGCCGTACAGGATGCTTTCCGGTCTGCCGTCTGGTGTATAGGTATATGCTGTCACCAGTCCTTCCCTGTCGGTCTTTTCTATCATTCTGCCAAGTGCGTCATAGCAGAAATGTTCCTCGCTGCCTGATGCGTCACGGATGCATACGACCTGTCCAAAGGCGTCTCTTTCATACGCTGTCGTGCGGTCTGCCTCGCCTGCCTGTCCATGCTGGCAGATATAAATCAGGCGGTCCGCTTTGTCATAGGCATATTCTGTCTTATTGCCAAGGGCATCCGTTACTTCTTTCAGCCTGCCGTTTAGTGTGTAAGCATATTTTGTCACATTCCCGTCTGCATCTGTGACGGAAGTGACATTGCCCATGGCATCATAGGTGTAAGATTTTTCCTGGCCTGCGCTGCCTGAGACGGTCAAAATCCTGCCCATGCAGTCATAAGTGTAGGTTATGCTGCGTCCGCTCTGGTCTGTCTTCTTTTTCAGCCTGCCGATGCTGTCATATTCATAAGATATGTATGTGCCGTCTGAATATTCTGTCTTTTCCAGCCTGCCGCCGGGGAGATAGGTATGTCTGGTTGTCCTGCCTGCACCGTCTGTGATGGTGGCCGGTCTGCCCAATGCATTGTACTCATATCTGGTGGTGTTTCCGTGAATGTCTGTCTCTTCTGTCAGTTCTCCCAGTATGTTATATCGGAAAGTACGCTGGTTTCCAGCTGCGTCTGTGATGCTGCTGATTTTTCCGGTCTTTTTATCATATGTATAAACTGTTCTCCCGCCGGCAGGACTGGTTACGGCAGTGACACGGTTCAGGGCATCATATTCATATGAAACCGCGGTCATGACCTCTTTTCCGTCTCCTGCCTGTGCCCTCAGCAGGTTTCCGGCAGGGTCATAGGTATATTCTGTCACCCTTTCCGCAGGTTCCTCCTGCTGCGGCGCTGTCTGCTTTGCCTGTATCAGACGGTTATTGCGGTCGTACTGGTATACAGACACTGTGCCGGACGGGGATACTTCCTCCGATATGTTTCCTGCCGGATCATAGCTTATTTTTGTCTCACTGCCTTCTTTATCGGTAATCTTCTCCGGCTTTCCGACCACGTTATAGGCTGTCAGCATGACGCCGCCGTCAAAGTCTGTGGTCTTCACTGGTCTTCCGCTGGCATCATAGACATAGCTTCTGACAGCGCCTTCGGGATTTGTTTCAGACAGCAGATGATCTCTTTCGTCATACTGGTAGCTTACCTGATTTCCCTCACTGTCTGTCACCTGAATGACGCGGTTGAGCGCATCATATTCATACAGGATGGCGGACTGGCCTGCATTTGTGATGCTGCTGATATTGCCTCTTTCATCATGGGTGAGTTCTATGCTGCTTTTGTCAGGCAGAATGATCTGTACGGGCAGTCCTTTTTCGTTATAGACCGTCTTGCGGCTGCGCCCTAAGGCGTCTGTTGTCTTTATCAGATGTCCATCCTTATCATAGATGTTTTCCAGAAGCTGATCGCCCTCAATACTGGCTGTGAGCAGTTTCCCTTCTGTATTATAGGTAAAATTTTTCACAATGCCAAGCGCATCCTGAATTTTAATTAAATTTCCCTGCTCATCATAGCTGTACTGGGTCTTATTGCCGTTCTTATCGACATATAAGGTTCTCTGGTCATTGTCATTGTACGCATAGCGCTCTTCACCGTCTTTATAAAGAGTACGGATATTGCGGAATTTATCATCGCTCTCGTAGGAAGTGATATATCCATTCTGGTCTCTTGCGTAGGTGCGTTTTCCCTCATCATCATAGAGAAATTCCGCCGTACCCCCGTCTGGAAGTGTCTGGCTGACGACCCTGTTTGCACCGTCATAGACATTCCTGACGCCCTCGATTCCCCTTGGCGTGGTCACGCTCTCAAGACGCAGGTTTTCATTGTACTGGTAGGTGTACGTCTGCCCTGACGGATTGATATACTGCTGCAGTACACGGTAGCTGTAGCGCAGGCATACCTCTCTTCCGGTGTGGTCGCTGACATGGTACAGGTTCCCCTCTTTATTATATCGGTAATACAGGATTCCTCCGTTTGCGCCTCTTGCTTCACAGAGCTGCCCGCTGCTGTTGTATACAAAGCGATCTGTATTTCCATTCCGGTCTTTCCTTGTCAGAAGCCTGCCCTGTTTGTCAAAGGTGTATTCCATGTCCTTCCCTGCCGCGTAATGATAGCCGTCTGGTTCCTGCTTGATCAGTCCAATTCCTTTCAAAAGGGGCGTGTAAAGATTGCCAATACTCCTGCGGTACGGCACGACGCGCCCGTCTCCAAGGTGCAGATCCAGCATGCCGTCCCCTTTGTCATCAACTGAAATCTCATAATTGTGATGCCAGCCTTCTCCGAGGCTGCCGCCGCTGTACTCCTCCATGGAATTATAAGTGATGTGGAAGGACAGCGTCGTGATGCCGTGTATGACCAGATCCTCTTTCTCATAGATAAAATTTCCTGTATTCAGATTTATTGGGTCGAAGCCAAACACCGAGCAGCCCATTTTCCCAAGCATCGCTGCGAATCCTAATATCGGATAGCGCGCCATCAGCTGCTTCCAGTCAATCTTTTGCACGTCTCCCTGCCCCGAAGTCTCAGGCACGATGATGCCGCCTTTGCGGCACAGCAGAATGCTGTCCATTGTCAGGGCGGTGTCTCCGTTTAATTTTTCTAATTTCCATGAGCTGCCGCTGGTGTTGATCCACTTGTCTGCCAGCGACATGCACTCTCTGCATGTTCTCCCGCAGCTGCTGATCCCACAGATGCCAAAGTCAGGGATGTTCTCTCCCTTCCTGCTGTCAGAGCAGTTTGCCTTGGGTCTGCCGCCTGCTATGACGTTGTGTCCTTCTGACATGACAAGTGTACCGGGTTTGCTGCCCCACATGCAGCGAAGTTTTGCGCCTGTTACCAGATAACTTTTGTTCATCTTCGCCTCTCCTCTCCTTTCCTCTTACTCCGCTTCCTGTACGCAATATATCTGATATATTTTATTTGGACATATATATGCAATCGAGAAGGTGAACGTTTTTCCCCTACTCATCTATTGGATACAGGTAGCTTTAGCTGTATATCCATATACTTTTCCAGTTCTCTGCAATTCGTACTATCCGTGACAAGTGACAGATAAAATATTTCCCTTTTCTCGATCGGATATCCTAGTTGGTAGGATTTCTGCGGTTCCACGTCTACGTGAAGTTTGATGACGAGATTCTCCTTTGACATTTTTAGTTTTTTTGGATACCTCCCTATCCGACTCGATGGAATTCGGCATATGTATGAAATTGTCAAGATTCTGTATCTATCTTATTTCTTTTTTCGCTTCCAACCTTGTGTTCCGTGATAGATTTCAGCATCGCCTATAACTATTTTATTAACTTTATAATCCTCGTTAAAATAAAATACAATTTCACGATTTCCATCTTCAACAAGATATTTATGCTTACGTAATTCATCCTGATGCAGACCTCGATAGCTTTTTTTATATACTTTCTCAATCTTTTTCTTACTTGTACCGATACCTATTTTCTTTCTGCCAAAACGATACTCTGGATTTGTAATCTCTACCCTGCAAAATCTATATGGTTGTTTTTTGATGTCAAAGACAAATATCCGTCCATCATCATATTTCATATATCTAACTACCAGATTTTTTGATAATTGTTCTTCCCATATTTTATTTGGTTTTCCATTTGCTTTCAAAAGAGTTAGGTAATTCATGTAGTCTGCTTCTCCATCTTTCATAACCACTTGATAATAATCTGTAAAATAAGTTGTATAGTATCTATAAGGACATTTATAATATATAAAAACACTTAAAAATATAATAAGCGTATATTTGACAACTCTTCGTTTATTTTCTTTTTTCTTGGACATACACATTCCTTACTCCTTATTTTTATAATATTTACCATTTTGATATTGGACCATCCCCTTCGGCATTAGTACTAACCCCACACTCCATTCTTGCATCATATCATTAAAATGCCCTTGCACATAGGACTCTCTCGCATTTAGGTCATAAGACATTCCAAAAATATCCATAATCTTTTGTTCAATATTATATGGTCCAAATGAAACACTCCCATCCCATGAATAAACCATTCCATCATTTGAAATTTTATTAGAAAGTATACTTGCTACATTTTCTGTATTTTTTGCATATCCTGCCAGCATTCCTGTATTACATGCCTGAATGTATAAATTTGCTATATTCTTACTTGTAAGATCATGTATATCCCCTGCAACCAGCTCTTCACCTGCTTTATTCCAGCCATCAATTGTTAAAGCATTATAACTTGACCCATCTTCAAATTGGAGCATTCTTTCAGTTCCATGAGAAAAAATATAAACAGACTCAATTTTTTCATCTTTCATATTATTCCACTCTTCTGCAAACATCTGCGCTCTTTCCCTTTCATCGTCAAACTTATCATTTCCATCTGCTTTACTCAAATTAATTTGTATAACATTTTTTCCATCATCTTCCAATTGTTTAATCTGCCATTGTGCCTCTCTTTTAAAATCATCTATATAGTATACATAGACTGGGGCTTCCTCTTTACCATTTAGATCTATATATTTCAAAGGATTTCCCAAACAATATGTATATCTATTTAATGCCTGTGGTATAATCCCATTTTTCCTTATCACATCTTCTGCCGTAAACACTCCTCTTTCAGGTTGATACTCTCTGGCTTGTGCAAAATATGTTCCGCTAATTTCATCAAAACGATATCCTGTATATCCAAATGGTTGACATTCTCCTTGAATACTGTATTTGTTTTTTGCATTAAATGTTTTCTCAGAACCACAGAAGTCATTTCCAAATTCGTCATATCCGTAGATTTCACCATATCCGTTTTTATATAAAACACGCAGCGGACTTCCTAGCTCATCCTGCAAGTAGTATTGAATCGCACCACTTTCGGTTTCCATGACTGTAACATTAGAATCCCAATAAAAGTTTTGCTTTTGTTTTCCCTTCCGTAATTCTAACAAATTATGATATGGCTTTGTCAAATCTAACAAGTAATCCTCTTTTTTTCCGCAAATAATTCTTCCAATTCTCTGTCCTAATGAATTATAAAAATACTCAGCGTTCTTTCCTTGACTATTCCATGCTTTTTCTAATCTATTCATGCTATTATAACTATATCCAAAGAGCAATTCTCCATTGCGATACTCTCCTGTCAAATTTCCTCTTTTATCATAAGTATATGTTTTATGTACTACATTTTCATTGTCTGAAATATCCTGCCACTTTAACCGATTTAATACATCATATTCATAAATAGTTTTTATTCCTCTTACATAATCGTCCATTCCAACGCGATTTCCAAAAGTATCATACCTATAATTCCTTAAAAGTTTTCCATCTTTTTCTACATCTGTCAGTCTCTGAAGCTTATCATAAATATATCGATATTTTCCACTCTCTTCTGGAAAATATCTTCTCTCTTTATAGATAGCAATTTTATTTCCTATAGCATCATATGTATAATGAAACTTATCAAGAGTCCCAGCAGAATCTTCATGTGATAGTTCCTCTAAATTACCTGATTCATTGTAAATCCAACGTGTACAATAACCACCAGAACTTTTCTTTTCTGAAATCCGTCCTTGTTTGTCATACCTATAATCAACGCATAATATTTCTTTTTCTTCTGCAATTCTTTTCATTTGTATAGGACGCAGCAAATTATCGTATTTCCATCTTATTTTAATTCCGTCTGGATAAGTCATTTCTTGGCGTTGCCCCATACTTCCCCACTCATATTTTACTGTCCTTCCCTCATGATCTGTAATACTAATAGGATTTCCATAATTATCACGTTCAATCTTTATTTCACCCAACCAATCTTTTATTGTTGAAAGCTGTCTTAATGGAGTATACTCCAATTCTACTCTATTGTCGTTATTATATTGTATACTTTCTGGTTTACCATCCGCAGTGTATGTATACACTGTCACCATCCCTTCACTATTAGTTTTTTCTATCATTCTTCCAAGCAAATCGTAACGGAAATGCTCCTCGGCACCAAGCGTATCACGTATACATTCTACCTGTCCAAAAACATCTCTTTCATATTGCATAATGTGATTCTCTTCACCTGCTCGTCCATATTGACAATAACAAATTACACGATTTGCTTTATCATATGTATATTCAGTTATATTGCCAAATGCATCTATCACTTGGTTTAAATTTCCATTATATGTATAAGCATATTTTGTTAGATTTCCGTTTGCATCCGTTACAGATGTAATGTTGCCCATGATATCATAACTATATAATTTCTTCTGCCCCGTACTACTCTCAACGGACAATATTCGTCCCATACAATCATAAATATATGAGATACTAAATCCTGTCTGATCTGTCTTTTTTTTCAATCTACCAAGGCGGTCATACTCATATAATACCTGCCTATTATTTGGATACACAGTTTTCTCCATTCTGCCACCATAAGAATAATAATACTTTGTTGTTCTGCCTACACTATCTATAACAGATGTAATTCTGCCTAAAGCATTATACTCAAATCGCGTGGTATTTCCCTTGATATCTGTTTCTTCTATCAGTTCTCCCATTTTATTATAACGAAATGTACATTGATTCCCAACAGCATCTGTTATACTACTAATCTTTCCATTTTTTTTATTATAAGTATAGGTCGTTTTTCCACCAACAGGATCAATTACAGCAATAATTCGATTTAGGGCATCATATTCATATGAAGTCACTGACATTGGATTTTTTCCATCCCCTATCTGCGTTTTGACTAAATTCCCAGCAGGATCATATACATAATCGATTACCCTTATATGCTCCTGTTGTGATGTCATAAGTCTTGCGCGTATCAGAAGATTATTTCTATCATATTCATAAACAGATAGCACTCCAGAAGGTTCCAGTTGCTCTGACAAATTCCCTGCCTTATCATAACTTAATTTGGTTTCATGACCTTCTTTATCAGTATATTTCTCCGGTTTTCCCATTACATTATAATCTATTGACACAACACCACCGTCAAAATCCACTACCTTTATAAGACTTCCGCTTTCATTATATGTATAACTCCTAACCCGGATAAACCGGAAAAGATTTTGCAATTCCTCCACATTTCAAGTACAATAAATAAAAACGTTGGAGGATGTGTTCATGTTACTTACAGATAAATACGCTGACGAAATTTATGGTACGATCACCTGTTATGACCGCATGATCATCCAAGGGTATATCCCTGGATGGAGCCATGCCGAAGGCATGACAGGCTATCTGAATGCCTACAACATCCGTATTTTTGATTTTTCAAATTTCTCCCAGCCTCTTACGGAACAAATCCGCGCAAACGCCCAGCGCATCGCAGATGAAAACGGCATTGAAATCGAATTCATTCGTAAGCTTCGGGCTTTCCGCAAGGATGACCGGATTCAGCAAATCATTCAGGAAACCGGAAAGACCGAGGGGCTGATCCACATCTTTTCCGCCATGGAACAGTGCAATACTTATAAACCCTGGCATGACAAGACCACGGGAAAGACATTCCTTAAGTCTGACCAGAGCAAATGTCTCCACTATTATTTCTATTTCATTGACAAAGAACTGGGGCTCTGTTACCTTCGTGTCCCTACATGGGCGCCTTTCCGCCTGCAGTTCTATATGAACGGCCATAACCTGCTCGCCCATAAACTGCAGAAGAAGGGCATTACTTACCGCATGCATGATAATGCTTTCCTGGAAATCTCGGATGTGGAAGCTGCCCAGAAACTCTCAGACAGGATCAATCCGGAATACCTCCATAAGGTTCTGGATGCTTTTGCAAAACGCTATTGTCCTGTTCCTGAAACACTCGGCCTGAGCTACACATGGACGATCCAGCAGATTGAGTGTGCAACAGACGTCATGTTCAAACAGCCGGGCGACCTCGGCCCCCTTTATGACGAGATCATCCGGACCGCAGTCTTTACGGTAAAGCCGGACAACATCGCCACCTTCCTAGGACAGCGTATTACCTATAACTGTAAGAAGGAGGTCGGCACCAACTATAACGTGCGTATTCTCGGAACGAGGATCAAACACCATATGGGTGATGTATCAATCAAAATGTATGATAAGTTTGGCTGCGTCTTACGGATAGAAAGCACCAGCAACGATATCAGCGCTTTCAGGGTAAAACGGAAAGTGGAACATAGGGACGGCAGTTCATCGGAACAAAAGGCTCCATTGAAAAAAAGCATTTACAGCCTTTACCAGCTGTTCACGATTATGAAAGCTGCAAACTACCGGTACCTGGAATTCATCTCATCTTTCGATGACCACAGCGGCGGGAAGGAAAACCTTACAAAGGTTACCGATTCCGTTGTGGACAAGGGGCGCTCTTACCGCGGACTGAATTTCTTTGCGGAGCGTGACCTGCATGTGCTGGAAGTGATCAGCCGGGGCGAGTACATGACTTTCGGGATGCAGGGAAAGGATATCCGCCAGCATTTTGAAAATATCAGTCCGTCAGCCATGTCCAGGATATTTAAACGTCTCCGTCTCCATGGGATCATTGAAAGGGTGCAGGGCTCTTACAAATATTTCGCCACAGCCTATGGCAAAGAAATCATTGCCGCAGGACTTACCGTCAAAAACCTTGTGCTTATACCAGCATTGGCATAGGTATTTTTCTTACGCAAAAAATTTTGCCATTTTGCGCAAGATTTCATTGTTAAGTGCCTAACAGCTCCTTCTTGATTTGTCAATGAAATCAAATGATCCCTCTCGTCATATCGATAAGATATTTTATTTTCTTCAATGTCAGTCATCTCTACAAGACGATTTAAATCATCATATTTATATTTGACTATAATGTTGTATGGATCAGTGATACTACTAACATTCCCCCTTCCATCATAAGTAAATTTTATACTACTACCATCAGGCAGAATGAACTGTTTTGGCTGACTGTTTTCATTATAAATTATTTGTCTGCTTCGCCCAAGTGCATCTATTGTCTTTACCAGATATCCTTCTTTGTCATAAATATTTTCTAACAGTTTATCTCCTTCTATACCAACTGTAAGCAATTTTCCTTCCTTGTCATATGACATTTCGGCGTTATTTGTTTTAACACTCTGTTCGCACTATCATAAATATTCTTGACAGCTAATATATTTCTTGGTGTGGTTATACTTTCCAGCCGTAGGTTCTCATTATATCCATAATTATATACTTGCCCTGCCGAATTTATATATTTCTGTAATACCCGATAGCTGTAATGAAGTTGTACCTCCCTGCCAGTATGATCACAAACCCGATACAAATTTCCTTCTTTATTATACTTGTGAGTAAAAAGTTTGCGCTGCTTAAGAAGCCCGTGAACCCCAGTAGGTTCCGGACTCATCCTGCTGTTCCTGAATTATCTGCGT
>KE159545.1:54575-64097 GCA_000403215.2 Lachnospiraceae bacterium A4
GACACCTTCCAAAGGAAGGGTATCGGAGGCTGCACTTATGGCCTACATGAGAAAATATTTTTTCCTGTTTACGGAAAAACATCCGGAATTACAAATAACACAAATAATTCGGAACCAACAAGATACGTCAGGAACCTATGAGGATTCACTGGCTTCTTAATAGTGCAAACTTTTTACTCTCAAGATCTATTCTGAACAATAATTTTCCTTCTTTATCGAAGATATACTCCAGTACATCCGCCAACACAAATATGTATCCATCTGCCTCTTTTTTTAACACGTTTTTTGTTCCATACAGAGGCACATATACATTTCCAATACTCCTTCTATAAGGTAATACTCGACCACTACCAAGATGCAGCATCACACTGTCTTCCCCCTTGGGTTCAATATATATTTCATAATTGTGATGCCACCCTTCTCCGAGGCTTCCCCCTTGATATTCTTCCATGGAAAAATAGTTAATACGAAAAGAAATAGTATTAATCCCACATATAACTAAATCTTCTTTTTCATAAAGAAAATTTCCCGTATTTAAATTAATAGGATCGTGTCCCATTAAGCATCCATCTTCGCCAGTTAACGTAAAAATTTTCAAACACAATCCACATCGCTTTAGATAATAGTTCCAGTCAATGGCTTGAGACATTCCTTGTCCAGATGTTTGAGGTACAATAATTCCCCCTCTTCTACATAAAAGAACACTATCCAGTGTAATCGCTGCACTTCCATTAATACTTTCCATCATTCGTGACACTCCGGTCATAGTTTGCCAACTACATGCCAAATTCATATAACCTTGACAAATTCCATTTTCATTATTCATTTTACATTTTCCAAACCCCATAATATTTTTCCCAGCTATACAATCCTTCTGACTTGCCTTTAGTTTTTTATTAGCAACATATCCATGTCCTATTGTTACATTTAAATAACAATGATCACTTCCACATAAACATCTTAACTGTGCTCCTGATACCAAATAACCTTTATTCATTTTCATCTTTTTCTCCTTTCCTCTCACTCCCACACAATCATCCGCCGCTTCTGCTGCATAAGGCTGTGCATAAAAAATCCTGATATTTCGGTCTCATATCAGGATTTTTGTTTTGCCTTATTCCATTTTACAGAGTAAGCTTGTCTCTGGAAGCAAACCTGTCATAATAATACACTGCCCTGTCCTCAGTAAGCTTGAATCTTTTTTGCAGCTTTTCAATCACACGTTCTCTTGGTATCCCTTCCTCCTCATTGTCTAAGATGAATACTTCAATTCCTTGCTCAATTCCTGTTTCCAGCATGATCTGTCCTATGCCCATCACTTTCTTCACCTCCTCACGCAGTTCACTGTTCTGTGAAAAGTCAATGTAGTCCGATACGACCTCCATGAAATCATCCCTGTGCGGGTACATGATTGTGTTCAGAAACCGCAGTAGATCGTAGCCTTCGTCTTTCTTTTCTCCATTATACTCCTTTTTGCCCAGTCTGATAACCACCAATGTCAACAAATCGTAATCTTCTTTTTTGGTGATGCAGTTTCCAATGTTTTTCGTGTTTGTCATCTCATAAAAGGATACGCTGTTCTGCTCGCCCTGGGGGATATCGTCCAGACAGATCCATATGCTGTAGCATTTTTCCAGTTCTCCGTAATCTGTACTGTCCGTGACAAGCGACAGCTGCGAGGACAGCTCCCGCGACAGGTAATACATTCCCCGTTTTTCGATGGGATATCCCGGGCGGTAGGTCTTCTGCGGCTCCACGTCTATGTGAAGTTTGATGACGATCTTTTCCTTTGACAGTTTTGGATTTTTCGCTTTCAGCCGGATATCAAATTTGGACACTTTCTCATTCAGAACCGTAAATTCCTGCGCAGTTCCCTGCACCTGTGAGTTTGTCCGCCCCGGCGATACCTCCCTGTCCGACTCGATGGAATCCGGCTCAATGAAGCCTATGATTTCTTCTCTGCTGTATTCCTTATATTCATCAACCGTGTCTTTTAATATCACAGCCAGTATTTCTCTGTTACTGAGCAGTAACTTGCACTCTGCATCCAGCCCTTCCATCGCGGCTGTCAGCTGCATACTGCTCAGTGTGTCGATATTTCCCTGTATTTTATCCATGTCTCCTCCTGTCCGAATAGATTTTTTATTTTATTATAAGGTGCAAACATATTTTCGCCAAGGATTCAGGGATATTTTCCTGAATAAATTGAATTGAATGAAATACAGTTCTTTTTCTGATATGTATATGAAGTTATCAAGGTTGTTCCCGTGTCGGCTGCGGCGGTGCAAATGATAATATCCAATGCCCCTCATGCCTTGGATGACATTTTATGACCGCTTCAAAACCATCAGCGGCTGCCATCACTATACTCTGGGGATTTGATTTGGATTGATGTACTTTCTGCCTGTATTGTTGTCAGTAATTTTAATACCAATGGTTTCCAGATATCATATATTGGGAAACTGCAGTGGAAGTTCCCTAATACTGTCTGTGCCTGCGTCTGAAACATAAAAAGGAGGCTGTAAAGATTTCCGTCAAGACAGTATGCCTTAAAATCCATCCATGCAACAGGCGTATTCTCTGCCATCACTTCCCCGGTATCATAGAATACATTCTGTTTCCAGATTTTCTTCATATCGCTTCGTATCACTGCCATCTGTTCTGACACCTGCCGCTGCTCTTCTCCGCCAGTCTGCGGAAGCATGCTGAATGTTATGGCCGCACCTCTTTCCCTGTCTGCTTTTATGATCTGGGGACGGTTCCTGTTCTGGTATATTACCTCTCGGTCTGCAGCACCCATGTCTGTCATAGTCTCCGGCAGCATGATGGAGCATGCACCGCCAAACAGATCTGCTTTATACAGCGCAGCCCTGTCTGTCCCGATCTGGATCTCATTCCCGACAGGCTGGTTCTCTGACTGTATCTCATGATACTTTGACCGCAGTGCAAGTATCTGTGTATCTATATACTCATTTTCTCTTATATCAGACAAGCTGCACCTCCTCTATTGTAATTCCCTGTATTCCGCGCCGCAGAAGGCTCTCCACAACATCCAGTCTTGCCGCAATACAGCTTTTGTCACAGCCCTTTATCCGAAATACAGCATTGGCGCCAATCTTTTCCTCATCCAGTACCAGCTTTATAATCCTGTTCCCCATGGCACTGCGCTGTGTTTTCTCTGACATACAGTCCAGTTCTTCTATTATGGAAAGAAAATAGGTCCTGTTGACACCGCTGTCACTCTCCCACAACTTTACACCCTTGTATATTATATCCGGCTGATACATTGTCACAGCTCTAATGCAGTCTCTCGACATCAGGATGCACAGGCTACAGATCAGATCCGGGAAAAATCCTTCATCCGGCAGGTCCATACTGATGATATTCCACCGCGGCAGCGTGTCAATGCCCTCTCTTGTCAGCTTTCTGGTATCAAGCGCCCTGTTTTTATTGATGTTATAGGGATTCCTGTTTTTTTCGTCGGTTCCGATCAGAAAGTATTTCATCACTTTGATACCTCCTAGTATAAAATAACCGCATGATCCATGTAGTCTCCGCAAATTATCCTGAGACTGCCTGCGGCATGGACTTCGCTCTCTTCTACTGTTTCTAGTATCAAACCAGTCAGTGCCTTTATCATCTGAAACAACAAAGCGTCGTAATACTCTGCGTAATTCTGTCTGATTTGGACCTGTTCAAAGTGCTGTATCCTGATAAATTTTTCTGCCGCCTTCTCATATAAAAATATCAGATCCTGTAGAAACCTGTCCTGTAAAAAATCCGCATGATAATGCGCCGACGCCTCCTGTGTATCCAGATAAAATCCATCATCAAGAGCATCTATCCGCAGTTCCAGCCTGTCCAGAAAGGGCGCATACTGCATCAGACTGAACGCAAGATAATGCAGGATTCCTTTTTGATTCTGCTGCTGCAGGCTTTTGGTTTTTTCCAGACATTCTCGGACGGCATCCTGAAAGTGCTCCCAGATTTTCGCGGAATCTGTATCAAGTATTGTCTGAACTGCCCTGCATGAATCCTGAAATAGTTCTTCCATGTAAGTGTGCAGATATTCGTATAGTTCTGTTCTTTGCGGCTGTACTTTTTTCATTGTTTTTCTCCCATATATTTTAACTAAATTAAACTATAGCTATCCATTCCAATTCCATCATATCTAAAAGATAATTATTAACACTTTCTATATACTCTTTTTTGGGTATTTCCTTAAATTTATCGCTATTTTTTTCTTTTTTATAAAAGGCGACTTTATTATTCATCTCCCTTATTGTTTTTAATGTATCTCTGCACATCAGACTGCCTGTATCTTGCTGTATCTCCAAATATTTTCGCATATATGGCTTCTCAAGTTCTATTACTCTATTTTCATATATTGTCATTTTATATTCATTACATGTGCAAAACTCCATACCATTTTCTCCCCAAAAATACACGACATATGGTCTTACTGTTGATGTATCTTCTACAGTCTTTAATGCGACATCTTCTTCTCTATAGGATAAAGATAGATACTCGCAAAGAAACGATCCCCAATTTTTCGTATCCCATTTCCTTCCAATTATCAACTCTGGATAACCATCTCCTGACAAATCTGCCAGGGCATAATATAATATACCATCACGTTTTCCAATATAAAACAACGCATTATAAATATATTCCCATTTATTTGGAATAAATCCTTCATTTTCACTTTTTAACATCAATTCATATTCCTCGATAACAGCTCTATATTCCTCTGTTCGATCCCAATTTTCACCCTGCGCTTCCACTTTATCAACCATCTTTTTCATTGCGGCGCATTGCGTTCCATAAACGATGGTAACACAAGCTAAACCAAACATTATAGCTGTCTGCACAATAACTTTCTTTTTCATTGGCCATTCCTTTCTTTAACGCTCTTTTTCATGATTTACTGTTACAAATCCTGTTTCATCGCATATAAACATCCCATCCTCCCGTTGATAATAATACCACTCATCACACCACTTTTCCTTACCAAGTCCATCAAAACCACAGGTAATAATCTCTATATCATCCAACCCATCCTGATTCATATCTCTTACGATAATATCTAAAACTTCGCTTCCTGATTGGTAACAGTATGTTCCACCTTTAAAATTATATAAAATATCACCTTCCTCGTTGAGCAGCATTATTTCAGGGATTGTATGATTTGATAAACTATTTGCATAAAACAATTTCACTATTCCCCATCCAGAAAGTTCTGTCTCAACCCACACAGGTTCATTGATAAAATATTTGTCAGCTACATTATATGGTCTAAGCTGATAACTTTGATTCTCATCTCCATCTATCATTGCCTGAATCCAATGTTCATCATAAAATGTCAGTTCAAGACTACACAGCTTTCCTTTTTTATCAATATACATACAATCAGCTTTATTGTTATGTACAGTCCCACGAAACTCTGGACAAGAGTCTTCCCAAATACCATCACTGTTGTATTCCGCCATTCCATTAAATGTAACATGACCCTCAACCATTTCATCACCTATTTTCGTAATGATCAGCGACAACGGGAAAATCATTCCTCCGTGGGTGCTTGCTCCATCAGTCACCCATGTTTTTTTCTGATAGGAGTACTCATTTATATTGTCCAAACTACTAGTTTTTTGTTTTTCCTTCGAGCTATCCCAAATACTGCCTGTTACTGACTGTTCAAATTTCTGATGGTATGTTATAAAAATCGGCTGCATACAGTATGTAAATATGCCAAACACAATTGCACAGCAATATATAATTTTATTCATAGAAATACTCCTTAAATCTACTAAAAAATTATGGAAAATCTGTTTCACACACATCCTCACCTGAGAAATATCTGTACCACTCTGCTGCGGCATCTATCCTTTCCTGCAATTCTTTTACACCATCTCCCGATCTCTCAAAAGAAGCTTGAAATACTAATGCCAAATCCTCTGGCGCATCAGAAGATGTAGTATACTCTTTACCTGTCATTTCTAAATTAACTCCCTCAGAAGGCGGATACTTATCATACTGTTTTTGTCTATTTCCTGTTCCCCATACTCTATATTCTGGTTTCATCATTTCTATCAAACAATCCAACTGATTATTCAGTAACTTTACCGGATCTTCTAATGCCATCCTATCAACATCTTCTTTCGTATACTTATAATGTTTCAAGAAGGCACCATCTGTCCATTGTACTATACCATATGCACTATTTGGATTATTCCAGTTATGCCATACTCCGGGATTCATCTTACTTTCCCTATAAACATTTCCAAGCAGTCCACATATTGCCTCCTTAGACCAATTCTTTTCAAATAAATAATTATAAATATACTCCGCGTTCGTTTTCTTTTGTTCCCATGTCAATGAACCAGAATGTTCTCCATCACTAGTACAAGCCAACGCATATGCCGTATCTGAATTTAATATTATTTTCCCTGCCACACTATCTTGCCCAGACGTAAGCGGTACAATCAGCCCGCCATGTTTACAGAACAGCACTGAAGTCCTTGTTATTCCTTCCACATCTTCAATTTCTGTATCTATACCGCCTATTAGCCAGCCAGCACCGGATACGCTGTCAACTGCTTTTATATTTCTATGCCTCTGATATGTCTTTCCGTCATTCAACAGCATATTATCCCATTCTTCATTGAGACATATCAGATATTGGCATACACCGTTTTCCCTGCAGTCGGCTATATTATTTTTTATTCTCTCTATTTCTGACATCCTGTCAGCCTTCTGCCTGCAATTACAACGAAACGGAAAAATATTTCTGTTTATTATGGTATCTTTCACCGTTGCATAACATGATTCACCTATATACATTGCATTTTCCATAACACTTAGAAATGTCTGGCGGCGCTTTTCCCCTTCTTCTAATGTCTCTATTTCTAATTTAACTGATGTTTCACTATCTACTTCAAAATCATCCAGTGTTGCCATTGTACATGTCAATAATGCACCATCTACAAGATATTGATGAAGTGAGTCATTCTTATCAACAGACTCCATTTTTCTTTCGAACTCCTCACTGGTAATCCCTTTCAAATCAATACATTCATCTTCAAAAATCTCATAAGCTCTTTTCTGTGTTTCCCTGATTTCCTTTTGCGCTTTATTTGCTCTTACCACATCTGCCGCCATCTGGACTGCCTGCTGTACTGGTTCTCCGTCATAGTTTCCTTCTAAATATTTCTTTTCATCTGCCATAGTATCCCTCCTCGTTATGAAAAAACATCTACTGTATCCTGAACTCCCCGCCTGTAAACGAAATATCCTTATTGAGTGTCATGCTGGTTCCTCCCTGCCGCACCTGCAGGACATTATCGGCTGCTATCAGCAGGGATGCGCTGCCGCTGGCTATGGTGAGATCCTCTTTCGCCGCAACCACGATGTCCTTGTCACTGGTGATCATGATCCCCTCGCTGTCATTCATCTCCACCATCATGCCCTGATTGTTTGTCATCAGTATGGAGTCCGGTGTGAACAGGATCTCTTTTCCGTATTTTGTCTTAAAGGATTTGTACTCGGGATTCTGCCTTGCGGCATCTGTCTGCCTGTGGACCGCACTCATTACGAAACTGTTCTCTTCACGGTCTGGCACATACAGACGCACGCTGTCGCCCTCCTCCGGCATGCAGTACCATCCTGTCCCGTCGGGCGAGGAGTACACGGTCGAATACAGGAACCATTTCTTTCCGTCTTGTGCATTCCATTCATCCCCTGCAATCCTTATCTGAACTCTGTCGCGCTGCACGCCGGTTACCACCGCATCAAAGGCACAGCCTGTCACACTTTCGTGCGGCATAGGCAACGGGTGGACTGCCTCCTTTTTTCTCAGATGATAGGTATGGATGCACTCTCCATTAAGATAGTCTGTAAAAATCCGGTAAATATAGTAATTGTTCCCATTGTACGGCATCCAGTCGCCAATCTGGCAGATTTCCCTGTCTGTAATAATCAGCTCTGTCATGTCCGCCGCACGCAGCCAGTCCATGCCGCCGCGCGTTTTTTCCATATATTCGCGCATATCCAGCCTTGTGCGGAGCTGGTCTGTGGGCAGTTTCCTCTGGATGCCCTCCGGCAGGCCTAAGATATACCGCACCCCCTTTCTCGGCGCATCCGCCACCATAAAGCGCCCAGTCCGCGCCGCTGTCCGTCTGAGGAATTCCCAGTCCGTCTCATGATGCTGGATCAAAACCCCCGCAGTCCTATCGCCGTCTCCATCCGTAACGATCACACGCCCGTCAGGATAGGTGCCTGTAATCTGTTCATAGACTGCTGTGCACAGTGTCTTTTTATTCTGAAACACCCTGAAATGCGGCTGCAGGTCCATCAGGATGCTTCCGCTTGCCAGCGACAGCTCCATGACTGTTCCATGGCCGTCATGGGAGAAGGCATAATCTGTAACAACCCCATGAAAAAGCACGGTATGTACTTCTCCGCTTATGCCTGTTATTTTCACCCATATTTCTCCAGACAGCATCCCAATATAGCGCTCTTCCCATGCGTCTTTGATCTGCACTGACACGGACGCTCTGGCATGGTCATTCACCGTTCTCATGATTTTCAGCTCCTGTATGGATACAAATTCAAATGGTTCTATTCTGATCTGGTTTTCTCTCATTTTTATCATCCGCCTCTCTTATATACTTTTATATGCTTCTGTATTTTTCTGTGTATTCAGGATCTGTATGCTCCTCATGATATCCATGCGTGTTTTCCGGCCGCTTTCTGCCTGTCCTTCTGGCAGATGAAAGCTGCCCAGCAGCATTTTTTCGTCCACCGAAAGGATAAACATACTGTGGTACGCATCCTCCCTGATGCCGCCTGTGATAAACGCAAAAATACCTGCCACCCCCGCCTTTATTCGGATCATCCGCGCCTGCTCCCTAATGCTCTCTGGATAGATATGGCTGATGACCCGCTGAATCTCCCGCACCGCTGTATATACCTGTTTTTCCTGTAACTGTTTGTCCAACAGGCTGAATGTGATTATCTGTTCTGCCTGCGTATCGGAAAACACTTCCTGCGGGGTTGTCCTGTACGGGAATTTTCTTGCCAGTATTTCGTTTGACGGTCTCTGCCATCCCTGCGGGAGTGTGATACGGATCCTCCCCTGGAGACAGTCTGACACCTGACATATAGCTTCTTCCTCTCTTGTTTCCATGTGAATTTACCTCCCTGATCTGTTTATTTTTCTGGCTGCCTTTCCAGTCTGCGCTGTCAAAATCAATTGGAACTGCTCTATGATACTTTCCCGCCTGCGGCAGCTCTGGTTCCAGCAGCAGCTGTTCCATCCTCTTTACCGCCTGTTTTTTTATGTCTGTGGCATTCAGCTGATTGATTCTGTCGATTGCCGGATTCTTGCCAATACCTCCAATCTTTACGCTCTCACTCATTCTGTCACCTTCCTTTTCCTGATTGGTTTTTACGTCCTGTCCTGCTAAAGGCAGGCATTCCTGCCGCCACCGCTTCCACCGCCGGGCTTCCCATATCTCCTGCCGG
>KE159546.1:0-34073 GCA_000403215.2 Lachnospiraceae bacterium A4
AATGATGTATCAAACATGGTGCTAGCACCATGTAATAAGAGCAGATAAGGAGAAAAGTATTTTGGTGCCGAAACGGTGCCAAGAAATCATGCAAATAAAAATACGCTACACAAAAACAACGATTTTACGCTGTTTTCCGCAATAAAAAGTATAGAAAATACCACAAAAAACGCTATTCAAATACCGTGAGGGTGGTAGGACTGTTGGGTCTGGTCGTGTGGCTACGATTATTGAATAATCATTAAAAAGCTTGATTTTATGGGGTTTTCCGAGAAATCGGAAAGCCCTTTTTGAAACTTTGAATTTAGTAAAAGAGCGTCTTTGGTTCTAATTTGGTTCTAAATTTTTTGCTATAGGTTTTAAACTGGGAATAGGAGATGAAAAAGTAAAATGAATTACTATTCTGCTTTAATTAAATCGGGAAAGATTCTTGAAGGATATTTTGAACAAAGTAAAAATATATTACATAATGGCAGTAAAGGTACAGTAAGAGAAAATATTGTCAATAAAGTTATCAGACCTTTTTTGCCGGCTTGTTATGGATTGTCAGGTGGGGAGGCATTTGATAGTGAAGGAAATACAAATAAACAGTTAGATTTGGTGGTGTATGATAGCGTTTTTTCGTACATAATTCCGTATATAGATAATTACATACAATTTCCCTGTGAATCCATTTATGGAAATATAGAAATCAAGTCATTTTTGAATAAAGATGAGTTAATGAAAGCTATTGATAATATTAAGTCAATGAAGAGTCTTAAGCGTGAAGGAACGCATTCGTGGACTGTGACACCATTAGTTTCTATTAAAATTAATGGGTTACCAGATAATACAGATAGAAATCCATATTTTGGTATAATTTTTGCTTATGATAGTGTAGAAGCGTTAACAGTTTTGAATTATTTGGAAAACTTAGATATACCATCAAATCTTTTGCCTAATGCTATTGTTTTATATAGTAAAAGAACTATTATTTTTCAGGCAACAGATAGTAATATTGAAGGGTTTCCCAGTAATGATTTTAACAAATATGTTATGCTTAATTGTGGTGAAGAAACATTAGCGGTTTTTATTGGTTTATTGATTAATTTTACTAGATATTCGTTACTTTGGGTTGCTGATGTTCCTAAAGAAATTAATAAGGCGTTAGAACGCATACTGAATGACAATATACGAAATAAGAGTATAAAGGAAATTTCGGTATTAACGAATAAATAAATGTTTGTGCTTTGATAATTATAGTTATTAAATCTATTATTTTGAGGGGAAAGAGAATTGATTCAGCAATGAATTAATTTCTTTCCCATACTTGATTAGAGAGATGCACAGCTTCAATAGTTCTCTACCGGAATATTAAATGAATTCATCAAACTGTCTATCCATATATTGTATTCGTCACTGTCAATTTTTTCAGTTTCCAATTCTTTGTTCAATTCGTTCCAACGAGATATAAGAGATGCAATCTGTGGACTTTCTATGTTAATAGATGCCACTAAGCGTCTAGTAGCAGTATTGACGGAAGTGGAACATTCTACAGGAATACCAGCTCGTATCAATTCCATGATTACCTTTAAAATATCTGAATATGTGTTAATGCTCAATTCTTCGTTGGGTTTAATCGTATATCCAAAAAATAATTCTTCTTTAATGCCAATAATAGAACAGAATTTTTGTATTACTTCCATAGGCGGTTCGCTATAACCGTTTTCGTAATTAGAATAAGTCGGAACAGACAGTTCCAACTTCGCAGCCATTTCTTTTTGAGACATATCAGCTCCCATACGAAAGGACTTCAAACGTTTATCTACATGTAAATAATGTGCTATTCGCATATTCTCACCTCACATTGGATTTTTAATTATTATACCACGATTTCAACAAAAATAAATAAAAATATTCATATTTTAATATTTTTGCTTGAAATATTTAAAAACAGATATTATGATAAAAATACAAGAAATTAAATATTTCTATTAAAATTCAAATTGTAAGGAGGGTTATATGAAGTCAAATTACATGATGGATGCGGAAGATGTGGCTAATGAGTTGGGAATTTCTAAAGGACATGCTTATAAGGTCATTCGTCTGCTTAATGGAGAGTTGGAGAAATCTGGCTTTATTATTGTGGCAGGGAAAGTTCCCAGAGCATTTTGGGAAAAGAAGTTCTACGGTTATGAAACAGTACAGACAGCATAAGGAGGGAAAACAGATGCCAGCATATAAGGATGAAAAAAGGAATACTTGGCTAAGCCTGTTCTACTATGAGGATTGGCAGGGCAACAAGAAGAAAAAGCAGAAACGTGGGTTTAAAACAAAGAAAGAAGCGTTGGAGTGGGAAAATAATTTCAAATTATCCGCTAATGCCAATATGGATATGGCTTTGGGAGCATTTGTTGAGATTTATTTTCGTGATAAAGAGGGCGAGTTGAAGGAGCGTTCAATCAAGAATAAAAGGTACATGATAGAAGCGCATATTCTTCCTTACTTTGAAAATAAGAAAATGAATGAGATTACTCCGTCAGATATTATCCAGTGGCAGAACGCAATGAGGGAAAAAGGGTATGCGCAGACCTATCTTCGCATGGTGCAAAATCAGATTACTGCCTTATTCACTCATGCAAGCAGTATTTACAATTTGGCGAATAATCCATGTAAGAGAGTGAAAAAGATGGGAAAGCCAGATGCGGATAAGCTGGACTTTTGGACAAAAGAGGAATACGACAAGTTTATCAGTACGATTGAGGTTGAAAGCCGCTATTACGTGATTTTTGAAATTTTGTTCTGGACGGGAATTAGGGAAGGCGAACTACTTGCCTTAACAAAATCGGACGTAGATTTTCAGAACAACCGTATGAGTATCACAAAGACCTATTATCGGACGGAAAGGCGAGATGTGATTACTGCCCCTAAAACGGAACAATCTGTGCGAGTAATCGAATTGCCGGAGTTCTTAACACAGGAAATAAAAGAATATGTAGATAAGTTATATGAATTGCCGGATGATGAGCGCATTTTCCCTATTGTTGCAGAAGCATTACAGCATAAATTGAAGCGGCAAGCGGAAAAGGCAGGAGTGAAAAAGATACGTGTCCATGATATTCGTCACAGCAGTGTAGCGTATCTTATCAATCAGGGGATACAACCGTTGATTATCAAAGAACGGTTAGGGCATAAGGATATTAGAATCACTTTAAATACTTATGGGCATTTGTATCCTAACCAACAAAGGCAAGTGGCGGATATGTTGAACCAACAAAAAATAAGCCCTAACAGCGGCAACTGTCAGGACTTATGATAACTGGAAAACCTCTGTTATCAGTAATCACAATACAAGTATAACAGAGGTTTCTTCTAACGACAATAATTTTTTAGCAATGGAGGGTATGATGGAAGAAACAAAAACAGGGTTACAGATGATAAAAATGTCGGAAATACAGTCGCAGGAAGTTTCTTGGCTGTGGTATCCGTTTATCCCTTATGGCAAGCTGACAATCATTCAAGGCGATCCGGGTGATGGAAAAACAACGCTTGTGCTGAATATAGCGGCGAAACTATCAAAGGGAGAGGGGCTAGACAGTGAGATGAAATTATCTGAGCCAATAAATGTAATTTATCAGAGTGCGGAAGATGGTTTGGCAGATACAGTTAAGCCGAGATTGGAGCTGGCAGGGGCAGATTGTGAGAGGATATTGGTTATTGATGAAAAGGAAAAATCTCTATCTATGGTTGATGAACGATTGGAAAGGGCGATTGCACAGACGAAAGCAAGAATGTTGATTTTAGATCCGATACAGGCATATCTTGGCGGCGGTATGGATATGAACAGAGCAAATGAAGCAAGGGATATGACAAAGAAATTGGGAGCATTAGCAGAGAAATATCAGTGTGCAATCGTTCTTATCGGTCACATGAATAAAGCAGCAGGAAATAAGGCTGCGTATCGGGGCATGGGTTCGATTGATTTCCTTGCAGTAGCAAGAAGCGTATTATTGGTTGGCAGGGTTGAAGGAGAACCCAATATTAGAGCAGTAGTGCAAATAAAAAATAATCTTGCAGCATTCGGACACCCGAAAGCATTTGCATTGTCAGAGGACGGTTTTCAATGGCTTGGGGATTATGAGATTACGGCTGATGAAGTCTTAGGCGGCATTACCCCAAAAGCAAATAAAATGGAACAGGCGAAGCGATTGCTTAGGGAACTGGCTTTGACTTCTGATACAGTTCAGAGCAATGAGATTTTTGATATGGCGGACGAGCAGGGAATTTCAAAGAGGACATTGGAAAATGCAAAAAGGGAGTTTGGCATTCGGGCGAAGAAAATAAACAATTCTTGGTATTGGGAATTGGACAAGGTAAAGCCGGAATAAAAGGAAGAACGCAACAATGCAGACTATAAAGATTTTGCGGAGATGGATATTGCAAGGTTGCAAAATATATAGACGTTGCATTGTTGCGGACTTGATTGAGATGTGCTTTCGCATAGATGAAATGAGTAGATGAACAGGCTAAACTATTTGCCAGCGTAAGCGTGGCAATGCCCCCGGCAGGGCGCAAAGGCACTTTTGATAGAGCGTAGCCTGTCGAAAGTGCTTTTGCGTTACTTTCGCAGAAAGTAACAAAGGCTGTGCCTGTCGGCACAAAATATGACAAGTAAAGAAGATAGGAAGGGTGAGATTAGTGGAGAGGACAATTAGCGGCATGATGGGAAAAGGTTCTGTCAGTCATAATACGAGAACTTTCAGTGCAAAGAATGTGGATAAGGAGAGAACCAAATATAATGTGGAGTTCTGTCATTTGGATATTAAAAAGGTATATCACGAATTATTTGATGATGCGTTGGAGCGTTACAATGCAAAGCAGAAACGGAGTGACCGGAAAATTGACAATTATTATGAGAAGATAAGGCAGAGCAAGCAGGAGAAGTTATTTCATGAAGTTATTCTTCAGATTGGAAATAAAGATGATACGAATGCGAAAAGCGAAGAAGGGCAGCTTGCAAAGGAAATATTGATAGAGTTTATGGAAGATTTTCAGAAAAGAAATCCGAATCTATATGTGTTTTCGGCGCATCTGCATATGGATGAGGAAACGCCACACGTTCATATTGATTTTGTTCCTTTTATCCGTAACAGCAAGCGTGGACTTGATACGAGAGTATCACTGAAAGGCGCACTGGCAGAGCAGGGATTTAAAGGCGGCACAAGAAGCGCAACGGAGTGGAATCAATGGATGGAGTCAGAAAAACAGGAACTCTCAAAAGTGGCGGAAAGGTACGGTGTGCGGTGGAAACAGTTAGGAACGCATAATAAGCATTTATCTGTACTGGATTTTGAAAAGCAGGAGAGAGCAAAAGAAGTCGCAACATTGGAAAAGGCGGTATCCAGTAATAAAGCGGAATTATCCCACATTATTTATCAGCAAGTCTTGGCTGAAAATGAAATAGAGAAGATAAAGCTGGAAAATGAAGTATTTAGGCAGGAAACAACGGAACTTTCCGCAACAAATGATTTATTAAGGGAGCAGACGGATGGATTGATGGAGAATAGAGAAAAGCTGATGTCTGATAATAAAACATTGGAACAGCTACAGAAAAAGTTGCAGCAGGATATTGAGAAAATGGCTGATTCTAAAGTGACATTGGAACGTAACATACATGCCTATGATGAAGATGCAAAATGGCAGTTGCCGGAGCCGGCTGCTTTAATGGGCGCAAAGGCTTATCGGGAAAAGAACGCTATGCCACTTGTGGAAAGGCTGAAAGAAATTGTAAAAAGTCTTACAATAAAATGTGTCAACCTTATGGATCAGATAAAGCAGTTAAAAGCAAAGGTCACGAAACAGGCAGAGGATATTGACTTCTATAAAAGTAAGGTACATCAGCAGTATGTAAAATTAGAACAGTTGCAGGAAAAAGCGGATGATTTTGAGCGTGTGAAACAATATGTCGGGGTAGACAAAATTGATATTATTGTGACAAATGCAAGGGAATTGGAACAAATCGCACAGATTGAAAAACAGCAGAACAGAACGTATGGAGTGGGCAGATAAGAAAGGACGGATTGATATGATGGATAACGGAAATTGGGGCGGACAGTATTATATGGAGGATATTATAGGCTGTGAATACAACATGGATAACGGTTATGTAGAGGTTTATTATTCTGACGGTAATGTTTTGCGGTTGAAATGTGAAGAAATAGAAGCCAGTCTGCGCACTACAGAACAATCGCTTGCGAAGCTGCATAAGTTGTTGGATAGCAAGCCGATTGAATATGTTGCAATGGCGTTGTCGGGAGAACTGCAAGTCTATTGTGACATAGAGGCAGATATGGTAAAAGGTATGTTTGGCACGATTGTTCAAGGCTATTTGAAACAAGGATACAATAAGGCTATGGCAGAAGCGTTAGCGAGAGAATTTTTCAGATATGAAAGTTGAGGGGAACATGACGGATACAGAGAAAAAAGTAATGGTGCGTTTATGCACGAAGATTTTGACAGAAACAGAACTTTACGAAATGGATATGGAAGTAAGGAATTTAGTGGATTGGATATGTGTTTCGGAACAGATGAAAGAAAATAACAATAGAATCCGCAGTCTGACAGGGGAATATAAGCAGATAGAGCCGGAATGTCGGGAGGGCATCAGAGAAAAGCTAGAACGCATGAAAAAACTGTGTGAGGAGCGTAATAGTTTGTACGAAAAGCAGAATGAGTTAAGGGGGCAGAGGGAGAAATTGGAGAAGAGTTTTGTGAGATAACAAGAGATAGAATGCAAAAGCAAAGGGCAGGCAAGTATAACCTGCCTTTTCTTTAGTAATATTTTATAACATGGTGCTAGCACCATGTAGGCAATGGGGTATTAAAGGAAATCATTTTAAACAAATTCAAAAGAAAAATGAATTTCCTATAGGCGATTGAATAAATCAAAAATGAATTGAAAATATCAATAAAATTTGGTACAATAAGGAAGAAATAGAGAAAGAGTTTCATATAGGTGTAAGTTGTGATGAAAGTAAATTATAATAAACTATGGAAATTGTTGATAGATAAGGGAATGAGTAAAACGCAGCTTAGAGAACAAACTGGCGTTACTACAAACACAATTGCAAAAATGGGAAAGAATGAAAATATTTCTACAGAAGTCATTTGTAAAATTTGTAAGGCATTGAACTGTCAGATTACCGATATAATGGAACTTGTTGAAGAAGATGAAGAAATATTTAATGTGTCCTGATAATTGGACACAAAGTGTGCTAGTATTATTAAAAAAGAAGAGGTAATCATATGTTTTATACAATTGAATTGTTTGCTGGTGCTGGTGGACTTGCGTTAGGAATTGAGAAAGCAGGATTTGAAACGCTTGGACTAATTGAATTTGATAAAGATGCGTCAGATACATTGAGAAGAAACAGACCTAATTGGAATGTCATTCATGATGATATTGCAAATATTTCTTGTTTGGATTTGGAAAAATATTTTCATATACAGAAAGGAGAACTGGATTTACTTTCTGGAGGGGCACCTTGTCAGGCGTTTTCATATGCAGGGAAAAGGTTGGGATTGGAAGATGCCAGAGGGACGCTTTTTTACCATTATGCGTTATTTTTACAGAAGTTGCAGCCGAAGATGTTTCTGTTTGAAAATGTTAGAGGATTGCTTACACATAATCACGGAAATACATATAAGACGATGTTAAGTATTTTTGCAAAGGCAGGATATACAATTGATAAAAAAGTATTGAATGCGTGGGATTACGGAGTCCCTCAAAAGAGAGAGCGTTTGATTACAGTCGGAATAAGAAATGATTTAGTAGACAAAACAGAATATGTATTCCCCAAACCTCATGACTACAAACCTGTATTGAAAGATGTTTTGTTAGATTGTCCAGATAGTCCATATATTCCATATGGAGAAAAAAAGAAAAAGATATTTGAAATGGTTCCGGCAGGTGGATACTGGCGAGACATTGATCCAAATGTGGCAAAAGAGTATATGAAAAGCTGTTGGGAAATGGAGGGCGGACGTACCGGAATATTACGGAGAATGAGTTTAGATGAGCCGTCATTAACTGTATTAACATCGCCGTCTCAAAAGCAGACGGAGCGTTGCCACCCATTGGAGGCAAGACCTTTTACGATAAGGGAAAATGCAAGGTGTCAGACTTTTCCAGATGAATGGGAATTTTGTGGAAATGTTTCATCTCAGTATAAACAGGTGGGAAACGCAGTGCCAGTTAATTTGGCATGGGATATTGCAACAGAAATACATCGTTCACTTGAGATATTGGCAAAAAAAGAGAAAATCAGGGAGGCAATGTAATCGTAATGAGTTGGTCGTTGGATTTTATATCGGAAGAAAATTTTATTAAGCATGTAGGAGCAACGATAGAAAAGTATGGTGAGAAACTTGAATCCTATGACGTGAAGCGTTTTAACAAAAATATCATTGACCCTATCAAACTGATTTTCGATAAAACGGTATATCAGACTTCGTGGGAAGAAATGGTAGGTAATGAAATATTTCGTCAGCGTGACAAGTCAAATAATAATGACATAGGTTACTTTCATCAAAGGATATTTCAGTATATAGATAAATGCAGAGTGCCGGAGAATGGGAAAGAAGGTGGCTGGGATGTAATTTATCAAAACGAGGACGGAATCGTGTTGCCGGATGGAGATGTGGTTCATACAGTATATGTTGAAATGAAAAATAAGCATAATACAATGAATTCAGCTTCGGCAGGTAAAACATATATTAAGATGCAAAATCAGTTATTAAGTGATGACGATTGCGCTTGTTTTTTGGTAGAAGCAATTGCCCAGAAGTCACAAAATATAAAGTGGGAAACTACGGTAGACGGAAAGCGTGTTTCCCATAAAAGAATAAGACGAGTAAGTTTGGATCAGTTTTATGCAATTACAACTGGGGAAGATAATGCTTTTTATAATATGTGTATGGTTCTTCCAAATGTAATTGAAAAGGTGGTAAAGCAGGATGGAACGGTTCAAATTCCGCATGATACTGTTTTGCAGGAATTGAAAAATATTGCGGATATGTCAGGTAGAGAGACAGAAGATATGGCAATGGCTATTGCTGTATATATGTTAGGGTTTAATTCTTATTTGGGGTTTTCGAGTTTGGTAGGAAATGATAAGAACAGGACTGCGAATGAGAATTATTTGAAACGGATTTATGCCTATGCGAAAGGTCTAAGTGAAAAATGAGTTGATTAATAGCTAACATATGTACTGTGATAAAGTTCATATATAAAGGAGATAAGACATTGTTTGAACATGGAATGGACATTATTCGGGCAGATTTTCACTTGCACACGAATCAGGATAAAGAATTCAAATACGATGGAGCAGATTATGTGAATGATTATGTTAACGAATTAATTAAGCATGAAATTCGTGTGGGCGTTATTACAAATCATAATAAATTTGATCTGGAGGAATATAAAGCATTGAAGAAAGCAGCAAAAAGGAAAGATATTTTTTTGCTGCCGGGAGTAGAGTTGTCAATTAAACAAGGGGCAAATGCGGTACATTCTCTTATAGTGTTTAATCCAGACGAATGGCTCAAAAATAGTGAAAATCACATATCTAAAATTATTGATGCTTTTTTCTTGGGAATAAGTAATGCTGAAAATGAGAATACAAGTACAAATGAGGATTTATTAACATGTATTCAAAAACTAAATTCTATGGCAAAAGACTATTTCATTATCTTTGCACATGTTGAACAAAAAAGTGGATTTTTAAAAGAATGTAAAGGTGGATTGATTGAATCATTAGCGCAAAAGAAAGAATTCAGGGAAAGGGTTATTGGTTTTCAAAAAGTAAGAACGAGAGATTTGCAAAAAAATGCAAAAGATTGGATGGGATATGAGGTTGCAAATGTAGAGGGGTCTGATCCGAAAACTATAGAAGAAATAGGAAAAGGCACACAACGAACTTATATAAAAATAGGGGAATATTCTTTCAATTCAATCAAATATGCATTGAAAGATTTTAGAAACCGCATTTTTACAGAGCAAGGAATAATAAGTCATGGATACATTAATAGCATGAAATGTCTAGGTGGAAAATTAGATGGACAAGAATTTTTTCCCTCGGTTGCGTTAAACACATTTATTGGAATTAGAGGTAGTGGAAAATCTTCTGTTTTAGAAGTAATGAGATATGCATTGGATTTGGAACCAGCAACAGATACTGAGTATAAAAATTCACTTGTTAAATCGGTACTAGGGTCGGGCGGACAGGTTTTATTATCTGTTGTTGATAGACATGGAAAACAATATCAAATAAAAAGAATACTTAATGAGGCAGTATCTATTGTAGATGAGAACAACATGACGTTACCCATAGGAGTAGGTGCTATACTAAATAATCCATTATATTTTGGGCAAAAAGATTTGGCTTTGACACGTGCCGGTTATGAATTGGAACTGCTTAATAGGCTTGTGGGGAAAGAAGTAAGTGATTTTTCAGAAAATTTAACTATAATAACTAATGAATTGAGCGAAAATATAAAAAAGTTGTTATCTGTTTCAAGTATTCCGGAACGGATAGCGGAAATAACGGATAAGAATGCTGAGATAGAACACAAGTTAAAGATTTATAAGGAGAAGGGAATTGATTCTAAACTAAAAAAACAAACATCATGCAATGATGATTTGGTCAAGATAGATACAATATATCAAAAAACCAAAAATATAATAGAGTCTTTAGAGAATGCGTATAGTGATGGAGATGTCCAAGGCATTTCTTTAAGTGATTACCAATCGGAATTTAATCAAGATATTTTTCAAGAAGCAAAGATACTAACGGATAAATCTATTGAATTTTTGGGAAGCTTGAAAGATTTGGTGAAGCAATTAATTGCAAATTTAGGCGCTCTTAATGAGGTTAAGCAAAGGTTGCTTGATAGAATAGAGTCACTTAAAGAAGAATTTGCCCAAATTAAACGTGAAATTAATGATGACACGATAGATTTGGACAGCTTTGTATCATATCAGAAAATGTATACATCAAATGAACGTGAAATAGAATCACTTAAGGAGGTTCTCAAAGATAAGGCTAAAATAGAAGCTAAAGTGAAAAAATTGATTGATAGTCGTAATGAAATGTTAAATAAATCATATCAATCATATGCAGCAGAGATAAGACATATTAATGAAAGTCAAAGCGAATTAAACATTATTATAGAATTTAAAGGGAACAAAGACATTTTTAGAAATGATTTACAAAAAGCATTTAAAGGTACGGGAATATCAGAAATTAAATACAAAGAAATATCAGAACAGTTTTCAGACTTTGTTTCAATATTAGAAGATTATTTTTTGGGAGGTGGGAAGAAAATAAAAGGAATGTTGACTGATAATGTATGGGGCAAGGTTTCCGATAAGATAGAACATAATTTCGCAGAGTATGTAAAACTATTTTGTCCCGATTCAATTAAAATTTCATATCATGGTAAGTTATTGAGTAGACACTCCATTGGTCAAAGGGCTTCGGCATTAATATTATTTATTTTGACGCAACAAGATAGTGACGTTATTATAATTGACCAGCCAGAAGATGATTTAGACAATCAAGTGATTTATAAAGAATTAATACAAACAATTAAACAAAAAAAGGCAGATATGCAATTTATTTTTGCGACACATAATGCTAATATTCCTGTGCTGGGGGATGCTGAAAAAATTATTACAACTATTTACGATGGTGATACAGGAAAAATCGAAATGAATCAGGGAACGATAGATTCTTCTAGTAGTCATAAAGCAATAGTAGATATTATGGAAGGCGGAGAAGAAGCATTTAATCGTCGAAATGAAATTTATACATCATGGTAATTTGAGGTGCGATTGAAAATGTTGCTATGGTGGCGTGGTTCTATTTTGGTTCTAAAAAATTTGAAAACCTCAAATAGTATGGCTAAAATAGGAAAATATAAACACAAAATCCAATAAAATATATGAAAAAACATTGTAATTATGTTCCCTACGAACCGTGAGGGTGGTAGAACGGTTGGTTCTGGTCGTGTGGCTACGATTATTGAGTAATTGGTAAAAAGCTAGATTTTATGGGGCTTTCCGAGAAATCGGGAAGCCCTTTTTAAAATTTTGCAGTAGTGAAAATGTGTAAAGCGGTGCCAAAACGGTGCCGAAAATATATAAATTGTAAAATTATATTTTATGGGTTATGATAATTCCTCTTTATCGTATAAATACTTATATTTTCCCCTGTTAAAATAAAAAATACAACATATATGATGATAAAGCTAGTTAAACTATAAAAATAACAAATTGATACGAAAAAGCAATAATAACTATTGACAAAAACTGGGAAAAATTATATGATAAGACAAGGAAGGAGAAATTAGCATGAATAACGTTGCATTGAAATCTTTATCAGTAGAAAACTTTGCATCTTTTGCAGATAGAGTTACTTTTACAACAGAGGTAGACAGTAGTAAAAAGGAATATTTAGAAAATACTTTTGAAAGAGGAGATTCAAGATTTAATAAAGTGTCCTTCCTTTATGGAGCAAATGGTTCGGGAAAAACTTTTTTCTGTAAAATTATTAGAGAGATACAGCGTTTATTGAATTTCTCTCCTTTAATTGCAATGAATGATACTCAGATACTTTCTTTGCCACAATTCAAGGGGTTTAATGTTCCGATTAATGCATTTGCATTTGACACCGAGTATCAGGAAAAGCCAACTAAATTTGAGATAGAAATTGTGGTAGAGGAAGTTACATATCATTATGATTTTTCGATTCTGAATAAAAAGATACAATCAGAGTGTTTGACTAAAAGATATCGGAGAACAGAAAAACTTATCGAAAGAGTTTCTCCAGCTTTTAAAGATATTATGTTACGTTCTGATTTGAGAGATTTTGAAAATACGAAGCAAGTAGTAAAAGAAGAGGCACTTTGTTTACCTGTGGCAGCACTATTAAATAATTCGCTGGCATCTAAAATTGTTTCGGCAATAAAAGAGATTCAGGTTGTTAGTATGACAGCAGCTAGATTAAATCCAACTAAATCAAAAGCATCTTTTTCAGATGAGCGTTTAGGGAAGTATATCAACATACTTAAAAAGGCAGATCCTACCATTCGGGATATACGGGTATCATTTGAGGAAGAGGAGATTGCCAGACAGAGGATTGAGGATGATGATTTTGAGAATAGGGAAATAATAGCAACGAAAACGAGGGTTGGTGTAGATACAAAACATGCAGTTTTTGAAAATGGAAAAGAAACAAGTAGTACACCAATTACGTTTTTTGCCGATGAATCACTGGGAACAGTAAAATTGTTTACAGCATTACCATATCTTTATAATATCTTAGAATCAGGAGGAGTCTTGGTTATTGATGAATTGGAGAATGGTTTGCATCTTTCTTTAGCAAAAGAAATTATTGGTCTTTTTACTAATGAGGAAAGCAATCCGAACAATGCACAACTTATTTGTACATCTCATCAGCCGCTATTATTAGATGGAACATATCGACGAGATCAGGTTTGGATTGCTTGTAAAGATTTTTGTGGGAAGAGTATATTACATAGAATGAATGAAATTAGGTCGTCTCGTGCAAAAATAAATTTGGCAAATAAAATTATTGAAGGTGCATTTGGATGTAATCCAGAAAGATTTTTTGATTAAAATTACACATGTAGAAGGAAGAGAAAAACACCGAGATGTGTCTCGGTGTTCTGCTGGACGACAGAAGCTTCAGCCGTCGATATAATAAATTAACCGTTTATAGTGTATCACGCTTTTTTGCTGATTGCAATAAGAAATCTGTGTCTAGAAAGGTGAAAAAAGGCAGACTATTTCTGAAGATGTGATGAATATAGATGTAACTGTAAATTTGAATGAAAAGGAGATTCACTATGAAAATAAAGTATACATATTATCGATGTAAATGTGGAAGGAAGCTTATTCCAGTAACAAATCCTTCTAAATGTCCATATTGTGGACGTATAACGCGTTTGAAATGAGGTGGCATAAATATATGGGAAAGAATCAACATGTAACACCGCATCCGGATGGTGGGTGGCAAGTGAAAGGCGAAGGGAATGTGAGAGCAACAGTTCGCACCAGTACACAAAAAGAAGCAATTGATATTGCTCGTAATATTTCGAGTAATCAAGGGTCTGAATTGGTTATACACAGACCCAATGGTCAAATTAGAGATAAGGATTCACATGGACGGGATCCTTTTCCGCCAAGAGGTTAGCTATAACTTGAATAATACACAAAAATGGTTCTGAGACTTTGAGGAAGTCTTAGAACCGTTTTTTAATTACAAATGGGATTACCAACCTTTTATTTGCTTTATCTGTTCTGCCCGTTCTTGGTCTTTGTGATACTGTAATTTGAATTGTATTGTTTCTACCACTTCTTTTCTTGCTTCGTCATCTAGCTGATAAAATAAAGTCAACAGATTATCCACATCGGGCATACTGTTTTTCCCAAACAGATACATAAGCGGATATAGGGAATTTTTCAGATATACCTTTACCCGGTTTCCGTCAAGAGCGCCATTCAGTCCATCGGGGAGCGTGGGATATATTTCTTCTTCGGTAATAGCGCCGGAGAACGGACTGGCGGCGCAAATCTCATTCACATTAATTTCTAATTCGTTTGCCAACCGCAAGGCAAAGTCAAATCGGATATTGGAATCCTTTTGAATAATGGAATACAGTGTTGTAGCACTAATTCCAGTAGCCTTTGCAATCTGACGGACATTTGTGTTCTTACTGTCAAGTATTTCTTTCAGTTTCTTTCCATCGCCCATAGTGACCTCCTATTTTCATATGTTGAATAATTACGAAAAGCATAAATCCTATTTATCATCATACCACATATACGAAAAACATTAAAGAGAAAAATAAAAAAATGCAAATACGAAATTCGTAAAAATATTTTTACGAAGTGTTGACATTATTTGGATAAGGTGCTAATATGAATATACGAAATTCGTACAACGACGAAATACAAATAGTGTAACGAATTTCTAAAAGGGGAAAGGAGGACAAACGTGTGGCAAACTACCGTTATATGTTGAGTGCGGAAGATATAGCCAAAGAGTTAAATTGTTCAAAATCTCATGCCTACAAGATTGTAAAAGAACTGAACAAGGAACTTGCAGGACAGGGGTATATTACAATGGCAGGACGTATTCCGAGGGCGTTTTGGGCAAAGAAAATGTACGGTTATGAGTTATCAATAAGCTAAGGAAAGGAGCGTGGCGGTATGGCTTATAAGGAGAAAGACACAAAAAAGTGGTCGGCGCAATGGTTTGAAACAACGGCAAAAGGAGAGAAGAAAAAGCGAAGAAAGAGGGGATTTGAAACAAAAAGAGAAGCGTTAGAGTATGAGCGGCAAAAGAAATTGAGCAGCAGCCGAAGCATGGATATGAAGTTGAGTGAATTTATGGAGGTCTATTTTGAGGATAAGCAGAATGAATTGAAAGACCGCACCATGAAGAATAAACGGTATATGATGGAGCAACACATTATTCCCTACTTTGGCGAACAAATGTTGAGTGAGATTACCGCTTCACAAATCATACAGTGGCAGAACGAAATGCAGACAAAGGGATTTTCGGAAAGCTATTTAAGAATGATACAAAATCAGTTGACCTGTATATTTACTCATGCGTCACGCATTTATGATTTGCACACAAATCCATGTAAGAAAGTGAAGCGCATGGGAAATTCCGATTCAAGAAGTTTGGACTTTTGGACAACAGAGGAATATCAGAGATTTATTCAGACGATAGAGCCGAGAACACGATACTATTTAATCTTTGAAATCCTCTTTTGGACGGGCTGTAGGATTGGCGAATTATTGGCTTTGACAAAGGGCGATATTAGTTTTGAAAATAACCAAATCAGCATAATCAAAACTTATTATCGTACTGGCAGACAGGACGTTATTACAGAACCGAAAACAAAGCAGTCTGTAAGAACCGTTGAAATCCCGGAGTTTTTGAAAAAGGAAATTAAGGATTTTGTTGACGGTCACTATGGTATGCCGGACGATGAAAGACTTTTCCCAATCGTGCAGGAAGCGGTTCAGCATAAAATGAAACGCCAAATTGCGAAAGCCGGAGTGAAGAATATCCGGGTACATGACCTTAGACATTCTCATGTAGCTTACTTAATCAATAAGGGCATAGAACCACTTTTGATAAAAGAGAGAGTAGGGCACAAGGATATTCGCATTACGTTGAATACCTACGGACATTTATATCCTAATCAGCAACGGAGAGTGGCAGACTTACTTGACAATGAAAAAGGAAATAGCCCCGACAGGGGCAACTGTTAGAGCTGTGATAACTGGAAAACCTCTGTTATCAGTATCCACAATACAAGTATAGCAGAGGTTTCCTCCAGTGACAACGATTTTTCAGAAATGGAGGGCATTATGGAAGAAACAAAAACAGAATTACAGTTGATTAAATTGTCAGAAATACAGTCGCAGGAAGTTTCTTGGCTGTGGTTTCCCTTTATCCCTTATGGCAAACTGACAATCGTACAAGGCGATCCGGGGGACGGAAAGACAACATTTATACTCAATATAGCGGCGAAGCTGTCTAAGGGAGAGAGTTTAGACGGAGGAATGAATTTTACAGAGCCTTTGAATGTAATCTATCAGAGTGCGGAGGACGGTCTTGCCGATACGGTAAAGCCCCGATTGGAACAGGCAAAGGCAGACTGTGAGAAAATCTCGGTCATTGATGAACAGATAAAATCCCTTTCCATGATAGATGAACGCTTGGAAGAAGCTGTTATAAAAACAGGTGCAAAGCTGTCGATTTTAGACCCGATACAAGCCTATTTGGGCGGTGGCATGGATATGAACCGGGCAAACGAAGCAAGGGACATGACAAAGAAGTTGGCGGCATTGGCAGAGAAATACCAGTGTGCGATTGTCCTTGTCGGGCATATGAACAAAGCGGCAGGAAATAAGGCGGCATACCGGGGAATGGGTTCGATTGATTTTTTTGCAGTCGCTAGAAGCGTTCTCTTAGTCGGCAGGGTTGAGGGAGAAGAAAATATAAGGGCTGTGGTGCAGATTAAAAACAACCTTGCGGCGTTCGGACACCCGAAAGCATTTGCACTGTCGGAGGAAGGTTTTCAATGGCTAGGGGATTATGAGATTACGGCTGATGAAGTGTTAGGCGGCATTGCCCCGAAAGCAAATAAAATGGAACAGGCGAAGCGGTTACTCCGGGAACTGGCAGAAACAAACAACGCCATGCAGAGCAATGAGATTTTTAATCTAGCGGACGAACAGGGCATATCAAAGCGGACACTGGAAAATGCGAAGAAGGAGTTGGGTGTCCGGGCAAAGAGGATAAACAATACATGGTATTGGGAACTGGATAAAATCAGACAGTGACGGACAGGCAAGGTAACAGCGCAACAATGCAGGGTATTAGAATTTTGCAGTCTTGGAATTGCGTTCTTGAAGATTGCAAGGTTGCAAATATTATAGACATTGCAATGTTGCGGTGTTGGGAGAAAGCCGGGAAGCGGCAGTATCAAGGCGGCGAAAAGCCGCCCACCGTCCGCAGGACGGAAAGCCCCCGGCAGGGCGCAAAGGCACTTTTGATAGAGCGTAGCCTGTCGAAAGTGCTTTTGCGTTACTTTCGCAGAAAGTAACAAAGGCTATGCGCCGTATCCGGCGCTCATTATCCGATAAGGAAGAAAGGAAGTTTTATTGAAACGGACTATCAGCGTTATGACAGGGAAAGGCTCTGTCAACCATAACAGCAGAAAATTTCACGCAAAGAACACTGACCCGGAGCGGAGCTGTCTGAATGTGGAATACTGCAATGAAAATATCAAAGATGTATACCACGAATTATTTGATGAAGCACTTGCCCGGTACAATGAGAAGCAGACCAGAAGTGACCGCCGGATTGATGATTATTATGAAAAAATCTGTTCCGGCAAACAGGAGAAGCCATTCCATGAGATTATTTTGCAGATAGGCAATAAGAACGATATGGGAGCAAAGACGGAGGACGGACAGCTTGCGGCAAAAATACTTGATGAATATATGCAGGACTTCCAACGGCGCAATCCTACACTAAGAGTATTTTCGGTACATCTCCATATGGACGAAGCTACGCCACATCTGCATATAGATTTCATACCCTATACGACTGGAAGCAAGCGGGGACTTGAAACAAGGGTATCATTAAAAAAGGCACTGGCAGAACTTGGCTTCAAAGGCGGCACAAGGAGCGAAACAGAGCGCAATCAGTGGGTAGCGGCAGAGAAAGAACAGCTTGCGGAGATTATGTTACAGTATGGTATTTTTTGGATTTTGAGAAGCAGGAACGGCAGAAAGAAGTTGCAGAACTGGAACAGACAATCTCCGGCAGTAAAGAGGAATTATCCGATATTCTTCATCAGCAGATAGCGGCAGGACAGGAAACGGAACAGATACGCAAGGAGGGCGAAGCGATCCGGCAGGAAGTATCGGAACTTACCGCTACAAATCTTCTTTTGAAAGAACAGACGGAAATATTGGCAGAGGATAAAGAAAAGCTGTTATCCGAAAATGAAAAATTGGAGAAACAGCAGAAAAAGTTACAGCAGGACATTAACAAAATGGTACAGTCAAAGGAAGTTATGGAGCGCAATATACACGCCTATGATGAAGATGTGAAATGGCAGTTGGCAGAGCCGGGGGCATTGATGAGTGCAAAGGCATACCGGGATAAAAAGGCTTTACCGCTTGTGGAGAAATTGAAAGAGGTCGTTAAAAATCTGACTGTCAAATGCGTACAGCTTACGGAGCAGGACAAGAAGCTGACCGCCAAAGTGGACGGGCAACAAAAACAGATTAGCCACTTGACGGATAAGGTCATGGAGCAGAGCGACACCATAGACCGATTGCAGGAAAAAGCGTCTGATTTGGGACGTTTGGAGCGTCATTTAGGCAGGGAACAGGTACAGTCGATTGTGGAACGGTCAAAGGCATTAGAGCAGGCAGAGCGGGCGAATAAACGCCCGAAACGTGCCTTTGAAATGAACCGATAGGAAAGAGAGGATTGATTGGATATGACGGATATGGAAAAGAAAGTTATGATACGGCTGTGTGCTAAAATCGTAGCAGAAACAGACCTTTATGAAACGGACAAAGAAGTGCAAAATCTGATAGACTGGGTATGCCTGTCGGAGCAGATAAAAGAAAACAACAATATAATCCGCAATCTGACAGGGGAATATAAAAAGATTGAGCCGGGTTATAGGGAGGGAGTGTGGGAGCAGTTGGAACGCATGAAAGAACTCTGCAAAGAGCGCAATAATCTTTATGAGAAACAGAACGATTTGAAAGGGCAGAAGTGGAGAATAGAGAAATCATTAGAACGATAAGAAATGTGGGGCGTGGCGGTTACCATGCCCTTATTTTATGGTGGAAAATAGAGGATAGAAGTGGTATAATTAAATCAGTAAATTATCTTATGAATAATACTGGTATTTTTAATTATTTTTTTAGTAGTGTTTTGCACATGTTGCTGTCGCCATGTTTTTGAAGGAACAAAAGAGTGGAAAGCATACATGTAAGAATGTTGATGGAGGGAAAGTATGCAAGATTATGAAAAGTTTAAGCAAATTTATGTTGAAATAGATGAGCTAATAAAAAAACAAGTTACATCAGAAGATGCTGAATTTATTACATGGCATACAAAGGCAGAGAGATTTATTAGAAAGAAATACGGAGAATATTCAGAATTCAAGGCGTTTTCTGATATAAGTTATTCTTTAATGGTATATACGTTTGAAGATACTCATTCTGATTATGTAGAGGCTTGTCGGAATGGATTAGAGGAAACAAAAGCCATTTTTAAAGTTTATTTAGATGAAATGGAAGAAGAAACAGAAACAGTAAATAAACCTACATTAATGAATGAATGTAGGTTGGAATATTCCAAAGTGTTTATTGTTCATGGACATGATGGGGAACTTAAAGAATCTATTGCACGTTTGATTGAAAGGCAAGGTATAAAAGCGATTATATTAAATGAGCAAACAAATAGAGGCGCAACAATTATAGAGAAGTTTGAAAGAAATAGTGAAGTTGCTGCTGCTATTTGCTTGTTTACAAAAGATGATATGGGTAAGGCAATGAATGATACTGATTATCAAGCAAGAGCGAGACAAAATGTCGTATTTGAAGCAGGGTATTTTATGGGCAAATTAGGGAGAAAACATGTGATAATGATTGCAGATGAAGATATTGAAATACCATCTGATTTGCAGGGAGTTGTTTATACAAATAGTTCATATTGGCAAGTAGAAGTTTTAAAAGAATTGAAAGAAATTGGTTTTTGTATTGATATGAATAAAGCGTTTTAGAAATTTTAATAATAAGTCAAAAACTTTTGCGAAATGTAGTAAGCGAGCAGTAATAGGGGGCAATTGGTAATTGTATAGTAAATCAGAAATATTATCTGGTACAAAGTTTGGTGCATTAACAGTTATAAAACGAGCAGATGATTATATTAGTCCAAAAGGGCAACATGAAAAGAGATATTTATGTCGGTGTGAGTGTGGGAGAGATTATATTACTCGTGGAAGTTGGCTAAAAAGCGGTAAATCTAGTTGCTGTAATCAATGTAGTAAGATAAAAATTAGTTTGAAAAGAACAAGAGATTTATCAAATTGTCGATTTGGTCGTTGGACTGTGATAGAAAAGGCGGAAACAGAGAAGTCAGGGAGTTATTGGAAATGTCGTTGCGATTGCGGAAATGAAAAAATAATAAGAGGAACTTCATTAACCTCTGGAAATTCGGTGTCTTGTGGCTGTTATGCACTGGAAAAGTTAAGAGAAGAGCGAATGCTTAATTTAGTAGGTGAAAAATTTGATAGATTGACTGTCTTATGTCAAGTAGAGGATTTTGTTAGTCCTATAAATGGAAAAAGACGTAGTCGGTGGAAATGTCAATGTGATTGTGGAAATATTATATATGTGAATGGAACAGACTTAACATCAGGAAATACACATTCTTGCGGTTGTTATAAACTAGAAAGGACCAGTGAAACTCATTTTCAGGATATATCTGGTCAAAGATTTGGTATGTTGCTTGTGTTAAGGCGAGTGGAGGATTATATAACATCTGAAAATGGGAGAGCAAGACCACAATTCTTATGCCAGTGTGATTGTGGAAATCAAAAGATAATTCAGAAAGATAGTTTAATGAATGGAACAATTTCTTGTGGTTGTTTAAATTCACGTGGAGAGCGAGAAATTGCAGAATTTTTACGAAAACATAATATAAGGTATGAGATTCAATATGGTTTTCCTGATTTGGTTGGCGGTTTACCTTTGAAATTTGATTTTGCATTATTTAATGAAAATGAGGAATTAGTAGCGTTAGTGGAATACCAAGGAGAACAGCATTTTGAGGCTGTTGAATTTTTTGGTGGTGAAAAAAAGTTTGAGCGACAGAGAGTGAATGATGAGATGAAACGCTCTTATTGCAAAAATAAGGGGATACGGTTGATTGAAATACCTTATTGGGAAAGTGTGGATAAATATTTAAAATCCTTTATTAAAAATAAATGAAAGAAATAAATGAACTTAAAATTAAATAGACTATTTTTGATTATTTAGATATGAATTTTGTTCTAACATTATGTTTTTCAAATGGGGTGTTGAGTTAGGAAGTGTTGATATATATTAATAGAAGCATAATAACGGCAAAAATTAGCAAGCTATAATAAATGATGTAATTGAGGTAAAAATAGGCGTGTATTTGTATAAGACATAAATAAGTGCAGAATAGTAAAGAACACGTTGAAAAAACGATAACAAATGTTTTTCCTATAATGATGTATCAAACATGGTGCTAGCACCATGTAATAAGAGCAGATAAGGAGAAAAGTATTTTGGTGCCGAAACGGTGCCAAGAAATCATGCAAATAAAAATACGCTACACAAAAACAACGATTTTACGCTGTTTTCCGCAATAAAAAGTATAGAAAATACCACAAAAAACGCTATTCAAATACCGTGAGGGTGGTAGAACAGTTGGTTCTGGTAGGGTTGCTACTATCATTGAGTAATTACAATTTATTCAGTAAAATCAAGGCTTTCGGGGATTTCTCCGAAAGCCTTTTTAAATAAAGAATAACTTAGTGGGTTGCCTGTGCTTCTATAATGCTTCTAAAATATTTGGAAATGGATTAGCCTTTTTCATTGTAAGTACATCTGGTTGTACACGTTATTTACTGCTTCAGCATAGAGAGAATACGAATGTTTCCCTTTTCCTTCATTGATATCTTTCAGTTTTCGATATTCTTCGCTAATATACGCCCAGCCGCCATTTTTCCCAAGAATATCATGCATCTTTTCCTCTATACCAGAATTTATGGAACGAAAAACAAATTCATATACCTTACGTTTCTTATCATTTCTCAAATAGTAATAGCCATTATTTACACTGTAATCCGCATAATAGATAATGGCAAAATCACAACTGCGCAATATTTTCTTTTGCTTTCTATCAATGACCTTTATTGTAATAGCAGATGTCGAATCCTTTGGTGATGAATATGGCGTTCCTTTCACAGCTTCTTTAAATGCATCCATGAACCCTTGCTTTACAACCATATCCTTACTATTATACATATCTCCCCAACGCTGGATAATCAAATTATAATCAAAATCATATCCGCTATTTCCACCACGGATTCTAGTTACAAGATGTCTTTTCCCACTTCCGATTAGTTGAAACTGAAAAGTCAGCCCATACGTTTTACGCATCTCATTTTGAACTCTCTTAATAATTTCTTCAAGTTCTTTTCTGACAGAGGCATATTCGGATTTTTTTACATATTCATACATATATTTATATCTCCTTTCGCCCATGCCTCCATACAATCTTGATAATTGTATCATTATAGAATATCATATTTTCGTTGATTGTCAATATGCAAATTTGATGTTTTATAATATTGTCAATTCTAAAACTTTTATCCCAGCAATTCTTTGTTTTTCTGAATATATTCTTTCCAAACTGCTTCTCGGTCTTTCTTGTGCGTGTTCTCGTATTTTTCGGTATATTCATCATGCAGTTTCTTTAACTGTTTCGTAAGGAGAGATATCATGTGCATCTGTGCGGTGCAGAGGTGTTCCCGCAGGGATTTGCCGCGATTGTTAATTTGGGCGCAATGCGGGGGATGAATATGCTGGCAGACATTGGAAACGGTACCATGAACGTGATGCAGATCATTGATAACAGGCCATTGGAAAAGAGCCTTGTGACAGATAAATTTGGCGTGGGTATCTGCATGAAGGAGATACAGAAAGAGTTGTCAAAAGAAAATGGTGAAGATATTCCCGAAATGCTGATTGAACCGCTTCTCTGGAATGGAATACAGGGAAGAACAGATGTTACGGCTGTAAAAGTAGAGCGTATAGCAAAACAGTATGCAGAAAATATTAGAAAGCGTTTGGTTGATTACGGCTATAAAGAAGGATTGGTGCATTTATATGTGATTGGCGGAGGTGGATGTCTGCTTCGGAATTACACAGAATTGGCAGGTAAAGCGGAAGTTACTTTTATTACTGATATTTGTGCCAATGCAAAGGGGTATGAGTATCTTGCGGCACAAAAACAGCGCAGACAGAGGTAATGCCATGAGGAAAACTTATAAATGCAGTAATATAAAATTCTGCATGGAAGATGAAAACCAGCGCAGGACTTGGGAATATTTACAGGGAATAACGAGAAGGGACGGTTCTTACGGGAAGATACTTTCTGATGCGTTTGTTGCGGTTCTTGACAGCAAGAATGAAATAAGAGCAGATAAACCGGAAGAATTACTTACTCTTTCATTAGAACAGTCAGAACACGAATTTGAACAGTTTGAAGAAATATTTGCGAGGGTGCTGGAAGCTAAGTTTCGGAGTTTACAGGTAATTTTGACAGAACATATGGAAAAATGCTTTCAGGAACATACTTCAGATTTTCAAGTAGGCGCGGTTAAGGCAGCGGAAATGACTGACAGTAATGAATTAAGGCAGACGCATGAGGTAGAATTATCCGAGGATATGATGGCGTTTGCCTTTACAATGGGTGAATAGGCGGTTCCGAATTTATATATTCGGTACCCATTTCCGAAAAGGGAGCTTACGGAAAGGTTCCGAAAAGTATTTATTCGATACTGTCCCCCAAAGCGAATGACGGCGGCTTTTTGCCGGAATGAGTAGTTTGTCGAATGTTCTTTTCGACAGACTATGGATGCCGTCAGGCAACCGTGTTTGCCAAAGGCAAAAACTACCCTCGGAGAGCGCCTTACTTCTGATGCGTATGTGTCAGAAGTAATAAGGCGTTACTTTTGTCAAAAGTAACAAAATGCTGTGCCAGTGAAAACAAGCGACGCAAGGCGGCATTTGTTTTCACTGGCACAGCAGCGATAAATGCGAAGCATTTAGAGCAATATTTAAGACGGAAGGGAGGCAGAAAATGGCGGGAAGAACCATATCTTTCCCGAAAGGCGATGGCAGTCTGGCGCACAACAACAGGGAATTTATAGCAAATAATGTCTGTCCGGAAAGGACAGGCTGGAACAAAACATATATCAGGGAATCCATAGCAGATGCTTATGAAAAATGCTTCGGGGAGGCTGTCAGGGAATATAATGCAGGGCAGAAACGCAATGACAGAAAAATCAGTAATTATGTGAAAAAGATAGAAAATTCCGATAACGGGGAGAATGTGTTTTATGAAAATATTGTACAGCTTGGCACAAAGTACGATACGCCTGTTGTGGATGAAGATGGAAATCTGACAGAGGCGGCAAAAGAGGCAGTTGATTTGTTGGACGAGTATGCAAGAACTTTTCAGGAACGAAACCCTAATTTACATTTATTTAATTGTGTCCTGCATCTAGACGAGGCAACGCCGCATCTGCATATAGACTATATCCCTGTGGCAGACGGATACAAAAAGGGCATGAAAACAAGGAACAGCATTTCCAAAGCCCTTCAGCAGATGGGATTTGAAAAAGGAAAAGGCAGGTATGACAATGAGGTAATTGACTGGGAGGCAAGAGAGCGTGATTATTTAATGGATTTATGCCGGGAGCGTGGAATAGAGGTAGAAATCAAAGGAGATAAGCGCGATAATCTTACTCTGCCGGAATACAAAGCGGTAATGCGGAAAGTAGAGTGTCTTGAGGCAGAGGCGGAAAAGCTGGATAAGCAGAATGAAACTTTGGAGCAGTGTAATGGAAGTTTGCAGAAGCGGGCATCTGACCTACATGGTCAGGTGCAGGAAATGGAAGTACATAACAAGGAATTGGTTTTGCAGGCACAGGAGCTTACGGAACAGATTGAGGAAGCAGAGGCGAAAGAAAAAGCGGCGCAGGAGGTTCTTGCCAAACATGATTTAAGGGCAGATACATTTCAATCGATTTCAAAGGAAGTGGCGGCGGAAACAAAAAATATGAAAAGCGCTGCCGTTCCGGTAGCTAATCTTTTCAGTAGCGAGGAATATGTCAAAGTGAAGAAAAGCGACTGGAATAAAATACTGGATGCTTTTAATAAGGCAGTATCAAGAAATCATCTTTTGGAAAAGTATGAGAAGAAGATATCAAATTTGGAGAAGAAGATAGCTGTGCTTACTGAGCAAGTCAAAAAATTAAAACGGTTTGTAGCATCAAGGGGACTTGGAAAGGCGTTTGTGGAATTTGTAAAATCACTTGCGCCAAAGACAATGAAGCAGAAGCTGGAAGATGCAAAAGTGGATGCGGATGAACACAACCATCAGAGAAAAAATTCACAGGTATTGCCGGAAAAGAATAAACGGTGGCAGCAGGAAATGTAGATTTTATGGAAAGAGAGGAATAGTGAATGAACATAACCTATGAAAAATGTGAAGATTATTTGATTCCGAATTTAATTCCCGATCCAGAGCCGGAAGGAGAGTTAAGGAAATTCGGATTGATGCGGAAACATTATCTGAAAGAGTACAAGAGAGGGATTTATTCAGGCTTGTTACTATCTGGCGAATTAATGAAACATCTGCTCATGATACAGGAACAGGCAGAGGAAAGATTTGATTTGCTGGTGCAGCAGATGGCAGAGAGGGAGGAAGTGACAGAGCAGTTAAAGGAAAGCAATCAGATGCTTTGGGTGCGGAGAATGAATTGCATTAGAGCGAGGGCAGAGGAGATTGTGGGGGAAGAAATCATATACATATTATAAAGATTGGAATGGGACGGGTAAACTGTCCCATTTGTAAGTTTTATGCAATTTTAAGAAGAATCTAAATGACAATTTGGATATTTTGTAGTAAAATTAGTTTGGAAAATTATGCAAGGAGGTTGTCTTATGATTGACAACAAGAAAGAACAAGAGCGAGATGAGCTTCACCGTACCATATGGAATATGGCAAATGACCTTAGAGGTAGTGTAGACGGTTGGGATTTCAAACAGTATGTGTTAGGTATGCTGTTTTATAGATATATTTCGGAGAATTTTGTTAAATTTGTAAATGCAGGAGAGGTAGAGGCAGGCAACGACAATTTTGACTATGCAAAGTTAGATAATGAAATTGCAGAGGAAGCAAGGGAGGATTTGGTGCAGTCAAAGGGATATTTCATTCTGCCAAGCCAGCTATTTTGTAATGTGAAAGAGAAAGCACCAAACAATGAAAATTTGAACGAAACATTGGAAAGTGTATTTAGAAATATAGAAGCTTCCGCACAGGGACATGACAGCGAGGATGACTTCAACGGATTATTTGATGATATTGATGTAAATAGTAATAAATTGGGTGGCACTGTAGCTAAGAGAAATGAAAAACTTGTTAAGCTCCTGAACGGTGTTGCGGAGATGAAGTTAGGGGATTATCAGGATAATACCATTGATGCATTTGGTGATGCGTATGAGTTTTTAATGGGAATGTACGCTTCCAATGCAGGAAAGAGTGGCGGGGAGTATTATACGCCGCAGGAAGTTTCGGAGCTTCTTACAAGAATTACGGTATTGGGAAAGAAAGAGGTCAACAAGGTTTATGATCCGGCTTGTGGGAGCGGTTCGCTTTTACTGAAATTTGCAAAAGTTTTGGGAAAGGAAAATGTGCGTCAGGGATTTTTTGGACAGGAAATCAATATTACGACTTATAATCTTTGTCGTATCAATATGTTTCTGCATGATATTGGATATGAAAAATTTAGTATTGGTCATGGAGATACTTTGACAGAGCCTTTACATTGGGATGATGAGCCATTTGAGGCGATTGTTTCCAATCCTCCATACTCTATCAAATGGGAGGGTGATGATAACCCGATTCTTATTAATGATGAGCGTTTTTCTCCCGCTGGTGTGCTTGCGCCGAAATCAAAAGCGGACTTAGCGTTTATCATGCATTCCTTGTCATGGCTTGCGACAAATGGAACAGCAGCTATCGTATGTTTTCCCGGTGTCATGTATCGTGGCGGTGCGGAGCAGAAAATCCGTAAATATTTGATAGACAATAACTATGTGGAATGTGTGATACAGCTTCCAGATAATCTTTTCTTTGGGACAAGCATTGCTACCTGTATTATGGTGTTGAAAAAGAACAAGGTGGAAAATAGTACATTATTCATTGATGCTTCTAAGGAATGTGTGAAAATTACGAATAATAATAAGCTGACTGAGGAAAATATTCAAAATATTTCCACCTGTGCGGTTGCAATATGGCTAGGAGCGGCAATAAAGCAACAGAAATATAATTCCCATATTCTTCCATCTGCGTTATAATGATTTCATAGTATTGCTGACAGCATGAACGGAGGAGTATTTGGGATGAAAGTAAAATTTACTGCTGAAATCATAGATGATGATGGAAACGTAGTTGGAAAACGCACCAGTGAGGAAGGGGGCATACCTTCCATGGAAACATTTGATATTTCCACCAGGGAAGGATTCTTAAGGGATTTCGACCTGCTGGAAAAGGCGGTACTGAAAGCAAGGAACCAGATCGGGGCAGATGCTGCAGATGAGATCCTTAAGGGTACGCAAAAAAAAACTGCGGATCCCAGAACCGGGAAAGAGAGACAGCTGTAGAGTCTGAACTTGGCAGGATCCCTGTCTGTCTCATGGATGATATGGCGCAGTCCCTACAGCCGAAAGAAAGGGTCTGCAGTACCGGGTATATGGAACTGTCCTGCAGGCTCTGTACAAAACTCAGTTACCGGAATGCGACAGAAATGATCAATCTTTTTCAGCACCGTGAAGCCGGTGAGACCATAAAACTGCGCACTCTTTCCGACAGTGTGGAGCGTGTCGGGGAACAGATATCTGCCAGGCTGGAAGAGATGACGCAGAAGGTCCTTAAAATGTACGGGTTTGACAGTGAGACCGGCCGCCCCATGGAAGGGGTCTGTCTTTCTGCCAGCATCACCTCCCCTGCCATCCCGGAAAAGACAGAAGCTGACATACAGGCAGTGGACATCATTATTGATTCAGCCAACGCATCCCGTGATGAAAAGATACCGTTCACGGCGGAAGAGCTGGATATGGAGACCTCACCATTGGAATGTGTGTATGTATCCATAGACGATGTGGGGGTAAAACATCAGAAGGACTCGCGCAGCCAGGGAACGGAAAAGAATGCAAAGTATGTGGAAAACACAGTGGTTCATATCCAGTATGGACAGGACACATATGCCCTGACAGCGTGCGGCATGAAAAACGCAATGAAAGCAATGCTGGCATTCCTGGTTTTCAATGGGCTGCTGCAGAACAGGCTGGTGTTTTTTACAGATGGTGCAAGGAATATCAAAAGCAGCATTGAGGAAATGTTCCCGTTCCATCCATATACTGTGATCCTGGATTGGTACCATTTAAAGAAAAAGTGTCAGGAACTGCTGAGCATGGCGGTAAAAGGGAAGGACATGCGGAATAAGACCCTTGAAAAGCTGCTGCGGATTCTGTGGGTGGGAGATGTAAAAAACGCGGTAAGATATCTGGAATCTTTACCGTCTCCTGTAATAAAAAATCAGAAATGGCTTGATGAACAGATAAACTATCTGAAACGGAAAGAATACAGCATAACCTGCTATGCTGTGAGGGCAGAACTTGGTCTGCGCAATTCCAGCAATCCTGTGGAAAAAGAAAATGACATGCTGGTGGCACAGCGCCAGAAACATAATGGCATGTCGTGGTCAAAGAATGGGAGCAGTGCCCTTGCTGCTATTGAAATGGTCTATCAGAATAAATATGAGGATATCTGGTTCCAACATGGGCAGATTTCTTTTGTAATGCCCAAAAAAGAAACGGATTCATTGGATCTGTGCGCCTAATTTTGTGGTATAGTTATAAAATCTAACCGCACAGGTAGAATTATTTTGACGGCATATGAGAAAAGAGAGAACAAGCAATATTATGCAGCAGTAGTGGAAAGTGATAAGATTGCGGAGAATAGCTATAATCTTTCGGTCTCGTCCTATGTGGAGCAGGAGGATATAAGAGAAAAGATTGATATTGTGAAATTGAATGCGGAAATTAAGGAGATTGTAGCGAGAGAAGAAAAGCTTCGGGCGGAAATTGATAAGATTATTGCGGAAATTGAGGAGAGCGTATGAAAGAGTTTCCATTTTTGATATATGCGGTTGAAGATAGTGACATAACGGTAAATGTTATTGTTAAGGATGAAACGATATGGCTTTCTCAAAAAGGGATGGCGGAATTATTTGGGTGTAGTTCTGATAATATTTCACTCCATTTGAAAAATATTTTTTCAGAGGGAGAATTGAAAAAAGATTCAGTTACCGAGAAATTCTCGGCAACTGCCAAAGACGGTAAAAGTTACCTTACTCAGTTCTATTCGCTTGATGCTATTATTTCAGTAGGCTACCGTGTCAATTCCAAGAGAGCGACAGGCTTTCGGATATGGGCAACAAAGGTATTAAAGGAATACATGATAAAAGGTTTTGCTCTCGATGACGAACGATTAAAGCAGGGCAAGACGGCTTTCGAAAAAGATTACTTTAAAGAGCTGCTTGAGAGAGTTCGCTCCATACGCGCAAGCGAACGGCGTATCTGGCAGCAGATTACTGATATTTTTGCAGAGTGCAGCATTGATTACGACAAGGATTCTCCTACAACGAAAATGTTTTATGCGATGGTTCAGAATAAATTTCATTATGCGATTACGAAGCATACGGCAGCGGAAATTATTTATAATAAGGCAGACCATAAAAAAGAGCATATGGGGCTTACTACATGGAAAAATTCACCTGATGGGCGTATTTTGAAATCGGATGTCACAATCGCCAAGAATTATTTGGACGAAAAGCAAATCCGTCAGTTGGAACGGGCGGTGACAGGGTATTTTGATTACATAGAGGATTTGATAGAGCGTGAAAACACGTTCACTATGGAGGAATTTTCAGCCAGCGTCAATGAATTTCTTGCTTTCCGCCGATATGAAGTTTTACCGGATAAAAACAAAGGAAGCGTTTCAAGGCAGGAAGCATGGGATAAGGCACATAAGGAATATGATATTTTCAACAAGACACAGGTAATATACTCTGACTTTGACGATATGGTCAGGGAACTGTTGGGAAAGAAGGGAGATGCGGATGAATAGGTTAGAAGAGCTGATACAGGAGCTTTACCCGAATGGGGTGGAGTATAAAAGGCAGCAGTAGTAGCAAATGTTGAAATTGTGGAAAATAGATATAATTTTCCGTTTTCATTTTATGTGGAGCAGGAGGATACAAGAGAGAAGATTGATATTGTAAAACTGAATGTGCAAATTAAGGAGATTGTAGCGATGGAAAAAAACTTAGGATGGAGATAGATAAAATTATTGCAGAAATAGAGGTGTAAAATGATTATTCAACTTGTTCAGGACATAAGAAAGGCATTAGAAAATAATTTGTATTTTGTGGCATTAAGTTCAGCACTGACATTACCTGATATTTGTGGAAAAGCCGCTTATCCAGAGGAATCAAGTAGCCGAAGGAGGTATATTTCTTGGTATGATGAAGAAATAGGGAAATATGAGAAGAATCCAGAGGATAAGGAAAATATGCCATATTTATCAGGAGAAGTAATCTATAGTTTGAGATGTTCATTATTGCATGAGGGGAATCCTAACATGAATAATGATAGCTTAAGAGCAGATCTTCCGATTGATCATTTTTCTTTAGTCATAGAAAAGGCTAAGCCGTTTGATATTTATTCAGATTCCAGTTCGATATCAAATTTTGGAGATAAGAATATTCGGGAATATAGTATGAATGTAAGAAGAATATGTATGATACTATGCAATGTTGCAGAATCATATTATAAGGAATATAAGGATAAATTTCATTTTAACTATGAAATATTGATTGGGATGAGGTGACATCTCATCTTCCGTCAATTGATATGGAAAAAGTTATTAATGAATTAGCAAAAAGTTGTGAAGAACTTTGTTAAGAAAGCTTCCTGTATACTTTAAATAGGTCAAGAGATTGACACAAAAAAATACCTCAAGTAAATTTAGATTATTACTGACCCAGCAAGTTGGTAAAATCTAAAGAATACAAGAGGTATCTAAAATGAATGTTAAAGGAACAAAAAAGAAAAATCAAGTAGTAACAGCAAATATTTTTGAGCAGCAGGAGCTTTTGAAAAAGGCGGAGGCGATCAAAGAAAGTCTTACAGCTTCAACCTGGCGTGAGTTGGAAACCAATGGTAAGTTTGATAAAAACGAAAAACTCTCCTTTATCAGTGATGACATGCTTATCTTAGGATGCGATGTGGGCAGTGAAACACACTATATGAGAGCAATCGATACCAGGGGAAGGGAACTCAGTAAGTCCGTATATTCATTCAACAATGATTCTGAGGGGTTTCAGAGTGCAAAGGAGTGGGCAGTACAGATAGCTGCTGAACATAATAAGAGCCAGATAGTACTTGGCTTAGAGCCGACCGGCCACTACTGGTTCTGCCTTGCGGCATGGATGATTTCAAATGGGATCAGCGTTGTTCAGGTAAATCCTTATGCTGTGAAGCAGACAAAAGAGGTTGAAGATAACAGCCAGATGAAGGATGACAGGAAGGATCCGAAACTGATAGCAAATCTTGTGAAGGATGGCAACTTTGGTATGCCATACCTTCCGGAAAAACTTTATGCGGAGCTTCGCAGGTTATCGATGTTCAGAGATCAGCTGAATGAGGACAGAATCCGGACAATCAACCGGATGCACAGAGAGATGAAGATATATTTCCCGGAGTATAAGGATGCGTTGGGAAAAGTCGATGGCGCATTTAGTCTGGAACTGCTGAGACAGGATCCATTCCCGGATGACCTGATATCACTTGGTGAAGATGGAATAAGAAAAATCTGGCATGACGCCAGGCTTAGAGGACGCGGCTACAGCAGAGCAGGAGAAATCTTACAGTATGCGAAAGTAAGTGTCGGGATTAAGGATGGAGCCATTGCAGGCAAGGCAGCTGTAAAGTGGTTTGTACAGAAAATCCTGGAACTGGATGCCGAACTTGCTGTCATAGAGAATCAGATCAACCAGAAATGTCAGGAAATACCGCATGCCGGTAACATTCTAGAGATATCAGGAATCGGAGAAAACATACTTTCCGGAATCCTTGCAGAGATGGGGGATATTTCGAGATTTGATGATGTTAAGGAAATACAAAAATTAAGTGGATTAGGTCTTGTGGCATGCAGCTCAGGAAAGCATAAAGGAGAAACCAGAATCAGCCACAGAGGACGCAAACGGCTCAGATATTGGTTATTCCAGGCGGCAAAGTCAGCAGTGGCCCATGCGGAGGAATTCAAAGAACTCCATATATACTATACGACACGAGCCGATAATCCACTGAAAAAGATGCAGTCATTGATTGTGATAGCCTGCAAACTTCTAAGGATAATCTACACGATTCTGAAGAAAGGTATAGTTTATGATCCGAAGAAGATGTTGATGGACATCAGGCGTGTGGAAAAGAAGGAAGCGATTGTGGCATAATACAGTCAGGAGCATCCTATATTCCAGAGCCCTGCCGGGTTGCGGATGATTCCGAAATCGGGCAGGGTTCTGGAAAGAAACCCGATAAGGATGGAGTACTACAGGTACTGCATTAGTACAAAGACCAGCTGAACGAGGCGGGGTGATGCGTCCACGGAATATCCATCCCCTGTGGAACAGGCAGGTTAGTAAAATCAAAATACAAACAAGAGCTGTAGCCTGCAGTAGTTGTCTCCGTAGGGCATGACCCTGTTAGAAAGCTTAGCGGGCACTCGGTGTATGAACAGGTGGGACGAAGGAAGTTGGTACGCGATACCATTAGACACGGAAGGTTCACCATCATAGTTAACAGAGGATTTATAGCCTTTATAAAGCGAAACAATAGGACGCTTTATAAACTATACCCTTATTTAACTATTCAGTACAAGATACAATGACTGTCATACACTTTTGGCTCTGTTTTATGAGGTAAAAATTTAAAGAAAAGTCTGTAAAATCAATAATTTAGGACTTGACATTATAGGAAGGATAAAATGTTATTTTGTTTACTTATGGTCTATAATATATGTATTGATGATATTAAATTTAAGTAAACAGAAAGTTCCAAATACTCTTTTTTGTAATGATTACATTTAGTACTATCTTAGTTATTGGCATTATAATGTTTAGAGATAGAATAGGAACAATACATGCTAGATTTTTATTAGTTAGTATTTCTTTTACACGACTTTACAACTTTATAAATGATACCCTTGTTGCTGAATCAACTGTTTTAGGGCATTAATTATTGTATTTGATTTTATGCGGGTTTTGATATTTTCCACGAAAATGGCATAAAATACCTGTTCCCGGATCTGTCCGCTAAGAGCAAACCGAAACTCCTGTACGCTTTCTGCGCGGTATTTTGAAAATGCCTCATCCTGATATGGCAGTATTTTCATGGCACAATAGGCGACGTTTATCAGATTGACCAGCATTTCAATCCCTTTACGGCTCCGCACCATGTAACTGCATAATGACCAGAATGTTTTCTGTTCATAGTAACTGACTTCAAT
>KE159546.1:35993-36759 GCA_000403215.2 Lachnospiraceae bacterium A4
CACTCTCTTTCGTAAGGATTTGTTTGCAAACTTATAATACTACGAAATGTGCCTTGTGCGTTACTTTTTTTCAAAAGTTGTAAAGTGGTGTTTCTTTTATAGATATATTTATGAATACTTATATGTTTAGCAATACTGAAATAGCTATTAAAAATAAGAACTTAAATATCTATCAGGATAAAAGTATTGATTATATAAAGGCATTAGAAGGTGGGGAATTTTATAGAATTGAGAGTAAGGATCACAGAGGACCAGCTTGTGTACCGCTTGTTCAGAATTATTATGGCACTATTGATTATAGTGGCGGAACAAGTATGAATAGCAATATCCATAAATTTATTCAAGTTATGGGTATTCCTAGGTTTAGTCCTAAAACAATGCATTATCTTAACGGTTTAAGTAATGCAAACGAGTTATATAATATTTTGTCGGTGAAGTATATAACCACATCAGAAGGAGCGATTGATAATGATTATGGTCTTGAACTAATATCTGAGGTAGACGGAAAGAAGGTATATGTAAATCATAATATGCTTCCAATAGGATTTTGCTATAATTCTTTTATCAGAGAAGATGAATTGGAAAAATTAACAATACAAGAGAAAAGAAGGGCTGTTCTGGATAGTTGCATAGTTGGGAATGAAGCTGATTTTCAAAATATATTAAATAAGGCTTGAGAGTAAAAAGTTCTATCAAAAAAATAACTCTTCCATATGGATTTATGGTATCTTTAAGTTACCACACTTAAGAAAGATACAAACACCAC
>KE159546.1:37049-51054 GCA_000403215.2 Lachnospiraceae bacterium A4
ATGCCGGGAGTCAAAAAACTGTTCCAGGAATCTGAAAATTCCGCAAAGCCTGAGTACATCCACGGGCATATGTTTGGAGGACTTGGCATTCTGGCTGGAAGTGTCCGCAGCTGGGCATGTATCCCCTTAAGCATCCGGCTCCACGACGGCCTTCAGGCTGCCAGGGAGTGGAAGGACGCGGCTGTTTCCAGCTCCTCCCATGTAATACAGATGGTAGAGGATGCTTATCAGGCTGCCCTCACATTTGGGGATTGTCTGCTCCTGCTGGACAGATATTTCCTTACCGTCCCGGCCCTTGAAAAGCTGAAAACACTTAACAGCAGCGGGACGGCGCACATGGAGATCATTACCAAGGCAAAGAAATCCTGCACAGCATATGAAAAACCCGGCCCCCGGAAACCCGGAAGGGGACGTCCTCCCAAAAAGGGAGCCGCTGTCCGCCTGAAAGAATTATTCACCTCCCAAAAGGAACAGTTCCAGGATGCAGAGATTGAGCTTTATGGGAAGAAGGAATCCATCCGTTACTACTGCATTGACCTGCTGTGGGGGCAGAAGCTTTATCAGGAGCTGCGGTTTGTGCTGGTGGAAATGGATGGCATCCAGAGCATCCTGGTAAGCACCAGCCTGGCACTGGAGCCGCTGTCGGTCATCCGGCTTTACAGTTACCGGTTCCGGATCGAATGCACCTTCCGGGAGCTGAAACAGCAGGTTGGCGCATTCTGCTATCATTTCTGGTCAAAGCATATGCCAAAATTAAGTTATTACCAGAAAAAAGAGGAACCGTCACCCCTTGAACGTGTGGAAAATGAAAAATCCCGCCGGAAAGTATTGGAAACGGTACGTGCTATTGAGATGCATATGGCACTGTCCTGTATTGCAATGGGAATACTACAGAGCGTTTCCATTCGTTTTGCCGGAGAGTTCCACCCCGGGCAGATACGTTACCAGAGGACGCCTTCCAGGGGGCGGATGTCAGAAGCCGCTGTCATGCACTATCTGCGGAAACATTTTTTCCGCCTTTTAGGAAAACAGCCAGAATTATGCATAACGCAGATAATTCAGGAACAGCAGGATGAGTCCGGAACCTACTGGGGTTCACGGGCTTCTTAAGCAGCGCAAACTTTTTACTCACAAGAAATAAGGGAAGTGATATATATAAATTTGATTTAGTCGGCAAGGAAATCCAATATGAATATGATACAGACTCTCGAAGGGTGTCGTTTGATGAATTACCTGAGAACGTAGTAGTACTTTTGGAATTTAATATGGAAGGCAGTGAAAATAGTTTTGGAACCTTGTCATATGGGAATGGTGATGGAAACATTGGAACAGTAAAAGTAGGAAGTATAGATTCCAAGAGTCATCAAAGCTTTGTCTTTTCTGGTAACAGACTCTCATATATTACATGCGAAGCAGGAAATATGAGCGAAATAAAGATTACTATGTATGACAAGAGTGAGTATTATAAGAATGAAGAAAAATATTTATAGGAAAGGCGGAATAGTGAATTTAAGTGTAATAGTTTTTCGGCAAACAATATAACAAGAACTGTAACTAATGAAGATGATGCTATTCTATATTTTTCGATTCCATACGATAAAGGATGGAATATCTGGATTGACGGAGACAGGGCAGAGTTAGAAAAGGTTAATTATGGATTTTGTGGAATTTATTTACCAGCCGGAAATCATAATATTGTCTTGAAATACCAGATTCCTTATGCTAATATATCAATAGTAATAAGCATTATTGGCGTTGTTGGGATTGTGCTATGGTGCGTTTACTGGAGAAAAAGAGAGAAGGAAAATACAAATGGTAAAAATTTCAGTAGTGGTGCCTGTGTACAATGAAGAAGGAAATGTGGCTGAATTGCATAGGGAAATTAAGGATGTGTGTGAAAGAAATAATTATACATACGAGATTATTTTTGTCAACGATGGTTCATCTGACAGGACAGAGGAAATCTGTAAAACATTGAAGCCGTTAAAATATATCGCGATGCGTAGGAATTTTGGACAGACTGCGGCGATGGATGCAGGAATCAAGGCATCCCGGTATGATTATATTGTAACAATGGATGGTGACAGGCAGAATGACCCCGCCGATATTCCAATGATGATTCAGTATCTGGAAGAAAATGATTTGGACGTAGTGTCTGGATGGCGTAAAAATAGAAAAGATACGGTAATGAAAAAGTTTACGTCAAGGGGCGCTAATCTGCTTCGCCATATATTAGTGCATGATGGGATCCATGACAGTGGATGCTCTTTGAAAATATATAAAAAGGAATGTTTTGATCATATAAATTTGTATGGCGAACAGCATCGTTTTATTCCGGCAATATTAAAAATCAAGGGTTTTCGTGTCGGAGAGGTGGTAGTTAACCATCGTCCAAGGACTTCTGGAAAGACAAAGTACAATTGGAAACGCACTATAAAAGGTTTTGTTGATATGATATCAGTATGGTTTTGGAATAAATATTCCACCAGACCTTTACATTTGCTTGGGGGAATGGGATTTGTATTTTTATTGACAGGAGGAGGTTGTGGAATATGGTCAATTGTTTTATTCTGCCGGGGAAGAAAGATGTCTGACAATATTTTTCCACCGCTATTAACAATATTTTTCATTATCATAGGGCTGCTTCTTTTTATATTTGGTCTTATGAGTGAAATACTGGTGAAAACATATTATGGCACGCATATAGATTCTTCCTATAGTGTGAAAGAAGTAGTGGATTATAAGGATGATGCAATCGAGGAACCCATGGTTTGGGTAAGTGCCAAGATGGAAGCAGATATTTATACTATGGGGAGTGTGCATAGCACCTCATAAACTTGAAGTTTATGAGGTGAACTTCTGAAACGTGCTCGTGCCGTGTTGCAAACAGGGGGTTAAAAACTACTCGTAAGTTTTAGAATTAAATGCGAAAAGAGTTGTTAAAATCTCTATTCGCATTTATTTTTTGCCTGAAAATAAGGGATTTTCGATATGTGCTAGTCCTTTAACTCCAGCCAGTTACTCATTTCCATTTCAAATTCTGGCGGACTAATCTTTCCCATTCCACTTTCATGATAAAATGTCAGCTCACCAAAATACACTTTTCCATCTATGATATAGAAATCTGTTCTCAAATGCGGTATTCCAAGTGACAGTTTTTTTGATAGATCAAGTATTTGCAGGAGTCTTTCTGGCTTTTGAATAAAATGCTGGGAATCAGAAGGATACTGAATCCGTGCGTCAATATATTCCCAGTTTACTGTATATAAATTACGCTTGTGATTAACAAAGCGATCATAGTCAACCTCTATTAATTTAGGGACTCCATTAAAATTAAATATTTTATAATCCTCAATTCCTTCACAGTTTTCACATATAGACCAAACAAGATATAATGTGTCACTAATTTTATACCCCCCCCACAGGCTGTCCGAAAACCCACAATTTTTGGCCATTTTGGGCACAAAAAATGCCAGGTTTTTCGGACATTATTTGTCCGTTTATAGTTACCTGACCTCGAAAACTGAATAAAATACGCTTTTTTGTTGTTATTTTTCCCATTATGCTGCAACAAGTGCCATCAGTTCTTCAAATGAGAACATGTTACACGCCCTGGACAGGTTATATCCCATGGCCATGAGCGCAAATTCCCCACCTACTTTCTGTTTACCCTTTAACAGAAAGCAGGCTGCTCCCATTGCTCGTTTTATTGTTCCAAACGGATGCTCTGAAATACACATCCGCTGGTTCATTTTTTCCCTGTCCGGCCTGAGTTTAAACCTGACTACCTTTTTCTTTTCAAAATGGTACTTTGCCTTCTTCTGGTTCTTTTTTCCTGGTTTCTCTGTTTCTTCTTCTGAGTTTTCCGCTTCTTCCGGTTTCCACCACTTTGCTTTCTTTTCCAGGCTGTCTTTGCCAAAATCCGTTTCCTTCCAGTTCGTGTTTCCCTTCCCGTTCACACACTTATCACGGTATGGGCATCCCTTGCACGCCTGCCTGTTGGCATATCTTGTCGCCCCATTTTTTTTGATGCTTTTTCTCCTGAGGATTTCCCCTCCGGGACAGTAAACCAGATCCCTTTCCGGATCCCTGACAAAATACCCTTCCCCTGCACGGTTTTTCATTTCCTCTTCTGTTCCATAGGGGCTCTCCACTTTTTGTTCCGGCCCGTCCGAAACTTTTCTCCTTACCTCTGCTACCTCCATACCTTCTATTACATCCGCATATGCTTCCGGCACCACTCCCGCATGAAGACATCTCTTCAGTTCTTCTGCATTCGTGCCTGCTGTATTTAACTCCCCTGCTTCCTCATACTCGATCTCCAGTTCATATGTGTCCTGTCCGTCTGGCAGAATGACATTAGGAATAATTCCTTTCTCAAGACATGACACCATATCTTCGGCCTGTTCGTATCCCTTATCTGCCACAGCTTCAATAATCCTGTCCCCGGCTTCCTGTTTAATGGACTCCGCTGTCGGAGCAATTAATCCATGGTCTGTTGCCTGGTTTGTCGCCAGGTAATCCATGATCAGGTGCGTCTCTGAATCCACTGCTGTCTGGACATTGTACGACACGTCCATTCCATTTTTATTTTTCATCAGCCGCGCATCTGCATCTGTCAGTGAAATCTGCGTGTGGTTTTCTTTCTCCATCAGTTCCCTGTATGAACGGTATTTCTCCAGTCTTTCCTCTGCCTCCTTCAGTTTTGCTTCCAGTTCTTCCCTGGTCAGCGTTCCACTGGCAGCCTCCTCCTCTTTATCCGCTTCCTCTATCAGCCGCAGGTATTCCTGTGTGTGGTCTTCCAGCCACTTTATCCTGTCATCCAGTTTCATAATGGTAAAATTGCTGTCTTTTCCATTCCAGGCTTTAAACTTACTCCCATCTATAGACACGTATCCTGTTTCCAGATCTACGGTTACCCTTTTTAGAAATTCCTTAAATACTTCCTTTAAATTGTCTGCATTGTCTTTCCTGAAATCAGATATCGTGCGGAAGTCAGGACGGAGTCCGCCAAGCATCCACATAACTTCAATGTTTGTGACGCATGCCGCCTCAAGTTTTCTGGATGACCGGATGTTATTGCGGTATCCGTATAGATATAGTTTCAGCATACTCTGCGGATCATAACATGGCCTTCCTTCAAAACTTGGTTCTGTTTTTTCGAATCCCATCTCTTTTAAGTCTATGTGATCCACAAAACAATCGATTACTCTTGCAATACTATCCCATTCCACCATGGAATCAAGTGTATTTATTACCGCCTGGTTTCTATTGATAGGTTTTACTATATATGGCATGGAAAACACCCCGCTAAACTGGAACTTTTAAGATACTCCCATTATACCAGATATTGGTGGAAAAGTCCCACATATTTGTTTATTTAGCGTACTTTATTCAGTTTTCAAGGTGCATTTATAAAAATCGCTCTGTAAGCGTTTTTTAGCTCTGTTTGGGCGATAATCCTACGTTTAAAATCCTGTTATCGCCTCTCAGGGGTTTTCGGACAGTCTCCCCTAGTATGAAGGCTGATTTCTTTCCCAAGTTCAATGTCTAACGACCCAGGCACCATTGGCTGCATTCCACTTGCAGTAAAGAGCGTTAGTTCTCCAAATTTAAGCAAATCATCAGTTATATAAAAATCAATTCGGCTCTGTGCCATTCCCTGACTCAATTTCTTTGACAAGGCCAGCATTTCAGACAGACATTCCGGCCTTGGTTCTACATCATTGCTGATTTTGAAATGATTATCCAAAGAAATACCTTGGGGTATCCAATTTGTATCATACACAGTTTCGCTTAGCTCTTTTGAATCTTCAAATCTATTATGAAATACTACAATGTATTTAGGTATTCCATTAAAGCAATACACTTTATAATCTTCCGGAACCACTTTCCCATTAGATTTCATATACTTCTCTGCAATAACCTGCGGTTTTACATCCTTATACGGCCATTCCCTGCTGCTGTAATAATAATTAATCTTCAATGCCTTATTTAACTTTTTTCTTGCCAATTTAATATCAAATGATGATTTGTCCCTGCAAATAATGACACTGCCTGAATCATGGGTACATTTCAGGACAAACTGATTGGGTAATTTATCAAAGTCAATATCTCCAGCACTACTCCATGGTCCTCCAACCAAAGGAATTAGATACTCTTCCCCTAAGTTTTCTTTAATATATTCCCTCACAGCGTATTTATCAACCAATGTTGTATATAATGGATTATGGTCATGCAGTTTAAGCCATTGCAGTTTTTCGTTAAATGTCTGAGGATTTTTCAGGTTCAACTTTTTACCTGTCCTGATTCTGAAAATCATTTTTAAATATAACTCATCAGGAATAACCCTGCATATATTAACAAATAATATATACAGACTTTTAAAGAATGGTATCTTTAACAATTTATCTATCATTTTTTATTTCTCCTCTGATAATATCTGTTCATCTGCAAATTTGATTTTCAAATTTCTAAATACCTTCCTGGTATCATATATACAATAAAAAGTATATGGTACAAGTGAAAAGGATGATGCCACTGAGGCGCCAATTGCACCATAAACTGGTATAAACACATAATTTAACACTAAGTTAATAATAATAACTGATGTATACCAAAAAGCCCGTCCTCTTGCATGCCCCATGAAATCCAAGAAAGCTGCCCGCAATGACGATATACAATATAAAAACTGGTATGGCATTAACCCAATAATCATTTCCTGAACAGCGCTAAATTTATCTCCATAAACCAAACATATCATGCTTTTTCCAACTACCACAAAACACGAACAAATGAAAATAGAAACGGTGCTGTTTATTTTACAGACGTTTTTAAATTTTGTACTTTTTTCAATAAAATTGTCCTTGGTAATCACAGATAACGAAACGACGGTTCCTGTCCAGATTGCCATATTTACATTAACCGATTGTGATACAAGCGCTTTAACTATTGAGTATAGCGAAACCTGTTCTTTCGTACTCAGCAGCCCCAGCATTACGGTGTCCATTTCTGTTAATATCAGTCCCCCAATTGAGGTCAGAACTAATGGAACTGCATAATTTACAATATCCTTTTGAAGTTTTTTGTTTTTTCTGCCTTCATATATTTTTTTTATGTCATATTCTCTATAGATAATAAAAGCATTACAAATTAGAAGAACCCCTCCGCCCACACAGTATCCTGCTGCAATGCTAATGGGATTATTGTAAAGTTTTAACCCTAAAAGCGAGAAAAAACCATAAGAAAAGTATTCTACAAATGTAATAAAGCACAGCTTTTTATATGCCTGGGTTCCTACATATATTTGCTTAAAAAAATCAGTAAAGGAATTAAAAAAAACCATTCCGGATAAAATATATAAAAGAGTATTTAGGTTTTCATACGGTCGTGGATATCCTGCAATTATGGCTATTTTTGATGCACATAACAACACCAATGCTGCCACGGCAATACTGACCAATAACCTTATCTGCAATGCCGCGCCCAGGCACTGGCTCCAGTCTTCTGTTTTCGATATAAACACTTTTGAAGACAGATTGACACCAAGCCATCCAATATAAAAAGCCATATTACACAAAGAAAAAAAATATGCCCATTCTGCATAATTTTCCACGCCCAAAATCCTTGCGTAAACTGCATCTGCAAGAAAAAAAAGCAGCATTGCAAATATTTTGGATAAAAAAGACCAACCAACATTCGTTATTAATGTGTTATTTGATTTAATACCATCCTTGCCTAACATCTGAACCCCTTTCGTACCTTGAATTATCACATATGGTTGGTCCCTGAACAATTTAATTTATTAATCACATGTTTCAAGTTATTTATTACAATAGACATAATAATCCGTAGATTTTCCTTTATACTTTGCATGTAGCTTAAAATACCCCCCCAGTAATTGCTTCATGACACACCGGATGATGGTATATTATTGTAATTCTTTTGTTGTCTAGATTTGTTTTCTCAAGATTATTTATAACCGATTTCATAACAGCACTTGGAAAAGGATTAAACATATATATATAATTGTATTCGTTATATTGATTAAATGTTGCTGCATTTTCGTTAAATATTTCGTAATTTGAAATTTTTTCCTTATTAAGATTTTCCTGGGTTGTTCTGCTTAACTTCTCACTCAACTCCACACCTCCAACCTTTTTAAAGGGATATGATGCAAAAATTTTCATCAGATATCCTTTTCCACAACTCAAATCCAAAATTGCATCATCAGGTGTTATTTCCAAATCATTAAGCACCTTCTTTAAATATTTTATATCTCTAGTAGCCTGAAATACAGAGGACTCCTCAGGATTTAATCCTAATTTTTCATAGCTTTCATTTTTGACATAATCCACTCCTCTGATTTTGTCCAGAATCACCCAAAAGATGTATTTTACAGAAAACCAAAACGTTCCTTTTCGAATAAGATTACATATATACATTATCAGTTCTTTCAAATTTTTTACGTACATTTCATACCCTTTCACGACACTTCATTGTAATTTTAATGAATTTTCCTATTTAACCAAACGATAAATTCATTAAGATTACCCTTAAAAAAAATTTTTATAAACAAATTAGCAAAATAGTACATTCCTTTATAAATTCCCTTTATTCTGTAATACCTGTAGCTGTCTGAGAGCTCCCCGCCAAATTTCTTTTTAAACTGAAAATTCTTATAATAAAAGCTCTCCTTATCGTCAGTCACCTTACATCCTCCGAAGTCAAAACAGACAAACCCCCGCGCATGGTAATCACAGATTGCCTGCCATAAGATAGCTTCATTTGCATTAAATTTGTGGGATGTTGCTCCATATTTATACCTCACAGTTTTTTGATCAGAAGATGTGAGGAATGCACAGCCGCCCAAAAATTCCCGTACTGGAGTTTCTGCAACATATATTTCCAAAGCGTCCAGTTCCTCCTTATTTACTGCCGGAATTCCCTTTTTTTCTGCAAATTTATTTTCAAAATCAAGATATCTTTTTTTATCACTTTCAGACTCAGCTTTCCATACATGGATTCCATCCCTTTTGGCCTTATTTATCGGATATCTACATGACTTGCTTTCAAAACTAGAAAAGATTTCATTCTCCTGTCTGCTGATGTCAAGCAAAAATGTTTTACCTGTTTCCTTAAAATCATATACATTCTTGTCCAGCTCCTGATTTGTGTGCAGACACCGAATCGGCCATGCAGAATTGATAAAAAGTTTCTCATCAAACCATATATCTAACAATTTTATTCCTAAAATTTTTTTGACACGCTGCATAAACATAATCCTTTCTCTATTTCACAGTTTCCCTGTAATAAATATCAGCATCATTTACTTTGCCAAAATAACTATACTCACGATGCGTATCCAAATATTCCGCCATCCGCCCCAATTCTCTTCCAGGCTTTACAATTACAAAGGTGGGCGGTGTTAATTCCAAATCATTAAAATATTCTTCATATATGCTTTCGTCAACTTCTGCAATCGGGAATTGATAGGAATATTTGGAAGCAGGCATACGTTTACTCAGCAAATAGATTATATTCCAATTTCCCCATACAGTAATTTTATCCTGCTCATCCGTATTGTTTTCTATCAGTTCCACAATGTCATATATGCCGTTTCTTTGGTCGATATTTCGGTTTATGTAATTTTCTATCAGATGAGAAACTGCCGTACCAAAAGGAGTTATTGTGTAATTAATCAAAAGCCAGATAATAACAATACTGATGCCTGCGTTTTTTTCATATAACTTTCCCGAGGATATAAAATTAGCTATCGGATATGCCATTAGCGGGACAAGAACCATTCCATAATGTGCATAGGACATTCCTGACATACTAATCAACGGAAGTGTCACCATCAAGCATATCAGATACGCAATATCACAATAGCCCCTTTTAAGTCTGCATAAATAAACGGTCATAACAGTTGAACCAATGATTAGGACATTATTTAAAAAGTACTGAAAAGAATTAAATTTATTAAGCAATGTAGCACGGACAGAATTAGACACATACATTTTATTGAATATAATATAGTCATTCCAAAAATCTTTAAATGCATGATTTAGCGCAAGCCAGATAAATACTGGCAAAAGAATGAGCATCATACCGCTTAAAAACCATAATATAAATTCTATTATCTTTTTGTACTGCTTATTGCTAATTAATTGAATAAAAACTGCAATGCAAAAACAAATCCATACAGAAATCATGTTTGCCCTCAAAAGCAAAACAGCTCCAAATGAAAAACCGCAGATTATTAATCTGTATATGCTTATTTTTTGGTTTAAAAAATAATCTAAAAAGAAATATACAGAAACAGCAATAAATGGCATCGCATATTCTTCAACTAAATTTCCGCCGTCAAGGTAGAAAAGCAACGAGGAAGATATGACAAACATGGAAAAACATCCACCGAGCCTTCCACATACAAGTCGCGTAATTTTATATAGAATAAAAAACGTACTTGTAATGACTATTAACTCAATAATCCAGATACCTCTATAATAAGATATTTGCATCCCCAGCCAGTTAATAATATATAACAAAGGACCTTTATGATCAAAACTATCCCGATATGGAATATACCCTTTTGTCATTAGATAGCCCATTGTCTCGAAAACACTCTCATCAATTCCTGGAAGCTTTTTGGAATATGGAGCTATCTCACATTGCATGGATATAACGAAACCTAAAAATAAAATATAGAAAAAAACGCATATTGAAGCAAACTTATGCAACTGGATTTTTATCAGTTTCATTTGACAAACTCCTTGTTCATATTTTTTCTTAGTTTATGAAAATCCCAAAGAGCCTGCCATCCTATTTTAATTATTTTGCGCACATTAACTGAGTTAGTACCAGCTTTTCTGGATTTAAATGATATTGTTAGAAAATCTACTTTTTCTTTATAATATACAAAATATGTAGTCATCATAATATTTGGCAGATTGTAATCCAACGGCAAATTGCATAAATACTTTTTTACTTTATCACACTTCATTAATCGAAAAGGAGCATTTGCATCAGGCACATCTATTTTAAAATAAATTTTTAAAAGCAAACAAACAACTTTTTCAGTAAAGGAACGGAAACAACCATCTTCCCGAGTATTCCTATAGCCAAATATTCCATCAAACTTATTTCTTGCTTCCCAAAAGTCCCAAAATTCATCGGAACTGGTTTGGTTGTCCGAATCTGTTTGAAAAATGTAATCAGCCCCCTTCTCTATTGCATATTCATACAAGGCAATTACTTTAGGCCCATGCTCCTTTTTAGTATCAGATAAGATTTCTAATTTGGGGTACCTTTCTTTTAATTTATTTAAGATTGCATGTGTACTATCTGAACTTCCACTATCAGCAATAACCAGCCGTGATAATTCACTATACGGGGGGGGGGGTAGCAAACCGTACCATTCTTTAACAAACTTTTCAATATTATCTTCTTCATTGTAGGCTGGTGCCACTATATATAGAATATCATCTTGATTTTCCATTAGTCCTCCTTGTAAAATGTACCTCTATACCCCTGACGCCTCGCAAACCGAATTGTTTTTTCCAAACGCCAAAGAAAATATTTCTGCATCCATTTTGTCCGCACATACGGGGTCTTCCCCACCATAACCTCCATTGAATGAAACATCATCACGATATCCGTTATGCCAGTTTTTTTTAATTTTCTAATCATATGTTTTTGCTCGAGATACGACATATGAGACGGACGTATCCAGCGGTAAAGCAGCCATAGGTCAGGAAATATTTTTCCCCAAAAGCCAAATCTTTTTCCTAAAATTGTCACAGGGTATTCCCTGACGCCATTCGTCAGACCATCATCGCTGTAGATGTCAGAAGGATTCAAATAATAACTGTGAAGCGGTGTCCTCCGATGGTCGGGACCGCCCTTGCTACTCCAATCAATACCAGGTGTGAGTGAACTGTCGTATTTGAACCCCAATCCCTGCAATATTGCCATAGTATCTGCATCTGCCCCGAACCTCGCGGCTCTGTACCATTCGGGTTTTACTCCCAGATTATGCTCTATCAGACAAGCGAGATTCTTTATCTTCTGTCTCTCAATGTCACGGGTATATGCGTTGCAGGGAAATTCGGCAGCCTTAATGTCAGAAGGCTCCTTCCTACAGGGGCTGATATACTCGGGGTGCAAATGCGCCCCTATGACGGCCCCCTTTTTTATTTCCTCCCTCAGAACTTCACAGCATGCCTCGTTTTCCACGACTTCGGGGGACACGAAATAGATGGGGGTTACATTGTATCTGTCCCAGATTGGCCGCAAGAGTTCTGGTATCCCTTCCAAAACAGAACTGAACTCGGGCGGATTCGCTTTTTTCCAGTGAATATCCGCATCCATTTCCGTATCTATTGTTATGTACAGCCTTCGGCTGAAAACTTTTTTAACTGGTCTGTCTTTCATGTATCGTTTCCCCCAAAATCTCCATATACCTCATGGCGATGTATTCCCACTGGAAGTGCTCCTTAATCCGGTGCAGGCTGTTACGCCCCATTCTGAGGCGCAGGTCGCTGTCGGTACACAGCCTTACAAGGCTGCGGGGAAACTCCTCAATAGTGGAAACATAACCATTGTCGGTAACCAGCTCCCTGCTGCCTTCGCATGGCGTCATGACTATGGGCAGTCCGCATGCCATTGCCTCCAGGACAACATTTGGCATTCCTTCCGACAGCGACGGCAGGACAAAAACATCCGCATTCTGGTAGTACAGCCTTACTTCTTCCCTGTCCCTGCGCCCCTCAAACTGTACGCAGCCGCCCGTCGAGGTCTCCCTGACCATGGATTCCAGCGCCTGTCTGTAGGGTCCGTCACCGACTATAACCAGCCGTACCTTCTTTCCGGTTTTCTGATATACTTTTTCCTGAATGGAATTCATCTTTGGAATCAGGAACTGCAACCCCTTCCCCTCGATCAGTCTCGATACAAACAGTATCCTTACCTCGTCATTATTTCTGGGAATCCCGCCCGGAACAAAGAACTGGCTGTCGACACCGTTCTCAATAATGTCAATCCGATACCTGTATTCAAATTTCTGTGCACGCAGGCAAAGCCCCTCGCTGTTTGCCACCAAATAGTCGGCATTTTTCCAAATATTCCTTATGAATGGTGACAATATTGTATATACGAGCCTGAACCGTTTCTGCGCACCCGGAATATCACCCCCGCCAAACCTGACAATGTAGGGCATGTGGTACTTAAATTTCAGGTGCAGGGCAATTGGACCACTCGGTATGCCGAAAAACACCAGACACGTGTCATATCTGCCGTTTTCGGCAATCTGCACGGCAGCCTTCCATGCACTCAAAAGATAGGAAAACATTTCCGGAAGGCTGCTTTTTTCCCGATTCGCGCGCCTGCACTTTACTCGGTAAATTAAAACGCCGTCCGAAGTAGTTTCCTTCTCCGGACAGTTTTTAAACCGGGCTGTAATTATCGCCACCTGGTGCCCCATCCTTGCAAATTCCCTCGCAAGAAAAAAACATGCATTGGCACCGCCCCCGCCTATCGGGGGATATTCATGTGAAATGATTAATATTTTCATACAAACTTTCTTTCCATTCCCCACACTATGGCGGGAAAAAATGCTTGCAAAATGTCACTGTATTTAACATAATACAGATAACAATTTGCCCCGAAATGTTATCCGTCCATTAATTATATATTAAATTATTATATTATTCAAGTATTTTCTACATACTTTCCAGGGTTGTTTCACGAAGGCTTCCAAACGACATCGTTTATTATGAACTTGCTGTCAGTCGGTTCGGAATCTGGACATCCTGCCGCCTTCACAGCTTTTTTTCTTTTCAGTTGTCCACATCTGAAAAAATGCGCAAAACATCCCCTCTATCTTATTTACACTTTTTTTCAAATCCTATATACTTATTTTATATCAATAAAAACTCTCAATTCCGCTGAATACATATTTCTTTCTCAAAAGAAGGTCATCGCTGAAATCATCCATGGCTTCTGT
>KE159547.1 GCA_000403215.2 Lachnospiraceae bacterium A4
ATTTAGTTATTCCGATGTTTTTCATAAAATCACTGTATTTTCTATGAAAGCTTAGAAACTTCGGAATAACTATTTTTTCGGTATAAGACGCATTATGCCGAATTCGGCATAATGCGTCACCGTCAATAAGTAATACCTTTTTTCCTTCCTGGGCCAGCCCAATACCAAGATTGGCACAGGTCGTTGTCTTGCCGACACCACCTTTTTGGTTGGCAACGGCGATAATCTGGGCGGTCATGATACCACCTCTTTGCATTGTTTTTTCATATAGCCTCCTTAAATTCTGGCAGGAGACGAAAAAAGGGAGAATGTGACGTAAATGTACATTCTCCCTTGGAAACGATATGCGATTGTATGTTTATCTGCCATTTGAGAGGCTGCTTGTCCGAGAGCCATCCCGCCGCAAACCCGCATGAATACTGGATTTTTGCTTGTTTGCCTATACCTTTCCTAAACAATCAATGTTCAATGATATGTACAGCAGGGATATTTCAAAAAAAGTGCTTGCAGGGCGCATGACACGCTCAAGACAGGGGAAGTTCTATGGCGGACAGCCGCCTTTGGGACTGATGCGTGATCCTGATGACAATGGGCATCTTATCATTGATCCGGAAACCGCGCCGATTATCAGACGGATATTTGACCTTGCACTTGACGGCTTCGGGAACATGAAAATATGCAAGGTTTTGATGGAAGAACGGATACCGATTACAAGAATGCAGACAGGAACGGACTGTGACGTAAATTATTATGCATGGAGCGGTTCACGCATATCAACCATTTTGAGAAATCCATTTTACAAGGGCGCACACGTTGTCTGCAAGACACACCAGAAGGGGATACGTTCCAACACTTACAACATCATTCCGAGGGAGCAGAGGGAAGTCATAGAGGACTGCCACGAAGCCATTATCCCTAAAGCAGAGTGGGATAAGGTTCAGCTGCTTATAAACCGCAGACCGCCGATTATGAAGGGGAATAACTGCCCATATTACAATATTTTTCATGGAATTGTTTACTGCGCCACTTGTGGAAAGTCCATGCAGGTGCGTTATGAGAAAATTGGGAGGACAAATAAAGATCGCCGTACAGGAAAAGAGCGTGAACCGATAGACAAGGTATATTATATCTGTCAGACTTATAACCGTTTGGGGAAAAATGCCTGTACAAGCCACAAAATTGAAGCGAGGGATTTATATAACCTTGTGCTTGCAGATATACAGGAAGTTGCAGCTATGGCACTAAAGGATAAGGAAGCGTTTTATGGCAGATTGAGCCGTAGAATGGAAAAACAGTATCTTGCGGATACGGACAGCCTGAAAAAAGAGTATGAGAACCTTGCACAGCGCAATCAGGAGATAGACGATACTTTTATCAGTCTTTATGCAGACAAGGCAAAGGGAATACTTACTGAAAAGCGTTTCCTGAAGCTGACGGACGCAATGGAAAAGGAACAGGAAAACAATCAGAGCTGTATGCAGGAGATAGCTGCACTTATCAGTGAGGAGGAACATTCCGAGGGCGATGTGCAGATGTTTATGGGGGAAATCAGGCGTTATGCTGCCATTACGGAGCTTGACGAAACGGTATTAAACCGATTGATTAACTGCATACTGATTGGAGAACCTAAGAAAGTGGACAGGGTAAAGACACAGGAAGTACGGATTGTATATAATTTTGTTGGTGAATTATAAAATATCTCACTGCGCTTTTAAAAACAATTCCTTAGAAAGCAGTAATTTTTGACTGCCTTGAGAATTGTGGCATATGATAGCGTCAATGAACGAAATCGTTGTGCGATGGCTTGATGAAGCTGTGGCACAGCGATTTTATTCAATTGCAGTTTGTATGTGATGTAGAAAACATAATACTATAAGTGAGTAAATTTGAAATCTTGCATATATTTGTCCGTCCAAAAACGACAGATTTGAGGTTTGGGACTTGCTTTGTCCGCAAACGAAATATAAAATGCAGAATCCTTTGTGTAATTTTCTGGATTTACTTAATTACAGAATCTATAGACCATAACTGCAACGATAACTAAAAAAATATAAATTCCTGAAAAAAATATGCTTGTTAAATTGTATTATAAACAGAGGTGAATAGTATGCAGGAAAATAAAATAGAGGACGCTGTAAGAGAATATACTCAAATGGTTTTGAATATTGCCTATACATATACTAAAAACTCGCACGATGCCGAAGACATAGCACAAGATGTTTTTTTATCATTATATAGAAATATGTGGAAAATAGGTTCAGATGAATACATGAAAGCATGGTTAATGAAACAGTTATAAATCCCCCAGCAGAGCTGGGGAGACTAACAGATGCCGGAGGCGGTGAGCAGAGTATCAAAATAGAAAACTCCGCTGTATAATGAATGCAGGTCTGGCAAACCGCATCATATACAACGGAGGTGTCCAATGGACGATTTAAGTTTAGCACATAGCAAGTATAATTGCACGTACCATATTGTATTTATTCCAAAATATCGTAAGAAAGCGATGTTTGGAAGCTTGAGAAAGGAAGTAGGGGAAATTCTCGGTAAAGTATGTAAAATGGAGGAAGTCACGATCATAAAAGCGGCGACACTGCCTGATCATGTGCATATGTATGTATCAATTCCGCCCAAATTAAGTGTATCAAAGACGATAGGGAGAATCAAGGGAAAAAGTGCACTGATGATATTTGACAGGCATCCAGAATACCGCGAGAAATACAATCGACATTTTTGGGCAAGAGGATACTATTGTGAAACGGTAGGTAACGTAAATGAGGAAACGATTAAGAAGTACATCAGTGAACAGTATGAACGAGACCATATGGAGGGCGAATAAGCAAGGTAACAGAGAGCCGCTTTTAAGCGGCCACCAGTAACAAGACAATGGCTTACTGAACCTCCTTTAGGCGGAAGAGTAACAAGACAATGGTTTGTCAGACCGCCTTTAGGCGGAAAAGTAACATCGGCCCCGTAGGGCCAACAGCAAACCACCAGCAGGGCTGGTGGTTCGTGACTTAAGAGTGACAATTAACAAGTCTAAAAACCACATGAAAACTGCATGGATTAGAAAAAGGAGTGAAATGCCAAATGTACAGCAAGATTTGCCTACAAATGAAACAGGTGATTTATTAAATGCTGTATTATCCTTGGATGTAAAATACAAGATTCCGATTTATTTGATGTATTATGAAGGATATTCAATTAAAGAAATTTCGGAAATTGTAAAAATAAAACCTGCAACAATCGGAACTAGATTGAAAAGAGGAAGAGAAATTCTTAAAACTTTGTTAGGAGATGATTATTTTGCCGAATAAAAATGAGAAATATGTAAAAGAGATGAATAGCCTTATATTCTCTCATGATATAGAAGAACAGATAATGAGCAATATTTTAAAGCACAAGAAAAAAAATATTAATATATATATATATATGGTAGCTTTGATTACAATTTTTGTATGCATTATTGTGATTAGATACATTAATGTTCCTAACAAAATGAAGAGTGAATTTTTATGCGAAGAAGATATTGAAAAGATAGGTTATGTAAGTAATGTAAAAGAGTTTAAGATCGATGTGAATAATAATATTGATAATCTTGAAATTTGTCCTAATCAAATGGTAATTCTAAATATCCAAAATATTCAATGCGAAACAAGCTCCATTTTCCTAAAAGGTCATCTGGTGGGCGATGATAGAGAGTATTCGCTTGGATATATTGTGGATAAAAAATATACAGAAGTGTTATCGGATTGTACAGAAGAATTTGTTAGTAATGAGATGGATATAAAAGACGGAACGGAGTATAGTTTATATATTATCAACTGCTCCAATAAAATATTGACGTTTTCAGGAAATGTTTTCGCAAATCTAGATGATTTGATTTATCATGATTATGGAAATGAATCATTGCGAGTCGAGGAAAACAGCAACATTATAATAGATTTAAGTGGGTTAAGCAATTCCCGCGACATTGAAGGTATATATGTATATAATTGTATTACCCGACAAACAGTTAAATTTCAGTTTTCAAGACTAATAGAATATGAAAGTCAACAGGAAGGAATTTACCTCGTATATGCGATGACAGTTCAGGGGGAAATAATAGACTTATCAAAATATGTTACGATTGAATATAGCATAAATGAGGGCAATGGTATTATTGGACTATGATTATTTATAGAAGCTTTCTTCTATAATAATAAAAAAACAAAAGGAGGAACAACATATGTTCAAAAAATCAAATCAATTGCAGCATTAGTTATGGCAGGAGTTCTTATACTAGGGCAGAATTCGTTTGCTTATGCAAAGGAGGAGGTTAACAACTTAACACCTTATCAGGAAAGGCTTATATTGCTAAATGATGAGCTGGGCACTGATTATGTCTTATCGCCAACGGGAGATACTACGTATGATGAAATGGTAACATTTTATACTAATATGTCATTAGATGAATTTGAGGAATATATTAGGGATGCATATGTGGCAGAGCAGGCGTTTGACAAAGTGGTAGCACAAGAAACAGAAATGAGAAAGGATGATGATGCAGTAGGTTATTCAACTCTTGAGAAGTAGAAATATTAATATTAATATGCAAGTAATGCTAACTATTTGTATATTAATGCCTATACAACAACAGTTAGTGGAAGTACAATTTACACTGGAGATATAAGTTCAGCAGGGTCTTCAATTTCTTCTTATCCAGCGTATAAGGCTAATTCGTATTCATCGTCATTTTCTGATGATAAAAAGACAGTAGATATTAGTTATAGTTGTGTAAAATGTGTATCTCAAAATTTAATACTGGTGAGTTGTAAGTTATCAATAAAAAAATAACCCTTCCATATGGTTTTATGGTATCCTATAAGTTGCCAAAATAAAAAAGGATAAATCCACCAGAAGAGTTATTTCAAATATGAGTTTATCATACTTGCTGGCGGATGACCATACGACTATGTTAAATATTATTGAAAAGATTTTATGCCATTTTGAATCCTGTTTTTCCCGTAAAGCTGCTTTCCGTTGGTTTGTGATCATCATCACAGGGCTTATGCTCCGTTCGGATAAGCTTGGTGTCACTTCCATACTTCGTGACCTTGCCCTTGCCCCGGGCTGCTATGATTCCATGCTTCACTTTTTCAGGGCATCCTCATGGTCATTAGAGGATATCCGAAAACGCTGGTTCTCTGCTGTCAGACTGTATGCGCCCCTTTACAAGGAAGGGAACTTCCATGTCCTTGTTGGTGACGGGGTAAAGCAGTCAAAAGAAGGACGCCGTATGCCGGGGGTGAAGAAGCTATTCCAGGAATCCGAGAATTCTGCAAAACCAGAATACATGCATGGGCATATGTTCGGCGGGCTTGGCATACTGGCCGGGAACTTCCGCAGCTGGGCGTGCATCCCCTTAAGCATCCGGCTCCATGACGGGCTCCAGGCTGCCAGGGAATGGAAAGGCGCATCTGTTTCAACTGCCTCTCATGTGGTACAGATGGTGGAGGATTCTTATCATGCCGCCCTCACTTTTGGAGACTCCCTGCTCCTGCTGGACAGGTATTTCCTTACTGTGCCAGCCCTTGAAAAACTCAGGGAATTAAACAACAGCGGGAAAGTACACATGGAAATCGTCACCAAAGCCAAAAAGTCCTGTACCGCGTTCCAAAAGCCTGGTCCCCGAAAACCTGGCAGGGGCAGGCCGCCCAAAAAGGGGGATGCCGTTCACCTGAAAGGACTGTTCGCCTCCCATAAGGAACAGTTCATGGAAACGGAAACCGAACTCTATGGCAAAAAGAAAACGATACGCTATTACAGCATAGATCTTCTTTGGGGGCAGAAGCTGTACCAGGAACTGCGGTTTGTACTGGTAGAAATGGATGGCATCCAGAGCATTCTGGCAAGCACCAGTCTGGCACTTGATCCGCTATCCATTATCCGGCTTTACAGCTACCGTTTCCGGATCGAATGCACATTTCGTGAACTGAAACAGCAGACAGGCGCATTCTGTTATCACTTTTGGTCAAAGCACATGCCGAAACTAAGCTACTACCAAAAGAAAGGGGAACCCACACCCTTAGAGCGTGTGGAGGATGAAAGATCACGTAAAAAAATACTGAAAACGGTACGTGCCATTGAAGTGCATATGGAACTGTCCTGCATCGCAATGGGGATACTACAGACCCTTTCCATCCGTTTTATTGGAAAGGTTTGTTCCAGTCAGATCCGTTACCAAAGGACACCATCCAAAGGAAGGGTTTCCGAAGCAGCCCTTATGCACTATTTCCGGAAACATTTTTTCCGCCTTTTGGAGCAAAAGCCTAAATCATACATAACACAGATAATTCATGAGCTACAGGAAGAGTCAGAAAAACACTGGGATTTTCTGGCTTCTTAGTGGTACAAACTTTTAACTCACAAGTTTAATATATGATACCAAATATACAATCAATGTAACTTATGGAGCAGGTGCAGAAAATATATATCCAGTAATATGACAGTAAAATATTATGTTGAGAAATATTTTTAAAAATCCAGTTACTTATGTGTTATAGTGGAGTAAGGAATTTTTTACTTATTGAGACTAAATGGATATATGTGTATCATAAGTATAGAGGTGTTTCTGGATAAAGCAGGGATTCGAGAGAGTCCCTGCTTTTTTTGTTGAGCGTAAATTTAAATTCATCACTTGACAATGTTGCATAGAATTGATGAGCCAAGATGAGATTGCAGTCATGGACGGAGGAAAGTGCATCATGCAGCTTAGAGGGGTAAGACCGTTCTTCTCCAATAAGTTTGACATCACGAAGCATAAACAGTACCGCCTTCTGTCCGATTTTGACGACAAGAACGCTTATATGCCAAAGCAAAAAGAGAGGGCTTTTCTGTAAAGGAAATCTGTTCAATTCATCACTATCGTTACAAGGATGCGGAGGGAAAGAAACTTTATGACAAGTACCGCATTGACTATATTTCGGATGGTGGGAGGAAAGAAAAGCATATATCGCAGGGCGTGGAAAAGGATGGATATATACGGAAATTCAGGCAAGGGGAATATCAGTCCTGCATTGTCATGTACGGCGATTTCCGGCAGTACCAGGCAGGGGAAAGGGTGTACATACCAGAGGGCGAAAAGTGCGTTGATGTCTGCCATGCAAATAGGGCAGAGAATGTTGTAACGGCTGGCAGTTCCAATGATTGGAAATCTAAGGGAAAAAAGTTTGCCGCATTTTTCAAGGGTACGGATATTGTCATATTGCAGGATAACGACAAGGCAGGGGAAAACCTCACAAGGGATATTATATCATCTTTAAACGGCGTGGCGGCATCTATCAAAGTGGTTGTCCCGGACAAAAGCAGGGATAACGCGGATATTGCAGATTTCTTTTCAAATGGCGGCACATTGCAGCAGTTGGAAGAAATGATTGAGGAAACGCCTTGTATCAATGAATCCGTTACAAAACAAAAGGATGCTGGCCGTCCTGTTATTCCACAAGGGCAGCAGAACAAACATTTAGAACAGGCGATAAGGGATTTACACGCTGAACAGTACGAAACATCAGATAAGGGATTTGGGCGGCTGTTTGCGGATGTATTTAAGGACAAGCACAGATATAACCCATCACGAAAAGATTTTATGCGGTATGACGGTAAACGGTGGATTGATGATATTGAGGGGGTGAGTGCGAGGGCATCAGCAAAAGCCCTGTCGGATGCACTTGTGAGATATGCGGTAAATGTTGATACAGAGGGAAAATATCTGAAAGCAGTAGCGGCATTATGTAATATCAGGAACCGGAACAATATGCTTCAGGACAGCAAGGACGTATATTTTTTCAGCAATGAGCAGTTAGATGTGAATGATTATTTTTTGAATTTGCAGAACGGCACACTTGATTTGTCCGGGGATAAGCCTGTATTTTTGAGCCACAGCCCCGATATGCTTCTTTCAAAGATATGCAGCGCTGAATATAACCCTGCTGCCGATTGCAGGGAATGGAAAAAGTTTTTACTGGAAATCATGCAGGGTGATACGGAGAAAACGCTGTATCTCCAAAAGATAGCAGGGCTTTCACTGACGGGGAACACAGAGCGGGAAACGTGTTTTATCCTCTTTGGGAGTACCACACGGAAAAAGTACATTTTGTGAAACCATCATATATTTGTTGGGTGACTATGCCTTGACAATGAAGCCGGAGAGTTTAGCAGTAAAGCAAAATCTTGATAGCAGACAGGCGAGCGGAGATATAGCACGACTGGCAGGGTGCAGGTTCTGCAATGCCAGTGAGCCGCCAAAACGGATGTTATTTGACACAGCATTATTAAAGTCATTGTTAGGCAGGGACAGCATTACGGCAAGGCATTTACACCAAAGGGAATTTAGCTTTATCCCTAAATTTAAACTTGTGATAAATACAAATTATCTGCCAACGATTACGTGCTACGGATACTTATAGGATAGACAGTGACAAGATAGGAAATTTTATCAATGAATGTCTGACAAAGACAGAGCAAAACAGCAAGGCAAAAGATATTTACGATGTTTATTCAAAGTGGTGCGAGGAAAACGGCTTCGGAGTGGAAAACAAGTCAAATTTCTTTGCAGAACTTAAAACAAAGGGATTGTTTGCGAATAGTGGGACAGTAGACGGAAAGACCGTAAAAAATATAGTAAAGGGCTATACCGTGGAAACAGAATTTATTGAGTATAGAGGGCAGGAATCACTACCGTTTGACTAAGAAAAATCCCAAAATGTGCAAAATGTGCAAAACAAATGTAAAAACCCTATAAGGAATGAATTTCAGAATGTCCCATGTAAAATGCACATTTTGCACAAATCCAGTAAAATCAAGGGTTTCAAGCACTTTAGCAAAATGAAGTGTGTAAAATGGATGTAAGGAATTTTATGTTTTTTGGTAATCAGGCAGACAAATTGAAAGGAGAAATTATGGCAAAGGTAAAAGAAGTTTGGGTAAGATTCAGCGACACGGAAACCTATTATGAGAAAGAGGGAGAGTTGCTTTCAATTCTTGCCAATGCATCAGGAGATTGTGTTGTAAAGGTGTACATAGAGAATATCAGAAGCTGCAAAGAATTACATGATATGTCTTTCGACAAAGAACAGCTTTCTCTGCTTACCGATGCTTTTGGTGAAGAAAATGTAAGGTATCAGGAGAGAGAAATCAAAACGGAGATTAAATGGAGCAGGCCAACGGAAGTACCTAAAATCAAGCAGCTTCTCCCTTGTAGGCATGATATACTTGGAATTTCCCCATTGGATGAAGCTGTCTATGATGTGTGTGGATATGAATTAGAGGGCGGCGAGATATGGCCGGAGGCAGGAAAGCCGGATGAACAGAAATAAAATTATCAGTTTAGCGGATGCGCCGGGGCTGCCTGCTGCCAGTATGGCATTTTATGACCGATACCGGGAGCGGATCACTGGCATTGAAAGTGTGGAGCAGAGGAACAATATTCTTTCTGAAATGCAGCAGGATTTTGAAAGAGAGGTAAGGCAGGAGCCGCAGAACCGGGATAAGCTGTCGGAGGTTTACCAGTTGCTAAAGCGGAAATGTTGGGAGGTTGGCTTATTTGGTAACGAATGAAGAATTGAAAAAAATCTATGGAATGTTCACGGACGCATGGAAATTTTACAAGAAATATGCAGGCATACAGCAATCAGAAGATGAGAGATGGCAGCAGTTGGTTGATGAATCCGGGCAGATAGCAAAGAAGTATGATAATGCGAAACTGGCGATTGCCTTATTACTGGCGGCTATTGATGAACTGGAAAGGAAAAGCAAGATCCTGAAAGTGGCCTGCAAAGGGCTTGAAGCTATTTCGCCGTGGATTCTGCTATCTGTCAGACAGGGCAAGTCTTTTGACACTCTGGCGGTGCGGTGGGAACTGGGGGAGATAGAAAAGCCGCCATTTTGCAGGACTGATTTTTATTCGTGCAGGCGGCGGTTTTTCGCCAATTTGGATAAGGAACTGAAAGAAAGGGGCGCATAGCGTGAAGTCATACAAATTTGATATTGAGAGCATAAAGAAATTGACAAAACAAATGGTTGTTCTGATTGATACGAGGGAGAAGCGGAACGAACACATATTGTCATATTTCGATAAGCAAGGGATTACATACCGAAAAGAAAAACTGGATTTTGGGGATTATACTTTTCTGCTGCCCTCTGCCGCAACCGGGCAGGGAGATATATATTTCCATGATTCGATTGTGATTGAACGAAAAGCCAGTTTAGAAGAATTATCCGGCAATTTGGCACAGAAACGGCAGCAGTTTGAAGCGGAATTTTTGAAAGCCAGGAACGCCGGAGCGAAAATATATTTGATGGTTGAGGATATGGGCGGCTATTCCTCTATCATTTCCCACAAGTATAATACACAGCTTACGCCCGTTTCTTTTATGTCAAGCCTGAAAACGTGGGAGAGCCGTTTCGGATGCAATGTGCAGTTCATAGATAGCCAGTACAGCGGATATTTCATATACAGCACATTTTCCTATTTCTGCCGGGAGGTATTGAAATAGCCAGTGGCAGCAGGCCGCATTTGAAAAGAGGGTGCATCTATTCAGCGGCAGGGGCGCAGCGGAATTATCGGCAGGGGATATGTGGTTATTGTGTAACGTGGCGCAGTAACTACGGAAAGGAAATATTATGTTTTGTGTTATTCAGGAAATGAATGTAAAAAAATCTGATAAAGGTGGATATGCAAAGGAACTGAAATCGGAATATTTATCAATTATTTTCAATGGGGAGGACATAGGGCATTACTGGCATTTCTACGGCAACGAAAGATTTGAACGGCCAGTAAAGAAAGCCTACCGCATAAGCATACATCACAGCTTCAGGAAAAACGGATAAGTCCAAAAGAAGCAGTTTGCATTATGCACAGTGAATTATTATGATTTGGCAACGGATTTTTTCAGCTTGTATGATTGGTGCAATAGTAAAATAAATTTGGCAGCAGAGGGATTGTCTGCAAGCGTTGATGAAATTTATGAACTTGTTGAAAAGAAAATCGAACCGTTGATAGATAAAATTCAAGGTGAGTTCCATGAAACCGAAGAATATAAAACACATGAAAAGCACGAAAAAATAACTACGATATATGCGGCTAAGAAAGCACAGTTCCTAACTACAATGAAGCTGACAAGGCCATGTTAAAAAAGTTCTACCGCACATTATCAAAGGCATTTCACCCGGACAGTAACCCGGATAAGGACACAAGCGGGGAAATGAAGATGCTGAACCGCCTGAAAAGCGATTGGGGAGTATAGGTTTTTGTAACGGTTTTTCCCTGATTTTTCAGCAAAAGGCAGCAGAGGGGAAAATACATAAAATGCACAAAAGTGCACACAAAAAAGAGTTTTATTCGCTGAATGTTGCGAAAAGTGGAATAAAAAAGAGTTTTGCAACACGATAATGCGCAGGAGGAAAGTTCGAGAAAATTCGAGCAAAAAAAAGAGTTTCTTTACACGATACACGTGCGAGAGGAAAAGTGCAAAAATGCACAGAAATGCACACCAAAAAAAGAAGTTTAATGACACGGTATAGGAGCAAGGGAAAAGTCTTGATTTTCCGGGCAAAACTGAATTAGTGGACACGATACGCGCGCAGGAGAAAAGTTACAAAAAGTTACACTAAAAAAGAATGTGCATCAAGACATATCGGACACCCTAGATTGCGCAGCCCCTAAAAAGTATTCGGAGATTTCGGAGTCCATAAAAGGCATTTAGAGATTTTATAGCCCCTAAAAGAGTATGCCGAGATTCCCAAGACCTTAAAAGGGCGGCGCACAATCGGCAGTTCCGGCAGTCATAAGAAAGTAACCCAACATTTCAGATACCATAAAAGGGGCTTGTATCCTCACATTTCTTACACCCTAAAAGGGAGCAGAGAGCAGCCGGCAGAACCTAACAAAACCTTATATTTCCGGGGGTGTGGAACTTGTGAAAACCTGTTATTTCCCGGTACATAGAACCTGAAAGAACCTGAACCTTTAACCCTAAATATCCCTAAAGAATAGCTTTATAGTCCTGCTGCCCTCTGCAAAACTTAGTATTTCCGGGAATTATGCGCCTGCTGCCATATCGGAGATTTTCGGTGTAAATCGTACAAAATAGTACACAAAAAAGAGAACGGTTATTGTAACGGCACTATGCCGGGAAAGGATAGACACAGTATGAGATTGAACGGTAAAAGGATTGTGGAAGTCATGGAGGAAAAGAGCCTGACAGAAGAAACGGTATGCAGCAGGACGGAGCTTTATCAGAAGTCTTTCCAGTGGATTGTAAAAGATGGCTTTGCATCCGAGGACGCAGCGGAACGGATAGCGGATGCAGTCGGCTTGACAGTGGGGGAAATCCTGCTGCCGGAAATCACTGGAAATGTGGAGAATGTGATTGAGTTCGTAAAGGATAGTGAGAGGGCGGCGGTCACTTTCTGCCAGGGGCGGTATAAGAGCCGCATTAAGAAGCTGGCAGCAGAACGCCCGGAGGAATGCGAGATTGTGGCAGAGAATCAGGATGGCAGCTTGTGCGCCCATATCCCGGTTGCATGGATAAAGATAAACCCTACAAAACAGCTTTCAGAAGAGCAACGCAGAGAGATAGCGGAGAGGTTCAAGCGGAAATAGTTTCAAATGCCTTATAGTAGGGCTTGCAGAGGGGCAAATTCGGCTTGAAATGGCGCAAGGGTAGAAATATAAGGGTAGGGGGATGAAATGAGAAAATAGGCTTTTAAAACGTGAATAGACAGAGAAAACCGCCCTTGTACTTTTGGCGAGTGTCGGGGCGGTGTTCTTATCAGGTAACGCATATTCTGTTTTGGGCTGCTGCCAGTCATAGCGATTGTACTTTTGTCAATAAGGCATCCTGCAATACTTTTGAAAAGTTGATGCTTTTTTCCTCACAAAGAGTATTCAGCCACATGGGGATGCTTAAAGTCTTTTTTACTGCCTTGTCACTGTGCTGCCTTGCGTATTCGGTCATATCCACCAGTACCATATTGACGAAAGCGCTTTCCGCAGCGGATTCCATTTCAAATTCTTTCAGGATGGCAGCAGGATTGATTTCGCCTAATGAACTGGGAGCCGGTAGGGGATCGCCGTCACGCAGAGCAGTAAACAGATGCAGGCCGCAGGCATCTTGAGCCATGCGCATAGCGTCCGCCACATTATCCCCAAAAGTTGCGAGGTTTCCCAAATCTGGGAAAATGACTGATATTTTGCCCTCTTCCTCATAGAAAACAGCCGGGTATACATAATTCATAAATCATTGCTCCTTTCCGTGTAATCTATATTGTTTGCAAGGGGCAGGGGCTTGTTACAGCCCCGCCTGCTTGCGTATGGATTTAACAATACTTTTCGGGATGTCATCGGGATGATTCGGGACGCTTACTTTCCCGGGCTTTGTTGGGTGTTTGTATTGGTAATGTGAGCCGCTTATGTCTGACACGTACCATCCATCATCCTTTAGCATCCGGTCGGCTTCTCTGAATCTCATGTATGTTTCCTCCTTACAATTATATAATAACACGTATTTTACGTATTGTTAAGAGAAAAACATAAAAAATATACGTATTTTACGTAAATATTATATGTAGATACCAGGAAAGTATGCAGACTGGCAGCAGGAAATAAGGGAATCCCCACAAATGGGGAAAGCGCAAAAGTGCGCTATCCTGTTGCCGTCTTGCTTTTTATCAGACGTTACATAAACAAGGCAGAGCCGCTAAACAACGAATTTCGTCCTTTAAAGGTTCGATTTGAAATGTAACCTTGCAGAGCATAACCGCCAGTGACAACATACCTGGAATTTTCAGGGAGCAGATTTGAACCTGGACGGACTTCAATTCCCGCCTTGCCAGACATACAGAAAAAAGCAGGAATTGTAGAGGGTACTTCCCTTTACCATGAAAACGGATACTATGAAACGGTTGACCTCTTGGCGGCTGATATGGAAGCATTCAATCAAATCAATAAACCACGACTGATTGGTGATGGCGAAGTTACCGCATTTTCCGGCAATCAGATTATCTTGCCAGACAGGTTTACATCAAAATATGGCATAGAAAAGGGCGATACTGTTACCTTGCAGATAAATGGCTCGCCAGTGGATTTTGAAGTAGCGGAAATTGCCGCTTATGACACAGTTTTCCTGCGTCACACAAGGGGGGCAACAGCACTTCTGCCTTTGGAAACCATAAAAGAAGTTTTGGGGTGGGAGGACGGTTATAGCGAAATTCTGATTGAACCTGCCCCAAATAGTACAACAGGCAATCTTATTTCTGAACTGAAAAATGCTCTTGATAACGGAAAGTACCGGGTATCGGAGGTTATCAATGAAGCGCAGATAGCCGCCGACGCAAGGCAGAAATCCATGCCTTTCTTTCTAATCAGTTTCTTTTCATTAACTATGAGTATTTTTATCATTTACAGCAGCTATAAAGTCATTACCTTAGACCGTTTACCGATCATTGGCACATTCCGCAGTATCGGCGCGACAGAAAAGACCGTAACCCGTATTCTGCTTTTGGAAAGCCTGTTTTACGGCTGCACAGGCGGGGTGATTGGTATTCCTATTGGTATGATTGTATTAAAAGGCATTTTGCAGGGAATGGGCAAATCATTATCGCAGGGAATTGAAATCCCCATTGCTATATCTATTCCCGGCGTTATTCTTTCTTTTGCGGTTGCGGTGATCGTGTCTTTGCTTTCGGCATGGCTGCCTGTCCGCAGGGCAAGCCGGCTGCCGATAAAGGATATTGTCTTAGGTACGGTGGAGGAAAAGCACATTCCGCGTCCTCTGATTGTCGGAATAGGGATTGTATTGTTTATCGTGTCCGCTTTGCTGCCGCACTTTGCGTCCGGCACTATGCTTTATCTTGCGGGCGGTTTTTCCCTGTTAGGTCTGATTGCTGCTACTATCCTTGTGATACCGATTTTCACAAATATAGCAAGCGCAGGATTGGAGCGCTTCTATGGTGCGGCAGCAGGAAATGAGGGCAGGATCGCCGCCCGCAACATGAAAGATAATAAGAATGTCACGCAGAATATTACGCTGCTGTTCATCAGCATATCAGCAATTATTGCAATCCGTGTAGTGGGGAATTTTGTGACAACTTATATCAGCGACGTATTTCATGGCGCAGAGCTTCAAGGCTTTGCCGACGGACACATGAAGCCGGAATTTGTGGAACAGGTAAAAGAGATGGACGGAGCAGAAAAAGTATTACCTCTTTATGTATTTAAGAATTTTAGCTTATACCGCCGAAGACCTCGACGCAATCATGGTACAGATACGGGCTTTGTTTGGGGAAACCTCAAATTGGAGCCGCACCGTGGAGGAATTTAATAACGACGCGCTCGCAACTGTTGGCGCATTTTTACAGCCAATGCACAGCATGACCTATTTTATCCTGCTGCTTGCGACTGTCGGCGTTATCAATAACCTTTTAATCAACTATATACAAAAGCGGCGCACCATTGCCATGTATAAATCCATTGGACTCAGTAACCGTCAAAACAGAAAGATGACACTGATAGAGGGCTTTTCTTCCGGGCTTATCGGCGCTGTCATTGCGATTGTTGTTTCTTACATGGAAATACAAACGATTTTCCTTGTTGCGGGACCCAAAATTTCAATGACTTTTGAGATAGGAGGACTTGCCAAATGAACATATTAACAGAGGAAGTTGCCATTGAGGGCAGAAATATAATTAAGGACTTTCAACTTGGTGATACCAAAACAAGAGTGCTTAAAAACATATCGCTGAAAGTGATACAGGGTGAATTTGTTTCCATCATGGGACAGTCCGGCTCTGGAAAAAGTACGCTGCTTTATATTCTCGGAGGGCTTGATGTACCCACAAGTGGATCTGTCTTTATGAAAGGCATGGATATATCAAAATTCAATGATGAAAAAATGAGCCGGATAAGGCGGCAGAATATAGGATTTGTTTTTCAGTTTTACAACCTTATCCCCAACTTGAATGTGGCAGAAAATATCATGCTTCCGCTTTTGTTGGACGGAAAGAAAATGCGGGACTACAAAAAACCGCTGAAAGATATTTTAGAGGTAGTCGGCTTATCGGACAAACGGGGGCATACCCCACGCGAATTGTCCGGGGGACAACAGCAACGTGTCGCAATCGCCCGCGCACTAATTGGAAATCCCGAAATCCTGTTTGCAGACGAACCGACGGGAAACCTCGATAGTCATACAGGAGCGGAGATAATGAGTTTGTTGCAGCGTATCAACAAGGAACGCGGACAGACAATTATCATGGTTACGCATTCACCGGAAGCGGCGAAAAGCAGCAACCGTGTTATCACCGTAAGTGACGGACTACTTGAATAACCACACCATTTAACCGAATAGAAATACAATCTGCCGGACGGCGGCAAAGAAAAAAACGTCAAAAAGCAGACATATTTTCGTGCCTGTTCACTTGATTATTTGGCAGAATTGCTTGCAGAACCTGAGAAAAGTATGGAACAAATAGAGTATTTGTGGACTACAAATGAAAAATTGTCTGTTTTAACAAATAATACGCAAAACATCTACTATGATACCTTTGGATAATACAAATGCGAATAAACTGTAACGCCTGGGTATGGACAGTGGATGTCAGCGGATATTTTCTGACTTTCGAGAAGTTTCTTATTTTCAGGCCTTCTCAAAATCGGTCAATGGAGGTAAAATTGACAGAAGAGGATAAAATCAGAGCATTATGTGGAGGCATCTGCAAATTTCAAAGACATAAAGCGAAAGGAATGACAAATCAATGAAAATCGAAAGATGCAAAAAAGAGCCCTTTATCGTAATAGGAAAAGAAGGGTCAACAACGGACGGAACAGACTTTATTCAAAAGCTATGGAACGATGCGAATTCCCACTTTGGGGAAGTCGCACATTTGGCAAAGAAAGATGAGAATGGAAACATTCGTGGAATATGGGGTGCGATGTCTGACTTTTCCCGTTCCTTCCAGCCCTGGGAGGGATTCAATCAGGGACTTTACCTTGCAGGCGTGGAATGTAAGGATGATTCGGAAGCCCCTGACGGTTGGACAAAGTGGGTAATTCCCGGCTATGAATATATCTATGTAGAACGTGAAAATGAGGATACCTTCTCAGAAGTTATCAAATATCTGGAAGAGAATGGTATGTCATTGGCAGGAGCCGTTCATGACTTTACCTGTCCACAGACTGGAAAGGCATACCTGTTTTTCCCAATTAGAAAATTGTAAAAATATATACTTAGACAACAGAAACAACCGCAAGTAACGGAAAAGGCTATCCTCTATTGCAATAGGGGATAGCCTGTAATCCGTTGCTTTTTAACGCATTATAAGTTTCCGGTTGTACAGCCGTCGGACGTTCCAATATCCATCGGATTCTAAGATGATTCTAAACCAACACTGCGGATTTTGCAGGAGGGTTTAGGAGATGGGGTGCTTCGGAACCCTGTTTTTTTGCGGTTTTTAGACTATATCATATGGCATTGGATAGAACCGGAAGCAAATTAAATATAAAGCTCATTTCCTTTCCTTGCTGAACAGGCTTTTTTCATTGCCAATACCGCAACAGAAACCATAGCCCCATTTACTTTGCGGGATGACTGCGGGCATTGTACGACACAGCGCATACAGGAAATACATTTTTTACTGTCCGTAACTTTTGGATTTTCTTTGCTGATTGCCTGTGCAGGGCACTGTCTGGCGCAAAGACCACAGTCTGTGCAGTCATTGTCCGCTTTGGGTAATAAGCCGATTCCAGCCGCTTTCTTGTAGGGGCGGTTTCCCAGAATCTGCGGTGTGGAAAGACTGGTCAGATGATTGTTTATTTTCTCTGATATTTTTTTCGCAAAGCTGCTTAATTCTTTTTTATCCTTAGTGTCCGGTCTGCCTGCAGCGTACTGGTGCATAATAGAATGTTCTGCGATGGCGGCAATGGCAGCAATGACCTGAAAACCGCTTTTTTCAACAGCATCGCTTAATTCAATCAGGGTATCCTCATATGCCCTGTTGCCATATACACAGACAATTACACAGGGGGTATGACTGCCATGAATTTTTGAGATTCTCTGAGTGGCAAGGCTTGGAACACGTCCGCCAAAAGACGGGGCTGCAATAAGCGCAATATCATCTTTTTCAAAACTAAGCGAGGAATAATCGGTTTCTGTATTGGACAAATCAATTTCATTTACAGGCAGTCCCCATGTATTTGTTATGGCATCTGCAACCTTTTTCGTTCCTCCTGTCGGGCTGAAAATAATCTGTGAAACTTTCATGCTTGCTCCTCCTGTAAATTTAAAATTTACACCATTATAACAGGCGCATGGTGTAGTGTCAAGATTTACAGCAATAAAAATATATGCTACAATCTAAGGAACTGTTCAGAAATTACTCATGACAATTACTTGTCACAAGTAATTTCATCACAGTTCCTAACGTGGGAAGGAGTAATGTCATGCATATCAGTACAAAATGTTCGGTTGCGATTCACTGCCTTATTTTTATTTATGAATATGGGGATAAGCAGAAGGTAACCAGTGAACTTCTGGCGTTATCAACCGGGATCAATCCTGTCACAATCCGCAATATTATAAGTTCATTGAAAAAGGATGGCATCATATCTGTGAAATTCGGGACAGGCGGAACAACACTGAACTGTCCGCCGGATGAAGTGACCTTATATCGTATATGTAAAGCGATAGAACCAGCCTTTGGTTCCAAACTTATAGGCATTCATTCACTGCCTTCGCAGCTGTGCCCCATAGGAAAAAATATCCATAATGTATTGGACTGCTCTTATGAGAAAATAAGAAATGACCTATGCCAGAGTTTAGAAAGCATCACATTAGGAAACATCATATCCGATTATCACCGTATTGAGCATAAGCCGGATTAATACTTATGCCTAACCCGGATAAACCGGAAAAGTTTTTTTGCATTTCCTCCAAATTTCAAGTACAATATAGAAAAATATTGGAGAACGTATTCATGTTACTTACGGATAAATATGATGAGATTATCCAGGGGGATATACCTGGGTGGAGCTATGCAGAAGGCATGACCAAAAGGCCGTTCCTGCCGCAGGTTGAACTTCTGTTCCTGAAAGACCTGCTGGTACTGGAAGTGATCAGCCGGGGTGAATACATGACTTTTTTTAGCGGCTCCGTCTCCATGGGATTATTGAACGGGTTCAAGGAACTAAACGAGCATACGGACGAATGTTTGCCTATCATGTCCCGGCAGAAAGCAGTGGGAGAAGTTACAATGCAAACCTTATTTCTTATGAAGAAAATCAATATGGGAGTAGCCGCAAAAATGAAAGAATATGGAAGTATGCGGGCAATCGGAAGGAGTAATCGACAGCTTGTAAAAATGATAATTGCTATTGTTCTGCTTACCGCAGCCCGCAGCGCCTACGTTTTTTGACAATTGCTTTAGCAATTTCACCTCGAAGAAATATCCTGCGCAATCTGCATCACTTATTTTCCTGCAATTCCTTATGTCGTGGATATTCAGGCATCAAATCAATCAATCTTGCTGTACGCCCTTCTTTATCCAATAGAATTTCAATATTTTCCACATCTCCGCCTAAATGCATCATAAATTCTCTGCAAATACCACAAGATGGAATGATATTTCCATCTTTATATACTGAAACCACTTTTGTAATCTCACTTTCGCCATATGTAAGCATTGTTGATAAAGCATTTCTTTCCGCGCACATCCCTATAGAGCCGTCCGTATCAATGCATATACCCTTATAAATATTGCCTCTTTTTGTGAGTACGGCAGATGCCACACTCCCTACCCACATTTTATTTGAAACATCATGGGGATTCAAAACGCTCATTGCTTCTTCATATAATATTTTCCATTCTTTGTTCACTGTTTTGTACTCCTTAATAATCTTTAATTTTTCTTTATATGCAGCTTCACTGTAAACTGGATATGTTATATTCGTTTAATCTCTATAGTAACTCAACATACGCTCAAAAATATATCTGGTTTGTTCTTCATCTCCCCATGATAAGGGGTCATCCGCATAACTAAGCGTCCAAAAAGGTTCTATATTTTGGAGATTCCCAGGCAACCCTTCCCACAAGTGAAACATTCGACTTGCAAATTCTCTTATATCCAAATGATTTTCATAGATCTCTTTTAATTTGCGCATCAAAACTTTACCAAATAAATCAATGTCCAGATTATTGTAATCAATATGTGTCCTCACATATATTATAGCTTTTTTAATGTCCGTTTCCCATTCTAAATAGAGTAAATCATTAAATAAATCATCGTTTTCGGGAGTGCTGAGAAATAATTCATCAAGCCGTTTGTTATACTCATTTTCTGTTGCCAATTCCTCATATAACAAAATCGCATAAATCAATAGTTCCTCCATAATACCACCCCAAAAAATTCGATTTACAGCAACAGTTTATCCACCTGCCAGATTATTTCTCGCTCAGATATATCATATGGCATTGGGTCAATATCTTCAAAGCAGCAATTTGAAGCATAAGAATGATTATCCGTCCATTCTAAGGAATTGTGCAAAAATAAATTTACACTTTCATCCATTGACAATTACCTTCTGGGTTTGATTACATAGTTCCAGTTTCCCAAAATCTCACAGGGAAACAATTGTATTTTTGTAAATTCTTCATCTGTGACCTTACGTTTCAGTTCGTATTTGTTTGTATCGACCTGACATTTTACTTTCAGGCCTTTGGCAGTAGTAGTTCCTGATATCAGATTCACGACAGTTTCTATATCAACCAGCGGCTGACCCTGCCAGTTTTTCGTTATATAGCAGAAAAGCCGGTGCTCTATCTTATTCCACTTTGATGTGCCAGGCGGAAAATGTGATACATGGATCTCAAGGCCGGTATAATCTGCAAGCTGCTGCAGCTCATATTTCCAAAGATGCAGACGGCTGCCATTGCTTCCCCCATTGTCACAGTTGATGTAGATCCTGTCTGCTTCCGGAAAAGTCCGGCTCCCTATACATGTCCACCAGCGGAGTATGCTTTCCGCAGCAAATTCTGCAGTATCATGGTCAGTGCCAAGGTTGACAAATCCTGTGTTGTCATTCAATACGTATACGCCGTAGGGGGCAACCTTGCCGAGTTCCGGGATTGGGAAGTCATGGTCCAGAACCTTACGTGGATCCTTTGTTTTTCTGTATTCCTCTCCGTTGTTCTTGAAATTGCCGATATTCTCCTTTTTCTTTGCATCGACAGAAATCACTGGCAGCCCCTTTTCAAGAAAATCGGCAGCTTTGCTGTTTATGAATTCAAACTGCTCATTCCTGTCAGGATGGGGTTCGCCAACCTGGAGCATTTTCTGGTTTGCCTGTTTGCTGTACCCCAGTTTTTCCAGAATGCTGCTGACAGAGCGGAAGCTGATGTCTATATGAAATTTTTCGGCAAGGATATCCTGGATCTTCCGCAGGCTGAGGGTCGTATAAGACAGTACTTTTTGGGGGTCTCCATAGGTACTGCCGTCCACGATTTCCTGTATATGCATTTCGATATCTGGGATGTTGTCCTGGAGTTTTTTCCGGCCAGCCCCCTGGAGCCGCATTTTTTCCTTCCGCTCAATCGGCTCGCCGCTGTCAATCTCTTTAAGCCCCTGCCTTATGGTGTAAGGGGCAGCACCGCTTAGCCTGCTCACGGTGGAGATTCCGCCCCTTCCGTATGTTTTTGCTTCCGCAGCAAGAAATATGCGCCGCTGCCTCTCATCAAGTAATGGCAGCATAATACGAATTCGTTCTTCCATGGTCATACCTCCGTATGGCCATTATACCATATATTGCCAAAACAGTAAATTTATTTTTGCACAGTTCCTAATACCCAAAAGTCTGCTAATGTAGATACTTTGAAAAATACTCCATTCATTGTCCAGCAAATACCTGACGGGTATAATTCTAATTGCTTTGCTCCAAGTTCACGGAACCTATTTTCAGCAACTGCTTTTATATCTACTTTTTTCATAAGCAACACCTTCCACAACTTACGATTATCCTTGCTTTTTCATAAGTCGATGTCCACTAAAAGCATTCCGACTGCAAATCCCTGTACAATATCCAATCCTATCACAACTGTTGAGTTCGAGTGATGAGATGGGCTTTAAGAGCCTAGTATTTATGCGGATTGCAAGCAAATTTGTTTAGGAGTTAGCGACGATTTGGCAACATTTTCAACATCACGCACTAAATAATTACATCAATGGCATAAGAAAACCTTGCTGGTTTGCGCGAGCAATGAGGAAAATGGGAATGCTTGCATTTCCATTTGACGAATGCCGCGACAACCGCACGACAGTGCGGGTTCAGATATGGAAACTGAATATCGGCAAGGTCTTTTTATGCTTATTTCTGCTTTTTCTTTTTCGCTGTTTTCTTTTCTTCTTTCTCGATTTTCTGAAATTCTTCCATGGATGCGCTTGCGCATCCATTAAGCATATAGTCACTGACCGCCTGTGAGGGGACTTTCGCCCAATGCTTTGAAGTGTCCAGTTCGGGGTACTTGTACCGCCACTGGTCGTATTCCTCTTTTGTAATCTCGCCCTGTTCCAGTTTGGCGGCTTGCTCCTGCCATGCGTGGAACATATCAAACATGGACGTATAAGTGGAATAGTCGGACTTGTCAAGGCGCAGGCAGATTTCCCCGTCAACCTCCCCGATTTTCAGCCCGTACATATCTTCCAATGCAAAGAGCGTGTGCATAAGCCCGGTATAGGTATCAATATCCGGCACTGTGAGAGCGTGGGTGCTTACATCAAAGATATTCGCCATTTCTTTTACAAGGTCGTGCTTCGGTGTCCTCGCTTCGGTTTCATACTGTGCCATGCGGACATCAGAGGTCTTTCCGAGAAATCCGAGGATTTCGCCTAGCTGTTTCTGTGTCATGCCTTTTCGGTTGCGGAAAAAGCGGATACGTTTGCCGATTGCCATAATAAAACCTCCGTTGTAGTGAAAATGGTACAGTCTTGCATGACTGTACTTAAACAAATCTGTTGAAGTTAGTATAACATGGTGCAATAAGAATAGCAAGGATAACTTAAATAAAAAAAGTTAAGATTTTCTTGAAAACCACTTGACTTAACGGAATTTATTTAGCATTCTGTATGCAACACTTAAACAAAAACAGTTAAAAATTGAAAGGAGAGGGTATCTGAATGACAGAAAAATCATTTATGACAGTGGAGGAAGTGGCAGCGGAACTGCGTGTGTCGAAGTCAAAAGCCTATCAGATTGTAAGGGAACTGAACGCAGAAATGCAGAAACAGGGCTATCTGACAGTGGCAGGACGTGTGAACGCTATATTTTTTCATAAAAAGGTATGTTACAGCGAATAGAAGGGAGATGATGAAATGGCTGTATACAAAGACAACTCTACGGGGACGTGGCGGGTAATCTACCGCTTTACCAACTGGAAAGGGGAGAGGAAACAGACACAAAAGAGAGGTTTTGCAACCAAAAGGGAAGCGCAGGCGTGGGAGCATGAAGCCATGCTCAAACAGGGGGCAAAATTGGATATGACTTTCGGCAGTTTCTTTGAAGTGTACGAAGCTGACAAGAAACAGCGTGTCAAGGAAAGCACTTGGGAGTCCAAAAGCCATGTGATACGGACAAAGATTTTACCGTACTTTGAAAACCGCAAAATCGCAGAGATAGAAGCAAAGGACGTGATTTCGTGGCAGAATGAGTTGATGGCATACCGGGACGAGAAAGGCAAGCCCTATTCCGCAGATTATTTGAGGACGATACACGCACAACTGACGGCGATATTCAACCATGCGGTAAACTTTTATAACCTGCCCTACAATCCGGCAAGACGGGCGGGGACGATTGGGAGCGAAGCCGTTAAGGAAATGGACTTTTGGACGAAAGAGGAATATCTGAAGTTTTCCGAAGCCATGATGGATAAGCCCCGTTCGTATTATGCGTTTGACATGCTCTACTGGTGCGGTATGCGTTCCGGCGAACTGCTTGCACTCACGCCTGCTGATATTGATTTTGAGAAGCAGACAGTCACAATCAGCAAGACGTTCCACCGTTCCAAAGGGCGGGACATAATCACAAGTCCTAAGACGAAAAAGAGCAACCGTACAATCAAAATGCCGCCGTTTCTTTGTGAGGAAATGCAGGAGTACATCAAAATGCTTTATGACATTAAGCCAGACGAAAGACTGTTTTCGGTCACAAAATCTTATCTTAGCCATGAAATGGAGCGTGGAGCAAAACAGGAAGGAGTAAAGAAAATAAGGGTGCATGACCTACGCCATAGTGCAGTATCGCTCTTGTTGGATATGGGATTTTCGGTACTGGCGATTGGGGAACGTATGGGGCATGAAGCAGAGAAAATCACTTACCGATACGCCCACTTATTCCCCACGGTACAGACGGAAATGGCGGAGAAATTGGAAATGGAGAGAATGACAAAGGAGGATTAGGCACTTAACAATGAAATCTTGCGCAAAATGGCAAAATTTTTTGCGTAAGAAAAATACCTATGCCAATGCTGGTATAAGCACAAGGTTTTTGACGGTAAGTCCTGCGGCAATGATTTCTTTGCCATAGGCTGTGGCGAAATATTTGTAAGAGCCCTGCACCCTTTCAATGATCCCATGGAGACGGAGACGTTTAAATATCCTGGACATGGCTGACGGACTGATATTTTCAAAATGCTGGCGGATATCCTTTCCCTGCATCCCGAAAGTCATGTACTCGCCCCGGCTGATCACTTCCAGCACATGCAGGTCACGCTCCGCAAAGAAATTCAGTCCGCGGTAAGAGCGCCCCTTGTCCACAACGGAATCGGTAACCTTTGTAAGGTTTTCCTTCCCGCCGCTATGGTCATCGAAAGATGAGATGAATTCCAGGTACCGGTAGTTTGCAGCTTTCATAATCGTGAACAGCTGGTAAAGGCTGTAAATGCTTTTTTTCAATGGAGCCTTTTGTTCCGATGAACTGCCGTCCCTATGTTCCACTTTCCGTTTTACCCTGAAAGCGCTGATATCGTTGCTGGTGCTTTCTATCCGTAAGACGCAGCCAAACTTATCATACATTTTGATTGATACATCACCCATATGGTGTTTGATCCTCGTTCCGAGAATACGCACGTTATAGTTGGTGCCGACCTCCTTCTTACAGTTATAGGTAATACGCTGTCCTAGGAAGGTGGCGATGTTGTCCGGCTTTACCGTAAAGACTGCGGTCCGGATGATCTCGTCATAAAGGGGGCCGAGGTCGCCCGGCTGTTTGAACATGACGTCTGTTGCACACTCAATCTGCTGGATCGTCCATGTGTAGCTCAGGCCGAGTGTTTCAGGAACAGGACAATAGCGTTTTGCAAAAGCATCCAGAACCTTATGGAGGTATTCCGGATTGATCCTGTCTGAGAGTTTCTGGGCAGCTTCCACATCCGAGATTTCCAGGAAAGCATTATCATGCATGCGGTAAGTAATGCCCTTCTTCTGCAGTTTATGGGCGAGCAGGTTATGGCCGTTCATATAGAACTGCAGGCGGAAAGGCGCCCATGTAGGGACACGAAGGTAACAGAGCCCCAGTTCTTTGTCAATGAAATAGAAATAATAGTGGAGACATTTGCTCTGGTCAGACTTAAGGAATGTCTTTCCCGTGGTCTTGTCATGCCAGGGTTTATAAGTATTGCACTGTTCCATGGCGGAAAAGATGTGGATCAGCCCCTCGGTCTTTCCGGTTTCCTGAATGATTTGCTGAATCCGGTCATCCTTGCGGAAAGCCCGAAGCTTACGAATGAATTCGATTTCAATGCCGTTTTCATCTGCGATGCGCTGGGCGTTTGCGCGGATTTGTTCCGTAAGAGGCTGGGAGAAATTTGAAAAATCAAAAATACGGATGTTGTTGGCATTCAGATAGCCTGTCATGCCTTCGGCATGGCTCCATCCAGGGATATACCCTTGGATGATCATGCGGTCATAACAGGTGATCGTACCATAAATTTTGTCAGCGTATTTATCTGTAAGTAACATGAACACATCCTCCAACGTTTTTCTTTATTGTACTTGAAATGTGGAGGAATTGCAAAATCTTTTCCGGTTTATCCGGGTTAGGTAAAATGGAAAAGTCACTGGATTACAAGGGAAGATGGCGCAATCATACGGTGGCGTTCCGGGTATCGGACGAAGAAGCAAAGCTGTTGAATGATTTGGTGGCATTATCGGGGCTGACAAAGCAGGATTATATTACAAGGCGGCTCTTATGCCGGGACGTTGTGGTGCAGGGCAATCCGAGGGTGTATAAGGCACTGAAAAATCAGATGGCGGCAATCCATGAGGAATTGAAGCGCATGGAAAGCATAAGCCCGGACAATGACGAACTGCTTTACACGTTACAGGTAATTGCAATCACTTTGGACGGATTGAAAGGGGAAGATGAATGACAAATAAAAAGAAATCGACTGCTCCCGTATCATCTGTTGGCGCAGATGGGGAACAGCCGAATAATAAAAATCACAAAGAAATTATAGCAAATGAAATAGCACAAATCAATCTGCAAGCCACAAATTGCCCGGAGAAATCCGAGCAGGGCGGCGGGCTTCAAACCGTTTCCATGACAGAACTGTATGATACGGTGTACCCGCCGAGAACGCCTGTTGTGGACGGCTTTCTGTATGGCGGCACTTATCTCTTTGTGGGTGCGCCGAAAGTGGGGAAATCGTTCTTCATGGGACAGCTTGCCTACCATGTGGCTATGGGGCTTCCGCTGTGGAATTATCCAGTGAGAAAAGGAACGGTGCTATATCTTGCACTGGAAGATGATTATGCAAGGCTTCAGCGGCGGTTGTCCGTTATGTTCGGCGTGGAGTGTGCGGATAATTTATTTTTCGCAACGCAGGCAAAGACACTGAATGAGGGACTGGACGGAGAATTAGAGGGATTTCTAAAAGAGCATAAGGACGCAAGGCTGATTATCATTGACACGCTCCAAAAGGTGCGTGAGGTCGGCGGGGACAGGTACAGCTATTCCAGTGACTATGAGATAGTGACAAAGCTGAAATCATTCAGCGATAAATACGGTGTCTGCCTGTTGGTGGTTCACCACACCCGCAAGTTGGAGTCCGAGGACAGCTTTGATATGATTTCCGGCACAAACGGGCTTCTCGGTGCGGCAGACGGGGCGTTTATCATGCATAAGAAAAAGCGCACGGACAACACGGCGGTCATGGATATTGTGGGACGTGACCAGCCCGATCAAGAATTAACAATCGAATTTGACCGTGAACAGTGTATTTGGAAATTTCAGAAAGCGGAAACAGAACTTTGGAAACAGCCGCCCAATCCATTACTGGAAGCAATCAACGAATTTCTGACAGAGGAAATGCAGGAATGGGAGGGAACGGCAACGGAACTTCTGAAACAGTTGCCGGATATGCAGTTATCGGCAAACGTGCTTTCCCGGAGATTAAATGTAGTGAACAGCCAGTTGCTTAATGACTATGGCATTTTCTACGACAACAAGCGGGGGCATGAGAGAAAAATCATTCTGAAACGGCTAGAGCCGAAAGAGTAAAGTGCGACGATATGCGTCGGTTGCGACGGTATTTTAGATAGCGGTGCGGTATAGAAAATATCGACGCTATCGACGCAAACCGACGCATGGGGGAGCAGTAAAGCGGCGAAAAGCCGCCCCGTCCATTAGGACGGAAAGCCCCCGGCAGGGCGCAAAGGCACTTTTGATAAAGCGGAGCGTGTCGAAAGTGCTTTTGCGTTACTTTCGGGAAAGTAACAAAGCCGAAGCGAAGAAACTTCGCTTTGCGCCTATTCGGCGCAGTAAAGTTAGCGGCGCAAATATATAGAGTGTGGAGGATATGCTTATTGGAAAGAACGATTAGCGGCATGATGGGGAAAGGTTCGGTCAATCACAATACGAGAGCCTTTAGCGCAAAGAATGTAGATAAGGAACGTAGCCGGGATAACGTGGAATTTTGCCATTCGGATATAAAAGAGGTCTATCATACTCTTTTTGATGAAGCACTGGAACGCTACAACGCAAAGCAGAAACGGAGTGACCGAAAGATTGACGATTACTATGAGAAGATACGCCGGGGAAAGCAGGAGAAATTATTTTATGAGGTAATCTTCCAAATCGGCAACAAGGACGATATGAACGTGCAGAGTAGTGAGGGGCAGTTGGCGAAAGATATTTTATGTGAGTTTATGGAACAGTTTCAGAAAAGAAATCCGAACCTGTTCGTATTCTCAAGCCACTTACACATGGACGAGCAGACACCGCACATTCACATTGATTTTGTTCCCTTTATCCGTAACAGTAAGCGTGGACTTGATACGAGAGTTTCCTTCAAAGGAGCATTAGCAGAGCAGGGTTTTAAGGGCGGCACAAGGGGAATGACGGAATGGAATGAATGGATTGAAGCGGAGAAGCAGGAACTTTCTAAAGTCATGGGGCGGCATGGCGTACAGTGGAAACAGCTAGGCACGCATAACAAGCATTTGTCGGTACTTGATTTTGAAAAGCAGGAGCGGCAGAAAGAGGTTGCGGAACTGGAACAGACAATCTCCGGCAGTAAAGAGGAATTATCTGACATTCTTCATCAGCAGATAGCGGCAGGACAGGAAACGGAACAGATACGGAAAGAGGGCGAAGCGATCCGGCAGGAGGTATCGGAACTTACCGTAACAAATTATCTGCTGAAAGAACAGACGGAAATGCTGACAGAGGATAAAGAAAAGCTGTTATCGGAAAATGAAAAGTTGGAGAAACAGCAGAAAAAGTTACAGCAGGAAATCAACAAAATGGTACAGTCAAAGGAAGTTATGGAGAGAAATATACACGCCTATGATGAAGATGTAAAATGGCAGTTGGAAGAGCCGGGGGCATTGATGAGCGCAAAAGCATACAGAGATAAAAAGGCTTTGCCACTTGTGGAGAAATTGAAAGAGGTTGTAAAAAATCTGACTATCAAGTGCGTACAGCTTACGGAGCAAGGCAGGAAGATGACCGCTAAAGTAAACGGGCAACAAGTACAGATTAACCATTTGACGAATAAAGTCATGGAGCAGAGCGACACCATAGACCGATTGCAGGAAAAAGCGTCTGATTTGGGGCGTCATTTAGGCAGGGAACAGGTGCAGTCGATAGTGGAACGGTCAAAGGCAATAGAACAGGCAGAAAGGGCAAAGAAACGCCCGAAACGTACCTTTGAAATGAGCTGATAGGAAAGTGAGGATTGATTTGATATGACGGATATGGAAAAGAAAGTAATGATACGGCTGTGTGCTAAAATCGTGGCAGAAACAGACCTTTACGAAACGGACAGGGAAGTGCAAAATCTGAAAGACTGGGTATGTCTTTCGGAGCAGATAAAGGAAAACAATAATACAATCCACAATCTGACCGGGGAGTATAAGAAGATAGAGCCGGATTGCCGGGAGGGAGTGCGGGCGCAGTTGGAGCGCATGAAAGAACTCTGTAAAGAGCGCAATGATTTGTATGATAAGCAGAATGACTTGAAAGGGCAGAAACAAAAGATTGAGAAGTCGTTGGAACGATAAGAAATGTGGGGCGTGGCGGTTGCTGTACCCTATATTTTACTGGTAAATGTAGAAAGGGAGTGGTATAATCAAATCTGTAAATTTAGGTTGGGAGGTAAAAAAGTGAAACGCTGCATTGTAGTAACCGATATGGTCGCATAATAACTATCAGAAGATGGAGGATTTTAAAATGACTATATCGGAGAATAAAATTTATCCCCGGACAGGAGATACTCAAACAGTTTATTTGAAAGACGTGATTACCAGTAACAGAATTAAAATTGGCGATTATACAATGTACAATGATTTTGTGCATGACCCACGGGAATTTGAAAAGAATAATGTATTGTATCATTATCCTATCAATGGAGATCAGTTACAAATTGGTAAGTTCTGTTCTATTGCTTGTGGAGCAAAGTTTTTGTTTACCAGTGCAAATCATACAATGTCCTCACTTTCAACATATCCATTTCCAATATTTTTTGAGGAATGGGGGTTGGATATAAAGAAGATTACAAGCGCATGGGATAACAAAGGCGATATTGTAATTGGTAATGATGTTTGGATTGGCTTTGAAGCGGTTATTCTATCTGGTGTCACGATTGGAGATGGAGCGATTATTGGTACACGAGCAGTTGTTACAAAAGATGTACCACCTTATACAGTTGTCGGAGGTGTTCCTGCAAAACCGATACGAAAACGGTTTTCGGACGATGTGATTTCTGAATTATTGAAACTCCGTTGGTGGGAATGGTCTGAAAACAGGATTAAGAAAAACATCGCAGCGATTCAATCAGGTCGAATTGAGAATTTGGAATAATTGGCAACCTTTGTGCGGAAATACAGTTTTCTATAACTTCCTGTCTGTAAAAAAGATAGAAGTTTTTTCCTTAGTGATGATTTGAACATGGTGCTAGCGCCATGTAAGATAATGCAGGTAAGGGAAATGATAATATGGCAGTTTGCAGTTATAGGCGGATTGCCATATTTTTGTGGAAAAATGGGCGTTTATGTGGTAATATATAGGGGCAAAGATAAAAACACAACGCAAGGCAAACTTGCAGAACTGGTAGGTAGTCCAGTCGCACCGATTTGGTGTAAGTAGCCCTCCCTCCTTAGGGTCGTCCGTTCTTTGTTCATCACAATTATTTTAAGGAGGAATTTTCATGGACAAAGTATCGGGAAAGTTGACAGTATTTTTTGAAGAACCCTTTTGGGTGGGAGTGTTTGAACGTGTATCAGATGGAAAGTTATCTGTATGTAAGGTTACGTTTGGCGCAGAACCCAAAGACTATGAGGTATATGACTTCGTTTTGAAAAATTACTATCGGTTAAGATTTAGTCCGGCTGTGGCAACTGATGTAAAAGAAGCTGGTCGCAATCCTAAACGGGTACAGCGTGAAGTGCAGAAACAGGTACAAAATATCGGGATAGGAACAAAATCACAACAGGCTTTGAAACTACAGCAGGAGCAATTGAAAACTGAACGTAAGATTGTGAGCCGGGAACAGCGGGAAGCAGAAAAACAGCGACAGTTTGAACTGAAACAGCAGAAAAGGAAAGAAAAGCATAGGGGTAGATAATGCTGTTAAGGTTTTTACTAATATGGTGTATTATAATTTGTATTGAGTTAACAAAGGAGAAATGTTATGAAATATCAATATAGAAGGGAAAGAAGTGAATTTTGGGTTACTATTTATGAAAATGATGATGCATCATATAATATATCAACAAGTCATAAGTATGTTGAACTTATTGATTTCTTTTTTCCAATGTTTGAAAATGATAGTCCGACTAAATGGAGGCAGAGTGAAGCATATAGTAGTTTGTGGTTGCCAGAAGGACGTTATGATCAAAATGTTGTGAAATGTTTTATGAATTGGTGTTTTGGTGCGACACAAGACGTTTTATGGCTATATTTAAATAAAAATATATCTCCATATTTTGATGATGAGTTAGATTTTTGCATTGCATCAGACTTTAACTTTGTTTACGGCAATGGTAGAACAGAGATTGGGGAAGCCGAATATCAGCTGAAATATAACGTTAGTACTTTAAGCCAATCAGAGCAGGCGAAATATGCTGATATTATAATTAATAAAATGATGGATAATTGTAGATATATACCTATTGGCAACAAAGCTAACTGGTATTTGTCTCCTATGCCTGCATTAGAATCAGGAAAAGAGAAATTGGCATGGTTATTAGCAGATGAGATTGCACATCGCATGGGCATTTCGTTTATAAATGCTAGATTGGAATGTAATAAACCTCAAATGAAACAACTTTCGATAGAAGAAAAAATTGAGACTTGGAGAGAGATTTATTATAATGATAAAGTAAAAATTGATAAGAGAGTGGTCTCGGAAACTCACCCCCAAAATGAAAAAACTTTAGTTGCAAAATTGTAATTGCATTAGGGAGAGAGAGAAAATGATTGGCTTAAAGCTGTTCAAATGGAGTGGATGAAAAAAGGGCACAGTGAATAAACCTGTCTGGAAATGATTTTCTGACAGAATTGGGTATGGACGTTTTTCTGCTATTGCTTCATATGTATGCCCGGCAGTTTACTGCTGGGCCGCCTTATACCTGGCATCAAGATGTATGCATATACCAATGAGCATACCCCATAAGGAAAAATGATCCCTTCCGCGTATTTTTAAGTGCTGCAGGCAGTAATCATTGAGTACACGGTTGTTTACACGTTCACAGGCAGTACGTTCACTGTATATATCTTTGTACTGCTGTGAATCCCTGGGAATACGGGGCTGGAAACGCAGGCTGCCGTTGTTCTTGATATAGACAGTGCGCCCATAGCGGCCGGGAGAACATTCCGTTTCATACGGACACTTCCCGATACGGCCGCATCTGAGGGGACAGCGGTACTTATGTGCATCTTTTATGGGATCGCTTCCCCAGGAACACATTTCATGCCCGGCTCTGCACAGGGGATGTCCGTTCTTATTAAAAGTAATGTCATCCGTGGCACCGACAGAAGACTTAGACCTGCCATTGATATCGATCAGGGCATTGATGCCCCAGTGTTCCAGCAGTATATAAGTCGGAATGTTGTCATGTGCAGAATCCAGACAGATATTTTTAGGAGACAGCCCGCAGCCGTTACGTCCAAAACTGTCTATAGCATAAAGAAAATTTTTACTGTCATGGCGTCTGGCACCGGTAAAGTTCATAAGGAGCGGAAGTTCAACCTTAAGTTTAGCGTTCCTGCAGCAGAGCATGTAAAGAGTATGGCCAAAAAACCATGTCTCATTATCACTGTCCCAGCCCCAGCCGGCATCAGGATCGGAGTAATGCCGTCCACAGGTGCTGCGGAACGGGCAGGAGCGGCCACAGGAGGACAGGTGCCTGCCATACGGTGAGGAATGGGAAGCTACGGCCGTGCCGTCACCGGAAACGGTGAGGTCTGCAGCATCAAAGAGTCCGGCCTGCAGGGAAGGGAGGACGGCAAGGATAGAAAAGATCTTCTGCAGTGCCTCCTGTGTGTTATCGGAAACGGGTTTCCCATCCATGATGTCAGCCACGATATCCTTTGTGGTTGTTGAAGCTGTATCCTGCGGTTCAGAGAGCTTTCCGTCACTGCCGATAACTTTTTGAGGTTTTTTCCCATTTCTGCCGGCAGGAAGGAGTGACGAACGGGAATAAACGTGCCTGTCTCCCTGCCAGAAACGGTCCATAAGGTCATAATAAGAACCAAGCGGGGGAAGTTCGTCAGTGGAAGGACAGCCGATAAGGACGGTGAGGGAAATGGATGCGGGAAGGACTTCCCTGACCCAGGAAGTAAGGCTTGTGCCAGCTTTGGTTTTATTAAAGAGCAGGACAAAAAGTACCAGTGAGCGTAAGAGCTGTGCCTGGTGCTGTGCGGGTCTGCCGCCATCAGAATAATAAGCGGGAATAAGATCAAGAAGCGGATCAAGGTCAAGGTTTAAGAGTTTGTCCTGCTCCTCCTTGTAAAGATCAAAGGAATATTTGGGATTGTTGCGGGAAAGCCTGCGGCCAACCGTAGTGACAAGGGTTCTGTACTCGTCATGGCTCTGCCATAATTCGGGTTTGAACATAAATGTGACCTCCTTTTGTTTAAGAAATAGATGGTGCAAAAATATATCTTAAACAAAAGGGCCATTTTTGCTGATGGATATCAGCAAAAATGGCCGCACAAACTGGCGTAGCTGTCAAGTTTTTTTCAAAAAAAGTTGAGAAAAGTCGAGAGATTTTATTGAAGATAAAGAAATATGAAGATGAAAAATGTTACAAAACAACAATAAAAATAGGGGTGAAACTATAATTTTGGAAATTACGGAGACCTTATAAAATAAGGACTTCGAGTTTCCGAGAGCACACTGATAAGAATGTAAGAGGTAAAAATGTAATAATAGTTGATGATTTGTTTCAGTCTGGTACAACAATATGGCAATATGCAAGCTTTCTCAAAGAAATGGGTGCTAGAAGGGTTTTCGGTGTTGTCTGTGTGAAATCTTTAAAGGATAGTGATAATACATGATAAATTGTGATGTTTTGAAAGTAATAATGGCTAAGGGCTCTGGAGATAGTAACTTAAAAAGAATTAGTAAGTATATTCGTAATGGTTCGCCATATTCATTTAGCGAGATTTGTAGTAGTCAGCAGATAATGTGTTCTATAGGAATAAATCAGGAGGTGGCAAGAAATATTTGTGAGAGCAAGGAAAAAGCTCTGATTTTGCAAGAGCAATTATATAATAATGAGGTTGATATGCTTTGGATAGGTGATGACAATTATCCAACAGGACTTAGAAAATTGGATATGGGGAATATTCCCGCTGTATTATTTTATAAGGGAAATTATAATTTATTGAAGAACAAGTGTGTTGGGTTTACTGGTTCGAGAAAAGTATCTGAATCAGGAATACGAATAACTGACAGTTCAGCAAGACAATTATCCTCGGATGGCATTGCGGTTGTGAGTGGATATGCAAAGGGTGTAGATATTACTGCACATAGAGCAGCGCTTCAATCAGGTGGAAGTACAATCTTTGTAATAGTGGAAGGTATATTAAAAAATCGAATTAAGAGTGAAGTAAAAGAACTTCTTGATGATAAGAATCATTTATTTGTTTCTCAATTTTTGCCTAATCTTACATGGTCTGCATCAAATGCTATGAAGCGCAATAATACGATAATTGGATTGGCAGATGCTATGATTTTGATAGAATCCGGGATGGAAGGTGGAACATTTAATGCGGGCGAGCAAAGCTTGAAAAATAGAAAGCCATTATTTGTTGTGGAATATGGAGTAAGTAAACCAACAGCAGAAGGGAATACTTTCTTTTTGCAGCATGGAGGTGTGCCAATTAGAGGAGATAAAAATGGAAAGCCAATATTGAAAAGAGTATATTCTGCTTTGGAGCAAAATGAAACAGAGGAAAGTTATGAGCAACTTAGTTTTAATTTGGGGTAGTAGTATTTGAGTTGAAAGTTATTGCAAAAGTGGTGGACGTGAGTTGTCAAGAATTGTTGGATAGATAGTAATTCCAATTTATATTTGAGAATTTTTGAAAGTTGCAGTATGCTTATAAAGTGTATATCTTAATTTTGTTGAAAGGAATAGTGATACTTGAGAGTAAAAAGTTCTATCAAAAAAATAACTCTTCCATATGGATTTATGGTATCTTTAAGTTACCACACTTAAGAAAGATACAAACACCACGGAAAGAGTTATTTCATGTGTGAGTTTACCATACTTTCCAGTGGTTGACCATACGATTATGATGAATTTTATTGAAATTGTTTTATGCCACTTTGAATCCTGTTTCTCCCGAAAAGCTGCTTTCCGCTGGTTTGTTACCATTACGGTCGGCTTTATGCTGCGTTCCGATAAACTTGGACTTACTTCTGTTATCCGTGACCTTGCCCTCAGCCCAGGTTCTTATGATTCCATGCTGCATTTTTTCAGGGCATCCTCCTGGTCACTGGAAGATATACGCAGACGCTGGTTTTCAGCCGTCATGGATCATGCACCTCTTTATAGGGAAGGCGGCTTCCATGTTCTTGTAGGCGATGGGGTAAAGCAGTCAAAAGAAGGACGCCGAATGCCGGGAGTCAAAAAACTGTTCCAGGAATCTGAAAATTCCGCAAAGCCTGAGTACATCCACGGGCATATGTTTGGAGGACTTGGCATTCTGGCTGGAAGTGTCCGCAGCTGGGCATGTATCCCCTTAAGCATCCGGCTCCACGACGGCCTTCAGGCTGCCAGGGAGTGGAAGGACGCGGCTGTTTCCAGCTCCTCCCATGTAATACAGATGGTAGAGGATGCTTATCAGGCTGCCCTCACATTTGGGGATTGTCTGCTCCTGCTGGACAGATATTTCCTTACCGTCCCGGCCCTTGAAAAGCTGAAAACACTTAACAGCAGCGGGGCGGCGCACATGGAGATCATTACCAAGGCAAAGAAATCCTGCACAGCATATGAAAAACCCGGCCCCCGGAAACCCGGAAGGGGACGTCCTCCCAAAAAGGGAGCCGCTGTCCGCCTGAAAGAATTATTCACCTCCCAAAAGGAACAGTTCCAGGATGCAGAGATTGAGCTTTATGGGAAGAAGGAATCCATCCGTTACTACTGCATTGACCTGCTGTGGGGGCAGAAGCTTTATCAGGAGCTGCGGTTTGTGCTGGTGGAAATGGATGGCATCCAGAGCATCCTGGCAAGCACCAGCCTGGCACTGGAGCCGCTGTCGGTCATCCGGCTTTACAGTTACCGGTTCCGGATCGAATGCACCTTCCGGGAGCTGAAACAGCAGGTTGGCGCATTCTGCTATCATTTCTGGTCAAAGCATATGCCAAAATTGAGTTATTACCAGAAGAAAGATGAACCGTCACCCCTTGAACGTGTGGGAAATGAAAAATCCCGCCGGAAAGTATTGGAAACGGTACGTGCTATTGAGATGCATATGGCACTGTCCTGTATTGCAATGGGAATACTGCAGAGCGTTTCCATTCGTTTTGCCGGAGAGTTCCACCCCGGGCAGATACGTTACCAGAGGACGCCTTCCAGGGGGCGGATGTCAGAAGCCGCTGTCATGCACTATCTGCGGAAACATTTTTTCCGCCTTTTAGGAAAACAGCCAGAATTATGCATAACGCAGATAATTCAGGAACAGCAGGATGAGTCCGGAACCTACTGGGGTTCACGGGCTTCTTAAGCAGCGCAAACTTTTTACTCACAAGTAGTGATAAAATGTTTAAATATGCATTACCAGATGAAAATAATAATCCTGTAAGTCAGGAGATTGATTCAAATTCACTCATAATAATTGGTGCCAATGGTTCGGGAAAAAGTAAATTAGGGGCTTGGATTGAAGAAAATGATACGGAAAATGTACATAGAATAGGTGCGCAGAGGAATTTGAATTTTAATGAGTATATTCCACTAAAAAGTTATGAACAAGCAAAAAATAGTGTACTTTTTGGTAATGAAAAAGAACATAATAAAGGATATCGCTGGAATTGGGGACATTTGACAACAACGTTGCTTAATGATTACGAGAATGTATTGGCTGCACTTATAGCTTTAAATAGTAAACAAACGGAAGATTTTGTGAAAGAGTGTAAACGAAATGAAAAAGAAGGTGTTACATATCCTAAAGCACCTAAAACCGTAATTGATGAATTGCTCGAAATTTGGGATACAGTTTTTCCGCAACGTTCGATAAAAATAGAAGATTCAAAAGTGATTGCTTCTTTTAAGCAAGCAGAGAATAAAGATACTTTATATAAGGGAAGTGAAATGAGTGATGGTGAAAGGGTTGCTTTATATTTGATTGCCCAATGCCTGTCAGTTCCTGCAAATAAGGTATTGATAGTTGATGAGCCAGAGTTACATCTACATCGTTCTATAATGAATCGATTATGGTGTGAATTGGAAAAGAAAAGGTCTGATTGTTTATTTATATACATAACACATGATACAAACTTTGCTGCACTACATTCGCAGGCAAAGAAAATATGGGTAAAGGAATATGATGGATGTAAATGGACATTAGAGGAAATAAATTCAAGTGAACTACCAGAACAATTAATGTTAGATATAATGGGAAACAGGAAAAAAGTGATCTTTGTAGAGGGTACAGACGAAAGTTACGATACAAAATTATATTCAGAAATATATAAAAGCTATTATGTTATTCCTTGTGGTGGTTGTAGTAATGTAATTGCACGAACAAAAGCAATGCGAGATACTCCTCAATTACACGACATTGAATGTTTCGGAATTATAGATCGGGATTATAGAGGCGAAGCAGAAATAAATGCATATAGAGAACACCATATATATACATTAAAGGTGGCAGAAGTAGAAAATCTTTTTCTTGTTGAAGAATTATTAAATGTTGTAGCTAATTTACTTGCTATTACAGATAATAGAGTTGTTGAAAATATTAAAAAATATATTATAGAAAACCGATTTTCTTGTGAAGTAAATCGCCAAATATGTGAAGCTGTAGTTTCAGAAATAAAATATCAATTGTCTATAATTGAACTTTCTAAAAAAAATGAAATAGAAGCCAGCCAGACCCTACAACAGGTTATGGAGAAAATAACTTACGAATCTGTTAAAGATTCTATTGAGCAAAGTTTCCAAGAAATTTTACAATCCAAAGAATATTCAAAAATTTTGTCAAAGTTTAACCGTAAAGAATTGGCTAAAACTATAGGTCATTATTTTGGACTTAAAAATGATGAATATTGCGATTTCGTTATTCGGCAACTTCATAGTGTAAATTCGGATGAAATTAAAAATGCTATTATTCCATATTTACCACTTGAAATATCGATAGAATAACTGAATTTAGGAGTAGAACAGGAAACATTTTTCCATTTTGGAAGATATCGTTATTGCAATTATTTGCAACATAAATTAAAATGAATCTGTGGCAACATTTTGGCAACAGAAAATCAGCAAGCCATTATAAATGATGTAATTGAAGTAAAAACAGGCGTGTATTTGCATAAAAATTAAACAAATATAGTTAATAGCAACAAAGAACACGCCGAGTTCGAGTAACGGATAAAATCCCGGAAATGCTGATAAAATGGGAATTTCCGGGATTGCTTTATGCCTGTTGGCTCTAAAATGGCTCTAATTATTTGATGAATACTGGATTTTGGGCGGGTATCATGATACCTGCTTTTTTAATACAGAGGAATTTCGCCCTCATAGTTGTCGGCTCTTTCGTAAACGGTAGATAGTGCGTACCTATACAAAACTGGAGCAAACCTGTAAGATAGAAACAGATTTGCTCCAGTCTTATTTCAATTCATTCTTACCAGTCTTCCGGCAGTTCTCCGGCAGGCTTGGTGACCAGGGGAGCAGGTCATCCAGAAAACTGCGGTCTGTATCATCCAGATGTTTGGGAATCTCAGTAAGCAGAAATTCAAAGTAATCATACGGCTTCAAGTTGTTTGCTTTTGCAGTTTCCGCAATGCTGTAGATAATGGCGCTGGACTTTGCGCCGGCAATGGTATCGATCATCACCCAGTTTTTCTTGCCGATGCAGAATCCGCGGATGGACTGTTCCGCAGCGTTATTGTCCATCGGCACTTCGCCATCGTCCAGGAACACTTTCAGGTATTTCTCCTGGTTCAGGGAATAATTGAAACCTTCCCACGTCTTGCTTTTTTGCGGCACTTTCGGAAGGTTTTCACGAACCCATGTGAAATAAGCCTCCACCAGGGGCTTTACGCTCAGCTGGCGGCGGTTTTTCCGTTCTTCCGCCGGGAGATCTTTTAACTGTTTTTCCTCCCGGTAGATCGCCTGTATCATGGTCAGCGCAAGATATGCGCGGCTGTCCTTCTGCTTTGCTTTCGGCAGCGCTTTTACTGCTTCATCAAACCTGCGCCTGGCATGCGACTTATTCGAGAACTGGAATAAGTCCCATTATCCCAGAAGTATTGTTATTCCAGAAGCAAGTCTACATATGGCATAAATGTTGTTTTTTACAGCATATTTCTTGAATAATGATAGTGCTCTTTTACAATGAAGATGTAACTAATTCATCTCATTATAAAGGAGGTCTCATATGAGAAATACAATCTTACCATTCGATGAACTGATGAAAGCAGTTCTGGAGCAATTAAAATCTCAGAAATATATGGATTCAACGTTGACCGTATATCGGCGAACCTACAATCGCATTCACATTTTTCTGAATCATCATGGCACGGACATATACACTCATGAATTAGGCAAAGCATTTCTTGCCGATTCAAATGTTAGCAAATCCACCTTTGTAGCTTATGCCTGTGCAGTACGAAGGCTGGATGACTACATTGACGGAAAACCTTACAGGTGCCATCATGGTGATTATAACGAACAGATTCCTCTGGTGTTTGCGGGCACTTTGTCTGGGTATCTTCAAGAATGCATAGATAATGGCAATAAACCGGCTACGATCTGCTCAAAAGAAAGGACCTGTATATCTTTTTTGAGCTTTGTGGAAAATGCTGGTTGTTCTGACCTTTCTCAATTAAACACCGGCATTGTATCACAGGCCCTGCTTACATTCTCCAACAAGGATGCCTATGCACGTATCCGTCAGTTCCTGAATTACCTTGCTGAAAAAGGCATCCTAGAAGTGGATCTTTCCAGGATTGTTCCGCACTATAAGAGAGGTACGGCGCTTCCCACGACATATACGCCAGATGAAATCAGCAGGGTCGAAGCTTCTGTTGATACCAATACTACTATTGGAAAGAGAAACCTTGCTATCATCCGGCTGGCATCACGAATGGGACTCCGTGCAGGCGACATTGCAAAGCTTAAACTATCGGAAATCAACTTTAGTACGGGATACATCAGTATAACCCAGGAAAAGACGGGGATACCTCTCACATTGCAAATGCCTTGTGAAGTTGTTAATGCCATTTCGATGCATCTTGGCAATGACAAATACTCTTTAGAAGACGGGTATGTATTTCATAGCCTGACGGCTCCGTATGGACGTATTACTACAAGCATAATACGACACGCTTTAAATGAATGCTTTGCTGCAGCAAATGTCAATACAGCAGGGAAAAAGCATGGTCCACATGCATTTCGGTCATCCCTTGCAAGTTCAATGGTAAACGATAATGCATCTTATGAGGTAGTCAGAAGAATCCTGGGACATTCAAATTCTGATGTTATCAAGCATTACGCTAAAGCAGATATTGAAAATCTGAGGATGTGTTCTATAGATCCTCCGATTCCTACAGGGATTTTCCGTGATTATCTTTCCGGCAAGGGGGTGGTCACCCATGTTTGATAGTATTTATTCAGAACAGTTATCACAGTATTACGGTCTGCGTCAGGAAACATTGAGTGAAAGCGCAGGGAAACACGAATTATGCTATCTGCGCCGCTTTGATTCGTATGTTTCTGAACAGTTAGATTCCCCCGGACACATCACGGAAGATTTCATCAACCAATGGGTTGGTTCCCTTTCGGGAAAAAGCAGTTCTGTGGAGAATGAAATCATTGTAATACGACAGTTCCTGGAGTTTCTCAAGCATACCGGAGAAAATGCTGCCATGCCTTCCATACCCAGGGTTCATGATGACTATGTCCCATATATCTTTAGTGATACGGAGTTGAATTGTATTTTCGAGTCTGCTGATAACATCGTTCAAAAGGATCCAAAGGCTGATCCTTATCTGGTGATAGAGTTTCCGGTGATTCTCAGGCTTTTATACAGTTGTGGCCTTCGAATCGGTGAAACGGTCAAAATAAATATGAATGATGTAGATCTGGATGGCGGCATCCTCCGCCTTATAAACACAAAGGGCAATAAGCAGCGTTTAGTCCCGATGTCAGCGCCCATGACAGATATTCTATACAAGTACTGCATGGCAATGAACCTTACCGGCAGAAACAACATATGGCTTTTCCCGTCCTCTAAAAATGAGGGACATATATCCGACAGATCAGTAAAGCGCAGATTTGAGTACATTCTTCATAATAATGGCATTCAAGTCTATAGCCGAAAGAAACACGAGCGTGGTCCATGCCTGCATTGTATGCGCCATGTGTTTGCGTTTAAATCGTTTGCAAAGGCCGAACGGGAAGGAAGGCATCTTGATGACGCTGTCCCATTCTTGTCTGTTTATCTCGGACATGCAGGCATTAATGAAACGGCCAAGTACCTAAAATTCAGTAATGAATTGTTTCCGGAGGCCATCGATTCCTTTGGCAGATTTATGAGCGACCTGCTTCCGGAGGTGGGCTATGAAGAATAAAAAAATTTCCTTCATGAATCACCTTGAGTGTTATTTCAATACATATTTACCAACTGTAAAGGGCTTATCACAATCAACGATAGTTTCGTATAAAGCAACATTCCGTATACTCATGGAATTCTTATATACAGTAAAAGGTATTCCCTCTGATAAGGTGGAGTTCAGTACCCTTGATGATAAGTTGATCATGGAGTTCTTAAGCTGGTTGGAAACAGAGCGAAGCTGCAGTGTCAGCACCAGAAACCAGAGGCTCTCTGCTATTGCAGCATTCTCGATATATGCACAGAATAGAGATTTTGGTTCAGCAGTTACTTTCAGAAACTGTGTACTAAAAGTTCCAAAGAAGAAAGCGCCCCGCAAAGGCAGAAGCTCATTCACAAGGGATGAAGTCAAGACTCTATTCGGATTACCCGATTCAAGTAATGAAATCGGATTAAGAGACAAGACTTTGCTGTGTTTTATGTATGCTAGCGGGACAAGGGCACAGGAGGTATGTGATTTAACAGTTGGGAATATCCAGTTCTATCCTGATCGAGCCGGTATCAACATACATGGTAAAGGTCAAAAGGTGCGCCGTATAGGTATTCCATGTGATGCTTCAAATATGTTGAAGAAGTATATTGAACATCGTAGAATAATCAATGATACAGAGCGGCATGTGTTCTCAAGTCAGACACATGAGAAGATGTCAGTTTCCTGTATTGAGGAAATATACTCCAAGTACATTGAGAAGGCAAAACAAGAGTATCCTGAAATGTTCAGATATCATTACACGCCACATTCCATGAGGCATACTACTGCCACCCATATGATTGAAGCAGGGGTTCCTCTTATTGTGGTTAAGAACTTTCTCGGGCATGTATCCTTGCAGACCACTCAGATATATACAGAGATAACGCAGGATACCATGAACAAACAGCTTAAATCGTGGAATGACAAATGGTTTCTCAAGGATAATTCTCATTTTGAAAACACGAATGGCAAAAGTAATATACCGGAATTCTTAAGGTAAAAGTAGTTATTGTTATTCGGGATTTAAATCGGAGAACTGCCGATTTACGCTGATGTTGGCAGTTCTCCTAGAATAACAATACTTCTGGGATAATGCGACTTATTCGAGAACTGGAATAAGTCCCATGCCAGGCGCAGGTTTGATGAAGCAGTAAAAGCGCTGCCGAGAGCAAAGCAGAAGGACAGCCGCGCATATCTTGCGCTGACCATGATACAGGCGATCTACCGGGAGGAAAAACAGTTAAAAGATCTCCCGGCGGAAGAACGGAAAAACCGCCGCCAGCTGAGCGTAAAGCCCCTGGTGGAGGCTTATTTCACATGGGTTCGTGAAAACCTTCCGAAAGTGCCGCAAAAAAGCAAGACGTGGGAAGGTTTCAATTATTCCCTGAACCAGGAGAAATACCTGAAAGTGTTCCTGGACGATGGCGAAGTGCCGATGGACAATAACGCTGCGGAACAGTCCATCCGCGGATTCTGCATCGGCAAGAAAAACTGGGTGATGATCGATACCATTGCCGGCGCAAAGTCCAGCGCCATTATCTACAGCATTGCGGAAACTGCGAAAGCAAACAACTTGAAGCCGTATGATTACTTTGAATTTCTGCTTACCGAGATTCCCAAACATCTGGATGATACAGACCGCAGTTTTCTGGATGACCTGCTCCCCTGGTCACCAAGCCTGCCGGAGAACTGCCGGAAGCCTGGTAAGAATGAATTGAAATAAGACTGGAGCAGATCTGTTTCTATCTTACAGGTTTGCTCCAGTTTTGTATAGGTACGCACTATCTACCGTTTACGATTAAACGACTTCGGTGCATTAATTAAAAACGAAGGGAGAGAAGATTGAGTATACAGAGATTCTATAATGGTTATAGGATTGATGTTTCATGGTGTGATAAAACTTTGGGATTTCAGTTTACCATTTATGATAAAGATGGTAAAAAGGTTTCAGGTAGTATTGACCCATATTGTTTTGAAGAGTATGCATTGATGGAGGCTATACAGAAAGTTGACGCTATTATTGGGAGGGGTGATTGATATTAATAAGAAATGTGTTGCTTTAAGTCAGGAAGAATATCAAAGAAGCATAGAATTGTTGCGCAATGGTTTTATGCTTTCTGGGGTACTGGTAAAACCGAATGAGCGTATTGCGACTATCGAGGTACTCCAAGCAACTTTAGGATTAAGACTTGGAGATATTTTAAAGCTAAAGTTATCAAGCTTCATTCGTGACGGCGACAGATATCGTTTGGATATCAGGGAAGAGAAGACTGGCAAGATACGTAATTTTACAGTGCCTAATGAGGTATATTCATTCGTGCAGGACTATTGCATAGAAGGGGGTATCTCAAAAGATGCTAAGTTGTTTGACATTTCCAAAAGGCAGGTAGAGCGTCACTTGAATAAGGTGTTTATGAAGATGGAACTTCCTCTCCGCAGTTACGGCAGTCATTCTTATCGTAAGTTTTTTGCTACAAAAGTTTATACTGATAGTGAGTTTAATGCAGAGCTGGTGCGCGTGTTGCTTCAGCACTCAAGTTTAAATACTACACAGAGATACTTGAGTATCGGCACAAAGCAAATAGAAGATGCATTAGCAAGAACAGTCAGTAATTTGATATAGGAGGAAGTGATAAAATGTATAAGATAACGTTATATGATTGCAATTGTCCGTCATGCACTTCTGGGGTAGCAGAATTTTATGCTGACAATATAATTAAATTTCAAAAGGAATGGTTCAAACTCGAAGATGATAAGGACAGAAAGGAAAGATTCTTAAAATCCCTGAATGGTGACATTATTACCGATTATTATTCGGACAGTCCTGAGTTGAATATCGTACAGGAGGACAATGATGCCAAAATATTAAGGACTCAAAGCCTACATTTTAGTAATCATAGGTTTGCCTTGTATAATGCCTATCATTGCAGGAGTGATATCTTGGTGAATGGTGCAGCATTTTCCCTGCGGTATATATGTTTTCAGGGTAAATATATCATAGTAGGAAGATACAGGCTGTCAGGTGTTGTCTGTATTAATAATTTTAGTCAGGGGTACGAAAGGCAGTGTGTATATGGTAATCGTGTTTTAAAGACTGAGTATCATAGTTTTGTTGATTTTGACAAAGGCGTTCCTTTATACAATATCAATGATATAACTAATTATAAAGACGATATAATCGAGAGTATCTGTTATATCCCGATAAAGTATTTTGACACTTATGAAGATATGCAGAGCTATGATTTAAGTCATGATGATATAATTGCTCTTATGAGAGATATCCTTGGTGAAGCAGGATAGAAAGGGGGTAGAGTATGGCAGGCAGAATTTATGTGACAGGTGACTGTCATGGATCATTCAGCAGATTTAGTGTAAAGGATTTCAGATTGCAAAAAGACATGGATAAAGAAGACTATGTAATTATCTGCGGTGATTTCGGGGGTATCTGGCATATAGATGCCGAAAACAGACAAGAAAAATACTGGCTGGAATAGCTTGAAAATAAGTCCTTTACTACTTTATTTGTTGATGGAAATCATGAGTCGTTCGATAGACTGAACAGTTATCCGATAGAAGTGTGGAATGGTGGCAAGGTTCATAAAATCAAGTCGTCCATAATTCATTTGATGCGTGGACAAGTATTCAGTATAGCTGGAAAGAAGATATTTACTTTTGGTGGAGCGCAGAGTCACGATATCCAAGGAGGTATTCTTGAAGCAGACGACCCGCTTTATCAGGAGAAAAAACGTGCACTGAACAGAAAAAGGATACCTTACAGAGTCAACTACTTTAGCTGGTGGAAAGAGGAACTTGCATCAGAGGAAGAAATGCAGGAAGCCATGAAGAATCTGGAGGCACATAATTATGAGGTAGACTACATTATTACGCATTGCTGTTCTTCGGATATACAGGATTTTCTTGGAGGCAGGGGACTTTATAAACCAGACAGGCAGACGGACTTTTTCAATCGTATTCAGTCGGAAGTCAAATATAAGAAATGGTATTTTGGACACTACCATATGGATTATAACGTATCACATTCAGAAGTTCTCCTGAATAAAAAGATTATACCGCTAGGCGGTATGCTAAAGGAAGAGAGGTAAAAAATTATGGCAACATTGATGGATTGGGGTTTTATAAATGGCGGTCATTATCATTTAATGGGTATTGTAACTGGGCATCCCAAGCTGACAGATGGCATGGATATCGCTACGAGTTATGTGGAAAGCGTTATTCGTCAGGATAACAGTGTTGTGGTAAGGACAAAGACGGGTACGATTTACAATTTGGAACTTGCAGAGATTGGAATGGATAAGGAAGTTGTTTATGATACCATAGCGGTTCTTAAAAGTTTTGGTTTTGATGAGAATATCATCATCGAAGCCCAAGTATTAAGGGAGAGAAAAGGGGTAGAGTATCTGAGTAATGCTGACAGGATTCTGGAAAATGGTGAGCTGCTTCTCTGCATGGCAGGCACAAATACGGTAAGGGCATACTTTAAGTTTTGTAACAAAGTAGAGCAGTGCCAAATACATGTACATACAGGAATGCATCAGGACAGCATTCTTATTGAAATAATGGGCAAGGTTGACTTCAGGTACTTTCCTATGCCGAATTCCTGCGAAGTTTACCATTGGAGTGACGGTCTTAAATCTGTAAAGATAGCGAATATAGGAATTACGCAGACAGTTTTTGATGGCAGGGGTAGCGTTCTCGTTATTAAAAAGGGTGAAATGAAGGCGTTGGAAAAGAAGATATTTGCTAATGAAGGTTTATTTTCGCCAGACTGTGTGAATGGCAAGTCAATAATGACAGGGAGCTTCCTGTATAATTTAAATATAGGAAATTCCAAGAAAGAAGGTTGAGAAAAAAATACCTCAGAGTAAAATAAGATTACTGACTTTGGACGGTTAGTAAAAATCTTATTGAACAGAGAGGTATCTAAAATGAATTGTAACACACAGAACGCAAAAATTGCATCCATAACTGAAAAAACTTTGATCGTTGGTATTGATGTCGGAAGTGAGACTCATTATGCCCGAGCATTTGACTGGCGCAACTATGAGTATACAAAGAAACCGCTGGAGTTCAGCAACACAGAGGCCGGATTCCAGACATTCAAAGCATGGATGGAGGACATGGCGGAGAAACATGGCAAAACTGCTGTAATCCCCGGCATGGAGCCGACAGGCCACTATTGGTTCGCCCTGGGGAAATTCCTGCAGGATAACGGAATGAAGCCGGTGCATGTAAATCCCCACCATGTGAAGAAATCGAAAGAACTGGATGACAACAACCCCAACAAGAATGACCGCAAAGATCCCAAGACGATCGCTGCGCTTGTCAATGAGGGGAGGTTCTCGTACCCTTACATACCAACTGGTATTTACGCAGAGATCAGGAGCTTATCAAACCTGCGCTTCCAGACGCAGGAGGAGCTTACAAGGATCAAGAACCGCCTGGCCAGATGGTTCGCCATCTACTTTCCTGAATATAAAGACGTTTACGGGGATTTGAAGGCGGTGAGCGGAAGGATGGTGCTGAAGGAGGCACCGCTGCCGGAGGACATCAGAAAACTGGGCGTGGAAGGTGTGAACCGGATATGGAGGGAGGCAAAGCTGAGAGGCGCTGGAATGAAGAGGGCAAAGACCCTGGTAACAGCCGCAGAGCATAGCGTTGGAAGCAAGGAAGCGCCGGAAGCCACCCGGATGGAGCTGAACAACCTGTTGAACGACATGGATGTATATACAGCAAGACAGGAAGAATTACTTCGAAACATAGAAGAGAAACTGAAAGAGATCCCATATACAGACAACCTGCTGGCCGTCAAGGGGATCGGGCTGGTGACAGTCAGCGGATTTATAGCGGAAGCAGGGGACATCGGACGTTTTGATAATCCCAAACAGCTGCAGAAGCTGGCAGGATATGCCATCGTGTCGAATGAATCAGGCAAACATAATGGGGAAAGCCGGATCAGCTACCGTGGGCGGAAACGCCTGAGATATGTACTGTATGAGGCAGCAATATCGCTGGTGGGGAAGAATGCAGAGTTCCGGAAGATACATGAATACTACCGGACGAGGAAGGAGAACCCGCTGAAAAAGATGCAGTCGGTAGTGGCGGTAGCCTGCAAGATACTAAGGATATTTTATGCAATCCTCACAAAAGGTGTAGAGTATGACCCGAAGAAGCTGCTGGGAGACATCAAGAGACCGCAGGTACAGGCAGCATAACAAACAACGGTAAAACAGGCAATGCCCTGTCACAGTTGGACTGAGCCTCCGGCAGACGTTGCCGGGAGCTGAATCCAGCGGTGACAGGAAAGCTGGAAGGTATGGAAAACCGGCCGGAAAAACGTCCGCCGCAAGGTGCCGGCCGAGGAAAACATACAGGTCAGTAAGACTTATAACAAAGAATGAGCCGGTAGTCAGCAGGAATATATTCCATAGGGCATGACCCTGTAAAGGAGCTGAGCTGACACCCTGGTTATGGACAGGCGGAACGAAGGAAGTTAGGACCCGCAAGGCGGTGATCCTGGTAGATACGGGAGGTGCGCTGCCATAGAAGGAGGGGTATGCACAAGGCCATGTAGAGCGAAAACAAAGACGTTCTATTTCGTGTACCCTTCACCCTCTATTTTCGTACCAGATACAGAGAAATGTCCATCTCCTTGGCTCATTCATCTGAGATATGTAACTATAAATTCCTTGATTTTTTAAGGAAAATCACTTGACAATATAGG
>KE159548.1:0-5758 GCA_000403215.2 Lachnospiraceae bacterium A4
ATGGGGATACTACAGACCCTTTCCATCCGTTTTATTGGAAAGGTTTGTTCCAGTCAGATCCGTTACCAAAGGACACCATCCAAAGGAAGGGTTTCCGAAGCAGCCCTTATGCACTATTTCCGGAAACATTTTTTCCGCCTTTTGGAGCAAAAGCCTAAATCATACATAACACAGATAATTCATGAGCTACAGGAAGAGTCAGAAAAACACTGGGATTTTTTGGCTTCTTAGTGGTACAAACTTTCAACTGTCAAGAACTTTTGATTTAAATTTTTTATCAGATCTCATTATGTATCTCCTCGTTAAAATATACTGATGAAAAGACCAGAATGATCATTGAGCCAGACCACTGGCGTGTTCAAAACCTGTATTAGCTGCATATATGCATATCGCATCCATGTACATAAAAAAGAGGCATACCCTGTATATACAAAGATATGTCTCTTCATTCATTCTCTCTACTGCAACTGCACCAAACCTATAGATTCCTCGAATTCTGCTATACTTTCTGATTTTGCCGCTATTTTAATCCATCTGCTTAGTACTTGTATATCTGTCTGCGCCATGATCTGTTTTCTTAGCATCTCAGAAGGTTCTCCTAGTTCTTCAAGCAGTTCTATGATATCCTCAATTTTGCCTTCGATTTTTCCTTCCCTGCGTCCTCTTTTTTCTCCCTGCTCATTTTCTTTCATCAGCAGCCTTTCAAATGAACTACACATATACTTTTCATCTCCTTTCCTGATCTGTTCTATAAATGTACTACGTTCATCCTCATTCAGTTTCCTTATGACATTCGAAAACCATGTGATCCACTCATTCAAATCTTCTGTCTCCATTTCCCTGATCCGATGCAGAAGCTCTGACAGGTTCTCTGTCCATTCCTCCCTTGTCCGCTTCTTGTCTGCAAGGAAAATATTGTCTACAAGCGTATTGCTCTGCCTGATCTTTGACAGATCCAGATTCTTGATAGAAACTAACACATACTCAAAATCTATGATATAGTTTTCAAACAGCTCTGCCTTGTCGATCATTTCTTTAAAGTGCTTGGATGCCGTCCATCTCCGCTCGCTATTATGCAGCACGATCGGAATGACTGCGGGCAGGCGGAAAGCTTGTTTCTTACGCGCAGCTTTATCACAGTTCTTAAAATAATCCAGCAGAATTGCCGTTATATACACCAGAAGCCGGAATGGCATTGTAAAATCATTGCAGCTTTAAAGTTCCAGCAGGAAGAACAGATATACGCTTCCTTTTTTAGTATTTACCTTGTATACAAGATCTGATTCATAGGTATCAAACTGGTCTGTGATAAATTCCTTGTCAATCAGCTCGAGGTCTTTTTCTGTCAATTCCATCATCCAGTCGAAAGCAATATATTTTTTGATAAAATCAAGAAAATTCTTTTTGATGGAAAAGATTCTCTTGTAGCCTTTGTCGTGCGGGTTGTCTACAGTCTGCTTCGGGGGATCTGTTTTTACCTGTACAGTTTGGGTACTCTGTACCTTTTTTGCATTCTGTACAGTTTTGGTATTCTGTACTTTTTTTATTTTATTCTTCTTTTTCATTCTTTTGTTTGTCAGACTCCTCTTTGTTTTATTTGTTTCTGAGCTTTATCTGCTGCATGACAGTGAATATGGAATGCATCTGTTCCCTGATCTTGAAACCATCTTACCATAGCCATTTCTTTTTTGCAATCCTGTCATGCAGCGACAGCCTCTGATATCAGCGCAGCCTAGCATAAGATCTCCACTTTATTTTCTTTTTTGTCATAACCATACAGTGAATAAGAAAGCCGCTCCTCCGGTGCTACATGAGTGTCATTTATCTCACAGATCATCGCTTTTAATTCGTCTCTGTCCGCAAACCCGGCAGCCGGTATGAGCAGAAGCTCATGTATGGAGGAAGGAATAATGTAATAACTGCTGTCCATCCTATCTGCACTCCTCCTTAACAGGTCCGGGTACAGCATACATGCCGCTCCTTGCAGGCGTTTTCTGCTGCTGAGTACATACATAGGTACAGTGGCTGTAGCATTGTTATTTCCTGCTGGTTCTTCTTCCATAGACCTGTCATTTTTATTCAAAGAAAAACCTTCTTCTGGCAATACGTCATATAAAATCTCTTCTATATTCATGATTTCGGGCTTTTCAAGCTGCTGTGTATTTTCCGATGCAGCCCGGTACAGCTCTTCCACGGTCACATCCCACAGTTTCATATGTATGTTGTGTATCCATATAAATGCAGAATTATCCACTTCCTCCATTACCAGACAGCAGAATACGACCGACAGATCCAGAAATTCCATATGCGGCAGGTCATCCAGAAGCTCCCTGTTCATTTCGGTATTGATGAGCCTGTAAACAATGCTGTCTTTCACGTTCTCATATTCAAGAAACTGTCTGATCTCCACAGACGGACCCTTTTTTCTGCTGGCTTTGACCACACATTCCGCTGCCTCTGGAACTGTCATGTTTCCGTTCTGGTACTGCCTGAAATAATCGTCCAGATAAACCAGTGGTTCCGCTTCCATGCCTTTCCTGCTGATATGAAGTCCGGTATATACCGCTTTGTTATTCTTATTCTTTGTTTCTACTGTGACCTGATATTCTCCTCCCAGTTTTTTCATGGTTTCTGTCCTTACTGCTTCTGCAAAATCTGTTATTGTTCTCTCCATATTCCTTCTCCTATTCCGGGATGTCATTCAATCATACCATTTTGTCTGTATCACAAGATGGTTCTTCCATTCTGACATCCCTGCTTTTCTCCACATTCTTTTACAACAGGCAGATCAGGCATTCTCTGCTTATCTGCCCTCATTCATCAAAACTTTATTCTCTTTTCTTCGGCATTTATTTTATTCTCAGGAGCTGTTCAATTCTCCCTCCTGCGTTTTAATCTCTTACACCTGCTAATGTCTGTCTTATATGCCAGCCATCTATCCGGTATTCGGCGTGTGAATCATTTCTGCTGCTGACAGCCCGGAACAAAATATACTTTCCGTCCCCGCTGGCTTCCAAAAGGATGATGTTCTTTTTGGAAGGTGCAAATGAATACCTTGCTTCGCATACTTTGACGATTCTGCTTTTTAAATCTTTCTTGCTCATGTGTCGATACCTCTTTCTTTAATTTTTCATTGCTGTTACTGTAAATTCCTGTCATTCTGTGATGGAACATCCACAATGGGGGCATTGGTGTACATCATATGACAGGAACATCTTCCCACACTGGTCACAGGTGCAGACCTCCCTGTTTATTTCCCATTCATGCCTGAGCGCAGTTGGACTCTGACAGTCCACTTCGCAGAATAAGCACGCTGCAATCTCCTCCTGTCTGTCACACAGATCCATAAAATCGTTTCCTGTATATACGATATCAGAGAGTTCTGGTACATAACATGGAGAATCCCGGTGTTTCTGAAATGCATTCCAATCCTTGAATATCCATCCCTGACCCCAAAACTCCCTTTGCAGCTTCGTGATTCTGCCGTGCCTGTCTGCCTTACAGACGCCAATACATTTACTGCCTTTTTCATTCATATAAAACCACCTTCCCCAGACCGCTCTGCTGTCATTTTCAACCAGCAGCGGCATTGTAATATAATCTCAAAATACTGTACTCATACACAAACAGGGCGGTGGACTATAAAATCCACCGCCTCTGATCGTATTTTCATCCAGTATTCTTTTTACTCTTAATATTCAGATCAGCTTACAATAAATATACTGCTACCCAGCGTTTGGCACTCCGCAATGAACGGCAGTTTTTGAGTACGGTTTTGCCGTCCGTATCAATTACGTTGAATGTGTTGTCAGGCGCTGCATCTATCCAGTAATATTGCTTGTCTGCAATCTTCAAACTCCATACTGACGGTGTGCCGTCCTCCCCGTCACAGTCATGCTCCACATTCCACTGTCTTTTTTTCATCTTCTCCCTCCATTACCTGAACTGTCTGTCTCCTGCAAAAAGGTCTTTTCTTTCCTTGCCGCATTGTTACGCACAACAACCTTTGGATACTTTTCCAGCAGTCTGTCTTTTTTGGTTAATGCGTCCTCCATTGTACTGTATGTAAATCCCAAGCCGCATTGTTTTCCATCCTTGTCAAACGCATAAATATCCACACCTTCCCAAGTAAAGTCGTCAAGGTGCGCATTCACATAAGCATATTCCTCAATGATAAAATTAGCAAGCAGTCCAGCCATTGTGTGCATTGCATCGCTGCTCTCATGCAGCGTTTTAAATACCCCCAGCTTCTGCCTTGGTTTTTCCCTGATGGATGAATACTCTATCCAGAGGTCCAGATAAATGCCCTCGTTTCCGCCATAGGTTAGTTTACTGCCCAGCTCACACGCATACGTCATGATAGGGACGGGATTTCTTGTCGCTGATTCATATTCAAGAATGTCTGGAAGTCTGCCTTTTGCTTTTAAAATATTACAGATCTTGTTAAACAGCTCCTCGGTTGTCATTGGTTTGTTCATTGTGTTGTTCCTCCTTTGTCCATCAAAAAAGGAGCATCCGGTTATTCGGAGTGCTCCCTGATTGTTATGATTAATGTAATTTCATATTTTGAATTTTTTGTTCTGCCAGCTGTAAAAACAGACCTTTATACAAGCTGCTTTCCGTACTCTGTTAAATATGCCTCTGCTCTTTCCAAAGAGACACCAATTTTCTCTTGAAGCCTTGTCAGGATCACCGTGTCATCAAGACCATCTTCCTGTCCCATCTCAATTATTATTTGTGCTTTCCCCCGTTTCATCCACTTTTCGGATTCCGTTTCAATAATTGTTCCACCCATAATACTCACCAGCCTTTCTTCATTCTTATTTCCATTTGTTATATGCGTAATAATCGTATTCACAAATCCCATCAGATCTGTCATTTCAAGATCAGATAACTCATGTTCCTGATGCAGCCTCAGCATTTCATCACGAAAATATATTAAATCCTCCACTGCCTGATTCACTGCTCCCTCTGACGCAACATCATGCTCATACCTTGCAATATAAAATGGTATATACGGAAACAGCCGTTTCTCAATGATATGCTCCCTTGTTAAATTCTCTAAGATCACGTTGTCTGATACGTAATCAACTGTCTGTCCATTTGGAAACGTAAAGGTAATTGTTGTTGCCTTTGGCGTTTTGTCAGTCTTTTTGATATAAATAACAGAAAACTGCGGCATTGGAATCACTGCATGACCAATGTCCCATACTGCGGACTGTCTGGCAACGATAAAAGCATATTCTGCAATTCTAATCGCCATAGAGCCGTCATCATAGCTCTGGCACTCCAACAGGTATACCTCTCCTCCAATTTTAATGAGAAAATCTGATATCTGTTCTTCAATCTCCTTGATTCCATCTTCTGTTTCATTTTCAGTCAGATACCCCTCTGAGGGTAAAATCTCTACTTTCGCATTCATTGGATAATTCTTCTTGAACACGTCATTAATGACAGAAATGAACAGTCTTTTGTGTTTCATCTTCATGGTCTTAAACACGTTGTCATAATCTGGTGTCTTTTTCATCTGTTTTCTCCTTTCCTTATATTATAAACAGCTTATCAAAAAAGTTCAATCATTTTTTCCAGCAGCTGTTCCAATGCAAAATCCGAAGCACTTTGACTATCCTGAATATAAGCTATTATCTTCCTAACCCGGATAAACCGGAAAAGATTTTGCAATTCCTCCACATTTCAAGTACAATAAAGAAAAACGTTGGAGGATGTGTTCATGTTACTTACAGATAAATACGCTGAC
>KE159548.1:6447-9929 GCA_000403215.2 Lachnospiraceae bacterium A4
ATCATTATCACCTGATAAGAATTATCACCAGTTACCAACGGCAAGCCTTGATGGTAACTGGTATGTAGTTCCTATTACTGGTGATAACGTTATTTTGCCAGCTTTTTGAGCCTGTTCATGATATCTGGATCTTTCCAGTTCGTTGTGATCGGCTCATTTCCTATCCCGTGTGCCTTCAGGCTTTTTTCTGCTTCCGCAACCGCATGGATCATCGCTTCGCTGCCAAGGTCCAGGTATTCTTCGGTCGTCTGGATGTTTTCATGACCAAGGAACCTCTGGATTGTGGCAATGCTTGAACCGTTAAGGAGCATATGGGTTGCCTTTGACCTGCGCATGGTATGTGGTGAAACTGCTTTGTTTCCTAATGTTGGTTCCTTTTCGGCTGCAAGGACGGCATATTTTTTCAAAATATAATCTATGCCGGAATCTGTGATCCGCCCACCTGATTTATTCAGGAATACAGGCCCTGTTTTTCGGCCATAGCGTTCCATTGCCTTACGGATAAGCGTTGCGCTTTGGCTGGTAAGATAAACGGTACGGTATTTTGATCCTTTCCCCAAAATAGTTACCGTGGCATCAGCGGACAGGTTAAAATGTTCGAAGTCCATGTTCACTGCCTCATCCACACGCGCGGCAGAATCATAAAGGATGCTGGCCAGGATATAGTGACTGAAGCCATTCCGCCTTGTTATGTCAATGCATTCGAGCATGGCTTTGTACTCTCCAATGGTAAGGAAACTCTTTTCAGGCTTAGGCGCTTTTTTTGCCTTTATGGAACGCACGTCCAAATAAGCCTGTGTATATACAGGACTGACCTGCCTTGCGAATTCAAGGAATGACACAATCCCCGCACGGCGCAGGCTGCGGGTGCTGGCAGACACCCCGTTGTCATCTTCCAGATGGTTCAGGAATGCGCGCACGTCGTCTTTTGCAAATGACGATGCGTCCATTGCCTCAGGTTTGGTTTTGTGTGTCCTTGTGTACCATTCTGTGTATTGGTCAATGGCCGTGTAGTATGACCGCAGCGCTGCGCCTGACTGTCCAGCCTCGCCTTTGACATGTATCAGCACATAGTCTGAAAGAATTCCTGTGAATGATTTATTCATAATCCGGGTCACGCTCCTTTTCCTCGAAAATCGTCTGGATGAAGGGAGCGCAGTTTTCCATCCGTTCCAAAATGGGCCGGAATGATTCGCCCGTAAGCCAGAGGTAATCCTGTGTCTCACGCAGCGAGGCATGCCCCATATATGTCTGGAGATAGTAAAGGTATGCGTTTACATCTATGGCGTTTTCCGTAAGGCGCTGGAGGGAATGGACGGCGAAAGTCACGCGCAGGTCATGGAGCCTTGGGCCGCAGCCCCGGCCTTTATGCTCGATACCGGCTATTTTGAGGTACCGCCGGAAATACTTGTAGATTGTTTTTGTCAGCACCCGTCCGTCATTCAGTTCCGCCCCTGTGTCGAAATAATACAGGCCGGATGAACGGTGCCCGCTAGAGAGCCTGGTATAATCCCTGCAGACATCCACAAGAGAAGGGGACATTGTAACAATCCGACGGTTATCATTCTCTGCATGGTTGATATGGATAATCCCGTTATCAGTGTCAACCTCAGATGCCAGAAGACAGGAAACTTCGCCCGCCCGCATCCCGGTACAATACAGCATTGCCATGATACAGCGCATACAGTTCGGAAGGTTCGTCGTGGGCTGGCCGCGCTTTGCGGGTTCATACTGTTCTGCCGCCCGGAGCAGTGACGCCACCTCATTTTTTGTGAACACATAGGGACGGAATGTCCTGCCTGTGCGCCTGACAACCTTGGCAGGGACATACACCTCAGCCGGATCAATGCCTTCGACAAGGATGAGATACTCGCTGAATGCCCTGATAGCAGACAGGTATCTCCTTGCCGTAGCGTTGTTTACATGGAGGCTGTCCACATATCCAAGAACCACTTCTGGTTCCAGGGAGATATGGCCCTGCGGACAGCCACAGCAGTAGGCATCAAAAAGCTTTAAAGGCTGGAGATATGAGTCAGGGATATATCCACAAGCATTTACCTTATATTCAACAAATCTGGAAAACGCTTCGGCCAGATAACTTGAAAACTGACTGGAGTCGCAGGAATAGGATTTATTCATAGTCCGGCACCTCCAGTCCTACAAGGCGCAGATGGGGGATGTCAACTTTGGCGTAAGCCTTGGTTGTAGCGACAGACGAATGGCCGAGCACTTTTGATATCGTCAAAATATCAACATCGGCGGCAAGCATGTTTGACGCAAGTGAATGGCGGATGCTGTGGCTGCCATGCTTTCTTCCCTTAAGCTCAATACCGCTGCAGATAAATGCATACGCCACCATAGGTGACACGGATCTGTCGGCAAGCTTTGTCCCATCCTGTTTCAGGAATACATGGATGTATTCTGATTCAGGCCTTTCATCCAGCAGGTAGTGCGCCAGCGCATTGGCCGTAAGATCCGTAAGCTTATGTTCCAGGGCTTTCTGGTTCTTGGACTGGACGATCCGTAAGGTTCCCTTTTCCCAGTCGATAGAGCTTAATGTAAGGTCAGAAATATCTTTTGCCCGGAGCCCAAAGACAGCGATAAGGAGAACTAAGGCATAGTTTCGGGCAGGGGTTTTTCCGTGTGAACTGACATATTTAAGCAGCAGGGAGAGTTCCTCTGGTGTATATATGGTTGCAATCTCAGCTCCCTGACGTTTTTTATATGGTAAAAAGCCTTCCTGGATATCCATAGGAAGGCCTTCGTTTTCGCTGCAGAATGCAAAAAAACGCTGCAGGACATTCCTGTATGTTGCTGCCGTCAGCCTGCGGTATTTGCCGAACCCGTTGACATACCCCAGGACGTTTTCCCTGGTAATGTCTTCGGCCGGGCACTCCGCCAGAAAGCGGCGGATGACCTGCAGGTTGTTTCTGGTGGTTGCTTCTGTAAGCCCGCGCCCAAGGAGATGGCCCTCATATCCATTGAGGATACGGCTGCTTTCGGCGGTCAGAGGTTTTTCTATGGATACCCCGCTCCGTGGCCGTCTGGATACACGGCCGCTGCTGTTAAATTCCCTGAGTGCACAAAACGCCTTCCTTGCATTGGATTCCGTCTTTGATAATCTATAGGGATCCGTGGAAAATATGTCTTTTCCATAAATGGATTTGACAGATTGGGATAGATTGCATTTTGAAAAATCTGTCTCCTCTCCAACCAGTCTCCTGAACTTGTTCCAATGCGGCCGGTATCCGAGAGTGATTGTTGCTCTACTGAACCCCTGGCGATACATCCAGCCTTCAGTGTCCTGGATTAATTGTAATACTTGCATAAATACCTCCTTCATATGATTTGATAAACAAATATATTAAAGGTATTTATGGCATCAGCCAAGTGTTATCACCAGTAAAAGGAAGTGCATACCAGTTATAATCAATGTTTGTTGTTGGTAACTGGTGATAATTCTTATCAGGTGATAATGATTG
>KE159548.1:10514-11917 GCA_000403215.2 Lachnospiraceae bacterium A4
TGTCATGCCTTCGGCATGGCTCCATCCAGGGATATACCCTTGGATGATCATGCGGTCATAACAGGTGATCGTACCATAAATTTTGTCAGCGTATTTATCTGTAAGTAACATGAACACATCCTCCAACGTTTTTCTTTATTGTACTTGAAATGTGGAGGAATTGCAAAATCTTTTCCGGTTTATCCGGGTTAGGGTTCTCTGCCAGAAACAGCAACAGTTCAAACTCTTTATTAACCAGTATTACTTCCTTTTTATCCAGATAGACCCTTCTTGACTTTGGCAGGATGGTCAGATTCCGGTAAGTGATTTCTGTCTCCTGCTGCTCTCCTTCCTCTGTGGACGAAAGCAAATTATGGATATAAATGTGGGATTTCACCCTGGCTACCAGCTCTGTAGGGCTGAAAGGCTTTACCAGATAATCATCTGCCCCCAGTCCCAATCCCCGGATCTTGTCGATATCTTCCTTTTTGGCCGTTACCATGATGATAGGCAGCCGTAGGTTTTTACGCAGTTCCCGGCATACATCAAACCCTGTCTTGCCGGGGAGCATCACATCCAGCAGGATGGTATCATACTTTTCTGTTTTTGCTTTTTGTTCTCCGGTAATCCCGTCAAAGGCCAGGTCGGTTTCGTATCCGTTTGCCTCCAGATAATCCCTCTCCAGTTCCGCAATCAGCTCATCGTCCTCTATGATCAGTATCTTCTCCATTGCGACCAATTCCTTTCCTTCATTTGACCGTGTTTTGAGGGCATTATGGAATACCCATATGGCGTTTCCGTATATTTCTCATTTCAATCCATGACCGGAATACGGATAATCACAGCTAACCCTCCCCGGTTTTCTGCCCTTATTGTTCCTCCATGGCCGATGATGATTTCCTTCACCACTGCCAGTCCGATACCGCTTCCCTTCTCTGCACTGTTTCTGGAATCATCTACTCTATAAAAGCTGTCAAATATCTGTTCCAGGTTTTCCTTCGGTACTCCCGGGCCGTCATCCTGGAATACCAGTTCCAGACTGCTTCCCTCCAGTGCCCGTTTTAGAGAAATTATGACTCTCGAATTTTCTTTTCTCCGGTACCGCACCGTGTTTGCAAACAGATTATTAAAGATCCGTTTGAACTCTTCTCTGTCCAGCCTGACCGGAAATTTTCCTTTCCCGCAGAAATATTCGATTTCCACCTGTTGGTTTTCCATATCCGGGCGCACAAGCTCCAGATACTTTTCCACATAATCCTTAAAATCCGTTTCCTCCATATGATACCGGGAGCGGTCTCGAAAACTCTTTAAGCCCGAATTTCCGCTCTTTTTTCATGTTCTTCTTTTTTGCTTTCCTCCATATCCCGGAAAACATTTTTGTTAAATTTTCAAAAAAGTATTGACATATAAGTCAAAATGTGCGG
>KE159548.1:13707-23140 GCA_000403215.2 Lachnospiraceae bacterium A4
GCTCAAGCCCCATAATCATCCATCCCTTATCCCTCTCATTTCTGAAAATCAACCTTTTCCTGCTTATTCTCTATTGAGTTTCCGAGAGTGCTCTTTTTCTGCAATCATACGGACGATGCAAAATCCTTTGTCCTGTCCGTACCAGAAAAAAGTCACCATATTTCTTTTGTGCCAGGCGGTAATGGGGCTGGTATGCTTCCCTGTATATCCGGCTGTGATGTACCAGCGGGTATCCTTCCTGTTTCCATGCCGCCATCCACGGTTCCATACCGGGAATATGTATATCCTTCAGTATCTCCAGCTTTTCCTCCAGTCCTTCCACAGTTCCCCTACACTCCTCCGCTGTAAAAAGAAACAAATGCGCTAACAGTCTGACCTCATCCGCTGAGCCACATAAAGACAAGGGAAAGCGGATCCGCGACTCACCGATCTGCCGGGCAGATTCCTGTCCTGCCCGTAAAATGCCTGCCATATTATCCTTAGGCAGCGCTTTCCACTCCTCTATCAGAAAATCTTCCGCCTGCTGGATGAGCTTCTGCTCTTCCTCCTTCAAAGGCCGGAATTTCTTCATAATAGGACAGGTTATCTTCCATCTGGGCAGTATCAGACATGCCTGACAGTACGGTTATGATGCCGTCCATCATGGCGTGAAGCAGATAGTAGTCTGCTTGTGTCAAGTAAGGAATAAAAAAATTCATCCACTTAAGCCATAATAGTTTATTCTAAAAACCTGCTCTCCAATTGTCATAGCCCTTAACCTGCCACTATGTCCAATGTTTATGTCCCTTTCTCACAAATATCTGTTCCTGCACGATATTCCGTTGTCAATTTTTTTCTAAATTTCTGCTTGTGTCATTTTTCTCTCAATCATTTCTGATACTCCATTCTTTCGGCGCTGTGTTAATAGTTTCTAAAATAGAAAAGGTAGCGATTGTCTGTTAAGATAATCGCTACCTAAAAGTAAACAATATTCAATTTTTATATACTTCTTTCGCCTTGATGCTATAAAGCTTATTTTTTCTCCCTGGCAACTATTCCATAGACAAAAGCTCCTTCATCTCCCCCAGTCCATTCTTCTTGTGTTATTGTACCATTTTCATCTTGGGCAAGCTTTGCTGTCGATAATTCATATTCCTTTCTAAAACTGCTTCCATCCGAATAGGTAACCGTAACAGTAAGCACTGCGCCATCGAATATGTTCAGCATATTATGAGAGGCAACTGCTAAATCCGTTTCATCATCCATTGTTGATATGATATGATCTGGAATATAAAATCCATAATATGTTTCACTGTCATATTGTTCCATAATATTTGTTCCACGTTTTGTACAATGATAAATTCTTATATTTTGAATATCTTGTTCTTCTTCTCTTTGTTCCAGACCATCTGTTTCAACTATGGTGTATGTATTTGGATCACCATCCATATCCGGCATTCCCTGCGCCATCCAATCATGTAGTGTTTCCTCTGTAGTATCATCAATTATCGCTGAATATAATTCTCCCTTATCTATCGAAATGTCAACATTTGAAATTTCATTCCCCTTTATGCTAAACATTATCCCTGTATATCCGTTTTCACCTATACCAGCATCAACAAAAATAACGTTTCCTTCACTCGGTTCAGCAATGTCAAGTTCTTTTGCATAAGCCGTAATAGAAAAATCAGGAAATGATATCTTCGGTTTGTCCTCCCACTGTAAATCAGAATTATCAGTATCTGTCGTCATGGATACATTTGGGGTCTTACTGCCAACATTTCCGTTAGTTAAAAATGTCACAACTAATATTGCACAAGCCGCTACTGCAATCAGTGGCTTTAAAAGTTTTTTTAATTTGTTCTTCCTCTTTGTATCTGTGCTTTCGTTTTCTCTCATAACATTAATTTCCTCCATTTTAATTTTTAATAATGTCTCTGTTATTTTTTCCTCCACTACTCTTGGCATTTCTATATCTTCCAAAAAAATGTTTTCTTCATTTTTTTTCATATCATTTTCTCCTTTCATTCCCCCTATAATAGTTTTTTGCAAGATTCTCTCTTCCGCGCTGAAGTCTTGTCTGAACCGTACTTTTGGGAAGTTTCAAAATTCTTGCTATCTCGTCAATATGATATCCTTCACTATAAAAGAGAGTTAAAATGATACGATACTTATCATTTAACGCGGACAATGCTTCTTTCAATTCAAGATTATAATTATCTTCCTCTGCTGGTTCTTCATACTCTCCAAGGCTTATGGTTAATTCCCTTTTTCTACGAATATCATAACACTTATTGATTAGTACCCTTGTCATCCATGTTTTAAAATATTCTATTTGTCTTAGGTTATGTATTTTTTCCCAACAAGTAAGCATTGTATCCTGAATTGCATCTGCGGTATCCTCATCGTTCATAAGAATAGCCAAGGCGACTCGATACATATCTTTCTTATAAAGCTGCATCAACTGCGAAAAAGCATCTGGGTCTTTTCTTTTTGCTTTTTTTACTAAATCTTCTGTTTTATTTTTCTGCATTATAGCAGTACCTCCTGTGCGCACAGTTAAATTAGGATTCTTTCAAAGCGTCCTTTGCTTTCGTCCTACATATATTAGACGGAAAAAACAGCAAAAAATCTCATTGCTTTAAATTTTTTATTTCTTGTTGATCAAAATGTTTAGGAAAGCTGTTACAATTTCCATGCTTTAAGTAATGGTTGGTTATTCCATATGGTATCTTCCCGTTCTTCAAGTGTCGGTTTTTATCCTTGAAATGCTTGCGCGTCTTGAAGTTTACTGTATGCCCTAAATATTCATGTTTCTGTAAAATATGCGCTATGGCGGAACTTCCCCATTTATAGGGGTTTTTCATTTCCCTGTTCTGCTACAATCCCACGCCCAACTGCGCTTAGTGGCAAGCAGGTACGGGGATATATTCACTGGATAGCTGTGCCACAATCTGATACGGACCGTAACCCTCTAATGTCATTCGGAATATGAGAGCTTCGTCTGATGTGCTTAGAGGGTAGAACTTTTCTTCTGTGAGGTATTCAAAGGATATTTCTCTTTGCCGCCGTCTGTTCCTGTCGCGCCATGCGTTGATAGCGGCATAGCGTATGACAACTTTGCAAAAGGCGTTGAAAGAATACATGATGTGTTCCCTGTATGCTTCTGTGCAAGCCATAGAAATTTCCCAAGCTATTTATAGCTTTTTCTCCCACATGGGGCGGTGCTTGGTTTATGGTTGCATTTATGCTGAAAAGGGGCGATTGTATTTTGAAATACCATTGCCCCTCTAAGCACCATTAAAAATATATTTCTTTGGTTTTCAATGCCCTTAGATTATGGCTCAATATTTTTATTAAATTGGAAATACGTTACTGCAAAATACAAGACATATATCCCAAGAAAACTAACGAATGAAATACCAAAATATAATATCCATTCTGTGTGGATTCCTGTGTATATCACAAATTGCCGTCCTACATATAATATAAATACCGCACTGATAATCACCGAAAGGATAACCGGGCATAAGTAGTATAAAAACAGTTGTTTTGCCACTATGTTTCTGATTTTTTTCTTTCCCATTCCCAGTTTATTTAAAATCTGATAGCGGAATTTGTATTTATTGGAATCGCTTAACTGCTGGACGGAAAGGACAGTAAACGCTACGCATAAAAATACAAGTCCTATGTAAAATAGCGGAAATGACAAGGTACTCATTAAAAACTTTAGTTCCAAGACTTCCCGGCTCTTAACCTGTATTGTGGAGGGCATTAAAAAAAGTTCTTCACTTCCGATTTTTATATAATCAGCCAATTCATCATACCCTCTTATTTTTCCGGCTGATTCATACAGACTTTCTGATAAATTTTCCGGCACATTTCCGCTTGCCATAACTGCCATAAGTGAAAAATATTTTTTCATTCCTGCAAGTTTTTTATCCGGCACAACCAGTAAAAAATCCGTTCCATTATGCCCGTTCTGTGCAAAACCCTCAGTCTGAAATCCTGCAAAATCCAGCCCTATATGTAAACTGTTCTGGGGCTTTTCGTTCCTGTCTTTTATCTCTTGATATACACGGTTCGGCATATGGATTAAATATTGGTTATCCTGCAAGGCAACTGGTGTTAGCCCAAGCATTTTCCGTAAACTGTTATAATCGGTGATTCCCATATATACATCATAATCGTAATAAGCAGCAGTTTTTCTTCCCTCTGCCATAGCCGGATTGCTGTCCTTATCGGAAAATAACCTTAAATTCTGATACAGATAATCAACCATTTCACTTGTTCCGTTTTGATAGACACAATATTTCAGTGTCGCCCGTGGAACGGTATTTTCATTTATCAGTGTTTCTTCTTTGGCAAAATCGTTTTCTGTGTTGTCACTGATTAAAATAATATCAAAGGGATATTCCACATTTAATTGCTTGTTTTGATAATCACTTAGCATAAATGCAAGTGAACTTCCTACTAAAGCAAACATAAATAACAGGCTTAGTGTTCCCAATACAAAACACGTATTACGCATTTTAGAGGAAAACTGGCGCATTAAAAACAAACAGTCTTTTTTATAAATCAAGCTCCCTTTGCTTTTTATATATTTCACCAGAAAAGCCGAAAGCCCTAAATAGAAAAAGTAAAATGTAAAAGCAAGCCCAATCATTTCAAATACTGCCGCCCACTTTGTTATCCTGCCGGTAAAAATGAGAAAATACAAAAACAATACATTTCCTATGGAAAGATAGAATAACCATTTCCATATAACGTTTCTTTTCTCGTTTACTGTTTCATTCTGCCTGTCCATGTTAAGTAGACTTATGATTTCCATATTGGAGAATTTCTTCTTATTCCGAAAAAGGGCAATCATAAAACATGCCCCATACAGGATAATTGTCAATAAGATGCTTCCTGCTGATATTTCTATATTTACCCTGTAATTTTTCCCGATACTTTTATAAAAAACATAAAATAATATCTGCTGTAACCCGCTCCCCAAAAGCAATCCGGCAAAAAGAGCGGATACTCCAAGATAGAAATTTTCTTTCATGTAAAGGGCTGCAATCTGCTTTTTCTTCATTCCCGATAATAAGTAAATCGCAAATTCCCGGCTTCTTTTTTCTAAAATAAAACGTGTCATGTAGTTGATCAGCCATGCAACAATAATAAGGATTGCCGCTGTGGAAACTGCCATAAATGTAACTAACATTGTTCCTGCCGTAGAAAGCTCCCCATTGTTTCCAAAATGAATCATTTCGTAAATATCCTTTGAAAACAGCAAAGAATGAAAGGAAAAAGTGAGGGCTGTTATCATACACAAGGTTAGAAAGTAATTCAGATAATCTTTCCATAGCCTGCGGGCATTTCGTAATGCAAGTTTATTCAGCATAAATATTATCACCCCCGATTTTGGACTGCATATCAAGAATACGGTTTAAATACTCTTTTTTATCCATATTTCCCCGCTCCAATTCAGAGCATATTTTACCGTCACTTAAAAACAAAATCTTTTCACAATAACAGGCTGAAAACACATCATGCGTTACCATTAAAATCGTTGCGCCTAATTCCCTGTTCATAATCTGTAAAGTATGAAGAAGCATAGCAGATGAGTTTGAATCCAGTGCTCCCGTTGGTTCATCAGCAAGAATTAGTTTGGGATTATTAACAAGTGCCCTCGCACAAGCCGCCCGCTGTTTTTGTCCGCCGGACACTTCATACGGGAATTTGCTTAAAATGTCGCAGATATGTAAAGTTTCTGATATACTCTTTACTCTGCTTTCAATTTCTTCTTTCAAACGAGCTGTGCTCGTTTTATGCCTGCAAAGAGCCATAGGGAGCATGATATTTTCTTCAATACTCAATGTATCCAGAAGGTTATAATCTTGAAAGACGAATCCAAGGTTTTCCTGCCGGAAATCAGATAATTCCTCCTCGGTCATTTGGGAAATATCAGCCATGTCATAAAGAACCTGCCCGCCGGACATTCTGTCTATGGTAGACAAAATATTTAATATGGTCGTTTTTCCCGAACCGGAAGCACCCATGATTCCAATAAAAGCCCCCTTATCTACATAGAAACTTACATTGTCAACAGCGGTAACTTTTATATTTCCTGTGCCATAATTCTTTACAAGGTTTTTAACCTCTATAAAATGGTTTCTCGCCATAATATCCCACCATTCCTTTCTTCTGCTCAAATATTGGATTCTAATAAATCAGATATTTTTTTCATTCTGATTTCGGAGCAGTATTGAATAAGACCAGTAAATTCCTATGCAAAAAAATGTGATAAAGCTGCCAATACCGCTTAAAATCATGGAGAAAGTAATGCAAAACAGAATATCCATATACTTCATACTCTCAAATACAGGAAGCCCCCATCCACTGCCAACAGCTACAAATATCAAAAGACCAAGCGCAATACCCCCAACCAACATTTTCTTCATTTTAAGAAATTCTTCCTGTATTTCCTTTCGCACTTCCTCCGCAAATACAAGTTCCTTTTTCCGAAGAACCCTATAAGGATTTTGTTTCAATGCAATGTAGATCACAACAGCAAGTAAGAGCATAATAGATATGGTTGTAAGTATTGGTGCAACATTGGAAGCAAAAAAGTAATGTTCCGTAGAAGTATAAGATACTGAATTACAGCCTAACGCAATTCCGCACGCCGTTGCCAACAGCAAAAATTTTCTTTTGTAATAGAACAGGAAGCCATTTGCTGTTTCTCTGCTTACATAAAATCCTTTCGTTTCTTCCTGTAATTTTTTTTCATTATCTGAACCAATCGCCCTGTCATCAAGCAATAGGTCATCTAATTTCACTTGAAATATTTTGCTGATTAAGATTATCTTTTCTGTTTCGGGATAACCATTGTTGTTTTCCCATTTGCTTACTGCCTGTCTGCTTGTGTTTAATTTTTCTGCTAGTGCTTCCTGTGAAAGTCCTTGTGACTTTCGTAGCTGATACAGCTTTTCTCCGAATGTCATATTTTTTCCTCCTTGTTCTCACCCATAGTAGCATAATGGCTCAAAATGTCTATCATTCAACTCTGACAATTCCGCAACTTTAAGTTGCTATTGGTTATTTTCTCCCTTAAGCAGCAACAAAAGTCTGCCTAAAATAATAATTTAGCACTATATCCGACAAATTGAAACAAATAATACAAAAAAAGAAATATGAAGAATGGAGTGGGATTCCGCCGTAGTCGGCATTGTGCGTAATGTGTATAACTGGCTGTCTTATGGAATTGTGGGTAACTCTGTTTGCAGGACGTGGGAAAGCTGCACTTTAGCTTTTCCATGTGCTGTGAACAGAGTTATCCGGATTCCGCGCAGCATTATGCTGATAACCCCTGAAGAAACACGCAGCCCTGCTCATGCTGAAGCTGGACGGCCTGATTGATGTTGAGCGCCTGAAGGAAACCCTGACAGGCAGCGACGGCAAGCCTTACCACAATGCAAGGAACCTTGCCGCCGGATCTATCCGGTGCCTGGATGCAAACATCTGCAAAAATCGGGAGATCAGCTTTTTTGCCTTTAACATCCTTGCGGGCATGGACGGGTTCACCGACATCCGGGACAGCCGCAGCGGCCTGCTGCTCTCCCTGTCCGGGTACGGTTTCGGTGTCTGCCCCTTCCTGACGGTTTCCCCCGGCGAAACGGCTGAGGACTTGGCTGTAAAAATTAAGACGCTGACAGACCTTGCGGAGATTAAAGCCTGCCCTGCAGGCTTGGACATCCCTATCGACGGGATGGTGCTGCGCTTTGACAGCTTTTCCTATTCCGCAAGCCTCGGCAGAACCGGACACCATTACAATGACGGCATTGCCTTCAAATTTGAGGATGACACCTATGAAACGGTCTTCCGCTCCATTGAGTGGCAGGCAGGGCGCAGCGGCGAGATTGCCCCGGTTGCAGTATTTGACACAGTGGAGATTGACGGCTGTGAGGTATCAAGGGCGAGCCTCCATAACCTGACCTTTATCAAGGGACTGGAACTGCACCCCGGATGCCGTATTCTGGTTTCCAAGCGCAACATGGTCATCCCCCATGTGAATGAACTAAAGTTCATGGGAAAATCTGGACCGTGGGAACTATCAGGACATGACGCCGCAGACCCGCCCCTGCTGTTGGCAGCCCACGCGCACCCATTCCATGGCAGGCGACAAGGAACGCATGGTGGAGACGCTCCACTGTGACAATCCCGAATGTGGCAGCCGCATCCTTCAGAAATTCGTGCATTTCGCAGAAAAGAAAGCCATGAACATCAGGGGACTTTCCGCGGCAACGCTGGACCAGCTTATCCGGCTCGGCGCCTTGAAAACCTATCAGGATTTATACCACCTTGACCGCTACCGGGATGAGATCATTGCACTGGAGGGCTTCGGCGAAAAATCCTATGAAAACCTGATTGCTTCCATCAATGAAAGCCGCAGCACACCCTTTGTACACTTCGTTGTAGCAAAGGTCTGCTTCGCAGCCCTCGGACATTCCCTTGATTGGCAGGACTGCCAGCCGGATACTGGACAGACATTTCCACGGCAGCCTGCGGGATTTGAGGCTGGCTGCGCTGGATCGTTTCGATTTTACCTGCCTTGAGGGGATTGGGGACATTATGAGCAGCAACCTCCATGAGTGGTTCCGCAATTCGGACCATCTCCTGTTATGGGGCAGCTTACAGAAAGAATTACACTTTGAAAACGGTTTGGATACAGAGACATCCAGAGAGGAGAACAATATGAACAAAACAACGAACAACACATTTGCAGGATGCACCATTGTAGCGACAGAAAAGCTTGCGAACTTCACCCGCGACGGGATCAACGCCAAGATTATCAGCCTCGGCGCCACGCCCGGCAGCTCCGTCACCAAAAAGACGAATTACCTGATCTGCTGCGAAAAGACAGGCAGCAAGCTGGCAAAGGCAGAGCAGCTCGGCGTTACCGTGCTGACTGAACAGCAGTTTTTGGATATGCTACCGGCGTAAATTTTCTTATTTGCCATGAAAAAAAGCTGTCTGAAAAATGGCAGCTTTTTTCAAGTATCCGGACAGCTACATGGTATTTACTTTATATAAGGTTTCCATTTCGGAAACCTGCAAAAGATTTTTCAAACCGCAACTGACAAAATGGCGGCAACATGCTATAATCTAAGAAAGAGAGGTATGCTATTTATGGCAAACAAAACGAACACTATTCAGGAACTGAACCTTGCAGACAGTTTTTTATTTGGGAAGGTAATGAGCGGCATGGAAATATGCCGAATGGTACTGGAAAAAATATTACTTGAGAGTAAAAAGTTTGCACTATTAAGAAGCCAGTGAATCCTCATAGGTTCCTGACGTATCTTGTTGGTTCCGAATTATTTGTGTTATTTGTAATTCCGGATGTTTTTCCGTAAACAGGAAAAAATATTTTCTCATGTAGGCCATAAGTGCAGCCTCCGATACC
>KE159548.1:23845-26890 GCA_000403215.2 Lachnospiraceae bacterium A4
ACGGTGAGAAAGTATCTGTCCAGCAGGAGCAGGGAATCCCCAAATGTGAGGGCAGCCTGATAAGCATCCTCTACCATCTGTATTACATGGGAGGAGCTGGAAACAGCCGCGTCCTTCCACTCCCTGGCAGCCTGAAGGCCGTCGTGGAGCCGGATGCTTAAGGGGATACATGCCCAGCTGCGTTCATTGCCAGCCAAGATACCAAGACCACCGAACATATGCCCGTGGATATACTCTGGTTTAGCAGAGTTTTCGGATTCCTGAAACAGTTTCTTCACTCCGGGCATCCGCCGCCCTTCTTTGGACTGCTTTACCCCGTCCCCCACAAGGACATGGAAACCGCCTTCCTGATAAAGTGGGGAGTATTCCTTCACCGCCGAAAACCAGCGCAGACGTAGATTTTCCAGCGACCAGGAGGATGAGCGAAAAAAATGGATCATGGAACCATAACAGCCCGGACAAAGCGCAAGATCGCGGATAACAGAAGTAATACCAAGCTTGTCGGAACGCAGCATCAGACCCAGGGTAATGGTAACAAACCAGCCAAAAGATGCTTTACGGGAAAAACAGGATTCAAAATGGCACAGGACTTTATTAATAAAATTCATCATAATCGTATGGAAAACCACTAGAAAGTATGGTAAACTTATACACAGAATAACTCTTCTGGTGGCTTGTATCTTTCTTAAGTGTTGGTAACTTAAAGATACCATAAATTCATCCTGAAGGGTTATTTTTTTACAAAAAACTTTTTACTCTCAAGGATAGATATATATTACCATAATTATCAACCAGTCTCTTTTACTCTCCAATACCCCTTTTTTCTTCCACCAATTCTTTCAATCGCACCAACCCTTTTTAAGTCTGCCACTGTCCTTTGCACCGTTTTATACGACACTCCTAAACGGTCAGCTATTTCGGACAATGAAATGTCCGTTTGAACTGTTATAAGTTCTAAAACCTTCATATTCATGGTATTTTCTTTTCGGACATCATTTGTCCTTTTAAACGCTTTGCTAGTCGCAACCGCAGTAAATTTGACTGTAATATCATCTCCAAGAATGCTATATTCAGGAATCTTGGCACCAATCAAATTGCATTCTTCACAAATTTTTTGAATCCCTCGTCCCCATGATTCTATATATCCCGCTCTGAAAAACGTATTTGCCAAATCCGGATTATATGGTCTGGAATTATGTGTTTTCATAAGATTCTCTGTTGTCCAGTCACTTGGAAATACACATGCGTTACTGATATACATAGCCTCATCTTCTATTAGAATTTGAATCGGGATACCATCTTCCCATTTACAATGAATCAATGCATTGTATACTGCCTCTCTCACTGCTTCCCTTGCATATGGATATGTCTCCACACGTACCTCTTTGTCATAGGATATAGACGCCTTTAAGTATTTCAAATAAATCAGTTCAACCACTCTGTCTGCAATTAGGATAAGCTATCCCTCTACTACATCCTGATATTGAAGATCAGAACCTATACCAAACTTCCCGATTTTCACATAACAGCCAGTAAAAAAACGTTGCGGATTACGATAAAAAAGCAAAACTGCTGCCCGTTTCAGTTTTCCATCAACAATCAGCCCCAATTTATTAAGCAATTCCTCATTTGTACACTCCAAATCTTTACGTGTCATTCGTTCTGTACGAACAGCCTCACGGCGAAAAATTTCAAAACTCTCTATATCTAAGTCTCCAACAGAAACATTGTCTATTGGAACAGCATCCCAACGATATCCTGTCTTTCTGACAAGAAATTCTGTCAGTGCCGAACCGCGAAGTTGCTGCTTGGTACTTCCGCTCCTATAATGATACTCACCACGATAGCTGACCGGATACGAACTTGGATTTACAATAATCTGAATATATTGTTTTCCATTCTCATCTAAGCAATTTACATCGGCTATAATCCCCATTGTATCCTTAATTTTATTGGGAATATCCTCAAGAAGTTTCTTGCAGTCAGCCACACCAACAATCTTCCCATTATCATCAAGTCCAATATAGATGCATCCTCCTTGTGCGTTTGCAAAACCGCACACCCATTTTAAATATTCATCTCTCCATGACTCTTTATATTCTGTGTTCTGACTTTCTGCCATACTTCTTATCCTCCATCTAAAAATACCTTCACATATTGTTACAAGAATGCCATTACCTAATGAATACCTGAAATATCAAGATTCTATTGCATCATCCTCCATGCATAAAACTTATTTTTAAAAAGCCCTATTTATCTTTGCCATCTATCTGGAATCCATAAATATATCAATATATTTTTGTGCAGCAAATATCCTATTTCTATGCTGCTCATTATCCTTTTTTACAATATTCATTTCTACCAACATATCCACCCTGCTTGACGCAGTGTTATAAGAAATCTGAAATGCATCCACTAAATCATTAATCATAAAAACAGGTTTTGTTTCAATAAAGTCACATATTCGGGACAACTCCCCCGAAAACTTAACGCTGCGTTGCAAGTTCTTTCCTATCTTAGACCTTTCATCAACTGCCTCCTTAATCCGTTTTATAGCTTGGTTAGACGAATCAATAATACATTGCAAGAAAAACTTTATCCATTCCATATAATTTCCAAAATGCTGTACTCCAAAAAACAAATCCAAGCAAACATCATTATGCTTGTAAAGGTATTCTGAAATAAATAAACATCCCTTTGATAAAATCCCTTTCTTCATAAGCAATAAAGCCGGCAGCAGCCTCCCTACCCGCCCATTCCCACTGCTAAAGGGATGTATTGTTTCAAATTGGTAGTACATTAATGCCGTTTTAATCAAAATGTCTACACTCTGATCTACTGCAATATACTTTATTAAGTCCAGCAGCAACTCATCTATATTTTCTGGGGACGGTGGATTATATTCTTGCATATTAACAATAACGTTTGGACGCATTAAAAACCCTTTATCCCTAACCCGGATAAACCGGAAAAGATTTTGCAATTCCTCCACATTTCAAGTACAATAAAGAAAAACGTTGGAGGATGTGTTCATGTTACTTACAG
>KE159548.1:27420-38649 GCA_000403215.2 Lachnospiraceae bacterium A4
CAAGTGTTATCACCAGTAAAAGGAAGTGCATACCAGTTATAATCAATGTTTGTTGTTGGTAACTGGTGATAATTCTTATCAGGTGATAATGATTGTTACCACCAGCTGGTGGTAAGTATCAAAATGTATGATAAGTTTGGCTGCGTCTTACGGATAGAAAGCACCAGCAGCGATATCAGCACTTTCAGGGTAAAACGGAAAGTGGAACATAGGGACGGCAGTTCATCGGAACAAAAGGCTCCATTGAAAAAAAGCATTTACAGCCTTTACCAGCTGTTCACGATTATGAAAGCTGCAAACTACCGGTACCTGGAATTCATCTCATCTTTCGATGACCACAGCGGCGGGAAGGAAAACCTTACAAAGGTTACCGATTCCGTTGTGGACAAGGGGCGCTCTTACCGCGGACTGAATTTCTTTGCGGAGCGTGACCTGCATGTGCTGGAAGTGATCAGCCGGGGCGAGTACATGACTTTCGGGATGCAGGGAAAGGATATCCGCCAGCATTTTGAAAATATCAGTCCGTCAGCCATGTCCAGGATATTTAAACGTCTCCGTCTCCATGGGATCATTGAAAGGGTGCAGGGCTCTTACAAATATTTCGCCACAGCCTATGGCAAAGAAATCATTGCCGCAGGACTTACCGTCAAAAACCTTGTGCTTATACCAGCATTGGCATAGGTATTTTTCTTACGCAAAAAATTTTGCCATTTTGCGCAAGATTTCATTGTTAAGTGCCTAAGGACATGGCTCCCTGTAAACGGCTTTATGAGATCTTCAAAGTGCTTTTCCTTAACCAGTCTGTAAATAACGGGCTGATTGACCTTCTTAATCTTTCCCCTGCTGGGGATGGCACTCCGGTTTATACCGCCGCACAGGAACGTAAAAAACGTACCTGCAGCTGCCTGAAAAACGGCATCCGCGACTGCCGATGCGACAGAGCCTGCAGCCAGCCTGACTGTAATATCGGATGGGATTCCCACAGGGAGTGTTATTATTTCGGTTATGACCTGTATATGCTCACCGCCTCCGATTCGGAAAAAGACCTCCCTGTTTTCCCTTGCCTCGGTCCCGCTTCCAGGCATGATTCCATCGGTTTCCTTTATAACTGGTTCTCCATGAAGCAGTCCCTGCCAGAAGCTAATGTCACAAAACTGCTTTTAGATTCTGCACATGATGCCATGCCTTACTATGAATACTGCCGTGACCATGGGATCGTTCCTTTCATTGACCTGAATGCCGGCAGGGGACGGCCTCCTGTATACAAAAATGATTTTACCATTAACGATGACTGTGTCCCTGTATGCAGGGAAGGCCATGCCATGCGCAGGGACGGCACCGAATCAGCAAAAGGAAGGACAAAGTTCAAATGTCCAAAGATCAGCTTCGCCGGGGACAGTGTAACCTGTACCTGTGATAATCCATGTTCTGACGCAAAATATGGCAGGACTGTACACCTTGTCATGAAAGACAACCCAAGACTTTTTAATGATCCGCCACGCAGCAGTAAAGAATGGAAAATGATATATAATGCAAGGACTTCTGCAGAACGTTGTAACAAACGTGAGAAAGTAGACTATATATTAGAATACGGCAGATACCGTTCCTCTAAGATGTGGTACTGCCGCCTGTTCGCCATCATGATGTGCCAGCATCTTGATGCATGGGCCCTGCCAAAAGCCTCCCGACTAAAAGACGTCCTTTGAGCAGGCGCTTAACTAAATAAGCAATACCATTATAGACCATGTCCGGCGCAGGGTCTAGTAGACTGCGCACTTTTTTCTCTAAATTCATTTCAACTGTTCCGTTCTGGACAATATTTACTTTTCAATGTTCAGCCAACCGCTGGGCTTTGGTCGGCAGGCTCATGATTCCGAGAGCCTATTCTTTTCTTTATCTGTATGAACTCTGCTTAATAGTCACTGGTATCTACGATAAGGTGGCTGCCGGTTTCTATCGAATAGTGCTGCAGATAGTTTTCCTCCATTGGTATCCACACGTCTTCAAACGCAGAAAAATGATTCCCTTCCCGCATCTGCAGACGCCTTTTCTGTTCTTCCCTGCTGCATGTCAGAAAGATTGTCAGGTCATACTCCGCCGTCAGTATCGGATGGCGTGAATAGCTTCCTTCTACCACTGTCAGTTTTCTAAACGGCATCCATACAGCCTCCTCCATATCATTTTTTCTGCAATCATACGGACGATACAAAATCCTTTGTCCTTTCCGTACCGGACGAAGCACCTCCGCCAAAAAGCGCTTCAGATCCATATTGCCGCCTGGAATCTCCATCCAGTTTTTTCGCCGCTGTCCAGGCGGCAGGTAAAAATCATCCATATGGCAGATATTGCAGGGGAAAAGTTTTCCGATCATGCCGGCTAAATAAGTTTTACCGCTGCCGCACCTGCCATCAATCGCCACAACTGCCGGTTCTTTTCTTTGCATCAGCCTGTATATTTCAAACAGCACCGGAAAAAAATCACCATATTTCTTTTGTGTCAGGCGGTAATGAGGCTGGTATGCTTCCCGGTATGTCTGGCTGTGATGTACCGGCGGATATCCTTCCTGCTTCCATTCCGCCATCCACGGTTCCATACCGGGAATATGCAGATCCTTCAGTATCTCCAGCTTTTCCTCCAGTCCCTCCACAGTTCCCCTGCATTCCTCCGCTGTAGAAAGAAACAAATGTGCTAACAGTCTGGCCTCATCCACTGAGCCGCATAAAGACAAGGGAAAGCGGATCAGCGACTCGCTGATCTGCCGGGCAGATTCCTGTCCTGCCTGTAAAATGCCTGCTATATTATCTTTAGGCAGCGCTTTCCACTCCTCTATCAGAAAATCTTCCGCCTGCTGCCTGTCGGAAACCATATGTTCCGATCCAAATTCACTCTGATAAACAAGTTTGCCAATGTCCTGCGGCTCCATAAGCGGATACCTGCCCAAGTGTTCCTCCAAAATCTGCATATATTTTTTCTTCATTTGCCGCCTCCCTGCTTTTCCAGCGCAGACGCGCACTGTTTAAGGCCATCCACAATCTTCAGGTGCTGCGGACAGACGCGCTCACACTGCTTACAGCCGATACACTCCGATGCCAGGCCTCCGGAAACAGTCGCTTTCTGATAGTCTGAAACAGCTTCTGCCATCTGTCCGTTGCCGAGCTGTTTATTCATGGCAGAAAAGATTTCCGGAATCGGGATATGTTTCGGACAGCCTTCGGTACAATAATGACATGCGGTGCAGGGAATCGTGGATGAATTTCCGAGTATCCTCTGCGCCTGCTGGATGAGCTTCTGCTCTTCCTCATTCAAGGGCTGGAATTTCTTCATATAAGACAGATTGTCTTCCATCTGGGCAGTATCAGACATACCTGACAGTACGGTTATGATGCCGTCCAGCGATGCCACAAAGCGGATTGCCCACGAAGCATAGGACATATCCGGATGGTATCCATCGAATAATTTCCTTACTGCCGCAGGCGGATTTGCCAGACTCCCGCCTTTTACCGGCTCCATCACCACGATTGATTTTCCATGCTCCCTTGCAACCTCATAATTCGCCCTTGCCGCCACTGACGGATTTTCCCAGTCCGCATAATTGATCTGAAGCTGCACAAAATCCACCTCCGGATGCTCCCTGAGAAGCCGGTCCAGTAACCGGGGGCCTGCATGGAAGGAAAATCCCATATGCTTCACCAGCCCCTTTGCTTTCTGTTCGGCCACAAAATCCCACAGATGAAATTTATCATACTTCGTGTAGCTGCCGTCCATCATGGCGTGGAGCAGATAGTAGTCAAAATATCCGGCGCCGGTACGCTCAAGGCTTGTATAAAACTGATTTTTTGCAGTCTTTTCAGTGGGTGCCATCATCATGGCGTTCAGTTTGGTTGCCAGCGTATAAGATTCCCGGGGATAGCGCTCAACCAGCGCTTTTCTGATTGCCGCTTCGGAACCCATATACACATATGCCGTATCAAAATAAGTGAATCCGGCTTCCATAAACAGATCCACCATATGCTTTACCTGTTCTATGTCCGTGTGCAGTCCCTTCTTCGGCAGACGCATCAGACCGAACCCCAGTTTCGGCGTCTCTTTCCCAAAATAATCCGACATCTCTTTTCCTCCCTGTCCATCATTTTTTAATGTTCCCTGTTGTCTGAAAAATCCGTTCCTGCCCTACTCGATCAGGATTTCTTCCCCGTCCTCCACGATCAGGCGGTTCTCCACCTCAAACTGTTCCGCGATCTCCCGGTCAAACTGCCTTCCGGTAGTCGTTGTGGTCATATGATAGGGGATGTTATGCTTTGCTCCCACAAGACCGGCACATTCCGCCGCTTCCTCCAGTCCCATGTTATATACGCCGTCACAGCAGAAAAAGGCATAGTCAATCTCCATTTCATCCATATATGCCATCTATTCCGTCTTTGAAGTATCCCCTGTCACATAAACCGACTTTCCGTTAGAGAATGTCAGCACATACCCCACGCAGTCGCCTGCGTCATGGAGCGGGTTATACCCTGCCTCCACTGCCTCCACCGTAACATATCCAAGGTCAAAAGTCCTGTGTGCCCCATCCTGCAGCGCCTCCGCATAGGTGATGATCCGGCAGCCTTCATTCCGGTTCTCTACCTTATCTGTCTGGCTGTGGTCGAAGTGAGCGTGTGTCACCAGTATCAGATCCGCCGGCAGTTCATAGGAATCTCCTGCATAGGGATCGATATAGATTACTTTTCCCTCGTCCGTAACAACACGGATACTGGCCTGTCCCTGATACAACAGCGTTGCCGGTCCCGGCTCAGAGGAAATCTCCTCTGTTTCCGGCAATTCCGCACTTATGTTCTCTGCCATGTCCCCATCCCCCTCCTGCGCACCTGATTCCGATTCCTGTGTGGAAGAATTACGGCTTTCCTCCTGCGCCGGTATTGTTGTGTCTGAACAGCCGGTAAGGAAAACCAATGCCAACAGCCCCGCGCTTATCAATGTCCTCTTTCGCTTTCTCATCTCACATCCTCCCTGTTCCCGTTATATGGGAACTTCATCAGTCTCCCGCAGGACTGCATCATGGCAAGCTCCCGCATCAGTTCTTTCACATCCAGGCTGTCCGGACAATGGGCAGTACACGCCCCGCATTCAATACAATCCACAGGCTTCCCGGATGACTCCATTCCGTCTAATTTCTCCAATGTACACGCATCTCCGGACAGGTATTCTGCATAAATCCCCAGCGCCTCTGAAATATTGATATGTGCCGGACAACTTTTGCTGCATTTTCCACATGATGCACATGACTTTATCCTATCTGCTCTTATATCTGTGCTATTTCCCATTTTACTCCCGCCTTTTCCCACTTTCCTGTAACAATTATTTAATCTATTACCCGAAACCCTGTCCACTTCCGGCTGCGGTAACGCACAAGGATCAATAACGCTTTCACCAGCCAGTCCCCGACCATTGCCAGACAGATTCCGATCACACCAAGGTTCATCCATACGCCAAAAATGACGGAAAAGACTACCCTGCACACCACGGTTGCAAAAATGGACGCATACATGGTAAACCGAATGTCACCCGCAGCCCGCAGTCCATTGGAAAGGGAAAATGCCACCGGGCACAGGATTACATTGAACACGCTGTGAATCACCACCAGCAGCACAACCAGATTTCTGATGTCTTCCGACAGGCTGTACAGCATCAGCACAAAGGGCGTTGAGAGCACGATCAGGAAATTCCATGCCGCCGAGCCGATATAAGTCATCCGCAGCAGCTTTTTGTTGTAATAGTCCGCCGCGCGGGTATCCCCCGCACCCATACACTGTCCGATCACAGTCACAAAAGCATACCCGAAAGCGATGCAGAACAGAGATGCCATGGACCAGAAGCTTTGTGCCACTCCGTTTGCCGCAATCTGCACGGTCCCAAAGAGGGCGACGATACTGGAAAGAGCAACCTTGGAAAGCTGGAACAGCCCGTTTTCCACTCCGTTTGGCACAGCAATGTTCAAAATCCGTTTCAACATTTTCCCATTCCATGCAAGCACTTTACCCGGCTCCACATACAGCGTGTTCTTTTTCTGAAAACAGAGCACAAGCATGACCACAGCGGCAAATGTCCTTGAAACCAGGGACGGCACTGCCACCCCCGCCACCCCGGCATGGAGTACAAATATCCCGATGGCATTGCCGATGACGTTGACCGCGTTCATGACAATGGAAATATTCATTATGGCATTTGCCTTCCCCATACTGCGGAACAGCGCCGCCGCACTGTTATAGACCGCAAGCGCCGGAAAGGACAGTGCCGAAATGATCAGGTAGGTAAGGGACGCCTCCATTACATCCGGCTCCACCCTGCCAAATAAAAGCGATAAAAGCTGTGACCGGAACCAAACGGAGATCCCCATCAAAGCCGCCGATATCAGGACTGTGATCATCAGCAGCTGACTTGCAGCCGTTACCCCGTTTTCCCGATCCTCCCTGCCGATATACTGGCTTGCCACCACAGCACCGCCGGAAGCCACAGCACCGAACACAAAGATAAACACATTATTCAGCTGATTTACCAGGGACACTCCGGATACAGCCGCTTCCCCTGCATAGCTGACCATCAATGTATCCGCAATCCCTACCAGCATGGTAAGGAGCTGTTCCACAAGGATTGGCAGGATCAGGGCAGCCAGCTCCCTGTTTCCAAAGCGCTGCCGCTCTTTTGGAAGCGGCTGCCTGGGTTCCACCCATTTTAACAGGAAAGACTTATTCATAAAATCACCTCTGTTGTATTCTGAATCTATTGTACTTTTGAAGTGCCTCTCCTTCCACTCCATTCCTGCAGTATCAGTGGCTTATGCCACACCCTCCATGAAAATGTGGCATAACAATCGAGTAGGGAAGAGTCCTCTTCCCCTACTCGCCGCGCGCCCCATGCGCCGCTTTTGCGGCATATTTCCTATGCATGGAGCTGCGCATAAACAGGGACAGATACAAAATTTCCGTATCCGCCCCTGTATCCGCAAATCTCACTTGGTCCTAACAGTTCCTTACATCACAAACGCATGCTCCACAAGGAAATCCCATGCTTCCTCTACCTGTGCCGTGATATCTTTCCCATGGAACAGAACCGTCTCTTTCGGAAATTCCTGCTTGATGTCCGTCACCCCATTCGCCAGCAGCTTGTTCGCCAGATAGTTCATCTCACCGGAGAACAGCGGGTTTGGCTGCACCATGGCAGAGTTATAAGTATCAAGGATTGCCGCCACAGAAATACCATGATAGGTCAGGGCTTCATATTCCGCAAAGTCTCCGGTTCCTTCCGGCCCCGTCGCTTTCTGTTCCTTTGCCATCTGAAGCAGCATATTCATATCGTCCCCGCCAAGCGGTTGAAAGTCCTTCATATTCCTTACATTGTCCTGTACCTGCTCCAGTGTGGACATACCGGACAGCACCGCTGTCACATCCTCCATGCTGCCCGCAAACCGGAGCGCCCATACCGCAGGTGACAGTTCCGGCTGGGTGGCGCGGAGTTTCTTTTCCGCTGCCTCCGGTATCTGTGCCAGGACGCCTCCTTTGACCGGCTCCATGATGACTACTTTTTTCCCGTGCCTGCGGATCACCTCATAGCACCTTCTGGAAGCGATAAAATAGCTCTCCCAGTCAAAATAATTGATGATGATCTGCACAAACTCCACTTCCGGATGCTCTGTCAGGATCTGATCCAGTACCTCCGGCGAATCGTGGAAGGAAAATCCGAGATGTCTGATCTTCCCTTCTTCTTTCCATTTCTGTGCATGCTCAAACAGATGACAGTTCTTAACAACGCCGCCTTTGCCATCCAGCCCATTGTAGAATTTCGTGTTCAGGATGTGGAGCAGGTAATAATCTGCTTGTGTCAAGTAAGGAATAAAAAAAATATTTTATAAAGCCATAGACAATGCCCATCCATAACCCATATTAGTTTCTCATATTTGCAAACTAACATTTACATCACATATAGTTCACTTCTTTATTCTTTTCATAACTGGTATATCAATGTCATTTTCATCTATCTCATTAGCATTTCTAAAATTTAATTCTGTTTTTTCAATACTATATTCCATAAGAGGTTCATATTGATTATTATCATGTACAATAACTGGTACAAGATAGTAACTCAAATACCTTTCAAAATCCTCCTTTAAAATATTGACTGAATTATAATTGACAGCTGGAACCCTGCATACACGACTAATTGCAGCAATCAGTGTTTCATCTACACTTAACCCCATTTTTTTTATCTTCATTCTATAATTATCAGGATTTAAAGTTATATGCAATGTATACCCTTTACACTCCCCTGGTATATCTCCTAATATAATTGATACCCTTATTTCCTCATATTGATCTTTTTCACCATATTGCTCCTTCCATTCCTTAAAAATATTTTCTGCCGCAATTTTATTTTTAAATACCAGCCCTAAGTACGGAGCAGATTGTCTATCACCTAAAATTGCAACTCCACTAAATTTCGCCTGATCCCAATATTCTACATTGATTACCCCTGTAACTAACATTGTTTTATTATCTTGTTTTTCATGATTCATCCTATTGATTTCTCCTCTCTATTAATGCATTTGCTAATTTTTCATACATTTTTTCAAGTTTTTGTACTATAGCTTCTGCTATTATACGATAATTCCTTTCCTTCTCTGATAATCCTAATCGTTCGCAGCAATAGGACAACTTTTTTTCTTTATCATCATCTGGATATAAATGAGCTGAAACCAATCGCAAATCATAAAGAACAAATAAAGGTGCTATTTCACAACTTACATCAATATTATCCGTATGATGTTCTAACCATGTTTGAAGAAGTTTTATTCCTTTCATGTTCTTTAACTCTTTTTTATCTGCATACTCTGAAAAATTCTGTATTAAATAATTGCGAATATCCTTATTATTAATTGACTCCACCAGCAATTCATTTAATGGAATAATCAAATCTTTAAACGCATCTTCTGTATTTCTTGTGAGTAAAAAGTTTGCGCTGCTTAAGAAGCCCGTGAACCCCAGTAGGTTCCGGACTCATCCTGCTGTTCCTGAATTATCTGCGTTATGCATAATTCTGGCTGTTTTCCTAAAAGGCGGAAAAAATGTTTCCGCAGATAGTGCATGACAGCGGCTTCTGACATCCGCCCCCTGGAAGGCGTCCTCTGGTAACGTATCTGCCCGGGGTGGAACTCTCCGGCAAAACGAATGGAAACGCTCTGCAGTATTCCCATTGCAATACAGGACAGTGCCATATGCATCTCAATAGCACGTACCGTTTCCAATACTTTCCGGCGGGATTTTTCATTTCCCACACGTTCAAGGGGTGACGGTTCATCTTTCTTCTGGTAATAACTCAATTTTGGCATATGCTTTGACCAGAAATGATAGCAGAATGCGCCAACCTGCTGTTTCAGCTCCCGGAAGGTGCATTCGATCCGGAACCGGTAACTGTAAAGCCGGATGACCGACAGCGGCTCCAGTGCCAGGCTGGTGCTTGCCAGGATGCTCTGGATGCCATCCATTTCCACCAGCACAAACCGCAGCTCCTGATAAAGCTTCTGCCCCCACAGCAGGTCAATGCAGTAGTAACGGATGGATTCCTTCTTCCCATAAAGCTCAATCTCTGCATCCTGGAACTGTTCCTTTTGGGAGGTGAATAATTCTTTCAGGCGGACAGCGGCTCCCTTTTTGGGAGGACGTCCCCTTCCGGGTTTCCGGGGGCCGGGTTTTTCATATGCTGTGCAGGATTTCTTTGCCTTGGTAATGATCTCCATGTGCGCCGCCCCGCTGCTGTTAAGTGTTTTCAGCTTTTCAAGGGCCGGGACGGTAAGGAAATATCTGTCCAGCAGGAGCAGACAATCCCCAAATGTGAGGGCAGCCTGATAAGCATCCTCTACCATCTGTATTACATGGGAGGAGCTGGAAACAGCCGCGTCCTTCCACTCCCTGGCAGCCTGAAGGCCGTCGTGGAGCCGGATGCTTAAGGGGATACATGCCCAGCTGCGGACACTTCCAGCCAGAATGCCAAGTCCTCCAAACATATGCCCGTGGATGTACTCAGGCTTTGCGGAATTTTCAGATTCCTGGAACAGTTTTTTGACTCCCGGCATCCGGCGTCCTTCTTTTGACTGCTTTACCCCATCGCCTACAAGAACATGGAAGCCGCCTTCTCTATAAAGAGGTGCATGATCCATGACGGCTGAAAACCAGCGTCTGCGTATATCTTCCAGTGACCAGGAGGATGCCCTGAAAAAATGCAGCATGGAATCATAAGAACCTGGGCTGAGGGCAAGGTCACGGATAACAGAAGTAAGTCCAAGTTTATCGGAACGCAGCATAAAGCCGACCGTAATGGTAACAAACCAGCGGAAAGCAGCTTTTCGGGAGAAACAGGATTCAAAGTGGCATAAAACAATTTCAATAAAATTCATCATAATCGTATGGTCAACCACTGGAAAGTATGGTAAACTCACACATGAAATAACTCTTTCCGTGGTGTTTGTATCTTTCTTAAGTGTGGTAACTTAAAGATACCATAAATCCATATGGAAGAGTTATTTTTTTGATAGAACTTTTTACTCTCAAGTGTATTTAAAATCACTTTTTGAATTTTTTTTGATATTCTTATTGTTTCTGTGTCTAACTGAGAAAGGGACAAATTATATTGCAACAAAACCTTCTCATTAAAATCAACTCGCTTATTTAATAACTGTTTTTCTAAACCACCGTCTGCCCATTTCACTTCTATTTGAGCCTCATAAAATTCCGAACTTATAGAATGGTCGGAAGGAACATTCTCTGACCTCAAATAATATTGTTCATTAACATTAAGATTTTGAATATCTAACAGCCACATAATTACCTTGTCATTTTCATTTATACCAAAACTAATCATATGTTCTCCATTAGAATTATATATGAAACCATATGTGTTTGCCGCTATGTCAATTCCATAGCTAGGATGATGCATATATTTCAAAAGAACCTCTATATTGAAAAATACTGGTGTCAAGGCACCTGTATTAAATTCTCTCCATAATCCAGGAATGAAATAATAGTCATCTTTATTGTAAAGAAACTTTACTTTTTCACTTATAAATTTTTCTCCCGAGAATAAAATGTTTCCACCTGTGCGGTTGCAATATGGCTAGGAGCGGCAATAAAGCAACAGAAATATAATTCCCATATTCTTCCATCTGCGTTATAATGATTTCAT
>KE159548.1:39594-46283 GCA_000403215.2 Lachnospiraceae bacterium A4
AGAAGGTTCTTAAAATGTATGGGTTTGACAGTGAGACCGGCCGCCCCATGGAAGGGGTCTGTCTTTCTGCCAGCATCACCGCCCCTGCCATTCCGGAAAAGACGGAAGCTGACATACAGGCAGTGGACATCATTATTGATTCAGCCAACGCATCCCGTGATGAAAAGATACCGTTCACGGCGGAAGAGCTGGATATGGAGGTCTCACCATTGGAATGTGTGTATGTATCCATAGACGATGTGGGGGTAAAACATCAGAAGGACTCCCGCAGCCAGGGAACGGAAAAGAATGCAAAGTATGTGGAAAATACAGTGATCCATATCCAGTATGGACAGAACACATATGCCCTGACAGCGTGCGGCATGAAAAACGCAATGAAAGCAATGCTGGCATTCCTGGTTTTCAATGGGCTGCTGCAGAACAGGCTGGTGTTTTTTACAGATGGTGCAAGGAATATCAAAAGCAGCATTGAGGAAATGTTCCCGTTCCATCCATATACTGTGATCCTGGATTGGTACCATTTAAAGAAAAAGTGTCAGGAACTGCTGAGCATGGCGGTAAAAGGGAAGGACATGCGGAATAAGACCCTTGAAAAGCTGCTGCGGATTCTGTGGGTGGGAGATGTAAAAAACGCGGTAAGATATCTGGAATCTTTACCGTCTCCTGTAATAAAAAATCAGAAATGGCTTGATGAACAGATAAACTATCTGAAACGGAAAGAATACAGCATAACCTGCTATGCTGTGAGGGCAGAACTTGGTCTGCGCAATTCCAGCAATCCTGTGGAAAAAGAAAATGACATGCTGGTGGCACAGCGCCAGAAACATAATGGCATGTCGTGGTCAAAGAATGGGAGCAGTGCCCTTGCTGCTATTGAAATGGTCTATCAGAATAAATATGAGGATATCTGGTTCCAACATGGGCAGATTTCTTTTGTAATGCCCAAAAAAGAAACGGATTCATTGGATCTGTGCGCCTAATTTTGTGGTATAGTTATAAAATCTAACCGCACAGGTAGAAAAATTTTGCCATTTTGCGCAAGATTTCATTGTTAAGTGCCTAATATGTTCTCTTGGAAAAATCTTCTGGTAAAAAATCGCATTGACTATTGGGAACACCTAATTTTTTTGCATAGCTAATCAGTTCATTCCAATTTTCTTTATCTTCTGCATGGGATATATCAAGCATTTTTCCATGAATAGGTGTAATACCTTTTCCAGATAAGTCAAATATTCTTGTACGGAAAATGACAATAACCCTTTCCCTATTGTGAAAGGTAATATACCATTCTTTTTTTAGACTTGTACTCATATTAGATTGAAAATCCTTTGCTATTTCCTCAATTTTTTTACTTGGAAGTTCTACAGTATAAATTTTAACTAACCCTAAGAAACGCTTTTTTATATCAACTATTTTAAACTTTTTGAGCATAGAAATATCTCTAAGGCTTAGATTGATTACTTCTCCATAATAGCGTGACATATTTTTTCCCTCATATTAAACTGTTTTATTCACTCCAATTCATTTCATTATCTGAAATTCCTTGTATTCTACATTCATTACAAACAATAGCTTTTTCTTCTTTATTCCCAATGGTATATTTCAATATTTTGTTTTTGAAAACGATATATTTTGTATTATTGCATTTGAAGTCAACAAACCAATTTACACCTTTTTCATGGTCTGCTATTAAAGCTCTTGAAGCTAATTCCGGGAAATTTGGAACGCTGGATGTAAAAAAAATAACAGTCCAATATTTGGGTACTCCACCAGTATTCCATAATTCAACTTTATGAACCCGAATATAATCCAAAAGTGTTTCATCTTCTATGCTTTCTTTAATCAACGCACCCTCATATAATTTTGCTCTCTCTTTTCTGATAGCATTATTCCCACAGGTATAGACTTCTCTTGTTCCATTGATTGAAAGTTCATCTTTTAACAGGACATCAACTGTTACTTGAAACAAATTGCTCAATATAATCAATTTTTCTGTTTCTGGAAGCGCAATATCAGCTTCCCATTTAGAAATAGATTGTCGGCTCACATTACAGATAGCTGCTAGTTCTTCCTGTGAGTAACTATTTTCTTTTCTAAGTAACTGGATTTTTTCAGACAGTTTCATAGAAACACCTCCTTGCGTTCTCGTAGATTATAACAAATATAAATAATTAAGACTATCAACTTTCTCGTTCTTTTTCGCAACCTATAAGTGCAACCCACAATTATAAATGATATATGCGAAAAATCGGTATGAGATGGATTCCGTAGTAGTCGGCATTGCTGGTAATGTGTATAACTGGCTGTCTTATGGAATTGTGGGTAACTCTGTTTGCAGGACGTGGGAAAGCTGCTCTTTAGCTTTTCCATGTGCTGTGAATAGAGTTATCCATGATTCCATAGCCTGTTATGCACATTTCCACAATGCGCCTTTTGTTTTTCAGTCCTTATGCGCTTCGTTCCGTTTCCTGTTTTTTCCTGTGGTATGCTTCCCTCCTTGTGGCAAGGTAATTCTCATAGCGTTCCACCGCTTCCGGGTTTCCAGTGGCGGCTTCCTCATACATTTTCTGCCGGGATTTCTTGGTGGCTTCGGAAGCATACGCCCGCTTTTTCGCAAGCTCTGCCGCCGCTGCCGGGTCGGTTTCGGCTTGCCGTACCAGCTTTTCCCTTGCTATCTTTTTCCGGCTCTTGTGGACTTCCAGACGTTCCGATTCCTCCGGCGTTAAGGCTTCCCCCTCTTTTTGGGCGGCGGCAAGCTCTTTGAGCGTCCTTGTCTTTGGCTGTCCGGCTTTCTGCCTTTCGCGCCATGCCTTATGCTGTGCGGCTTTTTTCCGGCGGTATTCCGCAAGCCGTTCCGTTTCCTCCGGCGTAAGCTCTGCCCCGGTCTTTTCCAGTTCCATAAGTTCCTTTATGGATTTTTTCTTAGGCGGCTTGGGCGGCTCTGTGGCTTTTCGTTTCTCCCTCCATTCCTTTTGCCACTCCCGGTTATGTGCAAGCCGTTTTTCCTCCGCTTCCTGTTCCTCCGGCGTGAGAAGCCCCGCTTTTTTCCTTGCGGTAAATTCCCGTTTCTCTGCCTTGCGCTTCTCATACCGCGCCTTTTGAAGCTCCTTTGAACGGGCTTCCTTTGCCGCCTGTTCCTCCTGCTGGCGGCGTTGTTCCTCCACCTCTGCCGGGGTGACGATATGGGCGGGTACTTCAAATGCGCCGATAAAGTTTAGGTAAATGTCTATCCGCTGGCGGCGGTCATTCCCCCGCCCCTCGCCCTCATGCACAATCACTTTCTCGATAAACTCGTTGAGCATGGGCGTTGTGAGTTCGGAGAAGTCGGTATAGCGTTTCACAAGCTGGATAAACTGGTCTGTTTTCAGCTTGTCGGCGTTCCAGCTCTCTATCTGCCGTTGCCATTCCGCTATGGACGCTTCCAGCCCGGTCTGTTCCTCGTCATATTCAGCAAGAAGCCGGGTAAAATGTTTGTCGGGTATCTTGCCCGTGGCGTTGCCCTCATACAGCTTTTTCACAAGCCCGTCAAGCTCTTTGTGCCGCTTCTGAGCCTTGCTGATTTTCTGCTTACATTCCTTGACGGTCTTTTCTTGGTTCTGGTCGGACGCTTCCCGGACACGCTCGGTAAACTCCTTTTCGTTGTGCCGCACATACCAGCTTACCCGCTGGATAACGGCAAGGATAGCGGCTTCAATCTTCGCCGTGGGGATATGGTGCATGGTGCAGTCATGGATTAAATGGCGGTAGCCGGAGCAGATAAAAGCGTCCTCTACCCATTTCCCCTGCACAAGGTTGTAGCGGTGTGTGAGTTTTGAGCCGCAGTCGGCGCAGTAGAGAAGCCCAGTCAAGCGGTTAGGGGCGTTCTGCCGCTTCGGGGCGCGGCGCACGGTTTCCCGTATCTTCTGTACGGTCTGCCATGTTTCCACGTCAACAATGGTGGGGATTGCGCCCTCAAAAATATACTGTTCTTCCGGCGCGGTCTTGCGGCTGCTTTTGGTCTTGTAGTTCTCGCATACGGTTTTCCCTAATACCTTGCGCCCTGTGTATTCCGGGCGTTTCAGTATGTAGCCGATAGTGGTCGCTGACCATGCGTAGGGGTCTGTGTATTTTGCCGCCCGGACTGGCTCGCCTGTCCGCTTCCAATGCTCGGACGGGATAGGGATTTTCTCGGCGCGGAGTGCCTTTGCTATGCCGGCTACGGTTTCCCCGGCAAGGACGCTCTGGAAGATACGGCGCACAACGGCGGCGGCTTCTTCGTCAATTATCCATTCGCCTTTTTCCTCTTTGGAAGCGCGGTAGCCATAGCAGACACTACCAGAGCAGCGCAAGCCCTTTTCCATTCTGGATTTGAAAACGGTCTTGATTTTGCGGCTGGTGTCGGCAACATACCACTCATTTATCACGTCACGGAAGATAGACATAATATCAAAGCCGTTGGCGGTGTCAAGGTTGTCATTTGCGGCGATAAAACGCACATGGTACTCGTCAAAGGTGCGCTTTAATAGCCCCACTTCAACCACGTCACGCCCGATTCGGCTCTGGTCTTTGATGATAACCGTTGCCACGTTCCCCGCCCGGATTTCGTCTAACATAGCGTCCAGCCCCGGACGCTTGAAAGTAGTTCCACGGATTCCGTCATCGGTAAAGTGCCGGATATTGGAAAAGCCGTTTTTCCTTGCGTAGTCCTCCAAAATCCTCTTTTGGTTCTCAATGCTTACGGATTCGCCTGCCCGCTCATCGTCATGGGAGAGTCTTTCGTATAAAGCTGTGAGTTTATTTTTCTCTGTCTGCTTCTTCATGGTGTGTAACCTCCTTTCGTTGAGGGTGCGCGCTTCCCTATAACCCTATTATACTTATCTGTTCGGATCAGTAACCACATACGAGCTATGGAGCTGCATCAGGTTGGGCTTGAGCCAGAACCGGGTCTTGCCGGAGCCGGAACCGCCGATTACCAGCACATTTTTGTTGCGGGCGGTCTTGGGGTCCTTGGGGCGGCTGCTCATGGTAAGGCGTTCCGTCTGGGTGAGGATCACATTGTTCTGGAATACCGGATCGACATAAGGGGCGATGTCCTGGGAATTTCCCCATCTCGCAGAACCGTACTCGATATTCGGGCGGTACTTCTTGGCGTTTTTGCCTTTCAGGTAAACAGCCAGCCGGAGCGCCGCGCCGCAGCACAGCCCGACCAGCAGGTCCAGCGGGTGAAAGCTGGGCCAGAAACTTCCAAGAGCCGCCGGAAGGACGGAGATTAAAGACAATACCTTTTCCGAAGCGTCCGCGCCCTGGGCCATCCGCCACGCCTCCCCGAAGTTGGTGGAAAACAGCCCCATCAGGATATAGGGCAGGTTCAGCAAAACGAGCTTCTTGATGTTCAGGGGCTTTTTCATCGTTCCAGCTCCTTTCGCTTTGTGCGGTCCACCACCGCGTTTTTCACCAGCTCCTTGAACTGGTTCAGCTTCGCCAGCACAGACGGGCGGGACGCCTTGCGGACCTTCTTCTGGGTGTACTCGGTAAACGCGGAGGTCAGCGCGTCCGCGTCGCGGGCCTTGAAAAAGACCAGGTACTTGGGCGGGGAGCAGCTGCGGTCCTTCTTTACCGCGTAATCCACGCCGTACTTCCGGGCAACCCGTTCAAACACCTTGATGGAGGGGTCTGTGATCTCAAGATTGGACACGCCCTGGTTCTGCCCGATGAGCTGCTTCACCGTCTGCCTGCCCTGGGGCTTGACCTCCGCGCCCTTTTCCCGCTGTTTCTGCATCTTTTGCTCTTTCAGGTGCGCCAGATACTTCATAATTGCCGCTTTGAACAGCCTGCCGGTGAACTTTGTGCCGCTGACAATGAGCGTCAGGGTTTTGCTTTCCACTTCGTCCTGCATGGGTGTTTCGCCTCCTCTCTATGGATTTTCTGCATGGTTTCTCTATCGGAGCTGGTCTTGCCGGTCATAGCGCAGGTTTCCGTTTCGGACCTTCGCATGGCTCACAATCCTGATATGCCCCTGTTCCTGGCGTTCCAGGGACTTTTTATATCCCTCCTCGGTGAGAAAGGCGCGGCTGCGTTCCCCTTTCCAGCCAACAGGGGAATCAGCGGTCAGGGTATCAAAAATAATCATGTGCCGGGTGTCCTCCGCGAACCGGTTTAAGTCCATGTAACTATGACCGGAATACTCCCGCGCCCCGGCTTTAAGCCGCATTTCCTCCATCAGCTGGCCGATGGTCTTTTGCTCAGGCATGGTGTGCGCCCCCTTTCTCCCGGCCCTGGCCTTTCACCGTCAGAATCCCGTCCAGCGTGGTGGCGGTGATCCGCAGGCGTTCAGCGGTGGCAATATCGTTTTTGACCGTTTCATCGGTCGAGTGTCCACAGACCACCAGCACATGGGAGCGGCGCAGGTAATCTCTGGCGATGTCGATTCCGTCCTTGTGTTCCTGGGGGATTTCATCTTTCAAAAACAGCGGCAGGAACAAAACAGGGCAGACCGGGGAATATCCGGCGTCATACACCTGGCGGCAGTAGCTGGCGGCGTTTGCCGCATTTTCATGGGGGTTCTTGCTCCAGGGAGCGGTGATATACGCAAGCGGTCGTTTCATAACAGATTCCTTTCTCCCGGCAGTTCCGGGCAGACAAAAACGGCCAGCTTTCAGAAGCCGCCGTACATATCGTGGTTGACCTGTGAGGTGTAATGGTTGCTCATG
>KE159549.1:0-99093 GCA_000403215.2 Lachnospiraceae bacterium A4
AGCCACGTGATAGAAGAAGCGCTGCAGCCGCCCTTCAAAGTTAAAAGGGATATCCTTCCCGCTCATGAGCCGTTTTTCGATAGATTCTGTGATTTTGGGCTTTGCCTCCTGTGCTTTCTGTTTTTTGCCTTTGGGCTTATCCGGCTTTTTGGTGTTCCAGGAAGCCGGAAGCAGTTTGTCCCGCGCATATAAGTCCGTTGGCGGTGCAGCCCAGAGCCTGTCCATGAAGTCAAAATAAGAACCGAGGGGCGGCAGGGAATCCGTAGTGCAGCCGATGAGAGCGGCAAGGAGGCGGTCATGTTTGAGCCTGTCGACCCAAAGGGTAAGGGATAGCTTGGCCAAACCTTCTGAAAATAGAAGAAAGAAAAGGATAAAAGACCTTAAGATTTGTGGCTGGTTCTTAGCGGGCCTGCCAGTGTTGGAGTAAAAGGGCAGAAGGAACTCCATGGCCTTATCGGTATCGAAAAGGCGGAGTTTCTGCCATGGTTTCCAAAGCTCCGTATGGAGCCGGACTCTTTCAGAGGAATCGAAATGGACTTTGGATTCGTTGAGAAAGTACTTGTAATCTTGCATGGGCTGCCAGTACTTGATCATAAAGTGCACCTCCTAGTAGTTTAGTTTAATGCTGTGCGTGTGGCACAGACGCTTCTTAACTACAAGGGGCGCGTTTGGTGACTGGCGTATATGGTCACCAAACGCGCCGCACATTTTGACTTATATGTCAATACTTTTTTGAAAATTTAACAAAAATGTTTTCCGGGATATGGAGGAAAGCAAAAAAGAAGAACATGAAAAAAGAGCGGAAATTCGGGCTTAAAGAGTTTCCGAGACCGCTCTGTGAATAATATGGAGGGAATGTTTGGCGAATGCTTTAAAATCACAGCAATGGACCTGAGTCATTTTGATACTGGAAATGTAACGAATATGTCACAGATGTTTTTTTGGTGCAAAGGTCTGACCAGTCTGGATTTGAGTTCATTTCGCACCCAGAATGTGACGAATATGTCTAGGATGTTTGATTACTGCATTAATTTAGCCAGTCTGAAGCTTTCAGGACTTGACACTCGGAATCTGACGAATATGTCTAAAATGTTTTCTTTCTGTTCGTCTCTGAAGGCGTTGGATATGTCTGGATTTAATACCCAGAAAGTTACCAATATGGATGCGATGTTTTATGATTGCAGGAGTCTGACCAGCATAGATCTGACCATGTTTGACACGCGCAATGTCACCAATATGCGTTATTTGTTCGGCGATTGCAAAAACTTGGAAAAACTGGATTTGTCCAAGTTTAATACACAGAAACTTGAAAATGCATCCTACATGTTTTATGGTTGCAAGAAGCTGACCAGTCTGGATATATCTGGCTTTGATACGAGAAACGTTACGACAATGAGAGAGATGTTTCAAGCATGCACGGTTTTGGAAGAGATAGATTTCAGTGGTATTCAAACAGGAAAAGTCACAGATATGGCGTTTATGTTTGCAGAATGCGTCAACATATCCAGCCTGAATCTGGATTCTTTTGATGTTCAAAACGTGAATGATTTCTCGAATATAAGTGAAACCAGATAAGGAGAAAACTATTAATTGTGTTTAAGACAACAGACACAATAATGTGGAGTGAATATCTTATTTGGAGGAAATAGAAAATGGCAAAATCATTATTTGAGGAAATGGATGGCAAATATGAAAGACAAGGTGACTATTTAATTCCATGTATAGCCTTATCCGCCGAGGAAGAACAGCCGATAGGCATATGGGGGCAACGGCATCTGGATTATCTGAAGCAGTGCCGCAAGGTTACATACACCAATCTTCTTACAAGCGGCAGGTTGAACGCTTACCTTGCCGACATCGACAGGCAGGCGCAGGAACGCTTTGAAAGGCTCATAGAGGGCATGAAACAGGCGCAGGGCATAACGGAACGCCTAAAGGAAGAAAACGCCTTAGAATGGATTGGACGACTCAATAACATAAGGGCTTGTGCGAGGGGGATTGTGAACGAGGAAATCATTTTCGCATAGGCGATATGGCGGCAGAGGGTAAAATCTCTGTCGTTTTTCTTTTCGGGGAGTTTTTAAAAAGCTCATATTTCTGCACTTGATATAGTTCGTTCAAGCGGCTATACTATATACAGTACGCAATAGGAGGTCAAAAATGTTTGAATATATGACAGCACAAGAAGCCGCAGAAAAATGGAACGTATCGCTTAGGTGGGTGCAGCGGCTATGCAAAGAAAATCGTATTGAAGGAGCAATGAACATCAACCGTGTCTGGCTTATACCGATAATTGCCGAGAAGCCTATTGATAGAAGAAAGAAGAAATCCTAAGTGAGTGTTAAAGTTTCAGCATAAACAAGTGAAAATCCAAAATAGAGAACAAAGAGTAGTCGAAAAAGAGCGGCAATACGCTATGCGGTAAGAAAAATCGAAACACAAAGTGCGGTAGATTTTTATGGCTATTCAAATCTGATGACGCTGTCCTGTCAGCGGGAATGAGAGGTTATAAACATGGCAATGTGGAATCCGTGGCGTGGCTGCCACAAACATAGTGAAGGGTGTAGGTATTGTTATATTCATAAGGGCGATTTCAAGCGCAGGATTGATACAAACAATATTGTAAAGACGGATAATTTTTACGCCCCTATCGCTAAAAATAAATCGGGAGCATACAAAATTAAATCTGGGCAGACCGTATATCTCTGCTTTTCTACGGATTTTCTGATTGGGGATGCCGATGAATGGCGTTCTGAATGTTGGCAGATGATACGGGAGCGTTCAGACCTGCACTTTCTTTTTCTAACAAAGCGTATTGAACGTTTCATGGATTGTATTCCAATGGACTGGAACGATGGATATGATAATGTTACGGTTGGTTGTACGGTAGAAAATCAAGACAGGGCTGATTACAGGCTTTCCATTTTCAATAAATTGCCTGTTAAACATAAAAATATTATCTGCCAGCCGTTGATTGAGGAAATAAACCTTACAGACTATCTTGATAATGTTGAATTAGTTGTAGTTGGCGGTGAATCAGACAGAAATGCCAGACCACTTGACTATACGTGGGTGCTTTCCATACGGGAGCAATGTGTCGCCCGCAAAGTACATTTTGAGTTTCGGCAGTGTGGGACACAGTTTATCAAAGACGGAAAAAGCTATACTTTATCTACCCGTGATTTATGTAGCCAAGCAAGAAAAGCGAATATCAATTACTAAAATAATTACCTCTCTTTTTTGTGCAAGTATAGAGAGGAAAAATATAAGAATAAGCATTATAATAACAAAGGCGAATTTATATTCATAAGCACAATATGTATGAAGGAGGTATCTCATGGAATGGGTTGAAAGATTAAACCAAAGCATGAATTATATTGAAGAACATTTGACGTGCGAAATTGATTATGAACAACTTGGGCGGATTGCCTGCTGCTCTACCTATCATTATCAGAGAATGTTTACTTATATGGCGGGTGTCACTCTGGCAGAGTATATCCGAAGAAGAAAAATGTCGTTAGCGGCGGTGGACTTGCAAGGTGGGAATGCAAAGATTATTGATATTGCACAGAAGTACGGCTACCGTTCTCCGACTGCATTTAACAGGGCGTTCCAGTCTTTTCATGGGATAGCCCCTTCATTCGTTAAGACTGCGGGAGTATCTGTGAAATCTTTTTCCCCCATTGTGTTTAGAGTTGCTATAAAAGGAGCAACAGAAATGAATTATAGAATTGAAACAAAAGAAGCCTTCCGCATTATTGGCGTATCTGCACCGCTTGACAAGGAAATTGAAAATAACTTTATGACTGTGCCTAAGATGTGGCAGGACGCCGCCGAAAATGGAACAATACAGAAATTGGCAGGAATAATGGATACGCCGCCAATGGGACTTTTGGGTGTGAGCGCCTGCAATGATGAAGAACAATGGAAATATTTTATTGCCGTTTCCAGTACAAAAGCAAGCGATGAGTTTGAAGAATATACCGTGCCTGCGTCTGCTTGGGCAATCTTTTCTGGAACAGGTACAAACCAGTCCATACAGGAATTGGAGCAGCGTATTATAACCGAGTGGCTTCCGACCTCTGGATATGAGTATGCCAACGCCCCCGATATTGAGGTTTACTTAAATCCAGACCCACAGAACGCACAGTATGAGGTATGGATACCCGTATCAAAAAAGGGATAACGGAGGGGCTTATGGATGAGAAATTTAATATGTTTACGGAAACAGTTGACGGGCGTTTTCGTAGTTTTGTAAATCAAATTAACGAGTATCTGATAGAAAACGGCTGTAAGTGCGATATTAAATCCCAAAAAAGCGGCTACGTCGTGTCTTATGTGCTAAACAGCAATAAAAGGACTTTGGCAACATTCGTATCCCGAAAAACGGGAATGAAGCTCCGTATTTATCCCGAACATATACAGAAGTACCAGAGCTTTCTTGACACATTTCCCGAAAAGATAAAAAAAGAAATCAAGAAAGCGTCTGTCTGTAAACGGCTTATCAATCCCGATGACTGTAATCCGAAATGTGTAATGGGATATACTTTTGTATTGGATGGTGAGCAGTATCAGAAATGCCGTTACATGGCGTTTCAACCTACATTGAGTGAGGAAAACAACCCATATATAAGACAGTTTTTAGAGAAGGAATTGCGGGCAGGTGTCGATTATGAGTAAGCAGGATGCTATTACAGACTGGGTGCATTGCCCTCTTTGCGGAAATAAGACCCGTGACAGAATTAGGGAAGATACCGTTTTAAAAAAATACCCACTCTACTGTCCGAAATGCAAGCAGGAAACATTGATTGAAGCAAAAAATTTACAAATAACAGTCATCACAGAGCCAGACGCTTAAGACGCAGAGCCGATGAACGAGTGAATATCATTTCGCAGTTTGTTGGCTCTTTCATTTCATAAGGCTTAAAGGCAAACGCCCACCATAAAAAAACGGTGTTATGGTTAATTTTTCATAAGGAAGTTAAAACCCAAAGACTTTGTAATCAGCCAGAATGATTGGATTGTAGGTAAATTCAATTCATACGGAGGATTTACAAGATGGCAAAATCACTATTTGAACAGTTAGGCGGTACATATCACGAAGAAAATGGATATTTTATTCCAGATTTACGATTGCCCACCGAAGAAGAACAGCCGATAGGCACATGGGGACAGCGGCATCTGGACTATCTGAAGCAATATTGCAAAGTTACATACACCAATCTTCTTACAAGCGGCAAGCTGAATGCTTATCTTATCAGCATTGACAGACAGGCGCAGGAATGCTTTGAAAGGCTCATTGAGGACATGAAACAGACACAAGGCATAACGGAACAACTAAAGGCTGAAAATGCCTTGGAATGGGTAGGGCATTTAGGCAACATAAGAGCTTGTGCAAGGGAGATTGTAAACAAGGAAATCATTTTTGCATAAGCGGACAAAAGCGGCAGGGAGAAATCTCTGTCGCTTTTTAAATGTCAAGAATTTTGTGGATTTTGCAAATAAGTGATTTCTGTTCTATGACAAATTATTGCTATTGCATAAATTTAAGAATGGTGCTAAAATAGTTATTGACTTTAAGTCAATAACCAAATACAAAGGAGGTGCAATAATATTTGGCAAGACCTGTAAAAAAGACACCAGAGGAATGGAAAAAAGAAATCCTAAATGCCGCCCAAAACTTATTTATTTCTAAAGGATATCAGGAAACTTCAATTTCCGATATTATGGATATGGTGGGCGGGGCAAAAGGAATGTTTTACCGTTGCTTCCAAAGCAAAGAGGAAGTAATGTACGCATTAGGCAATCAAATGTTTTTCGAGGACAATCCATTTGAAGCAGTCAAGGGGAGGAATGATTTGAACGGTCTGCAAAAAATTAGGTTGTTGCTTACACTGAATCAGTCGGACGCTGAACGAAACCAGATAAATATGCAGGCAGTCCCGATTTTGAAAGACCCGCACATTTTAGCGGCGGCAGTTGCAGAAAACAGGCGAGTATTAACTCCCTTGTGGTTGGAATTGTTGGAGGAGGGAAAAAGGGATGGTTCTATCAAGACGGAATACATAAAGGAACTTTCCGAGCTTTTGCCGCTTATCAACTTCTGGCTCATGCCATCGGTATTCCTTGCATCAGAGGAAGAACTGCATCATAAATATCATTTTGTGAAAGAAGTGTTAGCCCATATGGGGCTGCCGCTTTATGATGATGATACGACAACCTTTATAGAAAAATTTATCACTGATATTACGGAAACACCCTGCGGGCATATTTCTATGCCAGAAAATGCAGAAAAAAATAAGGAAAAAGGAGGGAATCAGCCATGACGGAAAAATTATTTACGAAAAATTTTGCGCTCCTTATTTTGGGGCAGCTAACCTCATTGTTTGGAAATTTTATATTGAAATTGGCACTGTCCATGTATGTACTGGAAGTGACTGGTTCGGCAGCCATATTTGCAGGGATATTGTCTGCTGCTACAATCCCGACCATTCTTTTGTCACCGCTTGGCGGTATCTTGGCGGACAGGGCAGACAGACGGAATGTTATGGTGGCGTTAGACACATTGACTGGCGTATCCGTTTTATGTGCGGCACTATTCCTGTCGGAAAGCAATGCCATTGCCGTAATCAGTACGCTGCTTATTATACTTTCTGTTTTGGGTGCGTTTGAAACGCCTACTGTTCAAGCGTGTATTCCTACCATGTTACAAGGGGATAATATTATGAAAGGAAATGCCGTTGTAAATCAAGTGGCATCTTTATCCTATCTGATTGCCCCTATGTTGGGCGGCGTATTGTATGCCATGCTTGGGCTAAAACCCGTAATGTATGCGAGCGTTGTCTGTTTTTTTATTACTGCCCTGTTTGAATGTTTTATAAAATTGAGCTATCAGCGTATTCAAAATCAAGGCGGTGTGCTTCAGATTGTTAAGCAGGATTTTTTATCAAGTATGCAGTATATTACAAAAGAACAGACCAGCATATAAAAAATGCTGCTCTTAACGGCATTATCAAGGTTTTTTGTGATGGGCATTACCATAGTCGGACTTCCATTTCTTGTGCGGACTGTCCTCGGATTTAATCCAAAATATTATGGGGCTGCGGAAAGTGCGTTGGCAGTTGCTACAATCTTGGGGAGCATTGCCGCAGGAATTTTGGCAGAGAAATTGAAAATACATAAATTATCTGTCCTGCTTGCTTCTATGGGTATTTTCATTATCCCTGCCGGCATTGTTTTCATTTTGCCAGTGAATGCCATTATAAAGTATGGCGTTACGGTTGTATCATTTTGCGGTATGCAGGCTGTTATCAGTATATTTTCTATTTTCGCTGTTTCCCTCATACAGCAGAGGACGCCAAATCATTTAATAGGAAAAGTGATGGCTTATACATCAACGGTTACTTTGTGTGTCCAGCCCATAGGACAAATCGCGTACGGTTTTTTGTTTGACAAATTTTACAGTGCCGTATATTTTGTTTTAATTCCGACTGGCATCATAGTTTGCATTGTAGGATTATCTGCAATGAGCTTCTTTAAGAATATGGAAAGGGAACAGCAGGAGGTGTCAGCATGAAGCAGGAAAAGTGGCTATTGTGTCCTGTATGTGGAAACAAGACGAGATTGAAATTGCGTGAAGATACGGTACTTGAGAAATTTCCTTTATTTTGTCCAAAATGTAAGCAGGAAACTCTTATAAATGTCCGACAAATGAATATGTCTGTTATCAGAGAGCCAGACGCAAAGACGCAGAGCCGATGAACTTGTGAAATAAAACCACAGTTTGTTGGCTCTGTTTTTGCTTATAGATAAAGTAGTAATATTGTACCTAATGCATCCATAAAGAATGATAAGTTATATATAGATAAAGGTGATACAGATTTTCGATCTTGTACCACCTTTGTGTTTTATCCATATTGTTCAACAATATAATCTACTTATAATTAATCATCGTATGTACTACGTAATTTTTTCATTGATGTTCTTCCGTGAGGTTTTGTATAATTTCCGTCAATTATTTCAAATGGAATTTCTTTTCCGTTCTCAAGTGTGAGCCTTGGCCTAATTCTCGTATCAATAAAATCTGCAATACTGGTATTTTCCGCAGCACAACGGTCATATGCATATTCCTCAACCTGTGTTTCGGGATCTGCCCATGCTCGAACTTTAATCCCCTCTTTGTCCTCAACTTTTTCTACAAAATTACGTAATGAAATTTTAGCCATAATTATCCTCCTATTAATTAGCTGTTATCAAATCGTTAATAACTGATTATCAATTATATAATAACCCCATATCAACAGGATGTCAACAGTAAAATTCCATTATATTATGAAGAATAATATATTATCAAAGAGCCATACGCAGAGCCGATGAATGGAGGATAAGATTACCACTGTTCATTGGCTCTGTTTTATTTATGAAATATTTTTAGGAGATGTTAGTTTCATGTCTTTGTAGAAAATTATCATAGGAGGAAAAAAGAATAGCATACAACAACAGACGAGAAAATAGAAAAGGGTGTATATGGAAAGAAGCCGAGGAAAAAATATTGCGGGAACATGGAGTTGACGAAACCACCATTGAGCAAATCCGCATAGACGACAGGGCAGACTTCAATTCCAACAGGCGGTTTTACCATTGGACAAGCGACTTCGGCAAATACCTTGAGGGGATGGCAGACAGGGAACAGACTACCGAGCTAAAGACGGTTGATGATTTACTGGACGAGATTGAGGACGAAACATTGAGGACGAAACTCTGTATCGGGCATTGCTTATGGTGGACAGGCATACCCTGCAAATCATCCTGCTGAAAATGCAGGGCTATTCCGCAAAGGAGATTGTCCTGATTGTCGGATTGACAACAGGGGCTATCTATGCAAGGCTAGACCATCTGCGGAAAAAGCTGCGGAAGATTTTATAACCAGCTAATATTTTCTGTTTTCTTATGGACTATTGGGTAAGGGATAAAATTCCCCTGCCCAATTTTCAAAATAGGTGAATAAAATTTCTGTCCACAGGGAATACTAAAAAATTTACCCAAAATCTTGACATGGGTACAGCCGCTATGATATTCTGAAATACTCAATGGAGAATTAGAAGTAAGTCAGAAATGGAGCTGTCAGAATGACAACAGATAAAATATTGAATTACTGCCTTCAAAACCTTGAGGGAACAGTCCTAGTTGAAAGTTGGGGCGAAAAAGGGATTTTCTATAACCCAGACCATGTGCTGAAGCGTGGCGTTTATATATTGACAGTTAAGGAAAAGGACGGTGATAATGACAAAGGTTCTGGTTTAAACAGAGAGAATGTCTACCGTGTGAATTTAGGAATACGGAAAAGCACTTTTGCGGAATTGTTTGGGGCAGTCCCAAAACGTCCACCAGCAGGCGGCGTTGTAGATATGGATTATGACTTTACCGTATTGAATGAGATACTCCCCCATCCTGTCTATGCATGGATGGCGTGGATATGTGCATTGAGCCCCTCTAAACAGACATTTGAGGAATTGAAACCATATATCCAAGAAGCCTATGAGTATGCAAAGGAGAAATTTAAGAAACGCAGGAAGTAATCTTGAAGATTGAAAATTAAATAGCACATAGATGGAAGAATGAAATGTCAGCCAATGGATAAGGCTGACTGCCGCCGAACGTATGCTGCCCTTTTCGGCTGGCGTGTGGCAGCAAGGTTTTGAATCTCAAAGTCGTTACATAGCATTGCGAATCCGAGCAGGAGAAAATACTCCTGTCGTTCGTGGTGCAGTGTAGCGGCTTTTTCATTTATCCAAAAGTCAAGAAAAAACGAATCTAGAACGGAGGTGGAAAGGACATAGGATTTTCTTTTCGGCGGGTAAGACAGGTATGGAAGAATGTCGGCTGCACAGGAAAAATGCTCTGCGGCGTTGTCCACAGAGATAGCGAGCATCGGATTGTGTCAGCCACAATCCAATCCACAGCCTAAAGGCGTGTGGACTTCACCCAGGGGACAGCCCCTGTTTACCCCGAAGAAAGGAATTTAAGACTGGAGGATTAAGGAAAATGAGCAAAGAAAAATCAGAAAAGGACGTGCGGAATGTTCCGATTACCGTCCGACTGAACGAGGAAGAACACCAAAAATTAAAGCAGTGCGCCACCGCTTGTGGTCTGTCCGCAGCCGAATTTATGCGTCAGTTATGCAAGGGAAACGCCCCGCAGCCACAGCCTAAAACCGAGTTTTGGGAGCTGTTAAACAAGCTCTACGAAGTGCATGACGCTTTCAAAAAGTGTGTCCCTTACTATCCAACCGCCGCTGAAATTTGTAGAGAGATTGAGGATTTTATCTTAGAACTGCAACAGAAAACAACTCTCCCACAACAATATAGCGTAGAAGAATTGACAAAACAGGGGGCGGTCTGATATGGCGGTAACGAGCCTATGGCATGTCAAGGGGAGCATAAAAGACGTGATTGACTATATAGAAAACCCAGAAAAGACCGTGCCGAATCGGGAAATGCAGGACTTCTTTGACGTATTCTCCTATGTGAAGAATCCGTCAAAAACAGATGAGGGCGAGTATGTTTCCGATGTCAACTCTCTGAAAGAAACGGCATTACAGCAAATGATTTTGACAAAGAAACAGTACCAAAAGACAGGCGGGTATATCGCTTGGCACGGTTATCAGAGCTTCAAGCCAGACGAGGTAACGCCCGAACAGTGCCACGAAATCGGATTGAAACTGGCAAGGAAAATGTGGGGCGGCAAGTATCAGATAATCGTTGCCACCCACCTTGACAAAGGACATCTGCACAACCACTTCTGCTTTAACTCCGTTTCTTTCATAAACGGACAGAAATACAATTACTCAAAATCGGAGCAGAAAAGGCTGAGGGAGATGTCCGACCGCTTATGCCGAGAGTACGGTTTATCGGTGATTAAAAACACCAAGAAAGCCCCGTCAAGACCGCTTTATCTGGACGAAAAGAACGGAAAACCCACACGGTACAATGTCTATCGGGAGGATTTAAGGGAGGCAATCAACGGGAGCAGGGATTTACGGCACATGATGAAATACCTTATTGACAAGGGATATGAGGTTGATTTTTCGGGCAGCCATTGGAAAATGAATCTGCCGCAATATAAGCATTTCACAAGGTTAGACACGCTTGACGAGCGGCTGACGCCCGATTTCATACAGTCATGTTTGAGGGGAGCGTACAAACTTGGGAATTACAAAGCAAGGATTTCCTACTCCCCGCATATGCCAGAGCGGTACAAAAACGCATGGAAACCGCATCAGAAAACCACAGGAATCTTAGCGTTATATTACTACTGGTGCTATCAGTTGGGGATATTCCCCAAAGGCACGGACTACAAGCCGACAAGCCCATTGATGAAAAAAGAATTACGGAAGTTAGATGAAATCACTGCACAGGTAAGGTATATGTCAAAGCATAACATCTCCACCCTCTCCGACTTACACGCCGACAGGGAGAAAAACCAGACCGAAATGAATAAACTGATTGACTACCGCCAGCACTTGCGGAATAAGGTACGCCGTGCCAAACCAGCCGAAAAAGAAACACTCCGAGCCGAAAAACAGGGCGTGACGGAGCGGATAACGGAGTTTAGAAAACGGTTGAAATATGCAGACGGGATTGAGAAACGCTCTGCCCATATCGACAACTGCCTAGACCAAATCCATGATACGATTGAAAATCAGCGGTCAAACCGACAGAAACAGCCAGTTAAAACAGACCGCAGGAGGGAGGAACCATTGCGATGAGCAGACTGTCAGAGGAAGAAATACAGGCGATTATGGAGGAATACAAGGACGCCCCTATGGTAAACCCAGACAAAATATATCCCCCTCTGCCGCCTGTCCAGAACGTCACGCCCCTTGTCCGCATCCCAGAGCCGATGAGCCTTACCGAGAAAATCGGCGGCACGGAATACACTGTCAATGCCCATTTCCGAAAAGATGGGCGGGACTTGCTTGTAATGCTTACGGATATTTTTCGGCGTGGCGCACAGAAATATGGATTTTATGATAATGAGAATTGGGGTGATGATGACGGGGAATAACAGGCAGCGGAAGAATTACCGCTTTAAAGTGTTGAAGTTTAAGGGCAGATGTGGTACACTGTACCTACACTTCACAATACCGTGTCTGCTGTCGGAAAGGAGAGCTTTATGAAAAGACAGCAGGAAGAATTCACGGCATTGTATTGTAGATTAAGCCAAGATGACGGACGGGAAGGCGAAAGCAACAGCATTGTAAACCAGAAAGAATATCTGATGAAATACGCCAAAGAACACGGCTTCCCTAACCCGAAATTCTATGTGGACGACGGCTATACGGGTACGAATTTTGACCGCCCAAGCTTTAAGGAAATGTCGTCGGACATTGAAAAAGGGCTTGTAAAAACGGTCATTGTCAAAGACTTATCACGCTTCGGCAGGAACTATATCGAGGTCGGTTCTTACTCCGAAATCATCTACCCCGAAGCGGGCGTGAGGTTCATCGCCATCATGGACAACGTGGACACGGGCAGCCTTGAAAGCAACGAATTTGCCGCCTTTACCAACCTTTTCAACGAATGGTATCCCAAAAGCACAAGCAAAAAGGTAAAGGAAGTCAAGAAAGCGAAAGGGCTTGCAGGCGAGCATTTGGGCGCGCCGCCCTACGGGTATTTGCGGAATCCAGACGATAAAACACGCTGGCTTGTGGATGAGGAAGCGGCAGTAACCGTCCGCAGGATATTCTCACTCTGTATGCAGGGAAAAGGCGTGTCAGCCATTGCCACAGCCCTCTGGGAAGATAAAGTGCTTACCCCGTCAGCCTACAAAGTATCAAAGGGAATCGGCGTTGCAAAAAAATCGGGACATCCCTATAACTGGGAGACGTCCGTGATTGTGTCCATTCTGGAAAATGTGGCGTATATCGGCGTGACGGAGAGCTTTAAATCCACCCGTTTAGGCTTTAAGAGCAGGAAACGCATCCCCACTGCAAAGGACAGGCGGACGTATATCGAGGACGCCCATACGCCCATCATTGACAGAGATATGTGGGAAAAAGTTCAGATGATACGGGCGAACAAACGCAGACCGACCAAAAGCGGATTGACAAGTATCTTTTCTGGACTGCTCTATTGTGCCGACTGCGGGGCGAAACTCAGCCTAGCCACAGCAAACGGATATACGCATTTCCGCTGTTCCATGTATAAACGGACGAGCAGGGCAAAGGAATGTACGCAGCACTATATCCGAGAGGACGCATTAAAACAGTTGGTTCTGAAACAGCTTCAGCAGTTCCTCTCCTATTTACAGCAGTTTGAGCGTGTGTTTATCCGACGGCAGATTGATGCCACCCTTGCAGAACGCAGATACGAGTTGTCCGCAAAGCAGAAACAGATAGAAAAGGACGAAAAGCGGATAAAGGAGCTTGACCGCCTGTTCCGCAAAATCTACGAGGATAATGTCAACGGAAAGCTGAATGACGAACGCTTTTACAAGCTGTCGGACGGATATGAAGCCGAGCAGGAACAGCTGAAGCAGGAAATCGAAGACTTGACAGCCGAGGTCAGCGAAGCCGACACGGAAGCGACCAATGTCGCCAGGCTGATAGCCGTCACCAGGAAATACACCCGCATTGACGAACTAACGCCCGAAGTCCTAAACGCATTTGTGGATAAAATCGTAGTCCATGAGCGTGAGAAAAAGGATGGGAAACGGACACAGAAAATCGACATCTACTATTCCTATGTCGGGATTGTGGACATCCCCACGGACGAGGAAATGCGGGAAATGGAACGGGAATATATGCAGCGCACTACACGTCAAACCGCCTAAATATAAGGCGTGGCAGGAGAAAATCTATGCTCCTGCCGATACATATCTATTTTTATCCCTATCTGGTTTAACCCATGTTTGATAATTGTAGAAAATTGAAAAAGCTGAACCTTTCGGGCTTTGATATGGGGGGTGCCACCTCTGATAAAAGTGTGATGTCACTGGTGGAGCAATGTGGTGAGCTAGATGAGCTGTGGACACCGCGCAACATCAAAGTCTCAATATCACTCGGCGGCACTTGGTATGATGATCAGGGTAATGCCTGCACTGAATTTCCAAAGAATATAAGTACCAGCGTGCATCTGAGGAAACACAAGGCGGCAGAACAGCCGGACAACGAGGAAAGTTCATCGGCTGAGGAGAGCAGTGATACAGCGGAAAGTTCGGAAGAGAGTTCGTCAAATGAAGAAAGCGCGACAACTGAGGAGAGCAGTAAAGTGGAGGAAAGTTCGTCAGAGGAGGAAAGTTCCCCGAGTGAGGAGAGCTCGTCAACCCAAGAGAGCTCGTCAATCCAAGAGAGTTCGTCAAATGAAGAGAGTTCGTCAAATGAAGAGAGCGCGACAACTGAGGAGAGCAGTAAAGTGGAGGAAAGCCCGACAGATGAAGAAAGCGCCTTAAATGAAGAAAGTTCGTCTGAAGAAAGCGCGTCAACTAAGGAGAGCAGTGATGCAGAGGAAAGCGCGTCAAGTGAAGAAGCCTCCTCGGGCGAGGAAAGTCCGACAGTAGAAGAAAGCCCGGAAACCGAAGAAAATTCTACAAATGAGGAAAGTTCTCCAACCGAAGAAAATTCTTCAAAGGAAGAACATGAAACCGCCGAAGAAAGCCCGTCAGAGGAGGAAACCGAAGGAAGTGGAGAGAGCAGCAGCGAGACGGAGCGTTCTCCATATGCGGACATGGAGAGAATTGATTTACAAAAAGCCGGCGGCAGACTCTCTGCCATTCAATCAAAAATATATGATGGATTTGCATACACGCCTTCTGTGAAAGTGACTGTGACAGAAGGCGGCAGAAAACGTACACTGACGGAGGGAACAGACTACAGCGTCACATACCAGCAAAATACAGATGCAGGGCAGGGGACTGCGATTGTACGCGGAAACGGTTTGTATAAAGGAACCCTCAGGACAGCCTTCCAAATCACCCCCAAGCCCATGAAAAAACTGAAAGTTGTAACTGGCAGCATGACAATAGGCAGCCAAACAGAGCCGCCGGTGTATGTATACGATGGCACCAAGCGTCTGGAAAACGGAAAAGACTACAAACTTGCTTATGCAAAAGATTTGACAGCCAGAGCATCAAAGGCGGCTAAGGTCACTGTCACCGCAATGGCAAATTATGAGGGAAGCAGCACTGTAAAGCTGGCAGTTTATGAGGGCGACGCGTCCCGCATCATCAACCCAGAGCATGTTACCCTGCAAACACAGTCTCTGCCCTATACCGGAAAGGCACAAAAGCCTGCACTGACAGTAACTATAAATGGTACCGTACTCAGGGCGAATAAGGATTATAAAGTCCAGTACCAGAATAATAAAAATGCAGGAACCGCGTGGGCAGTCGTCACAGGAAAAGGCGCATATAAAGGAAAAGTTGTAAAAAATTTTGAGATTACAGCACGCAGCAAGGCGGACACAAGCCTGACGATCTCAAAAATTCCAGCTAAGACATACAACGGAAAATACCAGAAGCCGTCTGTAACTGTCAAGTGCGGAAAGAAAAAGCTGGTAAAGAATAAAGACTATACAGTTTCTTATCAACAAAACCTCCATGTAACGGCAAACTATCAAAAGGCGCAGGTGACGGTTACGGGCATAGGAAATTATGAAGGTATCGTGGAGACTGCGGAGTTTGACATCAAGCCGCAGAAGATTGCAAAAGCAGCCGTAAAAGGAACCAAGGATTCTCTGACGCTGACCTACGGCGGCACGAGACTAAAAGAAGGCGTGCATTACACAGTGACATACGATGCCTCTGGCGCTAAGGCAGGCAGCAAAAAAATCAAGATAAAACTTGAAGGCCTCGGCGATTTTGCAGGGTCAGAAGTGACGAAAAGTGTCAAAGCGCGGTAAGGAACTGTAGAAAAATAAGTGACACATCTTGCTTGTTGATTTCTCCAATCTTGCAGGACAAAAAGCCTCGCCGTAGCCCGCTACGCCTACGTTTTTTCTCCTACAATCTTGAAGAAATATCCTGCGCAATCTGAGCACTTATTTTCCGACAATTCCTAAGTTTTGTTCGATTGAATAAAATCATGCTTTCTTCCAAATAATAGTCAATGTTGAATACAAATAACTTTAAATCATTGATTTGGAACGGAGGAAAGTATGATCTTAACAGAGAAAGAAATGACAACCGTGAAGGATTTGCAGACACAGGAAAAGGCCTGTATCGAGAAATACCAGCGCTATTCCTGCGAGGCGAAGGATACCGTCTTAAAGGATTTGTTCAAGACACTGCAAAGCAAGGAGCAGGAGCACTATGATTCCTTACAGCAGGTGATCGGCGGTACGGTTCCCTCCTGCAACTGCAATGACGCAGACGGCAAAAATTATAATCCAAAGGCAACATATGATAAGCTGGGCGATTCGGAGGACAAAAAGACCGATAATTTCCTTGCCACAGACTGTATCTCATCCGAGAAGCTTGTCTCCTCAGAGTACAATACCAATGTATTCTGCTTTAAGGATTCTGCGATGCGCAAACTCCTTGCAGATATCCAGATCGAGGAACAGAATCATGCAGAAATGCTGTATAAGTACAAAACCGTAAACGGCATGTCATAGGAAAGATATGGACGTTGTAAAAAGGTATGGTGAGAGCCATGCCTTTTTCAGTGCAATCATTTTGTCAGCTTTTTATTGTCAGCTATTTATTATCAGCTTTTATAACCAGTTTTTATGCACAAAAATGTGAATTTCTTCCAAATTAGATATTTCAAAATCTGCAGGATTGTATTATAATAAAAATAATCTTAACAGGTCCTTTTTGAACAGAGTGGAAGGATAAAAATGCGTGAAGGAAGGGATAGATATGGGTTACAGGATGTTATCAATTTTGCTTTGCAGCTGCCTGCTGGCGGGAAGCATACCACAAACTGCGTATGGTGCGGAGGAGACCGTGGTGTCTCAGGAGGAGACGAGTGTGCAGAGCGAGGAGGATTCGCAGGGCGAACCAGAGCATGAGGAGGAACCGCCAGCACCCGAACCTGAACCAGAACCGGAACCCGAGCCAGAGCCGCCAAGCAGTGAAGCGCCTTCAAGCTCGGAGAGCAGCAGCGCTTCGGAGGCGCCCAGTACAGAGCCTTCCAGCACGGAGGAGCCTTCCAGCACAGAACAGCCAAGCACGGAGGAATCCTCAGCACCCGAGGGAACAGGAAGTGAAGCGCCGTCGAATACAGAGCCGGGTACGGAACAGCCCCCCAGCACCGAGAGTCCAAGTACAGAGGAATCCTCCAGCACCGAAGCGCCGGGCACAGAGGAATCCTCCAGCACCGTGCCTTCCAGTACAGAACAGCCCCCCGGCGCCGAGAGTCCAAGTACAGAGGAGACCGAGAGTTCTACGGAGACCCATACAGAAACAGAGACAGAAACGACCGAGGAGGAGACCAGCGAAGAAAAGAGTACTGTGAAGGAGACTGAGACGGAAGAGGAGACGGAAACGACCGAGGAAGAGACCACGACCACGGAGGAGGAGACGACTGAGGAGGAAACGACCGAAGAAGAAACACTCCCTGAAAATACGACGGAATTAAAATACGGCAGCATTCAGGAAGTATCCTTGCAATACAATGCAGCACAGTGGTTTCAGTTTACAGCACCGGAAACAGGCTATTATAATTTTTATATAGACGGCGCCAGCACGAGCGATATATCGCTGTCCGTGTACGACCTGCGGGAGTCTGGAAACTGTGTAAAGAGCCAGACGTATCAAAATACCGTGCGCTATGCACTGGTGTATCTGGAAAAAGGACAGATCGTATACCCCGCACTCACGCTTACAGAAAGCGGCCCGATTGTGGGCAAACAGGTTCGTCTGGGGACAAAACGCCCCAGAATAGCATCTGTCGAACAGACAGAGGGAGGATACAGGGCATCTGCCAGCAGCTTTATTGCACAGATTGGCTGGAATGCTGCAAGCAGGACAGTTTCAGCAGATTTGACCCTCACCGCAAAGGGCAGCAAGGCATTAAACGAAAGTTATTACTGGCAGATACGGTACGGTAGCAGCGGGACAGGGTATCAGTATATTGACCAGCAGATTGTGCCAGATGTCAGGAAAGAGAAGATGATTGATGCGCTTGACCCGGGGGTGGAGTACAGTTTTACAATGTATTTGATTAACGCAGACACCCTCGCGCTAGAAGCAGTGCTCGTGCCAGACACGGCGGCGATCAAAATGCAGACAGGAAGTTCAAAGGAAAGCATTATTTTCCGTGGAACACACGCGGGATATGACAGCATCACCCTCGACATTGAGGCGGTCGAAGCCGTGGCAAAGTACAGTTATGGCCCTCTTGCGGAATATGAAAAAGAAGTGACTGTACAGCGGCAGATTAGCGGTCTGGCAAGCATCACCGTATCAGACCTCGAGCCGGCGACGACTTACTATTTTGAGTTTTATAACAGCAAAGGCGTTACTTTTGCATACACGACGGTGGACACAAAAGAGTATCCTGCAAAAGTCCTGTACAGCGCAAAGCCGGCCGGACCCGATGTGATAGCGCTCAAAGCGGATATTTCTTCGTATGATGGCAAGCTTCCAGAATATTTTAATTTATGTTATGAAGTGGCGGATGCCGACGGCAAAATGATTGTCTCTGATCTGGAGAAGATTTCTACAAAGGGCGGTGAGCGCTGGACGATTGAGGCGTCTGTGCCTGAGCTTGAACACAGCACGCAGTATCTCGTCACGATGTGGATGAACGAGCCGGGGTATACGGCGCATTTCAAGCAAAAGACACTGGAGGTCAAGACCGACAAAGCACCATTTCCCGATGCTGCACTGACAGCGGAGATTACGCAGAATACAGACCAGTTGACAAGGGCGGACTATGTGGTGCGCATCGCAGACTATCGGGAAGCAGTGACTGGAAAACTGAAATACCGAATGAAGAATGCACTGGGTGAATACAAGACCAAGAATATCAATATCCGCAATGGTATGACCAAAGGCGTTATCAATGGGCTTCAGGAGGGAACTGAGTACGAGTATGAAGTACGGGTTGCGGGCGTGGTGTGCCGCGGCTTTTTCCAGATGGGGGAAGCGCGCATCAATCCAGTGCTGTCAGATGACACTGGCGCGTATGATTCCGTCATTTCATACCGCTTGAACCCGTCTGAGCTTACCAAGGGCGCTTCGTACAGCGCAAAACTGTATTATTTTAATGAGGAGACAAAGCTCTATGCAGAGCTTCGGAGTAAACTGTCCGTCACAGCGGCAGACGATTATACGGTTTCCATGCAGGCGGCGGAGTACTTTGCACTGTCACCCGACACACTGTACGGCTTTCAGTGGGAACTGTATGAGGGGACTACGCTGGTCAACACACAGTACCAGCTAATCACGACTGGAAAATCTGAGGCAGCGGTGGAGCTGACGGCCAACATGGCAGATTCCATCACTTGCAGTATTGCGCTCAAGGGCAGGACAGAACACATCAAGCGGGATATCACGCTCTTTGCCTATATTAAGGAGGAGGACGGGGCGTACCGCAAAACCGGCCCGAGTTTTAACCTGTATGCATCAAAGGGTTACAAGATCACAGGCTATACCATATCTGGACTGGTTGATGAGCGGAATTACACGGTGTCCTTTCGGGATATCAAGGGAAAAGAGTACGGCGTGTACACATTTGCCTTTGACGCGAAAATAGACGGTGTGCGCGTGAGCATTGGCAATCAGGTTGCGGGAGCGCATCAAATAACCTTGCAGACCCAGATTGAGGGGGAACCTGCGCCCGGCTCGTATCTGATTCTGTTTTTCAAGGAAAAGGACGAGGAGGACTGGGATATCCGTAGTGTGCTGCTTGAGGAGAACCAGACAGAGTGCAATTTTGAGCTCACAAGTTATCTGGGAGATGATGTGAATGCTGACAGAATCTATGAATTTGTGTCCGGCATCAGCAATGTGCAGTATCCGCCAGCCACGGCGGCGCTCGATGGTGTCTGCTCTGGAGAGATTCTCACGCAGACGGACGGCAGGAGTCTCACAAATGTCACGGCGGCAAGTGGTTATTCCTATATTTCGGTTAAGGCAATGATCACAAACAATCCAATGAATACGAGCTCTTACATCTATGTGTTTTACAGGGAAAAAGGTGCGTCTGAGTGGATTAAGAGCAAAAAGAGCTTTATGGTCAGCACGACGACTGGCGGTATGCTGACGTTTATCAATGATTTGAAGCCGGGGACAGAATATGAGTATAAAGTGGCGGTCAGCGACAGCGGTTATGATGTCATGCTCCATGAGATTGAGAAGGACAGACAGGTGTCCGGCAGCATCATGACAAAGGCACATGAGTTTGCGCTGGATATCAAAACTGCGCCGCTTCGGCGGGATAGGCAGGGCGCGGCGCTGAGCGTGAGTGCCAGCACGGACACGCCGGAGAAGAGCCTCAAGGCAGTGCTGACGCTGAACAACGGCGAGACGCGGGAGGTGCTGCTACAGCGCAGCAAAAATTACTGCGCGACATTGGAGCTGGAGGATTTATCACCAGACGAGCGCTATACCGTGACAAATGCAGAACTCAAGGTGATGGAGACCATCACGGGGAAATGCAGTTATGTGACAGTTGCCTCCTTTGAGCCGTCCTATGAGTTTACCGCGGCGCCGCGTGCAAATCAGGTAAATCTGGTGCGCAGGTATGAGAAAAAATCAGGGCAGTATTCGCTTTTAAGCGGATTTGCACTGCATAATAATTCGGAATTGACAGATACTATGATTAGCCGTCAGTACAGCTTCTGACGGCTGGCAGCCCCATATACATAATGCTTGACAAAAGGCAGGGATTTGTATGAACTTTTTATTGCGTGGGGACTATCAGCGGGTAATTTTGTATATACTGACATCAGTGTCAGTTTTGGCAGCTTTAAAGTATCTTCTTCCATATTTTTTACCGCTGTTGATGGCGCTATTAATCGTAGTGCCGTTGCAGCGGTTTTGCAGGTCAAGAAACCGCTCTGGACAAAAGGGATTTATGGCGGGCGGGATTTTGTTTGGCATTATTTTAATTGTGGCGTTGATTATCGTGGGGATTGGCACCTTCCTGCTCAGCAAGGCAAGAAATTTTGTGCAGAATGCAGACTTTTGGACCGACAGTATCTCGCAGTTGGTTTCAAATCTGAGCGCAGAGCTGGAAGCGTTTTTTGCGCTACAGCCGGGAACCGTGGAGAATTGGCTCTCTGAGCGGTTTGCAGAGCTTGGGGCGTGCTTTGCACAGCCGGGCGACGGGCTGATCACAGGCAGCCTGCGCTACCTGTCTGTGGCAGGGCGCGCAGGGACGTTTGTGGTGGTGAGTTTTATCTGCGTTGTATTGTTTGCGCGCGAGATAGAGGGCTGGCAGCAGGGGTTGTTAAATCTGGCGGCGATCGAGCCTGCCATTGACCATATTCTGTCTATCCTTCTGCGCATTGGCAAGAAGCTTGGCAATATGATTAAGACCTATATGAAAACGCAGACGATTATTCTTGTCTGTATCAGCATTACGGCGACCGTCGGCCTGTATCTGGGCGGCAGCAAAGAGGGCTGGTTTTATGGGCTGCTGGCAGGATTTATGGATTTTCTCCCATTTATCGGAACGGGAATTGTGCTGATTCCGATTAGTGTGATGGCGTTTTTGCGCGGAAAGCTTGGAAGCGGCGTGATTATTCTGCTGACGTATTTTATCTGTGTGATCATTCGTGAATTTCTCGAGCCGCGGCTGCTGGGGAACGGGTTAAAGTTTTCGCCCGTTGCAATCTTAATCTCTGTCTACGCAGGGGTCATTTATTACGGGCTGGGCGGCGTGATACTGGGACCCATCACGCTTTTGATACTGGTTGAGCTGGGGCGGGAAATCTTTGTGCCCGGCACGGCTGGCAAGGCGGAATGAAAAACTGCAAGGAAATCAAACCGTGATGCGCTCTGTCCGTATGAAATCCCCGCGCACCGTTACAGTCAGCGGTGTATCGGCGCTGGTGGCTTCGTTGTCGGAGGCATAGATGATTAGCTGGCCACGGTATGCCCTGCGATAGTTGGCGGTGTATTCCGTCGTGTCAGCGAGATCACCGTTTTCGAGTCCCAGCAGTGTTCCGTTCTCGACTGTCACAGTGAGCAGGGTGGCATCGTGACAGACCCGTCTGCCGTTTCCGTCACGCAGCATAACTTCAAACTGATGGAGTGGATTGCGCGAGCCGACAGCATTGCCAATCAGCTCTGTGATTTCCGGGGCAAGGCGGTATTCCTGCACGGACATCTGGCATGCCGCCATTGTTGTATACAGGCTGTGACTGACACTGGTGTCATTTTTGCTGCCTTTTGCAGTCAGAGTTCCCGGCTCAAATGGTATCGTAATAATGATACAGTCCTTGTCTTGGTTCTTTTCGTATGTGCCGAGGTGTTGATTGTTTAAAAATAACTCGATGCGGCTGAGGTTGGTATAACATTTGACAGTTACCAGCTCGCCGGGACAGTAGTTCCAGCTCTCACCCGAAGCGGCGAACTCGCAGGCGTAAGCATCTGTTGCAGTTTCTCCCCAAGGCGCAGTGCAGTCGTCACATTGGCGTACCGTGGTTAGATGGATTACCGGCTCTTCAGCCCAGAAGCTCTGTCTGCGGTAATAGCCCGGCTTTTCAAAGCCCGCAAGCGTCAGAAGTCCTGCGTCAGAGCCGTGGATGGGCCACCCGCGCGCCTCGCCCAGATAGTCGATGCCAGTCCACAGGAACTGGCCGGCGATATAGTCGTTGTCTGTCACTGCCAGCCAGTCCTGAAAACGGTGGCTGTTTTCGCTGCCAAAAAACGGCTTGTCGGGATACTGCATATGATGCGCTGCATACAGATTTTCTTTGTAATTGTAACCCGCAACGTCGATGGCATCAAGAAAGCCAAGATTTGCAGAAAGCTCTGGAAATGCAGCCGCGAGCGTCACAGGGTGCGTGGTGTCCACGGACCGCACGAGATCACACAGATGCTTTGCCACGGCTGCCAGACGCTCGGCATTGGGGCGCAGGGCATTGTAGAGACGCTCGGATTCTGGCTTGTTGGCGTCGTTGTTGCCTGTCATTTTGTCAAAGCTTGAATGGCAGTAGGGGTCATTAGGGTAGTCAATCTCGTTGCCGATGCTCCATAAAATGACACTCGGATGATTGCGGTCGCGCCGGATCATATCGGTGAGATCGCGCTCATGCCAGACAGGAAAGTCCGTGTAGTAACCTTCATGCCTTGGGGGATAGACATTGTGCCCCTGCCACCATTTGTTTTTGGGGCCTTCCCACTCATCAAACGCCTCGTCAATCACGAAAAAGCCTAAAATATCGCACAGTGTATACAGTGCAGGCATGTGGGGATTGTGGCTCATGCGGATTGCGTTGCAGCCCATTTTTTTCAGCTTGATAAGCCTGCGCGTCCACACCTCATAGGGCACAGCGGCGCCGAGACAGCCTGCGTCGTGATGCAGGCAGACGCCTTTTAATATGGCAGGCGCACCGTTAAGGATAAAGCCTTTATCTGAATGAAAACGATAGGTTCGGATACCGACTTTCATCTCATGTACCTGATATGCTTTTTGATAAGAAAGATAAGTTTTTACGGTGTACAGATACGGATATTGGGGAGACCAGAGATCAGGCGCTGCAATAGTTCCAGTGTTTTGAACCTGCGTGGTGCTGTGCGCCATAACGGTGGTCTGTGAGACCGCTTCGCCCACGAGCTTTCCCGTGGTGTCAAAGATGACATTCGTGACAGTGACCAGACAGTTTCGGTCTGTCGCGTTTGCCAGCTCGTTCACAATTTCAAAATCAGCGCTTTCCTCCGTCACGCGCGGCGTGTGGAAAAAGATACCATTCTCGACAGGATAGATTTTCTCAGAAATGGACAGTGTGACGCCGCCAGTGATGCCGGAGCCTGTAAACCAGCGGGAATCCGACAGTTCCCGGCGGTCAACATACACACTGATAATATTATCGCGGTCAAAGTGGAAGCAATCGGACACATCATAGCCAAAAGAACTGTAGCCGTTTGGACGCTCGCCAAGATAGGATGAATTGCACCAGACACGGCTGTTTTTGTATACGCTTTCAAACTGGACACGGATTTGCTTTCCCCGCCATGCTTCATTGGGGGCAACATGGATACGGTACCAGCCAATACCGCCTGCAAGATATCCTGTGCCGCTTGAATATTCCTTTGAAAAGGGCAGGCGGACAGACCAGTCATGCGGCAGAGTGACGCCGGTCCAGTCCTTATCGTCATACCATGCCTGCCATGCGTCAGGGGCGTCACCGAGATAAAAACGTGCATATTTTAACGGCAGTGTCAGCGTGTCAATGATTGTTTCCATAGAAAATAGTACTCCTTTCGGTAAAAAGTGGGCCTAAAGCCCGTTCAAGGCTGATTATACCATATTTATGCGTGCAATGCTATTGCAAAAACAATTGGAATTAATGCATGAAAATCTTTGTCTGCTGCGGCTTGTAGTGATATAATAAAAATAAATCAAAAAACAGATCTGAAAATGCAGGCAGAATACGGCAAACAGGCTAAAGCTGCTGCCAAGTGTGAAAACAGTCTGTGATTTACAGGAAGGGCTTGAGGGGCGCAGACACGTGTTAAAACAAAATCCATCATAAATTCTATCATCAAAATCTGTACTTTTTGGCGTGTATGAACATAAAAATCTGAAACATCAGGTTCAGATTTTGTATGATAGGAGATTAAAATGAAGAAAAAACGAAATATAGACAGACTTGAAATGTTGGCATTTTTCAATGGCTTGGTATTTTATGCGCCAGTTGCGCTTCTGGTGCGGACCCATGCGGGCGTGACGATGGCACAGTTTTTTGTGCTGCAAGCGGTGTTGTCGCTGACGGTATTTTTGTTTGAAATCCCGACGGGGATGCTCACAGACAGAATTGGGTACAAGAACACAATGGTTTTGGCGCAGGGCATTGTCGTTCTGGCGAGAGGACTTATGGCGCTCGCGTATCTGACAGGCAGTTTGGGACTGTTTGTTGTGGAGGCGGTCGCGGAGGGCTTTGCTGCCTGCTTCTTGTCAGGGATACAGGACGCGTATATTTATAGTGTCTATCAAGAGGCGCAGTATCCTGTAAAGGTGGCGCGTGTGTCAAATTTTGGAACGGCTGGCTTTATCGTGAGTACGCTGTTCTATGCCGTGCTTTACCGTCTTGGCGGAATTCTTGTCCTGCTTGTGGCGACAGTGGTTTCCTGCGGCGCTGGGGTTTTTTGTGCCGCAGGCATGATGCCTGAGCCCCAAATGGCGGGACATGTGACAACCACACAAGAGGGTGACACCCGCACGATGCTACACATTTTTCGAAACGCGCCAATGCGACGAATGGTCTTTCTGGCGGCGTGTTTTTCCGTGGCGTTTCTGCTCATAAATTTCTTTTATGTAGAGAAACTTCTGGCATGTGGAATACAGGAAGCGTGGATGTCACCCATTATCCTCGTATACTCTGCGATACAGATGCTTGCGGAGAGACTGCTTGACCGTATCGGGAATGCGTCTAGGCGGCGGGCAATGTTTTGGGCAATTCTCGTTGCAGGGGGGCTTATGATAGCCTTTGCCGTAAGTTTTGCACCGGTTCTTGTCGTGTTGGTTATGGTGGTGCTCCCTTTGGCGCTGAGTTTCCCGGAATTTATTTTAAACAGCATGGAAAATGCCTATATTGACGAATGCGGGCTGTCGGGGCAGAGGGCCGCAATTTTGTCTGTGGCAAATATGGCTGGAAATTTGATGGAGATTATTTTCTTATTGGCGTCGGCGTATATTGCCGCGCTTGGAACTGCTGCCTGTTTTCTTGGTGCGGGGGTGCTGCTGGTCATCTTTGGAATGGGCGTGTGCTGTGCAAAGGAGAAAGAATGGCGTTAACTTTCCGTATTTTCTTTGGCTTCTTTCAATTCATCTTTTGAAAAATCCATAGTTTCCTCCACAATCTTCGATTTGGCGCTGCTTTCATAGCTTTATATATTTTTTCGAAAACAAATAATGCGATTTGCTTCTTCAAATCCCATTGATAAATGAAATTCTAAACTGATATCATTGTCAATTTCGCAATCACTTGCAAATTCAGTACAACATTTTTCCTTTGCCCAGTTTTCGCATTTTGATAGAAGCTCTTTTGCATATCCTCTATGCCTGTATTCTTTCTCAATATAAATTGCTTCTAAATATCCAACAGGAGAGGTACTTGTTCCTTCAACATAATCTTTCCGAAGCTGACATTGTGCAAAGCCAACTTCTTTATTATCGGCATATTTCATGAAACAAACAGCATCAGAACTGCAAATAAGGTCAAGAAATCCTGATTGCAGTTCTGATATTGTATGATTGGACCACATTTTTACCGCCAATTCTGCCAGTGCGAATGTGTCTGCCTGCGTTGCTTCTCGAATCATAAAGTTACCTCCAGCTTATTACATAATATCCCATATATTGAAAAGATGTTTGTTTTGCTGTTTCTTACGATTAATTTCCGATATATACTTTTTACATATAACGGCACTTAGAACATACTTTTCAAACCACGAATCCGAGCAAATATAGTATCCTTTATGTAAGCCCTCTGTTCCATAAGAATTTTCTATTTTCCACCGCTTCGGCATTCCATCTTCTCCTAAATGAACACCTGTTAACATCATAGAATGACTTGCAATTCCGGCTTTTAATTGAAAATAATCCTTCCTGCTCATTTCGAAATCAAAGCCTGTCACAGCCGCATAATCAAAACTATTATCGTCCCACAACTGTAATTCCTCCATGCACATTTTGTCATCATCAGCCATACATACCACAGGGATTCCAGCCTTTAGTTGTTCGATACATTTTTCTTTTAATTCATATAACGGAAGATTTAAAAACTGTTCCTCCTGACCACCTGCCACTTGAAAAACATCTGTCAATATACATGTTTCTCCAAAAGGTAATTTTTCATAAGGCAGAGAGATGATATTTACAAACTGATCCAAAAATTCTCCTACAAAATCATAATAGAAAGTTTTGGGTGTGTATTGTTTCTTTTGCTTTTCATCTTCCAATGTATAAGTAAAAGTATCCGGCGGGCAGCCATAACATCTGCACAAAAAAGTAAAAATCTTTTTCAGTGCCTGCTCTTTTATTTCTACAATATTCTCTATATTTTGTCCCTCCAAAGCTGCCTTTCTTATCTCTGCGCTGATTTTTCGCAAATAATGATTCAAGCGATTATTCATCTCTTCTGTATTCGAGGATTGAAATGTTTCCGTCATTATTTCCGCTGGAACAATTCCATACTTTTTTACAAGTTCTTTGAAATTCGTCCAAAACCCGCCGTCTGTTACCGCATATTGAAACCATGAGTACACTTCTCTTTTATCATAAGATTCATTTCTATATTGAATCGCTTTTTCCAAAAAACAATTTGCTTTCTCCAATTTATCCCAAAAACAAAGATAAGCAAAAGAAAGCTGAAAGTTTGTAGATTGCGGAGTACGTTTTCTAAGCCCTTTTACGATATGTTCTCTCAAAAGATTCAATCCCGCAACAATCCAACATCTTCCAGCATTGCCCTGTGCAGCAGTCTCCATCGTTGAAATGTCTACAGAAAATTCAAAAGGTTGTAACTTTGCTCTTTCTTTATCAAATGCAATGTCTGATATATAGTTCTTTGCATATTCTTTTTCATATATACTGTTTTTTACATCTGCTCTATACGCTTCTTTATTGCTTTGAATCCAAACAGTTGTAATTTCTTTCATTTTTATAATCCGCCTTTCTGCGAAAGGCACCAATGCGTCATGAAACGTGTTGGATAACTTTCACTTTCCTAATTTATCTTCCTTCTGTTATTATCTTCTTATAAGACTGACACACTACAGAACACGTGGAGGTGAGTGGCGGGGCTGTATAGCGGCGACCTCGCATTTTTATATGTTGTCGGTCATCCGTTAAGGCATCAATGATTGGCGCATTACCGTAGCCCGTAAACTTATCTCTTCCAAAGTCGTCTCGATTTTGCCGGATGACCAGTCACTGTCAGTCTTATAACTATAAAGTTTCAGGAGGTTATTTTTTTGTCGTTTAAAATCCTAAAAAACAACTGCTGTGGACTTGATGTCCACAAAACATGGATCTTTGCCTGTATTGGTATCACTGATTCCAACAACCGCACAGAATATAAGCAGGCACGCTTTTCTTCCTTTACAAAAGGATTGCAGGAGCTGTGTGACTGGCTTGCTAAATATAACTGTAATGATGTCTGCATGGAGTCTACCGGCAAGTATTGGATCCCTGTTTTTAATGTCTTGGAGAAGAATAACATCTGGGTTACTCTTTCACACCCCAAATATACAAAGCCTCAGAAGGGCAACAAGACAGACCGTAAGGATGCCAAATGGATTTGTGATTTATACATGTGCGGAATGGTAAAACCTTCCTTTATCCCGCCTGCTGACATCCGTGAATTAAGAGATCTGGTAAGATACCGTTTCAAACTCACCTGTATGATTACTGGTGAGAAGAACCGTGTTCATAACTGTCTTACTATATCTAACTTAAAATTAGATGATGTATTCTCTGATATATTTGGTAAATCTTCCCGTTCCATCACGGAACAGATTTTACAACACCCTGGGGAAACTTTTGATGTAACACCATTCGTAGACAGCAGATGCAAGACTCCAATAGAACAAATACAGGCTGCTGTTGATGGCGCTGTCTCTGCTCAACAGGCTGTGAAACTCAGACAATGCTTGAATCACATCGATGAACTAGAAATGCACAAGGCAGAAATAGAACGGGAAATCTTTCGTCTCAGTGATAAATACGAAGATATCCTTACTCTTATACGAACCGTACCAGGATTCAATAAGAACCCAATGACTGCCATTCAGGTGCTATCTGAAATCGGAGGTGACATGTCTGTTTTCCCCACAGCTAAAAACCTCGCTTCATGGGCTGGATGCTGTCCCCGCAATGACCAAAGCAATCAAAAAATCAAATCCACTAGGATTTCCCGTGCTGGTTCTTATTTTAAACCAGTTTTGGTGCAGATTGCAAATGCTTTGGTTAAATCGAAAAAACATCCTGAATTTACTACCCGCTATCGCCGTATAAAAGCACGCCGTGGTCACAAAAAAGCCATCATTGCCATCTGTCGTATGATCCTGACCGCTATCTGGCACATACTCACAGATTTAAAGCCATATACACCAGAAGGCTTCCTTGAACCACGTCCTGTGAATGAAGCTAAGACACTGACTACTTCACAGGCACTTAATATGCTTAAACAACGTGGTTACATCATCAAGGATGAGGCTGTTCCTGTTGCTTGATTAGGTGTTGTGTCTATATTTAATTTTTTAGCCACCAAAAGATGGCTTGTTTGCTATGCCCTTTATTTCTTGGTTGTCCTCTATTTATTTGTTTCAAACTTAGTTCTCCCTAAAATCTAAAAATACTCATTTCGCGCAGCATATCTCTCAACTGCTTTACGAAACTTCTGAACAAAATATTATACTGCAATTTATTATATCACTTTCCCACTCCATTTTCCACAAAAATAGGGAGCATAGCAGCCTATTAAATTTTCAAGATTTATGTGGAAATTCAAACGTAGAAAACACTATGTTTTGCCCCTGCATTATGACATTGGGTAGTTGCGATACCCTGCATTTTTGTGGTAAATTATTAAATACAATAGTATAATCGAGGTGAAAACATGCGAAACGATATTTTAACCAATTTACAGAAGGAAATATATGACAGGTGTCAAAGAGAAACAAATAAATTTGGGATGGGGTGTTACGATCACATTGTTGAAGTGGTAAAAAATGGAGAAATTCTGGCAGAAAAATATGGAGCGGATAAAGAAGTAGTTTTGATTGCGGCATGGTTACACGATATTGCTTCCATAACAGATTATAGTCTATATGATTTACATCATATACATGGGGCAGAAATGGCATATAGCATTTTAAAAGAATATCGTTACGACAGCCAGAAAATTCGTATGGTACAGGAGTGCATTAAAAATCATAGGGGGAGTGTAAATTTAGAGAAAAATAGCCTTGAAGAATTGTGCGTGGCTGATGCTGATGCAATTTCACATTTTGACAGTGTTCCCGGTTTGTTGTATCTGGCTTATGTTCAAAAAGGAATGGGGGTTGAAGCTGGCAAGGAGTTTGTAAAGAATAAATTAGCAAGAAGCTTTCAGAAATTATCTACAGAAAGCAAACAATACTATCAAAATAAGTACGAAAAAGTAATGGAAGTCTTAAAATGACAATTCTTGGGTTTTGTTTAGAAAAGGACATTAGGAGGAGCATAGATGAAAGAAATCATTGCATATGAAATGGTATGTGATAAAACAGTGGCGTATCGAAATGACATAATTTGTGTTCCATTTGAAGAAAAATACTGGAAGGAATATAAGAAACTATATAATGAATGTTTTTATCATATGAGAAAAGCGTTAGAAGTCGAGCCAATCAATTTTTATGATGCGTATTCTCAAGTCAAAGATAAAATAAATGATATATTCCTATATTTGCAACATGGAAAAATAATCGGTGCAGTATCTTGCTATGGAAATGAGTTAGATGATTTAATCGTTGAGAAATCGTTTCAAGGACAAGGTATAGGACAAAAATTGTTATTATGGGGAATGAATCATATAAAAGAACGAGGCTATGAAGAAATTATTTTGCATGTTGCGGAATGGAATCAGAATGCGGTAAAGTTGTATTTGAAAAATGGATTTCGTATTAAGAAAAAGGAAAGGGTGCGTTAAATGTTTTATCTTGACTTTTGAGACTACTTGGTGTAGTCTGAAATAAAGACTACATATTGTGGTCTGTGAAAGGAGCATGAAATATATGGCAGAGATACAATTGGGTGTTATTGAGGCACGATATGCGGATATGATTTGGGCGCATGAGCCGGTTACGTCGTCGGAACTGGTAAAAATGACAGCGGTAGAATTTAACTGGAAGAGAACCACGGCACATAATGTATTGCGGAGACTGATAGACAAAGGATTGTTCCGCAATGAAAATGGAGTGGTAACTGCTGTGATTTCGAGAGATGAATTTTATTCCATGCAGAGCAGACAATATGTGGAAGATACTTTTGACGGTTCCCTTCCGGCATTTCTTGCGGCATTTATGCAGGGTGGCAAGATTACAGCGGATGAAGCGGAAGAAATCCGCAGAATGATTGACAGGGCAGAGGAGTAAAGGGTATGGGCGATGTTTTCTTGAAATTATTCAATATGAGCATTACTGCCGGCTGGTTCATATTGGCAGTTTTATGCATCAGGCTGTTTTTTCGAAAAATTCCAAAGTGGGTGAATTGCATGTTGTGGGGAGCGGTAGCAGTCAGGCTGGTTTGTCCGTTTTCCATTGAAAGCCAGCTCAGTGTACTGCCAAGTTCAGAACCGATCAAATCCAGTACGGTTGTGGAAGGGGAGGGGCATAAGTATATACCGTCCATAGACAGCCGTCTGACGATTGTGGAAAATACGATCAATCCGATGCTGACAGAAACCTTTGCATATGATGAATCAAACAGTGTGGCGCCCTTTCAGATCGTTACATATATTGCCGGTCTTGTCTGGGGCTGTGGTATGGTGCTGTTCATCATTTGTGCAGTGTGCAGCGCTTTCAAACTACAGAAGCTTGTAAGAGAAGCGGTATGCGTCAGGGAGAATATTTACATTGGTGATGCCATAAAATCACCGTTTATTTTGGGCATTGTCAGGCCAAGAATTTATCTTTCTTCTGCACTGGGTGAGACAGAGATGAGCTATATCCTTGCACACGAATCTGCACATCTGAAAAGAAAAGACCATTGGTGGAAAGCGCTGGGTTATTTACTGTTGTGTGTCTATTGGTTTCACCCTCTTTGCTGGATCGCATATTCCCTGTTCTGCAAGGATATTGAACTGGCATGTGATGAAAAGGTAGCCAAAGATATGACGTTCCATGAGAAAAAAGAGTATTCTAAAGTATTGTTATCCTGTGCGAGACAGAGGCGTCTGATTCTGGTGTGCCCGTTGGCTTTTGGGGAAGTGGGCGTAAAGGAAAGAGTGAAATCCGTATTGAATTATAAAAAACCGACATTGTGGATTATGATGGCAGCGGCGGCAGTATTCGTGGTACTGGCGGTATGCTTTTTGACGAATCCCACCAAAGCGTATCAGATCAAAATTACCATTCCCGCGGGAAGTACAAAACCCGTTTGCTATTCAGACGAAGAAATCAGTCCGAAGGGTAATATGCTTACCTTATACGCTGGTGAAGGACTTGGAGATACGGAAATTACATTGCTGCCGGTAGAGGTCAGGGAGGAAAATGCTTACGACGAACCAGCCTATATGACACCGGGAATGCCTGTGAAGATGGATGTAGAAAAAGGCGCATGGTTTAAAATAGGCGTAAATGTGCAGAATACGACAGATGAAAGTAAGGACGTGTATGTATCTGTAAAAAATGTGGAAGTACGGATTGCTTCTGCAAAGGAAGTTGAAGATAGTAACTTATCCACAGGACAGACGCCAAGTGAGGAAGATGCTGCACAGCAGGAAACGGATGCTGATATGCAGGTATCTGATATTTTAAACGGAAGCAGTCCCGTTACCATATCAAGGGAAGATGGGCGAATCTTTCGTGCCTTTATTGAGGTTGGGGAGTGGCATGAGGGTACTTCGGACTGTTTGAATAACTGTGAATTTATTTTTGATGGAAATACGGTAAGATATCATTCCGATTGCGGAACCTTTAACGATTCTGTTTATAATAGACATATCACGCTTAGTGAAGAAGATAAATCGGAAGTGAATGCTATTCTTGAACAATATATTTCTTTACAGGCGGAGGAAATGCCGGTAGAAAATGATGCTATACACAATATCACGCTTTATGAACAGCCGGAACCCGACAAGGTATGTATAAAAGTACAGCCTTCCATGATAAGGGAGTACGCGTATTATTATTATATTCCTACAGGTAAAGATCAAGAATGGCTGTCAGCACAGGTAGAGGCGCTGGATTTGGAAGGAAAACCATTTGACAAACGATGGGAAGGGCATAAGGAGCGAGGCTGGCAGATCATCTATAATGGTGCAGAAATCAGAGCATTTGAAGGAGGGTACTTGTATTATACATATGATGATGCAAATGGTTTGATGGAGTGCTTCATAGAAGCACCCAAGTTGTGCGACTATATACAAATTATGCTGAGCGAGGAAATCGGTTATCAAGAGTTTGATGTTTCCAAAATAAAAGATATTGTTTCCGCGAAGCTAGATGTGAAGTCTGCTTTGACCGGCGGGCAATTTTATAGTCAGACTATAACAGATGCAGAGACACTGCAAACGTTTGAAGAGTGGTTTAATAATGCAAAATATATATATGGCGGAACAGAATGCGGAACACAGTGTGCCTGTCTGGCGTTGACGTTGGCAGATGGGGAGGTAGTGAAACTGTCAATGGCTACAGACAGTTGTCCGAATTTCCATATAGGCGGAGTTGCCTATGATTACCGTCCGGTGTCAGATTGGAATAATCGTGAGTTTTACAAATGCTTCAATGAGATACCGTGGGAGTATGAGTAGGGGATATGTTTTACTAAGGCATTATAAAATCGGGATTTGCAGATATACTGGAATTTATAAAGTCCGCTGGGCTACAACGACCGTATAGCGATCCGTATCATACGTAATCCCTGTTTCCTTAAAATTGTTTTTACGCCAAAAATGCTCTGCCTGAGGATTGCCTTTAACCCAACCAAGTCGGACGTATGAAAGTCTGATTTCGGTCAGATAGCGGCATAAAGCGTTAATTATGCCGCTTCCAATCCCGGCATTCTGAATCGATGCCGCTGTCATAAAAAAACCGATAAATCCAGTTTTTTCATCGGGGTATGCCATAATAAAATCCATTACGGCAATCAATTCTTCCCCTTTGTAGTACCCTATATAATACTTGTCGCACATTTCTTTATTCGGCGGCAAGGCTTTCATATCGTCCAGAATACTCTGTTCGGTTACAAAGGGCGGACAGTATTGGTAATACAAGCTGTTTTTGCTGCACAGCGAATAAATATCTGCCACGTCCGCTTTTCCAAGGCGGCGTACAGTATAATCATTGGAGAAAAGGAATATATCCATTTCCGTTACCCCCTTCATAATAAATGTAGTGCTGAAAATCAGCAAGGTTTTCTTTATTATTTTTTACTCCTTTTTCGGAAAAGTGTAGTCACTGCTTAAAATTTGAAGTACAATGTATATTTTCACATATGATCACGAAGTTACATTTACCCGACAACTCTTTAAACTGGAAGTTAACTACTTCTTAATTAGTCGTTTCATTTTTGGAAGTATGAAACTCCCTAACAAATATAAATTACACAGATATACAAATAGATTTCCAATATACGAATAAAGCGTAAATCGCCCTTTCGTGAGAACCTGTGCAGAGAATGTCTTGGTATCAGACTGAAAGTAATCGGTCTGTGCCAGCACACTGCCTCTAAAATCTGAAACAATCGACATTCCTTTATTTGTATGTCTGATTATATTACTTCCATTTTCAACCCCACGCACAATCGCAGTCTTGGCAGCTAATAATGTCATTTCTTTCCAGTCCGAAGCTGGAACAATTAGTATATCTACATTATCTCTACCTGCCTGCTGAATTTTGGACAAAAATGCCATGTCAGAACATATAAACGGCGCAATTCTGCCATATTCTGTATCAAAACTTTTTAGTATTCCATCTCCTTTTTGACACAATTCTCCGATTGAACGTCCATGCTTAAAATATTCTGATATAAGTTCTCCTTGTGGATTAAATGCTGCCGTTTTATTTTCCTTTAAGTCCACATAAGGGGTTTTCACCAGTAACGAAACAATCAAATAGACTTCTTCCTGTTTTGCCAGATCCGACGCTCGTTGCAGCAGCAGATCTTCATCTTGTTTTAGAACCGCTCCATTCAGTTCAGACCAAAAGACAATCTTTGCACCTGCTTGTGCTTCCAACTCGGTTTTTAGGAAAAGTTCATCAGCTGCTGATGATAGTTTACTCCTTGCATTGGTAATATTTTCATCCGTAAATGTATTGGTATAAAATGTAGAATATACATCTTCATCATTATTTAACAGCTCTGAAATCGGAACAGTTACTCCAGCGATTCGAATACTTTTATCTGAATTTCCTGCAAAATGAAACATAACAACTCCATAGACAAATACCAAGCCAATTACAGAACCATATACGATTATGTATTTTCTGATGTATTCTTTTTGGTTTTTATTGTTCCAAATCCATATCACCACTGCCGCCGTCCAATACATTAAAAAGGTGATTCCGTAAATCCCTGTTACAGTTACCAGTTGTAACAGATATAGATTTTGGTATTGTGTATAAGCGTCAGACAGCCCGCCCAATATAGGGTATATCAGATAAATGATATACTCTATAGACACCATTATACTTGCAAAAATAATAGTATTTTGAAATCTCATTTTTGATTTTGACCAGTAGATATATGGTAAAACTTTCAGAAAAGACAGCAGGATTGCTACTATTATACATATCTTTATATCCATTCCAATGGCTCTCCAAAACTGGACAATAAAACCAGTGGCATATATTGAACTAATGATAAGGCAGACTTTTCGAGTAGGATTCAGATAAATCATACATAGAAACAAAATTGGATAAATCCACGCAAAAATCGGAATACACCATTCTCCGTTAGACATTATATAAACTAAAAAACTAAATATTATGAAAACTGCAAAGTATTTATTTTCTAAAGTTTTTTTCATTTTTATAACGCTCTCCTAAATATTGATTTTGGGCTCTATAGTAAATAACCTATAGCAATAAAAAGATAGCTATACAAGCATTTCCTGTTTAATCTTAGATACATTATACCGCTAAGAATAGAAAATATCATCGTAGAAATTCCGTTCCATATTTCAAGTCCTACTCCTCTTGATACGAAATGCATTGCGCCCCATGTCATAGCCAATATAACACCGCCAAAAGGAATTGGACTTTCTTTTTTCAACAAGGTTTCAATCGCTTTTTGCCCATATATGATGATTAGAATAACAAGCATTACCTCAAATATATAGTATAAATACTGCGCACAAAATTGGAATACAGTTTTATTTTGTGCTTCTCCGATAATCTTTAATGTATGCCAATCAATGAAAGTCATAATTTTGCAGCCAATGAAACAAGCAAGCGTTACGATCCAACTTTTCGAGGAAATCTTATCCATTTTGCTTTCCCTTACTGGAAAATGATAATGCTTCCTTGAAAAAGGCAGGAGAACACCAATGAAAAACGCCCACATAAAAACCGTTATGATACAATGAATACTTCTTTGCTGCATTGTATAATTCTGTATATCTACATGCAGAAATATAACTTCAATTGCAAATATTGACAGAAGTTCAAGCATAAATGCTCCAAATGAAAGTAAACTCAGCCATAAATATTTTGTCCATTTTACTTCTTTATCCATTCGTATTCTCTCCTTATGAAATCCCGATTTCTGTTTATTTTTGATTTTTTGACAAACTGGAATTTGAATGACTAAAGTTAGCTGTTTACAATCGGAGAAATAACAGGTTTTCCATCTTTGTCCAACAGCGGTGTCAATCCTCCTGCATATGCAACTTTACGAAACACATAATTCACTCCAGTTTCTGTATCTACTAAAATTTGCGTTACATCAACAGTCCCTTGTGAATATACTATCTTAAATCGTTCATTCTTAGCCATTTTATTTACCTCCAAATAATTTTGATTTCTCTTTATACTTGACCTCTCAAAACGAGAATTTCTCTGTTTCAATTTACAATTCTTTTCCCATACAAAGAGATTCCGGCATATCTACATACGCACCATAATTAGCAATTTGCTTAAATCCTAACTTTGAATATACATGACAAGATTCCGCTAAAAGTTCTCCTGTTTCCAAAATCATTTTCTTATATCCCAATTCTTTCGCCCACTCTATTAGTTTAGAAACCAGCTCTGTTCCTATGCCCTTTCCTTGTTCATCTGGTATGACAAACACTCTTTTTAGCTCTATTGTATTTTCATCATAAGGACGTATCGAACCACCACCAATCGGATTATTGCCTCGATAGACAACTATCGCTTCGTTTATTTTATCAATTAGGTTATATTGAGCGTACTTATCTCGTTTAATTATTTTTCCAACTCGCAAATCTAAGTCCTCATCAAGCAACCTGCAATTTTCTATAAAATCTTTGTTATTTCCATCGCATCTTAAAAATATAATTTCGCTCATCTTTATTTTACCTCCAAAAAATTTTGATTTGTCTGTCTGTGCTAATAGAAATTATACCACATTCATTGACGAAGTAAAGAATTTTCATACCGACCTTATCAATCTTCTTGTAATAGAACGATTAAAAAATCCGCCAAAAGAACGCTTAATAAAACTGAACAAGATTGCCATACCTCAGATATCTCTCTGCCACTTTTGCCTTTTTCATTTGCCGTTCATTTGCCTTTCTGTTCAAAAAATATTTCTTGACATAAAAATAGAATTGTGGTAGGTTAATAAAAAAGTTTAGGAGAACATGGAAATGCAGAACTTACATTTTACAATGAACGATATGTACATGTATTACAGACGTACTTAGAAGTAATTGTGTTTCGATTCGATGCACGGTTACGCAGGTAGGTCTGATATGTCTGTGCATGTAAATCGGTAGATGTAAGTTGTAATGATGATAGAATGCTTGTAATAGCCGATCGTTTTAGAAGTGCACTGGACATATTGTATGTTTGGTGTATTTTTTTGTTTGGAAAGGAGTTTTTTATGAAATTGTCAAATGGAACAGAGGTTATTATTAAACCTTATCGTGAAGAAGATGCGGAAGAGATTGTAAATCTAATTCTCAGAAATTTTAGAGAAGTCAATGTAAAAGATTACGGGGAAAAAGCTATAGATGCACTCTCTGCCACACATGATGTAAATTGGTTCAAAGGTGTAGCAGAATCCGCACATGTGTATGTGTTTTGGCATGAAAATAGAATTGTGGGTGTTGGTTCGATATCAAGTTTTTGGGGAAGTCTCACAGAAAGTATACTGCTCACCATTTTTGTGCTGCCGGAATTTCATGGACAGGGGATTGGCAGCAATATCATTGACACCCTTGAATCCGATGAATTATTTTTAAGAGCAGAAAGAATAGAAATTCCCGCATCAATTACTGCGGTAGAATTTTACCGGAAAAAGGGATATGAATATAAAAACGGAATAAAAGAGCTGGATGATGAGCAGCATTACCGGCTGGAGAAATTCAGAAAGATTCGTCAGGAGGAATGGAGATAATGACAATTAGGACAATGAATATCGAAGAGGGCATACACAAAGTGGTATTGGTGGCATTTGAGAAAAATGTATCAGGCAATGCTTTCTGGGAAAAGGTCGGATTTACGGTAAGGGATGACTTGGTTTATAGAAATAAAAATTTACATCAACTGAAAAGGATTGATTTCATCTAATACGGAGATTTATATGGAAATAACATTATCAAGGGCAACTATAGACAACGCACAAGAACTACATGCTATGCAGGTTGAATCTTTCAAAGAATTATTGGAAAAATATCAGGATTTTGACACCAATCCCGGAAATGAGAGCATGGAAAAAGTAGCAGCACGCTTGAAACAGGATTTTACATTTTACTATTTTATCTGTATCGGTCAGAAGAAAGCAGGAGCGATTCGTATTGTTGACTTAAAGGAAAATGGAAAAAACAAAAGAATTTCCCCCATATTTATCTTGCCGGAATTTCAAGGGAAAGGCATCGCACAGAAAGCAATCCGGCTGTGTGAAGAGATACATGGAAATGAAAATTGGGAGCTGGACACAATTTTGCAGGAATCTAAAAACTGTTATCTGTATGAGAAAATGGGATATCGCCGGACGGGCAAAACAGAAGTCATTAATGAAAGACTTACATTAGTATTTTATGAAAAGTAACTGCCGTGTATGTACAGAAGCGCGGCAGAAAGGTTTCAAAGTGTCTGCATTCACAGACTGCTTTGAAGATATTGTCCCAATGCCATATGATATCTCAGGATTTCATGGTTTCTTAGATACCCATGAAATCCTGAACTCTCAAGCGTGTTCTTTTCCGTAAATTCTGATCAGTGGCTTTTGGCGTCAGTGGGAACCGCCTGTTTTTTCTGGTGCAGGTGCCGTGCCAGATACACGAAGGGCGTGTCCGCAATGCTTGTGGCCACAAAAATAATATAGCTGGCGATAGCAATGGAAATCAGTGTCTTTGTATCATAGGTGCCCAAAAATGCGCCCCATGTGAACAGGACTGTATTAAGAAGCTGAGATACCAGCGTGGAGCCATTGTTCCGAAGCCACAGAAATTTCTTGGAGTCCCCGAACCTGCTTTTGGTGAACGCCCACCATTTATGGTATGCCCACACGTCGAAAAGCTGGACAATGACGTATACAATAATGCCTACCGCCATTAAGCGGGGGGTATTGGAGAAGACTGTGCGGATGGCAGGGGATGCAAAATCATTTTCATTTGGCACATACAGCATCCAGGACTGGCTCAAGAAAATGAAGATGACTGAAGTGGCAATCCCAAGGTAAACCGCAGTCTGGGCGGCTTTTTTCCCATAAAGCTCGCTCAAAATGTCCGTTACCAGAAAGGTTGAGGCAAACAGGATATTGCCCAGCGTCATTTCCATGCCGAAGGCAGTTACCATAATCAAAACTTCAATATTTGCCGCAATGGTAGCCAGCACAGTCCACAAATACAGCCCCTGCTCCTGAAACAGCCAGAATAGGAACACGACGGTCAAAAAAGTAAGGAATAAGGATACCAATAAAAGAATTTCATTCTGCATGTTCTACAACACCTCCTACGCCGAAAGCAGTATTTTCCATTAAAATATCTACCCGGCTGTTTTCTATGTATTTTGGATAAAGTTCTTTGGTGAAACTTGCAATGACACGGGGGTCCGGCTTGATGGGCTTTTTGTTTTCCTGCATAATGTTGATGCAGACCCGCTCAAAATAGGCAAGGCCGGTTTGGATGTCCCTGTCCATGCTTTCCGCAGTCTGGCCGGGGATGCCTTGCAGCAGGCAGACCTCGTCAAAATATTCCGCCAGTTCCTCTGGGGAACGGGCGTCAATGCCTTTATCCAGATAGCTTTCCCGGAATAGGGCATCGAAGGTTTCTACGCCGGTTTTCACCTTCAGTTCAATCCCATGGGCTGCAAAACGCTTGCGGAATGGAGGAATTGCCTCCCGGTGCCGCCAGTGGCACTCAAAATGCACTTGCGTGATATGGCGCTCTTTGCAGACTGTTTCAATCAGTGCAAGGGTTTCCTCATCCAAATCCACAAAGCTGCCGGAATTAATCACCTCAAGCTTATGGTGGATGCCAGTGACTTTTTCAAGCTGTTCCCGGTTCAGGGCAAAATTTGCGCTACTGTCTGGGGAAAAATCAAGATGGTAGTCGCAGAATCGGCACCGTCTCCAAGAACAGCCAAGCCCCCGCAGCATGACGATTTCACGGGGATTTTTTTCATTGATGACCGCATAGCGGTTTGGGTTAAAATCTTCCATGGACTTCCTTTCTGTGCAGCTATAAATATGCACAATGAATCTCATTATTTATCAGTTCTGGATGCAAGAACAAAGTGGACATGCCCACATCATTTCCTAGTAACGCGGTCTTTCCTATGAAAATCGAGTAGAGAAGTTTATCTTCCTCTACTCGCCGCGCGACCCGTGCGCCGCTTGAGCAGCTTATTTCCTCTGCACGGGTCTGTGCATAAAAAAAGCACGCAGAACGTGCCCATACAGAAAAACGGTTTTTTCCGGCACAGAGAGCCTGTGCAGAATCCTTCCGTTTTTATATCCCTAGTTTTGTTTAAAGACAGGATGGTCACGAACTGTCTTATGAAATTTTGTCTTGCCATACCATGCAGGCAGATTGCCTGTCCGCGAGATATTCTACCACATTAGAACTGCATTTGCAAGGGGAAAATTTATGACATCGTTCTCCCTTATCAATGAACATAGAGAAAAAATAACTGCCGGATTGGCAGCGGATCTCTTGTCGGGGAACCATTGCAGACTGGCTGAAATTAAGTTATAATATCTATATCTGATTGGGACAGGAGTGAGCGGCATGGGACGATACTTAAATCCAAACAATAACAAGTTTCGGAATTTTCTAAAGGAGAAATACGTTGTTGATAAATCGCGGCTTTTGAACAACATTTTAGAGAAGATTGAACAAAATAAAAAATTTCTCTGTTGCAGCCGTCCGCGCCGTTTTGGAAAGTCCGTCACGGCGCAGATGCTCGTGGCGTATTTCAGCAGGGGAGCGGATTCAAGCGCGCTTTTTGCGCAGTTAAAGTGTGTGAAGGATGAGACGTTTTTAAATAATCTGAATCAATGCGACACGATTTTTATGGATATTCAAGCGCAGTTTGTCAAGGCGAAAGATCAGGATGCAAATCCCATGAAAATGCTTCAGGAAAATGTGGTCAGAGAGCTGGAGAAGGCGTATTCGGGGTTGATTCAGGGGGATGAGAATTTGTCTGAGGCGCTGGCTGTGATCAACGCGGAGACGGGAAACGAGTTTGTGATTATTTTTGACGAGTGGGATTATCCGATTCGAGAGCTTGCTGAGCAAAGCAGGGAACGTCAGGATTATATTGAATTTCTGCGCATGATGTTTAAGAATGCCGACGCGCAGGATTATGTGCGTCTGGCATATTTGACGGGAATTTTGCCGATGGTTCGCGCGAAAGGGCAGTCTGCGGTGAACAATTTTGATGAATACACTATGATTGATGCAAGGGATTTGGGCGGTGATATTGGATTTGTCGAGGAGGAGGTACAAGCGCTCTGCGAGAAAAGCGGTGTGTCCGCGGCCGAGATGAAATACTGGTATGACGGCTATGATCTGGGCGGCGTGGAGGTGTATAATCCGCTTTCTGTGGTGCGGGCAGTGGAGAGCGGAAAATTTCGTCAGTATTGGACGGAAACAGGTACTTATGAGGATATACGAAGCCTGATTGAGTATGACTTTGACGGTCTGAGGGAAGCGGTGATTCAGATGCTCTCAGGGAACCGGATTTTTGTCAATGTGTATGGCTGCAAGAACGATATGTATACTTTTCGCGACAAAGACCAAGTTATCACAACACTGATTCATCTGGGTTATTTTGCATATGATGCCGACACACGGGAGGCTTATGTGCCGAACAAGGAGATTCGCGAAATATTTTACCGCTACATGGAAAATAACCAGAACGATTCGCTGTCAGCATTTTTGAACTACTCCAAGGAAGCGCTGGCGGCAGTGCTGGACGCGAAACAAGAGCGCGTTGCCAAGCTGGTGCAGAAGGTGCACGATGATTTTATCTCCAGTATCGAATACAATGATGAAAATTCACTGAGCTGTACCGTCATGATTGTGCTGCTGGCATCGTTTCTGTATTATCAGAAACCGATTCGCGAATATCCGTGCGGCAAAGGATTTGCCGATCTGGTCTATCTGCCGCTGCCGCAATGTCCGCAGAGACCCGTGATCATCATGGAGTTAAAATGGAACCACAGTGCCGCCACGGCGATCACGCAGATCAAAGAAAAGTGCTATCCTGATTCGCTGAAAGCGTATTACGGCGAAATATTGTTGGTGGGAATCAGTTATGAGAAAAAGACAAAAGAACATACTTGCGTGATTGAGCGGGTAGAGAGATCATGCAGACAGGGTGTTGACGAAAGGGAAAGGATGTAGGGAATGTACGACAAAAGAGCAGTAGAAATCATGACAGGGTGGCTTGGCCACAAGAATGAGCTGGGCAAAAAGCCGGCAAAAATCAAGGCGGCGGGCAGCTTTTCATACGAGGGGAACACGTATGTGATCTTGAAATTTAAGCCGGATTTGTTTGGAAAGTGGGAAGTCGGCGTGGTCGGCTTTGACGAGGAGGGCAATGAGTGCGGCCATACTTTCAGCGAGTTTGAGGAGTATGATGAGACGACGGCGAAAGACCAGTGTATCGCCATGATCGAGTACTTGAAGGAGTATTGGCGGGGGCGCTTTCTGTCAGAGCTGGAGAGGCGCGGCATGACGGAGGAGGAGTATAACAGCTTGTCCGAGGAGGAGCGCAAGAAAAAGTGGGACGAGGCGGACGAGCAGAATGCCGTGCGTGTTGGTTCTGTATTATTAAAAGACGCCGAGATTGATTTTGATGCGCTGAGTGATGCGCTGATACAGGCGTTTGATGTGACGGACGAGAACTGTACGCGCGATGCGCAGACATTGGTATTTAGCTTGGAGAGCAATATGATTTCTGTCGCGCTGATGGATACGCCTGTCCCGGACGGCGAGGCGGAGTTTTATGCGGAGGGGAATTTTCTGTGGCGAGAGGCAGTGGAGACGACGAAGCAGCATCAGGCGCATTTGCTGGTGGCAGTGTTGAATCGTGAGGCAAACGCCATCGAGGCAGCCAGCTTTTTTACAGACACAGTGAACTTGTGCAGTATGGAGACAAAGGCGCTTGGCATCTACACGACGGGAACCGTTTATGAGCCGTCCTTCTACAACGAGTGGGCTGGAAAACTGAGAAACGGTGAGATGCCGCTTCCGCTGTGGGTGTATGTGGGGCTGGTCCGCGACGAAAATGGACTCAGCGGATACACTTATGGGCTGACTTTGTTTGGCAGGCTGGAACTGGAAATTATCGGCACCAGCCGTTCACACGAGGAACTCTATAATTTCCTCTACAATGTCTGCGAGGGAATCTTGTCGGAGGGCATGTATTTCCACGATGGCGAGACACTGAGTTTTACCTCTGACCAGCGCCTGACAATCACGAAGTCAAAGGCGGTCTATGTCGAGGGGGATAGCTTTAAGATTGCGTATTAATGATACAAATAGGGCTGTCAGAAAGTGATATTTATTTGGGCGGAGTATGTATTTAAAATTGATGTTGATATTTGGAAACGTTCGACGTATACTATCACTAAGTTTTTCTTACAAAATGGAGGAGAGGGGGAAAACATATGGCAACGCAAAGTATTTTAAAAAATATTACAATAACAGAAAAGGCAGCAGCAGAACTATTTATAGATGCTATGGAGAAGGCGGCTGAAGCGGCTGAAGCTTCACAGATACATTTGATCGAAGCTGAAGATTTAACAAAGGATGAATTAAAGAAATTTTCTTTGGATTGCTTTAAGGGATTATAAATTGTATTGAAACTTTGAAAGGTTGATTAGAGGGAGGATTTAGTAATGGTATATTTTATCTCTGAATATATTAATCAGTTTATTGTGCTTTTGGGAATATTTCTTGGGTTTTGGATGATGTATAATATTATCAGGTTGGAGAAACACAAAAGCAAGATTGAAACTGTTTTAAATCTAAAGAGTAGAAAAGTATACATTAATAAAAAAACGCAGAATATGGATGAAAGAGAAGAACATGAGAATATAACACCCGAAACACTAAGAACTTATGAACAAGACTTTAATAAAACCTGTTCTGTATATAGAATGTATATTCAGCTGATACCCATATTTCCTTTGCTTGGAATATTAGGTACTGTTTCAGGGCTAATGAATCAACTTGGGGCAGAGAATATAGAGGGATTAAATGTTGCACTTACTTCGACATTGTGGGGATTAGTCGCGGCAATAATTTTTAAAATTTTTTCACTTTTTCCCGGTAGAATAGTTGATCAGGTAGATATAATGCTTGATAATTATTACGATAAATTTGATGATTCAATCAAGCAGGGAAATATAGTGGAAAAGTAATGTTTATTGAAAATATATATTGTTAAGGAGATAAACAGCTTATGAGAAGGCAGCGAAGACGACGCAATAAAAGAGATATTCTTATTGATTTAACCTCATTACTGGACGTTGTTTTTATCTTTCTAATGGTTGTACTTTACAATCAACAGAATGAGACTAGAGAAGCTCAGGCAAAAAATATCGAAGCGTCAGAGATAATGGAACAAGCGAAAGTTCAATTGGAATTATACACGGACCAAATGGATTCTGTTGATAATTTATGTCTTGTGTCAGTGTATGCCAGATATGAGCCAGACAATATAACCCAAAGGCATCTCTCTATTCAGAAGAAGGGAGAGGAAATTGAGGAAATCGAGTTGATAGGAAATAATACAAAAGAAGCATTAGATACACTACAATCTAGTTTGAGGGCGTATATTGAGTTAAATAAGGAAAAACCAGTCATCCTTTCGCTAAATGAAAAAGATGAAAATATTTTATATAGAGATGAAAAAGAAATCTTAATAATATTTGACAAACTGAAACACGAATTAAATAATGTATACATAAAATAAAATTAGAGGTATAAAGATGTTGCCAAATATATTCATAATTCTTGGAATTATTATAATTATATGCTGTGTTATAAGTTATATCAAGTCACCACAAATAATTATTGTACATAATTCAGATGATGCGAAAAATGCTTCTAATAATGAAAAAGATACAGGAAAAGTGAAGCGTTTTGGTATGATAATTTGTTTTATAATTGCGATTATCTTTCTGATAATTGGATTTGTAATCCAATATGCATCAAGGGGGAATGACACATTTTTATCTGAAGATATTGAGGGAATAAATACTGGTAATGATGATATGCAATACCAACAGAAACAGGGAGTTCACATAACAGGAAATATTATGAATTTATCAGATTATGAATATTCGTATTCTGTTGTGGTAAGTGAAAAAATGATTTCATTAAATAATCAGCAGATAGGTGGTATTGACCAGTTTGAGGAATATCTTAAAGAACTTGACAGGCAGCAAAAAGTTCTTCTTGTGGACGATTTTGCGGTTTCTGCCACATTTCATAAAGTACAGGAACTACTAGATGCCTATGGAATGAAATACGAGAAGGAAAGTGATGAATAATGTACAAAGTTAGAAAAATGATGGTCATATTATTATCAGTAGTATGTGTATTGATACTGGTGGGATGGGGAGAAAAGTCAGTTGAATTATTAAATGATAAACCACTCATTGACTTGAAGACAGCAATAAAAGAAGTACCTTTAGGAAAACAAGGAAATACACTTATTATAGAAAATCATGAGAAATCAAGTGATGAAATTGTTACAATCGACCAGAATGAAAACATCCCGAGCAAAGAAATAGGGGGATCACAAAATAAAGTTGAATATAAAATAATAATCAAAGATACAACTGTTACATATAATGGAACAATACATACGGATATGCAAAGTTTAAAAAATAAGATAGCTAGTGATTGTGATGATATGGAGATAAAGATACGTTTGATAGATGATTTTGCTGAAAGCCATGTTTATAAGGAGACACTTGCCATTTTAGAGCAGTTGCACAAAGAAAATAATCTTGAATATCAAGAAGATACTAGGTATGATTGACATTTACGGACAGGAGACAAAAGAATGCATATTAATAAACAACCTTTTTTTCTCTTTTTTCTATTATTGCTAGCCATATTACTTTGTGGTTTTGGATTTTCTAAATCAGAAATGATTATGGATACAGAGCAAAATGTTGTATATCAAAATTTCTCTATTGATAAAGTACTTACGGATTTTGAAGCGGATAAGGCTTCAGCTAAGGCTCAATATAACAATTGCAGAATAGTTATATGTGGAAAAGTATCGGAAATAACAAAAAATTCCAAAGCTGTGCTAGTATCTGCCGTAAACGGAAATCAAGAAGGAACAATAAAGTGTTCTTTTTCTGATAAAGATCTGACCGCTTATGCTAAAACGCTTTCGCAAGGGGATTTTGTTAAGGTTTATGGCAAATTTTCCGTAAGTATAATAGGGGGTAATTTAAATATAGACGTTTCTAAAATTGAAAAAACCGTAGTAAATACAACTATAGATACTTGCTATTCGTTATTGAATGGAAAGACGATTGATAGGGAAAGTTTGTCGGTTCGTACTCTTGCAGATAAAAAGATTACATACTATCTTCCAAACGACTGGTCAGCGGTTGAATATAATATTATAGAAAATGATTTGGGTGTCATTGAGGGATATCAATATAGATTAAATGAAATTTCGCAATCTGCCGCAGTTCAGCCTGAAAGTTTTTTTGTTTGTTATTTTGACAATCAATTATTAAAATTTTCGGGTGATAAAAGCAAGACTGATTTAATTGAAAGGTCTATAATTGCCAATATATTAAATAAAAAAGCGGAGAGCTTAGCGAAGTTTCCCATTAAGAAAATAGATACCTATTATGGTGCAAAGTATCAGTATTATCAAGATGCTTATAGGGACAATCTAGGTCAGGGATATCATGTTGAATTTGCATTCCAGAAAGTTGGTATGGACGGTATTCTTGTTTATTTATACGTCTATCATGATGCGAACCATATTGATGATATTATGTTTTTGATGCGATTATTGGAAGTACAATAGAGATACCATAATTATATGAAATAAATTTGCAACTTACCTGCCTATTTTGGTAACTTACCAGATAGGCACTTTTTTATTGCGCAAAAACATGCTAGAGTGTGCTTAAAATATATTATAAAAAATAAAAAGATCGGAGGGTTTTCACATGAGAAAAAGGTGGAACAAACTATGGAAGGGATTCGTGCTGTTCACAGTGGTCTTGGTGGTTTTGGCAGGCGGCGAGGGGGTGCTTTTTTGGGAAGAGCTCAAAATCGCATCGTCCATTCGCAGGCTCTCAGGGGCGGACAGGGTTTATTATATGGAAGCGGATACGGATTACCATTTTGAGGAGTTTCTCGAAGCTGGGGGCGCGGCTTCGGACAAGGAAGTCAGCGCGTTTTTGACAAAATGCATTTCGAAGGGATTTTATCAGATGGAGGTCACAAACGAAGGGCCGGCGTGCAGTGTGATTTCTGCGCTCGACGGTGCGGGCAGCCATGTGTGGGGGCGGAATTTTGACTGGGACGGCTCGGTGCCAATCATCGTAAAGTGCACACCCAAAGACGGATATGCTTCGGTTTCTACCTGTGATTTCAAGAATATCACCGACAGCGCGGAGATTGTGCCGGAGCAGTTTGCGTACAAAATGCTGGCAATCGCAGCGCTGTATGTTCCGATGGACGGGATGAACGAGGCTGGACTGTGCGTGGCGGACTTGGAGGTGAACGAGGGCGGAATGATTGCGGTGGACACAGACAAGCCGGATTTGACGGTCACAACGGCAATCCGTCTGCTGCTCAACCGCGCTGCGACGGTGGAGGAGGCTGTGGCGCTTTTGGGACAGTATGATCTCCATGCTTCCGGCGGAATCAGCCATCACCTCGCCATTTCCGATGCGTCTGGCGCATCGGTCAGCGTGGAGTTTGTGGACGGTGAGATGGTGGTGGTGGATACGAACTGTGTCACCAATTTTAATCTTGCCAACGGCGACCCGGCGGCTGGCGGGGAGAGCGCGCAGCAGCGGTATTTCAAACTCTGTGAGATCTATGAGGGCGCTTGCGGCACGCTCACTGCTGAGGCGGTGAAGCAGGCGCTGTCGCAGGTGGCAAAGACGGAGGGAGAATGGTGGACACAGTGGTCGATCGTGTACCAGCAGGACACACAGACGGCATCTTATTATTTTTATGGAAAGTATGAGGACGAGATACAGATCACGATGTAGCGGATAGAATTGTGTAATATTCACAAAACTTACTCATTTTTGGTAATTTTTTTGGTAGAATTAAGTCTGATAAAATAAGAGTAAATCTATCAACGGTGAATTGACGAAAGGAGTAAGGAAATGAGAAGTTTAAAGACAAAAGTAATCGTACCGCTGCTTTTCATCGCGTTAGTCGGGATTTGCTCTTCTTTTTTGGGGCTGATTTCGCTCAAGCAGCTCGGTGCGGCGGGCAATGAGATTGCAGCCCGGAGAGTGCCGGTCATTATCACGCTGGATGCGATATCCTCCAATATCCAGCAGATGCAGCAGCTCTTGCTGACACACAGTGTCATGGATACCAAGGAGGACAAACAGCGTGTGGAAGAACAGATGAGCGTTTCGGCGGCGACGCTGCGCGCTTATCTGGACGCATTTCGGGAACTTGCGGACGATGAGGCCGCCTATCAGGAGATGATGGGGATTTATGATACCTATATGCAAAACTATAATGATACATTCAGTCTCAGTGCGATGAACAATACGCGTGAGGTGACGGCGAAGGTGAACGGAATCCTGCGGGATATCTTTAACCAGCTGCACGATAAGATCGAGGTGATGATCGGCGAGGAGCAGACGTAAATAGGATTGGCGAAGGGAAAGCAGGATAATATCTATGACAACGCAGTTATAATCGCTTATGGAATGCTGATAATTATGGTAGTGTTGTTTGTCATGAGCGTGATCATAGCAGTGAAAGCCATTATTCTGCCGACCATTTCCTATGAGAGAAAGATTGGGGAAATAACACAGAAAATCAATGATAAGAACGGAGATCTGACGGAGCGCGTGACAATACATACGGCGGACGAGGTTGGAAAACTTGTCCGGGGCGTGAATTTGTTTATTGTCACCCTGCAAAAGATTATCAGCGAGATTGTGTCGTCTTCGGAGGATTTGGACACAACTTTTCAGCATGTCAATGACAGTGTAACGGAAGCAAACAAGGATTCGAATGAGATCTCGGCGGCGATGGAGCAGGCGGCTTCCACGATGGATTCTATCTCCACGACAATCCATGATATCAATGAGCGCACAGTGAGCGTCGGAAAGGCGGTCAACAATGTGTCTGATGTCACCCACAATATCTACGGCTACACAAAACAGATGAAGCAGCGCGCCGAGGATATGGAAAAGACTGCCGAGAAAAACAAAAATGGAACCAATGATGTTGTCGGCAGGATTTTGACACAGCTAAATCAGGCAATTGAGAACAGCAAGAGTGTAGCGATGGTCGATGAGCTGACAAATGAAATCCTGCAAATATCAGGAAAAACAAATCTGCTTGCACTCAATGCATCCATAGAGGCGGCACGTGCGGGTGAGGTTGGAAAGGGTTTTGCGGTTGTCGCGGACGAGATCCGACAGCTTGCGGACTCCAGCCGTGAGACGGCAAACAAAATCCAGAACATCAATGGTCAGGTGATCAGTGCAGTAAATGAGCTGAGTGACAACGCAAATGAAATGATTGGATATATCTCAGGGACAATCCTGCCGGATTATGATGTCTACGCGGCATCTGGGCAGCAGTATCGGGAGGATGCCGAGCAGGTCAGCAGTGCGATGAACAACTGTATCAGTGAGATGGAGGAGCTTCGTGGACATATCGAACATCTGGTTGGACAAATGGGGGAGATTGAGGCTTCTGTGGAGGAGTGCAGCAAGGGAATCTGTGATTCTGCGGATTCCACATCACGCCTTGTGGATGAGATGAAGCAGGTGTACGACAATATGGAGTCCAGCGTCAAGGTTGTAGGCAAGCTGAAACTAAGCTCGGAGGCATTTGTGAAGCTGTGAGAGAACCAAAAGCGAATGCGGAAGCGCAGCTGATGTGTTGATTGTTTATAGAGGGAGGAAATGAGAATGAGAAAAAGAATGATGGCAGTGCTTCTTGCCGGACTGCTTGCAGGCTTTTATAGTCTGCCTGTAGCTGCGACGGAGCAGGCGGCAGACGCGCAGACAGAATTAAAGCTTGCAGATGTGGACGTTGAGATTTTTGACATTAATTCAGTTGCGTATCAGGGAAGTTCTGTGCTGCCGTTGATGTCGGCGGCAGTGGTGATCGTCGTGCTGGGTGCACTGGTGACAATTGTATTGGTGTGCAGGACTCGCACATATGAATAAAGTATTAGATTTGTCAGAGCGGTCAGGAAATCTTGATTCCAGACTGCTCTGCAAACTCCTGCCGTCTGCGCATCAGCTCCTGCTGCTTTTCTTTGGGCAGCGCCTTGAAAATATCCTCATATTCCAAATCCATCAGCGGTACATCTTCGACCGCAATTTTAAAAAGCTGTGCATCGAGCCAGTTTGTCCACAAATCATTAAAAAGTGCACTGCTTTCTGTGAAACAGTTTGTTTCGGCAAATCCATATGTCATATCGTAATATCTCAGGCGCACGTAGCCATACCGTCCGGCGTCAGCCACCATAATCCCAACTTCTTCATTTTCAAGTTCTGCAAAGGCTTCTTTGACTTTGCGGCATTTTTCACGTTCTTCGTCACTGATATACACTACATCTTTCATCGTATTCCCCATTTCTTTTTTGAATTGATTCCCCTGTTTGATTTATTATAGTCTGCGAATACTATACCGTCAACAAAAACTATGCTGTCATTTTGGCTGTATTCCGCTGCTTCTATTTTTAGCGAATGGACTGCTTTTAGTCCCATTATATCACAATTATTTCATAAAATAAAGAAAAAAGGACCGATTTTGGTTCATATTTTGAACTGATATAAATTTTGAAAGGTGTGATTTTGTGGAACAAAAGATAAAACAGGATACATATGGGACAATTGGCCTGAATATTCGCAGGCTGCGGCTGTCAAAGGGAATCGGGCAGATTGATCTGGTCCGTATGATGAATCTGCAAGGTATTCCAATCACGAGAGAGTGCCTTGGCAAGATAGAGCGGGGTATACAGCATGTCCAGCTACAGCAGTTGAGGGCGATCAAGGATTCGCTGGATACGACGTATGATAAGCTGCTGGACTGAGGGAGAGCATTTTTTAGTCTTGCGTTCACTGGCAGGGTAGCATATAATAATAGCATCGAGATCGAAATTTTTATTTTTACATAAGAAAGGACGAAACGATGCAGATCCAGATACAATGTTGCGGTATTGTCTTAATGATGGTATTATTTTATTTTTACATACGCCAGAAACGGATCGCGCTGAACACCCAGCGGGCATTTTTGGGTGTTTATGGGGCGACTTTTGCCTGTATCGTATTGGACGTTTTCTCGATTGGCGTCATTGAATACCGGCATGTGCTGTCGGAGGTGTTTGCAAAGTTTGTGGCAAAGAGTTATCTGGTCTCGCTGCTCGGTGTGGCGCTCAGCGCACTGTCTTATATGTGTGTCGATATTTATGCAAAGCGGGAAGTTTACTGGCAGCAGATGCGCAAGTATCTGGTCTTGACCGCGGCGGGAGTGCTCGGTATTTACGCAGTACCGCTTTATTACCAGTACAGTGCGGACGGGGCAAAGGTTGAGTACACGTATGGGCCGAGTGTGTATGTGACGTATGGAATGGCGCTCATTTTTTTCGTGAGAATCTTTTACCTGCTGCACAAGGAAAGGGCAAAGATCAATCCCAGACGGCGCGAGGCAGTCTGCATCTGGCTGCTGGTCTGGATTGTGGCGTCTCAGCTTCAGTTTATGTACACGGATATACTGATTGTGGGATATGCGGGCGCGATCGGGATTATGGTGCTGTATCTTAAGCTGGAGAATCCGGAGACGAATCTCGACAGGAGCACGGGTTTATTCAACAGCGGGGCACTGTATCAGTATGCAAAGCAGTTTTATGTGAAGGAGCAGGATTTCTCTGTGCTGGTGCTGGCTTTTGGAAACAGCGCTTACCAGAATGTGCAGATGGAGAAGCGGGCGCTTGCGCGGATGGAAATTATCGAGTATTTATTAAAACTGCCGGATGCGCTTGTCTTTAAGAATGCGGAGGATGAGTATTTCGTGCTGTTTGTGGACCTTGAAACGGCAACGGAGGGGGTTCGGAGGCTTCGAAGCCGTTTCCGCTCAGGGTGGGGCGCGGAGGATACATGCATGGTGCGTCCGTACTGGCTGTATCTGCCCCATGCCAATGTTGTAGATTCTGCTGAAAATCTGCTGTATTTTATCCGCTATGTGCGGCAGAACGCCAAGCTGTTTTCAGAGACGGACTTTCTCTGCATCGAAAAAGACCGCGTGGAACAGATGTACAAAGAGCGCGAGACAAAGCAGCTTATTATGGAAGCGATCGAGTATGACCGCGTGGAGGTCTTTTACCAGCCAATCTACTCGACGCGAGAGCAGCGCATTACCTCGGCGGAGGCGCTGGTTCGCATCCGTGACCGGGAGGGAAATATCGTGCCGCCGGGTGTCTTTATTGATATTGCGGAGGAGAGCGGTATGATTCTAAAGCTTGGCGAGATGGTGTTTGAAAAGGTCTGCCAGTTTATCAAGAGACATCCGCTCAACCACTACGGGATGCAATATATCGAAGTAAACCTGTCAGTGATTCAGTGCGCCTACGAAGATTTGGCGCAGGACTATATCAGAATTATGGAAAGGTATCAAGTGGCGCCTGCAAATATCAATCTGGAAATCACAGAGTCGGCATCGACCAATGCCAAAAAGACGCTGCTTGGCAACATGGCGGAGCTGATGGAGTACGGGGTGAAATTCTCGCTCGATGATTTCGGAACCGGCCAGTCGAACTTGAACTATATTGTGGATATGCCTGTCGATCTCGTCAAATTTGACAGAAGCATGACAAGCTCTTATTTCGAGAACGGCAAGGCGCGGTATGTCATGGAGGCGGCGATTCACATGATTCACGGAATGAATCTGGAAATCGTGTCGGAGGGCATCGAGACAGCGGAGCAGTTTCGGACGATGGAGGAGCTGGGCATCAGCCACATACAGGGATATTATTTCTCAAAGCCGCTGCCGGAGGAGGAATTTATACAGTACTTGGAAACCAAAAATGCAGGATAAGACAAAAGCGCCGCGGCAGTTGTCAGGAAAATACAGCAATGGAGCGGAGTGAACAGTTGAGGAGAGGGGATTCACGCAATGTACAAAATAGCAGTCTGCGATGACAATCCGGCAGATGCGGACTATGTAGCAGACATCATCAGACGGTGGGCGCAAGCCTGCGCAGTCCTAATGGAGATCGAGCGTTTTCCCTCCGCGGAGGCATTTTGGTTTCAGTATGAGGAGAACAGATGCTATGACATCTTGTTTCTGGATATCGAGATGGAGCCGGAGGGCATGAATGGAATCGAGCTGGCGGCAAAACTTCGCAAGAACGACGGTTCGATTCAACTTGTGTTTGTCACGGGATATATGGAGTATATCGCGGACGGCTATGATGTGGAGGCGCTGCACTATCTGTTGAAACCTGTGACGGAGGAGAAGCTAGGCAGTGTGCTGGCGCGTGCGCTTGCGCGGGTAAAGGCTCGGGAGAAGGAACTGTTCTTGCAGACGACAGACGGCAGTGTGCGCGTTTTGAATAGTGAGATTCGCTATCTGGAAGTGCAGCGCAATTATGTGACCATACATGCGGCGGAGGAGTACACCGTCAAAAGGACGCTTGGAGACTTGGAAAAGGAGTTGGATGAAAGTTTTTTCCGAACAGGGCGTTCTTTTATCGTGAATCTGCGGTTTGTGCGAAAAATCACAAAAACGCAGGTATTCTTGAAGGACGGGGCGCAGGTGCCGCTCTCGCGCGGATTGTATGAAGGCATCAACCGCGCGATGATACAATATTTTTGATTTTCCAGACAAAGAAAGTGAAGGTGAAGGGTATTTTTATAGAGAAACTGATAGATCGGCGCATCGCAGCGTATCAGAGTGAGCTGCTGGCGACACACTACGCAGAGGTAGAAAATATGTACCGCAAGATGCGCGGGTGGCGCCATGATTACCGAAACCATATCCAAGTGCTCAAAAGCTATGCGGACATGGGAGCGCTTGATGAGCTTAGGCGCTATCTGGACGAGCTGGGCAATGACTTGGACACCGTGGATTTGGCGCTCAAGACTGGCAACAAAATGACGGACGTGATCTTAAACAGCAAGATTTCGCTGGCAAAGTCAAAGGAAATCGCTGTGACAGTGGACGCCCATGTGGCGGTGGCGCTCACCACAGCGGAGATTGATCTGTGTATCATTATAGGCAACCTGTTTGACAATGCCATCGAGGCGAATATGGCGCTGCCGAAGGAGGAGCGCATGATTCGCGTCTACATGGATATGAAGAACACACAGCTATACATGTCCTTTACCAACCGCACTGCGGCAAAGAAGCAGCACAAGGTAAACGGGCGGTTTCTGACCTCCAAGGGAACAGGGCATGGCTATGGGCTGGTGCGGATTGACACGATTGTTGAACGCTATCAAGGATATATCAGCAGAAACAGTGAAGATGGCGCCTTCACGACGGAAATACTGCTGCCCCAGTGAGACCTCTCGGTGCATTTTATCCCCAGAGCGCACGCTTTCGTCCCCAGATGAATCATCTGGGGATTTTTTGTGTTATGATATGGGAACGATAAAGAACTATATAGGAAATCTATATAGAAGGGAGTAGATTGTGATGATAGAAGATGTTGAAAAACGAAAAAAATATGGCGTGCTTAGCAATGTGCTTTTTATGCTGCACATGGCAAAGTGTACTGCGCCAAGCGTCACCGTGCTTGCGGTGCTCGACGGGCTGACCATGGTGGCAGTGTCTGTTGTGGAGCTGTATGTAGCGCCGTCGATTCTGCGCAGCTTAGAGCGGCAGGATACACTGTACAGGCTGTTGTGTGTCATCTTGTTCTTTACCGTGGGAATCACGGCAGTTAGTGCATTGCAGGCATATATCAAACGAAATTTGATGTTTGGGAGAATCGCGGTGCGCGATGCAGTCTTGATGAAAGTCAGGCGCAAGATGAGTACTTGTTCTTATCCGTTGCACGAAAGTCAATCGTTTCGCAATCTGTTGAGCAAGGCATTCGATGCGATGAACGACAACAGTAAGGCAGCGGAGGCAATCTGGAACACCTTATCCGGGCTGCTTCAAAACAGTCTGGGGTTTGTGATCTATATGGCGCTGCTCAAAAAGGTGGACACCGTTGTGATTCTGGCAACGATTGTCACGGCAGTTGTGGGCTATGTGGTCAATTACTATGTCAATGAATGGAATTACCGCCACCGCGGGGAAGAGGAGGAGCTGCTCAAAAAGATCGAATATGTGCAGTATAGCGTACAGGACCGCATGCTGGCAAAGGACCTTCGCATATTTGGAATGCAGGAGTGGCTGCGCGGGATTTACCAGCAGTATATCAGACTCTATCTTGACTTCGGCGCGCGCAGGGAAAAGCGGTATATTGTGGCGGACTTCACCAATCTGGCGCTGGGGCTTCTGCGAAATGGGATTGCGTATGCAAAGCTGCTGCAACTGGTACTGGACGGGAGCATTGGCGCCACGGAATTTCTGCTGTACTTCTCGGCGGTCAGCGGGTTTACGGCATGGATTTGCGGCATGATGGAAATGCTGTCCACGCTGCACAGGCAGGGACTAGAGCTTGATGCGGTGCGGGAATTTCTGGATTACGAAGAGGTTTTTTGCATGGAGGAGGGCAAGCCGCTTGTGCGGGAGGCGGGGGCAGCGTACACCATCGAGCTGCGCGATGTGACATTTGGCTATAAGGGGACCGCGCAGGCGTCGGAAAAACCGATCTTTTCACATCTGAATCTCACGATTCATCCGGGGGAGAAGCTTGCCATTGTGGGACTCAATGGAGCGGGCAAGACCACGCTGGTGAAGCTCATCTGCGGCTTTTATGACCCGGACGAGGGAGAGGTACTGCTAAACGGCGTCAATATCAAGACATATAACCGCAGGGATTACTATCGGCTCATTGCGGGCGTTTTTCAGGACTTCTCGCTGATTCCGGCGAGCGTGGCGGCGAATGTGGCGCAGGATATCGAACATATAGACCGCAAAAAGGTTCAGGACTGCATTGAGAAGGCGGGATTAAGACAGAAAATCGAGTCGCTCTCAGAGGCGTATGATACACTTCTTGACAGAAATGTCTACACAGAGGCAACAGAGCTTTCTGGCGGGGAACTGCAAAGGCTGATGATTGCGCGGCTCTTGTATAAAGACTGCCCGATTGTGGTACTCGACGAGCCGACCGCCGCGCTCGACCCGATTGCGGAGAGCGATATTTATGAGAAATATCATGAGCTGACCAGCGGAAAAAGTGCAGTATTTATCTCGCACAGACTGGCTTCCACCCGTTTCTGTGACCGGATTTTGCTCATCGAGAACGGGACAATCGCAGAGGAGGGGACCCATGAGGAGCTGCTTTTAAATGGCAGGCGCTACACAGAGCTGTTTGAACTGCAACGCAAATATTATGTCACAGTTCCTTAGCGCAAACATTGTACTGGCGGCAAAGTCTATAATACAGCATAAAGGTTAGATTAGGAGGCAGAAGCATGAAAAAGACAAAGAAGTACCAATTGATGAAAAGGGCGGTTTGTATGTGGTGCAGGGAACAGCCGGCGCTGTTTGGCTCGACAGCGCTGTATGCCTTGCTCAATGCAGTCATTCCCTACATTACCCTCTGGTTTACGGCACAGATATTAAATGAGCTTGCAGGGACAAGACAGCGCGGGCTGCTGATACAGAAAATCGTGGCGCTGCTTGCGGCGGAGAGTGTCTTATTACTGCTAAAGGCGGCTGCTCTGCGGTGGAATCATACATTGTCGGACGGGTTTTGCATGAAATTATATGAATGGAAACGCCATTTTGACAAACTGTTGTCCATGGACTTTTGTGATATGGAGAATCCACAGACGCATGAGCTGTTAAATGCCGTGCAGCAGACTTCCCATTGGAGTAGTTTTGGTATGCGGATGGTGTACTATCAGTTTCAGAATTTTTTGGAGGCGGTGTTTCAACTGATTGGCGGCATTGCGCTCTCCGTATCGCTGTTTCGGCTGCCGGTGCGGCAGGAGGCGGGCTGGCTTGTGATGCTGAATCATCCAGTCTGCATTGTACTGGTCGCACTGCTGCTTGCCGGTGTGACAGCGCTGTCGCCTTATCTGGAAACCATCAGCACAAAATGCTGGATTGAATGCGATGCAGAGTGCACGCTCGGAAACCGCTTTTTTTCCTTTTTGTACAATTTAATGTCAGAGCCAAAGCGGGCATTGGATGTACGGCTGTACCGGCAGGATATCTTTTTTGACCAGATTACGTCTATTCAGGACAGCTATGGGACGAAATCAAAAGCGGCGCGCTATGCCAGAGGAAAGGCGGGCGCCGCCTGCGCGGCGTCGGTGGCAGTCTCCAAGATTTTTATAGGGCTGATCTATCTCTTTGTGTGTATCAAGGCGTGGGGCGGTGCCTTTGGCATCGGGTCTGTCACGCAGTATGTTGGCGCGATTACGGCGCTGTCGGGCGGGCTGGCAAAAATCCTTGAAATTGTGGGCGAGGCGGGCATCAACGCCTTTTATCTGGAACGGGAATTTTCCTTTATGGATATTCCGAATCAGATGTATCAAGGCTCGCTCACGGTTGAAAAGCGCGCGGACCAGCACTACGAGGTGGAATTTCGCAATGTGAGCTTTCGCTATCCCAATGCAGAGAACTTTGCACTGAAAAATATTTCCATGAAATTCAAAGTGGGGCAGCGTCTGGCAGTGGTGGGGCAGAATGGATCTGGTAAGACTACATTTATCAAGCTGCTGTGCCGTCTGTATGACCCGACTGAGGGGCAGATTTTATTGAATGGAATTGATATCCGCAAGTATGACTACCGGGAGTATATGCGCGTGTTCTCTGTGGTTTTTCAGGATTTTCATCTGCTTGCCTTCTCTGTGGGGCAGAATATCGCGGCAAGGGAAAGCTATGACAGGGAACGGGCTCAGAGCTGCTGCCAGAAGGCGGGGGTGTGGCAGCGTGTGGCGTCGATGGCGTCGGGAATGGATACCGTGCTGTACAAGGATTTGTCCGAGAAGGGGGTGGAGGTGTCCGGCGGCGAGGCGCAGAAGCTTGCGATTGCGAGAGCCTTGTACCGGGATTCGGCTTTCTTGATACTAGACGAGCCGACTGCTGCGCTCGACCCGCTGTCGGAGTATGAGATTTATGCGCGTTTGAGTGAGATTGTGGAGGACAAGACGGCAGTCTACATCAGCCACCGCCTTTCCTCCTGCCGCTTCTGTGACGAAATTCTGGTTTTTCATAAGGGGTGTATGGTGCAGCAGGGAAGCCATGAGAGGCTGCTTGCACAAAAGGACGGCAAGTACCGCGAACTGTGGAATGCACAGGCGCAGTATTATGTGGCGGAGCATTGAGTACACACTCGTTTTTGCATATTATAACGCTTCTTGTCGAAGCCAAGCCATGCCCGGGTAGAGCTTTCCGGTGCGCGCGAAGTATTCAACGCATTCGGCGGCAAGCTTGGGGTCATGCATGGTGTATTTCTTGAGAATGACAGACTGGCAGTCGCCCGGCACCATCGGGGACTCCTCATCGGAATCAAGATAATCCGGGTCAAAGCACGAGCAGAAATAGCCGTCTGGAGAAGTGTCTCCCACGACATACTGTATAGCAATCCAGCGGTTGTCAATCTCAATCTGAAAAAATTCCTCCTCGATTGCCGTTTCGGCATCATCATGCGGAGAGAGAAAGACAGAAACCTTGTCCGCCTGCTGTATGTTATGGATTAATTGCTGCAGGTCCGCCTCTGTGAGCTTTTCGCCGTCGCCATGCCCGAAGGCATCGAAGGTATACAGGACTTTCAGACCTGTAGGCATTGCGGGAGGGGGCGTTTCTGGGGAAATGATAGTTGTTTTGCACTCTTTCATGACAGTACTCTCCTTTTTATATAATTTTTAATAGTATTTTCTTTTTCTATTATATTACTGAACAACAGGGGTGACAAGTGTTACTTTTCGTCCCTGTGTCAAAGCAGTATCCGTCAAAAATACCGATATACACGTATACAAAATATTGACAGATGGGGAATAGATGTTATATAGTAGGGAAGGAATCAATAAATAATTACAAGAGAGTATTATTTTCATAGGCGGAACTGCGTATGAATGATGGAGGTTATGGAAAATGAAAGCATACAAGGATTTAAGCAAGGAAGAATTGCGTGCACTTCAGACGGAACTTCAGGCACAGTATGAAAAATTAAAAGAGTCAGATATCAAACTCGACATGTCGCGCGGCAAGCCTGCTGCGGACCAGCTCGATCTGTCTGTCGGCATGCTCGATGTGCTCAACAGCAAGTCCGCATTCAAAGGCTTGGACAAGATAGACATTCGGAATTATGGAGCATTTGATGGTATCAAAGAGGCAAAGGAGCTTTTTGCAGAGCTGATGGAATGCCCGGTTGATCATGTGATGGTATTTGGCAATTCCAGCTTAAATATCATGTATGATCTGGTTTCAAGGGCAATGGTGCACGGCATCGGCGGCAATACACCGTGGTGTAAGCAGGAAAAGGTAAAGTTCCTGTGTCCTGTTCCGGGATATGACAGACATTTTGCCATCACAGAGGGCTTTGGCATTGAGATGATCAATATTCCGATGGATGAGAACGGTCCAGATATGGACTTAGTTGAACAGTATGTAAGCAGCGACCCAGCGGTCAAGGGCATCTGGAATGTGCCCAAGTACACTAACCCGGCAGGCGTCGTATATTCCGACGAGGTGGTCAGGAGATTTGCAAACTTAAAGCCGGCGGCGCCTGATTTTAGAATCTATTGGGATAACGCATACGCATTCCATCATATCTATGTAGATCATAAAGTTGAAATGCTCAACATTGTGACCGAATGTGAGAAGGCGGGCAATCCAGATCTGTATTATCAAGTGTGCTCGACCTCCAAGGTGACGTTTCCGGGTGCGGGTGTGGGCGCGCTGATCACTTCGCCGGCAAATCTTGCGGAGGTGAAGAAGACCGTGAGCTTACAGACCATCGGGTTTGACAAGATCAACCAGATGCGCCATGTGCTGTACTTTAAGAATGCGGCGGGCGTCCACGCGCATATGGAGAAGCATGCAGCGCTGTTAAAGCCTAAGTTTGAGGCGGTTCTTGACTGCCTTGACAGAGAGCTTGGCGGACTGGAGATCGCCCGCTGGCTCAGACCGCTCGGCGGATACTTTATCGCATTTGATACGCTGGAGGGCTGTGCAAAGCGTGTGGTGGCGCTCTGCAAGGAGGCGGGCGTAGTGATGACGCCGGCTGGCTCAACCTTCCCGTATATGAAGGACGACGCAGACACCAGTATCCGCATCGCGCCGACACTCCCCACACCCGACGAGCTCAAGCAGGCATGCGAGGTGTTCGTACTCTGTGTGAAGCTGGCGTCGGTTGAGAAATATCTGGCGGCATAAATAAAAAAGGGCACCTGAGTGCATATAAAAACGACTGTCTGAAACGGCAGTCGTTTTTATATGCGTCTGGGCACCTGCAATAAATATTTTTCTACAAACTCTTTTCGGACTGCCTGTTTCATCAGCAGGGCAGTGATCTTTTGCTGAACCTGTGATTCGGGTTCGAATTTCGTGGTGGTAAATTCCTTGTTGAGAATCGCAGTAAAGATCTTGGGAATCTGTCCGTTCTGCTGCGTGTCAAAGACCATGGAGAACCCGTGGGTGTAGCAGAAGGACACAATGGTCGTCAGCGTCGAGGCGACCACACGGCCGAGCGAATCATCTTTGTAGGGCGCTGTCGTCAGGCGCGCCGGCGGGAGAAATTCCACGCTGATAATCTTCCAGTCGGTCTCTGTCCTCAGGCAGTAGGCGATGCGGCAGGTATCATATATGAGATAGATTGTCACATCATTGTTGCTGATTACCAGATAATAGTGTTTGGCATCATATAGGATTTGATTGATTTTCCCGTTTAAGACATACATGCTCTTATAAATCTTTACTTGATGGTTCGTCGATTCATCGCATTTCATGACCAGCTTGTCATGTCGTTTTTTCTTCCGGTGCTTTTCAAGTTCTGCAGCCAGATAGAATCCTTCTTTTGGCTCAAACTCGTAAATCATAATCTCGTTTACCTTCCTTGGCTTAGGAACTGTAGAAAGATAACTGACACTTTCCGGCAATTCCTTATGGGATTTTTGATGACACAATCATTGATATTATAAAATATAAAAAAGTTTTTTGCAACTACGTTTCCCGAGATTGTATAAAATCAATTAATACAATGTCAGCGTTTGTGCGAAAGCGATCAAAAAAGACAATTGTTTGTATTTTTATAAAATAAACAGTATAAAACAGTTGACAACAGTTAACTACTGTTATATACTGTTTATATCAAAGACGGCAGGGAACTGTCTTTGAGGAATGTTCATGAACAAATAGTGGAGCATCTGGCGCATCAGACCAGAGAAGAAGGATGTTGAGACCATATGAATATGATTATTAACCATTCATCAATGCAGCCTGTATATGAGCAGATCGTGTGCCAGATCAAAGGAAAGATCATACAGGGTGAGTTGATTGAGGAGACCTTGCTTCCGTCTGTCAGAACGCTGGCAAAAGAAATTAAAGTCAGTGCACTCACGGTCAAGAAGGCATATGACCAGTTGGAGGCGGAAGGATTTGTCATCACGGTGCATGGCAAGGGAAGTTATGTGGCAAGCGCCAATCAGGCGCAGCTGCTTGAGGAGAAGAAAAAAGAAGTGGAGACAGAGTTTGAGCAGGCGATTCGCAAGGCGCGAAGCTGCGGCATGGAGGACAGCGAGATCCGCGCACTGTTTGAGATTGTGCTCGAGGACTCTTAATCCTAAAGGTAGAAGGAAAGGAAGTGCAGACAATGATTCGACTGGACAATGTAGTCAAACAGTATGACAAGTTTCGGCTGGATTGCTCTTTGCAGGTGCCCGAAGGACGGGTCACAGGACTGATCGGAAGAAACGGCGCCGGCAAAAGTACGGCATTTAAAACAATGCTGGGGTTGATTGAGATCGAAGGCGGGACGGTGGAGGTATTTGGCAAAGCGGCCAAAAACCTCACAGCCAAGGACAGGGAGCAGATTGGCGTTGTGCTCGCGGATTCCGGCTTTAGCGGGTATCTGCGCATCAAGGATTTGATGCCTGTGCTGGATACACTGTACACGGATTTCTCGCGCGAGCAGTTTATGGCGGGCTGCGAACGAATGGAGCTGCCGATCAATAAGAAAATCAGAGAGTTTTCTACCGGCATGAAGAGGAAACTGCAGATTCTTGCAGCGCTCTCGCACAATGCCAGACTCTTGATACTCGACGAGCCGACTGCGGGGCTTGATGTCGTGGCGCGGGATGAACTTCTGAATCTTCTGCGCGAGTACATGGAGACCGAGGGGCGCAGCATTCTCATCAGCTCACATATTTCAAGTGACTTAGAGGGCATCTGCGATGATGTGTATCTGATTGAGAACGGCAGAATGCTGCTGCATGAGGACACAGATGTGCTGTTGAATGAATATGGTTTATTGAAGGTGACGTTTGAGCAGTTTGCCATGCTCGACCAGCGGTATCTGCTTCGAAAGAAAAAGGAGAGTTTTGGCTATAGCTGTCTGACAAACAAACGGCAGTTTTATCAGGATAATTTTCCGTCTGTCGTGATCGAGAGAGGCGATATTGACAAGGTGATTCTAATGCTCACGACGAGCGGAGAATAGAGTTGGAGGGAGTTTTGATGAGCAGACCAGTAAAAGGTTTATTGATAAAGGACTTACGATTGATCGTTATACAGATGAAGATGTTTTTTGCCATGTTGGTCGTGTGGGGGCTGATCATGTCAATCAGTGTCAAAGGAAGCTTCTTTCTTCCGGGGTATGCCGCAGTGCTCTGTTCCTTTTTGTCACTGAGCACGTACAGTTATGACGAGTTTGACAATGGTATAGCGTATATTTTCACGCTGCCAGCAAAGCGCAGGGACTATGTGCGTGCAAAGTACCTGCTGGGGATTTTGCTGGCGGTGATACCAACCATTGCTGTAACGGCTGCTTCCTGCATCGCTCATTTGGTGACGAAGGGAGAGATAACACCGATGGAGTATGTTATTTCACCGCTGAGTGCCATCGCGCTCGCATTTATGCTGATGGCGGTGGAGAATCCAATATACATCAAATTCGGACAGGAGAAGAGCAGGATAGCCAGAATGATATCCATCGGCATGATCGCATTTTGCTTTGGGATGATTGGCGTGCTGTACGAGGACTCGGCAAATGGCAGGAGTGTCCTCAACAGCATAGCAGGGCTGGAGGATTGGCTGCTGATGCTGTTGATGATGGCTGCCGCTGTGGCGCTGATGTATGTCTCCTACCGCATATCCTGCGTCGTCTTGGAGAAAAAGCAGTTTTAGTCTGCTATAAAATACATTCTAACTGGCGGTCAAAAGGCTCTGCCTCGACATGATGCGGATCATATTCCTCGGCATCGACGCAGCCCATCATTTGATAAAAGGCTTGTGTCTCGACGGCAGAGTGGGCGGAGATGTAGAGCTTCTTTCCGCCCTTTTTCTTTGCCCAGTTTTTGGCTTCGCGGAATAAAACGGCGCCGATGCCTTTGCCGCGCTGATCTTCGGATACGTGAATGCAGGAGAGGTCGAGATACTGCTGCGCGCTGCCAAGAAATGCCGACTCGACAGAGACAAAACCCTTTAGCGTGGCATTTGGCATTTTGCCGCAAAATGCCCCATAGACGAAACCGCCTGTCTGGATTGTGTTTTTCAGGCATTGGAGGAGAAATTGATAATCTTCCTCAGACCAGTCGTCGATAAAAGGCGCGTCCTTGATGACCCACTGGTCATGTTCCCTGCGCCAGCACTTCACAACCTGCTGGCGGCGGATAAAGCCGGCAAACAAGCTGCGGCAGAGCTCTTTTTCGCAGAGCGGTCTGAAATAGAGCTCGTGGGTGATATACATCTCAGAGAACCCCATGATTTCCTCTAAGATGCGCAGATTTTGAAGGACTGTATGGTTTTTGCTTGGTACAGTGCGGTCTGAAAGGTCATGAGCTTGTACTTCAAGAGAGTGATTCGTATGTTCGATAATGTGGAGCGGCAGGCTGTATTCCCGGCATTTTTCTTTGATTACGGCAGTCTTTGCCCAAGGGTCGCTTGTGCCGTGAAACACGATGCCCGGCTGCGGCGCGAAGTCAAAGGTCTCTGCAAGCGGCGTATAGTAGATATTGCGGCAGGGAATATGGTGACGCTTTGCATACGCTGCCGCGACAGCCGTGCCAAGACTCTTGGAGACAAACAAAATCTCATCGCAGGCGTCCCAGTTGACGTGTGCAAGCTGCGCCTCGGTCTGTGCGTATGCCTGTTTGGATGCCTCTGGAATGGAGCGGCTCAGGTTGGTGTAGGCAAGCTGGTGTATCTCGTATTGTGCCTGCCGGCAGAGCTTTGTGCCGTAATAGAACAAGGGCTTGTCGCAGTGATACCCGATTCCCGGGAAAAAAATGGCTTGTTTCATGGGTTTTCTCCTTTGATCAATTTCTAAACCCTATTTTAGAACACAACGGAGAGAAAATCAATGGTACTGTTTATAATCTGATGCTTGACTATCCCCTTGGGGGTGGGTTTATGATGGGTGTTAAGAAATGAGGTGAACAGCGTGTTTATAAATGAGGTATGCAAAACATGCGCCTTGACCAAAAAGGCGGTAGAGTACTACATTGCGCAGGGGCTGGTTGCGCCTTCTGTGCAGGAAAATGGATATCGGGACTTCTCTGATGCGGATATCGAACGGCTTAAAAAGATTTCGGTGCTGAGAGGGCTGGGGATATCGGCGGCTGAGCTTCAGAAAATATTGTCGGTTCAGCAGGAAATGGGAGATGCTGCCCTGAAAGCAATCTCGGACCGAAAGCGCATGGAGATCGCTGTGATGCAGGAGAAGCGGCAATTGCTGCAAGAGCTGTCAAGCACGCAGGACTGGGATTTGGTGCAGAAGAAATTGCGGCAGCTCCAAAACAAACAGTCTGTCCTGGCGCGATTGCAAGAGGCGTTTCCGGGGTACTATGGGAACTATATCTGCCAGCATTTTGCCCCCTATCTCAATGAACCCGTCGAGACGCAAGAGCAGCAAGAAGCATTTGAGACAATTCTTGATTTTCTGGACCGCGTTCATTTGGAGCTTCCGGCGGATTTGCAGGCGTATTACTGTGAAGTGACAGCGGCATATGACGATACAATTATGGAAACAGTAGATGCGAAGGTGAAGAGCGCATATGGCGACATGGAACGTTTTCTGGCGGAAAACCGTGAGGCAATTGAGGCATATATGAAATATAAGGCATCAGAGGCATATCAATCGTCAAACGCATTTCGTCTGGAACAGGAATTGAAGCAGTTCATCAGTGCGAGCGGTTATTATGAAGTCTTTCTTCCGGCAATGTGCAGGCTGAGTAAATCGTATCGGGAATATCGCAAGATGATGATGAATGCAAATCAGAGATTTGTACAGGAGGGATTGTATGGACAGGCAGAAACAAATTGAAACCTCGTTGATTCCGCTGGTGCTGACGATCGCTGGCGTGAGACGGATTTGCGGCAGCCTGCTGTTGGCGGCAGTGCTTGGCATCGGTCTGTATGCGGCAGCCGTGTGGATTGACCAAAAATTTTAAAAGACTGAATGCTGCATTGTTGCAGCATTCAGAAAAAAGTGTTTTCACGCCTGCGTTCGGACATCATGGCACTTGATATACCATACACTCAGCAGGTAAAATAACACGATAAACATCACAGACCAGCCCGCAAATTGTGCCAGATTCACTTGAATACTGGGATTGTTTGCGCGCATACCCATGCTCATGAGTGAGTACGGAAGCAGGTAATAAAGTCCTTTGCTGGTAAAGAAGAGACCGCCAATGCCGCCGATGAGCGCCATGCCGATCGGAACGGCAAAGCTTCGAATGACAAGGGAGAGAAAACACTGTGCCGCACAGACCGCAGTGCCGCCTAGGACACCGCACGCCAGCCACTCAAGCAGCGAAGCTGGAACCGGCTCTGTAATGCCCGCGTACAGGCCGCAGAGGAGGTAGAGGACGCACAGCCAGCCGAGTGTGCAAAAAGTAATGACCGTGCACAGGAGTATTTTGTTCCACACCAGCCGCCAGACAGGTGTCGTGGTCAGCACCATGTTCCAGTTGGCGCCATTGTGCTCTAACCGCCACAAGTAGCTTGCGTAGACGCCGACGAGCGGCGGCATGAAAAAGTAACAGAAAAACAGTGCGTGCTGTGTCCAGAGTGAATGCCATGTGCTTGTCAGGACCTCAAGGTTGTTCAGATAATTTCCCGTGCCGATGAACGCGGAGATCAGCGGCAGGACAATGAACGCAATCCAGATGGGAGAACGCTTTATTTTCAGCAGTTCAACGGGCAGTGGAGAGCTTGCTGGCGGTTTGCCGGAAAGCGGGGCATGGTGACTGGTGGTTTGCGCAGTGGCGGCAGGCCGTTTGAATGCCAGGTGGCAACCGTCGATATCCATGTTTTTGAACGCATACCAGCCGCCAGCAAACAAAAATACGAACCAGCCGATGACAAAAAAGAATATGCCGTTTTCCTGATGGACATAATAAAAGCCTTGGATACCCTGCGCTTTATTCCAGTCCATGCTGACAAACATTGCTGCGCCGTAGTGTCCCCACGGCACGATATTTTTCAAAATCGGCCACGGCACATACATCAGGAAAAGGCCAGCCATGCTGCCGCACAGTCCGACGCACAAGGCGACTGCCTGATTGGCAAAGAGCAGTGAGAGAAGCATTTGCAGCAGATACAGGTTTAAGGTGATCGCAAAGGTTTGTACAAAAGACAGCCCAAACGCCCACAAATCGGGCGTTCCCTCAAATCCAACCACAAGTCCGACTGCTGCGAAAAGAAGCAGCTCTGCGATGCTAAAGAGCAGAACGGCAATCAAGCCGTACAATACTTTGGCGAGATAGAGTTCAAATTTGCCTTCGAGTGTCTCGAGCAGTTTCCATGTATTGCCTTTGTGTTCCATGTCAATGATTCTGCTGGCAAAGACAGCAATGCCTGTCGGAATCAAAACAGCGTTCAGAAGCGGCAGATTATAGAGCACCATGCGCCAGCCGAATTTCAGAAAACGCGCATCGCTGACATTGGCGCCGCCCCAGAGTACAATCGTTCCGAGAAGCGCCGCAAACACCAGCCAGATACCGCGCCGCTTTGTCTTTAGTAGTTCTAGTGATAAACCGTTCATCATAAACTATCTCCGCCTCCTGTCAGTTTGAGAAATACTTCCTCAAGGCTCTCGCCCTGCGCTTCAAGCGCTGCCATGCTTCCCTGATAAATCAGCGTGCCATGGTTGATAATGCCGACCATATCCGCCATCTGCTCCATCTCGCTCAGAAGATGGCTGGAGACGACGACGGTGATCTGGCGAAGAACGGGCAGATTCTTGATAAATTCCCGGATTTCCTGAATGCCGGCAGGGTCAAGTCCATTGGTCGGTTCATCGAGAATCAGCAGGCGCGGATTGCCAAGCAGCGCCATTGCGATGCCAAGGCGCTGTTTCATGCCAAGGGAATACTGTTTGACCTTCTTGTCCTTTTGCTCATAGAGGCGCACAGTCTGGAGCACATTTGTAATTTCGCCAGCAGGGACTTTTTTCAGTTTGGCGATAATCTGTAGGTTTTCTAGTCCTGTGAGATGGCCGTAGAAGCTGGGACTTTCTATGAGGCTGCCAGTGTGCTTTAGGATTGCGAGTCTGTTTTTGTCTGTCATTTTCTGTCCGAGCAGAGTGATCGTGCCATCGGTGGGTCTGAGCAGTCCGAGAAGGAGCTTGAGAGTGGTGGTCTTGCCGGCGCCGTTCGGCCCAAGAAATCCATAGACACAGCCCTCTGGGACGCGCAGGTCAAGGTGGTTTACGCGCATCTGGCTGCCGGTGCCTTTTGTCAGACTGTGGGTTTCGATAATGTTTGTCATCATAAAAATCCTCCATGCCGCCTCAGGGCGGCTTAAATTTGTTGTATTTTAGCGTGCAGTGTGCTGTCTGTATTGATAACTATAGAAGGATTTCTTTAAGACAGTATGATGTTTACCTTATGATAACCTTAAATTTGCACAGTTTTCTGACAAGCTCGATATGCTGAAAGCGTTGATTTTGCGGTGTTCTTGAATTGTTGATAATCGGGAAAAATTGATGAAATTTACACTACTAGTGACAAGCTAGTGACGTACTAGTGACACAATAAAGCTGCATGAAGCAAACTAATGTACAGGCGCTTTTATCAATTCCACGGCTGCTCTTAACTCCTCGATATCCTTGTGTGTATATGTCTTTGAAGTAATGCTCTTGGAGGCATGTCCGACAAGACGATCAATGCATATGGGATTTGCTCCAGCACTGTCAAGCAGTGATGTGAATGTATGGCGGCAATCGTGTATTGTATGGTATGTTGTAATGCCGGCAGCAGACAGGGCATTTTTAAAGTGTTTTGTGAGGGTGAGATTGCTGATGGATTTTCCATTTTCGGCAAATAATACATTGCCGTTTTCGCTGATTCGGTTTGTTACCATGTCACGTATCGCTGAATGAATTGGCACAATTCGGTCCTTGCTAGCAGCAGTTTTGATTCCGCCCTTAAAGGTCCAGTCAGACAGATTGATATTCTCTATAGGCATCTTGTTGAGCTCCGATATTCTCCAACCAGAGTATGTGTATATGAGTGCGGCATCTACCCATGGGATATTTCGATGCTGCCACAGCTTTACAAGCTCATCATGGGTAAAGGGTACACCGGGTTTGTCATCTTCTGTGGCCGTTATGCTGGCAAAGGAAGCGTAACCTTTGCTGATAATATCATTTTATAGTGCGAATTTGTCCAACTGCACGATCAGGCTTTTCATGTGTTCCTGCATTGCATGGGATATTGGCTTGTTGTCTATGGTTTGGTTGAATACTGATTTGAAGTCATTGGTTCGAAGGTTCTTGTACAATCGGTCATGAAGCTGCTCCATATGCTTGTATGCGGCGCGTGTACAGTCCTTGGAGCTTTGAGAAAATGATTTCCCTGATAGTTCGTATTTATCGCGGTAGAAAGCCTGATACAGTTCTCTAAATGTCATTTTAGAGTTGCTTATATCATAGGGGGTCTTGTTATATTCAGCTAGGGCAATCAAGCCCTCCTCACGCGTCTCATAGCGTCCCAGAACGTCATAGACGGGATAATATCGTTCGTCCATGCGGGTGTTAACTCTGACTTCATACGGCTGTCTGCGGTTGCCAGAGAGCTTTACAACAGTACCATAACCATTTTTATTCCTTATTGCTTTTCCACGTGGCATTGTATCATTCTCCTTTTTGAGTATAAAAATAACAGCCAGCGAGATTTTCGCTTGCAAGCTGTTTCTAAAGATGATACAATGTGTTTGCGAATAGGGTATCATCTTTAGATATCTATCAAAGACCGTTCAGTGCTGGTAACACTGGGCGGTTTTTTGCTGGTTGCGATGCCGCACCGCTGTCACAGGGTTGTTTCACGAAGAATAATTGAAACTAATAGACACGGCATTTTTACGAGGGATATGGAAGCTATACATATTTTCCATATCCCTCGACTTTTTCGCCCTGTAGAGGTATAATATTTATATAATATAGGTATATGCTACCTATATAGAAAGGAGGATATTATGACAGCAGCAGAAAAAAGATACCCGGATTGGGTGCAGGAGCAGCGGACACGGGGAACTACAGTGAAAAAGAAAGGGGATACCTATTATCTCTATAAGCGGACATCCAGGCGCGTCCCCGGAAAGAAATACCCCCAGCCGGTAGATACCTATATTGGTATCATCACACCAGAAGGGGTCATAAAAAGCGGAAAGAAAAAAATATCCCTGAGCAGGCGTATGTATAAAGAACACGGAGTGGGGCTGCAGGAACTGCAGGTGCTGAAAAGCATTTACCTGCTGTACATTGGAAAAGAAAGGGCGGTATCAAAGATCAGCCCGGAACAGGAACAGTTGTTGGGAAAAACGGGAGTGGACCTTTCCATGTGCTGAAAACGGATTCCGGACAAAGCCGCTTGTGGAATATATGAGGGCGGTGCCGGACCCCAGGTGTGGCAGGGAAACAAAACATGACCATGCGGAAGTGCTGGTATGCCTGGTGGCCGGTTTCCTGGCGGGGAGGACGACCATACGCCGGAGCCTGAAATGGTGTAAAAAGCATTTGGAAGAATTGAGGGAATATCTTCCATTAAAGAATGGCATCGCCTCCCCATCCACAGCATGCCGTCTCCTGTCAGGGATCGATGAGGAACTGTTTGCGCTGGAATTCATGGAATGGATCGGGGAAATCATGGATACGAAAGGGATCCACCTTGCGGTTGACGGGAAGGCACTGCGGGCTGGAATGGAGAAAGTGAAGAATTTCCGGGCACCGATGATTCTGAATGCGGTGGATGCGGCAACGGGGCTGGTGGCAGCGCAGATGCCCATAAAGAATAAGGACTGTGAGATCAAAGCGATACCGGAGTTGTTGAAACTGTTGGATATCAAGGGAAGCGTCGTCACGGCAGACGCGGTGGGAACCCAGACGCAGATCATGGAACAGATCCTGTCCCAGGAGGGGCATTTTGTACTGATGGTCAAAAAGAACCAACCGCAGTCTTATGAGGAGATCGTAAAATATTTCGGGGAAATGTCAGAAGACCATAAAAGAACGAAGGAGGACGAGAACTACAGACCAAGATATCCCGGGATGCAGGAGAAATATGAAGAAATCAGCCGGAAGGAGAGGAACCGTGACAGACAGGAATACCGGTGGTACAGCGTATGCCGGGAATGCAGCCTCCTGACAAAGACGCAGAAAGAATGGCCCTTTGTAAAAACAGTGGGATTAGCCAGGCAGATACGGATACCAGTAGAAAGGGACGGGCAGGGAAACGACATTACGCCGGATATAAAAACTTTTCTGGAAAAAGGTTCAAGGCGGAGGCCGAAACCGGTCCAGGATGAAGAGACAGGGAAAGATATCCAGGAAACAGGGATGATCTCGGACATGGAACTGACAGCAGAAGAAATGGGGAGGATAAAAAGGGAACACTGGGCGGTTGAGAACCGTCTGCACCATGTACTGGATGATGCATTCCGTGAAGACAGGTCACCGGCAAAGAAATCAAAGCACAATCTGGCGCTGATCAGGAAGTTTGCCTATAACATCCTGCGGATAGCCATACTGTATGGTGACTGTGCGGAGATCATGACAGAAGCCATGGATGATTTCAGCGATGACCTTCTTTTGAGAAAGAAATATGTCTTCAGCGGAATTGAGAGTTTTTATTGATATAAAATAAGTATATAGGATTTGAAAAAAAGTGTAAATAAGATAGAGGGGATGTTTTGCGCATTTTTTCAGATGTGGACAACTGAAAAGAAAAAAAGCTGTGAAGGCGGCAGGATGTCCAGATTCCGAACAGACTGACAGCAAGTTCATAATAAATGATGTCGTTTGGAAGCCTTCGTGAAACAACCCTGACCGCTGTCAAATTCCATGTTGACAAACAGCGGTGCATTCGATTATAATATGCTTAACAGGGGAGCCGGAAGGTGAGTGCTAGTCACCCGACCCGGCGAAATAGTATCAAGTTAAAAAATAGCCGTTATTCTCGCCAAAGAACAGGACGGCTATTTTTTATTTTTCAAATTCAGAATTGCAACGATCAGAAGTCCCATAGTCAAAAGTACCATAAATTCCTCATATGTAGTCATAATACCCACCACCTTCCGTTGGGTCTCGGATTGGGTGAGAGCACGTCCCCCGGCTCCTCGGTTAAGCATATTATATTGTCATGGTGCAGTAATTCCCCGATTTGAAATCGGTAAAAAGGTCACATTTAAAATGCGGGCGCAAGATTGAGCTGGCAACTAAATAGTTGTCTAAAAGGGGGATTTGATTAGACCCTACCCGGCAATTATGGGGTCGGTATCTCTTGATTTGCAGTATACCTTGTGGCACTCCGTAGCCCCTAAATTTCGGGCGTAATAGCTGTTGATGGCTATTCTACCAATGATACATTAAAACGCCTGTATAGGGCGAATAGGGCTGGAAATTAAGCTGTATTGGTTTTCGCCATTGTGACGAATACTGCCAACCACAACCATTTGGCTGTGGTCAAGTTCCAATTGGATTTACTGTCATTATATAGGTGACTCCCTGTGTAAAGGAGTCACCATTCTGGGGCAACCTTGAACGGACTCGCAAAACATCATTTTGATTTTGGGCTTGAATGAGTACGCTTACTAAAATTATAGTAACCTCACTGGTTCAAAATTGCTCCCAAGTAAATCATCACTTCGATCAATTTGTTATTATTTTAAGTTCTTTTTTTGTTCTCGTTCAATTTGCTTAATACTTTTTTCGGGTGTCGGCAAATCTTCGGGCATTGTACCACCAAGTCGGCCAATGGTTTCGCGGACCTCTTTGCCGACTGTATAGTGAGCCTGGTTTGCCTTATCTTTTCCTTGTATATTTTCACGGCGAAGTTTAGCTTCCGTTTGTGTGGCTCGAAAAAGATTAGCGGCAAGTTCTTCGTGTCCCATATGATCCAGAATATCAGCATTTTTCCCCAAATGTTTATGCTCTTTTATGTCTTTTGCAGTCATGCCTCCATACAAACCTTTATATCCACAGTTTTGAAAAATGGCATAATCTAAACTAGATTCAACCCCGGCGTCTTTGGCGGCAGCAACCAGAGTTTATTATGTTCTTTCATTTCTTTTCGGATAGCAAGACGTTTTTCGTCTTCGCTAAGCTGATCAAAATTGTCGATAAGTTCTTGCTGCCTTGTTTTTACGGCAAAGTATGTTTGTCCAAGAGCGATAACTTTTTTGCGAGGATCACTATTTTGGACAATTAAGTAGCATGCATAACGGGAAAGCTGAATATCACCAATGTCTTTATGTGTAATGCCGGCTTCAACGATTTTTCCCACGTGGGAAAAATGGTCAGAAATATTGTTTCCACTGTTTTCACAAGCGGTTTGGGCTTTGTCTATAACATTTAAAAATTTATCCCACCGCCTATATTCCAAAGCTATTTGTAATTCTCTTGCATACCAAAATTCTTGGCCATATTCGTTTACATGGCGGATTGATTCAAATAATGATTCGGTATAGCTGTTCTCCTCTTCTTTTGACATTGCTTTAGATAATACACGATCATGCATAGCCTGTAATTGCTCGGTAAATTCTTTTTCATCCATAAACTCTGTCCTTTCGTTAAATATTGTACAGTTAATGGTTTCAAGGAGCTGTAATTGACTTAGTTATTTTTGGGTCGTTTGTTTTTCACACAAACCTCTATACGATGCCCTAATCTAAGGTACCGTCTTGGTACAGGAGACAACTATTTGGTTGCGTCCTATTAGGGGAAGGACATTTGGCTTTTACCCCCTGTTGCAAAGCGGATACTTCATGATGGAACACCAGTCGGAAATTACTGGTATCCCTGCCGCTGATTTGATGCGCCAGTTTTGGATTGTCCGTTTTTTGGACAGACCCGAAGCCAAAACTGGCTTGGCTAGTCTTGGGGTGGGTCTGGCTTGGTGTATCGGGGGATTTCGGTTAATTCTTCAATGCGTTTAACGGCCTCTTTCTGTCCGATATCGTTTAATTTTTCATAAGCAGGTTGTAATTCTAACAATGGTTTTAAATATTTTTGCATAGATTTTAATGTTTCTTTTAAGTGCTTCAGAGCTAAGTCCTGCTTCTGGTTATAATCGTTAAGTAAATGTATTTCATTTTCATTTAATTGTTCACCGCTTTCAATTTTTTTATGGATTATATTTATTTCTTTTAGAGTTTCAATATTTTCTTGTGAAAGATTATGGTTAATGCGGATACTACCATCATATTTATGAATATTGTTGTCTTTTTTTCTTGTAGACTCAATTTGACTGTTTTCTTGCAATTCTTCTTCCGAACTGGCAAATGAATGTGAGTGCATAAAGGATATATAATCGTAGGCTTTTTGCGCAATCTGTTTTATATCTTCTTTTTCTTGTTTGAACTGCTCTGATTCAACATATTTTGTAATTGCATCTTCTTCTTCGTATGTTAAATCTTCTTTATTGAGAAATTTTTGTATAGCATTATCGAAGGCTACGGGCTTAGTGTTTATGTTATCGAACATTCTATAATATTTCTGTGTTTCATCATCAATAATATCTGTTATTTTGCAATTTAGTCCAACACAAAGTTTCATAACAGCGTCTGGTTTTGGATTATATTTTCCAGCTTCATATTGTCGAATTGTGATTTCTGCAATTCCAGATTCTTTAGCAAGTTGCTTTTGAGTCATATGTTGCTGCTTCCTTAGCTTTTTTATCTGCTCTCCAATAGCCATGTTCATCACCTCAATATGAATTATACCATATAAAGGTAGGAAAAAGTAGATGTATTTGCATCTTTTTATTGACATTCGAACTTAACACTGCTATTATAGATGCAAATACATCTTAGCATATGGTTTTCCATCTGTCAAATATTTCTTATAAAGAAAGAAGGTGAGAACGTGAAAGTTAATAGGAAGAAATTAGAACTTGCGATGGCTACAGCGTGTATGAACACAGAAGATTTGCAAAAAGCATCTAATATTCCAAGAGCAACCCTTAACAATGTAATCTCTGGTCGTAATGTAAGACCGGGAACTATGGGTAAGGTTGCAAAGGGGTTGGGTGTTTGTGTAACTGAAATCATTGAGGACTAAGAAAGGAGAAAACAAAAAATGGCAAAAGTATTCAGAGATTATGCAGAGGTAAGTGAAAACATGATGGAGGGTTTCACAGTAACAAAAGTATCTACCGGAATCAATGCAGAGGGTAGCGGCATGCTGTTGGAGCTGGAAAGAACCATTGACAATGTAACCATCGGCATTGATATGAGCTATGATCCTGATTGCAGAGAGGGTGAAACACCGTTCATGGTATCAGAGGAGTATGTGAAGCACATTCAGCAGTAAGTGAGGTGATTCTTATGCTATCAAGAGAAGAATTATACCGAATAGCGGCAGCAGACGAAGCGCGCCTTGGTGTGGGTAGTAAGGCGCGCCTACAGCGCCACAATGAAATTATGGCTTTGTGTGATGCTGTCGGAATCCTGCCAATGTGCAATGAAATGCAAAGGGGGTTATGTGATGGGGATTCCAAGAGACACGACAATGCTCAAGCCGGACAGCCGGAAATTCCTGATTGCGATGGCTAAAGCTAGAGTTGAACCGGTTGAGCTTGCAGAGAGGGCAGAATTATCAAAGAGTATTGTTTATTCTATGAGGAGAGGTTTTTACACAAAGCCTAAGTATTTAGGGAAAGCGGCAGAAGCTTTAGGCGTTAAAGTAGAGGATCTGATTGAGGATAGAAAGGAGATGAAAACAGAAAGCAATGGAGAGTGAAGATTTAGGATATGTAAAAATTCATAGGAAGATTCTTGAATGGGGGTGGTATAAGGATATTAACACATTTCGTCTATTTATACATATGCTCTTAAAGGCAAATTGGAAAGAAGGAAATTTTAAGGGTACAACGGTGCCACGTGGTTCATTTGTTTCATCATATCCGCATTTGGCAGAAGAATGTAGCTTGACAATTAACGAATTAAGGACTGCTTTAAAGCATTTAAAAAGCACAGGCGAAGTTACAGTCAGCACAAACAACAAATACAGCATGTTTACAGTAAATAACTACTACAAGTATCAAGATGATAACAGTCAAGCCGATAGTCAGAGCACAGACAGCGCACACTCTATTAACAGTCTATTAACAACAATCAAAGAAAAGAAAGAAGGAAAGAATATATATAATAATATTATCACTAAAGATGATAATATTATTTGTCCAGAGCCAGAAAAATCAGCTCCGAACCCGAGCGGAATACAGCTTGTCCTGAATGATAAAACATTCTACGATGTGCCGATTGACAAAATAGCCCTATGGCGTGAGACATATCCAGCAGTGAACATTGAGCAGGAGCTCCAGAAGATGCGCGCATGGCTTGACAGCAACCCTACAAGGCGAAAGACCAGAAGAGGGATTGAACGTTTTATTAATAACTGGCTTTCTCGGACACAGGATAGTGCAAAGCCGCAGACAACAAAACAAAATGGGGGTGATACTGAGTATGCAGCGGAAAAATATGACCGTTCCTTCGCGCTCTAATGCCTGTCCCATTTGCGGAAATACGATGTGGAAAACATATGACGCTGGGATTATACCTGATTATGGCAGGGCGAATCTGTTTGCAGAACCATGTGAGAAATGCAGGGCAAAATACCGCGCTATAGATGAAACAGGGATTTCGGTAGAGTATTGTGATGCTGATTTGGACAAATTCAGTTTTGGTGCCTATTCGAAAAACACGGACAACATGCAAAAAATCGCGCGGGATTTTGTCGAGAATTTTGAGACACGCTGGGAAGCGGACAAGGTGGGGTTATACCTTTGGAGCGAGAAAGCAGGGAGCGGAAAGACTTTTCTGCTAAGCTGCCTTGCAAGGTCAGTCATGCTCAAATATGATTTGCAGATGCGTTTTGTGACCACGAGCGATTATATTGCGGCGGTTGGCGAAAGCTTTAAGCGTGAACGGGGCGAACATGATCGAAGCGAGGTATACCGCCAATGCCGACTACTTGTGCTGGACGATTTGGGAGCGGAGAAAAAAGGCGACTGGCAGGAAGCGGAAATATTCCGACTAGTAAATGGGCGTCTGAACGACGGAATGGTAACAATGTTCAGTTCTAATATGCCGCCATGGGAGCTCAAAATGAACAGTCGGACAATCAGCCGGATACGCAGGGCTTCTATTGTTTTACAAATGCCTGAGGAAAGTATCAGAGATAAGCAGTCTGATGAAAGGCAGGCGAAATTCCTGAAAGGGATATTGGAAAAATAAAAACCCTGTAAGGAGCACCACCTTCTTACAGGGCAGTCACAGCCGGAGCTGCTACCCAAACACAGTTACATAGTAGCATACTTTCCGGCAGAAAGGAAAGGTTTTTATGGAAAAAATTAAAAAGTACGTTGAGAGATTTTTTAAGGGTAAGAAGCAAGATATCAATTATGAAATGTCATTCAACGAGTCAAAAGCAGGCATAAACGCAGTTATTAGTTCGGCAGATGCTAATAGTGCATTTGACGTAATTACAACGTTTTTCAATTTTGGTTATGCAAAAGGCTATCGTGCGGCAATGGCTGAAATGAAGAAAGGCGGTGCGGCATGACAGAATTAGATTTATTTCACCAGTATATCCCGGATATTGCAGAAATGATTATTAATCAGCGAGAGAGGACACAAGAACAGCGTGTACAGTGGTATAAGGACTGCGTAGAATATGCAAAGAGTTTAAATCCATTTGTATATGGTTTTATTCGTAAAACGCTCATGGTAATTGACAACTACTTGGAAGAAAACGACGACACAAAAATGATGAAAATTGAAGATATAAAGATTTATCCATGTTTTGCAGCAAATAAGCCAAAGCCGGATAAGATGAACCAGAAAGAACAATATTTTGCAGAAACTGGGCTTTTGCAGTCACGGATTATTCTTGACAGCCGAGGCAACTTGATTGATGGATATACATCATACCTGTTAGCAAAAGCACATGATATCAAGATTGTTTCTGTCAGATATGGCAAAAGGCAGATCGTGAGGGCGAGTTACAAGCCCGGCGGCAGGCTGTATTCATGGGAACTGCCAGAGGCTCTTATTAACAGGGTATCTGCCGGGGATAAGGTGCTTGTGCACACGGAGAGGGGCGTTAAGGTGGTCACAGTGGCAGTGGTGAAGGAATATGCCGGGAATGAGCCAGAACCGCTTAGAATGGTTATTAATGTAAAGCAGGCGAGAAGAGTTTAAAAGGAGATTTTACTATGTACGAAATAATTGACGAAACATTAAAGATTGCAAGTTGCAGCATCAACGATTTGACACTTGAACAGGCTTCCTCGTTCCTCTCACAGTGGGAGGACGGGGCAACTCTCGGAAGCCTTACATTGTTTATCAATCGTGAAACAGGATACCTTGTATTGAACAAGGACAATGAGCAGTATGAGCATAATTTGAAGCTGGCAAAGACAATTTTGTCTGCAAGCGACGAGCGGATTGAGAAATACAGGAGTAAGATGGGCGGCAGAATGAGCGAAACAATGGAGGTTGCAAACAAATTTAGAGAGTATAAGCAGATACAGGACGATTTAAAGATGATTGAACATCAAGGGGTGGCGCTCTTTAGGGACCATACAATCAGAAATGTCTTATCGTCACTGGAAAAGAAACAGATTCCAACTTGCCTTTTGATGTCACAGGCATACTCCTATGGAGTTATGAACGGAAAGCGCATGGAGAGGGCAAGGAGAAAGGCGGTGGCGGCAGTATGAGAGACGAGAGAAAGTTTAAAGAGGTAATACATACAATTAAGGGTGCCGAGAAAGACAAGGATAAGTTCTGTAAGGCGGCACGCATTGAAAGACAGCCCATGAGCAATGAGCAGTTAAAAATGATTTTAGAGTCTGGGCTTATTGCGCTGGGAATGATTCTGATATTCTTATTCTTCTTTATGCTGTTTTACCTGCGCAGATAAGAACGTATTTACGATAAATTGTAATTTAAGACTAGAAAAAAGAATAAATGTTTGCTATAATGAAACTGTTGTTCGCCCGCCTGTTTCGAAATAAGTGTGAGCGTATACAGTTAGGAGGTAGATAGTATTGGGCAGGCAAAGAGGTTTTAAATTGCAGAGCACAAAGCAGAATGAGGATTTTGCACATCTTGTGAGAGTGAAAATGGTAGAACATGATGTTACGCGCAAAAAGCTCATGGAGCTGACAGGAAGATGTAGTGGCACGATGGTTAATCGTTTTGGGAAAATAAACCCGACACCAGACGAAATGTCGATATGGGAGTTGCGGATATACTACAAGGTACTGAAATTGTCTGATGAGGACATATTGAACTTCATTAGATAATTATCAGTCAGAAAAGTGAAAATGGGCGGCTAGGTTGTCGCCCTAAGCCGTCTTGCTGTTTGAAAATACTTTTAAAATGGTACAAATTCCGGTGCGGATTGTTATATCATGAAAGAAACAGCATAAAGGAGTGAGGAAATGACAGGCGAGGCACTGGAAGCAAAGAAGGCTTATGACCGCGAGTACCGTAAACGAAACAGGCAGCGGATAAACCAGCAGCAAAGAGAATGGCGCGCCCGCAACCCGGATATGGTAAGGGCGCAGAATGAGCGGTATTGGCAGAGAAAGGCGGAGTCCATGAAGAAAACAGGGATATCCAGTCTGGAAGGGGCAGGAACAAGTGAAAAAGAAAGGATACAGTGAGACGGTCATTGCGGCGTTTTTAAAGTATGACAAGTTAAGCGACATTATCACGGAGACAGGATTGTCGCGGAACACGGTCGCAAAATACCGTGATGACCCGCTTTTGCAGGAGATACTGGCAAACAGGCGCATGGAGATCATCAGGTCCTCCGTAAACAAAATGCAGGATTCCATGAATGAATGCGTAGATGTATTGCAGACCATTATACGGGATAAGGAAGTAAGCGCACAGACGCGCGTTAATGCAGTGCAGATCATGCTGAATCAGTGTAAGGTCTGGACAGAGACGACGGATATCCTGACGCGCCTGAAAGCCTTGGAAAATGCAGAAAAATAAGTAAAATTTATGATTTACGGGGGGGCTGAATGAACGGCATTGAGAGACGCCTGCAGCGGATTGAGGAAGCAGCGGCACAGCGGAGCAGGGGGCGCATGGAAGCGGGCAGGATTGACTTAAAGGGATTTATAGCGCCCTGCTATTATGGGCTTGATGATGATGTCCAAAACGGCAGATTCCAGTACTTTAATCTTCCTGGTGGAAGAGGTTCCGCAAAATCGTCGTTTGTTTCTTTGGAGATAGTGAAAGGGGTCATGAAGGACATCACAGGGCGTACCAATGCGATTGTATTCCGTCTGGTTGCAGGGACCATGAGGGAAAGTGTTTACTCACAAATCGCATGGGCGATTGACACGCTGGGGGTTAATGCGTTATGGAGAGGTAAAGTTTCCCCGATGCAGTATGAGTATATTCCGACAGGCGCGCAGATTATTTTCCGAGGGCTTGATGATGCCTCGAAGTTAAAATCAATAAAGCCACAGAAGGGAACATTTCGCTTTGTATGGTTTGAGGAGTTTTCGGAAATTTCCGGGGAATTATTGCTGCGTAGCGTGGAACAATCTGTTATCCGTGGTGGTAATGATTTTATAGTATTTCGCTCGTTCAATCCTCCGATTTCCTTGAATAACTGGGCTAATATGTACATAAAGCAGCCAGATAAGCGTGCCAAAACGCTTCTGACGGATTACAGGAGCATTCCGGCTGAATGGCTGGGGGAGGCTTTCATTTATGAAGCGGAGCGCTTGAAAGTAGTCAACCCCAAGGCATATGAGCATGAATATCTTGGAATCCCGACAGGAACCGGCGGAGAGGTATTCCCTAATCTGGAAATACGGGAGATAACAGACGAAGAAATGCAGTATTTTCAGTATATTTATCAGGGTGTTGATTTCGGTTTTGCCGTTGACCCTTTATGCTTCCTTAGAATGGCATATGAGCGTAAAAAAGAAAAGATATACTTTCTTGACGAAATATATGAAAGGCATTGGAGCAATGAGCGGCTTGCAGCGGAAATCATAACAAGAAGGTATAATGATAATACGATTGTGTGCGACTGTGCAGAGCCAAAGAGCATTATTGATTTGAGAAGCAAAGGGCTTCCGGCGAGGGAGTGCTTCAAGCGTCCCGGAGCGGTCCTGTACAGGGTAAAGTGGATGCAGCATAAGACGATTGTAATCGACCCCAAAAGAACGCCCAACGCATACAGGGAGTTTACACAGTATAGTTACCCGGTAGATAAGAATGGGAATCTTTTATCTGAATTAGTGGACAAAGACAACCATTCCATTGATGCGGCCGCGTATGGACTTAACAATCTGATATTTAGCCGTGAAGCCACGGCATAGGAAGGAGAAAAGTATGGATTACTTAAAAATACAATGTTTTCATTGTGGAGGAAAGTTTGAGTTATATAGCCGGAACATGAATCATGATGATAAACCGCCAAGGTGTCCGCACTGCTTGAAAATGATGGACAGGACACAGTGGAAGCGGTTGGTTGATGCTTATTACACTTTTGCGGAAGTCAATAAGAATTTCAGGAAATATCATGATGACAGGGGCGAAGCCCTGTTCCAGGCAGAGTTTAGAAACTATTATGTGAAGCCGGAAAAGATTGTGATAGAAGATTAACGGAATAGAGGGTGCAATATATAGCATGGGAATAATCAAAACAATAAAAAGGTGGTGGGACAGTTTGTGGCAGAAAGAAGCACAGGACAAATTCGGAGTTGAGACAATCGAAAGCGACGTTATGAAAGCGGCTCTTAATGATTGGGTGAATATCTATCAGGGCAAGCCGGACTGGACGCTGCCGGATGATAGAGGGAATGTTGACATAGAATCCTTTAATTTCGCGAAAAAGCTGTGCAATGAAACCGCAAGGCTTACCACGCTTGCACTGGGTATCACGGTGGAGGGTTCTGCCCGGGCAGACTGGATCAATGGCTTCATGGAAAGCTATATCTCACGTATGAAGAATGAGGAATGTGAGAAAGCCTGTGCATTTGGGTATATCATCTTAAAGCCGAATGGCGAGGGCATAGATTACGTCATGCCTTGGGATTTCTGCCCAACGCACGCCACGGATGGGAAGATTGACGGCGGTATCTTCTTTGACCATCACCACGAGCCGGGCGATAAGTGGTATTATACACGCCTTGAATATCATCACTTCGAGGATTGGAGAGTGCCGCAGGATAATAATGTGAGATTGTATCGCATCACGAATAAAACATATAAATCTACTGGCACAAACGGAATAGGGCGGGAGTGCAATATCAAAGAAACGGTATGGGCGGATTATGAGGAAGATATGGCGTTTACGGGAGTAGAAAGACCACTGTTTTCTATCTTTAAAATGCCGATTGCAAACAATGTTGACTTGCAAAGCCCTTTGGGAGTGTCCATATTCTCCAATGCCCAAAAGGAACTAAAAAGCCTTGATATTGCATGGACACGGTTGGAAGATGAGATATTTGACAGCCAGAAGCAAATATTTCTAGGCGATGCACTAATTGACGATCCCAACATGGCGCATATGAGAAACTATACAACGAATGGAGTTGTTGATAAGATCGGAAGAAAAATGCCAAGATACGTCAGATTGATACCCGGGGGAAGCACAGGGGAGGAATACAAAGAGGTAAACCCAGCATTGCAGACAGCGGACAGATTAAGCGGCATAGACCATTTTCTGAACCTTGTCGGCGTGAAGTGCGGGTACAGTACAGGGCAGTTTGTTTTGAATGGGCGTAGCGGACAAATGACGGCAACACAAGTTGAAGCTGATGATAGGGAAACAATTCAGCTTATCACACAGATTAGGGATAGCCTAAAGGTAGCCACTGATGGACTGATTTACGCTTTGGATAAATGGGCGGATATTTATAATCTTGCACCGGTCGGAGTGTATGAGGTTGCCTATGATTTTGATGATATTACCGTAAACAAAGAGGAGGATAAACTCTTTGAGTTACAGCTTGCAAATCAGGGGTATATGTCAAAAGCCCGGTATCTTGTGCGGCATTTGGGAATGACAGAAGATAAAGCGGCGGCAATGGTAGCAGAAGCGAGCCTGGAAAGCATGGGAGCCGAACAGGAGGGACTATTTGGTGATGAATTTTATAATCCGCAGGAAAAAGAAAGCGAATCAAGGAGTGGTGGACTTAATGGAGCACAAACACAAAGTTTGATTTCTATTATCCAGCAGTTATCGGCAGGAAGCATAACAGAGGGGCAGGCTATAAATCTTATTGCTACAGCTATAGGAATAAGCAAGGATGAGGCGAGAAAAATACTTGTAGGAGAAATATAGAAAGCCAGAAGCGAGAATGAGCTGGAAGAAAGCAGCTTATTCGGAGAGGAGTAGAAATGAATAAACTTGTATGCGGAATAGCGGTAGATGAAGAACTCTACATGAAATACCAGGATAAAAAGTATAGAATCGGCAAAGAAGAGTTTGCGCTGGGAGCGATTGAAATTGTGGCTGCTTCCAAGGATTATGATGCGTATCCGTATCTTAAGGCGCAGGCGCAGGGCGTAGTGGAGCAGGTGCAGGAGGAGATTAGAGAATATTATGCAGCCAGAGACGGCAGAAAGGAATACGTTACCATGAAACACAATACATTCAGCGAATATATTAAGGACCTGCAGGAGATTCACGCCAAGTCGGCGCCCGAAAGAAGGGAGCTCAAAGAGAGAATGGACATGGCGCAGAAAAGATGGGAAGAAAACCAGAGGGAATTTAAAAATGATGAACATTTTCTTGCAAGGGAGAAAGTAGTGTTTTTGGATGCACAGGAAGAGTATAGGAATAACATCAAGGAATTGCAGAGAAGGACGCAGGAAGAGATTCAGGCGGTGCAGGCCGAATATGAGCGTCATCTGAATGATTTCTATGCCGCAAACGGAAACAGGATTGACGATTCCGCAGTCAGACTTTTGAAATCAGGCATCAGACTGACGGATGCAGAAATTGACAGCATGGTAAACCAGAACAAAGGCAATCCGACGATGCTGCGCCTGATCTCCGACCATTGTGACGCCAATAAAATCACCAGCCAGTCAGCAAGTATATACGGGACACTTGCACGGAAAAACGGAGCGGAGGAAAGGGAAGCTTTCAGGACGATAGCCGGAATGGTTGAAAAAGCAGTCAGCGAGGACGAGACAACTTCCGATGTGTGGGGAGCGGAACATTCCCATTTTGAGCGGCTTAGCGGCCAGCAGATTGAAAGCATGAATGCATATTCCATTCAGCCTGCAGTAAATCAGGAAGCGGCCGGTATTTAGGAGAAAAATGTCATAGATAATTGTCTGTAAAGGAACCACTGTTGAAAAGGTGGTTCTTTTTGTTTATATCTCCGATCTGAAAAAATGCTGTAAAATGGTACAACCATCTTTAAAAAATGTTGGATAATAAAGGAAAGAAAGAGAACAGGAGGGATAGGGAATGGGAGCAATGTCAGCGGAAGCAGTTGAAGCAAGAAAGGCTTATCAGAGGGAGTACAGGATCAGGAACCGGGATAAGATTAACAGCCGGAGAAAGAACTGGCGCGCAGAGAACCGGGACAGGGTACGGCAGTACAACCGGGAATACTGGGAGGGCAGGAAAGGCATCAGGGCATCATGGGAGGATTACGGCATCACACCCGAAAGGCTGCATGAACTGACGGGGATTGTCAGGTCAGAAAAGTATGATTCCATGGTGCTCTCTGCGGCTCGTAAGGCTGACGAAAGCGCGGCAGGGCATATTATTATGTCTGTAAAGGAAAATGTATCCTATGAAACCCTAGAAGCGAGACAGGCGGCAGGCAAAATTGAGAGGATTGCTCTCGGACGCAGTGATTTTTATGGGGTGAGGCGGTTGTTCTTCCATTACATTGATATTGCATTGAGTGAGATTCAGGCAGGAAAAAGTGAGGAGGTAAATAATGGATAATTTGATTGCTATATCATTAAGCAATATGATTTGTGAATGGATTGAAGCATTTTGAAGTAACGAGAAAAGAGGCACAGTAGTATTTTAGGTGCACAGGAGTGTCACCATATCCGATATGATAGTTAGCCTTTTATAACGTTGGGAAAGAACTGTACTAGTGACATGCTAGTGACAAAATGGAGCGAAAAGCCTCAAAAATAGGGGATATTTTCAAGGCTTACCTTATGATAACCTTAAATTTGCGTTGGTTTCACGCTGTATTGCGTGTATGTTCTTGACGCTGCCGAAACTGCGTGATACGATATCTTCTATATTAACGTGGGCGCCGAAGTGAATTAGGCTAGCGGGCTGACGGACGTATGGCGCGCGCAGGGAAGATGAATGTGCAGCGGCTGGAAAAAGGAGTGGTGGCATATGATGCAGTATGAGTGCAGAATCCTGTTGGTGGACGATGAGACAGAATTGTTACAGATGGTGGGAAAATTGCTTGTCAAGGAAGGGTATAAGCATGTAGACCGTGCAGCAGACTGTGGGGAGGCGCTGCGGCAAACGCAGGAAAACGAGTATGAGCTTGTGCTGCTCGATGTGATGCTGCCAGACGGAGACGGTTTTACGCTGTTTGAGCAGATCAGAAGGATTAAGGGCAGCAGGCTTCCGGTGATTTTTCTCTCTGCGCGGGATGAAGACCATGCGCGGTTGAGAGGACTTGGCTTGGGGGCAGATGATTACATCACAAAGCCCTTTCTGCCGGAAGAGCTGCTGCTGCGGGTGAAGGCGGTACTCAAGCGAACCTACAATCTTGAGGATGAAACGGGTTCAGACCGAATCGGAAAAGCGTTGGTGGACTGGGGGGCAGGGACCATCTGTGTGGACGGAGAGGACTATATGCTCACCGCAAAGGAGTTTATGCTGCTCAAAAAGCTGTGTGAAAACAGAGGACGTATTCTTTCCATGAATGTGCTGTGCGATACGCTATGGCCCGATGGAAGCTATGGCTATGAAAATTCGCTCATGGTACATATACGGCATCTCAGGGAGAAATTAGAGGATAATCCCTCCAGGCCGGAACACCTTCTGACTGTGAGGGGATTGGGGTATAAGCTGAAGTAGGCTGGGAAGATGAAGATCAAAAGATTGAAATAAAGAGTTTGGAATGAAAAAAGTAGAGAAACTTGTAAAAATACTGCTAATAATGGTTATGATGGTTGCCGCGCTGCTTTTCACAGATTTAGTTGTGCTGGCACTGATGGTTGCACAGACAGACGAAGGGCTCACAACGATACCGTTAGAGGAGATTTCGAGGCAGCTTCAGCGGACGGCCGGGGAGGACGACAACGTCCATTACAGCCTGTCAAAGCAGGGAATGGACATTGTTGACCGGTTTGAGGGATTTGTATTTTTGATGGAGGATACGGGAAACGTGGTGTGGAGTTACCATTTGCCAGAGGAGCTCCCGCTTCACTATACGGTCCGCCAGATCGTTCAGTTTACGCGTTTTTATCTGGAGGATTATCCCGTATTTACGCGCATTGTGGAGGATGGGGTGCTGGTGGTCGGACTGCCGCGGCAAACAGTCTGGAAGTATCAGCTTTATTTTCGGATTGCAACGGTGGAATTGCTTTCGAAAATACTGCCATTGCTGCTTCTTGTGAATGCGGTTCTGCTGCTGCTGGTGCCAGTCATACTCATACGGCGTGATGCACACCGGCGTGAAATGCAGCGCACATCATGGATTGCAGGTGTGTCGCACGATATTCGCACGCCGCTTGCACTGGTGATCGGTTATGCTGATGAGCTGGCACATATGGCAGAAAGAGACATGGAGATCGCTGCGCGGGCGCAGCGGATTAAGCAGCAGGCGCTCCGCATCAAAACGCTTGTCACGAACCTGAATACTTCCAATAAACTTGCCTATGGCATGGGCGTCTGGCATCGGGAAAAGGTATTGCTTCCGGCAATACTCCGCGAGTCTATCTGTGACATGCTCAACAGGGATTTTGATGAAAAATATGACATTGATGTCAGAATAGAGGAGACGCTTGAGTCCCTGTATGTCAGCGGAGATGCAGAACTGATTAAGCGCCTTATAGAAAATTTAATGAACAATGCGGTCGGCCACAATCCACAGGGATGCAGCATCAAAATCAGCCTGACGCAGCAGCACCGGTTTTTATTTCATAAAACGGTGCTGGAGGTGTCGGACAACGGCTGCGGTGTCAGCCGGGAACAGCTCCGGGCGTTTCGTTTTGCGCGCCATTCGGACAAGCTGCCGGAACACGGGCTTGGCGTGCGGCTCGTGCGGCAGATTGCCATGTTTCATCACTGGCATGTGTCCTTTTGCAATAATCCAGAAAACGGGTTTAGCTGCAAAATATTTATACAATAGCAAAAGTGCGTTTTAGAAAGGCTTTCAGTCGGTGTCTTTTTTGCCGGGTATCCTCCTTTATATACAGCGGCTTGAAAGCGCCGCCGTAAAATCAACAAACAAACACCGCAATTTCTATTAAGACGAAACGCCAAAGCTGTGCTATACTATCTATAAAAAATGACAGGAGAGAGAGGAAAACGCTGATGAATGAAGAATCCATGATTGAAAAAATTGTTTCTTATATTGATGAGCATATAGAAGAAGATTTGCCGCTGGATCAGATCGCAAAGGAACTAAACTATTCCAAATTTTATATGGCGCGGACTTTTGCAGATCAGACAGGCTGTACGATTTACAAATATATTCAGGGACAGCGGCTGACACAGGCTGCGCGGAAACTTGTAGAAACCCGCAAACCGATTGTTGAGATTGCCTATGAGGCGCGGTATAATTCACAGCAGGCATTTACACTGGCATTTGGCAGGTACTATCAGTGTACACCGCAGGCGTATCGCAGGAAAGGCGTATTTTATCCCAAACAGAACAGTATTACGAATTATATTTACATGATAGGAGGCATGATGGCAGCATGAGTATGATTCCATATGTGATTGAGCAGACCAGCAGAGGCGAGCGAAGCTATGATATTTTTTCGCGTCTTTTGTCAGACCGCATTATCTTTCTCGGGGAGGAGGTAAGTAATACCTCGGCAGGTCTGGTGGTGGCGCAGCTTCTCCACCTTGAGGGAGAGGACCCGGAGAAGGATATACAGCTCTATATCAACAGCCCCGGCGGTTCCGTCACCGCAGGCTTTGCCATCTATGACACCATGCAGTATATCAAATGTGATGTGTCTACGATTTGTGTCGGGCTTGCGGCTAGTTTTGGCGCATTTTTGCTTGCAGGAGGGGCAAAGGGCAAGCGGTTTGCACTCTCTAATGCAGAGATTATGATTCACCAGCCCGCGATACACGGAAACGGTATCCAAGGGCAGGCGACCGACATCAAGATTATGTCCGACCATATGCAGCAAAGCAAACAGCGGCTAAACCGCATTCTTGCAGAAAATACCGGCAGATCCATCGAAGAAATTGCGCTTGCTACGGAGCGCGACAACTATCTGTCCGCCGAGGAAGCGCTGCAATTTGGTCTGGTGGACAAGGTGATTGCACAGCGGGTAAAGTAAGGTAATTTTTAATGAGCGCGTTGCAGAACATTGCGGTTAGGGGAGAACCTGCGGGACTCCTCTTTTTTGGAGTGTGTAGTTGTCAAATACGGCAGAGGAGACGAAGATGAAAGAGAACAACCATAAGGAATTAGTCAACAAAAAAGAATTTTACAGAAATCTGGCAAGACTTGCCTTCCCGATCGCGCTTCAGAGCCTGATGCTCGCTTCGGTCGCGGCGGGGGATGCGCTGATGCTCGGAAAGGTTGCGCAGGATGAGATGACAGCCGTCTCCCTGGCGACGCAAATCCAGTTTGTCCAGAATATGTTCCTCTCCGCGGCGACAGCGGCGGGCGCCATTCTCGGCGCACAGTACTGGGGAAAAGGGGACAGGCGCACGCTGGAGGATCTGTTTAATCTGATGCTTCGGTTCTGCGGGATTGTGTCGATTCTGTTTTTTCTGGCATGTGAGCTGATGCCGGAGCAGCTCATGCATATTTTTGCCAAGGATGAGGCGCTGATTGCAATTGGCAGCGCCTATCTGCGCATCGCGGGCTGGTCCTACCTGCTCACAGGAGTATCGCAGTGCTATCTGACGACAATGAAAGTGTCAGAGCATATCAAACCGGGCGCCTTGATTAGCTGCTGTGCGGTGATTCTAAACATTTGTTTGAATGCGGTGTTTATTTTTGGACTGTTTGGCGCGCCGAGAATGCAGGCGAGAGGCGCAGCGCTTGCAACCACGCTCTCACGTGTCATTGAGCTGGTGCTCTGCGCGGCAGTGTCGGCGCAGGATGCTTATATCCGCCCGGCGCTCAGACGCTTTATGAGGCAGCCAAAGCAGCTTAAAACGGACTTTATCAGGCAGTGTCTGCCGCTCATGGGCGGTTCGCTGTGCTGGGGAATCGGTTTTACATCGTACACAGCGATCATGGGGCATATGGGGACGAATGCCGCAGCGGCGAACTCTGTGGCTGCGGTTGTCCGCGATTTGATCTGCTGCATGTGCAACGGCATAGGCAGCGCGGCGGGCATTATGGTCGGCAATGAGCTGGGGGCAGGGCGTCTTGACCGGGGAAAAGCGTATGGCATAAAGCTCAAGAACATTTCGTATGTGATTGGCTTTCTGTCCACAGCGCTTGTGCTTGCGGTGACGCCGTTTGTCGTGCGAATGGTGATTTTGACAGACGAGGCAAGAGGATATCTCACCGGAATGATGGTGATTATGGCTGTTTATATGATCGGGCGCTGCGTCAATACCGTCACGATCAACGGGGTGCTCGACGGCGGCGGGGACACGCTGTTTGACATGTACAGCCTGATAGTGTGTATGTGGTTTATCGCGATTCCGCTGGCGCTTGCCGGCGCGTTTTGGCTGCACTGGTCGCCCCTTGCGGTCTATGCCTGCACCTGTCTTGACGAGGTGGGAAAAATCCCGTGGGTGATGGCGCGCTTTCGCAAATACAAGTGGGTGCAGGACCTGACAAGAAGCTCCTTTTGACAACCGATCGCAAGAAATCTGTCATCGCTGTATCAAAAATGGCACCGCTACAAAAGCGGTGCCATTTTGCTAATCGACGATCTTTCTTGTGCCCTTTTTCAGGCGGTGCATTGCCCTTGCAAGTGATGCCTGTGACACATGGTACTCCTGAATACTCTGTTTTTGCTGTAATTGTTCGAGCGCGCGTTCGTATGCCTCGCGGGCGCGCACCTCGTCAATGTCCTCCGGCCGCTCTGCCGTGTCCACAAGCATTGTCACGCGGTTGTTGGCAATATGCACAAAGCCGATGCCGACAACTGCCGTGTGCCATTCGTCGCTTTGGTCATCTTGAAACCGTATGTCGCCAATTGTCGTGGCGACTACCATATTCTGATGGCCTGCCATCACTGCAAGCTCTCCGTCGAGCGCGGGTACGACAAGCATTTTGCTTTTTCCATCATAGAACACCTTGTTGGTCGCCAGTATTTTCAAGTCAAATGTACCCATATCAAACCTCCATATTTTTACAGACGCCAGAGGCTTATGATTGTTGCAACTGCAGCAGTCTCAGCGACTTTTCAATCACCTCATCCAATGTGCCGACATTGAAGAAAGCCGCCTCCGGGTAGTCATCCATCTCTCCGCTTATAATCGCCTTGAAGCCGCGGATTGTCTCGGCAATGGGAACGTATTTTCCTTTGATGCCGGTAAAATTCTCCGCCACATGGAACGGCTGTGACAAAAACCGCTGCACCTTTCTTGCGCGGTACACGGTAATCTTGTCCTCGTCCGAGAGCTCCTCCATGCCCAGAATTGCAATAATGTCCTGTAACTCCCTGTATTTTTGAAGCATTTCCTGAACTGCCCTTGCCGTTTCGTAATGTTCCTTTCCCACGACCTCCGCCTCTAGGATTCGCGAGGAGGATTCCAGCGGGTCAACGGCGGGATAAATCCCCTGCTCAACAATTTTTCGTGAGAGCACTGTCGTCGCGTCCAAGTGTGCAAACGTTGTCGCGGGCGCCGGGTCAGTAAGGTCGTCTGCCGGCACATATACTGCCTGCACGGAAGTCACGCTTCCCTTGTCCGTGGACGCGATGCGCTCCTGCAGCTCACCGACCTCCGTGGCAAGCGTTGGCTGGTATCCTACCGCGGACGGCATACGGCCCAACAGCGCGGAAACCTCGCTGCCCGCCTGCACAAAACGGAAAATGTTGTCAATAAACAATAGCACGTTCTGGTGTTCCTCATCGCGGAAATACTCCGCCATTGTAAGCCCCGTTTCCGCAACCCTCATACGCGCGCCGGGCGGCTCATTCATCTGTCCGAACACAAGCGCCGTTTTCTCCAAAACCCCGGATTCCTTCATTTCAGACCAGAGGTCGTTGCCTTCTCTTGAGCGTTCGCCGACGCCCGTAAAAATCGAGTAGCCGCCATGCTCAGTCGCAATATTTCTGATTAATTCCTGTATCAGCACAGTCTTGCCGACGCCCGCACCGCCGAACAGACCAATTTTCCCGCCCTTGGCATAGGGCGCGAGCAGATCAATCACCTTGATTCCGGTTTCCAGCATCTCCACGACAGGACTCTGCTCCTCGAAATGCGGCGGTTCTCGGTGGATGACCCAGTGCGGCTCGCTGTCAAGCGGCTCGCCGCCGTCAACAGGTTCGCCCAGTACGTTAAACAGCCTTCCCAGTGTCTTTTTCCCTACTGGAACCTGTATTCCCTTGCCCGTAGCGGTCACTTCCATGTCCCTGCAAAGTCCCTCGCTTGCCGCCAGCATGATGCAGCGCACCGTATTGTCGCCAATATGCTGTGCCACCTCCATCACGAGGCGTTTTCCCTCGCAGGTAACTTCTAAGGCATCTTTAATATAAGGAAGCTCATTGTCCTCAAATGCAACGTCTACGACAGGTCCCATGACTTGTATGATTTTTCCCTTATTCCACGTTTCCTTATCCAACGTTATTTTTCCTCCTTTTTCTTCGCCTTCTTCTTTTTCTTCTGCGCCTTCGCGCCTGAGATAACCTCGGTAATCTCCTGTGTAATCATCGCTTGGCGCACCCTGTTGTACTCGATCGACAGGTCATGAATCATCTCCGCGGCGCTCTTGTTGGCGGCTTCCATAGCCATCATACGGGCACTCTGCTCACTGCAAAACGCTTCGATGAGCGCGCCGTAAATATACCCCATCACGCAGTCTGGAAGAATGTTGTCAAGCACGGCATTCGGGGACGGCTTTAGCAGCAGCTCGCCGTGGAACATTCCATTGTCGTTCCCCTCCCATGGCTGTACGCTCTCCACGCCGTCCTGCTCAAAATTTTCAGGCATAAATGGGAGAAGCCGCGTCATTTTCGTCTCCGTTGTCATGCTGTTTTTCATATAGGTATAAATAATGTAAATCTCGTCAAGCTCTCCAGAGCGGTACTGTTCCATGACTGTCTCGCTGATAATGCGCGCGCGGTGCAGCGAAGGGTTCTGCGCGGCATAGTGGAAGTGGCGCGCGAGCGGTATGCCTCTGTTTCTCAGGTAATGCCTTCCCGCCCTGCCGACAACGAACAGCTTGTAGTGTTTCCACTGACTGATCTGGTCCTGCGCAAACTTTAATATGTTATGGTTGTATGCCCCCGCCAGACCTTTGTCCGCCGAGATCACGATATATCCCCTTACCTTGTCCTCAGGCTTCTTGTTCGTCCGCTCGCCGAAGAACTCATGTTCAACATCAGGCAGGCGCTGCATGATGTTGGTGACAAGCGACTGCAGCGTGAAAAAGTAAGGCTCTGTCTCCTCCAGATTTGCCCGCGCCTTGCGCAGTTTTGTGGAGGAAATCATATACATGGCATTCGTGATCTTCATGGTATCCTGAATACTTTTCCGGCGGATTTGTATTTCCCGTGTACTAGCCATTTTCTGCACCCCCGCTACGATTCATAGTTTTTCTTAAATTCAAGCGCCGCATTGACAATCTCCTGATTCAGTTCATCGTCCAGCACGCCGGTTGTTTCGAGCTTTCTCATAAGCCCTGAATGCGTTTCTTTCATATATGCAAGCAGCTTCATTTGGAAATCCTTTACCTTTTGAATCGGTATGGAGAGCATGATCTTTGCATTTGCCGCGCTGAGCGTAATGACCTGCTCCGCCATGCTGAGCGGGCGGCACAAGGGCTGTTTTAACAGTTCCATCAGCACATGACCGTGCAGAAGCTGTTCCTTTGTGGCGCTGTCGAGATCGGAGGCAAACTGCGTGAACACTTCCATCTCACGAAACTGGGCAAGGTCAATACGGATACTGCCCGCCACTTTTTTCATTGCCTTGGTCTGGGCGGCGCCGCCCACGCGCGACACGGAAAGTCCCACGTTTACAGCCGGACGCATTCCAGAGAAGAACAAGTCGCTCTCAAGGAAAATCTGTCCGTCTGTAATGGAGATCACATTGGTAGGAATATATGCGGACACATCGCCCGCCTGCGTTTCAATGATTGGAAGCGCCGTAATCGAGCCGCCGCCCTTCTCGTCGCTAAGACGCGCCGAACGCTCGAGCAGTCTGGAATGTAAATAAAATACGTCGCCCGGATAAGCCTCGCGCCCCGGCGAGCGCTCCAGCAGAAGGGAGAGTGCACGGTACGCAACCGCGTGCTTTGACAAGTCATCATATACAATCAGCACGTCCCTGCCCTTGTGCATAAAATATTCTGCAAGCGCCGTCCCGGAGTAGGGCGCAATATACTGAAGGGGCGCCGGGTCGCTTGCTGTAGCAGACACAATGACAGTGTAGTCCATCGCGTCATTGCTTTTCAGGGTGTTTACCAGCTTGGCAATCGTCGATGCCTTCTGCCCGATTGCCACATAAATACAAACCACGTCCTTGCCCTTCTGGTTCAAAATGGTGTCGATGGCAAGCGATGTTTTTCCCGTCTGGCGGTCGCCGATGATAAGCTCGCGCTGTCCGCGTCCGATCGGAAACATGGAGTCAATCGCCAAAATTCCCGTTTCAAGGGGAACACTTACGGATTTTCTGTCAATGATCGTGGGTGCGGGCTGCTCCACAGGCATATAGCCCTCCTCTTTGATGGCGCCCGCGCCGTCAATCGGTGCGCCGAGCGCGTCAATCACCCTGCCAAGAAAGCCGTCGCCCACTGGAACGCCTGCGCGTTTGCCTGTCCGTGCCGCCCCCGAGCCTTCGCGGATTTCCACGTCGCGGCCAAACAGGATACAGCCGATTTCGTCGCGCCGGATATCCTGCACCATTCCTTTGACGCCGCAGTCAAAAACGATAATCTCGCCATATGCCGCGTGATCAATCCCGTCAATATTGGCAATGCCGTCGCCTACCCAGATCACGGTGCCAATTTCCTTATCCTGTGCTTCCAGCTCAAAATTCTCGATCTCGGCGCGCAGAATCGAAATAATGTTCTCGGTGCTTGCCGCCGTCTGGACGCCTGCATTAGAGAAGCGTTCCTGAAACTGCTGTAAACGTCCTTTGGTACTCCAGTCATAGACCTCGTTTCCCGCCTCGAGGATAAAGCCGCCCCCGATCGAAGTGTCCTCCTCCATCTCAAAGGAAATCTCGCCGCTGTCCTTGTACTGTTTCTGCACAAACGCTTGAATCCCTTTGAGCTGTGCTGCATCTGGCGCCGTCACATATCTTAATTTTACCGAAAAACCGTCTTTTTTCTCCGTGGCAGTGTTTCGGCGTTCTTTTAAGATTTCCCCCCAATACTGCATATCGCCATTGTCGCATAATAGTTTTAAGAAATCACGGATTTCACTGGGAAACACCATGTCAATCACATGATGCTTTTTCTCGAGCGCCACGGCAGGATTTTCGAAATCCTCCTGTATCTGCGGCACTGATTTTAAAATATCCTCCGTGCGGAATACGATATTTTCCGCGATCCCCAGCTTCCGCATTGTTTTTGCATACTCTGATACCGTATTTATCACCGTTGTTCACCCGTCTTTGCTAAAAATTGGTTATAAAGTTCCCTGTCCGCAGCCTGTCCCTGTCCCGAGGCAACCACGCGCGCCGCGGCTTCCATGACAAGCCCGGCAATCTCTTCCTGTGCCTGCCTGATACTGCGTTCCTGCTCGCCCTGTGCCTTTCTCCTGGCGTCGGACACAATTTTCTGAGCCTCCGATTTGGCTTCCGCCACGATTCTTCCATATTCCTCGTCGGCTTTTTCGCGCGCCTTGCTGACTGCCGCCGCTTTTTCTTCGTCAATTCCCTTCACGCAGGCTTCATACTGCTGTCGCAGCGCACCTGCCTGTGTTTTGGCTTCCTCTGCCTCTGCATACTGCTTGTCAATCTCCTCCTGCCTTTTTGCCAGTATGTTTTTCACCGGCTTGAACAGGAATTTGCTCAAAATAAAGTAGATAATCAGCAGATTAATTACGGTAAAAACAAGATTTATATCCAGTTTTAACATAATGTACCTCCCAGCCGCTTATTTCACAAGCATGATAATCAAAATCGCCACAACAAACCCGTAAATCGCCGTTGCCTCGGCAAGCGCGCCGCCGAGCAGCAGAAGCTTTGTGATCTTTCCGTCAGCCTCCGGCTGTCTTGCCACCGCCTCAACTGCCTTGCCGGAAGCGATTCCGATTCCAATTCCCGCTCCAATACCTGCCAACGCTGCAATGCCTGCTCCAATTGCTACACCCATAATTTACCTCCATTCCGCCGTAAGGACATACGGCGTTTTTCATCAAAATATGTTCATTTCATCAATATTCAGTTGTTTTTGTTTTCCTTAGATTAACAAATGTTTATTCGACTGCCTCTCTGATGTAGAGCGACGTCAGGAACACGAACACGTATGCCTGTATCAGCCCGTCGAAAATGTCGAAGTAAAGGCTGAAGGGAACCGGCGCGACAGCCGGCGCCAGAATTTTAATCAACTCCATGATGACAAAAGCGCCAAGTACGTTTCCGAACAATCGCATACACAGCGACAGCGGTTTGATGAATAGTTCAAGGATGTTGATCGGCGTCACGATCGCCATCGGCTCTTTAAAGCTTTTGAGCCACCCGCCTGCGCCCTTGCTGTGTATGCTCGCATACTGCACGAGCACAATACTCATCAACGCCAGTGCCGCCGTGACATTCAAATCCTTTGTCGGCGGTTTGACGCCAAACAAACCAATCAGGTTCGCAAAAGCCAGATAAATCAACACGGTACTCAGATACGGTACATATCCTTTTGCTTCCTCTCCAACCATGTCCGTGATAAAGCCTTCAATTTTTGTCACAAGCATTTCCGCAAAGAGCTGGCGCTTTCCGGTCGGATGCACCTGTAGGTTCCTTGTCAGAAATAAAGAGAGCAGCAGTACGAGCAGCATAATCACCCATGTGATCACTGTCGATTCGTAAATTGGAATTTCCCAGCCGCCGATATGTACAGTGAACACCGCCACACATTCTAGCTGCTCGACAAGCTCATTTGCCAATTCTTCCATCATTTTCACCTCCTATCATTCAAATTTTTCATGACTGGCAACAGATACTGTACGCCAAAAAAACCTCTGCGATACACAGGTTTCAATATATTGTAAAATCCAAATGGAGTTCTACCGTATTTATTTTTTGCCGTCCTTGTTGTGGATATAATTTAACTCGATGGCTTTCTTGCGCAAGATTGGAATATGCGTCCATTTTACCGCCACGATGAAATAAGAAGTGCTGAAAATCACAACAGCAACAACCAGCAAAAGCAGCCGGGCCAGAGACCTGCTGTTTTTGCCGGTTGAATGCCGTACAGTATCGTTGATCAGTTCTATGGCGCTGCGTGCTTCAAGCATCTCTGCCGAATTTGCAACGCCATCGTTTACATTGTAGCTGATTGTTTTATTCTGTGAAAACTCGTACCGCGCAGTATGGGGAAAATCCCTATCGGCACTGCCAAAACAAACTCCAAGAAAAATGGACAGTATTAAGAGTAAACTGATGCCAAATTGTTTTTCTTTTGTCTCCACGACGCTCACCTCTGTTCTATATTCTATCATGGCCGTGATAAAAAATCCAGTAAAAGTTGTATCGGTGTATTAAATTACAAATTTTGCGCTGTTCGTTGTATATTGATCTTTCGCTTGATTTTATGGTGCGACTATGATACTGTATACTAGTTTAAAATTTTTATACGAGTCATTTGCTAACATAATAAAATCTGATGCAAATATGGAAGAACCATCATTTGCTTCAGATTTTTTATTTTCGAGCGTATAGAAACGGCCTGTTTTTTGCAAATAAAATTTCGCAGATTCAAATAGTCTGCGAAAATCCCCCCAAAGCTGACGTACTACAGGATTTCTTAGCCTGCCTGACCATGAACTTGACCCCAAATTCTCTCATGAAGCCTTGCCATTCCCTGCCGCTTGGTTTCCATGGACGGATGCACATAGCGGCGCAAGGTCATCTGCACATCGGCGTGTCCTAGAATCTCGCTCAGGCTCTTTACGTCCATTCCGCCTTCTACGCAGTTTGTCGCAAAAGTATGCCTGAGGATATGGAAATTTTTATTTTCCACCCCCGCCTCACGGAGCAGCTTCTTATAGCGATATTGCAGCGTTCGGGGTTCGAGCGGTTTATCCCCGCCAAAGATGTATTCTTTGCCGTCCTGAAACTGTTTAAGCAATGCTATCACACTGTTAGACAGTGGGATTTCCCGGCGGGAACACGCGCTTTTGGGGACAGACACCACTAGGGCAGTCCGTGTTCTCTGTCCCTCAACAGGAAGTCGCTGTACCGTTCTGACGACTGACATTATCCCATTTTCAAAATCAATATCCGACCATTTCAGTGCGCAGAGTTCTCCCAGTCTGAGTCCCGTCAGCAGACTTAACAGCACCGCAAATTTAAAGCGATCCATCTCCTGATACAGTACGCTTGCCAGCTTTTGCTGTTCACTGCGGGCAAGGACTGCGACTGTTTTTTTCACTGAACCCAACGCCGGTTTTTTGAGCGGCGTGACTGTTATCGCATACTGTGCTGATGCAAATTTTAAGATTCGGTTCAAAATACTATAAATGCTCATCTGCATACTCTCTGACAGGGTATTGGGGATTCTGCCGGACACGCAGGCATACGTCAGTTCTGAAAGCACAGTCTCTTGAAAAAGTGGCTGAATATGGGTATGATAAACGGTATTGTACTTAATATAGGTAGAGAACTTTCTCTGCTCCTTAACGGACTCAAGCCATTTCTGCGCGACCTCCCCAAACATAATCTTGGCGGCACCGAGCTGTTTTTCCGCCGCCGTCCCCTCCTGCGACAGACTTTTTTGTGCACTCAACCTCGCACGCACCTCAGAATAGGAATGCCCATAGACAGACTGATAGACCGTCCTTTTTCGCTCCGTACTGTAAACCGCAAAACGTCCTTCCCAGCGGCCATCTTTTCGTTTCCTGATATTTTCTCCATGTCTTGCCATATCAATTCCCCCTCTTCATTCGTATGATTTTTGACCCCGAATCTGACCATGAAACACGCCAGAAAGCTCATGCCGTGCCCAATTATTGCTTCATTTACCACTGATTTTTCCTGCAAATATAAAAAAATCCTGATTTTTGGAAAAAAAGAATTGTCACAGGGGTTAAAAAGTGTTACACTATTACCGATATAAATTACATATTAGCAACATACTTTTTTATATTTCGCAGACTATTTGAATCTGCGAAA
>KE159549.1:99103-106668 GCA_000403215.2 Lachnospiraceae bacterium A4
TTTCGCAGATTCAAATAGTCTGCGAAATATAAAAAAGTATGTTGCTAATATGTAATTTATATCGGTAATAGTGTAACACTTTTTAACCCCTGTGACAATTCTTTTTTTCCAAAAATCAGGATTTTTTTATATTTGCAGGAAAAATCAGTGGTAAATGAAGCAATAATTGGGCACGGCATGAGCTTTCTGGCGTGTTTCATGGTCAGATTCGGGGTCAAAAATCATACGAATGAAGAGGGGGAATTGATATGGCAAGACATGGAGAAAATATCAGGAAACGAAAAGATGGCCGCTGGGAAGGACGTTTTGCGGTTTACAGTACGGAGCGAAAAAGGACGGTCTATCAGTCTGTCTATGGGCATTCCTATTCTGAGGTGCGTGCGAGGTTGAGTGCACAAAAAAGTCTGTCGCAGGAGGGGACGGCGGCGGAAAAACAGCTCGGTGCCGCCAAGATTATGTTTGGGGAGGTCGCGCAGAAATGGCTTGAGTCCGTTAAGGAGCAGAGAAAGTTCTCTACCTATATTAAGTACAATACCGTTTATCATACCCATATTCAGCCACTTTTTCAAGAGACTGTGCTTTCAGAACTGACGTATGCCTGCGTGTCCGGCAGAATCCCCAATACCCTGTCAGAGAGTATGCAGATGAGCATTTATAGTATTTTGAACCGAATCTTAAAATTTGCATCAGCACAGTATGCGATAACAGTCACGCCGCTCAAAAAACCGGCGTTGGGTTCAGTGAAAAAAACAGTCGCAGTCCTTGCCCGCAGTGAACAGCAAAAGCTGGCAAGCGTACTGTATCAGGAGATGGATCGCTTTAAATTTGCGGTGCTGTTAAGTCTGCTGACGGGACTCAGACTGGGAGAACTCTGCGCACTGAAATGGTCGGATATTGATTTTGAAAATGGGATAATGTCAGTCGTCAGAACGGTACAGCGACTTCCTGTTGAGGGACAGAGAACACGGACTGCCCTAGTGGTGTCTGTCCCCAAAAGCGCGTGTTCCCGCCGGGAAATCCCACTGTCTAACAGTGTGATAGCATTGCTTAAACAGTTTCAGGACGGCAAAGAATACATCTTTGGCGGGGATAAACCGCTCGAACCCCGAACGCTGCAATATCGCTATAAGAAGCTGCTCCGTGAGGCGGGGGTGGAAAATAAAAATTTCCATATCCTCAGGCATACTTTTGCGACAAACTGCGTAGAAGGCGGAATGGACGTAAAGAGCCTGAGCGAGATTCTAGGACACGCCGATGTGCAGATGACCTTGCGCCGCTATGTGCATCCGTCCATGGAAACCAAGCGGCAGGGAATGGCAAGGCTTCATGAGAGAATTTGGGGTCAAGTTCATGGTCAGGCAGGCTAAGAAATCCTGTAGTACGTCAGCTTTGGGGGGATTTTCGCAGACTATTTGAATCTGCGAAAATGAGATAAGAGCATTGCTATAATTATTTATATCTGAAAAATAGCGTTTGTACCATAATTTTTTGCAAAGTGACAGAGAATTTAGGAGGATATCGTGGGAGGTACGCTGACAAAGACCATATGGCAGTACAGTGAACCCTTGCCAGAGGAGACGATGGCGTTTTTAAGGGGGATCGCTTTGGACTACAATAAGGTCAAGAATCATACCTACAAAAGATATGCCGGCATTAAAAGTCTCGGCAGGCTGACTCCTGCGTATGATATCATGGGCGAAATGCGCCACAGCGGGATTCGGACGCAACTGGGACTGCCCTCCGCATACTTTGACCCTGCGATCATTGACGCAGTGGCGGACATTAAAGGAATGTGGGGAATGCTGAAAAAGAAGATTGGCATTCTGATCACGGCAAACGAGAATCTGAGCAGCGAGGACAGAATGTATTTAAGGACAATCCTGAGGCTGGACAAAGTCTACGCCGCCGTGCTTTGTCATGAGACGTTTGAACTTCCCAGAAATGCAAAGGGGCTTGACATTGACACGGAACGTCTCAACAGTCTGCTTTGCAGGCTTACGAGGAAGTATCTGGCAAGACCAAATACCGACAGTGCGGATTATTTCAGTATCGCGCCATGCGGCTATACCTATCGGAACGGTATGATTTGCATCGCGTCAAGGATACCGGGAAAACGGATTGCACTGCCCTTAAAAGATGACCATATCTGTACCCGGCAGATTCGTCTTTGCATCAGGAAAGATTATGCCGCACTGGCACTGCCAACAGAGACAAGAATCAGAAAACATGCAGACTATGAAAACACCATCTATATCCATATCGGCTATCGTGATATGCTCACGCTGTCAAACGGCAATGTTTATGGACAGTCACTGGGCAGCATGACATCGGCAGAGACACAGCGTCTGATGGAAAAAAACAGCGCGCGTGCCAGTATGCATACGGCGCACCGGAGAAGCAGTGCAGATGGAGATCGGGAAAAAGCAGACCTGATAAAACGATGCAACCTTGGCACAGAGAAATACAGGCGGAATAAAGAAAAGCAGCGCGCAAAGACAGAGACATTCATCAATACGGAGATCAACAGAATGCTGGCGGCAGAAAAGCCAGCAAAGATTGTGATTACGAGGCCAGTAACCGTCAATAAAACCAAGCTTCCATCAAGATCTGCCAATAGAAATTTGACAAGAAGCTTTAATGGCTATATCAGGGAACGGCTGTCGTACAAATGCCGCTTGAATGCGATTGAGCTGGTTGAGATCAGTTCAAAAGGAACGGGAAATATTTGTTCCCTTTGCGGCGCTGAGGGCAGGCGAATGCCGGACGGTTTTTATTGTCCAGATTGCGGGTTTGCCGCTGCGATCTCATTGAACGGCGCTAAAAACATTGAAAACAATTATATAGCAACGAAAGGTTGAATCATACAACCCTGAGAATAAATTATCTGAAATTTACACAGATGATTTCACCCGGCGTACTGTGCCGGCGGCATTTTTATGCACATGGGCGTCCCAAGGAACAATATCAGCAGAAGCTGGTGCCCGGAGATGTATACTCAATTTCGATAAAATGTCGCTGGTACAGTGCACCAATCAGGATCACAGGGGCGTATGTTTACAATATCATGGGCGGTGAAACAACTGTCCATAAAGGCAAAAGACGGCATTATCTAAGTCATGATTTCATGATTTTCCGGTATGCCAAGACCGCAGCCTTATGCGGAGCGAAGCAAATCTACTATGTCAGATTTGCAGGTGGAGACACTCGGCTAATCCTTATGATAATTATTTATTAAAGAGTTTTTAAAAACTGGAGAACAGAAATGAGAAAAGCGCAGAGACAGCAGGCAGAAACACTGTTTGGGCAACTCGAGGAAGCACACATACAGATCAAAAGCGATGTCGAACAGCACCATATCGAACAGGCACTGGATTTGCTAAAGGACTGTCAGAACAGCGCCGCCGCGATAGGCACATTTATTGAAAACATAGAGGGAGAGGGACACCCGACGGTTTGCCTTCTGGAAGAATATTGTGAACTTGTGTATCAGTTGTACGAAGAGCTGTTTTCATCAGACAAAGAGCACAATGCAAAAAAAGTCCATAAATTGCTCAGGCAGCAGCTAATCAAAGCTGAGAACAGCTTTAAATGGGATATTCCGACTAGAATAGAAGCAGTGTTTCTTCCATATAAAGCGAGTATGTGGGATAGCTTGGAAAGTGTGTGGCGCGCAGCAGATGAGGACGAAAACTGTGATGCCTATGTAATTCCGATTCCATATTATGACAAGAATCCAGACGGCAGTTTTCGCAAAATGCACTGCGAAGATGACCAGTATCCAGCGTATGTGCCTATTACCAAATATGATACATTTGATTTCGAGAAACATCGCCCAGACATGATCTATATCCATAACCCGTATGACGGACTGAATCTGGTCACAAGCGTGCATCCGTTTTTCTATTCGGAGCATTTAAAAAAATTTACAGACCAGTTGATCTATATACCATATTTCGTATTGGGAGAGATCAAGCCTGAGGAGGAGGAGCGAATAAAGTCCATGCAGCATTTCTGCACCACGCCGGGCGTGTACAATGCCGACAAGGTCATTGTGCAGTCGGAGGACATGCGGCAGGTCTATATCAAAGTTCTTATGAAAGAATCAGGCGATTGCAGTGCTGCCGCAAGAAAATACTGGGAGAATAAGATTCTTGGTCTTGGCTCGCCGAAATATGACAAGGTGGCATGTACCATAAAAGAAGAAGTGAAAATACCCGAACCATGGTTGGAGTTAATCCGCAGACCTGATATGAGCTGGAAGAAAATAATTCTGTACAATACGAGTATTGCCGGACTGTTGAGACATAACGAAAAGATGCTTGTGAAGATGAACTATGTATTTGATGTCTTTCGGAAAAATCAAGAGGAAGCAGTCCTGCTGTGGCGTCCGCATCCGCTGATTGAGAGCACACTCACCAGCATGCGTCCTCAGCTGTGGGAGGCATATAAAGCAATGCGGAATCAGTATTTAGCAGAAGGCTGGGGCATCTATGACGATACCGCAGATCTGGACAGGGCAATCGCGATCAGCGATGCATATTACGGCGATGGAAGCAGTGTGGTACAACTGTATCAACAGACAGGAAAACCAGTCATGATACAGAATGTAGAGATTACTGCGTGAGATTTTGAAGAAAAGTGGAACCTTGACAATTTCATACTTTATATCTGTAGAGGGTAGATGGAAATAGAGAATAGAAACATATATTCGAGAAACCTTGACGAAAATATGATGCAATGTTATACTGACTATATCATGATGACTTGGAAGCAGGAACGAAAAGGAGGCAGATTTTATGCTGAAAATGCTCGACGAGAAGGTGCTTAGATCGGATGATGAAATGGAAGATTTATATAAAGACTGCAAGTACCTTTACATTATAGACAGTTATGATAAAATTGTTGATCATAACGGTTATTTGTATTGTGTTAGTACGTCGAATGATTCATTTGACCAATTGATCGACCAGAGAGAAAAATTGAGGGCAGAAGGAAAATTATGTGTTCTTGGTGGAAGCTATAACAATGGAGGAGCAGTAGGTGTACAATACGAGTATAAAGAACAATAAGTATCTGGCTGAGTGCATTATGGTGAACAGAGATGTTAACATGGCAAAATTTATAGTGGACACCGGAGCAATGTTTACTTGTTGTAACTATAAGATTTTTGATATACATTTAGAAGAAAGTGAGTTGGCAGATAACGAGATCAAAGCACTTGGCGGGTTTGTTAGAAGTATGCCTGTTACATTTTATAAATGTAGTTTGAAACAGTTTACAATTGGAAATATAGATCTAGGAAAACAAGATATATGGATAACCTTTGATGAGAGGGTAACGGACACAGTGCTGGGAATGGATATATTACAACAGGTGATTTTTACTGCCAATCCATATAACAGGAAGATGTATTTTTGTAAGGATGCTGCGGACTATGATCAAAATTTCCAGTTGGACATTGTTTAGATTGTCAAATCTATATCGAGAATAAAATAATCAATTTGTTAAAAAGATGTAAAGTATGAAGTTGTCAATAATTTGTACTTTACATCTTTTTTATATGCAAGCCCCATTCAAAACGTTCAAAGAAGCGATACCGCAAAGGCAGCACGGGGGCTTGCATCAAACATGAAAACGAGAGGGGCATACTGTATGAAAAAAACGAAAGCAGTCAGGATTGCATCATTGATCAGTGGAATCAGTATTCTATTTTCAATGGCATCTGTATATGCCGCTGAGGAAATCCATCAGACGACAGAAAGCGAAGAAAGTGGGACACAGTATGAAAACACGATTGAAGGCGAGACAGCGCACGGAAACACAAAAACCGTAGAGTTTGAGACAGAGAACTCAAATGAAAATCAGATATCCGAGCCAGAGGAAAGCCAAAACCAGCTCGAAAATAGCACGACCGAAGCAGAGGAAAGCCAAAGTACCCGTGAAGATGCTTCTGAAACGGAAAGTGAGCAGGAGTCATTGCAAGAGGGGGAAAGCGGAGCACAGAGTGAGGCTGATACGGAGGAGAGTGCAGAGGAAATGACAGAGATCGCTGACGAATCCGGGCAGATCGAGAAAAGGTGGAAAACAGGAATGGGGCTGACCAGCCTGCTAATGCCGCAGAAATTTGAAATTGTGATGGACCCATGGGAGATGGACGGCAGGACGCAGGTTTACTCCGAGCAATATATCATAAAAAATACTGGCGACATGTCAGGGACACTGAAACTGACCGGAATTGCCTGTGAAGTGGGTGAAGATGTCCATGTGCAGGAAAACAGTGACGGCATTCATAGTGGAAAAGACAAGAAACTATATATTGAATTGTTGATTAATGATGAGGACAGATTTGTTCTGATGCCGGAAGGAACGGATTATGAGATCAAGCTGGCGCCAGATGAGAGCATAACGCTGGAATTTACAGGGGAGATGAACGAAAATACGTCCCAAAACTGGCAGAGTAGTGATGTGAGGATTAGTGTTACCTATGACTGGTGTATAGAGCCGCAGGAGAAGGAGACTGAAACTGCGGCGAGTATCTCGGAGACAGAAGATTCAGAGCATTCAGAGAGCGGATCTGTGACGGAGGAAGAAAGTGCGGAAGCAGAGTCAGAAACCGAGCCAGAGGAAGAATATTCAGAGCCGGTGCAGGAAAGCTCGGAAACAGAACCGGAGGAAGTAAGCGCGACGAGTGAGCCAGAACCAGGGGAAGAAACTTCGGAAGCAGAGACAGCGGAAAAAGGTTCAGAGAGCGTATCAGAGCCGACAGAAGAACATTCAGCGGGTGAGTCAGAAACGTCAGAAGAGAGTTCGGAAGCAGAGCAGACAGAGGAAACTGATCAGCCAGAAGAGCGTTCGGATATAGAGACAGCAGCAAATCCCGAATCGGGAGAGGAGACAGGAAATGAATAAGAAAACGAAGATTATAATCGCAGGGATCTGCATCATAGCACTTCTTGCAGTGGGTGCGGCGGTGGCGATGTTTGTCATGCTGATGAACAAGGAGGACGACACACCGCAGAATAATGGAGTGTATACCATGGATGAAGGAAACTACCAGCAGATCATGGACGATATGGGCGAACAGGTGCAGGACGGATACTTTGAGACGTATATGACGACAGACTGGATTTTTCCAGATGGAAGTTCGGAGGCAACCGATGCACTTCTTGGAAACTCTCCGAACAATGTCAAACCTATACGATGTGAAGTTTTATTAAAGGATTCAGGAGAAAAGTTGTTCTCTACAGGAGTTATTCCTGTCGGTGCACAGATTCCATCTATTAAATTGGATGTGGATTTGGAGGCAGGAGTATATGATGCCACCTGTATGATCTATCTGCTGGATGAGATGGAGAATGGTACGTATGAGGATTACAGTAGTACTGGGTTCAATGTGACAATCATCATACAGAATTAGTCTTGGTAATCAATGTATCCATACAGGATACGTGATTATATAAAAATACTTTCAAGGAGCTTCCTGTATAATTCAAATATAGGGAATTCCAAGAAGGGTGGTTGATAAAAAGATACCTCAGAGTAAAATAAGATTACTGACTTTTGGA
>KE159549.1:108488-161218 GCA_000403215.2 Lachnospiraceae bacterium A4
GAGAAATGTCCATCTCCTTGGCTCATTCATCTGAGATATGTAACTATAAATTCCTTGATTTTTTAAGGAAAATCACTTGACAATATAGGGAGGAAGATGAAATGAAGAAAAGAAAATTATTTTCAACAGTAGTAACAGGTGCTCTTATTGCAGCGCAGATGACAATGTCAGTTATGGCGGCGACAGGAAGCGTAAACACTGATGTAACCACAAAGAATGCAGTAATCAGGGTACAGGTTCCCACGAAACTTGGAGTTGCTGTTGATGAATTTGAGACAGCGGGAGATGGTTCACAGATTTATTCCGAGGAGTTTGGGATTAAAAACTTTAGTACTGTTCCTGTGCATGTATCAACGGAATCCGTAGTGGTTGTAGGTACAGATGTAACACTTAAGGCTACTAAAGATGAGGTTGTTGAGGATGCGGCAAAGAAGGGAAATGCATGGTTGGCTGTAGCGGCAAAAACAGCGGCAGACAAATATGGCTCTGGGACAATCGCAGATTTGACAGAAACCAGTTCAAATGTTACAACTGTTAACCCGGCAGACGGAAAGTCAAAACAAGAATTTTATCTTGATAAAGGAACAGGAAATGTAGAGTATAAGCTGCAGATTGCTGATACAGACGTTCCTTCCTATGCAGAGTTTTATGAACTTACAGAAGATACTACTATTACAGATGATACTAAGTTAGCAACAGCACTCAAGGCATCTGATATATATGTAGTTGCTTCAGCAGATGCTACCACGAATGGAGCGACTGTTAGTAAGTTGGAAAAGGATTCAACCGCGACTTATGCTGGTACTAACAAATACTATAAGGCAGCAACAACGGCTTCGGTTCCGGCTGCAAGTAAGAACTATGTATACGCAGGTCAGACAACTGTTGGCGGAGAGGCTGGATTCAGATTTGTTGGCAAGTTGTCAACAGGTAAGTCGGGTGGCTGGACAAAGAATGATTTTACCTCTATTACAATTAATTATGATATTACGGGTGTGCAGGGATCTGCATATGAGCTTGTAAAGGATAGCTGTACATATGGTCTGTATAAAGAGGCAGCAGTTAGCTTTAGTGCAGATGGTGTTATTACTCTTACAAACTTTAATGGTGCTAATTATGCGTCATTAAGTATTAACGATGGAACAGATGATTATACATTGAATGATGCTGATCCAGCAGATGGTGAATGGGTATGGGATTCAGATGATTCATCAAGTGTAAAAACATTTACACTTGGTAGCAATTGGACGAGCTACATACTTGGAAAAACGATTACAGTAACAGTTAACTTACAGAATGGTACAACAATGGAGAGTACACCTGTTGCAGTTCCAACTAATTAACTTTATTTGTTAAATATTTTGGTAAAGTTAGGTTTGTTTTACTGTATGATAGTTATTATAAGTTGGTTGTCCCCCACAATTTATTGTGGGGGAGCTGGCTTTATAAAGAGTTTCTGAAAAAACAGGTCTGGGAGAAATAAATGATGATGTAAAATATGAAATTGTTAATACAATATAATGTTTTACATCTTTTTTGGGAGTAAAGCATGTTAAAAAGGCCATTTTATTTTGTGGATTATATTCAGATAAATAATGAGATTTGGTTTACATCGGGAGATTACAACGGATTATATAAATACAATCTGGAAGAAAAAAGGACAGAAAGAATAGCAATATTTCCATATGAGCCATTTGAACAAGTTGGATTATTTTTGAAGATGGTTCAATATAAAAACAGCTTAATTTTCGTGCCAGCAACCGCCAAGAGAATATATATATTTAATATTGAAGGCGGGGGTTTTACAGATGTAAAGATACCTGGCTTGTCAGATATTTTGCAGCCAATATATTTTGGTGAAGCAGTAATTTACAAGGAGTATCTTTACTTGTTAGGAGTACGATATCCTGGAATAGTGAAAATTAATCTTGAGAGTTATGAAGTAGAGATTGTCGATCAGTGGTTGGATGAACTCAGTGATGAAATAATGTTGGATAAGAATGAAAATATTTTGGGATATGGAGGAGTAGTGGAGGAGGACAGATTCCTGATTCCATGTTATCAGTGTAACAGAGTTTTGGAATTTAATATGAATACAGGCGAATATTGTTTTCATGAGATTGGTAATAAAGTAAATAAGTATGTCAGGATGATAAGAATTAAGGATACTTATGTATTAGTAACACATGATAATGAAGAAATATGTCATGTTATTTTTTGGAATTATGTAAAAGGTGGATGTGAAGAAACACAGATTCAGATGCAGGCATTTGTGGACAGAGGGGTTATAGCGTATTTAGGTGATATTTGGGTTATATCATATATATCAAATGAAATCTGTCGATTGGAGACTGACGAAAGGAAAGCAAGTTATTATTCAGTAGCAGATGTAGAAAAAATAAATATTGTATTTGCTGGAGTAATTGATAATAAATTGTATTTTTGTGATTATTCTACACAAGCATGGTATGTTATAAATAATTTTGGTGTGATAGAAAAAGCAGGGAGAGGCATAAAGGAATGCATAGATGAACATGAAATAGAAAAGTTGCTTTTGACAGAAAAATGGAGTAATCAATATTATGTTGAAGATTTTTTTCATCCTTTGGAATTTCTGATTAAAAAGATTAAGAAATCAGATTATATTCATGATGACTTTCAAAAAAATGTCATTGCAGGAAATGTTATATATGAATCATTCAGTAGGAAGTGACATTTTCTTCTGAAAGTGGAAAACAAGGTAGACATGTTGAAGTTTGTTTAATGAAGAGAAAAGATAGAACACAATGAATAAAATCATAAAAGGAGAAAAAATAAGATGTTTTTTGAGGAAAAGTTAGAAGAGATAAGAATGGCAATTGATCAAATGAATGAAAGTGAAAGAATAGTAGTATGGGGAACAGGGAGACATACGGATGAATTAATGAAATATACAAAGCTCTTATTGTATCCTAACGTGATGTTTGCAAGTAGAGATCATAGTGATGATTTATATTTTGGAAGGGCAATAACTGAAACATCAGAGTTAGACTTGAACGGGATTGACAGTATTGTAATATCATCGTATAAATTTCAGGATGAGATTGAGAAAGAAATAAGAAATAAGAAATTTAGTGGGAAAATCATAAAATTTTATAATACGGGAAGTGAAAGTGAATTTTATCTGATGCCTCATTCCGACAGTAAAAAAGGATTTTATGTACAGGGGGATTATGCGTCATGGGAGGAGGCAAAGAAACATGCAGATGGATATGATAACCAGGTTATTTTAGATAAGGTTTATAGGGCTACTTTGGAAGTGATGAACGGAAAAGCAAAGTATGAGAGGGATTCTGTTGTGTTTTATGATACAGCATATACATATCATTTGCTCACTCTGATTGGAGTAATATGCAGCCTGAAAGATACGATAAATGTTGTTGATGTCGGGGGGGCGTTAGGAAGTCTGTATTGGCAGAATAAAGATTTTTTAGATGTTTATGAGGGGAAAAATATTTTATGGGAAATTGTCGAACATCCAAATTATGTAAAATGCGGAAGAGAAAAGATACAACATGAAAAAATTAATTTTTGGGACGATTTGAGTGATATACAACGTGCGGATATTGTGATTTTTTCAGGGGTATTGCAGTGTATTAAGGATTATGAAGTAATGGTTAAAAAGGCTATAAAATTAAGGCCTAAGTACATTTTGATAGACAGGACAATGTTTTCGGTAAGGAGTAGAATTGCCATTCAGTATGCAGATGAGACAATATGTACAAATGCTTATCCGATAAAGATATTTGAAGAAACGGAAATATTACAGTTAATGGAAGGTTATCATCTGAAGGTACAATTTCCATCCTGTGTGGACGGTATTTTTTATGTGGATAGACAGAGGGTTGATGTAAAATGTATGATTTTTGAGTTGGAGTAATATAGAAAGTATAATCTTTATATGAATTAGCGATACCAAAGGAAAAAGTTCTTATTTGAAAATTTTAAGATAGATTTGGGAGAAGGTCATGTACTGCCAAGATATGAGAAATTCTATAAAATGTATGACAGTTTTTTTCGTATTTGGCACAAATGACACAAGAAAAGGAAGGAAAGTGGAATATTGATATTGGAGCAAGTGTAGGAGATACATTAGCCGCCATATGGAATTATACCGACGATTTTGTTCTGTGCATAGAGCCGGTGAAAAAGTTTTTGGAGCTTTTGACTGATAATGTCCAACGTTTTGGAATAAATGACAAAGTATGTTTGGAGCAGGCATTTATTACAGATAATATGAATCAAATCTTTCAGACTGAAATTTCTGAAAAAGGAACAACTGTTAAGAAAATTACACAGGATGTATGCCATGCGGTTTCTGGCAAAACATTAGATTGTCTGATAAAAGAAAATGGATTAGCATTGAGCGAAATATTTAGAATAATGAAATAATGCGCTAAAAAATTCATATTAGATTACGAAAGGAACAAAAATATTTACTATGAAAGGGAGAGGGTATGAATTATATACCTGTAAATGAACCGTTATTAAATGGGAATGAAAAAGAGTATTTGTGCGAGTGTATTGATAAGGGATGGATTTCTTCTGAGGGACCATTTGTTAAAGAATTTGAGCAGAAGATGAGTGTTGTTGTTAATAGAGGGTATGGTATTGCGGTTTCCAGTGGTACTGCAGCACTGGAAATAGCTGTACAGGCATTGGGCATTGGTAAGGGAGATGAGGTAATTATGCCTACATTTACTATTATTTCATGTGCAATGGCAGTTATGAAAGTAGGAGCTGTTCCTGTATTAGTTGATAGTGATCTGTATACTTGGAATATGAATGTGGACGAAATTGAGGCTAAGATAACACCGAGAACAAAGGCTATTATGATAGTCCATTTGTATGGACTTCCTGTAAAAGTTGATAGGGTTATGGCATTGGCAAAAAAATTTAATTTGAAAATTATTGAAGATGCGGCGGAGATGCATGGTCAGACATATAATAAGAAACCTTGTGGAAGTTTCGGAGATATCAGCATATTCAGTTTTTATCCAAATAAGCATATTACCACAGGCGAAGGTGGAATGGTGTTGACAGATGATAAGGAAATAGCTGAACGATGTAGAATGCTTAGAAATCTTTGCTTTAGGAAGGATGTTCGTTATGTGCATGATGAAATCAGTGGTAATTATCGTTTTACCAATTTACAGGCAGCAGTCGGATTAGCACAATTGGAAAGATTACATGAGTTTATAGAAAAGAAAAGATGGATGGGCAGATATTATACTGAGCGGTTGCAAGATGTAGAAGGATTAATACTTCCAATTGAAAAAACTGAATATGCCGAGAATATTTATTGGGTGTATGGGATTGTATTAGATAAAAATATTCAAGCAGATAATAGAACGGTACAAAGGCTTTTAGAAGAAGAAGGGATTGGTTCGAGAGCTTTCTTTTGGTGTATGCATCAGCAGCCAGTATACCAGCAGCAAGGAATGTTTGTGAATGAGATGTATCTTAATGCAGAGTATCTGGCAAGAAAAGGGTTTTATATCCCAAGCGGACTTGCTCTTACAAAGGAGCAAATGAATATTGTGGCAGAAAAAGTTTTAAAAGTAGTTAACAATATTAAGAAGGGTACGGAGTAGCAGAAATGTATGAATAGCAGCATGGAGGAGACAGGATGCATAAAATGAATGTATTAATATATGGATATGGGGAAACATACCAAAAAAATGTTTATTGGATTAACCAGTTATATAATATAGTAGGGATTACTGATTCTAAATTTAATATATCAAGCTGGGAAATGAAGAAATACAAAGTTGAAGATGCGGTTAATCTGGCGTTTGACATAATTTTGATAACAAGTATATTTTTTGAAGAAATCAAAGCAAGTCTGATAGGAAGGTTTAACATAGAGGAGTCAAAAATATCCTGGTTTATGGATGAGTTTTGCAATGAACGTTGTGAAACATTCGGAGAAAAAAATCCAAACGTTATATTTTATATTTACAGGGCACATTGGCAGGAATCAAAAAATGGATTTTACAATTTTTTTGACCGGGCTATGGCATTATATTATAAAACACGACAACTAGGATATGAATTATTAGTTGATATGAAAAATTATTATACAGAATATAGCGGATTAGATCGTTATGGCATTGTAAATGTATGGGAGGACTACTATGAACAGCCGTCTAAATATACACTTGATGAGGCATATCAAAGTAAAAAGGTTATTTTAAGTAAGTTTGACAGTGTAGAATATAATTATTTAACACTGTCAAAAAGTGAGTATTTATCTTGCGAATGGTGGAGGGAAACTTATGAAAATTTAGGAAAAGTGACTCATTTTACGCCAAGTCAGATGTTAAAAAATCAAATTAATAAAGAATTAAATCACCTGAAGATGTCAGGAAAAATTTTAGGAGTATTGGCAAGAGGTACAGATTATGTTTGTTTGAAACCTAAAAATCATCCGATTCCTTTTGATACAGATTTATTAATTGATGAATGTCAAAGCAAATTTCAGAAGGGAGAGTATAATTATATTTATTTAGCAACAGAAGATTTAAATATTTTTGAGAAGTTTAAGAAATCTTTTGGTGAAAATCTGCTTTTCACAGAACAAACAAGAGTAAAAACTGATATAAATAAGATGTTAATAGATGTAAAATTTGAAAGAGAAAATGATAATTATTTAAGAGGATTGGAATACTGTACAGCTATAGAAGTTTTAGCAAGATGTAATTATTTATTAGCCAACTGTTATTGTTATGGTGCACTTGGAGCACTTGCTATAGGAGGGGGGAGTATTAAAAGCGAAATTCTGGATATGGGAATATATGATTGAAAGTGAGGAAATTAGAATAGTGAAGGTTGTATTATTTGGAACAGGAAATTATGCAAGAAATATATATTCTAAAATTGAGAAGAATCTTTCTGGACTTGATATCGTTGGATTTTGTGATAATAATTCAGATAATTGGGGAGAATGTTTTGGCAGGAGAGTATATGCGCCACATGAACTGGGGAAGGAAATAGATAAGATTATTATTTTGTCGAATCTGAATTTTGAGGAAATTAAAGACGGGTTAATATACTGGCATAAAATACCCGAAGATAAGATTGAAAATATTTATTTTTTATTAAAGTGTTTAATGTCAGAAAAATATCAGACTTCTGAAGATTTGGATATATTGGAAACCCTAGAGTATTGGAAAAATAATCAGCTTACTGTATTTAATCAGTTTGTAAAGGAAGAAATGTTTCATGTGGTAGAATGGGATTATATAGAAAATATGCCATTTATAATATTGGAAGATAAGAAAATGTATTACCCATATGATACTAAGTTTGAAAGTTTTGAAGGTAAAAAAATTATAAGAAATGTAATGCAGGAGCAACAGGAAACATCTCCGCATTTATATATTAAAGATGATATTACGATAAATGAAGGGGATATTATTGCTGATGTTGGAGCGGCAGAAGGAGATTTTTCGATACGTTTTGTTGAAAAGGCTTCTAAAATCTATTTATTTGAGGGAGATAAAAAATGGTGGAAACCATTAAGAAAAACGTTTGAAAAATTTAAAGACAAGATAGAATTTATTAATAAATATGCAGGATATATAGATGATAATAATTTGGTTAGAATGGATACGATAATAAAGGAAAAAATAGATTTTTTGAAAATGGATGTTGAGGGATCAGAATGTGAAGCATTATTAGGTGCAAGAAAATTATTAATTAATGGGAATGTCAAGTGTGCCATTTGCAGTTATCATAGGGCAGGGGATGAAATTGCTTTAAAAGATATTTTGAATGCTTACGGTTATAGGACTAATACATCTATGGGGTATATGCTCTATTATCATGATGCAAATATATTTTCTACTCTTGATTTTAGGCGTGGAATTGTTTATGGCAGAAAGGAAAAAGGGTTGACATTAAGAAGAGGTTATAATGAGACAAATTGAAGAAGTAAAGAAAAGGGAAAAATTGTTAGCGATGATTATACGCAGCAATTATACATATGAAGGAGTAGATTTTATTACGCCGAATCAGTATTCACAACAAGTGGCATATATGCATCATCCGGCAGGAAAGGTAATAGATGCACATATACATAATTTGGTACACAGAAATGTGGTATTGACGCAGGAAGTGTTATTCATAAAAAAAGGAAAAATGAGAATAGATTTTTATGATGAATATGAAGACTATCTGGAAAGCCGAAATCTATATGCAGGCGACACTATTCTGTTGGTGTCAGGAGGGCATGGCTTTAAAGTGCTGGAAGAAGTAGAAATGATTGAGGTAAAACAGGGACCGTATGCAGGTGAGAGCGATAAAAAGAAATTTGTTGGCGTAGCTGAAGATGCGATTAAATATATACAGGGATAGGAAGATATGGAATAGTAAATAAAAGGATTACTATGGGGAATGCCGGATGGGAGGGACTGCATGGAAGTGTTTCGGGATTATGCATATTATTATAATACATTTTATCAGGATATAGATTATCGGACAGAGGCTGGACAATTTGATATATTATTGAAAAAATATGGAGACCGTAACATTAAAACAATACTTAATTTTGGGTGTGGTACCGGAAAGCATGATATCGAATTGTCCAGATTGAGATATGAGTGTAGTGGGATTGATATGAGTCCTGCAATGATTGAAATAGTCAGAGAAAATAGTAGGAAGGAAAACGTTAGCATAAGATTTTCGGTGGCTGATATTAGAAAGTATGTATCGGTTAAAAAATATGAAGCTGTAATGGCGCTTTTCATGTATGGTATGGACCAGGAGTATTAAGTGATAAATCTCTGGTTCGCGTAAAAGAAGTTCAGGATGAGAAATTCAAATTGATTCGTGTAGTCAGAACAATTATGCATGATAAAACAAATACTGTAGATGTTTTTTATGAGGTTTTGGCAATTGAAAAAATATCAAATGAAACGAGAGTGATAAATGAAGTACATAATATGCGATATTTTTTCAGAGCACAATTAGAAACATTTCTAAAAGAAACTGAATTTGAGCTTATTGATAATTTGGAGTGTAAAACGCTTGAAGAAACGGTTTATAGTTCATGGACAAGTTATTTTGTTGCAAGAGCTATATGAGATGTATTATTTGGTGGTAAGTTTGAAACAAACAAAAAACAGGCATTTTTTAGGGTGTAGCAACATAAACAGACTCGCATAGCGAGCCTTGGATACCAATATTCCCACCTTAAAACTACTTTGGCGCACCTGCACATCAAAACCAAACGAATGGGTGAATCTGATACTGATGCCGGGATGCCATAGTTGTATTTTGAGGTAGGAAAATTATATCACAAAAATTTGAAAAGCGAAAGCCGAAATAAGGTTTCATAACCCCATCGATGCCTTTCGCAGAAAGGCGGATTATAAATATGAAAAAATGTAAAATTGCAATAATATTAGCTACTGAGCCCTATTTTGGTGGAGGGCATCAATATGCAATGCTAGTGGCTGAATGTTTAGCACAAAATGCGGGTTTAACATATGAACTTATTGCTATATGCTATAATCGCTTTTGGCGAAGATGGTGTCGAAAACATCAAGTAAGATGTATGGATAGAGTGATTCCATCTTTGAAACAAAGAGAAAAAATAGTTAATTACAAATTTCCTTATTTATGTCAAATCTATAATACATATATGACACCTATGGGAAAGTTGCTGCGCAAGGAAGGGATTGATATTTTATTTTCTACGCAACAGTTTTTCTTTATTCCTAATTATAGTGCAAAAATTATTGTACCAGTTCATGATCTGATGCATAGATACGAAACTCGTTTTCCAGAAGTTATGGGAGCGTATAGTGACAGAGAAATAGATATGAAAAGTTACATGAGATATGCATGTGTTATATTAACTGATTCAAAGTTGGGGAAAAGTCAACTTTTGGAGTCATATAGGGCAAAAAGGAAAAAAGTACCGCATATTATTAGCCTGCCTTTTGTTGCTCCAGAATATATATATAATGCAAATGAAGAATACATAGATGTTCCTGATAGATATATTTTTTATCCGGCACAATTTTGGAATCACAAGAATCATATTAATTTAGTAAAAGCCATTCGGACATTAAGGGATAGGATAGAAGATATACACTTAATTTTAGTTGGTTCTGAAAAGAATTGCTGTAAAAAAATAAAAAAATATATAATAAATAATGGCTTAGAGAATAATGTGACTATTTTGGGTTATGTCAGTAATGGAAATATTGCATATTTGTATAAACATGCAGTGGGTATGGTTATGCCATCATATTTTGGACCTACAAACATTCCTCCACTTGAGGCAATGTTGTTAGGGTGTCCAGTTGCTGTTTCTGACAAATATGCGATGCCAGAACAAGTGGGAAATGCAGGATTGTTATTTAATCCAGATTCTCCAGAAGAAATAGCATCTTGCATTGAAAAACTTTGGATGGATGAAAATCTAAGAGAACGATTGAAGAAGCTTGGTTATAAGAGGGTCAAGCAATGGAATAAAGAAAAGTTTAATAAGAGGCTATTGAAAGTAGTTAAGGAAGTAGAACAGGTCAAAATTTAAATATGCATACTATGTGGAATTTATATAAAAAAATTTATCCATGTAAATACTATGAGTAGATTTGTGTAGAAAATAATGCAATAGCAGTAAAGGATTATAATAGATTTGTTTGGATGTGGAATTGTAGGTAAAGAAAAAGCAGATACGAGGCAATACAGATGTTATATGGGAATGTTCGAAAGGAATATGGAATAAAGCAAAAAACAAAACGAAATCATAGAATCGAAAAAAGGGCAGTGCTATTGATTACGTCATCTATTGTACCACAGGAAAAAAGATTTTTGATCTTGAAGGAACCCAAACAGCGCTTGTCTCAATATCTGGATAGTTTGAGGTTTTATATTGTTCATACAAATCTTAATAATATTGTATTATGCGATAATAGTGGATTCAATTTTCCAGTTGATGAAATGACTGCATTGGCCAAAGAATATGGGAAAAAACTTGAAATTATTCAGTTTGTTGGAGATAAAAAGAAAATTATAGAGAATGGAAAAGGATATGGAGAGGGAGAGATTATAGAATATGCCTTGCATCATAGTTTACTATTAAAAAAATCATCATATTTTATCAAGGTTACAGGACGGTTGAAAGTTACTAATATCGATCAGATAATAGAAAGGATAGATTTAACTAAAATATATATGAATAAAAATATTCATAATTTTCGAAAATCTGAAAAAAGTACAAAGATGAATACTGTGCTATACGGAATCCCTAAAAAGATTTATATGGCTGTTTTTGTAGATGCATATAAAAATGTTTGTGATAAAAGGGGAATATATTTAGAGCATGTGTTTGCAAAGCGGATCATTGAAAATGGATTAATCATATATAATATTCCGCACTTTCCTGTCATAGATGGAATAAGTGGTTCATTAGGAAATAGATATCAGGAAACAATTGGCTGGGAGAGATGTTTGTATGAACTGCTTTCCAGATGGTCACTTTTTAATTGTGATTTATTACGGGACACAGTTACTTATACATTTGATAGATAGAGTTGAGTGTAAAAAATCTATAGATCGTGAGGGGTGCAATGATAATTGTAAAGATATATGAAGGACTTGGCAACCAGCTATTTCAATATGCATTTGCTCGAAGTATACAAGTAAATGGGAAAAAGGTATTTTTAGATACAAGCGGATACACGGATCAGCTATTTCCGCTGTGCAGAACAAGTACAAGGCGTAGATATCAATTAAATTGTTTTAATATAAGGATAAAGGAAGTTGAGAAGAAAAACATAGAGAAATACAGTTTTCTTATTCAAGAGGACATGTTCGGAAAACTGATATCCAAATTAGCGAAACTTCATTTATGGATGTATAAGGTAACAATTCAACAAAATGCACAAGAGTATAAGGAAAGCTATTTGAATACCAGAGGAAATGTTTATTATAAGGGATGGTTTCAGAATCCTAAATATTTTTCTTCTATTCGCAGGCTGCTGCTTAAAGAAATTACGCCCAAATATAAAATACGTATACCGGCTGAATTAAGAGAGCTGTTACAGGAAGACAATATAGTCGCAGTTCATTGCCGAAGAGGGGACTATCAATATATTAGGAACTGCCTGCCTGTAAATTATTACAAGAAAGCAATGGCGTATATGGAGAAAAAACTGGGAGTACCACGGTATCTTTTTTTCTCGGATGATCTGTCATGGGTTAAAAGGCAGTTTGGAAATAAAGATAATAATTATTATATTGAGGATTATGGCAAATTTGAGGATTATCAAGAATTGATGATTATGAGCAGGTGCAGGAATTTTATTATCGCTAACAGCACCTTTAGCTGGTGGGCAGCATGGCTGTGTTCTTATGAAAACAAGGTGGTGATAATGCCGCGAGTATGGACTTATGTAGGAGGACAGGGAGTGGAGATGTCAGACTTTCCGGCAGATTGGATTAGAATATAGAGTATGGAGTGAAGGATGTGAAAATATCGATCATAACGCCATGTCTGAACAGTGCGAAAACGATAAGGCAGACGATTGAAAGTGTACTGAATCAGACCTATCAAGATATTGAATACATCATTGTGGATGGTGCCTCAACGGATGGTACTTTGGAAATTATTCAGGAGTACGAGGATCAGTTTCAAGGCAGAATGCAGTATGTAAGTGAGCCTGACAATGGGATTTATGATGCCATGAATAAGGGGATACGAATGTCGCATGGAAATGTTATAGGAATCATCAATAGTGATGATTTTTATGAGGAGGATGCTGTGGATAATGTTGTGATGCATTTGGGGCGTGAAAAATATCAGGTGATTTATGGATACTGCAAAATGTTTGACGGTTGTCACTGTGCTGGTATATTAAGAAGGAGTCATCGTAATCTGCCGCAGGAAATGATTCCTCATCCAACATGTTTTCTTACAAGGAGTATTTATAAGAAATTTGGATTGTTTCTGGAAAGTTTTAAGATTGCAGGTGATTATGAACTGATGCTTCGGTTATATTTGAGTGACAGAGTGAAATTTGTTCAGATTAACAGAGTTATTGCAAATTTTAGAATGGGTGGGATAAGTAGTTTTTCCAAGCAGCTTAAAAGAGAACGCGCATGGATATTATTTCGTTATAAGTTCATCTCATTTTTAAAAATGATAGAACAAATGGTGTGATATGATGAAACTGGTTAAGGCATGTTACAAGTTAAAGTATTGTCTGCAAAAAATATTTGGAGTACAGACCAGTGACTCTTTCTATGAAAAATTGATCACAAGGTACTATAAAATATTCAGGTGTGAAAAAGCGGGTATCAAAATAGAAAACAAAAGAAAAAGAAGATTTATTCTATCTATAACATCGATTCCGTCACGGATAGACAAGAGCTGGATTACAATAGAAAGTCTCCTGAGACAGTCCTATAAACCGGATAAAATTATCTTATGGCTGGCGGAGGATGAGTTTCGGAATGTAAGACTGCCAGAACGTCTGAAGGAACAGCAGAAGCGGGGGCTTGAGATATGTTACTGTGACAATCTGAGATCCTATAAGAAGTTTTATTATACAGCAAAAAAGTATCCCAATGATTATATTGTAACAGCTGATGATGATATCATTTATACAGAGGATATGTTAGAGATATTAGTAAAAACTTATCGAAAGAATCCGGGGAATGTTGTATGTCACCGTTCTCATTATATACAGAAGCATGGCGGGAGACTGCGGCTGTACAATGAATGGATTCATTATGAAGAACGGAGACATATGAAAGAGATACCTTCTTTTCAGAATTTTTTTACCAGTGGCGCCGGAACATTGATTCCTATATTTCGCTTGAGGAAAGAAATTTTGAATCGGGATGCTTTTATGGAGCTGGTGCCATATGCAGATGATGTTTGGTTGAATTTTTGCGCATGGAAGTCTGGAATCAGGACGGTCAATACGAAAGGGATCTGCGGACATCTTATTTCGATAGAAAGGAGTTCTGATAAAGGATTGTCCTGTATTAACGTTATTTATGGAAAAAATGATGAGCAGATCGAGCGGGTATTAAAATACTTAAAAGTAGATGTCAATCAGTATCTTTAAGAAAACATTATGCAGCTAGTTTTAGGCAAGAATGTATACATTGGTGTAAAATTCGATTTAGAAAGTGGAGGAAAATCACATGAAAAAGAAACTTGGCGGAGCAGTTTTAGGACTGGCAGGTATGGCGGCAGGAGTCGTGGCAGGAGGCGCAGTATCAGCGAGAGCATCATCAAAGAAGGTCAATGAGCTGATGGAAGGACATAGGAAAGTCCATGCGCTTTATATGGCATTTGATCAATGGTTGCGCATACATCAGGAGGGGAAGACACTTGTTGAATATTTCAGGCAGAATCAGTATCAGACAGTGGCGATTTATGGGATGAAAGAGCTGGGAGAACGTCTGTATGACGAACTGAAAGGAACGGATGTTACGGTGCGTTATATTATTGATCAGAATGCGGATATGATTTATGCGGATGTGGATGTTGTGACGCCGGAGGATGTATTGGAGCCAGTGGACGTGATAGTAGTAACCGCGATCTATTATTTTGATGAGATTGAGGAAAATCTATCTGGAAAGATTCAGTGTCCGATTGTTTCGTTAGAGGACATTCTATATGAAATCTAGTGATCTGTCTGCGCCTCTGGTCTCTGTAGTAATCCCCGTTTATAATAGAGAAACGACAGTCGGCCGCGCAGCCGCGAGTGTTTTAAATCAGTCTTATACAAATCTGGAGTTAATTATTGTGGATGATTGTTCCAATGATAATTCCTTACAAGTAATTCACGAATTTCAGGATAAGAGAATTATAGTCATTACATCGGAACAAAATTCGGGCGCTAATGCAGCCAGAAACAAAGGTATTCTGGCTGCAAAGGGGCAGTATGTTGCTTTTCAGGACAGCGACGACGAATGGGTTAAGGATAAATTAAAAATACAGATGCAGGATATGATAAATAGAGATTTATCCGCCAGTTTTTGTGCACACTGTCTGATAGATGGTAGGATTAAACGTATCGTACCTGATGATTATGAGGATAAGTTAAAGTATGAAAACGAACTAATGAATGTGCTGGCAGACTGTAATGTGGTAAGTACGCAGACGCTTATAGTCAAAAGAGATGTTTTTGACAAAATCGGTTATTTTGATGAAGAAATGCCGCGGCTTCAGGATTATGAATTTGTGATCAGACTGGCGCAGAAGGAGAAGATTGGATATATAGCCTGCCCGCTGGTATTGGTTTATCACTCCCAAATAAGCATTTCCACGAATTTGGAAGCGCTGTGCGAGGCGGTTATACTGCTTCTTATTAAGCATGGGGATTTTGTGAACAAGCAGTCTATGGTTTCTCTGTTCCTGAATAATGCACTGTTATCTGGACAAAGCAGTCAGTTATACACAGACTGCATTCGGTTTCAGAATATGGCAGTGAGAAAAAACATTCAGGATCTAAACATTCTGGAATATGTTCTGGATTGTCTCGTTCACAAATACAGATCATGCAGTTATATTCAAAGAAAACTATATGAGAGTCAGATGGAGGACTTAAAGCCGGATCAATTCGTTATTTATGGCGCAGGACATGTTGGCAGAAAGATATATCGGGAGTTGAAGGACAAAGGAATATATCCTAAGTGCTTTTTAGTGACGCAGGATAAGAAAGAGGATATGATTGATGGAATCCCTGTTTGTATCATAGATGAGTGGGATGATAAGGATATAATGGTAGTAGTGGGAACAGCGGCAGTTTTGCAGAATGAGATCATTGATATTTTAATCAGTCGGAACTATAAACATATCATTTGTTATCCAGATTAGAAATCGGAGGTTCAGGGTGGAAAATATTGCGATATATGGGGCAGGCGGCTTTGGACAAAAAATGCTTGAAGTTCTGCAGAGAATTGGGTGTAAAGTAATACTGTTTGTTCAAAGCTTGAAATCAGATGTAAAGGAATACAAAGGAATTTCAATTATTTCTGCGGAAGAATATTTTAAGGGAAATTATGATTGTTATATTTTTATTGCCATCAACAATTCAGATGCGGTGGACAGTATATATGATTTGTTTTTAGAGCAAAAATATGACAGGAGTAAAATTTTTGACTGCAGGTCATTCATCGAAGATAATTACCTGGGTCATACAGACGCTGCAGACGGCAGTAAACAATGTAATTTATGCGGACATCATGTCAGTAGATTTCTTCCGGGTGGTATGGATACACCGCTTTTCAAGGAGTTAAAAGTAATTGGCGGGGGGTACAGGGAAAATGTCATTTGTCCATACTGCGGCTGCATGGACCGAAGCCGATGGGTCTATTGGGTATTGAAAGAACAGACAAATATATTTGATGGCGGGACTGTTTTACATTTTGCACCGGAGAAAATGATTCGGAAAAAATTTGAAAATAAGAATCAGTGTGACTACTATGCCGGAGATCTTGTGTTAAAACCAGGGATTCATAAAATTGATGTTACGAAGATATCGTTTCCAGATGAATTTTTTGATTATATATTGATCAATCATGTTTTGGAACACGTTGCGGACGAGGCACAGGCATTTGGTGAGTTAAAAAGAGTCATGAAACCAGATGGGAGAATGATCTTTTCCGTTCCAGTAACCATGGAAACCGAAACGATTGAAATAGAGGGAATATGCAGCGATGAGGACAGGGAGAAATACTATGGTCAGAAAGACCATGTAAGACTTTACGGCAGAGATTATAAAGAACGTATTGAATCATATGGATGGGAAGTCCAGCAGTATACACCGGAGTGTATGGTGAGTATGTCAGAAATAGAAAAATTTGGGTATATAAAAAATGATATTTTACTTATTTGTACAAAAACCTGCGCAAAAAATGATTGAGTTTCAATCTTTGAATATGCTGAGCTGGTGCGTACTATGAAGCGGTTAGGGATATATGTCATATATGATTGTGAGAATATCGTAGATGATTACATTGGTTATATGCTGCAGGAACTGCGCAAAGTTGTGGATTGTTTGGCTGTAGTGTGCAATTTTAAAGTGATTCGAAGGGGTATTCAAAATATCAATGCCTATGCGGACAGAGTATATTATAGAGACAATACAGGCTTTGACGCAGGGGCTTACAAGGATGCGCTGTGTCGTTTTATTGGATGGAGTGAAGTATCCGCCTATGAAGAGTTAGTGCTTCTCAATGATTCATTTTATGGACCGTTTTATCCAATGGAAGATTTATTCATTAAAATGGATAAAATATCCGTTGATTATTGGGGGCTGACAAAATCACCGGCAGGAACATGGATGGGAAAATATACTTATGACAGTCATATACAGAGTTATTTTCTTGTTTTTAGGAAAAACGTTTTGGATGACAGACGGTTTAGAGATTTTTGGGAATCAATGTCATATCCTGAATCGTTTTCGCAGGCAGTCCGTGTGTTTGAATTAGAGTGCAGCAGACTGCTGAATGAATGTGGATGGAAGGGGACCGCATTGTCTGAACTGGGGCAGCATAAATACCACATCAAAGTAAATGAAAACCCATATATGTTCTATTCATATGAATTGGTGCGGTACGCAGAAAATCCTGTATTAAAGCGCAAAAGTCTGGATATGCGTTTCCCGGGTTTCGGTAATGCATTGAAGGCGTTTCAATACATAGAAGATCAAGGTATTTATAATGTACAGCTAATCAAAAAACACATGTTAAGAACAGGGCAGCCGCTGCATGAAAAAGCGAAATTGGATTATTTCAGATTAGACGAATTTTATGATTCGCACGCCAGAATCTATTTATATGGTGCAGGAATATTGGGAAAGAATCTGGCAGAATATTTTAATTACAGAGGATGGTCCTTTGAATGTTTTCTAGTGACAGATTCCAGCAGTTTACAAGACAGATGTATTGTTTTTGAAGAGGCTGATATAGCAGAGGATGATGGGATTATGATAGCAGTGGGAACGAAAGAAGCCTATGCTGCAATACTGGATGTCGTCAAAAAGCGATGTGCTGAAAAGCAGATATTTCCATAATGAATTTTATCGGGACAAAAATTTCAATCAGGGTCAGAAGAGTAAAAGAGGTATACTATGGAAAAAACTTATAATGGCAGAGTAAGCATAATTGTTCCTATTTATCAAGGGAAGAAATACATCCCCAAATTAATTAAAATGGCAGAAATGTGTCAGGAAAAGGCACAAAATCAACAAGGAATAGAACTGATCCTGTCCAACGATGATCCGCATGAGAAAATAGAGGAATCTCTTTTCTCTGATACGATAACGATTCATATCCTGAATACAGAAATAAACAGAGGCATTCAGGCGGCCAGAATTCGGGGCCTTGAAGCAGCAAATGGTGATTTTGTCGTCTTTCTTGATCAGGACGATATTTTATATCCAGATTATATCAACAGCCAGTTATCCCACCTAGGAGATGCCGATACCGCAGTATGCAGATGTATCCATGAGAATCAGCAGTTCTATAACGCTGACAGGAAGTTTGAAGAAGTCATATCAAAAGGCTACATGATGCAAAAAGGCAATCCCATCATCTCTGCAGGACAGGTACTGATACGCCGCACATCAGTACCGAAAGTATGGACAGAGAACATCATGAAAACAAATTGCGCAGATGACTATCTGCTTTGGCTCTGTATGATGGCACAGGGGGCAAAGTTTGCCTTAAATCAGGACATTTTATTTGAGCACGTGGTTCACGGGAACAATTTATCATTGGACAGTCGGCGTGAATTATCATCTCTGGAGGAAATGTGTGATATTCTCTCCCAAAACAGCGTGTTTGACGAACGGGGAATGAAGCAGATCAGAAGTATGTGTCAGCATGTGTTGTCTGAGAGAATAGGGCTTTTGGAAAAGTTCAGAGAGATGTTTTTTGTGCTGAATAAAATGGCAGTCTGTAAAGAGGCGGGGTATACAGTAGGAAAATATTTACAATCACAAGGGATACACCGAGTTTGTATTTATGGAGCTGGCTATATTGGAAAGCGGCTGGCAGGAGAACTAAAAGAATGTAATATAGAGACCGCCTTTTTTATAGACAGAAATGCACATTACCTGACAGAAGAAATTCCGGTTTATCGGTTAGAAGAAGCCCCTAAAGAGGTAGATGCAGTCATTATTTCTTTAGTGCAAAATTATGATTCAGTCAGAAATGAACTTAGAACAAAATATAAGACAAAGATATATGCAATTCGGGAAATTATAGAGGCCATATAGAAAGAAAATGGCAGGACGAGAGGATTTGGCTGTGGATATGAAGTTAAGTATTATTGTACCAGTATACAACACAAAGCCCTACTTGGACGTGTGTCTGCAAAGTATTATTGGACAAACCTATCAAAATCTGGAGATTCTCATAATAGATGATGGTTCTACAGATGGGTCAGATATAGTTTGTAAATCCTATGCTGAGAAAGATCAACGTATTTTATACATATGGCAGGAAAATAAAGGTTTGATAGGCGCACGGCACACAGGTGTTGAGCATGCTTCCGGTGATTTTCTGATGTTTGTTGACTCAGATGACTGGATTGATAGCGGTATGGCTGCGTTTTTGGCAGAGCAGATACAGGATAGCGATCTGGTTACGACAGGAGTGCATTATGAAACGAAGCCCAATATTGTGACAGAATACCTAGATCAGTATGAGGAAGGGGCATATCGCGGAGCAGATAAAGCATTTTTGCTGAAAACAATGCTTTATGATCAGGAATCCGATACATTGCAGCGGATGACGCCTTGGATTTGGAACAAGTTATATCGTACGAAAATAGCAAGACAGGTCTATCAGAGTATAGATACAGATAATGCTTTTGCGGAGGACGGCGTATTTTTATATAACTATCTCATTCTTACCGGGGCAGTGAAAGTCAGTCACAAGTGTTTTTATCATTACCGCTATCGCTCAGATTCTATGTTTCATGGTGGAAATCCCAACATGCTGTCAGATATCAATCAAGCATATCTGGCATTGCAGCCCAATTTTGCGAGGCATCCATTTCATGAAGATTTACTGTCACAGTTACAGTGCTGGGTAACAGTCACCGCAGTGATGGCAGTAAATGGCGGAATGGGATTTACACCGCAGTGCCAGATTCCTGAATTTATTCTTGACACAGATGGGTTGAAGGGAAAAAAGATTGTGCTTTATGGTGCTGGAAAGGCGGGAAAAGACTATTTCAGACAGCTTACGAAGATGGGGTATGAAGTTGTTCTCTGGGTTGACAGGAATTATTGTAATGAAGAACATGTAAAGAATCCGCAGGAAATCCTGAGAGCAGAATATGATGTCATATTGATAGCGGTTAGCAGACCCGAATATGTAAAGAGTATCAGGCAGTTATTACAAAGTCTGGGAATTGCAGAGGAAAAGATGATGTGGAAACAGCCTGTCAGAATGATTTAAATAGTTTAAGAAGAGAGGAACTGCAATATGCATTCTAGTTCATATCTGAAAATGGAGTGGTTTAAGAACCAATATCTTATTACACATAGAAATGAAAAACTAAAGATTCTTGATGTTGGATCCTACAATATGGGCGGCAGTTATAAACCGCTTTTCAATGAAACTGAATGGACATATACAGGCATGGATATGGTACAGGGGTCAGGAGTGGATATTGTTGTTCAGAACTGTTATGAATGGAAAGAAATAGAAAATTCAGTTTACGATGTGGTTATTTCAGGTCAGGCGTTTGAACATATGCCATATTTCTGGCTGGTTATGCAGGAGATTGCACGCGTCTTAAAACCGGATGGCATATGCTGCATTATAGCACCGAGTGCAGGTCCAGAGCATAGGTGTCCAGTGGACTGCTATCGATTTTATACAGATGGTATGATTGCACTGGCAGAATATGTCAATATGAATGTGTTACATGCATTTACAGGAGAAGGCATAAGGAATCATAACAGAGACATCTTTCAGGATAACAGTGGAATATGGCATGATTCAATGCTGATTGCACAAAAGGGCTGGCGTTATCAGATATTAGACACTACAGGAAAAAAGAAAGTAGCTGCGTGGGGGACAGGAACGCTGGCTGCAAAATTGTGGAATAGGGTGCCTAATCTGGATATTCACATTGTGGTGTTTGTGGATAATGATATGACAAGGCAGGGAAGTTTTTTTCGCGGAATCAAGGTGATAGCACCCGACGAATTATGGAGGATAGATTATGACATAGTTGTCATATGTTCTCACTATGTCAAAGAGATAAAAGAACAGCTGATGAGGGAGCTGCAAATAGATATAAAGAGAATAGTTGTGTGTGAGGATTTCATATGATGCTGGGATTGAGAGATAAGCATATGATAGAAAAGATACAATATATGTATAGCAAGCTGGGAGATGCACTTTCCAAGGAAATATATATGGACAGGCTGTGTTACAGTATAACACATGATAACAGATATCTTGAGGATATGATCGGCAGGACAGTAAGAAATCAGGAAGAATGGAAAGGATTCTGCCAGTCTCTGATAGTAAAAGCAGTGGATTCTAAGATGTATTTGTTTGGCGCCGGTGTATGGGGAACAATACTCTATAATGAGACGAAAAAGTTTTTACAGTGGCAGGGCGTTTTGGATAATCATCCTATGGGAAAAACACTGGGGAATCTTAGTATTTATTCATTAGAACAATTCATAGATGTTTATGATGATGATGCAGTTATTATTATTACATCATATAAAAATAGTGCTGAAATGTTCACACAGTTACAGGAGATAGGAATTTCCAGGAAACAAATATTGGATGCAGCCAGCATAATTTACAAATTGACAGAAGGAGCAATATATTTTGATTTGGAAGAATTAAATCCACAGAAACAATATGAGATCTTTGTAGATGCAGGCGGATATGACGGGCTTACAACAAAAGGATTTTTAAACTGGTGTAATAGAAAAGGATATTCATACTGTTTTGAGGCAGATAATACGAATTTGCTGTCTGCAGAATACAATTTGGCTGAGGATATGGAATGCTGTGAAATCGTGCCCAAAGCAGTATGGTCCCAAAGCTGTTATTTGTCAATGTGTATGAAAGGAAATTGTGCATCCGCTGTCATCAAAGATTCAGGAAGTAATAATATTCAAAGGGTGGAGACAGTGACGCTGGATGATTATCTTGGAGATAAGCCAGTTACATATATAAAAATGGATGTTGAAGGTGCGGAGCTGGAAGTTATAAAAGGAGCAAAAAATATAATTATGAGGCAGCATCCAAGACTTGCTGTGAGTATTTATCATAAGATAGAGGACATTTGGGAAATTCCGGCTTTGATTTTGGAATACTATCCAGGGTATCAATTGTATCTGCGTCATTATTCATTTTCGCATTATGATACAGTTTTATATGCGATACCTTAGCAACTGTATTATAAGTATAATCTGATCCTAACAGCCGTCATCAGACAGGAATACGCTGACAGTTTGATTCGTGTTTTGTTAGACATGGGGATAGACCAGAAGCAGACCGTATGGAAGAAGCCAGTGAGAACATTCTAAAGTACATGTTTGCAAAAACAAGGGAGGGCAGCAGGATGCACTTTTTACTTTTCGGCACAGGTGATTATTATAACAGGTTTAAGAAATGGTTTCCCAGAGAAAATGTTCTGGCGCTGCTTGATAATTCTCCTGTCAGGCAGCATACCTTAGTTGATGGAATAGAGGTTTTGCCGCCGTCGGAGGGGATAAAACTAGATTATGACAGTATTGTCATTTTAAGTTTTTATATAAAGGAAATGCGGCAGCAGCTTTTAGAACTTGGTGTGGAAGAACGCAGAATCGTGCATTTTTATGATCTGCACTGGCTGATATATAATGATTCAGCGAAAAGGGATATACAATATTATGCATGTGCGGATAAAATGATTCTGTCTGATAACAGGGGGCATAACAGAATTTTGCTCCTGTCACACGATCTGGAACTGGGTGGACCGGCTCTGGCAGTATTTCATGCCGCAAAAGTGTTGAAACACACTGGCTATCAAGTGGTGGTTGCTTCTATGCAGGATGGTTTATTGAGAGATAAAATGGTACAAGAAACAATTCCTGTGGTGGTGGATGTGAATCTTCAGATAGAAACTATGGTGAATGCAGATTGGATAACAAATTTTGATTTAATCATCTGTAATACAATCAATTACCATATATTTTTGACAGAGCGTGCTGAGAATGTACCAGTTCTCTGGTGGCTTCATGATTCAGAATTTTTTTATCATGGTGTCAGACAGGAAGTTTTGCGTATGATTTCAACAGATCATCTTACAGTCTGTTCTGTTGGAAATGTACCAGCACAGGCGATTCATACATTTTTACCTGAACTGCCTGTGAAAGAGCTGCTGTATGGAGTGGAAGATACTGTATACGGGGAGGATTATGTGTTGTCTTGTGATGAAGTGAGGGACAAAATTCGCTTTGTTACAATCGGTTACATAGAGAATAGGAAGGGACAGGATATTTTAATACAGGCTGTCAGATTATTGCCGGAGGAGCTAAGGCAGAAGGCAGAATTTTATCTAGTGGGGCAGAAATCTTCTATGTTTGCAGGAAAACTGTTAGAGCAGACACGATTAATGCCAGAGATTTTTTTTATTGGAACGGTGGACAGGCAGCGTATCAATCAACTGTTAAAGAAGGCGAATGTGATGATTTGTCCGTCGAGAGAAGATCCAATGCCTACGGTTTGCGCAGAAGCCATGATGCATTCTGTACCCTGTATTTTATCTGATGCAGCAGGTACAGCAGCATACGTTGAAGATGGCGTCAACGGGCTTGTGTTTCAGAGTGAAAATGTGCAGGAACTTTCGGAAAAAATTAAATGGTGTATGAATCATATGACGCAGCTGAAAAAAATGGGAGAGGAATCCAGACGAGTATATGAGGCATATTTTTCCATGAGTGTATTTGAGCAGAATCTTTTGGGCATTGTGGAAAAGAGCATCTTACAATCCTGATTGGTACGCCTGTGAAAGCAGGAAGATGGAGTTTCGTGTGTCATTGCTTTGAGGATGGAGAACATACAGTAATGGATAATTTGAAACAGATTTTTAGTGATTATATTGATTGTCCGATTGCATTATATGGGCTTGGAATCGAAACAGAGAAGGTGCTGCTTATATTAGAAGGGACATTTCATATTGTTGGGCTGCTGGATAGTTTCCGAGAGGAGGGAGAGCTTTATGGAAAGCGGATTATACCCTTATCTGAATGTGTCCAACAGGAAGTAAAACTGATTATTGTTGTAGCGCGTCCCGGTTCGTGCAGGGCAATAGCAAAAAAAATTGGGAACTATTGTATTGAGCATCAAATACAATTGATGGATGTCAGGGGTAAAGATTTATGTATGACAAAGCAGGATAGCTATCGTTTTACCAAACAGGGAATTAGCAGAAAACAGTTGGCTGGGCTGGTTGATGACAAAGATGCAGTCAGCTTCGATTTGTTTGACACACTGATTATGCGTCAGGTGCTTTTCCCGTCAGATGTAGTGGAACTGACAGAAAACAGATTCAAGAAAAAGGGTATTTATATAGAAAATTTTCTGCAAAAAAGACAGCAGGCTGAAAAAGAATTATCTATAAAATATGCTCCCTCGTTAATAGACATATATCAATTTGTATTGGAACATTCTTCGCACGTCTTGGCGAGCGCGGAGGAACTGGCGCAGGTGGAATGGGAAATAGATTATGAACTGGTGACAGCAAGACAGGAGATGGTTGATTTTGCCGCAGAAATTTATAGAAGAGGGAAGCCTGTATATATTACAACTGATACTTATTATAGCAGGAACCAAATAGAGCAATTGTTTGCAAAATGCGGGATTACATGCTATACAGATCTCTTGGTGTCCTCCGAATATAAGACGGGAAAAACACAGAAGCTTTTCTGTCATCTAAGGGATATACTACAGGGAAATTCGTGTGTTCACATAGGAGATGACTTGGCTGTTGACGTGGAAAGCGCCGACAGATGCGGGCTCTGTGGCTGTCAGATTTACAGTGGAGTAGATTTGTTTGAGATGACTGGTTATCTTGGCATGTGGGAATATATTGAAAGTCTGTCGTCAAGGATAAAACTTGGAATGTTTGTGGCAAGGTTGTTTAACAGTCCATTTCAGTTTGAGACGCGAAATATGCAGCAAAGTGTCTGCAATGCATATGATGTTGGATATCTTTTTATGGCACCGATCATAACAGATTTTGTACTTTGGTTTAAGAAACAGGTTATGAAGAAGAGTATCAAAAATGTTTGGTTCTGTGCGAGGGATGGATATTTGATAAAAAAGCTTTATGACATGTTATGTGGTGATGAATTATCCGTTTATTTTCTATCTTCACGTGCGGCTGCCATCAGAGCAGGGATTGAGAATGAAGCAGATATTGCGTATGTGGATACAATGAAATTCAGCGGTACATTATCCCAACAACTGCGAGATCGGTTTGGAATCATTGTGAATGAAGATGTGTTAACAGGAAAAAAGCTCGTTGATTTTTCGCAGGATATTATAGAAAAAGCCAAACGATATAGGCATCATTATCAAAAGTATATTGACAGTATTGCAAAGGAATCAGGAGATATTGCTTTTTTTGATTTTGTGGCAAAAGGTACTTGTCAGATGTTTGTCAACAGGCTTGTGGACAACAAGCTGAGGGGATTGTATTTTCTTCAGATAGAAAAGTCATTTATGAAAGATAAGGCGCTTGACATTACGGCATTTTATGAGCAGGATGAATCACGGGAAAATGCCATATATGAGGACTATTATATTCTGGAAACGGTTTTGACTTCTCAAGAACCATCTATTGTGGGATTTCATGAAAACGGAACACCATGTTATACCCGTGAAACAAGAACACAGCAGGAGCTGAGATGCATTGAAAAAATGCAGGACGGTATAACAGATTATTTCCTGAAATATTGTAGTTTGTGTCCCAAGGACAAAACAGAGGCAGATCAGAAACTTGACGAGAAACTTCTAAATCAAATACATCGTATTCGGATTCTGGATGAGGACTTTTGGGCGTTGAAGGTGGAGGATGCTTTTTTTAACAGGATGACAAATATGTCAGATCTGATCTAGCACAGGAAATGAGGCTATCCAGTTTTTAGACAGGAGGAAAGTATAAAATGTACTTTGAATTGACGGCATCAATGATGTGTGCCAATTATGGAAATCTGGAAAATGAGATCAAACAGCTCGACGAGAGCGGCATTGATTCTTTCCACATCGACATTATGGACGGACGCTTCGTGCCAAACTACGCCATGTCTTTAAATGACATGAAATACATCGCCAGCGCGACAAAGAAACCACTCGACGTACACCTAATGATCGAACACCCAAACAATAATGTGCAGTTATTTCTGAATAATTTAAGACCCGGCGATACCGTCTACATTCATCCAGAAGCAGAGTATCACCCTTCCACAACGCTGCAAAAGATCATCAATGCAGGAATGATTCCCGGAATTGCCATCAATCCGGGCACCAGCGTAGAGACCGTGTATGAGATGCTCCGCATTGTGAAAAAGGTTCTCGTCATGACGGTGAATCCGGGCAATGCAGGACAGATGTACATGCCCTATGTCGGCAAAAAGATCTCACGTCTGCTGCTCCTCAAAGGAGAGATGTGCTTCAGACTCTACTGGGACGGGGCATGCAGTGCGGACAAGATTCTCAAGTTTGCACCGATGGGCATGGACGGGTTTGTGCTTGGCACGACACTGCTTTTTGGCAAGAAAAGATCATATAAAGAAATTATGCAGGAAATTCGCAAGTGCTGTGATGATATAGATTGATGGAGGGGAAACATGAACACTGCATTGATTTTATCAGGGGGGATCGGCGGCCGTATGGGGATTGAGATACCAAAGCAGTATATCGAGGTGCAGAACAGGCTTGTTATCTCGTATTCCATAGAGGTATTGTCGAGGCATGCCGGAATTGATGCGATACAGATTGTGGCAGCGCCGCAGTGGCATGAAAAGATTGTGGAATCTTTGACAACGTATGATAAGGATAAAAAGTTTCGCGGCTTTTCAGCACCGGGTGAAAACAGGCAGCTTTCCATATATCATGGATTGACAGATATTAGAAGCTTTGCAAAAGATTCAGATATCGTGCTGGTACATGATGCGGCAAGACCGCTGTTGTCTGAGCAGATAATAACGGACAGCCTGTCCGCGGTAGAGGGACATGACGGTGTGCTGCCGATCCTTTCCATGAAAGATACGGTATACAAAAGTGAAGATGGCAGGAGGATTGACGCGCTCCTTGACAGAGATAAGCTCTTTGCAGGGCAGGCGCCGGAGACTTTTCGCATTGGGGTGTACTATCAGGCGAACAGGAGACTTAGGTTTGATCAGATGTTAAGCATTAACGGCGCAGCGGAACCCGCATTTATGGCAGGGCTGGATATCGTCATGATTACAGGGGACGAGGACAATTTTAAGATAACGACGAAGAAGGACTTGGAACGGTTTGAGCGAATATCGGAAATGTCATTGTTAAAGGATTAAAAATATGGTATAATTCATTAAACTTTTTCTCCCTTTTCGGAATTGTGTATCCACTTGAAAATTAGTTTGTAAATATACATTGTGAACGGCAGGCAAATTTTTTACAATTTATACATAATATTGTTATTTGCGAAGGAGACGGCAGTATGAAAATCGCCATAGTGATATTGCTTACAACGTTGGTAAATTATTTGATAATTACAACGATTGTAGATAGCTTCCTAATGGGGGTGCTACACTTTCATTTTTCAACGAAATGTAGGAAAAAGGAGTTTTTCATTACAAAAGCAAACAGAATAGACCTGCAAAATGGATACCAATGTTCTGCGTTTTCATCAGCATATATTTTAAGACATTGGGATATTGAAGAACATGGTGATAACTTATATAAAGTCATTCCCAATAAAATGAGAGATGGATGCGTGTACCCAAGAGGGATACTGATTATACTTTCCCAATATTGTTTTAAGGCAAAGTATTGCACCGGGAATATCGCTGCGCTAAAAAATGAAGTCAGCAAAGGGAATCCGGTAATTGTGATGATAAGGATACAGACGGATAAAAGCTGGCTGCATTATGTGCCTGTTGTTGGGTATGATGAACAATATATTTTTATTGCCGAATCATTAGCGGATTTTGCTAATTCCAATGAGCAATATTATAACAGAAAAATATCCGTAAAAGAGTTTAAAGAACTATGGAATACAAGTATGCTTAAAATGCCGTTTTACAGAAATACATATATAACAATATCTAAAATCTGAAGCAGCAGAGAAGTCTCAATGGAAATTGGATATGAAGGCCCCGATATGAATTTTTCCTTGTAGCTGGCGGCTGATATATTGGGTACTCTTTTCCGAAAAGGGAAAACTTTTTAGGTATGAAAGGATATTTAAGGAGAGGTATGGTGGTTCTATATGGGAACGGTTATAACTGGACAGCGGCTTACATGGGAACAGATACGTACTGCTTATCCTGATCAATGGGTGGCTCTTTCAGATGTTAAATACATGAACGATGATGAAATAAATGTTGAATCTGCGGTTGTCATCTGCGGTATGGCTGACGGTGATTATATAGGGCAGCGTCTGGAATTTATGAGACAAGGCAGAATGTATGAATATGAGCGTACAGAAGATACGAGGGGATTTATGGGAGTGATGTTATGATTGAGCTTAAATTTCCGCTGAATATTACGCTGGATTCTCCAAGGCCAATTTTTAAGGCATACATTAACGGCGTTCCATTTCGATGTATGCTGGATACAGGAGCTGATCTTCCTGTATTTTGTAAAGGGAGGAATTTGTTTGAGGAACTTGTAAAGGGTATGCAGGGAATAGCTGAGTTTAAAACGCTGAAAGAACGCCAGATTTTTCAAAATCCGAGCCATTCTGTATCATAGAGTCAGAATGGCTCGGATATATTATTTACCGCTATTCGATTTAGTACCCAGCCCCATCATCGGCATTTTTAACGAGCTTGATCATACGGCTTGTTCCGAGGCGGTCGGCGCCCAGACGGATAAACTCTTTTGCGTCGTCCAGCGATGCGATCCCGCCGGCTGCCTTCACTTTCACATTTTCTCCGACATGCGCCCGCATGAGTTTGACGTCCTCAAACGTGGCGCCCGCTGTCGAGAAGCCTGTGGAGGTCTTGATATATTCTGCGCCCACGTTCGTGACAAGCTCGCACATTTTGATCTTCTCGTCCTCTGTGAGCAGGCAGGTCTCGATAATGACCTTCAAGATCTTGCCGTCACATGCCGCGTGAATCTGGCGGATTTCGTCCTCGATTTCCTGATACTTTCCATCTTTGAGCCAGCCGATATTGATGACCATATCAATTTCCACCGCGCCGTTTGCGATGGCGTCTTTGGTTTCATAGACCTTGACAGCGGTCGTGTGATAGCCATTCGGAAAGCCAATCACGGTGCAAATGGGCAGTTTGCCATTCACATAGTCTGCGGCTTGCTTGACATAGGCGGCAGGAATACATGCCGAGGCGGTGCCGTAGGTGATGCCGTCGTCTAGGATTTGGCGGATTTCCTCCCATGTGGCAGTCTGGGTGAGGAGTGTGTGATCGACAGTTTTTAAGATTTCATTGATTTCTTTTTGGTCCATGATGATAGTGTCCTTTCTATATATATCAATAATGAATATATCCATAATTACGCTGCATTTTTCTGCTTTATTGTAATTGGGCAAGCAGAGAGTGTCCGATGGTGCCCGCTGGCATCGGAATGCCAAAGTTGTCGGCAATGGTGGCGCCGATGACGGCAAAGGTTTCTGCATCTTCTAATTTTCCGCTGCCTGTAAGGGACGGAGAGTAGGCGAGCAATGGCACATCTTCCCGCGTGTGGTCAGTTCCGGTGTGTGTCGGATCGTTTCCGTGGTCCGCGGTGATGAGAAGCAGATCATCGTCCTTTAGGCGCTTTAGGAACGCACCGAGCTTCTCGTCAAACTTTTCAAGCTCCTGCGCATAGCCAGACACATTCCGGCGGTGTCCCCAGAGCGCGTCAAAATCGACGAGGTTGACGAAACACAGCCCGCGAAAGTCTCTCCCCGCGATCTCGATTGTCTGCTCCATGCCGTGTACAGAGCTTTTGGATTTGTTGGATTCTGTGAGTCCCTCACCGTCAAAAATATCATAGATCTTGCCGACAGAGATGACATCGAGCCCCGCATCTTTCAGGGCATTGAGCGCGGTCTTGCCGTAGGGTTTGAGGGCGTAGTCGTGGCGGTTGCTGGTGCGCACAAACGCACCTTTTTTCTTTCCGACATAGGGTCTTGCGATGACGCGCCCGACCTTCCATTCGTCGCGCAGCGTCAGCTCTCTGGCGATTTCGCAGCAGCGGTAGAGCTCTTCCAGACCGAAAGTTTCCTCATTCCCGCAAATTTGCAGGACGGAATCTGCGGAGGTGTAGACGATCATGTGCCCTGTGGCGATCTCCTCCTCCGCAAGCTCGTCAAGGATTTCTGTGCCGCTGGCGCTCTTGTTGCCAATGATAACACGCCCGGTCCGCGCGGACAGTTCGTCGAGGAGTTCCTTGGGAAATCCCGTTTCAGTAAAAGTCTGGAACGGTTTCGTAATGTGCAGTCCCATCATTTCCCAGTGCCCTGTCATCGTGTCCTTTCCAGTGCTCGCTTCATGCAGCCGCGCATAATATCCTGTGGGATTTGGGGCAGGGGCCACGCCATGCAGAGAATGTAAGTTTGCGATTCCAAGCTTTTGCAGATTGGGTAGCTCGAAATGCGCTGTGCGCTGTGCAATATGACCCAGTGTGTCTGTTCCGGCATCGCCGTAGGCTGCCGCGTCTGCGGCAGCGCCAATGCCTAGAGAGTCAATGACGATGGTAAAGATTCGGTTGTATTTCGGATGTTCGTTCATAATTTTCAACTCCTTCCATTAAAACAACATGATGATACCGACAATCATCGCGCTCAGCATACTCACGAAGATACCGCCGAGCATCGCTCGAAATACCAGACGGGAGAGTGTGCTTTTCTTTTCGGGGCAGAGTACGGCAATACCGGACACACAGATGCCAAGGCTTGACAGATTGGCAAAGCCGCAGAGGGAGATTGCGCAGATCATACCGGTTCTGGCATCTAGTGAATCGAGGATTGCGCCTAAATCCTGAAAGGCGACAAACTCGTTGACAATCAGTTTGTTGCCGAGCAGAGAACCCTCCATGAGCACATTGCCGCCATCGAGTCCCATCAGGAAGCCAAACGGCGCAAATACGTAGGAGAAAATTTGCTCTAGCCGGATTCCGGCAAAGCCTAGGAACATGTTCACAACTGCCACGATGCCAATAATGCCGACAAGGGAGGCGGCGATGGAAATAACCATCTGCATTCCAGTTGATGCGCCCTCTGCGATCGCGTCGATCACGTTTGCGTTATTTCCTTTATTGTCCATCTTTACATCGCTGATGGACTGTGCCGTCTCTGTCTGTGGAAGAATCATCTTGGCAACGAGGATACTTCCGACGGGAACCATAGCGCTTGCAATCAGCAGGTAATCCATCGGAATGCCGAGTGCGTGATAACCGCCGAGGATGGACACCGACATACTTCCCATTCCTGAGACCAGAATAACAAAGATTTCACTGTCGGTCAATGACCGAATGTATTTACTTACCAAAATAGGGCTGTCGGTCTGACCCAGAAACATATTTGCCACAGCGACAAAGCTTTCAACCTCTGTCGTGCCCATCAGTTTGCCAACGCCCTTTCCAATCCATTTCACCACAAATCCCAGCACACCGATATAGTACAAAAGACTTACCAGCGCGGATACAAAGATAATGTTGCCAAGGGTCTGCACGATGAAGATACTGCCCAGTGACGCGCTGTCCGCAAGGCTTCCAAAGACGAAGGACAGACCCTCCTGCCCGCAGTTGATGATGGCGGTGACACCGTCGGAAAGCACAGAGACAATGGTCTTTCCGATCGGTATTTTGACAAGTAACAAGGCAATCACAAACTGGATCACGACTGCGCGGAGCACTGTTTTCCATTGAATGTTCTTGCGGTCCCACGATAGCAGGAAGATAAGTCCTAAAATGACAATAATGCCGATGAAGTTCAGTAGTAGCTTCATGTGATGTGCCTCCTGTCCGCCCGGAGGCTTTATTTTTCGCGGTCTGCTGCGATAAGTTTACGGATTGCAAGGACCGCAGTCTTGATTGCGGATTCGGTGTCATGAATAATCGGATTTTCCATGCCCAGCGCGTTTCGCTCCTGATTGCCCACAACGAGGAAGTTCGAGCCGCAGCGAACACGAAGGTGGCTTGCCGCGATGAACAGGGCTGCGGATTCCATCTCAGAGGCTTTGCAGCCCATGCGTTTCCATGCCTCCCACTTATTTAACAGTTCGTAGCTGACGGGCATACGCTCTGGCTCATGCTGTCCATAGAAAGCATCCTTGCACTGCACAACGCCTGTGTGATAGGGATTGCCCAACTCTTTGCTCGCAGCGACGAGGGCGTTTGTGACATCCAAATCCGCCACAGCGGGGTATTCAATTGGCGCATACTCGCGGCTTGTGCCCTCCATGCGGACAGCGCCCGTCGCGATCACAATGTCGCCGCCTTTGACCTCGAGGTCGATGCCGCCGCAGGTGCCAACGCGTATAAAGGTGTCAGCGCCGCACAGCACGAGCTCTTCAAGTGCGATCGACGCAGATGGACCGCCAATGCCAGTGGAAGTCACACTCACTTTTTCGCCGTCGAGGGTTCCTGTGTAAGTGACAAACTCACGGCTGTCTGCAACCAGTCTGGCGTCCTCGAAATGCTTTGCAATTTTCTCACACCGTTTGGGATCTCCCGGCAAGATCACGTAGCGGCCGACATCGCCCGGACGAATTTGTAAATGATACTGTAATCCTACTTCACCTGAATAATTCTGCATAGTGTTTTCCTCCTTTTGGCAGTATGTACGCCTTGCGTTTCTTTTATACTTGATTAGACAATTCTTGCTGAGAACACGCAGACAGGCATACATGAAATTAGTTTGTTTTTATGATGTTTGCGGAACTTGATTGTAAAACAATCATAACATTATACTTGTATAAAAACAAGACGCATTTTTAGACAAATTAGACAAGTTGTTTTTGGTTAAAATTGACGAATATCGGTGATCAATAGGAGAAAACTATAGATATTAATGCATTTAGATGTGTATACAGGCAGATGTTCATGTAGACAACTGTATAGCTGGAACAGTATACAATCTAAAAGACAAGGTATATTTTTGAGTTTATTGACTTTTTACTTGTATAGTTTTATGATATAGGTAGTACATTTTTTGGATGTATATTCTGAGTGAGAAGGCGGTTACTTGTCTAAATAGCTGTCACACCGAAAAATGCCAAAGACAGGCATTTTTCATCACGTTGGCTAGTTTTAAAATGAATAGAGGTATGATATGATCAAAGAGAACGAATTTGAAAATGAAAATAAAGAAAGTAGTGAAGGCAAAGAAAGGAATGAAAATAAAGAATTAGATGAGAGTAAAGAAAGTAGTGAAAATAAGGAAGCAAAAGAAAGTAAATTAAAACATGTCAGGGTGTATGACCAGCTCTACGAGATGATTCAGAACGGGACATTTCCGCCCGACTCGCGGCTGCCGTCAGAGACCGTGTTGTCCGCGCAGCTGGATGTGAGCCGCATGACACTTCGAAAGGCGCTGACGCTGCTGCAGGACGATGGTATGACAAGGAATGTGCAGGGGGTCGGGCATTTTGTGTGCCGCCAGCCGCAGACTGGGCAGGAACAGCATCCGGTCAACATGCCGCAGCACCCTGTCTATTCGTATTGTACGGAGGAATTAGATGCCGTGGAGATGGCGTTTCGCATTGAACCGCCGACAAAGTCCATTTCAGATGTCCTCAAACAGTATACGCCTGCCGTAGTCATTGTAGACCGCTGGTACAAACAAAAGGGCGTACCGCTTGCGTACTCGCTGAGTTTTCTGCCAATTGGACAGGTCGGTGAGGAGAAGATTGACCTAAACCAGCCCAGCCAATTACAGGAGTATCTGGAGAGACAGTGCTATGATGGGAAAAATTGTTTCCGGCGCATCTGCTCGCATTCGACCGCAGGAAACTTTACGGCGCTGACCTATACACTCTCAGACGACAATTCTTTCCTGCTGGTGCAGGAGAATATCTCAGATGCAGACGGAAGGATACTCGTATCAAGCAAGCATTATATCCCATCAGGACTGTTTCGGATTGAGATTTGTATATAAATTTTTATTCCAAACTTGCATTCGGTTAGAAAGGAGATTCAAATGCAAAAACCAATGATTGATGAAACAAAGCTGCCGGAGGTAAAGCAGATTATTTGCGAAGCAGATTCGATTATGTCAAAGCTGTACTGTAACGAGAACGAAGATTTGAGAAAGGACTTGGAACAACTGCAAATCAGGTTAAGAAACCTAACTGGGGATCAACAACTGCAAATCAAAGAGTATTGGCACTATGATGAGGCGGTAAGTCTGGATACCGCTGCCAGAAGTGCACTCATGTGTCCACCTAAAAAGGAGGATTTGACGGACGAACAAATCAAAGATATCGTTGTCCATATTCTTGATCATGATGAGGCGAAAATGGACTGGTGGCTTCTGTACTTGGAGGTGAACACGGGTCTGCCGGATTTGTCGGATTATATTTTCTATCCCAATTTGATCGGCCTTGACGGCGATCCGTCTATGGAGGAAATCGCAGAGAAGATTATTGAGGACAGAAGGCAAGGCGTTAAAATATTTTTATGAAAAATAGCTTGCGTTTTGGCAAATCCTGTGCTATACTGACTAAAATTTTAAGGAACAATAAGTTAGAGAAACTTTTCCTATTTGATTTTTGATTTGAGCCGCAGAAGGCGGCATGGAGGATTATGATGTTTCAGCACAATACAAACCTATTTATTTCGATTATTCCGCAGTTTCAGATTTTTCAGCGTACAGCCATAGAGTAAACCGATCAACATGAGATGGGATGCATGGCTGTAGGACGAAAAGTCTTATTTGGCTATGCGGTCATCGAAAGGTATTGTGTATTTGTAATAGACAAGAAGCCGCATGGTATATACATTTCAGTGTATGTAACATGGCGGCTTTTTTTGTACCCTGACGGATACAAATAAGGTGTGGCGCGTAAGAGAAGAAAAGGAGTATGGAGGGCGGCAATGAAGAACTGTATGCTTGAGAATTTAAAAAGTATCATGATACTGCTGCGCAGTGATATTCGAAATCGAAGGGGAAAAGAGCTCGTGCATCTGTGTCATCAGGCGTTTCAAAATCAGATGAGCAACGGCGAAATGTGTGAGAAAATGATTGAGATGATGCCAACGTGGCAAGGCTGGCTGAATTGCGGCGAAACGCCTGACTGGTTTGTGCAGGAAGATGTGGCTGCGTTTATCAATATGGCATTGGAGGTTATGGAGGAGACTTTGCACGCTGGCGAATTTGAGATGGCATACGATCTTGCAGATCTGCTGCACGTTGTGCCGGATGTGATTGCGAAGAATGACAAAGCGTCGGTGAAAAGATACTGGAAAGTATTTGTGGTGAAATTTCATCAAAAATGGAACTGCAATATATTTCATAAATTTTATTGAGGAGGGATTGACGATGAAGGTGATCGAGGCAGAGGACTTATCCAAAAATTTTCGGGTGAAGCGCAAGGAAAAGGGAATGCGCGGCAGTATCCGGTCCATTTTTCACCCACAGACAGAGGAAATCTGCGCGGTGGACAGTGTGTCTTTTGGCGTGGAGGAGGGGGAAATACTTGCATTTATCGGTCCAAACGGAGCTGGCAAGAGCACGACAATCAAAATGCTGACAGGTATTTTGTACCCGGACAGCGGGCATGTGGAGGTGCTTGGCATTGATCCGGTGCGCAAAAGACGGCAGCTTGCGTATCAGATTGGGACGGTATTTGGCCAGAAAGAACAGCTCTGGACACATTTGACGCCGTATGACAACTTTCGTTTTTTCGGTGCGATTTATGATTTGGACAATGATGCGGCAGAGTCGCGCATTGCTGAGCTGGCAGAGATTTTTGAACTGGGTGCGTTTATCAATACACCAGTTCGGAACTTGTCGCTGGGGCAGCGTATCCGCTGTGAGATCGTGGCGTCACTCATTCACAGGCCCAAAGTTTTATTCTTAGATGAACCGACGATCGGATTAGACCCTGTTGTCAAGGAAAATATCCGTGTATTAATCAAGCAGATGAACAGGGAACTGCACACGACCATTTTCCTGACAAGCCACGATATCGGGGACATCGAGAAGCTCTGCAAGCGCATTGTCATCGTGAATGCCGGACAGATTGTGCTTGATGACTCGATGGAACACCTAAAATATCATTATCTCAACAAGAAAATCGTCGAGGTAAAGTTGCAGGAGGAGGCGCTCTGGCCGCCGATGGAGGGGATTACGATTCTAAAGAAAAAGGGCGGCAATATCAAGTTTGAGGTGGATACTGCAATTTTAAAAATTAATGATGTGCTGCGCGGCATCAACGCAGAACACATTCAGGATATCAACATTTCCAATATTCCGCTGGAAAACATTATTATGGAAATCTACAGGACAGAGGGGAGGGCGGATCGTTTATGAGAAAGTATGTGGTCATTTACCGCGCTGTTTTTATTGAAAATTTGCAGTACACTGCCAATATTATGATGGGATTTATCACTTACTTGATACTGAGCGTTGTGTTTCTCAATCTGTGGGGTTATATGTATGATGCGCCGGGGGAGTTGATTGCCGGATATACGAAGGAGCAAATGATCTGGTATGTGATGATCACGGAGATGATTTGGTTTGGCGCACGCTCGTCCACCGTCAGGGAACAGGTGGCGGCGGATATCCGCGGCGGGAATATCGCTTATCTGATAAATAAGCCCTATTGTTATCCGTTCTATATTCTTGCAAAATATACGGGGGAGTGGAATATTCAGTTATCCATGTACGCGGGACTTACCGCAGTGGTCGGCTGCATGATGGTGGGAGCGCTTCCAAACTTTCATTGGAGTACGCTTGCGGCGGTAGTGCCCTGCATTGTGCTGGGCATGACAATTCATGCAGTGTTTAAAATATGCATCAGTATGCTTTCGTTTTGGATTGAGGACGCGAAGCCTTTTCAGTGGCTGTATGACAAGCTGATTCTGGTGGTGGGAACGATTTTTCCCGTGGAAATCTTTCCGGCGGCCGTGCAGCCTGTGCTGAAGCTCACGCCGATCTATACGGTCTGCTATGGGCCGGCGAAGCTGATAGTGGATTTCAGTGTGGAAAAGTATCTGGAAATTCTGCTGGCGCAGGTGCTGTACTTGGCGTTTGGCAGTGTGATTTTGCTCTGGATTTATGAGAGAGGAGGGCGGAAGCTGTATGTTAATGGCGGTTAAGAATCAGATGCGGGTGTGCGCGCTCGCAGTCAAGTACAACATCATGCGGGAGATGCTCAACAAAGTGACTTTTTTGACGAATATTCTGTTTATGATGTTCAACAATGCGACTTTTATCGTGCAGTGGGTGATCTTGCTGCGGCTGAGGGAGGATGTCGGCGGCTATACGATGCGTGAGGTGATGCTCTTGTGGGGGCTTGCGGCGAGCAGCTTTGGGCTGTCACACTTATTGTTTTCAAGGGTGTTTTCTCTGCCGGAGCTGATTGTCAACGGCAAATTGGATGCCTATCTGGTGCAGCCCAAAAATGTTCTGCTCAGCGTGATGACCTCTGCGACTTCCGCGTCTGCCATCGGAGATTTTTTGTATGGGCTGGTGCTGATCTGCATTTTCTGTTTCAGTGTGAGACGGCTGCTGTTGTTTTTGCTGTTCACTGTGACTGGGGCGTTGATTATGACAGATTTTGCGCTGCTGATGGGCAGTCTGACCTTCTGGTTTGTGCGGGCGGAGATGCTTGGCAGCAATATTGTGGCCAGCGCGATTACATTTGCGACTTACCCAGACGGTATTTTTCATGGCGTATCGCGTTTTCTGCTCTATAACATCATACCAGTGGGCATGGCGATATATCATCCAGTACACATTATGATAGCGTTTGATGTGCGAAAGCTGCTTGCGGTGCTGGGGTATTTGGTGTTTTTGTCAGCGGCGGCGGTGTTTGTATTTTATCGCGGTCTGAGACGGTATTCCTCCAGCAGTTTGATGCAGTCTGGGCGGGTTTGAATTCTAATTTTTTTCGATACGGGCGATTTGTCTTGCCCATGTTTTTTCAGTCTGTGTGATGAGAAAGTTGCGAAGCATATCCAGATTTTGATTGGAATCCCATGCTTCCAGCGCTTCGAAGTAAGCCCTGCGGTCCTCCTCATGAATGATGATGGGCGGGTGATTGTGCAGAACGAGGAAATAGTTCATGGCAAGCCGCCCTGTGCGCCCATTCCAATCAGCAAATGGGTGAATATTTTCAAATTTGGCATGGAAGTAAGCCGCAGCAGTCAGTGCATTTTGTTCGGATACGTTTTGCAGCTCACAAAGCAGTTCGCAAAGTTCTTCCTGTACGTCCTCGGGTGCGGCGCCTACTTCGCTCTTTCCGGTTACAAAGTCGTGGCGTTTGTAAGTACCGGGACGTTCACCAAGCTGCCATCGGCGAGGATCGTAGGTGTTTTGGGTGAGTAACAGTTGCATTTTTTGGATAAGATTTTCGTCGAGTACATGTCTTTCTTGAAATGCTGTCAGAAAGTACTCATAGGCATCTCTGGAATTGCGGATTTCAAATAGAGTGCGCAGATCGCCTGTGTAGGAGGTCACGCCATCGTGCTCAAAAATTTCCCTTGTATCGTGATAGGTAATCCGATCATTTTCTATTTTTCCAGAGTGGTACGCAAAGGAGATGCTCTGTCCATTGAGCGCTTCTGATAATTCGGCGTCAGAGGTGATATGTTTCTGTCGCCATAATGCGAGGGCTTTTTCGTAATCTGTCATGGTATCACTTCCTTCTATAATATGCTGCATTTAAAATTGTATGGTATGTTTGACAAACATTTTTATGCACACGGAAAAACGGTGCAGCGAAAGCAGCCCGCGTCCGGGGCGAGGAGGGAGAAAATGAATCTTCTCTACTCGATTAAAGACAGTATAACACAGTGTGGTATAAAAGTCTATTTGGGGCTTTGGACTATTTGTCCAATGCAGAAAGGATAGATGTGTGCTATAATCTTTTCATGAATCAATAGTGTGAGAAGTAATGTATGAAATCTGATTGCGGCAGTTGTTCTCAATGTGTTATAATATGTTTATACAGAAATCTTGCGAGAAACGAAGCATTTTGTCCAAGGCTGTATTGCAATATGGAAAGGAAAAAATTTACCTCTTCGAATTGATTTGCTGATTATTCGAAAAAAGCCGGGAGAGGTTATCAAAAACGAAATAGGTACATTTTTCCTTGGACATAATATCATAGAGTATAAGTCGCCTGATGACAGTATGAATATTGATACTTTTTATAAAGTATTGTCCTATGCCTGCCTGTATAAAGCAGATACGGATACAGTAGACGAAATTCTGGATACAGATATCACCGTTTCGTTGATTCGTGAGCGTAAGCCTGTGAAACTTTTGCGGCAGTTGGAAAAGAAATATCAGGTAAAACAGGCGGGGAAAGGAATTTATCGTATTGATGGAATGTTGTTTCCGATGCAGGTCATTGTGACAAGGGAACTTGAAACAGACCGCCATATTTGGCTGAAATCATTAACGCGGAATATAGACATCGTTCAGGCGGAAGAACTACTGGACAGTTTTGACCGGCTTGAAGCGGAGGAAACGCGTGCGAAGGCAGCCGTAGTAGTGAATCTAGTGTCGGATCTTAACAGTGGAGTCTTTGAACAAATCGTCAATGGAGGTGGTCGAATGAGTGAGGCGTTGAAGAGAATGATATTGCCAGAGCTGGGGGAACTGAAAGAACTGCTTGCAGATAAGATTGCTGAGCTCGCAGATAAGGACGCTGAGCTTGCGGATAAAAATGCTGAGCTTGCGGATAAAGATGCCAAACTAGCAGATAAAGATGCTGAGCTCGCAGCTTTGAAATGTATATTGGCTGAAAAGGAGGGGCAGCGCTAAAAACACTAACACAGCAGCTTTGGGATAAAATGAAGAAAAAACAGACCAATCCATACAGCGTGGTGCCTGAGATACAGGAGGCATGGGCATGCGGATTCAGATGCATTTGGAGATCAAGGACAGAGGCAGTACCCTCTGTCTTTCTTGTGCCGGCTATATTTTCGTCAAAATTAATTGTACATGATACTCATTTTCTTCACCGTTTAGATTTTTGGTCTTTAATTCAAAGAAAAGGTTATTTTGCAATTCGTCAAGGTCTGCTTCTTCAATCAGATCGCCAGACACTTTCCCGATTTCATCAGAAATATTGATCGTTGCTCCTGTTAGATCTTCTACGCGATTGCACAGCAAAATTCTGTCTTTATCATCGGACTGTAGATACACCGATGTAGAATACGAAACAATATCTTCGAACTTTCCTTGCGTTTCTTCAAGATTACCACCATAGAATATGTCTTTTGTATCGCTCAAAACAATGACGCCGTTGGAAATTGTAAAGAACTCATTTTCCCCGCGAAAAGAATATACATGAGATTGTTCCGCTGCTGGCGCTATGCCACAACCTGAAAACAGGCAGGAATAAACCAGCATTATAGCGATCGTTTTTGGTATTGTTTTCATTTTTTTATCTCCAAATAAATATCTTTCGCATCCTTTGGCAAGTTCCGCACATGTTCAAGAAATCTCCGCGCTGCCTTTCCTTCCGCGGCATGATAGGCATATCCTAGTCTGTTTCCTACATAAACTGCTGTCTGCTCAAACAAATCGCACATATGCAGCACCGCCGCCCACGCTTCTGCAACATTTCCACCAAAGTAAGTATTCAGGTATGCTTGATACTCGTCTGCTTCAAGCCACTTGTATAAGTACTTTGCAGACTTTCCGACACTGATCTGAAAATTCGTCAAAAGACCTGCTTTCCAAGAGAGCATTTTTTCTAACTGTTTGCGAACGACAAAGTTGGTCATGTCCTGCACGTAGGGCATCTCTTCCCGCCACAAGCCCTTAGCGAGATTGTTGCTGCACCACCAGAACTCATTGGCACATGCCAGAAACTGTGCTTCGGTGGGCTTTTTGACATGATAATCTGCATCTGTCGCTTCTGGCACGGGTGGAAGAATATTTTCCTGATCTACAAGAATCCGACAAAGTTTATCATCATGAATATGTTCTCTGGCAAACTGAATTGTCTGTACGGTAAGGTCAATCCGCACACCATCTTCGAACTGCATCAGCCAGCCGTAATGATTTTCCTTGTCATTTGGATATTCTGGGTTTTCGTCGGGATACTGCATATACAGGATTTTGCCAAACTTGTGAATCCAGTCCTTGTCCTCAATAAAGGACTGGGTGTCCCGCACCACATACACAATGTCGTAGTCCTGAAAAATATCTTTAGGAACGTTCGGATTTGTCCGTGAACCATTCATATAGACTGCGCGTATTCGATCGTCTGCCCTTGCGATCTCCATAAACAACGCATACATTTGCTCTTCATTCCGCATAAGAAGCCTCCCAATTTAGGAATAAATTATTTATGACATTATTTTACTATAAGTGCGTGCGCAATGCCACTAAATTTTCGTAAATTGTAAAAATTTTCCTTGAGATGCGGCACTTTTTATGATTCTTTCGGCAGTGCTGTGCGGGTAACAAAATTTTAAGGAACTTCAAAGGAATTTAATGAAAGAAACATAGCGCTGGCTGGGGAATTATGGTAGGATAATTTGACAGAGCTTACATTGAAAGGAGATAGTAGCAATGTTCAAATTTTTGATATGTTTTATCGCGGGGATTGGCGCGGGGCTGGGAACTGGATTTGCGGGCATGAGTGCAGCGGCGGTGATCAGTCCGATGCTCATTACATTTCTGGGAATGCCGGCATATGAGGCAGTTGGCATAGCGCTGGCAAGTGATGTGCTGGCGAGCGCAGTGAGTGCGTACACGTATGGAAAAAATAAAAATCTTGATATCCGAAACGGCATGGTCATGATGATCACGGTGTTGGCATTTACGCTTTTTGGGAGTTGGATTGCAAGCAGGGTGCCCAACACGACGATGGGAAGCTTCTCGGTGTTTATGACGTTGTTATTGGGAATAAAGTTTATCGTGAAACCTGTCATGACAACGAAGGAAGCGATGGCGGCAGTCAGCACAAAGAAGCGGGTCATTCAGTCTGTTATCAGTGGAATGATCGTTGGGTTTATCTGCGGTTTTATCGGTGCAGGCGGCGGAATGATGATGCTGTTGATCCTGACAAGTGTCTTAGGCTATGAGCTGAAAACAGCCGTTGGGACAAGTGTGTTTATCATGACCTTTACGGCGCTGACGGGTGCAGGCAGTCACTTTGCAATCGGCGGGCTGCCAGATCTGTGGTGTCTGGTGTTCTGCGTCGCATCGACTTTGCTGTGGGCGCGCATCGCAGCGAAGTTTGCAAACAAGGCGAGTGCTGTGACATTGAACCGGGCGACAGGCGTGGTGCTCGCCGTCCTCGGCGCGGCGATTCTTGCGGTGAATATCATGACAAAGAAATAATTAGGGCGTCTAAGCGGTGTACAAAAAACACTGCTTAGACGCTTTTCTTTGTGCTTGTCAGGTGTGCATTCGCCGGTACTCCTTGGGGGTGACACCATATTTTTCTTTGAAGAGGGCATAGAAGTGCGTGCGGTTTGTGAAGCGCAGCTTTGCGGCGATGGCGCTGATGGACTGGCTCGTTTCTGTCAGGTACTGCGCCGCTTTTTTCATGCAGAAGGTCAGGCCATAATCATACAGACACATGCCAGTAAATTTGTTGACAATGCGGTTGAGGTAGTCGCCGCTGTAATGAAGCAGTTGTTCAAGCTCGCTGCGTGTCATGCGCCCGTCACTCTCCTCAAAGAGCCGTGTGATGCGTGAGAAGAGCAGGAAATCGCTGTTTGTGTCAAGACGCAGCGTCGTACAGTGATAGTCGCTTGGCGCTGACAGATAGGACAAAAGACTGCACAACTGCCCGCAGAGCTGATAAGAGGCGCCAAAAGATGAAAATAAAAGAGTCTGCATCATAGCTTCTGCGATGGCATGAAGGCGCGCTGCGGGCACGCGGTTCTGATAGGCTGGAATAAAATCCAGATAAGCCCGCTCGCCGGGGTGCGTGAGATCGGCGGTAATAAAATCATAAAGAATCGTGTCGTAGATTTTTTTCTCGCTCGAAAACAGGGCGTTTTGTGCAGCGTCAAACAAAGTTGTAATAAAATCGGGAGATATGCCGATAAATAAGACACTGCACTGTGACGTATAGCGCTCCATGTGGCGCAGATTTCGGTTGATGAGGCAGCATGAGCCGGCAGGATACAGATAGTCCCTGCCCTCTATTTTCTGCGTGATGGTTCCGCGAAGGACGATGACCAATTCAAAAAAATCATGCAAATGCGGGGCGTTTTCTGTATAGGAATAATTTTTAACCGAGAGCGCTTCCTGATACAGTACAGCCTTCTCAAAAGACACAGTCACGATATTGACATAATCCTCTGGTTTGCCGCCGTCACAGTATTCTAATGTGAGTTGAAAGGGTACATTCATGTGATAGAAACGGCTGAAATCACTCTCGCCGTTGCGGACGTTGATGGAGGAAGCGCCGCTGTCAAGCACCTTCTGCATATCAGAGGCGTTTGACACAAATGTTGTCTCTCGTTTCTTCTTTTCTTCCATAATCGAACAAGCCTCCATACAGAAAATATCAATCCCGAATATGATACAGTTTGGGCTGGTTGAAACCGCTTTGTGATATTGCTGGACAAGAAGCAATCCAGTACAATACATATTATAGAAAACTTTGACTTGCTTGTAAAGGAAATAAAGCGGTATTAAAATAAGAAAGGCAGGAATCAGATCATGAAGCGATTGCACAAAAAAATAACTGCGCTGTCTCTCAGCCTCAGTCTTTGCGCTGCTGTTTTGGCAGGGTGCGGCGCACCAAAGCAGGTATCTACGAAAACGCAGGCGGAAGTGTCCACGCAAGCACCGGCGCCAGCGGAAACGCAGGAGGCCGCACAGATCGAAACGACCCAAGAGATCTTGGCGGAGGTGGAGGAGACGGCAGGAAAAATGCCGGCGGGAGAAATTTACATAGAGCCTGTTGAGGGGATTTCAGACGATTTTATCCGTGGTATGGATGCATCTTCCGTTCTGGTTGAGGAGAACAGCGGTGTGAAGTACTACAACTTTGATGGCGAAGAGCAGGACGTTTTTCAGACATTGGCAGAAGGCGGCGTCCGTGAAATCTCAGAAAAATATCAGAAGGATATTTCGATTGCGATTCATTACACGCGGATTACGGACAAAGCACAGGTGGACAGTCTGGTAGCGAATCTGGAAAAGTCAGAGATGGACTATGATATGATCGGGCTTTCGTTCTATCCGTTCTGGGACGGGTCGATGAGCAACATGCAGCGTGTGGTTGAGCTGATTCAGGAGAGATATGGCAAGAAGGTATTTATCGCGGAGACTTCCTATTGTTACACGTCGGAGGACGGTGACGGCAGTGGAAACAGCCTTGTCGGTATAGATGATTTGGCTGAGGGATATCCGGCGACAGTGCAGGGGCAGGCAAGCATGGTGCGCGATGTCTGTGCGGCAGCACATGAAGCTGGCGCGCTTGGCGTGTTCTACTGGGAGGGCGTATGGCTTCCAGTCGGGGAGGCGACAGCGGACAATTCCCCTGTTTGGGAAAAATATGGCAGCGGCTGGGCGAGCAGTTATGCGGCGGACTATGACCCGGAGGACGCTGGATTGTATTATGGCGGCTGTTCGTGGGATAATCAGGCAATGTTTGACTTTGAGGGGTATCCATTGGAATCCCTGAAGGTATTTAAATACTTAGAAACAGGCTGTGCGGCGCCGCTGAAGGTGGATTCAGTGCCAGCGCTTCATGTGACCTGCAATGTCGGCGGTGAGCTTATTTTGCCAGAGCAGGTTGATGTGATCTATAATGACCGCTCAGCAAACAAACCGTCCGCAGTGACATGGAATGCGGCGCAGCTTGCAGCAATTGACATGAATGCTGGCGGTGTCTATGAGGTCACCGGATCGCTGGAAGATGGCACTGCGGTTACGGCCACCGTCGAGATTAAGATGGATAACCTTGTGCGGAATCCGAGCTTTGAGGACAGCGATACCTCTATGTGGAAGGTCACATATGAGGGCACTGACAATCCGACGGATTATCAAGTCAATGAGGTGGACGCACACAGCGGTGAGGTTGCATTTCATTTCTGGTCGGAGGATACAGAGATGGACTTTTCTATCGAACAGGAGTTTACAGATTTGGAGGCGGGCACATACCAGCTTATGACCTACGCGCAGGGCGGTGATCTGACGGAGGGGGCCGCTATGGAGTTGTATGCAGTGACAAGTGACGGGGAGCAGACAGAACCGTTTATGGTGACAACCTACAAGGACTGGAAGAATCCCACAATCCCGCAAATCAAGGTTTCAGATGGCAGTCTCACGATTGGGGTGCGTATCAGATGCAATCCTTTGAGCTGGGGAACGGTAGATGATTTTGTATTGAACAGAGTATCAGACTGACGAAATATAAAAATGGCACATCGCATGATGTGTCATTTTTGTGCCTGCACTTTATCCACCAGTACTTTTTCGATTAGCTTTTTGTAAATCCATGTCACAAACCAAGGCTCTTTGGGCACTTTTAATGCGTCCTCAAAGGACCACCACTGTACGGCTTGGTTTTCGTTTTCATTCACAAGCAGCGCTTCATTTTCGTCTGCTTCCGCCAGATAGGTAACGTTCATATGCAGATGACTGGATACGTAATTTCCATTTTTGATATGGCCATCGACCGTTAAGATTTCCAGACTGAAAATATCCGGGCGCACGAGGACGGCGTGCCGAACGCCAGTTTCCTCTTGCAGCTCGCGCAGTGCCACCGCGCGCAAATCTTCGATGCCGTCTGCGTGGCCGCCAATCCATGACCATGAGTCGTAGATATTGTGATACACCATCAAAGTCTTTGTGCGCGCCTTGTTGATTGTCCAGATGGAAGCTGAAAAATGGGCAGTCTGGTTTTCACGGCTCAGATAATCTGGGTGATGTGCCATATAGTCGAGCATACGCGCCCGATCGCAGGCTTCCTGCTGGTTGCAGGGCTGGTAGTTTTTTATTTCCTGTAAGAGCTTCATAGAGGGGCTCTCCTTTCCCGATGCTTTCGTACAGCGAATATTCAGTGACGGGCAGTTTGACTTGCCGGTTTTGCTGACAGCACTGCGGCCAAACCTCAGCACAGACACCGCTGCACCGGCGTTTGTGAGGCAGCACTCTCAAAAGGGATTCAGCGTCAAACAATTCAAAACTTGATTTTCGTTACATTAGATGATATCAGTATAACATTTCGTGGCGCTGATGTATACAGTTTTTCAAGAATGTAGTAATATAGGTGGCAACGCGGTTACTGTTCACAGGTCAGGAATGCGCTGAACTGCGCATTCCGTGAGAAAACGTATAGCTTGCAATGCAAAAATCCATTTGCGAAGCAAATTTTGCATGGATTTTTGCCTGTTACTGGAACGGAGTGAACAGTAACGTAACGTGCCTTCTAAGTTAGTCAATTCAAATTTTCCTACAATTTTCCTATAATTCCTTAAACCAGTTGACAAGCTGGTCTACTAATTGTAGAATAAAAATAGGTTTACAGTCAGTAGAACGGAGGAAGTCATGATGGAGTACAAATTAGGCGAAATCGAAATGAAGTTTGCAGATTTAATCTGGGAGAATGAGCCAATTACGTCAGGCGAGCTGGCAAAACGCTGTGAAAAAGCACTCTGCTGGAAAAAATCGACCACCTACACGATACTGCGGCGGGTGTGCGACAGGGGATTGTTCCGCAATGACAGTGGTATTGTGACTTCGTGCGTGTCTAAAATGGAATTTTTAACCAAACGGAGTGAACAGTTTGTGGAGGATACTTTTGAAGGCTCCCTGCCAAGGTTTCTGACTGCGTTTACTGCGGGCAAAAGACTTTCGGAGAGGGAGGTGGCAGCGCTCAAGAAAATTATAGAGGCAAACAGCCGGTGAGGTTCGTGTGAGAAGAACGAAGTTTTACACTGAGAAATGCCTGAAATACGGCATTTCTCATCTGGATTTAATCCGCGGCAAAGGCGACATGGGGTGTAATATGAACGTTTGTTTAGAAAGGAGGTGCATAGGGATATGATAGTACCAATTATATTTTCAAGGGTTCTCACAATGAGTCTGACGGGTGGAATTGTGATTGTGCTGGTGCTGGTTATGCGGTTGTTCTTGGCGCGTCTGCCGAAAATATTCAGTTATCTGTTGTGGGGCGTGGTGCTGCTAAGACTGTTGTGCCCGGTTTCGTTTTCGTCTGGATTGTCTGTTTTTCAGGTGATAGCTCATGCTGGTATAATACAAACAGAAGGCAATGAAGCGCAGGCATTGCCGCTTCGCTTCCCGTCTGTGAATTGGAATGCGGATTCATATGCGGATACGAATGCAAATAACACATCAGTTTTTTATGTGGAGGGGAAAACAGGAAGCAATGCGGCCCCAATGACAGCACTAGATGTACTTTATAATAAGAAAGAAGCCGATATGTCAGGGCATGATTCCCCAAGCAATGTCCAGACAGTCTGTGCAGCGGTCTGGCTATTGGGAAGCATGGTTTTATGGCTTTATAGTATTGTCAGTATCATTCGCCTAAAACGTCAGTTGATTGGCACAGTCCCCGACCAAAAGAGTACCCACAACAATATTTATCTGTGTGATTATATCCACACGGCATTTGTGATGGGCGTGCTGCGTCCGCGAATTTATCTGCCAACCACGCTCACGGAGACAGAGCGCCATTATATCCTGCTTCATGAGCAAACACATATTAGGAGAGGCGATCATGTTTTCCGTCTGCTGGCGTTTCTGGCGCTGTCGCTTCATTGGTTTAATCCACTCGTCTGGTGTGCCTTTTTCCTGTCAGAAAAGGATATGGAAATGTCATGTGACGAGGCGGTGATGCGCCAGATGGGCACCGATTTGCGGGCAGCGTACTCTGCTTCTTTATTAAATCTGGCGAGTGGAAAAAAGGTTTTTGCGGGGGCGCCGCTTGGCTTTGGCGAGGGCAGTGTGAAGAGCCGCATCAAGAATATTATGCGGTATCAAAAAACAGCAGTGTTCGTTGCCGTTCCGGGATTTGTGCTGGTGGGGATTGTGCTGGTAGCGCTTGCAAGCAACCCTGCCAGAGACAGCGCAGTGAGCGCGGACGGGAACCAAAACGAGGAGGAAAGCAGAGACTCTTGGGGCACTCATATAAATGAGAAGCCGCGCGGGGAGGATTGGCATCGGGAAAGCGCTGCGGACGAGCAGAAGCAGAACGCAGCTTCGCAGGCGTCGTCTGGCGCGGCAGAAGCAGAGGGCAGCGGAGAAAGAATGATGGTGTCTCCGGCGGTGGTGACAGACCAGATGGTGTGTGATATAGATGGCCCTGTTTTGGATTATGCAGATCACAAAACGCTGATATTTCATCATAATTTTGGACTTTTTATCTATAATATTGGCGAAAACAGACTTGACAGCACCGTCAATTTAAAAGAGCTGGGGTGCCTTGATGCAAAGGGGCAGCTAAACTGTGAGATTTTTGTCACAGAGGATGGACAAAGGGTTGATCTGCATCCACTGGACACCGACAGGCTGTATGTGTATAATGTCACCGACAGACGGCTGACGCAGGAGGCGTATGATGGCACATATTACGAGGAGCACAACATGGACTTTTTCGTATCGCGCAATCAGACAAAGAATTGTGTGTACCCGGACTATACGGTGTGGCGTTCAAAGGACTGTGTGCCGCTGAGCGGCAGTCAGACTCGCTATCTCTATCTGGAGAGCGGCAGCGGCATGGTGATGGACCTCTATTATATGGTAGAGGCAGGTGATGGGGACGGCGAGCGCGTACAGTTTGCCAAGATTTTTGACGACGAAACTGCCCTCACACAAGGCGGCGGGCTTTTTGCGTATGCCAGTTATACTGGCTATATGGACGAGTGTGCCGCGTGGGATGGATATGGGCAGTTTGTGAATCGAGACTATGACGGTGACGGCAGGAGGGACCGCGTCTATAGGACGAACATAGGTTTGGATGATAGGTGCACCTATCGGATTGAGTTTGGAAACGGCGATGTGATTGAGACAAAACGGCTTGGCATGGGAATCCCTGAGATACAAACCTGTGATTTGAACGGTGACGGTGTGAAGGAAATACTGATACAATTGTCATACGGGTTTAGCACAGATCCGAATGCCAACGGAGAGATGGCATTGTTTGAAAAGAAAAATGGCAGGTACGAACCATTGATGCCGCCGGAGGAATTATATACTTCTATGAATGGAAACGAATCTGCGCTGCAAGATGGGAGTGAGATGTATCGTCCCAGTATTACAGTTGTCTGCAAAGAGCTTGGAGATGAATTTCCAGCTTGGGCGTCCATGCCGGAGAACGTGGATAAGCAAGTTCCGGCACGGCAGCTTACGGTGCAAGTAAAAGAGCTGACGGGGAATGCGGCAATCGAGAAGGTAATCCCGCTAAAGCAGGAAGCAGCTTATCTCTTGGAAGGGGCGGAGGATACATTAGATCACCAAAGCGTCAGCTATAAGACAGAGATTGTCAATGATGGAGAGCGGGATTTGCTGGCGTTTTATTTCGAAGCTGTCAACAAATGGTATCTGGATGAGATCGTGGTGACAGCAGCTTACGAAAATGGGGCGCTGCATGTCGTGGGCAGCAGGTATGTGTCTGAGGCTGATATGGAGTAGGAAAGTGTATTGATAAAAGGAGAAAATATGAGAACAAATAGAAAATTCAAGGTATCATTTAATTCGCCGGTAGTGATCTGCTTCACGGCTGTCTGCTTTGCCGCGCTGGTGCTGGGCTGGCTTACGAAAGGGTGGACCACAAACGCCTTTTTCAGTGTCTACCACTCCTCGCTGCTGTCGCCGCTGACATATGTGCGGCTGATAGGCCATGTGTTCGGTCACGCAGGCTGGGAGCATTTTATCAACAATATCATGCTGCTATTGATTGTGGGACCGCTTCTCGAAGAAAAGTATGGTTCATCGAATCTTTTGTTTGTGATTCTTGCAACCGCACTGGTGACAGGCATTGTGAATTATGTTTTTTTCCCGCATGTACAGCTTCTTGGCGCAAGCGGCGTGGTGTTCGCGTTTATACTGCTGTCCCCTTTTACGAGCGTGAAGGAGGGGAGTATACCGATCACACTGGTGCTGGTGGCGGCGCTCTATATCGGAGGACAGATTTACAGCGGTGTTTCCAGTCACGATAATGTGTCCCATCTGACGCACATTATAGGCGGCTGCGTGGGAGCCGGGCTGGGGTATGTGATGCACAAAAATAAAATGAATCGGTATTAGTGTGAAAAGGGAGTTCGTATGAAGATTGCTGTATTATCAGATATCCATGGAAACAATATCGCGCTGCAAACCTGTATGGAATATTTAGAAAAGCAGGCGATAGATGCCTATTGTTTTCTGGGGGATTACATAGGAGACTTTCCTCAAATCCGGCAGGTAATGGATACCCTCTATACATTACAAAAGAACATGCCCTGTTATCTGATTCGGGGGAACAAAGAGGAGTATATCTTATCTGGAATAGGGGAAGCACACCCTGAATGGGACAGTTATCCGAGCACAGTCGGAATGCTGCGATACGCGAGGCAGCATTTGACGCGTGAGGATTTGTCCTTTTTAGAAGCGCTGCCAGTCACGGCGCGCATTCATATAGATGGTATGAAAGACATTAGAATTTGTCATGGCACACAGAGGGCAGTCAAGGAACAAATGCGCCCCGGAAACAGCCAAAATAAGGAAATTCTTGCCCAAGTGGCGGAGGAATACATGCTGTGTGGTCATACGCATAGGGTCATGGCGTTGCAGGAGTATGAAAAAATCGTATGGAATCCCGGCGCTGTGGGTCTGCCCAGCATTGAAAAGCGCGATACAAAAACGCAGTTTATGATACTGCATAGCGACAATGGTGCGTGGCAGCCTGAGTTTATAGAGCTGGATTACGACATTGAGCAAGTGATACAGGAAATGCATGATACAGGTTTGTATGAGACTGCCCCATATTGGGCGAGGACAACAGAGTGCATTCTGCGCGGCACAAAGGTGACGCACGGAACGATTCTGGGCAGGGCTATGGCGTTGTGCGAACAGGAGACTGGCAGGTGCGACTGGCCCGCAGTGCCAGAGATTTACTGGAAGCAGGCGTTGGAGGAGATAAAAAAACGTGAAAAGTACTGATGGAGGTAAACAAAGCTATGGTATTTGATATTCTTTGTCTGGAGGAGAGACCGGACTTAAAGGAGCGCGCAGCGCAGTGGTTTCACGAGAAATGGGGCATTCCGCTGGAGGCGTACATGGAGAGCATGGCGGAGTGTCTGGAAAAGAGAGGCGCAGTGCCGCAATGGTATCTGGCGATGGAAGGCGGGCAGATTATTGGCGGACTGGGTGTGATTGAGAATGATTTTCACGACCGGAAAGACCTTGCACCGAATGTCTGCGCCGTCTACACAGAGGAGGACAAAAGAGGTCAGGGCGTGGCGGGCGCGCTGCTGAATACGGTCTGCAAGGATATGCGCGACAGAGGCATTGACACGCTTTATCTTGTGACAGACCACACGTCGTTTTATGAGCGTTATGGCTGGGAATTTCTGTGCATGGTGCAGGGTGACGGAGAGCCGGACATGACGAGGATGTATATCCACAGGGAGAAGGACGTGCGGAGCGATACATTAACAAATCAAGCAAAATCAAATGTTTACGGTTAGAGGGAAGTAATTTCAGATTAGGCGGTATAGCCCCAATTACAAGGGCTGTACCGTCTTTTTGAGTTCCTATGCGCCTTGCCGTTTTGGTTGCTGACAGAAAGGAAATTGATTTCCCCTACAAAATTGAAAACAATATCTACATTCTGTACCCGTTTCCCGTCTATCTTTTCCGGCGCATGGACTATGATTTTCTTGATAAATTCATTGACGATTGTGGGAGTGAGTTCCTTTATCCCCACATACTTGCGGATAATTGTGGCGAAGCTGTCAAAATCGCTCTTGTTTTGTTCGTAGGTATCGACTTCCTGCTGGTCTGTCTTGACTTTTTCTTCCAGTTCCCGTTATTCCGCTTCATATTCTGCGGACAGCTTCAAAAATCTGTCATGGCTGATTGTTCTCCCAAACCCTCTTGAAAGTCCTTTCATTACCTACAACACCGCACAGGGCGGTTTTGACGGAGTTTTGAGGAAAATTCTTCAAAAAAATTTCTTTGTTTCTTACTTGAGAGTAAAAAGTTTGCACTATTAAGAAGCCAGTGAATCCTCATAGGTTCCTGACGTATCTTGTTGGTTCCGAATTATTTGTGTTATTTGTAATTCCGGATGTTTTTCCGTAAACAGGAAAAAATATTTTCTCATGTAGGCCATAAGTGCAGCCTCCGATACCCTTCCTTTGGAAGGTGTCCG
>KE159549.1:162068-193669 GCA_000403215.2 Lachnospiraceae bacterium A4
TTCGGATTCCTGAAACAGTTTCTTCACTCCGGGCATCCGCCGCCCTTCTTTGGACTGCTTTACCCCGTCCCCCACAAGGACATGGAAACCGCCTTCCTGATAAAGTGGGGAGTATTCCTTCACCGCCGAAAACCAGCGCAGACGTAGATTTTCCAGCGACCAGGAGGATGAGCGAAAAAAATGGATCATGGAACCATAACATCCCGGACAAAGCGCAAGATCGCGGATAACAGAAGTAATACCAAGCTTGTCGGAACGCAGCATCAGGCCCAGGGTAATGGTAACAAACCAGCCAAAAGATGCTTTACGGGAAAAACAGGATTCAAAATGGCACAGGACTTTATTAATAAAATTCATCATAATCGTATGGAAAACCACTAGAAAGTATGGTAAACTTATACACAGAATAACTCTTCTGGTGGTTTGTATCTTTCTTAAGTGTTGGTAACTTAAAGATACCATAAATTCATCCTGAAGGGTTATTTTTTTACAAAAAACTTTTTACTCTCAAGTTTCTTAATACGGGGAAGTTTGGGAAATGCCAAATATGGATAAAAAATAACAGAGGTTTTTGTAAGCTGTAATATGGTTTCAGAGTATGTCTATGTAGTTCTGTCAGTTAGCTAAAAAACTTCCTATAATGTAACGAATGATTTTTTTATTTTCGGGTAAACAGCATTGCTAAATCAAGTTCCCTACTTGACAACAGTTATCAATCGTGCTATCATTTGCTTTATGAATATTTATTACGAATATTCGCAAATACAATTCGAAAGAAAGGAGAAATGAAACTATGCCGTCAAAGCCAGTCCTTTCAGACGCTGATAAAAAAGCAATCCGCAAAAAGCTGGAAGAACTATGCGAGGAATGTTGGATAGTGCAAGGGTACAAAAAGACAAGCATTAAGAATCTATGCGACAAGGCAGTTATATCTATCGGTACTTTTTATACGCTCTACCCGACAAAGGAAGATTTATTCCTTGAAACAATCACAGACATACAAAGGAGGTTGACAGAAAAAATTATCGACATAAACAGGAACAGCCGGACGAAAGAGGGCTTTTCACAGTCCATGAAAAGGCTTTTCCGGGAATACGACAGCAAGCCGTTCCTCTACAATGTCAATACGCCGGATTTTCAGTCTTTTGTAACAAAGCTGCCGGAAGAAACGATTAAGAAAATCAAGTTTGACAGTTTCGATTTTTTCAGACAGGTTATCCATGCCGCAGACCTCAATCTGAAAATGGAGGAAGCACAGGCATATGGAATTTTGAGTGCGCTGCTGTCAACAATCAATGCAAAAGAAACGCTTTCCGTCACTTGTGATTATTTCGCTGTTTTTGATTTTATGGTGGATAGCCTTGTGGCAGATATTTTTGAGTAAAGGAGATAAATTGAAAAATCAGAGATTTTTCAATCGGCAAATTTATGCAGAGGCACAAATTCGCAGGATTTCGAAAGAATGGAGGACTTTTATGACAGAATTTGAGTACAAAACGATAGTAATTGACAGCAAGGAAACAGAACATTCCGAAAAGTCGCTGTCTGATAAACTGAATCATTACGGTAAGGACGGTTGGGAGCTGGTTACTTGTTTCGCCTATCCGTGTATAGGCAGCTCCCAATATTCTCTTATCGGAATCGCACAGAAAGCAACTCTGATATTCAAAAGGCGGCTATGCCCCAAAAAGGGGGCGGGCGAATGACAAATGCGGTTGAAGTCCGGCACTTATCAAAATCCATAGAGGGCAGCCCCATACTGAATGATATTTGCATGAATGTAAGGCAAGGGGAAGTGTACGGATTTTTGGGCGCGAACGGCGCAGGAAAAACTTCGCTGATGAAAACGCTGTACCACATCATTTTCCCCGATACAGGTACGGTATGTTTATTAGGCGAAACTATCAACAAGGGGAACAATCCCGTTTTCTCCCGTATCGGCAGCATTATTGAAAGCCCTGTTTTTTACAGCCATTTAAGCGCATACGAGAACATGGAACTCCATTGCCGGTACATGGGCGCAGGCAACGAATGCTACGCTTCGGAAAACATCATGGAAACGCTGTCACTGTTAGGGATTGCAGAAACGGGCAAAAAAGCCGTAGGGAAATTCTCTTTGGGAATGAAACAGCGGCTTGCGCTTGCAAGGGCAATGCTCACGAAGCCGGATTTGCTTATTTTAGACGAACCAATAAACGGCTTAGACCCACAGGGGATTATTGAAGTGCGGGAGCTGCTGTTGCGAATCAACCATGAATACCACACAAGCATTTTAATATCCAGCCATATCCTTGACGAACTATCTAAAATTGCCGATACAATCGGAATTATTGACCACGGGGCTATGCTTGCGGAAGTATCAATGAAAGAACTCACAGCCAAAGGGATAGACCTTGAAACCTATTATTTAGGCTTATTGGGAGGAGGTGAAAAAAATGTGGAACCTTATCCGCATGGAAATTAAGAAAGTACCGTTAAAGCCGCATATTGCCGGATTGTTAATCGCTAACTTTATTATCTTTCTGCTTTCCGTCTTTACGTCCAGCCTTTTAACCGCAAGCGGCAATATATCCACGCTTCCGGGATTTGCCCCTGTCCAGTTAGATACAGTTACGTTAGCGGCAATGCTTGTAAGGGCTACTCTGATTGTATGGGAAGCGGTACTGATTTCCGTATTTGTGATTGAAGAATACAGAAACAAAACAATCTGTTTGCTTTTCACTTACCCAATCAGTCGCACAAAACTGATTACGGCAAAACTCATTTTGATATGCTGCATTAGTTTTACGTTCCATGTGCTGTCAAATATCTTCCAATATGCCACAATCTTTCTTGCGGCAAAATGTTTTGATTTTGTCACGTTCAGCTTTGGAAACATACTGGTACAGGCAGTTACAACAATGTCTGCTATCCTGTTGGGACTTCTCCCGCTGTATGTTGGAATGATAAAGAAGTCAACGATTGCAACCGTTGTTTCGTCTATTGTCATTGTTGCCATAGCGTCAAACTCACAGGGAAGCAGCGCAGGACTTTTGTCAATTCCCGTTGCGGCAATTATTTTCGGTATCATAGGAATCATTTTTTCAGCAGTCGCAATGAGAAAAATGATTTTATCAGATTTGAGCAATTAAAAGAAAGGGGGCGATAACATGAATTTTCCAATTCCCGATTTTGTACCCGTTCCAAGTGCGGAAATCATGCAGACTATTTCAATCGTATCATTGATTGTGGGTATCTGCCTTGTGGGTGTGGGATTGATTTTCCTGTTTCTGAACAAGAGAAAAGGGAAAGAAAAGAAAGCCACAGCCCTATGGATTGTCATAGGCGTTGGCGTGTTGCTTATTGTAAATCACGGCATACAGTTATTGTTTTAAGGAGGACAAAATGATTAAAGAAGTAAATCAGGCTTGCGAAAAGCTGAATAGTAGATTGGGGATTTCCGTAGAACTTCCCAACCCGAAAAAGAAAGTGTTAAAAACGGCTGCGGCTTGTAACTTAGTTGTCGGTGCTGGTCTTGTGGCGGCAGGAATCCTTTTTCCGTCAAAATCTTGTGCGTTATTGGGCGGTATCAGCGTTATCAGCAGTGCTGTACTGAATAAGGAAAGCAAAAATAAAACCTATGAATCATAACGAGAGCGAGCAATTCAAATGGTTATTATGCCCTGTTTGTGGGAGCAAGACACGCATTAAAATGCGGTCAGATACAGAGCTTCGGAACTTCCCGCTGTTCTGCCCCAAATGTAAGCAGGAAATTTTAATCAATGTAACACAATTTAATATTTCGGTTATCAAAGAGCCGGACGCACAGACGCAGAGCCGATAACACGCAGATTTTGAACTGCTGTTATCGGCTCCTTTTTTGATAATTCAATCCAATCTGCTGAACGACGACAAAGAAAAACCTGTTGTTCAGCAGAGTTCTTTTTGCATGTTCCTTTTGACGCGACGGCTAAAAGGAGGTACTGCCATGAAGCATAAACCATATCGACAAAATCCGACGGTCATTGACCTGTAAAAAAATCCAAGTCATTAGCGAGGATTATTGCGCCTATGAGTACGAATACACATATCATTTAGTATGTCTTAATAACTCATATTACTCAAGAACCTATGCGGATATATTCTACATGGGTTTTTGTTGTAATAGCCCCTACTGGGAAGAAAGGGGGTGAGAGAAAATGAGATATTCTGAACAGTTCATGGAACATATCGAATATGCGTTTCGTGCGTTCTGCAAGATTGTCCTGCGCCATGAAGCCATGAACGCATGGCGGGACTTGAAGCGGAAAGAAGAACGGGAAATATCCCTTGACTACCTAATGTCGGAAAAATATTTTGAACCGTCTGCTATGGACAGCTACTTTGAAAAACAGGAGAAGCAGACCGTATTTCTTGTGTTGGGAAAGGAAGTTATCGTTGATGATGAACAGTTAGCAAGGGCATTATCAAGATTGCCGAAATTACGTCGGGAAGTTTTGCTATTGTATTATTTTGTCGGTTATCGTGATGAAGCAATCGGCAGGCTGCACGGGCGTTGTAGAAGTACAATTAACAGTCGGAGAAATGTTGCACTGAAACATTTACGGAAAGAATGGGAGAGATTGGAACATGAGGAACAAAAAGCTAATACCATTTGAGGTAATCCAAAAAGCTGTTGTAAACTTCGCGCCTTGCGCCCTTGACAGCTTTTCCTGTCTTTGCTTATGGGCAGTCAAGAGGGCGAAATCAGCAGACTGCTTTCGCCCTCAATTTATTATGGGGATTGTTACGCAGTAGGGGTTATTTTGTCATTGATTTATGCGGTTTTGCGGGCGTTGAAATGACGAGGCAAGGGTTTTATAATTCTGTCCTCAAAAACAGCGTCTTATTGCGTAACAGAACCAGAGTCAATAGAATTAACACGACAAACACATGAATGAACATTTTGTTAACAAAACTAATTAAGTATGCAGAATAACTTTTCAAAGTTGAATATTTATACAAGGTGACTTGAAATACTAATAAAAAATTGTCCAGATTTTAAGTTCTGGTAACACTCTGTTCATAGTTTATGCATTCATGCGTTTGTCGTGATTCGACCCCAAAATTCGATTGATTTAACAGAATTTTCGGGGTATAATGATTTTAAGGTCATATACCTTTTGGGAATGGCTTTTACATTTCCTGATGATGCACAAAAAGGAGGATATGGCTGTGGATACAGAAATAAAAAATGCGGTAAGCGCAGCAGATACGGAAGCCCAGTATGATGATAAGGCAAAACGCCTGCTTAGCAACAAAATTATACTTGCACATATTCTGATAAAGACTGTTGATGAGTTTCGAGAGATGAATCCGAAAGATGTTGTGCCTTACATTGAGGGAGAGCCTTTTGTCAGCGTTGTTCCAATAGAACCGGGGCTAACCAATGCCGAAAAAATACCATCTGGCGACGGTTTGAAAGGCGGGCAGCGGATTGTCGGAATGAATACAGAGAATGCGGAGGTCAACGAAGGGCTTATCCGGTTTGACATTATCTTTTATGTGCGCATGAAAGACGGTATCTCACAGGTTATCGTGAACTTGGATTATTCCGATTTCCGGATTATTCCGATTATATCATGTTTTTTAGCTCTGCGTCTATATTTTAGCCAGGAAAATCGGAATAATTATTGAAATTCCGATATCGGAATTTTGTGGAGGCACAGAAAGATGAGCCAATAAGCTACTATATCCTGAACAGGGCAGTTTTCTATGTGAGTCGCCTTGTTTCCTCGCAGAAGGAACGGGATTTTGTCAAAACAAACTATAATGACATCAAACGTGTTTTCTCGATATGGGTATGTATGAACATGAATGAGAACAGTATGGATTATGTGCATCTGACGGACGACAAGCTGTTAGGCACTCATCAGTGGAAAGGCGGGCTTGATCTGTTAAATATCTTCCTGATAGGCATATCAGATAAGATTCCAGAACATGATCATAAGTATGAGCTGCACCGTCTGCTGAGTACATTGTTTTCGATGGAATTGACTGCCGCAGAAAAATTAGGGATTATAGAAACCGAGTACAGTATTCCGATAGACGATAAGTTGAGAAAGGATGTGAGCGCCATGTGTAATCTTTCACAGGGAATTAGAGAAAGAGGCGGAGCCGAAAGAGAAGAAGAAATCATTTTAAATATGCACATAAAAGGATATACTTCTGAACAAATAGCGGAGATTGTGGAAAAGACAATTGAGGAAGTAGAGGCTATCATCAGGAAAAGAGAGCCTGTACTGGCATAACAGAGGCAACTTTATAACACAAGCAGTAAAGCAGTGAATTTGATTTTATAAAAAACAGTTCACTGCTTTTTATTTTTTTTCGTTCCTTGCAAAAAGCTTTGCTTCGTATTTATAACGTCCTGAGCGTTGAACAAAATAAATCCAATTTTTCGACGTCCTTCATCAAAACGAAACTTGGACAGGGCAATGGCGATTCATTGTTTGAGATCGCATATCCTTGTCTTGAGGTCATTTTGATTATACCGTATAATGAAAAAGGTTATTAGTGACCATAATTCAGGTATACCTTAAAGGGGGATATTCAATTGAAAAAAATAACAATCATTGAAGATGATACAGATATTCGCAACATGATAACAAAGTTTTTGACAAATCAAAAATATGAGGTGTGCTCTGCGCCAAATGGTAGGGAAGGCATAGAATTATGCCAAAGAATGTTACCGGATCTCATCATTTTGGACTTGATGCTTCCTGTTTTAAGCGGTGATCATGTGTTAAGGCAGTTAAGATCATTCACAAATATTCCTGTCATTGTTGTGTCTGCCAAAACGATGGTACAATCCAAAATAGATTTACTGCGTATGGGGGCAGATGACTATATGACCAAACCTTTTAACCTCTATGAGTTACTCGCAAGAATTGAGGCAAATTTAAAAAGAAGTGCGCCTGTTTCCCAAAAAGAAGATATACATTTAAGATATAAGGATATTGAAATTGAAAATTGTACTGTATATATTAAAGGAGCTGTGGTGCAGTTTACGTCAACAGAATCAGCAATTTTAATACTTCTGTTACAGTATCCGCAAAAAATTTTTTCAAAGCAGAATCTTTATGAATCGATCTGGCAGGAAGAATATGCCTATGACAATGATACAATTAATACGCATATTAGCAACATTCGTAAAAAAATAAAAAAGTATACGGACACAGATTATATAGAAACAGTATGGGGAATTGGATATAAATTGAAATAATTTTCTTTTCTTTAGATTTTTTTTAGATTTGGAATATAAACTGGCTTGGAAAGGAGTTGATAGCATGTCAGAGATTATATGTCAGACAACAGAACTTTGTAAAAGTTACAAAAATTCCCATGTATTGCAAAATATAGACCTCTCAATTAACCGTGGCGAAATATATGGACTGATTGGTGAAAACGGGGCGGGTAAGTCTACCCTGATTCGTATATTAACAGGATTAGCTTTTCAAAGCAGTGGTGTGGTCACTTTGTTCGGGAAAACAGAGAATCTGCGATATGAACGTGCCAAAATTGGGTGTACTGTTGAGATGCCTGCACTGTACAAAGATATGACTGCCAAGCAGAACTTAGAAATACAGCGGGTACAGCGGGGGATTCCGGGCAAAAAATGTATTGCCAAAACATTAGAACTTGTCGGACTTGATGATACACAAAAGAAGAAAGTAAATGACTTTTCTTTGGGAATGAAGCAGCGGTTGGCACTGGCTGTGGCACTCTTAGGTGAGCCGGAATTTTTAATATTAGATGAACCTGTCAATGGCTTAGATCCGACAGGAATTATAGAGCTTAGGGAATTGCTCAAAAGACTAGCAAAGGAAAATCATGTGACGGTTTTAATTTCAAGCCATATTTTGAGTGAGCTAAATCAACTGGCAACCTGCTATGGGTTTTTGCATCATGGAAAGCTACTCAAACAAATTTCCGCAATCGAGTTAAACGAGGAGTGCAGGCGGCATATTCGACTGAAAACAGATGATACGAAAAAGGCTGTCACTGTTTTGGAAGAACAACTAAATATCAAAAATTTTTCTGTACAGCCAGACAATTATATAAGGGTATATGAGAAACTAGAAGAAACACATACTATTTCAAAAATGCTTTCTTCTAATGGCATTGTAGTCGAAGAACTATCTGTACAGGGAGAAGCATTAGAAACATATTTTGAAAATCTAATAGGAGGCGGAAAACATGTTGAATCAGTTAAAATCTGAATTTCTCAAACTGAAATATTCCAAGCTGTTTATCGCAGTCCCGATTCTTCTCTTGGCAGGGTTGATATTATACGGAAGTTTCAGCTTGTCCTCAGGGGGGACACAGCTGTTCGTTTCGGAGGGAGACGAGGAGACAAATGCTGCCATACAGGGCATGATTGGTTTTTTTGCATTTACATTTGAAAACATTGATATGCCTGAATTTAGCGAAATTATGCAGTCCTGTATCTCCTGCAATGTGTTTCTCTGGATTGTTGCGCTCATTTTGACGATACAATTTTTTTGCTATGACTATTCTGCGGGTACCATTAAGCTTCCTATTGCGTATGGAATAGACAGAGTGAAAGTTTACTTTGCGAAAGTGATTGTGATTGTTTTGTATAATGCAGTCTGCTATTTTTTATTCAATGCCATCACGCTATGTTTTACCTGTATACAGATTGGATATACGCCCAATATCACAGAACTGATACAGTATTTAAGTTATATCGGACTGAATTTCTTGGTAATGATTTCCTTTATTTTCCTTTGCATTACGATATCTATTTGCTTGAAGAATACTGGCATCATTGCGACGGTCATGTGTTTGTTTACGTTGGGCGGCGCGGTAATTTATACTGGTATATGGCAGAATTTTCACAGTCACGCAATACTAAAATATTTCGTCTGGCTCAATCCATTATACTATTGGATGAATATGGGTACTTTTCGGCTGCAATACGGATTAATCAATGAAATTATTGTATATTTTATTTTTGGTTTATTCTTTTTGCTGCCCTTGTCTGTTATACTTGTCAGAAAACAGGAATTTAAATAGGAAGTAATCTGCATTTTATCGAAGGAGAGTGTGTGTATGATTGATTTATTGTTGGTTTTACTGAATCTTATATTAGCATGCTCTCTTTTTTCATGGAAACGCCAAATCTGTGAGATAACAAGACAGATTGGCGAAGAAGACAGAAAACTACGAATTTCCTTATCCAATAAATATATAGAGAATTTAGCGGATACAATCAATGAAAAAAACGATTTGGAACAAAAAACAAAAATTCAGATGATACAGGAAAAAGAACAATTGCAGCAATCTATAGCGAATATCAGTCATGATATAAGAACACCTTTAACATCTATTCAGGGATATTTAGTACTTTTAAAAAGCTGTGAAAGGAAAGAAGAACAGGAACACTATTTATCGATCATTCAAGCAAAGGCAGACTATCTAACGGAACTGCTGCAAATATTTTATGATTTGTCATTGATCGATCGTGAGGCTTATATTCTGGAAGTTGAAAAACTAGATATCAATAGAATTGTAACGGATTGTCTGATTGATAAATATAACGAACTGAAAGAACGGACGCCCATTATTAAAACAGAAAATGCTCCTGTATGGATAACCGGCAATACAGTTGTCTGCAAAAGAATTATTGAAAATCTGATTACAAATACAATCCGGTATGCGAACGATTATATTGAAATTGTGATAGACGCCAATGGAATTTTTACAGTAAAAAATACGACATCAGAATTAAAGAATATAGATGTTGGTATGCTCTTTCAAAAGTTTTATACCGTAGATACATCACGCTCCAATGGGAATGCGGGATTGGGATTGTATATTGTAAGGGAATTATTGGATAAAATAGAGGGTGGTATAAAAGGGATTCAATATAAAAATAATGTCTTGACAATCTCAGTTTATTTTAAACTTTATCATTGACTTCTCATTCAAATTTAATCATCTTGATTGCAGAAGTCCGCCATCTTGACAAAGCATTTTGCGGGTGCTATAGTGAAAATTAACATATTGTTTTCGTTTCAGACAGGAGGTTTCCCATGTAATCCGATATTTCGATAAAATAATACAGAGTCATCACAGGCACGATCTGCGTCAGATTGTGGCTATGTTTTTGTGCACAGGCAGGGAAACGTTCCCTGTTTACTTCTGTAAGTCGGAATAAAGGATCAGTATGGAGCATCTGCCTGAGAGGGTATTGCTATTTTTTGTATGCTGTGAAAGTATTCCTTCACAGCTTTTTTTATGCACACGGGCACCCCAAGGTATAGAAAAGGCTTGCATAGAGATTAGAAGGAAAGAGGATTGATAGAGATGGAACAGATTTTTAAATACCCAAGAACCCGGCATCTTGAGGGTTCGAGGCAACAACTGGGAGACGCGGACTTAAATGTTGTAAAATTGGAGGAGATCAAGGGAAGCTATTTGGTTCTGGAGGAAAAGGTAGATGGAGCGAACTGCGGGATCAGTTTTGGCAGAGATGGAAAAATGTATTTGCAGAGCCGCGGCCATTTTTTAAACGGCGGATACGGCGAACGACAGTTTGATTTGTTCAAAGTCTGGGCGAGTTGTTTTGAAAGCAGTCTGCACGCGCTGTTAGGAGACCAATACGTGATGTACGGTGAATGGCTGTTTGCGAAGCATACTGTATTTTATGACAGGCTGCCGCACTATTTTATGGAGTTCGATATTTTTGACAAAAGGCAGCAGCGGTTCTTTTCAACCCGCAAGCGCAGGGAATTTCTGGACAATGCGCCGTTTATTCATTCGGTGCGTGTATTGACGCAGGGATATTTCAACACAGTGGGGGAAATTGAGAAGTGGATTGGGCAGAGTCTTTTTATTTCCGAGCGGCAGCAGGATAATTTTCTTGTACAGTGCAGGAAGAGCGGCACAGACAGCGGGCTGGCAGCTCGGCAGACCGATTTGACGGGAATCATGGAAGGAATTTATATCAAGGTGGAGGATGGAGATTACGTGACAGACCGTCTAAAGTATGTGCGTGGATCTTTCCTCAACACCATTCTCGATTCAGAGAGCCACTGGGCAGACCGGCCGATTATCGTCAATTGTCTGGCAGACGGAGTGGATTTGTTTGCTGTGCAGGAGGGAGCGGAGGCGGATGTGTCAGGAAATTCTTAGAGAAATTCGCAGTGGTGGATTTTCTTTTCAGAAGCTCTCTTGCAAATATGACGAGTTAAAACAGATGCGAGATATACCTCAAAATCCCGCCTATCACGGCGAGGGTGATGTTTATCGCCATACAGAAATGGTCTGTGAATCGCTTTTAGCACTTCCAGAGTGGGGGGAACTTGCGCAGGAGGAACAGGAGCTGTTGTTTATGGCGGCAGCTTTTCATGACATTGGCAAGATTTACTGCACCAAGCAAGAGGACGGAAACTGGGTATCGCCCAATCACACGAAAATTGGGGAAAAGAAGTTCCGATGGCTGGCGTACAGCAAGGCGGAGAAGTTCGGGCTGACCTTTTCCCAGCGGGAGATAGCTGCCAAGCTGATTCGGTATCACGGATTGCCCGTGTGGTTCTGGACAAAAGACAGAATAGAATGTGATTTGCTGAAAGCGGCGGAGAGCATTCCTTTGAGGCTTCTGTATCTGCTCTCCAAGGCAGATGTGCGGGGACGGATTGCAAAGGAAGCCTGTCAGTTGGAAGAGCAGGTGGCATTATTTGCGGACTATGCAAAGGAGTTGGGCATTTGGGAACAGCCGTATATGTTTGCCAATTGCTATACCAAATATGAATATTTTCATCGGGAGGCATTATGGTATCAGGCAGCGTTATGTGATCGCACGGAGTTTGATGTTCTCTTGCTGTCAGGTCTGCCGCTTGCGGGAAAAGATAGCTGGATTGCGCAGCATGGCGGCGGACTGCCAGCTGTCTCGCTCGATGATATCCGGGAACAGATGGGCATCTCGCCTGCCAAAAATTCAGGCAGGGTAGCGCAGGCTGCCACGGAACAGGCAAGAATTTATTTGAGGAGAAAGCAGCCGTTTATATGGAATGCGACGAACATCATTCAGGAGACCAGACAGCGGCTGATTGGGCTGTTTGCCGGATATGGTGCGCGGGTGCATGTGCTGTATTTGGAAGTCCCGTATCAGGAGCTGTTTGCCAGAAACCAAATAAGAGCACGTTATATTCCCGAACCTGCATTGGAGGATATGATTCGAAAACTGGAAATGCCAGCGCCGTGGGAGGCGTATGAGGTGAGCTGGAACGTGCTTTGACGGAAGGTGTCATGATTTATAAAACTTTTTACAAAAAATGCTTGACCCTCACGGCACGTCATGGATTATCTTAGAAACTGTCAAGAGATGGCTGTGTATTATTTGTATATATAGGAACGGAGGCACAGCTTCACAGGATTTGGCAGGAAAGGAGGATTTATATGATGACAGTAAAAGAAATTTCACAAATCACAGGCATCAGTGTGCGCACTCTTCACTATTATGATGAAATCGGGCTGCTTGCACCGTCTGGGAAGAGTGAGGCAGGCTACAGACTTTATGACGAAAAAGCGCTTGAACGGTTGCGGCAAATATTATTTTTCCGTGAGTTTGACCTTCCCTTGAAAGAAATCCAGATTGTCATAAATAATCCCGCGCTTGACAGAAACGAGATACTGCAAATGCAGCGTCGAATGCTTGTCCGCAAAAAGGAGAGAATCGAGCGTTTGATTGCGAGCATTGACAATCTTCTGAAAGGAGAGGAAAGAATGGATTTTGAGGTGTTCAGCAAACATGAGATTGAAGAAATTTGGGAGTCGATGTACGCAAACTGTAATGAGGCGCAGAAGGCAATTTTCATTTCTCATTATGGCACGAAGGAGGAGTGGCGAAGGCAGTTTTTGGAGAACGCGGCATCGGAGGAAGCCCAACAAAATTTTGCCAAAATCATTGAGTGGTATGGCAGTAAGGAGAAGGCAATGGAGGCGCAGAAGAATCCCACAGATGCAGGTCTGATGACAGCGTATCAGAAACGAATTGCGGCAATCATGCAGAAGCTGGCGGACAAGATGGGTACAGATGTCAATGCGTTTGAAGTGAGAGAGCTTGTCGGTGCGTATGACTTTGTGTCGAAGCAGTTGTATCAGATGGAGGATGTCACCACATTGATGCTGGAACTGGCACAGGGATATCAGACCAATGAAATGATACAGAAAGTGCAGGACAGTCTTTACGGGGAGGGAACTACCGCGTATATCGGGCGGGCAATACAGGCGTTTTATTCAGAATAAAAAGATGTAATTTTCTATTTCATGTTGTGGTGTATTGTGCTAAAATAAAAGTATCATCTCACAATGAAGAAGGATTGTCATGAAAGGGGAAACCATATGAACAAACAAAAATGTCTGAGAAGTGCGCTCGCCATTGCCGCCACGACCATGCTGCTGACAGGCTGCCAGTCCAACACGGACACCGGTGCAGAGACGGAGGCATTGAAAGAACAAATCACACAGTTAGAACAGCAGATCGCCGCATTGCAGCAGCAGGCGGCAGATAACAATGTACCAGATGACAATGCAGTGAGCAGCAATACAACCGACGAAACGCCGTCCGCGGCGGAATCTGCACAGGAACAAACTGACACTAGTGTCAGAAATGACCAGCAGTCTGACAGCAACGCAGATAACAGTACACAGATGCAGCCCACACCAAACGCAGAGAGCAATCATATTCCCGGCCATGACGAAGAGCGCAATCACAATCCGTCACAATATGATCAAAATGGCGGTGTGTCGAACCAGCCGGACAATTCGACAGCCGGGCTGACGACCTATACCATGCAGGAGTTAGGCAGTATGGTCGATGCGTTTGTCGAAAAGGCAAACAGCGCCGCGCCGGGCGGAACAGCCGCAGACGATCTGGAACAGTTCTTTGCCTTGAAGCAGGAGGAGAAGCAGATTGATGATTTGCTCGACCGCCATGAGGATGAGCTGGAATACCTCTATAAAAACCAATCCCTGACAAGGGAGGACTATAAACGGCTCGAGCGCGAACTGGAACTGCTCGAGGATAAGCTGGACGCCGCGGAGGACCAGCTAGAGTATGTGTTTGGCATTGATGATTAATTGATAGATGCCAGTGCTGCTTTGTCAGTAAAGTCAATGTCATATCTCGTTCCGTGCGAGAACAGGACACCGTACCAAGGCTCGCGCCTGTCTCATGTGCATTAAACCACTCTCCGGCAATCGCCGCATTGGGATTTTGCGCGAGCTGTTTCATTTTATTGGAAAGGGCATGTGTGATGATATAGAATGCCCCGTTCTCATAGTAGGCATCGACATTGCGCACACATGGCATACTGCCCTCCACGGTTGCCAGCGCGATAATGCTGTCCTTGCCAAAACGTTCTCTCATAATCTTTTCTGCTTCCATTTTGGGTTCTCCCTTCTCAGAAAAGTGTTTTCATATTTTTCAGTATAACAAAGAAGGGACTGCATGGCAAGGGGCGTTCGGTTTTAGAAGATCACTAGTACAGCGTTGCTTAAATAATAATGAATAATTATTGCTTTTTTATTGTAGTTGGTGCATAATAATTTTATCACTGAAGAATGGATGTGTTATTATGCGAAGGAAAACAATTGATACGATCCCGGTTTTGTCAGATGCCATGAAAAGCATATTATCTGCTTTTTCAAAAAGCCGCTCCCTTCCGTCAGGGCTAGTCAAAAGAGCCAGCATTGTCCTGCTTGCGTCACAGGGGGAACTCAACCAGAATATTGCATCACAAGTTGGGCTTCATTATAATAATGTTTCCACCTGGCGCAGCCGGTTCCTCGCGGCCCTCCCAGCCTTGCGGAAGGTTGAGACGGATGCTCCGGAAAAGCTCGAAGATGAAATACGGACAGTCCTGACCGATAAAAAGCGCCCTGGCGCCCCATCTGTTTTTACGCCGGACCAGATCATGCGGATTATCAACCTTGCCTGCAGCAACCCAGATGATTTCGGGTACGAAGTAAGTCAGTGGAGCCTTCCGCTGTTAGTGGCAGAAATTAAAAAACAGGGGATCGCTGAACAGATTTCTGTGAAATCTGTCAGCCGTTTTTTAAAAATGAGGTAGATTTACATCCCCACAAAATCCGTTACTGGCTTCATTCTTCGGAAAAGACGGAATCCCCGGAATCTTTTGCACAGAAAGTAAACGAAATCTGCGGCCTGTACCAGAGCGCCCAGGAACAAAGCCAGAAGGGTGCATACGTTGTTTCCACGGATGAAATGACTGGGATACAGGCGCTGGAACATAAATATCCTGACAAGCTCCCATTACCTGGCCAGTGTGCCAAAATGGAGTTTGAATATATCCGTCATGGAACGACCAGCCTCATCGGGTTCTTTGATGTCGCAACGGGCCGTATGGAAATGCCGTATTTAAACTCCACACGCACAGAAGAGGATTTTGTGGAAGCCGTAAAAGCATTGGCAGGGACAGACCCGCAAGCTCCATGGACATTTATATGCGACGGCCTGAATACCCATAAGTCGGAAGCCCTTGTCCGCTTTGTGGCAGAAGCCTGTGGCCTTAGTGAGGAACTGGGTAAAAAAGGGAAAACAGGGATCCTTAAAAGTATGGAAAGCCGGGCGGATTTCCTGCATGATCCTTCCCACCGGATCCGCTTTGTCTATACTCCGAAACACAGTTCCTGGATGAACCAGATTGAGATATGGTTTGGCATCATCAACCGGAAACTGCTGAAGCGGAAAAGCTACCTGTCAACAGAAGAACTGGAAGCAAGCATCCTGCGCTTTATTGAACAATACAATCTTACAGCGCACCCATTTAAGTGGACATATGCCGGGATACCATTAGCGATTTAATCACTAATATTTAAGCAATGCTGTACTAGACAGATACAAATAGCAATGATAGAATAAAATCACATCAATTCAAACAGGAGGAGATCACAATGAAACCAGTAGTACTTTGTTATGAAAAATGCAGCACCTGTAAAACGGCGCTAAAGTGGGTGGAGGAAATCGGTTGTGAGGTGCAGATTCGTCCCATCAAGGAAGAAAACCCGATAGCGGAGGAGCTCAAAGAGTGGCACGCAAAGAGCGGATTGCCCCTAAAGCGGTTTTTTAATACACAGGGGAAACTGTATAGAGAAATGAAGCTTGCGGACAAGCTGGCCGAGATGAGCGAGGAGGAGCAGTACCAGTTGTTATCCACAGACGGAATGCTGGTAAAGCGCCCCCTGCTGATCACAGACCAAGACGTATGTCCGGGCTTTCATGAGGCAGTGTGGCACGAGGCGCTGATGCGGCAAGCTTAATGCTGCCGCTCAAACACCGGAATTTGCGCTAACGGCGCAGGACTGAGCACAGTCTGTCCGCCCTCATAAAGTTGATTGTCAGTAAGTTGTTTCCAAGTGCCAGCAGGCAGATATACCTTGCGCTCGCGTTGGCCCAACTGTAGGATTGGCGCAACTAAATACTGATTTCCGAACATGTACTGGTCGTCCAATTCCCAGCAGCGCGCATCATCAGGAAATTCGAAAAACATTGTCCGCAGCAGCGGCGCGCCTGTCTCGGACGCCTCCTGCATCAGCTTTTCGATATAGTGTTTGAGGGAGAGACGCAGGTCAAGCTGGCGCTTCATGATGTCAAAAGCCTCATCGCCGTAACTCCAAAGTTCATTGGGATATCCAGTAAACAGGCAGCCGCCGCCCCATTCTTTCTCGGAGAGCGGTGGGATATCGTGGGGACCGCGGTCGCCGTGCATGCGCAGAATCGGGGTGAACACGGCAAATTCGAACCAGCGCAGCAAAAGTTCGCGAAAATCTGGGTCGGCGGCATCGTCCGTCATAAAGCCGCCAATATCCGTCGTCCACCACGGGATACCCGCAAGCCCCATGTGAAGCCCTGCGATCATTTGGTCTCGCAGGGACTCAAACGTGCTTGGGATATCACCGGACCACAATAGGGACGCATATTTCTGGCTGCCCGCCCAGCCGCACCGCACGAGCGAAAGCGCTTTGGTCTGCTCATAAAAGGTCTTGACATAAAGTTTTGGATAAACATTGCTGACCTCCAGCGCACTTCCGGCATAATAGCGGTAATTATCGAAGTCGTATACGCTGTAATCCGGCTCTGCATTGTCAAGCCAGAACATATCAATGCCGTAATCATAATAATTTTTCTTGCATTTTTCCCACAAATATTCCTGTGCTTCGGGGTTTGTCACGTCGATGGTAAGGCAGTCGCCCTGAAATTCATAGGTCTGGTTGCTGCCGTGTTCCGTCTGGATTAGCAGACCGCGGTCGAACAATTCAGCGAAGTTTTCACTCTTTTTGTCAACGGTGGGCCACACGGACACGACAACCTTGGTGCCCATAGCGTGCAGCTCGTCGCACATTGCTTTCGGGTCAGGCCAGTATTCTGCGTCAAATTTCCAATCGCCCTGTCTCGTCCAGTGGAAAAAGTCAATCACAATCACATCAAGCGCAATTCCCAATTCCTTGTATTTTCTTGCCACGCCAAGCACTTCCTCCTGCGTCCGGTAGCGCAGCTTGCATTGCCAGAGTCCGAGAAGCGCCTTGTCGATCATGGGTGTTCTGCCAGTCACTTCAGTGTAGTTTTGCAGGATTTTGGCGGGATTGTCATCGACGGTAATCCAGTAGTCGAGCTATTTTGCAGCCTTGGCTTCCCACTCCGTATAGTTTCTGCCAAACACGACATTGCCGACACCCGGATGATTCCACAAAAAGCCATAGCCGAGACTGGACACCGCAAATGGGATAGAAGTCTGTGAATTGCGCTGCGCAAGCTCTAAGGTACAGCCCTTTAGATCGAGGTAAGACTGCTGATACTGTCCCATGCCATAGATCTTTTCGCCGTCGGTACTCTCAAAGCGCAGCTTCATCTCATAGTCGCCGCCAATGATAGCCTTGTACGCCCGCCCGCGGATTCTAAGGCACCTGCTCTGGCGGCAGGAGGGCTGGTCGTAATCCCGATGATATTCTTTGAGGATTCTTTGTCCATCGTGGTAAAAGGTCATAATCCCCGCCGCATCTACCTTGATGCACAGACGCCCGTTTGTAATAGACGCGTTTACTATGGAAGCGTCAGGATTTTGCGTATTTTCTCCGCAGTTCAATTCGATGGAGACATCGGGGGAAGTGTCCGGTACAGGTTCTTCGAGCGCCCAGTCTTGGCTGGTAAAATTGGGGAATTTTGTCGCGCGGATACGCAGTGCGTTTTGGCCCCACGGTGTGATGCATACCGTCTCATACTGGTGCTTCCACATGAGGGAGTGGTTTTCTTTCCGGAATTTCATAGAAGGTTCCTCCAGTTCTTGAATTTGTCTGCCGCGGGTATAGCGGATTGGCTTATAATTGTATTATATTCACTAGATAGCTTGTATTCTATAACAATATTTGCTTATCTTTGTACAGTATTCGTGTGAAGCCTTAAAACGGTGGTTTAGGGCTGCGCTTTACATTTTTGTAGTGGCTGTAGCATGCAAAAAGATTCTGCGTAAAGGTATCCAAAACTTTATTTTCACTGTACTAATTTTGAGAAAAGTATACTTTTGCTTGAGATGTGTGCTATACTTGGAGGGAGAGAACGAGGAACGCATAAAGCGCGTGGAAAGAAGGGAAAACATGGCAGGAAAAGTAAAGCTCCCGATGGGAATTGAGGACTTTGAAGAAATGCGCACAATGGGATATTACTATGCCGATAAGACAGGGTTAATCAAAACGCTGCTGGAACATTTCGGGAAGGTCAGTCTGTTTACACGGCCAAGACGTTTTGGCAAAACGCTGAACATGAGCATGTTAAAGCATTTCTTTGAGACAGGCAGTGACGGCACACTCTTTGACGGACTGGAAATTGCAAGGGATCAAGAGCTTTGCGAAGAGTACATGGGAAAATTTCCAGTGATTGCGGTTAGCTTGAAGAATGCGGCGAGTGATACGATGGACGGCGCTATGGAATTGCTTCGGAATATAATAGGAAAAGAGGCATTGAGATTTTCTTTTCTCTTGGAGAGCAGCAGTCTGACTGAAATGGAGTGTAGGCGGTACAAGGCGCTGATTCAGGTTGATGACAATGGGATTTTTACGATGAAAGACCAGCTTCTAGGAGACAGCCTCTTGTTTTTGTCTAATTGTCTGTACAAGCACTATGGGCAAAAAACCATTATTTTAATTGATGAATACGATGTTCCGCTTGACAAGGCGTACCACGCTGGATACTATGATGCGATGGTGGATTTTATCAGAACGCTGTTTGGCCAAGCACTCAAGACAAACAGCAGCCTGTACTTTGCAGTCCTCACGGGGTGTCTGAGAATCTCGAAGGAGAGTATTTTTACAGGACTCAATAACTTTAATGTCTACACTGTCAATGATGTGCAGTACAATGAATATTTTGGCTTCTCGGACATGGAAGTAAGGAGAATGCTTGCGTTTTATGGTTTTATGGAAAAATACGAAACAATTAGGGAATGGTACGATGGCTACCGGTTCGGCGGTCTGGAAATTTACTGTCCATGGGATGTGGTAAGCTACTGTCATGCCCTCAGAATGAATCCTGCGCAAAGTCCTCAGAATTATTGGGTAAACACAAGCAGCAACAGCATTATCAAAAAATTTATAGACAAGTCAGATGCGACGACGCGGGAGGAAATCGAGCATTTAATTAATGGCGGCAGCATCAAAAAAGAGATACTGCACGAGCTGACCTACAGGGATTTGGATGCGGATATCAGCCATTTGTGGAGTATTCTGTACACGACGGGATATCTGACCCAATGCACAAAAGACGAAGCTGGACTGACGGAATTGACGATTCCAAACAGGGAGATTCAGTGGGTTTTTCTCAAACAGTTTCGCGAGTGGTTTGAGAAAGAAACCCGCAGTGATACGCAAAAGCTGGAGGCCTTCTGCCGGGCATTTGAAGAAAATGACACTGATGTCATTGAAAAGGGCTTCACCTCCTACCTTCGAAAAACAATTCGTATCCGTGACACCAATGTCAGAAAAGAGATGAAGGAAAACTTCTATCACGGAATCCTGCTGGGATTGTTTGCTGGAATGGCGGGCTGGAAGGTCAAGAGTAACGCCGAGGCGGGCGAGGGCTACAGCGACATTACAGTGGAGGTGGAGGAGAAAGACATCGGTATCTTGATTGAATTAAAGTATGCTGAACACGCAGAGTTTGATGCTGGCTGTACGGCAGCGCTGCAACAAATATCGGACAGGAATTATGAGGAGACACTGCTCGATGACGGAATGCAGACCATATACAAATATGGGATTGCATGTTATAAAAAGCGCTGTAAGGTGGTTTCGGGGGAAGCGTGTATAAAGTAATGGAGGACAACGGCATGAAGCGCAGACAAGAGATGCAAAACGGACAGACCTTGTGGTGGATTATTTGGGAGAACAGTTTGTGATAGAACTCAAGATTGCTCAGCTTCAACTTTAATAAGAAAAAAGAAATTGGAATCAAAGAGCTGCGGATACAAGGGAAAACCATTGTCGAAGCCGTGGTTTGAGACTTGTAATTAAAATGGAATCAAAATAGGAAGAACAGGAAAAATATGAGATACGGCAAACGAATAATATTTATAATTCTGGCAGCGATGGGAACACTATGTTTTAACGGCTGCCAGACAAATGTCTCCAGCGGTGAAAATAATTCCGAGGAGAATGCATACATGAAACTATCAGCAGAAGAAGCAAAGGAAATCATGGACAGCACAGAGGACTATATCTTGCTCGATGTGCGCGAGGAGGACGAATATGCCGAGGGCCATATCAAAGATGCGCTGCTCATGCCATATGGAGAAATCACAGAGCGGGCGGAGAACGAGCTGCCAGACAAGGAGCAGACAATACTGGTATACTGCCGCAGCGGCAGAAGGAGTGCCATTGCAGCCCAGACATTGACAGAGCTTGGCTACACCAATGTCAAGGATTTTGGCGGGATTATAGACTGGACGTATGATCTTGAGACAGAGTAAGCGAGGGAGCGGCATCTCTGCCTCCTGCCGTTATGCAGCACAACAATAGTTTAGGAAAAAATATTCACGATTCCATTGATTTGATAATCCGGTAGCTGTCGATTAATCCTGCAAAATAAGCGTTGGTGGCATACGCTAAATGACATTCATCTATTTGGGCTAACATACTGTCAACCGTATCGCGCTGTGCGGTTGAGAAGTCGTCATTTTGATAACATTCGTAGGCACGCAGGTATTCCTGCTGGCAGGTTTGATAGTCGCTGTCCTTCATAAGGAGCGTATTGAGCGTAGTATCTTTCATGCTGTCCATAAATAGTTTGATGGTTTCCCTTATTTCCTGAACAGAGTTGTGCTGTATGATAATAGAAAAAAGTTCTTGGGTGTGTTTTGCTTGCGGTATCATTTGGCGTGTTCCTTTCTGCCATAGGCATATAAAATAGGTTTATTTCGTGTGAAACAATAGAAGTACAAGACCAATTTTATCATGACTGGGGAAAAAATGAAATGATAATCGTTCTACAAATAGATGGTGATGTCTACAAAATACGACACAAAAGATACAGAAAGGATAAAGTACAATGAAAATCTATGTGGACGCGGACGCCTGCCCTGTAGTCAGGATTGTAGAACACGATATCGTAGTGACGCAGGACTACGGCGTCGCTGCCATGGCGCTTGGCAAAGGCGCCTATGCGATTCATCAGTCAGGGAAGTGGTATACTGATGAAAACATTGACCAGATGCTGACGGAGCGGCATCTGAACAAGAAAGCCAGACGCGCCTCGGGTAAAAATCATCTGAGAGGACCTAAGAAACGCACGCCGGAGGACGATATGCAGTTTCGCCAGTCCTTTGAAAAGCTGCTTCTTATGGCGCAGGCACAGAGCTGACTGAATATCTGATGACAAAAGATATTACCTAGGCAGAGCGCTGTGTGAGAATAGTGTGGGAAGTATAGGAGAAATAATGGAAAAGTACGCACATAAAAATGATAGAATGCAATTGCAGACAATTAAAGATCACTTGGAGGAAACAGCGCAGCTTGCCGAACAAAATGCAGTAGACCTCTTTAAGCCGGTTGCACACGCAATCGGTTTAGCGCACGATATAGGAAAGTATGCAGATGCTTTTCAGGACAGAATTAACGGCGCAGCGGCGAAATTTGAACATTCTGCCTGCGGTGCGATTGAGATTCGAAAGCAGATGGGCAGCAATCCATTTGCCCCAATGATGGAGTTTTGTATCGCTTGTCATCATACCGGGTTGCAAGATGGCGGCTCGGGGGCTTTGGAGGGGACGTTGTCGCATAGGATTTCACCAATGCGCGAAGACGAGTTTACAGACCAGTGGGATTACAGTGCATATCAGGATGAAATCTCATTGGAAATTCCTGATTTTACTAAAATACAACAGTTGTTTAGAGACTTGAAGAATCGTAGTGATTATATTGAACTGTATGCATTTTTTACAAGATATCTTTTTTCCTGTCTTGTAGATGCGGATTTTCTTGGAACAGAAAGATTTTGCAGACCAGAGGTCAAACGCGGGCTCAGAGCCGATTTTCAGGCGGCAAGCGAACGTCTTGAGGAAGTGTTGTCAAAGAAGCCCTCGGACAGTATGCTGCAGGCTGCCCGGTCAAGGATACAAAAGCAGGCTTTTGAAAATGCAAAGGACAGCGCGAAGCTTCATATCCTCAATATGCCCACAGGAAGCGGGAAAACGCTGTGCAGCTTGAAATTGGCGCTGGACAAGGTCTTGGCTGACAAGAGTAAGGAACGCATTATCTATGTTATTCCGTACACGGGGATTATTGAGCAGACCGCAAAGGAATTTCAGGATATCTTTGGCGATGTTGTAGAAATTTTGCAACACCATTCCAACTATTCTTTTGAGGAGGAGGAGGAGACACAGACAACGATGCAGAAACTGAGACTTGCCTGTGAGAATTGGGATGCTCCTTTTATCATTACAACCGCAGTCCAGTTTTTTGAATCCGTATATCATTACAGGACAGCACCGCTTAGAAAAATGCATCATATGGCAAATGCTGTGATTGTCTTTGACGAAATCCATACCCTGCCCGTGGAGTGCCTCCAGCCTTGTCTCAGAGCGATAGGCTCGATCACGGCGTATCTTCATTCAGAGGCGTTTTTTCTTTCTGCAACAATGCCCGATTACACAAAGCTTTTTGAAAAATACGCGCCGGAATGCAGCATTTCACATTTGATAAAAGATACTTCAGAGTTTCGGTATTTTAAGAAAGCACAATATATCATGCTTGGGCAATGCAGCTTTGATACCCTTGTTCAAAAGGCTTCTGGATTTCGGCAGAGTCTGATTATTGTGAATACCAAAAAATCTGCGAGAGAGCTGTATCAAATGGCAAGCGGAAATAAATATCATTTATCGGCATTGATGACGCCCGTGGACCGTGAACAGACGATAATTCAGATCAAAGCAGACATTCAGAAGGGAAAACAGATCACAGTCGTTTCGACATCGCTCATGGAGGCTGGCATTGATTTGGATTTCGAGGCAGTTTTCCGGGAATTGAACGGACTGGACAGCATTTTGCAGGCTGGCGGCAGGTGTAACCGTGAGGGAAAAAGAGACAGTGGAGAGGTGTTCATCTTTGAGAAGGAGGACGAAATGATCTCCAAAGAAATACGTATCAATACCGCCAAAAAACTGCTTGCATCGCATCAGGAAATTACTTCCAAGGAATGTATTGAACAGTATTACAACGAAATCTTCTTTTTTAGAGAACATCAAATTGAAAAAAATAGTATTGATCAGGGAAAAACGGAATTTAGCGAGATACCGTTTCGGACATTTGCAAAGAATTTCAAACTGATTAAAGATAACGCTGTGGGGGTAGTGATTAATCAGGAGGAAGCGTGTAATAGGCTGTTAGAGCGTCTGAATACAGGGGACAGAACAGTTTTGAGGAGTTTGCAGCGATACACTGTATCCCTAAAGTGCAGCCAGTGGGAAAACTGTGAGTTCAATACTGCGCTTGGGAAAGGATTGCTTGAGGACTGCGGGGCAGGTGTATTTGTGCTGAATAATATGCACTATTATAGCAGGGAAACAGGACTGGATCTCACACTTGATGATGATATCATTCTATAACAGAAGTTACAGGGGCTTTGACAGCCCCTTTTGACGTGTAATAAACCTAATAAATATTTCAACTCACGTATTTATTACGACAAGTATATTGTATCCAAATTTTAAAAAGATACAATAGTAAGTGGAAAAGATTGTGATATGTGTATAATTACGTGGAAGAAAGTTTATGCAATATAGAGATAGTAATTAAGTGTTAGAATTGCTATACTTTTTATGTAAAAACTTATTTAATATGTATATTAAATCAATATGGAGGTGATATCAGGTGAGTTATGGATTTAAAATACTTGTTGAGGGTGATTATGCATTGTATACACGTCAGGACAGTAAGGTGGAACGTGTAACTTATGATGTGCCTACACCGTCTGCATTAGTGGGTATGATCAAACAAATATACTGGAAGCCATCCGTGGCCTATCGAATCCAGCGTATTGTGGTGTTTAATCCAATTAAATTCATCAATATACGCAGGAATGAGGTAAAAAACAAAATTCTGCTATCCAAAGTAAAATCACAGATGAAGGGGGGGGCTTCTCCTGAAATCTATACATCGGAGGAACGCAGCCAGCGCAGCAGCATGGTTTTGCAGGATGTAAAATACGGCATTGAATTTTGTTTTGATCTCACAGGGCTGCGGGCGGAGAAGGACGATGAGGGAGAAAAGAAGCACTATAACATATTAAAACGCAGACTGGAGAAAGGCCAGTGCTTTCGGCAACCCTGCTTGGGAACAAGAGAGTTCTCCGCCCGCAAAATTGAGCTGGTGGAGGCATTTGATTATGATGCCATCGCACCGGAATTGAAGGGGACGACAGATTTAGGATATATGCTTTATCAAATGAAATTTGAGGATGGCGGGCTTCCGCTTAATGGGGACTGGGACAACCCTGTATTTTCAGACCGTGCAGATGCAGTATATTTTCATCCATATATGGTTGATGGTGTCATTGATGTCGAGAAGTATATGGAGGGAATTGTATGTTAATCAAAGCTTTATGTGATTATTATGATTACCAAAAAGAACAAGAGACATCTACACTTCCCAAAGGTTATCAGAAACAGCCTGTGAGCTGGCAAATTCATTTAACTGCAAATGGAGAGATTGCGTCAATCAATGATTGCCGTGAAGATGTGGAGATGCAGCAGAATACAAAGAAGAAAGATGAAACAGAAAAACCCAAAAAGCGGAAAAAAGTTCCAATTGATATTGCCTTGCCCGAGCGGTCACAGAAAACGGCAATTGATGCAAATATCATAGAGCACCGTCCATTGTATCTGTTTGGTCTGAATTATGCGGAGGGCAGGCTTACCCCGGAGGATAAGACAGGCAAGGCAAAAAAATCTCATGAGGAGTTTGTGAAGCGGAATCTTGAATTTTTTGAGGATTTAGACGCTCCTGTGTGCACTGCTTACAGAAAGTTTATTGAAAACTGGAATCCGTCACAAGAGACGGAGAATGCATTTTTACTCGGTCTGGGAAAAGAGTACACAAGTTCGTATTATTGTTTTGTACTTGACAGTGATATCACGAAATCGCCGCAGGCGGATAAGGCGTTTCAGGAAAAATATCATAGGCTGCTGGCAGAACATGAACAGAACTCTGCATCGGAGAAACCTTATACCGCAGTGTGCCCAATACTGGGAGAGCGCCTCCCGACGGCGAGGATTCACGATAAGATTAAATTTCCCGGGGGCAATTCTTCGGGCTGCGTGCTGGTCGGCATGAAGGAATCTGCCTACGAATCGTATGGCAAAACGCAATCTTATAACAGCAATATTTCGGAGGCTGCCATGAAAAAATACACAGTGGCATTCAACAGCCTTGTCAATGAGCCGCGGCACAGAGCTTTGATCAATGATATGGTGGTGCTCTACTTTGCAATCGAGCAGAATGATGGCGCAGCATGCGACCTGTTTTCACAGATGTTTGGGGAAATGCCTGACGGTGCGGCAGCAAAAAGCAATGCGGACAGCATTTTGGCAGAGGTGCTAGTGAAAATCAAAATGGGCGAGCCAGTAGATTATAAAGCGTTGGGAATCAATGAAAATGCGGAGTTTTATGTGGCAGGATTTACCCCAAACAGTTCGCGCATCTGCCTGAAATTTGTGCTCAGAAACCGTTTTGGAAAGCTGATGGAAAACATGGCAAGGCATCAGATGGATTTTGCAATTGAGGGAGATAAGAAAAAAGCAGTGCGGTTTGGGAGAATTGTAAGAGAGCTGGTTTTGCCGGAAGCTGCAAATGATGCTGTGCCGCCGCCGCTGATGGCAGGCCTGATTCGCGCTGCAAGCACAGGCACGATGTATCCGCAGGAACTATTATCAACAGTAGTGCGGCGTATTAAGAGCGATAAAAATACAGAAGGGAAACATTTTATCAAAATGAATCCGACGCGCATTGGCATCATAAAAGCATACATAAACCGTAAATGCCGAATAGAACACAAAAAGGAGGAGATCAAAATGGCATTGGACGTAGAAGAAAAAAATACTGCATACCGCTGCGGGAGACTTTTTGCGGTGCTTGAGAAAATCCAGCAGGATTCCGCGCAGGGCAGATTGAACACGACGATAGTAGACGGCTATTTTTCGTCGGCATGCTCCAGACCAGCGTCCGTATTTCCTAGGCTGGTGGAACTGTCAAACTTTCATATGAAAAAATTAGAGGACAAGGCAGTGTGTTATTATAAACGCCTGATGGGAGAAATTATGGGTGAGCTAGGAACCTGTTTTCCGGCGGTGCTCACGCTTGAAGAACAGGGACGCTTTATTCTGGGCTATTATCAGCAAAACCAGATTTTATATATATCCAATACGGATACAAAGAAGGAGAATGAAAATGGAAAATGTGATTAATAAACGATATGAATTTGTGATGCTTTTTGATGTGGAGAACGGAAATCCGAATGGCGATCCCGATGCGGGAAACCAGCCTAGAATTGATCCTGAAACGGCGCTGGGCATTGTGACAGATGTCTGTTTAAAGCGCAAAATCAGAAATTACGTCGAGCTTGCAAGAGAAGGTGAAGCGGGCTATAACATACTGATAAAAAATGACAGAACCTTAAATTCCAAATTTACAGAGGCTTATGACACTTTGGGGCTGGCAAAAAAGCAGAACGGAAAAAATAAAGAGGACGTGCAGAAAGCACAGCAGTATATGTGCCAGAATTATTTTGATGTGCGTGCTTTTGGGGCTGTTATGAGCACAGGAGATGACCAGTGCGGTACAGTGCGGGGACCTGTGCAGATTAATTTTGCACGAAGCATAGACCCTGTTTTTTCGCAGGATATTACGATAACGCGTCAGGCAAAGACCAATGAAAAACGAGAAAACGCAGGAAATGCCGAGATGGGAAGAAAGAGTATTGTCTACTATGGGCTTTACAGGGCAGAAGGATATATTTCCGCTTCACTTGCACAAAAAGTAACCGGTTTTTCGGAAGAAGATTTGGCGCTTTTATGGGAGGCGGTTATCAATATGTTTGAGAATGACAGAAGCGCTGCAAGAGGCAAGATGTGTATGCGCAAACTCTATGTATTTGAGCATGAATCAATGCTTGGAAATGCGCCGTCGCACATTCTTTTTGAAAAAATAGATGTAAAGAGAGACAACGGCATCTCTGTGCCAAGAAAATTTTCGGACTATATCATTACAGTGGACAAAACAATGCCAGAGGGTGTAACGATTGTGGAGAAGCTATGAGGGACGAAAATACAAAAATGATCAATATCCGTACAATCCAGCATTATATGTACTGTCCGCGGCGCTGGGGACTGCTGGAGATCAATCATGACTGGGCAGAGAATGCGTTTGTGGTAAAGGCGAATCTCATGCACGAAAGAGTACATGATGGCAGCCATAATTTCTCAGATCACAAAAAGGTTGTCAGAAGCTCTGTGACCTTGTACAATGATCTGCCCGCGTATAATTTGTATGGTGTAGCTGACTGTATTGAGTTTGTCAAGAACCAGAAAGGTGTTAAGGTTCAAGGGCTTCCAGATTTATATCATGTAAAAATTGTAGAGTATAAGCCAAAGCCGCCTAAGGAGTGTGCGTATCATGAAACGGATGCGATACAAGTGTTTGCACAGAAATTATGTGCGGATTTTATTTGGGGTTGCGACGCAGAAGGTATTATCTATTATTCTGAAACCAAAAAACGTGTCCGTCTGCCGTTTGACAGTATGTATGTGCAGTATGAGAAAGCCTTAAAGGAATTGCTTTGTGAGATGAGACAATTTATTGATAAGCATGAAATCCCGCTGCGGAGGAAGGGGCAGAAATGTACAGGCTGTTCTATGAAGGAGATGTGTTTCTATAAAACTGCGGCATATTCTGTGAAAAAAGAAATCTTTCAAAATGTATATGAGGAGGCAGGCGGATGAGAAAATTATTAAATTCTTTGTATATTACAGATGAAACGGTTTGGCTGGCACTTGATGGAGAAAATATCGTCTGCAAGAGCGATGAAGGTGAAAAGTTTCGGATACCATTTGTAAATATTGAGGAGATTTTCTGCTTCTCATATCTTGGCTGCTCACCAGCATTGATGGGGAAGTGTGCGGATTTGGGTATTTCATTGAACTTTATATCGCCGCAGGGGGAGTTTCTCGCACGCGTTCAAGGAAAAACAAAAGGTAATATATTTTTAAGAAAAGCACAGTTTGAACAATTTGTAGCGCCGCCGATTCTACTGGCACAAAATACGGTTGCTGCAAAAATACATAATACACTATTTTTGATAAAGCGTTCTTTGAGAGACTATCCGCAAATCAATGAAGGTGGTGAACTTACGTGCTGTATTGAAAGACTACAGACAGCAATAAACAAGACGTACGAAGCATCAGATATTGGCACATTGATGGGGATTGAGGGTAATTGCGCCAAGGAATATTTTAGTATTTTTGACAAGTTAATTTTGTCTCAAAAAGAGGACTTTTATCTGGTCAGCCGCACTAAGCGGCCGCCTTTAGATAAGGTAAATGCAATGCTTTCCTATCTATATACGATTATGACAAGTACTTACGCGTCTGCTTTGGAGAGTGTGGGGCTCGACAGTTGTTACGGTTTCTATCATGCGCTGCGCTCAGGAAGAAGCAGCCTTGCCTGTGATCTGGTTGAAGAGACACGTTGTGTTATAGAGCGGCTGGTGTTGACTCTGATCAATCTGAAAAAGATTCATGCAAAGGATTTTGAGATACAGGAAAGCGGCTCAGTTTTTTTGACAAAGGAGGGAAAGAAAAAAGTACTGACAGCATGGCAGGAGAAACGCAGAAGCATGATTCTGCATCCATTTCTAAAAGAAAAAATTCCATTTGGACTGTTGCCATATATTCAAAGTTCTTTGCTTGCAAAGTATATCCGCGGTGAACTTTCAGAGTACCCCTGTTTTTTGCAGAAATAGTGAAAAATGTTTTTAACCGTTTGCAGAGAAGAGTTTCGCGTAGAAGCACTAAGTTTTGCGCCGAAAAACATCAAAAACAGGTATTTTCACCATGAAGGATAGATGGGATAGCGTTTATTGCTGGAATAGAGGAGAAAAGTAGTATGATGGTCTTAGTAAGTTATGATGTATGCACTGTGGATTCTGGAGGAAAAACACGCTTGCGGAAGGTTGCCAAGGAGTGCGTTAATTATGGACAGAGAGTACAAAATTCTGTATTCGAAATAGATACGGATTATGGTACATTTTTGAAGGTCAAGGATAAGCTGATAAAATTAATTGATTTAAAACAGGATAGTATTCGTTTTTATTATCTGGGCAATAATTGGGAGCACCGTGTGGAACATTTTGGGACAAAAGAAACCTATAATCCTGAGGGGGTGATTATAATATAGTGTTTGTTTATACTTTTTGAATGAGTAGAGATTATTTGCGAACCTAAAATAATATTCAAAACACAGATGGGCTCGCAGGAAAATATTGCTGATTATGTTGCTTTTTAGTTAGTAAAAATGGTAGAATTAGTTAATATATGTATACTGTGAGCTATATTTAGCAGATTGTGGAACCGAGTATACTATATATTGCGGTCACGCCCCACGTGGGCGTGTGAGTTGAAATCAAACTTTTGGCGTGATACCTCCAGACCTCTAAAGTCACGCCCCACGTGGGCGTGTGAGTTGAAATTGCAGCATTTTTGTATGTATTCCCATCTAATATTGTCACGCCCCACGTGGGCGTGTGAGTTGAAATGCATTTTATGAAATCACCGTTGTTGAAACTGTTGGTCACGCCCCACGTGGGCGTGTGAGTTGAAATGCATTAATCTGTTTCCTAACAATTGCATGTGCAGGGTCACGCCCCACGTGGGCGTGTGAGTTGAAATATAAAAATAGGGTCTGATTTCATATTGCCGCCGCGTCACGCCCCACGTGGGCGTGTGAGTTGAAATCGTGCGGTATATTGTCAATTCGCCTAAATTCATTGTCACGCCCCACGTGGGCGTGTGAGTTGAAATATATGATGGTGATTTTTCTGACACATTGAATCCCCAGTCACGCCCCACGTGGGCGTGTGAGTTGAAATATCCAGGTCAAACAATTCATCGCCGAATGTGGCTGTCACGCCCCACGTGGGCGTGTGAGTTGAAATCCATCCGCAGGATTTTCTCCCTCTGATCCTTCCTGTCACGCCCCACGTGGGCGTGTGAGTTGAAATCGGGAGATTGAGGGCAATATGCCGCGGTTCATAGTCACGCCCCACGTGGGCGTGTGAGTTGAAATAGACTGGAGAAGAGCCAGACGGCGCAGAACGCATGTCACGCCCCACGTGGGCGTGTGAGTTGAAATTATGGCAGACCACGGGAAAGAAGTGATTTATCTGGTCACGCCCCACGTGGGCGTGTGAGTTGAAATATTCAGTGTGCTTTTGTAAAACTCTACGGTCTTGGGAGTCACGCCCCACGTGGGCGTGTGAGTTGAAATTATCACCACCATGTTATTCATCAAAATATTTGTGTCACGCCCCACGTGGGCGTGTGAGTTGAAATCAAAGCAGCTATTTATGAGCATGGCACAGCAACAGTTACGCCCCACGTGGGCGTATGAGTTGAAATATGTGATTGTTGATGAAGATGTGCAAGGCAATATGTCACGCCCCGCGTGGGCGTGTGAGTTGAAATGTCCGCAGATATAACGCGTCTGTTGCTCTTTTACGTCACGCCCCGCGTGGGCGTGTGAGTTGAAATACAATCGTATTTGATTTTGATGGAGTAATTCATAGTCACGCCCCACGTGGGCGTGACAGTTGAAATTACCTAACTACGCAGCCTTTGGATAATATACCCATGACACTTCACGAATTAACTATGAAAAAGATGCCGAAGTTGAGCGGCCATATGCTTTCCTAACCCGGATAAACCGGAAAAGATTTTGCAATTCCTCCACATTTCAAGTACAATAAAGAAAAACGTTGGAGGATGTGTTCATGTTACTTA
>KE159549.1:194929-353475 GCA_000403215.2 Lachnospiraceae bacterium A4
AAAAACCTTGTGCTTATACCAGCATTGGCATAGGTATTTTTCTTACGCAAAAAATTTTGCCATTTTGCGCAAGATTTCATTGTTAAGTGCCTAATATATCACACAACTCTGTCTGGCTCTATATAATCATAATAATACTAACAAAATCTGTGAAACTAAGCCTACAACCCCATATAATTTACCCATTTTTATTTCATAGTAAATAATACAAACCCTCCCTGCCCCGCCTCTCAAGAACTACGCCGAAATTTCGTATTTTGTATACGAAACTGCTTCGGCGTAATATTTTTATATTTGCGGAAAGTCTTTATCATATGGCTGCAATCCGAGAAGCCAGCTGCCTGACTGATGTATGCCATGTCGTAGTCTGTGAAGAGCAGCATATCCTCTGTCTTGGTCACGCGGATATACTCGATGTACTCCTTGCATGAGCGCCCGTAGAGCTGGCGGAACTGCTTGGCAAAGAAAGAGTAGCTCATGTTGCAGCGCAGCGCAAGCTGCTCGACTTTGAGCGGCTGGTCTGAGTGGGCATCAATGTACTCAGTGATCGTCTCGATTGAGCTGCCAGATGGTGCGGACACCTCGTAGGACGGCACAAACCCTTTATCGCGCCAGATGCGCAGCATATTGACCAAAATGCAGTTGAGGTAAGAGTACATAATCATATAGTGCCCGTAGTGCATGGACTGCGCCTCGCGCGCACAGCCGGACACAAACTCATGAATCGGAAACCCTGCAAGCTCACGTGATGAAAAGTAGAAGGAGACCGATGGATTTTCCGCCGCCTGCAAAATGGCACTCTTGAGCTGCGGCACGTAGCCAATATTTTCGCGGAAGCGGTTCAAGTCAAATTTAATGACATAGTACAGCAGGCGCTCTTTGCTGCCATGCTCATGATAGATGGCATGAATACTCTTGGGCGGGAGGGCAGCCATGTCCCCGGGGCGCAGGCAGTATTTATTCTCGTCGCACTCAACGATGGCAGCGCCCTCCTCCATCAGAATGATTTCCATATAATGATGCCAGTGTGCCCGTATGGGAAAACTGTGCTTTGCGGTGTCAAACAAGATCGCCTCATAGGGAGAATTGAGTAAATCCCCCGGTTCAAACAGATTGTACATAATTCACCTCCAGGCAGATGCCTTTGCATGTTGCAAATCATTATAGCATGGATGTCAGGCGATTTCCAGTAAATAATAATGTTTGAATCACAAAGTTCATGCGCGACAGATACAGAAATTTATGGTAAGATGAAATTATTCAGAAAATGTCTGAAATCTGGAGTGATGGGGGTAAGTTATGACGAATTTTGAACAGTTATTTGAGGCGGTGAACAGAGAGCATGTGTATATCCAGACACATAATTTTCCAGATCCGGATGCCATAGCCAGCGCATATGGGTTACAGAGACTGCTTGCGGCGCGCGGGCTTCGCTCGACGATATGTTACAAGGGAAAAATAGACCGTTACAGCACCGGAAAACTGGTTGAGATTATCGGCATCGAGCTTCTCAATGTGGACGAGCTCGAGAACGTGCTCAGCGACGAGGACGAAGTGATACTGGTGGATTCCCAGAAGGGAAATTCAAACATTATTGATATCACAGGAGATGAGATTATCTGCGTAGATCATCACCCCTGTAATGATATGTTTGAATACCGTTTCAAGGATATCCGCCCGGAGGTCGGGGCATGCGCGACGATGATCGCACAGTATTTTTATGAAAATCATGTGCCCGTTGACCAGAAGATTGCGACAGCGCTCACCTACGGCATCCGCATTGATACCAACAATCTTACACGCGGGGTCAGCAAGCTGGATATCGAGATGCTCTACCGCATGTTCGATGCGTGTGATTATGGGATTATTTCCATGCTGGAGAACAGTATGCTTTGTTTTGCCGATCTGGTCGCCTACTCGAAGGCGATATCAAATATAGAGGTTTGTGAGGAAATCAGCTTTGCAGATACAGGGATAGACTGTCCCGTGATTGCGGATATTTCGGATTTTATGCTGGCGCTCAAGGAGGTGGCGTTCTCCGTGGTGTACTCGGCAAAGGACGGCGGCATCAAGCTCTCCGTGCGTAGCAAACGTTCGGCGCTCGATGCCGGCAAGATTATTAGCAGGGCGCTCGAGGGGATTGGAAACGGCGGCGGACATGCCTCGATGGCAGGAGGATTTGTCCCGTTCGAGGGCGGCGCAGCGGAGAAGGCAGCGCTGGTTGCGGATATCAGAAAGCGGTTTGTTACAGTGATCAGAGAGTGGGGGGAAAAAGACGATGGAGACATTTTGCCACATGCTGGAAAATAGGGAGATGAAAACAGACTACCTGACGGGACTCTGCGACAGACGGGGGCTTGGGGAGATCTGGCAGTCGCTGGCAGAGGATATGATGGTGCACTGTCTTTATATTGATGTCGATAATTTCAAGCTGGTCAACGACATATACGGTCATGCAAAAGGGGACGCGCTGCTTGTTTTTATCAGCGTGCTCTTAAATGAAACCTTTCACGGGCAGCTTGTAGTTCGTATGGGCGGTGATGAGTTTGTCGTATTTTGTGATGGGCAGATAGCGCGCGGGGCTGCATGTCATCTTAGAGCAGGCAGATGTGGCGATGTATCAGGTGAAAAAATCCGGGAAGGGGCATTTCGTGGTTTACGAGGAGATCCGCGTGCAGATTGAGGAGGAGAAGCGCATCAAAGAGCGGGCATTCCGCGGAGAGATTTGGCATGAGCTCCGGCTTCTCTACCGTCCGGTGGTCTATATCCAGACGTCGGACATCTATGCGGTGGAGACCGTATTACAGTGGGATTTTCCGGAGAAAGGCGTTTTTTCGGAGGAGAAGTTTATGCCAGTGCTGAAACAGTACAGCATAGATATCCAGCTTGGGCGGTATGTGCTCGAGACGGTCTGTGCGCAGAAGCAGCGGTGGCGGAATACGGAGTTTGACAAAATCGAGTTTTATGTGCGCCTCACAAGCAGGTTTTTGCTGCAAAAAGACAGTATTGCGGTGATTGCGGACTGTATGGAGAAATATCATGTCGGGTATGGTGAGCTTCAGCTCTGCATCGAGGAGAATGATTTTGGGGAAAAGGGCGAGAAGCTGTATGCGGCCGCACAGAAGCTGCTGGACATGGGCTTTAAGGTGGCAATCAACAATTTTGCCTCCTCGTCGCTCTATGTGTTGCAGCGGCTGCCCTCCCAGTTGTTAAAGCTCGATGCCAAGCTGCTCGCCAAGACGCAATATAATAAGAAGAGTGTCTATATCCTGCGCAATGTGATTAGCCTTGGCAGAGATTTGGAGTGCGGCATTGTGGCGCAGGGCATCGAGAATACAGCGCAGGTCAAAATGCTTGCCAGCTACGGCGCACAGTTTGGCGTGGGCGATTTTTACGGAATGCCTTGCGATGAGAGCACTTTTTTTGAGCGCTACCGCGACAGGCTCTTTCTGACGCATAACCTCCGCCCGACGTGTTTTCAGTTTGCACGGCAGCTAACGGATGAAAAAGGAGAGTACACAGGCGTTTTCACCGGCGAAGAAATGGCTTATACAACAGGCGTGTATGAGGGGCAGAGCGCGCTGTGCTTTCCGGGCGGCAAGGTGGGAGAAAATTGTGTCCGCCTGCCCCGGGAGGTCATGTACAGCGACAGTTATTCCATCTGCTTCTGGGTGAAGCCAGACAGGGCGCAGCCGTGGTCAAGCATCGTCTATATTACATATATGGACGGCTTTATGAGCCTGATGCCAAACAGCGGGCATGGCGATTTGTTTTTCCGCATCAAGGACGACAGAGAGCCGGACGAATGGCACGATCTTATTTGCAGGCCGGCAGTTCCCGGGCAGTGGTCGTATATCTGTGCAACCTTTGACGTGGTAACGCATATCGGGAAACTGTACTTTAACGGACTGATGGTAGGAAGTATGGAAAATATGCCAGACCTCAAGGTTGCAGACCAGATTTTGCTCGGCGGCGACGAATACCAAGATTCCTTTGCAGGGAGGCTCGCAGGGCTTGAGATTTATCATTACGCGGTTTCGGCGGAGGTAATCGAAGAAAAGTTCAAAGCGTATCAGCAGATGCCCTCCTACGAAGGACCAGACGGCAGAAAATGACACATAATGAATAGATAATATTAGATAATATTTCCAGAAAACATCTTGACAACCCCAAAATAGTAGTGTATACTAGAACACGGTTAAGCGCCCAGATAGCTCAGTCGGTAGAGCAGAGGACTGAAAATCCTCGTGTCACTGGTTCGATTCCGGTTCTGGGCACTGCGCGGGTGTAGTTCAATGGTAGAACACCAGCCTTCCAAGCTGGATACGTGGGTTCGATTCCCATCACCCGCTTTACATGAGCAGTTTGCAACCGTAGCCATATAGACAGAGATTTGAAAAAAATAAAAAAGTTTTAAAAAGTGGTTGACAAACAGAACAAGATCATGTATACTTTATTAAGTCTGATACAGATAAATAAATATGCGATAGTGGCGTAGTTGGTAACGCGCGACCTTGCCAAGGTCGAGACCGCGGGTTCGAGCCCCGTCTATCGCTTTTTTATTTTTAGCCTGCAAACCTTCGATTTATGAGGTTTGCAGGTTTTTGCTTTTCTGACAGGGAACCAATTTTTGGCTGCCTGTTCTCTGAAAATTATGATGGAAAAAATAAATCCGAGTAAACTTAAATCAAAATTTTTATCTGGCAGCATTTGCGGAAGATCAGATGGCATACAAAAATACCCTTCAAAAACTGTGCAAAATCCACAATAAATTCCAAATTTTAACAGATATGACAATAAAAATTAAAAAAATGTAAAATTCTTTAGTGAAATGAAATTGTTCATTCACTTAAAAAGGGTTATCAAAATGGCTAAATATTGAGATAATGTAACTCGTAAGACCAGCCTTATTTATTTGCGCTGGTTTGTACTGTTAACGGGCATGACTGATGCATGCTCATTCATTATCAAAGAAGGGAGACTATGGAAATGTTTAAACGAAAATTGTTTAAACGGGCTCTGCCAATCATTCTGAGCGTGGCGATGGTCTTTGAGACCATGCCGGCGACGGCGCTGGCAGCAGAGAGTCAGACAGTGGAAAGTACCGCGTCAGATGAGACTGCCGTGCCGGATGACGCGCAGGACAGCGTGCAGAATGCAGAGCCTGCGGACTCAGCGGACAGCGCGGAGAAGTCTGGCACAGAAAGCGGGGATACACCGCAGGAAACTGGCGGATCGGCGCAGGCGGAGACGGACACAGCACAAAAGGAGGAGAGCACTGGTTCAGATACGGAATCGGCGCCGCAGAATGCAGATCCAGCGGAATCCGGTACTGCAAAATCCGAAACAGAAGAATCCGAAACAGCGGAATCCGAAACTGCAAAATCTGAAACAGTGGAATCCGAATCCGCAAAGTCCGAGACTGCGGAATCCGAGACGACAGAGGCAGAAGCAGGGATTGAAGCTGCCGCTGACGGCGAGACCCCGTCCCAGACAGAAGCGGAGACGCTCGTTACAAGAATTGTTGCAGAAGATACTGATTTTGATAAACCGATAAATATTAAAGACAGTACTGGCGAAAAAGTTGAATATACTTTTACGCGCAGGCTCAGTGAAGCGGGGCTGGACTTTTTTACAACCTATCGGGAAAAAAGCGGATGCGGAAAATTTCAGGAAGAAATCGCTGGAAAAATTTATGTGGAAGTTGACGGCGAGCGGATCGATGGGCTTCATGACAGACTGACATACAAGTGGATTAGAAAAGCCGCAGCAGAAGGGGAGACAGACCAGACTTTGACGGATGCAGTCCCCACAGATGCAGGCAGATATGAGCTGGTAATCTCGATGGACACCGACGGCGTTGACGGACTCTGCAAGAAGCCGGAAAAGGATCTGGTGGTCTCATTAGAGATCGAGAAGGCAGAGATTGAGCTGTCTTTTTCCAGTTATGTAAATCCTGTAGAAACAGCGCAGGATTTGATCGATTGGATCAATGAGAAGTATATCATCCAGTATAAAGGAGATTATACATATCATGTCAGCAGGGAAATCCTGGCTGTCGAGAACGGTGTGCTGCCCATCCATCTGTTTGTGATGGATGAGAGCGGCAAGCGCCAGCCGATGAAGGCGACAGACCTGTTTGAGAGGGCAAAGGATTATGTGCTGACAATTGACGAAATTGCACTCACAGAGCAGGCAGGCAAAAATTATACCCTGTCCGTGAAGGAGGTTTATCCGGTCGAAGTGGGCGGACTCCAGGATACAGAAGTCCGCTTTGAGCTGAAAGATCCGGGCAGAGAGCTGATCGAAGAATACGCCTCGGAGAAAGAATGGAAAATCGAGGATGTGACCAAGGATCTCTTCACAGAGCCTGTGAAAGAAGGGGATACCGTCACAAAGCTCGGCGGTGCACCAGCCGTATATATAAAGGGTGAGGACGGAAAGTATAATACTGTCCTTGAAGGCGCAGTGCCGGAGGCGAAGTGGTATACACGGATTCAGCCAGATGGAGGCTATAAGATTGACAAAGAGTTAGGCGAAATAGAAGATGATGATTTTGTCTACAAGCCAATGGCATCAAATCCCAAGGACGCCGGAGAGTATTTTATCATATGGAGTTATGCCGGAGACAACAATGCATATGACGGCGATCACAGTGCTCCGATTAAATTTACGATTGATCCGGTGCCGGTTGTCATCAAAACCAGCGGGGAGAGCGTGGCGGCAGCAAACTTCCGTGACGGTATGTCTTATGAGGATATTCAAAGCGCACTCGCATCCGTTTCCTACGGTGTTTATCCAAAGGTAAAAAATGAGACAACAGGCGCTATTGAAACAAGTGATAAGGCGCTGGACATCGCGCCGGATTTCTTTGGAACATCCTATGGGATGTCCAATACAGACAGGACACAGTATTTTGTGCCTGAGTTTGAGCTTCAGCGCCGTGTGAAAAGAATCACAGAGAAAGGCGGCTTGACAGTGGACATTGGCTCGCTTGATTCTGATGACCCTCATGAACCTCGTGCCGTAGACTGGAATACAGTACCTAGAAATGAAGACCTTCGTATTGTGATGGACGACGGCTTTGATGAAATTTCTGACGACGAACTACCAATAGAGTATAAATATGGTCAGTCACGGGATAAGATTGAGTCTATAGAGTTCGAGTTCAGAGTTTACTTTACAGGAAACAAAGTCGTTTATAAAAACGGCGGAGCAATGATTACTGGTGTGCCAGTAACAGACGTGACAACCAGCGCGGCAAACAAAAATTACCTCGCAGATGTCACCAAAGAGACCCTTGAACAGACTGCGGTCGCTGTACCTGTCGAAAAGATGAAGACAGAGACGGTACAGCTTGTCACAGATGGCATCGTGGATGCATTTATCGCGGACAACAAGGAAATGCTCGATCCACAGATTCCAGATAACAGCACGCCAGAGGCTGCACATGCGCTCCATCCGGGTACACTGGAACAGCCTGCTGTAAAAATCTTTGACAAAAATGCACTCTTCAAAGACCGCGCATCTTACAAGAAAGCAAAAGTTCACAAGCTGAATGAAAAGGGTGAACTTGACGCGGCATTGCCCATTGAACCTACAGATGATACGCTGGAATACAGGTGGAGTTTTACGACACTGAAAAATTATGAGGCGTATCTCGAGAAATGGGACGAAGAGCAGAGAGAGTACGCAGATTTTAACGAGTTTTATATTAAAAATGACTTGGGAATGACAAATGTTGATGACGGCTCACTGGATGCTTTCAAAGGGGCAGGTCTGTACCGTCTGACAGTCACTTACAAAGACCCAAAGAACGAGTACCGTGCTGAGGCGGCGGAGATCTTCTTCAAGGTAGAGCGTCAGGAGATCGTCATTGTGCCATCCCAGCAGTATGTGAGAGTCGGAGATAAGATTTCAGATTGGAAGGAGAATACAGAACAGAAAAATGAAATCAACAAAGATTTCACAATCTATAAACTCCCGCACAACAGCATGGAGGCATTCAGCCAGCTTACAGATGAGGCAAAGAAAGGCTATGTGCTGCCAACAGCAGAAGAGATCGCAGCATATGAGCAGAAGGAAGGCAGAAAGCCCGATTTAACACTGGACGGCGTGGCTTGGGATCTGCTGAGGAAAGAGAAGAATCCTGAGACCGGTGAAGATCTGGACCCGGCAAAATGGATTAACGCATATACCCCATATGGAAACTTTGGTACGAATCTTGCCTACGGCGCGGTAGTCCACTGGGAAGGTGAAGATAATGGACCGAAGTTTATTGCCGGTGATGACTTCAATAACTATACGACTCTTGATGTAAAGACATACAGGGCGACAGGCGAGTGGAAGCACCATGAATCAGTAAGTGCAGTAAACTTCTATGACCAGCAGATTTTTGTCGAAGTGGATACAGACAAGATCCGTGCGCTTGGCCATGAGTACAATGGAGAAGCGGTGGACTTAAAGAAAGTGTCTGAGGCGCTGGTATTCTACACCGACGAGGCGCTGACAGAGAGCAGCAGGCTTCCGGCGGAGCAGGCAGCAGGCATTGTAAATACGACGGACACCTATAACCCCAAGAAAATCAATATCTACTGGGAGAAGATCGGTGCGGGTGATGAGGTAATCGCGACATATGCCAATAGCAATGCAGTATTTGGCGGTACCTACAGGCTTGTACTGCGCTTTGAGGGCGGCGAACTGTCCGCAGTAGAAGACAAGCCGGAGAGCGCGCAGGAGGATGCGCCAGTACAGACATATGCACCGTTAAATGGCGATGGCTGGCTCGAAAATGCCTCCGTCTTTACCGTTACACCGCGCGAGATTACCATCACGCCAAAGACAATGAAGGCAGAGACCCTCTTTGCAGGTGACACGGCAGAGAATCTTCTGACGGAAGGAATGGATGTCCAGAACCTTGTCGAGAAGGATAAGAAGTTTTTCGAGTACGCCGAAATCGCAGCCGGAAATTTCGATACTTGTTTTGGTGGAAAAAATGAGGACGGCACCGACCGTGAGAGTTTCCGCTATAAATACAATATCGACAAAAATGGAGGCTATCCTGCATTTAATGGAAAAGCAGACTATATTATTCAGGCAGATGGAAGGGATATAGAATCCCCGGAAAAGGTATATCTGAGAACCAACAGTACCTATACTGTCAAACTCCAAAATGAGCTGGCATCGCCATTAGCAGAAAGCTATAAGGTTCAGTACGGTACAGCAGCAGTGCAGATTACCCAGCGGGGAAGCGCTGACATTGGTGAGATTGATGATAAGCTTTCCGCTAAGGGCATCAGCTATGAACTGAATGACAGCATCTATACAATCAGACCGCGTGGCGCTGTTCAGTTCTACTATGAAGATTCAGAATCTTCCTTGGAAGTCTTTAACAGGGATGACGAGACCGAAGTATTAAAGAACACAAATGTATTAGGCTTTAGAATTTATGCACCCAAAGAGTTTCACAATACAGGATTGCAGGAGAATTTTGTTTACAAAAATGCAGTCTGGAACGCGGGCGGATATTTCTATGGCAGTACAGAGTGGCAGGAATCAGAGGATGATTATTACATTGATGTCGTGTTCCCGCTGGCAAAAGAGGATACAGAGCGTTCTTTCAGCATTACATGGGAAGAGGGCTACACAGAGACTTTTGCTCTCGCAGATCTTGTGCTCGAGGAGGATCTCCGCAAAGCAGTTGCGCCCAAATCCATCGCATTTAACGGCGTGGCGGGCAAGATGGCAGTGGGTGAGACACAGCAGCTTGATCTCAAGATCACCAAGGCGCAGTTAGGCGATGTCATCAATATCAGATACCGTTTAAAGGGCGGGGAGACAAAGAACGAATTTATCAGCATCGACCCGGAGACTGGTATTGTGACCGCACTCAAGGCGGGCAAGACAGCAAATGTCGTGGAGGCATATCCTGTCTATAAGGATGCGAAAGGAAACTTTGTGCCCGTACTGGATAAGAAGGGCAAAGAGGCAAAAGCTGCCTCGGCGAAAATTACCGTCACAGAAGTGACAGCCTCCGCAGTGAAAAAGATCACAGCGCAGGACGATACGGCAAAGATTTATTTTACAGTGCCAGAGGACGGATACCGCAGAGAGATCTATGTGGTGGATGTCACAAAGGGCACAGCGTATGCAGACAGAAAGAAATGGAAACCAGCAGACTTTAATGAGGCGATTGCCGGTATCCAAAATGGCAAGTGGAAAGCCGCTGGATTTGCTAAAGTACAGTATTCCACTGCAAAAAATGAAAAGCTGGATAAGCTTGAACAGGACAAAGTATACGACAAGAAACTAAAAGCACATATCGTCACAGTGTATGGGCTGGAAGCAGGACATGAGTACACCGTGTATGTCAGAAATGTCAGTGCGGCAAGAGCGCTCGATGATGGCTCAGTGGTAGCGCTCTCGGCAAACGGCAGCGTTAAGAGCTTTAAGATGACAAAGCCCATGGCTAAGAAGCTGGAGCTTGGCTTTACGGTAAAGACTGATGAGAACGACAAGAAGAACACCGTGACCCATCCTGTAAATCCAGATGGCACCGTTGATATGAGCCGTTACACAGTAGAGCTTTCTGCCAAGAAAGCACAGCTGAATGTATATGGACTGTTCTCAGACAAGGCAGGCGGCAATGACTCGGCAGAGGATCAAGACAGACGGAGATATTCGCTGATTCCAACAGTGAAGGAAGAGAAGGCGGCACTGAAAAATTACCAGCTTCCCAAACTTGCGTTTGCTGTGTATGATGAATGGGTAGATGAGCCGTTTAAGAGCGGGCAGACACCGTCAAAGTACGCGGCAGTCAGCAATAAAGGACTGGTTACCTTAAAGGGCGTAGACCTGAATGGTATAAAGACCGTTTATATTTATGTGAGAGACAATTTACAGCATGAGAGTAAGTTTGATTATGATTATGACGCTTGGATTTCTCTCACGATTACCGCAAAGCCGGCATCTTTTGCAGGCAAAAAGGTCAAGATGAAGGTTGGACAGCAGATCAAACTGTCAGATTATCTTGAGTATAAGGATGAGAAGAAAAAGAAACTCCCAAATTACCGTTCCTGCGGCGTGACGATTTCGAAGGAAATGATCGCAATGGCAGAAGCCAGCGGTTATGAGATTGAAGATAACGACGATGCGGGTGATAAGATTCATGACTGGAGAATCACTGCGACAGCACCGAACAAGACACCATTTGACCTGATCGTGACAGATTATGACGCGGAAGGCAAACCGATGGAGACAACGGTCAAGCTGGCTTCGGCACAGATAGATCCGGTAAAGGGAATGAAAGTGACCTATGTGGACGACCAGTATATCACCATCAACTTTACCCATCCAAGCAATATGAATGAAGACGACGACGGCAGAGTGTATGAGTATGCGCTCGAAGTGAAGGATGCGAGAGGGAATGTGGTTGATAAGGTAATCATCAGCAATCCAAACCGTATTTTTGACATTGACGGGATTAACGCCAAAGAACTGAAAAATGCACAGTCATGGATTCAGTATGATACAGATGTAACTGATACAAATGGCAGGAAGTATTTACAGTTTAATATTGATGATTCTGACCAAAAACTTACACAGGAAGAACTCGATAAACAGTATACAAATACCTTTAACTACTATACTGGCGAAAAGACCAAAACAAAGACTTTTGCATACACCTATCACAACAGCAAGCTGGTAAGGCTTTCTTCTTACACACTTTCGCTGACACCGCTGTATGAGAACCAGCAGGCGGCAAAGACAGCAACAGCTAAGGCGAAGACCACCAATATTCCGGCAAGCCGTGAGAACGTTGACCTTACAGGGCAGGATTCTATAGACCGGCGTGGCGGAAACGGAATTGATATTACATCGAAAAAGAATCAGGTAACAAAGGGGGCAAATCAGGAATCTGAAGAATCAGATCAAAAAGATGCATTTGCAAATACATACAGATTTATCTCTGGAAATACCTATACCCTGAAACTGCAAGACTCTTTTGGCGAGCTGCCGCGGGACAGAGTTTCCGATACCCTGACATGGAAGAGCAGCAATCCAAAGACTGCCACAATCAAGGCAAACGCAGGTACCTATACAGCAACGCTCAAGGCAGTCAGCAAGGGCAAGACCACGATCACTGTGACCTCGAAGGTGACGAAGAAGGTCATAGCGAGATGGGCAGTATCCGTATCCGCAGTCAAAGACGGCAGCAGCTACGGCGGAGATTATGAGCCGACATGGGATGATGGCTTCTATGAGAACATCCTTGCGTTGTATGATCCATATTATGAGGGAAAACTTGAAGTATTGACTGAGAGTGTACCACTAACGATTCAGGACGGATGGACTTGGATATCCTTTACAGCACCGCATTACGGGGAGTACACCTTCACGTATTTTGCAAAAAATGAAGAGGATGAATATTGGGAGGAACTGTCAATATCAGAATTTTATGACAGCAGAAATGGCAGGACAATTTATAGCGATGATGGCAGTTCGATTTTCCTTGAGGCAAACCAGAAAGTTTATTTCAAGTTAGAGGGTGCAATGACAGTCAAAGTAGAAGGTGAAGAGTTTGCACGGCTGACCAAAGAGCATACCAAGGAAGCCCCGCTTGAAGTAAAGGCTGGGTATGTAGCATTTACAGCATGGGAGGACAACTGGTATACAGTCTATTTTAATGGAAAAGAACACGAATATTATAATGCTTATTCTATGCAGGCAGGTAAGACAATATATATTCGGGCAGAAGTGGCTGGCAAGATGTATGTTGTCGCTGAAGCAGAACCCATAGAGCTTGGAAGTGCATCAGCGCGCACCGTGAAACTTGACAAGGACAACCAAAAGGAATATATCAGCTTTACAGCCAAAGTTGCCGGCGCATATAAGCTGACATATGACAAGGTTAAGGGAACTCATGTTAGCATTAAGGGTTCAATGAGATCATCAGAAGCTGCACAGGCAGCAGATACAGACTCGAAAGAAACCCGCTTTATAACGCTCAAGGAAGGCGAGACAATTTGTCTGCTTATCGAGGCGGAATCTGAAATCACAGATGCAAAAAAAGAATTTAGCATCACAGTTTCAGTCGAGGCAGAAGAGCGCAGAAAAGTAGAAAATTCTACCATTACGATTCCGAAAGGAAATACAGAAATAGTCGAGTACGTTATACCCGCATTCACCACGGAAAAGGCACAGTTTATCTTTGCTGTGACAGGTGAGGAAGGTACAGAGATTTCGGCGTATTATGATCAGGACTATAATATTATTAGGAATGTGAGTGCAAATACGTTGACAGTATCGAAGGCTTCTGATGCTAAGTTGAAGGCAGGCGACAGCATCTATATCGAGATAGAAGCAGGCGCAGGCAAGGCAGGCGACGACAAGGCAAAAGACGCTGTACTGACAGTTGTACAGGTGCCAGTCACAACGCTTGCGGACACATCAACGATCAGCATTGACAACCAGACACAGCAGTGGTACACCTTTACAGCACCCAAGGCAGGATTCTATGAGTTTGGCGTGACGGTGGCTGCAGGGGCTGAAAACGATAAGACACCGGTACATGATGTAGCAATTCGTTTTTACAAGGAATTGTTTGATTCAATTCTGTTTTCCGAGCCAGTTAGCGCGGACGGGACAAAGATCCTGAGTATGAAGGCTGGACAGACCGTTGCACTTCAACTCAAGTCTGACAACAAACTGCCAGATATCACAAAGGAAGACGGCACAGAAGAACCCGTGAAATCCGATGTGACCGTATCCGTGAAGGCACTTGACGTGAAGCCGTTGTCTGTAAACAAGGGTGAGCACGTAGAGCTTCCAGCAAAGAGCGAAGAAGCGCGCTACTATTCATTTACGGCAGCTGTGGGGGCTACATATGAAAAAGTATGGGAGCCGTCGGACAGTAAGACCGATAATGCGAAGGTGACAATGCTCACTTCCATAGAACAGGTATCCGATCAGGCATCTGATGGTCAGACAGCATCCGTGGACTTAAAGGTAGGTGACGTCCGTTACATCAAGGTTGAAATACAAGACCCTGAGAGTGACAATCCTGTAAACGGTACACTCACTGTAAAGGCGGAAAATCTGAATGCAGATACATTGACAGCAGGGCAGTCTTATCCGTTCCATCTGGAATACAAGGGCGGCAAAGACGCTGAAAAGGTAGTCAAGTTTACCGCTCCGGTGAAGGGAGAGTATGAAGTTACCACAGTTTGTGAGAAGAATGAGCAGAGTGGTCTGTCATATGAGCTTCCCTCAGTAAAAGTGCTCGGTAGTGACACAACGGTTTCGACACCAAATGACACTGTAGAGTTTGAAAAAGGTGAGACAAAGTACTTCAGGCTGTCCTTCAAGTCAGAAGGTGAAGTACGTGAAACCAAGGGAACAATTACAGTTACCTCCCTTGCAAAACCGCTGGATAAAGATGTTGAAGAGATCAAGGTAACATATGATACAACAAAGACATTTAAGTACATCATTCCTGAATCAGGACGCTATGAGTTCAAGGCAGAATATGACGAGGAGATCGCTTCTGTTACATGGAACTATGGAGAAGATACAGCGAAAAATGGCAATTACTACAAAAAGAACACAGAACTGACAGTAGAAGTTGAAGGAACTGATGAAGGCATAACAGCAAATGTGAAATTGTACAAACCGTCATTGATCAGTACAACTTCGTTCAATGCAGGCAAGAATAAGCTCGAGCTGAAGGCCGGTGAGACAAAGTATTATGAGCTGAGTACCACTGAGGCAAAGAAGTACAGCTTTGAGGTTACAGATTTAACAAATGGCACGGCAATCCCCGAGATCAAGTATGTAACTGGTAAGACAGCGAATAATTGGGATACATTATCAGAAGACAGATCATACACATTGCCAAAGAACAGCAGCATGATTCTAAAGGTAACATCACCCAGTGCGAAAAAGGGTGTGTCATGCAGTCTGGACATCACAGAAAACACAGCGTTGAAGCTGGGTGACAATGCAGTCACAATCGATGCAGGCGCGTCTGTGACAATGACTTATCGTGCATTGGAGGCAGGCTATTACAGCTTTAGTGTAAACCAGCCTGATGCACAGCTTGTACTGAAGGTTAATAATGGTACACCAGAGATTGGCAGCAGCTTCTATGAGTGTAATTCATTTAGCGTAGGAGCATCCTGCGATTACACGATAACAAACGAAGGCAGCACTGCCGTAACGCTTACAGTCACAATAAAGGAAATCGAACCTGTTGTGCTGGAACCGGGCAAGGAAGAGCCGAAAGCCAAAGACGTAGCGCTTGGCGCAGGCGAAAAGATATACTTTGAACTGAAATCATTTAAGAAGAGTGATTATTGTATCAAAATCACAGACACCAGCAAGGGAGAAGATCTGTGGATCAAGCTGGATGGCAGCTCAGATTTCAGTCAGTATAAAACAGCGGATGGCTACATCATTGATAAAGAGCTGAATGGTCCGAAGATACTCACCATCAGAAATGACGGCATCAAGGAGACAAAAGTCAGCGTAGAGTTTACCGTATCCGAGACACAGCCGCTGACTGCGGATCCAGTCACGCTCGGCAAAAATGAGATCAGAAAGTTCAGTTATCTCGCGACAGAGGACAACAGATATCTCATCAGCAGAAACAATGACGACAAGGATCTGAAACTGAATCTTTCCGTAAAGAGAATTAATGGTAATGGCGAGACAGACCTGATAGTGGACGAGGCAGGCAGCTGGGAAGAAATCATACTGAACAAAGGCGATAAACTGATCGGTACGCTGTCATATAAGCCAACAGACGAGAAGGCAAAGGATACGCAGACTGTAACGGTAACAATCGCACCTGTTCAGCCAGTGAATATCGACACAGAGACGATACCTGAAAACGAGACCACAAAGACCGTGAAGCTTGAGCCGGTAACGATCGGCGATAAGGACAATCCGTCAAGATGGTATCAGTTCAATGCCGCAGAAGATGCGACATATCAGTTTGCACTGACAGACGCATATGGAAATCCGATTGACAATGGAATCCATTACTATAACTACATTACAGATAAAGTCGAAAAGTATTTGACCGAGAACGAGCAATACATGAAGGCAGGCTCAAAGCTCTATATCAATGTAAACTGCAACGAGACCTATACACTCCAGTATACAGCATCCAAGGCAGTGACACAGACAGGAGTTCAGGTACTCGATTTTGAGTATAAGGATGAAGTGCAGGAAGTGAAGTTTGTTGTTCCGCGCGGCGGAATCTACAAGATTTCAGCAACGGCAATCCGTGGCAGTTTTGACGTGAGTGCCAAGCTTGGTGAAATTTCAATCCTTGAAAACAACATTCAGTCATTTATGACAAATGGCAAACCAAACACAAAATTCTTAAATCAGGATGACGTTGTGACAATCAAGGTTACGGCACAGCAGACCGGCAAAGCTTCTGTATCTCTCCGCATTGATGAAGTGAGCACTGCGGACACGTTGGCATTAGGCAAGGAAGTCAACGGCATCGGAAGTGCAAAAGACGACAGCTACTATGAGTTCCGCGCAGACAAGGAAGGCTTGTATGCAATTACAGCCATCGGTGAACCGGCTGTTACATATTCTGTAGAGCCTTTTATGAAGGACGGGAACAGTACGTTAAAGCAGAATATAACAGGTACAGCTTATGAAAAACTGAATGCCGGCGACAGAGTTGTTGTGACTGTTGCAAAAGGAACAGAAAAGGCATACACCCTGAAAATTGAAATGGTAAATACCATATCTCTCGATGGCGGAAACACAGAAGAGAAACCTTTTGACGTGACAGCAGCTGACGGATACTATGGATTTACTACAGAAAAGGCGTATGTACGATATACAATTCCGGCAGACGGCGACTATTATATTGCAGTACAACCCATTAACAATAGTATATCTGTTTTTGATGAAACATGGAGTACTCCGCAGACAGATACCGCAAGAAATCAGGCAAATATGTATTCTCGTAAAAAGGATGAGACTGTGACCTTCACCTTGACAAGTAATATGCCAAAGGATAACAAAAATCCTGAGAAGTATGAAGAGGCACAGTTCAGGCTGATCGTCAGAAAGGCTGATGCTGATTTAACAATTTCAGTGAATGAGACAAAAGCAGGTACACTAGACAGCATGGAAAAGGCAAGCTATACATTTACTGCCACAGAGGATGGCACCTACATCATCCGCTTTGAAGGTTCAAACTGTACGCTTGATTCTTATAGCGACGGCAAGGAGATTGAACTCAAAAAGGATGAGAAGCATACATTCACAATACAGAATAACACATGGAACAAGGCAGGCATCTATCAGCTGACAGTGACAAAGCTGAATCCGACAGCACTGACCTCAGGCGTGACAGCAGAGGGAACGCTTGAAAAGAATCAGACAGTATATTACCAGTTTACATCAACAGAAGCAGAACTTACAGGCTATCAGGTTTACATCAGCGGAACAGAAGTTCAATCCAATATAAAGTACTTAGACAAAGATGGCGCTGAGCTCTCGAATGAACAGATTACTGGCAATGCGGAATATAACTTAAATAAAGATGAGAAGCTCGTACTCAAAGTAAAGAATACAGGCACAAAGAATACAGGCTTCAAAGTGACTGTCAAGAAGATTGAATACACACCAGTCAATGCAGATACACCCGTATCGCGCACTTTGGATGCATACGAAAAGGCGTACTATGAATTTACAGAAGGAGCATCCGAGACAGGAGTTACCTATCATGCAGTGCTTGACAGTGAAAGCGACAAGGTTAACATTGGCTCTATACAGGTAGCAAGAATTGGCGCTGATGGCAACCTCGGAGCGTTTGAAGCACTGACAGACACAGAGCGTAAAGTTACATTAAAGAAGGGCGAGAAGCTCAGGCTGGCTGTATTGAATAAAAATAACAAAAACGCAGGTTTTGAGCTGACGGTCAAAGATCTGACCGAACCCGAAATCACGTATGAGCCGCTTGCCCTGAATGAGACGAAGCTTGGCAAACTCATCGCAGAGCAGAAAGCAGGCTATGAGTTTACAACAGGTGACGCAGCAGAAGACGGAACCGCATACACCATATTCTTTGATGGTGAGACATGCAAATACAGCCACATCATCACAGTAAAAGGGGAAGATAACAGCAGTAAGGAAGAGGTGGCTGAATCCGGTAAACTCGGAACCGGCAGCAAGGAGCTGACCTTAAAGAAGGGGGACAAGGTACGCTTTACAGTAAGCGGAGCAGGAAAAAAATACGAACTGTCTGTCAAAAAGGTCGTATACACACCACTCACACTGGGCAAAACAGCAACAAGAAGCCTTAGGGTAGGCGAGAGCGTATATTATGAGTTTACGGATACGGCAGCCGAGGAGAAGAAGACAACAACCTATCATGTATTCGGCTCAAGTTATTCAGTCAGCAAAGTGACCGTGAACGAAGACAAGAGCACAACGGTTACGGCGCTTGCAAAAGCATCAGAGTATGAACTTGGGAAAGGTGAGAGCCTGCGGTTTAAGGTGACAAATACAAATACTGATACAGGCACGGTAAATCTGACCATCCGTGCAGTTGAGTACAGCGCAATGGCACTGGATACGCCGGCAGAGGGCAGACTCAAAACGAATGAGTATGCATATTATCAGTATACCTCACAGGAAGACCCCGCAGAGGGCGAGACCGCGGTGAAATACCATATTTACGGAACCGCAAAATATCAGGCACGTACAGTAACCGTAAATGAAGACCAGAGCACGACTGCAACAGCATGGATGAAAGATGCAGCAGAAGTTTCATTAAAGAAAGGAGAGACCGTCCAATTCAGAGTTACAGGTCAGGATAGTGATACAGAAGGCTACAGTCTGACCATAACAAAGTTTGCAGAGAAGCCGATTACGATCGGCGCCACAGAACAGGGCAGTCTTGCCAAAGGGCAGAAACTTGTCTATGCGTACACGTACACAGGTGAGACACCGGCATCTTATATCATAGCAGCCAAAGAGAACGGAACGACGATCGCTATGGCTGTAAATGGCACCTCAGTTGAAGCACAGGAAGCTTTTGAAATGAAAAAGGATGAGAAACTCACCGTAACAATTACTTCGGAATCACCCTACAAGGAAGATAACAGCTATGAATTTACAGTGAGAGAGTTTCAGCCGGAGACCTTGACGCCCGGTACACAGACTGCAGCGAAGATACTTGCAGAAGATGGAAAAATGTATTACCAGTACAAAGTACCCGAGGGCGGCGAAGGCAGTTATATGCTCGTGCTTATAGCACATAATGCAGATGCATTGGCAATCAGCGGAGAAGTGGCAAAAGCAGGCAGCACAGAAGGCGCAGAACCAGATGAGATTTGCTTTGATGATAATGGAATCACCAGCAACGACATAAGTCTTGTGAAGGACGATGTACTTAGGGTCACAATAGAAGCAAGCAGCAGTGTTTCCTACAGACTGTTGTTGCAAAAAGCGGTAAAAGATACAGACCGCACCGCGTTACCGTGGAAGGGCGAGATCCAGCAGGGCGAAGTGAAATACTTTAAGTTCACGAAGCCAGCGGAAGACAAGGCAGATTATCTTGTTTCCATACCATATGTATCAGATAAGCTCATCTATACACTGTATGATGACGCGGAAGGTTGTGTAGATTGTACACCATCCCAATCCAGTCCGTATTTTACTCAGGTCAGTGGTAATTTTACACTGAGAGTGGTCAATGCCTCGCTATATAATTCAGCAGAGTGCAGAATCGATGTGCAGAAGAAAGAAGCAGTTGGCATGGGTACACAGACAGGTACCCTGGAACCCAATGCGTACCAGTACTTTGTATTCCCGGGCAATATTGCCTATACAAAGGACGAGGAGACTGGCGAACCCAAAAGAGAGGTAAAACCATATTATATTTCAGTACCAGATGAGAACAAATGTACACTGGAATGGAAACCTGAAATTTGGTGTGAGTGGGAATCTCTGGACACCTGCATGAATACACAAGGCTCGGATTATTTTGTCAGGATTCACAACACAGGCAGCCAGACTTCTAAGTATGCATTTACACTCAAGAATGCTATGCGGGATACCATTACCGCACCGACAGACAGGAATGACACACTGGAACAGAACGAGGCAGCTTATTATACGATAACAGCGCCGGAGAAGCAGGCATTTTATATTACAGTCAGCAGTGAAGATTCGCCGTCGGTGTACTGCGGGACAGATTTAGAGCGTCTGCTGGGAAATAGAGGACAAAACATCAGATTAGGGGAAAGATACAGCATTGCCGCAGGACAGACATGTTATGTCAAAGCAGTAAGTAGGAGTGAAGACTGCCAGTTTGCCATCAGCGTTGCCGAAGCAAATGTTATTCCGCTGGAACTGAATACCACTTCACCAATGACAGTCCATATTTTAACAGGCGAAAAGGCGGAGTACGAATTTACAGCACCAAAAAATGGAAACTATATTGTGCTTGTAAATGGTGATATTCAGGATTCCAATCATGCTTACACCTATGTGGACGGCACGGAGTCTCAACCCTTTGAAAACGGATATGTATTTGAAGGACTGACAGCAGGGAAAACACTCAGGCTCAATGTAGAGAATACAAACTCTTATGGAAATAGCCGATCTTGCTGTGTACAGATTATTGCAGCAGATGAACTCGCTTTGGACAGACCAGTATGGAAAGACGTGATCCAAGGTAAGTATACATATTTTATTCTGGATGCATTTAGCGAAGGAGGGTATGCGGTATCCATGGAGCCATACAATAACTGTCAGATAGAGTATGCTATTGACAGTCAGGAGTATGAAAGTTCTGCTAATTGGGGAAGATTTGAAGTATATCTTGAATCAGGAAGCAGGCTTTGGGTGAGAATAAGGAACGATAGTACAGATATGCAGACTGTTGAAGTAAAGGCTGAAACCATACGTTTTAATGAAATAACTGGAAAAGAGGAAATATTTACCCAATTGGGCGAAGTAAAGTACTATCAGTACATAGCGGAAAAAGACGGCAAATATGCTTTTGAGCTATCGGGAGAGAATATCAGTGGATATTATTCTGATTATTACGGCACCAGTATAGACCAGTATTTTAGTTCAAGGATATTTGATCTACAAGCAGATGATAGTGTCTGGATCAAAGTACGAAACAACAGTGATGAAATTGAAACAAATCCATTTACTTTAACGGTAAGAGAAACAGAACCTGTCACAGTAACTATTAGTGGGACAGTGAACGAAACTTATCCGCTGATAGGACAGGAGGATCGATATTTTGAATATACAGCCAAGGAAGATGGGGTGTATAATGTATCAATTAATCATAGTAATTTTAATATCTCCTATAACTATGATGGTGGAAGCAACTATAATGGCCGGATAAGCACAGAATATTCATTTGGTCTGACAGAGGGACAGACATTGTTTTTGAAACTTCATAACGATGGCGATTCTAAAACTGACTGCACTTTAAAAGTGGAGAAGGTAGAGACGGATTTAATGAATGTGCTTGATATCGGAACAAGAGCGACATTAAATTTTACAACATACGGTCAGACAGAATGGCGGGCGGTTTTGATTGAAGAGGATGGAGATTATACTATTACAGCAGGATGTACTGATTCAATAGGTGACTTTTATGTAGAAGGCATTGAGCCGCATAAAACGACAAGAGTGAATCCTTATAATGGAAGCAGTAGAGATATAGATATGTATAACCTAAGTGCCGGTACTACAATATACATCAAGGTATATCCCTATAATTTCGCCCATATCAGCAACCCAGAACTAACCTACGAACACAATATCAACATCACAGTAACAAAGAACTAACCACACAAAAAGCCCCTCATGGGAACAGCCACGAGGGGCTTTTGCCATATCAGCCCTTGCGGATATCCGAAGGCACTGTGCCAGCGTCATGTATACAGGAGTTGACCGCAAGGAACGGAAAGGAGAGGAGAATACAATGTATGTCCGAATTATTGGAAAAGATACTGGATAAGAAGACTATAGACAGAGCATACCAGCAGATTAGCCTCAGGGAAGGGGCAGAAGCAGAAAACGCCAGATTTTTTGCTGAAAACTGGGACAAGATTCAGGACCAGATTCGCCAGAGAAGCTATACACCCCAGACGCCGGCTGCATCTATGACAGACAGAATCATCCAGCAGGGGATTGCACAGATCCTCAGCCCAGTTTGCGAAGCCGTTTTTTCAGAACACTGCTACGGCTTCCAGCCAGACAAAAACTGCGAGATGGCGGTTTGCGAACTGCTGCGGCTGCGCGGGGAGGGGTATCTCTGGGTGGTGGATATTGGCTTGCAGAATTTTTATGAAAACGAACCAGAGGACAGACTGATGAGCCTTGTGCACAATATCATCCATGACGGGGATACCGAATCGCTGATTCGAAAGTATCTCAAAGCAGGAATCATGACCCAGTGCACCAATGAGCAGGAAACCAGCCTGCCGGTGCTGCTGATGAATGTGCTGCTGAATGAACTGGACAAAGAACTTGAAAACCGCGGACAGCGGTTTGTCCGCTGCGCAGATGACTGTGTGGTCGCAGTGAAGAGTGAAAGCAGTGCAAAGCGGGTGATGTGTTCTGTGACAGACTGGATTCAGCGAAAGCTGGGCTTTGGCGCCAGCGCAGCCAAAATAAAAATCGCCAGACCGGCAAAGCTAAAGTATTTGAGATGGGGATATTTTACAGACATTCAGGCGGAGCCTGTGCCTTGAAATGGCAGAAGGAAAACAGGGGAGGGAGACTCTCCTGTTTTCTTTAGAGAATATTTAGCTTTTGTCTTAATGCTTCCTGAAGGACTTGTGAAAAATTTAGTCCGGCAGCAACGGCTGAATCGTTGAGCCAAGAGGGAATTGTAAGCGTTTTTTTCACAGCAGTGTTATTCATACGGCGGCGGTATACAGTTGTGTCGCATGAAATATAAGTGGCGAACGCATCTTCTGTCAGGGAAAGGCTTTTTATAGAAGATGCGGCAGGGATTTCCCGCTGTTCATCTTCGAAATGTGTTAACATGAGGGAGAGTACATCTTCCGCCATGGTGATTCCATCTGCGATGTCACTTCCCTGAGTGTAACAGGCATCAAAGTCAGGAAAATCAATAAAGTACCCATTTCCCTCTGGTGTAAAGACAGCAGGATAAATATATTTTGCCATAGTAACAGCTCCTTTCTAATAAAGAAGAAATTAACAAGGAAATTATTTTAAGCCAGAATCTCTTCGAAGTTTGTTTTCTATTCCAGTACCTAATTCTTTGCTATAATGCCGGGGAAAAGGAAATTCGCGATTTGTAACTGGACTGTACCAGATCTCATGATTTCCTCCCTCACGGATTTTGTAGCATCCAATATTTTTCATTTGTTTTGCCATCTCTGCGCCTGTCATATGCTCCCCTTTCGTTATTTTATAATATGATTATATACGTGTGAGATACGTGTGTCAAGCTTTCTTATACAAAACTAAAATATTTTAGAAACGAGTAAACAATAAGCTTGCATTACAGCAGGCTTATTGTTATAATAACGTTATGAGTACATATTACGGAACGACGGAAACAATAAAAGAACAGGAGGTTACATATTTATGGGACTTGATGCAAAAAGTGCGATCGAGAGCGGCAGGACTGCACTCGGTATTGAGTTTGGCTCTACCCGAATCAAGGCGGTATTGATCGACGAAAATCATGAAGTGCTTGCGATCGGAAACTATGATTGGGAGAACCAGTTGGTGAACAACATCTGGACGTACAGTCTGGATGCCATCTGGAAAGGGCTGCAGGACTGCTATCAGGATCTGGCAAAGTCGGTGCAGGAGCAATACGGCACGCAGATCAAGACACTCGGCTCGCTTGGCTTTAGTGCTATGATGCATGGGTATATGGCATTTGACAAGGACGGAGAGCTTCTGGTGCCCTTCAGGACATGGAGAAATACGATCACACAGGAAGCGAGTGAGAAGCTCACAGAACTCTTTCAATATCACATTCCGCAGCGATGGAGCATCGCGCATCTCTACCAGGCGATTCTAAATGGCGAGGAGCATGTTGGCAGTGTGGCATTCTTCACAACACTGGCTGGTTATATCCACTGGAAGCTGAGCGGTGAGAAGGTGCTCGGTGTCGGCGAGGCGTCTGGCATGTTCCCCATTGACATTGATACCAAAGATTTTAACAGTCGTATGATTTCACAGTTTGACGAGCTTGTGAAGGACAAGAACTTCTCGTGGAAGCTCGCGGATATCATGCCAAAAGTGCTGGTTTCCGGCGACAGGGCGGGCGCGCTGACGGAGGCGGGCGCAAAGCTGCTTGACGTGACAGGAATCTTGCAGCCGGGTATTCCGATGTGTCCTCCCGAGGGTGACGCCGGCACAGGCATGGTGGCGACAAACAGCGTGGCGCAGCGCACAGGCAATATCTCAGCTGGGACCTCTGTGTTTGCGATGGCGGTACTGGAGAAGGATTTATCGAAATCCTATGACGAGCTCGACCTTGTGACCACACCGGACGGCAGTCTTGTCGCGATGGTTCACTGTAATAACTGTACATCGGACCTGAACGCATGGGTCAATCTGTTCAAGGAATTTCAGGAGACAATGGGGCAGAAGGTGGACATGAACGAGCTTTACGGAACGCTGTACAGAAAGGCGCTTGAGGGCGATGCAGACTGCGGCGGGCTGCTTGCATACGGCTATTTCTCAGGCGAGCATGTGACGGGATTCGAGGAGGGCAGACCGCTCTTTGTGCGCACACCGGATGCGAAATTCAACCTTGCAAACTTTATGCGTGTCAACCTGTTCACGGCGCTTGGCGCGATCAAGATTGGTATGGACATTTTGTTTAAGCAGGAAAATGTGACACTCGATGAGCTGCTCGGACACGGCGGACTGTTCAAGACAGAGGGTGTTGGGCAGAAGGTCGTAGCGGCGGCGGTGAATGTACCTGTGTCTGTGATGAAAACGGCGGGCGAGGGCGGCGCATGGGGCATTGCCGTGCTTGCGAATTACATGATGAAAAAGGATGCGGACGAGTCTCTGAGCGCATATCTGGCAAACAAGGTGTTTGCCGGAGAGGAGTCTGTGCGCATGGCGCCGGATGCGGCGGACGTGGCTGGTTTCGAGACCTTTATCGAGCGGTACAAGAACGGGCTTGCGATCGAGCGCGCGGCAGTTGATCATCTGTAGGGCGAAGCTGGTGTTATCATGTAGGAAAGGATGCGGCGTGCACGCATTTTTCAGAAATCTGGAGGGTCAAGATGTTAGAGGAATTAAAGAAAAAAGTATATGAGGCAAATATGGAGCTGCCAAAGTACGGGCTTGTCACCTTTACATGGGGCAATGTGAGCGCGATTGACAGGGAGAGCGGTCTGTTTGTGATCAAGCCAAGCGGCATTGACTACGACTTGTTAAAGCCGGAGGACATGGTGGTCATGGACTTAGATGGGAACAAAGTGGAGGGAAAATACAATCCTTCGTCAGACACCCCGACGCACTTGGAGCTGTACAAGGCGTTTCCTGAAATTGGCGGCGTTGTCCACACACACAGCACTTACGCGACAAGCTGGGCGCAGTCCGGCAGAAGCATTCCCTGCTATGGAACGACACACGCGGATTATATGTATGGTGAGATTCCCTGCGCGCGCGTGCTCACGCAGGAGGAGATTGACGAGGGCTACGAGAAGAACACAGGAACCCTTATCATAGAAACGTTCAAGGACAAGGACGTGATGGCAGTGCCCGCAGTGCTCTGCAAGAACCACGGACCGTTCGCGTGGGGCAAGGACGCGAAGGAGGCTGTGCACAATGCAGTCGTTCTGGAGGAGGTTGCGAAGATGGCGCTTTTCACCGAACAGCTGAACAGAGAAGTCGAGCCTGCGCCGCAGCGCATTCAGGACAAACATTATTACAGGAAGCATGGCGCGAATGCGTACTATGGCAATAAAGTAGAAAACTAAGGTGAATACATATAATTAGAAGGGTATCCTGTTCAAATTTGTACGTTTACAAAACAGATGTTTTATGATATTTTAGATAGGGAATGAAAGTTGATTTTTTTCAGACCGGGCAGATTTTGAATCAGGAGGTAAAATATGAAAAATATCCAGATTTATCATGCTGATAAGTATTCAACGCCAGCGTACATAAAAGTGGAAGAGAATATCTATAAGGGCAAAAACCCCTATCGTGACGGCGATGAGGACAAGGACATGTATTTTACATCGCTCTCCTTCGAGCAGGAGCCGGAGCTTGGAGAGGGAGAAACACCCGCAGACATCTCGCAGGAGCCGTTAGAAGGCATACTGGATATGTTCCGTCTGTGCATCACGGATTTTTACGATGAACTCAATGAGAAGAGCGCGTGCACCTGCTATCAGGAGTTTGGCGGGAGAGATGTGGATGCCATCCGAGAGCTTTTGAAGATTGTTGGCAAGCATGTATACTGCGAGAGAACCGTTGTACCTGAGGACGAGATTGATGATGAAGAGGAGCTGGAAGCGTACAGAGCCATGTCCGAGGAGGAGCTTGAAGAAGAGGGTTACATTTTTTACGAAACGGTAATAAAATAATATTTTTATAAATGGAGGAAAAAGCAATGACAAATTTAGAGCTTCAAAAAACAGCCAATGAAGTTCGTAAGGGTATTGTGAGCGGTGTCCATGCTGCGAAGGCAGGGCATCCGGGCGGATCGCTCTCCGCGGCAGATATCTATACGTATCTTTATTTTGAGGAGATGAATATTGACCCGAAGGACCCGAAGAAGGCGGACAGAGACCGCTTTGTGCTCTCGAAGGGCCACACGGCGCCGGGACTGTACTCGACGCTCGCAAACCGCGGATATTTCCCGGTGGAAGATCTGCTGACTTTGAGAAAACTGGGTTCTTACTTGCAGGGACATCCCTGTATGCAGCATGTTCCCGGTGTTGACATGTCTTCCGGGTCTCTGGGACAGGGTATTTCTGTGGCGTGCGGCATGGCGCTTGGCGCGAAGATGTCCAATGCGGATTTCAGAGTGTACACGCTGCTTGGCGACGGCGAGATTCAGGAAGGCCAAGTGTGGGAGGCTGCGATGTTTGCAGGGCACAGAAAGCTCGATAATCTCTGTGTGATTGTGGACAACAACGGCTTGCAGATTGACGGCAAGATTGAGGATGTGTGCTCGCCCTATCCGATCGACAAGAAGTTTGAGGCATTTAATTTCCATGTGATCAATCTGGACGACGCGCATGATTTTGACAAAATCCGTGCGGCTTTCAAGGAAGCGAGAGAGACGAAGGGGATGCCGACAGCGATCATCGCACACTCCTTGAAGGGGAAGGGTGTATCCTTTATGGAAGGCAATGCGGACTGGCATGGCAAGGCGCCTAATGATGAGGAGTACGCAGTGGCAATGGCAGATTTAGAGAAGATCGCGCAGCAGTTAGCATAGGCGGCGGAAGGGAGATAAAAATGGCAGATATTAAAAAGATAGCAACCAGAGAGAGCTATGGCAATGCGCTGGTTGAGGTTGGAAAAGAGAATCCGAATGTAGTTGTGCTTGACGCAGACCTTGCGGCGGCGACCAAGACAGGCGTATTTAAGAAAGCATTTCCAGACAGACATATCGATTGCGGGATTGCAGAGTGCAATATGACAGGCATCGCGGCTGGCTTGTCCCTCACAGGCAAGATTCCATTTATGAGTTCTTTTGCGATGTTCGCGGCAGGACGCGCTTTTGAGCAGGTGCGTAATTCAATCGGATATCCGCACTTGAATGTCAAGATTGGTGCGACACATGCTGGAATTACCGTTGGCGAGGACGGCGCGTCACATCAGTGCAATGAAGATATCGCTCTGATGCGCACGATTCCGGGCATGGTCGTGATGTGCCCGGCAGACGATATCGAGGCGAAGGCGGCAGTACATGCGGCAGTAGAATATGAAGGCCCTGTTTACATTCGCTTTGGACGTGCGGCAGTGCCCGTGATCAACGACAAGCCTGACTATAAGTTTGAGATTGGCAAGGGCACCATCGTGAGAGAGGGTACAGACGTGACCATCGTGGCGACGGGCATCTGTGTGGATTCTGCTCTTGGCGCGGCTGAGCTGCTTGCAAAGGACGGCATCAGTGCAGAGGTCATCAACATCTGTACGATCAAGCCGTTAGATGAAGAGCTGATCATCAGCTCTGCCAAAAAGACTGGCAAGGTCGTCACGGCAGAAGAGCATTCTGTGATTGGCGGACTTGGAAGCGCTGTGTGCGATGCGCTCTGTAAATCGCTCCCGACACCTGTCTGCAAAATTGGTATGCAGGATACCTTCGGCGAGTCCGGCTCTGCGGCAGCGCTGGTTGAGAAGTACAAACTCGACGCAAAGGGCGTGTATGAGCAGGTGAAGGAATTTCTGGCATAAATCCTAAGCGATTATAAATGGACTTTCTATCGGAGTTGTGATATACTTGTGTCAGGCACAGTAGAGCAGCAGAACTACAAGGCAATCACAACGAAGGAGTGATATAAAATGACAGACAGTGAAAAACTTGATTTACTTTTGACAAAAGTACAAGGCATGGAAACTGAAATGCAGGGCATGAAAAAAAAGCTAGATAAATTATCGTTAGGGCAATTGGAGATCAGGAAAGAGATTATTATGCTTAATCGAAAAATATCCGATACCTATGATGTAGCGCTTGACGCACTGGGAACAAGTGCTGAAAACCGAGAATGGCTTGAAAAAGGTACATTGGCATAACTGTATAAAAATATATCACGATAAAAGGTGTAAGGTCTCATTCATTCAAGACTTTACACCTTTTATGCACACAGGCGTCCAAAGAGATATGCCGCTAAAGCGCTCCTGCTGGTTTTCGATACCGTTCGATCACACAACTGTGCGGCTTGTCTGTGCGGTCTTTGTCATAATTTATGCCAACCATGATAAGCTCACCAGTATAGCCCTCTAATGCCTGTGAGTACTGACGGTCTTTGATCTGCTGTATCGCGGCGTGGGCGGTTTTATGATACTTTAATTCAACAACAAGTGCGGGTTTGTTCACGCAGGGCAAGGGCAGAAATACAATGTCCGCATATCCTTTGCCAGTTGGCAGTTCTCGAATCAGCCTGTACTCCTTTCTTGCGCTGTAGTATGCAAGACCGATCGCGCAGCTAAGAGAATTTTCATCATTGTAGGTCAAGATGGAGGCTGCCTGCGTATGTGCTTTGTCCAGTGCGCGGGCAACACGCTCTGCATTTCCCTGCAACGTATCTTCAAGAAGCTGTTCAGAAGCCTTCAAAATCTGCATGACATTGGCCCAGCCGTTCACACTCATAGCATTCTCAAACTCTCCGAGGATCTCTTTATTTGGAATAAATGCCTCTCTGCTCTCTGCATCATATCCCAGATATCCTAAATGAACCAAGAGCGTCAGCACATCATCTTTGGTCTGTAGATTGCGCATATCATTCTGGAAACTGAAAGTATTTATCCTGATGCGTGCGCCCCCCAGCATTTGCACAATGTCCGACCGAAGCCCGTCAAAATCCATATCTATATAAATCTTCAATGCCTCATACGTTTCTGTGGAAGTCCAGTAATTTGATAGCACATGGCTTTTCATTGCCGCCACAACAGACCTTGGATTGTAGACATGCCGAAACTGGCGGAATTGATAACCGTCATACCAGTTACTGATCTGTGCAAAATCCATACCGTAGCGCTCGCAGAGACCGCTGACTTCATTTTCAGTAAAGCCGGTGTACGCTTCATAGTCAAACGGATCCGTCATCGAATATTCCCAGAACATATTTAATGCCGAATGCTGGCCGTATTTTTTTACAGGCAGAATCCCCGTCATATATGCAAGCGCCACATAGGGCTGGTCTTTGAGCAGGTCGCGCAGAAAGTCAAGATACTGCTTTTGCATGGTCTCTGCCTCCTGCCGTTCACGCATCACACAGTCCCACTCGTCAATTAAGAAGATGAACTGCTTTTCTGTTTTGGCGTAAATTTTTCGTAAGGTTGCGGCAAGCCCTCTTTTTTGGCCATTCAACAACGCTCCGTACTCCTCCAGAAGCTCTTCCACGACCTCCTGTTCCAGATAGTCTATTTCCTGCCCGTGCGCTGCCTGAACCATAAACTGCTGCATATTTAGAAAAATGACATTGTACTGATTCAGATGCTCCCGGAATGTCGCGTCGCGCTCTATTTGAAAGCCCTTGAATAAATCTGCCGAAGCACAGCCGCGGCTGTAGTAAGCAGCCAGCATTTTCAGCGCCATCGACTTTCCAAAGCGCCTCGGCCTGCTGACACAGATGTACTGTTCTTCTGTATTGATTACTTTGTTCGTACAGGCGATTAGCCCTGTCTTGTCCACGTAGATCTCAGAACGGACTGATTTCCAGAAACCTTTATCGCTCGGATTCAGATAAAATCCCATGAACCGCCCTCCCTTTTTCATGCCCTTTTGCTTTTAGGCTGATTATAAAACAACACGGTGGATTTTGCAAGCGGTTGCCATTCACAGAGGATTTTATAAAATATGTCTATCTGACATAGTCCGCTATGGCTGCGATTTTCTTCTTTGTAGATGAACATTTATACGACGTATATATCACAAGTAATTTCTGAACAATTCCTAAGGACAAATCTGCCAAATTGTGTTATGATATAATATAACACGATTTGACGTGCTGTGTTTGGAGGAATCGTACAGATTTAGTTAAAGAAAGATTTTATAAATAATAAAGCTTGATGAATACACAAAAGCGGACGAATCATAATTTCGCAAAAGGAATTGAGGAGGGACAGATATGGAGTCAAAAGGGAACGAGTTGAAAAAGAAAGAAACCGCCAGAGTATACAAGCAGCAGCAGATTTCCCCCGGAATCTACGATATGTGGATTACGACGACGCTTGCAAAACAGGCGAAGCCGGGGCAGTTTATCAGCGTGTACACACAGGATAAGTCTACACTTCTGCCGAGGCCGATCAGTATCTGCGAGACCGATTTGGCAAATGGCAGGCTGCGCATAGTATACCGTGTGGCTGGAAAGGGTACAAGTGAATTTTCGCGCTACAAGACGGGACACCGCATAGATGTCCTTGGAACACTTGGAAATGGCTTTCCTTTGGAGAAGGCGGAGGGCAGGCGCGTCTTTTTGGTCGGCGGCGGCATCGGCATTCCGCCAATGTTATCCGTGGCAAAGGCACTGAAGAATGCCGCGTCTGTGGATGTGATTGTCGGCTACCGCGACAAAGAACTTTTTCTGGCAGACGACTTGGCACAATATGCGTCAGTGCATATTGCGACGGAGGATGGCAGTGTCGGCACCAAGGGAACGGTGATTGATGCCATCGAGGCAGAGCGATTGAAGGCAGATGTGATCTTTGCCTGCGGGCCGATGCCCATGCTGCGCGCGATCAAAAAATACTGTATCGAACATGGCAGTCAGGCGTTTATCTCACTGGAAGAACGGATGGCGTGCGGCGTTGGCGTCTGCCTTGGCTGTGTCGTCAAGACGCGGGAGGTCGATCATCATTCGCATGTCAAGAATGCGCGCATCTGCACAGACGGCCCCGTCTATGATGCAATGGACGTAGAAATATAGAAACCTGTATGCGGAATTTGAGTTAGGAGGAAAAAAGATTGAATACTGAAATAACAATAGCAGGAGTTACGTTTAAGAATCCCGTGATGACAGCGTCAGGAACTTTTGGCTCTGGTATGGAATATTCCGATGCAGGCTTCGTTGATTTGAACTGCCTCGGCGCCGTCGTGACAAAAGGGGTTGCGAATGTGCCGTGGGAGGGGAACCCCACTCCGCGCGTGCAGGAGACGTATGGGGGAATGCTCAATGCGATCGGGCTGCAAAATCCCGGCATTGATGTATTGATTGAGCGGGACCTTCCTTTTTTGAAACAGTTTGACACGAGGATTATCGTCAATGTCTGCGGGCGGACAGTGTCGGACTATGTGGAGGTAGTCGAGAAGCTTTCTGACCAGCCTGTCGATCTGCTTGAGATCAATGTGTCCTGCCCGAATGTCAAGCATGGCGGCATCGCCTTTGGACAGCATCCGCGCTCGCTTTTTGACATCACCAAAGAAATGAAGGCAAAGGCAAAACAGCCGATTATCATGAAATTATCGCCGAATGTCACAGACATCACCGAGATGGCAAAGGCGGCAGAGGCGGCAGGAAGTGATGCGGTTTCGCTGATTAATACGATTACAGGCATGAAGATAGATGTCCACAAGAGGGCGTTCGCGCTGGCAAATAAGACGGGCGGGCTGTCCGGCCCTGCGATTAAGCCGGTTGCGGTGCGCATGGTATATCAGGTGGCAAATGCCGTCAAAATACCGATTATTGGCATGGGCGGCATCGCAAATGCGGAGGACGCGCTTGAATTTATGCTGGCGGGAGCGACAGGCGTCGCCGTCGGAGCCATGAACTTCGTCAACCCCTACACGACCATGGAGGTAGTGAAGGGCATCGAGGAATACATGCAGCAGTATGGGATTGAAGAGCTGGGGGAGATTATTGGGGCTGTGAAATAGCCAGTGTTTTCAATATAGTCAAAAAGTCAATAAAGTCAATAAATGCAAGGCTGCGGTTTGCGGCGCCATGCGTTTATTGGCTGCTTCTGTGATGTGAACGCATTTATGAGGAAAATCAATCGAAATAATAAATTGTAATATTCTGGAAGATATGATAGAATATGTGTGGTCAGAGTAGACAGTATGGGGATAGTCCTCGGTTATCCTTTTCGGAAACGGAAAGGAGATTGTGATATGAATACACTAGAGATTTTAACATTGCTTTTGGTTGTTTTTTCAGCCTTGACTTACATAGATCATCATAACCGAAAATAGACAGTATAAAATTATCCCCTACTCGCAATAGGGGATAATTTGTTTGTAATAATGTTTTGTTAATACATCAAGTTTCCGTCTGGGGTAATGGGGATAAACCGATCTCTCCGTTACCTTCTACTCTGATTATAACTGATTGGGCTTGACTTTTCAAGTGCCAGTTTTGCAAGTTCGGGGGCGTCTGTGTCCTCATTTTTTGTTTGCAAAAGTCATACCAAGCCCCCCTGCCGCATACATTGAAGTAGTATCATATGAATGTAGGTGTACGCCGTTGGGAGGTCTTTTTATATGGAATTAATGAAGAAAAATATCCATACAGAGCGGATAAAGTCAAAGGCGCTTTTGCAGGTGCCGCTGGAAACGGACATCAATGTGTCCGATGCGAAGCCAGATGTGGCGAAGGTTATTTATGACTGCGGTAAGATTAAGGTAGATGAGATTAAGACAGGAATGAACAAAATCTGGGTCAAGGGACGCCTGTGTTATCAATTGCTGTACCAGACAGAGGGCACTTTGTCTAACGATAAAGAGGAGAGAGCGCTCGCGGGCATGGAGGGCGAGATTCCTTTTATGGAGGAGATTTATCTCGATAAACTAGAAGGTCAGGACAGAGTGATCTGCCGCAGCAGTCTGGATGATATGCGGGTGCACATTATCAATTCACGAAAACTGAGCATTCAGGCGGTGATGACACTTGAGCCCCGCGTGGAGGAGAGCATTGCGGAGGAATTGTGCGTAGAGCTGGATCATTCGGGGGATTCCGAGCTTGAAAAACTCGAATACCGCAAGAAAAGTCTGGATTTCTTGGAGACAGTTGTCAAGAAAAGAGATTTGCTGCGCATTCACGAAGAGACGCGCCTGCCAGCCGGAATGCCGGATATTGGCGCCGCCCTGTGGAAAAATGCGGAGATTAGCAGCATCAGCTTCCGCCCGATGGATGAGAAGCTCGGAATCACAGGCGAGCTGAGCCTGTTTCTTGTGTACCGCGAAGATGCTTCCGGCAGAATGAACTGGTATGAGACCATGATTCCGTTTAACGGAACAGTGGAGTGCCAGAATAGCCGCGAGGGCATGATTGCCGATGTGATGTACGAGACAGGGCATGAGGAAATCTCCATCAGGGAGGACGCGGACGGCGAGCAGCGGCTGATTGGGATAGAGATGACAGTAGAGTTAGAGATTAAGCTCTATGAGAAGGAGAGCACATCCATCGTGGCAGATGTGTACGGCGTGAGCTGTGAGGTGCAGGCAGGAATTGACAGCAGGCAGTTCCGCAATCTGTGCACAGAGCAAAATATTGAGGAGAAGCTGACACGCAGTATCCGCTTAGAGGACGCAGACCCCAAGATTTTGCAGGTGTGCCACAGCGATGCGCGGGCGAAGATCGAGGAGACTGTATTTAAGGAGGGAATGCTGCGCTTTTCTGGAGAGATTGAGCTGCAAGTGCTGTATGCCTCGAACGAGGGCGGCGCGGGACTGTATCCAGTGCGCACCAGTGTGCCGTTTGAGATTGAGCGCGAGCTTGCGGGCGTAGATGAGTCGCAGGTCGAACAGTACTCGCTCTCCGTGCAGATTCCACAGCAGACAGTGAGCATCAAAGACAGCTCGCAGCTTGAGTGGCGCGGGACGATGAATATCGAGCTGCGGCTCTACAGTGCAAAGAGCGAGGATATTCTGACAGAGCTGAGTGTGATGCCGCTCAATGCGGACGTGCTGGAAAAACTGCCGGGATTTGCGATTTACTATGTCAAGCCGGGTGATTCGCTCTGGCAGATTGGCAAGAAATATTATGTGAGCGTAGGACGAATTAAGGAAATGAATAATATGACGGAGGACGACATCAAGGCGGGCGACAAACTTTTGATTGTCAAATAACTTCAAAAAATCGAGCAGGTTACCTGCTCGATTTTTGTGTGGACTTTTTACTGTGCTCTTGCAACGACAGTGCCGTCTTCTGTTGTGGTGACAGTATCCTTTGGCGGCTCTGTTGTCTCGGTCTTTGGCTTCATCAAATTGTCAAATTTTTCCAGTACGGCATCGTAAGTTTTCTGTGAGATTTCAGGAAGCTTGCCGCCCCACTGTTTCTCAGCCTTCTCATATCCTTTGAGGAAAGCGTCGCGCATCTTCTCAAGCTGTTTGGGATCATTGCCCGCAAGAGAGGTTGCGAAGGATACGATGCGGTCTGAGGTCTGCTTGACACCCCAGTATCCATTCTCTGAGATAGACTCCTGCGCCTTTTTCTGTGTCGCAGCGTCAACCTTGTAGTCTCCTTTTGCGAGGAACTGCCAGATATTGTTTGCCTGACCAAACGTGTTAGTCTGTGTAGAGAGCATGCTATGTACAAGATCTGTCAACTGGCTCTGGCGCTTCTCCTGATCTGCCTTGAGCTGGGCAACGATGGACTTTCTGTCATCTGCGGACAGCTCTCTCTTGTCATAGACTGCGGCAGAATTTTGGTTTTTATTTGTTTCTGTTTTGGAGGCTTCCTCGGTGGAAGCGTTCACTTTGTCAGCTTTGGATGCTGTACTTTCTTTTTTCTCTGCTTCAAGTGCATATAGATCAGTCGTGCTGTTATACCCAATTCCTGATAAACTCATATGGTATCCCTTCCCTTCTTATTTTATATAAAATTATGATTCCGTGTCAGTAACCCTCCATGGCAGCCGTCCAGCCCGCATCAATGCGGTATGCTGGTTTTAAGTCTATATCGTCATTATCGCATAAAAACTTTAGAATGTACAGAGAAAATCACAAATTCATGGAAATTATTCGCAAACAAAAATATACAGCAATAAGTTACTGAATTTTACGAAAAAAGAATGTTTTTTATAAAATTTGCACAAAAAGTAGTTGAAAGTAAGAGGAGAGTGTGTTATATATATATCTGTGAGAACGAAATCTATATAAAATTTTGCGGAAATTTTGTGTGCCGCAGAGAATAAAAATGTGCAGAAAGGGGAATTTATATGGATTTTATGAGTGGGAAAGGCGTCGTGCCAATTATGGGTGCCTACATAGAGCGGGAGGTGTCTGAGTGCAGGAAGGTCACGGAGAAAGAGCTCAGCGCAGGCGGAATCGCACCGGAGGCACGGGCAGCGTTCAGCCGCAAACCGTATTATGGTTCAGCCTCAATGAATTTCAAGAACCGTCCAGTCCTTAGACCATAGCGGCAAAAAGCACCGCCCAGACCCGGCATAGTGGTTTGGGCGGTGCTTTTATGCACACGGGCACATCCGCAAAAAATTTGCATAAAAATTTTCGTGGAAACTCTTGATGATATATGATAAGATGTAAATGAATATATTTATCGGAAAGGGAAAAGAAAATGGCAAGTGTAAGCATCAAAACAGTAATAGAACAGTTCAAGCTAAAAAACCTCACGCCGCAGATTGATGTGGAGAGTGTGAAAATCCACCAGCCAGACATTAACCGTCCAGCCTTGCAGCTAGCGGGCTACTTTGAGCACTTTGAGGAGACCAGACCGCAGATTATTGGGTTTGTCGAGTATTCTTATATGAAGAATCTTCCCGAGGACCGCAAGAAGGAGGTGTACCCCAGCGTTATCTCAGAGAAAACGCCCTGCATTATCTTCTGCCGTAACTTGCATCCAGACGAGATGTTTATGGAGACAGCGCTCAAGTGCAATGTTCCGCTTTTGATGACAGAGAAGCCTACTTCGGCATTTATGGCGGAGATAATCCGGTGGCTGAATGTAAAGCTGGCGCCCTGCATCTCAGTGCACGGCGTGCTGGTAGATGTCTACGGCGAGGGGGTGCTCATCACGGGCGAGAGCGGAATCGGCAAGAGCGAGGCAGCGCTGGAGCTGATTAAGCGCGGGCACCGCCTTGTGTCAGACGACGTGGTAGAAATCCGAAAAGTGAGCGACGAGACACTCATTGGCTCAGCGCCCGACATCACGCGGCATTTTATTGAGCTGCGCGGCATCGGAATTATTGATGTCAAGACGCTGTACGGTGTGCAGAGCGTTATGGACACCACCAACATCAATCTCGTGATTCGTCTCGAGGACTGGGACAAAGAAAAGAAATACGACCGCTTAGGACTTGAGGAGAACTTTACAGAATATCTTGGCAATAAGATTGTGTGCCACAATATCCCGATTCGTCCGGGGCGGAATCTGGCGATTATCTGCGAGTCGGCGGCAGTCAATTACCGTCAGAAGAAGATGGGTTACAATGCTGCGCAGGAGTTGTACCAGCGCGTACAGAACTCGCTGTCAAAGCCGCGTGAGGACGACGAGGAATAAAATGAAATCATAGAATGAAATCATAAAAAAGCAGTTTGATACAAAGAATACAACAATGAGAAGGAGATGGAAAAATGGTGAAGTATTGTTTTGGCGTAGACTTAGGTGGAACCTCGGTGAAACTCGGATTGTTTGACCCAGAGGGAACGGTGCTTGAAAAGTGGGAGATTCCCACCAGAAAGGACGAGAGCGGCAGCAAAATCCTGCCGGATATTGCAAAGTCGATCTTAGATAAGGCAGCAGAGAAAAATATTGCCAAGGAAGAAGTAGCCGGTGTGGGCATCGGCGTTCCGGGTCCTGTGGACGGCAAGGGTATTGTACATAGGGCGGTGAACCTTGGCTGGGACGTAATGAATATCAATGAGACGCTCGGCGGGCTGCTTGGAATGCCCGTCAAGGCAGGAAATGACGCCAATGTGGCAGCGCTCGGCGAGATGTGGTGCGGCGGCGGAAAAGGCTACACGAATATGGTGCTTGCCACACTCGGCACAGGCGTCGGCGGCGGCATTATCATCAACGGTGAGATGGTGACAGGCGCGACAGGTGCCGGCGGCGAGATCGGGCATATCCATATTGAGGACAATGAGCCAGATGCGTGCGGCTGCGGCAATCATGGCTGCCTCGAACAGTATGCCTCCGCGACAGGCGTTGTGCGGCTGGCAGAGCGCAAGCTGGCAGCATCGGACAAGGACAGCGTACTGCGCGCCGCAAAGGCAAACGGCAGACTGAGCGCGAAGGCGGTGTTTGACGCTGTGAAGGCGGGCGATGAACTTGCCTGTGAGATTGCGGAGCAGTTTGGCGACTATCTCGGCAAAGGATTTGCGATGATTGCAGGCGTGGTCAATCCAGAAGTGTTTGTGCTCGGCGGTGGCGTGTCCAAGGCAGGCGAACTGCTGTGCGAATACGTCTCAAAATATTATAAAAAATATGTGTTCCGCGGCTCGATAGACGCGCAGTTTAAGCTGGCGACACTTGGAAATGATGCCGGCATCTACGGCGCAGCCAAACTGGTGATTGGATAACCGGATCAATGTAAAAAGAGGATAGAAAGAGGATAGAACGATTGAGAGCAGAGTTTGATGAGAAATTAAGCCAAAAACTCTACCAAAGACTGTCTGGCGTCCTACAGCCAGAGCAAATACTTGCAAATGAAAACATGTCAGCTCACACCACCTTCCGCGTAGGTGGCAGGGCTGACATCTTTGTAGAAATCAACCATGAACATGAGCTTGGGAAGGTGCTTGGCGTGCTGCAAGAAGAGGGGCTTACAAGGCTCAATGAGGATTTTTATCTCTTGGGAAACGGCAGCAACGTACTGGTGAGCGACGATGGAATCCGCGGGGTGGTGCTTCATTTGTCGAAGGCGTACAGCACAATCCAAGTGGAGGGCACATCGCTGGTCTGTGAGGCGGGCGCCACGCTTGCCGCCATCGCGCACAAGGCGTATGAGAACAGCCTGACTGGTTTTGAGTTTGCGTCGGGCATTCCCGGCAGTCTTGGCGGTGCGGTTGTCATGAACGCCGGGGCATACGGCGGCGAGATGCGCCATGTGGTTTTGCGCGTGCGCCTGATGACGCTGGCTGGCGAAATCGTGGAGAAAAGCGCAGAGGAGATGCACTTTGGCTACAGGCACAGCCTTTTAAAAGAAGAGCCGCTGATTGTGACGCAGGTCACACTCTCGCTTGCGCATGGCAGCCAGCAGGAAATCCGTGAGAAAATGGAGGAGCTGGCAGCGAGACGGCGCGAGAAGCAGCCTTTGGAATATCCGAGCGCAGGTTCGACCTTCAAGCGGCCGGAGGGATATTTTGCGGCGAAGTTAATAGAGGAGGCGGGGCTTCGGGGCTTCGCAGTCGGCGGTGCGCAGGTTTCGGAGAAACACTGCGGTTTTGTTGTGAATAAGGGCGGCGCCACCGCCAGCGATGTCCGTGCGCTGATGACGCAGGTACAGCAACGTGTGCAGGCGTCCGCGCAGGTCACAATCGAACCGGAGGTCATTATGCTGGGGTTTGAAGAATAGTCGTCATACAACACAAAAGAAAGGATGACAGGGATGAGATTTGTAATTGTGACGGGAATGAGCGGCGGCGGGAAGTCCACTGCCATGAAGATGCTCGAAGATGCGGGATATTATTGTGCGGACAATATGCCAGTGCCGCTGATTGAAAAGTTTATGGAGCTTCTGGCGATGCCCGACAACGGGATTTTGAAGGTGGCGCTGGGGCTTGATGTCAGGGCGGACCAGTCCTTTGAGGATGTCAACCAGCTCATCGCCAGACTGCGGGAGACCTACACGTTTGAAATCCTGTTTCTCGAGGCGGCGGACAGCGTACTGCTAAAGCGCTATAAGGAATCACGGCGCGTCCATCCGCTCTCTGTGGACGGTGATCTGATGAGCGGCATCACCAGAGAGCGGGCGCTGCTTGCGAGCATCAAGCAGGCGGCGGACTATGTCCTCGACACGACAAATCTGCTGACGCGGGAGCTCAAGGCAGAACTCGACCGCATCTTTGTCAGCAATCAGGCGTACAACAGCCTGATGGTCAATGTCATGTCCTTTGGCTTTAAGCACGGGATTCCGCAGGACGCCGATCTGGTGTTTGACGTGCGCTTCCTGCCCAATCCGTTTTATATGGACGAGTTAAAGCAGAAAACGGGGCTGGACCGCGAAGTGCAGGATTATGTGATGGGCTTTCCAGAGGCGCATGAGTTCGTGGACAAATTGACAGACATGGTAGATTTTTTGATTCCGCACTATATTAATGAAGGCAAATACCAACTGGTGATAGCGATTGGCTGCACAGGCGGCCAGCACCGGAGTGTGACACTTGCAGGGGAGCTGTATAAACGTCTCAAAGACCGGGGAGACTATGGACTCACACTGCGCCACCGCGACACGAAGTAGGTGAACTATGTCTTTTTCAGGAGAAGTGAAAGAGGAGCTTGTGAAGCTTACGAACGATGCAAGGCACTGCCAGCTTGCAGAGCTTGCGGTAATACTGGTCTATGCGGGCGCCATCAGAACGGACAAATCTGGCGCGGCGCGCATTGAATTGCAGTCTGATGCGCCCTATGTGGCGGCGCGGTGCAGTATGCTTTTTGCCAGATTGTTTCATTTTACCCAGCCTGCGGGGGAGAGCGGCAACAGCCTGTCACTGTCAAAAAATGACATTCGTGTCATAAATAAGACGCTCGAGGCAATCAAATACAAAGGGGGCGACAAGCTCGTAAATCCGCTTGTGATCAAAAGCCTTTGCTGCAAGCGCGCGTTTCTGCGCGGCGCCTTTTTGAGCACCGGCTCGGTCAGCAACCCGGAGAAGGGGTACCATCTGGAATTTGTGTGCAGCGACGCCAAGCAGGCAGAACAGCTGGTGGAGACGCTCATGTTTTATGAAATCCGTGCCAAAATAGTAGTGCGGAAAAAGTATCATGTGGTCTATATCAAGGAGAGCGAGGAGATTGTCGAGCTTTTGAATGTGATCGGCGCACATATTTCTTTGATGAAGCTTGAAAATCTGCGGATACTAAAAGATATGCGCAATGCGGTTAACAGGCGCGTCAACTGTGAGACGGCAAATATCACCAAGACCGTCAACGCGGCGTCGAAGCAGATTGATGATATACAATATATCAAAGAGCACTATGGTTTTGACAATCTCGCGGACAATCTGCGCCAGATGGCAGAGCTGCGATTAGAGTACCCCGACGCGTCACTCAAAGAGCTGGGCGGCTACTTGACGCCCGAGGTGGGAAAATCCGGGGTAAATCACAGGCTTCGGAAATTAAGTGAATTGGCAGAAAAATTAAGAGGCAAAATAGTATGAAAAAAGCATTATTTATAATCAATCCACATTCCGGCAAGGGATTAATCAAAAATAACCTGCTGGGGATTGTGGATATACTGGTAAAAAACGGATATGAAGTGACGGTCTATCCCACGCAGGGGCGCGGGGACGCAAGCCGCGCGATGCGCGGGCGGCACGAAAGTTATGAGCTGGTGGTGTGCAGCGGCGGGGATGGGACACTCGACGAGATTGTGACAGGCATGATGCAGTCTGGCTTTAAGACGACCATCGGGTATATACCGGCAGGGAGTACGAATGATTTTGCAAACAGTCTCAAGATTTCCTCCAGCATGAACACCGCGGCGGAGGCGGTGGTGAGCGGCACAGTTTTTTCCTGTGATGTGGGCAGGTTTAATGAGGACGTTTTTGTGTATATCGCGGCGTTTGGGCTTTTTACAGAGGTTTCCTACGGGACGCGGCAGGAGATGAAGAATATGCTGGGACACATGGCATATATCCTTGAGGGCGTCAAGCATTTGCAGAACATCAAGTCCTATCATATGAAAGTGACAAACGTGTCAGAAACTGGCGAGACGGCAGTGATCGAGGACGAATTTATCTACGGAATGATAACCAACTCGTACTCGGTGGGCGGTTTTAAGAGCATCGCTGGAAACGTTTTTAAGGGCAACATCGCGCTGGATGACGGGCTTTTTGAGGTGACACTGATTAAAATGCCTAAGAACCCGATGGAATTAAATTCTATTTTGGCCGCGCTTGCAATCCAGAATATTGATACAGAATATATGTACAGCTTTAAATCGGGCAGGCTCATCATTGAGTCGAAGGAGGAGGTGGCTTGGACGCTGGACGGGGAGTTTGGCGGAAAGCACCGTGAAGTGACGCTCGTGAATGAGAAGCAGGCGATGGACATTATGGTAAAGGAATAAAAAGGAAAATACGAAGATGAAACACAGAGTAAAAGGGAGTCTGCTCTGGCTGCTGCTCGCCATGGTCATTGCGCTTGGCATTTTGTTTTACCAAAGCCTGTCATGGCATTATGAAATGCAGGGCGAGGTCACAGACCTGTCCGGGCTTCCGATCGAGAGCAGCGGCTATGAGGTGGTATATGCAGGCGGCGGTCCGGGGAAAAGCTTCACCGTGACCGGGGAGGATCCGCAGTTTTTGGTGGCGGTGCAAAATATACAGATCGGGGGAATCGAACTGGTATTTCACGACGCATGGCAGGCGAAAGAGCCGCTTCCAGTGCAGGTTTTTTATACAAAAGCAGGAGAGGAGTTTGCTGAGAAGCATTCTGTAAAAGGCTCGTTGAGGGAAGGCGAAGCCTCCATGCTGCTGCCGGTGCCTTTGGGAACATATCAGACACTGCGGTTTGACATGGACGGCGATTTTGCATTGTCCGCAGTGCGGAGCTGCTCTGCGCCGATGGCAGCGCAGGCGTATGTCTCAAGTGAGACGGCAGAAAAGTGTCTGTGGTATTTTCCGGCAGTCATCATCGGTTTTAGCCTGATTTACTGGGCGCATGGCGTCCGCAAAAGACAGGGCGGCTATACAGGGCGCGCCTATCTCAAAAGTATTTTTTTAGGGCCGGAGACGTCAAGAGAACGCGCGGTGTATCTGGACTATCTGCGCGTGCTTGCGGCGGTGCTTGTGATACTGGCGCACGCCTGTTCACCGATGGTCGATGCCGCCGACGCGGACTGGAAAAGGCTGGTGCTTGTCTTGGGGCTGAGTCTGGGACTTTGCTGCAATATCCTGTATGTGATGCTCTCGGGCACGCTGCTGTTAGGCGGCGGACGGCAGCAAGAAGGCGTGCTTTCTTTTTATATCAGAAGAGCGTCGAAGGTGGTTATACCGCTGATTGCCTATTATTTACTGTTATTGTATTTGAATCATGAAGTCGCATTTTTGCCGCCGCGGCAGATTGGCGCCGCGTTAAAGCGCGTGATGACAGGGGCGCCCGATGTGGGGCCGCATCTGTGGCTGATCTACACGATTGCTGCGCTGTATCTCGTGACGCCGTTTTTCCGTGTGATGGTACAACATATGAGTGATACGCTGCTGGCTTCTCTGGCGGTGGTGGTTTTGGTGCTGAACACGCTGACGACCTATCTTCCGCTGTTTGGCATGGCGTTTGGGGCGACGACGTTTCTGGCAGGCTGGGAGGGCGTCTTTTTGCTGGGCTATATCCTGACAAGGCAGGACAGCGTGGCGGGCGCACCGCGCAGAAACAGGTGGATATTGCTTGCGGCGGTAGTGTCCTATATTATTATGGTATTGGTGGTCTTTCTGGATTCCGGCAAGATGAATCTGGTGTATGGCGGCACGCCGCCGATTGTAATAGCCTCCAGCGGTATTTTTGTATTGTTTTTAAAATACAAAAACTGGTTTCAGGACAAATCAAACGCCGTTGTGCGGCTGTGCTCAAAATACAGCTATTCCATCATTCTGATTCACTGGTATGCGCTCTTTGTCGTGGTGCAGGGCAAGCTTCATATTACGGCGCTGCGCTTTGGGTGTCTTGGCGGTATTGCGGCGAGCGTGGCGGCGACCTTTGCAGTGTGTCTTGTGATGGCGCTCGTATTTGACAATACAGTTGTGATTGTGTGCAATGTGCTTTTTGACCAAGTGGTACACCGCGTCAGGAAATCTGGCGGTAATTGAATCAAATCGCAGGAAACTGCATAGTATATAGTAACGACAGACTGCCGGGTGGGAAGCCTGTGAGAAAACTGACCGGAGTGCTGACCTTTATGGTGTGCGTTCCCTTGATTGGGACGATTTTTATCAAGCCAGTGCGTGAGCCGTGGAAACAGGAGGACGAGGATGTGAGCGTGCTCGACGAAAGTTTTCAGGTGGTGGTGGAGGAGGAGATCGGCACCTTTTACTATCAGCCTGAAATGCTGACGGGGCTTTTGATGTACCGCGTGATTCCAGAGGATACGGTCTTTAGCAGCTCGGAGGATTTTATCGTGCGCGAGGACGCGGCATACGATCCGGAACAGGAGTATCTCAAGGCGCTTGCCATCGTGTGCCGCAGCAATATTGCCGCGGCGTGGGAGGGTGAGCAGTGCCCGGAATTGTTATTGTATGAACAGATGGCATTTGAGGCAGACAAATTTTACAGAATTTTACAGACGCTGCCTGAGGACAGCAGGCGGGTAAAATTAAATGAGATCGAGCGGGCAGTTGATGCCACAAAAGGAGTTGTGATTACGAGAGATGGCGCGGTAATGACAGCTCCTTTTTTTACCACTTCCCCGTCTGACATGCTTGTCTCAGAAGTTGGAAGCGGCGATGGATTTTCGCTCAATTACGCCTATGAGCTGGCGGTTTCAGGCATGGATTTTTATGCCATACTCAAGTACTTTTACGGCGATATCAAGGTCTCTATTTACGAATAAAACGATGAATAAAAACCTCCTATCGGGTCAATGCTATAGACAGGCAAAGGGCTTGCCGGAAATGGAGGGAAAGGATGAACAGACGAAACAACAAACGTCCTGCCTTGCAGAAAGAAAAGATCAGTATCATTGCAGCATCAGTATTTGTGCTGTCAGCACTTACTCTTGCGGGCGTGTATATGTCAGCGCAGGGCGACAAGAAAAAGGAAGAAAATCGTATAGATTTCGCAAAACTTGAACAGGAAAACATTACAGCGGAGGAAAACGGTACGGGTCTGGCAGATACCAGATTTGTGTCGGGGAAGGCACAGGCGGAGATGGATACCAAGAAAAACGCACAGACAGATCACCGGTTTGGCGAGTCCGATCTGTATGATCTGAGCGACAACAATGACATGGATGTCGATCCAGCTTTCACGGAGGTGAATTCCGGACAGGTGGAGAACACCAAACAGGACGGGGCAAAGGCAGGCACCGACAAGGCGGCAGTATTTATGGAAGGGCAGGAGCCTGAGCAGGAGCTTGTGGCAGAAACACCGCTGTTTTTCTCAGAGGAGGACTCGCTCGCACTGCCCGTCATCGGCGATGTACTTCTTGACTACAGCATGGATAAGGCGGTGTACCACGCTACCATGCAGCAGTATCACTACAATCCGGCACTGGTCGTAGCGGCGAGTGAGGGGCAGACCATCACGGCGGCGGCAGACGGCATTGTGTCTGATGTTTATTACGATTCCCAGACGGGAAACACCATTCGTTTTGACCTTGGAAACGGCTATATGCTCACCTATGGACAGCTCAGTGACATCAGCCTCAAAGCGGGCGACCATGTCGCAGCGGGCGATGTTGTCGGCAAGGTGGCGAAGCCTACGATCTATTATACCCAAGAGGGAACTAATGTTTACTATAAACTCACCAAGGACGGTGTGCCGATCGACCCTTTAAAGAGACCTGCAAGTCAGGCGGAATAAATCAGGAAGGGCATGGTTTTATAGAATGCTTTTATTGGAAAATGCGGCAATCCGCAGCATGAGTGATGCGATATGCGAGAAGTATCAGGCAGACATCTTTGAGGGAAGCATACTTATCAAGGATGGGAAAATCCTTGAAGTGTCCCCGAACATCGAACTCCCTCAGTCTGCGGACTGCATGAAAATAAATATGAATCATTATCTGGTAATGCCGGGTCTTATCGAGGCGCACTGTCATATGGGTATCACCGAGGAGAAGAAGGGGCAGGAGGGGGACGACTGCAATGAGACAGTCCATCCCGTCACCCCGATGCTCCGTGCCATTGACGCCATCAATACGATGGACGCCGCCTTTGCGGACGCTGTGAGAGCGGGCATTACCTCTGCAAACATTGGTCCCGGCAGCGCGAATGTTGTCGGCGGCCAGTTTGCCGTTGTCAAGACGAGCGGCAGACGAATTGACGACTTGATTGTCAAATTCCCCTCCGCGATGAAAATCGCCTTTGGGGAGAATCCAAAGATGAACTATGCAGGAATGAACACCTCGCCTGTCACGCGCATGGCGATTGCAGGGCTGCTGCGCGAGGAGCTGGTCAATGCGCGGGATTATTTAGAGAAGCGCGATCAGGGCAATGCGGATGTCAATCTCCACTATGAGGCGTGGCGCCCTGTGTTTGCCAAGGAGATTCCGCTCAAGGCGCATGTGCACCGCGTGGATGATATTTTTACGGCAATCCGTATTGCCAAGGAATTTGACTTGAACATGACGCTCGACCATTGCAGCGAGGGACATTTGATCGCCGAGGAAATCTTAGCGTCCGGTTATCCGGCAATCGTGGGGCCAGATCTGACGACCCGCAATAAGATTGAGGTACAGAATGTGGCGTTTAAGACGGCGGGCATTCTCGCCAATGCGGGCGTGATGGTGTCCGTCACGACAGACCACCCTGTCTCCCTGATTCAGTCGCTGCCAATCTGTGTGGGGCTGAGTGTCAAGCATGGGCTTTCACTCGAGGACGGATTTAGGGCGCTGACCATCAATGCCGCCAAAATCTGCGGCGTGGCGGACCGCATCGGCAGCATCGAGCCGGGAAAAGATGCGGACCTTGCCATCTATGACGGTAATCCGATGGAAATTTTTACACATACCATGATGACCATCATTGACGGGGAGATTGTATTCCGCAATGAATTGTTTCCTGAAATTTAAGAAAATCTTTCGATTTCATACATCTTCTTTTTTCGTTTTCGCTGATAGACTTATCGGTATCAAAACGAAAGAGGAAGGTGTTTTTTATGAGTCTGGATACCGTCACTTGCTATTTTAGCCAATACGGGGCGGTTGCAATCTTTGTCATTGTCCTGCTGGAGTACATGAATCTTCCGGGATTTCCTGCCGGGGTGATTATGCCGCTCTCAGGCGTGATGGCGGCGCGGGGGAATATCAGCTTTTGGGGCGTCATGATCATTACGCTTTTGGCAGGCGTGGCAGGAAGCTGGATTTTGTACGCGGTGGGGTATGCCGGCGGCAGTGTGCTGCTGGAAAAGTATCTGGCAAAATTTCCCAAGCACCGTTCTGCCATTGAGAAGAATTTTGCGCTCATACGCGGGCGGGGCTGTGTGGGCATCTTGATCGGCAAGCTGATTCCGGTGGTGCGGACGCTGATCTCGATACCGGCAGGCGTGCTAAAGTTTGATTTTGCGAAATATACAATCAGTTCGGCGCTCGGTGTATTTTTGTGGAATCTGGTGTTTGTCGGCGCCGGGTATTTGCTGGGAGATACGGTTTTTGCATACATTGGGTGACAGGTGTGATATACTGGAGGAGTCATAGATTACATCAAAGTACAGGGGGAACGATAACATGGAAGCATATCATATTTTGATTGTTGAGGACGACAAGGAAATACGGGAGGGGATAGAGATTTATCTGAAAAATCAGGGCTACAGCGTGACGCAGGCTGCGGACGGCATAGAGGGACTTCAAAAAATCGAGTCGGAGGAATTTCATCTCGCCATTGTCGATATCATGATGCCGCGGATGGACGGTATCACGATGATGATGAAGGTGCGTGAAAAAAAATACGAGTTTCCGGTGATCATGCTCTCTGCAAAGTCGGAGGAGGTGGATAAGATTATGGGGCTTAATATGGGCGCGGACGACTATGTGACGAAGCCCTTTACGACCATGGAGCTGCTCGCGCGCGTCAATTCGCATCTGCGGCGCTACCAGCGCTATCTCGACGCGGTGACAGAGCAGGAAAATCATGACAGGATTCATATGATTGGCGGGCTGGAGCTGAATGAAGATACAGTCGAGGTCACGGTCGATGGCAACCCGGTCAAGCTGACGCCGATTGAGTTCAAAATTTTACTGCTCTTGATGAAAAATCCGGGCAGGGTGTTTTCCGCCGATGAGATTTACGAGCGGGTGTGGAACGAGCAGGCGATCAATACAAATACAATTATGGTGCATGTGAGGAAGATTCGGGAGAAGATTGAGATCAATCCGAATGACCCGAAGTATTTAAAGGTGGTGTGGGGTGTTGGATACAAGATTGAAAAACAATAAAAAGGCGCTGCGGCTGGCAGTGTTTGCCGTGATGCTGGCAGCCGCCTGCTTCGCATTTGTTGCAGCATTTTATAAGTTTCGTGTGAACGAATATTGCGCGGAGAATGGCAGCGGCTTTGAGGCAGAGGGATTTATCACGATTTTGTTTCGGAGTAATTACGTGCTGTATCCTGAGGTGCTCGAAAAGAGCGGCAAGGATATACAGCTTGAGGACCTCTATCTCACCTTTTCGGAGGAGTCTGTTGAGCGCGTGGCGATGAACGAGTATTTTGAAAATGTGGCGAGATATACAGGCAGCGCTGAACAGTTCAAGGCAAACGTCATTGAAAAACTGAACATGGAGGTCGCAAGCATCAAGGAGGAGTATGTTTCCAATCTCGCCGTGAGCACGGATTACTGTGTGATTGATACCACGACACAGACAATCTTAAAAAATACGACGCGAGAACCAGAGCTTCTGGCGACAGAGGAAAACTCAGCGTATGCTTATTATCTGGTGCTGTGCTATGATCAAAATGGCAGGCTTGCCGACATCAGAGTCAAAGGAAACAACACAGAGCAGTTTATAAAAAATGTGCAGCTTGCCGCCAATTCAACAGACACCCTTTGCATGTCGGATTACGGGAAATCGACACAGGTTGTGATGGTGAGCGATGACGAAACGGCATACGGAAAAGTGACCGTCACACAAAAAAATCCGCAGAATGCAGTCTTTATCTATGCCATGACTTCAGAGCAGCTCGAGCAGTTTTCATGGATGACAGAATTTTCCTCGCAGAGAGGAATGATCGCCAACGTTACCAGAGAAAGGCTGTATGATTTGCTTGGCATTGGGAATCTGTATCTTACGTTTCTTGGCATCATGGCAGTGCTGTTTGCCGTCATTGCAAGATGCAGACCGCATCTGACCGCGGACACAGCGGGGGCGCGTCTTGCTGCTGAGCTGGTTTTTCTGATGCTGTTTGTGCTTTCATTTGATTTGCAAATGAACGTGGTGGAGCTGGTCTACTATGTCAGTGAGGTCGTCCGCATGGGTGAGGAAGGAATTTTCTGCACAACGTTTGCAGTGATGGTGGTGCTGTTTGGCGCGTGGTACTGGGGGCTTTTGAGCGTGCGCGAGCTGTTTATGGACTTTGGCTCTTTTGTCAGAAAAAGAAGCCTGATTTACCGCTATTGGAATCAAATCAAGGCTTTTTGCAGACGCATTTGGGACAAATGGAAGGCGGTGTTCACGATTGAAGGGCTGGACAAAGATGTCTTAAAGCCGTTGAAACGGTATATCACCATACAGCTTATCGTTTGCTCGCTTGCGTGCTGCTTCTGGTTTTTTGGGATTTTTGCGCTGTTTTGCTGCTCGGCGCTGCTTTATCTGTGGATGAAGCGCTATGCAAATAATCTGCAGATGCAGTATCAACGTCTGCTGGAGGCGACAAACGCGATCGCGCAGGGGCGGTTTGACAATCCGCTCACGGAGGATTTCGGGATTTTTGAGCGCTACAAAACGGAGCTGTCCCAGATACAGGACGGCTTTGGCAAGGCGGTCGAGGACGAGGTGCGGAGCCAGCGCATGAAAACAGAACTGATCACAAATGTATCGCATGATTTAAAGACGCCGCTCACAGCGATTATCACATATGTAGATCTGTTAAAAGAAGAAAACGTCACGCCGGAGCAGCGCCGCTCGTATCTGGACACACTCGAGCGCAAATCGCTGCGCTTAAAGGTCTTAATAGAAGATTTGTTTGAAATCAGCAAGGCAAGCAGCGGCAATGTGCGGTTTTATCCGGTTGCAGTGGATATCTGCAATCTCATGCGTCAGGTGTACTTGGAGCATGAACAGCAAATGACTGAAAATGGTCTGGACGTGCGCTTTGACTTGCCGGAGGAGAAGCTGATCTTGCAGCTTGACAGCCAAAAGACCTATCGGATTTTTGAGAATCTGTATGTCAATGTGACCAAATATGCCCTGCCCAACACCCGCGTGTACGTGCAGGCGAGAGTCATTATCATCAAGGAGGGAATACACACAATCCATATTGAGATGAAGAACATCTCGGCGCAGGAGCTGACCGTCACGCCGACAGACCTCACGGAGCGCTTTGTGCGCGGGGACGCGTCGCGCAACACGGAGGGAAGCGGGCTGGGACTTGCGATTGCCAAGAGCTTCTCAGAGCTGCAAGGCGGCAGGTTTTACGTCGAGATTGATGGGGATTTGTTCAAGGCAGTGCTCGAGTGGGATACATAAATTTCAAGAAAAGTGTCAATTCTATATCGTAAATAGGAAATAGCTTAGCAGAATCTGATTTCGATGTCTGCTAAGCTATTTTGATTTGTGTATGATCGAAGGAGTGAGTCAAAATGGACAGAGACAACATGAACAAAAAAGCGGATTTTAAGCCCTATGTTCCAGCGGAGCAGGCGCCGCCTGAACTGACAGTGACCTCGGTGGTCACTGGGATTTTACTGGCGGTGGTGTTTGGCGCTGCCAATGCATATCTTGGGCTGCGCGTGGGAATGACGGTATCTGCTTCAATTCCGGCGGCGGTGGTCTCGATGGGCGTACTGCGGATTTTGCTGCGACGGAAATCTGTTTTGGAGAGCAATATGGTACAGACCATCGGTTCGGCGGGAGAATCCCTCGCCGCAGGCGCAATCTTTACAATGCCTGTGTTCTTCCTGTGGGCAAAGGAGGGCGCCGCCAACCGCCCGGGCATGCTCTCCATCTCACTCACCGCGCTGCTTGGCGGACTGCTCGGCGTCCTGTTCATGGTTCCGCTTCGAAAAGCGCTCATTGTCAAAGAGCACGGTGTACTGCCTTATCCAGAGGGAACAGCGTGCGCGGAGGTGCTGCTTGCCGGGGAGAAGGGCGGAACCTCTGCGCGCGCTGTCTTTGCCGGAATGGGCATTGCGGCGCTGGTCAAATTTGTCGTGGACGGTTTGAAGGTCGTGCCAAGCACCATCACAATGCGGATTCAGGCGCTCAGGACAGAATTTTCGACAGAGATTTATCCGGCGCTTGTGGGCGTGGGGTATATCTGCGGCGCAAAGATTTCCTCCTATCTCTTTGCGGGCGGGATTCTGGGCTGGTTTGTGCTGATTCCGCTGATTGCTGCTTTTGGCGGGGAGACGGTGCTCTATCCCGGCACAACGCCAATAGAACAAATGTTTATAGAAGGCGGTGCAAACGCCATCTGGGGCAGTTATATCCGCTATATCGGCGCGGGCGCTGTCGCCGCGGGCGGCATTATCAGTCTGGTGAAATCCCTTCCGCTGATAATCTCGACTTTCGGAGATGCGATGAAGGGGTTAAAGGGCAGCAGCATGGAGGGGGAAGGCGCGGCAGAGCGCACCGCCCTCGACATGAATATGAAGGTTGTCTTGGGCGCGATCGTCTTGATTATTCTGGCGATTGCCCTGTTTCCAGATATTCCGGTTTCTTTTCTGGGGGCATTCTTGGTGGCGGTATTTGGCTTTTTCTTTTCGGCGGTGTCCTCGAGAATGGTAGGGCTTGTCGGCGGCAGCAACAATCCTGTGTCCGGCATGGCGATCGCGACGCTTCTGTTTGCGACAATGGTGCTCAAGTCCACGGGCGACACGGGCGCGCACGGCATGACAGGCGCGATTGCCATCGGCTCGATCATCTGCATTATCGCGGCGATGTCCGGCGACACCTCACAAGATTTAAAAACGGGGTATATCCTAGGCGCGACGCCGCGGCGGCAGCAGTTGGGAGAGCTGGTCGGCGCGGCAGTCTCCGCAGTTACGATTGGCGGGGTGATGCTCCTTCTCGACACGGCGTGGGGATTTGGCTCTCCAGAGCTTTCTGCACCGCAGGCAACGTTGATGAAAATGATTGTGGAGGGGGTCATGGACGGAAATCTCCCGTGGACGCTGGTCTGGATTGGGGTGTTTACCGCAATCGTCATCGAAATCTTTGGTATCCCTGTGCTTCCGGTGGCGATCGGACTGTATCTGCCGCTTCGGCTTTCTGTGCCCATTATGGCGGGCGGTCTGGTGCGCTATGTGATGGCTAGAAGGGCTGCTGGCGCAGCGACGGACAGCGAGGCGGGCAGCGGGATTTTGTTCTGCTCTGGCATGATCGCAGGAGAGGGGCTTGTGGGCATTCTGCTGGCAGTCTTGGCGGTTGTCGGCGTGGCAGACGCGGTGGACTTTTCAGGGAGCTTTGATACTGGCATCGCCGGCGGTCTGGCAGTGTTCGCGTTAGTGGTGCTTGCGGTGGCATGGGCTGCAATGGGGCGTAAGGAATGATGATGCACAGTGCGGTGGGCGCCAGCGTCCTGCGGAGGCTAAAAAAGGGAAGCACTATCCGTCTTACACATCGTACAATGTGCATAAAAATGATGCATATGAAGAAATGATTTTCGTGAAAAATGCAAAATTTAACTTAAAAAAGAGTGCACTCTGCCTAAAATTTCGAAATTTTTCGCTAAATATATTGACTATTTGCCCGTTTTTAAGCTATATTTAAGTCAGATTATATTTTTATAAAATGTAACAAAATAATCTGGCTGCCAGTTTCCCATAAAATTGACAGCCGCAAAAAGAAAGGAAGGAAATTTTATGGAAAAAGCGAAAACATTCTGTAGAAAGAAACGTAACCTAGCAAAAAGTATGCTTAGCCTCATGCTGGTATTTGCTATGGTCATTTCCAATGTACAGATAACACCAGACGCATTTTCGACTGTATGGGCGGCGGAAAATGAGACTCTGGAAACAAGTGAAGCCAGCGAGAACAGTTCGCAGCCATCAGAAGCGGCTGGTGACAGCGAAGAAGCTGGTGAAGCGAGTGAGAACAGTGGAGATGACAAAGATACTGGAACGGAGGAGACTGGCAAACCAACGCAGGAGAGCGAGGCAGGTAGTTCTTTACGTGAGGAGGATTTTGCTCAGTCTGAGGCGGTAACAGAAACAGAAGCATCGAAGCAGACAGACGAGGAAGATAGTACTAAGGAGACAACTACAACAAATGCTTCGACAGAAAACAGTGAAGATTCGGATTCAGTTGATAGCAGTACACAATCTGTGGTGGAAGAGACAAGTGAAGATGCGAATGACAGTACAGCGCAGGAGACAGAAACAATAACTGAAACAACAGAGTCCATGACGACGGAGGAGGCTACAGAAACTGAGACGGCTGAAGATGAGAATATTTCCGCTGACGAGGCGGTCGGGGAGGCCGTTGATGTAGTTGTGCATTTCAAGAATACGCTGAATTGGAATGCGGTGAGATTACATAGTTGGATCCGAAATAATGGAAAAGATACTAATTTTTTTGAGGAGAATGCCGGCAAACTGTTAGAAGAACGGGAAGGGTATTATTCTTATACATTTGAGAATATTATATTAGAAGATTCATTTGAATTTATAGGATTTCTCATTAATGCCAGCAAAGAGGATATTTGGGCTGCGAATAATTTTCAAACAACAAATATTACAATCTCAAAATCAGAACTCTCAAACACAGAGAACGGTAAATACGAGTGTTGGGTTTGGCTAATAGATGGTAATAGGGATGGAGAAAACAAAACTATACCTCAGGTATCTAAATTAGGCCTTGATGGTCCGGAGATTAGCAGTGATGGAACACAGGTGACATTCCGTTATCAGAATGCAGACGCATCGCAGGTGACAATAAAGGGCGTTAAAGGCGATGTGTGGAACAATGATACGGAAGTCATTGAGCAGGTGATGGACAAAGATTCTAATACTGGGATTTTTACAAGTACCGTCAATTTGCCGAAAGAAGGATTCTCATATAAGTTTGTAGTCAAATATGAGGGAAATGATAATGAAAACTGGATTTTCGATCCGAGTAATCAGAATATCGTAAATGGCAACAGTTATGTTAGAAAAGCAGCTGAGAAGGCTGTAATCCGTTTCCATTTTAAGAATGCACTTAATTGGGAAACGATTTCCATGCACTATTGGGGAATGGGAATAGACGGTTCAGACTGGCCGGGGGCGCCTCTTGATCTAAGTGACTCAAACAAAGATGAGAAGGAGTTTTATACATTTGATGTTAACGCGGATGGTTTGATACATGATTTAGGATTTATTGTTACGGATGGCAAAGCAGATGGTGGATTACAAACAACCGACAATACCATAAGCCGTTCATCCATTCCCGATAACGATACATACGAACTCTGGATATGGCTTGATGAGAATAAGAAGGATGAAGGGAAGTATATCCCCTGCATCTCGACCTCGCCAATCAGCAGCCCCGAGTTTGGAGAGACGACGGAAAACGGAACCGAAGTGACCTTCCGCTATCAGCAGGAGTCAGGTTCGGCAGCAAAAGTATTGTTAGCTGGAACTATGACGGACTGGCTTGAAGAGCCAGTCGAGATGAGTAAGGATGAGAATGATATCTGGTCCTGCACAATGACATTACCGCATGGTGAATATGAATACAAATATGTTATTCCGAAAGAAGGTGAAACAGATCCCGGAACCGATGGTTCAAAGTATAATTGGGAGTTTGACCCATTTAACACCAATTATTCTACACATAAAGAGAATGATCAGGTTATTAAGGACAATAGCCTTGTATATGTAGCGGGAGAAGAATACACTTACACAGTGCATTATTATAATCCAGCCAATAAGGCATCCACAGCAGATGAATCAGATTTGTACATATGGGAGCCGGGGATCACTTATACAGATACAGCGAAGGTCTGGAAATATGAGAGCATCGAGACGGATACAAATGGAATCCCATGGCAGACAGTCAGCTTTAAGGTACCCTACAAAGCAATGGGAATCATTGGCAGACCGACTGCTGGCAGCTGGACAGGTCAGGACACAAATCAATACTATCAGTTAAAACAGATCAGAAATGGAAATGTAGTTGAAAACAAAACAGCAGAATTTTGGTATATTCATGGTCAGGGTATCTATGCAACCGCACCGGAGCTGGGAGGTGTGACGAATCTTTCGGCATCTTTTGACGGAAATGCCAGCATGGATTATACACAAAACAAAGTGCTGCATATTGATGCAACAGACAGCGAAAATAACAAGGTATTTGTCAAGGAGGCATATGTAAACGCTTCGGGACTGGGGATCAGTGAAAAACTATTCATCGATCCTGAATTGATGGAGGTTACACTGTCTGTGACAGAGGATACACCCTATGGAGATGTAGAACTTCCAATTACTGTAGTAGATTATCAGGGAAATACAATAAAAACATCAGTAACAGTCAAGGTTGTAGCTAAAACGGAAAGTGAGAATGATTTTGACTGGGATGAGGCGGTTATCTATTTCATGGTGACAGACCGTTTTAAAGATGGAGATGCCTCAAATAATGAAAAAGCAGGTGCTGATACATTTAATAAAAATAACCCGGGTCTGTATCACGGCGGAGATTTCGCAGGTGTGAAAGAGCATTTAAATGATTTGAAAAACTTGGGGGTCAATACGATCTGGATTACGCCAATTGTGAAGAATATTCCCAAAGTTCAAGTTGATGATGGTACAGGACCGATTCCCAATTATGCATCATATCATGGATACTGGGCAAGTGATTTCTCAGATATAAATGGTGCGCTTGGAACGAGAGAGGAATTTCAGGATCTAATTAATGCAGTCCATGCTGAAAATATGAAACTGATGGTTGATGTTGTTGTAAACCATGCGGGCTATGGCGCAGAGGAGAGTGAGACATTTTCAGGCATGTTGCGGGAAGCGGCAATCGAAGATGATGCGTTTCATGGCGGCGGAGGACAGGCAGGACTTCCAGATTTCATGACAGAGAACCCAGAAGTCAGGGATATGATTATAGGCTGGCAGCTTGAGTGGGCAGAGATGGGTGTTGACTATTTCCGTGTGGATACAGTCAAGCATGTAGACAACACAACATGGATGGCATTCAAAAATGCGCTGACCAAAGCGGATCCGGATTTTAAGATGATTGGTGAATACTATGGTGCCAGCTACAATTCGGAAAATGGCGGAACACTGGGAAGCGGTGAGATGGATTCACTTCTTGACTTTAATTTTAAGTATCAGGCAGGCAATTTTGTCAGGGGTGGTATTTCTTCAGTGGAGACAGAACTGCAAAAGAGAAATGCTGCGCTGAACAACACATACCTTTTAGGACAGTTTTTAAGCAGTCACGATGAGAATGGTTTTAAGTTTAATCTAAAGCAGGGAGAGAATAAAATGTCTGACGCAGCGGCAGATGCTGCCGCATTGGTTGCTGCAACCTTGCAGATTACGGCAAAAGGACAGCCTGTTATTTATTATGGAGAAGAGATCGGACTGACTGGGGAAAATAATTATCCCCAACAGACAAATCGCTATGACTATGACTGGACTATAAATAAAGAGACAAGTGCGACATATCAGCATTATAAGAATTTACTTGGTATTCGCCAGAAGTATTCGGAAATATTCGCAAGAGGTGACAGAAAAGTTGTGACATTATCCGACAGCGGAAAATATGATGTTATTTCCAGAAGTTATAACGGCGAAACAATTTATGTTGGAATGAACATTAATCCAGATCAGGCGGTAGATAATCTGGAAATACAAGTAAATAATGAAGGTATTACGCAGTACAAAGATGAATATAGTGGAAATACATATTCGGTTAAAGACGGCAAAATTACTATCACAATTCCAAAGGCATCAGAGGGCGGCACAGTTGTGCTGGTACCGTCAGGCTTCAACGATACCTTGGTTGCGCCTCAGATTTCTACAATCGCAAAAGGCAAAACAACTTTACTGCCGTCTCAGCTGACACATATTGCAGAAGATGGTACAAAATCACCTGTAGAGGTTACATATAGTATCAATAATTCAGCAGATGGTGTATCGCTGGATGATACAAAGACAAAACTCACTGTGTCAGAGACGTTTGAAGGAACGGAAATCCAATTGACAGCAACGTCGGAATCCGCAGGAAGCGTAACTTTTACAGTCAAGGCTGTAGAGGACAAGAATGAGATTACTGTAAAGATTCACTATACGAGAGATGACGGAAACTATGATGAATGGAACGTTTGGGCATGGCCTGAAGGAAAAGGCGGTGCACAGTACGATTTTACGTCTGAAAATGATGAGATGGTGACAGTTGCAAAATTTGAAGGACGTTCCATCAGCAGACTTGGATATAGAATCCGCAAGGGAGACTGGGCAGAGAATGATCCAATTGAGGTTGACCGTTATATTGATTTGTCCAATATTCTTTCTGGCACAATTCATTATTATGTGAAATCTGGCGTATATGATGGTACTATGGTAATGGAAGAAGATGTGCTTTTGGGCTCAAAGGTAATTTCGGCAAAATATAACCAGAGCACGAAGCGCATTGAGGTGGTATTAGGAGGAAATGATGCTGTTGGAAACATCAGTGAATTATTTGCAATAAAAGATTATAGCAATACAGAAATTCCTATTACAAATGTAACAAAGCGGCGTGACATGTATGTGTTGACGATTGACAAAGATTTATCTGCGATTGATGATTTGGTAAAGAGTTACTTTGTTGCGTTTGACGGATACGATTACAAGATTACGATGCCAGTTGCCTATTCCTCGGCAGAGTTTGAGAACAAGTACACTTACGAGGGAGACGACCTTGGTGCGACATGGACAAAGGACAAGACGACGTTTAAGGTGTGGGCACCCACTGCGGACAAGGTAGAGGTTAAATTGTACAAGTCAGGTACAGAAGGCTTAGACGATTTGATAGATACGCTTGATATGGAAAAGAGCAATAATGGCGTCTGGGTTCTGGAGAAGGATGGCGACTTAAATGGTACTTATTACACCTACAATGTGTATGTAGACGGAACGGAGATTGAGGCGTGTGATCCATATGCAAGGACAACTGGCGTCAATGGAAACCGTGCGATGGTAATCAATCTGGATGCCACAAATCCCGAAGGATGGGCAGCAGACAGGGGACCAAATGCAGACATGAGTTACACGGACTCCATCATATATGAATTGCATGTAAGGGATTTTTCAATCAAAGAAAATTCTGGAATTTCGGATGAACACAAAGGCAAATTCCTCGGATTGATTGAATCAGGAACGACGAACGGCAATGGACAGCCTACAGGGCTTGATTATCTGACAGATTTGGGTGTAACGCATATTCATCTGCTTCCTTCCTATGATTATACAACAGTAGATGAGACAAAACTTGACACACCACAGTTTAACTGGGGATATGACCCGAAGAATTATAATGTACCAGAAGGTTCGTACTCGACAGATCCTTATAATGGGGAAGTCAGAGTAAAAGAAATGAAGCAGATGATCAAGACACTGCATGATAATAATATCAACGTGATTATGGATGTTGTGTATAATCATGTATATGACGCAGACAAATTCTGCTTTAACCAGATTGTTCCGAAATATTTTTCAAGAACAAATGCGGATGGTACTTATTCAAACGGTTCAGGTTGCGGCAATGATACTGCATCTGAGCGTGCGATGGTGAAAAAGTATATTGTAGACTCTGTAAATTACTGGGCAGAAGAATACCACATTGACGGTTTCCGTTTCGATCTGGTAGGTCTGCTGGATACAAAGACAATTAATGAAGTGGTGGAAACTGTTCATAAGAGGCATCCCGAGGCAGTATTTTACGGTGAAGGCTGGGCACTGAACACCGCAGTCAGCAAAGACGGGTATACAATGGCAACACAAGCCAATGCGTCTGCAACGCCAAAGTTTGCATACTTCAGTGATACAATCCGTGATTTGGTGAAAGGTAAAAATGACGAGGAGAATCTCGGTTTTGTATCAGGTTTGACAGGAAAAGAAGAAGATATGGCAAACTGCTTCCGTTCTCTTACATGGTGGAGTAAAAACCCGACACAAATTGTAAACTATGCATCATGTCATGACAACTATACATTGATGGACAAATTGTATGCTACGACGGAAAGGAAAGGTAATGCTAGCAGGGCAGAAGTGATTAAGATGAATAACCTTTCCGCTGCGATTTATATGATGGCAGAAGGTATTCCTCTGATTCACGCAGGAGAAGAAATTCTTAGAATCAAGCGGGATGAAAAGGATAATATTATTCATAACAGTTACAATTCGCCAGATTCAGTGAATCAGATTAAGTGGGAAGATTTGGATAAGCCTGAATATAGAGCAGTCAGGGATTACTACAAAGGTTTGATTGACTTCCGTAAGAATCACGCCGCGCTGCGTCTGGATTCAGCAGATGCTGTTGCAGCAAATGTTAAATATCATTGGGTGACAAATGAAGTGATTCTTTTTGCCATCAACGGAAAAGACAGTGTGCCAGATGAAGTATCAGACGGAATTGTTATCATTTTCAATGCAACAAAAACAGATCAGGACGTTAATCTGTATGAATATGGCATAAAAGAAGATGAAACTTGGAATGTCTGCATCAATGAAAAAGAGGCAGGGACCAAAGTATTATCACAAGTAACAGATGGTACTGTAAAAGTAGCTCCTATATCAGCAATGGTTCTTGTAAAGGGTGAAACTGTTGATGCTAATTCTGTATACGAGGAAAATAAGTTGCAAAATACAGAACGTCAGCGGAAGTACCTGCAAGATTTGATTTCAAGGTGTGAAAAGCTTGTGCCGGATAACTATACAGAAGAAAGCTGGAATGTATTTCAGGAGGCACTTCTCTCTGCAAAACAAGTTTGGGAATCAGCAACAGCAACACAGGAACAGTTAATTGATGCAAGAGAAAATCTGACAGCAGCATATGATGCGCTGGAAGTTATAGCAGGTGTCGTAGATACAGCGAAATTAGATGCTTTGATTGCTGAATGCAAAGAAAAGGTTGCAGGCGGACAGGGTGAATATACAACCGAGAGCTGGACAGTCTTTACAGAAGCGTTGTCAGCAGCAGAAGCAGTTCGGGCAGAACAGGAAGTAACACAGGAAGCGATTAATGCTGCTTATGATAGTTTGAAAGCTGCATACGAGGGACTTAAAAAACCTGTTGCGAACACTGATAAACTGAAAGAATTAATCAAAGAGTACGACAATCTGAAACAGGGTAACTATACAGATGAAAGCTGGGCAGTATTTGTAAATGCGCTGGCAGCAGCAAAAGCAGCAGTTGCAAAGCCAGATGCAACACAGGCAGAAATAGATAAGGCAGAACAAGACCTTAGAGACGCTTATAGCGCATTGAAAGTACCAGAGGGTACCGTAGACAAAGAAAAGTTAAAGGCGTTGGTTGCTATTTATAAAGAAATCCAGAATGCAGGACAGGGCGATTACACAGACGAAAGCTGGAAAGCATTTTCAGATGAATTAGCAAACGCTGAAGCACTGCTCGAAAAATCAGATGCAACACAGGCAGAAATAGATGAGGCATACAGCAAATTAGAGACTGCATACACCAATCTTACCAGCACAAAGAATACCGAAAAGCTAGACGAATTGATCGCAGAATGTAGCAAGCTGGATAAAGGTGATTACACAGACGAAAGCTGGAATGCGCTTCAGGAGGCACTAAAGGCAGCAAAAGAAATCGCAGATAAACCCAATGCAACACAGGCAGAAATAGATAAGGCAGAACAAGACCTTAGAGACGCTTATAACGCGCTAAAGGTACCAGAAGGCACCATAGACAAAGGAAAGTTAAAGGCTCTTATTGCAGTCTGCGACGAAATTCTCAACAAAGGACAGGGCAGCTATACAGCCGAAAGCTGGAATGCGTTTACACTTGCACTCGAGGAAGCGAAAGCTATTCTGGCAAAGGAAGATGCAACGCAGCCAGAAGTTGATGAGGCAAGAAATAAACTAGACAAAGCGCACAATAACCTTGTCAGCATAGAGGAAGAAATAAAAGCCCTCAAAGAACTGATAGTAACATGTGAAAAATACATAAAGGAGGATTATACTACTGAGAGCTGGAGAGTATTTGAAGATGCCCTTCAAGCAGCAAAGGAAGTGGCAGAAAATCCCAATGCAGCATTGGAGGAAATCCAAAGGGCAGCGGACGATTTACAGAATGCTGTAAAGGCGCTGATAAAAGTAAAAGAAGGACTCTGGACAGCATGGGCGCCAGACTCAGGATTAACTGCACCGGAAAACGGCGAAGGCAACTATCATGCTGCGTACACCGGAAAAGCATTTAAGCCTGAAATCTTGGTATATGATGGCAAAACGCTGCTCAAAGAGAAAACAGATTATACTGTATCTTATAAGAATAATACAAATGCAGGTCCGGCAACTGTAACCGTCAAAGGAAAAGGCAATTATTCAGAATCCACCACGGCAGAATTTACGATTGATCCAATTGATATTGCAACGCTTGAAATCGAGGACTTGTATGCAGCAGTGGCATCTAACAATACAAAGCAGGTAGCACTCAAGCCTATTGTGAAGTTCAATGGCAAGACATTGAAGATGGGGAAAGACTATACTGTAGCTTATGCAGATCCAAATGGCGGAAAAGCGCCCGGCAACCCTTCGATGGATTATGACGTGAAAATTGATGCGGCATCGGTGAATTTCACAGGTACAAAAATGATTAAGATGACGCTTGTCGATAAGGATAATGCATACTTGATGAGTAAGGCAAGCATCGGCAAAATTGTAACGGCAGACAGGGTATACACTGGCGAAGTATTGAAACCACAGATTACTGTAAAATATGGTAAAACTACATTGGTAAAGGATACAGATTATACAGTTCTCTACGACAACGAGCACATCGAGGCAGGAGAGACGGCAACCATAACCATTCGCGGAAATGGAACCACCTACTTTGGCGAAAAGACGACTTCCTTTAAGATTACAGGTACGCCGTTAAAGGCGGGTCAGATATCGCTAAAAGATGTGCCAAAAACCGGTTTGGTGTATACAGGAAAGCCGCAGGAGCCAGAGATTGACGGCATAGATAAGAAGAATTACGAGGCAGTTTACCAGAATAATACCAATGCTGGTACAGCAACCGTTGTGATAACAGGTAAAAACGGCTATACTGGAACGGTGAAAAAGACCTTCAAGATTACAGCTTATGATATATTCGCCAACTCGGACAAGAAATTTAAATATAACATCAATGGCAGTATACCATTCGCAAAAGGCGGCAGCAAGCTGACAGATGATCAAACAGGCGCAAGATTTACAATCAGCGATGGCGTAGAAATCACGTTACAGCAGGGAAAAGACTACACACTGTCCTATAAAAATAACAAGAAAGTCGGCGATAACACTGCAAGCGTGACAATCAAGGGCAAAGGCAATTTTAAGGGAACGCTCAAAAACATTCCATTTACAATTGTGGCGCAGGATCTTTCAAACTTAAATATCACCGCCGCAGACGTTCTGCAAAAGAATGCGAAGAAATTCAATAAGGTGGTTCCGGTTGTCACAGACTTAGATGGAAAGACACTCAAAAATAAGACCGATTTTGAGCTTGATACAGCAACAGCATACACGGACGAAGCAGGAAATCCGATCTCAAGCACAGAGCCAGCAACAGGTACTGCGATTAAAGTCACCGTAACAGGAAAAGGAAACTATCAAGGAACAGCCTCAGCAATATTCCATATTATTGATAATAATATGAGCATTGCCAAAGCAAGTGTACAGATAGAACCGCAACGCTACACAGGCAGTGAAGTGACTCTGAGTAATGACCAGATTCATGTCAAGCTGAAAATCAATGGTACTATTACAGAATTGCAAAATGATAATTTTCAAATCGTAGGATATTCGAAGAATATCAAGAAGGGAACTGCAAAAGTCACCATACGCGGCATTTATCCATATGGCGGAACAAAGACAGTAAACTTTAAGATTACAGCACGTCCAATGAATTAAATTCATAGCGCTGCACAGCGAAATAGATACCAGACACATAGACATCAAATGCAGCAAAAAAGGCAGAGGAAACATCAATCCTCTGCCTTTTTCTCCCAAATCTCCCTCTCCGGCAAAAATCCGCCGCATGGGTATTGTGTCAGCCACATAAAGGCTTCCGCAGACGACATCTTGGCGGTGAAAGCTGTGTCTGTATAATCAGGGTGTGCGGCGTTGATCACAAAGCACCCTGATTCGTCCTTGTGCGTTGCGCATTGAATCCATAAGGCATGCTCCATATATGTGATTTCAACAGATTGCAGCCGTCCGCTGATCAAATCCGCGGCAGCTGTCTGTACATCCTTTCTTGAAAAAGAAACAAAGCGCTGTGTCGTCTTTCCGACAAGAATCATCTGCTGATTGCGGGCAGTCACCGCCTTTGGGCGAAATATGATCGCTGTATCCCGTGTGAGACGCCACCTTGTCGTGTCTGGCGCCTGTAGGTACACAAGCCAGTCCTTTCCTGTGCGCTGACAGGTTTTGCGGGTGTGAGAAGCAGTGAGCCGACATGCGGAAAAGCTGCCATACAGTAGCGCAATTCCAGCTCTACCAGTTCCATTGTGACCCGCAGAAAACATTTGTCGTTTGCTGTTATTACAATTGAGGTTTTTGGTTATTGTAGTTCTGTAATTGGCGGTTTCTGGTATAGCTTGCGCTCAAGACACTTTTTTTCAAATGCAAGCTGCTGTTTCATTTTTTCATAACCCCCCTCGTTATCTGCCATTTCTAGTCTTTCTAATATATCTAGCTTATCTAAAAGATTGACATTTAATTCTTTTTCACTTGGCATACAATCACCTGTCCTTCCTTGAATCTGTTCTTCTTGTTATAATTTATACTGGTGTCCAGTCTTGTGGACTGTTAATGTAATCATAACAAATTATAGAAAAGGTGTAAAGCGTTCACGCCATTTCCTCCGGCAAAAATCCGCCGTCGTCTATTTAAATCTCCAGCTCACGGCACATTTTCTGCACCGTAATGCGGTAAACGGCATAGACAATACAAGCCATCACAAGCAAAATAATGAGACAGACGCCAAGTCCTGCAACTTCGCCCATCACAAGCTGCCCGTCATTTCCGAACATCAGCATCACATATAACAGATACATTGCCGTCATGCCAACGACAGAAGGCATTCTAAATACAGTGCCCGCCTGACTTTTCACCTCACGCACCAAAAATGCGGGCGGAGCGCCCAGACGGCGCAGATCGTCAAAAACATAGCGGTTGTTCAGCGTGATGGTCATGCAGCGGGTGTAGCTGATAATCAGTGCCGCAAGTGTACAGATGATGGAGATAAACAGAAACATCATCAAATACACGGCAAAACTCCGCAGGAAATCATTCTGGTCCAGGATTCGGATTTTGGGCATGTAAGCCCAGTAAAGGCGGAAGTCACTCGCATCGGGGGCGTCAAAACTGATCTTAGACATTGAGTCGGTATCGCCCCAGTAAACCTCGTCGGCTTCCTCCGCAGCTATTTTTGCCACACGGTCATAAAAATACGCATATTCACATTCCGGTCCAAAGCACGAAATCAGCGTGTGAAAAAAATCCTGCGCGAAAGCATAACTGTCCTTTCCGTCAATGTTGAAAAAAGCGATTGTCCCCAGCCAGTCCGGTGTCAGTCCGCTTGCAATAGCCGCGTAATCGCCATCATTGATTAAATAATAACCCGGCGGTCCGGCAAGAAAATCATAGTGTGCGTACCCGCCGAATTTCGCAGGAATGGTCTCCCTTGTCACCATGTTTGTCAGAAAGGTGCCTGTGCTTGTGTAGTAATAAGCGTCGGACTCTGTGGAAGTCGAGACAACGCGGTATTCGCCGGAGGGAACAACGATTTGTTCCCCAGTCAGTGCATAAAAACCGGATTCGGAGAGCACCTTGACGCTTTCACACAGATCGACATGTTCCATATGAAACCGCCTGCCATCTTCTCTTTGCACAATGGCATCCATTCCAAGAATCAGATAAGGGGATTGCCTGAAATCCTTGATGGAAAGCGCATGCGCGGATGCCAGCGCTGTAATCTCCTCCTCCTCTAAGGCAGTCTGGTCCATGCGGTAATGATAGCAGTAGTCAAACGGACGCGAATGGACGTCGAGTATCTGCCCCACACTCAGCATTGGAATATAAAAGATGGCAAATGCGCTTCCGGCAATCAGCACAGTGCTGACAAGCAGGTTGTTGACCGTCTGCTTTCCCTGAAATTTCATCATGCTTCGGGAAATGATATTTTTGTAAGGATGTTTTCTTTTTCCTGCCCAGCCGTGCACGACCGAGTGCAGCATGACCATGTACAGTCCCACAAAAACGGGTGCGTAGAAAATACTGATCAGTTCCGTCGGGTAAGCGCTGAACAGGTTCATGTAGACAGCGGGCGCCTCATAGCCGCAGACAGCGCCCGCAAAAATCAATAAAATTCCCACAGGTCCGCACCATCTGCCAAGCTCCCTGACCGGCTCATTTTTGTGCTCCTCATGCACAACATCAATAATGTTTGTCCGCCGCAGATAGCGGTATGCAGTGACGCAGGAAAAGGCGACTACAAGCACAAAAAACACTGCTGATAAAAGAAGACAGCGGTAATCCAGCCGCAAGCGCATCTCATCGGTGTCTACAATAAACAGCCGAAATCCATTCCACAGAAGATATACAAACGGAAATCCCGCCACAATGCCGAGCAGCGAAGAAACACTGCTCAGTATGAGCACTTCGCGGAATAGACCGGGGGCAAGCCGCTTCCGCGAAGCGCCAAGTGCCATCAGCGTTCCGAGCTGTCTGGACTTCTTGCGGAAAAACAGACCGGAGGCGTAAACGGTAAAGACCACACACCCAAAGAGCGCCAGCACAAAAATCATTGTGACCTGTTTTCGGCTGTCACCACCCTCCGGCAGTATGAGAAGCACAGTCGGAGAAAACATCATCGCCGCGTAGGAGGTAATTAACAACAGAGATACAAAGTTGCAGAACAAGTAGAGATAGGACTGTTTTTGGTCTGCTTTTTGGAGTTTACGTTCCAGTTGGTTCATGGTCATCATTGTTCTTCCGGCCTCCCTTCTATAGCGCTCATCTGCTTGATGGCAGCGAGCAGACGATCCTGAAACATGCCTCTGCTCTCACTGCCAGTCATAGTTCGTGTCAGTGAATCATAGACAGCGCCATCCTTTAATAAAATAACACGGTCACAGAACGATGCCGCAAAGCTGTCATGCGTCACCATAAAGATGGTTGCACCCAACTGCTTTCTGGCATTTTCAAACGCCTCGATGACAGTCCGGCTTGACTTGCTGTCGAGATTGCCTGTCGGTTCATCGGCAAGGATGATCAGGGGCTGGTTGATCAGGCTTCTTGCAACCGCCGTCCGCTGCCGCTCACCGCCCGATATTTCCGCCGGATATTTTGCGGCAATGTGCGCGATGCCAAACAGGGAGAGCAGCGCGTCCGCAAGCTGTTCAGCTTCCGGCTCCACCTTGTCTTTGATGATACGCGGTACTAGGATATTCTCGCGCACCGTCAGCCCGTCGAGCAGCATAAAATCCTGAAAGACAAAACCGAGTTTCTCATTGCGGATTTTGGCGAGCGCGTCCTCATTTAGCCCCTTTAAGCTCTGGCCGCCCAGCGAAATGGACCCTTCCTCAAAAGGAATGTAACAGGAAATACAGTTTAGGAGCGTGCTTTTTCCTGAGCCGGACGGACCCATCACCGCCACGAACTCCCTCTGTGCAACCGACAGGTCAATACCCTTTAGGACTGGGTAGGACTTTGTTCCAGTACGATATGATTTGTGTAGATTTTTGATCAATAACATAGAAAACCTCCATCTGAATTTTTGTTGATCTGAATAAATAGAGCATAGCACAAAAAAATAAGTCTGGATTTCGCCATGTAATTATTCGCGCCAGATTTGTCAAAATTGGAACCGGTGGGCGAAAAATGTAAAGTTATGCAGTTTTTTTGTAATGGATTGCAGCTTCGCAGTCTATTATAATAGAAGAAAAAGTGTTACAATGTTTTTAGAACTGTAGAAAAATAACTGTTATTCTCGTTTTGTAAAGGGGGACAAGATGCTTCGAATCGGAATATGTGATGATGCCGCAGACGCGAGAGACGCACTGCGCATACAGCTTGAAAAGATATTAAATGAGGAAAAAGAGCAGATTGTGTATGAATTTTCGACTGGCGCAGGCGCCGTTCACTGGCTGGAAACGCACCCCGGCGAGATCGACCTCTTGTTTCTCGATGTGGAGATGGCTGGGACAAACGGCATGGCGGCAGCAGAGGCAGTCCGCAGATTTGACACAGAACTGATGATTGTATTTGTGACTGGATATTCCGACTATGTCTTTGACGGGTACAAAGTCAATGCGCTGGATTACATCATCAAGCCCGCAAAACCAGAACGGCTCTCGGAAGTGCTCCGGCGCGTGCGCGCCCAGCTCGAAGCCAAGAAAAGCGAAATGTACGTTTTTAGAAATACAGACGGAAGCTTTCGCCTTCCCATTGCTGCAATCCACTATTTTTACAGCGATAAGAGAAAAGTCGTCCTCGTCTGTAACGAAAAGGAGTATTCGTTTTATGCCAAGCTGGACGAAGTCGAACAGCAGCTTTCGGGAAGCTTCGTGCGGATTCACCAGCGGTATCTGGTCAATCCAGGACAAGTCGTGCAGATCGGAGCAGCTTCTGTGGCAGTCGGCACTGGCAGCAGCCTCAGAACACTCCCCGTCAGCCGGGCACTGAAGGAGGAAGCGCTGAAAAAGCTTGCAAGGGCGATGCTCGTACAATAATGTTGTTGTCAAGTTCGATCATTTCTGATATATTTAGGAACTGTAGAAAAATAACTGACGCATCTTGACTTGGCTGTTTCTCCGATTATGTATGCCAAAAAGCTTCGCCGTAGCCCGCTACGCCTACGTTTTTTGACAATTGCTTTAGCAATTTCACCTCGAAGAAATATCCTGCGCAATCTGCATCACTTATTTTCCTACAATTCCTTAAGATCAGAATCCAGAAAGGAAGTGTATAGTATGCTGCCAGCAGTTCAACCGCAGCCTGAAATCACCACCCTGGAACAATATGAAAATTTTCCAGAAAACAGGCGATTAGAAGTCTTTGAAGGTGTTGTCTATGATATGGCAAGTCCATCGCAGGAGCATCAGACAATTCTGACAGAGCTGCTTGTTTCATTGCGTAACTATATCAGGGACAAAGGCGGAAATTGTTTTGTATTTCCTGCGCCATTTGACGTGAAATTAAATGACAATCCTCTCACGATTGTTCAGCCTGATCTTATGATTATTTGTGATAAGGACAAGCTGGACGGGAAGCGCTGTAACGGTGCGCCGGACTTTATTATCGAAATTGTTTCCCCAGGCAATCCTTCAGATGATTATATCCGAAAACTCTACTATTACAAAAATGCTGGTGTTCGTGAGTATTGGATTGTGGATCCCCGCCGCAAGATGGTGACGGTGAACTATTTTGAAGGGAACATGCTGAACATTCAGTATTCCTTTGATGCTACAATCAAGGTCAACATCTATAAGGATTTGTTTATGAATTTCTCAGACATTACCAAGCTGTTAGACATTTAAGCACAGTCCTATACAGAAGTCATAAGCCCCGAAATATTTACACACAATACAAGAGGAACCACAATGAATAATCCTTATCGAATGGCATTACTCCTAACGCTGGGCATGCTTCCAGTGGCGGTATTCTATCAGGCGCTGTCCTGCCTGATTCAAGTAAAGCAGAAATGGCGGCACCGCTTTTTGCTTGCCACAGGCAGTTTTTTGCTGATTTTTATGGTGATATTTACAGGGGATTCGGTGAATTTTACATGCGCAATCCTGTTTTTCCTGTTCTGTATGTGGGTCGCGTGCAAGGGCACCAGACTCAAACGCGTGACAATCGGTCTCATGCTTGCAAGTACGATTTTAGCGCTCAATGGACTGTATGACAGTTGCATTACGAGCCTTCCGTACTTCGGTCTGGGATTGAATGACTTGTGGTATCTTCTGTTTCGTCTTGCTTCTACCTTGTTTTTGTATCTGTGCATCCGCCATAACAAGCCGGAATGCGACTTTGAATTAGCGCCGTCACTCTGGCGGCTGATTCTGCTGCTATGCATTCCGCCGCTGGGAATTGTGTTTTCACTGGTAATGTTTGCCCCATATGATAGGAGTGATGCTTTAATCCTATATACAGCCCTGTTTTTGGTGGCAATCTTTGCATTTGTGGGAATTATTCGGGCTGCGTTTGTACTCAACAGGCACCAGAAGCTTGAGCAGGAGAATGCGCTGGCGGCATACAATCAAAAGTACTATGAGACGATGGAGATACAGCAGTTTGAAATCCGCAGGCTAAAGCACGACCTCGCCAATCATCTGCAAATGATACAATCCCTGCCGGCAGCAGAAAAAGACAGCTATATTCAACAGATGATTGAGAATCCCGTCTTTGAGAAAGTCCTCGTCTATTCTGGTGATGCCACAGTGAATGCCGTGTTGACCGCCAAGGAGCGCATGATGCGCCAGCATGGGATTTCGTTTTGCGCCAAAGTGGATATTCCCCATGAACTGCCCTTTGAAAAGCCTGATCTCTGCGCGCTGTTTGCCAATGCCCTCGACAATGCCGCCGAGGGGTGCGCGGCACTGGAGACTGGCAAACGACAGGTCGAGCTGACTGCGCGCGCCGCAAAAGGACTCCTCGCACTCGAGGTCAGAAATCCTTTCACAGAAAAGCAGGAGACAAGTGCTGTCCAGTTTTTAGACAGCCTGCCCAAGACGACAAAATCAGATACAGCGAAGCATGGTTTTGGACTGCGCAGCATACAGGCAACCGTAAAAAAGTATGGGGGAACGATGGAGCTTCGGCAGGAAGATGGGTGGTTTTGCCTGTTCTGCTTTATACCTGAATAGTTCCTAAAGACCAGATTTTTCTCTTTTTCAGCATGGTGTACGCATGAAAAAAGAACTTAAAAATTTTGCAGGAGGAATAATAAAGTGATTTTGCTACAAGAGATAGATTTTTCCAATCGGGATTTTTGGGTGGGTTACATGGCAACTTCTTTCCCGACTGCTTGGGAGGAAGAAACAGATATGTCATTGACCGAACTCATGATAGAAAACGGAATGTGTGATACAGGTTGGTGGGACAATTTTACAAAATATTATGATGGAGTTTTAGAAGAATCAGACGGTTATGTTGATGAACCAGAAACACTTATTTGCGAACTCGCGCCTGCTCAAACCTTAAAAATTGAATTTCACCCGGGGGATACAATATATTTCATCAATGATAAACAGATTGCCAGTATGGGCGGGCATTACAATATTCAAGTAATTCCATTCAAAGAATTATTGAACGCTATAAAGGACAGACAAAAATTTCTTTTGTTGTTGCCCTTAGCGGTTATCGACTATCAGGATCAAGACAAAGCAGCACAAATCATATCAAATGCTTTGCAGGAAATCTTTGAGAAACACTTATGCAGTCGATATGCAGGTTGTATTGTAACTGGCTTACTGTCAGAATGACAATGTCCAGTATAAAGAATTGTTAGGTGCGTGTAAACCGCGTCGGTGTGCATACAAATGATGTCAGTTTTTTGCAAACTGTGTCAGATTGATAGATAGTATAGCCGCGCGTGATACGAAGAGGGATTAGATTGAAAAATCAGAGATTTTTCAATCGGCAAATTTGTGCTTACGCCCAAATTCGCGAGCTGTCGGCAGCATGGAGGATTAGTGTGAAAAATAAATTTTTCACACGCCAAATTTGTGCTTACGCCCAAATTTGCAGATTTTGGCAAGAATGGAGATTTATATGAACAAGAAAATTATCATTATCGAAGGCTATCTGGCTACTGGAAAGTCTACGTTTGCATTGCAGTTGTCCAAAGCATTAAATATACCATACTTCATTAAGGATACCTTTAAAATTGCACTTTGCAAAAATATTGCTGTCACCAGCAGAACAGAAAGCAGTGTTTTTTCAACGGTCACGTTTGACGGCATGATGTACGTTGCGGAAAGAATATTGGAAACAAGCAGCCCTGTTATAATTGAAGGAAATTTTGTTCCAACCGGCGTCAAAAAGGTTGATGAAGCTGGCGCGATAAAGCACTTAATTGACCGATTCAATTACACTTCATTGGATTTCAAATTTATGGGAGATACACGAGTTTTGCATCAACGATTTCTGGAACGAGAAAAAACTGCTGAACGCGGGGAAGTGAACAAAATAGGGATGGATGTTCCCTATGACACGTTCAATCAGTGGTGCCACAATCTTGACGGTTTTGATATTGGTGGAGAAACGATACGAGTAGATACAACCTATTTTCCTGACGTTAATTTTAATACCTACATCAAACTGGCAAAAGAATTTATGGATAAGCCATAGCTGGGCAGAGTACAGAATCCGGCGTGATTCGGAATTGTGTATCCATTAAAAACAGGCTTATAAATATACATTGCAGGCAACAGGCAAAAGTTTTATAATCAAGTATATAAATCGGAATTTTCCGACACAACAATAAATCAAAAAGGATATGGATATGAAAAATACGAAACCGAAATCTAAGAAGAAAAAGATTCTCATTATTATATTATCTATTGTGGTCACACTAATAATTGCTGGCGATTGGATATTGACTGTAATGGTATATAACGAGAATTTTAACCAGCGATTTGAGAGCTATGAGCCGCTTATGCTCTATGTTGATGACTTTGACGGATTGCACCGCACGAAATATGAGTTTAGTTCCAACGAGGGGCAGAAACTGGCGGGATATATGTATAGTTCGGGAGAAAACCAGCGTGGTATCGTTGTAATGGCACATGGCTTTGGTGGAGGTGGACATAATTCTTATATGGATTGCGTAAATTATTTTGCCTGTCAAGGATATTATGTTTTCTCCTATGACGCTACGGGAAATGATGAAAGCGAGGGTGAGGGAGTCGGAGGACTTCCACAGGGAGTAATTGACCTTGATTATGCAATCACATTTGTGGAAGAAAGCGGGAAATTCCCAAGTCTGCCAATCGTTTTATTCGGGCATAGCTGGGGCGGCTACAGTGTTTGCAGTGTGCTTACATACCACCCCGAAGTAAAAGCCGTTATAGCGTGTTCGGGTTTTAACGCTTCACCGGATCTGTTTGAAGCCGAGGGGAAAAAACAGGTAGGAAATGGTATTTATTTGATGTTACCATTTGTGAAACTGCATGAGAGGATTCAATATGGCGGGTATGCCTCAAATACTGCGTTGGACGGCTTCTCAAAATGCAGTGCCGCTGTTATGATTGTGCATAGCTTTGATGATGAAGTTGTTCCAGCCGAATACGGCTACGAAATTTATTACGAAAAATACAAGGATGATTCCCGATTTAGCTTTATTCCTCTTGAGAATAAAGGACATAACTATTTCAATGACGACACATATCGCAATGAGTTTCATGCGAAATTTGATGAATGGCTCAAAACGCTTGACTATGACTATAACACAGAGGAAAACAAGGAACGGTTTTCGGAGGATAAAGCTAATTATATATATCAAAACCTTGACAGGGAAAAATGGTGTAATTCATTGGATTTGGAGTTGTTCGAGGGTTTTATTGGGTTTTATGATGAACATATACATTAACCAAATTCCTGTTTAAAGAGTTGTCGGGTAAATGTAACTTCGTGATCATATGTGAAAATATACATTGTACTTCAAATTTTAAGCAGTGAGTACACTTTTCCGAAAAAATAGTAAAAAATAATAAAGAAAACCTTGCTGATTTTCAGAAACGGAAACTGAAGCTCGGCAAGGTTTTTTCTTAATTTAGCTGAATTTTTTTAAAGGAGAATACGTTTCATGCACTACATTTATTTTGAAGCAATATTGAAAAATACAGGAGATATGGTATATTAAAAGAAATAAGACCATTTAGGTGTCGTGGTGGATTGGATATGTGAGCGATTATTAGAACTTGGAGGGTAATAGAATGGTATTGCTAGTTGTTGATACTCAAAATTTAATCATGAATAATGACTTATATGAATTTCAAACTTTGGTGTATCGTATTAAAACACTAATCAAAGAGGCGCGCAATAATAATATAGAAGTTATTTATGTTAGACATGATGATGGTGTTGGACAGAAATTAACGAAAGGCGCAGCAGGCTATGAAATATACGAAGAATTTCAGCCAATGCCAAATGAGCGTGTTTTTGATAAAAATGTAAACAGTGCTTTTCGAGATACAGGGTTGTTGGAGTACTTGCATGAAAAAGACGAAGACACCATTATTATTGTAGGACTGCAAACAGATTACTGCATAGATGCAACAGTGAAATGTGGTTTTGAGCATGGGCTTAAAATGATTGTTCCAGCAAATACAAACAGTACGTTTGATAATGCGTATATGACAGCCGAAAAATCTTATCGATATTATAATGAGTTCATGTGGAATGGAAGATATGCTGAATGTATTTCATTTGAAAAAACGCTTGAATTGATGAACAGATAAATTCCAGTGTAAAGAATTGTTAGGTGCGTGTGGAAAACAGAGTGAAAAAGACGATATTAGTGTGGGAACCATATTTTTTTATGGCTTTTGGGTTATTTCATTTACATAGAGTTTGGGGATTAATAGATAGAAGCTCTTATGCTGAATTTTGGATTGGTGTATTGGAAAATAAGGGACTATTTTATTTTGGGCTGATGGGATTATTGGCTGCGCTTTGCATTTTGGGAATGATTACCTTTGTGCGAAATCTGCATAATAACTATTGGTGGAGATGGATATATTTACTTGGCGGTGTATATGTGCTATTTGATTTGTTTGCCATTGCTGCTGGATTAGAATTTTGGAACAGGCTTTTACGGTGGATGTTTGATGTGAAATCGAGTTACTGGAACATTGTGTGGATGTTTTTTGTATTGCTCGGCGGTTTTTCCTTTGTATGGGGTGTGAAATTGTTGATACAAAGAAATAGGGCAGTGGTGTAGTAGGCGTATTGTCTCACTGTAAAGCATTGATTCTACAAGTTTTTTCATAACTTTTGAAGATACTGTTGTGTCATCATTGAAAAATACAGGAGATATGGTATACTATAAGAAAGAGTAGCTTTTTATGGTCCAATGTACGGCACAAGGGTCAGCACTTTCGCTCAGCGATACAATCAGAATAAGGAGAGACAAAATGGAAGAGACAACTACGCAATGGCATCTAGGATTAAAACCCGCCGTTGATTTGGAACTTGCAGAGGAGAGGGAAAACCTGTCATATTACAGGGAATACAGCCTCAACCAGCAGGCATTGGAGATCGACCTGCTAATCATCAAAAAAGAAGGAAAACAGCCGATCAGGAATGAAATCGGCAGACTGTTTAGAAAGTACAATGTCATTGAGTACAAATCACCAAAAGATGAGTTGAACATTGATACATTTTACAAAGTGGTTGCATATACAAGCCTGTATAAGTCTTATGGAAAAACAGTGGACGAGCGCAAAGCAGATGAAATCACAATGACCCTCATTCGGAAAGCCAAGCCAGTAAAACTGTTCCAATATTTTGAGGAACATGGAATCCCGCTTGAAAATCCATATAAGGGGGTATATTATGTGATGGAAGGGTTCATGTTTCCGGCACAGATCGTGGTCACAAAAGAACTGAACCGTCAGGAACATATATGGCTGACCGCACTGACAGATGAAATGCAGAAACAACAGATGAAAGAGCTATTGGATAAAGTAGAGTCGTTTCATACAAAATTTGACAGAGAGCTTGCCGAGGCAGTGCTGGAGGTGGCAATCAAAGCAAACTGGCAGACCGCACAGGAATTGAGAGGAGATGGAAATATGTGTGAGGCATTAATGGAACTCATGGAACCAGAGATTAATAAGATCAAAGAAACCGTTCGGGAGGAGACAAAGCAGCAAGGAATTAAGAATGCAATTATAGCCTTGCGTGTTTGTGGAAATGGAGACATTGAAATCAAGAATGCGATTATGAAGGCATATGGAATTTCCTCCAATGAGGCGGAAAAATATCTGTAACGATTAGGCGGTACAGTTCTATTATAAGGGCTGTATCGTCTCTGTTTTTGCACCTGTTGTTATATTCTGTGCGCCGCTATGGGAAAGCTTTAAAATTGTAAAGTCTTTGATGAGCAGAGAAAACTGTATGGAATGACAGAGCAGACGGTTAAAGAAACAATCTGAGAGGAGATGGAAATATGTGTGAGGCATTAATGGAACTCATGGAACCAGAGATTAATAAGATCAAAGAAACCGTTCGGGAGGAAACAAAGCAGCAAGTAACGCAACAAGGAATCAAGAATGCAGTCATCGCCTTAAAAGCATCTGGACATACAAACGATGCAATCAAAAATTTCCTTATCATGGCGTATGGGATCACACAGAATGATGCGGAAAAGTATGTATAACAAAAATCAAGACCAAAAGCATTTTTGAAAAAGCTAAAATAGCACAAAAACATAAAAAATAGAGAGCATTCTGTTAGAAGCTGCCCTCTATTTTTTATGCACACGGGCACCCCAAGGAAGTATGTCAGCAGAAGCTGACGGGTGAAATCTACCAAGAAATAAAAAATACCGAAACCCTTCAAAGAATCAAAGGATTTCGGCGCCCCTGCCAAGAGTCGTTGCGACAAGATTCGAACTTGCGACCTCTGCGTCCCGAACGCAGCGCTCTACCAAACTGAGCCACGCAACGAAATAATGTGTTTTAAGCAGTTACGAATTCATTATACTCGTTTTATAGAAAAAATCAAGTACTTTTTTCACTTTTTTTGTAAAATATGATGTAATCCCCCGATATTGACGTAATCGGGGGGCATATGATATTATGATACAAATGTTGATGAATTTTGCGGTGAAGCGATATAAAATTTGAAAAAGAGCTTTTGTGAGGAACGCTTTCATACTGAAATTTGCAGGTACAGGGATTCTGGTTGGAAGGCGGACAATATGGAGGGATGACGTATGAATAATACAAGAGAGCTTTTTGAACGGACCGGTAAAAGCGTTCCAGTCGGAGACCACGAAGAACACAGTGAGATGCAGAGTGTTCAGAATTTGGAGACAATCATTAATGAAGGGCTTCGCGTCGCGCTTCTTGAGGAAACGCCGGATCAGTCGCTGGGCGTACTGCTTGAGCATCTGGGAAAGGCACTAAATGGAGAGCGGACCTATATTTTTGAGCAAAACGCGTCCGGCGGTGATGACAACACCTATGAGTGGGTGGCAGAAGGCGTTCAGCCGGAAATAGAGAACCTTCAAGATGTTCCCGCAGAGGTGTGTGCAAGCTGGTATCGGAACTTTCGTGTTGGCAGGCACATTGTGATTGAGCATCTGGAAGATATTCAGGAGACAGATCCTCTTCAGTATGAGAACCTAAAGAGACAGAATATTCATTCGCTTGTGGTAGTGCCACTCTATGACGGCAATAAGATTATCGGATTTTACGGCGTGGACAATCCGCCGGTGAAGTCCATTGAATATGCTACCAATATGCTTCAGACGGCGGCATATTTTATTGTGTCCTCCCTGAAACGGCGCAATCTGTTCCGTGAGCTTCAAAAGCGGAGCCACAATGTTCTCCATGCCCTCAGCGTGGATTATCTGGGCATCTATCAGGTTAATTTTGATACAGGAGAATGTGAGAGTTACCGCGGTAATGAACGGATGGGAATGGACTGGGTCGGCTGCTTTAAAGAGGGATATCAGGCAGCAATGGAGGGGTTTATCTCTCAATATGTAGTTTCGCGTGATCAGGAACGGCTTCGCTCGATGACCAAAAAGGACTATGTGCTCGCACAGCTTCAGATGAAGAAAAAGTTTTCGATCCGGTATCAGGTGAAAGACAATTCTTTTGGATTAAAACATTTAGAGATGCATTTTTCCGCTACGGCGAAAGAAAACTGTGCGATCTTTGCCCAGCGCGATATCAATGCTGTCGTGGAGCAGGAGGAGCAGTACAAGCTGGAAGCAAGACGGAGTCTGGAGGATATTCTGGAGGGTGCCCGAACCGGAATCTGGACGATCGAGCTGGAGGAGGGCTGCCAGCCGAGGATGTACGCTGACCGGACCATGCGGATTCTGCTGGGCGTGTCAGATGAGATCGAGCCGGAGGAGTGCTACCAGCATTGGTTTAAAAACATTGCCCCGGATTATGTGGAGATGGTGCAGGAGGCAGTGAAAGACATTTTGGAAACTGGGCGCTCTGAGGTGATTTACCCTTGGCATCATCCTAAACTTGGGAAAATCTATGTCCGCTGCGGCGGTGTGCCTGACAAGACCTTCAAGAAACCGGGCGTTTGCCTGAACGGATACCATCAGGACATCACAGAGACTACAATAGCGAGAAAAAAGCAGGATCAGGCGATCATGGAGCTGCTGGAGAAGGTGAGGCGGGCAAACTCGGCAAAAAGCGAATTTCTTTCTCATATGTCCCACGATTTGCGCACGCCCATCAACGGGATTCTCGGCATGCTGGAAATCATGGAAAAACGTCAAAATGACGCCGGGCAGCAGGAGGCGTGCCGCAGGAAAATCCGCGTTTCAACAGGACATTTGCTGTCTCTTGTCAATGATGTGCTTCAGGTCAGCAAACTTGAGAGCGGCAGACCCACGGCGGTGGAGGAGCCTTTTGAACTCCATGATACCCTTGAGGAATGTATCACGATTCTTTCGCCTCAGGCGGAGGAGAGAGGTATCCGCATGAGCTTAGAGGCGAACAGCTTGCAGCATAACAAACTAATTGGAAATGCGCTGCACTTAAAGCAGATTTTGATGAATGTGATCGAGAACGCGCTCAAATATAACCGTCCCAAGGGGAAAGTATTTGTTCAGGTTCAAGAGACTGCATGTCAGGGCGGAACTGCAAAGTACCGTTTTGTGATTGAAGATACTGGAATCGGCATCGGGGAGGAATTCAAAAAGCATATTTTTGAACCCTTTACACAGGAACACCAAGGGGCAAGAACCCACTATAACGGTGCGGGGCTTGGCATGTCCATTGTGAAGAAACTGGTAGACCAGATGAAGGGAACCATTACACTGGACAGTCAGCTTGGCAAGGGGAGTACCGTACAGATAACGCTGCCCATCCAAATCGACGAGACACTGAGCGCGCAGCCGATGGATACAGCGCTGGATTTGCAGAGCAATATTGCGGATATGCATGTTCTCTTGGTGGAGGACAATGAGATTAACTGTGAGATCGTAGAGTTTATGTTAAAGGAGGCGGGTGCGGAGGTCGTGACCGCAAACGACGGACAAGCCGCGGTGGATACCTTTGCGGCATCTGAGCCGGGAACCTTCGACTGCATACTCATGGATTTGATGATGCCGGTTATGAGCGGATATGAGGCGACGCGCGTGATTCGTGCGCTCAAGCGTGCAGACGCTGGCAGTGTACCGATCATCGCACTGTCTGCAAACACCTTTGAGGAGGATATCGCACTGGCAAAGGATGCTGGAATGAATGAACACTTGGCAAAGCCGGTGGACATGAGAAATCTGTTTGAAACCATGAGCAGGCTGCGGCGCTGACAGGACCTGCTCACGCCAGAAGCGTACATAGTATTTTGACTGCATCCGGAAACTTCTCGACAGGAACTTCACAGCAGGAGAGCGCGATATGGGCAGCGCCATCATTTTTTTTTGAGCCTGTATGATACGGAAAGACCAGCAGCCCGTTTGCGGCTGCCTTGTCGCGCAGTTCATTGCTGGTCAGCGCGCACTTTATTTTCAGGTGCACTAGGAAAACGGACTCGCCCATAAATACCTCTGCCTGTGTGCCAAACGCTTCCTCCAGCAGCATAGACAGTGTTTTTGCTTTGCTGGCATACAGGCGCTTTAGCTTACGAATCTGGCTCTCTAAGTGCCCGTCCCGCAAAAACTGGCACAGGGCGAGCTGCTCTGATTTGGAGGCGGTCTGATTGTAGAGCGCCTTTTTTTGTTCGTACAGAGGCAGCAGAGAGTCGGGCAGGATCATGAAACTGAGGCGGATCGAGGGCAGCAGAAGCTTTGAAAAGGTGCTTAGATAGACCACATTCTCGCCGCCGGCAAGCCCTTGTAAACACGGAATCGGCTTGCTGAAATACCGAAATTCATTGTCGTAGTCGTCCTCGATGATCAGCCGGTTGTGTACGGCGCATTCTTTCAGGAGCGCAAGCCGTTTCTCGACACTCATCACATCGCCAAGCGAGGTCATATGGGACGGCGTCATGTAGAGCACGCTTGCGTTTTCCTTGTCTTTTTCGACAGCAAATCCATAATCTTCAAAGATGACCATACCCTGTGCAAAACGTGTGTCGTGGAAACATACGGTCTCGCGCGCCTTGATGAGCGGGCATAAAATATTGAGCAGCGCTTGGGAACCAGCGCCGATGATGATGTTTTCAGGACGGCAAACAGCGTTTCTTTTGTTCACGACATAGCGGCAGATGACCTCGCGCAGCTCGTACTCGCCCTGCGGCTCACCGTAGGTCAGCATACGCCCGTCCTGCCGCAGCGTGCTCTTGATGTAGCGGCGCCATAGATTGAAGTCGAAGCTGTCCGCGTCCACATTGTTTGAGGTAAAATTATATAAGATACGCGGATTGTCTGCCGCGTCGGAGTTTTTGTTGTGAACAGGCTGGCTTGAGATCACCGTCGCGGTTCGGTCGGTGACATAGTATCCGCTCTGCGGTCTGGAAATGATATAACCGTCCGCGGCAAGGCACAGATAGGCGGTCTCTATGGTTGTGCGGCTCAAACCTAGCTGCACTGCGCCGCGCCGGATAGATGGCATCTTCGTGCCCGGCATCAGGCGTCCCGTGACAATCAGGTCTTTATAGTAGTCATACACTTGTAGATAACGCGTGGAATGTGTCGAATTGAAATCAAGCTTCATAGGTTGTCCGCCTCCCTCGTTTGTGCTATGATATATAGTATATTTTACTTCGCTTAGATTTTCAGTGTAGCATGACAGCGCAGAGGACGCAAGCCAGAGCAAGGTGGAATATACAAATTTAATTTTTACAGGAGATAATAAAATGATAGAGATCAAATACGAAGACGGTATGTTTCTTGCCAAAGGAACCTTTTCGATCGGGATTGCAGGCGTATATGAAAATAAAGACTTTGGCGACGGAAACATCACGATTGATATAGAATTAGAAGATCTTCTGGAGGATTTGCATGAGGGAGATTCTTATTTCTATGAGCCGCTGCGTCCATATTTAGAGGACAAAGGGGAGGAGGGCGCCGCAATGACTATATTCTGTATCGTCTTTTTGAGAATCTTGAGGCGTGCGCATATCCGTTTTGGGAGATTGAGGAGGCAGTGCTTCCGGGTTCGCTCGACGGCTATGATATGGATAACTTGGCACATGAAATCTATGATACACAGAAAAGTATCGGAAGCTGGGGATTTGAGGCGTTTGACAGACAGCCGAACAATGGGACGATCGAGAAGCCAGACTTGGAGGGGCGGCTTCGGGAACAGTATCCAATGTTTCATTTTGATGCTTTGTACGAAGCGATCGAACAAGACTGCCTTTATCTGAGTGGAAGATTTATGAGTTTCCAGTTCTCGGATTGCTGGGGAAGGAAATTATTAGACGCCGCGTATGACGAATTAGATGAAAACCTCACGCCGCTTGACTGGCATAATCACTAAATTTGAAATAAAATAGAACGAACCAAAGGGGGAAAACTTTTATGAAAAGCTTGTTAAAGTACATAAAAGATTACAAAAAGGAAAGCATTCTGGCACCATTGTTCAAGATGCTTGAAGCTTCTTTTGAGCTTATGGTGCCGCTTGTCATGGCGGCTATCATTGACAACGGCATTGCAGGCAGCGATACGCCATATATTTTGAAGATGGGGGCAGTGCTGGTGCTGCTGGCAGCAGTGGGGCTTGCAAGCTCAGTGACAGCGCAGTATTTCAGCGCGAAGGCGGCGGTCGGCTTTGCGACAAAACTCAGAAGCGCGCTGTTTTCACATATCCAAGGACTGTCCTACACAGAGCTTGACACCATCGGAACCAGCACGCTCATCACACGCATGACCAGCGATGTCAACCAGATTCAAAACGGCGTCAACTTGACGCTGCGTCTGCTGCTGCGCTCTCCCTTCATCGTGTTTGGCGCAATGGTGATGGCGTTTACTGTGGACGTGCGGGCGGCGCTCATTTTTGTGGTGACGATTCCGCTCCTTGCGGTTGTCGTGTTCGGCATTATGCTCGTCAGTATGCCATTGTACAAAAAAGTGCAGGCAGCGCTCGACAAAATTCTTGGCAGAACGCGTGAAAATCTTGCAGGCGCCCGCGTAATCCGCGCATTTTGCAAGGAGGAGTCAGAGACAGCAGACTTTGAGCAGGAAAATGAGCTGCTGCTGAATACGCAGGTGTTTGTCGGCAAGATTTCCGCGGCGATGAATCCGGTGACGTACATCATTATCAATATTGCGCTCGTCGTACTCCTGTGGACAGGGGCAGTCCGTGTGGACAACGGCATAATCACGCAGGGCGAGGTGGTCGCGCTGGTAAACTATATGTCGCAGATTCTCGTGGAGCTTGTCAAGATGGCAAACCTGATCATACAGCTCACAAAGGCACTTGCCTGTGCAAAGCGCGTGGAGGGTATCTTTGAGATCACTTCGAGCATGAAGAGCGGTACATTTAATAAATATGACATAGAAATTCTTAACGAGGACAAAGAAGATGACGCAATGATTATCTTTCATCATGTAAGCCTTACCTACAGCGGCGGCGGGGACGAATCCCTGACAGACATTGATTTTGTCGTGAACAAAGGGGAGACCGTCGGCATCATAGGCGGTACAGGTTCCGGCAAAACCTCTGTGGTCAATCTGATTCCGCGCTTCTACGATGCGACAAAAGGGCATGTGATTGTGGACGGGATTAAGGTCATAGATTACGAGATTCCCGTACTGCGGGAAAAGATCGGCGTCGTCCCGCAGAAGGCTGTTTTGTTCAAAGGAACAATCCGCGAAAATCTCCTGTGGGGAAATGAACATGCTTCTGAGCAGGACATTGAGGACGCACTGCGCATCTCGCAGGCGAAGGAGTTTGTGGATACCAAGGAGGGCAGACTTGACTTTATGATCGCGCAGGGCGGCAAGAATCTCTCAGGCGGCCAGAAACAGCGCCTTACGATTGCGCGCGCCATTGTGCGCAAGCCCGATATCCTGATTCTTGACGACAGCGCTTCGGCGCTTGACTTTGCCACAGATGCAAAGCTGCGCGCGGCGGTCAAGGATATGGGAAATGACATGACTGTCATTATTGTGTCGCAGCGCGCCGCGTCGATCATGTTTGCCGACAAGATTGTCGTGATGGACGACGGTGCGGTGGCAGGCATTGGCACGCACGAACAGCTTCTTGCGGACAATAAAATCTATCAGGAAATCTATTATTCGCAATTTCCCGACAAGAAAGCAAATGCTGCGAATGAACAGGCGCGGAGGTAATCAGAATGAAAGAGATGAATCAAGAGATATTAAAAAAGGTCTTAGACCACATCGGAAAATACAAAATTTTCCTGTTTTTTTCCATTGTGCTTGCGGCGATTTCGGTAATACTTACCTTATATATACCGATTCTCACCGGTCAGGCGGTGGATTGCATTCTTGGTCCCAGCGCGGTAGATTTTGACGGGATTTTGGATATACTAAAGAAGATGGCAGTGATTATCGTGCTGACAGCGCTGGTGCAGTGGGTGATGAACGCCTGCAACAACAAGATTGCCTATCAGGTGGTGCGCGACGTGCGCGACGAGGCGTTTAAAAAATTGCAGATTCTGCCGCTCAAATACATTGACGGACATTCCCACGGTGACATTGTGAGCCGCGTCATCGCAGATGTAGACCAGTTCTCCGATGGTCTGCTGATGGGCTTTACCCAGCTTTTTACGGGCGTGGTGACGATTATCGGCACGCTGGTCTTTATGTTTTCCATCAATGTCTCCACGACGGTAGTCGTTGTGATACTGACACCATTGTCATTTTTTATCGCGGGATTTATCGCAAAAAGGACATTCAGCATGTCCAAACTCCAGTCCGAGACGCGCGGGGAGCAGACGGCGCTGATTGACGAGATGATTGGCAATGAGAAGGTGGTGAAGGCATTTGGGCATGAGCCGCAGGTGATGGAGAAATTTACTGAAATCAATGACCGGCTCCAAAAGGCAAGTGTCAAGGCAATCTTTTTCTCCTCGCTGACCAATCCCTGCACGCGCTTTGTCAACAGCCTTGTCTATGCGGGCGTGGGAATCCTCGGGGCATTTCTGGCGATCAAAGGCTATATCAGCGTGGGGCAGCTCACAAGCTTTCTAAGCTATGCCAACCAATACACAAAGCCGTTTAACGAGATCTCCGGCGTGGTGACGGAATTGCAGACGGCGCTTGCGTGTGCGGGCAGGGTGTTTGAGTTTATCGAGGAGGAGCCGCAGATGGCGGAGCCGGACAACGCGGCAGTCCTACAGGCGCCAAAGGGAAGTATCTCAATGCAGAATGTCTGCTTTTCATACAATCCTGACCAGAAGCTCATTCAGAATTTTAATCTGGAGGTCAAGCCCGGTCAGCGCGTGGCGATCGTAGGCCCGACCGGCTGCGGAAAAACAACTGTCATAAATTTGCTCATGCGGTTCTATGATGTTAATAGTGGAAGTATTCGGATTGACGGCATTGATCTTAGGAACATGACGCGCAAAAGCCTGCGGGAGAGCTTTGGCATGGTCTTGCAGGAGACATGGCTTCACGCGGGGACAATCCGGGAGAACATTGTGATGGGAAAGCCGGACGCCACAGACGACGAGGTGATCGCAGCGGCGAAGGCGGCGCACGCACACAGCTTTATCAAGCGTCTGCCAATGGGATATGACACGGTGATTACAGAAGATGGCGGCAGTCTCTCACAGGGACAGAAGCAGCTTCTGTGTATTACGCGCGTGATGCTTTGTCTGCCCCCGATGCTCATTCTCGACGAGGCGACCTCCTCCATCGACACGCGCACAGAGATCAAAATCTCACAGGCATTCAATACCATGATGAAGGGAAGAACGAGTTTTATCGTGGCGCACAGGCTTTCCACCATTCGCGAGGCGGATATCATTCTTGTCATGAAGGACGGCAACATTATCGAGCAGGGGAACCATGAAACACTTCTGGGGAAAGAGGGCGGCTTTTATGCAAAGCTGTATAACTCTCAGTTTGAAGCGGTGTCAGGCTGCGATGCGTAGTATGTGAGAACGAGCTTTAGGAGTGAAAATTTTGCCCGAATCGTTACTGTGAGCGGCTGTGCATAGTGACAAATCAGTGCAATCAATATAGGAGATAAAAACATGATAAATAATTTTCTGAACGTATCAGAGTATGCGGTTCTGGGATTCGTGGGCGTCGTCTTTGCGTATCTGCTGACCAGCTTCCTGCTCGCAATTGGCATGAATAAATTACCGAGAGACCATGGGCGCGAGTTTGCCCATGACGGCGGACTCTCCGCGGGCAAGCCGCGCGGTGCAGGGTTTGTCTTTATCCTTGTCTTTGTGCTGGCGGCGCTTGTGTTTGGCAATGTGGACCGGGAAATGACCATCTATCTGATTCTGACGGTTGCCGCGATGATGACAGGGTATCTCGACGACTGCGCCAAGGTCTCATGGGGAGAGCTTCGAAAGGGGCTGCTCGATTTGATGATTGCCATCATGACCGCCGTGACCATGGTCAATTTCAATGGAAGTGATGTGCTGATCGCTGTGACGGGGCAGGTTATCGCACTGCCGCCGGTTCTCTACGGAATCCTTGCCATTGTGCTGGTGTGGGGTTCCATCAATGTGACAAACTGCGCCGATGGCGTGGACGGCTTGTCTGGCACTTTGACAAGTATCACGTTATTCACAATCTATATGATTATGAACAGCACTGGGACAGCGCCGGAATTTTCGTACACAATTCTATTGTTTATCGCCTGTATCCTTGGCTATCTGTGGTTTAATGCGACGCCGAGCCGCCTTTTGATGGGCGATGCCGGCTCGCGTGCAATGGGACTTTTCATCGCGATTGCCATCATGAAATCGGGCTATCCGTTCTTGTACCTGCTGGCGGCATTTGTACTGATGGTGGACGGAGGCATCGGGCTAGTGAAGGTGTCGCTGCTGCGCTTCCTGCACATCAAGATACTCACCAAAGTGCGCACGCCGCTGCATGACCATGTGCGCAAGAACTTAGGCTGGTCCAATGCCCAAACTGTATTTAAATTTGCAATTATTCAGATTATGATATCGGCGGCGGTGGTGTGGCTGGTAGGAATGCTATGAAAGAAAAGAGGTACAAATGAACAAACGATTTGAAACGATGCAGTCCAAACGCCTAACGATCACCGCGTTTGACATGAAATATCTGGACGACTATTACCATAACTTTGACAAGGAGATTACCCAATACCAGTATCCAGACCCGTTTGACAGTCTGGAGAGTGCACGCAAGTGTCTACAGGAATTTATAGATGCGGCGGCGCGCGGCGAGATGCTCTTTCTCGCGCTTCTTGACAGCAATGCTACATTTGTGGGCAGCTTGGAGGTGCATGGACTGATGGAGGAGACGCCGGAGCTGGGAATCTGGATTGCGAAGGAGGAACAGGGAAAAGGCTATGCGTATGAAGCGCTGGCATGTGTGCTGGCAAACCTCAAACAGACCAAGCCGGATACATGGTATGTCTACGAGGCGGATCTGCGCAATGAACCAAGTATGAAGCTGGTGTCCAAATTCAAGTTCCAGAAGAAGGAGATTGACGAATTTACGACAGAATCTGGCAAAGAGTTGAAATTGCAGCAATATTTCGTGCAGCTTTAAGAATATGATGCGAATTTTCGGAATATTTCAAATCTGGCTTCTTTGATTGACAAATATTTGACTAACCTTTATAATTAAAGGCATAATATATAACAGGGACGTTATGGAGGAGCTCATGGGGGAGTATAAGAATCGAGGAGGAAACTAATATGCGTATAGTAGAGAAGGTGCTGTACGGATTTGGTGGCTTATTGGCGCTTATACTTCTTTTTATTGCGTTTTGCCACTATAATCCAGAATTGGCAGTAAAAATCGGTGCAGATTTAAAGGCAAATGCCGGTGAAGCGAATGTGGGAAGTTATGACAATACTGTGCAGATGGTCAACACGACAGTGACACTCGGACAGCTTCCAGCGGCGCAGAATGTGCGTGCTGCGCAAAGCGGCGGCGCACCGGAACAAACGACTCTGGTCAATACACCGCAGCAGATGAAGGAAACGCGTGCGGCAGATGATGATGAGGGAGAGACTTCCGACAGCAAGTTAAAAATTCCTGATAAGGTTGCGGGGCTGACGGGCTATATCCCAGTCAAGGCGACAGGAACAGAGATCACACAGGACAAGGCGGACGAGATCGCAAAGGAACTCAGCAAGGGAGAGACTGGCAGCAATCTCAAGTTCGACGAGGAGATCTATCCGTATTACGGAATGATCAATGATGCACAGAAAGCAGTCTACAGACAGATTTACGCCAATGCAAATGACCAGAACAAGCATTTTGCACCAGTGCAGGACATCACGGCAAACGATCTGAAAAATGCCTTTACGTCTGTTGTCAATGATCATCCTGAGCTGTTTTGGGTTGACACAGCGTACAAGTATCAGCATACGCCCAAGGGAAGCGTGGCGGACATCACACTTGTATTTAATGTGACAGCGAACAATCTTGACGCGTCGAAGCTGGAGTTTCAGGCGGCGGCGAAGAAAATTACAGATGAAACTTATGGAAATTACACCGACTACGACAAAGAAAAAATCGTGCATGACACCCTGCTGGACAAGGTGAAATATGATGTGAATGCACCGATGAACCAGAGCGCCTACAGTGCGCTGGTGTACGGCAGAACCGTGTGTGCAGGCTATGCGCGGGCTTTCCAGTATGTCATGCAGGAGCTGGATATTCCCTGCTACTATGTGACTGGATTTGCCGGTGAAAACCATGCATGGAACATCGTAAAGCTCGATGACGGTTACTATAATGTGGACAGTACTTGGGATGACACCAATCCGAATACCTATGATTATTTTAACTGTTCAGATGACGATTTTGCCTCTGATCATGTGAGAAAGGATTTGTCAATCTACCTTCCGCCATGTAAGGGCAACCGTTACAGCGGTCTCGAAGTCAATCCTTCGGTGACACCGCCGACAGACACGACGACCAAACCAAAACCACCTACAGGCACGACGACGAAGCCCTCAACAGGCGGCACAACGACGAAGCCGTCCACGGGGAACTCGACAACTGTCACCAAACCGTCTGGCAGCACGACAACCCAGACCACAGCGACCAACACAGATTCCATCACAGTAATGACCGTGCGCGGCGGCGGTGATGGAAATTATATCGACAACGTTGGCGATTACTTCAATGAGTGCTTCGCAGTAATGGTTGACAGAGATGAGAGCGTGATTACATTCGATCTGATTGTCACAGACAAAGACCTTTGGGATGACATTTATGATGCTTATGATGACGGAAGTTGTCAGGAAGGCTATATTGACCGCTATCTTGTTGAGAAGCACAAGAACGCGTGCAGCATGTACGTGGAAGCAGTGCCGCGGACAGATGGAAGCTATCTGCTTAGGCATCGCGGGGTGATTAATTAAGAAGTTATTAAACAAAAATACAGGCAGAGAGTGCCTGTATTTTTGTTTAGAGATAAAAAGAATTATTTTTAGGAGGAGACAGAATGAGTCAGAATGAGAAAACATTGAAGGAATTATTAAAAGAGGGATTTACACACGGAGGAGTTTTCCATGCAGATGATGTATTTGCAACTGCACTATTGAAAATACTCAATCCAAATATTCATATTTCGAGGGGATTTTCTGTACCTGAGAGTTTTTCAGGGATTGTGTATGATATTGGAGGGGGAAAATATGATCATCACCAAAAAAACAGTAGAATGCGCGAAAATGGGGTACCTTATGCAGCATTTGGATTAATCTGGGAACAATTTTGTCAGGAGTTGCTTTCCAAGGAGGATGCAAAGGCATTTGACGAGTATTTTATACAGCCGATTGATCGCTCTGATAATACAGGGGAAGAAAATATAATGTCTCTTATCATTTCAGATCGGCTTCCTACATGGCAGGAAAACACTGTGAAGATGGAGGAAGCCTTTTGGGAGGCTGTTGCGTTCGCGCAGAAGATATTAGAACAGCGTTTTAAGCAGATTAGAGCAGACAGAGAAGCATATGAAATTGTGATTCGAAAAGCAAAGGAATGCAGAGGCGGTATTCTGTATCTTGAACCTGTAGTGCCGTGGAAAGAAGCATTGCGGGATTATCCTAAGGATATTTTATTTGTAATCTATCCTTCCATACGTGGAGGATATAATATTCAAGCAGTTCCGTGCAGGGAGGATAAAAATGCATTGAGACATCCTTTTCCGCAAAGCTGGTGCGGAGCAAGCCCACAGGAGCTTCAGAAGTTGACAGGAATCAAGGACATTACTTTTTGTCATAAGGCAGGATTTTTGAGCGTAGCAGAGACCTTGGAGGGAGCATTTTCTGTTGCGAGACTTGTGATACATGGTGATTGATAGTGTGTTGATTACATGTTACTCATTGGACAACGCTGTCTATTGTCTATTAAGAATAAAAATGATATACTAAATACAATATTTTTGTATAAAATATACAAGTCAATGTTGGTTATAAGTGCCAAATAAGAAGGGAGAAGTGATATGTTAAATCAACAGTTGAGTGACATATTACAAATTAGATATATAAAACTTCATTTTACTATAGTCCTGCTGACGGATACGATACTTCCAGTTGACAAGGTTTCAGCATTACGGGGAGGTATGGGAGAGATGTTGCTGCGGGCAAATTGTGTCCGAGATCGAGATTGTAAAAACTGTGATTTTGAATCGGAATGTATCGTGCGAAGAACGATGTATTCAAAATACGAAATTGTACCGCGATTTGTGACTACAAATGATAGTGTTGGTTACATCTTAGAATGTGAGAATTATGACGAAGAATTTTATGAGGGAGATACTTTGCAGTTTCAGTTGATTTTATTTGGAAGAACAATTGTGTATTTCAATCAGTATATGCAGGCATTTTATGCACTGGGCATAGAGGGAATTGGGAAGGAACATGCTCAGTATCGAATAAAATCTGTCACCAATACACAGAATGAATCATTATTTGATAACAGTGCAGTTTATATGAAAAATTACAATGTACAGACACTGGATGCATATGTAAAGTATCGCATGAACGAGATGAACAGTTTGAATTGTCAGAACAGGCTGGTATTTCACACACCTGCAACGCTGAAATATCAGGGAAAATTTCTGGAAACATATGATATGGAGGCGATCTGGAATGCGATTCTCCGTAGAATTTATATGCTGGAGTGTTTCGAGGGTCTGACATTCACCGTGTATGATGTTGAGGAATTAAAAGATATTACGCTTCCTGATATTGTGGAGCAAAAAATACGATCGATTAGTGTACAGCGTTATTCCTCCACACAGGACAGAAAAATGCTCCTGACTGGAATAAAAGGGATTATTCAGGTTGATTTGATACCAGATCAGATACTGCCATATTTTATTGCGGGTGAATTGATACATATTGGAAAAAATACAAGTTTTGGATTTGGAAGATATCGTGTGATATAAGATATTATTCTAAAGTATCGCTATTTCGAGGGATAAATAACAGGATTATCCCCGAAGAGATAGCCCTGTTATTTTTTCGAGATTTTTAAGTACACCGATGGAGATGTCCCGCCCGGAATGATTTGGAATGACTAGAGTCTTTGGAACACCTTCTTTTTTGAACTGGAAATGGGAGCCGGTAATTCGGACCAAAACCCAGCCTGCTTTCGTAACTTTTCTCTCGATTGATTTAAAATCAGTATTCATAAAAACCTCCTTTGATACATTACAATAGTTACATGAATTATTCTAATGTCTCGGGGTTATGGTACTGATTTCTTTTAGTGTATAAAGAAATGAGAGATTCGTCAAGATGTTTAAGACAAGAATAAATTCTTAAAGTCAACTTGACACGTATTGATATACGTGTTATGGTAAGGGGGTAAAAGAACTGAAGGAGGCATTTATTTGTGAACGAAAATTATATATATCCAATCAAGATAAAAAAAGAAGAGGGGGTATTTTTGATTACATTTCCTGATTTTCCAGAACAAATGACAGAAGCTGAGGAAGAATCGGGCGTGATTCGCAGCGCACAGGAAGTTTTGGCATTATGTATTATTGAAAACGAGGAGCAGGGAATCGAAAATCCAGAACCATCAATGGAGAGTGCTTTGGAATTAGAAAAGGGTGAGAAAATCGTATATGTCCATGTGTGGATGCCATATTTCCGAACGATAACAAAGGAGATTTATGTCAAAAAAACATTGACGATTCCACAGCGGTTAGATTTGCTTGCCAAAGAGAAAAACATCAATTTTTCCGCTGTGCTGGTTAATGGTTTAAAACAGGAGTTGGGTCTAATTGACGTACAGCAACAGGCACTTGATCTGGCAAGAGAACTGCGGCAGGAACTCGAACGATTTAGGACAGTGAGAGAGGCGTTTGAAAAAGATAGAAATACGGATTAGGAGACGGAAAGGTATGACTGGACGAAACGAAAGAAGAAAAAAGCATTTTATTGCAGTGCTGGGAACCGGAGGATATACACCATGTACTTATTATTTGGACGAGAATACGTGCGATACGAAGTTTGTACAGGAGGCTGTATTGAAACTTGCCTGTGGGGAACTGAGATCAGATGATAGGATTACAATTTGTCTGACAGAGGACGCGCGCAGACAAAACTGGGAAGATCGTGCATACAACCAGAGAGAAATCGAGAGGAATAGCAACTTATCACAAGAAATTTATCAAGGACTGCACTCTGCGTTAGAAGCAAGTCTAAAACACGTAGCTGGTATTCAAATTGAAGAAAAAGATATCGCGACAGGGAAAGACAGCCGTGAGATTGCTCGAATGTTTTCAGAGATTTATGATGTCATAGACGAGGGAGAAGAAATATATTTTGATATTACCCATGGCCTTAGAAATATTCCAATGTTGGTGATGGCGATTCTGGAATATGCCAAGGTGACAAAGGGTATTTTGATTGGCGGAATCTATTATGGTGCATTTGAGGTTGGAATCTTTGATCCAGCTTTGAACAGAAAGAGGGTGCCAATATATGACATGACCTTTTATCATACAATTATGAATTGGTCGAATGCCGCAAACAGTTTTATTCAGTATGGTCATGCTGATGAGATTAGTGAGCTGGTAAATGAAAGATGGCAGTCGATTGCAAGAACATCTAGTAAAAGCCAAAACGTAAAGGAATTGTCAGGAAACCTGAATAATGTAGCGAAGCGTCTACAGGAGTTTACTTCTGGAATAGAGACTGGAAGAGGCAATACAGAATATAAGAAAAGCATACAGAAATGTTATGATGCCTATAAATCACAACAGAAGTTTACTTCAGAGTATTTGGTGGAAGAATATTATCCATTCCGAGAGCTGCTTGATAAGATTGAGAGGAAAACAGAAAAATATAAAAATGCAAAAACAAATCTTGAAGTTGGTATGGCCACAATTGACTGGTGTATTGAAAATCATATGGTACAACAGGGTTACACCGCATTAGATGAGACCGTAAAGACTTTTCTGTGTGAAAAAATCGGTGTTTCACAAGAGGAAGAATTTTGGCGAGAGATGATAGTAAAGCGTATTTGCACAAGCCTTTACAGTGTTATTGAAGGGACTTGTGAAGAGATGGAATATCAATTTGAAGAATGGCAGAAGTTTTTGAGGGCAAGAGGACAGTGTGATGCAGACCAGATGCAAAAAGCGTTCGAAAAAGGCAGAGAATTATATGTAATGATTACAGGTATAGAGAAACATAAAAAGCTGATACCGCTGATGAACAGGATTGGAACCAAGAGAAATGACATCAGTCACTTTGGATTTACAGATCATACAGCCGCACCGGATAGTTTGAAAAAAGAACTGAAAAGTATGGCAGATACGTTTTGCGAAATACAAAGGGAATGGGATATACCATAGAGGAGGAGCAGTATTGAAAAATATATTACTGTTAGCTATGAGCACGCTGCCAAAGGAGACAGAGAAGGATAATTATTATCAGTATCAGAAGGGGGAAGTATTTGTTGCCAGAAGCCAGTTGGAGCCGATTACATATATGATTGACAGTGAACGAAAAAAAATGGGAGAGAAACTGGATAAAATTATTATTTTGGAGACAACAAAAACACTGGAGTTGACAGAATGTAATAAATCTGCGGTTGGTTTCTATAAGGAACGCGTGAATCAATTTTTGGATGAGGTGGAGTATATAGACATTTTGATTGATGAGAAAGACCCCGCAGAAGGAATTAGGAAGGCTACAAGTGCTATTTGGCAGGAATATGAGGAGCAAAACAACCAACAAGAGCAAATGAAACTGTGGATTGATACCCAAGGAGGATTTCGAGATGTGGTTATGGTATTCAATGCGATTCTTTCACTATTGAGAGAACAGGGGATTGAACCCAAAGGGATATATTCTATCCGCTATACGCATGGAAATACAAAGGAGAATCCATGTCCGATTATCAATCAGACAAAAAATTATGACATATTTAAGTTTGTTGCTGCTATGCAGGAGTTTATGGACTTTGGGAAAGCAACAGGATTTAAGAAATACTATGGAGAGGAGAATGAATTTGTACAGATTGTCGGACGTATTGCCGACGCAATCCAGATATGTCAACCCCAAAAGTTTGAGGACGCTCTTAAAAAGTTTGCTGTTTATTTAAAGTCTGGACAATACAATGAGGTTGATCCTTATTTGCAGATTTTTGTTGAATTTATGAAAGAGGATTATGGAAATCTACTAGAGCAGCCCGAGAATACAGTGGAGCAGATTAAGTGGTGTGTGAGGAAGGAATTTTATCAACAGGCAATGACAATCTATATAGAAAAGATGCCGCAATATTATGCGAAAGAGGGGATTGTGAACTTGAAGTTAAATCATGGGCAGAAGATTCAGCACGGAAAGAATCCATATGCAGACGCTTTTTATGAGGGCGTGTTTGATGAGCTGCTGAAAGATGAAAATGATGAATTGCTGAATAAGGTTCTAAGCGATCTGGCTGAGATAGAGGAGATCAATGAGGGACAACAGGCGCAGATATATTTGAATAAGAAGATGGGCAGCTTACAAAATGTAAAAGTAAAAAATGCGATTCAGAAGCTCATTATAAATCTGGGACAATGTTTTGACAACAATGCAAAACCGACGCTAATACAACTACAGTCCAGAGGTCCTAAAACTGTGCTGGGATATGTTAATAATATGCGTGATAAACAGGGAAAACAACTGCGTTATCAACTTCTGTATGGAAGAAGTTTGCCAAAAGGCACGTATGAGAAAAAGATACTGGCAATTAATACGGCAAAAGAAAAAGCGCCGCAGCTTGTAAAAATATTGGAGTACTATATGGCGATAAAGCTGTTGCGCAACAGAATGAACCATGCAAGTGAGGTTGAAATTGAAGAGGATGAGCAGAAAGCAGTTACATTCCTGAAAACGGAACAGATTGACATCGGGATGGAGATGAAACAGGATGGCATGCAGCTTGATTTTCAAAAAATTGGGAAACTAATTTTAGATGGACTTGCTTGATACCTAAATTGGCTATGATAAAAAATAGTATATACATATAGAGAAAAGGAGGCAGAACATGATGAAACGTTGTTTGACCATTTTGGAAGTATCGCAGAAACAGGCATATATTTTTCAGAGTAATGAACTCAAAAAAAATGTACGAAATTCTGCGGTGATTGATTGGATTATGGATGCAAAGTATATGGAGGAAACTGTCAACGACAAAGAATTGTTTAACAAAAAGGACAACTTAGTATATTCCGGGGGCGGTCATATAGTGCTGGAGTTTTCCTGTAGAGAACAGGCGCTTCGCGTTACAACCACTGTAACTAAGACGATAAAAAGAGACTATCCGGGTATCGAGATTTTTGCCAAAACAATAGGGTATGAGGAGGCAAAATCTCCGGCAGAAAACATAAAAGAACTTATAAAGGCGCTTGAACAAAAGAAGTCCGAACGTAGGGCGGCGTTCCATCAAGGTAGTTTCGGCGTTGAAAAAATAGATACGAATACTTTAAAGCCTATTTTGTACCAAACAGAAAAAGAAAGACAGATACCTAAAGTAGAAGAGCTTGATAAAAAGCTGATGGTACCGGGATATCAGCAAGTCTATAAGTTTGAAGATTTAGGCGGCACAAAAGACAAGTCTAATTTTATCGCAGTTGTGCATATTGATGGCAATGCGATGGGCAAAAGAGTGGAAAAATTGCAACAGCGATCGAAACATCTTAATTGGGAAGAGTACAAAGATATTTTAAATGAGTTCAGTGTGTCTATAGATAAAGATTTTAAGGATGCATACAGGGAAATGACAGAGGTGATCGCAGATAATATTAAAAATGGGAACTTAGACGCGCTGGATAATGAGGATAACAATTTTCCGGTCCGAAGGATTATTACAGCGGGAGATGATGTCTGTTTTGTCACTGAAGGAAGGATTGGTCTGGAGAGTGCGGCAGTATTCATTAATAAACTTTGTAGTAAGAAAAACAAAGTTGATAAGGAAGGCTATGCAGCCTGTGCAGGCGTGGCGATTGTACATCAAAAATATCCATTTTATAAGGCATATGAACTGGCAGAGATGTTATGCAGCAATGCCAAAAAATACGGTGTACCGCTAAGCACAGATGGATTTGGCAGTGATATATCAATGATAGACTGGCATATTGAGTTCGGTGAAGTTAAGGATACATTGGAGGAAGTACGAACAGATTATCTTGATGCAGATGGCAGCAGTGTGTCAGGGCGCCCTTATATTGTTCAGGCACCTCATTCCGTGGTGGCTCAGCAAAACGATCGAAACTATGGTGAAGTGCGCAGTCTGCTTCAAAAGCTTCAGAATGATGAGAACTGTGCAAGAGGAACCATCAAGGAGTTGAGAAACGCCCTAAAACAAGGGAAGGACGAGACAGAACATTTTATTCAATTCCATAGAATTGATGCGTTGCTCAAATGGGATTTCAGTGACAATTATAGTATGCTATTTGACGCAATTGAGTTGATAGACACATTTATCATGCTAAAGGATAAGGAGGGAAGAAATTGAAAATCAGAATGCAATTAATATCGGACGTTGTGTTTGGCAATGGGGAGAGTATACCGGGTGGTGAAGATATATCCATACTCAGTGATGAACATGGATTTCCCTATTATAAAGGAGGAACCTTCAAGGGGATATTTAGAGAAGAGTTGAGAAATTATCTTACATGGACAATGACTGAGGCGGATAAAATTGATGCACAAATGAAAAGGCTTTTGGGCGCAGACAGCGATGATAAACAAAATCCAGATAAATTGGTATTTTCTGATTTTACATTATCGGAGTATGTCAAACAGCAAATTTTGGCAGAGACAGGGATTGGTCAAAAGTATATCGTGCAAAATGCACTGTCACATGTAAGAACATTTACAGCAATTTCCGCCAATGGAATTGTACAGGAAGGTTCTCTGAGACAATGCCGCTGTGTGAATAAGGGATTGAACTTCTATAGTCAAGTGCAGTGTTTACCGGTGGATGAGGAACTGGTAAAAGAAGTTTTGTCTACAATAAAGTGGGTAGGAACAATGCGAAATAGAGGTTTTGGCAAAGTGAAACTTACAGTGATCAGCTAAGGGAGGTGTATCATGTCCATTTATTTAAAAATTGTTTTTAAAAACGTAGAGCCTGTTCGAGTAGCAGACGACAGCACAAGCCAGAGCGGACAGACAGTAACGCTAAGATATATACCGGGTACAGCGCTCAGAGGAGTGGTTATCAATACACTGGCACAGGATAAGGATTTTGAAGTAATAAAGAAAAGTCTTTTTTCCACGAACATTCGATATCTGAATGCATATCTGACAGATGGAGATCGGGAGCTGATACCCTCTCCCAAAGGCTTTTATGAGGATAAAATGCAGTGCCAAGGGAGAAAGCCGCTGGATAATGTCGTGATTAACGGTGAATTTGAGGAAGGGAAAAAAAGGGCATCTCTCGGAAGATTCAGCTATATGGACAAAGAGTGTATCTATTACTATAATGTGGATACTGGTTCTGATCTAAAAATAAAAATCAATGATGAGAAGCAAAATGTATTCCGTCATGAATATATTTGTGCAGGATATACCTTTACTGGATATATTGCGGTGGATGACAGTGCGCTTAGGGACAGAATAAAGAGGGTGTTTACGGAGTCATTTGTGGTAGGAAATGGACGTTCCGCGGGACTTGGCAAGTGCGAAGTGATTTCATGTGAATATACAGATAGACTGCCCTATGAGGAATATCTGCCCGATGTTCAACAAGAAAATGAATGTTATATGATGCTCTTATCTAATACAGTTATGCGCGATGCGAACGGAGAATTATGTGGACTGGATTGTGATGCACTTGCAGAGAAGATGGGAGTCACTGGCTTAAAAATCGCTTTTTGTGCAACTTCCACAGTGGACGTGAAGGGATATAACCGCAAATGGAGGACTAAATTGCCGTCCGCAGTTATGTATGAGCAGGGAAGTATATTTCATCTGACATACAATGGAATATTTACTAGAGAAAAGATGGCTGCTTTGTGTGATCAAGGAATCGGAATTCGTCTAAACGAAGGATTTGGCAGGATTATTTTTTTAAATGGGTATGAGGATATCCGATACAAAGAAATGGTACGGTTTAACAGGCAAAAAGACTCTGATTCAGTAAAGTCGCAATACGAAGAAGATGGACAGACATTGAAAATAGCCGCTAGGTGTTATTACCGTAATTTGCTGGAAAGGCACATGAAAGCATATACGGTAGAGCACCCGCTTCCAAAGGGGAAGATTACAAACAGCCAGCTTGGTGTTCTGGAGTCCTATGTGATACAGTATAGATATGAGCCACAGAAAGCATATGAGAGAATTGCATATTATTTTGAACATTCACTGGATAAGGAAGAGAAGTACAATGTACAAAAAGAAATGAACAGTATCCATACATTGAAAAAGTATGTGACCACAGTGTTTGATACAGATCTTGAAGCATTGCTTTCAATTGACACAAAACACAAAGAAAGTATTATGGGAATACCGAAAGACGAGTTGATAACCCCTAATGAGAAAATAAGATTTCGACTGGAATTGATCTTGATGATGATACGATATGATAATAAGAAGGAGGAGGCATAGATGACAGGAGACATGAAATATCAAAAAATAATGAAATATTTGGTAAGAATGGTTTGTACACAGCCTCTTCACATTGGAAGTGCTTCGGGAGACAAGGAGGAAGTATTGGTACATCCAACAGACAGTGTACCGTTTATACAGGCATCTAGTCTTGCAGGGGTTTTGAGACAGTATTACGCGCAACAGCATGATGAGAAACAGGCAGAAAAGCTTTTTGGTATGAGACGTTTTGAGTCCAATGAAAATTCTATGGAGGGTGCTAGTAAGGTGCGGTTTAGCGACGGAATTTTTCACAATGAGAACCTGATCTTAGAACTTCGTCCTAGGGTAAAAATCAATCCTGAGAGGGGGACTTGTGACGCGGGCAGCAAAAAAAGTACAAACATGCAGGCAGGGCATAAATTTAATATGGAATATATTGGCGTCGGTGCAGTGTTTGATTTCTCTGTTTATTTGTATGATGAATGTTATCAAAAGGATTTGGAGGAAATATTGTCGGCAGTCTATCAAGGGAACGTGCAATTTGGCGGGCAGAAGAGCAACGGTTGTGGTTTTATGGAACTGCAAGGGCTAAAAAGAAAGATTTTTGACATGACGAAGGCTGAAGACCGCAAGATGTGGGCGGATGAGGAAGCGCTGGCAGACAATCATTATGAAAATATATATTCTGAAATAAAGACAGCAGCAAAGAGTGCCGCATATGAGGTGATGGTTTCAGGCAGTACGGAAGGGGAGCTGCTTGTCAAGAGTATTGCAGTGCAGGAGTATGGAAAAGGTACACCGGACTGTATGAATATTCAAAATGCTGCAAAAGAATATATCGTGCCGGGAAGTTCACTCAAAGGCGCTGTGAGAAATCAGATGGAAAAAATTGCAGCATATTTAGGTAGTAAGTACATAATAGAAGATACATTTGGTAAGTCGGGAGAGACTGCAAATGATGGAAAAATCGGAAATATTGTATTTTATGACACAGTTGTTGGAAATAGGGAAGACAATGACAGCGCGCGGGTAAAAAACAGGATACATATTGACAAATTTACCGGAGGCGTTATGCATGGAGGACTGTTTAATGAAAAAAATGTTTCAGGTGATATGCAGCTCCATATTATGATTCGGGACAAAAATAATCCTGATGGAACCTGTGGACTTCTCCTGATGGCGCTTCGCGATCTGGCACTTGGTGTGATGAGCGTGGGGGGTGGATATAGCGTAGGAAAAGGAATCCTCCATGTAGACCAAATAAATATTTACGACCATAAAAATCAAAGTGAAGCCGTGATAAAATTTGAAGCGGCGTCGATTGCAGATGAGAGCGGGATAATAGCAAGATGCATCAAAGCAGCACGATCAAAGGAGGCGGCAGTATGAGCTACATAGTGGAAAGAATTGATATGAATGAAGCATTGAAGGATATTTCTGCGTATGAGTATGCTCTGATATATGGTATGAGTAGGATCGTCTTTTGTAAAATAGAGGAATTGTCTCAGATCAACTGGGATGAATGTCTTGAGGCGAGACTATTTGATAATACGAAAGAGTTACATATATATGAGCAGGATAACAGAAGATGTGCAGTGAAAATTACAGGAATGATAGATGAAAATTGTCTGATGAAAAAGTTTGTGCTTCAGGATTATTATTTTGGTAAAGGAAAGTATCTGTGTGTATGTGAGCATCTAGGGTATGACGAAGATGGACAGGCATTTGTTGCGCTCACGAGACTGACAGGGATAGCATAGGAGGAGAAGAGATGGAGTTTTGGAAGTGGCAGCAGGAACAGCAGAAAAATTCGGAAAATAATCAAAAATCACAAAATAGAAACCAGAAAGACAGACCAGGACAGAATACTTCCCCTGCAAATAATGAGTCCAATAAATATGTAAGAGCACCCTATAATTTTGTTCCTTTTTATAACAAAGTATATCCACATAATAAATTTACAAGTCATAATTCAGTGGAAGAAAATTTAATTACGGGGGAGATTACCTACAAAATCACAGCAGAGACCCCTATTATGATTGATGATGGTACAAATCATTTTTTTACTGATGCAAAAGGCAGGTATGCGATTCCGGGCAGTACAATGCGAGGATTGATCAGAAACAATGTGCAGGTGTTGGGACTTTGCAGTTATGAGGATGATATTGATGACTATGCACTAATGTATCGCAATGTGGCAAATGGGGCGGAGAAAACACGATATAATAACACATTGGGAGCAAAACAAATCAGGGTCAATGATGGTACAAAAAATTACAGTCTTGGTGTTTTGCTAAATGTGCGTGCGGGATATGTATCAAATGAGGGTGGTAAGTATGTGATTTATCAGACTGCTGTGGATTCTGTCAAGAAAGAATTTAAGGAGATGAATTATTATGTTTTAAGTGAAAGGAAAATTGTACATGATTATTTGAAATACGGCGATGAATTTTCATTTGGTTTTTTCCGACAGAATGGCAAAAGCATACTTCAGCATGAATTTCAGGAATTTCGAAAGGAGGGTACACATTATAAGGGAAGGAAGAATACGGAGTATAAACCATATTATAAACCAATCTCTTATGAGGTGACACATGAGAAAGATATTACTGCCGTGGGGAAACCGGGGAAATATAAAAATGCAGGATTTGCTGTCAGCACAGGAATGATGAATGAGAAGAAGGCAGTTTATATTATTCCTGAAATAGATAGAACAAAAGAATGTATTACCATTCCAGAAAAGGATATCAGAGCTTTCAAAATAGATCTGAAAAAGAAAGAGAACACTTTGAAGCAATTTGGCGGCAAAAAGTATTTTGACTTGCCTCAAGAGGGGGAGATGAGACCTGTTTTCTATATCAGGTTGGACGGCAGGCTGTATTTTGGTTTTACGCCAAGACTTCGTTTGTTTTATGACCATATGTTAAAGAAGGGGCTAAAACAGAACTGGAAGGCGGGCAGTGTTGATTACTGCAAGGCATTGTTTGGGTATGCTACACCGGAGAAAAGCTACAAGTCAAGAGTTTCCTTTTCCGATGCGGTTGTGCAGGGAAATGTAAGAAGTGGAACAGAAAAAAAGCTGATTCTGGCGGAACCGAAACCTACAAGTTATCTTGATTATTTGAAACAGAATGGGACTACTCCGGTGACATATAATACAGAAAACTTTGAGCTGCGCGGAGCAAAACAATATTGGCTGCATAAATATCTTGTGCAGGAGGATCGCGATATAAAAAATGAAAAAGCGGCGTCAACGATAGCACCATTGCAACAAGGCGCAGTGTTTATCGGAAAAGTCCGTTTCCAAAATCTCACAGAGGATGAGCTGGGACTGCTATTGTGGGCGATGCGTCTGAATCAGGAATCACAGATGAATGTGGGGAAGGCAAAGGCATATGGATATGGCAGAATATCATTGACGCTCAATGAAGCTGTTAAGTTTGATCTGAAGCGGGCGTATCAATCAGACACAGAGCTTTGTCTGAACCCGTTTATCGAAATAGATGTTGACAAGGCAATAGAGAGTTACAAAACAGAAATCAATAAATACCTTAATAAACCAATTGATCAGCTTCCCCATATACAGAATTTCTTTTTGATGAAGGATTCTGATAAAATACCTGATAACGAACATACAACATATATGAAAATAGATGCGAAAGAGTATCAGAGCAGAACGAATGCACTACCGGGTATTAAGGCTATTATTTCAGAGGAATAAGATATATAAAAGGGCAATGAGAAGAGCGTATTTTCATTGCTCTTTTAATATAAAAAATAAAAAAGTATAAAAAAGAGTTGACACGTGTTTTAATACGTGTTATGATAAAACCATCAAGAAACAGCATATCAAATAAGAGGAGGAAAAGAGTATGTTATTTTTATTACCAATTTTTGCAGCAGTAGCGGAGACAGCAGCAACAGTGACGGGCGCAGTCATAGCATCAGCAGGTACAATAGGGACAACAATTGCAGCAGGAACAGCAGCAGTAGGAACTACAGTGGCGACAACAGTGGGAACAGCGGCAACCGCAGTAGGTGTAGAGGCGGCAACCGCAACAACAGTGGGAGCAATAGCAGCAGGAACAACAACAACAGCATTAAATGTAGGAGTAATTGAAGGAGGGAAAGAAATTTTGGAAGATGTAGTAAAATAATTGTAGGACGATGCATCAAGAAAAGAGGGGGGTGTTATATGAAGCGGTATGTTATTATTTTATGGCAATGTTTTATTAAAGGATTTATAATTCGGATGAAAGACACATCTTGGTTATTTATGAATAAATTGTGCTTGAGTATACAGGATCTATGTGTTACAATAGTATTATCACAAAATTGTATAGATATCTGTACAATTTTTGAAAAGACAAAAAAACAGCTCTGAAAAGACTACTGTCAGAATATTCAGACAATTACCTGCAAAAATGGAACTTGAAAGCCTTGATTTTAGGGGGGTGTGAGGTGCTACCGTAGAAATGGAGCGTACCCGATTAAGGGAATTGACACACACGTATATGCGGCGGTTCCAATCATATCGTTACCGTAGAAATGGAGCGTACCCGATTAAGGGAATTGACACAGGATACCAATCAGCGATTCCATGAAAGCTTTCGCTTGTAGAAATGGAGCGTACCCGATTAAGGGAATTGACACACTGAATCTACCCAAATTTCTTTCCCTGTCCTCCGAGGTAGAAATGGAGCGTACCCGATTAAGGGAATTGACACTCGTCTTTTCTTCTCGCCGCTTCAATCTGTTCAATGTAGAAATGGAGCGTACCCGATTAAGGGAATTGACACCTTGAGTAACACAGGATAGCCGTTCTTCATTTCCCTTCTGTAGAAATGGAGCGTACCCGATTAAGGGAATTGACACATTCGTCTAGGGTGGAGGGTGGGATAGCCCCCCTTTGTAGAAATGGAGCGTACCCGATTAAGGGAATTGACACAGTACTTCGATCCCCTTTCTTCTTATCTTATCTACAAGTAGAAATGGAGCGTACCCGATTAAGGGAATTGACACGGATATACATTCATACTATCAGCTTTTGGCTCTACGATGGTAGAAATGGAGCGTACCCGATTAAGGGAATTGACACAGTGCAACAAGTGAAACGCCGAAAGTTACTGAAAAAGTAGAAATGGAGCGTACCCGATTAAGGGAATTGACACAGTGCAACAAGTGAAACGCCGAAAGTTACTGAAAAAGTAGAAATGGAGCGTACCCGATTAAGGGAATTGACACAGTGCAACAAGTGAAACGCCGAAAGTTACTGAAAAAGTAGAAATGGAGCGTACCCGATTAAGGGAATTGACACAGCCGTTTTCAACCACATCAGATAACACAGCGAAGTGGTAGAAATGGAGCGTACCCGATTAAGGGAATTGACACAACATACCATCCTCCTCGACTATTTTTTCACGATATGTAGAAATGGAGCGTACCCGATTAAGGGAATTGACACCCTTCTTTACTCATATAGCAAACCTCCATTTTTTGTTGTAGAAATGGAGCGTACCCGATTAAGGGAATTGACACACGTCAAGTCCAAAGCATCTCTTTGAGGCAACTCGCGTAGAAATGGAGTGTACCCGATTAAGGGAATTGACACGTGCCCATCATTGCTCCACAATACATTCCATGTAATATGTAGAAATGGAGCGACCCCGATTAAGGGAATTGCTACATGATAAAACAAAAATTATTTTAACAAGTACTCAATACAAAACGAAAAATGCCCGATTAAGGGAATTGCGCATCAATACTTTAAGAGTTATTGATGCGTTTTGCGTTTCAACAGGAAAAGAAAGGAGATAAATCACAATTTCATACAGTGAGCATGAACCGACAAACATTTATACAAAAGAAAAGAGGGATTTAAATGAAAAAAGATTTAAAAGAATTTACACAGGAATGGATGCAGTTGGAGAGAAAGACCTTGGAACAGAGGAGGCAGGCGGATGAATTTTATGAGAGTAATCTCATGGCATTGATTGAAGAAGATTTTATTGAGCGAAATCAAGAAAAGGTTTGTGAGAAAGCAGAATATATTGTTATATCAGTGGGCACATCTTATGAACCCATTGGGCTGAATATTAAGTTATTCACGCCCCAAAGGATTTTATTTTTATATACGGATAAAACAGAAAAAACACTCAATAAAATTGTTAGATATTGCTCACTGGAACCGGATATTTACGAAAAACGTAGGGTAAGCGAAACAGATCCGCTTGATATTTATAGAGAAATTAAGAGGTATTATTTAGAATGGAACAAACCGGATAAAATGTATATTGATTTTACCGGTGGAACCAAAGCAATGTCAGCAGCGGCGGCGATGGCGGGTGCTTTAATTGATATACAGCTTATCTATGTAGGGACAAATGATTACCTTACAGATTTCAGAAAGCCCAATCCCGGTTCAGAAACACTATTTTATATTAACAATCCTCTTGCTACCGGACCCAAGTATCCTTTGCTGGCGAAAGTTTATGAAGCGTGGCAGGAACAAATGGAATGATTATAAACATCCAAGATATTATTCATATATAGTCTGAAATACCTCTTGAACTTCAACCCATCACCATGATATAATAACCAAAAATATATAAAACATACATTCTATACAGAAAGGTGATGCCCTATGAATATTCCAAACGCCCCCTATTATGCATGGTACATATACGTCAAATTCGCAGATCACGCCGAACTTCCGCCGGAGTTATGCGCGCAGTCGAATACTGTTGGAGAGAAAGTATTTACAGGCAGGGAGATTACACTGCAGATCATTGAACTGCTGATTTCTCAGGTAAACATGGGAATGGTCGTGCAGTTGTATATCAGTCCCTTTATGCCTGTGGACCATTATGAGGCTGCTGAGCGCATAGAACTGATACATCAACTAGAAGATTTCGGGTTCACACACGGATGCAGTGCGGCGGTGATGAATCAAGAGCAATCGACTGCTGTTTTCCTCCAGCTGAATGAGTATATACTGAATCACCATATGCATATTCCATTAAGGGCAGATGACAGAAAACTCTTACAGACGCCTGTTTTATTTGAGTCTTACAGGGATATGACAGAGGCGGTTCTTCACGTGATTTTGACAGGACGCTTAGACGGGTCAGGGGTGCAGCCGCCAGCCGTTTCTGCTGTGCGGCGCGGTGTCGATCCCGGGCTGCTGTTCTGGATTGAAAACGTTTATGGCATGGTTCCTGAGAGTATGGAGGATTTGGTTGAAGTTGAATTGGCAGGATTGAGCGACGAGTATTATGTGCGGAGATATCCCAAATTTCCTGACTGGCTGGCGCCTGAACCGGGAAACTGGTCACTTCTGGGCGAGCTGCCGAATCTGAATGTACTCTGTATGCCCAAGGTGCGCTTAGAGAATTATGATTTTTTAAGAAGCTGTCGGAAGCTGGAAGTGCTCAACCTGTCCCGGACCAATCTGTCGGCTTCCTATGCGCTGGAAAATCTGTCACAAGTGACGATTCTTGACCTGCCGCCTGCGGATTTCGACGATTTTTCCTTCTTATTAAAATGCCGCAGTCTGGAAATCGTAGATTTGAGCCACACCAATTTCAGAGATTGTGCAATCTTAGCACAGATGCCGGAATTAAAAATGGTCTTTCTGCCGGCAGAGCGTCAGCTTCTGCACAGAGAGCTGCTGGACCCACTGCCAATTCAGGTAAAAACGAATCCCAGATGTATTCGCGGAGATGGATTTCCATCGTATGAACTGGTCAAGCCGCAGCCAGTAGAATCATGGGACTGGAAACCGCCCTACACTGTGCTGTATATTGCGTATTATGATATCAATGACGAGGAAAAAACATGGCAAGGGCGTGAGATCACGCAAAAGGTTGTAGAGAAACTGATGAAAAAGATTCGTAAAAAGAAGCTGGACGAGCTGTACCTCTCTTTACAGTATTGGGGAGAGGAGGAAGATATGACCCTCTGCATATCCGGCGAGGGCGTCTGCGTCAATTTTTTTGATAAAGAACAAAAAATCAATTACTCTTTGTTTGACCCAAACCATCCTGTTGACTGGGACAGACTGCCTCATCAGGTTAGTGATCAGGAAGACAGCGATTTTGGCGAATATGCAACGGATAATCTCGAGCTGGCTGCCGACTGTGTGGCGTATTTTATCAAGACCGGGAAATTATACCCGTGGACATATTGGGCAAAATATTATAATTGGGAAAAACAGGAGGATGATTAATCGCAAAAAGCTGCCACAATGAGGAAAATCTCTGTTGTGACAGCTTTCTTTTCAGTTGTTCTGCGTCAATAACTGCGTCATTTTCTCAACCATATCATTGATCGCGTTCGCCTGTGCGGCGACGTTGGTGGTGTCGTTTGCATTGCTCTCTGCCATCGCATTGATGGAATTGAACTGCTCGTTTTCACTGCGAATGCTCTCTGCGATATCCTCATTGATGGTGACAGTCTTTTTGATAACCTCCGCCTGATTGCTGTGTGCATCACCCATCGTTTGAATGGCGTTGGCAGAGATATTCAACAGTTCTTTCATATCCTTCATGCACGAGATGACATTGGCAACGTATTCATTCTGTGTGCCGATTTTGGCAGCGTTTTCGCCAACCTGTGTCGTGATATCTGTCACGTTCTGCTGTACACGTTCGATGACGGATTGAACGACTTTCAGGGATTCCTGTGTACTTTTTGCCAAGTTGCCTACCTCGGACGCCACGACTGCGAAGCCCTTACCGGCTTCCCCGGCTCTTGCCGCTTCAATCGACGCATTGAGAGACAGTAAATTGATGGAATTTGAGATGTCGCTAATTAGTTTCAATGTGACACCGATTTCCTGTACGGCTTCTGAGAGTCTCTGTGTGATTTCGTTTGTGGTGTTCATGGACTCGGACACTTCGCCGTTAATTGTATGCAAATCTTGCAGAAGCTTCTCGTTTTCTTTGGACTTTTCGTATAAATCTTTAGAGGAGGCTTCCACCTTGCTGACATTGTCCGCGACGACGCTTTCCCACTCGCGCAGCTCACCGAGATTCTCCATACTCTCGTCTGTCTTGGAGCTGAGCACATTGTTGCGTTCCACCAACTGTTCACTGGTAGCCGCCAGCTCCTCAGCAGATGCGCTTTCATTTTCGGAGATGGACGACAGTGTCGTACCTGCACTGGATAAATCTTCGGACAATGCCTGCACTTCATCGAGTACATTTTTCAGATCTTCTTCCTTTTTCTCCACCATGCCAAACAGCAGGGTCGTGCGGTAGCAGATAAAGCAGCAGGCAGCGACTAGTACAGTATAGACAATTGTTGTGAAAATCCAGCCGATGACACTGTGGAGTTTTAAAAAGCCCGCTGGAAATAAAATCATCATGATCGTGTTGACAACTATGGTGATGATATAGCTGAATTTTAGTACTTCCTGTTTGTAGTAGGGCACTAATAAAAGGGTTGCGACGAAATAATAATGTGTGATGCACACATAACCGGGACTGTCATTGGTGCAGGACACTGCCACGGTGATGGCGCCAATGATGGGCGGGATACAGGCGTACACATATTTTGTGCGGTTTCCCAGACTTTTTTCTAATAATTTTGTCACGATCGCGGACAGGCCTGACAGCAGGAAAACGCACTCGCGCGCACCGCCGTTCAAAAAGATCATCACAAATGCCCAGCCGGATATGGCAACGCCCAGAATGTAAAGGAATAAAATGTTGTTGATCAGTTTTTCTTCGTTTTTCATTGACAATTGGTCCATGATTCGCTCCTCCTGACGTTCGTTTTATAATCTTTTCGTGTTGGATTATATACTTATTTTACCATTTTGTTATTTTTTTGTCAATAAAATGGGAGCGCTTACGGCACTTCATGTAGTACCTCACAATAATTGTGCAGATCAGAAAAAGCCGTCTTCTAGACCAAAGGATGCGGCTTTTTCTGTGTCCTTTGAGGGTTCATGCAATGCCTCTCAATACAAAATTAGGAAATGTTTGTTTTTCTTTGGGTGTTGCGGTTTTTTGCCGCTAAACGAAATGCTTTTTCCATTGCAGGGGTAAGTTCGGGAGAATCTTCATCAAATACAATTTCTTTTTTTGCAGCTTCTTCTATTTGCCTGATTTGTTCTTTTGTGGGTTTTTGGTCTCTATCCAAAGTAACTGTCCGTATCATAATAAATACTCCTTTCTGTTTTGGTTGCAAGTCTTGCCGATATTAGACGTATGTTTTCCTTTCTTTCTGTATAAACGACGAATAGAATATCATTTACCATGCCGATAGTATTATAACGATCTTCATGAATACTATGTTCCATATCATAGATTTCAATGCGTTGTAAATCATTAAAAACAAGTATTGCTGTCTCAAAATCTATACCATGCTTCGCAAGATTTTGCTCGTTTTTATCTTCATCCCATTCAAATTTCAATGTAAATCCTCCTGTTTGTGTTGAAATGATACTTATATTATACAATATAATGGAAAGAAATAAAAGGACTATAATATATTTGAAGTGTTCAAGTAGAATGGATATTTTATATTGAAGGGAGATATAAAGAGAGAGAAAGAGGCAGCAGGCTTTTAATTTCATGCTGTCTTTTCAACAGTCAAAAATTTACACGAGTATTAATCAAGCTGATAATTAGATATGCCTATTAAAAGTTAAATGTCTCTTCTTTAGTTCTAAGAAAGTAACTGTTCAGTTTACGAGGCTGAGGACAGTTACTTTCTTGCATTCTTACCAATCTCATAACCTAATTTATATGCAGCTTTGCATAAAATACTGGCAATACCTAATCCGTAATAAATAGATTGCAGTGAAATTGTCATCATATGCAATATGTTCTCCTTTCCCAGATTCCTCAAGAGGTTTCTATGTAAACAGAGCTTGTGCTCTCTGATGGAAGACAAACCGTCCTACCGTGCTTCGGCAGCACCCTTGTATATTCTGCAAAATATCTCATGTATTGTCAAATAGTTTTAAACGAAAGAGGAACAGGCGCGAAGCGCCCATTCCTCTTAAAATTTCTAAATCATGCCGTTTTCGTTTTAATCGAAATTAACCAAAGTATCTCTTCAACAAGCCCTCAAACGCCTTGCCGTGTCTAGCCTCGTCTCTTGCCATCTCATGAACGGTATCATGGATTGCATCCAGATTTGCAGCCTTTGCTCTTTTGGCAAGATCAAACTTACCAGCAGTAGCGCCGTTCTCTGCCTCCACGCGCATCTCAAGATTTTTCTTTGTAGAGTCTGTCACAACTTCGCCTAACAGCTCTGCAAATTTTGCAGCGTGCTCAGCCTCTTCCCATGCAGCCTTCTCCCAGTAGAGACCGATCTCAGGATAACCCTCTCTGTGAGCCACTCTCGCCATAGCAAGATACATACCAACCTCGGTGCACTCGCCGTTAAAGTTTGCTCTCAAATCAGCCATGATATCCTCGCTTGAGCCCTGTGCCACGCCAACTACATGCTCTGCAGCCCAAGTTCTGTCGCCAGCCTGTACTGAGAACTTCTCAGCAGGTGCGTTACACTGCGGGCATTTCTCTGGTGCGCTGTCTCCCTCGTAAACATAGCCACATACATTACATACAAATTTCATTTTAAAAATCCTCCTTTATATTATCACTCAGGAAAACAGTTGCAGTCTGGTACAGCCTGTCCGTTTTCCACATAGCCATATGATGCCTGTCTTGATGTCTTGTCAAGACAGCTTTTGCAGATACCGCAGAAGTATAGCCGGTGTTCCTCGATTAAGCCGTCAAAACCCTCAGATGCCTTCGCATCAATGGCGGCAAAATCAATAGGCTCCATAGGCAGATCAATGACCGCATTGCAGCACGTACATACAAAATGATAATGCGGGCTGGTATTGAAATCAAAATGGTCAATATTCAAAACCCCAAAACTGTGCTTGGCGATCATGCCAGCCTCCGCCAACTGGTTTAAGTTCCGATATACAGTGCCAAGACTGATATTGGGAAACGCCTCCTTCACACTGGTATAGACAGTCTCTGCCGTTGGGTGATCCCTGCGGGATTGTAGGAAGGAGAGGATTGCAGCACGCTGACGGCTGTACTTCATATTCATATTACCCCTGCCTTTCTAGTGCACTGAGTAAAAAACAGTGCATTAGATCTACATTTTCTCATTACTAAATCAGTAATGATTACTGTTATTATATTTGTTTCTCTCTTTTCTGTCAATAGAAAAATAAAATTATTTTCAAAAAATATTTCCTGATTAAAAAAAAATAAAGAAATCTCAAAAGTACTATATTTTAAAATCTTATATGCTATACTAAACCTATATTTGAGTTTTTTATTTCAATTTAGTCAGGCTGCTTATTAATTTTTTCGGGCAGGCGCCGGAATGGAGACGATATTTATTATGAAAAGCAAGACACGCATCAACCTCAAGACAAAAATGATGATTCTCTTTTTGGCGATCATACTGGTGCCGATGATGTGCGTCGTCATGGTATTTCTGGGGTATGGGTATTCTGTGAATATTGATATGCTTCAGGAACTGAGCAAGAAGGATATCATGATTGGGGCGATGGTCAACAGAAGCCTGCTGAAGTATATGCTGATTGCCATGGTCATCATTCTGATTATGACGAGTGCGATCATCACCGCATGGCTCAACAAGGACGTGTACAGACCGCTCAAAGAGCTGAGTGTTGCCATGCAGCACATCTCGGTCGGGGATTTTGATTATCATATGAACGGCGGGCGCGAGGATGAGATCGGACTTCTTTTTGTCAATTATGAGCAGATGCGTCTCCAGCTAAAGGAAAGTGAGGAGGAGAAGGCTCAGAATGAGAAAAAATCCAAAGAGCTTGTGAGCAATATCTCCCATGACCTCAAGACGCCGATTACGTCGATTAAGGGCTATGTGGAGGGCATTATGGACGGCGTTGCGGACACGCCGGAGAAAATGGATAAGTACATCAAGACGATCTACAACAAGGCAAATGATATGGACCGGCTGATTAATGAGCTGACGACTTATTCGGGGATAGACTCCAACAAGATTCCATATCATTTCCATATTTTGAATGTCTCGGATTATTTTACGGACTGTGTGGAGGAGGTGGGGCTTGACCTTGAATCGAAAAACATACACCTTGATTTTACGAATCTTGTGCCGGCAAATACCTGTGTCGTGGCAGACCCGGAGCAGCTCAAAAAAGTGATTAACAACATTATCAGCAACAGCGTCAAGTATATGGGACATTCAAACGGTGTCATTGATATCCGCCTCTTGGATGAAGGGGAGTCTGTCAAGATTGAGATTGAGGACGATGGAAAGGGCATCGCGTCGAAGGATATCGGCAGTATCTTTGAGCGCTTTTACCGGACAGATTCGTCGAGAAATTCCTTGCAGGGCGGCAGCGGCATCGGGCTGAGCATTGTGAAGAAGATTATAGAAGATCACGGCGGATATGTGTGGGCGACCAGCAAGGAGGGCGAGGGAACCTGTATGCATTTTGTCCTGCGAAAGTACACGGAAAAGACAGATGAGGTAGTGATTTAATAAGTTTTATTAGAGAAGTATATATTGTAATAGGAAAGGAAAGTGTGTATGAGCAGAATTTTAATTGTGGAGGATGAGGAGGCAATCGCTGAGCTTGAGAAGGATTATCTGGAGCTCAATGACTTTGAGGTCAAGATTGAGAACAGCGGAGACACAGGTCTTGCAACTGCGCTGGCAGAGGAGTTTGATCTGATTATCCTGGACTTGATGCTTCCGGGGATTGACGGGTTTGAGATCTGCAAGCGCATCCGCGAGGACAAGGACGTGCCCATTTTGATGGTTTCCGCCAAGAAGGACGATATCGACAAGATTCGCGGTCTGGGACTGGGTGCGGACGATTATCTGACCAAACCCTTTAGTCCAAGCGAGCTGGTGGCGCGCGTGAAGGCGCATATGGCGCGCTACAACCGTCTGGTGGGCAGCCATATGAAAGAGAATGATGTGGTGGAAATCAGAGGAATCCGCATCGACAAGACCGCGCGGCGCGTTTTTGTGGACGGCGAGGAGCGCAACTTTACGACAAAAGAATTTGACCTTCTGACCTTCCTTGCTGAAAATCCAAACCATGTTTTTACAAAAGAGGAAATATTCAGGGAAATCTGGGACATGGATTCCATCGGCGATATCGCTACCGTGACGGTGCATATCAAGAAAATCCGTGAAAAAATCGAGACAGATACCTCCAAACCGCAGTATATCGAGACTATCTGGGGTGTGGGTTACCGCTTTAAATTATAAGCTGGCAATATTTTCATCCGATAGGAATGATAAAGATGGATAAAATGATAGTGTATGAGGACAAGGCGCTGCTGGTCGTGCACAAGCCTGCCGGGATTGCGACAGAGACCGCGCGGGTTGGGCAGGCAGACCTTGTCTCAGAATTAAAAAATTACCGCCAGAGAAAGGGTGAGGAGCCCTATATCGGTGTGGTGCACAGGCTCGACCAGCCGGTCGAGGGACTTTTGGTCTTTGCAAAGGACGCCCGGACAGCACATGCGCTTAGCAGCAGCGTGCAAAAGGGCTGTCTGGCAAAAAAATATGCAGCGCTCGTGGCAGGGATTCCAGACGCGCAGGAGGGCACGCTCTCGGACAGTCTGTTAAAAGATGGGCGGACGAATTGTTCTGCTGTCGTGCCAAGCGGTACCAAGGGCGCCAAAGAGGCGTCTCTTTGCTGGAAGCTTTTGCGGCACAACGAGGTATGTTCGCTTGTGGAGATAGCGCTGTATACAGGCAGGCATCACCAGATTCGGGTACAGATGGCACATGCGGGTTTTCCGCTGCTGGGAGATTTCAAGTATGGCTCTGATTTGTCAAAACAGTTGTCAAATGAATTATCTATTAATAGTACAGCACTGATGGCATATGAAATCCGCCTAAAACATCCAGCCACGGGAGAAAAAATGGAATTTTTATTAAAATTAGATAAATTTCAACAAATTTTCTGACAAAAAGAACACACATTAGGAGTTGACACATTTTTACAGCATAAGTATAATAAATTTATAGACAAAGGCCTTGTATTTTGCGGGAACTCGGTTCAAGGGGAATCAATCATACAAAGGAGGCCAGAGATGGATGGAATGCAGAACTGGACAAACTATTTAGAGGTTATGCGCAATCGTCTGCTTCTAGTCCATGACGCTGACAGTCTGATTTCGGTATTGACGGATGTCAGGAACATACCGATCGCGCTGTCAACGGTCGAGGACGTGACAGACGGAACTGGGCTGAATATGTCATTATCGGTAATCTGCTCGGAGGCAAAAGTAGCGGGCAGGGTGATGTGTTTGGTAAGTGATGATATGTTTACGACAGTTCAGCTTAATCTTGACACTGTAAAGAGAGTAGACTCAAAAATATCAGTGGACGGTAAGGGTGTGGTCATGAAGCTCACAATCAGGAACGGGGCAGAGTTTTTGCTGATGTTCCACACGGATTTTGTGGAGGAGGACGCCGAACCCTTGTTGTGACGAAATGGAATGAAAGAGTGAGGAGAGGATGCTGTAGAGACGCAGCATCTTTTTCTTGAATAAGACCCATTGGAGGGACGCACAAATGAAATATTGCAAAAAGGCAGCGCTGAAGGTAGAATGCATCGCCTCCAAAGAAGATTTTGACTTCTTTGGCATAACGCTGGAAGATGTGCTGGACAGGACAGAAGCTGGAACATATTTTCTAAAAAAGGCAAAAGAGCTCTGCGCCATGACGCAGAAGGTCACATGGACGAATATAGCATACACGCTCAATATCACGATGCTTCCTGACGGAAACGTCTCGTTTGAGTTCAGCGAGTGCATAGAGGACTATATTGCCAGCCTGAGGCATTCTGTGGTGATGGCGGACGAGCAGACAAAAGGCCCTTTGGAGGAGTTTATACAGGCGCTTGAGGAGGCGGACGAGGACGGGGCACGCAGGCTTGTGGCGCATTTTGAGCAGAATATTAAAAAAAATTCGTAAAATAATTCACATTTTCAAAAACATATGTTAAACTAGAATACAAGGGCGCGCGCGGCGTGTTCAGAAAAAAGTGGAGAAGGTGGAAATGATGACAAAACACAATAAGCTCGTACAGTGGATGCTCGCGCTTGTAGCCGGCGTATTTTTGGCTGCATTTTCGTATGGCGCGTGCACAGCACAGGCAGCGGAGACGACTGTGGAGGCGGCGCAGGAACAGGATTCAGCGGACAGCAGTGCTGAGAATGGCGGAGGAGCGATGATTCTTCTGATGGGCGGTATGCTGATTATTATTCTTGCAGTGGTGCTCTCGGTGGTCGGTACGTTTGTCTCGTCAGCGGCGATTGCGGACGAGCTGTAATTTAGACAGATTTTTAAATCAGGGTGGTAATGCCACATGCAGGGTCCCTATGGTGGGCGGTGTGCGTCATTGCCATCTTTTTGTGCATACGGGTGCCTAGCCCGATTGGCTGGAAAGGAAGAGTGGAAAATGGCAAATGACAACAAGAAATTAGTGGAGGCGATCACTTCGATGGAGGTGGATTTCGCACAGTGGTACACAGATGTCGTGAAGAAGGCTGAGTTGTGCGATTACTCAAGCGTGAAAGGCTGTATGATTATCAAACCCGCAGGCTATGCCATCTGGGAGCAGCTCCAGCAGCAGCTTGACGCGGCGTTCAAAAAGACAGGCGTGGAGAATGTATACATGCCGATGTTCATACCAGAGAGCCTTTTGGAGAAGGAGAAGGACCATGTGGAGGGCTTTGCGCCGGAGGTGGCATGGGTGACACATGGCGGTTTAGAGCCTTTGCAGGAACGGCTCTGCGTGCGTCCGACCTCGGAGACGCTGTTCTGTGACTTTTATAAAAATGAAATCCAGTCCTACAGGGATTTACCAAAGGTGTACAACCAGTGGTGTTCCGTGGTCCGCTGGGAAAAGACAACGCGCCCGTTCCTTAGGAGCCGTGAATTTCTGTGGCAGGAGGGGCATACAGCCCATGCGACCGCAGAGGAGGCGGAGGAGAGAACGATTCAAATGCTGAATGTGTACGCTGATTTTCTGCGCGATGTGCTTGCAATTCCTGTCGTGAAGGGCCAAAAGACAGACAAAGAGAAATTTGCAGGCGCGGAGGCGACATACACAATAGAAGCGCTGATGCATGACGGCAAGGCGCTGCAATCCGGCACCAGCCACAATTTCGGAGATGGTTTTGCCAAAGCGTTTGGCATTCAGTTTACAGATAAAGATAACACGCTGAAATACTGCCACCAGACTTCATGGGGGGTGACGACGCGTCTCATCGGTGCGGTCATTATGGTGCACGGAGATGATTCTGGCCTCAAGCTTCCGCCAAAGGTGGCGCCGACCCAGATTATGATCGTTCCAATCCAGCAGAAGAAGGAGGGTGTGCTCGACAAGGCATACGCGCTTCGAGACCGTTTGATAGAAAAGAGCCTGCGCGTGAAGGTGGACGCTTCGGACAAGAGCCCGGGCTGGAAGTTCAGCGAGTGCGAGATGCGCGGCGTACCGTTCCGCATTGAAATCGGACCCAAAGATATCGAAAATAACAAGTGCGTCTTTGTGCGCCGCGACACGAGAGAGAAAATTGACGTGTCTCTGGACGAGGTGGAGACGAAGGCAGCAGCGCTGCTCGATACGATTCAGACCGAAATGTACGAGACGGCAAAGAAGCATCTGGATACCCATATTTACAGTGCAGTGACATGGGACGCGTTCTGCGACACCATCAATAACAAGCCGGGATTTGTCAAGGCAATGTGGTGCGGAGACAGCGCCTGCGAAGACCGGATAAAAGACGAGCTGGCAGCAACCAGCCGCTGCATGCCGTTTGAGCAGGAGATGCTGAGCGATACCTGCGTGTGCTGCGGAAAGCCGGCAAAGAAGATGGTTTACTGGGGCAGGGCATATTAATCAAAAAATAAGATTGGAGGGAATCTACAATGAATATTTTAGTAATCAATTGTGGCAGTTCTTCGCTGAAATACCAGCTAATCAACAGCGATACGGAGGCAGTGCTCGCAAAGGGGCTGTGCGAGCGCATTGGCATTGACGGCAGTCTGCTCACACACACGCCCGCAGGGAAGGACAAGGTAAAAATCGAGACGCCGATGCCGAATCATACGGTGGCGGTAAAACTTGTGATTGACGCACTCACTGACGCCGGACACGGTGTTGTGAAGTCGCTTGGGGAGATCAATGCAGTCGGACACCGTGTAGTACACGGCGGGGAAAAGTTTGCCTCCTCCGTGGTGATCAATGATGAGGTGATGGCTGCAATCGAGGAGTGCAGCGAGCTTGCGCCGCTGCACAATCCGGCGAATCTGATTGGCATTCGTTCCTGTCAGGAAATCATGCCCAATGTGCCGATGGTGGCGGTATTTGACACGGCGTTTCATCAGACCATGCCGGAAAAGGCATATCTGTATGGACTGCCATATGAATATTATGAGAAGTATAAAGTACGCCGTTATGGTTTTCACGGGACAAGCCATGACTACGTATCTGCGCGTGCGGCACAGCTTCTTGGCAAGACAAGGGACGCGCTGAAAATCATTGTGTGCCATCTCGGAAACGGCGGCTCTGTGTCAGCGGTGGACCACGGAAACTGTGTGGATACCTCGATGGGGCTTACGCCGCTGGAGGGCATTATCATGGGGACACGCTCAGGCAGCATTGATCCTGCAATCTGTGATTTTATCTGCCAGAAGGAGAACCTTACGCCAGCACAGATGAACAATGTGCTCAACAAAAAGTCCGGTGTGCTTGGCATGTCAGGAGTTTCCTCTGATTTCAGGGATATCGAGGCCGCAGCCGCGCAGGGCAATAATCAGGCACAGACTGCGCTGGAGGCGTTTTATTACAGTGTGGCAAAATACATCGGCGCATATGCGGCGGCAATGAACGGCGTGGATGCGATCGCATTTACCGCGGGCGTGGGCGAGAATAATATCGCAGGGCGCGCGGAGATTGCAAAGTACTTAGGGTATCTTGGCGCCCAGCTTGACCCGGAGAAGAACACCGTCCGGGGCGAGGATCGTGTGATCTCGACTGCGGAGAGCAAGGTGGCGCTGCTGTGCGTACCGACCAATGAAGAGCTTGCCATCGCAAGACAGACGGCGGCGCTGGTATAAAACTTTATATGATGATCAGAGAACCTCCTCAGACAATCAAATCTGAGGAGGTTTTATGCACACGGGCGTTTAAAAATAATTTCTCCCTCAAATCGGTACTTTAGTACTATTGTGTCAGGCGGCTTGTTCGTTTATGCTGGTAAGGCGCACGTTGAAGTGTGCCATTATACAATACATGAGAGAGGAACAGAGGAGAAATGAAAAAATTAAAACAATTGCTGGCGGCAGTGCTTGTGCTCATCATTGCACTGAACACGCCTGTGTGCATGGAGACAGCCGCGGCAAAACAGACGCAGATGCGCAGGAGGATACCAAGACCTGTAGACAGTATCACGATTCAAGAACCATCGGCAGACTCGCCAGAGAACGCAGAAAGCAGTTCTTCACCTGGCTCCCCGGAAGAATCAGAAAACAGCTCGTCCGTTGGCTCGTCACAGGATTTTGAAAGCAGTTCGGAAGCCTCATCGGAAGCTCCGTCAGAGGAACAGTCCCAGACTACATCAGAAGAGATTCCGGAGGAGGCAGTGCCAGAAAATACGACAGAGGGCACGCCAGAAGATTATACTGAAAATGAAATCGAAAGCAATACCGAGAACGATACCGAAAATGAAACCGAAAGCAATAGCGAGACTGAAACCGAAAATGAAACCGAAAGCAATACTGAGAACGATACCGAAAACGATGCCGGCGAAAACACCGGTGACGAACATGGAGACTTGACGGAGAACAGTACTGAGGAATTGCCAGAGGATACAACAGAGCCAGATACAGACGCCGCCGAAGAGCTTCAGCGCCCTGTGCAAATCATACCGGAAGTGACGGATGCAGGCGTACTGGATTACAGAACCTATATGGAAGCAAAAGATTTGCCGAAGTTCTCTGTCAGACTGGAGGAGTGTACAGAGGATACGGAGTTGATCGAAGTTTCAGAATTGCAGCGTGCGGACAGCGAACAGGCGGTTTTGGACGGGGAGATACCGGAGATACACTATTTTTTAAAATTGGAGTACGATAGTGTCGTCGCGCCCCATTATTTTGAGGAAGCATGTGTCTATGACCCCGACAAGGCATGTTTCAAGGACACTGCGGCGCTTGAACTTCTACGGGTGGGAGAGACTGCATACACAGTGGAGATGCTGGGGGAGTATGACCGCGAAGTGTATGCGGGCACAGGCACGATAAAAGTATGCAATAGCCCAATGTGGGACAGTGATTTTTATATCGAGGTAATCAGGGGTGATAAAAAACAAAGCTACACGTATAAAGAGTGGGAAACTTACTTAAAAGTGCATGACAACTGGGTTGATGGCGAGGTGCGGCCTCTGCTCAGCGATACAGGCAATAAATTTTATACGACAATCGTATCCGAGGAGACCGCCAGCACAGGCAAAATGAAAACGTATACCTTTTGGGCGGAGAATCCTAAGCGGAATGCGAGCACCAAGGAGGCGGAAAACGGCACGAGAAGCTACACGGTTGGCATGGACAAGGAGCCGCCTGTACTGACCGCACTGAAGCCGGACAGTCCATGTTTTGAACCGTCAAAGACAGATACCGTTCAGTATTACGCGGAGGATTTTGTGCTGACAGGGGCGTTTGAGGATACGCAAAGCGGTCTCGGCAGACTGGAGTACACAACACAAGCCGCGGCGGGAGCGGATGCGCGCTGGACAACGGTGGATGCGGCAGCAGACGGGACATTTCGAATTGTGCTTACAGACGGCTGCTATGATGCCATTGCAGTGCGCGCGTATGATTTGCTGGGAAATGCGAGCAAATCATATGGTTTTGTCAATGAACAGGGCGAGTATATCAAGGTTGTGGTGGACAGCGCAGTGCCTGTATTCAAAGTGGAGGCCACAGCAGAGGGCAAGCCGTATTGTGGAGATAACGACAACTGGACGAACAAAGATGTCCTGTTCACTGTGACAACAGATGCTGAGAGCTGTCCCTATGCAGGAATTGGACAGCTTGAATACAAATATGAGAAAATTGGTGAAGTGCTAGAGGGCGTGGAAGGCGCCGGGGAATGGACAGCGCTGCCGTGGCAGGAGGCGGGAGAAGCAGCGCTGAATGTGGCGGAGGACACAAATGGCTATTACAGCTTCCGCGTACAGTCAAAATCAGGAGTCTTTTCCGAATGTTCCGCGCGCAAACGCGTGCTGGTACAGCGTGAGGCGGCAGAATTAAAACCGTTGATTATCACAGGCGTCGATGAGACAAAACGCAGGAATGAATGGTATAACAAGGAGTCGGGCACGCCATATATCCAGTTTGAATTTCCAGCGTATGATACCGGGGCCGAGTCCAAAGAATACGATGCGCCGATTACGATGCATTACAGGCTGGCGGCGCAGGGAAAACAAACCTCCCGCATCGTCTCGCCTATGGAAAAGAGCGTGTCAATGGGCGTGACGCAGGCTTCTGGGCAGCTTGTGATGACAGCGGATTCCTTAGCGGATTTTGCCGTCGATTTTGGATACCGTGCCGATACGCGGCAAGCGCAGGACGGAATTTACACGCTGGAATACTGGACTACGGACAAGGCTGGCAACCAGTCTAAGCGGCAAAAGTACGTCTACAAGCTTGATACCCATGAACCCACAGACATTCAGGTAACGATTAGCGGAAGCGAATTTCCAGCAGGAAAGGAACAGACGATAGTCTATGAGAATTTTTACCGCAGCAGCGTGACAGGCAGGGCGCGTGCGCAGTATGGCACCAGCGGAAAAGGCTCTCTGCAAATCAAGCGGGTCAAAAAGCCGGGCGAGTGGAGGGACAGCACAGGCTTTGACGGGGAGGACAGCGTTGATATTCCGCTCAATACAAGGTGTTTTCTGTATGTGAGGGCACAGGATTATGCCGGCAATGTCGCCGAGGGCTGGACAATGGGCATTGTGACAGACAATATGGCGCCGGACGGGGCAGACAATGTGTCTCTTATCATGAAACCAGAAGGCGCCAACGAGAACGGATTTTTTAACAAAAATATAGAAATCCCCATTCGGGTCAGGGAGAATGCGGGAAGCGGAGACTGTGCGGGACTAAAATACGTGACGAGCTCAGTCGGAAGGGATGGCGTGGATACCATTGCCGATCAAATGCTCTTTTCATTCACAAAAGAACGCCCGGACAGTGATGAGCTTACCAGTGCCGCGGCATTTCAGACGGTACAGGTCGTGGACGCGCTGGAGAACGAGAGCAATGACGCTTATATTGAGGTGACGGCTTCCGACCGTGCAGGAAATACAAGGACTTCTATACAGTTGCTCAAAATTGATGTCACAAATCCAGTGCTCTCCGTCCAGTTTGATGATCATGAACCCTTAAACGGCAGGTATTACCGCAGGAAAAGAACTGCGGTGCTTCACGTGACAGAGCGCAATTTTGACCCGTCGGCAGTGCAGATTTCTATTCAGAAGGACGGAAAACCCTATGCGTGCCAGATGCCAAGATGGACGAGTGACGGAATCGAACATAAAGCGGAGATTGTTTTTGAGGAGGATGGAAGTTACTGGATGGAGGCGGTCTGTACAGACCTGGCGGGCAATGTGTCCAACAAGGTTCAGGTGGAGCCATTTATCATTGACCAGACGGCGCCGGAGATACAGGTGGCACTGACTTCGGCACAGGGAAAGGCGTCAGCGGATCAGACGTTTTTTCAGTCGGAGGTGACAGCGGTCATCACTGTCAGAGAGCAGCATTTCCGCGAGGAGGATTTTGTGCTGGACAGCACTGCCCAAACGCGTGCAGGGCGGTGGGAACACGACGGGGATATGCATACCATGCAGCTTGTGTATGACAAAGAGGGTGACTGTCATTTGGACTGCTCCTATACGGATTTGGCAGGAAACACAGCCAGACGGGCAGCGCGGGATTTTGTGCTCGACCAGACGGCGCCCGTCATTTCGGTGAAGGGCGTTGCGGACGGCTCTGCCAACCGGGGAGAGATTCTGCCGATTGTGACAGTATTAGATGCACATATGGAGCTGCAGGACATCTCGGTCACTGTGCGCTCTGGAACGGGAGTTCTTATAGAAAATAAGATAGAAACGGCGGTGGTTGAGGTCGGCACAAACACAGGCTACCGTTTTACGCTGACGGATATGACGGACAAGGAGGACAATGTATATTATCTTTGCGTCACCGCCGCGGACAAGGCGGGAAACGAAGCAGTGCGCACCTGCCGTTTTTCACTCAACAGAAAAGGCTCTGTATATGACATGACACAGGTGGCAGCGCTGGTGCAAAACCAGTACCGGACAAAGGAGAAGATGAGCGATCTTGAGATTGTTGAGATGAATGTGGATATGGTGGAGGAGTTTGACCTTTATATCTCCAAGAATGGTGAACTGGGGACAAAGGCGGTATTTGTCAAAGAAATCAGCGGTTCGGAGAGCACCGGCTACACGTATGTGTACAAGATTGACAAAACAAACTTTACGGAGGAAGGCGCCTACCGGCTGAGCCTGTATTCCAGGGACCGCGCGGGCAATGAGATCAACAATGCGTCTGAGCTTCATGGGAAAGAGATTACTTTTATTGTCGATAACACCGCACCCAAAGTGATTCTTGACGGGACATGGTCTGACAGTAAAGACGGTGCGGAACCGTGTGCGCTTCAGATTGTCGTGACAGATAATTTCAGCCTTGCGGAAGCGGAGTTTATGCTTGTAAATAACGAGAATACTGTGCTGGAGCGCTGGGATTACATGGCGCTTGCGGGGGAGGGCGAGACGCTTAGCATCACACTTCCAGCATATGAGGAGGAGGTAGCGCTGGTCTACAGAGTCAAAGACGCTGCGGGAAATGAAGCACAGCAGCGCTTTGACAAGCAGACCGTGGAGGAGAAAAATAAGGCTGAAAAAGACAGAGGGGCACTGTATCATGACAGTTTTGCACCAGTATCTTACGGGGGAATACTTGCAGTGCTGGCTGGACTGGCGCTGGCAGTTGTAGTGGGACTGTTTTTGTACTGGCGCAGAGAAAACGCGAAATACTTATAATTGAAGTGTGTGAAGTTTCATGCTATAATAGATGCGGACTGAAATATAAGAGAAAGTGAATTAAGGAACAGAGCATGGAACAGAGCACAGAATTAAGAAGAAAAAAGTACGTGACGACGTGGGGAAATGCAATTTCGATCGCGGACAGAAAACCGGAAAATTATGCGAAGGATTTAACGCTGCGCTATCCAGTCCGTCCGATGTTCGACGGGGATAAGCTCAAGATTACACTGGACAATTTCTGCGGTACGGAGGCTGTGACAATCCGCCATGTGTACGTGGCACAGAGCACAGACTCCGCGCGGGAGATTGCGGAGGAGACAAATGCAGCAGTCACCTTCTGCAATGGCAGTGAGCAGGTCACGATTCCAGCGGGGGAGGCAGTGGTGAGTGATGAAATCTGCTTTGATGTGAGGCGCGGACAAGATTTTGCGGTCAGTTTGTATCTGGCGGATTTTACACAGATGCGCTCTGCGGTTTTGATTACAGGCCCGTTGTCAAAGGGATATTATACAGTGGGCAATTATGCAGGCTGCGGCAGATTGCCGCTGGATTATACGAGAAATACAAATTGGTTTTATTTTCTGAGCAATATAGAAGTACATACAGCAGATACAAACAGGGCAGTTATATGTTATGGGGACAGCATCACTTCGCAGGCGTGGCCGGATTATCTGACACTGCGTTTATTCCGCGGCAAAATCGAGCATACTGCTATTGTGAGGCGGGCGGCGAGCGGCACGAGGATTCTGCGCCAGTATGACAATATCACGTATGACTCATACGGGCTAAAGGGGGCTGTGCGCTTTCCGCGGGAGGCGAAGGCGAGCGGTGCAGACACAGTGATTATACAGCATGGCATCAACGATATTATTCACCCGGTGGGCGTGGAGGTCAATCCATTCCGCCCGTGGAGTGACCTGCCGACGGCGGAGGAGCTGATACAGGGGCTTCGGCAGTATATTGCGCAGGCAAAGGAGTACGGGCTGGACGTGTATATGGGAACACTGCTCCCGATTTATGGCTGGCGCACGTATGAGCCTTTCCGCGAAGAACTCCGCTGTGCTGTCAATGAGTGGATACGCAGCACAAAGGAAATTCAGGGCTGCATCGACTTTGACAGGGCACTTTGCGATAGTCTTGACCCGAGGGCTTTTGCAGCGGGATATGACAGCGGCGACCATCTGCATCCGTCAGAGGCAGCATACGAGCGTATGGCGGAGGAGGTGCCGCTTCGTCTATTAGAGTACAAGGAGAGTTAGATATGCCCACAGTACTATTTATCAATGCGTGTGTGCGCGGCAAGGACTCAAGGACACTGGCGCTTGCTGAGCACCTGCTCGAGTGTATCAGGGAGGCAAACAGTCAGGATATGGCATTTCATATAGAAGAAATCAGGCTGTCTACGGAAAACCTGCTCCCGCTGAACTATGAGAGATTAATGCGGCGCAATGAGCTTCTGGCAGCAGGGCAGCGCGGCGATACGATGTTTGACTATGCCAATGCCGTTGCACAGGCTGACATGCTCGTGATCGCAGCGCCCTACTGGGATATGTCCTTCCCATCGTCGCTCAAGATTTTCTTTGAGGCTGCGAGTGTGGAGGGAATTACGTTTACATATGCTGACGATGGCACGCCGATCGGGCTTTGTGCTGCGGAGGATATGTACTATGTCACCACAAGCGGCGGTTATATCGGCGATTGTAATTTTGGTTTTGAGTATGCCAATGCCCTGTGCAGGCTTTACGGTGTGCAGAACGCGCATTTTGTCAGTGCGCAGGGGCTTGACCTCGACGGTGCGGATGTGCAGGCGATCATGGAGGCGGCATGCAGTGGGGAGATACTTCATGTTGGATAAGAAGGAAGCAGCCATCAGGGAATTGGCGCCTAAGATCTGGAAGCTGTCCAGAGACAGGCTTCTTGTAAATCTGCGCTTTCTGGATGCGGCGCTTTCGGGGCTGGCATTCCAGCTGCAGGCACAGAGCGGTCAAGTCTGCTGTGATCTCAGTGCGCCCCAGCGCGCAGTTGTTTACTATGACCCGGCAGTGGTGGTGCAGTTGTACAAGAAAAATCCTGCCAATGTCACGAGGCTGTATTTGCATATTTTACTGCATTGTATTTTCAGCCATGCTTATAAATATGACAAGGTTGAGCAGGAGTTGTGGAATGTGGCGGCAGATATGGCGGTGGAGAACGCAGCACTCAGCCTGAATCTGTCTGGCTTGGAGACTGCTGGCGATGCACAGCGCAGGGAAATACTAGAACAGTGGAAGGCGCGCGTGGGAACACTGACAGCGGAGAGAATCTACAGAAACCTAAAGTCTGACAGGCTGGGCGTGAGCGAGCTTTTCGAGCTTGGCAGCCTGTTTTGCCGCGACGGGCATGATCGCTGGGGGGCAGCCGCGACGCTGGAGGTTACAGCGGCGCAGTGGAAGAAGCTCAGCGAGCGCATCAAGGCGGAATTAAAGTCTTTCTCTGAGGACAAGTCCGACGACAAGAGTATTTTGCAGAATCTTGAGGAGGCGACGCAGGAGCATTATGACTATGGGAGTTTTCTGCGCAAATTCTGCGTGTCTGGCGAGGATCTACAGGTCAATGATGACGAGTTTGACTATGTGTATTATACGTATGGGCTGTCGCTGTACGGGAATCTTCCGCTGGTAGAGCCGCTTGAGTACAAAGATGTCAACAAAATCAAAGAGTTTGTGGTTGCTGTCGATACCTCGGGCTCCTGCCGCGGCGCGGTGGTGCAGGCATTTTTGAATAAGACATACAGCATCTTAAAAAGCAGTGAAAATTTTTTCCGCAAGGTGAACATTCATATCATACAGTGTGACTCGCAGGTGCGTCGCGACACGAAGATTACCAATGATGACGAGTTTGAGGCATTTATGCGGGACGGACAGCTCGAAGGATTTGGCGCTACGGATTTCAGGCCAGTGTTCTCGTATGTGGACAAGGCGATTGAGAGCGGGGAGTTTGAGAATCTAAAAGGGCTGATTTACTTTACGGACGGTTACGGCGTTTTTCCAGAGCACAAGCCGCCGCACAGCTATGATACTGCGTTTGTGTTTCTTGAGGATCACTATGAGCAGCCGCCCATTCCGCCGTGGGCGATCAAGCTGGTGCTTCCGGTTGAGGATTTAGAGGAGAATGGGGGAGAGAACAAGTGAATATCAAGCAGGCGAAGGATCATATCAAAAATTCTGTACAATTGTATCTCAAAAAGGACGAGTATGGGGAGTACCGCATTCCAGTAGTGCGCCAGCGGCCCATTTTTCTGCTCGGCTCTCCGGGCATTGGCAAGACGGCAATTATGGAGCAGATTGCGCAGGAGCTCGGCATCGCGCTGGTGAGCTACTCCATGACGCACCACACAAGGCAGTCCGCGCTGGGGCTGCCCTTTATCACGCACAAAAACTTCAAGGGGCTTGAATTTGACATTTCAGAATATACGATGAGTGAGATTATCGCTTCTGTTTATGAGGTGATGGAGAAGTCCGGGCTTGAGGAGGGCATCTTGTTTCTCGACGAGATTAACTGTGTGTCTGAGACGCTGGCGCCGTCGATGCTGCAATTTTTGCAGTACAAGGTCTTTGGGCGGCACAGCGTTCCAGACGGCTGGGTGATTGTCACTGCCGGAAACCCGCCGGAGTACAATAAGTCTGTGCGGGAGTTTGATGTGGTGACGATGGACAGAATGAAGCTGGTGGAGGTGGAGGCTGACTATGCGACGTGGAAGGAGTACGCGCTCAGGCAGGGGATTCACAGCGCTGTCACCACCTATCTGGATATGAAGAAAAATGACTTTTACCGCGTGGAGACCACCGTCGGCGGCAAATCCTACGTGACGGCGAGAGGGTGGGAGGATTTGTCTGCCATGATGCTTCTGTGTGAGGAGGAGAAGCTCACTGTAGATGAGACGCTTGTCGCACAGTATCTTCACAACGAAAAGATTGTCAAGGAATTTACCGCGTACTATGAGCTTTATAATAAATATAAGAGAGAGTACAAAGTCGAGGAGATTCTTGCGGGGACAAACTCCGCGCAGGTCGTGGAGCGGGCGAGGATTGCCAAGTTTGATGAGCGGCTTTCTCTGCTTGGCATGCTGCTGGACAAGCTTGAGAGTGAGATGAAGGAAAACCTTGAGAAATCGGATTATCTGGCAGATTTGATGAAGGTGCTCAAAGCGGTCAGGACGCTGCATGAGAAAAACGGCACGGTGCAGGAGCTGCTTGAGCGGCAGATTGCCAACCGCGCGAAGCTCATCGCGTCTATGACCAATGCCGGGACGCTTGCAGGCGAGGATAAGCGGCGGCACAGGGCAGTGATTCATTTCCTTGAGTCAGCGGGAAAAAAGCTCCGGCTGGAGGGCGCGGAGGATCATGCCGCATTTGCGATATTAAAGTCGGAATTTGATGCGCAGGTGACAGCGATGAAGCGTGAGAACAGCAGGATACAGGCGCGGCTTCATCATCTGTTTGCCTTCAGCGAAAAGGCGTTTATGGATGGCAATGAGGTGCTGGTGCTGGTGACAGAACTCACGGTAAATGTCTACAGCGCGCGTTTTATCGGGCAGTATGGAAGTGAGGATTACTACAGGCACAATGAGGATCTGATGCTGCATGAGCGGCAGGACGACATTATGAAGGTGATTGAGGAGTTAGAGCTGTAGTGAGGAATATGTTATGGAACAGGAGATTTTACAAGAAATTGTAATAGAAAATACAGGCAGCGGCGGCGGGCAGTTTGTGATGACGCCGTACAAGAATGGATATGCACTCAAACGCTACCGCGGGACAGGAGAACAGATCATTGTGCCGCCCTTCATAGAGCAAAATCCTGTGACAGCGATTGAAAAGAAGGCATTTCTAAGCTGTAAGACCATCAAAAACATCACGCTTCCTGACACGGTCGGAGAGATTGGCGACTGGGCATTTGCCCACGCAGAACAGCTTCGGACAGTGATAATACCATGCCACACACTTGCGCGCGGAAAAGAGCTTTTTCTAGGCTGTAAGCGGCTGCGGGAGATTGTGCTCAGCGGTCATGACAGCGTTGGTGAGGGCGGTCTGGGGCGTATGCTGGCGCTTGCAGTCACCGTCCTGCACGACTACTTTTTGTTTGACCCGGTGGAGGCGGGCACCGCGGAGTGGGTCAGGCGCTGGGATGAGAAGCTCATGGACTTGATTGAATTGGACGATCTCGACGGCTTTGAGGAGCTGTGGACCTGCGGTGAGGAGGATTACGAGGGAAAGGACTATGATATCAAATCCTACCCTGTGGAGAAGCGCAAGATGAAGCTGCGGGTGGTGTATTTCAGGCTGCTTTATCCCTATAAGCTCTCGGAGGAGATGAACAATAGTTTGCAGTCATATCTTTGCAGGCATACAAAGGGGACACAGACGCCGCAGGCGTGGGAGCTGCTTGTGGAAGAGTATTCGCAGGACTTGGCATATTATCGGGTGTTTGCGGAAGCCGGCGGCATAACAGCAGAGAATTTTGACAGTCTGCTGGAGGATTTGAGGGACAGCAGCGCGGAGATTCGTGCGTATCTGCTGCGCTACAAAGAAGAGCATTTTGCCGCAAAAGATGCATTTGCGGCATTTGAATTAGACTGGTGAACGAAAAAAGCGCCATTCATGCGGCGCTTTTTTATTCGAAGTTTTTATTTATTTGTATAAGTCCATTAGATAGTCCGTGACCGCTTCGCGGATTTCTCCTTGTGCGAGATAAGCTTCGCCGTAGTTTTCCTTCATGTTTGCTACGTAATCCTCGCCGTTTTCCTCTGTCATTTCAGCATAGGCAGCCTCCATGTCAAGTGTCAGACCGGCATCTTCAAAGATTGCCTGATAGACCATGGCGCTCTTGGCGGTTTCTTTCGCGCGTGTCCTGAGCTCTTTTTCGTAGGACAGCTCGTCTTTGATGTCATCATCTCTAATGTCCCACACATTTGTCATGCCATAGGAGGAGAAATATTGAAGCATGGACTCGTCATTTGCTTTTGTGGTAGCCCGTACTTTTTTTAAGTAGTCAGAAGGGTATGATTTGACGGTCGTGTTGTCAACAATGTAATTGGTGAGGTACTCCTCGAGATGCTGCTCATAAAATTTGTTTTTTACAAAAGCGCGGTACTCCTCAGCGGTGGTGACGCCCTCCTCTGTAATATTCTCAGCGACAAACTCGTCTGTAAGCTCCGGGGTCACGCTGATACTGTTGATGGTTACGGCAAAGACTGCGTCCTTCCCGGCAACCTCCTCGCCGTCGTAATCGTCAGGGAATGTCACCTCCACAGAGACATTCTCCCCCGGTTTATGTCCAATGAGCTGCTGCTCGAAGTCATCAATAAATGAGCCTGAGCCAATCGTCAGGTCATAGCCTTCACCGTTGCTGTTTCCGCCTTCAAATTCAACGCCGTCTACTGTGCCCACATAGTCAATGTTGACCTCGTCGCCGTCCTGAATCTCAAGTGCAGCGTCCGTGTTTGCCTCTTTGTGGGCTTCGAGAGTGGACTGGATGTCCTCATCGACCTCCTCGTCTGTCGCAGCGACTTCGTCAGCGGGGACGGAGATGTTGGCATAGTCTGCCAGTGTGAGTGATTTGCCTGCGTCGAAGCCTTCGATTTTGCCGTCTGCGGTGAGACCTGCACTGAGGTCAGAGATTGACGTGGTGCGCAGTGCGGACAGATAGACCATTTTGCCCGCGGCAATGATGACAACCGCAGCCAGCGCGGCGGCAGCGGCAATGCTGAGAATCTTGGAGATGCGCTTCTGGCGTCTGTCCTTGGCGACCTCCTTTTTGCGCTCTTCGCGCTTTGCTTTGCTCTTGCTGATGTCGGCTGTTTTATTTTCCTGTTTGTCCTTAGCCATTTTGATATCCTATCCTTTCCAATTCGTGTATCAGTTTTCTAAAACCTCATATTAATCTATCACAAAATGTAGAAAAAATAAAGAGTTTCCTGGAAATTCACACAATTCACACAAATATTATACGGATGGTCGAAAAAACCGACCGTTCAGTATAATGTGATTATAAACGGATAATCGGCTTGACAACAGGTAAAAATACAGACTATACTATAGTATATAAATGAGTCTGCCGGAATTTCTCCTGCATCCGCTATTGCGGCTGATGTGCAAAGAGACTCCGGGAGCCTGTACAAAGTGAAAGGGAGGAGCAGGGCGGCATATGAACGTAGAAGATATACCAGTACCGGCAATGGCGGCGATCAGAGTGAGCAAAGAGGGAAAATCGGCGCTTTTTGAGACGACAATCATTCAGACGACAGACAATAAATATATATATACCATGCCAGTCAGGGTGGATAACAAGCTGGTAAATTTTGAGGCAAAGGGGTTGTTAAAGGAGATTAAGATCGAGTTTGCCCCGTTTGAATTTTATGAGTGGCGCAATATCTCGATCATACGGTTTGTGGAGGATGGGAAGAGCTACCTCAGAATCAGGACGACGACACCCGGGATTCGGGCGATGGCGTGGTCTGATAAGCCAGTGACCACAGCAAAGAAGAAAAAGCAGAATATTATCAAAGAGGAGGCATTAGAGGTGGTGAATGCCGCGCAGGCGGTTCAGGCAAACAAGGAAGCAGAAGGAGAGAAATCGTGAAAAAGTCAATCGTGGCAGCAGTGACCGCCGGTGTGCTGATGGCGGGCGGTATCGGCGGATGGCCGGGGCAGAAACCGGGTCAGGCGCCGGAGAGTCCTGTGGAGAGCTTTGTCAATGAGCTCGGCACACAGGCAGCGGAAGAGTTTAAAAACGTACTTTCACAGGAGGTCAGCGATTTTTTTAAAAGCGATGATCTGGAAAAAACACTTGGAATTGACCGCGGCGGGCAGGCGTCTGTCGAGGCTGCGATCAAAGCGTATATCCGCGATTATGATCTGGACGAGGAGAAACTTGATGAGGCGAAGGCGTCGTTGCAGTCGATACTTGAAAATGCAGAAGGACTGACTGCTGAGGAGTTACAGGAGAGCATATCCAAAATATTTGAGAATAAAGGTGAGAAATAACCCGTATGGCTAAACCATACGGGTTATTTCTGCGGCTTGTTTTGTCCTTAGGTCATAGAATACATTGTTGATAAATAACGTTGGACGCGACAGGGCATCGTCATGGATTTCCGTGATACGCCCGTCGAGGTTTCCAGTCACGCAGACGCGGCGGTCCACATACATTTTGGCGATGCGCGTGAGGATTGGCGCAATATTGGGGCCGTACAGACCAAAACCTTGCTCTTCAAAGACGCGGATTGCCTGAAAAGGTGTCAGGGCTACGCGCTGTGCCCGCGGGTGCGTCATCGCTTCGTACGTGTCGGCAATCGCTGCAATCAGGGCAAAGGGGTCGATACGGTTCTCTTTCAGGCGGGCAGGATAGCCGCTTCCGTCGCAGCGCTCGTGGTGCATAATCATGACGCTGACCACATGCGGCGGCATTTTTCTTGATTTGACCAGCTCATATCCCAGATGAATATGGTGCTGCATCTGGATATATTCCTCGGGGGAAAGCTTGTCCGGCTTCCATAGCAGCTCCTCGGAAAGCTTGGTTTTGCCAATGTCGAAGATGAAGCCGCTGACAGTCAGATTGTCCAGATCCTCCCCCTCAATCCCCGTCCACTTGCCAAAGACATAGCACAGCAGCCCGCAGTTAAAACAATGGTTGTATGTAATCTCATTTTCATTTGGCACCATGTTGTAGAGATAGTCCAGAAGCTGCTCCTCATTGATGACAGCAGACATGATGTCGTCGCGCAGGGACAACAGCTTTACGATATTGAGCTCTAGTCCTGTGTCGAGTGTGCGCATAATCTTGTGAAACAAAGTGAGCGTGCTGGCATATACTTCATTAAAGTGCTGGAAATGCGGATTTTGATGCAGGTACTTGTAATGCGTCATATTGATCTCATCGGGCTCGCTCAGCGCAATCTCATCAAAGTTGTACTCGTAGAGCGACTGGATATTTTCCTGAGTCAGCGAGGTATTGGCTTTGAACAAAAGTGCACTGGCAGGTGTGTACAGATCATCGAACAAGACCATGCCGGGTTTGAGTGACTGAGTTGATAGTTTATACATATAGAGCCTCCTTGAAGTAAAAGAGTTTTGATAATGGTAGGATGTTGTAATAGGATACATACATAATATCATAAAATATAGATAGTTGTATAGATAAAGATTTGTTTTGTATAATTTCGTATAAAAAGAATAAAATATGGTAGATTCTGGTGGAGAAGGAGGTAAACATAACTAAAAAGTTATGTAAATTTGCACAATTTGGAAAATAGGCATTGATTTATAAAAATACATGTGCTACTATTGAGGAAAACGTAGATAAATATTGGGATATTGCAGTGTTTTATCCACAGACAGGTTTGGCGATGTGGAACAGTTAAAAAGTTTACATAATATATGCTGATTATGTTTCGGCGCCGGTATCATGAGAGGGAGAAAGTGACCGGGAATGAAACTAATCATAGATTTGCTTTGATTTTCTGGCAGGCTGCCAGAGCACCTTGACAACATACTGGTATGCGAACGCGTGTTTGTATACCATAGAGGACCGCAAGGTCAGACAGAAGGATAAGCATCGAAAGATGTGAAGGTACGTTAAGGATTATGAGTATATGGACTTGGAAACTGCCCAGTGCGGGAGACGTTTGATGTTGTTTCCAAGGGCAGACAAAAGTGGATATACGGTATTGAAGAGGATTGAAGGGGGACAACAATATGTTAGCGACTAAAAGAGAAGTATCACAGAGGATTGATATTTTAAACAAAAAGCCAATGATCAGAAAAAACCAGTCCACAGGAGAGATGGTAGCAGGATTTTTAGATCCATTGACAGGGGGTTTTGAAGTTGTGATGGACATCAACGATGAGCGGGATATCGACGATTTTCTCGAGGAGTATGATCTGTCCGTAGTAATGATTTCAAAAATGTAATGAATGTGATAACAAACTGTATGACGGGTGTCAATCAAAGCAAAAAAAAGAGGGGCAGGAGGGACTGCCCTCTTTTTTTACATTTTATGAACGAAACAGTCAGGAGAAAAGTGATGGAGAAAAAGGAATATTATATACCTTCTAAAGACGGCATACACAGGCTTCACGTAGTGTTGTGGGAGCCAGATACGCCAGTAAAAGCGGTAGTCCAGATCTCACATGGTATGGTTGAGATGATTGACCGCTACGAGGAGTTTGCGCGGTTTCTAAACCAACATGGCTATGCGGTGGTCGGCAACGATCACTTAGGACATGGGCTGACGGCTGGAAATGACGCCGACTTGGGCTATTTTTGTCCCAAGCACATGAGCGCGACGGTGGTGGCAGATCTTCACCGCGTCACGCGGGCAGCCAAGAAACGCTACAAGAACAAGCCGTATTTCCTGTTCGGGCACAGTATGGGCTCTTTTATGGCAAGAAGGTATCTGATGACTTATGGCATGGACCTCGACGGGGCGGTGATCTGCGGGACAGGCAGCCAGCGCTGGCTGACACTGGCGGCTGGCACGCTCGTCGCCAATGCGCTTAGGCTGGTGCTGGGCGACCGGCGCCGCTCACAGCTATTGCGCAGGAACGCGTTTCACTCGTATCAGAAACGCATCGTGCACCCGCGGACAGCGAGTGACTGGCTGACAAGAGATGAGGCGGTTGTGGACTTCTGCGTGGGCAATAAATTCTGCAATTACAGCTTTACCGTCAACGGATACCGGACATTGTTTGAAGTGCTGTTGTTCATACAAAAAGAGCAGAATATCAAGAAGATACCCAAGGAACTGCCGCTGTTTCTGATTGCGGGCGGTCAGGATCCGGTGGGGCATTATGGAAGGGACGTGCGGCGCGTGGCTGCGGGCTTTGAGCGGGCAGGCGTGGAGGATATCTCGTTAAAAATTTATCAGGAGGACCGCCATGAGCTGCTGAATGAGCTGGACAAGGCCCAAGTGTACAATGATGTGCTCTCATGGCTGGAGAAGAAGCTATGACGAAACAGAGTGACGACGAGCGGTTTATGAGGGAGGCGTACAAGCAGGCGAAAAAGGCATATGCGCTTGGAGAGGTGCCAATCGGCTGCGTGATCGTGCATGACGGCAAAATCATAGGACGCGGATATAACCGGCGCAACACGGACAAGAGCACACTCTCCCACGCAGAGATTACCGCAATCAGGAAGGCGAGCAAGGTGATCGGGGACTGGCGCCTTGAGGAGTGTACGCTGTACGTGACGCTAGAGCCCTGCCAGATGTGTGCGGGCGCGATCGTGCAGGCGCGGATTCCCAGGGTGGTGATGGCGTGCATGAATCCCAAGGCGGGCTGCGCCGGGTCTGTGTTAAATATCCTTGACATGCCGGCGTTTAACCATCAGGCAGAAGCCGTGCGCGGGGTTCTTGCAGAGGAGTGCGCGGCGCTGCTCAGAACCTTTTTTAAAGAACTTCGCATCCGAAATAAGGCTGAAAAGGAAAAAAGGCTTTATAATATTGAAAATCTATGATACACTACCAATGTGAAAAATAATAGTATGATATGTAAGGCAGGATTTGCAGAGTCAGGAGGCGGAGGCAGTTATATGGACGAGATTGCAGTGCTTATTCCTTGCTATAATGAGAGCAAGACAATAGAAAAAGTGGTAAAGGACTTTCGAAAGGCGCTGCCGCAGGCAGTGATCTACGTGTACGACAACAATTCACAGGACGGGACAGATGAGATCGCGCGCAAAGCGGGAGCGGTCGTGCGCTATGAGCGCCAGCAGGGAAAAGGAAATGTCATACGGCGCATGTTCCGCGAGATTGACGCAAAGTGCTATATCATGACAGACGGAGATGACACGTACCCGGCGGACGAGGCGAAAAAACTGTGCGAGGCAGTGCTTGAGCGGGGGGCTGACATGGTGGTCGGGGACAGGCTTTCTTCGTCCTACTTTGAGGAAAATAAAAGACCCTTTCACAATTTTGGCAACTCCTTGGTGCGCGGCGCGATCAACAGTATGTTCAAGAGCGATATCCGCGATATCATGACGGGCTACAGAGCGTTTAGCTATCAGTTTGTGAAGTCTTTTCCCGTGCTCTCAAAGGGCTTTGAGATCGAGACGGAGATGAGTATCCATGCGATTGACAAAAATATGCGTGTGGAGAATGTGATTATCCAGTACAGGGACAGGCCGGCGGGCAGCGAGTCGAAGCTCAATACCTACTCAGATGGCATAAAAGTGATTATGACGATTGTCAGGCTGTACAAAAATTATAAGCCGATGGGATTTTTTACATGGATTGCAGTGGTGCTCGCGCTGGTTTCGACAGTTTTCCTCCTGCCGGTGATGAGCGAGTACTTTGAGACAGGGCTGGTAGAGCGTTTTCCGACGCTGATTGTATGCTGCTTTGTGTACATTGCGGCGATGCAGTCCTTCTTTGCAGGCTTGATGCTCTCCACGATGAAACAGAAAAATATGCAGGATTATGAGATGAACCTGATTTTCCTAGATACAGAATATAAGGATAAAATAGAGAATGAACAGAGACATACCGATGAGTTACGTAGCCTTTGATATCGAGACTACAGGGTTAAATCCCAAATTTGACAAAATTATAGAAATTGGGGCAGTTCGGATACGGGACGGGGAGGTGGCGGGGACCTTTTCGAGCTTTGTCAATCCGGCTAGAAGCCTGCCAGAGCGGATTGTAGAACTCACAGGGATTCAGGACAGCGACGTGAAAGAGGCGCCCTACATGGAGGACATCTTAGACGCTTTTCTTGCTTTTCTGGGAGATGATGTCCTGCTGGGACACAACCTGCTCTTTGACTATTCCTTTGTCAAGAAGGCTGCGGTGAACCACAAAAAGACTTTTGAGAAATCAGGCATTGATACTCTCAGAATTGCAAAGCGGTTTCTCAATGATTTGGCGAGCAGAAACCTTGGGTATTTGTGTGAGTACTATCATATAGAGCTAGAGGCGCACCGGGCGCTCAATGACGCAGTGGCGGCGCATGAATTGTATCGAATACTGGTGAGCGCATACGGTGAGCGGGAGGCAGAGCCGTTTCAGCCAAAACCTTTGGTGTACACTGTCAAAAAGGAAAGCCCCATCACGCCAAAACAGCTCGAGCTCTTGATGAAACTGGCGGTGCAGTATCATCTGCGCTGTGACGGCTGCGTGCTGGGACCGGTGGATAAGGTGACACAGGAATCAGTAGATTTACAGAAAATCACAAAAAACGAAGCAAGCAGGCTTATAGATCTGCTGCTTGCAAATTTTCGACGATCGCGTCCTTCATCATAGAATGAAGCGTCTGTGCCTGTCTGATCAGGCTGCTGATTTTTTCCGGCGTGCCTGTCTCTTTGTAGAGCTGGGCGAGCAGATAATAGCTTTTGCTGATATCGGTTCCAGTGGAGACAGCAAACTCGAGCACTTCGATTGCAAGGGCGTCCTCGAGACTGTCATGCAGCAGTTCAGCAAGTTTTTGCAGCAGCTTTACAAGATTTGTGTAATGAAAATCACAGTCGCTTAATATAGTAATATTAGCGGTGCCATATTTTAACTTGAGATCTGTGTTGGTGTAGCCTGTGAGATTGACGATTTTCGCGTCGGACAAGTCCTGCAATTCACTGAGACACTCGGCGAGTTCATCGGTCATGAGATCGGGCTTCATGGAGAGCAGATGCTCTGGGATTGTGATATAGTTCAGGTCATCTAACGGCTTTTTGCGGGTAAAGTTTGCCCGGTACTCGCGGTCCCAAAATTCGCGGTCAGCATCTTCCTCCTTTCGCTGGGTGCGGTGCAGGCAGAAAGAAAATAATAAGCAGCCAAACAAGACAAGACTTGAAAAAAATATCAAATTCATATATAATATCCTTTCGAAAAGGGGTGAACAGCCATGATGAATATGAACCATAAAAAAACGCAGCGCAAAATCGCAGCCGTCATAGCCATTATACTTGTATTGGCTATGGTAGTACCATTAGCTGTGAGTGTTATCGGTTTCTAATCTAATATAGCATATTATTCAGTGCAATGTAAAGTGCTGAAGCATTTATCGTGTTTTGAATGTTTTGAAATAAGGCCGCTGCCGCATCAGGGCATTGCATTTCAAGCATAGTCCGTGAAACGTGTACAGCAGCCGGAGTGGAGGTTTATGAGAAAATCAGGTAGACGAATCGGAATCATAGCGTTGGCACTACTGTTGTCCGTGATTTGTGCAGGGGCGTTCCAGCCAAGCTGTGCGATGGCGGCATCAGACGACGAGGAAATCCTCGAAGGGGTGTACATGGGCGAGATGAGCCTTGCCGGAATGACCGCCGAGGAGGCGAAGGCTTCGGTCAGCGCATTTGTGGAAGAACTGAAACAAAAAAATATTACATTTGGCGCCGTCGGCGATCATTATGTGTCCGTGATTGCAGGTGACTTAGGGCTTACATGGGTCAATGAGTCCGACATCGATGCGGCGGCAGCGCTTGGCAAGAAGGGAAATATTGTCAAGCGGTACAAAGCCATGCAGGATTTGAAACATGGCAATAAGGTCTATGACCTGAAGCTCGCCCTTGACAGGGATTTGATCAAAGCTGTGCTCGAGGAGCAGTGTGCGGAGTACGATATTCCGTCGGTCAACAATACGATCACGCGGGTTGACGGGCAGTTTGTCATAGAGGAAGGGCAGGCAGGCGAGCGGGTCAATGTCGAGGAGTCCTTAAACCAGATTTATGAGTACATAACGAATGGATGGAATTATCAGGATGCTTCGATTGATCTGGCGATTGATGTGTCAGAGCCAAAGGGCAGTGTCGAAGAGCTTCAGAAGATGACAGATGTCCTCGGTACCTTTACGACGAGTTATTCGACCAGCAGTTCTTCGCGCTGCAAAAATATCGAGAACGGCGCACGGCTGATCAATGGCACGCTGCTGTATCCGGGAGATGAGTTTTCGACGTATGACACGATCAAGCCTTTTACGGAGGCAAACGGGTATTATCCAGCAGGATCGTATATGAACGGCAAAGTGGTTGACAGCCTTGGCGGCGGCATCTGTCAGGTCTCAACGACGCTGTACAATGCGGTTTTATTGTCGGAGCTTGAGGTGACAGAGCGGCATAACCACTCGATGATTATTGCTTATGTGAAGCCGTCTATGGACGCGGCGATCGCAGAGTCCGCCGGAAAAGATTTCCGCTTTGTCAACCGCTGGGAAAATCCAGTTTACATAGAAGGGGTTACGGAGGGCAAGCAGATCACGTTCACAATCTATGGCGTGGAACAAAGAGACCCCAGCCGTGTGGTGCGTTATGAGAGTGAGACGCTCTCGACCACACGTCCAGACCATGAGATCATCACGCCGACTTCCGGGCAGGGTGTGGGCTATATCAGCGTGGAGTCAGCGCATGTGGGCTACACTGCACAGTTGTGGAAGATTGTCGAGGAGAACGGCGCCGAGGTGAGCCGTGAGGTTATCAACAAGAGTTCTTATAAAGTCTCCCCGCGGTCTGCTGTGGTGGGCGTCAATACAGATAATCCAGTGTATGCCCAGCGCATCAATGCGGCAGTGGCATCGGGCAGCATAGACACATGCAAGGCGGAGGCAGCGGCGATCAAGGCAGAGATGGCAGCGGCGGCCCAGCAGCAGGCAGATCTGGAGGCATACTATCAGGCGCTCCAGCAGCAGCAGTTACTAGAGCAGCAGGCACAGATGCAGCAGCAGATTTTAGAGCAGCAGGCACAGGCGGAACAGCAGGCAGAACCATAGATAAAGCACCGCAATATAGTGGGGGACTGGTTATGAAATGCGGAAAACTGACAGAGAGCGTCTATGAGCGCTCTGTGATAAAAGGAATGAAGGCAAATGGCGCAGGGCTGGGGGCAGACTGCGCCGTTTTGGCAGGAAACGGAGACTGTGCCGGCATTCTGTCAGGGCAGGCGGCTGCATTTGGCATGGATGCCCGCACGGCTGCGCGGTCATATCTGGCGGCGACGAACCATGTGGTTGCCTGCTGTGCCAACAGCGCGGCTTCCGGGCTGTTTGACGCCTGCGCCAACATGACATTGATGGTGCCTGAGAAGCTTCGCGAGATCAAACTCCGCGCTATGATAGAGACCGCCGCAGTGCAGGCGGAGGAGACGGGAATCCCGATTTTGGGCTGCAATGTGCAGGTGCTTCCGATGGTTACGGAGGCAGTGGCAGTCTGTGTGATCAGCGCGGGCATGGAAAACCGTTCAGAAAGTAATCTGGTGCCCGTCAAAAAACAATCGCTGGCAGACAGAGAGCTTGTCATGACAAAGTGGCTGGGGCTTGAGGGAACCGCAGTCATAGCGGCAGGCAGCCGCGAGAAGCTCTGCGGCAGGTACCCGTCAGATCTTGTGGATACTGCGGCAGATTTTTACAAATATCTGTCCGTCGCGCCGGAGGCTGCTACCGCCGTGAAGTCCGGCGCAGATTATCTGCTGGCGCTGCGGGAGGGCGGTGTGTTTGGCGGCTTATGGCAGCTCGCAGCAGAGAATGGCGTTGGACTGGTCGCAGACTTAAAGCGCATACCGGTGAGACAGGAGACCATAGAGGTATGTGAATATTTTGATTTGAATCCGTATGAACTGATGGCAGGCGGAAGCCTGCTCATCTTGACGGAAAATGGCGGTGAGCTGGTGCGTGCACTAGAGACGGCAGGCGTGCCGGCGGCGGTGATCGGACGCACGACGCAGGGCAATGACCGCATCATACGCCACGGGGAGGAGTCAAGATTTCTCGAGCCCGCCAACGGGGACGAAATCTTCCGCTACCGCGCGAAGGTGTCCGGCGGTGACACTGGGAAAATCGTAAAAATAGAAACATAAAACAGAATGATAGAAAGTGTAAAGCAATGGAGGAAGCAGAATGAGAGAACAGATTTTGTCAATTATAGAGAAGAACAGCAGAATTGACCTGCATGAGCTTGCGGTGATCTTAGGCATGGAGGAAGCAGATATTGTCAATGAGATGGCGCAGATGGAAAAAGAGGGGATTATCTGCGGTTATCACACGCTGATTGACTGGGAAAAGACCTCAGTGGAGAAGGTAAATGCGCTGATCGAGGTGCGCGTGACACCCCAGCGGGGCAAGGGCTTTGACAGCATCGCGGAGCGCATCTACAAGTACCCGGAGGTTCATGCAGTCTATCTGATATCGGGCGGATACGACCTGCTTGTCAGCCTTGAGGGAAAGACACTCAAGGAGGTGTCGAACTTTGTGTCAGATAAGCTGTCCACGCTTGAGACGGTCATTAGCACAGCGACGCATTTTATCCTGAAAAAATACAAAGACCACGGTACCATTCTGGATAAGAAAGAATCTGACGAAAGGATGCAGGTGACGCCATGAGAAACCCTTTATCAAAGACAATCGTAGAGATTAAGCCCTCCGGTATCCGCAAATATTTTGACATTGTGAGCGAGATGAATGATCCTGATGTCATTTCGCTCGGTGTGGGCGAGCCGGATTTTGATACACCGTGGCATATCCGCGATGAGGGAATTTATTCCCTTGAGAAAGGCCGGACTTTTTACACGGCAAATGCGGGGCTTTTGGAGTTGCGGGAGGAAATCAACCGCTATCTGAACAGGCGCTTTGACCTGAATTATGATCCCAAGAATGGCATACTGGTGACAGTCGGCGGCTCAGAGGCGATTGATATTGCGCTGCGCGCGATGGTGGACCCGGGAGATGAAGTCATTATCCCGCAGCCAAGCTATGTTTCATATGAGCCATGCGCGGTGCTTGCCGGGGCTAAACCTGTAATTATAGAATTAAAAAATGAGAACCAGTTCCGACTGACCGCGGCGGAGCTTGAGGCGGCGGTCACGGACAAGACCAAAGTGCTGATCCTGCCATTTCCAAACAATCCGACAGGTGCGGTTATGGAACGCAAGGATTTGGAGGAGATTGCAAAGGTCATTGAGAAGCATGACATTTTTGTATTGTCAGATGAGATTTATGCCGAGCTGTGCTATACGGAAAAGCATGTCTCGATCGCCAATATTCCCGGTATGTGGGAGAGGACAATCCTGATCAATGGCTTTTCCAAGTCCTATGCGATGACAGGCTGGCGGCTTGGATTTGCGTGCGGCCCTGTGCAGATCATTGAGCAGATGTACAAGATTCACCAGTTCTGTATCATGTGCGCGCCGACAACGTCGCAGTACGCGGCAATTGATGCGCTCAAAAACGGCGACGCAGATGTCCAGATGATGCGGGATTCCTACAACCAGAGACGGCGCTATCTGCTGAATGCTTTTCGCGAGATGGGGCTGGAATGTTTTGAGCCGTTTGGCGCATTTTACATGTTCCCGTGTGTGAAGCCGTTTGGCATGACGAGCGATGAGTTTGCCACAAAGCTTTTGCATGAGGAGAAGCTTGCTGTAGTGCCGGGCAATGCATTCGGTGACAGCGGTGAGGGATTTTTGCGCATTTCTTATGCGTATTCTCTTGAGAAGCTCAAAATTGCAATGGGACGCTTGGGGCGTTTTGTGGAGAGACTGCCGCGCAGCCAAGGTGAATCCGTATGAATATCGTACTATACCAGCCGGAAATTCCTGCAAACACTGGCAATATAGGGCGCACTTGCGTCGCTACGGGCACTGTGCTGCACTTGATCGAGCCGCTGGGATTTCGCCTGACGGGAAAAGAGCTGCGCAGGGCAGGCATGGACTACTGGGAGCAGCTCGATGTGCGGCGCTACATGAACTTCGAAGAATTTGCCCAGAAGAATCTGGCAGAGCACCCGCAGGCAAAGCTCTGGCTGGCGACAACCAAGGCAAAAAGGGTGTACACGCAGGCACAGTTTGGCGCAGAGGATTATCTCATGTTCGGAAAGGAGAGCGCCGGGATTCCAGAGGAACTCCTCGTAGAATATGAAGAAACGTGCGTTCGAATCCCGATGCTGGACAAGATTAGAAGCCTGAATCTGTCAAACAGTGTCAGCATTGTACTCTATGAAGCGCTCAGACAACAGCAGTTTGCAGGTATGCAGATGGAGGGGGCGCTTCATCATAAAGAATGGAAACTTGACAGCGGCAGCAATTAGTAAAATGCCGTACTGACACGTTTATACCCCCATATAGAAGGCGTTCCGCCGCCTTCTGGAATGAGCCTGTGCGGTGTTTGCTGTTCTTCGTAGCGTTTTATAAAACTATCTTTGCCGACACAGTACAATTCAATATGGATATTCTCGTTGACGCGCACCAGATACAATTTTCCGTTTTTCTCTGCGATATGTATCTTGCCGGGAAGATAAGTGCCTGTGTATTTTGCGAGGTCCTGCGGCGCCAGCTTCAGCTCTTCCGGCCTGCGGAAGAGCTGTGCCTGACCGTTGTGCAGGATTGCCGAGATGCCGGTTCCAAGGCGGTACTGGTCTAGGGAGCCTGTGTTGGATAAAATGAGAATACATAGATTTTCGTCAAAAAAGTAATGCGTGTAGGCGGACACACCAAGATAATCACCACCGTGGAGATAGCTGTTTTTGGCATAGCATTCCAGACCATAGCAATAGTGCTCTTTGTTTTCTGACAGGAAAATCTGATAGGCGCGCGCGGATAAAAGCGCTTGGGTTCTCAGGCATTCGTACCACTTTTGCAGGTCATCGCAGTTTGTCACCAGCGCACCGGCGCCAATACTATACAAGCTGTTGGTGTAGGGTGCGCTGACGAGCACCCCGTAATCATACATATAATTCGCCGCTTTGTTGCGGAGAAGCTGCTGCCCGTCGTCAATGGCTGTCTGCGTCATGCCAAGCTTAGAAAAAATATTCTCTTCCAGAAATTCACTGTAAGTCTGTCCAGAGACAGTTTCAATAATCCACGCAAGCAGATTGTAATTGGCGTTGTTATAGTCAAAAGAGCTTCTTCTTTTTTTCTTTGGATTACTCACAACATCTTTGAGAATCCAGTCTCTAAAAAACTTTTCCCGGTTAAAGGGCAGCCTGTCTGCGCCCACATAGAAATCATCTTCAAAATTATAGCTGTTGTGCAGTCCTGATGTGTGGCACAAAAGCTGATGCACGGTGATTCCCGCAGGAAGCTGCATGGTGTCAGGCAAATATTTGTCTGCCTCCTCATCAAGCTGCAGCAGTCCTCTGTCATAAAGCAGCATGATGGCAAAGGCAGTGAACTGCTTGCAGACAGAAGCGGCCACAAAACGCGTTTCCATGGTGTTTTTGACATCAAATTCAATACTGGCAAAGCCGCGGCTGGTTTCATAGAGCGTGGCGCTGTCTTTTATAACTCGGATTACACCGGAAAAGTCCCAGTAATTGAGCTCCGCCGAGATATAGTTCTTTAATTTTTCTGGAAGGTCTGTCATAAGAAAAACTCCTTTATAGTAAAAACTCAAGATTTGGTTCTAGTATCTATAGGACGTACTGTATTCCCTGTATCTATCATAGCGCATAGTGTTTTGCGGTGCAATCATTTTTTGCAGCAGGGCTTGCATTCTGTACGGCGTTCTTGCTTCTACGGTTAATTTAGTGTAGACTGTAAGCGGACGGGAAACGCAAAAAGGCGGCGTTTTTCATCTGTATTTGAGCTGCTAGGGGGCGTGCCGGGTAAAATGAAGAAAATCAAGAAAAAGCATGAAGTGTTTGGATTCCTGCGAAAATTAGGGATACAGAAACAATTGTATATAATCTATATGCTGGCTGTTTTGATGCCAGTGTCACTGATTGGAAGCTTTTTGGTGGGAAATACATACAGGCTGCTGACAAATTATCATGGAGATTTGCTGGAATCAGATAATCTGCGGGTGCGGACAATCTTATTTGAAATAACGACACAGGTGTATAATATTTCAGAGGAGTTGTCATTCAATGTGGAAATTGAGTCTATGTTGAAAAAGCGGTATGCTTACCGTGAAGAATTTACATCGGCAATAAATAGAAATTCGGAGATAGTTGACAACTATGCCAACCATTATACAGAGATTGAGCAGGTGGAAATTTACTGTGATAATCCAGACATCTGTGATTACAAACAGTACCGCCGCGTTGACGGGGAGATAGAAAAATCAGACTGGTACCGCAGGGCAATCTCTCAATCGAGTGTATTTTGGCAGGAAATGCGCGATACCGACAAATATGGCAATGAATACTGGAATCTGTGCCTGATCAGACAGGTTCCGCTGGTAAATTCCGAACACCATGCCGTTTTGGTTATCCGCATCAGTAATAATTATCTCAAAACACGGATTGGAAGCCAAAAGTATCAGATATGTGTGTCGGTGGATAATGGCGTTGTGTTTTTCGCCCTAGACCGCGCAGATTACGGCAAACCCCAGCCCGTGACGCTTGACAGCGGAAAAAAGCAAAAAATACAGAATCAAACCTGCCTTGTAGAAATTTCTGAGCTTGGGCTGTATCTGTCAGACTCGCATATTTACATTTGTACGATGGATAATAAGTCTTATGACAATATTAAAAGCATTATTCGAATCTGCATTTTGATCATACTGGTAGCGGTTCTGGTGCCGGGAATCTTGGTCTATTACTTTGGGCAGTATTTTACAAAACGTGTGCGGACGCTGCGCCATGTGATGTATCAGGCAAGCAATGAAGATTATGATTTTAAAGAAATGGTACGGGGAGAGGACGAACTTTCAGAGGCTTTTTCAGATTTGGAGGTCATGGTACAGAATATAAAAGAAAAAGATGCACATATGTACGAAGTGCTGCTGAAGGAACAGGAGCTTACAAACGAGCAGCAGAAAATGGAATTTAAGATGCTTGCAAGCCAGATTAATCCGCATTTTCTTTATAATACACTGGAAACTATCCGCATGAAGGCATATACTGTTGGCGACAAGGAGGTGGCCACGGCCATCAAACTTTTGGGGAAATCAATGCGGTATGTGCTGGAAAATAACGGCACTGCGTTTACCGCATTGAAGGAGGAGATGGATTATATTGAAATCTATATGAAGATACAAAAGCTTCGTTTTATGGAGAAATTTGATTATGAGTTAAAGACACAGGACGGGATTGATTTATATAAATGTATCACGCTGCCGCTGCTTTTGCAGCCAATTGTCGAGAACGCCATACTGCATGGACTTGAGGAGACAGAAAAAGGCGGCATGGTCACAATTAAAATCGGTCAGGAACCCCAGAACAATGGCATCTATATCGCAGTCTCAGACAATGGATGCGGGATCGAAAAAGAGACGCTGGAACGCCTGAGGGTGGATATTGTGACGAAGAATCCATTAAAAAAAGAAAGTATTGGATTATATAATATTAACCAGAGAGTGAAGCTCTGTTATGGGAACGAATATGGAATGACAATTGATTCAATTGTTGGCAGCGGGACAACGGTCACACTGCATCTGCCCCAAAAAGTTTATCATGACATCTGATTCTTCAAAATCCATAGGATTATATCACTAAAAAATAGCGTATTTATTTGCAAAATGCCCTTGTATAATGGAAGAAATTCTATTTTGTATACGAGTTTACAGGAAAATACAAGGAGGAAATACGTATGGAAAATCAAAATGGATACGAGTTGTTGAAGGAGAGGGCAAAATCTCTTGCCGTCATGCTGACACTGGAAGAAAAGATTGGTATGATTCACGGGGCACATCTTTTTTCCACGCAGGGAGTGGAGCGGCTGGGGATTCCGCCGCTTGTGATGTCAGACGGACCCATGGGCGTGCGGCAGGAGTTTGAGCCGGACCACTGGAAAGCCGTCGGAGGTTCGGCGGATTATGCGACGTATCTGCCCTGTAACAGCGCGCTGGCTGCCACGTGGAACCGCGATTTGGCATCTGCCACGGGCAGTGTGCTTGGCGCGGAGGCAAGAGGAAGGGGAAAGGATATCATTCTTGCTCCGGGAATCAATATCAAGCGGAGTCCGCTGTGCGGCAGGAATTTCGAGTATTTCAGCGAAGATCCGTATCTGACCGGAGAGCTGGCAGTCTGTTTTATACAAGGCATACAGCAGTGGGACGTGGCTGCCTGCGTGAAGCACTTCGCCGTGAATAATCAGGAGACACAGCGTCTCTGGACCGAGGTGGAGATTGATGAGGCTGCGCTCAGAGAAATCTATCTGCCGGCTTTTTATGAGTGTCTGACCAGAGGAAAAAGCTTGTCGGTAATGGGGGCATACAATAAACTCTATGGAGAGCACTGCTGCCAGAGCCAGTACCTTCTGAATGACCTTCTGCGCAAGGAATGGTCGTATGAAGGCGTGGTGGTCTCTGACTGGGGCGGCGTCCATGATACAAAGCTGGCAGCGATGTCAGAGCTGGACATTGAGATGTCTGTCACGGACAATTTTGATGAATATTATATGGCATCTCCATTGAAAAAAGCAGTGGAGGAGGGCAGCATACCAGAGTGCAGGATAGATGAAAAAGTAACGCGCATTCTGGCACTGATGATGCAGCTTCACATGATTGGCGGCAGAGAAAAAACCGAGCGCAAAAGCGGCGCTTACAATGTGCCCGAGCACAGGCAGACAGCTCTTGAAACAGCGCGGGAATCCATCGTCCTTTTGAAAAACGAAAGAAAGATACTGCCGCTTGACGAGAAAAGACCACAGAAAATTCTGCTGGTGGGTGAAAATGCACAGAGGTTTCATTCGAATGGCGGCGGAAGTGCAGAGATGAAAGCCCTCTATGAGATTTCACCGCTCATGGGGATAAAAATGCTGCTTGGCGGCAATGTGAAAGTGGATTTTATCCAAGGCTATAAAAGCACAGCAAAGGAGCCGGAGGACGGCGTAAACTGGCAGGAGAAGAGTCTGGAGGACGGCGGCGGACATGGCAGAGATAACCAGAAGGAAAGCCAAAGTCTTGCGCAGGAAAGGGCAGAACTCCGCAGGGAAGCAGTTGCGCTGGCAAAAGCGTACGAGACAGTCATTTATGTGGGCGGGCTGAACCACGACTATGACAGTGAGGGGTTAGACCGCAGCGATATGACGCTTCCCTATGAACAGGATTTGCTGATACAAGCGCTTCTCGAGGTGAAGCCCGATATGGTGGTGGTTCTCATAGGCGGCAGCCCCGTGGAGATGGGGGCATGGATTGACAAGGCGCCGGCGGTATTGTGGAGTTATTATGCCGGCATGGAAGGAGGAACCGCTCTGGCAGAAGTCCTATTTGGCAGAGTAAACCCTTCGGGTAAACTTCCAGAAACCTTTTACAAAAGCCACAAAGACTGTTCCGCGCATCTGGTCGGCGAGTTTGCAGGTGAGAAAACGGTCTCTTACAAGGAGGGCATTTTTGTGGGATACCGCTTTAACGAGACATTTGGCGTCAAACCGGAATTTTGTTTTGGGCATGGGTTGTCTTATACGTGTTTTGAGTACAAAGAGGCGGTCTATGAAGCGTCAGAAAGCGGAAGTTATATTACATGCACGATTACCAATACTGGAGAGCGCGCCGGCGCGGAGCTTGTGCAGGTATACCGCATGGTGCGCGGACAGGATATTCTGCCAATGCCTGAGGAGGTATCGGAATTACAGAATATGAGACCATCTAAAGAGCTGGCTGGCTTTGGAAAGATTTACCTGAATCCGGGCGAGACGGGACAGATAAAGATCGCGGTAAAGGGCAAAGTGGATACCAGTGTATTGGGCGTTGGGAGCAGTGTAGAGCAGATTTGTATTGTAGTTGATAAAGAGTCATGATGATGGAAAAGGCACATGAAGCAGTATTTTACTGTAGATCATGTGTCTTTTTTCGTGCAGAAACGTTTCCTACTTGATAATTTAGCGGATTTTTACAGTAAAAATTAAATATGCATAAAAAAGTAAAGGTAAATCGGCATAAATTTTAACAGTATTTTTATACATATTCCGCGATTATAATTTGAATATCAAGAAAAAAAGGAGGTAGTAGTTGATGATAGCGAAAAAAAAGGAAAAGACCACAAAGCAGAAATTTAGCTGGCAGCTTGTGTATAAACAGCGTTATTTGCTGCTGATGTCAGTGCCTTTTGTTGTGTGGCTGATTGTCTTTAAGTATGTGCCGTTATGGGGTTGGACAATGGCATTTCAGGATGTCAGGCCGAAAACATTTGCACTGTCCGTCTGGGAGAGGGAGTTTGTAGGCCTTGGCAATTTTACAAAGGCTTTTACGGACAGACTGTTCAAGCAGACGATGCTCAACACGATTGGAACCAGTATGCTCGGGATACTGCTTGGAACCGTGATGGCAATTGTCTTTGCACTCATGCTGAACGAAATCCGGTTTGTGAAGTTCAAGAAGGCAACACAGACGATTTCCTATCTGCCCCATTTTGTGTCGTGGGTAGTTATCGCCAGTATTGCGAAGATGGTGCTCAATGACGGCGGTATGCTGGATACCCTCCTGAACACAAAGTTAAAACTGATGAGCACAAACTCGCCGCTGTTCTGGGTAGTTGTCTGCATGATTAATGTGTGGAAGGAAATGGGCTGGGACGCAATTGTGTATCTGTCTGCGATGGCAGGAATCGATCAGGGCCTGTATGAGGCAGCAAAGGTAGACGGCGCAGGACGGCTGAAACGGATCTGGCATATCACACTGCCCGGTATCAAGCCTACAGTAATCGTACTGCTGATTATGAGTGTCGGTAGTACCCTGAATGTAGCGATGGAACGCCAGATGCTTCTGAGTAACGGCATCGTGCAGGATCACGCGATGGTGCTTTCGTGGTTCTCTTACCTGAGAGGTATCGGCAACAACAATTACGGTGTAGGTACCGCGATTGGCATGTTCCAGTCACTTGTAGGCATTGTGCTTTTGCTGATTGTCAATAAGATTGCCGGAATATTTGGCGAGAGTAAATTGATTTAGAAGGAGGGATGGATTGTGAAGGGTTCAAGAGTGAAAAGCCGGGACGATATTTTAGACTGGATACTGCTGGTGGTATTTGTCTTTTTGATCATAATAACACTGTATCCGTTTCTGAATGTTCTTGCAATATCCTTCAATGACCCGATTGATACGATGCGCAATATCAATATGGTCATACCAAGACAGTTTACGACGAGCAACTATGTGTACATATTTAAGGAAAATAATCTGATTGCACCGCTGCTGCTGTCAGTGTTAAGGACAGTACTTGGCGCAGGGCTTGGCGTAATCTGCACGGCGATGCTTGCCTATGTGCTAAGCAGAAAGGATTTTTATTTTAACAAGGTGTTTACGCTGCTGTTTGTTGTGACAATGTATGTCAGCGGCGGACTGATTCCAGAGTATTTGCTGCTTATGAGGACCTTAGGGCTTGGCAATAATTTTCTGGTATATATCATTCCGGGATTAATCTGGGTTTACAATGTGATTCTTGTCCGGTCTTTTATAGAGGGACTTCCGATTGCTTTGCAGGAGGCGGCGAGAGTGGACGGCGCAAATGACTTTATTATCTGGGGAAGAATTATCCTGCCGCTGTGCAAGCCAGTGCTGGCGACAGTGGGGCTGTTCGTGGCAGTAGGGCAGTGGAATGCCTTTATGGACACCTATCTCTATGCAAAAGAGCTGCCGACTTTACAGTATGTCCTGTATCAGATTATGGAGACAGCGACGATTAAAGTTGACCCGCACGCAGCGGAACAGATGAAAAATGCCGTATCACCGCTCTCGGTACGTATGGCGATTACAATTGTGGCAACTGTGCCGATTCTTCTGGTATATCCGTTCCTGCAAAAATATTTTGTGGGCGGCATGACTGTCGGCGCAGTGAAGGATTGATATTTTTAGTTTTTGCTTAAAAATATATAAATAATGAAGGGAGAACAAGTATGAGAAAAAGGAAAATTGGTGCGGTACTGCTGGCAGTGACAATGCTGGCAGGTATCCTTGGCGGTTGTGGAAATAACAGCACAAATTCGCCGGCAAGCGCAGACACAGGAAACACGGTATCAACATCAGGCACATCAGAGGTATCGGGGGAAGCAGAGAGTACGCCGGTAAACAATGGGGAAGTGATTGAACTGACCTTCTTCCACGCAGATGGCAATCAGGAGGACCCTTGGACAGATCCTGTAGCGCAAGCCATCACGGAAAAGACAGGCGTCAAATTAAAGACGACCTATCCGATTGGCGGCAATGACCAGAGCGAGGCAGTCGCCCTGATGATCGCAGAGCAGAAGTATCCTGATTTGATCTTTGCAAAAGGCTCAGCAAACAATTTGATTGAGGCAGATGCACTGATTGATATGTCAGAGTTGATTGAGCAGTATGGTCCAAACATCAAAAAACTCTATGGCGATGAATTTGACAAGTTAAAGCAGTCCGCAGAGGACCCGTCGATTTACCAGCTCTCAGCTTATGCAGTGGGCGGGGAGAAATTCAAAGACTGCGGCGCTGCGCAGCTTCAGTGGGACGTAGTCAAAGCAAATGATTACAAGCTTCCTGAGACACTTGATGAATTTGAGACCATGATTAAGTCGTATCTGGCGGACAGCCCAAAGACAGAGGACGGTCTTGACAGAATCGGCATCACCTTGTCAACAGCCGACTGGCACTGGCTGATTACGCTGGGAAATCCCGCAGGCGCCATCGCAGACGGTGCGCCGGACAATGGGCAGTGGATTGTAGATGAGAACAACCAAGCCATGTACAAATTCCGCTCAGAGAAAGAAAGAGAATACTTCCGCTGGCTCTGCCGCATGTATAACGAAGGAATCCTTGACCCTGAGTTTGCGACGCAGACCCATGAGGATTATATTGCAAAGATTGCTTCCGGGCGCGTTGTAGCCCTGTTTGATAAAGACTGGGATTATCAGGACGGAGAAAAGGTACTCAAGGCAGACGGAAAACTTGGCGCTACATACTGCGGACTGCCGCTTACAATGGATAAGGCGACGAAGAGCCCGGTTCTGATGTATCAGGGACTCACAACCGGCACAGGGATTGCCATCTCCTCTAGCTGTGCAGATCCTGTAAAGGCAATCCAGTTTATAGATTTCCTCTGCTCTGATGAGGGACAGGTTTTGACCCACTGGGGAGTCGAAGATGTAAACTATTTTATTGATGAGAGCGGGCACCGTTTCCGTACAGATGAAGAGATTGAAGCTTCCCAGAATGACAAAGACTATCAAAAGAATACAGGTGTAGGCTTCCATAACTATCCATTCCCGACATATGGTGATGGAATCAAGGACCCGACAGGAAGCACGTATACGACAACAAGCGAATCTTCGGTAATTGGGGAGTACAACGAGGAAGAACGGGCAGCAGTGGAAAAATGGGGCGTGGAACTTCTGGTCGATGTGTTCCCACAGGCAAGCGAGTTTGAGGTGCCTCCATATCCGCCTCTTTGGGCACTTGCAAAACCGACAGAGTTCGATGAGATCGGAAACCAGCTTGATGAGGTGGCATGGTCGAAGCTGATTGAGTGTGTGATCGGAAGCGAGGCAGATTTTGATGACAGCTATGATGCAATGCTCGCTGAGCTTGAAGCGACTGGCATGTATGAAGCAGAGGCAATGTTAAATGAAATCATCGCAGAGAAAGTTGCCCTGACACAATAATTCATATGGTAATCGTAATCGTTAAAAACGGCGGACGTTGCAGTCTGCCGTTTTTGTATGGTTTATTTTATTCCGAATCGTCCAAGGACAGTTTTCTGCGGTATTCCGCAGGGCTGATGCCAACATATTTCTTGAACTTTTTGTGAAAATAGTCCACATTTTTGTAGCCGACCTGTTCTGAGACTTCATAGACTTTGATATTCTGGCGTTCGAGCAGTTTCTTTGAATGTTCAATGCGTCTGTGGTCTACATAGGAGTTAAAGTTTTCTCCGATTGCTTTTGTGAAAAGTTTGCCAAGGTAGGCGCTATTGTAGCCAAAAAGCGGGGCAATCGTCTCCAGCTTAATATTTTTGTTGTAATTGTTATCAATATAATAAAGAATGTCCTCTAGTATAGAATCCCTTGTGGAATGGTCATTGCTGTCCATGACAGACTTGACCTGCCCAGAAATATACAGGATAATCTCATACAGGTAGTTACAACTACTAATATAGTCAATGATCGCGGAGTTTGTGGGAAACGATATGCGCGAGCTGTTATAAATTTTATTGATATTTTCTTTTAACTGCAAGAACAAATCCGTGAGAAAAAGCTTGACCGAAGCGATATCATTATCAACATTGTACAGATATTCTTCCAGTGAATAAAGCGTGGAAGCGACCTGTTTGCGGTTGTTTGCCTGCAAATAATTTGTCAGGTCACTACAGTACTTAATGAGCTCGAGATCACTGACTGTATTGTTGTGTGCAAACATGACGGGAAGTTCATGATAGCCTAGTACAGCATTGCGCAAATAACAATGAATACAGCAGCTGCTATTTGCACCAGTCCTGCATTGTCGTCAGTCAACAATGCCATCGCATTGCCTCCTTCCTCCGCCTTGTCCTGTCACAAATATCAGGCACTGTTTTTCACTGTTATTTAGGCAATGCTGTACTAGTACAGCGTTGCTTAAATAATAATGAATAATTATTGCTTTTTTATTGTAGTTGGTGCATAATAATTTTATCACTGAAGAATGGATGTGTTATTATGCGAAGGAAAACAATTGATACGATCCCGGTTTTGTCAGATGCCATGAAAAGCATATTATCTGCTTTTTCAAAAAGCCGCTCCCTTCCGTCAGGGCTAGTCAAAAGAGCCAGCATTGTCCTGCTTGCGTCACAGGGGGAACTCAACCAGAATATTGCATCACAAGTTGGGCTTCATTATAATAATGTTTCCACCTGGCGCAGCCGGTTCCTCGCGGCCCTCCCAGCCTTGCGGAAGGTTGAGACGGATGCTCCGGAAAAGCTCGAAGATGAAATACGGACAGTCCTGACCGATAAAAAGCGCCCTGGCGCCCCATCTGTTTTTACGCCGGACCAGATCATGCGGATTATCAACCTTGCCTGCAGCAACCCAGATGATTTCGGGTACGAAGTAAGTCAGTGGAGCCTTCCGCTGTTAGTGGCAGAAATTAAAAAACAGGGGATCGCTGAACAGATTTCTGTGAAATCTGTCAGCCGTTTTTTAAAAATGAGGTAGATTTACATCCCCACAAAATCCGTTACTGGCTTCATTCTTCGGAAAAGACGGAATCCCCGGAATCTTTTGCACAGAAAGTAAACGAAATCTGCGGCCTGTACCAGAGCGCCCAGGAACAAAGCCAGAAGGGTGCATACGTTGTTTCCACGGATGAAATGACTGGGATACAGGCGCTGGAACATAAATATCCTGACAAGCTCCCATTACCTGGCCAGTGTGCCAAAATGGAGTTTGAATATATCCGTCATGGAACGACCAGCCTCATCGGGTTCTTTGATGTCGCAACGGGCCGTATGGAAATGCCGTATTTAAACTCCACACGCACAGAAGAGGATTTTGTGGAAGCCGTAAAAGCATTGGCAGGGACAGACCCGCAAGCTCCATGGACATTTATATGCGACGGCCTGAATACCCATAAGTCGGAAGCCCTTGTCCGCTTTGTGGCAGAAGCCTGTGGCCTTAGTGAGGAACTGGGTAAAAAAGGGAAAACAGGGATCCTTAAAAGTATGGAAAGCCGGGCGGATTTCCTGCATGATCCTTCCCACCGGATCCGCTTTGTCTATACTCCGAAACACAGTTCCTGGATGAACCAGATTGAGATATGGTTTGGCATCATCAACCGGAAACTGCTGAAGCGGAAAAGCTACCTGTCAACAGAAGAACTGGAAGCAAGCATCCTGCGCTTTATTGAACAATACAATCTTACAGCGCACCCATTTAAGTGGACATATGCCGGGATACCATTAGCGATTTAATCACTAATATTTAAGCAATGCTGTACTAGTGTATGCTGTCCCTGTATGCAGAAAAAACGCCGTCTGGTCAGTGCAGCCGCTTCCTCATAAGAAAGATAGATCTCATCAGGGTTTTTGACAGAATGTCCATATGCAAGAAACAGCGAGTCCAAAGGACTGCCTTTTTGAAGGTCCGCCTTCTCATAGTGATTGAGAAAGTCCTCAAACCGCCTGAGCGCAAAGGAGCCTTTTAATAAAATTATCTCCTTGCCATCTTCTGAAAAATGTTCAAAGGAATGATGGTTGTTGTTTGTGACGTTTAAAAGCTCTGTAAAGTGATAGTTTTTATATGCGGGCATGGGGCCGAACTGTTCACAAATTACGACTTGATAAATCTCGGCCAGAAGTCCCATGCTCTGAAAATCAGCAGAGGACAGACCCGTGCTGCCGTCTGTTTTCCACGTGCCGGTAATGAGTTCATGGAGGATAACATCTTTGGCTTTCTCGCGGTAGAGTGCGATGTTGTCCGAGGTCTGGCGCTCTTGTTCGATGGCTTTTTTAATGGAAAGGATCGCCTCAAGTAATTCATCTTCGTCAATCGGTTTGGTCAGATAATACTCTACACCATAGCGTATGGCCGCCTGCGCATAGGAAAAATCTGAGTATCCGCTCAATATGATAAATCTGCCCGTATAGCCCTGTTCACGTGCGATTCTGACAATATCAATGCCAGTAAGTTTTGGCATTCGTATATCCAAAAGAACAAGACTTGGCTTTTTTTGGAGGATACCTGAGAGCGCCTCCTCGCCGTTTGCCGCTTCGCCGCACAGCGCAAATCCAAGTGTTTCCCATTCTAGGATACACTTTAAGCCGTCACGTATATTTTTTTCATCATCTGCTATAAACAATGTTTCCATCTGGAGGCCTCCTAATATTCTAATCCTGTGTTCTAACTTCATACTTCTATTTACACATATTATACATGACATGAATGGTTTAAACAATCCTTGCAATGTCAAATAAGTACCATGAAAAAACTGTAATAAACTCATTTTCTTTTGCACGGAATATGATATGATCAATATATCTGTATAATGTGGGGAATTTTTCAGGTTGTGAATACATTGGCTGAATGTACGATTTTGCGGAAGGGAAACAGGGAATGAAGAGTAGGAGATTTCACAGGCAGGCATCATTTGTGTTGATATTGCTCTGCTGCATATACCTGACTGGCTGTTCTGGGAGGAAGAAAGCGGAGGAGGTCTGCCCATACAAAGAGTTTATCGTGGTTGATGTACTGGATTTGTTTGCAAACTACCAAGGGGTGCAGTCGGGCTGGTTTGGCGAGATAGTCAAGAAGAAGTTCAATATGCAGCTTAACATTATAACTCCTAACGTTTCTGGCGGCGGAGACCGGCTTTTTGAGGTGCGGTCAGCGGCTGGAAACCTTGGTGATTTGATTGTGTGTGACGGCTCAAATGGCGAGCTGGAAAATATGGTGGCCTCCGGGCTTCTCTATAATATGGAGAAGGAACTGCGCGGGAAGGAAATCTTTAAGTACAAGGAGGCAATAGAAAATCTGAATGACAAGATACCGCAGGGAGGCATCTATGCAATTCCATCGCAGGTATCCGCCAATGCGCCAGATGTGCCAAGCGAAGGAAATGAGCCGATTTATGGCCCTTATATCCGCTGGGATTTGTATAAGGAGCTGGGATATCCGACGCTGGAGACGATGGAAGATTTACTGCCCTTGCTGAAAGAAATGCAGGAGTTATATCCAATTGCGGAAAATGGTGAAAAGGTATATGGATTTTCTATGTTTCGGGACTGGGACGATAACATGATGAATGCCGTGAAACAGCCCTGTTGTATGTATGGTTATGATGAGTATGGTGTAGTGCTTGCCAAGGCAGACGGTTCAGACTACCAGAGTATTATTGATGATACTTCATTATATATTCGAATGCTCAATTTTTATTTCAAGGCGAACCAAATGGGGCTTCTCGACCCGGAATCAATGAATCAAAATTATGACAGGTGCTTTGAGAAGTACAGGCAGGGGCAGGTATTATTTTCCCCGTGGCCTTGGATGTGCCAGCCAGCGTACAACTCTGGTGTGAACATGGAACAGGGAAAGGGCTTTATGATGGTGCCAGTCGGGGACATGCAGATTTATTCTTATGGCTGTTCTCCCTATGGAAATCAGGACAGTATTATTGCCGTGGGGTCACAGGCAAAAGATCCTGAAAGACTGGTTGACTTTATCAACTGGCTTTATTCAGATGAGGGGATTTTGACTAGCGGCGCGACCCATTCGGGAGCGGCAGGGCCAGAAGGGCTTACGTGGGAGATGCGTGAGGACGGTCCGCATCTGACGGATTTTGGCAAGGAAGTGCTGCTCTATAATAACGAGGCAGAGGTGCCGCAGGAATATGGCGGCGGAACGTGGGAATCAGGTATTTCGGCATTGAATTATAAGGCGGTTGCCCAATGTGAAAAGAGTGCAGACGGATATTACTATTATTATGATTTGTGGGACAGCGTAAAGGAGCTGAACAAGTCTGCACTGACTACAGACTGGTGCGGGCAGATGGGGGCAGATACGACGATGGAGTATTTGCAGAAAAATGACATGCTGTTGGTGGCATCGGGGATACTGTATACTGCGGAAGTGGAAAATATGGAGCAAGTGACCATACGCAGCCAGTGTAAACGGGTAATTCAGGAATATTCATGGAAAATGATCTTTGCGGCAGACCGTGAAACTTTTGAGCGTCTGTTAGATGAGATGCAGGCATCTGTCATTAGTTATGGATACAATAAACTGCTTGAATATGATATGAAACACGCAAAAGGGGCAAGGGATTGTACAGATAGCATACTATAAAATACAGGTAAATCACAGAAAGGAAACAACAATGAAATACGATTTATCAGGAACTTGGCAGTTTACGCTGGACGGGGAAAAGGCTGGACTAGAGAAGGAATATTTTTTGCGGACTGCATTTGCGGACACGATTGAACTTCCCACGACGACTGCCGAGGCAAAAAAGGGCAGAAAGAGCACAGAGCGCCAGACAGGGTATTTGACGGAACCCTATCACTTTGAGGGCTATGCATGGTTTTTAAGAGAGCTTGTAATTCCGGCGGAGAAGCAAACGGAGAAAATCAGATTCTTTTTTACGATGGAGAGAACAAGAAAATCAAGTGTGTGGGTGGACGGAGGTTTCATTGGGAGTTTCGACAGTTTTTATGTGGCACACCGGTATGAGCTGACAGATAAGCTTACGCCGGGGCGTCATACGCTTGTTGTGATGATTGACAATACGGAATATGTGTCAAACGGCGGCCATATGACTTCGCCGGATACGCAGACAAACTGGAACGGTATCTTAGGGGAGATTTTGCTGGAATCCGTTGAGGAGGCTGCGATTGAAACGATGTGGATTTATCCAGACCGAAAAGATAAAAAGGCAGTCATCAACATGCAGCTCTCGTCGAAGGGCGGATTATCCGCAGTTCAGGCAGAAGTGTGCTGCAAGCTGACGAAGCTTTCTATGAAGGCGGGCAGAGATTTTGAGCATTATGAACCGTTGTATACGCAGACGGCAGAGACACGGCGCGAGTGGATTGCTAAAAACAAGGGACAGGACGCACCGTACACAATCGAGACGCTGGCGGTTCTTGACAGCCAAGTGTACAATCTGGCGCAGGATAAAGAACAGGGAAGCATATTTTGTATAGAATACCCGCTGGGGGCGGACGCAAGAGCGTGGGACGAGTACAATCCCTATGTGTATGAACTTACGGTCCGCATTCTGTGCGGCGGCAGGGTGCTGTGTGAGCGGACAAGCCATTTCGGACTGCGTGATTTTACACACCGGGAACGGACGTTATACTGTAATGACAATGAAATTTTCCTAAGAGGGACGCACGACGGAATGATTTTTCCACTGACGGGGTATGCGCCCATGGACTTGGATTCGTGGCTGCGTGTATATGGGACGAGCAAGGAGTATGGTCTGAACCATTACCGGTACCACACTTGCTGTCCGCCTAGGGCGGCTTTTCTGGCGGCGGCTTATCTTGGAATGTATGTGCAGGCTGAGCTGGCCTTCTGGGGGACGATCTATGACAGGGAGTCCGAACAGTGCGATCAAAAACAGCAGGACTTTTTGTTGGAGGAGGGGATTCGTGCGCTGGACGCCTTTGGCGATCTGCCCTCTTTTTTTGGCATGAGTATGGGAAATGAGCTGTGGGGCAGCCGGGAGGAAATCAACAGAATGATGGGTGTGCTCAAGACGCATGATCCACGGCATTTGTACACGCAGGGAAGCAACAATCATCAGTTTGTGCCGTCCGTGCTGCCAAACGACGATTTTTTCAGCGGGGTACGATTCTCAAAGCGCCGCCTGTTCCGCGGATCCTATGCGATGTGTGATGCGCCGCTTGGTTTTGTGCAGACCCAGAAGCCGGGTGCATACTGGAACTATGACGCGGAGATATCGCCTCAGGAGATTCAAAAAGATACTGGCATAAAAGGCGGGACAATACAGATTCAGTACGGTACTGGCATCAAGGAAGTAGAAATTTCGGACGGCGAGGAAGAAATTATTGCGCATGTTCCGGTTATTTCACATGAGATTGGACAGTATGAGTTTACGCCGGACTTTCGTGAGCTTGCGCAATATACGGGGGTTTTGCAGCCTGAGAATTTAAAGCTTTTTCGAGAGCGGCTCGAGGAGAGAGGACTGCTGCCCTATGCCGCGGAGGCTCTGTATGCTTCGGGAAAACTTGCGGGGGCGTGTTATAAGCTCGAGCTTGAGGCAGCATTTCGAAGTGCTGAGTTAAGCGGGTTCCAGCTGCTTGACATCAAAGATTTTACGGGTCAGGGAACAGCGCTGGTGGGCATTCTCAATGCATTTCATAAAAATAAAGGAATTATCCCGCGGTCAGAGTGGCGCATGTTCTGCTCTGATGCGGTGCTGTTGCCGACACTGGACAGCTTTGTGATGAAGGGCGGCAGTTGTGTGGCGTGTGAGATAAAACTTCGGTATTACCGCCCTGAGAAATTGTTGAAACCACAGTTAAAAGCTGTCTGGTATTTGAAAAGACAGGCTGGGAGCACAGAGGAAAACAGAATCGAGAAACAAGTGCAGACGATGGCATGTCAGGAGACTGCGGGGCGGGGGCTTTTCACGCTTGGTACGCTTGCCTTGAACGTGCCAGCGTGCAGGAATAATGCGCTGTATGCGCTGCGTTTTGTATTGACAAGTGAAAATGCGGCGGCGGTTGAGAATGAATATGATATTTTTCTCTATGAAGAAAAGACGCTGCGTTCAGGAGTTATCTTAAATGAAGAGATTAGTTTGAATGAAGCCTTGAATGAAAAAGATTTGAATAAAGAAGATTTGAATAAAAAAGTTTTGAAGCAAAAGATTTTTGTCCAAAATGAAAGAGCAGTATGTATTACGAATGATAACGCAGAAGGTTTGAAAGCCTGCAAAAATGGAGAATCAGTACTCTTGTTTGTCAATCCAGACAGCACCCTGCCAGACAGCACCATTAAAGGAGAATACTGCACAGATTTCTGGTGCTATCCAATGTTCCGCTCGATTTCAGAGGGGGTAGGGAAACCCGTTCCAACTGGGACGATGGGATTGCTGATTGACAATAAACACCCAGCACTGTCGGAATTTGTGAGTGAGACATACACGACGGCACAGTGGTATCAGATTATCATGCATTCCAGACCAATGATATTGGACAAGATGAGGGAGACGAGGAATTTAAAACCTATTGTGCGCATGCTGGATAATTTTGAGCGAAATCATAATCTGGGACTGCTCTATGAAGTCAAATATGGCGCTGGGAAAATGCTGGTCTGCCATGCTGATTTGATGACACTGAAAGAAGATTACCCCGAGGCAGACTGCCTGTACCGCAGCCTTGTGACGTATGTGTGTTCGAAAAAGTTTTGTGAGACAAGAATCACGGTTGAAGAAGCATAAGATAAATCACGAGGCTAAAAAACTGCCTCCGAGGAATGGAAACAAATGCTGCTGTTTGCGCGTTGTCTGCTTGGGGGCTGCAAGGCCGGAAAGCCGAAGCGGATAAGAGTGTACCGGCTTTCCGGCTGTTGCAAACAGGAAACGGCATAGCCTGCAAGCGATGCCGTTTTAGAACATACTATTTATACCTGAATGCCGGCCTCCGATAGCATTTTTTTGAGTTTTGCAATCTCGGCAGCACTGTCAGCGAGCTTGGCGGCATTGTCAGCAAGTTTGGCAGCACTGTCAGCGAGCTTTGCATCTTTGTCAGCAAGTTTGGCATCTTTGTCAGCAAGCTGAGCATTCTGTTCTTCCAGTCGTATTTTAAATTCAATAATTTCAGGTGCCAGTAATTCTTTTAACTCTTCACACATTTGATTTCCCTCCTGTATCAATTTTTTAAATAACTCACTGTTTGCCTCTGATGCAACATTCACGACAGAATCCGCATTTTTTCTGTCCTCCTCGCTCTCTAAGCCGGCACAGTGGT
>KE159549.1:354845-394026 GCA_000403215.2 Lachnospiraceae bacterium A4
GAACAGAAGGCAGGATGCCATTGTATATTATCTTGGATTTCCAATGAGGTTTGTTCCTTTCGCTTTTGTGGTTTTAGTATAACATATGAAAAAGGAATGCGCAACAAGCAGGAAAATTATGAAAGACTCGCTTAGGCTGCTATTCGTTTCCACAGGGAATTGCATTTTTGCGCGCACAGTGATACAATGAGGGGCAGGATAAAAATTATAAAATGAAATATTAAAAATAAAGGAGAAAGCGTATGATTTCACAGAAGTATAAAGACCTGCTTGGCGCCAAGTCGGTTATCAGGCAGATGTCAGAGTGGGCAGCAGGACGGGCAAAAGAGATTGGTATGGAGAATGTCTTTGATTTTAGTCTTGGCAATCCGTCTGTGGCAGTGCCGCAGGCATTGACGGACAAGCTGATCGAGTTATTGCAGACACGCGACACGATGGAGCTTCACGGCTACAGTCAGTCACAGGGGATTCCGTCCGTCCGCGCAAAGTTTGCAGAATACTTGAACCGGACGTATGGAATGGCGTACACGGCAGAACATTTGTTTATGACAACGGGTGCCGCAGGCGCTGTTGCGCACGCAGTGCGGGCGGTCACACAGCCGGGCGATGAGGTGATTACGTTCGCACCGTATTTTCCAGAGTACAATCACTATGTCAATCAGACAGGGGCGGTGCTAAAGGTCGTGCCGGCTGACACAAAACAGTTCCAGATTCATTTCGAAGCGTTGGAAGCGCTGTTGAAGCCAGAGACGACGGCGCTGCTGATCAACACGCCCAATAATCCGTCAGGAACAGTTTATTCGACGGAGACAATCAAAAGGCTTGCGCAGCTTCTTGAGGCAAAGCAGCGGGAGTATGGGCATGATATTTTCCTGATTTCGGACGAGCCGTACCGCGATATTATCTTTGATGGGGTAGATGCGCCGTATATTTCAAAGTATTATGACAATTCCCTTTCCTGCTTTTCGTTTGCAAAGTCCCTTTCTATACCGGGAGAGCGCCTTGGGTATATTGCGGCAAATCCCAAGTGTACAGACAGTGAACTGATTTCGCCGATGTGTGCACAGATTTCAAGGGGAATTGGTCATAACTGTCCGCCTTCCATCATACAGATAGCAGTGGCAGAAGTTTTGGGGCTGACCTCAGAGCTGTCAGTCTATGAAACGAATATGAAAATCATCTATGATGAACTCATAAACCTAGGGTTTGAGGTTGTGAAGCCCGGCGGGACATTTTATATCTTTCCCAAAGCACTCGAGGAGGACTCAGTGGCTTTCTGCAAGAAGGCGATGAATTATGATTTGGTGCTTGTGCCGGGTGATACGTTCGGATGTCCGGGGTATTTTCGGATGGCATACTGTATTGAGACGGAAAAAGTGCGCCGCGCGATGCCGGCGCTGCGGAGCTTTGTCGAGCAGGAATATAGTGACATATAAAATTTTACTATCTTGCACTGGAGCAGGTTATTCAGATACGCTCGGGGAGGAAATTATGATTGAATGTGGTTTGGTGCTTGAGGGCGGCGGTATGAAGGGGATTTATACTGCCGGCGTTCTCGAGTATTTCATGGAGAAAAATTTATATTTTCAGAACTGCTATGGTGTCTCGGCGGGAGCATGCCACCTGTGCAGTTATATTTCAAAACAGAAGAAGCGCGCTTACAGAGTGGCGTTAAATTATTTGAAGGATAAGAATTATTGCAGTCTCCACAGCCTTTTGACGACGGGCGATTTGTTTAACGCCGAGCTGTGCTATAACCAGATTCCAAATAAGCTGGACCCGTATGACTACAAGACTGCTGCAAAATATGAGGGAAATGCCTATGCGGTGGTGACGAATATCCGCACAGGGGAAGCAGAATACATGCCGATGCGGGAGATGTACAAGGACACAATTGCAGTGCGGGCGTCTGCATCGCTGCCGCTGGTGTCCAGAAATGTAAAAATTGGCAATGAATACTATCTCGATGGCGGCATTGCCGATGCAGTTCCGATTCGCAGGGCGATTGCAGACGGGAATGTGAAAAATGTGGTCATACTCACAAAGGAGACAGGGTATGTCCGAAAGCAGGCGTCCCCGATGATGCTAAATATAATAAAACTCAAGTATGCCAAATATCCCAAAATCTACGAGCTGACAGAGAACCGTTACGCGCGGTATAACGAGACGCTGCAGTTTCTTGAGAAGGAGGAGAAGGCAGGCAGGGCGTTTGTGATACGTCCCCAGCGGGCAAATGATATTGGCAGGATTGAGAAGAACCGGGAGAAGCTTGAAGCCCTGTACCGGTTAGGATATCAAGATGCAAAAAAGCATTATGGAGAATTGGCGGCATTTTTGAAAAAAGAAAAGGAGTTATAAAATATGGTAGAACTTCTAAAGGCGATACTGTTTGGTATCGTTGAGGGAATCACAGAGTGGCTTCCTGTCAGCAGTACGGGGCATATGATTATTCTGGACGAATTGATCAAGCTCAACTGTACGCCGGAATTTCTGGAGATGTTTTTGGTCGTGATCCAGCTCGGGGCGATACTGGCGGTGGTGATTTTGTTCTGGAATAAGATTTTTCCGTTTCAGTTCAGGGACAAAGAAAACCCAGTCATCGAGATGGATAAGATCGTGCTCTGGCTAAAGATTATTGTGGCATGTATCCCGGCAGCGATTGTGGGAATTTTGTTTGATGATGTGTTTGAGGCATTGTTCTATCATGCCAGTTCTGTGGCGCTTGCGCTGATTGCATTTGGTGTGGCATTTATCGTTGTAGAGCGGCGCAACAAAGGAAAATCTGCGAAGGTGAGAAAACTTGACGATATTACATTTCAGACGGCATTTATCATCGGAATTTTTCAGTTAATTGCGGCGATTTTCCCGGGAACTTCGCGCTCAGGCGCCACAATCGTAGGTGCGCTGCTCATTGGCGTGTCGAGAAGCGTGGCAGCGGAGTTTACATTTTTTCTGGCAATTCCCGTTATGTTTGGCGCAAGCCTGTTAAAGCTGGTGAAATTTGGCCTGTCCTTCACCACACTGGAGGCGGGGGTTTTAATCATTGGAATGCTGGTGTCGTTCTTCGTGTCAATTTTTGTCATCAAGTTCTTGATGGATTATATCAAAAAACATGATTTTCAGGTATTTGGATGGTATCGGATTGTGCTTGGAATCCTCGTTCTTGCGCTTGGGGCAGCCGGTGTGATCAACGTTTAAAAAGAGGTCTTATGACCTCTTTTTGCTGCGTTACGCCATCGTTTCAGTATTTTCATAATTTTCATTTTCTTCATCATAATATGCCTTGATGCGTATGGCCTGATTGTGATCACCGAAATCCTCGCCAAAGAGCGTGAGCCCGCCGCAGTTTGCAGTGTCCTTTGGAACCTCAAACTTGAAGGTGATATAGCTGTTGTAGTCAATGCCCAGATCCTGTATCGTCACGTCGGAGAGCTTCTTGGTGCCGTCCATAAAACAGCCTTCGTTGTTAATAATCAAAGTTTTCAACAGACCATACTGATTCAATAGCTCAGGCCACCAAGCAGGAGAGACGTAACCGCTGCGCCCGCCGTAATCGCCGGGGCTGATCCACATGCCGAGTGCGATGCCGTTGATCGAAAAGTAGATATCGGAGGGATAATCCTCATTGGTATTGGGACACTCCGAAGAGATCTCAAAAGAAATCTGAAGCTCTGTCAAGAGCTGTCCTGCCTGAAGGTGGTTTGGCAGGTTGTATTCAACATAGCCGCTGGAAAACCAGAGAATACCTGCCTGAAACCGGTCTGGAAAAGAAAAAACTCTGGGGTCGTCAAAAGAACCGATAATCTCCTTGCTCGTGGCAAGACCGCAGGTCGGCGTGCCATGGCAGGTGGTGTAGTATCCGACACGAATGTCATCAATGTAGCAGTGCCGCGCCTCCTTGACCGGCGCCAGATCAATCATGAGCCGGTCATACCGCGGGCGGACAATCTTCATCGTGCCGCGCTTGCCGGAGGTGATCTTGATGCGCACAAGTCCGGCTTCTTCGAGTTTCCCTACATGCATGGATACCGCACCGTTGGTCAGGCCGAGTGCTTCCGCCAGATCATTCATGCTGAGGGAGTCGTCTTCGTAGATCATTTCCATAATTTTTACGCGCATAGGGGTGCTCAATGCCTTAAACACATTCTCGGCTTCTCCAACGGAACGAAAATATAGCATACTATACGACCTCCTTCTTAATGTACCCTCGCAGAAGCAAGTACATTATATTTGGGTAATGGACATCAGGTAGTTATATTTAGTATAGTGAATGCTAAAACAAAAGTCAAGGTTAAAATTGCCAAGAAAAGCAAGGTAAATGAGGACAGATAAGATTTACATTTTGTTTAATGATAGATAAAAATTTTATAGTTGAGTAAACTATATAGATTCCTCTGCCTGCACCCGCACCATCAATTCCTCCCGCCGGCTGACACCGGTTTTTTCAAAAATATTCGACACATGTTTTTTGACCGTGGTCTCTGAGATAAATAGCTCTCCCGCAATCATGGCATTGGACTTTCCCTGTATTATAAGCTGCGTGATTTCCGTCTCGCGGCGGGTCAGCGCATACGTCATAGCAAACTCCTGTACGCCTATTTTCTTCTGGGCAGAATACTGCGGTGTGGAAGTCTCGTTTTCGGAAGCCTGTATGGTATCCAGATCTGCTGTATCCGCTTGCACCCCAGACAGTCCAGTGCCGTCAGGGTTTTTTGTGCTCTGCGTCTCCAGCCGTTCTGCCAGAAGGAGAAACAGGCAGAAGCCATATAACAACGGGCGGAAACACAAGGCGATATCGCTGAGCAGACGGCTGTAGCCTGCCTCGTTTTGAAGTCTGGCAAAGAGCAGCAGAAAAGTCTGTATAAAACCTGTATCAATGGATTTTCTGCCAAAAATATACAGAAGCTCGCGGCGGCTGATTTTCCCTTCATAATAAGGAAGCGTTAAGAGCAGTGTGCCCACAAGCGTCAGAAAAATCAGACGCAGGTCTATTAATAAGAAGATATTAAAGTCAAGGGCACAGGCGACGATAAAAATATATAAAAGGACAGAGAGAACGGTCTGCCATCTCTTTTTCATACGAATCCCCCATGCCGCCATTGGGCGGCTCAAACAGAAATAGCTGGTTTTAGCGCGTTGCATCAGTGTCCTTGGGACTTGCTGCCGTCTCATCGGGAAGTTCGTACAGCCGCACGAGCAGCCGTGACCGCATGGGCAGCAGCAGGATACTGAAAAAGGCAGCGTACAGCAATGAAATCATGGAAATTCCGACAAATGCCCAGATGAATTTTTCTGTTGTGAAGGTGGAAATCAATCCTAACAAAGTATTCACAATGCCAGCTGCCCACAGCGCTTTGATTGCGAGGGTTACGGCCTCGGCAGCCCTTAGAAGCTCTGTCTTGGTGCAAACCGCATTGCGCTTGATACTTAACCGGAATGCATTGTTGAAATCGCGCAGCAGACCGGCGCTCAAAAGGACTGGCAGCGTGACCAGCAGCATGATCAGGCTTGCAGGGTCAAGATAATTGATGAGGTCTGCGTTCATATTGATGACAGACCAGCCTATGCAGAGCAATATTAATAGTACGAGCGATAATAAATACATAAAATGCCTCCTCTCACCGCTAACGTGTAATTGATTCCTGACACTGTAAGTTTAGCGCATTTTCAAGCATTTGGGAATGCTACTATAGCAGTAAAAGTGGTAGTATATTGCTATTTTTCGACCCATTTTTCAATATAGGAAGATAACGTGTCGAATTTGTCGTCATAAATTAGGTTCAAGAGACTGTCCAGTTTGCGCAGTGCCTGTGTGATGATGTGCGGCTCGCACAGAGTCTGCTCGATTGCCACCGCAAGCTCGTTGAGGTCGAGTACCTTGAGATAGCCGTCGGGGTAGATGACCACATCGGCGAGGAGATCAGTGACAATCAGCGTATTCTCGGCTTCGCAGTAGGAATAGTCCACAATATCACAGTACCAGTACAAGAGAGAGTTGTCCTCGCGGTAAAATTTGCTCACTTTGTAGCCAAGCTTTAAGAAATAGCATGAGTAGCCATGATGAAAGTCGCGGCGCGGCTTCAAGGTGTTCCATTTGGTGACAATGATGTCATCTGTTTTCTCCAAGATGATATCATCTTTTAATAAAATGCATTCGTCTGGTATCATGCGTTTGCGATAGATTTTTAAGTGCTCCATGACGTGTATTCCTCCATAAAAATTTAGGTTTTCTATTATAGTGTACCTCTTTTCGAAGGCGGCTTCAATCAAAATCAGAAATATCCGTTGCACTTTGTTTATTTTTAACGTATAATCATAACAGAAAAATTGAATAGAATGATAAGAATATTTAAGGAGGCGATAGCATGAGGCAGTTTTTTGGAATGAGCCAGAGCGGCGACCTGACAGAAGCAGTCAGCGGACTAGACAATCCTCAGTTTATTATGCTGATGTCAAACGGCGCGCAGTTCGAGACGCATGTCAAGGCGTTGGAAAAACTTTATCCCGGTGTTCCAAGTATCGGATGTATTGGAATGAGTTATGATGTCAGCGTGGTGGAAGAGGGGGTAGGCGTCGTCGCGTTTCTCGACGGCGTGGAAGCGGCGGCAAATGTATTGCAGCAGGTCTCATCTATGCCGGTAAAATATATTCAGCGTCTTGAAAATGACATGCTAAAGATTAACGGCTCGTCGGAGGACACCGTGTGCATTGACTTCTGTGCTGGCAATGATGCGTGTGTGCTCACGACAATCAACACCGTGCTCAAGCACCGGGGGATACCACTGGTCGGCGGCACTGGCGATGCGGGAAAAGTCTCTGCAAACGGCAGGATTTATGAGGACGCAGTCGCGTATGCGCTCGTTCGGAATCTGGGAGGGCGCGTAAAGACCTACAAGGAAAATATTTACCGCAAGTATGGGAATTACCGTTTTATCGCCTCAGACACAGACAAGGAAAAATATGTGCTTGGAACGCTCAATGGAAAGTCGGCAAAGCAGGTGTACAAGAGTATTCTGCATGTGACGGACGAGCAGATTCTGACCCAGACTTTTCAGAATCCTTTTGGAAAAATCAATGGAAGTGAAACCTGCATTATTTCGATTAAAGAGGTTCAGGGCGATGCGCTTGCGTGCTTTCGTCAGGTAAATGATTCAGATGTGCTGATTTTGCTGCAGCTGGCGGACTATGAGGCGGTCACACAGCAGACGATTCAGAAAATCTGCCATGATTTTCCGAACCGCTCCGCGGTATTCTCGGTCAACTGCCTGTTTCGGTACAAGTTGTTTTGTGAGCGCGGTTATATGGATACATATTTGCAGAATATGTCTGAGCTTGGCAGTCATGCGGGACTGGTGGGATACGGAGAGCATTATAACAACCAGTTTGTCAACCAGTCGATGACATGTGTGGTATTTGAGTAGAGAGGGAGGACGACAGATGATATTTTCAAAAATACCTTGGAGAAATAAAAGCTCAGAACAAACAGGAAAAAACAGCCTTTATCCAGTACTGCACGTCATGGGCAGCCTGAAGGAATACCACAGGGATTTGGTCGGCAAGGAGGTAGATTCGCTGTGGGAACTGGGAATGGTCGGCAGCTCATTCAAAGGAGTGATTCAGAAGGCAGACCATTTTCATGATCAGTTGGAGAACTTTGAGCAGACCTTTGCGGAGATTAACGGCGCGGCGGGACAATTTGACCAAGTGCGCGGCGCGATTAATATCGCCGTGACAGAGGCACAGGGCAAGGTGGAGGAATTAAAACATACTTTTGTGGAGGTCGAGAAGTCCTACAGTGATATGGAGCAGACCTTCGAGCAGCTGCAGGCCTCCGTCGAGGGAATCCAGCGCTGTATGAAAAAGATTATCTCCATCGCAGAACAGACAAACATTCTTGCGATTAATGCGTCGATTGAGGCGGCAAGAGCAGGCGAGTCGGGCAGGGGTTTTGCGGTCGTTGCCGCGAATGTCAAGGAGCTGGCAGACGAGATCAAAGAGCTGGCGGAGGAGGTTGATACGGGGATTAACGAGGTCGAGCGCGGCACTGGCGAACTGAACAATTCGATCTCCGCGTCACAGCAGGCGCTTGACCAGAACATCAATACGGTCAACAGCACCTACGAATCCTTCAGCAAGATCACACAGACCGCAGATAATACGATGGAGGTGCAGGCGGAGATCTCCAATGTGATTGACGGCGGGCAGCAGGAACTGCAGAATATCGGACTGTTTTTCGATGAGATCAAACAGCAGTATCAGGACGTTGTGAAGCACATCGATCGCGCGAACCATCTCGGCACGACCAAGAGCGCGATGTTTGAGGACATCGACCATATGCTCTCGCAGATTCCGCTCATCATTGAGGAGATCAGTTAAAATGAACAGAGGCGGGATTTGTGAAAGAGGTTGAATTATCCATCACTTTGAGCTATAATTTTGTCATAGATATTGAAGTAATTTTCGCATGATACGATAATAATTAAAATCAGGAGGAGAGTTATGACAGTTCAGGAGTTTTACGAGGAAGTTGGCGGCGACTACAATGACATTATGTCCCGTCTCAGGACAGAGGAGAGAATCAAAAAATTTGCGGGGATGTTCACGAGGGATGAGAGCTACAACACGCTCATCCGCTGTGTCAACGAGGGAGATGCCGACGAGGCGTTCCGCGCAGCGCATACGATGAAGGGCATGTGTCAGAACATGGCATTTACACGTCTCTACCAGTCCAGCCATGCGATCACAGAAATACTTCGCGGCAAGGATATGGACGGTGCGAAACAGATGCTTGACACAGTGACAGAGGATTATAATATTGTGATTGCAGGCATTCAAAAGCTGCTGGCGTAAGAACCGATGTGAAGGGAAGGAAATGTGTGTCTATGGAGACAATAGAAAAAGATACGATCTTGATTGCGGATGATGCAGAGCTAAACCGTGAGATGATTAAGTTTATATTTGAGGAGCAGTTCAATATCATTGAAGCCGCAGACGGCGTGCAGGCGATCAATCGGCTCGTCGAGCACAGCGACAGACTCTGTCTGCTGTTTCTGGATTTGCTGATGCCAAAAAAATCAGGGCTTGATGTGCTGCGTTTTATGAACGAGGAAGATTATATCAACTACATTCCTGTGATCATGATCACAGGTGAGGCGACAGACGAGACGGACGAAAAAGCGTATGAGTACGGTGCGTCCGATATTATCTACAAGCCGTTTGCCCCCAATGTCGTCATGCGGCGGGCAAAAAACCTGATGGAACTTTTTGAGCACCGGATCTATGTAGAGCGCAAACTTGAGAAGCGCACCAGACAGCTTCGGGAGAGCCGCGAGAAATTAGAGCGGAATAATGAATTTCTGGTAAATGCGCTGAGTTCTGTCGTGGAGTTCAGGAGTCTTGAGTCAGGAGAACATATACAGCGCGTAAAGTATTTTACCGGAATTTTCCTAAAATACATCATGAAATATTATCCAAAGTACGGTATCGAGAAGGAGCAGGCAGATCTGATCATCAACGCGTCGGCGCTGCATGACATCGGCAAGATTGCGATACCGGACAGCATCCTCCTAAAGCCCGGCAGGCTCACGAAGGATGAGTTTGAGGAGATGAAGAAGCATACCTTATACGGCTGTGAGCTTCTTGAAAAGTTCAAGCAGGAGGATAATGAATTTTATAATTACTGTTATGACATCTGCCGTTCGCATCATGAGCGGTATGACGGAAATGGTTATCCCGACAGCCTCAAGGGCGATGAGATCCCCATCTGGGCGCAGATCGTGTCCATCGTTGATGTCTATGATGCGCTGGTGAGCAAGCGTGTATACAAGGACCCCTATGTGGTGGACGAGGCGGCTCGCATGATTATGGAAGGGGAGTGCGGAATCTTCTCGCCGGAGATGCTCGACTGCTTCTCTCTTGCAAAGCATGAGCTGTTTGACGTGACAGAGGGTGCGCTCTCATTTGCGGATTCAGTGGTCAAATAAACAGTCAGTCAAAAGAGGACAGAATAGAAAATGTCCTCTTTTTATGCACACGGACGCGGAGAGGAAACAAGCAGCATAAGCTGCCCGCTTGATTTTAAATGCATGTTAAAAAATCTACAAAAATTTGACATTTGCTAGACAATTTTACCAAGTTTTTGTATAATGAACTCTAGGACGTGAAAACGGAAGCGATTGCAGGCATATGGAGGCACACAAATGGGAAAAAATAAGAAATATAAAAGGTCTGTGTATCAGTCGTTAGCTGTGATTACCCAGTTTGGCATCAATATGCTGGTTCCGATTTTTATGTGCTCTTTTGCGGGATTGTTTCTTGACAGGAAGCTAGGCACCGCATTTTGGTTTGTTTTATTGTTCTTTGTAGGAGCCTTAGCGGGTTTTCGGAATATTTATATTCTGGCAAGGAAGATTTACGAGGGAGATCGAGAGGATGATAAACAGAATTAAGAAGATCAACACGGCGCTGCCGGGATTGCTATTTGGAATCCTTCTGGTGGGCATTTTGTGTCAGGCAGTCGGCATCTTTCTCGTGGAGGATAAGGCAGACTACAGTGTAGGACTCTGGATTGGAGTGCTTACAGCAATATTTATGGCCTTTCATATGGCGGTTACATTAAATTCTGCCGTTGAAAGAGATGTAAAGGGGGCGCAGGCAGCAGTAACGAAACAAAGTATCATCAGGTATCTGGTGGTGGTGGTGATCCTTGGGATGCTGATGCTGACCAGAATCGGCAATCCGCTGGCTGCTTTTGCAGGAGTCATGGGGGTGAAGGTATCGGCATATCTACAGCCGTTGTTCGCCAGGCTGTCTCACAAGGAGATGCAGGGGAATACCTCGCAGATCAAAGAATGCAACTATGAGGGTGACAAATAGCTGCAAAGTAATATGTAAAACTGAATAAAGAAATAAAATAAGGAGGTGAGTGTATGGGAGCAGGAATCCTGTTATCCGGCGCTGATGACATTGACTTTATGATACATGGCGTGTTCCAGTATGAGCTCTTTGGCCAGAAGCTGTGGATAACAACCACGCACGTATGTCTTTTTATCGTCATGGCGGTCATTATTATATTCTGTCTGTGTGCGAACAGGGCAGTCAAGCGTGCAACGGAAGTCCCGGGAGCTTTCCAAAACGTTGTGGAGCTGGTAGTAGAGATGCTCGACAACATGATCAAGGGTGTTATGGGAAAAAATGCGACAGCCTTTGCCAACTATATCGGCACGCTGTTCATTTTTATCCTTGTCAGTAACATCTCCGGCCTGATGGGGCTTAGGGCACCCACAGCTGACTACGGTGTGACCTTTGCGCTGGGTCTGATCACATTTACGCTGATTACTTTTAACAAATTTAAGTATCAGAAGGTATCGGGCGTCATCAAGGGATTGTGTGACCCGTGGCCGATCTGGGCGCCGATTAACGTAATTGGCGATGTCGCAGTTCCTATTTCCCTGTCACTGCGTTTGTTTGCAAACGTTTTGTCAGGTACTGTAATGATGGCATTGCTCTATGGTCTGCTTGGCTTTATCGCGACGGGCTGGCCGGCTGCACTTCATGTGTACTTCGATCTGTTCTCTGGAGCAATCCAGACCTATGTATTCTGTATGTTGACAATGACATACATCAACAATGCGATCGAAGGGTAAACAAACCGAAAAGAGTTTCGGTAATCATTGTATATCATTAAATATTTCACAGGAGGAATTAACTATGGAATTTAATTCAAACTTTATCTTAGGTTGTTCAGCAATTGGTGCAGGTCTTGCGGTTATCGCAGGTATCGGACCCGGTGTAGGTCAGGGTATCGCTGCTGGTCATGCAGCAGCAGCAGTAGGTAGAAATCCGGGCGCAAAATCTGACGTTACTTCTACGATGCTTCTTGGACAGGCGGTTGCCGAGACAACAGGTCTCTATGGTCTGCTTGTAGCCATGCTGTTACTGTTCGTAAAACCTTTATTGCCGTAATGATAACGAGAAGCTTTTATAGCGCTGATATCTCGTTTGACGAGGAGAAATTCAAGTAAATTTATGATAAGGAGGTACAAGGCATGATACTTGCTACCGAGACAGAGGGATTGAGCCGGTTATTTGACCTGGACTTCCAGCTTTTGGCAGATACAGTTCTCATGATCATCGCAATGTTCGTCCTGTTCCTTGTGGCGTCGCACTTCTTATTCAATCCGGTAAGAAAGCTGCTCAATGACAGGAAGGAGAAGATCAAGGGAGAGCTTGATCAGGCCGCATCAGACCAGAAATCTGCGGCCCAGACACGTGCCCTCTACGAAGAGAAGCTGAGTCAGGCAGGCAAAGAGGCGGAGGCAATTCTGGCGGATGCGCGCAAGAGAGGCATGGAGAATGAGGCAAAGATTGTCGCTGAGGCGAAGCAGGAGGCTGCCAGAATCTTAGAGACAGCCAGAAAAGAGGCAGAGCTTGAGAAACAGAAGCTTGCCGATGAAGTAAAGCGCGAGATGATCGCAGTCGCTTCCGTGATGGCAGCGCAGATCGTACAGGCCAATATCGACACAAATGCCCAGCATGAACTCATTGATAAGACATTGAAAGAAATAGGTGATAGCACATGGCTAAGCTAGTTTCCAAAACGTATGCGCAGGCGTTGTTTGAACTTGCCGTCGAGGAGGGAAAGACCACAGACTTTTTGGAGGAAGCTGTGGCACTGCTTGAAGTACTCCGCTCCAATGCGGAGTTTGGACAGTTCATGAACCATCCTAAGATTCAGAAAGAGGATAAGCTTGAGGTGGTGAAGAACGTGTTTCGGGAGAAGCTCAGCAGGGAAATGCTGGGATTTCTGGTGACGATCGTCGAGAAGGACCGTTATTCAGAGATCGAGGCAATTCTTGGCGAAGTGATCTCCTCCATCAAGGAGTACAACAATATCGGAACGGCTTATGTCACAACGGCTATAGCAATAAATGAGCAGGAAAAGCAGGATATTGAGAGCCGGCTGCTCGCTACCACCCGCTACAAGACGATCGAGTGCATCTATGATGTGGACAAGAGTCTGATCGGCGGCATGGTCATCAAGATGGGTGACAGGGTTGTGGACAGCAGTATTCGGACAAAATTGGATAAACTTCAGCGCGAGCTGCTCGCCATCCAATTATAATGGAACCGCTATGTTTCCAAAAATAAAATAGAAAGGTGCAGATCCATATGAATTTAAGACCAGAAGAGATAAGTTCTGTGATTAAGGATCAGATCAAGAGATATGCCTCTGATTTGGAAGTATCAGAAGTTGGTACAGTTATTCAGGTGGCAGATGGTATCGCACGTGTACATGGACTGGAGAAGGCAATGCAGGGTGAGCTTTTGGAGTTCCCCGGCGAGGTTTACGGCATGGTCATGAATCTCGAGGAGGACAACGTAGGTGCCGTGCTGCTTGGCAGTTCTAAGAACATTAATGAAGGTGATACTGTAAAGACGACAAACCGCGTGGTGGAGGTTCCTGTTGGGGACGCTATGCTCGGGCGCGTTGTCAATGCGCTTGGTCAGCCGATTGACGGCAAAGGTCCTATCGCGACAACCAAATATCGTCAGATTGAGAGAGTGGCGTCTGGTGTTATCACCAGAAAGTCCGTTGATACACCGATGCAGACGGGTATCAAGGCGATTGACGCCATGGTTCCAATTGGTAGAGGGCAGCGAGAGCTGATTATCGGTGACAGACAGACAGGTAAGACTGCGATTGCCATTGATACGATCATCAACCAGAAGGGACAGAACATGAAATGTATCTATGTTGCAATCGGTCAGAAGGCTTCTACCGTTGCAAGCATTGTAAAGACGCTGGAGGAGTTTGGCGCCATGTCTTACACGACAATCGTAGCTGCTACGGCAAGTGAGCTTGCACCGTTGCAGTATATTGCACCCTATTCAGGCTGTGCGATTGGCGAGGAGTGGATGGAGAACGGCGAGGACGTACTCATTATCTATGATGATCTGAGTAAGCACGCGGTGGCATACCGTACACTCTCCCTGCTTCTGAAACGTCCGCCCGGACGTGAGGCATTCCCGGGAGACGTATTCTATCTGCACTCACGACTTCTTGAGCGTGCGTGCCGTATGAGTGATGAGTACGGCGGAGGTTCGATCACAGCGCTTCCGATCATCGAGACACAGGCGGGCGATGTTTCCGCATACATTCCGACAAACGTAATCTCGATCACAGACGGCCAGATTTACCTTGAGACAGAGATGTTTAACTCCGGTTTCAGACCAGCCGTCAACGCAGGTCTGTCCGTTTCGCGAGTAGGTGGTTCCGCTCAGATCAAGGCGATGAAAAAGATTGCAGGACCGATCCGTACAGAGCTTGCGCAGTACAGAGAGCTTGCATCGTTTGCACAGTTTGGTTCTGATCTTGATGCTGACACCAAGGAGAGACTCGATCAGGGCGCTCGAATTAAGGAAATCTTAAAGCAGCCGCAGTACAAGCCGATGGCTGTCGAGTATCAGGTTATCATTCTGTTTGTGGCTACGAGGAAATATCTGCTCGATGTGCCTGTAGCGGATATCACCAGATTTGAGGCAGAGCTCTTTGAGTTCCTCGACACGAAGTATCCGCAGGTGCCAAAGGCGATCAAGGAAACGCAGGTCATTTCAGATGAGACTGAAAAGACGCTTGTAGCAGCGATTGAAGAGTTCAAGGGACGCTTCAAATAAAGAAGGGGGGACTGAATATTTATGGCCTCAATGAGAGACATAAAGAGACGTAAGGGCTCCGTACAGAGTACGCAGCAGATTACAAAGGCCATGAAGCTTGTTTCCACCGTTAAACTGCAAAGGGCGAAGGGACGTGCAGAGAAATCCAAGACTTATTTTAACTGCATGTATGAGACGGTGGTTTCTATGCTTTCCAAAGCAGGAGATATCAATCACCCGTTCCTGAAGGCAAACAATTCTCCGAAGAAGGCTGTGATCGTGATCACGGGAAACAGGGGACTTGCAGGCGGATACAATTCCAACATCATCAAGCTGGTGCGGGACAATGACTGGAATAAGGATGATCTGATCATCTATCCGATTGGCACAAAGGGCAGAGATACCTTCACGCGGCTTGGTTATGAGATGGGCGAGGATTATTCCTCCGCGATTGATGAGCCGCTCTACGCAGATGCGATGCAGATCAGCAAACAGGTGTTGGAGGACTTTGCGACTGGCAGGGTAGGCGAGATCTATATTGTATATACCGGATTCAAAAATACGGTGACGCATATCCCGACCAGATTAAAGCTTCTCCCCATCAAGATTGAGGATGAGCGCAGCGACGATGACAAGGCAGTGCTTGACTTTGAGCCTGAGACAGAGGAAGCGATTGATCTGATTATTCCCAAATATATCACAAGCCTGATATATGGGGCGATGATTGAGGCTGTGGCAAGTGAGAACGGTGCCAGAATGCAGGCGATGGACAACGCGACCAACAATGCGGATGAGATTATCTCTAGTCTGTCACTGCTCTACAACAGGGCACGTCAGAGCGCGATCACGCAGGAGCTGACTGAGATTATCGCGGGTGCGCAGGCAATATCATAACATACCGCGAAAAATAAATAGATAGAGAGGAAACAAAGAGATGGCAGATAAGATAATTGGTAAAGTTACCCAGATTATCGGTGCGGTTCTTGATGTGAAGTTCAGCGAAGGACAGCTTCCAGAGCTGAACGATGCCGTTAAGATTACAAGAAGTGACGGCACAGAGCTGACGATCGAGGTTGCACAGCATCTGGGTGACGATACAGTGAGATGTATCGCCATGGGACCTACGGACGGACTTGTGAGAGGAATGGACGCTGTTTCGACAGGCGCGCCGATTACGGTTCCCGTTGGTGAGAGTACACTTGGACGTATGTTCAATGTACTTGGCGAACCGATAGATAACAAACCTATGCCAAAGGCACAGGGATTTGAGCCGATTCACAGACCTGCGCCTTCATTTGAGGAACAGGCGACATCGACAGAAATGCTCGAGACAGGCATCAAGGTCGTTGACCTGCTCTGCCCGTATCAGAGAGGTGGTAAGATCGGTCTGTTCGGCGGCGCCGGTGTTGGTAAGACGGTGTTGATTCAGGAGCTTATCACCAATATCGCGAATGAGCATGATGGCTATTCGGTATTTACAGGTGTAGGCGAGCGCACCAGAGAGGGAAACGATCTTTACAATGAAATGACGGAGTCTGGCGTTATCAGCAAGACCGCCATGGTATTTGGACAGATGAACGAGCCGCCCGGAGCTAGAATGAGAGTGGGACTTACAGGTCTTACGATGGCGGAGTATTTCCGTGACAAAGGCGGAAAGGACGTGCTTCTATTCATCGACAATATTTTCCGATTTACACAGGCTGGTTCGGAGGTTTCCGCGCTGCTTGGACGTGTGCCGTCCGCCGTGGGATACCAGCCGACCTTGCAGACAGAGATGGGGGCTTTGCAGGAGCGTATCACTTCTACCAAAAACGGTTCCATCACTTCCGTACAGGCTGTTTACGTGCCTGCGGACGACTTGACAGACCCCGCGCCTGCTACAACATTTGCCCATCTGGATGCTACGACCGTTCTCTCGCGTTCCATCGTAGAGCTCGGAATCTATCCGGCGGTAGACCCGCTGGAGTCCACGTCGAGAATCCTTGACCCCCGTATCGTAGGTCAGGAGCATTACGAGGTGGCGCGCGGTGTGCAGCAGGTTCTCCAGAAATATAAGGAGTTGCAGGATATCATCGCAATTCTCGGTATGGATGAGTTGTCTGAGGAGGACAAGATCACTGTAAACCGTGCGAGAAAGATTCAGCGATTCCTGTCACAGCCGTTCCATGTAGCGGAGCAGTTTACAGGTATGCCGGGCAAGTATGTACCGATCACAGAGACGATCAGAGGCTTTAAGGAGATCATGGAAGGAAAGCATGATGACATTCCAGAGGGACATTTCTTAAATGCCGGAACAATTGATGACGTAGTGGCAAGAGCGAGGTAGGAGGTGCTGCTATGGCAGAGAAGTTCAAGCTTACAATTGTGACGCCGGACCGCGAATTTTTCAATGAAGAGGCGGATATGGTGGAGTTCAATACAACAGAGGGCGAGATTGGCGTCTATGCTGGTCACGCGCCGCTCACTGTTATCGTAAAGCCCGGTGTCCTTGCGATCACACAGGGCGATACCGTGAGAAATGCAGCACTTCATGCCGGATTTGTTCAGATATTGCCACAGGAGATTACGATTCTTGCGGAGATTATTGAGTGGCCCGGCGAGATTGACGAGACACGCGCCAACGCTGCAAAGCAGCGGGCGGAGGGTAGACTCGCAGAGCGCGGCGGCAGCATCGATGTCGCAAGAGCGGAGGCGGCACTGATGCGTTCGCTCACGCGTATTGATGCGGCGAAGCTGAAATAAAAAATTGAGACGAATATAGATTGAACAGACAAAACGCGGTCACATGACCGCGTTTTGTCGTTTAGGAATATTTACTTGATTTATCCGATAATACTTGCACTAGAAATTTTGCCATCAATCTTCGCGTAAATGACAATCGCATGATCTGTAAACATCTCGTCGGCATCATAGTACACGGTTATGCTGCCCTCTTCGTAAACCTCAATGCTCGCAATAGACAGCCTGCGCAGGAACTCGTCTCTCTGAATGGGTATTTCCACGTCAAAGTCATCGTCGCTATATTCATACCAGTCATTCGCAAGTTCTAATAGTTCATCGGCAGAAAACTGGCGGAACTTATCATCCCACACCTCCCTGTCTTGGTAGAGTGTCTGAAAATGTGCATACGCCTTCTCGGCGGTTTCGCCGTCCTCCTCGTCGGTCATCAGGTAGACATTGCATTTGGTGCCGCGCCAGTCCGCCGCGCCCACAAACCATGAATACTCGCGTTCGAGCAGGAAGGTGCCAAGTGTGCCATCCTCGATCGTCACCGGTGTTGACACATGCTCTTTGATTGGATTAAGCTGCGGGTCAGAGACATTTTCTTCAAGAATGTCAAGAAGCAGATAGTATTCTTTTAATTTTTTGTGTTTTCTTACACGGATGCGGTAAATCTGGAACTGCTCAAAGTCAAATCCCCAGCCTTCCCGGGTATCGTCGGGGATTATCCATTGCAGAAGTCCTCTTTCCTGAGAGAGTTCTCCCGTCTCTAAATTGACAGAGGCAACAAAGCGCAGGGAAGGGACGATCATGCCATGTTCTTTATAGCCGCCGCCGACGCGCTGATTGGTCAGAACCAGCAGTTCTGTTATTGCGGTGTCATAGTTACTTTCAAATTTTTTTATAAAATTCATCGAGCTTGTCCTCCTCAGGATGAAAGCGTATACGTTTAGTCATATTCCGCGCAGATATATTTGAAATCCGCAGTCTTGTCCAGCATTGGCAATGCGTGCTCTTCGATGTGCTTGGACATGAGCTCTACTGCGTACTGGAAATTGGCGGAGCGACAATCTCCGGCGCAGCGCACCATGATGCCCAGTCTCACATTATCGCCCTCAATGTTCTCAGAGGGGTAGTTGCCGGCATTGTCCAGCACATCGCTGTCGCCGGGATATTCTTGTCTGATCGCTTCCATTTGTGCCGGGGTGCCAAGCTTTGCATGGTAATCCATACAGTCTCCGTCAGAGTAATACTCGATGAAAAGCCTTGACACAGTTTCGGTGCATTGTTTGAGCTGTTCAATGATGGCATCGGCATTCTGGAGCGCGAATTTCCGGATTTCCTGTCTGGCGTGGTCCGCATTTTCATAGTAGATGTACAAAAGTGTTTCGTGACCGTCTAATGTGGCAGTGAGGTTCTGGAGTGTCCCGTCCTTGTCGTAGACAGCGCGCAGTGTCTGGAACAGATCTTCCTCGGGAACGCTGTACAGCGTCATCGCACATTGCTCCTCCTCTAGGGGAACGCTATAGTCGAGTATTTGATACTGCGTGTCATAGTCAAAAGAGATGGCATCGTCCGCGTCTGTATCCATGTATTCTGCAAATTCGCTGACGCCGTAGACGCCTTCTTTGTAGCGGAGTGGTATGTTGGGTAATTCTTGCATTTGTGTATCCTTCCTTTCTGGTGTATTGGTTATGAATGGTATTATTTTAACATAATGTACAGGGTGTTGCAATAAAATTGGGACGTTAGGATATAAATAAATGTTGAATGATCTTGCCCGTGAGAAAGGTTTGCAGGGCGCCAAGGTTTTTATCTTCCGTTTGAATTTGGTTAAAGCAGTTGGACGATAAGTTAAAAAATGTAATGATGACAATACTGTACAAAGGTATTACTCAAAAATATTTGGTCAAAATGATGATATTATTCAATATATAAAATAAAATTTTGTATATCTTTAGCAAAATATTTGTAAAAAAATGGCCAATATAACGAAATAGATGGAATCTACAAAAACGTATTGCAAAAAATACAAAAACCATTATAATTTAGATATAATTGAAATATTTTATTATTTACAAAACAAAAAAAGAAGGTTTCAGTTACAAGTTTGAGATTGTAAAAAAGGAGGCAGAACAATGGATACACAGTTAAAATATAATGAGCCTTGGATTTTGCAGAGGGCAGACCCTTTTATATGCAGGCAGGATAATGGAAAATACTATTTTACGGCTTCCGTGCCGGCATACGACAGGATCATTCTGCGATGTGCGGACACGCTGGCGGGGATAGCGGATGCTGAGGAAGTGACCATCTGGCACAAGCATGAGTCAGGACCGATGAGTGAGAATATCTGGGCGCCGGAGCTTCATAAGCTTGATGGAAAATGGTATGTTTACTATGCTGGCGGAGAGAAGGAGGATATGTGGAATATCCGCCCGTATGTGCTCGAATGCGCGGACGAGGATCCCATGACAGGCACATGGAGAGAGCTTGGCATGATGCAGTGCGCAGATGAGGACGAGTTCTCCTTCCGTGCATTTTCACTGGACGCGACCGTGTTTGAAGATCATGGAAAACGCTACTATGTGTGGGCGGAGAAGGTCGGCGTCGGCAGGCAGATTTCCAATCTCTATATCGCGGAGATGGAAACGCCCAATAAATTAAAGACGGTTCAGGTGCTTTTGACAACGCCGGATTACGACTGGGAGCGGGTTGGCTTCTGGGTAAATGAGGGACCGGCTGTCATCAAGCGGGACGGAAAAATTTTTCTCACCTACTCTGCAAGTGAGACAGGGGCGCCGTACTGTATGGGAATGCTCACGGCTGACAGCGGCGCAGACCTGCTCGACCCATTATCATGGAAGAAGGAGCGCTATCCGGTGCTGGCTTCCGATCCTTCGATCGAGGTGTACGGTCCGGGGCACAATTCCTTTACCGTGGACGAGGAGGGAAATGATATTCTCGTGTATCATGCCCGCAAGGAGAGCGTGATCGAGGGAGATCCACTCTATAATCCAAATCGGCATACGATGCTGATGAAGGTTCGGTGGGAAAACGGCAGACCAGTTTTTGACTATAAAAATTAAATATTTACTAAAATAAATTAGGAGGCACATAGTACAATGGCGAAGCTTTATATCAATGAGAAAAATCAAAAGGGACATATCAATGCAGAAATTTACGGCAATTTCTCCGAGCATCTGGGCAGGTGCATTTATGAGGGACTTTATGTAGGAGAAAATTCTGAGATACCAAACACAAACGGTATGCGTAACGATGTCGTGGCAGCGCTTCGCGAGATGAAGCTTCCGGTACTTCGCTGGCCCGGCGGCTGCTTTGCGGACGAGTATCACTGGATGGAGGGAATCGGACCAAAGGAATCCAGAAAGAAAATGATCAATACAAACTGGGGCGGCGTGATTGAGGACAACAGCTTTGGCACCCATGAGTTTTTTGAGCTGTGCGAGCAGATTGGCTGCAAGACGTATATCAATGGCAATGTCGGGAGCGGAACGGTACAGGAAATGTCAGAGTGGGTGGAGTACATGACCTTCGACGGTGTCTCCCCGATGGCGGAGCTTCGCAAACAGAACGGCCATGAGAAGCCCTGGAAGATTGATTACTTTGGCGTGGGAAATGAGAATTGGGGCTGCGGCGGCAACATGACACCAGAATATTACGCCAATCTTTATCGCAGATATCAGACCTTTGTGCGGAATTATAAAAAGGACGAGCACATCTTTAAAATCTGCGGCGGTCCCAATGTAGATGACACGTTCTGGACAGAGAAGGTGCTCAAAACCTGCTATGAGAACGCGCCGGAAGGCTCGCACGGTTTTATGGACGGCTTGTCAATGCACTATTATGTTCACCCTGAAGGATGGGAGAAGAAGGGCAGCGCCACAGAGTTTGACGAGAAAACATGGTACAAGACGCTGTGGAAGGCACTCTATATAGAAGATTTGATCAAGATGCACACTGCAATTATGGACCAGTATGACCCCGAGAAACAAATCGGTCTGATCTGTGACGAGTGGGGGACATGGTTCACCTGCGAGCCGGGCACCAATCCGGGATTTTTATACCAGCAGAACACGATGCGCGACGCATTGGTAGCAGGTCTGTCTCTCAACGTGTTCAACAAGCACTGTGACCGCGTGAAGATGGCAAACATTGCGCAGCTCATCAATGTATTGCAGGCAGTGATTCTCACAGACGGGCCAAGAATGCTGCGCACGCCGACCTATCACGTATTCCATATGTACAAGTATCACCAGGATGCAGAGCTTCTGGAGAGCTATCTGGACGGTGCGAAAAAGATCGGTGAGGAGGAGGACTACATGGTTCCGAATTTACAGGAATCTGTATCTGTTGACAAGGACGGCATCGTGACTGTCACACTCAACAATCTGTCTACCACAGACAGCGAGGAGATGGAGATTGTCTTTGCAGAGCGCCAGCCAAGCAGTGTGACCGCCGCCATTCTCACAAATAAAATGGATGCGTACAATACCTTTGACAATCCTGATACAGTGAAGGAGAGTGTGTTTGAGGACTTTACGATCACTGACAGAGGTGTCACATTCACAATGCCTGCGTGCAGCGTGGTTCAGTTTCGGATTCAATAAAGCATTCGTCTCCCGGAATTTTCTTTGTGTCGGGAGACGATTTTAAAGTTATGGAGGATGTCGTCTTGGGAGAACAGAATGAAAAAAAGCACTGTCTAAAGTGCCTCCTGCGCGAGATGGACAAAGAAGCCTACATGGAGAATCTATATGACTACATTCAAAGACTTGAGGAAGATATCAAAGCAGATCAGGCGCTCTATGAAGAGCGCCTGTCTGTGTGTAAGGCATGTGATTATCTTGAGGCTGGCATGTGCAGGGCATGCGGCTGCTTTGTCGAGCTGCGCGCAGTGATAAAAAACAACGTTTGTTCTTATAAAAAGTGGTAAAAAATGCTTTCCTTGCATATCTGCCATATTTAGTGTAGACTGTAGATACAGTTATTAGTCATAAAAACAAACAGTTGCGGAATGTATTATAGTATAGAGCATTGCAGACCGGACATGGAGGAACATCATGCAGACAAAACGAATCAGGACGTTACATAAAATTATCACGGCGCTCATTATAGTGACAATGATCTCCCTGACATTTGCGGGGGCGATGGGTGCGCTGTATGTGCGGGAAGCCAGCGAGGTCAGCCGCCTGCGGGGAGAAAAGGGGCAGCTTGGCGCAGACCAGGCGCTGCCGGTGCTGTCCGTTGAGGTGGACAATAAGACAGCACAGAAGCAAGAGCCGGGGATGCCGGGGCAGGACGCCTCTGCGGTGACGGAGGCAGCCACAGCCGGGGAGGACAGTCTGAGTGATGCGGACGCTGCAACGATCGCCGCGCTGATGCAGTCCAAGGAGGCTGAGGTAGAGCAGGCGATGAAGGACAGAATGAAAGATCTCGTGACAGGGGAGGATGGAAGCCCGCTCAAGATGCTTCGGTCTTTTTTTCCGGAAAATTTAATATATTCTTTTGAAAATGAATATGTGTTTGCACCCGTGCTTGAGGAGGTCGAAAAGCACAGCCTGCTCGAAGAAAATTTTCAAAAGACTGAGGAAGGTCTGATGCAGTACGTGGAGAACGGCACTGTCACCTCGCACAAGGGCATCGACGTGTCAAAATATCAGGGAACGATCGACTGGGCTGCGGTCAAGGAGGAGGGCATTGAGTATGCCTTTATCCGTCTCGGGCTGCGGGGATATGAGTCTGCAAAGATCGTTTTGGACGAATATTATGAAGCCAATATGGCAGGGGCAAACAGCGCAGGCGTTGCGGCGGGCGTATATTTTTTCACGCAGGCAGTCACCGTCGAGGAGGCAAAGGAGGAGGCGGACTTTGTGATCGAGCACCTGAAGGGCTATGATGTCTCCTGTCCGGTGGTGTTCGATGTCGAGCGCATTTCAGGCGGCAAAGGGCGCGCAGACCAGCTCACCAAGGAGGAACGCACAGACATCACAATCGCGTTCTGCGAGGCGGTCAGGGCGGCAGGCTACACGCCGATGATTTATGGCAATGTGGTGTGTTTTACACGGCTGCTTGACATGGCGAAGCTCAATGACTATGAGAAATGGTATGCATTTTACGACGATTATATGTATATGCCGTACAACGTAAGCTGCTGGCAGTATACTGAAAAGGGACTCGTCGAGGGCATACCCGGCAACGTGGATTTGAACATATCATTTAAGACATGGTAAAAGAAGGTAAGAGAAGCACAAAGCAAAAGGAGGGGGCTTATATGAAGAAGGAAATCGAAGCATTGCAGCAAATGGTTGACGAGAGCACAAAAATCGTCTTTTTCGGCGGGGCAGGTGTGTCTACCGAGAGCGGAATCCCTGATTTCAGGAGTGTTGACGGACTCTATAACCAAAAGTATGACTATCCGCCCGAGACGATTCTGAGCCACACATTTTATATGAAGAAACCAGAGGAGTTTTTCCGCTTTTACCGCGACAAAATGCTCTGTCTTGACAAAAATCCGCAGCCAAACGCCGCGCACAAGGTACTGGCAAAGCTCGAGGCGCAGGGAAAGCTCACCGCAGTGGTGACACAGAACATCGACGGGCTGCATCAGGCGGCAGGCAGCAGAAAGGTGTTAGAGCTTCACGGCAGCGTGATGCGCAATTACTGTGAAACGTGTCATCAGGCATACGGTGTGGAGGAGATTGTAAACAGCACGGGCGTGCCCCGATGCACATGCGGCGGCCGGATTAAACCCGATGTCGTCTTGTATGAGGAGGGACTCGACCAGCACACCTTGCAGGAGGCTGTGCGCGTGATCAGCGAGGCGGATATGCTGATTATCGGCGGCACGTCGCTCGCAGTGTACCCGGCGGCCGGATTGATTGACTACTACCAGGGAAGCCGGCTTGTATTGATTAACAGGACACCCACGCAGCGCGATACCATGGCGAATCTGGTCATCACAGGCAGTATCGGCGAGGTATTTTCGCAGCTTGACCTGCATGAGCAATGAGAAAGCAGGCAGTGCAGATGGGATATGAATATGAAGTCGGCGATATCGTCAAATTAAAAAAACCGCATCCCTGCGGCAGTTTTGAGTGGGAAATTCTGCGCGTGGGGGCGGATTTCAGGTTAAAATGCATCGGCTGCGGGCATCAGGTGATGCTTGCGCGGCGTCAGGTGGAAAAAAGCACGAAGGGCCTGCACAAAAATTTATAAAAATTTTATAATTCTTCGATAGAAAAAATTGACAAAAGCCTTGCAAAATATGATGAATTATAGTATCATAAGCTCTTGTGATATATAAATCCTTGCTTCTTTTCAGAAAAGAGGCCAGAGACCAAAAGGAGGTAACAGAATGAACAAGTATGAATTAGCCGTTGTTGTCAGCGCAAAGCTTGAGGACGATGAGAGAGCAGCTACCATCGAGAAGGTAAAGAATATGGTAACAAAACATGGTGGCACAATCACAAACGTAGATGAGTGGGGTAAGAAAAGACTTGCTTATGAAGTGCGTAAGATGAGAGAAGCTTTCTATTATTTCATTCAGTTTGACGGCGAAGCAAATGTTCCGGGCGAGATTGAGTCAAGAATCCGTCTCATGGAAAACGTTGTCAGATATCTGTGCGTTAGACAGGACGAGGAATAGAGTGCGTGCCTGTACAGAGCTGCAGGGCGCTTAGTGGAGAACTTTTATATATGAATAAAGTAATTTTAATGGGACGTTTAACAAGGGACCCTGAGGTGAGATATTCGACGCAGGGCGATGGTCAGATGGCGATTGCGCGGTATACGCTGGCAGTGGACCGCAGGTTCAACCGCAATGGCGATGAAAACACAGCAGATTTCATCTCCTGTGTTGCATTTGGCAAGACCGGAGAGTTTGCTGAGCGATATCTCCGCAAGGGAACCAAGATCGCTGTGACAGGTCGGATTCAGACCGGCAGTTATACCAATAAAGATGGCGTAAAAGTCTATACCACAGACGTTGTTGTTGAAGAACATGAATTTGTTGAGAGCAAGAACAGCAGTAGTTCCGATGGCGGTTTCGGGAACAGCAGTTACGGAAACAGCTTCGGAGGAGGCGGCAGCAGCCAGCCCGCAGCGCCGGCGGCAGCAGGCGATGGCTTCATGAATATTCCTGATGGAATTGACGAGGAACTTCCGTTTAACTAAAGCGCTGTTTGCGTGTTTGAAAGAATTGAAAGAATAGGAGGCTTTATCATGGCTTTTAATAAAACTGAAAAAGCTGATTCTCCAATGAAGAGAAGAGGCGGAATCCGTAGAAGAAAGAAAGTATGCGTATTTTGCGGCAAAGACAATGTGATTGATTACAAGGATACAGCAAAGTTGAAGAGATATGTATCTGAGAGAGGCAAGATTCTTCCCAGACGTATCACAGGAAACTGTGCAAAGCACCAGAGAGCGCTGACGGTGGCAATCAAGAGAGCACGCCACATCGCATTGATGCCATACACGATTGATTAAGGAATTGTAAAACAGGAGAGACCAATGAACTGTCAGTAAGGTTTGTTGGTCTTTTTCATACACAGTGTGCAGCGGAAAGGAGAACGCACAATGGCATACGCAACAGTAGTAGAAAATTTTTTAAGATATGTAAAGTTTGACACCCAGTCGTCGGAGGAGACTTCGGACAAGGTGCCTTCGACAGACAAGCAGCGCGCGCTGGCGAAACTGCTGCAACAGGAGTTGACCGCACTCGGCGCGTCGCAGGTGCGCTATGATGAAGCGCACAGTTACGTCTATGCGGTGATCCCCTCAAATATAGAGGGCCAGAACGAGGCTCCCGCCGTCGGATTTATCGCGCATATGGACACGGCGCCGGCAGTGAGCGGCGCAGATGTCAACCCGAGAATCATTGAAAACTATGATGGAAACGATATTGTATTGAATCAGGAGCAACAGATCGTGACCCGTGTGTCAGAGTTTCCAATGCTCAGGGACTGCAGGGGAAAGCAGCTGATCGTGACAGACGGCAATACGCTGCTTGGCGGGGACGACAAGGCGGGTGTCGCAGAGATTATGGCGATGGCGGCGTATCTGCTTGCGCATCCCGAGATAAAGCACGGGAAGGTCTGTATTGGCTTTACGCCGGACGAAGAGGTTGGAAACGGCGTCGAATATTTTGATATCAAGAATTTTGGCGCGGATTATGCCTATACGGTGGACGGCGGTATGCTGGGAGATCTGAGTTATGAGTGCTTCCACGCGGCGGGCGCAGTCCTGACCGTCACAGGGAAGAGCGTTCACCCGGGCTATGCCAAAAATATCATGAAAAATGCAGTGAAGCTGGCTTATGAATTTCATGCGGCGCTTCCGGACGAATGCCCTGAGAACACAGAGGGCTATGAGGGCTTTTATCATGTGGACGGCATGAAGGGAACAGTCGAGCAGGCAGTGGCAGAGTATATTATCAGGGACCATGACAAGACGAAGTTCGAAGAGCGCAAAGCCATTTTCCAAAAGACGGCAGAGACCTTGAACCAGAAGTACGGCGCAGGCACGTTTGAGGTAAAAATCACAGATTCTTACTGTAATATGCGCGAGATGATTGAGAAGAAGATGGAGATTGTTGACAATGCTGTTGAGGCGATGAAGCAGGCTGGCGTAGAACCCAGGATTTCAGCGATACGGGGCGGTACGGACGGCGCAAGACTGTCGTTTGACGGTTTATTATGCCCGAATATATGTACGGGTTCCGAGGGGCATCATGGCAGAAATGAGTTTGCCTGCGTGGAGGATATGGAGAAGATTGTGGAAATTTTATTGAATATTATCACAATCACAGCAAAGAAATCGCATTTATGACGTGAAGAGACAAAATCTGCTATGGAACTTTTGTTAAATTAATGATATACTATTGATATGCGCAGGCGCATGGAAGGAATCTGTTTCCGAAACGCATTTGCGGGAGGTATCATACATGAAGCAAAAAGTGAAATTAAAGGGACACCTGAAAGCATACCTTCAGACTACCTTGACATTGGGAATATTGCTGGCGTTCGTGAATGTCGGTATCTATTTCCTGAATACAAAGGCAGGAATTTGTGTATCAGGATTTTTAGTGATTTATCTGCTGGTGATGACTACTCTATTATATAAAAATAAGCCGGTCATTATGAATGAATTTATTAATTTTGCCACACAGTATGGCCAGATCCAGAGAAGGCTGCTGCGGGATTTAGAACTGCCCTATGTGCTGATGGATGACGACGGCAAGATTATTTGGACGAATGCAGCTTTTGAGCAGGTGGTACATAAAGAGAAAGGGTATCAGAAAGCAATCAATACCATTTTTACAGGAATCACAAAGGACAAGCTGGAATTTGAGCAGGAGACACAGCTCGCAGTTTCTTTTGAGGAACATGAGTACATATTTAAGATGAAACGGATCTCCATCAAAGACGTGCTGGAGAACAGCGAGGTGATCGAGAGCGCAGGGAATGAGAATTTCCTGATCGCAGGTTATCTCTTTGATGAGACTGATTTGAAGCACGCACTGCGCGAGTGCGACGACCAGAGTCTTGCAGTTGGCATGATCTACATTGACAATTATGATGAAGCGCTTGAGAGCGTGGAGGATGTCAGAAGATCGCTGCTCATGGCACTCATCGACAGAAAGATCAATAAGTACATCACGTCGATTGACGGCATCGTCAGAAAGACGGAGAAGGATAAGTATCTGGTGATTATGCGCAAGAAGGCGCTGATGAACCTGAAGGAATCCCGCTTTGATTTGCTGGAGGACGTCAAAACCGTCAATATCGGCAATGAGATGGCGGTGACCGTGAGCATCGGCGTCGGTGTTGACGCGGCTACATATGCGCAGAATGCCGAGTTTGCGCGCACTGCAATCGACTTGGCGCTTGGGCGCGGCGGAGATCAGGCAGTGGTCAAGTCGCCGGATTCAATCGTCTACTATGGCGGCAAGAGCCAGCAGATTGAGAAAAATACACGCGTGAAGGCTAGAGTGAAGGCAAACGCGCTACAGGAAATCATTACAAGCAAGGACAAAGTACTGATCATGGGACACCGGCTGGCGGACGCGGATGCGTTTGGCGCGGCGGTCGGCGTAAGTTGTATCGCGCGCGCGATTGGCAGAAAACCGCACATTGTCATCAATGATATCACAACCTCTGTAAAACCATTGGTAGAACTGTTCCGTGACAGAAATATCTATGAGGAGGATTTCATCATAGGCAGCACAGAGGCGCTCGAGATTGCGGACAGCAGCACTGTGCTGGTGGTGGTCGATGTCAACAAACCAAGCATCACAGAATGTCCGGATCTGATCAAGAGCTGCAAGACAGTGGTGGTGCTCGATCACCACAGACAGAGCTCAGAGGTCATCGAGAATGCGACGCTCTCCTATGTAGAGCCATACGCGTCGAGCACCTGTGAGATGGTGGCGGAGGTACTGCAGTATATTGCGGGCACCGTCAAGGTGCGTAGCAACGAGGCGGACTGCATGTATTCGGGCATCATGGTTGACACCAACAATTTTACCGCCAAAACAGGTGTCAGAACCTTTGAGGCGGCGGCGTTTCTAAGACGCTATGGGGCAGATGTGACGAGAGTCCGCAAGATGTTCCGCGATGGTGCGCAGGAGTACAAGGCAAAGGCAGAGACGGTGCGCAACGCAGAGATTTACAGGAATGCATATGCGATGGGCATGTGTCCATCAGAGGGGCTTGACAGCCCGACAGAGATTGGTGCGCAGGCTGCCAATGAACTGCTTGGCATCAATGGCATCAAGGCAAGCTTTGTCGTGACAGAATACAATGGAAAAATATATATTTCAGCCAGATCAATTGACGAGGTCAATGTACAGATCATCATGGAGCGTCTGGGCGGCGGCGGGCATATGAATATTGCAGGCGCGCAGCTGACAGACACGACGCCTGAGCGGGCGGTGTTTGTCGTGAAGGAAACCTTGAACCAGATGCTGGAAGAGGGTGCCATTTAATTACAGAAAGGACAAAATATCATGAAGGTAATATTGTTGGAGGATGTGAAATCCGTAGGAAAAAAAGGAGATCTGGTAGAGCTCAAGGAGGGCTATGCCAGGAATTTTATCATTCCAAAGAAACTGGGCGTGGAGGCGACAGAAGCAAACAGGAATACATTGAAACTGCAAAAGCAGAATGAGGAGCGGCTTGCAAAGGAGCGGCTTGAGGCAGCAAAGGCTCTGGCAGCAGAGCTGGAACAGATGACCGTCAACGTGGAAATCAAGGGCGGTGAGGGCGGCAGAACCTTTGGCTCTGTGTCCTCGAAGGAGATTGCCAAGGCAGTTGCAGACCAGTATGGCAAGGAGATTGACAGGAAGAAAATACAGTTGAATGAGGCGATCAAGACGGCTGGAACCCACGAGGTGTCAGTAAAGCTGCACCCCAAGGTGTCGGCATGCTTAAAAGTGCATGTTGCGAGCGTTTAGGAGGTCTGTGCTATGCCGGAAATGGATGAGGCAGTCTTAAAGCGAGTTCTGCCGCACAGCATCGAGGCAGAGCAGTCGGTGATTGGCTCTATGCTGATGGATAAAGAGGCGATTACCATCGCAAGCGAACAGCTTCATGGTGAGGATTTTTATGGAAAACAGTACGGCATTCTCTTTGACGCGATGGTGGAGCTCAACGATGAGGGAAAACCGGTAGATCTGGTGACATTGCAGCAGCGGCTCAAGGAGAAGGGGACGCCGCCTGAGATTTACAGCCTTGAGTACATTCGGGATGTGATGGCGGCTGTGCCGACCTCCGCGAATATCAAGCACTACGCAAACATTGTGGCAGAGAAGGCAGTACTCCGAAAACTTATCCGCGTCAATGAGGAAATCGCAAATAGCTGCTATGCACAGAGCGAACCGCTCGAGTCCATCTTAGAGACATCTGAGAAAAGTATCTTTGATATCATACAAAAGCGCAACAGCGGCGACTTTGTGCCAATCAGGCAGGTGGTCATGAATGCCATGAATCTGATTGAGGAGGCGTCCAAGAACAAGGGGGCAGTGACAGGAATCGCGACAGGATTTCTGGATTTGGATTATAAGACAGCCGGAATGCAGCCCTCCGATCTGATTCTGGTCGCGGCGCGTCCCTCCATGGGAAAGACAGCGTTTGTGTTAAACATCGCACAGCATGTAGCCTTCCACGAAGGCAAGTCCGTTGCGATCTTTTCGCTGGAAATGTCAAAAGAGCAGCTTGTAAACCGTCTGTTATCCCTGGAGTCGAAGGTCAATTCGCAGGCAATCCGTACAGGAAACATGAAGGACGACGAGTGGGAACGCCTGATCGAGAGCGCCGATGTGATTGGAAAATCAGGGCTTTTGATCGACGATACACCGGGAATCAGCATCGGTGAGCTGCGCTCTAAATGCAGAAAATTCAAGCTCGAATATGATTTGAAAATGATTATCATAGACTACCTGCAATTGATGTCAGGCTCGGGCAAAACGGAGTCAAGACAGCAGGAGATTTCGGATATTTCAAGGTCGTTAAAGGCGCTTGCGCGTGAGCTGCATGTGCCGGTGATAGCGCTTTCGCAGCTTTCGCGTGCTGTCGAACAGCGTCCAGACCACAGACCGATGCTGTCGGATTTGCGAGAGTCCGGCGCAATTGAGCAAGATGCAGATGTCGTGATGTTTATCTATCGCGACGACTATTACAATAAGGATACAGAACTTAAAAATGTGGCGGAGATCATTATCGCCAAGCAGAGAAACGGTGCGATTGGCACAATCAATCTGGCATGGCTGCCGGATTATACACAGTTTGCCAATCTGGCGAAATAGAAGTATTCATAATTCGATATTTTACAAAAGAGGACATGGAAAGCGCATGCCCTCTTTTTTACTTTATACACACGGGTATTATCCCTCCCATATAACGAAGAAAGGAGTTTATGAAGTGGTAAAGGAAAAGTATTTGATCAACGAAGCTGCAAAAGAGGTGCATGTGGAATCGCATGTGCTAAGATACTGGGAGGAAGAGCTGGAACTGCCCATCAAAAGAAATGAGCAGGGACACAGAATCTATACACAGGAGGACATTGATCGGTTTATAGATATCAAAAATCTCAAGGACCAAGGCTTACAGCTCAAGGCAGTCAAGACCTTATTAGACCGGGTACAGAGTGACGATGGAGGCGGAGAGGATATGAGAGCAGACAATCCTTTTGCACAAAAGCAGTTGACAAAAATATCAAAAATGGGGGAGTCAAAGATGACAGCGTTAAAGTGTGCAGACGATGCAAAGTGGAATGAGCGTTTTGGCAGCAAAAAACAGGAGTTTGCTGCAAGTGAGGCAGTTCCGGCAGGCGAGGAGGAGCGGCGCAGCATGAGCAATATGATTCAGATCAAGGAGATGCGCTCACTCGATGAGGTGCCTGACTGTGCCAAGGAAACGGCAGTCAGCGAGGAGACAAAAGATCAGACCATGCGGTTACAGTACTTGTTCCAGAAGCTCATCAAAGAAGCTGTTGCTGCCAACAATGAGGAGATGGCAAACCAGCTCGTAGAGCGCATCACAGAGAACGTAAAAGGCGATCTGTGCAAAGAGCTTGACTATCAGTTCCGCCTGATGGAAGAGCGCGATGAGGAGCGTATGACGACAAGGCACGAACAGGAGGACAAGCGAAATGAGGAGTATTACAAGCGGATTGATGAGCTGCTGCGCCAGTACAGCGGGAAAAATACGAAATTAAAGGACAAAAATAAAGAGAAAAACAAGGAGAAAACCAAAGAAAAAACGATCCTGTTTCCAAATTCAAAGGAGAAGGGAGAACCGAAGGCCAAGAAGGAGTTCCATTTCTTTAGAAAGGCTGTGGAGGCTAAAATTGAGTAAGGAGTGGACAAGCATTGGCTGGTACATAAGAATGTCAGCAAAAGCTGACGGACGCGCGAACAGGGGAAGGTAAACCTTCCCCTGTTTGATTGTGTTTATGAAGTTTATGCGTTGTGTTTTGCTGGATGCCTGTCTTATGCCTGCTCAATGGAACCTGTAGGGCATGCGCCTGCGCAGGAACCGCAATCGATGCACTTGTCAGCATCAATCTCAAACTTGCCATCACCCATGCTGATCGCACCTACTGGGCACTGAGACTCGCAAGCCCCACAAGAAACACAAGCATCTGAAATCTGATATGCCATAATACAAAATCCTCCTTCTACCAGTTATTGTTCGCAACATTCCGGCAATGTACAGAGATATCAATGATAAGTATCATAAAATTGTCACCGGATTGTCACAGTTATCTGCTTCATGACAAGTACCATGAAAGACTTGTCAATATTCATATTTTAATATAATTTACGCTGAAATACAAGGCAAAATGGATAAATTATTATAAAAATCCTGTTACAGACCGCAAGCGATGCCAAATCACTTCGACATGGCTTGGCAATCCGAGCTTCTTATTTGGCAGGCAGTCCACGCCGCTCGCGAATACCGTTTAGGATGTGCTGCTTCAGCTCTGGAATTTTGGATTTGTCCATCTCGGGGACGCCTTCAAGCGGATACTTCATGCCCAGTTCGTCATATTTTTTCCTGCCCATCGTATGATAGGGGAGGACATCGAGCGCTTTGAGGTTTTTGAGTCCGCCGATAAAATAGCCCAATCGGTGCAGGTCCTCCGGGTTGTCCGTAATGCCGGGCACAACGACATGACGTATCCAGATTTCCACATTTTTGCTGTCAAGGTATTCTGCAAAGGCGAGGATACCGTCGTTTGGCTGTTTTACCAGCTCTTTGTGCTTTTCCGGGTCAATGTGCTTAATGTCGAGCATCACGAGGTCCGTTACCTCACAGAGTTTGTCCAGCTTGGCGAGCCATTCGGGATTGCCGTCGGGGCGGTAGGCGATGCCGGAGCTGTCAAGGCAGGTATGAATGCCGCGCTCGTGTGCCATCGTAAAAAGTTCCAGCAGAAAATCAAGCTGCATCAATGGCTCGCCGCCTGTCACTGTGATGCCGCCGCCCTTGTAGAACGGTTTGTTGCGCTCATAATTTTCGAGAATCTCCGCAGGCTCCATCAGCGTGCCGGCATTCATCTCCCACGTGTCGGGATTGTGACAATAAGCACATCTCATAGGACAGCCCTGCACAAAAACCACGTAGCGGACGCCGGGGCCGTCAACAGTTCCAAAAGATTCTAAAGAATGTATTTTTCCTTGCATAGTATCAACCTTTCCTGTATCATAATAATTTAATCTATTCACATTATACCCTATTTTCGACAAAGGAGATACTGTTTTTTGCAAAAAAAATGGGACACAATCGAAATCCGCTGCGTCTAATGAGTATAAGGAAGGAGGCGGAAGGATGATAGAAACAGGAGAGGAGTGTGAGAACAGCCATGAAAAGTTTGGTAAAGCGTGCCCAGAAGGGAGACGCAGATGCATTTACACAACTGATGCAGTCCCAGATGCAGAATATGTACAAGACTGCAAGGGCAGTCCTAAAAAATGACGCGGACGCTGCGGATGCCATTGCAGACACGCTTCTGGCGTGCTGGGAGAAAATCGGACAGCTGCGCAGGGCGGAATTTTTCCGCACTTGGATGACGAAAATTCTTATCAATAAATGCAATGATATTCTGAGAAAAAGGAAGGATTTGTATTTGGACAGCACAGTACAGGAGCTTCCGTCACAGACGCAGGAGTATAGCACCGTCGAATGGATGCAGGTGATGAAGAGTCTGGATGAAAAGTACCAGTTGATCATGATTTTGTACTATGTGGATGGACTGACTGCAGCGCAGATCAGTGAGGTGCTGCAAATGCCGGCAAGTACGGTGCGGACGAGACTGGCAAGAGGGCGGCAGCAGATTGCGGAAGCGTACTGCACATCACAACAGTGTAAAAACACGACAGCGCACCTTCAGCAGGAAGGAAACTGTTTAGAATCGTGACCGGAGGGCGGTCAGAGAATGGAGGCAGAACATGAAAATAGATAAAACAGATAAAATTAAGGAGACATTACAGATGGAGATTGCGCTGCCCGCAGTTGTCCAGCAGAGGGCGGATGCCGTGTTTGAACAGATTCAGAGGGAGCACACAGGAAAAGGAGAAAAGATGATGCGAAAAAGCATGTGGGGAACCGTGGCGGCAGCGATGCTGGCGCTGAGTACAGTGACTGTGTGCGCAGCGGCGTATATGAATTGGAGCAGCGGTATGGAAGAACAATTTGACGCCACAGATGAGCAGAAAGCATTTCTGGAAGAGCAGGAGATGGTAAAGCCGATGAGCAGCAGCGTGACCAAGGAGGGCGTTACAGTCACAGCGCAGCAGAGCATTGCGGACAGCCGCTTTGCGCATCTTTCGTTTCGCGTCGAAGGCTATGAGGTGAAGGAGGGGGGCATCTTGCAGCCGGATTTTGAGACGGTGCATGTCACGGTGGACGGCAAAGAAGGTTTTGTGTTAAAACATGCCTTTTTTAACAACTGGCATATAACAGATGACGAGCGCACGTACACCAACGATGACACGCCGATACAGGAGCGCAGGGATGGAACGCTGGTGGAGCGCTACAGGAACGCTGACGGCAGTATGGAGTATATTATTACGGTTATGAAGGACTTTGAGGAGCACAGTCTGATCGGAAAAGAAGTGCATGTGGAGCTTGAGAATCTGGGGACGCATGTACGGTATTCGAACGCCTACAGAAAGGAGATTGAGGCAGTGTGGAGCTTTGACTTTACGCTGGATGGCTCCGATCAGGTCAGAAGTGAGCAGATGTCACAGCCATTGGGAGACAGCGGCGCCACAGTGACCCAAGTCGAATTATCGCCCATTTCCTTCTATGTAGAGTATGAGTATGCGTTACCGTCAATAGAAATGAAAGCAAATCATGGTGTCTGGACGTTTGGAGGAGTGCCGCCGCTCGTTGGCGTTCGTCTGAAAGATGGCACAATGATTACCGGGGTAATGGGCGGCGCTTCAGAGGGGTATTCGGACAATGCTGGAATCTATGTATATTACGGGACAATCAACCGGATTATAGACCCGCAGGAGGTGGATACGCTGTTGTTTAGTAAGTCCTCCCTATATGAGATGGAGGGAACGCGTCCTAAGGAAGAGTATTATTTTGTTCCTTTTTAGGACTTTTATCCAAAATTAAAATGATAAACTGGGTTGAAAATGCATGCTTTTATATAGAGGTATTACAGCATTGTGAATTATACACAAAATCAAGTAAAATGCAATGTAAATATACTATAAAATTGAATTAAAAATAGCTTTACATTGCCGCTAAAAAAAGGTAAAATAGAAATAGTAGGTAATTGTGGTAGAGCATTAACATACCGGGTTTTCAATTAATGGAGGAAGATACAATGGATAGTAGGATTCGATGTGAAATGTCTCAGTCTGAGAGTCTGATTATGGAGTACTTGTGGAAAAATGATGAAGGTAAATGTTTTAGCGAAATTATGGAATATCTGAACGGAGAATTACAGAAGAACTGGAAGAAGCAGACGATCAATACGTTTATCAGACATTTGATTGACAAGGGGCTTGTGACAGCGGAGGCAACCCAGAAGAGCAGACGCTATCATGCGGCATTGACACCCGTACAGTTTGCGCGTGGCAAGGCAAATAAAATTCTCGCGGACTACTATGGCGGCTCTGTCCAGACCTTTTTGTCAGCCCTTACAGGCGGAAAGCAGCTCAGTAAAGAGCTGGCGGACGAGCTTCAGAAGATGGTGGAAACTGAAATTGAGTAATATTGAACATTGTAGAAAACTCTGGAAAACTCTCATTCCAGAGTTTTTTATATGTTTGGGACTGTGCATAAAAAAAGGAGGAAACAACGTTCCCTCCTATCTGCTTCAGATTAGATTGCCTCGTGGAATGTACGAGAGATAACATCTGCCTGCTGCTCTGGTGTCAGCTTAATGAAGTTTACAGCATATCCAGATACGCGGATTGTCAACTGAGGATAATTCTCAGGATGCTTCTGCGCATCTAACAGTGTGTCTCTGTTCAATACGTTTACGTTGAGGTGATGACCACCCTTTGTTGCATAACCATCTAATAAAGAAACTAAGTTATCAACCTGTGCTGCATTATCTACTGCCATAGTTCTATACCTCCTAAAAATTCATTATCAATCACTCATGATCCAATCCTTCGTGAAGTGTCGGAACACTGCACGCCATCGGATTGCTGGAACAGTCTGTACATCCAAGAGTCTGGACTTCTTTCGTAGAAGCGTCCTCGCTGACATCTACATTGAAATGTCCGACAGCCTTCTCACCGGAGAATCCGGCATCAAGCTGGGATACAAGGTCGTCAATCATTGATTTCTCATCCATAGATACACCCATTCCTCTCTATGATCTGGCAGCTACAGGCAAATTCCTGCGGCTGCCAGTGTATTTGGCTAAAATTAGCTAAGATTCGTTAAAAAATAGGATTAATTATTCAGGTCAAGCTCGATATCGCCAGAGAATACCTTTGCTTCCTTGCCAAGAGCGTTCGGAATGATTGTAAAGGTATTGGAGATACCATCCTGTGCATCCTTGAACGGAAGTTTTGATACAGAGGACAGAGAAGCTACTGCACCATTTGTATCACGTCCGTGCATTGGGTTTGCACCCGGAGCAAACGGCTGTCCCTTCTTACGTCCGTCAGGTGTGTTACCTGTAGCCTTACCATAAGTTACATTTGATGTAATTGTAAGGATTGAAGTTGTAGGAACACCATTTCTGTAGGTATGATGTCTTCTGATTGCAGTCATGAACTTGTGTACAACATCCTGTGCGATTAAGTCTACGCGGTCATCGTCATTACCATATTTAGGGAACTCGCCAGTTGTCTCGAAGTCAACGATGATGCCGTCCTCGTCACGGATTGCCTTTACCTGTGCATACTTGATCGCTGATAAAGAGTCGGCAACGATAGAAAGTCCAGCAACACCTGTAGCGAAGTATCTCTTCACGTCTCTGTCATGAAGAGCCATCTCTGCTCTCTCATAGCAGTACTTGTCATGCATATAGTGAATGATATTGAGTGTATTTACATACACGTCTGCCTGCCACTCAAGCATATCCATGAATTTGCTGTATACATCATCGTAATTGAGGATATCACCCTCAACAGGACGATACTTCGGTCCAACCTGTTTCTTGGTAACTTCGTCCACACCACCATTTAAAGCGTAGAGCAAGCACTTTGCAACGTTTGCACGAGCGCCGAAGAACTGCATTTCCTTACCGATTACCATAGAAGATACGCAGCAAGCGATACCGTAGTCATCGCCGTGTGTCACTCTCATCAGGTCGTCGTTCTCATACTGGATGGAAGAAGTCTGGATAGACATCTTTGCACAGTATCTCTTCCAGTTCTCAGGAAGTCTTGTAGACCAAAGTACTGTCAGGTTTGGCTCTGGGCTGGGTCCGAGGTTTGTCAGTGTGTTCAGGTAACGGAAGGACATCTTTGTAACGAGAGGACGTCCGTCAACGCCAACACCGCCGAGAGACTCTGTTACCCATACAGGATCGCCAGCGAAGATCTGGTTGTATTCTGGTGTACGTGCAAATTTGATCAGACGAAGCTTCATGATGAAGTGGTCAACGAACTCCTGAATCTGCTCCTCTGTAAATGTTCCGTTCTTTAAGTCTCTCTGTGCATAGCAGTCAAGGAAAGTAGAGGTACGTCCAAGGGACATTGCAGCGCCATTCTGCTCCTTAACAGCACATAAATATCCGAAGTATGTAGCCTGGATTGCTTCCTGTACGTTTGTAGCCGGCTTAGAGATATCGCAGCCATAAGAAGCAGCCATTTCCTTCATCAGCTTGAGCGCTACCATCTGCTCGGAAAGCTCTTCGCGGAGACGGATTACGTCATCTGTCATCACGCGTCCTGTGGAATCCTTCTGAGCCTGCTTATCCTCGATCAGTCTGTCGATACCATAGAGCGCAACTCTTCTGTAGTCGCCGATGATACGTCCGCGTCCGTAAGCATCAGGAAGACCTGTGATGATGTGTGAAGAACGGCATGCTCTCATCTCCTGATTGTAAGCGTCAAAACATCCTGCGTTGTGTGTCTTTCTGTGTGTAGAGAAGAACTCACTAACCTCAGGGTCTACTTCGTAGCCGTTGTCTGAGCAAGCTTTCTCTGCCATTCTGATACCGCCGTATGGCTGCAATGAACGCTTGAAAGGCTTGTCGGTCTGGAATCCAACGATGGTCTCCTTGCTCTTGTCGAGGTATCCCGGACCATGAGAAGTGATCGTGGAGATTACTTTTGTGTCCATATCAAGAACACCGCCTGCTTCTCTCTCCTTCTTCTGAAGATCAAGAACCATGTCCCATAAATCCTTTGTGTTCTGTGTAGGTCCTGCTAAGAAAGACTCATCTCCGTCGTATGGTGCGAAGTTCTTCTGGATGAAGTCACGCACGTTGATTTCGCTTTCCCATTTTCCACCTACAAAATCTTTCCATTCTGGTCTCATTTTGCAAAGCCTCCTAAAATAAAAATTTAAATTTCATGCGGTGTGGCACCGCCAGTTACTAAGTTTAGAATGAATCCTGTCTCACATTCATAACTGTATTATATCCTCAATTTTGTATACACGTCAACACTATTCTTTGTACTTTTTTGTGTACAGCCGGGAAAAAATTATAAAAATTTTGTGAATTATCACAAAGGGCGCAGACATAGTATTGAGGGGGAGAAAATAACAGGGTTGTTTCACGAAGAATAATTGAAACTAATAGACACGGCATTTTTACGAGGGATATGGAAGCTATACATATTTTCCATATCCCTCGACTT
>KE159549.1:395951-398962 GCA_000403215.2 Lachnospiraceae bacterium A4
TATAAAATAAGTATATAGGATTTGAAAAAAAGTGTAAATAAGATAGAGGGGATGTTTTGCGCATTTTTTCAGATGTGGACAACTGAAAAGAAAAAAAGCTGTGAAGGCGGCAGGATGTCCAGATTCCGAACCGACTGACAGCAAGTTCATAATAAATGATGTCGTTTGGAAGCCTTCGTGAAACAACCCTGGAGAAAATAACAGAGCCGCTTGCAAAACAAGCAGCTCTGGTGTATAATCTACTTAGAAAGGTCTATCGGATACGATCTTCCGATATGCCCTCAGTGTTGAATGTTAAAATAAAGAAATAAGCATCCTAGACTTTAGGCGGTTCAGGGATGCTTATTTCTTTTTATGATTGTCTATGTAAGACAGAGCCGCAAAAATTACAAGTAACAATGTCAAAACTTCCATTATACTCATGGGCACCACCCTCCTTCGTAAGACTAGAGGGCACCATACAGAACTAAGGTTCTTGGGAAAACGCATCCTAACTTTCTTTTTAATTACACAACCCTATTTTAACATGAATACAGGTATTTCTCAATATGCCTCTTTGTGATATATCATATATAGAGGTGTTGAGAGTCGAAAGAAGGATTTAAAGGAGCTGTCAGAATTTGAACAATTTATTAAAAGCGGAATTTTTTAAACTGCACAAGTCTTTTGGCTGCAAGGTTCGGCTTGCAGTCTGTGTCTGCAATTGGGATGCCGTGGAATATGGAGACCATTCGTTTCCTTACGCAAAGGATTGTTTTCAGTATTTTGTGTAATAATTCTATGGGGAGCTGTATCCTGCTCAATGCATATCTGGTAAAAAATCAAGTTGCAGCAATCGGCAGTCTTTATCTGTTGAATCAATGTTGTATCAATGAGCGCAATCCGATGCTGTTAAAGGTCTGGGGCAGTTCACGTTTTTTTCCAGATTGACAGTTGGAACGCCTCCGCGCGTCCTATGCATTTTCGGGTTCCGTTTGGAACGGTAGTTTTGTCCTCACTTATAGCAATCGCAGGAATGACGATTCTGGCAGGAAGGAGTTTTCAAAAAAAAGGATTTAAGATAGGCCAGACCAGAGCATATTCAGCAGGAGAGCGTATTGAATGGATAGTTGAAAAGGGATGTATAGTGTGATACGATGGTTGTAGGTTATTGTGAGGAGGTATGTGGCAAAATAAAAAGATGGATAAAACAAAAAAATGTATTAAAGGTTCCGTTGCAGTCGGAGCAGGATTTTCCTGTATTTTTAAAACGAGTGCGGATGGAATCAGGTGTACCCGAAGAAGTATTGGCAGAAGGATTGATGAATGTCAGCCGGTTATCGAGAATTGAGAGCGGAGAGAGAACAGTCTGCAAGACTATGCGCAACTGTCTGCTGGGACGGCTTGGCGTTGCGCCAGATTTGTATGAGAATCTGTTGGATAACGAGGATTATGCAGAATGGGTGTGGCAGCATCAAATCTTGTGTGCCATTGATCAGAAAGCAATTCAGCTGGCAGAACAGTTGCTTGGGGAGTATAAGAAACAGGAGCCGTTACATGATAAAACAAAACAGCAATTTTGCATCATGATGAATGCGGAGATGATGAAGCAGCAGGGGGCAGACAGGTCAGTGCTGGGCAGTCTCTATGAAATGGCAGTGTGTTTGACAGTCCCGCATGTAGAGCAGACGTATCAGGAGGGGACGCCAGAGAAGCTATTGTCTGTTTTAGAGGTGAATGCCATATTGGAATATGAATATTATTGGCAATCGGCGAATAATACCTTTGCAGCAAAATGCAGATATTGGATGACATATGTGGAGGACTCTCTTTTTGATGAGCTGTCAAAAGCGAAAATTTATCCCAAGATCGTCTGGTATTATCTGCGGGAAACGCTGGCTGAATACAAAACGCTGGATTTGACAGGACTGTATGATGCCTTGCGGGTGTGTGAACAGGCAGTCGAAATGCTGCGGGATACAGGAAGAGCATATTATCTGACAGAGCTGCTTGAGTGTAGGAAACAGATATTGGAAGAGATGATACATAAACTGGTGGAAGGTGGAAGATTGAGGGAAGCAGAGCGATATGAGCAGCTTTTACAGGAAAGCACGGCGCTGGAAGAACTGCTTAAAAATCTGTATACTGCCTATGATGTGCCAGTATATATGCAGGATTGTACCTATCTGTACAGGCAGCGGTGGGTGTTTGCCATAGGGGATGTTCTGCGCATTCGCAGGAATATGCTGGGGCTGACTCAGGAGCAGGTGTGTGAAGGGATCTGCTCAGTCAAATCACTGCGCAGGGCGGAGAAAAAACAGGCAAATATGCAGCGTGAGCCGTTGGGGAAAATTTTAATGCGCTTAGGTTTGTCCAAAGTAATCCAAAAGACAGCACTCGTGACCAATGACAGAAGTGTATTACATCTTCATCATGAACTGGATGTCTGCCGTAACAATCGTGAACCTGAAAAAGCCAGAGCGCTGTTGGGGCAAATGAAAAATAAACTCTGTCTGGAAATACCAGAAAATATGCAGTTTGTGATGGAATACGAGGCGGCACTTGATTTGATAGAGGGCAAAATCACAGGGAGTGAGTTTATTGAGAGAGAGGATGAAGCGCTGCGATGTACCTTGAAATCGGAAAAGTTTTATGATGCGGAAGAGGTGTATCTGACTGAGACAGAGATGTCCTGTATCTGTAATGAAGCTAAGGAGGCTGATGAGACTGAAAAAAGGAAGTTAATTGATTTTATGCTAGGTTTTTTTGAAAAGTTTGAGAATAAAGATTTCTGGTGAGTTGTAAGTTATCAATAAAAAAATAACCCTTCCATATGGTTTTATGGTATCCTATAAGTTGCCAAAATAAAAAAGGATAAATCCACCAGAAGAGTTATTTCAAATATGAGTTTATCATACTTGCTGGCGGATGACCATACGACTATGTTAAATATTATTGAAAAGATTTTATGCCATTTTGAATCCTGTTTTTCCCGTAAAGCTGCTTTCCGTTGGTTTGTGATCATCATCACA
>KE159549.1:400227-406769 GCA_000403215.2 Lachnospiraceae bacterium A4
TACATAACACAGATAATTCATGAGCTACAGGAAGAGTCAGAAAAACACTGGGATTTTCTGGCTTCTTAGTGGTACAAACTTTTAACTCACAAGTAAGGATACAATAAATCAATTCTCATTAGTATTGGAAGAATGAGAGTTATTATATGGAGCAATCAATTCTTCTTCGTAACAGAGTTCTTCTGCTGTTATCTGAGAAAGAGTGATAGTACTATTCTGTATCAAAAATAGCAGAGTAAGTGTTAACAATAGTTTCTTTAAATTAATTATTTTCATTGGTTAATACCTCCATATTTTTTTCTTTGATACTTTAACTGTAAAAAAACTGAAGAATGATTGCAAGGGACAGAATTGGCAAATCAATTTGCTGGTTCTGTCCCTTGATTAAGAAGACAATTGTTAGTAGAATAATTTTATGAGATATGTAGTTAAAATTTAATCAGAATATTATTACTAATGAAAGGGGAAAAACATATGAAAAGAAGAATTGTAGCAATATTAACAGCAGTAGCTCTGATTGTGCCTGCAACAGGAATATTTACATTTGCGGCAGATGCGGATCAGGGTAGCGTATCTGGAGGATGGACTGAATCTGGAGGATACTATATTGATGGGGTGCCGGGAATGACAGATACATATACATCCGGAATTCCGGTTGTGCCAGGCTTAAAGGTGGCTTCAACTTTGTCTGGTGTACCATCCCCGACACCAGACAAACATACCGGAAAGCGATTAAAAAGAATGAATAGTGCAGAACTAGTAGAAAGCGCAGCGTTGGGAGAGACTGTGTGGTATTACAAGCGTCACTATACAACAGCACGAATGGAACTGATCGATGGGACGGTGAAGACAACAAGCGGCCGCCGGTGGAATGTTAATGCAACCAGGGCGGAATCACCATATTATCTCCCTGCATGGTATGAGAATACAGAGGCTAGAACATATTGGGGAAGTTAAAGGCGGCTTTAACTTAATTGATGTCAGGATTATGCGGTGTAGCAAAATTATGCACTACACCGCAATTTTGTGCGGAGACAAAGCAGCAAAAATTGGAGATGATATGAGAGTAATCAGAAAATCACTAGTATTTTATTTCTTCATTAATATTGCTATATATATACTTTTGACAGGATTTCTTCTATATTTTGAGAAGCAGACAGACTATGATCTGCTTTCTAACCAATTATATTATGACAACATTTTGTTGATTTATAATGGGGGAAATATTGATTGGACTGATGTAGGAGATTCAGAACAGTATAGAGTATACGTTGAGGTTAATCCAAATTGCAGGGCACTGATAAAAGACACATCAAAATGGACGCCGCCTATGTTGACAGGTTATTATCCCAAAGAAGAAATGGGAGTAGTCGCTGTTATTGGACAAAATGTAGAAAAAGAGATTTACCCGGCTGTCAACGGCGTTCAATGGATTCATCTTATTGGACAGGAGTTTCGTGTCACTGGAGTTGTGGGGGCAGAGTACGCTACATCATGTGACGATTTGATAATACTGTTTGGAGCCCGATTTAACGAAAGTGATCTGGAGCATATAATATATATTGTGGATGTAAAGACACAAACGGGAGCTCAAAAGATGGCCAAATCTTTAATTGCCAGATATCCTGAAATACAAATCCAGCACGGCGCAATAAAGGGAACAGCCCGGCTTACGAAAAGCTCATATTTTTACAGATTATTAATTATTGAATTGTTGTTTATTACATTTTTTTCTATTTACATATCTGGTAGGCTCATGCATGAAAAATATGATATGAATTATAAAGTTTATCAAATATACGGATTACCACTCATTTTCATTTTGATTAAGAGAGATTTGGAAATTCTGGTTATAAATATTATTTCACTGTTTGTTGTAAGCGGTGTGGGATATTTTGGTGGACTGTTGACAAAAAGTCAGTTACAAAATGTAATCTGGATCTCGATGGGTATAACAACACTGTCTGCCATATTGGAGGCAGGTTTCTTTTGGCAAAAATTAATAAAGCTAAATGTCTGTAATCGAAGGCTCAGGAAATGCGGCGCAAAAATCCGTAGCGAAAGGTTGTGATGAAAGTGATAATGAGAGAAGTTATACTTTATTATCGTAGCCACAAAGTTGAAAATATCGTGTTTGTCTACCAAATTACAGTTTTCTTTATTTTGATGGGAACTTTTTTTGCATTTACGAGTGAAGCACATTATGGAAAAAGCAGTATAGAAAGAGCTTATAAAGACAAAGCTATTTATCAGCTAATTGACGGATATTATGATCCCGATGAATTTACGGCTTTCAGGGATGAGCCGAATGCCTTGAATATTCTCAAAAACTATTATCATGCGTTAATTAATGCGGCTAGTTTTCAATATTTGGCAATGTTTGATCAAAGTATTACAATCAATGATATGAATGGAGTTTTTCCGAAAGAACGAACCATTGCGAATGACGATAGTGAGCAATTAAAAAATGTAGAGGCATTTCAACTGAATGAGCAGGCATGTAAATATTTTGCATTGAACGTTATCAAGGGGAGAACATTTCAACAGAGCGATTTTAATGATAATGGCAATGTGATGCCAGTGCTTATGGGAAGCAGCTATATGAATATTTTTGAAGTTGGAGACAGGCTGCCAGCGACATATTATCAGAAAGAAGTTGAGCTTGAAGTTATTGGTTTCTTACGGGAAAATACGATAGTCTATTATAATGGGAATTCTGAATTCTATTTGGATCAATATCTTATACTTCCATATATTCATTATGATGCACCGGAAACAGAGTTTGATGAATGGTTTCAGGAAGTAGTGTATTTTGCTATGATCAATGGATATATTTCAATATCGTCTGGTGATGCCTTTGCTCAGGATATGATGACAGAGCTGGAGGCTATTGCTGAAAAGACCGGATTCTATAATTATGTTTTTATAGGTTCAAATCCCAATTTGCAGCAGTATCGGGGGTTGATAAATATACTAAATAGAAATTATGATCTGATTCTAAGTCTGCTGATGCTATCTTTCTTGATCAATATGGTCACACTCGGTGTTCAGATGTATATGATGCAGCAGAGCAGGTTGCATATAATGGCCATTCATTATCTTAACGGTGCGACACTTCAGTCACTCATAAAACAAATCATTATGGAGATGTTATTGGTTATTGGTTTAGCAGCACTCTTGGGGTGGAATGTACTCGTGCGCTTGAAAATATCCAATATAGTAATTATGTTGATATTTTTAATAATAGCAATTTTATTAATGATTGGAATCACTTTAAATTCGATTTATAAACTAAAAAATTCCGAGTTGATGCTGATGTTAAATCAGGAGGATAATTTGCAATGAAAGATATGATATTGGAAACGAAAGACCTTTGCAAGAGCTTCAGACATCCCGGCGGAACCCAAACGGTCTTGAATAAAATGAACTTACAGATATATAAAGGAAAGATGACAGCAATAAGAGGAAAAAGCGGAAACGGAAAATCCACATTACTAAATATTCTAGCAGCTACCATGAGGGCGGATTCTGGAGAAGTGCTTTATGGAGATATAGATCTGCTAAAATTGTCAAATGCCGAGCGGGCAAGGTATCGCAGAGAAAAAGTCGGGTATATACCTCAAAATCTATACTTATTAGATGACAGGAACGTGTTTATGAATATTGCATTACCATTACAGTATTCTGGTGAGAAAAAAGAAAGAATAAGAAAAAAAGTGGAAGAAGTTGCGAAGTGGTTCGATATAATATTTCTGCTAGGCAAAGCGCCTCAGACGCTATCGCGAGGTGAAAAGCAAAGGGTTGCTATTTGCAGGTCGATAGTAAAAATACCAGAAATACTGTTTGCAGATGAACCAACCGGATCATTAGATGAGGAAAATGAGCAATTAGTATTGGAATTATTTAAAGCTCTAAAGGATCAAGGGACAACAATTGTTTTGACTACACATGATGATTCAGTTTCACAAATATGTGATGAAGTTTATCATATAGGTTCTTTAGGAAGATGATAATACCAGCAGCGACGTTTTAAAAATTCTACAAAAAACCTTCCATTATATGAGGAATTGAGAGATATGCTGACGGTCGAAAAGACTGACCACCAGTATAAAATGATACACACAGCCACATAAGGAAATAGGCCGCTTCGCGGCTGCGGCTGTCAGCTCTCGTTTGGAACTGTAGAAAAATTACCGCTCTAATTTTGAAGCCGTTTATTATATATGACCATCCATGATGAGGACTTATGTATTCAATGTCAATTGCGTCAAAATTTTAAGAAAAGCATACAGGCCACAGCCAGCAAGACGGGTGGAAATCCCAAAAGACGATGGAAAGACAAGACCGCTAAGTATATACTGCTAGATAAGCTGGTACAGGCATCATTAAAGAAAATACTGGAAGCAGTATATGAGCCGGTGTTCTATGAAGAGATGATGGGATTTCGGCCGGGAAGAAGCTGTCACCAGGCACTCAGAAAGTTAAATCAGATGATAGAAGCTTCCTGTATACTTTAAATAGGTCAAGAGATTGACACAAAAAAATACCTCAAGTAAATTTAGATTATTATTGACCTGGCAAGTTGGTAAAATCTAAAGAATACAAGAGGTATCTAAAATGAATGTTAAAGGAACAAAAAAGAAAAATCAAGTAGTAACAGCAAATATTTTTGAGCAGCAGGAGCTATTGAAAAAGGCGGAGGTGATCAAAGAAAGTCTTACAGCTTCAACCTGGCGTGAGTTGGAGACCAACGGTAAGTTTGATAAAAATGAAAAACTCTCCTTTATCAGTGATGACATGCTTATCTTAGGATGCGATGTGGGCAGTGAAACACACTATATGAGAGCAATCGATACCAGAGGAAGGGAACTCAGTAAGTCCGTATATTCATTCAACAATGATTCTGAGGGGTTCCGGAGTGCAAAGGAGTGGGCAGTACAGATAGCTGCTGAACATAATAAGAGCCAGAACGTACTTGGCTTAGAGCCGACCGGCCATTACTGGTTCTGCCTTGCGACATGGATGATTTCAAATGGGATCAGCGTTGTTCAGGTAAATCCTTATGCTGTGAAGCAGACAAAAGAGGTTGAAGATAACAGCCAGATGAAGGATGACAGGAAGGATCCGAAACTAATAGCAAATCTTGTGAAGGATGGCAGCTTTGGTATGCCATACCTTCCGGAAAAACTTTATGCGGAGCTTCGCAGGTTATCGATGTTCAGAGATCAGCTGAATGAGGACAGAATCCGGACAATCAACCGGATGCACAGAGAGATGAAGATATATTTCCCGGAGTATAAGGATGCGTTGGGAAAAGTCGATGGCGCATTTAGTCTGGAACTGCTGAGACAGGCTCCATTCCCGGATGACCTGATATCACTTGGTGAAGATGGAATAAGAAAAATCTGGCATGACGCCAGGCTTAGAGGACGCGGCTACAGCAGAGCAGGAGAAATCTTACAGTATGCGAAAGTAAGTGTCGGGATTAAGGATGGAGCCATTGCAGGCAAGGCAGCTGTAAAGTGGTTTGTACAGAAAATCCTGGAACTGGATGCCGAACTTGCTGTCATAGAGAATCAGATCAACCAGAAATGTCAGGAAATACCGCATGCCGGTAACATTCTAGAGATATCAGGAATCGGAGAAAACATACTTTCCGGAATCCTTGCAGAGATGGGGGATATTTCGAGATTTGATGATGTTAAGGAAATACAAAAATTAAGTGGATTAGGTCTTGTGGCATGCAGCTCAGGAAAGCATAAAGGAGAAACCAGAATCAGCCACAGAGGACGCAAACGGCTCAGATATTGGTTATTCCAGGCGGCAAAGTCAGCAGTGGCCCATGCGGAGGAATTCAAAGAACTCCATATATACTATACGACACGAGCCGATAATCCACTGAAAAAGATGCAGTCATTGATTGTGATAGCCTGCAAACTTCTAAGGATAATCTACACGATTCTGAAGAAAGGTATAGTTTATGATCCGAAGAAGATGTTGATGGACATCAGGCGTATGGAAAAGAAGGAAGCGATTGTGGCATAATACAGTCAGGAGCATCCTATATTCCAGAGCCCTGCCGGGTTGCGGATGATTCCGAAATCGGGCAGGGTTCTGGAAAGAAACCCGATAAGGATGGAGTACTACAGGTACTGCATTAGTACAAAGACCAGCTGAACGAGGCGGGGTGATGCGTCCACGGAATATCCGTCCCCTGTGGAACAGGCAGGTCAGTAAAATCAAAATACAAACAAGAGCTGTAGCCTGCAGTAGTTGTCTCCGTAGGGCATTACCCTGTTAGAAAGCTTAGCGGGCACTCGGTGTATGAACAGGTGGGACGAAGGAAGTTGGTACGCGATACCATTAGACACGGAAGGTTCACCATCATAGTTAACAGAGGATTTATAGCCTTTATAAAGCGAAACAATAGGACGCTTTATAAACTATACCCTTATTTAACTATTCAGTACAAGATACAATGACTGTCATACACTTTTGGCTCTGTTTTATGAGGTAAAAATTTAAAGAAAAGTCTGTAAAAT
>KE159549.1:406779-407295 GCA_000403215.2 Lachnospiraceae bacterium A4
ATGACTGTCATACACTTTTGGCTCTGTTTTATGAGGTAAAAATTTAAAGAAAAGTCTGTAAAATCAATAATTTAGGACTTGACATTATAGGAAGGGTAGATGATGCTATTAAAACAGCTAATACAATGAAATATAAAGATTATTTTTTATTTGTTGATGATTGCTTTACAATAAATGGAGATAGAGCAAAAAATATATTAAATACATTGTACACGAAATACAATGGAAAGAAAAAATTCTTTATCGAAGCAAGAATTTCAAACATTTTAGAATCAGATATATTTCAAAGTATTAATAATCTTATGAGTTGAAAGTTCTCAATAAAAAAATAACCCTTTCGTATGGATTTATGGTATCTTTAAGTTGCAACACCTTAAGAAAGATATAAACCACTGAAAGAGTTATTTCATGTATGAGTTTAATCAAGTAATTCCTTGCTATTATCAAAAATTTCTGCTATGCTTTTCATTGGTATAGGTCTCCTTTTGCTGATGATTTTTATTGCGATTTCATTAT
>KE159549.1:410365-411006 GCA_000403215.2 Lachnospiraceae bacterium A4
CATAACGCGAATAATTCAGAGGCTACAGGAAAAGTCAGAAGAACAATGGGATTTTCTGGCTTCTTAGTGGTACAAACTTTCAACTGTCAAGTAATAATGATATCCTATTTGGAGTTCAAATAGGTGTAGAATGTGGGTATGATGAAGGATTAAAAAAAGTAAATAAAAAACTAACTATTAAACAACTCTATGAAGGAATGGAAATTTTAAAGGCACAAGGTATTGTGGATAAATGTATGTTATCTTTTATAATAGGGTTTCCTTGGGAAACCAAACATGAAATTGATAAAACATTATCCACTATGGAAGACATCAGCACAAAATATGGAGTATTTTGCAATTTGAATTGGCTTATTTACTTGCCCTCAAAATTATGGGATGAGCGATATGAGAGTAATATATATGTTGATGAAAATATATTTGATGATCCATTATGGCTGACTAATCCTGAAATTTTCTTTAAAGTCCATCCTAATATTAATTTAGAAACTGTAAAGCATGTTGAAGCAACATGTTTAAAGCTAAAAGAAAATAAGGTGAATATTGAATACTTGTGAGTAAAAAGTTTGCGCTGCTTAAGAAGCCCGTGAACCCCAGTAGGTTCCGGACTCATCCTGCTGTTCCTGAATTATCTGCGTTAT
>KE159549.1:414796-461147 GCA_000403215.2 Lachnospiraceae bacterium A4
AGCAGCCTTGCGGGAAAAACAGGATTCAAAGTGGCATAAAACATTTTCAATAAAATTCATCATAATCGTATAGTTAACCACTGGAAAGTATGGTAAACTCATACATGAAATAACTCTTTCAGTGGTTTATATCTTTCTTAAGTGTTGCAACTTAAAGATACCATAAATCCATACGAAAGGGTTATTTTTTTATTGAGAACTTTCAACTCATAAGTATCATTACAAAAGTATATGTTTATAAATTTTATAAAATTAACCTGTTGTGCTAGTTAAATTCCAAAAGTCACATCAATATATTGCACCATCTAATTAGAGAAAATACTAAATATAGATTTTGTGACTATTATTAAACTATATTATTCATTCGTTTGGAATAAAGGCTATCGTCACATTATGACTCAAACAATCTAAAATTTGAGTTATGAACTACTATTAACATATTTAATCAATATATGGCGTTTAAATTCAAAAAATATACAATATATTGATTGTGACCTGACAAATTAACTAGCACAACGAGTAAAATTAAGTAAGGAGAACAACTTATGTTTTACATTATATTTGATTTAGTTATCTCATTTATTTTTTTTATATTAGGTTTCTGGTTTTATAAATCAAATGGAAAAGCAACTGAATGTTTAAGTGGATACTCTAAGACTATTAAATCAAAAGATTATGAAACTTATTTATGTAAAAGATATGGAAAGAGAATGATTATATGGGGCATAATATTTGTTATAGGTACTTGTATAGATGTATTTGCTCCAGGTATTGGATGCTTGTTAGCATGGATAATATGGTTTATTCTTTTTATTGTACATCTAATAGATCGAACCAGAAAAGAACAACAAGACTAATTGCAAAAAGAAATTTATAATCGTATATCTTGTATTAGAAATGAATTACTCCCAAAAGCTAAAAATACTTGAAAAGAAAAAGTATTTTTAAGTAAACAAAAGGGCTTGCTGTCTGCGAAAAACGGGTGGTAAGCTTTTTTGGCTCTATGTCAATAGTTAGGGTGGATTGTTTTTACAATGTGCTCCTCTTCTGTATTTGAGGGGAGATTTTTTAATAGTTCCTTCTTTTTTTATTTTTAGACATGACAAAAAGCCCTTCGCCCTTCACCGTATTGATACTAACTCAAACTTCGCACATAAATTATAGTTATGTTCCTTGAAACTTCAATATCTGGCAGTCATTCAATTGTTCAAATTTTTGACCTATGCTGCTTGTAGGCGTGATTTCAATACCATCGGAAGTGTGTTCATAAATGTATCTACCAGCTCATCTGTCTTTTCTTCAGTTAGTTCTGTATTGTCTGCAAGTATGGTGCGGAACATTTCAAGCAGCATTTGAAATGCCCATATCCATGTGATATCAGCCATTTCATCTGTAAAGTATAACAGTATCTCCCCCATGGAACGCTGGTCATTTGCTTCCCTGCTTTCATGCGACAGCATCATGTATCTGGTAAATACAACCGCAGTATGTGCACTCATTGCATCATAGGAGAGGGAATTACACTCCCTGCTCAGTTTCAGATAGCTTTTACAGACCTTGAAAAATACCTCGGTATCCCAGCGCTTTCCATAAATACGGATGATCTCCTCCTCGCGCAGGGAAATATCCGTCGAGATCAGACACAGGTAATCTTTCTTTTTATTTCTGTTCCGCACATACACCACTTTTGCCGGAATGCCGGCGTTTTTTGCGGTTTTTAGGAGTTCCAGCATTGCAGTTGTCCCTTTTTCCATGGAAAGCTGACGACGCTTATAACCGACGCTCCTTTTATCAACACTGGCAGCATCGTTAATGCGGTTTTTCCTGTTTTCCGAAGACAGCAGGACATTGTTGACCGGGATAAAGGTGCTCCCGTCTGTCCAGCCGAGTGTAAGCATGCGGAACCCAAATTTGTATGCATGCTTTGCGTGGTCATATACTTTTGCAAGCAGTTCCACTTTCTTTGAACGGCAGCGTTCAAACATGGAGTCATCAATTGTCAGGACGTTGACGCGTTCTTCAGAATCCAGGGGGACTATGGCGTTTTTTATAATGCGTGCTGCAAGTATTGTTGTAAAACGTATCCAGTTAATCTGAACCAACTTCATAAAACGGTATATGGTATCCTTCGCAAAAGAAGGTGCATTTTTGCCAGAAATTATTGGATTTTCAAGGTACACAAGCACTCATTTAAGTGCGAAGTTTGAGTTATTAATTTAATTTCTGTTTTTTTACAGCAATTATTTTATATAGAATTTCGTTCATGTTGGATTTAGTTTACTATATAAATATTCCCATTTTGTTTTTAGTGATCAGATACTTTGGAAAAATAATCAAACAGAAAGAAAAACTAATAGCCGATAGCCGGGATAATATGAATAGCTTTGTGTTTGGAATGCTACAGGGGATAAGAGAGATCAGAGCATTAGGAGGTGTGAATAATGTTTTAAACGAGTTTTCTGCTATTCATAAAGAATATGTTGATAAATTATATTATAAACACCAGTTTACAACTTTTGTACTTTTTTGACCCCTGATAAAACGTAGCCCTCTATTATTTTAATAAATGACTGCGCTTTTTTTACAGTTTCGAGAGATTCCACGAAACTGCTAAATATTATACTTGCCTGTATCTGCTGTCCAAAGCCAAACTTGGTTTCCTGTGCGCTTACTGACTGGTAGCATGAGAAAGTTTCATCACTGTAAGGGAGCAGTGTCATGGCACTGTATGCTATACACTCCAGGTTTATCAGGCGTTCAATGCCCTTACGGCTTCGCACACGGTATTCTTCCAATGACCAGAAAGTTTTGCTTTCGTAGTATGATATTTCAATATTTCAGCGTGTCGAATAACAGGCAAGCGGCAGGAACTGTTTGTTTTCTTCCCCATATTCGCGTATGGTGTCATCCTCACACCTGCCGTAGTCCAGATTGATGCTTTCCGGATTTTTTGTGCAGAAGAAAAGTCTGCGGCTTCCGTTCCCGCTTTTTGGGGATTCAAGCACGAAATCCTCCGGCGACAGGCGTTCACCGAATTTCTTTGGACGGCCCCGTTTCCCTGTGCGTTCCGGCGGAAGGTCGTACATAACTGTATCTATTCTGGCATTGCATATGATGTCAAGGTTTTCATATTCGTCCACAAGGCCTGCAACGCATCCTTTCGGATACCAGCTGTCGCAGAGCAGGAACACCTGCCTGTCTGAACCAATGCTGTCCACAGCATGACGCACCATTTCGGCAGCAATTTCCAGCTTTGTCTGTTTTTTGTCCCAGAGGCGGTATCCAAGAGGGACAGATATATAACGTATAGAACCGTCCGCCAAAACAGGAAATGACAGCAGGATGCTTACCATACAGTGCCCGTTCAGATAATTGGATCCGTTGTGTGCCGCATGGTCAAAAAGCTTTGAGCGGAGTTCGAATTTTTCACCTTCCTTTTCTACCATCGTATCATCAATGGAAAGGAACAGGGGCTGTACAGCCAGCTGTTTGGGCACAACCTTTAATGCTTTTGATAATGTCACATCCCTCGAGGATTGATGATCCAGCTTGTCAGTTTTAAGCGCATAGTAATACGCATTCAGCGATGTGTCTGAAAGTTTTGAAAGCACATGCCTGTGGGCGAAGCGTACCGAACGGAAAATGTCCAGCGCCAGTATGGAAACAACGATAAGGAACAGATTCCTTGCAGTTGGTTTCGTTGCATCCGAAAAATATTCATTAAAATAATTTTTCAGTCTGTCCATGACAGAATTTTTCATGTATAATAAGCGGTAGATACAAACTCATCTTCTTTCGTATTTTTTTGTTTGGACGCTTAAATTATACAATGAAAAGATGGGTTTGTATTTTTATTTTTGTAAAAAGTTGTAAACTGGTGTTTATTTTCTCAAATTGCATATATTCGTCAGAACCCCTTTTTTCAATAGATCTATAGTTGAAAATATGAGCATGATTGACAAGGGAATTTCAATAGAAAAAATTAAAAAAGTATGTGACATGGTGGGAATGAATGAGTATATAGAACAGCTTCCAAACGGATATGATACAATAATGGGAGAATCAGGAAGCCGTTTCTTTGGTGGTCAAATTCATAGATTGGCGTTAGCCAGAAGTTTAATACGAAACGAAAATGTGTATATTATTGATGAATTAACTGCTGATTTGGATGGAGAAAATGAGAAGATTATAATGAATATATTAGCGCAGCTTGTAAGATCTGGAAAGTTAGTAATTATGGTATCTCACAGGCTTTCTACTATTGTGAAAGCGAATGAGATTATTGTAATGGACAATGGTAATATTGTTGCGAGCGGAACACATGAAGTATTGATAAAAGAATGTGATGTATATCAAAAATTATATGGTAGTGAATGGGAAAGTTATTGTAATCTGATTCATTATACTTCTGATGATGATATCAACTAAAGTCGTAGAAAATTGTAGACCCCAATACGTTGTTTTATGAGAGCATCAATCTAAAAATATAAAGAAGTACTGCCATAATGGTTGACACACTGCCTGGCATGGACTATGATAAAAAAAGGAAATGGATCGTTTATATAAGGGGGAAAACATCATGATAAGGGTACAAACACCGTACAAATGGACACAAAGCTATGCAGAACAATGCAAAATGAAACAAGACACGTTTGCGGTAGCAGATTATGGTTTGCAACAGGAGGAGGCTGCGATCGTCGAGATCTCACCGGAGGGCATGGCATCTGCGCGCAGGACTGCCGCTGCGCAGTCAGAAGAACAGACACAGGCAGAGGCGCAAGCGCCAATTGAGAGAACGGGAGAGGGAACGACGGTGACAACGCGGTCGATTGAGAAGCTGGTAGAGACCGTTCTTGGCGGCGGGGAAGTGAGCGCAGAGGAGGAGCAGCGTCTGAATGAAGAGCTGCCGAATTTGATTCAGAGACGCTATGCTGAGATGCGTCATTTTCGTTTACAGGACGAGCGGAACGAATCAGAGAGCGAAAAGCAGCAGAAACGGCTGGAAGAGGAAATGAAAAATAATATGCTCATGCATCAGAACGCATTGAAGGATATGAAGCAGGCAATAGAGAAGAAGCAGCAGGAGGAGGCTGCCAGACAGGATGCAGAGGATGCGCAGAATGCGGACACTGTGGCAAACAAAGCCGCTGAGGCGGAGATGATCGAGGACAGTTTGGACAGTTATCAGCAGGAGATCAGCGAAGAGACGCAGGAGCAGGAGCTTGTCAAAGGGAACGTGTCAGACGGCACGGAGGAGGCTGTAGTTCCCGATGAACAAAAAGCTGCTGCGCGGAGCAAGGTGCTGCGGTACGATGCCAAAAATAAAGGAAACTTAGATGAGATTGACAGTCAGCGGCTTGATGAATCCGATGAGCAGAGGGATTACAGCCGGATGCTGGACGATAGCTACCAGCAGACCATGCTGGTGTTTGAACATGATGATTTTGATCTTCGCGAGCGGGTCGGAGCATATCAGAATTTTATAGAGGAATCCAAAGAACTTGCGGTGAACAGGGAAATCGCAGAGTACCAGAAGATGTATGATTTCCGCGCGGTGACAGACTTACAGATCAAGGCGCTGTCCGATACCGGGGTGCAGACGGCGGCAAAGGTTTCTGAGAAAGGGCAGAATCAGAGGCAGAATCAAGCTGCCGTGCAGGACTATATGAGAGGCATGGGACGGGCAATCGTGGAGCAGGCAGCCAAAAAGAAAATAAAGACTGTGACAGATGATGCAAAGCGAACCGTCAAATTAGAGCAAACACAGGAAGAATGCGTATTGAATGAAACCCCTTGATAAAATTTAAGAAATATATTATAGTAATTGTGGTAACAGCGAATAAATTACCGAATTTCAGGCACAATAAGAAAAAAGTGTCAGGTATAAACAAAGGACATGACAGGAGGAAATCAGAATGGCAGAGATCACGAAGGATATGACAATTGGTGAGATCTTGAGGACAAAGCCGGAGGTGGCGCCAGTGCTCATGGAGGCTGGTATGCACTGTCTGGGCTGCCCGTCCGCACAGGGCGAGTCCTTAGAGGAGGCGGCAATGGTTCACGGTATGGACATTGATGCGCTGATGGACAAGATTGCAGCGCTCGCATAAGAGGTGCACAGGCATCAAAAAAAGTCTGCGACGAAGGTCGTGGACTTTTTTGATGTCTCATGCCGTATTGGTTATACAAGGGACAATGCCTGAACTGCTTTGTCCTTGATGACAGGTTCGAAATGTTCTTCCATATAGGCTTCGTTCGCTGAGGCAAGTTTCTCTGGATTTCCATACTCGGAGAGCATGTTGCAGATCTTGTTGAACTCCTCTGGGGTGTGGTCTGACTGTGTGACAACCAGCAGATAGCCAGAGGATTTTTCATTTTTGTAGAGTGAGTTCTTGCCATTGTAGTGCTGTGCTAAGATATGGGCAAGGCGTGTCACCTGATTCAGTGACTCAAAACCGTAAATGCGTGTCAGATCAATGCCAGCTGCCTGTTTTGCAGTGGCGGGGGACTTGAGTTTTGACTTCTCAGCGCCGTTTAACGTCTCAGCAGTCGCTTCTGCGAGGTGGCCGTCATGAATCTTCTTAAAGAGGTCAAGCACATCATCAGCGCCTTCAGAGAGGCTCTGAAGCATACTGTCAAGCGTGTTTCCAAGGTCCTCCTCCTCGTATTCGTCATGAACGGAGGGTGCGAACTTTGAGAAGCGGGTGTCAAGCTCCTCTGGGTCCTCGACTTTGGTGATCACTAAAACAATACATTCCGAATTGAGTGGTATTGCTTCTATCATAAGTGGAATATCATCAGCATCAAATCCAAATTCATAGGAAGCCTGCTGCATCATGTCGCGGAAGAGGTTCTTTGCCTTTTCAGTGCCATAGGCAAGCTCGCTGATCTTGAGCTCGCGGTCAGCCAAATCTGCTTTCGTCAGGGTGCAGCGAATTTGATGGTCATTAACTTTTTCGATTTTCATATTTTCACATCCTCACTATTTAATAATACCTTGTGTTCAAAACCCGCCTGGGCGGGCTTTGGCGCGGGACAGACAAATCCCTGCACTTTTCCATAGTGTCCGCGTATTGTCTAAATCGGTCTGCCAAGTTCTTGCCGGGCCACAGACCTTCTCACATATATTATAATGAAGAGATACTTTAGTCAATAGGGGAGGACAACAGTTTTTAAAAAATTTATTTTATATTATAAAATATATTTAGAACCATAAAAATGCAGAAACGTGAACTTATTCTTTATATCGTCTGAAAAGTGAAAATAACAGATGTTTTTGTGAAAAACTTGTATTAATTTTTACATTTCGGACGAATTTTTACATTTCAATTTGCATAATTTTTTGAAATGTGTTAATAATGCTTGTATAAAGTGTGTTGAGAACAAATTTCAAACAGAAGGGAGGCCCTGTTAAATCTTCTCATTGTCTTATTAGCTTGTGCTGATAACGCAAAAATATTTTTCCAATCTTTTCACAATACAATCCGATATTGTGTACATAATGTTCTGGCAGCTTTATAAGTTTATATATCACAAATAAAACTTTTGGTCTTTTGCATGTATGTGGTAAACGCTGTCAGTCTGGTCTGTGGCGGCTTGATGAACGGACCCCTCTGTGCACGCCGCACAGACTGTCTCAGCACATGCCTTTTTGGCAGAAATGGCATTGCTAACAAGACAATTATAGTTTATCATATGCAGCACAAAAATGATAGGGACTTTTTTTGGAAGTATATTGAATTTTTTTGTGTACTTCATGTCAAAATTTTGTTATAATGAGAACGATTGGGAGGTATCCGTATGAAAAAACGCATAATGACGGTGCTCGTGCCGATTGTTCTCATTTTTCTTGTGATTGCAGCGGCACTTGCAAGCCAGCTCTTTGAACGGTTTTCTTATTCAAAGAATCAGGCAGATTTAACTGAATATTTTCACCTTGCGCAGCCGGACGAGGTGGCGATGGTGGTGCAGGACACGCTTGCCGAGGAGAAGGCGCTTCTTCGGGATGGCGTCGTTTATTTTGCGCTCTCAACGGTCGAGAAGTACTTTACAGACCGTTTTTATGTCAATACGATCGAGCAGGTGCTGCTGTTTACGACAGACACTGATGTCATACAGATTCACATTGGGGCGGACAGCAATGTGATGTATGTGTCCGATGCGGGGCAGGCGCTTGACTATCAGGCAGCGTTCTATGAGGGCGACACGCTCTATATCGCTGCGGACTATGTGAAGAAGTACGCCAATTTTGACTATCTGGTGTACGATGAGCCGCTGCACATGCAGGTCTATACGGAGTGGGGTGCTTACACGGAGGCAGCGGTCTCCAAAAAGACGGCGCTGCGCTATCAGGGCGGCATCAAGAGTGATATTTTGGTGCATCTGGCAGCAGGCGATCTGGTGACGGTGCTTGAGAAGATGGAAAACTGGTCGAAGGTCAAGACAGCGGATGCCTATATCGGCTATGTGGAAAATAAATTTTTGAAGGGTGAAAAGCAGGCTGAGCGGACATGCAATACGGGATTTCAAGAGCTTGTGTACAACAATGTTCAGAAGGAGGGCATGATCAACCTCACGTTTCATCAGGTGTTTGAGGAAATCGGGGGTGAGTATCTTGCCAAGGCGCTCAGCGTAACCAAGGGGGTCAATGTCGTGTCCCCGACATGGTTTCGTCTGAACAACAACAGCGGAGATTTTGCCAGCCTTGCCAATGCGTCCTATGTGTCGAAGGCGCATGAGCTTGGCATTGAGGTCTGGGCTCTGGTGACAGATGTGGACAGCATGGACCAGTTCGGGGTGGAAATCGACTTTGTCGAGCTGCTCTCATCATCTGCCAACCGCAGGCATTTGATCGAAGGGCTGATGGCACAGGTGGACAGTTACGGACTCGACGGCATCAACATTGACTTTGAGAAGGTGCGCAGTGACTCTGGCATTCACTTTGTACAGTTTTTGCGCGAGCTCTCGGTTGAGACCAGAAAGCGCGGCGTGGTTCTCTCGGTGGACAACTATGTCCCGTCGGAGTACACGGCACATTACAACCGCAAGGAACAGGGCATCATTGCAGACTACATTATTATTATGGGCTATGATGAGCACTATGTGGGCGGCGGGGCGGCAGGATCCAACGCGTCGATTACGTTTGTCGAGGACGGTATCGTCAACACCAAACAGGTGGTGCCCGCGGAGAAAATCATCAATGCCATTCCGTTCTATACAAGGGTGTGGGAGTCTGGGCCGAATGGGCTCAAGGCGTCAACGCTCACGATGAATGCCCAAGCGGACTGGATTGCTAGAAATGGCGTAACGCCGTCATGGGTGGAGGAAAGCTGCCAGAATTACGCAGAGTATCAGGTGAACGATACCTTGTACCAGTGCTGGCTGGAGGATGTGGAGTCTATCCGCGTGAAGCTGCAAGTGATGCAGAATCAGGGTATCAAGGGTGTGGCAAGCTGGAAACTGGGGCTGGAGACACCGGCGGTTTGGGATGCGATCGCAGAATATATGGGACAGGCGTAGGAGAAAAACGGGTCTGTGCATAAAAAAGGCTGTCTGGAATAGGCAGCTTTTTTGTGTACTTGTGGCAAAAATCTCCCTTGACAACTTAAACGCAAGCAGATATAATTGAAAAATGCAAATGATTTGCAAATCATAAAAATGTATTCAGAGAATATAGTTAGAGAATATATTGAATTAAGATATTTGGAGAGGGTTATGAAGCCTAGAGAGAATATGATCAATAAGTTTTTGGCAGCAGTTGTGACACTGGTTTTGTGTACAGGGCTTCTGTCTGGTTGCGCGGACGGCGCCATGCCGGACACGGAGGACGGCCGTCTGCATATCGTGTGCACGACTTTTCCACAGTATGACTGGGTGTCCGCGCTGATTCAGGGCAATGAGGCGCAGTTCTCCCTGACGCTGCTGATGGACAAAGGCGGCGACTTGCACAACTTCCAGCCATCGGCGCTGGATATCGCGCGGGTATCGGCATGTGATCTGTTTATCTACGTGGGCGGCGAGTCGGACGTCTGGGTAGAAGATGCCTTGAAGGAGGCCGTCAATCCAGCGCTGCGCGCCCTGAATATGATGGAAGCCATTTCGGGGCGGCTTGTCGAGGAGGAACATATAGAGAACGACTATATAAAGGAGAATCTTATAGAGGAAGAACCTGTAAAGGAGACAGATGCGCATGACCATGAACAGGCGTATGACGAGCATGTCTGGCTGTCACTGCGGAATGCTGAGTACATTGTGGAGAAGATTTCCGCAGAGCTGGCAGCGCTGGACAGTCCCAATGCCGCATTATATCAACGAAACTGCGCGCGTTATACCGCTGCGCTGCGCGCGCTCGACGTTCAGTTCGAACAGGCGGTGCGCGCTGGAACAAAGGATACGCTACTCTTTGCAGACCGTTTTCCATTCCGGTATTTTGTCGAGGATTATGGCTTAAAGTACTATGCAGCCTTTGACGGATGCAGCGCAGAGACAGAGGCAGGGTTTGGCACGGTGGCGTACTTGATTCATAAGCTGGAGGCGTTAGAGCTTGGCGCGGTCGTGGTGCTGGACGGGTCAGATGACCGGCTGGCGCGGGTGGTGATTGAAAATACGCGGTCTGGGAAGCAGCAGATCTATGTGCTAAATTCCATGCAGTCTGTCACGCGCAGGGAGTTGAGAGCGGGCTTTAGCTATCTGAATGCGATGGAGGAAAATCTAAAGGTGTTAAGAAGGCTGCTGGCATGAGGGGAGGACTCAAAGATGGCATATATTCAATGTGAAAATCTGGTATTAGGCTATGAGGGGACACCCGTTGCAGAGCATATCAGCTTTTCGGTCGAGAAAGGGGATTACCTGTGCATCGTAGGCGAAAATGGCGCGGGCAAGAGCACGCTGATGAAAACGCTGCTTGGACTGACGCCGCTGATGGGCGGGCGGATTGTATATGAGGACGGGCTGGAGAGACATGCGGTGGGATACCTGCCCCAGCAGACTTTTGTGCAGAAGGATTTTCCGGCGTCTGTGTGGGAGATTGTGCTGTCTGGCACACTTTCACAGTGCGGGCGCAGACCCTTTTTTCAGAGGGCGCAAAAACAGCTTGCCGAGGAAAACATGCGGCGTATGGATATCTGGGATTTGAAAAAGGAGTGCTACCGCAATCTCTCAGGAGGCCAGCAGCAGCGCGTACTGCTGGCAAGGGCGCTCTGCGCCTCCTCGAAGCTTTTGGTGCTTGATGAGCCGGTGACAGGGCTGGACCCCAGAGTGACGGTGGAGTTCTACCAACTGATCAGAACGCTGAATCAGGAGGGGCTGACGATCATTATGGTGTCGCATGACATTCAGGCTGCGGTCAAGTACGCCAGCCATATTCTGCATATGGAGAAGGAGAAATCTTTTATCGGCACGACTGCAAAATACAGGAAAAGTGAATTTTGGAGAGAATTGGGAGGGGAAGGCGTGTGAAGGAAGCAATGGGAATCCTAGAGACACTGCAATTTTATCTGGCGTATCCGTTTGTGCGGTATGCGCTCATTGTCGGGACGCTGATCGCACTCTGCGCGGCGCTGCTGGGCGTGACGCTGGTGCTCAAGCGGTTTTCTTATATAGGAGATGGCCTGTCCCACGTGGCATTTGGTGCGCTTGCGGTGGCGACAGTTTTTGATCTGGGCAGCACTTCTGTCGTGGTGATGCCGGTGACGGTGCTTGCGGCAGTCCTGATTCTTCGGACGGGGCAGAATCCAAAGCTTCACGGCGACGCGGCGATTGCCATGCTCTCAGTCGGCTCGCTTGCAGTCGGCTATCTGGTGATGAACCTGTTTTCCACGTCAGCGAATATCTCCGGCGATGTGTGCAGCACGCTGTTTGGCTCGACCTCGATTCTGACACTGACCAAAGCGGAGGTGTGGCTGTGCGTGGTGATGTCTGTGGTTGTGGTGGCAGTGTTTATCTTTTTGTACAACCGTATTTTTGCAGTGACGTTTGATGAGAATTTTGCGCGGGCGACGGGGCTCAGGGCGGGGTTCTACAATAATTTAATCGCGGTGATTACGGCGGTGATTATCGTGCTTGCGATGAATCTGGTGGGCTCGCTTTTGATTTCAGCGCTGGTTATTTTTCCGGCATTGTCTGCGATGCGCGTGCTTCAGAATTTTAAGGGAGTAGTAGTCTATGCCGCCGTATTGTCCATAGGGTGTGCGCTGGCAGGAATTGTGCTGTCCATTCTTTTCTCAACCCCTGTCGGCGCAACCATTGTGGCGGCACAGATCGTTGTCTTTTTTGCCAACTGTCTGATTGGAAAGCTGGCAAGATAGGATTTTAAGAGCAGAAGATTACTGGTCGTTGAGCACGGAGGAGAGCTGGCTGATGCCGCTGTTGACATCTTCCATATATTTAAGGATATTTTCGACGCCTGCTGCCTGCTCCTCGGTGGAGGCGCTGATGTCTGTTGTGTTCTGCACAGATTCCTGTGAGATGTCCTCCACGCTCTGCATTGCCTGCTGCAAGCGGTCTTTGATGGTGATAATGTTTTCAAGCTCTTGTCTTAAAAGGTCGGTGACGGCAATCACTTCCTCGGAGGAGGTCAGCATATTCCTAAAGATTTCAATGGTATGATCGAGCTTCTCATTGGATTCCATGGCAATGACCGTGTTGTTGTCAATGACCTTGTTGATCTCTGCCACGCTCGAAATGACGTCCTTTAGGATGGTGTCAATCTTGTGGGTAGCTGATGCGGATTCTGAGGACAGGGAGTTGATCTCGTCTGCCACCACCGCAAACCCTTTGCCGGCTTCACCGGCTCTTGCTGCCTCGATGGCTGCATTGAGGGCAAGAAGATTTGTTTGTTTGGCAATCTGGCCGATGCTCTCGATAATCTCTACGATTGAGCTGGATTTCTGCGCCAGCAGTGTCACGCCCTCAGACGCTGTCTTCGTGGAGGAGATATTTTCCTCAAACTTCTTGGAGAGCTCACGGATGGCATTGATGCCTTCATCATTCTTTTCTTTTAATTGTTTGATATTCTCCATGGTCTGTACGACGCGGTCCTCAGAGTTGACAATCTTGTCGTTCAGATCATTAAATATCTCAAGGCTGCCCTTTACTTGGTCGATCTGAAGGTTTGCGCTGGTAGAAATCTCTGCGGTGGAGGCGGCGATGCCCGAGGTACTCTGCTCAAAATCATGCAGTGCATCATAGATTCTGGTGGAGGACTGCTGCAGCTCGCCCACTGCCGTTTTGACATTCTGCAACAAGGATTGCTCTTCCGTTTCTTTTTTCTCCACAGCGGAGAACAGTGCATGTGCCCGCACGACGATAAACACAGCGACAACGATCGCGAGCGCATAGACCATCCAGATAAAAATCCAGATAGAAAGCGTGTACATGGCAAAATATGCCTTGGGGAACAAAATCATTGCAAGTATATTGGCGATGAGGGTGGAGGCGGCACATACTTTGATGACCGACAGATCATAATACGGCACCGCCATAAATAAAATCAGAAAATAGGCCTCCACCATCGCACCGAATACGGCAGGTGTGCCGACAACGATGGTCGCGGCGCCCAAGATGGGCAGAATGGAAATATAGAGGTATTTGGCGTATTTGCCAAGTACCTTCTCAAATAACTTGATGAGCAGGCTGCACCCGATCATGGACAGGGCAAAGGCATCGCGCGCCTGCCCGCCGTTAAATAACAGCACATACACAAAAGCGACAACTGGTATGATGTCCATAAATATGAACATGATGAGGTTCATCTGTTTTTCCTCATTTTTTAATACTGCTAGATTCATATAAACACCTCTCTCTAAAAAATATGTACAATCAAGCGGGGAAAAAAGCATTTCCCGAAACTAGTGGCAAGTGCACTGGCTGTAACATATTGATGACATTACTATAATACCTTTTTTACCTTATTTGTCAATTTCTTCTTAATATAGTGACATTTTTTGTATAATATCGTAATTAATGCACAAAAAAATCAGCGACTATAACCGTCGCTGACCAAATTATTTCTTTTTATTTTTGATAATCTTGAAAATACTAAAGCCGGCCACTATGACAAAGGCAATAGTGAGGATTAAGTCAAGAGCTTCGTACATTTCTTTATACCTCCAATCTGTATTCTGTTGACATTATTTTAGCATATTTGCGCAAATATTACAACATTTATTATGAAATAAGCTCCCAGTATTTTCTGTAAATATATTACGATTCGAATTTTTGGTGATTTACATACAATTTTGTTTATTTTTGTTCGTAAATATTTGAGATTTACATTTAAAAAGAAGAAGGAGTCATGGAAAAATTACTTTTGACATAATATTTATAGAGTCCTATCTATGTGGAGAGAAGCTATGAATGCGAAATATGGGAATGTCACGACAAAAATCCTGACAGTTCTGCTGGTGCTGGCAATGGTCATGGTGGCAAGGGAATCGGCGCAGTTTGTGAGTACGCTGGAGGAGAATGCGAGAAGAACATTTCACAAAAACGGTGAGGAGATCACAATTGTGGTGGACGCTGGGCATGGTGGTATCGATCCCGGAAAGATTGGCGTAAACAATGCGCTCGAAAAGGATATCAATCTGGCAATTGCCTTGAAGCTTGAGCGCAATCTCAAGGAAAATGGAATCCGCGTCGTGATGACCAGAACAGATGACAATGGTTTGTACAAGGCAAACGACAGCAACAAGAAGGTGCGCGACATGAAAAACCGTCTGGAAATTATCGAGGAGGCAAAGCCGGCGCTGGCGGTCAGCATTCATCAAAACAGTTATCCAGACCCCTCCGTGAGCGGTGTTCAGGTATTTTATTATAAGGATTCTGTCAAGAGCAAAGAGGCGGCGGAGACCATGCAGGCGCAGATGATTCAGACGCTCAAGCCGTCGAAGGAGCGCGTGGCAAAGGAGAATGGGAGTTATTACCTGCTCAAAAAGACATCGGTGCCGATTGTGATCGTGGAGTATTGTGTTTCAGACAGACAAACCAGTTTATAGTTACAATCTTTTGTATATCATTCATTTTTCGATAGGAATGCTGATTTTTAGGCATTCCTATTGTAAATTTCATCAAATAAATCCTTTGACTTCCAAGTGATTTCAATGGAATCCGGGGAATTTACAACGACTTTACTTACAAATAGATCAACAGCATTCTGAGTTAGGGTTTTTAGTCTGGTTATTTCCAGAAGCGACTCTGACTCAGTTTTTTTCTGTGCGGATTCTATGGTGTATAATTTTTCTTCTATTTCACCCCTTTCCGAGTCAAGCTCATTGTTTGCAGATGATATAGCATCTTTTTGTTTGACAAATTGTTCCCGGCTTATGTTCCCCGTTCTGAATTCCTCGTAGAGGCGGGGAACTTTCCCCTTATTCTGTTCCAGCAGCCGTGAAATTGCCCGCAGTCTGCTCTGAAGCTTTTCTTTGTCAGACTTTGGGAGAGGCATCTGTTTGTCCAAAATAAGCTGAACCTGAACCTGCAGCGGGCGAAGCACCTGTTCTTTTAGTAATTCGTCCTTTATGGAATGTAAGCTGCATGTACCGCCGCCTGAAGGTCTTGCATGGGGACAATAATAAATCGCATCAATACGGGAATGACGTGTATGTACTTCATGTTTCAGCCTGCAACCACAATGACCGCAGTAAATCTTCTGGTAAAACAGGTTTTCATTCTTTTGCCGGTTGTCAGTGCGTACAGTCTTGCGATTGCGGATAATATCAGCTGCCTGAAGGAATGTATCCCTGTCAATAATAGCTTCATGGGTATCCCTGACAATCACATGGTATTCCGTTTTCTGCCGCTTGAACTTTCTACTGCCCACTCCTTTTACCTGAACGCGGTTATTGACGGTCGCTCCCGTCATGGTCTCATCCTGAAGGATTTTTGTGACCTGTCCTGGCTTCCAAAATTGAGACCTCAGTTGGTATTCTGTGAAACCGCCGCATTGAAAGCCGTAAAGTTTGTGCAACCTCTGTGCAGGGGTAGGAATAAGAAGTTCATTTAACCATTGTGCAATCTTAACTGGCTTCCATCCAGAAAGCGTCAGGCGAAATATGTCTTTTACAACTTCTGCAGATTCAGGATCAACCTCCAGCTTGTGCCGGTCACAGTGCCGGCCATCGCCGCCACGGGAAATAATATATCCGTATGGCGGTTTTGCTGCTACAAAGTCCCCGCGTTTCTGTTGTATCTTCTTGATGCTCTTTACTTTGGATGACAGATCCTTGCTGTAATAGTCATAAATTACATTTTTGAACGCCATTTCAAGTCCGGGTGTATTACCAATATACTCTGAGCTGTCAAAGGAATCATTGATGGCTATGAAGCGTATTCCTATTAAAGGAAAAACCTGTTCAATATAACAGCCAGTTTCGATATAGTTCCGTCCAAACCGTGACATGTCCTTTACAATAATGCCACCTATCCTGCCCTCGGACACCAGTTGAAAAATTTCCTGAATTGCAGGCCGTTCAAAATTTGTACCGGAATAACCGTCATCCAGAAATTCCCTTATGTTCATCTGCCTCAGCTCAGGCTTTGATTCAATATAGCTGTGTATCAGCCGCCGCTGGGCACTGATGCTGGTGCTTTCATCCTTCAGGACATTCTGCTTCAAGTCAAAATCTTCATCGGATACCCTCAGATAGCAGGCAAGGATGTTGTCATTGCTTTTCATTGTAACACCCCGCTTTCCCGGAACTTGAGTATAGGTTCTATTTCATCCCGATATTTGAAGACAACTTCAAGTGTTTTGGAATCGTAGACATAAATTTTGTCAACTAACCTATGTAAAAGATCCTTTGACAAGAAATCGCCTTCGTAGAATTCCAATAGAAGCCGGATGTATGGGTTATGTGGGGAAAAGCGCACTTTCAAGCGTTCAAGGGTGGATTTCAGTTCTAATGCCAATTCCATCTGCTTTTTCAGAAGGCAGACAAGAGTTTCCTGTATTTGTTCCTCTTTGATGCTGATGATTGAACATTTTGAGTAGTCCGCATCCCTTTGTGAAATAGTGGTATAACGATATTTCATGCCATGCTTTTCATAATAGTTCCGTGTGCGGTACATCTTGAGTCCTGTGTTCCCGCTGTAAACCAATCCGGCAAAAATATCATCCGGCGAATCAATATCTGAATGACAGTAACGGCTTGCCCTGTTTTTTTCCAGCTCCTGCATACAAATACGCTGGACCTCAAAGAATATTTCACGGCTTATGATGGCCTCATGGGTATTTTCCGTTATTATCCAGTCCTCATAAGGGATATTCTTGATTTTGGTAAGGTTTTTAGAGAGGTTTTTCCTCTTTTTCCCCATTGCCAGATCCCCGGTATAAGTGCGGTTGCTTAGGATGACTTTAACGGTAACGCCCTGCCAGATGCTGTTTTCGTAACGCGGAGCTTTTACAGCGCCTGCCAGAAACTGATAACGCATTGGTGCTGCAATATTGCTTTCATTCAAGAGCCGGGCAATTTGAAAATTTCCCATACCTTCAAGTTTCCATTGAAAAATCTGCCGTACTGTAGGTGCTGTTTCCTGATTGACAATCAGGTGGTGTGGGTCAGCCGGATCTTTGCAGTAGCCATAAGGTGGCACATTCCCGTAATATAGTCCGTTTTTCCGTTGGATTTCTTTTGCAGTAAATATCTTGCGGGAGATGTCTTTTGCATAGGCTTCATTCACGATGCCTTTGATCATGGTGTCTAACGGCTGAAGGGCACTGCTTTCCAACTGTTCTGAGTCATAGTTGTCATTGACCGCTATAAAGCGGACTTTTAAGACAGGAAACACCATTTCAAGGTAATTTCCGGTTTCTATATAGTTCCTTCCAAAACGTGACAAGTCTTTTACCACAATACATGAGATACGTTTCTTTTTTACATCCTCCATCAAACGGTTCCATTCAGGACGGTCAAAATTCGTTCCGGTTTCTCCGTTATCAGAGTAAATATCCACAATTTTTAATTCTGTTTTAGTTTTTACAAAGCTTAACAGCAAGTCCCTTTGGTTATTCAGTTTTTCTCCCTTTGCAGCTTCCTCCCCTGATATGCGCAGGTATAATCCGGTTGGGTAAACATCAGGAGCAGTACCAAAAGCGTTCATGGCGGCTGTATCAGCAATTCTGCCTGTTCTTTTATGCGGCATCCGTCTACACCTCCCTTGCTATGAGCTTATCGGAAACAGCGTCTGGCAGGAAATGCAGCAGCTTTTCAAACTCATCTGGGAACCGAAAAACAATGTGTATGCGGTTTTTGGGATAAATGTATATCTTTTTTACCATAGATATCAGCATTTTGCGGTTGAGGACGGGAGATTCCATATATTTTCGGAACTCGTCTATATGGGATGTATCTGCCTTGAATGCGGCAGTCAGTCCATCCTGCTGTGTGGTCATGTTGTCCAATGCCGCTGACAGTTCATTTACCTGCTCCTGATATGATTCCTTTAAGTCCAGGTATTCATCCTTGTTTAGCAAGCCTTCATGGTAATCCTCATAAAGGGAGGAAAGGAGCTGCTGGTATTTTTGCAAAGAGACTTCCGCATGTTGGATTTCCTGTGTCAATGTCTTTACTTCGGCCTGCTGGATGGGAATGTTTTCCAGGTGGGAAAGCATCTGCTCCATATCAGTCAGGTCATTTATGTATTGACGTAACGTGCTTAACACAGTCTGTTCCAGATAGGACTCATTGATACAGAATCCTTTGCAGCATGTAGTATGGTTGGAAAGATAGCAGCCATAATAGAAATAGCTTTTGTTTTTCTTTACCGTCTGCTTGCGGTTGCAGCTCTGATGGCAGTTGCCGCAGTATACAATGCCCGAGAAGGGATAAATCGTTTCCTGTCCGGCGGACTGGTGCGTATCTGTATCCAGTATGTTGTGAACCAGATCAAAATCATTTCGGCTGATAATAGCTTCGTGAGTACCTTCCTTGCGGAACCAGTCTTTCTGCGGTCTTGCGACAGGTTTTCGGATCTTGTAATTGGGCCGGTAGGTCTTTCCCTGAACCATCGTACCAGTATATATTTCATTTTCAAGGATACGCCTTACTGTAGTACCATACCACTTCGGTGTGCTGTAGACCTGGAAAGCAGTTTTTGCGTGGCTGCCGCTTTCCTGTTTGTACCTGATGGGTGTGGGCACCTTCATCTGGTTTAATAAAGCTGCAATCTGCTGGTTGCTCTGACCTTCAATTCTTTTTGCAAAAATGAGCCTGACAATATTGGCGGCAGGCTCATCTATGGCAAGCTTATTTTTGTCCGTTTCCAAACGCTTGTACCCATAGGGGACAGAGGGGCTTACAAAATCACCCTGCCTGCGCTTTACATCCAGATTGGAGCGCACCTTTACTGATATATCCCGGCTATAAGCATCATTGATTAAATTCTTGAACGGCAGAAGGAGCTGGTCAGAAGATGAGTTGTTGTAAAGACTGTCATAATTATCATTGATTGCAATGAAACGGATGCCAAGAGTCGGGAAGATTCGTTCTATATAACGTCCGACCTCTATGTAATTGCGTCCGAATCGTGACAGGTCTTTAACAATGATACAGTTGATTTGTCCTTCTTTGATACCTTCAAGCATATTCTGAAAACCAGGCCGGTTAAAATTTACCCCTGTATACCCGTCATCGGAATAGTGCCTTACCAGGCATAATTCAGGGTGGCTTTCGGTATAGTGCTGAATCAAAGCCTTTTGGTTATTGATGCTGTCGCTTTCTTCTTTATCACCATCCTCCTTTGAAAGGCGGGTGTAATCTGCCGCCATCCATTCTTTTAGTTCGTCATTTACATTCATGATCATTCATCCTTTCCAAAAACAAATTCAGAATAACCTAAAAATATAAATGCACATTGCTTCCCCTCTATCATATATAATAAAAGGCGCAAAAGCAAGGATTTCAGATTATTCGCAATGAGACAGGGTACTAAAATAATCCTGAAGCAGTTCCTGAAAAGATCCGCCTTCGCTGCAAAAAGAAACCTTCACAACAGTATTTTTGCATCGGAAACAATAAGGATTTTTAATATCTCTGATAAAATTTTGTATTCTGTCCGTCTTTTTCATAGTGGTGTCTATTTTGACATCGCTGATGTCAACCAGATTTTGGATGTCAACTGTCTGAATGTCAGTCTGGCATAATAGATTGGTCTGCTGATTGTCCATATTTCCTCCATCTGTATATTCTATACAATCTATGCTTGTTAATAGTTGTCCTATTCTAAATCTACACATACCTCCCATCACCGTCTCCTGCGCCCTCCCCGGCCGCGTTGCCTGGCTGCACTGAATTGATTTTACCGAAATGGAGTGATAATATACTTCTAAAGATGAAGTGCAGTAAAACAGGGGGAGAGATATTTATGGAAATGGGGAATACTGGATACAGAAAGATATGGCAAAGGAGATTTTTATTATGAGTGATGTATGGTTAAAGGTTTCACAGTTTTTAGGCAGCTTAAATGGAGAAAATATAAACAGGGAAAGCTATGTGCGCACCCCGGAATATGTTAAAGCGCTGGAAGCATGGAAGGAAACCGAGCAGGAATGGGAGGCATTTCTGGAAACTTTATCTGAAGGACAGCGGGAAAAAGCGGAAGAAATGAAGGAGTGCCTGGAGGACTTTGCATCCGCCCAGGAGAAGCGTGCTTATATCCAAGGATACGCAGACTGCGTACAGGTGCTGTACCATATGGGAATTCTGAAAGAGAATGGTGAACTAGTCTTGTGTATGAAAAATATAAGTGCGAAACATGAATAAAGATTGTGAGCCAGAAGTGATAACTCTGGCTCACAGAAGTAATTTTGATTCTGATTGCTTCTGGCATCGACATGAAATATCAAGTAGCAGTATTAAATGTGGCGTTGCCATATCAGTGGTTCGTAGCGCCTTTTTAGCAGTTTTACGACATCGTCTGCCGGAAGCCGCTCTACCGATTCATCATATATGCCAGGAATGGTACCGAAGGTGTAGGTCTTTTGAAAATCTGTCATGGTTTTCAGATGTTTCAGCGCTTTTGTTTTAGTTGCGTCTTTGTGGTAGATTTTAAGGTAGGTATAGCCAGGGTAGTCTTGGGAGGAATAGCACAGGAACTTATACTGTGTAGCATCCTTTCGGACTGTCAGTGTTTGATAGGCGGCCTCTATTTTTTCTGTCAGATCCACAGCCATGATGTAGACTACGGGTTCCCCTTCAGGCAGGGGATGATGGATATAATTTCTATAAGGGGAACGGCGCAGTTGTTCATAAATTTGGCATGCTCCTGGATTGTTTAGCTGTTGAAAATAGATAAAAACATTATCATTATCAACAACGTTCTGAAAACTTTCCAACCCTATGGATTGCAACGCATGCACGATTTCTGATGCCTGTCCATAGGACATTTCACATTTATAAGGATAACTGTTTTTTAAGGGATCGTAAATAACGGCTCCGTCCATCAGGATCACTGGGAACCTCAGACGAATGCCCTGTGTAGCCTCTAAAAAGGAGGCAGGTGTGCGCATAGTCATAATAGTGAAAGGGAGTCCTTCTTCTAACATTCTGTTTAACTCTACCCGGCTGAAATCTGATAGATGAGAGTCTCGTGTTAGAAGTACTTCATCCAGCCCTGTCACGAAAAGAGTATCCTTTTGTCTATGACGGGGCAACTGAAAATTGTTGACCAGCATACCAATGCCAACTCCCAGTAGAGTGTCCACCACACGATTTACTACAAACAGGCAAGGATTTTCGTCTCCGATATGTACCATGGTGATGCTGAGGTACACCACACAGGAAAAATAAGCCGCACTTTGCAATTTTAATACTACAGCCGTATACAGGGAAGCCATAACGCATAGTGCCACAACGGCGCAATAACAGGCATAGGGGAGTTGCAGTGGCAATAGAAATTTATACTGCAGTAAGATCGTCAGCAGACCATATAGGGCACCGATAAAAGTACCGCAGATTCGCTGTTTTGCTATAGATTTACTGCTGATGCGGTCCGGCTGCATACATTGCAGTGCCGCCAGTGCTATATAGAATAGAATACCACTGCGGCAATTGATTTGGTAAATCAGAAAGCAGAGTAGAACAGCCACGCCGGATTTAATGATGCGTGCGCCTATCTTGGGAAGGTATATTTTTCTCATAGGTAAGTTCCCCTTTAAGCCTGTTATTATATTTGCATTTCTAATCAAACAGACTCTATTTACATGATGTCCTCTTACAACTGCGCCACATCTACCAGCGTGAGCCTTTTACTTGCGTTCTCCAGACTTGTGACCAGCGCCTTCGCCGTGTCCATGGCTGTGATACAGTTGACCCCGGTCTCAATGGCGATACGGCGGATCAGGAAACCGTCCCTGCTCTTGTCCCGCCCCTGGGTGGGGGTATCAATGACCAGATCGATTTTGTGTCCTAGTATCAGATCCATAACCGTGGGGGACTCCTGGGAAATTTTGTTCACTTTCCTGGCTTTCACGCCCGCCTCGTTTAATGCCGCAGCTGTGCTCTTGGTGGCATAGATGGTATAGCCCAACTTCTCAAAGCGCCTGCCGATTTCAATGACCTCATGCTTGTCCGCATCTTTTACTGTGATGATTATGTTCTTGTGTTTGGGAAGGTTCACTCCCGCACCCAAAAACGCCTTGTAGAGAGCCTCATTGAAATCCTTTGCAATCCCCAGACATTCCCCGGTGGACTTCATCTCCGGTCCCAGGCTAATCTCCGCACCTCGTATCTTCTCAAAGGAGAACACTGGCATTTTGACGGCATAATACTCCGCCTCTGGCTGTAGACCTGGAATGTACCCCAGTTCTCTTATGGTTCTGCCGATGATGACCTCCGTGGCCAGATCCACAATGGGAATCCCTGTCACCTTGCTGATATAGGGCACCGTTCTGGAGGAGCGAGGATTGACCTCGATGACATACACCTCTTCGCCGATGGCGATAAACTGAATATTGATCAATCCCTTTACATGCAGGGCCCTGGCCAGTCTCGCAGTGTAATCCGCAATCTTTTCTTTCACGGCGTCCCCGATGGTAGGAGCGGGATACACGGAAATACTGTCCCCGGAGTGAACTCCCGTCCGCTCAATATGCTCCATAATACCGGGAATCAAAATATCCGTGCCGTCACATACGGCGTCCACCTCAACCTCCTTGCCCATCAGATATTTGTCCACCAGAATGGGGTGATCCTGGGCAATGCGGTTGATAATCTCCATGAACTCCTCAATCTCGGCGTCGGAGATGGCAATCTGCATCCCCTGACCGCCCAGCACATAGGAAGGGCGCACCAGCACCGGATATCCCAGTCTGTTGGCAACCTCCTTCGCCTCCTCGGCGGTATAGACCGTGCCGCCCGCCGCACGGGGAATCTTCGTCTGCTCCAGTATCCTGTCAAACAGCTCCCTGTCCTCCGCAGCATCCACATCCTCCGCCTTGGTGCCAAGAATCGGCACACCCATCTTCATCAGGCTCTCGGTCAGCTTGATAGCCGTCTGCCCGCCGAATTGCACCACCGCTCCGTCGGGATGTTCAATATTTACAATTGACTCCACATCCTCCGGCGTCAGCGGCTCAAAATATAACTTGTCCGCAATGTCAAAGTCCGTGCTCACCGTCTCGGGATTGTTGTTGATGATAATCGTCTCATAGCCCGCCTTGGAAAACGCCCATGTGGCGTGCACGGAACAGTAATCGAACTCGATGCCCTGGCCGATGCGGATGGGGCCGGAACCCAGCACCAGCACCTTTTTCCGCCCTTCTGTCCTGCGGGCTTCACACTCACCGCCGAACACAGAGTAATAATAGGGCGTGGAAGCGGCAAACTCCGCCGCACAGGTATCCACCATCTTGTAGACCGCAACAATACCGTTGTCGTAACGCAGCTTTTTGATCTCCTCCTCCGGCACGCCCGTGAGCCTGGAAATCACATTGTCCGGGAATTCAATCCGCTTTGCCTCCCGCAGAAGCTCCACTGTGAGAGGACCTTCCTTAAGAGCCTGCTCCATCTCCACCAAAATGGCAATCTTGTCAATGAACCAAACATCTATCTGGGTGAGTTCGTGTATGGTATCGTAATCCATACCCTTGCGGATGGCCTCCGCAATCACGTAAATCCGCTGGTCATCCACTTTTTTCAGGCGCTCCTTCAGCTCATCCACGGACAGGGCGCTGAAATCGTAACTGAGCAGGCAGTCCACATGCTGCTCCAGAGAACGGATCGCCTTCATCAGCGCGCCCTCAAAATTATTACAAATGCTCATCACTTCGCCCGTGGCCTTCATCTGGGTGGTCAGCGTGCGCTTTGCCGTGATAAATTTATCGAAAGGAAGTCTCGGTATCTTTACCACACAATAATCCAGCGTGGGCTCAAAGCTTGCATAGGTTTTGTGGGTGATGGCGTTTTTGATTTCATCCAGGGTAAATCCCAGCGCAATCTTGGCCGCCACCTTGGCAATGGGATATCCGGTGGCCTTGGATGCAAGCGCGGAGGAGCGGCTCACACGGGGATTCACCTCAATCACACAATATTCAAAGCTGGTAGGATGCAGCGCAAACTGCACATTGCACCCTCCGGTAATCTGCAGTTCGTTAATAATCTTGAGGGCGGAGGTTCGAAGCATCTGATACTCCTTGTCGCTCAAGGTCTGGGAAGGCGCTACCACGATACTGTCCCCGGTATGCACACCCACAGGGTCAATATTCTCCATATTACATACGGTGATGCAGTTGCCCATGCTGTCCCGCATAACCTCATACTCGATTTCTTTCCAGCCCGCGATACAGCGCTCCACCAACACCTGTCCTACGCGGGACAGACGCAGCCCGTTCTCCAGAATCTCCTCCAGCTCCGCCTGGTTGTGAGCAATGCCGCCGCCGGAGCCGCCCAGAGTGTACGCTGGACGAAGCACCACGGGATAGCCGATGGTGTTAGTAAACGCAACGCCGTCCTCCACACTCTCTACCACCAGGGACGCCGCACAGGGCTCACCGATGCGCTCCATCAAATCCTTAAACTCCTGGCGTCCCTCCGCGTTGCGGATGGTCTGGGCAGTGGTTCCCAACAGTGTTACATTGTGCGCCTTCAAGAAACCGGACTCCTCCAGCTCCATTCCCAGATTCAGCCCCGCCTGTCCTCCCAGCGTGGGAAGAATGCTGTCGGGCTTCTCCTTCTCAATAATCTGCTCCAGCACCCTGACAGTCAGCGGCTCCACATACACCTTGTCCGCAATATCCTTGTCCGTCATGATCGTTGCAGGATTGGAGTTCACCAGAATGACCTCCACGCCTTCTTCCTTTAAGGAGCGGCACGCCTGTGTGCCTGCATAGTCAAACTCAGCCGCCTGCCCGATGACGATGGGGCCGGAGCCGATTACCATAACGCGCTTTACATTTGGATTCTTAGGCATTTTCGTTCTCTCCTTTCATCATATCAATGAATCTGTCAAACAAATAACCGGAATCCTGCGGCCCGGAGCAAGCCTCCGGGTGAAACTGAACAGTGAAAATATTCTTGCCTGTATAGGAAAGACCCTCGTTGGTGCCGTCGTTTACATTGACAAAGGCTGGAACTGCAACGGACGGATCCAGCTTGTCAGTATCAACCACATAGCCGTGATTCTGCGAGGAAATATACACCCTGCCGGTGGATAAATCCTTTACCGGATGATTGCCGCCCCGGTGTCCGTATTTCATCTTGTAAGTGTCGGCTCCGGTGGCAAGGGCCATAAGCTGATGCCCCAGGCAGATTGCAAAAATGGGAATCTCGGTGTCATACAGCTTTTTGATCTCCGCTATGACGGAGGCGCACTCCTTGGGGTCTCCGGGGCCGTTGCTCAACATAATGCCGTCGGGGGCGTCCGCAATGATTTCGGAAGCGGGCGTCAGGGCAGAGTACACCGTAACCTCACAGCCTCTCTCGGACAGGGAGCGGGAAATATTGGATTTTGCTCCCAGATCCAAAAGCGCCACCTTGAGACCGATTCCGTTCAACGATTTTACCAAAGCGGGCCGCTTTTCCCGCTCGTAGGCCGCCCTGTCAAATCTGGCTGCGCCGGAGAGGGGACCATTCTGTTCCAAGGCGGTGGTCGGCGCTATGGTATATTTTGTGGGACAGGTTGCCTTCTCCACCACCTTGCCCGTGGTGTATTTCATTAATCTGGGAAGGATATCTTCTAGGCAGTAATCTTCGTTCGTAGTGATCATTCCGTTCATGGTGCCCTTTTCCCGCAGAATTCGGGTGAGAGCCCTTGTGTCGATACCCGCGATGCCAGGGACGCCGTTCTCATCCAGAAACTGTTGTATAGTCATATCACTTCGGAAATTGCTGGGAACGCGGGAGAGCTCCCGCACGATAAAGCCGTCCGGCCAGGACTTAAAAGATTCCATATCGTCTCTGCAGATGCCGTAATTACCGATCAGGGGGTAGGTCATGCAGACAGCCTGCCCTGCGTAGGAGGGGTCGGTCAATATCTCCAGATACCCTGCCATAGATGTATTAAATACAATTTCACTGATTATTTCCTTGCTGGCACCTATGTGAGTACCCTCAAACACAGTGCCGTCTTCCAATATCAAAAAAGCTTTCATTTGTTGTTTGCCTCATTTAAAAAATGCGATTTGTTTGAAATATTTGCGTCCATGTTTGTCGAATATGATTGCAACCAGTTGGCAGATTTCGGTAAGCACTACGGTTGATCAAACGGCTGGTAGATGGCATTTGGATCATGTTGTCAATTTATAATGCAACTGTTTCCTTTTTTGAAAGCTTCTGCTCAAACCTGTTCTTTCTTGTGTCGGTGGGAATTTCCGTGGGATACTCCCCATCAAAGCAGGCGCTACAGTATCCGGTATTTCCAATCAAAGATCCAAGCTCCGACACTGGAAGATATCCTAGGCTGTCTGCTCCTATGATCTGCGCCGTCTCTGATACACTGTGATGACATGCGATTAGATTTTCCTCGGAATCAATGTCCGTACCATAATAACAGGGATGCAAAAAGGGTGGAGATGAAATTCGCATATGGATTTCTTTGGCTCCTGCTTCCCGTAACAACTTTACGATACGGCCGCTGGTGGTTCCCCTCACAATGGAATCATCAATCAGTACCACCCTTTTTCCTCTGACGCTTTCTTCAATGGCACTCAGCTTGATTTTCACCTGATCCAGCCGTTCGTTCTGCCCCGGGGAAATAAATGTTCTGCCAATATACTTATTCTTAATAAGGCCGATTCCGTATGGAATCCCCGATTCCATGCTGAATCCCAGAGCCGCATCCAGACCGGAATCAGGCACTCCCATGACTATGTCCGCCGGTATGGGATGCTTTCTGGCCAGAATTCTTCCCGCCCGTATTCTGGATTCGTGAACAGATACTTTGTCAATAGTAGAATCCGGTCTGGCAAAATAGATATATTCAAAAATGCAGAGCTTTTTCTTCTGCCTGTCACAGTGTTCCCTGCGGGAAACAATTCCCTCCGGACCAAATACCAGAATTTCCCCCGGCTCCAGATCTCTCACAAATTCGGCTCCCACTGCTTTCAAAGCACAGCTTTCGGAGGCGGCTATGTACATTCCATCCTGTGTCCTGCCGTAACAGAGAGGGCGGAATCCATAGGGATCCCTAGCACAGATCAGCTTTTGCGGTGACATCAGAACAAGAGAGTAAGCTCCGTCAAGCGAATTCATGGCGGCACTTAAGGCATCTTCAATGGACGGAGTCCTCAGACGCTCTTTTGTGACAATATAAGCAATGGTCTCCGTATCGCTGGTAGTATGAAAAATTGCGCCGGATAATTCAAGTTCATTGCGGAGTATGGCGGCATTGCTGAGATTTCCGTTATGAGCAAGTGCCATTCTTCCTTTTTGATGATTGACTTCGATAGGCTGACAATTACTGCGTCTATTGCCTCCCGTGGTTCCGTACCGGACATGCCCCACCGCCATATTTCCTTTTGGCAGACGCGACAAGGTTTCTGTAGTAAACACCTCACTGACTAGCCCCAAATCTTTATGAGAGGAAAACACTCCGTCATCATTTACCACAATACCGCAGCTTTCCTGTCCTCTATGCTGTAATGCATACAGACCGTAATATGCAGTCCCTGCCACATCGGCAGTCACCGGACTGATGATTCCAAAAACACCACATTCTTCATGTAAAACCATGTATATACCCCCTGCGTCAAGCTTAATCTAATGCATACTCCTTGGCAACTCCCACAAATCCCATAAATAGAGGGTGGGGATGATTGGGGGACTCTTAAATTCAGGATGATACTGTACCCTACATAAAAAGGGCGGTCTCCCAGTTCAACCGTCTCTCCCAGTCTGCCGTCTGGAGAGGCTCGAGATAATCCACCATGGAAGGCAATGACGCCCTTGTTCTATTATATGCATGTTCTGCTTCACAAAAAATCTCATAACAAAAGAAAAGCGCCTTCGAGTATTTAACTCAAAGACGCCTTTGCCTTTTGACTCTACATTATAACCATTAAAGGTAATTTGTCAAGATGTTTCTCAAAAGTTACTTTGTCAAATGGGAAGAAAAACGATGGTAATATGATAAAGTATAAATGATAAAACGATAATATTTGCTTGGAAAAAATTAGGAATGCTGGAGGGAAAATTATGAGATTTCACCTATGAATGGGGTATCTGAACTGTTACCAGTTTATTCAAAAAAGTATTCAAAAATAAAATTTTCTTGTTGACAAATATTGTATCATAGTATACAATCTCAACCATATAACATAAAAGCAATTTTTTAAACGAGCAATGGGGCTGATTACCAGGCTCGTTTTTTTTGTGTATATGAAAGGCGATTAAGGAGTTCATAACAGGAGGGCAAAAGCAATGGCAATGATCAAGTTGGAACATGTTAATAAATATTTTGGAGATTTACATGTACTAAAAGATATAAATCTTGAGGTGGCAGAGGGAGAAAAACTGGTCATTATTGGTCCTTCTGGTTCTGGCAAATCCACCACAGTACGTTGCATGAACTTTCTGGAGGAACCCTCCAGCGGCAAAGTCTATTTGGACGGTAAGGAACTGAACCATAAGAATAAGGTGCACTTGATCCGGGAGACTACCTCCATGGTATTCCAACAGTTTAACCTGTATCCTCATATGACGGTGCTGCGGAATCTGACATTGGCCCCTACAAAGCTATACCATAAGAGTAAGACGGAGGCGGAGAAACTGGCCTACCATTATCTGGATGTAGTAGGGCTGCGTGATAAGGCTCATGTATACCCTACAACACTGTCCGGCGGACAACAGCAGCGTATTGCTATTGCCAGAGCGTTATGTGCCCAGACCAAGATCATCCTGTTTGATGAGCCTACCTCGGCACTGGATCCAGAAACGATCCAAGAGGTGTTGGATGTGATGATCCGACTGGCTAAAGAAAATATAACCATGGTAGTGGTTACACATGAGATGGGATTTGCCCGTCAGGTAGCAGACCGAATTGTATTTATGGCGGATGGACAGATTGTGGAGGAAGGAACTCCGGAGCATTTCTTTGAAAATCCAGAGAATGAGCGTGTGAAACAGTTTTTAGGGAAAATTATCCGGTAAATATTTTATTTGCTTGAAACATCGCAGCAGTGTTTATACATGGAGTATATCCTTCTGCCGCATGTTTTCAGATATATTCCGACATATGGGTGTTCTGCTTACATATGTCGGGCATTACCAAATAAGCAGGCAGAAAAGAGGAGATGTTATGAAAAAGAAACTGGCGTTACTATTGGCATGTTTGATGGCTGTGACCATGTTGGCAGGTTGCGGTAAGGAGCAGGAATCTACAGCAGGCATGGGAACCTCTGAAAAGAGCAACAATGTGGAATCTGCAGAAGGACCAACGGGTTCTTTTGGAGTAGATACCCAGGCTATAATTGACAGAGGCGTACTGCGGGTAGGGGTGAAAAATGCAGTGCCCGGATTTGGACTCCAGGATACTCTGACAGGGGAGTACTCTGGCATGGAAATTGATATTGCAACAAAGCTGGCAGAATACCTGGGTGTGGAAGTGGAGTTTACCACTGTGACGGCAGCAACCCGTACCGAATTGCTGGATTCCGGGGATATTGATTGTGTGCTTGCCACCTTTACTATCACGGATGAAAGAAAGGAAAGCTGGGATTTTTCCACACCTTACTATACGGATGCAGTGACTGTGTTGGTGGAGAATGCATCCGGTATAACCTCCCTTGAAGGACTCGTGGACAAGAAAGTAGGTGTTTCTTCCGGATCTACATCTGCAAGGGCGCTGACGGCAGCCATGGTGGAAGCCGGTCTGATTGATGGAACTGGATTTGAACCGGATACTTTTGACCCGGCAATTTGGACCACTGGCATTTCTTATCAGCAATATGAGGATTATCCGGCAATCTCCACGGCATTGAGCGCGGGAGAAGTGGATGCGTTCTGTGTTGATAAGTCTATTCTGGCGATATACAAGACAGAGGACCGTTCCTATATTGAAGAGAAGTTTTCTCCTCAGGAATATGGTATTGCCACCAAAAAAGGTTCTGACTTTTCCGTGCTGTGTGATGAATTGGTGAATACCTGGTTGAACGATGGCACCATAAGCAGTTTTATGGATAACTATGGTCTTGAATAGAGTTGATGTGAACTTCCGGAAGTGCCCCGCCTGATGGCGGGACACCTGGAAGGGAAAGGAAATGGTATGGCAGTTTTTTTTTCGGTAGATGCATGGCAAAAGGTATGGGTTTTTCGCAGTACTTTTCTGCATGGATTGGGAAATACGGTAAAAACATCGGTTTTTGCACTGCTCATTGCATTGTTTTTGGGGATTGTCGTAGGTTTGATGGCAACCAGTGGGAAAAAGGTACTGACTGTTCTGGCTAGGGTTTATGTGGAGTTTATTCAGAATACGCCGGTATTGCTGCAAATGTGTTTTTTATATTATGCGCTGGCTTTTTCTGGACACAGCATTGGTATTGTTCCCACGGGTATTCTGGCGCTGGGCATTTATACAGGGGCCTATATGGCGGAAGTAATCAGGGCCGGTATAGAGTCTGTTCCCAGAGGGCAGTTTGAGGCGGCTCAGGCTCAGGGATTTGGATATATCCAACGGATGTACTATATCATCTTTCCCCAGAGTATCAAAATTATTCTGCCACCTATGGTCAATCAGGTTGTGAACCTAATCAAGAATACCTCCTGCCTATACATTGTGGGAGGTACAGATTTGATTTCAGTGACATATAACTTTGTGACAGGGGTTAATACAGGCGGAGCGTATGCTCCTGCTTATCTTATAAGCGGAGTGCTGTTTTTCATTGTGTGCTTTCCACTGTCCACACTGGCCAGCACATGGGAGAATTCCCTGAAAAAACGGGATGCCAAGGTGAATGTGGCAACGAAAGTTTAAGGACGGAGAAATGAAAATGAGAGAATTAGAGGGAAGCCTGAAAATTATATCAAACGCGGGTGTGTTGCAATATATTTGTAAGGGCATTGCATTTACATTGGTTATTGCGGTGACTGCGGTGGTATTAGGGATAATGATAGGGTCTATATTGGCGTTAGCCAGAAATTACTGCAATGGGAAGATAAGCCGGATTTTCAAATGGTTGGCGATTGCCTACATAGAAGTATTTCGGAATACACCGTTGCTATTATGGATTTTTGTCTGCGTGGTGTTCTGTCCTTGCCCGAAGTTTCTAAATCATAAAATGTTCGGAATTTCCACAGTGGAGGTACGGATGTTGTTCAAGGCTGCGGTGGCATTGGTTCTGTTTACCTCATCAGTCCTTGCAGAGATCATCCGGGGCGGGTTGAATTCTGTGGCTCAAGGACAATTTGAAGCAGGTCAGTCTCAGGGTTTTCATATGGTGCAGATTATGCTGTACATCGTGTTGCCTCAGGCATACAGAAACATAGTGCCTACATTGCTGAGTCAAGTGGTGACCACAGTGAAAGATTCTTCCTATCTGGCTAACGTGGCGGTCATTGAGTTAATGGCCAGGGTGAGGCAGATTATGAATGGCGCCTATCAATACAATGGGCTCGGCACTACCAATGTTTCGGATGTCTTTGTGCTGTTCGGCTTTGCCGCATTAATTTATTTTGTCATAAATTTTACACTGTCCTGCATTGTGCGTTCCCTGCAGAAACGGCATAAGCGCCCTGCAGTGCAGTTAACCAGAGCATAGAGCGAGGGGTGAGCGAATAATGGAAAAATATGTAATTACCATATCCAGACAGTTTGCCAGCATGGGACGATGTATTGCGCAGAGTCTGTCTGAGGAACTGGGAATTCCCTTTTATGATAGGGATATTGTGGAGCAGACAGCCAAACGTATGGAATTACCCATATCCACAATCAGCCAGGAAGAAGAGAATGTCCGCTCTGTTTATTTCAAGCGGCAATATCCTCTGGGCATGGGGATACAGAGCATGCAGGATGAAATCTATATGGTTCAACAGAACATTATTCGTGATCTGGCGGAAAGGGAATCCTGTATTTTTGTGGGAAGGTGCAGTGACAGTATTCTGGCCGACCATCCCCGCCGCCTTAGTGTTTTTATTTATGCCCCTTACAGGGTGCGCTATGAAAACTGTATTAAGCGGCTGGGCATGATGCCGTCTGTCGCGGAGAAGATGATAAAGAATGTGGATAAATCCCGAATACAATATCACCGGCGCTATTGTAAGGGCTATCAGGATGAACTCACAGGCAAGGATTTGGCCATTGACAGTGGCAGATTCGGAATTGAGGGCGCGGCACAGATCATAAAATCTGTCATGTGGGCAAAGGGTATAATAGGATGATAGGAGTATTGTGGACATCCAGAAAGTATTTAGAGGAGGAATGGGCATGCAGCAAATAGAGTTATTAAAACACACAGATAAAATTAATGAACTGTTGGCGCGTTATGGAGTGAAATTTGGTATTTATAAGAATAATGTATTCAAAGAACAGCTGTTTCCTTTTGACTCTATACCAAGAATTATTGAACATGATGAATTCATTTTTTTGGAAAAGGGACTGAAACAGCGTGTTATGGCTTTGAATTTATTTTTAAAAGATATTTATGGCAAGAAACAGATCGTGAAAGATGGAATTATTCCGGACGATTTCATTTATGCCTCCAGCGGATATATGGCGGAATGTGAAGGAGCAGTTCCTCCAAAGGGGATTTATTCCCACATATCCGGAATTGACTTGGTAAAAGGAAAGGATGAGAACTGGTACATACTGGAGGACAATTTAAGAGTGCCTTCCGGAGCATCGTATCCTATGATTGCTAGGGATTTATGTAGGAGGAGTTCTCCGGATACATTTCACAGTTACAGACTGGAGGACAACCGGAATTATGCGGATTTACTGCGGAGAGCAATGGATTATGTGAACCCCGGAGGACATACGGTAATTCTGACGCCGGGAAGGTATAATGCCGCTTATTTTGAACATTCCTATCTGGCAGAAAAGACGGGAGCACATCTTGTAACCGGAGCAGAGCTGATGGTTGAAAAGGATGTATTGTATTACATTGCTTCTGACGGAACCAAGGAAAGGGTGGGAGCCGTATATCGCAGAATATCAGATGAGTATCTGGATCCGATGAATTTTAATCCGGAATCCCTGATTGGCATCCCGCATATTTATGAGGTGTTCCGAAAGGGAAATGTGGCGCTGCTCAATGCGCCGGGAAACGGCGTAGCGGACGATAAAGGAATTTACTATTTTGTTCCTAAAATGATTCGTTATTATTTGGATGAGGAACCGGTTCTTGGTAATGCACCGACATATCTACCATTTTATGAGGAAGATATGAAGTATGTTCTGGAACATTTTGATAAGCTGGTATTAAAGGATGTAGCAGAAGCAGGAGGGTATGGTGTTGTATTCGGAAGTTCTATGACAAAGCAGCAGAAACAGGATTTTATAGCCTTGTTAAAGAGGGAGCCAAGGAGGTTCATCGCACAGGAAGTAATTGACTTTCAGGATCTGGATATTGTGGATAATGGTGAGATTGTACCAAGAAAGGCAGACCTCAGGGCATTTGTGCTGATGGCAGAGGAACCCATGGTCTGGAAGAGCGGACTGACAAGGTTTTCCAGAAATAAAGATTCGTTTATTGTGAATTCATCACAGGGAGGAGGTTTTAAAGACACATGGGTATTATATCAGTAGAACAGGCAGATCGTTTATATTGGTTGGGAAGATACACAGAGCGTGTGTATACAACACTTCGTTTCTATTTTCCGAGATTTGACAACATGATTGACGAGGTGGTTGACAGTTATCAGGCATTCTGTGAATCCATTGATATTCCGAACATTTATTCATCAAAGGAGGATTTTCTCAGGCGTTATCCTTTTGATGCAGATAATCCGGATTCTATCATCAGTAATCTTAATCGGGCATATGACAATGCCATTGTACTCAGGGAGAGCATCGGTTCGGAAGCATTTTCTTATATTCAGCTTGCTGTCTATGATATGAATAAGGCAGCGATGAGCAAGTCGCCGTTAATAGAACTGCAGTATCTTATAGATCATATTTTATCATTTTGGGGGATTGCAGATGACCAGATTGATTCTGAACAGGTGCGGAACATGATCAAGGCAGGAAAACGGATTGAGCGTATTGATATGTTTGCGCGGCTTAAGGTGTCACAAAAGGAACTGATAAGAGAGGTACACCGCATGATCCCGAGAGTGGAAAGAAGCGGGCTGCAGTTTGATAAAGCGAGGCTGGAACAGATGAAAATCCTTGTGGAAAGTCCTGATTTGGATTACTATAAAATTGTATCAAATGTTGAGGCAATTTTATAGTAATATGGCAGGTTGGGAGTGATTTTGTGTCAGTACTGCACTTTGAGTATAAGATGGAGATAAACTATGAGGAATATATCAGCCGATGTTTTTTTACGATCAAGTGTATCCCGAGGGAGGATGCAAGGCAGCATTTGCTGGGAATAGAACTTTCCGTATTGCCTGAGACTGAGTATTCCATGGGAGAGGACTCATTTGGAAACAGGCAGATATATGGTTCTGAGACAGAGCCTCATAATCAGTTTCTATTTCAGTCAATCGGTGATGTAGAGATTATTCAGACAGATTATGAGGAGATCAGTGATGAGACGGCAGGAATTTTCAGGATTCCTCATGGCAAATGTATACCAGGGTCTAGGCTTTCGGAATATTATCAATCTCATGATTTTTCAAAATGTAAGAGCCCTTATGAAATCTGTATGGCATGGATGCACAAGTTGCATCGGGATTTTTCATATGTGCCGGGAGCTACACAGTTTCATACCGGAGCGGAAGAAGCATGGGGCATGGGAAGAGGAGTCTGCCAGGATTATGCGCATATTTATGTTACATTGCTTCGCATGGCAGGGATTCCCGCTCGCTATGTATGCGGAATGATCATCGGCGAAGGCGCAAGCCATGCGTGGGCAGAGGCACTTTGCGGTGACAAGTGGGTGGCATTTGACCCTACGAATGATTGTCTGGTATCAGACCAGCATATAAAGATTGGCCATGGCAGAGATGCAGCAGACTGTGCAATTAACCGTGGGCTTATATGGAATAATGGAGTGCAGCTGCAAAAGATAGCTGTTCTGGTGGAAAAAAGAGAAAAGGATGGATAACATGATAAAGACAATAGCAGCGGTGGGGTTGCCCGTGGATGAAGTGCTGGAAATAAAAAGAAACCGTATTCTGCCGGAGACACCCATGGACAGTATGAAACGTATCAGTATTGTTACGGGCATTCATGGGGATGAACTGGAGGGACAGTATGTATGTTTTGAATTGCAGCGCCGCATAGAACAGAACAAAGAATGTCTTACCGGGATCGTTGATATTTATCCGGCAATGAATCCGCTGGGGATTGACTCAATTACCAGAGGAATCCCGGCTTTTGACCTGGATATGAACCGGTTGTTTCCCGGAGATATTGATGGTAGCATGCTGGAGTATGTGGTTGCCAGGATCATGGAGGATGTGGCGGGTTCCGACTGCGTGTTGGATATCCATGCCAGCAATATTTATCTGACAGAAATACCGCAGATACGCATCAATGAGCTGCATCAGGATATTCTTGTGCCGATGGCGGAGGCCGCCAATGTTGATTTTATATGGATACATGGGGCCAGCACGGTGCTGGAATCTACCTTTGCATACAGTCTGAATCACATTGGAACGCCGGTGCTGGTAGTGGAAATGGGCGTGGGAATGCGAATCACGCGCACATATGGGGATCAGATGGTAGATGGGATTTTCCATTTGATGAAAAAGATGGGAATCTGGAATGGCGAGGTAAAATCGGTAAGAAAACCAATCATTTCGCGAAAACCGGAAGATGTCTGTTACTTAAATGCCAGTGTTGGCGGGGTATTCATTCCAAATGTGGAGCATGGCACAAAACTGAAAAAAGATGAAATAATAGGGCAGATTGTGGATCCGCTATGCGGAAAGGTATTGGACGAGGTAAGGACGCCGGAAGACGGTATGTTGTTTACCATAAGGGATTATCCTGTTGTCGTTGAGGGGTCTCTCATGGGACGGCTGCTGAAAAAGGAAGTGTGTGGCTATGAATAAAAGAATTATTTATGAACTCAAGGGGATATATCGGGATACTTTTCGTGTGACTGGATATGAATTTGGAGCGGGAGAAAAATCAGTCTGTATCGTAGGTAGTTCAAGGGGGAATGAAGTACAGCAGATTTACTGCTGTTCCCAGCTGGTGAAGAAAATGAAACAATTGGAGGATGAGGGAAGGATTTCGGAAGGGCACAAAATTTTGATCATTCCTTCTATCAATCCATATTCTATGAACATACAGAAGAGGTTCTGGTCAACGGATAATACGGATATTAACAGGATGTTCCCGGGATATGATATGGGAGAAACTACCCAGAGAATTGCGGACGGCGTATTCAGGGAAATTTCAGAGTATCAGTTTGGAGTTCAGTTCACGTCTTTTTATATGCCGGGGGATTTTGTCCCGCATGTGCGGCTGATGGATGAGGGATTCAGTGATCCTGAAACAGCGAAACAGTTTGGTCTCCCTTATGTCATCATACGCAGAGTAAGACCATATGATACGGCAACTTTGAACTATAACTGGCAGGTATGGAATACGCAGGCTTTTTCCCTGTATACTTCCACTACAGCTAGGCTCGACCGGAATAGTGCAGGCCAGGCGGTTCTGGCAGTAATGAATTTCATGTCCAAACAGGGAATGTTGAAATACAGTATACCTGACGGATTACATTCAAAAATCGTACATGATGAGGATATGATTTTGATAAAAACGGCGAAATCCGGTATTTTTGAACCTATGGTAAAGGCAGGAGAGGAAGTAAGAACCGGACAACCTTTGGCAAATATTCTGAATCCGTATGAAGGCAATGTACTTGAAACACTCTATGCACCTTTTGACAGGGTTGTGTTTTTTGTGCATAATGAACCGCTGACCTACGCTAATACGGCGGTAATAAAGTTGATAGAGAAATATTGAAACTGATGAAACCTGAGAACGAAAATGACTGTTTAGGAGGAGGGCTATGAGAAAACCGATTATAGGGCTCATTCCGCTTGTGGATGTAGAAAGGGAGAGTTACTGGATGCACCCGGGATACATGAAGGGAGTAGAACAAGCTGGAGGGATTCCGGTTATGTTGCCATTAACCTCAGATGAAGAAGAATTGCAGGATGTATCGAAGGAGATAGATGGATTTCTATTTACTGGCGGACAGGACATTTCTCCAAACCTATATGCACAGGATTATTCACCTATGTGTGGAAAATGTTGTAAAGAACGGGATGAAATGGAGGCAGTATTATTCCGTATGGTATATGAATTGGATAAACCGGTACTGGGAATATGCAGAGGAATACAGTATATTAACGTAGTAATGGGAGGAACATTATATCAGGATCTGCCGTCGGAGCATCCATCCAATATAGAACACCATCAGATGCCGCCATATGAAGTGCCAGTGCATTCGGTAAGAATATTAGAGGAAAGTCCATTATATAAAATATTGAAAAAAGAAAAAATAATGGTCAACAGTTATCATCACCAGGCAATCCGAATACTTGCCCCAAAACTATCAGTCATGGCGATTTCACAGGATGATTTGGTTGAAGCAGTGTGTGTACCAGAAAAAAGATTTGTATGGGGGGTACAGTGGCATCCGGAGTTTTCTTACTTAACGGATGAAGACAGCAGAAAAATTTTTTCGGAGTTTATAATAAAGGCAGCAGACAATTAATAACGTGGATGTGAATATTCCGAAATAGGATGAACCGAAGAAAATACCACTTATGGGAGTGATGGGGGCATTTGTGTTTTCGGCGCAGATGATCAATTTTACAATTCCGGGAACTGGTGCCAGCGGTCATTTATGTGGAGGAATGTTGCTGACAGCTTTGTTGGGACCTTATGAAGCATTTTTAACAATGATTGGAGTGTTATTGATTCAATGTCTGATGTTTGCAGATGGTGGTTTTTTGGCATTAGGGTTATCCTATAAATAACTTCAACAATTATGATGATGAATATAGGCTTATAAAAAAGAAGGGAAGTATATGAACTCGGCATATATCAGTGTGGAAAATGTTAATTATAGTTATGAAAAATCTCATCCAATATTAAAGGATATCACATTTACAGTATATGAACATGACTGTATTGGATTGATTGGAGCTAATGGTGTAGGAAAATCTACACTATTGAAACTTATGGTGGGTTTGGATTTAGGTTATGAAGGAAATATCTGCATAGGAGGGCTTCCAGTGGTGAAAAAAAGCCTTTCTAAAATTCGGGAGAAGCTAGGATATGTCTTTCAGGATGCTGATAGTCAGTTATTCATGTCCCATGTGTATGAAGATTTGGCGTTTGCTCCCAGAAATTATGGATTATCGGAATCAGAGGTGGAAAAGCGGGTACAGAAAGCTCTTGAAATGGTTCATATTGAACATTTGAAGGATAAGCAAATCTATAAAATGTCAGGTGGCGAGAAAAAGCTGGTATCTATTGCAACTATACTTGCCATGATGCCAGATGCCATTTTAATGGATGAACCGTCAGTTGCGTTAGATCCGAAAAACAGGAGAAATCTAATCCATGTATTAAATGGATTTAAGCAACTGAAAATCATTGCATCTCATGACTTGGATATGATTTTGGATACCTGCAGTCGTGTCATCTTAATGTCAGATGGGAGAATTATCCGAGATGGCGACGCAAGGGAAATATTATCCGACAGGGAATTGCTTGAGGCGAATGGATTGGAACTGCCTTTTTGTTTGCAGGGAGTGTTTTCCAAAAAAATTTCTTGACAATTTTTTAGTCTTGAATTATAATTCGTATTAAAATGGGGTTATTTGCTTTGCCCTGTTTATATTGTGAAATGTGATAGACGAAGAGGTCTTTCCGAAAGGAGGGGTCTCTTTTTTCGCATATGCACAAAATATCTTAAGAAAGGAAAAATATTATGCGATTGAATCCAAAAGAACAAGAAAAACTAATGCTTCATATGGCAGGAGAACTGGCGAAGCAGAGAAAAGACAGAGGGCTAAAGCTGAATTATGTGGAAGCTATAGCCTTTATTAGCTCCGAACTGTTAGAACGAGCCAGAGATGGTAAGACGGTTGCAGAGTTAATGTCATTAGGTACAAAGCTTTTATCAAAAGACGATGTTATGGAGGGTGTGGCTGGCATGGTACATGAGGTTCAGATTGAGGCAACATTTCCAGATGGTACAAAGCTGGTAACCGTACATAATCCAATTCAGTAGGGAGGAATGAATAATGAAAATAGGCGAAATAATTCCGAAAAATGGAGAAATTGTTATAAATGAGGGAAAGGAAACGATTACTGTTATTGTAAAACATACCGGCGACAGACCAGTACAGGTTGGTTCTCACTTTCATTTTTTTGAGGTAAACCGACAGTTAGAATTTGACCGTCAATTGGCTTATGGATACCATTTGGATATTCCGTCCGGTACATCCGTGCGTTTTGAGCCAGGTGAGGAAAAAGAGGTGCAGTTAACAGCAATGGGTGGAGCAAAGCGCATATATGGTCTGAATGACTTGACCTGTGCGCAAGCTTCAGAAGCCACAAAAGCGGCCGCCATTCAAATAGCAACAGTAAAAGGCTTTATGTAGACAGCGCAGAGGAGGTAAAAGAATGAGTAATAAAATTTCCAGAGAAAAATATGCAATGATGTATGGTCCAACTGTGGGCGATAAAGTGCGCTTGGCAGATACCAACCTTGTGATAGAGGTGGAAAAGGATTACACAACCTATGGAGATGAAGTGAAATTTGGCGGTGGAAAGACTATCCGGGATGGTATGGGACAGTCTGTGAAAGCGTGCAGTAAAGACGGAGTGTTGGATCTGGTCATCACAAACTGTCTGATCCTTGATTATACTGGTATCATCAAAGCAGATATCGGTATCAAGGATGGTAAAATTGTTGGAATAGGAAAAGCGGGGAATCCAGATTTGATGGATGGTGTAACGCCTGGAATGACAATCGGTGCTTCAACGGAGGCTCTGGCGGGAGAAAATCTAATTGTGACTGCGGGCGGTATTGACAGCCATATTCATTTTATTGCTCCACAGCAGATACCATGTTCCCTGTATTCAGGTGTAACCACAATGATTGGTGGTGGAACAGGACCGGCAGATGGCACAAATGCCACAACCTGTACACCGGGACCATGGAATATCCGGATGATGTTAAAAGCAGCGGAAGAATATCCAATGAATCTTGGATTCTATGGAAAAGGAAACTGTTCAGATGAAAAACCGCTTATTGAGCAGTTGGAGGCCGGTGCGATGGGAATGAAAATCCATGAAGATTTTGGATCCACTCCGGCAGCAATTAATCATTGTCTGAATGTGGCTGACGAATATGATGTTCAGGTTGCTATCCATACAGATACGCTAAATGAGGCAGGCTGTGTGGAGGACACACTGGATGCCATTGGTGGACGTACCATACATACATTCCATACCGAGGGCGCAGGTGGTGGACATGCACCGGATATAATTCGTGCAGCGGGTAGTCAGAATGTGTTGCCATCCTCTACAAATCCAACTATGCCTTTTACCGTAAATACTATAGATGAGCATTTGGACATGCTGATGGTTTGCCATCATTTAGATAAAAATATCCCGGAAGATGTGGCTTTTGCAGACTCCCGAATCCGTCCGGAGACAATTGCGGCGGAAGACGTATTGCATGACATGGGTGTATTTTCTATGATGAGTTCCGATTCTCAGGCAATGGGGCGTCCGGGCGAAGTGATTACCCGTACATGGCAGACAGCACATAAAATGAAAGAAGAACGTGGGCCATTGGGAGTGGATAAGGAAAATGGTAATGATAACTTCCGGGCAAAACGTTATGTTGCAAAATACACGATAAATCCGGCTATTACAAATGGTATTGCAGATTATGTTGGATCTGTTGAAGTAGGAAAATTTGCGGATTTAGTGCTTTGGAATCCGGCGTTTTTTGGCGCAAAGCCTGATATTATCATCAAAGGTGGCATGATTATTGCTTCCAAAATGGGTGATGCCAATGCATCAATTCCTACCACACAGCCAGTATTATATCAGCCAATGTTTGCGGCACATGGAGATGCAAAATATGAGAGTTGTCTGACATTTGTTTCCAAGGCTGCTATGGATCAGAACATAAAAGAAAAATATGGTTTGAAAAAGACGGTAGTGCCGGTATGTGGCTGCAGAAATATTGGTAAAAAAGATATGAAATTAAATGATGCAACACCTAAAATTACTGTAAATCCGGAGACGTATGAGGTATGTGCGGATGGTGTAAAACTGGAATCAAAGCCTGCAGAAACACTGCCTTTGACACAGCTTTACAGCTTATTCTAATCTGATATGTTTGGAGGTATCTGTTTATGTTAGGAGTCTGTTTACTTTTTGTGGGAATTGTTTTAATAAACAATGGCGTTTGTTCTTTGGCAAAGGTGGATAAGAAATCTGCGGCAGTCATGAATATTCTGACTGGCGGACTTTCATTGTTTATCAATTTTGTTAATCTGGTACAGGGAAATTATTATGCGGCTGGAACAGGGCTTCTGTTTTGTTTTACCTATCTGTTTGTAGCAGTGATGAACATTTTTGATTTGAATCCGCTCCCTTTTGCATGGTTCTCCAGCTTTGTTGCTGTCAATGCAGTTGTATTTGGCATTGTTGAGGGTGTGACTGGAAGTGAGGCGCTTGGTATTGCTCCAGATTGGAGATGGGCCGCAATCTGGTGGCTGTGGGCAATCCTGTGGGGAACCTCTTTTGTTACCGATATCATGGGGAAAAAGTTGGGTAGATTTGTGCCCTGCCTGCAGGTGTTTGAAGGGATTGTCACAGCTTGGATTCCTGGTGTGTTGCTGTTGCTTGGCGTTTGGTAAATGGGAGGGAATCATAATGTTGTGCGAAGAAGTTTTAGGAACACTTTCGGATGAAAAATTTTCCGGTCTCAGGGTAGATTATGTGGATATTGAATGGTATGAGGCATTTTCACGTCTGCACCGGAAGACTTCAACAGAGGGCGAAGATATTGGTATCCGCATGGGAGACGATGTGCTGAACAAAGGGCTGAATCAGGATGATGTCCTTTATGTAGATGAGCATAAGGTGATTGCAGTTAATATTCCGCCCTGTGAAGCGATCAAGATGGTTGTGCGACAGGATCATCCCAAGCAGATTGCAAAACTCTGTTATGAGGTGGGGAATACTCATACGACAATGTTCCGTGGAGAGGATGATTTTACCTTTTATACACCTTATCATGAATCTCTGATGGATAAAGTAAAACATATTCATGGTGTATCGGCAGAAAAGGTAGAAATTAAATTTGATTTCAGCCAAGCGCTTTCATCCTCTATTAACAACCATCATCATTGAGATATATGCCAGAGCAGTTCTGTAAAGATTTTGGAATGTGTTCTGACAGAATTTGGAGGGAAATATGGATTTACAAGAATGGAGAAAAAAATTTCTTCTGCTCCAAGTGAATGATGCATTATTCCCAATTGGTGCATATTCCCATTCCTATGGTCTTGAGACTTATATTCAGAAAAATTTGCTTACATCTTTGGATGATGTATGGGAATTCTTATACCATCGTATGTGTTACAGTTTTTGTTATAATGAATTTCTGTCTGTCCGGCTGGCTTATGAATATGCAGCAGCTGGACAGATACAGAAAATTGAAACATTGGACGATTTGCTGGAAGCCAGCCGTGTAGCCAAAGAGACACGGGAAGCCGGGCATAAGCTTGGTTCACGTTTTGCCAAAACTGTGATGGGAATGGATATCCCTTATGAATCAGACATTTTTCGTGTCTATTGCGGACAGCGCAAGGACAGACCAATGACTCATAGTATTGTGTATGGTGTATTTTGTGCCGCTGTAGGAATTTCCTATGAAGATGTCATGGAGCATTATCTTTATGCCCAGACTTCGTCCATGGTTACAAATTGTGTAAAAACTATACCTTTGAGCCAGACGGATGGGCAGCATCTGCTTTACAAAAGCCAGGAACTGTTTCCGAAGCTATTGAACCTATTGAAGAACTTAACGGAAGATGATCTGTGTCTGTCAGCACCTGGGATTGATATCCGCTGTATGCAGCATGAGGGACTTTATTCCAGAATTTATATGTCATAATAAATAGAAAGGTGGATTTAACAATGTCTTATGTGAAAATTGGCGTTGCAGGGCCTGTAGGTTCCGGCAAGACAGCCTTAATTGAATGTCTGACTCGTGAGATGGCAGATGACTATAGTATTGCTGTAATTACGAATGATATTTACACAAAAGAAGATGCAGAGTTTTTATGTAAGAACAGCGTATTGCCAATGGAACGCATTATCGGTGTAGAGACAGGAGGATGTCCCCATACGGCAATCCGTGAGGATGCTTCCATGAATCTTGAGGCTGTAGATGAGATGCTGAAACGGTTTCCTGATATAGAAATTCTCTTTATTGAGAGTGGTGGGGACAATCTTTCTGCCACATTTAGTCCGGAATTAGTGGATGCAACCATTTTTGTTATTGATGTGTCTGAAGGCGATAAAATTCCACGTAAAGGTGGGCCGGGAATTACCCGTTCCGATCTGTTGATTATCAATAAAATGGATCTTGCCCCATATGTTGGCGCAGATTTAGGGGTGATGGATCGGGATTCAAAAAAAATGCGTGGAGACAGACCGTTTATGTTTACAAATATCCGAAACAGGGAGGGAATAGCCCCTGTTATTGACTGGATTAAAAGAAATGTATTGTTAGAAGGATGTCGGTAATTATGAATAATCAATTCGGAAAACTTTCAAAGCTGCATCTTACAACAGCATACAGAGAAGGAAAAACGATTGTGGAAGATGCCTCGTTTACCGCTCCTTTTAAGATTATGCACCCCTTTTATGAGAAAAAGGATTTTATGACAGTTATGCTTTTAATGGCTTCAGCTGGAGTCATGGCGGGTGACAGGCAGGAAATTGATATCTGTGTCAAGGAATGTTCTAACGTGGAATTTGTTTCTCAGGCATATGAAAAAATCCATCAAATGGAAGGGGACTGTGCCAAAAGGCATGTTCATCTCACAGTGAGTGATCATGCCTGTTTGCATTATATGCCCCTGCCAGCTATTCCATTTGCAGGTTCCGATTATCGGTGTACGGTAGATGTGGAATTGGAGAATGAAACTTCGCAGTTTGTTTTCAGTGAAATCTTAAGCTGTGGACGCGTTGCACATGGTGAAGAATTTCAGTATCGTAGATTTCAGAATATAATATGTATTTACCAGGGTGGACGGATTGTATACAGGGATAATGCCTGTTATGAGCCGGAACGAATGGATATGAGGAGCTTTGGAATGTATGAAGGCTTCACTCATTTGGCAAGTCTGGTAATCTGTAATAAGCCAAAATCGGAGAATTGGGTGCTGCAGGTGCGTAAACTACTTGATGAATCCAAAGATATGGAAGGTGGGGTTACAAGAACGTCTGTTGGATATATTGTTGTGCGTATTCTTGGCAGAAATGCCCATAAATTAACAGAGATAACAGAGAAGATTTTAACATTATAATAAATTTGTGTATCGCAGTTTTGTATTTTAGTTATATGATCTTGATATGCAGGAAGTAACGGGAGATTTAAGTAATGGAGGAAGAGTTGTACGGACAGGAAGTGCATCTAAAAGAGCATGAAGATGACCATATACACAATCATCCGCATCCGAATGTAAAAGCAGTTTCCAATCGTCTTGCGAAAGCGATTGGCCACTTGGAGAAAGTGAAACGTATGGTGGATAATGGTGAAGATTGTTCACAGGTTCTCATACAACTTGCTGCAGTAAGGTCAGCAATAAATAATGCTGGTAAAGTGATATTGTCGGAGCATATTAATCATTGTATTATTGATGCAGTTCAGGAAAATGATTTTCGGAAAATTGATGAATTAAATGAAGCGATTCGTCAATTTGTTAAGTGATATTAGAATTTTGTAGATCCAGTTAGTGAAACATTAAGGTAAGAAATATACAGCAGAAAAAAGATTTATACTGTCTGTTATGTAAAAGGGTTGGAGAGCAGAATTTTAAGAAGGGTTTATCTTTTAAATATAGTGGAATGGAGTTTTATAGGAGGTAGATTAAAATAGACGGATGGAGGATAAACATAGAAAATAGCGATAACTGTCTTGAGTTTGGCAAAATCCGTATTTTTCCTGTAAGGAGGACAGTTTATGTAGATAGTGTAGAAGTTGTGTTGACCAGAATGGAATTTGATGTACTGCTTTTTCTGGTTTCCAACCCGAATATTGCTTTTACAAAAGAGCAGATTTATGAGGCAGTCAGCAGAGATACATATTCAGAAGCTTCCTATGTGATCAAAGATGTGGTGTACCGTCTTAGGAATAAATTAGAGCTGCAATGCATCCAAACCTTGCATGGTTATGGATATAAGTTCAGTACAGATAAGAGCGCTGTCTAAAAAGGGCAAATTTTGTCGAACAAAAAGACAATTCATATACTTTTATAAGACTGGAAGTAAGGGACTCTTTATTATACTTGAGAGTAAAAAGTTTGCACTATTAAGAAGCCAGTGAATCCTCATAGGTTCCTGACGTATCTTGTTGGTTCCGAATTATTTGTGTTATTTGTAGTTCCGGATGTTTTTCCGTAAACAGGAAAAAATATTTTCTCATGTAGGCCATAAGTGCAGCCTCCGATACCCTTCCTTTGGAAGGTGTCCGTTGGTAACGGAACTGGCCGGGTGAAAATTCCCCTGACATGAGAATGGAAAGACTCTGCAGGAT
>KE159549.1:461998-545346 GCA_000403215.2 Lachnospiraceae bacterium A4
GAGGAGCTGGAAACAGCCGCGTCCTTCCACTCCCTGGCAGCCTGGAGGCCGTCGTGGAGCCGGATGCTTAAGGGGATACATGCCCAGCTGCGTTCATTGCCAGCCAAGATACCAAGACCACCGAACATATGCCCGTGGATATACTCTGGTTTAGCAGAGTTTTCGGATTCCTGAAACAGTTTCTTCACTCCGGGCATCCGCCGCCCTTCTTTGGACTGCTTTACCCCGTCCCCCACAAGGACATGGAAACCGCCTTCCTGATAAAGTGGGGAGTATTCCTTCACCGCCGAAAACCAGCGCAGACGTAGATTTTCCAGCGACCAGGAGGATGAGCGAAAAAAATGGATCATGGAACCATAACATCCCGGACAAAGCGCAAGATCGCGGATAACAGAAGTAATACCAAGCTTGTCGGAACGCAGCATCAGGCCCAGGGTAATGGTAACAAACCAGCCAAAAGATGCTTTACGGGAAAAACAGGATTCAAAATGGCACAGGACTTTATTAATAAAATTCATCATAATCGTATGGAAAACCACTAGAAAGTATGGTAAACTTATACACAGAATAACTCTTCTGGTGGTTTGTATCTTTCTTAAGTGTTGGTAACTTAAAGATACCATAAATTCATCCTGAAGGGTTATTTTTTTACAAAAAACTTTTTACTCTCAAGTATTATATAGAAACATTTTTAAGGAGGTCTGTTTATGAAGCAGGGTACATTGTTTTATGATGAAAAAAATAAGAGGTATGATTTCCATTACATTGATGGGAACGGGGGCAAGCGTGACTATGGCGGCATCAACTGTGGGGAGGTTTTCGAGTTTCGGCTGAATGAAGTCTGGATTCCTGCCCGTGTGGAGATGGGCATAGACAGGAAATGGTATCTGGTCGGGCTGCCTGGACTGAAGCTGGACGGGCTGGAGGTGCGCATAGAATAGGCTATCAGTAAAATTATATTACCAGTATAATGACAAAACGGAAAATTGGTGTTATAGTGGTTACAGTTAGAAAACAAAGCGGACCGGATGAGTCCAGAAAGGAAAAGATCATGGCAACAGTTAATTTCGCTACGAATGGCTTCGCATATTATCTGCATAGCGAACATTATGAGGCACTGTTCAGTAAAGAAAAAGAACAGAGTCTGGTTAAGATGCGCTCATGCAAGATAAGAAAAAGGCGAAAAACTGTGTGATGCCCGGTGGCAGCTCTTTTGGGAGGAGGCCGGAAATAGAACATGGATTTCATGTACCGCTTATCTTAAATGAGGTAGGCGGTATTTTTATGTTCCATTAGCTCAGTTGGGAGAGCCCAAGGGATAAAGGACATCCCTGACTTTTAATCGAGGGGTCATGGGTTCAAGCCCCATATGGAGCATTACCGCCTGGATATTTAGTTCAAATAGCAGGAGGTGAGGATCATGGTGAACATGCCGGTTATAGATATGGTAAGGACAGGGCAGAACATAGGAAGGCTGCGGAAGCAGGCAGGATTGTCAGTAAAGGATCTGCAGGATATTTTCGGTTTTGCCACACCGCAGGCCATATACAAGTGGCAACAGGGTGCTGCCCTGCCGACCATAGACAATCTGGTGGCGCTTGCAGCGGTTCTGCAGGTACGCATGGATGATATTCTGGTCACTGATACGGCAGCGCAGGTACAGATCAGCGCATGAATGGAAGATAAGAAAACAATAAGATAATTGCAGGCTGGGAGATGCCTGCAGCAAGGTCCCCTAGTCTAAAGGTTAGGACACCGGCCTTTCAAGCCGGAAATGCAGGGTTCAAGTCCCGTGGGGATCATTATGGCTCCTTGGTCTAAAGGTCAGGACGCCGGTCTCTCAAGCCGGAGATGTCGGGTTCAAGTCCCGCAGGAGCTACTGTGTCTAGACGTCACTGATGATACAAGGATAATTACTTATATCCCTAATTTACACGTTTCTACACGGTTTCTTATGTAATGAATATAGGCGAAGTATTCCTAAAATAGTTAAGAGATTTCGTCCTAATGACGATATATCTATTAAGATTCATAAAGAATCTTGTTTTAGTAACTATCGTTTTATGTGTCGACGTATTAGAGAGGTTGGTGGTTATGTATGTCAAGAAGCCACGAATTAGACAGGCTGAAAGCTGAGCAAGATGCAGCATTTCAGCGCAAACAGGAAGCATATCAGAATTACAAATGTGCCAAAGAAAGCACAGACATTGCCCATGATGTTATGCAGAGAGCATGGGACGAACGTGTTCGTGCACGAGAGAAAATGAATGAGGCTTTTGAACAACGCAAGGAGTCCTTTGAACATCACGATTCCGTTTGGGGAGAGTATGCGCGTATTCGAGATTATAATAATTCGCAGATTGAATCGCTGAAGTATGATGCTGATTACGAGCATCGTGCCATGCAAGATTGTTTTGACCGAGCTAGTGATGCTTATACATATGGCAACAAATCGGAGGCTCCAATATTGTCTCAAGAAGGACATGAACATAAGGAACGTCGAGATGAACTTAATGCAGAAATTAGCAGGCTTGCCAATGAAGTAAAATCCGCCAAGGCATCTGCCGAGATGCGTGCACCAAAAGTAGATTCTTCTAGTTTTGAATCTGCCAAAGCAGAATTTGAGCGGTTAAAAGAAATTCATGAATCCGCTCAAACAGAATTTAAGAACCAGAAAGCGGAAAGAGATAGATTGAAGTGCATATTTGATGCGCTCCAAGAAGAACATATGCGATGCCAGAAAGCCTTCCAAAATAGACTCGCGCTGATTAAATCGGATAATCAACGTGAACGCGATACAATTCTAGATAAAGCGGGGATTGCTTATTACGAACGAGAAGATGCTAAGATTGTTCAAAAGAATGATGGTACTACCCAAATCTATCACGGTGGGGTTGGTGGAGGCGATGGTTTAGGACATGGTCACACAGCTATTGATAATAATGGAAATGTAACTTATGCTCGAGGAGCATTTGAGGAGCATGGTGGGGAGAATTATGTGGAGAGTCGTCTTGCTATTGGGACAGATTATTTCGATGGCAAACCAGCTAAGGTGCGTCAAAAACCCGGAAAACCTGAGGGGTGGCGGGATGTATTTTTTGTCAATTCAGGAAATATAGGCGACGACATCGGCCATGGACACATTGTTCTTGACCCCGATAATAATGTACACTATTATCGAGATGTATGGCAAGAGCATCGCGATGAGAATGGACGGCGGGATGATTTTTTAATAGACGAAGATGCAGATATAAAAAAACAAGGTGATACTCATAGAATATAATATCTAAAGCCAGCAACAATTTGCTGGCTTTTATAGTATAATGTGCGTATGGAACGTTCAAAAGACCAATTGGAAAGAATTATGAAGGCATATGGTTGTAGTGATTTTGTCTTTGACGGCTCAATGAAAGTCGACCCAGATACATTTTTGTATTTTTACCATAAAGACGCAAAGCAATATGTGCTTTTGGAAACAGATTATTTAGGACGTGAATATATGACAGATTACCCATATATATATTGGATTATGATTATTATGAAAACAAAACTATTAGCATAATGGTCAAAGGCGATATACCAATCAAAGATAAAACTTATGCTGGAAACACAATACTCTTCGAGAGATAATTTATAGGGTATGTACGGTATAATTATAAAATACAATGAATTGGAAGGAGAGAATAATTTTTAGTAAAATACCGCTGTCTCTACCATGCATAAAGCCCACAGATTTCTCTGTGGGCTAATATTAAGACAATTTTGTCTTCTAAGGTGCTTAGTTTTATTTTGTGGATTTTGGTGTTTCTGCGGATAAATCTATGGTTATAACTGCTCCGTCATAAAACCTGAAGCTCAATGTTTTATCCAACGATACCGTAACATTTTCTATCATGGCATTCCAAAGGTCAGCATCAAATTCAGCTATATAGTCAGTTTGTTCCACTAGGAAACTCATAGAACGTGCGACCTGTTCCTTCCGTGTCTGTTGGTCAAGGAGCTGCTTCCTGATACTGGCTATTTTTTCCTCCTGTTCCTGACAGGCCGCATCCATTTCGTTAAACTTACGGTTGTATTCAGTCTGGTCCTGTATCTGCCTTGTATTTTCCTCCATGTATTGACGAAGGTTTGCCAGAAGCCGGGCGTGTTCAGACGTCGCCGCATGAAGCTGTTCTTCCAGGAGACTGGTGTCACTTAGCTCTGTCTGTATTTCTTTTAGTCTGGCGATATGGCTGGCTTTGTCATCTAACAACTGGTTAAAGGCTGTTACAAAAGCATTTTTAATCTCATCTTCATTTAAGTTTGGAGTACTACAATGAGACTCATTATCATATTTACAGTTGCACTGCCAGATAGATTTACGGTATTTACTGTTACTGTGCCAGACTTTTCTGCCATAGAATCCGCCACATTCACCGCAGATAATCTTTGCATTGAGCGGGCTGCTGCGGTGCAGCTGATGGCGGTGTGGTCTTCGTCGTTCAATCTCTTTCTGCACCAAGTCAAAAGTTTCAGCATCAATAATGGCCGGGTGCGAGTTTTCAATATAATACTGCGGAACCTCGCCACAGTTCTTTTTAACCTTCTTGGTTAAAAAGTCTGCTGTATAAGTTTTCTGGAGTAGAGCATCACCTTTATATTTCTCATTTTGGAGAATGCTCATAATAGTAGAAACACTCCATTTTTTCTTCCCGGCTGGTGTAGGTATGCCCTTCGCAGTAAGATGATCGGCAATTGACCGTACTGTCGAACCGCCAAGAAAAAGCTGGTAGATTTCACGGATAATTTCAGCCTCATGCTCCACAATCCTAGGCAGTCCGTCCTCGCCTTTCTCATAGCCTAGAAAATGTTTATAGGCAAGCGAAAATTTGCCTTCCTCCATTGACCGCCGCTTGCCCCATGTCACGTTTTCGCTGATGGAACGGCTTTCTTCCTGTGCCAGACTCCCCATGATGGTCAGCATCACTTCGCCTTTGGTACCAAGGGTATAAATGTTTTCTTTCTCAAAATACACCTCTACTTTATGATCTTTCAGGGTACGGACGGTCGTGAGGGTATCGACCGTATTGCGAGCGAAGCGGCTGATGGATTTTGTTAAAATCAGGTCGATTTTGCCGCTTAATGCGTCATTAACCATCCGGTTAAACCCTTCCCGTTTTCTGATATTGGTACCGGAAATACCTTCATCGGTGTATACGTCAATAAACTCCCAGCTAGGATTGCCTTTGATGTAGCGGGTGTAAAATTCCACCTGTGCTTCGTAGCTTGAGAGCTGTTCCTCGGAATCAGTAGAAACACGCGCATAGGCGGCTACTCGTTTTCTGGGCTGTTCTATGTCTGGAGTACTTGATGTCAGGCTGGCCCGGCTTTCGATTTTCTGTACCGTTCTAACTGTTTTTGCCATTTTTGTTCACCCTTTCTCTAAATTGTAATTGGCGGTCGCGTGCGTCCTGTTTCATACTCTCAGTCCAGCTTTCTTTTCTGGAAGAGTGCTGCCACGGTACCTCTATGATACGGCCGTCAGTCAATACGTAAATTAGCTGGTTGTGTGCTGGTACTTGTATTTCTTTAATATGCTGAAGCAGCATCTCACGATCTAATTCTGCCACGTTCAAAACTTCTAAGGTTTTACTGATTATAATGTTTTCCGGAATCTGCTGTGAGGGGCATTTACTTTTTCCATGAGTGTTATAGGTTTCGCAAATCCAGACCGGCTTGGCATATTTACTGTTGTTATTGGCTGTTTTTCTCCGGTATGTCCGTCCACAAATTCCGCAGTGTAGCATTCCTGTAAACAAATGTGGATCGGATGACCCATGTTTCCAGTAATAGGTTTCTTCGCGATGTTTTAACTCCAGTTGAACCTGTCTGAACGTTTCCCGGTCAATGATCGCTTCGTGATTATCCTTAACCAGATACATTGGAAGCTCGCCGTGGTTTATGACTTTTTTCTTACTGATATGGTCTGACTGATAGGTCTTCTGTAACAATAAATCGCCGACATACCGCTCATTGCGCAAGATCCCGTATATGGTGCTTATGCTCCAGAATTTACTGAACTTAGCTGGTATCCCCATATTGGTGAGTTTTTTGGCGATGGCTCCCTTGCCCATTCCGGAGAGAAAATCCGTAAATATCATCTGGACAATCTGGGCTTCTTCCGGTACGACATAAATCAGGCCATCCTTTAAACGATATCCCAGCATATTCCCATTTACGGGACATCCCTGCTCGAACATTTTGCGGATGCGCCATTTGCAGTTTTCTGAGGCCGACCGGCTCTCTTCCTGTGCAAAGGATGCCAAGAGCGTCAGCATCAGTTCGCCGTCCATGCTCATGGTGTGGATATTTTCTTTCTCGAAATAAATATCTATCCCCAAAGATTTCAGTTCACGTGCAGTTTCCAGTAGTGTCAGGGTATTGCGCGCCAGTCTGGTGACGGATTTTGTAATCACCATGTCAATTTTTCCATTTCTACAGTCTGTAAGCAGCCGTTGGAACTCTGGTCTGCCTTCTTTGGTGCCAGTCAGGGCTTCATCAGCATAGATTCCGGCAAGCTCCCAGTCCCCCCGATTACCAATATAATTATTGTAATAACTGATCTGAACAGACAGTGAATGGAGCTGGGCATCTTTTCCCGAAGATACACGGGCATAAGCTGCAACTTTCTTGCGCTTTACAGGTGCAGGTGCGGTCTGATTTAGTTTTGTAATTTTTCTCATAATACTGCCTCCATTTCGTTTTGGGTTTTCGCCACCCTAAAGTTGGAGGGGATTCTAAAGAATCCCCTCATAAATAAGGTTCTACAGTTTTCTTATACGGTCGATGCCATAAACGACACCGAGGTGGGAGCCGCAGTCCCAGTCTACAAATACAGTGCCGGTATCATCTACCAAGTTGACTGTACCTTGCTCGCCGGGAGATAATCTGCTATATGGATCATCCATATTTATCAGCTCCACCCGGCAGCCTTCAGGATACTGCTCCCGTATCCGTTCCACTGTTTTTCTGCTGGGAAAGCTGTTATTTCCCATAAGGATCACCTTTTTGGTTTTCTGATTTGGGTGTATCAGTGACAGTAACTTCAAATGTAATCATTCCTGTGTCCGTCTCAGTCTGTTCTGGTCGGTGTCCTGATTTCCAGCTGCTGTTTCCGGTCAGGTTGCCAAGCAGTATCTTTCTGGCTGTTTTATATTCATCGCCGATAAACCCCAGACGGATTAAGAAAAGACGCAGGGTGAATTTATCATTCTGGGTATCTTTTTCTTTTGCTGTGACACGTTTTTGTGTCCGCGCCATTTGACAGAGGGCGGTAGCTAGCTGACAGTAAGCTTTTACCTCTCCTTCCAGCCCATGCAGGGTAAACCAGGGGAATTTAAGGGAAGCGCCAGTGTCAATGATTTTAAGGGTGTCGGTCTGAAGCGCTTTCTTTAGTACAGTACTTTTGCTGGCAATAATCCTTTTGAGGTTCAAAATCTTCTCATCGGTCAGTCCATTCTTTGGTATCTCAACCGTGAGAGTATTAGTATCTGTCTCATCACTTGCAGGCTCATACCCCTGTTCCTTGAGGCAGTTAAGCAGCTGCTCAATTTTCTCAGGTTCTGTATCTTCCCGGAAGGACAGGATACCATTTTTATCGACACTACAGCAGCCGATGTCATAGACAAAAGTCGGAGCTTTCAGGTAAACAGGAGCCTCACCTAATATATTGCTGACTGCCTGCACCAGTGCCTTGCGTTCTGCGCCTGTCCGGTTATAGCTATATTGAATGCTCATAGCATTTACTCCTTTCTTTCTGGCTTACACTATCTATCACTCAGACCATGTAAAAAAGCAAGTCTGATGATCAGAATCATGTAAAAAATCTGTGGACTAACTGCGGCCGCCCCTAAGAATAAAATCTATGTATTCTTCACGGTTAGCCTGAATAAACACTACCAGTTCATAAAAGCCTTCACGGTTGGCAATATATTGGACAGCATAGGCATCAAACATATTGGTTTCGGCTGTTGCCCGGATGGCTAAAATCTGCTGTTTAACGATTTCGGTCATAGCAATCACACTCCCTTCATGGATTCATCTGCCGCCTGATGTAAAATGTTTTCATCAAATCCGGCACTTTTGTAGCCTGTCATAATCGTCTCAAGATATCCCGTGGATGGGATGCCGTAAGGATGATTTTCCTCATTCATGATGTAGGCCATTGCAGAAATCTGTCTGTCATTCAAGATGATTCTTAAAGTCTCTTTGCGGTAAAGATATGGCCAGCCCTCATAGCGGTCAAGAGCCTGCTCATCCTGTGGGCGGAGTTTCCAGACCAGGACTGGTACATAATATCCGGGGCTGCGTTCAATGGTAGCAACCGCAGAACCGTTAGCCCCACGGAACATCAGCCGCCAGTTCTTCAGGATTATCTGTCCGGCTACCTCTGCGGTGGGGCAGCGATGTGCCATCTGTGTGAGGTTTAAGTTGGAACCATAGGCGATATAAAATCTTTCCGCATGATGATTCAGGTTACTGGTTTTAGCTGGATTATTCTTCATTGCTGTTTCCTCCACTTTCTACATGATGTGTGTCAATATGGCTTCTGACATTCTCACGCGAACCATACCGCCAGGCAGCATTGCCATCAAGGTGCTTGTACAGATGTTCCCGGCAGCTCTTAAACTCATCACCGATAAAGCCGATGCGGTTTAAGTAGGTGCGCATGGCAAAACGTTCATTCTCTTCCTGGACTTTATGGTATCTGGCACTTTTCTGTGTCAGTGCCTGATGATTAAGCGCCAGGGCAAGGACAACATATGCCCTGATTTTTCCGGCATGCAGTGTGCCGTTAAACCCCCTGAGTTCTACAGTGTGATTTCCATGGAAGAAACTGTGCAGGTTCAGAAAGTGATAACGGCTGTCATGATAATGCGTATTCCGGTTACGGGGATATCCCTCGTACCAGATATTCTCAACCTGCTTGAGGGATACGGGTTTTACCTTGTTAATCCTCTCTACCAGATAGGCATCCATCTTTTTGCAATACCTTATCCTTTCCGGCGCAATCTGCAAGGCCTTATAGAACAGGTCATTGCGGCTGGCAATGATATTGATGAAGTTGCGGATGCTTCTGGTCGTGTGTTCGTTTCCGTCCAGATGGATATGGATACCGCAGGAGTTATTGCAAAATCCTCCGGCCTTCCTCAGCCTCCTGGCCAGTCCCTGCAAGGTGTCAATGTCCTCGCGGTAAAGCAGGATGGGGCTGACTAACTCCACACTATATTTGTTGTTAGCGGCGATAATCTGTCCGTTCTCTTTGCGCTGGCATTTGAGACTTCCATCATACATGAACTTCCAGATTCTCCCGTCTTCAGCCCGGACTTCGTAGACTTCATAATATCCGCCCGTAAAGCTGGCGCTGCATCCGAGATAGCCTGCGGCGGTTTCTGCCGCTTTCTGACGGGTAATACCCGTAAATTCGATTTCGATCCCAAAACTCTTAGTAAACATTTGGCTCTGCCCTCCTTTTTTTGCAGCCTGATGTCAGTCGCTAAGAGGGCATCCTGCGATGCACCTCATGAACTGAGCGCACCGTAGCTGCCAAAACTGTTAATTGGTTACTTTTAGCTTATAATCCTGATACCTCCTCTCAAACTCATTTATTCTGCCAGTTTGTCCAGATAAGACAGCAGGCATTGTATTTTGCGGTATATAGCTATAAAAAATGAGTAATATTGCCGCGCATATACCGCTGTTATAAGAAGCCGGCTACAAGTTAGCGCCTTGTCATTATGGTAATCCCTCCCCGTAACGGCTGAGATTGTAGCAGTCCCGTCCGCAGTATCGGCGATTTTTATTTCCAAAACTGATAAACTTTTCTCCGCACTGGCGGCAGGTCAGGATATATGGCTGTTTATGCCGGCTGTGATTCCACCACGCATAGCGGCACTGGTCGCAACAGAAAATTCTTTTTCTGCCCCCGGAAATCTCGATAAGCGGTTTCCCGCAGTTTTTGCACGCAGCAACATCTGTATCCTTCATAGGAAGTGGTTTAAGGCCGCTGCGGCGGCAGATTGATTTAACTGTATTTTTGGACATGAGCAGCGATTCCGCAATTTCTGCATATGGCTGTCCCTGCTGGTACAGTGTCAGGACTGCCTGTTTCTTTATCTCCGGTGTCATATCGATTCTCCTTTCTCATTACCACTGCAAAATAATATAAATCATATAGATTTTCTCAATCCTGTCACCAAGTAGCATGTGCCCAAGCCCTGGGCGCAGCTAAACGGGTAAAGACCGGATTACCTGACAGAAGTTGTTTTGCTTTCCGCCTATTTTCTGTCCTTTATTTCTAGCTCCAGCCTGAGCAGATGCCTGCAAAGTTCGTCTGCCTCTTTGGCTGTTTTATAGTCCCCATTTTTTAATGCTTCATAGAAAGCTTCCCGTAGAAACGTGGTCAGACTGTTACAGTCAAGTGTGATATCTACATCAGCCTGCAGCAGTATTCCAGACACTTTTTCTATAATCAGCGCATCTATGTTTTTCATACGACAGTATTCTTCGCGGGGATAGCATTCATTTATAAAAGCAATGATTCTTTCGTTTAGCATGGCTATGCTGCCCAGCAATGAAATAGCCTGGTTAGTAGTTGTTCGCATAGTTGTCTCCTTTGGATTAGATTAATTACTAAAAATTGAATCAAGCAAAACGGCTTTCCTGTTCTGGGTTCTGTCTGCCCGTTTAGCTGCGCCAGAGGTTTGAGCACAGTCAGATGATCTAGCACAGCATGTCTCCTTCGCCTCCCTGACGGATAAGTTCTTCCAGTTCTTCAGCAGTGATTACCGCAAACAGTCGTGGCTGTTTATCAAAAGCTGCGCGGATATGTTCCAGCAGATGCTGCTTTCTGTCTGTGTCCGGCACAATCCAGACAGTTAAGGGAAAGACACCTGATTCTTTCTGTTCCAGACCACTGCGGTAATACTGGTGGTATCTTCTGCATTTTTCTATCACTTTGGTGGGCGATTCCGTATCGAGGTCAATTTCCAGAAACCAGCGGTCTTCATATTCACCGGATACCGTAATGGCATAAAGGTCAGGTTTAAGGGAAAGGCATATTCCTCTTTCACTGTAAGACCGCCAGCATTCCGGCTCCGGCTGTAACTCAGCCAGCTCCATCTGATATTTACGGCATAGTTCCGTAAGCTGTATGGAAACTTCGGCAACTGCAAGGGTGTGTGCCAGAAAATAGGGGGAAGGCTCAAAGAAACGTCTGTTTGCCGCCTCCTTCTGGTCATGTAGCCGCAGTAGTCGTTCTCCGGCATGGGAAAGATACCAGATAAGCGAACCCGACCCAGCCCTCACTCCGCCAATCCGCCGGGATAAAGTGTCAATCAGTCCTAATTCTTTTAGCTTTTTGAGGCAGCGGCTGGCAGCTCTCAGGGCGGCGGTAGAAGTAGCAGTCTCCGTGAACACCAGTCTCTGCACCTGCCCCGTCATCAGGTAGCGGTGCCGCTGGATAGCAAGAAGCGCCTTCTTATCTTGGGCTTTCAGGCATGCGTCCAGTTCCTCAAGCTGCCGACGGGAAAGCCGGTGCCTCCCACCAGCGGGAGTATCAGTAGCAGAAGGGGGATTACAATATGAATCGCATACCTTATATCGGGAAAAGTCCGTAAGCTGGGGCTTTCTGGGTTCTGTTTTACTGTCCTGGCTGGTCATACGGTTAGTCATAAGCGCTTCCTCCTTCCAATAGCTGCGCCCTCCCATTCCTCTTCGGGAATACATCCATCGGCAAACATTTTGAGGTATTCTTCTTCAACCTGGCTGGAGGGTATGCCATAAGCTGATTGGCTCAGGGCTTTAAGCTCGGCCGCCTCCCTGATGGCGGGGTTGGGCGGTAGAGTGCGCCCCCTCACCCAGCCGGTATTACGTCCGCCGGACTGGAATGAAGTATAAATCTCATAACGTGGTAAGCTCATAAAATCTTCTGGCGTCAGTTCTGGTGCCATCGCCGCAAAATCTTTTGCATCCTTAGCATTTAATCCGAACACAATTTTGTTCCTGGCATTCGCATCAATTCCTGCCCGTATTTCTGTAGGCAGCTGGTCGCGGTACTGATGAGCCAGTGTCAGTGCCATGCCGAGTCCTCTGGCCTGGGCTAATGCGTCCGACAAGTCTGTAGGAAGGCTGAGGTAATTCTGCAGCTCATCTATATACTCCAACAATGTGCCTGCGCTCCGGCGGCACGTTTGCCCGCGAAAGTGCCAGTGTCCAGGTTAAGCCGACAATGAGGCTGCCGATGAGCCGGGCTGATTCACTCCCTATCAGACTTTTGTTCAAGGGTACGAGTACAATTCTGCGTTTATGGAACAGGTCTGTCAGATTGAACTTTGGTTTTGCCTGTCCGAGGACACTGCGCAGCCCTTTGCGGAATAAGAGCTGGCGCAGCTTGTTTAGGACAGGTTCGATCCACTGGCGGCGCTCAGTCTCCCTAAGGGCATCAAACTGCTCCCAGAATGGGCAAAGAGCAACTTTGTCTTTCACCTGGCCGGTGATTTTTTGGCGAAAAACGTCATCTGTGAGTAAAGGCGGCAGCCAGAGAAGTGTAGCGCCGTCTATATCCGCCAGTGTTATCAAGGCAGCGCTGAGCACATCCTGGATCCTTACACCCCATGAGTCTGACCATATTTCTTTCAGGACACCCAAAACGGCATCGGCAATTAAAGCCGGATTTCCATAGTCCCTGAATGCCAGAGGGTTAAAGCCTGCCGGGCAAGGATCGGATGGGTCGAGTACTACCACCTCATCTGTCCGCTTTTCTGGAATTCTAGCCAAGATATCATTAACCATATCTGTTTTGGGATCAATGACGAGTACACTCCGTCCAGCCCTGATATCCGCTAAAATCAGATGCTGCATCGCTGTGGATTTACCGCTGCCCGTCGGTCCGATCAAATGTACGTGTTCCAGTCCATCACGTGGAGAGATACTGAGTTTTTTAGGTGCTGCGATATCCATGCTGATGGCGAAACTGCGGTCATTCTGTAAATTAGTTGTAGTCCTGTACCATTCAGGCGGCAATGTCAGTTTAGGGTGAAGTCCCGGAAGTCCGGGCAGTTCTTCCTCGCCTGTCGGAAGTAGCAGGAAGTTTGCCAGTTCTTTAATTGATAATCGTAAAGGGAAGTGCCAGGGGATATGGGCAGTGTTGAGATGAATGGGGTTTTCTACTTCTTCACTGATTCGTACCCCGGCGGATTCCAAGACTTTAAGGGCACTGATGATACTTCGACAGTGCGTAGCGGCTCCGCTTCCAGCAGATCCAATCCGTACTATAGTCTGGAAAGCCTGCTGTTCGGCTTTCTCTCTGATGGTTTTACGTCTCTCTGCTGAGGCTTTTTCTACATCTCCAAGTATGACACTGAGCCACGAGGCATGGGGGTCAGACAGGTTGTTCGAAACTGGGGAGGGGGCATAAGCCCGTCCCAGAATTACCTGTAATACCGTTTCTGCATCTCCCTTACTTTCTGACAGTGCCGCCAGTCCTGCCCGTACCACCGCTTTGGTCATGTCCGTCCGAAGCGATAGTGACGGATGACTGATTTTGAGCTGTCTTGCAGTATCGACTAAAGAACGGTCATTTACACGGATGTTGCTAAACTGGACTTCCCCATGTGCTTTAAAGACTGCTTCAATACTGTGAATGTATTGCTGGTCAGCTCCCAGAAGATAACTGACTGTACCTTTTCTCCCTCTTACTTCTAAGATGACTGCTCCACGGGGCGAGAGGGCGGCCAGATGGGAAAGAACTTCCCAGACAGTTTCCAGTTCATAAGGTCTGTGTAAGTAGACCTCCCTCCAGCAGATGTTTTCTATTTTGTGTTTTCTCATAACCCACTCCTTTCTGCTACCATTTTCCCATGCCGCTGCGGATGAACTTCCAGATGCGCCAGCCGATAATGATAGCAAGCAATATGGCGGCAATAATTAGCAGTACCGGCCAGATTTCTATCAGAATGTTGATGCCTGCGCGGATTAAGAGAATACTGAGCAGGAAGATAAAAGCACATTCCAGCAGGCGGTTTAATAATCCTTTGGGCTCCAAGCATTACACCTCCTTTTTTATGGCTTTATCACTGTAATGCGGTACAGGATAGCCCGGAATTATGATGTCGGAATCAATCTCATTCCCCCAGACATCCCAGTCAAAATGATGACAGCGACGACGGGCGAATAGTTCAAGATAAGGTCCGTCGGACAAACGTTCGATTAAAGCAAACTGCTCTTCTGGCTTATGGCTGTGTTCCTGCTGTGGAGCGAATAGCCAGTTGGGTTGGGCATGGAATTTGACAGGAGCTTTCCCACGGGTGGCAAAGAGAAGTGTTTCACTGGCATTGCGAACATAGTTTCCTAGTCCAAGACGTGGTTTGATCCAATAAATCGGACTGCGGAAAGTAAATCCCCAAGCCTTAATGACATCCAGTCCTTCTTGCAACAGGCCATTTGGCACCCATAGATATAGGTGGGCATTTTCTTCACATAAACTAGCCACTGGCATAGCTTTGATGCGGTCAACTGGCATCAGTTCATAATGGCTTTCTGCACTGCGTCTGTTGTATTTTCCCCTTTGATTTATGTCCCAAGGCGGGTCAGCCATGACTGTCTTATATTTCTTGATAGAGTGATTTTTGTATTCTGCGCTGGTAATAATTTTTTCCATGTAATCTCCTTTCTGATTGAATGGCTTTTGACGGTAGTTTAGCCAAAAGCCATTCAAAACAAAAACATAGGCTGTAACAGTTTCTTTTGCGATAAGACATGTTATAACAGATGTAAAAACATCAATAAGGTGTTATAAATAATGATGTTGTAATAATGTCTTAAAGCTGTTGACGAAAGCACAGTTGTCATCTTTTCCTGCTGCTATGTCCGTCCCAGAGATTGCCTTCACGGCAAGCTTCGTTGAGCATGGAAAGATAAGTGTCAAAGCTCTCGGCCTGTAGGATAAACTGGTCCTCCAGCGCTTTCTCCAGCTCCCGGTTTTCTTCCTGCATTTGTGCGTATCCGCTATAGTAAGACAACAGGATAATAGCTAGCAGTAGGAAGATGCCTAGCACCACCAGAATGATAGCACATACCATAGTTTCACCTCCCCTCAATCATCTCGATGGCTCTCTGCGCATAGGCATCCAGCATGGCCTGATAGTGGTCATTGCCCCTTGGTGAAACACTGCCCAGATGATCTGCCATAGCTGCCAGCATGCCGCAGTTCTGCATTGCCGACTGTGTAGTCAGAGCTAGGCATTTGTCGCTTCCGATCTGAAGCATGGCATTCTTGACCATCATGCTCCCAGTGCGCGATGACATCATCGGTTCAATGGTGCGCCTTGGAAAAGTCTCAATGACCTCTCCTCTAAAGACCTGCTGGTTGGTTGATGTGCTGCTGTTTGCTTTACTCATAAGCAAAACCTCCTTTGATTAATTTATCAAGGTTCTAAATTTTCCCTGATAATAAGAAGTCACTAAAATTCCGGAATTTTTAACTTAGTAGATCAAAAAAATTAGAAAAGTTTTTAAGTTGATAAGAAAAATAATATAGAAATGATATATTTAGAACAAAAAAGAGACACAGAAAGTGCCTCTTAAAATATTTGAGTTAATCCTTACTATTACTATGTGAGGATAAATGTTTTAGATGTTGTGTTCTGCGGAATAAAATAATGATAATTATAACGCAAATCGCTATGGATACCAGTAGCCCTGTTGATATGGTCCGAAAAACTATATCATTATAAACAACTATGCTGGCATAATCCTGAATTATTGTAGAACCAACACCAGACTGTCCCCAAGTTACGATGGTGTTTGAGCCAGCAACTAAGTTATCGTCAACCACTTCAGCGGTAAACATTACAAAGGCATTAGATCCAGATGTGTAGTCACCAAGTAGCAACCCATCTTCACTAACTAAGGAATCACCATTAATGGTGGCACCGTTGGGATAGGCTGCATCCATCAATTTAATTGAACCTGGGACATAGCGCAGATTAGCTGGCAAAATATCACGCATAGTCACACCATTCTGCTGTAAATCGCTAGTATTTTTGTATTGAGTCTGAATCTGTATTTTGTCTCCAACATCAGCAGCAATAACATCCTGCCATTCCTTGTCTCCTAAGAGACGGACTTTAGTTTCTACCATAAAATCATAATCAAAAACTGCTTTAACTTTTATTGTTATGCCACAATCATACTGATAACAGCCTGGGATACGACCATCAAGTTTATCGTAGCCAATCAAAGTACCGCCAGTAGTTGCATTAGTAACAATTTCGTCGCTAAGAGTTAACCCGCCTTTACCGATACTATTGTTCTCGAGAAGAGCGGATCCGTAGACATACTCCAAATGGAAATCCTGGTCACTTTTGAAAACCACAGAATCCCAGTACTCGCTTGGAGTGGCATTAGATGAACTGATATAGCCAGTCACTTTAACTTCTGTCGTAGACTGAGATGGAATGCTAAACGCAACCTTGGTGTTTTCCGCAACAGCATCTTCACCATTTGGGTTGTTATTATGTACAAAAGCGCGGATTATGTAAGTTTGCCCATCTTTAACTTCGATTTCGTTGGCATTCCAAATTGTTTCCTTAGTAGCACCTATCCATGTACCATCAGCTCTCTGGAAACATTCCCGTGTACCGACAAAATTTTTCTCATGACCGATTACACTGTCAGAGATACTGTTAAAAACAATTGTTCCAGGATAATTTTCGCTTTCCTTGTAATTTTGTCCATCCGAGATTTCAGTGGCACCGATAGCACCATTATTGATTTCGTCTATAGTATAATCTGGACGGCCACCGCCATTATCGCCCCAAGCAAAGGATTTTATAGGTATTAATATTACCATAAAAGTGACGGTTACTGCAGCAATATGAATGCCGAGGCTAATCTTTTTCATAATCATCATTTTCCTTTCGAAATTATATAATTAATGAGAAAAAGCTATGTATTATTGCGACTGTTCAAACAGTAGTCCTCCCTGAGAAATTTCATCTTTTTCATCGGGATTTAGTATTGTAATATGAACTATTTCCGCATGTCCTGTGGCTTTTACGATAACATCAACAGATGTATTTCCTATCGGTACATCATTTAAAGCAGTAATATAATTATTTTCTACCTTTAATAGACCAGGAGGCACAAATTCATAAGTTATACTAAACTCGTTTGCATTTGATGGATATATTTGTTCTATATTAAGTCTTTTAGAATAACCGGGATAAAGAGAGAATTCTTTTTCTCTTATATTAAAGGACTCAACATCTGGCGCAGTTTCATTTTTAAAAGAAACAGCATTTTCTAGTGCATCATCTGCAACAGGGGGTGCATCTGTCGTTGAATTTTTATTCATAGTAAATGTCACAGATAGATACTCCCATCCAGGAGTAATTAGCAAAAAAATAATATAAAAAATAATAAAGATTACAGTAGCTGGTTTAATTTTTTCTTCGAAAGATGTTTTTATCATTTTCTTGCAAAATCTGATAATTTTATAATAAATTATACGACCAGCTTCGGGTTGGCACTTTTCCTTGGTTTTATTTTCCTTTAATTGGGGTGTACCTGGAAGATCATCACCATTTGAGTTATTGTCGTCTCCAGTATCCAAATTATCGTTCATTATGATGCTATTATTAGAATTTATAGGTAGAAACTTGTTAGCTATTGTAAAGCAAGGCTTAGGTAAGTTCATTGCTGCTGTGCTTTTGCTTTCGTTTGAATCTACTAATTCCCAATATGTTTTATAAGAATCGTTTTTAAGTTTGTCGTATAGTTTTTTACTAATTTCTTCTTTGCCATCTCCTGCAATGTGTGTAATTGAATTTAATGGGGGAGGCTGAGGTTTTTTATCTTCTGCTTTATATCTTATTTTATTCTTTTTCTTAATTTCTTGATATGTGCCTTGATTGGGGTATTCAAGCTTAATAAAATCGCTTTTGTTAAGATATGTTTCGTATCGATCTTCCGACCAAATTATGTCTGTGTGGTAGTATTCATCTAGAAGCCCAAATGATAATAAAGTTACATCTCGCATTTTGGCTTTCTTTCGTCTATCTTGAGCATGTTTTTCCGTATCCCAATCTCCAAATTGATCTTCAATTAGACCAATAAGTAATAATTCCACTAGCTTTGTCTTTGGTCTTCCCTCTAACCCTAATTCCTTCCATACCTTAGGAACCACATCATCAATAGTATTAAACTTTTCATCTGGACTTATCTCTCTTTTAGGTTTGTTCCCATTGGGTTTTCGTAACGTATCTAGTTCGTCCTTAATCTTTTTTATTTTTTTCTTCTTATTTTCATCTTGACTTAACGTGCATTCTACTTCCATTAACCCACCGCCCAAGTATTAGTAAGTGATAAAATTATACAATATATTCTATAACATTACAAGAAAAAGCCACGATCAAAGTCGTAGCTTTTATTATGAATCATACTTTTAATATTCTGTGATGACGCAATATTGTTGCCCTGTGATATAAGGAACATCGTAATTCTCACCATTAATCACTAATTCGCGGCATTTCCGTCGTGCAGTATATTCTGTAATCTGAACTCTCTTGTAACAGTGATTTGCAATAGTATCGACCTTTACTCTATACTGATTGGCTGGCAAGCCATCAGCATGAACCACCTCAAATAGTAGAGTGCAATTGCCATGAACAATAACCTGACCGCCGCTATAACTTTCGTTACCGCCGTAAAGCTCTTCTGGAGGAAGTGTTGTGGCATATACCAAATAGATACCATTGCCACTTACATTAACACCAGTCAATCTCCATTCTGGTGATTCTCCACGAAGAACCCCCATTAAATTTTCTTGGATATTAGAATGATTAAAGGGGTTCTCTTCAGCATCAAAAGTATCTTCCCAATCCGCGTCAATTGTCTCTACTGTCATTTTAATAGGTGGGTTAATAAACGATTCCTCAGTAATATCCTCGGCATATTCAGTATCTGCATTAGTAATCACATAACAATGTTGTTCGTTCAACAAATAACAACCATATTTAATTCTTGCCATCTCTATATCCTCCTTTAATTGTTGATTATTGCATCATTACCCATCTTTAAAAGTATAGGTAAAATCTGCAATAATCCGAGGATATAACAGAATAAGAATAGTTAATGTTCAAAGTTAGTTATAACTAACATACATTAGCTATATTAGCACACATTGTGTTTTTTGTCAATACAAAAAACACAATGACACCTGTTTTGATAGCTTTATATACTAACTGATAAGTTGACTGATAAGTTGACTGATAGGCTAATTTCGCTGATTATCAGTGTTCTTATCAGCTATCGACGGTCAGCCTGTGGTGTTCTATGATTAATCCATGTAGCAAGTAAATCTATTAAGTTTGAAAATGGAGACGAACATCATGATCAAAACAAATGCAGTTGAGATTCGTAACATTATGGGCAGGCTGGTTGCTAAGTGGTATCCAGAAGAGGGGGTGATAGAAATTATAATCAAGGGATGCCGTTTGCAGCTTATTATTCCACCCAGAACACAAATTCGTATTAACCGAGGTGAAGCGCCCGCTAAAAAGTAGGCACTAACAAAAGTAAAAATTTTACAAATCCGTGAGACCGCGATTCTAAACCTATCAGAATTTTGAGACGGCAGTACGGAACATCAAACCAAATAATGGCTGGTGTTCTGCGCTGTCGTTTTTTGCTGTGGATATTTTCCATTAATGGCTCCTAAAGAACACCGCCCCCAAGAAAGGAGTTAAAATTATGGCAATTAATTATGAAAAAGGACGTTACATGGTGGAACTGGAAACTGATAGGATGGCAGCTATTTGCCGAGAAGAAAATATGGCAGCTGAGAAGATGGATGCAATACATCGGATGCTTCTTGATATTCTTAACAATGACAGAAAATACTATGCTCATACACAGACTTATGACAATTTAGAGTTTTCCGATGGGAGCAAGGCTGATGAGGGAAATTCGCCGCTATTAGACAAATTTACGGACAAGCTCAGTGTTTCTCAGCCGGATATCTGTGAATGGGGACGTTTAGACTGGGTGGAAGATATTGGCACTTTAGAAATTGCAGTTTGGATAAAATCACAGTCAAAACAGAACATTGAGTTACTGACTCTTATTATAGTGGATGATCTAAAACAGAAAGAAATAGCAGAATTATGGGGCTGTTCAGATGCTGCCATATCCAAACGAATGAAGAGTATCCGAAACAGCTTATTAGAAATTTTGCCTGAGCGGTTAAAAAGGCGCTATGTTTGATGACTACTTTGTATATAGGGGCAAATCATCTGCCTCTATATACAAACAAATTATATGGAGGTAACCAACATGGAACCAAAAAGAAACAACAGAAACAGAGCAACTAGCAGTAAAACAAGCAATAGGCACAAAAAAGCTGGAAAGATAGTTTATTTTCCAGGGCTGCATGATCAACCTGCCATTGAGGTAGCAGAACAGAACATTCCGCTCACTCTCAAGCTATGTCCTGATGCTGCTGACAAAACTCCTACGTTTGTCGACCAAGAGTACTATAAAAAGGTCTATACCGTAGATAATGGTCAAACCTACACCCTGAGACTAGGAATACATAGCAGTGGGCTAGGAGTGCCAGCAATGGACGTAGACACTATTGTAGCCTGTTATATTCCAACCGTGTCAGATAAGTTGCAGCACATTGTGAGTCTATTTTTGATCGATGAGCTGTACCCGGCAAAATACATGGATTCGGTTTGGTTCAAAGCGAGAGAAAACCAATCTTTTAGAATAGAATATGTATTTGGATCTGCCGTACTGGAAACTAGTCATGATTCATGTTCGCTTCCGCTGAGCAATGATTCGGTAAAAGTTAAAGATGATACGGTCATTATTTATCAAGATGGAGTTAGGGACAAAATTCCAAACTGTTGTACTTTTTTCTTTGATTTCTTAAGAATACAGATTAAAGTGATTTATGAATAAAGCAACTCAGTATCTAATTGCCACCGCGTTGCGGTGGCAATTCTACCTAATAAAAGATCGGCACCGCACCGCGACAAATAAGCGGACGGGGAAACCGTTGTAACGATTGTTCGGGCCGTTTGACGGGTTGACACCGGAGGCATTTGCGTTGAGGTTGTAAGCTGTAGCTGAAGTAGCCGAAGCATAGCCTACACCACTACGAGACCAACCGCGAGCATCAAGACCGGAGCTGCGTACAGAACCGTTGTTCAAGTTGACGTTCCCGCTACGGACGAAGTCGTCAAAGGCAACCTGGAAATAGCAATTATATTTCAGACTGGTCGTTGGGTAAAGAAGTTAATTTTCATCAATCAAAACCTTGATATCGATTAATATCCATCTAGCCCTCAGTGACTCTCTTCTAAATGATCTTAGAGGGTAACTTCACGATCTTTATTAACAAGAGAGCCTCGGGGTGCTGGAGCCTTAACCTCAAAATAGCCCCTCTGGATCCCATAAGCGGTTGTGCTTACTGTTCAATTTTATCACACATAATTAGTATACCAAACAGCGGACGGGGAAACCACGGTAATAATAGTAATAATCATTCGGTCGTGTTTCTTTGACATTGATATATAAATAGCCTGCTCTAGCATTGGTTGGTGAGGTGTAGCTAAATGCTGTATTAGACCAACCGAAGCCAGCAAGACCAAGAGCACTCAAGGCGCTAGTATCAAGAGGAACGTTACCGCTACGGACGAAGGTAGGTACTTGACAATGAAATCTTGCTAATTTTAGTTCCGGTTTATCTGGGTTAGGGCAATTGTAGAAAACAGTGTGTTAAAATGGCAAGTAGGCATCTGGGGATTTAGGCATCTAAGCTATTATGCTGAGTAGTCGATTTTCTCGGCCACTCAGCATAAATAACGAGTTTTTTGTAATTATGGATGTGACTAAGGGTTGATTTTGTTTGGAATTAGGAGTAAAGTATTTGGGTTTGGCGATAGGGGTTATGGCTTTCTTTTTGTTATTTTCTAGTATCTTCTATTATTTTTTGCTATTTTTAGTTATTGGATTTCTTCTTTTGAGTTTTTATTATGGTTATTGTTTTTAGTTGATTTATCTAATTGTATTTGTCTCGATTTTCTTTGTTATCTTTTGTTTTTCTTATCTGTTAGATGCCGCTGCGCCTTTTGTTCATTGTGCTTGTGGTTATAGCTAACGTGCACTAAGATATCTTCGTTTTCTTGCTAATAATATAGGTAGAGTAGAGAAAGGACACTCAGTTAAGAGTGCCCAGTTTGATGAGGATACGTTTAGCTATTTGGTATTACGATATTCAGTTTTTAGTCTTTCCGTTCTAAACTCTGTATGAACTTTCTCGTTTACTCTCTCCACTCTAGCAGGATGCAAGAAGGATTCTCGGTCACATAGTCATAGACATTCCAAGTAGCTTGTTTAACTGGCCCGTCGGCGAGCTCCATCTTGGTTGGTATACCACGACTAGCGGGATTAAAACCGCTAGCGAAGAATCCACTAATATCAGTGTATTCTAAGCTAACTTGGCCGGAAGTTCCCGGTACAGTGAGATATGCCACCGTGGTGCCGTCAGGACTCAAAACCCCGCCCCATTCGGATTTGTTGTCGGTATTATAACTGTCGGGGAGGTAGTGGATTAGGGTGCCACTGATAGAGTCACACATTAAGCTAGTATAATGCTTAATTGGTAGATATTGGTAATGCTTTGGTAAGTAATCCACAATGAAGATGTTTTTACTAGGTTCGGCATAACTAGTGACTGGCAGTTCTCCCCAAGCTTGCATTGTTTGGCCATCAAGTGCCCCCCATTTGCCGGTAACTCTTACTCCACCTAAGATGTCTTTACTGACGATATACCTAATATACGGCTCTACGATATCAAATTCTGATCCTGTGGACACGATATTGTATCTACCTTGTCGTATTTCTGATTCCGTGGCTTTGCAGATCATACCTCTTACGTAGTGTTTGCCGGCTGGTGTGACCATTGTTTGAACACCAGTGAAATAAAAGTCAGATTCGTGGAATCCTATGGGGCTATTATTAGTGATGCCCAGTGCAGCGGAAACATCAAAGAAGTTACCACCTTGGTCGATCCAACCAGCATGATCAACATAATTGTTATACTCATTAATCTCGGCATCGCGTAATGTTGCTGCAAGTTTTGTGTAATTATGATTGAACTGGTTTAACCCACCAGCGGAAGGATATCCTATGCTTACTGACGGGTTAGATGTAGTAAATTGTGACCAGAGTGTTTGAACACCAGTCACGGGGTTTATGGTATAAATTTGTAAGATGGTGTCTAATTTGCTAGATGATACCATTCGTCTGTTATTTTGGGTCATCAGGATTAACCCATGCGGCTCACCATCATTAATGGGCGGAGCGGGTTGACCGATATCTGTAGTACCGGGTGTCTCTGGAATTGGTGGCTCTGCTGCCTGTGTCAATTGTGAGGTTGATAGACACAGGATCAGGGCGAGCAGGAGGGATAGGAACTTCTTGGTAACTTTGTACATATAAGTTACCTCCTTTCTAGTGAAATTGGTTAATAGTTATGTAAGTTTTGGAGAATGCTAAAGGCAGCGGGAGGGGACTTCGTCTAGAAAAGACGATTGGTAATATCAATGAGCTCTTGCTCCTTATCCTTGAGTTCTTCTTGGCGCCTTGCATATTCTTCTTCCTTTTGTTTTTGCCTAGCGGCGCTCTTTACGGCATAGTCAAATATATTTTTTGCCTCAATCTCAGCTTCTTCTTCGGTCAACAACCCTTCCTGTACATCCATTGCTAGCCGTCGCTGCTCTATCCATAGATAAAGTTTAGACTTGCCATCAATTCCATATGACTCAAGGTTCTGTCCGCATAAATTTGATGCCATGTATTTGTCGGCACATGCCGAACATAACACACCACGGCAAAAGCCATAAGTTGAAACTACACTTCCACCACCGCAACATCGACATTCATTCGCAGAAAGATTACGAATGGCTCTGTTTGGACGTTTAATGGCTATGCGTTCCGTAACTGGCATGGCTGCCAACTCTGCATCCGTATATGGCTTGTGCGGATCACGTTCGCCTTCCTTATACTCATACCAATCGCCATTTGGCAACCTCTTCTTAATATATGGTACTCCGCCATGACGTATGCGCTCAGTATCACTTTTGGAGTGACAATTAATGGGCAGTATACTAATGACAATATAGGGAAACACAATAATCCAAAACCCATATCCTATAATTCGTGGTAACACTTCCATCATAAAATATCCCATATTTTCACCTTCCTTTTCTATGTTTGTGTGCGTAAATTTTAAAAACTACAAAAATAATCCACCAAAAACTCACAGGCATATAGCCCAAGGAACAAAACTCCATTTGGTAAGTTCTGGATTATGCTATGGTAGTGATTGTTCCCCCAAGATGTAACATAATATCAACTCTGTTACATCTTGGGGAAATTTTATGCCGTAACTATCAAGAAAAGATTATCTACTACTCATTTTTTATCTATAAATATCGCTCTAACCACTTGTTTTTCCCTAGGTTTAATGCTAGAATAAGTATCAATATTGATAAATTGTTACAGTGTCCGCTTGTTTCTAATAGGTTATACTTAAGTCTATCATAGAGACAAGGGGGCTTTTATTATATTATGGCAGCAACAGAACCAATTAGAGATAAGAAACAGTTAAAGGAACTAGCAGAGTATTACTTAGAAAAGGGGCAAATCCGCAATTATACACTGATTATTATGGGGGTCTATACGGCATTAAGAATTAGTGATCTCCTGAAACTAAAATGGACGGATGTGTATGACGAAGAACATCAGAACTTCTATGCCCATGTTACCCTAACTGAACAAAAGACCGGCAAAACCAAGCTGATTGCCCTAAATAAACAGGTGATTGGGGCATTAAGTCAATGCTATTTACACAGAAAAGGTGAGTTTATCTTTGCGAACAATCGTAAAGAACCTCAAGCTATCAGCCGGGTACAGGCATGGCGAATTATCCATGCCGCAGTGGAGGCAATTGGGTTAATGGGCAAAATATCCTGCCATAGCCTCAGAAAAACCTTTGGCTACCATGCCTGGACAAGTGGTGAAGTCTCGCCAGTAGTCATTATGGACATTTATAACCATAGTAATTACGAAACCACAAGAAGATATTTAGGTGTGGCGCAGGATGATTTAGACGCAGCATACCTTAAACTAGAGTTAATCTCTTAGAATGAGACGTAAGCAGGATAATGATATTTTTATAGGCGACTAATATGAATAGCCGCTTTATTTGTATGGAATGAGGTTTTTCTTAACATAATGTAAAGAAAAATAGATTTACAGTATGTGGGATAAGAGACATCAAAAGCAAAGCTTCGTCCGTAGCGGGTACATGACTTTGAATGATGGAGCTTTAAGAGATAATCATTATGGCGGACGTAGTTGGTCACAATCTGCTGGAAGTTACTCGTCTGAAAAGTCTGCCCGTGCGCATGGATTCCATATCAATGCCACGACTTTCTTCCCGTCTACTGATTTTAACCGTTGGTACGGTTTCTCCGTCCGCTGTTTGGTATACTAAGTAGCACAAATACAATGGGTGCAAGTGGGTGCATCGTGTAAAGGTGGCCTTAAATTTGCTATAAAATATTAAGTATAATACTCGTGATTATAACCTAGGATTTTCTAGAAAATAGAGTTAGAGTATAAGAAAACCCCTATAAATAGGGGTTTTCTTACAATTAAATTTGTATCAAACGTGTTGTCTTTATATGTGGCCATAGGACAGTGGCAGTAAAGCGAACGCAGTTCGCTTTGCAGATATGTGGCTCTGCTCACGGGGGTTCGATTCCCCCTGGTCACCCCACGGATGGGTATGCCTAGCGGCGAGGGCAGCGGACTGTAAATCCGTCACACAGAAACACCGCAGGTTCGAGTCCTGCCCCATCCACTTTACGTTTGCGTGTCCGAGAGGCTTATGGTGCCACCCTGCTAAGGTGGTGTGCGGCAACGCACCGAAGGTTCAAATCCTTCCGCAAACGCTTAAGATGTTGGATAGTGCGGGGTGGCGACAAACAAATACAAGTAAACAAAGGGACTTCCTCAATCCTTAAAAGACTATGACAGCAACGGTTATAGTCTTTTTTCATGCTGCAATTATCTTAGGAAATAATTGCAAAGGGTAAGAGACGGTCTTACGAGGCAGGATGAAGTATCTGAAACATATTTCTTTCCAAAATCATGCATCAGTTATCGCAAGCCGAGATCAATTAGTGCAGAACAGATGGAACGGGCAAGCTGAAAGATGATTGAACGGAATAAGGCAAGGGAAGATTAAGCAATGTTTAATGGACTTGTGAATGCACTTGTGATAGAATGAAAACATTATACAATTCAATAATTCAGCATTTGATGGAGGTGGAAAGCACATGGATTTGGAACGACTATTATTTACACGAGCCAATATAGAAAATGTTGGAGAGTTACTTGTTATAATTCATAGGTGCATGAATGAAGTTAATTATAAAGATTATGCATCACATGAGTTTAAAAAATATCTTGCTAATTTTATATATCTTGTGAGTAAAAAGTTTGCGCTGCTTAAGAAGCCCGTGAACCCCAGTAGGTTCCGGACTCATCCTGCTGTTCCTGAATTATCTGCGTTATGCATAATTCTGGCTGTTTTCCTAAAAGGCGGAAAAAATGTTTCCGCAGATAGTGCATGACAGCGGCTTCTGACATCCGCCCCCTGGAAGGCGTCCTCTGGTAACGTATCTGCCCGGGGTGGAACTCTCCGGCAAAACGAATGGAAACGCTCTGCAGTATTCCCATTGCAATACAGGACAGTGCCATATGCATCTCAATAGCACGTACCGTTTCCAATACTTTCCGGCGGGATTTTTCATTTCCCACACGTTCAAGGGGTGACGGTTCATCTTTCTTCTGGTAATAACTCAATTTTGGCATATGCTTTGACCAGAAATGATAGCAGAATGCGCCAACCTGCTGTTTCAGCTCCCGGAAGGTGCATTCGATCCGGAACCGGTAACTGTAAAGCCGGATGACCGACAGCGGCTCCAGTGCCAGGCTGGTGCTTGCCAGGATGCTCTGGATGCCATCCATTTCCACCAGCACAAACCGCAGCTCCTGATAAAGCTTCTGCCCCCACAGCAGGTCAATGCAGTAGTAACGGATGGATTCCTTCTTCCCATAAAGCTCAATCTCTGCATCCTGGAACTGTTCCTTTTGGGAGGTAAATAATTCTTTCAGGCGGACAGCGGCTCCCTTTTTGGGAGGACGTCCCCTTCCGGGTTTCCGGGGGCCGGGTTTTTCATATGCTGTGCAGGATTTCTTTGCCTTGGTAATGATCTCCATGTGCGCCGCCCCGCTGCTGTTAAGTGTTTTCAGCTTTTCAAGAGCCGGGACGGTAAGGAAATATCTGTCCAGCAGGAGCAGACAATCCCCAAATGTGAGGGCAGCCTGATAAGCATCCTCTACCATCTGTATTACATGGGAGGAGCTGGAAACAGCCGCGTCCTTCCACTCCCTGGCAGCCTGAAGGCCGTCGTGGAGCCGGATGCTTAAGGGGATACATGCCCAGCTGCGGACATTTCCAGCCAGAATGCCAAGTCCTCCAAACATATGCCCGTGGATGTACTCAGGCTTTGCGGAATTTTCAGATTCCTGGAACAGTTTTTTGACTCCCGGCATCCGGCGTCCTTCTTTTGACTGCTTTACCCCATCGCCTACAAGAACATGGAAGCCGCCTTCCCTATAAAGAGGTGCATGATCCATGACGGCTGAAAACCAGCGTCTGCGTATATCTTCCAGTGACCAGGAGGATGCCCTGAAAAAATGCAGCATGGAATCATAAGAACCTGGGCTGAGTGCAAGGTCACGGATAACAGAAGTAAGTCCAAGTTTATCGGAACGCAGCATAAAGCCGACCGTAATGGTAACAAACCAGCGGAAAGCAGCTTTTCGGGAGAAACAGGATTCAAAGTGGCATAAAACAATTTCAATAAAATTCATCATAATCGTATGGTCAACCACTGGAAAGTATGGTAAACTCACACATGAAATAACTCTTTCCGTGGTGTTTGTATCTTTCTTAAGTGTGGTAACTTAAAGATACCATAAATCCATATGGAAGAGTTATTTTTTTGATAGAACTTTTTACTCTCAAGTATATATGAATCTGTGATTTATGCAGCCGGAGAGACAGGCGGCGCTTATGTTATTTTTCCTTATGATATAAGGGAAAATTTTGGACGGGGACGGGTTAAGGTACATGCCACGTTTGACGGGGAGCCGTATGATGGCAGCGTTGTAAATATGGGAGTAAGGAATGCTGACGGGAGTGTATGTTATATCATTGGCGTGCGTAAAGATATCCGTTCCCGGATAGGGAAGCAGCCGGGGGACAAGGTCATGGTGACGGTCAGGGAACGGGAATAAAGGAGGGATGAACGATGTGGACATGTCCGAAGTGCGGGCGCACTTTTAAGAGGCAGGAACAAGGTCATTACTGCGGGAAAGCACCTGAAACTATTGATGAATATATTGCGGCACAGCCGGAAGGGGTACAGCAGTACCTGAAAGAAGTAAGGGATGCGCTGCGTGCAGCCCTGCCGGAGGCGGAGGAACGGATCTCATGGAGCATGCCGACTTATTGGAAGAGGCATAACATTATCCAGTTTGCTGGGTTTAAAAACCATGTCGGCCTGTATCCGGGGCCAGAGGCTGTCCAGGAGTTTTCCGAACGCCTGAAAGAATACAAGACCAGCAAGGGGACCATACAGCTTCCATACGGCAGTCCGGTCCCGGCAGAATTGATCTCCGATATTGCCGGGTGGTGCTATGAGACGGGGAACCATCCGTAAGATAAGAAATATTTGAAAGGTGTAGAGAATGGATCAGGAAGTATTATATTTTTTTGACGGGAAAGCGGAAGCGCTGCCGCTGTAAGAGGCTTTTGAACAAAAAGTTTTTTCCGAAGTGGACGGCGTGAAGGTAAAGGTACAGAAAACGCAGATTGCTTTTTCAAACAAACATAATTTTGCTTTTGTTTCTTTCCTGCCCGTACGGAAAGCGAAGGAGCGGCCGGAGGTTTATATTGTTGTGACCTTTGGGCTTGGATATTGTGTGGAGTCCCCGCGCATAGATACGGCGGTGGAACCGTACCCCGGACGCTGGACGCACCATGTCCTGATTTCCGGGGAAGAGGAGATTGATGATGAGCTGATGGGGTGGGTGAAGGAAGCGGCTGTTTTTTCGGCTGGTAAACGTTGAACCTGTCAGGGCGGCAAAAATATGGATTAGGGGGCGTAGCTTATGGGAAATGAGAAAATATATCAGATGGATTTTTCAAAAGTGTACCATCTTCTTGTCAATAAGGCAGAGAAAAAAGGGCGGACGAAGGAAGAAGTGGATGAGATCATCCGGTGGCTTACCGGGTACAGCCAGCCAGAACTGGAAGGGATGCTGGAAAGGCCGGTGCCTTATGGGGATTTCTTCCGGGATGCCCCGAAATTGAATGTAAACAGAAAGTTGATAAAGGGTGTGGTCTGTGGCGTCAGGGTAGAAGATATCGAAGAACCTTTGATGCGGGAGATACGTTATCTGGATAAATTGGTTGATGAGCTTGCCAAGGGGAAGGCCATGGATAAAATACTGCGTAAGTAAGAATTAGTTGAAGTATATCATTCCACTTAAAGGTTGATGCTGCAATTACGTTTTCATTTTGAAGGCGAAGAAGCTCATCTTCAGTCAAACCAGTAACTTTCATAATATCAATAATATCCATATTACGGTTCAGACTGTCGTATATTTATATAAAACAAGGGGAAAGCACAACGCCTTCCCCTGATTGATGCTGATGTCTATATCGTTAATAATTCATTTTGAAGATTGAGAAGTTCCTCCTCCGTAAGCCCAGTGGCTTTCATGATTTTTACGATTTCAGTGCCATCTTCCAGTAAAGATCTTGCAATTTCTTTAGCGTTTTCCCTTACCTTCTGGTTAGCATACTCAATCTTTTCCTTCTCATAAAGCTGTCCTAACTGTGTCATGTTGATATTCCTCCGTATCTGTTCTGTCAGATTTATGACATTCCCCGCATTACCTGTTTCTCTCAAAGCAGTGAATTGTTAGGGGCAGCTGAGGTAAATTAGAGAAGTCTTATGTTCACTACCTTGCCGATAATTATACAGTTACGTTTTCACTCTGCAGGCGAAGAAGCTCCTCTTCAGTCAAGCCGGTAACTTTCATAATTTTAACAAAGTCAATATCCTCATCCAGCATAGATTTTGCCATTCTGGTTCTTTCTTTTATGGAAGTTTCCCGTATTTTTTGATTGCCATACTCAATCTTTTCCTTTTCATAAAGCCGTCCTAACTGTGTCATATTGATTCTCCTCCTTATCTGATTCAGATATTCCTTATTGATGAATTTGTCACTTGCAACTATCACGCCGGAGAGGGTAAAAATACGTTGTTCCTCATCCGTTATCTGTTCTGCCAGATCCACAACCTTTTCTAACATTTCCTGTTTCCCTTCAAATCCGGGAACCGTTAAAGGAAGGATAACCAGCTTCATCAGGTCATCATCCTCAAGTGGTACGCCGGAATGGATCTTCTGCCTGATAGAATCAAATGCCGCCTCCCCGTCTATGTGGGAAAGGAATGCCTGTTCCGTGCGAAGGGTAATACAGCTGGTTTCCAAGGTTGGTTCTGCGCTTTGTACGTCACCGGTATAGATGACGACCAGGCGCAGATTGAAGTTTTCATCTTCTTTGTAGTATTTTTCCATAACCCGTGCAATATAATTCAGGTATTTTATCTTATTCAGTTTTTTGAATTCAGCCTCATAATCAACAATGGCATAGGTTCCGTCTTCCAACAGGAACAGATTGTCAATGTCTTTTTCGTTTGCTGAGATTTTCGGCAGGTTTGTCGGAAGCAGTTCCCGGATAGGCGGGAGATCGATTCCGTATGCCGCAAAGCTTTTTTTTTATAGGTCTGGCCAAGGATCTTAAACAGAATATCCTTGTTCTGGTATGCAATTCCTTCTGACATGGTATCCTCCGTGTATATATATTTATAGGGTTTCCGGTGTCTGCCTGCAGTATTTTACATAAGTGCCATCCCCTTTCTCATATTATAGCATGTTTCCGCCGTTTTGTCAGTTGCGGTTTGTAAATTGTTTCACAGGTTCCGGGTGGAAGCGTCCCTGTTCTGGTATAATTTTTCTTCTGTCATGGTATTCTCCTTGTTTTCATTTGCTTTCACAAAAGGACACGGCATAGTTTGCATATTCATCTGCCATATCCTCATTCTGTTTTATTTCGGTTACTCTTTTATGGATCTCCCTGACCAGCGGACTGGCTGCCTGTGCCGCAAAAACATCGGTAGTGTTTTCCATGTAGGAGAGAAGATCCTGCATTTCCTGATCTATATCATTGATGGTTCCTTTGGTGTTCAGGAATATCTTTGTTGCCTCATCCCCAAGTGCAAGAGAAGGATATTCCCTGCACCGGTTTTCAAAGGTGTAGATATGGCGCCCGTCCGAAAACGGGTCAAAAGTGCAGATGAAGATGACAAAGGATTTTTTCAGTTTTCCACAGTATTCCCCTGCAGAAATGATGTCGAGGTCCATGCTTTCTTCATAATACCTTGCCTTTTTGGGGAGGAAGGCTTTTTCCTGGTTCCTGCATTCCATCTCCACATTATAGACCGTTTTCCTGTCATATGCATGGAACCGCATGCTTTTCTCCTCATAAGGGATGGCGGCTGTTCTTTGGCGGGCGGGCATTGAAACTTCCCGTATGGAGATTCCCAGTATTTTCTCTAATACTTTTCTGCAGATTTCCTTATCGTCCATTACTTTTGCGAAAAGGAAGCCGTCTGACAGGTTCAGTTCCTGAATGGTTTTGGTTGTGTTTGTCATAAATGATACCTCTCTTTCTTAAACCGTATATAGTTTATTGTTGTGAATGTTAAATGCTCTCAATAAATAAAGACTCCGCAGAGCGCAAATACTTGAAAAATATTCATGGATATAGTACATCCAGGGGCAGGCTGAGTTGCACCGGCCTGTTTTTTTCCTCCAGTATCCGTTGTTCCCGCATCTCTGTCAGCTCCTGTATCCGATCCGGTGTAAGCCATTTGTCTGCATGGACTTTTTCCAGGGAGTATGGCTCCAGGTTTTCGTAGCCCACATCCAGCAGCTTCCGTTCCAGTGCCTGGATCTTCTTTTCCATGGCTTTGGCACGTTTCCGGCTTTTCTGCTCTTTGTCAGCTTTCCGGAGGTCAGTGTCATAGCGGATCTCAATGCCGCTTTTGATGTCCTGCAGGTCCTGCATCAGATTCCGGCTTGGCCTGGACTCAGCGTGGATGTTTAAGATCTCCGCCTGGAAAGTCTTGTCTGAGAACCAGAGCTGGGAGTGGTTCCATTTGTATTCCTCATAGATGATGTCGCTCTGCAGCTTTACGAAATCTTCGCAGATATCCATGCTGACCGGGTGTTCATAGTAGCGGATGCCGCGTGTGACCGACACGATCTTTTCGCCGTCAAACAGGGTCCCGTCATGCCGGATGCGTGTTAATATGGAGTCTAGGAATTCTTCAATGCTGCTTCCGTACTCAATCTCAAAGGTGCTCCTTACCTGCTGGACGGCCAGCTCCAGGTTCCAGACGGCATCCCGGTAGTTTTTTAACAGTTTCCATGTGTCATGGAACAGGGGATTCTCCTGCTCTGAGGGAATATTTTTGTTTTGTCTTGTATTTGGCATGATGGTTTACCTTCTTTCTTCATTTTCTGTATCATCTTGGCTGGATCGTGTAGGTCTGCTGTTATCCTCTGGTGGGCTGGCGGGGGAAAGAGTCAGCTCAAACCGGTAGGGCATCTTCCCGTCCGGGCAGGCGATCTGTAAGGAATACTTAACTATAGTTTCTTTGCAGTCGGATAAGGGATATAACTTATACTGGGTTCGGGGGCATTCACAGCACGAAACTCCTTGTGCCGCAAGGATTTGCGCCACTTTTTGGACGATTTTTTTCATGTGCGGTTTTGAAACGCTGGCGGCCTGTCCTGAAACGCTGTTTTCCGCCTCCATAATGGTGATCTGTTCCTCCCTGATCGGTTCTGCTTCAGGAAGGGATGAAGCCTCCGGAACGTGTACTGGGATCTGGAATGTCATGGAAATCTCCTCCTTGTCAATCATTACGTCACTGATATTGAACATGGTAGATAAGTAGCTGCACAGGTAGATGACACTGCCATGCCTGCCGGTGAACGATACCAGTGAAAGATATTCTTTGTCCTGTAACTTGTTTAAGGTGCGGCTCACTGTAGCCTTTGAGATGCCCCAGCGCAAGGCAAGGTCACTGAAGTTTGTCAGAGGGCTGCTGGTGCAGTTGCGGAAATACACCACAGGCCCCAGCTCTGAACCCTGCACCTGCCCGTCGTTGTAGATGGCATGTACCCATAGGTCCAGCACGATGTCCATTTCCGAACATTTCCCCATGCTGATCAGCTCATGGACGGCTGCAACCGGGAAAAAGAAAAAAACCACATCCTTCAGACATGGGTAATTGTAGTCCAGCGCCGTATTATGCTGCTTCCAGCCGTTGATGCTGAATTTGACCAGGTTGTTCCTGCAGAGCCGGATATAGGTGATGTAGTTCTGTTTCTGCAGGAAGTCCAGGATGGACAGTGCCTGGTGCTGGAAGCGTGTGCGGAACCATTCCGCCAGCTCCGAGGTCTTGCATATCCATTCGCCCGGACCGACCAGATAGGAAATTCCTTCTATCCGGCGGTAGGAGGAGCGGAAGTTGGCATAGGAGCAGAGTGTCATGTAATAAAAAAGATAGGAGCTTCCGTTTGTGCGGATGTCCCTATCTTCCATAAGGCTGCGGATGAACTCACGGTAGATGTGGCACCGTGGGTAGTCCACAATTTGTTTAAGTTCTAATTGATAGTCCATAAAAACCTCCTGAATTACAAAATGCCCCGTAGTAGATTACAGGGCATTAGGAATAAATAACTGTTGTAACGCGATTGTTCTCTGTTGTATAATGTTTAGGCAGGAGAACATTGATTCGGCTACTGATTTCATGTGTACTGACGGCACATGAGATCATGGTATCATTACATGAAGCAAGTGCATTTTTATTGATAGATTTTCCGATTGTCAATGTAAGTCTGCCTATGTGAAACCGAATCCGAGTGCGCCTTCATGAGCAACCCGACAGAGGCAGAGCTGCTGACACAGGACAGCTATCAAGAGCGGGTTGCGTGGGCAATCTATATGGGAATCATGCAGATTATCAATACCTGAGCCTGCACAAAAGCATATGCCCCAAATCATACAAAAGATGACAGAACTGGCAGAAGCACTAGAGCGTGTTTGACAAATAAAAAATGTACAAAAAATATGTTCACACCTCATTTTTTATGGTAAAATAAAGAAAAAAGGGTGTTGATGAAAGATGACCGTCTGATATTCCATCTAAAAAGGGTGCAAAATTCGAACGCCATTGTGGCTGGTGGCAGTATAAGGACAGGCATCTGGTCGAGAAATATTTCCGCAAACTAAAAGCATTTTGTCGGATTGCCGCCAGATATGACAAACTGGCATGCACCTATCCTTATTAACCAATAGACAGAGAAAGGATGAACCAGTATGATGGAAGAAGAATCTTCGGAAAGGATGTTTAGACTTATCCTTCTGTCTAACCCAAAAAGAATAAGTCTGTATTATACGAGGAGTTTTTAATGAATACACGTAAATCAGTCCCTCAAATTAGAAAGGGCGATCCTCTCGCTCAAATGAATCATTCCAAAAATCAAACTCTAGTTTCAGATCAAAATTCAATTGGTTATAAATTAAATATAAGATTAAGAACTCTTCGTACTGCTAAAGGGTGGTCACAAGCTGAACTTGGTGAAATACTTGCTCATGCAATGGGGCTGTCTAAAAAAATTCCTACCTCAACAGTAGCTAGCTGGGAACATAAAAATGCTTTAATTGCTAAAATTCCTTCCGCAGATAAAATAAATGCATTGGCACAATTATTTGACGTAACTACAGATTATTTAAAAGGACTGTCTGATAATCCCAAAAAATCAGCTCTTGAGTATATTTCAAATCATTCAAAACCTGAAAATATTGAAATTTTACCACAAGAATTAGCACAACATATGGGAGAACCTATATGGATATCATGCTCTGAATACAATGGCTGGATGTTTTTAACCAACTTTTATGAACTTGTTGATTCCAATGGAATCACACATTCTGTACCAGAGATTCGAAAATGGAATCCTGTTTTTTCAATTTTTCCTCCCTGCTCCCTATATCTCAAACAAATTTATAATCATTATGTGATACCAGAAACCCAAATTAGGAATTACAGAGAACGTATGTGGGTTTGTATCAACTCTCCAGATAAGTCTCTTCAATTATTAAATGGATGGTATTCACGAACTTCTGATGGTATTGGTGTTAAGGGCAAAACATTCCTCTCCTTTGATTCCTACTTTGATTTCTGGATTGCCTACACTACACCTATATCGGAATAATCAAATTTAACTTGTTCCGGGTATTAACATATCAAAGAACAAATGACATGGATAAGCTCGCTGAAGCGGGCTTATTTATTAGTACTGCAGCGAACCTCCGGTGGACAGTCACTGCATTCTTATTATCCTGTTGTGCAATAATCTGGTATCGTGTATACTGGACTTGGAAAGAATACAGTGCAGTCAGAGGAGGGGATCACATGCATGAGAACAAGGCAGCACTCGGATATCAGAATTTCGAGGAAGTGAGAACGCAGCATATATTTTATATTGATAAGACTGATTTTATCAGGGAATGGTGGGAATGCGCAGACAAAGTTACGCTGATTACACGGCCGCGCAGATTTGGAAAGACACTCAACATGAGCATGACGGAGTGTTTTTTCTCGAATAAATACGCCGGCAGGAGTGATTTGTTTGAAGGCTTGTCTATCTGGGAAAAACAGGCTCCTGACGGGGACTATCCGTACAGAAAATTGCAGGGCGCTTTTCCGGTAATTTTCTTGAGCTTTGCCAATGTGAAGGCGGCGGCATACGAGGAGATGCTGTTCAAGATCACAAAAGTAATCACTGATTTGTATAATAAAAATGACTATCTGTTAGAGGGAAACCTGCTCAATGAAGGAGAGAAGAAATATTATCAGGAAATAGAACTTGGCATGAGTAGCAGTCAGGCTCCTGATGCCATCAATACAATGGCAGGCTTTATGCAGCGCTATTACGGCCAGAAGGTAATCATTATCTTAGATGAATATGATACGCCCATGCAAGATGCTTGGGTTTCAGGATACTGGGAGGAGACAGTCAGATTTTTTAGCGGCCTGTTTAACGCCACCTTCAAGACAAACGAATACCTTGAGCGCGGGCTGATCACAGGAATCACAAGAGTGGCAAAAGAGAGTATTTTTACTGGCATGAATCACTTAAATGTCATCACAACAACTTCTGATAAATATATGACGGCGTTTGGCTTTACAGAAAAAGAAGTCTTTATGGCGCTTGATAATGCTGGATTAGGAGAACAGAAACAGAAAGTAAAGAGGTGGTATGACGGATTTATCTTCGGTACCTGCGCTGATATCTACAATCCGTGGTCAATTGTGTCCTTTTTAAACGAAAAAGGGAAATACGACACATACTGGTCTAACACAAGCGGGAACGGACTTGTCAATCAGTTGATTCAGAAAGGAAACCCGCACATCAAACAGATTATGGAAGATCTTCTGCAAGGTAAAAGCTTTGAGGCTGAAATTGACGAAAAGATTGTATTTGACCAGTTAAACGGCAGCACAGACGCAGTGTGGAGTCTTTTGCTTGCCACTGGATATTTGAAAGTATTACATGTTAGGATTCTGGATACAGATGAGGAGGGCGTAGGCGAGGAAGGCGATGTCTGGTATACGCTTACCATCACGAACCTTGAAACAAAACGAATGTTCCGAAAACTGGTCAAAGGCTGGTTTAAGAAGGACACAGAAGTATACTATAATGAGTTTCTCAAAGCACTTTTGAACGATAATGTCAAAAAGATGAATACATTTATGAACAAAGTTGCACTGAATACATTCAGCTCTTTTGACAGTGGGAACAAGCCCTCCGAGCAGGCAGAGCCAGAGCGGTTTTACCATGGTTTTGTGCTCGGCTTAGTGGTCAATCTTTCCGATGCCTACAAAGTCCGTTCCAACAGGGAGAGCGGATTTGGGCGCTATGATGTGATGATAGAGCCGCTTGATAAAACCAAGAAAGCTTTTATCCTTGAATTTAAAGTGTTAGACCCCGACGAGGACGAGAAAACACTTGAAGATACCCTTGCAAATGCCCGCGCCCAGATTGAGGAGAAGCGGTATGAGACAGAGCTGGTATCGTCTGGCTGCGCGCCAGAGCAGATTCGCAAGTACGGGTTTGCATTTAAGGGCAAAGAGTGCCTGATTGGATAATTTCTGCTATCCTGCCAGAAGGCGGGGGAAAACAATCAGGATATCGTCTGCAATGAATACTGGGAAGGAGTCTTTGTCGCCAGATTTATTCAGAATACAAGGGCATCTTTTGACTATCTGGAGATGCTTTCCGCGAAAAATTATGGAGAGATCAGCGTGGAGGAGATCAATTCCTGTAGCTGTTTTGATGGTTATAGTGTGGCTTCAATCTCGTCAAAGGTGATTGTGGATTCATGAAAAAAACTGCGGGGATAAAAATTTTCGCCTGTCTTAGACGAAATGTTACAAAAATTTTACACAATACCTTTATTTAAGCGCAGGAATGTGCTAGAATAGATAAGAATTAGAGCACAAAAATAAGCGTGACTGAAATTTATAGGAAAATACGGAGATAATAAAATGCAAACAACAATCGTTGCCATAGGAGATGGAGATACAGCGGAGAGTATTGATGAAAAGCTGTCTGTGGCAGGAGACATCATCAGGCGCGGCGGTCTGGTCGCTTTTCCCACGGAAACGGTCTATGGACTAGGGGGCGATGCACTCTGCCCTGCGTCGGCGAGAAAGATTTATGCGGCAAAGGGAAGACCGAGTGATAATCCGCTGATTATACACATTGCGGAGATGGCAGCGCTGGAACGCATTGTGTGTGAGATTCCCAAGAAGGCAGCAAAGCTTGCAGAGGCTTTCTGGCCCGGGCCGCTCACCATGATTTTCAAAAAGGCAGCAATCGTGCCAGATCAGACGACGGGAGGGCTTGACACGGTGGCGGTGCGTATGCCAAGTCATCCGCTTGCGGCACTTTTGATAAGAAAGTCGGGCGGGTATGTGGCAGCGCCGAGCGCAAATCTGTCTGGAAAACCCAGTCCTACGCTTGCAAAATATGTGGTGCAGGACTTGGACGGCAGGATTGATATGATTCTGGCGGCAGATGGTGCTGAGATTGGACTTGAATCCACAATCGTAGATTTGACAGGGGAGATACCAGTGATATTAAGGCCCGGTTATATCACGCAGAAGATGTTGTCCGAGGTGGTCGGTGAGACAGAGCTGGATATCACGATATACGATAGTGACACCGCACAGGCACCGAAAGCCCCGGGAATGAAATACCGGCATTACGCGCCAAAAGGAGAACTGGTGATTGTGGAGGGCGAGCCGCATCGTGTGGCGCGCTACATTAATGAGCAGGCGGCTGCGCATGAGGCAGCAGGGCTGCGCACCGGCGTGATCGCTACGCTCGAACAGTTTGCGCAATATCAGGCTGCGAGTGTCAAAAATGCGGGCAGCAGGTGTGATGCGCATGAGGCGGCAAAGAAACTGTATACTTTTTTGCGGGAATTTGACGATGAAAAGATCGACTGCATTTACGCGGAGTCCTTTGCGGACACGCTGGATCAGGGCTTTGGACAGGCAGTGATGAACCGCTTGCTGAAGGCGGCGGGGCACAAGGTAATCCATGTATAAAAATTTTATTTTCATATATTTTTAAATAGAAAGAGGAGGATGACAAGATGTTAGCAATTGGAAGTGATCACGGCGGATATGAGTTGAAACAGGAGGTTATAAAATACCTCGCCGAACACCAGATCGAACATAAGGATTTTGGCTGTTACGACAAGGCTTCCTGCGACTATCCAGCGTTTGGGCAGGCAGTGGCAAAGGCGGTGGCGTCAGGAACCTGCGACAGAGGAATCGTTATCTGTACGACAGGAATCGGCATCTCCATCGCGGCGAACAAGGTAAAGGGTATCCGCTGCGCGCTCTGTTCCGACACCGTGTCTGCAAAGCTGACAAGAGAGCACAACAATGCCAATGTGCTGGCACTTGGCGCCGGCATCGTCGGACCGAATCTTGCGCTGAGCATAGTTGACACATTTCTGAACACTGCGTTTCCAGGCGAGGAAAAGCACAGCAGGCGCGTGGCAGCGATACAGGCGATCGAAGAGGAGTCTATGAAGTAAAAAAATAAATCAAAAGAAAAACAGGAGGGCAGCAGCATGGCAAAACTCGTAGTGATGGACCACCCACTGATTCAGCACAAAATAGGCGTAATCAGAAGGACAGAGACTGGTACAAAGGATTTCAGGCAGACAATCAGCGAGATTGCAAATCTGATCTGCTATGAGGCTACCAGAGAGTTAAAACTTGCAGATGTGGAGATCGAGACGCCCATCTGCAAGACAACAGTGAAGGAGCTGGCGGGCAAAAAACTTGCGGTGGTGCCAATCCTGCGCGCAGGGCTTGGCATGGTGGACGGAATGCTGCAGCTCATACCGGCTGCGAAAGTAGGGCATATCGGGCTTTACCGTGACCCGGACACGTTAGAGCCCGTAGAGTATTACTGCAAGCTGCCCGAAGATTGCAGCCAGCGGGAAGTTTTCGTGGTGGACCCGATGCTTGCTACCGGCGGTTCCTCCTCCGCGGCGATTCGTATGCTCAAGGACAGGGGCTGTAAGAACATTCATTTTATGTGTATTATTGCTGCGCCTGAAGGGGTAGAGCGCATGAAAAAAGACCACCCCGATGTAGATCTCTATATTGGCGCGCTCGACGAACGGTTAAATGAGCATGGATATATTGTTCCGGGGCTGGGCGATGCAGGAGACAGAATCTTTGGTACAAAATAGGGTGAGAGCTAGTGAGTTTCACACCAGAATAAAGTGAGCAAATGGGAGTTCGTGTGGAAGGAAAGAGAAATTCATGAAAGTGTCATATAAACGGCCGGCGGCAATGCTGCTCGCTACAGTGGTAGCAGTGGTACTTGCCGGCAGTGTGTCAAAGACAGTCTATGCCGAGACAACGCTGGAACGGCTGCAAAAGGCAAAGGCTGAGAAGGAAAAGACAGAGGATGCAAAAGAGGACACAGAGGACCGGAAGGAGTCTCTGGAAATTACGAAAAACTCCCTTTTGGGGCAGTTGAGTTCACTCAATGATGAGCTCGCACAGGTCAGCACGAATCTGGAAGTGATTGAGGCGGATATCAGGCAGAAGGAAGCGGATATTGAAAAGACGCAGGCGGCGTTAGAGGAGGCAATCCGCATACAGGATGAGCAGTATGAAAATATGAAGGTGCGCATCAAGGCGATGTATGAGCGCGGCGGTGCCGACAGCTATCTGGACATATTGTTTTCGTCCACCAGTTTTTCGGATTTTCTGAACAAAAGTGACTATATCGACCGCATACATGCCTATGACCGTAAGATGCTTGAGCAGTTTAAGAATACCCGCAAACAGGTGGAGGAGACAAAGGCGCGGCTCAATGACGAGCTGCTGGCACTGAATGATCTGCTGGCGGAGGCGGAGGCGGAGAAGAGCCGTGTTGCCGGACTTGTCAGCAAAACTTCTGCGAATGTGTCAAGCTACACGAACCAGATTGCAGACGCGGAGGCTACGATTGACGCGCTGGAATCCATGCTCGACGAACAGGAACAGGACATTGCGGCGCTTCAGAAAAAATATGAGGAGGAGCTGGCGAAGTCGCGTCTGGCTCAGAAGTCCAAGTGGCGTGATATCTCCGAGGTGACGTTTGAGGAGGGAGACCGCAAACTCATGGCAAACATCATATACTGTGAGGCAGGCGGAGAGCCGTATTCCGGACAGGTTGCCGTGGGCGCAGTGGTCATCAACAGAGTGCTCAGCTCGATTTATCCCAATACGGTCGTCGGCGTGGTTTACCAGAATAAACAGTTTTCGCCGGTGGCGAGCGGCCGTCTGGCGTTAGCGCTGGCAAACGACTCTGCAACAGCAAGCTGTTACAAGGCGGCTGACGAGGCGATGAGCGGCGTGACGAATGTTGGGCAGTGTGTGTATTTCAGAACGCCGATACCGGGACTTGAGGGAATCCGAATCGGCGGGCATATTTTTTACTGACAGGATTACAGAAGAAGGTGTTAGCATGTACAGGATAGCGATATTGGAAAAAGACAAGGCGTACCGTGAACGGCTTATTCTTTTCCTGCAAGAACATCATGGAGAAAGTTTTGAGATCACTGTGGTGGAGAATCTCGATGCGCTTGATATGGAGATCATGCAGTGCAGCGCACTGTTTTTTGGCGATGATGTGCCAGTGGACGACGCGCTGTTCCCGGAGGAGGTCGCAGTAGGATACCTCACGGAAAATGACGAGAGCAGCGAACAGCACATCAATAAATATCAGAGCATGGAGAAGATTTACAAAAGAATGCTGCGCTTATGCGAGGAAAAAAATGCCTCCGTTGAGGAAACCAGGCCGCAGGAGCTTCCGTATCAGGCAGAGACTGTGACAGAAGGTGAGGAGACGTACAGAGTTTATCAGATTCCAGAGGACCAGCTCGACAGGCTTGCCGTCAAGATGCTTGCCGGAAACCGGATTCAGGGGCTGCCGCAGACTGCTTACCATGATGGCAGGCTGAAAGTGCGCATTACAGGGCTGGAGAGTTTATATCAGTATTTTGGCAAGAACGCTGCCCCGCGGGGAAAGGAGAAGCTGCTGGCATTTTTTTCCGATCTGATTACGACTGCGCTCAGCCTTGAGGAGTATATGCTCTCAATGGACAGGCTGCTATTGGATGCAGGAGAAATCTATGTGAATGCACAGACAGCGCAGGTGTTTATTCCATATATACCAGTTCAAAGTGATGAGGTGAAGAATGCGGTGCAGTGCCTTGAGGAAATCAAGGCGTTGTGCAGTGTACTGCTCGAGGCAGCGGAGGCTTCGCACTGTGAGGAGTCAGCGCTTCGGAGTGCAGAATTTGAGAATGCAGAATTTCAGGTTCCGGAGCCTCAGGAGGACTATGGGAGTACAGAGGAGTTTGACCGTCTGCAAACCTGTGCGAAGGAGAGTCTTGAGTTAAAAGAGGGCACCAAAAATCTCAAAAAAGAGAAAATTCCCTATCTGGTGCGCAAGAGGACGGGCGAGCGCATCGCCATTAACCGCACGCTTTTTAAGCTGGGAAAAGATGCCTCCTATGTGGATTACTGCATCAAGGACAATCCGGCGGTGAGCAGGAATCATGCGGATATTCTCAGAAAGACAGACGGGTATTATCTGGTGGACAAAGGTTCTTTGAACCACACGTTTGTCAATGGGAAAAAACTTGCATTGGACGAATACAGGAAACTTGAAGATGGCTGTCTGGTGCAGCTTGCAAATGAGGTTTTTGAATTTGGGTTAAAGGGTTGATAAGTAGGAGACGCTTATGAGATGGCATTATACAGTGGCTGCGCAGACAGATGTGGGAACAACCAAAACGGTGAATCAGGATTGTCTGACCGTGAAAGTAGCAAACACCATTTACGGGGAAGCTGCTTTTGCAGTGATGTGTGACGGCATGGGAGGCTTAGAGCAGGGGGAGGTGGCGAGCACGATGGTGGTGCGCGTCTATGAACAATGGTTTTTGAGAGAACTTCCCCAGCTTTTGTCAAAAGGCTTATCAGAGGACAGTCTCAGGCAGGTATGGTATCGTCTGGCAAATGAGTGCAATGACCAGATCGGGGCTGCGGGCGGAGGAAAGACAGCGATGGGAACGACGCTCACAGCGCTGCTTTTGCTGGAGGGACGCTATTATATCTCCCATGTGGGAGACTGCCGCGTCTATGTGATGGGCAACGGAATGGAGCAGCTTACAACAGACCAGACCTATGTGGCAAGAGAGGTTGCGCTGGGGCATATGACACCGGAGCAGGCGTTAAATGATGCGCGCAGAAATGTATTATTGCAGTGTATCGGCACGGTGAACTGCGTGAAACCTGATTTTTTGATGGGCGATTTTTATGCGGGCGACAGTTTTTTGCTGTGCTCGGACGGCTTCCGCCACCTTCAGACAGAGGCGGATATCTATCAATACTGCCATACGACGCTGGAGCAGATGGACTGGCAGGTGGCAAAGAGACTGGAAAATTCACATTTTATGAATGGAAGGCTCCGCGGCATTATCGACAGCATCAAAGAGCTGGGAGAGCGCGACAATATATCAGCAGTGCTGGTCAAGGTCATGAATACCATAGATTAACAATAGCAGGATAAACATATGTTGAAAATTGGTTCCGTCGTGGACGGAAAATATAAAATATTGAATGAAATCGGTCATGGCGGCATGAGCAATGTGTACCTTGCCATCAATGAGAAGGCAAATAAGCCGTGGGCGGTTAAAGAAGTAAGAAAATCCCTGAACAGGGATTTTAATCTGTTAAGGCAAAGTCTGATCAGAGAGACAGATTTATTAAAAAAACTCCATCATCCAAATCTTCCAAGCATCGTAGATGTCATATCTTCTGACGAAAATTTTCTCATTGTAATGGACTATATAGAAGGGAATACTTTAGAGACGCTTCTGGCAGAGGAGGGCGCGCAGCCACAAGAGCGGGTGGCGGACTGGGCGCTGCAGCTCTGCGACGTGCTGGACTATCTGCACACGCGCAGCGCGCCAGTAATTTACCGCGATTTGAAGCCGTCGAATATTATGCTCAAGTCAGACGGAAGCGTTGTTCTCATTGATTTTGGCACTGCGCGCGAGTTCAAAGAGCACCATGCGGCGGACACCTGCTGTCTTGGCACAAATGGATACGCCGCCCCGGAGCAGTTTGGCGGCATGGGGCAGACAGATGCACGCACAGACATCTATTGTCTGGGGACGACACTGTATCATCTGGTGACAGGGCACAATCCGTCAGAGCCGCCCTATGAGCTGTATCCTATCACGAAATGGAATCCCAAGCTGTCTACAGGCTTGGAGTGCATTCTTCAAAAGTGCACGCAGAAAAATCCGTCAGACCGCTACCAGACCGTCAGAGAGCTGCGCTATGACATCATGCATTATAAGGATTTGGAAGTACAGGCACAGCGCAGTTACCGCAGGCGGCTGAAGATTTTTGGCGCGTCTGCGGCGTGTTCCCTGCTGTGTGCAGCAGCCGGGATTGCGCTCTCGGCAGCCGCGGCGCAGCAACAGGAGGAGGCATACCAGAATTGTGTGCAGATGGCTGGGATTGCAACAGATTCTGTCGAGGCTTGCAGCCTGTATTTAGAGGCGGTTTCGATTGACGATCAAAGGCAGGAGGCATATCATGGTTTTTATGAGCGGGCAATCGAAGATGGCGTGTTCAGCGAGAAGGAGGAGGAGTTATTTCTGAGACTGGGCATCAGCAAGAACCGGAATCTACAGAATTTCCGAAAAAAGAATCCACATGCGTATGCGGATTTCTGCTATGGGATGGGCAATGCATACTGGTATTATTACGAGCGCGAGGAGAACCGCCAGGTGCGGGCGGTCAGCTGGTTTCAGACAGCACAGGAATACTATAAGACAGATAGTGCGAAGGCGATGGAGTACAGAAGGTGCAGGCTGTATGTCGAGCTGGGGACTTTTTACAAGTCGGTTCTCGCCTCCCAGATTAACGGCACGGACGCAGGAATGTATGGGGAGTACTGGCGCAGTCTGGTTGAACTCAAGGAATTAAATGATGTGGAGCCGGACAGGGACAATATCACGCTGCACATGTACCGAGAAATAGCGTCAAAGGTGGTGGAGTATGCAGTGTATTTCAGAGAGGACGGCGTACAGGGAGATGAGCTTCTTGCGATTCTCGACGCGCTCGAGAGCGACATGGCGCAGATGGAGCAGCAGGCGACAAGCACTGCCCGAAAGGAGCTTGAGGCGATTCGGTGGATTGTAGACGGGGCATATAAAATGGTGCGTTCGACGTATCAGATTGAAAAAGGAGGTCTGTTCTGACATGGTTATAACGGCATTATCCGGCCTGCTTCTGACAGCGGCAGGCGTGTTTGCGGCAGTGGCAGCGGTCTTATTTTTCACGCTGAATATCCCCAGATGCCTGCGTATGGTATCCGGCGGGCGGCATGATACAAGGCGAAAGGCTGACAAGGCGCAGATGTGCAGGGAGGACAAAACCTGTATGCTGGAAAACGGCGAGGAGACAGTGCTGCTTGCACAAGATACTGTGTTGATGCAGGAGGCGGATAGAAATTCGTAGTTAGAGCTTCTTTTATTTGAATGCAGAAAAGGAACAGGGCAGTGCTGCCTGTTCCTTTTTCAGTATAAACCGGTGCTGTTTACAGATTTTCCTCCAATTCATGCAGAGTGATTACCCGCTCATCTACCCTTGCACGGTGGCATTCACTCAATTCCCTGTAATTTTTTATCAGCCGGTGTTCTTCTGCTGAGAGATTTGTGTAGGGAGAGGCTTCGTCTGGTTTGCGGAAATCAGTGCATAAGCCAATCAGAAAATCGGAGGTGGTATCCAGCGCCACAGCAAGGCGGCGTATGATCTCCGCTTTAGGTTCGTAGATGCCATTCTCATATCTGGAAAGTGTCGTGGCAGTAATGCCGATCTCAATCGCCAAGGCTTTCTGGCTTATCTCACGTTCTTCCCTCAAAAAAATAATTCTTTCACCAATCGTATCCATGTACATAATCAAACCTTTCATAAAGTGGCGGTAGCGAAAACCTTGAATTTGTACTGTACATTTTGAAATGCAGTAAGGCAGTGAGCGTTTGCAAAACACGTTTTAATAGTAGGATATCCACTCAGAAAATGGATATTCTTTGAATATTCAGTATAAAGAAAAATACAGAGGAAAAATAAAAAGTTGCCTTTTTTATATTTTTGTTAAAGAAAATATAAAAATAGACAATTTTTTTTGATGAAAGGCACTCCAAAATTGCTTTTTTGATAATTTTAAAAATAAAATTGCTAAAATGATTGCAATTGCTAATTTGATATGTTAGAATAGGAAATCATAAAAAGAGCAATCGACTGACAGATTCCTGTCTGGCGGTTGACAGGAATTATGCAGTAGAGGAGGAGAAGAAGTATGATCAATAAACGGATGGGTACTAAGATTATGGCAGTATTGCTCGCCGCCGTGGTGGCGCTGCCGTCTGCGGGAACTGTCATGGCAGCAGAACCAGCGTCGGCGGAGACTGTGGGCGAGGACACTAACGAAGCAGGAAAATCCCTGTGGAACAGCCTGTTTCGCAGCGCGTACCCCAAGAGTGACAGCACAGAGGAGGGAAAAAACACACAGTCAGGCACAAAGACAGGTACAGGTACCAATACTGGTATTGGCGAAGTAAAGGTCGCGCTGTCAGTTGCGGTGGCAGAGGACATCGTATACGGGGACAGTCTGGCAGATAAGATTACCGTTACCGCAACAGATTTGAGCGACAGCACAGAGGTTGAGAATTTTACAGAGTATGAGCTAAAGTACTATGACGAGGAGAAGAATGCTCTGGAAAATGAGCCAAAAAATGCCGGCAGCTATTATGTCGAGGCAGTGGTCAGGGAAAACAGTGATAAATATAAAGGCGATGCCTCTGGGCAGGTACTTTTTGCGATTGCGCAGAAGCCAGTCAGACTGGTACTGGAAAACCAGCGCATTGATATCAATAATAAAGAAGAAAAACTGCCAGATACATATCCTTTGAAACTGGCAGAAGACAGTACTCTGGCGTATGATGAGAAATTTGAGGAAGGTTATCCGCAGGCTTCTTATCAGATCATGAAGGACGGGGAAGTAATCCCAGCCGATGCGCTGCAAGCAGGAAAATATATCTTAAAAGTAGAGGCTGACTCGGTTGATTTTGGACTGAATGTGAAGAAAGAAAATTATCGAATAGAGCCAGTGGCGGACGCAGAACTGATCGCCGCAGACATGCTCAAACTGGAAGTGACAGGGGACAAGAAATTTCAATATGGAGAGTTTGACGATTCTAAATTCCTCAAATCCGCGGTGACAGCAGTCAATGCGCAAGAGGAGGAAGAAAAACTCGATGAGGAAAGACTTTCGTTAAAATACTATGATGCGGAGGGTAATGAGCTTACAGAACTGCCTAAGAATGCAGGCAAATATGCTGTGGTGGCAGAATATGCGTATGATGAGAAAGACCAGAAGGCTGGCGAGAGCGACCCATTTTCATTCGAAATCACGAAGAGAGAGATTGAGATCAAATTAGACAGCTTTGAAATCCCCAATGGAGAAAAACTTCCTACAGAGGAAGAACTGAACAAAAAGCTGACGATAACTGGCTTGGTAAAAGAGGGAGACGAAGAAAAGCTTCCATATGAAGATGAATGGGAAAACGCACCGAGGGCATATTTTGAGAATGAGAATATTGACACGACGGCAGAAGGCGAATATAAGATTCTTTTCGAAGCAAAACTGCCAGAAGCAAATTATAATTTGACCGTTCCAGAATTTGCTACCATGACAATCGCGAAGCCGGCTGGTGAGGAAAAGGACGAACTGGCTGTAAAGCTGGAAGATGTCAGCGTCGTATATGGCGACAGCGTTGAGGATACTGTAAAAGCAGGCATCACAGCGTCAGACAAGGAAGGCACAGTAGAACTCGCGCCAGATAAATATGTATTGAAATATTATGACGCAGCAGGGACAGCGCTTCCAGAAGCGCCGGTTGATGTCGTTGAGAATGGCTATCAGGTAAAGGCAGTTTTTGAGGGAGATGGCATTTATAAAAAAGCTGAATCTGAGATGGTAAAACTGACTATTACCAAGCGTGAAATTACTGTCAAAGCGAAAAATTATGGGATTGCAAACGGCAAACCGCTGCCTGAAAAATTTGATTTAGAAGAAGAGGTAAAGCTCTGCTACCAAGATCAGTGGGCAGAGGGCGGCGAGCCAAAAGCTGAATTAAAGGATACTATTACAGATACAACAGTGGCAGGGACGTATGACATTATCGTAAGCGCAGAAGTAGAGGAAGCTAAGAAAGGCAATTACGATATTAAGACTGAAAGCGGTACACTGCGGATTGCGGCGTTGAATCCCGACACTGGAAAGTCAATAAATAAGCTGTCTCTGGCTGAGGGCACTGTGACCTCAAAGGTATATGACGGCAAGGCATTTGAAAATCCGATTCCCAGAGAGGCAGTGATCAGTGACTATGAGTATGCGGGAGAATTTGAGTACATCTGGTCTACATCAGACGGAAAGGCGCCAAAAGATGCAGGCAGCTATAAAATGATAATCCGTATTCCTGATTCTGATCCTGACTGGGAAGGCAGTTTGGACGTTGATTTGACAATTGACAAAGCAACTGTGATAGCGACAGCAAAACCGGTAAGCACAGAGACATATGCAGGAGAGCCTGTCAAGTGCAATATTGAAGCGACTGGATTTATAGAAGGAGAGAAGGATAGCTGGATTAAGAAGCCGACAGTCAAGGTGGTGGAAGGCGATGTTAACAAAGCAGCTCCCTATAAGGTACAGGCAGCAGGCGGAGACGCGGGCAATAATTATGATATAAAATACGGCGAGGCTGCTACAGTCAATGTACTGGCAGAAAGAAAACCTGTGATCAGCAGCGTGAAGTTTGGCAAGAAGGATACATACACTGCGAAATATACAGGAGAGCAGATTCGTCCAACTGTGACAGTAACATGTAATTATACCAATGAGAAGGGGAAGGCTGCGACACAGAAGCTCAAGCTTAATGTAGACTATTTGGTGAGCTATTCTGAGAACGTCAATGTTGGTACAGCGACCATTACCGTGCAGGGTATTGGGGAGTATGCGGGCGTCATTACAAAAGATTTCACCATTACGCCCAAGGAGATGAAGAAGGTTACACTTTCTGCGGTAGGAGACATCAAACTTGGCGACACACCGGCATTGGTTGTGATGGATGGAAATTATGAGCTTTCACCAGACGATTATGAGATTATCGTAAAGACAGAAAAGAATGGTTCCTTTAAGCCGTTATCAGAAGTTACATGCGGACCAAAGGATATTCTTGAGAAGGTTGAGTTAAAAGTCACGGCAAAAGAAGGAAGCAACTATAAAGGAGAATCTTCTAAGAAGGTGAAGTTCAATATTTTAGGCAGCGAGATCAACGCTACCCCGATAGCAGACATCACTTTTGACATGACTTGTCTCAAAATACCTGCAAAGGGATATACTTATAATGGAAAGACCCAGAAACCTAAGGTGACAGTGAAGGGTGCAGACGGAAAAAAACTCAAATCAAGCGAGTTTAAAGTAGTTTACAGCGGAAATGTCAATGCGGGTCTGGCAAAAGTCCAGATTGTAGGCTTATACAATAAAAAGAAAAATACTGGATATTACGGCGTGTCCGAACCCGTTTATTTCGAAATCAAGCAGAAATCCTTCAAGAAGGTATCCGTTTCCTCCGTGGCGGCGATTCCAAAGAGCGGAAGCCTTGAGAGCATCACGCTCACTGTAAAAGATGGAAAGCGCATTCTCACCGAAGGGCTGGATTACTGGGTAGATTACAGCAATATCGTAGATGACGGAAATGGCCAGATACTGAGTGACAAAATCACAGTAGGACAGAAATATGATGTGACACTTTATGCACACGACGACGGAAATTACCTGACAACTGGTGAAGATGGCAAGAGAGTGGTGAAGGTTAAATTCGGACAGCTCAATCTTGCAAGCAAGACGGCAAAGTACAAAGCAGTGCTGACCAGTGACAGTGCATCTGGATTTTCGTTTGAATATAATGGTGTGCCATTGACACAAGGTGTAGATTACACTGTGACGAAGATAAAACAGGATCGGAAAACTGGAAAATATACAGTGACGATCAAGGCTGTAAAGGGCAAACAGTGCGCTTACAAAGGTTCAAGGTCAATCAAGAACCTTGACATCACACCAGCCACAAATCAATAGACAGCATCAACTCCATTTGTTTAGATTTAACCGGCAAAGGGAATGGTTTTAGCAGACCATTCCCTTTTGTCATGCATATTTTTAAAAATCTAAACAGATCCTAAAAAAAGAATTAAGGAACTTGTTTAGATATTGACCAATAGTCATTTTGTGTTATACTAAGCCTAACAAGCATCGAAGTCATGAAAATTATCAAGAACGTTTTCACTGTGAAAGGAGAAAAAAATGGCAAATAAAAATCATGTAAAACTAGGTGTCGCAGCGGCGGCAGCAGTCGCAGCAGGCGCGACCGCAATTGTATCAAAAAATAAAAAGCAGGCGCGCAAAAAGGAGGTGGCCGAGAGGGTAAGCAACTTTCGCAACACCGAGCGCGGACGGTACGAGCGCAACAGCAAGGGAATATACTACAGTAATGGTAATTACGAAGCCTTTGCCCGCCCTCTGAAACCTGAAGGCGTTGACGAAAAGTCCGCATACATTGTCGGGAGCGGGCTGGGCGCACTTGCGGCGGCATGCTTCTTAGTGCGGGATGGGCAGATGAAGGGCGAACGCATTCATGTGCTTGAGGCGATGGAGCTGCCCGGCGGCGCATGTGACGGAATCTTTGACCCGTCAAGGGGCTACATTATGCGCGGCGGGCGTGAGATGGAGAACCATTTCGAGTGTCTGTGGGATCTGTTCCGAAGCATACCGTCGATCGAGACACCGGGCGTGTCTGTGCTGGATGAATATTACTGGCTGAATAAAAAAGACCCCAACTACTCGCTCTGCCGTGCGACCGTAAAGCAGGGGCAAGATGCCCACACCGACGGCAAGTTCAACCTGAGCCAGAAGGGCTGCATGGAGATTATGAAGCTCTTTATGACAAAAGATGAGGATTTGTATGATAAGACCATCGAGGATGTGTTTGATGATGAAGTGTTTGACTCGACGTTCTGGCTGTACTGGCGGACAATGTTCGCATTCGAGAACTGGCACAGCGCACTGGAGATGAAGCTCTATTTCCAGCGGTTCATTCACCATATCGGCGGACTTCCTGATTTCAGCGCCTTGAAGTTCACGAAGTACAATCAGTATGAATCCCTGATTCTGCCGATGATCAAATACCTTGAGGCAGCAGGCGTCACCTTCCAGTACAACACAGAGGTCACAAATGTCATCTTTGAAAAGACAGACGACGGCAAAAAAATTGCGCGGACAATTGAATGCAAGGTGGACGGCGAGGAGACGACGATTGACCTCACAGAAAATGACCTTGTATTTGTGACCAACGGAAGCTGTACCGAGGGCACCATTTACGGCGACCATACCCATGCGCCCACAGGCAATGCGGAGGTTCGCAGAAGTGGATGCTGGAGTCTCTGGAAAAATATCGCTGCGCAGGACGCTTCCTTTGGACACCCTGAGAAATTCTGTTCGGATATCGACAAGACAAACTGGGAGTCTGCGACTGTCACGACCTCGAACCAGCAGATTATCGACCAAGTCCAGAAAATCTGCAAGCGCGACCCGCGCACTGGCAATGTTGTCACAGGCGGCATTGTGAGCTGTATGGATTCCAAATGGCTGTTAAGCTGGACAATCAACCGTCAGGGACAATTCAAAGAGCAGAAGAAAGATGAAGTCTGCATCTGGGTGTACAGCCTCTTTACCGATGTCGAGGGCGATTATGTGAAAAAACCCATGAAGGAATGTACTGGCGAGGAGATTACTCAGGAATGGCTGTATCACTTGGGAATCCCTGTGGAGGATATCCCTGCGCTCGCGAAGGAGGAGGTGGTGACAGTGCCTACCATGATGCCCTATATCACCGCATTCTTTATGCCGCGGAGAAAGGGCGACAGACCCGATGTCATTCCTGACGGCTGTGTCAACTTTGCATTTTTAGGCCAGTTTGCAGAGACGCCGAGAGATACGATTTTCACGACGGAGTACTCTGTGCGTACTGCGATGGAGGCCGTGTACGGACTCCTGAAGGTAGACCGCGGCGTGCCCGAGGTATGGGGAAGCGTGTACGATATCCGCGAGCTGCTTGACAGCACCGTCAAGCTGATGGACGGCAAATCGCCGCTGGATATCGAGCTGCCCGGTCCCTTAAATGCGTTGCAGATACCGCTTCTAAGGGCAGTCAAGGGCACTGTGATCAAAAAGCTGCTCGAAGAACATCAAATTATACAGAAAAAACGATAAGGACGAAGCCGCCGCACAGAAATTGAAGAACTTCTGTGCGGCGGTTTTGTGCGGAATTTTCAGTCCTCATTTGAAAGAGGCTCCGCTGTCGGGAAAACGCTTGTATTTCCATGTATTTTTGTGTATAGTATACATTAGAGCGTGTTTGAAATCTGGCAGAAAGCATTTTTCAGGCACGCTCTGGGAATGGAGAGGTGGTTATGGCCAGCAGAAAAGTGGTAAATATCGGCGCACAGCAGTTTGACAGGTTAATTGAAGAGAACAAATTTTATATTGACAAGACAGGATTTATCAGAGAATGGTGGGAAACTGGCGCGGACGTGACACTGATTACGCGCCCGCGCCGTTTTGGAAAGACGCTCAACATGAGCATGGTCGAGTGTTTTTTCTCAAACCAGTACGCCGGCAGAAGTGATTTGTTTGAGGGGCTTTCTATCTGGACAGTGCCGCAAAATCCAGAGGACAAGGATTACAGGCACATACAGGGGACCTTTCCTGTGATTTTTTTGAGCTTTGCCAAGATAAAGGCAGCCGATTCAAAGGGCATGAAATATGCGATGTCCAGCATTATTTTCGAGGCGTATCAAAAAAACCGCTTTCTCTGCGAGGGTGATTTTCTGAGCGAGGCGGAAAAACGGTATTTTAACAGCATAGAGCCGGGAATGGAAATGGAAATTGCCGTGGACGCCATTTATACCTTATCTAATTTTTTGTGCCGATATTATGACAAGCGTGTCATAATTTTGCTCGATGAATACGATACGCCCATGCAGGAGGCGTGGATATCTGGCTATTGGGACGAGGCAGTTCGGTTTTTCCGAAACTTTTTCAATGCTTCCTTCAAGACGAATCCCTATATGCAGCGGGCACTGATTACAGGGATAACAAGGGTATCCAAAGAGAGCATTTTCTCGGATTTTAACAATCCCGAAGTGATTACGACGACTTCCGACAAGTATGCGTCATATTTTGGCTTCACAGAGCAGGAGGTTTTTCAGGCACTGGAGGAGATGGAGCTGGAGCAGGAAAAAGAGGGTGTGAAACGCTGGTATGACGGGTTTACCTTTGGCAGTGTGACGGGTATGTATAATCCGTGGTCGATTATAAACTTTATCGGGAAAAATGGACAGTATGATACATACTGGGCAGACAGCAGCTCGAATGGACTTGTTAGCCAGTTGCTTCAAACTGGCTCTATCAATATAAAACAAACGATGGAGCTTTTGATGCAGGGAAACAGTTTTGAGACTGAGATTGATGAGCAAGTAATCTTTGACCAGCTTGAAACGGACGAAAACGCTGTCTGGAGCCTGCTGCTTGCGACAGGGTACTTGAAAGCAGAACAGCTTAAAAGAAGGGGGAGGCTGCTTAAAAAGGTATATACATTGCGGCTTACAAATATGGAAGTCGAAAGTATGTTCGTTAAAATGATCCGCGGCTGGTTTCGCAGCACCACCGAGGTTTACAATGAATTTATCAAGGCACTGTTAAGCGACAATGTGAAGAAAATGAACACGTTTATGAACAAAGTGGCGCTCAACACCTTTAGCTTCTTTGATAGCGGCACAAGACCGTCACAGGGCGCAGCGCCAGAACGTTTTTACCACGGTTTTGTGCTTGGTATGGTGATTGATTTGGCGGACCGCTACAAGGTGTGTTCGAACCGTGAGAGCGGATACGGACGCTATGATGTGCTGTTAAAGCCGCTTGACAAAAGAGAGAAGGCATTTATATTTGAATTTAAAGTGCTTGACCCGGACGAGAACGAACTGACACTCGAGGATACACTTGCAAATGCACACGCCCAGATTGAAGAAAAGCAGTATGCGGCAGAGCTGGCAGCAGAGGGCTTCGCGCCCGCGCAGCTTCGCAAATATAGGTTTGCATTTCAGGGGAAGAAGTGCCTGATTGGCTGATTCGTTTTAGCATAATTTTATATGGAAGGAGAGATGGTCTTATGAGAAGGAAAAAACAGGCGTTCATACAAAACGAAGACAGAGGCCCTTTTGCCCATGCAGAATAGCGGGCATATAGCACTCTGTATGGGCTGGCAATAATGAATTGACAACACTATATGTTCTGCTGTTTCTGCACTTTATTTATATAGGAAAGTCTATAAATAAGGAGTGGGAAAGATGAAATATATCAATGCAGCAGAAATACTGCCGGAAAAATTGTTAAGAGAGCTTCAGACATACGCTGACGGAGAGCTGCTCTATATTCCAAAGGCTTCAGCCAAAAAGGAATGGGGCGCTTCCAGCGGTTCCAAGCTTTTTTATCAAGAGCGCAACGAGACACTTCGGAAACTTTTTCAGGAGGGCTGTTCTGTGGATATGCTGGCAAAACAGTATGGTCTGGCGTATAGTACGGTAAAAAATATCATATATCAACAATAGTTTATGGGGAGGCTGTGACGCAGGTGGCAGCCTCTTTTTTCGGAATAAACTGGTGCAAACGCGGACAGGACTTTTGAGATGCCATCATCTATAATAAGCATTACAAGGAGGGAAAACAAGATGTCAATACAGCAGCTACAGCAGGCCATCATTTATATGGAAGAGCATATTTTGGAAGATATTAACTATGTGGATGCCGCAAGGAGTGTCCATATGTCGGGTTATAATTTTCACCGTACATTCAGCTTCGTTGCCGGAATGACTGCCAATGAGTACATTCGCAGCAGGCGCCTGACACTGGCGGCGCAAGAGCTACAGACAACTGAGTTGTCGGTGATAGATGCTGCATATAAGTATGGCTATGAATCGCCGGAGAGCTTTTCCAAAGCCTTCTCACGCTTTCATGGCTCTACGCCGAAGCAGGCAAAACAGCCGGGCGCAAAGCTTCATCTGTTTAACCCCTTAGTGATCAAATTAATTGTGGAAGGTGGTAGTATTATGGATTACAGAATGGAACACAGAGGACGTCAGCAGTTTATCGCGGTGGTAAGGGCATTTCCCAATGAGATTATCAATGATGATCATGACCACAGTATCCCTGATTTCTGGACAGAGTGCACGGAGAAGAATCTGCTCGGCCAGTTGAAAGCGCTTCGCCCCGATGGCAAGAAGGATTTGTATGGCCTGTGCAGTCCCGCAAGGAGTAATGAAACGCATTTTCATTATGGTATTGGCGTTGTGCGCGATGAAAACACAGATGCGGAGGGCTGCGATGCGCTGCTGGCAGACGGGTTTACCATGTGGGAAACAGAACCAGCAGACTATGCCGTGTTCAAGTGCTTTGGCGAGGATGGAGACTGTCTGGAAGAGACATGGCGTAATTTTTTCAAAGAATTTGCACCACAGACAGGCTACACGCAGACAGAGGACTCGGACTATGAAATTTATTTTGAGCGCGGTGAAAAAGGGCTGTTCTGCGAATTGTGGGTGCCAGTACGCAAGAATGGGCAGGAATGAAAAGAAAAGGAGGCTGCCTGAAAAAATAAGCCGCTAAAGCGGCGCACGGATTGCGCGAGCAGAGAAGATAAACTTTCTCTGCTCGATTGCAATTAATATATCAATAGACAAGTTATCGGTTATTGTGTTTGTTTTAATCTTTCGTTTTCTGCACGAAGCCGCTCGATTTCAGCATTTTTTTCTGCAATCGTACTTTGCGCTTGGGCTAAAGCGGCTTTTTGCTGTTCGAGCTCTTTTTTACTTTCCTCTACGCCCATTTGAAATAATGTTTCAGCAACTTCACACACAGCAAGTCCCTCCTTATATGATTCCTGCGCAGTCAGATACCGCTGGTCGCCAGTGATGGACGCTAACGTATGCAGTGTGTCTTTCGTATGTGTCAATATCTGACTGCTGGTTTTAAGTTCCTTAGATAATTCTTTTTTATTATACCCCTCAGATAAAAATTTTGCAATATACTGAAAATCTGACCGAAACAAATTTGCCTGCCTTTTCGAAAGCTTGCGCAGTTTGATAAGGTTTAGTTTGTAGTCTTGAATATACTTTCTGATACTTATATCCTCGGGGATATCCATCATGGCACAGATGCTGTCGGGTATTTCTTCGTTGCCATAATACAATACCAGTGTGATGACTGGCTTTACTTTTTGTTCTGGCAGAAGATGCGCCACATAAGGATGGATATCGTGCTTCTTGTTGTAGGCTGCAAAGGCTTCGATCTGCCTGTCATATGCAGTGAAGTTGTAGCCCATAACTTTAAAAGGCGTCGTGCGGTCGGGCACATACTGGTTTTCTAGGCCCCAGATTACATAACGGATGCCGCCGCGCAGATCCTCCATGCAGTTGTCACGGTAGAGTCCTCTTAGTCTGCCGCTTTTCGTGATGGTGCTGTTGACATAAAAAGGTTTTAGATTCTCTGCCTCAAGGACGGTACGCCCCTTGTAAATGATGGTATTGATGATGTCTGCAAAGACATCAGGGTGTGAGGTAAGGCTGTTGGAAGCCAAATCGGTTTGTCCCATCTCATTCCTCCTTGCGATGTTTTATTGTTAAATCGTTTACTATATTGAAAGTATAACGCAAGTTGGAGAATATTGCATTGGACGGATTGTCCACATGCGCTGCGGAGATAGAACGTGTACGTTATTTACACTCTAACAAAGCCTTCACACCAGTTTAAGGTGCCGATTTTGTGATGGTCTAATGCCCACTCTGTCCGTTGAAAGGTTCGCTGCATTCTGTGAAGTACGGATTTGGCACGTCTGTGCGACACAAAGCAATCGCTTTCAGTAATGTCTGTCTCATCAAAATATTCGTTGATATTCCAGCCCTGTACAATCCATATCCATTCAGGCGTGATCTGGCTGGGATTGTCGGCAATGACTTTTTCCACAATGCGGTATGTACAGTCATACTCGCAAAACCCCTCTATATTTTTCAGATAATACCGCGCTGTTTCCTCCGCCTGTTTTTTGGTCAGAAAGAAGCCAATACAAAAATCCTGTGAATATTCATCATACGATAATTCCTGATCTGTCAGGAGTAACAGATATACTATATTCGAAAACATTTTCTTCCCCCCTGTTTCATTGTACTTGTTTTGCGGCAGGATTACAACATTCATTATAATTATTTTCAATACTTGTGTGGTTGTTTTTCTTTTTCTATAATATATTTAGGAACTTACAAAACCCTGTATGAAAGGAGAACACAATGAAACATATCACAACAAGACCATTTCATATCATGGCTGACTGCGGCAAAGTCTATCAGTTTTTGACTGATGTCTATGAGCGGGACTGGAAAAATGGGGTGCCAGCGCCCTTTTTTGAATATGCCTATGCGTCATTTGCTAGCTGGATGGACATATCTTATTCCTACAAGAACCGTATTTGGGAATGTGACGGAGAGATGGTGGCATTTTGTTTTTACGAATATCCTGTGAGCGACATTTATTTTGCACTAAAGCCCAGCTATGAGGAGCTGGCATCTGAGATGGCGGAGTACGCTGATCAGAATATGCCCGTGAATGGAAACAGGATACAGTTTGTCCTTTTTGGCGGGCAGGATGCACTGATGCGCGCCGCACAGCAGATTGGATACCGCAAACAGTCGGAATACCTAAATTTGCAGTATGATTTTGCAAATGCGCTGGACTATCCATTACCAAAGGGGTTTCACTTTGTAAAACCGCAGGATTTAGATTTGTCAAAGGTGGGGGCGTGCTGCTGGAAAGGGTTTGACCATGAACAGACCGAGGGGGCATGGAATCCTGCGCAGGTGCACAGTAATTATCTGCTGAGCACTGCGCCGCACGCAACCCCTGAGCTTGATGTGGTGATTGCAGACGAAAATGGGGAATATGCCTGTTTTGCGGGAATGTGGTGGACGCCTGAAAATCATCTGGCATACATGGAGCCGCTCTGCACCATACCCAAACACCGTCATAAGGGGCTTGCGGCGGCGGCGCTGTCCGAATTATACAGACGCACCAAAGTGCTCGGCGCAACGCATATGACAGGCGGCGCCAATCCATTTTATCAAAAAATTGGGTATCAGCCTGCGGTGCAGTGGACTTATTGGGGAAAAGAGGAGTGAAAATGGAAAATATATTGTGCGGACAAAATTTTTGAGGAGTCGTTTATATAACCCAGAAAGGCAGAACCGTTTGTGAAAACGTGTCAGGTTATGCTGACCTGAAAAATAACATACCAAACACGCTGGACACCCGTTTTGCGAGCGCGTCTGCTGGAAAGGTGTTTGTTGCGGCAGGGATTTTGCAGTTGATTGCGCAGGGAAAAATCGGGTTTGAGGATACGATTGGAAAACATCTTGCGCTGGACTGGCACGAAATTGACAGAGATGTCACAATTCGGCAGCTCTTGACACACACCTCCGGCGTGCCGGACTATTTTGACGAGCGCACGATGGGCAATTATGAGGACTTGTGGAGGGAGTTTCCAAACTATAAAATCAGGCAGAACAGGGATTTACTCCCCTTGTTTGTCGAAAAACCGATGATGTATCCGCGCGGCGAAAAGTTCCAGTACAACAATTCTGGCTATGTGCTGCTTGCCATGATTCTTGAGGAGGTGACGGGCATGGCGTTTGACGCGTACCTGAAAACGGCGGTTTTTGATGTGTGCGGCATGACTTCAACGGGTTATTTTGAGCTGGACAGACTGCCGTCACGGTGCGCACAGAATTATATTTACTGTGCAGATACCAAGGACTACCGCACCAATATTTTTTCTGTCGATGCAAAGGGTACTGGCGCTGGCGGCGCTTTTATCACCGTGAAGGACATTGTGCGGTTCTGGACAAACCTGCTGAGCGGAAATCTGTTCGACAAGGCACTCGTCACAGAGATGCTTCGCAGGCAGAGCGGTGACGGCGCAGATGCGGAGGAGGGGTATTACGGGTACGGGCTGTGGATTATTGCAAATCCAAATGGCCGTGATTTTGCCTATTTTCAGGGCTGTGACCCCGGCGTCAGCTTTATTTCAGAATATAATATTGAAAAAGACATGATATCGGTTTTGGTTAGTAATTATGGCGATAATGTCTGGCAGGAGATGCGCAAAATTCGGGAAATATTTTATTGATATCAAAAAGCGGTTACAACGTGTTAGGTTGTAGCCGTTTTTTTGATGCACACGGAGGCGGAAAGGAAAGTGTCAGCAAAAGCTGCTTTTGTGTAAATCTTTTTGGCAATATTGGATAAAAAAGTTATAAAAAGATTAGCAATTAGAGCAATAGAAAAATTTCCACCTGTGCGGTTGCAATATGGCTAGGAGCGGCAATAAAGCAACAGAAATATAATTCCCATATTCTTCCATCTGCGTTATAATGATTTCATAGTATTGCTGACAGCATGAACGGAGGAGTATTTGGGATGAAAGTAAAATTTACTGCTGAAATCATAGATGATGATGGAAACGTAGTTGGAAAACGCACCAGTGAGGAAGGGGGCATACCTTCCATGGAAACATTTGATATTTCCACCAGGGAAGGATTCTTAAGGGATTTCGACCTGCTGGAAAAGGCGGTACTGAAAGCAAGGAACCAGATCGGGGCAGATGCTGCAGATGAGATCCTTAAGGGTACGCTAAAAAAAACTGCGGATCCCAGAACCGGGAAAGAGAGACAGCTGTAGAGTCTGAACTTGGCAGGATCCCTGTCTGTCTCATGGATGATATGGCGCAGTCCCTACAGCCGAAAGAAAGGGTCTGCAGTACCGGGTATATGGAACTGTCCTGCAGGCTCTGTACAAAACTCAGTTACCGGAATGCGACAGAAATGATCAATCTTTTTCAGCACCGTGATGCCGGTGAAACCGTAAAACTGCGCACTCTTTCCGACAGTGTGGAGCGTGTCGGGGAACAGATATCTGCCAGGCTGGAAGAGATGACGCAGAAGGTTCTTAAAATGTATGGGTTTGACAGTGAGACCGGCCGCCCCATGGAAGGGGTCTGTCTTTCTGCCAACATCACCTCCCCTGCCATTCCGGAAAAGACGGAAGCTGACATACAGGCAGTGGACATCATTATTGATTCAGCCAACGCATCCCGTGATGAAAAGATACCGTTCACGGCGGAAGAGCTGGATATGGAGGTCTCACCATTGGAATGTGTGTATGTATCCATAGACGATGTGGGGGTAAAACATCAGAAGGACTCCCGCAGCCAGGGAACGGAAAAGAATGCAAAGTATGTGGAAAATACAGTGATCCATATCCAGTATGGACAGAACACATATGCCCTGACAGCGTGCGGCATGAAAAACGCAATGAAAGCAATGCTGGCATTCCTGGTTTTCAATGGGCTGCTGCAGAACAGGCTGGTGTTTTTTACAGATGGTGCAAGGAATATCAAAAGCAGCATTGAGGAAATGTTCCCGTTCCATCCATATACTGTGATCCTGGATTGGTACCATTTAAAGAAAAAGTGTCAGGAACTGCTGAGCATGGCGGTAAAAGGGAAGGACATGCGGAATAAGACCCTTGAAAAGCTGCTGCGGATTCTGTGGGTGGGAGATGTAAAAAACGCGGTAAGATATCTGGAATCTTTACCGTCTCCTGTAATAAAAAATCAGAAATGGCTTGATGAACAGATAAACTATCTGAAACGGAAAGAATACAGCATAACCTGCTATGCTGTGAGGGCAGAACTTGGTCTGCGCAATTCCAGCAATCCTGTGGAAAAAGAAAATGACATGCTGGTGGCACAGCGCCAGAAACATAATGGCATGTCGTGGTCAAAGAATGGGAGCAGTGCCCTTGCTGCTATTGAAATGGTCTATCAGAATAAATATGAGGATATCTGGTTCCAACATGGGCAGATTTCTTTTGTAATGCCCAAAAAAGAAACGGATTCATTGGATCTGTGCGCCTAATTTTGTGGTATAGTTATAAAATCTAACCGCACAGGTAGAAAAATTTTTGCACAAAATGTAAAATAGAATTATGGTTTTGCGCAAACGTTTGCGCAACTGTAACTACAAGGAGTTGCAGCGGTTGATAAAACAAAAGGAGGTAACCTATGCATAGGAAAGTAAGGCAGTATTTGAAAAAAAGTCTGTGCGGAATCTTGAGTGTAGCTATGCTTCTGACCAGTCTGTCCGTGCCGGACAATACGGTTCGGGCTGCGGAGGTGTCGGCGGTCGAGGAAACGGAGATGTCGGAAGAGAGTGCTGGTGCAGATGAGATTGTGGAATCTGGTGAGAGTAAGGTATCGGAGGAGGCTGTGGAGCCAGATGTGATGAATCCATCAGAGGAGATGGAAGCAGCGCAGTCAAACGAAATGACAGAGACTTCTGTTACAGAAACAATTGATTTAAAAGAGGAGGAAGAAACAAGTATCGAGTCCGTAGAGAGTGAAACACTAGAAATGACCTCTACTATGGATGAGAAAAGTATCGAAGAGGATACATCTTTGTCAAACGGCAGTAAACCAGAAGAAACTGAAGATTTTGATTCAGAGGTTTTGAATGAGGCAGATAAAACTGGAAATTATATCATAAATGGAGATTTTGAAAACGAAACCGAAGCTTGGACGATTGAAAATATTACCTCAAGGGATAATAGTGCGGATGGGCAAAATATAGGTAGTAATTCCAGCAAATGTATGTATATATGGAGTGAGAATGGAACCAACATTTCTATGAGCCAGAGCATTACTCTTGGAGAGGGAATTTATAAAGCATCAATAGAGGCAGGTGGAAGCTATCAGGCAGAAGCTTTCTCGTTAATTGTAAAGAGGGATGATGGAAGTGTAATTGAAGAAAAGAAGTTTCATGCAGGGACAGGTAATTGGGGAGACTGGTATACAGAAGAAACAAATTCCTTTGAACTATCCAGTGAAAGCAGTATAACGATAGAGATATTAGGGAATTTGAATGAAAAAGAACAGATATATTTAGACAATGTAAAATTATTTCTATATTCTATGCACACAATAGAAGAGTTAACTGATTTATATAATAGTACAAATGAATACAAAGAAGAATGTTATACAATAGAAAGCTGGAATCAATTGGCGAGTGCTTTGGCTACAGCAAAAGGATATATTGATAATAATTCTAGTGGTTCTGAAGAGGATATTAATACAGCATATGAGAGTTTGCAGAAAGCAATAAATGAATTACTAATAAGGGCGACTATTTATTATTTCATTGAGGACACAGAGCAGGAAGTAGGAGTTGTTAAATATGGAAATGTTTCTAGTTCTAAAACAGAAACTGAAAACTGGATTTGGGATACTACAGCAGCTTATGTGATGGATAGAGTAGAAAATACGGGTTGGTATAGTGTGGAATTATATCTTCCTGCAAAGGAAATTGGTACAGGATTTGCAATTTATCTAAAAGATAAAACAATGAAGTATCAGTGTGTTCCGAACTGGGAGGGAAATCCAGAACATTATGAAAAGTTAATATCTGGTAAAGCTTCATCCTATGCAATTAAAGATATTGATGATACATGCACATTATATCAAGGAACAGGAGATATTGTATCGGCAATTGACAGAAATGTGGTTTTGTATGTGTATAGTGAGGAAGGTACGCCATCTATTGTGACCGTTGGACAGCTTTCAAATGTGTTTGATGGAAACGGTGTACAAATAGTAGAACAGTTAACAGAGAGTCATAAGGATGCAGAAAATTATTATTACGACATGACACCCGACACCGAGAACTGGTATACACTGACATTTTCCGCACCAGATGCCGATAAGGTCTGTGATTTATACACAAAAGACACGGATAATAACTACACCCTTGCAGTCTCTTTCATGAACGGTGAGACAAGCAGTGAAAATGCCGTTGATTTTACCCCTGTCTTTGACGGTAATATTTATTACAATAACGGAGGTTTCTACAAATCCAAAGAGCTCGCCACAGGTGTAACATTGGCAGATTTGGAGGAGTTGTATCAGCAGGCAGAAGCATTAGAGGAGACAAGATATACAGAAGAAAGCTGGGCAGCGTTGGCAGAAAAGATGGCAGCAGCCAAGACCTTGATTGATGGAAATTCAACTGACGTTGAAGCCATCACTGCTGCTTTTGAAGCCCTCAAAAGTGCGAAGGAGAACTTGGTATCGGCAGGTATTCGTTTCTACTATTATGCTGGTGACACCGAAGGGAAGAAAGTCGGCATTTACCATTGGAGCGAAAATAATAATATTTCATCAACTGCGGCAAATAAGGACTGGATATTCTGGGACGTGCCAATGTTTGAGATGACCCCGGCTGAATACCCCGGCTGGTATAGTGTACCGCTGACATTTGCAGGCAATGTTGAAGATTCAGCCAATTTTCAAATCTTAGTGGAAGGCAGCGAGACACCCCTTTTTAAATGTGGCAGCCAAATCAGCCCTGATAATGGTGGCAATGACGATATATATCAAAAACTCTTTGCAGGTGAACAAACAACCTACGCAGTAAGAGAATTTGGCGAAGGAGACACAAAGACAGCAAAATTATACGAAGGTCTTGACACAGCACAAACCGCCATGCGCAGCATCACCCTGTACGCATACAGCGAGACTGGCACGCCGGCGGTCGGGGCGTCCGTGGAACTTTCAGTGCTCAATGAAAGCACCGGAGAACTGTCAAAACTGGCTGCATCTAAGACCGAAGGCAGCATTCATTATTACAATATGACCCCGGAAGCGGTAAGCACCGACGCATCTGAAGAAGAAAGCGCCAACTGGTACAAGCTGACATTTTCTATGCCAGTTTTGGAAGAAAACACAGATGCCGGCCTATACACACTGGCAGAAGAAACCTACACTTTAGACAAAAAATTTGCAGAGAAGGACGCTGAGGGTGCTGTCAACATCACACCTGTTTTTGGCGGAAATGTGTACTACAGACAAGGGCAGCTCTACAAATCAAAAGAAGAAGCAGCGGGCATCACGTTAAGGCAGTTAAAGGAATATCTGGAATCAGAAGAAGTCACAGCCGTTGTCAAAAACGGCGAGAGTATGTATACCGCTGAGTCGTGGGAAAAATTTCAAAGTGCCAAGACAAAGGCAGAGGAGCTGGCTGCCAAAATCGAAGCAAACGGAGATGGATACAAGGATGCCGAGACTACAGCAGCGTACAGCGCACTCAAAGAAGCTGTGGAAAACATGGTTTCTACTGGAAAAGTAGTCAACCTCTACTACTATTCAGAAGCCTTAAATGACTACGCAGACACCGACACCGAGAAGTACGGTCTGTATTTATCCGTGTGGAGCAATCAAAAAGTAAGTTCGACAAAAGAGGAAGTCCAGCTCTCCCAAGGAGATTGGGCGTACAGTGCGTATGCATTTGAAAAGGTTACTGATGAAGCCGTCAATTACGGATATGACAACTGGTATTCTGTTCCAGTAAAGCTAATCGCGGCAAACGATGGCGCCGACAAAGACGGCTTTTTAATCCAGACAGGAAAAGCGGTCACTGCGGACGGTTCGACGACCCACACAGCACTCGAGGCAGATACTGGGCTGATCAAAATAAGTTTTTGGGAAAATAAAGCCATCTATGACAGCATGTCAGCGTTGGAGAATGGCGGGACGATTGCGCTCAAAGGGACGAATACATACGCTTCCATCTATGAGGCGGAGAATGTGACGATCGACAAACTGCTGGCGCTTTACGAGAAAGCGGCGGCACTTGATGAAAAAGATTACTTGAAGGGCGAACAGTGGGACCAGTTCCAGACAGCCCTTGCAGCGGCAAAGGCTGTAATTGACAAAGAAAAGCCGTCCGCTGCTGAAATAGATACCGCATACAACACTTTGAACGAGGCGATGGACGCGCTTGTCTACTCGAGAACCGCAGAGATTAATGTAAAGAAGGTTGCACTCGCGGAGGACTTCATCACAGGTGCAGACCTTTCCTCTTACATTGCACTCAAAGACAGCGGCGTTGTGTTCCGCGATGAGAACGGTAAGCCTTTGAGTGATTCAGAATTTTTCAGCTATCTGCGCGACGGCGGCATGAACTGGGTGCGTATCCGTATCTGGAATGACCCCTATAACAGCAGCGGCAATGGATACGGCGGCGGCAACAATGACCTTGAGAAAGCAATCCGGCTTGGACAGATGGTGACAAACGCAGGAATGCGGGTTTTGATTGACTTCCACTACTCTGATTTCTGGGCAGACCCGAAAAAGCAGAAAGCGCCTAAAGCGTGGGCTGGCTACAGCATTGAGGAAAAAGAAACGGCAGTTTATCAGTTTACGCTGGACAGCCTGAACGCTTTGAGAAGTGCCGGTGTAGATGTCGGCATGGTTCAGGTTGGCAATGAGACAAACAACGGCATTGCCGGCGAGACTGCATGGGACAACATGGCAAAACTTTTTAAAGCAGGCAGCAGGGCAGTGCAGGAATTTGACAAAAACTGTCTGGTCGCAGTGCATTTTACAGACCCGCAGAAGGGATATGCTGACATTGCAAAACGCCTGAATGATTCAGAGATTGATTATGATGTGTTTGGAAGCTCTTACTATCCATTTGGACACGGTGACGCCGCCAATCTAAAAAGCGTGCTGGAATATATCGTGGAGACCTATGGAAAGAAGGTCATGGCAGCAGAGACTTCATGGCCCACTACATTGACAGACGGTGACGGCTATGGCTTTGCCACACCGTCCTCCATTCCAGAGATGTATAAAGATCAGGATTACGGCGTGTCTGTTCAGGGTCAGGCAGATGAGATGCAGGAATTAATCAGCAAGGTAAACGAGATCAATGACACCCACCCGGGCAAGTCAATCGGTGTATTTTACTGGGAGCCGGCATGGATTTCACCGTATTATATCAAGGACGGTGACGGCAATGACAACGACAGCTTATACAAACAGAATTTTGATTTATGGGAAAAATATGGTTCTGGCTGGGCGTCCAGCTATGCGGCGGAGTACGACCCAGATGATGCCGGCGTGTGGTTTGGCGGCAGCGCGATGGATAACTCCTCATGGTTTGATTTTGATGGAACGGCGCTTCCGACAGCCAAAATATACAGTCTGGTCAGAACCGGCGCCTCGACCGAGAGAAGGATTTCAAGTGTGGATAGCAATCCCGTCCTCAAGCTTGGTGTTGGAGAAAAAATTGACTGGAGTACAGTCACCGTAACGGCGAAGTATAATGACGGAACATCAGAGCAGAAAACTGTGACATGGGACGAGGACGAACAGAGGCTGGTCAATATCTATAAGGCGGGAACATATATCGTTCATGGTATTGTCTCCACAGAGGACAAGGAATACAAAATTAAACTGACAGTTCAGGTGACACGGTCTGCGGTGAACAATATTTTGCTCAATCCAGATTTTGAGAGCGGCGTGGAAACCCCGTGGGTGATTGACACCAGACAGGGCCACGGTTCAGCGGAGACAGACCCCGTGGCGGGCGTGACAGGAGAGGACCCGCACAGCGGCGCCAAAGGACTGCACTTCTGGTCTGCAATTGGACTGGATATGACCGTATCGCAGACAATACAGCCGGAAGCAGGCATCTATACATTTGGCGGCTACATTCAGGGCGGCGGCGCAGACAGGGAAGATGTCCAGTACGCATATGTGACAATAAGAGATAAAGACGGCAAGGTGAAATCCAATCTGAGGGCGTCCTTTACCCTCGACGGCTGGAAGAACTGGAGCAATCCAGAAATCACAGGAATCTCCGTAGAGGAAGGAGATTCGATGGAGGTTGGCTTGCTGATGAAGTCAACACAGGACGGCGCTTGGGGAACCATAGACGATTTTTACCTGTATGGCGAGCATACCATTTCTGTTGAGAATTCAATTCAGCATGGCACGGTGACAGCCAATGTGGTGAAAGCCAACAGCGGTGAGAGAATCTATATCACCGTGACACCCGAGAGCGGATACTACCCCGAAACACTGACACTGACCGGTGCAAGTGTCAAGGCAGATACGCTGGCAAGCAGCAATGGTACCGTGGTATTTAATCCGGCAGCAGAAGGAAGCACCAGCAGTCAGGCAGTACTGACATACACCAAAAATGCAGAAGAAAAGACAGAAATCTTTATGATGCCAAACGGTAATGTGACCGTGAGTGCTGTATTTAAGAGCATTTTTGATGGAAATAACAAGATTTCACTAAATGCAAAAGATGCAGAAGGAAGATATCTGGTTCAGGTAAACGGCGCAGACGGCGAAAACCCGATTGAACACCAGTTCCATACTGGCAAGGCAGTCCAGCCAGCGCTCGTCCTGTCCTACATGGGATATGAGCTGACCACGGCAGATTACAGCGTAACATACGATAACAATAAAGCGCTCACCACAGATGCCGCCAAAGCAAAACTGACACTGACAGCAAAAGGTAGCAAGTTCGAGGGCACAAGGGAAATCCTCTTTGATATCGTGGCGGATACGAGAAAAACCTTTGACAAGAAAACGATACAGGTGGTGTATGTGACACCCGATAAATTTCCCACAAATGAAAAGATTGTAAAACCTTCCGACGCAGTATATTATCTTGGCAAACAAAAGGCAGTAGAGCCGAAAATCAAGTTGTATGCCGCCGAGGATATAGCGCTTGCGACACCAATTGACGATAGCCTCTACGAAGTACATTACCAGAATAACAAGAAAACTGGCAAGGCAGCATTGGTAGTACTTCCGTCTGACAAGGCATTGAAGGACCCGAACGGATATAAAGAAGGCTCTGTCACAACGGCCTTCACCATCGCAAAATGCCCGCTGAACCAAGAGAATGTGGAAGTTATTGTCTCTAAAAAGCCAAGCTATTATACAGGAAAGAAGATAGAGCATTCCATCACGGTCAAATATACTTATCATGAGTGGACTGGCGGGGAAGCCAAGAAAAAGACAGTTACCTTGGCAAAAGGCACAGATTATGCCGTTGCATATACCAACAACGTAAATGCAAGTGTATATTACGATGAAAATGCATATATTCCTGTGAAGCCAAACAAAGCGCCGGCCATCAAGATTACAGGAAAAGGAAACTTTACAGGAACCAGAACGACAGAAAAAGTTACATCTGACGGAAAACCAAGCGGCGAAAAACTTACATTCGATATTCGCCCGAAACAGATTGGTGACACTGTTGTGACCGTGGGAGACTTGGCGGGGAAGCCAAGCGCACAGACGCCGAAAATCACAGTGAAAGATGGAACAAAAGTTCTACCTGCAAGCCAGTACAGAATTAAGAATATCGTTAAGACCCATGATCAGGACAGAAAGCCGCTTCCGGTACCCGAGCAGATTTATGCGCTTGAGGGAAGTGTCGAAACTGGAACGCCGAAGGTCCAGTCCGCAGGCACCTATGAGATTACGATTGAGGGCAGGGAGAAAACCAATTATGAAGGCGTGAAGGATAAAACCAACAAAATTTCAACGGATAAACTGGTATGCAGAGTCGTGGACAAAGACCATCTGATTGATTATGCAGCAGTAAAAATAAATGGCAAATTCTACTATACAGGGGAACAGATTACACTGACAGCAGGAGCAGAAACATCAAACCTTGTCGTGAAAGCAGGAAAAAATAAAGTGCTTCTGGCAGCGCGTGAAAAGCCGCAGAATGGGGCAGCCGAAGAGGACGGTTACTATGTGACGTACACCAACAATGTCAATGCCGGAAAAGCGACCGTCACCATTACCGGTACAGGCAGCTATATCGGAACAAAGACGGTCACATTTCAAATTAACAGGAGAACACTTGCGAACACACTGACAAAACAGCAGGACAAACTTCAAAAAGGCCTGCTTCAGACACCCAAGCTCTCCGAAAAAGGCGCAGCCGGGAAGCTCGATGCAGTCTGGATTCCGGCAAAGGAGAATGAAAAGGGCGTCATCGTAAATTCAGACAATGGCAAAGCCGGCGAAACAGGCTATCTGGAGGTTCCATACACAGGCTATACCATCAACCCGGACTTCAGGTTCAGCGCTGTAAATTATAACCTGAATGGCGATGAACTGCTGCCTAAGGAGTTGTCCTCAGGCGATTACACAGTTTCCTGCAAAGTGGGGGCATGGAAGGACGACAAGGCGCCAGTCACTGTCACTGTCAAAGGAAAAGGCAACTACAGCGGCAGCGTGAAGTTTGAAAATCTCTTTACACTGACAGCAAGGAGTCTCACGGATTTAAATATTGATATTGCACCTGCTGCGTACAATGGCAGTGCATTGAAACCGGCCATAGTCTTTTATGACAAGAGCACCGGAAAGCTTGTGGATTTGAAATTAAACACGGCATACTCCGTAAGCTATAAGAATAACAAAGACACAGCAGTCGTAAACACCAATCCGGATAAACAGCCAGAGGTAATCCTCAAGGTGAAAGGCAAAGGATGGAAAACGGACAGGAACGATCCCGCAACAACGACATGGAGTAAAAAGTTTGTCATTGGGCAGGCGGAGATTACCAGCGCAGATGTCGGCGACGTGGTGTTCCAGTCATTCCTTGGCAAGGCAGTCAAGCCCAAAGTTACTGTCAAGGTCAATGGAAAGACCTTGAAGGAAGGCAGGGATTATCTGCTGACTTACAGCAACAATGTCAAACGCGGCAGCAAGGCAGCCCTGCAAATAACAGGAAAAGGAAATTATTATACCAGCGAGCCAATACGCAAAGTCTTTGTAATTAAATAAACGTCACGTTGACAATTTGGAAGTGCCACACGAATTTTTACGTGTGGCACTATCTTTTTATGCATACGAACGTAAGTTTTTATCCAAAGGAAATATTGGATTTACAAATTTTATGTGCACTGTTACAATGGTTTTAAGAGACTTGGCTTGGAGGTAAAAAAGAATGCGGTATTTTAATACGGAGGGTTTATGCAGACCTGAAGAACACTATATGGTGCGGCTTGACGACAGAATGGAACAGATTCAAAAATTATTTGTTGACCGGAAGAAATATTTTGTCATCAACAGGGGACGGCAATATGGAAAGACGACGACGCTGAGGGCATTAGAGGAGTACTTAAAAGACGATTACATCGTATTATCACTCGACTTTCAGGAGGTCGGAACTGAAAGTTTTGCAGACAGTGTCATATTTTCTCAGACATTGGCAAGAAAACTGGGCGCAGCATTTCAGTATATTGAAGCCGAGGACCAAGAGCAGCTTCAAAACATGCTGTACAATTTTAGAAAAGAGCACCCGCGTGGCGGGCTGGACGAATTGTTTGACTGTATCAGCAGCATATGCGGGCGCAGTTCCCGCCCGCTGGTCTTGATGATAGATGAAGTTGACAGTGCGTCGAATAATCAGGTTTTTATCGACTTTCTGGCACAGCTTCGGGCGTATTACCTCAAGCGCGACAAGACGCCAACGTTTCATTCTGTCATCTTGGCGGGAGTCTATAACATCAAGAATCTGAAATTAAAACTGCGCCCCGAATCAGAACATCAATATAACAGCCCATGGAACATTGCCGCTGCTTTCAGGCTGCCGATGAGTTTTTCCGAAACACAGATTGCCGGTATGCTGCAAGCGTATGAAGCCGATTATCATACGGGAATGGATCTACAGGCTGTGGCGGCGGAGATTTATGCATACACGTCTGGTTATCCAGTGCTTGTATCAGCGGTCTGCAAATATATTGATGAAGAGCTCTCGTATGACGAGGAGTTTGACAGCCAGCAGCCATACTGGTCCAAGCGGGGTGTTGCGCAGGCTGTCAGAAAGATATTGTTTGAGAATATTCCGTTGTTTGAGAGCATGGTACGCCATCTTGATGATTATCTGGAAATGAAGAAAATGTTTCAGGCAATCTTATTTCAGGGAAGCGAATTTTCATATAATCCAGACGTAAAGGAGATTAGTCTGGCATGTATGTTTGGCTATGCCGTTGATGAAAAGGGAAAGGTACACATCGCAAACCGCATCTTTGAGACACGCCTTTACAATTATTTTTATGCAGAGGAGGAGCTTTCCAATGCAATCGTTCAGGAGGCAAAGCGGGATAAGAGTTATTTTATTCACGATGGCAGGCTTGACATGGACACTGTCATGCGAAGATTTGTGACAACGTTTGAGGATATTTATGGACAGAACAGTGAAAAGTTTATAGAGGACAACGGGCGCAGACTTTTCCTGCTATACCTCAAACCCATTATTAACGGAACCGGAAACTATTATATCGAGGCGCGCACAAGAAATGAAAAGCGGACAGATGTCATTGTCGATTATCTGGGAGAACAATTTATCATTGAGCTGAAAATCTGGCATGGAAATGAGTACAATGAGAGAGGGGAAAAACAGTTAGCAGCGTACCTTGACGATTACCATCAGGAGAAAGGTTATCTGCTCAGCTTTAATTTTAACCAGAAAAAAGAGACTGGTGTAAAAGAGATTACGATTGACGGCAAGCGCATTGTGGAGGCAGTTGTGTAGCGCAGAGCAGCATTAGAATAAAAATTTTACGGAGGAGACACCCAATGAAAATCATGGAACGAACAGTACAAGTAAAGGACCTGCTGACAAAATCCAACCTGCCCGCAAGCGATTATGTGATAAATCCCTATGTCGGCTGCCCGCATGGCTGCAAGTACTGCTATGCCTGTTTTATGAAGCGCTTCACAAACCACAGTGAGGAGTGGGGACAATTTATTGACATCAAGCAGTGCAGCCGGGCAATCAGCAAAAAGAGACTACAGGGCAAAACCGTTTTTCTCTCATCGGTGACGGACTGTTACAACCCGTTTGAGGAAAAATATGAATGCACGCGGAAAATATTAGAACAGTTGACAGCAATTGACTGTGAACTGAGCATCGCTACAAAGTCGAAGCTGATACGAAGAGATGTGGATTTGCTCAAAAAGTGCAAAAAGCTCAAAGTGTCGATGTCTGTCAATACGCTGGACGAGCAGTTTCGAAAAGATATGGACAATGCCAGCACAATCTCAGAACGGCTCAAGGCATTAGAAGAATTGCATGAAAATGGAATCTATACGATATTGTTTATGTCGCCAATCTTTCCGGAAATCACGGATTTTCGCGCAATCATTGAGGCGAGCAAGGACTATGTGGAGGAGTACTGGTTTGAAAACCTGAATTTGAGGGGAAGCTATAAGCCGCGCATACTTGAGTATGTCAAAACGCACTATCCCCAGTACAAACAACTGTATCATGAGATTTATACAGAGGGAAATATGGCGTACTGGCAGAGTTTGTCGCGCGCGATCAAAGCGTATTGTTCGAAGCACTCTGTAAAGTATATCAACTATTTTTATCATGAGAAGCTGGTGGCAGAGAAGCAGAACAAAAAAGCGGCATCAATTATAGCAGAGTGAAAGAAACGTAAATGGAGGACAAGAATGCGTGCAGCCATGAAAAAAATGCATCGTATGGGGTTTGCATAGAATAGATCTTGTGGGATTATATAAAATAAGGGCTGCCGGCAAATTCCGGCAGCCCTGTATTATGTGCACAGTCAATTATCGTGGTACTTTTCTGACCTCGTCTGGGTTCAGTGTGTAGAAAACGGGTGCACTTTTGTTGGTGTAGTACCAAACCACTTTTCCATTCACGACAAGTGGTTTGCAGTCTGACAAAGGCCCATCAAAGCTGTATATGCCAGAGATAGGTTCACCGTTTCCGTTGAGCAGGATACTCTTTTGAACAACTGATTTTACGGGCTTGTTTTCCTCTATCGTTGTAACCGTTTCTGTCCAGAGCAGCATGAACTCGCTGCCATTTAATTTTACCAGATGCGGTGTGGTGACTACAGCCTCTGCCACCTTTTGCGGATTGCCCTTCACATCTGTATATTCGATGTATTTATGGTTTGTAATCCAATGTTGCGTTGTTCCGGCTGCTGAGAAATTATCTTTTAGTGTACTGGTCACAAAGATGTTTCGTATTGTTCCTGTAGAATACGGATTTGCCTTCTGGTCCACAGAGTTTCCAGCCACCAGATAAGCGGTATTAGATGCCTCAAAAGCACCTACAGATACACCTGTGTGTGCACCAGAGCCGCCCATTGGCAGTACATGAACAGCCCGGTTACCGCCAAACGCATTCGCATCAGGAGCTTTTCTATTGTATTTCACTAGGACAACAGAACGCGGGTAAGCATCTCCCTGATCAACGGTCAGCAGCGTGTTGTCATCATCAACTAAGACATATTGATTAAAGGAGTGGCTTACATATCCGGTATAGCTCAGATTAGACACACCCGTAATTTGCTGCTGGACTTCCATTGTGGAAATTTGTATCGTTAAGGAAATATTCGCCTGATGCGTGTTGTACATTTGATGACATGTGCGAATATACAAGATGTCATCACACTGTGTCATGCGAAGGCTTCCGTTCTTGAATGGGTCTAAAGTATTTGCACCGAATAGACGGGTTGCATCAACGCGCTTCCAGTCCTTATCATACTTTACGATACGCAATACTTCCTGAGAGTCATTACTGTAAGGATTTCTTTCTCCAAATGCAAGGAAATAAAAATCTTTCCCCGCATAGAAGCCGCCGAACTTCGACAACTCCATCTTAATAATTTTCTGCGATTTGAACTGGTAATCGGATGTATAGGATTCCACGCAGACATTATTATTGCCGATGCACTCTACGCGCACAAAGGTATTATCATCATTCTGGTACAAGTATGAGTTTATGTGTGAGCCTTCAAAATCACTATAGTTGTGGCCATTGATATTTGTGGATACCGCAGGGGAGGAGCCATTCACATTTTCATCTTCTTCCGGGACTTCTGTATTTAAAGTTTTTGTCACTTCGCCTTTAAAGTCCCCCAAGCCCTGTATGGTAACTGGAACCTGTTTGTTGTTCAGCGTGCCATAATCTGTAATTACGTAGTCCGAGTATTCTTTCAATTCCTTTTTGTTATAAGTCAGGACAATTCTGCTTGGTTCTTTTTCAGTTGCTTTTGTTACCTTGATGGTGGTTTTTTGGATTTCCTGCGGTTCAATGTTAAATTTTATTGTTGTATTTCCATTACAGTTATTGCCGATTCCTGTGATTCTAATGGATGCTTTTCCTGAATGGATATTATTTGAATAAGCCACAGTATAATCTTTGTTTAAAGCCAGTTTTTTGCCACTCATCGTTTTGAGTGTTACAGCAGGTGTTTGAGCGTTTCCACTATAAATTTTGGGAGAGATTTCCGCGATCGTCACATGCTGGGGGGAATTTTCTTGGGCTATATATTTATTGACATCTACTTTGCCAATGTTAAAAGTACGTATAATTTTCCCCTTATACTGGCCCTTTCCCGTAATGGTCATTACGGCTGTGCCAGCATTTGTATTATTCTGGTACTGCACTTTGTAGTCCTTATTATTTCTTAGTTCAGTTTCTCCTTTTGTAAGTTTAACATTCCGTGTAATAGCTTTTCCGGTATATAAAGTATCTCCGGTCATTTCCAGCTTTGCGGTATTAATATAGTATTGACTTTCGACATCATAAACCGTGAGCTTTACAGTGACAGAATCTGTATAGTCTGTGGTGGTTGGCTTTGGGGTTATCGTAACTTTCGCTTTCTTGGGGTCCTGTGCATCAATATATTCCGCATTAAACCATCCATTATTTAACGGGGTAGTGCCATCATATATAGTAATTTGCACTCCTTTGTCGTTTGGCAGTTTGCTTCCGGTATAAATCTTTAATTTCTTGGCACTTTTAGGGGTGATTGTAAAGGTTGTGCTTACACTTCCGGTGTATTCCCCCTTACCTGTAATTGTTACCGAAGCTTTTTTATCGTTGGTGCTGGCATGAATATTATTTTCATACTTGAGCGTATAGTCCCTGTCTTTTTTTAGTGTAACTCGTTTTTTTCCATTATTTACTGAAAGACTTACATTTGGTTCATAGGCTTTACCGCTGTAAACGCTTGATTTGATATTGCCGATCTTAACCTCTGTGGAATCAGCCTCTAAATTTATGGGCGGATCTATGATAAACTCCTTTTTTACTTCTCCTGCATATTCCCCTTTACCTGTAATTGTTACCGAAGCTTTTTTATCATTGGTGCTGGCGCTTGTGTTATTGGCGTAGGTGAGCGTATAGTCCTTATCTTTCTTTAGCGTAACCCTTTTCTTGCCATTGAATATGGAAACATTGACACTGGGGGTATAGGGAGTGCCGTTGTACCGTCTGGATTTGATATCTTTAACTTGAGTCTGTGTTGAGGTATCATTTAAATAGAAGGGCGGATCTATGATAAAGTTCTTTGTTACCCGTCCTTTATATTTTCCAGTGCCTGTAATGATTGCAGAAGCTGTACCAAAATTGATATTATTTTTGTATGTCAGGGTATAATCTCTGCCCTTTTTTAATGTAACCCGTTTCTTGCCATTGAATATGGAAATATTGACACTGGGTTCATAGGGGGTGCCGTTATACCGTCTGGATTTGATGTCTTTGACGATCGCCTCCGCTGCTTTAGAACCGATGTCAATCAGCGTATCTTCTGCTCTTGCTTCTGGTGAAGCAGCCATACTGGTTTTCGCTTCCTCGGCCTGCACCCACTTCGCATACAGTACGGTATCCTCTGTGACCAGATCGCTCTCAAAGTTCCATGCATTGATACAGTCTGCCTCACGGTACCATTCTGCGAAGGTGTACCCTTCGGCGGCTGGCACGTCTGGCGCTGCGAGGAGTTCTCCACTAGTTGCGGTGACGGCTTCAAGCGGTGTGCCGATACCCTGCATATCAAAGCGAACAACATATGTAACCGCTGTCCACTTGGCATATAAGGTCAGGTCTGCGAACACTGTATCTGCTGCAAAGTCCCATGCATTTGTGCATGCAGGCTCTTTGTACCAGCCCTCGAACACAACGCCCTCGGCGGTCGGTGCCTCGGGTGCTGTGAGGAGTGTCCCGTGCGCTGCGCTGATGGGAGAAACTGGTGTTCCTTGCCCCTGCATGTCAAAGTTTATGGTGTAGGACTGTGCCGTCCACTTTGCATAGAGTGTGATATCCTCTGTCACAGTGTTATTTTCAAAATCCCACTTGTTTTCGCAGGCTGCTTCTTGATACCAGTCCTCGAAAACAAAGCCTTCTTTTACAGGTGTTTCTGGTAGTTCAACTTTCTCGTTTTCTAAAACAGATGCCGCAAGCAGCACGGTCTCGTCATCAGAAACGAACGTTACAGTATACCGCAGGGGCAGCGCCTCCTCAACCGTGTAGGTAAAAGCAGCAGTGTCACTGTCTGCAAAGCCCTCTTTGATGGCAACTGCCGTCACGGTAGTATCTGCATCGAGTACGATTGGTTCTGTGTACAAGGTGCTTTCAGCGGTGGGCGCCGTGCCGTCAAGTGTATAGTAGATGGCGGCATTTTCCTCACTTGTGAGCACCAGCTTGGATTCTTTTGCAACAGTCTCGCCTGTTGCGATACTTGCCTTGGGGGCGGTCAGCTTCTCCTGTTCCGTGGTGATGGAAAAGAAGTTCACAGTGTAGTCAATGTATGGTTTATCGTTTCTTGTAATTTCTACATGGAAGGAATCGCCGTCCGCATAGCCGGAAATGTCAGGACGGAATATGATAGTGCTTTCCTGTGCGTCGCGGTCATTGTCCACATAGAATGCGCCGTCTGCTTTGTCTGCGGAGAAGGTCCACACTTTTTTGTCAGCGGCTCTGGTGAGCGTCACACAGATTTTTGACGTAGCGGTATACGCGCCTGCTGACACGGACCATGGGGCGCTGCTGTCAAAATACTCGACGGGCATAGTCTGTGCCGGCCATGCTATGCGGGTGTTTTCCGTATCTGTATTCGTATTTTTTTCCGTGTTTTCCGCTGTATACATCGCGCTGTGTACGCCTTTTTCACCCTTTACAACACCAAACCCAAGCTGTGATAAAGACGGGTTTAGGAGGCGGAGGCGGCTGGAGAGGGCGGACAGGCTTTCGCTGCCGTTTCCAGACATCCATGTGTCGAGGAGGGTGGCGTTGAGCGTCTGTGCGTCTGTGTCAGTTATATTGGAGTGCGCAGCACCCTCAAGCGCCTGCTGGAAAAGTTCGCCGGACATGCCGTCTGGCTTAGCGGGATCGTCACCCAGTCCGCCATGAATATAGCTTAACAGTGCAGCCGACTGGCTTAATTGGCTGTATTTTTCTATTACAGCCACGTCGGAGGGCAGACCCGCGATAAAGCGGATTTGGCGTACCATGGCAGCCGCGGAAGCCAGTGTGGCGTCGGACAGGGCGCCGGCGCTGTAAGGCGTATTCAGGTCAGGCTCTGTTTGGTAGGTGGTTTTGTCAGTCTTTGCCGCCTTTTCCTGCGCCAGAAATTCCTTGATTTCGTCTGCGGTGCGGTAAGCTGCCTGTAGGCTTGTGTCTGTGTCGGCCTCCTCGGTCTCTGCTTCGGCTGTGATAGCTTCCTCAGTCTCTGTTAGCGTCTCGGCAGCTTCGGTAGTTTCTGGCGCTATCGTTTCTGATTCGGTAGCTTCTGATTTGGTAGTTTCTGATTCGATCGTCTCTGCTTCGGCAGTTTCTGATTCAATGGCTGTGGTTTCTTCGGAAACCTTTGTTTCAGTCTGTGTCTGGTCTGCGGCATTGTCACCGGTTTCCGTCTCGGTCTGAGCGGCTTCGGAATTGGTGTTCTCTGTTGTTTCGGCCTGCGCAGGCGCGTCGTTCGCACCGGCAGTCTCCGTTTCATTGTTTTCCAGATTTGCGGAAGTTTTTACTTCTTCGTTTTCTTGGTTTGTGGAAGCCTCTGCCGCGTCGTTTTTCTGTTGATCGGAGGCTTCTGATCTAGTAGTTTCATTTGTCTCGGCTGTAGTCTGTATCTCCGACGCCGACGCCGGAGTATCCATGGCGGTAAAAACCATTGCAACGGATAGCAGCATGCATAACAATTTTTTCTTCATCATTTAAATCCCTCTACTTTAATAAAATGTCTCCTTGGTAGGTACTGAAAACAATGGTTACAAGAAGCAATCACGTCCTTTCTTTTTTGAAAAAATATCATTTTACTTGATAAATTTAAAAATGCACATTGTTGCAAATGTGAATTAGAATTATTATATAACAGAATTCTATGGTTTTCCAGTAAAATTTTCAGATATTGGAAATAATGCTTTGTTTACTAAAAGTGTATAAAATATCATAATTAATAGAAAAAATACATTAATTTGAATAAATATACAAGCGAATGTTTTGCGTTTGGCGAAAGCTGCCTGCGTCCGGCGCGCGAGCAGGGAGAAGATGAAGATTCTTCGTTTGGGTAACAGGATAAAAGTGTGACAGATTCTATGAATTTCAGGTACAGAATGCCGTTCTGTTATTGACAGGGAAAATTTTTTTCAATACAATGAAAATACACAATGTATAAAAATGCGTGATTAGGAACTGTGATGAAATTACTTGTGACAAGTAATTGTCATGAGTAATTTCTGAACAGTTCCTTAACTCGAATGCTGGCTGGCAGGCGTTCATGTGAAAGGAAGCATGGTATGGTCAAATTAGAATTAAACGGAAATTGGGAATTAAGGGACGCGGCGGGAGAGCTGCTCTGTCCGGTAACTGTGCCGGGGAGTGTCATCTCGGGCTTATATGCGGCGGGAAAGCTTGCGCATCCGTATGACAGAGAAAATGAGTATGCGGTTCGGGAACTTTTTTGGCAGGCGTATCAGTTCGTGCGCAGCTTTGATGCCGATGAAGCGCTTATGGCACAGAACACGCTCACGCTGGTCTGTGAAGGGCTCGATACGCTGGCGCAGATTTTGATCAATGGGAAAGCGCTTGCGGACACAGACAATATGCACCGCACGTATCGCTTTTCAATAAAAGAATATTTGCATTTGGGCTGCAATGAAATCTGTATTGTTTTTCATTCAGTGCTGCGTTTTATAGAAGATTATCCCTATCAGGAAAATAAAACCATTCACTATATCCCCTGCGGTGCGATGAAAGGAAATCAGTTGGTGCGCAAGGCGCATTCCATGTTTGGCTGGGACTGGGGCCCGCAGCTTGTCGATGCGGGAATCTGGCGTCCTATTTATATAGAAGGAACAGCGTCGGCCGGCATCGAGGACGTGCGCATCAGGCAGGTACATGAAAAAGATGGCAGTGTCCGCGTCAAAGCAACAATAACATTGTCTGGCGCCGGGACAGAGAGCAGCTGCGCGAATCAGGAGGAGTTGGCAGTCCCATCTTCCGATACGAGATCTTTCATGCAGGCGGGAATAGCGGTGACAGTGGCATTGGCAGAAAAAGAGGGCATAGAGATTTCTAAGGTGCCTGCAAAAGCAGTGGCGTCCGAGCTTGTCTATGAGGCGGAGATTACAGTACAGCATCCGAAGCTTTGGTGGCCAAACGGTTACGGAGAGCAGCCGCTGTATGAACTGGCGGTATCTGTTGACTTGAATGGCGGGCAGGTGCAGCGTGTGACAAAGACCATCGGTCTGCGCACACTGACTGTCAGTCAGGAGGCGGACGCGTGGGGGAATGAGTTTGCGTTTTTGATCAACGGCGTGAAAATTTTCACGAAGGGCGCAAACTACATACCGGAGGATGCTGTTTATCCGTGGATTGATGAAAAGCGGATCGACTATTTGTTACAGTGCTGTGTGCGTGCGCATTTTAACTGTGTCCGTGTCTGGGGCGGTGGGTATTATCCGTCAGATGCTTTTTATGATCTGTGTGACCGGTATGGTCTGATTGTGTGGCAGGACTTGATGTACGCCTGCAATGTATATGATGTGACGGACGATTTTGCCGCCACGGTCAGGCAGGAGACGCTCGACAATGTGCGGCGGCTGCGGCACCATGCGTCGCTTGGGCTTTGGTGCGGCAATAATGAGATTGAGTCCGCGTGGCACCACTGGGGAGATTTCCAAAAAGAGTCCATGTATCTGCGCGCGGATTATATCAAATTATTTGAGGATATTTTGCCAAAGGCGGTGCGCGAGGCAGATGATGAGACCTTTTACTGGCATTCCTCACCGTCGTCGGGCGGGTGTTTTGACGACCCCGATTCCGACCGGCGCGGCGACGTGCATTATTGGGACGTGTGGCATGGGCAAAAGCCGTTTAGCGATTATCAGAAGTACTTCTTCCGGTTCTGTTCGGAATTTGGGTTCCAGTCGTTTCCATGTCTGAAAACAGTCGAGTCCTTTACGGCGGAATCAGACAGAAATATTTTTTCGAAAGTCATGGAGAGCCATCAGAAAAATGGTGCTGCCAACGGCAAGATGCTCTATTATCTCTCGGAGAATTTCCGCTACCCGAAAGACTTTAAGAGCCTGCTCTATGTGACGCAGGTTTTGCAGGGAATGGCAATTAAGAGCGGCGTTGACCACTGGCGGCGCAGCAGAGGGCGCTGCATGGGGACGCTCTACTGGCAGCTTAACGACAACTGGCCGGTGGCTTCATGGGCGAGTATTGATTACTATGGCCGGTGGAAAGCGCTGCACTACATGGCGGCAAGATTTTATGCCCCTGTTGCGGTAAGCATTCAGAAAACAGAGGATTTTGTCAGTGTCTTTCTGGAAAATGAGACATTTGCAGAACAGCAGTGCAGCGTGGCACTGCGTGTGCGGGATTTTGCGTTTCGTGTACAGGCAGCGTGGAAAAAAGAAGTGCGGGCGGGGGCGCTGTGCGCATGTGAGCTGCTACGGTGCGCAATGGACGACATGCCCTCAGGCAAAGCGAAAAGTCCGGCTGACGGGTTAAAATCTGCCAATAACATGACAGGCGGTCAGGACGGCTTGTTTCTTGAGGCGGAGGTCATACTTTCTGACGGAACCGTGCTGACAGACGTTGATACCTTCGTGCCGTACAAGCATATGGAGCTGCCGAAGCCGCATTTTACAACCAAAGTGCAGGAAACAGAAGACTGTTTTGAGATTACGGTGCGAAGCGACGTGTTTGCACCGTTTGTCGAGATGGATTTCGCGGACGCGGATGTTATATTTAGTGATAATTTCTTGATGATTTCAAGTGAAAAGCCAGTGACTGTCAGGCTGGAAAAATGCGATATTCTGCGCGGAAGCTTTGCGGATGCAGCGGATTTGAACGCGCGGCTGGAGCTTGTGAGTGTGGCGGAGACGTATTAGAGCGTGAATTTGTACGCCTGCTGAATCAGGCAGATGGGAGTTAGAATGAAGGTATACGCAAAAGTAAGAAAGCATGGAGAATACCACTCCCAGAATATCGCACACGCGGTTTTGGGATTTCGGGAAATGGGCGCAGAGATTGTCAAGTATGAGGTAATTGATGAAATTTATGAGGCTGTGACAGATGAGGATATTGTGCTGGATTATATTGACCAAGTACAGACAATCCTTGATAAATTTCATGTAAAGCCAGTGTGTGAGGATTATCCGGCGGCATTAAGGCCGTTTATGGGACGCCGCATCTGGACGGACTACATTGATGCCATCAATGCAAATCCTAAGAAGTGGGGCGTGTTTGTGAAACCGGTCAGGGACAAGGCTTTTACGGGAAAGGTCATAAACGGACCACAGGATTTGATTGGCTGCGGAAGCTGTTATGAGAATTATGAGGTGCTCTGTACAGAAGTATTAGATATCAAGAGAGAGTGGCGTGGCTTTATGCTCTATGATGAGCTGATAGATCTCAGACCCTATCAGGGCGATTATCATTACCAGTATGACCCGGAAGTGATTGACCGCGTGGCGGCAGCATTTTGCACAATACCAAACCGACCGATGGGATGCAGCATTGATTTTGCGGTGACAGTCAAGGACGGAAAGCAGCAGACGATTTTTCTGGAAATGAATGATGGATATGCGCTCGGAAACTATGGGCTGTATCATCTGAATTATGCAAAGCTGATCTCCGCGCGGTGGTCGCAGCTTTTGGGCAGGGAAGACGTGTTTGATTTTCGAAAATTCTTAGGATAAAGTGAGGGAAAAGAATGGTCAAGACAATTGTGTTTCCGTCCAGCTTTTTTGACACTCGCAAGGTTGACGAGGATTTGCAGGCGGAGTACGATGCGGTGCTGAAAACCGGGCTGTTTGACGTGGTGCTCTTCGGGTACGACAAGTGGTTTGGTGAGGGGGTGCTGACACTTGCGGGCAAATGGACAGAAGAAGCAGATGCTGTCTATCGCGGGTGGATGATGAAGCCTGAGCAGTATGAGGAGTTTTATCGTGCGTTGTATGCGCGCGGCATTCGTCTGATAACAGAGCCGAAGGCGTATGAGGCGATGCATGTCTTTCCAAATGTCTATAAGCTGGTTGAGGAGGACACTGCCAGAATGAGGATTTTTCCGCTGCATGAGGAAATTGAGCTTGCGCGCGTGAAGGCAGAATTTTCACGGTTTATGGTCAAGGACTATGTGAAGTCTGTCAAGGGAACGTCGTTTCCCAAGTACTTTGACAGCTCGACGGAACAGGACGCATTCAATCAGTGGATGGAGGTATTTTACCAATATCGAGGCGATTTGCTCACGGGAGGAATCTGCATCAAGGAATATTTGGATTTGAAAAAGTATGGCGACAGAACGAATGAGTACAGAGTGTTCTATATGAATCATGAGATTGCGGCGGTGTCGCGCAATTCTGGACAGCTTTCGACGGCATCCTTGCCGCCAGAGACGCTTGTCGAGAAATATCGTAATCTGCCGAGTGTGTTTTATACAGTGGATTTTGCAGAACTCGAGAATGGGACTTGGAAAATTATCGAGGCAGGTGACGGCAGCGTGTCTGGACTCTCAGACGGACAGGATTACGGGGTTTTTTTTCGGGCGCTGTATCAGTGCCTGTAAAATGTGTAAGTTGGCTTGCAATTGATTGAGTAAAGTGATATAGTAGAGACATAAAAGGAGCAATCGCCCACAAAGTGGTTGACTTTCGAGGTATATTAAAGCCTACCTGTACCGGTCAAGTAACAAGGTAGGCTTGTTTATTTTCGCTTATTCAAGCTCGGGAGGTTTTCCACCTTGTTCCACGATTGTTCTATGTGAAAATATTAAGGAATTGTTCAGAAATTACTCATGACAATTACTTGTCTAATTGTCCATCTGCGTCATCAGAAAATCTTGACATAGCCCGCTATGCCTGCGATTTTCTTCTTTGCAGCTGAACATTTATACGGCGTACTTGTCACAAGTAATTTCTGAACAGTTCC
>KE159549.1:545626-567393 GCA_000403215.2 Lachnospiraceae bacterium A4
ACAACATCCGTATTTTTGATTTTTCAAATTTCTCCCAGCCTCTTACGGAACAAATCCGCGCAAACGCCCAGCGCATCGCAGATGAAAACGGCATTGAAATCGAATTCATTCGTAAGCTTCGGGCTTTCCGCAAGGATGACCGGATTCAGCAAATCATTCAGGAAACCGGAAAGACCGAGGGGCTGATCCACATCTTTTCCTCCATGGAACAGTGCAATACTTATAAACCCTGGCATGACAAGACCACGGGAAAGACATTCCTTAAGTCTGACCAGAGCAAATGTCTCCACTATTATTTCTATTTCATTGACAAAGAACTGGGGCTCTGTTACCTTCGTGTCCCTACATGGGCGCCTTTCCGCCTGCAGTTCTATATGAACGGCCATAACCTGCTCGCCCATAAACTGCAGAAGAAGGGCATTACTTACCGCATGCATGATAATGCTTTCCTGGAAATCTCGGATGTGGAAGCTGCCCAGAAACTCTCAGACAGGATCAATCCGGAATACCTCCATAAGGTTCTGGATGCTTTTGCAAAACGCTATTGTCCTGTTCCTGAAACACGCGGCCTGAGCTACACATGGACGATCCAGCAGATTGAGTGTGCAACAGACGTCATGTTCAAACAGCCGGGCGACCTCGGCCCCCTTTATGACGAGATCATCCGGACCGCAGTCTTTACGGTAAAGCCGGACAACACCGCCACCTTCCTGGGACAGCGTATTACCTATAACTGTAAGAAGGAGGTCGGCACCAACTATAACGTGCGTATTCTCGGAACGAGGATCAAACACCATATGGGTGATGTATCAATCAAAATGTATGATAAGTTTGGCTGCGTCTTACGGATAGAAAGCACCAGCAACGATATCAGCGCTTTCAGGGTAAAACGGAAAGTGGAACATAGGGACGGCAGTTCATCGGAACAAAAGGCTCCATTGAAAAAAAGCATTTACAGCCTTTACCAGCTGTTCACGATTATGAAAGCTGCAAACTACCGGTACCTGGAATTCATCTCATCTTTCGATGACCACAGCGGCGGGAAGGAAAACCTTACAAAGGTTACCGATTCCGTTGTGGACAAGGGGCGCTCTTACCGCGGACTGAATTTCTTTGCGGAGCGTGACCTGCATGTGCTGGAAGTGATCAGCCGGGGCGAGTACATGACTTTCGGGATGCAGGGAAAGGATATCCGCCAGCATTTTGAAAATATCAGTCCGTCAGCCATGTCCAGGATATTTAAACGTCTCCGTCTCCATGGGATCATTGAAAGGGTGCAGGGCTTTTACAAATATTTCGCCACAGCCTATGGCAAAGAAATCATTGCCGCAGGACTTACCGTCAAAAACCTTGTGCTTATACCAGCATTGGCATAGGTATTTTTCTTACGCAAAAAATTTTGCCATTTTGCGCAAGATTTCATTGTTAAGTGCCTAACATACTGTTTTAAAATGCGCAAGACAGAACACTGCGAATAATTCGCGAAACTTCGTAGTGGCAGCGACGCATCAAACCACCATGAAGTGATGTCTGTAACAAACAAGTTTGAGGTGTGAATCAATGGATTACAAAGAAAATATTCTAGGCTGTGAAGTGTATTATGGACTTAGGGAAAGTGCAGGCTGGCATAATTTTTCAAAAGAACAGACCGAACGGGCACTTGCCAACAGCCTGTATACGGTGACGGCTTTCAATGAGAATCAGGCTGTCGGAATGGGGAGACTGATTGGCGACGGCATGTATTTTATGATAGCAGATTTGGTGGTGCACCCTGATTTTCAGAAAAGGGGAATAGGCGGTGCAATCATGGATTTGCTCATCGGATATGTCAGTCGGGAAACGCCGGTCGAAGGACGCTCAAGTATACAACTGATTGCAGAGCCGGGGAAAGAGGCTTTTTATGAAAAAAGAGGCTTTAAAAGAATCCCGCATGAATTTTGCGGTTCGGGTATGAGGAAAGTGATTCGAAGGGGAACTATGAAAGTCTGATATAGCCTGCATTTGGCGTGTGAAACTGCTGAAAGGGGGAGTGCGCATGTTTGTGATTACAAACAAGTCCGTTAACAAGGCGATTGACTATATCCTGTGTCATCTCAATGAGGAAGTGTCTGTTGGGGATGTGGCGGCGCACTGTCATTTTTCCAAATATCATTTCAGCAGAATGTTCAAGGAGGAAACAGGGGAGAGCGTGTATGCATTTATAAGGCGGCTCAAACTGGAACAGAGCGCATTCCGGCTGAAAATCGAGCCGAATCGGGCGGTGACGGACATCGGATATGAATTTGGCTACAGCCCGTCGAATTACAGCTCGCTGTTTCGGGGGTGCTATCAAACGACACCGGTGTGTTTTCGCAAAAATTGTTTTCAGACAGCGCTTGCACATCCCTTTATGCATATGGAAACACGTGAAAAAGATAACGCACTTGAGACCTTCGAGGAATGCAGCCGCAAAATACAGATTAAGACGCTGCCGGATTTCTTTGTGCTCTATGAGCGCCGGATTGGCAGCTACCGCCATTTGTGCAGACAGTGGCAGGATTTTATGGAAAAGTACCGCGCGTTTGTGACAGATGATACACAGTACTTTGAGCGGACATTTGACGACCCGGCTATTACGGCGGCAGACGGCTGCCTGTATGATATCTGTATGAGTGTGGACAGAAATATCGGACTGGAAAACACCTGCACGATAGAAGGGGGAAAGTGTGCGGTTTACGCTTATAAGGGATTGGGAAAATATATTTATGCCGCATACCAGACTATTTTTCAAATTTGGCTGCCGCGTGTTCCGTATGAGCTGGATTATCGCAGTGGTTTTGACATTTATCACATGGTGGACAGCGCTTCAGGGTACATGGAGCTGGACATCTGCATGCCTTTAAGAAACAAGTAGAAAGAGCACAAATTCAGAAGTTTATATTCAATTCTCCTCCTATAATGGGAAGTGTATCAAGGTATCGTCTTGAAGGTTTACTGGTATACCGTGACCGGAGTTCGAACGATCAGCCAAACAAATAGGAGGATATTTTTATGGAATTAGAAAAAATCAGACAACATACAGCGGGAACTATTTTACAGTTTTCCTTACCTGCCATTATCGCGATGGTGCTGACTTCTTTGATTACGGTGGTGGACGGTTTTTTTATTGGGAACTATATCGGCGGGGAGGGAATTGCGGCGGTCAATCTGGGGCTGCCGATTATCTACTTATTTTTGTCAATCGGATTGATGGTATCCGTCGGCGGGGCTGCGATTGCGGGAATGCTGTTCGGTGCACGGGATTTGGCTGCCTGCAATCAGGTTTTTCGGCAGACAATTGTGACCACAACGGTATTCTCTGTGCTGACAGCGTTTTTGACAGCACTGTTTTTTGAGCCGATGCTGGACTTCCTCGGAGCTGTCGGACAGGTGCGTGCATATTTCAGAACATACTATGGTATTTTGCTTCTGGAACTGGTCGTGATGGTGGTCAATTCGTCTTTTGGCATGTTTATCCGAGGTGAGGGGAATCCGCAGTATTTTATGAAGGTCAACATGATAAGCGTGCTGTTCAATGTGATGCTGGATTATGTTTTCTCTGTTGTTGTTCCTGTGGGGATTGCGGGAATTGCGGCGGCATCGCTGATTTCACAAGTGGTTTCGCTTGTACTCATCTTGTATTTTTTCTGGAAAAAAGCGAACGTGTATCATTTCGGGAGATGTTCCTTTTCATGGCTGCTGCTCAAAAGGACACTGCTCAATGGAAGCTCGGAGTTCATCGGGGAGATGTCAACGGGGATTGCCATGTTTGCCTATAATTATGTGATTCTGCGCAGAGCCGGTGTTGATGGCGTTACGGCGTTTACCATTGTCGGATATGTCTCCTATCTGTTTAGTATGGTGGTTGTGGGATTTGGGCAGGGTGCAAGCCCGTTGATGAGCTTTGCCTACGGCGCCGAGGAGTACGAGCTTGCAAAAAAGCTGCGCAGGCGGACAAATGGAATGGTGTCTGCAATCGGCACTGTGGTTTTTGTGATGATGACGTTTCTGTCGGGACAGTACAGCAGATTGTTTGTACAGCGCGGCGAGATTCGGGAGATGGTGCAGACTGGTATGGTGATTTTTATGGTATCGTTTTTCTTTTCGGGCACCAATGCGATTACCTCTTTTTATTTTACGTCGATTGGCAAGGCGCTGGAATCGGCGGTAATTTCCATGTCGCGAGGGCTTGTGGTGCTGCTTGCCTGTATCTTCGTACTGCCGGCATGGTTTGGCATGACCGGCGTGTGGCTTGCCGCGCCTGTGACGGAGGCGGTGACGATTTGCATAAGCTGGTGGATGGTGCGGCGGGAGAGTCAAAATAAGATTTAAATAAAAGGACTTTTTGCGATCATTTATTTCGTAAAAAGTCCTTTTATTTTTTCTGTGAATGATTGCGCAAAATTGTCAATGCATCTTCCTTAGTTCATTTTTAAAAACGGCTGACAGATTTCTCAGAAATCTGTTCAGCGATCCCCTGATTTTTAATTTCTGCCACTAACAGCGGGAGGCTCCACTGGCTTACTTCGTACCCAAAATCATTTGAGCTGCTGCAATGTGAATCATCAAAGACCCACTGCTTGAGGGAGATGTATCTGCATATGAAGTTGACCAGCCAGCAGTTTTGCTGATAAAGGTATTGAATAAGTTGTAACAGGTAGTGTATAATGTCCATGAGCATTGTCTCCTTTTGAAGAGTAATGGTTTGTGGTGAATTCATTATACATCAAAAAGGGAGGTCAATGCTCTTTTATTTGCAAACTCTCATAAAATCAAGGTTTGAGTAACAAAAAATCAGGTAGGAATTGACACTGCCAATGGTATTCCGGTAGTAATATATGAAACATGGGGCGTATCAGCATTATGTGGTTGATGTTGGAGTAAAGAAAACCGCCAATGAAAAAACATTAAAGGCACAAGATATTCTTGTCATTGATCCTTATATGGGAGCAGTAAGAAAACTGACAGATTGTCCATATTTAGGAAAAAAATGTTATTCTGGCAACGATTTTAAAAAGATTCGGTATTAATATTAATAAACAGTATAGATTAACTGTCTGATAATTGTTATACTTCAAGTATATTGACATTTATCAAGCCTGCATTTAATATAAAATAAATGCAGGCTGTTTAGTTTCTGCAAATCAGTCAGAGAGGAGGGGGGCATATGTTTGCGACGCACATCGTAAAAAATGCGGACGAGGAGACTGTCGGATATCTTGTTGACAATGTTTTTTATACCGACTATTATTTAAAACAAAATATAGAACTTGTCGAAAATATTGCGGTTGACAATACAGGAAGAATCTGTTCTGACAAAGAGCTTCCGTGTCTTTCCTATGCGGCAGCAGTTACTGGAAAAGCGTATCATGACATGGTGTTAAAAAATCCGTTTATGCGCGATATACAGGCTGATTTGGAGGAGTGGAAACAGGAGAAAAATCACGGGGTATTGCAGCTTGAAGGTTCGCGGCAGATTGGAAAAACAACGGAGCTATTAAAGTTTGCATATAGAAATTACGAGTATGTTCTCTACGTCAATTTTGCCTCGGATGAGTACGACTTTAAAGATGTCATACAAAACGGATGCCGATTGATGGAATTTGAAAAATACTGTCGTCGTGCAGGGCTGCCGCATTTTAAACACAGCCGTCAGACGATTTTGGTTCTGGATGAAATTCAAGTGAGTGAGCAGGCATACAATGCAATCCGCTCAATTGCGGCGTCCGTAGACTGTGATATTGTTGTGACGGGAAGCTATTTGGGACAGACCATTAAGAATGGATACTTCCTTCCGGCAGGCACTGTGACGTATATGAAAATGTATCCCTTATCATTTGCAGAGTTTTGCAGAATCTATGGCAAGGACAGCCTGTTGGAACAAATTGATTTATATGGCAGCAGTGCGCAGTCCGCATATGATGAGTTGTTTGCATTATATGATCTGTACAGATACATTGGCGGCTATCCGGCTGTCATTAAAAAGTATATAGATAACCAAAATAAAGAAGCGTGTTATCAAATCATTGCTGACTTACTGAATACATTTGAGAAAGAATCAAGAAATTATTTTCAGGCATCTAAGTAAACTGTTATCTTTAAATCAGTATATCGGGAAGCCATGATCGAACTGTGCCGAGAGAGGAAAGGAAGCGGCAGCAAATTAGTAGAGCTTGTGACGACGATTGTAAAGTCTTCGGAAAAGCTGCTGGTAAGCCGTGACGAGATTGCCAATGCGATTATGTGGCTGATTTATTCCGGTATCATAGGAGAATGTGGCTGCTATGTGGACGGAGATATGTTATCATACAGACCCGCCAGACGCCTTTATTACATGGATTGTGGTATTGCGGGATATCTAGTACAGCATTGCACAAATAACGGTGAATACAGCACCCGCTATTTGCGTCAGCCCCGCGTTGTCGTCAGTCAACAATGCCACCGCATTGCCTCCTTCCTCCGCCTTGTTCTGACACAAATATCGGGCACTGTTTTTCACCGTTATTTAGGCAACGCTGCACTGGGCGCAGAAACGGGAATGGAGAGGGGGACGATCGAGGGGATTCTCACGGAGACTTTTGTGTTTGCTGAGTTACATCGCCTGTATACAGCACGTTACAGCAAAAAGAAAGTGAAAGGGGATACACCATCGTTTTCAATTCTTGGGTCAAACGAGCTGGATTTTCTGGTGTTTGACAAAGAAAATAAAAGCTATGGAATCGAAGTAAAAACCACTGACGGCGCACCGAAATCGTTGCGGGTATATCGTGATAAAAGGTTGTTAGACAGGGCAGTTGTGGCAAAACGGACAAACGGCGGACATGATGGCGGCATTGAGACTATCCCGGTGTTTGCTGTGGGCAGCCGGTTTCCCTATGATGAGTGTGTTTGAAAAGAAGAGGAGGTGGCATCAATGCCCACAATGGCAATTATGACAGGCATTCAGGCGAGCGGCAAGAGCACATTCTGCCAAAACAATTTGCCCGGCTATGTCAGAATCAACCTCGACACGCTCCACACACGCAACAAGGAAAATATGGCGATGGACGAGGCGTTTCAGGCAAAAAAGGACATGGTGATCGACAACACGAACCCGACAGCCGCGGAGCGTAAAAAATATATTGTAAAAGCAAAAGAACACGGTTATCGCGTCATTGGCTATTTTATGCAGTCGCGCTTACAGGAGTGCACCGCACGGAATGAACTGCGGGAAGGCAAAGCAAAAATTCCAGCCAAAGCGATTGCGGCGACTTCGAATAAACTCGAGCTTCCCTCGTATGAGGAGGGCTTTGACGCGCTGTATTTTGTCAGCATGACGAAGACAGGAATGGCTGTTGAGGCGTGGCAGGTCAGCACGGGCACGAACCATGCAGCCCACAACGCTGATTTCTGTTTGGATGGAATACTTGGATAGGAGTGGAACAATGAAATTTGATGATTTAGATAAAAAGATGCGCATATATGAACAGTCACTCGACCAGATTCTTTTGCCGGAGATTTATATGGTGGCGAGACTTGACGGCAGAGGCTTCACAAGACTGACGAAAGAGATTTGTAAATTCGAGGCGCCGTTTGACATTCATTTTCGGGATTTGATGGTTCACACCGTCGAGCATCTGATGGACTGTGGGTTCCGTGTTGTGTATGGGTTTACAGAGAGCGACGAGATATCGCTATTGTTTGCTGCTGGGGAAAATGCCTTTGGCAGAAAGGTGCGCAAGTACAATTCGACACTGGCAGCGGAGGCGAGTGCGGCCTTTTCGCTCGCGCTTGGAAAGGCGGCAACGTTTGATTGCAGGATGGTGCCGCTTCCCACGCTTGAAAGGGTGCAGGACTATTTCCTGTGGCGGCAGGAGGATGCGCACAGAAATTCCCTGAACGCACACTGTTATTGGATGCTCAGAAAAGCGGGAAAGACGGTTCAGGAAGCCACCAAGGCGCTCGAAGGGCAGTCCGTGAGCTTTAAGAATGAACTCCTCTTTTCAAAAGGCATCAACTTCGACCAACTCCCGTCGTGGCAGAAGCGGGGCGTCGGAGTCTGGAAAGAGCAGTATGAAAAAGAAGGGCAGAATCCCGTGACAGGAAAATCTGAGACTGCGGTGCGAAGCAGGCTGAAAGTGGAGTACGAGCTGCCGCTGGGGGAAGCGTATGCAAAACAGATTTGCAGTTTTCTGTGAAAATAAATTCAGATAATAAACAAGGAAAGAGAGGAAAAAACAATGAAATTCGAACAGTTACAAAAAGACATGATGGCGGCAATGAAGGCGCGTGACAAGGTGAGAAAGGACGCACTTTCCGCACTGGTATCGGCGGCGAAGAAGGTCGCAATCGACGAGAACTGCCGCGACAATATCAGTGAGGAGATTGTGGATCGCGTGATTTTAAAGGAAATCAAGTCCGTGAAGGAACAGCTTGAAACCTGCCCGGACACAAGGGAGGACTTAAAGCAGGAGTATCAGGCAAGGTACGACATTTTTCAGGAGTATGCGCCCCAAATGATGTCCGCAGAGGAGATTGAGGCATTTATTATGGAAAAATTTGCGGAGGTTGCAGCGCAGAAAAATAAAGGAATGATCATGAAATCAATTATGCCTGAATTGAAGGGCAAGGCGGACGGCAGCGTGATCAATCAGGTTGTGGCGAAACTCTGCCAGTAAATGATGAATAAATTACTACTTTTGGAGGACGAGGAGAGCGTCAGCCGCGGCATCTGCTTCACGCTGGAAAAGGCAGGCTTTCAGGTATATTCATGCCGCACGATCAGCGAGGCAGCCTGTATCCTGGAAGCATGCCAGCCGCAAATGCTGATCTGCGATTTGACACTGCCAGATGGCAGCGGGTTGGATTTTATCAGAAATGTGCGTGAGGCGCAAAATAACATTTATATACTGTGCCTGACAGCGCTTGACAATGAGACAGACTTTGTGATGGGGTACAGCGCAGGGGCGGACGACTATATGGCAAAACCGTTTTCCCTGTCTGTGCTGACGCTGAAAGTGCAGGCGTATTTCGGGCGCAGTCATAAGGAGGACAGCGTGCGCACCTTTGGAAAACTGCGCGTTCACAAAAATGAGATGCGCGCATGGCGGGGGGACGACGAGGTTTTTTTCACAAAGACGGAATGGCGGCTGCTTCTTTTGTTCCTGCAAAATTCAAACCAGATTTTATCCAAAAATCAGATCCTAGAGGCCCTCTTTGATACAGCGGGAGATTATGTGGAGGAGAACACGGTCGCGGTTATGATTCGGCGCCTGCGGGAGAAAATCGAGGAGAATCCGGCAGCACCGCAGTATCTGAAAAATGTGCGGGGAATCGGCTACATTTTGCGTGACGGCAGATAAAACGCTGGCAGTAGATAATGATGGATAATGAGGTTGAAGAATGCAGATTTATAATGTGAGGAAGAAAGACAGTGAAATGTTTGCGGCGGCGGTCATAGGACTTGCCGCTGTCATTTTTGCGGCAGGAGTCCTAATGTATGTTTCGTGGTGCGATTATACGGAGAAAATGGAAGTCCTGTATGTGACCATCGCACAGCAGCTTGAAGACCGTGCGTCGATTGACATTGTGGCAGGGCTGCTAAAGGGCGTTTCCGCAGAAGAAGCCGCAGATGCAAAGAAAAGTTTGGCGCGCTATGGATACAATACATTCTTCGCAGACCATTATAAGAAATCTTTATATAGAAACTGGACGGCAGTCGCGGCAGTATGCAGCGGTCTTTATATAGTCTTTATGGCGGTGCTTTCCATACAGGCCAGAAGAAAGGGCAGGAAGAGGGCAGAGGAACTGCGCTGGCTGCAAGGACAGGTGACAGCACTGCGCGACCGTGCGACAAAATGGCGGTTGAAAAATGGGTGTACAGGGCAAGCGGTACTGGGATTTGATTTGACAGGCAGCGAAGGAGCGTTGGAGCGCGGGAATGCTGTCAAAGCAGAGTTTATGGATACGGGGCTGGACAGTTTTATGATGGAACTCTCTGCGCTTGCAGACAGCATTGCGCTGTTTGGCGAGCAGGCTGAGCGGGAGAAAGAGGGGGTGAAGTCGCTTGTGACGGATATTTCCCACCAGTTAAAGACACCTGTTGCGGCACTCAAGACAAGTTTCGAGGTCTTGCATTCCGGGCAGCTCACAAAACAGGAGCATCAGGAGTTTCTGGGACGGTGCAGCGTACAGCTCCGGCGGTTGGAGGAACTGGCGGCGGCGCTGGTCAATGTCTCCCGCCTTGAGTCTGGATTGATTGCGCTCAATAAAGAAAAGAAACCGCTGTTTGACACGCTTTTGCTGGCAGTAAACCGCATCTACCCAAAGATGGAGGAGGCGGCAGTCGAGCTTGAGCTGGAAGCGGAGGAAGCGCTGCAAAGCCTTCTTGTAGAGCAGGACACCAAATGGCTTTGCGAGGCATTTTTAAATGTGCTGGAAAATGCAGTAAAATATAGTGAAGCTGGTACAAAAATTACTATCCGCATGATGAAAATGACGGTCTATCTGCGCATTGAGATCGAAGATGAAGGCATCGGTGTTCCGAAGGAGGAGCAGAACCGGATTTTTCAGCGCTTTTACAGGGGAACGGACAGACAAGTGCAGCAGGCTTCCGGCGCAGGCATCGGTCTCTACCTGGCGCGCGAGATCGTGACTGGGCATGAGGGAACGCTCACAGTGACAGCGCCGCGGCATCAAAAGCGCGGAAGTTGTTTTGTGTTTCAACTGCCATGGTGTAAAAGTCTTACAATTTCGTAAGGCTTTTTTCTGTTTTTGAAAGCCGATTGCAAGAAAAAGGGGGGATAATAAAGTGTGGGATATGGATAGAAAAGATAGGAGAATAGTATGAGTACGATTTTAAGAACAGAGCATTTATGTAAATACTATCATTCTGGTGAGAATGAGGTGCGGGCGGTGGACGACTGCAATATTGCGATTGCACAAGGCGAGTTTGTGGCAGTTGTAGGCAAATCCGGGTCCGGCAAGAGTACATTGCTACATATGCTGGGCGGACTGGACAATCCGACCAGCGGGAAAGTGTATGTCGGGGATACAGAGATTTTTTCGCTGAAACCAGATGCCCTTGCCGTGTTCCGAAGAAGGAAGATGGGCTTTATCTTTCAGGCATACAACCTTGTCTCATCAATTAATGTGTGGGAGAATATCGTTCTTCCGATTGGACTTGACGGGCGGAAGGCAGACGAGTCGTTTGTGCAGGATATCATACAGACACTGGGCTTGGAGGGCAAACGCCACAATCTGCCAAACACCTTGTCAGGCGGGCAGCAGCAGCGTGTGGCAATTGCGCGGGCACTGGCAGCAAAACCGGATATTGTCTTTGCCGACGAACCGACGGGCAATCTGGATTCCAAGACGAGCGACGAGGTTATCGGACTCATGAAGCTGTCGGCGCAGAAATACGGACAGACGCTGGTAATGATAACGCATGACGAGGAGATCGCGCAGCTCTCGGACAGGATCATCATGATTGAGGACGGCAAGGCAGGGGAGGTGCGCTGATGAACACGATATCAGGACTTGCATGGGCAAATGTGAAAAAGGACAGGGTAAGAAGTATTCTGATTGCTATATCTATCCTGCTCACGACACTGCTTCTGACAGCCGTGTCAGGTGTTGGCTACGGCATGATCAGAATGAACAAATCCAATGCGGCAGATTATTATGGCGAATTTTACGGCAGCTTCAAAAATCTGACTGCCCAACAAGTGACGGAGGCGGCGCGGCGTGCGGAGATTTCACAGCTTGGCATCACCACACGCTACGCGGAGGTGGAGAGCCGCAAGGAGTTGTCGCTGGGCTGGCTGGATCAAACGGCGCGCATGCTGTCTCACATGGAGGAGGTATTTGTAGAAGGGCATTACCCTGAGGCGGAAAATGAGATTGCCGCGGCGCCGGCTTTTTTCCGTGAGCTTGGAATAGAGCAGCCGCAGCTTGGCGATACGGTGGTGGTGCGATTCCGCACCAGCCTGAAAGCAGTCTACACGCCGCAGGAATTTGTTATCTGCGGACTGCTGCAGTCGGCAGCGTATGAGGCAAATTCCATGTCTGCATACACCTCGCAGCAGCATTTTGAAAAGAATGTGGCAGAGACGGACAAAAGATATACAGTCTTATTCCAGCTTGACAAGAGTGTTCCGATTACGCGTGACACCGCAAAAACGGTCATCGGGAAGCTGGCTGCAAACTGCGGTATTTCTGATGAAATGGTCAGTCTCAACAAAAACTATCTCAATTGGATACTGGACCCGGGAACGGAGACGATAGTCGTCTGCGCAGTGGCATGTATGCTGGTCGTTCTCTTTTCGGTCGTCGTTATTTACAATATTTTTCAGGTGGGTATTGTACAGAAGGTACAGGAGTACGGGAAACTAAAGGCTGTTGGCGCGACGAGACGGCAGATGCGGCAGGTAGTTTTGCAAGAAGGCATGTATCTGGCGTGCATCAGTGTACCGCTTGGGCTGCTTGCGGGGATTGGGGTCGCAAATGGTGTGCTGGCGTACATGGCTTATGATCTCAATACGCGCGGGTATGCGCTGCAGATGAGAGCGATGGAGCTTGTGAGTGTTCCGCTGCTTGTGCTTTCTGCGCTGCTTGCTTTTGCCACGGTATGGCTCGCGTTAAAAAAGCCGATGCGCATGGTGGCGTCCATCTCTCCGGTGGAGGCGATGCGCTATCAGGAGGGTGGAAAGCGCGCTGGTTTTCGGAAAGGAAAACGCAGTATGTGTGTGGTGTCGCTCACTTTTGCCAATCTTTCCAGCCACAGGAAACGGACGGTGTCTACCATTATTTCGATGGGATTGTCCTGCGTGCTGTTTGTTGTTTTCGCAAGTCTGCTGGGCAATATGGATGCGGAATATGAGGCGAGAACGCAGATTCCGTATGGTCAGTTTCAGATACAGTTAAATTATGACTTGGCGGACGAGGCGTATCCAGAGAATAATCTGAATCACATTTTGGAAAACAATCCGCTGGACGAAAAGCTGATACAAAAAATCAAGACAATTCCCGGCGTCACAGATGTCAGAACACGCAGCATTGTATATGCAAAGCAGCTTGACACGCAGGGCATAGAGACTGGGGAGGCATATGGGATTTTGGTGTTAGACCGGGACGATTTTGACCGGAGAGTGGAGAGGGACGAGTTAAGCGGGCTCGATTACGACCAGATGAGCGCAGAGGCGGGAGTCTGCTATGGATACGAATATGGCATGGCGGCGAGCGGTTTTGCCGTAGGCGGTACGTATCATTTTCAGCTCTATGACGGTGTGGTGGAAAAAGAGTGGAGACCGAAGATGCTCGCGTCGTTTGTCTATGTGGGAGCGGATATGGCAATGACGAGGGACACATACGAGCAATTGGGATTTACGGGTGAGGCGAATCATGACATTTGGGTGGACTGCGACGCGAAGGACACGGCGTTGGTCAAAGAAGCACTGGAGGCGCTTACTGGTGATATGGAACATGTCTTGATGGACAGTTATCAAAATTTACTGGAGATTACAGTGGGCTCAATTCGCCTTTTGAAGCTGCCGGTGTATTTATTGTGTATGATCATTGCCTTTATCAGTTTTATGAACTTGACAAACACAATGATTACGAGCATTGTCACAAGAAAGCAGGAATTTGGTGTGTTGCAGGCAGTCGGCATGACAGACAGCCAACTGGGCAGGAGTCTCCAGCTGGAGGGGATTTTTTTCAGCGCAGGAACGGCTGCGGTGTCGCTTGCTGTAGGGATTCCGCTGGGGTATGCACTGTTCCGGTATGGTAAGGCGCAGGTATTTATTGGAATTGGCAGGTATCACTTTCCGCTTAGGGAGGTCGTGTTCTTATTTCTTTTTATAGCGGCTATGCAGATGCTGCTGTCCTTTGTATTGAGCAGAACGGTCAAAAAGGAGTCGATCGTCGAGCGGATTCGGTATCAGGGATAGCGCTGGAATTTATCAATTTTTTATAGAGTTTTTTCTCCTAAGATGCAAAAATGATGCAAATTTGTTTTATGCTAAGGATATCATGGTTATAATGGGATTATCAGCATAAAAAGAGGTGCATATGGAGAAATATAACAATAATATAGATGGAACGATTGATATACAAGAACAAATGGCCAAGAACAAAAAATCTGCAAAAAAGAAAATATTATGGATGGCAGGCATTTTTTCGCTGGCAGCAGCGGTCATTGCAACGGGAACGCTGGTTTTGCGCAAGGACCTCAAGATTAATCCACTGCTTGCCCAAAATTATGAGGTTCACGGTGTGGATGTCTCCCATTATCAGGGAACGATCGACTGGGAAACCCTGTCACAGCAAAATCTTGATTTTGCTGTGATTAAGGCGACCGAGGGAAGTACCCACATTGATGACCGCTTTGAGGAAAACTGGCAGGCGGCAGAACAGACACATCTGTATCTGGGCGCCTACCATTTTTTCAGTTTTGACAGTGAGGGTGACAGACAGGCAGCTTCCTACATCGACACAGTAGGAAATCTTGATGGGAAGCTTGCGCCAGTGGTCGATGTGGAATACTATGGAAACAAAAAAAGTAATCCGCCTGCACGCACCGATGTAGTGAAAAACCTCGGTGCGCTTTTGGACGCGCTGGAACAGCATTACCAGATCAAGCCGATTATCTACACGACGTTTACCGTCTACAATGAGTATATTAAAGGGGAATTTGAGGAGTATCCGCTGTGGGTGCGCAGCATTTACTGTCCGCCGGAAGTCCTGTTTGGCAACAAGTGGAGTTTCTGGCAGTACATGGACACCGCGATGCTGGACGGATATGCAGGCGATGAGAAGTATATTGATGTGAACGTATTTCGGGGAACCATGGAAGAGCTGGAGGAGCTGGTGATTCAGACGGCAGAGTGCAGGGAGGAGTAACAATATTCTGATTTCACCCGCTGCCGGAATGAAAAGAATCATAAGAAATTGATAAAGATTGTGTTTTGAGGGCTGGTATATTATAATAGTGTGAAAGGCAAAGAAATTCTTTTCATGAAGGGGGAACATCAATAGACATGTGTGATAAAAAAAGTTATGAGCAGGCGATTGAGGAGCTTTCACTGATGCTGATGTACCTGACAAGGACGCAGGATCACAGTGAATTTTGCAGATACAGGGAGTTGAGCTGGAAAGGTTATGATTTCGAAATGCTTGACAAACTTTCAGGTGAAGAGTTGATTATCCAGCCAAGGGGGCGCCGGGGATACGACAAATACCTCTATTTGACGGAGGAGGGACGCAGAAAGGCACAGAACCTTTTAGCCAAGTATGGTCTGTGCGATAAGGCGCTCAACGAGCGGTTTGTGCTTCGCAATATTCTGCCGGAGGAGGCAGAGCAGGCAGCGCAGATCGAGCAGATCTGCTTCCCACCGAACGAAGCGTGCTCCAAGCCTCGAATTATGGAGCGCGTGGCAGCAGCGCCAGAGCTGTTTCTCGTCGCAGTCGATCAAGAGACAGGAAAACTTGCCGGCTTTTTAAATGGCATTGCAACAGACGAAGCCGTATTTAGGGACGAGTTTTTCACGGATATAAAGCTGCATAAACCGGACGGAAAAAATGTGATGCTTCTTGGTCTTGACGTGCTGCCAGCCTACCGCGGACAGGGACTGGCAAGGGAAATCATGTTCCAGTACCTGCGCAGAGAGTGGGAGAAGGGGCGGAGGAAGGTGGCGCTGACCTGCCTGCAGTCCAAAGTGAAGATGTACACCAAGATGGGCTACCAGAATGCAGGAATCTCACAGTCCACGTGGGGCGGAGAGCAGTGGTATGATATGGTGCATGTTTTGAATATTTAAGATGTGTTCAATGAAGGAAAAGCAAAAGGATTCTTTTCGGATCACAATTGACGCCTCAGCCTGCACTTCCCTGATAGAAGGAGCCGCCTGCTTCGGGAAAAACGATGGCAGAGACTGCTGGCGATACAGCAGCCAGCAGTTTGAGAGCGGCAAAATCTATGGTCTGATTAGCGAATATGAGCAGGGCTGTATGTACCTGTCGTATTTATTGGGCGGCAAAGTTGATTTTGGCGACTTGAAAATGAGCTGGAATGGAAACCGCATTCAGCGAAAAGATTTGGAATGCGTAAGCTGGAATCTGGAGCCGGCTTGCGAACCTTACCGAAAGAGCATCGTGAAAAAGGCGGTTAACGCCGCAATCAGGAAACACAAGTTGGACACTACGTTTGCAGAGATACAAGAGCGGTTTTGCCTAACGCCAGAGCGGGAGGACCGGAGATTGTTCCAGCTTAGCGGGGAACGGTGGCGGGCGAGTGCGGCGTTGGGATTTGCAGAAAATAAAAGAATATTTTATGCGCCATATAATCCGAGTGTTTTTTATTATCAAATGTGTCAGTCGGCATTGCTAAAATCATTGCGTGAGCTGACTGACAGCGGGGCACTGGTATTGCTTCCGGCTGGCTCGGACAGCTTTTTGAAACATATTGCAGACGAATGTATTTATTTAGACTTCGACCGGCATTATGAGATCGAAGCGTTACGCCAGCGGTATCAGCAATATTTTGGCAGAGGGGATTGGATTCGTTGAAAACGAGAGAGGAAGTATGTACAAGCATCACGAGGAATCACTTGAGAATCTAAAACAATATTTTTCGGACAGAGAGGAGGTCATCGCCTTAATCTTTGGCGGCTCTGTCGCAAAGGGCTGTGAGCGCCCTGATTCTGATCTTGACGCGATGGTGGTTGTCACGGACGCGGCGTATGCGCTTCTTGCGCAGCACAACAGGACAGCGGAAACCATTGAGGGGCACTGCACGTATGAGGGCGGCTATTTTGACATCAAATATATGACAAAATCTTTCCTGGAAGATGCAGCCATAAAGGGAAGCGAGCCGGCAAGAAATGCATTTATGAAGGCGCAGGTACTGTTCACAAAGGATTCAGATATTCCGCAGATTGTCGAGAAAATACCAGTCTTTCAGAAGCAGGAAAAAGAGCACAAAATGCTTTCCTTTTATGCAGATTTCTGGCTGAATTATTACTATTTTCTAAAATCCTGTCCGCTTGACGGCTATATGAGACTCCATGCGGTAAATGAGGTACTTTACAGCGTCTATCGTATGATTTTGCAGGAAAATGAGATTTTGTTTCCATGTAACAGGCGGCTGGAGGAATTTGTGGCAAATGTATCGGAGGAGACAGCAGCGCTCACGGACTTGGGAAAAAGGGCAGCACAGTCGCAGCAAATGTCAGATGTAGATGCGTTTGTAGCGCGTTTCAAGCAGATTACTACATATCAGGAACCAGAAAACATCGGTACTGTACTGTCCCAATATACGAGAGATTTTGAGCAGTGGTGGAGAGAGCCCAGGCCGAACATCAATGAGTGGTAAAACCCAGAGCAGAATTACAATACAGGAGGAAGCAGTCGATGACCGATACAAAATACGAACCCGCAGATATTGAGATTTATGTCAAGGACAAGGGGCTGGTGCTAAAAGAGAAGTCCCTTGTGGCATTCACCCCGTACAACAAAAAGATTGTAGGGATTGGAGACGAGGCAGAGGCGATTGCAGCGCAAGATTTAGAAAGCGTTACAGTACAGTCGCCGCTGCGCAGAGGAATCATCGCAGATTACGTCGTGGCGGACAGAATGTTCCGTCATATGCTGCAAAAAGCATATGGCAAACGGCACTTTTTTAAGCTCAATATGGCATTAGGAGGCATACCGCGAGATACGACGGAAGTCGAAAAAAAGGCCTTCGAGGATTTAGCATTTCATATGGGCGCCAAAATGGTGACAATTTTCGATGGCACCTATGAGAAGTTTAAAAAAGAAATGGCAGTGGCGGCACCCGGGAAATTCGACACATATCATGTGATTATTATCATTGGCAAAAACGAGCCTGAGCGGTATCTGGCAGAGGCGTTGGCAGATCTGATGCAGTATGCACAAAATCAGGGCATTGATGCAGACAGGGTGAGGGAGATGCTGCTGGAGTCGTCTCATTAAAATATCAAAAACGAGCAGCCATTCGTGGATAGATGACTGCTCTGATAAACTGAAAGCGGATTAGGCAGTCTGGCTATTGTATTGACCGGTCACATTCCAAAATACCTGTGTATCCATTTATCTACCTTCTTACAAGCCCGATTTGCTGAACCTATTATAGTACAGGGGGCATGCCAGATCAAACAGATTCATGATGCGGCCGGGCTTTTTGAGTGGAGCAGACAGCATGAAATGCTGTGTGATTGTTGAATTTGAGATAGGAAAATGATATGATAAAGACACAAGAAGGAAGGAAATAAATTATGGCAAATATATATGACGGGGCATTCAGGACAATCCTGAATGACTGTCGGAAGCTGATTATTCCCATAATCAATGAAGTTTTCGGGGAAACATATACAGGGGAGGAAGAAGTCCGTTTTTTCCAAATGAACACTTTTTAGACCAGCAGGACGAGGCAGATAAAGAACGGATTACGGACACGAATTTTACAGTTTTTGGAAAGATACCAAAGAAGTATCATATTGAGTGCGAAAGCAGCCTGCCAGACGGCAAAATCATGATACGGCTTTTTGAATATGACGCGCAGATAGCGCTCGACGAGGGCGAGGTTACGGAGGAAACACTGACTGTGACTTTTCCAAATACAGCAGTTTTGTACCTTCGCACTTTCAAAAAGACACCAGACAAAATGAAATATGTAATTGTCACGCCGGGCGGGACAGTTCAGTATGATGTGCCGATTATGAAAATACAGACATACTCATTGAAGGATATGTTTGAGAAAGGTCTGCTGATGCTGATTCCGTTTTACATTTTTTCTCATGAGAAAAGTTTTCCAGAGTATAATAGTAATGAGCAGAAACTGGAAGAATTAAAGGCAGAGTATCAGATAATTTTGGATAGGCTTGACGAACTGGAACAGCAGGCTGTGATTGGAGCGTTTGACAAGCGGACAATTATAGAGATTTCCGGCGATGTAATTAAAGCGATTGCACAGAAGTATGAGAATGTGCAGAAAGGTGTGGGTGATATGATGGGCGGAGCTTTGATTGAAACAGAAGCACGAAGAATTTTAAACAAAGGCATAAGTGAAACAAAAAAGGAAACGGCACTTAGAATGCTGAAAAGAGGAAAAATGACAGTTGAGGAAATTGCTGAGGATTCAGGTCTAAGTATTGCGGAAGTGGAGCAGCTCGCAGCGCTTCAGTCAATGCGAAGTGATCGTTTCAGATTATGATCGGCCGCTATGGCAGATGTAAAGGAGATTTCAAGAGACGAGATACTTGATAGGAGGAATTGAATTGATGATACCCTCAAGAGAAAGAGCTGAGGAACTTTTAATAGAAGCAGAAACGTGCAATCATTTTTGGATTACTTCACGATATTGGGCGAAAATTTGGTGTAAGTCATTTGAAACATGTATCAGACGGTTATTCCTATATGCTCTCTTTGGGATATGATGAAGTTGCTAGAATATGCCTGACGCATTCTTTTAACATTCAAACTATAGATGCATATGTTGGAAATTTTGATACTACTGAAGAAGAACTAAAAATGATTCAGGATACCTTGAACATAGTTGTAATGGATGAATATGATAAATTGATTCAGTTATGTGATTCACTTGCGGGTCCAGACGGTGTATTAGATATCGAGGAACGGATGGGCGACGTAAAGAAGCGTTATGGTTCCTACCCCCAAGAAAAATGGGACAATAATCTAAAGCTGAAAAAGTACTTTGAAGAAAAGATGGGAAAAAACATCTATCATGTAGTAGAAAAAGATACTTTCAAGCCATAGGAAAAAACAATTTCCAATCTACTATAGTGCGGTCCCTTTTTTGGGGATAAACAGCCTTGATTGATCTGCATTCTCCAGCGTGAGAAGCTGCACTTTCCTGTTGATTCCTCCGGCATAACCTGTCAGGCTTCCGTTTGTGCCGACGACTCTGTGACATGGGATAATTACAGAAATTGGATTGTGGCTGACTGCACCGCCTACTGCGTGTGCCGACATTTTCTCAACGCCCCGCTTTCCCGCAAGCTCCGCCGCAATCGCTTTGTATGTCATCGTTTGTCCAAACGGAATCGTTAACATGATTTCCCACACTTCCCTGCGAAATGATGATGTCTGCTGCAAGGACAGGGACGGTGTAAAGTTCGGTTTCTGACCGCTAAAATAAATGTCGAGCCATCGCACAGTCTCCTCAAAAACTGGAAGCATTTTCTGTTCATGCTGCGCTGAAAGCGTGCTGCCAAAATATTTCTGTCCATCAAACCATAAACCCGTTAGCGCTTTCCCGTCACTTGCGAGCAGAATCCCGCCAAGCGGCGAAGCATAATGATGTGTGTACTGCATTGTATTACCTCCTTGCGGTGAATAAAGATTCTCAAAGTTAAATTTCATGATCATCTTGCAATTTCTTAGTATACCCAACTTTTCCATATAAATCTATAGAATTGAAATAAAATGCCTTGTTATTTGAGAAATATTTCTGTCAATAGGTCCTTCATAAAATATATAAATCAAACAAAATCGGACTGTACACATGTGTGGACAGTTTGGCAGGCAGGAATTTTTCTATAAATGTATTATTAGAGTTGATGGAATACATTGAAAATAAGTGTCAGCAGATAAAGGTAAGGCATAAACTAAAAGATATTATTGTGATTGTGCTTTTTGCAACACTCGCAAATGTGGACGACTGGGTGGAAATATTCCGACCAAATTTGTCCATGAAAAAGAAACGATTTGTGATAAGTATGAATCCGGCAGAGTTTATAGAGCAGGTTCTGAATTTTTAAATAAGATAATTTTCAGAATATGGATGGAAAAAAGATTCATGTGTATGTCGTGCAAGCAAAAGTCATTTTATTGATAGGACAGCTCTTTTCTGCTATAATCGGTAAAGACTGACAAATGACGATAGAAATAGACAATTTGACGGAGGGAATGATTTTGGACAGAAATGTAAATATAATAACAGACTTAAAGGGAAATAAAATTGTACTAATAAACGATATTATATTCAAGGGAAAAAGATCTGTAAATTGGGATGATGTAAAAAATTACCTTGAAACCTATGTCGGTGAATTTTATGAAATTGCCGATACAAACGATATTGTATATATTGGAAAAGAGTTACCAGATGAATACACTGGTTCGCGGTATACATATTCGCTGAAAGGGGCAAATGCGAAAGCAAAGGCAAATGCATCACAGGGGATACCGGAGATAGCGACTGGAAAGCATTTCAGGGAAAATTCCGGTGAAAAGCATAACAGAAATGCTGCGAATGGCTGGTATCGGTATAATTCACGTTTTGCATTGCCAGTCTATGATGAAAATGGGGAAGTGGAGCGGTATAATGTGTTTCATGCCTCCATGCTGATACGGCATGATGTAGACGGAAAAATGTATCTTTATGACATTATGGACATAAAAAAAGAAACGAGCAACCCTTTCGAATCATAAAATTTTACTTGGCAAAAAACCTATCTCTTTATCTACAGTATAGAGTATTCGGAGATTGCTGTCAAGTATGAATTTTTTAATGCTCAGGGTTGTTTCACGAAGGCTTCCAAACGACATCATTTATTATGAACTTGCTGTCAGTCGGTTCGGAATCTGGACATCCTGCCGCCTTCACAGCTTTTTTTCTTTTCAGTTGTCCACATCTGAAAAAATGCGCAAAACATCCCCTCTATCTTATTTACACTTTTTTTCAAATCCTATATACTTATTTTATATCAATAAAAACTCTCAATTCCGCTGAA
>KE159549.1:569523-585297 GCA_000403215.2 Lachnospiraceae bacterium A4
GCTGCTGTCATAATATCCTCCTTTCTATATAGGTAGCATATACCTATATTATATAGATATTATACCTCTACAGGGCGAAAAAGTCGAGGGATATGAAAAATATGTATAGCTTCCATATCCCTCGTAAAAATGCCGTGTCTATTAGTTTCAATTATTCTTCGTGAAACAACCCTGTTTTAATGCTCATCAACAATATCGTACAGTTTTATATCTTTTGCGCCAAAATCCGGTGGTATTATATCAGTAGCCTATGGTGTTTGAGTATTTTGAAAATGGTGGAGATATTCCGACCAAATTTGTCCATGAAAAAGAAACGGTTTGTGATAAGTATGAATCCGGCAGAGTTTATAGAGCAGGTTCTGAATTTTTAATAAGATAATTTTCAGAATATGAATGGAAAAAGATTCATGCGTATGTCGTGAAGATAAGCTTTTATTCATTGTAATGCTTTGGCAGATATGATATACTTCAAAGTAATAATACTATAACTATTGAATCAAACAAGGATTCGTTTGAGTGTGACAGGTTCGTTTGAAAAGAGGGATTGATATGCATTTCAATTATTGTCCCCACTGTGGGAAAAAGGCAGAGATGAGACAAATCGGTGACGAGGGCATGATACCGTACTGCACAGAATGCAGGATTCCGCTGTGGGATCTGTTTACGACCAGCATCATTGCGGCAGTTGTCAACGAGTATGATGAAGTTGCGCTGCTGCGCCAGAATTATGTCTCGACAACAAACCATGTATGTGTCGCTGGCGTCATGAAAATCGGGGAATCTGCGGAGGAGACTGTGGTTCGCGAAATTGCGGAGGAGCTTGGTTTGCACGTAAAGTCTCTAAAATACATAAAAAGTTATCCCTATGAAAAGAAGGAAATGCTGATGCTTGGCTTTCAGGCAGTCGTTGATAAACAAGAGTTTGTATTGTCCGGTGAAGTGGACGCTGCCGAGTGGGTAAAATTTGAGAATGCGCTCCCCCTGCTGCGAGACGGCAGTATAGCATGGCAGCTCGTCAGAACGGTGATCAAGGAAAAGAACAAAAATTGTGATTGGAGTACAAGATGATCTATCTGACAGGCGACTGCCACGGGGATTTTGGGCGGTTTTCGAGGAGACGAAGAATGCAGCTTCCATTTGAACTGACACAAAAGGATATTGTCATTATCTGTGGTGACATGGGATTGCTGTGGGCGGACGACAGAGAGTTTGCATACTATAAAAAGTGGCTCTCTGCGCTGCCCTTTACTATATTGTGGGTGCAGGGCAATCACGAAAACTATAACATGATTGCTGCGTATCCTGTCTCTATTTGGCATGGAGGCAAAGTGCGGCACATCGTCGAGGACAAGATTATCTTGCTGGAGCGGGGACAGATCTTTGAGCTGGAAGGAAAGCGGTTTTTTACATTTGGTGGTGCTTCGACACACGATATACAGGGAGGGATTCTGGACCGAATGTCGCCCACTTACGCAAAAGACAGAAAACGGGCGAACAAGCGCGGGCTGCCGTACCGCGTCAGCGGTGTGTCGTGGTGGGCGCAGGAGCTTCCATCAGTGACAGAGATGCAGGAGGGCAGGAAAAATCTGACCCAAGCAGGCAATCGGGTTGATTATGTCATATCGCACTGTCTGTCAGGCAGAATGCAGGACGTGTTGAAAGCGGTTCTTGCCGCAGGTTCAGATGAGAAAACTGCGCATGAGAGCAATGCATACGGTAAGGATATCCTGACAGCGTATTTTGATGAGCTTGAGGCAACGCTTCAATATCAACATTGGTATTGCGGGCATTATCATGTGAACCTGAACGTGGACGAACGGCATACAGTGCTCTACAAAGAGATCACGGTATTAGTTTAGTGTGACAAGCTGCTCATTTCTGCACACTTCACTGAGCACATCCCGTACCTCCATCAGTGCAAAACCAAGCAGGTTGAACCCGTTCCATTTCAACGGATTTTGTGCCATTTTGTCTGTTTCTGCCATCTTAATCCCCCAGATACCGTCATAGGGGCTTGCCTCGACTAAAATTTTATTTCCTGTCTGTAGCAGGAAATTTTTTAGTTGGGGATTCTGTGTAAATTTCATGTAGTTTCCATTTAAAATAATTGCGAATTTAGCCTGCTTCCATACAGTTTCATTGAAGTTTCTCACTTTCTGGCCAAGCGCTTTGATTCTTTGAGGGCTTTGGCTGGATAAAATTTTCTGCCGTATCTCCTCGTCATCGAACAAAAGCGCTTTCTGTGCCATCATATACTGTTCCATACAACAATAGTGCTCAGTGCCGCAGACGAAGGGGGAATTCTGCCATTGGCTGAGGCAGCCTTTATGGACCGTATTGTCCGTAGCGGACTGCGGTTTCCAAAACATGCAGTATTTTAGCCGTTTCCCCATTCTGTATTCTTTCCGAATCTGTTCTAACGTGTATTTCGCAGCGCCGTCTTTTTTCCAATAGGCTATGCGAAACTCGCCGCGCGTGTAATAAGTGCAGTTGTCGCGTTCCTCCCAGAAGCCGTTCCACGTCGGCGGTTCAGGGAACAGCTCCTGATATTGTACGGTTTCCTCATTAGAAAGTGTCTGATACCATTCATTCCATTTGATGCTGTAAGCCTTGCCAGAACCTGTATTCCAACTGTCTGAGAAACGTTCGAGTGCGGGGTGTGCAAGCCATAACGGCAGCAGTAGTTGTCTGTTTGCCAGCATTGTTTGATTCGCCTCCTTTATCAATAGAAGTCTTTTGCAGCGTTGGGCGCAATATTTAAATATACTTTAGTTTAGCATATTGGGAGAGAATATTTCAAGTATACTTTTTATGCACAAAATTCGTGCATTTTGTTGGCTAAAAATGAAAATGAGAATTAACATAAAAACAGGTTACAAATGGAAAAATGTTAAGTATAATTAGCTTCATGATACGTGCTATGCGTCAAGGATACTGGAGCCAAGATACATACAGTATCATAATGCAATTTAACGAGAGACCCACACTAGAAAGCGGCATTCCATAAAACCATAACCCTCGTGGATGGCGCTGGCACGGTGTGGGTCTCAACCTGAAAAGAGGAAGGGGGACTATGAAAATGGTTAAACGGAAACTGTTTAAGCGTGCTTTATCTAGGCGTGCGCTGCCGTTCATCCTGAGCGTGGCAATGGTATTCCAGTCCATGCCTGCGACGGCGATGGCAGAAGAACCACAGGCACAGGAAGCTTCGGCGGAGAGCGCGGAGGCAGACAGTGCGGCATCATCGGCTGGCAGCGGTTCGCATGAGGAAGATTTTAGCAAAGACAGTTCGGGCGGCAGTGAGTTGCGTGCTTCAGAGGAGAACGCAGGCGATTCAAATGAAGATGTTTCGAATGGAGAAAATTCAAATGAAAACGCTTCGAATGGAGAAAATTCAAATGAAAACGCTTCGAATGGAGAAAATTCAAATGAAAACGCTTCAAATGAAGAAAATTCAAATGAAAACATTTCAGATGAAGCGGCTTCGAATGAAAGCACTTCAAATGAAAGCGCTTCAACGGAGGGAGTTTCATCTGAAAACGCCTCGGACGAGAGCACTTTAGACGAAAGTACCTCCGATGAAGGCGCTGCAAGCGAAAGTGTATCAACGGAAAGCGTTTCAGAGGAGGCAAAGCAGCCGGCGACAGAGACGCCCGAAGAAACCGAATCAGAGTCAGAAGGCATAAAACTGAATGAGGAAGCGGCAAAGGTCAGTATTCTTGTCGATACCGAGAAGCTGCACAGTGCATTGAAGAATGAAGAATTGCACTACGACGAGGAGGACGGCACAATCTTTGCCCTGTACGATGCAAAGACGAGCAATCCTTTTGCAGCAATACAGAACGGATATTGTGAGACAGATGACGAGTCCGGCGAAAAGATAAAAGATTATTTTATCACCGTAGAGCAGGGAAGTGCGTCCAATGAAGCTTTGAGAGACCGCCTTGTCTATACATGGAAAAATGCGGACGGTACTGCCTTGGCGGACGGTGCAGTTGTGCCGAAAAACAAGGGAAGCTATCAGCTTGAAATAAAGCTGGACAAGATTGACAACGTGTGTGAGGAGACGGTGGAAACCCTGAAATTCCGCATCGACGCGCGCAGCGTTCTTGTCAATTATGATGAAATTGATGTGATTTCGCCCGGTACGACGGCAGAGGAGGCAGCCAAAGCCATCAAGGAGGGCTATCAATTAGATTTAACCGATATTGACGGTGACAAGACAGGTGAACACCTGATCAAAGAGCTTGATGTTGTTTCGTGTGATGTCAGCATTGTCAGACAGCGCAAGGAGGACGGGACACAGGATAATACCAAACTCAATCCGGCTGATCTCATCAAATCGACCGAAGAATATTTGATTCAAATGGAGATTACCCTGACAGACCAGAATTACACGCTTGCCAACACCAGCAGCAGGCTTGAGGTCGCGGTGGGGGTAAGGACAGAGATCAAGGCAGCATCTGTGCAGCCTGACGGCACAAGCTTTGGCTGGCAGTATGGCGACCAGCCCGATCTGGCAGCGCTCATCAAGGTGATCAATCCTTATGTAGTGGAATCAGATACCACTATAGAGTCTGAGGAGGAAACGAAAGTCGCGGACGCGAAACTCCAGTATCAGTGGCTTGACGCAGACGAAAAAGAACTTGAGGAAACGCCCAGAGACGGTACGAAGCTTCCAGACAAAGTGAAGGACGCAGGGACATATTATCTGCGCATCTCTTACGCTGGCGAGCCGGGACGCTATCTAAAGTCAGACTCCGCAGACATTACAGTTGTTGTCAGCGCAGTGAATGTCTGCATCGGCGGTATTGAGACCGATACAGTCGAATATGTAGACGGCGCGGCAGTCAGCAAGGTATTGCAGACTATTACAGGTTATTCAGTGTACAAGTCAGGAGACGCCGACAAGAAGGACATCATGGGCGATGACAAGTACTTCTGGGGTGTGTCCAATAATGGAGATGCCGATGAGAATACACAGTCCTATGAACCTGTCTTTGCAGTGCGCAGAGGAACACATGTCAAGGACAAAGACGGTAAGGACAGCGTAAAGTGGGATACAAACTATCTTGACAGCTATGACAAACTGGTCAAGACAGAAAAAGTTGGCGACGAGGATATCACATATGAGTACCGAATTGAATTTTCAGGGAAAAAGGCGGTATATGGCGAAAAAGATGCGCCAATAGTAGACATCAATATGTCACAGAGCAATTATCTTGTCGATGTGACAGAGGACACCCTTGCAGCCAATGCGTTTACAATCAAGCTGGCAGTAGAGGGGCCTGCGATTGATGTCACAGAGATGCTTATTGGAGACGCCGCTTCTGAGACGGATAAGGGCAGTCTGAAAAATCCGATGACGAAAATCTACGACGGCGCACCTTACTTTCAGACAAAGAATGACTACAAGAAAGCAAAGGTGACGGGCAGGACAGATGTGGCTTCCACAGAACTTTCCTATCAGTGGCAGAAGATTGTAGCGTATCATGAAATCGAAAATGAGGAGGAAGGCAAGGAGTCTGACTTTGAGATTGAGATTGATGAATCTGGATATAAGTATACATTTAATGATGTAGAGTACGAATCTGCACCGTTGGAGGCAGGCAGATACAGACTCGTGGTAAGATATACCGACAAGAAGTCCGGTGCAGTATCCACAGCATATGTGTACTATACAATCAAAAAGGAAGATCTCTTGATTCAGCCGGAATCCCGTGTACCAGCATACTACGGTGAGACCATTGCAGATTATCTTGACTATGTAAGGGCAGCGCTGATGCTCAGACCGACAGATGCTGACGGCAAGGAGATGATCAGTTATACAGTCACCGATTTTTCCAAGGAGGGGAACGGCGCTCCGGCAGACGCGGACTGGCTGGCATATATCCTTGGCTATCTGGAAAGTGAATATGGAGGGAACCTTTCACAGGAGGACAGCATCGGTGCACTAATCTGGAAAGTAGAGCGCAAGATTACCGAGGGCGACAAGGCGGGCACGTGGTATGAATTGCAAGATGACGATACCTTCGTGGAAGGCGTGGAGTACCGTCTGACCGTGCACGCAGACTGGCAGGATATCGGAAATTATGTCACGGATTCTTATGATGAGGGGATTTATGTAGGGGATTTAAAAAATTACAACAACCTCTACGCGCTTGATTTTAAAGATGAAAAAGTATTTGATAAACAAACAAATGCTTATAAGACACAGGCACGTTATGCCGATTTGCAGTCTACTGCCATCACACCGGTAAAGTCAGAGGGCATTGAGGTTGAGTTTGAAGTGGACTGGGACAAGATTACCCAGACGACCAAGCTCTATGATGGAGAGATGTTTACAGAGGCGTTAGATGCAGTTAAGGGCGCAGTGAAAGCCTACAACAAAAAGACTGGCGCAGAAATCAATTCAGAGGACATTACCTTTGGATTTGAATGGACGCGGGAAAGTGTTGAAGGAACAGAAACGCACTATGTCAGTGAAAAAAATATCGTTCATGCAGGTACGTATTATTTGAATCTGATTGTGCCAAAGAGTGAGATTTACGCTGGTGAGGATGTGACATTTGACAAAAAGAACGACAAGGCATTTACCATCACACCGCGTGAATTGACAGTGACACCTGTGTTGAAAGACGAGATTAAGGCAGGCACGGAGATACTGTCATCAGATGGTGCTTGGGGCAATGCACAGAATGTGAGAAACATCATAGACCAGCTTCAGGTATCGGAAGAGATGCTGTTAGGTGATGACAAGACATGCTTTTTTGATAAAGTGCGGTATTATGGAGACTCTGAGATCTCTTATCCGTGGTGCATGTATGACGATACAGATAAGGATAATATACAGGTACCCCGTCTGGAAGTGACAGACAAGACAACGGGCAAACCGATGACCGGTTATCTGAGAGGCGACCGCGCATATAATGCGAAGTTTAGCTTTGGCGGTAAACTGGGGGATTATGTATTGACGCAGGACCAGCAGGTGAAGCATGTATTCTACGGCAGCGACTATACATTGAAGTTTGATACGATATCCTTTACAACTGTGCGGGATCAGTCCAGTGTGTCGGCGACGACGATAGGAAATCCTGAAAGTGGAGAGTATGATTCGTTAAAGATTCTTGATTCTGTGATCAGGGAGAAGGACAGCTTTACCCATACCATCACACCGAGAGAAGGAATCCCTTATAACAAGTATTACAGGGATGAAAAGTCGGTAGACAGTAATCATTTTTCTTTGGAGATTCAGGCTCCCCTTGAGTACACAGATGTGCAGGGGGCAGAAAACAGTGTGATTTATCGAAACAGCATTGAGAAGGCTGGCGGATTTAATGTAGGTTTGAGTGTTATAGATGAGGACAGTCCACGCTATTTTATAGTCAGGGCAGACTTTGACGCTGCCCAAATCGCAGAAACAGGCGGAACCTCCTTTGAAATCACATGGGAAGAAGGCTTTACAGAGACCTTTAAGCTCGAAGTGCCAAAGAACCTGCTCATGGAAGATCTCAGCAAGGCAGTGCTGCCAAAGAGCCTTGCATTCAACGGTGCAGTCACAAAGATGACTGTCGGTGAGGGACAGCAGCTTGACCTCAAGATTACCAAGGTGCAGATGGCAGATACAATCTGTGTGGCGTATGAGTCCAGCGATGAGAAGGTGCTCACCGTGTCTGATTCTGGTTCGGTGACAGCCATCCATACCGGAAAGGCGACCGTGACAGCCTACGCGGCCTACAAGGACAGCACAGATAATAAGATTAAGCCATTTATCGACGCCAAGGGCAATTATGCCAAGGCAGCAAAGCTCAATATTACAGTCAGCAAGCTGTCAGAAGTAAAGAACATCAAGCTCGAGGCGCATGACACATATGCGTATATTGATTACAAGGACGTGACGGACGGCTACCGCAGGGAAGTGTACGTGCTCAAGGGTGCAAACATCGCGGCAGGCGAGTTTGAGAGCAAAATCGAAGCAGTAAAGAATGGCGATTACAGTGCATTTGACGCACATCTGTTTATTACTGCCGCAGAGAGAAACGAATCAAATAATACAGGCAAAAAATTCTGGGCTAAAATAACAGGGTTACAGCCCAACACCCAGTACACCGTCTATGTGCGCAATGTCAGTGCACTCCGCAAATTCCCGAACGGCGAACAGATTGACCCGTCTGAATTTGCTACAGCGAGCAAGCCGGCAAAGCTGACAACGACCAAATCCCAGCAGAAGGCGCTGAATGGCTACTTCAAGACCAAAGAGGGTGAGAGGGATCCGTTCGTTAACGGTTTGACAACCGTGAGGAATGATGAGAAGTCAGCAGTAAAAGCTGTATATCAGTATAATAATGATGAGGAGGAATATGAGCGTTATTATACAGTTGACGTCTCTGCAAAGAGCGTTAAGCTTGATGTGGAGGCGATGTATTATCAGAAGTATCAGGAAGGGATTGATTACGCAGATCAGTGGGATTATATCTGGTATCCGCTGAGTCTGACCAAGGAGCTGCAGAAGGACTATATCAATCCTAAGCTGACCTATTATGTGACAAATTGGATTTCGGCTGATGAAGATGATTATGGGGCAGCGTATTGGACCAAGAGGGGTTATGTATACGCAGATGGACATTATTTCCTGCCGACAACTACTAAGGCTGCTATTGACAAAAACGGCAAGATCAGCCTGAAAGGCAGTGGTACGATAAAGGTGATTGCCTATGATGCAGAGCAGGATATTATGAGCATTCCTATCGAGCTACGGATCACGACGAATGTAGACGGTCTTGCAGGCAAACCAATCAAGATGAAAGTGGGAAGCAGGATTTATCTGAGTGATTATCTCACATACAAGCAGAAAAATATCAAACTTTCCCAGTACAATGACGATGACAAGGACTTGGTAGTAACTTTGGAGGACCCAGACGGGGCATTTGAGTTGAAACCTTCTGTTTATGATGGTGAAGTCTATGATGGTGCACTAAGAATATCAGACTATCAGATTATTGCAAAGCGTCCTACCACAAGACCACTGGAATTGAAGGTTTCAGACAAGACCGTGACGAAAAACGGCGGCTCAGAAATCACAATCAAACTCTCCGCTTCGGCACTCGATCCAGTCAAGAGCCTTAAAGCATATGATGTGTATGATACACAGGGAAGTATTCGCTTTGATTATGCTGGCCGCATGGATAATTCCAACTTACAATTCCGCATCGAAGTGAAAGACCAGAGTGGAAAAATTCTTAAAAATCAATTGGTGGATTCCTCAAATGAGTGGAGAGAATTTAGTTATAGGAATGAGGCATTTTATAAGGCTTTATACAATCATGACTATAAAGTATATAATGAATATTGGGAGGATTGGGAATATTCCAATGGATTCAGGGAATACAACGCAAAGAAAAATATCTACACCTATTACTATGACCTGATCAATCTGGAGGGTCTGAAACTGACACGCCTGTCAAATTATACCGTGTCTGTAACAGCAGTATACGACGGATATGATGCAAAGACAGCAACGACAAAGATCAAGACCACCAATATACCAGCGAGCAGGATAAACGTAGCCGAATATGACGACAATGGCAAAGACAAGAATAATGACGGCGGTGTTAAAACTGTTACGGTATATAAGAACAAGAACAATACAAATACAATGTTTCTGGATACATATCCGCTGTTAAAATCCGGCAATTCTTACACGCTTGATTTCACAGGCGGGGACAAAAATGCCAGAAATATGAAAACAGATACGCTCACATGGAAGAGCTCCAATACAAAAGTAGCAACCGTGAAGGCAAATTCAGGAACCTTTACAGCAGCCCTCAAGGCAGTGAAGAAGGGTACAACCCAGATTACCGTCACATCAAAGATTACCAAGAAAGTTATTGCAAGATGGACTGTCTTTGTCACCGCAGTCGGTGAGGCAGACGGATATTTCGGCGATAACATAGATCAGAATATTGATGCAGATGGGGATAACGGACTAAATGCTGACAAGCTGGGCGCAGATCTGCTCACACTGAACAATTCCATGTCCTTTACGCTGGCAAACGGCGAGAAGAAGTGGGTGGCATTCAAGGCGCCTTCTGATGGAAGATATTGGGTTAATATTGTAAGTGAAGAGGGAAGCTTTATCGCATACGACAGCGACAGCAGACCACTTGGCAGTCTTGGCAGTAACTTTAGCGATGAAGAGATGGAAAAGGGAGAGACGGTGTACTTCCTTCTGACAGTGACAAATGCTAAAACCAAGAAACAGACAGTAACGATCAAAGCGACTGGAACACCCTACACAACACTGACAACGGCGGCAGACGGTGTGAAAGTGCGCGGCGGCAGTACTGTAGTGTTTACTGCACCAGAAGAGAATGTCTATACATTCACCGCAGTTGACAAGAACGGAAAAGAGGCATCTGTGTGGAATGGAAATCGGAACACAATTGTGCTGGAGAAAAATGCCAAGAAACGTTTGACGGTATTTGGACAAGATGAATACACAATCAAGGTAACACCGGCAGAACAGTTGACAGACAACACGAAACTCGAACTCAAGAAGGGCGAGACAAAATATTACAAATTTACACCGGACGAAACGAATGAATACACGCTGTATACAGCGGAGGCGTCAGAACAGATTCAAAGCGCAACAATTTATACAGCTTATTATGAAAATTTGAACTCTGTAGAAGATGCACAGACAAAGCCCTCCTCCGACACGGACACAAACCCGAAGAATGTAGGCTTTGAGACGAGAAAACTGGAAAAAGGCAACGTTCGTTATCTCTCGTTCACAGCAGGCAATCAGGACACAACCGCAGTATTTAAGGCAGAAAAAGCTGAAAAGACAGGCGTGCCGTTTACGATTGGCAATGCGGGCGGAGAAAAGACAGTTGTATACAACGTTGACAAGGACGGTGAGTACAATTTCACAGCGACAGGAACAGATGTGACAATCACAAAGGTTGAGGTAAGTGGAGTCAGCAAGATAGATAATAATACAACAGCATCTTACCAAACATCTTTGAAAAAGGGCGACTATGTAAAACTTACCGTATCTGCAAAAAATGCAGACACCTCAGTAACTGTGAACTGCACATTTGTAGAGCCTGTTCAGGTTCAGGCAGGGGCTTCCGCGGCCGTTGCAGTGATAAGCGAATTGGAAAAGAAGGTAGAATTTACAGCTTCTGAAAATGGATGGTATGCATTTACCTTTGATAAGGATACTGTAAAAGTATCGTATACAAAGGGGACAGTATATGCAAAATCCATGTACCAATCAGGCACTGAGCTTTATGTCAAGAAAGGCGGTACGCTGACATTTACAGTGTCAACGACAGAGACCACAGAGCAGACAGTAACAGTGACAGCCGCAAAGAACAGCAGTGTCAAGCTGACGAACATGACAGAGCCAGTGACGCTCACAAAAGGAAAGACGTACAGATATTACTGGACAGCAGCGCAGGAAGGACTCTATGAGTTTGATTTTACTGTGACAGGTGCAGACTTGACATGCAGCACAGACGAAGCAGGAGAGAACACGGCAGAATATATAAGCGGTTACTATGAAAAGGGAAAGACTTTCTATGTAACAGTAAACGTGTCAGACAGCGCAGACGGCAGCTTCAAGGCAGTGATTGTAAACCAGAAAGATGCCGCCGAGTTGAAAGCGGATACAGACAATACCGTGACAGTCGGTGCAAAGGCTTCCAAGTGGGTATCCTTCACGTCAAAACAGGCGGTAAAGGCACGCTATCAGTACAGCAAGGCAGACGGAGATGGATTTAATTTTTATGAAAATACAGGTCTTGATGACAGCGGAACAGCGAACATCAGCTTTACAGAGGACAAAATACTTCGCCCGGGGGAGAAGGTTTACTACAAGATAGAAAACCAAAACGCGGAGGAAAAGACCGTCAAGTTAAGAATTGATACGATCAAACCGACCGAGGTTAGCACCGCGGCCGGTACAGGCGTACTCAGCGGAACAGCGAACATCAAAGCCGGCACAAACGGATGGTATCATTTCCATGCGGCAAATGCAGGCAGATACAATATCTTTGTAAACAGCAAAGCAGATGGAGAGACCGTCGGTATCGCAAATTATCAGGTATATCAAAGCCTGACAGAAGGTGCGTCCAATACAAACAGCGTACAGTTTATCAAGGCAGGAAAAGACATCTATATCAAAGTGCCAAACGAAGGCGCGCAGGACACAGATATCACTGTGACGGTGACAGACATGGCAGCAGCCGGGACAACGCTGAAACTTGGCGAGGCAAAAGAATTGCAGCTCAAGCAGGGCGTTACACAGTATCTGGTATATAATGTAACAGAAACAGCACGCTACACATTGACATCTATAGCTTCAGATAATAAAGAATATCCGTTGGACGTGATTTATTATGTGGACAAAGAGAAGGGTGTCGAGGAAACAACACCTGTCAGCGCAGTATATTGGACAGCAGGAAGCAGCATCGTCTTTGAGGTGCTTCCGACAACAGATGCGACCGTGAAGGTGACGTTGGCGAAGGAAAATATCATTGAGCTGACAGACGAGGCGGCACAGCAGACCATCAGCGCAGGACAGACCTTGTACTTCCAGTCAAAAACAGGCGCGAAGGACGTAAGGTATTTCATCGAGACCTCAGAGATGGCAGAAGGATTGACGCTCAATTATGTGTCTGTTACAGGCGGCATCAGCTGGAACAATGGCTATACAGATTTTGTGGCAGCGCCAAAACAGGAAGAAGTAATCTTTGGACTGACCGCAGTCTCAACATTTGAAGGGACAAAGACCTTTAAGATGAAGCGGGGCATCGTGACGCCGGCAGCAGTGAAGGCAGGAACGCCGGCAGAGTCCGCAGAGCTTGCGGCATACCACAAGACATATTACACATTTACGCCGGAAAAAGCAGGCAGATACAGCATCAAGGCAGGCGGTGCAAGCGTGTCTGAATGCAGGAATGGCATCACAGGCAGATTCAGCGAAATACACGTGCCCGATGACTTTATCGTGACAGATGCAATGGTTGGCAAGGAAGTGATCTATTCATTGTATCACGCAGACACAGCCGCAAAGAAGCTGAATTTCAGCATCACAGAAACGACAGCCGAAGAGCTTGTGTCAGACACGCCATACACTGTGGACATCACAAAAGTTGAACTGAATGAATCCGTATGGCTTCATTTTAAGGCGCCAGCCGACGGCAGATATACAGTTGCGATCAGCAATGCAAATATCGCGTCAGCAATGTACTGTTATGAAGCACTGGATCAAAACCAGTATACAACAATAAGACAGTATGGTACAGAGTACTGCATGAAGGCAGGCGAAGAATACTATTTCCCTGTATCATACAGTGAAAAGCCAGAAGAAAACTTTACAATCAGCGTGAGCGCCATCACAGACAGCAGCGCAGAGGCAGTTAGCGTTTCCGAGACAGCAAAAGAGTTTGACATGGCAGCAGGCGAGGTGAAATGGCTCAAATTTACACCGGAACAGACGGCGAATTATAAGTTTGAATTAAAAAATGTACAGTTTGGATATATTTTGCAGTATGACAGTATAGCAAGCGAGAGTATGAAGTATTTGTATAATAACAGTACGATTGCTTGTGTAGCTGGAAAAACTATTTATTTTAAACTGACAGCAGCCAGCTCTTTACCAGAAGGAAATAAGCCATCTATTAAGATTACCTCCAAGGAGATGCAGACTTTGACAGAGGGCGAGAATACCATAAGCCAGATCGCAGAAAATGAGAACTATAAGTATGCATATTTTGCACCATCAGAGAAGGCAGTCTACGGATTTGAGCTGACAGACAGTACAGAATGCGAAGTACATATTTCCAGAGAAGGTAATTTCAGTAGCTATAGCATGTTATATGAAGGCACAGAGCCGAGCTCTTTTGTACTGGATAAAACACAGCCAGCATACATTCGGATTCAGGCATCGGGCAGTGACAAAGAAAGTGCATCCGCAACAATCAGGATTACAAAAATTGCCGAGATTGGTGAAATCAATGCGGGCGGTGCTGTGGAGGTAACACTTACCCGAGACAGTAACATGGCATTCTATCAGTTTACGGCATCAGAGGACGGTATTTATTTCTTTGATACAGATCATGATATGGTTTCTGTATTGATAAGTAACAACATTGACAGCAGTCATTTAAATGCTGGAAATGATTATGGTACGAATAGGTCAAATGCAATGAAGCTAAAAAGTGGCCAGTCAAAGTTTATCCGAGTTTGGGAAAATACGAATTATCCGGGTTCGGAAGGCGATACATTTACGCTCACCTGCAAAAAAGTAAAAGAAACAAGCTTTACAGGAGTGGATACGATAAATCTGAACCTGAAAAAAGATGAGCCTGTCTATGTGTGCTGGACCGCAGAACAAAAGGGTAATTACCGATTGGGCTTCAGAACAGATGATGGTACTCTCGTGGAGTATAAATATTATAGTAATAATGTTATTACTGAATATCCGCCTCGTTCTACATCAGACAATGCGGCATGGGATCAATACGAAAGCAACTCCGCAAATAGCCGAGGACTGCTTTTGGAAGCAAATGAAGCGCCGGCACGAGTAGAAGTCTATACACAGATAATACCGAGAAGTTTATCTATAGGCGGTGTTGAGACGGTTGCTTTAGACTATGATAAACGCTATGAAGAGTTTAATTTTAATGCAATTGCTGACAGGACATATATATTCCGTACCAGCGGTGCAGCCAATCGTATGAATCTGACGATGACAGACTTTTATACACATGCAGAAGTGACGCCTGACAGGATATATTATCAGGATAATGATTGCTTCATGGTATACACCTTTGAGAAAAATGACTACTATAAGCTTCGTGTAAATCCGACAAGCATGAATAACAGCAGCGATACTTTTGATGTATCTGCATACTATTATAAGGAACGCGGAGGATTTGCATTCGACAGCAAAGAGGATTTCTCAACACCAATACTTGAGGTGGATTATCACGAAGAAATCTGGCTGCAATTCAATGTAGAAGAATCAAACAGATATGGCTTTGGAGCAGATTATTGGACTTTGATGAAGCTGTATAGATTTGATAATGGGCAGCTTGAACTGCTGGGGGTAAAAACAGGCGGAAGCTCTTCAATGATCTGGAGTGAGCTGAATGAAGGCGATGTGGTATTCGCACAGACATGTTATCAATATGGACATTATAGTGGTTCGTATGAGGTGAATGTTACATGTAATCTGCCACAGCAGGAAACACAGTACTGGACGATTTATGACAGTCAGACAGAAAGTACATCTATTAGCGTAAATCAAGGCTATGAGTATGCGGTTTCACTCAATTTTGACAGTCTGAGCAGTACAGCGGACTATACGTTTCGCATAGAGTCGTCTTATGATTCCGAAAATATTGAAACGGCAATGTACCAGACCAGTAAGGATGAGAATGGTATCGAAACAAGGGAGCTGATCGCAGAGGGATATAACTTCACTTGCGAAATTAACCCAAATAATTCTTATGAACTTAGAATAAGCAACTATGGAAACAGTTATTGGTATGGCAGTATCTATGCGGAAAAAGCGTATCCTTACGAGGAATATGAGTTGACATTAGACAACAATGCCCAGAAAGTAACAGTAAAAGATGGTTCCGAGGCACAGTTTTATTTTACCGTGTGAGATGCTATAATAAAGTTGTAACGGGAGTGGCTAATGAGATATAATCAAAAATATAAGGAAAGAGGTACTCATTATGTCACAAAACTACACAC
>KE159550.1:0-3916 GCA_000403215.2 Lachnospiraceae bacterium A4
GCGCAAATCAGCATTTTCCCCTGTGAAACACTTGGAAAATGGAACTATATTATTAAACCCAAAAACTAAAAGTTATTTTTTAACAGTTCCTAAGTTCCAAAAACCTGGTATATCATCTGCAAGAGGTTTTCGTTATCCTTATGGATACGGAACAGGGCAGTGTCATTCGTCTTAAAGCTGCTTTTTAGCAGACTTTCAATACCAAGGGTATGGAGGAATTCCTTGATCAAAAGAAGTCCTCCGTCGGAGGAAAGTTTCCCTCCATCAAAGTCTACAATAAACTGTTTGTTGCATTTTAACTGAATTTCCTTTAAACTATGCATAGAGCTTCTCCTTTGCTATGATTATGTGTGGCTGCTTACCAACATAATCATAGCAAACTTGAGGCTCTTTTTGTATAAAAATTGTTTCACTTATTAGGTGAAAAAGTAAAATGGTTAAAACACAGTGTTTATACGGCATTGAACACTATTGAAAAAGATAGCGTGAATAATTCAGGTTTAGCATACTCATATTCAGTGTCTTTCCAAACCGTCTCGGATGAGTAAACAGGTTCACTTTTCTCGGATTCTCCAGCAATGTTCTAATCAGTCCAGTTTTATCAACATAATAAAACCCCCCTATACGCATTTTCATAAAATTTTCAATCCCTGTTGGAAGTTTTGTCTGCATTGCTGTAACACATCCTTTCCGGCCAAAAACTATCTGCTTATAATTCTTGATGGTAAACTGGTATGGAGTCATACATTGCAGTATCTATATTTCCGAAAACAATACCAAAATCAATAGAGCCACAGTCAATGGCTTCTGTAATCATTGCCTTATCGCCGCTTACAATGTGAAAATGTACAAGCGGGTACTCTTTTTGTATGGCTTTTATCAGGAAACGGTTTCCGTCTGTTTTTCCGGCGCCGATCAAAATATCTCCGGCAAGCATGGCATCGTACGCAATAATTTCGTCCGATGCTTTTTGAACCAGTTCTGTTATTTCCTCTGCACGCTTGCGGAGGCTCATGCCTTCTTTGGTAAGGGCAATTCTTCTATTTCCCGGATAAAAAGTTGTTTTCCGGGTTTTTCCTTTAACTCTTTGAGCTGACGGGACAGTGTAGGCTGCGTTAGGTGCAGAAATTCCGCTGTACCGGAAATGCTGTTCCTCCGTGCTGCCGCCAAAAAAATATTGTAATACTCTCAGTTCCACAAAAAACCATCCCTTTTATGGCGTGGTTGCTGCGATAAATTTGCAGCATATACTGATGATGGTTCGTACTTATATTTTTATGAAAAATAAGGGGTACACGCAGCGTTTTCTACTCGATTGGTTCAGCATAGATACTATAATCTGACATCATACCATTATTATATAGTATTTGCCACCGGTTGTGTGATAAGTTCCATTCACTGTTATCATTATACAAAAGATTCTCAATCTCTGCTTTGGAAAGTTCATTACTCCTGCCAACTTCTTCCCCATTTACCGTCCATATCCATATTTCTTCATCTGAAACAACAAGCAGTTCCTCCCGCAATTCTCTGGACAAAACAAATATATTGTCCTCATATTTATATTCTGCCCAACTATGAGAAGCCGCAGAATTACGCCATTGACTAAGTATCAATTGATTCTCTGCATCAATCGAAGGATTGGGAATATCCGAAAAGGTCGGCGCTTCCACAAACCCAGTATCTGTCTGCAAAAAACAATAATAAGTCAATGCCCCCTGATTGCCGTGATGACCTGTACAGATTAAAAGATCTGGAACCGTATCAAAATTCACATCTACATACTCAAATTTATTATTTGCAGAAACCCATGTCGCATAGCCTCCCTCTGCTTTTACAGGAACAATCTGTATCTCTTCTGTATTCCCTTCACGGGAGATCACCAAAACACCTTCTTCAAGAAACCAGTTATCATCATCATAATCTGAAATCAGCCATTCAAAAATCCAGCCGTCAGCTTGAAAACGATTATAGAGAATTGGATTTCCTGTTAAAATATCCTGTGGTGATATTTGTGCTGTCATTCTATCTTCAGATATGTTTATCACATCTCCACCGGCATAGATTTCCACCACACCATCTTCTTCCGCCAGATCTTCCTGCAATGATTCTGATGTTGGCATATCAGTGCGCTTTTCTTCTTCCAAAGACACTTCATATGATTCACAATCCTCCTGAATTTCAATAGAAGAGGGGCTATTCTTTTCCTCATGATTTTTTTCACATCCCGTCAAAAGAAACAAAGACATCAATAACACTATTTTAACCAAGCTTTTGTATCTCAAAATCTCTGCCCCCTTTAAAATCTAATAAATGATTGCAAACAAATTATTTTTTCATACTGTTTTTATTTTTAGGTAATCTGATGTTTGCCGCTACATACGTTTCTTTCTGTAATACATCATAGGCGTGATGCCGCATTCTTTTCTGAATATTTTAAAGAAGTGGTTGTAGCTGCTGAAACCGCACAATTGACAAACATCTCGGACAGGGATTCCCTGAAGCAGATATTTTTTGCTCAGGTCGATGCGCGAACGTGTGATATAAGAGTGCAGGGTGATTCCTGTACTCTTTTTAAATTCTCTGGAAATGTGTTCACCGGAAACAAAAAACTCACGTTCCAATGTTTTTAAAGAAAGGTCTTCGGTCAGATGATGGCTAATATATTGAAAAACATCATCTATAATCAAGATCTTCTTTTGACGGGACTGATGAACCTGATCGCTTTGGACGCAGGTACGCAAAAATAAGACAAGAAATGTAGTAAACAGGCTTTTTTCATATAATTCGGTTCCGATTTTCACTGTTTCTTCTTTGAGTGTATCAAGTTTCGTAATCATATTTCGGATAAGCATAACCGATTTGATTTCCGCACAAATCACAGAAACATCATAGGGAGCAACGCCAAAATGCTGTACAAGATCGCAGGTTGCATCAGACAGTGCAGCCAGAGACTCTACAGGAATACTCACGCAAAGAAGGGCACAGGCCAGTTTTGGGGTAGATGGCGCAAGCGTTTGTGATTGTTCCGGCTTTAATAAAATAATGTCTGAAGAACGGCAAATCCACTTTTTTCCAGCGGCATAGAGCTGGCAGGAGCCGCGAATGACAAAAAGGATTTGATATCTGCTGCCGGAACGAAATGTGTGGGTGCTTTCCGGTTCCAAATGATAGGTTCTGATTTTGTATAAGTATTGCATGTGCTGCTCCTGTGATAAACTTTCATATCAAAATATAATATGATTATATCAAAAAATGATAATTAATCCAACTGTTTTTTACGTATAATGAATTTAGCAACTTTATTATCGTTATTATTCTACCTATACAATCTATCTTTACAAAAGAAAGGGGGATTTTTATGCAACTGTTTCCGAATTTGTTTTCACCGATTCAAATTGGGAAAACAACTGTAAAAAACCGCATTTTTATGCCGCCGCTGTCCACTAATTTAGCGGAGAAGGGATATGTGACAGATGCATTAATTGAGCATTATTCAAACCGGGCAAAGGGCAGCGTTGGCTTGATAATCACAGAAGTGACAACGGTAGAACCCGTTTATACCTATCTGCCGGGAGATATGTCAATCTATGATGATTCCTACATACCCGGCTGGAAAAAGTTAGTGGATGCGGTACACCAGTACGATACGAAAATTTTATCGCAGCTGTTTCATCCGGCGGGGATATCAATGGACGCTTGCGCCTGACTTTAGAAGTAATCAGGGAAATTCGGAAACGGTGCGGGGACGATTTTGTGATGGATGTGCGCATTTCCGGTGATGAATACAGTGACGGCGGTTTGACGCTCAATGATATGATTTATGCTATTGATTTAGAAAATCATAAAAATAAAACAATAAAACCTGTATGAAGACACAAGTATTCTACCTGTCCATCAGGCAGGCTTTTCAAAG
>KE159550.1:5341-23356 GCA_000403215.2 Lachnospiraceae bacterium A4
ATTGGTACACAGATACCGTATAAGTGCATTATAGCACATGCATCTACGAATAGGATGATTCTTTTTGTTTGATTGCAGCCATTGGCTGCGGTATGTATCAAAGCAGCTAGAAGCGGCAGGGGTAGATTTTATTCACGTGTCCGGCGGCAATACCATCAAGCGCGGCAGTTCTATGCCGGCACCGGGAACCTCTCCGGCGCCCCATGCACATGCGGCGGAAGAAATTCGCAGGCACCTGAATATTCCTGTTTCGACTGTTGCACGCATCAATGAACCGTGGATTGCAGAAGAATTAATTGCAAATGGAAAGACGGATATTTGTATGATTGGCAGACCCAATCTCTGTGACAGTGCGTTTGCTAACAAGGCGTTTGCCGGAAAAACAGAGGATATTCGCCCCTGTATTGGCTGCGGCCGCTGTCTGACGGGTATTATGTTTGGCAAACCGATTTCGTGCACGGTCAATCCGTCTGTACAATCAGATGCGGTGGCGCCGGCAGTAGAAAAGAAAAAGGTATTGGTAATCGGCGGTGGGCCGGCCGGAATGGAAGCAGCATATATTGCAAAGATGCGCGGGCATGAGGTAGTCTTGTGTGAAAAAACGCAGGAGCTGGGCGGACTGCTTCGTTTGGCGGCGGTGCCGATTGGCAAACAGGAGCTGTACAAGGTTATTAAATTTATGACGCGGAGACTGCAAAATGCAGGGGTAGAAATACGCAAAAACTGTGAGGTTACGCCGGACATGATTGCATCAGAGTTTGCGGGATATGAAGTTCTCTGCGCTTCGGGTGCAAAGGCAAAAGAAATTGAGGCATTTGGGTGCTTCCGGCAGACGATGACCGCAGATGATATTCTGTCAGGAAAAGGATTTCCGGGGCGAAAAGTAGTGATTCTTGGCGGTGGTTCTGTAGGCTGTGAAACAGCGGATTATCTGGCGCCTTTAATTGATGACCGGTTTCCGGCAAACCGCGATGTGACAGTGATTGAAATGACAGATGCACTTATGGCAGGTGAGGGCGGGGCTGCCAAGAGTATACTGACACAGCGCCTGATGCGAAAAGGTGTAACAATTGAGCTCAAAAGTACGGTTTCCAAAGTAGATGAAACCACCATTACATATATCAAAAATGGGACAGAGCATGTGATTGATGATGCAGATACCCTTGTATTTGCAGTGGGCTACACGCCCGCACCGGTAAATTTTGAGGGCGCCCATGTTCTTGGAGACTGCCATCAGGTAGGAAATTTAAAAAATGCGATTGCAGAAGCATATGCATTTGCGAAAAAATTGTAAAACAATGCAGCACAATATAGAGATAGAAGAAAAGAAATTTAAATTTGGAGGTTACGTATGAAGAGAAAAATATTAGAGCCAATTCAGATAGGAAATATGACATTAAAAAACAGAATTATGTTTCCGCCGCTGACAACAGGGTATGAGGAGCGCGACGGCTCTATAGGGGCGCGCAGCCTTGGATTTTATGAGCGTCTTGCCAAGGGCGGGGCTGCCTATATTGTTATTGGCGATGTGGCGCCAGTCCGCACAGCATCGCCGACGCCAATGCTTTATGATGACAGCCAGATTCCAGCGTTTGAAAAACTGGCAAATGCACTGCACGCACATGACAGCAAGCTTGCACTGCAAATCTTCCACCCGGAGTATGATGTGCCCGGCGTCGGAAAGCTGATCATGACAGCACAAATGGCAAGGAAAGCCGCAGCAGAAGCACAAGCGGCCGGAAATCAGGAGGAATATCAAACGCAGACAAAACAGGCAGAGAAAGTAACAAAAGAGGCCTATGCAAAACTTCGTTATGAAATGCAGCATTTTGTGGACGAGGCGACCAAAGAACAGTTGTCACAGATTTGTCAAAGTATCGCACAGTGTGCCGCGAGAGCTCAAAAAGCAGGAGTGGATGCGATTGAGGTACATGGAGACAGACTGCTGGGATCTATGTGTTCAAAATTATTGAACCACCACACAGACGAGTACGGAGGCTGCTTAGAGAACAGGACAAGATATGCGCTGGAAGTAGTAGCGGCAATCAGGGAAGCAGCACCCGCAGTCGCTGTTGAGTACAAACTTCCGTTGATTACTGTCAATGCAGATGGCTCACTGCGCGGAAAGGGCGGATTAGAAGAGGACGAAGCCGTTGAATTTTCCAAACTTTTGGAACAGGCCGGCGTGGATATGATTCAGGTAGCGCAGGCAAACCATACCGGAAACATGGGCGATACCATTCCGCCCATGGGCGATGTGCCGTACAACTGGACCCTTCCAGTGGCAAAGCGCGTGAAGAATACAGTAAATATTCCAGTTGCTACAGTTGGCCGCGTGATCACAGTAGAAGCTGGAGAACAGATTCTTGCCAATGGTGAAGCAGACATCATCGGTTATGGCAGATCGCTTCTGGCAGATCCGGATATTGCAGTAAAGACAGCCGCCGGTGAGTGTATTCGGGAATGCTTAAACTGCAATAAAGGATGTGTGGATGCGATTCAGAACCGCCGTTATATTTCTTGTGTGCTCAACGCGGAAAACGGAGATGAGACAACCATATTTATAAAACCGTCAGAGGATATCAAGAAAGTTGCAATTGTCGGCGGCGGAATTGCCGGACTTGAGGCAGCGCGTGTCGCAGCAAAACGCGGACATCAGGTTGTGCTCTTTGAAAAGGGAGAGAAGATTGGCGGACAAATTCATTTGGCGGCAGTGCCACCCAGAAAGAGCGAGATTCTTCGTGCGGTTTCGTATTATGAAAAAATTCTTCCGACGCTGCATGTGGATTTGAAGCTTCACACGGAGCCAACTGCAGAGGAGTTGAACGGATTTGACAGCATCATTGTGGCAGTCGGTGCTCATAATATGGCGCTGCCAATGCCGGTAGAAAACAGCAATGTTGTCTCTTCATGGGACGTTTTGAAAGGCACAGAAGTTTCTGGCACCTGTGTGGTGTTGGGCGGCGGACTCGTAGGTACAGAAACAGCAGAATATCTGGCGGATAAAGGCTATAAGGTTGCTATTGTAGAAATGCTTGATAAAATTGCTGCGGGAGAGTCAGGTACCGTACTTCCGCTGATTACAAAGGATTTTGAGAAACATGGCGTAGCGCAGCATGTCAGCACAAAAGTGAATGAAATTCGCGACAATGTTATTTATGCGACGAACCTGACAGACAATACTGAAGCAGTAATTTCAGCGGATACCATTGTCAATGCGCTTGGCTCCAGGAAAAATATATTTGACGCGGCTGGAATTACAGCGCCTATTACATATATTGGGGATTGTTCCGGGGAACGCACAGCAGATATTGCGGCAGCTATCCGCAGTGCATACCATGCAGCAAATGATATTTGATGCATAATTCAGAACGAGAATATTATATTTATAAAGTTACTGGACATGCTGTTCCAGTAACTTTTCATTTTTTCAAAAAGAATCTAAATCAATAAATTATCTAAAAAAGCAAGATTCTCGCTAAAGTCTCTTAACCCCAGTAAAATAAAGGCGTTCAGCCATTTTTTCTCCAAAAAATTTTTATAAGAAAATAAATTTATATTTGCAAATATTCCACAAACCCTGCAAAAAGTAATTTTAAAAAATGTATGGGCAAACCTTGCATACATTACAAGATTAGCATATTATAAATATATTGTGACATCGTGATAAAATATAAAAAAGCGAGATTCTTGCTAAGTGCCTTCTATCCCAGTATTTATAAGGGTTTGAGAGGGATTTCACACACAAAAACGGAGGTAGGGTTATGACAAAAACAATAATGGTTAGCAATCAAAAAGGAGGTGTGGGAAAAACTACAACAACTTTGGAGTTAGGGGCAATCTATGCAAGAAAAGGAAAAAGGGTATTGATTATAGACTTAGATGGACAAGTAAACATATCCATGTATGTCAATGCCAAATATGATGACAAGAATATACCAACCATACGCGATGTTTTATTGGAAATCAAAGAAATCATGAATCATCTTGAAGCTGAAGCAGAAAAAGAGGATGACATGCAAGACGATATCATTACGAGATCAATTCAGACAACAGGCGAAGGTTTTGATATTATTGCAGGACACAGAAACCTGTCCAATGCGCTTGCAGAATTTAGTGATACGACAGATGTTTTTCTTCTAAAAGAGCTGATATCCTGCATGGAGGATTATGATTACATACTCATTGACAGTGCCCCGGCACGAAGCCCGCTGCTGAACATGGGATATGTCGCAGCAGATTACTGTCTGATACTCACCGAGGCGGATAAGGCGTCTCAAGACGGTGTAAAACAAGTGGTAACAGACATTAAACTGCTAAAAAAAAATAAAATGTCTGATATCTCTATTCTGGGCATCGTCTTAAACAAAAATGAGGACCTGAAAAATCAGGAAGAAGCATATAAAGATTTGTGTGCTTTTGGCAAAACAAATCACTGTATGCCATTTACAACGATCATAAGCAAGGCTGCGGGGGCCACAACAGCCAAAAATATGTATAAATCTATCCATGCATACCGTGATACAAAAGGCGTTGACAAAAGAAGCATACAGGGAATCCTAAATGATTTTGAAAACTTGGCAGATGAAATAGAGCAAAGAATCTTAAAAATAGAGAGGTGAGAAGATGGCAAGAAACAGGTTGAAAAATTTAACGGCAAGGGCGCAGGAAAATGCAGTGGCAGATGATAAATATAAAGTACATGAAGAAGATACGCCATTAATAGATGTGGTGAATGAACTTAAAAATACGGATTCCTTTGAAATTTCAATGGAAACTCCAGACGCGCTTCTGCCTTATCCAGACAAAGGCATACGACTGGGACTGCATACAGGATTCAAAAGAGATACTTTAAAAGAGTCTATACAGCAGGATGGGATTATTGAACCTTGTATCATATGGGTAAGGGAGGGCGAAAGACTGATTCTTGCAGGACATAACAGAGTGGATATTGCAAGAGAGCTTCACATCAGTGTCCCATGTATTATACGGACTGACCTAGATATAAAAAAAGCGGAAAGAATTGTAATTATCACGAATTTGCAGAACAGACAGCTTCATGAAATGAAACCCAGTGAACTTTCTCGTATGCTGACAAGGCTGATAGCGGGATATGATAATAGCGTCTACAAATCAGAAATATATGAAGAGATCAACGATGAATTTTCTTTGACCAGAACAAAGGTATTATGGTATCTGAAAATCAATACCTTAAATACATATCTGCTTGAAATGCTTGACAATGGGGATATGCCGCTTACCGCAGCATACAAGATTGCTTGTGCAACGAGTTATAATCAAAATAAACTTGCGGAATTTGTCAAAGAAAAAGGCATTCAGAAAATAAGCATTCATGATGCGGAAAAACTTTTAACAAGAAAAGTCGCAGAGTGGAATGAAGAGTTTATGATGGTGATATTCGGGCTTGCAGAAAAGGCAAAGAAACCCAGAAAGACCACCACTGTGTCTGTAAAATTAAAAGACATAGAAAAATTTGCAGTTGGCGAGCAGGTTACTGCATCAAGTATAATCGGGGTTTACAAGTTTCAAAATGACATCAAAAATAAATTTAAAGAAAAAGGCTGTGAATATGATGAAGAGCTGGTTCTAAAAGCAGTTGAAAACTATCTTCAGCCATAAAAAAGTCTGCTTTTTAGTAGCCGTTGTGTCAGATACACTAGTTTACAACTTTTGAAATTTCTTAAAGCCTGATAAAATGTAATATTCTACAACCTTTATCGGAACAGAACAATTTATAATGGTTTCGAAAAATCCAGGCACAGACTGATACCCGGAAAAGGGTTCATCAGTCTGTATTTTGATTTTACCGCCTCGTCCATTCCGCAGGATACGGATCTTCCGTAGATGCTTCCCCCGCCTCATACGGCTGGTCTTTGTTCTGATGGCAGTAACTGTAACACTCCATCGTTACCGGGTTTCTTTCCATAACCCTACCCGCTCTCAGAAACTTCTGGAACCCTGCAGGGATGACTTACGCTGCTGCCGTCGAATGTCCCTTAACATCTTCTTCGGATCATATTATGTTCGGCTGCTATTTTTACTGCCCATTTCTTTGCTTTCCCAAATCCTTCTGCATCATTGTTAAATGGATATGCGGATTTACTCAGCTCTCTTTCAAAAAATCAACCATGATAACACATATTTACATGAAATATTATTCCTATTACATTTCGCTTTTCTTTTATGTATGAATACTTGACCGAAAACATTGTTACCCTGTTTATTTCACTTACTGCCTTATCAATCACTTTATCTTTAAAATTTCCAAAAGCAGGATATTTATCTTCACAATCACAGCACTCTCGTATTTCCTGTACTGGAACTTCTATGAATATCCCATCTTTAGGAAGAACTTTACTCATTATTTTACTTTGGATCATTTCAAAAATCCTAATAGCATAAACAGATTTCATAACAAGAACTTCCTGCAAAGTATATTGTGTGTAATGTTCTTTAAGATTTAACAAAAATGGCTTTAATTTATTATTTAATTCAATGGCAATTCCTATATCTGAACTGTACTCGCACCTTGTAACCCAAGGTATTTTTATGAATCTGATTGTTTTCCCAGCTCTTTCCTCCCTGATATAAACAGGGTTTCTTATTATGTCATCTGTAATATTTTCAATATCCCTATAGATATTACTTGCAGGAACTCCCAAAAGTTCTGATAAATCTTTTATTGTTATGATATATGGTTTAAGTTCTTCATCTCCTTTCACTACTTGCATAATAGCAGCTCTTATCAGTTTCGCACTATTTAATTTTAATGCCTGTTTACCTCCAACCAGTGTATTTGCTTGGCATACATAATTTCTTGCATCCAAACAAAAATCAAAGGATATCTGTCCTTCAATTTGTTTGTGCCCTCTCCCCATTTTTTAAATACCCTCTTTAAATTTTAGTTATTTTTCATATTCTATTTTAAAATAACTGTTTTGTCAACAAGTTATTTTTCATTGAAACTCAACTTTTTCAAAACTATCAAAAGGTTATTTTTCGATGAAATTCAAAAGTTCAAAACTATCAAAAGGTTATTTTTCGACTATCAAAAGGTTATTTTTGACTATCAAAAGGTTATTTTTCGCGCTTTGTGGATAACTCTTGAACCCCTTTATTTTACTGGATTTCAAGAGTTATCCACATGCCAAAATTTGTCCATAAGTATTTAAGTATTAAAGTATCTATATTATTTTATCAGACTTTCAAAACTATCAAAAAGTTATTTTTCAAGTAGACGAAACAAACAATTGATAAATTGATAGTCGCATACACCACTATAAAACTTTTAAGTAAAAATGCCGTATAAGACACTTTAGTGTATCATAAGTTTGCAAACCCAAATACACAAAAAAAGTGATATTATACGACAACCTTATTTTACAACGACAAACATATCAAAGATTAAGAGGGGCAAAAAGCCCCTCTGCTGCATTACCATTCCTTTTTCAACTCCATATTCCAATCCATCGAAAAAGGCCCGTTTGCCTGCGCTTCCATGTTGCTGATAAGCTCCGCACGCTCTGCTGCGCTGCTCTGTGAATCCTCTATGGACTCCTCCGACCAATAGGAATACCCATAGAGATAGCTTTTGTTAAAATCCTCCCACGAGCCGTAAAGCGCCTGCGCTTTCTGTGCCGCCTCTAAAATCTTGTCCAGCGCCTCCTCATAAGTGCAGTAGCCAGCCGCATAGCCAAAGCCCATCACCGTTCCGACACGGCTTAAATCCCACGCTGCAATCGCACCGTCCCCGTAAGCTGCCTGTGCATCAAAAGCTGCTAACAGGCTGATGTACGTTCCGTCATCAAGACCCTGCTCTTTTAGCTTGGCATCAAATGCATCACGCTGTGTTTCCCCATCTGCATTGTATTCCAAAAGGGCATCTAAAGCATCCTGATTGTGCCCTTCTGCCATCAGCCAGTCCACCGTCTCTATCAGGTCATCTGCGTTCTCCACGCCCCAGCTGCTTGACAGGCTTAGCTGCGCCTGTGAAGAAATGGCCTCAAGCTGGTCCTGCGTTGCGCCGGCCTCCTCGAGCCCCCTAAAGGTCTCCGAAACGCTGGCTCCGTTCACAGAATCTAAGATTGCTGTCATACTGCTGAGAAAATCCTTGGTCCCCGCCTGCTTGGCTGCATCATCTAAAAGCTCCAGTACAATGATTTTCCTAGCTTCCTCAATATCATCGTCATTTCCGACCATAACCACCATAAAATAGCTGTCCGCAGTTTCCACAAAATAGCTGTATGCCTGTCCCCTGCCTGTCCCGCTTTTTGCCACGCCTTCCCGTGCAAGACAGCGCTCCGCACCTTCAAGAGAAGGCGCCTCGATATCCGTCCAGTCCACCGTTACGCCAGCGCCGTTTAACGCCATGTCTGTTATATAATCCGCAAATGCCTCAAGGTTTTCGATATCGCCCGGATTTCCCGGAATATTGGACTTAGTGCATCTGAGGGAAATACCAGAAAATCCTTTTCTGGCAGTATCACCATCGAGTCCCATCATGTTGCATCCTGCTGAAAGCGGCATATCGGTCTGCGTGAGCCCCTCAAGCAAAATTACTTTATAAGTGCCGTCTGAGGAGACATAGTCCTGTGAAGCTGGAAGCTTTTCCGGCTCTTGTGTTTCCTCCTCTGCCGCCTTGTTTTCTACAGTGTCCGTGGACACTGCCGCGCTGTCAGATCTGTTGTCTGCTGTGCCTTTGGGATTTCCACAGGCTGTAAGCATCAGTCCAACAGCCGCCGCTAATACTGCTACATTTCTTTTTTTCATTATCCTTGCTCTCCTTTGTGCCCTTTGGGCAGATTTCATACCAATAAACAGTATAACATGTTCCAATCTATATTTCCACATAAATTATTCGGAATTGTTTATACTGTTTATCTAAATTATCTGCAAGATTAAACATAAGTTTATATTATTCATTTAATACCATTTTCAGCAACATTTATTTTTTAAATTTAACGCAGCTATGAAAAGATAAAAAAAATAATCTTTGCGCCGCCTATATAATACTCTTTTTCTTGACCGCTGCTGAACCCTTATCTTATCAATTCCCATTGCGAACGTGACAAACTTATATTATAATTATAATAAAAAAATAATGAATTTTGGAGGTGTTGTATGACAAAACGGAATGTTTCAACTACGAAAAAAACGAAACCAGTCAAAACTACAAAAAAGGTGAATACTTCATCAGAAACAGTTCAGACTGAAGCAGTTCAATCAGAAGCTGAAGCAGAGGTTCAGCCTTTAGAAAAAAACAAAGCAAAAACTGCCAAAAAAGAAACTGAAAAAAAAGAGACAAAAAAACCGGAAAAAGCATCGAAGAAAGAAGCTGAAAAAACTGAGGAAGAACCATTGACCCCGGAAGCAGTTGAGGAACCAGCCTCAGAAAAACCCAAAGCAGAAGAGTACACGACACCCCGAAGAAGTGTCGCATTTATCGGTTCAGAATGCTACCCCTTTGTAAAAACCGGCGGTCTGGGAGATGTCATGTATGCGCTTCCAAAAGCCCTGATCAAACAAAACTGTGATGTGAAAGTAATTCTTCCACGCTACAAGTGTATTCCGCAGGAATATCAGGAGAAAATGGTATTCAAAGGTTCTTTCCAGATGGATTTATGCGCGGACGGCAAATCATTCTATGTGGGAATCATGGAATATGTCTGGGATGGTGTTGTATATGATTTCATTGATAACGAAGAATTTTTTGCCAGTGGAAATCCATATACAAATCTGATTGACGATATCCCTAAATACTGTTACTTCGCCAAAGCAGCGCTGGCGGCATTAAACTATATGGACTGGGTTCCAGACATTATCCACTGTCATGACTGGCAGGCGGCGCTGGTTCCTGTATTTTTGAGAGTAAAGTTTGTAGACACAAAACTTACCTCTGCAAAAACTGTTTTGACAATTCACAATCTGCGGTTCCAGGGCATTTATAATATTCCTACAATCCAGTACTGGTCAGGACTGCCGGATTATGTATTTAACAAAGATGCACTAAAAACAGGCTATGAAGATGCCAATATGCTCAAAGGCGGACTGACCTATTCCAATATCATTACAACGGTCAGCAATACATATGCAGGGGAAATCCAAAATTCATACTATGGCGAGACACTGGATGCCCATTTACGATACCATTCCAACAAACTTAGAGGTATCGTAAACGGAATCGACTATGATATCTGGAATTCGTATACAGATGACAGACTGTATGTAAATTATGACATCACCAATGTACTGGAAAAGAAAAAGGAAAACAAACACAAATTGCAGGAAGAACTTGGACTGGTTCAGGATGACCACAAATTTGTTATTGGATTGATTTCCCGCCTGACAGACCAGAAGGGGTTAGATCTGGTCAACTCGATTATGACGCAGATTATGGATGAACATACACAGATTGTCGTGCTCGGTTCCGGTGATCAGCGGTATGAGGATTCCTTCCGGTATTATGAATATACATACAAAGGAAATGTATGTTCTAACATCATGTATGACGAGACAAGGGCTCACCGGATTTATGCGGGAGCGGATGCCCTGCTTGTGCCTTCCCAGTTTGAGCCTTGCGGCTTAACACAGTTAATTGCCATGCATTATGGCACAATACCGATTGTCCGTGAAACTGGCGGTTTAAAAGACACTGTAGAGCCATATAACATGTACTCTAACATGGGGAACGGATTTACGTTTGACCGTTATGATGCCGGCCTGTTGCTGGATGCCATTAACAGGGCGAAGAGCTTGTATTTCCTGAACCGCTGGTGCTGGGACGAAATGGTTCAAAGAGACATGGATAAGAATTTGTCATGGGATAATTCTGCAAAACAATATAAAAATTTATATTTAGATTTAACCTGATATGTTTTTTATATACTTCGCGGTGTCCTTTACAGGCACTGCGGAAGAAACAGACGGAGTGAAAAAGCAGCAGCAGACACTCCGTCTTTTTTATGTACACGGCGTAAGAAAAAATTAACTGCTTCTACCCGGTTGCATACATATGCCCCTGGCAGGCTCTACAAGGCCCGTAGAGCGACAAATAAACCTTCCCTGCACAATTCTATACCTAGAGGTGAAATAAGCCTCTAAGGTGCCTTAGAAGCTGCGAGAAGCAAAGCTATCAAAAGTGCTTTTGCGTTACTTTTACTTTCGGCAAAGTAACAAAGGCTAATCTTGTTCTATCTCCACATCCGGCTCATACCTCCCGGCTCTGGCGTGTGATAGCACATATTTACATGAAAGACGATTGCAACAACGCTTTTCCCCTGTTTTGAGTATGTATAATCCACTCTAAAGGTTGTCAAAGCGTTTATTTCATTGCATGCAACATCTAAAACCCTCGCCTTAAAGTTATTGAATTTTGTATATTTGTCCTCACAATCGCAACATTCCCTTAACTCCTGCAGCGTTAACTCCACAAGTTCCCCATTTCTCCCTAGCAGCTTTGACTTCATCTTTTCCTGCAGCAGCTCAAAAATACGGATAGAATAGGTTGATTTCATTGTGAGGATGCTATCAAGGCTATATTGTGTATAATGTTCCTTTAGCTTTATAAGAAACGGTTTTAGATCATCATTCAGCTTTATAGCCACGCCAACATCAGAGTTGTATTCACAACGACTTACCCACGGAATTTTAACCCACTTTATCTGCCTCCTGCTGATTTCCTTTATAAAAACAGGATTCTTTATTATATCGTCCGTTATATCGTCAATATCTCTGTATAGGTTACTTTCAGACACTTTCAAAAGTTCAGACAATTCCTTAATGGTTATCACATAGGGCTTTAGTTCATCATCATCTGGAACAATCTGCATAATAGCCGCCCTTATCAGCTTTGCGCTATTCAGCTTTAAGGACTGTTTGCCCCCCACAAGGTCATTCGCTTGCACAACATAATTTCCAGTATCAAGGGAGAAGTTAAAGGACAACTGCCCCTCGATCTGCTTCTTTCCTCTTGCCATTGCTTCACTTCCTTTCGTGTCATTATTGCTATTCTATCATTAAAGCTACATATTTTCAAGATATGTAGCTTTAAATTTCAAAACTATCAAAACGTAGCTTTTGCGCCCTTTCGTGAAAAATCCAAAACTATCAAAACGTAGCCGTAAAACTATCAAAACGTAGCTTTTGACTATCAAAACGTAGCTTTTAGCCGATTGTGGATAACTCTGGAAAGCCTTATATTTACTGCATTTTTTCCATGTTTAATCACCTCGAAAAATCCCCCTAAGTATTTAAAGTATTAAAGTATATATATATATATATTTATAGGATTTTAAAACTATCAAAACGTAGCTTTTACAAACACCCTCTCTAACCTCATACAAGCCGATTCTAACCGTTTTTAAAGATAATAGATAAGGATTCCTATATTGAATAAAAAAACGGCTGTATGGGGGAATATGAATGCTATACGCCTATGTATCGCAAAGGGAGTAACGTTTTGTTACCTCCTCCGCTTTTGTTTCGTCCTGCTACCAAGAGTTTTCAAAACTTCAAGAGCAAGGTTCTCGATAATGTAAAAAGTGAGATTAACAGAGTTACCATGTATACGATGAAATGCTCTTACATAAAAAGACAGGACGGTTGTCGGGATAGAATTCTATGTAAATATGTGTTATCATGTAAATAGCAGAAGTAATATTAGCGTTGCAGAGGATAAATAACTGACAGTAAAAATGTTATGCTGTTTCAAATTATTTGTGCATTATAGTTTATTATATTTTGCGGAATACAGAGACTGAAAAAAGGCATGTGCTGTCTGTTTTGGTGTGATTTTTTCTAAGTAAAAGTTCGTGAAAACGGGATAAATTTTATAAAAAACGTATGTAATTTTGTCCGGTAAAATATAAGAAAATGCTTTTTAGAAGCTGTAATAAACTGAGCATTATTTTCGGGATTTAGAAAATGAAAAAGGTTCTTTTTTGATATATAAATAACAGCAAATATTTTATAGTATGATCCATGGCAGTTTTGAGGAATAAACTTTGAATCTGTCAAGTTTTATTACAGATTTTTTTACATTAGCGTGATGAAATTCAGAACATAAATCAAGAAGAATTTCATAAAAAACAATGAAGGAGTACTGGTTTTTCAGTTTAGAACACAATGAAAATAAAATTTTCGAAAAAAATTCGCAAAGACCGGTGCCTGCTGGTGATTATATCCGCATTCATAACGTTTGCTACTTTGGTTATGGAGGAGTGCACACAGCGTTTTGTGGATTCTATGACGTTTGAAATAGCCGTTTTTAGCGGGTTAATTGCATTGTATATCGTGTTGGCGGTTTTTCGGTATATCAAACAATATTTTCTTACAAAGCTTGCGAAAAATGGTAATTTTGAAGGGCAGGCACAACTGGTAAAACGTGTGCTGTCTAAAGACTACAGCTTTTTTGAGGCAAATGAGGCTGGCGGCATTTTGTATAGTATGACAGAAGATCTGTATCAAAGCATGGCATGGTATACATATGGCGTACTTCAATTCGTACTAGAGTCAGTTAATTTAGCCTGTTTTTCTGTCTATATGTTTTGCATAGACCGCATTCTGTCCCTGACTGCACTGGTGCTTGTTGTGCTGAGCCTCTTATGGGCAAATAGACTGAGCGGCAAGCTGGGAATGGCAAGAAATGCGCAGCAGGAGCAAAGCAGTGAACTGAATCAATATATGCTAAGCGTAGGGCGTTGCAGAAATACAATCAAACAGCTTGACAAATCTGGCTATTTCATTCAAAAATATGATGCTTATATAAAAAATTCCTATCTCCCTGTTATAAATAAAGTGATTAAAAGCAATGCACTTTTTATAACACAGCTTATTTTTTCACAGGAAATTCTCCCTTTTATGATGCTGTTTGCTGGTGTCGTCTTAACCATTCTTGGCAAATCGACGATTGGAACGGCGGTCATTATGATGGATTTAACCATAAAACTCTCTGGAGCAGTTCAGTCAATCGCAGATTTATTTCCCCAGAGAAGTTTGTCGTTAGCGATTGAAAAACGAATTGAAACCATGCTGGAGGAGGGAGACAGCCAAGACACTGCAACGAAACTGCCAGTGGAAAGTTTTGAGCGTATGAATATCCATATTGACGGATATCGTTTTGCACAGGCAGGAAAAACTGTCTTAAAAAGTACTGATATAGAATTGACAAAAGGGGACATCTGCGTCATAAAGGGTACCAGCGGCGGCGGAAAATCAACGCTTGCAAAATTAATCGCAGGCCTGCTCAGACTAGAAGGCGCGAATTGTATTCAATATAATGGCATCAGGATTGACAGACTGTCCATCAAGGAATATCACAAACATGTATTGTATGCAGGTCAGGATACAGTTCTTTTTGAAGGGACTTTGCGTGACAATATCCTAATGGAACAGAACGTAAAGGAAGAGGAGCTGGAGGAGGCAATAGAGATCTGTGGATTACAGGAGTTTGTGACACGCTATGGTTTGGATTATTCGCTTGCACTGGCGGGCGAAAATGTCAGCGGCGGTGAACGGCAGCGGATTGGCATTGCGCGGATGATAGTCCGCAGGCCAGAGCTTCTGATTTTAGATGAAGTGACAAGTGCATTAGATGCGGATACCGCAAGGAAGGTGGCGGGCAATATTCTTGCATTTGCCAGAAAGCATGAAATGACTGTCATTGCAATCAGCCATAAAAAAGATTTTGAAGCGTTTGGCAGCAAAGTTTTAACGATTGGTTAAAAGGTGGCAGATGATGGAAAAACTCAAAACGATATATTTACAATTCCGCAGGAGGCGCATTTTATTTTTCATTGCATTTATGGGAAGTACGCTGGCAGGGCTTATCTTGGTTGATTTGCTTCAGGAAATGATTGACACCGCGATAACGGCAGACATCGGGCGGTTTAGGGGCTTCGGGATAAAATTTTTATGGATACTGGGAGGATATCTGGCTGCGGTTATAGCAGATCAGTATTTGTTGCGTTCTCTGATTTATTACGGCGAAACAGCGTTAAAGCGTCATACTTTTGTCTCGTTTCTGAAAAACTTTCATTCAGGAAGCGGACAGGAGCTGGGCGAACGTGTGTCTGCGATAAACAATGATATCTCTGTCATCTCGTTCTGGCTGTCAAAGGGCAAAATCAGCATCGTGGGGCAGTCTGTTATTCTGTTGATTTATTTAGTTATGATGGCAGGCTATAACCTTGTGATAACAGGGATCACGGTTGTGATTATACTGGGTGTCTTTTGGTTATCTCAAAAATTTGAGGAGAAGGAGGCATATTTTACAGGAAAGCAGCAAGCACTTTATGGAAAAATAAACGCGTATTTATATAATTGGCTTCAAAACTTTCCAGTGATTTGCCAGATGCATAACGAATGTTATTTTTGCAGACGGCTCAAAAGGCTGCATGAACGGGGAGAAAAGGAAGTACTGCATAAATTGAGCAGGTTCTCAGCGCTAAATGATGCAATGCTGAATTTTATGACAAACACCTTGCCGCTTTTTGCGTTTGCCTTGGGGCTTTTATTTACCAAAACTGGGCAGATGACAACTGGAGAAACGATTGCAATTATGCTGGTTTCACAGAAATTAAACGAGCCAATCATTCTCCTTGCAGCCTTGATTTTGGACAAAAAGAATGCCAGGCGGGTATATGAAAGAATTTCGGATATTTATGAGGGCGGTGCGTTTCAAGATGGGGAACGGGACGTGGCATCATTTGAGGGTATGCAGGTCAGGATAAATACTTATCAATACCAGTGTGCAAAAGAAAGTATCCTGCACCATGTGATACTTGATGTGGCAAAAGGTGATACTGTGCTGATCAAAGGGGCAAGCGGCTGCGGAAAAAGCACACTGCTAAAGCTGGTGTGCCGTCTGGAGGACTTTCAGGGACTAAACGGAAGCATTGAATATAATCATTATCCAGTTGAAGAATATAAAACCAAACAATACTATAACCATATATTGCACGTAGAGCAGAATACTGTTTTGGTTGAAGGGAGCCTTTATGAAAATCTGTTATTTGGAGAGTATTATGCGCAGTCAGAAATAGATGAGGTTTTATGGACCTGCGTTTTGGATACATTTTGTGATGAGAGGGGATTTGATTTTTATATCAAAGAAAACGGCGAAAATATCAGTGGCGGTGAACGGCAGCGGATTGGTATTGCGCGGATGCTGCTGCGCAAACCAGAAGTCCTTGTTTTAGATGAAGCTACCAGTGCCTTAGATGAAGAATCAAGGCGGATACTGCTTGACAGGCTGATGATGTACAAACAAAAATACTTTATGACAATACTTGCAATTAGCCATATGGGAGATTTTGATGAATATTGTAATCAAGTTTTGGCAGTCGGCAGGACTGACTCGGTTAAGAATTAACATAAAATCGCCTGTAAATCAAAAAAAGATAGTCGTTGCAAATGTAGGATATTTGTGAAATAACAGGTGTAAAGAGACGCAGTTTTGAATGGTTTGGTTTGTGATTTAGGCAGAAAGGTCTGTGTGATCTTGCAGAGCCGCTTATTTATTCTTGAAACATGGAGTTTACACGGATTATTATGATTATCAGAACTGACAGAAGCGGACGTAAATGGAGAGACTCAGGAACATATTTTTCCATTTCATACGATGAAGTTAGAGAGTGGTATGATGTATGTATTTTTGGATACTTCGTTGTACAAAAAAGAACTGTTTATGAAAAGAATGGATGAAGGAATTATGGGGAGTGGATATGACTGGGAGAAGGTGGCAAGTATACTGCGTCAGGAGGCACGGGCGGATTTCGCAGGAGAGATATATTTTGATTCCGAATCAGATTTATTTTGTGCATATGCTGACAACAGCTCGCTGTTGATGAAATTTTTATTGAAATTGAAAGAGGCTTGTGAAAATAACGAAAAATTAGATACTGTGATTCAACTAATATAATTGAGTTTGGACGTTTGTGACACCAACTACCAGTTCAATTGGTAGTTGGTGAATTATTGCCAATTACTATAGGAAAAAATCCGATACAGACTGGTCCATGATATCCTGATTCACACCGATATAACGCAATGTAACCGCAGAATTTGCGTGATTAAACAAATGCTGGAGCAGAGCGATATCTTTATATTTTTGATAATGCCAGTAGCCAAAAGTTTTGCGCATGGAGTGTGTGCCGATCTCGTCCAGTCCGATTTCCTGCGCAGCCTCATTCAGTACTTTATATGCCCTGTCCCGCTTGATGGGCTGGCTCTTTCCTTTTCTGCTTCTGATCAGATAATCTTCATCAGTCAGATTGAATTTTTCAATATAGATATTTAATTCAACCTGCATTTGTGAATTAAGAAGGAACCGCTTCGTCTTGCTTGTTTTTTTCTCTATGATATTAATATGCGTCCTGTCCTTTACATCGGATACCTTCAAGGTAAGGATATCCGATACACGAAGCCCCACATTAATCCCGATCAGGAACATGATGTAATATTTTTCGTCTTTGGCCTTTAACACGGTTTTCATTGTCTGTATTTTTTTCTTGTCCCGTATGGGTTGTACGTAGTTCAACTTTTCATTTCCTGCTTTCCTGTATAAGACATATTGTTTGTGCTGATTTATAGGTATATTATATTATTATACCATCATGTACAATCCATATCAATAAAAATAATCTATATGTATTATTTGGTCAGATATTTTTTACGTGTCAGACATATAATGCATATTATTTAAAAATAACGATATGTATTATATGATACAAACAATATGTATTATTCAAAGAGATGTTATTTACAAAAATATCAACATAAAGGCTGTATGCATTGATTTTACAGGAATATCAGGAAGCCAAATAAAGATACACAAGTATCATTGTGTATCTTTATTTGTTATTAATGTACTATTGTTATCAATGTATTGAAATATTTGTTTAGGAATTGTTAACAAATAACTTTTAAGTCAATAAATAGTATGATATACTTCTTTTATAGATCAGAAAAGGAGTATTATACCATGAATATTATAGA
>KE159550.1:23366-28552 GCA_000403215.2 Lachnospiraceae bacterium A4
ATATGGTCACCAAACGCGCCGCACATTTTGACTTATATGTCAATACTTTTTTGAAAATTTAACAAAAATGTTTTCCGGGATATGGAGGAAAGCAAAAAAGAAGAACATGAAAAAAGAGCGGAAATTCGGGCTTAAAGAGTTTCCGAGACCGCTCTATAAAATGATTGGAGGAATAATTAAATGAATATACCACTTATGAGAATACCACCAAAAGAATGTCCATTTTGCCATGATATGCCTATTTTAGCTAAAGATCCTTTATGGGATGGGGGTCATGGTTATTATGGGAATTATGAATATTATATAGCTTGTAAAAATGGAAAATGTAAGATAAATCCAAGGACAAAATCATATAACGATATATATGAGATGTCGGAGCAGGAATGTATTGAAAAGGTAATAGAAGAGTGGAATATGCGATAAGATTGGAGAAAACAGGCATGGATAAGAGGATTCAGAAAATATTAAAGTCATGGAAAAATGAAAGTGGAGCGTCTAGGGTTATACAATTTAGATATAGGAATGGTATATTAAAAATTTTTACATCTCAACCAGGATGGTTAATTGGAAAGGCAGGAGTTTTGGTGGACAAATATACAGAGATTCTTAAAAGAGAATTACATGACTTTAAAGAATTAAAATTTATTGAAACGAGTTATTATTGGGTGTAGTCTTGAAATCATCGTTTGATTGGAGGAGTGATTATGGGAAGCAAAACAAAGCAGACAGGAAAAACAGAAGTATATCCGTTCTGGTATATGAAAGATATTAAGAATATGATTGATTACTTCAAAATGAAAGGCCAGTGGCATTGGTACTTGGCATTTAATTTTGGATTGCTTCTTGGAAGGCGTGTAAGTGATACTCTTTCCTTAAAATGGTCTGATTTCTATTATGAGAATGGACGTATGAAAGATGAAACAGATATTAAGGAATGGAAGACAGGTAAAATTGTACGTCTGTACATATGTGAGGCATGTAAGGATGCATTAAAGCTATATATTGAGTATACTGAAATTGATCCGATGGAGAATTATAATGATTTTATCAATGGAACTGCTAAAATGTCGGAATTATTAGAGCACAAGGAAGAATATTCAGATGAAAAATATGAAGAACTGATGATGAAAGCAATTCAGAGTCATGCTGCGGCTTTCAGGAAACAATTTAAGATTGCAGCGGAAGCTTGTGAGATTAAGTATCCTGTGAGTACACATAGCTTACGAAAAAATTTTGGCTACTGGTCAGTCAAACTACATCCGTATGATGTAACAACAGTAGATAAATTGCAAGGAATATTTTCTCATTCAGACCGAAACACGACACTTCGCTATATTGGAATTGCCAGGGAAGATGAAGTCAAGTTGTATAGTGATATGGGAGAATTTATCACTGATGTTTCTATCGGAAAAAAACCAGTTATTAAGAATAGTCCTGTGCTCCCATTAAAAGCAGAAGATTTTAGGGAAATTCTTAGTAAGGAATTGTTAACAAATAACTTTTAAGTCAATAAATAGTATGATATACTTCTTTTATAGATCAGAAAAGGAGTATTATACCATGAATATTATAGATGAAGTTCCGTTTGACGAGCTTGTTTCGCTAATAAACAGCTTATCAGATGAAAAAAGCAAACGCATTCTTTTGAGTAAAGCTGCCGATGTATACGGTAACGGTGGAAAGGCCCACATTATTGAATTAACTGGTATCACATATCCAACTCTCATTGCTGGAAATGCTGACTCGAAAAATAATGCAGTTATTTGCAGCAACAGAATCCGCAGGGAAGGGGCTGGACGCAAGTCAACAACGGAAACCTACCCCAACATTACAGAAGCTATTGAAAAAATAATTGATGGCAATACATATGGCGATCCCTCTAAGGAGCTGCATTGGGTTGCATCAGCCCTTAGCCTCCGAAAAATCAGCGATATCCTCAAAGCAGATTATTCCATAACTGTCAGCCATGTGAAGATATCACAGCTTTTAACAGATATGGGCTACAGCAAACAGGTGAATCAAAAAATGGAGCAGGTCGGCATACCAAGCCCGGACCGTAATGAACAGTTTGAATTTATTGACCATACTGCTCATGAGTATCTGGAGAATGGAGAGCCAGTCATCTCTGTTGACACAAAGAAAAAAGAAAACATTGGCAGTTTCAAAAATGTTGGTGCAGAGTACAGGGAAGTAAAAAATCCCCGCAAAGTGCTGGACCATGATTTTCCGATACCTGAATTAGGCAAAGTGGCACCATATGGCGTTTATGTCCTCAATAACAACACTGGTTTTGTCAACCTTGGGACAAGCCATGACACACCTGAATTTGCGGCCACCAGCATTTCATGCTGGTGGAATGCCATTGGGAAAAATGCATTCCCTGCGGCAAAGCGGATATACATCACGTGTGACGGTGGTGGGAGTAATAGTTCCCGCAGCCGCAGCTGGAAATACGAACTGCAGCAGTTAGCCAATGACACAGGGCTTGAAATTATGGTTTCCCACTATCCGCCTGGTACATCAAAATGGAACAAAATAGAGCACCGGATGTTCTGTTATATTTCAAAAAACTGGCAGGGGCAGCCTTTAATTGATATTGAAACAGTAATCAGTTTAATATCCAATACAACAACGGAAAAGGGACTGACCATTACCTGTCAACTTGACGAAAAGGTATATGAAACTGGTCGCAAAATAACTGATGATGAATTAGCGCAAATCAGCATTTTCCCCTGTGAAACACTTGGAAAATGGAACTATATTATTAAACCTAAAAACTAAAAGTTATTTTTTAACAGTTCCTAAGTGCTGGGACATGGCACAGAACGGAGAAGATAAATTTGATGGAATCAATAATCTGATTGGTTTGGCGGAGAAATGTATGGTATAATAAGAAATAAGGAGTGAAACATAGATGAATATTGCAACATATCAAACAACACCAGAAAAGCATGGAGATGGAACATTTTTCTTTACAGATTGTGGACACAATATGTATTCTATAAGAGACAATATGGCATATCATGGTTGCTTGTGTCCTGGCTGTTTCTGGAAAGGAATATATACAACCTTGTATATTAGAGGTTCAGAGGAAGCGAATAAGTATTTGAATGAGAAATGAAAGGGTGATTGATATGACCAATTTAGAAAAATTTCAAAATGGAACAGAAGAGGAAATAAAGAAATTATGTATCTCTCTTGCATATAAAAGTGGGAATTATACTTATCAGGAACGTCAAGTAGAAGAGTGGTTAAATGAAAAAGTAAAAACTAATTATGAAGGAAACGTAATTATTGGATGAATGATTGATTTTATTGTGTAAGAGTTGTGTATAAATACATTGACTATTGTGTAATTAGTGTGTATAATATAAAGGTAGGGAGGAACACTAATGAAACAAAGAGATTTGATTAAAAAGCTGGAAGCAGGAGGCTTTGTATTTGATCATCATGGAAGCAACCATGATATATACAGGCGAGGAGAAAATGAATTTGAAACGGTTGAAAGACATAAAGAAATACCAGAAAGATTAGCACAAGCGATTTTAAAGAGGCGAGGATTGAAATAGTCATTAAATAATGGAGGGAATGTTATGCAAGCAGTATACCCAGTTTTGTTTACAAAAACGGAAGATTGTATTTTGGTTGAAGTTCCTGATTTGGAGGTTTTAACTGAAGGAAAAGATATGAAGAATGCTATTGATATGGCGAGAGATGCAATGGAGTTGACGTGTGTTACTCTGGAAGATCATAAAAAAGAAATTCCGGCACCATCTGATACATTGGATATTACAAAAGGAACTTTTTCAGAGGATGGTGAAACCATTTTGTCTTTTGTTGATATTGATTCAGGAGAATATAGGAGAAAAATAGATACAAAAACGGTTAGAAGAAATGTGGCACTTCCGAGTTGGCTTAATTACGAAGCTGAACATGCTGGAATTAATGTTTCAAGAGTGCTACAGGAAGCTTTGATGAATGTGTTGAATGTAAATAGAAACATATAGTGTATGATTGATGGATTGGTTTTACCAGTCCATCAGTTGCATATAGATAAAAGTTTCGGATGGAGGATTTTATGAAATTTACAGATATACCACAATTGCTTACAAATAAGGCAAATTATAAAGTCGATGTTGGTTTCAAATATTTTAGCAAAACAATCAATCAGTATGTAGAAGAATATGGATTGATTTTGAATCCAGAATTCCAGCGTGGTCATGTATGGACAGAGGAACAACAGGAGAAGTACATAGAATATGTTTTAAAGGGTGGTACTTCTGGTAAAGAAATATTTTTCAATAAACCGAGTTGGCATTGTAAAGCAAAGACGGAATATGATGATTTTATATGTGTAGACGGATTGCAAAGAATCACAGCAATTATGAAGTTTCAATCAAATGATTTGAAAGTATTTGGATTATACTATGACGAATTTGAAGGAGATCCAAGAGAAGTAACAACAAGAATATCAATACGGATTAATGATTTACAGTATGAGAAAGATGTGTTGCAATGGTACATTGAGATGAATGAGGGTGGTACTCCACATACAAAAGAAGAAATACAGAAGGTTAAGGATATGGTTTCTAAATTGTAATTGAAAACTTGATTTCAAGAAATGAAAAGAAGGTGAGATATAGTGAATTATTATATTGCAGATACACATTTTGGTCATGATAATATCCGTAGGTTATCAAATAGACCATTTGAAACAATAGAAGAAATGGATAACACTATTATTGACAACTGGAATAGTAGAGTGAATGATAATGATGATATTTATATTTTAGGAGATTTTTCATATAAAAGCGAAGATCCGATTTTATATTTGAAGCAATTAATAGGGAGAAAACATTTAATTGTAGGAAATCATGATGGGAAATTGCTGAAAAATCCTGTTTGTAAGAATTATTTTATAGAGATTTGTGATATAAAAATGGTTAATGATAATGGAACGCAGATTGTTTGTTGTCATTATCCTATGGTTGAATGGAATGGGTATTATAGAAATGTATTGCATTTTTATGGTCATATTCATAACTTGAGAGTAAAAAGTTTGCACTATTAAGAAGCCAGTGAATCCTCATAGGTTCCTGACGTATCTTGTTGGTTCCGAATTATTTGTGTTATTTGTAATTCCGGATGTTTTTCCGTAAACAGGAAAAAATATTTTCTCATGTAGG
>KE159550.1:30017-31493 GCA_000403215.2 Lachnospiraceae bacterium A4
CATAATCGTATGGAAAACCACTAGAAAGTATGGTAAACTTATACACAGAATAACTCTTCTGGTGGTTTGTATCTTTCTTAAGTGTTGGTAACTTAAAGATACCATAAATTCATCCTGAAGGGTTATTTTTTTACAAAAAACTTTTTACTCTCAAGTAAATCAATAACATAGAAAAAGCCTTATTTCTACATTAAAAATATGGAAATCATGGATAAAACTGTAATATGAGCAAGCATCCATAAGTGTAAAAGTGTGTAAAATAGGCATTTCTGCACATGAAAACAAGATAAGATTATGGTTTTATTTGATTTGAATAAGTGGATTTTGGTATTTTTACAAATGTTCTTTGACAATTTAACATTGAGTATCGAAAGTAAAAAGTTATTGATATAGTACCAAAGATAAGGTATTATAGTTTATATATGGAAGGAGGGCGGCAAGATGGATGTAGCAAAAAAGTTAGAATCTTATACAATTGAAGATATTTATGCGTTGTCAGATGGGGTGCGAGCAGAGTTGATTGACGGACAGATTCATTATATGGCTCCACCAAATAGGAGACATCAAGATATAATTTTTACGCTATCGCGCAAAATAGCAGATTATATTGAAGCTAAGAAGGGTTGTTGTAAAGTATATTTGGCTCCGTTTGCGGTTTTTTTGAATGAAGACGATAGGAATTATGTTGAACCCGATATTAGTATTATTTGTGATTCCAACAAGTTGAATGATAAAGGGTGTGTTGGTGCGCCAGATTGGATAATTGAAATCGTTTCACCTAGTAGTCGTAAGATAGATTATTATAACAAATTATTCAAATATCGTACAGCAGGAGTTAGAGAGTATTGGGTAGTTGATCCAGATAGGAAAATTGTTACAGTTTATGAATTTGAACATGATAATATGGAAGAATATTCTTTTGGTGAAGATGTACCTGTTGGGATTTATGAAGGATTTTCGATAAAGGTGCAGTAATAGAATATAGTGGTAATTGATGAAAAGCGATACTTATTGGGGAGTATCGCTTTTATTGTATTCGGATACAGCGTCAGATATAAGCTTTCTTATCCAACCACCTAATGACCTGCCATCAGTATTTGCAATTTTATCAGCTTCAAGTTTTAAATCTTTGGGAATAACTATAGAAATTCTAGTATTTTTATCGGAAATTTTTCCCTGTGGCATATACTCACCTCATTAATATCAAACTTTAATATATATTACTGGTGAGTTGTAAGTTATCAATAAAAAAATAACCCTTCCATATGGTTTTATGGTATCCTATAAGTTGCCAAACTAAGAAAGGATAAATCCACCAGAAGAGTTATTTCAAATATGAGTTTATCATACTTGCTGGCGGATGACCATACGACTATGTTAAATATTATTGAAAAGATTTTATGCCATTTTGAATCCTGTTTTTCCCGTAAAGCTGCTTTCCGTTGGTTTGTGATCATCATCACAGGGCTTATGCTC
>KE159550.1:33373-43003 GCA_000403215.2 Lachnospiraceae bacterium A4
AGCGGATAGATTCTTTCCTGCCATAAAGTTCAATTTCTGCGTCCTGAAATTCTTCTTTACGGGAGAGGAATGCTTCCTTCAGGTGGACAGCGGCTCCTTTCCTGGGCGGCCGTCCCCTTCTGGATTTACGGGGGCCTGGCTTTTCATATGCGACAGCAGACTTTTTTGCTTTAGTAACGATCTCCATGCGTATGTCTCCACTGCTGTTAAGGGACTGCAGTCTTTCAAGAGCTGGGACGGTGAGAAAGTATCTGTCCAGCAGGAGCAGGGAATCCCCAAATGTGAGGGCAGCCTGATAAGCATCCTCTACCATCTGTATTACATGGGAAATGGTACAACAGCTGGGCCGCATGTTGTTTTACGAGCGGGAGAAAATGGGAGAGACACAAAGGAATATTGCAGAAGGAATCATCAGCATACCAGAGTTAAGCAGGGTGGAAAGCGGCGGAATGGAGATTGATTACTTTACTCTGCAGGCACTGTTTGAGCGTCTGGGAAAGTCTGTCGATAAGCTAGAACTTGCTGTGTCGAGTAATGAGTATGATGCGATAGAATACCGGGTTGGGATTGAACACAGCATAGAAATCCGAGATCTTCATATGCTTAGAAAATTGCGTAATAAATATTCGAAATACAACGAGCAAAAACGCCCTATACATAAACAGTACATAACGATGCTTTATGCTATGGAGTGGTATGTAGGTGAGTGTGATTACGCATCCTGTCTGTATTGGATGGAACAGGCACTTGCATATACGCTGAGTGAAGACTGGCGGCAGAAAGTCAGAACCAGACAGCGCCTCTGCAATCAGGAGATTAAAATTATGCTGGTGATCGCTTACTGCCAGTGGAAGCTTGGAGATACGGGTGGACTGGATGAGGATCTGGAACAGCTGGGCGGTTACATACTGCGTTACTACACGGATACAGAGGAACAGGTAAAAGTGTATCCGCACTGGGCATGGCTGCTGGGACAACTTTATCTGGAACAGAATCGGTTCGAAGAGGCCTATGCTATATGCAGAAGGGGAATGTCGTCTCTTATAGAAACCGGTTCGCTGAATCCTATGCGGGAAGTGCTGGAGCTGGAAGAAGTCTGTCTGAACCGACTCGGAAAAGAAGTGGAACTGACTCAGTGCAGGAAGTATCAGGAAGCGGTCAGATTTTTATATGAGGTGACAGGCAGGCATCTGGAATCAAATATGATGGCAGCTTTTATGAAAAGTACTTTTCAGGGTGAGTTTGTCATTACAAATGAATTAGTGCGCGACTTGCGTGAGGCGAAGGGAGTTTCACAGGAGGAACTCTGCGAGGGGATCTGTGCACAGGAAACATTGTCCAAGATCGAGACGGGCAGCAGAAGTCCGAATAAAAAGAATCTGTATCGGCTGTTAAAGAAAATGGGCATGGAGAGGGAGAATTACTATGGGTTTATCGAGACTGACAAATATGAATTGTATGAAAAGGTGCGGGAGTATAATCGGTGCTTTCCCAAAGGAAAGACAGAAGAGGCAAGGAAATTGCTTGATGAAATTGAAAAAGGAATTGATATGACAAAACTTGTCAATAAGCAGTTTGTAGGAATGGAACGCATTTTTGAACAAACTGCTCAAAATTTTATAACACGCGAAAACGCGAACAAACAACTCAGGGAAATGCTTTATTTGACTATGCCACCTATGGAATCTAATAAAATGATTTACCGTGTTCCTTTTCGGACAGAATATATGCTTTGGAATAAGATAGCAATTAATTTAAGAAAAGAGGATAGGGTGGAGGAAGCGGTTCATGTTTATGAAGAGTTAATGAAATGTTATAAAAGAAGTAAGGTTATTATGCGTTTTCATGCTGTTCCAGGGATGTCATTATATATAAACTATACAGGATTTCTTGAAGTAAATAATGAACTGAAAGAGGCTATGGAGGTTGGCAAAGAAGGGTTACGGCATTGCATGGAGTGTTGTCGGGGAGACTTGGCAGGAGATATACTGGCAAACTTGTCTTTGGTATATGGTAAACAAGGTTTGCCAGCGGTAGAGGAAACATATTTTAGATATGGATATTATTTAGTTAGTTTGTATGACAGAAAAAATGAAGCCAGTAAATTGCAAAAAGCGTATGAAAATAAATTTCATAAACTAATTGATTAATTTACTTGATCTTGTATACAGTACTCACAAGTACTGATCCCATAATCCTCATCCGTTGCCGTAACAGCATCCGTTTCCGACACAATGCTCCAAACCATACATAATGTTAATAAAGCTGCAATTAGATTTTTCATGATTAAAAATCCCCCTTAATTCTACACAAAAATTGTTGTTTGGTTACAATAATACTATAACAACAAAAGGTTCAGTTTGATTATGACGTTTTATGAAAATATTTTTTTTCACAAAACGTCATAATCTTTTTTGCGTTGCAGTGGTATCATGACATACAGATAGAAAAAGTCTAGTGCATCTTTTCATTATACATTTTTATGTACAGTTATGTACTCTTAGAATCAGAAAATATTCCACTAAATCATGAACAGTACATACAAAAGAGAAAACCCTGTGGATAAATTGGTTCAAACTGTTTTGAAATGATAAGAGACGAAATTAGAAAAGGGTGGGATTACAATTGAAGATTCAATCAAAAACAACCAAATCAGTGCTGATAGCAGCGCTGCTGTCAAGCATCATAGCAATGTTTCTGAACACGACATCCATCGCACAGGAGCAAACCTGGCAGGACAGGGAGGTTGTAGTACTCCTTGACTGCAGTAAGTCTATGGAAGATGTAGACAGTCAGTATCTTGCATATGATTTTGTCAAAGGTCTGGCAGCAGCCTTGCCGCGAAATTGTAAGATGGGGATTGTTGCCTATAATAACGAAATCTGTGCCAGTCTGCCAATAGGGAGCAGCAGTACAGACATCGAGGAAGTTTTAAGCGGCCTTCAATATAGGCTGTATGGAAATGCCGGTGCAGGCATGGAGGCAGCGGTGGCATTTTTTCAGAACAATCAGGCAGAAAAACAGATTCTATTGATAACTGACGGCGAGATTATGATGGATACAAAAGAAGGCACCGAAGAGTCAAATGAGCTGTTTGAGCAGTCTGTAGCAGAAGCAAAGAAGATGAACATTGCGATCGATGTCCTTGCAATGGGAGAGAGGATACAGGAGGGGCACACGGTATATGCTGCTGCCGGCAGTACAGAGGGGACGCTGTACGAAGTTGAAGATTCTATGAAGTTGTGCAGTTATATAGAAAAATACCTGTCCGGCGAATGGGAAACCAGTGTCAGTCATGTCGGAAAGCTGGACGGCACGAAAGCAGAACTTACAGTGTCATTGCCGGACTGCATCATGGAGAAGGCGAAAATACTCCTGATCGGAAGCCAGCAGAATGAAAATATGACACTCAGCGGCAAAGCGGGCAGAATGGATCTGTCAAAGGGCAGAAATTATACAGTGGTGGACATTGCGAATCCAGTTTCAGAGCATATCAGCATACAGATGTCATCGGATACCCCTATGCAGGTTGATGCATATCTGTATACAGAATACGAGTATACCATGAAAAGCAGAAAAAAGACGAGAATGACAAGGTGAAGATTGAGGGCGGCTATGCAATGTAAAGTGCATGAAGCGTGTTTCCTGCTACAGGAGAAAGGAGAAAAATAATGGCATTTGTAGTAAAAGTGGAGGGTGCAGAAGCCTTCGAAATATCAAAAGAGTGTGTAAAAAGCGTGAAGATGACCACGGATATTCCACTGGATTCCAACGCGAGGACAAAGGACGTGGGCGCAACCATGGTGATCAAGGGAAAAATCCTCACAGCTGTGGGCGGCGATCCGTTTGACAGCACGAGAAAAATGGCACTGTGGTCTGTCGTGCCCGCAGAGAAGGCGGACAGCTACAGGAAGGTGACAGCCGAGTATGTGGCAGCAGGCATCATGGAACGCAAGTACTGCTTCCCAAATGCCTTCGTCGTAGACTACAAGGAGGATTACGGCGATGAGGAAGGCATCGGCACCTTCACGCTCGTGATCAAGCAGAAGAAAGACAAGATCAGCACAGTGACAGTGGAAGGCGGCTATGCCGTATAGGCGGTGTGAAAGCCAGACAAAGGAGCGTATGCAACAGCGGTTGGATACGCTCCTTTCAGAAAACAGCAGGGGAGAGCACGCATGGATTATTATACAATACTCGGCGTACCGCAGCAGGCGGATGACAACCAGATCAAGCAGGCATACCGGAAACTGGCAAAAAAATACCACCCCGACCTGAATCCAGACAACCCGGCAGCCGAGGAAAAATTCAAAGATATCGTGGAAGCATACGAGACACTGAGCGATACCGCAAAAAGAAAGAAATATGATGCAACTTTGATGCAATCGTCTGATACGATTAGGGGAACATATACGCAGGATAAAACGCACAGCACCCAGACAGCATCAAAAAACAATTTTGGCAGCTTTGGCAATTTTGGCAACTTTACCAAAGACATGGAACGGTATTTTGGCTTCTCCTTCCAGACAGACCAACCGCAGGGAAAGCGCAGTACCGGCGAGAATACAGCAAAAAATAAGAAAAATCCGCTGGACGTGACAGAGATGTTCGAGGCGTTTATGAAGATAAAGTGAGGATGATTACAACATGAAATATTTTCTCATAGATACAGATCAAAAAAATCATATACCATATTCGATTAATAGAAATAGAACGATTGATATCAGGTATGCTAACAGGAGACATGTCAATAAAATTCCAGATGGTTGTGTAGTTGACATGCAGATTCCAATGGAAACCTTTTTCCCAGATTTACTCACTAGCCCGCTTCTGCTCACTAGCAGAGTTTTTGCAGAAGTAATCAATATGTATTCACCGGAAACTCTGTTTCGCATTATATATTTGCTGGATTATGAGAGTGGTGTATATGCAACATATCATATGCCGTTTTTGGAAGAGGTGGACTGTTTATCAGACAGAACAATGAAAAGTCATGGTGGGACAGATCTAATTCGAATCATACTGGAAGAAAATAAGATTGCTGCCAAGTCAGTCTTTCGGATTGCTGGATATACGCATCCATATGTAATAGGGCGCCTAGATTTTGTTGAGAGCATATTAAGAAGAAATGTAGAAGGGATTACACTTGAAGAATTAGAACTGGCATAAAAATATTGAAAGGCGGAGAATAATGGGAAAGGAAATAGATGAAGCAGGTGCAGCTATGGCGGAAGCTATAAAAGAAATGACAGCAGTGCTTTTAGAAAATTATATTAGTGATGATTGGAATTATGCAGTAGATGGGGCTGTTATCAGTTGTGATCAAATGAGTGAAGAACCTGTTGTGATCAAATATGAAAATGGGTGTCTGAAAATGGGCATAGCAGGAACAGAAATTAATAAGAAAGTAATAGAGGGTGAATATGAGCAAGGATACAAACAAATCTATGAAGCCGGAGAAGAAGTGATTAGGACATTATCAGCGGTTCATGCAAAAAATCAATCTAGTAATGGTCTTGCTTTTGCAACAATATCAGATTGTATTTGTTTACGTGATAAAGAGGAGAATGGGTTACAAGATAGGGCGAGTATGATCAGCATAGGAAACTGTAAGATGCTAAAAGAATCAGATATATTAGAAATAGAGACAAGACAAGAAAAAGCAAAAATATTTGGAACTTGTTATTGTCTTATGAAACCGATAACTGAGTGGACAAATCCTATTTGTATGGAGGATGTAATTGGTATTCATGAAGAAGATAATATCTCAGCAGGTGTGGGAAAAGTATTAGATAAACCATTGTTTTGTTCAGTGCAGGAACATCACAAAACGATGGAATGGGATACGGAAAATGGGAAAAAAGAGGGATTGACAAGATTTTCTAAGCTACTTTGTACTAGAGGTGGGGTTATTACTATTAAATGGTCAGGACAGTCACCATATGGAGATAATGTATTAAATAAAGCGTTAACTATACAAGAATTTAGGGCGAGGTATGAATTATTTATTTCCAATCTGATAAACGAATATGGTATACAAATGACTACAGAGCAAATAGGAAAAATTATATATGTAGAATCATCGGGTACGGGATTCGATGATATGGGAAGGTTGTTTATAAGATTTGAAATCCATAAATTTTTTGAATATATGGATCCGAACAAGATTGATGAAGCAAATAAATATTTTAAGATCTTGAAAGATCAAAAAAGTGGAAGCTGGAATGGTCATCAGATAAAGTATGGGGATAAATTTGTTGACTTACATCCTACTTCAACTATAAAAGATAGTGATTTACAATATTTGGCATTACAATATGCAAAAGAAATTGACAGGGAAGCAGCATATAAGTCTATTAGTATGGGGATGGGGCAGATATTAGGCGTTAACTATAATATGCTTGGTTTTACATCTGCGGAAGAAATGTATGATATGATGTCAGACTGTTATGAGAATCAGATAGAAACAATGATTAGTTTTATCCAAATAAGAGGATTAGATAAAGGAACAATAAAAGAATTAATTAAAGGTTATAACGGAGAAGGAAATGTTGCAGCTTATGAGAAGCTTTATAACGATGCAGTATGGTAATTATCTCTTTTAAATGATTGGAGACTAGACAATATGAAACTTTTTTTGAAAGAAAAACTACAAATTGTATTTTTAGCAGCAGGACTTATGACGCAGGTAACAGAATCAGCAGATGCGCAGTATAAAGAATCAGAACAACAATATTCAGAAGAATGGGAAACACAGATGGCAAATGATTATTTTCATCTTGTGGAATGGCAGGATATGGTAAAACAATCAATTTTTGCAGACTTAGCAGAGAAATATAAAGGCGAAGGGGAACATTCTTTTCAGTTGATGGATACTTGTCTTGTTCAGAACGCTAATGGAGAAAACTGTGAATTATATTTGATACAGTATAGTGATCGTCTTGCAGAGGAGCCAACTTGGGGATATTTTTGTCGTGGTATCCTGATGAATTATGACCAGAACAGCAGTGAAGTTTTGTTTGAAGTGGAAAAAGACTATAAACTGGCATCCTTTGGCGGCGAATATTATGATATACAGACATGTGACCTTGACGGAAATGGAGAGGAAGATATAATACTATTGTTAGGGGAACACAGATTTCAGGGAGCGAAATATTATATTCCCGATATCTATTGTTTAATAGGATTTCAGGATAAAGGAAAGTATTCCTTCATCACTTGCCATGAGCAAAAATGGTTGGGTGATATTCTTACTCCATTATATGAAGATGAACATGATAACAGGAAAATACAGAATATTGCAGCGGAATTAAAAGCTCATTTTCAAAATACAAAGCTGGACGAGCAGAAGGACAAGGAGAGGACCGTTGAAGATTATATTCGTAAAAAAGAAGAAAAAATTTTAAGCAAATTAGACGGGCGCTCTCTGTTTTATGACAGAAAAGTGATTGGGGAGAAATTTTATATAAATGAAGATCAAAAGATACGAAAAATTATGGTTTGTGTGGAAAGTGGGTATGCTGGTGTCAGCATAGCAAAGCAAATTGCAGTGTATATAGTTGATTACCAGACGGAGGAAGTGGAGAAACAGATTGTCCCGCCTATATACGAACAAATATGTAATGAGTATGGTCTTTTCACAGAAATTGAAGTAGAGGAGCTTGCTTATAAAGATGAAAACGGAGACGGAAAAGAGGATATCGCCATAACCGTAGTTTTTACCAATGGAGAACAAGGTAAAAATAAACAAGAGTCAAAATACAAGATTCTTTATTTTATGAGTAATGATAACGAAAATGAATTAAAATTATTTAATAACGCAACTGTTACACAAATTAAGGATTATTCGAATTAGTGTGGGCAGCAAAGGATGGCAAGCAATTACAGGAGGTGCAAAAGTGAAAAAAGATACCTTGGTTATTTGATATTTTTATGAAAATGTTTTATTTCAAGAAAGGATAGAAAACAAATGAACCGAAAAATCACACTGGATATCACGATCATCATATCCGCCATAACAGGTGCGGTTCTGTCCTATACTTATCTGCAAAAGCCGATGGAGAAATACACCAGCCTTTTTATTCTTACGGCAGTGATCATATTTTTCCTAGTGATGACAATTCGTGATGCGGTAGAGGGAAAGAGCTTCCTAAGGTATGACATGAAACGGGCAGGGATATCAGAGCTGTTGCTGCTTGGGGAGGACAACAACGTGACCGATACATGGGATATATATGGAAAAACCTCGATCGTTTTTGGCAGGGACGAAGGGGAATTTCAAGTAGATGTGAACCTCAAAAATACCGATTATGCGGGGACTGTGGACGGAGAACACGCTGTCATGAACTACAGTGGCGGGGGCTGGTACATAGAGGATCTCGACAGCGAAAACGGCACGCGTATCCAGCGCGGCGGGGAAGGAAAGATGTACAAAGTCTCCTCGCGGGAACCATGCAGGATAGAGCAGGGGGATGTCATTTATCTGGGACTGGCGCCAGTGAAGGTGCAGTAATAGATATAAAATACGAAAAAGCTTCCTGTATACTTTAAATAGGTCAAGAGATTGACACAAAAAAATACCTCAAGTAAATTTAGATTATTACTGACCTGGCAAGTTGGTAAAATCTAAAGAATACAAGAGGTATCTAAAATGAATGTTAAAGGAACAAAAAAGAAAAATCAAGTAGTAACAGCAAATATTTTTGAACAGCAGGAGCTTTTGAAAAAGGCGGAGGCGATCAAAGAAAGTCTTACAGCTTCAACCTGGCGTGAGTTGGAGACCAATGGTAAGTTTGATAAAAACGAAAAACTCTCCTTTATCAGTGATGACATGCTTATCTTAGGATGCGATGTGGGCAGTGAAACACACTATATGAGAGCAATCGATACCAGAGGAAGGGAACTCAGCAAGTCCGTATATTCATTCAACAATGATTCTGAAGGGTTCCGGAGTGCAAAGGAGTGGGCAGTACAGATAGCTGCTGAACATAATAAGAGCCAGATTGTACTTGGCTTAGAGCCGACCGGCCATTACTGGTTCTGCCTTGCGGCATGGATGATTTCAAATGGGATCAGCGTTGTGCAGGTAAATCCTTATGCTGTGAAGCAGACAAAAGAGGTTGAAGATAACAGCCAGATGAAGGATGACAGGAAGGATCCGAAACTAATAGCAAATCTTGTGAAGGATGGCAACTTTGGTATGCCATACCTTCCGGAAAAACTTTATGCGGAGCTTCGCAGGTTATCGATGTTCAGAGATCAGCTGAATGAGGACAGAACCCGGACAATCAACCGGATGCACAGAGAGATGAAGATATATTTCCCGGAGTATAAGGATGCGTTGGGAAAAGTCGATGGCGCATTTAGTCTGGAACTGCTGAGACAGGCTCCATTCCCGGATGACCTGATATCACTTGGTGAAGATGGAATAAGAAAAATCTGGCATGACGCCAGGCTTAGAGGACGCGGCTACAGCAGAGCAGGAGAAATCTTACAGTATGCGAAAGTAAGTGTCGGGATTAAGGATGGAGCCATTGCAGGCAAGGCAGCTGTAAAGTGGTTTGTACAGAAAATCCTGGAACTGGATGCCGAACTTGCTGTCATAGAGAATCAGATCAACCAGAAATGTCA
>KE159551.1 GCA_000403215.2 Lachnospiraceae bacterium A4
GCACCATTTACCAAATAGTTATCATCATCTGTACCATATTCCCTGCATATTTCCTTTTTGGCCTCTTCATATTCTTCTGCGGAAATATCTTCATCTGCAAGCTCCTCACTTACCATCTCATTTATCTTTTTATTTTTGGTTTCTTCTATATGTTTTTTATCTATTTCTCTCATATTTTCCCTCTCACTCCCACACAATCATCCGCCGCTTCTGCTGCATAAGGCTGTGCATAAAAAATCCTGATATTTCGGTCTCATATCAGGATTTTTGTTTTGCCTTATTCCATTTTACAGAGTAAGCTTGTCTCTGGAAGCAAACCTGTCATAATAATACACTGCCCTGTCCTCAGTAAGCTTGAATCTTTTTTGCAGCTTTTCAATCACACGTTCTCTTGGTATCCCTTCCTCCTCATTGTCTAAGATGAATACTTCAATTCCTTGCTCAATTCCTGTTTCCAGCATGATCTGTCCTATGCCCATCACTTTCTTCACCTCCTCACGCAGTTCACTGTTCTGTGAAAAGTCAATGTAGTCCGATACGACCTCCATGAAATCATCCCTGTGCGGGTACATGATTGTGTTCAGAAACCGCAGTAGATCGTAGCCTTCGTCTTTCTTTTCTCCATTATACTCCTTTTTGCCCAGTCTGATAACCACCAATGTCAACAAATCGTAATCTTCTTTTTTGGTGATGCAGTTTCCAATGTTTTTCGTGTTTGTCATCTCATAAAAGGATACGCTGTTCTGCTCGCCCTGGGGGATATCGTCCAGACAGATCCATATGCTGTAGCATTTTTCCAGTTCTCCGTAATCTGTACTGTCCGTGACAAGCGACAGCTGCGAGGACAGCTCCCGCGACAGGTAATACATTCCCCGTTTTTCGATGGGATATCCCGGGCGGTAGGTCTTCTGCGGCTCCACGTCTATGTGAAGTTTGATGACGATCTTTTCCTTTGACAGTTTTGGATTTTTCGCTTTCAGCCGGATATCAAATTTGGACACTTTCTCATTCAGAACCGTAAATTCCTGCGCAGTTCCCTGCACCTGTGAGTTTGTCCGCCCCGGCGATACCTCCCTGTCCGACTCGATGGAATCCGGCTCAATGAAGCCTATGATTTCTTCTCTGCTGTATTCCTTATATTCATCAACCGTGTCTTTTAATATCACAGCCAGTATTTCTCTGTTACTGAGCAGTAACTTGCACTCTGCATCCAGCCCTTCCATCGCGGCTGTCAGCTGCATACTGCTCAGTGTGTCGATATTTCCCTGTATTTTATCCATGTCTCCTCCTGTCCGAATAGATTTTTTTATTTTATTATAAGGTGCAAACATATTTTCGTCAAGGATTCAGGAATATTTTCCTGAATAAATTGAATTGAATGAAATACAGTTCTTTTTCTGATATGTATATGAAGTTATCAAGGTTGTTCCCGTGTCGGCTGCGGCGGTGCAAATGATAATATCCAATGCCCCTCATGCCTTGGATGACATTTTATGACCGCTTCAAAACCATCAGCGGCTGCCATAACTATACTCTGGGGATTTGATTTGGATTGATGTATTTTCTGCCTGTATTGTTGTCAGTAATTTTAATACCACTGGTTTCCAGATATCATATATTTGAAAACTGCAATGAAAGTTTCCTAATATTGTCCGTGCCTGCGTCTGAAACATAAAGAGGAGGCTGTAAAGATTTCCATCAAGACAGTATGCCTTAAAATCCATCCATGCAACAGGCGTATTCTCTGCCATCACTTCCCCAATATCATAGAATACATTCTGTTTCCAGATTTTCTTCATATCGTTTCGTATCACAGACATCTGTTCTGACACCTGCCGCTGCTCTTCTTCGCCAGTCTGTGGAAGTATGCTGAATGTTATGGCCGCACCGCTTTCCCTGTCTGCCTTTATGATCTGGGGACGATTCCTGTTCTGATATATTACAGTTCGGTCTGCACTACCCATATCTGTCATGGTCTCTGGCAGCATGATGGAGCATGCACCGTCAAACAGATCTGCTTTATACAGCGCAGCCCTGTCTGTCCCGATCTGAATCTCATTCCCGACAGGCTGGTTCTCTGACTGTATCTCATGATACTTTGACCGCAGTGCAAGTATCTGTGTATCTATATACTCATTTTCTCTTATATCAGACAAGCTGCACCTCCTCTATTGTGATTCCCTGTACTCCGCGCCGCAGGAGGCTCTCCACGACGTCCAGTCTTGCCGCAATGCAGCTTTTGTCACAGCCCTTTATCCGAAATACAGCATTAGCGCCAATCTTTTCCTCATTCAGTACCAAATTTATAATCCTGTTCCCCATGGCACTACGCTGTGTTTTCTCTGACATACAGTCCAGTTCTTCTATTATGGAAAGAAAATAGGTCCTGTTGACACCGCTGTCACTCTCCCACAACTTTACACCCTTGTATATTATATCCGGCTGATACATTGTCACCGCTCTAATGCAGTCTCTCGACATCAGGATGCACGGGCTACAGATCAGATCCGGGAAAAATCCTTCATCCGGCAGGTCCATACTGATGATATTCCACCGCGGCAGCGTGTCAATGCCCTCTCTTGTCAGCTTTCTGGTATCAAGCGCCCTGTTTTTATTGATGTTATAGGGATTCCTGTTTTTTTCGTCGGTTCCGATCAGAAAGTATTTCATCACTTTGATACCTCCTAGTATAAAATAACCGCATGATCCATGTAGTCTCCGCAAATTATCCTGAGACTGCCTGCGGCATGGACTTCGCTCTCTTCTACTGTTTCTAGTATCAAACCAGTCAGTGCCTTTATCATCTGAAACAACAAAGCGTCGTAATACTCTGCGTAATTCTGTCTGATTTGGACCTGTTCAAAGTGCTGTATCCTGATAAATTTTTCTGCCGCCTTCTCATATAAAAATATCAGATCCTGTAGAAATCTGTCCTGTAAAAAATCTGCATAATAATGCGCCGATGCCTCCTGTGTATCCAGATAAAATCCATCATCAAGAGCATCGATACGCAGTTCCAGCCTGTCCAGAAAGGGCGCATACTGCATCGGACTGAACACGAGATAATGCAGGATTCCTTTTTGATTCTGCTGCTGCAGGCTTTTGGTTTTTTCCAGACATTCACGAACGCCATCCTGAAAATGCTCCCAGATTTTCGCGGAATCTGTATCAAGTATTGTCTGGACTGCGCTGCATGAATCCTGAAATAGTTGTTCCATGTAAGTGTTCAGATATTCGTATAGTTCTGTTCTTTGCGGTTGTACTTTTTCCATTGTTTTTCTCCTATTGTTTAAATTTAACCAAATTCCTCGTAGATACAATCTTTCTCAGGATCTGATATCCGCTTTACCTGATAGATATATTCTCCCTTTACCAATACTGCTGTCATTCCGTCTTTTATGATCATATAGTCCCAAAAATAATTTTCAGAAAACTTGCAGTAAACGAAATACTTATTTCCGTTTCCCAATCCTGTCAGTTTTGCAAAGTAATCTACAGGCTTCTCCTTTCTGTTCAATACCCTGCAGTACTCAAAGCTGCCTGTTGTCCCCCATGTTCCTAGTTTATATCCTATATCTACAGATTGGCATGGTTTCCCGATTCTCTCTGTCACTTCCCAGACGCCATAACATATGCTTCGGTATGGGGTAACAATTAAATGATCTAATTCGTATTCTGATTGAGGATATTCTTCTACCTTTCGCATCTTGTACATACCTGTTCTGGCATCAGGTATGATCAGTTCTGTTTCAGAAACCATTACATATTCCGAAAACCACCCAATCTGATCTTCTCGTTTATCCCACTTAGGAGTCAATATCAGATAGTAGTCTCCTTCCAATCCCAATTCTCGAAATTGCCAGGCTTCATGGTAATATCTATTGATATTTTCAATCGCTATAATACTACAGGAATAACTTGAGACCTCACTGTAATCATTTTGAAAGCAGAAAACTGTCGGAGTAAACTTTACTGTTAAATTTTGAATATCACTACAGGGCTTAACCCATCCATCTTGTCCGTGCAGCTCTGCTGTCATGACCCATGTTCCCATAAAACATTGGGGAACATAGGTCAGATCCTGTATATTATGATCTGCATTGTCAGTATTTTCATCATGGCTGCTATAGATATTCATTTTTACGTTATTCACATCTTTATCCTTTTTGTCGTGTGCCATTCTATTTGCGATATGGAAAACTGAAAACATACAAATCAATATCATTAATACAAAAAAGTTTATTTTCTTATTCTTCATATTCATTTAATGGTTCTACAATGACACCACTTAACCCTCCTTCAACCTCATAGCTTTCATCACTATTATTGCCATAGTAGATATTCATTTCAACGTTAGTCCTAAATTCGAAATTTCCCTTTATCCCATGCTTTTTTAAAACTTCCTCATAAAGCTCTTGCCTGTCAGCATTATTCTTAACTGCGTTATATGCACTGTCTCCTAACGTATAACACTGGTATTTTATTATACTTATAGCATCTAATTGATTCTGAGATAACGTGATTCCATCAGCTTCAAAGTCACGTTTAGCCTTTTCATACAACGGAGTTATATCATGGATTAATTTTTCAAAACAAATATCAACAGGAATAACAGTGTTCTTCATTAGATCATACTCACTTGCTTTATCGCTTAAAAATCCGGAAATACGGTTCACTCGTCCCGCATCCTTGTAGAATTCTATATCACCTTTTTGTAAACAATCCCCAAACCCAACTGTAATATATCCATCTCCCGCTAAATGAGGTCTTATTCCAATCAGCTTTCCATCCTCTATTACAAGATATCCCTTATCTCTGGAAGCTTCATTCAAAATTTCCAATTCCATTACTGCTCTTAATGCTTTTTTTGAAATTTTCTCACCATCTGAAATACTATTCATTAATTTATCATCTGTTATATAATTCTCCTGCCCCGACGTAACTGGCATAATCAACCCGCCATGCTTACAAAACAACACTGATGTCATTGTAATCCCATCTTCCTCACCAATGATATTTCCAGGACCTTCCACAATCCCTTTACCATCCTCTGACAGAAACAGATTAATGACTGCATTTACTTTTTTCAGATATGTCGTTCCATCCACCTCAAAATTATCCCACGCGTCATTTAACTCCATGAGGTGCCTGCATACTCCGTTTTTATTCCGCTCCATGTCATCGGCTATCCTTTTTCTTTCTGCATTCCTGTTAACCGCTAGCCGGCAGTTGCATTTGGGAGGCGTAATATTTATTTGCTGAACCGTATCCTTCACTGTCGCATATATCAGATGATTGACAGACATAGGATTTTCATGGACATCCAGGGTAATATAACACACCTCATCATTTTTATTTTCCAAAACTACTGTTTCTCCCTCTGCGTAGGTGAAATCATCTGTTGTAGCAGCTGTACACCTCAAGACTGCGCCATCAACAAGATATTGATGGTACTTGTCCTCTTCAATATAGTTCCTCATTAATTCCTCGAATTTCTCGCCTGTTGCTTTTTCCTCATAGGATAACCTTTCGGTTTCCTTCTCATAAACAGCTTCTTGTACGGCTCTTATTTCTTTTGGCATATTTACTGCCCTTACCACATCCGCCGTCATCTGGACTGCCTGCTGTACTGGTTCTCCGTCATAGTTTCCTTCTAAGTATTTCTTTTCATCTGCCATAGTATCCCTCCTCGTTATTAGAAACCATCTACTGTATCCTGAACTCCCCGCCTGTAAACGAAATATCCTTATTGAGTGTCATGCTGGTTCCTCCCTGACGCACCTGCAGGACATTATCGGCTGCTATCAGCAGGGATGCGTTGCCGCTGGCTATGGTGAGATCCTCTTTTGCCGCAACCACGATGTCCTTGTCACTGGTGATCATGATCCCCTCGTTGTCATTCATCTCCACCATCATGCCCTGATTGTTTGTCATCAGTATGGAATCCGGTGTGAACAGGATCTCTTTTCCGTATTTTGTCTTAAAGGATTTGTACTCGGGATTCTGCCTTGCGGCATCTGTCTGCCTGTGGACCGCACTCATTACGAAACTGTTCTCTTCACGGTCCGGCACATACAGACGCACGCTGTCGCCCTCCTCCGGCATGCAGTACCATCCTGTCCCGTCGGGCGAGGAGTACACGGTCGAATACAGGAACCATTTCTTTCCGTCCTGTGCTTTCCATTCGTCCCCTGCAATCCTCACCTGGACCCTGTCGCGCTGCACGCCGGTTACCACCGCATCAAAGGCACAGCCTGTCACACTTTCGTGCGGCATGGGCAGCGGGCGGACTGCCTCCTTTTTCCTCAGATGATAAGTATGGATGCACTCTCCGCTGCAGTAATCTGTGAAAATCTGGTAAACATAGTAATTGTTCCCATTGTACGGCATCCAGTCACCAATCTGGCAGATTTCCCTGTCTGTAATAATCAGCTCTGTCATGTCCGCCGCGCGCAGCCAGACCATGCCGCCGCGCGTTTTTTCCATATATTCGCGCATATCCAGCCTTGTGCGGAGCTGGTCTGTGGGCAGTTTCCTCTGGATGCCCTCCGGCAGGCCTAAGATATACCGCACACCCTTTCTTGGCGCATCTGCCACCATAAAGCGCCCTGTCCGCGCCGCTGTCCGTCTGAGGAATTCCCAGTCCGTCTCATGATGCTGGACCAAAACACCTGCAGTGTTATCGCTGTCTCCCTCAGTAATGATCACACGCCCGTCAGGATATGTGCCTGTGATCTGTTCATGGATTGCCGTACACAACGTATTTCTATTCTGAAACACTCTGAAATGAGGCTGCAAATCCATCAGGATGCTTCCGCTTGCCAGCGACAGATCCATGACTGTTCCATGGCCGTCATGGGAGAAGGCATAATCTGTAACAATCCCATGAAAAAGCACGGTATGTACTTCTCCGCTTATGCCTGTTATTTTCACCCATATTTCTCCAGACAGTATCCCAATATAGCGCTCTTCCCATACGTCTTTGATCTGCACTGACACGGACGCTCTGGCATGGTCATTCACCATTCTCATGATTTTGAGCTCCTGTATGGATACAAATTCAAATGGTTCTATTTTGATCTGGTTTTCTCTCATTTTTATCATCCGCCTCTCTTATATACTTTTATATGCTTCTGTATTTTTCTGTATATTCAGAAGTTCTATGCTCCTCATGATATCCATGCATGTTTTCCTGCCGCTTTCTGCCTGTCCTTCTGGCAGATGAAAGCTGCCCAGCAGCATTTTTTCATCCACCGAAAGGATAAACATACTGTGGTACGCATCCTCCCTGATGCCGCCTGTGATAAACGCAAAAATACCTGCCACCCCCGCCTTTATTCGGATCATCCGCGCCTGCTCCCTAATGCTCTCTGGATAGATATGGCTGATGACCCGCTGAATCTCCTGGACTGCTGTATATACCTATTTTTCCTGCAGCTGCTTGTCCAGCAGGCTGAATGTGATCAGCTGTTCTGCCTGCGTATCGGAAAACACTTCCTGCGGGGTTGTCCTGTACGGGAATTTTCTTGCCAGTATTTCGTTTGACGGTCTCTGCCATCCCTGCGGGAGCGTGATACGAATCCTTCCCTGAAGACAGTCTGACACCTGACATAAAGCTTCTTCCTCTCTTGTTTTCATGTGAATTTACCTCTCTGATCTGTTTATTTTTCTGGCTGCCTTTCCAGTCTGCGCTGTTAAAATCAATTGGAACTGCTCTATGATACTTTCCCGCCTGCGGCAGCTCTGGTTCCAGCAGCAGCTGTTCCATCCTCTTTACCGCCTGTTTTTTTATGTCTGTGGCATTCAGCTGATTGATTCTGTCGATTGCCGGATTCTTGCCAATACCTCCAATCTTTACGCTCTCACTCATTCTGTCACCTTCCTTTTCCTGATTGGTTTTTACGTCCTGTCCTGCTAAAGGCAGGCATTCCTGCCGCCACCGCTTCCACCGCCGGGCTTCCCATATCTCCTGCCGGGATACTTGACAGGAGATCACAGACAATATCTCTTACTGCATATTTTTCTACTGCCCTAGCAGGCGCTGTCTTTTTTCTCTTTTTCTCTGTGACCTGTGCTGCATTGGAGGCAAAACTGCCCACCCGCCCAATGGAATCAAAGGCATTGCAGAGATTGATGACAGCAGGTGACAGGATGTCCTTTCTGACAAATGTTGCCTCTTTTGGCGCCATCATGCTGACATTCTTTCCTTTCAGCTCCACCTGCCCTTCTGCCAGCAGGGAGATCTTACCGGCTGTCTGAAGCCCCAGCCCCCTGTCATCCTCTATGGAAATTTCCGCAGTGCTCCCTGTCATGCTGCGCAGCCCCACCGCTGCAGGCTCCATATGCATCCTTTTATGGCTGTCTGTTGTAAAGTACCGGTTCTTAGGGTCTGCAAGCTCTCCGCACAGCGGACCGTTCTCCCTCACCGCATAAATTACACTGCCTGACGCTTCATCGGCACTGCCAAAATACACTGCCGCCTTCGTCCCCTTCTCCGGCATACAGTACAGCAGATTTCCTGTTGCAGGCGTCCACGGAAATTCATAGGCGCTGTCAGCATCCTGTGCCCTGTCTATACCCAGATGTACTTTGACAAACTCCTGCCTTGTTTCCAGTATTCTTCCTGTGATGACTGCACCCTCAAGCGTTTTTGCCGGTATTTTTTCCGTTCTGAAACATTCCCCTGGAAAGAGGAGCGCGCTGCATTTCAGACAGCCTTCTGCAAAGTGTGTATCAGCCTCCATCACATAGAACGGCATCCCATGAATGCGGAACTGATCTCCGATTCTTGTAAACGCTGTTCCGGCAATACGATACCCTTTAGATTTTGCAGGCAGTGTGCTGTATTCCTTTTCCCGGCAGAATGCTTTCAGCGTGTGCTCGTACTGTTCCAGCAGAAGTTCACCCTGATCTTCGCCATCGCGCACTCCTGCATGGATACTGATTCCCGCGGAAAAATCCCCGGCTGTGATCCCCTCCCTCAGATGGCTGAGCAGTCTTACAAGAAACTGGTAATCCGTCTCCCTGTGCTGGATCAGCGGATGCACCAGCTGTCTGTCCGGCGCATTCCAGATCAGGGATGCGCCATACCCGCGTGCAACGATCTGAGCAACATCATGGTATGTCATGGATACATCCTGAAACGATCGGGACTTTTTCTGGATGTCCATCAGCCATGTATGGGAGACTGCTTTTAGAGACAGGATTGAATACCCGCCCTCTCTGGAAAGCTCCACTGCCTGTATGACACCGGAAAACAGAATCTTCTCCGTGGCGCTGTCATCATCCCTGCCTGTGATCCTGATACTGTCATTTTCTGTATCCATGAGAGCTGTCTCTGCCTTATCGCTTTCCACAACCACTGTGGCTTCTGCATAGGTATGCTGCCCATAGCGGGCATGGATTGTGCAGGTGTGTATGCTTAATATGTGGAACCTGCACTTGATATGTAACTGCATGTCTGATATTTTTTTCTTCATTGGTGCTCCTTTCTACTATGTATAAAAAAATTAACCTCTTTTTTCAATAAGAAGCCACGAATTTTTCCCTTCCGGGTTATAAGACAGATATCGGTAAATATAAAAGTCATCCTCGTACTCCACATAGTAAACATCAATTTCTTTGTTGTACATAAAACCGACTTTTACTTCTGTTTGATATGCCTTGCTCTGAATTTCTATAAAATCCATGCCTGCCCTTGCTCCCATAAATCCATATTCTGAATCATCATTGTCGATAATTATTCCGCAAGGCAATAGATATTCTGATATCCTTCCTATGTTGTTATATTGTATGCACATATCATCATCTATTCGTATCGTAATTCCTGTAAAATGACTGTTCAGAAATCCTTCCCTCCCTAATTCTTCAGCATTTGAAATATTCATGTACCTTGCCAACTTTCCCTGCCTTAATTTAAAATATTTCTCATAGATTAAATAGGATTTATCACCCTGATCCTCATTCGATTTTTCCTCCAGTAATTCTTCCAATTTACATTCTAATCGTAATCTTTGCAAACTTTCTTCCATATAGTCTACAATGACTTTTTGATCATTAAAGTATTCTCTAAATTCTGATATAAGATCATTATTCTCCATTTTATTATCTGCACAGAATTCTGATATTTTATCTGATGTATTACACTTTATTGTATACAATTTGCAGCAAACACATATACATAATATGCTTTCTAAACACCAAACTATATTTTTCCATATTTTTCTGACTGACATATCTTAATTTCCTTTTTTCACAATGCACAACACAGTGGGGTTTTCCCTTCCATCAAATGCTACATAAAAATATCTGAATTCTGTATCTTCAAATTGCAAAAATGAATGTGCTTCCCAAGGTAATATAACTATTCTATCCTTAGAATCAGAAAAAAGATTCATAATATAATCAAGCTGCATTCCCGCCCTCGCTTTTTCATACCCTATATTAATTTCTGGATTTTGAACGATGAGACTTTCTGGTAATTCTTCACCTTTTTTATATTGCAGCCAAATCCCTTCTCCAATTGGTATAACATCCTTTTCCTGCTGATTTATAATTTCCTGAATATCAATTTCTTTCAATATATCCACATTTGAAATAATTTGAGTTAATTCTTCTTTCTCTACTTTAAAATATCGGCTCACATTGGTGTTTTCCAGTGTCTCCTGATCAAGCTCGCATACCATAGCATTGATATATTGTTTTATTTTGTATCTGCTTTGTAATTGAGAATATTCATTTCTATTTCTATGATATGACTCTTGCATTTTCTGATAATCCTGTAGGATTTCTTTAAGATCTGTATTCCGTATCTCAAATTTGTCATCCATTTTTTCGGAATCCTTTTTCATCGTTGTAATTGTTTCTTCCTGTATTTTTATGATCTGATAAACAAAATGAATACTCATTACTATGCAAACAGCATTGATAGTAATAAGTACTACTTTAAATATATAGGTTCTATTCATCTCCAAGACAATCCTCCAAACTATTATATATTCTAAGCCAATCTTCTAATGGATGCGAACCTTGGGGCGGAAAATCTACCCAAGGCGTATAACTTAATTTGGCATACATGGCAGCATTCACACACTCTATATCCTGCCCTTTCTCCATATACTTGACATAGGCTGGATTTTTACTTTGCCAATCTGACAATGAATTCTTAAAAACAGCTCTTGTTTCTGGATAATTAGGTGCCGGATCACAGTTTATGTTTTTTAACAATAGAGATCCTTTGGTCAAACCTTCATTATATTTATCTAGAAAAACCGTAATTGAGGCAAGAATACCTGAGTTGCTATTATTAAAATTTTGGGGATTTCCCCCTGGTCCTACTCCAAATGCCTTTTCATAATTCCCATTTTTGCACCACCACTGCTCCTGACCTAGTGTTGCTAACAATACCTTCGGATTGAGTTTTTTATTAATACAGTAATTATAGATACCGTCTGCATATCCTAATGAAACGAGATTTGGATTATAATATTTACATATTGTTTTGATTTCATCTAATGTCAATGAATAACAATTTACAAATTCATTATCGCTTATATTCCAAATAGCTGTGACTAAATTTCCATCTTTATCTGTATATGTAAAAGTTGCCTGGTATTCCGTTTCCTGTCCTGAATCAATCGGTGTAATCAATCCTCCATGACTACAGAACAGCATAGACAGCATCGTAATCCCTTCTACTTCCTCCACTCTATTATCTACACCATAACTAAAGGTCTGATAATTTGTATCCCGTATCATATTCTCCCAGTCATCCCTCAGTTTAATCAATTTACAACATGTGCCGTTTTTCTCGTAATATTCTCTGTTCCGCAATATCTCATCCGCCTCCTCATCATTTGGCTGATTCAAGCAGTTGCACATAAAGGGTCTTATATTCTTGTCTGTATCTTTTTGGGGATCTTCTATTAACTCACGATCCTTTACAGTTGCCACTTTCTGTTCCTTATCGTATGCTGCATTTTTTGAAACCCTTAAGTTTGTTTTGGTTCTTATATCCGCCCCAATATCTGATGTGAGTATGATTGGCTGCCCCTTTACCAACACCAAACCAGAAGTTGCCCTGTCACAGACCAGCACTGCACCATTTACCAAATAGTTATCATCATCTGTACCATATTCCCTGCATATTTCCTTTTTGGCCTCTTCATATTCTTCTGCGGAAATATCTTCATCCGCAAGCTCCTCACTTACCATCTCATTTATCTTTTTATTTTTGGTTTCCTCTATATGTTTTTTATCTATTTCTCTCATATTTTCCTCTCACTCCCACACAATCATCCGCCGCTCTGCGCTGCTTCCATTGTTTCTGTATGTCCCTGTTCCTTTGCGGATTCCATCCAGTATATCCACAAGCTTTTCAAAGGCTTCTTCGGTGCTGATCTTCCTGACATCCTGTACACTTTCGCCGGTCTTTCGACGGATATAGTCTGTGAGAATCCTGTAGTCTGCCGCCTCCTGCCCTTGCAGCAGGAAATAGGCAAACTGGATGTCGTGTTCTTCTGCCTTTTCACACTCGAGCACTTTCTGGGCGAAATAGTCTGTGATGTCCTTTGACAGGGTATTCTGCCCTGCGCAGGACCATGTGGCATTTGCCAGATTTACGGTGTCATACTCCGTCTGTATATCATAGAAATCCTTGTACTCCGTGCGCAGCACTGCACCTTCTTTCAGCTTGAACCGGCACAGTTCGATTTCATTGCTGCTGCGTTCCATACAGTCATCCAGCACAAATTCTGTCAGGTATCTTGTGTAATCTGGCAGGTCCTCCTTCTCTTTTAACCGGAATTTCAGACTGGTATACTCCCCTGTCGGCGTATAGGATACGGTTTCCTCCCCTGTGATCAAAAAGATATAATCCGCACACTTGATCATTCCCGGCGCGATGCGCAGTGTGCTGCCTTCTGGGTGTATCCCGCACCCAGAGAGGATTCCATTGGCATACTTCAGATATTTTATCTGTAACGCTGAACAGGCGTAATCTCTGAGCGCCCACAATAATTCTTTCTTCATAATTCTTCCGCGCTCAAAAGCCGGATATATGTGTTCCATCCTCACCAATCCCTTTCGTATTTATTTCATTCCATCATATAGATTCATCGTCCATCCCTCATGCTCAAATGGGAAAAACTGCATGTCTCCCATATACAGCCGCTCCTCTTTCCTGTACACCGGCACGATCACATATCCCCATTCCTGACTGCGCTTCCATGCAAAGAAGCGCAGCTCATTGTCCACAATGCTGTCTGTATCCTTCTGCGGAATCCTTGTACTGTACGCTTCCTGAATCTCCTCATAAGTCACCTCCCTGAACTGTTCCAGCGCGCAGTCGAGACAGAACCGGTACCGCTCCCTGCCCTCTGTATCTCTCAGATACAGGTACAGTGTCAGGTCCTCTAAGTTTCTTGACACATAGCGCGTCACCTCCCTGCGCTGGAAACCGTTGACCAGTTCGACTTCCTTTCCATTGTGCGTAAGCGCGCTGACCGTGTAAGGCAGCCGCGGAGTGTCCGTATACAGCTGTGCCTGCGCATATCCCAGCCGTTTGTCCCGTATGTATTTCAGTGCACCATCCACACATCCCGTCTTTAAATCTGTGTCCCCTGCTCCTTTGCTGCTGCGCCGGAACTGTATCATGCGCCCCGGTATAAATTCCTTCAATGCTTCCTTGAAAATATCTATTTTGCAGGACTGCCCTGTCAGCCTCAGAAAAGAAAAGTCCCTGAGTCTGTCTCCCTGATACAGCGGCTCCATCAGCTTTTGTACCGCACCATAGATCTCTCCTCTGATCACGAGTCCGATCTCGTAGAGATTGATAATGATTTCTGGAAATTCTTTGATAATGCGGAATGCTCCGTTCTCCTGTATGGACAGCTTCCACTTGTCTGCCTGCACCCACGCGATGCTGCTGTCCTTATTTTTATCTGAGGAAATTCCCACCCTAAGGATCCCTGCCTGCCCATAAAACTGCTTCTTCACCTGCTCCGACAGGTAAAATAAATGGTAAAAATTATTCCTGACCTTGAAATACGCTTCGCGGCTTCTGGTCCCATACTCCCCGAACCGGGTCGGAAGATACTGTTCCGCTGTCTCATAGGCTTTTTCAAATGCACTGTACAATCCCGCCGCAGCACCTGCATCCGTATCCAAATCCTGCAACAGCGCATCCGCAGATACCAGAAGGCGAAACCCAAACCTTTCCACCAGCCGCAGCTTGATATACTGCATGATTCTGTAAGTCAGATGATTCCCGCCAAAATCCACATCTCCATTCTCATATGCAGCCCTGATGCTGATATGGTAAGCTACCCTGTCATCATGAAACCGGAACTGACACGCACACAGGTTTGTGGCTGTGCCTCCGCAGTCCAGAACAAGCGCCTGATACTCCGTATCTTCTTCGAGTTTCCGGGATTCCAGCATACCAGAGACGGTGTTGTACAAGATGGATACCCCCTCGTCCGGCAGTTCATTGTCGGGCAGCATATATTCCGGCAGAATCTCATGGAAAAGCTTCTGAAACAACGCAGTCTGCCTGACCGGACAGGGCACGTATACCTGCCGCACCCTGCATTTAAAACAGTTTTCCGTGGTTCTGACTACATACATGAAAAATTCCCTGATAATCTCCCGGCGTGCAAGGAATGTCCTCCTGCCTTCCCTGTCTGTGATCTCCTCCTCTCTGTCCGGGTCACAAACCCACCGTTTCATGTCATAAAAAATACTAAATCCTTCATCTACATAGCCTGCATTGGACAGCTTCACCGCCTCCTGTCCAAATACAAACTGCGGCGTGCCCTCCTGAACCGCAGCAACGCCCACCACTGTGGGCACCATCCTGTTTCCGTCGGGAAATACGGTATACTGAACTGCATTCTCCTGAAAATTCTGTGCAAACGGTGCCCCCTTCGCCTCCTCAAAATACATCGCGTCCAGCCAGACTCCTGCTATGGTGCTGTCAGTGCCAAAACCGATTACCAGCGGCATCTTGAGGTCGATCGGCCTGCGGACTTCCACATCCATGAGCGGTATCTTATAAGCCGACAGATGCTCCGGCATCTCCCCGCCCAGTCCGTAATAGATGGAAAACAACATATCCGATTCCTGCTGCGGAAAACAGTATAAGTTATACTCTTTCCAATCGGACTCTCTGCACGGCATTTCCTCCTCCCGGACTACATACAAATGCTCCCTGTCCTTTTCATTCGTGCGCAGATGAAAAATCCCACAGACTTCCCGCTCTCTGCTGACAAGAAGTGCATTTGTGTTCTCCAGCGCACTGCGATATGGCATCCGCACCTGATCCGCTGTGTCCACAGACAGCCCTTCATATACGATCAGCCGTGAAGGAATCTGCAATACTTTCTCCCGCAGGGGAACTATCCGCCGGTTGTCAAACATCATTTCCAGCATACGGATGCCTGTCTCAGACGCGGAGTGTATCAGCAGCTGGTCCTTTGTCCCACGATAGCGCATAATGGTGTGTACCAGCTCTTCCTTGTCCATCGGATTGAGTATCCCCTGTATGATCCGCTCCCGCCTGCAAATCTCCCGCAGCTGGTGTGTCGTCATCAGTTCCAGCTCACTCAGCCTGTACAGCGTCTTTTTCTCCTTCTCCCTGAGTCCTTCCCTGTTTAAGATATATCCACTCATTGCCTCTCATACCTCCGCTAAAATATCACCATCTCATCCACAAGCATTGTCTCATCCACGTCGATAATGCCAAAATGGTTCTCATAAAAGAAATGCACTGTCTCCTGCACCGGCAGAAACAATTCCCGCAGAAATGCCGCGCGCTCCCGCTGTATCTGTGTATCCTGCGTCCCGAGATACACCAGCAGTTCATATGCTGTCTCGTTGTCCTCATAGACCATTGCTTCTGCATAGATACCTGTCACTGCCTTCCTGAATTCCTCCTGATAGTTCCCCGTCTTTAACAGGCGCAGGTACGCCCGCAGAATCAGCCGCTGCTCCTGTTTTCCAAACAATGCAAACCACCTTTTGGTTCTATTGCCATACCGCCCCAGACAGAGATCCTCCGACAGCAGACGGTAATAATAATCCTCCTTTGAGAGCCCTTCCCGCAGATCAAGCTGTGTGATATAATGCATACACACATCGAAGAAAAGCGCCCTTGTCTGCGTCATCTCGTCCGTGTTGCGGTCAAACAGCCGCCCGAACACATCACCGAGACGGTAGAGGGGATTGATCTCCACTATATCCCCCTCCGGCTCCATGATGTTCAGGTCTGTCACGGACACCTCTATGTACGGGCTCGGCGTGGATGCTTCCACAAAGCGCAGCCCGTCACGCTCCCTGCCGTTTCTTTCCGCCTGTAAGACGGCTTCCCATGCATAATTCATTCCAATACCCCCACACACCTGTACTCTATAAACTCCAATTGCAGCTGTGACAGGATATACCGCAGCTGCGATTCATACAGATAATCCCGGCCGTCATCCTGTCCCTCCCTATGAAAACGAAACACCAGCAGGCTCCTCTGGTCCCGCGCAAACACCTGTGTTCCGGTAAAACTGTTCATATCTCCTTCCAACATATCCGCCACGCTGCCCTTTTGCCGGATCTCATATCCTACAGCCTCAATCTGAAAGCCTCCTGAAAGCTCTTCAATCTTGCGCATCAGCTCCGCGGGCGTCTGGATAAAGTTTCCGACATGGTGCAGATATCTTGCCGCAAAATTGTCCTGCCTGTGGTTTGACAGTACAGGATAATGATATCCATAAGAATTTCCCCTGTCTCCCTGATACAGTCTGCATACCGATATGTCACCGGGAATTTCCCTGCCTGTCTGCAAAATCACCTTATTCTTCTCATACCGGATAGACCGCACATTCTCTCCTGCATCCACCAGACAGCCATCTGTGCTGTTTCCGTACTCCCCCACATAATAGACATGCTCATAGACCACCTCATCAATACACGGATGCCGAAACTCCTGTGACTGAAGGACTTTCTCCTGCATATTCCAAAGCGGTATGATGTCCTCCTGCACACAGGACGAAAAGTCCCCCCACTGAAATACAGGCTGTGCCTTATCGGGAACCGTTTCGTCTGGTACCAGATCAAAAAAGCGCTCCAAATGTCCCGTCTGCACGGTCTGCCATGGTACATGATTTCGTATAAAAAGTGTATACAGTCTTTCCATGCACATCTGGTACCGCTCAGGCTGCACAATGCTGTAGCACAGCTGCTGTCCTGTTTCCCGGTCCGCTGCATATACCGTTCCCTGCTCCATGAATCTCTGACATGCCGCGTCATCCGCCATGAGATACACCGTCATGCGTCCGCTTCCTTTTGGCGGCTTTAAGTCCTCCTCGCAGACCGGGCGCCAGAATGGATTGATCGGGTCATAGTCCGCCCTGTCTATGACGGTCATAGCGGTCTGGAACCCCTTCCATGGATTATCCAGATCTTCCCTGATCCGCTGTTCCAGCGCTTTATACTTTGCCTCTGTCCATGCGGCCAGCTCCCCAAAACTTCCAAGGAGCAGCTCTTTGGCATATCTGCGCTCATCAAGGTCATCAATCTCCCTGAGCCGCCGTTTGATATAGTTCTCATAATCAAATTCTTTTTCCTCTGTCATCTTATCCCCACCATCTTATTTTTCCTCTGCTTCGGCTGCTTCTTTTTCCGCCTTTTCTTTCTCTTCCTGCTCTTCTTTTTCCTTCTGCTTCTCTTTCTCCTCCTGCGCCTCCTTGGCGTCGATGAGGTCAATCTTTCCCTGCACTTCGTCCGCTTTGTTATCTTTGCCTATTTCGAGATATGCTGCCTTGGCATATTGATAGTGTATCTTTGCCTGCGCATAGTCTTTCTGCTCTTCCAGAAGGCGTGCCAGCTCCTCGAGCGCCTTCGCATCCTCCACCCGCGCTGCGACCTCCTCCTGCTTTTCCTTTAACGCCGCGATCTTCATATTCAGAAACTCGATCTGCGCGGTGTCTTCCAGCGCGGCATATTTCTCCATGGCAATGAGGTAAAACACGTTTGCCCCGTCCAGGTCTCCCTGTGAGAAGGCTTCCTCGCCCTGCCTGACCAGCTCTGCAGCTGCAGCCTGTTCGGCGGCAAGCTTCGCCGCCTGCTCCTCGCTCTGCTTCTCCTGTTCTTTCTTCTCCTTCTCTTCGGCTTCCCTGACAGCGCTCCACTCCTCGTAGAGCTTATCCAGTGCATCCAGCGCCTGCTGTTTCCCGTCATTAAAATAAATGGCTGCCGCTCTCGACTTTGCTTCCAGATATTTCTCCTCTGCCTGCTCATAATTGTCATGCTCAAACAGGCTGTCTCCCAGCTCGATGCTGTCAAAGACCTGCTCATACTCCCGGATCTGTCCCAGCCTGTCCTCAATGTGCGAAAGCCCGGCATTATCCGCATGGCGCACCTGTTCTCCTGCCTTGATGTAGGCATCCTTTGCACCCGCATAGTCACCGCCCGCATAGGCATCATCCGCGCCGATCACTGCCTCCATACACATCAGATATGACTGATATCTGTCCGCCGCTTCCCTGTCCTTTAGCTTCTGCGCCTGTTCGAGCGCCTTTGTGCACTCTTCCTTTGCGCGCAGGAAATTATCGGCTTCTATGTACTGCTGCGCGTTGGAGAAATACTGCTCCATGTCCGCCCGCTTCTGCGTTCTGCCCCTGTGCCAGAAATACAGGACCAGTGCTGCCACTACCGCCATCACAAGAATCGTCAGTGATATGGTGGCTGCTTTTTTTATTCTCTTTTTCCGGTCCGGGTCTGTAAATACTTTTTCGATATAGACGGCTGCAAATGTATAGTTTTCCAGATTCGCCGGCTGGCGGGAGAGCAGCAGGTCCTCCACCTTATCGCATTCCTCCATCGGCTCATTTCCAGCCTCCGAAAAGACATCTGCAAGCTCTCCCTCATCCACATTCTCCCAGATGCCGCGCGTATACAGCGTGATGATATCCCCATTACAGAGCTTTTTCTTTTTGGACACAAAGGGCTTGAAATGCTCCCTGCCAAGATAGGCATACAGGTTATTGCGCTCCTCGTGGCGTGCGACTTTGTCCTGTGTGATCGCCCCCTCCTGTACCATGTCCTGGCTGAGTGACATATCCGATGTAGCCAGAATGCACCTGCCCTCACGGTACAGCCTAAGGCGCGTGTTTCCCGCGTGTCCATAGCGGAATTTCACATAGTCCGTGACCACCACTGTGACAGACGCCTTCTGTTTCTCATAGCTTTTGCCCTGTAAGAGCTCCCGGTTGGCGGATTTCAGGTATCTTTTCAGTTTTGCCTTACTGATGCCCGGCTCTCTCTGGAAGGCATCCACCACCGCACTGATCGCCGCCTTCGCCCCCAGTGCCTCGCGCATTTGGGTGATGCCGTCCGCTATGACATAGCACGCATAGCTGTCCAGCTCCACGAAACCAAAATAGTCATTGTTGCTCAACTGGCTTCCTGCCTCTGACAGAAATGCCGTCTTGATGCTGCTGTTATATTTCCTCATACAAATCCCTCGACCAGCACGATGCTGGCATTATCCTTTTCCTTCTGTATCCCAGTGTTGACTGCCTCTATGATTTCATAGGCTTTCTGCTGTAACTTGCCGCGCCCTGCCAGCAGCTCCTCGATGCGCTTCCAGTCTGTCCCCTCGTAGAGCCCGTCGCTCATCAGCACCACGATATCCTTCTCCTTCAGGCGCACCGGCGTGTCAAAGAACTCGATCTCCTCAAAACCGTCCTGTCCGATATAATTGTAGAGCCTTTTATTTTCAAGCAGTTCCAGTGCCTGCTGTCTTGTGATGGTGCCCTCCATAAATTTCCCTTCCGCGAGCATGTCAATTGTATGCCCTGTGGAGAGCGGCACCAGTCCGCCTTTCCGGTATACGGCAACCTTCACATTGCCAGCGACTGCATAGTAGAGTTGATTGTCACGAATCAGCACTGCCCCTACACTGGCGCCTCCCCTGCCGTCATCCAGCTCGTCAAGAATCGCGCTGTTTGCCATGCGGAAAGACCGTTGGAAAAAATAGGCAGGATTCTCGGCGGACTGATAGCAGGTAAACATATCCTTTAGTGTCTCCACGGCAATTCTCGACGACACCTTCCCACCGTAACTTTTGCCCATGCCGTCGGCAAGCACTGCCAAAAATGCGTCGGGCCCCTGACAGATCCCATAATTGTCCTCCTGAACCTGTCTGGTCCCTATGGTCATCGCTCTGCCGACACGAAACCGCCGCATGACTCTTCCTGCCGCTCTTGCAGGAGACAGGAATCGGACTGCGGTCAGAAGAAAAATAAACAGATAGATTGCCAATATGACGATTTCTTCCCTTATCATCCTCATTCCTCCTACTCCCACTTGAAATGCTCGCCGCAGAAAGGGATGAACAAAAACTGGCTCTCGCCCATCTCGATCACGTCATACTCATGCAGCTGCGCCGGCGCATACACTGCCTCGCCATTTAGATACACAATGCCGTTGCTGTCGCCCGGCAGCAGCACCGTCTTGCTCTGTTTCTCGTCATAGACCACCACACAGTGGTTCCGCCGTGAGATCTTGTTATCCCCTAAGATCTGAATGTCCATGTCATCCGCCCTGCCGACAAAGTTCTTGCCTGCCATCACCCTGTAGTCCTTGCCCCTGCGCGGTCCTGCCACACAGACCACCCAGCCGCACACGGGATTTTCCTCCTTCATAAAAAGGGCTTCCTCGATCTCCGTGTCCGTCTGTCCGACCTCCTTCTTCTCCCTTGTCGCTGTCTCAATATTGCAGTATGGGCATATCGTCCCGTAACGCCTGCTGGAAAACATGTGTCCATTCTGGCATCTGATTAAATTGCTCATCGTTCGTATCTCCCTTCCTTCGTGTTTATATAACATACTGTCTCTGGCTCCTCCATGTATCCGCCGCACAGCACTTCCAGATCATCCTCCAATAAAAGAGAGCTGCCTGTGATTCTGCCCTCGATTGCTTTCACCAGCCGGGGGAGAACGCCACAGAACAGCTCCCAGTCATCTGACAGCAGTTGCTGCCGGATATAAAATAATTCGTATTTTTCCAGCCGTATGAACGCCTTCGCCAACAGATTCTCCGCCTCCTCCATGTCCTTTTCAATCTCCTCATGTATGACGTCTGGCATCCAGTAAATACAGTCCATCGCTTCATCCAGATACAGCTTTTTATCTGCCATTGCCAGTGCAATCTCATGACTCTGCGTGTATCCGCTCGACCTCAGTCGGAAAAAACACAGATACTTTATCCGTCTCTGTGCTTCGGTCTCCTGAATGTCTGCCTGACTTTTGACCAGATGGTCTATCGTCTCTGTAAGCGCCGGAAGCATCTTTTGATACGACTCCTCAAGCACCTCCTTTCTCGCGGCTTTCCTCTCTGCCCGGTATGTTTGCAGAAAGTCCGTCAGTTCTTTGGTACGCTGCATATACATCCCTCCTTAAAGTATGTCCCATAATTCCTCTACTGACTGGAAGCACTGCTCTACAATGCCCTCCCACTGATCCTTTACCCTCGGCGGACAGTTGAAAATGCCATGCAGAACTGTCTTCCGCATCCGTATAATGTACATGCGGTTGTAATTCTGCCCGTCAAGCGCATAGCCCTTAAAGCCAAACCAGCTCATCTCACTGCCCTTGTCCGCCGCCGTATTGTCCACACGCTCGCTGATGCGGATTGACGGATTCACGTTGCGCAGGGCATTCTGGAACTGGCTGCTCATCGTTTTGGTATCCCCCTCTTCCAGCTGGACAGGGAGAATGTTAAAGCCAAAGTTGACCGTAGAGTCCAGACTTGTGATGATAAAATCCGGGGCATTTAGAGACGGGTATTTCACTTCCCGCACCTGATCCGGCATCACGACAAACTGCTCTGGCAGGTATAACCGGATTTTGGTATCCGGCAGTGTGATCTGGGAGAAGGTGATAAGATCATCCTCCACGTAGATTCCTGTTTCCAGTGTTGTGTGTTTTCGGCGTTCCTCCTCCCATCGGGCTTCTAAAATCTGTTCATCGTAATATTCCATTGGTTTTCCTCCTTGTTGTATTCGCTATAGCATCTTACTTCTTTCGTTTACTCTTGTATAAATACCCCCCATTCGTCAGCCGCTTGGTATTGACAACAAAGTCCATTTGATATTTCCCAGTACCTGCGTCTTTTTTGACAATAACCTGTCCCACGCCTGCCATGGCGCCCACTGCCTTAACAAAATCCCCACTCCCCGTTTTCCCGGCATTGTTCATAAGCGGCATAGCTCCCTGCGCTCTCTGAACATAATACCTGAAACTTGGTGTCAGCCTTACATTTTCCTGTGAAAGAGGTTCATATGTTTTGTATGTAGATGCAGTTATATACACCTTCTTCCCTTTCCCATTAAATCCATCACCTATATGAAAAGAACTTTCCCTGTTTCCCATCTGTTTTTCTCCTTCCATTATTGCATTCTTATCTAATCTTCTCCCATATTATTCTGGTATAAACAATTCCACCTCCTTGATTCCAAGCCCTGACACTTCCCGCCTTATCAGACTTTCCACAAAATCCAGTGATATAATCGTATGACATTTATTCATAGGGTCCCTAACCCAAAAAATATTTCTGTGTACCTCAACTTTCCTCCCCTGTATCTTGCAGCAGCAGTTTTTTTCTGCAATACGCAGTTTGGAAGTTTCATTAAATACCGGCAGGAAATATAGTTCCGATTTCCTGTTAAGCTGATCCAGAAGGAACACATTACGGCAAAAACAACAGTCTTTGTACATCCTTATGACCTCCACAACCTTTGATGAGATCAATAAAAACGGAAACAGAATGATATCCGTAAATATTGTATTCTCTGACGGTTCTATAAAGAAAATCTGCTTTTCCGGTAACCTGGGAAACGTATCCAGCTTGATATTCCTCACATCAAACTTGCCACACCATCCCTTTAACCGTGGAGCATATTTTAGTTCTGGTGTATCCTGTATTTCAAAATATTTCATCTTAAACCTCATTTCTATATATACTCTGCATTCATTTACGTCAGTTAATTAATATATTCATATGCCATATCTCCAAATACTTCATCAAATGTCATGCCAGGAATTTTATTGTCTATCGCGTCTAACAAATCTTTTGTGAGTTCATCCCATACTGCTTCATCAACATGACAGCTTTCATCAACAATACTCGCTGGATTTTCCACGCTGCGATAGCTGACACTGCACTCTGCAGGATCACAGCCAAAATAGTTCGTAAATGCAATCTCTATTGTTTCGTTACCACGGGAATCAAATTTTTTTACACCGCACCTTAATACGCCCATACTGGTAGGATTATAATAATACAGCTTACCCGAACTTAGAAAATGCCAGTTGTAAGTCTCTCCCATCAGATATAAATATGCACATTGCTTTTCACGGTCATACTTCAGTATCTGGGGCTTGGGACCACCTCCATAAATTTCAAAAATCAGTTCCGGCAGACCATCCCCATCAAAGTCAAGATACCAGTACTCTGCCGAGTTGATCATAGCATCGATAAAACTACTCTTGGAAAGAAACCAGTCAGCCCTCATCTCCAGAGGAAAATCATAAAAAAAGGTACCAGATGCATCGTCAGATGGTAACGGCTTCTTATGAAACATAAGCGCCAGAAATGCCTTTTTATAATTCTGATCCATCTCCACATCATAAAGCTCTGTATCAAGCGGATATTCCTGAACTGTATAATCAAACTCCTGAACCAGATTACAAACTTTCTGGCGGCGTTCTTCCTCCGATTCCTCCATCTGTCTGGATGGCTCAAACCCGTTACTGCCACTTTCTCCCTCTATGGCGCTAAAATCCAATTCCTGTACCTCTGGTCTGCCGCAGCCATTCACCAGCAGAGCCAGCACCATACAAAGAATATTTACTAAATAATTTCGTCTGTTCTTCATATGTTTCACTTTACTCCATCAATTCTGCACAGCAGTCATGCTGTTTTCCGCCAGTTCTTTGATATACGGCAATGCCGCATCACCGAACATCTCCTCAAAAGTCATGCTGGCAGTTCTATGGTCAATCGAATGAAAGAATTCCCTCGTCAGCTCATCCCAGACCTCACCGCTCACTTCTGCACTAGTATCAATGATTGTTTCCTGGCTTTCTTCACTATGATACCCAATCCGGTATTTCAAGGGATCGTATTCATATAATATACTAAATATCAGCTTCATCGTCTCGTTTCCATATGGATCATATCTTTTTAAACCGTAACGTGTCACTCCGACATCTGTTGCAATATCATAGTATAAGTTTCCAGGACAGAGAAAATGCCAGTCTCTGCTGCCTCCGGCTAAATATAAATATGCGTTCTTTTTCTCCGTATCATATTTTAATATAATAGGATTTACTTTACTGCCCGGCAGTTCAAAAATCAGTTCCGGCAGACCATCCCCATCAAAGTCAAGATACCAGTACTCTGCCTCCTGAACCACTGTTTCCAAAAAATCATCCTCTATATAAGCACCAATATCATAAAGACAGTCATAATAGCTGTCAATATTTTCACTATCCCAATATCTGTTGTGTGCTGCTGGTACTTTATGAAAAATGAGATTCAAAAACGCCTCTTTACAACTGCGATCCATCTCCTGATCATAAAGATCTGTGCGAATACTATGTTCTACCAAGGTATAATCAATCTGTTTCAGCTGCTCATAAAGTTTATGGTATTCATCCTGCTCCGGCTGTTCCAAAGAGGAAGCCTCATAATACGATACCTCCTCTTTAACAGCATCCCTTGTTTCAGCCGGAGGTTCCATACCTCCAAAAATTTCATCAAATGTCATGCTTTCAGGAATTTGATCAACTGCGTCAAAATAATCCTTTGTAAGTTCCTCCCAGACATCTTTTTCTACCCTGCAGCTCTCATCAAGTATATTTCCCAAATTCTCTTCATTATGATACCAGACCCAGTATTCACGCGGCTGACAGTCATTTTTGATACCAAATGAAAGACTGATAATCTCTTTTCCTGATGTATCATATGTCTTTATACCATAACGTATTGCAGTCTTTTTGCTGGTGTTGTAATAACACAATTTCCCCGGTCCCATGAAATGCCAGAAGGAACTGTCACCGGTCAAAAATACATATGCATTTTTCTTCTCGGAATCATACTTTAGTATATAAGGACGTTCCTTTGCTCCCGGCAGATCAAATATCAATTCCGGCATACCATCTCCATCAAAATCAAAATACCAATACGCTGCTTCATAGAGAATGTCATGCACAAAATCCTTCTTGACCAGATACCAGTTCGCCCCGATATTTTCAGTAAATTTATAATGATAGGTGTCATAAAATATTTCTTTCCCGTCCCGGTATACAGACATTCCATATATTTACCATACTCTTTTATATACAATAATTTCTACTACGTTATAATCACTCATTGATCCATTTTTATATATACACCTTTTTGACATGTCAAGTCAGGTGAATTTCAGGTCCAACAGCTACCCAATATCTTCCTTCCTCATCAAAATCAAGATATCAATATCAATTTCAACTACATATACAATTCATCTTGCCTCACAATAAACCTTCCAGTCTGCTTCGTCACACACATATTCCCTTCCATTTTCATCAATATAAAGATATCCCTGTATCTTCTCGAACCACTCTTCTCTTTTACAGATCTCGTCATCAAACTCATATAAATCATCACAATCAAATTTATAATTATCACCTAAATCTTCCCAGCCAAATGATAGTTTTTCCATATGATTTCCTGAATCATCCAATATGAAAAAATGATAATAATTACCATATACATTTTTTACATATGCCTGATAAACAATCATTCCATTTTCCAACAAATAATACATTCCTGCTGCACTTGAAGAACAAAAAGAATCCAGTACAGTCAACTCATGATCTCTAAAGGTAATAATTGTATAATAAGTTCCCCATACATGCAGTTCTGGCAGACCATCTCCTGTTGAGTCCACTATATAATAAAATGTGGCATTACGTCTTTCAGGCTCTCCAGTCGGCATAGCCAATTCTAAAATATATTCACCCATACAGCTTCGTTTTCCCTCGACAAACTCAACATATGCATTAATCGCCTTATAACGCTGACATTCCTTTGATACAGTTGATATTAAAAAAAAGATTATGATACAAGAGCAGACGAATATCACTTTCGTAAACCAAAATTTTCTATTAATAATTAAATTCTCCATCATAAACTATAATTTCCATTATTCTATAATTATTCGTAATATTTATACAGGATTTACTTTTTTCGTTTTCTTGATATACTTTTTGTTCAATTCCATAACCTATAAATTCAACTGTATTGGGATTGCTTGGAACACTTTTTAATTCTTTACAAAATGGTTCACCTGTCTGATACAATCCATCTGGATATGAATGCTCTTTTACATCACCGACAACTGCGGGAATATAGAAGATTTCACCGTAATTTTCCCCCTCTTTTTCACATTGAACTTTAATATCCAATTTTGTTCCTGGAAATACTTCACTTACATCTATCCTCTTATTACTCTTTGCATTGCTATGGTTTGGATTTACGACATTGGGTCCAACAGCAACCCAATATCGCCCTTGACTATCCACATATAAACCATTATCAAGTTTATGTGCATCAAAAACACCTCCCTTTTGTTCTATATAGTCATGTGCCGGAGAAGATGTTTCAAACCAGTCTATATTATGCTCTCCTTTCAACTCTTCTTCCATTCCCCAATCTAAATTAGCCGCCCTAGGATGCTTTAAAACCGATCTCCCGTCTCCCAAACCAGTCGGATTATAATATAATTTTAACCAATTATCCTCTTCAACATATTCTATATTTTTTTCTTCATCCTCTTCCTCCACTTCCAGATTTTCTTCAACTGTTATTACCCCCCCATACACACACAACAAGTTATATTTCTTCATTAATATCTCTACATATTCATCTACAAAACCAGTTTTTAATATCTTTGCAGACTCTTCTGCTAACTCCCTCTGCTTGTCCTCATCTTGTACCTCATATGCTCCCTGCAATATATCGCCGAAAACTGTACTACGCAAAGCAGCTGGTCCAAAACCCCATTTTTTTCCTACAAGCGGATAACATTTATATCGTAACCTGCCTTCCTTATTTATTGCTGTTTCATTCGGGTGTGGTGCAATATTGTCATAATACACTGGTTCAAATTTACCATTACCACATGCACCAAAATCATAGATATTCTCTCCTACTTTGCAATCTTTGCATGTCATAACAGGATTTCCCTTTCGATATACCCCATGGCTCTTGCAGGCATCCAGCCTTATGTTTCTATTTCCATGGGTACATGACAATATCGCTCCCCTCACTACCATTTCATCTTCTTCTGCTGTCGAAACAATATACTCCGCCGCTGCATTTGCCTGATTGCGAAATTCATTATTCATATTCATTAATAATAGTATGTTGTCACTATATTTAGATACTGACATTATTTGTATTGCTGCTTTTTCTGTATTTGACAATTTGCTATATTCTTCTTTACTAAACCCCAAATGATCTTTAAAAGTAAAATAACCATTTAACTCTATAACACATTCTTCGTTGTCACTTTTTTCTTCTTCGTATGATTCTTCAACTCTCCCCATAAAAATCCTTCCTTCTTTTTATTATTATCTTAAAAACTTTTCTTTTTATCCCTGACAAAAATTTATTTCATCAGGACTTTGCATCATAACCAATCTTGCATTCATCTTCACGCTGTCTTTTGCTAATATATTTATCTTTTGAGTACTGTTCGCTGTTATATTTCCTGCCCACATTGCTATACTGTTCTTTTTCTCACAGATATCAATATTCCATTCAAATAAATCAATATTATTGCCTTGTACGGATGACAAAGTTCTCTCTTTAAAATTTGTATGAGCATCAGAATATCCGATGCAACTTAGCAAAAATCCATCTCGTTCATCATTGTTCATGAAATACAAAAGCACCCTTGTCCCAATCTCCGGCATTGCATAGAGGACATTTCCTGTCACTGGATACCAGTTATAAAAGTAATCACCAGTCGAAACCCTTCCATCAATGTCCAATGCTACTTTCATCTGCTCTCCTCGAACTTCTAATACTGTCCCCATCAGCCCTAAGCCCGTGAACAGCTCCTGATAGCGCACTGGACATATCTCTTTGTGCTGCAGATGGTAACAAAAGATTAATTCCCCATTCTCAAAAACTGCCTGCACGCTGGATATGATTAGTTTCTGTCCACAGAATACCGTTTTATCACCGATACTGTAAAACGCTCTGCTCTCTATCTCATAGGAAATCTCCTTTTTGTCTGTCTGAGACTGTTTTACAGATATACTATACTCATTTTCTGTAAATGCCGGAATATCATTGCCGTTCCTCATTCCAAACCACAATGCCGGCTCTCCTGTCATAATATCAGGAATGATACAGCTTCCCAGATGGCTTGCAAGACGCTTACAAAATTCCCATGCGGTCTCCTTATATTGAATCATAGGTTTTCCGATCTGCCTGTCACGTCCTTTTGTACAGATAATTTTTCCGCCACTGCGTCTTACAGATTCACCTGCTATCTCCGCATAAGTGTTTTCTGTTGACTGAAACGATTGTGAAACTGGTTTGCGGTCAAGTATACATGTACCCGATTGTGCCTCAATAGATACTTTTTTTGCATTTCCTGTATTTTCAATCACTGCTTTTGACACATACCCACAAAAAATTGTCTGTACAGTATCCTCATTCACTCTCCATACCCGAATCTTACTACTATACAAAGTTTTTAGATGGTGTTCTGTATTTGGACTTATATATCCGTTGATTTTAAATAGCGCGTGACAGTTTATATTCCAGTTAAGCTCAAATTTTTCCACCATGTTAAATGGAATAACGCTCTCCATTTTAATCTCTTTATTTATCGCGATCTCCATAATCATTCCCTCTTAAAGCTTTATCTCTGAAGCAGTTAAATATAAATCTCCTCCCAGCTTCATTTCTGTATTGCCCTGTTTTAATTTTATTTTATTTGGTGAACTTACTTCTATAAATGAACTTAAACTTGCAATAGACATTAGTTTATTTGCATGGATAACAACCGTCGCCTCACTCACCATCTTGATTCCTTCCGCGTCTGACAGCTCTATATACGTCCCCTGATTGTTCGTCAGCAGTATTTTATCGGGCGATAGCTGGATTTCCTTCCCTTCCTTATTCCGCCAGAACTTGCACGCCGGATTCGTTCGAAGCCCGCCATCTCCTTCATGATAAGCGCTTGCCGCATATGCCTCTGTCTCCCTCTCTGTCGGAAAATAAAGTCTGATCTGGTCTCCAATCTCGGGCATACAATACCAGCCTGTCCCATCAGGTGAGGAATACACTGACGCGTAGGGAAACCAGCGCGTCCCTGAGCTGCCCTTATTCTCATCCTCCGTCAGCCGTATCGTCACTCTTTCTCGGTCCACGTTCAGAACTCTGCCAAACAGCGATGCACCCGACAGACGGGTATTGTATGTCACAGGCACGCTAAGCCCTGCCTTCCGCCGCATATGATATGTATGATACAGCTCATTTCCCCTCATATGAGTCTCTACCTTCCATATGGTCATCTTCTGCCCGTCAATGATGCCGGTTCCGCCTAATTCATAGATTTCCCGGTCTTCCCAGATATAGGAGATGGTATCCTGCGGGCTGATATCCATTCCCCTGCCTTTTTTCTGCCAGTATTCCTCTATGTCGCACTGTGTCCTGTACTCTGTGGGCGCAGCACTCCCGGCGCCCAGCCCATCAGGCAGTCCAAAGTAATACTTTTCACCCGGTTCTGTACAGCTGGGCATAAGGACAGTCTGATTCATGCTGGCGAGTCTTTTCACAAATGCCCAGTCTGTCTCCTGATACTGCATGATGAGCTGTCCTGTCTTTTTTCCCTCTCCCACCATCATCCTCGCCTTGGCGTCCTCATATCCCTGTCCGCACACGTCCAGCAGATCCCGGTATGTCAGGCTGGATGCCTGAAAGCTACGTATCCGTTCCCTGTGATCCATCAACAGGCTTCCCGAATACACCACAAGCTCCATTGTGCAGGTCTGACCTGAGACATGCATCTTCAGGCTTTCCAGAATCCCATAAAACAGAATATGATGCGTCTCTCCTGACACGGCAGTTATCCGCACCCAGGTCTGTTGCCTGCCAAGCCCCAGATACTCCTCTTTCCTGTCAAATGGAATCGTGCCTGCCACCTTTACATAGCCATGTTCATTGATCTGCTTCAATCCCTCATAGTGTTCCACCTGTAATTCTTCAAACGGACGGATGGTTATTCTTTCTTCTCTCATTGCGGCATACTCCTTTTTCGTATTTTATATCTATTACTGCACCTTCACTGGCGCCAGTCCCAGATAGATGACATCCCCCTGCTCTATCCTGCATGGTTCCCGCGAGGAGACTTTGTACATCTTTCCTTCCCCGCCGCGCTGGATGCGGGTGCCGTTTTCGCTGTCGAGATCTTCTATGTACCAGCCCCCGCCGCTGTAGTTCATGACCGCATGTTCTCCGTCCACGGTCCCTGCATAATCGGTATTTTTGAGGTTTACATCCACCTGAAACTCCCCTTCGTCCCTGCCAAAAACGATAGAGGTTTTTCCATATATATCCCATGTGTCGGTCACGTTGTTGTCCTCCCCAAGAAGCAGCAGCTCGGATATCCCCGCGCGCTTCCTGTCATATTTTAGAAAGTGCTTTTCCTCTGACATATCATAGATTGTCATTAACAGGAAAAATACAATGATTGCTGTAAGGAGGAGCAGGCTCGTATATTTCTCTATCGGCTTTTGCAGATAGGCATAGGACAGGACTGCGCCTGTTATGGCGGATATGATGATTGTGATATCCAGAGTGATTTTTCGGTTCATTCGTTTTTAACCCTTTCTATTTTTTATAAAGCTCTCTTCATCTTTCAGTATATATTCCTATTTCACCTGCTGAAAAAAATCTCCTCTCACCGCATCACTTGCCTCCGTATGATGGTCCATTCCACCCCACTCTGTAATTATTTTCTCACCATCACGCTCTAAGCGCACAAGCATCTCTCCTTTGTCATAACGTTCATGCCTTCCATACATAGAATCCCCCGGTAATGTCTGTAATGATATGATCTCTATCATCTTGTCATCCCCAGACACATAAGCCAGTTCCCATGTGTCGAGCTGCCACCCACTTCCCTCAACTGCTGCATAGTATTGATTATGATGTTTCCAGATAGTAATATAATAATCTGTATAATAATTGAGTTCACCCGAAGGATGCGGTACAATTTCCTCATATTTGAATCCGCCAAGCCATGTATCCAATTTGTTATCCTGTTGCATGATATTACGGTGAAACATCAACGCAATTACTATTACAACCAGAATAAAACAAATCATCAAAAAACTTTTCCATTGTATCCTCTTCATTTATTTTCTCCATAAATTTTTAGGTGTCATTATCCCCTGTAAGGTTCTTCAAACTGAAAATATCGACCGACAACTGCATCCTCCCTCTGATATACATTAGGGCTTCGATCCCGCAGTGCTCCCCACTTTGTGATGAGTTCATATCCTTCTCGTTCTAATGACAAAAGAAGTTCTCCCTCTTGATATCTTTTCTTGATTCCATAGAGGTTATCCCTTGCCAGCGTCTGCAAAAAAATGATATCTATATTATTTTCATCTCCCGACACCGATGCAAACGACCACGATATTACATCAGAGCGATCATAATAATTCTCGTCCTGTACGATTGCATAATATCCATCTTCCTGCTTCCAAATGGTAATGTTGTAATAAGCATATTCCTCCTCTGCACTCTCTTCACTGCGTGCAAAAGACTCCGTATATCTGTATTCTCCTATCCAGCAATCCAGATTTTCATGCTGCGCATTCTTGTGATGCATCCTGAAATTGCTTATTATTCCTCCCAAAAGCAAAAACATCATCAAAAAACCAAGGTATCTTTTTTTCACTTTTGCACCCCCTGTTTTAACTTTCATTAAATATCAGTCTTCATAACAAAAATAGTCATCCCGTCTTTGTATAACTTTTTGGGTTGCCTCTGCTTTAGTAATAGAACCATCCTTATTTATATCCAATCCTGAATTATTATTATATTCTTTAAATTCTTTATCTTTGGAATATACTATTTCTTCTCCCACTTTTTTAGAGGCTAAAACAGCAACATATAAATCTTCCAAATCCTTCATTTTACCAATATGTGGTTTTAAATATAAATACACCACATCCAACTGCTCCATCATATCCATTTGCTCAATACTATCTTTCGTATACTTTGTATTATTATCAATATTAATCTGTTCAATTGCAATATTTGTAAACTGAATAAGGCCACATGCACCTGAGCCAATTCGCAGATGTGGATCTAACCATGATTCAAATGCCATAACAGCCATCAAATCATCTGGGTTAATTTGCAGTTCCGTTGAAATCTCTACTACTTTTCTCAAAGCATCTTCTGTGACATATCTGTCTTTACCTGGTATTTCTTTCATCCAATCATATTGAAATTCATATCCCCCTATGGTTCTTTTTCTTGTCACAGGATCCTGACCTGACGTAACTGGTACAATCAGCCCACCATGTTTACAAAATAAGACAGATGTTCTTGTTATTCCTTTTGCAGCTACAGGATATCCATTTGGATCAGTGTCTATCCTGTCTATACAGCCATCCCCGTCTCTAAAAAACATATTGTCCCACTGTTCATTTAAATTCATAAGACACTGACAAACTCCGCCTTTTACTCCCGCCTGTGACAATTGTTTTCCATCTACTATACCAAACTCCTGCCAGAGCATAATTCTTTCCGCTTCCGCTCCACTGGCAGGTACTCGACAGTTTCCCGTAAACGGATGAATATTAAACCCCTTTATGGTATCATTCACTGTCGCATAAGCTCTGCCATTGATTTCTATCGGATTTTCTGCAACATTCAACGTTGTGTATAAGTGTGTGTTCATATCTGGTATCTCATCCACGTAAAATTGCCCTGTATGTGGGATGCTAAATGGGTCAGTTGTCACCTGCGTACATGTCAAAACGGCACCATTCACCAGATACTTATGCAGATCATCATCCATCTGAGCAGATTCCATAAGCTCCACAAACCTTTCATCCGAAACATCTGTCAGATTCTGACTTTCCTTTTTAAAATTATTGTACGCCTTCTGTTGTTCAGAACGTATCTTTATAACGTTGGTAGTATTCTGCACAGCCGCCATTACAGAATCTATTTTCTTTTCTCTCTCCAAATCCTTACTTTCATCTGCCATAGTATCCCCCCTATTTTATCTTCATAAACGCCTCGAACATCTCTGTCACGTCCAGCGGATTTTTCTTATTTTTTGCTGTATTCTCACCGGTACTGCGCTTTCCCTGCGGTTGGTCTGTCTGGAAGGAGAAGCCAAAATACCGTTCCATGTCTTTGGTAAAGTTGCCAAAATTGCCAAAGCTGCCAAAATTGTTTTTTGATGCTGTCTGGGTGCTGTGCGTTTTATCCTGCGTATATGCTCCCCTAATCGTATCAGACGATTGCATCAAAGTTGCATCATATTTCTTTCTTTTTGCGGTATCGCTCAGTGTCTCGTATGCTTCCACGATATCTTTGAATTTTTCCTCGGCTGCCGGGTTGTCTGGATTCAGGTCGGGGTGGTACTTTTTTGCCAGTTTCCGGTATGCCTGCTTGATCTGGCTGTCATCCGCCTGCTGCGGTACGCCGAGTATTGTATAATAATCCATGTGTGCTCTCCCATGCTGTTTTCTGAAAGAGCGTATCCAACCGATGTTGCATACGCTCTTTTGCTGTTCTTAATGCTGCCTATACGGCATAGCCGCCTTCCACTGTCACTGTGCTGATCTTGTCTTTCTTCTGCTTGATCACGAGCGTGAAGGTGCCGATGCCTTCCTCATCGCCGTAATCCTCCTTGTAGTCTACGACGAAGGCATTTGGGAAGCAGTACTTGCGCTCCATGATGCCTGCTGCCACATACTCGGCTGTCACCTTCCTGTAGCTGTCCGCCTTCTCTGCGGGCACGACAGACCACAGTGCCATTTTTCTCGTGCTGTCAAACGGATCGCCGCCCACAGCTGTGAGGATTTTTCCCTTGATCACCATGGTCGCGCCCACGTCCTTTGTCCTCGCGTTGGAATCCAGTGGAATATCCGTGGTCATCTTCACGCTTTTTACACACTCTTTTGATATTTCGAAGGCTTCTGCACCCTCCACTTTTACTACAAATGCCATTATTTTTCTCCTTTCTCCTGTAGCAGGAAACACGCTTCATGCACTTTACATTGCATAGCCGCCCTCAATCTTCACCTTGTCATTCTCGTCTTTTTTCTGCTTT
>KE159552.1:0-2779 GCA_000403215.2 Lachnospiraceae bacterium A4
TTGAGAAGATCAAGCTGCTCTGTCATGGAGACTCCTGTAACTGTTACATGATAGCTGGTGCCCTCATGAGTCATCTGTACTTCTCTGATCCTCCCTGCAAACAGCATGCGGCTGCCAGCCCCTGCCATCATTGGCGTCCCAGACAAGGGCTGTAAGACGGCATCCTCCGCGCAGTTCTCAGGGACGGTGCCTTCTATCCTGCATACTGCGTGGTCGTTTCTATCGACCTTCATATAAAATTGATGGATATCCGTAACCGGAACTGCGGAACGGATTTTCAGGTCTCCCTGTGTGTATGTCTGCATTGATACATTCCTCCTTTGCGTTAAAAATTTTTCACATAGATGCCTGTGTGCATAAAAACTCCTGAGATTTCGATCTCATATCAGGAGTTTTATTTACCTTTATTCACTTTTATAACGAGAGACACCCCTGTCCGTCGTACTGGTATTCTGTCGTATTTCCAGCTGATTTTTGTTCTGTCTGGATAGATCATTCCCTGACGCTGCCCCACTCATAGCGCACTGTTCTTCCATTGTGGTCTGTGATGCTGACTGGATTCCCGCAGCTGTCACGCTCGACTTTCGTCTCACTCAGCCAGTCTTTTAATTTGCAGGCTGTTATAACAGAATGTATTCCATCTCTGCCTCCCTTCATTCGTCATACAGAATATTTTCCGGCTTGTCGTCTGCTCTGTATAAATCTGCGCTGTCATATCACGTAAGGCAAGGACTTGCATATGATAGGAATGATTTTTTCAAACGCGCTTTAGGGTATGGGGTTATTCACATTCTTATTTTCTTCAAAATCCAAAATCTCTATTAGTTCTTTAAAAGTGCTTGTCTGTGGGATGACATACTTTCCATCGCAAATTTTCAGGTCATTTTTTTTCATATATTTTATCAATCTGACAAACACTTTTTTATCCAGCAGATTAAGTTTGGCATTCGGATCACTTTGCAAACTGTTGTTTCTCATACTATAAATGTATTCCAAATATTCAGCATCCGCATCCACCACATCAATATATAGTGTCTTCCCTATTCTAAAAGTGCACAATCTCCATAAATTAACCGCAAAATACATAACTACTATTAATATCAATAGCCCTGCCAGCATCAATAAGGTTTTTAACATTTTTTTACCTCTCATCCATCATTCTCCTTCAATTCAGATCACAATTCGCTTTATATTCTGCAATATCCGCAGCCGCGTCTGCCGGACTATAACCTTGTATGTCATATCCCCCCAATAAACGTATAATAAATTCATTACAACCTATCATTTCTTCAATATTGTCAGGAAGTGTCCATGTTTTCTCGGTTGTCGGAACATTTATACCTATAGACTTTAGCGCATCAACTGCAAAAGTAGTACAGTTGTTAGTAACAACATTATATTTTTCATCATAATTTTGGGCAAATTCCAGCAACTGATCTGCCTGTTCTTGTGTGATCTCATATGTTAAATATTCATTATACTCATGTCCCTTATCATTTTTTATCACTCCCTTTATGCTTTTCTGAAAAATTATACCTGTTCTTGTCAGTTTTTCAGGGTAAAAGCCAAATGAATAAACATCTCCATTGCCATAATCAACCGTAAGAAATGTATGTCCAACATCCCTATCGTATATCGCATTCCTCGTTCCTGGATCTGGAGCATCAACACAAAACGTTACAGTCGGGTTCTCTGCTGGTGGATCTGGTGTGGCTGGTGGATTCAGCCAATCATCATCATCGGTTTCCTTCTTTGCTTTTTTAGGACTTTGTCCATTTAAATCAAAGAAAATCAGCGGATTATTCCAGCAGTATCCATATCGGTTCAGCGTCTTTGGTATGGTATTTCTGCCCCGCAGGATATCCTCCGCCGTAAATCTTCCCTCCCCTGGCTGATATTCCCGCGCCTGCGCAAAGTATGTCCCACTGATGTCATCATACCTGTACCCAATAAACCCAAACGGCTGGTGTTCTCCCTGTCTGCTGTACTGCCTTCCTGCGCCTGGTTTCTTTTCCGGGTCATATAAATCTGTGCCAAACTCATCGTATCCGTAAGCCGCTCCGCTGCCGCTTCTGTACAGCACGCGCAGCGGGCTTCCCAGCTCATCCTGTAAATAATACTGTAGGGTTCTGTTCTCATCCTCCATGGCGGATACGTTCATATCCCAGTAGAAGGTCTGACGGTGTTTTCCCTTTTGGCGTTCTAACAGGTTGTGGTATGGCTTTGTCAGATCCAGCAGGTATTCTTCGGTCTCTGCGGCTGTGCTTCTTGCTGTTCTCTGCCCAAGCGCATTATAGAAATATTCTGCCTCTTTTCCTTCACTGTCCCATGCCTTTTCCAGTCTGTTCATGCTGTTGTAGGCATATCCGTGCAGCAGTTCTCCATCCTGATATTCTCCTGTCAGACTGCCGCGCTTATCATAGGTGTAGGTTTTCTGTATGGCATCCTCTGGGAACGCGGCTTTGCTTATTTCCTGCCTGATCAGATGGTTTAGGGCATCATATTCAGAGATCGTCATAATGCCTCTCGTGCAGTCTTCCATGACGGTACGGTTTCCAAATGTATCATACTGATAGCTGCGCAGCGGCTTTCCATCTTTTTCAACGCCTGTCAGCCTGTGCAGCCCGTCATAGGTATACTGATAGCTGCCGCTTTCTTCTGGAAATCTCCTCCTTTCTTTTCTGATAGCAGTTTTATTGCCTGCCGCATCATAGGCATACTGAAAGCGGTCAAGGATGCCGGATGCATCTGTGTGTGACAATTCTCCCAGCAGACCGGT
>KE159552.1:5054-30467 GCA_000403215.2 Lachnospiraceae bacterium A4
TCATAGCGCACTGTCCTTCCATTGTGGTCTGTGATGCTGACTGGGTTCCCGCAGCTGTCACGCTCGATTTTTGTCTCTCTAGTGCGTCATGGATGCATACGACCTGTCCAAAGGCGTCTCTTTCATACGCTGTCGTGCGGTCCGCCTCGCCTGCCTGTCCATGCTGGCAGATGTAAATCAGGCGGTCCGCCTTGTCATAGGCATATTCCGTTTTATTGCCGTGTGCATCTGTTACCTCTTTTAATCTGCCGTTTAACGTGTAGGCATATTTTGTCACATTCCCGTCTGCATCTGTGGCGGAGGTGACATTGCCCATGGCATCATAGGTGTAGGATTTTTCCTGACCTGCGCTGCCTGAGACGGTCAAAATCCTGCCCATGCAGTCATAAGTATAGTTAATACTGCGTCCATTTTGGTCTGTTTTCTTTTTCAGCCTGCCGGTGCTGTCATATTCATAGGATATGTATGTGCCGTCAGGATATTCTGTCTTTTCCAGCCTGCCGCCGGGGAGATAGGAATGTCTGGTTGTCCTGCCTGCGCCGTCTGTAATGGTGGCAGGTCTGCCCAATGCATTGTACTCATATCTGGTGGTGTTTCCGTGGATGTCTGTCTCTTCTGTCAGTTCTCCCAGTATGTTATAACGGAAAGTACGCTGGTTTCCTGCTGCGTCTGTGATGCTGCTGATTTTTCCGGTCTTTTTATCATATGTATAGACTGTTCTCCCGCCGGCAGGACTGATTACGGCAGTGACACGGTTCAGTGCATCATATTCATATGAAACCGCGGTCATGACCTCTTTTCCGTCTCCTGCCTGTGCCCTCAGCAGGTTTCCGGCAGGGTCATAGGTATATTCTGTCACCCTTTCCGCAGGTTCTTCCTGATGCGGCGCTGTCTGCTTTGCCTGTATCAGACGGTTATTGCGGTCGTACTGGTATGCAGACACTGTGCCGGACGGGGATACTTCCTCCGATATGTTTCCTGCCGGATCATAGCTTATTTTTGTCTCACTGCCTTCTTTATCGGTGATCTTCTCCGGCTTTCCGACCACGTTATAGGCTGTCAGCATGACGCCGCCGTCAAAGTCTGTGGTCTTCACGGATCTTCCGCTGGCATCATATACATAGCTTCTGACAGCGCCTTCGGGATTTGTCTCAGACAGCAGATGATCTCTTTCGTCATACTGGTAGCTTACCTGATTTCCCTCACTGTCTGTCACCTGAATGACACGGTTGAGCGCATCATACTCATACAGGATGGCGGACTGGCCTGCATTTGTGATGCTGCTGATATTGCCTCTTTCATCATGGGTGAGTTTTATGCTGCTTTTGTCCGGCAGAATGATTTGTACAGGCAGTCCTTTTTCGTCATAGACCGTCTCACGGCTGCGCCCTAAGGCGTCTGTTGTCCTGATCAGATGTCCATTCTTATCATAGATGTTTTTCAGAATCTGGCTGCCCTCAATACTGGCTGTGAGCAGTTTTCCTTCTGTATTGTATGTAAAATTTCTCTGAATGCCAAGCGCATCCTGAATTTTAATTAAATTTCCCTGCTCATCATAGCTGTACCGGGTCTTATTGCCGTTCTTATCGACATATAAGGTTCTCTGGTCGTTGTCATTGTACGCATAGCGCTCTTCGCCGTCTTTATAGAGGGTGCGGATATTGCGGAATTTGTCATCGCTCTCATAGGAAGTGATGTATCCATTCTGGTCTCTTGCGTAGGTGCGTTTTTCCTCATCATCATAGAGAAATTCCGCCGTGCCCCCGTCTGGAAGTGTCTGGCTGATGACCCTGTTTGCGCCGTCATAGACATTTCTGACGCCCTCGATTCCTCTTGGCGTGATCACACTCTCAAGACGCAGGTTTTCATTGTACTGATAAGTGTATGCCTGCCCTGACGGATTGATATACTGCTGCAATACACGGTAGCTGTAGCGCAGGCATACCTCTCTTCCGGTGTGATCGCTGACATGGTACAGGTTCCCCTCTTTATTGTACCGATAATACAGAATTCCTCCGTTTGCGCCTCTTGCTTCACAGAGCTGCCCGCTGCTGTTGTATACAAAGCGGTCTGTATTTCCATTCCGGTCTTTCCTTGTCAGAAGCCTGCCTTGTTTGTCAAAGGTGTATTCCCACACAATCATCCGCCGCTTCCTCTGCATAAGGCTGTGCATAAAAAATCCTGATATTTCGGCCTCATATCAGGATTTTTGTTTTGCCTTATTCCATTTTACAGAGTAAGCTTGTCTCTGGAAGCAAACCTGTCATAATAATACACTGCCCTGTCCTCTGTCAGCTTAAATCTCCTCTGAAGCTTTTCAACCACACGTTCTCTTGGTATTCCTTCCTCCTCATTATCTAAGATGAATACTTTGATTCCTTGTTCGATTCCTCGTTCGATTCCTTGATTGATTCCTTGATTGATTCCCGTTTCCAGCATGATCTGTCCTATGCCCATCACTTTCTTCACCTCCTCACGCAGTTCACTGTTCTGTGAAAAGTCAATGTAGTCCGATACGACCTCCATGAAATCATCCCTGTGCGGGTACATGATTGTGTTCAGAAATCGCAGTAGATCGTAGCCTTCGTCTTTCTTTTCTCCATTATACTCCTTTTTGCCCAGTCTGATAATCACCAATGTCAACAAATCGTAATCTTCTTTTTTGGTGATGCAGTTTCCAATATTTTTCGTGTTCGTCATCTCATAAAAGGATACGCTGTTCTGCTCGACCTGAGGAATATCATCCAGACAGATCCATATACTGTAGCATTTTTCCAGTTCTCCGTAATCCGTACTGTCTGTGACAAGCGACAGCTGCGAGGACAGTTCCCGCGCCAGGTAATACATTCCCCGCTTCTCGATGGGATATCCCGGGTGGTAGGTCTTCTGCGGCTCCACGTCTATGTGGAGTTTGATGACGATTTTTTCCTTTGACAGTTTTGGATTTTTCGCTTTCAGCCGGATATCAAATTTGGACACTTTCTCATTCAGAACCGTAAATTCCTGCGCAGTTCCCTGCACCTGTGAGTTTGTCCGCCCGGGCGATACTTCCCTGTCCGACTCTATGGAATCCGGCTCGATGAAGCCTATGATTTCTTCTCTGCTGTATTCCTTATATTCATCAACGGTTTCTTTTAAAATCACAGCTAGTATTTCTCTATTACTGAGCAGTAACTTACACTCTGCATCCAGCCCTTCCATCGCGGCTGTCAGCTGCATACTGCTCAGGGTGTCGATATTTCCCTGTATTTTATCCATGTCTCCTCTTGTTCAAATAGATGTTTTTATTTCATTATAGAGTGCAAACGTATTTTCGTCAAGAATTCAGGAATATTTTCCTGAATAAATTGAATTGAATGAAATACAGTTCTTTTTCTGATATGTATATGAAGTTATCAAGGTTGTTCCCGTGTCGGCTGCGGCGGTGCAAATGATAATATCCAATGCCCCTCATGCCTTGGATGACATTTTATGACCGCTTCAAAACCATCAGCGGCTGCCATAACTATACTCTGGGGATTTGATTTGGATTGATGTATTTTCTGCCTGTATTGTTGTCAGTAATTTTAATACCACTGGTTTCCAGATATCATATATTTGAAAACTGCAATGAAAGTTTCCCAGTATTGACCATGCCTGCGCCTGAAACATAAAAAGGAGGCTGTAAAGATTTCCATCAAGACAGTATGCCTTAAAATCCATCCATGCAACAGGCGTATTCTCTGCCATCACTTCCCCAATATCATAGAATACATTCTGTTTCCAGATTTTCTTCATATCGTTTCGTATCACAGACATCTGTTCTGACACCTGCCGCTGCTCTTCTTCGCCGGTCTGTGAAAGTATGTTGAATGTTATGACCGCACCGCTGTCCCTGTCTGCCTTTATGATCTGGGGACGATTTCTGTTCTGATAGATTACAGTCCGGTCTGTACTGTCCATATCCGTCATGATCTCTGGCAGCATGATGGAGCATGCACCGTCAAACAGATCTGATTTATACAGCGCAGCCCTGTCTGTCCCGATCTGAATCTCATTCCCGACAGGCTGGTTCTCTGACTGTATCTCATGATACTTTGACCGCAGTGCAAGTATCTGTGTATCTATATACTCATTTTCTCTTATATCAGACAAGCTGCACCTCCTCTATTGTGATTCCCTGTATTCCGCGCCGCAGGAGGCTCTCCACGACGTCCAGTCTTGCCGCAATGCAGCTTTTGTCACAGCCCTTTATCCGAAATACAGCATTAGCGCCAATCTTTTCCTCATTCAGTACCAAATTTATAATCCTGTTCCCCATGGCACTACGCTGTGTTTTCTCTGACATACAGTCCTGTTCCTCTATTATGGAAAGAAAATAAGTCCTGTTGACACCGCTGTCACTCTCCCACAACTTTACACCCTTGTATATTATATCCGGCTGATATATTGTCACAGCTCTGATGCAGTCTCTCGACATCAGGATACACGGGCTACAGATCAGATCCGGGAAAAATCCTTCATCTGGTAGGTCCATACTGATGATATTCCACCGTGGCAGCGTGTCAATGCCTTCCCTCGTCAGCTTTCTGATATCAAGCGCCCTGTTTTTATTGATATTATAGGGATTTCTGTTTTTTTCATCGGTTCCAATCAGAAAATATTTCATCACTATGACACCTCCTCTCCATAGAGAACGACTGCATGATCCATGTAGTCTCCGCAGAGTATCCTGAGACTGTCTGCGGCATGGACTCCGCTCTCTTTTACTGTTTCCAGTATCAGACCGGTCAGTGCCTTTATCATCTGAAACAGCAGAGAATCGTAATACACTGCGTAATTCTGTCTGATTTGAACCTGTTCAAAGTGCTGTATCCTGATAAATTTTTCTGCCGCTTTCTCATATAAAAATATCAGATCCTGTAGAAACCTGTCCTGTAAAAAATCCGCATGATAATGCGCCGACGCCTCCTGTGTATCCAGATAAAATCCATCATCAAGAGCATCTATCCGCAGTTCCAGCCTGTCCAGAAAGGGCGCATACTGCATCGGACTGAATGCCAGATAGTGCAGGATTCCTTTTTGCTTCTGCTGCTGAAAGATTCTGGTTTTTTCCAGACATTCACGGACAGCAGCCTGAAAGTTCTTCCAGATTTTCCCTGAATCTATATCAAGGATTGTCTGGACTGCCCTGCATGAATCCTGAAATAGTTCTTCCATATAAGTATATAAATATGTATATAGTTCTGTTCTTTGCGGTTGTACTTTTTCCATTGATTTTCTCCCATTGTTTAAATTTAACCAAATTCCTCGTAGATACAATCTTTTTCAGGATCTGATACCCGTTTTACCTGATAGATATATTCTCCCTTTACCAATACTGCTGTCATTTCGTTTGCTCTTCCTTCAAAGCAAATGATTCTTCTGTCTTACCCATTTGTACTTCTATTTCTTCCTGACTGCCAAAACATCCTGTCAACAATATACACATTCCTAAAAATAGGATTCCACCCAATATTCCACTTAAATCAAGGCCTCCCATCTCATCCATGTAAGTCGTTGTTTTTGTTTTATTGCCATCATATATATCTTTCCATTGCCCATAGCGGACGTAAATTGTGCAGGTGTGAATACTTCTATTCATTTATTTCACTCTAGGACGATTTTTATATTTGTCCTGTTCAACTGTTTTGTCCGTTCAATACAAGTCCTGTTCATACCATGCTTTGTGCTGGCACATTCTTCAAGACTGCCGTCTATTCCAAACCCTACCGGCCAAAAATAATATTGATCATCTCCGTATGCTACGATCAGGTATCTGATGTAGTACGCATCCTGTTTTCCGATGACTGCGGCTGATATACAGACCTGATTTGAATAAACTGATTCGTATTCACCAATCTGCACAGTATAAGTTCCCTTCTTTTCTGCCTGTTTTAGCAGTTCTTCGATCTTTTGTGTAAAAGCTCTTACAAACATGTCTTTTTTTACTGGCGGTATCTCTAGTTTTATGAGATCCTCTATTGATATCTTTTCTGTCTCCCCGATCCTCACAAAATATTCTATATAACACGTTGCAAGATTATCTATTGTGATCAGAGATGTATTCATCTGACCTGTCCTGTCAGCAAACTGCTTTTTCTCCAATTTATAGAACTCCATATCACCTGTTTTATTAACATATACAGGACAAACTTCTCCATCTTTCTTTTTTAATATAGTGTTTACATGGTCTGCCGGGATAAAGAATAACTTGTCCCCCGCATTTGCCCAAGAATATAAAATAATCTCTTTTCCGTCAAATTCTCTGAACTCTCCCACACGGTATCCCAACTCAGCCAGCCCAAACCATTCACTGTAACTGCACACATATGACAACAGCGTGGCAATCTCCTTGGCAGACATTGTGCTAAAGTCCATATCATTTTTATATTCAAAAGCATTATTGCTCTGTTTCTTTCTGTCAATTTCTTTTGTCTGACTGGTAATACTCAGCGTTACGACACCTCTGTTTTGATCTATAATTGTTTGTATTAGTTCCCTGTTCTCCTCCTCACTATAATAATCTGAAAAATATCCTAATGAATCTGCCAGATGCGGACCTGACAACGGAAAGATCTCACCATCAATGTCACCATGATCATATATGAGAAACTCTGCATATTCTTTTCTCCCATTTCCCTCAATCACGCAATCCAAATAACATTCGGTCTCTCCAAAACTACGCTTCTCCCGTTGTACACGGTGCATATCATTTAGATAGATGACATATTCTCCATATTCCCCTTCCTGCGACAAGATCTCAGTAATATACTCCACCATAACATTTACATATCCATTGCCGGAAACTTCAATAGGATAGATGTCAGCAGCAATCTCCTTGGTAAAATCCACCTGTATCTTACCAAGATATGACAGATCCTCCAGCCCATAATTTTTGTCATTTTGAAGTGTTGAATAATCCTCTGTCACTATGCAGTACTTGATCGTACTGTTTTCCAATGAATTGAGCGGAATACCAGCTTCATGCGTTTCCCAGTCACACAGAAGGTAAAACAGATAACCCTGCATTTTTTTGGAATAATATGCATTATATTTCCCGTCCGCCTTGTTTAACTTTGCATTGGCTCTGCTCTCTGGCAAAAATAATATTCTGTTTCCTTTTGTAAGGTATATGTGTGTATTGACGCTTTTCCCCTGTGGCAGTTTTCCTAATTCCCCAAATTGTGATAAAGTCTGTATTTTCAATGTATTCTCATATTTATAGATATACTGTATACGTTCCCCGATCTCTTCTAATGTAAAACCATATCTCAATTTGTCTTTCTGGGTCTTAAATATACTTATTTCTTTCACAAAAAGTAATGACAATACTATAATTATCAGAAAAATTTTTGCCAAACTCTTTTTTTTATTCATACTGATCTCCTTTTCTTACTACAGATTCATATTGCCCTGAACCAGTAATAATGCTGTATAGATTATTAGCTTTTGTTCTTCGTGTTACATTAGTTTCTGTAAAAAGTCTGTTAACAAGAGAAAATAAAATCGCATTTTGCCCGCTTCCGCATTTTCCACTTGCTTCTTGATAGATCAGTCTCAACAAAATTTCCATAGTAGATAACGCGAACATTTCATTCCTGCTATTTATTGGTTTTCCCTCTACCCCTGCAACCAAAGCCTGTATTCTATCCTCCAAAGAATCTGGAATTATATTCTCCTGCCCCGACGTAACTGGCATAATCAACCCGCCATGCTTACAGAACAACACCGATGTCATTGTAATCCCATCTTCCTCGCTTGCTTCTGCTGCTGCAAAATTCTGGTTTTTTCCAGACATTCTTGGAGAACAGTATGAAAGTTCTTCCAGTTCTCTTTTCTGTTGATCTATACTCATGCCAAAAATGTCCCTAGGAAATGTTTTCTCTAAATGTGTGTAACAAATTTCCTGTTTTTCATAGCCTTCCATATGCCGCGAAATCATATCATTTAGATCCTTTGTTGAGGCCAGCCTCTCTCCCTGAAAATAAATTTCCCATTGCTCTGTGTCATTGTACTCATAGATAATATTCGCAAGCTCTTCCTGTTTGAAATTATTCTCTGGCACTGTTTCATATAAAAATATCCGATCCATGCCACCAATACTAAAGCAGTCTATCGAAAGATGCCTGTATTCATTTTGCCGGTTGGTATACACATCAACCAACTCAATATCCATAAAAGGTGATATTTTCTTGTAATCTATGAATGTAATGACATCTTTATCTGGTGCTGCAATCATATCCCCATATAGGGTCACGCTGTGATTCTCATATTGATATACATACAGCGAATTTTGACCGCAATGGTTTGCCAAAAAAGAAATCAGCATTTCATCTATCCCATCTAAATCAATATCTGCTAACCAAAACTCCCAGCCTCTACCGCTATCATTCGGCATTATATCATGTTCCCACAATATCTCTCTTGATGTCCAGTTAACGGTAAGATACGCGTTAACAGCTGTATCTTTCTCGCTTTGAAGTTCTGAATGTGTTTGATCTTCGAATAACATGATGCCCCCTAGAACAATACCTATCAGTACTATTGCAATTATCTTAATTTTTGTATTCAAAATACTCCTCCCATTCTTTTTCTTTACCAATCAGCAAATCTATTTCTGATATCAACGCACCTCCCGTTTAAATTTTCATATACGTGTGAACAGGTTTTCCTTGCCCTGCTTTATTGCACATTTCCGGCAGAGGTTATTGAACGCTGGATTTATAAAAACCTTCTATGGGCAAATATTGCAGTTCTGTTAAGGCAGCAGTATATGTATCTATGGCTTCTTTGTATTCTTTTTCTGATAGTTGTCTCTGACTGACACCTCCCCCATGTTGTATAGTCTCTATAAAATATTTTATTGTCCCATTTTCCTGTTGTTCTATCGTATAACATCCCAAATATTCCACAGCTCCTGAATCATCTGGACAAAATCTGTAATACAGTCGTGGGTTATTCGCTCCGGGACCCACCATTTCTATAATCCCCCCATCATATATGTACGCAGGCATACCCTCACTCAAAAAACTCCAGACAATCCCTTTCTCTTCACTATAATGATAAATTACCCCCGGGTGATATATCTTCTCATTCTCCCAAAAAGTCCCTATGATCATTTCGGGATGAGCATCGCCAGATAAATCCTTTAAACAATAATACAAGACACCATTATTTTTACCAGCATAAAACATCAAATCTTCTACATTTTCCCAGCTTCCACTTTCATATGTTTCAATATTACTTTTTACTGCATATTCATGTTCCGCTAAAATTGACCTGTATGCTTCTACCTCATCAAAATATCTGTTTCCTGTAGGATTGCTCTGTTCTGGCTTTTTATCCCTGCTGTCTGATGACAGTATTTCAGACTGTCCATCCTCCATATTTATTTCTGGCGGTTCAGAAACAGACGCTTCTTCCATCTGCACATTTTCCTGCCTGTTACGATTCAGCCAATCTGTCGGCAGTTTTCTGCTGGCAATACCCTGTCTGCATAGAAAAATAGCAGACACTAAAAAGATTAAGTATAACAGTTTTTCTTTGTTTTCATTTTTCAACACTTTCCCCCCTAACACGCATCAGCTCCTCTTTTATGTATTACTTTATTTTTTAATTCCTCATACACCTTGGCAGTTTCATCATACCCTTTCTCTTTCCTATGTAGTTCCGTAAAATAAATCTTTCCTTCTTTATTTAAAATTTCTCCAGAATAACAACATTCAAAACTATCCGCCCACATCAGAGCTGCAACCGATAAATTCTTCTAAAGCAAATCTACATTGTAGCTCTACATTTTTATACTGAACGGCTCAGTTGTTACCTGCGTACATGTCAGCATTGCACCGTCCACAAGATATTTATGTAGTTCATCATCCATCACAGCCGATTCTATAAGTTCCTCAAATCTTTCTATGTAACTGCATGTCTAAAGTTTTTTTCTTCATAGATTCTCCTCTGTTTTACATTTTTTATCGTATGCTTTACTCTAGGACGATTTTTATATCTGTCCTATTCAATTGTTTTGTCCGTTCAATACAGGTCTTGTTCATACTATGTTTTGTACTATCACACTCTTCAAGACTGCCATCTATGCCAAATCCTACGGCCCAGAAATAATACTGCATGTCCTCATATTCTACGATCATGTATCTAATGTAATATGCATCCTGTTTTCCGATGACTGCGGCTGATATACATGCTTTATTGGTGTAAAGTGTTTCATACTCACCAATCTGCACTGTATACGTTACATACTTTCCCGCCTGTGTCAACAGTTCTTTCACTTGCTGGATAAAAGCACAAATGAACTTGTCTTTCTTCACAGAGGGCATCTCTAGTTCTGTGAGTGCCTCAATCTTTATTTTTACTCTGCTTTCCTGTTTAATGAGAGATGTAGCAAGTCTTGTTTCATATTCCTTGATTGTAATCATCGAAGTATCGAGTTGTCCTGAACCATCTGCAAACTGATTGCTGTTTAATTGATAGAACTCCATATACCCTCTGTCATTTATATATACAGGACAGAGAGTTTCACCTGCTCCCTGCAATTGGGCATTTACGTTATTCATCGGGATAAATAAAAGCCCTTTTTCATAATCCCATAAATACATAATGACTTCCTGTCCATCAAATCTTCTGACTGTTCCCACAGGAGCCCCCAATTCAGCCATACCAAACCAATTACTGTAACTGCATGCATATGATAACTTTCTGGCTATATCCTCTACTGGCATTATATCAAAATTAATCTCGCTGTTATTGTCCGGCTCATCGTATTCTTTGGAAGCCCTGACCTCCTCCTTTTCCTGTTTTCTAACTTCCAGCGTTATTTCACCTCTGGGCTGCTTCGTAATTTTTTCTATAAGTTCCCGATTCTCTTCTTCTGAAAAGTAATCGGAAAAATATCCCAGTGAATCTTCCAAATGAGGACCTGAAAGCGGAAATACCCTTTCATCTAAATCTCCTCCGTCATATATAATAAATTGTGCATATTCCTGTCTGCCATTTCCTTCTATCACGCAGTCTATATTGGAAGTTGTCCAACCATTTCTATATTTATCATCCTGAATTCGATGCAATCGATTCAAATAAATATTGTATTTGCCATATTCACCTGCTTGAACCAGCGTATCGGCAACATACCCCACTACATCATTTACATAGATGTTATCATGAACCTCGATTGGACTCCGGCTGGAAAGCATTGCGTCGCTGAGATCCACCTGCACCTCACCGAGATAGAACAGCTCCTTTGTATCATAAACATCCATCCCTTTTTTACTACACGCATCAACTTTGTCTGCATTTTTTTCATTCGTTGCCATGCAGCACAGGATACTGCTGCTCTCCGGTGAATTGACAGGAATACCTGCTTCATATGTCTGCCAATCACACAAAAGGTAAAACAGATAGCCCTGCATTTTTTTGGAATAGTATGCATTATATGTCCTGCCGTCCTTTTCTATCTTTACATTTGCCTTACTCTCCGGCAGGAACAGAATCCTGTTTCCCCTAGCGAGATAGAGCTGTAAATTCACAGCATTTTCCTGCGGCAGACTTCCCAATTCCCCATAATATCTTTCTGAGCGCGGTTCCGGGGTATTATCTAATAGATAGACATATTCCAGACGTTCTCTGATTTCTTCAAGCGAATATCCATATTCAGTTTTCTCCTGAAACATATATGGAAAATACTCTGTTCTTTTCCAGACAAAAAATAATATCATCAAGATACAACAATTTGCTGTACACCCTACTAACATCTTTTTTCGCATAAAAACCTCCAAATATACTTATTTTTCTATTCCAAGAAAAAAGTATTCCCTTCACCGCCCTCGCTTCTTCATATCCTATCTTAATTTCTGGATTTTGAACGATGAGACTTTCTGGTAATTCTTCACTTTTTTATTTTGCAGCCAAATCCCTTTTCCAATTGGTATAAAATCCTATCCCCGTTGATCTATAATTCCCTGAATATTAAATTCTTTCTATATATCCTTGTGAGTTAAAAGTTTGTACCACTAAGAAGCCAGAAAATCCCAGTGTTTTTCTGACTCTTCCTGTAGCTCATGAATTATCTGTGTTATGTATGATTTAGGCTTTTGCTCCAAAAGGCGGAAAAAATGTTTCCGGAAATAGTGCATAAGGGCTGCTTCGGAAACCCTTCCTTTGGATGGTGTCCTTTGGTAACGGATCTGACTGGAACAAACCTTTCCAATAAAACGGATGGAAAGGGTCTGTAGTATCCCCATTGCGATGCAGGACAGTTCCATATGCACTTCAATGGCACGTACCGTTTTCAGTATTTTTTTACGTGATCTTTCATCCTCCACACGCTCTAAGGGTGTGGGTTCCCCTTTCTTTTGGTAGTAACTTAGTTTCGGCATGTGCTTTGACCAAAAGTGATAACAGAATGCGCCTGTCTGCTGTTTCAGTTCACGAAATGTGCATTCGATCCGGAAACGGTAGCTGTAAAGCCGGATAATGGATAGCGGATCAAGTGCCAGACTGGTGCTTGCCAGAATGCTCTGGATGCCATCCATTTCTACCAGTACAAACCGCAGTTCCTGGTACAGCTTCTGCCCCCAAAGAAGATCTATGCTGTAATAGCGTATCGTTTTCTTTTTGCCATAGAGTTCGGTTTCCGTTTCCATGAACTGTTCCTTATGGGAGGCGAACAGTCCTTTCAGGTGAACGGCATCCCCCTTTTTGGGCGGCCTGCCCCTGCCAGGTTTTCGGGGACCAGGCTTTTGGAACGCGGTACAGGACTTTTTGGCTTTGGTGACGATTTCCATGTGTACTTTCCCGCTGTTGTTTAATTCCCTGAGTTTTTCAAGGGCTGGCACAGTAAGGAAATACCTGTCCAGCAGGAGCAGGGAGTCTCCAAAAGTGAGGGCGGCATGATAAGAATCCTCCACCATCTGTACCACATGAGAGGCAGTTGAAACAGATGCGCCTTTCCATTCCCTGGCAGCCTGGAGCCCGTCATGGAGCCGGATGCTTAAGGGGATGCACGCCCAGCTGCGGAAGTTCCCGGCCAGTATGCCAAGCCCGCCGAACATATGCCCATGCATGTATTCTGGTTTTGCAGAATTCTCGGATTCCTGGAATAGCTTCTTCACCCCCGGCATACGGCGTCCTTCTTTTGACTGCTTTACCCCGTCACCAACAAGGACATGGAAGTTCCCTTCCTTGTAAAGGGGCGCATACAGTCTGACAGCAGAGAACCAGCGTTTTCGGATATCCTCTAATGACCATGAGGATGCCCTGAAAAAGTGAAGCATGGAATCATAGCAGCCCGGGGCAAGGGCAAGGTCACGAAGTATGGAAGTGACACCAAGCTTATCCGAACGGAGCATAAGCCCTGTGATGATGATCACAAACCAACGGAAAGCAGCTTTACGGGAAAAACAGGATTCAAAATGGCATAAAATCTTTTCAATAATATTTAACATAGTCGTATGGTCATCCGCCAGCAAGTATGATAAACTCATATTTGAAATAACTCTTCTGGTGGATTTATCCTTTTTTATTTTGGCAACTTATAGGATACCATAAAACCATATGGAAGGGTTATTTTTTTATTGATAACTTACAACTCACAAGTATATATCCACATTTAAAATAATTCGAGTCAATTCTTCTTTTTTTATTTTAAAATATCGACTCACATTGGTGTTTTCCAGTGTCTCCTGATCGAACTCACACGCCATAGCATTAATATACTGTTTTATTTTGTATTTGCCTTGTAATTGAGAATACTTATTCATGTTTTTATAATTGTTTCTTCCTGTTTTTTCTCGTTCTTTTTTCCTCACGCCCTCATTCTCCTTCAATTCAAATCACAATTCTCTTTATATGCTGCAATATCCATAGACGCGTTTGCCAGACTATAACCTTGTGTTTGTATATAAAAAATCCTGATATTTCGGTCTCATATCAGGATTTCTTTTTTTGATTCAATTTCATAAAGTAAGCTTGCCTGTGGAAGCAAATCTGTCATAGTAATGCACTGCCCTGTCCTCCGTAAGCCTGAATCTCCTTTGCAGTTTTTCAACTACACGTTCTCTTGGTATTCCTTCCTCCTCGTTATCTAAAATGAATACTTCTATCCCTTGTTCAATTCCTTGCTCAATTCCTTGTTCGATTCCCTGTTCAATTCCCTGTTCAATTCCCGTTTCCAGCATGATCTGTCCGATACCCATCACCTTCTTCACCTCCTCACTCAGTTCGCTGTTCTGTGAAAAGTCAATATAATCTGATACGATCTCCATAAAATCATCTCCGTGTGGATACATGATTGTATTCAGAAAACGCAGAAGATCGTAACCTTCGTCTTTCTCTTCTCCATTATACTCCTTTTTGCCCAGTCTGATAATCACCAATGTCAACAAATCGTAATCTTCTTTCTTGGTGATGCAGGTTCCGATATTTTTTGTGTTCGTCATCTCATAAAAAGATACGCTGTTTTGCTCACCTTTTGGGATATCGTCCAGACAAATCCATATACTGTAACATTTTTCTAGTTGTCCATAATCTGTACTGTCTGTGACAAGCGACAACTGGGAGGACAGCTCCCGCGACAGATAATACATTCCCCGCTTCTCGATAGGATAGCCGGGATAGTAGGATTTCTGTGGTTCTACGTCTATGTGGAGTTTGATAACGATGTTTTCCTTTGACAGTCTTGGATTTTTTGCCCTCAGACGGATATCGAATCGGGACACTTTCTCATTCAGGGCCGCAAATTCCTGCGTATCTCCCTGTATCTGTGAGTTTGTCCGCCCCGGTGATACCTCCCTGTCCGACTCGATGGAATCCGGCTCGATGAAGCCTATAATCTCCTCTCTGCTATAATCCTTGTATTCGTCAATCGTTTCCTTTAGAATCACAGCCAGTATTTCCCGGTTGCTTAGAAGTAACTTGCACTCTGCATCCAATCCTTCCATTCTGGCTGTAAGCTGCATACTGCTTAATGTGTCCATCTGTCCCTGTATTTTATCCATGTCTCCTCCTGTTCGAATGGGTGTTTTTATTTTATTATAAAGTGCAAACATATTTTCGTCAAGATTAAGAAAATATTTTCCTGAATGGATTTGATTAAATAAGGTTCTCTTTCAAATATGTATATGAAGTTATCAAGGTTGTTCCTATGCCGGCTGTGGCGGCATAAATGATACTAAAAGCTTTTATACTTTCATAATTTTCCACGGTTTTCTATCTACTTTCTGCCTGTATTGTTGTCAGTATCTTTATTATCACGGGTTTCCAGATATCATATATTTGAAAACTGCAATGAAAGTTCCCCAGTACTGACTGTGCCTGTGTCTGAAACATAAAAAGAAAGCTGTAAAGATTTCCGTCAAGACAGTATGCCCTGAAATCCATCCATGCAACAGGCGTGTTCTCTGCCATCACTTCCCCTGTATCATAGAATACATTCTGTTTCCAGATTTTCTTCATATCGTTTCGTATCGCAGCCATCTGTTCTGACATCTGCCGCTGCTCTTCTTCACCAGTCTGCGGAAGCATACTGAATGCTATGGTCGCACCACTGTCCCTGTCTGCCTTTATGATCTGGGGGCGGTTCCTGTTCTGATAGATTACCGCCCGGTCTGTACTGTCCATATCCGTCATAGTCTCCGGCAGCATGATAGAGCATGCACCGTCAAACAAATCTGCTTTATACAGCCTAGCCCTGTCTGTCCCGATCTGGATCTCATTCCCGACAGGATGATTCTCTGATTGTATTTCATGATACTTTGACCGCAGTGCAAGTATCTGTGTATCTATATACTCACTTTCTCTTGTCATTGTCACTTTCCTTTCTGTTTCACTTTCCAGCAGTCTTTCTGCTGTTTCTTTCTGCCTTTTCACTGCCTTTTTTCTCAATTTCCTTTTCATGAGGGCAGACACACAGCGGAAATGTGCCAGCGGCGCAGGCAGCATCTACACCCAGTTATCAGACAAGCTGCACCTCTTCTAGTGTGATTCCCTGTACTCCGCGCCGCAGGAGGCTCTCCACGACATCAAGTCTGACCACAATGCAGCTTTTGTCACAGCCCTTTATCCGAAAGACAGCATTGGAGCCAATCTTTTCCTCGTCTAGCACCAGCCTTATAATTCTGTTTCCCATGGCGCTGCGCTGTGTCTCCTTTGACATACAGTCCAGTTCCTCTATTATGGCAAGAAAATAAGTCCTGTTGACGCCACTGTCACTCTCCCACAATTTTACACCCTTATATACTATATCTGGCTGATACATTGTCACAGCTCTGATGCATTCTCTCGACATCAGGATACACGGGCTACAGATCAGATCCGGGAAAAATCCTTCATCTGGCAGGTCCATACTGATGATATTCCACCGTGGCAGCGTGTCAATGCCTTCCCTCGTCAGCTTTCTGATATCAAGCGCCCTGTTTTTATTGATGTTGTAGGGATTCCTGTTTTTTTCGTCGGTTCCGATCAGAAAGTATTTCATCACTTTGACACCTCCTCTCCTTATAAAATGACCGCATGATCCATGTAGTCTCCGCAGAGTATCCTGAGACTGTCTGCGGCATGGACTCCGCTCTCTTCTACTGTTTCCAGTATCAAACCAGTCAGTGCCTTTATCATCTGAAACAACAAAGCGTCGTAATACTCTGCGTAATTCTGTCTGATCTGGATCTGTTCAAAGTACTGTATTCTGATAAATTTTTCTGCCGCTTTCTCATACAAAAATGCCAAATCCTGTAGAAATCTGTCCTGTAAAAAATCCGCATGATAATGCGCCGATGCCTCCTGTGTATCCAGATAAAATCCATCATCAAGAGCATCTATCCGCAGTTCCAGCCTGTCCAGAAAGGGCGCATACTGCATCGGACTGAATGCCAGATAGTGCAGGATTCCTTTTTGCTTCTGCTGCTGAAAGATTCTGGTTTTTTCCAGACATTCACGGACAGCAGCCTGAAAGTTCTTCCAGATTTTCCCGGAATCTGTATCAAGGATTGTCTGGACTGCCCTGCATGAATCCTGAAATAGTTCTTCCATATAAGTATATAAATATGTATATAGTTCTGTTCTTTGCGGTTGTACTTTTTCCATTGTCTCTCCTATCTAATAACCTGTGCTTTTCTTTTTTTATTGATATTTTCTGTATAAGAAACATGTTTTACACATTGTCTATTAATTGTAATGTCCGAAGCTTTTATTCAACTAAAATCAGGAAGCTTTTCAAGATATAAATTATCAATATAATATAATTCTGTCCTTAAAGAGTCCGCATTTTCTGCTACACAATATATATCACCATTTGTGCTGTCAATATAATATCTCTGATTTCTTATAATATGATCCTCAAAAGATTCAAATGAACTAACCCTATAATAATTTCTGTTTAAAAATTTGATCGTACCATCATATATCAAGTTTAAGTGATTCAACCCGTTTTGTTCCAGTTTACTCATAACATTTACCAACAATTCATCCCCTGTTATTTTTTTCAATGGAATATAGGACTTGTTTGAAAAATCCTGCATTTCTGGAAAATTTACTTTACCATCTTCTAAGCTTCCTATTGGAATCATTTCATCTTCATTCCATGTGAAAATACGATTCGTTTCTTTTTCAACAAAAACAACATCAACAAAAATTATATCCTTCTCCAAGGTCTTTTTGTATACCACGAATTTATTCATTCCCTCATAAAAACAAATAGGTGTTTCATTCGGTTGCAAAGAAGTTTTAAAAAATGTCTCCAATTGCCCTGTAAGTTTATTTACTTCCTCATGTTCCTCCTTTTCCATCTCAGATATTGGCATGGCATTCAGTCCAACTTCAAAATTTTGTAAGGCACTGTCATTTTCCTTCTTTGCAGTTTGTCCTATTTCTTCTCCCTCAATATTTCTGAATTTATATCTGCTTATGATGATTATGAATATTAATATTACTATGATATACACACATTTTATTTTTTTCATTAAAATTCTCCTAAAAACTTAAATTGCTATTATTGTTAAATCAAGAAAGGTATTTAGTAAATTTATAACCTGAAATATCATTGAATGATATCCCATGTTCTGCACACCCCCAAGATCAGTTCTTTATAGTTTGATGCAGTCGCATATCCCCCCATATTTAACGCATCACACCAATCTTCAATGGAACCTGTTGTAATATATTGTTGATAATATTTTACTAATAAATCAGAATGATCTTGTATTGATTCATCCATTGAATTATATGCCCTAAAATCATCTACAATAGGAACTTTATTTCCTGAAATTTCTTCTGATGTATTACAAGTTACACTGCCTGCTGGACCTATACCTTTAATTCCAAAATAATTGTATCCATTTATTCCTGTATTAATATCAACGCAAGTCTCTCCTCCATAAGATGATTCAAGACATATCTGCCCAAATGTAATTTCTGCTGGTATACCACTTCTTGCTTCATCAACTAATATTTTTGGAAATACTTCTAAAACAAATTCTATTTTATACTCCTCAATATTTCCTTTTCTTCGTTCTGCTTCAATTAATAATCTTTGATAGCGAACATCATTCTTATATTGCTCCTCCCCATCTTCACCCCCGTTGTTCTCTTGCCCAGACGTAAGCGGTACAATCAGCCCGCCATGCTTACAGAACAGCACTGAAGTCCTTGTTATTCCTTCCACATCTTCAATTTCTGTATCTATACCGCCTAATATCCAGCCAGCACCGGATACGCTGTCAACTGCTTTTATATTTCTATGCATCTGATATGTCTTTCCGTCACTCAACAGCATGTTATCCCATTCTTCATTGAGACATATCAGATATTGGCATACACCGTTTTCCCTGCAGTCGGCTATATTATTTTTTATTCTCTCTATTTCTGACTTCCTGTCAGCCTTATGCCTGCAATTACAACGAAACGGAAAAATATTTCTGTATATTATGGTATCTTTCAACGTTGCATAACATGATTCACCTATATACATTGCATTTTCCATAACACTTAGAAATGTCTGGCGGCGCTTTTCCCCTTCTTCTAATGTCTCTATTTCTTATTTAACTGATGTTTCATTATCTACTTCAAAATCATCCAGAGTTGCCATTGTACATGTCAATAATGCACCATCTACAAGATATTGATGAAGTGAGTCATTCTTATCAACAGTCTCCATTTTTCTTTCGAACTCCTCACTGGTAATCCCTTCCAAATCAATACATTCGTCTTCAAAAATTTCATAAGCTCTTTTCTGTGTTTCCCTGATTTCCTTTTGCGCTTTATTTGCCCTTACCACATCTGCCGTCATCTGGACTGCCTGCTGTACTGGTTCTCCGTCATAGTTTCCTTCTAAATATTTCTTTTCATCTGCCATAGTATCCCTCCTCGTTATTAGAAACCATCTATTGTATCCTGAACTCCCCGCCAGTAAACGAGATATCCTTATTGAGTGTCATGCTGGTTCCTCCCTGCCGCACCTGTAGGACATTATCGGCTGCAATCAGCAGGGATGCACTGCCGCTGGCTATGGTGAGATCCTCTTTCGCCGCAACCACGATATCCTTGTCACTGGTAATTATAATTCCCTCGTTATCATTCATCTCCACCATCATGCCCTGATTGTTTGTCATCAGTATGGAATCCGGGGTGAACAGAATCTCCTTTCCGTACTTTGTCTTAAAGGATTTGTATTCGGGATTCTGTCTCGCAGTATCTGTCTCCCTGTGGACTGCACTCATCACAAAACTATTCTCCTCATGGTCCGGCACATATAGACGCACACTGTCACCCTCCTCCGGCATGCAGTACCATCCTGTCCCATCAGGTGAAGAGTATACGGTCGAATATAGGAACCATTTCTTTCCGTCCTGTGCATTCCATTCGTCCCCTGCAATTCTTACCTGAACCCTGTCGCGCTGCACGCCGGTCACAACCGCATCAAAGGAACAGCCTGTCACACTTTCGTGCGATATGGGCAGTGGGCGGACTGCCTCCTTTTTCCTAAAATGATAGGTATGGATACACTCTCCATTGAGATAGTCTGTAAAAATCTGATAAATATAGTAATTGTTCCCATTGTATGACATCCAGTCGCCAATCTGGCAGATTTCTCTATCCATGACGATCAGCTCTGTCATGTCCACAGCACGCAGCCAAACCATGCCTCCGTGCGTTTTTTCCATGTATTCTCGCATATCAAGCCTTATACGAAGCTGGTCTATGGGCAGCTCCCTCTGGATGCCCTCTGGCATGCCTAAGATATACCGCACACCCTTTCTCGGAGCATCTGCCACCATAAAGCTCCCGGTTCGCGCCGCAGTCCGTCTGAGAAAATCCCAGTCTGTCTCATGATGCTGAACCAAAACACCTCCAGTGTTATCGCTGTCTCCCTCCGTAATAATCACGCGCCCGTCAGGATATGTACCTGTTATCTGTTCATGGACTGCTGTACACAACGTATTTCTATTTTGAAATACTCTGAAATGCGGCTTCAAATCCATTAAGATACTTCCGCTTGCCAGCGACAGCGACAGCATCGTTCCCTGTCTGTCATGGGAGAAGGCAAAATCTGTAACAATGCCATAAAAGAGCACGGTATGTGTTTCTTTGTTTATGCCTGTTATTTTTACCCATGTTTCTCCTGATAATATCCCAATGTATCGTTCTTCCCACGCGTCTTTAATCTGCACCGACACGGCCGCTCTTGCATGGTCATTTACTGTCCTCGTAATTTTCATCATCTGTAGTGACACAAATTCAAATGGTTCTATTTTGATCTGGTTTTCTCTCATTTCTATCATCCGCCTTTCTTATAAATTTTTATATGCTTCTGTATTTTTCTGTGTATTCAGAATCTGTATGCTCCTCATGATATCCATAAGTGTTTTTCTGCCGCTTTCTGCCTGTCCTTCCGGCAGATGAAAGCTGCCCAGCAGCATTTTTTCATCCACAGGCAGTATAAATATGCTGTGATATGCATCCTCCCTGATACCGCCTGTGATAAACGCAAAAATACCTGCCGCCCCCGCTTGTATTCTGATCATCCGCGCCTGCTCCCTAATGCTCTCTGGATAGATATGGCTGATGACCCGCTGAATCTCTCGAGCTGCTGTATATACCTGATTTTCCTGCAACTGCTTTTCCAGCAGGCTGAATGTGATTATCTGTTCTGCCTGTGTGTTGGAAAACACTTCCTGCGGTGTTGTCCTGTATGGGAATTTTCTTGCCAGTATTTCGTCTGATAGTCTCTGCCACCCCTGCGGAAGTGTGATGCAGATCCTCCCCTGAGTGCAGTCTAACACCTGACATAAAGTTTCTTCCTCTCTTGTTTCCATGTGAATTTACCTCCCTGATCTGCTTGTTTTTTGAACTTCCTTTCCAGTCTACACTGTCAAAATCAATTGAAACTGCTCTATGATACTTTCCCGCCTGCGGTAGCTCTGGTTCCAGCAGAATCTGTTCCATCCTCTTTACCGCCTGTTTTTTTATGTCCATGGCATTCAGCTTACTGATTCTGTCGATTGCCGGATTCTTGCCAATGCCTCCAATCTTTACGCTCTCACTCATCTTGTCACCTTCCTTTTCCTGATTAATTTTTATGTCCTATCCTGCTAAAGACAGGCATTCCTGCTGCTACTGTTTCCATCGCCGGGCTTCCCATATCTCCTGCTGGGATACTGGACAGGAGATCACAGACAATATCATCAATCGCATATTTTTCTGCTGCCTTGGCAGGCGATGTATTCTTTCTCTTTTTCTCTGTGACCTGTTCTGCATTGGAAGCAAAACTGCCCACCCGCCCAATGGAATCAAAGGCATTGCAGAGATTGATAACAGCAGGTGACAGAATGTCCTTCCTGACAAACGTTGCCTCCTTTGGCGCCATCATGCTGACATTCTTTCCTTTTAACTCCACCTGCCCTTCTGCCAGCAGGGAGATCTTACCGGCTGTCTGAAGCCCCAGCCCCCTGTCATCCTCTATGGAAATTTCCGCAGTGCTCCCTGTCATGCTGCGCAGCCCCATCGCTGCCGGCTCCAAATGCATCCTTTTCTGGCTGTCTGTTGTAAAATACCGGTTCTGAGGATCTGTAAACTCTCCGCACAGCAAACCATTCTCCCTTACCGCATAAATTACGCTGCCTGACGCTTCATCGGCACTGCCAAAATACACTGCCGCCTTTGTCCCTTTCTCCGGCATACAGTACAGCAAATTTCCCGTTGCAGGCGTCCACGGAAATTCATAGCCGCTGTCAGCATCTTGTGCCCTGTCTATACCCAGATGCACTTTGACAAACTCCTGCCTTGTTTCTAGTATTCTTCCTGTGATGACTGCACCCTCAAGCGTTTTTGCCGGTATTTTTTCCGTTCTGAAACATTCCTTTGGAAACAGGAGTGCGCTGCATTTCAGACAACCTTTTGCAAAATGTGTATCAGCCTCCATCACATAAAACGGCATGCCATGAATACGGGCACGATCCCCGACTCTTGTAAACGTTGTTCCGGCAATACGATACCCTTTAAATTTTGCAGGCAGCGTGCTGTATTCCTTTTCCCTACAAAATACTTTCAGCGTGTGCTCGTACTGTTCTAGCAGCAGTTCACCCTGATCTTCGCCATCGCGCATCCCTACATGAATACAGCTTTCTGCGGAGAAATCCCCGGCTGTGATTCCCTCCTGCAAGTGGCTGAGCAGTCTTGCCATAAACTGATAATCTGTCTCCTTATACTGAATCAGCGGATGTCCAAGCTGCCTGTCCTGCGCATTCCAGATCAGCGCTGCGCCATACTCACGTGCAACGATCTGAGCGACATCATGGTATGTCATGGATACATCCTGAAAGGATCTGGACTTTTTCTGAATGTCCATTTTCCATGTATGGGAGACTGCTTTCAAAGACAAGATTGAATACCTGTCCTGTCTGGCAAGCTCCACAGTCTGTATGACACCGGAAAACAGAACCTGCTCTGTGGCACTGTCATCATCCCTGCCTGTGATCCTGATACTGTCATTTTCTGTATCCATGAGGGCGTTCTCTGCCCTATCACTTTCCACAACCACAGTGGCTTCTGCACAGGTATGCTGCCCATAGCGGGCATGGATTGTGCAGGTGTGTATGTTTAAAATGTGGAACCTGCACTTGATATGTAACTGCATGTCTGATATTTTTTTCTTCATTGGTACTCCTTTCTGTTTTGTTTCAATATTACTATTCTGATATCCAATTTATATCCTCAGTCTTGGGATAAATTTCTCCAATCAACACAACCTTTTCTTTTGCTTGTTTATCATAACACTGAACATATTTTTGTAGCTGTTCAACAGTGCCGTTTGCTTCCTTCATCTGAAAAATATTTAACATGTTTTCATATCCAGTTTGTAAAATATCTTCTTTTTCAACTTGTGTAAAACTTTCATAAATAGAATATCCTTCTTTTTTATCTTCAATTCGTTCTTGTCCATGTCTACAGTCCCATTCTGCAAACATTATTTCCATATTCCAGTTTTTATTATAGGAAATTTCTTGATATAGTGTTACATCATGATTAGCAGAGATATGCAGTCTGGTTTGTATATTATATTTATTAACTGTTTCATCCACAAATATTTCCGCATCCCGTATATCGCTTGTCACAAATCTAAATAATAAATTCCCGCAATCATCAAATACATTGTTATAAGAAATTGTTGTTGATGTTTCTACATACACATATGATAAAATAATTTCCATATTGCCATCCTTTGTAAAATCATAACCCGAAATCTCTATCCATCTTGAAGATATTGGATAGTTGTCAAAAAACATAGCTATTTCATTACTGTTTCTTTCTATGATGGCACATATATCATCACGGTGTGGAGAAATATTTGTTGCTATATCCTTATTATCCGTTATCTGCACACTTTTTTCTGCCTCATCCTGATTATTTGACCTCCTTATTCCTATCACTGTATTATCTAACCAGCCATATAAAAGTAGCAGACATATCAGAATCAAAGGCACTGCTATAAAACATATTTTTTTATGCATATCCTTATCTATCCTTCCGGCAGCCTCCATCCCTATAATTTCCTGTAACATATGCTCCTTCTTTATAAGCATATACTTCTTCAATTTCTAATTCAGTTCCGCCCAACAATTTATCAAAACTAACATTACCTCCTTCTGTAATATCATCACTTAAAGCATTATTTGTTACAAACTCAACTATATTATTATGCGGATACAGATCAGATCTATCTTCTGAATTTTTTTTCATCAACAACAATTACATTTAAATCGTAATTTCCACCATTCTTATCACACAGCCGTACTAAAAATCTATATCCAAAATTTATATTTCCTTCTTCAGCTGGTGTACAATAATTACTTGCTCTTGTAATAAAGCCTGGTGCCATAGCAACACAATAATAATCGTCGTTTGCTTTTTCTCCTGGTATCTTACTTATTCTTGATAATCCATCTGAATCAGTATATTGATTACTGTGATTCATAATATAATAATTTGGTGTACTCGATCCAAATTTTCCAGGTTCATGTGTTGAAAAATTGAATAATACTGGCACTCCCTTCCTGGCTCCTTCTCCGGATTCCCCTGATAATCCACTTACTTTAGCTTGTTTATCTGCTTCATATATTAATACTATTTCTTCGTTAGAACTTTGTCCTGAATCGATAGGTGTAATCAATCCTCCATGACTACAGAATAGCATAGACAGCATCGTAATCCCTTCTACTTCCTCCACTCTATTATCTACACCATAACTAAAGGTCTGATAGTTTGTATCCCGTATCATATTCTCCCAGTCATCCCTCAGTTTAATCAATTTACAACATGTGCCGTTTTTCTCGTAATATTCTCTGTTTCGCAATATCTCATCCGCCTCCTCATCATTTGGCTGATTCAAGCAGTTGCACATAAAGGGTCTTATATTCTTGTCTGTATCTTTTCGGGGATCTTCTATTAACTCACGATCCTTTACAGTTGCCACTTTCTGTTCCTTATCGTATGCTGCATTTTTTGAAACCCTTAAGTTTGTTTTGGTTCTTATATCCGCCCCAATATCTGATGTGAGTATGATTGGCTGCCCCTTTACCAACACCAAATCAGAAGTTGCCCTGTCACAGACCAGCACTGCACCATTTACCAAATAGTTATCATCATCTGTACCATATTCCCTGCATATTTCCTTTTTGGCCTCTTCATATTCTTCTGCGGAAATATCTTCATCTGCAAGCTCCTCACTTACCATCTCATTTATCTTTTTATTTTTGGTTTCTTCTATATGTTTTTTATCTATTTCTCTCATATTTTCCCTCTCACTCCCACACAATCATCCGCCGCTTCTGCTGCATAAGGCTGTGCATAAAAAATCCTGATATTTCGGTCTCATATCAGGATTTTTGTTTT
>KE159553.1 GCA_000403215.2 Lachnospiraceae bacterium A4
TACTTTCCTTTTTTAAGACTGGAATTATTGTGGAAAAGTATAGAATAAATTTCGTCACATTTCACAATGGTTTATTGGGGGGAGTGAACTGTAACACGAAATTATATGATTATCAATACAATATATTATAGGAAGAAATCCGATACAGACTGATCCATAATGTCCTGATTCACACCGATATATCGCAATGTAACCGTAGAATTTGCGTGATTAAACAAATGCTGGAGCAGCGCAATATCCTTATATTTCTGATAATGCCAGTAGCCAAAAGTCTTGCGCATGGAGTGTGTGCCAATCTCGTCCAGTCCGATTTCCTGCGCAGCCTCATTTAGTACCTTATATGCCCTGTCCCGCTTGATGGGCTGGTTCTTTCCTTTTCTGCTTCTGATCAGATAAGCTTCATCGGCCAGATTGAATTTTTCAATATAGGTATTTAATTCAGCCTGCATTTGTGAATTGAGAAGGAACCGCTTTGTCTTACTTGTTTTTTTCTCTATGATATTAATATGCGTCCTGTCCCTTACATCGGATACCTTCAAGGTAAGGATATCTGATACCCGAAGCCCCACATTAATCCCGATCAGGAACATGATGTAATATTTTTCGTCTTTGGCTTTTAGAACGGTTTTCATTGTCTGTATTTTTTTCTTGTCCCGTATGGGTTGTACGTAGTTCAATTTATCATCTCCCGTTTTTAGATAAGATGCATATTGTTTGTTTTGACTGATATGTATCTTATTTGACTATACCATCAAATACAATCCATATCAATAAAAATAATCTATATGTATTATTTATTCAACTATTTTTGTCTTGCCAAGTATATAATACATATTGATAGAATATATCAGTATAAATTATTGCAAATAAACACTATGTATCATTCAGAGGGACAGCATTTATAAAAGAACCTGTAGAATGCCCGGAGACATTGATTTTACTGGACTCTTTTGAAAATATTGAAAGATACACAATAACTATTGTGTATCTTTCAGTAACATTCGGTCATAGTATCATGCCAGCTGAAATACATTTGTATTTTTATTGACGAAATCATAGTACACTGGTGATGAAAAGTGTGATATAATTTTTTGTCGGTTAAAATTTTAAATATTTTTTTGCTGCTTACCGCAGCCGGCCAGATTATTGATTCATATTTAACCAATAATCTATATTAACAGCAGACACTCAAAATTTACCAGGGAGGAAGAAATGTCAAAAGAATACATACTTCAATATATCAGGGATTTAAAATCAGTGATCGATTATCATGTTACCAATGGAATTCCCATAGGGAATGCAGTTGATCCAGAGCTGCAGGCAGTATGTGACAAATTAATACAATCAGGAACCACACTTGAGCCGCAGTTTATGAATGAGATGTACAAGTACATCATTTACCTTGAAAACGTAAAGACCACAACAGACAATAGCGATGATTTCCTTAAGATGACAGATCCTAAGTACATTAAGGTAAGAAATCAGTTTCAAGGTATTCATCTTGAATTTTTTATCAGCATGATGCTGATGAATACAACCCGTATCATTTTGGAGTACGAAAATGCTTAAGAATCTAACTGAATATTAAAAGTATAAAAGCAGGGACTTATTTTTGTGAAAGTTCCTGTTTTTTTATGCGCACGGGCAGGGGAGGATAAATCTTCCATACCCGGTTACAAAAAATTAATGAGAAACGAGGAGAAAAGTATTATGAAAAATGAAGAAAAGAAACCCCGTATTTCTGAGGAAATTGATGGAAAGATCGACCTGATCAGAAAGAACATTGAGTTCTGCCAGACAAACGGCATCCCGGAAGCGCTTGAAACAGGCGGAAAATATTTTAAAAGCTTTTCAGAACTCATTTCAGGTACCGTTTCGATGGAACTGGAACATCTCGGCGCAGCACTTAGAAAAATGTTCCCGTTCCTGCCTAATACAAAGGAAGGCGAACATCTGGCAAAGGTTATCCAGACTACAATTGATAACAGTCATGACCGCTTTGCTGAGATCACAAGAACTGCTGATGAGGACGCCCTGAAAACAGAATTTACAAAGGCAGCCAGGGAATATGCAGACAAATATGTGGAATACATGCTGGCAGACAAGGCAGTGTAGTCTGTAAAACGGCATGACAGCAGACAAAAATAAATGAAATGGAGGAAATATATGTATTCAGATTACAGGCTCCAGATTGACCAGATTCTGGAGGACACGGAAAAGGAAGAAGCCAATAACTCGCAGGATAAGATTGCGGCGGTTGCCATGTACAAAATTATGGTTGGCGCAATCGGGAAATTTATTGAAAAGGAAAGCTGCAGCGATCCGGAATTTGATGCAGCCCTGTCGCTTGACTGGAAGAATGCGGGGCGCATGCTGAAATACATATGGTCAAAAGCGGAGAAGATGGCTTTAAGACATGGGCAGACAGCATCCTGCTGTTTAACTGAAGAAGCAGTGTACGCGTGGGTACGTGAATACTATTTTCTTGATGACAGGGAGATGGTAATGGAAGAAAGGGCGAAAAAAGCAGAGGCAGGGCGAAAGCGAAAGCAAAGGGCGGTGGAGGCAGCAAAAGAAGCCTGGTACCGGGAAAACGCAATTGACCTCCTGAGTAAACAAAGCGGCTGGACGGATCTGCCTGATGAGGAAAAAAATAAAAAAATTGCATCAAAGATTAAATCACTCAGGAAAAAAGATAACGATAAACCTGCAAAATCAACTACAAAAACTACTGCCTGCAAATCTGCCAGGGACAAAGATGATGCTTCGGAAACTACCGGAAGACCGGACACTGTCGCAGATGAGTCACAAAATGGTAATCCTGAAATGCACTTTACTGAAAATTCCATTGAACAGGAAATGGCATTTGCCAATACCCTTGACGGCCAGATCAATCTGTTTAATTTAATATAAGGAAGGTGGAACATATGCTGACAAACAGAGAAATACGGGCGCTGCCCATGCCCAGAATCACCCATGAAACAAAAATGCTTGCATTACAAAATGCAGATCATAATGTTTTTGTCGTCACTTCAGGAAAGATAAAGAGCAACATAGTAATTAATGTATTCTCTAAAAACGAGGATGGCAGGGTGTCATTATTTTACAGATATTTTATAAAGAAGCATGACGCCCGTCTATATAATATACGAACCAATAAAATTACCGACGGATACCTGACGAATGTTTTACAGTACAGAGACACGATAACAGCAGCCAAAAAAGAAGCAGAGAAACTGAAACGGTATATCAGTCCGAACAGCACTGGCAGTTCGGCACAGGGTATGCTCTATAAGTATGATACGTGGCGTTCCGACATACGATGTAAGCTCCGTAAGGACAAAAAGTGTGCTGAAATAGACGGCATCATGCGTAAGATCAAAAAAGTTCCAAAATCATTTGAAACCACTGTACAAAAAACAATGTCCCATTCAAACTATATCTTTTTCGACAGAAAAAATAATCTTGGAACATGTTCCTGCTGTGGATCTACGCTGAAACTGTCAGAGCTGCCCAGATTCAAAGACAGGGAATTCGGAAAGTGCCCAAAATGCGGTAAAGATATCCAGTTCAAATCTGAGATAAGAAGGCAGTATTGTGGCATCCGTGATGAAGGGATGGCAGTACTGGTACAGAAATATGCAGACCATGTCTTGGCTGTAAGATATTTTCATATATTGTATGACTATAAAAAATTACCAGTTCCAAAAGTAACCGTGCGGGAGGTGATTCGGACAATCATAGATTATAATAAGCAGAGTATCTGTGATTATGAATGGTATTATTACAATGGAACAATGCGGTGGTGCCTCCCCCAGAATAGCATGTTCAATCCAGATGGATTCCACCACATCTTTTTAAAGGGCATACTCCATAAAAAAGGGCTGTCAAAGGAACTGCGTGTAGCCGGGATGGATAAGCTCCTACAGGGATGGGAACAGATCAACCAGTTCATAAAAGCCGACTCTGCCAAATCCTGCTATGTGCGTGTAAAATACCTTGAATATCTTGCGTCCACTCCGGTTCTCGAACAGATAACTAAATGCGGGTTTTATAACCTCGTATCCGACTATATGAGCGGCAAAAAATATAGCATGATTTCCCTGCTTAATGAGAAGGAAACCTCAATCATAAAAATACTTGGTCTGAAAAACAGGGTGCAGCTTCGTGAGGCACGGTCTTTAAATATTAACAGCAGTGAACTAGACAGTATCCAGACTTATAACAAAACAACTGATGTAAACCGTTCCGTCAGCGACATACTCAGGCTTGCGAGGGATTATGAAGGAAGAGAAGAGCGTGTATTTGCACTGCCAGACAGCAGACTGCGAAAACTTTCAAAATATCTTGACGGTATGGGCTGCAAAAAATATGAACGGCATAATCTTATTACTGACTATTTTGACTATATGCGCAGCTGTGAAATCCTTCACTATGATATGACCTCTGATATTGTGCTGTATCCAAAAGATTTCAAAAAAGCACATGACGAAGCAGCTGTAAACGTAAAGAGCAGGAAACTTGCGGAGGAATGCAGCATGATTGCAGGACTTCTGCCGGATATGCATAAAAAATATGATTTCAGCAGTGGTACCCTTCTGATCAAGGCTCCTGATTCGGGGCGGGACATCATATGTGAGGGACAGGCACTTCATCACTGTGTCGGTAATTATATTCCGCAGGTTGCAGATGGGAGTACAGTGATATTGTTTATCCGCAGGAAAAGCGCACCGGATAAGCCCTATGTAACAGTGGAGGTTAAAAATGACAAAGTAGTGCAGATCAGAGGATTTGACAATAAAGTACCAGAATCTGATGTCGTTGATTTTGTCGAACAGTTTAAGCACTCAAAATGCATAGCATAAGAGAATAGACAGAAAAAGGTTCTTTACCAGATGGATAAAAATATAATAGGTTTTGTTTATACGGGCAGAGGACTTTGTGTCACTGCCTGTTCTATGATAGGAGGAATTATGAAAGCAATAAAAATTGGAACAAGGGTTGAAATATATAATGATGCCGTGATAACTTACAATGAACTACCTGCCAGAGCTTATATTGTAAGATTTGCAAAAATGACAGGGTTTTATCTGGATGAATATCCAAATATCCAGGTAAAAGAGGATAAAATTTACGGTGAACACATGAAAAAGGTTCACAAAGTACTGCATGCATTTGAGAAGTTTGATCGAAATTTAGGCGTGATATTAAGCGGGAACAAGGGGATTGGCAAATCAATGTTTACCAGGCTTCTTTCAGAAATGGCAGTCAAAACGGGTATTCCGATTATTGTGGCTGACCAGTATATTCCGGGAATTGCGTCTTATATAGAATCAATTGATCAGAATGTAATGGTGCTTTTTGACGAGTTTGATAAGACATTTGGTGATGTTAAACCGGCTGAGGGAGAAGTCGATCCACAGGCGGCACTGCTTGGTTTATTTGACGGGGTATCACAGGGAAAGAAATTGTTTGTCATCACCTGTAATGATATCCGAAAACTGAATGATTTCTTTATCAACCGTCCGGGGCGTTTTCATTATCATTTCCGTTTTGATTATCCGTCAGCGGAGGAAATCAGGACATACCTGCATGACAAACTGGAAGCAGTGCATCACAACGAGATCGAGCCAATCATCGCATTTTCAAGAAAAGTTGACCTCAATTATGACTGTCTCAGGGCTATCGCATTTGAGATTAACAGTGGGGAGGCTTTTAGCGACGCAGTTGGGGACTTAAACATAATCAACCTGTCCCAGGAGCAGTACAACCTGACCATTTATTTTAATAATGGTACGCCAATGCATATTCATAACCGGAATATAGATTTCTTTGAAAACCAGGAAATCAGGGTCTGCTTTTCAGAAGACAATTACAACGAAATCCTTACAGTGGGATTCTGGATAGCAGATAGTGAGTATGACATAAAGAATAACTGTTCCGTAATCGCTGGTAAGAAGCTGAGGATCACATATGATGAGGATTATGATGAGAATGAGGTCAGAAGGGTTAAGAAATTAGTCGTAGATCGTCTGGAAATCCAGAAAGTACGGGAAAAGAACCTGCATTATGCAGTATAAACAACCGAAAACTGTTTTCCAGAATATTCATGCAGGAACAATATAAAAGAAGGCAATACGGTACTGGCGCAAATATCAGGTGGTACATTCACCGATATTTGCGCAATAAAGAACCGGCAGTTAATGCCACCCAATAATAGTCAGGAATCTGGAGGTGTAACAGGTATGAACATTATGTTTTTTGCGAATAACCAGAGAAAACTACATGGTCTGCCATTATGGAGAAAGAAAAACAAAAGAAAGCGCTGTTTTACCAGATGTGAAGCAGATGAGACAATAAAAGCATTTTTAGAATATTGTAACCAAAAATAAGGATCTGGGGGTGTGAAATATGGGGACAAAAACTACATTAAATGATCTGAATGAGTACCTTTTTCAGGAAATGGACCGGCTTACGAATGAAGATTTATCGGTGGAAGATCTGGATAAAGAGATTAAGCGCAGTGACGCCCTGCAAAAGATAGCCAAGACAATAATCGACAATGGAACACTTGCACTACAGGCCAAAAAACATCTTGACGAATATGGCCAGGGTGATAAAGTGGAAATTCCATTAATTGGTGCCAGAGATAAAGACTGACCATGAAAACCAGGTACTTTATAAAACGCACAAATTTGATAAAGAAGAATTTAAAATTGGAGGATTAGGATTGATGAATGGACACCAATACACGGCAGAAGAACAGGCATTTATGGCTCAGTATGTACCGGGACACAGTTACAGGGAAATCCAACAGGTATTTATAGATAAGTTTGGCTGGGAAATTTCTTCCGGCCAGATTAATTCCTATATCGGGAACCATCATTTAAACACCGGACGGACAGGGCGTTTTCCCAAAGGACACGAACCAATGAATAAGGGAAAAAAGGGAACCTGCGCTGCCGGGTGTGAAAAAACATGGTTTAAAAAAGGACATATTCCCCAAAATTACAGACCAATAGGCAGTGAACGGGTGTCTGCGAACGGATACATTGAAGTCAAGGTTGCAGATCCCAACAAGTGGAAACCAAAACACAGGGTTGTATGGGAATCTGTCCATGGCAGGATACCAAAAGGCTGGATTATCATTTTCAGGGATAATGACAAAACCAATACGAAGATTGATAACCTGATACCCGTCCGACGTGGCACACATGCAGTCTTAAACCACACAGGCCTTTACGGGTACAGCGGTGAATTTAAGGAAACAGCCATCCATATTGCGGAACTGAAAGCTGTTTCTTCCAAGGCCTGAAAACGGCTGGATAACCAGACAAAATAAGAATATAAGGGAGATGGAAAATGGAAGAATCAGAAAGAAGCATAAAGGCATTTATCATACCTTATGAGGCATGGTATAAAAATGTGATTTCAGGAAACCCGCGTATATACATAGGGCTTTACTATGAAGCCGGTGGAAATGATGGAGAATTTGGGATTGTCTGGGACGGGATCGGTATTCGGCTTATGGCATATAGTGATGCATGGGAAACATTGAGAAAAATGCCTGAACTGATGGCGAAAATCGACAGGGAAAAATCAAAGCCAGCGGTCCCGGAATTTGTCGAACTTCTGAAAAGGATTGGATTCAGGGATCTGACAAAACGTGAGAATCCGTACACAAGGCAGACAATATAAAACGGGGATCTGGAGGTGTGATATGAAAAAAGTAAAGTTTAAGTCTGACACGAATGAATTTTATGGAGATTACGGTGATGGCGAAATGCGGGAAATCACTGAAAAAGAGTGTTACCGTTTCGTTAACCGTTGTAATGTCAAGTGTGTTGGTTCCGACGAAAATGGTTACACAATATATATTTTAATTTAACAAACTAAACTGATAAACAGGAGGAGAATAGAAATGGGCATGTACCATAAAAACCGTTTAGCAGGTATCAGATTCAAGCGGTTTGCCAAGAGATGTACGTCCAGGGGAATGCGGCGTGCCGCCAAAAAAAGCTGTGACATTAACCAGTGTGACAAATACACGCTGACAAGAAAAAGCCACAATTTATATGGCATGGACGGCTGGAAGTATAGTTAAATTTATAAAAACAGCCCTGTCCAGCGGAAAAGGCGGCACCTGTATAACTGTAAGCGGGTGCCGCTTTAATTTGAAGATTTTTTTAATCAGGATTCGGAGGATTATAACACATGAATAAAGCAGAAACCGTTTACAACCAAAAACAATTAATGGCAGATTTTATCGGCTGTGACTGTTTTGGTATCAGCGAAAATGTGGCATTATCAGACTATGATGATGCAATATCGGAAATCATATCCATGATCGAATATTGCATTGATATAGGGGATAAAACAGAAGTAGCTGAATGGAGGCGGATGCTCCAGCAGACAAAAATAGAAAAAAGACGCGCCAGAAAGATGATTGATCATAAAAACAGACTGGAGCCTGCCCTGACATAAGACTTATCAGGATAGCGAGTTGCGAATGATGCAAATGCCAAAGCACTTGGGGAAAGTTATCTTTCTGATCGGAGTCGAGAGGCAGAGGATTATGCGGCAGCATAGTTCTGTTGAGATATATCTGCAATTGGAGCGGTGGAAAAGATTCAACTGCATCAATCATCCTTGCGCACGAAAACAATGAACCGCTGAACATTATCCTGTTTGTGGAGGTCATGTATGACCATAAACGGGGAATAAGCGGCGAAAATCCAAAACATATGGCGTTTATCGAAAATACGGCAAAACCCCTGTTTGAGTCATGGGGATATCAGGTTGTTATACTAAGATCGGCAAAAGATTATTTAAGTTTTTTCAATCATATTATTCAAAATCCCACAAAACATAAAGAACACAAGGGATTACGTTTCGGGTTCCCGCATACAGGAACATGCGGAATAAAACGAGACTGTAAGATAAAGGCGATAAATGATTTCCTAAAGACTTTTGACGAACAGGTCATCCAATATATCGGTATATGCCCGGAAGAACATAAAAGGCTCACCAGCCTGCATAAACAGGAGAACAGCATGTCGCTGCTTGAAAAATATGGATTCTCTGAAAAAATGGCAATGGAGAAATGCAGGGAATACGGCCTGCTCAGCCCGGGATATGAATTATCAGACAGGGGCGGGTGCTGGTTTTGTCCGAACGCTAAATTAGACGAACACAGAGAAATAAAAAAGATTTTTCCCGAAATATGGAAAGAATTCGTTTCACTGGAGAAAGAAACAGATGTAGCAAACTCCATATGGAATATTTATGGAAAATACACATTACAGGAAATAGACAGGCTGTTAGGGAAGGATGACAGAAATAACCCCTGCCAGCCCTTCTGACTCCCTGTAACCAGTCAATGACAATGGCAGGCTGAAACAGTCTGCTGTTTGTCAGCGCCTTAAGGGACTATTACGATAATTAAGCTGGCTGACAAAGAAACGGAAAGAAGATTATTTTCAAACAACTGACTGGTATGTATATTGAAGCAGCATGTAAGCAAGGGGGGTATAAGCATGAATACATGGCAGATGATTATAGAACTAACAGAAACCAAAAGTGCTTTTGGGGAAGTATTTTATGGCGCTGTTCATAAAGATGAGGGGATTAAGATATGTTATCTGAGGCCGGATGCCGGGAGCATAGAATTCCGGTATTTTGATTTCATCAGCAAAAAATTAACAATGCTTCCTGTGTTATACAATGAAGAAACCTGGATGGCATTACCGCCTGATACGGCAAAGAAATATTTAGACAAACGTATAAATGCTGTTTTGGTAGAGGGATAGATATTTGTATCCGCAAGATGATACAACAGTGCGGCTATATCTGAATGATTGATAAAGTTAAAAAAGAATAATAATGCGCATATGTAAATTTACACGCACTACTATGCGCAAATGAAGAAGAAAGGATCAAGAATATGAATACATGGCAGATGATCAGGGAATTAACAGAATCCAAAAAGGATTCTGGAAACTTATTTTATGGTCATATTGACGAGGACGAAGGAATTTTTATATGCGGACTAAATCCGGATGATGGAAGTATAGAATTTTGGTTTTATAGTTTTATAGATGAAAAGTTAGAGAAAAATCCTATTATATATAATGAAATGAACTGGATCGAGCTGCCTGCAGGGAAGGCCAAAAAATATTTAGGTGTTCACTTAAATGATATTTCTCCCACAGACGGAAGAATACGTAATCATGGCCGTTCAGAAGAGAAGGGAAGTTACCAAATGGCAGATGGGGATGAGAAGGAACAACTTATATCCCATATTGAAGATGTTGTTGCGCTTTACGGGCTAAAGATAATGGATGGGGATCATGACTGCATAATTGTAAGGGAAAGCAATACGGATAAGGATTTTGAAATCCGTGTCACCCAGCTTATTTAGGGGGGATATGGTATGAAAAACAAAGACTACAAAAAAGAGTTCTGTACCCTGATGGAAAAGTTTGCTTTCAGCTATTCCAGATGGCAGGTGTGGAATGATTTCCTAAGCCTGTCCTCAATCTCCCTGGCGAACGTAGCACCCGTACCTGAAAAAGAGGAACGGGAGGAAAAATACCACTCCATCATAAACAGTTATTATGAAAAGGAACAGGAAATTTTTCCACAGCTGTTGAATCTTGTGGTGATGGCACTGGAAGAAAATCCAAGGCAGGATTTTCTGGGCAGCCTGTACCATCATCTTGAACTTCATCAGGAACAGAAAGGACAGTTTTTTACGCCTTATCATATCTGTGAATTTATGGCAGAAATCCAGTTTCCGAATAAGGGAACGGACGAAATGATGAAGAAAAAGCATTATATCAGCGTAAATGATCCGGCCTGCGGCGCGGGTGCCATGCTGATTGCATTTGCCAATGCGGCAAAAAGGCATGGCATCAATTACCAGAAGCATGTACTGTTTGTGGCACAGGATATTGACCGTACTGCAGCGATGATGTGCTACATACAAATGTCCCTGCTGGGATGCCCTGCTGTTGTAGTCATCGGAGACAGTCTGACAAAGCCATTCCCAAATTCAGACAATGAAGCATGGTATACCCCGTTTTATTACCTGAACCAGTGGCGTTTTGCATCAAAAAAGGCTGAAGGGAAACAAGAATACAGTGGTGATATTACGGGAAATGGAGTGATTACAGTTATTCTTGACGATCCAAATGAAAATATCAAACTGTTGGAAGGTGCGGATGAATATGGTTCGTTAGAAAAACAGAGGGAGTATTTTTTGGAAATCATTAAACAAGAAATATCACTATAACAATACAATTCTTCTAAATATCATGACTGAATCATCACAACAGGTATACGTAATTGATTTAAAGATTATGACAATTACGACATATTCCAGAATTAATATGTGCTTTCTATAATGATGTGTGATATACTATTGACAAGTACAAGGAAAAGTATGATAATACAGCGTTTTAATAGGAAAAAATATTTAGATTTCCGGCAGATATCAAGAATTTTAAACAAATATTTTTTCATTGGAAAGGATGTGTTATAGCAATGCAGACAAAGCTCCCCATGGGAATTGAGAATTTCAAAGAAATACGTACAGGGGGATTCTACTATGTCGATAAGACAGGACTGATCAAAACACTACTAGAGAATCCGGGAAAAGTTAACCTGTTTACACGCCCGAGGCGGTTTGGAAAAACCTTGAACATAAGTATGCTGAAATATTTTTTTGAAGCAGGCAGTGACGTCATGCCTTTTGAAAACGGTACGCTTTTTAAAGATCTTGAGATTTCAAAGGAAAAAGAGCTGTGTGAAGAATACATGGGAAAATTTCCGGTTATTTCAATTACATTAAAAGGGGCGACTGGAGAAAGCTTTGAAGATGCAAAGGTAATGCTCCGAAGAATTATAGGGAAAGAAGCAATGCGGTTTCGGTTCCTGTTGAAAAGTGACAGGATTGATGACGCCGAACGCAGTCAGTATGAGGCACTTGTCTCTATGGATAAAACAGGCGCATTTACCATGTCCGATGAACTTTTAAAGGACAGCCTACAGACTTTGTCACAACTTTTGCAAAGACATTATGGACAGAGTGTCATCATACTGGTTGATGAATATGATGTGCCGCTTGATAAGGCATATCAGTCAGGATATTATGATTCCATGGTGGAACTGATCAAAGTCCTGTTCGGAAACGCTTTTAAAACGAACGACAGCCTGAAATTTGCGGTTCTGACAGGGTGTCTTCGGATATCAAAGGAAAGTATATTTACCGGTCTCAATAATTTCAAGGTATACACTATAAAAGACGTGCGTTATAATGAATATTTTGGTTTTACAGATACAGAAGTACGGCAGATGCTGGAGTATTATGGACTTTCCAACCAGTATGATGCTGTAAAGGAGTGGTATGACGGTTACATGTTTGGTAATCTGGGGATATATTGTCCGTGGGATGTGATCAATTACTGCGGCGACCTGCGCGATGGAAGCGTGTCAGAACCGCAGAATTACTGGGTAAATACAAGCAGCAATGACATCATCCGAAAGTTTATAGACAGGGCAGATGCCACCACGAAAGATGAAATCGAACAGTTGATCAATGGCGAACATGTCAGGAAACTGATCCATCAGGAATTAACCTACCGGGATCTGGACTCGGACATTGATAATCTCTGGAGCCTGCTCTTTACAACAGGATACCTGACACAGGATGGGGAGGATGGGGATGGGATATCGTCACTGGCCATCCCCAACAGGGAAATTCACTGGATATATACCCAGCAGATACGCAGCTGGTTTAAGGATGAAACCAAAAAGGACAGCCATAAACTTGAAGCGTTTTGCAGGGCATTCATTGAGAACGACATAACGGCCATCGAAAATGGTTTTACATCATACCTAAATGAAACAATCAGTGTCCGTGACACGTATGTCAAAAAAGAAATGAAAGAAAACTTTTACCATGGAATCCTGCTGGGATTATTCGGAAACATGCACACCTGGACAGTCAGGTCTAATGCAGAATCCGGCGAGGGATACAGTGATATCAGTGTTGAAATTAAGAATGAGAAAATCGGTATCGTTATTGAATTAAAATACGCTGAAAACGCATCATTTGATGCAGCATGCCAAGAAGCCATGAAGCAGATCAGGGAAAGGAATTATGAGGAAAAACTGATTGACGACGGTATGAAAACCATTTACAGGTATGGGATTGCGTGTTATAAAAAACGATGTAAGGTGGTATCGGACTGATGGTATGCTATTAACCAGAGTTTAACTCGAAAACCTGTCAGTCTTCTGTGTGAATCGGGAACTGACAGGTAATATAATGAGTGATTTAAGGTACATATGGTGGAGATATAAATCAAACTTGACGCATACTGTTATTTTTGTTGTTGCCAATTAAGAATCAACTATGCGTTAAACTTGACTTTTGCGAATATCTGATACCTTGCATTGTAGATTCAACGGTAAAATTTAATCTCTTAGGGTCTAATTCCCCGCAGCTCTGCTGTGGGGTAGTTCGTTAAACTAAGTATAGCATAAATTGAGTTGTTGACATGTTTATTTTCCCCAAAGCCTGATTTATCAATATTTGTAAAGTTATTATTGAGTCAGGAACTTAATATTCGCTGTACTAGTACAGCATTGCTTAAATATTAGTGATTAAATCGCTAATGGTATCCCGGCATATGTCCACTTAAATGGGTGCGCCGTAAGATTGTATTGTTCAATAAAGCGCAGGATGCTTGCTTCCAGTTCTTCTGTTGACAGGTAGCTTTTCCGCTTCAGCAGTTTCCGGTTGATGATGCCAAACCATATCTCAATCTGGTTCATCCAGGAACTGTGTTTCGGAGTATAGACAAAGCGGATCCGGTGGGAAGGATCATGCAGGAAATCCGCCCGGCTTTCCATACTTTTAAGGATCCCTGTTTTCCCTTTTTTACCCAGTTCCTCACTAAGGCCACAGGCTTCTGCCACAAAGCGGACAAGGGCTTCCGACTTATGGGTATTCAGGCCGTCGCATATAAATGTCCATGGAGCTTGCGGGTCTGTCCCTGCCAATGCTTTTACGGCTTCCACAAAATCCTCTTCTGTGCGTGTGGAGTTTAAATACGGCATTTCCATACGGCCCGTTGCGACATCAAAGAACCCGATGAGGCTGGTCGTTCCATGACGGATATATTCAAACTCCATTTTGGCACACTGGCCGGGTAATGGGAGCTTGTCAGGATATTTATGTTCCAGCGCCTGTATCCCGGTCATTTCATCCGTGGAAACAACGTATGCACCCTTCCGGCTTTGTTCCTGGGCGCCCTGGTACAGGCCGCAGATTTCGTTTACTTTCCGCGCAAAAGATTCCGGGGATTCCGTCTTTTCCGAAGAATGAAGCCAGTAACGGATTTTGTGGGGATGTAAATCTACCTCATTTTTAAAAAACGGCTGACAGATTTCACAGAAATCTGTTCAGCGATCCCCTGTTTTTTAATTTCTGCCACTAACAGCGGAAGGCTCCACTGACTTACTTCGTACCCGAAATCATCTGGGTTGCTGCAGGCAAGGTTGATAATCCGCATGATCTGGTCCGGCGTAAAAACAGATGGGGCGCCAGGGCGCTTTTTATCGGTCAGGACTGTCCGTATTTCATCTTCGAGCTTTTCCGGAGCATCCGTCTCAACCTTCCGCAAGGCTGGGAGGGCCGCGAGGAACCGGCTGCGCCAGGTAGAAACATTATTATAATGAAGCCCGACTTGTGATGCAATATTCTGGTTGAGTTCCCCCTGTGACGCAAGCAGGACAATGCTGGCTCTTTTGACTAGCCCTGACGGAAGGGAGCGGCTTTTTGAAAAAGCAGATAATATGCTTTTCATGGCATCTGACAAAACCGGGATCGTATCAATTGTTTTCCTTCGCATAATAACACATCCATTCTTCAGTGATAAAATTATTATGCACCAACTACAATAAAAAAGCAATAATTATTCATTATTATTTAAGCAACGCTGTACTAGCCGGTTTCCTGGTTATAGCTGCAGCTTTTCGGTTCATGCCCGCCGGGGCATTTGAGGACTTTCCTGCCATCTTTGCTGAATTCGAAATCAGCCATGATGTCCTCAGCTTCACGCCCTATAAGGTTTGTGGTGACAAGGCGCACGTTTTTTTCAGCAGCCAGTTCTTCATTCTGTGTACCGCTGTAGGCGCCATCCGTCACGATCGTTACTGTTTCAGCCTGTTTTTTCATGCCATCAGGGGTTTCTTTCAGAAACTGGCTGTCACTGTGGATGTTCTGCCCATACTAATAATCCCCAATGATGCTCCCGTTTTTGCCGGATGCCTCTATGACATTGGCCACATACCCACGGTGTTGTTTCCCGGCTTTTTCGCGGTATGTCGCATCCGGGTCGGCAGGGTTCTGCAGAATGGACGCATCCATACCTCCGTATTCTTTGATACGCAGGCGGTAGGTTCCGTCTTCCTTTTGTACGGCCTGCTCTTTCAGCACACGCAGAAGAAGCTGGTAGCTGCTGGAATCATCATAATCTGACCCGCAAAGCTCTTTCAGTGTGGCCGCATCCTTTAGGACTGTGTCTATCTTTACGGAAATTTCCTCACTGTGGTTGTGGTAATTGACAGTTGCAGATTTTGATGCACTGCCCAGGAAAAAGCTGACATCAATTCCTTCAAAACGGTCTTCAAGGTGGGTCAGGGGAGTCCGTATGTCAGTAAAAGTGGAAAGAACAAGAAGCTGTGCTAGGTCGCCAGGAGACATTTCCCAATGGCTGGGATCCCATGGAACATTTTCATTAATATACTCCACAAGCCCTAACTGCTTCATAACAGAATGAGCCAGCGTCAGTATCAGTGGAAGCTTAAGTTTGCGAGTAAAACCTGATTTCATTTGCAACTTAGCCATATAATCCTCTTTTCCTTTTTGCCATTTATCATACACCTTATGGCTGAAAAAGAGAATTAAATCAAACTATTTTTTATTAAACTGCTTGATATGGGTACTAAGTCAATATAGTGCTATTATTTTTAAATTCTATACTTGTTTCTCCTTAAATCAAATGCTTTCTCACCACCTTCGAGGATATCACAAATATGTTGCTGAATACCTTTTTCGTTAAGAATACCTTTCTTAATTTTCCCATTTTCGTCCCTTATCTCATTATCATTTTCAATAGATCCAGAGCGATATTCAAAACGGTAACAATAATTAGGAGAATTATTACCATTCTGATTTGCTACAATAATTTCTTCTGCATCTCCTCCTAAAACGACATTTGCATTATGTGTTACCACAATAATTTGTCTAATAATTTTCTTTTCTCTAATAAACGGAATCAATTCATCAAAAATTGACCTATTGTCTAAATCATCTTCTGGCTGATCAATTAGAATAGGGCATTTGCTATCCGCCATACTAATTAATAGTTTGAGCAAAACTAACGCTTTTTTTCCTGGAGACATTTGACTTATATAATCATTTTCCATCTTTACATTATAAGAAATATAGTTCCAATCACTTAACAATTCTCTAATAAAGCCTTCCACATTTTTTCCCTTTAAGAGTTTAAAATCTTCATCAATAGTTTTTGAAATAATTTCTTTAATTCTAGTGTTAGTCAATTGTTCAACTTTAAAATTTTCATCAAATGAAATATCTAATTTCTTTAACGTATTATTATTTATATTTGACTTTATAAATGTACAAAACGCAACATTTTTAGACAAAATATCTACAGAAAACTCTAATCCATCAGAATTAATTTCTTCATTATCGTTAACTAATGTAGCATAACTCTTTCTTATATCTCTTATAACACAAATTGAATTAGAAATATCATCTAACAATTTTTCATATTGAGTTTTCTTAGAAGAGTATTTTTGGGAAACTGCTTGCACATGACTAAGCTTTTCTTCTTCATTTTTGATTTGTTCCGTAAGTTTTGATAAAGCCTCACTTTCTTGAACCTTTATGCTCAATCTATCTCTTATCTCAATATTTTTCTTCCTCTCAGCTTCAAAATTTAACTTCTTAATTTTAATATTGGTAAGTAATTCTTCTTTTTTAATTGTCCACTTATTCATAGCATCATCTATCAATGCATTTTGAAACTTTTCTATTTCTCTTGCTATTTCGTCAGATACATTGCTACTCATTTGGAATTTTTGGATTGGAACGCTCAATTCTTTTATCCTAATTAAATCATTATCGCAATATGAGATTTTTATGTCCACTTCAGCAATATTTTTTACTGCCAAATCATACTCTTTTAACTCATCTTCGGAAATAGATACTTCTTTAGAAATAGTATTCTTTTGCTTCTCTAGTCTTTCAATTTCCTTTTTTATTCCACTCTCTGTTCCAATATCATTTCTTTCCTGTAATGCAAGTACCATTTCAGAATGCATTTGCAACAAATCATAAATTTTTTTGTCTAATTCCGGCTTGTAGTTTTTGATGTCACTCTCCATTTTTTCAAAAGACTGCTTGCATAATGAGTTCATTAATACTATATCCTGAATTATCTTATCAATTTCAGATGTATCTTCATGAACATCGGTTAATCTATTTAAATATGTTTGTGGAATATATACTATTTTATGAGTCTGATCAGAACTACCATTTACACTAACATCACCATCTTTCCAAACTACTTTTACAGTACTTAATTTCCTTGAACTCACTCCAGAAATTTCTAGCTTTTCTTCAACTTGTTTATTATCTATGGTTCTAGCAATGTTTTGAAGCAGTAATGATTTACCAGTTGATTTTCCTCCAATAATACAAGTTAATTTATCATTGAAATATATAGGTTTGTTTGCAAAATCTTCATTTTCAATAATTACATTGTCTATAATTTGATATGCAGCTTTTTCTTCTGGCTTTGTGCTGCTAATTCGGACTCTATCTTCCGGTTCATAAATAACCTGCTTTAATCCATTAAAGGTCGGATCAGATTTTACCCAACAATATCTTTCTTTATCCGGCTCAAATAACTTATCTAAACTATGGGCATCTGAACCATGAAAACATGGTTTTAATGAACCACATTTCTTTTTGACTTCCTCAATGTTATCTACACCTTTACCAATAAAGTATTCTATATCTCCTATATTTGAGGAAAAGATAAAATCACAAAGTTTATATACTGCAAATCTTGTAGCATTTAATTGATCTCCACCATCTCCACGATTAATTCCTGATGCCCCATCTGATGACCTATTTGCAACACCTATTAATGTATTTTCTCTGAGCTGAACATCTGCACTAAAAAGCTCATAAATTGTATTGTACGAGGGAACGAATTGTTCTATCCCTTTTTTATATGCTTCCTCTTGGTTTTTAGCCCCCATCTCTTTACCTAACGCAATTAAATCTTCCTTTGTCGCATTATATTTCCGAGCACCTTGAAATTCCAATTTAGAAAAAAATCTATTATCAAGTTCGTTAACTATATCAGGATTAAAAATGAAGTGTATATTAACTGGAGAATTAGTTCCCATAGGGGTAATTCTCATTTCTATATTTGGAAAAATTTGTAAAACACCATTTGTAATTTTATTGTCTTTTATTACCTTTTTATAATTATCTACAGACAAATAATCTGTAACTCCTATTACTGATACAGCTTTTCTCTCGTTGGAGCAATCTCCAATATAGGAGTTAATCTTTGAGTAAAAACTATTCCATTTATCATCAGGTGTGCTTCCAATATAATTATCATTTTTCTTTGTTTCAGGTGTATGTATATGTAAATCCCAGCGTCGCCATTCAGATCCCTTCTCAAACATATTTTTCTTCTCCCTTTCCTAAAGTATTTCGATAATTCAGTATATCATTTTTCAATAGCATTAATGTTATAATCATTTTTAGTGTTCGTCAGAAAGTGGATCAGTAAGATTATGAAACCACCAAACTAACGCCTTTATTGTCAAATTCAGACACATCGCCGAGTCAGACATCATTTATTTCAAGTAGCTACTATAGTGACATGAGTATTTTATGTCGTATATCAAAAAACGCAGTTGGAAACAGCCAATTCTTTTGCGGTATAGACAATTGCACTACCGTTTACAATGTCTTTGATAACCTCCTCTGCCAGATCTCTGCTGGGAAATGTGAATTTGACATAATGGTATGGATGATGGGGACAAAGGTTTTCCCGAACTCAGAAAATCTACTAACCCATTTACTGACAAACATCAATACAATAAACAAAAAATTTCTCGAACCTTTCAGTAAGGCTTTTAAAAATCTAGTCAAATCCATCTTTTCAGCAAAAGTAAAAATTTTGCCGTGGAAATGCACTAAATATAAGGTGCTTTTAGTGGATTAACAGTGAAATTACTTTAATCTCGAACGCAATTTCTATAAGAGGACTTTGCAAATAGAAGTTTTTACCCTAATATCATTGTATACTCCTACCTAATTGATAACTCCTGATTATGACTCATTTTTTCTGCCCTTTTATATACTTGGCACAACATTCAATATTCTGTATATTACTATTCTCAAAATTTTTCATAAAATATTTTGTAATATTTTATCATTTTTTGTGTTTTTGCACAAGGGACAGAGTTGTCCAAAAATGCAAAATCAGCATAAAATAACGTGTGGTGAAATTTACCTCTGCACTGGAATTTACTTTTTTAAATGAGCATTTTATTGTTCTTATATCTTTATCTTTTATCTGTTTTGGGAATTCATTTACTTTATCTTTTGTTTACTGTCTAGGGACATCCCCCTTTACTATATGTATATAAACTGGTAATCAAACAAGATATCTGTATACCCATTTTTTTGGAAATATATTCCTTAACTTTATAACAAGATTGATATTTGTTGCTTGTGGCAGCCAGTGCGTTGTAGTAGCGAACGCTATTCCTACAAAAGCTTCATCTAGTAAAACTGAATTGGAAGAAAATCCCGCACGGGATTTTCTGGGCATAGTAATATGATTCATGATCCTGTTTTTGATTTTTCTTATATTAATGTGTGCTTTCTATAAGAATGTGTATTATACTTTTGATAAAGCCATAAATTTTCAAACAGATCGTTTTTTACAGAAAGAATATGTTACAGCAATGCAGATAAGATTTCCAGTGGGGATTGAAAATTTTAAAAGAATATATACTGAAGGATACTATTATGTAGACAAGACAGGGCTTATCAGGGATCTGCTACAAAACATGACATATGTTTACGCATCCGAGACGGTTTGGAAAAACCATGAACATGGGTATGCTGAAACATTTTTTGAAACAGGCAGTGATGTCCAATACACTGATAGACAACATTTTTCTTGCAGACAAGAAACGGACAAGGCAGGACTGGATAGACGGCATCGCAGAACTGATGCACCAGATCCGGGCAATGGATACAAATGACTTGAATGAATGGATTACATGGTTTTCAAATGTAATACGGAAACTAAACGAGGACGAACGTGGAGAATTGATAACGCAGATAAAAGAAGGAGATGAAAAGGACATGTGTAGTTTATTTGAAAGACTTTTAAATAAGGAAAAAACTGAGGGCAAAGCAGAATCTGTAATTGAACTCCTTGAAGATCTTGAAGAACTTCCAGATTCACTCAAAACCTGCATTATGGAACAAACCGATACCAAATTGCTGAGAAAATGGCTTAAAGTCGCCGCAAAAGCAACGTTTATAGATGAGTTTGAACAGGCTATAGGATTGGTGCAGGTATACCAGCTGCCAATGTATATCAAAATGAACTACAAAAGAGGAATATCTCTATTATGAATAAGATACTCCTCTTTTCACAGCAAAGTCTTACTTTATTGCCAATACATCAATATTTACTATATCTTGAATTTCTCTATAAAAAATAGTTTTTTTGATAACGATTTACACTTTAATTAATTTCATTTAGCAAAATTTAACTATATTAATTGAATCAAAGCATCTAATTTTTCATTATTTTCACATGTCTCTTTTAATTTTGATACAAACTTCCTCAACAGTTCACTATTGTCAGTATATGCGCAAAATAAGTCTGATTCAGAATCAAAATATATTTCACCAGCTAAATCTGCTCCTGCTTCCTGACGCAGTATACTTGCCACCTTCTCCCAGTCATACCCACTCCCCATAATTCCTTCTTCCATTCTTTTCATAAACAGTTCTTTTTTGTACAATGAAGTATCCAAAGATACGGACATCATACCATTTTTTAACTTCATCATATGAAATGGAAAAATATGCTCCTGATTCTCTCCATTTACGTCTGTCCCCGTCAATTCTGATGTTTCAAACATTTCAGCATTCTCATAAAAAGTATCTAAAATAACTAATTTACCCTTTGAAGACATATATCCTTTATCATACATATCCTCTACTGCCCATTCAGTGATATCTTCATAAAACTCGTCACCCTCTTGAGGATACACGCTATTATTCTCATTTGTAAATAAATGCTTTTTATTGCGTTTGGGATCTGTCATAAGCTCCTCTATCACTTCCTCATAACCTCTCGCCTCGTTTAAATCCATAAATGAATCAATCAGAAACAGTTTTTTATAATTCTTTCCATTCATCTGATGCTGTTTCAAACGCTCCTCTAATGGTAAGGCTGTCACTCCTACGTAAGATAAAAACATTTCATTAGAAGATGTATACTCCATCGCAACATAAACCTGATGATTTTTTCTTAATTCCAGCCAGACACGTTCCATTATACTCAAATCCTCTGTCACTCGCTTTAATTCCAGCGCAAACTTTTTCAATATTTCTTTTCGTTCAGAATAAAAGCTAAACGTATCTGATTCTGAATCTGATTCTATATCCTTTGTCATTTCGGGAAAACATTTTCTCATATAACTTTCCGCAAAAAGTTCCCAATCATATCCACTCCCACGATTAGTTTCGAAATCGTCATATTTTTGAAAAAACTCGGTTCTATACTTACCTGCATTCAAATCAACATATGCAACTCCATCCATATATATCCATTTAAACGGCTCAATCTTATTATTAATCAAAACAATACCTCCTAATACAAATCAAAAAGAAATTGTGTAGTTTTATGTAAATATTCATTCTTTGAAATTTTCATGCAATGTACTAGACTTGCTCTATTCGTTCCTTTGTTTCTTCATCAAGAGCATGAAGAATTTTTATGTTCTTCATTGTACTTTTTCTCGAACTGTGCAGGAATCAATAATTCACCTTTTTCTGATAGAAAACCTTTATTGTACATGTCTAAAATAGCCCATTCAGTTGCCTGATCATAAAGAACCTTTTTTTTGATACGATCAATACTGTTTATTTCATTTATGTAAGTTTCTCCAGTATTTAATCTAGGATCCGTCTTAAATTCTATTATTGTTTGTTCATATCCTTTTGCTTTATATCTATGTTCAAATTCTGCAATCTGAACCAACTCCACAAAATTCTTTCCATCTTTTTTATGCTTATTCCATCTTTTATTAATTTTCATTGTTGTAATACCAACATACGTGGATTTATATTTTTGAGTAGTTTTATCAAATTCCATACCTAAATACACTTTTATTTTTTGTTTTTTCTTAAAAACTGCAGGAAAACTTTTGGCAGTTAAAGCCTTTTTTTTATTTTTTAATATTGATGCTAATCTATTTGCAATTGTACCAGCTTTAATATATCCACTCGGGTCATAGTATACCACTGGACTATTTCTGCAATACGCATACAGATTCAGTCCATCCCCCTGATACACATCCTCCTGCATAAACCTGCCAAGTATCGGGTTATAGTATCTCGCTCGCAGATAATACTGCTCTGTCTGCTCATCATACTGCTGACCTGTGTAGCGGATTCGGTTGGGTAATGCTTCTACTGCTTCCAGTCCTGCACCAAATGCATCATACTGATAGTGGTTTCTGAGTTTTCTCTCTTCATCTGTTATCAGCGTGGTATTCAGTTGTTCATCCTGATGATAGTAGTAGGTTTTACTGTCTCTCTGAAATGCTTCAATCCCTGCACCCAGATGATAGCTGGTTGCTTCCTTGGATAGCCCTGCTTCTCCTCCTTTCTCATGCAGAAGCTCTCCATTATGGTATACAAAGCTGGTCCGCCTGCCGTTCTCGATCAGCTCATAGCGCAGCCCCTCCGCATCATATCGGTTTTTCTGGATATTCCCTGTTTCGGTTTCTACCTGTGTCTGCTGGTGGAGGCTGTTATAGGTGAAGCGGCGATTTCCTGCGGCAGTTTTCTCCTCTATGATACCGCCCTGACGGTCATATGTAAAACAGCTTATGCCGTCTCCATCCTCTTTTTGGAAAAGCTGGTTTTTCTGGTTGTAGCGGTATCTGGTCTCTTTTTCACCTTCTGTTTTCCTGAGCCGGTTTCCGGCGGCATCATAGGCATAGCGGACGGCTGCACCGTTCCTGCATTCTTCCAGCAGCTGTCCTCTGACATCATACTGATATCGGATGTCAAGGGCGCTGCTTCCTGCGGTCAGTCCCTGTATTCCTGTTTTGGCGGTGCGGTTTCCGTTGCCGTCATATTTGTAATCAAAAGACAGCAGGACGGCGCTTTCCGTTCTGGTTTCCAGATGGCTGATGTTGCCGTCACAGTCATAGGCATAATTCGTCTGTACGCCGTTTCCATAGTGGATGTGCTCAATGCGGTCAAGGCTGTCATAGCCATACTGCACATTCATGCCCTGTCCGCTGTGGATGCAGGTCATTCTGCCCAGAAGGTCATATTCGTAGCGGGTGCTGATGCCTGCGGGGTCTTTGATCTCTGTGATGTTTCCTGTGCTGTCGTAAGTATAGGCGACCAGAAGTTTTCCGTTAGAGCGCTTTTCTTTCAGATTTCCATGGCTGTCATAGGCATACTCGTAGGAGTGTCCGTCGCATACGGCATGTACCAGCCTGCC
>KE159554.1:0-6953 GCA_000403215.2 Lachnospiraceae bacterium A4
GCCAGCGCAAGGCTGACAACAGGGTCCTTTCTGTGTTTTCCCGAAAGCACAAACAGGTGGTGCCTTCCAATCTTTTTCTGTGATAAAACCATCCGTTTTACCATCCCGTTTGGATAGTACTCCGTCTGGTCTGCTGCGGCGTCAAGCTGGTCCATCAGGGTCTGCACATACCGGTACTGCAGGGCATTCTCCTTATGAATCAGGACGACGTCCTTGAAAATAACGCCCGGTTCATACGCTTCTATGATGTCCTCAAACCGCTGTGAAAACATGGTCACGGGGCGCTGTAGAAAATCCCACGCCGTCTCTTTCCCGTTTCCTGAAAGGTATAACGAGACGGTATCGTTGAGCCGGCCTGCATCCTCCTTTGTAAACAGATGGCTTCCGCCCGTGATGTCAAAATCCCTGTAGGAGATGGCGCAGGGCAGGCTTACATCCTGCGTAATGAAAAAATATCTCATGCTTCTTCCTCCCTGGCAAGGCCGATCACCTGAAGCTGCTCTGCGCTGATTCCAAGAAACGGGACGCTCTCAGCCGGAAATACCGCTGCCGCAAGCTCCGCCCCGTCAAAGGAGGTGCGCTCAAAGCGGCATCCTCCAAAATCGGCGCCGCACAGGTTACAGGCGGGGAACATACAGTCTGAAAACGTGCACCTTACAAAACGGCTCCCTTCGAGGTTGCAGTCCTTAAAGTTCATGTTTTTTATCCCACATTCCTCAAAGGTGATAAAGCGCATGTCTGTTTCTCTTGGGCTTCCATTCTGATATATTCCCTGATACCAGTAACTGAATACCATCCTGTCCGGCTTATGCCTTGCCTTTGCAAGCGCCTCCGCCCATTCAGATACTTCTTTCTTTGTTCTGTCCGTCTGGAGGAGCGTCTCTGTCTGGTCGCGGTACTACCCCCACTTTACAAGCCAGTACGGCGTGCGGGCCACGCTGTCAAAAATGCCCTTCTTCTCCCAGTCCCGAAGGCGCCAGCGCAGGACATAACTGACAGCAGTGTCATAAACTGGAAGCTGGTCAAAGATCAGATGCTCTGTGTCATAGCGGTTTACGGCGTCCCCGTATCCCTTGCCGGCCTCTGTAAGTGCGTCCCACAGCTCCTTGAGGGGCGCAAAGAGATCACCCGCATCCAGTAGATTCCTGTCTAAACAAATCTGCTGATTGAAACTAAAGAAAAACTGTGATACTATGATTACAGGAGATAAAAATATCCGATTTCAGAAGAAAATCCATATAAATCCGAATACCGAAAAATCAGGAGAAAACAGCGCTTATAAAAACTTACAAAAACAGGAGATCGACAGAATACATGGATACACAGGATAAAGAAAATACACCAAAAGAAAATACCTCCAAAAAACAGACACAGAAAAAACAAACACGGAAAAAACAAACACCGAAAAAACAGACACAGGAAAAACAAACACCGAAAAAACAGACACAAAATAAACAAACTGACAATCCGCATGACAAGGGATACAAAAGGATATTTTCTATAAAGAAACATTTTCTCCACTTCATTAAAAAGTACATCGCGCTTGAATGGATGATGGAGCTCGAAGAAAAGGATTTGGAACTGATTGACAAGGAGTTTATTACAGACCAGTTTGATACCTATGAATCCGATTTGGTCTACAAGGTGTATACAAAGGAAGGCGTCGTATATTTGTTCTTTCTTCTTGAGCTGCAAAGTTACAATGATTTTACCATGCCCTTTCGGTTACTGGTCTATATGACGGCGATCTGGCTTGACCACTTTAAAAACTGTGATAAAAATAAACGCAGCCAAAAGGGCTACAGGCTTCCAGCCATTATGCCCATCGTCCTGCATAACAGTGAGCGCAACTGGACTGCCTCGTGCAAGTTCAGCCAGATGATAAGTAATGCGGAGCTGTTTGGAAAATATGTTGTAGATTTTGAATATGCACTTGTATCCGTCAATACACTCACGGAATCAAAAATCAGCAATTCCAATACACTGATAGACAACATTTTTCTTGCAGACAAGAAACGGACAAGGCAGGACTGGACAGACGGCATCGCAGAGCTGATGCACCGGATCCGGGCAATGGACACCAATGACTTGAATGAATGGATTACATGGTTTTCAAATGTAATACGGAAACTGAACGAAGACGAACGGGGAGAATTGATAACACAGATAAAAGAAGGAGATGAGAAGGAGATGTGTAGTTCATTTGAAAGACTTTTAAATAAAGAAAAGGCGGAGGGCTGGAAAGATGGCAGAGAAAAAGGTAAAGTAGAAGACAGAGCAGAAGCTGTAATTGAACTCCTTGAAGATCTTGGAGAACTTTCAGATTCGCTCAAAATCTGCATCATGGAACAAACAGATTTAGAATTACTGAAAAAGTGGCTTAAAGCTGCCGCAAGAGCAAAGTCTATAGAAGAATTTGAACAAGCTGTAGGACTGGTGCACATATAGTGGTTCCAACACATATCAAATAGGAACGAGCAAATAAGAGGAATATCGCTGCTATAGACAGGATACTCCTCTTATTTGCTCGTTCTTCTTGAGCTGCAAAGTTACAATGATTTTACCATGCCCTTTCGGTTACTGGTATATATGACGGCGATCTGGCTTGACCACTTTAAAAACTGTGATAAAAATAAACGCAGCCAAAAGGGCTACAGGCTTCCAGCCATTATGCCCATCGTCCTGCATAACAGTGAGCGGAACTGGACTGCCTCGTGCAAGTTCAGCCAGATGATAAGTAATGCGGAGCTGTTTGGAAAATATGTTGTAGATTTTGAATATGCGCTTATATCCGTCAATACACTTACAGAATCAAAAATCAGCAATTCCAATACACTGATAGACAACATCTTTCTGGCAGACAAGAAACGGACGAGGCAGGACTGGACAGACAACATCGCAGAGCTGATGCACCGGATCCGGGCAATGGATACAAATGACTTGAATGAATGGATTACATGGTTTTCAAATGTAATACGGAAACTGAACGAAGACGAACGGGGAGAATTGATAACACAGATAAAAGAAGGAGATGAGAAGGAGATGTGTAGTTCATTTGAAAGACTTTTAAATAAAGAAAAGGCGGAGGGCTGGAAAGATGGCAGAGAAAAAGGTAAAGTAGAAGACAGAGCAGAAGCTGTAATTGAACTCCTTGAAGATCTTGGAGAACTTTCAGATTCGCTCAAAATCTGCATCATGGAACAAACAGATTTAGAATTACTGAAAAAGTGGCTTAAAGCTGCCGCAAGAGCAAAGTCTATAGAAGAATTTGAACAAGCTGTAGGACTGGTGCACATATAGTGGTTCCAACACATATCAAATAGGAACGAGCAAATAAGAGGAATATCGCTGCTATAGACAGGATACTCCTCTTATTTGCTCGTTCTTCTTGAGCTGCAAAGTTACAATGATTTTACCATGCCCTTTCGGTTACTGGTATATATGACGGCGATCTGGCTTGACCACTTTAAAAACTGTGATAAAAATAAACGCAGCCAAAAGGGCTACAGGCTTCCAGCCATTATGCCCATCGTCCTGCATAACAGTGAGCGGAACTGGACTGCCTCGTGCAAATTCAGCCAGATGATAAGTAATGCGGAGCTGTTTGGAAAATATGTTGTAGATTTTGAGCATGCGCTTGTATCTGTCAATACACTTAGGAACCGTCACGAAATAAAATGTATTATTTCAAGCCTCGTATTATATAGTTCCATGATTCGTTTGGCCCGACTGTTTCAATATCAATTTTACTCATCATACTGTCATCTGCTTTTAACCCGGTCTGGTATATATTTGTATCTACAACGCATTTAACTTCCAGGCCTTTTGCAGTGGTAGTTGATGATATTAAATTGACAATAGTATTAATGTCCATGAGCGGTTTTCCTGACCAGTTTTTTGTGATATAGCAAAACAAACGGTGTTCTATTTTGTTCCATTTTGATGTCCCTGGAGGATAATGGGAGACGTGAACCTCGATCCCTGTTTCCTGGGCAAACAGTGCCAGCTCATATTTCCATAGCCGTGTGCGCCAGCCATTACTGCCTCCCCCGTCACAGTTTATATACAGGCTTTTTGCATCGGGGTATGTAGGCTTTCCGACTATATTCCACCAGCGGCGGATGCTTTCAACAGCAAATGCACTTGTATCGTGGTCGGTTCCAAGATTCACAAATCCGGTGTTTTTGTTGACAAGGTATACCCCGTATGGCGCCACTTTTCCCAGGTCGGGCAGTGGGAAATCATGATCCAGTACTTTTCTTGCTGACTTGGCTGGCCGATATTCAGCACCATTGTTCTTAAAGCTGCCAACGAGTTCTTTTTTCTTGGTATCCGTTGATATCACGGGATTTCCGGCATCCATAAACTCCTGCGCTTTTGTGTTGATATATTGGAACTGTGCATCACGGTCAACATGCTGGTTCCCAACCTGGATCATTTTCTGGTTTACCTGTTTGCTGTACCCAAGTTCATCCAACGCGCGTGACACAATATTTTTTCCGGCCATAATGCCGAAACGCTCTTTCAACAGAGCAGAAATATCGCACAGGCTTAAATTGGTCCATGAAATCACTTTTTGGGGGTCGCCATATGTGTTATTTTCAACGATTGCCTCAATATCATCCAGAAGCCCGGGCTGCAATTGCTTTACAGGTTTTCTTCCTGCACCGCCTTTTCTGATTTTGTCCTGCCCGGAAGAAAGGGACATCCCACTGTTTATTTCGCGAATGCCTGAACGTATTGTACGGATATCCATGCCGCTCGCGTCACTGACCAGTTTAATGCCGCCATGCCCATACCCTTTTGCAATACTGGCAGCCAATAACCGGCGCTGCCGTTCGTCAAGTAACTGTGGCATGATCTGAAAAACCTGTTCCATAATACCTGCGATTTTTTTGTTATCATATGCCATATAAATGCCCTCCAGAAATCTCTTGATTTGTATATGACATATAGCATAACACAGATGGTTAAAATATACAAATAATTTTGTGATAGTTCCTTACGGAATCAAAAATCAGCAATTCCAATACACTGATAGACAACATCTTTCTGGCAGACAAGAAACGGACGAGGCAGGACTGGACAGACAACATCGCAGAGCTGATGCACCGGATCCGGGCAATGGATACAAATGACTTGAATGAATGGATTACATGGTTTTCAAATGTAATACGGAAACTGAACGAAGACGAACGTGGAGAATTGATAACACAGATAAAAGAAGGAGAAGAGAAGGAGATGTGTAGTTCATTTGAAAGACTGTTAAATAAAGAAAAGGCAGACGGCAGAGCGGAAGGCTGGAAAGATGGCAGAGCTGAGGGTAAAGCGGAAGCTGTAATTGAACTTCTTGAGGATCTTGGGGAGCTTTCAGATTCACTTAGAAACTGCATTATGGAACAGATGGATTTAGAATTGCAGAAAAAATGGCTCAAAGCTGCCGCAAAAGCAAAATCCATAGAGGAGTTTGAACAGGCTGTAGGGCTGGCGCAAGTATAGTGATACCAACGCATATCAAATAGGAACAGAGAAAAGAGGATTATCTGTCAGGTAGTGTAAAAAATTTTGTGTCTATGGAAAAAAATACCTCTTTTTTGGCAAGAATTAGTATATGTCATAGGCGTAGCGTTTCTTCCAGGTGCGTCCCAGTTCCTCCAGCAGATTGCCCTGCGGGTCGTAGTGGTACTGGATTGTTCTTTCTTCGGACTGAATGCCTGTTAACTGGTTCTTTGCGTTGTATTCATAGATTTCCGTTTTCCGCCCGGACTCTTTTTTCAGGCGTTTTCCTGCAAGGTCGTAGGTGTATTTTTCTGTTTTGCCGTCTTGCACGGCTTCAAGCAGGCGGTTCATGCAGTCGTAGGTATACGTATTCTGGTATGGAGCACCGCTCTTTTGGATACAGTTCCCATTCCCGTCATAGGCATAGTCAAAGTTCAGGAGTACCTGTCCCTGTTTTGTCACTGTGACAAGGCTGGAGAGCGTTCCGCTGTCATTGTAGCCGTATTCGGTCTGTATGCCGTTTCCGTACTGGAGCCTGCAGAGTCCGCCGGACGGGTTATAGCTGTAGGAGGCCAGGATGTCTCCCTGTCCTTCTGACACCTGTTTTAACCGGTCCATGGCATCATAGGTGTAGTGCAGGCTGTTGCCGGCGCTATCTGTCAGGCACGACAGGTTTCTGCTGCAGTCGTAGGCATATTCAAGCAGGATCTTTCCTGAGGCGGATTTGCTCTTTAACAGGCCATTCTCAGTAAAAATAATTGAATCTGATTGCTTCCTATTATAGCAGCTTGCCTTATTATATCAGACTGTCTTTTAGATATTGTTCTTATAAATGTATAATTTTGAAGATATTTGCTGTAATGAAGAATTTATATTTTATCAAACTATATAATCTTTATCTTTGAGTTCTTTTACTCCACTTCACTAAAAAATACATCGCGCTTGAATGGATGATGGAGCTCGAAGAAAGAAAGGCGTCATATATTTGTTCTTTCTTCTCGAGCTGCAGAGTTACAATGATTTTACGATGCCGTTCCGTTTACTGGTATATATGACAGCAATCTGGCTGGACCACTTTAAAAACTGTGATAAAAATGAGCGCAGCAAAAAGGACTACAGGCTTCCAGCCATCATGCCCATCGTTCTGCATAACAGCGAGCGGAACTGGACTGCCTCGTTCAGGTTCAGCCAGATGATAAACAATGCAGAGCTGTTTGGAAAATATGTTGTAGATTTCGAATATGCGCTTGTGTCCGTTAATGATCTCACAGAATCAAAAATCAGTAAGGAATTGTGCAAAAATAAATTTACACTTTCATCCATTGACAATTACCTTCTGGGTTTGATTACATAGTTCCAGTTTCCCAAAATCTCACAGGGAAACAATTGTATTTTTGTAAATTCTTCATCTGTGACCTTACGTTTCAGTTCGTATTTGTTTGTATCGACCTGAC
>KE159554.1:7653-9518 GCA_000403215.2 Lachnospiraceae bacterium A4
AGCATAATACGAATTCGTTCTTCCATGGTCATACCTCCGTATGGCCATTATACCATATATTGCCAAAACAGTAAATTTATTTTTGCACAGTTCCTAATTCCAATACACTGATAGACAACATCTTTCTTGCAGACAGGAAACGGACGAGGCAGGACTGGACAGACGGCATCGCAGAGCTGATGCACCGGATCAGGGCAATGGATACAAATGACTTGAATGAATGGATTACATGGTTTTCAAATGTAATACGGAAACTGAACTAAGACGAACGTGGAGAATTGATAACGCAGTTAAAAGTGGGGAGATGAAAAGGATATGTACAGTTCGTTTGAAAGACTTTTAAATAAAGAAAAGGCAGATAGCAGAGCGGAAGGCAAGGCGGAAGATGTAATTGAACTCCTTGAAGATTTTGGAGAACTTTCAGATTCGCTCAAAACCTGTATCATGGAACAGACAGATTTAGAAATATTGAAAAAATGGCTTAAAGCTGCCGCAAAAGCAAAATCCATAGAAGAGTTTGAACAGGCTGTAGGATTGGTGCAGGTGTAGTGATACCAACGCATACCATACAGAAATATAAATAAGAGGAATATCGCAGCCACAGGCAGGATACTCCTCTTATTTATAGTGCTATCTATCATTTTTGTATGCAGTTTATCGTTACCGGAAGCGCATCGGGTCCGTCTGCATTCACATAAATAAAGTGTTTCCACCGCAATACCAGTCTCCGCTCCTCTGAGCCGTCTTTCTTTCCCACCCAGTAACTTTGCCAGTGCCCTCTGCGCACATGCGGCGTTACGTGGTGCCTTTCTATTGGACTTGCTGTCTGATCATTGTTTTCTTCTTTATCAGTTTCAGCTAAAGTGGTAGTGTTATGCGCTTTTTTATGATTTCTTATTCTTTTAATAACGTTGTTCCCTACATCCCAGCGGCTGATTTCCCTGTACTTGTCCTTTATATTTCGAATGGCCTTCGGTTTGACAGTATTCCTGCCCGGATCTGCATTCTGTATGTCTGCATTTTCTGCACACACATATAAAACTAACTGCAGCATTTTTTCAACAACAATGAGACTATAATCAAGCTCTTTATCTACATCCTGGCTGCTGTATTGAATCTTTAATAGTGTTGTCATACATTCTTTCAGTGTCTGTCCTGATTTGAGCTCGATAGAATGGATATCGACAACTTCTCCATCATTATGCAGTATCACGAACTTTAATAGTTCCATATCTTCAATAATATCAAAACAGGCAAAAAATCCATGAAACTGATTTTCATAAAGATTTGGAGATTCAAAATAGATACATGAATACGGCATATTTTTCAATACTTCCACTGGAAGCAGCAGCTCCTCACTTGCCTGACTGTAGAGCAGCTCTTCCATTTCAGGTTCAAAATGGTATACCTGTTTGCTGATCCTCCATGATGCAAGTACACTCAGCATATACGATATAAACATTATCTGTGATTTGAAATTCTGATCGGTTTCTTCCTGTGTTATGATTCCCTTGCATCTAAAGGCATAAAAAGCCTCATTATTTGTAAGATATAACCAGTCTGGAAGTTTATGCTGTCTTCGATAGAGCATTCTCGCCAGATCCAACTCTTGCCAGGATATATCGCCTTTTTCTGTGTAATTATTCAATAACTGTAATGGTTGGTACATTTTTTATTTCCCTTTGGTGAACTGAGTAAAATATTTTTTGTGTATAGCTGTTTCCTAACCCGGATAAACCGGAAAAGATTTTGCAATTCCTCCACATTTCAAGTACAATAAAGAAAAACGTTGGAGGATGTGTTCATGTTACTTACAGATAAATACGCTGACAAAATTTATGGTACGATCACCTGTTATGACCGCA
>KE159554.1:11628-12480 GCA_000403215.2 Lachnospiraceae bacterium A4
AAAAACCTTGTGCTTATACCAGCATTGGCATAGGTATTTTTCTTACGCAAAAAATTTTGCCATTTTGCGCAAGATTTCATTGTTAAGTGCCTAAATATTTGAGGCATCTTTGAATGACAAACGAATGGCAAAAACACATTTCAGCGGAAAATTCAGCACATTACTGTCAGAGTTGACCAGAACATACACTCTCAAAAATATATAACAGGTCATGACGTTCCTAACGAACATCATGATCTGTCAAATGTAATTTAATTTCGTTTACGTATAGGATAAGTTAATGCAACATCAATCCCTATACCCTTTACAAGAAAATCTGTCAATGAATCTGCTATTTTTTCCGCTTTTTCAATACATAAGATACCAGCCTCATCTCTGTACAGACCAAATCCTTCTTTCCCTTCTGCATAATAGTAAACAAAGTCCCCTAAATCATCTCCAATCATCCATGCATTGTCAAAAAATTCATCATCCGGAATAGGTTCCGATAATTCTTCCAGTTCTTCCAAAGAATTTCTTGCACTCCAAATAAAGATTGTTAATGTAGAATCAGGATCAACATCCTGATCTACCAAAAATGATATACCAGATCCTTCATTTCCAGAAATAGTATGTAAAAAGTTTAAATAATCTTCTGGCAGCTGTATTGGGGACTCTTCTATTACCTCTTTGATATCCTTCTCTCCTCCGGGGACTACTCCTACTGAATCTGAATCAATCATTAATCTGTGATTTAACTTTTTTAATATATCCATACTTCTTATGAGTTGAAAGTTCTCAATAAAAAAATAACCCTTTCGTATGGATTTATGGTATCTTTAAGTTGCAACACTTAAGAAAGATATAAACCAC
>KE159554.1:14290-18061 GCA_000403215.2 Lachnospiraceae bacterium A4
CTAAGTCCGGGCTGCTATGATTCCATGCTGCATTTTTTCAGGGCATCCTCATGGTCGTTGGAGGAAATCCGTAAACGTTGGTTCTCCGCTGTCAGGCTGTATGCTCCCCTCTATAGGGAGGGGAACTACCACGTCCTTGTGGGCGACGGGGTGAAGCAGTCCAAGGAAGGGCGCCGTATGCCAGGGGTGAAAAAGCTGTTCCAGGAATCCGAAAACTCCGCAAAACCGGAGTACATCCATGGGCATATGTTCGGTGGTCTTGGCATCTTAGCCGGAAGTGTACGGAATTGGGCCTGCATTCCTTTGAGTATCCGGCTCCATGACGGCCTGCAGGCTGCCATGGAGTGGAAAGGCGCATCTGTTTCTGAGGCTTCCCATGTGGTGCAGATGGTGGAAGATGCTTATCGCGCAGCCCTTACTTTTGGGAATTCCCTGCTCTTGCTGGACAGATATTTTCTTACTGTACCGGCACTTGAAAAGCTGAAATCCCTCAACGGCAGCGGGGATGTACACATGGAGATCGTCACCAAGGCCAAAAAGTCCTGTACCGCATTTGAAAGGCCAGGCCCCCGCAAACCCGGAAGGGGACGGCCTGCCAAAAAAGGAGCGGCTGTCCACCTGAAAGAACTGTTCGCTTCACGCGGGGGACAATTCCAGAAAACGGAGATTGAACTTTATGGAAAAAGGGAATCCATCCGTTACTACTGCATTGACCTGTTATGGGGGCAGAAGCTGTATCAGGAACTGCGCTTCGTCCTGGTGGAAATGAATGGCGTCCAGGGCATCCTTGCAAGCACCAGCCTGGAGCTGGATCCGCTGTCCATCATCCGGCTCTACAGCTACCGGTTCCGGATTGAATGTACATTCCGCGAACTGAAGCAGCAGATTGGGGCGTTCTGTTACCACTTCTGGTCAAAGTACATGCCGAAGCTAAGCTACTACCAGAAGAAAGGGGAGCCTACGCCCATGGAGAGGGTGGAAGGTGAAAAACCCCGCCAAAAAGTGTTGGAAGCCGTTCGTGCCATTGAGATGCACATGGCACTGTCCTGTATTGCAATGGGAATTCTGCAGAGCCTTTCTATCTGCTTTATTGGGAAGGTTAGTTCTAGCCAGATCCGTTACCAGAGGACACCTTCCCAAGGAAGGGTTTCGGAAGCCACCCTTATGTACTACTTCCGAAAACATTTTTTCCGCCTTTTGGCGCAAAAACCCGAATTATACATAACGCGAATAATTCAGAGGCTACAGGAAAAGTCAGAAGAACAATGGGATTTTCTGGCTTCTTAGTGGTACAAACTTTCAACTGTCAAGCATACTTGTTCTCTTTATAAAATCCCTCCTTCTGATAAGCGCCTTTATATTTCAGCTTATTCAGAAAGAGGAATTTTTACAATACTTATATCTGATATGTGTTATCAATCATCATTTTCTGGTACTGCATAATTATGGAAATGAAATTTCGTAAATTCTTCCTGAGCCCATACACTATAATCCGTCCATGGTCCAACATATATTAGATTGTTATCTTTTGCCAGTATCGTTATCTGCCGATCTCCATCCCATTCACAATCACCTGATAGATTTAGGACAAGTACATTTTCATTCTCTACGTCATATTCATCAAATTTATAAATTCCAATATCTATATATTTCAAAATAGATTTAGGATCCGTATCATATTCCTCTATAAGATCATCAGCAAAGTATTCACTTAGATCAGGATTCATTTTATAATAACCATCAAAAAATCGTTTCAAAGCAGCACATAGTTTTTCTACAAATGCTGAATCCAGATTGTTGAAATATTTTACATTTTTTTCTACATAGTTCTGATCAATATCTTTGGCATACGTTACTTCTATCTCATATCCTAAAACAGTAGAATAAAATGTACCTACCATTTCTTCAAACTCGTTCTCATGTAAATCTTTTATCATCCTTATAAATCTTCTTTCTGCAAAAAGTATCAGTAGATTATAAAACTTTTCATTACTTTCTTTGCTTATAATTATTATTTATTACACGCATGTTACAAGATGTAGCCATGTTATGCAAAATTAGGAAGATAAGTGATTGGACTATATAGCAATCATTCTTTAAGTAATTAATTAATGATATAAACAACAAAGATGATACATACACACCTCTTTTAGTCCACAAACTTATCTCCCAATTGACTATTTTTCACTGAATAGCCTGTCATTCCTATGCATCGTTTCAATCTTGATTTGCAAAATTAAACATAGAATCGAATATATCTCTTGGTCCCTTACTCCATAAATTTATATCACACCATTTTCCTACAAAAAGCAGTTGATTATTTTTTGCCGCAATTCTAACCCCACTATCTCCTGACCAGTCACAATCTCCACCCAAATTCAAAACGGGAATATCTTCATCATCCGGATTGCATTTATGAAATTTATATGTTCCAATGTCAATACACTCTAATATAGATTTAGGATCTTCTTCATAATTCTTTAATACATCACCATGAATGTATTCACACTCTTCACATAAATCAGGAAATTCGTCTTGATAGAATTCATAATACCTTTTTAAAGCGGAACATATATTTAACACAATTTCTTGATCCAGATTATTAAAATATTCAATATTTTTTTCTATGTACGCCAAAGGAATATCCTTATCATACCGTACAGTTATATCATACCCAAAGAGCTCTGAAAAAAAGTTCCTTCCATGAATCCTAAATGATTTTCAAAAATATCTCTAATCATAATAAATATCTCCTACTAATAATTGATTATTTGTCACCACAATTCTTACTCCACAATTTTATATTTTTTATAAATTGATACCATTGATCTTCGTTAACATTTGGAACAATCATACAATATTTTTCTCCAAATACATAATCAATTATAAATTCATTAAATTTACTAATTATCTGCCATTGTTTATCCTTCTCCATATATTAATTATAAATATAAACTTCATTAGAATTCTTTTTTAACATTAATGGAATATAATCTATTTGACCAATACATATCTAGTTTGCCACTTTGCAGTTGCGGCTGGCGCAGTACTCACGGCAAATCTACTTTGTTTCATTCTATATCAGAAAAAGCAGATCATCTCTGGATATTAAGGATATGTATTGTATAAAATCTTACTTTTCCTCTTTAATGCATTTATCATATAGTAACTTTATCACACTTACATATTTTTTGATAGGTATTCTTATATCTCCACCAAATCTATAAGATATTTTTTTCATAAGATTCGTATTACTTATCAAAGTATACACGGTTTCTATCTCTTTTCTAAAAGCTTCAACTCTTTCTTTATTTCCTTCCATCAAAAAAGTTTCTATACAATCTTCTAAACGTTCAACTTCTTTCATAAGATTGGAATCATTCAGTTTATATATAATATCTACTTCCTTTTCAAGAGTCATTATATTTTCCCACATTAAAAATGCTTCTATACGTTTTTCTAAATCAAATAAGCCTATATGACAACCCAAACGACAATTATAAAAATAACAAATATTTCTATACCTTATTTTTGGGATACGTTTATCATAGAATAGCTTTATTATACTTTCTGCCTCTTGATTTTTAGTAGCTCTACATGTAAGGATACCAGCTATATCCTCAGGGTTGTTTCACGAAGAATAATTGAAACTAATAGACACGGCATTTTTACGAGGGATATGGAAGCTATACATATTTTCCATATCCCTCGACTTTTTCGCCCTGTAGAGGTATAATATTTATATAATATAGGTATATGCTACCTATATAG
>KE159555.1:0-812 GCA_000403215.2 Lachnospiraceae bacterium A4
GCCTTTTCCTTCTGCAAGCTGTGATAAGGCTGAGCCTGCGAAGCCAAATGCGCCGCCTATAATGCCGCCTGCCGCCGCTCCAAGAATACCGCCCATTAAAACATTTGCAATCTCACCTGTCGGATCGGTTTGGTTTGCAGGATCATTACCGCAGTATGCATAGCCATTCAACCCTCTCTTTACAGGGTCTGTGCCGAGCACTCTTCCCCGCGCGGGGTCGTACAGTCTCGCATGTGCAAAGTGTTTTTCAAGCACAGGATCATATTCGTATGTCGTAAAGCGCAGCCCTGCGCCAATTGTGCTGTCCTCACAGATATTTTTCGGCATTCCCCAAATGTCATGGTCTGCACGGTGCTTTATCATGCCGTCCGTGTCTGTTGCAAATAGCGGGCTTCCGTTCTTAGATCATTTTATATGTCATTTTAATCCTAAATTCGCAATTAGCACAATAAATACTATATATCCTGCTCAAATCAGAATTAGCCTGATATAAAAGAACTTTTCCACATTTCGGACACTGAGTATCCTTATGCGCTCTAATATCTGCAATAATCTCGTCTGGATCACATTTTTTTAATATTTTATTCATACTACTACTCCTTTTATATTTGTTTTGGTTGCATATTTATTGGAAGCGGTGCTGTCAAAAAATATGTAGTATTAAACATTAGGGAATTTAGTGAGGATAATATTCGTTACAATAGTTTTTTAGTACGAATTATACTTGTGAGTTAAAAGTTTGTACCACTAAGAAGCCAGAAAATCCCAGTGTTTTTCTGACTCTTCCTGTAGCTCATGAATTATCTGTGTTA
>KE159555.1:2342-10243 GCA_000403215.2 Lachnospiraceae bacterium A4
TTCTGGTGGATTTATCCTTTTTTATTTTGGCAACTTATAGGATACCATAAAACCATATGGAAGGGTTATTTTTTTATTGATAACTTACAACTCACAAGGAATTATAATAGAGTTTATTATTTCAGTAGTTATAAATCACAACATTTTTATGTTGATTAAAGTTTCTAAGTCAATAAATATTGACTTAGAAACTTTCCCTAATTATCTCCACGGCAAATCATCATACAACTTATTAACTTTTCTAATAATTTTTCTTATCTCCAAGGGGGCTATACTTTCATTATCATGTAAATATTCCCTAATAAAACATATAACTTCCTCCTTTCTAGTAACTTCCTTACTATTCAACGACGCATGTGTAACTTCATGTATTAAAGTTTTTGTAACATTTACCTTAGTCTTAACTGGATGACTTGTTACAAATATTTCTATATGATTCCCTATAAATCTTCCTAATAATCCATCTATATTAGGGTGTTCAAAATAATATAAGTCTACTGAGACATCATTATTCATTAAATATTCAAGTGTTTGCCTACCAACTTGAGATTTTCTTAATTCTTTGTATATATTCCTGATTTTAATAACATCACCTTTTAATGGTGGATTATTAATAATCACTTCTTCTAGCCGTCTTTCCTTAATGTCTATTAAAACATTATTGCGTAAATGCGTTCTCAAAATATTTCGTTCAAGTGCCTCAACACCCTTACCAGCTCCATAGAATGCCACACTCGCCAGTCCGCCCATCACTGCGCCGACTGCTACATCCCTGACAAACCTTCCAAGGCTGAATCTGTCATTTCGTGGTGCAAAACTGCCGCCTCTGCCATTCTTTCTAGGATAATTCATACCGGCAAACGGTCTTGCTTTTTCGCATTCCTGCTGCGGGCATCTGCTTCGTGTGGGCTGTACGCCTCTAGGATTTCGTATGCTTTGCGCTGTCGGTCTCTTTGGTCCATGCGCATTCCTGAGTTTATTATCCAGCACATCAGCAATGTTATAAGCGCCGCCCTTAACTGCGCCCTCAAGCGCTCCTCTGATAAAGGCATCCTTCGCATTCCGCAGCGGGCTTGTGCCATAGATTCTGCCGCCCAGTGCATTGAAGGCTCCGTCCACTGCCGCGCGCATCGGTGACATGCGCTCTCCTGCAAGCCTCTGCTCTGCAAGGCTTCCTGCCATACCTGCCGCAAAATTCACGCCAAGCGCTGCGGGGATTCCTACACCCGATCCTGTCAATGCGCCTCTTGCCGCTCCGACGATCGCGCCGTTTGCTGCCGCTCCCCATGCCTTTCTGGCATTGAAGCCTTTTCCTTCTGCAAGCTGTGATAAGGCTGAGCCTGCGAAGCCAAATGCGCCGCCTATTATGCCGCCTGCCGCCGCTCCAAGAATACCGCCCACTAAAACATTTGCAATCTCACCCGTTGGGTCGGTCTGGTTTACAGGGTCATTACCGCAGTATGCATAGCCATTCAACCCTCTCTTTACAGGGTCTGTGCCGAGCATTCTTCCCTGCGCGGGGTCGTACAGTCTCACGTGTGCAAAGTGTTTTTCAAGCACAGGATCATATTCGTATGTCGTAAAGCGCAGCCCTGCACTGATTGCGCTGTCCTCACAGGCATTCTTCGGCATTCCCCATAGCTCATGGTCTGCGCGGTGCTTTATCATGCCGTCCGCATCTGCCGCAAACAGCGGGCTTCCATATAAATCAGGCTGGAAATAAGTGTCTGCTGCCGGAATGCTTACGCCTGCCTCTGGTATAAATCTCTGGCTGACACGGCTGTATCCATGTCCAAATGCTGCATTCACCGTTCCAAATCCTGACACCTGTGTCACCAGGTCATTGTGCATGCCGCCGATGTAATCCGGTATGTACGTCGAGACGATGGCATCTGACGTCTTTTTCACTCTTGCCAGAAGTCCGTTATAAGTATACTCCGATTTCCTGCCAGTTACAAGGTTTGTGCCTGAAATCATGCGGTTTGCGGCGTCATAGACGTAATTTTTTAATACATGGTCTCCATGCCGTTCTTCTGTCAGGTTGCCGCGGCGGTCATAATGGTAGCTGTACACGTCCTCACCCTGCGTCACTGCTGTCAGCTGGCTGAACGCATTGTACTGGTATGCGGCGGCTGGGCTGCCATTCAGATGCTTTGCAGTACGGTTGCCAAGGGCATCATACAGATATGTCTCTGTATTTTCGCCATCGCTGTATGCAGTGAGCCGTCCGAGAGCATCATACATATAGCTTCTGCTGCGGGCATATTCGGGTGTTTCTGACGTACTGTTATGCTGTGTGATGCGCCCAAGGGCATCATAAGTGATCTGTTCGCCGATACGGATTGTCTCACCAAACTGGCGGCTCAGCGATACTGGACGATTATTTTTGTCATAAGTATATGCCACGGTGTTTCCAGGCTGTACGGCTTTGATCAGGTTTCCCACCTTGTCGTAGTCGTATGCAGTTGTCCCAAGCGCTGCATCGGTGATCTTTTTGAGCCTGTCATTTTTGTCAAAGGAAAATGCCGATCTGCTGCCATCTGGATAGAGAATGCCTGTGCGGTTTCCCATTGCATCGTATTCATAGCCGGTTTCTCTTCCATCTGGGTCTTTTACTTTTGTGAGTCTGCCGAGTATGTCGCGCGAGAATGCCGTCGTTCCCGTCCAGTCCTGCATCTCCACTAACTGACCGCGGCTGTTGTAGCGGTAGTTCACCGTCTTGTCTGTGCCGTACTGGATGCTTGTCGGAAGGTTATTCAGATCATAGGTCACTACGATGTGGTTCTGCTCCTCATCCACGATCTCTGTGAGATTGCCGTTTCCGTCATAGCTGTAGCTGCATTCCTCCAATAACGGATTGATTTCTTTGATCATGCGGCTGCGTTTATCATACTGGTACAGTGTGATGCAGGTTTTCACTTCTCCCGCATCTTGATATTCCTTGATGCAGTTATTCAATGCGTCATACTCAAATGCCGTGGTATTGCCGAGGGCGTCCGTCACAGAAGTAAGGTTTCCGTTTCCGTCATACTCGTATGCGGTCGTGCTGCCAAGCGCATCGGTCACTGTGGCGATTCTGCCGTCTGCGGTGTAGGTAAATGCGGTCGTATTTCCCATGGCGTCTGTGATGCCTGTCACCTGTCCGAGTGCGTCATGTGTATAAGTTGTACAGTTTCCAAGGGCATCAGATACTGTTTCTACCTGTCCAAGCGCATTGTAGGTGTACTCGACTGTATCGCCTTCCGCCATCGTTAACTTAGTCAGGTTTCCGTTTGGTGCGTAGGCACATGTCGTAGTGTTGCCGAGCGCATCGGTCTGCGTGAGCACTCTGCCCATCGCGTCATAAGTATAGGTCAGGCTGCTGCCGCTGGCATCGGAGAGTTTTGTGAGCCTGCCTCTGCGGTCATAGGTATAGTCTGTCCTTGCGCCCTCCTGGTCTGTGACGGCTGACAGTCTGCCGGATGCCGTGTATTCCATTGTGATGCCTGCGCCGTTTTTGTCCGCCGCTGTTATCATTCTGTCCATGGCATCATAGGTATACGTCCAGCTATTGCCGTTGGCATCGGTGTACTTTGTCATATTTCCCGCCGCATCGTATTCATAGATACTGCTGTGGTCTGCCTCGTCTGTGATTTTGGTAATTCTGTTCAGGCAGTCGTATGTATACTGCTTTGCGCCGCCTGCGGGATTGGTCTCTTTGACTAAATTTCCACTGCCGTCATATTCATATACCGTCTTACCGCCGCCTGCATCAGTCACAGCGGTGAGCATTCCTCTCGCGTCATAGTCGTATGTGACGCTGTTGTCCGCCGCGTCGGTCACTATTTCTATATGAAAATACAATGCATTCTTGAATCTGTAATAAAAAAATGATATGATGAATTTATAAACAGGAAAGGAATAACTTATGGCAACGATATATGATGGGGCATTCCGCACAATCTTAAATGACTGTCGAAAACTGATTATCCCTGTAATAAACGAAATTTTCGGCGAATCCTTTACAGGGGAAGAAGAAATACAGTTTTTCCCCAATGAACACTTTATAGATCAGAAAGATGAGGCGGACAAAGAACGTATTACAGACACGAATTTTACAGTTTTAGGAAAAACACAGAAAAAATACCATATTGAGTGTGAAAGCAGCCTGCCGGATGGAAAAATTATGATAAGGCTATTTGAATACGATGCACAGATAGCGCTTGACGAGGGTGAAGTTACGGAGGAAACCTTAACAGTAACATTCCCCAACACAGCGGTTTTGTATCTGCGGTCTTATAGAAAGACACCGGACAAGATGAAGTATGTCATAGTCACACCGGGCGGAACGGTGCAGTATGATATACCAATCATGAAAGTACAGACATATTCACTTGATGATCTATTTGAAAAACGTCTGTTACTGCTGATTCCGTTTTACATTTTCTCTCATGAGAGTAATTTTCCAGAGTATAACAGCAATGAACAGAAATTGAAAGAATTGAAAGCAGAATACCAAGTAATACTGGAACGGCTTGACGTATTAGAACAGCAGGAAATCATCGGCGCATTTGATAAACGGACGATTATAGAACTTTCTGGTGATGTAATTCGGGAGATTGCAAAGAAATATGATAATGTTCAGAAAGGTGTAGGTGATATGATGAGTGGAGCATTGATTGAAACCGAAGCAAGAACCATTTTAAATCAGGGCATAAGTCAAGGCATAAGTCAGGGCATAAGTCAGGGCATAAAACAGGGTGTAAATGAAACGAAAAAGAAAACAGCACTTATCATGCTACAAGACGGAGAATTATCCATTGAAAAAATTGCAATATATACAGATCTTGAAATTGCAGAAGTAGAACAGCTTGCAGAAACTCAGACTATGCAAGGTAGCAAGAAGTCATAATAATATGCACATCTTTTAGAGATTAATATGCTCTAAAAGATGTGCATTTGGCAGTGTAAAAAAGTTTGTGTCTATGGAAAAAAATACCTCTTTTTGGGCAAGAATTAGTATATGACAATTCTTATCGAAAAGGAGTATTTTTATGCCAGTAGCAAAGGAACAAATTCGACAGATTATTGCAAATAACAACCTCAGCAGTGTAGCTGATGTCTACAGCCTACTCAGGGATAGTTTCAAGGACATTCTTCAGGAACTTTTGGAGGCAGAATTGGATGCTTCCCTTGGGTATGAAAAAATCATAAAGGTGATATCTCTACACCTAACAAACGTAACGGGTATTCCAAAAAGAAACTCAAAAGCCAGTATGGGGAATTCCAGATCGATGTCCCAAGGAACCGCGATGGTGAATTTGAACCAGCGATTATCCCCAAATACCAAAGGGATATATCAGGAATTGAGGAAAAGGTACTCTCCCTTTATGCCCGTGGAATGAGCACGAGGGATATCCATGACCAGATACAGGATCTTTATGGAATGGAACTGTCCGCTGAGATGGTCAGCAGGATCACAGACAGGATCATACCAGAGATCAAGGAATGGCAGCTGCGTCCTTTAAACCTTGTGTATCCTTTTATATTTATGGACTGCATTCATTATAAAGTCAGGGAAGATGGAAGAATACAAAGCCGTGCTGCATACATTGTTCTTGGCGTTACGGCAGAAGGTTATAAAGAAATCCTGAGCATCACTGTAGGAGCCAATGAAAGCAGCAAATTCTGGCTGGGCATGCTCAATGACCTGAAAAACCGCGGAGTACAAGATGTGTTGTTTTTCTGCGTGGATGGTCTTTCAGGATTTAGGGAAGCAATTGGAGCCGTCTATCCAGATGCCCAGATACAAAGATGTGTTATCCACATGCTGCGCAACTCATTCAAATATGTCAATTACAGCGACTTAAAGGAGTTTTCTTCTGATTTTAAGTCTGTATATCGTGCCCCCAGTGAAACGTCTGCCCTTTTAGAACTGGAAACCATCAGAGAAAAATGGGGGAAGAAATATCCTTATGCCATTAGTAACTGGGATAATAACTGGGAAGATGTGAGTTCTTTTTTCCAGTTTTCGGATGACATACGGCGTATTATGTATACTACAAACATCATAGAGGGGCTCAACCGCCAGTATCGAAAAGTGACAAAGAACAAAAGTGTATTTCCCAGTGACAGCGCATTAGAGAAGATACTTTATCTTGCCAGTAAGAACGTGGTTAAAAAATGGACACAGCGCTACAGAAACTGGGATCAGGTCTTAAACCAGCTGACCGTTCTTTATGGAGAACGTTTCACCCAGTATCTGTAAATACAAAAGCCGGAACAGTTTAATAGACAAAATCTCTGTTCCAGCCTTATTCCATCAACATTAGTAGTATTGCCAGAAATCTAAAGTCTTATTCTTGAGACTGGGTGTAGGCAGAGCCCACAGAGATCCTCCATATTACTAATGTCTTATTGGTATGCAAAAAAATGAAAAAAGATGTATATAACCATAAGAGCTGGTTATACTATGACTATAAAGAAAATTCGACAACATAAAAATAGTACTATCCGACAACAAATTTTTACATATCTGATTCATGTCAGGAAAGAAATTTTCTTTATAGAAACAAGATTTTTTACAGTCTCGTCTAGTTTACAGGGTCATTACCACAGTATGCATAGCCATTCAGCCTTCTCTTTACAGGGTCTGTGCCGAGTATTCTTCGACATTCCCCATATGTCATGGTCTGCACAGTGCTCTATCCTGCCATCCGAGTCTGCCACAAACAGCGGACTTCCATATAAATCCTGCTGAATATACATTTCTATTACCGAAATGCTATGCGCCTGTACCTAATGCCAAGATAAACCTCTGGCTACTGAACTCATTAATTGTACTTCCTATTCAATTCCAAAATTTCTTCTATAAGTTTATCATCGAACTCCCTATATTTACCAATTTTATGTATAAATGGCGGCGTTATCTCATAAGTAGTGTCTGCTGATTAGGTTTAAAACACTTGATTTTATCGACTTTTACCGCATTTTATGGTATAATACCTGCAAGGATTTTGATAAAATCAAACCGTTTTTCTTGCAGTTATTCTGCATATTTTATGTATAAAGGGGCTAAATCAATGTACAAACCTAAGTCACGAACCACCAGCCCTGCTGGTGGTTTGCTGTTGGCCCTACGGGGCCGATGTTACTTTTCCGCCTAAAGGCGGTCTGACAAACCATTGTCTTGTTACTCTTCCGCCTAAAGGAGGTTCAGTAAGCCATTGTCTTGTTACTGGTGGCCGCTTAAAAGCGGCTCTCTGTTACCTTGCTTATTCGCCCTCCATATGGTCTCGTTCATACTGTTCACTGATGTACTTCTTAATCGTTTCCTCATTTACGTTACCTACCGTTTCACAATAGTATCCTCTTGCCCAAAAATGTCGATTGTATTTCTCGCGGTATTCTGGATGCCTGTCAAATATCATCAGTGCACTTTTTCCCTTGATTCTCCCTATCGTCTTTGATACACTTAATTTGGGCGGAATTGATACATACATATGCACATGATCAGGCAGTGTCGCCGCTTTTATGATCGTGACTTCCTCCATTTTACATACTTTACCGAGAATTTCCCCTACTTCCTTTCTCAAGCTTCCAAACATCGCTTTCTTACGATATTTTGGAATAAATACAATATGGTACGTGCAATTATACTTGCTATGTGCTAAACTTAAATCGTCCATTGGACACCTCCGTTGTATATGATGCGGTTTGCCAGACCTGCATTCATTATACAGCGGAGTTTTCTATTTTGATACTCTGCTCACCGCCTCCGGCATCTGTTAGTCTCCCCAGCTCTGCTGGGGGATTTATAACTGTTTCATTAACAAGTTACACCACTCGTTTCTCGATTTCAACCAGCCTATGGGACTCCACATGAACTCGGATAACCGCTGGATCAAACTGGCTGACCGAAT
>KE159556.1:0-3976 GCA_000403215.2 Lachnospiraceae bacterium A4
TTTCGGGGTATTTGTCAAGCTGTTTTTTGAAAAAATAAGAAATATTTTTAGAGAGCAGGAAGTTATTTAAAAGCGGAAATGTTACAAAATGAAGGTAAAAAATAGAGGTGAAAATGAGATTTCGGAAATTTCTGAAGCCTTATAAAACAAGGGGTTCGAGTTTCCGAGAGCACACTAACATTAAAAGAGGTATCAGATTGTCCTGAACCTAAAAGAAGCTTGCTAAGAGATTATCTGAAACAAATTCAGTATTCTACATTTGAGATTAGTCAGGAGATTTCAGATGTAGCAAGACAAATTATCAGCATGGGAATTTTAACGGAAAAGAGTTTTGATGACTGCCAGCATATTGGTGCGGCTGTCGTAAATGACTGTGACTGTATTGTGTCATGGAATTTTAGGCATATTGTAAATATCAAGACAATTAGAGGTGTCAGGGCAATTACAAATTTGAAAGGTTACAGACAGATTGAAATATTAAGTCCATCAGCTTTATTGGAAAGGGATGAATAAGTATGGAAAAACCGATTTTAAGTCCAGATTTTACAATAGAAGATATTCACAAATTGAGAGAATACAATTATGAAATGACAAAACATATGACTGACGAGGAAAGAATGAATTACTACAATGAGGGCGGACGGGCATTTCAGCGTGAGATTGATGAAGCAAGGTTTCAGCAGTGCATTAAGCTGTAGAGATGAATTGTAAAATACAGATTTTTAAGAAAGCTATTCCATTGGGGATAGCTCTCTTTTTGTATTGTAAAGGAGAAAATTTCATGTTAAAGTAAGTATATAGACGAAGTGAATTTAAGGGGGCTTTTATATGTTAATGATAGATAGACTTTTCTGTACTTGGAATGAGCTTGTAGAAAAATTTCCGAATAAGTGGATAGTGGTAGAAGATGCGGAGTTAACAAATGCAGGATTTATTAAATCGGGTAAGTTGATTGGTGTGTGCGATGATTCAGAAATAGATGATTTTGTAGTGTCCTGCTACAGAGAAGATAAAAATATTAATTATGAGAGAACTACAGAAGGAAGTGGAGTTGGAATTATAAATGTCGAAGATTTTAAGTATGCAGTTAAGTAATAAAAGTACAAAACCTGTATTCACAACAATCACGCCAGCAAATAAGCAAATTAAATGTTTGTTTGATACAGGTGCTGATATGCCTGTATGGTGTGGAAGTGAGGGGTTATTAAAGATAGTTTTTCCAAAAGTTGAATTGATGAATAAAAAGTTTTTATTGGGTGGTTTTGGAAGAAAAGCAGAAATTGTGGATGTATATAAAATTCCAGAGTTTATTATTAAGAATGAAGAAGATATATTGACATTTCAAAATTTATATATTGCATCTTCCTTTGACAGAAATTTTGGATGTGACCTGATATTAAGTGCAACAATGTTTAGTCATATGGACTATTCTATTTTAAACAGAATGGGTAATTCTTCGAGATTAAGGATTGAATATGACAGAGATGTATATTACACTCAAATGATATTAAATCAGCAAAGAACAGGGGTTGTGGAGAGAATTTATAGTTTTGCATCTGAAACAGAAGAAACGATGAATGATAATATTTAATACAATGAGAATATATTTAAGCATTTTGTTTTGGGTTATCTTATAAGGGGTAGCCCTTTTTGTTATGATATTATATCTGATTATTCCTGTACTATCATCTTATAAATAAACTATTGACAAATCCTCAATTAGAGTTATCATCACAGTACCTAATAATAACACGCGTGTTTAAACGAAAGGATTGTGATATTTATGAAAGCGATGGATTATATATTGAAAGACTTTAGTTTGCGTATCACCTACGATGAACTGAGCAATGTCTATCTTGAAACGGCAGGCTTGAGTTGGTTCGAGGATGAGTTCTTAATGTATATGGGCATCAGTTGGCATCAGGGTGATGAGTATATTTTTATCAGCAAGGAAGAATGTGATAAATATAATGAGTATGAGATTATCGTGCCAGATGATTTGGACTATGATGGCAATGTAAGGAGACCTTATTATCGGATGCGTGGCAAGCCAGTGACAAAGGAGCAGGCATTTGAGCTTATCCGAAGAACCGATAATTTCTTTGCAGGCATCAATGAAATCCGCTATAGTGGTGATTTTGTTTCTGCAGTTAATTTCAGTAATCATTTGATACACAAGAACCATTTTCCGCAAGGCTACGGCTGGATTCATGCAGACGGGACTGTAGGTACAAACGGAATTACCTACAAATATCCCGAGATGTACGAGTTTATCGGAGAATGGTTTGAGAAGCTGCGCAAGTTTCCATATCTTGACTTGGTGATTGGGATAACATGTTGGAATGAATTACCAAACGCACTGTGGAAAGACTTGAGTAATAAGGCTAAGTGTCGTGAGATGGAGTTGAGTGATGAGATATTTTTCTCAGGAGTAGTTCTTGGGATTTACATTTATGATAAGACATTGGAAATATTAACTCCGAAAAAAGCCATTAGAAAATATAAGGAGTATGCCAAGCGGTATGAGAAGAACAAGGAAGTTTATATTCCTGAATATTACCAGGAAAATGGTATAGTGCAAGTTGATTTGCCATATGCAAGACGATGTATAGAGGCATATGGTCTGAACGCTGACGAAATATTGAAGGACTTGTATTGGCATTTTGAAAAGGAATAGGGGTAGTGATAAGGCAGTTCTGTGTATATGCAGACTGCCTTTCTTATCCCAATATCCCATCAAAAAAGCATGAAAGCGAAGTAAAAAAATCAAAAAAACTTTCTTATTACAATTTCTTATCAAAAAAGCACAATAGAGGCTTAATTCCATTTCAATGTGTATTTCCAAACTCCAATTTCTTTATATACCTACAAATGAAAAAAATATTGTTAGGGGGTTTTGTGTATGAAAATGAGAAGCAAGGTGTTGTCAATTGTTGGAACAATCGGCTGTATCGTGATGAGTCACAATATCACAAATTTTAACCAGTGCATCAGCGTCAGGGATGCAAGTTGTAACTGTTATGTGGATAAAGCGTTAGTACTTGATTATACCAACATAATCGGTGATGTGTCTGATGAAACTGTGAGTGAGTATGTAGATATTGTAAAGACACAGGTTCCACAGGAAGCTTTCAACTATCTTGTCAATTCAGGCGGCAGAATTAATTTGCTTGAGGGTGATGATGTTTCAGATTATGGAGAAGAAGCCATAGCATATTCTCCAGATAGCTGGAGTGTGGCAGGCTCTACTTTATCTGAGGATACAAGTCTGTTTGGTACAGAGGTAATTACTTCCGCAGAAATATTCATTGCGGCAGATAAGGTGGATTGTACTTTGCACGAATTTATGCATGTTTTGGATTGTTGTCAGGGGTACTTAAGCCAGTCGGCTGGATTCCAGCAGATTTATCAGAATATTGATGAATATCAGGTTTTTGATGTAAAGATGCAGGATTACTCACTTGATTATACTTCTCAGGACTATTATTACCTCGGTTCAGAGTATGAGTGTTTTGCAGAGATTATGGCTCGATATGTGCAGGGTGATATTTCTGACGAGGGCTTACAGAGGTACTGCAAGGCGGTGATTAAAGGCATTTAGAACAAATAGTTATATAAACAAATATTTTTATTGAGAAAGGACGATAGTGTAGTGTGAAAGAAAGTAGAGGAAAACCATAAATTGGCGCACTTGAATAAGCTGTCTAAGGCAGGCAACTTTTTGAAGCGCTATGGAGTTAGGAAGAGACTGTAAAAAATCTTGTGTCTATAAACAAAAAATATTTCTTGATATGAATTACTTGACAGTTGAAAGTTTGTACCACTAAGAAGCCAGAAAATCCCAGTGTTTTTCTGACTCTTCCTGTAGCTCATGAATTATCTGTGTTATGTATGATTTAGGCTTTTGCTCCAAAAGGCGGAAAAAATGTTTCCGGAAATAGTGCATAAGGGCTGCTTCGGAAACCCTTCCTTTGGA
>KE159556.1:5731-9414 GCA_000403215.2 Lachnospiraceae bacterium A4
TAAACTCATATTTGAAATAACTCTTCTGGTGGATTTATCCTTTTTTATTTTGGCAACTTATAGGATACCATAAAACCATATGGAAGGGTTATTTTTTTATTGATAACTTACAACTCACAAGTAAAGATAATCATATTCCAGTTCCTGCATTTTCTACTGATTCTGATGGTTTTATGACGCATTCAATTACGGGACAGAGATTGTGCCCAATGTGATTGGGTATCAAAATTTAAGTTGTAAATACAGGCTGTATCAAGTATAATAGGGGTAGAGTCAGGGAGTTTTGGGAAAAGGATTGATAGTATGGTAACGGATTTAAGACTGAATCAGAATATCATAGAGAGGGTAAAAAGCGAGTCTGTTCTGTTGATATGTAATGCAATGGATAAGGATATCAGAAAAATTATTTTATATGGCTCTTGCTCCAGAGGGGACTTTTCTGATGATTCAGATATTGATATAGCGTTGGTAGTCGCGTGTGACAGAATGGAGATAAACAAGTATGGTGACTTGCTTGCGGAAATAGCAACGAAGCTGGCAGCAGATTATTTGGCAATTGTCAATTTTGTGTGTTTGCCAGAGAAAGAATTTGAGGAACGCAGGGAATGGTATCCATATTATAAAAATATTGACAGGGAAGGGGTACTGCTTTATGGAAGACAAGTATTATAGTGAGCTGGTTTTGATTCGGATGGAAAGAGCGGCGGAACTTCTTAAGGATGCTGAAGAGTTATTGATTAATGGTTCTTATAAGTCAGCAAATAATAGGGCATATTATGCAATAGAAAAGGCGATAAATGCATTGTTAATTGATAAGCATATTGAAACAAAAACACATAACGGTGCGTTAAAGATGTTTAATGTTGAGTATGTCAGAGTGGAAAACGCATATTTTACGGATGAAGATTATAGGCTGATTGCGAAAGCAGAACAAATACGCAGTGTTTCCGATTATGATGATTTTTATGTGGCAAGTAAGGAAGAAACAAAGAAGCAAGTTGAAAATGCGCAGTATTTGATTGACAAAATAAAGGCATATTTCCATTATGAGAAGAACTAGCAGATAAGTTCATGCCATTCATACAAATTTACTTAAGAGTGTACGTTTGTTCGTATGCTCTTTTTGTATGCTGTTCTATAACCTATCAATTTCCTGCTGTTATATACGGCAGGGATTTTTTTGCATCATAACCACCAAAAATTATACATAATTTTGTCGATACTTTTACTTGCTTTCATTGTCGTATGAGAGTTATAACAGACACACCGCAGAAGTCGTTTAACCCCCAAATTTTGTCGTAACTTCATAGAAGGCGCACACAGGGCGTAAATCATTGAGGGGTAGGATAACTGCACTTGGTTCTGAAAAACGCGACACGGGGCATTTTGTGCGGTCATCTTAGAAGTCGTAAATTCGGTATTATACGACCTAAGCTGTATTTATGCCCTTTGTGAAGAATGAAATCAATTTTGTTCGTAAAATACGACATTTTTGGCGAGATTAAACGTAAACGGTAGATAGTACGTACCTCGACTATGAGGGCAAAGTGTGTGACAATAGGCTATATTTCTATCATAAGTATTAAAAGTTAAGCCTTAACTTTTGATACCGTTATACGGAGGTAAGTCTATGAACTCAGCAACAACAGCAGTGGCTGTACAATACCGTTTAAAAGAGTGGGCGGAGCAGATCAGGGAGTGCCAGAACCGTCCCGCAGGCATGAGTGTTGTCGATTGGTGTGCCGGCCACGGCATTACGAAAGCAAACTATTATTACAGACTGCGCCGCGTAAGGGAAGCGTGTCTGGAATCCCTTGCTCCAGAGGCTCCGATGCAGCAGATTGTCCCGGTAAACACCTGTCTGCTACAGCAGGAAACACAAAGCGGCAGCGGTATACAGCAGGGGCTTTCCATCTCTGTAAACAGTTTTTCCATCCACGTAACGGAATCCACACCCATGTCGCTGCTTGCGGCAGTCCTGGAGGTGGTGCGGAATGCTCAATGACGCAACCTGCTTTAAAGCCGTCTACATTGTCTGCGGCTACACCGACCTGCGCGCTGGGATGGACCGGCTGGCGGCACTCGTGGAAGCTCAGACCGGGAACAGGCCATATGTCCCGGATACCCTCTATCTTTTCTGCGGGAGGCGCACAGACCGCATCAAGGGACTTGTATGGGAAGGGGACGGCTGGCTCCTGTTATACAAGCGGCTTTCGGAAAGCCGCTTCCAGTGGCCGCGCACCCCAGAGGATGTACGTGAATTAACGCCGCAGCAGTTCCGATGGCTGATGGAAGGGCTGACGATCACCCCGAAGAAATCGGTCAGGCCGGTGGAACCGCCGGAATACATGGGATGATTTTGTGCAAAACGGAGAAATTTTCAGACGGTTTTCCTGCTGAAAAAAATGTCCTGCCTTATTCCTGCACAACCACGCTGCACACCATAAAAGGGCCCGGGATGGACGCAGACATGCTGTTTCCTCCCGAAAAGGGTCCTGGAAACAGCATCGTACAAAGGCAGCATCCGCTGTTAAAACCATAGGCATTATGACGGGCATCTGGCAGCGCCGGGTTCGCAAAAATCCCGTATCCATGGTATAATAAGGCTATCAGGATACCAGGAGAAAACAGCATGGCCTCAAAATATACGGAAGAACAACTGAACAGTCTTGACAGGGAAACGCTTGCCAGGCTGTTCCTGTCGCAGCAGGAGCAGCTTGAAAATATCGACCATACGCTCCAGCTTGTTCTGGAGCAGATGGCGGATTTAAAACGGCACAGGTTTGGCAGGTCATCAGAAAAACATGAGACCGAAGGCCAGGTTTCCTTCATGGAAGTGGATGGGAAGATCGTATTCTTTAACGAACCTGAAGCTGTCGCTGCGGAGGAAAGCACAGAGGAGCCGGAGAACGTTTCCCGCACAAGGCCGAAGAAAAAGCAGGGAAAACGGGAAGAATACCTGGACGGGATTCCGGTAGTTGTGGTGGAACATTCCATGATGGATGGGGAACTGGAAGATAAATTTGGAAAGGACGGCTGGAAACAGCTCCCGGATGAAGTGTACCGCAGGTACCGCTTTACCCCGGCGAAAATCGAGGTGGAAGAACATCATGTAAAGGTTTATGCCGGGAAAGAAACGGAAGAAGTCATCAAAGCGCCGCATCCGCAGACTTTATTAAGGGGGAGCCTTGTTTCCCCTTCGCTGGAGGCAGCGGTAATAAACGCAAAGTATGTCAATGCCGTCCCTCTTTACCGCCAGGAGCAGGAGTTTGAACGTTATGGCCTGCACATTTCAAGACAGAACATGGCGAACTGGACGATCCAGTGCGCAGACCGTTACCTTGCGGTCCTCTATGATTACCTCCACGAAAAGCTGTACGGCTACCACGTCCTGCAGGCAGACGAGACGCCCGTGTTGGTGAATAAGGACGGCCGTCCTGCCGGGAGCAAAAGTTACATGTGGGTATACCGCACCGGACGGATGTACACAGAACGCCAGATTGTCCTGTATGAATACCAGAATACGCGCAATGCCAGCCATCCCAGAGAGTTTTTGAAAGATTTCAACGGCGTATGTGTCACGGACGGATATCAGGTCTACCACACCATTGAAGGTGAACGCGAAGATCTGAGGATTGCCGGATGCTGGTCCCATTATCCCAGAAGTATTGTTATTCCAGAAG
>KE159557.1 GCA_000403215.2 Lachnospiraceae bacterium A4
TCCTTTCTCCTGTAGCAGGAAACACGCTTCATGCACTTTACATTGCATAGCCGCCCTCAATCTTCACCTTGTCATTCTCGTCTTTTTTCTGCTTTACATGCAGGTAGAAGGTTCCCACGCCTGTCTCGTCGTCCATCTCCTCGGAATATTCCATAATGAATGCGTTTGGCACCTCGTACTTACGCACTACCTGACCTGCCGAGATTACCTCCACGACAGCATCGCGGTAGCAGTCCGCCTTCTCTGACGGCACGACAGACCACTTGGAAAGCTCGATTGTACCGTCGCTTCCTTCCCCGCCAAGCTTGTAGATCATCTTGCCCCAGATTTTCATAGATACGCCAAAGTCCGTTGCCCTCGCGTTGGAATCTGCCGGCGACTCGGAATCAAACACCACATTTTTGATGCTCTTTTCATCCAGTGCAATCTGGTCTGCTCCTCCTGTTACGTTCAACCTAAATCCCATTTGTTTTCCTCCTTTTTTTACATTGCTCTGTTATTTGAATTGAAACGGTTGATTTCAATCTCAAGATTCTTGACATTGCCATTGAATGTGATGTTCAGCACGCAGTATCCATTTGCCTCGTCTATCTCATACTCAATGTCATCACCGTCACCAATTACCGCATTGACACATCCCCGTTTCTCCTGCCATCTGCTCTTCTGGCTCGACGGGTTGTTTGAGAAGAACTGTACGATGTTCTCCTGTTTGAAGTCGCCTGTAGCGTGACGCAGGATCCGCTCGATATAGGTCGTGACCTGCGTCTTGTAAATCGGCTCGTACACCTTGCCGTCACTCATGAGGTTCCGCGCTTTATAAACCATGATGTTATGTATATTTTCTGTACCCAGCACCGCATTCTCAGACGAGAATACGAAGCCGAAGCTGTGCCGGTTGATTTCATTCTTGATCGTGTTGGTAAATCCTGTGATTTCCTTTGCCATCACCGTATGCACCCGCAGTGGATGATCACCCGACTCGATATCGAACCGCACGCCGGGAAGTTCGGCATCAACATTTTTCTTGAACATTTCTTTCAGGTATTCCGGGCACTGGTACGCAGCGACGAGCCCGGCTGCGATATAGGCAGCGCCGACGTACACGCCGTCAATCCAGAGTTTCATGATATCCTCTTTCTCCTTCGACAGCTCCGCCATGTTGTTTTCATTTAAGAGCATCCGATTGTCCAGTATTACGCCGGATTTCTCTTTTGGTATAATCGTAAAGTTCGGGATACATGGAATCGCATATTCGCTGTACGCCTTCCCGATCAGCGAGCTGCAACGGTCCTCATATTTTTCGATTCCTTCTGTCGCCATGTTATTAAAGGTTGTCTTGTCCCCTGTCTCATAGCTGAAAAAGCACTGTACCGAATAATCTTTCAGGACATCCAGCAGACGCACAAGCGCCTCCACACTGTTGACGCCCGTCTTTTCGGTCTTCTCGTTGCCCTGAAAACGCTGTCTTGTCAGGCGGACATTCGAATTCTGGTCCAGCGATACAGATGGCACGATCCCGTACCAGATCGCATTGTCAAAATCATTTTTCGCATTCACGGTGTTCAGAAAAGCAATCAGCCTTGGCAGGTTATTTGCCTTTACCAGCATGTCATTCGAGATATTGGTGATGAACATGGATGGCTTCATGCCCTTTATATTAGACGGATATTGTTCGAAAAATGCCCACACACCCAGTATCTTTTCGATTAAAGGCTTTACGACCTTGATAAAATCATCCTTCGCAGTCTTGTAAAATTCCAGATATGAATTGTAATTGCTGACTTCCTGCTTGATGTCAATATTGCTGACCATGGTAGACGCCAGCGGACAGTACGTTCTTGTCACCAACGCTTTCACATAATCGCTGCTCTCCTCATTCAGTGTTTCATAGTCTTCTTCCAGCGCTGCGATCAATCCGGCATTTACATTGTCATCGACTACCATAAGCTCTGATGTTTCCGCTTTTGGCGCTTCCAGTACTTTTAATTCTCCATTTTCATCCATACTTAATACGCCAAGTGTCAGCGGTGTGTTGTCTTTCTTTTCTTCTGCCTCTCCCAGCAGAAGTCTTGTTTTGATATCTTCAATTGCCAGTGGAAGCATCGCAAGAACATTGTTGTAGTTAACGCTTGCTTCCTCGAACATAATATTCAGCTTATCCGCCACATCCAGCTTATGCGGATCCCCGTCCTCCAGCTCTGCATATGTTTTATATACATACTGAAGCTCCTTACGATTCTGTTTGATATCTTCCATGACCTTTCTGGGGGATATCATGTCTGTCAGCTTGTCAAACTGAAAATCCACGTTGATAATACTTTGGGAACGCTTTGCTTCTACCAGAGACATCAGCATATTAAGGAAATCATTCTGTTTGTTTAGATGAACCACGGTCAGCATTTCCTCTGGGATTGTTTCCGGCTTGCGCAGTGTATACACAATCTTGCCTGTCCCTGTCTCAACAGCTGCATTGTAGTAAGAATACACTACTGGATCGAATTTATTGATAAATTCATCGAAATTCCTTACAAGCAGCTCCTTGTTCATTTCCTTGATCTTTTCATCACTTAAACTGTCAATCCCACGCACATCACCGATCAATGTCAGGATATCCGGTTTTTCTGGATTGATCTCCTCAAACAATAACGTCCTATTGGTCTGTTTGATAATGCTCATTCTCTACCTCCTATCTTTCGTTTGGTTTTAAATCTTTATAGTGAACCTCTATTTCTGCATCCTCCTGATCAAAAATAAAAGTTACTTTCTCATGATAATACAGGTTGTAAGACTGCCCTTTTGTCAGAAGCGCCCTGCCGATCAGCACACTCGCACGGCTGTTGTTTTTGACAACAAGACTTCTGTCCGCTCCCGGCTTGAAGATAATTTTCTCTGCCCCTTTTAAGTCCAGCGGCAGATTGCATGTATCCAGTATCCACTCCAGTGTGATACTTTCCCGGCGGCATCTGGCAAACAGGTTGATGCTCTCTGGCGGATAATCGATGTCATTTTTATTATGTATCACATACACGACGATTTTTCCGCAGAAGTCATTTTTGGGTGCTGCCGTTTCCACCTGCGCTGTGCTGCTCAGATCTGACACTTGGCGCCTTATCGTCTGCTGTCCCTTCCGCTTTTTGTAAGAAATGCCAAAAACGCCTGCCACAGCGATGATAAACAAACCAATTACAGACCAGAAAAACCAGTCCGTCTCCTCCTCTTTCTCCACGACAGGGACGGTAATTTCTTCCTCTGCTTCCCGTATACCATAATAATTCCCTGCGGGGTCCATAAAACGAACTTCCAAATGTGCTGTACTGCTTTGGCTGTACGTATTCTCTATCCATGCCTTGCCCTCTGATATCGTGTAATCTGTTTTCTGACCATCCAGATACAGCGCCATTTCCCCGTTTCCCAGATGACCGTCCAGCAGCCTGTGTCCCTCTGTATTGGCAAGTTCTACCCAGATGTGCGCAGTCTGTGTATTTTCCTCATATAGATACCCTGTATTCATGGTATACTCGTATTCTGTATACAGATATGCATCAACCTGCATAGGGGTATCCGATGACATCTGTATGCTGATATGCTCTGAAA
>KE159558.1 GCA_000403215.2 Lachnospiraceae bacterium A4
GCGAAAACAATCCCCATGCCGGAGGATGGCGGCGATCCCCGCCACAGCTATGTCCTGGTGGTGGATAAGGTCAACCCCGGCCTGACCGACCTGTTCTTGAAGCAGGCGCGGAAAGTCCTTCAAGCCCCGGAGAAAGGCTCCGTCCTGGAAAAACTCAAACAGGAGCCGCCGGAACGCAGCCCCGCCGCCCCTAAGAAACGGGAACCGGAACGATGAGCGCGGCAAAGCGGAAACGGGAGGTGCAGGTGAATTTCCGGGTTTCCCCGGAGGAGCTTGCTCTGATTGAACAGAAAATGGCCCAGCTTGGAACCGTCAACCGGGAAGCCTATCTGCGGAAAATGGCGCTGGACGGCTATGTGGTAAAGCTGGATTTGCCGGAGCTGAAGGAGCTGGTGTCCCTGATGCGCTATTCCAGCAACAACTTAAACCAGCTGACCCGTAAAGTACATGAAACCGGGCGGGTTTATGACGCTGATCTGGAGGATATATCCCAGCGGCAGGAACAGCTTTGGGAGGGTGTGCAGAAGATACTGGCCCAGCTTTCCAAGCTCTCCTGACCGGACAATCTGCCCCATCTGCGGAGGGAGGAACGGCGTTCTTCGCCGCGCCTTCCTCCGCTTTTTCTTTTTGACGCTATTTACTTTCGTGCTACAATCATGTATAATAGTAGCACGAAAGGAAGTGAGGGCATGACACAGTTTGAACAGCTGGACACGATTTTAGAGGGACAACACGGTATGCTCCAAACATCAGAGGTGGTGAAACGGGGAATTCCAAAATCCGTTTTTTACAACTATGTGAAGGAAAAAGAATTGGAACAGGCGGCACATGGGGTTTATGTATCGCCGGATGCCTGGGTCGATGGGATGTACCTGCTCCATTTACGATGCAGCCAGGGGATTTTTTCTCATGAAACGGCGCTGTTTTTCCATGATCTGACCGACCGGGAGCCTTCCCCCTATTCCATTACCGTCAGACGGGGATACAGCACGACCAGATTGAAAGCGGACGGGATTTTGGTCTACACCATAAAACCGGAGCTGCATGACGTCGGAAAGAGTACGGCTCGAACCCCTTTCGGGCATACGGTTCCGGCTTATGATATGGAGCGGACCATCTGCGACCTGCTTCGCTGCCGGAGCAGCATTGAGATGCAGACATTTCAAGGGGCGCTCAAAATGTACGCCCGCAGGAAAGAGAAAAACCTGCGGAGGCTGATGCAGTATGCAGGGCTGTTCCGGGTTGAAAAAATTTTGCGGCAGTATTTGGAGGTGCTATTATGATAAAGACAGCAAGGCAACTGAAAGATTTGATCCGCAATCTCGCAAAGGAGAAATCGGCGGACGCACAGATTTTGATGCGGAACTATATGATGGAGCGTTTCCTGGAACGTATTTCCCTTTCTGAATATCGGGATAACTTTATTTTGAAAGGCGGGATGCTGGTTGCCGCAATGGTAGGGTTGGATGCCCGGTCTACAATGGATTTAGACGCAACCGTCAGAGGGGCCAGCGTGAATGTGGAGGACATTGAAAATCTGATGTCCTCTATCATAGCAGTCCCCATTGAGGACGGTGTGGAGTTCCAGGTGAAAAGCATTTCGGAAATCATGGACGAGGCCGAGTATCCGGGGATTCGGGTCAGCATGGCCACTGTCTTTGACGGGGTGGTGACGCCGCTGAAAATTGATATTTCTACCGGGGATGTGATTACGCCGAGGGCAGTCCGGTACAGGTTCCGGTTTATGCTGGAGGAACGCTCCATTGATATTTGGGCGTACAATCTGGAAACCGTACTTGCGGAAAAGCTGGAAACAATGATTACCCGGACCATAACAAACACCCGTATGAGGGATTTTTATGACCTCTACATTCTGGAACAGCTTCATGGAAGATCGCTGGATTCCGATATTCTCCGCCACGCGCTCCTTGCTACCGCCCGCAAGCGCGGGACCGAGAGGCGTTTGAAAGAAGCGAAGGAAGTGTTTTCCGAAGTAGAAAACAGCCATGCGATGCAGGCGCTTTGGTCCGCTTACCGCAGGAAATTTTCCTATGCGGCTGATCTGGAATGGAACACCGTTATGGGGGCGGTCCACCGTTTGTATGCTCTGACAGAGGACAGTGAATCGGAATGAAAAAGCGCGGGCATTACTGCAAAATCTGCGGTGAGTATAAATCAAACGAAAAGTTTTCGGGTAAAGGCCATGCGGCGCATATCTGCAAAACGTGCGCCTCCCTGCCGCCGGAAAAGAAATCTGAAATGGCGGCAATGAACCGCCTGTTGAATCTCCCCTGGCGGCTTTCAAAGGAGCAGATTTCCTGGCTGAAAAAGAAGATGCACGATAAACGCCCGGACATTCGGGCGCTCGCAAAGGAACAATATGAAATGCGCTTTTCGCCAGCCCGGTTCGAGGAGGATGAACCAAACGGAGATTTCACAGATTTTCCCTATGACATACTTTGAATAACCAGCAACGGCCTGTTCATCAGGCCGTTATTTTTTTGAGAGGAGGATTCCATCATGGCAACCACACGCATCATGCCGCTGCACATTGGCAAAGGCCGCACCGAAAGTCAGGCAGTCAGTGACATTATCGACTATGTATCCAACCCACAAAAGACAGATAACGGCAGGCTCGTCACCAGCTTTGCGTGTGACAGCCGGATAGCCGACGCCGAGTTTCTACTGGCGAAACGGGAGTACATTTCCACCACTGGACGGGTACGGGGCGCGGACGATGTGCTGGCCTACCATGTCCGGCAGTCCTTTGTCCCCGGCGAGATTACCCCGGAAGAAGCAAACCGGCTGGGCGTGGAGTTTGCAAAGCGGTTCACCAAGGGCAGTCACGCCTTTGTGGTCTGCACCCATATCGACAAGTCCCATATCCATAATCACATCATCTGGAACGCAGTCAATCTGAACTGTGACCGGAAATTCCGAAACTTCTGGGGCAGCACCCGCGCGGTCCGGCGGCTGAATGATACCATCTGCGTTGAGAACGGCTATTCCATTGTAGAGGACCCAAAACCGCATGGAAAAAGCTACAACAAATGGCTGGGGGATCAGGCGAAGCCCTCCCACCGGGAACAGCTCCG
>KE159559.1 GCA_000403215.2 Lachnospiraceae bacterium A4
GCGAAAACAATCCCCATGCCGGAGGATGGCGGCGATCCCCGCCACAGCTATGTCCTGGTGGTGGATAAGGTCAACCCCGGCCTGACCGACCTGTTTGTGAAGCAGGCGCGGAAAGTCCTTCAAGCCCCGGAGAAAGGCTCTGTCCTGGAAAAACTTAAACAGGAGCCGCCGGAACGCAAACCCGCCGCCCCTAAGAAACGGGAACCGGAACGATGAGCGCGGCAAAGCGGAAACGGGAGGTACAGGTGAATTTCCGGGTTTCCCCGGAGGAGCTTGCCCTGATCGAGCAGAAAATGTCCCAGTTTGGGACGGTCAATCGGGAAGCCTATCTGCGGAAAATGGCGCTGGACGGCTATGTGGTAAAGCTGGATTTGCCGGAGCTGAAGGAGCTGGTGTCCCTGATGCGTTATTCCAGCAACAACCTGAACCAGCTGACCCGTAAAGTGCATGAAACCGGGCGGGTTTATGACGCTGACCTGGAGGATATATCCCAGCGGCAGGAACAGCTTTGGGACGGTGTGCAGAAGATACTGGCCCAGCTTTCCAAGCTCTCCTGACCGGAGAGTTTACCCCATCTGCGGAGGGAGGAACGGCGTTCTTCGCCGCGCCTTCCTCCGCTTTTTCTTTTTGACGGTAAACTTGCCGAATGTGCCGGAATCATGGATAATAGCGGCAGAACAGGGTTTTACGAAAGGAGTGGACTGCTATGATGTCATTTGAACAGGTGATAGACATTTTTGGGGACTATCTGGCATTGGATACAGAAATGGAAGTCTGCAAAAGCCGGTATGGGTATATCCGGGTGGAGTTTCATGGGACAGGGGAATTACCCGGCTATTGCAGCGGCATGGTCTGCCATACCCCAAAGGAGCTTTTTGACCTTCTGCTTTCCGATTATGAAAGCTATCTGGAAATCCAGCGGACAAAGGGATGCAGGAATGTGACGGAGGAAGATAAAAACGAAATTGCCGCACTGTGCCAATCCCGTTTGGAGAAGTGGGAAAAAGGAAACGCCAGATAGCTTTGGCTGATTTACTTTTGGCATGAAACAGGATAATCCGATATAAAAACGGTGAATAAAAGAAACAAGCGGTCTGCGTATGCAGGCCGTTTTGTTATGAAGGGAGGATTCCATCATGGCAACCACACGCATCATGCCGCTGCACATTGGCAAAGGCCGCACCGAAAGTCAGGCGGTCAGTGACATTATCGACTATGTATCCAACCCGCAAAAGACAGATAACGGCAGGCTCGTCACCGGCTTTGCGTGTGACAGCCGGGTAGCCGATGCCGAGTTTCTGTTGGCAAAACGGGAGTACATTTCCACCACTGGCCGGGTACGCGGCGCGGACGATGTACTTGCCTACCATGTCCGGCAATCCTTTGTCCCCGGCGAGATTACCCCGGAAGAAGCCAACCGGCTGGGCGTGGAGTTTGCAAAGCGGTTCACCAAGGGCAATCATGCCTTTGTGGTCTGCACCCATATCGACAAATCCCATATCCATAACCACATCATCTGGAACGCAGTCAATGTGAACTGTGACCGGAAATTCCGAAACTTCTGGGGCAGCACCCGCGCGGTCCGGCGGCTGAATGATACCATCTGCGTTGAGAATGGCTATTCCATTGTAGAGGACCCAAAACCGCATGGAAAAAGCTACAACAAATGGCTGGGGGATCAGGCGAAGCCCTCCCACCGGGAACAGCTCCG
>KE159560.1:0-141507 GCA_000403215.2 Lachnospiraceae bacterium A4
CGACCAACGCCATGGCAGGGTAGCCAAGTCCGGCAGGGATAAACGCTGAAGGCATCTAAGCGTGAAGCCCCCCTCAAGATGAGATATCCCCCACAAAAGTGGATAAGACCCCTTGAAGACGACAAGGTAGATAGGGTATAGGTGTAAGTGCAGCAATGCATTGAGCTGAATACTACTAATCGGTCGAAGGCTTATCCTGAGAGGTATGGGAAGAAGATGTTGGAAGAGAATGGATGAATGAAATGATAGTTAAGAAATAAATTTTTGTGTTCGGTTTTGAGGGAATAATATATTTTTAATAACAAGGCTCCATGGTCAAGCGGTTAAGACATCGCCCTTTCACGGCGGTAACACGGGTTCGATTCCCGTTGGAGTCATTTTGGCCTCGTGGCTCAGTTGGTTAGAGCGCCGCCCTGTCACGGCGGAGGTCGTCGGTTCGAGTCCGATCGGGGTCGTTAAGTGAATTATTTCACATATATGGGATCTTAGCTCAGCTGGGAGAGCATCTGCCTTACAAGCAGAGGGTCATAGGTTCGAGCCCTATAGGTCCCATTTTATAGGATTCTTCATTTTTCAGTATTGAGAGGTGGGAGGATTCTTTTTTTATGTATATGAACGCGGAGAGGAAATAAGATATATAGAACGGATACATATAGAAAGGAGAGAAATAAAATGCAAAGCACCATAACAACAAACATCAAATACTATGATATTGGATTAAATTTATTTTGCAGACAATTTCCTGAGCCAGATCAGATTATACAAAGTGCTATCGAGGCAAATGTGTGCTGTATTTTGACGGGAACAGACCCAAAGGAAAATCAAAAAATAGACAATTATGTCAAATCACATCCTGCATATGGCACAGCGGGAATACATCCGCATAATGCGGACAGGGCAACACAGCAGGATTTTGCGATGATTGAGAAATTAATCACCGAGAATCCCAAAATTGTAGCAATCGGTGAATGCGGACTTGATTACGACAGAATGTTTTCTACAAAAGAAAATCAAATTCGATGTCTAGAGAAACACATTGTCCTTGCAGAGAAGTTAGGGAAACCGTTATTTCTGCATGAGCGCAATGCGGCAGAGGATTTTACGAAACGTTTTAAGAAGCATAGAGAGTTATGTGAAAGGTCAGTAGTGCACTGTTTTACAGGCAACAGGGAAACGTTAGAGCGCTATCTTTCCATGGGATTCTCGATTGGCATTACAGGCTGGATTTGTGATGACCGCCGTGCGAAAGAATTGCGTGACGCAGTGCGCATCATACCGCTCGACCGGATTTTGATTGAGACCGATGCGCCGTATCTGACACCCAAAAACGTGCCGGGGCTTGATCGGACAAATGTTCCGCAAAACATTATATATGTCGCAAAGGAGCTTGCGGCTTATATGAAGGTTTCTGAGGATACATTGATCAAACATGCGAAACAGAATACGGAAAAGTTGTTTCATATTGAATCAATATGAGGTGATTATTTTATAATCTTTTGTGACAAAAACAGCTTCTACATCTTTAAGGCTGCGTATGTAATCGAGCCCCTTCTCAAGTCCAAGAATATAACAGTATGTGCTGAGCGCGTCGCCTCTCATAGAAGAATCAGAAAGGACTGTGACACCCAGAAGGTCATTTTGGACAGGATAACCAGTCGTTGTATCAAGGATATGATGATAGATTGTCCTGTCTTTTTGATTTCCAGTCGTATCTGTTATAAAATAACGCTCATAGCAGCCAGATGACACGACAGAAATATCACTTTTTTGAAGTGTCGTAAGAACCTCGTTGACAGCGCCGAAGGGTTTTTGAATACCTACATTAAAAGGCGAACCATCAGGCTTTGTACCGACAAGCAGGATGTTGCCGCCAAGGCTAATGATGGCACTCTCCACACCGCACGATAACAGATAAGTTTTCAATTGATCGGCGATATAGCCTTTGGCGATAAAACCAAGATCAATGGCACTTTGCGGGTCTTGAAGCGTCACAAAGTATGTTGTATTTTCTGAGAGTATTGTATCATATCCAATTTCTGTGCCATTTTCGTCGGTAAGCAATACATTTTTATAGTTCACATGAGCCAAAAGTTCTGACAATGCGGCTTCTGTAGGAATGTAGTAGGTATAGTCATCTGCCAACGATGCCTGCTTCATCTGTCCTGAGATATCCCATTCATCAGAGACAGGATAAAGCGTAAGATCAAGTGCTCCTTGGCTTTGCGCACAATATTGTAATGCAGCCTGAAGTAGCACTGCGGTTTCATAGGACACGGCAGTTGCCTGTCCATTTGAGTGATTGATTTTCCATAAATCGGAGTTTTCCTGTGTTGCGCTAAACAGCGCTTCGTAAGATTCGCAAAGCGCAAGACAATGATCTAACACATGTTCCTTGTCAGAATGGTAGAGCGTGATGGTCACAATGGTATCAAAAGCAAAGCCAGTCCGGGAAACGGGCTTCTGGCTTACGCGTGGATTGCTGGCGCAGCCGCTGGCTGCTGTGGATAAAAATACAATGATAAGCATCGTCAGGCAACGCTGGCGGAAACTGTTTCTTGTTCTCATAGGGCATAAAACCTCGCAATCACTTTTTAGAATTATTTTACTATAAAATCAACTGTATTTCCACTTTGAAATAAGAAAAAGGCATCGAAAAAAAGTTCTGGAAAAAGATGCAGAAAAACAAAAAATTTACTAGGCGATTAGAATTATATATGTTATACTAAAATAGACGCAGTTTTAGTTGCGCAAAAAAGTTATTTTTTTGAAAATTAAAAATATAAAAATGGAGGTCACAAAATGAGTACTACTTCAAGTTTGGCAAGTAAAAGAATTGAATCTTTGCTTGATGAAAACAGTTTCGTTGAAATCGGTGCTCTTGTCATGGCAAGAGCGACAGACTTCAATCTGAAACAAACTGAAACTCCCTCAGACGGTGTTGTCACCGGTTACGGAGTGATCAATGGCAATCTTGTGTATGTGTACAGCCAGGATGTGTCGGTGCTGAACGGCTCTGTCGGTGAAATGCATGCAAGAAAGATTACAAATCTCTACGACCTTGCGATGAAAACCGGTGCACCGGTTATCGGTCTGATCGACTCAGCAGGTCTCAGGCTTCAGGAGGCGACAGATGCGCTTAACGCTTTTGGTGAAATTTATCTAAAGCAGACGCTTGCATCTGGTGTAATCCCTCAGATCACAGCAGTTTTTGGCAATTGTGGAGGCGGTCTTGCACTGTTTCCGACATTGACAGATTTCACTTTTATGGAGAAGTCAAAGGCGAAATTATTTGTTAATTCACCGAATGCGCTTGATGGAAATAATGTCTCTAAGTGTGATTCGTCCACGGCAGATTTCCAGAGCACGCAGAGCGGTATCGTGGATGTAGTGGCAGACGAGGATACTTTGTTTGCAAAGCTTCGCGAACTGGTTACGATGCTTCCCGGCAACAACGAGGACGATGCTTCGTATGAGGAGTGTACAGACGACTTGAACAGAGTCTGCGCAGACCTCGAAAATTGTGCGGGAGACACATCGATTGCACTCTCCACCATCGCGGATAATCATATATTCTTCGAAATCAAAGAAAATTTTGCAAAAGATATGGTGACAGGATTTATCAAGTTAAACGGTATGACGATTGGCTGTGTTGCAAACCGCACAGAGGTTTACAGTGCAGAAGGTGAGGTCACAGACAAGTTTGACGCGGTACTGTCAGCAGACGGCTGTGAGAAGGCAGCGGACTTTATCAATTTCTGTGACGCGTTTGACATTCCGGTATTATCACTCACAAATGTCAAGGGATATGAGGCAACCGTATGCAGCGAGAAGCGCATCGCAAAGGCAGTGGCAAAGCTTACATACGCGTTTGCAAATGCCACAGTACCAAAGGTGAATGTCGTGATTGGCAAGGCGCTTGGAAGCGCTTATGTTGCGATGAATTCAAAGGCAATCGGCGCAGATCTTACGATTGCGTGGCCAGATGCAGAAATCGGCTCTATGGATGCTGCGCTTGCGGCGAAGATTATGTATGAAGGACAGGGCGCAGATGTGATCAAGGAGAAGGCTGCGGAGTATGCGGCACTCCAGACAAGCGCAACCGGCGCGGCGAGAAGAGGATATGTAGATCAGATTATCGAGGCAGCAGACACCAGAAAGTATGTGATTGGTGCTTTTGAGATGCTGTTTACAAAGAGAGAGGATCGTCCTTCAAAAAAACATGGAACGGTCTAAGAAAGGGTGAACGTTAATATGAAAAAATTTGCGAGAGTATTATTAATGCTTACCTGCGTTTTCGTTCTGACAGCGTGCAGCTCAACCGAGATTTCCAGCGAATTTCAGCAGAGCAAGGAAAGTTCTGCAAAGAGCAGGGCGGATCAGGTGGTTCAGCTCATGGCAGCATTGGTCTCAACGGACAATGTTGATGAGATGCTTGCAAACTATAGTAATGTGGAGCTTGGCGATCTGTTCGCATCGACTTATGCACAATATTATGGTGATGGTTCTTTTACGTGTGATGGGAAGGCAGTCAACGGTGCGTTGACCTCATTCCGGACAGGCATTGACACGATGGGCAGCATTACAGATTTTGGCGAGTCGACATCGGTTGTTGACGACGATACGATCGTTATCATGATTCCGGTCACAGGCGAGAACAAAAACGCTTCGGTAGAATTAATTTTTACGAATGATATTTATCTGAAGATGACATCCTGCACATTGAATCTTGACGAGACAAAGGGAGAATTGATGACAAAGGCAGCGCTCAACACACTGCTTGGTATGGGAACCGTGTTTTTAGTATTGATTCTGATCAGTATCATCATCTCAGGATTTGGTGTAATACCAAAGCTTCAGGCTTCTTTGGGTCCGAAAAAAGCGGAGCCTGTGCCTGAGCCAGCAGCTCCAGCACCCGCAGCGCCTGTTGTGGAGGAGGAGGAAGAGCTTTCAGACGATCTTGAGCTTGTGGCTGTCATAGCAGCGGCAATCGCATCCTATGAGGGAACAAGCGTAGAGGGATTCCAAGTTCGGAGTATCAAGAGAGCAAATACAAATAAATGGAGAAAAAAATAATAAATCTATGAATTTAGGAGGATTTCAAAATGAAGAATTATACAATCACCGTAAACGGCAACGTGTATGATGTCGTAGTAGAAGAGGGCGCAGGCTCTGGCGCAGCACCTGTACAGACAGCGGCGCCCAAGGCGGCGCCGAAAGCAGCTCCCAAAGCGGCAGCGGCTCCTAAGGCAAGCGCAGGTGCAGGCAGCGTAAGAATCGAGGCGGGCGCAGCAGGAAAGGTATTCAAGCTTGAAAAGAGTGCGGGTCAGGCTGTCAAGAAGGGCGACGCAGTTGTGATTCTTGAGGCGATGAAGATGGAGATTCCTGTGGTAGCACCTCAGGATGGAACCGTGGCAAGTATCGACGTGGCAGTTGGAGACTCTGTTGAAGCAGGTGCTTTGCTTGCAACTTTAAATTAGTCATCCTAAAGTGGTGAAAGCAGGGCAGAGCTGCTCTGAAAATAAAATAGGAGGTCAACAAAATGTCATATATAGCAGATACATTGAATAATCTGATCCATCAGACGGCATTTTTTAACATTCAGTTCGGAAATGTGATCATGATTGTTGTTGCTTGTGTATTTCTTTATCTTGCTATCGCAAAGCAGTTTGAACCGCTGCTTCTGACACCGATAGCGTTTGGTATGCTGCTGGTAAATATTTATCCCGACATTATCGCGCCGATCGGTGCGGACGGTACACCCGGCGGTTTGCTGTATTATTTCTATTTACTTGATGAGTGGGCAATTCTCCCATCATTGATTTTCATGGGTGTGGGAGCGATGACAGACTTCGGTCCGCTGATTGCAAATCCTAAGAGCTTCTTGCTTGGTGCGGCTGCACAGTTTGGTATTTTTGCAGCTTACTTTGGTGCGATTGCACTTGGATTTAACGGTCCGGCGGCGGCGGCAGTTTCTATTATTGGCGGTGCGGATGGTCCTACATCTATTTTCCTTGCTGGGAAGCTCGGACAGACGGGACTGCTCGGGCCAATCGCAGTGGCAGCGTACTCGTACATGGCGCTGGTGCCGCTGATTCAGCCGCCGATCATGAAGCTTTTGACAACAGAAGAAGAGAGAAAGATCAAGATGGCACAGCTTCGTCCTGTTTCGAAACTTGAGAAGATTCTCTTCCCGGTTATTGTAACGATTGTTGTATGTCTGATTCTTCCTACGACGGCACCGCTTGTTGGTATGCTGATGCTGGGAAATCTGTTCAGAGAGTCTGGCGTGGTGAGACAGCTTCAAGAGACTGCCTCCAACGCAATGATGTATATCGTTGTTATTTTGCTGGGTACATCTGTAGGCGCTACCACCAGTGCAGAGGCATTTTTGAACTGGGATACGCTTAAAATCGTTGGATTAGGATTGGTTGCATTTATGTTTGGTACAGCGGCAGGCGTTCTTTTTGGCAAACTGATGTGCATTATCACGAAGGGCAAAGTAAATCCGCTCATTGGCTCGGCTGGTGTTTCCGCAGTGCCTATGGCTGCGCGTGTTTCGCAGAAAGTCGGCGCGGAGGCTGATCCGACAAACTTCCTGCTCATGCATGCGATGGGACCAAACGTTGCAGGTGTTATCGGTACAGCAGTAGCTGCTGGAACATTTATGGCGATTTTCGGAGTATTTTAAGATAATTAAGTGATAGAGATAAGGAGGAATCGTAATGTCAGAAATAGTAAAAAAGCCTATCAAGATTACGGAGACTGTTCTGCGTGACTCTCACCAGTCTTTGATAGCGACAAGAATGCCGACGGAATTTATGCTCCCCATCCTTGAGACCATGGATCAAGTCGGATATCATTCCTTAGAGTGCTGGGGAGGCGCTACGTTTGATGCATCCCTTCGTTTCTTGAAAGAGGATCCGTGGGAGAGACTTAGAAAAATCAGAGATGGCGTAAAAAATACAAAATTACAGATGCTTTTCAGGGGACAGAATATTCTGGGATATCGTCATTATGCAGATGATGTGGTGACAGAGTTTGTTGAGAAATCCATCGCAAATGGTATTGATATCATTCGTATCTTTGACTGCTTTAATGATCTTAGAAACTTGCAGTGCGCTGTAAACGCGGCGAATGCAGTGAAAAAAAGAGAAGGCCGCGGCGAGGCACAGATTGCGCTCTCATACACACTGGGTGACGCATACACACTGGAGTACTGGATGAAGATGGCAAAGGATATCGAGGAGATGGGGGCTGATTCCATCTGTATCAAGGATATGGCGGGATTATTAGTGCCATACAAGGCTGAGGAGCTGATCAAGGCGATGAAGTCTGCGACGAAACTGCCAATTCAGCTTCATACACACTATACCTCTGGTGTTGCTTCAATGACATACTTAAAGGCGGTAGAGGCAGGCGTTGATGTGATTGACTGTGCGATCTCTCCGTTTGCGCTCGGCACATCACAGCCAGCGACAGAGGTTATGGTTGAGACATTCAAGGGCACGCCATATGATACGGGATTTGACCAGAATCTTCTCGCGAAGATTGCTGAGCATTTCAGACCATACAGAGAAGAATGCTTAAAGAGCGGACTGCTCAATCCTAAGGTGCTCGGCGTAGATATCAAGACACTGATGTATCAGGTTCCGGGCGGTATGTTGTCGAACATGGTGAGCCAGTTAAAAGAGCAGAATGCAGAGGATAAATACTATGATGTGCTTCAGGAAATCCCAAGAGTGCGTAAAGATTTGGGTGAGCCGCCTCTGGTAACACCGTCCTCACAGATTGTCGGCACACAGGCTGTATTTAATGTGCTGATGGGTGAGCGGTATAAGATGGCTACCAAGGAGACAAAGGCGGTACTGCGCGGTGAGTATGGACAGACTGTCAAGCCGTTTAATAAGGAAGTGCAGGATAAGGTGCTCTCATCGGAGGAGAAGGAAAACATTATTACATGCCGTCCAGCAGACAAACTTCCAAACGAGTTAAAGAAGATTGAGGAAGAGATGAAAGAGTGGAAACAGCAGGACGAGGATGTATTGTCCTATGCGTTGTTCCCTCAGGTTGCTACAGATTTCTTTAAATATCGTCAAGCACAGCAGGAGAAGGTTGATATGGCTCAGGCTGATACCAAAAACGGAGTATATCCTGTATAAGTTCTTACAGTGAACTGTTCACAACAGTATCGGGTTAACGATGCGTTTAGCCCGATACTGTTTTATGCACACGGGTGCCCAAATAATATTTTACAGTTCCTGCGTGACGTTAGAAAGGCATGGATGGTGAGATGGCAAGGAAAGAATTGATTACAAAGGACAAAATAGCAGAAACAGCCTTTGTTTTGGCAAAGGAGGAAGGGATAGAAAATGTTACTGCCAGAAAACTAGCAGCACAGATTGGATGTTCTACACAGCCAATATTTAGAGTTTATGCCAATATGAGTGAACTCTACTTGGAAATCTATCAAAAGGCAATCGACAATTTTGGAGATTACTATGAACATTACAAGTCGGATGTGGAAACACCGTTTATACATTTGGGACTTGCCTATATAAATTATGCAAAGGAAGAAAGAAAACTGTTTCAACTCCTGTTCCAGTCAGAGCACCGGGGCGACAGAGGACTCTTTGAACTGTTAAATGGTAAATCCGCAGCAGTCAGCAGAGAAATCAACAGGGCTTCAGCGGCAGGTTGTCAGAATCCGAGCGGGCTATTTATGAAAATGTGGATTTTTATACATGGATGTGCATGTATGGTACTTACAGGAGACTATGATCTCACGGAAGACGAGACGGTCGAGTTATTAAATGATATTTACAGAAGCTGTTCATAATGTACGGGAGTAACAAGGCTGGGGAATGTTGATGGACGAAACATATGATACGATATCTAGGATAAACGAGAAATTCAATAAAATGAGCAAAAGTCACAAGAAGCTGGCGACTTTTGTCATTGACCACTATGAGCAGGTCGCTTTTATGACAGCTGCAAAGCTGGCTAAGACAGTGGGTACCAGTGAAGCGACTGTGGTGCGGTTTGCGTATGCACTGGAGTACGAAGGATATCCAGAATTTCAGGATTCGTTGGCTGAATGGGTCAAAAAGAAGCTGAACACTGTACAGTCGATTGGCGCCAAATACGGGTCAAGTTCGCAGTCTGAGATTTTGGCATCAGTGCTCAGCTCCGATGTCGAGAAGATTGAAGATACGATGGAGCATATTGATATACAGGCATTTGAGACAGCGGTCAACATTATACTTGGCGCGAAACATATTTATATTATTGGACTTCGAAGTTGCAGACCGCTTGCACAGTTTCTGCATTTTTATCTGAATTTGATTCGTGGAGATGTTAATTTGCTTGATTCAACCAGCACATCGGAGACTTTTGAACAGATGCTTCGCATTAATGAAAAAGATGCTGTGATCGGAATCAGTTTTCCGCGCTACTCGATGCGTACACTCAAGGCAATGGAGATGGCAAATGACAAGAATGCGAAGGTTATCACAATCACGGATACAATCCATTCGCCGATGTGCCTCTATTCGGCATGTAATCTGCTGGCGAGAAGTGACATGGTGTCTATTGTGGATTCGCTTGTGGCGCCGCTGAGTGTGATCAATGCACTCGTTGTAACGCTGTGCCTGAAAAGACCTGATGAGGTCCGAAAGAATCTGGAATCACTTGAGTATGCGTGGGACAATTATCAAGTATATTTAAAGGACGAGATTAATTTTATAGATGAGGAAATGCTCAATATACCGTTGCAGGCACAAATGTCCCGACGGAGGAAGAGATAACTGGAAGTATGGCAGATATCATAATTATAGGCGGCGGTGCGGCAGGAATGATGGCGGCGGTGGCTGCCGCAGGTACAGGGCAGAATGTTGTCTTGATTGAAAAGAATGAAAAGCTTGGCAAGAAGCTGTTTATCACAGGCAAAGGCAGATGTAATGTGACGAATGCCTGTGAAGTTACAGACTTTTTTCAGAATGTGATGGACCATGCAAAATTTTTGTACAGCGCTGTATATGGCTTTGACAATCATGCAGTCATGGCGTTTTTTGAACAAGCAGGCTGTCCGTTAAAAATCGAGCGGGGACAGCGCGTATTTCCCAAATCGGATCACAGCTCCGATATTATCAGGGCGCTAGAGCAGACGATCAGGAAAAGCGGTGTGACAGTGCTGCTGAATACAGAAGTAAAAAAGATAAAGAGTCTGCCAATCGAAGAGAACATAGAAGGCGGGAAGGAAAAAAAACAAATCGGCAAAAAAAAGCAAAGATACTGTGCGAAGGTATCACAGCTTGAGCTGTATGACAGAACAACAGGGAGACAGTCTGTGATGCGGGCAGATAAGCTGATTCTGGCGACAGGCGGCTGTTCTTATGTGCTGACAGGCTCAACAGGGGATGGATACCGTTTTGCAGAGGAATGCGGGCATCAGATCGTGCCGACGATGCCGGCGCTGGTGCCGTTTGCTGTCAAGGAAGAATGGTGCCATCAGTTACAGGGGCTTTCGCTCAAAAATGTGCAGGTGTCTGTAGTGGTTGACGGAAAACAAATTTATTCGGATTTTGGTGAGCTGTTATTCACACACTATGGTGTCAGTGGTCCGTTGATTTTGAGTGCGAGCAGTCATTATGTCCACAAGGCATGTGGGAATGGCAATTGCAGCGGGGAGGCGAAGCTGTTGATTGACTTGAAGCCAGCGCTCACCAAGGAACAGCTTGACAAGCGTGTTCTCAGAGAATTTGACGAGAATAAAAACAAACAGTTTAAAAATGTAATAAACAGCCTTTTTCCGGCAAAACTAATACCACTGATGCCTGTTCTTTCTAATATAGATCCTGACAAGCGGGTCAATGAGATTACGAAAGAAGAACGTGAGCGTTTTGTGCAGACGATCAAACAGATAGAGCTTACGATTACAGGGCTGAGGGATTACAATGAAGCAGTGATTACAAAGGGCGGTGTGGCGACAAACGAAGTCTCTCCCTCCACAATGGAATCCAAACTGGTGAAAGGATTATATTTTGCGGGGGAGGTGCTGGACCTTGACGCGCTCACAGGCGGCTTCAATCTTCAGATTGCGTGGTCTACGGGATATCTGGCGGGCACGAGCGCAGCGGCGGCCTGCGAGTAAAAAGTACATAAAAATAGTACATATTTTATAGATGTTAGGAGAAACTATTAAAATGAGTTATAGTATTGCTATAGACGGACCTGCTGGGGCAGGGAAAAGTACAATCGCCAAACTGATTGCAAAGAAAAAAGGATATATTTATGTGGATACAGGCGCGATGTACCGCGCGATGGCGCTGTATTTTATCGAACAGGGAATCAGTGCCAGTGCACAGGGGAAAATCAGTGCGGCAGCCGCAGAGGTTGAGGTGACGATCACCTATGAGAATAATGAACAAATCGTGTGGCTGAACGGCAGAAATGTAAACGGACTGATTCGCACGGAGGAAGTCGGCAAGATGGCATCTGCGAGCAGCGGCAACAAGGAGGTGCGCAAGAAACTGGTGGAATTACAGCAGGCGCTTGCGAAGAAGGAAAATGTTGTCATGGACGGCAGGGATATCGGTACGTGTGTGCTGCCGGACGCCAATGTGAAGGTTTATTTGACTGCTGACAGCCGCGTGAGGGCAGTGCGCCGTTATGAGGAGTTAAAAGCAAAGGGGCAGGAATGCGACCTTGACGTGATAGAGAAAGATATTATAGACCGCGACTATCAGGATATGCACCGTGAACTCTCACCGCTGAAGCAGGCGGAGGATGCAGTGCTTGTGGATTCGTCAAAGCTGACGATCGAGCAGGTGGCAGATGCCATTATAGATTTATGTGACAAAGGAGCCGAGTGATGGAAGTGGTGGTGGCGAAATCCGCAGGATTTTGTTTTGGTGTAAAACGGGCAGTCGATGCAGTGTATGAGCAGTTGGAGACAGGAAAGACAATTCATACATACGGCCCGATCGTCCACAACGAAGAAGTGGTGAAGGCTTTGGAGGAACGAGGCGTAAAAGTGATCGAGGACGAAGAGGACCTTCGCTGTATGGAGCGTGAAACACTCAAGCCAGAAGAAGGTACGGTTATCATACGCGCACATGGCGTTCCGCGCAAAACGTATGAGCTTATTCACGAAAAGGGGCTGGAGTGCATTGATGCAACTTGTCCGTTTGTCAATCATATTCACCGTCTGATCAATGGTGAATCCGCAAGAGGGCGGCATATTATTATCATTGGAAGTGAGCAGCATCCGGAGGTTATTGGTATTAAGGGATGGGCGTCTGGACCCGTGTCGGTGATTGAGACAAAGGAACAGGCGGAGGAATTTATAACGAAAAATAACGAAAAACTGTTTGTTGTGTCACAAACGACATTTAACTACAAGAAATTTCAAGATTTAGTTGAAATTTTTCGAAAAAAAGGTTATGATATAATTGTTGCAAATACTATATGCAATGCAACAGAAGAACGTCAGAAGGAAGCAGTCGAATTAGCTGCGAAGGCTGACGTGATGATTGTGATAGGTGGTACTCACAGTTCAAACACACGTAAGCTTTACGAATTATGCAAATGTGAATGTGAGAATACTTACTATATACAAACACTGGACGACCTGCAATTAGATTTACCTAATTCTGTAGAACTGGTGGGCATCACAGCGGGGGCTTCTACCCCAAACAAAATAATTGAGGAGGTTCAAAATTATGTCAGAATTAACTTTTGAACAAATGTTAGAAGAATCATTAAAAACTATTCATACAGGAGAGGTAATTGAAGGTACAGTCATCGACGTTAAGCCTGATGAAGCGATCCTTAACATCGGTTACAAGTCAGATGGTATTCTTACACGTAACGAGTACACCAATGAACCGAACGTTGACCTTACAACAATCCTGAATCCTGGTGACAAGATGGAGGTTAAGGTTCTCAAAGTCAATGATGGTGAGGGGCAGGTGCTCTTAACCTACAAGAGACTTGCTGCCGACAGAGGCAACAAGCGAATTGAAGAAGCGTACAACAACAGAGAAGTATTGACAGCGAAGGTATCACAGGTATTGGACGGCGGCTTGAGCGTTGTGGTTGATGAAGTGAGAATCTTCATTCCAGCAAGCCTTGTTTCAGATGTATACGAGAAAGATCTGAACAAGTATGCCGGACAGGACATAGAATTTGTGATCAGTGAATATAATCCTAAGAGAAGAAGATACATCGGTGATCGCAAGCAGCTTATCGTTGCCAAGAAAGCTGAGATGCAGAAAGAGTTATTTGCAAAGATCAGCGCAGGTGATGTCATTGAAGGTACTGTTAAGAATGTTACAGATTTTGGTGCATTTATCGACCTTGGCGGCGTTGATGGTCTGCTTCATATCTCAGAGATGTCATGGGGACGTGTCGAGAATCCAAAGAAGGTATTCAAAGTTGGTGAGACTTTGAAGGTATTGATCAAAGATATTGATGGAACAAAAGTGGCATTGTCATTGAAGTTTGATGATTCAAATCCTTGGAAGAACGCATCGACCAAGTATGCGGTTGGCAACGAAGTGACAGGTAAGGTTGCCAGAATGACGGACTTTGGCGCATTCGTAGAGCTTGAGCCGGGTATTGATGCATTGCTTCATGTCTCTCAGATTGCAAAAGAGCACATCGAAAAGCCGTCTGATGTACTGTCTGTAGGGCAGGAAGTGACCGCAAAGGTTGTTGATTTCAATGAGGAAGGCAAGAAAATCAGCCTCAGCATCAAGGCATTGCTCGTACCGGATACAGCAAAGGAGGCAGCTCCTGTAGCGTCATCAGAGGATGATTCGGATGTTGTATCTGTGGATATAGATGCAGTGATTGCAAAGCAGGAAGCAGAGGACGCTGAATAAAAATAGGTGTAAATATGGATATGATATCGGAGTGTCTGACTCTGGTATCATATTCGTTTATTCGCGTGTATGTGCTGATGATCAGTACATAATTAGGGAGTGTGCAAGGAAAAATATAATAGAGAAAGGGGAATACTCATGGCATTTGATTATGAATATTTCAAAAAAGAAGTTTTTGCACTGACCAAGATAGATTTAAATGCGTACAAAGAAAAACAGATGAAGCGTCGGATTGACACGCTGATTGCGAAACATAAAGTGACAGGTTACGACAAATTTGTCGCAAAGCTAAGAGATGATAAGGTTGTCTTTGATGATTTTGTCAATTATCTTACCATCAATGTATCTGAGTTTTACAGAAACCCTGAGCAGTGGAGACTGATGGACAAAGAGATTATACCTGAGCTGATTGGCAGATTTGGCAAAAACCTGAAAATCTGGAGTGCAGCGTGTTCTACAGGAGATGAGCCATATTCCCTTGTAATGGCATTCTCCAAACATTTGCCGCTCAATCAGATTAATATTATCGCTACGGATATTGACAAGCAGGTCATCGAGAAAGCGAAAACTGGTTTATATAATGAGAAGAGCATCGCATCAGTGCCAGATGAGTTCAAAAAGAAATATTTCACCAAGGTAGGGCCTTCTTACCAGATTTCCAATGATATCAAATCAAGAGTGCAGTTCAAACAGCACAATCTGTTAAAAGATCCCTATCCAGACAGATGTGATCTGATTGTGTGCCGAAATGTATTGATCTATTTTACGGAGGAGGCAAAAGATGAGGTGTTCCGCAAGTTCAATACGGCATTAAAGCCAGAAGGTATATTATTTATTGGCAGTACAGAGCAGATCATGAACTACAAGGAAATTAATTACGAAAGGAAAAATTCTTTCTTCTATATTAAGAATAAATAGCCAGCAATAAAACCGATTAATGTAGAATTAGTCGGTTTTATTGAGTTATTTGATGCAAAGTATAAGAGTGGTCTCGGAAACTCACCCCCAAAATGAAAAAACTTTAGTTGCAAAATTGTAATTGCATTAGGGAGAGAGAGAAAATGATTGGCTTAAAGCTGTTCAAATGGAGTGGATGAAAAAAGGGCACAGTGAATAAACCTGTCTGGAAATGATTTTCTGACAGAATTGGGTATGGACGTTTTTCTGCTATTGCTTCATATGTATGCCCGGCAGTTTACTGCTGGGCCGCCTTATACCTGGCATCAAGATGTATGCATATACCAATGAGCATACCCCATAAGGAAAAATGATCCCTTCCGCGTATTTTTAAGTGCTGCAGGCAGTAATCATTGAGTACACGGTTGTTTACACGTTCACAGGCAGTACGTTCACTGTATATATCTTTGTACTGCTGTGAATCCCTGGGAATACGGGGCTGGAAACGCAGGCTGCCGTTGTTCTTGATATAGACAGTGCGCCCATAGCGGCCGGGAGAACATTCCGTTTCATACGGACACTTCCCGATACGGCCGCATCTGAGGGGACAGCGGTACTTATGTGCATCTTTTATGGGATCGCTTCCCCAGGAACACATTTCATGCCCGGCTCTGCACAGGGGATGTCCGTTCTTATTAAAAGTAATGTCATCCGTGGCACCGACAGAAGACTTAGACCTGCCATTGATATCGATCAGGGCATTGATGCCCCAGTGTTCCAGCAGTATATAAGTCGGAATGTTGTCATGTGCAGAATCCAGACAGATATTTTTAGGAGACAGCCCGCAGCCGTTACGTCCAAAACTGTCTATAGCATAAAGAAAATTTTTACTGTCATGGCGTCTGGCACCGGTAAAGTTCATAAGGAGCGGAAGTTCAACCTTAAGTTTAGCGTTCCTGCAGCAGAGCATGTAAAGAGTATGGCCAAAAAACCATGTCTCATTATCACTGTCCCAGCCCCAGCCGGCATCAGGATCGGAGTAATGCCGTCCACAGGTGCTGCGGAACGGGCAGGAGCGGCCACAGGAGGACAGGTGCCTGCCATACGGTGAGGAATGGGAAGCTACGGCCGTGCCGTCACCGGAAACGGTGAGGTCTGCAGCATCAAAGAGTCCGGCCTGCAGGGAAGGGAGGACGGCAAGGATAGAAAAGATCTTCTGCAGTGCCTCCTGTGTGTTATCGGAAACGGGTTTCCCATCCATGATGTCAGCCACGATATCCTTTGTGGTTGTTGAAGCTGTATCCTGCGGTTCAGAGAGCTTTCCGTCACTGCCGATAACTTTTTGAGGTTTTTTCCCATTTCTGCCGGCAGGAAGGAGTGACGAACGGGAATAAACGTGCCTGTCTCCCTGCCAGAAACGGTCCATAAGGTCATAATAAGAACCAAGCGGGGGAAGTTCGTCAGTGGAAGGACAGCCGATAAGGACGGTGAGGGAAATGGATGCGGGAAGGACTTCCCTGACCCAGGAAGTAAGGCTTGTGCCAGCTTTGGTTTTATTAAAGAGCAGGACAAAAAGTACCAGTGAGCGTAAGAGCTGTGCCTGGTGCTGTGCGGGTCTGCCGCCATCAGAATAATAAGCGGGAATAAGATCAAGAAGCGGATCAAGGTCAAGGTTTAAGAGTTTGTCCTGCTCCTCCTTGTAAAGATCAAAGGAATATTTGGGATTGTTGCGGGAAAGCCTGCGGCCAACCGTAGTGACAAGGGTTCTGTACTCGTCATGGCTCTGCCATAATTCGGGTTTGAACATAAATGTGACCTCCTTTTGTTTAAGAAATAGATGGTGCAAAAATATATCTTAAACAAAAGGGCCATTTTTGCTGATGGATATCAGCAAAAATGGCCGCACAAACTGGCGTAGCTGTCAAGTTTTTTTCAAAAAAAGTTGAGAAAAGTCGAGAGATTTTATTGAAGATAAAGAAATATGAAGATGAAAAATGTTACAAAACAACAATAAAAATAGGGGTGAAACTATAATTTTGGAAATTACGGAGACCTTATAAAATAAGGACTTCGAGTTTCCGAGAGCACACTATAATTTAAGGAGGTGTATCATGAATATACGAAAGAAACTACAAGCTGAGTTAAATAATATGCAGCCACCCAAAAGGAGAGAATATATTCTATTTTTTATCCTATTTTTGATTCCGTTTGCTTCTATGATGTATGGAGATATGAAAGCATTTACACATTATGAGGTAAATTTTTGGGGAAGTATTTTTGAAGGTGGAGGCTTAAAGAATTTTTATGAATATGGTAATAATATGCTTGCATACTACAAGGAACATAATATAGGAGGGGCTTACGAATTAATATATGATTTTCCTGTCTATATAATGCTTGGAATATGGGGAGCGCCATTGTGGTTAATTTGTAAAATCACTGGAATAGAAGAAACTTCATGTATGTGGACAATGTTATATGCCAAATCAATATATATTGTTGCGTTGATTCTAACTGCATATTTGATATTCTTGATCTGTAAAAATATTAAAATTTCCGAAACAAATGCTAAATGGGCATCATTTTTATTTTTAACTTCCGCATTAGTTTTTGTTGAAATTGGAATAGTAGGACAATTAGATGTATTGGCATTTCCGTTTTTATTATTAGGAATATATTACTATCAAAAAAGAGATTATAAAAGATTTATATTGTTTTTTTCGTTCGCAGTTTCTTTTAAACTGTTCCCCTTATTTATATTTATACCATTATTATTGCTTTACGAAAAGAATGTTATTAAAATTGTTTTTAATTCATTCCTTGCACTTTTATTTACAATAGTAGTCGGAATTGGATTTCCAACTAATACAGCAGCGGCAAGTATTAAGTCGGAAATAAGAAATCATTTTCTGGAAGCATTTTTAGGAAACAAACTGCCATTATATAATGGTGTAGTTCCATTAATAATTGTTTTATTTGGATTTATTTGTGTATATTGTTATTTAACAAATGTAGAGAATCAGGAAGATTATAATTATTATACCATTGTAATTCCTTTGATCGTAATGTTTGTGATTCTCACTTCCTTTGACAGTAATCCATATTGGTTTATATATTTATCACCATTTCTTGCTATGCTGATGGTATACAATTCAGATAAATATAGATTATTAATTTTGTTTGAAACGATTGGTATTACGGGACTTATACTAAATCAGTTCGGCGGTAATTATTGGGTATATGAAACTGATAATGCGAGAGGCATGTTGTTAGAAAAATTATTTGGTAGTCCAGAATATTTGATATCACTAAAAGTTTTTAATAGCTATATACACATTGATTATTATTCGCCAGTTTTTTTGCTATATTTTGGGTATGTATTGTAACGATTATTTGGTTGTCAAGGCCGGGAAAGTGTATTCAAAATGAAAGTGTGAATATTCGTAAATACGCATTATTGCGAGTATTGATTAATGCAAGTATCGCAATGATTCCAGCAGTGGTATATTTGCTTTCATTTCCATTAGGAAATTATCTTATGAATCGCTAGAGCATACTTGGAATATTAAGAGCCTAATCCATTTTGACAAGATTAGGCTCTTTTATTAACGAGACGCCCCCATCATTTCAAAAATATGGTGTGCATATGCATTAAAGGCTTCACGCTGCGTTTTTAATTCATCGGTCAGTTCAAAGAACAAGTCCTTGTCATCGTAATCCCTCTTGAAAAATGGCGTAAACAGGACTTCCCATTGCGGGAGATAGGTAGATATTTTGCGGGTATAACAGGTTCTTGCAGTCGCCTGTTTGCGGTAAGTCTTGTCTACAAAGGAGGCGACAGACTTGTGGATAGCAGTGTCCTCTTTTGGAAGATAATAGTATTCTTTGTAATTGGAATAGAAATATTTTAACTCGCCTTCATAGACGGGAACACGCAGTTTGCCGTCTATACCACAGCCGTTGAAATAACAGCCATTTGCCCCGTAGGACAATTCTGTCGGCAGGGCTGTAGGAAGTTTGAGGTTCATGATAATTTCGGAACACTGTTTTTGATTGACATCCTTGTAATAGTTTGCCTGAACTCTCGTGACAGTGACTGGAAGGCGGAATAAGTCAGGAATGGCGAGAGCGGCAGCGATTTCAAGCATTCCTTTGAGATCCTCCTCGTTATGAAGCAGGAGAAAGTGCTCTTTCTCTTCATCATGATGGAGTACATACTCATGATATACGTCAATTAATTCGCCGCCTGTAAATTGATCTTCCCGAACAGTGGCAGTGACAAAATTTTCGATGGTTTTTTGTTTGCAGTCAGGAAGTTTTAGGAACGTCTTGTAGGGCGCAATGCGCCTGTAGATATCAATTCCCTCAAATTCGTCAAAGCGAAACGGAATATTGTACTGCTGCATCTTATTTTGAAGATAGGGAATATCAAACTGGTTTCCATTAAAATGTATCAGATAGCGGTATGTCTTGGAAAATGTCACAAAGGCGTTCAAAACATGAATTTCATCCTCGTAATTGGTTGCAAACCACTGGATTGTGCGCCAGCACGCAGGTTTGTCGGGCGTTTCGTCGAGATAGGCACAGCCAATCATATAGAGATTCGAGCTGTGTACGTACAGTCCGGTAGTCTCTATATCAATGAAAAGTGTTTGTCGGGGAATACACAAATTTTCGATCGGATACTTGGGGGATAAAATTCCTAGGCTTTTTTGAATGCATTTCATAGTGGTGAACCGCATAATCCTTTCTGAATGCCAATAACTGCAAATTTTCTATAAATATAACTTATCACATGTACTATCTGATGTCAAATATCTATCCAGCCCAAAATATTTTTGTATCATTGTTGCAAAAGAAGCAAATCAAGATGCTAGAGCGCGCAGAAACATGCTCTAGGAATAATGCAATAAAATAATACAAAAAATATTATATTTTCGTAAAAATAAGTGAAATTATGATAAAAAGATAGTATAATATATCTAGCGTGTTTGATGTTTTCATCAAAATAAAAAGGAAAGAAGGAGCGGAAATGGCAAAACTAACATTTCGAGGCGGCGTACATCCCTATGAAGGCAAAGAACTGTCAAAGGATAAGCCCATGAAAACCATTGTGCCGAAAGGCGAAATGGTGTATCCACTCAGTCAGCATATTGGCGCGCTGGCAGTGCCGGTGGTGAAAAAGGGGGACAAAGTACTCGCTGGTCAAAAAATTGCGGAGGCGGGAGGATTTGTCTCGGCACCGATCTACGCGACGGTGTCTGGTACAGTCAAAACCATAGAGCCCAGACGTGTTGTTACGGGCGATCTGGTCAATTCTATTATCATTGATAATGACGGACTCTTGGAGGAAGTCGAGTACACTGCACATGATCCTGAAAAACTAAACAAAAAGGAAATTCTGGAGTTGATCAAGGAGGCAGGTGTGGTAGGTATGGGCGGCGCAGGCTTCCCGACCCATGTGAAGCTGTCTCCCAAAGAGCCGGAAAAAATAGAGTATGTGATAGCAAACTGTGCGGAGTGCGAACCATATCTGACGTCGGATTACCGCAGAATGCTGGAGGAGCCGCAGAAGCTGATCGACGGACTGAAGATCATTCTTCGGTTATTTGACCATGCACAGGGGATTCTGGCAGTGGAGGACAATAAACCAGACTGTATAGAACTTCTGACACGGCTGACAGAACAGGAGAGTAAAATAACAGTAAAGGCGTTGAAAACAAAATATCCGCAGGGGGCGGAGCGTCAGTTGATTTATGCTGCGACAGGCAGGGAGATCAATTCTTCGATGCTTCCGGCAGATGCAGGCTGTGTTGTTGACAATGTCGATACGATTGTGGCGGTTTATCACGCGGTTGCGGAGGGAAAGCCGCTGATGAACAGGATTGTCACTGTAACAGGTGATGCTGTCAATGATCCGCGGAACTTCTATGTACGGATTGGCATGAATTATCATGATTTGATCGAGGAGGCAGGCGGTTTTAAGACCGAGCCGGAAAAGGTGGTTTCAGGCGGTCCGATGATGGGATTTGCACTGTTTGATTTGAATGTGCCGACGACAAAGACGGCTTCTGCACTTTTATGCTTGACAAAGGATGAAGTGTCTGCGATGGCACCGAGTCCCTGTATCAATTGTGGGCGCTGTGTAGATGCCTGTCCGGGAAGAATCGTTCCACGAAAGCTTGCTGTTCTTGCACAGCATGGGGATGAGGAAGCCTTTGTCGCAAATGACGGGATGGAGTGCTGCGAGTGCGGCTGCTGTAGTTTTGTCTGTCCAGCAAAACGCCAGCTTACCCAGTCGATCAAATCCATGCGGAAAACGATTCTCGGAAAGAGGAAGAAATAGGGAGGGACGGACGTGGAAAAAATGTTTAAGGTATCATCAAACCCACATATACGCTCGAAGGACACAACGTCGCGCATCATGCAGTACGTGGCGCTTGCGCTGCTTCCGGCGACGATATTTGGGATATTTAATTTCGGTATGCACGCGATGTTTTTGGTGATGATCACTGTGTCGGCAACGGTGCTGTCCGAGTACATATATGACAGATGTATGAAGAAGGAAATCTCAATCGGGGATTTTTCAGCGGTGGTCACAGGGTTGCTGCTGGCATTGAATCTACCGCCGGAAGCACCCTTGTGGGTCGGTGTGATCGGCGGAGTGTTTGCGATTATTGTCGTAAAGATGCTCTTTGGCGGTCTGGGACAGAATTTTATGAATCCTGCGCTTGGCGCCAGATGTTTTCTGATTATATCATTTACGTCTATCATGACGAATTTTGATTGTGATGCTTATACGGGCGCAACGCCGCTTGCGGCAATCAAGGCAGGTGAGGACGCACCAGAGCTGATTGACATGATCATTGGCCGCACAGCCGGAACAATTGGCGAGACAAGCATGATCGCGCTTTTGATCGGTGCAGCGTTTTTGCTGGTGATGAAGGTGATCGACTTGCGCGTGCCGGGGGCCTATATTCTTAGTTTTGTTGTGTTTATTGTGCTCTTTAGCGGGCATGGGCTGGAGCTTGACTATATTGTGGCGCAGCTTGCAGGCGGCGGTCTGATGCTGGGCGCATTTTTCATGGCGACAGATTATGTCACAAGACCAATCACGAAAAACGGACAGTATGTGTTCGGCATTTTTTTGGGGATTATGACAGGTATTTTCAGAATTTTTGGACCGTCAGCGGAGGGTGTCTCCTATGCGATTATCTTAGGAAATCTGCTGGTGCCGTTGATCGAGAAAGTGACAAAGCCTACTGCCTTTGGTAAAAAGAAAACAAAAAAGGAGGCTGCGTAGTATGGATAACGAAAGGAAATCAATGATCAAAGATGCGCTCATTCTCTTTGTGATTACGCTTGCGGCAGGGCTATTGCTGGGATTTGTGTACGATGTCACGAAGGCGCCTATCGCAGAGCAGAAAGCAAAGGCAAAGGCGGCGGCGTGCAAGGAGGTTTTTGCAGAGGCGGAAGTCTTTGAGGCTTTGGCGGCAGAGGATGGTCCTACGGCGTATTTTATGAGCGGGAGTGACCTTAATATGGATATTAATGAGGTGATGCAGGCGCTTGATGGTTCCGGGCAGTTGTTAGGTTATGTGATTACGGTGACAGACCATGAGGGTTACGGTGGTGATATCCAGTTTTCTATGGGCGTGACGCTCGACGGCACACTCAACGGCATCTCGCTGTTAAGTATCTCGGAGACAGCGGGACTCGGCATGAAAGCGGGTGATGTGCTGGTGCCGCAGTTTGAGAACAAGCAGGTGGAAAGCTTTACATACACGAAATCCGGCGCGGCAAATGACAGTGAGATTGACGTGATCAGCGGCGCGACGATCACCACCAACGCGATCGTAAACGGCGTGAATGGCGGTTTGATGTTCTTTCATACAGTATTATCAGAAGCGGGAGGTGGCATAGATGAGTGACATCAACAACGAAGCAAGGCAAGGCTCTATGGAAATCTTTTTCAATGGGCTTGTGAAAGAAAACCCTACCTTTGTGCTGGCGCTTGGCATGTGTCCCACATTGGCGGTGACAACATCGGCTGTCAATGGTCTTGGCATGGGCTTGACGACGACAGCAGTGTTGGTGCTGAGCAATGCCATTATTTCACTGCTGAGACACATTATACCAAACAGGGTGAGAATCCCTGCATTTATCGTCATCGTGGCTTCCTTTGTGACGATGGTGGAATTATTGTTAGAGGGGTTCATTCCCAGTCTCTATTCGGCGCTTGGATTATATATTCCACTGATTGTTGTAAACTGTATCATCTTGGGGCGGGCAGAGTCCTTTGCCTCCAAGAACCCTGTGATTCCGTCCATATTTGACGGTCTTGGCATGGGGCTTGGGTTTACGGTGGCACTCACGGCAATCGGTGCTGTGAGAGAGCTTTTGGGTGCTGGTGAGTTCTTTGGCATACCAGTGATCAATAAGGTACTTGGCGGCATTTCGTCCGTATTCGGATTGGCAGAGCCGATCGAGTATGTACCAATCAGTATTTTTGTGCTTGCACCCGGCGCGTTTTTCGTGCTGGCGGCACTGACGGCTTTGCAGAACCGCGTCAAGAGAAAGATGCAGGAAAAAGGACAGAATGTGGACAAAATTCAGTCAGGTTGCAGCTCTGACTGTGCAAGCTGTTCTGACAGTGGTTGTGCGCACCGGTTTGTCGATGTGGACGGCGCGCCCGGGTCTGTTGCGGACGCAAAAGCAAATCAGAAGAGGGAGGGATAAGAAATGCTGGATGTGGTTAAGGATTTGTTAATATTGATGATCAGCTCCTCGCTGGTGAGCAATGTCGTGCTCAGTCAGTTTTTGGGACTTTGCCCTTTCCTCGGCGTATCCAAGAAGGTAGATACCGCAGTTGGCATGGGAGGCGCCGTAATCTTTGTCATCACGATTGCTTCTGGTGTGGCGGCTGTAATCTATCAATGCATCTTGGTGCCTTTTGATATCAAGTATTTGCAGACCATTGTCTTTATCTTGGTTATCGCGGCGTTAGTTCAGTTCGTAGAGATGTTTTTGAAAAAGTATGTGCCCAGTCTGTATCAGGCGCTTGGTGTATATCTTCCATTGATTACGACAAACTGTGCGGTGCTGGGTATCGCGCTGACAAATGTACAGAAAAATTATGGAATTGGCTTTAGCATCGCAAGCGGGTTATTTACCGCAGTTGGATTTTTGATTGCGATTGTGATTCTGGCTGGAATCCGTGAAAAAATGGAGTACAATGACATACCAGAGTCCTTCAAGGGAATGCCGATCGTGCTGATCACGGCGGGATTGATGGCAATAGCCTTCTGTGGATTCTCGGGATTGCTGTAGTGAGGAAAGGAGTAGCATATGAATATATCGGCAATAGTGACTGCCGTGGTCGTTGTGGGCGGTGTAGGTTTATTTCTGGGCATTTTCCTCGGCATTGCAAGTATTGTATTTAAAGTGGCTGTGGACGAGAAGGAGGAGGCTGTGCTGGGCGTTCTTCCCGGAAATAATTGCGGCGGCTGTGGGTATCCCGGCTGCTCAGGTCTGGCGGCAGCGATCGCAAAGGGTGAGGCGCCAGTCAATGCCTGTCCGGTTGGCGGCGAGCCAGTCGGCAAAAAGATTGCCGCCATCATGGGCGTTGAGGCGGGAGAGTCTGTCAGAATGACAGCGTTTGTGAAATGTGCAGGGGACTGTGACAAGACGACAAAAATCTATGAGTACTCAGGCGTTGAGGACTGTGGAATGGTTCGTTATGTGCCAGATGGCGGTGCAAAATCCTGCAATTATGGGTGTCTGGGATATGGCAATTGTGTGAGTGCCTGTCCGTTTGATGCGATTCACATTGTAAACGGTATCGCAAAGGTTGACAAGGAGAAGTGCAAGGCGTGCGGCAAGTGTGTAGCTGCGTGTCCCAAACAGCTTATAGAGCTGATTCCCTATGATGCAAAAGCGGTTGTGGCGTGCAGCTCTAAAGACAAGGGGCCTGTCACCATGAAAGCATGCCAGACAGGGTGTATCGGGTGTAGTCTCTGTGTGAAGGTGTGTCCGTCAGAGGCAGTGACTGTGACAGATTTCCATGCACACATTGACCAGAGCAAGTGCACTGGCTGCGGGGCGTGCAAGGAGAAATGCCCGAAAAAGGCGATTGTGTAAAGATTGTGTAAAGAAATGAAAGACCTTACTGATATTCGTTGAGATGTGCGGGGTGTCGGTAAGGTTTTTTAGATTGCAACTGGAAGGTGCCAAAAAGCACTTTCATGTTGGTGGTAAATAGTATTGTTATTTTGTATAATACAAATATATTTTGATTGGGGGTGAGAACGAAATGAACAAAGGAAAAGAGGCGTTTCATAACAATTTATATGCACTGCGGCTTATGTGGCAGATATGTCCCAGACAAGTATTGCATAAAGCTATTATCCGGTTCTTAGGTTATTTTGAGTGGCTATTTTACAGTGCCTTTTTTATGCGTTTTGTGATGAATGCATTGGAAACGGAGCAGGAATTTTCTGCAATTATGATATTTATCGGGGTCACAGTGGCTGTATTTGCAAGCATCTCCCTATATAACAGTTATGTAGATGGAACAGTGACACCGATTACAACCATTATTGTGAACAGGGAACTGAGCAAAAAGTTGTTTCGAAAGTCCAGAAATGTAGAACTATCCTGCTACGAAGACAGCGAATTTTATAACAAATACACGTTGGCCATGGAGAAGGCAGATGAGCGTCTTATAGAAACAGTAGATGTGATCTGGGGGATTGCATTTGGGGTGATGGCGTCCGTTGCAGCATTTCTATTTCTCTTAGAAGTGGACAGGTATGCAGTACTATTTATAGGGTTTCCTATTTTGGGGAACTTTTGCTTCAACAAAGTCTTGGGGAAGATAGACTTTGAGCGAAACAAGGATATGGTTCCCTATAACCGCAAAATAGCGTATGTAAACCGTGTCATGTACATGACGGATTATGCGAAGGAAATACGTCTGACCAGTGCATTTGCATTGATGCAAAGAAACTATCAGGAGGCCATACAGGGGCTTATTCAGTGTACCCATAAGTACACGAAAAAGGGTATGGTTTTCCACTGGCTGCGTGTCATATTTACGTTTAGCTTTATTTTTGAGGGGCTGCTGATCTACGGAGCTTACAGGGCTTTGGTAAGCCATACGATCTCACTGGCGGAACTTTCGGTGATTACCAGTATGATGGTATCTACTACATGGATATTAATTGGGTTTACAGAATCCTTGATGAAGGGTTTTAAAAACGGACTTTTTGTGTGGAATCTGCGGACTTTTCTGGAGTATGAGGAAGTGATACCGGAGGATTACGAAGGGGAGAACCCCGGAACAGAAATTCAGAGTATTGAGTTTTGTAATGTGAGCTTTTGCTATAAAGAGAAACAAGTATTGCGTCATCTATCCTTTGAAATCCGGGGAGGAAAAACCTATGCTTTAGTGGGACATAACGGCGCAGGAAAGTCAACAATTATTAAGCTGCTGATGCGTTTTTATGACCCTACGGAGGGAGAGATTTTCTGTAATGGCAGAAATATTAAGGAATACAATTTACAAAAATACAGAGCGTTGTTTGCAACGGCGTTTCAGGATTGCCGCATTTTTTCTTTGCCGGTAGTGGAGAATGTGCTGATGCAGAAGGCGGAGGAAGGCGACAGAGAACGCGTAGAGGAAGCTTTGCGGCTGGCAGGTGTCTATGATAAGGTCATGTCGCTGCCGAAGGGTATGGATACGGTTTTGACAAAGGAATTTAGCGAGGACGGCGTGGTGCTGTCTGGCGGCCAGTACCAGAAAATCGGGGTTGCCAGAGCCTTTGTGAGACAATGTCCTGTAAAGATATTCGATGAACCCTCCAGTGCATTAGATCCTATTTCGGAATATGAGCTGTTTGACAATATGCTGAAAAGCAGTAAGGAAAAGACGGTATTGTTTATTTCTCATAGATTATCCTCTGTCCAGAATGCAGACTGGGTGTTCATGCTGGAAAACGGAATGGTCAAAGAAGAGGGGACGCATAACATGCTGATGAAGCGGCAGGGGCTCTATGCAGATATGTATAAAAAGCAGGCAGAGAACTATCTGGCGGTATCCTCCTCTGAAATAGACAGAGGAATCTTTGCAATGACAAAGGAGGAGATCGTGTGAGAAAAGTATTCAAAAATCATCTGTTTCTTTGGCGGCTTTGTTTTCGTACAGCGCCGGGATTTATGCTATTGATTTAGAAAATCATAAAAATAAAACAATAAAACCTGTATGAAGACACAAGTATTCTACCTGTCCATCAGGCAGGCTTTTCAAAGAATATTAACAGGCCGGATGTTTATTTTGCTGCAAGCTCCGGATAGATTTTTCTTTTGGTTTCGATCAATGCCCCCATTATACGGCGTCCTTTATCACTGACTAGATACCTTCTCGAATGAGGGATTTTCCGGATTAGCCCATGCGCCCTTAACTTTGAAAATTCCCTGCTGGTCTGGCCTTTTACCCTGGCTGAATCGGGATTATCCCTGTTCATTGAATGGCGGATTTCACGGTTCGTAAATCCCCGGATGAGATATTTCCCATCCGAAACAGCCTCAAAGAGAAGAAACGTCTCGGCAGACCAGACATTATATCCGCTGTAGCTTCTCCCTTCCACTTTTTTTCGGGTGCAGATACTGTTGATTTCCTTCTCAATGGTTTTTGCCGGAATAATGTTCTGCATGGAATCCAGAAAACGCTTATTTGCAGCTTTTGAAATTTCAGCATACCGGTACAGGTTGGCGATAGACTTTCCCATAGGAACCCACCGTTTGGATGCAGTGCCGTCTTCATGGTGCACATCCTTATAAACCTTGAATTCCTTTGGGTCATTGATCGTCATCTCCACCCGCAGGCAGCTGAATTTATCATACATCTTGATACTATTAGACTTCATTTTGAATTTGATCCTCCAGCCTTCCGGGCGTTTACGGTAATCGGAGACTGCTTCTCCCTGAAACTTATGGTGGAGTTTACGCCCCAGAAAGGAAAAAATATCAGTACAGTGGAAGTCATAAAATGCGCGGCCTACCAGGGATGGATAAATATCCTCCAAAGCCTCCCGGCTTTTAAACATAACATCGGTAGCGTACTCGCATTGATCCACGCACCAGTGGTATCCCTGGTGGAAAGTTTTTTCAATCGTATCAAGATAAGGGTTCACTTTATGTGCAAAGAGGTCAAGCTGTCTGCACAGGCTTTTGGAATCAAACCTGTCGGCAAGTTCCTGTGCCTTTGCAATGTCGCTGATCTCGAAAAAAGAATTATCATACATCTGGTAGGAGATGTCGTTTTCATCAAAGACATGTTTCATCATTTCACGGCCATTGATGTAGACCTGAATGAGGAAAGGGAACCATGTCTGGAGCTTGACATGCATGAAGCCGAAATGCCTGTCAAGGAAATAGAAGTAATAGTATTTACATTTGCGGTTTACAGTATCAAGGGAGAGCAGGCCGTTGTCATGCTTTTTGGGCTGGAGGGTCTGGCAGTATTCCACGACAGAGAGGATGCAGATGAGCCCCTCATCTACCGGCTGGTCCTGAAGGAGCTGTAAGGCAGCCTGTTCTTTGGAAGCCTGAGAAGATGTAAGGTAGATCAAAGGTCGTTTTTCAGAGACAGCCATATTTTCCACATGGGAAACAATCCTTGCAGTTACCTGATTGGCGTAAGCCGAAAAATCTTTGAGCAGCACATTCTGTTCAGATAGGAAAAACCCTTTTCCAGATGTGGAAAAGAACTGACGGATGTGCCCTTTTATGATCATCCTGTCAAAAAAGGAAAAAGTGCCATTGATTTTATCTTTATATTGTTCTAAAATAGTGTTCATAGGATCATCCTTTCGTATGAATGCTTGCAGGGGAATTTAGTTCCCGATGGATTGGTACACAGATACCGTATAAGTGCATTATAGCACATGCATCTACGAATAGGATGATTCTTTTTGTTTGATTGCAGCCATTGGCTGCGGTATGTTATACTCTATATATGATGCTTTTAGAAATCCGTTTCTGATCTTTTTGGAACATACGATAGCTGTCCGCTATGTATTAAAATGTGCAGAATATGGAGAACCTTTTTATAAAGCATTGATTGTAGTAGGCATCGTATTAATAGCATATATGGTAGCAATCATACCAGATGGGTACTATATTCATAGCTTATCATTATGTGCAAGACCCAAGCTCTATCAGGCGTTAAAGGACCAAATGTATCATAAGGCGGCTGAGATTGATTTGGAATGTTATGACGAACCCAATTATTATAATGAGTTTGTTTTGTCTGTGTCTGAGGCGGAGAGTTCGATCGAACGCTTTTTGGCATTGCTTAATTCCTTTATACAAAGTGTTACAATTATGCTGACAACGGGCGTATTCTTTCTAGTAACAGATGCTGCGGGAATTTTATTCGTCTTGGCGTCCTTTGTACTTAATTTTTTGTTTGCAAAGGTATTGAACAAGCTAAATTACAAAGTGCGGATACAAACAAATCCATTGGAGCGCAAGCGAAATTATGTGAGCCGAATTTTTTATCTGAGCGATTATGCGAAGGAGCTGCGTTTATACCCTAGAACGGCAGAGCTTATGGAGCAGGACTTTGGGCAGGCGAATGGGGAGATGATTGAAGTGCAGAAAAAGGCTTGCAGGAAGCGTACAGGGCTGCTTTTTGCACAGGGGTATTTGGCTGGGAATTTTATTTTAGATGGACTTTATATAACGTACTTGATATTTCAGGCAGCAGTGTTACATACCATTGATTACAGTAATGCAGTAGTTTTGTTTAATCGTACAGGCAGTCTGCGAAAAGGCATGAATGGTTTTGTCGAGATGATACCTAAGGCAAGCGAAAACAGCATGTACATTGACAAGATCAGAAGCTTTCTGATGTATGAGCCGAAGATCAAGCATGATGTGGGAGAAAGCTTACCTGTAGATTTGGGAACAATACGTTTTGAGCATGTCAGCTTCCGCTATACGGAGGATTCGCCGGAGGTGTTAAAGGATATTACACTACAGGTAAATTCCGGCGAAAAAATAGCAATTGTAGGCTATAATGGCGCTGGTAAGACAACACTTATTAAGCTGTTGATGAGGCTGTATGATCCCACAGGCGGCACGATTTTTTATCATGATAAAAATATTGCGCAGTACAATTTGGACGACTATCATAAGCGTTTTGGCGTAGTGTTTCAGGATTTCAAGATGTACGATGCAACACTGATGGAGAACGTCGTGTTGGACGACATAGAGAACATAAAAAAAGAAGAGGAGGCTGTCAGTCAGGCACTATACAACAGTGGTTTTGGTGAGCGCTTGGAAACACTTCCCAAAGGACTGTATACATCAATTACCTCGGAGTTTGACGAGAGCGGCGTGAATCTGTCCGGTGGAGAGAGCCAGAAAGTTGCCATCGCCAGAGCCTTTTACAAGCAGGCGGACATTTTAGTGATGGATGAGCCTTCCAGTGCGCTAGACCCTATTGCAGAATATAATTTAAACAAAGCGATGCAGGAGGCTGCACGAAATAAGACGGTATTCTATATTTCCCACCGGCTGTCTACCACGAGAGATGCGGACCGCATTATTATGCTGGAAAAAGGTGAAATCATCGAGGAGGGAACCCATGAGCAGCTTTTAGCGCAAAATGGTAAGTATGCAAAGATGTGGCATGTACAGGCAGGGAATTATAATTTTTGATATAAGGGAGAAGGAAAATGCAGTCAATCTATGATCGAAGAAGTCGCAGTAGGCTATCCAGACGAAGCGCCGCCCCGGCGTCCGCGAAAACCGTTGGAGGAGATTGTCGAATACAGATGGTAAATGTAGAAAAACAGGAACAAAACTGGTATGAGATACAGCGGGCAATATTGAACTGAACCGAATCTTATGGTATACTACATCAGAAAGAGCAAATGAATAAAATGTATGGTATATCATATGAAAAGGAGTTAGCAACATGAGCAAGGGATATTCTATTGAGACAAAATGTATACAGTCGGGCTGGCAGCCGAAAAATGGAGAGCCAAGAGTTCTGCCAATCTATCAGTCAACAACCTATAAATACGAGACTTCAGACGAGATGGGAAAGTTGTTTGACCTTGAAAAAGAAGGGTATTTTTATACTAGATTACAGAATCCTACAAATGATATGGTCGCAGAAAAAATCTGCGCGTTAGAGGGCGGCGTGGCAGCGATGCTGACTTCTTCAGGACAAGCGGCAAATTACTATGCAGTGTTTAATATCTGTGAGGCAGGCGATCATGTGGTGTTATCCTCCACTGTCTATGGCGGAACTTTTAACCTGCTGACTGTCACCATGAAAAAAATGGGGATTGAATGCACGATCGTAGATCCCGATGCCGACGAGGAGACTTTGAATCAAGCATTTCAGGATAATACAAAATGTGTTATGGCAGAGTCTATTGCCAATCCCGCGCTGGTGGTGTTAGATTTTGATAAGTTTGTGAAAGCTGCACATGCACATGGTGTTCCGCTGATTGTGGATAATACATTTGCGACACCGATCAACTGCTGTCCGTTTGAGTTTGGCGTTGATATTATCACACATTCCACGACAAAGTATATGGACGGGCATGCGATGTGCGTAGGCGGTGCGATTGTTGATTCGGGCAATTTTGACTGGACAAAGTACGGCGACAAATTTCATGGCCTGACTACACCAGATGAGTCATACCACGGGGTAACTTACACTGAAAAATTTGGAAAGAACGCTTATATCACAAAAGCGACAGTCCAGCTTATGAGGGATTTGGGGTCGATTCCCTCTCCAATGAACTCCTTTTTGCTCAATATTGGTCTCGAAACGCTGCATTTAAGAGTTCCAAGACATTGTGAAAATGCCTTGAAGGTGGCATCATGGCTCGAGCAGAATGATAAAGTGGCATGGGTAAACTATCCGGGCTTAAAAGGAAATAAGTATTATGAGCTGGCGCAAAAATACATGCCAAATGGTACTTGTGGTGTCATTTCCTTTGGATTAAAGGGCGGCAGAGAGGTCAGTGTATCCTTTATGGATCATTTGAAGCTGGCTGCGATTGTGACACATGTGGCAGATGCCAGAACTTGCGTTCTACATCCGGCGAGCCATACCCACAGGCAGATGAATGATGCGCAGTTAATCGAGGCAGGTGTTCAGCCGGATTTAATCAGATTTTCAGTAGGAATAGAAAATGCTGATGACATTATCGCGGATATAGAGCAGGCCCTTGCACATATTTGAGTATGAATCGCGTATGAATAAAAAAAGTTGGCTGACAGGTTTGCTGATTATCATTCTGTCAAGTATCGCTGTTCTTGTAAGAATTTATTATGTAAATACCTTGATGGCGGAAGTAAATATCAGCGAAGATATTTATAATGCAGCAAAAGTAAGTATTGATACAAACGGCTTACAAACTGCTTTTACAGATGGATTTCATATAGAAGCCTTCTATATTTGTAACCTGTATCTGGCATTTCTGATTTTTGGAAATTTTACGGTCGCAGGTGTCTATCTGAATATATTGTATCAGGTGCTTACGATTTTACTTGTATATATCATGCTCGGAAAGCTGGCAAACAGATTTCTGGGTTTTGCCGGAGGTCTTGTTCTTGCGCTTTTTCCGATATATATTGAAAGTCTCTCGAAAGTGACGGTATTTCATATGCAGCTTTTGCTTGCTGCGTTTGCGTGTACGGTGGTTGTGTTGATTATCAGTTTGTTTTTCAAAAAAAATGCAGTGAAGCAAAGCGGCATGATCAAACAGACGCCAAATCCTCTGCTGCCAGATGCGCAAGAGGAGGAGAAGGCACAAGACGGGAGCGCGGGCATTTTGCCAGATACTTCCATGAAAGAAATCCGGTATGATGATTTGGTGGACAATAAAGTCCAGTATATCGAAAACCCGCTGCCAGTCCCGAAACGCAGAGAACATAAAGAGATGGATTATGCGTTTGAACCTACTGGTAAAGATGATGACTATGATGTGAGAGATTTGGCCGGCAAAGATTATTTTGATATTGAATAAAAAAATCATATAAATGTACATACTAAAAAGGACTCCTGAATATGGGAGTCTTTTTTATGCACACGAGCGTCCAAAGGAAGATGTCAGCAGCAAAAGCAGAAAATAATTATGTATTAGGGAGGTAGCCAAGATGGCGCAGCAGAATGATGAAAAGAATGACGAATTAGACAACCAAAAGTATAAAGATGAAAAAATTGAGAAGGAGAGTCAGGTAACGTTAGACGAGAATAACAGCAACCACAAGATTCATCTGATTACGATTATAGGTGAGATTGAGGGACATGAAAATGCTGGAAACCAGTCCAAGGTGACAAAGTATGAACTGCTTTTGCCGCAGCTTGCCTCCATAGAGGACAGTGATGAGATTGACGGTGTGTTGTTATTGCTAAACACCATGGGAGGCGATGTTGAGGCAGGGCTTGCGATTGCAGAGATGGTGGCTTCGCTCAGCAAACCTACGGTTTCTTTGGTTTTAGGGGGCAGTCACAGCATAGGCGTTCCGATTGCGGTGAGTACGGATTATTCATTCATTGTGCCTACGGGGACGATGGTGGTGCATCCAGTGCGGATGAATGGAATGGTAATCGGCGTGCCTCAGACTTTTAATTATTTCAGGGATGTGCAGAACCGCATCACTGGTTTTGTGCACACGCATTGCGGAATTTCAAAAGAGCGGTATGAGGAGTTGATGATGGAGACAGAAGTGCTCACCAAGGATGTAGGAAGTGTCTTGGAGGGCGAGGAGGCTGTCAAAGAAGGGATTATTAACGAAATCGGCGGAATTTCGCAGGCAGTTGCAAAATTGCACGAGCTAATTAACAATGGTTCGAAAAAAAGTTCGAAAAAAATGAAATAAATTATGACAAGTTTCAAAAAAAGTGCTATAATACTTTGTAAAACTCATTTAGGGGGAGAAGTATTATGGCATCTGCAACAGAAAATCGTGCATCAAGAAGCAGAACAAATACAAAAAAAAGTACATCCAGAAGCACTGCGGGAGGCTCAAGAAAAACAACATCCAAGGCAAGGGGCAGAAATGCTGCGAGAAAAAGCGTTGACATTGCAGTAAAAAATGAGGTTATGCTGATCGTCATTTTTGCGGCTGCGATTTTTATATTTTTATGTATTACAGGAATCATAAAGGGCGCGGCAGCCACAGGCATCAGCAATGCGATGTTTGGCATTTTCGGACTGCTGGCGTATCTCATACCTGTCTTTATTTTTGTGGGCTTTGCATTTGGCATTTCCAACAGGGGAAACACCATCGCAGTGGTCAAAATGGTCAGCAGCGTGATTCTGTTCTTTCTGCTCGGCGTGCTGGCATATATGCTGATGAAACAGGAGGCTATGCTCAAGGGCGGCCCGCTGGTTGAAGAGCTTTTTCAAACGTCGTCTGAGCATCGCGCAGGGGGCGGGGTATTGTTTGGCAGTATTGCCCACGGCATGTACAAGCTGATGGGCTTTGGCGGAACGCTTTTTGTCGTAGTGGTGCTCGGGATTATCTGCATTGTCTTTATCACAGAAAAAAGTTTTCTCTCGGGCGTGAAAAAGGGGAGTTCTTATTTGATTGAAACTGCCAAAGAGGACGCAGTGCGTATGAGAGAGTACAGACAAAGCCTGCGTGATGAATATGACGATGATGAGTACTACGAGGACGATGAGGACGATGAGGATTATGAAGCTTACGAAATGCCAGCCCGCAAGGAAAAAGCGCATTCTAAGCGTCCCAAACGGGTGAGAGAAGAAAAGCCAGAACCACCCAAAGAGAATGTCAGGCGGATGGATAAGAGAGCAAGAGGCGTGGTGTCTAGTTCTGCGATTACGCTCAAGGCTGGAATGCCCCAAAATACAGGACGGCAGGATATTCATGAGATTGTTCTGCTGGACGAGGAGATGGGGGCAGCAGGCGCTGCTTCATTTGAGGAGATTAAGGTACGGCCATATAACGAAGCAGTGTCTCCTGAAGCGGCAGCTTCCATGTATACTGAAGCAGAGTATGTGGATTCGGGATATACGGATTCAGCATATGCGGAAGCAGAATATTCGGATACAATGGCTGCGGAACCTGAATTTTCAGAGATGGAATACGCTGGCGCGGAGCCTTTGGCAGTATCTGTGCAGGACAATTCAGGGCAGAATTTGTATGATGATACTGCGTACAATGAGGAACTTTATGCCGGAGAAGCTGACGGTTTTAATGAACTTGACAATAACGGCAATATTGAAACTGACAGCGAAATGGCAGATTATTTTATAGACAATCCCGGCGTATCGGCAGAGCGCTCGTTTTGGGATGGCTTTGAATCTGTTGAAAATGAATCTGCCGAATATGATGCTGAGGCAATCAACAGTATGCCTGAGCCAGTGACAGAAGATATCGTCTTACCACATCCGGTAGCGGAGGAACATTTCACACCTGAGGCAGAAAGTGCATCTGAGCGGCAGAGGACAGCGAACGAAACTGTAGCACAACCGGCGATGACAGAACAGGCAGCAGCAAACGACCGCATAGCGCTAGATCCGCAGGAGGAGGCGCCCAAACCATATCAATTCCCATCGTTAGAGCTGTTAAAAAAGGGCGATGGCAAAAAAGGGGATTCCGCAAATCAGTTAAAGGAGACTGCGCTTCATTTGCAGCAGACGCTGCAGACCTTTGGCGTTCGAGTCACGATCACAGATATCAGTCAGGGCCCCTCTGTCACAAGATATGAAATGCAGCCTGAGCAGGGTGTAAAAGTCAGCAAGATCGTAGGATTGACAGACGATATCAAGCTGAATCTGGCAGCGACAGATATACGAATCGAAGCGCCGATTCCCGGGAAAGCCGCAGTGGGCATCGAAGTGCCCAACAAGGAAACCAGCGCCGTTGCACTGCGGGATTTGCTGGAATCCGATAATTTTCAGAATTTTTCCTCAAATCTTGCCTTTGCGGTGGGAAAGGATATCGGCGGACAGGTGGTAGTCACAGATATCGCAAAAATGCCGCATGTATTGATTGCCGGCGCAACGGGTTCCGGTAAATCTGTCTGTATCAATACGATTATTATGAGTATCTTGTACAAGGCAAATCCGGCAGATGTAAAGCTAATTATGATTGACCCAAAGGTAGTTGAGCTGAGTGTATACAATGGGATTCCGCATTTGATGATCCCTGTCGTGACAGACCCCAAGAAGGCTTCTGCGGCGTTAAACTGGGGCGTTGCAGAGATGAATGACCGATACAAAAAGTTTGCAGATTTGAATGTCCGTGACTTAAAAGGCTATAATAAAGCGGCGGAGATGGGAAAGACCAGCCCCGACGGAGAACCCTTACATAAACTGCCCCAAATCGTGATTATCGTGGACGAGCTTGCGGATTTGATGATGGTGGCATCAGGAGAGGTGGAAGAGAGCATCTGCCGTTTGGCGCAGCTTGCGCGCGCCTGCGGCATTCACCTGGTGATCGCTACCCAAAGACCATCGGTTGATGTTATCACAGGTCTAATCAAAGCAAATATGCCAAGCAGAATCGCGTTTAGCGTATCGAGTGGCGTGGATTCAAGGACGATTCTTGACATGAATGGCGCAGAGAAGCTTTTAGGAAAGGGAGACATGCTCTTTTATCCGCAAGGATATACGAAGCCTGCCCGCGTGCAGGGAGCGTTTGTGTCAGATTCAGAAGTGTCAGATGTCGTTGATTTCCTCAAGAATCAAATGCTCGGCAATGTTGCAGATTGCAGTGATATTGAGGAGAAGATTAAGAGTTTGCAGTCCTCAGCAGGTGCTTCGGGCAGTGCGGGCGCAGGAGGCGGCAGCGAATTTGACTCGTATTTTGCAGAGGCAGGAAAGTTTGTCATAGAGAAGGAAAAGGCGTCGATTGGTATGCTCCAGCGTGTCTTTAAGATTGGATTTAACCGTGCAGCGCGCATTGTAGACCAGCTTGAGGACGCCGGCGTGGTTGGTGCGGAGGAGGGCACAAAGCCCCGCCGTATCCTGATGAGTATGGAGCAGTTCCAAAATTATATAGAAGAACATTTATAATTTTATAGACAGTAGAGTTGATAAATGGTATTCTATTAAAATAGGTAAATTGGTAGTGGTACTTGAATGGAATTTAAATGGAGTTTTTTGAATGGAGTTTTGAATAAAACTTTGGCTAGGAGGAACCAGAACTATGAAATCAGATATCGAAATCGCGCAGGAGGCTGAACTGTATCCTGTTACAGAGGTTGCAAAAGCGCTAGATATGACAATAGACGACTTGGAATTATATGGAAAATACAAAGCAAAGATTTCCGAAGAATATTTAAGAAGGCTGGAAACAAATAAAAATGGAAAATTAATTCTTGTGACGGCGATTAATCCGACGCCGGCCGGAGAGGGAAAGACTACCACAAGTGTCGGGCTGGGGCAGGCATTTGGCAAGCTTGGAAAGCGCGCTGTCATTGCGCTCAGAGAGCCGTCTCTTGGCCCCTGTTTTGGCATCAAGGGCGGTGCCGCGGGCGGCGGTATGGCGCAGGTTGTGCCGATGGAGGATTTAAATCTTCACTTTACGGGGGATTTCCACGCGATTACGTCAGCGAATAATCTTTGTGCAGCATTGCTTGACAATCATATCCAGCAGGGAAATGAGCTTGGAATTGACACCAGACAGGTTGTGTGGAAGCGGTGTCTCGACATGAATGACAGAGTGCTCAGAAATATTGTTGTCGGCATGGGAAACAAGATGGACGGCTTTGTCCGTGAAGATCATTTTGTCATCACCGTGGCGTCAGAGATTATGGCGGTACTGTGTCTTGCCGAGGATATGGAGGATTTAAAAAGGCGCCTTGACAGAATGGTCGTGGCGTACAATTATGCAGGCGAGCCTGTCTGTGCCGGACAGCTTCACGCGACAGGTGCGATGGCGGCGCTGTTAAAAGATGCCATCAAACCGAATCTGATTCAGACGCTCGAACATACGCCAGCGATTATTCACGGGGGGCCGTTTGCCAATATTGCACACGGCTGCAACAGTGTACGAGCGACAAAAGCTGCGCTGAAGATGGCGGATTATGTCGTCACAGAAGCAGGCTTTGGCGCAGATCTTGGCGCGGAGAAATTTTTTGATATCAAATGCCGGCAGGCGGGACTCTCACCGGATGCAGTTGTCCTGGTGGCGACAATACGTGCGCTCAAATACAATGGCGGCGTGGCGAAGGGCGACTTGAATACAGAAAATCTGGAGGCGCTTGAAAAAGGTATTGTAAATCTGGAGAAGCACATTGAAAATATACAAAAATATAAAGTTCCTGTGGTTGTGACGCTAAATGCATTCGTGTCTGACACACCGGCTGAAATTGCATTTGTGAAAAAATTCTGTGAGGACAGAAATTGTGATTTTGCGCTCTCAGAAGTGTGGGAAAAGGGCGGTGACGGCGGTATAGAGCTTGCAAATGCGGTTCTGAATACGTTGGAGACAAAGGAGAGCCATTTTGCACCGCTCTATGAAGATACCATGCCAATTGCAGAAAAAATTGAATGTGTTGCCAAGGAGATTTATGGTGCGGCAGAGGTGGTGTTTGCACCTGCTGCCATCAAACAGATCGAGAAGCTAGAAGCACTTGGCTTTGGGACATTGCCAGTATGTATGGCAAAAACACAGTATTCACTCTCAGACGATCCGGCGTTATTGGGGAGGCCGGAAGATTTCCGCATGAATATCAGAGAGATTTATGTCTCGGCTGGCGCAGGCTTTGTCGTCGTACTGACAGGGGCAATTATGACGATGCCCGGACTTCCCAAGAATCCTGCTGCTTATAACATTGATGTTACAAATCAAGGTGTGATAACGGGATTATTTTAAGGAAGGGTCGTAACCTAGTGAGGAGTCTGTAAAGCATGAAGTGTCCAAATTGTGGAACGGAGTTGGAAGAGGAGAAACTGCTTTGCGAAAACTGCGGCTATGAGGTTAGAATCGTCCCGGAATTCGATATAGAGCTTGAAGATACCTTAAAAGAATCCATCAGTGTTATGATGGAAGATATGGCTGAGGAGGAACTGAAAAGCGTCCAAGACGACTTTGAGGAGGATATCAAGGAATCCATCAGTGACTATTTCCCAGACAGACCTGTCCGGCCGCACAGAAACAAAAAAATAATAATATTCGCTCTGGCAGTTCTTTTGTCTATGTCGGGCATCGCGGCACTGTCGAGTCATCTGGTAGATGATTACAGGTACAACTCTTTTGAGTACCAGTACCAGAAGGCTGTTGAAAGCGCAGCACACAATGAATACTCTGAGGCGGTAAGCTATCTTGAGCGTGCACTTGCCATTGACTCAGAAGATTTAGATGTGAGATTTTTACTTGCAAAATATTATGAAAGGAATGGACAGCAGCAGAGTACGCGCGCGCTCTTGGTTGAAATTCTCGAGGCGGACCACGCATATCCAAAGAGAGATGAAGTTTATGACATGCTGTTAGGAATATTTGAGAATCAAAATGATTATGAGAAAATTGCTACCATTTTGAGACATTGTGATGTACCTAGGATCTTGTCGAAATACAATAAATATGCGGCGCTAAAGCCTGTGTTTAACAAACAGGGCGGCGTGTATGATGAACTGATTTCTATATCATTAAAAGGAAATACGACAGGCTTCGTATACTATACGCTGGATGGCACAGCACCGTCAGAAAATTCGAATGTATATGAGACGCCCATCTTGCTGGAGTCAGGAGATTATACGATTAAGGCAATGTTTGTGAATATGTACGGCATCGCAAGTGAGGTTGAAACCCAGCACTATTACATCAGCTTATCAGCGCCAGACAGTCCGGCAATCAATGCAGACAGCGGCACATATGCAGAACCTATGTTAATTGAAGCGTATCATGATTACAGCACAAAAGTTTATTATACGACAGATGGCTCTACGCCTGATCAAAACAGCAAACGCTACACTGACCCGATAGAAATGCCTTATGGAATCAGCAATTTTTCGTTTATTGCGATAGATGAATCAGGGCTTGGCAGTGAGGTGGTCAACCGGACATATCACTTGGAAATCCAGACAAATTTTTCACCAGAGCTTGCGTTGCAGGTATTGAGGAATAATTTGTGGGCTAGTGGAAAGCTGTTGAATGTGGAGGGCAATGTGCCCAATAAATTAGGCGTGAACCAATATAATGTGAGAACGCTGTTCAAGGCGAATGATACAATATACTACATTGTCTACGAGGAGTATAAGGATACGATGGGGAAGGTTCATGATACCAATAATATCTACGCAATTGATGCAAATACGGCTGATTTATTTAAGGCTTATAAAGTAAATGAGGGCAGTTACACATTGCAGCCGTTTGCTGAAACATGAAAAAAGTTGAAATAAAGCAGCATTTCGTATACAATAATAGCGATATATGAATATACACGCTGGGCGCCTGTCAGCTCTTTGGGTGCCCTGTGCATAAAAGAAATGAAGAAAGGTATGGTGAAACAGCGAATGTACAAAATTTTAGAGGCAAAAGAACTCACTACCAATATTTATTTGATGGTAGTGGAAGCGCCGCGTGTGGCAAAGAATTGTCAGCCGGGGCAGTTTGTGATCGTAAGGATGGATAAGGATGGGGAGAGAATACCTCTCACGATCTGCGATTATGATAGAGAAAAAGGAACCATAACGATTGTATTTCAGACGGTGGGGGCTGAGACGGCGAGAATGCAGGCGTTAAAGTCAGGCGATTCGTTCCATGATTTTGTGGGACCTCTAGGCTGTGCGTCTGAGATGGTCAGCGAGGACCAAGACAAGCTTGCGAAGAAGAAAATTCTCTTTGTGGCGGGCGGTGTCGGCACAGCGCCAGTATATCCACAGGTAAAGTGGTTACATAATCAAGGCATTGCGGCAGATGTCATTGTCGGTGCAAAGAACCATGATCTGCTGATTCTCGAGAAAGAGATGGAGGCTGTGGCTGGCAATCTGTATATCACCACTGATGATGGCTCATATGGGCGCAAGGGTATGGTGACACAGACGATTCAGGAGCTTGTGGATGAGGGCAAAAAGTATGATTTGTGCATTGCCATCGGTCCTATGATCATGATGAAGTTTGTATGTAAACTGACAAAAGAGCTTGGAATCCCCACGATTGTCAGCTTAAATCCGATTATGGTGGACGGCACGGGTATGTGCGGTGCGTGCCGTGTTACAGTCGGTGACAAGGTGAAATTTGCTTGTGTGGACGGTCCAGAGTTTGACGGGCATCTGGTGAATTTTGACGAGGCGATGAAACGCCAGCAGATTTACAAGACAGCAGAGGGACGGGCGATGTTGAAAGTACAGGAAGGTGATACCCATCACGGCGGATGTGGTCAGTGCGGAGGTGAAAATTAATGGACGTGTTAACAAAAGTACCAGTACGAGAGCAGGAGGCAGCAGTCAGAGCAAAAAACTTTGATGAGGTCTGTCTTGGATATAATAAAGAAGAAGCGATGGAGGAAGCGTCGCGCTGTATCAACTGTAAGAATGCGCAGTGTATCAAGGGCTGTCCGGTAGCGATTGACATTCCGGCATTTATTGAGCAGGTGAAAGCTGGAAATATTGAGCGCGCATATCAGATTATCAGCCAGTCATCGGCGCTGCCTGCTGTGTGTGGACGCGTTTGTCCTCAGGAGAGCCAGTGTGAGGGAAAATGTATCCGAGGTATTAAGGGCGATCCGGTTTCCATTGGTAAGTTAGAGCGTTTTGTGGCTGACTGGGCGAGAGAAAATAATATCAAGCCGGAACCGGCAAAGGAAAAGAACGGAAAAAAAGTGGCGGTGATTGGTTCTGGTCCGGCGGGGCTTACCTGCGCAGGAGATCTTGCCAGACTTGGGTATGATGTCACAATTTTTGAGGCGCTTCATGAGGCTGGCGGTGTGCTGGTCTATGGCATTCCAGAGTTCAGGCTTCCGAAGGAGGAGGTTGTGGCAAAAGAAATTGCAAATGTAGAAGCTTTGGGCGTTAAGATCGAGAAAAATGTAATCATTGGCAAGTCTATCACAATTGATGAACTGATCGAGGAAGAGGGGTATGAGGCAGTATTTATTGGCTCTGGCGCTGGACTTCCGAAGTTTATGGGGATTCCGGGAGAAAATGCAAATGGCGTATTCTCTGCAAATGAGTATTTGACCAGAAGCAATCTGATGAAGGCGTTCGATGAGGATTCCAACACGCCCATCATGCGCGGCAGGAAGGTCGCTGTCGTGGGCGGCGGCAATGTTGCTATGGACGCAGCCAGAACAGCTCTCCGATTGGGCGCAGAAGTACATATCGTGTACAGGCGCAGTGAGGAGGAGCTTCCCGCGAGAGTGGAAGAAGTGCATCATGCAAAAGAGGAGGGCATTATCTTTGATCTGCTCACCAACCCAACAGAGATTTTGGAGGATGAAAATAACTGGGTAAGGGGCATGAAGTGCATTAAGATGGAACTTGGCGAGCCAGACGCATCAGGGAGACGCAGACCTGTAGAGATTCCAAACAGTGAGTTTGAGATGGAGCTTGACACGGTGATCATGTCGCTTGGCACTTCACCCAATCCGCTGATTTCTTCGACGACAGAAGGCTTGGAGACAAACAAATGGAAATGTATTGTCGCTGACGAGGAGTTTGGCAGAACATCAAAGGAAGGTGTGTTTGCCGGCGGTGATGCAGTGACCGGCGCAGCGACGGTAATCCTTGCAATGGGTGCGGGAAAGGCTGCTGCAAAAGGGATTCACAATTATTTGAGCACACAGGCGACTAAATAAAAAATCAGTAAACTGATATTTTCCCTTTGGACGCCCGTGTGCATAAAGATAACCTGCACGAAAAATGTGCAGGTTCTTTTTGAATATATGCTTTATTTGATATGACTACTTTTATGTATTCAACAATAAATCGACTGCACTTTGGGGGATATGATAATGGAAATGAATGCTGCTAAGGTGAAAGACATCATAGGAGATAACCCGAGATTCCATTTTGATGAAAATGAACCATATGGCTATTATATTTGTTCAGAAGAAAATCAAACCATTAGAGATACAAGTATTCTAAAGTATTGGGAAAAGCTAAAGTATATGTCTGAAAATGCGGATTTTTTGATACAACAGGCATTTCAAGCATCATTTTATGATTTTTATGGTGTCAATCGGAAATATATTGCATCTTCTGAAGAAATGTGTCAACAATTAATCGTCGATAGTTTTGTTTTATATGCACATGATGATTCGATCGGGTGCTGTTTGTCAAATTCACGGTATATGTTCGGGCACTTTATTGAGTGTTTATGGAATGTGCACTGGGCGTTGATTTATTCCACTATTTGCTGAGTGTAGGTTAATATTTGCAGAAACACTTTCCTTTATGGAAAAATTGCTGAGTGCAGGTTAATATTTGCAGAAACACTTTCCTATATGGAAAAATTTTATAGAAACAGGAGGTTTGGCGCATGTCAGACAGAAATGATGAGGTAAAGGTATATCAGGATAAGAAAGCAAAGGCGGAGGATTACAAAAGCTCTGCCTATACGCTTTTGATGGTTGGGGTGCTTGGAATTGCAGCGTTTATCCTGATGGAAGCAGGCGTGCTTCCTTTCCGGCTTGCCGGTTCGGGAAAATATATTACCTACGGTGTGATGGGGACTATGTTTGTCATATTTATAGTGATGGGGATTTTGTCGTTAAAATCTTCCCATAAATACACGCAGGAGGCCGCCGTGGAAGAGGATTTGACTGGTAAGATCAAGACATGGGCAAAGGAACATATCACCGCAGCGTCCATTCAGGAACGTGTTTGGTTTGAGGATGGGACCCCGGAGGAGATGAAGTATTTTAAGTACTTTGAGGGAATCAAGGCTGCTGTGACACAGGAGTTTGGCAGTTTGAATGCGTCTTATCTGGACGCTTTGTGCGAGGAGTTGTACGCTGACATTTTCGATCGGGGTTGATTGGAATGAGTGCAAAAAAGCGTTAAAAAGAATTAGGAATAGTATGTGGAAGCTTTAATGCTGTCGGAAAATAAATCTGTTTGCCTACAATATTGGGTAAATGGAATCATTTTCCGACAGTTTTTTATTCTATTATTTTTAGTGAAAAAAAGTTGCACAAAAAATAAATTATGTTATAATAATAAATAAAAGGAAGATTGACGTGGAGGTATGTGCCATGATAATAGAGATTAGAGCAAAAAACTGTTATGCGTTTGAGAATGAAATAACGTTTTCAATGAAAGCAGATATGAGATATAAAAAATTTGGAACTAATGTTCATAAAGTAAAAAATTTTAATATACTGAAATCGGCTGGAATTTATGGACCGAACAATGTGGGAAAGACCTGCTTGATTAAATGCATGAGAGCGATAAAGGCCGTACTTTTGAATAAAAAAAATAATTTAATGCCCAATATATTTACAGAGTGTACTGTCTGTGAACTGGGCGTAACTTTTGTGGCGTTGGGAAGAACGTTTTCATATGACTTTAAATATGATACCGAAAAACAAGCGTATATATATGAATCATTTTCAGAGATTATCAAAGATCAATATAACAATGAAAAAGAAGTATGCTGGCTGAAAAAAGACAGTATTGGTGAAGTATATGAATGTTTAGACAAAGATGTGCAGAATATGATATCAGTTATGTCGAATAATACGCTGTTATGCTATATAATAGATACAAGTAAATTTGAGCATGTAGACGAGATGAAACAGATTCTAGTTGGGTTTGCGAAAAAAATTGATATTATTAATATGAATAATATACCGATGCAGCACACCATAGAACTCATGAAAAATAAAAATCAGTTGCAGGAAAAAGTTGTTGAATTTATTAAAAACGCAGATTTGTATATGGATAATTTTGAGTTTGTCGATATAGAAAAGATACAGCGAAAAGCTAGCGATGACCAAGAAAAACCTGAAGAGAAGGTTCTGGATATACCAGAGAACATCATGGATCAGATCAGACTGGTTTCCACATATAAGGGAGTGCATGTACCAAGTATGTTATTTGATTCTACAGGTACAAAGAAGATCGCAGCCATTGCCAGTTATGTGATAGAGGCACTTGAACAGGGCAAAATTCTTATTGTTGATGAATTGGATAGCAGTATTCATTTCAAACTTACCAGAGCAATTGTTGCGATGTTTAATAATGAATTGAATACAAGCGCACAAATGGTATTTACTGTACATGATATTAATCTGATGGATTGCAGGAGAATGTTTCGGAAGGAGCAGATTTGGTTTATTCATAAAGATGAAGATAGTGTATATTTATATTCACTGGCAGATTTTACTGCACAACAGGGTGTGAGAGACACTACAGATGTTGTGGAGAAGTACAAAAAAGGTGTCCTTGGAGCGTTACCTGACCCAGAATTGATCAACTCCTTGCTTCGTATTAAAGGCGATGTAAAGGGGGATGATGTCAATGATAAATAAGCTTCCTAAATTTTCTGATAATCATAAAATCTGTATTGTCTGTGAGGGCAATGAAGAATATGAGTATCTTAACCGCCTCAAAGAATTGAAGGTGTGGTGTAAGCAATACGATATATTGTTGGTTAATGCCGGTGGAAATGGTAATATACCAGCGAGATATCAGGATCTTTTTCAAAATGACTCATATGAAATCATACTTGTATTTTGTGACACAGATAAGAAACCTTATGAACAGTACGAAGATATTAAGCGAAAAATTAATGCGTTTCATGGTGTTGCAAATGCTGCGGATGAAGTAGTTTTGTTTGGCAATCCGTGTACCATGCAAATCATCGTGAAGCATTGGACGGATGAAAATTTAAAATCACCAGCAAAACCAATCAATGCTCCATTGATATACAAATATACTGGAGTAGAAAATTATAAGGGAAGGATAGATCAGATCAAAGAAGTCATGAAATATGTTACTGTGGAAAACTATGCAGATATGTGCAAGCGGGTGAGTAGATTGGAAACTTTTGACTGGGTGGCTGGAAGTAGTAATTTTGTGAAGTTCATAAAGCTATTTGAGAATGATGACAGTGGTTGGATTGAGGAGATTAACAGAAAATTGGAGGAGTAGAGAGTAGAATACAATGAATATAACACTCGTTACAGTTGGGAAAATCAAAGAAAAATATTTCCGGGACGCGATTGCCGAATATCAAAAAAGGCTTTCAAAATACTGTAGGCTGGAGATTGTGGAAGTGGCAGACGAAAAGACACCAGACAAGGCATCGGAGACAGAGGAGGCACAGATTCGGCAGAGGGAAGCAGCGCGCATTCTAAAGGCGGTGCGGGACAATGCTTATTGTATCGCACTGACAATTGACGGAAAAAAGCGCGATTCTGTCAATCTGGCAACACATATAGAACAGTTGGGGCTGAGTGGGAAAAGCAATCTCGTGTTTGTAATTGGAGGTTCGCTGGGGCTGCACGACAGTGTGGTACAGCGTGCCGATGAAACGCTTAGTTTTTCGGAGCTGACATTTCCGCACCAGTTAATGCGGGTGATTTTGCTGGAACAGATTTATAGGTGTTTTCGCATCATAAATAATGAACCATATCACAAGTGAGGGCGAGAAGGAACAGAGATCTATGAAATAAATGAGGGGGAATATTTGTACTAGAAATGGAAGGAGAACAAAGCTTTGAAGGAGAATCTGAATATATTAGCCAGAAATCGAAGCGAATGGTCTTTGCTGGAGTACAGAAACATGGAAGAATAAAAAATAAGACACTACGACCGGGCGACTGGAGCATATGCAAGCGTTTGTATAAAAGAATGTTACTTTATTGGCGAAAAAAATGTTTGATAATGTGAAAGCGGGGAAACCTAGGAAGATGTTGCCGAGAAACAAAATATTAGCCCCTAGGCGGTAAGTAGACTGAAAAATATAGTGGTCTGTTCGTTTGAAATATGATAAAATATCAGTAAAAGCAGGGGGTGAGGCCATGAATACAGATACTACCATAGCGAAAAATATCCGTGTGGCTGATGAGAAAGCCAGCTATGACGCGGCATGTAAGCGGTTGCTTTCGGAAAAGATTATTCTGGCATGGATTATGAAGAACTGTCTTGAAGAATACCGTGATTGTGATGTGGATGAAATTGCGGAAAAATATATTGAAGGTACACCGCAGGTAGGTGAAGTAGCAGTGGCCCCAGATGAATCCAACCGTGTTTCTGTGATACAGGGAGCTGGAAATGAAGATACTTCTCTGACGGAAGGGACGATTTTCTATGATATTCGATTTCTTGCAATCGCTCCTGTATCCGCCGAATTAATTCGCTTAATTATCAATATTGATTATTCCGATTTCCGGATTATTCCGATTATATCATGTTTTTTAGCTCTGCGTCTATATTTTAGCCAGGAAAATCGGAATAATTATTGTATATAAAAAGAAGTTATGTTTCCATGTAAGTGGGTTAATAGGAGGGCCCTTACATGGAAAATTTTGAATTAAGGAAACACATTGACTACGTGCTTCAACGCACAAAGGAACTTGGCCTTTCTGCAAAAACTTTCGCTGGCTATGCAAGGCATTATGAAGCCGTTTTCCGGTATTGTATGGAAAACAGACGTGATACTTTCATGTATCAGGATGCGGCTGCGTTCTGTGCGCTTAAGTGCAGGGCGGAACTGAAACAATCTACCATTAAGCCCATAAGAAAAGCAGCTTATACTGTTGCCAGATATTTTGAAACCGGGGAATTCAGCTGGGGATCCGTCACTTTTACGACTAACGCCCCTGCTTCCGGAGCTTACAGGGAGCTGATGTCCGGTTTTCAGCAGGAACTCTCAAAACGGCTCAGTCCGGGGACTGTCCGCCCTGAAATGATTATTATACGGCAGTTCCTGTATTTCCTTGAACAGGCAGGAGTGGAGGATGCCCATTCCATGGTATCTGAAAATGTCCTAGATTTTGTCCGTCAGGAAGCCCCAAACCATAAAGGCAGTATGCCGAGACTGTTGCGTACTTTAAGAAATTTTGTACAGTTTCTGCGGGACAAAGGGATTGTTGACCTGGATGCGGACCGTTTCCTCGGTACGGCTGGCAGGTGCAGGCAGAAAGCCCTTCCCTGTTTTACAGATGAGGAACTTCAGCTGATCTTTTCAAAAATAGACCGTTCGACCGACAAAGGCCGCCGGGATTATGCCATATTTCTTCTTGCCGTGAGGACAGGAATGAGGGCTTCTGATATATCCGGATTGAAACTTTCCGATATCTGCTGGACAGAAAAGACCATCCGTGTTGTACAGAAAAAAACAAAAGTGACACTGTTGCTGCCGCTTCCCATTGATGCCGGAAATGCCATTGCGGATTACATCCTCCATTCCAGGCCGCGGACGGATAACCCGTATGTTTTCGTCCGCCTGCTTCCGCCTGTTTTTTCTAGTCCTGTCAGTCCGACGCTTTTTAATGCTGCCCTGCGTGGATACATCGAAGCTGCAGGCATCGGGCGTTCCGGCTGGGATGGCAAATCTTTTCATGCATTACGGAGGACGGCGGGAACAAAAATGGTTTCCTCCGGGGTTCCCGTATCCACTGTTGCCCAGATCCTCGGACATGGAAACATTGAGTCCTCCAAACGCTATATCTCACTGGACAGCGGAACTATGAGGACATGCTGCCTGGACCTCGGGCCTCTGCATACACGGAAGGAGGGCTTGGTATAATGGTCTCTTTCCAGAGCAAATTTGCGCACGACATAGAGAAAATGCGGGAGTGGCGGGAAACTCTTGGGTATGCTGTCGATAGTTACGACGGGTATCTGGTGCAGTTTGACCGTTACTGCGGGGCGTTTTTCCCTGATGCCGACATCCTGACATGGGACATTGCCCTGTCCTACTTACAAACAAAACGTGAACACTGTGATGCCTATGTGGATGTGATAGCCCTGAGGAATCTTGGCAGGTATCAGGTCCTTCTGGGGAAAGAAGCATGCGTATTCCCTGTGGATTATTTCAGCTATAAGAAAAGGCAGCTGCCATATATCATGAGCGCGGGAGAATGCCGCCGTTTTTTTCAGGCAGCTGACAGGTATCCCCATAATCCGGCGAACCCGCTCATTGAATATACGGCCGCCGTTATCTTCCGGCTCCAGTATTCTACCGGAATGCGCCCACAGGAAGCCAGGCTTCTCCGAAGGCAGGATCTTGATTTTTCCCATTGCACGATATACATCGCAGACTCGAAAAGACATAAGGACAGGTGTATAGCGGTGGAGCCGGGCGTGATGGAAATGTGCCGCAATTATGATAGGATTGCGCGGGGAATGTACCCTGGGACAGAGATATTCTTTCCCAATCGGAACGGGAACAGGCATGGGGCGCAGGCCATCAGCACCCTCTTCCACAAGTGCTGGGAAATGGCTGGGAACCCTGATGTCCTTGGGCGTTATTGTACGCCATATATCCTGAGGCACAACTTTGCGACACAAACATTGACACGGTGGATGGAAGAGGGCCGGGATTTCGGGCAGTTCCTGCCATATCTGAGTGCCTATATGGGGCATCAGACTTTCCGGGAAACCTGTTATTACCTGCATCTCCTGCCGGAGCGCCTGTCAAAGATGGAATACATGGACATCTCAGGCATGATCGGAGGTGCCCCATGAAAAGCAACGCTTTTTGGAAGAAACTACGGGAATATTTTGGGATCTATCTGCCAAAGCAGCGCAACAGCAGCGAGAAAACAATTGATTCCTGCCGCATGGCCTGGAATATCCTGCTCCGTTTTTTACTACAGGAGAAAGGGATTCCCGCTTCCGGACTGGGGTTTGAAACCTTTACGTCTGACCTGCTTACAGAGTTTCTGGATACAACAGAGTCACAGAAAGGCTGGAAGGAATCCACACGCAACAACAGGCTGAGCTGTATACGGTCATTCTTCAAATTTGCGGCGTACACCTCTCCCGAAGTATATACGGTATATGCGGATCTTTGCACAATACCGCTGAAAAAGGGAACCGATAATTCGCGCGTTGTAAGCCATATGTCAAAAGACGCTGTTGCTGCAATCATCGGATGCATTGACACAGGCTCTCCCAAGGGGCTGCGCGACCGGTTCTTTCTGGCACTGATGTATGATACAGCGGCACGTGACGGGGAAATGCTGAAAATGAAGCTGTCTGATATAAATCCGGAAAACAAAACGGTATATTTATTCGGAAAGGGTTCCAAACCCAGGCTTGTGCCTGTTTCAAAAGAAACACTCCATTTGTTTGAGCTTTATAAATCATCATTCCACCATGACAGCAGAAAGGATGTCCATTTGTTTTATACGAAACACTGCGGGGAAAAAACGCCAATGTCGGACGATAATGTATCGAGGTTTCTGAAAAAATATGCCGCACAGGCCCGTATAGGCAATCCGCATGTGCCGGAGCATGTACATCCGCATATGTTCCGCCATTCGCGGGCAATGCACTTATATCAGGGCGGGATGCCGCTTGCGGTCTTATCGGAATTCCTTGGACATGAAGATCCGGAAACAACGTTAATTTACGCATATGCAGATACAGAGATGAAACGTCAGGCGGTGGAAAAGGCCTCACAGGATTCGCTTGCTTTTGCCTTAAAAGATAATTCTCCGATATGGGAATCGCAGAACATTATTGAACAGTTAATCAGAGGCTACTGAAAAACTTATTCCGATAAATATATCTAAAGGGGCTGAAATACAGCCCCCAAAATAGATTTATCGGAATAAGCCGGAAATCGGAATAATCCACAAAATTCCGATATCGGAATTTCTTGGAAGCTCAGAATGATTTTTATCCGGGGTATCCGCTGATAAAGAGGGGAATCTATTACTGTAGCCGGATGATTTCCGCCCAATATGGAACAGAGTTTACAAATTCTCACTATGAGAATATCAAAAAAGTATATAGCATATGGATTTGTATGAATCCGCCAAAGAGCCGTGAAAACAGCATTACCCGTTATTACATTGCGGAAGAAAATTTGGCGGGCAGTGTAAAGGAACGAAAAGCAGATTATGATTTGATGGCGGCTGTTATGATTTGTCTTGGGAAAGAGGAAGATTCGGGTACGAATTTATTGAAACTGTTGAATGTGCTTCTGTCCACGGAAACAGGTTCACAGGACAAGTGCCAGATATTGGAAAAAGATTTTCATATCAAAATGACTCAGACATTGGAAAGTGAGGTGTCGCTCATGTGTAATTTAAGTAAGGGTGTGGAAGAGAAAGGAATTGAAAAGGGAAGACAGGAAGGAATAATAGCTATGGTATCAGCATTAAAGGATTTACAAATTGCAGACAGCATTATTCTGAATAAAATTCAGGAAAAGTTTCATTTGGCAGAAGAAACAGCCAAAATGTATTTGCAAGGAACTGTAGGAAAATAACTGATGCAACTTGCGCAGGATATTTCTTCGAGGATGTATAGCAAAAAACGTAGGCGTAGCGGGCTACGGCGAGGCTTTTTGATATGCATAATCGGAGAAATAGACAAGTCAAGATGCGTCAGTTATTTTTCTACAGTTCCTAAGTATAACAGGCAGAGCATTTCCGCGTTCTGCCTGTTATAGTACTATGAGATTTTTTGCACTTAGGGGTGTTATGGAGCACCGTACCATAAGTGAAAGGATATACAGTTGTAGAAAGCAGAACAGGGATGATATTTGTACTGTTTTCTCAGGAGTTTACGCACTTAGGTATGTTATAGAGAACCGTACCACAAGTACGAGATAAATTATGTAGAAGCGCAGAGGATTCATGGAAAAAGTATATTGTATAAAAACTATGCAGTTATAGTATTGAGAAAATGTATGAGTAGAATAAAAAACGAAGGAAAAGGGAGGTGGCGTGTAAATGGATGAGAAACTGAGGAATATGACTTCTCTATATATAACAAAAGGGAATCAAATGCTATTGCTTTTCCGGCAGCATGGCAGTGTTGTGAGCGATACATGGGTTGGGTCTGCGGGAGGCCATTTTGAAGAGAATGAACTAAACGACCCCAAAGCATGTGTATTGAGAGAACTGAAAGAAGAATTGGGGATAAGTGAACATGCTATTAGGAATCTGGTGCTGCGTTATGTTACTTTGCGGAGAATGAAAGGAGAGATTCGGCAGAATTACTATTTTTCGCGGAACTGGAGGCGGATGGGAAACGAGTTAATTTTACGATATTGCCGCAATACGAATAAAAACTGGTGCAATACTGAACACATTCTGGATACTGTATCAAAATAGACTGGTTTTGTGTGTATTGAAATTGGTCGGAATACTATGTATTATAGAAGGGGGAGGATTGATGGGTTACTTAAAAAATGAACAGTCACTTCAGGGCTGCGAAGCATATTTTTATGATTTGGCTGAGGCATTTGCTGAGATAACAGAGACAGCGATTTATCCAACTTTGAATTTCAGGGGGAATCCACAGTGGGGCGTGTTACAGATATGGAGAACCGTATCACAAATAAATGGCGCAAACCACTTTCGGTTTAAGAAGTGGGCTGATTAGGGAGGTGATCATCTGTGTTTAACAATCAAGAAATAATACAGACGGCAATGCGGCAATCTGCATTAGATATTAATGCTAAGGAGACAGATTTTTCAGGCAATTCTAATGTTGTTGTTAAGTCTGAAATTGGTATTTTGGCCAGAAAATACTATAAGGAACCAATTGCATGCAATCTTGTATCTTATGGAAACAATATCGTTGCTTCTGTAAAAGACGAATTTAGGGAAATTGTTGAAGAGTACATAAATAGATTTGAATTCTATCAATGCTTTGAAACACCCAATATGCATTGGCTTGATGAACGAATGAGCAAAGCGGGACAGAAAGTCTGTTTTATGGCGGAGTACTTTCTGCCGGATATGAACAAGATTACTAGATTGTCTTGCAATTATAAAATAAGAGTGATGAAACCAACGGATTTTACAAAATTATATATACCGGAATGGAGTAATGCATTGTGTGAAAAGCGAAAGGAATTGGATATTCTGGGGGTCGGCGCCTATGATAATGATACATTGATTGGATTAGCTGCCTGTTCTGCCGACTGCGATAGTATGTGGCAAATAGGCGTTGATGTATTGCCGGAATATCGCAGAAAGGGTATAGCATCTGCACTGACAAGTAATCTGGCAATGGAGATACTTCAAAGAGATAAGGTACCATTTTATTGTTGTGCATGGTCAAATTTAAGATCCTCAAGAAATGCCATAAAAAGTGGATTTGTTCCTTCATGGATCGAGATGACGGTGAAACCCAAGGAAGTAATTGATGAAATGAATCAGTAGATGTGTAATATCTTGTGAGTATATGAAGAAAAGTAATTCGGGTTAAATTTCCTTTTGCGTGGAGGATTTATGAGAATAAATAAAATTTTGTGGTTAATACCAATAGTTTTTTTATCAATATCTTGCAATATATCCCAAAGTACTGAAAACGCTATAGAGGAAAACTTTTCAGATGAGAATGTTATAGATGAGAATGCGACTCAAGTCGAAATATTATATGAGGAAGATTTTGAAAAACGGTTGAAAAGGGTAGTTCAAGAGAAAACAGAACAACCTATTTTTGCACTTTATGACGTCATTGGCTTGAAGGAAGAAGATTCTTATGCATATGTATTTACTGGTGAGATGGTAGAGGAGTCTGGAGATACTATGTTTCAAGGTGCATTATGGTATGCGAATAGACAAGATAGTATTTTATTAATGGATAAGATTGAAACATTCGCGTTTGAACCAGTAATGATCGAAGAGAATAATCATCTGCTGTTAAATATCAGCTCCAATTTACAAGAATCAGCCAAATCTTATATTTGGGCAGTAATTGATCATAAACCTCAATTGGTTCTTGAGACTTTCGACTCATGTTTTATTGATAATGGATTATTGGCATCAGTCAAGTCTTTCATCAGTAATAGTGCAGGGGGCAGGATATGGCAGAGGTATTATTTATATTGGGATTATAATAAACAGAGTTACCAAAACTATGATATAAAGGAAATAACAGAAGAAGAATTTCTTTCATATGAGAATGCACAGACTGTCAGAGATGAGGTAGAAGCTGCCATAAAAGAAGATAGTAAACAAAGTTTACATAGCGTTGATTTGAATGTTGGAAGTCATTTTGACTATAGTTATTTCAAATGTGATAATGGAATCATATATGTAAATTACGTTATAACTACTGATTCAGACATTTTATACTATTATTCTATATTTATGGAACGGAATGGGAGCGTTGTTTTGGAGGAACGGCAGTATTATGATGTGTATGAAAAGGGGTATGTAGTTGAATATGAAACAGGAAGATAGAATAAGGTATGCAAAACGCGCGTTAGACGGGATTGCGTTGGGAGACTGTTTTGGTCAGACCTTTTTTGTGCCGGAGGAAATCGCCTGCCAACGGATTCAGGACAGGGAAATATTGAAATCGCCGTGGCATTTTACAGACGACACCGTGATGGCAATAGGGATTTACCGTATCTTAGAGCAGTATGGAGAGATAAATCAGGACGAGCTGGCAAAGGTATTTGCTGCAAATTACGAATTAGACTGGCATCGGGGATATGGAGGTACAGCACATACGATTTTGCGCAATATCGCAGAAGGAAAAGATTGGCAGAAGGCTGCATCAGAAGTGTTTGACGGAATGGGGTCTATGGGAAATGGCGGAGCGATGCGCGCTGCACCGATAGGTGCTTATTTTGCAGATGATTTGGATAAAGTGCTATATAATGCGAGGGCATCTGCTGAGGTCACACATACACATATTGAGGGAATCGCGGGTGCAATGGCAGTTGCCGCAGCGTCTGCTTTGTTTCTGAACAAAAAGCTGGGACGTTATCTAGGAGAGGGCATTGATTTTCTGCGAGATATCGCTGATACATTGCCAGAAAGCGATACCAAATATAAAATATTATCAGCGGTTTCGATTCCCAAAGAAAGCAGTATAGAGTTTGCCGTTTCTGTTCTTGGAAATGGCATCAGGCTGACTGCGCAGGATACGGTTCCATTCTGCCTTTGGTGTGCGGTATATTTTTATGCGTCGATGGAGGAAGCCTTGTGGACAGCAGTCTCCGCTTTGGGGGACAGGGATACAATCTGCGCCATCGTCGGTGGAATGGTTTCTCTTGTTGCAGATGAGCTTCCACAGCAATGGTTCCGCTATATGGAGGCGCCAGAGAAGTCTGTATTTTTTAAATAGTAAGATTGATAGATTAGCAATCCACATTTAGAAAGGAGCGAGGAAAATAAATGAATCCAAATGAAATAACATTACTTGTGAGTTAAAAGTTTGTACCACTAAGAAGCCAGAAAATCCCAGTGTTTTTCTGACTCTTCCTGTAGCTCATGAATTATCTGTGTTATGTATGATTTAGGCTTTTGCTCCAAAAGGCGGAAAAAATGTTTCCGGAAATAGTGCATAAGGGCTGCTTCGGAAACCCTTCCTTTGGATGGTGTCCTTTGGTAACGGATCTGACTGGAACAAACCTTTCCAATAAAACGGATGGAAAGGGTCTGTAGTATCCCCATTGCGATGCAGGACAGTTCCATATGCACTTCAATGGCACGTACCGTTTTCAGTATTTTTTTACGTGATCTTTCATCCTCCACACGCTCTAAGGGTGTGGGTTCCCCTTTCTTTTGGTAGTAGCTTAGTTTCGGCATGTGCTTTGACCAAAAGTGATAACAGAATGCGCCTGTCTGCTGTTTCAGTTCACGAAATGTGCATTCGATCCGGAAACGGTAGCTGTAAAGCCGGATAATGGATAGCGGATCAAGTGCCAGACTGGTGCTTGCCAGAATGCTCTGGATGCCATCCATTTCTACCAGTACAAACCGCAGTTCCTGGTACAGCTTCTGCCCCCAAAGAAGATCTATGCTGTAATAGCGTATCGTTTTCTTTTTGCCATAGAGTTCGGTTTCCGTTTCCATGAACTGTTCCTTATGGGAGGCGAACAGTCCTTTCAGGTGAACGGCATCCCCCTTTTTGGGCGGCCTGCCCCTGCCAGGTTTTCGGGGACCAGGCTTTTGGAACGCGGTACAGGACTTTTTGGCTTTGGTGACGATTTCCATGTGTACTTTCCCGCTGTTGTTTAATTCCCTGAGTTTTTCAAGGGCTGGCACAGTAAGGAAATACCTGTCCAGCAGGAGCAGGGAGTCTCCAAAAGTGAGGGCGGCATGATAAGAATCCTCCACCATCTGTACCACATGAGAGGCAGTTGAAACAGATGCGCCTTTCCATTCCCTGGCAGCCTGGAGCCCGTCATGGAGCCGGATGCTTAAGGGGATGCACGCCCAGCTGCGGAAGTTCCCGGCCAGTATGCCAAGCCCGCCGAACATATGCCCATGCATGTATTCTGGTTTTGCAGAATTCTCGGATTCCTGGAATAGCTTCTTCACCCCCGGCATACGGCGTCCTTCTTTTGACTGCTTTACCCCGTCACCAACAAGGACATGGAAGTTCCCTTCCTTGTAAAGGGGCGCATACAGTCTGACAGCAGAGAACCAGCGTTTTCGGATATCCTCTAATGACCATGAGGATGCCCTGAAAAAGTGAAGCATGGAATCATAGCAGCCCGGGGCAAGGGCAAGGTCACGAAGTATGGAAGTGACACCAAGCTTATCCGAACGGAGCATAAGCCCTGTGATGATGATCACAAACCAACGGAAAGCAGCTTTACGGGAAAAACAGGATTCAAAATGGCATAAAATCTTTTCAATAATATTTAACATAGTCGTATGGTCATCCGCCAGCAAGTATGATAAACTCATATTTGAAATAACTCTTCTGGTGGATTTATCCTTTTTTATTTTGGCAACTTATAGGATACCATAAAACCATATGGAAGGGTTATTTTTTTATTGATAACTTACAACTCACCAGTAACATTAGAACAGGCAAATTCAATAACCCAGAGTATTGTCACGAAATTAGGGTATCCATACCAGATTTTTTCGACGGCAGCGAGTTATCAGGAGGTGATGAATGCCTATGAGCGCGCGATGCAGCAGGGACGACAGGAAGGCTTTACCCCAATATTAGTTCCGTCAGATGATGTGCTGGAGGAATATCTGGGGATATTGAAGGACGATGGATATATACTGGAGGATACCTTAAAGACAGAACTGGAGTCCGGTGAGGAACTGTTGCAAAAATATTATGAATCGTACACAGAGGATATGACTGATCTGGAGGAATTTACGGGTGTGTTTGATGATAAACCAACAGTCATTGACAGGATATCAGCTTTTCAGAGATATAACTATGATCGGCATACAGAAACTATCATCGAGACGATACTGTTCAAGGTTCCAACGACAAAACCGTGGGAGTTGGTGGCATATGTGCCATTTGGGGGGTGGAATGAGTGTCCCTGCGTGGAAGAAATGATGGCAATTTGTAAATACTGGTTTGAAAAACATGGTGCAGTGCCTGTGACAATTACGCATGATGTGATGGAAATGCGGCTTCCGGCGCCGGTTGCAAAGCAGGATTCACTACAGGCTGCCAAAGAGCATTTTGCGTTTACGCCTGACAGAGTGTACCAGTGTACACAAACAGGGACATTAGCTGAAGTGGCAGCATGTATCGCGGTATCTGATATCTGGTTTTTCTGGTGGGATTAGAGAGAAGCTGCTTTTCTGGATAGAAAAATAACGATGGCGGCATGTGAGGCTTTGAGGAAAGAGAGGAGAAGAAATGAAACTTGCAGAGGCATTGCAGGAAAGGGCGGACTTGAATCGCAAGATTGAGCAGTTAAAGAGCCGTCTAAACAATAATGTGTTAGTACAGGAGGGGGAACAGACTGCGGAATCTCCCGAACAATTGAAACAGGAATTAGATTCTTCTTTGGAGCGTTTGGCTTATTTGCTTGCGCAGATCAACAGAACGAACTGTGAGACGAGCGTAGACGGACAGACATTGACGGAGCTTATCGCTGTAAAAGATATGCTCTCGTTAAAAATTCACGTTTACAAGGATATTGTCTATACTGCAAGCCAAACCTCTTATCGGGCTAGAAACACAGAGATTAAGATCAAGTCTGCAATCTCAGTTTCCGATTGGCAGACAGAGATTGATAAAATGGCGAAGGAACTGCGGCTTGTAGATAACAAATTGCAGGAGACGAACTGGAACACAGATTTGATCGAATAAAAAGATTGATAGCAGCGTCAGGGTGAATGCCACGCGGCGACAGCGCAAGTCGCACTTGGGTCACACATAAGAGCAGGTGTGGGGTTCGATTCCCCAAGAATCGTTATGCTCCGATTGTGCACAGACGTATCGTAATTGAGCATTGTTATTACCAGACATTGACTGAAGCTGCGAGGGTGGGAATGGGGAATATAGAGCAGATTGCATAAATCAAGGAGTTTTATGTTACATATATTAAAATGGAAAGACAGAAAGAATGAAATACTCTGTTATCTGCCAGCGGACGCTGTACCAGATAAAAATGCCGTGGCAGAATTACATCAAATGATAGCATTGGAGGAGACATTGGAAAGACTGACAGGTGTGTCAGGTTATTTTCAGGGAGACGAGCCTCAAATCAAAAAGATGGTTCTGACACCCGACTTTCACAAGGGTGCAGGGATTCCAATCGGAACCGTAATGATGACAAAGGGGTTTGTGGTTCCGCAGGCGATGGGAAATGATATCAACTGCGGTATGCGGTTTTATACGACGGATTTGTCGGAAGAAAGTATTCGGCAAAAACTTCCTGAATTAGCCAAAAAGCTTCGTCACATCTTTTTTGAGGGCGGCAGACAGATTCCGATGACGGGGAGACAGCGGGAAGCGCTGTTTCGCTATGGGCTTGAGGGATTGCTGGAGACGTATCATGACAGTGGTATGCGTGGGCTGTGGCGCTATTATCAGCCAGAGGTTCAGGAGAAATGGCTGAGCCGGACTGTATTTCGCGGCAGCATTCAAACGGCAGCCACAGAAGGCTTGGAGGATTTCATAGGCAGCTATGGACAGTTGACCTATGATGACCAGATCGGGACGATTGGCGGCGGAAATCATTTTCTGGAGGTACAGCGGATTGTTGAGATTTATGACGGTCAGACTGCGAATGCATGGAATCTGAAAAAAGGCGCTGTGGCGGTCATGCTGCACACGGGTTCGCTGACAATCGGGCATCACAGTGGCCTTTTGAACCGTAAGATTTGTCAAGAGATTTATCCTGTTGGGCTGATGCAGCCAGAGAACAAGATTTATCCGATTCCAGAAGCGTATGAAAAGCAGAATGCATGGAACCGGTTTTGGTCCGCGTCCGGCAATGCTGCGAATTTTGGCTTTGCTAACCGTCTGTTTCTCGGCTTTATGATTCAGGAGGTTTTTACACAGGTGCTGGGCGCGTGTGATTTGGCGCTGCTTTATGATGCGCCGCACAATTATATCTGGAAACAGCAGATTGACGGCGAGGATTATTATATTCATCGAAAGGGGGCCTGCTGTGCCCGCGGCTGCGAGGAGATGGCAGGGACAGCGTTTGCCTATTATGGTGAACCTGTGATGATTCCGGGGTCGATGGGCAGCTCTAGTTATCTGCTGCGCGGACTGGGAAAACGCGATGCGCTTTGCAGTGCAAGCCACGGCGCCGGACGGCAAAAATCCCGCGGCGATGCCATCAAAGGAAACGATGAGGCATTTCGCCAGTTTATGAAAAATTTCCATGTGATTACGCCGATTGACCCGAATCGTATAGACTTGAAGGGCAGAGCTGATATTCTGAAAAAGTGGGAGGAGTCTGTTCGGGCAGAGGCGCCGTATGCCTATAAAGATATTCATGAAGTGATTGCGGTGCACACAGCACATAATCTGGCGGCGCCCGTCGCGCGGATGGAACCGATCTTTACAGTGAAGAGTTAATAAGGAACGCCAGCGATAGACTGAAACAGAAAGAATGGAGTAAACAGTGTATGAAGTATTTCATTAAAAATGAACAGGATTTGGATGTACTCTTGGCGGAGAGATGTGTACAGAAGCAGGAAATAGACAGTGCGTGGGTGTGGGAAAGTGAGCGCGGACATGAGGAACATTTTGGCTGTGATGCAATCGTATTAAATGCCAAGGGGAAATGGTTTGATCAGAAGATTGTTACAAGATTAAATATTTTTGAAGGAAGTGTGGTTCAATGTATCCCAGTTACAAAAATACAGCCAGAGGACCAGCAAAAAGTTAAAAATACCAATTTGTATATTCAGGAGAATTTTGATCATATTTATCAGACAATGCTGGAGAGACTGCTGCCAAGCATCATAGAGTGGGGCGTGCGCGATGAGGATACAGACGAGCTGATTACGACAATTGAACAATTTCATAAGACGCGTTGGTCCCGCGAAATCGCAGGAATGGAAGCGGAAAGTATCAGGTGTATTCAATTGAACTGTAAGTACCAAAAAGATGACATGGTGGTATACTCTTTGATTTTTAATGCCGGCTATGTCGATGATGGCTTTGAGGTGGTATTCTGGAAAGACCGTGTTCTCTTTTTTTTAGATGGAAATACAGAAGAACAAATATTTGACTTTGTAAACTATGTTGACTGGCCGGATTGTCTTGAATAATATCCATGGAGGTGTATTGATGGACAAACGAGAATATGCGGAAAAATTATATGCGACGCTGGAACCGATGGCGAATGCCGGTAGGGTGGAAGATGCATGGGGAGGCGAACTGTTATCAGAATTTGATGATCTTTTGCAGTGTGAACTTTATCCTGATGAGAAAGACGAGCCAGAATGGGTATTTATGTTTATACAGCTATATTTCTGGCAGTTTGCATCGTATCATGAAGGGGTTCATACGTACTATAGCAATTTTTATCAGGTAGATACAGAGAATAGTATTCGAAGATTATCGGATTGTCTGTATCAATATGGATTTATGGAGGTTGCGAAATGGTATGACTATGGAATATTGAATTATCACCTTTATCCTGAATTTGACTATCCGGCAGAAAATGGGCTGAGAATGGGAGAGACTGACGAGTGGATACAGGACAATCCAGAAGTGATCTGGCAGGTTTATCTCAAACTGTTGCAGCAACATAAGAAGGAAGTGTTGGAAACCGCAGGAAACTGGGTTCCTGACAGTCAGGAAGCGCCACAGGAGAAAGACCATGAGCCAGCGCCGCAAGTACAGCAAACGCAGGTACAGCAGAAGAAAGTTCACTTTATGCGTATTGTTGACCTTGTTACAGAGGACAGTGCGATGAATCAGAAGAATGCACAGCAAGACGGACGGATCTCGTGTCTGACAGCTTCACAGATTGATGAGAAGATGGTGTCTTTGATGGCAGCAGCAGAGGAACTAGGCTGGATACAGACAAAAGAAGCATTTCCCAAGGAAGCGTTAAAAGTTTTGGATCAAGCGTTGTTTTCAGTTCGAGAGGACCTGCTGTTTCGCATTTATTTTTATAATAAGCAGGATTGCGATTTGCAGCATTTTGCGGATATGGTACATGTACGGAGGCTGAAGCTGCAATGCATGGAGAAGCTCAGGCATGTGGAGGTGCTTGCCGGGTATAAACATCTGACGGATTTAGACATGACGGTGTCAAAACAGCGTGATTTTCGCTTTGTGAACAAATTATCACAGGCACTTACAACACTTTCTATTTATGTAGACTTTACGCTGGACGGTATCACCTTCCAAGATGCCAGCGATGAGGATACGTCAGGCAAGGCATCTATGTTTGAACTCGAATGGCTGTTGCGGTTTCCAAAGCTTCGGTACTGTTATATTGGAGGTCCTGCACAGCATATCGAATTTTTGATACGAAAGGACGCTGTCAGAGAGCTGGTTTTGTGTGAGATGCCGTGTCCTTCGCCCGCGGTGCTGCGTATGCTGAATGTACAGAGTGTGATCGTACATCAGGAACATGCACAGGGATTAGAGCGGGCAGGGCAGCTTGAGTCCATTCAGGAGATTGAGCTGGTAAAGCTTGCAGACATAGACAATCTGGATTTTCTGGAGACATTGCCGGCGCTGCAAAAAGTTACGCTCCGCAGTCTGCCAGCGCTGACGAGACTGCCACATTTTCCAGAGGGACATACGCTGCGTGAGCTTGCGGTTTATGACTGTGAGCGGCTTTCGGATATCACAGTGGCAAGCAAGAAGGTTCTGATAAGGAAGTATCGGTAAATATAGGTTTGAAAAAACAGCAGGAGGTTTTTAGATGTACGAGTTTCAAGAAGAATTTTTGACAGGAATTGACCAGATTGATGCCGAGCACAGGCGGTTGTTTGAGATTGCGGACGAACTCTATACATTAAAGTGCGAGGAGTTTATGCCGGATAAGTATGACCATATCAGGCATATTTTAGAGGAATTGCGCGATTATACGCTGACGCATTTTGAGCATGAGGAGGCATATATGGAGTCGGTTGGTTACAAGCGGCTGCCAGAGCAGAAGCGCCAGCATGAAGCATTTGAGGAGACAATCGGCGGCTGGGATATGGAGGCGATTGATGAGGACCAAGACGAGACGATCGAGGAAATACTGCGCATTGTGACAAACTGGCTCGTAAATCATATTTTATATGAGGATAAGCTGATTGGGGAATAGGAATTAAAGAAAAGACATAGAATGAAGTATAGAAAACCTATACTTCATTTTTGGGTGCTGATATGAATAGACACGATATATTTAAACAGGATATCATGAGTGCGGGAGAGCGCTTTGCGGATGCGTTCTCGCTGCCAAAGGACGTGGTGGTAAACGCCACATTGTTTCACATGGTAGGGGCGTCAGAGCTTTTTGTGGAAAATTTTAAAGGAATTATATCCTACACCTGCCATGAGGTTCTAATCAAAGGAAACCGTATTAAATATTGTGTCTGCGGCGACTGTCTTACCATCGAGCATTATTCGAATGAGGACATGAAAATATCAGGGCAGATCAAGGAGGTAAAGGTGATAAGGGAAACTTGAGGTGGGACGCTTGCAGAATAGATGGATACGCTTTGTCAAAGGTTTTCTGGTCATCAAGGTTGACGGGGACTATATGGAACGCTTTTTTAATATGTGCAGAATGCATCAGATTGATTTGTGGGAAATCAAAAAGGAACAGGATATCTGCATGTGTGAGGCATATGCTGCGGATTTTCTGAAAATGCCGCCGCTGTTGAGAAAGACAGGCACAAAGGTACATGTCGTTCAGAAGAAGGGACTGCCGTTTTACTTTCCTTTTATCAAAAAAAGGATTATTTTTTTTGCGGGTGTCATGCTTTGTCTGATTATGCTGAATTATGTGACGGAGTACGTCTGGGCAATAGAGTATGTCGGGAATTTGCAGGTAAGTGATGACGAGCTGTCGGATTTTTTAGAACAGGAAGATATTCATTATGGCATGAAAAAGAGCAGCATCAACTGTGAGGAGAAGGAAAAAAAGCTGCGTGAGGCTTTTCAGAATGTCACATGGACCTCGATCTATTTTGAGGGCACAAAACTTTATATAGAAGTCAAAGAAAATGAGAAGTCCGAACCCGTTCAAATAGAGACAAAAGGGACGGACCTTGTCGCAAATGAAGCGGGGACAATCACGTCGATTGTCACCAGAAACGGCGTGCCGCGGGTCAAGGCCGGGGATACGGTAGAACAGGGGCAGGTGCTGGTATCGGGCGGCGTCCCCGTCTATGACGAGAGCCAGACCGTCATTGACTACCAGATTTACGATGCGGACGCAGATATTTTTATCAGGACACCCATTGAGTACAATAGTTCGATTAACAGCGGCTATCCTGTGATGATTTATACGGGCAAGCGGGTAAATACAGGATTTGCCCAGATTGGCGATTACTATATTGACGGTTTATCGCTGTGGGATTTTGTCGAGAAGCATATTTCTCCGAAAAAAGACGAAACTTTATATGAAACTGCCACGGAAAAACATCAAGTGGTTTTGCTTGACAATATTTATCTTCCGGTCTATTATGGCAAAATTGACAGAAAAGAGTATTATATTAAGTATTTTACATATACAGATGAGGAGATGGAACATAAGTTATCTGATAATTTCGAAAAATTTATTTTAGGTTTACAGCAAAAAGGGGTACAAATTGTTGAAAAAAATGTTAAAATGGAAAAGAATAGTAGTGGAATGGAATTAAATGGAAGTTTGCTGGTCGTCAAACAGACGGGCGAGGCAGTGGACATTCCAGTGAATACGATTCAGGAAGATGAGACAAAGGAGTAATACGACAGTGGCAGATTTTCGGGTTGGAATGCAGATTGAGGCGGAGCATATGCAGAATCTTTTTGGCACTCATGATGCATATATCAAACAGATTGAAGAAGACCTTCATGTGGTCATTACGGACCGCAACGGAGAGGTTCGGATTAGCGGGGAGCAGGCAGCGGTGAACAAGGCAGCGAAGCTGGTGCGCGAGCTGGTAGAGCTCTCGAAACGGGGAAACAGAATACAGGAGCAAAGTGTGTCCTATGCGCTTGAGCTATCCCATGAGGGGGAAGCTGACGCGCTTCTTGAGATAGATTCGGAGTGCATTTGCCACACCATCTCAGGGAAGCCCATCAAGCCCAAAACGCTGGGGCAGAAGAAGTATATTGATGCCATCAAGGATAAGATGATCGTGTTCGGGCTGGGGCCCGCGGGCACAGGCAAGACGTATCTGGCGATGGCGATGGCAATCACCGCTTTTAAAAACCATGAAGTTGAGCGCATCATACTGACGCGTCCAGCGATAGAGGCGGGAGAAAAGCTGGGATTTCTGCCGGGGGATTTGCAGAGCAAGGTAGATCCGTATCTAAGACCCTTGTATGATGCACTTTATCAGATTATGGGCGCGGACAGTTTCCAGAAAAACATGGAAAAGGGCTTGATCGAGGTTGCACCGCTTGCCTACATGCGCGGGCGGACGCTCGACAATGCCTATATTATACTGGACGAGGCACAGAATACGACCCCGGCGCAGATGAAGATGTTTTTGACGAGAATCGGGTTTGGCTCGAAGGTGATTGTCACCGGCGACGCCTCGCAGAAGGATTTGGCAGTCGGCACGCAGTCCGGGCTGGATGTGGCGGAGAAGGTGCTTGGAAAAATCAATGATATCTCTTTTATCAAGATGACAAGCCGTGATGTCGTGCGCCACCCGCTTGTGCAGAAGATTGTCAAAGCCTATGAGGATTATGAGAGCAGGCTTGGCAGCAGTCAGAACAGAGCTGCCCACAAAGCGAATGAGCCGCGCGCCAAGAGAGGCGGCAAGCCGTTTCGGAAATAAATTGCATAAAGGAAGAAAGACATATGAAGAAGAAGGAAGAAACCAGCCTGCAAAAAGTGTGGATTGTCATTGGAATGCTGGTTGTATCAATACCGTCAGTCGGCGTCGCAGCATATTTGTATGAGAAATCATTTCGGGATATTTTTATCCTGATCATGATTGTCACTGCCTGTTTTGGCATGACTGTCTTTTCGTTTTTTCAGTCCAAGCTCTTTGGGGCGCTTCACTATGATAACGGGGGACATTTGCTGCGCTTTGCCATTGTCTTTCTGATGGGGGTGGCTGCGTCCTGCCTGCTGCCAATCCTGCCGGAAGCGGGCTGGATTCTGCCTGCGCTTGCCCTTGCGCTGACGCTGTTTTCCAATACGGTCACAGGATTAAACGCTTATGCAGGCTTTGTGAGTGTGTGCGCTTATTTTGCGTCTGCGGAGATCTTGACGCTGCTGCTGTATTTATTAACGGGGGTTATTTTTGCGGTGCTTTTTGAGCGGCTGGATGATGATTACCGGACTGGGATGCCGTTGTCTGCAGCAATGATAATTTATATCATTGAGCTTGCTGCCAATATTGTGTTTGAGAGCCATGGGACATTGGACGCTGATGTGTTTGTGATGCCTGTCGTCAATGTGTTTGTCACTTTTATACTGATGCTGATGGTGCTGCGTTTTTACTGTGCAGTGGTCATAGACAAGGAAAAGGGCAAATATCTGCGTATCAATGATCAGGAATATGAGCTGCTTGCCAAGTACAAGGAGGACGACAGGCAGACTTACTATAATGCGATACATACAGCATATTTTGCAGAAAAGACAGCGAGGTTGCTGCATATGGATGTTGATGTGGCGAAAAATGGCGGATATTACCACCGGATAATCGTTCTGGAATGCAGAAAACAGGAAAAAACGCTCGAGGAGATCTGTAAAGAGAATAAGTTCCCGCCAGAGGCGGTACGGCTTTTGCAGGAGTATAATTACAAGGCGCATCCGATGAAGATGCGCGAGACGGTGGCAGTCTACCTTGCGGACTGTGTAGTTTCTTCGATTATGTATCTGATTCGCAAGGCGGAGGAGAAGCCTGTGGAGCTGGATTATGGAAAGATAGCTACTGCCATCATACACAGGAAGCTTGAGAGCAGGGTTTTGAACAATAGTGATATTTCGCTGGCTGATTTGAGCGGCATTGAAAAAATATATACGGGAGAAAAATTATACTATGACTTTTTACGTGGAGAGTGAGACAGACAAAACACTTCCTTTTGACACGGAGGAGGTGGCTGGCAAAGTAATTGCGGAGGCACTTGCTTTGGAGAACTGCCCTTATGAGGCGTCGGTGAATGTGCTTTTGACAGACGATCAGGGGATTCATGTGATGAACAAACAATACCGTGGGATAGACCAGCCGACAGATGTGCTGTCTTTTCCGAATGTGGACTATGAGAAGCCGTCTGATTTTACAGGGATAGAGGACAGGATCGAAGATTACTTTGACCCTGAGAACGGCGAATTATGTCTCGGTGATATTGTGATTTCTGTTGACAAGGTATATGCGCAGTCTGAGGAGTACGGACATACGCCAAGGCGCGAGTACGCCTTTCTGGTTGCGCACAGTATGCTGCATCTGCTGGGGTACGACCATATCGAGCCTGCGGATGCGGCTGTCATGGAACAGAAGCAGGAGGAAATTCTGAACAGACTTGGAATAACGAGGAATGAGTAGCTTGAACTGAGGAGAACAGTGAAATGAAGAAAAAGAAGTCTAATTTTATCGTTCAGGGCGGAATCCTTGCAATGGCAGGAATCCTTTCCAGAATCATAGGGATTGCGAGACGTTTCCCTATGCAGCACATTATCGGGGACAAGGGAAATGGATATTATTCTGTGGCGTATGAGATTTATTCGATTATGCTGATTATATCCTGTTACAGCCTGCCGCTTGCGGTGTCAAAGGTGGTATCCTCCAAGATGAGTAAGCGGCAGTACAAAAGCGCAGAGAGGGCATTTCAGTGTGCGATGTTCTTTGCGGTGGCAGCAGGCGGCGTCACCTTCGTGGTCTGTGAGCTTTTGGGAGACTTTTTTGCGGCAGACGTAATGCAGGAGCCGATGAGTGCAAAGGCGCTCAAAGTCCTCGGTCCAGCATTGCTGCTGGTGTCTGTGATGGGGGTGTTCCGCGGGTATTTTCAGGGACTTGGCACGATGATGCCCACGGCAGTCTCACAGATATTGGAACAAATATTTGTGTTGATCGGCAGTATTGTGGGGGCGTCTGTGCTCTATGCGCATGGCGAAAAGATCGGGGCGCTGATGCACAACGCAGATTTTGGTCCGGCATACGGCGCGGCGGGTGCATCTATCGGGCCAGTGATCGGCGCGGTGATCGGGCTGGTGTTTCTCGCTTTTGTATTTGCGGCATACAGGAGGGGCGCCAAGAAGCGTGCGCATGATGCAAGCGGTAAGGTGGACAGTTATCCGCAGATTTTTGGCATGATACTGCTGACAATCTTTCCGGTGCTTTTGAGTACGACTGTCTATAATATCAGCGGCGTCATTGATATCAAAATCTTTGGCAGCGTCATGATCGCAAAGGGCTTCGAGGATGTCAAGACAGACATCTGGGGGGTTTACTCCGGAAAATATAAATTGCTGGTAAATGTGCCGATCGCGCTTGCCAATGCGATGTGCTCGTCTATCGTGCCGATGCTGACGCAGTTGATGGTGCGGGAGGAATACGGGCGCGTAAGAGAAAAGATAGGGCAGGCGATGCGCTTTACGATGATTGTCGCGCTTCCGAGCGCGGTAGGACTTGCAGTGCTCGCTAGACCGATTGTTTCGATGCTGTTTAAGGGAGAGGTCGATATGGCGGTCAGCATGCTTCATATCGGTTCGGTATCTGTGGTATTTTATACGATGTCAACGCTGACGAACGGTGTGCTTCAGGGCATCAATAAAATGCAGATTCCTGTGCGCAATGCGGCAATTTCTCTTGTCATTCACATTGCGTTATTGTATGCGATGCTTGAGATGAATATGGGAATCAATGCGGTTGTGTATGCATACATTTTATTTGCGGTCGTGGTATGCGTGCTGAATGCGGTGGCAATCCGCAAATATATGCGGTATAAACAGGAGGTGGCGCGCACTTTTATCATTCCGGCGATTGCATCGGCGGTGATGGGCGTTGTGCTTTGGCTGCTCAAGTTGCTGCTCGCCAAGCCTGCGGGGAATGTAGTGACTGTATTTGCCGGCATCAGTGTCGGCGCGGTGGTATACTTTGTGGTGCTGATTTTGCTAAAGGGTATCAACGAGCGTGATATGCGGAGTATGCCGGGCGGCAGAACGATGATTGTGATCGCAAAGAAACTGCGGCTGATTTAACCCTCCGCGTGTATAAAAAAATAAAAATAAGCTGATACTATCTCAAAGACGCCAAAATGTTCAAGTTTCACAGGGAGGCTGATGATGGAAAAGAGATATAAGATTGGCTTATTTTTTGTATTAGTGTTGATTGCGGTATTGCTGGTCATATTGATGTGGAAACGGCATACGATGGACGGCTTCCCGAAGGAGGATAGTCTTGTAGGGCAGGAGAACTCGAACGGCGGCGCGGGAGAGACAGATGATTCAGCGCCCAAATCTGCGGAGGAGTTATACCAAGTACAGAAAATGAATGTTCTGACGACGTGCGACACGGTATGCATCTATGAAAACATTGATAAGAAAGACGGCTCGGTGTCAATGGCGGAGGAGGCGCTGCCGGTAAAATATATAGGCTTAAACCGTGAAGAGCTTGAGACAATGCTTGCGCAGGACAGTCTGGCGCCCACGCTGGAGGAGAAACAAAAAGGGTTTAAGTCCCAGCATTTAGAACTGTTTTCAGCAGATAAGATCAAGGTGCTCAGAATTTATGACACGACGCAGGGGACGACTGGATTTTATATCATGGAAGTAAACGGGGAGATTTGCGTGTTTGAGCATGACAAGGAAACGCTTTACTTCAAGACCGGGCTGCACGCAGAGAGCCTTCCGGCAGAGGTGCGGCATGAGCTCAAAGAGGGAAAATTTATGGACAGCGAACTGCAAGTGTACCATTTTATTGAATCGTACAGCAGTTGAGATGAGAACGGAGGCGTTATGGCAAAAAAAGTCATTGTGGCTGGCGGCGGGGCATCTGGCCTTGTGGCAGCAGTCACTGCGGCAGAGAACGGCGCGAGGGTAACAGTATTAGAACATAAGGACAGAGTGGGCAAAAAAATATTGATGACTGGCAACGGCAAGTGTAATCTCACCAATATGTCCGATGTGCACGGCAAATATTACAGCAGTGATACCGAATCACTTGAGCAAATTTATGACACGCTTGTCAGATTTGATGCGCAGGAAACAAGAAAGTTTTTTCAGCGGCTAGGATTATATACGAAGGAAAAACGCGACGGCGGGGTGTATCCGGTGTCTGAGCAGGCGTCTATCGTGCTGGATGTGCTGCGGAGTGCCTGCAGCAGGCTTGGCGTGACGATTCGGACCGATTGTGCGCTTACGGCTGTGCTGCCGAAGAAAAATGGCGGCATCGCGCGCGTGATGCAGGAGGGGCGGAATGCTCAGGAAATCGCATATGACAGGCTGATTCTGGCGACAGGCGGAAAAGCGGCGCCGGTTTCCGGTTCAGACGGCTCTGGATATGCGCTTGCAAAGAGTCTGGGACACCGTATCATAGAGCCGCTTCCCGCATTGGTGCAGCTTCGGTGTGAGGGCGGGTTTTTTAAGGCGTTGTCGGGTGTGAGGGCGCAGGGCACAGTCCGCCTGCTGATTGACGGCACAGAGATTGCCGCTGAGACAGGCGAGCTGCAACTGACGGATTACGGCATTTCGGGGATACCAGTCTTTCAACTGAGCAGGCTGGCATCGAGGGCGCTCTATGACGGGAAACGCTGTGAGGCGTCGTTGGATTTTATTTCTTATATTTTTGCTTCAAATGCTTTAGATTCTAGTAAAATAGATTCAAAAAAAATGGAGAACATGAACTTTTTTCCAGATAAGACCGTTGAGGAGTGTCTGTCCGGGCTGGTACATAAAAAGATTGCGGCAGTTGTCTGTAAACAAAATGGGATTGCTGCGAGTGTGACCATCAGACAGGCGGGGGAGGAAAAAGTCCGCCGCTGTATCAAGCTGCTTTCTGATTTCAGGGTTCGCGTTGCCGCACCCAAGTCGTTTGACAGTGCGCAGGTGTGCTGCGGCGGCGTGGCGCTACAGGAGGTTGATGAACATTTCATGTCGCGAAGGTGCCATGGGCTATATCTTGCCGGGGAACTTTTGGACTGCGACGGCATCTGCGGCGGCTTTAATCTGCAATGGGCGTGGGCGACCGGACACATTGCCGGGGAAGCGGCGGCGCGGTAGTAAGGAACTGTTAATAAATTACTCATGACAATTACTTGCCTAAATGTCCATCTGCGGCATCAGAAAATCTTGACATAGCCCGCTATGCCTGCGATTTTCTTCTTTGCAGCTGAACATTTATACGGCGTACTTGTCACAAGTAATTTCTGAACAGTTCCTAAATCAAACTATAAGGGGAACAATGGGAACTATGATCAAGGTATCATCACTTAAAATCGAACTTAAAATCAGCTTAAAAAATAGGCTAAACGAAACAAAAACACCAGCCCGTCTGACCTTGCAGGACATATTAGACAGCAAAGAAACCCTCACGAAGAAAGCTGCAAAGCTGCTTGGCGTGAAACCGGAGGATATATCTTCGCTTCAAATCCTGAAGCATTCCATAGATGCCAGAAAGAAGCCGCAGCTTTTTCAGGTATATACATTGGGAATTACGTTAGAAAATCATAAATTAGAGGAAAAGACCGTAAAGCGCTGCAACAACAAACAGGTTACAGTCCAGTCACAGCAGCCATATACGTTTCCGCCATCAGGCAAAGCGAAGCTGCCTTATCGTCCGGTCGTGATTGGCACAGGACCTGCCGGGCTGTTCTGCGGATATATGCTGGCGAAGCATGGCTATCAGCCAATTTTGTTAGAGCGCGGTTTTGATGTGGAAACCCGCTCAAAAGATGTGGAGGCATATTGGCATGGCGGCAGCCTCAATCCTGAGTCCAATGTACAGTTTGGCGAGGGCGGCGCTGGTACTTTTTCCGATGGAAAGCTCAATACGCTTGTGAAGGACAAGTACGGCAGAAACGGGGAAGTACTTCGGATTTTTACAGAATTTGGCGCGCCAGCGCACATTTTATATGAGAGCAAACCGCATATCGGGACAGATATCTTGAAACAGGTGGTTGTCGGAATGCGCAATTTTATTATAGAAAATGGCGGTGAGGTGCGCTTTGGGGCAAAGGTGACAGGGCTTAGGGTAAACGATGGCGCGCTGTGCGGGGTTGAAGTCAATCATTGCGAACAGCTTCAGACCACGAGGGCAGTGCTGGCAATCGGACACAGTGCCAGAGACACGTTTACATACCTGAATGCGCTTCATGTGCCGATGGAAGCAAAAGCTTTTGCAGTTGGAATGCGGGCAGAGCATTCACAGCACAGAATCAATGCCTGTATGTATGGCGAGGAACAAGGTGACTGGCTGCCAGCGGCGCCGTACAAACTGACAGCGCAGACCAGCACAGGGCGCGGTGTCTATTCATTCTGCATGTGCCCGGGCGGCTTTGTCGTCGATGCCTCGAGCGAGCCGGGACAGATTACCGTGAACGGCATGAGTTATGCAGACAGGGGCGGCATTCATGCAAACAGCGCCATTATCGTACAGGTAACGCCAGAAGATTTCGGGACAGACGGACCGCTTGCCGGCGTCGCATTTCAGCGGGCGCTCGAGAAAACGGCATACAAGCTTGGTAACGGCAAAGTTCCTGTGCAGTACTATGGAGATTTTGTGCAAAACAGACCGTCCCAGCCACAGACTGACCGCGAAAAACCCTGTATCAAAGGGACTTATGAGCTGACGAATCTGAGAGGACTGCTGCCGCCCGCGTGTGAGACTGCATTTTTGGAAGCAATGGGGCAGTTTGACAGGACAATCCCCGGTTTTGCGGCGGAGGACACCATCTTGTCAGGAATCGAGAGCAGGACTTCCTCACCAGTGCGGATTCACCGAGATGAGACACTGCAAAGCCCCGCAATAAAGGGCTTATATCCATGTGGTGAGGGCGCTGGATACGCGGGCGGCATTACCTCGGCGGCGATGGACGGAATCTTAGTTGCAGAGAATCTCGCACGGGAGTTCGAGCCATTTCAAAAAAATTAAGAAAGTCTTATGATAAAAGCTGGACTTATGACAAAAATAGACTTAAAATGAAAAGGATTATCAAATAAATATACGGAGGCAGAATACAGTGGAAGAGTTGCGCGCGAAATTAAAGGACAAGAAAAGAGTGGTGGTAAAAATTGGTTCCTCCTCTTTGCAGCATTCAGAGACAGGAGACCTTGATTACACGAAGATGGACATACTGGTGCGGGAGTTGTGCAATATCCGAAATCAGGGAAAAGATGTGATCCTAGTAACATCTGGTGCGATTGGCTGCGGCAGAAAGTCATTGCAGATCAAGCCGCCGCTTACGATTGCACAGAAGCAGGCGTGCGCGGCAATTGGACAGGCAAGGCTGATGACGACCTACCAGCGGATTTTCTCGGAGTACAGCCATCAGGCAGCGCAGATTCTGCTCACCAGAAATACAATTGAGGCGGATTTAAACCGCCGCAATGCACAGAACACCTTTAACGAGCTGCTCGCGATGGAAGTGATTCCTGTCGTGAATGAGAATGACACGATCTCGACCTTTGAGGTGGAGGACGTGATTGGCGACAATGACACGCTCTCCGCGGTGGTCACAGCGCTCACAGGCGCAGATTTACTGATTTTGCTGTCGGATATCGACGGGCTGTACACAGATGACCCGCGGCAGAATCCAGACGCAGCGTTTATCGCGCAGGTGGACGAGATCACAGAAGCGCTGCTCAAGATGGGCAAGGCATCAACCGGAAGCAGCGTCGGCACCGGAGGAATGGAGACCAAGCTCACGGCAGCGCAGATTGCGACATACTCAGGTGCGGATATGGTCATTGCAAACGGCAGCGATGTGCGTGTGATTCACCGCATTATGGAGGGCAGAAATTACGGTACGATCTTCAAGGCAAATCCCGATGAAAAATTTAATTTTACCGATTTCATAGATAATCTGCACCGTTAACCAGCACAAAAGGGAAGGACAATAAGGAGGAGAAAAGAAATAAAGCAGGAAATAAAGGATACAATACATAAGGTGAAAAAGACCAGTGTGCGGAGTATCGTCACAGGACGGATTGTCTCCATTCTGCCAGTGGTGTTTTTACAGGGGCTGATCATCTACGCCTTGGCGAGATGGCTTGTGCCGTTTGCGACACTGTTTTACAGTGTTCTGTCTGTTCTGTCCGCGCTGTTTGTCCTGTTTCTCATCTCGAAAAGGGACGAGGGCGCCTACAAGATGCTGTGGCTTTTGGTGATGTTTGTCGCGCCGCTGCCGGGAGCGCTGATGTATCTGCTCTACGGAAACAAACGGACAGGAAAAGCGCTGGAAAAGCGGTTAAAGGCAGTAAACGGCAGCCTTCCCATCACCTTGGCGGAGGACGCGGACGTCCAGCGCCAGTTAGCGCAGGAGGACAAGCGGGTTGCACAAACTTTTGCTTATGTGAAACAGATTACAGGTTTTCCCGTACTGAGAAACACCTCCGCGCAGTATTACCCGGTTGGAGAACTCTTGTTTGAACAGATGCTGTCTGCCTTGAAGGAGGCAAAGCGGTATGTGTTTATTGAGTACTTTATCATTCAGGAGGGCGTTCTGTGGCAGTCCATGGTCAATATCATGGAACAGAAAGTGCAGGAGGGCGTCGATATCCGCGTGCTGTACGACGATATCGGCAGCATTGGCACTTTTTCCCACAAGAACCGTGCCTCTCTCTTGAAAAAGGGCATTAAATGTGAAAAATTTAACCCGATGATTGTGCTGAGCGGGGCATTAAATAACAGAGACCACCGCAAAATAATGGTGGTGGACGGCGTTGTGGCATTTAGCGGCGGTATCAATCTGGCAGATGAGTATATCAATGAGGAGCACCCATTTGGACATTGGAAAGATGTTGGCTTCAAAATCACAGGCGACGCGATTAGAAGCTATGCCTATATGTTTATAGAATTTTGGAATGCCTCTTCTTTTGACCAGATTACAACAGAATTAATCAGAAAAGATTATGATCAAATACAGATACAGCGCGCGGAACACTTTGACGGTTATGTACAGCCGTACTATGATTCGCCAAACAGGGAGGAGGCTGCCAGCAACAATCTTTTTATAGACCTGCTTAGCCAGTCAAAAGATTATGCGTGGTTCTACACGCCGTACTTGCTGCTGGGCGACAGGCTGCGCGACGCGTTTGTACATGCTGCAAAACGCGGTGTCGATGTGCGGATTATCATGCCCGGAATCCCGGATAAGAAGGTGGTGTACCGCATGTCGAGAAGCTATTACCGCGACCTTTTGCAAGCGGGAGTGCGGATTTTTGAGTACACACCGGGCTTTGTCCACGCCAAGGCAAGTCTTGTCGATGACTGCATCGGCTCTGTCGGAACGGTGAATCTGGATTACAGAAGCCTGTATCTGCACTATGAATGCAATGCATTATTTTACAAGGCTTCGCTGCTTACGGACTTGAAAAAAGATTTGGAAGCCTCGATGGAGGCCAGCAGGGAGCGTACTATGCAGGAGGAGAGCAAAGGCTTGGTGCACAATATTATTGACGGGGTACTGCGTATCTTTGCACCGCTGGTATAGCGGTATTAGCTGTATTTTATATAGAGAAAGGAATGTTAGATTCATGTTTATCGGAAATCATCTGTCCTCGGCGGACGGATATGAGATTATGGGAAAGGAAGCGCTGAAGTTAGGCGGCAATACCTTTGCTTTTTTTACAAGAAATCCAAGAGGCGGCGCGGTGAAGGCGCATGACCCTGAGGACGCGGCGAGACTGTGCAGACTGATGGAGGAACATCATTTCGGCAAGCTGGTCGCCCATGCGCCCTACACATTGAATGTGTGTTCTGACAAGGAGAAAATCCGCAAGTTTTCTAGGGAGGCGATGGCTGAGGATATAAGACGCATGGAATACCTTCCCGGCAACTACTATAATTTCCATCCCGGCTCGCATGTCGGACAGGGAACAGATGTGGCGATTCCTGTCATTGCGGAGGCGATCAACTATGCCGTAAAGCCAGAGTACACCACGACAGTTTTGTTAGAGACGATGGCAGGAAAGGGTTCGGAGGTCGGCAGAACCTTTGAGGAGCTGCGCGCGATTATAGACCTCGTAGCATGTCCGGACAGGGTGGGCGTGTGCTTTGACACCTGTCATGTATGGGACGGCGGGTATGATATTGCCGGCAATCTGGAGGGCGTGTTAAAAACGTTTGACGACATCATCGGACTTGAACGGCTCAAGGCGGTGCACTTTAATGACAGCATGAATGTGTGCGGTGCCCATAAAGACCGGCATCAGAAGATTGGTGAGGGTGAAATCGGCATAGAGGCATTAAAGGCAGTGGCAAAGCACCCGCTGCTCAAAGACAAGCCGTTTATACTGGAGACGCCAAATGACGATGAGGGATATATCAAAGAGATTGCCATGGTTCGAAGCTGGTAGGTAAGCTATTATTTCATTTTTTCGAAAATAGATGTTGCAAAGGGTATGGCTGGGGGTTAATATGAATATAGAGGAAAAAATAAAGCGTATCAACGAACTGTATCACAAATCGCAGGCAGAGAGCCTCACAGAAGAAGAACGGGCTGAACAGGCTGCGCTGCGTGCGGAATATGTGGCAAATGTGCGCGCAAATCTGAGGGGGCAATTAGATAACATATCCATCAAGGAAAAAGATGGCAGTATCACAAACCTCGGTGAACAGCGCGCAAGACGGACAGATGAACGCAAGATAGAATGAACCACGGAGTGAGGAAATGGAAACCAAAGCAGAGATCAGGAAACGAATACTTGAGGTTCGGAAGGGGCTAAGTGACGAGGAGATTGCAGCCAAGAGCGAGGCGATTATACAAAAGGTAATCAAGACGCCAGAGTACAGGGAGGCAGACAATGTCTTACTGTATGCAGACTATTGCAGGGAAGTCATGACACGCGGGATTTTTGAGGATGCCCTTCTTCACCGGAAAAGGATTTATTTCCCGCGCGTGGACAAGATGACAAACACGATGGAATTTTATCAGGTAATCTCGATCAGGCAGCTTGAGCGGGGCTATATGGATATCTTAGAGCCGAGAGAGGATTTGAGAGTCCGCTATAGGTTTCAGCCAAAAGAGGACACGCTTGCAGTCCTGCCGGGGGTGGCGTTTGATACATCTGGCTACCGCATCGGGTATGGAAAGGGTTTTTATGACCGGTATCTTGCAAACAATCGTCAGATTTCGACGATGGCGCTGGCGTTTGCCTGCCAGATTGTCGATGAAATCCCGCGGGACATACATGATATCAAGATGGACAAAATTGTGACGGAGGAGATTATCTATTCGTTCTTGAGAATATAAAATTGTGGATAAAACACCAGAATGGAGACAGGTTATGACAATAAAGGAAAAAGCGGCGGCGATGAAGCTTGACAGTACCCTGATGGCATCGAAGCCCGCTGAGATGAGAAATCGCGCGCTGTCGGCAATTATAAAGGCACTACAGGAGAATCAGGCGGAGATTTTTCGTGCAAATGAGCAGGATTTGGCAGAGGCAGCGGCAAATAACGTGCCAGAGGCAGTTGTAAAGCGGCTGAAATTTACACCGCAAAAGCTTTCTGACGCAATAAAAGGGATTGAAAATCTGATTGCCATGCCAGATAAAGTCTATGAGACACAGCTTGTAAGAGAGCTTGATGAGGGGTTGACGCTTGTGCGTGAAAGCTGCCCGATCGGCGTGATCGGCGTCATCTTTGAGGCGCGGCCGGACGCGATGGTACAGATTGCCAGCCTGTGCATCAAAAGCGGCAACTGTGCGATCTTAAAGGGCGGAAGTGAGACAAAGCACACCAATAAAATATTATTTTCACTGATTGCGCAGTCTGCCATACAAAGCGGATTGCCGGAGAACTGTCTCTTTCAGGCAGAACAGCGCGATGAAATTTCAGCGCTGCTGTCATGCCATGAGTCCGTTGATTTATTGATACCGAGAGGTTCGAACGCCTTTGTGCAATATATTATGGATCATACAAAGATTCCTGTCATGGGACACGCGGACGGCATCTGTCATATCTATGTGGACAAAGCGTTTGATATTGACAAGGCGGTGCCTGTACTCATTGATGCCAAGACACAGTATACAGCCGCCTGCAATGCAGTGGAGACGCTTCTGGTGCACAAGGACGCTGTAGAGCGCCTGATGCCGCGGCTAAGCCAAGCATTGAAGGAACATCATGTTGAACTGCGCGCCACTGCCGACATTGCCAGCCAGTATGACAGCATACAGGCGACAGAGGAGGATTTTGAGACAGAGTATCTTGATTTGATACTCTCTGCAAAGACCGTTGAGAGCATTGATGAGGCTGTCATACATATTAACAAATACGGTTCCCACCATACAGACTGCATTATCACGGAAGATCAGACAGCGGCAGAATATTTTATGCGAATGGTGGATTCTGCGGGTGTATACCAGAACTGCTCGACGCGCTTTGCAGACGGCTTCCGCTATGGATTTGGCGCGGAGGTGGGCATCAGCACCGGCAAACTCCACGCAAGGGGACCTGTGGGCATCGAGGGACTGCTGACCTACAAATACAAACTCTACGGAAACGGTCAGATTGTCGCAGACTACGCTTCTGGAATAAAAGAATTTCATTTTAAAGATTGTATGTGATAGGGGGAATACAATGATGAAGAATAAAACATTTCTGCAAAAATGCAAAACTGGAATCACGCTGGCTGTGCTGGCAGCAGTGGTGGCATGGGTAAAACCGCCTGCCACGGCGCTTGCCTTCAACGTGACACCGATTCAGATGGTGGAGATGTACGCAACCTCAGCGACGCCCGTATACGCGGCGCCAGATGTGTATTCACCAGTAGTAGTATATCTGGAACGCTTTACGAATGTGCGCGTTTTTGGCATCACAGACAATGGATTTTATCAGGTTGACTTAAATGGAACCTACTATATACCGGGGCCTTTTATGGTGTCACAGATCGAGCCGGCAAAGACAGAGAAGCAGAAGGCGCTGGACAATTTAGATGATTTTACCGCGGCTTACAGAATGCAGCTTGAGTTCATGGAAAGCTACTGTGAGGATTTTGCCTTAATCGACGTGACAGGCGACGGCATTCCTGAGATTTTTGATGATGCAGGCAGGGAAATCTATACATATTATGATGAGCGCCCGGTGATGATTTATTATTCAGACTATCCAGTGACGTTTTACTATTCCAAGAATGACAACAAACTGATGGGGAAATACACATGGAATAAGAATGAAATCTGGGAGGTTTACAACAAAGATGTCTCCCTGTTGCCATGGGGACAGTTCAAGTGTATATCAACCAATGCATCGCCCTACAAGGGACACGCCGTAGCAGTTTCGCGGGAATACAAAAATGATGCGGAGACCAGAGCAGACCTCTACAACATTCTGAAAAAGATTTTATCCTTGTAATATGTAATTTATTTACAGAGCGCACCTAACGGGGTGCGCTTTCATAAAATATGACGAGAAAGGGAAAATATGTTTGGTAAAAAGACGGTTCAGAAGGCTTCGTATGACAAAGAAAACCAAATCCCCATACTAAAATGCAGCATTTGTAACGGTGAGCGAGTTGCAGGCTTTAAGAATATCCACACAGGGAAGTTTGAGGAAGTTATGTTTATCAAAACAGAGCGGGATTTAGAAGAATTTAAGGCAAAATATGGCGTGGAAACAATCGGGAAAGAGTATTGAGGAAAGATTTCATAAAAAAGATTTTGTAATCTGGAAAGGATACAAGGCACATGGCAAGAACCATTGGAATCGGAAAGCAGAGCTATGAAAAGCTCGTGGCAAATCATAACTTTTACGTTGATAAGACGCTGTTTATCAAAGAATGGTGGGAAAATGAAGATGAAGTGACGCTGATTACCCGCCCAAGGCGCTTTGGAAAAACACTCAACATGAGTATGTTAGAGCAATTTTTTTCCGTGGACTATGCAGGCAGGAGTGATTTGTTTGAGAAAATGAACATCTGGAAAGAGGAAACATACCGGAATTTACAGGGAACCTTTCCAGTCATTGCATTGAGCTTTGCAAATATCAAGGCGACAACATTTGATTCTGCCAGAAAATCCATATGCTATAATATTAAAAAGCTCTACAACCAATATGATTTTCTGCTTGAAAGTGATTGTCTGAACACGTACGAAAAAGAAATGTTTCACAGCATCTCGCCAGAGATGGAGGACTATCTGGCTGCGGATTCCATAAGGGCGCTGTCGGATTATCTGGGTCGATATTATGGCAAAAGTCCGATTATACTTTTGGATGAGTACGATACACCGATGCAGGAGGCATATGTAAGCGGATACTGGGAAGAACTTGCTTCATTTGTCAGAAATCTGTTGAACTCCACCTTTAAGACTAACCCCTATTATGACAGGGCAGTGCTGACAGGGATTACGAGAACGAGCAAGGAAAGTATCTTTTCGGATTTGAATCATCTGTCTGTGGTGACAACTACCTCGGATAAATACAGTGACGCCTTTGGTTTTACACAGGAGGAAGTATCAGATGCTCTGCGGGAGTTTGAAATGTGTGAGATGGAACAGGCTGTCAAAAACTGGTATGATGGCTTTACTTTTGGAAATAAGACGGCGCTTTACAATCCGTGGTCTATTATTAATTTTCTTGAGAAAAAGAAATTTGCTGCATACTGGGCAAATACAAGCAGCAACAGCCTTGTGGGAAAGTTAATCCGAGAGGGCAGCAAAGATGTGAAAATTTTCATGGAGGATTTACTGAATGACGGGGTGCTTCGCACGAGAATTGACGAACAGATTGTGTTCAGCCAGCTTGACAGCAATGAATATGCAGTTTGGAGCCTGCTGCTTGCAAACGGGTACTTAAAGGTCGTAGAATACACTGTGGACTGGGAGAACAATAAGGAAGAATATATCCTGAAACTCACAAATAAAGAAACAAAACTGATGTTTCAAAATATGATTGAAGAATGGTTCAAAAACGCTACATCAGAGTACAATGATTTTATCAAAGCGCTGCTAGAGGGCGAGCTTGATGCCATGAACGAATATATGAACCGTGTTGCAGAGGATACATTTAGCAATTTTGATACGGGAACTAAACCGTCCAGAAGGTCGCAGCCCGAACGGTTTTACCATGGCTTTGTGCTGGGGCTTATGGTGGATTTGGCTGACAGATACACGATTACATCGAACCGTGAAAGCGGATTTGGACGCTACGATGTGCTGCTTGAGCCCATAAAAGGCAATGAGACAGATGATGCCATCATCATAGAATTTAAGGTACATCACCCCAAACGAGAGAAGGATTTAGAAGAAACCGTCCAGACAGCGCTCTTGCAGATTGAGGAGAACAGATACACAGCGGTTTTGGAAGCAAAAGGGATACCAGAGGCGTGCATCAGAAAGTACGGATTTGCTTTTGACGGAAAACGGGTGTTGATTGGGGGCGGTTAAATGGCGCTAAGACCAGCCAGAATCAATGCGAAAGGAAACTGAACAATGATAGAATTAAACACATTTAGAAAGATTATGAACAATAATGAGGACCGCCTTCCGCTGCTAACGCTTGATGAATTTTTTGTGGGAAATACAGCGGAGGATTCGATCGCGCCTAATGAATGTGACTTTGGGCGTCCATCATTGGCACAAATATGGGATTTTCTGCAAAAGATTGAAGAACTGCCAAACATTGCGTGGGTTCGAGTCTCTTTGCACAATGACACAGAAATCGCAAAATATGACGGGGAAGAAGTATTGGAGCTTTGGGGCGATACCATTGTAGTCTGCACCTCTGTCCCAGAGGAGGAATTAGAAGAACTGATGAAGTGCCAGTGGCTGTGTTCGGGCGGTGCAGAAGAATGCGATATCGCTGATTTGGATTCTTTATTCTCTTGCAGACCGCCCGTTCCAGATGGGTTTCGTTGTTTTGAAATTGTGTGGGATTGATTTTGACAGATATTATTTCACATATTCTGTCAGCAGCAAAAAGGTATTTAGAACACCATCTGTATGACTTCGCTCATAGCCGTGTGAGGCATAGATTCCGGCGCCAATCAATCCGTGCTTCACGTCGTGTCCAGCAGTAAGCGCTGCATCGGCGTCAGAGCCATAATAAGGATACACATCGACTGCGAAATCAAGTTTTTGGCGTTTGGCGGCATTGATCAGATTTGTGACAATCTCATAAGTATATGGTCCGCGGGTGTCTTTTGCGCAGATGGACACTTGATGTTCTGTGCAGGCAAGTCCGTTTCCAACACAGCCCATATCGACAGACAGCACCTCAGCGACATCTGACGGGATGGAGGCAGCGCCGCCATGTCCCACTTCTTCATAGACTGTAATATGGTGATACACCGTCCGGGGCAGTGTTATTTTTTCATCTTTTATAAACTTCGCAAATCCCAGCAGGATACCAACGCTGAGTTTATCGTCCAGAAAACGGCTCTTAATATAGCCGTTTTCTGTAATCGTGGTACGCGGGTCAAAACATACGAAATCTCCGGGCAGAATGCCAAGTGCGAGAGTATCCTCCTTTGTTTTGACTTTTTCATCAAGCACCACTTCCATGACATCATAAGAACGGGTGGTTTCATCGAACTTACCGTTTACATGAATCGACGCGTCACACAGTTGAAATGTTCCTGTATAAACTTTTCCGTCACGCGTGTAAATCTTGCAGTTTTCACCTTCAGCATTGTTCGCATTCATGCCGCCCACGGGGGATAGTTTGAGATAACCATTGGGCTGAACTTCACAGACCATCGCACCGAGCGTATCAATATGCGCTTCCATCATGAGGGAATCCCTTTTGTTAGAATCTCTGCTGATCTCACAGTACACACCGCCTTTGGTAGTTCGAACAGGTGTATAGCCAAGAGCGGCGTATTCGTTCATTACATAAGATGCCGCCTTTTCCGTGAAGCCGGACGGGCTGTCGATCGCCAGAAGTTTCTTTGTCTCTTCCAAAATGTAATCAAGATATTTTTGAGTGTTTATTTTCTCAGGCATTGTAACTTGTCCTTTCTATAATGAATTATTGTTTATAGTATACAGTTCTTATTCACTATATCACAAAAAATCTTCATCGAGTAGCATGAAATAATAATTGTATTTCGCTTGAAAATATCTTTAGATTTGATATAATAAAGCAGAGAGAAAAGAACCGCAAAGAACCGCATAGAAGAGGCAGCATACAGCCTCTTCTAAATTTTTGCAGGAATATGCGCAGTATACATAGAAGTTATAATGGAAAGGCAGAACCATCATGATAAGAAATGAAGAACTAGAAGCAATATTACAGACAATTGATTTAAGAGATGATGCACCGACGAAGGAGCCTATGCGCCAATATTATTTTATCAAGAAGGCGCGCGAGCTTATCACTATGGAAAGCGAGAAACTCGGCAGGCGTCTGACGGCGGACGGGGAAACCTTCGGCTGTCAGATGAACGCCAAGGATAGCGAAAAGCTGATTGGCATTCTCGAAACAATTGGTTTCGAGATGATCGAGGACGAATCAGCGGATTTGGTTTTCTATAATACCTGTACTGTTCGAGACAACGCAAACCAGCGTGTGTATGGCAGATTGGGATTTGTGAACAGCATGAAAAAGAAAAATCCGCATAAAAAGGTCGCACTGTGCGGCTGTATGATGCAGGAGCCTTCTGTCATTGAGAAGATACAAAAGAGCTACCGATTTGTAGATCTGATATTTGGCACACACAATATCTATAAGTTCGCAGAATTGATTGTCGCAATGTACAGCTCAGACTCTATGATTATTGATATCTGGAAAGACACGGATCAGATTGTGGAGGATTTGCCGGCAGAACGCAAATATGCATTCAAATCAGGTGTCAATATCATGTATGGATGCAATAACTTTTGCAGCTACTGTATTGTACCCTATGTGCGCGGACGTGAGCGGAGCCGCAATCCAAAGGATATTCTGCGTGAGATTGAAAAGCTTGTGTCGGAAGGCGTCGTGGAAATCATGCTCTTGGGACAAAATGTCAATTCTTACGGAAAAACACTTGAAGAACCGATGACGTTTGCACAGCTTTTGCAGGAGATTGAAAAAATTGAAGGATTGGAACGGATTCGGTTCATGACTTCACATCCAAAGGATTTGTCCGACGAATTAATTCAGGTTATGAAGCATTCCAAGAAAATCTGCCGTCATCTGCACTTGCCGTTGCAATCCGGCTCGACTAGAATATTGGAGGCGATGAACCGCCGCTATACAAAAGAGCAGTATCTTGCGCTTGCAGAGAAAATAAGAAATGAAATACCAGATATTTCACTTACAACGGACATTATTGTGGGATTTCCGGGCGAGACGACGGCGGATGTGGAGGAGACGATTGATGTCGTTCGAAAAGTGCAGTATGACAATGCCTTCACATTTATCTACTCGAAACGCACAGGCACTCCTGCTGCCACGATGTCCAATCCTACCAGCGAGGAGGAGATCAAGGCAAACTTTGACCGTCTGCTGGAGGTGGTGCACCAGACAGCAGAGAGCCGCAGCGGAGGCATGGTTGGGGAGACACACCGTGTTCTCGTGGAAGAGAGCGATGGAACAAAGCTCACGGGCAGGCTCTCCCAGAATACACTTGTACATTTTGAGGGAGATGCATCTTTGGTTGGTATGATTGTGGATGTGGCGCTGACGGAGGCACATGGATTTTACTATTTGGGCAAAATCAACATGCAGGAACATCGTTTTGAGGAATTACTACGCAAGAGCAAAATGAAGAAAACACTATAGGAGGATTTTATGGAAAAATTAAAACCAAAGTTGTTTTCGGTGATGAAAACATACACAAAACAACAGTTTGTCAAAGATGTCATTGCAGGCATTATTGTTGCGATCATCGCATTGCCTCTGTCGATCGCGCTCGCGCTGGCATCTGGAGTGGGGCCTGAGCAGGGTATTTACACAGCGATTGTCGCAGGCTTTCTGATTTCGTTTTTTGGCGGAAGCCGTGTGCAGATTGCAGGACCTACGGCAGCATTTGCGACGATTGTGGCTGGCATTGTTGCCCAAAAGGGCATGAATGGGCTGATTATTGCGACGATTCTTGCAGGAATCATATTGATTGTGATGGGATTTCTGAGACTGGGCAATTTGATCAAATATATTCCATTTACAATTACCACAGGATTTACAGCGGGTATTGCAGTGACGATTGTCATTGGACAGATTAAGGATTTCTTAGGCCTTACCTATCCCGCAGGGACTGCCACCATCGAGACGATGGAGAAAATGGAGGCGGTTGTTCACCATATCGCAACGATCAACTGGCAGGCATTGCTGGTGGGAATCATCTGCCTTGCGATTCTGATCCTGTGGCCATACATAAACAAGACCATTCCGGGTTCTCTGATTGCTGTTATTGTTGGAATTGCCCTTGTGAAGCTATTGAACATGAATGTCAACACCATCGGAGATTTGTATGAAATCAGCAACAAACTGCCACAGTTGCAGGTTCCCGAGATTTCCTTTGAGGTTGTCAGGGAAATGCTGCCAGATGCCTTTACCATCGCGATTCTTGCGGCGATTGAGTCGCTGTTGTCCTGTGTGGTTGCTGATAGTATGATCAATTCAAAACACCGCTCAAATATGGAGTTGATTGCACAGGGCCTTGGCAATATCGGTTCCGCATTATTTGGTGGAATCCCTGCCACAGGCGCGATTGCAAGGACGGCTGCCAACATTAAAAACGGCGGGCGCACACCGATTGCAGGCATGGTTCATGCAGTGACGCTGGTGTTGATTCTGGTAGTGCTGATGCCCTATGCGGCGCTGATTCCGATGCCCTGTATCGCCGCAATTTTGTTTATGGTTGCCTATAATATGTGCGGCTGGCGGACGTTTGTCAATCTATGCAAATCTTCGCCCAAGAGCGATATTATTGTGCTGGTTACGACATTTATATTGACTGTTGTATTTGACTTGGTTGCAGCGATCGAGGTCGGCATTTTGCTCGCCGCAATCCTCTTTATGAAGCGCATGAGTGAAGTCACTGAGGTAGAGGGTTGGAAGTATGTAGACGAGGAGGAGGACCCGGACAGTATCACGCTCAGAGAAGTGCCGGCACACACGCGTGTATATGAGATTTCGGGACCTATGTTTTTTGCCGCTGCGGATAAGATTTTGAATATTTCTGTAAAGGAGGACACACAGTTCTTAATCCTTCGCATGAGGAGTGTGAGCGCGATTGATGCGACTGCCATGCATTCCCTGGAACAGCTTTATGAGAAATATTCCAACAAGAATATCCAGATGATATTGTCGCATGTCAATGAGCAGCCGCGGGCTGTGATGGACAAGGCTGGCTTTACAAAGGCTGTCGGTGAGGAGAATTTCTGCGGTCATATTGATGAGGCACTAGAGCGGGCAAAGAGACTGGCTGCCAGCACTAAAGGATAATATACAGAAAGATGAGGTTTATATATGGCTGGAATGACACCGATGATGCAGCAGTACGTGGAGACGAAGAAGCAGTATAGCGACTGTATCCTTTTCTACAGACTCGGTGATTTTTATGAAATGTTTTTTGAGGACGCGAAACTGGTCTCAAAAGAGCTGGAACTGACATTGACTGGAAAGGACTGCGGCATGGAGGAGCGCGCGCCTATGTGCGGTGTGCCGTATCATGCTGTGGACGGCTATTTGAACCGGCTTGTCTCTAAAGGCTACAAGGTTGCCATCTGTGAGCAGGTCGAGGACCCAAAACTTTCGAAAGGGCTGGTAAAACGGGAAGTAATCCGCATCGTCACGCCCGGCACCAATCTCAATGTACAGGCGCTAGAGGAATCGAAAAATAACTATATCATGTGCATTGCACACTTTCCCAATAAAATAGGAATCTCCATAGCCGACGTGACAACGGGCGATTTTTATATGACAGAAGTCGAAGGGCTTACAAAGCTTACGGACGAGCTGTATAAATATATGCCGACAGAAATCATCTGTAATGATGCACTTATGATGAGCGGAATTGATACAAAGGACCTCAAAAATCGTCTGAAAATGGCAATTTATCCCCTAGAACCGTGGTATTTTGATGAAGATGGCTGTCGGAAATGCCTGATGGAGCACTTTAAGGTCAACACACTTACGGGGCTTGGACTAGAGGATTTTCCATCAGGACTCATTGCTTCGGGTGTACTTATGCAGTACTTATTAGAGACACAAAAGACCCAGCTCACCCACATAACGCATATTACGCCTTATTTGGCAAGCCGTTTTATGCTGCTTGACAGCTCCACGAGACGCAATCTCGAACTGACGGAGACTCTGCGGGAAAAGCAAAAACGGGGCTCGCTATTGTGGGTGCTCGATAAGACCAAGACGGCAATGGGGGCAAGACAGCTAAGGACCGATCTGGAGCAGCCGCTTATCAATATGGAGGATATCAACGACAGACTTGATACGATTGACCAGCTCTGCAAGAACACTGTGTCAAGAGATGAGATCAGGGAATATCTGAACCCTATCTATGATCTGGAGAGACTGCTCGGACGAGTGAGCTACAAGTCCGCAAATCCAAGGGATTTAATCTCCTTTGCGAACTCTATGGAAATGCTTCCTCATATCAAGACGGTTCTCAAGGATTTTGACGCGAAGCTGTTAAAAGAGATTGACGAGCAGATTGATGGTCTCGAGGACGTCTATGAGCGAATCAAAAATGCCATTTGTGATGAGCCGCCCATACTGATTCGTGAAGGAGGCATCATAAAAGAAGGCTTTGACGAGGATATTGATCACTTGCGCAAGGCAAAGACCGACGGAAAAAACTGGCTTGCGCAGCTTGAAGAGCAGGACAGAGAGCGGACGGGCATCAGAAATCTTAGAATCAAATACAACAAGGTTTTCGGTTATTATTTTGAAGTGAGCAATTCTTACAAGAACCAAGTGCCCGACGACTATGTGCGCAAACAGACGTTGGTCAACGCAGAGCGGTACACCACCGCAAAGCTAAAAGAGTTGGAGGACACCATCTTAAACGCCGAGGATAAGCTCAATGTGCTGGAATATGACATGTTCTGCAAGATTCGTGATGAAATCGCAGCGCAGCTAGAGCGCATACAGAGAACGGCAAAGGCGGTGGCGCGGCTGGACGTGTACGCATCGCTCTCCGTTGTCGCAGAACAAAACCATTATATCAGGCCAACACTGAACGACAAAGGAATCATCGACATCAAGGAGGGGAGACATCCTGTCGTGGAGAAGATGATTGACCATGACATGTTCGTCTCCAATGATACCTTTCTGGACAACAATAATCACTGTATCGCAGTGATCACAGGTCCTAATATGGCAGGAAAATCAACGTATATGCGCCAGTCTGCGCTGATCGTACTGATGGCGCAGCTCGGCAGCTTTGTGCCTGCCAAGAGCGCAAATATCGGCATTGTTGACAGAATTTTCACAAGGGTAGGCGCGTCGGACGACCTTGCAAGCGGCCAGAGCACTTTTATGGTCGAGATGAATGAGGTCGCCAATATCCTGCGCAACGCGACGCCCAAAAGCCTGCTGGTACTCGATGAGATCGGGCGCGGAACCTCCACCTTTGACGGACTGAGCATCGCGTGGGCGGTGATCGAGCATATCAGTAACAAAAAGATACTCGGCGCCAAGACCTTGTTTGCGACACATTATCACGAACTCACAGAGCTGGAGGGAAAGATGAGCAATGTCAACAATTACTGCATTGCGGTCAAAGAAAAGGGCGATGATATCATCTTTCTGCGCAAAATCATCAAGGGCGGCGCCGACAGAAGTTACGGAATACAGGTTGCAAAACTCGCAGGCGTGCCAGATTTGGTGATTGACCGCGCCAAGGAGATTGCAGAACAGTTATGCGACAACGATATCACCGAGAAGGTACAGTGCATTGCGGTTGACACAAAGAGCGAAAAGAAAAAGCCAAAGCACTATGATGATGTGGACTTAGGACAGATGTCCTTGTTTGATACTGTCAAAGATGAGGACATATTGAATGAACTGCAAGAGATTAACATCTCGAATCTGACACCGCTGGACGCGCTGAACACACTGTATCGCTTGCAGAATAAACTGAAAAATAGATGGTAAAAGAATACAGTAGATAGTAAAGAATCAGGAAAGGAAAGGAAAGAACAACTATGGCAGAAATTCATGTGCTGGATGATATGACGATCGACAAGATAGCTGCCGGCGAGGTGGTAGAACGGCCTGCCAGCGTGGTCAAAGAGCTGGTAGAGAATGCGATGGACGCAGGCGCACATGCTGTCACAGTGGAGATCAAGGAGGGCGGAATCGAATTTATCCGTGTCACAGATGATGGCTCAGGCATTGAACAGAACCAGTTACGAAATGCCTTTATGCGGCATGCCACGAGCAAGATCAACTCGGTTGTTGACTTGATGAGTCTGAGCAGTATGGGCTTTCGCGGAGAGGCGCTCTCAAGCATCGCCGCCGTGTCAAAAGTTGAGATTGTCACTAAGACAAGGGAGAATGTGACAGGAACACGCCTCTGTCTCGAAGGGGCGAAGGAAACTTCCTTCGAAGAAGTCGGGGCGCCAGACGGAACCACCTTTATCGTGCGCAATTTGTTTTTCAATACGCCTGTGAGACGAAAATTCTTAAAGACAGCCATGACAGAGGGGAGTTATATCACAGATTTGTTAGAACATATGGCATTGTCAAGACCTGAGATTTCTTTTAAGTATGTCATAAATGGTCAAACCAAATTTTATACAAACGGTGATGGTGATCTGAAAGCGATCATTTACCGAATATTTGGCAGAGACATCGCAAATGAAATCATTGAATTTCAGGCAGTTGAGGAGAACATCACGCTGGAAGGCTTTCTCGGCAGACCGATGCTGAACCGCGCAAACAGAAATTTTGAGAATTATTTTGTCAACCATCGCTATATCAAAAGTAAGGTGATTTCCAAGGCAATAGAGGAGGGATACCAGTCCTATATGATGCAGCACCGATATCCGTTCTGCGTTATACACATCTCTGTACCGCCTGAAAGCGTGGACGTCAATGTTCATCCGACGAAGATGGAGGTGCGTTTTTCGAACCAGAACAGCCTTTATAAATTGATTGCTGAAAATATTGCTGATTTTCTGTCAAGACAGGAGATGATACCAGACACGACACTTGGCGCAGACAAAAAGACCGCTAAAAAAGAAAACAAAACGCCGAAAATAGATGCGCCGGAACCATTTGAGAAGGAGCGCCGCTTCGCAGAACAGACAGCAGCGCCCAAAAGTCCTGCATCAAAACCTCTGCCAAACATCTTAAAAGAAGACAGCGGCTACAACAAACCCTATGAGAGCAGCTATGAGGAGTCCTTTTTCGTGGACAACAGGAAAGCCCAAGCCAAAAAGGATACCAGCATCGAACAGCCCAAACCGCATACCGTGACGGGGAAAATACTTGGCGCGTCCGCCAGAGAACCGGACACAAAAAATCTTGGCGTGATCAAGAACAAAGACCATATCATTGTCGAGAAGCCTGAACAGCTCAATTTTTTTGATGAAAAGATACTTACCAAAGAAGCCAGACAGGAGTATCGAATTGTGGGGCAGGTGTTCAACACCTACTGGATTATTGAGTATCGCGACAAAATGTTGATGATTGACCAACATGCTGCACATGAAAAGGTAAAATATGAACAGATATTGACCAAAGTGGAGCGCAATGAAATCTACACACAGATATTGACTCCACCGGTCGTAGTCAGTGTTACACCGAAAGAGTCTGCACTGATTCTCAGTTATGACCATTATTTCAAAGAGTTAGGTTTTGAAATTGAAGATTTTGGCATGAATGCGTTTGCGATCAGAGGGGTGCCAATTGACTTGTTTGGTCATAATATTAAAGAACTATTTGAGGAGATATTGACTCAAATGTCTGAGAGTCCGGTGCGTGGTGTACCGCAGATTATACGGGAAAAGATTGCTTCTATGGCATGTAAGGCGGCAGTAAAGGGAAATAATTCCATGACATACGAGGAGGCTGACAAGTTGATCGAACAGTTGTTGGAACTTGAAAATCCATATAATTGTCCGCATGGCAGACCGACCATCATTTCCATGTCCAAATATGAGATTGAGAAAAAATTTAAACGGATTGTCTGACAGACAGGCGGCAAGGGGGATAATTATGACGCATCCTAAAAATATATTTGACGAACTCAAAAAAAACCGGCAAAAAACGCCTTTTGAAAAAGAATTGGACCGCATTGAGCGGGAAGAACAGAAGCTCGAGCGGCAGGCTGTGGCATACCGCGCCGCCAAATGGAAGGAAACATTAGAACAGAAAATTCCGCCCAGAGTATATACAAACCTGCAAAAAGCATTCTGTATGGCGTTTGAGTTAATATTTGAAAAGGGAACTGGCATCATCGAAAAAACATACGCAAAAGATACGATCGAAAAGGATTTTCAGGTACATGATTTTGCCGTCAGTCTAAAGGGCGGAAAGAAGGAGCTGCGTGATCTAAAAGCAGATGTAAACCGCACAAATCTGGTAAACATGGCAGTCAGTACGGTTGAGGGAATTGGTCTGGGCGTGCTGGGAATCGGCTTGCCCGATATTGTCCTGTTTCTGTCTGTGATACTCAAGGGAACGTATGAGACCGCACTCCAATATGGGTTTTCTTATGATACGCCGGACGAACGGCGGTATATTTTGAAAGTGTTAGAGACAGCAATGTCAAAGGGCGAGCGCTGGAAGGTGTGCAACGAGGCAGTGGACAATTGTTTTTGCGCAGAGTACCTTGACGAGACCAAGCTTTCCGAGCAGATTAGAAGCACAGCAGATGCCTTTGCAGTAGATATGCTGCTCGCCAAATTTATACAGGGGCTTCCTGTCGCCGGGATTTTGGGTGGAATCAGCAATCCAGTGTATTATGCGCGAATCATGCATTATGTGCAGTTAAAATACCACAAGCGTTATCTGCTGTTAAAGTCCGCCACACCCTTATAAATTACAAATATATTTTAAATAAAGAAAGGATATTGCCACGCATGACACAATCTACCAAGCCCCTGATCATTCTGACAGGTCCCACAGCGGCTGGAAAGACGAAGCTCTCCATAGCGCTTGCCAAAGCCGTCAACGGTGAGATCATATCTGCTGATTCCATGCAGGTATACAGGCATATGAACATCGGTTCTGCCAAAATCCAGCCAAAGGAAATGCAGGGTGTGAAACATTATCTTGTCGATATTCTGGAACCAACGCAGGATTTTAATATTGTCCTATTTCAAAAACTGGCAAAGCAGGCAATCACAGAAATTTACGCGAAGGGAAAGGTTCCGATTCTTGTCGGCGGCACAGGCTTCTATATACAGTCCGTTCTTTATGATATAGATTTTCAGGAGAGCGCAGAGGACACAGCGCTGCGGGTTGAGTTAGAACAGCTTGCGCAGGAGAAGGGCGCCGCATTTTTACATGATATATTAAAAGAATGCGACCCCGCGGCAGCGCAGGAAATCCATGAGAATAATATCAAGCGCGTGATTCGCGCCATAGAGTTTCACCGTCAGACAGGCAGAAAAATTTCAGAGCACAATGCGGCAGAACGGGAGAAAAAGCCTGCATATGATTCCCACTATTTTGTGCTGACAGACCAGCGGAACAAACTGTATGAAACAATCGACAGACGCGTGGACAACATGATTGCGGAGGGGCTTGTCGATGAGGTAAAGAAACTGGTCGAGCTGGGGTGCAGGCGGGACTCGACGGCAATGCAGGGACTTGGCTACAAGGAAATCATCTCGTACTTGACAGGAGAGATTCCGCTGGAGGAGGCAGTCTATAGAATCAAGCGGGACACGCGCCATTTTGCCAAGCGCCAGCTCACATGGTTTCGCCGGGAACGCAATGTCATCTGGATCGAAAAGGATAAATTTGCATATGATGACGAAAAAATGTTACACTATATAAAAACACAGCTATAAAAAATAAGTACAAAAAACACATGCAATACAATGCATTGGATATGGAAGGAAACAAGGATAAAATGATGGAAACAACAAATGAGGAGAGACTGTCTGTACAGTACATGTACCGCCATCTCGGAATTTCAGACAAAGTCTATCAGTTCAGCAAAGAGATCTTAGACCAGTTACAACCGCGTTTTGAGGAGATTGACCGGACGGCGGAGTACAACCAGCTCAAAGTGCTCAAGGCAATGCAGGACAATAAAGTCAGTGAGGCATGTCTGCTTGGAACCACCGGCTATGGCTACAATGATCTTGGCAGAGAGACGTTAGAGGCAGTGTACGCATCTCTTTTTCATACAGAAGATGCACTGGTAAGACCGCAGATAACGTGCGGAACACATGCGCTGGCTTTGGCGCTTTTGAGCAATCTGCGCCCCGGCGATGAGCTGTTGTCTCCAGTGGGGAAACCCTATGACACACTCGAGGAGGTGATTGGCATCCGCCCGTCGAAGGGATCGCTTGCAGAGTATGGCATTTCCTACAGACAGGTGGATTTGCTCTCAGACGGCAGTTTTGATTATGAGAACATTCGAAAGGCAGTCAATGAGAAAACAAAACTTGTCACGATACAGCGCTCGAAGGGATATCAGACCAGACCGACATTATCTGTCGCAAGAATCGGAGAGCTGATTTCGTTTATCAAGGCGATCAAGCCAGATGTGATCTGCATGGTGGACAATTGTTATGGGGAGTTTGTGGAGTGTATGGAACCGACAGATGTAGGCGCGGACATGGTGGTCGGCTCGCTGATCAAAAATCCCGGCGGCGGATTGGCGCCGATTGGCGGCTATATCGCGGGAAAGAAGGCGTGTGTTGAAAATGCCGCATTCAGGCTTACCTCGCCCGGACTTGGCAAAGAAGTCGGCGCTTCGCTCGGAATCCTGCGCGACTTTTATCACGGTCTGTTTCTGGCGCCGACAGTGACAGCAGGGGCTTTGAAGGGTGCTGTTTTTGCGGCAAATATCTATGAGAGACTGGGATTTCAAGTTGTTCCAAACAGCACAGAATCAAGACATGACATCATACAGGCGGTGGAGTTTGGAACCGCTGAGGGGGTCATCGCATTCTGTAAAGGCATACAGGCGGCAGCGCCTGTTGACAGCTTTGTCACACCGGAACCGTGGGATATGCCCGGTTATGATGCGCAGGTCATCATGGCTGCGGGCGCATTTGTCTCCGGCTCGTCGATTGAACTCAGTGCAGACGGACCAATCAAGCCGCCTTATGCCGTGTATTTCCAAGGCGGACTGACCTTTGAGCACGCCCGTTTTGGCATTATGAAAACACTGCAAAGCGTAGTCGATGCAGGTATTGTACAGATTTAAAAAAAGTATAAACAATTTCATAAATTTTTCCAAAACTGGAAATATGTCGAAAAAAAACTAATCTTTTTTATGTACAGACGCAAGATGGTGTGGTAAGATAACTAAGAAAGCTGGGACTTTCTCAGCCAAGATAGTCATTCGTACTATTTACTGCGCTTATAATGGAGAGCAAGGCGTAAATACATGAGTCTTTTAAAAGAATTATATGCAAAGGATGAGCTGCCTTATGACAAGTTTATGAGGCTTGGGCCGGATTGTCTTTCGGATGCCGAGCTTCTTGCTATCATGCTCAGAACCGGAACGCGGGATAAAACCCCGATCGAGCTTGGCAGAGACGTTTTGAAGCTGGCTGGAGAGGGCATGGGGCTTTTGGGTCTGTATCATTTTGATATCAGAGAGCTCATGCAGATTCCCGGAATTGGAGAAGTGAAGGCAGTACAACTGCTGTGCATTGCCGAGATTGCCAAACGCACTTCAAATATGCAGGCAAGACCGGATTTGACCTTTGACAAGCCTGAGACGGTGGCAGCTTATTATATGGAAAGAATGCGCCACAGGGACACCGAGCAGCTTCTGCTGGTGCTTCTGGATGCCAAAAGGCATATCGTGAGCGAGTCTGTACTATCGACAGGCACTTTTAATTCGACATTGATCTCGCCGAGAGATATCTGTATCAGGGCAATGCGCAATGAGGCATCCTATATCGTGATTCTGCACAATCACCCGAGCGGTGATCCGACGCCCAGCAGACAGGACGTGCTGGTGACACAGAAGATAAAGGAAGTATCCGATTTAGTTGAAATTCCATTGCTGGACCATATCATTATTGGAGATAACAGATATACCAGTTTTATTCAAAAAGGACTTTTATGAGGAAAGGAGTTGTTATGTTGGCTAACAACGCATTTGGTATCGACTTAGGTACCAGAACAATTAAGATTTACAACGCTCACAGTGACAATGTCATTGTTGAGAAAAATATGATCGCGATCGAGGATAAGAAAAATTTATTTGCATATGGTGATTCGGCATTTGAAATGTTTGAAAAGGCACCATCTAATATTGAAATCTCATATCCGCTCTGCAATGGCGTGATTGCGGATATTAAAAATATGCAGCTCATTCTCAAAAATTTTATACTGGACTGCAACAAAGGTGCAGTAAAGCCCGCTGAGTTTTATATTGCGGTTCCTTCTGACATCACAGAGGTGGAGAAGAGAGCTTTTTCAGATCTGGTGAAGGATGCCAACATCAAGGCAAAGAAAATCCTGCGTGTTGAGAAGGCAGTCGCGGACGGGCTTGGGCTTGATATTGATGTCAAGAATGCACAGGGAATCCTCGTCGTGAATGTCGGTTTCCACACCACAGAGATTTCGATTCTTTCACTGGGCGGCATCGTGCTCAGCCGTCTGATCAAGGTGGGCGGACAGAAATTTGATGAGTCCATCAAAAATGCGATCCGCAAAGAGTTCAGCCTGATCGTCGGCAGCAAGACCGCAGAGAATGTCAAGATTGATCTGCGCGAGCTTGAGGCAGACGAAAGAAAAGCTGTCGTATACGGCAGGGATATCGTGACAGGGCTTCCTATGGAGAAGGAGATCCCGACGGATTTGGTGAGCGAGAGTATGCTTGAGAACTTTAATGTGATTATTGACAATATCAGGGTGATTTTGGAGAGGACGCCGCCAGAGCTTTCCGCAGATATTTTCCGCAGGGGCATCTATCTGACAGGCGGCGCATCGCAGGTTGTGCACTTGGCAGAATTAATCGCAAAGGGAACAGGGCTGAAGGTCAATGTGAGCGAGAATCCGGTGTCGGGCGTTGCGCTTGGCCTTGCGAAGATCATCAAGGACGATAACTATAAATCTGTTGCATATTTAGAAGGAATGGGGCGCTAGTATTCATGAGTCCGGTGACAAAGCGAAAAAAGGATAAGTTCTCTATTCCAAGCAAATATTTGTTGTTGATCTTAACCTGTGTCTGTGTGGTACTCATGGCAGTCACCTTTTTTACAGATTATTCCGCGACGCCTTTGAATAAATTGGTGGGCTATGTCGTTGTTCCTTTTCAGGATGGCGTCAGCCGCATCGGCACTTGGATATCCGTTCGTGTGGACGAGCTTGGAGAATTGAGAATCATCTTGCAGGAGAATCAGAAACTCAAGGAACAGATTGACGAGCTGACCGTCCAGAACACACAGCTCCAGCAGGATAAATATGAATTGAACAATCTCCGTGAGCTGTACAAGCTCGATGAGCAGTACAGCGGCTATGAAAAAGTAGGTGCCAGAATCATTGCCAGAGACAGTGGAAACTGGTTTCATGCATTTACGATCAACAAAGGAACTGACGACGGACTTGCAGTCGATATGAATGTAATCGCCGGCGGGGGACTTGTGGGAAGGATTGTCGATATCGGCTCAAACTGGGCAAAGGTCAATGCGATTATCAACGACAATTCGAATGTCAGCGGCATGGTGCTTGCAAGCGCTGATAATCTGATGGTGAGAGGCTCTCTGCAGCTCATGGCAGAGGGAGTAATTGGCTTTGGACAGCTCAACGATTCACAAAATACTGTGGAAGTGGGGGACAAGGTTGTCACCTCGAACATCAGTGACAAATATCTGCCAAGCATTCTGATTGGATATATCAGCGAGATTTCGCAGGACACGAACAATATCACGAAGTCCGGCAAAATCACGCCAGCGGTTGACTTTGAACATCTTGAGGAAGTGCTTGTCATCTTAAAGACCAAGCAGCAGATAGGGGATTAGCAGGTTTATGAAGAGAAATATCATATTATTTTTTATCATATTATGCGGATTTGTCTTTCAGACAACACTCTTTCAGGCACTGAGCTTCGGAGGAATATCCCCCAATATCCTGATTATCATCACGGTGTCTTATGGATTTATGTACGGGAAAAAGTGCGGTATGGTCACAGGTTTTTTGTGCGGGCTGCTGATGGATATATTTTATGGCGATGTCCTTGGATTTTATGCGCTGGTCTACTTGTACATAGGAGCTGCCAATGGGGTATTTCACAGTATTTTTTATCAGGATGATATCAAACTGCCGCTTGTATTAATACTGGCAAGTGATTTTGTGTATTCATTTACCTGTTATGTATTGTTGTATCTTTTGAGGAGTAGATTTGATATTATTTTTTATCTGAAACATGTCATACTGCCGGAGGTTGTCTACACAATCTTTGTGACAGTGTTTATATATCCTTGTATTTTGTTGCTGAACAGAACAATGGATGAGATCGAAAGAGGTGACAATAAGGTTGTTTAAAAGGATTGGCGAGAGCCTGTACAATCTGCTTACTTCCCGGCTGCTGTTATTGTTTATCATTTTTACTGGTATGGGCGCAGTCTTGGTATACAGATTATTTGACTTACAGATCGTAAACGGAGAATCGTATCTGGACAACTTTCGCCTGATGATCGAAAAAGTCAAAACATTAGAAGGAACCCGCGGTAATATCTATGACAGGAACGGCAATCTGCTCGCGTACAATGAGCTCGCGTATTCTGTGACCATCGAGGATGTGTACGAAGCGTCCGGCAAAAATGAGAATCTCAATGCGACATTGTACAAGCTGATTCACATGATTGAGAGCAATGGCGACAATATCATCAGCGATTTCAATATTATATTAAATGAGAACAATGATTATGAATTTACGGTTGAGGGCACACGGCTTTTGCGTTTCAAGGCTGATGTGTACGGCATCCGTTCCACTGACAGCTCTGATTTCAAATATTACATGAAAAATGCGTCTGCACAGGAGATTATAGACTACCTTGCCACGCGGTTCAAAATTGGCGCATATCATGAGCAGGAGGATGGGAGCAAGGAATTTTTCCTGGGGGAAGGCTATACCAAGAGAGAGATCTTGCAGTTGGTGACGCTTCGGTATCAGATGAACTTGTACAGTTTTCAGAAATATATACCGACGACAGTTGCCACCGATGTCTCGCTCAAGACCGTTGCCGTGATTATGGAGAATGCTTCAGATTTACAGGGAGTTGCCATCGAGGAGGATATGATCCGGAAGTATAATTATCCGTTTTATTTTTCGCATATCCTTGGCTATACAGGAAAGATTTCTTCGGAGGAGCTCGCATCACTCTCAGAGCAGGATGACAGCTATACCATGAACGACACGGTCGGGAAGGGCGGTATCGAGCAGGTTATGGAGCTCGAACTCCAAGGGGAAAAGGGTTCAGAGACCATCTATGTCGATAATATGGGAAAGGTGATCAACACGACAGACCATGTGGACGCACAGGCTGGAAATGACGTGTATCTCACGCTGGACAAGGATTTGCAGGTGGCAATCTATAATATTCTGGAACAGAAAATTGCCGGCATTCTTGTTGCCAAAACCAGAAATATTTACAATTATGACCCGTTGAAATCCGCTTCGCGGCAGGATATTATCATACCAATTGACAATGTATATTTTGCGCTATTTGACAACAATGTCATCGACATCAATCACTTTACCAGTGAGAATGCTTACGATACAGAAAAAGAAGTGAACCAGATTTTTCAGGAGAAGCAGCGAAATGTCTTGGCGACATTGCAGGAGGAACTCTCTGTCACAAAGACGCCGTATGATAAGCTGACCAAGGAGTACAAAAACTACGAGAGCTATATTGTCTCCATGCTCACCGACAAAGGGGTGCTGATGAGTTCTGCCATCAACAAAGAGGACCCCACATACATTGCATGGACGACAGATGAGGTCATAAGCCTAAATGAGTATCTGACTTATGCCATCTCACAAAACTGGATTGATATCACCAAGCTGTCTGTACAGTCCCAGTATTCGGATTCGGCGGAAGTACTAAACAGCGTAATACAATATATTCTTGAAAATCTTCAGGACAATATCAGATTTTCGAAGAAAATGTATAAATACATGATTAGCGACCAGACCATCACAGGCAGACAGGTATGTATGCTGCTGTGGGAACAAGATCTGATTACCGTTGAGGAGAGCAAGATCAATGCGCTCAAAAATGGCTCGACCAACGCCTATAATTTTATGCTGGAAATGATAAAGACGCTACAGATTACCCCTGCGCAGTTAGCGCTCGATCCCTGCTCAGGTTCCTGCGTTGTGACAGATGTCCAGACAGGGGAGGTACGTGCGCTTGTCTCTTATCCGGGATATGACATCAACAAACTGGCTAACGGCGTCGATGCAGAATATTTTGCGAAGCTACAGGCAGATTTGTCCGTGCCGCAGTGGAGTGCTGCCACCCAGCAGGAGACGGCGCCGGGCTCTACGTTTAAGATGGTGTCGGCTGTCGCTGCAATGCAGGAGGGCGTCGTATCATCGCTGAACGACACGATTTTCTGTAGCGGTATATTTGATAAGCTCGACCCGCCAAGCCACTGCTGGTCCTCCGCAGGACACGGCAATATGAACCTGTCCAACGCGATCGCGAATTCATGCAATGTATTTTTCTACGAAGTCGGCTACCGGCTTGCGCAGGACGGCACGGGCTATAACAGTGAATACGGATTGTCGAGGCTTGAAAAATATGCAGATATGTTTGGTCTGACAGAGAAATCAGGCATCGAAATTACAGAGTCCGATCCGCATTTTTCCGACGAGACTATTGTCACCTCCACAATCGGACAGGGGTCTAACAACTACACGACGGTGGGGCTTTCCAGATATCTGACGGCAGTTGCAAACAGCGGTACCGTCTACAATCTAAGTATCTTAGATAAACTGACAGATGCCAAAGGGCAGCTTGTCAAGGATTATACGCCGGAGGTTCGGAACACGATTGACATTGACAGCAGTATCTGGGATGCCATTCATACTGGAATGCGGTCTGTGGTCGAAAAGAAATCCTACTATAAAGAACTGCCGGTTCATGTTGCCGGCAAGACTGGTACAGCACAGGAGGGGCGCAACCGCACCAACCATGCACTTTTTCTTAGTTATGCACCCTATGAGAATCCTGAGATCTCAGTGACAGTGCGCATTGCATACGGTTACAGCTCAGATTATGCGGCACAGACTGCAAGGGATGTATATAAATATTACTATGGTCTGGCAGAGGAGGACGAGCTTCTGACAGGAACGGCAGAAATTCCAGAAACTGTCAGTGGTATACAACAGGATTAAAAGGAGCAAATGTGAAAAATTCAGTGATTTTAAAAAGTTTTCCGAATGGCATATTGATCATATTAGATGGAACAATTTCATTTCAGGAGCTGCTGGCGGACATTGCGGCAAAGTTTCGGGAAGCGGATGGTTTCTTTAAGGATGCATCAGTTGCAATTTCAATCGAGGGAAGAGAGCTGACAGAGGAACAGGAGCGTGAGATCTTGGATGCAATCACGCAAAATTCGCGTTTGAAAATACTATGCCTGATGGGAAAGGATGAGGAGAAAAATCTAAAGTTTCTCGGAGTACAGAACAAGCTGAACTTCCAAAATGATGAAAACAGCGGACAGTTTTACAGAGGGACACTAAAGGATGGGGCGAGTATCGAGACAGAACACAGTATTATCATTCTGGGAGATGTCTGTGAGGGAAGCTGTGTGTATTCCAATAAGGATATTGTGGTGCTTGGCACATTGACAGGCGATGTATATGCCGGGGCAGGGGGGAACAGCAATCATTTTGTTGTCGCGCTCAATATGCTTCCGGGCGTCTTACAGATTGGAGATTACGTGTACAATAGTCAGCCGCAAAAAACGCCGCGATGGGGATTTAAAAAACCTCAAACCGTACCGAAGATTGCATATACACACAATGGTGAAGTGCAGATCGAATCTATTACAAAAGAATTGCTGGACAACTTTACCCTGTAAAACAGCACGGGCGTCCAGAGAACCATTATTTGTAATGGAGGAGTATTCCTATGAGTGAAGTAATCGTTGTTACATCTGGTAAAGGCGGTGTGGGCAAGACCACCACATCAGCAAACGTAGGAACAGGTCTGGCGGAAATGGGGAAAAGTGTTGTATTGATTGATGCGGATATCGGACTGAGAAATCTCGATGTTGTGATGGGGCTTGAGAACCGCATCGTCTACAATCTTGTCGATGTGATTGAGGGAAACTGCCGGTTAAAGCAGGCACTGATTAAGGACAAAAGACATGCGGGGCTGTTTCTCATGCCGGCGGCACAGACACGGGACAAAAACTGTATCACGCCCGGACAGATGGTTAAGCTGACAGACTCTCTCAGAGAACAGTTTGATTACATAATTCTGGATTGCCCTGCGGGAATTGAACAGGGCTTTCAGAATGCCATCGCCGGCGCAGATCATGCGCTTGTCGTGACGACGCCGGAGGTTTCTGCCATCAGGGACGCAGACAGGATTATCGGGCTGCTTGAGGCCAATGAGATCAAGAAGGTCGATCTGGTGCTGAACAGACTGCGCCAAGATTTAATCCGGCGCGGCGAGATGATGACCGTTGACGACGTGCTTGATATACTCGGCATACCGCTGCTTGGCGTGGTGCCTGATGACGAGAATGTTGTGATTGCGACGAATCAGGGAGAACCGTTGGTAGGAAAAAATTCAGATGCCGGACAGGCCTTTTACAATATCTGCAAGCGGCTTGAAGGCAAAGAGGTTCCTTTTCGGGATTTTGGGAAGAGTGTGACCATCTGGACGCGCTTCTCAGGATTATTCAAAAAAAATCTACAGGAGGAGCGGGCATGAGTTTATTTTCATTTTTTAAACGAAAAACATCCAGCCAGATTGCGAAGGACAGGTTAAAGATTCTATTGATCTCTGACAGGGTGAACTGTTCTCCTGAAATGATGGAGTTAATCAAAAATGATATTGCGCAGGTGATATCCAAGTATATGAAAATTGATGCTGCAAGCATGGAGGTTCAGATTGCCAAGACGGGAAATTCTGTTCGGAATGGTAAAAAGATGCCAGTATTGTATGCCAATATACCAATACTGGATCTGCGCAGCTAGCAGAAGGAAAGACAGGGAAAGGGAAAATGCTGAAAAGATATAGAATACGGGATTATGATTTTAAACTAATATTATTGCTGGTCGCTGTCACCGTGATTGGGATACTTTCCATTGGCAGCGCAGAACCGGAAGTTCAGAACAAACAGATTCTGGGGTTTGTCATGGGCATGTTTATCATGATTGTATTATCATTTTTTGACTATTCCTTTTTCCTGCGTTTTCACTGGATCATCTATGCAGTCAATATCGTATTTCTTCTTATGGTGGTTGCTTTTGGAAAAGAGGTCAACAATGCAAAACGATGGCTGGAGATAGGCGGAATCCGTTTTCAGCCGTCAGAGCTTTCCAAGATTATGCTCACGATGTTTTATGCCCAGTATATCATGAAGCATTGGGAAAAATTAAATACAATCAAAAATATGGCATTCATGCTGCTGCTGCTGCTGCCTCCCCTGTATCTGATTTACGACCAGCCAGACATGTCTACCAGTATCGTTGTCGCAATGGTTTTCTGCGTGGTATGGTATGTGGGGGGACTGAGTTATAAGTTTATATTCGGTACGCTTGCCATCGCGGTTCCTGCGGCAATCATCTTCTTTGTGATGGTGTTGCAGCCAGACCAGACGCTAATCAATGAATATCAGCAGAAGCGGATTCTCGCATGGTTAGAGCCGGAGAAATACGCACAGACAGTAGCATACCAGCAGACAAATGCCATGATGGCAATTGGCTCTGGACAGCTATGGGGCAAAGGACTGAACAATACGATGCTCTCTGTGAAAAACGGTAATTTTGTGTCAGAGCCGGAGACGGATTTTATCTTTACGATTGTCGGGGAGGAGATGGGATTTGCAGGCGGATGTACCGTTGTAATCTTATTGTTTCTCATTACACTGGAGTGTTTGAATGTTGCGAGAAAGGCGAAGGATTTGGCGGGCACTTGTATCGCATCTGGCATGGCAGCGCTTGTCGGATTTCAAAGTTTTGTCAATATCGCAGTTGCCACAGGAATGCTCCCGAATACGGGCGTGCCGTTACCATTTGTAAGCTATGGCCTCACCTCGCTGGTAAGTCTGTATATTGGAATGGGGATTGTGCTAAATATACGATTACAATGTGTTCGAAAGTATAATAATTAAATTAGAGTTGGTCAGGTTGCACAAAGACAGATGAAAATGTTAAATTTTTTTGAATTAAATGATTAGTTATAGATTTTTAGATGCAAAAGGGTTAAAATATTTTTAGATGAATAATTGACAAAGGAAGGTGCAAGGACTATGAATATTGCGTTAATCGCACATGACGGAAAGAAGAAATTAATGCAGAACTTTTGCATTGCTTACAGAGGGATCTTGAGCAAGAATGAATTGTACGCCACAGGAACAACAGGAAGGCTGATCGAGGAGGTTACAAATTTAAGTATTCACAAATATCTGGCAGGACATTTGGGAGGAGAACAGCAGATCTGTGCACAGATTGAACATAATCAAATTGACCTTGTTATCTTTTTGAGAGACCCGTTGAACTCAAAATCCCACGAACCGGATGTGAATAATGCGGTAAAGCTCTGTGATATGCATAATATTCCGCTGGCGACCAATCTTGCCTCCGCAGAGCTTTTGATCAAGTCACTTGACAGAGGAGATTTAGACTGGCGTGAAATGTATAAATAAATCTTGCAGAAGAACATGTGCAATGTTGATATTTTTGGTGATGGCTTTCAATCTGGCAGGATGCAGTGCAAAAGAATACACATTTGCCTATGACCGAAACAGAAATAACTCCAGCTTTTCGATTGCATCGCAGACACGCGGAACGACGATGAATGCGTTTGCGGCTGGATTGTGTGTCACGGCTGGCGACGTGTCGCAGGGAACAGATGTTGATATGTCTCAGGCGGAGGCTGCCGGTCTGTTTGACATTACGTCAGGGAAGGTAATCTATGCCAAAAATCCTCATGCAAAATTGAATCCGGCAAGCCTTACAAAAGTATTGACGGCATTGTGCGCGTTGAAATATGGGAATCTGGAGGATACCCTCACAGCGACAGAGAATGTAAATATCAGTGAATCCGGCGCTGTAAAGCTGGGGCTTCAGCCGGGCGATACGATGACGATGGATCAGGCACTCCATGCGCTGATGCTGAAATCAGCAAATGATGTAGCTGTCATGATTGCAGAGCATGTGGGTGGAAGTGTCGAGGAATTTGCTGTGCTGATGAACGAGACGGCAAACAGTCTGGGCGCAACCAACAGCCACTTTGTGAACCCTCATGGACTGACAGATCCCAATCATTATACCACGGTATATGACCTGTATCTGATCTCCAACGAGGCATTGAAATATGACAAGTTTATAGAGTTAATCCAAACGCCAAACTATACATCTGTATATCATGATCAGAATAATAACGAAAAAAAAATTGATCTCCAGAACTCGAATGCGTATATTCGGGGTGAGGCATTTGCACCCGAGCATGTTACCGTCATCGGCGGAAAAACCGGAACGACAAATGCTGCTGGAAGCTGTCTGATCATCTATGCAAAGAACAGCTCAGGCAATCCTTTTATCTCGGTGGTACTGAAATCAATTGACAAGACAACAATGTACACTGAGATGACAGATTTGCTGGGTGAGATTCCGTAATTTTTTAATTTGTTGCGGTTCCCTTGATTTTTTAGTTGTATTTTTATTAGGATTCATCTATAATTATATTAATGGAATTATTTACTTCATTACATTAATGATACAAATTATAGGAGGTATTGCTATGGTGCAGCTTATTGTAGGAAAAAAGGGTAAAGGCAAGACAAAAATTATTCTGGATATGGTGAACAAAGAGGTATCTGCCGTATCTGGTAACATCGTGTATCTTGACAAAGGCAATGATCATATGTATGAACTGAATAATAAGGTAAGACTGATCAATGTGAAGGATTATGGGGTGGCTAATTCAGACGAATTTGTAGGCTTCATTCGTGGTATCGTTTCCCAGGATCATGATCTTGAACAGGTCTATTTTGATAGCTTTTTAAATATTTCCTGCCTTGAAGGTACAGAGAAAGTCGAAGAAGTGTTGAATAAGCTGGAGTCAATAAGCAGTACATATGGATTTAAGATTATAGCAAGTATTTCGTTAGATGAGACAGAACTTTCCGAGAGCTTGAAATCAAAAGTGGTCGTGTCTTTATAATGACTTATTTGTAATAGGGTGTAGATGAAGCCTCGGAATAATTCCACCGGGGCTTTTTACATGTTAAAGATTAAAAAGTAAAAATAGCAATAGGATAGGAGATTAATATTTGTGGCATCCGAACATCGGCAGGTACGCAAGAAACAATTAAATAAATCCGGCAGAACCATGAATCGAATAGAAATTACAATATTCGGCGCAATGACCGTCTATATTATTGCTGTTATTATTACATATTTCAGAATGGAACCGATTCAGGGATATGAGATACAGATCGGGTCTTTGTCTGTAGCAAAGACTTATACAGGAATTGCAATCCGGCAGGAGGAGCTGCTCAGATCCCCCTACACGGGTTATATCAATTACTATATCAGGGAGGGCGAGCGTGTTTCCTCAAGAGATACCGTCTATTCGGTTGATGAGAGCGGAAAACTCGCGTCGCTGTTAAATACAGGAAATATGGAGGATTCATCATATACCGATGCAGAGCTTTCAGAGCTGCGCTCTGAAGTAATACAATACGACAGAATGTTTGACTGCAAAGAATTTCGAAGTGTATATGATTTTAAATATGATCTTGAAGGCACCGTCCTTAAACTGGCAAACATCAGTATGTATGAACATATGGAGACGTTAAACCAGTCTAGTCTGGGCGGAATGGTGTCGCTGTGCAGCGCAGGTAAAACAGGATATGTTGTATACAGCACAGACGGTTATGAGGGGCTTACCCCGGAGCAGATTACCCCGGAGATGTTTGACCAGTCAAAATATGAGAAATCCAGAGTCAATAATAACGACTTAATTGAAAAGAATGCAACCGTGGGAAAACTGGTGACAGATGAAAACTGGTCTTTGATCATTCCTGTCGAAAAAGACAGAAGTGCTGTGTTAGAGGAAGAAGAGTATGTCAAGGTAAAATTTGTCAAGACACAGGAAACCTCATGGGGGCAGGTGACCATTCACCACCTTGCAGACGGGGATTATGCGCAGCTGACTTTCAACAATTCCTGCGTTGCCTTCTGCACAGACCGCTATGTTGATATTGAGCTGATTCTCGATGAAGTAAAAGGACTCAAAATACCACAGTCTGCCATTGTTGAAAAGGAATTTTATATCATTCCGGCAGAGTATATGACCAAGGGCGGGCCGAATGGAAACTATGGCGTTTTGAAGGAAAAAGCAGATGAGAACGGCAATCTGGTCAGCTCCTTTATAGAGACAACGGTGTACAGCTCAGATGACAAGGAATTTTATATTGACAGCATTGATATAAAAGTTGGAGACTATATCTGCAAACCGGATTCACCGGATAAAATGGCTGTCAGCAGGTCGGGCAAACTGACCGGCGTGTATAATATGAATAAAGGCTATGCCGATTTTAAGCAGATTACCAAATTAGATGAAAATGAAGAGTATGCGATTGTCAGCTCAAACACCAAATATGGACTGACTGTGTATGACAGAATCGTGCTGGATGCCTCCAGTGTCAAGAATTATGATTTCACCTATAAATAATCTGAACTGTGATGGAGGAATATGAGGCGGAATGGGGGATTACTATGAATGAATACAGTATCAAAGACAATATCGAAGAAGTGAAAAATAATATCGCAGCCGCCTGTCAGGAGGCAGGACGTGCGCCGGAGGAGGTCACGCTGATTGCTGTGAGCAAGACGAAACCAGTGGAACTGCTCAGGGAAGCATATGATTGCGGCTGCAGGGACTTTGGCGAGAACAAAGTACAGGAGCTGCTTGACAAATACGAGGTGATGCCCAAAGATATCCGCTGGCATATGATCGGGCATCTACAGCGGAACAAAGTCAAATATATCGTGGATAAGGTTGCGCTTATTCACAGTGTAGATTCCCTCAGGCTGGCGGAAGAAATCAGCCGGGAAGCAGTCAAAAAAGACACATGTGTCAATATTTTAATAGAAGTCAACGTGGCAGAGGAGGAAACAAAGTTTGGCGTAACCTGCAATGAAGTAAAACAGCTTGTACAAGATATAGCAAAATTGCCCAATATTCGTGTAAAAGGGCTCATGACAATCGCCCCTTTTGTCGAAAATGCTGAACAAAACAGACCAATTTTTAGTAAATTAAGGAAAATATCGGTTGACATTATGGAAGAAAACATTGATAATATAACTATGGAAATTTTATCTATGGGTATGACAGGTGATTACGCAGTAGCTGTGTCAGAGGGAGCTGCTTGTGTCAGAGTAGGAACCGGTATCTTTGGAGTAAGGCAGTACATGCCGTAAAGAAAGGAAAGTGACTATGGGAGTAATGGACAAGTTTTTAGACGCATTACATTTAAACAGCGAAGAGGAAGACTATGATGAAGATGATTATTATGATGAGGGAGAGATCATTGACAACACAGTCAGAAAACCGATGAAAGTTGTCCGCGATGAGGACGATTATGATGAGCCCGTAGAGAAAGTGAGAAAGCAGTCCCAAAAGGTAACTCCGATCAGGTCTGTCAAGCGTGCACCCGGAAATGGTATGGAAGTGTGTGTGATTAAGCCAAACAGTATCGAAGATGCGCGGGAGATTACAGAGACGCTTCTTGCAAATCGTACTGTGGTTTTGAATTTAGAGGGGCTGAATGTTGAGATTGCACAGCGGATTATTGACTTTGCATCTGGCTCTACCTATGCGATCAGCGGCAATCTTCAGAAGATTTCGAACTTCATATTTATTATCACACCCTCTTGTGTTGATATCTCAGGAGATTTTCAGGAGATCTTAGCGGGTACATATGATGTGCCAATACCGATGTCGCGCAATGTAGTTTAGGAGTTGATTTCGTATAACGAAGGATGGGCTTCTCACTTGTACTTACAGTGGGAAGTTTTTTATGCACAGACCCATACTTTTAAGGAGGAACTTATGTCACAGCGATTAACAATCAATATGAACAACAAACCCATCTATGATATTGTATATGAACAGGATTTCAGCCGGCTGGCAAAGGAGTTAGCACCTCTTGAGATACAGGATAAGAAGATCTGCATCATTACGGATTCTAGGGTGAAAGGATTTTATGCAGATGAGGTGCGTGATGAACTCAAAGACAACTGTAAAGGGATTTTTGTCTATGACTTTCCAGATGGGGAACAGAGCAAAAATTTAGATACTGTCAAGAATATTTATACGTATTTGATACAAAATAAGTTTGACAGAAAGGATTTGCTGCTGGCGCTTGGCGGAGGTGTAGTAGGTGACACAACAGGGTTTGTGGCTGCCACATATCTTAGAGGCGTCGATTTTGTGCAGATTCCGACGACGCTGCTCGCGCAGGTGGACAGCAGCATCGGCGGCAAGACAGGCGTCGATTTTGACCAGTATAAGAATATGGTAGGCGCTTTTTATATGCCAAAGCTGGTGTATATGAATGTGTCAACCCTCAAGACGCTCGATGACAGACAATACTACTCGGGTATGGGCGAAGTCTTGAAGCATGGGCTGATTAAGAGTGCGAGCTTCTATGAATGGATTCTTGATAATCTTTATGAAATTCATGACAGAAATCTTGATACACTTGAGGATATGGTTTATAAAAGCTGCACCTGCAAGAAACTTGTCGTTGAGAAAGACCCAACAGAAAAGGGTGAACGCGCGATCTTAAATTTTGGACATACGATTGGCCACGCCATCGAAAAGGCAAAGAATTTTGAATTGATGCATGGGGAGTGTGTCGCACTAGGCTGCATCGCAGCGGCATATATTTCATGGAAAAGAGAGCTGTTGTCAAAAGATGAGTTTTATGAGATACGGGATATGTTTGTACCGTTTAATCTCCCAATCACAATAGAAGATATTGACCCCGAGGAGATTTATAACCTGACGACTTCCGACAAAAAGATGGAGGGAGACAAGATCAAATTTATCCTGTTGAAAAAAGTTGGAAAGGCTATGATTGACACCACTGTCACCAAGGAGGAAATGATAGCCGGCATCAATGAAATCTATTTCACAGACGAGGACTGGGATTCGTAAAGGAAAGATTTGTATAAAAAATGAATAAGAAAAAAAAGAGACTACTGACAATCGATCTGCTCTTCATGTTTCTATTAATTATGGCAGACCAGATCACCAAACATTTTGCAATTACAAACCTGAAAAATCATGAACCGTGGGTGCTCTGGGAGGGTGTGTTTGAGCTGCACTATCTCGAAAACCGCGGTGCGGCATTTGGAATGCTTCAGAATCAAAAAGTGCTTTTTATCCTGATTGCCATGATTATTTTAGCAGTCATTGTGTATGTGCTGTTCAAGACACCGTATCAGAAAATGTACACAAAACTGCACATTACACTTGTGCTGATCGCAGGCGGCGCAATCGGCAATCTGATTGACAGACTGCGCTATGACTATGTTGTTGATTTTTTGTATTTCAGCCTGATTAATTTTCCGATTTTTAATGTGGCTGATATCTATGTGACACTGTCATCTATTTATCTGGTGATATTGTTATTGTTTGTATATAAAGAATCTGATTTGGAATTTCTGACATTCCGCACGAAAAAGTTCCGTGATATCAAATAATTGGAGAGTCTATGAACGAGATTGTATTTGAGCCTCTGCCTGAGATGCAGGACGAGCGCATTGACAAATGCATTAGCAGTTATCTGGAAAATTTGTCCAGAAGCTATATTCAGAAAATGATCAAGGAGGGGCATGTCTTTGTCAATGACACGCCTGTCAAGTCAAACTACAGAGTCAAGGTGGACGACAGCATAAAGTTTGTTATACCAGACTGCGTAGAGCCCGATATTCCAGCGCAAAATATACCGCTGGATATTTTGTATGAAGATTACGATTTGTTGATTATCAATAAACCCAAAAATATGGTCGTACATCCTGCACCCGGCCATTATGAAGGGACACTTGTCAATGCCGTGATGTATCACTGCCAGGGTGCGCTGTCCGGCATTAACGGCGTGATGCGTCCCGGTATTGTTCACCGGATTGACAAGGACACGACAGGTTCTGTCATTGTCTGCAAAAATGATGAAGCGCACACTGCGATTGCCGCTCTGCTCAAGACGCATGACATTACCCGAAAGTACCGGGCGGTGGTATATGGGGTACTCAAGGACGAACAGGGTACTGTCAATGCGCCAATCGGGCGTCATCCAAGTGACCGCAAGAAAATGGCAGTCAATGAAAAAAATGGAAAACCTGCTGTGACGCACTATAAAGTGCTGGAACGGTTTGCGCAATATACATATATCGAATGCCAGCTAGAGACTGGCAGAACCCATCAGATTCGGGTGCATATGGCAAGTATCGGCCATCCATTGCTGGGCGATACAGTGTATTCTGGCAGAAAATCGCCGTTTCATTTAAATGGACAGGTATTGCATGCGATGACAATCGGTTTTCCACATCCAAGAAGCGGGGCATATGTTGAGTTCGAAGCGCCGCTTCCGGACTATTTTGAAACGCTCTTATCCGTACTGCGTGGCTCAAAATAAGTAACAGTTCAGTTGTTACTAAAATCATACAAATTTTTAAACTTTAATTTGAAATTTTTGTTCAAAAAGTATATAATAAGAGTAGGTTATATAAATGTCATTCAGAAAGGATGGGATCATATGAATACTATAATTACAATTGGGCGCCAGTTTGGCTCTGGAGGACATGAGATCGGTGAGAAGCTTGCAAATCATTATGGCATCAAATGTTTTGATAAGGAGTTGCTTTCGCGGGCAGCAAAAGAGAGTGGATTCTGTGAGGAAATGCTCAGAAACCACGATGAGAGGCCGACCAATTCGTTTCTTTACAATTTAGTCATGGACACATATACCTTTGGATATAATTCCTCCTCCTTCGTCGATATGCCAATCAGCCATAAGGTTTTTATGGCACAGTTTGATACAATCAAAAAGATTGCAGAGGAGGAACCGTGCGTAATTGTAGGACGCTGTGCCGACTATGCTTTGCAGGAGTACAAAAACTGCCTGCATCTCTTTATTCATGCAAATGAGGATGCCAAGATTGAGCGCATCAAACTAAAATACAACGTGGATGCAGACAAGGCGCGGGAGATGATGGTCAAGAAGGACAGACAGCGTCAGAGTTATTACAATTATTATTCCACAAAGAAATGGGGGCGCTCCGACAGCTATGACTTGTCGATTAACAGCAGTATCCTCGGTGTCGATGGGACGGTGAAGCTCATCATTCAATACATAGAAGATTTTGAGGAAAAGAACAAGAAGAACTAGAGATGCTACGGCATCTCTAATTTTTTCCTGTCGTTTTATACCACAAGTATATTGTTTTATTATTTTTTTCATGATATAGTAAATGCATGGAGTGGTTTGGAGTCGTGTCTTGATCAAGACACATACAGCAAACTTACATATCTAACATATGGAAACAGGTTCCACGATGAGGGACTCCCAAGCCACTCTTTGTATATAGGGCTATAGCTCAGTTGGTAGAGCAGGAAAAAAGGAGCTTTGTCAAAAGCTTTTGCAGCAACTTTCTATAGGAATGATAATCCCCTTGTCGCCGGTTCGAGTCCGGTTAGCCCTATTCATCAAAAAATAATTTATTCCGGGGCTATCGCTCAATGGCAGAGCAGGAGTCTTGTCAAAGATTCTTACAGCAACAATCAAATTTTTCGGTTCGAATCCGAATAGCCCCGATTGGAGCTGTAGTTCAGTTGGATAGAACGATATGCCAAAAGGAGCTTTGTCAAAAGCTCTTACAGCAATTTTCTAGTCACCATATAGGTCGCAGGTTCGAGGCCTGCCAGCTCCGTTTACTATGCGTATAGGATTTTGGCATTGATATATGTTTAGAGGGAGGGAAACAAAATGAGCTTCATGCAGAATGTAAAGAACATGCTGAATAATGAATATAACACGTCTGTCACAGAAAATGGTGCAGTTGGTTACAGAACATCGGGGAGAGCACTGCTTGATTTGAATTTTGCCGTCTCCTCACTTAGAAATGCCCAAGAACAGGAAATCATAGACCGTTTTATCAAGGCGTATTATGAGGAACCAAAGATTGCGCTGCGCTGGCTGTTTTTTGCAGGAGATGTGCGGCAGGGGCTCGGAGAGCGCAGGCTGTTCAAGACGGTTTTGCTTGAATTTGCAAAGAGCCGCCCTGAGCTTACCAAGGCTTTGATGCCGCTGATTCCAGAATATTCAAGGTGGGATATTCTCGCGGCACTGGTTGATACACCGCTTGCAGAGGAGGCCGCGGAGCTCATACACAGGCAACTTGCAGAGGATGGCGCGAATATGGAAAAAGGTGCCTCTATCAGTCTGTGCGCGAAGTGGCTGCCGTCGGAAAACGCCTCATCACGCCATACAAAACGTCTGGCACGCCTGCTTACAAAAAGGCTGTCCATGACGAGCAGGCAGTACCGCAAAATGCTGGCTTCTTACAGAAGCTATCTGGATGTTGTGGAAGTAAAAATGAGTGGAAAGCAATGGGCTGACATTGATTATGAGACAGTTCCATCACGGGCAAATTTGGTATATAACGCTGCGTTTCTGCGCAACGATGAAGAGCGCCGCCGGGAATTTCTCGGTGCAGTGAAAAAGGGCGAGAAGTCCGTACATGCCGGCGTGCTCTATCCACATGATATTGTACATTCCTATATGGATCTTGAAAAGAAACCGGGCTGGCTCTATGTTAAGCCGTTAGATGACACGCTGGAAGAGCTGTGGAGGGCGCTGCCTGATTATGTGCAGGGCGCGGGAAATACACTCTGTATCGCAGATGGTTCTGGGAGTATGTGGTCAAAGGTTGGCAGTTCCAATGTATCCTGTCTGGATGTAGCGAATGCGCTTGCGATTTATTTTGCTGAGCGGTGTACAGGACAGTTTCGGGACACATACATTACGTTTAGCCAGACACCGCAGTTTGTCGATTTGTCCAAGGGAAAAACATTGTATGACAAACTGTGTATCGCGATTCATCATAATGAAGTGGCAAACACAAACATAGAAGCAGTGTTCGACCTGATACTGGACACAGCACTCAAGTATCATATGCCGCAGAACGAGCTTCCTCAAAATCTGCTGATCTTGTCAGATATGGAGTTTGATACGGCGACAAGATGTGCTGTCAATGGGAATTGGACATCTTGTGTATCGCCTGATGAGAAGTTATTTGAACGGTTTGCCAAGAAGTACGCAGCACATGGCTATCAACTGCCGCGGCTGATATTCTGGAATATCCGAAGCAGGACAAATACGATTCCTGTCCGGGAAAATAAGCTCGGCGTGGCGCTTGTGAGCGGATTTTCACCAGTCATTACCAAGATGGTACTCAGCAATGAGGTCGATCCCCACAAGATGCTCATACAGCAGCTTATGTCGCCGAGATATGATGCAGTTGAGCAGGCGGTATAAGTAATACTTTCCACAGTGGGTGTAAACATTACAGAATTGGACAAAATTAAACAGTAAAATAGCAGAATCACAGTAACTAAGAAAGAAAGGGTGTTGCATTGACGACATCCTTTTTTCTTTTTATACAAGTATTTCAGACAATTATTTTTAAAAATTTTGAATGAATTAATCTTTTTTTGACGATACAAAGTCTTATATAGTGTATACAGTATTAAATTTTCCTTGCAAGGGGTGACAAATGATTCATCAGAAAAACAGACAGGACTGTGTCCAGTCGGCAGTTGAAATGTATTATGAAGATGTGTATCGTTTCTGCCGGTACTATACTGGTAATTCGACGGATTCTTGCGATATCACGCAGGAAGTATTTCTAAGATATATGAAATATATGGATTCCTGCGGACATAAAAATCTCAAGGCGTATTTGATGATGATTGCACGCAATCTGTGCTGTGACTATTTCCGCAGACAGTCCGAACAGCGCGAAAAGCTTCTTTCTTTTGATATGCTTGAAGATACCGCAGAAGGAGGGTGCTTGGGTACTGTCAGAACGATTGACAACTGCGACAGTGAACTTTATCTGCAAGAGCTGCTGCAAAGTATCTCGCAAGAGCAGCGTGAAGTTGTGATCCTGAGAATCCATGATGGGCTAAAATTCCATGAAATTGCCAAAATCACAGGGTGCAGACTGTCAACCGTGAAATCGCGTTTTCGTCTTGGAATTGCCAGTATCAAGAAAAAAATAGGAGGCAATTATGCGTAAAAAATATGATGATATCAAAGCATTATTTGAAGAAAATGACAGAGATGTCATAATTGACACAGCCAGAAAGCAGGAAGCCCTACAGTCTGTCTGCACGAAAAACGCAAGTATGAAAAATACAGCGGGCTCACGATGGCAGCTTGTAAAGGGACAGCTTCTCTACATGAACAAAAATATTTTATGTTTCCACTTGGCGGCCTGCATGGGTATGGTGCTGCTCGTCTGGACAAACTGGTGTGACATACAAGCGTGGGAACAATACAGCATGATTTGTTCTGGCGTACTTGGCGCTCTGTCAGTTCTGGAGGTCGGCAGTATGTTTTTTTCAGGTATGACAGAGCTGGAGGCAAGCTGTTACTTTAATGTGCGCCAGCTCACCGCGTTTCAGATGACGTATTCAGGTATTCTTAGTTTGGCGGCATTGCTGCTGTCAACGGTTTTTGCCAGTATCAGGCTGGAGAGAAATATTCTGATGACAGGCATCTATATTCTGGTTCCTTTTGTGACTACAGAGTGTGTCTGTCTGGCGGTGATGCTCACAGAGATTGGGCGGAGAAATTTATTGGTGCTGATTGCTGCTGGTATTTTTTCCGCGTTTTTCTGGAGTATACTGGCTTCCATGCCCCGCTTGTACGAAGCGTCTGCGCTGGTTTTCTGGATTGCTGCGCTGGTGGCGGGAATGGGTATTTTCGTCTTACAGATGAAGTGGTTTTTCGAAATATTGGATAAGGGGGAAATTGTATGTGCAGATTAGTGCTGACTGGAATTGAGAAAATATACAAGGACAAAAAGCAGGAAAAAAAGGCAGTGCAGAATTTGACAGTGCATTTTGAACATGGCGTCTATGGGCTTCTCGGTGAAAATGGTGCTGGAAAGACGACCTTGATGCGCATGATTGTCGGCATCTTAAAACCAACGCAGGGGCAGATCACATATGATGAAGTCCCGATCAGACAGCTAGGGGGCGCCTACCGAAGCCTTTTGGGCTATCTTCCGCAGGATTTTGGATATTATAAGGACTTTAGCGCTGTGCGTTTTCTGAACTACATCGCGGCACTAAAAGCCATTGCGCCCCAGACCGCCAAAGAGCGGATTGACAGGCTGCTTGAGACCGTGGGACTGGCAGACGCGCGGAATAAGAAGTTAAAGACATTTTCCGGCGGAATGCTGCGGCGCATCGGTATTGCGCAGGCGCTTTTAAACGAACCCCAAATACTAATCTTAGATGAGCCGACAGCGGGGCTTGACCCGAGGGAACGCGTGCGCTTTCGAAATATCATCAGTGCGCTGGGCAAGGACCGCATTGTCATTTTGTCAACGCACATTGTATCAGATGTGGAGTATATCGCAGACCAGATTATGATTATGAAGCAGGGCGCATTGATCAAGACAGGAACACAGGCCAAGATTTTAGAGCCTGTCGCCGGCTGTGTCTGGAAATGCAGCGTGCCGGAGTGCGAGGCAGAGGCGCTCAATGCAGCATACGCGGTGAGTAATCTTAGGGGCGGCGAGCACAGCGGACAGGTTGAGCTTCGAATTGTCTCACAGGAAAAGCCGCATTCAGACGCGGCGGCGGTAGAGCCTGTACTCGAAGATGCATATTTGTATTACTATTTGTGTGAGCGAAGCCACCATAGAGGGGCTTGGGATCAGAAGGGAGGAACCATATGAGATTATACAAAATGGAACTATATAAAATCTGCTCAAAAAAGCTGTTTCTGTTCAGTGCGGCGGCGTCGCTTGCCATTTTGCTCCTATATATGTACTCCGCTGTCATAGACAGAACTACAACGATTAACGGTGTAAAATATAGTGGTTTTCAGGCAGTCAAAATGGACCAGCAGATTACAGCGGAATTTAGCGGGGAGCTGACAGATGAAAAACTCACAAGAATTGTTGAAAAATATGGTTTTCCAAGCGGGGTAGAGGAACGGCATTACGGTTTTCTCGACAGCAATTATTTAAATGACTTTGTGATGGAATATTTTTCGGACGGATATTTTCGCGGATACGATGATTATCAAGTGGCAACGCGCACCTATCCAATCGCAGAGACAGTGCTTGGACAAGCGAGTGCGGCAACTGGAAAGCCGCTGCAATTAGAATATACTTATGGCTGGCAGGTCTTTTATGATGTGCTCGGAATTGGCTGCATATTAGGAATGGCATTGATGCTTCTTTCCCTGTCGCCCGTCTATGCTGATGAAAGCTGGCAGAATACACGGCATCTGCTGTTTACCACAAAAGAGGGGAAGCACAGGGATATTGCGGCAAAAATTGCGGCAGGCATGACAGCCGCAGTCAGTATCTTTGTTGTGATTGTTCTGGTGGATTTCCTGTTTGTGGCGTGCATCTATGGTCTGAGGGGAGGAGACTGTTTTAGCGGTCAGGTGCTGGCGGAAGAATTTATCTCCCAATATAACGAGTATCATAATAGTTCTACATGGACCAGCATGAATTACATTTTATTTTGTATTGTGGAATGTTTTCTGGGGTTTGTGGAGGTTGCGGCGGTATCCTTATATTTTTCATCGCACTGCAAAAGCCCGTTTCAGGCGATTATAGCGTCTGCTATGTGTTTGTTTGTGCCCGTTTTTCTAAACCAGCTGGGGCGGGATAACCTTCGCGGCATTGTGTTTCAGCTTAGCCAGCTCAGTATTTTTCTGTTTCCGGGAATTGCGCTGATGAGTCTGGTGCCGGATACGCTGCCGCCAACGATATACCGAATTGGTAAAGTGCTGTGCTGCGTGCTGCCAATGCTGATTGGACAATATTTTAGGCACCAATTTCCATTTTATTACTCGGTGCCTGTCATGCTCTTTGTCAATGGGGCTGCCAAGGATTTAGATTTCATTCAATGTCAGGAAGGGTTTTCATGGGTGCGCCAAGGGGTCTTTAGCTTTGCCGGTGCGGTGTCTGTTCTCTATCTGGTGTGTAGCTGGCAGAAATATAAAAACTCGTGATACTATCGCAAATCCGCACAGCCATTGCCGGACGGTCTGATTCGTGATATGTTATAGATGCAGTCCGTAAATAGTATATACAAAGGAGTTTACAATGGCAAAAGTATATGAGATTATTGATTTTCAGCGGCGGGAAACTGGAAGCAAAGAACTGATCACAAAATTTGGCGGCCAGCCAGACTGGGTCGCGATAGAGGACTGGCCTGTAAGTGCAGGCTGGGAGAACCGAAAAATGACTTTTATCGGCCAGATTTTTCTAAAAAAGAATATGCTTGGCAATCAGCAGGATTTGATGGTGTATCTGTTTATGACACAGCCGGAATGTTTTGAGGACAGTTTTTATGACCCGGATATCGCAGCGTGGGAGGGCGGAGAAACTGCGGTGCGCATACAGCGCCTTGACGGTGTACAAACGCCGATATCCGGCGCGTCAGGTCCCACAGTATTTGACGAAAATGATGCACAGTATGAATATCTGCCCGTTTTGAAGGAAATACAGGAAGCGGACGAGATTTCGCAGGGTGCTTATGCCCAGTTGGACAGCGAACAGTTTGACTGTATTGATATCGACAAGATTGGCGGAACACCCGCGTTCTTTCAGGGCGACGATACCCCGCAGGAGGGCTGCTGGAAGCTGCTGCTGCAACTGCATTGTAATTTTTTGCCCTTCGTGCTGCGCGCTGGCGGGAGTCCTACGATGTTTGTCTTTGTGTCAAAAGATTTCGAGAAAGGTGGTATTTTGATACAGGATTCTTAAATTTGTTTTCATTTTCTATTTATAATTGCTGCGCTGCGGTTTCTGATTCCCGTTACGTTCGATACGACGATAGTTGGGAGTCTGTTTGAAAAGTTCGATACAGCAGCGATAACGAAGGAAATCTTTACAAGTGCCAACGCACCCGTTTCCGCCAGTTCAGAAAACACCAAAACAGAGACGGTACAGACAAAACATGATATAACCGCCGATGCCCTGCGTGTGCCATTTCAGATAGATGTCTGCCTGTTTTTGATCTGGTTAGCACTGGCACTGGTTCTATTTGTCCGCAAGATAACGGTTTATCAAGGCTTTATCCAATACATCAAAGCAGGCAGTAACGAGATATCAGATATCAAAATCCTGAATCTGCTGTCTGATTGTGAAGAAAAACTGAATATCAGCACAAGGGTGGAGCTATCGTGCAATCCGCTGATTGCGTTCCCTATGCTGATTGGCTTTGTTCGTCCAAGAATCGTTTTGCCTGCCCGGGAATTAGAGGATAAAGCACTGTCTTATATCTTTTTGCATGAGCTGGCGCACTACAAACAAAAGGATATGTTTTATAAATGGCTGATACAGATTGTGGTGTGCGTCCACTGGTTCAATCCTCTTGTATATTTGCTGGAAAAGGAAGTAAATAGATCCTGTGAATTATCCTGTGATGAAAAAGTCATATCCATATGTGATGAAAGGGCAAAGCGTGAATACGGGGATACGTTAATTTCTTTTCTGAAATCAAACAATCTTTACAAAAGTTCTTTCGCGTCCGTTACGTTATCAGAAGGCGCAGAACAGTTAAAAGAAAGGTTAGGTGCGATTATGAAATTTAGAAAACAATCAAAAGCAATGATTGCTGTCACGGGTATTTTTACGGTTGCTGTTTGTGTCTGCTTTTTTGTAACCGGTGCATATGCTAGCCCTTCTGTTACCCATGATAGGAAAACATGGAAAGACAGCGAAATACTGAATGAAATAGTAACTGACTTGAGAGTAAAAAGTTTGTACCACTAAGAAGCCAGTGAATCCCAGTAAATTCCTGACTCGTTCTGTTGCTTCTGAATTATTTGCGTTATGCGTAATTCTGGACTTTGACCTAAAAGGCGGAAAAAATGTTTCCGCAGATAGCTCATGACAGTGGCTTCCGATACCCTTCCTTTCCGATATAAAGGATAGAAATGCTCTGCAGGATTCCCATTGCAATGCAGGACAATGCCATATGCATTTCTATGGCGCGCACAGCTTCCAGTATTTTTTTGCGGGACTTTTTCCCTTCCACACTCTGACCCCCATTCATTTCCACCAGTACAAATCTTAGTTCCTGGTACATTTTCTGTCCCCATAACAGATCAATGCAGTAGTACCAGATCGATTCCTTTTTACCATAGAGTTCAATCTCTGTTTCCTGAAATTCTCCCGCAAGGGTTATAAACAGTTCTTTCAGATGGACAGCAGTGCCCTTTTTGGGCGGATGCCCCCTTCCGGGTTTCTGGGAACCCGGCTTTTCAAATGCAGTACATGACTTTTTGGCCTTGGTGATGATCTCCATACGGACATCTCCGCTGTTGTTAAGGGATCTTAGTTTTTCAAGCAGCACGAAAAAAATGTATCATGGAGTCATAGCATCCGGGACAGAGGGTAAGATCACGTATTACAGAGGTAACGCCAAGTTTATCGGAACAAAGCATAAGTCCTACGGTAATGGTTACAAACCAGCGGAATGCGGCTTTACGAGAGAAACAGGATTCAAAAAGGTATAAAACATTTTCAATAAAATTAATCATAATCGTATGGTAAACCACTGGAAAGTATGGTAAACTAATACATGAAATAACTCTTTCTATGGTTTATTCTTTTCTTAAGTATTGGTAACTTAAAGATACCATAGATTTATGCGAAAGGGTTATTTTTTATTGAGAACTTTCAACTGTCAAGTATCCTTAAAATTTTTAATTAAAGGATAAGTTAAATGATGAATATTGTATGGATTAGTGGTTAAGTGGCTAAAGTTGGCTCTGAGTATGAGAAACAGGTGATGATAATGGGATGAATCCTAGACCATGAATGGTATTATTGTTAAGAAAATTTGAGTGATAAGGTGAAAATTATGAGCGAATTAATGCGTCTTGATGAAGAATACAGAAATTGGATACAGGACTTAGGAAATAGATATAAAACAAGTCAGATTAAAGCGTCCATCCGCGTAAATAATGAGATGCTGATGTATTACTGGTCTGTGGGGAAGGATATTACAGAGAGACATGCTGACAGTAAATGGGGAAATAAATTTTTTCAAAACATGAGTATGGACATGACAGATGTAATTCCAAATGCAAAAGGTTTTTCCCCAACAAATCTGCGTTATATGATGCGTTTTTATGCTCTTTTTAAGGATATTGAAATTGTTCCCCAACTTGGGGAACAATTAGTGGAAAATAATGGAAGCAAAATTATTCCCCAACTTGAGGAACAATTCGGAATGGTATCAAATAAAGTTTTCATGATTCCGTGGGGACATGTAAAGCTGCTGATAGATAAATGTCATGACAATCTGCAAAAATTTAATTTTTATGTTGATAAGATCATTGAAAACAATTGGTCAAGGGCTGTTCTGCTTAATTTTTTAGATACGGATTTATATGAGCGTCAGGGAAAGGCGATCACAAATTTTAAATATACATTGCCAAAAGAAACAGGCGATCTGGCACAGGAAATGACAAAAGACCCCTATAATTTTGATTTTATTGCGATTCGCCAGGGATATAATGAAAAAGAACTAAAAGATGCACTGATGGATAATGTGCAGAATTTCTTGATGGAACTTGGAACAGGATTTGCATTTGTGGGACGGGAATACCGATTACAGGTAGGAGATACCGAACAGTATATAGATATGCTGTTCTACAATACAAAGCGTCACTGCTACGTAGTTGTGGAAGTGAAAGTTGTAGAATTTGAACCAGGCTTTATTTCGCAGACAGCAACATATGTGTCAGCAGTAAATCATACTTTGAAAGGCAAAGAAGATACACAGACAATAGGGCTTCTGATCTGTAAAACGAAAGACAATATATTGGCAAAATATGCAGTTGAAACGTCCACAGAACCAATAGGAATATCTGAATATGAATTGAATGCGTTGATGCCTAAAGATTTTAAAGGAACATTGCCTACAATAGAAGAACTGGAGCAAGGGCTGAGTGAGGACGTGGCAAAGTAATAAGAATTTATTGACAGCGTTTCGTAGATGTTCGATAGAGATATGCTGGAAGTATGAAAGTGGTTTTCCGATACATGAACAACGTAAAAGTGAATTTTTTTTAGTCCTTGCTCCACGCGCTCGGAATTGTGGTAGAATAGACAGGGAAAGGAGCCGATTATGGAAAAAAGAGAAGAAGTCATTAAACTGTGGTTTGATATGTGGCTGCAAAAGGCTGATTTAGGAATATTGGATATATTTGCTGACAATGCGCTTTATATTGAAAGCTGGGGTCCGAAGTATAAAGGCTCTGAAAAAATCAAGCATTGGTTTGATGAATGGAACACACGGGGAACCGTTTTCCAATGGGATATAAAGCAGTATTTTCATAAGGGAAATCAGACGGTTGTTGAATGGTATTTCAAAAACGCCATGAATGATGGGAGAGTAGAAGCATTTGATGGTATCTCCCTTATCGAATGGACACCTGATGATAAAATCTGCTTTTTGAAAGAGTTTGGGTGTAATGAAAACCGATATGACCCATATCAAGAAAGTGAAACGCCACACTTCAAAGATGAAAAATCTATGTGGTTTTAACCAGTAAGGACAGAATATGCTGAGGGGTGCATGGCATTAACAATACAGGAAGGATTAAAAGATCTGCGTGTGGAGCGTGGGCTGACACTGGAACAGCTTGCGGAGCAAACCCACCTCTCCAAGTCTGCGCTGGGCAGCTATGAAGCGGACGCCTACAAAGACATTAGCCACTATGCCCTTAGGAATTGTAGGAAAATAAGCGATGCAGATTGCGCAGGATATTTCTTTGAGGTGAAATTGCTAAAGCAATTGTCAAAAAACGTAGGCGTAGCGGGCTACGGCGAGGCTTTTTGGCATGCATAATCAGAGAAATAGCCAAGTCAAGATGCGTCAGTTATTTTTCTACAGTTCCTTAGTTGATTATGCAAGAGAAAATTCTACTACTGGAAAATTTACAACAATCGGAGGCGTTTCAGCCAAAGGAAAAGAACCATTTTATGAGAAAATAGGGTTTGAGGTTATCTCAAATGGGATTAGAAAGATGATAGAAATTAAATAAACAAAAAGAGTAGGATAACTAAGTGATATTTACCACAAGATTTTCTTGTGTTTATATAGATATTTTCATGTAAAGGAGATGATGTGATATGAAAAATAATGATAGTTGTATCAAAACACGGAGGGTGACTATAATGTAGCTCTCCGTAGACAATAAGGAGAGATTGATGAATATATTAAATTTTGAAAAAAAGCACGTGAAAGAAGCAACGGAGATTGCCCTTGCAAATTATAATGATGAGCGGCAATATGTAAAAGAATTACCACAAGTGTGTGATGTTCCTGACTTAAACGGTTTTGCCGAAAATGGCTTGGGTGTTGCTGCGTTTGAAAATGAAAAGATGATAGGGTTCTTGTGCTGTTGTGAACCTTTTGACAATGCGTTTCGTGCCACCGATGTGAGAGGGATTTTTTCGCCTATGGGTGCAAATGCAGCCGTTTCTAAAAACCGCCCCCATATTTATGCAGCTATGTATCAAATGGCAGGAGAAAAATGGATAAAGACTGGGGCAGTTTCCCATGCAATCTGCTTATACGCCCATGATGAAGAACTTCAACAACAATTTTTCCGTTATGGTTTCGGTTTGCGCTGTTTAGACGCTATCCGTCCGATGGAATTGATTCATTGTGAATTTTGCGCCGGCTATGATTTAGTCGAATTGTCAAAAGCAGAATATCATTTTATTTATCCGCTTCATTTAGCATTATATCAACATTACCGGGAAAGCCCTTTCTTTATGAATCGTGAGCCCGAAACACAAGAGGAGTTTGCAGTATCTTCAATGCAGGAAGGGGCGCGTTACTTTGTGGCAAAGCAGAACGGAAAAATATGTGCGTTTGTAAAAATTTCGGTTCCCGGCGAAACGTTTGTTGCAAGGGGCAACACCTATCGTCATATCAGAGGTGCATACTGTCTGCCGGAACACAGGGGTAAGGGATTATATCAAAATTTACTGAATTTTACCATATCTGTGTTGAAAAGAGAAGGCTATACCAAACTTGGCGTGGATTTTGAAAGTTTTAATCCAACAGCGCGCGGATTTTGGCTAAAATATTTTGCTGCTTACACGAATAGTGTAGTGCGGAGGATTGATGAGCGAATTATACAGTTGAGATGATAAAAGTATCCTTGTTATCTGTTGCTTTATAGCCAAAATAATAGCGAACAAAAGGAAAAGCCACTGGGGTTTGCTGTGCCCTGTATTTTTGCGGCAGATAAGGTGTGGAAGTGATATAATCAAAGGAATAAATCGGCATTTGCAGATGAATTTCCTGAACTTTCCTTACTTTTCAAGGCTTTTCGAGCCTCATATAGTGAAATGATATCTATTTTCCCTTGTTTTTGCCCTTATGGGCAGTTTACAAGGGAAAGTTTTTTCTGAATGTATCTAATCGTTGCCTGCCACCTTATCCAAGAGCCTTGCGGAAGTCCGCTTTGCCTCCCTTGTGGCATGGGCATACACATTCATGGTGGTGCTCACGTCAGAGTGTCCCAAGAGTTCCTGCACATCTTTTGGCGCTGCACCGTTTGACAGCAGATTGCTTGTATAAGTATGCCGAAGCTGGTGGAAGTGAAAGCCCTCAAATCCGTCCAGTTTCTTTGCGAGTGTCCGGCAGCCGACAGCAAGGGAACTGTCGGCAAAGTTTTTTGAGATTGAAGGATTGACTCATTCTTTTGGAGAAAACTTGCTTTATAAAAATGTGGATTTTTCATTGAATAAGGGTGGCATATTGGAGTTGTGGGACAAAATGGAACTGGAAAAAGTACATTGATCAAAATTTGTACAGAACAGATTATGCCGGATGCTGGACATGTTGTCTGGCAGCCGAATATATCTGTTGGATACCTCGATCAATATGCAGAGATAGAAAAGAACACGAAAATGCAATCTTTTCTGAAATCAGCATTTTCAAGGCTATACCAACTTGAAAGAGAAATGACAATGGCTTATGAAAGAGCAGCTATGGGAGATATAGATATGGAGTATCTTAGCCTCGCAGCGAAGCATCAGGAGCAGCTTGAAATCCATGATTTCTATTCGATTGATACACAGATCGAACAAGTGGCTAAGGGCATGGGGCTGTCGGCAATAGGGCTGGACAGACCGATTGATAAAATGAGTGGCGGACAAAGAGCAAAAGTGATACTGCCAAAATTACTTCTTGAAAAACCGGATGTTCTCTTGCTTGATGAGCCAACCAATTTTTTAGATAAAGAACATATTACATGGCTTTCGGATTACTTGTCAGGCTTGGATAATGCATTTATGGTAGTATCACATGATTACGCTTTTCTGGAGAAAATAGCAAACCGGATATGCGATATCGACAATGACAATATCACAAAGTATTATGGGACGTATTCTGAATTTCTAAGAAAGAAAGCGCTTCTGAGGGAAGATTATGTGCGTCAGTATTCGGCCCAGCAGAAGGAGATTAAGAAAACAGAAGAATTTATCCGCAAAAATATTGCCGGAAGAAAATCTAAAATGGCCAGAGGACGCAGAAAACAACTTGAGCGAATGGAGAAGATGGAGGCATTAGATCAAAAAGAAATAACGCCTTATTTCCGTTTCCCGGAAGTATCGTTCACAAATACAGAACACCTTTTAGTCAAGGGGTTATCGGTAGGTTATTATTATCCGGTTTTATCTAAGGTTGATTTTGCCATAAAGGGTGGACAGAAAGTAGTGATAACGGGTTTCAATGGGGTTGGGAAATCCACTTTATTGAAAACACTGGTAGGACAGATTCCATCCATGCAGGGACATTACAAATTTTCGGATCAGGTTACAATAGGATATTTTGAACAGGATTTGATATGGGAAGATACAGCAAGGACTCCTATACAGATTGTTTCAGACAGTTATCCTGATATGGTAATGAAGGAAGTCCGCAAAGCCCTTGCCCTGTGCGGTATTTCAAGTAAACACGCCATGCAGCCTGTTGGAACGCTAAGTGGAGGCGATCAGGCCAAAGTAAAAAGGTGTTTGTTGACACTAAAGCCGTGTAATTTTTTGATACTGGACGAGCCGACAAACCATTTAGATATTCAGGCGAAAGATGCGCTAAAAACTGCATTGGTGGAATTTGCCGGCACAATTCTTCTTGTTTCGCATGAAGAAATATTTTATAGAGAATGGGCGGATAGGGTGATTGATATAGAAAAACAGGGTTGATTTGGTCTTTCAAAAACAAAAAATCTGCGATTCACGTAGCCAGATTAACCATTCACGAAGTAGACGTTAGAAATCGCCTTGATTTCTCCGATAAGTTAGTTGAGGACTGGAGGTGGCAGAAACGATAAAAATTGCGGTGTGTGATGATGAAAAAAATATAAGGTCTTACCTTGTTTCGCTCATCAAAAAGCAGGGGAGACTGTCCGAAAACCCCTGAGAGGCGATAACAGGATTTTAAACGTAGGATTATCGCCCAAACAGAGCTAAAAAACGCTTACAGAGCGATTTTTATAAATGCACCTTGAAAACTGAATAAAGTACGCTAAATAAACAAATATGTGGGACTTTTCCACCAATATCTGGTATAATGGGAGTATCTTAAAAGTTCCAGTTTAGCGGGGTGTTTTCCATGCCATATATAGTAAAACCTATCAATAGAAACCAGGCGGTAATAAATACACTTGATTCCATGGTGGAATGGGATAGTATTGCAAGAGTAATCGATTGTTTTGTGGATCACATAGACTTAAAAGAGATGGGATTCGAAAAAACAGAACCAAGTTTTGAAGGAAGGCCATGTTATGATCCGCAGAGTATGCTGAAACTATATCTATACGGATACCGCAATAACATCCGGTCATCCAGAAAACTTGAGGCGGCATGCGTCACAAACATTGAAGTTATGTGGATGCTTGGCGGACTCCGTCCTGACTTCCGCACGATATCTGATTTCAGGAAAGACAATGCAGACAATTTAAAGGAAGTATTTAAGGAATTTCTAAAAAGGGTAACCGTAGATCTGGAAACAGGATACGTGTCTATAGATGGGAGTAAGTTTAAAGCCTGGAATGGAAAAGACAGCAATTTTACCATTATGAAACTGGATGACAGGATAAAGTGGCTGGAAGACCACACACAGGAATACCTGCGGCTGATAGAGGAAGCGGATAAAGAGGAGGAGGCTGTCAGTGGAACGCTGACCAGGGAAGAACTGGAAGCAAAACTGAAGGAGGCAGAGGAAAGACTGGAGAAATACCGTTCATACAGGGAACTGATGGAGAAAGAAAACCACACGCAGATTTCACTGACAGATGCAGATGCGCGGCTGATGAAAAATAAAAATGGAATGGACGTGTCGTACAATGTCCAGACAGCAGTGGATTCAGAGACGCACCTGATCATGGATTACCTGGCGACAAACCAGGCAACAGACCATGGATTAATTGCTCCGACAGCGGAGTCCATTAAACAGGAAGCCGGGGACAGGATTATTGAAGCTGTGGCAGATAAGGGATACGAACAGGCCGAAGATATGGTGTCATGTCTTGAGAAAGGAATTATTCCTAATGTCATTCTGCCAGACGGACAGGACACATATGAACTGGAGATCGAGTATGAGGAAGCAGGGGAGTTAAATACAGCAGGCACGAATGCAGAAGAACTGAAGAGATGGCTTCATGCGGGAGTGGTGCCGGAAGCATATGCGGATGTAATAGAAGGTATGGAGGTAGCAGAGGTAAGGAGAAAAGTTTCGGACGGGCCGGAACAAAAAGTGGAGAGCCCCTATGGAACAGAAGAGGAAATGAAAAACCGTGCAGGGGAAGGGTATTTTGTCAGGGATCCGGAAAGGGATCTGGTTTACTGTCCCGGAGGGGAAATCCTCAGGAGAAAAAGCATCAAAAAAAATGGGGCGACAAGATATGCCAACAGGCAGGCGTGCAAGGGATGCCCATACCGTGATAAGTGTGTGAACGGGAAGGGAAACACGAACTGGAAGGAAACGGATTTTGGCAAAGACAGCCTGGAAAAGAAAGCAAAGTGGTGGAAACCGGAAGAAGCGGAAAACTCAGAAGAAGAAACAGAGAAACCAGGAAAAAAGAACCAGAAGAAGGCAAAGTACCATTTTGAAAAGAAAAAGGTAGTCAGGTTTAAACTCAGGCCGGACAGGGAAAAAATGAACCAGCGGATGTGTATTTCAGAGCATCCGTTTGGAACAATAAAACGAGCAATGGGAGCAGCCTGCTTTCTGTTAAAGGGTAAACAGAAAGTAGGTGGGGAATTTGCGCTCATGGCCATGGGATATAACCTGTCCAGGGCGTGTAACATGTTCTCATTTGAAGAACTGATGGCACTTGTTGCAGCATAATGGGAAAAATAACAACAAAAAAGCGTATTTTATTCAGTTTTCGAGGTCAGGTAACTATAAACGGACAAATAATGTCCGAAAAACCTGGCATTTTTTGTGCCCAAAATGGCCAAAAATTGTGGGTTTTCGGACAGCCTGAGGGCGGGGAGTACAGCATCACGGAGTATGCCTCTGCCGATGCGTACCTCTCGGACGGTAAGGAGCATGACATTATATTTCTGGACATAGAGATGGGCGGCTTCGGCGCTGGTCTGGATGGCATGGGGCTGGCAAGGCATATCCGGGGCATGGAGGCACAGAAACAGCCCATCATCATTTTTGTGACAGGGTATGAAAAATATGTGTATGATGCGTTTGACGTAGGGGCGTTCCAGTATCTGATAAAGCCCGTGGACGAACAGAAATTTGCAGAGGTGTTCGGACGGGCGTCAAGACAAATTTTGTCTGGGCAGATCGCATCGGAGGCGGAGCAGCGAAAGAAAAAACTTGTGATCCAGTATGGCGGCGAAGGAAAGGCGATACCGCTCAATGACATTTATTACATGGAAAGCCGGAACCACAATATCGTCCTGTACCTGAAAGACGGGAATAAAGCCTGCGGAGGCAGGCTTGAATACTATGCGAAGATCGGGGATTTGGAGAAGGAGCTTGCAGGGCAGTTCTACCGCATCCACCGGGGATACCTTATCAACCTTTTCTATGTGGAGGGTTACGATAAGACGGAGGTAAGGATGGCGAACGGGGATAAGCTGCTGCTTTCAAGATATAAATATGACGGCTTTGTGCAGGCATACATGGATTACATTTCGGAGGAAAGCCTATGAGCCAGCCAGCGTTTGAAATAGTGAATAGCATATTGGATATATGGAAGATTGCCGTACAAGCCATCATGTTCCTTGTTTTGTGGGCGGCGGCTTTCAGAGGGAAAAAAGGAAAAACAGATGGCATTGCGGCAGTGCTGTTTATTCTTGCCAATATAGGGATAGGATTTCTGTCATGTACGACTTGGGTAAGGTATGGCGTTTCTGCTCTTGCCATTATGGGATATGGTGGAATACGTTACAAAAAACAGATTGGAAAAGCTGTATTTGTGGTGCTCGCCTTTTATAACCTTCATTGCCTGAGTTTCCTGATTGCAAACAGCATCTACATGAAAATAATGAGTGTGATGATGAAAAGGATTGATTTTTTACAGAATCGTTATCAGCAGGAAGTGAATTGCTGCATGGCAGTTGGGATGTTCTGTCTGGTATGTGCCTATTCGGTATTATTTGTGGCAATGGCGCTTATTTTGTACAGATTTTTGAAGGATGCAATCATAATGGCCTGGCAGGATGTTATCCTGCTTTCCATTCTGAATTTTGTCGGGAGCATGATTACAAGAATCATCAGCGGGCTGATTACTGTAAAGATAGAGGATGAGTTTTTCATTTTATTTGCTTTGGGAAGTTCCAATGATAGCAGTGCTTATTTTCATAGGGGAAGCCGCATTGATTTATTTCTGGCAGAAATACCGCATCCTGCTTGCTGAGAGGCAGAAACATTTTATAGAGGAACAGCAGGTCAAGGCAATGAAGAAGCGTCTGGAGGAAGCGGAGAATTTCTATGGAAACATCCGAAAGGTGCGGCACGAGATGAAGAACCATATGGCCAATATCAAAGGACTGGCAGGAGCCGGGGAGTATGGGGAAATAGAGGACTATGTACGGCGGATGGACGAAACCATGCAGGAACTGGAATATAAGTATGTGACGGGAAATGCGGTCACAGATGTCATCATCAATGACAAATGCCGCAGGGCGGAAAAGGCAGGAATCCGGTTTGATGCAGATTTCCGGTATGGCGGGGAAATTCCCGTGTTTGATTTGGGGATTATCCTGAACAACCTTTTGGATAATGCTATTGAAGCCTGCGAGAAACTGGAACCGGGAAAAGGATTTATACGTCTTACATTAAAGCGAAAGAAGCAGTTTCTGCTGCTGAATGTAGAAAATAGCTTTGATGACGCTGTTCCTATAAGCAAAGGCAGTTCACTCCCGCCTACAACGAAACAGAGTATCCTGCCGGGAATCATTATGGAGCATGGGATAGGGCTTGAAAACGTGCGGGATATTGCAGAGAGGTATTTTGGCGGTGTAAACATAAAAGTGAAAGGGGATGTATTCCATGTGACGGTAATGCTGCAGCAGGGGAGGTGGGGAAAGTAAGGAACCGCTGGAAGAATATCTGGAAAAGCGGGCGCAGGCTAAGAGACAGCAGCAGGAACTGTTGAATGAAAAGGCTGCAAAGGCGGAGCAGGAGAGAAGCAGGCTGGCAAAGGCATGGGCTGGTGAAAGGCAGATGGCGGCGGCATCCAATGCTTATGATGCAAATGTCATGACTGAAACAGCGGCAGGCGGAGATACGCTGCCTGGTTAATGAAGGGCATCATGCCTGGACTTACCGCAAGGGGCAAGGGCGGTTCCGGATGACAGAGGGGCCGCCGGTAATATTTTTTTGAAGGAGGGTAAAGATTATGGCAATGGAAATTACAAACAATTACAATAACTATGCGGCAAATTACACCGATACTATGAAGAAATCTGGTAGTGATGCAACAAGGGAGGTAAAGACAAGCAGTAAAGCCAGGGCACAGGAATACTATGAACAATTATGCAAGAAATTTCCGCAGATAAATATTAATTCGAGCAGGGGAATTGCAAGTGGCGATAGAAATAACATCGTTTTGAATCTCTCCAATGACTGCCTGAGAAAAATGGCAGGTGATCCGGATTTTGCAAGAAAAATTGAAAATGACATAGCGGGCATACCAGCAGCGCATGAGCAGATGTTTGCCAGGGCAAAAAGTGACGGTATTGAGATACATGGGTTTGCTGTGAGGATCAATGCAGATGGAAGTATGCAATGCTCCTGTAGTGGTTCAACAAGAACCAGCGGCTCAAAACAAAGCGCATCCATACTGAATACGAAAAAAAGGCAGAAAGAAAGATTAGAAAAAAGGCGTGAGGAGAGAAAAAATTTAGAAGAAAAAGCAGCGGAACGGCGGGCAGAAAGAAAAGAGCAGATGGAGAAGCAGAATCGTTCACGGTATCTGCCACGGGCATAGATATGAAAAGCGTTACGCAGAACCTCATAGCAGCGGTTTCTGGTACATCAGTGCCTGCATGGGGAAGTTTTGATATAAAGGCGTAAGAAATATTCCTTAGCTGTCTGAAAGACGGCTGTACATATTGAAAGCATTTGTAGCAGGAGGATCATGTATGGTTCTCCTGCTGTTGCATATCTAAGTGAAAAATGTGTTGACAAATAATTTCATATGTAATAAAATTATTACACATGAAACACTTTAATTTGAAAGGAGAACAAAAATGGGAAACATCGCAGTCATCATGCCCGTGACCGGCGCAATCGGTTTTATTGTCATTGTTGCAATCATACTGGTTATCAGGAGCAAGGAGAAAAGGGAGAAGATCAAGAGCGTTGATGTGGCAAGGTTTAACAGCTTTGCAGAGGAAATGAAGCGTGAGAATGCTGAAATGAAAAAAGACCTGCAGACTGTAAAGGAAAAAGTAGAAGCCATTGACAAAATGATGAAAGATATTTGATTATGGGAAATTTTGTTGGAGATTTAAACTTAAAAAAATATGAGGATTACATCAATGTTTTTGATGCCCTTTCACACCCAGCACGGATAAAGATCATCGGCATACTGGCAGAAGGGCGGCAGTATGTGAGTGAGCTGGCCCGTCTGGTAAATATCAGCAGGCCCCTGCTTTATATGCACTTAAAGAAGCTGGAAACTGCCCGGCTTGTCACCAGCGCAATGGAAATATCGGAAAGCGGGAAAGCTATGAAGTATTATGCACTGGAAGATTTTGAATTGCAGATTACGAAGGAATTACTGAACGAGCTTTCGCAGAACATTATCATTGAAACACCGTCTAAAGATGGCAATTAGCCGGAACTGGGGAAAGGGAGGATTCTGATTAAATGAAAAAGAGTGTAACGAAAAAAATTATGGCCTGTTTCGCCATGTTTTTCTGCCTGCTTATCAGCGGGTGCGGGGACAGCAGAAAAGACCAGATCATTGCAGTTTATGATTATTCAAGCAGTACAGAAAAAGAATATGGCGCTGAGGATAAAACAGCGGATGATTTAGTCAATCAGCTCTGTGATTACTTTTTAGACGGGGAAAGTGAAACAGAAGAAATACCGGGTGAGGCATCTGGCTATAAAAGGATAGATGTATTTCAGACTGACGGCGGTACATCAGCAGGGCAGCAGAAAACGGACGGGAACAGGATCATACATATTGAACTGTATCGATACAATGATGAAATTTATTGTAAAGCCAGTTTTGATTTTTCGGATCAGGAATATACGGCAAAACTGCCCGCAGAGATTTCAGCACAGGTGGAAAAACTGGAGGCGGAAGGGCAGTAAAAAATCATGGAAAGGGGTTGTTCCTATGGAATTGGTTTTAGAGGATATCACGAAAAAATATAAAGATAAAACGGCTGTACAGAATGTCAGCTCCACACTGCACAGCGGGCAGCTTATAGGGCTGATCGGAAAGAACGGGGCGGGAAAGACCACGCTCCTGAAACTGCTTTCCACAATCTTAAAGCCTACGAGCGGGCGCATCCTGCTGGATGGGCAGGATATTGTGAAAAATCCGAATGTTATGAGAAGTACGGTAGGCTATTTGCCGCAGGAGGTTTCCGCTTACCCGAATCTGACGGTACTCGAATATCTTTCCTATATAGCATCCGTAAAAGGGATAAAAAAGAAAGATGCAAAAAAACAGATAAACAGTCTGCTGACGGATTTCCATTTGGAGAATGCAAAGGGTAAGCGTATGGGGAACTGCTCCGGCGGCATGAAGCAGAGGGTAGGCATTATCTGCGCTTTGTTAGGTGACCCGCAGATCATCATTATAGATGAGCCTACTACCGGGTTAGACCCGGAAGAGAGGATTGCAGTCCGCAATATCCTGTCACGCTTATCCAGGGAGCGGATTGTCATTTTATCAACGCACATCGTATCGGATATTGAGGCGGTTGCCTCCCGGATACTGCTGTTGCAGCAGGGCAGCCTTGTCTTTAACGGCAGCCCGGAAGAACTTATTGCGAAGGCCAAAGGGTGTGTATGGGAGTATATGCTGCCTTCCCTGCAGGAGAACATGAAAGGCATCAGCAGCATGGTGCAGACTGAAAAGGGCATCCACATACGGCAGGTAAGCCGGAAAAAGCCTTGGGAACAGGCAGTCCCGGTAAACAGCACACTGGAAGATGCCTGCCTTTTCGTTATGGAGGGATGACTATGAAACCATATATCATTTACCAGGTGATGAAAGCCGATCTGCTGGAAAGGGTAAGGCGGTCTTCGTTTCTGGCCATGTGTGTATTTGCCATGTTCCTTGCGTTCTTTTCCGTTCCCGATGTGGAAGCACCGCTGGTATCCATCTGCATGGAACCGGGCATATTCAGCCAAGGCTCCAATCCGTCATGGATTCCCATTGCCATAGCCTTATGCGGCGGTGTGCTGTTCCCCATGATCGGGCTTTCCTTTGTAAAAAACAATATCAGCATGGACAGGGAAAGCAGCCTGCTGTATGGCCTGCAGTCCATGAATATGAAAAAGGGGAACTATATTATCGGGAAATTCCTTTCCAATTTATCCATGCTGACCGTTATGTGGCTGTTTGTGATGCTTGGGGCTGCGCTTATGCTCCCATTCCGGTTCCCAGACCAGCCATTGCCGTTTTATGATTTTATCAGCCCTTTTATCGGTATCTATCCGGGGATTGTTTTTGCCGCTGCTTTTGCAGTCCTGCTGGAGAGCGTACCCTTTATCAGCAGCAAGGCAGGGAATGCTGTCGGGCTTACAGCCCTTTTTGTAATGTTCCTTGTCAATTATTCAGCCAGTGGGTATGACAATCCGCTGCTCGGCGCATTCGATTATGGAAATTACAGATGGGTTATGGACAGCATCGACGATGCCGTGGTTCCGGTAATTGGGCGCGGGGTGCGGGAAACAGGCATACTTGTACCCGGAGGGATGTTTGCAGGCAGTAAGGGCGGGCAGGAGCTTGTTTTTCATGGCCTTTTATGGAACTGGCAGTATCTCATGGAAAAGATCATACTGACCGCCATAAGCATGGCGCTTGTCCTGTCAGCGGTCATTTTACTGGAAACGGCAGAGAAAAACAAAAAGACATCTTCCGGGAAACCACGGGAAAAAGGGCGGGCGGGCAGAAAAGCCGCCTGCTGCACAAACCAATTCATGATGGAGCGCCGCCTTCTCTTAAAAAGCCTGCCCAAAAGCTGCCTTGCAGTAAATGTGGGACTGTGGATATACAGCAATTTTGCCCCGCTCCAATATGCGCAGGGTTACTTGTGGATCATCATGCTGATCTGTTCGGTGGCCTTGTTTTCACAGATGGGGTGCCGGGAGCATGAGAACGGTTTAACAGAATGCTTTGTGACCATAAAATCTTCTTTAGTCCGGCAGATGGTGTATTCTTATTTATGGGCGGCGGTTATACTATTTATGCTTTCCCTGCCTGTTATCGTAAGATGCTTTGCGGAACAGAAAATTTTATGTTCGTGCAGTTATATTGCGTTTTCGTTTTTTGTACCCGCATTGGCCTGTTTTTTGGGGGAGTATTCCAAATCGCGGCGGGCTTTTGAGACAGTATATCTGCTGATATGCTTCCTGCTGTTAAATATGCCGTCATTCCTGTTTCAGGGATATGTGGTGGCGGTGATGGTGATTGGGACAATCGTTCTGATGCCTGTTACTCTTATGAAAAGGCTGCATCTATGATGTTAGGAACTGTAGGAAAATAACCGATGCAACTTGGGAACTGTAGAAAAATAACTGACACATCTTGACTTGGCTATTTCTCTGATTATGCATGCCAAAAAGCCTCGCCGTAGCCCGCTACGCCTACGTTTTTTGACATACATTCTCAAAGAAATATCCTGCGCAATCTGCATCACTTATTTTCCTACAATTCCTTGCGCAGGAAAGGACTTATTATGGAATACAAAACATTATATTTTATGCATCAATTAATTGATGAAGATATCAAAGGCTTTGATGATAAGAAATTTGAATTGGAACAAAAATATGCTGCGATGTTTGGTCACGGAGTGCCAAGAGAGATGTTCCCACCGGGCATATCCGAAGATGAAATCATGAAAGCGGTAAAAAGCTGTGTTCAAAATCAAAAAGACGAATTGATGAAAATATTGGATGCAGAGGAATAAGATAACTTTTGGTATCATGCGAATAGATATGTTCCCCAAGTGAAACTAACATAAAAGTAAATTGTTGAAATGTTCCTGTATACGAAGAAAAGCAGGAAAAGGGAAAGTCAGGTAAGTTGAACGCTGGCTGGATTTGTGCTATACTTTAGCAGGAATAATTCAACCAACCAGGATTGATTGAGCAGAGCAAACGAAAACAAAAGTTTATGTAAGTGAGGCAGCGAAAAAAGATAGGGATTATGGATAACTTTTATAAAAAACTAAATGAAGAATGTGGTGTAAGATTTCCATATCCAAATGAACAGGATTGGGAATGGTGTGCTGGTGATTATATTTATACAAACGATTATATTGAGTTTTATAAATTTTATGCCACTGTCATTGACGATTGGCAAAAGCACCTTTTAATCAATATGATTGTTCAAGGGATCGAAGATTTTATGGAGCAGTCCGAATACGAAGGATACATCGATATGCTTTGGTCTAAAGTAAAAGAGATTTTGATAGGTGATAATCATAGGGATACGATAGTATATTGGTCTTGTATTGGACAGGAACTTGAAGCCTGTTGGCTGATTTCATCTAAAATGAGAGAATTGCTATAATGATATAACGTATAAATTCCATTTGTCAGGGGATTTGTAACAGGAAGCCGAAGGCTGAACTGTAATCTTTGCGATGAAATTCCTCTTGACAAATGCTCTCGTGGGAGCTGTCAATAAGGAGACAAATCAGAATGATAAACATAGCGATTGTGGACGATAATACAGCATTTCTGCAGGAGATGAAACAAAATATAGAAGCCTGCAAAGAATTTACAGCAGATATGGTCTGTGACACTTATTGCAGCGGTGCCGATTTCCTGCAGGCAGACTGTGGGGCATACCAGCTGGCCATCCTGGACATGCAGATGGCGGGAATGGGCGGATATGAGATAGCGCAGAAGCTGAGGGAAAAGAATGAGAATGCCGTGATTGCCTTTGTATCCGGGGTGGTTCTGCCGGAGCCGGAGCATTTCCGGGTGCAGCCTTACCGCTACCTGTTAAAAAGCGCGGACATAGACGAGAGAATGCGGGATATCGGGGAGCTTCTGCTGGAAACGAAACGGCGCAGCCGCAGGGAAGTGGCGGAGGTAGTCAGTGACGGGGAGGCGTGGCGTGTACCTGTGGGAAGTATTCTTTACATTGAAAAGACAAAGAGGGGAAGCCGGCTCACCGTAGAAGCCGGCGCTGCGGGGGGCAGGAAGACGCTGCAGAGCAACGAGCGGCTGGAGGATTGGTATGCGCAGCTTTGCGCGCAGGGATTTGAGTACGCGCATACCAGTTACATCGTGAACCTGAGGGCTGTCACAAAGATCATGCAGAACGAGCTGACCATGAGCAACGGGGACAGGCTGGGGATCAGCAGGACCTGCAGCAAAAAATTCCACCAGAGCTTTTCCCTGTATTTCCATAAAAAGTATAAGAGAGGGGCGAAGGAATGATGGAGGCTGTCATGGGCGTGATATTGAAATTTGGCGGCACTCTGTTTGTGCATCTGGTTTTTTATGATTTTTTCAGGGATCAGCTAAAGCTCAGGGTGCGGGACCGGAAGCTGCGGTTTTTGATCCTGCTGTTATGTGCGGCAGCCCTCAGGCTGGTCAATTCCTTTGACAGCAAGCTGATAAACCTGATTTTTGGATTGCCGGTTCTGGCGGCGCCGGTCCTGTTGATTTTTAAGGACGACCACAGGAAAGAGGCATTTCTGCTCCTGATCGGCGGGGCGGTAACATTGTTCTCTGAACTTGTCATTGAGCTTTTCTTTGCCAAAATCCCGCTGTGGCAGATGATCAGGGAAGAGCTTTATTATACACGGGAAGCGGAAAAATATATGATGGGAATCCTTTCCTATATACTGTGCTGGTTTGTACTGCATGGACTAAAAGTCTGTTTCCTCGGCACACAGTATAAGATGCGGGAGCATTTTCCGTTGTCTTTTGTGATTCTGCCGTTTTCCACGGCGCTGATCTATCTTGGGATTACTTTTGGAAATGATGGCGCCGTATGGGCGCAGTACAGTCTGAAATTCGGGCTTTTCCTTCTTCCGCTGGCAAATGTACTGCTTTTTTACACGATCAACAAACTGTTTTTTGTCAGCGAGAAAAGCAGGGAGCAGCAGCTTGCCAGGCAGCAGGCCGCGCTGCAGCAAAGGTACTATAAGCATCTGGAAGAAATCGACCTGGGACACAGGCGGTATGCCCACGACCTGAAAAACTGCATGGTTTCCATTGCTGCGCTGGCCGCAGACGGCGGAAACGAGGAGATTTTAAGCCTGCTGGGGGATATGGAAGTGGAACTGGATACCCTGATCGGAAAGCGCTATACATCCAATCCTGTCCTGAACGCCATTCTCTGGGAAAAGTCTGTGCTGGCTGACAGACAGGGCGTCCGGATGGATATCGCTGCGGAGGAAAATCCCGGATGGGCATGCATTCCGGGGAAGGATCTGATCGTCATGGCAGGCAATCTTCTGGACAATGCCATTGAGGCGGCAAGGCAGTGCGCCCATGGCAGCGTCCATGCGGCGCTGTACGCGCAGGAGCATTTTCTGGTGATGGAGGTGGAGAACACATGTATCAATACACAGATTGCCAATAACGGTGGAAAACATATCCTGCCGGTTTCCACGAAACCGGATGCAGGGAATCATGGTTTTGGAATTGTAAACGTGCAGGATACCGCGCAAAAATACGGAGGGCTGCTTTATATAGAACAGAACGGGGCCTGTTTTACCGCGATACTTACCATCGCAAAATCCTGTCTTGCCAGGGACAATGGACAGGATACGCGAATTTAGACTGGTATCGGTCAGGGATGCTGATTTGGACAGGACACTTTAGCAGACCTGTCCGGTCGCATGGCGACAGCTTGGCTACTGTTATGAGACCGGACGGGGAGTAGGACAGGATTTGGAGAAGGCAGCCATCCTGTACAGCCAGGCGGCGGTGGAAGGTGATGAGGTGGCACAGTATAACCTTGGTCAGCTGTATTTTCATGGAAGAGGCGTAAAAAAAGACATGGAGAAGGCAGTATACTGGTATCAAGAATCTGCCACGGCCGGTTATGCATCTGCACAAAATATGCTTGGCAACTGCTTTTACAATGGCTGGGGCATAAAGAAAGACTGGGGGATGGCTGTTAAATTTTTTCGAATGGCGGCTGAGCAGGGGGATACGGACGGACAAATCAACCTTAGAGTGTGTTATCAATATGGCCGGAGATCATAAAAGACTTGGAACAGGCAGTGACGCGATATTGAAAAAATATTCCTTTTCATGTTCTGATTTAGCCAGGATATCCAAAGTAGAAAAGTATTGACAGTCACAGATATTTTACGTATAATAAAGGAAAAGCAGGAAGATCCATGAGCAATCAAGGTTTTTTATGCAAAATCGGATAGAAATGGTAAACTGTTGTTTATTCGGATACTAAGAAACAGAGATACTTCGAAAGTTATTATAATCCAGTAAAGGTTTTGAAAAGACTCCTCTGTTTCGATCTCGTTCCGAATAAAAACGAAACATATTATAATGTGATTAAAAACTTTGGTACTAATGAGAGAGATACTTCGTAGCTCATCTGGTAGAGCAATTTGTTTGGGACAAATTTGTAGCTGGTTCGAATCCAGTCGAAGGCGCAAGCCTAAACTCTCTCTCTCAGTCTTTGTCCAAAGTTTTTTCTATTTACGGAATCTAAGGTGAGAACTATGTCTAAATATAATACAAAAAGCAGCCCCGAAATGGCTGTGAATGAAATGGGAGAACTGGCCTATGTGATGTCGGAGAAGGAAAATTTAGTTTCCTCTGTACTGACGACATTTATGACCCGTTCTTATTATGAAACGGAAGATGAAGCTGTAGCGAAAATCAAAGCCGCAGCCGATGGCTGCGACCCGCTGTTTGTGGCAAAGACGGCAATCTACGCCCGCCAGACAGCCAATATGCGTTCAAGCTCCCATTTTCTGGCAGCTATCCTGGCTGACCGCGCCTCTGGTACGGAATGGGGAAGGCGGTTTTATGAACGCATTGTAGTGCGCCCGGATGATATCAGTGAAATCTTAGCCTGCTATGATATCAAACATAACGCGCTTCCGAATGCAATGCGCAAGGGTTTTAAAAAGGCTTTGGAAAAATTTGATATCTACCAGCTGGATAAATATAAAATGACCCGCAAATCGATTTCACTGATTGATTTGTTTAACCTGCTGCACCCCAAAGCTTCTGGCAAAAAGGCCAAAGCTTATGCAGATATCATAAAAAACCGCGGTAAAAACCTCCATACCATGTACGAGTCCAAGATTCTGGAAAAAGAGATGACTGCCGCAGGCCAAAAGCAGGGAGATGCCCTGGAAAATAAAGCGCAGGCGATTAAAGCTGTATTGGAAAGCCCAAAAGGGATGCCTGTGTTTAACCTTTTGCGTAACCTGCGCAATATATTCCTTAATGCACCAGAGATGATAGGGGAAGCCTGCGAACAGTTGAACCAGCAGGAGAAAATAAGAAATTCCCGCCTTCTTCCCTTCCGCTTCGCTTCCGCCTACACGGAGATCGAAAAACTTAGCTATGGCAGAACAAACCATACGCAGATTGCTTTTGAATCCGATAAGCAGAATCTGGGCAGCGAAGATGAATTTAACAAAAGGAAACAGCAGCTTTTGGATGCCATTGAAGGCGCACTGGAAATTTCCTGCCAAAACATTGAATGTCTGGAGGGAAATACCGCGATTTTAGTCGATCATTCCGGCTCTGTGCGTGGCGACGCTGGCGGACATAGCCGTGTCAGCCAATTTTCCAGGACAACCTGTGCGGCAATCGGCAACCTCTTTGGTGCTATGCTGGCCTACAGGCAAAATGATGTATACCTTGGCCTGTTTGGCGACACACTGATCGCGCAGTCGCTGAACCGCAGTGAGCGTATGCTTGATTTTGCCCGGCGCAGTTATGCCGAAGGTGCAAAATGCGGCCCCTCTACGGAAAACGGCTTATATATCTTTCTGAAAACCTGCATCAGGGAGAAAAAGCATATCGATAACCTTGTTATCTTCTCTGACATGGTGATTGGAAAAGATGGCTCGGGAGGCTGGGACGAAACTTCCCGTGTCCCCAGAGGTGAATTTGAACGGCTTTTCAGGGAGTTCCGGCAGATTAACCCGCAGTGCAGGACGGTCTGTGTCAATATCCGCTCCACCAGCGGCAAATCGGTCTTTAACTATCGCCTTGGTGTCCTTGAGATCGCAGGCTGGAGCAGTGCGATCTTTGATACGATTAAGAATAACAGCAAAGGGTATCAGTCGATTATTGATGAAATTGAGGCGATTGTTTTATAGGTGTGATATAGAGAAAGGCAAAAAAGAGTCCTGTTTGGGCGGTACTCATAAGACAGTATTAGAAATGTTTTCGGGAAACGGCGTAGCTTGCGGGCTATGCCGTTTCTCCGTTTTGCAGGTCATTCAGCAAAGACGTGGGGAGTATTCCCATAAGGTCATAGGAAATGTCAATCTGCTGTTCCCTATGACCTTTTGATTTATCCGCTGCGTGAACGTACACCGCCTTTACCATGTCATTTAAGACAGCAGGCGTTAATTCGTCTAAGTCAAGATATTTCTGTACTTTGCTGATGAACCTGTCAATGTTCTTTGTTTGTTCTTCCTGTTCGTTAATTTCTTCATTCAATCGCAACAGCTTTTCCCACAGTTCTTCCTGCTCCTGCTCGTAATCGTCGGAGAGTATTTGAAATCTGCTGTCAGATAATTTCCCGCCTACGTTGTCCTCGTAAATACGCTTGAATAATCGGTCAAGTTCTTCTATCCGGCGTTCTGCTTGCGTCAGTTGCCGCCGCTTCGCCGCCAGTTCCTTTTTCGCTTCGGCTTTCTGTTTCGCGCCCATAGCTTTTCGGAATTGTTCTTCATGGTTAGCGACACAGGCAATCGTCAATCTCATGTGGGAGAGTACGCCCTGTTCCAAGACAACGGCGCGGATAAAATGGGTAGGGCAAATATCTTTCCCCTTGAGCCTTGAAGTAGAGCAGACAAAATGGTCTTGCCTTGCTTCAAAGTTCTTGTTTGTGCAGTAATACAGCTTTTCGCCACAATCGGCACAGCGCACAATGCCAGAAAACATATTTGTCTTTCCTGTCCTCGTCGGGCGTCGTTTATTTTTCCGCAATTCCTGCACCCGCGCCCATGTGTCAGCGTCAATGATTGCCTCGTGGGTATTCTCAAACACAAGCCATTTTTCCTCTGCATTGTAACAGGTTTTCTTACTCTTGTAGGACTGCTTATAGGTCTTAAAATTTACCGTATGCCCTTGATATTCTGGACGCTCCAAAATGTCAGCTATGGTATCGCCCGTCCAGTTATAGGGATGGTGGTGCAGGACCAGGTGTGGAACCGTGTCACCATCAACCGCGCCGCCCACAAGTCCACCCGGTACTACATTGACGAGATGCACCTGCTGCTCAAAGAGGACCAGACCGCCGCCTATACCATTGAAATCTGGAAACGCTTTCGGAAATGGGGCGGGATTCCTGTTGCTGCCCATTTTTTTGACTTAAAATTGCTCTGATTGCCTGTCATAGAATTAACCGATATAATGACATGAGAATAGAGAAAGGAAAAGGTTCCAGGACACTAATCTTTTGCAAAGAACTGAGTCCTGAAACCATTACTAAAAACATGGTTATTATATCAAAGTATGAAGTGGAATACAAGGAGGATGAGGATATTTTTAATAACCAGTAAAGAAGAAAGCGTCTGTCCATGCTGTGGAAGTTCCCTAAGGAACTGTGCAATAATAAATTTACTGTTTTGGCAATATATGGTATAATGGCCATACGGAGGTATGACCATGGAAGAACGAATTCGTATTATGCTGCCATTACTTGATG
>KE159560.1:142872-168781 GCA_000403215.2 Lachnospiraceae bacterium A4
CCTGTGAGATTTTGGGAAACTGGAACTATGTAATCAAACCCAGAAGGTAATTGTCAATGGATGAAAGTGTAAATTTATTTTTGCACAATTCCTTAAGTACAGGGACAGCAGACGGCGTGTGCAAAGAAAAGCGGGAGGCAGGAAGGAATGGTGCCTGATCCGGCGGCTCAGATGCAGCAATGACAGATGCAGGAGGCTCCATAATGAACTGCCTGACTGTATGTGCCCTTACAAGCATTATGACGCAGGGCTGATCGAGGATGTTGTGGACGGTGTGGTGGGCGAGGAGGATAGCGGGACGATGAAGCATTGGAGATGGTGGTCACAAATGAATGAAAAGAACATGGAGGGACAGATCCGGCAGGCGGCGCACCGTTTCCTGGATTTAGACGGGAAGTTCCTGAAATCCAGGGATCCTTTACTGGAAAAACTAAATCCCGTTTGGAGAGGTGGGAAAAAGGAAACGCCAGGTAGCTTTGGCGATTTACTTTCGGCATGAAATAGGATATACTGATAAAGGTCAAAGCGCAGACAGTTCCGCAAACGGGCGGGTCTTTTCATAGAGGAGTGAGTATATGGAAAATCATCAGCTATCATCGGACAATCCGATGATTTTGGAAATCAGAGAATTGCTGGAAAAGTCAAGAAAAAATATCGCACAGCAGGTCAACACCGAGCTGCTTACAACCTACTGGAACATTGGTCGGATTATTGTGGAGTATGAGCAGCAAAGCCAGCTTCGCGCAGAGTATGGAAAGCAGACCTTAAAAGAACTTTCCAAAGAACTGACAAGGGAGTTTGGAAAAGGCTTTTCGCGCTCCAATCTTCAAAATATGAGGGCATTCTATCTGGCCTATGAGAAATGCCAGACACCGTCTGGCAAATTGGCCTGGTCCCATTATTGCGAGCTTTTGACAATCTCCGATGAGTGCAAGCGCAGTTTTTATGAAAAAGAGGCTGTCAATTCCGTCTGGTCGGTACGGGAGCTGAAACGGCAGATTGAAAGCTCCTTGTATGAACGCCTCTTATTATCCAGTGGCGACGCCAACAAAGAAAAGGTTCTCTCGCTGGCTCAAAAGGGAATTGAAATCGCACAGCCAGCCGATATTATTCGCGATCCCTATGTATTCGAGTTTTTAGGGATTCCAGAAAATAAGCCTTATCTGGAAAGCGATCTGGAACAGGCGCTTGTGATGCAGATTGAAAAATTCCTGCTGGAACTTGGCCGGGGATTCATGTTTGTAGGAACCCAGCAGCGGATCACCTTAAATAATACCCACTACTATGTGGATATGGTTTTTTATAATAAACCTCAAGCAAATTTTCAACCTATCTTTTCATATCTCGTCAAATGGCGATAAGTCTTGGAATTTAAGGCTTTTTCACCATTTGTCATATCGGGAGATACTTGGCATATCTTGGTGCTTCTCGGCATAATTTTGAATCCAAAAGTAGTACGGCGGTAGTAAAACCACTGATTCGGCTATGCCGCCAGACGCTCCATTTCTGCCTTTGCGGAATCGTAGGTCGCATGGGCGTAATAGTTCAGCGCCATCGTGATGTTGGCATGTCCCATGATATACTGCAACGCTTTGGGGTTCATGCCTGCGTTTGCTAACCGTGTGCAGAATGTATGTCTGAGGATATGGGGCGTGATGTTCGGAAGCTGCTCTTTGTTCTGCTTGTTGTACTTCTTCACAAGCCCTTTCAGCATACTGTCGTAGTTCGCTGACACCTTGGGCATCCCGTCATTTTTGAGGAACAGGAAGTTTTTATAGCCCTCTACACTGAATGGGGCGGCATTGCCCCGATTCTTCAGCACACGCTTCAACGCTTGGTAGACTTCCTCGCTCATGGGAATCTGCCGTATGCCGTTCTTGGTCTTTGGCGTTTCGATATAGTAGCCGATGTCGGCATCCCGCAAAAGCTGATGGTCTACATTGATTTGGCGGTTTTTGAAGTCCAGAGCTGTGGTCAGACCACAAAACTCTGAAATTCTAAGTCCAGTGCCGAGCAGGATGATTACCTCATCACGGTATTTCCTATATACCGTATCCTGCTCCATGAATGCCAAAAGGCTTTCTTCCTGCTTCGCTGTTAATGCCGCCTTGAGGGAGCGTTTGAAATTGCTGATGGTCTGAAAAGCGAAGCCTTTCTCGCTCATCCGTATCGCCCATTCCTTTGCGTCCGACTGCTTCACGGCATCAATGCTTTTCATGCCGAAAGGGTCATCCTGCAACAAGCCCATGAGATAGTCACGTCCTTTTTTCGTGCCGTGCTTTACGTTCTTCCTAAGACCGTTCTGCTTTGCGTAGAGCTGGCATACGGTCATCTTCTTGCTGATGGTGTCGATGCCGTCCTCCAAGTCCCTGCTGATTTCCTTTATCTTGTCCCTCAGAGCAGGAAGCTCCCGCTTGCCCGCAGGGGTCTTGTCCGTGGCTACCAGTTTCCATGAGTAGACAAACTGCTGCTTGCCGAATGCGTCTATATATTTGTATGCGTATCTCCCGTCTTTTCTCTGGCTCTCTCTAGTCCTCAGTATCCGTCCTTTGTTGTCACGTCTCTTTTCTGACATAGTGTGAAGCTCCTTTCCGTTCTGGAACGAGCCTTGATACGACATACCTCTATTATACCGATATTTCGGCTCGTTGCAACTATATGACTTCCATGGAATCAATCATTTTTTCAAACTGCTTCCGCTTAATCTGCACACGGTTTCCGTTCATAATCAGCCAGTTGGCGTTGGGGTGTTCGTCCGCCAACTGGCGGAGCTTCTTTTCCCCGATGCGGAAATACTTTGCGGCTTCCTCGATTGTGAGGGTGTATTTCTCCCAGATGGGAACCTCTGTGTAGTTCATAAAACCTCCTGTCAAAAAAATAAGCCTGTGCGAAGTAGGCACAAGCATCACTTAGGGTTGCTGTTCTGTTGCCGCCGCCTTTGCCGCCAGGTCTATGCTGACGGCGAGGGAGCGGTTGAGCTTTGGCAGGATGCTTTCGGGGAGCCTGCCGATGTAGTTCTCCAGTCTCCGCTTGTCTATGGTGCGGATTTGCTCTGCAAGGATGAGGGAGTTCTTGTCAAGCCCCTCGAAGCTGCCTACCTCGGTATGTGTGGGCAGCTTTGCCTTTGTATGCACTCGGCTCGTGATTGGCACAATGATGACGGTGGGGCTGTGGGTGTTCCCTATGTCGTTGGAAACGATGAGTACGGGTCGTCTGCCGCCCTGCTCCGAGCCGACAATGGGATTTAGGTCTGCGTAGAAGATGTCCCCACGCTTGATAGTCCTTTCCATTATGTGTTTGACCTCCTATCTGGATTTAGGCAGGGGGTTCCTGCCTATGTAACAGCCAGATACAAGGAAGTGTTTAATGTCGGCGGGGCATCAAAACAAAGCCCTGTTTCCATAGACCGCCCTGCATCTGGCTTGATATGATAGGAGCATTTCTATTTGTCCCCGACACCCCGAAATGCGGATGCGTGTTTACGCAAGGGAAGTCACCAAACGGTCAGCAGCGAACTGACGCCACGGGAATCGCACCCCAACTGTCGGTCTGACAGAGCCGCCCTCATTGCCTGCGGCGGGTTGGTTACCGCTCGGACTTTTCCAAAGGAAAAAATGAGGGGGCTATGCACGGAAAATTTAATTTTCCAAAAGTTTTTTGAGCTTTTGCAGGATTTTCATGATGTGCCTGCTGACACTGGACTGGTTAATCCCATAGATACGGCTTAACTCAACCTGCGATTTGCCCTCATAGAAATGCTGTTGTATGAGCTTCCGTTCTTCTTCCGACAGCAGTGTGAGGGAAGATTTCAGCTTGTCCAACATCATTCTGCGGACAACGGTTTCCGCAACATTTACCGCTTCATCAGCAATAAACTCAAAGCCGTTACCACTGTCGTCAGCACTTTCAATCGCTTCTAAAGACAGCAGGCTGTTATCTGCATCGAGCTTTTGCAGATAACGCCACCGTTCTTTGTCTCGATAGAACTCGATGTAGTGTGTCTGCTCCGTCTCAATCAGACAGCCCTGCACGGGGATAAAGAGCTTGTCCTTATAAGCTCCGTCCGTTTCCCTGCGGCGGCAGAAGTCCTCATAAGACAATTCCGTGTAGCCGCCATTTTCCTTGATATAGACCTTTCTTGGTGCATACTTCACCGTAAGTACCTCCAATCTGAATTGAGCAGGCTTCTGCCTGCGACGCTTCTTGACCGTCAGGTCAAGAAGATTGCTGTTTAACAGATGTCAAACTAATCCAGATTGAGAGGCGGGGAACGGCATCCCACGGCAGAAACAGCCTTGCGGCGTGTTTCTGCAAAAAACGACATAAGAAAAACCGCAAAGGCTGTCACACCTTTACGGTTTAAGGAGAGTTTATTTCTATTATGTAGAGATTTGACTTCTACTTGCAGGTTAGAAAGTCCCCATGTGTTGACGAGGATTTTTTTAACAGGTTATCCGTCCATCCTCGGTATGGTATATGTAGATGCAGGTAAAAGCTGCTCGCAAACAATAAAAATCCCTCCAAACGAAAACAGGTCTGGGGGGAAGTTCTTTTCATTAGGGCATGAAGATACAGCCCACCAAAACACCGTTTTTTTTATTTGGTGGGCTTGCCGCTATGTAATAAGAGAGCCGATGAACAATGATTGCTCCACTGTTCATCGGCTCTGCGTCTATGCGTCTGGCTCTTTGATGACGGTCATTTGTAAATCTTTTATCTCAATCAAAACTTCTTGTTTACACTTCGGACAGTATAGGGGATAATTCTTCAAAACAGTATCCCCTCTTATTTTGTTTCGGGTTTTACTGCCGCAGATAGGGCATCGTATCCATTCAATCTTCATATTTGCTGCAATTCACCTTTTTTCAAACGAAAGATTACATCTGCTTGTTTTGCCAGGTCATTGGAGTGGGTTACGATGATGACGCATTTTCCCATTTGATGGGCGCATTCTTTCAAAATATTTGTGATGTCAACTGCGGTATCCTCGTCCAGATTTCCAGTCGGCTCGTCCGCAAGGATAACGCTTGCATCAGAAGCCAATGCACGGGCGATTGCCACTCGCTGCTGCTGACCGCCAGAGAGCTTCAGCACGTTCCGTCTGCTTTCTTCCTCAGTTAGTCCCATACGCTCTAAAACGGGCATCGGCGGCACCTTTGAGGTAAGAGCCACATTTTCTCTCGGTGTCAGATAGTCTATCAGATTGTAGCTCTGGAAGATAAATGCAACGTGATTCTTGCGGTGTGCCGCAAGTCCAGTCTTTTCAATATCCTCACCGTTGTATAAAATCTGTCCGCTCTGAGGGCTGTCCAGACCTCCAAGCAGGGAGAGCAGGGTAGTCTTTCCGCAGCCCGATGAGCCGAGGATTGCATACATTTTGCCTGCCTCTAATTCTGCATTTACATTTTTTAATACGTTTCGCTTATCGTCATAGGAATAGCGGATATTACGAATTTCCATAATGCTCATTGAAAATACCTCCTTAACTCATCTGTGATAAAATTTTTTTAGGCTTCATCTGTATGACTGAAATGGACGCCGCTGAAACGGAAAACGCTATCAGTAACGTACCGAAAATATAGATATATAGTAAATAGTCGGGACTGACAGTTACTTGAACAGATTCCAGGGTTTCCACATTAGAAGTGTCGTATGGAATATACTGTCCTGTTATATCAAGGTACTCGGTGCCATCGTCTGGCAGTTCTATTTCGGGCAGGGGCTGTGATTCAGACACTTGATGGAAAATCAAATCACTCACTCCTTGTGAAATGAGGTTGCTTGTAAAAAAGGATAATCCAAAAGCAACTATCGCTATCATCAGCACTTCTACCGTATACTGCAAAAGAATCCTGCTTTTTGAAATTCCGACAGAGAGCAGGATGCCAGTTTCATGCCGACGCTGCTTTATCCACATGGAAAGAATCAGTACCAAAATACCCACACTCACCGCGACGCATCCGACAATCAGCCAAACAATCAGATTCTGCATAGCTGTCAATGGCGAAGCAACTGCTTCGTATGCGGAGTTATCCATTGTGAGGGTAAAGGAATCCCAGTCTAAATCAAGGGCTTTTATCTGGCTTGCGATTTTTTCCATTTCTCTGGGGTCATCCACATAAAAATCAACGCCGTTATCATACTGTATCACATCCCTCTGCATAATTTCCTGCATTGCCTTATGGTCAATAATCAGACGGTTACGCTTGTCCGTTGATGTAGTGTGGTATGGATTGGTATCTCCCTTATACTCGTAAATGCCAACAACTTTCAGTTTCACATCAGGATAATCACCGTTGTCAAAACAGCACTGTACGGTAATGGTATCACCAAGCTTTAAATTGTTTTTTTCCGCAATTGCCGAACTAATCAAAACAACATGGTCATCATCTTTCTTAATATGCCGTCCTTCTACCAACTGGAACGCTTTTCGGGTAAAGAAATTAAAATACTCTGAATTTGTGACAGATGGAAGCCTGCTGTCATCGATTTCTGCACCAAAACTAATCCCAGATATGAAATCAAAGTCTTTTGCATAAACATCCCCGTCACCTATGCCGTTATATGCTTTCACCCCGTCTATTGACATAATCTTTTGAATATCCCTGTCAGTAATGGGAGTTCCAACATATTCAACCAACATTCCACCTGCCGCCTGCTGATACCGCCAGTTTTTGTTATTGCTCTTATCTAATTCAAGGCGAATGCTCCCGCCTACGGACTGGCGCAGACTTAGGGCAGAATCGTCTGCCGCTTTGTATATGGATAATCCAGTCAGAATAAAGGTGGATATTGTAACCAACACCAAAAACAGGATAAGGGTTTTTGTCTTTTTCCGCATCGTATATAAAAATGCTCTCTTTAATGTACTCATGGCTTTTATCCTCCTGTCAGCTCATTTTTGATAAAATATCTTTTGGTTTCATTCGGGCAACTGGCAAAGCAGCCGTAACCACTGCAAACACGATAATAAGTGTCTCTAAAAGGAATTGCAAAGCTGTCGTTTTTAGGGAAATTGGCATTACAATTACAGTTCCCATATTTTTTAGGGCAGCTTCTACTTGTCCCACGATGAACCGTCCCAACATGGGTGATACAAGAAACACCAAAACAGTAATCATAAAGATTTCACAAATAAGCTGTAGCATAATCTGGGGAGCGGATTCGCCAACGGAAAGGAATATCCCTGCTTCGTGTATCCGATTCTTTATTCTCATTGCAAGCACAAGGGCTACTACGATAAAGCCAACTCCTGCAATTACAGTAATCAGTATTTCCGTAAGCCGTTCCATTGTCTGAATCTGATATGCAACTGCCTTATATTCGGATTCGTTTATGCGGATAAAGTAATCCTCCCATTGGATAGACGCTATCTGCTGTACCTGCTCCACAATGTGATTCAGTTCCTTTGGGTCAGTCACATAGAAAGTTACATTCCCAGAATATCCGAATGGTTTTTGCCCAGACAGTTTCCAGTAAACATCATGGGTTGTGAAAATGGTGTCGTTATCATATTCCATCTTATCGTCACTGGAATACAGCCCCACAATCAAGACCTTAGTTTGCTCCCCGCTGTCACCAGAAGCAGATTCCAAAACAAGCTCACTGCCAACTTGTAAATGATTCTCTGCCGCCAGTTTATCGCTGATAAGTGCTGCGTCCCTGTCATCTTCTGTAATATGCCTGCCCTCCGCTAATTCCAGTATTCCGTTCATAAAATCCGTCTGGTAGGCAGTTTCCGTATTAGCGGAAAGACTGCCGCTTGACATTGCAGAAAGATAGTAGATTCCCTCGGCAGTGACAGAAGTGTGTTGTTCGGCATTGTAAGTCTTTATGCCCTCTACAGTTATCATCTGTTCCACTGTATTAAGGGAAATAGGGATTTTTTCAGCGGTATATCCTGCTTCGTTGTCACGAAAGTCCAGATTGTTGATGTTTCCGCTCATGGTAAAGGACGCACCTATTGTTGCCCGCAGGTTCTCCGCTGCTTTTGCCGTTCCGTCTCGGATGGAAATTCCCACCATGACCGACACGGTTATTAAAAGCAACAGCAGAAAAAGCGTCAAACTCTTTCCCTTTTTTCTAATGACATAAAGTAATGCTCGTTTGTAGACGTTCAAAATAGTTCCTCCTTTCGCTTGATACCCATAGATTCTATCCCTCTCATGTGATTGGGGTATCATTCTAATATGAATGGCGTATGAAATTGCAGAAAAAAAGCTGCCTGCTTTCTGCGCAGGCAACTTTCAAGCTATCTAAAATTCTATTGTGAAACGCATTCCGCTGTTATCCTCTATGGCTGCAAACGTGTAAGGAATCTGCAAGGTTTTTAGGATTGTGTCAACAATATATAAGCCCAATCCGTTACCGCCCGTATCTGGGCTGCGTCCGTACTCTGGACGGTAGAACGGTTCAAAGATGTGGGTTAGGTATTTCTGGGGAATCGGGACACATTCGTTTTCCAGAATCAGTTTTTGATTTGCTATATAAATTCTTATGCTGCCTCCCTTGGGGGTATAGGACACGGCGTTCGCCAATAGGTTAGAGATTACTTTTTTTATCATGGGGAGAGGATAACATATCGAAAGCTTTTCGTAAGTATCTGTCTCTATGCAAATCCCTTTCGACTTGGCAATAATCGCATAGGGCGGAAGCACCTGCGGAATCAGTTCGGATAAGTCAATTTCTTCATCCTCTCCGTTCTGTAGCTTTTCAAACTTTGACACGTCAAGAATTTCCCGAATCATTGCCGCCAGTTGCTCCATCAGAATTTTACACTTCGGCAAGTACACACTATGGTCTTTGTATTTCCCTACATTCAAAATCATATTTTCTAACATGACGTTTACGGCTGTAACGGGCGTTTTTAATTCATGGGAAGCAGAGCGGAGCAAGTTTGTTTTTTGTACTTCCATTTCTTCTACTTTGTGAATTTCCTGCTCTAAGTCATGAATGGTCTTTAGCAGATTATCATATAGATTGTTTACATTATCTGCCAATGCTTCAATTTCATCATGGGTATGGATTTCACAATGAATGTCCGATGTCAATTCCTGCATCTGCTTTGTTGCGCTTGAAATCTGTTTGATTGGCTTTGTGAGCATATGGGAATATGCCAGGGCGGACAATATTGAAATAAGCGTACATAAAAAGGCAGTAATGGGTAAAATGACAATGACTGTACTGACAGCATCTTCAATCTGCTGTCTTGATACCGTGGCTTTTACATATCCGTTTTCATTCGGCAATATTCTTTCCACATAAAAGAAATCTGTACCTCCTTTGGGGTTCTGGGATAGTGATATTTTTATCTTTCCATCTGATTTTTCTGCAATGATGTTTACATCTTCCGTAGCTCCAGAAGAATACAGACGTTCCGTTTCATTTACATTCAGCAGATTCATTTCATAGGTATAGCCGTCATAGCTCACCGAAATATCAGCCCACCATTTCCCTGCAAATTCTGTCACTAATGGAAGTCTTTCTGAATCTGGAGTATTCGCTATTTTTTCACACAAGCTGGCTACATCGTTTTCCAATTCGTTCCGCTGACGGAAATTATATGCCACTGGAAGCAGGCTGTAAATGAGCAGGTGGGAGACTGCCACAATTACAATCATCAGACTAAATGTATATAAAAAGGTTTTCGGAAAGAGTTTCAACTTTCTCATGCGTCCACCTCCAATTTATATCCAATTCCTTTCACTGTGACGATGCAATCAATTTCCAGTTTCTTTCGCAAATTTCTGATGTAGCTGTCAACAATACGGTCTATCACATAAGAATCGTCTCCCCAGACTGCATTTAATATCTGTGACCGTGACAGCACCAGTCCTTTATGGTCGAGTAACAGCTTTAGCAATTCGATTTCTTTGGGGGTTATATCAATTTTTCCGTTCTGGTTGCAGGCGGAGTATCCAGAAAAGTCCACGGTCAACTCGCCATACTTCCAGATATTCGGCTCATCCTTTACGCCTGCCCGACGCAGCAGGGCGGTGATGCGTTTTCCAAGCACCACCATTGAAAACGGTTTTGTCATATAATCGTCTGCCAAACAATCAAAGCTTGATACCTGCGTATATTCGTCCTCTAATGCCGTAAGCATGATGACTGGTATCTGGCTTGTCTTTCGTACCGCATTTAATACCGCAAGCCCCGACATTGTGGGCAGCATAATATCAAGGACGATTAAATCTATCTTGTTCTGTGAGAAAATCTCCAAAGCCTCTGTTCCGTCATACGCTGATATAATTTCGTGACCTGCCTCTTGCAGATATTCGGAAAGAGCTTCGTTTGTATCAACATTATCTTCCACAATCAATATCTTTGCCACAAAGACCACCTCCAACTTTATCTTAGCATCTCCATGTGTATGGAGTATGAATTTTTTGCATTTTTTCGGGGAGTTGATTCAAGCTCCTGCACCTATTATAATTATCTTTATTTCGGCAATCAACTGTGCAAATATGAACTTTTATCCCTTGCTTGCGGAGATTAAATCTCCTACGCAAGGGCATTTCCGAAAGCAATCAGGCCGCCATCTTCCGGCGCTTCTATCGTGAGGAAGAAGTACACGAACAGCAGGGCGTGGGCATTGGCCTGTATCTGGCCCGCGAGATCATAACGCGGCAGGGCGGCTATATCAGAGTGGTTTCGGAGCCGGGTAGGGGTTCGGAATTTTCCATTATGCTGCCTACAAAATAGAATGTGGCGGACGGCTATTTCCGGCTGCCCGCCGCAAATTTTTTTGAAATGTCCGAGCGTTGTAACATTTCACCCCGATTTTCAATGAAATTTTTTGGCCGCTGTAACATTTCGCGGACATTTGGGTTTTACAATAGCCTTATCAAATATGGAGGTGATACAACTATGACATGGCCTTTTGAGAACGATACCAGCGCCATTGTAAAGAAATTAGCAAAACGCAATGTATCTTCAAATCGTATTTTTTGCTTTTTTAATGTTTTGACCATTGCGCTGGCAATTAGTTTGATTGTGGGAATCTCCTTATTCCAACAAGGCAGCAAAATTAGTGAACAAAAGATTTTGAATCAAATGCAGCAAGCTACCATCGGGGGGCTTACAGCAGAACAGATAGAAATTCTGAAAAAAGAACCTGATCTTGAAGATATTGTACCCTATAAGCATAGTGATAGTTTTCTGATGGATGGGATCAAATTTGAAGCGGTTTATATGCCGGCTGGTTTTGGAATTATAAAATCCTATGAATTAGTCAGTGGAACCTGTCCAGAACAGTACAATGAAATCGTAATTGATAAAAATGTTCAATTAGAGCTGGGGTATCAGCTAAATATAGGAGATACCATCACTTTACCAACGGCTGGGAGCAAAACAGAGGACTTCATCATTACTGGTTTTACTGATAATGTGGAAACAGGAACATTTTACTTTTATGTTTCCCCAGCGTATGCAGAACAGGGAGCGTTATTATCTGATATTCCATATAGTGCCTTGATTCGTATAAATGGCGCCACGGAAATGGGGCTTGTTGATTTTGAGAATACAGTATATCGTCTGGCTTCATACCAAGACATAAGTAGGAATCAACTTTATTTTAATAGCAAGTTCTGCTCCTCACTTATTAGTGGATCAGGAATGGGAGGTGTTCTTTTAGCTACTCTTTTTATTGTTTTTTCAAGCGGAATTGTCATATACAGTGTGTTCTACCTTTCGGTATCAAATCAAGTGTCGCAGATTGGACAGCTCAAAACTATTGGCATGACAGAAAAACAGATTAAGCGGATGATTCGTAAAGAGGGGTATCGTTTCTGCCTGTTCGGAATACCTGCCGGTATTACAGTAGGTATCATATTTGCATATTTATTAGAGCCGAATGGGATAACGATTATCAATGCCATAGCCACAAGTATTTTTGCAATAATATTAGGTATTATCATCGTACAAATTTCCGTATACAAGCCCGCACAAATAGCTTCAAATATTTCCCCTATTGAAGCAACAAAATATGTTGGAAACGATCCAGAACTAAAAGAAAGTAGAGTGCGCAACAGGAAAAATCATATTCGTCTCTCACCGTATTCTTTAGCCGTATTGAGCGAAAAGCAGGATCGAAAAAAACACAATCTGACGATTGCCTCGCTTGCAATCGGCGGGATTTTATTTATGGTTGGAGCCACTTTTATATCATCATGGAATCCAGATTCCTTTGCGCGGATGGGGAATTTGGAAGATGGAGAATATTATATTACGATTAACCACAATACATTAGTCAACCCCAAACCGTATGGTATTTCGGAGTATCAAGTTGATACGCCTTTTTCACAGGAACTCATGGAAGAATTGCAACAAATCCCGGAAGTTAAAGAGATTTATGCTACGGAGAGAACCGCAGCCATTATTGAGTATCACAATGAACAATTAGAAATTCCCATTATTCCGATTACGCCTGATAATCAGAAGGAAATTTTGAAAACGCTTCCTGTTGATTGGACATACGAAACATTGGTGGAACAAGACGCTATGGTTATATTGGGAACAAGCGTACAGAAAGAAGTCTATCATACTTGCCCGTCAATAGGAGAAAAAGTGACATTACGATGGTTTGATGGAACTGAACACAGCATAGATGTTTTAATTGCCGGTACTTCCGAAAAAAGTATGAATGAGGGCTTTTATCTTCCAAAAGAAACCATAGAAAAGTTGTGGGGCGATATGGATTTAACAGCTTCCTTAACTTTGTCCGTACCCGAATATGAAAAAGTGGGTAAATCAGTAGAAAGCAAGTTAAATGAAATACTGTCCCAACACCCTGATTTGGTAATGGAAACTTTACAAGAGGTAAAAGCGTCTTCAGCAAATACGATTCATAATACCAGCGTACAAGTTTATGGGGTATCTGCCTTTGTCATTATGTTTAGCATTTTTAATCTGACAAACACCTTGATTAGTCGTATCAGTACAAGGAGAAAAGAATTTGGAATATTGGAGTCTATCGGCATGACAAAAAAGCAGATAAAGAAAATGTTGCTGCATGAAAGTGTCTTACTGACTATTCCATGCTTGGTTATTACGATTGTTTCAGGAACCTTAATGGGTTATTTGTTAGTACGGATATTGTCTGCGAATGGATTAACTTATTTTCAATATACTTTTCCTTTTATTCCATTACTGATTTACGGTTTCTGCTTAATAATAACATCTATTATAATTTCTGCTATCTGTCTAAAAATTCAATGCAGAAATTCATTGGTGGAACGGATCAAAATGGCAGACTGATTTTGAAATGTCCGAGAGTTGTAACATTTCACCCTGATTTTCGATGAAATTTTTTGGCCGCTGTAACATTTCGCGGACATTTGGGTTTTACAATACCCTTATCAACAGGCAGAAAGCCTTGAAAGGAGTTTTGAATATGAGCATTTTACAGACGATTGACCTAAAAAAGCATTACGGTGCAGAGCCGAACATTACCTGCGCCCTTGACGGCGTGAACTTCTCCGTAGACGAGGGCGAATTTGTGGCCGTTGTGGGAACCTCCGGCAGCGGCAAGTCTACCCTGCTTCACATGATGGGCGGGCTGGACACTCCCACCAGCGGAACCGTGATTGTCCGGGGCGAAGAACTGGCAAAGAAGAACGACGAACAACTCACCATCTTCCGCCGCCGCAACATCGGTTTTATCTTCCAGAACTACAACCTTGTTCCGATCCTGAATGTGTATGAGAACATAGTCCTGCCGGTGGAGCTGGACGGGGACACGGTGGATCAGAAGTTTTTGGACGAAATCGTTCACCTGCTGGGGCTGGAAGATAAAGTGAAAAATATGCCGAACAATCTCTCCGGCGGCCAGCAGCAGCGTGTGGCGATTGCCCGCGCCCTGATTACCAAACCGGCTATCGTGCTGGCCGACGAGCCGACCGGCAACCTTGACAGCAAGACCAGCGCCGAGGTGCTGGGGCTTATCAAACGCACCAGCGCGGAGTTCCGGCAAACCGTAGTGATGATTACCCACAATGACGATATAGCCCGCCTTGCAGATCGGATTGTCCGCATTGAGGACGGAAAGATTGTGGAATAAGGAGGTGGCAGGCTATGACATGGCCTTTTGAGAATGATACCAGCGCCATTACAAAGAAGCTGGCAAAGAAAAGTTTACAAAGCGAGAAGCGCCGGAATCTGATGGTGGTGATCGCCGTTGCGCTGGCGGCGTTTCTGATCTGCTTTACGGGAATTGTGTCTACTTCCCTGACACAAATGCAGCGCAATCAGGTTGTCGATACTTATGAGGCGGTTTGGCTGGGCGTAGAGGAAAACGACATTGAAACCCTAAAAGGAGTGCCGGAGTTTGAGCGCGTAGGCGGCTACTATATGCTCGGTGAGGAACTTTCGGAACAGGGCTATCATACGTCCTATGTGTATTGTGACGCGCAAATGATGGAGATTACCAAGGCGCAGATGGAGTTGTTAGAGGGTCGGGTTCCTGAAAAAGCAAATGAAGTTGTCGTAAGCGAATACTTTCTTTCCACCTATGGACACAATGCCAAGATCGGGGACACTGTGACCTTAGATACAGAGAGTTTTCATGGCGATTATGTCGTTACCGGCATTCTGGACAGCGTAAATGAAAAAGAAGCGAATACCTGTGCCATCATTCTTTCCAAAGCTGCCCTGACAGAATGGAAAGGGTTTGACCCGACTGGCTATCGCGCCTATGTCCATTTCAAAAACAGCGACCAGTTGGGCGAAGAACTGATAACTTCTTATTGCAGGGAGATTACAGAGGAATATCAGCTTCCTAATCTCCGCATGAACAACAGGTATTTTACTTATGTTTCTAAGTCCTTTAATTTTGCACTGATGGCTGGCGTGATTGCCATTGTTCTGATCGGCGGCTATATTGTGATCCAGAGTATCTTCCGTATCTCCATCAATGACAAAATCAGGAGCTACGGGCAGCTACGGACGATTGGTGCAACGCCAAAACAAATCAAGCGGATTGTAAAGCGGGAGGGACGCAAACTCGGCAGTATCGGAATTTTGATTGGTACAGTGCTGGGCGTATGCGCTGGTTTTCTCCTGTTTTCCAAGGGATTTAACGCTGTTTCCTATGTGATTATGATTTCCCTGACACTCATAAGCTGCTGGTTTATGGTGTCTATTTCCATCCGTAAGCCAGTAAAGATTGCGGCAGGAATTTCCCCTATTGAAGCCGTCCGTTTTACCCCGGTGCAAAAGGACATCCGCAGCCGGAAAAAGAATATCAAGCTCAATCCTGTTTCAATGGGAATTGCGAATTTTAAGCGTGACCGAAAAAAGACCGTTGCTATTGTAACCTCATTGAGTTTGGGCGGAATTATTCTGCTTGTGGTATCTTCCATTGTATTAACGCGCTCCCCGGAAGCGCAGGCAAGGTCTTATTTTCCAGATGGAGACTATAAAATTTATTTGGATTCCGGCGAGGTGTCAAAAGAAAAAATTATGGCAGCAGGAAATCCACTGAATGAGGAATTAAAGCAGGAAATACTGGCTATTGATGGCATCACAGATGTAATTGTAAAAAGACAAGCAGTTAATACAACTTTTAAGACGGACATCAATCAGAACACTGGAAACTGTGATATGCTGACCGACCAGAATTATGCTAAGGTTGAGGCTGCATTGACGGAGGGAACGATGCCGACAGATTCTCATAGTATCGTAATTTCACGCTCGATTGTAGATTCTTATGAAGATATGGGAGTTGGTTCAACGGTCGAAATATCTTTCAGAGAGGGGCAGTCATCCGTTCCTGTTACTATATCAGGACTATTTGGAGCAGGCACATATACCGGGCATGGTAAATTACTTATTGATGGGGCTGTTGCATTTGCACCACAGGATTTGTTCCGTGAACTACACCCTGAAATTACCTCTTTTGACTATTCATGGAGTATTGTAAGTGATCCGAAGAAAGCGGACTATGTGGAAAGTGAATTAAAAAATATTGTAGCCAGCCATAGCAACCTTGCTTTAGACGAAGTGAGTACGCTGATTGAAGTTAAAAAGGCGGAAGATAGGGCAGCATTTGGGAGTATGGAGGTACTTTCATGGCTGGTATTCCTTTTTGGTGTTATCAATCTTATCAATACGACACTCTCTAACCAGATGTCCAGAAAGCAGGAAAACAGTGTTTTGCGTTCCATTGGCCTAACACAAAAACAGCTATGTAAAATGAACATCTGCGAGGGCCTGTGCTATGCGCTCTTTGCAACATTGGCGACGCTGATCGTTGGGCTTTCAGCTTCCATATTTGCTTGCAGAAAAATGAGTATTGCTATTTTTGCCGGAAAGGTAGTGCCCTACAAATTCCCGGTTTTGGAAATGGGTCTGTTCATTCTGGTGTTGTTCGGAATGGAGCTGATCTTGTCTGTATGGACAATCCGCAGACAGAAAAAGCAATCCCTGATTGAACAAATGCGGGCGATGGAATAGGAACAAATTGTGGAATAAGGAGGTGGCAGACTATGACATGGCCTTTTGAAAATGATACCAGTGGCATAGTAAAGCGCATATCAAACCGCAGTATATCAGCAAATCGAAAAAGAAATATCTTTATTGTTTTGACGATTGCACTTGCCAGCGCATTGCTGTCTGCTATTGTCCTCTATGGCTTTGGGGTTATGCAGGAAACGCAGAAACGCAACCAAAAAACAGCGCAGATTATGTATCATGCGATTTCTGAACAACAGGGACAGGAACTATACAAGCAGGAAGAAATTGCGTGGGTCGGGGAATTTTTTAACGCATTTTCTGAACAGGTAAACCATTCAACCGTGAATTTTACTTATGCAAATGCAGATATGCTGACATCCCAGAGTATGCCCTATTCGGGAGATTTACCAGCTTCGGAGGATGAAATTGTAGTACAGGAATCCTTTTTGGATAGTTTGGGCTATTCAAATGAATTGGGACAGACAATTCGAATCCCCTTTTCTGACGGCACTGCCCATGATTTCAAATTGACGGGAATCTTAAATGTGAAAACCGGCGATATTGGACGCTATACAGCCATTATATCGAAAGAATTAGTAAGACAGCAGTATGGCGACGAGGGCATGATTGATTTTTACATTGGGCTGAAAGGCGCTCAAAATATGAGCGAGGAAGAAGCCGCCAACTATGCAAATACTCTGGCACAGCAATTAGAAATTTCCGATGATAATGTGATTGTCCGTTCCACTTATTTCAACTTAAAGGACGAAAATCGTGGAAGTGATATGCTGTTCTACTTCTTGATCGGTTTTATAACTTTCATTGGTTCCGGCATTGTGATCTATTCGATTTTTTATATTTCAGTAGCAAGCAGTATCCGTAACTATGGACAGCTTCGCACAATCGGAACAACAAAACGACAGATCAAAAAGATGGTTTACCGCGAGGGAAAATTACTTGCTGCCATTGCTATCCCGATTGGTCTGGTTATCGGAAATGTGATTGGGTATTTTCTGGTTCCTGTCGGTTGGTACTGGCTGACTGCTTTATGTGTGACGGCCGGGGTTGGCCTTTTTGCATTTATTATTGTGATGATTGCTATTTATACTCCTGTAAAAAGAGCTGCGGCAGTATCTCCGCTGGAAGCATTGCGATATTCCGATTATCAGGGGAAAATGAAAGAAAGTTCCGTGTTGCACCGTAAAATAACGCCTGCTTCACTTGCTAAAATGAATCTGTCCAGGCAAAAGGTAAAGTCCACTTTAACAATACTTTCTCTTTCACTCGGCGGAGTATTGGTTGTATTGATTTCGACAATGTTAGTTTCCTATGATGGCGTTTCAGAGGCGCGAGGCAGGGCTTTTCCTGTCGGTGAATTTAACATCCAGCTCAACGCAAATCAATCGTGGGACACTGCCGGTATTTCTTTGTCTGGATTACAGCAAAAGAATTTTCTAAATGCCGATTTTGTAAATGCAGTAGAATCTATTGATGGCGTTACAGGAATCAAGCGCTGGTATTACACAGACGCAGAATATCTTGTAAATGGCAATTCTGGAAAATGGATTCAGGGCTTTTGCCGGGATGAGCAGCAGAATTTGGAGAAAGAGCGAATTGCGGGAACGATTGATTATGATGAACTGGTGGCAGGCAATGGAATTGTCTTGCTTCAAGAGCGTGCCGATCTCTATGATATTGAGGCTTCGCTGGGTGATACCGTCGAAGTGGACTATAAAACCGAATCCGGGCAAATTCGCACAAAGACCTATACAGTCATGGGCATTGTAAACGAATATTCTTACTCCGGCTTCTCAAAGTGCTTTACGCTTCCAGAGCAGCTTATGAATGAAGCGACCGGGATAGATTGCACAGGTACGATTTCCGTAATTACCGATATGGAAAAATTTGATATGGTTGAAGCTGCATTAAATCAACGGATAGACGGAAACAGCAATTTGGTTATGGAAACCATAAAACAAAGTATCACTTATTATAGCGGGCTTCAACAACTTTCTTTCGGGGTAATGTTGATCGTGGCTGTTATTGTTGTGTGCTTTTCTTTCATCAACCTTGTCAATACGACAATCACAAACTTTCTGTCCCGCAGGCAGGAAATTGGAATGTTACAGGCGATTGGTTTGAGTAAAAAGCAACTGATCAAAATGCTGTGTTATGAGGGGTTGATTTATTCCGTTTTTGCTACGCTTGTAACAGTGGTTTTGGGAACTGGATTGGGCTTCCTATCCGTACAGGTAGTTGTGAAAACGATGAATCCATACTTTTATTATTCATTTCCGTGGCTGATCGTATTGATATATTTAGCAATCCTGCTGATTGTGCAGTTTACCTTGATTTCTTACACAACTGGAAATCTGAAAAAGCAATCTCTTGTTGAGCAAATCAGGGCGATGGAATAAGCGTATAAAATTTGGAGGAATTATCTATAGTTTATGCTTGTAGTAAATCAATATTGTGGGTGAGGACATATGAAAAAGATACTGCTGATCGACGACAGCGACACCTATATATGGTGTCTGTAAAAATATTTACAACGGCGAGGCTACCCGGTAGAAACGGCTTCCACACTAAAAGAAGCCCGGGCAGTCATCCAAGAGGAAATGCCTCTGGTAATCTGCTGTGATCTCGACCTGCCGGACGGTTCCGGCATAGACTTTCTGGACGAGGTGCGGGCCGCAGACAAGGAGCTGCCTTTTATTCTGGCGTCCTGCCATGATAAAGAGGACTACGAACAGGAGGCCAAGCAACGGGGCGCGATGCTGTGCATGGACAAAATGAAAGGGCTGCTGCTGCAAGATAAGCTGGTGGAATACGCCTACCTGCAGTTATCCGGCGAAAAGGCCCCGACTTTTCACAAGCTGCTCTTTGTCCATGCGGAAGATACCAGCGCCGGAGTGCTGCGGGCTACTATGCTGCAAAAGGGCTTTGACCTGATTCTGGTTCCCTCGATTGCAGACGCTAAGCGCCGGATTTTTGAGCATAAGGAAATAGAACTGATTTTGTGTGATGTGGAACTGCCGGACGGTACAGCAATGGAGTTGTTTCATGCGCTGCGGCGGGTGGCGGGGATGTTCCAAATGAAGAATCCCCCTGTCCGGCTTCTGCCGTTCTTTATCCTCACCGAGAACAGCGACCTTGCCACGGAATATGAATATCGGCATGAGGGCGTGAACGACTATATCACCTCCCCGGTAAATATCCCGGAGCTGATTCGGCGGGTTCTGTTCTTTGTGGAATGAAGTGATATTACATATTCGAACATCTGCCTCCACAGCGGGGAAAAGAAAAAAACCGCTGACGGGCAGAGGATTTCGTGCGCTTTCCTGCACAGCTGATTTCTTCGGCGGTTTTGAGTAATCAAGGCCGCCATTTCTTTTTGCTAAAAAGCAGACCTCCAGATGACCCTCAGCAATCAGCAGGGGCGGTATATAGGAGGATACCGCCATGTCTGCAATATTCATTTGTAATAGCTATGATATATATCAATTAAAAAAAGCATAGGCCCTCCTCCGGGATATTATAGTTATCTATCAGTATTATCAATCCATATAAATCAGCACAATCATGGTCTTTTTTGTTGCGCCAGTTTCTCATTGCGAGAAGCATAACAGGTACATAACCCGTATCGAAGCGGAAAAGGCGCGCCGCCAGGACGATTGCTTGCAGGAGGTGATGACAGACAGGCAATCCGAGCGATCTACGTCCAGCCTTAAACCCGGAGATGGCGTTCCGGGCGCGCTTCCTACTACGGAGGTTTTTGAAAAATGCCAAACCTACACCGAAAAAATGTTCTATATTTTTAATTGCGCTATATCAAAGTGTCGATTGACTTTTTAGTATCAAAATGATAATATTTTCATATATCAACGCAGGAGGGTGAAAGATGACAGATAGGCTTATGGAGTGCATTACAAATCCGGTGAAATGTAAATTACTGCTTGAAATACATTCACAGGGAAAAGCAACTGCGAAACAGTTAGCCGATATTTATACCGACATTCCCCAAGCTACCTTATACCGGCATCTTAAAAAAATGTTAAGCGACGGTATTTTACAGGTGGTGGAAGAAACACAGGTGCGCGGTACGGTAGAAAAAACTTATTCGTTGGCACATAACCTCAGCAGCGATATAGAAACAATCGTCGAGAAAAATTCCGGCGAACTTTATATGCAGTATTTCATGCAATATTTCATTGGGTTTGCAAAACAGTTTCAGGAATATTGCCACTCTCCGAATATTAATATCAAAAAAGATATGACGGGATTTTCTCTTTCCCCACTATATCTTTCTGATGATGAATTGACTTCTCTTATAACAAGTATTTCTCAAATAATCAGCGCAGTAAAAAGAAATGAACCCAACTCGGAGCGCAAGCTGCGGACGATAGGCGTAATCGTATCTCCGGCAGAAAATACAGATAAATAAAATGACCGTCCCAAATCAGAGGGACGGTTTCTATTGACTTTATATTATCATTATGATAATATTATTGAAATGATAAAATAGGAGGTAAAAATATTGAACACGCTATTTGAAATTCTGCCATTACTTGTTCCCGTTCTGCTGATAGACATTGCTCTTGCAGTAGCAGCAGTAAGACACATTCTACGATGCCCACGCTATCGCTTTGGAAACAAAACCATGTGGCTTGTAATTGTTGTAGTCCTTTTGCTCTTTGGACCGATTATTTATTTTGTCTTTGGAAAGGGGGAGAACGAATGAACGTCCTCACAATACAAAATTTATCAAAAAGTTTTGGAAAGCAGAAAATCATTGACAATCTTAATCTGTCTGTTCCAGAGAGAAGTATCTTTGGCTTCATAGGAAAAAATGGTGCTGGCAAAACAACGACTATGAAAATGGTGTTGGGACTATTACAGCCCGACAACGGAGAAATCCATGTCTGCAATGAGCCTGTTTGTTTTGGACAGACAAGGACAAATCAATATATTGGATATTTGCCGGACGTTCCAGAATTTTATAACTATATGAGGCCGATACAGTATCTAAAGCTATGCGGAGAAGTCATTGGTCTATCAAAAACCGAAATTTCAAAAAGAAGTGATGAACTCCTTTCCCTTGTCGGGCTAAACAGTGCAACAAAGCAAATCGGCGGATTTTCTCGCGGTATGAAACAGCGATTAGGAATTGCACAGGCATTGCTCACACAGCCCAAATTACTGATTTGTGATGAACCGACAAGTGCGCTTGACCCCGTAGGAAGAAAAGAGATTTTGGATATTCTTTATAAAATCAGCCAAACGACAACGGTGTTATTTTCCACGCATATTCTTTCTGATGTGGAGCGCGTTTGCGGCCATGCAGCCTTTTTGAATGAGGGAAAAATCGCTATTACTGGAACACTTGCAGAAATTAAGGCTTTACATGGACATGACAGCTTGCTTTTAGAATTTTCGGCGGATCAAGATTTACGGCTTTTCAAAAAACAAAAATCCATAGAGCCATTGCTGCTTCATTCCGAAGAAAATAACAGGGAACTTATTTTACATAGCCGAGATATGGTAAGTGTGCAAAAATTATTGTTTCGCGTACTTGCGGAAACAGGGATTTATCCCGTAAAAATAGAACTTATGGAGCCGTCCCTTGAAAGTCTGTTTTTGGAGGTAGTGAAATGAGTGGATATATTGCTTTTATAAAAAAAGAGTTTACGGAAAATATGAAGAACTATCGTTTCCTTATTCTGTTCGCAGTTTTTCTGACTTTTGGTATTATGAGTGCGTTTCTCGCAAAGTTTATGCCGGAAATATTATCGGCTTTAGCCGCAGATATGGAAATGACCTCTGAACCAGTCGCTTTGGACGCATGGAAGCAATTTTACAAGAACATTTCCGGCGTTGGTTTCAGTGCATTTATCATTTTGTTTGGGAGTTGTCTGTCAAATGAATATTCCAAAGGAACCTTAGTTTTAATGGTTACGAAGGGATTATCCCGTAAAGCTGTTATTCTTGCAAAATATACGGTAGCCGCCGCGCTTATGACAATCAGTTATTGGATTGGATATGCTGCGGCATACGGTTATACAGCCCTTTTATGGAATGATAACCACCTTTCAAATGTTGCTTTCGCGGCAGTTTCCCTTTGGATAGTCGGCTTTCTGTACTTGAGTATTTTAATGATTGGGTGCGTGATATTCAGACAGACTTTCACAAGCATACTCTTTACAGGCGGCATTGTCGCCATAATATCCCTGCTCGGAATGATAGAACCGATTGCGAAATTCAATCCGTTCATTTTAACTTCAAAAAATATAGATTTGATTTCCGGCGAAGCTGTTCCGGCAGAATTTATGATACCTGCTGTTATTTCCATTGCCTTATCCATTTTGGGGGTGTTGATTGCCATTCGCCTTTTCAATAAAAAACAGCTTTAATTGTCGAATTTACAACGATTTGAAGAAATACTCTTATGTATAAACAATTTAACATCTGCGTAAATCTGCCGGACGATGGCAAAAGAAAAAAGCGGGCAAGAAACGCTTTATTTCCTACTCGCCCTTTTCTGCACCCTGTATGGCAGCTACCCTATTTCAATTTGTTGGTTGATACTGTTTTATGAGTAGCTACCTTTGAACAGGATTCTTTTTTTGTAATAAATTGAAGAGTGTTGGTTGGTTTTGTGCTATACTTTAGCAGCAATCAGTCGGCAAATCGGAAGTTGAGGTGTGAAGTAAATGGCAAAATTTCTGATTAATACAACAGAATGAAATTGGATTGATGGGAGTGTGGATAATCCTGAACGTCCATTAAGCCCCCAGCAGAGCTGGGGAGAATAGAGTAAGCAGTAGCGATCCCTAAAGTACCAAAAATAAAACCTCCATGTTATCATGGATTTGGGTCTAGGCAACCTAATCAACAATAGCAGGAGGTATCCATAATGGATAATCAGATTTTAGCACATACCAAGTATAATTGCAAGAATCATATTGTTTTTATTCCGAAATATCGCCGGAAAGTAATGTATGGGAAGATTGGGAAAGAGGTTGGCGAGATATTGTCCACAGTATGTAAAATCACAGGAGTAAAATTGATAAAAGGCGGAGTATGTCCAAACCATGTACATCTGTATGTTTCGATTCCGCCCAAGATGAGTATCTCGGAAGTGATGTCAAAATTGAAAGGAAAGAGTGCCTTGATGATATTCGACCGACACCCAGAATACAGGGACAAGTATGGCAGACATTTTTGGGCAAGAGGATATTATGCTGAGACGATTGGGCAAGTGAACGAAGAGACAATCAAAAAGTACATCGAAGAGCAGGAGAAATGCAGTAGAATAGAAGGATAAAGAACCTCTTTTAAGAGGCAGCCAGGTACCAGAGGTTAGTGAAATACTGCCTATAGGCAGCACCGAAAAAGGGGTTGCTTAGACACCGCCTATAGGCGGTACCGAAAAATGCCCCGGAGGGGTTCATCCAAACCACCGGCAGAGCCGGTGGTCAAACCGTATGGCTGTGATTTCGTGCAATAAACGTTATGACAGGACAAAAAGATTGCGATAGAAATGGTGAGTCATCTCATGGACAATCGCAATTCTGAACCATATTGGTCTAAAATGCCGATTTTGCCGATTTATGTGCCGATTTGGACGGGGTGCTTTTGCAGACCTGTCCGGCAGTGGTATAATCAGGCATATGTTTTAGTGAGGAGGTTTTTGAAAATGAACGAACAGAAATTAGAAAAGCAGAGGCAGAATCTTGTGGAAAGGGGTGTGTTATCGCCAGATGAAAAACTATATGGCAGCAGCACGATCAATTATACGGAGAAGCTGGTCGGAAGAATCGAGACATGGAATCAGGGCGGCGTGGCAATCTTTACGGACCGGCAGGTCATTCTCACCAAGGGATTTTCATGCGAATACATCCATATTCCTTACAGCTGTATTAAGGAACTGGGAAAATGCAATCAGGGATTTTTTCCGATAGGGATGGTGATTACTTATGAAAACAGGGAAAGCGGGGAAATCGTGACAGAAAAGATCTCGCTGGGGAAAAGAAAGAAATGGCTGCAGATCATATCGGAAAAAACAGGATTATAGCTTTCCAGTGGTAAGGAGCTGCAGACAGGCGATTGGCCATGCAGGACTGTTTTGCATGACCGGAAAACGGAAACGGAGGTTTATATATGATTTCTTTAGATTACCCAATTTGGAAAGAACTTGGCTCCGCCGGAAGCGATACGGATGAAATACTTCGTGATTTAATGGAAGGAAAAGGAGATTTCCGTGAAAACATGGAAGAACTGAGCTGGGATTTGAGCCATCAGGCCAGTTGGTATGATATGACAGCCTATGCCCTTCCCCATCTGGCGGCTCTGTGTGCAGGACTCTCTCCGGAAGATAAGGCATTTCTGATTAAGGATATTGGCATGGCCATCGCCGCTGAAGGTGCGTGGCCTCTCGAACCTGATACGGAAGCCTTCCGCGAATTTCAGGAAGGGCTGAGGGGGCTGCGCCGTGAAACAGAAAAATTGGTCACAAATCCGGATATCGCGGCAATCTTGGGAAACGATCCAACGGGGGAGAGGAGGGAGGTGTTTGCCCTTTCTGCGCTTGCAGTCCTTGGAAACCGGATGCATGCATATGGGATGTGGAACGTGTTTAGCAGTGATTGGGATGAATGTATCGGAGCCTGCTTGTGCGGCTGGGAAGAGGGAGTTATCTCTTTTCGCACAGACAAGGATTATTTCAGCATGGAACCGGTTTCGATTGCTCCGTGGGACGGCAAGTCCATAGAGGACGAGCCTGTGTGGTTTCAGGGCCTGCTTCACCGGATAGGAAATGAAGAAGCGATCCGGTTTCTGCCTTTTGTATATGGAACGTGCGTCTGCCCCGATTGCGGAAAAAGAGCGGCTTACTGGGATTGGCTGGCGAAGTACATCGGATATGGATGGTGCGGCGGATGACTTTATTCAAGTATATCAATTAGAATATGGAGGATAGATATCATGATTAGTTTGGATAATGTCAAACACTTGAGAGTAAAAAGTTTTTTGTAAAAAAATAACCCTTCAGGATGAATTTATGGTATCTTTAAGTTACCAACACTTAAGAAAGATACAAGCCACCAGAAGAGTTATTCTGTGTATAAGTTTACCATACTTTCTAGTGGTTTTCCATACGATTATGATGAATTTTATTAATAAAGTCCTGTGCCATTTTGAATCCTGTTTTTCCCGTAAAGCATCTTTTGGCTGGTTTGTTACCATTACCCTGGGTCTGATGCTGCGTTCCGACAAGCTTGGTATTACTTCTGTTATCCGCGATCTTGCGCTTTGTCCGGGCTGTTATGGTTCCATGATCCATTTTTTTCGCTCATCCTCCTGGTCGCTGGAAAATCTACGTCTGCGCTGGTTTTCGGCGGTGAAGGAATACTCCCCACTTTATCAGGAAGGCGGTTTCCATGTCCTTGTGGGGGACGGG
>KE159560.1:169856-184670 GCA_000403215.2 Lachnospiraceae bacterium A4
TGAGAAAATATTTTTTCCTGTTTACGGAAAAACATCCGGAATTACAAATAACACAAATAATTCGGAACCAACAAGATACGTCAGGAACCTATGAGGATTCACTGGCTTCTTAATAGTGCAAACTTTTTACTCTCAAGTCAAACAGATAAGCCCAAAATTATCTTTGGAAAACGGCATATCGGAGGATGATTTAGGCGAGGATGTATCTGAAATTGTCTACCGTATAGATGTGTTTGAATGCGATGATGCTCCTATAATTGACCGGCATATAGACATCGAATATTCTTTCGGCGACTATTACGAAGTGCATGAAGACAGCCCTTTATTTCAATTTATTTGTGCATTGTGCAACCTGTCATTAGCACAAGAGGAGGAAGAAAGGGAAAAGGTTTTATGCAAGAGTACACGTTAAAAACGAAATTTGCGGCATTGGATGTGCCACAGGCAATTGAATACCTGATGGATTTTGGAAAGATTATTGAGAAGGCGTTTGAATACCGTGACAGCCGCCCGCGCCTGCTGGGGAACCTGCTGGTTCTGGAGCGCTATTGCAATACGGTGCAGCTGGGTGGTGCCCCCGAAGGCTTTTGTTCAGAGCATTTTGCAGAATACTTTGCGGATTCGTGCCCGGATCCTTATGAATGGATTGCGGTTGAGTGGAGTTGCGATCTGTTGATGCAATTGGTTTCCATAGAGGGCGGACGTGTGGATTACGAAAATTTTGAGGAGTGCGGAAAACTTGATTTATATTGGGTGCCGTATGTGCTTGAGATAATACAGGTGGGTGTCTGTGGATGGCTTGCCAGTGCAATTGTTGCATCAAACAGGGAAGCTGATTCGGAAAAGTCGATGACACAGGTATACAATTCATTATCTCGGGAAATTGTCATGTATGTTCAGAAGGATCTGAAGACGGCTCTTTGGGCCGCGCCAATGGAGTATGAAGCGCTGCGGAAGGAATACGGACAATATACGCTCATTCCGGAGCAGTATGCGGGAGTATTAAAAAATGACCGGAGGAAAAAGAAACGGAGGAGGAAAAAATAATGGTTATGGAGGAATTAATTCGTCAGTTTGTTGAGGAATTTCAGCAGCCCTCGACATTAGAGGAAACGAAAATTGCCAATTTATTAGGACATTCGGATAGGTTTATTGCCTTGGATCAATACCGAAGAAAATATCTAACAGCCCAGAAACAAATACTGGATGAGTTGGCTGGAAAGCTGGATTCTATGGATTTGTACAAGGGCTGCTGCTGCGCATTTTTATGTGGTGTGCTGATGGGAGAATGTGGGCCTGGAGGCGCAGGAGAGGGACTTGTGAATTTCTTTATTAAGGTGGTTTCTCATCTCTGCGGGTTGCTGGATGAGCTGGATAAAACAGAGGAAAGTGATCCTGAGGATGAGATGTTGGACAAGCTGTTTTTGACGGCGCCGGATAAGGTTCGGGCTTTTCGGGGAAGTGCACCACTGATGATGGCAATTATGGATTTACTGGCAAAATCACCAGAGAGCAGGGAGTATCTGCGTAAAAAGGATTTATATGATAATCTGGAGCGCATTGAGCCTTTTGTGAAAAATGGCTCATATTTGCTTCGGATTTATCCTGTCTGCGGACCTATGGATGTGCTTGTTTTGGCACCAAAAAAGGAGCAGGGAGCGTTAATAAAGGTTCAGGATGTGGGGACAAATTTCCACTTGATGACCTTGCTGGAAAGGGCGCTTTATCAGAAAGAATGGGACCAGCGTTTTGGCTTATCCGCAGATGTAAAATCACCGGAAAGCCTAAAAGTATTTGCCTATGCATCGGGGGAAGAGACAGCAAGACAGAATGGTTCGGTTTATGCACATGCCGCCTATTATTCCTGTGATGGTCAGATGCTCTGGGGAGAGATGGGGCCAGATACGATTCCCTGTGTGGAGCAAATGCCTGTGGTATTGATTTGTCCTGAAAAATTTCCACGAAGCTGGGATTTATTCTTCGCTGTAAGCTGCCATCCTTATCTTAAGCCTTTGGCAGAAATCAAACGGGAATTGTCAAAGGAAGAGGTTCGGGAATGGATGGAGAAGATGCAGGGGATTTCATCATTCTGATTCTTATTTGAAGGATAGATATTATGATTACAATGGATGGCGTCAAACAGATAAGCAAAAAAATATCTTTGGAAAATGGCATATCGGAAAATGATTTAAGCGAAGATGTATCTGAAATTGTGTACCGTACAGATGTGTTTGAGTGCGATGATGCTTCTGTCATTGACCGGCATATAGACATCGGATATTCTTTCGGTGACTATTACGAAGTGCATGAAGACAGCCCTTTATTTCAATTTATTTGTGCATTGTGCAACCTGTCATTAGAACAAGAGGAGGAAGAAAGGGAAAAGTTTTTATGGAAGAGTACACGTTAAAAACGAATTTTGCGGCGCTGGAGGATGCGCAGGCAAATGAATACCTGATGGATTTTGGACAGATTATTGAGAAGGCGTTTGAACACAGTGACAGCCGCCCGCGCCTGTTGGGGAATCTGCTGGTTCTGGAGCGCTACTGTAATACGGTGCGGCAGGGGCTGGCTGGGCAGGGGCATGAAGCAAAGCTTTCGGTGTGTCTGCGGTATGCGCAGGGGCTTCTCTGGGACTACCTGGGCGGACGCATCGCGGCGGCGGATTTTCAGGACTTTGCAAACGATTATTTTGCGTGGCTGTTAGAACACTGTGTCGGACCGTCAATAGATTTATACGAAAGCTTATATGCGGAATATTTTGCGGATTCGTGTCCAGAGTCTTATGAATGGTTTGCGGTGGAATGGAGTTCCGGGCTGTTGATGCAGTTGGTTTCCATAGAGGGCGGGCGTGTGGATCACGAAGATTTTGAGGAGTGCGGGAATCTTGATTTTTATGGGCCGCTGAGTATGCTGGATATGCTGGAGGATGTCTGTATATACCTTACCGATACGCCCGTCGCATCAAACAGGGGCACTGACCTGGAAGAAGCGATGACGCAGGTGCGCAAAAATTCATTATTTCAGGAAATTGTCATGCATGTTCAGAACGATTTGCAGACGGCGCTTTTGGCCGCGCCTGCGGAATGGGAAGCACTGCGGAAAGAATACGGACAACATACGATCCTTCCAGAACAGTATGCCGCACGGATGCTGGAGTATTAAAAAATGACCAGAGGAAAAGAAATGGAGGAGGAAAAGGCGTTTCCCTGGTTTGAAAACAGCGGCATCCCCAACGAAAAGTACCATATGGTTTTTTCCCTTTATGATGCGTGTGACGGATTATGGGGAATGCAATATTTTGAAGTTTGGGAATCTCAAATTTATCCGTTTATTGTCAGACAGCATGTGCGCGATGACTTGGAGGTCCGCTATGAGCTGTTTGACAAAATGAGGCGGGATATGGCGTGGGCATGTGTGGAAAAGATATTGGACATGCCTGGATTTTTTACGATGCTGGCAGAAATTTATAAAGAGGGATATTTCCCATGTTCCTGGAAGGGGGCCCATCCATCCGGCCAGGCAGTGGTATTATAGGGATTGCGCAGACTTTTTCCCGCTGGGATCTGCTGGCTGGAAGCTTATCTGTGTTTTATTGAAAGAGGAACCAGAGGAAAATTTTTTATGGATGCGGAAGGGGGATTTGAAATGGCAGAATTTCAGGAAGGAACGCTCGATACCTTGATGGAACGTTTATGTAACAGTATATCCGGCTTTGACCCGGAATGGGTAAAGCGCTGTGTGCCTGCAACAGAAGAACAGATTCAGCAGTTACAGGATATTCTGGCGGTAAAGGTATGCGAAGGATATTCCATGAGATTTTGTTGTAATGACGATAAATTGCTGAAACGGGTAATGTGTTCACCTTTGTCAAAGGTTTTTGATACAATAAGTAAGCTTTGGGGTTGCATAGATAGAAAAGATGGATAATAAACAAAGTAAAATCGTAAAATCAGCGGCTGAACTCTTAATGGTTTATTCTGCCCAGTGCAGATGTTGTAATAACGCATTTGACTATGCGGCGGAAACTGCGGATACAGATATGGTAAGGAACTGTTCAGAAATTACTTGTGACAAGTAATTGTCATGAGTAATTTCTGAACAATTCCTTATTAACAGAGAGAAAGAAACGAATGGAAAGGCCGTTACATATTTAGACAGACTTCAGGAAAACTATCACAATTTATTTTCTAAGCCGTTGCAAAAATCTGAGTTTACAGAAACAGATATTAAGTTGATAGAAACAGAATGGGGCTATGCGCTTCCGAAACCTTATATTGATTTCCTGCAGAGCTATCAATTGCCAAAATGTTGCATGGTATCGGTATCTTTTTGCGGCTTGTCTGCACAAAGGACATTTATAATGAAGATTGTCTGGAATTTATACTGGAGGTATAGAAATGAATGAGGAAAAGAAAATTGAATTTACACAGAAATGGATTGGGGACGCAGTAAAGAAGCTTCTGCAGAAAGAGGACATTTACGAAAGCGATATGGAGAGAATCAGGTATATGCGTATCGGCGACTGTAACTTTGGCGGCCTCTACACGATTGAATTGAGCACGGCAGCGCCGCCGGACCCCTTCTATACCACAGACGGCGGGGACGAGTGGGATCCGGACGGCGAAACTGCTGTGACTGGCAGATTCATCCGGCTTTACATAGACTATGCGAAGAAAGCTCCCTGGGATTACATAAAATCCGGTACAGGGGAGCGTTTTTTCCAGCTTCCGCCATATACTTATACTGTCTGGAAAGAATTTGAAGAGCAATATGAAGAGGCAAAAGAGGAAGAATATGATGAAGAGGATTGGGACAATTCTGCGGATGAATGGGAAGCTTTCGAGAAAACCATCCTGTGCCAGACATATCGGGAGAAATTTGACGACGACGATGCTTACAAGGAATGGCAGCGGCGGACCGACCGGGGCATTCAGCAGGATATCGGCCTGTTTACCGGGCTGGAGGTGCTGCGGCTTTTCAGCGCGGAATATCAGGATATGACTTTCTTAAGAGCGATGCCCCTGCTGCGGGTGCTGGAAGTGGTAGAAAGCAGATTTGCTTCCCTGGAAGGCATAGACGACCTGGCGCGGCTGAAGCAGCTTTGCTGCTGGTTTGACTAAGAATGATGGAGCAGAAAAAAATCCTGTCTGGCATTCTGTCAGCTGCAGTGGTCCTGTGCAGCGCTTCCTGCGGCGGAAACGCCGAGGCGTCAGGCGGCTCACATTTACTGAAAAGGATAAGGGAGTGCCGTAAGCGTGATAAGGTCAATCTTGATACCTGTGCAGGAATCACCCGGATGAAAGGCGATGATGCAGACCTTTCACGAGAGGGTCAATCAGTACAGCGAAGAAGAAGGTGATGAGATTCTGGCAGAATGGGCAGCGTGTTTTGGTGTTTATATCGGGGAGACGCTGCTGCGCGTGCATTTGTCGGAGAAAGGATTCGCATGGGCGTTGAACGGAGAGCTACCCATGCTTCAAAGGGGTAATGACAGATTAGAACCCATTTACCAGGCGTACAGTCGAATCCGGTATGGATGTGCATTTGATATTGGTACATTTTATCAGAGGGCAGTCTGGATAGCTGACCAGGCACCATTTTCTGCGGAGCGCGTAGTGGATGTGGAACTGGTTGAAGCCGGGTATCATGAAAAAAATGTATTATATGAAGATATTGAGACACTTTTATTGGCAGTTGTAAATGGAGAGGAAGAGTACATGATTCTTCGCTCCAGGGATGGATTTCTGCAGTTTTTTGGCATGAATGATAAGTTTGTTGCGGAAACGCAAGTCAATTTGCCGGATGGAGACTTTCGCACGTATTCTATTATCAATAAGGAAAGAAAACAAGCGATGGATAAGATTACAGTCCACACAATGCTTGACAAGTCCGAAGTTCCGGCATGCGAAGTGATCTCGCTGGAGATGCTCAGAGCGGCAGTGAGGGCGTATTACAGCAATGGGCACTATGAGTCTTTTCTGAAACAGATACCGCATATGGATACGACAGAGCAGACAAAAAGGTACATGGGGCTGATAAAATGAGGGCGTTTGCGGTAATATTAATAATCAGTATTATGTTTGTGTATTGCCAAAGATAGAAGCTCTCCCAAAGAAGTGGCATGAAATAAAACGGATTACGTTGTAAAGGAACTGTTTTTAGAGCATTGGCTCTGATAAAGAGCAATAGGAGGATTTGAAATGGCAGAATTTCAGGAAGGAACGCTGGATACCATGATGGAGCGGTTATGTAGCAGCATATCCGGTTTTGATCCGGAATGGGTAACACGCTGCGTACCTGCAACAGAAGAACAGATTCGGCAGTTACAGGATATTTTTGCAGAATGCCACTATACGGTACCGGCTGCCTACCTCTATTATTTAAGAAGAATGGGGCAGAATGACGGCGGCTTGCTGGAGAATGAATGGGATGGCTGTGAGGTAGATATTGGTACGGTTTTAAAATTTCTGTCTGACAAGGACTCTTATTTCAGAAAAGAATTAGAAAAAGGTTTTTTTCTGTTTTCTGATCATTGGGCAGATGCCGGTTTTTATATGAAATTATCTGCTGCGGATGATAATCCAATGGTCACAGACCGGGAAGGCGTCTATGTTACAGAAAGCTTTGAAAAATATCTGTTCCGAAAGGCGTTTGATATGTACCAGAGAAAATTTACATATAGTGATTTTGAACGTGAGTCTGTCTGCAGTGACAATGAGAAAAAAAGGATAGAAGATTGCAGGACATGTCCGTATTGTGGGGATACAGTGGAAGAACGTATGGCTTTTATCAATCAGATGGCGGAATCTTATGGCATTAAAAAAGCATGGTTCAGTGACAAGGCACATTTCATCTGTTATAGTGCAAGTTATGCTTTTGAAATAAGTGTATGTGATGGATATTCTATTGATTTTTCTTGTAATGACGATAAATTGTGGAAACAGGTAAGGTCGTTGCTTGGTGTATTCCCGAATTTTTTTTCATACCTAAGCTCGTTTGAGAATGAAAGAGATGGAAAGGAAAGCGGTGATATGTATGAACGTTGCGCAAGCTTCAACCGCTATGGAGATCTATCCAAATTTATAACAGATCCGGATTTATTACAGGCCACAGGGGATGGGGGCGTCTATATATCTAATGAGGATAATTATGATATTGCAGTGTACTTAGAGACTTGTTATGCTTCCTTTGATGAAGTGAAGCCGTTTATCGTGTTTTTGGCGACTCAAATCTGTGAATTAGACAATGCTGTACAGTGGTTTCACCGGAAAAAAAGAATTAAAAAAAATGGGCGTGGTTATGTAAGCCTCCCAAGTCCCACAGGCACGTATCGGATTGATTATTCTCAAAGTATGGAAGATAATCCTGCACCACAGGAAGAGAAATCTGATTTTATTTTAGCTTATATTTATATGGAAGAAAAAAACCAGATCAGCTTCAATTATTGGTGTACCACAGAAAATTCAGAGTTTGACGTTGTTTTTGAATATAAAGAGAATAAATTTTTCATGCGAAGTTACGGCATAATTGACAATATTCCAGACAACTGGGAGGAATAATAGCTTATCATCAGATATGGAGGACAGGAATGACAAACAGCAAAAGAAGAACTATATCCGAGAGCGGCATGGCTGGCTGAAGCGCCATAAAGGAAGGTCTGCTTTGAGGGATTATGAATATGTTAAGAGAAGAATTGAGTGAAGAGAAACGGAAGGAATATGACATATTGACTGCAAAAATGATGGGAGATTGAAGAAGAACTTGCCGGAGATTAGAAGAATTTTAGGAATTGTTAAGAAATAGCAATAAATGGACAGTGTGTTTTGGAGACTGCGGAGACAGAAACGATGGATAACGAACAAAGTAAAATTGTAAAAACAATGAGAAATGCCATTAAAAACGGAAATTTAGATGTGGTGAAAGAGTTGCTCAAGAGTAACGGCGGCTTATTGACGGTAAATACAGTATTTGGTTCATGGCTGCATATTGCTGCCTCATATGGTAGAATCGATATTGCGAGTTACCTTATTGACTGCGGAATAGATGTGAACAGGAACGGAGATATATCCGGCGGCAATCCTATAAGAAGTGCGGCGGAAAACGGCCAGATTGAAATGGTTGAATTTTTATATAATCATGGAACGGAATTTGATGTAAGCGAGGCGGCAAAAAATCCTTTATTTGGAGCAATCTATGGAGGGTATTATAATGTCGTTCAATTTCTGGTTGAACATGGAATTGACATTACAAAATCTTATCCGATTGGAGAATTGGATCATGTAGATGGCTGTGTATATGCACAACAAATTGGCAGACACAAGATTGAGCAATATTTGCGGGAAAAAATGATTTGAAATGATAACGCAGGATAAAGGGAAGCTTTTTGCGAACCACAGAAAATTCACAGCCTGACATTGTTTTTGGATGTGAAGAGAATAAATTTTTCCTGCGGACATACCGTGCGATTGACAATATCCCCGACAACCGGGAGGGAGAACAGATTATCGGCGGATATGGAGAGCAGGAATGACAATCAGCGAGGAGAATATTTATGTCAGGTAATCATGAAACCATTATTTCAGCGGAAAATCCTGTGAAAAGATTTCCAACCAGACTGCAGGAATTATATCTGGATGTGTGTGAAGACGGTCAACCGCCAATCTGTCATCAAAGGTTTACAGAGAAGAATTTAAAGCAGCTGATCAGGAAAATACATAAAAGAAAAATGCTGGGAGCTTCTCTGTCCTGCCCGGACAGGGATGAGGATTATTTTGAGATTGAAGTAAACTCCAGTTGGATTGCGTTCCAATATGTTGTCAATAACGGTATGGAAGATGAAGCATTTTATTCCAGCTTTAACCCGGATTATCTTGATTCTGGCGAGGAATCTAGTACGAGCACAATTTATGGAAGCTTTATGTAGCTGCGTTATACCATGCAGGATCCTAAACTTGCCGCAAAATGTGTGGAGTATTTTGCCCGAACAGGAGAACTCTATCTGGGAGTGGCATGGCTGACTGAAAGGAAGGGTTGATGAATTATGACAGAACTGCATTTTAAAGTCAAAAATGCACTGCTAAAAATGGACTTTATCAGGCGGTATGAAGAATTGTCTGCCCACTTCATCGTTTATTTAAGGCGGCTTATTGATGTAAATTACCGGATCAAAAAACCGGTCTTTGGGACATATGAAGATCTGGAGGATATTTTGAAAACAGCATTTGAAATGCATGAAGATTTCAAGACTGCTTTCATGTAAACCTGATGCGGTATCGTAAGCTTTGTTCACCTTATTGGTTTATGGAATCAGGAGTGATAGGAGAGGTGCGCAAGAGTTAAAAACAGAATAACGGGCAGATAGGCGCTTTCAGGATGTATATTCTTGCTTTTACCGGATTCGGGGCATTTTTGGAATATAAGACCTGACACCATCATTCAAAAAAGAAGGGAAAACGATATGAAGAAGATGCAATTATTAAAATTATATGATGGCTATTTACAAAAAAATCCCAAGAAAGCTTATATAAGCAATACAGAATTTGAAGGGAGTATATACAAGCTGGTTGACAGTGCATATTTACGGAACAATCAATTACTCAAAGGCGAGAAGCTGCCGCAATATCTAACATTAGAACAGTTAGATGAATTGGATGGAAAATATAATAATAAGCTGAAATGGGATATGCTTGAATCTGATGTAACAGAAGAACAATTAGTAATGTTTGAACAGGAAAATGATTTAACATTACCAAAGCAGTTCAGGGAATTTACATTAGGATATTCTTTTTTGCAAGGACGATTTTATCCGGAATGTGTGGCTTCTGATTTTTGCTGTGAGGGAATTTACGATAAAAAAACGGGAGATTTTATGCCTTTTACAGATGAGGAATGGGAACAGGATGGATTAGTTGGGAATACATTAGTTGATTTTTTTGGAATTAGTAATCCAAATGGTTTGCAACACTTTAAATATTGGAAAAAGTTTGGGTTTATCCATATTGGAGTTGTTGACAATGAGGAATGGCTATTTCTTGATTGTAAAACAGGGGAAGTGCAAAGCTGGCAGCATGATGAGATAATGTTACAGGCATGTTCGAAAGAAGAATTTAAGAAGGAAAGCAGAGAAGGGAACTTCTGGTTTAAAGATTTTGATACATTTCTTAGATGGCTGCTGGGAAAAACAATTTATGATTTTGATAAGGCAGAAGAAGAAAAATTCCAGTTGATACAAAAGCGAAAAGAAATAATTAATGAACCCCAAAATAGTATTATTTACTTGTAATTTCTTAAACTGTAACGAATTCAAGTTAGGTATGCCATAAGCTGCAAAGTACCGTAAAATCAATGATTTCATAAAACTGGATTCTGCAATGGCATACCTAACAAAAAGCGTTACAGTTTAATTCAGATAAAAATTAAAAAAGACCGTTCCATAGCAAAGTATATAAGGATTATCAGAAAATTCGATCATTCTTTGCCGATTGGAACGATAAAGCAGCGAATCGATGAAAACGATTTTGTGATGGGATTTGACCTGGAGTGTTATGATGTTTCAGAGGATATCGACGGAAATGAAATTGACAGAAGTATGATCCGCAGTGCCATAAAGGAAGGTCTGCTTTGAGGGATTGTGAATATATTAAGAGAAGAATTGAGTGAAGAGAAACGGAAAGAATATGATGCATTGACAGCAAAAATGATGAGTGTCTATTCAAGGCGGCTTATTGACGTAAATTACTGGATCAAAAAACCGGTCTTTGGGACATATGAAGATCTGGAGGATATTTTGAAAACAGCATTTGGAATGTATGAGGATTTCAAGACTGCTCTCATACATTCCTAACCTGGAAAAGCCAGAACCAAATTTTTGCCATTTTGTGCAGGATTTCATTGTTAAGTGCCTAATGCAGTATCGTAAGGAGTGCAATGATGAGATATTCATAGTGCGGGAAAGTCGCACACATAGTTCCGTAAGGGGATGGTATCGTGAGGTGACTGTCTGCCTGGCTTGCCGATCATGGAGGGGTTATGGGAGAAAAGAAGATGAAACAAGATATAAGCGGGACTCTTCAGGATTCAAATTTGTTTGATGAAAAGCAAATGAAAACAATAACAGGAGCATTGAATTATATCAAAGAATGCGGTATGTATGCGTATCAATATAATACAGGAAAAATATCAGAGGATGAGGTGAATCCAATGCTTTTTGCATATACAGATGATGATATTTATGATTACATAGAGGACGCAATTGCGATATTCGCAGAAGCAAATCCGCAGAAAATAACATACGATGCGAAAGATTTTGTTTATAGGTAGATGATGAGAGAATTGAGGTCAACATATACTGGTTGGAAAAATCACCAAATAAATGATGACGGAATATGGCATTGATTCAGAAAGGATGGAATGGGAGAGATGAATGATGGAAACGTAAGCGAAATGGGTCTGCTCGAATTTCGCGAGTATTGTAAAAGTGTAAACGTAAGCGAAATGGATGCGCACGAGTTTGCTATGTATTGCAAAAGATGGAATGAAAGATGGAACAATCCGCAGACAGAAGCAGAAAGGCTGGTATATGAAATAGCGGGCAATAAAAAAAGGAAAACGAATCAGGAATGGCTGGATCTGCAAGAAAAGGTACGGGAATTTTTAAAGACTGCAGCAGAAGAGGACAGGAAACTGATAGGAGGTTATACAGAATCGCTATGTATGATCTGCAGCGCCATCAAGGAAGGTCTGCTTTGAGGGATTGTGAATATGTTAAGAGAAGAATTGAGTGAAGAGAAACGGAAGGAATATGATGCATTGACTGCAAATATGATGGGGGAGATCGAAGAAGAACTTGCAAAGCTGCCGGAAAGGAAGAAAGGGCAGCTGGACGGACTAGGAGATAAAGTTTACAGAGATATTTCCAATAAGTACTTGCCGGAGATAAGAAGAATTTTGGGAACTGTTAAAAAATAAAATGGACAGTGTGATTTGAGGACTGCGGAGGTGGTTAACGAACAAAGTAATATGGCGGACATTATAGCGTTGTCCGATTTTTGCTGGAACATGGCATTGACATTGCAACATATCATGCAATCGGAGAAGTGGACAAAGCAGACGCCTGCGAGTATGCAAAACAGATCGGTCAGACGGAAATCGAAAGATATCTGCGAGAGAAATCAAAATTATAAATCAAGAATTGCGGAGGAAAAGACATGGATTTTCATTATGAATTGCTGGAAGAAACAAGAAAAGAAATTAGGGACATACAGTTTTTCAGAGAAGATGTTGAGATAAATGCAGAGGAATATGAAGTCATACATGATTATGACGAAGCATACGAAAATGCATTTGACGGAGAGTATGGAGAACTTGAAGGACAAACATGGGTCGATATTATTGAAGATAATATGGCAGAAGTGCGTGGGATAATTTATGAGCATGACAACTATGCGGAATTAGATAAAATTGTACATGACATAAAAATTCCTGAGTTAAAGGATATTGCGTTTCCGATAGATGACATCAGCGTAAAGGAAGAGATGCGCAACGATATAGTATTGTGCGCAAAAAGCAGATTTATCTGCGGAAAGGGAAACGCATTTTTTGAGAGTTTGTTCAAGGCATACAAACTCGGCGGCTGGCCATGCGGATGGAGGAATGGAAAAATAATCGTATACGTGCCTGCCAAAAAATGACATGGTATAGATTCGTATTTTATGCAGAAAGGAAATGATAGCATGAGGCTTTATTTGAGCGTCGATACCGATATAGAAGATCTGGAGATAGACTATATTGAAGTCAGATTGGTCACTGGTGAAATCGTGATGGTGGAGTGGGATGAGAGTGACATCGCGTGGGAAGAAAATGGTTTTGATGCCCGCTATAAGGGTGTTTATTTCAATGAGGAGTATGCGAACGGGAAGCTTTCAGTCAGGCAGGTTAGGAGAATATAAAGATGTGGAAAGAACGTTTAGAGGAAATCAGACAAGAAGAAAAAAGATATGGCCGGGACATCAATTGCGGCATTTCAGAGGAGGAAGCTGGAACCTTTATAAAAGCCGTAAAGGTTGAATTGGGTATCGCCTTGCCGGAGGAATATCTCAAAATTTTGAGAACCATAAATGGCATCGAATATAACGGTTTCATTCTTTATGGGGTTGATGAACCGCTACTGAATGAGGCACCCAATCAGCATATAAACGGACTGATTGACTGCAACAAAGTCTGGTATGAAAATGAATGGCAAAAACAATATCTTTTTTAGGCGAAGGCAGTATAAGCTGGTATGTTTATGATTTAAAGACAAAGATGTATTATGAGTTGGATAATCCGTCAGGAGAAATCAGTGAAGAATTTCATGATTTTGAGAGGATGCTTGATAAAATGTTGGAAGATGCCCTACAGTAAGGTGCTGTAAGTAATAGAAAATAGCAGATGCCCATTCGCCGTCCGGGGTGGCATTGGTTCCGATACAGTTCCTAACATTAAGGAACTGTAGAAAAATAACTGACGCATCTTGACTTGGCTATTTCTCCGATTATGCATGCCCAAAAGCCTCGCCGTAGCCCGCTACGCCTACGTTTTTTGACAATTGCTTTAGCAATTTCACCTCGAAGAAATATCCTACGCAATCTGCATCACTTATTTTCCTACAATTCCTAATTATTGTGCTTCCTTGATAACAATACTTTGGAACACTTTGTCTATTATATCTTTGTTTTCATTGTAAATACTTTTCGGCATGTTAAAACTGACACCATAGAAGCCTGCAAACTCCGTATCAAAAACAATCTGTCCCTGTATTGCAGCATTTCCGTCGTCAAGCATATATTCGTCCCAAGAATACTGTCCTGTCAACCCCTGTGATGTCTGAAAAGATTTTGGTTCATTTGAATAACCATCGGCGGTCAGCGTTCCATGCTGTCCAAAAATACTAAAAATTGAATCCTCCCTTCCTTGCACTTTAACAGAATATCCCCAATCAGGGGATTCCTCCTCCACATCCCATAGTGTATAGTTCCAATCCTCCGGCATCTGCAAGGATATTTCTACCGCCTGTTCATATGGTTTAAATACATGAGCAATATCCATGTATTTTATTTCTTTGACAGAAGGCATTTGTGTTGTTTGTGTTTCCTGTACGCTGCTGGGTTCTGGCTCTGACGCGCTTTCCGTCTTTGCTGGTTCTTCGCTTTGAACAGATGTTTCGAGCTGTATTTCATCAGAGGTTATTGACTGTGTTTCATTCGCAGCCGTTGTTTGTTCCTCGGCAGATGAAAGTATCTCCTTAACAAATGTCTCACTTGGTGTATCCTGTACTTCTTCTTTTGCGCCACATCCGCTAATTAAAAACGCTTCCATTATCGCCAGCAATAGTATGGACTTTCTTCTTTTTTTCATCATTTCCAACTCCCCATTATACAAAGTTATTTATAAGTTCCGCGTATCATTAATGATAAATCAATTATAAATACCCCTGTGTCATTCGTCAAGGTGTTATACACGAAAGATAGTGTAACAGATTGACATAATCCCGTTTGAGTTTTCGGAAATGTTCATTGACGTTTTTAAGCTGGGGGCAAAGATGATGTCAGAGGTTTTCAGGAGCGTGAATCGCTATTCATATATTTTAACTTCTACTATTGGTTGAATTTATAAGATGAACTAACCGACACGGTTATGGATTATTTCAATTATTTATATTAAAATGGAATCAATAGAAACTGGTGAGTTGTAAGTTATCAATAAAAAAATAACCCTTCCATATGGTTTTATGGTATCCTATAAGTTGCCAAAATAAAAAAGGATAAATCCACC
>KE159560.1:186590-351982 GCA_000403215.2 Lachnospiraceae bacterium A4
CATACATAACACAGATAATTCATGAGCTACAGGAAGAGTCAGAAAAACACTGGGATTTTCTGGCTTCTTAGTGGTACAAACTTTTAACTCACAAGAATAGAAACAAGGATTGAAATTGAATGGCTTCTTTCTGCCGGACTCAGCTTTGTAACTTATTAACTATGTAACCTATGCCGCTATATCATTATAAAACAGGGAGGTATTTATATATGAATATTGGTTCAGTAATTATGAGTAAAAGAAAGGCTTTAGGCTATACGCAGCAAACCTTGGCGGATAAATTGAATGTTTCTTTTCAGGCAGTGTAAAAATGGGAGAATGGAACGAATTATCCGGAAATGGAAATACTTCCTATGATTGCAAGTGTATTGGACACAAGTATTGATTCCCTTTTGGGATATAAGTCTTTTGTGGTTTCCGATTATGACAAACGGTATGACACGACGGATTATTATTGGGGAATAACCCCTAACAATTTATGCTATGAAATAATGAAATTGCGACCACCGGTTAAGCCGTTAAAAGTGTTGGATATTGGCTGCGGAGAGGGGAAAGATGCTGTTTTTCTTGCCAGAAACGGTTATATTGTAACGGCTTTTGATTTGTCTGAAACCGGAATAGAAAAGGGGAAAAAGCTTGCAGAAAAATGTAATACTTATGTAGATTTTTTTAAAGCTGATATAACTGATTTTCGTGCAACCGAATACTATGACATTATTTTCAGTAGTGGCGTATATCATTTTATTAAGCTGGAAATCCGGAGAGCTTTTTATGCTCTACCATGATTGGAAACTGCATAAGACAGAAGAAAACATTTTTAACTGCAATAGCGGCGGAATCCCACACCAGCATTGTATGGATATTATGATTGCGGAAAGGATGAAATAATTCTATTATGAGAACATTGTATGTGACTGATTTAGATGGAACTTTAATGCGGGATGATAAAACAATTTCAAATGAAAGCGTTGCCATATTAAACCGTCTGTTTTCCCAAGGTATATTTCTTACATATGCGACCGCAAGATCGCTTAGCTCCGCTTCTGAAATCACAAAAAATATATCTTTTAACCTGCCTGTTATTATACGCAACGGAACAATCCTTGCCGATCCTCAGTCCAAGAAAGAAATCGAGATTTCAAAGTTTGGAGAAGAATTGCAGCACATACGGCGGGCTTTGTCTGACGCCTCCATCCCCGGCTTCGCGACCGCTTATTTTGGCTCGAATGAAGTAAAATTATGCCTGGCAGGAAGAACGAATGAAGGTTTTCAGGATTATCTGCAAAACCATTCTGCGGACAGGCGTATCCATATGGTTGATACAGAAGATAAATTGTATGAAGGGGAAACCTGCTACTTTACATTTATTGCTCCCAAAAATGAATTACAGCCGCTTTATGAACGCGTAAGACATATAGAGGGAATTAATTGTGTTTTTCAACAGGATAAATACAGACCGGAATATTGGTTAGAACTGTGTCCGGGGAATGCAACAAAGGCATCGGCAATTCAAAGAGTAAAGCAGTTATGCGGCTGCCAGAGGGTAATTGTATTTGGCGATTCCGCAAATGATATTTCCATGTTTCAAATGGCAGATGAAGCATATGCAACCCAAAACGCAATTAATGAATTAAAAGAAATTGCTACAGGAATCATTGAAAGCAATAATGCTGACGGAGTAGCAAAATGGTTAGAAGCACATTTATGACAAAGGGGCATATTATTTCCGATAAGCTGAAAGAAAAAAATCAGACACAGGGCCAGTCTTAGGAACTGAATAACAAAAACTTTCCCTTGTAACTTACTGATAAGGGCAAAAACAAGGGAAAAGGATACCTATCATTCCATTTTGTCTTTTTCCGTGATTTCTCTAATAACTCTGCATGGATTGCCTACAGCAAGACTATGTGGTGGAATATCTCTTGTTACAACACTACCAGCTCCAATAACAGCCCCCTCACCGATTGTTACACCTCCACAAACAACCACGTTGGCAGCTAACCAACAATTATTCTCAATGGTAATGGGTTTCGCATATTCAAGATTATATACACTGCCATTTTCTCGAAACCTGCAATTTCGTTCACCAGGGAGCAGTGGGTGCATAGGTGTAGCAAGGGTAACATTTGGACCAATCATCACATTATCTCCAATGTGGACAGGACAAACATCCAAACAAGTAAAATTAAAATTTGCCCCACTATATTTTCCAAAATACGTATTGCAGCCGTAATCAAAATAGACAGGTGCCTGCAATAAAGGCATTTCCCGCGTATTCGGAAGCAATTCTTTGAGGATTTCATATTGCTTTTCGCATTCATCCTCGTCAGTCAGATTATAGTGTCTTGCCAGTTTACGTGCTTTCAAGCGTAATTGTTCCAACTCTGAATCAGACGGATCATAAAGTTGCCCTGCAAGCATTTTTTCTTTTTCAGTCATTATTTATACCTCTCTACTAAAAATTTCAATTTGTTTACGGATTCATTATAACTCTATTCATCACTTTTTGGAATACCTGATTACATTCTCATACCCAAAATATAATCAGGTATTCCCAAAAGTGGTAAATAAATGTATAATAAATCCGAAGATAAATCGACATTGTAAGGAGAAAAAAGAGTGAAAGAATGTGACAAAACTGCAAGCCGGGCTTCCAACAGTGATCAAAGCAGCATGCTTGACAGGATATCAGAGTTTTTAGTGCAGCATGCGAATCCCTCGATTGTTTATCATGTTAAAAACGATATTCTGAAAAATATCACAGACGACGAAAAAAGAGATTTGCAAGATAGGATTTTGCAAGAGAAAATAATCCAAAGCATCATTACATGCCAAAAAGAAAACGGTTGGCTGGGCAATGGTTTTCATGGGTCTAACAAAAATGCAGGACCATATGAAAATCAAGAGGTTGGTGTAAAATATCTTGGCGAAAAACTGGTGTATAAAGATACTCCTGTTCTGAAGAATGCAATAGAAGCATTCAAAATGATATCCCCGAAATTGTTCGGAGAAGGCGATATTGACTGCAGCAGATACGCAGCCGCCGGATCGGACATTATTAAAGCTGCTTGTGTTGCAAGAGCTGGTTATGAATACACCTTTGATATTACAAAAGAAATTACCACGGCACTGGAATCTTTTAGAAGAGTTACTGAAATAAAATCGGTGACAGATATCGTGAAAATAAGAAGGAGACGTCCCGAGCGAATCAACCCCGAGGGTATCGTATACGTTTTTAACGACTATGAAAAATGGCCCTGTTGGTATCATCTGGATATTTTGGCTCATACAAACAGTTGGCGGAACAGTGCGAATATAGCAATGCTGGCGGATTCCTTTAATAAGTTACTGAAAGACACAGGCTTGAATTATTCACCTGCCTATTGTGTAGATATTGGACATTTGGTTGGCTGTTGCGGTGCATATAAGGAGGGCATGAAACTGGGTATAGAAACTGGCGGAGAGCATTATGTATTTCTGGATTTGGTAGAGTATATGTGCCGATGTGGTTTATACAGTCTTGTTCCACCGCTAAAAAAAGAGGTTGATATTATTTATGATTCTATAGATGAGCAGGGAATATGCCGTGCAAACTACGTCGAAAAGGCACTTAAAGGAATGGGATGCTATGGTGGCGGGCAGCTGGAGGTAGACTGGAGGAGCAGTACCAGGAAACTTTGCGATGTAACATACAGAGGACTGTTGATACTGTATCATTCGGGATTGCTGACACACTAAGAGTGAGGCTTGATTATTTGACGATTATTAAGTAAGCTAAGGAACTGTAGAAAAATAACTGACGCATCTTGACTTGTCTGTTTCTTCGATTTGCATCACTTATTTTCCTACAATTCCTTATTTATTTTCTTATCGAGATACAGAGACTGAAGTATGTGAAACTATAAAATTTTAATCTCCGGTTGATTCTCTGTAAATCAGACTGGTTTCTGTGTAAATCCTGCGGAAGTTCAGCGAAGGTTCCTTGATTCGCGACATAAGCAGGTGCACTGCGGAGAATCCCATAATCTGGCTGTGGATATGGATTGTGGTCAGTGTGGGCGAGGTCACATGCGATTCGGGGGAATCGTCAAAACCGCACAGGTAGACATCCTGCGGCACACGGATTCCCAACTGTTTGAACACAGACATGACGTCCACGGCAATAAAGTCGTTTGCGCAGATGAACACGTCTGGCAGTTCTTTTCGTTTCTGAATCTCCTCCATTATATATTCGCGGTATAGATTATATCCGGGCACCTTTACGCCTGTTTTGTTTTTGGTGATGCAGTATTCCTCAGGACAGGAGAGCCCGGACAGATACATGGCATTCCGGTACCCCAGAAAGCGCTCATGAAAAGACTGGCAGTGCGAGATGTCGCCGATAAATCCGATTCGTTTCTTACCCCTGCGGATCATCTCGCGCACAAAACAGCCTATGTCTGTCTGGTTATCCATGTAGAGGCAGTCCGATTTAATCGGGTTATCAAGATCCGCTACCGGTGAATCAACAAATAGTGTAGGAATGTCGAGCCCGCAGAGCATATGGCAATAGTCCTTGTGAAACATTTCAATGCAGATGATTCCTGCAGTCCGTTCTTCATTGTAAGAGCCGGGAAGGGACAGGCTTTCGATCTCATGTTCCTGAAGCCTGTGCATGGTGAAACTGTAACCCATGCTGGAAAGTTCCCGCTGAAATTTGTCCAGCATCGTGGAGGCAAAGTGGGAGCTTCCTATAAAATTGGACGTAAACAGCGAAATCTCCCGTTTGTTTGTCGCGGGAGTAAGGTCGGTTTCGGGCTTGCCGGAACCATAGATATTTATATAGGAGAATTGTTTATATCCCATTTCGATCGCCTTTTTCAAAACGCGTTCCCTGGTGGCGTCGGCGAGTAGCCCTGTATTGTTGATTGCTTTGGATACAGTGTTGCGCGAGACGCCCAGTTCATCCGCGATGTCCTGAATGGTGACACGGTCAGCCATGGAAGTCACATCCTTTCTCAATATAGTGTATTTTGATATTTTCCCCAGATGGTTTTTCTCTCATATCTGCATGATATGCGAGAATTTTTTGAGTTTTATATCATTATAATGTAAAAAATAAAATGTGTCAAATGTAAAAAATGAAAAAAATATGCAGCTTGTATTTCAATTGCTGCGTGAGGAAACCTCACTCAATGCGTGGTTGATCCTGTCAGGAAAATCTGATAAATTGAACAGTAGAAAGAGGCGCACCTTTCAGTAAACGATAAGAATAAGTTTGAGTGATTGGAGGAAGTATAAAAATGAATCTGAATGTTGGAGATAAAATCAGGTGTCTGCGGCATGAAAAGGATATTACGCAGGAAGAGTTTGCGGCAATCCTTGGGGTATCTTGTCAATCTGTATCACGTTGGGAGAATGGTATCTGCTATCCTGATATAGAGCTGCTGCCAGACATCGCGGAGTTTTTCGGAGTTACTGTTGACTGTCTGATGGGGATAAACGAAACAGTCAGGAAAGAGAGGATTGCGAAGTATCTGGAACAGTTTCAGGAGGCAGTCAGTCAGGGAAGAATTGACGACTGTATTGCTGTCGCGAGAAATGGCATTGCGGAATACCCCAATAGTTATATGCTGCTGAACAAGCTTATGTATGCGTTGTTTCTGGCAGGCGATAGTGATGGAAACATACCAGAGTGGCAGGAGAATATGAAAAAATATGATTCAGAAATCACAATGATCGGCGAGCGGATTATGAAGTATTGCCCTGATCAGGATATCCGGCTGGAAGCGGCGGCAAGGCTTGCGTTTAACCATTGTGAAATGGGACGTAGAGCAATAGGCAGGGCAATTTTTGAAACATTACCGTCCCAGAAATATTGTAAAGAAACACAGATTTGGTGGGCGCTGGACGAAGAAGAGAAACTTCCGTTTATCCGCACCAGAATCCAGGAGGGGTATGCAGCGATGCATCATGGAATTTACCTGCTGCTTGGGGAAAGGCTTCTTCCGGATGAAGAGTTGTTGAAGGTATGCCGCAAATTGTTTGCCTTGCAGGAACTTGTTTTTGACGGAAAAGAACCTGTCGAATGGGGGACTGTAAAAAACCATTGCACTATGGCGGCGTTGTTAGCCCGGTTAAAGCAGTATGATTTGATGTATGACGAGTTAAAGACTGTTGTAAAGACTGCGAGGGAGTTTGATATGCGTTCAGGGAAATACAGTGTTTCGTCGGTGCTTCTCGGCGAAATGAAAAAGGAGAGAACGGATTTTGAAACATCTGATTCCAGAACACTTTGCGAGATTGTGCGGGATAAGTGGCTGGCAGCAGAGGATTTTGATGCTGTCCGCAGTATGGAAGAATTTGATAATATGATACAGGCATTGTCGTGAGCAGGGGATGCTGTGAAGGGATGACAGCCAGTTGCTCCCCTCACGGCATCGTTTCCTTTGGATACGATTCACAGTTCTTTTACCAGACATAATGTCAATTCATCATTATTCCGGCAGACAGCATCTGTTTCACATATTTTTTCTTCATAATAAACTCCTTTTCCATCAGGAATGTAGCCTCTTTTTATATAGAATCTCTGTGCAGGACCATAGTCGCTGTTTAAGCAGACATCCAGATATATTTTATTACAATGCTGTTTTGCAATGGTTTCTGCTGCATCCAATAACATGGTAGCTATTTTCTTCTGCCGGTATTTTTCAAATACAATCAAATCGACTATACCCGGAATATTATGACCGGACAGCCCGCCCCATCTGCATTGGTAGTACAAAAATACATATCCTGCGGCAGTACCGTTGTACAATGCCAGCAATGCGGTACACTCACGTTTTTCCTGGTTATCCAGCTGCCGTTTTAAATAGGCGATATTCTTCTGGCTCTCGTCGCCGTCTGCCTTGCAGATGAATGGAATATCATCATAATTCATGATGCGGATATCTATGTTTGCTGAATGAAGTAAAGAATCCATTTTGCAGATTTTCCTTTCCCAATCTTCTTTTAAAATAGAGTAGCACAGTGTATCGCTTTTATCACGCGCGTGCTTTCTTAATCTTCCTTCAAAGGTAAAGGAACATTTATCTAAAACGCTTATGCTCGCCCGATTGTGTGACCTTACCCATGCGGCGATGACTGATAAATTCATCTCTTTGAATCCATATTCAAGCATCCTTTTCACTGTCTGTATTGCGTAGCTGTTGTTCCGGTATGGGGCAGCGATAGCGTACTCTATTTCCATATAGCCATCATATCGGTTCATGCCACCCAGGCTGATAAATCCTATAAAGTTATCATTTCTTTTGTCGGCAATCACTTTAAATCCACTGTCATTCATCCAACATTGGATAGCACTCTGGCTGTCAGTAATCGAATTGTAGAAATCAATCCCGCTTTTTCTCAAGGCTTCGTCAAGACACATTTCATATAAAGCCTTTGCATCACTGTCACGCCAGTTTCGCAATATCAAATCTTTTGTTTCCATGGATGGTTCCTTTCCTTTGCGAATTTCATATTGTCAATATTCTAAATGTTATTTTTTATTATGTAATTTTCCGATCAACAGAAATATTTATTCAGCAGTATATCTTTCCCACACTTGTGGTAATTTTGATTTTATGAAACAGGCATAGGAGCAGTCAGGGGTTTCTATCATGTGTTTTTCCTTTAAATAGTCGACAAGGCATGAATACCACCATTCCAGCTGCTGCTCCGATTTGTCTTCAAAATGGCTTACCTTCATTTTTCCCTGTTTCACATATTCCATAAATAGATCGTATGCATTTTCTACCCGGACATACTTCGTTACTTCAACAGGTTCTGTCGCCAGCCGCGCACAGGGGATATTTTTGAATGGAATGACCTGGTTTTCTTCTGCATGGACTTCGTAGATATATCCGCTGACACCGTCCGATACTTCTCTTAGCGCATCCGGGTACAGTTCGTGGTAGACCGGGATATCGCTGCCGCCTTCAAAACCATAAGGAAACCAGTAATAAGGCCTGTCCACGGCGTTGCATAGATAGAATGCGGCCACGACATCGATTGTGGTCATATATACATAGGGGCGGTCATGGTCAGCCTGGTTTGGTTTTAATACTTTAATGTTTCCTGTGTTGCTGCCGTGGTATAGTATCATGGCGGTTCCCCCTTAGGAACTGTTCAGAAATAACTCATCAATTTGACTTGTCTAAATGTCCATCTGCGGCATCAGATAATCTTGACGTAGCCCGCTACGCCTGCGATTATCTTCTTTGCAGCTGAACATTTATACGGCGTCAAATTAACAAGTTATTTCTTAACAGTTCCTTAAATCTCAATAGTTTTCCTGTTAAACTTCCCGGCCGCTATGTCATTCATCCGGAAGTCTGAATCATCGGGCTGACAGCGCAGATTCTCCGACGTGCGGCTTAGGATCTGTCTGACAGCGCAGGTCGCGCATCTTCCCGTGTGGTTCCGCCATAGGCGTAAGTGACTGGAAGGCATAGCAGCGATGGTTTTTCGCGTATGGATTTGTCCAGCAAAAGCCTTACGCACAGCTCCGCAATGTCCGGCACTGGCTGGACAATCGTGGAGCATAAGTAGTCAGCGTCCCCGAAAAAGCGGATGCCGTCGTACCCAATCAGCTGGATGTCCCGTGGGACGTCCAGGCCAAGCCTGCGCAGAATTTTCAGTATAAAATATGCGAGCCCGTCTGTCACGCAGAAAATTCCGTCCAGGGACATTTTTCCGCCGGGGGCGTGGTCCGCAAGGAACTGTTCGAATGTGTCATAGGGTTCGTTGTCGCCCACTATTTTCAGCTCACAATGGAGTCCGCGGGCAAGGCAGCCGTTCTCAAAGCCGGCTTTGCGCTTGAAGAGTCGCCGACCGGTATGCCGTTAACTACCTTGGATACGGTGCCAAGGGCAACGCCAGCCTCCCTTGCCACGTCTTTCATTGTCGGATTGGAGATTTCTGGTTTCATTGGATATCACTTCCTGACGATTCGTAGTTGTATAGGTATTTTAAATAGTCCACGGCGTTGTCCGTGCGCGGTGTATTTGCAATGATGCCGAAGTAGACGGGTTCATGAAACCCGGCACTGTCGATCAGCGTCGTGCGCGACAGGTCGATGCCGTAATAGTGCTCCTCGGTCACCGCATGGTAGGATGCGGATGAGTCAAACATCAGTTCCTCCTGGTTGTCCTCGAGAATGACAATATTGGCGGCAAGATCCGGCTTTACGGCGTTATATAAGCCGGAGTCCGCCTGCGGAAGAAAGTCCTCGAGATCATACAGGTAGCCGTTCTGGGAAAACGCATCAAACGCTTCTTGGTTCATCAGGACAACATCGAGCAGTTCCCCGTCGATGACAGCGAGGATTTTCATGCGTGACGCGTAGGTGTACTGGTGGTTTTCGTTCAGCTCGTCATCGGTCAGGTACAGTCCGGTGTACAGTTCTAGCTTGTTTTTGGACGGATTCAGGTTCCTGTGGCCGAGAAAATCTTCCCCGAGTCCTTTTTTCAGATTTCCGCCGGCGTTCACATTGACGAGCGCGACATACAGTACAGGCTCCCTGGCTGTAAAATGGCCGTACAGGATATAGGCGAGTACATACAGCAGGATGCCGAGGATAGCGAGCGGAAGCTTGTAGTAATCCCAGATATACTGTATTTTTGTCCTGCCTTTCAGTGTTTTGAGATTGTCATCGCGGATTGCTTTCATGAGAGTTCACGCTCCTTTATTTCTATTTCGGAGGATTCAATGATTCCGGCAGGTTCTTCTGTCCCAGTGGGTTTGCTGTTTGAGGCGGGTTCTTCCTGTTTTTCCTGGCAGAGCAGCAGGATGTTGGAGAGCAGGTAGGAGCACAGCAGTGCGCAGAGTCCCTCCCCGAAGACAATCATCGGCGTAAAGACGTTGATGATGACAAATGCCATGGCAAAGTATATGACGGCCATGACCGCCGTGCAGAGCAAAAAGCGCATGCCGAGCATGATGGCGTTCTTGAACATTGCCGCGGTGGTGTTGTCAAATCGCGCAAGCAGCGGGAATATGTACATCAGTATGATGGCATAGGCGGCCGCGGCGACGAGAAAAACTGCTGTGGCAACAGTCCAGAAGGCATTCTCAAACCGCATATGATAAAAGATGTAGCCGTCAACTCCGAGAACGATCCCCACGGCGAGAAGGATCAGCCAGATGACAGTGGCCTGCCTGAAATTTTCCCGAAATGAGTGGAAAAACGATTTCGTCAGGCTGCCCTCCTCGTTTTTGGCAACCTTCAGGGTCACATAAAACAAGGCGGTAGTGGACGCGCCGGCTGTGACAATGGGCAGGCAGCAGATCAGCCATAACAGATTCAGGTAGGCGCTGTAAGTGATCTTGGTAATGAAAGACATAACCGGACCTTCGGGGTTTAAGATACCATGCATAAAACTTCTCCCTTCTATATACATATATGAATCCTTTTTTAATCTTCGGTAGACTCCCTGTAAATCAGGCTGGTCTCCGTATAAATCCTGCGAAAGTTCAGGGTGGGCTCCTTGATTCTTGACATGAGCAGGTGCACCGCGGAAAGCCCCATGATCTGGCTGTGGATATGAATCGTAGTCAGCGTGGGCGAAGTGACTCTTGATTCCGGGGAATCATCAAAACCGCACAGCCAGACATCCTCGGGGACACGGATACCTAACTCCTTAAATACCTGCATGGTATCCAGTGCGACAAAGTCGTTTGCGCAGATAAACACGTCTGGCAGTTCCCGCCGTTTTTGGATTTCTTCCTTTATGTATTCACGGTATGGTTCATACCCTGGGATTCTGGTGTTTCTCCTGTTTTCGGTGATGCAGTAGTCACTGGGGCAGGAGAGCCCGGAGAGATACATGGCATTCCGATAGCCCAGGAAACGCTCATAGAAGGACTGGCAGTGCGAAATATCGCCGATAAACCCGATGCGCTTCTTGCCCCTGCGGATCATCTCATGTACAAAGCAGCCGATGTCCGTCTGGTTATCCATATAGAGGCAGTCTGACTTTAACGGCCTGTCGAAGTCTGCCACCGGCGAATCCACAAAGAGCGTGGGAACGTCAAGTCCGCAGAGCATGTGACAGTAGTCTTTGTTGAACATTTCGACACAGATGATTCCGGCAGTCCTTTTTTCATTATAAAAACTGGGAAGGGACAGGCTTTCGATTTCGTGTTCCCGGAGCCGGTGCATGGTGAAGCTGTGTCCCATTCCGGAGAGTTCCCGCTGGAATTTGTCCAACATGGTGGAGGCAAAATGGGAACTTCCAATGGAATTGGATGTAAACAGGGAAATTTCCCTTTTGTCCGTCTCGGACGGGAGACTGGTTCCGGTTCTGCCGGAGCCATAGATATTGTCATAGGAAATCTGTTTATAGCCCATCTCGATCGCCTTTTTCAAAACGCGTTCCCTTGTGGCGTCGGCAAGAATTCCTGTATTGTTGATTGCTTTGGATACCGTATTGCGGGAAACGCCCAGTTCATCCGCAATATCCTGAATCGTAACGCGGTCTGCCATGAAAGATCACATCCTTTCTTATAATATAATGTAATATAACGTTTTTTTGCAATGGTTTTCTGTACGTTATCTCCCTGAATGAGCCACTTCGATTTATACATTTGATTTGCATATGCATCGATTTGATTTCAGGTATGCACTTACGGAAAAAGAATGTTTTGTATTTTTGGTGCGCTTAATGATATTATAGTGTAAAAATATAAATGTGTCAAATGCAAAATACACAAAATAATAATTTCCTAAAATTTATAAAAAATAACGTTTTGAATCGTGAAATAAAACATTAAATGTAAAAAACATAAAAATTTTTTAGGCAGATTTATAAAAAAACTATTGACCAAATGTAAAAAATATGGTAACTTATATTTACAGAGTTAAATCGCGATTTTTACAAATGCACAAATGAAAGGAAACAAATATAACATTTTAACAAGAATCAAAATCAAGAAAGGAGCAAAACGATGGGCAAAACAAAAACTGTCACTGCAAACCAGAAAGATGCAGGACTGCACAACTCGCTTGTCTATGTTGTCCAACACTGGCAGCTGTATGTATTCTTCCTGCTCCCGGCGTTGGCATTGACAATTATCTTTCGGTACATACCAATGGGCGGTATCCTGATTGCTTTTGAGAAGTATAATCCAATCAAGGGCATACTGGGAAGCGAGTGGGTAGGGTTTAAGCACTTTCAGCGTTTCCTGTCATCGCCCGATTTCCTGAGCTATCTGGGAAATACCATTAAGCTGAGTGTATTCGGTATGCTTTGGGGATTTCCGATTCCAATCCTTCTGGCATTTCTGCTGAACAGGATTGAGCGCACAGGCGTCAAGAAGAAAATCCAGCTGGCGCTGTACATGCCGAACTTTATTTCCGTCATTGTACTTTGCGGTATCGTCAGGATTTTCTTATCTGTCACAGGTCCTGTAAACATGCTGCTTGGCACACAGATTAACTTTATGACCATGCCGGAGGCATGGCGCACAATCTACATCGCCAGCGGAATCTGGCAGGGCGCAGGCTGGGGGTCTATCATTTATACAGCGGCGCTGTCAAACGCAAGCACGGAATTAAAAGAAGCCGCAGTGATTGACGGGGCAAACATCTTCCAGCAGATCAAGGCGGTGGAGTGGCCTGCCATCAAGAGCACGGTAGTCATCCAGTTTATCATGCAGGCCGGCAACATTATGAGCGTCGGCTTTGAGAAGGCTTATGCACTGCAGACCGATTTGAACCTTTCATCATCAGAAATCATTGCGACCTATGTGTATAAGAAAGGTCTTATCAGCGGCGACTACAGCTTTTCGACCGCGGTGGGATTATTTAACACAGTCATCAATGTCATTCTGTTGGTTGCCGTGAACAAGATTGTTGCAAAAATGAATGACGGTCAGGGAATATAAGGAGGGACAGCATGAAAAAGAAAAGTAAATTTGCCAGATATTCTTTGCAGGATAAGGCATTGCTGACAGTAGGCTATATACTGCTTGGATTGTTTGTCGTTGCAATCATTGTTCCTATGATTTATATTATCGTTGCATCCTTTATTGACCCTGTTACCTTGCAGAACAAGGGAATTACCTTTGATTTCAGCAAATGGACGCTGACTGCCTACGAGCGTGTCATGACCAATGACCAGATATGGATTGGCTTTAAAAATGCAGTCATCTATTCCGTGGTATTTACTTTTGTTTCGGTACTGATTACCATGCTGGCTGCCTATCCCATGTCAAGGCCGGATTTCAGGGGAAAGAAGTTTTTTAACGTTATCTTTGTGATTACCATGTTCTTTGGCGGCGGTCTGATACCGACTTACCTGTTGATCAGCGATATGGGTTTGAAAAACAGTATGTGGGCGATCATCCTTCCAGGAGCGTTCAGCGTCTGGAACATGATTATCGCAAGAACTTATTATCAAGGGATTCCGGGAGAACTCAGGGAAGCCGCTGATGTGGACGGCGCAAATGAGCTGACCTTTTTCTTCAAGATTCTGCTCCCGGTATGTACGCCGATCATTGCGACGCTGTCCCTGTGGCAGTTTGTAGGCATGTGGAACAGCTATTTTGATGCAATGATTTACCTGGATGAGTCATCCAAACAGCCCCTGCAGCTCGTACTCCGCGCAATCCTGATTCAGAGCAAACCTGACGAGGGAATGATTTCAGATATGCAGAGTACCGCGGAGCGCGCACAGCTCAGTGAGCTGCTCAAATATGCAACCATTATTATTTCGAGCCTCCCGCTGCTTGTCATGTACCCGTTCTTCCAGAAGTATTTTGACAGCGGAATTATGGCAGGTTCTGTAAAAGGCTAGATAAATAAAAAGGAATTGATAAAAGAAAAGGAGAGCAGTTATGAAAAATAAGTTGGCAAAACGAATAATAGTTCTTGCACTGGCGGCAAGTATGCTCGCTTCCCTGGCGGCATGCGGCGGAAACAAGTCTGATAATACACTGGGTAGCGGTGAAATGCAGGAAGTGGATGTGGCGGACCTGCAATTCCCGCTGGCTGAGAAAGCGACCCTGACCGGAATGACCCAGTATCCGGCAAATACGGAGTCGGATCCAAACAACCGCACCATCTTTAAGCGGCTGCAGGAAAAAACCAATGTGGAGATTGAGTGGAAGGCGATTCAGGGGGATCAGTGGGGTGAAAAGATTACGCTGGCAATGGCGGATACGAACACATTGACAGATTTCATTTTCTCGGCAGGTTTTGGCGATAATGATCTGCTGCGGTACGCTGACCAGGGCGTCATTATTCCGTTGGAGGATTATATTGACGCTTACATGCCAAACCTGAAAGCTGTATTCGACAAGTACCCTGAATACAGGAAAATGAGTACGGATACGAACGGCCATATATGGGCGCTTCCATGGATAGAACAGCTTGGCTCTGAGAAAACGGCAATTCAGGCAGTGGGCGATATGAGCTTTATCAATAAAAAATGGCTTGATTTTCTTGGACTGGATATTCCGACAACTGTTGACGAGTTTGAGCAGGTTTTGATTGCGTTCCGCGACCACGCCTCTGAACTGCAGAAAGAATTCAATATTGACGGAAGCATTATTCCGATGTCATGCATTGTAAATGACGGAAACCAGGATCCCGCTATTTTAATTAACGGATTTGGCGAAGGCTATGGGGACTGCGACCAGGGCAGGCATATTGCGGTTACAGACGACAAGAAGGTAATCTGTACAGCGACACAGGAAGGTTTTAAGGATGGAATCGCATGGCTGCATAAGCTGTACGAGGAAGGCCTGATTGATCCAGAAGCATTTACGCAGGAGTGGTCTACCTATGTGTCAAAGGGTAAATCAGGGCGTTACGGTGTGTGCTTTAGCTGGGATAATGCCAATATTATTGATGATTTTAACGGCTGGGTGCCGCTTCCGGCGCTGACTGCCGATGTCAGAAACATTACGCCTGAGAACGGTTCCTTTACCAGCGGCTATGACCGCGGACGCTGTGTTGTGACGGCTGTCGCAAAGAATCCCGCGCTTGTGTGCGCATGGCTCGACCAGATGTACGACCCGTTCCAGTCCCCGCAGAATAACTGGGGTACGTATGGCGAGGATGATGACTTTGATATCTTCGTGCTTGGAAAGAATGAAAACGGAAACGATATGCTGCAGCATGCGCCGCTTGGGGACGCTTCTCCTGTAGAAGTAAGGGAGGCTGAAAGTGTAAACGGGCCGCTGGCAATCCTGGATGAATACTATGGCGTGTATGTCACATGTCCGGACGACGCGCAGTACAGACTGGACTGGATCAAGGATTACTACACGCCGGACATGAACACCAAATATGTTTATCCGAATGTGTTTATGAGCCAGGAGGATACAGAGGAACTTTCCAATCTGCAGACGGACATTACAAAGACAATCAACGCAAAGCGGTCTGACTGGATCATGAACGGCTTTACGGATGCGGACTGGGATGAGTATATCAAGAGCCTTGACGCATACGGCCTCAAGGATATGCTTGCAATCTTCCAGAAGTATCTTGACGCTTACTATGAATAACATTAAATAAGCGCTGAAGATGAAAAGAGCTGGCTGAACAGCCAGCTCTTTTTAGAAAATAAAATATGAATATGAAAGGTAAGGAATAATTCCTAAACAGGTGATTTGTTATGAACAGTCAGACATTGCGCGAAGCGCGCAAGTACGAGGAAGCTTCGGAAAAAATGATACCTGCCGACCACAGACCGTCATTTCATTTGTCTGTGCGTACAGGGTGGATGAATGACCCGAATGGTTTTTCTTATTATAAAGGAAGATACCATATGTTTTATCAGTATTATCCCTATGATTCCCACTGGAATTCCATGCATTGGGGGCATGCGGTGAGCGATGACCTGCTGCACTGGGAGTATCTGCCGGCGGCGCTTGCACCGGACGAGTCGTATGACAGGGATGGATGTTTCTCAGGAAATGCAATGACACTGCCTGACGGCAGGCAGCTTTTGATGTATACCGGTGTCGTCCAGGAGCGGCAGAAAAATGAGGCGGTCGTTGACTGGCAGAACCAGTGCATCGCAGTGGGTGACGGCGTGGATTATGAGAAATATGAGAACAATCCTGTGATTGATGCAAAGGATCTGCCGGAGGGATTCAGCAGACAGGATTTCCGCGATCCGAAACTGTGGCGCAAATCCGATGGAACGTACCGCTGCATTGTCGGAAACAGGCCTGCGGACGGGAGCGGACAGATCCTGCTGTTTTCCAGTCCGGACTGTTTTTCATGGAAATATGAGAAGGTGTTTGCGGCCAACAACAACCGCTTTGGGCTTATGTGGGAATGCCCGGATTTCTTCGAACTTGATGGCAGCGCGGTACTGCTTGTCAGTCCGCAGGATATGCTTCCCGAGGGATTTGAGTATCATAACGGCAATGGGACGCTCTGCCTGATCGGTGATTATGACGAAAAGACAGATACCTTCACCGAACGGTATAATCAGTCGGTTGATTATGGCATTGACTTCTATGCGCCCCAGACAGTGCTTACGCCGGATGGGCGGCGCATTATGATCGGCTGGATGCAGAACTGGGACACCTGCAATTTCCGTTCGCAGAATGTGTCATGGTTTGGGCAGATGAGCCTTCCGAGGGAGCTGCATGTCAGGGACGGAAGGCTGTACCAGACTCCAATACGGGAACTCGACCAGCTGCGGCGCAACCGGGTGGATTACCAGAATGTGCTGGTTTCCGAGCAGATTCATCTGGAGGGCATCCGCGGCCGGAGGGTAGATATGGAGCTTGCAATCAGGCCGGAGGACGGGCAGGAGGTCTACCATGAGTTTATACTGAATTTTGCACAGAATGATAAATACCATACAACACTCAGCTTTCATACCAGAAATTCGATTCTCAAGATCGACAGAAAGTTTTCCGGTTCGAGGAGGGCGATCATACACCAGCGCAGAAGCCTTGTCAACAGTAAAAACGGCGCGCTGAAACTCAGGGTAATTTTAGACCGTTTCAGTGCGGAGATCTTTGTCAACGACGGAGAACAGGTGATGACTGCGACCATTTATACAGAACAGGAGGCAGACGGCATTTCCTTCTCGGCGGACGGTGCTGTGCGGATGGATATTACCAGGTATGAGCTGGCTGATTGATATGATGCGCACAGCCGCGTAAGGAAACATGCCGCATTGCGGATGCGGCTGGCGCGATTAAGGAGCAGCAAACATCAGATGGAGGGTATGGAATGGAGAATGGGACTATGGAAAAACAGTTTGACGTGGTGGCGCTGCGTGTGATGCCATCGGAGGAGGAAGTGGAGGCGTTGATGAGTCTATGAAAAGAATACGGAAAAGATTATATAGTATTCTATGCCTGTCTATGAGTTTTCTGCTCTGCAGCTGCGGGCAGTCCGGTGTGAAGGATAAAGACTTTTCCGAACTGACAACACCGGGGAGTCAGGAGGAGGCGTATGAGTACCGCACATTTTTTCTGCCTGCCAAGGATGGGCCGATTCAGCCGTATGTCGGGGATACAATGCCGTATTACGAGGACGGGGTGTATTATATTTACTATCTGAAAGAAGGCGGCGACTCCTATAACCATTCCATATATCTTACGACTACAAAGGATTTTGTGACCTACACGGAACAGGACGAGGTCGTGCTCGAAGCTTCCGACACCGGGCAGGATGCCTGGATCGGTACGGGGTCTGTCGTGAAGGCAGGAGGAAAGTATTATTTCTTTTATACCGGTCATGCAGACTCGGCAGACGTGGAATACAAAGAAAAGATAATGGTTGCCGAGGGCGATGATCTGACAGCGTTTCATAAGATTTCGGGATGGGAGATCACGCCGCCTGACGAACTGGGGCAAAAAAACGATTTCAGGGACCCGCAGGCCTATTATGATTCGGATACAGACACGATATCCCTGACAATAACAGCGTCGAAGGACAATGTGGCAAGGATTTTGAAGTATACGGTCAGCGCGGACCTGCAGGAAACACAGTATGACGGCATTATTTTCACCAACACCGCAGGGGATTTCTGGAACCTGGAGTGCAGTGATACATTCAAAATAGGTGATAAGTGGTATCTGACGTACTCCGCGCAGGATGATACGCTCTGGTACGCTTCCGCCGATGAACAGTTTGGACCTTATTCCGAGGCAAAGCGCCTGGATGGAAAGCTGTTTTACGCGGCAAAGCATGTGGAGGATGGCGAAAACGTGTATATGGCGGGCTGGGCAAGAAGGTCAGAATCTCCTGCCTCCACACGGAGTGTTTCGGCATGGGCGGGGAATCTGGTCGTACAAAAGATCATCCAGAAAGAAAACGGGGACCTGGCGCTGGCTCCGGCAGACACGGTTATGCAGCAGTTTCAGAACAAGCGCAAGCTGCTGTCTGGCGACACGCAGATGTCTGTCGAGGCGGGGGATGCGTATCAGTACGCCGATGTGTGCACCTGTTATGAAAGGTTCCTGCTCAAAGGAAACTTTACATATTCGGGAAGCGGCTCCTTTGGGCTCTGCTTTGACTACAATGGCGAGGCTGACAAATACAAGCTGATCTCAATCTGTCCGGATGACAACATCCTTCAGCTCTCATTTAATGAAGGAATCACGCCGATTGCGGAGACAGAGATTCACCTTGAGCCAGGAAAAGACTATTCTTTTACGTACATACAGGAGGGGTCTGTGGGCGTGTTTTATATTGACGGCATGGCGGTATTGACAGTCAGGCTGTACGGCGTGAGCGGAAAGCCGGTTAAGCTGTTTGCCAGGAACAACAGCGTGACGTTTTCCGCATTGGAGCAGTATTCAAATTGATTTGAAGAACCCGTTTTGAATAGTCCACCATCCGGTTAGAAATTGGGTGGTGTACTATAATTATTTATTGTGCATGGGAAAGGGGAAAGAAATGAACATTATTAAAAAAGAAAAGAAATGGATTGCTGTTTATTTGACTTTTTCTTTGCTTCTGACCGCTATTCGGTTGATAAATCCCCTTCTGGTATCAAGATTTTTTGATAATGCGGGCGGTTCGGATATTGAATACTTGTTAAAAATCGTCCTGATACTATTGTCTGCATCTATATGCGGGGGCTTTTTAAACATTTTTTGTGCGATTTTAGATACAAAAGTCAGAAACAGGATCGTCCGGAAGGCAAAGAAAGAGTATTTGGAAAAGCTGCTGCGTCTTAATTATGAAACGCTTGAGAAAATGGATTTTGGTGATAGGAAAACCAGATACGATTTCAATGAGGTTTATGGAGAATTAGCGGTTTCTTTTATTTCCAATACAATCATTGAACTGTTCACCTGCGCGTTTATTTTCGTTTATTTGCTGACAATAAACAGGATCATGACGGCAGTCTTTGTAGTTTGTCTTCTGATAAATTCCGTTCTTGAATTTCATATCGGTAAAATCAGTTACAAATTTTCGAAAGAGGTCACAGAGATCGTATCCGAGGGCGAATCGAAGGTCTGTAATGCCTTGAAAAACATAGCTTATATCAAAACGAATCATTGTGCAGATATTATTGTGAATAATATAGACGCCCATCAACTGCGCCTGTCACGAAGGCAGGAGCAGCACACAAAGGAAGTTGTTTCCATTGATAATCTAAATTCACAGATTTACAAATTGATTGAAGTGATCATATTTGCGGCCGCTGCCTTTATGTTAAAAAATAATACCATTTCGGTGGGGCAGATCTATTTATTCATTAATTATATGGGCTGGATAGACAACGCATTCTCAACGATTTGGGATAATCATATAAAATATAAGGCATCAAAGGCAAAAATTGACATGATAGAATCAACTTTTGAAAACATAGGTGATATCAATAGTGAATCTCCGTGTGTGGTTCCTAAAGACAGAGTATCTTCACTTACGGTAAGCGATGTAGGTTTTCAATATCATCCGGGAGAATTTGAAATCTGCAGTCTGAATATGAATCTGGAAAAAGGTGATTTTGTTGCCATTGTCGGCGGGTCTGGCTGCGGAAAATCAACACTGATGAAGCTTATAAGCGGACTGTACCGCCCAAAAACCGGTAAAATTTTATACAACGGTGAAGATATCACAACCCTTTCTCCAGAAAGCCGATCCTATATGATGGCATATGTTTCGCAAAACATTGCAATAATGGATGGCAGATTATACGATATTGTCGATTTTTTAAACACAGGCGTATCAAAGGAAGCCATTTGTCATGTGCTAAGACTTGCCGGTTTATCGCAGTTTGTCAGTGGCCTGGAAGACGGTCTGGACACTTATATTTCAGAAAGCGGTATCAATTTGTCAGGCGGCCAGCTGCAGCGCCTGGCTGTTGCACAGGCAATGATTTACAGCAAGGAAGTGTACCTGTTTGATGAAATTACTTCCGGTTTAGATGACCTGACACAGAAACAGTTGATAGAGAATCTCAAAAGCATATCAGATGATAAAATAATGATTTTTGTCACACACAGGCTTAATGCTTTGGGTCAATTTAATAAAGTGTTTAGAATTGAAAATGGTACGATGAGTCAAATCAGGTTAGCCCCAGAACTTTTCACAAAATGTGAAGGAACAGGATGTTCATGAATTGATTGAGGACGCCAAAACCCTGTGCTGCTTATGGCATGGGGTTTTTTTGAGGGTGTTGTGTTTGATTTCTGGTATACGTATTGACTTTGCTTTAAAAAGTTTTTGGACATAACAATACGCCGATGTGTGCACCTGTTATGAAAGGTTCCTGCTCAAAGGAAACTTTACATATTCGGGAAGCGGCTCCTTTGGGCTCTGCTTTGACTACAATGGCGAGGCTGACAAATACAAACTGATCTCAATCTGTCCAGATGACAACATCCTTCAGCTCTCATTTAATGAAGGAACCACGCCGATTGCGGAGACAGAGATTCACCTTGAGCCAGGAAAAGACTATTCTTTTACGTACATACAGGAGGGGTCTGTGGGCGTGTTTTATATTGACGGCATGGCGGTATTGACAGTCTGGCTGTACGGCGTGAGCGGAAAGCCGGTTAGGCTGTTTGCCAGGAACAACAGCGTGACGTTTTCCGCATTGGAGCAGTATTCAAATTGATTTGAAGAATCCGTCTTGTATAGTGCACCATCCGGTTAGGAATCGGATGGTGTACTATTTTTATTTAGGAACTGTAGGAAAATAAGGGATGCAACTCAATTTTTCCGTCGGCATCCAACTGCCTCAAATTAAAAAATAAAGGATTTCTATACAAATGACAAGGTAAATTCATGAAAACAGGTTGTGTTCTAGTCGAATTTTTTATATATTAGAACTGAGAGCCGGACAATCGTTCACTTACTAGGGCGTGTTTCAAAAATCATTCCCGCCATTTGTACGCCCCACTTTGCGTGATATTTGCACCGAATTCAGTCAACATAGCCCGCTATGCCTCCTTCATTCGGCACAAATCTCCCACAAACTGTGACGCACATCTGGCAGAAAGCATTTTTGAAACACGCCCTAGGAAAGGAAAGAAGATACATATGAATAAAAATAACACTATAAACAAGAATGACGTACTGACAGACCCCGCCCAAATAGTTCGTCTGGAGCTGGAAAATGCTGGCTATGATATGGATACTATTCATATCCCCAAAAGAGTATTTCTGCTGGCAGACAGCTTTTATGATACTATGCTTTCCAGAAAGTGCGGGGAATATAGATATCCGTTGGGCGGAGAACTCTACGTATTTTATGAAAACGAAGAAGTAGGATTTATCAAAGGGCATATGTGTTCGCCCGCAATTGCAACGCAGGCGGAGGATTTGATTGCGGGCGGCGTTGAGGAATTGATTCACATAGGCTTTGCAGGCGGATTGCAGACCGATTTGAAGCCGGGAGATATCGTGCTGACAGACGGTGCATACAATGACACAGCGGTTGCAAGACTGTATGGATTTGATGAGGAGATCATCGACGCCACGAAAGCACTGACAGACGGTCTTGACAGGCTTCTCACCCAAAATGCCATTTCATTTCGAAGGGGAAAACACTGGACCACCGACGCGGGATACCACGAGACATGGGGGCAGATTATAGACTACAGGGAAAAAGGCGCTTTATGCGTGGAGATGGAAGGCGTAGGGCTATTTACAATCGCAAACTATAGAAAATGCGCAGCGTCAGCAATCTATGTGATTTCAGATGTGTTTGATGAGAACCGCTGGGAATTAGGCTGGGGCGAAAGCAATCTGGGCGCGTCCATTGACAAAATAACAGACGTGATAATTTCTCATTTTATGGAGGTGTGAACATGGAGGGGCGGATATTGGGTTTTATAGTAGTCTGTATGATTGGGGTGGCATTTCTTTGCTGGGCTGTTTATGCATGGTTTTCAAAGAAACCAAGACCAATGGGATTTTGGGCAAACGCGGAGATGTTTGAAGTTACGGATATTAAAAAGTATAACCATGCGATGTCGAAGCTGTTTGGCACATTTGGCGTTGTGCTGATGGTCTTAGGCTTTCCGCTGCTTGCAGGGCAAAATTCCGCATGGGCAATGCTCTCCATAGTGGGGGTCATGATCGAAAGCATTGCTGCCATGATGGTTTATGTGCTCGTCATCGAAAAGAAGTACAGAAAGAGGAATACAAAATAAGAGGTAATACAAATGGATATGTGTGTGGATATAGAAGAACAATTTAACAAAATCGCAAGAGGATATGATGTAAACCGCAAGAAATTTATTCCCTGCTTTGACGAATTTTACCTGAAAACAACAGCGTTCATCACGTCAAATATAGACGCACCAAACAGAGTTATTGATTTGGGGGCGGGAACGGGATTACTGACTTCTTATTGGTATCAGCATTTTCCCGGCGCTGAATATATCCTTGTCGATATCGCTGATGATATGCTGGACATAGCCCGCAAACGCTTTGACCACATAGAAACCATATCCTATGAAGTCGGTAATTATAGTCATAAGCTGCCCGACGCGGCGTTTGATGCAGTGATTTCAGCACTGTCTATTCATCATTTGGAAGATAAGGAGAAAAAGAACTTATTTTCAGAACTATATGACCGACTGCCGCAGGGAGGCGTGTTCGTAAACTATGACCAGTTCTGTGCAGGTCAGCCTGAACTGAATCGATGGTTTGACGCCTATTGGGAAAACCAGTTGTCAGACCGTGGCCTGACAGACAAGGATATCGCGCTGTGGCGGGAACGCAGGAAATTAGACAGAGAATGCTCTGTAGAACAGGAGACACAGTGGCTTATACACAGCGGATTTGACCTTGTCAAATGCGTCTATACCTGTCAAAAGTTTTCTGTGATTGTTGCGGTGAAGTAATGTGCTGGCAAGGAATTAGATAGAATATTAAAATATTGTTGTATATAATTATGGGAAAGGCAGGGGTGTCTGTGGCAGAAACATATGAAGAGGAAGGAATTATTTATTTTGAAGAGCCATACAAAACAGATTTATGGGCATGGCTGGATACACATATAGGGCTAGATACATTATTTGTCAGAAACAGACAAGCACTAGACAATGATGTAATCTATGTCCTAGCATATGCAAAAGATAAACGTTTTAATGCAAAGTTAAATGAGATTAATAAAAACAGACAGGATACAAGTTTGTACAGAGGTATTCCTGAAGAGGAGGTTTGCAGCATTGATTCATTTTAGATACAACAAGACAACCAGAAGTTATAGAACCTCTTTGGATATACAGAAGAATGAAAAAGATTTTGTATCTATAAAATTTGATACAGGGGCACCGAATACTATAATTACTACTGGTGCGCTAGGATTTGATGATGTGCAGACTTCTGTACTTTTGAAGAATATACAAGAGGGCAGATTAAAACCGAAGAAATTTACATCAGCATCAGGAAATACCTTCATGGGATATCCGTGTTATTGTGACAATTTGAAGATTGGAAATGTATTGTTAAAAAGATTTTATTATTACATAGTTTTGCATAATAATCCAAAAGCTTTGCTAGGAGATGATTTTATTTGCTGTTGTACCTTTAGTCATAGCTTCAAAAGTGACATTATTGTCACAGCCTTTCACTCTGAGGAATATGAACAGCAGTGTGGATATCATGCCGATAGTATAGACGTTTTTCAGGCGATGTCTTAATGGTTAAGAAGAAATACAATATAGATTCAAACAACATTGGAGGTGAATACACTTGAAGAAATTAATCCGAGATAACTACTCAGTACAGTTGATCAAAACTGTTAGCAGATTGTGCTGAGGAACTTTGAACTTGCTGACAGTCGCAACTGTACTGATTCAAAGACACGAATATGTGGCAGAATGATTGAATTTAGTAAAGGAGTACAGTTATGCGCTATATGAAAGAAATTGTAAGAAAAAATAAAATTTGGGTTCTTGTATATCTGGCAATTGGATTGTTGAATGCATTTATGGCAAATTATAAGGCGGACTATTTTCAAAGGATTGTAGACGGTCTGACAGAACGAACAATAACCATTTCTGGAATACTGTTGTACGGTGTGGTGCTTGTTATCAATTATGGAATGAATTATCTGGATGAGTACCCGACGGCAAAACTGTCCAATGAGATTTATCTGGATTTTAAACTGCTGGCATTACAGAAAATTGGCAGAATGGATTATGCGGAATACCAAAAGCTCGGCACAGGGAAATTGGTACAGCAGATTGAAAACGGCGCCAATGCAGGGAAAGGAGTCCTCTATAACTTTTGGTTCTGCGTTGTCAGACAAATACTTCCAACGATTTTGTTCAGCTTATTTTTTATCTGGAAAATCGACCCCAAGATAACATATTCCCTGATTGCAGGGTATGTCGTAGTTTTTATTGTGACCAATTTACTGCTGAAGGGACTGTATCAAATTAAAGAAAAGATATTGAACAACGAGGAGCAGCTCAATCATTTCCTCGTGCGGGGCTTTATGGAAATGCCTGTTTTTCGCATGAAGCATCAATTTCCAACCGAGCTTCATAGGGCGTCCCGTGCCAAGCGAAGCATCGTGGCATCAAAAGTCAAAATGACCATGATACATGAAGCCTTTTTTACCATATTTGCTTTGTTGGTTGCCTGCCTGGATATCGGGCTTATGGTCTATGCGTGGAATAACCGCCAGTTGTCCGTTGGTTCTGTCGTTGCGCTCATCACGCTGATTGACAACGCATACACGCCCATTGCCATATTAAATGTCATATATATTCAGTACAAATTGGACAAAGCTGCATGGGTACGATTTGAAGGACTGCTGGATTTGAAGGAGGACAGGCAACTACAGGAAGGAGAACTTTTTGATGCGTTCTCTAATGAAATTCGTGTTGAAAACGTTTCATTTTCTTATAGTTATGAAAATATCGCAGAAAATAACAAGAAAATACTAAACAATGTGAGTCTGACAATTCAGAAGGGGCAAAAGGTGGCATTTGTCGGGGAGTCCGGTTCTGGAAAATCAACATTGGCAAAAATATTAATCGGCTTGCTCAAGTATGAGTCTGGCGAAGTTCTGATTGATGATAAACCATTAAAAAGGTTCTCGCTGGAATCACTGTATGAAAAGGTGTCTTATCTCTCGCAGGATACGCCTGTATTTGATGGTACAATCAGAGAAAATCTGGTTTTTGAGAAGGAAGTCCTGGAGGACGAACTCTATACGAGTCTCGAAAATGCACAACTGCTGCCACTGCTTGCAGCTTTGGACAGTGGTCTTGACACGAGAATCGGTGAGAAGGGAGCTTGTCTGTCCGGCGGTGAGAAGCAGCGGCTTGCACTGGCTAGACTATGGTTTGACCATGCAGAGATTGTCGTTTTGGATGAAGCGACATCCGCGCTCGACAATGTCACAGAGCACATTGTTATGAAAAATGTTTTGGCACAGGTAAAAGATGCAGCCGTGATTGCAATTGCCCACCGCCTAACTTCCATTCGCGATTTTGACAAAATCTATGTCTTTCGGGAGGGAAGCATTGTCGGCAGTGGAACTTTTTCTGAGCTGTTGGAAAAGAACGCTTATTTTAACGAATTATATCAAAAGGAGAAGAATTTAGAATGCATTTGAAAAATAAAACCGTGTATATAGAAAAATGGGTTTATAACAAACCCAAACTTATGCCAAACCAGGACGGAAATATCATTCTCATCTCAAAAGGATGTTTTGGACCAGTAGAGGTCTATGAGTGGGGCATAGATGCGAACAAACAAGCATATGAACGCTATGAATGGCTCGAGAATGATTTTTATCAAAGCGATAACTATTGGATTACCATAACGCAGGAACAATTGCTGCAGCAGATCCAGAATGTTATCGTTTTGTTCAGGAACAACGGGTTTCCTGACTGGGCGGAGATGTACGAAACAATTCTTGAACAATTAAATTGTGACTTGAAATAAGGAACTGTAGGAAAATAACCGGTGCAACTTGCGCAGGATATTTTTTACAGTTCCTAAGGGAGGGAAAACATGGAGTGGACAAAATTAAACAAGAAAGAAGTTATTTATTACTGTAAATCATTTGAGGTTGATTTCTCTTGTTCGCCATTTAGCTTACAGCTCGAAGAACTTGTTCTCATGTTTCATTATTATGGAATCGAGCAGTTTACAGTAAAAGATATACAGGATTTTTACCAAAAAATGCAGATACCAAAACCAAAAAGTCAAGGACTCATCACACCGACTCCCGGCAAAATACGGCAAAGTATAGGGCAGATGCAGAATGTGAAATCTATAGATGAAAATACTTTTGAGATTGTTCCAGCTAAGAAAGGTCATTTTTTGCCGTTTGATACCAGCATTTATTCCGATGAGATCGAAAAAGGATATCAAGCAGGAATTGCCAGAAGCAGGATTGAGGGCTATTATGAAAAGTACTGTAATATTTTGAATCTCTAAACTTATGTTGCATCATGATAGAAAGATGAGAGGAGTGCGTATTATGAAAAGAACTTATCAAAAAAGCTGTGTGTTTATGTTGGGACTTTCGCTGTGTACCTTGCTCACAGCATGTAAAATTGGAGACCACAACGTATTTGAATTTTATACAGACAACAACGGAGAAAAACATTTTATGCTTGTTGGCAAGCACAATATGCAAGGTCCAGACAGCGAAACGATGTCAGAAGAACAGTCAGATTTGACCGGTGAAACTTCGTCTAGCAAGCCGCAAGATGCAGACAGCGAAACGATAATAGAAGAATCATTGGAACTATCTAGTGATGCAGCGTCAAACAGCACTGAAAATGCTGAAAATCCGAAAAGCATTGTTGGAAGATCTCTGAAAAGAGGGTGGACCTCCTCTGACCACTCCATTTTAAAGGGAAAAGATGTGCAGGTAAACGAGGACAGTAAGTTGTTTTCAGTTGATTTAGGGCAGGAAAAAGAAGTTACCATTTCCTATAACATTGTATTAGAGACAGGTACATACCAGCTTGTACAAATCAGTCCAGACGGTTCAAAACATGTTTTATGCGACAGCAATAACATGCAGGCAGATGAAACGATATTGTTTGAACAAGGGAAAAATGAGATCTATATTTTAAGCAGTGATGCAGTTTTCAAAAAAATAAATCTATCAATCGAAGGGATAGAGATGTCTGACTTCATGTGATCATTGCCATATAAGCAATGAAAGACATTCAATATCATGGCATTGTGTAGGCTTTTGTGGTAAGATAATAACGATAAACTATTCATAAACACTTGGAATTTGGAGGCATAACAGATGATTTCTACAAGAATTAAAGATGTTGATATGGTATTTGAAACGTCACCTTCAATTTTTTCGCCCAATTCGATTGACAATGGTACATTAGCCATGTTATCAGTTGTAGATTTCTCACCGTATGATAAAGTACTGGATTTGGGTTGTGGGTATGGCATTGTAGGTATACTAGCAGGCAAACTGATCGGTGAAGAAAACGTCGTAATGTGTGATGTTTCTGAGCAGGCGATAGCGTATGCAGCAATGAATTTGCGCAGGAACCATGTGCCCAATATTAGAATTACAGTGAGTGATGGCTACAATAATATAGAAGAAGGGGATTTTACACTGATATTGTCTAATCCACCCTATCACGCAGATTTTTCTGTTCCAAAACATTTTATTGAGGTTGGATATAAAAAATTGGTTATAGGCGGAAAGCTGGTTATGGTTACAAAGAGACTTGACTGGTACAAAAATAAGCTGACTTCTATCTTTGGTGGCGTTAAGGTTCATGAAATAGACGGATATTATGTTTTTGTTGCAGAGAAAAGAATCCAATCCAGAAAAGAGAAGGAGAAAACGACAAACACATTATCCAAAAAATTACAACGTAAACAGCAGCGCAGTAAAATTCATCGAAAAAAATAAATTATATTTGACAAAAGGAGTTGTGCGCAAGTATACCAAATGCGCCAAACTCCTTTTGCTCCAATATCCCTATTCTTTTCGGCCCAGCTTCTGAACACAGATCAAGATGACAATTGCAGTCGCAATCAGAAATTCCGAGAAAATCACAGATGCATTCCATATTTCAAAATAATAATGTCCGATAAAATATACCGCAATGTAGATCAGATACACTGCAACTGCATACAGGATACAGCCAGAAACCTGCCGCTGTTTTTGTTCCCGCACAAGCATCTGTTGTTGCTGTTTTTCCAGCATGTTTGTTTTCACTGACAAATCATCAATCTCGGACGATTTGAGCAGATAATCAGTAGAGACATCAAAAACTGCACTTAATGCCACGATTTTTTCCAGTTCAGGCGTCGCCTGTCCGCTTTCCCATTTTGAGACAGATTGTCTCGACACCTCCAGCTTTTCAGCAAGCTGCTCTTGTGTCAGATTGTTTGCCTTTCGAAGTGTTAATAATTTTTCTGAAAAATCCATATGTTTCTCCTCCTTGTCTTGATGTTTATATCATAACAAAAAATGTATAGATTCACTATATCGTTACCTGTACATCTGTGCAACCAGCGGTAGAACCGCGGTGACAATTTGTGGAAATGGGAAGTTTTTTGCTCTTTTGCCCGATTGATCTATAATTTTACAGGAGAAATATAAATAAAAGCAACTATGAAGTAGTAGATTGCTACCGTGTGGCTGCTTTTTTATATACAAATTAGGTTCGATGTAGAATTAACAAGATACTGTTGATTGAAACTTCAGAATACCTGTGATACTATGATTACAGGAGATAAAAATATCCTCCGTAAGGAAAAAACAGCACTCATAAAAACTTACCAGAACAGGAGAGCAGTAGAATACATGACTATGCAGGATAAAGAACACACACAGAAAAATCATACCGACAATGCGCATGACAAGGGATACAAGAGGATATTTTCGATCAAAAAGAATTTCCTAGATTTTATCAAAAAATACATCGCGCTTGACTGGATGATGCCTCTCGAAGAAAAAGATTTGGAACTGATTGACAAAGAATTTATTACAGACCAGTTTGATACCTATGAATCTGATTTAGTCTATAAGGTGTATACAACGAAAGGCGTCATATATTTGTTCTTCCTTTTTGAGCTGCAAAGTTTCAATGATTTTACTATGCCCTTTCGGTTACTAGTATATATGACGGCAATCTGGCTGGACTACTTTAAAAACTGTGATAAAAATGAACGCAGCAGGAAGGATTACAGGCTGCCAGCCATTATGCCCATCGTCCTGTATAACGGCGAGCGCAGCTGGACTGCACCGTGCAGGTTCAGCCAGATGATCGATCAGGCGGAGCTATTTGGGAAATATGTTGTAGACTTTGAATATGCACTCGTATCTGTCAATAAGCTCACAGAATCCGAAATCAGCAATTCAAACACACTGATCGACAACATATTTCTGGCAGACAGGAAACGGACAAGGCAGGAATGGACAGACGGCATCGCAGGGCTGATGCACCGGATCAGAACAATGGATACAAACGACTTAAATGAATGGATTACATGGTTTTCAAATGTCATACGGAAACTGAACGAAAAAGAACGGGCAGAATGGATAGAACAGTTAAGAAAGGGAGATGAGAAAGATATGTGCAGTTCATTTGAAAGACTTTTAAATAAAGAAAAGGCAGAGGGATGGAAAGATGGCAGAGCAGAGGGAAGAAAAGAGGGCAAAGCGGAAGACCGGGCAGAAGCTGTAATTGAACTTCTTGAAGATCTTGGAGAACTTTCAGATTCACTCAAAACCTGCATTCTGCAACAGACGGATTTAGAATTATTGAAAAAATGGCATAAAGCTGCCGCAAGAGCGGAATCCATAGAGGCATTTGAACAGGCTGTGGGACTGGTGCAGATATAGCAATGGAGGGGACGATATCATGACTTTTGAACAGGAATTTACAAACCAGCTCATACGTCTTGCAGAATGCCGTATAGACTCTGCGGCATGGCAGAGTTGGTGGGCGCTGCATTCAGAAGAGGTAAAAAAAATGGGTTGGCAGCGGGGAATACCTGTTTTTAGACTGCCATATAGGCACCTATGGACCCGATATCTATATCGCAATGGCAACATGCCAAAAAGGAGCAGAACAATATTTGACAAGGAAAGAGATTCCATTTCAGCATGCTACGCTCTATGAAGAAGGGGCAGACAGAGAGCGGAGACTTTATGCTGAAAAATTGGAGCAGGAGCGCAGAAAGCAGCAGGAGGAACGGCAAAAAGAATATGAACAGAAAAAGTGCAGACGCAGGGCGTTTTTAGATTATCAGATACCAGAGGCAAACAAGTTGAAAACAGGGTTGCGCACAGTGCCGGCAGATGCCGATGAGCTCGAACTGATCAAGCTGCTTATCGAATGGACAGAATATTTGGCGCAGGAAAAATACAAAGAAGCCTTCGAGATGTTTCTACTAGATGAAAAGAACGAATTGGACTGGACGCCAGCGCTGCTGGAATCCGCGGTTTATACGTATGGATGTCCCGGCTATACAAGGGAGGAAGCAGAACAGGAATTTGGTTCTGCTGATTATAAAGTGACCTCGCTGCTGGACAATCCCGATAAAGATGAAATTATCACAGGGATTGACATTTCGTCAGATTTTGGCTGGATGGGCAAAGAGGATATCGCAGTAATTCACTATGATAATGTCCCACTAAACGGAAAAATGAGTGATCTGACAGCCCGCTTTTTTGTCCGTAAAATCAGTGAGGACGAACTGACACTGGCATTTATTGATTTGCATGTGATGTAGAATGAACAAAATAGAATTTGTATTCAATCGAAATATATGGTATGATACGATATGATAATGATATGACTAAAGGAGGAGTATAATATGGCAGTATTCAGTGGTCTGGAAGATATGGATGAGCTTGAGGCGAAAAAGCAGCGCCAGCAAGAGCAGGAAATCGACGATATTATCAAGATGCTTGACAGCAAGACCGAAAACGGCGTGAGCCGCATCAAGGTCAATGTGTCGGACGAGCAGCAGGAGGGCACCGTCAACACCCAGTACCACCACGGACGTTGTGACGTGGGCAGTCCGTGGTCAAAAGGAACTGTCGGAAATTTTGGTTGTGATTGAGTGTGACATAGTATATAAAAGAAATGAGGTACAGTTATGGCACTGAACAAAAAGCCCGTGACAGGCATGAAGGATATCATGCCGGAAGAAATGCAGATTCGTGATTACGTGATCAGTGTAATCAAAGAAACATATGGTAAATTTGGATTTACTCCGATGGAAACGCCCTGTATGGAAAATATCGAAAATCTCAGCAGCAAGCAGGGCGGCGAAAATGAAAAACTGATATTTAAAATCTTAAAAAGGGGAGAAAAGCTCAATCTTGAAACAGCGCAGTCAGAGTCCGATGTTGTGGATTTTGGAATGCGCTATGATTTGACGGTTCCTCTCGTGAGATATTACGCAAACCATGCCAACGAGCTGCCTTCCCCGTTCAAGGCATTGCAGATCGGAAATGTATGGCGGGCAGACAAGCCGCAAAAAGGCAGATACCGCCAGTTTATGCAGTGTGATATTGACATACTTGGCGAGGAGTCCAATCTCGCAGAGATCGAGCTGATTCTTGCGACGACCACCACACTGGGCAAACTGGGCTTCAAGAATTTTCAGATTCGGATTAATGACCGCAGACTCTTAAAGGCAATGGCAGCCTACAGTGGTTTTGAGGAGAAAGATTTTGATGATGTGTTTATCACATTGGACAAAATGGACAAGATCGGCTTGGAAGGTGTGGCGCGCGAACTGATTGCAGACGGATACGACAGCGGCAGCGTTGAAAAATATCTCGCACTGTTTCGGGATCTGGACGCGTCAGAGGACAGACTGTCTTTTATCGAGGAAAAGATGACTGGATTTTTTGACGAGGAAGCCAAGGCGGGCTTTCGTGAGATTATCGAGAGCGTCAATGCCACAAAAGACGACTGTTTCCAGCTTGTCTTTGATCCTGCATTGGTGCGCGGTATGTCCTATTATACAGGCACAATCTTTGAGATCATGATGCCTGAGCTTGGCATAAGCTGTGGCGGCGGCGGGCGCTATGACAAGATGGTCGGCAGGTTTACAGGGAAAGATGTACCTGCGTGCGGCTTTTCCATCGGCTTTGAGCGCATTATACTGATTCTGATGGAGAGCAGCTTCAAGGTGCCAAACCAGAGCAAAAAGACAGCGTACTTGATTGAAAAAGGAGTGTCCGGCGACCGGCTTTGTGAGATTATTGCAGAGGCACAGCGAGAGAGACAGGACGGCACACAAGTGCTTGTGGCCCGCATGAACAAGAATAAAAAATTCCAGAAGGAGCAGCTCACCGCCCAAGGCTATGAGGAGTTTAAGCAGTTTTATAAAGATGAGTTAAAGAAGTAGCAGAAAGAGATATATGAGAAAAAAGAGCAAAAAGAGAAAGAAGGCGTTTGCGCTTGAGATCATAGAGCGACTCAAGAAGGCGTATCCAGACTCAGACTGTACACTAGATTACAATGAGGCGTGGAAGCTGCTAGTCAGTGTGCGTCTGGCGGCACAGTGCACCGACGCGAGAGTCAATGTAATCGTGCAGGACTTGTATGCAGAGTATCCAACGATCGACGCCATAGCAAATGCCGATGTTGAGGAGATTGAGCGCATTGTCAGACCATGCGGACTGGGGCGCAGTAAAGCAAGGGACATCAGCGCCTGTATGAAAATGCTGCGGGACGATTTTGACTGCAAGGTACCCGATGAGTTTAACACGCTGTTAAAACTTCCGGGTGTCGGGAGAAAGAGTGCAAATCTCATCATGGGAGATGTGTTTGGCAAACCGGCGATCGTGACAGATACGCACTGTATACGACTCACAAACCGCATGGGACTGGTGGATGGAATCAAAGAACCAAAAAAGGTAGAAATGGCATTGTGGGAGTTGATTCCGCCAGAGGAGGGCAATCAATTCTGCCACAGGCTTGTAGATCATGGACGTGAGATTTGTACGGCAAGGACAAAACCGTATTGTGACAGATGTTGTCTGAACGATATCTGTGAGAAACATATTAACGAGTAGGAGGAAAACCCTACTCGTTTTCGTCATGATGAGGATGCGAACCTATTTTATTGATGGCTGTGACAACAGCGGTAAGAATTTCAGTTTTTGCCTGTGTGGACGAGGTATTTAGTTTATGAAACAGTGCACCAGCGTCTGTTCTGACATAGTTAGGTTTTAGGCGGTTGAGCGCATAAGTCGCCATATCCAGCCTGCAAGCCTCACAGGAACAGATCTCTGGCATTGTGGGAAGCAGTTTTTTAAGCTGGTACTCCACATCATCCTCCATGATATTCTTTAAGCCTTCCATACTGTGTACCCCTTTCTTTTGTTTATCGTAATGCACTTCATACATCTAATACTATGTTAGTATAAAATTGTCAGATAATCAATAGAATTTTTATATTTTTTCAAACAATATGTTTTTAGATTGACATTCGGGCAGATTAACTATAAACTGGAAAAACAGGCGGAAGGCAATATTTAAAAGACTTTCGGACATACTAATGGAATGATTAATATAGGACGGAGAATTGAAATGCAGGAACAGGAAAAACTGATTTTTCATCCTATTTCACTGGATGACAGAGATTGGATGAATGAAAAGCTGAGAGAAGAGAAGCTGGAGGCTTGCGAATATACGTTTGCTAATAATTTTATGTGGGCAGAAGTGTATGATGTTCGGGTTGCAAACGCCTATGGCTGCGGCGTGATTCGTTGTATGGGACAGAGGCATGTACAGTATTCATTTCCGTTTGGCAATGGAGACCAGAGGGCAGTCATCGTGCATCTGAAAAAAATATGTGTGGTCTACGGACGTCCGCTGATTTTATATCCCATCACAGAGAGCAGCAGGCTCAAGCTAATGGAATGGTTTCCGGGAGAATTTGAGATTTACTCAGACCGGGCGGATGCAGATTATGTGTACACGACAGAAAAACTTTCCTCGCTCAAAGGAAAAAAACTGCATGGCAAGAGAAATCACATCGCCCGCTTTATGGACGGAGACGACTGGCGCTATGAACCGATGACGCAGGAAAATATCCCAGAGTGCCGCAGAATGGCAAAAGAATGGGAGACGCTTCGGGCAGAGAAATGGAATGAGGAGATGGAGCAGGAGATTGGCGTGCTGGAGGTGGCATTTTCCAATTTCACGAAACTGGGGCTTACAGGCGGTGTCTTATATAAAGAAAATAAAATCGTAGCCTTCACCATTGGCGAGGCGTTGAATGAAGATACATTTGTGGTGCACTTTGAGAAGGCGTTTCCCGATTTGCAAGGCGCCTATCCAATGATTAACCAGCAGTTTGTGCTTCACGAGGCGCAGGATTTCCAATATGTCAACCGCGAGGAGGACACAGGAGACTTGGGACTCAGAAAGGCAAAGCTGTCCTATTATCCAGATCTTTTGTTAAAAAAATACTGGGCGCAGGAGAGCCGTGTCGTGTTTGCAAACGAGCGCAAGCCGCAGGAAATCATCAATCTGTGGCAGCAATGCTTTCACGACGACACAGCATATATACAGATGTACCTTGACAATCGGTTTGAGACGGAAAATATGCTCGTGATTTATGAGGACGGCTGTCTGGTATCAATGGCAAGCCTGCTGCCGGTACAAGTCACAATTAACGGAACCAAAGAAAATGCGCGCTATGTCTACGCAGTGGCAACGCTTCCAGCGTATCGGAAAAAAGGCTATGCGTCAGATCTTTTGCGTCATGCGCTTGAGAAATACGGTGAACCGTTAATTTTACAGCCGGCGGACAGAGAGTTGCAGGAATATTATGAGAAGCATGGTTTTGTGGATGCCTTCGGTGAAAGTCCCTGCTGGATTTATGCCGGAAAATGTACAGGGCCCCCCGTTATTCCGTCAGGCAGTGAGAACAATTTGAGAGCCGCAGAGGCAGAGGAGGAAACTTCTCAAATCGAAGAGCTTGGCGGCTGGTCTGTCACCGATGCCGATGCAAAAGCATACAAAGCGCTTCGCGATGAAGCCTTTGAAAAAGAAGGCTATGTGGAATGGGATGAGCAGGCTGTCGCGTATGCGATCAAAGAAAACCAGTTCTGCGAGGGAAGAACGCTGCTGCTGGCCAGAACTGTACATGATATCGGGGTGCAGCGCGCTGTACTGATGTACCGCATAGAAGGCGACAGCCTTCACGTCATTGAGACCACGCTTCATGACAATGAACTGCATGAAGTGCTGCCAGAGCTGCTTCTTCATACAAATACAGCGTGGGCATTCGAGCGCAATATGGGCGGCATGATCATGCTGCCGGAACATTTTGCAGCGTGGGATTATAAGGAAGGATATCTGAGCCTGACATTAGGATAATTATTGCATATTAAAATTTATCAATAAAAATGATTAATTTTAACTATTCCAAAATAGAGAAATGTATGGTATCATAGTCCTATCAGTTTTGATAATAAATCAAAAGGCAATGAAAAGAACCAGTAGCCGCAACGAGCATTTCAGAGAGCTGCCGCAGGGTGCGAGGCAGCATGGGAAGTGCGGTGAACTCATCTTGGAGCTGTGCGCCTGAACAGACAAGTCATTCAGTAGGGCGCAACGGATTACCTGCCGTTATCCGGGGAAGGCATTATCGTGCTGAAGGAGTGCATATTTTTGTATAAAAATATGAAGTAGAGTGGTACCGCGAAAGAATATGGAGAAGTCTTTCGTCTCTGCAATAATATGTTGTGGAGCGAAAGATTTTTTTGTTGGCAGGGATGATGTATGGAGGTTGATATGAAGCGCTTTGATGAAACATATCGGTTTTTAACGGGGATGTATCACGACGGTTATTTTCCAGATTTTCTAGTAGATAAGATTAGAGCAGAGTTGGAGAACATGGTTGCTTTTTTAGAAACTGGCGTATCGGATCTTGGACAGATTCAGGAGAAATTTGACAGGATGACGATGGCAATCAACGATTTACAGGAGGAATTTGAAGAGAACGGCAGTGAGATCGAGACAGTGGCAAGAGACAGCATTGCGACAGATGTAGATAAGATTCTAAAATGGTTTGATGTTAATCTGAATGTGGACGATGCTATCGGGGAACGGGATTGGTAAAACAAATAAAATGGAGGAATGAGACATGGAACATGCAGGCAAGTACGAAAAATCATATTTTTTACCGCCAGTCTGTACATATGACTGGGTGAAGAAGGATGCGGTTACTGAGCCGCCAATCTGGTGTTCGGTTGATTTGAGAGACGGGAATCAGGCACTCATAGAGCCTATGAGTCTGGAAGAAAAATTAAATTTCTTTGAGATGCTTGTGGACATTGGCTTTAAGGAAATTGAGGTTGGATTTCCAGCGGCGTCAGAGACAGAGTATGAATTTATGCGCGCTTTAATAGAAAGGAACATGATACCAGAGGACGTGACAGTTCAGGTGCTCACGCAGGCAAGAGAGCACATTATCAAAAAGACGTTTGAGGCAGTCAAAGGCGCGCCTCATGCAGTCATTCATCTGTATAACTCCACCTCGGTAGCGCAGCGTGAACAGGTGTTTAAAAAGAGTAAAGAGGAGATCAAGAAGATTGCGACAGACGGCGCGGAGCTGTTAAAAAAGCTTGCAGCAGAGACAGACGGAAACTTTTCGTTTGAGTACAGCCCGGAGAGCTTCCACGGCACAGAGGTGGACTATGCCGTTGAGGTCTGCAATGCCGTGCTGGACATCTGGCAGCCGACTGCGGACAACAAGGCAATCATCAATATCCCGACAACTGTTGAGAATGCGATGCCGCATGTGTTCGCCACGCAGGTAGAGTATATTCATAAAAATCTCAAATACAGAGATGCCGTTGTGTTATCCGTCCATCCGCACAATGACCGCGGCTGTGGTGTGTGCGACGCGGAGTTCAGCATTCTTGCCGGTGCGGACCGCGTGGAGGGAACACTTTTTGGCAATGGCGAGCGGACTGGAAATGTAGACCTGATCACCGTGGCGATGAACATGTTCTCGCACGGTGTGGACCCCAAGCTTGACTTTTCGAATATGCCGGAAATCAGAGAGAATTACGAGCTTTTCACGCGCATGAAAGTGCACGAGAGACAGCCATATTCCGGCGACCTTGTATTTACAGCGTTCTCAGGCTCGCATCAGGATGCCATCGCAAAAGGAATGCAGTGGCGTGAGGAGAAACAGACAGACAAGTGGACAGTACCTTACCTGCCAGTTGACCCAAAGGATGTCGGCAGAAATTACGACGCAGATGTAATCCGCATCAACAGCCAGTCTGGAAAGGGAGGCGTAAACTATATTTTAAAACAAAATTACGGCATTTCACTTCCCTACGCGATGCGCGAGGAGGTCGGCTATCTGGTGAAAGATGTCTCAGATCAGGAGCATAAAGTGCTCTCACCACAGTGGGTTTACGATATTTTCTGTGAAAATTATGTGGATAACATGCCGTTGTTCCAAATCAGCGACTGCCATTTTAAGCAAGTGGACGGCATCATGGCGGAGGCAGTGATTGTCTGCGGCGACAAGAAAACAACCGTCGATGCCAATGGAAACGGGCGTCTTGACGCAGTGAGCAACACGATTAAACAATATTTTGGCGTGAGCTACCAGTTGTCTGACTATGAGGAACACGCCCTCACAAAAGGCTCGTCCTCCAAGGCGATCGCCTATGTGAGCGTCACCTGCAACGGCGAGAAATTCTGGGGCGTCGGCATGGATGATGATATCATCAAGGCGTCTATACACGCACTCTGTGTCAGCGTCAACAAACTGCCGCAGATCCAGACCAGTGAAGCCTGCCAAGATGAGCGCATGATGGAGATTTTTAATTATATTCAGGCAAATTATCAGGCGACGGCGCTCAGTGATGTCGCAGAGCATTTTCATCTGTCAGAGCCGTATTTAAGCAAATATATTCATGAAAAGTCAGGAAAGACTTTTGGCGATATTCTGATTAACATTCGTTTGAAAAAAGCAAAGACCTTGCTTCGAAATGGCAATATGACCGTCGAGAATGTGGCAATGGCAGTCGGATATCCAAATGTCGAGCATTTTAACCGCATCTTTAAGAAAAAAATGGGCATGACGCCAGTGCAGTACAGAAAAGGCGGTCAATAACTTATGCGGCAGGAAATCAGAAATATGCTAATGCAGTATGCAGAACAGCAGTACAAAGATTTTTCATCAAGTCTGATTCCCGGTGCGAAGCCGCTGCTGGGTGTGCGTCTGCCACAGTTAAGACAGCTTGCAAAGAGCATTGTAAATGATAAAACGAACAAGTCAAGGTGGCGGCAGGAAACTGCTGCCTATGACGGCGACTGTGAGGATTTGTTTTTTGAGGAGACCATGCTGCGCGGTATGCTCATCAGCTATGGCACCGCCCAAAAAGAAATTTCCTGCAAAGAAGGGCTTCTATACCTAAAGGAATTTATTCCTTGGATTGACAACTGGTCTGTGTGTGACAGCTTCTGCAATTCATTTACCTTTGCCAACCGGTATCGGGAGGAGGTCTGGGCATTCTTGCAGCCTTATTTGTATTCAAATCAGGAATTTCAGGTTCGGACAGGGCTTATCCTGCTCTTGAGCCAGTATCTGAAATATGATGCGGAGAACCAAAAGATTCCGAGAAACAAAACTGTCTGTATGGCAGACCTTGAAAAGGATCAAAACCAAAAAGCGCAGTATCCTTATCTGGAAAAGATTCTTATGACCCTAAACAGGCCGTTTTCACAGGGCTATTATGCGCAGATGGCTGCGGCATGGCTGCTGGCAGAGACATTCATATGTTTTCCATACGAAACACACCAGATGCTTGTAAACGGCTGCAAAATGGATACATGGACGTATCATAAAGCGCTGCAAAAACTTCGGGAATCCTTAAATCCTGACAAAGAAGTGAAGGAATATTTGAAAAGTCTTAAAAACTGATGACAAATCCCGTAAAAAATGATAGAATTTTGACAGATTGGAGGGAAGTAGCTATGAGTACTTTTAAGGAAAGCCTGTATGAAAAGAAAAGTTTTATTTATCAGATTGGCGCTGATTATTATGCCATTGGCGCAAACACCTTTGCCAAAGTGACAGCTTCACAGGAGCTGGACAATCTGGAGTTGTTTCAGAACGCCTTGAAAAAGCAGAATGACAGACAGATTGCCAAATATCTGGAGAAGCTCATGCGCATTGCCAATTCTTACCGTGTCGATGCAAGAGAGCACTATAGACTGCAGGAGAAGCTGTTTCAGTTTATAGACCATCTGCAAGCGGAGGAGGAAGCCGCGCTGCAAAAACAGGTGTTTGCATTCGATGAGCTGTGTGCAAAATATCAAAGCTAAAATTAGGAATCAAAAAAATTTGTGTTCTTGTGTAGACAAATGAGAAAAATTGTGTTATGATTACAAACGTAATGCAAGCACCCGTAGTCTAATGGATAGAACGAAGGCCTCCGACGCCTTTAATGCAGGTTCGATTCCTGCCGGGTGCATTTCCTGGGATAGACTTGACAGCGGCAGATAGGAGTATCGATGGAGAACAGGAAAAAGAAAAAATCCAAGAAAAATAATCAAACTACCAATAATCAGAATATAAAGACAAATACTACTTCTGAAAATACAGAAGTTTTAGATCATAAAGCAGCGCAGACGGCAGCAGAGAACATATCTGCACCGGAAGCCAATACCGAAGAAAAAATACAACCAGTACAACCCCAAAACGAAGAAAAAACATCTGAAAATAGAAAAACCACACAGTCCCTTGATTCGATGATTGGAAAAGACATAAAAGATTTTTCTGCCGATCATGTCAAGGGAATTGCTATCAATGCCGCAAAGATTTTACTCCCAGTGGCGGCATGTGCGATTGTGATTGCTGTGATTATTTCCTATGCAGGCGCTCAGAAGGCGCAGGTGGTGGACAATACCATAGACAATGGAGAGAGCGGACCTGCAACGGCCAGTGTGGCTGCATTGAATGAAACGCCTTTGGCTGAGAACGCATATACTGATGTCAACGGTATGATGAATACATTCTACAATGCACTGGCGTCCGGCGATATGGACACCGTAAGAGCCGTCAAGGATTATAACAGCGACAAAGAAATTATCGCGTATGAGAAAAAGAGTGAATTTATAGAACGCTATGACAATATCAAGTGTTATACCAAACCGGGAATTGAAGAGGATTCCTATTTTGTGTATGTTACATATGATGTCAAAATTCAGGATATTGACACAGAGGCACCCGGTCTGAATGCATTTTATGTGTATACGTCAGAGGATGGAAGCCTCATGATTGATGGTGACACAGAGGAAAATATTAAAGCCGCATTTAAACTTGTCACAAACCAGGATGATGTTGTAGACCTTTATAATAAAATTAATGTAGATTACAATGAAGCGGTTGCTTCCGATGAAGCACTTGATCAGTTTCTAAGTGAACTGCCACAGGTTTTGAAGGAGTCTGTCGGTGTTGAGCTGGCAAAATTAGAGACACAAGATGATACGGCGAGTACACCGCCTGCGGAGGAGACAGAGGCGCCAGAGACAACGGCCGCAGAAACCGAGCAGACACAGCCTGTACCGGAGGAAACACCGGCAGAACCAGAACAGCCGCTTGAAAATAAGACAGTCAATCAGATTGTGCGGACGACAGATACTGTCAATGTGCGATCTTCAGACAGCGAAGAGGCGGACAAGATTGGCAAGGCACCGGCTGGAACAGAACTCACCCGCATTGAGGAGCGCATCAATGGCTGGAGTAAGGTGATTTTTGAGGACAAAGAAGCCTATATTAAGAGTGATTATCTTGAGGTATTGACCGCTGAGGTCACAGCAGCGCCGATTGGTACCATCACAGCCAAGACCAATGTCAATGTCAGAAGTCAGGCAGATCAGGAATCCGCAAAACTTGGAACAGCGCAGGCTGGCAGCTCTTATGAATTGCTTGAAGAGCAGGGTGAGTGGTTTAAGATTAACTATAACGGTACAACAGGTTTTGTAAAGGCAGAATTTTTTGACAGATAATGAACAGTTTATCTTGAAATAATATCTCTATATCGTCTATAATAGAATCGTGCTAGGAACTGTGATGAAATTACTTGTGACAAGTACGCCGTATAAATGTTCAGCTGCAAAGAAGAAAATCGCAGGCATAGCGGGCTATGTCAAGATTTTCTGATGACGCAGATGGACATTTAGACAAGTATTTGTCATGAGTAATTTCATCACAGTTCCTAAACATTGAAAACCCATGTGGCTTTGTGCTGCATGGGCTTTCATTTATACGGTTGATGATTGTGAAAGGCAGGGAAGAGCGATGTTTAAACAGAAGAGAATCGGTATCATGGGAACAGGCAGAATGGCAAGTGTCATGGCAGGCACGATCAAGAAAATGAAGAACGTGAAGTGTCATGGTGTGGCGTCGAGGAGTGAGGAACGGGCGCAGCAGTTTGCAGATGAATATGGTATCAAAGTGGCATATACCTCCTACGAAGAGATGATGATTGATGATAAGCTTGATTTAATCTATATTGCGACGCCGCACTCAGAACACTATGCAAACATGAAGCTTTGTATTGAAAATGGCAAAAATGTGCTCTGTGAGAAGGCGTTTACCGCCAATGCAGCACAGGCAGAGGAAATACTGGCACTAGCGGAGGAAAAGGGCGTGTTTGTCGCAGAAGCGATGTGGATCCGGTATATGCCGATGCTTACCACAATCAAGGGAATACTTAATTCCGGCATCATAGGAGAACCCACCATGCTGACAGCCAATCTTGGCTATTCGATCGCAGGCAAGAAAAGGCTTACAGACCCAGCGCTTGCCGGCGGTGCATTGCTGGATTTGGGGATATATCCACTAAATTTTGCAGCGATGATGTTTGGCAAAGAAATAGAAAAAATGGCGTCCTCCTGTATCCTGACAGATTCCGGCGTAGATGCGTCTGAAAGCATCACGATCACTTATAAGGGGGGCAAAATGGCAGTGCTCAACTGCACAATGAATGGCCTGAGTGACCGCCGGGGTGTGATCTATGGCCCCAAAGGGTATATTGCAATTGAGAATATTAATAATTTTTCTTCCGTGACGGTGTACGATACAACCTATAAAGTAATGAAATCAGAAAAAGCGCCCAAACAGATTACAGGCTATGAATACGAGATCAGCGCCTGTCTGGAAGCGATTGAGAAGGGAGAGAAGGAGTGCTGGGAGATGCCGCATCAGGAGACGCTCTACATTATGAAGCAGATGGACGAGCTTCGTGCACAGTGGGGCGTGGTCTATCCTTTTGAGAAGCTTGGGAACACTGGAATAGAAAAGATAGAAGTTCTGTCTGGTGAAGTGGAGGATACCATACCGCAGGAGTCCAATCTACAGGCATAAGACACTAAATTATGGCAATACTATAGCTATCTCAACAGTTCAAAACAGGCAGAAAGGATGATAGCTATGAAAAAAGATGATCAGGAAATCTTAAAAGAAGTCCAGAAAAACTCTTCGATGGCGATTAATGCCATCAATACGATCTCAGAAAAGGTTCATGACAATGCGTTGCAGCAAGAACTTTCCAAGCAAAAACTCTGGTATTCTGTGATACAGAACAAAGCAACGGACAGGCTGCAAAATGAGCGGGCTGAGGAATACCATACCAGCGCGATGCAGGATTTGATGCTCAAAGGCGGCATACAGATGAATACTTTTACAAATTGCAGTACCAGCAAAATCGCAGAGCTGATGATACAGGGCAGCAATCGGGGCATCACAAGTATGTGGAAGTCAATGAACCATCATCAGAACTCAGGAAATCTGTCGATGGAGGTCGCAAAGGAATTAGTGGATTTTGAGCAGAAGTCCATCGCAAGGCTCAAAAAATTTTTATAAAAGGAGTAACAATGACCAGACTAAATAAATATCTCGCGGAGTGCGGACTGTGTTCTAGGCGTGAGGCGGATAAACTGATTGATCAGGGCAGGGTATATGTAAATGGCCAAAGGGCTGTGAGCGGTATGAAGGTCTGTGACAGGGATATTGTTGAGGTCAATCATCAAAGACTGCAATCAGCAGCAGCGTCAAAAGTTGTCTTAGCATACAATAAACCCGTTGGGATTACCTGTACAGAAAAGGACCGTTATGCAGAAAAGACAATTGTGGAGGCGGTCAATTACCCCGTTAGGCTTACCTATGCGGGGCGCCTTGACAAGGCTTCCGACGGGCTGATAATTCTTACAAATGATGGAGAGCTGATACAGCGCATGATGAAAGGGGCAAATGGTCATGAGAAGGAATATTTGGTCAAAGTAGACCGGGAACTCACAGAAGAATTTCTCACGAAGATGGCGCAGGGCGTATATCTTAGGGAACTCGATGCGACGACACGGCTCTGTACCCTAAAACGCATTGGCAAATACACGTTTCAGATCACACTCACACAGGGACTGAACAGGCAGATTCGGCGAATGTGCGGGTGTTTTGGATACAACGTCAAGTCCCTCACACGCATTCGGGTGATGAATATTGAACTGAATGGGCTAAAGAGCGGAGAATACCGTGAGATTAAAGGGCAGGAGCGTGAAACACTGTACCGGTTATGCGGAATATCAGACAGTCAATAAAATAGAAGGAAAAATGGAGGAAAGTATGGCGGCAACGAACGAAACATTACATAGAATGAAAAGGCTTGTGGAGAAGCTGCAAGAAGCGTCAAAGGCATATTATGCACAGGATAAGGAAATTATGAGCAATTTCGAGTACGATAAACTGTACGAGGAGTTGGAAGCACTAGAGCAGGAAACTGGCATGGTGATGGCAGGAAGCCCGACAATTCGTGTCGGATACGAGGCGGTTGACGAGCTGCCCAAGGAAGCGCACGAGAGCCCAATGCTGTCCCTTGGCAAGACCAAAGAGCGGGACGAGCTCAAAGACTGGCTCGGTGACAAAGATGGGCTGCTTAGCTGGAAACTAGACGGACTGACGATCGTGCTGACCTATCAAAATGGTGGGCTGTTGAAGGCAGTCACACGCGGAAATGGAGAGGTGGGCGAAGTCATCACCAACAATGCGAAAGTGTTCAAGAACATTCCACTTCGCATCGGTTATCAGGATGAGCTGATTCTTAGAGGTGAGGCAGTTATTACTTATCAGGATTTTGAGGAGATCAACCGCCAGATCGAAGATGTGGATGCCAAGTATAAAAATCCAAGAAATCTTTGTTCCGGGTCTGTGAGACAGCTCAACAACCAGATTACGGCTGAGCGGAATGTACGGTTTTATGCATTTTCACTCGTGAAGGCGGACGGGATTGATTTTGAAAATTCAAGAGAGAAGCAGTTTGAATTTCTGATCAATCAGGGATTTGATGTCGTTCCATATGTAAGAGTCGATGCAGATACCATCGTCGATGCAGTCGCAGACTATGAGAAGCTCGTCCAGACATACGATGTGCCCTCAGATGGTCTGGTGCTGATTTATGATGACATTGCGTATGGACGTTCGCTTGGCAGGACGGCAAAGTACCCGCGTGATTCGATCGCATTTAAATGGGCAGACGAGCTTCGGGAGACGACACTCAAAGAGATTGAATGGAGTCCAAGCCGTACTGGACTGATTAATCCAGTTGCGATTTTTGAGCCAGTAGAGCTTGAAGGCACGACAGTGAGCCGGGCATCTGTACACAATATCAGTATCCTAAAAGGGTTAAAGCTCGGCATTGGCGACAAGATTACAGTGTATAAAGCAAACATGATTATACCGCAGATTGCAGAGAATCTCACGGGCAGCGACAGCATAGAGCTGCCAGAGGTCTGTCCGGCATGCGGCGGAAAGACGGAGATCCGCGCAGTCAACGAAGTGCAGTCACTCTATTGTACGAATCCTGACTGTGATGCCAAGAAGATTAAGTCGTTTACCTTGTTTGTCAGCCGTGATGCGATGAACATAGACGGTTTGTCAGAAGCAACACTTGAAAAATTTATCGCAAAAGGTTTTATTCACCAATATCAGGATATGTTTCATCTTGACCGCTACAAAACAGAAATTGTCGAGATGGAGGGTTTTGGCGAGCGGTCTTATAAAAAGCTTATGGACGGCATTGAGAAATCAAGAGATGTAGAGCTTCCCAAACTGATTTACAGCCTCGGCATCGCGAACATTGGACTTGCCAACGCCAAAGTCATCTGCCGCTATTTTAAGTATGACATTGACGCCATGCGGCAGGCTACGGCGGAAGAGCTCAGTGAGATTGACGGAATTGGCGAGGTGATTGGCAAGGCTTTTGCAGATTACTTTGCCGACGAGCAAAACAATAAACGGTTTGAAAACTTATTAGGAGAGGTTCGGATTATCAAGGAGGAGATTGACGAGGCAGGGCAGACGCTGGAAGGAAAAACCTTTGTCATAACGGGCAGCCTGAATCATTTCGGCAGTAGAAATGAGCTCAAAGACCTGATCGAGAAAAAGGGCGGAAAGGTGGCAGGCAGCGTTTCTGCAAAGACAGTCTGTCTCATTAACAATGATGCTGCCTCCGCCTCCTCCAAAAATAAGAAGGCGAAAGAGCTCAATGTGCCTGTTTTGACAGAAGAACAGTTTATGACAGAATATTTGGAGATGGAGGAGGTATAGAGAAAATGCCTATTAAAGTACAAGGGGATTTACCAGCAAAAGGGATATTGGAGAACGAAAATATATTTGTAATGGATGAAAACAGAGCAGTCCATCAGGATATTCGTCCATTGCAGGTATGTATCCTGAATCTAATGCCTGTGAAGCAGGATACAGAGCTTCAGCTTCTGCGTGCGTTGTCCAATACACCGCTGCAGGTCGATGTCACCTTCTTAATGGTGACAAGCCATGTATCGCTCAATACATCCGCCAATCATCTGAATCGCTTTTATACTACGTTCGAACAGATTGCAGGCCAGCGCTACGATGGCTTGATTATCACAGGGGCGCCGGTGGAAGATATCGCGTTTGAGGAGGTCGATTACTGGCAGGAGGTGTGCGCGATTATGGACTGGGCGGAGAAGCATGTGACTTCGACACTGCATATATGCTGGGGCGCACAGGCAGGATTTTATCATTATTATGGGATTCAGAAACAGCTTCTGCCGGAAAAGCTGTTTGGATTGTATTCTCACAAAGTACAAAACCGCAAGGTTCCGCTTGTGCGTGGTTTTGACGATTTCTTTCTCGCACCGCACAGCCGCCATACGGAGACACCCGCTGCGGCGATTCATCAATGCGACCAGATTACAGTGCTTGCGGAATCGCAAGAGGCAGGTGTATTTCTGGCATATGCCGAGAATGGTAAAAAAATCTTTGTAAACGGTCATCCAGAATATGACCGCTATACATTAGATGCGGAATACAAGCGGGATTTAGGCAAGGGACTGCAGATTCATATTCCAAGAAATTATTATCCAGATGATGACCCTGCCCAAAAACCAGCGCTGCAATGGCGTTCACATAGCAATAATCTTTACACAAATTGGTTGAATTATTATGTGTATCAGGCAACGCCGTATGAGTGGTAGGAACGCCGCATAATTGCTAGGTTTTATGCACGCTTGAGAGTTTATTGAAACTCACGTATTTTCACGGCTAAACGGTGTAGTAGATGGTGTAATAAAAAATACCGGTACGAATCCGGCAGAGTTTTAACAGCAGGTTCTGAATTTGACAATTTAATAAGGCTTTACACCTTATACATAATCTGTTATGATTAAAATGTAACAATCAGTACAGATTATTAATTGAAAGTAGGTGATTGTATATGCCAAGTGCAGCAGATATAATAAAAGATTATGTGATAGAATTTTCCAGATTGCAGGATTGGATGGTGCCAATAAAAGAAACGAATCCTGAAACATACGACTCAATGCATAAAAGATACATTGAATTAAAAGTAACATTGTCAAGTTTAGGCGTTAATCTTGCAGAAATTGACAGAATCAAAGAATAATAACTGTATAGCAATTAAACAGTAATCACGAACCAAAAGGGTGTAAGGTTTTATGAAATTAATAAGGCTTTACACCTTTTTCAATTGAATATTCTTCTATACTAAAAGTCTATCTGCATTTCCCCATTCATTTTTTTAGTTGACAATATTTTACAAGTATTGTATACTTTATCTGTGTTAAGCGTATTAATACAGTTGGAAAGGAGAAGGGATCATGATTTTGATTGATCACAAGGACAGGCGCCCGATTTATGAACAAATTATCGAACGGTTTCAACAGATGATATTGTGCGGCGCGATGCAGCCAAATGCGTCCATGCCATCTGTCAGAAGTCTGGCGATGGAGTTGTCATTGAATCCGAATACGATTCAACGCGCCTATCAGGAATTAGAGCGCGCCGGGTACATCTATACCATAAAAGGAAAAGGCAGCTTTGTGAGTGATACAGCGGCAGCGGCAGCCCATAAACGGCAGGAGATTCAGCGTGAGATGCAGGTCACTGTCGATAAGGCGCTGCTTTCCGGCATAACGGCAGAAGAACTGCCGGAAATCCTTACAGCCTGTATCCAAAACAGTAGTGTATTGATTAACAGAGGGTCGATGAAGGGGGAACTGACATGATAACAGCAGCAAATGTGACAAAACATTTTGGAGAGGTTACGGCGGTAAATGATATCAGTGTAACCATTAGAAGCGGAGAAGTTTTTGGACTGATTGGTACAAATGGTGCTGGCAAAAGCACATTTTTGCGCATGGCATCCGGCGTGCTCAAACCCGACAGCGGGAAAATTCTCATGGACGAACAGCCAGTCTATGAAAATCCGTCTGTGAAGGCTGATATATTTTATATACCAGACGACCAGTATTTTCTGCCCAATGCCACACCGCGGGACATGGCTGGATTTTATCAGGATTATTATGCGTCATTTGACAGCGTGCGGTTTGATGAGATGCTTGGAAATTTTCAGTTAAAACCAGACAGAAGGATTCATACTTTTTCCAAGGGCATGAAAAAGCAGCTCTCCGTACTTCTTGGCATCTGCGCAAACACAAAATATCTGTTCTGTGATGAAACTTTTGACGGATTAGACCCTGTCATGCGGCAGGCGGTCAAGAGTATTTTTGCCGGTGAATTGTCAGAGCGGGATTTTACACCGGTAATCGCCTCCCACAACCTGCGCGAGCTGGAGGACATCTGCGACTATGTGGGCATCCTGCATCAAGGCGGCATCCTCATGCAGAAGGATTTGGAGGAAATGAAGCTTAATATCCACAATGTCCAGTGTGTATTTCAAAATGCAGAGGAGGAAAAGACAGCACTTGGCCTGCTAGAGCTTGTCAAGGCAGAGAAAAGGGGAAGCCTGAACAATATCACTGTGCGCGGCTCGGAGAAAGAGATTATGGAGAAAATTAATACTTTTTCGCCTGTTTTTGCAGAAATTGTACCGCTGACCCTTGAGGAAATCTTTATTAGTGAAACGGAGGTTGTCGGATATGATATCAAAAAACTTATTTTTTAAGCTCATCAAACAGGATCTAAAGAGGAGAATATGGTGTCCGATTTTGATATTCGTCGCATGTTTTCTGAGTTTGGAAGTGCGTATGCTCATGAGTATGGAGGAGTTTGTGCGCTATCCCAATAGACATTCCTACAGTCTTACATTGTATATCAGAGAGTATTTCTTTGGCAGAGAAGCTTTGATTATGTCAATTGTTGTGTGTATGGCAGCATTTTTGTGCGGACTCAGCGGCTATGCCTATCTGCATTCCAAAGTGCAGATTGACCTGTATCACAGCCTTCCCGTCAGCAGAGCCCGTTTTTTCTGGGCAAGGTATGTGTCAGGCGTCATGCAGTTTTGTATCCCGTTTGTGCTCAATGTGATGATCTGTACAGGGATTGCGGCAGGCAGAAAGGTCGTTACGGCAGAAACAGTGCTCGCAATCATATCGTTTATCGGGATACAGATGACTATCTTTGTGCTGGCGTACAGTGTGGCAGTCATTGCGGCAGGACTTACAGGCAACATGATTATCGGCATTTTAGGAACAGGAGTTCTATTTTCATATAGTGCAGTGCTTGGGCTGCTTAAATATTTAATGGCTGCGCGTTTTTATGATACTTATAAAGTTTATGAAAACAGAGGGAATTTTATATTCGACAGCAGTATTTGGAATTTTTCACCGCTGTCTATGATAATCAAGTTTTTTTCCAGTCCGACCAATACGACAATGGCGGAGGCACAAAAGTTTTTCACGTATGATACCTCCTATGTGGGCGTACTGCTCATAGCAGCAGTGCTGTACAGTCTGGCAGCTTATTTGATCTTCATGAAAAGGGCGTCTGAGGCAGCAGGCAAGCCAATCGCATTTCGCATTGCGGAGCCTGTGATTAAGACCATGGTCGTCTTGCCATTTTCATTTTTGTCAGGTTTTTTCTTTTGTGCAATGTCGTCCAGATCAGATGCAGATACATGGTTTGTGTTCGGTGTGATCTTTGGCTTTACAGTGCTTTGTATCCTGATGGAAATTATTTACCGGCTGAGTCTGCGCGGCGCACTGATGCACAAGAAGCAGTTCCTGTTTAATGCGGTCTGCACAGCGCTGGTCTTTGTGGTATTCCGCTACGATGTGACAGGATACGACACCTATGTGCCAGCGGATTCACAGCTTCAAAGCTGTGCTGTATCAATCTCTGATCTCATACCGCTCGGACAGGAAATCCGTGTCAATGAATTTGGTATGCATTATCTTAGCCCGGGCGAATACCGCATGGCAAATATGGAGCTGCAGGGAAATCCAAGCGTGATGGAGCTTGCGCGGAAAGCAGCCAAGGAGCAGCTTGCGTTTCGTTATTTCGACTATTATGAGGGCATTGAGGAATCTCCTGAGTATATGGAAACGTTGGAAAGACAGGATAATTACCGCTGGATTGATTTTGGATACAAATTATCGAACGGGAAAACGCTTTATAGAACATATGTCATTGATATCGCAGACCCAGATACCCTCCGACTGCTTTCTGAGATTTTTGAGGATTATAATTATAAGCTTGCTTCCACGCCGCTCTTTAATGACAGTTGGAATCTTACCTTCGATGCGGTCAGATGTGAGAGTAACTTCAGGAGCGAAGATATCACACTCACACCCCAGATGCAGTCAGAACTGATCGGGGTTTACCAAAAGGAGTATATGAAGCTTACATTGGATACCATCATCAATACACCGCCTGTGGGAAGCGTTGATTTTCTTTTCAGGGATAAAAATGAAGAAATGCTCTATACCAGCTATTCTGGAAAAATGTATGTGTATCCACAGTTTACAGAGACGCTTGCGCTGATAAAAGAGTACGGGATTGATATGCAGGAGCGGCTAAATGCAGAAGATGTGGCGGTGATTCGCGTAAAAAAGCAAAATTTGTATTCAAATTCTTATTATCATCGTGTTTATTATGGCACCTATGAACGCAGGAACGAGATGTACACCAGCGTGGAAAATGATGCGGTGGAGTATACTGATCAAGAACAGATTCAGGAGATTCTTGACAACATTGTCAGTGACAGTTTTATATGGATGGCCCGCGGATACGCCGACTATTATGACGAGCGTTATCTTGTCACGATCCAATTTGAAAAGAGCGACTTGATGTATTCCTATGCTACCCACTGTTTTTTGAAGGGACAGCTTCCAGCGTTTATCCAATCGGAAAAAAATCTATAAAAAAATAATTAACAAACGCGCTCTCTTGTGATAAGATATTTATATATGATTTCGTTATAAGAAAATTTATATAAATGTGTAATCAGGAGGACAACAGGATGGCAGAAAAGAAATGTGTAGCCTATGTATCAACCTATACGATGGGCGATAAGCACGGCATTAAAATCTATGATGTTGATATGGAGAATGGACGGTTCAAGGAGAAGGGCGAGGTGAACATCACCAATTCCTCGTATGTCACAATCTCGCACAACCGTAAGTATCTCTATGCGATCACGGATACAGGCGTTTCCAGCTATAAGATTTTGCCGGACGGAAATCTCGACTTTGTGAATACCGCGTCCACAAACAGCATGAGAGGCTGCTATCTCTCCACAGACTATGAGGACAAGTTCTTGTTCTGTGCGGGATATCATGATGGAAAGATTACGGTGCTGCATCTGGATTCCAGCACAGGCGCGGTGGACGCCATTACGGACGAGGTGTTTCACAAGGGGCTTGGCAGCATCGCGGAGAGAAGCTACAGACCGCATATAAGCTGTGTGAAGATGACGAGGGACAACAAATATCTGTGTGCGGCAGACCTTGGGATTGACTATGTGAATATCTACCGCCTTGACCATGACAGAGGCGTTTTGCGGCAGGTGGATATCATTCGTTGTGATATCGACTCGGCGCCAAGGCACTTGAAATTTACAGAGGACGGGCGTTTTCTCTATATCATCAGCGAGATGAAGAACTGTATTGATGTATTTGAGTATCATGAGGAGGACAATGTTCCGTATTTTGACCCAATTCAGACGATTCCTACCTCGGACAAGTTCGAATTTAAGGGCGTGGCGGCAAGCGCCCTCAATATCTCTGATGACGGCAAGTATATTCTGGCATCGACAGCAGGAGATAACTGTGTCTCACTGTTTCAGATTAACCAGCAGACAGGCGAGCTGACGCGTCTGTTTTATCTGCCGACGAGCGGAGAGTATCCCAAAGATGCGGCGCTGTTTCCAGATAACAGGCATCTGGTGAGCCTGAATCATGAGTCGAACACAATGACCTTCTTCCGTGTGGACTACGAACACAATTATATGGTCATGAACGGCAAAGAACTTGAGATTAATCAGGCAAACTGCATTATTTTCCATGAGCTTCCTTAATGAAAAGCTTCGTGTATCAAAATGTATAAGCAAAAAGAATGAGGGCATTGCAGCAATGCCCTCATTCTTTTTGTTAGGAATAAAACTGTTGGATTTTGTCGATTCTGGCTGTCATATTCTGTAGCAGCATATCCAATACCGTAATTGCTGTCATAGCCTCCACTACAACCACAGCTCTCGGCACAATTACAGGGTCGTGCCTGCCCTTAATCTGAATCGTAATCTCCTCCCCGTCCCTGTTTACCGTTTCCTGTTGCTGGAAAATAGATGGTGTCGGCTTGAAATAGGCTCTCAGCACAAGTTCAGAACCATCACTGATGCCTCCTAAAACGCCTCCTGCATGATTGGTAGCCTTGGTTACGGCAGCGCCGTTCATACGGAAACTGTCATTGTTTGTCGAGCCGTTTGCAGAAGCAGCCCGAATGCCGTCACCGATTTCAAAGGCTTTGACAGCGCCAATCGACAGGATTGCTTTTGCAAGATTGGCGTCCAGCTTCTCAAATACAGGCTCTCCTATACCGGCAGGCAGATTTTCGACACGGCAGGCAACAACACCGCCAGCGGAATCCAACCGCTCCATACATTCCTCGAGATATTTTTCCGCTTTGGCGGAAGCTTCCTTGTCCGGCATTCCTGTCGGGTTTTTTCTTGCCTCCTCCAGATCAAGCTGGTCTATGGGGCACTGCGGGTTTGGAAGCTCGATGGCGCCGATTGCCTGCGTGTAGGCAGTGACAGTGATGCCAAGCGCTGCCAGCAGCTTTGCGGCAATGGCGCCTGCCGCGACGCGCCCGATCGTCTCGCGCCCGGAGGAGCGCCCGCCGCCGCGGTAGTCCCGAAAACCGTATTTCTGGTCAAAGGTGTAGTCTGCGTGCCCGGGGCGGTAGTAGGAGGCAATCTCACTGTAGTCTGCCGACCGTTGCGATGTATTGCGCACAAGCATGGATATGGGCGTTCCGGTCGTTTTTCCCTCAAAAATACCAGACAAAATTTCGACACTGTCCGCCTCCTTTCGCTGCGTCGCGTAGCGTGACGCGCCGGGCTTTCTCCTGTCGAGATAGGTCTGAATATCCGCCTCGCTCAATGAAAGGCCTGCGGGACAGCCATCGACGACAACGCCGATGCCCGAACCGTGGGACTCGCCCCAAGTGGTAATTTGAAATATATTTCCGAATGTAGATCCTGACATGATACTGTTCTCCTTTTTTATTCGCATTTTTTTATTAGGGTATTTGTTGGACATTGTGCATAATCACTATTTTTTGCATGTACTCTAAGATATTATAATTGCAAATCCTTTAAAAATCAAGAAATAGCAGAATAGCAGATTATTTAATAACAGATTATTTTTAAAAAATTTTACTTGATTTATGTAATATAATGATGCAAAATAAAAAATAGTGTGTTATGATTAAATTGTATAATTATGTATTGTGCAGAATACATTTGTCATATGGACAGGACTTCACGACAAATTGGAGATGGGACATGATGAAAAAGACATGGAAAGATAATCTGGCAGCAAGAATGAAACAGCAGGTTAAACGGCATAAGCGGCTGAAAAAGCCGATTACAATAGTTATGCTTCTCGTTACTTTATTCTATAACATAGGTGTTTATATAGAATACAATACGAAGCGTTTTGCAAGTGTTTTGGTTATTTTGATATTTTTTGTGATCAGCAGCAGTTTTTCCTTCCTGCCGGCGTTGGAGCGTATCGACACGGCATATGAGTCAGAATGGGCAGAGATACAGGATAGCTACGAATATGTTCCGACAATGTTCCATATCTCAGAGGACGCACTGGATGATAATGATGTACTGGCAGGGTATGACAACGAAGAACTCGACGTGTCAGCCGAGGATATTGACCAGTATTCACTGGACGATATCTTGGAGGCAAACGAGGTGCGCAAGGGAACGCGCCGTGCAGAGTCTGCCAAGACTGCCCGCCTGTCAAAAGATGACTGGCAGTTGGTGCTGGTAAACAAGCAGCATCCCGTGCCGGAGGATTATACCTTTACACTCGGAAAAATTAAGGGGTCCATGAAATGTGACGAGCGGATTATTGACGATCTGATGGACATGATGCAGGCTGCAAAGAAGGACGGCATCAAATTAGTCGTCTGTTCTCCTTACAGGGATTACAACCGTCAGACGGTACTTTTTAACCGGAAAATTGACTATTATATGGAAAAGGGACATTCTTATATGGAGGCATACAAGTTTGCCTCCATGACTGTGACTGTTCCCGGTGCGAGCGAGCATCAGATTGGGCTGGCTTTGGATATTGTATGTACGACCTACGCGGGACTAGAGATCGGATTTGGCGAGACGGCAGCAGGAAAGTGGCTCAAAGAGCATTGTGATGAATATGGCTTTATCCTTCGGTATCCAGAGGGAAAAGAATATATTACAGGCATTCAGTATGAGCCATGGCATTTTCGCTATGTGGGGAAGGAGGCCGCTTCTCAGATTATGGACCGCGGCATCACACTAGAAGAGTTTCTTGAGGAGTTGGAATAGATGTATAAAATATTAAAACAAGAGGGGCGCGCCAAGCGCGCAGAAGTGACAACCGTTCATGGCACGATTCAGACGCCGGTGTTTATGAATGTAGGCACCGTGGCGGCAATCAAAGGTGCGGTATCGACAGCAGACTTAGAGGAAATTGGCACACAGGTGGAGTTGTCAAACACATACCATCTCCATGTCAGAACGGGCGATGAAGCGATTAAGAAATTAGGCGGATTGCACAAGTTTATGTCATGGAACAAACCGATTTTGACAGACTCCGGCGGATTTCAGGTGTTTTCGCTCGCCGGACTTCGCAAAATTAAAGAGGAGGGTGTCTGTTTTCATTCGCATATAGACGGCAGAAAAATTTTTATGGGACCGGAGGAGAGTATGCGGATCCAGTCCAATCTTGCCTCCACGATCGCGATGGCATTTGACGAGTGCCCGCCCAGCAAGGCAGACAGACAGTATGTCGAAAATTCTGTCGCGCGCACAACGCGCTGGCTTGTGCGGTGTCAGGTAGAGATGCAGCGGCTGAATGCACAGGAGGATACCATCAATAAAAATCAGATGTTATTTGGAATTAATCAGGGGGCAGTCTATGCAGACCTTCGAATCGACCATGCAAAGCGGATTTCAGAGCTGGATTTAGATGGTTATGCAGTCGGCGGGCTGGCTGTCGGAGAGACACATGAAGAGATGTATTATATTTTGGAGGAGACGGTTCCGTATCTGCCGAAAGACAAGCCGACTTATCTGATGGGCGTAGGAACCCCCGCAAATATTCTGGAAGGCGTAGAGCGCGGCATTGACTTTTTTGACTGTGTGTATCCCACCAGAAACGGACGTCATGGACATTTATACACAAACCAAGGCAAAATCAATCTGTTTAATGCCAAGTATGAACTGGATACCAGACCGATTGAGGAGGGATGTGGCTGTCCTGCGTGCCGCAGATATTCGAGAGCCTATATCCGCCATCTGTTAAAGGCGAAAGAAATGCTTGGTTTGCGGCTCTGCGTACTGCACAATCTGTATTTTTATAATACCATGATGACCGAGATTCGGGATGCGCTTGATGCGGGGGAGTTTGCCGCATACAAAAAGCGCAAACTGGAAGGCATGGCGGCGAATGGAATGAAATGAAAGAGTATGAATTGTTGACAAAAGTAATTGTCAGCAGTATGATAGCGATTATTGTTTTTTTGCCAATTATCCTTACTGCGATATTAAGAAAGAAGAAAGACCCATTAAAAAAATATACATCTGGTCTGGTATTATATCTTTCAACACAACATCTGTTTATTGGATTATTGGGATCTGTAGTAGGTTATATTTTTACATTAATAGGAATCTATGGATGTGATTTAGGATCAGATATTTATTTTCTTTTCATATTTATAGTGTTAGCTTTGGCAGGAACATATATTTGCATATGTTGTATGCTTGAAGTTATCATACTGGAGTTAGATTCATTGACGATAGTTAGCCCGATGCGACCCGAAAATAAAATATATTTTTACGAATTGTCACATATACGTTATTATGAGAACAGAACATTAAATTATTATTTGTCTACAAAAAAGATCTTGGAGGGATATATCAATACTAAAAAAGTTTTCAGCATTGATGAAGGTTTCAGTGGCTTCTTTATTTTATATTACTTATTAGTAAACGCAGGAAAAATAGAAAAAACTCAGATAAAAGAAGAATTTGTTGTTACAGAACAACCCAGCAATATGTTGAGAAATTTTTTTGGTGTAGTATTTTTTGGCAGCATGTTAGTCGCAGCAGTAGTTTTTAGAGATGAAGTGGACAGAATAAGCTGCTTAATTATTTTGGGGTTCTTTTTACTCTTTATCTCGGTATTAATAAGAGCATTATTGTGGAAGATAACTGTTACATACAGCACGTTGCATATCAGGGGATTTTGTGGTCAGGTAAGTCTTTGCAGTATTTGTGATATTACTACAGTTATTGAAGAGCAAAATTATATTACACTATATTCAGGAAAAAGAAAGGTTGTAAAAGTTTGCAAAGATTATAAAAACTTTGAGTTGCTGCAAAACCGTCTTGAAAATGAAAATATAATGTTTTATCGTACTTATTGAAATACATCTTTATAAATATTTTACTTGAAGTATTGGAAAATATTGTGTATGATATATACTATGTGTTTGACTGTTTACAGACAGCGCCAAACGGCAATATAGGAGGAATAATTGAAGATGAATTTATTGTTGGCAGAAGCAGATGTGGCGGCTGGACAAGGGGCTGCAAGTATGATATCACTGGTTGTCATGGTGGTATTTTGGTTTGGAATCATGTATTTTCTGATGATTCGTCCTCAGAGAAAAGAGCAGAAAAAGAAGGCTGCTCTGGTCAATTCGGTGGAGGTAGGCGACAGTATCTTGACTACCAGCGGTTTTTACGGCATTGTGATTGATGTCACAGACGAGGATGTGATTGTAGAGTTCGGCAACAACAAGAACTGCCGTATTCCTATGAAAAAGGTGGCAATCGAGCAGGTTGAGAAGCCAGACAGCGAATAATACGAGCTTAAAAGGTCTCCTGAGTGAATCAGGGGATTTTTTATCATGAAACAAATTATTTTGACAGATTTTGTAGAGAAATGTACAGAGGTCTGGCTGTTGCATGGAGGGTTGTATGGAAACAGTTGATGGGCAGATTTTACTTTTTATTCAGGAACATATACGAAATGCAGTGGGCGATGTATTTTTTGGAGGAATCACACATTTGGGCGATGCAGGCATCTTCTGGATTGTGCTGACGCTCGTGCTGCTGTGCTTTAAGCAGACAAGGAGAGCTGGCATCTTTTCAGCGAGTGCCCTGCTTGGCTCTCTGATTATCAATAATATGCTCTTAAAAAATCTGATTGGCAGAGTCCGTCCCTATGAGGTGGTGACAGGGCTGCAATGCATCGTTGCCCCCGCGGTGGACGCGTCCTTTCCATCAGGACATACGGGCGCCAGCTTTGCCTCCGCGGTATCAATGTATGGGGAACTGCCAAAAAAATATGCCGTGTTCCTGATCATACTGGCAGCGCTGATTGCCTTTTCCAGACTGTATGTCGGGATTCATTATCCGACAGATGTGCTGGGCGGTCTGGTGACAGGTGTTGCTATAGGACTGCTTGCCAGAAAGCTTGGAAATAAAATAGTTGGGTTTATTTTCCCGCAATAGTTCTCCGCACTTTAAAGTTGCGCGATTCAGAAAAATAGCACATATGGATTGGTGGCAGTTTGTCGGAAAATATACTATACTGATCATGCGGCGCGGCGCAGGAATAGGAAAGGAGAATATTTTATGAGCTTTGGAAAAAATCTACAGTTTTTAAGACATCTGAGAGGAAATATGACACAGGAGGAGTTGGCTGAAAAAATGAATATCAGCCGTCAGACTGTATCGAAATGGGAGTTGGAGACCGCGCAGCCCGAAATGGACAAGGCGATTGAGCTTTGCAATCTTTTTCAATGCACGCTGGACAACTTGTTTCGTGAGGATATGGTGGTTTGTGGCGAAGCGTATTCCAATCTGCGTGTCGAGACTGTCCCCGCTTTCCGCTATATAAAACACGCCGTTATAAGCTCTGTCCCGGAGGGGGACGCGATTGACAGAGTATTTTCCATTGCCCGCAGCTGCGGCGTAGAAAAGCCTCGTGTCATCGGCTGGGACTTTCCAAAGGTGTCGCAGGAGCAGATTAATGTTTTCAATATGCACGGTTATGAAGCGGCATGGATACTTCCTGACGGAGTTGTTCCTCCTGACATTGAAATATATGAGCAGGCAGCGCACAAGTATGCGGCAATACACATTGAAAAGCCCTTTGAAAATCCTTTTGTAACCATTCCAAACGCCTACAAAACGCTTATGGAGTATATGCGCGTAAATGGTCTGGAACACACGGAAAAAGATGTTATTCCCTGCTTTGAAACGGATGGGGAGAGTATGGATGTTTATATTGCTTGTAAGTAACACATATATGAATATTTATATATAAGGAATACGAACAAGATCTCAATCATAGTTTTCAAAATCTATAAAAATGTTAAACTTTTTATAGATTTTGAAAACTTTTTTTCGGTGTCAGGACAATATATACATGCAAGGGCAAATCTTTGCAAGTTGGCGAGTCGATAAATCAACTTGAAGAAAGAAGGAGGGACGGCTGCGATGAATCATGACGAATTTGAGCGGTTTGTCCTGAAGTTTGGAAAAGACATTCTGCAATTTTGCCGAATGACGGCTGGAAATGCGGAAAATGGGGACGAACTGTATCAGGACACGATGCTCAAGCTGCTGGAGAAAAAGAAAAGACTGGACTCCATGCAGAATACAAAGAGTTACGCTTTATCCACTTCAATTTATTTATGGAAAAATAAGAAGAAAAAATATGCAAACAGGATGAGGCTGGTTCCGATTGACAGCATGGATGAGATGTCTGATGAGGGACATGAAGTTTCTGGTCATGACAATGAAGTATCACCAGAACACATTGTATTGCAGCAAAGTGAGGTGGATATGATTCAGGGATTTGTGGCATCTCTGCCTGAAAAGTACAGAATCCCAATCTATTTGTATTATTCAGCAGATATGCAGATCAATGAGGTATCTAAGATTCTTGGACTGCCGGAAGGAACCGTCAAAAGCCGAATGCGGAAAGCAAAGCAACAGTTAAAGGAAAAATTGGAGGCGATAGGATATGACAGATGAAAAATTGGATCAAATCTTAAAGCAGGCCCTTGCTCCTGAAATAAGTGACGCGGAAATTCAGATACATAGAAGGAGGAAGGATAAAATGAAGATATTAGGCAAACTAGGAAGAGGTGTGGCTGCGGCAGTGGCTGCGGCGGTTATTGGAACCCTTGGAATGGGATATTTGAATCCGGCGCTGGCAGCAAAGCTTCCGCTGATTGGAAATATTTTTGAGAAGGTTGAGGAGGATGCCATATATTCTGGTGACTATACGGATAAGAAAATTGTCCTGACAAATGAGGATCATGCGGGAAATTTGAATACTTCAGATTATACTGTATCGGATCAAGGTATCACACTGACAGCATCAGAAGTTTATTGTGATGGATATTCTATATTTCTCACAGTAAATATTGAGTCGGAAGATGCAGATTTTACGCACATTCCCAGACATTACACTGGCATGAATGCTGCTGATAACCGAACTGCCGCGGGATTTTATATAGACGGAACATGGAGCGTGAATGGAACTTCCCCAGAATGGATCGAAAATACGTTTGACGGCGAGGTGATTGACAGCAATACATTTGCAGGTATGCTGAAGATAGATCTAGCAAAGAAATATACAGGCAGCGGCGAACTGAACTTAAATGTAGACGGTCTTGGTTATGATGATGACAGGATGCTTGACGGCGAGGAAATATCCGCATCTCACTGGACAGATGGCAGCTGGAATATTGTCATTCCGTTTGAGATAAACGCAGCAGATGTAAAAACAATTGAAGTGGGCGATAAAAAGGGAAATATTACGCTTGAAGATGTAGTGGTATCTCCATATCAGGTAATTGTCCATGCTGGGTGGTCTTATGAGCCCTGCTCTACAATTTGCTTTAATCAGGATGGGGAAATGCTTCACCCAGACATGGAAATGGCAGGCAGAGCCGTATTTGCTGTTCAGGGGAAAGAGATAAAAACCTTGTATGTCTACATTTTTGACAATCCTGATGACTGGTCTTTGATGGCGCAGGAAGGAATGAACAGCAGCATTGCGGACAGGGCTGTCATTTCAAAGGAAATTTATGTAGAGTAAGCGGGCAAAATTTTTAAAGCAGTCTATGATACTGAAAAGAATGAAATAGTAAGGCAGAAAAGCGTTTGTTGGAAGCAAAACAATGAACGCTTTTCTTAGGTTGCGATCAAAACAAATTGGTGTTAGTATATAAGTGGAACAGTCTGAACACCAGAACGCCTGCGGATACAGATCTGACAATGGAAGAAGCGGCGGAAGCCGGAAAGGATATACAACATGATTACGAACATGGTCGCTGAAAAAGATGGTTATTGGATACGGCTGGCAAAAGCAGAGGATGTAACAAATTACTATGAACAGAATTATTGCCCATTAGATAAGGAAGTGGCACGCTTAACAGGTTGTAAAGAAGAATTTACGAAAGAAGAAATAACTTCCTTTTTTCTAAAATCCATTGGTGAAGATGACAGATATTTCTTTTTGATCATAGCACCAGACGGGAAAATTATCGGCGAAAGTGTAATTAACGAAATTGATTGGGATTTGCGTTGTGCTAATTTCCGCATTGGTCTTTACCACATGACTGAGCGCGGAAAAGGGATTGGCACTTGGGCAACGGAAGTAACCCGTGATTTTGCATTTGAAGAATTAAAACTACATCGTTTAGCGCTGGATGTATATTCGTTTAATCCAAGCGCAGAAAAGGTATATTTAAAAGCTGGTTTTAAGCGGGAAGGTGTTTTGAGAGATGCTATTATGGACGGTGATAAGTATGCAGATGATATCTTGATGTCAATTTTAGAAGATGAGTGGAGAGCGTTAAAGACCGATCGGAATACGGAGGGTGATCTGCAATGACAAAACAAATAGAAAATTACATAGCGGAAAATTTAACGGATAGGGCGCAGCAAACGGCACTGGAGTTTACGAATTATTTAAGGGCGAATGAATTGGAAATAGTGAAAGATCAGGGATATTGGAAAGACAAAATCTATTATCTGATAAAATTTAGGAATGAGTGTGTATGTTTTATTGCGATTAAAGACCCCGATGAACCGAAAAATCTTTGGACGGTATGGTCTGACGACAGCAAAGCATACGAAGCTTCTGATGTGGAAGAAGAGATAAAGAATATTGCTTGGAACTATGTAGATCACTGCGGCAAATGCGGTTCATGCGGAGGCGGCAAACACAAAGTAGTGTTTGGAAAGCACTTTGACAGCGTGTGTGGCTGTACTTTCCGAGTTGATAATCCGACGGCATTCGACCTGCCTTTTTTGAAAAAGATGGTTGAGCTGCGGAAAAATGAAATATTGAACAATGTTCAAAATGCAACGATATGTTAAATACTAGGAGGAACAGAGGCATTGCCAGACAAATTAGAAAAGAATGATTACATTTTTGGGGGGCCATTATGAAATTAAGTCATTCAGTAAGCGGAGCGATCAGACAATTTTCCTATTGGATTGCAAATGGAACTGTTGGTTATCCGCTTTTAGAGGGAATTGATTATTTTGATGAATTTAGAGAAAGTCCAAGTTTGCTTGAAATCGTGTATGCAATATTTATTAACAACCTTGAGGTCGATGAGAGCGGCGAGGTTCTAAATGCGAAATACGCAGAACAGCGGGCTGCCCAGTATATAAAACAATGGTGCGTGCAAGGATACATTGCGGACCCTGCGTTTGAAGGTTCAGAGGAAGTGGAATTATACTAAAAATTTCTCTATTTACGGTTTATGCTTTCGGCTGGTATGCGTCTGGCTGCTCTTCCGAAATTTGGCTTGACCTTGCCCCTAGGGCATAGCCTATGCTATATGTGAAGTAAATTTTACAAAGGCATAGCAATGCCCCAATAGAGGCAGGAGAACTTTTATGAAAATTTTAAGGAAGCTTATTCAATTACACAAATTTCTATTTGTGACAGCGGTGTTGTTCACATTTCTGTCTGTCATTCTGAATTTGTGCTGGAACAAATTTTTGGCACAATTGTTAGACGTTCTTGAAAACACAAATCTTTTTTATTCAACGCATGAAATGAAACTATTTTTGGCAGTCGGCGTATTGATTATTCTGATGCACACCATAAGCGAGTATGTATCGCTGTATCTATCCGCCTATACGTGCGAAACTTTTGCGCATGAAATGCGAATGGGGTATGCTAGAGCTTATTTACAAAGTGACATTCAAACACTCTCAGGGCTTAATGTCGGAGAAGAACAGTCTGCTATGCAAAATGAGTTAAAAGAAATCTCAGATTATATGAGTGAAAATCTTTTTTCGTTGATGAGGCAGTTTGGCACATTTGTGCTCACTGTTCTATTTCTGCTATGTCAAAACTATAAATTGGCTATGATATCCATATTTCCAGTACTTCCGCTGATTCTTTATTGTTCCTTTTCGAGCAGGATTATTAAAAATTATACACAGCAATGCCAGAACAGCAGGAAAAAAATCAATGGGTTTGCGGACATGATTCTGGAATTGTTTCCAATCATTCAAATTTATGGCGCATATGAACTGATTCGGGGTGCGATGGAGGAAAATCTTTCGGAATGGGGCGCTTCTAATGTTAAGAAAGAGCAGATTTCAGCCAGACTGATGTCGCTTTCAGGCGTGCTTTCTTTTGTACCGCTGTTGTTATTGCTTGGATTTGGCGGCTTTATGGTGATAAATGAAACAATAAGCATGGGAACTTTTTACATATTTATCAATTTATCGGGAAATGTTTCAGGTTTCTTACAGAATATGCCGGGAAGTTATGCAGCTTTTCGGCGGTTTCGTGCATCTGTTGACAGATTAGAGGAAAAGATATGGTTCAATACGCAGTTTATTTAGAGAATATTTGTTTTTCATATGAGAAGCATGTGGTAATAAAAAATTTGTCGCTCAGGGCAAAGCCCGGTGAGCATATCGGAATTGTCGGGGACAGCGGATGTGGTAAAAGCACGTTATTGAAAATCCTTGCCGGTCTATATACGCCTGATCATGGAACGGCTGTCATAGCAGGCGAGCATTTGCCAGAAAATATCAGAAAGCAAGTAGCGCTTGTTATGCAGAATAACAGCCTTTTTCCGCTGTCTATAAGAGATAATATCACTTGCGGCCATGATATTTCAGATGAGACGGTATGGGCGGCCTGCCAAAATGCAAGCCTCGCAAACTGGATTGAAAAGCTTCCGAATGGGTTGGATACAAAGGTGGGCGAACGGGGAAACCAAGTGTCAGGCGGGCAGGCGCAGAGAATCCAGATCGCCAGAGCACTGTGCAAAGATGCGCCCGTCATCTTGCTAGATGAGCCAGTCTCCGCGCTAGATCAGGATACTGGACAATCCGTTTTGGCTGCTTTATGCAAACTGACGGAGGGCAGGACCGTGATTCATGTTACCCATCATCAAGAGACGCTGGACGATAGTTATACTATTTACCGTATGGAAGGAGGAACAATGGCTCATGGGTGCACTTAGAGAGTTGGTCAAAAGAATGGGACTTTGGCGCAAATACATCGTTTTACTTCTGTTGCGCTCCCCGTTTGATGCTTTTAGGACATGGCTGTTGGCAAACTTGATGAAATCAATTTTCAGATGTCTGGAATCGTATCATTCCGGCGCACTTTGGAAACTATGTGTCGTGTATGGCTTGCTATGTGTGTTGCTTTTTGTTTATAATGGAATAATATGGGCGAAATACGCAGCATTTTCTGCAAAAGTAGAAAGCTGCCTTCAGAAAAAGATGTTTGATCAAATTTTAAGTCTGCCACTAGAGCGGATAGACGCTCGTCTTAGCGGTGAATGGATTACAAGATTAAACAGTGATATACAGGCAGCTTTTACAATGATGAATGGTCCGCTGAATATTCCTCATCTGGTAGTCGCTGTCATCAATACAATGTTGTCCTGCCTTTTGATGCGAAAGAGCAGTTTGCTTTTTCTGGGAATAACATGGATATTTGCGCTTCCTCAATTCGTGCTAAATGATAAACTTGTGTTGAAAGCTATCCCCAAATTAAAGGAAGAAGCGCAGACTGCCATGGCTGAGAATACTTCCGCAATCAAGCCGCTGATTACAGATGCAGATACCATTCTGTTATATGATGCCCAAGCGCTGATGATGCATCACTGTGCAGAAACCAGCAGCAGGTTCATGAAAATTAATATGAAAATGCATGTGCGAAGAGCTCTGAGCGATGTGAGTATGCGTTTATTCGGGATTGGGGGATATCTTGTGCTTCTGTTCATGGGATACAGCTTTATTCATAGTGGAACGATGGCGTTCTCGGACGTCGTTTACTGCTTCCAAATCAGAGGTTCTATTTTATCGGGAATGTTCATGCTCATCGCTTGTCTAAACAACATAAAAACAAATTCAGTTTGCGTAAAAAGAATAAATGATACCTTGCAAGAATAGGAGAAGATTATGAAAAATGACCTTATGCTGATTGGCGAAATCGCAGAATTTTTTGGAATTTCCAGAAAAGCAATACGTTTATATGAGAAAAAGGGTATTATTAAGCCAGTAAAAGTAGACGCGGTCAACGGATATCGCTATTATTCGGCGGAACAAGTGCAACAGCTCAATGCGCTGCTGGAGTTAAAAGCGTTGGGGTTTTCTCTCGACGAAATCAAAATGATTCTTGACGGGAAAACGGCGAAAGCGCCACTGCTTGAAATGCTTGAAAAGAAGCGGCAGGCATGGCAGGAAACCATGAATGCCGCCAGATACAAAGAGGAGTGTCTCAGCGAGATGATTAAAAATCTGCAAGTTTCACAAGCGGCACAAAAGATGACTGAAATGACAGAGGAAGAGCGGGCGTGGCTGTTGGTAAAGATGGTATGTCTTGAGGATATCAGAGCGCAGAAGATTTTAAGTGAGGCATTGTGGTTATAAGTGTGTATGATGTCAAAGGTTCAAAATTAATTCGGATTATCGAAGGAGAGAGAAACAAATGAAATGTACTGTTACGTATGACTGCTGGCAAATGGAATGCTGTGGTACACCATTTTCTGTAGGCGATACAGTGAAATGGTTTGTCAAGGCCTATGATACTGTAGAACGAGAACGATCAGATATCTTGAGTGATAGTCTCAAGACATATTTTGACAATTGGAAAACAGACTATGATTATGACGCGCACAGCTCAGACTGGAAGGACATTCTTGTTTTGGAAGGAAAAGTTGAAACAATAAAAATATTGTACCATAAATATGTGCCATCTGTAGAGAATCCTCTTATACAAATTCCTGTCAGCGGAGAAACTGTTGAGGTTGAGTACGTCGAGGGATTTGAAAAGAAGCTTTATGATATGATGCCAAGTGCATATATTGTTGCGCTAAGTGAATGTACAATATCAAGGACGAATGTATAAAGATAAATACCTTCGAAGTTTTTTGTGGTTCCTGTTGAAATTTTTTGTCGAATGTAATATGATTGAGTATGTGTATATTTATTCAAAGATTGGAATACATCAATAGCGTTCCATATAAGGAAAAGGAGACAGAGAGCATGAATTTGAATATTGTTTGTATACCCGGTGATGGAATTGGACCGGAAATCGTTGCAGAAGCGAGAAAAGTACTAGATCAAGTCGCTTTAAAATATGGTCACAACATTTCTTATAAAGATATTTTGATGGGAGGAGCATCAATTGATGCCTGTGGAGAACCGCTCACAGACGATGCGATTGCCACGGCAAAGGCAGCAGATGCCGTCTTGATGGGCTCGATTGGCGGCAATACCTCCACCTCCCCTTGGTACAAGCTGCCGCCGCATTTAAGGCCAGAGGCAGGACTTCTGAAGCTGAGAAAGTCCCTGAATCTGTTTGCGAACCTGAGACCAGCCTATTTATATGAGGAATTAAAGGAAGCATGCCCACTGCGGGAGGATATCATTGGCAGCGGATTTGATATGATGATTATGCGTGAGCTTACAGGCGGTCTCTATTTTGGAGAGCGCAGCACCAAGGAAGTGGACGGTGTCGTCACAGCAGTTGACACCCTTACATACACTGAAAACGAAATCAGGCGCATTGCAGTCAAGGGCTTTGAGATCGCGATGAAGCGCCGGAAGAAAGTCACCAGCGTTGACAAGGCAAATGTGCTGGATTCTTCCCGACTGTGGAGAAAGGTGGTCGAGGAGGTCGCAAAGGATTATCCAGAGGTCACATTGGAGCATATGCTTGTCGATAACTGTGCAATGCAGCTTGTGAAGGACCCGAAGCAGTTCGATGTCATTCTCACAGAGAACATGTTTGGCGATATTCTTTCCGATGAGGCAAGCATGGTGACAGGCTCCATCGGAATGCTGTCCTCTGCAAGTTTAAATGATACGAAGTTTGGACTCTATGAGCCGAGCGGCGGTTCTGCACCCGACATCGCAGGCAAGGGCATTGCGAATCCGATTGCGACAATTTTGAGTGCGGCGATGATGCTCCGCTACTCGTTTGATTTGGATCAGGAAGCGGATGCGATTGAGGCAGCAGTGAAAAAAGTGCTTGAGGAAGGCTACCGCACGATTGATATTATGCCGCAGGAGGAGAGCAGGCGCGCAGACGTAAAGCAGGTTGGAACAGCGCAGATGGGAGATTTGATCGCAAGGGGGATTCAATGATGAAAAGTGATAATGTGAAAAAAGGAATGCAGCAGGCACCGCACAGGAGTTTGTTCAATGCACTGGGATTTACAGAAGAAGAAATGCAGAAGCCTATGGTTGGTATCGTTAGTTCGTACAATGAGATTGTACCGGGGCACATGAATCTGGATAAGATCGTCAATGCAGTCAAACTCGGCGTGGCAGAGGCAGGCGGTGTGCCAGTGGTCTTTCCGGCGATTGCAGTCTGTGACGGGATTGCGATGGGGCATATTGGCATGAAATATTCCCTTGTCACGAGAGATCTGATTGCAGATTCTACAGAGTGCATGGCATTGGCACATCAATTCGATGCGCTGGTTATGGTGCCAAACTGTGACAAGAATGTGCCGGGGCTTCTCATGGCGGCAGCGCGCATCAACGTGCCGACGGTGTTTGTATCAGGCGGCCCGATGCTTGCAGGCCATGTGAAGGGACAGAAGCGCAGCCTTTCCTCCATGTTTGAGGCAGTGGGCTCGTATGCAGCGGGCACCATGACCGTGGAAGATGTCTGTGAGTTTGAGCAGAAAGCATGTCCGACATGTGGTTCCTGCTCCGGCATGTACACAGCAAATTCCATGAACTGCCTGACAGAAGCGCTTGGCATGGGCTTACAGGGAAATGGAACGATTCCAGCGGTGTATTCAGAGAGAATCAAACTGGCTAAGCATGCGGGAATGGCAGTGATGGAACTGCTTCGCAAGAATATCTGTCCGCGCGATATCATGACAAAAGAGGCAGTGATCAATGCGCTTACGGTTGATATGGCACTCGGCTGCTCCACAAACTCAATGCTCCATCTGCCTGCGATCGCACATGAGATTGGGTTTGATTTCGATATTTCCTATGCAAATGAGATCAGCGCTAAGACACCGAACCTTTGCCATCTAGCGCCGGCAGGCCCTACCTATATGGAGGACTTGAACGAGGCGGGCGGCGTGTACGCCGTGATGAATGAGCTGTCAGAACTGGGGCTTTTAAATGAGCGTTGTATGACCGTGACAGGAAAGACAATCGGTGAGAATATAAAGGGTGTTCAGAACAAAAATCCTGAGGTAATCAGACCACTTGACAATCCATATAGTCAGACAGGCGGACTTGCTGTGCTGAAAGGAAACCTTGCGCCTGACGGAAGCGTGGTCAAGCGCTCTGCAGTTGCGCCGGAGATGCTTGTGCACGAAGGGCCGGCACGCGTCTTTGAGTGTGAGGAGGACGCGATTGATGCCATCAAGGGCGGCAAGATTGTTGCAGGTGATGTCGTGGTGATTCGCTATGAAGGTCCTAAGGGCGGACCTGGTATGCGTGAGATGCTCAATCCTACATCGGCGATTGCCGGAATGGGACTTGGTTCCACAGTGGCGTTGATCACAGACGGCCGTTTCTCCGGCGCATCGCGTGGGGCTTCGATCGGACATGTGTCACCTGAGGCGGCTGTGTGTGGACCGATCGCACTGGTTGAGGAAGGCGATATCATTTCCATCAACATCACAGAGTGTACATTAAATGTAAACGTTTCGGACGAGGAGATGGCAAAGCGCCGTGCGAACTGGCAGCCGAGAGAGCCGAAGATCACGACAGGGTATCTTGCGAGATACCGTGAGCTTGTCACAAGCGGCAATCGGGGTGCCATACTGGAAATTCCGAGGAAATAAAAGGAGAATTATACTATGCAGTTAACAGGTTCACAGATTGTTATTGAATGTTTGAAGGAGCAGGGAGTTGATACCGTATTTGGTTATCCCGGTGGTTCTATCTTAAATATTTATGATGAATTGTATAAACACAGCGATGAGATCACGCATATTCTGACATCGCACGAGCAGGGAGCGTCTCATGCGGCGGACGGCTACGCGCGTGCCACAGGCAAAGTAGGGGTCTGTCTTGCGACAAGCGGTCCGGGCGCTACCAATCTGGTCACAGGTATCGCCACAGCCTATATGGATTCTGTACCGATGGTTGCTATCACTGCAAACGTTACATTGCCGCTGCTCGGAAAGGATTCCTTTCAGGAGGTTGACATCGCGGGCGTGACAATGCCAATCACAAAGCATGGATATATCGTGAAGGATGTCACAACGCTTGCCGATACGATCAGAAAAGCGTTTAAGATTGCAAAATCGGGGAGACCGGGGCCCGTTTTGGTTGATATCACAAAGGATGCTACTGCGAACAAGTGTGAGTTTATCCCAGAAAAACCGGAGTCGCCAGAGTTGGTAAACGCTTACACAGAGAAGGACATTGACGTTGCACTTGACTTGATCAGAACTGCCAAAAAGCCGTATATCTATCTCGGCGGCGGTGCAATTCTGTCCAATGCATCAAGAGAGGTCAAAGAGTTTGCAGAGAAGATACAAGCGCCGGTATGTGATACGCTGATGGCGAAGGGGGCATTTGATGGAAAGAGTGCGCTCTACACAGGCATGATTGGTATGCATGGCACCAAGACATCAAACTATGGCGTCAGTCAGTGTGATCTGCTGATTGCGCTGGGCGCACGATTCTCAGACCGCGTAGTGGGCAATCCAAAGAAGTTTGCAGAGAACGCAAAAATCTTACAGATTGATATTGACGCCGCGGAGATCAACAAAAATATCAAGACAGACGCCTCTGTCATTGGCGATTTAAAGACTGTTTTAAAAGAATTAAACAGCAAGCTCGAACAGCAGAAGCATGACGAGTGGATTGCACAGATCAAGGAATTGAAAGAGAAATATCCATTGAGCTATGAATCGGATAAGCTCACCTGCCCTTATGTCATTGAAGAGCTGGACAGAGTGACAGGCGGCAAGGCAATCGTATCGACCGATGTAGGGCAGCATCAGATGTGGGCAGCGCAGTATTACCAGTACACAGAGCCGCGAACCTTCCTTTCTTCGGGAGGGCTTGGCACGATGGGCTACGGGCTGGGAGCCTGCATTGGCGCCAAGGTCGGCATGCCGGATAAAATCTGTGTAAATATTGCGGGTGACGGCTGTTTTCGTATGAATATGAATGAACTTGCAACGGCAAGCCGCTATAATATTCCAATCATTCAGATTATTATCAATAATCATGTGCTTGGTATGGTTCGCCAGTGGCAGACATTATTCTATGAGAAGCGGTATTCGCAGACGATACTGACAGATAAGGTTGATTTTGTAAAGGTATCTGAGGGTCTTGGCTGTGAGGCGATACGTGTCACAAAGCGCGAGGAAGTAGGACCCGTCCTTGAGAAAGCAATTGCGCTGCAAAAGCCAGTAGTGATTGAGTGTGTCATTGAGGAGGACGATAAGGTATTTCCGATGGTTCCCGCAGGCGCAGCGATCAGTGAGGCATTTGACGCGGAGGATTTAAAGCACCGCCAGTAATGAACTAATACGATATGAAAAAATTTTTGCTTGGCTTTATCAGAATCATGGGTGTGATGGCAGTGCTCGGCATCGGTGCTGTCATCGCACTGGACCAATATTATCAGAATGTTTTTCCGCTTTTTACGACAATCAACGATGAATATTGTACTGGAATGACTGTCGGAAAAGTGACAGATCTCTTGAACGAGTCCTATGATCTGCACGCGGACAAGATCATGGTGCGCACGCTGAATGGCGTGATACATGAACTGCCGCTGGATGAATATGGCGTCACGATATCGTACAAACCGGCGGTTGCCGCATACATGAAGCAGTGCAAATCCAAGCCCTTTCAATGGCTGGAGGATTTTCTGGTGAGCTCGCTCCAATTAAGACCTCCCCGAATACAGGATTCGATGGATACAACTGTATATCCCACTTATTATTGTGATACGGCAGTGATGGCTGCAAAGCTGGAAAAAGCAGCGTGGCTAAATGAAAATCTATATCAAGAGAAGAATACAGTCTCCATTGTAAAAAGTACTACAGAGGGCTATATTCTTGTCGATCAAACAAGGGATTTACTGCTAAAGGAGAAAGCAGTCGATTTTGTTTGTGCCGAGATTGTTAATCAATTAACAAATGCGGGCGGGATTCCTTATCAGGACGGATTGATAGATTTGTCAACGCAGGAAAATAAGGAGATATGTTACAAAAGTGTTCCATATACAGCCAAGATGAAGGACACGCTTGCAAAATGGGAAGGTATCCGCGAATTTCAGGATTTTCAGATGGTCTATGAATTTGGCGGGCGCGAGGAAATCATTGACGAAGCGGTGGCCGCTGACTGGATGACACTCGATGCGGAAGGAAGGATTGTGTTTGACGAACAGAACCGTCCGATTCTTGACAAGACGCTCATCAAGGAATATGTGGCATATTTGGCATCTACTTATAATACAGTAGGAATAGAGCGCAGTTTTAAGGCGACGAGAGGTGATCTCGTCAAAGTGCCCGGCGGTGGTTATGGCAATAAGCTTGACGAGGAAGCAGAGTATGCGTTTTTGCTAGATGCGTTTCTCAACAAAAAAAGCGGCACGCGGATTCCGCAATATGTATCCGAGGCATGGGAAAAGGGAGAAAATGATATCGGTGACACCTACATTGAGGTTGACATGGGAAACCAGCATATGTATTATTATGTAGATGGCGAGATGGTGCTCGATACCCCGGTGGTTACTGGAAATACATCACGGAAATGGGGAACGCCTGCCAAAGTCTGTTTTGTCTATTTTAAACAGAAAAACAGAGTGCTTCGAGGTGCAGACTATGCGACGCCAGTCAAATACTGGATGGCAGTTGACGGTCATATCGGCATTCACGACGCCACATGGCGCAAGGAGTTTGGCGGCACAATTTATGAGACAAACGGTTCCCATGGCTGTATTAATACACCGCTTGAAACGATGACAGAACTGTATGACATGGTAGAGCTTGGCACACCTGTCATCATGTTTTATTAGGTGCCTTACGAACAGTTTCTCATGATAGAACATACTGTGTATCAACATTAATTTTCTATAAAATGTTGTTTATATAGATTTATAGTATACACGCCGCTAGGTATTTGTGAGAGTGTGCGCAGTATAATGAAGAAAACAGGAGGAGTTAAAAATGTCCAGAGTGTACAATTTTTCAGCAGGTCCCGCAGTTTTACCTGAGGAAGTCCTCAAAGAAGCTGCAAATGAAATGTTAGATTATAAAGGAACAGGAATGTCCGTCATGGAGATGAGCCACCGCTCAAAGGCTTATGATACCATTATCAAAGAAGCTGAAGCTGATCTGAGAGAGCTTATGAATATTCCAGACAACTATAAAGTATTATTTTTGCAGGGAGGCGCAAGCCAGCAGTTTGCCATGATTCCCATGAATCTCATGAAAAATGGTGTTGCCGACTATATCGTTACAGGGCAGTGGGCGAAGAAAGCTTATCAGGAGGCATGTCTGTTTGGCAAGGCAAACAAGATTGCATCGAGTGAGGACCAGACATTCTCTTACATACCAGACTGTTCAGATTTGCCAATCTCTGAGGATGCTGACTATGTGTATATCTGTGAGAACAATACCATTTATGGAACCAAGTTCAAGACACTGCCAAACACAAAGGGAAAAACACTTGTGGCAGATGTGTCCTCATGCTTCCTGTCAGAGCCAGTAGATGTGACAAAATACGGTGTCATCTATGGCGGTGTCCAGAAAAATATCGGACCGGCAGGCGTTGTCATTGTGATTATCAGAGAAGATTTGATCACCGATGATGTTCTTCCCGGAACACCGACCATGTTGAAGTACAAGACGCATTCCGACAATGACTCACTTTACAACACACCGCCTGCATACGGCATTTATATCTGCGGAAAAGTATTTAAATGGCTCAAGAAGCAGGGCGGTCTTGAGAAGATGAAAGCATACAATGAGAAGAAGGCAAAAATTCTCTACGATTTCCTTGACGAGAGCAAGCTCTTTAAGGGAACGGTCAGAAAAGAAGACCGCTCTCTGATGAATGTACCATTTGTGACAGGCAATGAGGAATTGGACGCAAAGTTTGTCAAGGAAGCAAAAGAAGCAGGCTTTGAGAATCTGAAAGGCCACAGAAGTGTTGGCGGTATGCGCGCAAGTATCTACAATGCTATGCCAATCGAGGGTGTAGAGAAGCTTGTGGAGTTTATGAAAAAATTTGAGGAGGAAAACCAATAATGTATCAATATAAATGTCTGAACCCCATCTCCGATATCGGATTATCAAGATTTACAGAAAATTACCAGACGACAGATGATCTCGCACAGGCGGAGGGCGTGCTCGTCAGAAGTGCATCTATGCATGAGATGGAGCTGCCCAAGACACTTCTTGCGGTTGCGAGAGCCGGTGCCGGTGTCAACAATATTCCGCTTGACCGGTGCGCAGAACAGGGAATTGTCGTGTTCAATACACCCGGTGCCAACGCAAACGGCGTCAAAGAACTGGTGCTGGCTGGAATGCTTCTTGCCTCAAGAGATGTGACAGGAGGAATAGACTGGGTAAAAGCCAATGCGGGTTCAGAGACCGTTGCAAAGGACGCGGAGAAGGAGAAAAAGAATTTTGCCGGCACAGAAATTCAGGGCAAGAAGCTTGGCATCATTGGACTTGGCGCAATCGGTATCCGCGTGGCAAACGCAGCCGTAGCGCTCGGAATGGATGTCTATGGATATGACCCATATCTCTCTGTGGACGCAGCGTTAAAGCTCTCCCGCGAGGTGAAGCATGTCATCAATGTAGATGATATTTACGCGGCGTGTGATTTTATCACGATTCATGTCCCACTGATGGACGCCACAAAAGGAATGATCAATGCTGCTGCCATCGCGAAGATGAAGCCGGGCGTTGTGGTATTAAATTTTGCAAGAGATTTGTTGGTCAATGAAAAAGATATGATTTCCGCATTGGAAGCTGGCAAAGTCAAAAAATATGTCTCAGACTTCCCGAATCCGACAACAGCAGGACAGAAGGGCTGTATTGTCATTCCGCATCTGGGCGCTTCCACAGAGGAATCCGAAGATAACTGCGCCGTAATGGCAGTCGATGAGCTCAAAGACTATCTTGAAAATGGTAATATCAGAAACAGCGTAAACTACCCGGCATGTGATATGGGAATCTGCGGCAATGTAGGCAGAGTAGCGATTCTTCATAAGAATATTGCAAATATGATCACGCAGTTTACAGCAGCGCTTGGCGCGGCTGGAATCAACATCAGCGATATGACCAATAAATCAAGAGGTGAGTACGCGTATACGCTGATGGACATTGAGAAATCAGCTGATGACAAGATTCTTGAACAGTTGAACAGCATTGACGGCGTGTTCCGGGTGCGCGTTGTAAAGTAAACTTGCAGCGGCAGCCAGATCAGTGCAGGTTGCGAATTTATTGCATCGTGGCATTCTGACAAAATTGTAATAAATTCGCAACATTATATTGCACAAAATGCTTCTTTAGTGCAATATAAATTGGTAAAATAATGTAAAAATTATGGACAATGTGTCAAAAATCTGTTGACAAAATGCAATAAATATGTAATAATTTATCTACGGAAACAACATTACACTTTAGAATCCTTGAGAGAGCTTTATGAAAATGAGATTGCGTTTGTGTAAAAAGGGATGGCTTCTCGGAAACAAAATGGGGAATTTGTGGGGATAGCTTGATGTGTAAAAAGAACTTTTGATAGGGAATCAAGTGTAAAAGGAACAGTACAAAAAAAGGATGTTTGCATCCTTTTTTTGTTTGTGCGATGACCCGGCTGTGGCAGAATAGAAATGCACACAGATACGTGCAATAAGAAACAACTTTATGTGGCATTAGAATGCATCGTGTACATCGCCGTATTTTGTCATATTCCCAATCGTATTCTGGAATTTTGTCTCACGGCTAACCGTGACCTGACTCGCCAAATCCATATATTTGATAAAAATTTCCTCCACTGTCTTATTTTGCTCTTTTGCGATTTCCTCCATGATTGGTTTGAGCTTTTCAAGCTGGAAAGAAACGCGTGTTTTCTGCGGATCAAAATCTTTCAATACACGGTCAGCATACTCGTTAATACGTTCTAACAGATTCTTATCTTCTGGTGTCATAGTCCTGAACTTCCTTTCATGAATAATTGAGGCAGTAATACCTCTCTAAATAATTACTATAACATACTGTATTTTGCTTGTCAAAAGGCTGTTGTGACAGATTTGCAGTTTTTTATAAGAATATGATATAATTCCGTAAAAGCCTGCAACGGGTTATCCGAAAATCCTTCTTATAAGAAAAGGGAACAAACACAAAGGAGGTTATCACTTGGAGGACAATGAGATTATTGAATTATTCTGGCAGCGCTCTCAACGGGCGATTGCGGAGACTGACGGAAAATATGGCGGACGGCTGCAAAGTCTGTCCATGAATATACTGCACGACAGAGAGGACGCAGAGGAATGTGTAAATGATACATACCATGCAGCATGGAATACGCTGCCCCCCAAGCGCCCGAACTATTTTTTTGCATATCTGGCAAAACTTACGCGCAACTTTTCATTCGGAAAATATGATTACTACCATGCTCAGAAACGGTCTGTGACAGTGGTAGCGCTGAGCGAGGAGATTGAGAACTGCATTCCGGCGCCGAATGACTTTGAACAAAAGCTGGACAGCGAGGAGATTGGGCGCATTCTCAGTGAATTTTTGCTGCAGCAGCCCGATGAGATGCGAAGGATTTTCGTGCGGCGATACTGGTATATGGATTCCATTCGGGACATTTCACAGATGTTTCATATGGGTGAAAGCAAAGTGAAATCCATTCTTTTCCGCATGAGAAACAAGCTCAGGAAATATTTAGAGGAGGGAGGCATACAGTTGTGAGAGGAAAAGCGTTGCTGGAATGTATGGCGTATATTGATGATAAACTAATCGAGGAAGCACTGAACCCGCCAAGCATTCCACATGAAAAAAATCTTAAGGAAAAAAATAATAACGATAATACTGTAACAAAATGGCGTATGGCGGCTGCCTGCGTACTCGTGCTTGGGGTCTCCGCAACGGCATTCTGGTCACACCAGCAGCAGAAAAACACCCCGCATACCGAAAATATAGAAATTGCATACCAGATGGACAAAGCGTCGAAGGATACTGGCGATCGTCCCAAGATGCATCAAAATGATACAGGAATGCCGACAGAATCCACTGCGGCCGACACTGATCTGTATACGGCAGGCACAGAACAAAATAAAGAAAAGAGCATAGAAGATGCCACGGAGGACAAAGCCCCAGCAAAACAAGGTTCCGTATATGCAGAACAGTATGATGAGGAGAACGGCGCTGCTGATGAACGGCAATTTGCTATAGAAGAATCACAAAAAACCTCCTACACCATACTCAGTGATTATTACGGAGAAAAAGATGCTTCTGTATATGATTATCCAGTGCCCCAAAAAGGAACCCTTCTGTGTTATCACGATCTGCAGGAGACAATCAATTATTATACGAAGCTGGAAAATTCAGCAGCTTCTGTAGAAGATACCATTTATGCATACCAAGTTGTGATTGACCTGTACGGCGATATTGAAACAGCCAATGGCACACAGTACAAAGAATTGCATTACGAAAGTGAAGGACACTTAATTATTGAGCAGGAATACCGGCGTCTGATTGATTTAGGCTACGCGGTAAGGCTGTCTGAGGATTTCCAGCTCACAGGCACCTTCACCAAAACCGAAATTGACACATTTCCGCTCGCACCAGAGTACGGCTATGTATTCCGTTTTGAGAGCGAAACCTAAAAATAAAAGGGAGATAAGAGTATGGTTCAAAAAAGAATACGCATCACAACAGCAATCGTCACAGCCGCCTGTCTTTTCAGCGCCTGTGCCCAAAAAGCTGCGCACCAGCCTGTCTTGCAAATGACAGAACAGGAGCAAAATACAAATACACGAAATACAGATACACAAAATTCGGCAGAACAAAACATAACGAACATAACCGATTCGGCAGAAGCCACAGCGACAGGCGTATGCATTGATTATGTGATAGAATCCTATCAACATGTCCAGCAGTTCGGATACCGTCTGTTTTCGCAACAACTCAATAACCAAAATCCGCTGATATCGCCAGTATCCGCTTATCTGGCGCTCACGATGGCAGGCTGCGGGGCAGATGGCGCAACCCGTGAGGAGTTCTATGATGTACTTGGCAAGGATATGCTGCCGCTCTCTGACGATATGATGAACCGTTTTCCGACAACAGACGAACAGATGAAGCTGTCCATTGCCAATTCTGCATGGATTGATGACGAAATGGCCGTGGACGATACATGGCTTGGCACGATGAAATCACTGCTGGAGGCAGAGGCTGTTCAGGCAGCGCTCTCCACAGAACAGACCATGAACGAGATTAATAACTGGATTGATACAAAGACAAATGGGTTAATCCCTGATCTGCTGGAAACACCGTTAGATGTACAAACGCGCCTTGCCCTTTTTCAAACCATCTACTTTAAAGGAAAATGGCAGTATCCTTTCGAGCCGCAGAATACATACAAGGAAGCATTTTATCTGCAAAGGGGACAGGAGGAGACTGTGCAGGCTGAGATGATGAACATGTATCTGACAGAGCTGGACTATCTCTCAAATGATTTCATGGAGGGTGTTATTCTTCCTTATCAGCAAAATGAAGCCAACAGCACCGAAGGGCTGGCATTTGTCGCCCTGAAACCAACAGGAGAGGAGGATATCAGAGCGCTGTACGCCCAGTTAAGCGCCGAAATTATAACAGATGTTATCGCAAATAAACAGACTCAAATAGTCAATTTAAAGCTGCCAAAATTTGAAGTAACCTTTGATGAGAAGCTCAACGAAAGCCTGATTAATATGGGATTATCCGAATGTTTTGATGAGGAGAAAGCAAATTTTGACCAGCTTGGTAAAACTATAAATGGAGATACTCTATTTATCAATTTGGTCCGCCAGAAAGCAAAAATGATTGTGGACGAGGAGGGCACGGAGGCGGCTGCCGCGACCGAAGTTTTGATGTGTGACCGCGGTGCATTGATTGAGACTGAATTAATAGAGCTGAATTTTAATGAACCATTTCTTTATATGCTCTTAGACCTCGAAACAGAGATACCGTTATTTATTGGGATATTGGATAATCCGCTTTTATAGTGTATTATAGTAACAGGCTCTCGGAATCTCCGCTGCGTCTGATATTGCGGGAGACAATTACAATACAAACTAAGGAACTATTCAGAAATTACTCATGACAATAACTTGCATAAATGTCCATCTGCTGCATCAGAAAATCTTGACATAGCCCGCTATGACTACGATTTTCTTCTTTGCAGCTGAACATTTATGCGGCGTTCTTGTCACAAGTAATTTCTGAACAGTTCCTAAGGAGGAATGATTGTGACAGAAGCATACCGGTGTGTCCGAACCTTCGGATACGATTTAATGAAACAGACTATGAACCATACAAATCCTGTCCTGTCACCTGTCTCGGCATACCTGACACTTGCCTTGGCAGGGTGCGGAGCAGAGGGGGAAACCAAGACAGAATTTGTGACAGTACTAGGGCATGAGATGCAGGCACTTGCCGCCAAGATAATGGATACATTTTCTATAAATGGTTCCTGCCTAAAGCTGTCCATCGCAAATTCAGCGTGGATTGACCCGCGTTTTTGCCTGAATACAGATTGGGAAAATGCGTTAAAATCTTTGATCAAAGCCGATGTATTTGTGACAGAGCTGTCAACTGATGAGACAATGAACCACATCAACCAGTGGATTGCCGCACGGACAAACGGACTGATTGACCAGCTCTTGACGGAACCGCTAGAACCCAGAGAGCTTATAAGGCTTGCCTTGTTCAACACGATTTATTTCAAAGGAAAATGGGAAAATCCTTTTCAGTCGTATCATACGCACAAGGAGGCGTTTTATCTGCGCGATGTGCAGAGCGATAACGAGACCAGGCAGCATAAAGATACAATACAGGCAGACATGATGCGTGACAGAACGGCGGATATAGAATACCTGTCAAATGATTTTGCGGAGGGGGTTCTGCTGCCGTACATGTCAAACCAGAGGCCCCATTTTGATTTCAGCCGCCGCAGCAAGGGCATGGGATTTATCGCACTGAAGCCCAAAAGAAACAGCTCTGTCAGGGAGATTTGCAATAAGCTGGACGAACGTGTCGTGCACGAACTGTTATCAGGCAGAAAGCCAGAAGTGGCTGATTTAAAGCTTCCCCGTTTCCGGAGTGAATTTGATATCGATTTGTGCGAGCCACTGACCCGTATTGGGCTGACAGAATGTTTTGATGCTGACAAGGCAGATCTCTCATTGATAGGAAAAGATACCATAACAGACGATACTTTATATATCAGCCTTGTCCGCCAGAAAGCCGTGCTTACGGTGGACGAGGAAGGCACGGAGGCAGCGGCGGCCACAGAGCTTCTGGGCGCTTTGAGGGCAATGGCAGCACCGCAGAAACAGCTTTATTTTAATGAGCCGTTTTTATATATGCTTCTCGATATAGAAAAAGAACTGCCGTTATTTATCGGAATATTAGACAAGCCTTCGATTATCTGATAGAATATAGTCTGGTATGAATCATTAGAAAACAAATTAGGAGGAATTATACATATGGCAGTAATCAGACCATTTCGCGCTTACAGACCCAAAAAAGGCTTGGAGAATCAAATTGCAGCGCTTCCGTATGATGTGTACAACCGCGAGGAGGCCTGTGCGGCGGTGAAAGATCACCCGCTTTCATTTCTGAATATAGACCGTGCAGAGACACAGTTTGACAGCAGTGTAGATACTTATGCAGACGAGGTTTACCAGAAGGCACATGACATGCTCTGGGACCAGATACGGGAGGGCACTTTTGTTCAGGAGGACAAACCTGTCTATTATATCTATGAACTCACAATGGACGGGCGCGTCCAGACGGGAATTGTAGCATGTGCGAGTGTGGACGATTACCAGCATCAAGTGATAAAAAAGCACGAGAATACGCGCGCGGACAAGGAACTTGACCGCATACGCCATGTGACAGCCTGCGAGGCGCAGACAGGCCCTATTTTCCTTGCCTACAGGGCAAATGACATCGTGCGCGCGGTGATTGCGGAGACGAAGCAGCAGCCTGCCCTCTATGATTTTACCGCGGAGGACGGCATCGTGCACCGGGTATGGTGCATCTGTGATGATGCTAAAATTCAGACAGTACAGCAGGCGTTTGAAGGCATTTCACAGATTTATATTGCAGACGGCCATCACCGCTGTGCATCGGCTGTCAAAGTAGGGCTTGCAAAGCGCGAAGAACACCCTGACTATACAGGGGAGGAAGAATTTAACTATTTCCTGTCGGTGTTATTTGCCGATGAGGAATTGATGATAATGGACTATAACCGGGTGGTAAAAGACCTGAACGGGCTTTCTGCGGCGCAGTTTGTGGAAGCTGTCAGCAACGTCTACACGATTGTATCAAAAGGCGCCGCCTGCCAGAAGCCTGCGCACAAAGGACAGGTATCAATGCTGCTTGAGGATACATGGTATTTACTGGAGGTAAAGCCCGAATACCAGAGCACTGACCCTGTGGAGGGGCTTGACGTGGCAGTTCTCCAAAATCATGTGTTCGCGCCAATCCTTGACATTCAGGACCCCAAAACAGACCACCGCATTGATTTTGTGGGCGGCATCAGAGGAATCGAAGAGCTTGAAAGGCGCGTAAAGACTGATTCCAAAGCGGCGTTCGCCATGTACCCGACATCAATCCACGAGCTGTTTCAGGTCGCAGATGCGAATATGCTCATGCCGCCAAAATCCACATGGTTTGAGCCGAAACTCCGAAGCGGGCTGTTTCTTCATGCGATTCATGAATAAATGCGGTCTGTCCCAGAGAACGGTGTCATATGATATACGAATGGAAGTGAAGGAAAATGCTATTAAATGAGATGGAGTTAGACATTGACCAAATAACAGAAAATCTGAATGCGTTTGAGAAATTTCTTGACACACTGCCAGAGAAAGCACTGGGGCTTGGCGTCAGGGTACTGTTTGCGGCGATTTTATTTTTTGTGGGGTCCAAATTAATCAAGCTCATACGGAGAATCACCAAACGGTCACTCCAGCGGGCAAATGTAGAAACTGGCGTGATTCAATTTCTTGACGGACTGATCAAGGCGTCTTTATATGGAATTTTGGTGCTGATGATTGCCGGAAATTTTGGGTTTGATGCCGCCAGCGTGGTCGCACTTGTCGGCTCTGCCGGTGTGACCATCGGTCTTGCCTTGCAGGGGTGCCTCAGCAACCTTGCAGGTGGTGTGCTGATCTTGCTGCTCAAACCCTTCCGCGTGGGCGACTTCATCACAGAATCGAGCCAAGGTACAGAGGGCACCGTCAAAGAGATTGGCATAATCTATACCAAGCTTGTAACGACGGACGGCAAAATGGTCGTCCTGCCCAATGGCAGTCTGGCAAACAGTTCCATTACCAATGCAACGGATACGCCAATACGGCGCGTTGACCTTATCGTAGGAATCTCTTATGACGCCGAGATCAGGACAGCCAAAGAGGTGCTCTTGGGCGTGATGAAGGAGGATACAGATGTGCTGCACAGCGAACCAGAGCTTGTGTACGTGAATGCGCTCGCAGACAGCGCAGTAGAGCTTGGCATGCGCTGCTTCTGCGAGAATCCAAAATACTGGGACGTGCGCTGGCGCCTGCTGGAAAATGTCAAAAATGCACTGGACGAAGCCGGCATTGAGATTCCATATCAACAGATCTCTGTACATATGGAGCCAAAGGCTGAGCCTGAAAAAGTATTCTTAAAAAAATAGTGAAAAAAAGTCAAAAAATACTTTACAAAAAACAATTTATCATATATAATATTTTTCGTGGTTGTGATTTTCAGACCAAGCTTCCATAGCGCAGTTGGTAGCGCAACTGATTCGTAATCAGTAGGTCGAGGGTTCGAGTCCCTTTGGAAGCTTTTTGAATGAAAAGGCTTTTTGAGAGACGTGGTTTAGATCGCGTCTTTTTTTGCACAACCCCATACAGAAAGGAATATCCGTCATGAAGCTTTTATTTGGTACAGGCAATCAGGCGAAGCTGTCTGCTATGAAAAAACGTTTAGAAAGCCTTACGAGGCAGTATGATATTGAACTCATTGGATTAAAGGATTTGAAGATAGACATTCCGCAGGTGCCAGAGGACGGGGACACTCCTTTGGAGAATGCGCACCAGAAGGCAGCCGCATATTATGAAGCCTTTCATATCCCTGTGTTTTCCTGTGATTCTGGATTGTATTTTGACAATGTTCCAGCGCAGGACCAGCCGGGCGTCCATGTGCGGACAGTGAACGGAAAGAGCCTTACTGATGAGGAAATGATCGCACATTATACAGCGCTGGCGCAAAAATATAAGAACCTCACAGCCAGATACAAAAATGCCATTTGTTTTGTATACGATAGTGAACATCTGTACGAAGCAATGGACCCATCTATGGAAAGCACGCCATTTATCATAACCGCAAAACCTCATTCCGCTGTGCGCAAGAAAGGATTTCCAATTGACAGCTTCTCAGTTGATATCCAGACAGGAAAGTATTTTTATGACCTGCCAGAACAGCAAGTAGACCAAGTGGCAGTAGAGGAAGGGTTTTTGCAGTTTTTTGAAGGTGTCTTTAAAACAATACAATCATTGAAAAAAGGAGTATAAGAATGGGAACAAATATACTGAATTTACTGGACAACAAGAATGTAGAAATTGTAACGGAACACGAACAGGCAGGCATAACAGTCATCAAAATGCTGAAAGATTTATCTCTGAATAAAGCAGAGGCAGTGACAGAGTATTACGCCTCCAAAATGAATATCTGCAAACGGCAGGTAATCATTAACCTCAACAATAATAAGTGGACGATCAGCGCAGGTGCCATGCAAGTAATGGTCGGCAATGTCTCTGTAGGAACGGGCGTAAAAAGCGCAGGAGACCTGATGCGGAAGGCTTTTGGCGGCGCAGTGACAGGAGAGCGCGGAATCAAGCCCGAGTATACAGGAGACGGCGTCCTCATACTAGAACCTACCTATAAGCACATTATCATCGAAGATATACGCGAGTGGGGCGGGGCGATGGTGATGAATGACGGATATTATTATGCAAGTGTCGGGCTTGACCTCAAGACAACGCCCATCAACTCTGTGAGCGGCGCATTGCTGGGCGGAGAGGGCTTGTTTAATCTCGGGGTTCATGGAAATGGTGTCTGTCTGTTGGAATCGCCGCGCCCAAGAGAAGAGCTGGTGACAATCGAACTGGACAATGATGTGTTAAAGATTGATGGAAACTATGCGGTATGCTGGTCGCCAAGCCTGAATTTTACTGTGGAGAGAACAACAAAGACTCTCGTAGGCTCTGCGGCGTCAGGAGAGGGGCTTGTCAATGTCTACAGAGGCACTGGCAAAGTGATGATGGCATTAGTGTAGGATAACGGGCAGGGGAAACAACATTCCCCTGCCCGTTGTGAACAGATACAGCCCTGCATCTTAATCACTGATATGCCGTATCGCATCTAGTGCACCGTTGAACAGATCTGTGACTTCTTTTGCTGAATACTCATTATTTTCCAGTGTATTCTCCATAACCTTCAAGAGCTTCTCCTGAAGATGTACCTTGTGTGTAATGGTATCCACAGGCGCGGGCGTTTTGAGATCGTCATACATTTTCATATAAAAGGAGATTAACTGCTGATTGGTGGCTTCCCTTGATTTTACAACATCGCTGATTGCACTTGCCTTATGCCCGCAGAACGGGTCACTGTCGAGCTGCTTCAATTCAAAAATAGACTGCTCTAAATAGTCTGTCTGGTGCGCAAGGTGCTCAAGCTGTGTCAGACAGTACTCCATTGAAAACTTGTCAGGTGTACTATTTTGTTGACTCTGTTTCACTTCTTGATTTTCCGTGGTCTCCTTATATTCAATTTCAGTTTCATATTCAGTTTTGTTTTCTATGATTTCATTTGTCTGTTCTGACATAACTGGTTCCTCCAAATTCTGCTTTGGCGGACACGCAAGGCATAGCATATCTTGCGCCAGAAAGCGTGCCCTGCCTTGTTTTACGAGTCCCTTAGCCCTTTTGAGATAAGTGACGCCGCATTTTTTTCCCTGTGAATCTACTACAATAATGTTTTTTGTCATGGGTGTCCTCCCCCTTGTTTCGATTGTTTATAAAAGGCATATAAAGTTCTCTGTTTTTTGTTATGGGTGCCGTCCCCTGTCTTTCTGATTTCCAGTATACTATACTTTCCGGTGATGTACAATGTATTTTTTATATTGGATATGACGGGAAAAAGAATACAGGTTATCCGTGCAAATGGGACGTAATGGCAAACGGGGCATAAAATGATTGAGTGCAAGACCATTTTATGATATACTACATCCAGAGTGTACGCTACTATATAGATAAATGGTGAGAAAAATGTTTTTAATGTTAGGTAATTCAAAGGTATTATATTTTAATTTTCCCGATTTTACAGTGGAGATTATCAGGGAGGAGCTGCTGCCGTACTCACTTCGCTGTAATATCCAGAAAACACATACAATGAAAAGTATTTTATCCAATGTGCAGGAGGTAAAAAACTATCTGAGCAGCAGAATGCTGTCCTTGTCAAGAGACCATGCCAAGAAAATCTACGCCGCTTTTCAGATTCCGCAGGTGGACACGATCGACAACAGGGTAGATATCTGTATCCGGTGCAAAGGCGTATCCATACAAGACAGTTACTGGGTTCAAGATGATGATGACACTGACAAGTGGGAGGATATTAATATTCGGAAAAATAAACTCAAAGATATCATCGACTTGTCCTTAGGCGGCTACAGCCCTACCGTTACGACAAGCCCAATCTGCCCGGAGCTGACGACAAAGGGGCTTTTCCGAAAAGGCTGGATTCGCATGGGAGACACGCTGTATCTGCTCAAATCCGACAAGACAAAGGATTCTGTAAATACCAGAATGGAGATTCTGGCATCAAAAATTATGGAGTGCTTTGAAAATAAGATTGACTGTGTCGAGTATGAAGGCGACGACAAAAATATGCTCGATGGAATGGGGCATGTATCAATCTGCAAAAATTTTGTCGGCGAGGAGTACTCTTTCGTGGAGGCGTGGGAAGTCATGGATTATTGCAGGCGCTGTAATATTTCTTTCAGAGAACGCTGCCTTGAGCGGTGGGGCGCTGAGTTTGCCTGTATTCCGGTGCTGGATTATATTATTGTCAATACAGACCGGCACACGCAAAACTATGGATTTATGATGAACAATGAAACAGGCAATATTGAACATCTGGCGCCGCTGTTTGATTTTAACTGCGCACTGGTGGCAGATTACTTCCAGCATGACGCGAGAGATACCCTGAGCCAGATGTTTAATTCCAAAGATACCTTGAGAGAGCTGGCGTTTGAATACAAAGACCACGCCAATCTTGTATTCAATGAGGATAAATTTATGAATGTAGTGGAGCACAATGAGAAGTATAAGTATATATTCGAGAAAGTGTATGCAAGGATTGCGGAATTAGGAATTGTCTAATTTAGTCAATATATCTTTTATATTTATATCTGATTATCCGATATTATAAAATGATTTATACTTATTATTGACTCAGCCAATCAATAATAACATAAAAATATCGCAGTTTGACCATTCAAGTAAAACATAAAATAAATGATGCTGCTCACAGGTTCGAAACAGGAGAGCACGCTGAAATTTTATGAGCAGGCAGGGTATAACAAAAATGATAAAACAGCCTTTATTCAATGGCTGTGATGAATTGCTTCCTTTTAGCGATAAAATGTAACCACTTATGTCTGATAAAAAACCACTTGATGTAAAGCCATTTACACAGGTGGTCTTTTTCTTTATGATGTCTGTAAAACGTTAATGATTTCATCAAGAAAAGGAGTGTTACAAGATGTCAAAAGCAGAAAAACGTTATAGGGGAATTTATTTCGCGACAGTGGTTTTGGGATTGGTCTCAGCACTGTTTATGGCACGGTTTTCATTTAGTCTGGGAAAAGTGATTGATGTGGTGCTCGACCCCACGGAGTCCCTCCAAAAAACCATGTCCATTTGTATCTGTATGGCAGCGTGCTGGCTGGTAGTTTCATTTATTTACAATTACACAGAAATTATCTATGTCAACAGAATTATCCGCTATTTGAAAAAAAATCTGTACAAGGCGCTCTACCACAAGGAACTGCACACCTTTCTGGCAGAGAAAAATGGGCACTATTTAAGCCTGTATTCAAAGGATATTGATCTTTTGGTGGACAATTATCTGCTGCCTAAGTGTGATATTGTCTCCAATCTGTTATCGGCGGTTGTCTGTCTGGTATCTATTTTTGTGATTAACTGGAAGCTGGGTTTATCGTTTATTGTAATCTCAGTGCTCACGGTTGTGCTCTCGCAGCTTCCGGGGGCAGTGATGGCAAAGAAAACTGTCGCATATACACATCATAACAGTGCATACATGGCAGTGCTTGAAAATCACTTAAAAGGATTTGAGCAGGTGAAGCTTCTGGGATTGGGAACACTTTTCAGAAGGAAGCTGGATGTGGAGGACCAAGCGTATGAGAAATCGAGAAAAAATTATCTATTTGCGAAAATTGCTGCAAACAACATTGGAATGTCGATCGGAATGCTGTCACAATTGCTTTGCATGTCTGTGGGAATCTGGTTTGTACTTCATGATGGCATGACTGTAGGGCTTTTGATTTCTGCGGTACAACTGTTAAACGGCGTCTTTTCACCGCTGCAATTCTTTGTTCAGGATAAAAACCTGATGGGAACAGCGCATGAAATTATCAGCCGGATAGAGCATGAGCAGCTTTTTGAGGAATCTGCCAAACAGGAAATCAACGGGAAAGTACAACAAATCGCATTTCGGGACTTAAATCTTGCCTTTGGAGACAAAGAGATTTTTCACGATTACAAGATGACCTTTGAGAATGGCAGAAAATATGCGATTGTCGGTGAATCTGGAAAAGGAAAATCCACGTTGATGCGCGTGCTGATGAAATATCTGACACAGAGCGAATACAAAGGAAGCGTCATGATTAACGATCAGGATATCAGGACACTGGATTCCAATAGCATTTACAATAAAATTGGCTATATCCAGCGGAATGAGTTTCTGATAGACGGTTCTGTCAAAGAGAACATCGCACTCTACCGAGATGATATTCCCGATACCAAAGTGAAACAGATTTGCCAAGGCTTAAAGCTGGGCGCAGAACTGGTCAATAAAGAGATTGATGCCTCTGATACGGGCGAAATCTCGTTCGGTGAAAAACAGCGGATTGACATTGCCCGCTTTATGGTGCACAATTATGATGTCCTTGTATTTGACGAGCCGACCAGCAATCTGGACGCGGAGACAGCCGATGAGATTTTTAATATGATTTTTGGAATCAAAGATAAAATAGTGATTGTGATTACCCATGACAGGAGCAGAAACGTGCTGGAACGTTTTGATGCGGTCGTGGAGTTGTAGATAACATAGCGCTTTGATCTGTTGTCAAATAAATGTTAAAAAATGTTTTTGATTTTGACTTGACAACAGACATTCCAGCGCGTATGATAAAGGGCGAAGCGGCATAACAATACAGAGACTGCTGCGAAATAAAATTATGGAGGATTTTGCATGTTAAATTTAATTGTAATGGAGAAAATTGCAAAGTAAATATTGCAGGGAGGCGTTTTAGCGTTATTTTTGCGCTAGGAGTCTGCCCATTTGTCAGCGGCATAAGCTGTTGACGTTTTCGCCTTACAATTGTTTTATATGATGGTATATAATGAATGAATCATTAGAACATGGCTGTATGGTCATGTTTTTTTGTGCATACGGGCACCCAGAGGAGGCTTGTCAGCAGAAGCCGGCGGACGCCCGGCGCGCATGATTTTTCAAATATATTCTTGGATAAAAGACCATGATATAGACGCTTTCGGGCATCCATGGTCTTTTTTTCGTTGTAAGGCGGTGTCTGCTCAAAAATGGAAAAAGTGAAAGGAAAACAAACATGAATAAAAATCAAAATATCAACAAAGACACGACAATGATCAACACAGCGAATTTGGTCAAAACATACCGCCGCTACAAAAAGCCAGAGGGTATTCGTGGCAGCATCGCCAGCCTGTTTCGGCGTGAATACGAAGAAAAGACTGCGGTAAACCAGATTGACCTGTCCATTCAGGCAGGTGAGTTTGTCGGGCTAATTGGGCCAAATGGCGCAGGGAAAACGACATTAATCAAGATGCTGACTGGAATTATCGCTCCGACAGCAGGCACAATCAACGTGATGGGATACTATCCCAATGACTTGAAAAACGCATTTAAAAAGCAGTACGCCGTTGTGATGGGGCAGAAGAGCCAATTGTTTTTTGAGCTGACAGTCAACGATACACTGCGTCTTTTTAAAGAAATTTATGAGATTTCCGAGAAAACGTTTCAAGCGAATAAGAATTATTTTGTACAGCTTTTCGGTGTCGGGGACTTAATGGATGTACAAGTGCGGACACTGTCGTTGGGAGAGCGCATGAAAATGGAACTGATTGTGGCATTGTTACACAATCCTAAGATTCTGTTTCTGGATGAGCCGACAATCGGGCTCGATGCGGTTGCATCGAAGCAAATCCGCAGTTTTTTGCGGGAAATCAACGAGAAAAAAGGGACAACAATCATTCTTACATCACATTATATAGAAGATATCAAAACGCTGTGCAGGCGGACGATCGTCGTGAATCACGGTACAAAATTGTACGACGGCGCAACAGATGAATTGTTTGAACGCTTCCAGCGCAATAAGCGGATTAAGATTACCTTTGACAGTGCAGTCAAAACAATGAGGCTGCGGACGGGCGGCGCAAAGCTTGTGGTGGACGAACCATACAAAAAGGAGTATGAAGTGGCAAGGCAAGACGCAAAAGCGCTGCTTGCGGAGCTGATGGAGCACGAACTCAAAGACATTGTGATCGAGGAGGAAGAGATTGGCATTGTGGTGGAGCGTATTTATCAGGAGGGAGGGAACGATAATGCGTAAATACTGGGAAATATCAAAAACTTATATGAAAACACAGCTAGTATGGCGGGCGGATGTCATTTTCAACATGATTTTTACCATATCCAAAATTTTGTTCGCCTATCTTCTCTGGGGAATTATTTTTCAGAATAAAGAGTCGGTAGGCATGTTTACATTTCATGGAATGCTTTCTTACTACATTGTCAGTTCCTTTTTATCACAACTGGAAATGTCAGAGGGAATCAGCAATGAGATACATGAGCGCATTCGCAATGGCACATTTTCCAAATATATTGTAATACCTGCTGGGATTGAACGGTATTTTATGGCGATGGAGCTTGGGATTGTGCTGTTTTATCTTGTGTTTGACTTTGCGGCGGCAGTGGTCTGGATTTATATATTTCGGATTCAATTTGTGTTTACGACACAGTGGCGGGTGATTGTGTGTGCGGTTCTCATGGCAGGGCTTGGCATGATATTTATGATACAGCTCAATTATTTTCTTGGCATACTGACGCTGCGGTTTGAGGGAATCGGCACGTTTTTGATGATAAAAAATAATCTGGTGTCGCTGGTGACAGGAAGTATCGTACCGCTGGCACTGTTTCCAGAAACTGTGACTGGTATTCTGCGGCTGCTGCCTTTTTACTATGTTACTTATCTGCCCGCCATGCTGTTTACAGGGCAGTGTCAGGAGGAGGCAGTGCGGGGGCTTGTCATCATTGGGTGCTGGTGTGTGCTGATGCAGTCAGCAATCCAGAATGCAAGGAAAAAGTATTTTAGGAAGTATGACGGGGCGGGAATCTAAGAAACAGTCCCGAATGAATAACATTGCAATGAGAATGGAGGAATTTTGATGAATAAGAAAAACTGGCGCGTGTTTCAAGAATTGTTTCGGCTGCGTTTTCATGGACTGACAGTATTCCGGTTTGATTTTTTCGCACCGTTTTTTGTAGATGGCAGCCTGTTTGCCATTCAACTGCTGGCGTTTGGTGCTGTGTATGCGAATGTTGACAGAATCGGAAGTTGGGGCAGAGGAGAAATGATTTTGTATATCGGGACGTTTTCTCTGTTAAATGCAGTCAATATGACAATCTATTTCTTTGGTATTAACAGTATCCCTTATAAGGTGCGTTCGGGCGAGTTGGATTTGTATCTGTCTAAACCTGTAAGTCCGCTGTTTCGGCTGACATTCGAGAACATCAGTCCGGGTGCTGTGCCATTGATATTGATGAGCGTTTGCATCATTGTCTATGGAATTGCCAGTCTGCAAATGACGCTGACACTTGTCATAGCAGCCGCCTATATTTTCTGGCTGGTTCTGATGGAAATTTTGTATTACGAGATGGAGGTTCTGATTCGTTCTGTGTCATTGTATGTTGTATCAATGGCGCGTATGGAGCAGATTGAGGAGGCGGGGCTTGACCTGTGCATGAAACTGCCGGGAATCGCATTATATGGTGTCTATAAGGTCATTTTTTATCTGATTCTGCCCTATGGTATCATGGCGACGCTGCCAGTACAGAGCATGATTGGCGAACTGAACCTACAGAGAACACTTTATGGAATCGGTGTAGTTGTGCTGTTCACCGCATTTACCTGTATCATCTGGAAAAACGGGCTGAAACACTATAACAGTGCAAGCTCTTAAAAAGCGTCTGCGGAAATGAACAGCGCAGGCTCATATCATCTTAAATAGAATAGAAAGGAATCTTAAAATGAATATCGAAAAACACATAGAATTTGACAAAATAAAGGAACGCTGGATGTCACTTGCAGTCACCGACCACGCCAAGGAGATGATTGCAAAGGTGTCCTGTTATCTGGAGGAGAGTGAGCTGAGAAAGCAGCTCAAGGATACCACCAACAGTAAGATCCTGCTCGAAAAGCTCGGCGCACCTCCCTTGCAGAATGTTGCGGAGGCGAAAGAGATTCTGACAATCGCCGAGAAAGGGGACTGTCTGACGCCCTACCAGCTCGAGCGTGTGGAGAAAGTGCTGGTCGCAGTCATGCGCTTAAAGGACTATCTCGCCAAAGGAAAACAGTATGAAAATCCATTGGCATACTATGAAGAAAATCTCGATGCTGCAAAAGCACTTCGGGAGGAGATCAGCCGTCAAATCAGAAATGGCATTGTTGATGATTATGCTTCCAAAGAACTCAGACAGCTTCGGGCTGACATGCTGCGCTGTGAAGAGCAGATGAAGCAGAAGGCAGAGCAGATACTCCGCGCAAATAAGGAATGTATGGCAGACAACTATTGCACCGCGCGCAACGGCAGGATTTGTGTGCCTGTAAAAAAAGAATATAAATTCAAAATTTCAGGGAGTGTCATTGATAAATCCGCTACAGGCAGCACGTTTTTTATCGAGCCAGTAAGCGTTGCAAAATATTATGAAGAATTGCAGCTTTTGCAAATCAGTGAGGAAAACGAAGTATACCGAATTTTATATACCCTGACCGCGATGGTCGCGGAGTCCATTCCCTTGATGAATGAAAATATCCGACTCATGGAAAAGCTGGATTTTATCTTTTCCAAGGGAAAGCTCAGCATAGATCTGGACGCCGCAGCGCCAGCCATCAACACAGAGCGCCGTATCATTCTAAAGGACGCAAGGCACCCGCTGATGGACAGAGCACTCAACATTCCACTGCAATTTGAAATTGGCAGTCAGGCGCGGGGAATCATCATAACAGGTCCGAATACTGGCGGAAAAACCGTAGCGATTAAGACTGTTATGCTCAGTTGTATCATGGCACAGTGCGGACTCCATGTTGCCTGCAAAGAAGCTGATATTTGTATGAACAGCAGTTATCTGTGTGATATCGGTGACGGACAGGACATCACAGAGAATCTCTCTACCTTTTCCGCACATATCAAAAATGTGCTGGAGGTATTGCGCGAGGTTCATCGCGACAGCCTTGTGATTATGGACGAGATGGGTTCAGGCACAGACCCGACAGAGGGCATGGGTATTGCAATCGCAATATTGGAGGAGCTTCGCAAAAGTGGCTGTCTGTTCCTTGTCACGACACATTATCCCGAAGTCAAGGACTATGCAGACAAAACAGAGGATATTGTCAATGCGAGAATGACTTTTGATAAGGAAACCTTAAAACCGACTTATCAAATGGTGATCGGCGAAGCCGGAGAAAGCTGTGCATTTTATATTGCGGACAGACTGGGTATGCCCAATGAGATGCTAAAAACCGCAGTCCGGGCAGCTTACGGAGAAGCAGCAGTCAAAGATTATCAATTCTGTAAGGAGGAAAACACGCTCCAAAAGGAAGCTGGACACAAACTTGTAAAGGTGAAAAAGACAATCCCCAGAACGAAGCTGGACACCAAGTACCATCTAGGTGACAGTGTGATGGTATTTCCAGATAAAAAAATTGGCATTGTGTGCGAACCTGTCAATGAAAAGGGCGTTCTGCGCGTGCAGCTTCAGAACAAAAAAATCTGGATTAACCATAAGCGCGTCAGGCTGCATGTGGCGGCAGCGCAATTATATCCAGCGGATTACGATTTCTCGATTCTCTTTGAGACTGTAGAAAACCGCAAAATTGTGAAGAAAATGATGCAGTAACAAAGAATTTGTTCCAAGCGGTATCCAACAAAATATAGATTGACACTTGGGGTCTAATGTGTTAAACTGATGATGAGTTTAATGCATTAGACCCTGTTTGTATATGCGGGATATAGCGAACCAGCAAACCGTCATAGATGGACATCAAGAAATATGGATAAAACGAGGAGGACTAAGTATGTCAGAGAGTTTTCCGTTGGAGGAATTAAGAGCGTTGTTGAACAAAGCAAAAGCAGTGGATAAATACTGCTACCAGTTTGGGGCGAAATCGCATCAGTACCAGTGGAATCCGCCGGCGTCTGTCGAGGAAGTGGAGGAGTTTGAACAGAAAATCGGTGTCAGGCTGCCAGAGGAGTACCGCGATTTTTTGTTATTGGCAGGCAATGGCGGTGCAGGACCTTATTATGGCCTGTTTTCTTTGCAGAAGATTTTGTACTGGCTGGAAGATGACATTGACTTCAAAAAAGAACCTGTGTTATATCCGGGAATCGAGATCCCACAGGAATACTATGAAGATGAAGATAAATATAAATATGAAGATGAAGATGAAGAACTTGATGATGAGGAATATGACTGTGCGCATATGATTGATGACGAGGAACAGGAAAACGATTCTGAGACAGAAGGAGAGGACTATCTACAGGGCTGTATACCGATTGGCAGTCAGGGAGATTCTTATTTTATGTATTTATTGCTGTCAGGTCCAAACGAGGGGCGGGTTGTGTATGTGGAAAGCGAACTGACATACGTTTTCTTTCCAAGGGAACAGGGCTTTCTTGCATGGTACAAAAGATGGCTGCGTGAAGTCAGCGGCGGATATCATATTTTTTGGTTTGGAACAAATTTAGACGGCGATGAAGACGAACTTCGGGAGCGTTATCAAAATACTACAGACAAGGATGAAAAACGACTGATTCTTTCCAGCATGGAGAAATTCCCAGTCCTGTCAGCAGCATCGAAAGCGTGGATTGTAGAAGCGGCACAGGAGTATATACACGAATCAAATACCAGATGGCTGCTGGGATTCTTGCCTACGAAAGAGCTGGATGCTTTTCTGGAACAGCGCTGGGCGCTGGGCTTGTATGATGGAATTATCTGGGAAATTTATGATGTCCGTAATCGTTACAGGGGTAGTGAGGAAGAGACATGGGCTTTCCTAGATCATTGGGGAAAACGGATTATGAAGGTACTGCCCCAGATTTCACAGGAACACTGGTACATTGCATTTGAGATGTTCAAAAAACGTCCATGGCTGAAACTGCGGGATGTAGCAGGACTTTTGGATATTGTGGGTGAAAAGGAGAAGCCAACATTGCTGCGCACCTTTGGGACATTCCCAGATGCAGTGGCGAATTTAGATGTGTTTCTGAAAGAACTGGAAGAGCGGGAGAATCTTAAACTTTTGAATGCAGCGCTGCTTGCAGTACCAGTAGTTAAAGATGAAACGCTTCTGGCAGCGTTGGAGCGGGTCTGCGAAGAACTGGACGAGGAATTACGGAGTAGTTATGATTTGGTTTACCGCAATGCGCGCGCTATGGCAGAGCATGTGAGAGACGAATTTATCAATCCCCCAATGATGGGGATTATGCGCCCTCGGCGTATCTTTTTGCAAATAGATGATGAGTTCAATTTGAAAGTGAACGAGAAGCATGAGGCAGGCGGCATTGCGGTTCATCCTTTTATCGCGCTGGTGATACAGGAACGCTTTGGCGGCGTGCCCGCTACGCCGCAGGAGTGGGATCAAACACTTTTGGAGATCAAGACGTTGATACTAAAAATCAAAAACAGGCATCTTCGCGTTGACGGCAGTACCCACTGGACTTATATTGTTCCGCCCGATAAGAACATTCCACTGAAAAAGCCTTATTATTACGCGCTTAGTGACTGGTCTTTGATCGGGCGGATGTGCAATTTAAAAAGACTGGTGATTGAACATCTCTGTATAGAGGACTTTTCTTTTCTGGAGGAATGCAAAAATGTTGAGACGCTCTCTTTGTACAATACCAATTTTTCTGACTGCCGCTTGCTGCTAAAACTGCCAAAATTGAAAAAAGTGGATTTGTCTCTGTGCCGTTTGGAGCATGAGGACGTGTTGGAAACGCTGCAATCACTAGGTATAGAGATCGAGCGATAGCGCTAGTAATAAAATAGAAAGGCGGAATATTAGAATGGAAGTACCAAAAATATTTGAGAGCGAATACCGCTTCTGTGAAATCCTGTGGGCGCATGAGCCTGTGACAAGCAGCGAGCTGGTACGCCTGTGCAATGAGGCGTTGGAGTGGAAGAAATCCACCACGTACACGGTAATACGAAGGCTTTCTGAGCGGGGGGTGCTGAAATCTGAGGGCGCTGTCGTGACTTCGCTGATCTCTCGTGAGGAGGTACAGTCCGCGGAGAGCGCCGAGGTTGTCGCGCGCACGTTTTCCGGGTCGCTGCCAAGTTTTATAGCAGCTTTTGCGCGGAAAAAGAACCTCTCAAAGCAGGAAATTGATGAAATTCAAAAGATTATTGATACATATAAGGAGTAGCCTATGGAAAAATTATTTATCAAACTATTTGAGATGAGTATCTCCGCAAGCTATTTGATTCTTGCCGTTTTAGTGGTGCGGTTTGTACTTCGGAGGGCACCCAAAAAGATGCGCAGTTTTCTGTGGCTTTTGGTTGGCATCAGGCTGATTGTTCCGTTTTCAGTCGAATCTGTCTTCAGCCTGATTCCAGATACGAAGGTGGCGAATGGATACAGCTATGAGGCAAGACTGCCTGTACACAATACAATCACAAATATGGAGATGCAAAAGCCTGTCAATGAGCCAGCCCAGAATACGTATATTCCTTCTGCTGAGACAGGCAGGGAGAAACGTCAGACTGCCCTTATCCTTTGCACGCAGATCTGGCTTGCTGGAATCGCAGTGATGATGATCTACATGCTGTTTAGCTATATACGGCTCAAAAACCGCGTCAGATGGTCCATACCAGATGAGCTTGCAACAGAGCGTCTAAATGGCACAACTGAAAAGCGCTGCGCTGCAAAAGTTTATCGGAATGATGCCATCGAAAGCCCTTTTTTATTTGGTATTTTTCGTCCCTGTATTTACATTCCATGTGGGATTTCTTGTGACGAGCTTCCTTATGTACTCCAACATGAACTGACGCACAAAAAGAGAAAGGATTACTTGATAAAGCCTGCGGGGTTTCTGCTCTTGTCCGTCTATTGGTTCAATCCCTGTGTGTGGGCTGCCTATATCTTGCTTTGCAAGGATATCGAGCTAATCTGCGACGAGTGCGTTGTGCGCGATCTTGGCACAGAGCATAAAAAAGCGTACTCGCAGGCGCTGCTCAACAGCGCGGTGAACCATCGCATCATTGCGGCTTGTCCAATCGCTTTTGGCGAGGTCAGTGTCAAGGAGCGTGTGAAAAATGTCCTGCATTATAAAAAACCTGCATTCTGGGCACTTGCGGCAGCAGTGCTGGCATGTGTGATTGTCCCCGTGTGCTTTATGACACAGAAAAAGACAGCGACGCCCGAACAGGAGAACCAAACGACGGACAGTGTGGTCGATCTCGATGAGCTGCTGACAGCAGGGGAATATGAGATGTTTTATCCAGCTTTGTCTCCGTCTATGTTCACACCCAGACTGCTTCTGGGCAAAGATGGAGAATTTTCTTTTGGCTATGATCCCTTTAGCTCTTATTTGAGTTTCGGGAAGTATGATTTTGTGTCGGATTGTGTGAAGGCAGTTACAAATGATGGAAAGTATCATTATCAGTTTACGCGCATCGGAGATGGTCTGCTGCGATTCGACGCAGAGGAATCCTCTGAATTGCACAAAACGAATACAGACATAGTGCCAACGGTCGAGAATGGCTCGATTTTCATTATAAACAGTGCGCTGTCAGCGATAAACAGTGCAGAGGAGCGGCTTGAGATGACGCGTCAGGAGATGTATGAGGGCAGGAGATGGACTGGCGAAGAATTAGAGACAAGACAAAATGAATTAGAAGTACTAAAGCAGCAGCTTATGACGGAAGAATTGAAATTACAGCATCGGTGGGAGACTATGGACGAAAGCGCATTAACGCAGGAACAGCGGACAGTTTTGAACGAAAAACAAGAGATGCTCGCGCAGCAGATTACAGACGTGATCAGCCAGCTGGAAGTAACGCAGGCCGAATGCCTGTCCATGATAGATGCTGCTGAAAAAATGCCCGCCGCGGCAAAGACCATCGAGCAGTGGGCAAGAGCATTCTGCGACCGTGATGCTGAGACAATCCTAAAGCTTGCTGATGAAGAGGTGATCAATAAATTCATAGAGCAAGAGCTGTTATTTCAAGGTGCAGACAGCGAAGGCGGTACCGCTTCATTTGGCTGGTCAAGCCCGTGGCCGTGGGGAGCGTCTTACGACGAGAATGGGAAGCCGTGCAATTACTATATTGTCAGCGCGACAGAACATACCGCGGAAATATTGTATTATGCATGGGTGTCTGACCCGCATGTGACGGTATGGCGCGAGCTGCTCACTTATGAATTAGATGGCGAAGCGTGTATCATAACATCGGAATCCCTTTCGTATATGGACGGCATCTGCATTGCAGAAGAATTTCACCGTGCATATCCAAATGGCATCGCAGAGACAATGATGGACTATTATTTATTTAACGGGGCAGGGGAAGCCTTGAATAAGAATGCAAAAGAAAATCAGAACAGCGATGTCTACAAAAAACTATTTGCGCCTGACACGGCAGCTATTTCACTGCTCAATATATTGAATAATCCGAATAAAGTCGGGACGCGTGTTCAGGAATCAGCAGATGAAACTGTCTGTACAGTGACGTTTGATTTTTATGAAGACAACAGTACAGTGTCTGTACAAATGATACGTCCATATGGCGCTGATGGTATTTGGGTGCCAGCTTTCCTGAAGGATCTCAGCGATGCGCATTTCATTGCACAGAAACAGGCAGAAATAGCTGAAAACAGGGAAGGCGGAAATCTTGTGTATGATCACAGTCTCAAGATAAATATACTGCCACTTACGCCAAATATTGAATAATTTGTCGAAAAAACAAACAATAGCTTAGACGACATTGTGCAACATTTATGATTATTTGTATCATTTTTAAGTAAATATATCCAATCCTACAAAAATCTGTTCGGAAAGTTGACATGCTATTCGTTTCGTGATAAACTGCTAAATTGTTAAGACATTAAACAAATATTTATGATTTAAGAGGGGAGAGACTGAAATGAAAAAGAAATTCGTAAATGTAGTATTGTCAGCAGCAGTTGTCACATCTATGATGTTTGGCATGACAGCTTGCAGCTCCAAAGATACAACACCAGCTCCGGCAGAGGATGCAGCAGTGACAAATACCGTTGCAGCAGATACAGAACCGGCAGCAGATGAAAGCACCGTTGCAGATGCAGAGACTACAGCAGACGAGAGCACTGTGGCAGATACAGAGACGACAGCGGATGAGAGCACTGTGGCAGACAATGCTTCTGCTGGCAACGGAAGTATAGAGGACTGGATTAATTCAGAGAAGGCTTCTACATATGTAACACTGTTCGATACAATGTTTGGCGGTCAGATGACTACTGCATTTGAGGCAGACGGTGATACGCTGGTATTGGCTGTCATTCTTTCAGATGACGTCGTTGGTTTAGACGGTGATTCTTTGTCAGACGATGATTTGGCAGAAATGCAGGCTGCAATGCAGCAGCAGTATGACAGCTCAGCAGATCAGTTTGAGCCTATTCGCGATGAACTTAGAAACGAAGTAGGCAATGATTCTATGACTGTACGGATGTCTTACAGACTCAGTGATGGCACAGAGTTATTTGCTCAGGATTTATAATGACACGCATCGTTTCACGGAACCCAACGGCGGCAGAGTGTTTATCTGCCGCCGTTTTTACACACCATGGAGATCATATCATTATGAAACTACTAAGAAGCTTTATACGGCTATTCCTGTTTTTGTTTGGACTGGCAGGATTTGGCGGATTTTTTTTGCCTGTTGTGCGAAGGCGCATATTGAATATTGGAAATGCGGCGGGCATTGTCATCTGTGTCTGCGTCATACTCTATGCGCTGTTTATGCCGGCTGCGCATAAGCTGCTGTGTGCCTTCTGGCAAACAGTTATAGGAAAGGTTTTCGTAAGTATTCTGGCAGCAGGCGCCGTTTTGGGTGTGATTCTTGTCCTTGTCATGACCACGCTGATGATCAAGGCTGCCTGTACGCCGGCCGCGCCAAATGCGACGGTGATTGTACTGGGCTGTAAAGTCTATGGCGAACGCCCCAGTATTTCCTTGGAGGAGCGGCTAAAGGCCGCATTAGCCTATTTGAATGCCAACCCAGCTTCCGCGTGTATTGTATCCGGCGGTCAGGGTGCCGATGAGACCATTTCTGAGGCAGAGTGTATGTATCTCTATCTGACCAGCAATGGCATTGCGCCCAACCGCATCTACAAAGAGGATCAGTCTACGACAACCCGCGAAAACCTCGCCTTTTCCTATGAGATTATCAAGGAGCACGGGCTGAATGAGCAGATTGCGATCGCGACGAACAATTATCATGAGTACCGCGCCGGACAGATTGCAGAGGGAATGGGACTGGAATATGGCGCTGTCTCTGGAGAAACCGCGCTGTGGCTGCTGCCGACCTACTATGCACGGGAGTTGCTCGCTATATTATATGAATGGGTTTTTTAAGAATTTGTAAAATATTCTTGATATTTTCAGGATATAGTGATAGTATGGTATAGGAAACTACGAATGTACATTCGAATCAGTAAGGGGGAAACTACATATGAAGTTGACAGAGAAGAAAAAAGAAGAGTGGGAAAAATTACTCAGGGATACGGCGTTAATCGGTCCGATTGATACCATTCAGGAACACACCCAAGGCGATTTGTGGGAGTTTGGCTCACAGACCAGAGGAAACTATTTCTTTTCCACAGAGAAGTTTGTGTTTGTGGGCGGTCTTGGCGGGCTGACAAATTTCAGCGTGCCCTATAAGAATATTAAAGAGTTAAAGCTTTGCAACATTGGCGGGCTGATTCCGATTATTCCAACAGGCATTAAAGTGACGTATACAGATGAAAACGGAAAAAGTGTGAAGAAAAAATGTTCTGTCATGAAAAGAAAAGACTGGCTTGCTTATCTTCAGGAGAAGAGTGGTATCTCCTAAATGATTCAGGCATATATCTCACAGAAGGAGGTCGTGTTTATGAAATCAGTCATACAGGATATGAAGCACAATTATTTTATCAATGCAGTCATTATGGTCATATTGGGGATTGTACTTGTGATCTGGCCGCATATTCTCGGTGTCATGCTGTGTTATCTGCTTGGCGGCGCATTGATTGTGATGGGCATTTTCCAGCTCATCAGCTTTCTGCGCGGAGAGCGGCTTGGATTTTACAACAAGTTCGTCATGATGATGGGCATCGTGCTTGTCCTGCTGGGCATCTGGATTTGTGCACAGCCGCGTATCGTGCTGTCAATTATTCCGGTGGTGGTGGGCATTATCGTGCTGATTCACGGATTGATGGACATCCAGTATACGCTGGATATCAAGAAGGCTGGCAGTGAGAAGTGGTGGATAGCATTGATTGCCGCGGTGCTTACGCTCATTGTAGGACTGCTGCTGGTGCTGAATCCATTTACGGTGTATGAGATTACGATGGTTCTGGTGGGCGTTGCCATGCTGTATGATGGCGGGTCTGATTTGGCGCTCTTACTTTTTTCATATCTGGCGCAGCGTGATACGGACAAGAGACTGCGGGAATTTAAAGGAAATGAATAAAAACACGCAATAATGCGCTACTGTGCGGCTTCTGGGATTTGCTCAGAAGCCGTATTTGTTTCGTTTTCGTCATCTGACAGCCATTTGTTCAGAATGTTTTTGTCGTTTGTCTCCTCGTATACTTTGACGTGATCATTTTCAGGAATGTCCTCACCGGCAAGCAGATATCCCATATATTGAACATATTCATAGGAGTTTTTATAGTACTGGTATGCGGCGTCAGCATAGTTTTCATTAAAGGGTTCAGATTCATATGCGGTGTGATAATGTGATACGGCAAGTGACATCTCCTCGCTTGCCTGTAACGCCAGTCCTTTAACGCCTTCGTACTGGACAGGCATTTCAATGCTGGCAAATTCTTCAAATCTGACCTCCATGCCATCCAGGATTTCCAAAAGCTCGTCTGCTGACTGTGCATTGCTGATATCCAGATTATTGAGCTTCTCATCCGCCTCGTGTATGTAGTCTGTAAAGTTCTCAATGGAGGAGGAGAAGCTTGCGAGCGCCTCCTCCTCTTTGTTGGAACCGCCGCAGCCTGACAGAAATACCATGCCAAGCACTGCCGCCGAAAATATTCTGATTGTTTTAAACGTATATTGATGCTTCATTTCCTGAAAAATTCCTTTGCATTTTTATTCAAATTCCCAAAAGTTATCTTTTACAGTATTATACTCTACCACAATATACTCATAAAAGCAATCTTATATGGTTTCATTTGGAAAATTCATAAAAAATGGTTTACTTAATCTGCAATATTATGTATAATTATATATGTTTTTGTTGCCAAAAACAGTAACAACAGGACAAATTAGATTTGAAAGGATAAGAGTGAACATCATGATCGGTGCTGACGCAATCGTAAAATGTCTCGAGAATGAGGGTGTTACAACGGTGTATGGTTATCCCGGCGTAGCGATCTGCCCATTTTACAACAGTATTCTCGACTCAAAGATCAGGACAATATTAGTTAGAACAGAACAGAATGCTGCACACGCAGCAAGCGGAGAAGCCCGAGTCACCGGTAACGTGGGAGTGTGTGCCGTCACGAGCGGACCGGGTGCTACCAATTTGATCACAGGAATCGCGACCGCCTTCGCGGACAGTATTCCGATGGTATGTATCTCAGGTCAGGTGAAAAGTGAGCTGATTGGAAGCGATGTATTTCAGGAGGCGGACATCACAGGCGCTGTGGAGTCGTTTGTCAAATACAGCTATCTCATCAAAAATGTAGAGGATATCCCCCGCATTTTTAAAGAAGCCTTCCACATTGCCAATTCCGGGCGAAAGGGACCTGTGTTGATAGATGTTCCCATTGATATACAGAACGCTGCCATCAAGAATTTTAAATATCCCGAATCAGTGAATATCCGCGCTTACAAGCCGACTGTGAAGGGAAATATCGTACAAATAAAGAAAGTTGTAAAAGAGCTTGAAAAGGCGAAACGCCCCATCATCTGTGCGGGCGGTGGTGTGCATCTGAGCGAGGCGGTAACAGAGCTTCGGGCATTTGCCGACAAATACCGGATTCCGGTGGTGTCTACCATGATGGGAATCGGCGTGATGCCCACGGAGGACCCCATGTATTTTGGCATGGTTGGAAACAACGGCAAAGCCTATGCGAACCGTGCGATGAATGAATCGGATCTTTTGATTATGGTGGGCGCGCGCGTGGCGGACAGAGCTGTCAGCCAGCCGGATTTGATTACGACCAACAAGATTTTGGTACATATAGATGTGGACCCTGCCGAGATTGGCAAGAATGTCGGTCCGTCGATACCATTGGTGGGAGATGCCAAACATATTTTTGAAGATATCGCCAAAGAGGAATTTACCTGTGAGCATGAAGCATGGATTCGCACACTGGAAGAATACCGTGAGACCATGGTCCAGAAGCGCAAACCAAACCCTGCATATGTAGATCCTGCGGCGTTTATCACAATGCTCTCCCATGAGATGAAGGACAATGCAGTGTATGTTGCCGATGTCGGGCAAAACCAGATTTGGAGCTGCAATTACCATATTGTGAAAAAGGGCCGTTTTCTCACATCGGGCGGAATGGGAACGATGGGATATTCGATTCCTGCCGCTATGGGGGCGAAACGCGGCGACATGGACAGACAGGTCGTGGCGGTCTGCGGTGACGGTTCGTTCCAAATGTCAATGATGGAGCTTGCGACCATTATGCAGCATCATATTCCTGTCAAAATTATCGTGATGAAGAATAATTATCTTGGCATGGTGCGCGAATTTCAGCATTATACGTACAAGGATAATTATTCCGTCGTGGATATCAAGGAGGGAACACCCAACCTCGAGAAACTTGCTGCGGCATATGATATCCCGTTTATCCGTGTGGAGAATATGACGCATGCACAGGAAAAACTTCAAGAGTTTCTGGCAGATGACAACACGATGCTCATGGAATGTCTCGTAGACCCGATGGATTTAGTAAAATAAGGAGGTTCCAGTCTATATGAAAAAAATATATTCCGTACAAGTAGAAAACAGGGCTGGTGTGCTTTGCAAGGTTTCAGGGCTGTTCTCGAGAAGATGCTTTAACATTGACAGCCTTGCGGTTGGCGAGACAGATGACCCGGCAATTTCCTGCATGACAATCGTAAGCTCTGGAAACCAGCGGACAATCGAACAGATTGAGAAGCAGCTCAACAAGAAACTTGACGTGATCAAAGTAAAAACGTTTGATGAAAAGGACAGCATCAGCAGAGAGCTCATGCTGATCAAGGTAAAATACAACCGCGGTACGCGGCGTGATATCATGGAAATCTGTGAGATCATGAAGGCGGATATTGTCGATATGTCGAACAATAACATGATCATACAGATCTGCGATATGCCGGAGCGCATCAAGGTGATGCTGGATATGCTCAAGTCGATCAGTATCGTGGAGGTGGCAAGAACAGGGACATTGGCTTTGCCTAAATGTATTGACAATTAATATCAGAGTTGTTACAATGATTTTTGGTTATTTATGCAAAATAAAGGATTGTAACGGATTAGGGAGTGTATCTTTATGCAGAAAAGAGTATTTCAGCTTTTGGTTGATAACAATGCCGGCGTCTTGAGCCGTATTTCAGGCTTGTTCTCAAGACGCGGCTATAATATTGAGAGTATCACGGCAGGTGTCACCGCAGATTCCCGCTTTACCCGTATTACCATCGTGACTTCAGGAGAGGAGGATATTTTAGACCAGATTGAGAAGCAGGTTGCAAAGCTGGTCGATGTGAGAGATATCCGCGAGTTAAAGCCTGAGAAAAGTGTTTACAGAGAGCTTTGTCTGATCAAGGTAAAGTCAACGCCGGAAAAGCGACAGGGCGTCATTGCTGTAGCTGATATTTTCAGGGCAAAGATTATTGATGTCAATGTGGACAGCCTGATTGTTGAGCTGACGGGGAATCAGTCAAAGATTGAGGCGTTTATCGGTCTGTTGCAGGATTATGAAATCCTTGAGATTGCAAGGACAGGCATCGCGGGACTTGGACGCGGCACAGACGAACTTGTGAATCTGGAGTAGGTTCTAAATTATTATATTTAATTTTACATATATTACTAGGAGGATTAAAAAATGTCAGAAGCAAAGATTTATTATCAGGAAGATTGCAACCTTTCTTTGTTAGAGGGCAAGACAATCGCAGTGATCGGTTACGGCAGTCAGGGACATGCCCATGCGTTAAACGCAAAGGAGTCAGGCTGTCATGTCATTATCGGTCTCTATGAGGGCAGCAAGTCATGGGACAAGGCAGTCAAGCAGGGATTTGAAGTGTATACAGCAGCAGAGGCGGCAAAGAAGGCTGATATCATCATGATTTTAATCAATGATGAGTTACAGGCAGATATGTACAAGAGAGATATCGAGCCAAACCTTGAGGCAGGCAATATGCTGATGTTTGCACATGGCTTCAATATTCATTTTGGATGCATCACACCGCCTAAGGATGTCGATGTGACCATGATCGCACCGAAGGGACCCGGACATACCGTTCGTTCTGAGTATCAGGCGGGCAAGGGCGTTCCTTGTCTGGTAGCGGTAGAGCAGAATGCTTCCGGAAAAGCGCTTGAGCTGGCACTTGCCTATGCACTTGCAATCGGCGGCGCGAGAGCAGGCGTACTTGAGACGACATTCAGAACAGAGACAGAGACGGACTTGTTCGGTGAGCAGGCAGTTCTTTGCGGCGGCGTATGTGCCTTGATGCAGGCTGGTTTTGAGACACTTGTTGAGGCTGGATATGATCCGAGAAACGCTTACTTTGAGTGTATTCATGAGATGAAGCTCATCGTTGATCTGATCTACCAGTCAGGCTTTGCAGGCATGAGATATTCTATTTCCAACACAGCAGAGTACGGTGATTATATCACAGGACCGAAGCTTATCACAGAGGAGACAAAGGCAACGATGAAGAAGATTCTCTCTGATATTCAGGATGGTTCTTTTGCGAAGGAATTTCTGTTAGACATGTCTCCGGCAGGACGTCAGGTGCATTTCAAGGCGATGAGAAAGCTTGCATCCGAGCATCCGTCTGAGAAGATTGGTGAGGAGATCCGCAAGCTCTATAGCTGGAACAACGAAGAGGATAAGTTTATCAACAATTAGAAACAATGAAGCGTTTAAAAAGGGAGAAGTTTTCTCCCTTTTTGACAATTATGGAGGCGTGTGTAATCAATGTATGCATATATCAAAGGCGAAATCATAGACATCTCCGAGGATAATCTTGTACTAGAATGTAATAATATTGGATACAATATCAGGATTCCGCTCAGCGTGACGCAGCGTCTGCCGGGAATCGGTGCCACTGTCAAGATTTATACCTATACAAGTGTGCGTGAGGATGCCTTCAATCTGTTTGGTTTTCTCTCAAAGGATGATGTGGAAATCTACAAAAAACTAATTGCAGTCAATGGCATAGGTCCCAAGGGGGCACTGAGTATTTTGTCTGCCATGAGCGCCGATGACCTGCGGTTTGCCATTTTGTCAGGGGATGCCGCAGCGATAGCAAAAGCGCAAGGCATTGGGAAAAAGTCCGCAGAGCGGATTATATTAGAACTGCGCGATAAAGTGCAGTTTACGGTCAGCGCGGCTGCGGACTTAGAAGTCCTGACTTCTTCTGATACGACAGCAGAAACAAATGCGAAGAATGAAGCAATAGAAGCCCTGACGTCGCTGGGTTATTCCCCCTCTGACGCGCTGAGGGCTGTGCGGCAGATTGAACTCACAGAGGATATGGACGCAGGCACTGTTCTGAAGCAGGCGTTGAAAATCATAAGTACATTGTAATATTTTTGGAGGATTCTATGGCATCCAGAATAATAGAGACAAAACTTTTAGACGAGGACGTGAAAATCGAAGGAAGTCTGCGCCCTCAGACGCTAAAAGATTATATAGGACAGAAAAAAGCAAAAGAAATTTTGAGGGTTTATATTGAAGCCGCACGCCAGAGAAAGGATTCGCTGGACCATGTTCTCTTTTACGGGCCGCCCGGTCTTGGAAAGACGACACTTGCCGGCATCATCGCAAATGAGATGGGGGTCCATCTTAAAGTGACAAGCGGACCTGCGATCGAAAAGCCGGGGGAGATCGCTGCGATTCTAAACGGACTCCAGGAGGGCGATATTCTGTTTATTGATGAAATCCATCGCTTAAACAGGCAGGTCGAGGAGGTGCTGTATCCCGCGATGGAGGACTTTGCGATTGATATTCTGATCGGAAAGGGGGCCACTGCAAAATCCGTGCGGCTTGATTTACCGCACTTTACTTTAATTGGTGCGACGACCCGTGCAGGCTTGCTGACTGCGCCTCTGCGGGACAGATTCGGCGTTATTCAGCATTTGGAATTTTATTCGGTGGAGGAGTTAAAGCTGATTATCCAACATTCAGCGCGCGTTCTGAAGGTGCAGATTGATGAGCAGGGCGCGCTTGAGTTAGCCAGAAGAAGCCGCGGCACACCGAGACTTGCCAACCGTATGCTGCGCAGGGTGCGGGATTTTGCACAGATCAAATATGACGGGAAGATCACACTGGAGGCTGCAAATACGGCATTGGATATACTGGATGTGGACAAACTGGGACTAGACCAGACAGACCGGGAACTTCTTATGACAATGATTAACCGTTTTAACGGCGGTCCTGTCGGGCTCGAAAGTCTTGCAGCGTCAATCGGTGAGGACCGGGGAACGATCGAGGAAGTCTACGAACCTTATCTGATCAAGAACGGATTTATTGTGCGCACACCGCGCGGCAGAATGGTCTCTGAACTTACCTACCGCCATTTGGGGCTTGAAATGCCGGTGTAGTCTGGTATAATAAATTATACTTGTTGAACACAGTGAGAAAGGGGCATGATTATGTCTGCCAAAACAGATACAGAAGTTATTATCGGTGGTAAAGTACTGACCGTCAGCGGCAATGAGAGCGCCGAATATTTACAAAAAGTTGCAGCGTACATCAATAATAAAGTCAATGAATACGCGAAGATGGACAGTTTTAAGAGACAGTCTGTCGAAAAACAGAATATGTTAATTCAGTTAAATATTGCGGATGATTATTTTAAGGCGAAGAAGCAGATTGAGCTTCTTGAACAGGATTTGAAGGCGAAAGATAATGAATTGTATGATTTAAAGCATGAGCTGATTGCCACGCAGATCAAACTGGACAATACAGCCAAATCCCTCAAAGAAGCAAACGAGACGTTAAATGAAAATTCAAAACAGATCATTCGTCTCGAAACAGAGTTGAAAGGCAGCCATAACACATGAGTGATCAGAAAATAGAACTGCTGGCACCCGCGGGAGATTTTGCCTGTTTTCAGGCGGCAGTCAATGCAGGGGCAGATGCAGTGTATCTGGGCGGAGAGCAGTACGGGGCACGCGCCTACGCGGGCAATTTTTCATCAGAAGAAATCCAGACAGCCCTGCATACCGCTCATCTTTTTGGTAAAAAGATTTATCTTACCGTCAATACACTGGTTAAGCAAAGCGAATTTGAGAATCTTGTCCCGTATCTAATCCCGCTGTATCAAGCGGGATTAGACGGCGTGATTGTCCAAGATCTCGGTGTGCTTGCACGTCTGCGCGAACAGTTTCCAGATCTGGCGCTTCATGCAAGCACACAGATGACAGTCACAGGGCATTATGGCGCTGATTTTTTGAAGAAAATGGGCGTATGCCGGATTGTCCCGGCAAGAGAGCTGTCACTTGAAGAAATCAAAGATATCAAAACACGAACTGGTCTGGAAATCGAATGCTTTATTCACGGTGCGATGTGCTACGCCTATTCTGGCCAATGTCTGTTTAGCTCTATCTTAGGCGGCCGCAGCGGCAACCGAGGGCGCTGTGCCGGTCCGTGCAGGCTTCCCTACACCGGTGAACACGGCAAAGAGCAGTATCCGCTCAGCCTGAAAGATATGTACACGCTGCCTGTTCTGCCCAAGCTCATCGAGGCTGGCATTGATTCCTTTAAAATCGAAGGACGCATGAAAAGCCCTGAATATGTTGCCGGAGTGACTGCCATTTACCGGAAGTATCTTGATGCATACCTGGAAAATCCTGAGAAAAAATATACAGTTTCACCAGAAGATGAACAGCTTATCAAGCACTTGTACATCCGTTCGGACACCTGCGGCGGATATTACCAGCAGCATCACAACAAAGATATGGTCACGCTGGCAGAGCCGGGATATTCGGGAAATGCACAGGAGGTTCTACGTGCAATTCAGGAGAAATATATTGCGAACAAAGTGCGTCTGTCGGTCAGCGGTTCTGCTGTGATACGTGCGGGAAGTCCTGCGGTTTTGACCCTTTCGACAGAAGCAGCTTCCGTGACAGTGACAGGAGAGCTGGCCAGTCCCGCGCAGAACAAACCACTTCGCCAAGAGGATATCCGCCAGAAGCTGAGCAAGCTTGGCGACACCTGTTTTCAGCTCACAGCGCTTGACATTGATACAGATGATGCTTCGTTCATGGCGGTAAAGGCGTTGAACGAACTGCGCCGCAGGGCGGCGGCTGCGCTGGAACACAAACTTCTGGCATCGTCACTACGCGCTGTCCCAGAGCTTGTGCTGTCAGAGAAAAAGCCGGATAATCCGCCTCCGCTGCGGCAGAGTGAATGGTGCGTGCTGGTCACAACCTATGAACAGCTTATGATTGCAAACACCTTTTCAAAGCTGCATCGCATTTACGTGGAGGCAGACTTGCTTCTCTACGCGGAGAATGCCTTGCTGCCTGAACAGGAATATATTCTCGTATTACCACATATTTTGCGGAAAAGATCTTATTCCTGTCTGCCAAAGTATGAGGCGCTCTTGTACAGCGGCCATTTTTCAGGCGTCATGGTCCGAAACCTCGAAGAACTGGAATGGCTTCATACAATAGGCTATCAAGGGCAGATTTACTCGGATTATACAGTTTATGTGTGGAATCAGGTGGCACTGGACTTTCTGGAGAGTCAGACGGAGGGGGTTACGCTTCCCTTGGAATTGAACAGAAAGGAGTTGGACAGACTGATTCCTGCTGGCGATACCTGTTTTGTACTGTATGGTTATATTCCCTTGATGTATTCGGCAAACTGTATTCGAAACACGCTGGAGCGCTGTATAAAGGATACTGGAACTGCAAATAATAGATATCATTTGACAGACCGTTATCGCAATGATATTACAATTGTACAAAATTGTACGCATTGTTATAACATTCTGTACAATACTGTGCCCATGTCGCTGCATGGACAGCTTGATCGTATTTTAAAAAAGAATTATCCGGTTTTGCGGCTTGATTTTTCTGTCGAGAACGGCACACAGACAAGGGCTGTAATCGAATATTTTCTAAATTCCTGTACAGAATTTCCTTACAAGGAGTTTACCAATGGACATTATAAGCGTGGAGTAGAGTAGAATGCTAAGAGCAGTCATCGAGTTATCAAAATATATATTAGCAGCAAATATTGTATTATATGTATTGATTAGTTTTATCGCCCTTTGTCGTGACGACAGGAAGCGCAAAAACTTTATTTTCGTCCTCCAGTACAGTATGATTTTTATCAATCATATGACAGGGAGTCTGGTGCTGCTGTCCTCAAGAAAAGATTTTACATATCTTTTCTTTCCGCTTTTTCAAATGATCACAGTGTTTGCCTTTCTGGTCCTGATGCGCGTAATCTACCCAAAGGCAGACCGCTTGATTCAAAGCCACATCGCACTGTTGTTGTCTGTCAGCTTTGTGATATTGACACGCCTGTCCCTGACACGCTCTGTACGCCAGTTTACCATCATCGCAATATCGCTGGTAATCGCGCTGATTCTTCCGGCTTTTCTGAGATATCAAAAGCTGTTAAAAAGCTGCGATTATATTTTTGCGGCAGCCGGTATATTGATTCTGGGCGCTGTGCTGGTGCGGGGCAGCATTACAAACGGCTCTAAATTGTCTTTTTCTATCATGGGGTTATCCTTCCAGCCGTCAGAGTTTGTGAAAATTATCTATGTACTGTTTACAGCAGCGATGTTGTCAAAAGCCAAGAAGTTATGGCACCTCCTGCTCTCAGGATTCCTTGCGGCAGTGCATGTGCTGTTCCTTGCCGCCGCCAAGGATCTTGGCAGTGCACTGATTTATTTTATCACGTATATTATTCTCCTGTATATTGCGACACATCGTCTGCGGTATTTGGTTATGGGTTTTGCAGGCGGCGCTGCGGCGGCATATATCTCCTATCTGCTGTTTGCGCATGTGCGCGTGCGCGTGGCGGCATGGCTTGACCCGTGGAACGATATCAACGCCACGGGATACCAGATTGCCCAGTCTCTGTTTGGAATCGGAACCGGCGGCTGGTTTGGCATGGGGATTGATGCCGGAATGCCAAGCTCTATTCCTTATGTAGAGCAGGATTTTATTTTTTCCGCAATCTGCGAGGAATTTGGCGTAATCTACGGCATCTGCCTCATTGCAGTCTGTGTCAGTTTATTTTTGGAGATAATCCGCGTCGCATACTCATGTCAGGACTCCTTTATGCAGTATGCCTCCTATGGACTGGGAATCATCTACATTGTGCAGCTATTTCTTACAATTGGCGGAAACAGCAAATTTATACCGCTTACAGGTGTGACGCTGCCCTTAATCAGTTATGGCGGCAGTTCCGTGCTGGCGACACTAATGATGTTATCTGTTGTGCAGGGATTTTATATCCATAATGATACATCTTATGAAAATAAAGAATATGACGATAAAAATATTGATACGAATAATAATTTCATTCATAAACTTGTGGCATTCGCGGGCATGCACCTTCACACCAATGTGATCGCAGGTGTATTTGTGGGGCTTTTTATTGCAATCAGCGTGCATTTACTCCACTATGTATATTACGACAGTGCACAGGTGATCAACAACTCCTACAATGCCAAGCGGCAGGATATTCTGGCGGAGGAGACGATCCGGGGGGATATTCTGTCCGCAGACGGTCAGGTGCTTGCGACGACGATCGCGCATTCGGATGATCGGTACTATCCTTTTGACAAAGTGTTTGCACATGCGGTTGGCTATGCTGCAAACGGCAGAATGGGCGTCGAGCAGAGCGCCAATATGTTTCTCGTCTCCTCCAATGTCTCTCTGGGGAACAAGCTGCAAAATGATCTGGCAAACGAGAAGCACATGGGAAACACGGTTGTCACAACCTTCGATGCCAGACTGCAAAAAATTGCATACAATGCGCTGGGCACCTATGAGGGCACCGTGTTTGTGACAGAGCCCTCGACAGGAAAAATCCTTGCGATGGTTTCCAAGCCAGATTTTAATCCCAATACGATCAGTGAGATCTGGGACAGTCTCCTGGAGGACACCACAAGCTCTGTATTATTAAACCGGGCGACGCAAGGTTTGTATCCGCCGGGGTCAACCTTTAAAATTTTGACCGCACTGGAATATATCCGTGAAAATCCAGAGCGCTATGAGGACTATACGTTTCAGTGTACAGGAAAATTCTCCAACGGGAAAAATACCATCAACTGTTATCACGGCACCGTCCATGGAAACGTTGATCTGATGGAATCTTTTGCAAAGTCCTGCAATTCATCCTTTGCAAATATAGGACTCAAACTTGACCGGCGCAAATTTAAAAAGACACTTGACAATCTGTTTTTTAACAAAAAACTTCCTGTGGATTTCCCTGCAAATACCAGCAGTATCTCCGATGAGATTGCCAGCAATGACAATGCCATGATACAGACTGTCATCGGTCAGGGCACCACACAGATGACACCGATACAGCTTGCCATGATTACCGCCATGATCGCCAACAACGGTGTGATGATGGAGCCTTATATGATTGACCATATCGAGACGGCAGAAGGGAAAGTGATAAAGACCTATGCGCCGCACGCTCTGGGGAAGCTCATCACAGAACAGGAGGCCGCCGTTTTGCAGGAAGCCATGAAAACCGTCGTGGAAGAGGGCACTGGAACGCGCCTGATCAGCGAAGGCTACAGTGCAGCCGGCAAGACGGGGTCCGCCGAATTTAATTCCAACTCGGATTCACATGCATGGTTTACCGGATATACGTATGACACTGAAAAACCCTTGCAGATCACAATCATTATGGAGGGCGCAGGCTCTGGCGGAGAGTACGCAGTGCCGATGGCAAGACGGATTTTAGATGAGTATTATAGTCAAAAATAATGTATACTTTTCTGATTTATTATAAAAATTGCAAAAATTTCAAGAATACTTTGTAATTTTTTGTGAAAAGGTGTATATTAGTATTAGGTGTAATTTGAAGAAATAAAAGGAGGACCAAAAATGATTAACCGTTTATTTGGAAATTATTTGGTGGAAAAAAAAGTTTTGTCGCAGACGCAATTAGATGATCTGCTTCCCGTTCAAAAAGATTTCAAGGCTGAGGTAGAGACAATCGCAGTAATTAATAAAGTGATATCAGCGGCAGTGGCACAAGAGCTTTTGGGACGGATAGATAGGAACAGCGAACATTTTGGCGAGGCAGCCATTGATGCCGAATATCTCACAGATGAGAAGCTTGATGAGATCCTGACATACCAGTCGAATGCATTTATGAAGTTTGTCCAGAGTATGATCGACAAACACTTTATGGATCTCGGGCAGATCAATCATTTTCTGGATGAATTTCAGCAAATCGGCGGCTACACAGATGCCCAGATCAGTTCGCTCATCCATGACGATCTCGAACAGTGTGTGCAGATCTTTGTTCCGCTAAAGTCACCGCGGCTGAAGGAATTTACATTGACCCTTATCCAGACTATACGCCGTCTGATAGACTGCGACGCGTATTTGGACAAATCGTTCACTGCGCGTTCATTGCAGCTTGACAAGCATGCGTGCCAGATGATTGTAGGAGACATGCATATGAAGGTGTATATCAGCGCACCAGACAATGATCTGCTTGCGATTGCAAATTATTTTACGGGCGATACATACGAAGCTGTAAATGAAGATGCCCTCGATAATGTAGGTGAATTTATCAATTGTGTGAATGGGCTGTTCGCTACAAATTTAAGTTATGACAATGTCACGATCGACATGAGCTCCCCTGAATTTTCGATGGTTGGACCTTTTATCAGCAATGAGAAACTGTATGTCATTCCCATTTATGCAAACGGATACAGTCTTAAAGCAGTACTAGAGGTATATGAATAAGAATATGCTTATAAAGTTTTATAGGATAAGGAGATAATAATATGAATACTGTTTTGATAGTTGACGATTCTAAAACTTCCAGATATATGCTTCGCCATATTCTTGTTGAAAATGGCTATGAGGTGATTGGTGAGGCGGAAAACGGACAGGAGGGCTTCGATAAATACTGTGAACTTGAGCCGGATTTCGTGACGCTTGATATCACAATGCCAGTGATGGATGGAATCGAAACGCTTGTCAAGATCAAAGAATATGACGAGGAAGCCAAAATAATAATGGTGACGGCATCTGGTCAGAAAAATAAAATGCTGGATGCGATCAAGCTCGGCGCGGCAGATTTTGTCACAAAACCTTATGAAACAAGCCAGATTATAAGCATTATGGACAGTATGAAAGAATAATATACGCACCATACAGGAGGAAACACCATGATTCAAGCTACTAGTTGTGGTGGCGTAGTCATTTTCCGGGGTAAAATTTTACTTTTATACAAAAATTTCAAAAACAGATACGAAGGGTGGGTTTTACCAAAAGGCACTGTTGAAATGGGTGAGAAGCATGTGGAGACTGCCCTGCGAGAAGTGTTTGAGGAATCAGGCGTGAAAGCTACTGTTATGAAATATATTGGAAAGAGCGAATATACCTTCAATGTGCCTCAGGATATCGTAGAGAAGGAAGTCCATTGGTATCTAATGATGGCGGATAATTATTACAGCAAGCCACAGCGTGAAGAATTTTTTGTTGATTCGGGATATTATAAATATCATGAGGCATATCATCTGCTCAAATTTTCAAATGAAAAGCAGATCTTAGAACAGGCGTATCAGGAATATCTCGAGCTTCGAAAAAACAGACAATGGATAAAACCACGTTAAAACAGCTAAAAAGAAGGTCAGTTTTGATCTTCTTTTTGATTTGTAATATTTGGAATGTTATGTTAGAATAGTCAGTGATAACAAAATCTATTTGGAAGCAGTGGTAAAAGATGCGTTTTAGTAAGAAGTTATATATCAGCCCGTCATTGGACAAAAAATGCGGGACAGTGAAGTGGAAGCTGCGGACAGGCAGACCTCAGCCGACAATCTACATTATCGCGCTCGCAAAAAACAGGGACCTGCTTGAGATCTATCACAGCGGAATGCTCAAACAAAAATATTACCGAAAAAAAGCCAACATGCCCTATATTGTCGGCATTGCCACGGGATATGGCGGGGCAGTGGATTTGGTCATAGACATGATTGAGGATGTTTTTCGCGAGACAGGGACATATGATGTAAAATCTTTTTTCAAATAAGGGGAGCTTATGGTATTGACACTATTAACCGTTTTGAAGATCATTGGAATTGTGATTCTGGTGCTTCTGGGACTTATTTTATTTCTATTATTGCTGGTCTTGTTTGTGCCAGTGCGGTACCGCGGCAAAGGCAGCTATCAGAATGGCACGTTTATGACGACACTGCGCGTATCATGGCTTCTCCATATTGTGTCTGTGATGGGCGCCTATCAGAATGAACAAGAGCTGCATCTTGTTTTGAAGATTTTTGGCATCCCTTTTTTTGATACGTTCAGGAATAAAAAAGCGAAGTCAACAAAAACTAAGAGAAGGCCTGCCAGCGAAATTCAGGCAGCCTCCTCAGATGAGGACAGCGGTGCAAACTGGGGAACTGATGAAGATTTTGAGAGTCAAGAAGATTTTTATCAAGAATACGAAGAATTTGAAGCTGACACGCGCGATACTTTTCATACAACAGCGATACAGACTCCTTCAGAGAAAGATGACGCTGGAAAGAGACACGCCAGGAAACCATTCAGGAAATTAAATATCATTCAAAAAATAAAGGATTTTTTTTCAAAATTTGTAAATTTTTTCAAAAAGTTAAAGTTCACATTCAATAAAGTTTGTGATACAATGGTTAGGATAAAAAAGAACATAAAATATTATCTCGAAATATTGCAGCGTGATAGTACAAAACAGGCTTTGACTGTGTGCTGGGGACAATTTGGACGCATAATCAGAAAAATTGCACCGCGCAAATTCAGCGTAAATCTGCATCTGGGGTTTGAGGACCCGGCGATGATGGGGCAGGTGCTTGCGGTATGGGGAATGCTGTACCCCGTGCATATGGGCGCGGTAGACATACAGCCAGAGTTTGACCAAACGGTTCTGGAGGGCGAGTTTGCATTTCGGGGACGAGTTTCTGTATTCGTGTTTGTACACGCAGGATGTATCCTGTTTTTTAATAAAGATCTCAAACGTTTGATAAAGAGTTTAAGACAGAAGGAAATTTAACGAAAAACATTTAACATAGTCGATTTGGAGGTATGGAATGTCTGGTAATAACAGTTTTAATGAAGTGGTTAATTCAATGATGCAGGGAATGGAGAGCTTTCTCTCATCAAAAACAGTGGTAGGAGAGCCGACACAGGCGGGCGACACGACGATTATTCCGCTGGTCGATGTCACGTTTGGCGTTGGCGCGGGTTCTTCTTCTCAGGAGAAGAAAAGCGGCGGCGCAGGCGGTATGACTGGCAAAATGTCGCCAAGTGCAGTGCTCGTCATCAAGAATGGACAGGTGCGGCTTGTCAACATCAAAAATCAGGATACTGTCACCAAGATTATTGATATGGTGCCCGATCTTATAGACAGATTTACCGCCCAAAAAGAAGATATGCCCAGCGACGAGGAAGCGATTAACACTGCATTCCCAGAAGAGTATTATTAAACAGTTCCAATGATATTCGTTGTGATATAAAAAAAGTCTGCTGTGCATATAATAAATAAAGATGTGCCGGGGTATTATAAGGATGTGCAAACTTATAGGATATACCTTGTTTTGGATTGCAATCGGCATGCTCTTTATGCTGGCGATAGGAAACACATGGGTAGGATTGATACTTATCGCTATTTTTATTATAACGGGGTATTATCTATTTGACTGTAGATAAACGATAGATGAATTTCTAATGCAAAGGGAGTAATGGAGATGTTGGATTTTGATGAAGCACTCTTGAGGGCTGAATCACCAGAGGATCTGAAAGATATGAAACTTTGGATGTTCCGGGAGCAGGTCAGAATTCAGGCAAAGGGAGAAGAGCTGCAAGAGCTTAACCGCGAGCTTCAGGAGCTGAAACGGAAACTGGAGCGTGAGAGAACTGCACTGGAACTGCGCGAAAAGACAATTAAGAAACGCTTTGATGACAATGAGGTATTCATCGAAAAAAAGAAGAAAATTATAGAGAATGCCTATCAGCAGCTTGCGCTTGACAGAAAAGCATTAGAGTGCGAGCGCTTGAATTTTGAGCACGAAAAGAACAAGTACAGACGCCAGAAAATGTCTGGCGCGAAAACTATGCATCAATATGAATCAAGCGCCTATGATAGTACAAGCTTTTTCAGGGGAGTTGACAGTGAACTGGCACTGCGGAAGCGTTACAAGGAGTTATTAAAGATTTTTCACCCGGATAACAAATGCGGGGATACCAAGACATTACTGCTTATTCAGACAGAGTATGAAAGTATGAGAAGCCGGTACCATGAAGGTTCATAGTACTGGCTTTTAAACGATAAAAAAAGAAGCGCAGCACTTCTTTTTTTATCGTTGTTTATACAATATAGATTACGCTCTTTCTACAGATCCGGAACGCAGACATCTTGTACATACATGCATTCTCTTAGCAGCTCCGTTTACTTTGCACTTTACACTTCTTACATTTGAATTCCAAATTGCATTGGATCTTCTATGAGAATGGCTTACGTTATTACCGAAATGAACGCCTTTGCCACAAATATCACACTTTGCCATCGTTAGCACCTCCTCGACTAAACTAAGTCATTCGACTCACAACATTAATATCTTATCAGATAAACTGTTATTTGACAAGTTCTTTTTCTTAAAAAATATAATTTTTTTGTGTTTCCTTTTTTTTCAAAAACGGTTATAATAATAGCATTAATGTTTTTTATTTTATAAAAGAACCAAAGGAGGATTTCTATGAAAGGATCTATGAATACCCATCTGGGTAATATCTATATCGATCCTGAGGTTATTGCCCAGTATGCAGGAAGTGTCGCTGTGGAATGCTTCGGCATCGTCGGCATGGCATCAGTGAACGTAAAGGACGGTTTGGTGAAGCTGCTTATGAAGGAGAGCATCACGCATGGGATATCGGTAAATATTGTGAATAATAAATTGATTCTTGATTTTCACGTGATTGTCGCATATGGCGTCAGTATTATTACTGTATGTGATAATTTGATCAATAATGTAAAATACAAAGTAGAAAGTTTCACAGGTCTCGAAATCGAAAAAATCAACATCTTTGTTGAAGGCGTTCGAGTGATTGATTAAGGAGGATTTCTGAAGTGGGAATAAATGTAATCGATGCGAAAATGCTGGCAAAGATGTTTCTCGCCGGAGCAAAGAATTTAGAGCATAAAAAAGAGTGGATCAACGAGTTGAATGTGTTTCCTGTTCCCGACGGCGATACAGGTACAAATATGTCCATGACGATTCTGTCTGCTGCAAAGGAGGTTGCCGCAATCGCGGAGCCAGATATGATCTCGCTCTCAAAGGCGATATCGTCAGGGTCTTTGAGAGGCGCACGCGGAAACTCCGGCGTTATTCTGTCACAGCTTTTCAGAGGCTTTACAAAGGTCATCAGAGAGTATGACGAGATTAACGTTGCCATTCTTGCCTCTGCCTGTGACAAGGCTGTGGAAACCGCCTACAAGGCTGTCATGAAGCCGAAGGAAGGAACCATCTTAACGGTTGCAAAAGGCGCCGCCAGAAGAGCGACAGATTTGGCGATGGCGGGCGAGAAGGATCTGGAGGTCTTTATCGGTGAGGTCATCAAGGAAGCTGAGATTGTCTTGGCACAGACACCGGATATGCTTCCTGTTTTAAAACAGGCGGGCGTGGTTGATTCTGGCGGGCAGGGTCTTGTGGAGGTGCTCAAAGGTGCCTATGATGCGTTCCTTGGCAAAGAACTTGATGTATCGCTTGATTTCACGCCAAAGACCAGTGCTGCCGCGGAGAAAGGCTCAATGCCGTCCACCATCGAGGCACAGGCTAATGCAGAGATTAAATTCTGCTACTGCACACAGTTTTTGATTATGCTCAACAAGCCTTTTAACATTAAGCAAGAAATGGATTTTAAAGAGTATCTCTCCTCCATCGGCGATTCGATTGTCGTCGTGGCAGACGATGAGATCGTAAAGGTACATGTGCACACCAACGATCCCGGACTTGCAATGCAGAAGGCGCTTCGCTTTGGCTCGCTCACGACCATCATTATAGAAAACATGCGTCTTGAGCGCGATGAGAAGGTGTCCGACATGATGGAGAAGCAGATGCAGAGCACAGATCTTCCGAGTCAGACAGCACCGGCGGCTGAGAACAGTGATGCCGTGCCGAACGTGCATAAGGAGACTGGATTCATCGCAGTATCCATCGGAGAGGGTATGAATGAAATATTCCGCTCACTTGGCGTTGATTATATTATTGAAGGCGGACAGACTATGAATCCCAGCACTGAAGATATGCTCAATGCCATTGAGAAAATTAATGCGGATAATATCTTCATTTTTCCAAATAATAAAAATATTATCCTCGCGGCAAATCAGGCAAAACAGCTGACGAAGGACAAAAATATTATTGTCATACCAACCAAGACAGTTCCGCAGGGGATTACAGCAATCATCAACTATGTGCCTGATATCTCTGTTGAGGAAAATGAGGCAGTGATGACGGAGGAGGTGCAGCGTGTTGCAACAGGACAGGTTACTTACGCTGTGCGAGATACCATGATTGACAATCAGGAGATTCATCAAGGGGACTTTATGGGCATCGGCGACAAAGGGATTCTGGCTGTGGGAACCGATTTACAGAGCGTGGCATTCAACATGGTCCAAAAGATGATGTCTGATGAATTTGAGCTGATCAGCATTTATTATGGAGATGTCATAACAGAGGAACAGGCACAGCGGCTGGCAGATCAGGTGCAGGCTGAATACAGCGGCTGCGATGTAGAACTACAGTTTGGCGGCCAGCCGATTTATTCATATATTATTTCAGCGGAGTAACTACGGTGAAGAGAAACGATCCAATTACAGTGATAAAAGGGGTTGGAGAGAAAACAGCTGCCTTATATCATAAGTTAAATATAGAGACGGTTGACGATCTGATCAGACATTATCCTAGAGATTATGAAGAGTGGCGCGATCTTGTAAATATCGGGGAGCTGAAGGCGAATCAGGTATCTGCGATACGTGCTTTGGTCATCAGTGTTCCCCAAACCGTACATATAAGGCAGAATATGTCGATTACTACAGTGCGCGTCAGAGATAACAGCGGCGCCTGCGATATCGTGTATTTCAACATGCCTTATATCAAAAACAATCTTCAGACCGGCAAACAATATATTTTCCGTGGGCGCGTTATTTTGAAAAATAATCGCATGACGATGGATCAGCCAAAAATTGTCAGCCCGCAGGAATTTGCGCAGAATGTGCACCGGCTTGCGCCAGTTTATCCCACAACCAAGGGGCTTACCATCGCCGCGATCACCAAGACGGTACTCGCCGCAGTCAACAAGTTGGATTTTGGTGAGGATTATATTCCTGAATCGATGCGCCGGGAATTTGGGCTGACGGATTTGAAATCGGCAGTGACAGGCATTCATTTTCCTGAAAATCGTGACGCGCTGGTTTCAGCCAGAAAGCGTCTGGTTTTTGAAGAATTCTTGTTCTTTATTGTCTCTGTCATGTTTCTTCGGGATATGACAGTTCAGGAAATCAATGATGCCCCAATGATGCGCATTGACGCCTGTCAGGATTTTATCGACAGCCTTCCCTATGAGCTGACTGGCGCGCAGAAGAAGGTCTGGGCGCAAATAGAGAGCGATCTGTGCTCGACACATCTGATGAACCGGCTGATTCAGGGAGATGTCGGCTCTGGCAAAACCATTGTGGCAGTGCTCGCGATGTTTATGTGCGTCATGAACCATCATCAGGCTGCATTCATGGCACCCACGGAAGTGCTCGCCAAACAGCACTATGAATCTATATTGGAGCTGGCTGACAAGTATCACCTGCCCTTTAAACCAGTACTTCTCACAGGGTCTTTGACTGCGAAGCAAAAGCGCAGGGCAAAGGAGAGCATTGTTCTGGGGACGGGGAATGTGATTATCGGGACACAGGCTCTTTTGCAGGATGACGTAGATTTTTATGACCTGCGTCTTGTGATCACTGACGAGCAGCACCGTTTTGGCGTCAAACAGCGCGAGACGTTTGCACAAAAAGGAATACAGCCGCACATTCTTGTGATGAGTGCCACGCCGATTCCGAGAACGCTCGCCCTGATCTTATATGGAGACTTGGATATATCGGTCATGGATGAACTTCCGGCAAACCGGCTTCCGATTAAAAACTGTGTCGTCAATACAGATTACCGAAAAAAGGCATATGAGTTTATCGCGAAAGAAGTGGCACAGGGCAGACAGGTGTATGTCGTATGTCCGATGGTTGAGGCAAGTGATGAGGAGATGATGGGAGACCAGCCCGTTCTCGAAAATGTAATTGAGTACACAGAAAAGCTCAAGAAGGCACTGCCAGACAGTGTGCGGGTGGAATTTCTGCACGGGCAGATGAATCCCAAAGCCAAAAATTATGTCATGGAAGAATATGCCGCGCACCATATTGATGTGCTGGTATCCACGACGGTCATTGAAGTCGGCATCAATGTACCGAATGCGACGGTGATGCTGGTAGAGAATGCTGAGCGGTTTGGTCTGGCGCAGCTTCACCAGCTCAGAGGCCGTGTAGGACGTGGAGAACACCAGTCCTACTGCATTTTTATCACAACCTCGAATCAAAATGATACAATGGAACGGCTGCAGGTCTTAAATAAATCTAATGATGGTTTTTTTATCTCATCGGAGGATATGCGGCTGCGTGGTCCGGGAGACCTGTTTGGAATCCGTCAGAGCGGCCAGTTCCAATTCCAGTTGGGCGATATTTATCAAGATGCAGTGATTTTGCAGGACGCGCAGTGCTGTGCAGCAAAAATATATGCTTCCTATAGGCAGCCCAACAATGAATATCAAGCATTTTGGGCATATTATGAAGAGAATGCTGCCACAAATCTTGACTATATAAACATCTAAAAGAATTTAACAGGAGATAGGATGAAATGTCGAAAATAGCAATTGTAACGGATAGTAATAGCGGTATCACACAGAGTCAGGCAAAGGAGATGGGACTTCATGTGCTGCCAATGCCTTTTATGATTGACGGGGAGACTTTTTATGAGGAGATTACGCTCAGTCAGGAAGCATTTTATCAAAAGCTGGCGCAAAATGCAGATATTGCCACCTCACAGCCATCGCCGGAATCTATTATGCAGCTCTGGGATGAACTGTTAAAAGAACATGACGAGATTGTCCATATCCCAATGTCCAGCGGACTGAGCGGCTCCTGCCAGACAGCAGTCATGCTGGCACAGGACTATGACGGGAAGGTTCATGTGGTAAATAATCAAAGAATCTCTGTAACACAGAAGCGGGCTGCCATTGATGCCCTTGAACTTGTAAAAGAGGGAAAGAGCGGCAGCGAAATCAAAGAGATCTTAGAGGCGGACAAGTTAAATTCCAGCATATACATCATGATAGATACGCTTTATTATCTGAAAAAAGGCGGACGCATCACACCTGCTGCTGCGGCGCTTGGCACACTGCTGCGGTTAAAGCCCGTGTTACAGATTCAGGGAGATAAACTAGACGCCTTTGCGAAGGCAAGAACGGTCAATCAGGCCAAATCTATTATGATCAATGCCATTAAGAGCGATATCGAAAAGCGCTTTGGTGGGTTGTCACCGGATAATCAAATGTATCTGGCAATTGCCCATACACAGAATGAAGAGGCAGCGAACGTATTCAAACAGGAAGTGCAGGCACAATTTCCTGACTATCCTGTCTATACAGTGGACCCGCTGTCGCTGAGCGTGTCCTGCCATATCGGCCCAGGCTCATTGGCGGTGACGTGCTGCAAAAAATTGAGATAAAAATATTAGAATAAAATAGAGGCAATATAAAAAGCAGGCATGTACTACCTGCTTTTTGTATTGTCTCTATTGATTTACACTAACGCAGCCGTAATGATCGCCATGGAGTATACCTCAATCGCATTGCACCCGCGGGAAAGGTCGTTGACCGGCGCATTCAAGCCTAGAAGGATTGGACCGTATGCCTCAAAATTACCCATTCTCTGTGCTATCTTATAGCCCATATTTCCTGAGCTGAGATCTGGGAAGATAAAGGTATTGGTGTGACCTGCTACTTGGGAATTAGGGCATTTTGTACGTGCCACACGCGGAGATACAGCGGCATCGAACTGCAATTCGCCTTCAATTGGCGTATTGGGGAATTTTGCCTTTGCCTTATTTGCTGCATTTCTCATTTTTTCGACATCGGGACCTTTGCCAGAGCCAAAGGTAGAATAGCTGAGGAACGCTACCTTAGGGTCTACACCAAAGATTTTTGCACATTCAATTGTCTCACCACAGATCTCAACAAGCTCATCCTCAGTAGGATTGATATTGATCGCACAGTCGCTCATGGCAAGCACTTCATTCTCACCAGTAGCACCCGGACGGACAAGGATAAAGCAGGAGGATACAATACTGTTGCCCGGCTTCGTCTTAATAATCTGAAGAGCAGGACGAACGGTGTCCGCGGTAGAGTATGTCGCGCCGCCAAGGAGGGAGTCTGCAACACCCATCTCAACAAGCATTGTGCCAAAGTAATTCGGCTGGGAAAGAATCTTCTTAGCCTCCTCCGGCGTCATACCTTTGCTTTTACGAAGTTCGCAGAATCTCTCAACCATCTCGTCAAAGCGATCGTAATTATTACTATCTATAATCTGTGCACCGCGAATATTGTATCCCGCTTCCTCCGCAGCCATCAGTACATCCTCCTCATTGCCAACAAGAATCGGGTGAAGGAAACTGCTTGCCAAAAGGCGGGAGGCAGCCTCAAGAATACGTGGGTCTGTTCCCTCGGTAAAGACAATCGTCTTAGGGCTTTTTTTCAGTTGATCAATCATTGTACCAAATCCATACATCATATAAAATCCATCCTTTTCTTTTTAATATTTTGTAATATTTGTGATTATACTTACTGCTCATGAAAGCGTTTACACCGTGTTATTTAGCGGCTTCACTTATGTTCTAATTAATATTGTATACAAATTTTATTCATTTGCAATGGTTGTATTCAAATAAGTGCAGGAAAAACTATTTTTATTAAAATATAACAATGAATTATGTTCGAAAATTTGTTTGCTTATGTAATAGAAGCATATTCTTAGGAACTGTTCAAACAGGTGGATAAGCCCCATAGGCGCGAACTTAAAAAAATGCACAAAAGGCGAGAAAAAGAAAATACCCCCAATTTGGGTACTTGTCATTGACCAAATCTCCACATATAATTGTAATGTGGCTGTAATCCCGGCATATGGATGTGTAATTTAATAAACGGAGGAACGTCAATAATGAACAGGATTTTGATTATAGATGATGATAAGGAACTTTGTGTACTAATCAAGCAGAGTGTTTTACAGGAAAGCATAGAAGCCGACTGCTGTTATTCTGGAAAATCCGGTCTGCTGCAGATGAAGGAAAAAGAATACCAGCTTGTCATATTGGATGTCATGATGCCCGGCTTTGACGGCTTTGAAACTTTGGAGCAGATCAGAAAAGAAAGCAGCCTGCCAATCCTGATGTTTACCTCAAAAAATGACAGTGCTTCAAAAGTGCGTGGTTTACGGGCGGGGGCTGATGACTATCTGACAAAACCTTTTGACATGGACGAGCTGATTGCCCGTATTCTATCATTGATTAGACGCTATACTCGCTTTAACCCCAAAGACGGACAGTTACAGACATTTGATTTTGACGGACTGCGTATTGATTATAACAATCGTTCTATCCACGCGGTAAATGGTGATTATGAACTGCCGCCGAAAGAATTTGATTTACTATTGCTTCTTGCAAAAAATCAGGGAAAGATACTGACAAAGCAGCAAATTTATGAAAGTGTATGGGGAGAAGAGTATGTCTATGATGACAGCAATATTATGGCAATTATCAGCCGTCTGCGGAAAAAGATAGAAGAGAATCCGGGCAATCCACGGTATATACAGACAGTGAAAGGGATTGGCTATCGTTTCAGCAGGGAGGTGTGAATATTGTATACAGAAGCAGTTACAATGGTTGCACTGGGTGTTGCGTTTGTTTCGGTTTGCGGGGCTGCTTTTATCGTCCGGCGTGTGAAAAAGCAGCTATTAGAAATGTCTGACGTTTTGGAAGATGTAAAAAACGGAAATGGAAACAGGCGCATTTTATCGGAAACACATGAACTTGTGGCTCCGCTTGCTTATGCAATCAACGATATTATCCTGTCCTACGAGAACAGGCTTTCTGCCTATCGTCAAACAGAAGAAACCAACAGGCAGCTTATGACGAGCCTTTCCCATGATGTAAGGACACCGCTTACTACACTGATAGGATATTTGGACGCTGCACATAAAGGGATTGTTGATGGGAAAGAACGTGACGATTATATAGAAACATCCCGCCGGAAAGCCCACGATTTAAAAGAATATATAGATGTGCTTTTTGACTGGTTCAAGCTGGGTTCCAATGAATTTTCGATGAATATATCTATTGTTGATTTAACGGAACTGACACGGAACATATTGATTGACTGGATACCCATATTTGAGGATACACAGATAGATTTCACAGTGAACATTCCGGAGCAGCCGTTTCGGGTGCAGGTTGACCCGGACGGATATATGCGGATATTAAACAATCTGATACAGAATGTGATTTCCCACAGCCATGCAGATAAAATAGAAATATCTTTATCAGGGCAGGGAGGGAATATAAAAATTCTTTTGTCTGATAATGGCGTGGGAATTGATAAGGAGGATTTGAAACATATTTTTGAGCGGCTTTATAAATGCGATAGAGGGCGGTCTGAAAAAGGCAGCGGACTTGGTCTGTCTATCGTACATCAGCTTGTAGCCAAATTGAATGGAACAATAACAGTGGAAAGCACACCGGGAGAGGGAACCGTTTTTATCCTGCTTTTTCCACTGGCAGAATGAATCAGCGCTGTTTTTTATGGTGGCAATAGAATCTCCGTCCTGCGGGGATTTTATTATTTAAAGAAATTAATTTTTTAAATGCAAGGTTAACGCAAGGTTCGTGCAAGGTTTATGCAAGGTTGGCGTGATAGAATAAGGCATATCGGTTTAGAGATATGTGGTGTTTCCTGGCAAGCGAAGCGGCCTGGAATATTCCACTGTTTCCTGACAAGCAAAGCGGTCAGGAAAATTCTATAAATAGTAGGAGGATTGCAATGAGCAAATATGTAATTGAAACAAAAAATCTTACAAAACAATATGGAACACAGAAAAGTGTTGCCAATCTGAATATCCATGTTCAGAAAGGGCGTATCTATGGTCTGCTTGGCAGAAACGGAGCCGGAAAAACGACGACAATGAAAATGCTGCTCGGACTGACGCAGCCGACTTCCGGGGAAGTGTCGATTTGGGGAAAGCCTTTGGCGGCAAATGAAAAAAAGCTGCTGCCCCGTATTGGCAGTCTGATTGAATCCCCCGGATTTTATCCGAATCTTACCGCTACGGAAAACCTGCGCATTTTTGCCACCCTGCGGGGCGTGCCGAACCGAGACGCAATTAAAAATGCACTTGATCTGGTTGGTCTGCCTTACAAAGATAAGAAGCTGTTTTCCCAATATTCACTTGGCATGAAACAGCGGCTGGCGATTGCCCTTGCCATTATGCATGACCCGGAACTTTTGATTTTGGACGAACCGATTAACGGTCTTGACCCGATTGGAATTGCAGAAGTCCGTTCCTTTATCCGTGACCTCTGCAATGAGCGTGGAAAAACAATTTTGATTTCCAGTCATATCCTTTCTGAAATTGCATTATTGGCTGATGATATCGGCATTATTGACCACGGCGCATTGCTGGAAGAAGAAAGTCTTGCAGAACTGGAAGCAAAGAGCAGCAAGCATATCCGGTTTATTGTTTCTGATACGGCACAGGCGGCAAGAATTTTAGAACGTATCTTTCATGAAAGCCAGTTTACCATACAGGATGACCACAATATACAGGTGCATAACCTTGATTTACCAATAGGAAAAATTGTTACTGCTTTTGTGGAAAATGGCCTGGAAGTATCGGAAGCCGCAACTTCAGAAGAAAGCCTTGAAGATTACTTCAAACGTGTAACAGGGGGTGAGGGGATTGCTTAAACTTGTTATTTGTGAGTTTTCGAAATTGAAGCGAAAAAAATTTATATGGCTGGTTGTCCTTTCGGCGTTTTTATTTCCCGTGCCGCTGACAGCAATGATGACAATGCCGCAGACAGCAGGACAATATGACAGCAAAATAGATATTTTTAATGATTATTTTCAGTTTGTTATGGGATATGGGGTAGAACTGCTTTTACCATGCGTGATCGGGGTGATGGCAGCCATGCTCTTTTTTATGGAACGGGATAATGATACATTTAAAAACCTGCGTACAATCCCTGTCACGAGCACACAGATGATTTTGGCAAAAATAATTGTCCTGTTCTTTTTTGGAAGTATTTTTAGTCTGATATCGGCATTGATATCAATTCTGTGCGGAGGGATGATTGCAGAAGTAAACAGCATTGCTTACAGATTATTTTTTGCGCTGGAAATGGGGATTTTTATTACCGCCGGGACGCTGCCGTTAGTCGTTCTCGTAGTGTTCTTTAGCAAGAACTATGTATTTTCTGTTTTATTATGTATTTTTTACAGTGTCCTGAGTCTGACAGCCGAATCATCTTTTGGCGCACTGCCGAAAGCGATGTGCTGGTTCATGCCGATTCCGCTTACAACCCTTTGGAGTGCAGGGAATTTAACCGCACATGGCGCTATGGACGGCGTGGGTATGCTGGAATATTTAATTCCGACTACATTTCAGACAATCATTATTTTAGCCGTTATTGCTTTGCTTTCTGTTATATTGATTGATTATATGTATAAAAAGAGAGGGGATGAATGATATGCTTCGCATGGTTAAAACCGAAATATGGAAATTAAAGCGATATCATATGATATGGGCAGGTGTTTTTCTGATGCTGCTTTCCGTCCTCCTGACACTTTTTTCCACAACCGCATTGGACGGAACAGTCTGGACATTTTCTTTCTTTACGGAACAGGTGATCAAAAATAATGTTACCATGATTTTTCCTGTGTGTATTGCTTTAATTGCCGGATATATCATAGCAAGGGAAGCAAACGATGATACGCTGAAAAGTATTTTGACGATACCTGTTTCATATAGCAGTTTGTTGTGGGGGAAGCTGCTTGTATGTGCATTGCTTTCTTTGTTTTTTGGGCTGGTAAGTGCGGCATTTACGGTAATCGCGGATTTGATGATGGGATTTCCGGGAATTTCTGTAATATCAATATTGCAGACGTTTATTCAGATTATTTTTAACTGCCTGTTTTTGTATATTGGTGTTATGCCTGTTATTGCATTCGCCGCCCGTATACCAAACGGACATATGATCGGAACAATTATTGCTTTTGTTTATGGTTATGGTGGTATGTTTGCCTCTGGAAATGCTGCGTTAGCCAATATTTATCCCGTTACCGCAAGTCTGGGTTTAATCAGTTACCGAAGTTATGATTCTGCGGTACATTGGAATGTATCAACCTGTTTGCTTAGTATGGTTGCGGCATTTGGGATTTCTGCTGTTTTTGTATTTACTGCAAAAGGAAATGTACCGGTTAAAAAAGCAAAAAAGGGTAAAAAGGCAATAGTCAAAAAAGGCTGGTAAGTGGAGGATATAGAAATGAAAAAGAAAATGATTGCAGGTTTTTCGGCGGCTGCCGTAATTATAGCAGGCTTTATCTGCTTTTGCATATGGTTCCTTTCGGGAGCTGGCAGCACATACTATTATTCACAAATTGATAATAGTAAAGTGAAGCAGATCGAATCGAAAGGCGGAGTGATTAACTTTAGCGGAAGTATGGATTACTCATACACTTTATTTTCTTACAATGAGAATGGAAAGGGAAAGGACATTACATTCGGAACATCAAGGGAATTGAAAGAGGGAGCTTATATCCGTTTAACGGTAATGCCAATCCGTGGCGTTCTTGAATGGAAAGAGGTACAATATGATGAACTTCCTGCTGCTGTGCAGAGCAATTATGCGGCATCGGCAAAAGAGTAAAGTTAGTTCTCTTTAGATAAATAAAATAACCGAAAGGTTGATGATATGCGCTATAAGGATAAATATTTCTCTTCTGAGAAGAACCAATTGCCTTTTGTTTACAGATCTTCAATATCGTGTTAAAATCATTTTGTAAGAAGAGACTGTATGGGAGAGGCAGGCTAAAAATGACAAGATATTTCAATACAGAGGGTTCTTGCAACCCGAAAGAACATTATATGGTAAAACTGGATAACAGACTTGAAAGGATAAAACGATTATTGGTTGAGAGAAAAAAGTATTTCGTCATCAACCGCGGACGTCAGTACGGAAAGACCACAACACTGAGGGCGTTGGAGAAATATTTAATGGACGAGTATATCGTATTATCCCTTGATTTTCAACAGCTTGGGACGAAGGATTTTGCAGACGAAGCAACCTTTTCAAATGCGTTTGCGGATATCATGATTAGAGCATTTCATATCAATAATACAGATGACAGCGAAGAACTGCTGAAACCATTATCAGGGATTAGAGCAGAAGGCAGTATTGGCTTAAAGGATTTATTTGTACGGTTAAGCGATGTATGCAGGAACAGCCCGCGTCCGATGGTACTGATGATTGACGAGGTTGACAGCGCGAGCAATAATCAGGTGTTTGTTGACTTTTTGGCACAGCTTAGAAGCTATTACTTATACCGGGATAAAATGCCAATTTTCCATTCCGTAATCCTTGCTGGCGTATACAGTATTAAGAATCTCAAACTAAAATTGCGTCAAGAGTCAGAACATCAGTACAACAGTCCGTGGAACATTGCGGCAGATTTTGATATTGACATGAATTTTTCGGCAAAACAGATTGCAGGAATGCTGGAAGAATATGAAAATGATTACCAGACAGGAATGAATATAACGGCAGTCGCAGAAGAGATCTATGCATATACATCAGGTTATCCGGTGCTGGTATCCTTAATCTGCAAACGGATTGATGAAAAAATCGTTGGAAGCGAGGGATACGAAAGCCCAGATATTGCATGGTCAAAAAAGGGCGTCGAAAAAGCGGTAACAATGATTTTAAAGGAAAATCCGCTTTTGTTTGAGAGCATGGCAAAGCAGCTTGATACGTATGAAGCGCTTCACAGAATCACAGAGGATATACTATACCGCGGCAAACGGATACCGTTCAGTATGGAGGAGAAATCCATTTATCTTGGCGTTATGTTTGGATTTTTCAAGGAGGAAAACAGCCATGTCGCAATTGCTAACCGAATGTTTGAAATGTGTCTGCTGAATATGTTTATGGCAAAGGAAGCGATTACGAGCGAGGTCTTTTCCAGAGGTGAGAGTGACCGGTTTCAGTTTATCAGGAACAACATGCTCGATATGAAATTGGTTCTAAAAAAATTTGTTGAATATTTCAATGAAATTTACAGCGAAAAGGATGGAAACTTTATCGAAAAATACGGGCGTAAATTTTTCTTGCTGTACTTAAAGCCGATTATCAATGGCACGGGGAATTATTATCTTGAGGCGCAGACCAGAGATGCACGGCGCACAGATGTTATTGTAGATTATCGCGGAGAGCAGTTTATCGTTGAGTTAAAAATCTGGCACGGTAATGAATATAACGAAAGAGGCGAAGAACAGCTCATGGATTATTTAGACTATTATCATAAGGATAGGGGGTATATGTTAAGCTTTAATTTTAACAAAAATAAGAATGTCGGCGTCAGGGAGATCAGGCTTGGAAACAAGACGATTGTGGAGGCTGTTGTGTAAGATTTGGGAAATTCCGTAAAGACTGTCCGCTTTTTGACATCAAGCAGCAGCATTAACTTTGCCAATGTAAAATATAAAAAATATGTTCAACGAATCCTGCCGCTGACTGCAATATGGCAGAAAAACCCCCATGTACAATATATACTGGGGGTTTTTGCATGCAAAAACGTATGTTTGAAAAAATCTTCAAAAGTATTTGCAATGTTGGAAAGATGTGTTATACTCTATAAGTCAAGACGAAAAATCATATTTAAAAAAGATTTTTTTAAATAAAGATCAAATTAAGATAAGAAAGGCATGGTTTTATTTCATGGCAAAGACTGAGACAACAATCTATGACGCTTCCAGCATTACTGTTCTCGAGGGACTGGAAGCCGTAAGAAAAAGACCCGGTATGTACATAGGAAGTGTGTCCACAAAAGGGCTGAATCATTTAATATATGAAATCGTTGACAACTCCGTAGACGAACATCTGGCAGGAGTGTGTAGTGAGATTCGTGTCACACTCGAAAAGGATGGTTCTGCAACAATTTCCGACAACGGCAGAGGGATTCCTGTCGGAATGCACCAAAAAGGCGTCAGTGCAGAGCGTGTTGTCTTTACGACACTCCACGCGGGCGGAAAATTTGACAACAATGCATACAAGACCAGCGGCGGACTGCATGGTGTTGGTTCCTCGGTGGTGAACGCGCTCTCCACACAGCTCACTGTGACCGTAAAAAGCGGCGGTCAGATTCATCAGGACAAGTACGAATATGGCAATCCTGTTGTCGAGCTGGTGGATGGTCTGCTTCCTGTCATCGGCAGAACAAAGGAGACGGGGACGACGATAAATTTTACGCCTGATCCCACGATTTTTGACAAAACCCGGTTCAAGGCGGAGGATGTGAAAAGCAGGTTACACGAGACGGCATATCTCAATCCAAAGCTCACAATTATTTTTTCTGACCTGCGCGGAGACGTGGCGGAGACCATCACATATGCTGAACCAGAGGGCATTATCGGTTACGTCAAGGATTTAAACAAAAATAAAGAAGCGCTGCATGATATTATCTATTTTACAGGGGTCAGCGAGGATATTACAGTGGAATGCGCCTTTCAGTATGTCAATGAATTTCATGAAAATGTGCTTGGCTTCTGCAATAATATTTACAATGCCGAGGGCGGAACACATCTGACAGGATTTAAGACCATGTTCACGACCATCATCAACAACTATGCGCGTGAGCTGAATATTTTAAAGGAAAAGGATGTAAATTTCACGGGGGCAGATGTGCGAAACGGCATGACGGCAGTTGTTTCAATCAAACATCCGGCGCCCCGATTTGAAGGGCAGACAAAGACCAAGCTCGATAATCAGGATGCTGCAAAGTCCGTCAGCAAAGTCACAGGCGACGAGGTACCGCGCTATTTTGACAGGAATGTCGATGTCCTTAAAAATGTGATCTCCTGTGCGGAGAAGGCGGCCAAGATTCGAAAGACGGAGGAGAAGGCTAAGACGAATATGCTCACCAAACAGAAGTTTTCCTTTGATTCCAATGGAAAGCTGGCAAACTGCGAATCGAAGGATTACAGCAAATGTGAGATTTTTATCGTCGAGGGAGATTCTGCCGGCGGCAGCGCAAAGACTGCTCGAAACAGAAATTATCAGGCAATTCTGCCTATCCGCGGGAAAATTCTCAATGTCGAGAAGGCGAGCATTGACAAGGTGCTTGCAAATGCTGAGATTAAGACCATGATCAATGCCTTTGGCTGCGGTTTCTCAGAAGGGTACGGCAATGATTTTGATATTTCAAAACTCCGGTATGACAAGATTGTCATTATGGCAGATGCCGACGTAGATGGCGCACATATCAGCAATCTGCTGCTCACACTTTTCTATCGTTTTATGCCGGAGCTGATTTATGAGGGTCATATCTATATCGCAATGCCTCCATTATATAAGGTAATGCCCGCAAAGGGAAAAGAAGAGTACCTGTATGATGATAAGGCGCTTGAAAAATACCGCAAGACCCACAAGACCTCCTTTACATTGCAGCGGTATAAAGGGCTTGGTGAGATGGATGCAGACCAGCTCTGGGAAACGACCTTAAATCCAGAGACACGTATGTTAAAAAAGATTGAGATCGAGGACGCACGCATGGCATCTGACATCACAGAATTGTTGATGGGAACGGATGTCCTCCCCAGAAGGACATTTATCTATGAACATGCTACCGAGGCGGAGCTTGATATATAAATAAGGAGCAGAGTGACAGATGGAAGAGAGAATTATTAGAACGGAATACTCAGAGACCATGCAGCGGTCCTTTATTGATTATGCAATGAGTGTGATCATTGCCCGCGCATTGCCCGATGTCAGAGATGGACTCAAACCGGTTCAGCGGCGGACCTTGTACGACATGCATGAACTTGGCATTCGATATGACCGTCCCTACAGAAAGAGTGCGCGTATTGTCGGTGACACGATGGGTAAATACCATCCCCACGGAGACAGCTCAATTTATGATGCGCTCGTTGTGCTGACGCAGGACTTCAAGAAGGGCATTCCCCTGATTGACGGACACGGCAACTTTGGCAATATCGAGGGAGACGGCGCCGCAGCCATGCGATACACAGAAGCGCGTCTGCAAAAAATCACACAGGAAGCAATTTTGTCTGATCTGGATAAGGATGTCGTTGATTTTGTGTCGAATTTTGATGAGACAGAGAAGGAGCCGAGTGTTCTCCCATGCAGATTTCCCAATTTGCTTGTGAACGGCTCAGAAGGCATTGCCGTCGGTATGGTGACAAGTATTCCGCCGCACAATCTGGGCGAAGTCATTGAGGCGACGAAGGCGTACATGATGAACGAAAATATCTCGACACGTGAGTTGATGAAGTATGTGAAGGGACCTGATTTTCCGACAGGAGGAATCGTGTGCAACAAGGATGACTTGCTGTCTATTTACGAGACTGGCACTGGAAAAATAAAACTTCGCGGTAAAGTGGAGATTGAAAAGACCAAGGGAGGAAAGCTGAATCTGGTCATCACAGAGATTCCCTACACGATGATCGGTGCGAATATTGGAAAGTTTTTGCAAGATGTAGCCTCCCTGTATGAGCAGAAAAAGGCACCGGAGATTATCGATATCTCAAACCAGTCCTCCAAGGAGGGGATTCGTATTGTCATCGAATTAAAGAAAGATACGGACGTGGAAAATTTTAAGAATTTATTGTATAAAAAGACACGTCTTGAGGATACTTTTGGCGTCAATATGATTGCAATTGCGGACGGCAGACCTGAGACACTGGGACTCAAAAGCATCATTGCGCGAAATGTAGCATTCCAATATGAGATTGCCACACGCAAGTATACGACCTTACTGAATAAAGAGCTTGAAAAACGTGAGATACAGGAAGGCTTAATCCGCGCATGCAATATCATTGACCTAATCATCGAAATCCTGCGGGGCTCGAAAGACCGTGCAATGGTCAAAAACTGTCTGACAAGCGGTGTCACAAAAGGAATCAAATTCCGCTCTAAGGAATCCTCTGTGATGGCACAGCAGTTAAACTTTACAGAGCGTCAGGCAAATGCCATACTGGATATGCGCTTATATAAGCTGATTGGTCTGGAAATCGAAGCCTTGATGAAGGAGAACGAGGAGACCAATGCCAATATCTACAAATACGAAGATATTCTCGAGCGCAGAGATTCTATGGCACAGGTCATTATACAAGAACTGGATGTCTTAAAGAAACAATATGCCAGAAAACGCAAAACACATATTGAAAATGCAGAGGAAGCTGTCTACGAGGAGAAAAAACCAGAAGATATAGAACTTATGTTTCTTATGGACAAATTCGGTTACTGCAAGACAATTGACATGGCAGCCTTTGAGCGAAATAAGGAGGCAGCGCTCGCCGAGTTTAAGTATGTTGTAAAGTGCAGAAGTACTGGCAGAATCTGTCTGTTTACCAACACAGGACAACTTCACACAATCAAAGTGACAGATATCCCGTTTGGCAAATTTCGGGACAAAGGACAACCCGTTGACAATATCAGTAATTACAGCTCCGCAGCGGAGAACATTGTCAAGATCGCCAGTCAGTCGGAGTTAAATCTATATAGACTGTTGTTTGTCACAAAGCAGGGAATGTGCAAGATCGTAAGCGGAGGAGAATTTGATGTGACAAAACGGACAGTGGCAGCGACCAAGCTCGGTGAGGAGGATGAGCTGCTCGACATTGAGGTCGTGACGGAGCATCAGCATATCATTTTGCAGAGCAAGGACGGCTATTTTCTCCGATTTGACACAGATGAGATCTCAGAGCTCAAAAAGACAGCAGTCGGCGTGCGGGGTATGCGGTTAGGAAGCAATGATTATATCGAACAGGTGCATTACTGCCAGCCCGGTTCTGACAGTACGATTCCATATAAAGAAAAACTTGTGCCAATAAATAAATTAAAAGTTAATAAAAGAGATTCAAAAGGAACCAAAATTAGGGTATAATGAAAAAAAGTGTTCATTGGGAGGATTTGTATGAGAGTAATCGCAGGAAGTGCACGTCGTCTGTTATTAAAATCGCCGGAGGGGCTCGATACACGGCCGACAACGGACCGGATCAAGGAAACGCTGTTTAATATGTTGATGCCAAATCTGCCGGACGCCGTATTTATTGACTTATTTTCAGGAAGTGGCGGTATTGGAATCGAGGCGTTAAGCCGCGGGGCAAACAAAGCATATTTCGTGGAGAACAATCAAAAGGCGGTCGCATGTATCACAGAAAACCTTGAACATACGCATCTTTCGGACAGGGCTGTTGTGCTCAAGCAGGATGTCTTTGCGGCACTTCGGGGCAGTATCCGGGATACAGCGGACATTATTTTTCTCGATCCTCCTTATCAACAGGAATATGACAGGAAAGTATTAGAGTTGCTGCGAGATGCCGCCTTTGTAACTGACGACACACTGATTGTGGTGGAGGCCTCCGCCACAACTTCTTTTGATTATGTGGACACGCTGGGTTTTGTGGTGGAGAAGAGCAAACAGTACAAGACAAATAAACATGTATTTATCAAAAGAAATACACAATAATCGTATATCGGGGAGGAATTATATAGTATGAATGCGGCAATCTATCCGGGCAGTTTTGACCCTATGACCCTTGGACATCTTGATATTATTCAGCGTGCATCTAAGATGTTTGATGAACTGACTGTAAGTGTTTTGGATAATAAGGCTAAGAATGCGTTGTTTTCTGTCGAGGAACGTGTTAGTATATTAAAGGAAGCCACAAAGGAACTGCCCAATGTGACAGTGGATTCCTTTAACGGTCTTTTGATTGATTATGCAAAACAGAAGAATGTTCATATTTCAGTGCGCGGCTTGCGCGCGATCTCAGATTTTGAGTATGAACTACAGACAGCACAGACAAACAGGATGCTGTCAAAGGGCGGGCTTGATACTCTTTTTTTGACGACAAGTCTCGAATATGCATATTTGAGTTCATCGAGCGTGAAAGAAATTGCTGCATTTAACGGGGATATCTCCCAGTGCGTGCCTGATTTTGTGGCTGACCTTGTATATGAAAAAATGAAATTAAGAAGAAATTGAGATAGATATTGGAGGAATAATATGAGCAGTAGAATAGAGCAGTTAATTGATGAAATAGAGGAATACATAGATAACTGCAAATACAAGGCATTTTCTACAGACGTAATCATGGTAAACAAGGCGGAGATTGACGATCTTCTGCGGGAACTGCGCATGAAAACACCCGAGGAGATCAAGCGCTATCAGAAAATTATCTCGAACAAAGAAGCAATTCTGTCAGATGCCAGAAATAAGGCGGAGGAACTAATCAAAAATGCGACTGTTCAGACGACTGAATTGGTCAATGAACATGAAATTATGCAGCGGGCATACGAGCAGGCAAATGAGATCGTGGCGATGGCAACCAGCCAAGCCCAAGAGATTCTTGACAATGCAATGATTGAGGCAAACGGTGTGAAAGCTGCTGCAATGCAGTATACAGATGATATTCTTGCCAACCTGGAAAATATTCTAAAACAGTCCATCGAGATTTCCACACGCGATTACAATACATTAGTTGGTAATCTTCAAGAGATTGACCATGTGGTTACATCTAACAGGGCTGAGCTTGTGCCGGCGGACGATTCAGTCAATGCAGCGCAGACTGACGAAAATGCGGGAACCGATGGAATTAATGTGATATAAACGATTTAGAGGAGTACATTCGAAATGAAAAAATTTATCAAAAAGACCATTTCGGTCATTTTATCTATCGCAGTATTGACTGTGCCGGTCTCTGCTGTTCCTGTAGAGACAGCAAGCGCGGCGGAGCCGATTGTCGTTGTGATTGACCCGGGACATGGCGGTTCTAATCTGGGTACAGACTATCTGCCAATTCCCGAAAAAGTTTACACGATGGTTGTTGCACAGTACATGAAGGAGGAATTAGAAAAGTTTCAGAATGTTGAGGTATATCTGACACATACAGAGGATGTCAAAATGGACCTTGATGAGCGCGCAGCTTTTGCGCAGGGCGTCGATGCTGATTTTCTCTTTTCACTTCATTTTAATATGTCTCTTTCCCATACCCTCTACGGCAGTGAGGTATGGATTCCGTCAACGGGGCAGTTGTACAGTCAGGGATATTCTGCTGCCAATGAATTTCTGACACAGTTTGAGGAGATGGGGCTGTTTAACCGCGGTATCAAAACCAGAATCGGCAGCAATGGAAACTCAGATTATTATGGCATCATACGTGAGTGTTCGATTCGGAGTATTCCCGCTGTGATTGTAGAGCACTGTCATGTAGATAACATCAATGACACGCCATATATTCAGTCCCCGGAGAAGCTCAGAGAGTTTGGTGTTCGTGACGCACAGGCAGTCGCACGGTACTTTGGGCTTGTGTCTAAAGATAAAACAAAGGATTACAGCAATTATGCTCCGCTGGCAGTACCAGTGCCAGCAAGCCGCGTGCACAACGACACGACAGCACCGGTGTATGTCAGTGCAAATCTTTTAAAATATGACCAGACAGGAAAGACTGCGACGGTAGAGCTGACAGCACTTGATGCAGAATCTCCGATTCAGTATTATGCTTATTCCTGCGATAATGGTCTGACATGGTCGGCTTTGCAGCCGTGGGCAAAGGGCAGCCCAACTGTGACCGTTTCTCTCAATATAGGCTATGGCAGCAACAATACATTGATCTTTAAAGCATACAATTTGTATGATATGAGCACGCAGTCTAACGTGATCCAGCTTCCGTGATCTGCTCGGTCATCACAAAACAGCATCAGGAAAAATGAACAGGCTGGGTGAGAACAAAATAGTAGATCGCAGACAACAGCGTAATCAAAACTTTATGTTTCAGATAATACTCCAGCGAGAGTGCTGATTTTTCCAGAAAACTGCTCGTCTGTAGAATGCAGGATACGCCGCCAAAGCAAAGTGCTGTCATCATCCAGAAAACCTTCTGTGCAGGAATGAGGGTAGTCGTATAGATTGCCTGAACCCCGCCAATGATTTCCAGAAAACTTGACAGAACATTTTTGCTATTATGGGAAAACGGCATAAAGTCAAGAAAAATGCGAAAGGCATTGGTAAAGGTAATGTATCCACCCAGTATAATCAGGGCTTGTGTGTTGTCCATACATGATTTTTTGAGCGTTGCGGCCAGTGAACTATGGGGCTGGGCAGACTGCGGCTTGATTTCATTGGAAGCGTGGTGATCTGTATGCAAAAATCCCATCACAATGCCGTAGACAGCCGGAATGCCGTACATGCCAAACACGAAGGGCAGCGTATTCTGGTAGCCGCATTCGTGCAGTATCGGAATGATGATTCCCACAAAATATGCCGGACCGATATTATTGCAAAAAGCAAGCAGCGTATTGGCTTCGGATTTACTGATTTTATCATTGCCATACAGCTCGCTCACGACCTTGGCACCCATGGGAAAGCCGCAGAAAAACCCCATAAAGATTGCATACAGCCCGAAGCTGCTGTACTTGTATATTTTTTTCAAAATACGGCTGAGCATACTGCCAAGCTCTAAGTCTGCACCACTGTATACCATAATGGAGCTGATCATCATAAAAGGAAAGAGCGTGGGAACCATTTTGGCAGCCCATTGGTACAGCCCTTCATAGGCATACCGAAATGTCGCGTCGGGTCTGCTCAATATGACAAGGATTAGCAGAAGATATGCCAGCGTTTTGAACAGCATACAAAACCTCCACGTTACATGCAGCATCTCTGTTTAGTATATTTTATAATGAAACTGTGGAATTTATGAATCGGATAAAGGGACACCGTGTCCCTTTATCCGATGGAGGATTGTGATGAGACTGGATAAATTTTTATGTGATATGCAGCTAGGCACGCGAAGCCAAGTCAAGGACTTGATCAAAAAAGGTCAGGTATCTGTCAATGACACGCTTGTCAGAAAACCAGATTTTCAAGTAGATGCAGCGCGTGACCATATTGCCTGTATGGGCAAGAGCATCGTCTACCAAAGTCTGTATTATTATATGCTTCACAAGCCTGCCGGCGTCGTCACTGCCACCAGAGACAACCATGAGTCTACAGTGATGTCGCTGCTGCCAGATGCCAGCGGAAAGCATCTGGCGCCTGTCGGGCGGCTTGACAAGGACACAGAGGGGCTTTTGCTGATCACAAACGACGGCGAACTTGCCCACAATCTGCTGTCCCCCAGCAGGCATGTGGCAAAAACATATTATGTGGAATGCACAGGAACGCTTTCGGCAGATGCCGTCTCCTTGCTGGAAAATGGCGTAGAGATCGGAGATGAGACACCCACGCGTCCAGCTCAGGTAAAAGTATTAACACAGTCAGCGGACTTCTATACGATAGAGCTTACCATAACAGAGGGGCGATTCCATCAAGTCAAGAGAATGGTGCAGGCTGTCGGCGGTTCAGTCACATATTTAAAGCGTCTCTCGATGGGAACACTGTCATTAGATGAAACTCTTTCAAAAGGTTCTTACCGGGCGCTCACGGAACAGGAAATTATGGCGCTGAAACCATCAAAATCGTCAGAATTATGAGAAGGAGGATTGAAAATTGTCAGTTGCAAACGGCTTTCTGCCTATGACAATCGAAGAAGTGCAACAGCTTGGAATAGAACAGCTTGATTTTGTCTACGTCACAGGGGACGCCTATGTGGATCACCCTTCTTTTGGACATGCGATCATCACACGGCTGCTTCAGGCACATGGCTATCATGTCGGAATCATAGCGCAGCCAGACTGGAAAAATGAGGACAGTATTGCAGTGCTAGGCACACCGCGCCTTGGCTTTCTGGTGTCCTCCGGCAATATGGACTCTATGGTGAATCACTATTATGTGTCCAAAAAGCACCGCGATTCAGATGCCTACACGCCCGGCGGCGCGCCATACAAGAGACCAGATCACGCCACCGTCGTATACAGTAATCTGATACGCAGAAAATTCAAAAACATTCCGATTATCATTGGGGGAATTGAGGCAAGTCTGCGCCGTATGGCACACTACGACTACTGGTCCAATTCCTTTAAGCGCTCAATCTTGCTCGACAGTCAGGCTGATCTCATCTCTTATGGTATGGGTGAGAAATCAATCATTGAGATTGCAGATGCCCTAAACAGCGGTATCGCAGTAAAAGATTTGTCCTTTATCGCAGGGACTGTATATAAGACAAAGGATATTTCAAGTCTGTACGACTATGAACTTCTGCCTTCCTATGATGCGATGACTGCCGAAAAAATCCAATATGCCAAAAGTTTCAAAATACAGTACGACAACACAGACCCGTTCAATGGAAAGACACTGGTTGAACCGTATCCTAATGGTGTCTATGTCGTTCAGAATATACCGCAAAAGCCGCTTTCCATGCAGGAGATGGATGACGTCTATGCACTGCCGTATCAAAGAACATATCATCCATGCTACGAAGCGCAGGGCGGTGTGCCGGCGATTTCAGAGATAAAGTTTTCGCTGGTCAGCAACCGCGGGTGCTTTGGCGGCTGTAATTTTTGTGCGCTTACATTTCATCAGGGACGCACAATACAGGTGCGCAGCCATGACTCTATCATAGCAGAGGCAAATCGGATGATACAGGCACCGGACTTCAAGGGATATATTCATGATGTTGGCGGTCCTACGGCAAATTTTAGAAAGCCCTCCTGCCAGAAGCAGCTAGAGATTGGCGTTTGTAAAAACAGACAATGCCTGTGCCCGAAACCCTGCCCCAATCTGGAAGTAGATCATTCGGATTATCTGTCTCTACTGCGCAAGCTGAGAGCGCTTCCAAATGTCAAAAAGGTATTTGTGCGGTCAGGAATACGATTTGATTATCTGACACTAGACAGAGATGATACATTCTTTAAGGAGCTTGTAGAGCATCATATCAGCGGACAGCTCAAAGTAGCGCCAGAACATATCTGTGATGCAGTCCTGTCCAAAATGGGAAAACCAGAAAACGCTGTCTATGAGGCATTTACTGAAAAATATCACCGACTAAATCAAAAACTTGGCAAGAATCAGTTTTTGGTGCCATATTTCATGTCCTCCCATCCCGGTTCGACACTCAAAGAAGCTGTGGCGCTGGCTGAGTATTTGCGAGATATCGGCTATATGCCAGAGCAGGTACAAGACTTTTATCCGACACCATCAACGATGTCAACCGTCATGTATTATACTGGAGTGGACCCTGTGACGATGAAGTCTGTCTATGTCTGCAAAAATCCGCACGAAAAGGCAATGCAGCGTGCACTGATACAGTACCGCAATCCCAAAAATTATGAACTTGTGCGGGAAGCGCTAAAGCTTGCAAAGCGGGAGGACTTGATTGGATATGACAAAAAATGTCTGATCAAGCCAAGAAAAACGTCAGTTGAGTCTGCAAACAGGCAAAATCATCAGAATAAAAAGAAAACACCGTCAAAGCCTGTTAAACAGACGGCGGCCAAGAAAAAGACGATACGAAATATTCACAAACACAAACAGATTACAAGAGGGCACTGATACCTTGAACCGAATGGGGGAATTATAATACTTGGATTTACCTATGCAAATCATTTAAAAAAGTTAGTAGCAAAAGCCGCGAAAGCGGACCCTGAATATAAGGTGTTTGGCGCAAGCTCGCACAAGTACTGCCTAAATCCAGTGATATCCTTAAAGGAAGTGCGGCAGTTTGAAATGGAATATCACATCACATTGCCGGAGGAATATGTGTTTTTCCTAACCAAAGTTGGCAATGGCGGTGCCGGTCCCTATTACGGATTATATTCATTGGAAAAACTAAAATGCTATAATGATGCGAATAATCCTGACAATCCTGTGTTTATTGATAACTCGCTTACCTTGGAGAAATGGCAGGACACGATCAATGCAATGGACGATTGTACCGATGAGGAATATGACCAAATTGAGTCGCGGATTTTATCAGGTGCACTCAAAATCGGAACACAGGGGTGTACTTTTGGCAATCTTTTAATGTGTCAGGGCAGCGAGACAGGGAAGATTGTATATGATGATGTAGACTGGTTTTTCGACAAGCCGCCTTTTCTGACAGGTATGACATTTTTAGACTGGTATGAACAGTTTTTTGAAGAAATTGCTGCCGATCACTGGGTCAACTTTTATGGATACAAGCGTCTTGGCACAGAAGAAGAGCTTATGAGGGACTATGATGCTGCAATAGATTTAGAACAGAAGGCAAAAGTCCTTTCAAGCTTCTTTCGTTTAAAAAAACTGAATGACAAGACTGTCACATGGTTGATGAACATGGACGAAAGAAGATTTGATGCAGCCAAAGTACGTTTACTTTTACAAAGTGATATCATAAAAGGACTGACTGTGTTTGAAAGTCTGCTAACTGGCAAGAATATTATTGCAGCGGTTGACAGTGCTTTTGCAATACCAGCGTCACACAAAAATACTTATTATCAATGCATGTTAAAATTGTTGTATGAAGAAAATGCTGTAGATAAGGAACAAATATTATATTTCCTCAAAGATTGTAGCTGTAAGAAAGCGGCTGATCTGGCTGCTTATGCCGAGAGTCAGCAGATCAATTCAAAAACGCGCCAGACGACGATCTATGTGATGGAAAGCTGTGATGATATGAATAAATTTATATAAATGGAGATTGAGCTATGAATATTATTTTGATTACAGGTGCCTCCTCGGGCATGGGTGTAGAATTTGCGCTGCAACTGGACAATGTTTTTCAGAATATCGACGAAATCTGGCTGGTTGCACGCCGCAAAAAAGAAATGCTGGAGGTGGCTCAGCATCTTGAACACATAACACGGGTGCTGGATATGGATGTCACAAATGATGAACATATAGAGCGGTTGAAAAAAGTGCTTGCAGACGAGAGACCAGTGATTCGAATGCTGGTCAACAGTGCGGGATATGGCATCATGGGAGATTTTTCTGCCGCCAGCATCAAAGACGAGCTTGGCATGATTGATGTCAACTGTAAGGCGCTGACCCAGCTCACACATTTATGTATTCCCTATATGCGCAAAAACAGCCGCATCATACAGCTCGCGTCCAGCGCAGCCTTTTTACCTCAGCCCAATTTTGCAGTTTATGCGGCGACAAAATCCTATGTGCTCAGTTTTTCGAGAGCATTGAATCAAGAGCTGCGCCGCAGGAAAATCTATGTCACCGCAGTCTGTCCGGGACCAGTGGACACACCGTTTTTTGACATTGCGGAAAAAACGGGCAGCACGCTTGCCGTGAAAAAGCTCACGCTGGTCCGGGCAGACCAAGTGGTAGAAAAAGCGATTGCAGATTCCTATCATAAGCGGGAACGGTCTGTGTACGGCGGCTGGATACAGAGCTTTGAAGTACTTGCAAAGGTACTTCCGCACAGCGTGCTTATGGAGGTTATGCGCTTCTTAAAATAAGTTTCATGAAATTATCAGGAGACAGCAGATGAAAATGCAAAAGCAGCAAAAGGGAGAGTATGGATACCCTTCATATGAACGTAAAAGAGTGGTCATTCGCACCGCAGCATATTTTTTGATATCAATTGCAGTATTTTTGCTGGGATATTTTTCTACAGGAAAAAAGGAAAATCTTCTCACAATCGTTGCTGTCCTAGGACTGCTGCCATCGAGCAAGAGTCTGGTATCGGTCGTCATGTACTTCAAGATTCCAAAGTTCAGCGAAAAGGTTTATCAGGAAGTCTCCAGACAGGAAGGTGCGGTGCCTGTGCTTTATAGCATGTATCTGACCTCCTACAAAGCAAATTTCCCGATAAACTGTTTTGCTGTGCGCGGCAACCATCTGATTGGCTACACAGAGTTTGCTGCGTGCGATGCTGCTGCGTGTGAAGAGCATATACAAGGAATCCTCAAACAAAACAGTGTGAAAAATGTAACGATTAAGATTTTTCACGAGAAAGCGCGTTTTACAGAGCGGTTAGCCCAATTACAGGCATTAGAACCCGGCAAAAAAGAAGCAGAAATTCTAACGCTCTTGTGTGACATTTCGTTATGACAGTTGTAATAGGAGACAGAAGTTATGATTGCAACAAAGATTTCTATCAATGAGGCAGGGCAGCGCTTTGACAAATATCTGAAAAAACTGCTAAAAGACGCCCCCGACAGCTTTATTTATAAGATGCTTCGCAAAAAGAATATTGTCCTGAACGGAAAAAAGGCAGATGGCAGAGAAAAGCTGTGTCTCGATGATGAAGTGAAATTTTTTCTTGCCGATGAAACATTTCAAAAGTTTTGCGGGACAGATATGAGCGATACGGCCGAGATCACACCCTATGAACAGGCATATCAAAAGCTAAAGCACTTGAATGTCGTCTATGAGGACGATCAAATTCTCGTGGTCGATAAGCCGGCGGGAATCCTATCACAAAAAGCAAAACCGGAGGAGATCAGCGTCAATGAATGGCTGATTGGATATCTGCTTGCCACGCACCGTATCACGCCGGCATCTCTTGCAACCTTCAAGCCCTCCATCTGCAACCGTTTGGACAGAAATACCTCCGGCATGGTGGCTTGCGGCAAGACGCTCGCTGGCAGCCAGTATCTAAGCCGTGTGATCAAGGACAAGTCTCTTGAAAAATATTATTACTGTCTGATTTCAGGCGAGCTTGTACTTGATGAGCGCGTGACAGGTTATCTCTGCAAAGACCCTGTACTAAATAAAGTCATGATCTATCCTCAGGAAACCGATGTGCCAAAATCCTTGAAGCAAGACGCTGCCTGCATTGATACCGCCTTTCACACCGTTCGGACAGCACACAATATTACCTTATTGGAGGTACAGCTTTTTACTGGAAAAACACACCAGATTCGTGCGCATCTGGCATCGCTGGGACATCCCATTATAGGAGACGCCAAATATGGCAATGCAAAGATAAATCAGTTCTATGCCAAAAAGGGCGTCCACGCGCAACTGCTTCATGCACACAAGCTGGTTTTTCCGGCGTCCTTCACGCCAAACGATGCGCAGCTTTTCATACAGACCTCGGGCAGAGTGCTGGAATGTCCGCCGCCCACCTTATTTGAAAAATTACTGAATGGAGAAGAACTGGAGAAGAACGATGGCTACATGGAACTCGAGGGGACTTCGCGGTTCTCTCTTAGAAGATATGATTAATATGGCAAACGAAAAGTACCGTGACAATGGACTTGCTCTGATTCAGAAGGTACCGACGCCAATCACACCAATTAATATAGACAAAGAGTCAAGACACATCACACTGGCTTATTTTGACCAGAAGAGTACCGTCGATTACATAGGCGTTGTGCAGGGGCTTCCTGTCTGCTTTGACGCGAAAGAATGCGCTGCGGATTTGTTTACACTGCAAAAGATTCATCCGCATCAGGTGCAGTTTATGAGGGATTTTGACAGACAGGAGGGCATCGCGTTTTTTTTGATTTATTTTACAGCGCGTGATGTGATGTACTATATGAGTATCCGCGAGCTGAATGTGTTCTGGGACAGAATGGAGAACGGCGGCAGGAAGAGTTTTCGGATCGAAGAGCTCAAGGATCAGTATTTCATGAAACACAAAAGCGGGCAGATGGTGCCGTATCTCGATATGATACAGATTGATTTAAACGAGCGGGATAGTTGACACATGAAGAAAAAAAGTGTATACTGCGTTTAATGCATCGCGGCGCTATGGTAACGAATTAGCACGTTAATGCACTAAAGTGATAATGAACTGGAAAGGACTGACAAAGGATTTATGGGAAAAAGACTTGTGCACACGCCAGAGGGCGTTCGTGACATCTATGGAAAAGAATATGCCAACAAACAGAATATCCAGAAGCTTTTTGGCGAGATACTTCATCGTTACGGTTATCAGGCGATTCAGACGCCGACTTTTGAATTTTTTGATGTGTTCAGCCGTGAAATCGGCACGACACCCTCCAAAGAATTATATAAATTTTTTGACAAAGAGGGCAATACGCTAGTACTGAGACCAGATTTTACTCCTTCCATCGCGCGGTGCGCCGCGAAGTATTTTATGGACGAGACGATTCCACTCCGGTTCTGCTACTCCGGTAATAATTTTATCAACACCAGCGATTTGCAGGGCAAATTAAAAGAGACAACACAGATGGGCGCGGAGCTGCTTGGCGATGCGTCGCCGGAGGCAGATGCAGAGATGCTCGCCATGCTTGTTGAGGCGCTGCGCAATGCCGGATTACAAGAATTTCAGGTATCCGTGGGACAAATCGAGTATTTTAAAGGCTTATGTGCCAATGCGGCGCTTGACGAGGAGACCGAACTGGCGCTGCGCGAGTTCATATCCAACAGAAACGAATTTGGCGCACAAGAGCTTTTGTTAGAAAAAAATATACCAGCTGACTCCGTCAAGGCACTTCTGAGTGTAAACAGCCTGTTTGGCACCTATGATATTTTGGATAAAGCCTTGGCGTGTGCGGATAACCAGCGTTCCCGAAATGCCATCATGCACTTAAAACAGGTGTATGAGCTGTTAAAGGTTTATGGCGTGGACCAGTACATATCGTTTGACTTGGCTATGGTCAGCAAGTACAATTATTACACAGGCATCATTTTCAGCGCCTACACATATCAGGCGGGAAGCGCCATCGCAAAGGGCGGCAGATATGACAACCTGCTTGAAAAATTTGGGAAGCCTGCACCGGCTACAGGATTTGTCGTTATGATTGATGATCTTGTGTCAGCGCTGACGCGTCAGAAATGTTGTCCCGCACTGGAAAACAACACGATTCTGCTGGTGTACACCGATGATTTTGATAAGGCTGTGGCAGAGGCGAGAGCGTACAGAGCGCAAAACTATGCTACGGTTTTGATGAAGCAGGAGCAGCCCCGAACGCATTACACAGAATTTGCAGAAAAACATCATATTTCACAAGTTATATTTCTATAAAAAGGGAGGTATTTGAGATGAACAGACAGACAGAAGAGATGCGATACCTTACCTTTGCACTCGGTAAGGGACGGCTTGCCAGCAAGACATTAGAGCTTCTTGAAAAAATCGGGATAACCTGTGAGGAAATGAAGGATAAAAGCTCACGAAAATTAATCTTTGTCAATGAGGACTTAAAACTCAAATTCTTTCTGGCAAAAGGTCCAGATGTGCCTACTTATGTGGAATACGGCGCAGCGGATATCGGTGTGGTGGGCAGTGATACCATTCTCGAGGAAAACCGCAGAGTGTATGAAGTTCTCGACCTCGGTTTCGGCAAATGCCGCATGTGCGTGTGCGGTCCGGCTTCAGCAAGAGAACTGTTGCAGCATCATGAGATGATCCGCGTGGCGACCAAATATCCCAAAATCGCAAAGGATTATTTCTATAATCAAAAACACCAGACAGTCGATATCATTAAATTAAACGGTTCTGTTGAATTAGGACCGATCGTCGGGCTCAGCGATGTGATTGTGGATATCGTTGAGACTGGTTCCACCTTAAAGGAAAACGGGCTGGAGGTTCTGGAGGAAATCTGCCCGCTTTCCGCGCGAATGATTGTCAATCAAGTCAGCATGAAAATGGAAGCGCAGCGAATCAAAAAATTACTACAGGCACTCAAGGAGGCAGCGTAAAATGATGAAAATAGTAAAATTAACAAACGATACCAAGCAGAATCTGCTGGAAACCTTATTAAAAAGAAGCACGAATGATTATGGGGACTACGAAAAAGTAGTCGCTGAGATTATCGAAGCAGTCAAGGAGCGCAAAGAGGAGGCAGTCTTTGAATATTCGCTGAAATTTGACAAATGCACCATCACAAGAGAGAATTTCAAGGTCACAAAAGAGGAAATTGAGGCAGCCTATCAGGAATTAGATGCACATTTTATACAGGTCATGAAGGACTCTGCTGCCAATATCCGCGACTATCATGAGAAGCAAAAACGAAACAGCTGGTTTGACGCCAAGCCAGACGGAACCATCTTGGGACAGAAAATTACACCGATGCAGAATGTCGGCGTCTATGTGCCCGGCGGAAAAGCAGCCTATCCCTCCACAACCTTGATGAATGTCGTTCCGGCAAAAGTTGCAGGCGTTCCAAATATCATCATGACCACCCCCGCAGGCGCAGATGGAAAGGTAAATCCCGCAACGCTTGTCGCGGCGGACATCGCAGGTGTGGACGCCATCTACAAAGTGGGCGGCGCGCAGGCGGTCGCAGCGCTTGCCTATGGAACTGAAATGCTGCCAAAGGTTGATAAGATTGTCGGCCCCGGAAATATCTTCGTGGCGCTTGCCAAGCGTGCTGTATACGGACATGTCAGCATTGACTCAATCGCTGGTCCCTCCGAAATTCTGGTTCTTGCGGACGAGAGCGCTACCCCGCGGTATGTGGCGGCAGATCTCTTATCTCAGGCAGAGCATGACGAGCTGGCATCTGCGATTCTGATCACCACAAGCGAGACGCTCGCAAAGAACGTCTCCGATGAAGTGGACCGTTTTCTCGAGGTGCTTGAGCGTAAGGATATCATACAGAAATCTCTTGAAAATTACGGATATATCCTTGTGGCGCCCGACATGGAGACAGCCATTGATGCCACAAACGAGATTGCTTCTGAGCACTTAGAAATTCTGACAAAGAATCCTTTTGACACCATGACAAGAATCCGAAACGCCGGTGCCATTTTCCTTGGGGAGTATTCCTCTGAACCGCTGGGCGATTACTACGCAGGTCCCAACCATGTGCTTCCCACAAACGGCACTGCAAAATTCTTCTCACCGCTGAATGTGGATGACTATGTGAAAAAATCAAGCATTATCTGTTATTCCAAAGAAGCGCTGGAAAAGGTTCATGAGGATATCGAACTCTTTGCCCAGAAAGAAGGGCTGACTGCACACGCCAATTCAATCCGTGTGCGGTTTGAGCATTGACTTAGAAGCGTGTGATGGAGGATAAGAGATAATCATGGAAAGAATCGCAGAAGTAACAAGAGAGACAAAAGAGACTTCTATACATATGAAACTAAATCTGGACGGTGAGGGAAACGCCTCTGTCAATACGGGAATCGGCTTTTTTGACCACATGTTAGAGGGCTTTTCAAAGCATGGTTTTTTTGACTTATCACTGTCGGTAAAAGGAGACTTGCATGTGGACGGGCACCATACCGTTGAAGATACCGGCATTGTGCTGGGCACCGCGATTAAGGACGCCGTCGGCGACAAAAAAGGCATCAAACGGTACGGTTATTTTATTCTGCCGATGGACGACGCCTTAGCGCTCTGCGCGGTAGACCTCTGCGGCCGCCCCTATCTGCAATTCGACTGTACCTTTCCCAATGATATGACAGGCGGATTTGACACGTCTCTGGTAAAAGAATTTTTTTATGCGGTATCATACAGCGCTGCCATGAACATTCATGTGAAAATGCTAAACGGCGAGAACAGCCACCACATGATTGAGACAGTATTTAAAGCATTTGCAAAGGCACTCGATGACGCAGTGGCGATGGACGCGCGCATCAAAGATGTACTTTCGACGAAAGGGAGTTTATAAATGAAAAAAGTGACACGTTTTCTCTGCACACTGCTTGCGGTATGTATGTTATGCAGTGTTCCGACAATGACCTCCGAAGCGGCAGTTGTAGAGCGGGGGATTGATGTCTCAAAATGGCAGGGACCGATTAACTGGCAGGCAGTGGCGCAGAGCGGTGTGACATTCGCCTTTATCCGGGTGGGAAATACGCTAAAAGGCATTGACGAATATTTTTATTATAACATGCTTGCCGCACAGCAGGCGGGAATCAAGACCGGCGTCTATATCTATTCCTATGCCAAAAATGTGCAGGAGGCAGCGCTGGAGGCGCAGTTTGTACTAAATGCAATTCAGAACGTACAGGTATCTTATCCTGTCGTGTGGGATGTGGAAGATAATGTCCACAAATCCCTCTCCCCTGAAATGCTGTCGCTGATGGCAAACACCTTCTGCGCGACGGTTGAGGCAGAGGGCTATTATCCGATGGTCTATTCCAGCGCCAACTGGTACAAGGATCGGATTGGCCCTGTATTTTATGATAAATGGGTAGCACAGTGGGCTGCAACCTGTGATATTCCTGATGCTGCGGTATGGCAGTACACCAGCAAGGGCAGTGTTCCCGGCGTGAACGGAAATGTCGATATGGATTATGCACTCAAAGATTACTCCGCAAGCATTGTAAACACCGGCTGGGTTCCGAGAAAAGGCTATCTGTATTATTACATCAACTACAAAATGCAGCGGGGCTGGCTCGATCTGGGTGCTGCAAAGTATTATCTTGACCCCGCAGGACGTATGGTCACAGGCTGGCTGCCGTTAGAGGACAGTCTGTACTATCTACAGCCTGACGGTGTGATGGCAGTTGGATTTACGCCAATTGGACTAGGAATGTACTGTTTTGGCGCAGATGGAAAAATGCTCACAGGACTTCAAAACCTCAATGGATTGTGTTACTATTTTGCACAAGATGGTGCCATGTACACAGGATTTCTTGATTTTCCAGAAGGAAAACGCTTCTTCTCCACAGACGGGCATATGTTTACAGGGCTGAATATTGTCAACAATAAATATTATTATTTTGATCAAACTGGCATCATGCAGACAGGCTGGCAGACAATTGGTGACCAGACATTCCTTTTTGCAGCGGACGGTTCCATGGTATATGGCTGGTATAACGATGGCGTGTACAGTTATTACCTTTCAATGGTAGACGGGCACCGCTCGGTAGGCTGGCAGACAATTGAGGGCAGAACATATTTCTTTGATGAATCTGGACACATGATGACAGGTGCCGTGACATTGAATGGTCTTTCATACCTCTTTGCAGCGGACGGCACGATGTATACAGGCTGGTTCAACGATGGTGTCTCTGCAAAATATTACGAGGCAGACGGACATATGGCAATCGGTCTGACAACAATTGACGGAAGCGTGTACTACTTTGATATCAACGGTAATATGCAGACAGGCATTGTTGAGCTTGATGGAATCCCGTATATATTTGATGTTGACGGCAAAATGCTGCCACAGCCAGAGCCTGTGCAGCTTCCATAGTAGAAGAAATAGGTAAAATATGAGAAATTTAGCATTAAGTGATGAAATATTAATGAAGGTTGAAAAACCTGCACGCTATATAGGCAACGAAGTAAACAGTGTAATCAAAAGCAAACCTGACATCTCTGTCAGGTTTGCAATGTGTTTTCCAGATGTGTATGAGATTGGCATGTCGCATCTTGGAATACAGATTCTTTATGACATGCTAAACCAGTTTGAGGATACATGGTGTGAGCGTGTCTACTCTCCGTGGCCGGATTTAGACGCGGTTATGCGCGAGAAAAAAATACCGCTGTTTGCGCTGGAATCGCAGGACCCGATCAAAGAGTTTGATTTTCTGGGCATTACGATTCAGTATGAAATGTGTTATACCAATATTCTGCAAATCTTGGATTTATCGCAGATTCCACTCATCGCCGCAGAGAGGACATGGGCGCACCCGATTGTCATTGGCGGGGGGCCATGCTGTTCTAATCCAGAACCCATTGCAGAATTTTTTGATATCTTTTATATCGGAGAGGGCGAGACACAGTACCGCGCACTGTTAAATTTATATCAATCATGCCGCGATGCAGGCATGTCCCGAACGTCGTTTCTTGCAGAAGCCGCCAAAATACCCGGAATGTATGTTCCGCAGTTTTATGAAGTGACCTATCACGAAGATGGTACAATACAATCCTTTGAACCCACGCGCGCAGACATTCCCAGAACCATTCTCAAAGAGATTGTCACTGATTTGTCCAATACGTATTATCCCGAAAAACCTGTTGTGCCGTTTATCAAGTGCACACAGGACAGGGTAGTGCTTGAAATCCAGCGGGGCTGTATCCGCGGATGCCGTTTTTGTCAGGCTGGACAGCTCTATCGCCCTGTGCGGGAGCGCGACGTGGAGATGCTGAAAAACTATGCGGTAAAAATGCTTGATCATACAGGATATGACGAGATTTCACTCAGCTCTTTGAGCTCCAGCGATTATTCACATCTTGAAGAGCTTGTCACCTTCTTGATAGACAAATGCAAGGAAAAGAAAGTCAATATATCGCTGCCATCTCTTCGCATTGATGCCTTTTCACTTGATGTCATGGAAAAAGTGCAAGATGTCAGAAAAAGCAGCCTGACTTTTGCGCCGGAGGCAGGAAGCCAGCGTTTGAGAAATGTGATCAATAAGGGACTGACAGAGGAAGTCATCTTAAAGGGTGCCACCTTGGCATTTGAGGGCGGCTGGAACCGCGTCAAGCTCTATTTTATGCTTGGACTGCCCACAGAGACAGAGGAGGACATTCGCGGAATCGCAGAGCTTTCGAATAAGATTGCCGTCGCTTTTTATGATACTGTGCCAAAGGAAAAAAGAACTGGCAAGGTACAGATTGTTGCCAGCACCTCCTTTTTTATTCCAAAACCCTTTACCCCGTTCCAGTGGGCACCCCAGTGTACCAAAGAACAGTTTTTGGAGAAAGCATACATGACGCGGAGAGCAATTTCAGAGCAGCTCAACCAAAAGAGTATCAAATATAACTGGCACGAAGCGGACGCAAGTGTCATGGAGGGCATCTTAGCCCGCGGTGACAGGCGTTTGAGCAAACCTATTTTGAAGGCATACCAAAAAGGCTGTATCTTTGACGCATGGGGCGAATATTACAAGCATGATGTTTGGACAGAAACTTTTGAAGAGTGCGGTATTGATACTGATTTTTACACGACGCGCGCGCGCAGTCTGGACGAAATCTTCCCGTGGGATTTTATCGACTGTGGTATCACAAAGGAATTTTTAAAGAAAGAATGGCAGCGCGCACTGGAGGAACAGCTCACGCCAAACTGTCAACAGCAGTGTAATGCCTGCGGCGCCGCCAGATACCACTGCGGCATATGCAGCACAGCGCGTTCCTGACAAAAATGCCAGACCAAGGAGGTTCTCAGTGAAAGTAAGAGTTAAATTTTCAAAACATGGTGTGCTTAGATTTATAGGACATCTTGATGTAATGCGGTATTTCCAGAAAGCGATCCGCCGCGCCGGGATTGATATTGCCTATTCGGCAGGCTTTAGCCCGCACCAGATTATGTCCTTTGCCGCGCCGCTTGGCGTAGGGCTTGAGAGCAATGGCGAATATATGGATATCGAGGTGCATTCCCTGACAAGCACAAAGGAGTTTGTGGATACGCTCAATGCGCAGATGGTTGACGGCATCGAAGTTCTCGAAGCGCGCCTCCTCCCGGACAATGCCGGAAATGCAATGGCAAGCGTCGCGGCTGCACGTTACACTATTACCTTCCGCGAACAATACCAGCCAGCCTTTTTGACGCAGTCAGCGATTAATGACTTTATGAGTCAAAGCGAAATTACGGTGACGAAAAAGACCAAAAAAAGCGAAGCCACGTTTGATATCAAACCCTTTATATATGAGTGCAGTTTTCATGAAGAAAATCACGCGCTTACGCTGACTGTCGATGCGAGCAGTGCGAACAATATCAAGCCTTCTCTTGTAATCAAAGCCTTCTATGAGCGAAACCAGCAGCCATTTGACGAGTTTGGACTGTTTATTACAAGGGAGGAGACTTACACCAATCGCGGGACGCCAGACGCTGTTTCGCTCATACCGCTTGGCGCAGTTGGGAGTGAATGCAAATGAGTGATATGCGCTATATTATTACAGAATACTGTCATCGCGACACCAAAGGGGTTCTTGCGTTTTCTCTTGATTCCAAGACGAATCAAATGCAGTCTGTAAATTTTACCTCTTATGACCAACGCAATGACCATGTAACCATCGGTGATATTTTTGTGGCGAAAGTGCTCAATGTCTCAAAGCAGCTTCAAGCGGCATTTATTCTCTACGCGCCCAACCAAAAGGGGTATCTGCCTATTCATGCAGACTACAAGCCTGTCCTCACAAACCGCAAATATGACGGGAGAATCTTAGCAGGCGACGAACTTCTTGTTCAATTGGAGAAAGAAGCCGTGCGGACAAAAGAGCCTGTATTTACTATGAATCTGTCTCTTGCTGGCAAATACAGTGTGGTTTCCTATGCAAATACCTACAAAGGCATCTCCAAAAAATGCACCAAATTAGAAAGAGAGCAGCTTCGGGCTGCCATTCCGCAGGCGCTTGCGTTCGGCGTTGTGATTCGCACAAATGCGGCAGCCCTGTTACAGTATTCAGAAACGGCGGAAGCCGCCGACTGCTTGCAGCCTGTCAAAGAAGAAATTCTTTATCTAAACCAGCGAATGACGGCACTGCTTCAAGAGGGCATTCACCGGACATGTTTCAGCCGCATTTGGCAGTCGCCGCCTCTATATCTGACAAAGCTGCGGGACGAGGGCTTTACTTATCAGCAGGTAGTTACAGATCATTGTGCCTTATACGACGAACTAAAAGACTTTGCGGCGCTTTATATGCCAGAACAGTCCGCAGCTATTTCCTTGTATCAGGATACTTCCTATCCATTACAAAAACTGTACCGCGTAGAAACACACTTGTCGGAGCTGCTCTCCAGAAAAGTATGGCTAAAATCCGGTGCCTACCTCATCATAGACAAAACAGAAGCTATGTATGTCATAGATGTCAATTCCGGGAAAAATGTCACAAAGAAAGAATCTGCGGAATATATTTACCAGATTAATCTCGAAGCAGCAAACGAAATTATGCGCCAGATGCGGCTCAGAAATCTGGCAGGTATGATTTTAATTGACTTTATCAATATGGAAGAGCAGCGTTTTATAGATGCACTGTTGCAGGAGTTAAGGGTTTTGGCAAAAAAGGACCCTATTCAGACCACAATCGTTGATCTCACCGCGCTCGGACTTGTAGAAATCACGCGCAGAAAGACCACAAAATCGCTGGCAGAACAGCTTGGGGAGAGCTAATATGAAAAAGAAACTGCCTATTATCATCGGTATCTGTATTTTTATATATGCTGTTATATTTGGCATCATCATAGCAGGAACAATTCTTTTGCCCGCGTATGTCTATGAGAATGAGAAGCTCATTGCCAGTGAACTGAACGCTGTAAACAAATTGAAATACTATCAAACTGTGCATGATGGAATCACCACAATATCATGCAGCAAAATGACAGGTATGGAGACTGTCTGGAAATACAGTGCTTCCGAAGATGTGACAATACAGATGTATTATACACTGCAAGTGACAGACGGCAAAGCGAAACTAATCTTCGTACCGCCCGGCGATGCCAGCGTTCTATTGGCAGAGCAGGACAGCGCCGCCCCAAAATCCACTGTCTCTGACGCAGCACCAGCTACAGAACAACAGTGCACATTGGATTTGAAAAAGGGGCGGAACAAAATCAAGATTGTCTGCGAGAAAGGGACATCTTTTGAACTTTCGTTCCATGCAGCTTCATTGTAAATCCAGATCAAACAAACAAAATAGACAGACAAAATAGATTCTGAAAAAAGCATTGACAAGCGCCCCCAACAATGCTACTATATATGAGTATGCCGCATAATTAGGTTCAAGTGTATCTAAGATACCACCAAAGTTAGCGAGTAATTATTTAGGAGGTGCAATATGTACGCAATTATTGCAACAGGTGGAAAGCAGTACAAGGTTTCCGAGGGAGATGTAATCAAGGTAGAAAAGCTTGATGTAGAAGCTGGAAACACTGTAACTTTTGACAATGTTATTGCTGTTAGCAATGATTCTCTCAAAGTAGGCGCTGATGTAGCGAATGCATCTGTTTCCGCTACCGTTCTGGAGCAGGGAAGAAGCAGAAAAGTCATCGTTTACAAGTACAAGAGAAAGACAGGCTATCACAAGAAAAACGGTCATAGACAAGCATACACACAGGTTAAGATTGATAAGATCAACGCTTAATAGATGTTGTTAGTGAAATATTATGACTACGATTGTAATTTTTAAATCCAGTGACAGTTATAAAGGATTTACCTGTATGGGCCATGCAGGCTTTGGACGGTCAGGAAAAGATATCGTATGTGCCTCCATTTCTATTCTGGTCATTAATACGCTCAATGCCATCGAAGTGCTGGCGAATGAGCATATGATTACAGAGAGTGATGAGAGTGAAGGCTATATCGAATGTCAGTTTCCCGATGAAATTAATGACAAGACAAAGCTCTTGATGGATTCTTTGGTAATGGGTTTAAAAGAAATCGAACAAAACTACGGTAAACGAAAAAGACCTTTTTTGAAAGAAAAGCGTTTTTTCGAACTCATAATCAAGGAGGTGTAATACCATGATGAAGTTAAATCTTCAGTTTTTTGCTCATAAAAAGGGAGTTGGTTCTACAAAGAACGGCAGAGATTCCGAGTCGAAAAGATTAGGTGCGAAAAGAGCAGATGGTCAGTTCGTAAAGGCAGGCAACATTTTATATAGACAGCGCGGTACAAAGATTCATCCGGGCGTAAATGTTGGGATCGGCGGAGATGATACATTGTTTGCATTGGTTGACGGTGTACTCAGATTCGAGAGAAAAGGAAGAGATAGAAAGCAGGCTTCCGTTTATCCTGTAGAGGAGAAATAGAGTCATACTTACGGATTTACTAAGGCTTCAGGTTTCACCTGAAGCCTTTTGCATATGATTGTCAGAAAAGAAAGGTTGAAATTAATGTTTGCAGATAGAGCCAAAATATATATCAGAAGCGGCAAAGGAGGAGACGGACATGTGTCCTTCCGGCGCGAAAAATACGTACCGAACGGCGGCCCTGATGGCGGCGATGGCGGCAATGGCGGAAGTGTGATTTTCGAAGTGGACGAAGGACTGAATACCTTGACAGACTTCCGTCATATCAGAAAATACTGCGCTCAGGACGGAGAACAGGGTGGCAAGAGAAACTGCCGCGGAAAAAACGGAGCGGATATCATTGTAAAAGTACCGGAAGGAACCGTCATCAAGGAATTAGAATCAGGCAGAATTATTGCTGATATGTCAGGTGAAAATCGCAGACAGACAATCTTGAGCGGTGGAAAAGGCGGAAACGGCAATCAGCATTATGCCACCTCAACCATGCAGGCACCCAAGTATGCCCAGCCGGGACAGCCTTCCAAAGAGCTAAACCTGTTTCTTGAATTAAAGGTAATCGCAGATGTAGGGCTTGTAGGCTTTCCGAATGTTGGAAAATCTACACTGTTGTCCCGTGTCACAAATGCAAGACCAAAGATTGCCAATTATCATTTCACAACTCTCAATCCGAATCTCGGCGTCGTAGACCTTGAGGGCGGAAAAGGATTTGTCATTGCTGATATCCCGGGACTCATCGAGGGTGCCTCTGAGGGTGTTGGACTGGGACATGAATTTCTCAGGCATATAGAACGTACAAAAGTTCTGATTCATCTTGTTGACGCTGCTTCCATAGAAGGACGGGACCCTGTTGCGGATATCTATGCGATTCACAAGGAACTAGAAGCCTACAACGCTGATATCGCCCACAGACCACAGGTGATTGCCGCCAATAAAATAGATGCCGTCTATAGTGAAAACGGTGAAGATCCGATTGAACGAATCAAAAATGAGTTTGAACCAAAAGGCATCAAAGTATTTCCGATATCAGCAGTATCCGGCCAAGGTTTACAAGAGCTTTTATACCATGTAGCGAACATGCTTGCAGAGATTGACGAACCGCCAGTCATTTTCGAGGCCGAGTTCAATCCTGATACGGAGATTGTTGTGGGAAATGAGCCTTATACGGTTGAATACGATCAGAAAGAAAACACATACATCGTCGAAGGTCCCCGTATTGAAAAAATGCTTGGATATACCAATCTGGAGTCTGAGCGCGGATTTAAATTTTTCCAGCAGTTCCTCAAGGATAACGGCATACTGGACGAACTAGAAGCGCTTGGCATTCAAGAGGGCGATACAGTGCGGATGTATGGTCTGGCATTTAGCTATTACAAGGAATAATCGAAGAAAGGAAACATACCATGACGAGCAAACAGAGATCCTATTTAAAAGGGCTGGCAATGAATATTGATCCAGTATTTCAGATTGGCAAATCGTCTGTAACACCAGAAAATGTTGAGGCGATTTCAGAGGTGTTCAATACACATGAACTGATAAAAATAGCAGTATTAAAAAACTGCATAGATGATCCAAAAGAAATTGCAAACGTTGTTGCTGAGCGCACGCAGTCACAAGTCGTGCAAGTAATCGGCAAAAAAATTGTATTATATAAACCCTTTAAACAAGATCCTAAAATAATCTTACCCAAATAAGATGGAGGACATTCATGGGAAATCGTGTTGGCATTATGGGAGGTACCTTCAATCCCATTCATTATGGACATCTGCGGTTAGCCTTAACAGCGCAGGAACAGATTTTGCTGGATAAAGTTCTCTTTATGCCAAGTGGAACATCATATATGAAAAGCAATGTTTTAGAGACGCAGAAGCGGGTTGACATGGTAGCACTGGCAATCGAAGAATATCCACAATTTGAGCTGTCATTCATTGAAGCGCAAAAAGCAGGCAATACCTATACTTTTGAGACTTTGCAGGATTTGAAGAAGTCCGACCCAGATACGCAATATTTCTTTATCATTGGGGCAGATTCTTTATTTCAGCTTGAGCAGTGGCGGTGCCCTGAACTGATCTTTGAGCTAACTACATTGGTCTGCGCAGTGAGAGATGACTATACAATTGACTCAATCCGCCAAAAAGGAGATGTGCTGTCCAAGCTGGGCGCAGACATTGTTTATCTCAATTCCCCCAAATGGGATATATCCTCTACTGAGATCAGAGCAAGGGTCAGGCAGGGAATGCCGATTCACGATTGGGTGCCGCCGAAGGTTGTATACTATATAGAACAGGAGCATTTATATGAAGAAGATTAAGAAGTATTTAAAAAAACATCTAACCAAAGACCGCTATCATCACACACTTGGTGTAGCTTCTACAGCCGTAGCGATGGCAATGCGGTACAATCCTGATCCGAGTAATTCTAACTTCATAAAAAGGGCTGAACTTGCAGGGCTTTTACATGACTGTGCAAAGTGTATGGACAATAACAAAAAACTTCGGATATGCGAGAAGAATAACCTTTCCTGTAGCAGTTTTGAGAAAAGCCATCCCTATCTTTTGCATGGCAAAGTAGGCGCCTATATTGCACAGACAAAATTTAAAATCGAGGACAACGATATTCTTCAGGCAATTACTTGGCATACTACCGGGCGTCCAGATATGTCACTCCTTGAAAAGATTATATTTATAGCAGACTATATTGAACCTTCCCGCAATCCAGTTCCAGAGCTTAATTTAATACGGCAGCTCGCATTTGTCGATATTGACAAGGCAATGGAAAAGATACTGTCCAATACATTAAAATTCCTAGAATCAAAAGGAAACCCCATTGATAAAATGACGCAGACTACGTATGACAGTTATGTGAGAACCGCTGTGACAGTGCCTTATCAGTCAAAGGCACTGAACTGTTAATCGTACTATCAACACAATATTTGCAACTTAAAGGAGGAACTGTTATTTGAACCGTCTAAACGATATCTTAAAAACAATCATTGATGCTCTCGAGGATAAGAAAGCAGAAAATATCCAAATCATTGATATCAGTGAGGTGTCAACGATTGCAGACTACTTTATTATCACAAACGGCACCAATACAAGCCAGCTTCAAGCATTATCAGATCATGTCGAAGAAAAGCTGTCAAAGAATGGGATTTATCCCAAAAACATTGAAGGCTACAATACCGCAAACTGGATCTTGATGGACTACAGTGATATTCTTGTGCATATTTTTGACAAAGAGAGCCGTGGATTCTATGATTTAGAACGAATTTGGCGCGATGGAAAAGCCGTAGATGCACATTCGCTGTAAAAAACTGTTCAGCCTCAAGCGTAACACCATAATAAATATCTGTTGATAAGACAATGGCCAAAAATAGAATCTTTCGACCATTGTCTTATTTTTCGTTTTATTGTTTTGATGAAAATCATTATCCATAGAAACTGATTTAATGATATAAACGAAAAACACCGTAAACTTTGCCCAAGATTTCGACTTCGTCCAAGATAATAGGCTCCATCGTGTCGTTTTCTGGCTGAAGTCTGTAATGTCCATCCTCTTTATAATATGTCTTAACGGTTGCGGAGTCATCGACCAAAGCAACCACAGTATCACCATTCTCTGCGGTATTGCATACGTGGATAAAGATACGGTCTCCATTAAAGATACCAGCATTGATCATGCTGTCCCCTTTTACTTTTAACACGAATGATTCACCAGCCGGCACCATCTCCGCAGGAATAGGGAAATACCCCTCAATATTCTGTTCCGCAAGAATCGGAAGTCCGGCAGCCACTGTTCCAATAATTGGGACGCTTGTCATCTCATGCCTTACCATCTGGAAGCTGTCATCCATAATCTCAATCGCACGGGGTTTCGTCGGATCTCTTCTAATATATCCGTTTTTCTCAAGTGTCTCAAGATGTGAATGAACAGAAGAAGTAGACTTGAGATTCACTGCCTCGCAAATCTCCCGAACTGATGGAGGATATCCTTTTCTGAGAATCTCTGCCTTGATAAACTCCAATATCTCTTTCTGTTTTACTGTTATTTTTCCATATGCCATATGTATCTCCTCCTAAATTTTAATAGATATATCTTCTTTATCATCATAACACATTATGCCCCAGAATGCAAACGTATATTCCGAAAAATTGTTTGGAAATTTTTGAAATAAACCTTGACAAGCAAAAATTTGTTCTGTATAATCTGCTTTAAACAGCTGTTCGGAATTTTTGTTTGGAATTAATGTTCGCCTTCCACACTGCAAAGGAGAAATGTTTTATGATGAATACAAACTACGTAACAAGAGCACTGATCAACAGACAAAAGCGTCTTAATCAAGTAAAACTGCACATACTTGCCTTGTCAATCTCTGTCGTAACTGTGATAACGCTGTCTATTCTGCTCATTTCTTTTTCGACAGAAGCAAATGACAGGGTACATGAACCCGCTTACAAATACTACAAGAGTATTGAAATCACAAACGGGGACACATTATGGTCTATTGCAAATGATCATTTTGATTCGGCGTACTATAAAAATACACGGGAATATGTCTCAGAAATAAAAAAAGTAAACAATCTGACCTCTGAGAAAATAGTTGCCGGAAGTTATATTATTATCCCTTATTATTCCACCGAATTGGAATAATAAATTGGTATAAAATACTGCCTGGCTAGATTCGTTTTTCTCTTAATGTCACAGCTTTGGCTGCCTGACGGCGCCTGTCCTCCTCAAGAGCAGCATAGTGTTTTCTGGTGGTATTTACGTCCTTGTGCCCCAGTACATCCGCCACAAGATAAATGTCTCCAGTTTCCCTGTAGAGCGTCGTGCCATAGGTACTTCTCAGCTTATGAGGCGTAATTTTTTTCAGGGATGTTACCACAGATGCATATTTCTTGACGAGATTTTCCACGGCGCGCACAGTGATTCGTTTATTCTGCATAGACAGGAACAGAGCGTTTTCATGTCCTTCGACGGGTGTCATGGCAGAGCGCTGCTCGAGATAGTCCAGCAGCGCGATTTCAACCTCCTCGCCAAAGTATATAACAGCTTCGTATCCGCCCTTGCGCCGTATTTTTACACCATTATTTTTGAAATCTAGATCTTGTAAATCAATGCCGACGCACTCAGATACACGAATCCCGGTTCCAAGCATCAAGGTAAGCAGTGCAATATCACGCAGTTTATTTTTTTGATGGTATTGCAATTGCTTCTTGGTAAGCTTTTCGCCTGTTTCTACAGTGTCAAGCAGAATTGCAACCTCGTCAGGGTCAAGCCGTATGATTTCCTTTTCGTGCAGTTTGGGCATTTGGACAAGCGCTGCCGGATTTTTCTCTATCATTTCGTTTTTAAAGAAATAGTTGTAGAAGCTTCTCAGAGATGCGAGTTTTCTCGCCTTGCCACGCTCGTCATTCATATATTCTTTGCCATCCTTGGTGTAATATGCGCAATGCTCAAGATATTCTTCAATATCCATGCGCGTAATCTGGTCTAGGATTTCAAGCTGGTATTCTTTGATTGGCGTTTTTTTGAATACAGGATTACTATCATGAAGATACTCAAAAAATACGCGGATGTCATAGGCATAAGCAACGCGCGTCCTGCTTGATATATACTCCTGCATACCTCTGAAATATTGTCCGCAAAAGGGGGGGAGCGTATCCAGCAGTTCTCTTAAATGTAGTATATTTTTTTTGTTTACTTCATCATGATATGTAGTGGTTGTTTTATTCGTTTTTTCCAAGTTTATACAACTCCTTTATAGATGATTTTTTCACGATCTACAGTTCTGAAATTTAATAGAATTTACAAAACTTTAGTATAATTATCCTATATATTATGCTATAATCATTTTATAACACTTTTCAATATTTTCCAACAAAAGAATAAAACAAATTTGGGTTTTGCGAAAAGTGAATTATGGCAAAGGATAGGAGAGTAGTGAAAGAAATGAAAAACAACAAAGACTATTTAAAATGGGGAATGACAGCCTTTTTTGTCGTTCTGGGCGGATTTGCAAGTTATTATGTCATTTTCCATTTGGACAGCCTGTCTTTGACACTGAAAAATTTATTTGTAGTATTAATGCCTGTCATTGATGGCTTTATACTTGCATATTTAATAGCACCGCTTGTCAATGCGACAGAACGAAATATTACAACACCCTTATTTGACTTTTTTAAGATTGGCCACAAAAAGGGGCATAAGCGTTTTTTATCCATCGTTATTACAGAAGTGTTGGTTTTATGGGCAATTTATGCATTTTTTTCTATTGTAATTCCTCAGATTTACAATAGTATCCGAACAATTTTAGAACAGTTTCCAAATTATATTAATACAATTATTTTGTGGATATCAAAACTTCTTGGTGATAATCCAGAATTTGAAAAGAGTGTAATCGAATTTATCAATCAGTCCTCTATGGATTTAACGACATTCATCAACACAACAGTACTCCCGCAGCTCAATAGTGTCAATAACGTAACCAAAATGTTATCGCAGCTAAGCAATGTTGTCAATGTTATAACTTCTGTGTCAATGAGCGTTTACTCTATATTTAAAGCGGTATGGAATTTATTGATTGGTTTTATTATCTCGATTTATTTGCTGTCAAGCAAAGAACTGTTTGCTGCGCAAGCAAAAAAAATAGTCTATGCCGTTTGTTCTGTTGAGAGTGCAAACCGTTTTATCAGCAATGTCCGTTTTGCACACAAAACTTTTGGCGGATTCTTTGTTGGAAAAATATTAGACTCCATTATCATCGGTATTCTGTGTTTTGTGATCACCAGTATCTTAGGAATGCCGTTTTGTGTATTAATCAGTGTTATCATCGGCGTCACAAACATTATACCATTTTTTGGTCCTTTTTTGGGTGCCATTCCTTCTATACTGTTGATTCTCTTTGTTGACCCGCTGAAAGCAGTTTATTTTGCAATTTTTGTAATTATTCTACAGCAGGTTGATGGAAATATTATCGGACCAAAGATTTTGGGAAGTTCAACTGGATTGTCAAGTTTCTGGGTTATATTCTCCATCACGTTTTTTGGCGGAATCTGGGGAATCTTTGGCATGATTATCGGTGTACCAATTTTCGCCATATTGTTTGCTTTCATGAAATCACTTATTGAGTCGCGGCTGACTGCCAGGAATTTGTCTCCAGAAACAGGAAAGTATCTAAGGCTATTATACATTGATACCGGATCTAAAGAATATGTTAATTTTCCGGCAAACGTGAAAAAACCCTTTCCTGAGATTACGAAGATTCTAGTAAAGGGTCATGAGAAAAAACAGGTCAGCAAAAACGATGAAAAATCACAAGTGAAAAAAAGCAGCGAAGATTAAATATATCTTCAAAAGAGCTTATCGGAGGAGAGCGCCATTGCTTCCCGATAAGCTCTTTTTGTATTTTTACATGCCGTCTGGCACAATGATTTCTCCGGTTTCCAATAAAAAATTAATTGTATCCAGCACTTTCAGTATACTTGAGGCGGCATCTTTTTCGCTGACTGACTCGCAGAATGCGACGTCCTCCATAATAGCATTCGCCAATCCGGTACTGAGATTCTCTAAAATTCTTTTTCGTACCTCCTGTTGGAGTACATAGATACAAATAGCCAGATGTTGATGATCTAGTTCACGTAATAACCGCTGTATAGAACGGTTGGGCAAACGTTTGATGATGTTTTCAAGGTTATGAATGGATTCCCAAATTCCGGAATCATTCTGAAAAGCAGGGTGGATATTGAACGAATTTTGTACCTCTTCATTCTGATGCAGAAGTTCCATCTGCGAGAGATATTCCTGGCTCAGTTTAGAGGGCATCAGGCTCATAAGGAGTTTGTCAAGTACTCTGAGATTTTCTCCGTTTTGAATACTAAGCATTCCTCTAAGATAGATATAATCAACCATAGAATTTACACCATCTGACGCATTTGTCCAATAAATATTTGTGGCAATTTCAATAATAATCTCAGGAAATGTTCCATCTACCACCAAGATGATAAGCTGCTTCAAATAATCGGAGGTTATCGTATCAATCATATCCTCCAAGGCAAGCAGACCTTCTTTTCGTGCAAGATCAGCGAGCTTCATTATAGTTTTTGCTGCGTCAATCACCTGATTTTGCTGATGATTTGATATATTATCTACATTCTTTAATTTCATAATCGCATCAAACCGCACCGCATCTAAAACTGAATTAAGTATTTTTTCCATTTCATTTTGCCTCCTCATATAGAAATTTTAGAAGATTAATTTGTTTTCCATCATAGCACAAGAAACTTGTTAACTCAACGATTATTCAATAATAAAAGTGAGAAAATTCAATTATTATTCATTAAAAATTCTTTTTGGAAAAGTCATATGATTTAATAGTACATTAAGCAAGAAAAACGGATAGATTGTTTTTATAGTAGATTTAGGAAACATGATTGAAATTGTCTATAATCATTAATTTATGATATATCTTGCACATGAATTTTGAATGGAATTTATAATAGTGGTAGAAATAGGGGGATTTTAATGTGTACCGGAAAGAAGTGAGAAATTAATTTATAGCAGATTTATTTGTATTATATGATTTTAGTATAAAATAGATTAAAAAACCTATAACTATTCATTAAAGTATGCTTTTGCGAATAGTTAGATATCACTTCTATTTTCAATATTTCTCTACGGAATACACCTAATTACTATCTTTTATCTGTACAACAAATTATTTGGTGTTTTCTTCTTTATTACTAATCTCTCTCTTTCTTCCAAGTTCCAGTTTGGCTCTGACTTTGTTTCGCTTTATAGGTCATAAATTTCTATATTTCATTATCAATAAAATCATTAGATTCAGATAAAATGAAACCTTGTTCGAAAACCACTCAAATATTATGTAAAATCCATAAATCCACAAACTCAAGAATTTTTTTAATTCCTTGTTTCAAATTCTACCATCATCACCAATGTGTTCGGTACATTGATACCGACTTCAATGACCGTCGTGTATACCAGCACATTCAATATATTTTCGTTATTGATTATACTTATGAGTTGAAAGTTCTCAATAAAAAAAATAACCCTTTCGTATGGATTTATGGTATCTTTAAGTTGCAACACTTAAGAAAGATATAAACCA
>KE159560.1:353268-556408 GCA_000403215.2 Lachnospiraceae bacterium A4
TTTTTTCCGCCTTTTGGCGCAAAAACCCGAATTATACATAACGCGAATAATTCAGAGGCTACAGGAAAAGTCAGAAGAACAATGGGATTTTCTGGCTTCTTAGTGGTACAAACTTTCAACTGTCAAGGATTATAGATTTATCGCGAAAAAAGCTGCAAAGACAAAAATACACCAAAATATGTTATCAAAATTTATTATTGGATTGCAGATCTATAACAAAAAAACTACACAAAAAATTTGTTATCAAAAAATCTAAAAAACAAAAACTACGCAAAAAAATTTGTACCAACTAAAATTCTATATAAAAAAATATATCAATTATTCATATCATTATATTTGATTAGTACAATTATTCAAATCGCAGATTTACAGCTCCAATTGAAAATAGAAACCTAAAAAACACTTCAGTGAGTTTCTATGAAACTTTGATTTAAATCCCCAATTCAGAAACCTAAATTTACAGCCCCATTTGAAACCTCACTAAAATGTTTCACTGTTCTAAAATGCTATTCTAAAAAGCTCTAATTTTCTTAGCCATGCTGTAAGGAATGATATCGCCCCGATTGGTTTGCTGAAAAGCGGCTTCCTCCTGTATGGAATCAACAAAATCAGATGCGCTATAATTTCTAAATTTTGCAGCAACCGTATCCAAAATAACCATTTCATTTTTAGACAATTCAGATCTGTCCAATGCAGTGTTTGGATAAAAATGATATTTTGTATACTCATACTCCTCTTCTGCCTGAACATTGACATTTTTGAGTTGCGTCAAACTTTGGTGCCCGATAGGGAATGCACCCAGCCGCTCATGCCGATATGCCAGCCCTGTCATTGAATTATTGTATGTTTTATAAAATAAGGCATCGGCGTACCAAAGCATGTTCATTAGCTGAACTTTATAAAGCTCTGAAGCCTGTTCTGCATAATAGGAAATCATACTTTCAATTTTATTGATATCGAGAAGTTTATAACCATTGTAGTCCGAAGGAATTGAAAACTTAACATATGCACTTACAAGCGGCTGCCGTGACAGATATTCTTTCCCATAAGTATCCAATTTTTCAATCATCTTGGTTCGAATCTGCATTCTCTTTGGTCCTTGAAATTTGTCGCCGTTCTTATCTAAAAATTGAATTGCCATGAGCGGATTTTCTTTGATGAGACGCAGCATCGTATCGTATGCTTCATCTTGGATTGCCTTGCTCTCATACCGGGCAATCGTCGCCTCTCCCCAGCCGAGCAGTTTTGCTAACTCCACCTGTGTCAAACCGTAATTTTCACGGACAGTTACAATCTCATCTGAGGTGAAGAGATTGTGGGCTTTTCGGTAAGCATTTCTTGCAGACATTAGATTTGCATCATCTAAAGCAACGGTTTTAAATTCATTACGTTCCTTGCGATCTGACGCACTCCCACTATTCTTGCAACTATAAAAATGTTCTTCGTAAAATACCTTTTCACCTTTGATTGTAGTACTGGTCATTCTCGCACGTTCCTCAACCTGATGAAATGTATTGCAGACTGGGCAATCTGTATGAACTGTCTTTACCAACGCACTTTTTGCCATTTTTCGCACCTCCTAATGCTTTAAACTATCAATTGATATTATAACAATCAATTAATAGTTTGTCAATGTATAACCCTTTATTTTACTTGCTTTTGTAAGATTTATATTAAATAATTACTGTGCTTCTGTGATTGTTTTGCACTCATGTTTTTCATTCATGTGTTAGTTGCTTTTCGCAAAGGAAGAAATAGACTTTCCTGCATAGATATGCTATATTTTATTAGATCTGGAAAATATTTAATTGATGATTCTCACTAGCTTATACATAGCCAAATAAAGAACCTGTATTTTTCCAGAATATTGAAACAGAATATTGAAATGAACATGCTCTATTGTTAAAACACTATTACTTCTGCTACTTAAAAAAGTATAGTGATAGCTTTATGAAGCTTCATTTTATTTAGATTTTTCGGAATTATGCGTAAAAACACTGAAAGAATGTGTATACGCTGGAATCTGGAGGGAATTGACATGAATTTGACATATAAAAAAGCAAAGATTGAAGATATAGACATCTTAACAGAAACAAGAATACAAGTTTTAAGAGCAGCGAATCAGTTGTCTAACGAGGTGGATCTGAGCGAGGTTCGAAAGCAGTCTTACCACTATTATCAAAAAGCGCTTTGTGATGGTACACATGTTGCATATTTGATATTTGATGAACATCGCTTTGCCGGTGCTGGCGGTGTTAGTTTTTTTCAGGTAATGCCAACTTATCATAACCCAAGCGGAAAGAAAGCCTATATCATGAATATGTATACGAGTCCTGAATATAGAAGAAAGGGGATTGCGTACAAGACATTAGATCTGTTAGTTGTGGAGGCAAAAAGAAAAGGTATTACCTCCATCTCCCTAGAAGCAACAACTCTAGGGCGTCCTCTGTATGAAAAATATGGATTTATTAACATGAATAATGAAATGGAGTTGCCAAAATAAGTATACACAGAAAATATTGAATGGGCGAAATTTTTGGGATTGACACGCGCTTCAAACCTGCTATAATGTACTTATACATTAAGTACACTATACAAACCGAGGTGATACACCATAGAAATCATTATCAGCAACAATGCCAGCAAACCAATCTATGAACAAATCACATCTCAAATCAAAGCGATGATTATGAGCGGTGAGCTGCGCACTGGTGAAGCAATTCCTTCCATGCGGGCTTTGGCGAAGTCTATTCACGTGAGCGTTATCACGGTACAAAAAGCCTATGAGGATTTACAAAGAGACGGCTTTATCGAGACAACTGTCGGCAGGGGAAGTTTTGTCTCAGCGCAGAACAAGGAATTTTATCAAGAGGAACAGCAGCGGATTGCGGAGGAGCATTTGCAGGCAGCCGCCGAAATCGGGCGCGTGAGCAATATTTCTCTTGAAAAACTGATAGAACTGCTGACTTTATTTTATGAGGAGGCGTGACATGGAAAATATTTTAGAGCTACAGCAGATTTCCAAGACCTTTCCAAAATCCAATTTTACGCTGGACAATGTGTCATTCTCACTGCCCTACGGTGCGATTGGCGGCTTTGTCGGCGAAAACGGGGCGGGCAAGACGACCACGATTGGGTGTATTTTGAACACGGTCAGGAAGGACAATGGAACTGTAAAATTATTTGGCAGGGAAATGCTGGACGTCGACACAGCGCTCCGCGAGAAAATCGGTGTCGTCTACGACGGCGATAATTTTCCCAGCTTCTGGACCGCAAAACAGTTGTCGCGCGTGATGGCAGGATTTTATGCGCAGTGGGACGATGCCTTGTTCTGGCACTATCTCAAACGGTTTCAATTATTGCCTGAGCAAAAGCTCAGGAACTATTCCAGAGGAATGACGATGAAGCTGGCGATTGCTGTCGCGCTGTCCCACCGTCCACAGCTACTGATTTTAGATGAGGCGACCAGTGGGCTGGACCCTGTGATGCGCGATGAAATGCTGGACGTATTTCTTGAATTTGTTCAGGACGAGCGCCACTCTGTTCTTCTCTCCTCCCATATCACAAGCGATCTGGAGAAGGTAGCGGACTACATTACGTTTCTACACAATGGCAGACTCCTCATGACGGTTTCTAAAAATGATTTGGCCTATCGCTATGCGGTCATGCGATGCAGGGAAAACCAGTTTCGCGCGCTGGACTCGGGCGATATCATTGCTTACCGAAAACGCGATTATCAGATTGACGTTCTGGTATCTGATGGGGAAGCCGCCAGAAAAAAGTATCATGATGTTGTGGTTGACCATGTTTCAATTGATGAGATGCTGCTGTTATTGATAAAGGGGATTCGATAATGAGAGGACTTTTAAAAAATAATATCTATGCGACGCTTTCGGGCGGGAAGCTCTTTGGTATTTTTATGTGCCTTGTGGGAAGTATTGCGGTCAGCGTTGTCAGCCAGTCCCTGTTGATTGGCTACGGGCTAACCGGCATTGTTGGTTTTACGGTATGTGCATTGATTGTCGTCCAAAAAGAGTTTACATCAAAATGGGGAAAGTACAAGCTGACACTGCCTGTGCGGCGGGCAGACATTATCAAAAGCCAATTCTGGAATCATTTGATTTGGCTTTTGGTCGGGGTTGTCTTTGCCGGAGCCGGAATCGGCTTATCGTGGCTTTTTCATGGCTGTCAGTTTGACCAGCCTCTCGATATACTGATGCTGTTTGCACTTGGTGTCAGTATCAGCCTGTTTCTGGGTGCGCTGTACTTTCCTCTTTTTTATCTAATCGGCGAAGAACGAGGAGAAATCATTCTGGGGATTGCACTGCTCTGCGCCTTTGTCATGGACTGGGGACTGATCAGCATACTCAACGACTTATTCGGACCGGGGAGGACTGCAATATTAATCGAGACAGCGGCGCTGTTTGTGTGCTCTCTGTCCGCGTTCTTCTTATCCTGTCCGCTGACAACATGGATTTACAGCAGGAAGGAATATTAATCCTAAGATAAAGCAGATGGCAGGCTTGCGGAAAGGAAAGTGTTTGGTTTGCATTGTGCTTGGATTTTTCATTGGCGGTATGACTTTGGTCGCATTTGTATTTGCAGGAGCAGCTATGGTTACTTCAGGCAATGATTTTGCTATATCAGGGTTTCTAGGTTATGCAGCGATTAGTGCTCTTTTGCTTCTGGCAGCAGCCGGCTTTGCCATATTAAATATAAAATATATTTTCAGCAATCAGACCCAATGGAAAATGCTTATGGAAAACCACAATTAAAATCCTAACCAGCGGTCAACCACGGTTCCATCAATAGCATTGACCGTCAGCACACTTTTATTTGCATCTCTGAACGATTTCGGGGTGATTCCATCATAGGAAATGGTACACGAGCCATAAAAGTCCCAGACCGGAACAAGCTTTCCTTCGCGCTTCCCCGAATATGGATCGTAAATCCGCATATATCCCAAGGTGATTTTATCAATATGATAATTTACTGCTTGGGGCGGCGTGCCATAATCCCCTTCGTCAGCGCTTTTATCTATAAATAGCGCTGCATTCTGCACCTGCATCATTTTGTCAAACACCGCCATAATGTCAGAGAATGGGAGCAGCTCCATCTTATTTGTATCTGGACTGCCAATATCGTATTGATTTGCAAAACAGATTTCGTCGATTCCATCTTTCGTGATGTAAATGTCTAACGTCTCATACCCCCAGCGCACTGCATCGTTTTCCATACCCATTTTTGCACCGCCGGAAACCGCTGTGTAGGTGATGGGGACTGCGTGAAGATTTCTTGTATAATGAAACGCGTAGCCAGCATTGATCATATCCTTTTTCTGTGGTGCACCGCTGTAGCCAAGGCGAAGCCCGAGTACAAGCTCTGACGAATGGACCTGCATACCCGTCAGATTTAGCCTGTCCACGGCTTCATCTGCCAGCCTTTGAGCCTCCGTTTTTGTCATACCGATTTCGCCAGAAAGCTCTAACTCGTCTGGCACCCATGCATATAACTGTTTCATGGGTGCATGCTCCGACCAGATTGCAGCGTGCTTCTCTGCCAGCGCAGCTACACTGTCTATCCTTTTTGCCCACACTTTCATAGGAAATGCATCTGTCTTGGTGAGGTTATATCTGTAACAGCTTCCGTCCGCTGTCTCAACAAAACTGTTGATTTGCTTTACACTTCCCTGTTCAGGCGCCCACGGGTCAATTAATTCTTCCTGAAATACATAGGGCGTTTCTAATGCGGTGTAAGTATTTGCATCATATACATCTGCATCGCCAAACAATGCCTGTGTAACCGCGTCAATTTCCTTCTGTGTAAAGGAATGCTGGCTCACAGGGATAATTGGGATTGAATTTACCGGCGGAACCGTAATCTCTGCATCAACAGAAAGACTGATTTTCCCTGTCTGGTCTGACGATTCACTTTGCCAGTGCTCAGGAACCTTTAATTTTTCACGCAAACTGACAAGTGTGTCATATTTTTGTTCTTTTACAGTCTCCTTTGCGATCACAAGCTTGGGTTCACTCTTCTGCTGTACAAGCAAGCTTTCCGAAGCGCTGGCGCAGCCTCCTACTATCCCGATACTGATGAATGCTGCTAATGCTGTCACATTTCTTTGATTCATTTTGATATCCTCCTTCTCGCGTTTTCATATTTTTACCACATTCATAGTACACCAGCTTCTTTATACAAATCTTCTGTAGTTTGTAACCGACCTGTAAAACCCTACCACAAAATCACAATCCGCGTGCCCTGCCCTTCTGTACTTTCAATCCTAAGTTTCCACCCATGTAACTGTACAATCTGCTGGCACAGTGCAAGTCCGAGTCCTGCACCGCCTTCTTTGCGTGAGCGGGATTTATCCACCATATAAAACGCTTCTGTCACGCGGTGAAGTTCTTCCGATGGAATCCCCTTTCCAAAATCCTCCACCACAATTTGTCCAGCCGACGCCGCTATGAAAATCCGCCCGCCTGTCTCAGACGCCTTACATGCATTGTCTACCAAGTTTAGCAATAACGAAATCATGAAATCTGTATCCAGCTCTTTTTTCAAATCAATGGGCACACAGCACGTTTCCAGATGCAGTTTTTTTTCCTGTAACTGACATGCAGACAACACTGTTATTCTGTCTAGTATTGTCTGAATTGTAAGCTCTCTCAATTCCAGCGGTGAATCATTAGGTTCACAGAGTCCCGAAAGCATCAGCAGCTTTTCTGACAGATGTGTCATTCTTTTCGCTTCATCTATGATAAACACAAGTGCCTTATTCTGCTCATCTGGGCTAAGACGCAGGGTCAGCAGCATATCTGCATTGGCTAGAACTGCCGTTAGCGGAGTCCTCATTTCATGTGCCAAGCTGCCCAGAAGCTGCTTTTGCTGTCTGTTCCGCGCTGTGACAGCTTCAATATGTTCTCTGATTTGTATTGTCATCTGCTGAAAACACGCTGTCAGTTCTCCGATTTCATTCTTTTCCGAAAAAATGACACAGTTGTTATAATCTCCCTGCGCAATGCGGGTGGCAGCACATTTTAATTCATAGAGCGGCAGCAGCAGGCGGCGAATCTGACGGTAAATTATGATGCCGACAATTCCCAGTATCATAGCACAGAAGCCTATTCCCTGCATCAATATTTTTCTGCTTCGCAGAGTTATATCCGTCACGTCCTGATAGACTGCAAGACTGTACTCGTCCATTCCGATCGGAATATTTTGTTGAAAAAAGATCAATATTTTTTTCCCGCCCACATTCTGCGGCGCACTGACCCAAATTTCACACTGGCCAGCTTCGCTGTACATCGCCTTGAGCAGACGCTGGTCAAATTCATATGGAGAGGTGTTCCGCACTTCTTTTTCCGCTCTCCACAGCACCCCCTGATCTCTGAAAATATCAGAAAAAGCACGGATAAGAACTGCCTCCGCAACGACTTTTTCCACTTGCCCGTTTGCCTCACGCTGCACATACTCCCGAAGGCTGGAAATATTATTTTTAAATGCTTTTATTCCATAGTTCTTTGTATCAGACAAACTCTGCCGCAGCATTGCTGAGTACAAAAGAAGAAGAATACCGACTGCCAGCACGGTCATGCCAAGAAATACCTGCATATAAATCTTATGAAACAGCTTCATTCGTCTGCCTCCAGCCGGTATCCGACTCTGGGAATGGTTCTTATAACCTCCTCAAATCCTAATTTCCTGCGAATGCGCCCCACATGGGCATCTACTGTTCTCGTTTCCCCTTCAAATTCGATTCCCCAGAGCGCGCCTAATAACTGGCTTCTTGTCAGTGCCTTATTCTTATTGCGCACAAGCATCATCAGACAGTCAAATTCCTTTGGTTTGAGATAGATTTCCTTTCCGTTTTTAGTTACGGTCCGCTTTTCTGTATGGATAATTACATCTCGAATCTGAATATCCACATCATATGTGTTGTTTCTTTTCAACACTTTATCAATTCTCACCAGCAGCTCAAGCATCTCAAAAGGCTTTGTCATATAGTCCTCTGCGCCCTCTGTTAATCCTCTCACTTTGTCAGACAGGTCACTTCGCGCCGTTAGAAAAATAACTGGTATTTCATAGCGCCGCAGTTCTGGAAGCAGCGCAAACCCATCTTTTCCCGGAAGCATAATATCGACCACTGCGCAGCCGAAGTCATGCTGTTCTGCCAGTGCCGCGCTCGCCGCCTCCCCGTCAAAAAAGGAGGTCACGCGATATCCCGTTGCCCTCAGGCTCATACTGATTACGCTATTAATTGCCTCCTCGTCCTCGATTACCAGAATTTTGATACTCATCGTCACAGTCCTCCTCCTGATATTATTATGCCACAAAACAGGCGGCTGTGGTGTAACCGATTTGTAACAAAAAACTGGTGATTTGCGCTATTCACTTTTTTCGATCTTACAGCTATGTTTTTTTGTGGTTCTGTCATAACCGATTCCAACCAGCAGAACCTGACTGGCATACTTCCTTGCTTTTTCTAAATAATTACGGCTCTTAATCTGCGCAATCGCACTTTCACAGGTGTCATCTACTTTGAGTTCCAGTATGATTGCCGGCTTTCCGTGCTTTTTGGGCAAAAACAGATAATCACAGTATCCTTTTCCACTCTTTGCCTCCCGCTCAACAATAAAATCCTTTCGTGCATACAGATAACAAAGCGTAACGACACATGACAATGCATTCTCATCATTGTACTGCAAAAAAGGAATCTCCCTGTCATGAACATGCTCTAGCATCTGTGCGACTTTGTCCGGTGCTTCTGCCAAGGTCGCTTCTACCATCTGCCGTGAACTGTCCACAATCTCCTTGATTTCCCCCATACTGTCCCGCGCAAGCACTCTTTGGTATTTTTCCATCAGCTCGTGGTTGGGTATGCGCAGATGCCCGTCATAATAAGCAAGAAACCCATAAACCACCATCGCAGATAATATTTCATTCCTTGTATTGAGCTGCAATTCCGATGCGCTGTATCCGTCCAGCTCCGCTTCGACAGGGATTCCCGCCGTCATTTTCACGAGATCTTCTCTCACAGCCGCCGTATTGTGCTCAATGCAATTAGCAATCTCATTCATCGGTCCGGTCTCCGTCCAATAGTTCAGACACACACCGCGCGACAATGCTTTCACCACAGAACGCGGATTAAACAGACTCTCACCATTATGAAAGTAATAACCATCATACCATTTTTTCAGTTCCTCAAAGGATACTGTCTTTGCGTGCTTTATACATAGCAAACGTACCTCCTCCTCAGAAAATCCAAAAAACTGATCATAGACGGTATCGTTCATAAAATTGTATTCATCAAACATATTTAATTCAGACCCGCTGGAATATTTTGCTACCGGAAGCACGCCTGTCATATACGCAAGTTCCACATAGGGCTGGTCTTTCAACAGATTTTTTAGGAACGAAAGATAAGCGTACTTGTCCGCATCTGTCATAAAATCCTGATGAAATACAGAATCCCACTCATCTAAGATAAAAATAAAGGAAGCCTTGCTGGCCCGAAACATCTGGCTGATAGAAGAATACTTTTTCCTGCCAAGCGCCGGAAATGCTTCCTGTAAATCCTCCCGCAGTCCTTCTATAAACGCAGCAATGTATTCCTGATAACTACTGCAAAAATCAGGAAGCCTGCTCATGTCAGCAAAAATCACGTTATGATGATTCCTGTGCCTTTGGCACTCCTTCACCGCTGCAATGCGCAACTGCTCAAATAAGGCAGCGCTCTCCACGCCTTTTGTATAATATGCGCCGAGCATCTGCGCATTCATGGATTTGCCAAACCGCCGCGGGCGCGTGATGCACAAATACCCGCTGTTTGTGCCGATTTTGCTTGCTACAGCATCAATCAGCATACTCTTATCTACAAAAATATCATTTCTCACTGCCTTCTGGAACAACAGATAAGGTTCCTCTGTATTGAAATAATTCATAGCGCCCTCCCTCCTGATATGCTTTCCAGCAAAAGGAAATTGCAGATTCCTCGCAATTTCCTTTTGTAAGCTTTTGTTTATTTCCTGCTTGTGCTGCCGAATGTGTCATCATATATATTCTGCGTGTTATTGGTCAGCACACTCAGTTTTTCGTTTGTCTCCCGCAGATGATCGATCTGCGCGATGTTTTTATCTGGCTCTGCCAGCAATTCTGCCAGCTCGTCAAGTTCACACAGCTCAAGTTCACTCAAAGTCTGTATTCCTCCCCGCAGGTATAATGGCTGGTACGAATAAAAGATTTCATTGTTCATCAAGGCATGGAAATCCATAAACAAATACTCACAGACTCCCTCCAGTATATTGGGCGAAAACACGTCTAATTTTTTCTGGAGTGTATTTTTTCTCAAGCCAAGCCATGCCTCCGAAGCGGTCACAAACTTTCGGCGCGGCAAGTCAAACTGGCTGTAGCCAAAACGCTGTTCACATTCATGTAATTTTCTATTTCCTCCTACTGTTTTTTAAGTAGGCGCCTGCTCTGATTTTATCCTATCAAATTAAAAAAATCACGTCAATGAAATATTTTCATATCAACAGCACAGAACTGATCGCTGCACTTGGCATTTTTTCCGTATGAAACTTTTTATTTTAATGGTGCTTCTGTGGTTTCTTCCGATGCCGCTTCTGTTTGCTGAGCAGCAGGTTTGGGTTGTATCCGTCTCAACATCGTCAATTTTTTGGCTCTCCGGCATTTTTCACAATACATGGAACGTAACCGGGTGTTTTTTGGTACCTCCACTTTTGTCTTACAGTTTGGACAGATATATTGAGCCATCTCTTTCTTTTCACGCTTCATATTGTTTCATCTTTCTTATTTTTATGGTGCTTAGGAATTGTAGGAAAATAAGTGATGCAGATTGCGCAGGATATTTTTTCGAGATGAAATTTAAAGCAATTGTCAAAAAACGTAGGCGTAGCGGGCTACGGCGAGGCCTTTTGGCATACATAATCGGAGAAATATCCAAGTCAAGATGCAAAAACACAATCCTGTCATATCAAAAAAACCATAGCAACAATATCAACTGTGCTATAATACAATATATTTTTTCACGCTGATACCTCCAAATCCGATTTGTACTCCTAACAGAATACCACAATCACACTCATATTTCTATCAAATTTCCATTAAATTTCTTCCTCCCTCCGCTTAGTCCTGTTTTGTTGTCTGTTATTCTGTCGGCTCTCGTTCTGAAGCTCTCTCTCAAGATTTTTCCTGTTATAACTGATTACCTTGGCATACGCTAATTCTGTGTCTGTCTTGATCTGCTCTTTGCTTATACTGTTACACTCGGATTGCAAGGATTGAATCTCGTTTGACAGTTCCTTTAATCGGTTTAGTGTCTGTTAAGATAATCGCTACCTAAAGGTAAACAATATTCCATTTTCATTTCATTTTTCTGTTCTAATTTTCCCTGGCACATGGAAGTTGTTTATTTATCTGATTTTGAAAAAACTCCCCATAGAGAGAATATTACACCTGTTGTTAGCAAAACAGCACCTATAATCAGAACTGGAAATAAACCCATATTAGATACCGTTTGCCAATATCTTCCCAACTCAGTATGCCACTCTGTTGTATTTTCCATGCCCAGACTTGCAATTAAAGATGAACAGCACAGCATCAATGCTCCAGTAAGTTCAAACCCTATTCCTGCAATTATTTTTTTCATAGTTATAATCCGCCTTTCTGCGAAAGGCACCAATGCGTCATGAAACGTGTTGGCTAACTTCGCTTTCCTAATTTATCTTCCTTCTGTTATTATCTTCTTATAAGACTGACACACTACAGAACACGCGGAGGTGAGTGGCGGGGCTGTATAGCGGCGACCTCGCATTTTTATATGTTGTCGGTCATCTGTTAAGGAATTGTAGGAAAATAAGTGATGCAGATTGCGTAGGATATTTCTTCGATTATGCATGACAAAAAACGTAGGCGTAGCGGGCTACGGCGAGGCTTTTGGGCATGCATAATCGGAGAAATAGCCAAGTCAAGATGCGTCAGTTATTTTTCTACAGTTCCTTACCGCAGCCCGTAAACTTATCTCTTCCAAAGTCGACTCGATTTTGCCGGATGACCAGTCACTGTCAGTCTTATAAATATAATGTTTCAGGAGGTTATTTTATTGTCGTTTAAAATCCTAACACGACTTTACAACTTTATAAATGATACCCTTGTTGCTGAATCAACTGTTTTAGAGCATTAATTATTGTATTTGATTTTATGCGGGTTTCGATATTTTCCACGAAAGTGGTATAAAATACCTGTTCCCGGATCTGTCCGCTAAGAGCAAACCGAAACTCCTGTACGCTTTCTGCGCGGTATTTTGAAAATGCCTCATCCTGATACGGCAGTATTTTCATGGCACAATAGGCGACGTTAATCAGATTGACCAGCATTTCAATCCCTTTACGGCTCCGCACCATGTAACTGCATGCGGTCGCTTCCCGTCCGGTTTAACGGGGATTTTTCCTGCCACGCGCAAAAAATCTGGAGCTGTTCCGGTAAAATTGTGCTAAAAAACAGGCGCCGGCTGCCAGAATCTTTTTTCGGCGCTGTCACGTATGCCATATTCCCGGATAGTTCGGGAGCCAGGTCATAAATGACGGAGTCAGCCCTGGCACTGCCAATAAGGTCAAGGTTTTTGTATTCCTCCACAAGACATACAAGGTCTTTCTTGACATACCAGCTGTCACACAGGATGATAACATTTTTCTTCCTGGCAGGTTCCGGCATTGCCTGGCGTACCATTGATGCAGCAAGCTTCAGTTTGGATTCGCTGCCCAGCCACATACGGTAACCCAGTGGGACGGAAACATAACGGATCCGGTTCTGGTTCCACACAGGCACGCAGAGCATGATGCTTACAAAACAATGCCCGTTGAGATAATTTGAGCCATTGTGTGCCGCATGGTCAAAAAGTTTTGATACATCCTCAAATTTCTTTCCTGATTTGGGAACCATGGTGTCATCAATACACAGAAAGACCGGCTGGGAACCGAGATCCAGGGGTATAAGGTTCAGGGCAGTGCGGGCGGTGATGTTCATAAACCTGCTATAATCTATATTTGCGTAGGAACAGGCATAATAAAAAGCATTCAGCGATTTATCCGTAATTTTTGACAGAAAATGTCTGTAAAGGAAACGGATGGAACCAGCTGATTCCAAAGCGATCACGGCAAGCAGGGAAAAGGAACAGGTTTCTGGCGGTCGTGACCTTGTACGTTAAACTTATTATACGATGAAAACAACATAAATGGTAGACTTTATAAATATTTTTCTGTTTATTTTGTTGCTATTTATGTCACTCTCTTTCGTAAGGATTTATTTGCAAACTTATAATACTACGAAATGTGCCTTGTGCGTTACTTTTTTTCAAAAGTTGTAAAGTGGTGTAATAAATATAGGGGAACTGAAAAATATGCTTTTTCAGTTCCTATCGTACTCTATAAGAGTCAATCTAGCCTACAACAGCAATTACATTTCCATCTTTCAAAATGCAGGCAACAGCCTTCCCTTCCCCTATAAGTTCTGCGCTACTACTGAGAATATTCTTACCTGCATTATCTGGTATTTCCAGTAAGACCTTATATTCCCATTTATAAGTGCCATTGAGATGCTTAATAAATATCTGCTCCAATTCCTTTATGCTTATTTCCTTTGCTGGCAGCCAGGAAAGCACATTTAAAACTATCATCCTATCATTCCTTACCCATATATTTCCCCGATTCCCCAATCTGCCGAAAAGCCGGGGAGGCCTGTCCTGCCTTGTTAGGCTGTGGCATCGGAGCTATGCCGTCCGAAAGACCAACTAACAATTTATATTTTCTTTTTCGCAGTCTTTCAAGAAAAATCGTAATGACATAACTGTAACCGCAACTTTGTATTTTATATCTTCTGACACTTTCCTGGGTGGATTTGATAACATCCTCTCAATATTCTCTACCTCTACCCCTGCCATTTTCGCCACTGCCCGTTTAGACAGACCATGATAGGAAACAAGCACTTTCAAGAATGCGCATAACTTTAAGTCTTTATCCTCCACAGCACTAAGATAAAGGAACGTAATCTTATTAAAGATGTTGAAACGGTATATAGAATCTTCTGGCAAAAAGCCAATATCTCCCTCCGACAGTTTCCTTATCTGCTCCACGGACAACTGCAAATATTTAGAAAGTGTATCCATACTGAACTCGTATATATCGAGAAGTTCTTTCAGTTGATCTGCCACATTATCTCTTTGATTCATATCATTTTACCTCTTAATTTTATTTGATACCTACCATTCATCAAGCTTCTCCCTAACCCGCCGGAACGCCGGGAATGCCTGCCCTGCCGTGTCGGACTATGGCTTATTGGGGATAAGAAACCGCAGAATTCATTTCCTGCTATGCTTTTGCGTCAAAACTATACTGCGGATTTTCCACATTAACCGCTTCTTCACCCGCCAGCGGAATGCCCCTCTTTGCGTTTCCCCATGCCTCGTTATAAATCATGCACGTTTCCGTCTGTCTGGCAGCCTCCGCATTGGTGGTATACATCGTCCACCCATTATTGGAATAAGTCGCTACCATTTCTCCGCTATTATCGTAAAACTCTATGTAATCGCTGTTGCCCGATGGCAGTTTCTGATATTTCACTTTCCCTTCCAGCAGCGTTGCCACAAAGTCTATCGGCTTAAGCACATTCTGCCTGTTCCCCGAAACGGTTTTCAGGCCGGAAGAGATGATCCCCTTTCTGTCTGGGGACACTTCCGATGTGTAGCTTTTCATCAGCCTGTTAAAACCTTCGGATTTGTTCTGGAACTGCCCTTTTGCAAAATCCTCATATGCCTGTTCCCGAATCTGCTTCCGGTATTCCTCATCACTGATGCCGCTTTTCTTTTTGGAGAAAACATATTTATCATTAAAGTCGGGCAGATGGATACCGCCTATGCTTCCTGTTCCTAGAAAATATCTGTTCTGCAATGAAACATTGGACGAACTGACCTGCATTATTTCACCCTCCTCTGTAAATCTATTATAACTGCTCCAATTTCTCCAAAAACGCCCTGTAAAATTCTCCCTCTTTGATGCGGGCCTGCTGGACCTCTATGCTCCTGGGCGTATATACCCTTGGATGCTCCAAATCGTACAGTGCCTCTTTCGTTGCCTGGATTGCAGATTCCACTGTGCTTCCAAGAATGTCAAAATTCTCCGTTTCACCCTTAAGCTGTTTATTAAGCCGATGCACCATCATCTGCGATATGTGGCTCATCATTCCGTTGCCCCGGATTCCCATGCCATTCGCATTTACTTCTTTCGCCGCCTCCATCCACGCATCTTTCACTTCCTGCGGGGCGCCCCGACCGGCCATCTCAAAGGCTTTCTCGTCCTGGTCGGCTGCTCTGCCCTGCGCCGCCTTTTCTTCCACCGTTTCCATAAATCCCACCGTTCCGGGTTCCACACTTCTTTCCATCTTCCTTGCCGTATATCCTGTCAGCGAATATCCCGCTGTCCCTATTCCATTTATGCTCATCTCCAAATGTCCTCCATTATTTTTTATTGTAGCCCCTCTGTCAGTCAGACCATATCTGTTCTTGCACAGCTACCAGTATTCTTAAAGCTGCCCACGCTTTCTAAGCCTCCGTTGAAATATTCAACATTTCATCCGATACTGTATCCATTCCGGTATCATCAGATGGCATATTATTATCGGTATCATGCTCTGAATTTTCATTTGGTGCTTCTGTCGGCTTGGAAATTTCCAAACTCATTGTAGTTTCCATTCCGCCAATACTCATTGTCATTACAAGCACCCTTGAACCATCTGGCTTAACAATAATATCTGTCTTTGATTCAGATTCCTGTTTATCTGCCTGCTCCAATTCCTCATCTGATAAGATTCTTTCAAATTCCAGTCCTCTTTCTTCAAAATATTTCTCCCACTTTGAATATTCCTTGATGTCTTTCGCTTCTATATACCCCTCCGCCATTGCATTCATAATTTCCATATACATATGCGTTGCCCCTATTGGATACATGACAGCCCAGCTCTTGGATGGATTGGCATCATCCATATAGTTCATCCCATTACAGGTAATCATCATGATTCCATCTTCTGTCCTGACAGCCTGACCTGCTACTTCGGCCTGTGCAAATCCCATTGCCACACTTTCTGATTTTATAAGGTTAGGATACTTTTCCTTATACATATCCGCTAGTTCCCGCAATTTCCCCATCTGCTGCTCATCGCTGACCATGAGCCATGAACCGCCGCCTTCGTTCCCTTTGATTTTCAGGCACTCTATTCCTGTAAACGCATTCACCTCTATCGTGTATTTTTCATTTAAGGATGATGTAGGAATACTGTCTGCATTATCGACATTTAAAAACTGTGCCAATGTCTCCATAAGCTCACTGCCAGCGGGCACGACATCCATCAGCCCTCCCCTTGGGTCAGTCGCCACAATATAATTTTTACCCGAATTGCCATCTGTTTGTACCGATGTATTATTGGGGTCAAACTCAAATGATTTATCAAGTTTCTTATCATATATACGCCAATATCCAGATATCTCATCTGAAGGTTCAATTAAATACCGCTCACTCCCTACTTTTTCAACTGGCTGCTTTGTTTCTGCCTTAAGATTATTTGTATGAAATCTTGAACCCATACTGCCCATTATGGAATATGCATCATATGCAGAAAACCTTTCTCCTGCTTTTGAATCAATGAAATTTTTACCCAAACCCTCTCTCACCATATCTGCATCTGCCATCCTGCCTGCAAAGCCCGTTCCCAAACCATTCCTCTGTGCCTTTCCCATTTCACGCCATGCGGGAAAACCCACCCCTATTCCATTTACGCTCATTTTTCAAATCCTCCATTGTCATCAATTATTTTATAGCAGCCCCTCTGTCGTTCAGAGCCGCATCCTTTCCTTCCGCAGCTTTCTGCACCTCCTCCACAAAATTCCCTGTGCCTGCCACCCTTCTGCTACTGTTTGTGTAGGCATACGGATTAACCCCCAATGCCGCTTACATTACCGATGCTCATACCTGTCTCCTTTCCTGTAACATCACCGTTACACTGAACTCATTTTTCTTTATCTTGATATCTACGTCCCCCATATATTCTTGCGCTTCCCTCTTTACATTGGAAAGCCCGAACCCGTGCATGGAACCTTTCTTTCCGAAAGGCTCTTTTTCTTTTGTAATAGGCTCTCGGAATCATGAGCCTATATTAGTCGGTCAGAGCCGCGCCCGCTCCCTCGAATAAGTCCGAGCGGTTCATTGCCTCACTTCCGGGCAGACCGCAGAGGCAAAGCATTATGCGCCTCTGCGGAATAGGGTGTAAGCAACATCTCTTTATGCCTTTATGTCAAAACTGCCCCCTGTGGGTGACGATGTGCCGGATACCGCCGCAACAATATTCTGTGTAATGCTTTTCACATCCGTGCCAGTGGCAGACACCGTGAACGTACCTTCCATCCTCTCTTTTCTTTCTGCCCGCCGTTCCGCTGCCTTTTCTTCCGCTGCCTTTTTCTCCTTGCGCCTCTCGGCAGCCTTCTTCTCTTTAGCCTTCCGTTCCGCATTCTCCCTGGCTATCTTCCCATCGGGGTCATTTGTGCTGCCACTCATCATGGAAATATTACCATTATCATCAATCTTGTATGTAGCATATGTCACTACTGGGCTCCCCGGAGCCATTTTCACAGAGTTACAAAGTGATTTAACGCTATCAGGAATAGCCGCCAGATTTTCTTCCAGATACTTTGCTTTTTCCGGGTCGTTCATACATTTCTTCAGGAAAACTCCCGATACGGATACCGTTGTCGGAACGCCCTGCATGGAGGTTGTTCCCGTATTCATATAGCTGTACTTACCTTGCAGGTATTTGGTATAGTCATTGACACAGTATTTGTGTAGCCTTTCCCATAATCGCTGTAATTGTTTGTAATCTCCATTGACACAATTCTCATCCTCCTTCAAAAAATCTTACCTGCGGCCCCTCTGTCATTCAGGGCCGCCCATGCCCCCTTGCGGTAAGTCCGGGCATGATCTTCCTTACTTCAAAATGCCCGCCGCCTCATATGCGGCAACCGAAACCGCCTTTTTGGTTATGCTGTCCTTATAATATCTCTCGTCCGCTTCCTGCTCCATCAATTTGCGTTTTAGGGCGCTTTCTTCTGCCAGCCTCTCATACTCAACGTGTTTTTCTTCCCTTGCTTTGCGGGCTTCTATGAATTCTGCCGATGACACTGACATCTTTTCACTTGTCACGCAGGCGTGCGCGATATCCCCATTTTCATCCAATGCAATCAGATAACCTTTCCGGGGATTTGGATTCATAATATCCTGCTCTGCAATAAACCCCTCAACCTTTGCCATGACACTCTTTGCCAGTTCCGGGTCATTCTTCATCTTTTCTTCCAGTTCCGGCGGAACAACAATAGCTTTCTTGCCTATAGTGGAATTGATTTTGCCTGCACTTTAGGGTCAAGCATGGCAGGCTCCGCACCCGATGGTTTCCAGTCCAAAACCGAAGCATCCGCATTATTGCTGAAATACTTATCCCACGGATAATCATTCCTTCCCCATAAGGAGCCGTCAATCTTGGATGTATCCATCACGTTGTAGTATGCTCCCGGAAACCTCGCCTGCCACATACCCTTAAAACTTACATTCTCTGTTTTCCCTGCCGCTTTCGTAGCCGCAAGTTCCGCAAAACTCACCTTATTTGTATTTGTTTTCTGTGCCTTGTCTGCATACTGGTATGCGCCAGCAGCCAAAGCACCGTTTACTCCTAAAATACTCATAATCAATCCTCTCCTTCCTGCTGATTAACTTTTTACCATGACCGACAGCGTGAACTTATCAAAAGAAGCGCTTTTCCACCTTTAACAATTCAATTCTCGAATTCAAGCAATGGCTTCTCGACAATGATTGCCGTGATGTCTGTATGGAATCCACAGGCAAATACTGGATTCCTGTCTTTAACCTTCTGGAAAATGAAATCAATGTTGTCATAGCCAATCCCAAATGGGTACAGGCGGTAAAAGGCAACAAAGACGATGCCAAAGATTCTAAATGGATTGGGGATTTGTTCCGTCTTGGACTTGTCAAAGGCAGTTATATTCCTTGCAGGAAAATCCGTATTCTCAGGGAATACTCTCGCTATCGTTATAAGCTTGTTTCCTGCCGTTCAAGTGAAAAGAATAGATATCAGAATGCTCTTACTGTTTGCAATGTTGCATTAGATTCTGTTGTTTCCGATATCTTTGGGAAGTCATCCACATCCATTATTGACTATCTGCTTGAACAATCGGGTACATCCATTAACCACGAAGAAATCGCATCTAAACTTCTAAGGAGCCTCAAATCCAAAGAAGATGCTGTTATAGAATCCGTCGAAGGATATCAGATGACTGATGCCCAAAAATATCGTATGCGCCTTATCCGTGCACATATGGATTATATCACAGCTGAAATCAATGATGTTGATAAAATGATTGAAAATATGATTTCTTCTAATCCTGATTTTGAAAATGCTGTCCGCTTTCTCTGTACCATTCCGGGTGTAAAACATGATAGTGCAGTCACTATCATCTCCGAAATTGGTACTGATATGTCTCAGTTCTCGAGTTCCAAACGCTTATGCTGCTGGGCTGGTCTACCCCCCGGCAGCAACGAATCCGCTGGTAAGAAGAAGTCTGTCCGGATTACGCGTGCCGGTGTCTGCCTCAAACCTGCATTAGTACAGTGTGCTCATGCAGCCGTAAAATCTGACAAATCTCCTTACTACAAAAAGAAATATGATTCACTTGTTAAACGCCGTGGCAAGAAAAGAGCCATAATCGCTATTGCCCGTATGATTCTTACTGCCATCTACCAGATGCTGTCTACTGGTGAGCAGTGGAATCCGAGCGATCTTTACAAAATCGATATGCCTGCACCTCTGCTTGAAAAACAAAAGGCAAAGGCTATCAAACAAGCCAAGAAGCTATTACAACGAGAAGGATTACTTCCTCCTGATGAACCGTTAGCTTCTTAATCTAATTTCCTAACTCCATAGCGCTTCAAAAAGTTGCCTGCCTTAGACAGCTTATTCAAGTGCGCCAATTTATGGTTTTCCTCTACTTTCTTTCACACTATCTCCATTCCGCCGCCTTTCAGTTGGCGGCACAAATAGTTATGAAAGTGGTTCACACCTTCAAGTTTTCGTGTTATAATAGACTTGATTTTATAAGGCATTCCCGGCATCAATGTCAGATGCACCCACCCATTTGTTGTTGATGTGCAGGTGCGCCTCTTTTATCAAGGTGGGAATACTCTTATTCAGGTTCACGGTGTGAGCCTTGTTTTTGTATCTATTTCACGTTTTTGGCTTAATTTACTTTCTTTCACACTTCACTATATTTCCTTCATTCCTTTATACAAATTACGATTTTCATTATCTTACCACAAATGCGTACACAATACTAAAAATATTCTCCTTAGTTTTGACGATTCTTTTTCCGTATCATTCAACTTAAGCCTTATATTCTTTTCTATTACTTTGGCAGAAAACCGCTCTCACTAAAGCATAAGTATCCACTGAATTATACCATAAAAAATTTCTATTTTTCATCCAATGGCACGAAACGACTATTTTTCGGGAGCTGAAAGCAAAAAAGAGCCATTGAACAGCCCTTTTCCTCCCGCTAACATTTTTCAATTTTTCTGTATACTATCACGCAAAACTGCTGTATTATCACGGAAACTCATATACAAAAACGAAAACTCCATGCAGTTTCCGTGTTTGTATCATATCCCCCGTTTTCCAACAGCATTTTCCGTCAAGCTAATACACCTTTCAGCCAAAACCGCCAATATCTTACACCCTTTTACCTTTCCGTTTTATACTATCACGGAAACCCCTGACTTTTGCGTGAAAGTATACTTTTGCCTGAAAGTACGATTTTTCCCTCAATCGCCATCCTATCAGCGGCCTCCAAAAACACGAAAAAAAGGGGTCCATCACCCACCGTGATGAACCCCATCAAGCCTAAAAGCCTTGATTTTAAGCCATTCTTCAATACTTTCGCCTGCGAGTACCCAAATTCCTATGGCATCAATTGGAAATAGCCGCCTGTGCCGCTGTTATACTTTGATGACTTTTACCCCTCTTTACCCCATTTACCCCACCCAATTCGACATTCGACAAACAGGATTCGACAGAAAACCTTTGCTTTTTTGCGGAATCCGCTATAAAATGATTTCAGCAAAACGCTCCGCTAGATTTGACAATTCCGTATAAATCTGCTAAGATATATTTACATAAAGGTACTGCCGATAGACGGCTAGTCCAAATTATTAGTTGCAAAAATAGCCGCTAAGTTTTCCAGACTGGGGCGGCTATTTTTGTGGTTTATTATTATCCTTGCTTCCGATGGCGTATCCGAGACCGAAGCAGGTCAGGCATAAGCCAAGCACTGAAATCAATCCTTCAATCGTCAACATCCACTTAGCCCTCCTTTCCTAGATTCCTGCAAGCAGGTTTCTATGTAATCGGAGGGTCACAGTCCCTCCGTAGAAGAACTAGCCGCCTACCGTTATGGCAGTACCCGTATGAATATTTTATCAGAAAATGTCGGACGCTACAAGATGGTTTTCCGGCTTTTTTCTTTTTCCGCTTGCAATCCCGCCAAAACAGAGGTAAGCTACGACACCACAGAGAGGAGGGATTGGATTGGAAAAAGATTCTGCATTGTACCAGCTCATGGACACCCGCATGCACAGCGTCATGAACGGCATTGTAAGCGGTGACGGGGAATACCAGGCGATTCTCCGCAAGTCGGACATATACTCCGGCGAACTGGACAGGATGGATTTATCAAAAGAAATCCGGCTGCTGATCGACCGCTACGTCAGTGAGCAGAATGCGCTGGGCTCCCGGTTTGGGATGCTCGCCTACTTGTTGGGATTTTCCGACTGCAAGGCCATGTTCTTGGGGAAATGCCTGCCGACAGAAGCAAAAGAAATGAACACAGAACTGTAACTGCAAATCGGTGACAGGGCGGAAAGGCTGCGCCACAGCCCTTCCGCCCTGTCCCTCTTTCGTTTTAAATGAATATCCACGCCTCCAGCTCCGCGTACCTGTTGGATTTCGACCACTGTGGGTGTTTCCTGAACCACGCCCGCTCGTCATCCGGCGTGACCGTTATCTTCTTGAAATAAACGGGGGAACCGGCATCATCCAGTCCCCCTCCCGCATCGGGGCTTAAGTTTAGGAGCCACTCGAAGCGGTCTTCGTAAACCCTCACCCCTGACACATATTTATCCATCTCCTCTTCTGAAAATTCCCCGTCCTCCGGCATGGAGAACTGCCCCATGAGCCTTTGCAGGTTTTCCAGCTTGCCGCTCACGTCCGCCTCCGTGGCGGGCTCCACATCCCCGTACTGCGCCATCCGCTGCTCCAGTTCCGCGATCTTCTCCCCCACCTCCTGCTACTTGCGGCTGAATACTTCCTTCGGTATCTCGTTGTTCATCCTCATATCGAGCAGCGTCTCATATCTGCCCCGCTCCTTTTTGAGCTGTTCTTCTATGATTTCCTTGTCCCGCAGGACTTCCGACTGCTCCACCCCCGCGATGCCGCACCCCAGCACCGCCGCCGCGTTCAGGAGCGTCCCCTCCGGGTCATCGAAAACGGCGTGGAGGACTTTCTGCGCCATCGTGTACATCTTCCAGTCCTGCACCAGCGGCGAGCGGCAGACGTTCTCAATGCTCAGGCCGTTTTTCAGCCTTGCCGCAATGGTCCCCGTCCGGGTCTGGTCGTAGCATTTATAGGTGTAGGTGATGAAGTCCGTCTTGGTATGCCACTTGGTCTTTGCGAAGGCGTGTCCGCACTGGCACCGCATCTTCCTGCGCCAGAGGTCGTCCGAATGGACGCCCTTGTTCTTCCGGCGCTGCCCCATCTGCGCATCCTTTTCCGCCATCATCTTCTGCACCCGCTCGAATTCCTCTTTGGTGACGATGGGCTGGTGCTTCCCCTCCACGATGACGCGCTCCAGTTCCCCCTTGTTCTTCGCCCTTTTCTGTTCCAGGTAGTCCGGCACATATTCCTTCCGGTATTCCAGTTCGCCGCAGTAAAGTCGGTTCTTTAAGATGTGGCCGACGGTGGCGTAATGCCACATCGTCTTCCCCATCGCCGTGCGGCGGCCTTCCTTTTCAAGCTGTTTCATTATTTTATGGTAGCCGTTGCCCGCAAGGTACAGGTCGAATATCCGCCTGACCGTTTCCGCCTGTTCCTCATTGATGACGTATTCCGGCCCCACTTTATCATATCCAAGCACGTTCCCGGTGCCGTAGACCACCCCGTTCTGGAAGGAGACCATCTGCCCCGCCTTCACCCGCATGGAGGTCTTTTTCGATTCGTTCTGCGCGAGGGTCGCCATGATGGTCAGCCGCAGCTCCCCGTCCTCATCGTTCATGGTCCATATGCCGTCCTCGGTGAAATACACCTCAATCCCCATCCGCTTCAAGAGCCTCGTCTGCTGGAGGGTGTCCACCGTGTTCCTTGCGAACCTCGATACCTCCCTCGTGACGATTAAGTCGAAATGTCCGTCCTTCGCGTCCTCCATCATCCGCACGAAATTCTTACGTTTGGATATGGAAGTGCCGGTGATACCTTCATCGATGTACCGGCGGTACAATACCCAGTCCGGGTGCCTGTCTATCAGGTCATCGTAATACTGCACCTGGTTCTCCAATGCTGAAAGCTGTGCCTCATGCTCTGTTGACACCCTTGCATATATCGCAACTTTCCTTATGCGCATCTGCATCCGCTCCTTTCTTTTTTGGTAGTCTATTAATCACTCTGAAAGCCCGTAAAGTCAAGCAATACGGGCGTTTTCTTCCTTATATAGATGCCGTCTTACATCCCCTCAAATCCGGGTGGCGAATGCAAGCGATATCCACCCGTCCCGCTTTTCCGCATAGGCTTTGAGCAGTCCCCAGCCGTCCTGTTCCTCAACCACGGTGAAAATGCCCACACCCGTGAACTTCCCCGTCTTGGGAAAATCCGTTCCGGGTCCTTTTCGGATGTTTAAGTCGGGAATTGCCACCCGCACCATATAGGGTGCGGAAAGGGTAAGGCTCTCCATGAACTGCACTTTCCCTTCGCTGACAACGGCTTTCAGGATGGAGAGTATCTTCTCCCCATATTTCTCCCCTGCCGCCCAGCCCTTCCCCTGCGGGTTCTCCTTCTGGCCGAGCCATTCCGCATAAGGAGCGCATCCCCTTTTCACATAGCGGAAACGCGGGTCTGTGCACTGGTCAACAAAAATTGGACACTTAAATTGTATTTTTTGACATACAATCTATAAGTATTATACAGTTGCATATGTTTCTCTGTACTGTTTGGGCGTTAAATACCCCAGTGAGTATGCAGGCCGTTCCTCGTTGAAGAACTTTATATATGCTTCCATCTCTTCCTGGACATTTTCGCCTTGCAGATGAAAATCTGTAAACAGTTCTGACTTTATCCATCCATTGATCGACTCCATGGCTGCATTGTCTGTCGGTGTTCCGGCGCGTGACATAGAGTGTATGATTCCGCATGTTCCCAGCAGGTCATTGTAGTTTTTTGATGCATATACGGATCCCTGATCCGAGTGCAGCACTGTTCTGTATTCTGGATGCTGTTTCTTAAGTTCTATAAGGCTGTGCAGGCCGCTGATGTATGTCATGCGGTCACTGCGTTTTGCAGAAAGTGAATGGCTTAATATTTCGTTATTCCAAAGATCCATATACAGTGTCAGTTCATAATAAATTCCTTTTAACCAGAATGCTGTCATGTCACTCACAATGCACTGCATTGGCCCGTCAATTTTGAGCCCTGCGAGAATCAGATTCGGATACACTTTGCGCGGTTCGCCTGGTTTTTTATACCTGTAATGCTTTGATTCACTTTTTATGCCGGCAATTTTGCAGCATTTATGCGCATACGTATCAGACACCTTCAGTCCTGTATCAAGCCTTATTTTTGCGCTCAGCCACCGGTATCCGTGTGACGGATATTTCAAATGATATTCCCTGAACAGAATGACATTGTCTGCAAGTGCTTTTATTTTAGGAGCCGGATCACAAAGGCGTTTTTTCCAATAATAGAAGCTGCTTCTGTGGATACCCATAGATTCGCACAGCACACAGACTGGAAATTCACCAGATAATTCCAGTATTATTTCATATTCCAGCTGTCGAAGATTGTAATTGTCCTGTCTGCACCATCCCCTTTCACTTCGTATCCTTTTTTTAACCGTGCTTCACTGATCCGTGATTTCACCAGTTCCTTAATAAGCTCCTCTTTTGTCATTGATTCGTATTCAGACAGATCCGGTTCGGAAGAATACGTGTTTATTCTTACTGTATTTTCATCTTTTTGAATCCTGTTTTTGGGCGGCAGGCCGTTCACATCCCGGTACAGTCTCATGTAATCTCTGGCTGTACCCTCGCTGATACTGTATTTTATGGCTGCATCGCTTTTGCTTAATTCATTGTTGTAAATCCGTTTTCCGATGTCCAGCCGTTCTTCCCTTGTGTAACTCATTGATAAACCTCCTGTTCATTTCATGGGGAATTATGTTTATGTATACGATAAGTAATGTTCAATCTTACCATGTACCCTGTCTAATTTCCACCCCCTCCGTGTCCAGTTTTAGTATACCACTTCACTGCCAGTGCGTTCCGCAGCTTATCTGTGGAGGCGTAGGCTTTGAGGTGCTGTATCTGCGCACGGATGCCAAGCTGCGGCGATTCAAAGGACAGCCCCGTTTTGCCCCTCTGCGTCACCCCAAGGCCGCAGAAATTGTTCTGCAGAAGGGTGACCGCCGAGCCGGAGAAAGTGAAATTCCCGGTTTCGAGGCAGGACTGTGCAAAGGCGATATCACCCTTCACGCCCTCCGCTTCCCCTTCCGAAAGGTACAGCGGTATCATATCCAGAACGGACTGTGGCACAGCCGGATTCTTCTTTTTCAGATAGGATGCCATCTGCCCTGCCGTGGCTTTTGCTTTCCCCATAATGGCGGTAAGGGAATCCTCCGCTGTGCTTCCCTCCATCGCCGCCTTGATATCTTTTCGGAACTGCTGCATCGACAATCCAAACTTAGACCATAAATGCTCCACGTCTCCGTGGTTGCTGGCAATGCTCCTTTTACATCCCTCGCTGTGACTGATGATAACGCCATCCGCCATAGGGTCTAAGCCGAACTGCCCACAGAGATATGCGAATAATTCCACCGCACATTTGTAGGCGGCAAGCACATGGTTCTTCGTGTTCTTCCCATCCCCTGTCTCCGTCCAGCTTGAGCCGCCCGTATATCGGATGGTGGCAGGCTCCGTCATCTCCACGCCGATATGGGTATTGTTCGCTCCGCCTCCGCAGTGCCACCCACGGAAATCCCACGGGAGCAGTTGGTATACATCCCCGTCCGGCTCTACGATGGCATGGACGCAGGCATTTGCATCCGCCCTGTTCCAGTTCTTCATGAACACATCCGCCTTTGGCTGCGGGCATCCCACCGAATGGATCATAAGACCTTTCACGGTGATGCGCTTTCCCGCTTTATAACAGCCGGACTCCGTAAGGTAATTCTGTTTTAAATTCATCCCATTTCCCTCTCTTTCTGCACAAAAAAGGCACCGCCGCAGCGATGCCCTTCCAAAAATTATCCTGTTATCTTTCCATCCGTCTCAGCATGGCGCGGCACACCTGCCTTGCCCTCTTTTTCAGCGGGCGTTTCCATCTGCGGATGGATGCCGCTCTGGTGTGATTCCTCGACCAGCCGCCGTAATCCTCCAGCGTGTACTTCCCATGCTGTTCCATCTCTCCGTATGCCCTCATCCTTAAGCCCTCCGTTCCAGTATTCCGTTTTCCCCGGTCACAGACATGTTCGCTCTGGACGGGCATAATAGCAAGCGGGAATGGAACCATAAACTGCACAAACATCATCAGAAAATTTGTGCAGCATATCATTCCTCTTTTTCCTCCCGTAACTGCTCCAGCACGGCCTTTAGCTTCCCCGGAATGGGCAGCCCCGTCCGGGCGGCATTCTCCAGGATGGAAATGCCTTCATTGGAAAGGTAAAAGAAGATGACCGCCGTCCGCAGGACGCTCCCCTCCCCTCAGGCTGTCCGAAAACCCACAATTTTTGGCCATTTTGGGCACAAAAAATGCCAGGTTTTTCGGACATTATTTGTCCGTTTATAGTTACCTGACCTCGAAAACTGAATAAAATACGCTTTTTTGTTGTTATTTTTCCCATTATGCTGCAACAAGTGCCATCAGTTCTTCAAATGAGAACATGTTACACGCCCTGGACAGGTTATATCCCATGGCCATGAGCGCAAATTCCCCACCTACTTTCTGTTTACCCTTTAACAGAAAGCAGGCTGCTCCCATTGCTCGTTTTATTGTTCCAAACGGATGCTCTGAAATACACATCCGCTGGTTCATTTTTTCCCTGTCCGGCCTGAGTTTAAACCTGACTACCTTTTTCTTTTCAAAATGGTACTTTGCCTTCTTCTGGTTCTTTTTTCCTGGTTTCTCTGTTTCTTCTTCTGAGTTTTCCGCTTCTTCCGGTTTCCACCACTTTGCTTTCTTTTCCAGGCTGTCTTTGCCAAAATCCGTTTCCTTCCAGTTCGTGTTTCCCTTCCCGTTCACACACTTATCACGGTATGGGCATCCCTTGCACGCCTGCCTGTTGGCATATCTTGTCGCCCCATTTTTTTTGATGCTTTTTCTCCTGAGGATTTCCCCTCCGGGACAGTAAACCAGATCCCTTTCCGGATCCCTGACAAAATACCCTTCCCCTGCACGGTTTTTCATTTCCTCTTCTGTTCCATAGGGGCTCTCCACTTTTTGTTCCGGCCCGTCCGAAACTTTTCTCCTTACCTCTGCTACCTCCATACCTTCTATTACATCCGCATATGCTTCCGGCACCACTCCCGCATGAAGACATCTCTTCAGTTCTTCTGCATTCGTGCCTGCTGTATTTAACTCCCCTGCTTCCTCATACTCGATCTCCAGTTCATATGTGTCCTGTCCGTCTGGCAGAATGACATTAGGAATAATTCCTTTCTCAAGACATGACACCATATCTTCGGCCTGTTCGTATCCCTTATCTGCCACAGCTTCAATAATCCTGTCCCCGGCTTCCTGTTTAATGGACTCCGCTGTCGGAGCAATTAATCCATGGTCTGTTGCCTGGTTTGTCGCCAGGTAATCCATGATCAGGTGCGTCTCTGAATCCACTGCTGTCTGGACATTGTACGACACGTCCATTCCATTTTTATTTTTCATCAGCCGCGCATCTGCATCTGTCAGTGAAATCTGCGTGTGGTTTTCTTTCTCCATCAGTTCCCTGTATGAACGGTATTTCTCCAGTCTTTCCTCTGCCTCCTTCAGTTTTGCTTCCAGTTCTTCCCTGGTCAGCGTTCCACTGGCAGCCTCCTCCTCTTTATCCGCTTCCTCTATCAGCCGCAGGTATTCCTGTGTGTGGTCTTCCAGCCACTTTATCCTGTCATCCAGTTTCATAATGGTAAAATTGCTGTCTTTTCCATTCCAGGCTTTAAACTTACTCCCATCTATAGACACGTATCCTGTTTCCAGATCTACGGTTACCCTTTTTAGAAATTCCTTAAATACTTCCTTTAAATTGTCTGCATTGTCTTTCCTGAAATCAGATATCGTGCGGAAGTCAGGACGGAGTCCGCCAAGCATCCACATAACTTCAATGTTTGTGACGCATGCCGCCTCAAGTTTTCTGGATGACCGGATGTTATTGCGGTATCCGTATAGATATAGTTTCAGCATACTCTGCGGATCATAACATGGCCTTCCTTCAAAACTTGGTTCTGTTTTTTCGAATCCCATCTCTTTTAAGTCTATGTGATCCACAAAACAATCGATTACTCTTGCAATACTATCCCATTCCACCATGGAATCAAGTGTATTTATTACCGCCTGGTTTCTATTGATAGGTTTTACTATATATGGCATGGAAAACACCCCGCTAAACTGGAACTTTTAAGATACTCCCATTATACCAGATATTGGTGGAAAAGTCCCACATATTTGTTTATTTAGCGTACTTTATTCAGTTTTCAAGGTGCATTTATAAAAATCGCTCTGTAAGCGTTTTTTAGCTCTGTTTGGGCGATAATCCTACGTTTAAAATCCTGTTATCGCCTCTCAGGGGTTTTCGGACAGTCTCCCTCCGCTTTGGCAAGTCCCCGCAGACCTTCCGCCACGATGGAGAACCCTTCCGCGATCTTCATTAATTCACTTCCCATTTACATTCCCTCCGTTTCCTTGAATATGATTTTCTTTCCCCGCTCCGTGGCGGATGCAATCTCCGCCGCCATCCCTTCGGTGGCTTCCCCGAACACCCACACTTCGTCACACAGGGCGAGCAGCTCCATCCCCATAGCGATGCCGAGCCGCCTCTCTTCCTCTATCCCCTCGTTCAAAAACTGCGGGAATAAAAGGTGCGGTGCGATGGGAAGATGCCCTTCCTCACACGCCATGCGGCAGTAGGCCGCCGCTTTCCTTGCATTCCCTTCCATGTCGCTACGGAAAGGGCTGCAGATAAAAACCTTCTTACGCATCAGTGCCTCCATCCTTTCTTCATTTTCCTATCGTGCGTCGCCTTTGCGGCTTCATAGGCTTCCACTTCCTTCTCGATCTGCACCAGCTTGGCGGCGAGGCTTTTCGCCACGATGCTGATCGCCTGTAAGATGCCGATGAGCTCCTGTGATTTTTCCATTGGCTCCGTTCCCTCCTTTCCGGGGCGGATAATCTTGTACCCCTTCACTGTCGTAATGACACTTTTTTGAAAACAGGCAATGAAAAATAAAACTTTTTTGAAAACCGTTCGACAAACATATCTTTTCCTGTCGAATATGGAGAGAATCACACGTCAAACCCATGCTCCCGGAAAAAATGGCGCAGTTTCTCCATGACCTTGTTCTTGCGGAAATCAAGCGTCCGCCTGTTCCCGCCCGTCACCCGTGCATATTCATAGACGCTCATTTCCTCCCCGAACACCTTCATGGCAAGCTCCCGTTCTTCCGGCAGGAGGGAATCCATAGCGTCCTGCAGCACACCAAGCAGCATCCGCTTTTCCGCCAGTTCTTCCATGCTCTCCGCAAAAAGCTCCGTCCGCATATCGTTCTCTTTCCATTCCTCGTAGGATTCTTCCGTGTAGCCGTTCTGCTCCATCGCCTCCCGGTTCCTCTGCTCATGCTTTTTCTGCTGCCACCACGGGCGGTAATATTTCAGATATTCTTCTTCCGTAACTTCCAGTGTGAATTCTTCGTTTCCAGATTTGAATGTGATTTTCCTAACAGACATAAAGCGTTCCTTCCTTTACGGCTTCGTAAAGTTAGGAACGCTTTAAAATATAGACGTGGGACTGGCTTTGATAAAATGGCAGAGAATGGCCAGGGAAAGCTATCACTATACATACACTCTTAAAACAACTCACTAGCTTTACTCCGGCCATTCGTGACTCGACGCAATGCGGTCCCACTCGCTCGGTACTTATTCAGTTTTGCGTACAATGGAATTTCCATTTTTTTCCATTGATAGCATAAGTATGCCCATAAAAAGAACGCTTTAATCCATAAAAGCAAAAACAGCAGGATATACTCCCGCCGTTCTTTTTATCTATGTATATTTTTTCTTCTCCTTTGGTTTCCAGTACACCCGTACCACTTCTCCGCAGTGCGGACATTTCAGTTCTACTATGATCCTGAACCGTGTTATGCCGATATCAAAAATCCGTCTTCCGCACTTATGGTTCGGGCATTTAATTTTCTGGATGACGACCACCTCCTCTCCTAAAAATGCGGAGGCGCATATTGGTATCCCCCAATAAACGCCTCCCCATTAAATCTGCTTTGCCGTTATTTATCTGTTGTAAATTATTCGGATGTGCCGCCCACATTTCGGGTTCGGACATTTCTCCAGCCGCCTCCCCACACTGATATGTAACAAGGGAACCAGCCTGACTCTGCCGGTTCCCTTTTATCGTTTGTGCATTATAGTTTTTTTCGTGTGGTGCTATCGTATTAGAAATCCATTACCCCAAAAACTCTAAGAATTTCTTGTAGAATATCAATTCCTGCCCTGCAAAATCCGGGTTTGCCGCCGGGGTCAGTGGGTTCTCCAGCCTATGTATAATCTTTTCAACCATAGATTTTGCGGAACCAACGCTGTCACCCAAAAATGTGGAACTCAAACCCTGCTGTCCACTTTCAACGTGCAGAACCAAAGCCGTTGAGATGCGGTTCATTGGAAAAGGATTTACTCCCGTTTCCGCAAGCGCCTTATCCCATGCCTGCATCACTTCATCGGAGCTCTCCGGCCTGAAAGCATTTGTTTCTTTCTTTGTTGCAGCTTTGTTTATCGCATCAGCAAATTTCCCTCCTGCCACATTTCTTTCTGTCCTTCTCGTTTCATACCCTGCCACCGGGTATCCTGCTGCTCCTATTCCATTAACATTCATTTTCTTTAATCCTCCATTATTTTTAGTATTGCGGCTCATCTGTCATTCAGAGCCATCTCTGCTCTCTTGATGTAAGTCCGAGCAGTCCATTGTTTCCAATATCCTAACTCCTCTTGTCAAATTCCATACTGACCTTCACCTCTTCTCGCTGCTCCCTGATTCCCCGATCTGCCGGAAACCGGGGAAACCTGCCCTGTCTTTGTCCGGCTGTGGCTTATTGGGGATATGCTGCTTTAAGACCATATCAAAAAAGCATACGTATATTACTCGCATTTCTTTTTATGGAAAACTATAGAACAGTTCACTCTTAATTTTCCACATATAAAGCTAATCTTTTTCCCATATCAAATGCGCTTTGACAATCTATCGGAAATCGTTCCCTTCTTATCCTTGCTTTATGTTTCTCACTAAAGTTAGATGCCGCATATTCCGAATAATCATCAAACTGATAGCAGTCTGCCGAAACTACATATTCCGATTGACCATTTAAAAGCTGTAAATAATTCTTATTGTTCTCAAATATATATTGATACCCAAATGATTCCAACATTTCATGTGGCAATCCCATTGTATAAACAAAGCCAGTATGTATCACACCTGTAAAATTTGTACGTTCCGCAGAATCATAGGAAAGATTAGCAAATATCAGTCGCTCTATAAATGATTTCATTTCTCCGGTAATATTACCCAAATATACTGGCGATCCAAGCAGCAAAACATCACTTGACATTATCCGCCTCAACACTTCTGTCATATCATCCTTCATTACACAGCACTCAGCCACTTTACCTACTTTCCTCTTACAGCTAAAACAACTGCAACAGCCTTTGAACTCTAAATCATAAAGATGAACCAATTCTATCTCTGCACCTGCTGATGCCGCCCCATCAAGGGCTTTCTTTAGTAAAGTAGCTGTGTTCCAGTTTTTTCTTGGGCTTCCGTTAATTGCTATTGCCTTCATAAAAATCCCTTTCTATTTACATTTTAAAATTTTTTGCTATAATCTAAGTGTAACTGTAAGATACAAAAATACAAGTACGCACATTTTTGTGCCTTAAAATAGTGAGGATAAAATGTCTGACAATAACTTATACAATGGTTCATGTGAAGTCGTAAACGCCCTTAACCTTCTTAGCGGGCGCTGGAAACTGCCAATTTTGTGGAAACTATCTTATGGAAATATACGGTACAATGAACTCAAACGGCAGGTTCATGGCATTACCAATATAATGCTAACTCGTTCTCTACAGGAATTGGAAGCTCATGGTTTAGTCAGCCGCATCCAATATTCAGAGATACCTCCCCATGTAGAGTATTGCTTAACAAAATCTGGCCAAAAACTGGTTCCCGCTTTACATGAACTAAAAAAATGGGGAGAAGAACAGGCTATTCTTGAGAGACAGTTACATTCAACTTCCAATAATAAAGAATGAGCAAACTCCCATAATGCACCTCATCCCCACACTGACATACACAAGGGAACCAGACAGGCAATAGATACGCTCTGCCGGGTTCCTTTTTATCGTTTGTGCATCTATTCCGCAATTCCCTAATCTGCCGGAAACCGGGGAAGCCTGCCCTATCTTTGTCCGGCTGTGGCTTATTGTGGATATGCCGTCCATGAGGCAGGCTGTTTTCAATCATGATTTGCTTTTACAGAAAGTCAGGATGTCATTGATCCATTTGCCATACCGCAGATACCCGTCCCAATTCCCAAGTGTTTTCATATCGTTCATAAGCTCGTGCGCCATTGCCATATAGTCTGCTTTTTCATGGTAGGAAGTACCACTCATTTTATCCTTCAATATCGACATGGTCATGAAATTGCTGTCTGATTTATTCCCGGTATGTGCGTTTAACGCAAGCATCTCCGTATAAGAACAGCTACTCGGATTTACCTTGCTCACATCCACTATCTGCTCATACTCTTTTCCGTTTTTGTCAGTGCCCTTCACAAGATAAACCGGATTATCCTCTGAATAATCATCCGCCCTGTATACATTTGCACTCTCCCCCGTCTTTACATGATGGATAGAAAATAATGCGTCCGGGTCAATATGTACCACATTTCCTGTTGCTTTCACATTCGCCCCGAAGTCACCCTTCGTACTGCTTTCTGCTTTTCTTGCTCCCTGCCATGCCGGATACCCTACTGTTCCTATTCCATTAACATTCATCTCTAAATCTCCTCCATTGTTTTTAGTATTACGGCTCATCTGTCATTCAGAGCCATCTCTGCTCTCTCATAATAAGTCCGAGCAGTTCATAGCTTTATTCAATCCTAACTTCCCCTATCAAACTTCATGACAAATACCTCCCTTCGCTGCTCTCCCGTTCAGAGCCTCCCCTGCACCCTTGCAGTCCACAGAGGCAAAGTTATATGCGCCTCTGCGGAATAGGGTGTAAAGGTTATATCTGTATATCCAGCCCTTTACTGCCTTTAGCGTACAAGGCATTTACACTGTCCTGATAGATAGCATCACCTGCAAAAATCTCATCCAGTATCTCATGGGAAATTGGCTTTCCGGCTGTCCATGTTGGGTCTTTTTCCTTTACAGCCTGTGTTACCCTTCCAGAAATTTCTAAATGGAGCTGGCTCAACGTCCACGGTGCAGCACGGCGGGTACTTAAATCTAATGACTTCACATAGGAATGAATCTTGTCATAATATGCATCCGTCTCAGCAGTATTATCACCAGACATTCCACCATACTTATAAAACCCTTTTTTAACATCTTCATAAACGTGCTGCTTCATTTCTTCTGATACGTTGACAATTCGTTTCCAATCTGTTCTTCCTGTAATTCCCATGCCCTCTACGCCATAAGAATTTTTGAAGTGTCCGGAACGCAAGTCATCAATGGTATTGCCACAATAGTTGCCTTTCGATGCCCCATTGCCGAAAAGCATATTCGTATTTGCTTTGCCACCGTTCATCCTTGAAAAGAGCTGCCAGATTCCCTGACTGTTATTTCCTATACGCATCATAAATACCTCCCTCGTTATATGGTCAGATCCAACCGTGCGCCTTTGCCTTCTTCCTGCACTTTTGCAGGCTGGCTTGTTCCCGCCTTTATCTGCTCCATCAGTTTTTCCACGGATTCCGCCTTTGCCAGTTTCTTCTCCTTTAAGGCTTCCTCCTCTTTTTTCTTCGCACGTTTTTCCGCAATCTGCTTCTGTACCTTTTCTTTATAGACCGTGCCGGGGTTCTCCATTGTGTCCCTGCTCCTGCCGACCATCCAGTAAGATACTTTCCCATTCTTGTCAATAAGGGCACCTGCACTGAGTATCTCGTCATTGTTCTCCCTTGCGAACTTCTCTATACGCTCCGAATTGCCGGACATTTCTGCAAAGACTTTCTCATACTTTGCCGCTGCTGCCGGGTCTGATGCCATCTTCTCTACGATGCTGGAAGAAACCGCTATGTTGTTATAGCCCCTGCTCCCAAGCATATAGGCATCTTCCTGTTTCCCATTCTTGAAATCCGCCACCGTTATGTTCACATCCGGGTATTTCTCTTTCAGACTATTCAGGTAAGCCTGCGAATCCCCATTAAGGGTGCTGCTCCCGTTTGCCCTGTCTGCCGCATAAGCGTTCGTGTAATCCGTTACTCCTGAAATTGCCATAAATATCATCCTCCTTGATAAAAATATTTCAACGGCGGCTCCTCTGTCATTCGGAGCCGCCCATGCCCCCTTACGGTAAGTCCGGGCATATCCTGCTTTACTTCAAAATGCCCGGAATGCTTATATCTTCTGATTTCCAACCACGCTTTTGCTGAATGTGCTTATGTTTTCCTCATAGGCGTTTGCTGCCAATGCGCTTACACCTGCTGTCTGGAAAGCCGCCGCATCATCGCCATTCTGTATACCCTCTGCAAGGAAAGCCTGCTGCCTCTGCCTGCTTGCCATCTGGCTTTTCAGGTAATTCTCCTGTGCCGCCGCTCTCCGTGCCTGCGCCTTTTTCACCGCTTCTTTTTCCTGTTCCTCCATCAGTTCTTCCATTCTCTTATGGCGTTTCTCCCACCATGATTCTTCAGTATCTGCGGAAAACGGAGAGCCATCCTTTACGGGTATCCCTTCCCCATGACACTGTTCGGGCGTTGCCCCGATGACCTGGTAGCCGATCATCTTGGAGCCCATGATTCCGGTACAGGAATACATCTTCCTGACCATTCCTAACACTGTTTTTTCCCATTCCGGATCAGTTTTCATCCTTTCAAAACATTCCTCCGTAATTGTCAGCGCACCACCTACGCAGGTGGAGCGGTACCATCCGCTGACAGGCATACCCGACATTTCGTTCATAAACCACTGCTTGTATTCATCCATTGTCAATTCCTCTTTGGATTTATTGGAAATGCCGCTGTCATATGTAAAGCCAAAATAACTCGGCGGCTGCGGGACTACCATGTCCCCCGCCCATGCTGATGAACCGGATTTTTCCGTCGCATCCTTTCCTTCTGCGGCTTTCTGCACCTCCTCCGCAAAATTCCCTGTGCCTGCCGCCCTTCTGCTGCTGTTTGTGTAGGCATACGGATTAACCCCCATGCCGCTTACATTACCGATGCTCATACCTGTCTCCTTTCCTGTAACATTACCGTTACACTGAACTCATTTTTCTTTATCTTGATATCTACGTCCCCCATATATTTCTTCGCCTCCATCTTTACATTGGAAAGCCCGATCCCGTGCATGGAACCCTTCTTTCCGAAATGCTCCTTTTCCTTTGTGGAGATTGGGAGGTTCGTATCCGCATCCATGATGATCTCCCCTTCAAACGGGTTTCTGACCTCGATCAGGAAGAACTTTCTCTTCTGCCTGCTGGAAATAAAAACATACCTGTCGCCCTGCCGCATCTTCCCGCAGGCTTCAAGGGCGTTCTGCAGCAGGTTATTTACAATGATGCCGATGTCAAAGGCATCATACCTCTCCGATTCCGGGTAGGTAAATTCTGACCGGAACCGTATGCCCTGCTTTTCCGCAGCTTTCCACCTGTCGTTTACAATCACATCTGTAACGGCATTCCCTGTCTTTATGGAAAACTCAAAGGCATCCATGCTCTCATCCATTCTGGAGATGTAATTCCCCATGTCCCCATAGTTCCCACTCTCAATCAGCCCCTTGATATTGGTCAGATGGTTTTTCATCTCATGCTTCATCCGGCGTATGCCGTCATAGAACTGATCCACTTCCGCCATCCGCTCCTGTATGGCATGAACCTGCTGCTGTTCCACAAAATATCTTTCCTTTTCCTCCTGAAGCCCCACCATTTTCTGGTAAGATGCTATCGTAGCCAGAATCCCCACATAGAATAATGCTGCCACTACGGGCACAATGCCGATAAGCGCCGGGTACTGTTCATAAAGCTGTATGACATGGTTTTCTGAAACCATAAGCAGAATGTGGAATATAATGTTCACAAACAGAATGCCCGTCAACGGTGTCAACAGCAGATAGCATAATTCCCTTGTATGCAGCTCCATCCTGCATTTCTTTAGCTGGCACCCTGCAATATACAGCAATACAGAAAACAGGATAAGCTGCAGCAGTTCCACCAGACAGAAATTCAAAGCGGCATTCCATAATATTTTTTCTATTCCTTCCTCCCCCTGCACAAGGTGCCTGCCCGTATAGAAATTCACACTTGCCACCACCAGCGAGCTTAGATTCCTTATGGTGAAAAACAACACCCCAAAAAGGAAGGCCGGTTTCCTGCCAACCCCTAAATACCGGGAAGCCGCTGTCAGCAGGGCTGTAACAATCACCATGCACGCCCATTTGTCCAAATCCACCCCTATGCTTATAAAATAAACTGCCGCATAAGAGAGAAATACGATAAGCACCTTTATAAATTCCTGTGCATTTCCGCCCTTCTTCCCGGCCATATGCGGATAGAAAAAAGCTGTCAGGAAGCAGGCATATATAACAGTCTCAATCCCCATCACTGTATTTTGGAACAGCGTAAAACTTGCTTCGCTCAATGGCAGCCCCCTCACTTCATAAACCGCAGGTACGCTTTTACAAAATCTTCATACTTATATTTTGAAATCAGGAGCTTATCCCCATTTGTCAGCGTTACCTCTGTTTTGTTGTATTCATCCACATAGGACAGGTTGACCAGGTAGCCTTTGTGGACACGGCAGAACTGCCCCTGCAGTTCTTCTTCCAGATCACTCATTTTTGCATAATATTCAAAAATCCCGTCCTTCATATGGACGGCTATTTTATGGTTCTGGCTTTCCATGTAATAGATGTCGCTTAACGGTATTGTTTTTCCCGTATTCCCATACTGGACCATCAGCACCCTTTTTCCCTGCCCGGCCTGCTGCGCCGCCCTCCTAAAAATCTCGGCAAACCGCCCTTCGTCAATGGGTTTCAGCAGGTACTGGAAAGCCCCCACGTCAAAAGCATCATACACATATTTTTCATAGCCCGTGACAAATATGATGATGGGCTGTTTGATATCTTCCATGCCCCTGATCCGCTTTGCCATTTCCATACCATCCATTGATGAATCCTGGCCTTTCAGCTCAACGTCAAGAAACAGCAGGTCATAATCAGCCCCCGCTAAAAGATAATCCTCTGCCGTGGCATATTCCGTGACCTCACACTCCACTCCCTGTTTCCGAACCAGCGAACAGATGTAGCTCCTTATATTTTTTTCATCATCACAGACTGCTATTTTGATTGCCTCCACCTCCTTCTTTCCTCACTTCATGTATCGGAAAAATAAGAATATTTTTAACTCCGATAGCGTGAATAGACGATTTGACAGCGTAACTGGATTGACGTTTTTTATCCTTAATATCCCCTCTGCCGCTCTCAATATCCCCACCAAAAGGGGCGGCTGCCCTGCAAAGTCTGCCGTGTAAGCATATTACCTCTAAGTTCCCCTCTTTCCAAGTAATTTCCGTTATCAGGCCGCCCGGCCTGCCTGCGGAAAAAAGCAGACCGCCAGAATTGGAAAAAGGGCCTGTGAGCCCTTTTCCTCTTTATCCTTAGTACAGCAAACTATCTTTATCCAGCCTTTCCTCTAAAGCCTCAATGATTCAATCATCTCATGGGCAATACTGATATCCGTCAATTCATCCGGAAGTCTGGAGCGCAGGTGCCACTCTGCCTCCGCCAGCTCTTTCCTGTCAAGGCGAATTTCATCAGGACCGTCCAGCCTTGCGGTATAGCCTGCGATCACGGAATCGGAAAATCCCCACGGCTGGCTGCCAAAATACTGCAGATCCCTGATGCGGATGCCTGTCTCTTCAAAGACCTCCCTTTCCGCCGCTTCCTCCAGCGTCTCCCCTGCCTCCACGAAGCCGGATATCAGTACCCACTGTGGCAGGGAACGGCCTGCATATTTAGTCATAAGCAGCTTATCGCCGTTGATGACCGCCACCATTACCACCGGGGCGATGCAGGGATATACTGTGTTCCCGCAGTCCGGGCAGACAAGCGCCCTCTGCCCCATTTTCTTTTCCATCACGCTTCCGCATCTGCCGCAATACCTGTTCCTTTCATACCAGTGGTTTAAATGCAGGGCTGTAACTCCCGCAAAGAAAGCCCATCCCGGCAAAATGCCTTTTAACCCGCAGACCGGGAAATACCGCAGCCCCCGGCCTCCGGGCGCTGTCCCGTCCAGCAGGAAAATAGGTTCCTTATCCACCCGGAACAGGAATACAGCCTGGCGGGGCATTTCCTCCGCCGGATACTGTAAATCCCGGAAGGATGGCAGGCTCCTGCACCCATCCTCCCCTTCCCGTAAAAGTACCTTATCTCCCCTGAAGGAAAAAACGCAGTCATCCAAGGCCGGGACTGTTTCACGGTATGCGTTATCCAGCCTGCAGGGTGAGATATCCTGTATCATCCCTGCCCCCTTTACAGATGCCGCAGGTTCTCACGGTATCTGCGCAGCTCCTTCTCATCCACGGAGCCGATGACCTCATCCAGCCACTTTATCATTTTTTTCTTATCCTTCGGCAGGTGGCCTTCCACATTGACGCAGTTCGATGCGCCCATCGTGGCAAAATAGGTGTCAATGTCAAGTTTTTCAATCAGCGTCCTCAGTTCATACAGCTTTTCTATCTCCGTTTCCTCCATCCAGTTTCCTGCCTGGATCTCCTGGTACAGTTCCGAAGTCGGGTAGATGGTCAGCATGGAGGAAACGATGATCTTCGGGTGGAGCCTGTTGAACACCTCCGCCGTGTTCTTCACCCCGTCCTCCATATGCCCGGAGCCGTATATCCCGGCAAGGTAAAAGAAATTATAATCCATGCCCACTTCATCCAGCCTGCCGCACTCTTCTATGACCTCCTTTACCCCGAACCCTTTATGCATGAAGGACAAGGATTCCTCATCCCCCGCCTCCACGCCGATGGTAAGGCTGTTGTACCCAAGCTCCCGCAGTTCCCTTAGCTGCTCCGTGGTCTTTGGCGTGATGTCGGTAATGCGGGCAAAGCAGCCGATGGACTCTGCCTTCGGGTAATATTTCCTTACAAGTTCTGCCAGCGTTTTCAGCTTGTCAAAACTTAAGACGAACGGGTTTGCCCCGGTAAAGAATACCCTCTTTGCGTTCCTGTAGTAGCGGCTCATTTCCTTCAGGTCCGCCTCCACCTCTGATAAGGGCGACATGCGGAACTTAAAAAGTACTGTCTTTTTTCGTTTATAGTGCGAAAAATAATACCGATATCAAAAAACATAGTACCTTGAATTGAAAGAGCGGATATAGTATAATGCTGGCAAAAGGAGGGAACCACATGAGCAATATGAAAGCGCCGCTGCCCCAATGTGCGGCTATGGTCAGAGTACAGAACATCCTGAGCGGGAAATGGAAGATAACGATATTATGGTACATCGCGGAATATGAAGTGCAGAGATTCGGGGAACTGAGGCGGAGGCTTGGGAACATCACGCAGTCCACCCTTACCAAGCAGCTCCGCGAACTGGAACAGGACGGCTTTATCTCCCGCTATATCTATCAGGAAGTGCCTCCGAAGGTGGAGTATTCCCTGACTGACCTAGGGAAAAGTTTCATCCCTATTTTGAGAGACATGAAAAAATGGAGCGACACGCATTTAATGTGATGCCGGGAAGTCCCTGCCTGTCCAGGGGCATAACAGTGGAAATGGGGTGAAAAAAGAAATGAAAAAAAGATTTTCTCCAAAAAAGACAGCCGCATTCTGCACGGTATCCGTGCTGCTGGCTCTGATCATATGGACAGTATGGGGAAACACTGCGCTGATGGTAAGCACCGTTGCTATTTCCAGCAGCCGGATCCCTCCTGCCTTTTCCGGGTTCCGTATCGCACAGGTATCCGACCTTCATAATGCCGAATTTGGAAAGGATAACTCCACGCTGCTGCGGATGCTGTCCGAGAGCGGGCCGGACATTATTGTGATAACCGGGGACCTTGTAGATTCTACACATACAGACATAGACACAGCCCTTTCCTTTGCAAAAGAGGCCGTCCAGATCGCACCCGTCTACTATGTGACAGGCAACCACGAAGCCCGCCTGACAGAGTATGGGCGGCTCAGAACCGGCCTTGAAACGGCTGGCGTGACTGTTCTTGAGGATAAAACAGTATGGCTGGAACGGGATGGTGGAAAGATTATGCTTATCGGGCTTTCCGATCCCGATTTTACAGTTAAGGGTGATATGTTCGGGGAAGTGCCTTCTATGGTCGGTACAAAATTAGAATCCCTGGCCGGCAGCGAAGGCAGCTACACAATCCTGCTCTCCCACCGCCCGGAGCTGTTTGAAACTTATGCAGACTGCGGTATTGGTTTAGTCTTAAGCGGCCATGCACATGGCGGCCAGTTCCGCCTGCCCCTCATCGGCGGGCTGATTGCACCCAATCAGGGACTGTTCCCCAAATTTGATGCAGGGCTGTATACGGATGGCAGCACGGACATGGTCGTCAGCCGCGGCATTGGCAACAGCATCATACCGTTCCGCTTCAATAACCGTCCGGAGATTGTATTGGTAGAGCTTTGCGCTGAATAAAAATGTTTTTAAGAAAAAACAGTTTTACAATATATTTTTATCATTTTTATGTGTACTATCACGGAAACACTGCATACTATCACGGAAACCATTATACAGACACGAAAACTCACGGGCAGTTTCCGTGTTCGTATAAGGGTTTTGCCTGCGAGTATCGACTTTTGCGTGATAGTATGGAGTTTTGCCTGCGAGTATCCGAGTTTCCGTGATAATAACCGACTTTTGCCTACGAGTATATACTATCAGGCAAAAGAACCCCAGAACAAAAGTTCGTACTCTCGTCAATGTAAAAATACCCTTAAAAGCACACGGAAATAATGTAAAATTGAAACCTATGTAGTGCCGAAAGTGCCGTGTTTACGGGCTTTCTCGGCTTTCCGTGTCCGTATCTGCCGGAAACTAAGACACCCTGACAAAATTCGATAATATCTCCCATATTTCAACAGCATTTTTCTACAAACAGGCGAAACTTCATATTATCACGGAAACCCTTATACTTTCACGCAAAACTCAGATACTATCAAGGAAACTGCCGACTTTTGCGTGATAGTATAATTTTTCCCCTATCGCCATCCTATCAGCGGCATCAAAAAACACAAAAATAGGGGTTCACCAACCATTCCAGTGAACCCCACCAAGCCCAAAATCCCTTGATTTTAAGCCATTTCTCAATACTTTTGCCTGTTAGTACCCAAATTCCTATGGCATCATTTGGAAATTGCCGCCTGTGCCGCTGTTAGATTATGATGACTTTTACCCCCTTTTACCCCACCCTATTTTGCGATTCGACAAATCGACAAAATCCATACTTTTCAGTGCTGCGAAATCGCATTAAAGCAGCCTTAAAAGCTGTAGCAGCTCATGCGACTCCTCCGTATCTGATGCGGTCTGCCTGGTATCAAACTGCGAAAAACGGTTATCGCGGTAAAATGATAAAAGCTTTTCCTCATTTTCAGCTTCTAAGAAGGTCACTACGCCTCCGCCCAAGTACTGTATCTCTTTAATTTTGTCCCATGCCAGTGCGAGTAATTCTTCGCCAGTTATTTTTTTGTCTGTACTATTGGTAAAATTTTTGCCAAGTTGGGCAATAAGGTATGCAGACATGGTATAAGTATCTGATTTTTCATCCCATTCACTGACACGCAGCAACTTTTTCTTTACGGTATTGCTTACTGTTTCTCCCCTTACAGTTAAAGGTTTCAATGCAAGGGTAAAATACCCTACCAGCACCATGCTGCTTATGTCAAATACAAGATATGTAACCGACTGATTCTTTTTCGTAAACTCTACTGAACTTTTTTTCAAAAAACGCTCGACATCCGGATTCCGCAGACAAGAAAAACCGGAGAGAACTTGAAGAAGCCTGCTCTCTCCGAGTTTTGGATTATCACTATTAAGATAGCGCCGAATGTTGATAACTAAATACCTATTTGTTTCCAACATATGCTTTCTCCCATTTTGCCATAAATTCTACCAGTTCTGCTTCGTCTGTTATCTCTCTCGCAGCCACAGGTATATGAACAGGACGGTTCTTGGCAGATTCTTCAATCGCATTGACAAACATCTCCACCTGTTCCTTGCCGGAAATGACAAAATTCTTTGTGATACTTGAAGTTGCCATGATAAACACCTCCTTTGTTAGTATGATTCTTCCGCTATAATTCATACTTTTCTATCTCTATTTTATTATCTTATATCGGTTAATGCAACAAAACATTTTATGAATTTTTTATCACTTATTTTCCACTTGCCAGCACCCAAATTCAGAGTTAAGATACGACACCACAGAGAGGAGGGATTGGATTAGAAAAAGATTCTGCATTGTACCAGCTCATGGACACCCGCATGCACAGCGTCATGAACGGTATCGTGAGCGGTGACGGGGAATACCAGGCGATTCTCCGGAAGTCGGATATATACTCCGGCGAACTGGAAAGGATGGATTTATCAAAAGAAATCCGGCTGCTGATTGACCGCTACGTCAGCGAGCAGAACGCGCATAGCACTTGTGCTATTGATCCCGGTTTGGGATGCTCGCCTACCTGCTTGGCTTTCTCGACTGCAAGGCCATTTTTTAGGGAAATGCCTGCCGACAGAAGCAAAAGAAATGAATACAGAATTGTAACCGCAAAAAGCCGGACAGGACGGAAAGGCTGCGCCACAGCCCTTCCGCCCTGTCTCTTTCGTCTAAATATAAATCCATGCCTTCAGTTCCGCATATTTGTTGGACTTTGACCACTGCGGGTGCATCTTGAACCATGCCCGCTCGTCATCCGGCGTGACCGTCAGTCTTGTAAAATAAACGTGGGAACCGGCGTCATCCAGTTCCCCGCAGGCTTCGGACACACCTTCCTCATGGGCAATATCCGTAATCTTCCGTTCTTCAAAATAGACTTTCTCCACCAGCTCCCTTTGGGATGGGGATAAAGCCTCCATAGCGGAATACAGCCGCGCCATATCCTCCCGGCGCACCGCTTCTCCTTCCGTATCCTCCTCCGAGGCTCCCGTCCTGCCCGGTGGAATACTTCCCGGAACTTATCTTCCTCAATCGGCTTTAGCAGATAATGGAACGCCGCCACGTCAAACGCCTCGAAAACATATTCCCGGATGCCTGTTATGAAAATCAGTATGGTATCTTCTTCTCTCTGCCGGAGCCTTTTCGCCGTCTCAATCCCATCCGTTCCCTCCATCTGTATGTCAAGGAACACAATGTCAAACTGCTTCCCGGCGGCAAGCAGCGCATCCCCTGTCTCGTATAATCTGGCACATACGTCCGGCATTTCTTTTTCCGCCAGTTCCTTTATCTGTTCGCGGATAATCTTCTCATCATCACATATGGCTATGTTCAATCCCATCACCTGCAATTCACTTTCCATGGGCGTGGCTTCCCCACGGACAATTCTTTTTACTTTTTATATCGGCAGAATTTAGGCGCAGTCAGCCGCGAGGGAACGAAATCTTTTCCTTTTCTATAAAAATCCAAAAACAGGTCTAAAGCTTTTCGCCATTCATCCGATATAGGGGCGGCACAAACGCAAACCGCCGTGTAAGCATATTACCTGATTCCCCCGCTTTCCAACAGGCAGACCGCCGCATATGGCGGTCTGCCATAGTACGGCGATTAGCTTTTGTGTATTTCTTCATTTTTTATCTAAACGTGTGCATAACCTCATCACACTCACTTTGCGTTTCCTCCCAATGCTCCGATATAATCAAGAAAACAACAGTAGCGTCATTGCTGAAATCCTTATTTTATCTCGGCTTTTCTGAAAACTAAGTGTGTTGCTGTCAGTGAAATAACGATCACCGTTGCTGCAAACACCGCCGATAATGCAAGTGTTCTGTTATCGCTCGTTTGTGCAAGACTGAAACAGGTCAGCCGGAAAACGCTCTCACTGATGAAGTTTCTAAGGATATTGCAGGACACAAAGCTGAACACAACCGTTACAGCTATTCCCGATGTAACCTTTTTGAGGGCAAAGACAATAAACATAACAATGCAGATGTTGGCACATATCTGCAATATAACAACCAGCAGCCAAACGAAATCCGTTACAGAAAATATACTGGTGTCAAACCTGTACTTAACAGCAAATCCGATAACTGTTGCAAAAACATAGGTTAAATGAAGCAGCACTGCCATGATAACGGTAGTAACAGTTCTTGCAATAAATACTGAAAAACGGCTGTACCCTGCCTTTATCTCATTATGTATCGTTCGGTTCAGAAAATCATTTCCAGCAAACCAAGCTGCAACAAGTGAAATGATAAACATAAACGATGTATCGCAAATCGAAAGAGAAAACACCGTTGCTGTATCAAGATTTTCCGGGAGTTTAAGAAGTCCAAGGAAAAATCCTGCTGCTGCAAGAACAACCGCCGCAAGATACATGATAATAAATCTTTTCGCTTTATATTTTTCAATGATTAGCTGATTATACATTGCTGTCACCTCCCGTAACGCTAAGGAAGTATTCTTCAAGGCTTTGCCCCGTAACGGAAAGCTTTTCGTCAAGTTCATCATGGGTGATCGACTTAATTATCCTCCCCTTATGGATAATATAATAATCAGTGGCAAGCAGATAAAGTTCGTTAAGGATATGACTTGACAGGAACAGTGTCACGTCATTTTCCTCATTCAGCTTTTTGAGCAAGCTGCGCAGTTCGGATATGTTTTTAGGATCAAGACCGTTTATCGGCTCGTCAAGTATAAGCAGCCTCGGCTTACCGACAAGAGCCATTGCTATGCTAAGTCTTTGCTTCATGCCCATAGAGAATTTTCCTGCTTTCTTATCCTTAACCTCGGTCAGCCCCACCATTCCAAGCAGCTTATCACATATTGCCTTGTCGGGATTACCGATAAGGATACGCTGCAATTCAAGATTACGGTAAGCAGAGTATTCCGGATAAAGGGCAGGAGCTTCAATGGTACTGCCGATATGTCGGCGCATTTTCAGAATATCACACGGTTTATTCTTCCCGAACAGCGAAAAATCACCGTTTGTCGGATAAAGCAGCCCTGTCAGCACTTTCATCAGTGTGGTCTTACCTGCGCCGTTCTCACCGATAAAGCCGTATATATGCTTACTTTTGAGACTAATGCTTACATCATCCAGGGCAAGGAAATTACCGTATTTCACGGATATTCCGTGTGTTTGCAGGATAATGTTTTCCATTTCGCAGCCCTCCTTTCATTATCCAAATGTGCGCTTGATTTCGTCACGTTCTCTTTGTGCTTCCACCCAATTTTCCACATATCCGCAATCACAGCAGACATAGCGTATAACCGGGATTTTTTTCATCAATGTAAAGGTCGAAGTATAAATATTGTTCCCGCTGGCATGACGGTTTTGGTTATCGGGAACACGAACAATATTTTGTGAGTTACATTTAGGACAGCGTTTTGTATTTTTCATGGTATTATATCCTCCTTACGACAAGTGATAAGCTTAAAACTTCAGCTATGATAATGCAGAGCAAAACCCATATATTTATAGAACACATACCGATAAGCCCTGCAACCAAAAACATAATCAACGGTACAACATATTTTCGCGGGTGGTGCCATAAATCATTTTCAATCTTCCAGTTACGGACGGGACAAAACCACTCCAACAGGACAGACAAAACAGCACTTTGCAGCGCGATTATAAGCGCAGTAATGATTTCTGTACTATTTACGCCGCCTTTGCCTATCTGCCAGCTAATCAGATACACACTGTTTACCGCCATATTGACAGAAAAGATAAAAAAGCAATAATTCGTGCAAAAGCGTTTTGCCTGTCTCGGTAGTGTTCGGACTGCCTGCTCTAAACCGGGGTCACAGGAAAGCAATATACAGATTGGGGTATTCAGGCATAGAACGGCAAACCCCAGCAGCATAACATTTACTCCCTCAAATTGCCCTAATAGGAATGGCATGACACCAGCGATCACACACAATCCGGCAGTATTCAAAAGATAGTTTTTGTTTGTTATTAGATAGCGCAGCAAATATAAAAATATGCTTCCTGTCCCTTTTGTGTGTTTGATTAGAAGTTTTGCTGATACCGGATGATAGAAAATATAAGGGTCTACTTTCATTAACCTTACAAATGAAATGAGCATACTTATAAAAGCAATGAAACAAATAATCACTGTTTCCCGCACAAGGAATATTGGCGCGAAAATTGCTCCACCCCATAAAATGAAAACAGGCAGAAACTTTTTTCTATGAAACAAAGTTTCATTTTTCATGGTATACCATGCAGCAGCCGAAAAACAGCTATTACAGGCACAGAGCAAAGACGCGGCAATTTGCGGCACACTCCATTCATGTACGGCAAAGAACAAAGCCAGCACAAGGAATGTTTTAGTAATCAACGTATAGCTTGTAAATGCCAGCACAAGAGAAAATGTCATTTCCCGGTTCCGAAATGGCAGCATAAACAGCCCGGCCATACGGTCTGCATTTCCCGAAAAATTAAGAGTCTGCCACATGATACCCATTGAAAAAGCCGTAGCTGTCAATAAGAGAATAGACGGTGCAATCTCTATTTCAATTCCTGCGGTATGGATAGCAAGAAACAGGATAATGCAAGCAATAAGGCTTTTTACAGCACGTTCATACTTTGCGCCGAAAAGCTGTTCCCCGAGGTTTTGAAAAATAATCATTCTTTTAATACCTCCCGTATTTTCTCTGCTTTGATTTCCTGCCCGGCAAAACACTTTTTTATCTGCCCTTGTTCTAATACTGCTACCCGGTCGGACGTAAGGCAGATACTTTCAAGAATATGGGACGAAAAAAGGATTGTTCCGTATTGCCGATAGCTGCTGATCTGCTGGTACAGGTATTCGGTACTCTGAAAATCAAGCCCGTTCACAGGCTCGTCCAGTATGAGCAGTTTGGGCTTCAAAGCAAAAGCTGTAATTAAATAAGCCTTTTTCAGATTGCCCGTTGACAGTTCTTTCAGCAAAACATCAGTATATTCTTCAAAGTGAAAACCGTGTATCAGTTCATCGATATCAGATAACTTCCTGCCGTAAGACGCTGCCACATAGGAAGCATACTCGCGGAACGTAAAAAACTGAAATGAATGATCTTCGGCAAAAACAACATACCGTTCTTTCTTAAATTTCCGGTCACGGAATAGAAGTGGTTTTCCCTGCCACCAGGCAGCTTTCACTTGAAAAGTGTTAAGCAGCCCGGAAAGCGTTTTGATAAAAGTGGTCTTGCCCGCCCCGTTCAATCCAATCAGCCCGACAGCCTCATTGTTTCCCAGCTCCACGGAAAAGTGTTCAAGAACAGGCTTGCCCTTAGTGTACCAGACATTTAAATCTTTCAGAACAAGAAGTTCCCCGTTACCCATTGTGTTATTGGTCATTATCTTTGTCCTTCTCCTTTTTCCTGATTGAATAGGCAGACCACAGGAATACAATGCCAAGCACCGCATACAGGGCGGCAAAGGAAATATTGGCTTTCACAACACTGACAACTGCCGCAGCCAGCCAGACAATGCCAAAAGTCAGCCGAAAATAAAAGTGTCTCATAAACTTTCCTCCATTCAGATTGGTATATAAGTAACTGTTATGGACATAGCATACCATAAAACCCATTTCCGTGCCGTTTTGTCCATGAATGGTAGGTTTTTGTCCATGAAAAAACAGACCGTTCAAACGTGCGGCCTGTTTTTACGGAAAATATATTTATTCTGCCCTTACGGGTTCATAGGATAATGTAACGACTGTACAGAACCTGCATCCTCCATACTCGGTTTCCACAATACCGTCATAACGCTCTGCGGTGGTGCGGACGCTTTTCAACCCCCAGCCATGCAAGCCTGCATCCTTTTTTGTGGTTTTTAACTCCCCCTCTGTTATGACCGGGACGGCTTTGCACCCGTTTTCCAATTTGATAATGAGCATTTCATTGATACGGCGGATGGTCAGATTGATAAAACGCAGATTTCCCTCTGTGCCTTCTACGGCTTCAAGGGCATTATCCAGCAGGTTCCCTAAAATTGCCACCAGGTCAACACTGCGGATATTCGTATGCTGTGGATATTCAATGTTACAGTTCATCTGTATTTCCCGTGAAGCGGCAAGGGTAATCTTACTGTTAATCAGATAATCCACTGCTTCATCTCCTACCCACACTGGCTGCGTGACTGCTTCAATCGGTGAACGCAGGCTTTCCAGATAGCTGACTGCCTCCGCCGTCCTGTCCTTTTCCAGATAACGGTACAGCGCTTCGATGTGGTTATGAAAATCATGGAATAACTTTGCATTAGCAGCATAGGTGTTCCTCAACATCTGGTAATCCCGCATCAGCAATACGTTTTTCTCTTTTTCCAGATGCGCTATCTTTTTTTCCATCTCATACTGGCGGGTGAGATAAAAAAACAGGACTGCTACAAGGATCAACATAGAAAAAATGATCCATGTTGTCATCTGCTCGTCATCTATGGCTATGATGCTCTGCCCGGATAAAAAGACCACCCCGAATAAACCTGCGACTGCAACCGCAGATATGGCTCTGTTTATCCCCTCCCCGGCTTTGACGGCAAAAAAAGCAATCGCAAGCATAAGCACCCGGACAATCCAGACGGCCACCATATACTCAGGCGCATTTCTGTTGAGAAAATTCTCTGATCTAAATACAATCCCCAAGCCGGCAGATATCATAAATTCCCAAAGTGCTACCGTCATCTCGTAAAAGAACATAAGAAAAAGCGGCATCCGCAGTCCGGCTCTAAACAGATGCCGGAGGATTAACATTATGATGACCATCTCGGCACCAGCAATAAATATTGGCGGAGCTGGCAGACACGACAGCAAGGTGATAAAAACAGCCGCACAAGCTGAAAGACCCCCCGCTTTCTTCCTGTCACCGGATAACTTTAGCACCTTCATAACAAGATATAGGCATAGGAATATCCGCAGCCCATTTGTGAAAAGAAATGAAATTATCTGATACCAGCCCGTCATATGTGTGTCCCCCAAAACCTGTTTATCTGCTGCTTGACCGTCTGTAAATGGGAGCGGCTGATCGGCAGTGTCTCACCATTTTTGAGGGATGCCATTCCGTCAGCCACTTTCATGATCTGTATAATATTTACGATACATCCCCTGTCAATAAAAATAAACTCCGATGCAGCCAGTTCCTCGTAAACCTGCTGCAGGCTTTTCCTGACTTTTGATGCTCCCACATTTGAGTGTATTGCTGAATTTTTACCTCCGTCACGCTGGATATAGAAAATATCCCTGTATGGTATCTTCTCCATCCGTCCTGCCGTCTGGATAATGTATTCTTTGCCCGCTTCCAGTTCGATCAGTTTTGCCGCATCTGCCACGGCAGTTTTCAGCCTTTTCTCAAGATCATTTTTGGGCACATAGCGGAAAATGGAAAGTTCAAACGCATCAATCGCATATTCCATATGCGAGGTTATGAAAATGATCTTAATATTCGGCAGAAACGGCTTTATCTTCCCTGCAAGCTCCATACCTGTCACATCAGGCATTTCAATATCCAGCAGGAGCAGATCATAAAAGAATCCATCCTCCGTAATGTCAGACAAAAGATTGCTGCTGTATGTGTAAGTTGTTATTTCATAACCGATACCGCAGGACTGCAGGCTGTTCTTTATGATTTCCTCATGCAGCGTAACGGCTTCTTTCTCGTCATCACATATGGCAATCCGTACCAATACTGTCACCTCATTTCTTTTATGCCCCTCTATTATTTATAATTTTCCAGAACAAAATACTCCCATCTCCTATTAGGCTCTATTATATTGTCATTTATCCATTCCGAGTTTCGGTGATAATAATCGACTTTTGCCTACGAGTATATATTATCAGGCAAAAGAACACACAAACAAAAGTTCGTACCATCGTTAATGTAAAAACGCCCCTAAAAGCACACGGAAATAATGTAACTCTGAAAGCTATGTAGTGCCAAAAGTGCCGTGTTTACGCAAGATCAGCTCTGTTTTTTCTTGCCAATGCTGCCACTTCTTTTTTTCCTTGTCATTCAATTGATAATTATTCCATCTGACTCTTTGTATATGTATAAATCCGTTTCACCTAATTTTTTAATTGCCCTGCCCATTGTAAGAAGTATGATTTCTATTTCCGCTCATATGTCGAACTTCCAGATATCGCTCTCTTAAATCACACTCCATTAGATCAAGATAATCATATTGTAAAAATGTCTCTACTAAGGAATTGTTCCTAACTCTGGATTCCGCAAATTCTTCACTATCAGCACAATCTTCCCACCACCCTAATATTGCATATAACAAATATTCGTATTTAGGCTTTATATAATCTCTGATATTTGCAGAACATATTAATTCATTTAACTCATACACAGTTATTTGCATTCCAAGATCCGTCAGCCTGCTATAATCTACTAAATCTACTTGAATCACTCTGCATATTCCCTTTCCAAATTTAACTTACTGTCTGTCAGCCTTTACATAATAGGTGCTTCTTCCACTCCCATACCGAATAATACTTCCTTCACCCACCAGTTTCTTTAATGCCGCCAGAGCTGATGATCTCCCTATGCTTGGACAGTGTGCAACAACTTCTGCACCTGTAAATTTCCCGATTTTTTCTTCTGTATATTTTTTTACAATATCATAAGCATTACTGGTATCTCCATTTCCCGCTATGATTCCTACACGTTCCTCAAATCTGGTGTAACAAGCCAAAATGACAGTTAGCATATAACGTATAAATGGTATCGGATCGTTTTTTTCCTCATGCCACCCTATATCTGAACTTTCAAGGACATCATAATACCTGTCTTTTGTTTTCTCAATTTGCCTCTCAATACTTATATATTTACCAACACTATACCCATTCTTATATAAAAGAAGCAAAGTAAGCAATCGACTCATCCTTCCATTTCCATCATTAAAAGGGTGAATGCACAAAAAATCACATATAAAAACAGGAATCAATATAAGAGAGTCCACCTTCTCACTCGCAATTGCCTGCTCATAAGCCGTACATAACCGTTCCACTGCATCCGGTGTATCATACGGAGCAATCGGAGTAAACCTTGTGACTACTGTTCCATCCGGCTTTGTTTCATTAATATAGTTCTGTACGCTCTTAAAACTCCCGCCGTAAGAAAATCCCGCCCTCTTCAAAAGGTCTCTGTGTAACTGTAGTATATATGATGGTCTGATCGGAATGTACTCATTGCTTTCGTGAATTGTGTTAAGTACATCTCTGTATCCCATAATCTCATCTTCTTCCCTGTTCCGGGGTGTTGTCTTTTCTTCAAACAACTGCTTCATCCGGGTACTTGTCGTAACAATCCCTTCTATTTTATTGGATGCCTCTGTGCTCTGAATTTTTGCAATCTCAACCAGACGTTCAAGCTCAACTGGCTTCTGCCTGATATATAAATCCTGACGCCCCTTATATTCATGTATCTTTGCGACAAGATTAAGTATATCCATATCCCACGTTTGGTCTGCAAGGCGAATATAATCAAATGTTCTCATGCTATCTCTCTTCGTCCAATGTCATTCTTTTTCATCCAATTATAAGCCTTTTTGGATGAAAAATCAATTTGTTGGACGAAAAAATTGCAAATTCTTTAAACAAACAGGCGAAACTGCAAACTATCGCGAAAACTCCGAGCCATTTCCGTGTTTGTATCATATCCCCCGTTTTTTCCTCTCATATATACCAGCTTCTATCCCATCCGGGCCGAAGTGCAGCCTTACCAGTTTTCCGCAGTGCTGGCATTTGATCTCAAGGACCGTCCTCTCCGTCTCTGTTCCCTCATCGTCCAAAATGCACCGCCTGCATTTGAGGTTGGGGCATCTGATCACTTCCATCTGCCACCGCCTCCTTTACTCCACTCCGGCCAGTAACCGGCCTTATTTTCCGCCTCCCCGCACTGATATGTAACAAGGGATCGTCACCAACATTTTTCCTCCACCAAACATCTACTCCTGCTTTTTACCAAGTTTCTTCACACATATAAAAACCACTGCGGCAGTCGCTATAAGAAATTCTGCAAAAAGTATCTCTTGGCCACCTAATACATCGAACTCATGAAAGAAAAAGCGCTCAATAAAGCATACCGCAAAAAATACCAGATATACTACAACCGAATACATGATACAGCTAAATACCTGTCGCTGTTTTTGCTCCCGCCCAAGCATCATCTGCTGCTGTTTTTCCAGCATTTCCGTTTTTACTGACAAGTCGTCTATTTCCGATGACTTTAGCAGATAATCAGTCGTGACATTAAAAACCGCGCTCATTGCCACTATTTTTCCAGTTCGGGGGTTGCCTGCCCGCTTTCCCATTTTGATATGGACTGTCTCGAAACATCAAGTTTTTCAGCAAGCTGCTCCTGCGTCATGTCATTAGCTTTCCGTAATGTCAGTAATTTTTCTGAAAAATCCATAATATCCTGTCCTCCCTTAATTTAAGTATTGTCTACCCAATGCCCTTGTTGCCACCCGGTAAAAGCCATATTGGACTGCAGCGAATAGCAATGTTACTCCAAAAGTCACTATGACTTGCCGAAGGCTGGTTCTGCTGCTCGCAAGCAGTGCATACATAATAGAAATAAACGAGCCTAATACAAGGGGGACAAAAAACAGTGTAGCCATCTCTTTGCGTATCTCTCCCTGTAATTGGGCATAGGTATATCCAATAGAAAAAAGGTTGCTGTACTTTCTCTTTTCCTCACTTATATCCTGATTGATCCGTAACAAAATCAGGCTCACTAATGAAAACAGCAGCAGCATGACCGCCAGCAGAATGAGGACAGATACCACAAGTTTATTTTGCGCCTGTGTTTCAAGATTCGCTGCTTTTGCTGTTATGATCGGACTGATCTCACGCAGCCGTTCATACACTGTTGGCAGGCTGTCAGGACTGGATACAGCTATAAAATACTTCATCTGGTCATATCCGGCTTCCCTGACAATCCCCTCATAATCTTCATCCGCAATGATATAAGTCCGCTGTGCCTGATCTTCAATGTTATATACAATCTCCCATATTTCCTTTACAATAGTCCTGGTATACACCTTACCGTCAACCAAAAAGGAAACAGGACCGGGAGGCTGAAAGCCCCATTCCATTCCATTTTCTTCCTGAGTGCCTATATCATAGTAGTTTCGGTCAATCTGGCTCAAAACCACAATTTCACCATTTTGTAATCCTAAGTGTTTTCCTGTCAGATCAAAATAACTGCTTTCGGGCATCACATGAACCAAACGGCTAAATTCCTGTCCTTCCCACTGAATGGCACCATCTAATATCCTGACCAGACAGGTATCCTTTAATAATGCACCTTCCTGTGACTCAAATTCCTCTATACCTTTCAGATCATCACCGTCAACTGCATCCATGTACACCGTAAAATCATAAGGCATTTCAAAACTATGGTCTCCATCGTCAGTCGCCAACGATACATCAATGATCAGCATAAACAATCCAAAAATGACAATGATAGTACAGCCAGTCAATAATTTCGCATATTTTTTATAATTCGTCCGTAACTGGCTGATGTAAAATAAATTCCTGTGGTACTTCGGTGTAGAACGAATAAATATTTTGGTAAACCAGTGTGAAAAAGACATGGTGAGGCAGTATGCGCTTGCCGTCAGAGAAAGCATGGGAAAAAGGGCTGATGCAAAATTATAAGACTCTCCCTTGAAAGTAAGCAATAGCAGCCCAAATGCCAACAGTGCAAAACCAATGTTCTGATACAGGTTGGGGTAATCAATACTTTTATCCAGCTTTTTATAGTTCAGCATATCGGATATCTCCAAGCCATTCATACGATTCCTCAAAGAGACTGCATTTATGAGATAAACTGCTGCATACACTGTCCCCACCAGAATATACCCCTGTAATGGAACTGCATGAAAATCCATATCCAGGACATGGTTGAAAATATCCAAAATGATAAAATACAGCAAGGTCCCCGCCAACAAGCCCCACAGCAAGGCCTGCAGCATTGACTTTGCCATAATCCACAGAAAGGCTTCACTTATGCGCTTTTGGTTATACCCCATACTGACCAGAATCCCATAGTCTTTCATCTTTTCGTCAAGGGTGTAAATACATAAATAGCGATAATAAACAAATGAGAATACAGCAAGGATACAGATCAGGGCAGTCATCCACACTGGCAGTGTGTACTCAATAGAATCCATAACACTTACCATCTGTGAATCGCTGACTAATCCTGTGTAAACAAAGAACATCGCTACCCCGATAGTAAGCATAATATACATACTGTTATGCGCTTTTGTCCTTACTGCCCTTTGAAGTATTTTTTTCAAATGACTCCCCTCACTTTCGATGATACCGTCACAATTCTTTCATAAAATGGCTGTGCTGCTCCTTCCTTTCTTAAAGTATCGCATACCCTGCCGTTCTCTATAAAAACAACCGTATCACAATAGCTCGCTACAGCCGCATCGTGGGTGACAAGGACAATCGTAGTCTGCATTCTTTCTTTGATATCCATAAATGTACTTAAGATCGCTTTTGCATTTACATGATCAAGGCTCCCTGTCGGCTCGTCTGCCAATATCAGCTTTGGGGATTTAATGATTGCCCGGCAGATTGCCGCCCTCTGCTGCTCGCCACCCGATGACTGCTCCGAATAGTTATTTTCACAATAACCGACATCCACACACCGCAATGTATCCGCATATTTTTTCTGTATTTCTGTTTCACTCAGTTTTTGCAAAGTCAGTGGCAGGATTATATTCTCTTTCAATGTCAGGCCTTCCAACAGGTTAAAGTCCTGAAACACATAACCGACTGTCATCTGGCGGTGACGGTCATAATCCTGCTGCCCATAATCCGCCATATTAGCTCCATTGATGTAGACAGTGCCGGAGGTTGGTTTTTCCATGCCTCCTAAAATCTTTAACAGTGTACTCTTACCGCTGCCGGAGGAACCCATGATACAAAAGATTTCGCCCTGCGGAATATTGAGGGTAACATCAGATAAAGCTGTTTTTGCTGTCCCCTTTGATTGGTAAGACTTAGACAGGTTTTTGATCATTATATGGTATTGCATATTTATATCTCTCATTTCTTTTTTAGGTTTCAGTACAATAACCTTGCTCTGAACTATTCACTGAAATCCTTGTTTTACAATACCAAGATGGCCGGTTGCGTTCCATATAGCCCTCTATACATCTACGCAACCACTGGTAGAAATCTAAAATCAATTCGTAGAATTCCCCAAAATCAAACTTTCAAGTTTTACTTATCTCTCCCTGCTCCCCGATTCGCCAATCTGTAGCAACACCGGGGATGCCCGCCCTGTCTTGTCAGGCTGTGGCTTATCGTGGATAGGGAACCACATACTTATAAAACTTTCCTGAACTGATATCTATACATATCAGAATACATATTGCCGGAAGACTGTGGTGTAAACCGGTCATCCAATGCGCCCATATCAACCGCAAAACCGCTGTCCGCCACGGAAAACGCCCCATCCTTGAACTGGAACTGTGAAGTGAAATCGGGAATCCCCAAGTCGCCGCTTATCCTGATCTTCCCTATGATATCCACCAGCGCATCCTTCATCCGTTCTATCTTGGCATTGTCCTTCGTCTTGTTGATCAGATCAGCCGCCTTGTCCGGCAGTCCTCCGATCTTCCCGTCAGGCGTCAGATAAAGATTTTCTATCGAAATGTCCTCCCCCGTAACCCCTTTCAGGTAGCGCCGGACTTCCTGTATGTCCATGGCATACCGGTATGTGCCACCGGACAGGTCTCCCACACTGTCTGCAATCCCTATGTAATACTGGTACATCCGGTCACCGTACTTCTCATCTATCAGCTTCTGCACCTGTTCCCGGACGGCTCTGTCCTCTATCCCATCCACGGACACATCCCCGCTGCTCCCAATCCTTACGCGCATACCCTCTATGTCGTCACGGGAAATGCCCATCCCCTCCAAATCCTTAACGAAATCATCTGAAAAGCTGTTTTTCAGCTCCGCTTTATTCTGCGCCTTTTCCATGTCTTTCAGGTTGGCAAAAATCTTCACATACTCCAGTTCCGCATCATTTAAATCCTTCCCCTCCGCCATGTCCTGCAGCAGTTCATCCACGGTGCGCCCGCCCTTATACTTCTTTTCTTCCGGCAGGCTGTCAAACTGCTTCCGGTGGAGCTGCTCCAGCTCTTTTAAATAATTCTGCTCCGTCTCCCGCAGGACTGCATTATACTGGTCAAGATATTCCCGCCAGTTTTCATCCTTCCGGCTGTATGCGTTGTGGAGATTCCCATATGCTTCCCTGACGGCGTCAGTCTTTTCATGCTCCTTATTTTCGGAAACATGGAAACTGATCCTGTAATAATCATCCGGGGAAACTTCCTCCCCGTTTCCGTTTTCTACCTTGAGGCAGTATTTATTGGTATTGATATCCCAATTGGGGACGGTCAGCTTCTTCCGCCCTTCCCCGTCCCACTCTGCCTTCCCCACCTGGTTGCCGTATTCGTCATACAGGGTAAGGTCGTAATCACAGCCCTCCGGCATATCAATGTAAGCTTCGACACCGAAATAATTCCGTTGGAAGTTCATAAATGGGATGGAAAAGTTATAGAAATCCACATCCTTGTCATCGCTGAGATTCCCTTTCAGGCTGCTGGTCTCGTCCTTGATCAGAAAATTCAAATCCAGGAATGTGCTGCCTTTGTCCTTATCGGAAACCTCATAAGTGGTATGCTGCCTGCGGTAAGTGTTATTGCTGCTGAGGGTGCAGGTGTCCTCCCGCAGCTCCATGTTCTTTCGCAGTCTCCCGTCAAAAAAAGCCTCTGTCTCTTTTCCAGTCATGAAGTATACCGGCTTGTTCCTGAAAGCCGCTCCATATGCGGAACCTGCATCATTTACTGAATTAACTCCCATTTCAAATCCTCCATTATTTTCAATATTACGGCTCACTGTCCGCACTGCTCCCCGATTCCCCAATCTGCCGGAACACCGGGGATTCCTGCTCCCACATTGTCGGTCTGTGGCCTTATTGGGGATATGCAACCGTAGCTTCATTTCCTTCTATGCCTTTGCGTCAAAGCTATTCTGCGGATTTTCCACACCCACCGTTTCTTCGCCTGCCAGCGGAATGCCCCTCTTTGCATTTCCCCATGCCTCGTTATAGATCATGCACATTTCCGTCTGCCTGGCAGCCTCCGCATTGGTGGTGTACATCGTCCACCCATTATTGGAATAAGTCGCTACCATTTCCCCGTTCTTATCGTAAAACTCTATGTAATCGCTGTTTCCCGTTGGCAGTTTCTGGTATTTCACTTTCCCTTCCAGCAACGTCGCCACAAAGTCTATGGGCTTAAGCACATTCTGCCTGTTTTTGGAAACAGCTTTCAAACCGGAAGTGATAATCCCCTTTCTGTCCGGGGATACTTCCGATGTGTAGCTTTTCATCAGCCTGTTAAACCCTTCGGATTTGTTTTGGAACTGCCCTTTTGCAAAATCCTCATATGCCTGTTCCCGAATCTGCTTCCGGTATTCCTCATCACTGATGCTGCTTTTCTTTTTGGAGAAAACATATTTATCATTGAAGTCGGGCAGATGGATACCGCCTATGCTTCCTGTTCCTGAAAAATATCTGTTCTGTAATGAACCGTTGGACGAATTGACCTGCATTATTTCACCCTCTCCTATATAATCCCGTCTAGAGCAGTTTCCGTCATCATATTCAATTCATAGACACTGGAAGCCTTCGCCATCTGCTGCTTACTGCTCCACGCCTTTGCCAGCCTGCTTCTCTCCTGCTCCGCCTTTACAGCCTTTTCATCCAAAAGTTCCTGCTGCTGTCTCTTAGCCTGCACCCGCTTTTTCAGATATTCTTCCAGCAGTTCCTTATTCCTGTCTTTTTTCCCACTTGTTTTCTTAAAAAAGCTGTCCTGAGAACGTGCATAAAACTCCGAATCATTGTTAACAGACCATCCATCTGCCCTATAATCTTTGGCTGTGGCTCCTACCGTAATCACCAAAGAACAGTCTGGAGCCGGGGCGACAGAGCCAGTCATATCACGCCTGATTACAGACAACATTTGTTCCCTGTACTTTGGATCAGCTTTCATATTTTTAAATGCTTCCTCCGATATATTAACTGCTACATTTGCTATGGTTCTGTCCTGTGGTATCCTATCAAGTTCTGCGTAAAATTCCTTCTTGAAAGCTGCCATTTCTTCCGCTTCTGTTAATTCCCGCATACCGCCTGTTTCTTCCGTGCCGTTCATGTTCTTTTTGTTTTTCACTGATGTCACATTGTTCTGATAATAATTTTGTCCTACTCCGCTAATGCTCATCTCTAAATGTCCTCCATTATTTTTTATTGCAACCCCTCAGTCGTTCAGAGCCGCCTCTGCTCTCTCATGATAAGTCTGAGCAGTTCATTGCCTCATAATTACATTTTGCCTATGTTCCCCGGCCAAATTTCATACCAGCCTTCACTTCCTCTCCTTGCTCTCCGGTTTCCCAATCTGCCAAAAAACCTACCCTTGCTTCTTATTAAAAATATGGAACCTTAGAATTATCTCCACCTCAATCTACTTGAAAAGTTTTTGCGTATTCGCCACAAAACTTGTATGCTCATTCAGTATATCCGCAAATATGCCTATCGCTGTTCCTTTTTTGTAACCAAAACTCTTGAATGCCGCCAAAAACTTTTCTCTTGTCTGCTCCATTATTGATACTGCCGAATCCCGATAATCTGTGTCGAAAAGCTGAATCCTGTCTTGTATTTTTCCTTCATTTTGGGGATTGCTTCTATTGAAAAACCATGAACTGTCCGGATTTTCAAAGGCTTTGTTTGTCTGTTGACAGGTAATATATCCTTCCAGATTTGCCAGACGCATCTTAAAAGCCTCATCCAGCCCCGCCAAATCTTCTTCAAGCGTAAGAGACCTTTTCCCCGTAAGTTCATAGGAAACTTCACGGTCTCCATTTTCATGTTCTTTGACGATTTCATTATAACGGGCCTCATATGTATCCATGATTGATTTCATTACATCTTCCACATTATAGTTTCCGTCTTTTAATGTCTGGCTGCTGATTCCCCTCATTGCCGTATAATGTTCCCATGCTACCTCATTTGTATTTTGTATTGTCATCTCCCTTGCATTGACATAATCCGAATCAGTCTCAAATTTGTTTACCATTTCCCGCAGCATATTTCGTCCCTCATCAGAAATGGAGAGATTAACTGGCTGCTGCGTCACTTTTCTGCCTGCATTTGTTTCAGATACCTTTTCCTGCACATGATTTGCAACAGCCCCCATATAACAATAATTACTTCCAATTCCATTCACACTCATTTTTAAATATCCTCCATCTTTGATACAGCGGCCCATCTGTCGGTCAGAGCCACATCCGCTCCCTTATAAAGTCCGAGCAGTTACTCTCGACAAAGGCGCGTGGTTTTTGCGCCCCTGCCGGAAAAAATAATATTTACGCCTTTAAATCGAAACCTGTTACTGTCAGTGCTGTAGACATGGCACTGTTACCCATACCGATTTTACTTATCAAATTCTCTGTAACTTTTCCCATATCTGTTCCCATTACAGTAATATCATACTGCCTGCCGTCTTTCTTTTCTCCCAGCTTTTCCTGCTCGGCCTTCTTTTCCTTATTCTTTTCAAGCAGCTTTTCCCATTCCTCTTTACGCTCTTTGTTTCTAGCCCTCGCCTCCTCAACCATTTTCTTGGATTCCTCTGTGCCAGGGTCAGCCTCAAAAACACCTACGCACTTTGTCGTAATACAGTCCTCGCTGTCTATGCTGATTTCCAGACTGACCAGCCTCGCCCCATTTTTAGCAGAATTTTCACATATCTTATTGATACAGTCCGGCATTTGGGAAAGCGTATTCTCTAGCCATTCAGCCGTTTTGGGATTGGATGCCGCCTTTGAAAGCAGGCTGGAATTGATTGACACGGAACTGTCCTTTGTCGGTGTCAGGCAGGCATACTTATTATTCAGATATTCTGAATATTCCCTCCTGCTCCCATATGTGCTTTTCTTCTCCGTTTCCTTTCTTGATGCCTTTGCCTGCATTTCTTTTTCTGCATTAGCCTGTTCCACATTACTATAATTGTTTGTGATTTCCATTGCCATAATATCGTCCTCCTTAAAAAACCTTACCTGCTCCTCCCCTGTCAATCATAGCCACCATACCCATAATATTTATTCACCGGGCATTGCTTTTTTCAATCCGCACTCCCTTTATGCGGTTCCGCCGAAATGATCTCCCCCTGCACGTTGGATTCATCCGAATCCCCGTCCAGCTCATCTTCGTCAAGCTGCGGCTCCACCGCTATCGGGTCATCATCATAAACCGCCGAGCCGCCATCCTCAATCTGATGCACGGCATCCGGGGCGGGCCTTCCCTGTGTGGTGCATCCGCTGATTGTGGGAATCATCATTGCCGTAATAAGTAATGCCGGTATTCTGCTGACACGCATTTTTCATATCCTCCGATTTCCTTTTATGTAACAGCCCTCTGTCGTTAGAGCCACATTCGCTCCCATGCAATATGCCTGAGCAATCCGCAGGGGCAAAGTTTTATGCACCTCTGCGGAATTGGATGTAAGGATTATTTACGCCTTTATATCAAAACTTTCCCCTGTGGGTGACGATGTGCCGGATACCGCCGCAACAATATTCTGTGTAACGCTTTTCACATCCGTGCCAGTGACAGATACCTTGTATGTCCCTTCCATCTGCTCTTTTCTTTCTGTCCGCCGTTCTGCTGCCTTTTCTTCCTCCCGTCTTTTTGAGGCTTTTTCCTCCTGCGCCTTCTTTTCTTCCCTTCTCTCCTTAATCTTTTCTTCCAGTTCTTCCCTTGCTTTTTCCGTTCCCGGATCAACTTCCACCTGAGTAACAACTTCTGTGGTCATACTGTCATATCCATTCATGGTAATATCACAGCTTATCATTTTTGCGCCACGCGCTGCCGCCGCTGATTTTATATTATCAACTACTTTCGGAATCAAAGATAAATTGTATTCCAACCATTCAGATGTTTTTTCATCACTTGTAGCTTTCGCTAAAAGCGAACTGTTTATATTTACTGAATAATCTTTACTTTTCATACATTCGTACTTTTCAGTAAGATAGGACAATTCATCCTTTGCCGTCTTTCTGGCTGCGGCCTCCTTTGCCGTACCCGCTTCCTCTGTTGCCTGCTTTTTGCCGTTTGCAGAATTTGTGTAACCTGCATAGGTATTTGTATAATCTGTTACTCCTAAAATTGCCATAGTCTTTATCCTCCTGATTGATAAAATTTTAGTGCATATCGTGGCAGCGGCCCCTCTGTCATTCGGAGCCGCCCATGCCCCCTTGTGGTAAGTCCGGGCATGATGCCCTTCATTAACCAAGCAGCGTATCTCCGCCTGCCACAGTTTCCGTCATGACATTTGCATCATAAGCATTGGATGCCGCCGCCATCTGCTGCTTACTGCTCCACGCCTTTGCCAGCCTGCTTCTTTCCCGCTTTGCCTTTGCAGTCTTTTCATCCAACAGCTCCTGCTGCTGTCTCTTTGCCTGCGCCCGCTTTTCCAGATATTCTTCCAGCAGTTCCTTATTCCTGTCTTTTTGTCCGCTTGTTTTCTTATAAAAACTATCCTGTGAACGCGCAAAAAACTCTGAATCATTGTTGGGGCCAGACCATGAATCTCCCCTATAATCTTTCTCGGTTGCTCCTACCGTTATAAGCAATGACGCTTTTAGCGGGGCAAAAGATGAAGTCAAATCACGCTGAAGCGCCGACATTATCTTTGCCCTATATTCCGGATCATCTTTCATATTTTTAAACGCTTCCTCTGATATATTGACCGCCAAATTGGTGATTGTTCTATTCTTTGGTATCCTCTCAAGTTCTGCGTAAAATTCCTTCTTGAAAGCTGCCATTTCCTCCGCTTCCGATAATTCCTTTGTGTTTCCCGTTTTCTCCAATGCAAATTTTTCTGTACTGTTTGCATTTTTTGTTGTTTCCACATTGTTCCGATAAAAATTCTGTCCTACTCCACTGATAGCCATTTTTTAATCCTCCACTTTTATCTATTTTCGAGTTTCATTTAATACACGGTCATTTACTTACCTTCTCCCACCTCCCCCTGCTGAAGCATTACCGTTACATGGAACACATCCCCTTTCACTTTTATGTTTACACCGCCGAAATACCTCTCTGCAATATCCCGCACGTTTTCAAGCCCTATACCATGCTCCGTAATGATTCCCGGCAGGATACTCTGTTTCGTTGTAGGAGGGAGCGAACTGCCTTTGCTTACAGGGACAACTCCGTCAAAGCTATTTTCTACACACAGTATCAAAAATTGCTTTTTCCGCTTTAATGAAAGGCGTACAAATCCTTTACCTGTTTCCAGTTTTTCACAGGCTTCTATGGCATTATCCAAAAGGTTGTTCAGTATGATCCCCATATCAAACACGGGAATTTCCCCGCCATACCGGAAATCTGCATCAAACCGGATTCCTGCCTTTTCCGCCCTGCGGCATTTGTCATTGATGATGACATCCGTTACTGCATTCCCCGTCACATACTTATATTCCAGTTTCTGCATGGTTTCGTCCATCCGCCGTACATAATCTTCTATCTCCCCATACTCCCCGGCTCCTGCCAGTCCTTTGATATTCGCCATATGGTTCTTCATCTCGTGCCGCACCTTTCGGATGCTTCCATAGAAATTCTCCGCTTCCTCCAGACGCTTCTTCATGGCCTTGACCTGCTGTTCCTCCACGAAATGTTTCTGCCTCTCGGCAAGCAGGACACGGTATTTCTGCCAGAAATAAATCAATGCGGTTTCCCCTACGAAAATAAGCACTGCTATCATGGGAATCTTCCAAAGCAAATCTGGCTTCTCGTCAAACAACACAAAAAATCCTGTATCTATTTTTACAGTCAGCAGCCCATTTACCACTCCTGCAATCATACTCCCCACAAAATTCAATACAGAGAGCAGAAAGACATCCTGCCATGCCATGATATCCGCCCCTTTGATGCTCCTGCACAAAATAATCGTCATTGCCACCAACAACGCCGAGTAGGAAAATACTAAGCAGAACATTCCAATCGCCATGCAACGATACATTTCCTGCAAATAACTATCCTGCATCATATCCAGGCTTTTCAGCATTTCATCTACTATTTTTCTGTAAATGCTGCTTGCCATCAAATAGCCAAGACAATGGAGGTTATAAAAAGCGAGCATCATAAATACTGCTTTTCCAATCTGCTTTTTATAACATATCCCGGTATAGCCCATTATTGCGAAAGCTGAAACGCCATACCGCACCCAAGCGGTACACGGAAGGAATCCTATCCCTATATTGGCAAGGATAAACAGCAATGCCGCAATGCCATCCCTTTTTCCTTTTTTCCCTCTGAAAGCCGCCGCCCACAAAACAAGGAACATGATGGCTTGTACGGCAATCTTCCATATATCCAATATGCTGTTGATCATTTCAAACGCTGGCTGGCTCATAGGCTTTCCTCCGAAATATAATCCATGTATGCCTGCACAAAGCCGTCATATTTATACCTTGAAAGCAGCAGCTTATCCCCGTTCGCCATCCTTACCTCCGTCCTGTCATACCCCTCCACATGGAAAAGGTTGATAAGGTATCCCCGGTGGATGCGGTAGAACTGCCCCGCCAGTTCCTCCTCCAAATCCCCGATCTTCGCATAGTATTCGATATTCCCGTCTTTCAGGTACAGGATGATATTGTGGTTCCGGCTTTCCATGTAATAAATGTCATTCAGCGGTATCGCCTTTCCCTCGCCGCCATACTGGATCACAAGTTTTTTCTTCCGCTGCTCCGCATCCGATACGATCTGCCCCGCCGCCCGTCCGAACACCTCTGCAAATTTCTGTTCGTCCACGGGCTTTACCAGATACTGGAACGCCCCTACGTCAAATGCGTCATACACATATTTTTCATACCCTGTCACAAAAATGATGATGGGCTGTTTCTGTGCCTCCATGCCCCGGATGTGCCTTGCCAGCCCCATGCCGTCCAGACCCGCATCGGAGCCGCCCATCTCTATGTCCAGAAATACAATGTCATGCTCCTTACCGTCCGAGAGATACTCATCGGCAGAGGCATATTCCGTGATGCTGCACTCCCCTCCCTGCTTTTTGATGAGCGAAACAAGGTAAGACCTTATATTTTTTTCATCATCACACACCGCAATTTTTATCGTTTCTGCCACCTCCAGTCCTCAACTAACTTATCGGAAAAATCAGGGCGATTTCTAACGCCTACTTCGTGAATGGTTAATCTGGCTACGTGAATCGCAGATTTTTTGTTTTTGAAAGGCCAAATCAGCCCTAAAGTTTTTCGCCATTCGTCCGATATAGGAGAAACGTAAACCGCCGTGTAAGCATATTAACTCTTATTTCCCCGCTTTCCAAGCAATTTCTGCTATCAAATCTGCCTGCGAAAACGGCAGACCGCCGCATATGGTGGTAAGCCATCTGCGGCGGTTAGCTTTTGTATATCCTTTATCTCAGCAGCGCCATACTTCCCGTCAATTTGTTTACTTTCTTTTTCGCACCGCAGATGGCAACCCCATAATAATTCAGTTCCGTTTCTGGAACGTCCTTCATCTTTTCAATAAACTCATTATAGGTCTTGCACCCCTGTGCAAGGTCTGAAAAATCCACCACCGTCAAGTCCGAAAACTCCGGCTCATACAGCTTTTCACGGATAGACTTGATCACCTCCACATTGCCCTTTAAGATCGGCACCGGAAACTCTATAATCCCCAAATGCCCGTTGCCCGTCCTGTCATACACGTCTGCGCCCACGACCTCCGGCATCTGCTTCCCCAGCGTGATGCCCATGATTGCCGCCGTGTTCGCTATGATGCCAAGCGGCAGGTTCTCATCAATCACCATGACACATTTTTCATTCTGTAAATCCATTTTCTATTCCTCTTTTCCGGAGGATTTCTCCTCCTGATTTTTTTGATAACAGCGGTAAAGGTAGGCTCTGCGAAAGCCCAGCCGCCCATACTGCTCCGGCAGTTCTTCCCTTCCTGGAATATCTGCCAGTATCCTTACGATTCCATTTGCCGCTGCAAACCGCAGGATGTCCTCCAAGCCTATATCCGACAGGTTCCCATCCGGCAGGAATAAAAGCCCCTGGCGCTTTATCCCAATGACCGTCTCTCCCGCCATGACATATTCCGTCCCGCCGTTCCCGTTTTTCAAGAACAATCCCTCCGGCATTTTCCCTTCCATGCACAGTTTTCCGGCATCCCCTGTTAAATTCCATTCACCAACCACGCCGCATTTTTCCAGCCCGTACCCATTGTCTGTAAGGATGGAACTCAGGTGGTAATTGGTATGCTCCACGATGCGGAACACACACCCTGCCCCGCACTGGCGGCCAATTTCCTCGCACCTGCGGATGTTCTCCGGGATATCCCCTTCCGAAAATTTGTAATACAGCGGATAGACCAAAAGCTGCCCTTCCATTCTTTTCAGCACCCATCCCCGGCAGACTTGCGTTTCCCTGTCTGGGAACAGGCTGATGATCTGCTCCTCCGTCCTTATCGCAGGCTCATTCACTGTTCCCACTCCCTTTCCCGTTATATTCAGAAAGGAAAAGCCCTGCAACCGCCAGAACCGTCCCCATAATGGAAACCCACGTTACCGGCTCCTTCAGTATTAACACGGAAGTCACCACCGTTATGACAGGAACCATGTAAATATAGACACTGGTCCTGACCGCGCCAAGCACCTTTACCGCAAGGTTCCATGTCACAAAGCAAAGCGCGGAAGCCCCAGCCCAAGATACAGGATATTGAGTAAATACGTCATATCCGCAAACCGTTCCAGCCTGACTTCAAAATCGAAAAGGAACAATGCCGGAGCCATGAACAGGATGCCATAAAAGAACGTCCGCCGCGTGGTGAGTATGACCGGGTAGCCAAAGCTGCTGATTTTCCTTGTCAGTATGGAATAGCACGCCCACACAAATGCCGCAAGGACTGCCAGCAGATCCCCCATCGGGTTTAGCTCCAGTTTAGAGCCGTTAAAGCTGATCAGCGCAACACCCGCCATCGCCACCACAAAGCCTATAAAAAAATTTGCCCGCAGCTTCCCTTCCGATTTCAAGAACAGGCGCGACAGGATTGCCGTGAAAAACGGCGCAACCGAGATGATGACTCCCACGTTGGACGCCATCGTATATGTAAGCGCGATATTCTCCAGCAGGTAATATAAGCATATTCCGCTCAAACCCGCCAGCACGAAAGTCAGCTCCCGCCTGCGCCCCACGCCTTTCATTCGGTGCGGACAGACCAAAAAGAGCGCCGCAAAACCCATGACAAAGCGGAAGAACAGGATTTCCACCGGCTTAAAATCCGTAAGCAGGACTTTGGTGGATATGAATGTCGTTCCCCATATGATGATAGTGAACAGCGCCGCCAGATGCCCGGCTGATCTCCTATTCCCCATGCTGCCCACCGTCCCCGTCTTTTTCCGAGAATATTTCACGGTAAGTCCCCGGCGCAAGCCCTATGAACTGATTGAAATAATTTGTAAAATGACTCTGGTCGGAAAACCCTGTCCTTATGGCCGCCTCCACGGGCGGCACACCTTCCGATAACAGCTTCTTTGCCTCATTGATGCGGACTGTCTCAAGGTATCGGTACGGCGTGACCCCTTTTTCTTTTGTAAAGGCCCGCAGCAGCGTTGACTTGCTAAGCCCCGCATGGCGGCATATCTGGTCTAAATAGATGCGCTCCGTAAAATGCGCTGTCATGTATTCACAGGCTTTTTCAATCTCCTGCCTGCACTCCGGGATGCAGCTTTCAAATGGCTTCCCGTAATTCTGGATGAGGTACGAAAGCAGGAACAGCAGGGTTTCCTCCTTCCCAAACTCCCCTGTCCCTTTCATGACCATCTCATGCAGCGGGCGCAGGTGGCAGGCTACCTCCTCATCGCAGATAACATTTCTTGAAAATCCCGGAAGCTCCCGTTTCCCTGTCACTTCCTCCGCCAGATCGAGCATGACCTCCTTTGAAATGTTAAAGCCCCGGTAATCAAACGTCCCTTCATCACTCTGTACGCAGGCATGGCTGTCACCCGGATTAAAAAGCACGATGCTTCCTTCCTCTATGGCATATTCCCTGTCACGGCAGGAAAGCACACGCTCCCCATCCTCCACAAAACCAATGACATAATGCTCATGGAAATGGCTTGGAAAAGGCTGCACTATCCCCTCAAAACGGTATGCCTCCATCCTCAATTCATCATCATATACCACTGTCCTTATTTCTTTCTTCATGTGGATTCCCTCCTTGTCAAGAGCCATTTTACCTCTTATTTTTTCCTGCGTCTTGTAAAATATCTTCATTTTTCAGATTTATCAGTTTTATTTTCTGCGGGGATTATCCATTAAAAGAAACGCTTTTATGTGCATTGAGGAATTTAGTTTGAGTATTATATTTTAGAAATAAAGAATTTTTGAGTTGCCAACAAATAAAAAAAGAGCCCTTGAACAGCCCTTTTGTCGCATTGTCATTTATCCATTAAATTCTTACCGCTTTACTCATATACGAACACGGAAACTCTGTATATTATCACGGAAACCCTTATATTATCACGAAAACTCCCATTCTGTTTCCGTGATAATACAGGCAGTTTCCGTGTTTGTATAAGGGTTTTGCCTGCGAGTATCGAGTTTTGCCTGCGAGTATCCGAGTTTCCGTGATAATAAGCGACTTTTGCCTGCGAGTATATACTATCAGGCAAAACAACCCCAGAACAGAAATTCGCACCCTCACTAATGTAAAAATGCCCCTAAAAGCACATGGAAATAATGTAACTTTGGAATCTATGTATTGCCAAAAGTGCCGTGTTTACGGGCTTTGTCGGCTTTCCGTGTCTGTATCTGCCGGGGAAGGAGACACCTTGACATAATTCGCCAATATCACCCAAATTTCTACAATCCTTGCATACAAACAGGCGAAACTCCAAGCGATTTAACGATCTTTGATATTATTGGGTCTACGCATGATTAGCTCGATTCTTTCTTGCCAATGCTGCCACTTCTTTTCTTTCCTTGTCATTCAATTGAAAAATCAAATGATACACTTTCATTTTATTGCCAGTTTCCGGTACAATATGTTCACTAACAATCATTAACGTTTCACTTTCACCAATCCTTCTTATATTCATTGGAGCAAAATCTCCTTCAATTGTTTTTAATTCTTTTTCTATTTCATCAAATCCTTGACTCAAAGACATCTTTCTATTTAAAGAAAAGGTAATTCCAAATTTAAAATAAGGATTTAAATATCCCATTAGCTGATTATATTGTTCCGTAAAGTTCTCAATATATTTATTTTCAAGTATTGCGTAATCTGTAATTATTCCATCTGACTCTTTGTATATGTATAAATCCGTTTCACCTAATTTTTTAATTGCCCTACCCATTGTAAATTCTCTTGCAACACTTAATCCATATTTACTATTCAAAATCCCTTCTACAGAATCATGCAAATCCGCAGTAATCTGCACCTCGCCCCTCTCTTCAAAATGCGGGATTCTCTTTTGAAAACGCCGAATTACGGAACATATCTCCATAATAATATTTTGAGATAGTGAAGTATGATTTCTATTTTCGCTCATATGTCGCACTTCCAGATAACGTTCTCTTAAATCACACTCCATTAGATCAAGATAATCATCAAGATTATCATATTGTAAAAATGTCTCTACTAACTCTGGATTCCGCAAATACATCATAACCATATTGCTTAACTGAGACGGCAAAAAATCATGATCCTCAAAGCAAAAATAATAATATTCTTCGTAATCTGTTATACGTTTTAAAATAGTTCGACCTTTCTCGTTGTCCAAAGCATCCCGAAGCTTATCATCTACCAAATTGATTATCAAATCTTCTTCACTGTCAGCACAATCTTCCCACCACTCTAATATCGCATATAACAAATATTCGTATTTAGGCTTCATATAATCTCTGATATTTGCAGAACATATTAATTCATATAACTCATACACAGCATTTTTACATTCTTGCGGTTTTCTTTCCAAGTAATCTCTTGGGAAAAATCCATCTAACTCAAATTCCGGATCTGTTTCCAATACATCAATTAATACACGTATTATATCCTTCAAATTTCTATTGACGTATTTTGTTATTTGCATTCCAAGGTCTGTTATCCTGCTATAATCTACTAAATCTACTTGAATCACTCTGCACATTCCCTTCCTCAATTTAACTTACTGTCTGTCAGTCTTTACATAATAGGTGCTTCTGCCACTCCCATACCGAATAATACTTCCTTCATCCACCAGTTTCTTTAACGCCGCTAGAGTTGATGATCTCCCTATGCTTGGACAGTGTGCAACAACTTCTGCACCTGTAAATTTCCCGACTTTTTCTTCTGCATATTTTTTTACAATATCATAAGCATTACTGGTATTTCCCTTTCCCGCTATGATTCCTACACGTTCTTCAAATCTGGTGTAACAAGCCAAAATGACCGTAAGCATATAACGTATAAATGGTGTCGGGTCGTTTTTTCCCTCATGCCATCCTATATCCGAAGTTTCAAGGACATCATAATACCTGTCTTTTGTTTTCTCAATTTGCCTCTCAATACTTATATATTTACCAACACTATACCCATTCTTATATAAAAGGAGCAGAGTAAGCAAGCGGCTCATTCTTCCATTTCCGTCATTAAAAGGGTGAATGCATAAAAAATCACATATAAAAACAGGAATCAATATGAGGGAATCCACCTTCTCACTCGCAATTGCCTGCTCATAAGCCGTACATAACCGCTCCACTGCATCTGGTGTATCATATGGGGCGATTGGCGTAAACCTTGTGACCACTGTTCCATCCGGCTTTGTTTCATTAATATAGTTCTGTACACTCTTAAAACTCCCGCCGTACGAAAATCCCGCTCTTTTCAAAAGGTCTCTGTGTAACTGTAGTATATATGATGGTCTGATCGGAATGTACTCATTGCTTTCGTGAATTGTATTAAGTACATCTCTGTACCCCATAATCTCATCTTCTTCCCTGTTGCGGGGCGTCGTCTTTTCTTCAAACAACTGCTTCATCCGGGTACTTGTCGTAACAATCCCTTCTATTTTATTTGATGCCTCTGTGCTCTGAATTTTTGCAATCTCAACCAAACGTTCAAGTTCAACAGGCTTCTGCCTGATATATAAGTCCTGACGCCCCTTATATTCATGTATCTTTGCAACAAGATTAAGTATATCCATATCCCACGTTTGGTCTGCAAGGCGGATATAATCAAATGTTCTCATATTATCTCCCTTCGTCCAATGTCATTCTTTTTCATCCAATTATAAGTCTTTTTGGACGTAAAATCAATTTATTGGACGAAAAAAGTTGCAAATTTTTTAAACAAACAAGCGAAACTTCATACAAACACGAAAACTCCGAGCGGTTTCCGTGTTTGTATCATATCCCCCGTTTTTCAACAGCATTTTCCGTCAAGCTAATACACTTTTCATCTAAAACCAACAATATCCTACTCCTTTTTACCTTTCCGTTTTATACTATCACGGAAACCCCGGACTTTTGCGTGAAAGTATACTTTTGCCTGATAGTACGATTTTTTCCCCAATCGCCACCTTTTCAGCGGCATCTAAAAACACAAAAATAAGGGTCCACCACCCACCGTGATGAACCCCACCAAGCCTAAAAAACCTTGATTTTAAGCCATTCTTCAATACTTTTGCCTGTTAGTACCCAAATTCCTATGGCATCATTTGGAAATAGCCGCCTGTGCCGCTGTTATACTTTGATGACTTTTACCCCTCTTTACCCCATTTACCCCACCCAATTCGACTTTCGACAAACGGGATTCGACAAAATCCCCTTGCTTTTGTGCGGAATCCGGCATAAAATGATTTCAGCAGAACGCTCAGGGTTGTTTCACGAAGAATAATTGAAACTAATAGACACGGCATTTTTACGAGGGATATGGAAGCTATACATATTTTCCATATCCCTCGACTTTTTCGCCCTGTAGAGGTATAATATTTATATAATATAGGTATATGCTACCTATATAGAAAGGAGGATATTATGACAGCAGCAGAAAAAAGATACCCGGATTGGGTGCAGGAGCAGCGGACACGGGGAACTACAGTGAAAAAGAAAGGGGATACCTATTATCTCTATAAGCGGACATCCAGGCGCGTCCCCGGAAAGAAATACCCCCAGCCGGTAGATACCTATATTGGTATCATCACACCAGAAGGGGTCATAAAAAGCGGAAAGAAAAAAATATCCCTGAGCAGGCGTATGTATAAAGAACACGGAGTGGGGCTGCAGGAACTGCAGGTGCTGAAAAGCATTTACCTGCTGTACATTGGAAAAGAAAGGGCGGTATCAAAGATCAGCCCGGAACAGGAACAGTTGTTGGGAAAAACGGGAGTGGACCTTTCCATGTGCTGAAAACGGATTCCGGACAAAGCCGCTTGTGGAATATATGAGGGCGGTGCCGGACCCCAGGTGTGGCAGGGAAACAAAACATGACCATGCGGAAGTGCTGGTATGCCTGGTGGCCGGTTTCCTGGCGGGGAGGACGACCATACGCCGGAGCCTGAAATGGTGTAAAAAGCATTTGGAAGAATTGAGGGAATATCTTCCATTAAAGAATGGCATCGCCTCCCCATCCACAGCATGCCGTCTCCTGTCAGGGATCGATGAGGAACTGTTTGCGCTGGAATTCATGGAATGGATCGGGGAAATCATGGATACGAAAGGGATCCACCTTGCGGTTGACGGGAAGGCACTGCGGGCTGGAATGGAGAAAGTGAAGAATTTCCGGGCACCGATGATTCTGAATGCGGTGGATGCGGCAACGGGGCTGGTGGCAGCGCAGATGCCCATAAAGAATAAGGACTGTGAGATCAAAGCGATACCGGAGTTGTTGAAACTGTTGGATATCAAGGGAAGCGTCGTCACGGCAGACGCGGTGGGAACCCAGACGCAGATCATGGAACAGATCCTGTCCCAGGAGGGGCATTTTGTACTGATGGTCAAAAAGAACCAACCGCAGTCTTATGAGGAGATCGTAAAATATTTCGGGGAAATGTCAGAAGACCATAAAAGAACGAAGGAGGACGAGAACTACAGACCAAGATATCCCGGGATGCAGGAGAAATATGAAGAAATCAGCCGGAAGGAGAGGAACCGTGACAGACAGGAATACCGGTGGTACAGCGTATGCCGGGAATGCAGCCTCCTGACAAAGACGCAGAAAGAATGGCCCTTTGTAAAAACAGTGGGATTAGCCAGGCAGATACGGATACCAGTAGAAAGGGACGGGCAGGGAAACGACATTACGCCGGATATAAAAACTTTTCTGGAAAAAGGTTCAAGGCGGAGGCCGAAACCGGTCCAGGATGAAGAGACAGGGAAAGATATCCAGGAAACAGGGATGATCTCGGACATGGAACTGACAGCAGAAGAAATGGGGAGGATAAAAAGGGAACACTGGGCGGTTGAGAACCGTCTGCACCATGTACTGGATGATGCATTCCGTGAAGACAGGTCACCGGCAAAGAAATCAAAGCACAATCTGGCGCTGATCAGGAAGTTTGCCTATAACATCCTGCGGATAGCCATACTGTATGGTGACTGTGCGGAGATCATGACAGAAGCCATGGATGATTTCAGCGATGACCTTCTTTTGAGAAAGAAATATGTCTTCAGCGGAATTGAGAGTTTTTATTGATATAAAATAAGTATATAGGATTTGAAAAAAAGTGTAAATAAGATAGAGGGGATGTTTTGCGCATTTTTTCAGATGTGGACAACTGAAAAGAAAAAAAGCTGTGAAGGCGGCAGGATGTCCAGATTCCGAACAGACTGACAGCAAGTTCATAATAAATGATGTCGTTTGGAAGCCTTCGTGAAACAACCCTGGCAGAACGCTCCGCAGCGTTTGACAGATGCGGGGGAATCTGTTACAATGAAAATACAAAAGGGAATACTGCCGATAGACGGTCAGCCCAAATTTAGCTAATTACAAAAAAGTAACCGCATCCTTTGGCCAGGGCGGTTACTTTTTTGTGTTTATGTATGCTATCAGAATCGACACGATGATTCCAAGAATCATCAGAACAACCGTCAGCAGTTCATAGTCACTCATAAGCAATCCCTCCTTTCCCGGTTTTACCCGTTGTCAGAGGGATAGTCCCTCTGCGAAGAAGGACTGACCGCCTATCCCGTTATGGCAGTACCCCGTATGGATATTTTATCAGAAAATGTCGGACGCTACAAGCGGTTTCCGGCTTTTTTCTTTTTCCCCTAAATTGCAAAAGTAAATTCTACCCTTTGTTTCTTCAATAGAAGTTACCTATGCACAAGTTGCATTTAATCCTGCACATGCTTTATGATGTCTATGTCCCTGACAGCAGTGGAAGGAGACATCATGAGTAAATATATTCCAGGTAACCATAAGCATCTTACTGCTGCAGACAGACTTTATATTGAACGTCAGCTGAATGCCGGTTCCTCTTTTAAAGACATTGCCCGTTATCTCTGCAAGGATCCCAGTACCATTTCAAAAGAGATCCGTGCACACCGTCTGTCTGACTTCTATCCCGGCAGGGGGCTCTTCCTGAATGCCAAAAACTTCTGCATCCACCGCTTCCACTGCCAGAAGAAGAATGTCTGTGGCAAGATCATTCTCTGCGACATTAAGTGTGCTTCCTGCCCCTCATGCAACCAGCACTGTAAGGATTTCGTGAAAGAACGCTGCCAGAGACTTGACAGGGCACCTTATGTCTGCAACGGGTGCGATAAGGGGCATGCCCGCTGTACCATTCCCCATAAATACCACTATGACGCCCTCTTTGCTGACCGCAGGTACAGGGAGACCCTCCGTGATTCCAGATCCGGCATCAACCTCTCAAGGGAAAATCTCCACCGCATTGATGCAGTCATTACCCCTTTGATCTGGCAGGGTCATTCCCCCTATCAGATCGTTGTGGAACATCCCGAGCTCGGTCTTTCTGTCCGTTCCATCTACCAGTACATAGAACTCGGACTGCTTACCGGCCGCAACATCGACCTGAAACGCAAGGTTAAGTTCAAAGCGCGTAAATGCCATAAAACACAGATCACTGACAGGCAGGTGTTTTCCGGCAGGCTTTACAGCGATTTCCAAAAGCTCCCTCCTACACATGTAGTCGAAATGGATACCGTCAAATCCTCAAGGGATTCTAAAAAATGTATCCGGACTTTCTATTTCCGGGATGAGAAGCTGTTCCTTGCCTATCTTTTGAACCGCTGTACTAAGGGCGCTGTCCGGGCTGTCTTTGACCGTCTGGAAAAACGGCTTGGCACTGTGACTTTCAGCATCCTTTTCGAAACGATCCTGACTGACAGGGGCGGTGAATTCGGCGATCCCGAGGCCCTGGAGACTGGTATGGATGATTACCAGCGTACCAGCATTTATTACTGCGATCCCATGCGCAGCGGTCAGAAAGGCGGCATTGAAAATGCCCACACAAAACTGCGCGAGATCCTTCCCAAAGGCACCAGCTTTGAATATCTGACCCAGTGGGATCTGAACCTGATCGTTAATAACATCAATTCCGTCCCGCGCCAGAGCCTTCTTGGCCTTACTCCATACCGGGCGGCAAAAGAAAACTTCGACATGGATGTCCTGTTAGCACTTCAGCTCAAGCCGGTCGATCCCGATCAGATCAACCTGACACCTGAGCTGATAAAGTAACCTTTAAATCCAGGCAAAAATCTGTTGTCAGGATACACTGCTTTTAAATCTTCATAAAAACCAGACACCTCTGGCAGAATTTAGTCCTGCACACGACATTTTCTGCCGGTCTGTTTGCTATACCCTGTTTTAGAAAATCTGCCCCGATTTAGATTTATTATAATTCAATTTTCAACTTTGTGGTTTCAAAAAGTTTAAAAAAACAATAAATTTGAAAGAGCAGTAGAATTTACTCCTGCACTGGATTTTACTTTTGCAATTAAGCTTTTTCTTTTTCCGCTTGCAATCCAGACAAAACAGAGGTAAGCTACGACACCACGGAAGGAGGGATTGGATTGGAAAAGGATTCTGCGTTATACCAATTGATGGATACCCGCATGCACAGCGTCATGAACGGTATCGTGAGCAGTGACGGGGAATACCAGGCGATTCTCCGAAGGTCGGACATATACTCCGGCGAACTGGACAGGATGGATTTATCAAAAGAAATCCGGCTGCTGATTGACCGGTATGTCAGCGAGCAGAACGCACTGGGCTCCCGGTTTGGGATGCTCGCCTACCTGCTTGGCTTTTCCGACTGCAAGGCCATGTTTTTGGGGAAATGCCTGCCGACAGAAGCAAAAGTGTGGGACTGGCTTTGAAAAAATGGCAGAGAATGGCCAGGGAAAGCTATCTAAAAACTACACACATTAAAACCCACTAGCTTTACTCCGGCCATTCGTGACTCGACGCAATGCGGTCCCACTCGCTCGGTACTTTTTATTCAGTTTTGCGTACAATGGAATTACCAAATTTTTCCATTGATAGCATAAGTATGCCCATAAAAGGAACGCTTTAATCCGTAAAAGCAAAAACAGCAGGATATCCTCCCGCCGTTCTTTTCATCTATGTATATTTACCTTTCAGCCTCGGTTTCCAATACACCCGTACCACCTCGCCGCAGTGCGGGCATTTCAGCTCTATCACAATCACCCCGAAACGGTTCTCCCAAATGTCGCAGACACGTTTCTTACATAAACTGTTCGAGCATCTCATCCTCCGGATACCTACCACCTCCTCTCCTAAAAATGCGGAGGCGCATATTGGTATCTCCCAATAAACGCCTCTCCCTTCATGCCGCACTGCCACTATTTCTCATTCGTATTTGCCTCACGCCCTCGCATCAAAACCTCCCTGCATTTCCACGGCCCCGGCATTTATCTCCTGCCTTGCCGCCCGGAACGCATCAAAGTAGGCGGCCTTCATAGCCCCGTGTACCTGCGTCTCCGCCTTCGACTCCTTCTCATGCCAGCCCACGCCCGCCGTGTAGGTCAGTACCTCGTCACCATTCCCGTCATACACATGGACGGCTCCGGACTGGAACTCTGCTTCATACGGCTCCCCGAACAGGAGGTGCAGGCGTCTCTCATCCGCCTCCCGTATCGTTTTCATGTCAACCTTCCCCATCAGTGCCGCCCTGTCCGGCGCGACTTTGGCGACCTCGCTTTTCCGCAGGGCGAGGAACTTATTCCCCATATAGACATTCTGCGCTGCATCCTCCCTGGCGTATCCGGCTATCTGCTCCCGGAGGGAGTCAGACAGCTTCCATTCCTTCTTGGATGATGGCTTTGGGATGCCCGCATGATGGCTTTTTGCTACTCCTGTTATATTCATTTCAATCGCCTCTCTCTGTTTTGCCGGAAAACCGGGGATGCCCGCCCTGCCTTGTCAGGCTGTGGCTTGTTGGTGAGATGCTTCCGTGGGGGAATTCCTATGATAACAGCCACAATCTCATCCTACAAAATGTATTCTACATTTCTTCTTAGCTTTGAGTGACTCTCTCTCTAAAACTGCCGCCCAAATACTCACCATCATCTGTACGGTATACTCCTATTGCCTCGCAGTTTTCAATTTTTCCAACCTTATGATGTTCAAACCCATTCGGGTAATATATCTTAACGATATATACGCTTGTATCCTCATCCAAACTGTTATCAATATCTGAAACCCAATCCAAATCTATAAACTCTTTATATGTCATATCTCCTGCAAATTCAATTATTCCACCCTGCTCATTAATTTCATTTACATTTATTATGTCTTCCCGGACAGTTATTTGATTATCCTGTTCTGCTTCCACGGCTTCAGTAACATCCATTAAACATTCTTCCTTTTCCTGTATATCAGAATTACCTTTCTCAGCATCTTTCTGATAATCCGCTTCTTCCGGCTGTGACGGCTCATCAACTTCTGATTGAAAGTCCTGCACTGGCTCCTGTGTATCACCTGACGCTGACACAACATTGATTTCCTCTGATGCCATGCTTTCTTCCACAGCAGACTGTGAAATTTTGTCCTCTGCTTTTTCCGCATTGTTTGATGTGCCACATCCTACTAATGTCAACACGCACATCATCGCTAAGAAGAACCCTGCCTCTTTTTTCATCAACATTTCCTCCATTTTGATATAATCTCCTGCTCCCCGGTCCCCAAACTGCCGGAAAGCCGGGATGCCTGCCCTGCCTTGCCCAAATGCCTCCATTTATGCTTTCCTGTCAAAAGACGGCTTATCCTCCAGATAATCCGGCAGTGCTTCCAGTTCCTCCCCTTTGCCATTCTTCAAGGAGCGGTACTCATTAAAATAGATTCCGTAAAATTCCCTTTCCTTTTCCCGTTCAGCCGGAGTCCTCTCACAAGCCCACCCGTATCCCGAACCGAGATATGTAAGCACCTTTGTACCCTGATAGTAAATATCCGCGCCATATCCCCCGCTTGTCAGGATCGGGCAGGTCAGCGTTCCTCCCCCTGCCAGCGCAAACTTCTTTTCGGCAAAGTTCTCCGCCCTCCCGTCTGCCGCCTCCAGGAAGTAAAGCAGTGTCAGTTCCCCGCTCCCCTTGCATTTCGGATTACCACCCTGCCCTTTCAGCGCATTTTCAGCCTGCCGGTACAGCGCCTTCCTGTCGGGCGACACGTCAGACATATACTCTGCACATAGTTCCGTCCGCCGCCTATGGATATATTCCAGTTCTGCCTTGCTTGTAGTATTCGCAGCCTTCCGTGCCAGCTCCTTGATCTCGTCAGTAAACTCAGCTTTTGATTTACTGCTTTTCCCGGAACTTGGAATGATAGACCAGTCAGGCCCCTTGCCGCTCAATGGCATACTGTGTTTCGTATTTACAGAATTTACTGCACCTAAAGCCGAAATTCCCATGAGTCCACCTCACAATTCATTTCCCTATCTGCGGTTCCTCTTCCACTCAAAGCCACTCCTGCTCCCTGATTCCCCAATCTGCCAGAACGCCGGGGATACCTGCCCTGCTTTGTCAGGCTGTAGCTTATTGGGGATATGCCGATTAGTTATTCAGATACCCCTGTTTTTCTTCTTCATCAGACCATACCCGCTCATAGTGACTGCCAATGCTCTTAAACACATCCTGCCATGTAGCAAATTTCTGCACTTCTTCAATACTTCCCCTGTTGTTCTGCAGCCAGTCAAAAACCGCCTTATAGGTATCTCCCGAAAACAGAACGCTCCAATTGTTCTTATAATTTGAATTGTCATTATAGGACATCCCGTTAAAGCCCATAGAAACAATCCCATTATTCGCGTGCTGTGCCAGTCCCTTAATCTCCAGATCAGCCCATATGTATGCGGCGTTTTTATCATGTACCAGATTGGGATATTTATTGAAGTAGGTCTCCGCAAGGGCCTCATACCTTTCCCTGTCTGTCTCGCTCTGCAAAAGGACTTTTCCCCCACGGCCTTCCTCGCCATCCCGCACCAGATACTGTATGCCCGTGCCGGAATGGGTCTTTAAGGTGAATCCGGACAGTTCCTCCGTTTCCAGCGTTTCCACGCCCATGACATTCTGCAGGGCGTCTTTCAGCTCACCGTCCAATACCATGGCATCATAACTCATAGTTCCGTGTTCTGAAATCAAAAACTGCTTTCCTGTCTGGCTGTCCTGCCTGACCTTGATGTCAGAATAATCAAAAGCGCCTATCCGTTCGCCCTGCTTATTGTAGATGTCAAAACACCCTGCCTCGTTGTCCGGCACAATCCTAAAATTCTCGGATTCGTATGTATCATAGGCAGGCTTTACATTGCGTACCCCGGATGCTGCCGATGCACGGTACGCATCCAGTACCGAAGTCTGCCCTGCCGTCTTTACGCTATTTCTTACGGAAGAACCGCTCCCTGCCGCATCTGCATCCGCCATCCTGCCCGCGAAGCCCGTTCCCGAACCATTCCTCTGTGCCTTTCCCATATCACGCCATGCGGGATAGCCCGCTCCTATTCCATTTACACTCATCTCCAAATGTCCTCCATTTTTTATTATTGCGGCCCCTCAGTCGTTCAGAGCCGCGCCCGCTCCCTTGTAATAAGTCCGAGCGGTTCATTGCCTATCCCTGTGCCTTTTATTCCTTTTCCGTTAATCAGAAACCAGCATCATTACTTTTCCTTTTATAACTAAAATTCGCTCCCATCAAAGAAATAAGAATATCGGTCTGCAATCCAATATTGTTTCGTTCACCCAATACCGGAATATCTAACTTCTTTACACCCGAACTGTCAGAGTACAGCACCTTACTTTTCTTTGATTTTGTTTTTTCATCATCATCCCCCCAATCAAACTCCAAATAGTAACCTCCCGTTCCATCTTCATGGATAAATACTCCATTGCCTTTTACCTCGCCTCCCGTCAATTTACTTGTCCACGGTATATCTTCAATTGACTTATACACTTTCTGTCTAAAGGCGCCATCCTTTTTCATCCTTAATAAGGTTTTCTTTGAAATAATCACATTTCTCCCACCATGCATATCATATTTCTCCAGCATTGCAGTGTCATACATTTCTGCCTCTGTATCTGTTTTTTCACAACTGTAATCTACAACAACCGTATTTACATTAAACTTTTCGTCCAGAAATTTCTTCATCTCTGCAATATCTGTTTCCTCACTCACCTGCTGTAAAAGTTTTTCAAATTCATCTCCGCATTTGATGCCGTTACTTGATAAATTTACAGCATTATTGATTTGCGGCAAAATTGCTTGAATATCCATATTACCAACCTTTCTACATATGTTATCAATTTTAATCCATTGACCTCTCTGTCATTCAAAGCCGCCCATGCTCCCTTGCGGTAAGTCCGGGCATGATCTTCCTTACTTCAAGATGTCAGAATGCTTTCATCCGCTATCGGGTCATCATCATAGACCGCCGGACCGCCATCCTCAATCTGATGCACGGCATCCGGGGCGGGGCTTCCCTGTGTGGTGCATCCGCTGATCGCGGGAACCACCATTGCCGTAATAAGTAATGCCGATATTCTGCTGACACGCATTTTTCACATCCTCCGATTTCCTTTTATGTAACAGCCCTCTGTCGTTAGAGCCACATTCGCTCCCATGCAATATGCCTGAGCAATCCGCAGGGGAAAAGTTTTATGCATCTCTGCGGAATTGGATGTAAGGATTATTTACGCCTTTATGTCAAAACTGCCCCCTGTGGATGATGATGTGCCTGAAACCACCTCAACAATATTCTGCGTAACACTTTTCATATCCGTGCCAATGGCAGATACCTTGTACGTCCCTTCCATCAGTTTTTCCATATGCTCTTTTCTTTCTGCCCGACGTTCCGCTGCTTTTTCTTCCTCCGCCTTTTTCTCTGCTTGCTTTTCAGCTATTTTTTCCTTTTCTTCACGTTTCTTTCTGGCTTTTAACAGGCGTTCTTCCTCTTCCTTATATTTCTTCTGTATTTTATCAGTATTGTTATTTCCATTTCCCGTATTTGCTGTCCTCATGCCGCCACAGGATGACTGCCTGTTGCCATTGGCATCATATGTAACAGTCCTTCCGCCAAGTACGACACCATCTCTCTGCGCCCACCCATAAACCATTGAGTTTGCAGCAACTTCTCCCGACAGATTCCATTCGATTTCTTTTGCGAATTCAGGATCATTTGCCATTTTCTTCAAACAGTCATACGAAAGATTCACCGTAACTCTGCTGCTGTTGCTCGGTAATACGCCGCCATTTGTGTTGAAATTTATCTGCGGAAATTTCTTGCATAGCTGTTCATAATACGCCTCCACCTTGTCTTTGCTGTTTGTTGATTTGCTTGTCTTTACCTCTGCTGCCGCCTTGCTATCCTGCTTTTTCACGATGTCAGCATAATTTGCCGCATAGTTGCTGTAATTGCTTGTAATCTCCATTGCCATAATAATCATCCTCCTTCAAAAAATCTTACCTGCGGCCCCTCTGTCATTCGGAGCCGCCCATGCCCCCTTGCGGTAAGTCCGGGCATGATGCCCTTCATTACCCAAGCAGCGTATCTCCGCCTGCCGCTGTCTCCGTCATGACATTTGCATCATAAGCATTGGATGCCGCCGCCATCTGCCTGTCACCAGCCCATGCCTTTGCCAGCCTGCTTCTCTCCTGCTCCGCCTTTGCAACCTTTTCATCCAATAACTCCTGCTGCTGTCGCTTAGCCTGCGCCCGCTTTTCCAGATATTCTTCCAGCAGTTCCTTCTGCCTGTCTTTTTTTTCACTCGTCCTTTTATAGAAACTGTTCTGTGAACGCACATCAAATTCCGAATCATACCCAACGGGCCATGAATCCGCCCTGTACTCATTCAGAGTCGCACCGACAGTTATCAGCACGGAACAGTTCCTCGGCGCATAGGAATCCCCCCAATCCCTCTGAATCAGTGAAAGAACCTTCTCCCTGTATTGCGGGTCTTCCTTCATTGCCTTGAATGCCGCCTCCGAGATATTGACAGCCGCATTGCTCACCGTCCTATGATTGGTGACTTTAGAAAGGTCTTCATAAAATTCCTTCTTGAACAGCTCCATTTCTTCGGCTTCCGATAATTCCTGTGTACTGCCTGTTTTTTCCAGTGCGAATTTTTCCGTACCGTTCACATTTTTCGTATTTCTCTTTGTTTCCACATTGTTCTGATAATAATTTTGTCCTATTCCACCGATAGCCATTTTTAATCCTCCGTTTTAATCTGTTTTTGAGTTTCATTTAGTGCAAGGTCATTTACTTACCTTCCCCCACCTCCCCCTGCTGCAGCATTACCGTCACATGGAACACATCCCCTTTCACTTTTATGTTTACACCGCCGAAATACCTCTCTGCAATATCCCGCACATTTTCAAGCCCTATCCCATGCTCCGTAATGATTCCCGGCAGGATACTCTGTTTCGTTGTAGGCGGGAGTGAACTGCCTTTGCTTACAGGGACAGCGCCGTCAAAGCTATTTTCCACATACAGTATCAAAAACTGCTTTTTTCGCTTTAACGAAAGGCGTATGAATCCTTTTCCCGGTTCCAGTTTCTCACAGGCTTCTATGGCATTATCCAGAAGATTGTTCAATATAATCCCCATATCAAACACGGGAATTTCCCCGCCATACCGGAAATCTGCACCAAACCGGATTCCCGCCTTTTCCGCCCTGCGGCATTTGTCATTGATGATGACATCCGTCACTGCATTCCCCGTCACATACTTATATTCCAGTTCCTGCATGGTCTCATCCATCCGCCGTATATAATCCTCTATTTCCCCATACTCCCCGGCTCCTGCCAGTCCTTTAATGTTCGCCATATGGTTCTTCATCTCGTGGCGCACCTTCCGGATGCTTCCATAGAAATTCTCCGCTTCCTCCAGACGCTTCTTCATGGCCTTGACCTGCTGTTCCTCCACGAAATGTTTCTGTCTCTCGGCAAGCAGGATGCGGTATCTCTGCCAAAAATAGATCAGGGCGGCCTCTCCCGCAAAAATACATAATGCTATCATGGGAACCTTCCAAAGCAGGTCAGGCTTTTCATCAAACAGCACAAAAGCATCCGTATCTATTCTTACAATCAGCAGCCCGTTGACCACGTTTGCAATCATGCTCCCAACAAAATTCAGAATGGAAAGCAGGATAACATCCTGCCACGCCATTATGGTTACATCCTTCATAAGTCTGTACAAAATAAGCACCATTGCCACAAATAATACCGAATAAGCAAATACCAAACAGAACATCCCAACTGTCATGTAGTGATACATTTCCTGCAAATAACTATCCTGCATCATATCCAGGCTTTTCATCATTACATTTATTATTTTTTCGTAAATACTGCTCGCCATCAAATAGCCAAGACAATGGAGGTTATAAAAAGCGAGCATCACAAATACTGCTTTTCCAATCTGCTTTTTATAACGTATTCCGCCATATCCCATAATGGCAAGAGCGGAAACACCATATCTTACCCAAGCGGTACACGGAAGGAATCCTGTCCCTATATTGGCAAGGATAAACAGCACTGCCGCAATGCCATCCCTTTTTGATTTTTTCTCCCTGAAAGCCGCCGTCCACAAAACAAGGAACATGATGGCTTGTACGGCAATCTTCCATATATCCAATATGCTGTTGATCATTTCAAACGCTGGCTGGCTCATAGGCTTTCCTCCGAAATGTAATCCATGTATGCCTGCACAAAGCCGTCATATTTATACCTTGAAAGAAGCAGCTTATCCCCGTTCGCCATCCTTACCTCCGTCTTATCGTAACCCTCCACATGGAAAAGGTTGATAAGGTATCCCCGGTGGATGCGGTAGAACTGCCCCGCCAGCTCCTCCTCCAAATCCCCGATCTTCGCATAGTATTCGATATTCCCGTCTTTCAGGTACAGGATGATATTGTGGTTCCGGCTTTCCATGTAGTAAATGTCATTCAGCGGTATGGCCTTTCCCTCGCCGCCATACTGGATCACAAGTTTTTTCTTCCGCTGCTCCGCCTCGGATAAAACCTGCCCCGCCGCCCGTCCGAACACCTCTGCAAATTTCTGCTCGTCCACGGGCTTTACCAGATACTGGAACGCCCCTACGTCAAATGCATCATACACATATTTTTCATACCCTGTCACAAAAATGATGATGGGCTGTTTCTGCGCCTCCATGCCCCGGATATGCCTTGCCAGCCCCATGCCGTCCATGCCTGCGCCGGAGCCTCCCATCTCTATGTCCAGAAATATAATGTCATGCTCCTTACCGTCCGAAAGGTACGCATCGGCAGAGGCATATTCCGTGATGCCGCACTCCCCTCCCTGCTTTTTGATGAGCGAAACAAGGTAAGACCTTATATTTTTTTCATCATCACACACCGCAATTTTTATCGTTTCTGCCACCTCCAGTCCTCAACTAACTTATCGGAAAAATAAGGGCGATTTCTAACGTCTACTTCGTGAATGGTTAATCTGGCTACGTGAATCGCAGATTTTTTGTTTTTGAAAGCCCAAATCAGCCCTAAAGTTTTTCGCCATTCGTCCGATATAGTGGAAACGCGAACCGCCGTGTAAGCATATTAACTCTGATTTTCCCGCTTTCCAAGCGGTTTCTGCTGTCAAACCTGCCTGCGAAAACGGCAGACCGCCGCATATGGCAGATGATGGCCATAGTGCGGCGGTATTTGCTTAATCAATGGTATCTTTTCCAGCCTCGCCACAATTATTTCATCATAAGAATCGTAATCCTATTTGTTAGGCTTATAGGCATTACTTTGGAAAATACAACCAACAGCTTATTATATATCCCCGGAATAACCAGCCTTCTTCCTTTCATCATTTTGCGATAAGCAATCCCCACCACTTTTTCCGGCTTCATAACTGCGATCCTAAATAGCAATGTGTTTTGAATGTTTGCTTTTGCAGCAAATTCTGTCTCCGTTGCCCCTGGACATAAAGTAGTTACTTTTATCCCTGCTTTACCAAGTTCGCCACATAAAGCATTTGAAAAAGACATAATATATGCTTTTGTGGCAGAATAAACGGCATCTGTGGGAGACGGGATAAAAGAGCCTGTTGAGCCTACATTCAGGATTCTCCCATAGCCCTTTTCTTTCATATGTACTAATATACGTTTTGTCAATTCTGTTACAAACCGTATATGCATATTTATCATTTCAAGCTCCCTGTCAAGTCTGGTATCCACAAAAAAACCACACTCATTAAAGCCTGCGTTATTTACAAGAACATCAATGGTGACCTTCCATTTATCTATATCCGCCATTATCAAACCTGCCGCACTCTCCTGTGTCAAATCCTGAACAATGTATTTCACTGCCACATGGTAGTTCTCCTGCAAAGCTGCCTGCTGTTGTTTTAACTTCTGCTCATTCCTCGCAACAAGAATCAAATCATACCCCTCATCTGCGAATTTTTCCGCAAAGGCTTTTCCGATCCCGCTGGTGGTTCCCGTAATCAAAACCGTTTTCATTCTTCCTTCCCTTCTTCATTTTTAAACAATTCCCATTCTTCCAGATATGTTAAATCCCTGCTTGACGGCTCCTTTAAACGTTTTTCATAAAATGCTGACTTTTCGCGTGTTAAGGCAAGCGCATTTTGCAGCTGATCCATCTGTTCCTGAATATCCCTAATGTAATCCTGAACCATGCCATACCGCTGTTCCATTGTTTTCCCACCCTGTACCAAAAGGGCAATATATTTTTTAACTGACTGGATTGGCACATTTGCCCTTCTCAGGCATTGAACCATTTTTATCCATTCAATATCTGAATCCGAATACTGCCTGTATTTCTGGCTTGTCCGGGAAATCTGCGGCAATAACTGTTCCTTTTCATAATACCTTAATGCTGCTGTCGATAATCCCGTCATTTCTGCTGCTTCTTTTGCTGAATACATATAAATCCACCTTTCCCTGTTATCATAAACTATGAAGTGCGCTTCAAGTCAACAATTATATTTTAGCATACAGATTAACTTTTAGAAAATTATCCCATTAAGCAAAAATCCCTGCCTTCTCCCAAGGCACAAAATTAGTCCGATATAGTGGAAACGCAGACCGCCGTGTAAGCATATTAACTCTGATTCCCCCGCTTTCCAACTTATTATTTTCTGAACCAATAAAAAATATCTGTGAAATTTGAAATGTAGAGAAATGAATTGTGAAAACTTAAGACATGAGAAAAAGGACTGCCAAACAGCCCTTTTCCTCCCGCTATCATTTTTTATTTTTTCTGTATACTATCACGGAAACTCATATACAAACACGAAAACTCCGGGCAGTTTCCGTGCTTGTATCATATCCCCCATTTTTCAACAGCATTTTCCGTCAAGCTAATACATCTTTCAGCTAAAAACAACAATGTCCTACTCCTTTTTATCTTTCCGCTTTATACTATCACGGAAACCCCGGACTTTTGCGTGAAAGTATACTTTTGCCTGATAGTATGATTTTTGCCCCAATCGCCATCCTATCAGCGGTATCAAAACCGCAAAAAAAAGAGGTCCACCAACCACTCCAGTGAACCCCTCTACGCTCAAAACCCCTTGATTTTAAGCCATTCTTCCATACTTTCGCCTGCGAGTACCCAAATTCCTATGGCATCAATTGGAAATAGCCGCCTGTGCCGCTGTTATACTTTGATGACTTTTACCCCTCTTTACCCCATTTACCCCACCCAATTCGACTTTCGACAAACGGGATTCGACAAATTGCGCTCTTACCGACAAAATCCATATTTCTCAGTGCGGCGCAATCGCATCAGAGCAGCCTTAAAAGCTGTACCAACTCATGCGCCTCGTCCGTATCTGATGCGGTCTGCCTGGTATCGAACTGCGAAAAGCGGTTGTCACGGTAAAATGATAACAGCTTTTCCTCATTTTCAGCTTCTAAGAATGTTACCATGCCGCCAAACATATACTGTGTTGCTTTAATTTTGTTCCATGCCAATCCAAGAAGTTCTGCGCCAGTGATCATTTTTCCATCATTTTCAGAATAATTTTTACCTAATTGTGCAATCAAATAAGCCGACATGGTATATGTATCCGATTTTTTATCCAACTCACTAACCCGTAACAATTTTCTTTTTACGGTATTGCTCACCGTTTCACCTCTTACCGTCAATGGCTTTAAAGCGAGCGTAAAATATCCCAGCAATTTTCCGTCAGCAACAGAAAACACAAGATATGTCACAGACTGGTTCTTTTTAGTAAACTCAATGGAACTGTACTTCAAAAACCGCTCCACGTCAGGGTTCAACGGACAAGAAAACTCGGAGAGGATTTGAAGAAGTTCATCCTCCCCAAGTTCAGGATTCTCATTACCAATATACCGCCGGATATTGATAATTCTATATTTGTTTTTTTCTGTCATTTGCCTTTTTCCTCATTCGCATAAATTCAAGCAATTCTGCATCATCTGTTATTTCGCTTGCCGCTACAGGTATATGAACAGGACGGTTCTTGGCAGATTCTTCAATCGCGTTGACAAACATCTCCACCTGTTCCTTGCCGGAAATGACAAAATTCTTTGTGATACTTGAAGTTGCCATGATAAACACCTCCTTTGTTAGTATGGTTCTTCCGTTGCAATTCATACTTTTCTATCTCTATTTTATTATTTTATATCGGTTAATGCAACAAAACATTTTATGAATTTTTTATAACTTATTTTCCCACTTGCAATCCCGCCAAATCAGAGGTAAGCTACGACACCACGGAAGGAGGGATTGGATTGGAAAAGGATTCTGCATTATACCAATTGATGGATACCCGCATGCACAGCGTCATGAACGGTATCGTGAGCAGTGACGGGGAATACCAGGCGATTCTCCGCAAGTCGGACATATACTCCGGCGAACTGGACAGGATGGATTTATCAAAAGAAATCCGGCTGCTGATCGACCGCTACGTCAGCGAGCAGAACGCTCTCGGCTCCCGGTTTGGGATGCTCGCCTACCTGTTGGGATTTTCCGACTGCAAGGCCATGTTCTTGGGGAAATGCCTGCCGACAGAAGCAAAAGAAATGACCGCAGAACTGTAACCGCAAATCGGTGACAGGGCGGAAAGGCTGCGCCACAGCCCTTCCGCCCTGTCTCTCTTTCGTTTTAAATGAATATCCACGCCTCCAGCTCCGCGTACCTGTTGGACTTTGACCACTGCGGGTGCTTCTTGAACCACGCCCTCTCGTCATCCGGCGTGAACATTATTTCATTTTCAATGAGGTCTGTATCAGCCATTCCAGCCTGACTGTCCTCCCGCAGTAAGGGCATTTCAACACTATGACTGCCCTTCCTTCTGCGGTGGCAATTATCTCGCAGATCCCCTTCCGGCACGCCGGACACCTTACTTTGCACATTTCCTGTATCCTCCCACAGTCACTTCTGGATTTCTAACCGTGATCAGCGGAACGGCCCTGTGCAGGCATCCTTACAGTGATAATTTCCATAAATTACCATGTATACTGTAAGTATGCCCGCAAAGGACATTCCTAATCACAGCCTGCATAAAAATGGCAGGGCTACCCCTGCCGCCTGTTCTTCTTATGTACCATCCCACATTTCGGGTTCGGGCATTTCACCTTTTCCATTGACCACCGCCTCCCCGCATTAATATGGAACAAGGGAACCAGCCTACCTCTGCCGGTTCCCTTTTATCATTTGTGCTTTATTGGTTTTTCTCATAGTTTCTTTGCCAGAACTACCCTGAATTTCCACTCCATTGACACCATCGCCAACATTTATCTTTTGTCAAACATCTACTCCTGCTTTTTACCAAGTTTCTTCACACATATAAAAACCACTGCGGCAGTCGCTATAAGAAATTCTGCAAAAAGTATCTCTTGGCCACCTAATACATCGAACTCATGAAAGAAAAAGCGCTCAATAAAGCATACCGCAAAAAATACCAGATATACTACAACCGAATACATGATACAGCTAAAAACCTGCCGCTGTTTTTGCTCCCGCCCAAGCATCATCTGCTGCTGTTTTTCCAGCATTTCCGTTTTTACTGACAAGTCGTCTATTTCCGATGACTTTAGCAGATAATCAGTCGTGACATTAAAAACCGCACTCATTGCCACTATTTTTTCCAGTTCGGGCGTTGCCTGCCCGCTTTCCCACTTTGAAATGGACTGTCTCGAAACATCAAGTTTTTCAGCAAGCTGCTCCTGTGTCATGTTATTGGCTTTCCGCAATGTCAGTAGTTTTTCTGAAAAATCCATAATATCCTGTCCTCCCCTAATTTAAATATTGTCTGCCCAATGTCCTTGTTGCCACCCGGTAAAAGCCATATTGGACTGCAGCGAATAGCAATGTCACTCCAAAAATCACTATGACTTGCCGAAGGCTGGTTCTGCTGCTCGCAAGCAGTGCATACATAATAGAAATAAACGAGCCTAATACAAGGGGAATAAAAAACAGTGTAGCCATCTCTTTGCGTATCTCTCCCTGTAATTGGGCATAGGTATATCCAATAGAAAAGAGGTTGCTGTACTTTCTCTTTTCTTCACTTATATCCTGATTTATGCGTAACAAAATCAGGCTCACTAATGAAAACAGCAGCAGCATGACCGCCAGCAGAATAAGGACAGATACCACAAGTTTATTTTGCGCCTGTGTTTCAAGATTCGCTGCTTTTGCTGTTATGATCGGACTGATCTCACGCAGCCGTTCATACACTGTTGGCAGGCTGTCAGGACTGGATACAGCTATAAAATACTTCATCTGGTCATATCCGGCTTCCCTGACAATCCCCTCATAATCTTCATCCGCAATGATATAAGTCCGCTGTGCCTGATCTTCAATGTTATATACAATCTCCCATATTTCCTTTACAATAGTCCTGGTATACACCTTACCGTCAACCAAAAAGGAAACAGGACCGGGAGGCTGAAAGCCCCATTCCATTCCATTTTCTTCCTGAGTGCCTATATCATAGTAGTTTCGGTCAATCTGGCTCAAAACCACAATTTCACCATTTTGTAATCCTAAGTGTTTTCTTGTCAGATCAAAATAACTGCTTTCGGGCATCACATGAACCAAACGGCTAAATTCCTGTCCTTCCCACTGAATGGCACCATCTAATATCCTGACCAGACAGGTATCCTTTAATAATGCACCTTCCTGTGACTCAAATTCCTCTATACCTTTCAGATCATCACCGTCAACTGCATCCATGTACACCGTAAAATCATAAGGCATTTCAAAACTATGGTCTCCATCGTCAGTCGCCAACGATACATCAATGATCATCATAAACAATCCAAAAATGACAATGATAGTACAGCCAGTCAATAATTTCGCATATTTTTTATAATTCGTCCGTAACTGGCTGATGTAAAATAAATTCCTGTGGTACTTCGGTGTAGAACGAATAAATATTTTGGTAAACCAGTGTGAAAAAGACATTGTGAGGCAGTATGCGCCTGCCGTCAGAGAAAGCATGGGAAAAAGGGCTGATGCAAAATTATAGGACTCTCCCTTGAAAGTAAGCAACAGCAGCCCAAATGCCAACAGTGCAAAACCAATGTTCTGATACAGGTTGGGGTAATCAATACTTTTATCCAGCTTTTTATAGTTCAGCATATCGGATATCTCCAAGCCATTCATACGATTCCCCAAAGAGACTGCATTTATGAGATAAACTGCTGCATACACTGCCCCCACCAGAATATACCCCTGTAATGGAACTGCATGAAAATCCATATCCAGGACATAGTTTAAAATATTCAGAATGATAAAATATATCAAGGTCCCCGCCAACAAGCCCCACAGCAATGCCTGCAGCATTGACTTTGCCATAATCCACAGAAAGGCTTCACTTATGCGCTTTTGGTTATACCCCATACTGACCAGAATCCCATAGTCTTTCATCTTTTCGTCCAGGGTGTAAATACATAAATAGCGATAATAAACAAATGAGAATACAGCAAGGATACAGATCAGGGCAGTCATCCACACTGGCAGTGTGTACTCAATAGAATCCATAACACTGACCATCTGTGAATTGCTGACTAATCCTGTGTAAACGAAGAACATCGCTACCCCGATAGTAAGCATAATATACATACTGCTATGCGCTTTTGTCCTTACTGCCCTTTGAAGTATTTTTTTCAAATGACTCCCCTCACTTTCGATGATACCGTCACAATTCTTTCATAAAATGGCTGTGCCGTTTCTTCCTTTCTTAAAATATCGCATACCCTGCCGTTCTCAATAAAAACAACCGTATCACAATAGCTCGCTACAGCCGCATCGTGGGTGACAAGGACAATCGTAGTCTGCATTCTTTCTTTGATATCCATAAATGTACTTAAGATTGCTTTTGCATTTACATGATCAAGGCTCCCTGTCGGCTCGTCTGCCAATATCAGCTTTGGGGATTTAATGATTGCCCGGCAGATTGCCGCCCTCTGCTGCTCGCCACCCGATGACTGCTCCGGATAATTATTTTCACAATAACCGACATCCACACACCGCAATGTATCTGCATATTTTTGCTGTATTTCTGTTTCACTCAGTTTTTGCAAAGTCAGTGGCAGGATTATATTCTCTTTCAATGTCAGACCTTCCAACAGATTAAAGTCCTGAAACACATAACCGACTGTCATCTGGCGGTGGCGGTCATAATCCTGCTGCCCGTAATCCGCCATATTAGCCCCATTGATGTAGACAGTGCCGGAGGTTGGTTTTTCCATGCCCCCTAAAATCTTTAACAGTGTACTCTTACCGCTGCCGGACGAACCCATGATACAAAAGATTTCGCCCTGCGGGATATTGAGGGTAACATCAGATAAAGCTGTTTTTGCTGTCCCCTTTGATCCGTAAGACTTAGATAGGTTTTTGATCATTATATGGTATTGCATATTTATACCTCTCCATTTCTTTTTTAGGTTTCAGTACAATAACTTGGCTCTGAACTATTCACTGAAATCCTTGCTTTACAATACCAAGATGGTCGGTTGCGTTCCATATAGCCCTCTATACATCTACGCAACCAGTGGTAGAAATCTAAAGTCAATTCGTAGAATTCCCTAAAATCAAACTTTCAGGTTTTACTTGTCGCTCCCCGATTCCCCAATCTGCCAGAGTGCCAAGGATGCCTGCTTTGACTTGTCAGACTGTGGCTTATTGGGGATATGAAACCATAGAATTCATTGCCTGCTATGCCTTTGCATCAAAGCTATTCTGCGGATTTTCCACACCCACCGCTTCTTCACCCGCCAGCGGAATGCCCCTCTTTGCATTCCTCCATGCTTCGTTGTAGATCATGCACATTTCCGTCTGTCTGGAAGCCTCCGCATTGGTGGTATACATCGTCCACCTATTATTGGAATAAGTCGCCGCCATCTCCCCGTTCTTATCGTAAAACTCTATGTAATCGCTGTTTCCTGATGGCAGTTTCTGATATTTCACTTTCCCTGCTTTTCATCAACTTATTAAATCCTTCAGATTTATTCTGGAACTGCCCTTTTGCAAAATCCTCATATGCCTGTTACCGAATCTGCTTCTGATACTCCTCATCACTGATGCCGCTTTTCTTTTTGGAGAAAGCATATCTATCATTAAAGTCGGGCAGATGGATACCGCCTATGCTTCCTGTTCCTGAAAAATATCTGTTCTGCAATGAACCATTAAACGAATTGACCTGCATTATTTCACCCTCTCCCGTAAATTTCCTAATCGGAATTCAAATGCCCCAGGATCAGCTTTGCCGGCGGCAGTGTGACATGTACCTGTGAGAATCCATGTTCCACTGCCAAATATGGGAAAACCGTCCACCTGGTCATGAAGGACAATCCAAGGCTTTTTAATGACCCGCCGCGCAGCAGCAACGAGTAAATGCTTTTGATATTTGTCATTTAGTTGTAGTTACCTCAGTTGCAAAAATCTTGCTGCATAATTCAAAATATTCATCATAAGATATTTCCGTTCCATTCAATGTATATTTTTCTTCACCCTCCACATTATCTTCATCAACAAGTTCTTCATGAAAATTCATTTCTGCAACTAAATTATCTGCCCCTTCAAATTTTTCCATATGGTAGGCTTCATATCCTGTATGCATTCTGCTGCTATACATAATCCATGTGGAGCCATTATAAACAACATAAGAAAGCACAAGAGCATCACCCTCTCCCACGGCAAATTCATAGACCTTGTTATTGCGCGCATCAAGGTATATGCCACCATAAGGTCCGCAAATAATCAGTTCATTTTCCCCATCATTGTCAAGATCGACTCTTTCACCAATGGAATAGGAATCCCATTCACCAGAATCCATATCTAAATCGGTAATATAGAATGCCGAATCCCCGGAACTGATTGCACTTATTGATCCGTTGATAAACAAATCTAATAATTCTTCTGTTGTCATTTCTGTACTTATATTCTCACCCGTTTGTGCATTGGATTTTTCTGCGCCAATGGTTTTATCTTCCTCCGTTTCTAAATTTGTGCTTTCTTCTATCTGCATACTGCTTTCCTGCTGATTTACAGAAGATTCATCTGCATTTGCAGTTTCATCTTCTTTTATTTCTAATTCTGTACCTTCAACTGTCTGCAGACTGCTGTCTTGCTGTCTTGTAGGAAATTCATCTATATAGACAACTTCATCTCCTTTTGCTTCTCCGCAAGCAACAACATTTAATGCTGTCAGAAAAGCACATACCAGTATTGCTATCTTTTTACATCTGTTCATATACATACCCTCCAATAAATCACTGCTAAAATTTTTCGGCAAATCACTTTGTCTATATTTTTCACGTTTTAGTTATACCACTCTTACCCTCTATTTTCAACCATAAAATACAGGGCATAGCAATCGCCACCCCCCGCACTTCTTATCGTTCTAATGATTTTTCTATTTTGTATTTCTGTCCTTTCAAATCATTGTGCTTCTCACACAAACGGTTACGCTCTTTGCAGAGTTCTTTCATGCGCTCCAACTGCGTGCGCACTCCCTCCCGGCAATCCGGCTCTATATTCTTAGGAACAGTTCCTTATTATCGTATTTCATAATCGCACCTAACCTTTCTTTTAACTGTTCTGCTCCCTCAGTCAAAGTGACGGAAGCTAAAGAACTTTTGTAGAGCTTTTTCATCACATGACAATTCACAGGATTTATTCACTTCCTTTTCCAGTAAATATACAAAAGGATTGAACCAATGGACGCACACAACAATCTGTATCAGCCATTTATAAAACATATCATCCGATACTTCTTTATTTCCTGCTTTGATGTATTGGATAAAGCCTTGATAAACTGTTACTTTGCGGACAAATAAAACCAGTGCCAATGCTGACCAGATAAAAAACAGGCAGACGTATATTAAAAGGCTCACGCATGGCAGCGGTGGTTATGTCTGTATCGGCTCTGCTTTGCTGTTACCCGTATCTGCGGGAACGGGTACATTGGGGGGTGTAGGGATTTCATTTGTTATTGCTGTTGTGTCGAATTTTTCAAACAGACTTCCAATAATCGTAGTGTCGGGAGTAAAGGGAAGCAGAAAACGCAAAGCAACAACTATCCAGATATAATACTGCCAACGCTTGCTGAATTTGTTTTTATACAGCGGCTTCAATCCCAAAATGAGAAGCAGTAACAGTGCGCCGGAAACAGACAACGACAATAATATTTTTATAAACTCATTCATTTTCTTTTCTCCAAAATGTTTCAATTTCTTTCAATTCGTCTGCCGAAAGAATATCCTGCCGCAACAAGGTTGATACTAAGTTTTTCACATTCCCGCCGTAGACTTTATCAAGAAAGCTGTGGGTCTGCATGGTCTGGTATTCTGCTTCTGTTACCGTAGCCACATACTCATTTTTCCTGCCGATTTTTTTGACTTTTAAGAACTTTTTTTCTCCTAGACGGGAAAGCAGCGTGAATACGGTGTTATTCTTCCATTCGTTTTTATCTTTTTCCAGTTCCTTAGTACCAGTTCGGATTCAGAAATTTGCCTGGGAAAAACAGACCGCCGCATATGGCGGATGATGGCCATAGTGCGGCGGTTGGCTTTTGAGTATTTTTATTCTTCTGCAGTTAAATTCGGGAAATCCCCCTGTTAGGAACAGTTCCTTACTCCTGAGTCACAGTACAGAAACCGGAGCTGGATTGTATTTCTCTCTGTGTATGTTCGTCAAATTCCGCCTGACTATATTTTTCTACGCCAGTCAATGTCCCGTTCCCAGAGGCATCCGGACGGGCAAAGTCGCGGACTGTATAAATATCAACCGTTCCGTCCGCACTCCCCAAAGTACGGATTGCTCCCTTAAACTTCCCGCCGGTCAGGTCCTCACCGTTTGAGGTCCGCACATCCCGGAAAAACCGAACCTTTTCACCATTGAAATACCACTGGTCATTTTTGATGTCATAGGTAACGCCAAATGCTTCATACTCCTTTGCTCTTTCTTCAAGTTCTTTTTCAGAGGGCGGGTAACCAGTTAAGGCAACGTTGGAAGGTGGATTTTTGATTGCCTCGATGTCACGGGCGGCAAATTCAGCCTCCGAAAATTCCTTCACACCGACCAACTTTCCACTGGGATCGAAAATTGCTTTCTGCATTTGCAACAGCAATCTGGACGTGCGTGTCTGATGCCTGCGGGGCAGCCGATCCAGGTGAAGGGATTCCTCCCGGAGATGACGCCGCAGTTTTGCACCCGGTAAGACATCCCACAAGCAACGTTCCGCCAAGAGCCAATGCGAGCATTTTTGTGTTCATAACAACCCTTGTTCGGATGCAGCTTATTGGGGGATATGCGTCTATGGAATTTTATTTCTTATTCAAACTCACCGACGATGCTTCCTTTTTGGATGATATGCCTTTCAGCCTTTTTCAGAAAACTTCTTTTCATAGAGTTGACACTTATATTTATTTCACAATCCAGGGAATAGACTGTAAAACGGTAAGTATGCTTTTTCCCTTTCGGTGGCTTCGGCCCTGCATAACGGTGCAGGCCATATCCTATCCCCTGGCGGGCATTCCCCAACATTGGCACAGCCTTGCCTGCAGGAATATTTTTCTTTATTCTGTCAGTGGCAGGAATGTTCCATATAACCCAATGCGTAAAATCCTTAATTGGGTGTGATACATCTTCCAATGTAACAGCGAGGGTTTTCGCATTCGGTGATAGATTCTTAATTATAAATTCCGGCGATATGTTCTTCCCCCGCCCGGTATATTCAATGGGAAATTTGCTTCCGTTATCTATGTCAATGCACTCGAATTCCAAAACAGTATAACTCATACTTTCCATCACGCATCCTTCCTTCCAAGTTCTGTCTTTAATGGCTCAATCAATGCCTTAATCATGTAGGAATAACTTTCGTCAGCGTCTACGGCAGTTCCAAAAAAGCCCGCCTCTTCCAATGTAACAAATCCGTGCATGGCACTGCGTATTGTCCTGCTAAAATGAATGATATCATCTTCTGATAAACCGCAGGCTTCCAATACAGGATATAAGCTGTGTACAAGGCTTTGCCCTTTTTCAATTAAGTCAGAACTTCCTGTAGAAGGAATTTTGACAATTGTTTTATATAATTCTGGATTTTGTTTTGCAAATTTCCGATACCCTATTGCTATATGGTAAAGCGTATCAAAAGGCAATGCATCTTCTGTACCGCTATATAACTGTCCTGCCATTCTTTCAAATGCAAGCTGTCCGATATTAGAAGTCAGCTCTGACAGACTGCTGATATGATTATATAAAGATGCCGTTTTCACACCTAATCTATCCGCCAGTTCCCGAAGCGAAAACTGGTCAAATCCCCTTTCAGCAATAAGCTCGGCAGCAACCTCCACGATACGGTCTGTATTCAGTCCTTTTCTTGCCACAGAAATCACCTCCATAACTAATAATATTAGTTATATTATAAACTAATGATGTTAGTTTTTCAATTCCTTTTGCCAGAAACAAGCGTACATAAAAAACTCGCTGTTTTTGGGTATTGGTATTCTTTCATTGCCAGATAGCGGCATCAAAAACGCAAAAAAGAGAGGTCCACCAACCACTCTATTTATTTTAAGGAACTGTGATGAAATTACTTGTGACAAGTAATTGTCATGAGTAATTTCTGAACAGTTCCTAAGACTTTCTTCAATACTTTTGCCTGTTAGGAATTGTAGGAAAATAAATGATGCAGGTTGCGCAGGATATTTCTTCGAAGTGAAATTGCTAAAGCAATTGTCAAAAAACCCATGACAATCCTTCCGTCACCCGGAATCTGATCCGCTTCCCTGTTCAATTCTTTTTTCACATTGGCGGATAATCGAATCATTTAATTGCTGACTGGGTTCCTGTTGTACTCTAAGTGCTTTTTGGAGCAACAGCTCTATCTCAATTTTGGCGCTACCGCCTTTTTTATTGTTCTTCACAGATTCTCTCCTCTCTTTATTTCATTGGAAATTCCTTCTGCAATTCTCTGTGCCAAACTTTCCTGATAATCGTCATCCAACAGCTTTTGACTCTCAGAATTGCATATCTCGTTTCAATATCCTCACTTAGGAACTGCGTTGGCTCGCTGCTCGCGGGAATCAATGGCTTTTTGGTAAAACGATTTCCTCACCACTTTCTTTTGATAACACATAAATATTTCCTGTATCACAGGTAACCGACATTGCAGGTATATGACTGATCAATTCCTTGTTATTCCCGTCCTTGCCGCAGGAATACAAGTCTCCGCCGTCCGTTCTGGAAATATAATAGATTGACTGCTCATCCATGCAGAAATCATATGCAACTATATTTTCATATGTGTAAGTTTCATTACCGGAAACGTCATATCTTGTTAAAACCCCCTGTTCATTTTTGTAAAAGATGCTTTCCCCATCGAATGAAATATTACCGTTTACAGGAATGTCGAGCTTTACAGTTTTTCTGGTATACCGGTTTACTTTTGTTATGCCATCATTGCCTATGAAAAACAGGTTATCGTCATTCAGGAAAAAAGCGTGGTGAAAATCCAGGAACTTCCATTTATCCCCCGTTTCATAGTCAATGCCCAAAAGAGAACGCCCGGAATTAGTCATCTGCTCAAAGATTGTTTTTTCCTCAAAGGTATTCAGATTCAACTCCACAACCGACACTTTCGTTACATTGCTGTTATAGTTTCCCACCCGGTTGACATAGCTTTCCATAACCGATGTGGTGTAATACAGATATGGCGGACACACATAAAACGCACATATTTCTTCTTCATCAGAAAATATCCCAAACATAGGAGAACGTGCTAAAGGATATGTTTCCCCCGTGGAAGTATTTTTGAGAGAATAATCAAAATTCCCTGCATCCCGTATGATTTCATAACCCATACAGTCATAGCCTGCCGATGAATTATAGACAACGCTTCCCGTTTTTCCACGGCCTGAACATCCCGTCACTGCCAATGTCAGGCCAAACATGACAGCGAAAGCCGCCCCACGCTTCTTTTGCCCTGGTTTCATCAGCCATCTGTTAGAATTGCGCCGTAAAATCCAGACAACGGCCAAAGTACACAAAAGCACGGATACAAAGAGCAAGGTCAATAGCGTAACCGTACCAACCTCCGCAAAAATAATTTTCTCATCTCCCGTCAGGGCATCGCTCATAACAATATCCCCTGCAAAAAAGTCAGTTCCAAGCAGAAACGGCAGCGGCAGCGGCAGACGGTAAATGCCGGTTTTCGATAAGCCTATATAGGGAATCATCACGGACACCGCACCAGTCAGCAGGGTGACCGCATACTTTTTTGCCAAAACGGAAATGAACATCAGGAGTATCGTAAGAAACACACCGCCAAACATCCGGAGCAGCCCTATAGATACATATCCCTCCAGCAGCGACATACTCTTGCTGCTGCCTGCAAAGTAACGGATGCTCTGAATCGGATAATCCCCATCCGGCAGTCCGTATTTGAACCTGTAAAATCCGTATTCAATAAGCGAAATGCAAAGCGACAGGAAGAGGACAACCGTGGTAATAATGAGCAGCTTATACAGAGCGCTTTTTCGCCCCTCCCTTGCAGTCAGGATCAGGGTGTCCATCTGGCAGCTGTACTCAGAACAGAAAACAGGCGTAACAATCAGCAAAATGCCAAGGAAGAGAATGAAATGAAGCGTACCTTTGCCAAGAAGCCCCATCCATCCGTTTGTCTGAAGAAAACAGCGGTTCCCCGCATTTTCGCAGATATAGAGATATTGCTGATAGATAACCTCAAATCCATTTTGACGCTCCAGAACCTTCTCTATTTCCCGGCTCTCTTTTTTATATTCACTTTCACTGATCTTCCCGTCATAGTAGTTCTCCAAAAGGCTGTTCTGACTCTCCTTCGCTTTTGCAATCCTCTCTGCCTCCTGCTCCAGATAAAGGGAAGATTCCTCGGTGCAGTATCCGTTTACCTTTTCCAGATACCATTCATATTCATTTTTATACCGCTCCATCGCACTGTCATAAGGGTTGTCGGACAAGGCAAGCCAGACCGTGCCAAAGAGCAGGACAAGGGCAATATAGAACAGCCCCCTTTGCCGGAGCATAATCTTTTTTACTTCGTACATAAATCCAGACATTTTATCCTCCTTTCCCGGCAATAAGCGTTCCTTTTAGAAAGCATCATCATTGCCGTTATGGAAACCACCCCTACGGTTATGTTAAAAATAATTGCTGCCTGGAAACTCTGTACCGGATATCCTGCAAAACCAATAAACTCGGTCTTGCCAAATAGTATGCGGTTAGCAAGCAGCGAATACGGGTTTATGATTTTGAGCCAGATATTACTGAAACAGCTCTGTGACGCACCTGTAATAATGAAACACAGGGCAACTCCGAAATCAGCGACAAACGGAACAAGGGCACTGTGCCCAAACAAGGAAATCAATAGAAACACCATGCTCATCGTCCATACGCCGACTGCCCTTATCACTGCGGACAGAATCGCATATTGCCACAAATTACAGTTTACCGCAGCCGTGCTGAAATTGCTGACAGCATACAGCGGTAGATTTCCTCCTTCCGCCGTTCCGAAGAAATACGCAAAACCAATATAATCCACAACAGAAAACCATATGGCTACACTGATTACAAACAAAGAAGCCGCAGCAATTTTAGCAAATGTGGTCTTTTTACCGCCGCCCGAATTTGTCAGCAGCAGCATATCCATCTGTGTTTCCTTTTCGCAGACAAAGGTACTGACAACCCCGTACAGACAAAGAAATAAAACCAATATGCCCGAAAAATCATAGTTCAGATAATAGTTATACATCTCCTCATAGGCAAAGGCTTTTATGCTCCGTCCGGAATAAAGGTTATAGATCACACTGTTTTTACGTGCTTCATAAGTCTGCCCTCGTTCTTTGTAAACAGCGGCATTTTCCTTTGCCCTCTCTGCCACTTGAAGCGCATAAGTCCGATAATGATAGAAATATTCCATAGGCTCCACATAGTATTTATCCAAGATATTCCGGTCGCTGTATATATTCCCCGTCATCATATCCGGATTGTCTTTGGCTGTGCTTGCTGTCATATCAGCCGTAGCGTCTGCTAACGGCTGATATATGGAAAGAAGATGATTAATTTTTTCAGCAGTAATCTCCCCTCTGTAATCCTCATAAAGCTGCCAATACACGCTGTTCCAACTGCGGCTGTCATTTCCGTCCGCCAGATAGGAATACGAGTGGAATTCGCTGTTTATCTTGAACAGGTTTATTACACTAAACAATATGAGCACAACAAGTATTGACCGCTTGCAGAATAATTTGTAAAATTCATATTTGATTAAGCGTGTCATGTTATCTCTCCCTGCCCGCGGAAGTAATACAGAAATACATCTTCCAAGTTAGGGGAAACCTTTACTGCGTCTGAAGCAGGCAGCATATCGCTTACGATTCTTACTAAAAAGCATTCCCCCTGCTGTTTCATATTGCTGACATAATATTGGCTGCCAAGTCTGGCAGCGTCTTCCCCGTTTACTGTCACCTCCCACACTTTCCCATAGATATTCTGTTCTAATGTGTCGGTAGTTCCCTGGGTTATTAAGGAGCCTTCCTTTAAGATCATAATCTCCTTTGCGATACACTCCACATCGGAAACGATATGGGTGGCCAGCAAAACTGTCCGCCCCTGTGCGAATTTTGAGATCAGGTTGCGGAAGCGGATACGTTCACTGGGATCAAGCCCTGCTGTCGGCTCATCCAAAATAAGAATTTCAGGATCGCCCAGCATCGCCTGGACAATGCCGACCCTCTGCCGCATACCACCGGAAAGAGCGCCAATCTTTTTCTCTTTAGCATCTGAAAGGTTGACAATGTCCAGAAGCTCCAAAGCCCGTCTTTTTCCCTGTTCGTCAGGGATTCCTTTCAACGCACACATATACAGCAGAAAATCCATCACTGTAAATTCCCGGTAGAAAATAGGATATTGCGGCATATATCCGATTTTTGACAGGAAATCCTTCCCCAGTGTCCTTGCATCCTGTCCGTCAATCAAAACCGTTCCGCCATCGCTTCCCAAAATACCCACAAATATATTGATCAATGTCGTCTTTCCCGCACCGTTAGCGCCCAAAAGCCCATAGACACCCCCCGTAAGTTCCGTGGTAAAATCCTTTAAGGCATATATGCCTTTGGCATACTTGCCCAGGGCAGACATGCCCTTGTACTGCTTTGAAATATTTCGCAATGATATTTTCATAGGGAATTACCCGCAAAGCTAAAGGTTGTTATCAAGGTGCTTACCTCGTCAATACCCCGTCCAAGCACAACAATACAGGTGCCGGACTCATCTAAAATCAATATCTGAGGGATACGCATGAAATAGGTGCTGTTGCTGTCCTGAACGGTTTCCGTATGGATTTTTTTCCCCGATGCCGTATCATAAATATTGATTGTAACACTGTTTTTTTTCAAAATAGCAGTAGCCACATATTTTCCCTGCCCGGAGCAGTAAACACCGTCTTTTCCCTCACTGCGGCTTGAGAACGACATCGTTTTTTCTGTATTGGATATGGTATCAAGCATCAGCAGGGTTCCATTATTTTTATCAAAACTCTGGGGCATAAAAAGCAGGTTTCCGCCCTTTTGCACTTCTTCCGTATCCACTTTATAATCCCCCTTTTTGGTAATCGTGAGATTTGCGCTGTCAGTGGATACTGTACCATAAACACTGACCCCCTCTCCGCCAATGGAGGTATCTGTAGCCATGCCTACATAGACTAAAGTGTTGTTCCCAGTAAAGGTAAGGCTGTCCATAGTTACAATCTGCATATTACCTACCGTGCCTTTTTCGGAATAGTTCAGAATGGTACGAACCTTCCGGGAAGAAACATCATAAAGGTAAAGCCCCGAAAGTCCGCCGAAAGCAACTTGTTTTCCGTCCTGTGAAACAGCGATCCCTGTGATCTGCACAATAAAATCATCACTTAATAATCCGCTAAAGGAAATGGTATCCTGAATAGCAAAGTCCTTATTCAGTATGTATCCATTGATACCACCGCTTTCTGATGTAGCAAATGAACCGTTGCTGCTGCCAGCCTTTCCCTGACCCACAACAAAGTAGCCGTCTGTAAAGGTCTGTACGCATAAGTCTTCCATAGAAATATCCGCACTTGCGATTGTTTCGCCTTTCCCTGTATCGCAAAGATAAAGTTTATCCGCCGCAACGATAATCCGGCTTCCACCGGCATAATAGCAGCCGCTGACCTTTCCTGAAAAAGCGGAATCCTTAACCGTGCTGACCGCCATCATATTTTTATCTGTACCGTTATCCTGCAAATTAATCACGTTTATGTTGCTGCTTTCATTTCCGGTATTTTCCGATAAATCATTTTCTTCGGATTGCGGATCCATGTTTATGGCTCCATATTCAGAGCTGTTCCCATTCTCCTGTCTGTTCCCGCAGGCCGACAGATTAAGAGCCAAAGCAAGCATAAGTATCATACACATCCATTTTGTTTTCATTTTTAGTCCTCCTTGTATAATAAAATTGAACCTGTTTTACTTGTAACTGAATTTCCGTCCGCTGCGACGGCTGTCGCATAAAAAGTATTGAAACCATCCAGCTTAGCGGTATCTATGGTTGCTTCAATGATCCACACATTTCCTTTGCTTAATGTGACATCACAGGAAACCGCTCCATCAAAAGATATAGGCTTATGGTTTAAGAAAAATGATATGCCATATTTTGCGCCTGGCGTTCCACAAAGGGTGTAGCGCACGGTAAGCGTATCTTTCCCGGTAAGGTTGATATTGTCATACACCACCTCGCCGTCATAGACAAGCGTCCAATAGACACTGTTATCCAAGGTGTCCATCGTAACGTCATTCCATCCTGCTCTCACAAGCTCATTCTCAATAAAAGAAGAAGTGACTTTTTCCTCTGAAATGCTGACATCACGAAAAGCAGTGATACTTTCTCCATTCATGCTGTCATTTTCCGGAGCATCCTCATTAAAGTGCAGTTTCAGCACCCTTTCAAAACTCTGATGATACCAGCCATAGCTTGAGGTTTCTTTCATATCAGGCTGGAAATCGGGCCTGGTGACGCTCACGACCGTCATATTCAGGGTATCACCCTTTTTCCCTGTGTCCGGTGTGAACACAAAGGAAAATTTCTCCTCGTGCTTTTCTGATGTCCGAAAGCAGTGGAGATACTCATATTCCGCTCCCGTGTCGTTCACCTTGTAGGCTTGCGGCTTTCCGTCCAAAAAAAGCAGGAAGCCAATGCTGTCCAATTTCCCTTCTGACACAAACTGATAGTCCAGGACAAATTCTCCGCCATGATACTCATAAGGCAAAACACTCTGATCATCCGCTCTGGCGGGACTGGCTTCCCCATGGCTGAGAAACCCTAAATCTCCGTCCTCCTGCGCCCCGGCGAATGGGTCTTCTTCTACAGTTTGCGGTGGGGCATTCTCGTCCGCAATGTTATAATTTCCGCAGGCCGCCACAGCAAATGACAAACCAAAAATCATAGCTAATGATAAGAATCTCTTTCGCATCGTCTATCCTCCTACTTGTTTTAGATTCGTCTTTCATTATAAAAGCCAAAAGTCAAAATATGGTCAAGGAATAGAAAAAAATTTGCGGAGAAACAGCTTCGTTCTTTACATAAAGAGAGCCAACAAACTGTAATTTCTCACAAGTCTGTTGACTCTGGACGCAGTGATTCTGCCTGGAAAACTGGAAGTTATCGAGTGATGACAGGTTTCCCATCAGCATCTAATAAAGGAGTCAATCCTCCTGCATATCCCGACTGGACAAAAAGATAATTCACGCCTGTTTCCTTATCAACGAGTACAAATTCTAATCCTTTAATAAGCGGACTACCCTGTTTGTATACGATTTCGAATCGATTCTCATTACTCATTTAAATCCCTCCATATAAATCCCGATTTTTCGCTTTCTTTATCTGCTCAATAAAGTGGAACTTGAACTTTTATATATTTACATCAAATACCGCCTTTATTTGTCCATTCTCTATGAAAAACTCTATTTCAAACCAAAAATCCAACTCTTCTCCAAAACTCGTTGGCCTGTAACACACTATATCCCTATTATCACTTTCAAGCCTTGCTTCATCCATAGCATCTATATCCTCCATACAGGATTTTTGAAAATGGTCTACCACAAACTTTTTATCTTCATATTCTTCCCACATAGCCAATTGCTCAACTAACCATTTTCCAAATCCCAAGCAGGCATTTTCTGATGTCTGTTCTGTGTCAATAAAAGAGGCCCATGAAGATTTCGGTGGAATACTGGATACAAGTTTTGTATATTCTTTGTCTGCAATAGTATCTACCATTAACTTAATCAATTCCTGTGCTTTTGTTTTAAATTCCGATTCTATCATTTTATCTCTCCTCCTTAAATCCCGATTTACAATAATAGTTTATCTACCTGCCAGATTATTTCTTGCTCAGATATATCATATGGCATTGGGGCAATATCTTCAAAACAGTAATTTGAAGCATAAGAATGATTATCAGTCCACTCTAATACCCAAAAGTCTGTTAATGTAGATACTTTAAAAAATTTTCCGTTCATTGTCCAACAAATACCTGACGGATATAATTCTAATTGCTTTGCACCAAGTTCACGGAACCTATTTTCGACAACTGCTTTTATATCTGCTTTTTTCATAGTAAACACCTTCCGCAAATCCCGGTTTTTCGCTTCCTACATCTTCCCGACAAACTGGAAGTTAACGCTTTCTGATAATCCAATCGTCATCTTGAGTTTTTCTTTCTGCATAGTAACCGCAAGGCATATCCTTTAAGGTACTAACAGAGTTATCTAAATCAAAAACCCATTTTAAAGATACTAACTTTGCTTCATCTGTTTCATGTGTTCCTCCGCATAGAAATTGCCACATTCCGTCATCTTCATCATGTGATACATATAGAATAGGTGCCTGACGCTCCAATATATGGCAACAGACAATCGTAGCAGTATCGGGTGAAGCATAAAATGGAAATTCCATGCCTGTCACTCCTTTCAAACTTCGATTTATCTCTTTAAATACTTTAAAACTCTTTCATTAAAGTCTTTTGCTTCTTCATAAACTGCGTGTCCATAATCTTCATATAAAAATAATTCACTATTACTAATTCTATCTGCTATTTCTTTTGAAGAATTTACTCCTACAATACTATCTTGTTTTCCTCCAATTATTAAAGTATGACATTTAATTTTATCTAAATCATCATATACATTATGTGTTAAACACGAATTAGCTTGAATAATAAATCTTTTATAATCTTTTGGTTTGCTAACTCTCCATAGAATATTATAATATTTTCTATATTTCTTTAAATGCTTTTCGCTATAAGATTTTTCGGCTGTATCTAGGAATATATTTTTAAAATCTTCCTTCTTTGCTAACTGAATCCAGTTTCCAACAACATTATTTATGATTTCATTAGACTTTGAAGATGTTACTGCTAAAACTAATTTATTTACTTTTTCTGGATTGTCAATTGCCATACATTGTGCTATCATTCCACCTTGAGAAACTCCCATTATATCAGCATTTGATATATTTAATAAATTCATTGCTTCAACTATATCTTGTGCCATATTTCTTGTTGTAAATCCTTTTGCTAGATTATTTCTTCTGCTAAACACATACACTGAATATTCTTTTGCAAATTGTCTATACATTAATGCAAGTGAAATGGCCATACCTTTAACAGTTCTTAATCCATCTCCTAGTCCTGGTATTATAATTAAATTTTTATTTTCTACACCAAAACTTACATAATCCATATTACTTTGTTCTATTTTTATATTATTGTTTTTTGCATTATAAAACATTACTTCAACTCACTTTCAAATTTTCTTATTTTGCAACAAATCTATAAACCGCATAAATTACCCATACAATCCAAGAATATGTCCACGTATCAAACACAATACTTATTGTTAAATATCCGATAGCTATTATGATTGCTATTACCCAATTCATTATTTTTTCTTATCCATTTTAATTTCTCCAAAATAAACCTTGGCTTGCCTCTTTGTCAATCACTTTTTTGCTCCAAACCTTTTCATAAATAATAATATCAACCCATTTTGCGGACTGCAAGTTTAATTGTTACACAAGCTCCACCAGGAGCAATATTTGAAAGTTCTAAACTTCCGCCGTGTTTCTGGCTAAGGACACGGCTTGTAGCCAATCCCAAACCCATATGCTCTCCCGTTTTATCCTCAGAATAAAGAAAAGTGTTCTTTTTACGGAGCATTGCCCTTGAAAAACCTTTGCCATCGTCTGATATGGTTATCATAAGCATACCATCGGTAAGAGAGTACCCAAAATTCACCTTGCTTTTGGCATATCGAATGGCATTCGAAAAGATATTCTCGACAATACGGTAAAAGATCTGCTCGTCTAATTTCACCTGACATTCGGATATGGTGGAATGGTATGCAATCTCCAGGCTATGCTGCTTGGCAAAAACCGAAAGACTTTCCGTAGCTCTTCTTAAAAAGTCCGGTAATTGAACTACGGAATACTTTGTTTCCGTTTCTTCAATCGCATTCAGGTCACGGATATAATCTGTATAATGTTCAAGCCGTTTTGCCGTTACCGCAAGGTTAGACAGTGTATGCCGCAATTCTCCGTCATTCAGATTTCCATCTGCCAGGCATTGCTGCAAATATTCCACATATCCCTCAACAATCGCAATGGGATTTCTAAGGTCATGTGCCACTGATGCCTGCAGGATTCTGCGCTGCTCAATCATGTTCCATAGCTGACGGTTGTTATCATAGAGCGCCTGCCGCATTTCTTCAAAAGCGGTGCAGAGCCTTCCTAATTCATCATTCCTGCTATAATCAACCGTAAAATCAAGGTCTTGCTCCCGGATATGTTTTGTCGCATCGGCAAGAACCTGAATGGGCGGTGACAATTCTTTCCTGTAAAACCACCATGCGCACAGCATGATACCTGTAATGGAATAGACAAAAGGAAACAGCACCATAGAAATGCCCGCCATTCTGTATACGAACTTTTGCTTTGGGCGAAGCGCTGAGAAGCCGGACTCGATTTTCTCTATTACGAATTCCGTATTCTCCAAAGTTAAGTCCACTCCAGCAGGAACGAGCATACCCACCTGGGCAGGCTCGTCAAGGATAACCCTCTGCCCTCCCTCTAATACCCTCCCGTCCGCTGTGACCGTCCGGGTATTCAGCCAGACTTCCTGCGAATCTGGAAGTATCACTTTCTGTATACGGTAGCATCCATAAATCGTCAGGACAGATGCCGCAAAAACAAGAAACATTGTAGCAGCTACCGCACAGATAAAAGCTCTTTTCATTGATCCGGGTTTCCTCATTTTTTCCATCTGTAACCCATCCCCCAGACTGTTTCGATATATTCCCTGCCCGTAGCTTCCTTCAGTTTATTCCTGATCTTTCGGATATGCTCTTTTATGACTCCGCTATCTCCTTCGGCATTCAGCCCCCACACGGCTTCATAGATCCGCTCCCTGTCGAATATCTGATTGGCGTTGCTCATCAGAAACTCCACAATGTCAAACTCACGGTTTGACAGGTTCAGCGGCCTTTCCCCATAAAAACAAGTACGTTCCGCAAGATTTACAATCAAGCCCTGGGAAGAAACGATTTTGGGCGCACACTTGCTTCGTTCATCCCTTCGCAGGTGAGCCGCCACTCTTGCAGTCAACTCTTTCAGGCTGAACGGCTTAGTTATATAATCATCACCGCCGGCCTGCAAGCCGTTTATTTTGTCCTGTTCCGTAATCCGGGCTGTCAGAAACAAAATGGGGCAGACGACATTCTGGCGGATCATTTTACATAATTCCAGTCCGTCTATTTCCGGCATATTGATGTCAAGCAGAATCAAATCCGGATAGACATTCAGCATGGATATTGTCTGCTCCGCATTTTCCGCTACAAAAGCCTCATATCCACACTTCTGTAAGTGACTTGACAATAACTCTGTCAGCATTTTTTCATCATCAACAATGAGTATTTTGTATGCCATAGTAACCTCCTCTCCCAGAATATGATACTGCAAATAAGTCAAAAAGTGGTCAATTTCCTGCTTTTCAGAGCGTTTTCTACCGCTTTTTTTATGACAGTGCTTGAATTTGTTGCGCCTGATATTGCATCTACATCTATTTTCTGTTTATCAACTATACTATCAGTGATAACTTCTGCGGTCTTTCCACGTTCATGCCTATGCTCCAGAATGTTAATATTTGTGATTTCTCCATTTTGCACGGTAACTTCCACTTTGGCATATATAAAATCCACGTCATATTCACCAACATAAACTCCGTCAGGAATATCAGAAATATTTATATCTTCAAAGGTGGTTTCCCTTACTGCCTGTCTATAGTCCGCAACACTTTTAAGGTAGAGGATTCCCAAAACGAAACCGGCAAGAAAAAGGAACATGATAACAAATAATACTGTTTTCTTTTTCGATATTCTCACTTCATCACTCTCCACTATCTGTAATAGAACAATACAACATATGAAAACCATGTTCTAAAAACTGGACTTTTGATAATCCCATTGCTTTTTTAATATATTCTTCTTTATTTTCTGCAAGCTGAATAATCCCGGACAACATACCCCAGAAAGCAAAAATAGTAGGCATGATTTTCAGATCGCTTCGCAGATCGCCTTTATCTATGCCGGATATTAAAAATTCCTTTATCTTTTCGTTTATTTCTTCCCCTATTTGATAAGTTTCTTTTTCTTCGGGAAGATAATCGTGGCGCTCAAAATCAATATTGATTTTATCCAATACCATTTTGAAGTAGAACGGAAATTCTTCCTGATACTGAACCAATCCACGACAAATGAAATCGTATTGTTCTTTTGTGGTTTGCTGCTGCTCCAGTGCAGAAGCGATGTAATGATAAAGTTTTTTCATGCTGTCCAGCACTAAGATACCAACAATTTCCTCTTTGTTCTCAAAATACACATATAAAGTCGCTTTGCTGTATCCGGCTGCTTTGGCTATATCGTCCATAGAGGTTGCCGCTATGCCTCTCTCCATGAACAATACTGACGCAGCGGAAGCAATTTTTTCCCGGTGTACACTTTTCGGCTCTTTTTTTCTCCGTGCCATTGTCTGCCTCCTTATAATTGAACTCACGGTTTAATTATAAGGGTTTTAAAGAATACTGTCAACTTTTACCTCCAAAATAATCTGGAAAATATTTGCATGAATGAGACGCCTCCACTTCACCGGGCTGAAGAACCCTTTGGAATCGCCGGGAATGTCCTCAAAACTGACCGGAACCGGGGCAACATAGGTAATCGCTTTGATAAAGTCCTCATACCCCTCCACTGTGGACAGAAGCTCTTTTGTCTCCAGCTCCGGGATTGGCTCCCCCGATGTCTGCTTGACATTCTTCTGCCATTCCTGGCAGCCTGCGACCAGACCTGGCGTCAGGGCGCTGTAGGGCTATCAGGAACGTGTTGTTGACACTGTAATTATGGAATTTTGACATGGCAGAAAGGCAGCTTTTTTCTCGCTCTCAAAAAGCTCTTTTAACCCTTCCTCCAGCTTGTCCGTAATCTCCTTTACTTTCTGCTTTTCTGTTTTTATATCTGCCATATATTTAATCTTTTCTCTGCACGAAAAAAGACAATCTGATATGACGGTCTTTCTTCCTGAAAACCAAAAAGCAGCAAATTGTTTTCTTATGCAAAAACAAATTCACTGCTTTACTGCTTGTGTTACTAAGCTACTGTGGTTATGCCAGTACAGGCTCCTGTTTTTTGAGGACAGCCTCTACTTCTTCAATCGTCTTTTTTACAATCTCTGCAATTTGAGCAAAATCATATCCCTTCTCATGCATAGTCATAATCACTTCTGCTAAAGTATTATTCTTGATTCCCTGTGACAAATTACACATGGCGCTTTTTTCTGACAGTTCATTCTCATTGGGTAATTTATCCCCGGCTGAAAAGCGTTTTTCTATTGTTATCATAGACAATAATGTGTCTGCGATACTTTGCCCACTTTCCCATTTTGAAATGGCTTGTCTTGAAATCCCCAACATTTCAGCAACTTGCTCCTGTGAATAACCCGCTTGCTTTCGCAATTCCTGAAACCGTTCTGCTATGCTCATATTCATCACCTCCGATAAAAAATACTATAATTTATTGGTAGCATACCACCAACAGTCATTTAATTGATAACAACTTTCCGTTGCATCTTAGAAAATTTGAGTTGCATGGTAACTTATGGAGCCAACATCATGCATTTTAGTATATGGTGGTGTGTTTTTCTATCTTATACTTTTGACATATAAGGATATAAAGGAATCCCACCCATTCCTTCCTGCCTTGTTATAAAAACCAGAAAAAATCCTTGCAGACAAGACAATATTCCTGTAATATAATCTACAAATCTGCAAAAAAACAGGAGTGCCGAAGCACCCCCATTTCCTAAACCCTCTTGCAAAATTTGCAGTGTTGGTTTATAATCATCTTAGAAGCCGGAGGATATTGCACGTCCGACGGTTGTTCAATCGGAAACTTATAAAGCGTAAAAAATTACGGATTACAAGGCTATCCTCTATGGCAGTAGAAGATAGCCTTTTCCGTTACTTGCGGTTGTGTTTATTGTCTATGTATGTCAAGGCTGCAAAAATCACCAGCACCAACGTAAGGAACTGTGATGAAATTACTTGTCATGAGTAATTTCTGAACAGTTCCTTATGTCGAATAATGCTATAAAAGATTTGCGTTAATCACTCTGCCGCTTCCAATGCCACCTCTGCAAATTCCGCATCGCTCATGGCTTCCAGTACCTGTCTGGCAAGCTCCACCATATCGCTGTCTTGTATGTGGAAGATCACGTTTTTTATATTGCCAATCATAGGGCTTGGTGTCCGGGAAAATGCTCTTAAATCTTCCCCGCCGCAATTCAGAGAGGAAAGGATTTGTGAAAATTTCTTCTCGCCCGCCCTCCATGGACAGCCTGCGGATTTGCCAAACGGGAAAGGGAATTTCTTTCTATCTCCTTTGCACGGCATAATACTGGCGATTTTTTTAAATGCCAAAAATGGGCGCAAAAAACAGGAACCCTTTTAAGTCGTCGCCCCTTGATTAGAAACCCCAAAACTACTGTCAAGTATAGCTTTATATTCTTATCGGCTCACCGGATTTACTGTTTACTAATTTACCTTATACCTCAAAATTGTTTTGAGCTTATCCTCTTTTGTTCTATTAGTTAAATATATTTCTCTGTGACAATCTGATATGCGTTGCAAACCGTTTTCTTCTGTAAATTTATCCATTTGTTCAAAAGAGAATGGTTCATTGTCATATGAGCCAATATGCAGAATTTCAACACATTTTCCGTCATGTATCGTATCAAAAATAATATCTTCATACAGTCTGTTTGGCTTTTTAATTTTTACCCTTTCCAATGCAGCACGTACCATTTCCGCTGTGATAAAGTCCGGCTGACGTATCATAATGGTGTATTCCAAATTTTCTTTTATGAGTTTACCCGCAACAGATTCCGTATCAACGTTTTTCTGTTTCCAGATACCCTCTAAAGGATAAACCGTAAAGTCGTGGATTTCATTTGATAAAATATTTTTAGTTGCAGTAGATTTATAACCCATTTTAATAGCATACGCTAATGAAAAGAGAGCACCTACCTTATCTGAAAAATCCGTGTCGTTAGGATTTCCGCTTCCCTTAATCATAATAAAATTTTGTGTGGGTATATCTACCAAAGCAGGTATACTCTTTGCTCCATACAGGGCTTTTTCGTGCTTTCTCCATTCAAATTTCATATCAGCACCTCCTTATGGAAACAATGTATCAAATATAACCTGACACCTAATGTCATGTTCTGTATTTTTCCTGCATTTTCTGTAATATTTTTTTCATCTGCTCCCGTATAGACTGTGGTTCTAGTACCTCAACGCTATCCGAAAAAGACATCACATAAGAATACAAAACCTCATTGTCGGGTAAATCTATTTGGACATATAAATTTCCCTGTGAATCTTCTGTTATGCTATCTGTAAATTCATCATAAACACGAAAAGCCGCTTGCCTGTCAAATTTTAACTTAACGGCAGCAGTATTTTCAATTTGTATTTGTTCTTCGATTTTTGTCGGTGTAAAATCTTGCGTAAAAGTTTCAGACAGCATTTCAAGCTCTTTTATTCTCGTCAACTTAAAAAAGCGGTAATCATTTCTTAACAGGCAAAAAGAATATAAATACCAGCTTTTGCTCTTGAATACTAATCGAATAGGTCTTACATTTCTTTTCTCCTTATTTCCTTTTCCACTAAAATAGCGAAATGAAATAACTCTCTTTTGGAAAATGGCTTCTTTGATGATATTAAATGTATCTTGCTGTGGGGTACGATGCGCCCAGTCTGAAAAATCAACTTCAATCCAGTTTGTAGATTTTATCTGAAATAAACCGCTTAACTTTGTGAGCAATTCATTAGAGTTTTCTTCTGTGGTCGCAACCATTCCTTGTAGTGCTGTTAGCATTTGTTCCTGTTCTTGTTCAGAAAACAAAGATTTATCTAATGTATAATCGTTAAGTATAGAAATGCCTCCCCCTTTTCCCTGTGTTGCATAAATAGGGATTCCAGCGCTGCTTATGGAGTCAATATCTCTGTAAATGGTTCTGATTGATACTTCAAATTTTTGAGCAAGTTCGGGGGCGGTTGTCTTTCCGTTCTGTAAAAGATAGTACACAATTCTAAATAATCTGCTTTCCCGCATTTTCATCACCTCCCGTATATTATAACACATAAACCTGTCAATGGAATGTCATGTTATATAAAATGAAGAGAGGGATTCCGTAGTAGTCGGCATTGGTGAAATGTGTATAACTGGCTGTCTTTTGGAATTGTGGGTAACTCTGTTTGCAGGACGTGGGAAAGCTGCACTTTCGATTGCAGTTTCATCCTATAACACCACTTTACAAGTTTTTTAATAAAAAAAGTATCGTACAGGACTTTCTGATGTATAATGAGTTTGCTACAACCATTACAAAGGAAAGTGACCCTGTACGATAAACTCATTATACAACAAAGATAACCTGATTGGTAGACTTCATCAATATTTTTTTACTTATTTTGAAACATTTTCTGCCCCTACTGCAGAGACGCTGTTTTTACTGGTACTATCCATACTGGCAATGGAATCAGCCCATTCCATACGCTTCCTTTACAGGCACTTTTTGTCCGGCATCACGGAAAAATCGCTGAATGCATTTTACTATGCCTGCACCCATGCGAAAGTGGATTATTCCAGGTTTATGAACGTAACAGCGGCCATGGCCCTGAAGCTGGTTCCGGAACGCCTGAAGTCACAGCCGGTTTTTCTCTGCATTGACGACACCATGGTGGCAAAGTTTGGGAAAAAGTTTGAGGATGTATCAAAACTTTTCGACCATGCCGCGCATAATGGTTCCAATTACCTCAACGGGCATTGTTTTGTCAGCCTTATGCTTTGTGTTCCGGTATGGCGCAAACAGCGGATTGTCTATCTGGCAGTTCCCTTGGGATACCGTATGTGGAAAAAGGAAGTATCCAAGCTGAAACTGGCGGCATCCATGGTACGGCAGGTTATGCCGGAGTTTTCTGCACAGAGAAATGTCATCATCCTGTGCGACAGCTGGTATGCCAAAAAAGACCTGGTGTGTATCGTGGATGAGTATGCCAACCTGGATGTTATCTGCAATGCCAGGTATGACTCTGTTATTTATGACCTTGCACCGCAGCCTACAGGCAAAAAGGGCAGGCCTGCCAAACATGGGAGACGCCTGTCCATAGAGACAGATTTCACCCTTTCTGAGGAAAAGGTTGGGCGCCAGACGTTTGTTTTTCAGCACTATTTTCCCCTGGCAGATGGAGATATTCTGCGCCTGGCAGGAAAAGGCACCGCTGAACCAGACCGGGAGCAGCCGAATGCAGTTTATTCCCCTGTTGTGTTACTATTTCAGGTGGAACATCGAGGTCAGTTACTATGAGCAGAAAACGTTCTGGTCATTATGCAGCTACATGGTTCGCAGCAGAAAAGGGATAGAAATGCTGGTCAATTTGATTAATGTCGCATACTGCGCAATGAAAATGCTGCCTTATCAGGATGAAGTTTTTTCAAAATACCGTAACGAAAGCGTGCAGGAACTCCGGTTCGCTCTCAGTGAGGAAATTCGCCGGCAGGTATTTTATGCCATTTTCCTGCAAAATGTCGAAACGGGCATAAAATCAAGTGTCTTTACAAAGGTACTGAAACAGCTGCTTTGGCATCAATGTAGCGGTTGGCATAAGTTGTAAAGTGGTGTTAATTCTAAGAACTGGGATTTAATGCATTATCATATCCTCTATTATATCAATTGTTAAACCACTTGTATCAATACAATTTCCCAAAGAAGAGAAAAACGATAAGGATTTTAAACTTATTTCAAGCCATTCATTTGTTCTCCATTCACAATTTTTATCGCTTTCCCATCTATTTACCAAAGTATTTTTATCACATGTCAAAGTAAAACTTTTTACTTCTAATTCCATATCGGAAATGCCATCAACAACTTTTTGATAAACCCATTGTTCATCCATCAACCATACCAATACAACCATTTTACATATTGAACATTTCTTATAGTTATCAATCATATGCAGAATATTATCTATCGCCATTATTTTGGTTTCTCGATTTCCTACAAATGGGTGAATATCTAAGCACCAATCTCCATCAATAAAAGCTGTTCCTGTATATTTCTCTGCAATATATTTTCCTACCGTTGTTTTTCCCACTCCCATAGGACCATTTATAATTATCACTTTCATATTATATCTCCTACAATATTTTTTTACTAAATCATTCTTTCATATAGAAACTCGCCAGAAAATTCCGATTCACTTCTTTACTAACCATGAATATTTTATCACATAGAAAATTAGACGTCATTCCTTTATCCGCAAATTTTACCTTTATTCCTAAAGACACAAACAGGACACTCCCGTATCTGAAAATGCCCTGTTCTCATTCGTTTAAATTATTATGTACAATCCTTCTCGATAAGAAATTTATCTCGCTCCTCCATCACTTCTGTAGCCATCAATGCGCCTAAACTATATCCTCTGATAAACCTGTTTTGCGCGTCGCAGTTATGTTCATTTCCAATTGCTTCTAACAGCTTCTGTAAAAGCCCGTTCTGTTCCTCATTGAGCTTTTCCTCCAGTTCTTTAAGGAATGTGCATACCTGTTCACAGTATTTTTGATGCTCTGGTGAGCGTTTCTCTATCACTACATTTACAAGGAGCTGCTCATCGGAGAATGCATCTAAAATCTTTCCCACTCTGTTATCCTGTCCTTTCCTACCCCCGCATATCGCATTATGATGTACCAACGCAAAAAATTTTGTTGGACTTCTGGTATCTTTGTTGTACCCTAAATCCACATCACACTCAACAATTTTAGTCCGAATTTTGAATTTTTAATCTTCTAATAATACACGTTTTCTTTCTATCATTTCCCCGATTCTCTCGATATATTGGGAAACATCTTTCACATTTTCGCTTCGCTTGATCAGCCCGTCAGGGTATACCCTTTTTGACACGCTGCCGGCTCCGCAGGCGACTATGGTCTGTTTCTCCTCCATAATCAGAATATTATAAATCCCATACTTCCCCTCTCTCGCATACCCCACATTCTCAAAATTCCCCGACATATTTTTCTGCCGGTAGAGATAATACGGCTTCATCTCCAGTGCATACGCACCTTTCTGGGCAATGTCCATTGTGCTGTCTGTATTGCGAAGCGTCGCAATGCCGTTTTCCTCAATCCACTGGCTGAGTTTGGACGCCCGCTTGACGGCAAGCGAATGTACGGTCAGGCTGTCAGGATTTAGTTTGCAAATCTCGTGAATTGTGTTCTGCACGTCGGATTCCAATTCCCCGGGAAGTCCTAAGATGATATCCATATTAATGTTGTCAAAGCCTGCTTCCCGCGCCAGCCAAAAGGCGTCCTTTACCTGTGCAACTGTATGCTGCCTGCCAATGTATCTTAGGGTTTCATCTTTCATTGTCTGCGGATTCACCGAGATACGGGTCACGCCGCGCTTTTTCAGCACATCAAGCTTTTCCCTCGTGATGCTGTCTGCGCGCCCTGCTTCCACGGTAAATTCTGTCACCTGCCGAAAATCAAACTGGTTGCGTACATACTGTAACAGCCTGTCCAGTTCTGCCGCTTCCAGCGTCGTAGGCGTACCGCCGCCAATATAAACTGTGTCTAAAATCTTGTTCTTATATGTTTCCGCAACAAAATCAATTTCCTGAAATAGCGCCTGCAAGTATTCTTCTACCCGTTTGCGCCATACCGCGATGGGGTAAGACGTAAATGAACAATACAGGCATGTTGTTGGGCAGAACGGAATGCCGATATAGAGGCTATAACCGTCCTCATAGTGAAGCCTGTCAAGGATTGCTTTCTCGCGTCTGGCAATGTCGAGACTTAACTGCGCTTTCTCATCACTGACAGCGTGTGCCGCTTTCAGCCATGCGACAATCTCCGCATCTTCTTTGCCCTCTGCCAGCATTCCCATAGCGAGCTTCGTCGGACGGATACCTGTTAGATTCCCCCATGGAAGTGTCTTTCCTGTATAGTCGCACAAATCTTGATATATCGAAAGCTTGCACTCCTTTTTTATGACATCTGTGTCATTTTTATAAGTGTGCACATACTCTTTTCTGACATCTATGTCAAGTATGACGTTCATGCTGTCATTAAAAAGCTGTATAATTACTTGCTTTTCGTCATCTTGATGCTCCTCCTGCGCCTCTGCCGCATACACCCTCACATCGTGCTCTGGATAAAATGATTTGAGCAGCGCATGCAGATCATATTGATAATTTTCCCTGTTTGTATATACATGTATCATCTCTATACCCCTTATGTACTTTGGTACGCATACAAATCACAACTCTTCCCACTCAATACAGGACGGTTTTTCCTGTGTATGAAAAAACGCTGACGCACATTGCAGTGCCTTTTCAATGGAAAGTATCTGGTATCCCGCCACGGAATAATCATTCCCGCCGATTTGCCAGCGAAAATCATCTTCCCGTCCAAGGTCGCCTATTGATGCAAAAATCTCCTCATTATCCTCGGAAAAATAATTCACGACAGCCTGCCGGCCTTTGACCAGAATAGAGAGCGTGCAGGGATCGTCTGTACTTTCCTCATGATAGAGATGAATCTCATTGTCCTGACCTGCGTACAGTATTTGCCGTATTTGCTGCTCGTATTCCTCATAATCTGAGTATTCATGACAACAATTTAAATCATTTATAAACATTTTTATCCTCCAGTTCACCGCAAAAAAATCCATGCCTATGCCAAGCATGGATTATATTTTCTCTCATATCCGACGGTGGTTGCATCTCCATGTCCCGAGTAAAGCTTCACCTCATCAGGAAGTGTCATAATTCGCTCACGGATAGAATCGCCTAACTGCCGCATCGAGCCAGAATAAAAATCAGTTCTTCCGACAGAACAGTTAAAAATCGTATCGCCGCAGAACAAGGTTTTATCCTCGGCAGCGTAAAAACAGCAGCCGCCCTTCGTATGTCCCGGCGTATGGAGAACTTCAAAGTCTACGCCCGCCATGGAAAATGTTTGTTTGTCATGAAAATATTCATCTGCCTCGAAACCATATGCTTTGCCAAACCAGCCAGAGAGATTCTTTTCCGGGTCCTTTAAGATCTCGGCTTCGTCCTCATGGGCATAAATTTTTGCGCCGCTGAATTCCTTGAGCTTCAAGGCGCCGCCCGTATGGTCTCCGTGGCCGTGTGTCAGCAAAATGCCTGCAATCTTTTCAAATCCAAGGCTTTTCACATCCTCATACACAATCTCTCCATTGTCTCCGGGGTCGATCACCGCGATCTCATCCGCGCCTTCTCTGTACACATAATAACAATTAGTCTGGCAGGCACTCAGTACCCTTCTCTTTACTTTTAAATCCGCCATATCAGCCTGTAGTCCTTTCAATATCAATCACACTGTCAATCAGCCGCAGCTTATCGACAATCATCTGAAGCTCCTCCCTGCAGGTTATCTCAAAAGTCATTGCAATGGTTGCGATATCCTGCTTATTGGTTCTGGTATTCACAGAACGGATATCAATGTTTTTCTCTGTCAGGGTCTTTGTGATATCCGCGAGCAGACCACTTCGGTTCTGCGCGTAGATCACGATTTCTGTCAAATATTTCTCTTTCCGCTCTGCCGCCTCCTCAGGCTGCCACTCTGCATCAATCAGTCTGGAACGGTCTAAATCTGTCAGGCTCATAATGTTGATACAGTCTGTCCTGTGAATGGAAACACCGCGCCCGCGTGTGATAAAGCCCACAATCTCATCACCGGGCACCGGCGCACAGCAGCGTGAAAACCGCACTGCCACGTCATGAATCCCCTTGACGGATATCCCCGTCTTGCTCTTGGGCTTCATCAGCTTATTCGCATTATTTTCCTGTATCTGTGCAATCAGTTCCTCGTCTGTCGCCTGCTTTTTGTTCTCCTTGGCATACAACTCCTGCATACGGTTGATGACCTGCCCTTCCTTGAGGGCGCCATGTCCGATTGCCGCAAGAACTGCATCCCAGTCATTAAAACCATATTTGTGCATCACTGCCCGTTGCAGTTCAGCCGTCAAAATCTCCACCACATTTACATTTTTAGACTTGCAGTAGTTCTGAAAAAGTTCCCTTCCTTTTAGAATGTTGTCCTCCTTCAGCTCGCTCTTAAACCACTGCGAAATCTTGTTTTTTGCCTGTGATGATTTGACAATGTTCAGCCAGTCGCGGCTTGGCCCCTTGGAGTTTTGGGAAGTCATAATTTCGATACAGTCACCGTTATTAATCTGATAGTCGATTGTAACAAGCTTCCCGTTCACTCTGGCGCCAATCATTTTATTGCCGACGGCACTGTGGACACTGTATGCAAAATCAATCGGGGTAGACCCCGCCGGCAGATTCTTCACATCTCCTGCCGGTGTGAAGCAGTATACATGGTCCGAGAACAAATCTAAATCGCTCTTTAAGAGCTTCATAAATTCCTTGTTGTCCGCGGTATCCTTCTGCCACTCAAGAATCTGGCTGAGCCACGCGAGCTTCTCCTCCTCGCCGCCGCTCGAAACTTTGCCGTCACTTGCTTCTTTATATTTCCAGTGTGCAGCGATACCATACTCCGCAACCCGGTGCATCTCAAACGTCCGAATCTGTATCTCAAACGGCACACCCATCGAACCAATCAGTGTCGTGTGGAGTGACTGGTACATATTTGCCTTGGGCATCGCGATATAATCTTTAAACCGCCCGGGCATTGGCTTATACATTTCATGAATCACACCGAGCGCCGCATAACAGTCCTTGACTGAATCAACAATAATGCGCACCGCAAACAAGTCAAAAATCTGATCGATGGTTTTTCCCTGATTTTTCATTTTTTTATAAATACTGAAAAAATGCTTCACCCTGCCGTCAATCTGCGCGTCAATTCCCGCGTCTATAATGTGTTCTGTCACTTCGTCCACAATGTCCTGCACATACTTTTCACGCGCATCTTTCCGCAAAGCGATTTTTTCCACCAAATCATAATAGGCTTCTGATTCCAGATATTTTAAGGATAAATCATCCAGCTCGATCTTAATCTTGGAAATGCCAAGCCGCTCCGCAAGGGGTGAATAAATGTCCAGTGTCTCGCGCGCGATGCGTTTCTGGCTCTCTGGCGATTTATATTTTAATGTCCGCATATTGTGGAGGCGGTCGGCCAGTTTAATCAAAATCACACGGATGTCTTTCGTCATTGCAAGAAACATTTTCCGCAGATTCTCTGCCTGAAGCTCTTCGCGGCTCTTTTGTAAATCGGGGGCGGCGTCCCCTGTATACTGTAACTGCTCTAATTTGGTAACACCGTCAACAAGCAGCTCGACATCCGGGCCAAACTCCTCCTTGAGCTGCGCATTGGTCATAATGGTATCTTCAACGACATCATGCAAAAGCCCTGCAATGATTGTCTCCTTGTCAAGTTCTAAATCCGCAAGAATGATCGCCACACACAGCGGATGAACGATATACGGTTCTCCTGACTTTCTGACCTGATCTTTGTGCGCTACACAGGCGGTCTTGTATGCCTTGTCAATCATCGAGATATCATCGGAGGGATGATATTTATGCACACGCCGAACAAGCCCCTGATATAACTCATCGGGGCTTTGAAATTCCTTGATATATTCGATTTTCCGTTCATCTGTTTTTCTGGACCCCGTCTTACTTCCGTTTATGATCAGGGAGTCCTCATATGCTCCTGTTCTTGTCTGTTTCTCATCTGTCACTTCGCATCACCAGCCATATTCAACAAAATATTTATACAATCTGTTTCCTACTTGCCCTCATAGGTTATCGCTGCATCAAGCCTGTAGCCTGCAATCCGCTCTCTACCATTTAAACCTGCAAGCTCCATCAGCACAACGACCCCTACTACCTCACCGCCAAGTGACTCAATCAATTTGATCATGGCTTCTGTCGTACCTCCAGTCGCAATCAGGTCATCGACTACCAGCACCTTCTGTCCCGGCTGAATCGAATCCTTATGCATCTCTATGGTTGCTTTGCCGTATTCCAGATCGTAGTCTATAGAAACAGTCTCTCTTGGAAGCTTTCCTTTTTTTCGTATCAGGACAAAAGGTTTGCGGCTGTTATAGGCAATGGGGGTCCCAAAGATAAAGCCCCTTGATTCAGCGCCTGCCACCACATCGTATTTCAAATCTTTTACCAAATCCTGCATGGTATCTATCGCAAGATGCAGCCCGTCCGCATCCTGCAAAACGCTCGTCACATCACGGAAAATAATGCCAGGTTCTGGAAAATCAGGTATCGCTCTTACGTATTCTTCCAATTTTTTCATAATGTATACTCCAATCTTTTATAAATTTAAAATTTTTTCATACATTTTCATAAGAAGTTTCTAAAAAATTTACTTGAATATCATTATTATAGTATTATTTGAATGTGAAGTCAATTCTTTTTATTTTTACAAATGCTTTTAACAACTGCTGCTCCGTTCAATTTGCATATTGATTTTGCATGAACAACAGGCTATAATGTAGACGGTACAGCAAATACGATAAATACTACATGACGAAAGAGGGGGAAATAATATGGAATCGTATTTCATGTTTAAGAATCTGGCAATCATTCTCGTTGCCGCGAAAATCTGCGGAATCGCTGCCAGAAAATGCAAAGCGCCGCAGGTGGTGGGCGAGATCATCGCAGGACTTTTGATTGGGCCAAGCCTTCTGGGCTGGGTGGAGCAGTCAGACTTTCTGGTACAGCTTGCAGAGGTCGGCGTCGTATTGCTGATGTTCTCGGCTGGACTTGAGACGGACTTAAAAGATTTGATGAAAACAGGACCGATTGCCGCGCTGATTGCCTGTACGGGCGTCTTTATTCCGCTGGTCTGCGGCGCATTGCTCTACATGGCATTTTACGGCTTTGCACCCTGGGGGTCTGAGGAATTTTACAAGGCAGTTTTTGTCGGCACAATCCTCACGGCGACTTCTGTGAGCATCACCGTCGAATCTCTAAAAGAAATGGGAAAATTAAAAGGAACCGTCGGCACGACGATATTAAGCGCAGCGATTATCGACGATATTATCGGCATTATCGTACTGACCTTCGTGATCGGCTTTAAGAGTCCGGAATCAAAACCTGTAACGGTACTTGTCAACACAATATTGTTTTTTGTGTTTGCAATTGTGATTGGTTTTCTCTGCTACAAGCTGTTTCAGTACATAGACAACAAGTATCCGCACACAAGACGTATTCCAATCATGGGACTTGCGCTCTGCTTTGCGATGGCGTATATCGCAGAAAAATATTTTGGTATTGCGGATATCACAGGCGCATATGTAGCTGGCATTATCCTTTGCTCAATCCGTGATTCCGAGTATATTGCCGCGAAAATGGATACGAACTCCTACATGCTGTTTGGTCCGGTGTTCTTTGCCAGTATCGGGCTAAAGACCAATGTGGAAAGCGTGAACATGAGTATTCTCGTCTTTTCCATCGCATTTGTCGCTGTTGGTTTAATTTCTAAGATTATAGGCTGCGGTCTGACGGCGCGTCTGTGTAAATTTAATGGCATTGATTCGTTCAAGATTGGTGTCGGCATGATGACAAGAGGTGAGGTTGCGCTGATTGTGGCACAGAAGGGACTGACGGCGGGGCTGCTGACGCCGGTGTATTTTACCTCTGTGATATTTTTAATCATCGTTTCGTCCATCTTGACGCCAATTATATTGAAAATATTATATGCAAAAGATGCTGCTTCCCCAACATAGCTGGGGGAGCATTTTTAGATTTTTACCCCGAAACAAATCTCCTGCCCCTCCGCCTGCTCTAACAACTCCACTGTAATCTCCCCTTTGTGGCGCTTTGCAATCTGGTTTGCCTGATACAGCCCTAGTCCTCTGTCCTCGCGGTTGTTTTTGGTCGTGAAGCCTTTTTCAAAAAAATGGGAAATCTCACTCATAGTCAGATTTTCCACTTGATTTTTAATCATAAAAATCAGCTTGTCATTTCTGGCATCCAGCACCATCTCCACCTGATTCTTCTGCGGTGTCGCTGCCTCGAAGGCATTGTCCGTCAGCGTTCCAATGATTTCGACAAGCGCATGTTCTGACACAGGTGTCACGATTTCCTGACTCAGCACCTGTATGTCAATGTCGATAAAGGCAGGCGCACTGATAATTTTACTATATAAAAAGCCCGCCAGTATCTTGTCCGAGATGCGCAGCAGCGCCGGATTACACCGGGATTTGTCGCCGTATATATCCTTGCAGTACGCTGACTGCGCCTTGACCAGCTCGTCATAATCACCGATGGTTACATGCATATTCAGAATCGCATTCATATGATTGTCAAACTCATGCTGCCGTGCCCTGATATCCTTTGTCAGCTCCTCCATCGGCTTTATGTACAGCTTGTATATTTTCAACTCCTGCTCCTGCCGCCGCAGCGCCGCATAGTTCTGCGCCCAGTCAAAAAAGCCAAATATAATCACCGAAAAGACAATGCCAAACAGTACCATTACCTTGATATCCAGCGTGTGACTCAGATACAGGTCAACCAGCAGATACAATGCAATGATCAGCGCAACCACACAAAAGATTCTATACAAAAATTTTCTGCCAAGCTCAGCCATCACCGCGCACTCCTTCTACATTCACATTTGCCCATTAAGCTATTTCTCCAAAATATTTAGGTGATATCTGCTAGAACCCAAGGAATCACACGCACAGTCTTTTCTTAATATCACTTTTGTACGTGATGCCAATCTCCACCTGCTCGCCGTTTTTCATGCGGATCAAGCCATTCACTGTATCTACATACTCAATATAGTCCAGATTTACAACACACATGCGGTGCACCTGCAAAAATTTTTCAGTTGGCAGTTTTTCGAGCAGTTGTTTGATGGACAGATATGGAATCTTCATTTCTTCTTTTGAGAGTATTAGCTGGACGCCCCGCGGCACTGCTTTCACACACACGATATCCTTGCAGAAGATCTTATAATTGATGCCGTCCTTTTTGACGACCACAAATGCGTCCCGCGTCTCTCCCTGCTGGGACAAAAACAGCAGTTTTCCGGCAAGCTTCTCAATGTCCTTTTCATTGTACGGCTTGATGAGATACTGATAACAGTGCAGCTCTCTGTACGCTGTGAGCTCCATATTTGCCAGCGAGGTAATCATCACAATCGGCGTGAACGCATACTCCCGTCTCATGCGGACTTCGCGCGCGAAGGTTATTCCTGAGATATCCTCTTTGTCATTCATGTCGAGATTGATGTCCAGCAAAAAAGCCTGAAAGGGCTGCGCTTCGTTCTCAAGCGCAGCCCTCGCCTCTTTTAGACTATTTACAGGAACAGCGCACACCCTGTCAGATACTTTTTCCAGCATCGCAGTAATCGCATTTAAGCAGTCCTTACTGTCCTCTAGCACTAAGATCCTCGTCATGTGTATCGTTCCTCCTGTTATGTTGTTTCAGCTCAGCGCTTCTGCGCCAGTTATTTCAAGATTTCCCCAACAGATTTCGTAAGCCCTGCGACTCCTTGGATTTCCGAAGGAATGATTATCTTTGTCGCGTTGCCGTTTGCAGCTTTCTCAAATGCCTCAAGCTTCTTAATCGTGAGCACTGCTTCGTCGGCGCCTGCTTCCTTCAGGAATTTAATACCCTCTGCGTTTGCCATCTGCACGACGCGGATTGCCTCCGCCTGACCTTCCGCCTCGCGGATTCTCTTCTCTTTCTCAGCCTCCGCGCGGAGAATTGCAGCCTGCTTTTCTGCCTCCGCCTCAAGAATGGCTGATTCTTTCTGACCCTCTGCCACAAGAATCGTCGATTTTTTCTCACCCTCTGCACGAAGAATCGCTTCACGGCGCTCACGCTCTGCCTTCATCTGCTTCTCCATTGCATTCCGGATTGCTTCGGGCGGAATGATGTTCTTTAACTCGACGCGGTTGACCTTAATACCCCACGGGTCTGTGGCAACATCCAGCGCTGAGCGCATACTTGTATTAATTGTTTCCCTCGACGTGAGCGTCTGGTCAAGCTCCATCTCACCGATAATATTTCTCAGTGTTGTCGCAGTCAGCTTCTCAATCGCCATAATCGGGTTATCCACGCCATACGCGTACATCTTTGGGTCTGTGATCTGGAAAAATACAACCGTGTCGATCTGCATGGTTACGTTGTCCTTTGTGATCACAGGCTGCGGCGGGAAATCCACCACCTGCTCTTTCAGATTTACTTTCTTTGCAACTCTGTCCAGAAAAGGAATCTTGAAATGCAGTCCTACACCCCATGTCGTATCATATCCGCCAAGCCGTTCTATAACATATGCATACGCCTGTGGAACGATACGCACATTTGCCGCCAGAAGCACAATCATAATAAATAATATAACCAATAAAATTTCTATCATACGGAAACCTCCTCCTCAAAACCTTACAAACATGTTTCAGCCATCTTCATACTTCTCTACGATCAGCCGCACTCCTTTGATGTCAACGACCTTTGCAAGACTTCCTGCCGCGATTTTGTTCTGGTCTCCGTCTGCGCGCACCGTCCATTCCTGACCGTTTACAACTGCGCTTCCCTGCCCTGCAATGTTGTCAACATCCTGTGTGATTCTCACTACTTTTCCGATGATTCCCTCGTAATTCGTCCTTGTGCGTGTATTGTTTATGTAACGTATCGCCAAGGGTCTTGTGAATATCAGCATTCCGAGTGATACCAGCAGAAATACTGTCATCTGAAGTATGATTCCGCCTCCCAGCATCGAGACGATAATTGCAAACAATGAGCCGATTGCAAACCAGATGGTAGTGAGTCCTACCGTTACAATCTCAATGATAATGAGTACGATCATGGCAGCAAGCCACACCATTGTGTTTGTCATGAAATCTCCTCCTTTCTTTTTCACTCACTCAGGAGTCTTTGCAGTAATCTTATCTTCCTGATACCTATACCTTACCGCATCTTTTCATTTCGCACAATGGGTTTTGCGTGAATCGCGTGATTTCCGTATTTAATGCATGTTTATCCATTGATACCCTGACGGTAGGCGGTCAGCTCCTTCTTAAAGGCTTCTGTCTGATCATAACCGCAGGAGAACATCTCAGGACAGAACCCCCTGTAAATACACTCCCTCACCATGCAGCTTGCAAGCTCTGGCTCTGTCTTTGCGACCTCCTCCCTGACAAGCTGCCACGCTTCACGCGTCTCAAGACTGGCACAACTGCATAGACGCTTGCGGCTGATATTGATTAACGCCTGCGCGTCCGCCTCGCACGCATGGTTGACCAACGCGCCCTGCGGCAGCTCATCACGGCTGACGCCTGTACGGTCACTGCGCTGCGTGGATACCCAGTGTTCAATTCCTATTTTATGCCGCACCATATGTACACTTACCCAAGATTTTAAATCCTTCCAGCGCCAGTAGAATTTCATGCGCCGGATTGGTGAATGTTCTGACAAGATCAGTTTCCGTTTCCAGACAGAATCCGGATATTTTCCCGTGGTCTTGTTGATGGTGTTCATGGCAGCATCTTTTATATCCTGCCAGTTCTCCTCGTGTTTAAACTGATCAATCTGCATTTTTTATTCCCTCTCTTTTCTGGCCTCCGACAATCTCCTGACAGTTCCCTCGAGCTGCGCTCTCTCAGAAGAAAGCTCTTTGATTAACTGATACAGCGTCCAGTTGATATTTTTGGGAGTGGTGACTGCCTTGAGGTGCACTGGCGGGATCCCTACATTTTTATAAGAAAGTAAAAATTCATCTAAACTCTTGTTCTGTATCCCTGAAAAGATAATAATTTCCGGCATACCAAAGATCGCTGGCGGCTTCTCGGTCTGCGTCCAGTCCAGCGGAGTGATATTCTTCAAACCAACAAGTTTTCCAATCTGTGTATTGAGGTCTGACGGCTTTAACGGTTTCATTTCGATGGACATACTCATGCCAATTACTTCCATCTGTATCTTCTTCTTTTCGTCCTGCACATAATACAAAATCATGCCCTTTTTCTCTTCCATTCTCACACCATGCCTTTCTTATGAACGAATCTTATAAAAATTTGTCGATCGCCTTTTTGAGCTCCTCGATCGCTTCTGTATCATTCTCCCGCACCGCATCGACAATACAGTGGTCAATATGATCTTTTAAAATCACGCGGCTGACGCCGCCGATTGCAGACTTGACCGCCGCAAGCTGGATTAATACTTCACTGCAGTCCCTGCCGTTTTCCACCATTGTTTTCACAGCTTCCATGTGTCCTATGATTTTGGACATTCTGTTTAGGACTGCTTTGGTTTCTTTATGCGTATGTGTATGTGCAGCGCCCAATTCATGCATTTTTTCATGTGTCAGTTCTTTTTCCATCTCAATCTCCCATGCCGTCCCAAAACGTTATACAAAATCTGACAATACCGTATTGCTGACATCGATTCCTGCATCTGTCAGCATGATGATATCACCCTCCTGCGCCATCATTCCCATCTGAAGCCACTTTTGCAGCGCAGAACCATATATTTCATTGATGTCCGCCTCAAAGCTGTCGGCAAACTCCTGCTTCGAGACGCCTTCCATCATGCGCAGCCCCAGAAACATAAATTCCGCCATCTGCTCTAAGTGAGAAAGTCTGGTTACAGCCTCCTTCACAGTTCGTTCTGAACTTATGTTCTTTGCCAGCCTACTGTCATACTGTTTTAAATTGTGTTCCTGAAACACGGTAAGATACCGTTCCATCTCCTTTGTGTTCTCCCACCGCCAGTTTCCTACCGTAGAGCTGGCGCCTAGTCCAAAACCCGCAAAATCTGCCGTATGCCAGACTCCCCGCTGCCAGTAGATACAATTATGCCTGCACTCAAAACCATGCTTTGCATAGTTTGAAATCTCATAGCGGCGATAGCCGTGCTCTGCCAGTATCCGTTTGGTCTCCTGATACATCTGCCTGTCCTCCTCCTCGTCAGGCACAGGCGCCCATGTATCCCGGTGCTCATAGAGCTGCGTTCCCTCTTCTATAATCAGGCTGTATGCCGATATATGCTCAGGCTGCAATGCCACCACCTTTTCAAGCGTCCGAACCCAGTTTTCTATATGCTGCCCCGGCAGCGCAGACATCAGATCAATATTAATATTCGCAAAACCAGCCTCTCTTGCCTGATGATACGTCTGTAAAAACGCTTCATATGTGTGAATGCGCCCCAGCATTTTCAGCTCGGTATTATCCGCAGACTGCAAGCCGATACTGAACCTGTTTATGCCAGCCTGTTTGAAGTTCACAAGCTTATCCCAAGCTGCTGTTCCCGGATTCATCTCGAGTGTGATTTCTGCATCTGCATCAATGCGATAATGCTCTCTCAGACAATCTAATATTCTGGCAATATCCCCAGCTTCTAAAACAGATGGGGTGCCGCCGCCAAAAAAGATGGTCTTGACAGTATACACCGCATAATGCTTGGATTCCCAGACAATCTCCCTCAGCAGCGCATCCACATATTCCTGCTGCCGCTGTCTGGTCGCTGGTCCTGAGAGAAAATCGCAGTAGACACATTTTTGGATACAAAAAGGAATATGAATGTACACCCCCATTGAACGCATTGCATGAATACCCCGCTATTACTTTGAATCATCGAGCTTGAGCACTGACATAAACGCCTTCTGCGGAATCTCGACATTGCCGACCTGCCGCATACGCTTTTTGCCCTCTTTTTGCTTCTCGAGAAGTTTCTTTTTGCGCGTGATATCGCCGCCGTAGCACTTTGCCAATACATCTTTGCGCATTGCCTTGACGGTCTCACGGGCAATGACCTTGCCGCCCACTGCCGCCTGTATGGGTATCTCGAACAAATGCCGCGGAATCTCGTCTTTTAGTTTCTCGCACATTCGTCTCCCCCTGTCGTAAGCAGATTGTTTGTGCACGATAAAGGACAAGGCGTCCACCTCCTCCTTGTTGATGAGGATATCCAGCTTGACAAGCTCAGACTGCTCATATCCTTTGATATCGTAGTCAAAAGACGCATATCCTCTCGAGCGCGACTTGAGTGCGTCGAAAAAGTCATAGATAATCTCATTTAATGGAAGCTCATAACGCAGCAATGCCCTTGTTTCCTCCACATACTCCATGCCAAGATAGCGTCCGCGCCGCTCTTGGCAAAGCTCCATAATCGAACCGATAAATTCCGTCGTGACCATGATTTCTGCTGTGACAATCGGTTCCTCCATATAGTCAATCTCCGAGGGGTCTGGCAGATTTGACGGGTTGGTCAGCTCTATCATATCGCCGTTTGTCTTGTAAACCTTATAGACAACGCCCGGCGCCGTCGTCACAAGGTCAAGATTGTACTCGCGCTCGAGACGTTCCTGTATGATTTCAAGGTGCAGCAGCCCTAAAAATCCGCATCGGAAACCAAAGCCCAGCGCGATGGAGGTCTCAGGCTCATAGAACAGCGACGCATCGTTTAATTGCAGTTTTTCCAGTGCGTCCCTCAAATCAGGATACTTTGCGCCGTCTGCGGGATAAAGTCCGCAATACACCATGGAGAGCACCTTCTTGTAGCCCGGCAGCGGCTCTGCGCAGGGCTTCTCCGCATCTGTAACCGTGTCACCGACTGCGGTGTCCTTCACATTTTTGATAGATGCAGTCAGATACCCCACCATTCCGGCGGAGAGTTCTTCGCAGGGAATAAACTGTCCTGCGCCAAAGTACCCTACCTCCACAACATCAGCCATAGCGCCTGTCGCCATCATCTTGATTTTTGTTCCTTTCGAAACCCTGCCCTCCATAATGCGGCAGAATACAATAACACCTTTATAAGAATCATAGACTGAATCGAAGATGAGCGCCTGCAATGGATTGTCTGCACTGCCCTTGGGAGCTGGAATTTTAGCGATAATCGCTTCCAGCACGTCCTCTATGCCCACGCCATTTTTCGCGGAGATCAGCGGCGCATCTTGCGCCTCAATGCCGATGACATCTTCAATCTCATTTTTCACCCAGTCAGGACGCGCGCTTGGCAGGTCAATCTTGTTGATGACCGGAAACACGTCAAGATCGTGGTCCAGCGCAAGATACACATTTGCCAGTGTCTGCGCCTCAATCCCCTGCGCTGCGTCCACGACAAGAATTGCCCCGTCACAGGCTGCAAGTGCGCGGCTCACTTCATAATTGAAATCGACATGTCCCGGCGTGTCGATCAGATTTAAAATATACTCATTCCCGTCCTGCGCCCTGTATACAGTGCGGACAGTCTGCGCCTTGATCGTAATGCCGCGCTCGCGCTCTAAATCCATGTTGTCGAGAATCTGGTCCTGCATCTCACGGCTGGTCAAAAGTCCTGTCTTTTCTATGATTCTGTCTGCAAGTGTGGATTTGCCGTGATCAATGTGTGCCACAATGCAGAAATTTCTGATTTTACTTTGATCTATCGTTGACATTTGATTTATCTCCTTCTACTTTTTCTAAATCCCATAGATACCATGAAAAGCAGTGCGGCAAGCAGCGCCAGCCAGACACCCATCGGCACCTCCTCAATGTCAAAGCATCGGACATTGATCCACATTTGATTGATCGCCTTATTTGCATCTGCGTCAAAATACCGCATAATCGCTGTTCTTTCCATGACCTCCTGCGGCGGATACTGGCTGTATAGCTGCCTGCCCATCTGGCTGACTGACGATTGCAGCATATAACGCGCATCGCTGTTCTCCCCGCTAAAGAAATATCCAACTGGATACTCCATCAACTCTTCCTCTTCGCCGTCAGCGCCGTAACACCATTTCAAATACTCATACACAGTGTTATCCTGCGCATTGCCGGCTATCGACGATGTGTAGCCGATATAGTACATATTTCTGACTGCATTGTCCGTCCTTGACAAAAAATTGACAAACGCCTCCGCTGCATGCTGCCTGTCTGCGTCTGTGCGGATACCGTTTTTGAGCATCACCCAGCCGTCAAACCACAGGTTTGTGCTTTCTTTGGGCACTGCAAAGCGCAGTTCGAAATCATCTTCGTCCGCCTGCTCCATCGCGTATACCGCGTCGCCCGACCATTGGTAATTTGCCACAATTTTCCCTGTGATCATATCTGCCTTTCCGCTGTCCGTCTCAAGAGAATATACGTTGTCCATCAGTTGATTCAAAAGCTCCTGTGCCTGCGCAATGGTTTCCGGGCGCACATCATTCATCACATCTGCAAGCCGCTCTGTATAGTCTGCCGACTTGATAAAAGCCTCATCTGTCAGCTCGTCCTTCTTCAAAATACCAAGCGCTGCAAAATAAGAATCGCGCACATTATCCTTCAAGGTAATCTGCCTGTTAAATTTGGGATTGCCAAAGATTTCCCAAGTGGAAGCCTCCTCCTCTGTCACAAGCGCCGGATTATAGAGCACGCCTGTGATTCCCCACATGTAGCCTGCGGCATACGTACTCCATGACTGACCATGAAGCTCGTTGGTTTCCAATGTTTTTTGTATATAGGGAGACACATTCCGAATATAAAAATTATTGGCATCCTGCGTGTCAAAAAAGTTGTCGGAATAGGGTATCAGCCTGTCCTCTGCGATGAGCTTCATAATCATATACTCCGACGGACACACCAAATCATAGGAATCGCCCATATTCAACTGATTGTACAAATCCTCGTTTGTGCCAAAGCAGGAGTACTCTACGCGCACCGTTTTGCCGTAAGTCTCCCGATACCAGTCCTCAAATTCTTCATACAGCGGCTTCTCTCCATAAATCACCGTGCCGTTGTCAAGCTCGATCGCTTCGTCTTTGTCCCACTCGCCAAGATCAATGTACTCCTCCCAACTGCACACGCGCAGTACAATTGGTTTCTCCTGCGCGGATACAGACTGTCCCAGTAATCCGCACAGTCCAAGCACGCCCATGCCAGCAAACCGATGCATTCTCTTACTCTTTCTCATTTCCTGCTCCTGCCCTCTTGCCGTCTTTGTCACTCCTGTTTCCTGTCATATTCATGACAAACACCATCAGCACCACCACTACAAATATAATCGTAGAAAGTGCCCACAGTGCTGTCTTAATCTCTGTCTGGGACCCTCTTGTCGCATTCACCACATAGGTGCTGATCGTATCAAAGGTCGCAGGCTTTGTATAGCTCGTGATAAAATAATCATCTAGTGAAAGTGTCACTGCCAGCGCAAAACCAGACACCACGCCCGGAAAAATCTGCGGCAGCACGACACGCCTCAGCGCCACTGTCGGAGACGCCCCCAAATCCAGCGCCGCCTCATAGAGACTGTTGTCCATCTGCTTTAATCTGGGAACTACAGACAGATACACAAAAGGCGCCTCCAGCACCACATGGCCAATCAGCAGCGAGATAAAGCTGCCCTTATCTACGCCGCATACCCCGATCAGTAAAATACACAGCGAAAATGCTGTCACCACCTCCGCATTGACGACAGGAACCTGATTCAGCGCCCCCACTACCGCGTTCCCAAACCGCCCGGAATAAAAGACGCCCACAGCGCCGAGCGTGCCAAGCACAGTTGAGACAAAAGCCGAGCCAATCGCAAGCAGCAGTGTCCCTGCAATCATTGCCCGCAAATCAGGTTTTGTGAACAGCGTCTCATAATTCTTTAATGTAAAACCATGAATCGCCCCAATATTTGCAGAGTCTGTAAAGCTGTACACCGCAAGCACAAAAATCGGCAGATACAGTATGAGAATCATAAGTGCCAGAAATACCCTGCCAAAAACCTTTTTCATCAGCCGAGTACACCTCCTCTGCTGCTGCCTGCATCTTCGTCCGCATAACGGTTTGTAAACAATGTAAACAGCAATATAATCACCAGCAGAATCAGCGCAATCATCGAGCCATTATGCCAGTCATACGCGCTGAAATACGCACCGATCAGGCTTCCCATAATATATGTGCTGTTGTAGAGCATGTCCAGCACAACATAGTTTGTCATTGACGGCAGAAACACCATCACAATCCCGCTGATAATCCCCGGAACAGACAGTGGAAACGTCACCTTCATAAAAGTCTGGACCGTGTCTGCCCCAAGGTCTGCCGCCGCTTCCAGCAGGCTGTTGTCCAGCTTTAGCAGCGTTGTGTAGATCGGCAGAATCATAAACGGCAGAAAATCATATGTCATGCCAATCAAGGTATTCAAAAAAGGATGATAGGCAAGATTTCCCTCAAGCACTGTCAAAATTTCCTTGAGCGCTGTGATTCTAAGCGTAAAATTAATCCACATTGGCATCACAAAAATCATGAGCACCACGGACTTATGTTTCATTTTGCTGCGCGCCAGGATATATGCAATCGGATATGCCAGCAGCAGGCAGACACAGGTGGTAGACACCGCAATGCCAAGACTGTAGACAAGTGTGCCGATCGTGTTTGGACTGGAAAAAAAGCCTGTCAGATTTTCAAGCGTGGGCTTTCCCTCCCCGTTTGTAAACGCATAATATATGATAACCACCAGAGGTGCCAGCACAAAGCACACCAGAAAAAGACCATACGGTATGCAGAGCTGCGATCTCTGAAAATGAAATTTTTGAATACGAAATTTTTGAATACAAAACTGATTCATCTGTACGCTCCTCCAGTATCGTTTGGCAGTCCCATACCCTACTTTTTCAAGGCATAATGAAACTTCTCTTTCGGGATTAGTAAACTCACATAATCGTCCATATTCCAAAGATCCTCGTCCGACACGATAAAGTCCTCGTCCTCCTCTGTCCGCACAACATAACTATAGTGATCGCCCTTGTATATCAAATTGATAATGTGTCCTCTAAGAATTCCCGCCTCCTTGTCATCGCTCATCGTGATATCGTCTGGCTTCACAGAAACAATCACCTTAATGCGGTCAGGCTCAACCACATCGCCGTGCGCGTCGACAAGCACGCCATCGGTATTATACCTTGCCCCCGCGATCAGGGACGCAATGTCACAATCCAGCATTCCCCCCAAAAAGTTCAGCCGGTACTGCTTATCCACGCCGGATTCAATGCGGTTTATGGTATTTTCTGCCAGCATGATGTGAATCCCCTCCGGCTCAATGTATAACCCTACTGCGGCATTCAGCTCAGCCTTCCGGGTAGACTGCACCACAATTTCATTTTTGCTGGACTGCACTGTAATCTCATAATGCACACCCTTAAAAATTACCGAAGTCACTACCCCTCTGATAATACCCTTTTCCGGCGCTGTAATCGTCACATCCTCTGGTCTGACGACTGCGTCAATCATCGTACCATGCTCGACATCGTCCACACATTCAAATTCTGCGCCGCAGAAGCGCACTCTGCACTTCCCTGTCATAATGCCGCTAAAGATATTGCTGTCTCCGATAAAGTCAGCAACAAAGGCATTTTTGGGTTCATTGTAAATATCCTCCGGCGTACCAATCTGCTGAATCTTTCCCTCTGACATCACGACAATCTTGTCTGACATGGTAAGCGCTTCCTCTTGGTCATGTGTCACATAAATAAACGTGATGCCAAGTTTTTCATGCATTCCTTTTAGCTCAAGCTGCATCTCCTTTCGCATCTTTAAGTCCAGCGCGCCCAGAGGCTCGTCTAACAGCAGGATTTCCGGCTCGTTCACAATCGCCCTTGCGATGGCAATCCGCTGCTGCTGGCCGCCGGAGAGCGTCTGGATGCCCCTGTTTTCAAAATCCTCAAGATCTACCATCTCCAGCGCTTTCTTGACCTTCTTGATGATATCAGTCTTGGGAAGCTTTTTTAATTTCAACCCGAAGGCAACATTTTCAAATACATTTAAATGCGGAAATAGTGCATACCGCTGAAAAACCGTGTTGATGGGGCGTCTGTTGGGCGGCAGGTCCCGTATATCCTCGCCATTTAACAGCAGTTCGCCCTCTGTCGGCTTGTCAAAGCCCGCAATCATGCGCAGCGTTGTGGTCTTGCCGCAGCCCGAAGGTCCCAAGAACGTGACAAATTCGCCCCTCTGTATGGTCAGGTTAAAATCATCCACCACGCGAAAACCGTCATCAAAGGTACGGCTGATATGCTTTAATTCTATAATATTTTCCCTTGTGGTATTTCTGTCCAACGCCAGTCCTCCTCATGTACTGTATAGCCTGTTATACTTTACGCATCACTTTGTAGTGTACCATATCCTTGCTATAAATGCTACTAAAAATTTTGCGATTGCAGAGACGGTTCCAAATACGAAAAAAGACACGTCCCAGAACGTGTCTCTTAGAATAGAGAAGCCTGTATTACTCCGCAGAAATCGCCTCTATATACTGTGCACCCAGCTCAGCTACGGTGCCGTCTGCAAGCATCGTGTCAATCACGGTGTTAATCTTGTCAAGCAGCTCTGTGTTTCCTTTCTTTACCGCGATTGCGTACTCCTCCGACTCAAATGCCGCGGCGTCCTCCACAATTTTCAAGCCCTCATTATCACTTACATATTTCTGTGCTGTCGCAGAGTCAAGCACAACGACATCACACTTTCCATTTATAAGCTCCATGATGGCATCCGTGCCCTTTTTGAATGCCTCATATGGATACCCCATATCTTTCACACAGATTTCTCCGGTATAGCCCTGAATGACACAGATTTTCTTGTCTGCCAGATCAGCTGCCGATGCAACATCGGAATCCTCCTTCACAATCATTACCTGTGTCGCTGTGTAGTAAGGCGTCGAGAAATCCGCCTCCTCTATTCTGTCCTCTGTCACGGTCATACCTGCAATTGCCGCGTCGATCTGACCGTTCTGCAAAGCGATTAACAGCGACTCAAACTCCATGTTCTCTACTTTTGCTGTCATACCATTCGCCTCTGCGATATTCTTCGCAATCGCCATATCAATGCCGTCATACTGGTCAATCACACCGCTGCTTGTCACATACTCAAAGGGCGGAAACTCTGCGTTTGTCCCAAAAGTCAGCGTGCCGCCTGCTGCCGGGGCTGCATTCTCTGCGTCTGCCTCCCCCTGTTCTCCTGCTGCATTTGCATTCTCATTCTGCGCCGCTGCCGTGGTGTCTTTTACCTCGCCGGGCTCTGCGCTCTTTCCACACGCAGTCAATGACGCTGCCATCATAACCACAGTGAGCACAAGCGCTGCCGCTTTCGTTGCTTTTTTCATACTGAATCCTCCTCTAATTTTTGAAAATTATCTATATATTAAGCCAAGTGGCGTAATAACACCGTATTCGGTTATGATAAAACTTTGCTCAGAAACAGCTTTGTCCGCTCATTTTTGGGATGGTTAAATACCTCCTCCGGCGTACCGCTCTCCATAATCACACCCTGATCGACAAAGAGCACCCTTGTTGCGACTTCCCGCGCAAAGCCCATTTCATGTGTGACAATCACCATCGTCATGCCGGATTTTGCAAGGTCCTTCATCACATCGAGCACCTCCCCCACCATCTCTGGGTCAAGCGCCGAGGTCGGCTCGTCAAACAGCATAATCTCTGGATTCATGGCAAGCGCCCTCGCAATGGCAACACGCTGCTTCTGCCCGCCGGACAACTGCGCCGGATACGCCTGCGCCTTTTCTTCCAGATTGACGCGCTTCAAGAGTTCAAGCCCTCTTTTCTCAGCCTGTTCCTTTGTCATTTTTTTCAGAAGAACCGGCGCCAGCGTGATATTTTCCATGATGGTCAGATGCGGAAACAGGTTAAACTGCTGGAAAACCATGCCCATTTTCTGCCGGACTTCGTTGATATTCACCTTGGGCGCATTGATCATCTGGTCATCCACATAAATCTCGCCCTCTGTCACCTCTTCAAGCAGATTCAGGCATCTGAGGAAGGTACTCTTTCCAGAGCCAGACGGACCAATCACGACGACGACCTCCCCCGGAGATATATGCTCGTCAATCCCATTTAAAACGCTCAGGTCTCCAAATTTTTTATGTAGATTCTTTACGATTATCATATCTTTTCTCATAGTCAAACTATCCTCCTAACGGATGTCGGATTTTCTCAGCATCTTTTCGATTCTACGGAGTAACAGCGTCAAAATCTTGATGAGCACATAATAAATCACTGCCGTTCCAATCAGCGGCATAAAGGCTATAAACGTGGCGCTCTTGATAAAATCTCCCGCCTTCTGGATATCCATAAGTCCCACATAACCGACAATCGCCGTCTCCTTAATCAGCACGATAAACTCATTGCACAGCGCTGGAAAAATATTTTTGACAGCCTGCGGAATGACAATCCGTGTCATTGTCTGAAATGCATTCAGCCCCAAGGACCTGCCTGCTTCTGTCTGCCCGTGGTCTACCGACATAATGCCGGCACGGATAATCTCGGATACATAGGCACCGGAATTAATACCAAAAGCAATCGCCGCGATAATCCATTTGTCCAAGTCCACCGTGGCAAAAATCACAAAATAGATAATCATTAACTGCGTCACGGAAGGCGTGCCTCGTATGATATCTGTATACAGGCTTCCAATAAATTTAAGCGGCTTTCTCTTTGAGAGATTGCACATCGCAATCAGCAGTCCGATCAAAATACCAATAAAAACTGCCAGCAGCGAGACCTTGACTGTCACGCCGATACCACTCACCAAGAGCTTATAGCGGTCTTCTTTGATAAAACACTTATAAAAATCCGAGAACACTTCCTGAAACGCTGTCATTTGTCTGCCATCCTTTCTATATCCATAAACCAACGCCCATTTTACCACAAAGAATGCAAAATGAAAAGTAGTTTTTTCAAGATGATTGTGTTCTGATGGTTGTGTTACAATAAAAATTTTGCACATTAAAGGAGATACTGTCATGGAAAAGCACAAGAAAAAAATTCCGATTGGTATTGACCGTTTTAATATTATATTGACAAAACGGGCTTCATACGGGAGGTTCTCCATTCATGGAGCGAGGTGAATCTATTCACGCGTCCCCGGCGTTTTGGTAAATCCTTAAATCTTGGTATGATGTGCCCCTTGACAAAGCATACCAGCATGGTTATTACAAGCAGATGGTTCTCCATATCCGCTCTCTTTTCAGCAGCGCCCTGACTGCCTGTTCCGCAATCAAGCGTAATTCGAATCTGTGTGTCCGAAGGTATGATATCTGTACTTTCGACTGCACTGCCTGCCGGCTTAGACATGCCATTCTCGTTTTTATAGCTGAGTGTATAGTCTGTCCCTTCTTTCAAAGCTTTTCCGTCAAATGTCACAACAGGTTTTGGCTTGCTGCCACCTTTGGCATAGACACATTCAAAATGGTTGTCATATTTTATCTTTGCATTAGAATCCTCTAATATGTTATATGGAAGAATTTTGTTTGCCGGGATAGCTGAATACACTGTCTGCTATTGTGGTTACAAAACGTGGAATTGTAATTTCAGAGAAGTATTGTCAAGTATGTTTGTAAACTTTTTTCAAAAACAAGCAACAACTCAGCCAAATTTCACAAATTAAGCAGGGAAGATTTATCTACGCTACTCGTGCTCCGCCAATGAGCTACTTTAGTGACATACTTCCATGTCAAAAACTTTCATATATGGTTTTTTGCATTTGCATCGACATGCGCATAAAAAAGAAAGGGTATCGCAGCACAGTTTTCACTTCACTACGACACACCTTCCCACATATAAAAAACAATCGCTGTATTCTGCTATTTTTACCTTAGGAACTGTTCAGAAATTACTTGTGACAAGTACGCCGTATAAATGTTCAGCTGCAAAGAAGAAAATCGCAGGCATAGCGGGCTATGTCAAGATTTTCTGATGCCGCAGATGGACATTTAGACAAGTAATTGTCATGCGTGATTTCTTAACAGTTCCTTACTTGTGTCAGCACTCCCATATCCATCTCATACACCCTGTCACAGAGCACGTTGATGTCCTCACGGTTATGACTGATGATAAGAATCAGCTTTCCCTCCTCCTTCAGTCCAAGCAGGAGTTTTCGTATCTCCCCCACGCCATGATTATCCAGCCCATTCATGGGTTCGTCAAGGATAATCAGACTAGGATTCTCCATGATAGCCTGTGCGATACCCAGCCGCTGGCGCATCCCCAATGAGTATTTCCCTACCCATTTCTTATCATCAGGATTAAGACCAACCATGGTAATACACTCCCTGATGCGCTCCTTTCCGACCACATTCCGGATGGAGGCAAGATATCTCAAATTGCGAAATCCGGATTCTCTGGGCAAAAATCCCGGTGTTTCGATGATGAATCCGGTATCCTCAATAAATTCCACATCATGCCCGACCTGTTTTTCTCCTACCCATATTTCGCCCTCCGTGACAGGCATAAACCCGCACAGACACTTGATCAGCACCGTCTTTCCTGAACCGTTCCTGCCCACAATTCCATAAATCCCCTGCTTAGGTATCTCCAGATTGATATCCTTCAATATCATCTGATCGTCTATTGTCTTAGAGACATTTTTAAAAAGAATCCTTCTATCATTCATTTTTTCAGTCCCCATTTCTTTACTTTTTTTGTTCCCTGTCCCAAGCATATTACAATAAAAAACGTGATTGTCACCGCAAAGAACACCACCGCATATTTCAAAGATACGCCATAGGATAAGTTGTTCCCTGACATCACCTTCAATTGTGCCAACGTCACCGGTGAGAAAAGATATGCCTTGGGTGTCCATGAATTGTAGATCATCACATCCAAAAATACAAAGAATGATGCCACCAATATCCCTGTCATCTTTTTTGTGATATAGTTGAACAAATAGACCACCAACCCCATCCAAGAGACACACGCCCACTCAAGCAGGAAGCTGATTGCAGTCGCCTCCATCGGCGAAAGTACACCGACAATATAAGCAAACACCGTAAACGGGACATCATACTGATTCCCTGCGTTTGTCCTTGCCAATGTCCCCCAGATGATTCCCCAATCGCCGCTAAACCTGGTTCGTGAAAGCAGGCTGATAACACTCAATACCCATATAAACCCCACAAACAAAAACGAAGATGCCAGAATATACAGTACATTACCCAACTGCCAGGAAAAGCTCCCGGAACGCTGAACGATATAGTAATGAGCCTTCCCCTCAAAGGGTGCTGTGCTAAACAGGAATACTGCACTCACCATAAAAACCATCTGACAGATGTAATCATTCATCAGATGTGGAAAAGCCCACGGACTCACTTTCTCACCAACCGCCTGTGCCAGATTGGCCACCGGCTCCAGATAGGAGTAGATAAATACAGCAAGAATCATGAACAGGATCATCACCCTGACTTGCACCAATTCCTGCTTTAGCTGAAAACAAAAAACTCGAAGGCCCTTACTCATGCTCCACCCTCCTTTTCAGCTTCTGGTAAAACAGAATACCAAATCCCACAGTCAGTCCCAGCACCACCAACGCAGAACACAAAATGGTGAGCTGATCTGTACCAGCGGAACTTCTACCCTGCAGCCATAAATCCAACCGAAGTCTGACAGGAATTTTCAAAACCAAATAAGCCCGACCTGTCAAAAAGGATAGAATCAACGGAGACGCCGCCGTCACATAGATATTCGGGAAATATGACGATACCAGCAAAGCTGCCGTTGCCCATAACCCTCCGGTCAAAAACAAAAGGAAGATAACCGCTGTAAAATAGCAGGCAGCGTTACCTTGCAGCAAAAATTCATAATAAGGAAAGGCTTCTGTCTCCGGCAATCTGGCTCGATTGAACAACTGAACAAAAGAATTTGCCAGGAGAATAAAAGTAATCCCGCCTGCCGATACCGAAAGAGCTCCCGTTAGGAATGTCGTAAGCACTTTGGACATGCAGTATTTCTTCTTTCCTGCTTTCATAAGCAGCACCCTCAGCATATTCGTATTGTATTCCTCGCAAAAACTTACCGCATATGGAAGCGCCGCCAGCATCGGAACCACATAGATACCATAAAAGCCTCCAAATATAAAAGAATTACACCAATAATAGTATACATCCATAGTCTCAGGAGATGTCCACATAAATGGTATCTGGTTCCAGGTATCCAGACAGATGCACAACACCACGCCGACCGGTACAAGGAGAAATCTCACCGTCAGACTCCTCTTAAATTCAGCACCAAACAGACGGGGCAATGCCCTTTTATTCTCCATAGGATAGATTGCCTCCCGTTATCGCATTGATCCGCTCCGCACTGCTGTTTCCCGAAGGTGAATCTATCTGCACACACCAATAAGGCACCAGCTTATACTGTTCCTGCTCTTCCCAGTCCGGTACAACGACATATTCCAGCCATATCCGGGAGATTGTAACCTGCGAGTTCAATATGGTATTCATATAAATTTCCTTTACCGCTTCCAGTGCCGCCTCCGCTGAGATAATCGTCTGCGCCTCTGCTTCCGGGCTGGCGTCAAAGCTTCCACCCTTGCTGGCTATATAGCGAATCCCATCCTTATCAAGCATCATAGTAATTCGGGTTTCAGCCGTCCAAAAGGTTTCCACTGCCATGGATATACCCGGCTCATTGATGCCGCTGTAAATCGGCAGACCATCCTTTGTCAGTTCATATTCCATATAATATATCTCATCTGCGTCTGACCAGTCATCAACTGTAGTTTCTTTCCTTGTCTGTGCATCTTCCTGATATTTCTGAGTCTGCCTATACTTCTCCTCCAACTCTGTTAGTATTTCCTTATTCAGAGAATAAGCAACAAGAACCTCCGAATACTGTCCGGTCAGCTCCTTAATTTTTTCTTTCCCCATCTGAACGGCTTTTTCTGCGTCCAGAAAGGATAAATCTTGTATTTCTTCCTTCTGGAAAGAACAACTGCCAGCATTATAATATGCGGATTCCACCAAATATACGATGTAGTCGTCCCTTTCCTCATCCTTCGCATATGTAAAATTACCATAGGGATTCGTACTAAAGTATCCGCCCTCTTCCGTTTCTGCAGAATATGCCCCCACCCATTCCGGGTGATCCGTTACGGCTGCTTCCGACGTTCCGAAAAAACCATCTAAATCTTCTCTCGGAAACGCCTGCTTTGTCAACGCATACACGCTATATACCTGCTCTTTCGGTAAAATGACATCCGCATCAATGACCAACATATCGGACACCTTCTCGCTGATATGGTTTATACCGGATTCTGCCACTCCTACACTCCCCTGCATCGCCTCTGTGCTGCTTCCCGCCGGTGTGCTCTCCGAGGGTTCTGCTGCCGTACCAGAACAGCCAGCTAACAGCATACCGGCAGACATAAGCACAGACAACGCAAACATCTTTTTTGAAATGCTCTTTTTCATAATATCTCCTTTTTCCATCAGATTGGTAGTGTCAAGATCAATACCCCAAATCGCCTCACCCCTGTAAAAATCAAGGGTTCAGCTTCTCGGTGCCTTTCAATGACAATTTCCATTATCCCTCTATTTGCCCTAATTTCAACCTTTCTTGCATGAAACGACATTTTTTGCCCTTTTTTGGTCATTTTACAAATATTCGCCTTTTCATGCAGTTTCTTTGTATTTTCCTGATCTTTATTGTATAATACAGAGGGTAACTATGTAGTAAATTACATGAAAAGAGGTATAAAAATGCGAATACTCATCTGTGACGATGATGCGCTGATAATTGAACAGCTTCAAAAATATATCAGAGATTTTTTTGAAAACATAAGCGTGAAATGCCCCGAACTGGTCTGTTTTTCTGATGGGGAATCCCTGCTGGCAGATAAAGGTGAAAAAGACATTCTATTTCTTGATATAGAAATGCCCGGAATGAATGGTATCTATGTGGGAAAGGAATTAAAAAAGAAGCATGATAAGATTATTATTTTTATTGTGACCTCTTATTCTGAATATCTTGATGATGCAATGCGGTTCCATGTATTCCGATATCTTTCAAAGCCTTTGGCTAAACAACGGTTTTTCCGCAATATGAAAGATGCGGTTGACCTGTATAACACTATGACAGTAAAAATCCCGGTTGAAACAAAACAAGGTGTACATACACTGCCTGCATCTTCCGTCATAGCAGTGGAAGCACAGGGCAGAAAAGTAACGGTACATACTACTTTGTGTGATTTTGAATCCATTCACAATATACAGTACTGGCAGGAACTTCTCCCCAAAAACCGTTTCTTCCAGACACACCGCAGTTTCATTATCAATCTTGAACATGTCACGGATTTTGACCGTAATCTTGTCCATATGTCAGATAATCAGTCTGCTTATCTGACAAAAAGAAAATACAGCGCATTTAAGGAAGCCTATCTCCTTTATTTGGAAAGTACGAGGTAAAGCAAATGATAAATACAATCTGTTATTTTTTCAGTTTTCTTGTAGAAGCAATTATACTCTGGCAATACTCCTCCAATTTATTTCCTGCCAGACACACCCCACGGAGAAAACTTGCCGTGCTATGCGGTTTATATTTTATCCTGTTTTGCGTGTCACTGTCCGAATCGATATGGATTAATATCATTTTATATTTTTTGCTGAATTTCATTTTCCTGCTGACACAATGTTATCTGAATTGGAATACAGCATTATTCCATTCTTCCATACTGTCGGCTGTTATGGCAATGAGTGAATTCGTCGTTTATGGAATTACCAGACACTTTGCCCCTCGCTTTCTTGATAACGGCAGGGAATTTTATCACCTTTTATTTTTTGCGGTCTTTAGTAAACTCATATTTTTTGCAGTTATTTATATACTGATACACCTGATGAAAAAAACAAAGAAGGATGCAGGGCAGCATGATCAGTCGGTTTTTCTTCTTGTTTTCATTCCCCTGACCTCAATCTTTATTATGCTTACTTTCGTAAGCATTGGCGAATCTGTTTTGCTCCCATCGTCACTTGACTGGATGGTTACTATGGGTGCTGTTCTTTTGCTGGCAACAAACCTGCTCATGTTTGAAATCAACCACTATCATCAGAAAAAAAACATGGAATTTACAGAAATGCAATTATTGCTCCAAAAAGAGTCAGATTCAGCCCAATATTATAAAATGCTAAATGTACAGAATGAAAACCAGCGTATTTTAATCCATGACATAAAAAATCACCTGCAATCCATTAACCTGCTGAATGAGCAAAAAGAGTATGCTAAAATAAGCGCCTATATCCGGCAATTGGTACTTTCTCCAGACCTGAAAGAATTTTCCAGACTATGTGACCATGAAATGCTGAATTCCATCCTATGCCGTTATATGCAGCGATGCACTGACAGCCATATATCTTTTCATGTCGACATACGAAGTGGGACAACGGATTTTATTGCAGACAATGACCTTACCTCTCTGTTCTGCAATTTGCTGGATAATGCTATAACGGCAGCAGGCATTATTCCTGACTCTTTTATTGAGATTAATACAAGCAAACGTGAAAAAACACCATTTATTGTGATAACGGTTATCAATTCCTGCCGAAAAAATCCTTTTCTCTGTAAGGACAGGCAGCTGACCGTAAATAAAAATGGACATGGATTTGGATTAAAAAGCATTCGTAAAGTGGTCAGCAAATATCATGGCAATTTGCAGATGTATTACAACGATGATACACTCACTTTTCATACCATTATTACATTAAAGCAATAAGAACTGCAAACGAATGCAGTTCCTATTGCTGACAATTTATACACCCACCCCCGTGACTTATATCTCTTTCACTGTATTTCCTTTCCATCTGTAACGCCTCGCTTTTTCTACATATTGCTTTAATTTTTTTCTGACCACATTTTTCACTTTACCATCGTCTCGGATACGCCGCTTACAATAGCGCGGTCAACAGCTCTGTTCCATTCCATGCGGATTTCATTGTCTGCTTTTATCGCCTCCGCTTTGGGATTATTTTTACCGACTTTCTTTGTGGCAAGGTACGGACCGTTTTTATCAAATATGCTGAGCCTGTCCTTATCGTCAATCACCATCTGATTGATCAGATCCGTATAAAATACTTTCGCCTCGTCCAGAAAGGATTCCTGCTTGAAACGGCTGTCCTTTATGGTAAAAATCTTACGCTCGTACACTTCGCCTTTTTTGATGATTTTACAGCCTTTGCGGATATTCCCGTCACTGTCAAGTATCTCCTTCTTTGTCCGCACATGACGCCCCTTCTCGTCATAGAACATATTGCGGGTGGCAGTCTTTTCTTCCGGCTGGTCTAACCGCTTCCTCTCCGCAAATATCATATGGATATGCAGGTTTGTTTTCCGTTTATTGTGGTGGAGCGCGGCAAAACATTCCACACCGTACTTTTCCTTAAACTCATCAACCATTTTTTTCAGCAGATAATCATGGTCATAGCTGATAAAACTCTCCGGCAGGGCAATCATCAGCTCTCTTGCCTCAATACATTTTCCATTCGTCCCGCTTTTTTCAAATTCTTCCTGATTGCACTTGGCAAGTTCCCGCCAGAATGCCCTGTCCGGTTCTGTTGTATAGACTTCATACAGATGCTCCTGTTTGGCGTGGCTTGAAATATAAGTGATGCGCCCCGATAAGTCATGCAGTTTTGCCATTTCTATAAATGAATTTCTCCTCATATGCGATTTTCCTTTCTTTTGGCAGATACTCTGCCGCCGCAGATTTTTGTGAGCAGTCATTATCAGACGTCTGTCTGCGAACCGATGTCCGGATACGGGCAGTTTACGGCTGTCGCTTTCTGACAGCCGCATAGGGGCTTCGTTTTATGAAGTCCCTATGACGATGCTGCACATCTGCCCTGAAATGTAGCCGTAAGCAGCATCGCCATTCATGCGCCCGTCCTCTGGGCGGTATGAATAAATACAGTCCGGCTCTTTCGGACTGTAAATTTGCGCAGGCGCAAATTTACCCCCTGCAAGGGCGAAATCCCCGGAAGCTACCCGCCGACACTCCCTGAATCACTCCAAAGCAGTTCGTGGAACAGATGCTTCACAGACATAGAAAAGCCACCTGTCTGAAAACTGATATTCCAGTTTCAAACAGACGGCTATACTTACGCCCTTATTTGCAGCCTTTCGGCTGCTTTTTGTCCTTGTTTTGCAGCCTTTAATGGCTGCCCTTTGCCCTTGTTTTGTAACCTTTCGGCTACACTTTGCCCTTGCGTTCTTAAAATATGGCTGTATTTACGCTTAGTTATGGTGATTTCCATGAAAATAAAGCTACGATAAATCCGATTACCGTAGCCCTGTCCATATTTATATTAAAATGCGTCAAAATCAATCAGTTCATTGTCCGGCGGCTCTGTGGATTGCTCTGCTATAGCTTCTCCACACTGTACCGCTGCATCTGCTGGATCGGACACACAGAACGAATCTGCACCGTTCATTACACCATCTCTATTCCCTGTGCCATATACATACCGAAAAGCGCCGAAAGGTTGGACACCACTTTCTTTTCCACAGCTTCCACGATACGATCTGCAAAAGCATCCTCTTTTTCCCTCGTTTCCATATAGGGATCATTCTTCATTGCCACGCATCTGTCATAATAATCATTGACTGCTTCTATCACGAATCTATTCTGCGACTTGAACATCTGACGCACCTTGGGGGAGTGAAGAAGTTCCCACGCCCTGCACTCGTCACCTTTTTCCATGTTGAAACGGATATTATGGTTTTTATTCTTCATTCAGACACATCTCCTTATCCGGCGGAAGCCATTGCTTTCTGCCTGCGCAGCTTCATATAGCAAAAGTATTCGTATCCTTTAGCGTTTGCCCGTATATCATGGTTGAAGGTAACATTACCGCTGTCATAGTCCCCCACAAGCTCCACAACCTTTGCGCCGCCGCCCATGATATAAAGTTTCATAAGGTTTGGATTATAACCGTGCGCTTTCAGTTCCGCAAATATCTTATCCACATAAGACTTTGCGGCTTCCTCCATGAGCTGCTGGTATTCCCCGCCTACCTTTGTGTCTCCGTAGCGCAGATAATTCTCAATGATCTCCGCCGGAAGTTCTTCCGCTTTCCTGTCCAGTATAAGATTGCGGATCGCCATCCGTTTCCTCTATCTTGTGTACCAGCACTTTGTCCACAAATTCATTGACGATGGCAGGCGTAAGTTCCTGAATATCGGTGTACTTATGGACAAGGCTTAAAAATTCCTCCGTCCTGTCTGTATCTTCTTCAAACTGCATGAGTTTTTCCTGAATTTCTCTTATAGAAATCTCAATCTCCTGCTGTTCCTTCTCATAATCGGAAGAAAGCATTTCATACCGTCTGTCCGGCAGCTTCCCCATTGCATTGTCCTCATACACCTTTTTAATCAGTAAGTCAAGGTCTGCAAAGCGCTTCTCTTTTTTCGCAAGATCTGTTTTCAGCTTTCTCACTTCGCCTTTGTCCATGACCTCTGATGCACTCCGCATACTTTTTATAAATGCCGCCTCGTCCATGCGGACGCTTTTTAAGGCATACTGAATTGATTCGAGGATAAGCTTTTTACCGTATCCTCTTTTATGGAATGGGAACAGCACACCTATTTATACTTTTTTCTGCTGCTGTTATAGGTGCTGCAATTAAAACCTGCGGATGTGTGCTGGACTTCCCCGTTCGGAATCCCACACCAGTCCCTGCCCGCTCTTGTCGTGCTTCTGCGGTAGTGCATCTTCCCGCCGCAATCCGCACAGTAGAGCTTTCCGGTCAGCAGGCTTCCTTCCCCGCCGGTATCCACTCTCCGCACCGTCTTTCTTAATTCCTGCACCAAATACCAAGTCCTGCGGTCTATGATAGGTTCATGGGTATCCTGAAAAATAAGGATGTCCTCACTGCTGTTTTTAACCGCTTTCTTATCTTTGCCGCAGGAGCGTTCAGCAGAGAACCAGCGTTTTCGGATATCCTCTAATGACCATGAGGATGCCCTGAAAAAGTGAAGCATGGAATCATAGCAGCCCGGGGCAAGGGCAAGGTCACGAAGTATGGAAGTGACACCAAGCTTATCCGAACGGAGCATAAGCCCTGTGATGATGATCACAAACCAACGGAAAGCAGCTTTACGGGAAAAACAGGATTCAAAATGGCATAAAATCTTTTCAATAATATTTAACATAGTCGTATGGTCATCCGCCAGCAAGTATGATAAACTCATATTTGAAATAACTCTTCTGGTGGATTTATCCTTTTTTATTTTGGCAACTTATAGGATACCATAAAACCATATGGAAGGGTTATTTTTTTATTAATAACTTACAACTCACAAGTGTAATTAGTGTGTATAATATAAAAATAAGGAGAAACACGAATGAATCAAAGAGATTGAATTAATAAACTAAAAGAGGCAGGTTTTTCTTTTGAAAGACATGGTGGGAATCATGATATATACAGAAGAGGCAGTGACACAGAAAAAATTCCAAGACATAACGAAGTGAATGAAAATTTGGCAAAAATGATACTTAGAAAATGGAAGTTATTATAAGGAGAATACTATGAAACAAGTTTATCCAACTTTTATCGTAAATACAAATGACGGTTCTGAACATCCTTTTTTGGTATGTGTTCCTGATATGGAAATTTTTACTGAAGGAGATACCTTTGCAGATGCTATAGAAATGGCGAGAGATGCTATTGGACTGACAGGAATTTCAATGGAAGATCATAAAGAGCAGCTTCCTGTACCATCAGATCAAAATACTGCTATTGGGAAAGTAAAGCATGATACAGAGGATATTGATTTCTCTAAAGGAATTTTGACATATGTTGATGTTGATTTTTCTGAGTATCGAAAAAAAATTGATACAAAAACTGTCAGGAGAAACGTAGCACTTCCAAGCTGGCTCAATTATGAAGCCGAACATGCTGGAATTAATGTTTCAAGGGTATTGCAGGAAGCATTGATGAATGTGCTTAATGTAAAGAGAAATATATAATATATAGATACAAACTCATCGCTTTTCATCTGCAATAAAAAGTGATAGTTTGTATCTTATTTTCTTAAACTAAAATTCAGTAAAGCCTCCATCATTCACCACATACCTTTCAATCACACAGCTATGCGGCTTATCTGCGGCTTCCCTGTCGTAATTCACCCCGACAAGAAGTATTTCACCGCTGTAGCATTCTAGGCTTTGTGTATACTTCCGGTTTTTTATCTGTTGCAATGCAGTGTCGGCAGATTTATCATATTTCAGTTCAACAAGAAGCGCAGGCTTATTTGTATGCGGCAGTGGCAAAAATACCAGATCTGCAAAACCTTTTCCTGTCGGAAACTCTCTTACTAATACATAATCTTTTCTTGCGCTGTAGTATGCCAGCCCGATCGCACATGCCATTGAGTTCTCATCATTGTATGTCAAAACAGACGCTGCCTCTGTATGCGCCCTGTCCAGCGCAAGCGCAACATGTTCTGCATTTCCCTTGATTGTATCCTCAAGCAGTTTTTCAGATGCCTGCAATATACGCATAATTTCTACCCATCCGCCGACACTCATAGCGTTTTCAAATTCTTCGATAATCTCCCTGTTTGGAATATACACTTCCTTTGCCAATACGTCATAGGCAAGATATCCCAAATGTATCAATAATGTCAGCACATCATCTTTGGTCTTAAAGGTATGCATGTCATTCTGAAAACTTTTGGTATTTACCTCAACACGCCCGCCGCCAAGCATATGTGCGATATCAGACCGCAGACCGTCATAATCCATATCCATATAAACTTTTAATGCCTCGTAGGTTTCTGTTGCGGTCCAGTAATTCGAAAACTCCTGACAGCTCATTGCCTCTACGACAGATTTGGGATTATATATATGCTGGAATCTCTTAAACTGATATCCATCATACCAACTGCTTGTTTTCTCGAAATCCATACCAAAACGCACGCACAATACCTTTACCTCTTCCTCTGTAAAGCCTGTGTACTCCTCGAACATTTTTTGGCTGGTCATAGAATATTCCCTAAACATATTTAACGCGGAATGCTTACCATATTTTTTCACTGGTAAAATACCTGTCATGTAAGCAAGAGCAACATAAGGCTGATCTTTTAACAATACCCGCAGAAAGTCAAGGTATTCTTTCTGCAAATCTTCTGCTTCCTGACGCTCACGCATTACACAATCCCACTCATCAATCAAAAAAATAAATTCCCTGTCTGTTTCCGCATAAATCTGTTCCAGCACTGAAACAAGATTTGTCTCCTGCGCTGGAAAATGTTCACTGTATAACCTCTTTATATCTGCAATGACAGCCTGTTCTAAATACACTGTCAAGTTTTGTTTTTTTGCTTTGAGCAAAAACTGCTGCATATTTAGATAGATTACATCATATTGATTTAAATATTTATGAAAAGTTTTGTCACTTTCTATTTTATATCCTGCAAACAGTTTCTTTGAATCACATCCGCGGCTATAATAAGCGGCAAGCATTTTGAGAGTCATTGATTTACCAAAGCGCCTTGGCCTGCTGACACAGATATATTTTTCTTCCGTATTCAGACATTTATTGGTGTAGGCGATCAGCTCTGTCTTGTCCACATAGATTTCAGAACACACTGCCTCCTGAAAACCTTTATTTTTCGGATTTAAATAGATTCCCATAGGTCTCTCCTTTTTCGTATGATACCTTTATTGTAAGGCAAAATTTCCTGAATATCAACAGCAAAAGCCAGAGCAGCGCTTCACTAGCGTTTATTCTGGCTTGTAATTTATTGTATCTTTACTGTCTTTGTCACAGTTCCTGCATGAAAGTTGTTACTGTAGGAAACCGTAAAATCTCTGTTTTTTACCAGTTTTTTGCTTCCGGCCTTCACGCCTGATACTGCTGGCTTTTGTAATTTTCCATTAAATGTTTTATCCAAACTCTTTTTTATCGTCCACTCTTCTCCTGATTTCGGCTCTATCATAAAATCTTGTACAGCTTTACCTTTGTATGCCCCTTTACCTGTGACAATAACCAGCGCATTTCCTGCATTTGTGTTATTCTGGTACTGTACCTTGTAGTCTTTATTCTTAACAGGCACTTTGTCCCCAATCTTCACTGTCGGTTCATTGTCCTTCAGGGCTTTTCCTGTATACTGGGTCATGTGGTATTTAAGCGTTATATTTTCAGGCTGGATAATCTGTGATTGAACAGCATCATATACAGGCAGTGTTGTCATGGTAAAGTACTCTGTAGTCTGCTCCTTCTGTCAGTGTTTTTTCTTTCTGTTTTCTGTGACTGTCACCTTCACCACAGGCTCATACGGGTATCCGTCATATATTTTTGCTTTGATCGATGCGATCGCACCGATGGGCTTCAAATCAATCCGTTCCTCATCTGGCTGATTTTCTGTCCATTTCGCAAACAGAACTGTATATGTAGTCACCGTATCTGTCTCAAAATTCCACGCTATCGTACAAGCCGCGTCCTTGTACAAGCCGCCGAAAGTATAACCCTCTGTTTCCGGTTTCTTTGGCTCTGTCACTTTGTCCCCGCTTTTTCTACAGTTCCTTACTTCCAGCGCAGATATCTGGTTCCCGTGTCCCTGCATATCAAAATGAATACTCAGCATACCACATATCTCCAGCACGCCATTTACATATGTTATATTGTAATTATTCCCGGCATCTGCATCGGATGGAATAATGGGATAGTCCCCTGCGGTATTGGTTGTTTCAACATCACAGACCAGTTTGTTTCACAGATTAATACGCAGCATTACACGAATTATCTGCGGCAGGAGGGTATGGAGACTGTCTATATCTATGGGATTGCGTGCTGCAAAAAAAGCAGTAAAGTTGTCTGTTCCCCTATAATTTTCACGCCAACATGCCGATAATATTTATATACTGATTTGGAGGGATTTTTATGGCAATTCAATATACACCGATAGACCTTATCAACAAAATATCAAAAAACAATTATTCCTATACAACACATCGTGTCAAGAAAGTGACTGAAACCGATGAAAGCATCGAAAAGCTACAGGATAAGTCAGAAGCTTTACAGAAAAAACTGCAAAAGTTAAAACGCTACACTTCGGGAGGCATCTCGAAGGATATGCTGGAAAAACAGGTTACTGACTTTTTGAAATCTTACAATGATATGAAGGAAAGTTCAGAGTCCGTCACAAACAAAGACGTTCAGAAGCAGATTACAAAGCTGGAAAAGCTATTTGCGGACAATAACAAAGCGCTGAAAAAGATTGGTATTGAAAATATCAATGGACGGTACGCCCTGAACAGCAAAACCTTTGCTGAGGCGAAGGATAAAAATATTAACGCCCTGCTCATCGGTCATGATTCATTGATCAACAAAGCCGATAAGATTATGCGCAATCTGGATGAAACTGCCGGGGACGCAGTTTACAGCACTGTGACGTACAACACCAGCACCACCACCAAATATGAGACATTGGATCTGGCATATGCTTCCTATGCAACACTTGCGTCGTCCGCATTGTTAACGTTGGACAAATGCAATACTTTTGTACAGTCCGGCAATGGTTCTAATCCGATTGTTCAGGAGTCTGTCAATGGCTCCCTGAACTACCTTGCCAGCTCGACCAACATAGTCCTGCGAATCAGTCCTGAACAAAGCAGCTCTGCCAAAAAATATTATCAGCTCTGCCTTGAAAACAAGGACAAACTCGCCAAAATTGGCTTGAACTTCGACAGTGACAATAAACAAATGACCGTTGATGACACTGTCGATATGACGACAAGCGATTATAAAACCGCTTTCAATGAATTATTTGGCTCGAATGCTGCATTTGGGACAGAGCTCTCCGCATATTGCAAAAATATAGTCAATGACATTCTAAAGACTTCCAAAATCGATGTGTCTATCATTGATGAACAGATTTGACAAACAAATACATAGCAAACGGGCTGTCATGCACGACAGCCCGTTTTTTCAATCACATCGTATCCACACGCTCATTTCACCCTCACCGCGGTTACACCATGTATAGTACGGAATCAGTTTCAATGTCACATCTTCATACTGCGCCGGCTCATATTTCCGATACAATGTACGCTTCTCAGACTGAGAAAACAAACGCCGTTTTCCCGGAACGCGCAGCACTGCCATCGGATGCCCCAGCTCCTCTGACATTTCCACCACTGCATTCTGACAGTCCGTTCCAAGCTGCGCTGCATCTATACTATACAAATGTAAGTCTTTGCCATTGTCTGCCTCCTCCATACAGTATACAACAGGTCCTCTTATAAATGCTGCTTTTCCAATATCCTCGCGCACGCGCTCGTTCGCGCACACGATATGTACCTCCATCGAAAACGCCAGCGAAATACAATCGCCCTCCTGCCATGCGCCGCTCAGATACAAATAGCCGTCCTGCACAGATACTTCTTTCAGGCTGCCCTGCACAACATAGAGCTGTCCGCCGCCTTTTTCCCATGAGATACCAACAGCTGCGCCGCCGCAGACCACAGTTGCACTTCCCTTGACACTCCATCCGGGAATGCGCATTGCCAAGGTACATGACACTGCCTCCTGCGTGTGGAATTTGACAGACACATGGCCATTCCAAGGCATGTCCGTCTCCACACACAGATTCATCTCCTGTCCGCCAACCATCTTTGTCAGCACGCTGCCCATATACAGATGGAACCAAAGCGTATCCTCCCGCTCTGTGTAGGCATAAGAGGCAACAGAACTGACAATGCGTGCAATATTGGGCGGGCAACAGGCACAGCCAAACCACTTTTGGCGGACAGGCTTTACATGGCTCTTATGAAAATCTTTGTGGCACGCCTCAGGCAGCACCTCCAAGGGATTCACATAGAAGAAGCTCTTGCCATCCAGCGCCATACCGCTCAATACTGTATTATATAATGCTAGTTCGCAAACGTCGGCGTACTGGCTTTCTGCCTTAATTTCAAGCATCCGCCTTGCAAAAAATGCCAGTCCAATCGCCGCGCAGGTCTCTGAGTAACTGGTATCATTTGGCAGGTCAAACGGAAAAGAGAAGGACTCCCCATGGCTTGTGCCGCCAATGCCGCCTGTCACATAGAGTTTCTCTCTCACAATATTCTCCCAGAGCCGCTGGCAGGCAGCATACATGGCATCATCTTCGGTCAGCCGCGCCACATCTGCCATTCCCGAATACAGATAGACCGCCCGGACTGCATGTCCTACTGCCTCCTCCTGCTCACAGACTGGTTTGTGTGCCTGATAGTACGCATATCGCTCCTCCTCATCAAACTTGGGCAGTTGGTTCTCTCTGCCCTCGAGCACTGCGCGCTTTCGCTCCTCCTCATCAAAATAATAAGGCTTTGTCCCCCGCTGATTTAGAAAAAACCGGCTAAGCTCGAGATAACGGTTATCGCCTGTCACCTCGTAGAGACGAACCAGTGCCATCTCTGCGATCTCATGTCCGGGATACCCTTTGCACTGGTCCTCCTGTGGTCCAAAATATACTGCCACATAGTCCGCATACCGGCGCGCCGCGTTCAAAAGCTTGTCTTTTCCTGTCGCCTGATAGTAGGCGACAGCGCCTTCAATCAAATGTCCCAGACAGTACAGCTCATGATGGTCTTTCAGATTTGTAAATGCCCTGTCCATACCATTGATGATATAATACGTGTCCAGATAACCGTTTTCTAACTGCGCGGCACACACAAGGTCGATCGCTTCGTCCGCAGTCTGCTCAAGCTGCGCATCCGGATGCTGTGTAAGAGAATAGCCCACTGCCTCAATCCATTTACTAAAATCACTATCCTGAAATACAAAACCATAAAATTTGTCTGGTTCTGGATTTTTGGGGTCCTCTGGCAGTGCCTCAAATCCGCGAAATGTGTAGGAAGGCGCCACATAGGCACTGCCCTTCTTCTGCTTCTCCTGCATCATGCGCCCTGCGGCGCGGAAATTATGCATACAGTAGCTTGGCGCCGCGTCAGGGATTCTGTCGTTCAATGCCTCCCACTGATACGGAATCACCTCCTTGCGCACTAACTCCTGCTCTCTGTGCCAGAAGGCATCCGTGACAGTTACCAGCTTTAAATCAAGTGGTCTGCTGAAATTTCTCTTGTCCATTTCCCCTACTCCTCTCTTGTCATTCTCTCAATCACACAACTGTGTGGTTTATTCGGTTTATCCTTGTCATAATTGATTCCGACAAGCAGTATTTCACCAGTATAATTTTCAAGTGCCTGTGTATACTGCCGGTTTTTTATCTGCTGTATGGCTGTCTTTGCAGACTTGTGATATTTTAACTCCACTACCAGCGCGGGCTGATTTGTATGCGGCAATGGCAAAAACACAATATCTGCAAACCCATGCCCAGTTGGAAATTCCCGTATTAGTTGATAATCCTTCCTTGCACTGTAATACGCAAGCCCAATTGCACAGCCAAGGGCGTTTTCATCATTGTAATTCAAGATAGAAGCCGCCTCCATATGTGCTTTGTCAAGTCCTTCGGCGACTCGCTCGGCATCTCCCTTCAAGGTATCCTCAAGCAGCCTGTCTGACGCTTTCAGAACGCGCATCACCTCCGACCAGCCGCCGATACTCATTGCATTTTCAAACTCTCCAATAATTTCCTTATTTGGAATAAATGCCTCTCTTGCCTGCGCGTCATATGCCAGATATCCCAGATGTATCAGCAGTGTGAGCACATCATCTTTAATCTTAAAATTGCGCATGTCATTCTGAAAACTCAATGTATTGACCGTGATGCGCTCTCCGCCCAGCATTCGCACAATGTCCGTCCTAAGTCCGTCAAAATCCATGTCCATATATAGTTTGAGTGCCTCATATGTTTCTGTCGATGTCCAGTAATTTGACAGTACCTGACTTTTCATTGCCGCGACTACTGACCTCGGATTATAAATATGCTTAAATTTTCTAAAACAATATCCATCATACCAATTGCTGATTTCACCAAAATCCATACCATACTGGCTGCACAGTGTCTTTACCTCGTCCTCTGTAAAACCAGTGTACTCCTCATAGACAAACGGGTCTGTCATAGAATACTCCCAAAACATATTCAGTGCAGAATGCTGTCCGTATTTTTTCACAGGCAAAATGCCTGTCATATAGGCGAGCGCAATATAGGGCTGATCTTTTAAGAGCTTGCGCAGAAAATCCAAATACTGCTTTTGCATGGTCTCTAAAGATTGACGTTCACGCATTACACAGTCCCACTCATCAATCAGAATAATAAACGTTTTACCTGTTTTTGCATATATTTTCATCAGAGCGTCCGCAAGCCCCGCATCTGTGTTCTTGATATAGGAACCATACATCTCCCAAAGCTCTTCGAGCACTTTCTCTTCCAAAGAACGAAGCACTGCCTGATTCTCTGTTCCAATCACAAACTGCTGCATATTGAGATAAATCACATTATGCTGGTTCAAGTGTTTTTGAAAAGTTTCATCATTCGCTATCCGAAATCCTCTGAACAAATCAGCCGAATCACAGCCACAGCTATAATAGGCCGCTAACATTTCTAATGTCATGGATTTACCAAAACGCCGCGGTCTGCTGACACAGACATATTTTTCCCTTGTGTTGAGCAGCTTATTGGTAGATGCGATCAAGCCCGTCTTATCCACATAAATCTCAGAACAGACCGATTCCTGAAAACTTTTATTGCCCGGATTCAGATATATCCCCATAACCATTCCTCCTATATCCCCATTATACAGAAGCCTCTGGCAATTAACAAGTATCTCCTTGTCATAATGTATTTTTATACAAAATTTTGAATCAAAAGAAACACGTTTATTTTATCAAAAAATCCATATACTACATTTCGTACAATAGCGCAAGTAAGGTAGTGAATGGATGAAAACAGAAAAAATCAGACAGCGATATCTTTTATTTTTATATGTTTTTCTGGGATTTGCGATCGGGCTGTTCTGCTGGGCAACCTTTGCATATTACCAGAGTAGTGTACCTAGTACAATTAGTATCAAAGCAGGGACAAGCGAGGAAATCAATCTGCGTGTTCCGGCATCCGGGATTCTCAGTACAGATTCTGAGACGATACTGGCACTCAACCAGCCGCTGACAATCGTGGCCGGAGAGACAACCAGCTCTTACCAAATGCGGCTAAAGCTATTTGGCCTGCTGCCGCTCAAAGATGTGGACATACAGGTCATCGAAAACACAATGCTGACGCCGGTAGGACGCCCCATTGGCATCTATGTGAAAACGCAGGGCGTACTGGTGGTAGATACTGGCAGTTTTGAAGGCGCGGGCGGCGACAAGCACGCCCCTTCCGAATACAAGCTGCAATCCGGGGATTATCTGACAGCGATGGACGGCGTGGCAATCAATGACAAAAAGCAGATTCGGTCTTATGTAGAAAATGGCAATGGGGAAGAAATCATTTTTCAGGTTTCCAGAAAAGACGAACTGATACAGGTAAAAATCAAGCCAGAGCCAGACGAAAACAACGTCTACAAAATGGGGGCTTGGCTTCGTGACAGCGCACAGGGCATTGGCACTATGACATACATTGACAACCAGAACCGTTTTGGCGCACTCGGTCACGGCATCAATGATATGGATACCGGAGAGCTGCTAAAGCTGGGCAGCGGACTTCTCTACCACACGGAAATTGTGGCAGTCAAGCGCGGTGAGCGCGGCAATCCGGGCGAGCTGACTGGCGTGATCGAGTACAAACCCGATCAGGTCTCTGGCGTCATTGTGGACAATACGGTTCAGGGGATTTATGGCATGGCAAATGCAGAGATGCTCAATGAATACACGCTGACCAGTCCCCCGCTGCCCATTGCATTAAAACAAGAAGTATCCACAGGCCCAGCACAAATCCTGTGCACAATCAACGGTGAAGCCAAGTACTATGACATCGAATTGACAAAACTGACGCCGGGAAAAGATGCCGTAAACCGCCAGATTTCATTGGAGGTCACAGACTCAGAGCTCTTGTCGCTGACAGGCGGCATTGTTCAGGGAATGAGTGGTGCCCCCATCATACAAAATGGCAGGTTTGTCGGTGCCGTCACCCATGTGCTTGTGCAGGACAGCACAAAAGGCTATGGCATTTTTATTGAAGATATGCTGGCACACTAAAAAGCGTGTTTGAGACTTTTTCTCAAACACGCTTTGCAGCATTCTTGGTATAATATCGTTATTTATTTTTTGCGGCGCGCCGCTTCATGCGTTTCTGCCGCCGTCTCTCCTTTGCCTCTTTTCTGCCCTGCTTGCTCATCAGCAGATAAAAGCTTGGCAGCAGCAACAGAATCAATAAGGTAGATGTGATCAGACCGCCAATGATAATCAGCGACATCCCCTTCATCATCGCCGCATTTTCATTGTTGGTAAATATCATGGGCAGCATTGACAGAATCGTCGTCAGCGTTGTCATCAAGATCGGTCTCAGACGCAGCCTGCCGCTCTCCATCAGCGCATCATTCAAGGACATTGTCTCTTTTAGCTGGTTGGTCGTATCGACATACAGGATACCGTTGTTCACCACGATACCTACCAGCATCAGCACACCCATCAGAGAAGTCATATTCAATGTCGATCCTGATATAAACAGCAGGAAGAAGGAACCGATCAAGCTAAACGGAATACTCAGCATGACCATTAACGAGAAGATTGGAGACTCAAACTGCATTGCCATGACAAGGAAAATCAGGAAAACAGCCGTGATGATTGCCTTTCCAATCGCTGTAAATTCCTCCATAATCATCTCGTTCATCATACTCTGCGTCTGCCCGACACCTGCCGGGAACTCGCCGTTTTTCTCCGCATTGTCCACTGCTGTGATAATGGACTCCTGTGCTGTAAATTTTGCAGCTTCTGTCGTGTATGCCATGATTGCTACCTGATATTTGCCATTCTCGCGCACAAGCGTATTAGGCACATCGGTGTAGACGGCTTTCGCGACATCGCCCACCGTGATCATGCCGCCCATCGGCGAAGCAATCTCAAGATTTAAGAGCTGGTTCATATTCACATAGCTGTCCTCTGGATACTCCATACGCACGGTGTACTCCTCAGTGCCAATCGTCATATCCATCACTTCCACACCACTGCTGGCATTGTACATCTCGCTTGCCACCTGCACCGCAGTGAGGCCTACATTCATACATTTCAACGGATCAATCTGTATTTTTGCCTGAGTCGCATCCGAAGTGAGGTTACTGGAGGTTTTGATTACGCCCGGCGTATTGAGCATAATTTGTTCGACCTTTCTCGCCGCAACTTTCAAGTCCTCGATATTATTACCGCTCATATCAACTTCTGTACTTGCCATGACACTCATCATGGATGACATACCACTGCCCGCCGCAGAGACAATGATACTCATGTTCGGCGTATCTTTGAGCTTTTTATTGTATTCATCGACTAGCTGATTGACGCTCTTGGTGCACGTGTCGGACGGATATGCCGTGATCGTTGCAGAGGCCCCGCTGATCGTCAGATTACATCCGTCAAAATCTGGATCATCAATAATCATCTGCTCGATAAACTGTATATTTTCATCGACAACCTCTAGTCTCGTTCCTGTTCTCTGGTCAATCGTGATACTCATGTTGTCAAGGCCCGTCGCGGACATCAACTCTGTGTCAAGCTGTCCCGCCAGCACAAAAGACAGCACCAGCAGCAGTACAGACACCGTCATGACGGTTTTCTTTTTCAGCATAATATGCCGCAAAAGGGTCTTGTATCCATTTCCGACATGCCCTACAATTCGGTTTGCCAGTGTGTTTTTCTTCTCCTTGGGTCTGTACTTCCAGAAGAAAATAGGAATGAGCGTGATCGCCACGATTAAGGACGACAACATTGCAAAGATAATCGTAAAGCCTAACTGTGAGAACAGTTGCCCAGCCAGTCCCTTCATGGTAGAGAGCGGAAGATATACGACGACAGTCGTAAGCGTTGATGCCGACACAGACGACACCACCACTCTTGTTCCTGCCATCGCGGCATCTTTGAAGTCCGGCCGCTCATCTTTCAGACGGAAACAGCTTTCCAATACGACAATCGAGGAGTCCACCATCATACCAATGGCAATCACCAGCGCGCCCATCGTGACAACGTTCAGTGAAAAGCCTGCAAAGCTCATGAAAATCAGCGTTGCAAGGAGGGAAATCGGCATAGAACTTCCCACGATCAAGCTGGCTTTGATATCTCCAAAGAAGATAAATAACACAAGCATGGAAAAAAGAACGCCAAGTACGAGCGTCTGTGCCACAGAACTCAAAGAGGACTTAATGCTGTCCGCCGCATCATACGCCACAGAAATCTGTATCGCAGAATTTTTTGCGCCCACACGCTGAATCAATGCTTTCACATGATTGGACACATCGACAGTACCCTCACTCTGTACCTTTGCGATGCCGACGCTGATGCTGTCCTGTCCATTAAACCGGCTGATACTGCTGTTTGCCTTGGAGGACATGGACACGGTTGCGATATCTGACAGCGAAATGGTCGTTCCGCGGTTTGTTATGATCGGAAGCTTCTGCAAATCCATGAGATTTTCAGGTTTGGAGGAAGCCGATGTACTGATATTCTGCGCGCCCTGCTCGACACTGCCGATTGGTATCGTAAAGTCTGTCGTCGTGATATAGGTTTTGATATTTGCCATTGTCACACCGTACTGCTGCATTTTGTCCTGATGGAGCTGTACGCGGATATAATCCTCCTCACCGCCTGAAATTGTGACTTGTGCCACATCTGAAAGCCGGTCCAGCTCTGGCTGGAGTTCGTCCTGTACAAATGCCAGTACATCGGTATCTCCCGTCGAAGTAATCGACAGGGTCATCATATCCTGCGCATTCATATCCATCTGAATAATGACAGGGTCCTGTGCATCGTCCGGAAGCTGCAAAGATGCCGTGTCAATTGCACTTCGAAGATCCGCATACGCATCATCTGTATCCGTACCATACTCATACGAAAACATGACAAGCGACATGTTTTCCATCGTCTGTGCCGTCACGGAATCCACACCGGAAAGCGTCTTTCCGGCATCTTCTATAATCTTCGTCACCAGCTCCTCCGTAGTCGCTGGATCTCCGCCCTGATAGATCGTCATGACAAACAGCATGGGCATCTCCATATCTGGTGTCAGTTCCATCTTGAAGCCAAATACAGAACCAATGCCAAACACAAACAATGCCAGCACGATCAACAGTGCCGAAACAGGCCGCTTCAGGGCCAGCTTGGTCAAGGAACTCATCGCTTACGCCCTCCTTATTCCTGTGTACTATTATCAGTATCTGTATTGCTCTCTCCGGTGGAAATATCCACACCGTCACGAAGCTGGGCAGACCATGTTGTAATGAGTGTATCCTCCTCGGTAAGTCCCTCTGTAATCACAATCCGGTCAGTGTCATAAAGTCCGGTCGTCACCTCTGTCCGCCATGCTTTGCCATTCACAACCGTGTACACATACGCCTGCGCGCCATCGTAATACACGGAATCATAGGGGATAATCACCGCATTTTTCTCGTGGTATGTATCTGTCGTGACCGTCGCTTTCGTTCCTGATAATAACCCGTCAGTGTCGCCCTTGACAGCCGCCTTGATTTTGAACAGTCCTGTCTGTGCGTCCAGCGCACTTCCAATCTCTATCACTTCACCGTCGTAAAATTTGTTGTCCTTCTCCAGCGTAATCTGCTGTCCTAAGGCAAATGTATTGCGCACGTCCTCACTGACATAGTACGTTGCCGTCATTGAATTTTTATTGGAAATGACAAACGCCGGATTGCTCGAGGTTGCAAAATCATGTTCTTTTAGATTCACGGTTTCAATAACACCCGAAATGGTTGCAGTAATCGTGTATCCCTCCAGATTTTCTTTTACCTGATCAACCTGAAGCTGTGCCGCAGAAATACCGTTCTGCGATGTTTTCTTCTGCTCTTCAAGCAGTTCCCCATTACTGATATTGGTAGAAGTCACCGCCTGACTGTATGAATCATAAGTACTGTCAATATTGTCCTGCAGCTCTTCAATCGTACCTTCCAACTGGTCAATCGTCGATTTGTACTGTGTGATGGTACCCTCTACAGTCTTTACCTCAGTGGCGGCTGCCTGATACCGCTGCATGGCCGCCGCATAGTCCGCAGCGCCCTGCGGTGTGTTCTTATCAATGGAGTCTGCATAATCTTTGATTTCATCGACATCTTCCCTGAAATCATACTCCACCTTCAAGTCAGCCAGCTCATTTTCTTTCTCTTTTAGCTTATCCTTTGCTTTCTGAAGGTTATCCATCGCATCTACCATGCTCTCCTGCAATTTGTTGACACCGTCCTCTGCCTGAGATATCGTATTGTCCGACTTCATGTCATTCAGGGTCGTGGCACCCTCTCCATACTGTAGGTTGTAGGCACGTTTGGCATTATCTAGCTGAATCTGTGCTGATTTCATGGAAATCTGCGCCATCGTGTCATCGAGCACCGCCAGCACGTCCCCCTCCTCCACAACATCGCCTGCCTCAACCTTGACCTCCAGCACCTCCGCAGTCGCCTTGGGTATCACATACACGGACTCGTCAGGATTGATCGTAGCGATAAAATTGGCATTGAGTTTTAGCTCTCCTATCTCAGGATTTGCGGTCTGTACGACCGCCACATCTTCTGCCGTCTCCTCCACCACGGTCTGCCCACAGCCGCCGAAGGCCAGTGCTGACAGTGTCACACATAAAAGCACAGCCATTTTTCTTTGTCTGTTTTTCATATTCTTCCCTTTCTAACACATCTGGTAAATGATGCATTTTTCGTCTATTCTAGTTACGGCTCGCTCCGAACTGGCAGCAAGTGAACTGTAACTTATATTTATATCCACATGCCATTTTAACTAAAAATACCGCAAAAGAAAAGTATATCTGATATTTTTTATTTAACTTTTATTTTTTCGCGCTTTTTTTATTGTTTTTTATCAAAAAGCCACTTGTTATTTATTCCAAATTTTTATATGATAAACATATCTGTTAATTTTTATATTCTATATCAAATTCTATTATCAAAGGAGAACTTACATGAAAAGATTTTTCAAGAAAATAATGAGCGCTGTCGTGGCGGCTGCCATGATCTTATCTGTGGGCACGGCTGCCCCGTCCTTGTCTGTTTCTGCTAAAGAGAGTGTTGGCAACGGCCTGATTCTGTCTGAGGATAGTATTGTGATCGCAGAGGGCGCCTCCGCCACCTTCACGGCGGTTCTTGCCGGAGATGCTGACGCCTCAAGGCTTGCTGTCGTTGTCGCAGACCCCGGTGTCGTGAACATCACCCCTGTTGCCTATGCTGCCAACGCTGCCGCCTATCAAGTGACCTACGGCACAGGCGGTTCTACTGTCGCTGCCGTCTATCACCTGGACAATCCCGAAGTCGTGGCATATGTAACGATCAGCGCCTCACCGCTGGTGATGCAGCTTCCGGCAAAATTTGGCACAAACCGCGACAATTACTGTTCGCTGGTAAGCTATGAGTTTGTCCCTTATGATTTCACCTATGCTGACTTTAATGATTACAAGGCAACCTTAAATCTAAAATACCAGTGCACTTCTTATAAAGATGACGAATTTAACAAGTGGGGCTGCTATGGCTATTTCTATGATGCGGCGGGTAATGTGCTCTCCAAAGTACACCTCTATGCCAGCTCTCTCGCCAAAGGCAGGGTTTACCACAGTGAATTTCATGTGCCGGTCAATGCAGTCCGCTTCTCAGTAGAAGGATTTTAAAAAGACGCAGGGGGAAACTCCTGCGTCTTACATATGCTTTTTATTCAAATGCTTTTTATTCAAACACGGCGTGTTCTTTATTGCTATTAACTATATTTTTTTAAGTTTTATGCAAATATACGCTCTCTTTTGCTACAATTACATCATTTATAATAGCTTGCTGATTTTTTGTTGCCAAAATGTTGCCACTATTTTATATACCACTTTCATAAAAAGTATCCAGTTTCCCTATAAAATAATTAAAACTTGGTGAAGCATTTTTTCTAATGTCTAATAACACACCAATATTTCTTGCGCATTCACATTTAAACATCCCGATTTCATAATATGATGAGGCATTTCTTTTAAGAGCCTGTAAACCGCCTTTATAAACAATATCTGCTAAATACTCCCAAGTCCCAACAATACTGTCCTGAATATACTTTTGCAGAAATTGTCGTTTAGCCATTGGATATGCAGTTAATAACGCATCGCTATCTCCTAACAACCATGCTTCCATTTCTTCAATTGCTATGCAAAAAAACACTTGTATCTCTATCCCCAATTCTTGATACATTTGCATTAAACTGCGTTTCATTTCTGCACAATCCTCATCATCACTATCTAATATTACAAATATCGCCTTTTTCCCAGGCATATTTTTCAAAAATGAATCCATTCCTTTCAAATACATCGGCAAATCCGTCAATAATCTTTTAGATTTTATTTGAGATACTCGTTTTGTCTTTAAAGGAATTTTCCCTATCCCTTTAAAACTATGGATTCTGTATGTAATACCTTGTTTATCTTTAACATACTTATCCATTACTTGCTCTACAAGAATACCTCCTGATTTATCTTCAACTAAGATTTCAATATATGCGTATTCTTCCATCTCGTTCTCCGTAACTTAACCAAAATAATCACTATACCACAAATCACCTAATTCAACATCGGAATCACATAATTGTTTAACATACTCATACTCGGAAGCTCTTGCAATAGTTGAAAAACCATGCTCTTGTTTCTCTAATACCCATACTTCATCCGGTGATAATGAATTTACAAAAAAAGGACTATGTGTTGTAACAAAAAGTTGCTTCGAATAAGTGCTTTTAATGCTATTTTTCATTTGCAATGCTAAGTCAGCCAAATACTTATGATATAGTCCATTCTCAGGTTCCTCAATAAAAACCAATGGGCGTGCATCTTTTTCATATAACTGCAAATAGTATGCAAAAAGCTTTAATGTTCCATCTGACATTTTTTGTGAATAAAATGGTTTATCAAACCCTTGCTCCAAAAACTCCAGCACTAACTGGCCATTTTGCAGTTTAACAGGTCTAATTTCCTTAATATCAGGGAGCTTTGTCTGAATATTACGCAATACTTTCAAAAAGTCTTTTGGGTCCTCTCTATACAGAAATTGCGCTACATTATTTACATTATTCCCAAGACGATTCAAGTACTTTTGAGGTCCAGCATTAGGTATTTCGCGAGCTGATGTAGGGCTAAAGTAACACAAATACCAATTTTTCAAAAAATTCTTAAACTTAACGATTCTTGGGTGTTCTCTTAACTCACCAAGCGTTACAATTCCTAATTGTCTAGGATCCGCCAACTCAACATCAACCTTATCTCCTATCTCTTGATTTTCTTCTTCTAAAAAGCCAGTATTATTTCCTTTAAAGGCAAACCCTTTTCCATACTCAAGGAATAAGAATGACATTGGCCGACCATATCTTTCATTCGCTCGTCTTTGACGTAATCTTTCTTTTTCGACTATAGGTCTATCATATTTATCTAATCCAATTGAGAGTTCATACGTAATAGGAGGCTCATTGCTAGTCTCACGATAATATATCTCAAACTCGATAGGTTCTTTTGAACCTTGAGAAATAAGTTTCTCAAATCCTCCTCTTGCGTTTAAGTCGCATGCAACCTCTACACCTTTTTCCAAACAGTCAGCAAGGAAGCCAAACGCATCTGCCAAAGTGCTTTTTCCAGTTCCACTTTGGCCAATTATAGCATTCATACTTGTTAGTTCTTTTCCCTTACTGTCAAACAGTAGTTTTCCCATTTTTACATCTTTCAAAGAACCATAATTTTTTATACGAATGCCTGCTATTCTTCCCACATCTTCACCTCCCAAAACATCATAACAACACTTAAATATACTATATTTTTCCCATTTTTTTAATATTTAATCGAAACAAAAATTTTCTCACTAGCAATAAATGTGTGTATCCTGAAATATTCTATGGATCTCCTGCCATATAAGATAATCTAAGCACACTTGTACTATTCAAACTCAGCGTGTTCTTTGTTATTCTTAACTATTTTATTTAAGTTTTTATGCATATACACGCCTATTTTTACATCATTTATTATGGCTTGCTGATTTTCTGTAGCCAAAATGTTGCCAAACCTTAAAGTTTTACTTATCTTTTACAATTTTAGCAATTATCTCAGTAGACAAATTACTTGTATTTAGTATAACATTTTGAATAAAAAACTTTCTTTCATCTTTTGGAAGCGGTTCTGACGCAATTAACAATACCCTTTGTCCCCATACTCCAAACCCATTAAAGTCTTGTTTCAGTTCTCTTATCCATGACTTTTGTTTGCAAGAATATGGCACCAAAATTATTTCTCTCTTAATTTCATTTCGCTTCATCTATATCTTTTGATTTTATCTGACACAATATAGTGTCATTTTCTACTTGCAACACATTTTTTAATAAAGCAAATAATAAATATAATACTAATGCAGCACACAATCTTATAGACTATTTACCATATAAAATAAATCAAATAATTGTGTACTCTTCGAACTTTTTATTCAAACGCTTCGATGATGGAATTAATCAGATTCGTAATTTCTTCAACAGATGTCTCGATATCTGTGTAAATTCCAGCCGACTGGTTGGACAGGTCCTGCATACTTTTTGCAACGACTGCAAAGCCAACGCCTGCCTCACCACTTCTTGCAGCTTCGATTGTAGCATTCAGAGATAATATTGTCTGCTTCTTTGCAATGCCCTTCAGATGCCCTGTCTTTTCATTGATGGTCTGAACAAGCTGTCCTGACTTCTTGATATCCTCTTTGATCGAGCTGTATCTGCCAGAGTTGATACTGTTCATATACTCCAAAGCAGCGGTCTGGCTGATCATCGTGCTAAGCAGTTGTGCTGCATCTCTCGCTTTCTTGTCCGAAGCCTGCGCGATGACCACCGCACCGAGCTTCTCTCCGTTCACCATAATATCAACAGAATCTGCCTCCTCATTGCGAAAACGAGGTCCCTCTGTCAGCCGTTTGCCGTCTGCACCGACCACAACCGCCTCAAGACCTGCCGCTTCCGAAAAGGAATTTTGTAAATCCTGTAATTTGCTTGTATCCAAATAATCTTTTAGCACCATAAATCATATCCTCCATTCCGCCCAATCGACATATCTATATTATAAAGATATTTTCAGACATTTTCAACAGAAAAGTATCCGATTTCTCAATTTTTTTGTATCTTATTATACTTTTTATTATCATACTTTCTTCTTTCGGGCAGTCGCAATCAACTCGCGTGCATTCTCTCTCACCGTATCCGTAATTTCATCACTGCCGAGCATTCTTGCCAGCTCATCTACTGCTTCTGTCTCCTCCATATGTACAATGTCCGTCACCGTCTTGTTTTTAACTGCCTGTTTCGCAATCTTGTAGTGATCGTCTGCCATCGCAGCAATTTGAGGCAGATGTGTGATGCATATGATCTGGTGACTCTGTGACAGCCTGCCGAGCTTCTCGGATACCTTCCATGCCGTCTTTCCGCTGATGCCAGTGTCAATCTCATCAAAGATCATTGTCGGGATTCTGTCCCTCGATGCAAGCACTGTCTTGATTGCAAGCATAATACGGGAAAGTTCTCCGCCGCTTGCCACATTTCCGAGGCTTTTCAGTGGTTCCCCGGGGTTTGTTGAGATCATAAACTCCACATCATCAAACCCGATCGCGGTGAGTTCCTCCTTCTGGCGTACCTGTATCTCAAATTTTACATCTAAGAAATTCAGGTCTGTGAGTGCGGCGATCATATCCTTTTGAAGCTTCGCCGCCTCCTTGCTGCGCACCTTGGAAGCCTTCTGGCAGAGACTCTTTAGCTTTGTATGCATGTCCGCCAGCTTTGTCTCAAGCTGCGCTTTGTATACATCTGCATTCCTGAGCTTCTCAATCTTCTGGCCAAGCGCTTCCTGATACTGCAAAACTGCCTGAATGCTGGCACCGTACTTGAGTTTGAGATGATTGAGGAGATTCAGCCGCTCCTCCATCTGGTTAAACTGCTCGCCGTCAAACTCCATATCAGACATATATTCTGATATTTCCCGGTTAAAGTCATTGAGCAGCGCATCAATATTTTCCAGTTCATCGGCAAGCTCGCGCGCCCTGTCGTCATATCCTTCTACACTGCGCAGTTCTCTCAATGCGTAGCCGACTGCCTCCGCCGCGGACTGGTCGCCGTTTGCGGTGAGCTGATATGCCTTGTCTGCCGCTTCTACAATCTGTCTGCTGTTTGCCATTCTTCTGTACTCGCGCTCAAGCTCTTCATCCTCGCCCACCGTCAGGCCGGCTTCCTCGATCTCCTGAAACTCAAACTCCGCAAGGGACAGTTCCTTTGCCTTTGTCCCGTCATCTACGCAGAACGCGGCAAGCTCTTTTTTGGTTGCGGCATACAATTGATACTTTTCTTTCAGCTCTGATTTGATCACTGCAAGCGCTTCCCCTGAAAAAGCGTCCAGAATCTCCATATGGTTTTTCTTGTACAATAAGGACTGGTGTTCATGCTGTCCATGAATGTCAATTAAAAATTCTGAGAGTGCCTTAATCTGCTTTGTCGTGGCAGTCTCTCCGCAGATTTTAAACAGATTCCGGCTGGTCTGTATTTTGCGCTGTATGATAATAATACCGTCCTCCTCCACGGGAATTTCAAGGGCTTTAATCTCCTCCCGCATGGCCTCCTCTGTCACCTGAAAGACCAGCTCGACAAGCGCATAATCTGCCCCTGTCCGTATCAAATCCTTGTCTGCACGCGCGCCCAGTGCAAGATTAATGGAGCCGATGATGATGGATTTGCCGGCTCCAGTCTCTCCACTCAGGATATTGAGTCCCTCTCCAAACGTTACCTCTGTCTCCGAGATCAGAGCCAGATTTTTTACATGTAAGCTCACTAACATTATTTCGTCCCTAACCCTTTACAATTTCATCCAGTTTTTGCATCACGGTCTTCGTTTCCTCCACGGACTTCACCGCGGCAAAGATTGTGTCGTCTCCGGCAATACAGCCGACAATCTCCGAAAAACGCATGGCATCTACCGCCGCTGCGACCGCCATCGCCATGCCCTGCACGGTCTTGATCACCAATATATTCTGCGCCATACTCATAGAGACAAAACCTTCTCTCAGCACACGGATATACTTATCGCCCAGCCTGTTATCCTCATTTTGAAGAATGATATACTTCTGTCTGCCGCCGCCCGCCGCGATTTTTGACAGGTGCAGCTCCCGAATGTCTCTCGATACCGTTGCCTGTGTCACCTCATATCCCTCTTTCCGCAGATATGCCGCCAGCTCCTCCTGTGTCTCGATATCATATTTGTTGATCAGATCTACTACAACCTCGTGTCTCTCCCTCTTCATCTGGTTCTACTCCATGCCTTTCGCAAATATTTGATTTATCTACATAGGTTCTCCAATCCCACGCAAAGCCAGTTGGATTTTCGCATAGGACACTTAATCCTCCAACACACAAGGCAAGGTGCCAAATATCTTTTTCAGCAGTCCGATCTCTGTCTCTGTATATCCTTGCAATGTCTCTACTGCATACAGTGCTTTGAACTTGTCCCATGACACCGAAACCATATATGTCCCCCATTCTTGCCAAACTCTTTTATTTTTCTCTCAAAAAACACGCATTTTACGGTGCAGCGTATCCAGAAAGCTGCCCTCGCTGAGCTTGATGATTGTTGTCACCTCGTTCGATCGAATAATTCGTATCTTGTCTCCTTCGTTGAGACTGACAGGGCATCTTCCGTCAAAGCTGGCGTCCACCTCCTGCTTTTCGCCCGGCTTGTACCGCCCGATCTCAATATCAATGACATCATCCTCTGCAAGTATAATGGACCTGTTATTGACCAGTGTATGTGAACAGACCGGCGTCAGCAGAATCAGCCTTGCCCTCGGCTCGACAATCGGTCCGCCTGCCGACAGGTTATATGCTGTCGAGCCGGTCGGTGTCGATACAATGATCCCATCGGCGCTATAAGTACTCAGCAAGCGGCCATTGACATAAATATTGAAATTAATGACGTGAAGCGCCCCTTTTCTGTTGATTACAATGTCATTCAAGGCTGTCTGCGGATTGGTGCTGACACCCTTGATCACTGGAATACCGCCAAGCATCATGCGCGATTCGATCTCATATCGGTCCGCAATCAAACTGTCAAGCGCCGGCTCGATCTCCTCCCGGTCAACCTCTGCCAGATATCCAAGTGTTCCGAGATTCACGCCAATCATCGGAATATGATAAGACACATACTCCCGCGCGGCTCTGAGCATGGTCCCGTCGCCGCCAAGCACGATCATTCCCTCCACCTTGTCATCCACCTCGCTGCGGCACAGACAGCCTTTTAGATTCAGATAATCCCGTATGTACTGCGTAATCTCGCCATTTCCGTCCTTTGTCTGGTTCGTATAGATATAAAATGTTTTCATTGATATTCCATCACCTAATTATCAAGCGTTTGATGTGCACGTTCAACGACCTCCTGCACGAGCGCAGTATCCTGCGCTTCCCGTTCACCCTGCGCCGCTTTGCCAAGATACATCAGATACTCAATGTTTCCCTCTGGTCCTCTGATGGGCGAGAAATCAAGCTTCAAAATCTCAAAGCCGCTTGCCACTGTGAAGGCAAATACTGACTCGATGACCTCTCTGTGCACCTGCGGGTCCCGCACGACGCCTTTCTTTCCAACTTTATCCTTCCCAGCCTCAAACTGCGGCTTGATCAGGCATACCATCTGTGCGTCGGGCGTCAAGAGCTGATAGGCGGGTCCAAGGATTTTATCAAGGGAGATAAAAGACACATCGACCGATGCAAATTCAATCGGCTCACTGACATCTTCCGGCGTCATATAGCGGAAGTTCGTCTTTTCCATGCAGACAACCCGCTCGTCATTTCGAAGTTTCCACGCCAGCTGTCCATGTCCCACATCTACAGAATACACCTTTTTTGCGCCATTTTGGAGCATACAGTCTGTGAAACCGCCTGTCGATGCGCCGATATCCATACAAACCTTTCCGTCGAGCTGCACGCCAAACACTTCAATCGCCTTCTCGAGCTTTAATCCGCCGCGGCTCACATACCGAAGCGTATTGCCCCTGACCTCGAGCGAAACCTTTGTCTCGTCAAACATCGCGCCCGCCTTGTCCTCCTTTTGGTCATTGACGTACACGCACCCTGCCATGATCACCGCCTTTGCCTTCTCGCGCGACTCGGCAAGCCCCTGCCGCACCAGCAGTACATCCAAACGCTCCTTCATCCTCCTGAATCCTTTCATTTCATAATCGTGTCACAAAATCATTTCTTATAACCATGACTTATAATCATGTCACCGCACCAGTTCAAGGATTCTGTCCTCAACTGTCGCGGCGTCAATTCCCACCTCGCGGCGCAAAATCTCCACATTTCCGTGCTCTACATACTCATCTGGAATATGAATGGTCAATAACTTTTTCTCTGGATAAGCTTTGTCGAGATATGCACGTACCTTCTCCCCAAATCCGCCGCTTGCCACATTCTCCTCCATCGTGACAATGAGTCTGTGGTCTTTTGCTGCCTCATCTAAGATCTCGGTGTCTACTGGCTTCACAAAGCGGGCATTGATCACGCTGCACGCAAAGCCTTTCTTAGCAAGCGACTCCCGCACAGTGAGCGCCGACTTTACCATGCTTCCCACTGCCACCAGCACGATCCCTTTCTCATGATAAATCCACTCCGCCTTGCCAAACTGGATTGGCTCACGGTACTCCCTAAGCTCATCATAGGCTTCCCCTCTTGGATAACGCAGCGCGATCGGTCCCTGAAAATCAATGGCGAATTTTAACATATCCGATAATTCCCACTTATTTTTGGGTGCCATAATATGCATATTCGGGATAGAGGACAAATATGACAGATCAAAAATTCCCTGATGTGTCTCCCCGTCGCTGCCCACAAGCCCCGCGCGGTCAATCGCAAAGATCACGTGCAGGTTCTGGATACAGACATCATGCAGGATTTGGTCATATGCTCTCTGCAAAAAAGAAGAATAAATTGCCACCACCGGACACATGCCGCCCGCTGCCAGCCCTGCCGCAAAGGTCACTGCATGTTCCTCCGCAATCCCCACGTCAAAAAATCTGTCTGGATACAGATTCCGAAACCGTTTTAACCCTGTACCGTCCGGCATTGCCGCCGTAATTGCCACAATGTCCTTATAACGGTCGCCAAGCTTGCACATCACGGTAGAAAAGACATCTGTATAGCTTGACTTGGTCTTTGGCGTGAGCGGCAGCCCTGTCTCCACATCGAAGGGCTCTGCGCCGTGAAAACGCGCCGGGTGCTTTTCTGCCGGGGCAAATCCCTTGCCCTTCTGTGTGAGCACATGCACCAGCACAGCGGATTTACAGCGCTTTGCCTCGCGGAATACCTTCATCATGGCATTGATATTGTGCCCGTCCACAGGTCCTAGATACGTGATGCCCATATCCTCAAAGAACATGCCCGGAATCACAAGCTGCTTCACAGAGCTTTTTGCCCGGCGGATACTAGAGACAATCGGTTCTCCCAGCTTAGACTCCATCAATGAATTGTAGATGCCTTCCTTCATATCAAGATACTTGTCCGCTGTTCTGATATTATTGAGGTACTTGGACATGCCGCCGACATTCTCAGAAATCGACATATTATTATCATTCAAGACAATGATAAAATTTTTCTTGAGACGCGATGCGTTGTTCAGTGCCTCATATGCCATTCCGCCAGTGAGAGAACCGTCTCCAATCACGGAAATAATAGTATTCTCCTCATTGCGCAGATCTCTGGCTTTGACCAGTCCCAGCCCCGCTGAGATGGAAGTAGAACTGTGCCCTGTGTCAAAACAGTCGCACTCGCTTTCCTTTCGCTTGGGAAATCCGCTCATGCCGCCATATTTTCTCAAACTTTCAAAGCCGGAACGTCTGCCTGTCAGTAATTTATGCGTATAGGACTGATGTCCTACGTCCCACACAATCTTGTCCTGCGGCAGATTCAGACTCAGATGCAGCGCCATCGTGAGCTCTACCGCGCCAAGATTCGAGCCAAGATGTCCGCCTGTGACACTGATTTTGTTGATCAGAAATTCTCTGATCTCCTCCGCCAGCAGGTTCCAATCCTCGGGCGCAACGTTCTTTATATCATTTTCCTTCTCTATCGTTTCTAATATCATACTCAGCGCCTTCACCTTTCAAAGCTATCTGTCGCGTGTGATCAAACTGCGTATCAGTTCCAGCAAAAATGCATTGTGATACCCTTCCTTCTCAAAAGCTGCCAACAGCTCTATCGCATGTGCTGACAACTCCTTCTGCTCACGCGACGCCTCCTCAATGCCCTTCAATGTGACATAGGTCGTCTTTTGGTTCCTCGCATCACTGCCAACAGGCTTTCCAAGCGTCTCTAGGCTGCTCGTCACATCAAGAATATCATCTTGTATCTGAAATGCAATACCGATCTCATACGCTGCCTGTTCTATCATCTGAACCTGTGCATCGCTGGCGCCTGCAAGCACTGCCCCTGCCATCATTGCCGCCTGTATCAGCGCCGCGGTTTTGTGCTCGTGGATAAAAAGCAGATGCTCCTGCGTCACAGTACCGCCTAAATGCTCTGCCTCAATATCTGCTGTCTGCCCGCCGATCATGCCGTGTATCCCTGCTTTTTTTGCCAAGATAGAAAGCGCCTTCGCCTTTGCCGCAACACTGCTGCCCGACATCTCAAAAGAAGTTAACGCCGTCTCAAAAGCATAGTTCAAAAGCCCGTCTCCCGCTAGGATTGCCATCGCATCTCCGTAGACTACCCACGTCGTCTTTTTTCCCCTGCGGTACTCATCATTGTCCATCGCTGGCAGATCATCATGCACGAGTGAGTATGTGTGAATCATCTCGATCGCTGCCATAAATGGTTCAACAGCCTTGTCTTTGCCGCCAAAGAGCTTGTACGTCTCCGCCATGAGCATCGGACGAAGCCGCTTTCCGCCCACATTGACGCTGTAGTTCATCGCTTCTATCACAGTCTTTGCCCAGCCGCTTTCCTCTGGAAGATAAGCCTTCACAACGGACTCTGTCTCTTTTGTCCTGTTTTCCAATTCTATCTCAAAATTCATCTAATTCACCATTTTCATTTAACTTGAGGACTTCCTTTTCCACCTTGTCAATCCTGTCATTGCAGGACTTGATCAGCTTCATGCCCTCTTTATACAATTTGAAGGATTCTTCCAATGAAATCTCCTCCTGCTCTAACTTTGCGACCACATCTTCAAGCTTTTCAAATGTCTGCTCTAATGTCTGCTCCTTCGCCATACGTTTCCTCTCTTGCTTCCTCAACCTTTGCCTGTATGATGCCATTCTTTACATATATTTCTACCCTGTCCTCCGGTTTAACTTTGCGCACATCATTGACTACCCTGTGGTGTATATCTTCGATATAGGCATAGCCCTGATGAAGCTTTTCAAGCGGGGACAAACCCTTTAATTTCTCGGCATACAATCCCATTCTGTGCCGCTGCTGTGTCAGCGCAGTTTTCATCCGGCTTGTCAAACGCCCCTCCAAGTCCATACAGTACATACGTTTTTGCTGAATCTGACTCACAGGGCTTAAATATTTCAATCGAAGCCTTTGACCTTCCAATTTGTTTTTCTGCTTTTTAAGCTGTGCCAGCATGGCATGGTTCAATGCGTTGCCAAACGCCGCTATCCGCTCTAGCAGCGCTGCGAAATCATACACCGCAAGCTCTGCCGCCGCCGAAGGCGTCGGCGCTCTTAAATCCGCCACATAGTCTGTGATTGTCGTGTCTGTCTCATGCCCGACGGCTGATATGATTGGAATACTACAGTCAAAGACTGCCTGCGCGACTGCTTCTTCATTAAAGGCCCACAAATCCTCAATCGAGCCGCCGCCCCTGCCGACGATCATCACATCTACGCCCAGCCGCTCTAATGCCCGGATTCCGTTTATTATGCTCGCGACTGCCTGATCTCCCTGCACGATTGCCGGATATACTATAATCTGTATATAGGGATTTCGCCTTGTCGCGATGTTTATGATATCGCGCACTGCCGCCCCTGTAGGCGCTGTCACGACGCCCAGTGTCCTGACGTATTTGGGAATGGGCTGTTTGTACTCCGGCGCAAACATTCCCATCTCCTCGAGTTTGCGCTTCATGCGGTCAAACTTTTCATAGAGAACGCCAGCGCCGTCCAGTGTGATCTGTTTCGCATAAAGCTGGTATTTGCCGTCCCGCTCATACACGTCAATCGTACCGCCAACCACCACCATCTGCCCTTCCTCCAGTCTGAAGGAAAGTCCGGTGCGATTGCCGGCAAACATAACACACGCGATCACGCCTTTTGCATCTTTTAACGTAAAATAGATATGCCCCGATGAATGATACTTGCAGTTGCTGATCTCGCCCTTTACCATGACGAACCTCAGCATATAATCCTGCGTAAACATATTCTTAATGTAGGAATTAATCTGGGCAACCGTGTATACATTCTGTCTCACAAATGTACCTCCGCATGAACAGGAAGTCCAAAGGCTGAAGTGTTACGAAGCAGGCGCAAATTTTGCCAGAACCCCATTGACAAAACCTGAGGACTCCTCCTGACCAAAACGCTTCGCCAGTTCGACTGCCTCATTGATCGCAACCCCTGTCGGGACATCCTCGTCAAATACAATCTCATAGACGGCAAGCCGAAGGATCGTGAGATCAACCTTGCCCATTCTCTGCGTCGTCCATCCTTTTGCCTGCTTGTTGATCATCGCGTCAAGCTCGTCAAGCTTCTCGATAATCTTATTGCTCTTGGTCGAGATGTACGCGGCATCCTCATCCTTGACTTTGTGCGTCCGCTCTTCCTGTGCTTCCATCTTTAGCATCTCAAAAAAGAACTGCTCCTGCTCAGGCATTTCCTCCCTGTCGTTAAATTCAATCCTAAATAAAAATTTAAATATATGTTCTCTAAGCTCTCTTCTGCTCATTCATCTATTTCTCCGAAGCCATTTTAATGCCTACAATCCTGATATTGACATCTGAAACCTTAAAACCTGTCATTGTCTCAATCGCATTCTTTACCTTTTCCTGTACCTTATTGCAGGTCGTCGGGATATTGAAACCGTACTCCATCGTGACTGCAAGCTCCACCGACACATTTCCGTCAAGAATATCAACCTTCACGCCTTTGGTCTGTTTCTTCATGCCCACCTTCCCCATCAGCTCATTTGTGATATTTCCGACCATGGCGCCAACGCCGTCCACCTCCGTCGCCGCCAGCCCCGCAATCATGGCAACCACATCATTTGCAATCTTTACTGTGCCAAATTCTTCGTTATTCAAAGCGTAACCGTTCTTCTCTGTTTCCATGCTCTAAACCTCCTGTGTCCATTTCTACATTGTATATTCCATTATATCATCATACCGAAACTTTGCAAAGCAGAAATTCATGATGTTATAAATGATATTATCCCTATCGTTTCCCACTATTTGCTATTCCATTCATCTGCTACAGGTTCCAAAAGCTGATTGTCCGCTGCTGGTCATTGGAGGTGTAGGCGATGCTTCCCCCCCGCTTGTCCACAAAATCAAAGATTTTCTGAGAATCAATCAAGCTTTGTACCATCTGCGTATAGGTCTCCATACTGTCACATTTGACAGTTACGCACCCTGCTGCTCTCACGGCCTCGCTGTCAAGAAGTGCTGCGAACTTCCCCTCATCATAGTCTTCAAAGTACAGTCCTTCCCGGATAAAATAATTGTCATCAACCGCTGTGCACAGGGGCAGCTCGACCGGTTTCTCCATGGAATGCGTCCGCGTAATCTCGTCTGTTGTCACCAGGAAATAATCATAATTAATTGATGGGGCAAAACCTTCTGTACCATTTCCTACTCCGCCAGAGGCGTAGGACGCATCTCCCCAAGTCGGGTCCAGATAATAATAGGCGCCATTTACCCGAACCAGATTCCAGCCGTGACGCTCGCCGTTTGTAAAGCCCGTCACCAGCAGGCATTGGATACCAGCCCGCTGCAACATATACTGCATCGCTTTTGCATATCCCTGACACACTGAGCGCCCTTCCAGGAAAACAGAACAAACATTCTGATTATTTTCCACGTTTTTGTCGTACTCGGTGTTGTTGATCAGCCATTCATACAAATACTTGACGGTGCTGTACTCGTCCTCATTCAGCGGCACATCTTGAAAACACGCCTCGAGTTTCTGCTCGATAGTCTGCGCCGCCTGTTGGATTTGTGCGCTGGTCATCGAATATGTCCCGCTGAAGGTGATTCCCGTTATGGTATTGCCGAGGGTATATTCTGTGTATTGATACCCCTCCACATGAAACAGCTCTGGATGATCATTCATCACGCAGGCAAACACAACATCCAGCACGGACCTGTCCACGGTCGAGAGCGGCACACCGCTCTTCATGCCGGACAACGCGTCATACATTTCAAGGTAAACCTTTTGTTTTCCTTCATCCAGACAATGATATGCGTAGTAAAGCTCTGAGACTTCCCTGTGCGTCTGCTCTGGCTTGTCCTCCTTGGGCGGGTCTGGCTCGTAAGTTCTTTCTTCTATCTTTTCATTATGCTCTTGATACTCCTCAGACTCCTCTTGTCCCTGTAGAAAATACTGCAACTTTTCCTGAAAGGTACAGCCCTGTACCAGCATTGCCACACTGCATACCAGAACTGCCCAGCACACTGTCCCTCTTCTCATGAATTATTTACATTCCCCTATTTGATTCTAATTTCTGCCAAACTCTGAGAGCACCAGCCCTTTATTGCGGTCAACGGTCATGCCGATACTCCACTGGTTGATAAACAAAAGCAGCGGATTTCCCTTCAAATCCTGTATTTTCTTCATATCTGAGGTTCCTGAAAGTTTGTTCAGATCAATCTCCTCCTTGTTTTCAATCCAGCGGATATACTCATATGGAAGCGGTTCAAGTTTGATCTCGACATTATACTCATTTTCCAGACGGTATTTGAGCACGTCGAACTGCAAGACACCGACTACACCCACGATAATCTCCTCCATACCCGTATTAAATTCCTGAAAAATCTGAATCGCGCCCTCCTGTGCAATCTGATTGACGCCTTTGATAAACTGCTTTCTCTTCATGGTGTCCATCTGCCGCACCCGCGCAAAATGCTCTGGTGCAAAGGTTGGGATGCCTTCATAACAAATATCATTTTTGGGTGCGCAGACCGTATCGCCAATCGAAAAAATCCCCGGGTCAAACACGCCGATAATATCCCCCGCATACGCTTCATTCAATATTTTGCGCTCATCTGCCATAATCTGCTGCGGCTGGGAGAGACGCATCACCTTCCCGCCCTGCACATGGCGCACCTCCGCACTGGCATCAAATTTACCCGAACAGATGCGCATAAACGCCACCCTGTCGCGGTGTGCCTTGTTCATATTTGCCTGTATCTTGAATACAAATGCCGAGAATTCATTGTCCACCGGGTCGATTGTCTCGCCCTGTGAGATTCTTGGCAGCGGTGTTGTCGCCATCTTTAAAAAGTTCTGCAAAAAGATCTCCACACCAAAGTTTGTCAGCGCTGAGCCAAAAAATACAGGCGTGAGCTTCCCCCTGCGCACTTCCTCAATGTCAAACTCCGCACTGGCACCGTCGAGAAGCTCGATCTCATCGCGCAACAGCGAGAGTGCCTCCTCGCCAATATTTTCCAGAAGCTGCGCCTCATTTTCCATTGGTATAATCGTGGTCTCCCCCTCCTTTGTGCCCTTCTGCGTATCAGAGTAGGTGATCACATGATTTCCATGCCTGTCATAGACTCCCTTAAATCGTTTTCCTGAACCGATTGGCCAGTTGACCGGGCATGTCGCGATGCCAAGCTCCTTCTCAATCTCATCAAGAAGCTCAAATGTATCGTTGGCGTCCCTGTCCATCTTGTTAATAAACGTAAAAATCGGTATGCCCCTCATGCCGCATACCTTGAAAAGCTTCCGCGTCTGTGCCTCGACACCCTTTGACGCATCAATTACCATGACTGCCGAGTCGGCTGCCATGAGCGTTCTGTACGTATCCTCCGAGAAATCCTGATGCCCCGGCGTATCCAGAATATTGATACAATACCCATCGTAATTAAACTGTAATACAGAAGATGTTACTGAGATACCTCTCTCTTTTTCTATCTCCATCCAGTCAGACACCGCATGTCTTGCAGTCGCCTTTCCCTTGACACTCCCTGCAAGGTTGATGGCACCTCCGTACAATAAAAATTTCTCCGTCAGGGTCGTCTTGCCCGCATCAGGGTGCGATATGATGGCAAATGTCCTTCTCTTGTTGATTTCCTCTGCAATATTACTCACTGCTTGTTCCTCCGTCGATCTTCATTCTATTTCTATATCCGTTTATATCAATTCGGGCACCCGTCAGCTATGCTGGTCATTCTGCTTCGGGTGCCCGCGTAATTGTACCGCTATTTAGTATAGCATAACCAGATTGCAAAGTCTATCAATTTCTGTTTCTGCGTCTATTCCACACCAGATACTGTTATGATAATGTTTTCCGGTGAAATTGCGGTCTTTCTCTGCACAATGTCTATGATCTGTGCAGTCTGTGCCTCTGTGAGATTTCCAGCCTCCACCATGACATCTGCGGAATCACCGCTGATACTTACCACAGTCTGCGTAAAGCCCTTTGCCTCAAGCAGCATCTGCGCGTCGGACTCCTTCTGCGCGGTCTCTGTGAGGGTGATCATGCTGCTCACAGCTTCCTTTTTTGCCTCCTCTGTCAAATCCTCATTCTGGATAATCTCCATGAGCGATTCTTTGTTCTGTGCCCTCGTCTGCTCTTTTAACAGCTTGGCGCCCGCCAAGGTTGACACACCGGAAGCGCTGGTAAACACTGCCTCGCCCGGAATCTCCTGCTCGATGACTGTGGCACCTGCCTCATCTGTGTTTGACGCAAGGGTTCCGTCAGCCGCATCATCTGATGCCTGTAGCTCAGTCCCTGTAGCAGTCAGCGCGCTGTCTGATGCGGCGTCCATGCCGCTGTTTAGATAATTCTCTGTAATCGTGGTGTCGTCAGAGTCCAGACTCGCAATGTCTGTGTTCTCTCCTGTTGCAGATGCATAATCTTTGATGGTTCCGTCGGTATCTTCCCTAAGCGATATGGCATACATATCTTCGTCAGAGATCTCATATGTAAGCTCACTGCTGCTTCCGTCCACAGAGATAAAATCCTCTTCTCCAATCTTGGTGCCGGCAAAGTTGAGATAACCTGCTACTGCTATCATCACTGCCAGCGCCGTAATCATAATCTGGTTCTTTCTTAATATTTTTTTCACCAAACCATATCCTTCCTATTGCTTCTCTTTGCTACTTCTATCTTATTCACCCTATGCGGCTCTTAGACATAGATTTTGAAAATTTTTTTATCCCATCAAGAGGACTTCAACCTTGTTTGCCTCCACGCCATACAGTGCCATCACAAGCCTGACAATCTGAAGCCGTATATTCTCGTCCGCAGCGCCTTTGGCTGAGATCACAACGCCGTCGATTGCCGGCCGTATGGTCTGCGCGATAAAGGGAACCTCGCTGCCGCTCTCATTGACTGTATACACGGTGGACTCCTCCTTGCGCAGCTCGCTGTTTTCCCCGTTGACCGCATTGGATACAGGAACGTCTTTCTCCACAATGTACTCCTGCGAGTTTTTCATATATATCAGCACTTTCACCTCCCCGACGCCTGCGACGCTGGACAAAAAGTCCTCCAGCTCTTGTTCAAGTCCTCTCCGGTATTCCTCCATTGAGCCTGTGTCTGTTCCGTTTTCATTTGCATTTGAAAAAGAAGGATTCGTTTTATTCGTACCTTCTGTATTATTTTGTTTATTCGTCTGTTTTTTGCTGGAAAAAGTACTGTTGCTGCCAGTTCCTGTGGGCAGCAGAATGACATAGATTAAGATGCCGCTGAGAAAGAGAATGAGCATGGTCTCCTTGGTCGGCCGCTTTCCTCCGCTCCTGCCGCCGCTAATCAGCGACCGAATCCCCTCCTGTATCCTGTTGAACATCTCCGTCACCTCCATTCCTTCTGTCATACTCCTCGTGCGCACTGCCTATAATTTCATCCTCCCACAGATTCTTATAATAAGTTTCCCCCTCATCAATCCGGTCTGACGCGGTCATTTCCCGCCATTCCTTCTCCCAGCGCTCATAGAGCTGGTCTGCCTCTGAAAACTGATTCTCAACCTGTCCTGCAAAGGAAAAAATCACATTGCAGCAGATACACATCGTCAGCAGATAAGAAAATAACTTTAGATATTTTTGATAGGCACTCCCCTCTGTAAGCTGAATCAGGCACTGAAAACAAATCACTGTATACATGAGCCGCCTGACCTCCATTGCCAAATACTCCATGCTGCCTCCTAACTTGTTGCATTCGTAACAGCCGCTATTGTCACAAAAAATAACGTCGTGACTGTAATTAAAATCCGAAGCAGCATAAATCCTGCCTCTGATATATACTCCACACACTTCATCATCTGTTTCTCTCCGCAAATACTGCCCAGTGCGCCGCTCACGCGGATAATGAGAAGTATCATAAAGGATTTGATGACCGGCGCTGCGATGAGCAGAATTAATGCCACCAGAATCAATACGCCCAGACTGTTCTTGACCGCGATAGCCGAAGCCAGTGTCACACTGGACACGGATTCTATGACATCGCCGATTCCCGGAATAGCACCTGCTGTTTTTTGAATCACGGCATTATTTGTCTTATCAACAACAGGCGTTATTATAACTTGCAGAATGCTGCTGCCTGACATGACGACAATCATCATTTTCAGCACCCACTGTAACCCCTTCTTGATGAGGTCCATCAATCCCTTAAATCGCTCCTCACCCCACACACTCTCCACCACGCCCAGCATCACATACCCCTCGACCACCGTCGTCAGTGAGGCTGCCACAATCCCTTCTATAAGGCACAAAAACCCTAAGAGCAGCTTGTAAAAGATCAGCGCTGTCAGACCAGACCCAGCCGCTGCAATACAAATCATATAGGCTGGAATCATCAGTTTCAGAAATTCAATCATGCGTGTCATTGCCTCCTCGACAATCCCAAGCACCTCATGAAACGCGTTGATCAAAACCACGAGCTGACAAACGATAAAAAACGTCTTTGCCGCCTTCGCCGCCCCTTCATTCTTGAGCGCTGACATCAGGTTGCTCACCAGCGCTACCAAGATAAACAGCACCAGCACCGAGATAAACAGCCGCCGCCAATCATCAAAAACTCCTGTTATTGTTCCCGCGATATACCGCCAGAACAGCGCCGGGTCCAGTGCCCAGTTGCCTTTTAATACATCCTCTATAAAATCCATAGAATCTGTCGTTCGCCCCGGGAGTAAATCTCTCAGGAGATTGTCCAGCACACTCAGATCCGGAAGAATATCCAACTCCGCCCACAAACTTGTCTCCTGACTCATCGCATCATTCCCTCTAACATGTCTATCATAATCCTAATTATCGGAAAACCTGCCACCATAATTGCAACCTTGCCAAAAAGTTCTATATGATTGCTGAGCGCTGCATATCCCGAATCTTTGCACAAATTAGCCGCAAAATCACACACATAGGTGATACCGATAATTTTTAACAACAGCGATATGTAAGCAATATTTCCGCCCAGTATCGACTCCCAGCTCTCCAGCTCCTCCACAGCATTGCCCAATACGGTCAATATCCGTATCGCGATAAAGAAGCTTACAAGCATGATGATTAACACCGCAAACTCCGGCTTGTCTTTCTTGATAATCAGCGCTGCAAACAATCCTGCGATGGCAAGCACACAAATCTGAATCATTCAATGCCTCCGTTTTTCTCAAATCCTCTCACAGCGCAAATAAATCCTGTATCATCTCAAACAACTGGTATATATATGGTACAATCCACGAAAGCACCAGCACCAAACCTGCAAGGCTAATCAAAAATGCGTGCTCCTCCCTGCCGCTGTGCTTCAATACCTGCCCCAGTATCGTGATCAGAATCCCAACTGCCGCGATCTTAAATATCAGACTGACTTCCATTTTCATCCCCATTTCCACTGTTTATCACAAAAATAATATTATGCACAAGATTCCTGTAAGCGTGCTAAGTGCCTTGATCAGCCTGCTGTTCTCGTTCTTCTTTGCCGTAAGCCTGTCTATCTCACTGTCCAGTTCTGTTCCAAACAGTCCCAGCGCCTCCGCCTGAAGCTGTTCTCCCTCATATTCAAAGCAGTTTCCCATCTTTAACAGATAAGATTTCCCTGTCTGTGACAGCTCTGTTTTGTCCTGTCTGTCGTGTACTGCCTCATTCCACAATTGTATCAGAGATCTGCCGTCCCGCTCTTTCATTTTCTGCGCAATTTCCGCAAGGAACAGATTATACGGCGGATCTGCCTTGAGTGCGATCAGGTCAAAAATCTCTTCCATTGGTCTATGCAGATATGTAATCTCTCCGATCATATACAAAAGAATCTGTTTCTGTTGTTTTAAGAGTGCAATGTCATGATTCATCTCCCCGCAGAGCGACCAACCAAATCCAAGCGCACCTGTCATCACGCAGGCGCCCGCAATAAACTTCTGCCACATAATCTGTTCCCCTCCCTGTCATAGATTTCAAAATACCTGTCCATCTGTTCATTCATGGACAGCACAATAAACCTTTCGATCAACCCCAGATGAAGCAGCTTCTCCATCTCGGTCTTATTTCTGATATCCTCGACAGACTCTCCATGCACGGTTGCCAGTATCCTGCAACCGCTCACGCCAGCGTGAAGGATTGCCTCCGCGTCCGCACTTCTGCCAATCTCATCAATTGCAATCACACGCGGTGCAAAAGTCCGCACCAGTATCGAAATCCCCTGCTGCTTGTCACCGCCTGTAATAACATCTGTTCTTTCTCCGCAGTCCAGCATCGCGCTTCCTCTGTAAGCCCCTGCGATTTCCCCTCTCTCGTCAATGACGCCGACATTGCAGCCCTGATGCTCTGATGTCCCATTCGATAACAGCCGTATGGTATCTCTGAGCAGCGTTGTCTTGCCGACACCCGGCGGCGAGATAATCAACGTGTTCAGCGGCGTCCTCTCTCTGGCATGATACAGATATTTGATAATCCTCCCCGCAATCTCCTTCTGCTCATGCGCCAGTCTGATATTCATATAACGGATGTATTTTGCGATGAAGCGCCCATTCTCCGCCGTTGTAAGTTCTCCCGTAATACCGATGCGGTGTCCTCCCTCAACCATGATATACCCCTGCTTGCGCTCCTCCTCATAGGCATACACGGAATCATGGCACAGATACCGAAATACTTCCTCCATCTCCCGCTCGCCATACCGAAACGGCAGTGTGCGTTCTCTGCCGCAAAACACCTTGACTGGCTGGTTGACCCGAAGCCTGATTTCCTGTATCTGTCCAAAATCCAATCCGCATCTCTCCCAGTCTCCCCGCAGCCGCTGCGGGAAAAACCGCAAAATTTTGTTCTCTGCTGCCACGCTGCATTCCCCCTTTGTCTGATTGTCCATACCTCAATATATGTCCCAAAATCTAAAATATGAATATTGACAAAAAAATAAGGGAGTAAAAACTCCCTTACGCCGCCCGGCAGCTATTCTTCTTTTTCCATCACAACACCAATAAATTTCGTCATCAGTGGGATGTATGTACTGATAAAAACAAGCATTGCAGCCATCACTGCCGCTTTTCTATTCTTTTTCGGCCACCGCCTTCCGATCAGGATTCCCATTAAGACTCCCATAGAAAAAAGGCAAAATTTGAGCAAAGCAATGTCTTTCCAGTCACTTTTCTGTAAATACTTGTCTGCATAAGCAAATAAATTCTTCATTACAGTACCTCCCTAAATCACGGTCAAAATCCCCACGGACTTTAACAGCAGAATCACTAACAAAATTGGTGCAATATACTGAATCATGATAATATATAATTGTTTTCTGCCAAATCTGCTCCCCGACTTCTCCACTTCCTCAATCACCGTTTTGGGTTTCAACAGCCAGCCAATCAGAATACATGTTCCGATTGCGACCAGCGGCATCAGCAGATTGTTGCTGATATAATCCATAATGTCCAAAATCTGAGCAACTGCTCCATTTGGCAGTTTCACCTCAAAATACAGCTTATTGTACCCAAGACACACAATGACGCCGCCGACAAGCGCAATAGCAGTCTCGACCGCCGCCGCCTTGGTGCGCGTCATATGGAACTTGTCCATAAAGCTTGACACGACCGCCTCCATGACAGACACAGCACTCGTGATTGCCGCAAACAATACCATCGCAAAGAACAGACCCCCTACAAGATTACCGATTCGTCCCATAGAGGCAAAAACCTTTGGCAGAGACACGAACATCAAGCTCGGCCCCGACGCCGCCATACCTTCCCTGCCCATAAAGGTGTAGACCGCAGGAATGATCATAACCCCCGCCAGAAACGCTACTGCCGTATCAAATATTTCAATCTGGTTAATAGATTTCACCAGATTGGCGTCATCCTTCACATAAGAACCATAGGCAACCATAATGCCCATCGCCACACTGAGACTGAAAAACAACTGCCCCATCGCGTCGAGCAGCACTGTAAAAAATCCTTTTACCGTCATACCGCTCAGGTCAGGAATCACATAAATCTGAAAACCTTCCATACCTGTTCTCGCCACGCCAGATTCATCCTCATAGTGAATCGTCAGGGAAAAGAACGCAATGCCGACAACCAACATCAGCAATAAAGGCATCAGAACCTTTGAGGACGATTCGATGCCCTTATTGATGCCACGAAATACAATAAAAGCGACCATCACCAAGAAAACCAACAACAGTACAATCGGCTGCCATTCTCCGGTAATGAATTCTGTAAAGTATCCGTCCTCCGCTGCCGCTGTACCGCCGCCTGTCAGATACGCGAGAAAATACTTTACCACCCATCCGCCAATCACGCAGTAATACGGCATGATAATAACCGGCACAAGACATGCAAACACGCCGAGAAATCCCCACTTAGCGCTTAATTTAGCATATGCGGTGAGCGGACTCTGCTTTGTCTTTCTGCCGATTGCAATCTCTGTTGTGAGCAGCGTAAATCCGAACGTGAGTGCCAGAATTAAATAAATGACCAGAAACAGCCCGCCGCCATCCTTCGCTGCCAGATATGGAAACCGCCAGATATTGCCCAGACCCACCGCACTGCCTGCCGCCGTCAGCACAAAGCCGAGCGAACCTGAAAATGAATTTCTATTCTTTTCTTTTTTCATGATAAATCCTATGCCTCCTCAAATTCATACGGATATCCTAATTTCCGCATGAAGTCCGCCATCTGCCAATCGCCAAAGCCAAATTCATCATCGTCGTATGCAGTTTCCTCCATATCGCCCAGATCATCTTCCCAGCGCACCAGATACTTCTCAATACCCGCTTTGTCCACATGGAAATACTTCGCGACAATATCCGCATTTCCTTTGGATGCCTCGAGCACTTCCTCCGACACCTCCTCAAAATAATCTGGCTGCGGATTGAACTTGTCCACCAGTTCTCCATTGTCAAACAACGCATACGCCCAAAAATCCCCATCATATATGTAGAGCAGCATGACCACCTTGCTAAAATCACTGCTGATCGCCTCGGCAAGCTCCTCATAGCCAATACAATCCTCATTGATCAGAATGCTCACGCCATCAGCATACTCCCGATACTGGCATTGGTCTGCCGCCAAATTGGTAATATCATATGCCGCCTCCTCATCTGAACAGGAATACCTGTCTTCAATCGCCTTTATGATCGTTTTCGCTTCCTCCTGCCCGCACCCCTGTATGAGAACCGTCTCCAAAAATAACCCCATCTCTGTTCCTCCATTTTCTTCTGTCATTTTTTCCTGCCACTTTTATACAATAGAAGTTGGCAGCACAGTTGTTATAAGTATACTATCTCGTGGGGTATCTGTAAATCATTTTTGCCATTTTCATAATCTTTATTTTTGCAAAGCAAAGCTGTATAAACTTAGAAAATGTCTAACTCTTCTAAAATTTTCCTCATTTTGGCTTCATCGTCTCGCATCTTCTGTGTTATTTTCTCGGAACACATCAGTTCTCGGAACACAGTTTCCACTTCCCGCCCGTCGGGATAGCGGATCACGGCACGACAGTCATCATCAAGCCATTGAAATGGTTTGTCTACGGCATAAACACCCGAACCTGTTTTAAGGTCAAGCTGTTCTGCAATTTCAGGATAAGAATCCCGAAAATAAAAATGGAAATCTTCTGTTTGGTGCAATTCCATGTATGTTTCGGCTCTATCCAAAGTCGCCCAATGAGGAAAGCTGTCCAACAAGAATATTCCGGGGTTCTCCTGCTCACCTTGTACCTTGCAGATACAAGCACGCGATATCCAGACACCGCCTGCTTTGTATTCCTTGTCTTTGTAAACGCATCTTATTTTTCATTATTACAATTTTTGATGTACTATTTTATTTTTCAAGGTTCCTCATATCTTATAAAACGATTATAGCAGATGAGTTTTTATACAAAGGACACAAAAGCATCGTCCACTTTCCAGCATCCCAAAATATTCAGGAAAAAATTTCGTCATTCAATCTGATTAGATCCTTAATCTGTATTTCATTCGTTTTCTCTGCTTTTTTCCTGACAAACTTAACAAAGCAAGATTTTCGATTTTTCATTTTATCAGATACTGCCACGCTTTCTTCCTTTAGATAATATTTACATAAGAAATCCGCTATTTTCCACTGAATATCACTTTGGGTACAATCTCTTTCATAAGAACGCTCCCCAGACTCAAATTTACACTCAAGAAACAGGAGTTTTCTCTGCTTATTTTCTGAATATATTACGGCAATATCCGGTTTGGCATTCATCATATGTTGAATCGTTCTTCCGATTTCTTTTTTTCTTTGTCTGATAATCTATTACAGTCAATCAAAGCCGCATTATGTCCCCAATTGACTTCTTTGCGTTCATGTGATATGCCCAAAACCTGTTTTTGTCCTATCACATACTCAATAAGTTTCGTGTTAAAACTCCTGTTGCTATCTTCAATAGTAAAATTTGACGGAGAGAATTTTTTATTCAGCAATACATTCTCTGGATTTTTACTTAACGCAAGGCGCCGGTTTCTTTCAAAGAAATCTCTCATAAAAGTTGCCTCATAGAAAACATTTTGAATTTCAGCTCCGCGAGGGATACTGCATGCGTTAAATATAGAAACAACCTCCTTATCAATTCTCTTATCCTTGTTGCGATATTTTCTTAATATATTATACAAAAACACTGCATACTGCCGTTCTTCACGACATATTGAATATTCGTCCCGAATAAAATGTTCTATGGAACATTCATAGTTATTCTTTATGTTATCCTTTTCCAAGTATCCTCCTCCATATCTCAGTAACATAAACGTTTTTTTGCAAAAGGACGTAATAAAGTCGCTCAACCTGTCATAACAAATCAAACCATCCTTCAGTATGGCGCATTAATTTCCCGTCTTGTAGAAACACACCAAAATCTTCCCTTAAATAGCATCCGTCCCACATTTTATATCGCCGCTCATAATTGTTATAGGTTACAGTGTAACCAATGTTATTCAAATGTTTAAAATCTCTCTGTCTCATCCGCTCGTTCGCTTCGGGAAACAGTTATCCGCCGCAGCTTCATCAAATGTATACGATACTTTCCTTTTACATTGTCATTAAAGGATGGCGAATGCTCCGAATCATGTATGTATGCCTTCTGTATTTTTAGAATACTTTATTCGAATCAGACCGGCATCCGTCAATATCTTAATGTCACGCTGCACCATTTTTTTGCCAATCGGAAGCCTTGATGTAATATCCTCGTATTCCACCTGTAAACTTCCTTTGAAAATATCATTCAACAAAAGCTGACGTTCGGTCGGAATTAATTCTATATCCATGTGTACACCATCTTTCCGCTTTAACTGGCATTCATCACTTTACACATCTCACGCACCGCTTTCGGATTTTCTTTCATCAGATATGTTATGCCTGTTAATTTTCTCATAACCATGCTATCACAAGTCCCCCTTATTTTCAATCCTATGATCTTGACCGCTGCCCTAAGATATACTATTGCCAGAAATATAAATTGGCTCTTGTATTGTTCCTCAATCTGTCGTATCTTTTACAGACTTTACACCTTTTACAGAATCTGCTAAAATTAAAACATCACAATCATTACATTAGAACAACAAAAGCAAATGATTGTATCAAGACAAGTCTTAGAAAGGGTAGAAAAATGAGTAAATTTAACGCAAGCCACATCGCGATTCCAACGATTCTAAAAGTCGAACCCAACGCATTAGACAACATCGGCGCTGATCTGCGCGGATGCAGTTTCAAGAAGGTAGTGATTTATTTTGGAAACGGTCTAATTGATATGTTCGGATACAAGGTCCTAGACGCCCTGCGGGAAGCCGATATCGAAGTTCTGACATACTGCGAGCTGGATACCGTCAACATTGATGATATCATCAATCTGGCATTCGGACTGCCAAACGCCACACAGGCTGTCATCGGACTTGGCGGCGGAAAAGTCATCGACGCAGCAAAATACATTGGCTTTCTGCGCAAACTGCCGTTTATCAGCGTTCCCACCTCGGCCTCCAGCGACGGATTCTCCAGTGCAAGCGCTTCCTTAATAGTGAACGGCCGCAGAAATTCCGTTCCCGCGCGTCTGGCATTCGGCATTATCGCAGACACCACGGTCATCAAAAGCGCGCCGCAGAAATTCCTGTATTCTGGCATCGGAGATATGGTGTCAAAAATCACTGCGCTGTACGACTGGAAATTTGAGGAGGCACACGGCGTTACACAGGTCAATGACTTCGCGCTTATGATTGCCAAAAAGGCGGTTAACAGCTTTGTGCGCACACCGTTTGAAAGCATTCAGGACAACCTGTTTCTAAAAGAACTGCTCGACTCCCTCGCGATGAGCGGCATCGCAAACGAGATTGCCGGCAGCAGCGCGCCCACAAGCGGAAGCGAGCATCTGATTTCACATGCTTTGGATAAAATACTGGAAACGCCGCAGCTTCACGGTATTCAGGTCGGTATCGCCACCTATCTTATGAGCCGCGTACATGACCACCGCTGGCAGCGGATAAACACGGTTTTCACCGAAACCGGCTTCTGGGACCATGTTGCTGCGCTTCATCTCAACGTGGAGGATTACATTAAGGCAATTGACCTCGCCCCCTCCATCAAACCGTTCCGCCATACCTATCTCCATGAAGAACCGTACCGCGAACTGGCGAAGAAAATACTCATCGAAGATGAAGCGCTGAAAACTATTTTTCACCTATAAATTCACGAAAGGAAAAAACTATGCAAACAATCATTATCAAACTAGATTCAGAGAAACTCATCAATGCGGATTTAGATATGCGGTACAAAGTACCTGACTACATTGAGACCTATACGGACGGCGTTGTCACCGATAACGGCTATGACTACGTGAATGAAAGCGGTACAGAGCTTGCCATATGGCTTGATACAAAAGACGCCGCCGCGCAGGTTCAAAATGTCATACACTGCCTAAAAACCAAGCGCTTTTGCGGCAATGACTTATCCCAGACAGCACAAATATATATCTCAGAGCAGGATTGCGCAGAACTCGAAAAATGCACAGAGGTTTCCTTCACGCCAAATTCATCAGAAGAGCTGCATTTGCCGGATTACCTCAAAGTTGTCGCAGTAGAAAACAGCGCTAACGTTTCTGTGTGCTTTGATGTCGAAGCCCCCAAACCATATGCACTAGGTGAGAAACTATACACCCTCAACGAGCAGGCTTATATGAACGGCTATAATTGGGAAGCACTTCTGATTTGCTGTCTGGAACATAACCTGCCAGATTTGCTGGAAGGACTAGAATCAGATCCCGAAGCAGGAAGCTATGTCGCCCTTTATGAAAATACATCCAAAAACTTAGAAAAAGCCAATCGTCTGGCGGATTCCATCGCTTATCTGGTCGAGGATGAAGAGGACTTGTGCCAGCTTGTGCGTGAATACGGCGAGACGATTGAAATTGAATGGGACTAAAATACAAACACTTTATCCAGATTTCCATAGGCAGCAGCATTCCCAATCCGTGTGCAGATGTCCGGCAGCCCCATCATCATATACTGTTGTACGGACTCCTCCCCTGCAAAATGCTGCGCCAAGAATGCTGCTGCCAACTCGCTGATCTGTCCCTGAAAAACGCTGTTTTCTTCCATGTTCATAAAGGCATACTGCGCCGAAATCTTCTGTAAATCCGCCTCGCAAAGCCTGTCTGTCAGCTTCTTGCCAGCAAGAATATGCCCAATCACATTTCCAAAGACAATCGCGGCAAGATTCTCCGGCAGTTCTGCATAGTCAGCACAATACGCGCGTAATACCTCTCTCACATAGGATTCTCCAAACATCGCCAAAAACTGTTGTTCTGCCACCACACTTCTCACATACAGATCAACAAGATCAATCCCCTGATACTGCGCCAGATCTGATAAAACAGGATAATCTAGTGTCAAAATCGTATTCTGCGGCTCAAACTGCTCGTCGTAGTGCGCAAAAAAAGCTGGCATTCCTTTGTTCCAGAAGTCTGAAAGATAAACATTTCCATATGCACAGAACTCCTTTTTATAACACTCGTAAAAACGAAGCAGCTCCTCGGTCTTTTTTCGTACCAGTTCCGCACCAGCCTGATAAGCCTGCATTGCATTCTGCTGTCGGCTGACCAAAGCCCCCGCTTCACCGCTTTCTATTTCCCGAATGCAATAAATCACTGCCCCCATCAGTTGATTCGCCTTCTCGTAGGACACGGAACTGCTCTCAATGCCTGTGTATCGTTTGGTGAGTCTTGCAACAACAGGAAGCAACTCATTCATATCGTACATATTTTCTCCTCCCTTTTTACAAAAATCTATCGTGTGTCACGTCTAGTTCCAACACATCTATTTTCAGCACATTTATTTCCAGCACATCTATTTCCAGCACGTTTATTTCCAGCACAAATCGCGCAAAACCTCCAGATACAGCTCCCTGTCCCAGCGCAAAACCTCATCAAACTCTGCGTACTCACCGCGTCCGCCTGTCTGCTGATAACCGCGGTATCCCGCCCTGACCGCCTGCGCAAAAATGTCAAGACAGGTTCCTTCAAGATAATCAAAATCCCCAAAACACACTGTCTCAAACTGCTCCTTCATAAAGTTCAAAAGTTCCTCGTCCGAAATCTCATCGAGCATCTCATTTTTATACAGAAAGAAGATTTCCTGTAGCCGTGTCAGCGATTCCACATAATTGCTCTGATTGATAAATGCCGAATCGCAAAATTCATAGATAATACGCGGCAGAATACTCTCGCCAAACTCGACACGCTTCTGCTCGATCAGCGTACTTTTCCGCTCCTGTGCCAAAATCTCTGCGTCCTGCTCACTCAGCGTCAACCCATACTGCTCTGTATACTGGTTTGACTCCATCACCTTCTGTATCTGTGTCCTCTCCAATAGTGCCAGCCAGTTTGTACTTTCCATATACTTCCCTCCACTGTTCACAACAATACGCCCGAATATCCTCTGTGCCTGATTCTTTTATTATGCCCAAGCACAAAAGGATACTCGGAAAAACACTTCACTATGCGCTTATATAAATTACAAGTATATTCCATAAAGCAGTACATTTCAAGTCTTTTATTTTAGTGATTTTTGTGGTATAATAAGTACAAAGAAAAGAATAAAAATATTGATTACGTCATTTCAATCACTTTCGTCGCAATGCGCTCGCGAAACCGCACATCATGGTCCACAATCAGCATCGTCGGCTTGTACGATAAAATCATCTTCTCAAGCTGCATTCTGGAAAACACATCAACATAGTTTAACGGCTCATCCCATATATACAGGTGCGCCGGCGTCAGAAGGCTTGCCGCAATCAGCACTTTCTTTTTTTGTCCCTCTGAAAAATCCTCTATATTTTTTGAGAACTGTACCCGATCCAGATCAAGCTGCCTGCAAATTGAACAGAATAAACTTTCTGACAAGCCACGCTGTGCACAGAACCGCTGAATACTGCCCTTTAAAAACGAAGTGTCCTGATTTATATATGAAATCTTTAGACCCGATGCCGTTTTGAGCAGTCCGCTTTCTGCATAACAGCCTTTCCGCATCGTATCTCTGTCTACAGCTTCACCATTATCCTTGCTGTGTACCTCCGTCAATGCCGCATTGTCCAGAACCGCCTGAATTAAACTTGATTTCCCACATCCATTTTTACCATGCAGAAAGACCCGTTCCCCTTGGCACAATGCCAGATTTAAATTTTGAAAAACAGGTTCTTCTGCGCCAAGATATGTCAATCCATACTCTTTCAACGTCAGCAAAACCTCCTTGTGATGCGACAGCGCAAATAGTTTTAAATCCACAGGATTTTCAATATCCTTCAGCAGTCCCTCCTTCTCCTCAATTTCTCTGTCAATGCGCTCTTCCATCTGCTTTACCCTGCTTTGCAGCTTCTTGGTCTTGGCGCCGATATGCGCCCGCGTATCCAAAAAGCGGTCGTGTTCCTTGATCGGGTCAAATCCAATCTTTGTCCGCTCATTAGAGTCTGCCCACTGCCGCACACGTCCCGATGCTTTTTTGAGCTTGCTGATCTCTTTTATATGTTTTACATTTTCTGCCAGTGAAAATGCATCTTTGCGCATTTTATTTTCCCACCAGCTCGAAAAGTTACCGCTTTGTACCTCGATTGTCTGCCGATTCAGCACTAACACATGGTCAATGCAGGCATCCAGCAAATCCCGGTCATGAGACACAAGGATATAGCTCTTTTTGCCATGCAAATACTGCTTCACGCTCTCCCGCGCCCGCTGGTCAAGATGATTTGTCGGTTCATCAATCAGCAGGAAATCATTTTCTCCCGAAAATAATACCGCAAGCATTAATTTTGTGCGCTCGCCGCAGCTTAGTGTCTCAAAGGGCTGGTACAAAATCCCTGCATCGGTTTCCAGTTCATTGAGCTCACACAGAACACGCCACTCTTCGCAGTCTGGTTTCATGTATGCCATAAGCTCAGCCCCGCATTTCGTCCTCCATGTCTCTGGAATCTGATATGGAAAATAATCAAATATTGTTGCTTTGTGAATGGTTCCTGTATATTCATATCTGCCAAGCAGCAGATTTAGAAAGGTCGTTTTTCCTTTTCCGTTGCGCCCTATTAGCCCCAGTTTCCAGTCTGTGTCAATTGTAAAGGACATCTGATCAAAAATCGTATCGCTGCTGCCCTCGTATGAAAATGATAAATTTGATACCTGTATCTGCGCCATATCGCAATACCTCCTTTCGGCTTCTGTGGAACCAAACACCCGCGTGCAATTGCATAGGGGTCTTACCCGCACAAAAAAAGAACCACCTGTCACCAAATGATTCTGAATTACATTTCGCCCAAATTGCACACAAAAAACTGTACCAAAAAAAGGTTATGCGAAACATAATCCACTTCTGGCAACATGAAAACATCTAGTCTTTGTGTGTTTGAAATGCCAAAGAATCCCCTTGCCATTCACACAGAAGCCACGACAACTCGATCTCATGTTCTCAAAAGCAGATTATTTCCACATTCTCTCACCTCTCTCATCCAAAGAGCTGCAAAGAACAAATCTGCCATCAATCCGTTTTTACAGCTCGAATCTACTGCTAGTATAGAAGATGCCCTGCCGCTTGTCAACCCCCAGCCTTGCAGTTTTTGCGATGCGCCTTGAGCTTTTTTAATGCCCACGCATAATGGCTTGATGTATTGCTCACAAAATAGGACCCAAGCGGACTATTGCCCACCCAGTCAAAGACACCTTTTGAAAACAACTCCTCATTTGTAAAGCGTTCTGCAAGCTGCATGATCTCCTGATGGGACTGCGCCAGCATTTCTTTTGCCTCCTCCAGCGTTGTATTTTGATGCTTTTTCCAGAAAAATACATTTAGCTGCCCATAAGTTTTCCAATTATAAGGTTTGGGCAACAAAGGCTTCTCCTCTCCCCGCTGGTTTGACGGCACCCAGTCCAGTGTCAGTTGATGCCACTCATACAGATGAACTAGCACATCTCGCAGATTCTTGTCACGCTGCCAGTGCGCCTCCTTTTTCTTCGTATCTGCTGAGAAGTCAAAGGGAGTTTCCAGCTCCTGTGCTGTCATCGAATCAATAAATGCCATTAACGCTTCATATCCGCTATTTGCCGCCTCAATCAAATCTGTTTTTGTTGTCGGTCTTGCCATACGCTCAATCTCCTTTAATTAAATAATGTAGTTATTCAATGTTCTAACTGAATAACTACATTATATCAAATGAAATATGACAACAGTATGTCAAGTATTGAATTTATTCTGCCTAATTCGTGAGCGGCACAAGCTGGTCCTTGCGCGGCTGGTAGAGCACAAAAGTAATTGTCCCATCTTCATTCACAATCAGAACGTTAATTTCCAGCCCCTCTAGTCCGTCGTCAGAATAATTCCACCCATCAATCACCTTGCTTCCCGGCTGAATGCCGCTCAGATCAGTTAAAGCAACACCATCGCCTGCACTATTCTCTAATTTATAGGAATAATGCGGCTTTCCATTCTCGTCAATCGTGCACACCTGCCTTGTCTCCTCAATAGGCTCTGCATACTCATCAAGATTTTCCGGTGTCAGCATCTCCATAAACTTTTCTACCTGTGAATCTAAATCTGTATGCGCAATTGGCTCGTCCGGTTCATTCATGGACTCCTCAAAGTCTTTTAGATATGTCGCTGCCGCTTGCGGGTCTGCTTTGCTCTTGTCCACTGGCAGATGAAATAACGCATTGACCCCCACATAACTCTCATTGCGATGCATTTCTCCTGTACCCTCATCATAGATATACGCACCCATGTCATAGAAACTGCCAGAATTGACGCCCACATAGATGCCCCTGTCCGCAAACATCTCTATATTGTCCATATCCAAAACCCGATACTGGACCCCATTGTTGACAAACTCCGTATAACTGCCATTCATAGTCATCATGTTGTGTAAGCTTGGATTGAGTCCACCTATATAATGAGAGGCAAAGAAACACACTTCCCCATATTCATCAGAGTTTGTGTCCGGCATCGGCGTGCCATCAGCGCGCTCAATCGTGATAATTGTGTAAATTCTGTCCTCATGTACCTCCCCGCTTCCGGTTTTTAACAAAAAGTCGCTGATATTCTTACCCGCCACACTTCCCATCAACGTAACCTTATACCCGCCGCTTTCCTGCGTCTCGTTTACCAGTATTGCATCTTCACTGAGAAATGCCTTTTGCAGCGCATTGTCATTGATCTCTGTCACCACCTCCGCCGGGCTGAGATACTTGTATATCGCCAGTACTGTGCTCGAACACAATATCATCATACACGCTGCGACCAGCACTGCCGCGGGAATCCTTCTCTTGTAACACATCTGTTCCTGTTTCATATCCTGTCTCTCCTTTATTTTTCGAAGAATCTGGTTATTCAACTCCTGTTCCGGCAGTTCCATCGGAGATAGCGCCTGTTCCAGTAAAGAATCTATTTTATCTTTCATATAAGCCCCTCCAATTTTTCTTTCAATAGTTTCTTTGCCCTGTGCACCCTAGTCTTAACCGCACTCTCAGAAATCCGCAGCAGAGCCGCTATTTCTGCCTGCGATAGTTCTTCCATATAAAATAAGAGAATCGGAATCCTGTATTTGTCTGGCAGTTTCCTGACCGCCTCCCGCACAATCCGGCATTCCTCTCTGACAATCATAACCTCTTCTGTCAGTGGTCCCTCCATGGGAATCAATTCCGCATTCTCATCCAGCGATACGCTGACGCCCGCAATCCGCTGTCTCACAGAGAGTTTTCTCTTATAATTTCGATATAGATTCAACGCAATTCCCATCAGATAGCTTTTCGGATTTGTCGTAATAACCAGCTTCTCTCCCAGCTCATATACTTTGAGGAAGGTGTCCTGATACAAATCATCCGCCTCCTGACGATTTCGCGTCACACAGCAGCAAAACGAAAATAAATCCTTGCCGTATGCATCCATATAAAATTCCAGTTCTTCCTGTTTCATTGTTCTCCTCCGGTATTAAAACATTGGCATTCGTTTATAAACGTTACCTGTTGGATATCCATGGCACTGTATCGTACCGGGTCAGGGATGTATAACTCCCTTCACTTATATAGGGTAACAGCCGCGCGGAAGGTTTCAAACTTTTTATAACATAAAAACAGGAAAACTATCTGAAACATCAGCGGTTTCCCTGTTTCTTTCTATGATTCTTTGATAATAATAATTCGAATTTAACCAAAAATACCCTTGAATGTATCCGCCACTTTTGACACCCCGTCTAAAGTGAGTTTTGCCTTCACTCCGTCAATGATTTTCGTGACAATCTCATCTGGCAAATCTACACCAATCAACTTCTCGATTAATTTTACTGGTTCTTTTTCAAACTGCTCCTTAATATTAGGATTCTTGGAAATTTCCTCCACAACCTTATTAATTTGCTCTTTGATATCCATTCGTTCTTCCTCCTCATATCTGTTGCACACTTTTTCACACATCTGTTGAAAAAAATGCACGCATTTTTAATACGCAGTTTATTATACTATGCCATTTCAGGAAATTCAAGAAAAGCTTTCAGCTGAAACACTTCTTCAACGCGGTTGACAAGCTGCGCCAATTCTATCGTCCCATCATTTATGGTAGAACAATAATGTTCCTCTGCGCATTGCCTTTGTACCTCTAAGGCAAACATCGCATCTCTGTCCATCCAGTTTGAAAATGCTTTCTCCTGATCTGAACAATCTGCCAATACATAGGGAACCCACTCTCTTTGACTGTAGTGAGCGACTTGAAATTCCTTAGACGGCGTTATCGACACATATCTGTCCTTGGGAATATGAAAGCTTTTCATCAGTTCCGGCAAATATGCCGCACCTTCCGTGATGACGCCGTCCGCATTCAGCTTCTCCAAATCCTCCCATATAAATGCAAAGATCTCTTTATAAAACGAAATCTCCTCCCTGCACTGCAAAGCGGGTTCTCTCATCCAAATCTCCTCTGCGCACATACAGGTTTGCTTCTTACAAATTTCGTACCCTTGCGCAGCGCCCATCTGAGTATAGTTGTCCAAGAAATCATCCACCTTAAAATAATATAAATTATATTTTGCAGCAAGAAGCTCTGCCACTGTACTCTTGCCGCTGCACGGCGAACCTCCTATATAATATATGTTCATCAAATCCCTATCCTCCTATACTAGTGCCAACCACTTTTTCATTCGTTTGATGTTTCAATCAAAAACATGCAGGGAGACAACTTCTCACAATGAAGCGTCTCCCTGATTGATGCTAATTTTATATCGGATTACTGCTGCGCTACGTCCTTCATAGAGAAACTGATGCGGCCCATCTTATCTCTTCCAAGGCACACAACGGTAACAACATCACCGAGTGTCAGCACATCCTCAACATGGTTGATGCGCTCCTTTGCAATCTTCGAAATGTGAACCATGCCCTCTTTTCCGGGTGCAAACTCAAGGAACGCGCCAAACTCCTTGATGCTGACTACCTTGCCCTTAAATACCTGACCAGCCTCAAAATCTGTCGTGATAATCTTGATCATCTCGCACGCCTTGTCCATCATCTTCTGGTCTGTGCCGCAGATGCTCACAAATCCGTCATCTGAAATATCAATCTTCACACCAGTCTGCTCAATGATTGTGTTGATCGTCTTGCCTCTCTGTCCAACCACATCACCAATCTTTTCTGGATCAATCTTCGTCTGGATAATCTTCGGCGCAAACTCCCCAACCGTCGGTCTTGGCTGAGCGATGCAGGGAATCATGATCTCATTCAAAATATACATTCTGGCATCCTTTGTCTTGGCGATGGCCTCCTCGACAATCGGTTTTGTCAGACCGTGAATCTTGATATCCATCTGAATTGCTGTGATACCGTCTTTTGTGCCGGCAACCTTAAAGTCCATATCGCCAAAGAAGTCCTCAAGCCCCTGAATATCTGTCAGCACGATGTAATCATCATCCGTCTCGCCTGTCACCAGTCCGCAGGAAATACCTGCTACCGGCTTCTTAATCGGTACACCTGCCGCCATCAGTGACATGGTTGACGCACAGATGGAGCCCTGTGATGTGGAACCATTTGACTCAAATGTCTCTGACACGGTACGGATTGCATACGGAAATTCTTCTTCTGACGGAATCACCGGCACAAGTGCCTTCTCAGCCAGCGCACCATGTCCAATTTCACGTCTGCCCGGTCCTCTTGACGGCTTCGTCTCTCCTACAGAGTAGGATGGGAAGTTATAATGGTGCATATATCTCTTTGCAGTCTCATTCTCATCAAGTCCATCAATCTTCTGAACCTCTGACAATGGCGCCAGTGTCGTCACCGTACAAATCTGCGTCTGTCCGCGTGTGAACATTGCTGAACCATGTACTCTTGGAATCAAATCAATCTCAGCCGCAAGCGGACGAATCTGTGTGACTGCACGGCCGTCAGGACGCTTGTGATCTTTGAGGATCATCTTGCGGACGGTCTTTTTTTGGTACTGGTAAATCGCTTCTCCCAGAATAGCAAGCCATTCCTCGTTCTCTGCAAACGCTTCCTCAAGCTTCTCCGTAATCTTGCGGATATTCTCTTCCCTCACCTGCTTCTCATCTGTAAAGACAGCGACCTCCATCTCCTCAGGCGGAACAATCTCCTTAATTTTCGCAAACATTTCCTCAGGAATCGCACAGCTTGTATAAGCATGTTTTGTCTTGCCAACCTCTGCTACAATCTGGTTGATAAACGCAATGATTGTCTGGTTAATCTCATGACACTTGTAGATCGCCTCGAGCATCTTTTCCTCCGGCACTTCATTTGCACCGGCTTCAATCATAATTACCTTCTGGCTAGTAGATGCCACTGTAAGCTGCAAGTCGCCGTTTTTCCACTGCTCTTGATTTGGATTTACCACGAACACGCCATCGACAAGCCCCATCTGCGTTGTCGCACATGGACCGTCAAACGGGATATCGGAGATCGAAGTGACAATCGCCGAGCCAAGCATTGCGACCAGCTCTGGACGGCACTCTGGGTCAACACTCATGACCATATTGTTCAAGGTCACATCATTTCTGTAATCCTTTGGAAACAGCGGGCGCATCGGTCTGTCAATCACGCGGCTTGTCAGGATCGCATTCTCACTTGCTTTGCCCTCTCTCTTGTTAAAACCTCCCGGAATCTTTCCGACAGAGTAAAGCTTCTCCTCATACTCCACAGAAAGCGGGAAGAAATCAATCCCATCTCTGGGTTTCTCTGATGCGGTAGCAGTACAGAGCACCGTTGTGTCCCCGTAATGCATCAGCGCTGCCCCGTTTGCCTGCGCTGCCACTCTTCCGATGTCAATTGTCAATGTGCGTCCTGCCAGCTCCATACTGTAAGACTTGTAGGACTTGTCCCTCTTTTCACTGAATGTCATGTATTCCATACAATCTCAATTCTCCTTTTCTTTTTTCATTCCCGTCCGCCCGCTTCTACGAGCATATTAATTTACACTTCATTCCCATTCTCATATAACATATTGCTTGAATAAAGCCTGCCGAAACTACTGAAAAATTCACGAGATCTCATAAACTTTTCAGCGGTCTCGAGCCAAACTTCCATTCAAGCCTATCACTGTTCTTCCGCAAAACAGAATCAACTTCTGAATGTATAGAAAGGAGCGGATATTTCCGCCCCTTCAAACACATAAGGAACTATTCAAAAATTACTTTCTGATACCAAGCTTCTCAATGAGTGTACGATATCCCTCAATGTCAGTCCCCTTTAAGTAGTCCAAAAGACCACGTCTCTGACCAACCATCTTCAAAAGACCACGTCTTGAGTGATGATCCTTCTGGTTACTCTTCAGATGCTCAGTTAACTCCTGAATCCTTGCTGTCAAAATTGCAATCTGTACCTCCGGTGAACCTGTGTCTCCGGGCTTTCTGCCGTACTCAGCGATAATTGCCTGCTTTTTTTCCTTAGAAATCATTGTAAAATCCTCCATTTAATTCAATCTGTAAACCGCAGTATACCAAGTCTGGGTCGGAGCATCCCGACACTGGGTATCCGCTGTCATGGTGCTGCATATCATCAACACACTTTGATAGTATATCACACGCCCTTAGATTATGCAACACAAATTTTTCTTGATTTTCACACCATTTTCACGCCTTAAAATGTAAAATGGCGTATTACCTCCTCCTTGCCGCGCAGCGCCGCATACCAGCGTTTTGGAATCGCATCAAACCCATATAAAATCCCTGCAAGACCACCTGTGACACATGCCGTTGTGTCCGTGTCGTCACCTAACAGAATTGCCTGTCTCACCGCCTCCTCATAACTTGCAGTGCGAAGCAGTATCATAAACGCACTGCGCAGACAGTCCACCACATAGCCAGAACCCTGTCCAATCCAAGGTTCAATTGGACGCACACTCCATTCTAACTCCTGTTCATACGCCGGCATCTCTTCATAGATTTCGCGCAAGACTGCAACTGCCCTCTCAATGGCAGGCTGGCAGGCAACGCCATTCAACAAAAAACGCGCCACGAGGCAGTATAGCGCACAACATACCTGATTGCACAGATTTCCATGTGTAATGACACACTGCGCATGGGCGTCCAAAACCAGCTCGTGCGCTGTCCCTGTGTGCCAGAGCGCAAGCGGCAGCACCCGCATAAGCGCACCATTTCCTTTGCCATCAGGCCGCAGCATACCGCACTCCTCGGGTGCCTTTCCAGCCCTGTAAGCATTCAGCGCCTCACCTGTCTGTATGCCAATGTCAAATACAAGCCCGTCCACTGCCCACAGTCCTTCCTGATACCACGCCAGCAATCTGTCTGAAAAATCCTTTAGCTGAAATTCCCCGCAAGTTATAAGGCTGTCCAGCAGGCAAAGCGCCTGCGCGCCATCATCTGACCATGTCCCCGGTTTTACAGTAGAATGTGCCCTCCGAAACCCCAGCGGCGGTTTCATCTCAATTTTATCATACGGCGGTATTTGTTCAGCAGAATGAAATTCATACGGTACGCCCAGCGCATCGCCAACCAGCAGTCCGTATAAACCGCCTTTGCACCTGTCATATTTGTCCATAAAAACCTCCCTGCCGCCTTCGGCGTTTTAATTTTATACCTGTCTTGTATACACCTTTACATACACTATACCTGCAAACGCTGCGATTATCAACTGATTTATGCACAGCATGTTAACGCCCTTCTTGTCGGCGTAACAGCTTTGATCATTCTTCTTCCCAAAAATGCTCAGCAGGTATATACTATATGTAATCGCGCAAGGTTGGTTTCTCTTTCCTGCTCCTGCGCGGCCCGTGCACCATTTTAGCGGTTAGGGCATGCCGCACCGATAGCAAACTGGTTTCCAGCTGCCCTTCTGCGAAAAAGTATCGCATGGTTCGTTTCCAGAACGCGTTATTCCTACCACTTATGAGTTGAAAGTTCTCAATAAAAAAAATAACCCTTTCGTATGGATTTATGGTATCTTTAAGTTGCAACACTTAAGAAAGATATAAACCACTGAAAGAGTTATTTCATGTATGAGTTTACCATACTTTCCAGTG
>KE159560.1:557658-559885 GCA_000403215.2 Lachnospiraceae bacterium A4
TATACATAACGCGAATAATTCAGAGGCTACAGGAAAAGTCAGAAGAACAATGGGATTTTCTGGCTTCTTAGTGGTACAAACTTTCAACTGTCAAGCCTACCACAAAATGCTCTCTATGTTGGCGCCGCTTTCCAAAGCAGAGCTCATTGAACAACTGCGGATTGCATATGAAAATTTTGCCCGCGAGAACCAAGATGTTACGCTTACAGCGCCTGTCTTACTCCTTGTCGGAGATCAGGACTGCACTGGCAAGGTAAAATCTTATTGCAAAGCATGGGCGAAGCAGACAGGCTGCACGCTGCATTATATCAAAAACATAAACAGGTAACGGGCAAAACAGACTATAATCAACGCTATATAAAAAGGAGTCTATGATGGAAAACCCTTGGAAATCAATCAAATTATCAGACTATGAAAATCACATGAAACTAGGCACTGTCATGCAGCTACAAACACTGAACTGCATGATGAAGAACCAGCTAAACACCTTTCCTGCACACAGCGCAATGATACTGGGCGTCGCGGGCGGCAACGGACTAGAGCATATCTGCACTAAACAGTATCGTACTGTTTATGCTGTCGATCTCAACCCTGCATACCTTCAGGAAGTCCAAAAAAGATTCACAAACCTTAGCGGCTGTTTAGAATGCCTGTGCCTTGACCTAACCACGGAAACTGCAAAACTGCCCTCATGTTCACTGGTTATAGCAAATCTGCTGATTGAATACATTGGCTATGCATGTTTTCGAGACGTAATCATGCAGGTAAAGCCCAACTATATCTCCTGCGGCATTCAAGTCAATACAGACGACGAATTTGTCTCCGATTCACCTTATCTTCACTCGTTTGATGAACTAAACCGTGTTCATCACCAGATTGATCACCATGAATTGAGACAAATTCTGTCCAAAATCAGTTACCAGTGTCTCTCCGAAAAAGAATATCCCCTGCCAAACGGCAAGAAACTGGTACAGATGGATTTTCTTCGTATACGGTAAGGAACTGTAGAAAAATAACTGACGCATCTTGACTTGGCTATTTCTCTGATTATGCATGCCAAAAAGCCTCGCCGTAGCCCGCTACGCCTACATTTTTTGACATACATCCTCAAAGAAATATCCTGCGCAATCTGCATCACTTATTTTCCTACAATTCCTAACGCTAACCTTTCTTTTTGACTGGAAGCCAGATTTCTGTATAATAGTTTGCATCATTTATTCCATCGGGGTACTTGTCGGGTGCATCGTACATCTCAATACAGTACCCTGCTGCAAACTCATAATCATGCAGCGCCGGAAGCCATTCGGAAAAGATCTTTTCATTGGCTCCCTGCAAAGCCTGCGGAAGCGCACCTTTACAGGGGAAAACTGCCCATGTGAACGCTGGAATTGTCCGTACTACAAGTCCCTCTGGAAACTCTACTGACGGATTGTAGATGTCCGCAATAAGATACTCAAAACGCTCATTGCCCATCTGCGGGTCAATGTTGATCCCAAACATTCCGCACACATACTTTCCTCTTCCTGATGTGTAGTGTTCCTGCCAGAATGCGGGAATCTCCTGTTTAGCATTTTCATAATCAAACACTTTTGATGACGCCAGTACTGTAAAAGCCTCTTTGTCTGTAATTCTGTAATCCATTGCATAACCACCTTTCAATGATATTGTTAACTGCAGCGGTGCGAACGCCTTGAGCATGGTTTTGTCCCTGCGCACGGCAGACGGAGAATATCCATGAAACCGGGTAAATGCCTTCGCAAAGCTGTCGGGGGAGTCATATCCATATTTCATGGCAAGTGTTGTCACGGTGGCATCACTGCTCAGCAACTCCTCTCCGGCAAGCGCCAGCCTGCGGTTTCTAATGTACTCGGTTATAGAATATCCGCACAAGATGCTAAATCCCTTATGAAAATAAAATGGGGAAATATTGACGTGCGCTGCCACATCATACATTGTAATCTCTTCCGTTATATGATTTTCGATATAACGGACTGCCTCTCTGATTGCCTTTGTCCATTCCATGCTGCTCAGCCTCCTTCGCTGTGATTACAGTATATAAGACCTTCACTGTTTCGTCCCGACATAACTTGCTTTCTTTTGTCTGTCATATGATCGGATTTGCTTCTCGTATTCTTCAACAATAAGATACTTATTTCAACTATTTATAACACTGTTTTTCACCGATTATACATCACACCCTCCTAAAAATCTGCTCTTTTATTTCAAA
>KE159561.1 GCA_000403215.2 Lachnospiraceae bacterium A4
GTCACTGCTGCGACGCCCATGCCCTTCTTTTTGCAGGTATGGATACTGTCCGAGATAATTGTGTCGGACACCATAGGGCGTATCGCATCATGAATAATGATAATATCCTCCGCCGCGCACTCCTTCATCAGCCTGTCCACAGCAAGCCTTGAGGTTTCCTGCCCCGTCCTGCCGCCTGTTATGACCCATTTTAACTTGCTGATGCCAAACTGTTTTGCGTAAGCCTCAACCATATTCTCCCAGCCCTTTAAGCACGCGACCATGACAACATCAATCTCAGGATGATTCTGGAATATTTCCATCGTATAGACGATGACAGGACGGTTATAGACGTTGACAAACTGTTTGGGAATGTCCATTTTAAATGTTGGGTCTGTACCTGCTGCAAGTATCAGGGCGATGTTCATCTTGTGCACTCTCCTTTTTCTTTTTGTATCACTGGCTACTCTTTCTTTTCATTTATATCTTCCCTTAGAATCTGCACTGTCTTTCGCAGTCCCTGATCCAGCGGAGTCATTGCCCTCCAGCCAAGCTGTTCTATCTTTGTCGTATCTAATACCGCTTTTGTTGCCGTAGAATACCCTGCTTTCTCCGCAGAATCCGGCAGTTCAAACACCACTTTTGTCCCCGCCTCTTTCGCAAGAAGTGACGCAAGATCTTTTAACCTGATATCCGATGCGCTGTCAGCTATATTCACCGCACTGCCGCTTTTGCCTTCTAATAACAAACAGAGCGCCGCTGTCGCTGCATCCACCACATAGGTGTAGGAATACAATTGATTTCCTTCACTCTTTAGTACAATGTCCTCGCCTGCCGCTGCTTTTCGGATAAACTGCGCAATTGCTTTTGAATCCTCCGGGGACATTGTCGGCCCGTACACACGTGAAAACCTTCCTATGATAAAGTCTTGTCCTTTCTGCGCTGAAAAAGCATTACAGAGTGCCTCGCCAAGACGCTTGCTTTCACAATATCCGGCGCGGGTGGTGTTGCAATTGATATAACCTAGATATTCTTCATCGAACTTATC
>KE159562.1:0-44501 GCA_000403215.2 Lachnospiraceae bacterium A4
GGTTAACCACTGGAAAGTATGGTAAACTCATACATGAAATAACTCTTTCAGTGGTTTATATCTTTCTTAAGTGTTGCAACTTAAAGATACCATAAATCCATACGAAAGGGTTATTTTTTTTATTGAGAACTTTCAACTCATAAGAAAAAAGCAAATGAATTGATAGAATTATTTACCACGGCCTTTGACGAGTGTATAGAGATAATAGATACGCTTGAAATGACTGTTGAAGAAGCAGAAGCCGTGGAAGCTGTTGCTCAACAGGTGGTAATGCAGAATGAACAGCCAGATACGTTTGAAAGAGAAAATTTTTCTGCAAGAATTAAGTCATATCCATATAGTGTTAAATTAAATTCAGAAGCTTTGTCGGGTGGATTAAAAATTACAGGGGATGCAATCAAAGCAACTGGCTTTTCTTCGGTTTCAGATTCTGCTTTAAGTATGGCAAATACTTTAAGCAGTGCATTTGGAAATTTGACAGATATAAGAGGTCTTATTACTGGTGCGCAGGGAGTTACACCAACATTATCTGCAATGGCAAAAAGTAATGGATTAGCTATAAATAGCGAAGGATTGTTAAAGGGAGCTGAACGTATGAGTGAGATGCTGGCGCCATTATCATCGCAAGTAAATGTTTCATCTGGATTGAGTGAAGCATTGAACGTACAAAAAATCGCAGCGGCTTTAGATAAACCTATAGTTATTGATTCTCCAATATCAAAAATGATGATTAATGAGAATATAAATTTGGTAGCAAAGTCGAAAGAAGATTTTTTGGATGGAACAGAAATTAAGATAGGTCGATCATATGAAGATGATAAGGACAAGGAATAAATCATAGTTCGATTAATGATGGATGATGAATTATTTACTCAAACTGGGTGCAAATGCACCCGGTGCGTGTTCATCGTTACCATAGTACAGAGTTGTAAAAGTTACATTGTATCATTTTAGTAACGGCAACCGACCCATGCTGCGGTTCGGGAGGTATGTTTGTACAGTCTATAAAGTTTATTGAGGCGCATCATGGGAATAAAAAGAAAGTTTCCATCTATGGGCAGGAATATACAAATACAACGTATAAGCTGGCGAAAATGAATCTGGCAATTCGGGGAATAGCGGCGAATCTTGGAGAAATGGCGGCGAATACGTTTACAAATGACCAGCATAAAGATTTGAAGGCGGACTATATCATGGCAAATCCGCCGTTTAATCAAAAAGAATGGCGTGCTGCTGATGAACTGACAGATGATGCAAGATGGAATGGATATGAAGTACCACCGACAAGTAATGCAAATTATGGGTGGATATTAAATATTGTATCAAAAATGTCACAAAACGGAGTGGCAGGCTTTTTGCTTGCCAATGGCGCATTGTCTGATGATGGAACAGAGTTGAAAATCAGGCAAAGATTGATTGAAAATGATTTGGTGGAAGCAATATTGATATTGCCTAGGAATCTTTTTTATACGACGGATATCAGTGTAACGCTTTGGATTCTGAATAAGAATAAAAAAGAGCGTACAGTGGATATGAATGGGGTAGAGAAACATTATCGTAATCGGGAAAAAGAAATACTTTTTATGGATTTGCGACAGATAGGAAGTACATATGAAAAGAAGTACATAGAATTGACAGAGGCGGACAGAGCAAAAGTGGTTGAAACGTATCATAACTGGCAGCAGGCAGGTTATGAAGATACTTATGAGAATATACCAGAATTTTGTTATTCTGCTGGATTTGACGAGGTAAAAGAAAAGGGATTTACGCTTGTGCCAAGCAGATATATTGAGTTTGTGAATCGGGATGAGAATATTGATTTTGATACGAAGATGAAAACGCTGCAAGCGGAATTAAAGGAATTGCTGATTGAGGAGGAAAAATCGAAAGCAGATTTGTTAGAAGTGTTTAAGGAGTTGGGGTATGAAATCGAATTATGATGTTTTGGGTAATTATATTCGTTTGATTGATACACGCAATAAAGATAAAGTAACGAATAAAGTGATGGGGATTAATATTGACAAATTTTTTATGCCTTCCGTTGCAAATGTGATTGGAACAGATTTGAGCAAATATAAATTGATAACAAAAGGAAAATTTGCCTGTAACCCTATGCATGTTGGTCGTGATGAAAGGCTTCCAGTTGCATTATATGAGGAAGTGGAACCAGCCCTTGTTTCCCCAGCGTATTTTATGTTCGAGATTATAGATAATACTGTTCTTGATGAAAATTATCTAATGATGTGGTTTCGCAGAGCAGAGTTTGACCGTATTTGCTGGCTGCATACAGATAGCAGTGTTAGGGGCGGAATCACTTGGGATGATATTTGCCGAATGGAAATCCCTGTACCAGATATTGGTCAGCAAAGAAAAATTGTTGAAGAATATAAGATTGTAGAGGAGAGAATTATCCTTAAACGAAAGATAAATGATAATTTAACAGAGCAAATGGTCAATATACAAAAAGAATTATTTCCTTTGTCGGAAGATAAAGATGAGAATGCTACTCTTTTTGAATATTGTGAAAAAATTTATAGTGGTGGTACTCCGTCTACAACAGAAGACAGTTATTGGAATGGTGAATATTTTTGGTTATCATCTGGCGAAACATCACAATCATATATAACAAATACTGAAAAAACAATTACTCTTGAAGGTATAAATAACTCATCAACAAAACTTGCTGAAAAAGGTAGTATTGTGATTGCTTCGGCAGGCCAGGGGCTTACAAGAGGACAAACATCTTTATTATTTGTTGACACATATGTAAATCAGTCAGTCGTTGTTATTAAGCCTAAACCTAATCTTTCAGGATTACTTTATAGCAACCTTAAGGGGCGCTATAATGAAATGCGTGTGCTATCAGACTTAGATAGTATTAGAGGTAGTTTAACAACAAAAACTGTATCTTCATTGCCAGTGTGTTTTCCTAATGCTGATATTGCAAAGAGTTTTAGTTGCTATTGCGGGCAATTATTTAGGGTAATTTATAACAATTTACAAGAAATTGATACGTTGAACACCTTGAAAGCTACAATAATTTCATCAATCTTAAGCCGCTAAATTATCATTTATAAGACAAGGAGAATGTATGCCTAAATTACCAAAAGATCGTGAACAAAGAGTAATTGGTTCAACAGCAAGGGGCTTAGTTCATTACAAATTTCCAAAAGAACATTGGGAATATCATGAAATGACAGGTGCTGACCGCGGTATAGATTGCTTGGTTGAATTGATAGAAGATGAGGAATATCATAATAAAAAAATTGAGGGACAAATTAAAGGTACAAGGAGTCCGACTACTATTAGCAATGGTGAATTTTTTTCTTTTCCTATGGAACTTAAGACAATTAGATATGGATTAGGAAGTTCATCTGCCTTTGTTTTATTTTATGTGGATAATATAAATGAAATAGTATATTATTTACCAATTCAAGATTATTTTATTAGCAACCCTAAATTATTTGATAAATTGGATACGGAACAAAAGACGATGAATGTACATATTCCATCAGATAATATTGTTTCTGAAGACGATTATGAACTTCAACAAATTGCAAAGAGCGTTTATGTTGAGGGACCTTCTCGAAGCTTACATAAAGCAATGTAAATTGATATATAAACAACAAGGAAACCCAGTAAAATCAACGGGTATGGTAATTTAATAATTGCCCAATCTTTTAATTATATGGAGGGAAATATGTCATTGGTAGATATTATTCAAATTATTATTGGAATAATGACATTAATAGCAACTATAGCAGTTTCATTTTCAATTTATTGCTTACAGTTGCGTCATGAAAAAGAAATACAGAAAATTGTTAAGTCGCAAGAACATAAAGAGTTAGAAGAAAAGGCAAAATTGTTTTTGATAGATAATGAGGCAGAACGAGAGTATTTACCTTGGTGCGTCATTGCAGCAAACATTCATCGACTTGATAAACATACAAGAGAAATTTATAATTCATTTTGTCGCTCTCCTGAAGAACTGCGAAATGAAATATTGAAGCAGGCAGGAATCGGAATGGAGTCAATTATAGGGCAGACATGGCTTAATGATTGCATTGAAGCATTGAAAAAGGATATTCAACAATATAATCTTGGTAGGGATTATTTATATGAAGGAGCGAAATACTTTCAAAGGAGTTATGAGCGATATCGAAATTTGAAATGGAGTGATACTCCACGAGTTTTTGAACCGATTAGTAAAAATAATCGCACTAGGATTGCCTTTGGAATAGATAAATTAGACATTGGAAGATACATTGATGAATACTTTTACTATTTTATAGATAAGCGAATTGATTTAAAGGAAAGTGAACCGATTCCGCCAATAGATTATGTGTGGAATTCTCAAAATTTAGCAAATGCCAACGAAGAAACAGTTTGTATGTGGATGATGGAGCTGATACAGAATATTGCTATTATCATATATAATAGAAGTGGCGTTGAAAAAATAAATGGAGAAATATTAGAATATACGGATGCGCAAGTGGAAACTTATGAAGACAAATATTATGCAACGCTACAGGTGCTTTATAACGCTTATTATATAACGCATATGGATGAGAAAAGAGTATCTCGTAAAAAGAAGAAACAAAAAAACAGGAAGTGAATACAATGGCGAATTTCAACGAACACGCATTAGAACTATCTATCATAGAACTTTTACAAAACAAAGGCTACATTCACCAAACAGGCAGTGAATTATCACGTGAAAAGTCAGAAGTTTTGATAGTAGACGATTTAAAAGATTATTTGCGTACTCGATATGTTTCAGATGAACTGACAGAAAGTGAGATTGACAGCATTATCCTCTCCCTACGCACAGTAGGCGGAACTTTGTATGAATCCAACAAAGCAGTTCTGTCCATGATAATAGACGGCTTTGTATTTAATCGTGAGGATAGGAATAAGAAAGATATATTTATTGAGTTGATAAACTACGAAGAACTCAAAAAGAATATCTTTAAGATTGTAAATCAGTTGGAAATAGAGGGATACAATTATCAGATTCGTATTCCCGATGGCATTATTTATGTGAATGGACTTCCGCTTGTGGTATTAGAGTTTAAGACTGCAATACAAGAAAATACAACCATAATGGATGCATATACGCAGTTGACAGTCAGATATCAGAGAGATATTCCAGAAATTCTCAAATACAATGCATTCGTGGTTATTAGTGACGGTGCAAACAGTAAGTATGGTTCTCTATTTACACCATATGAATTTTTTTACGCTTGGAGAAAGGTTCATGATGATGACAAGGAAATGGACGGTATCAATTCTTTGTTCACGATGATAGACGGTTTGTTTGCACAGGACAGACTTCTTGCGGTAATAAAGAACTTTATCTATTTTCCTGACGCTTCAGACAAAAATACAAAAGTAGTTTGCCGATATCCACAGTTTTTTGCAGCCAATAATCTGTATGAAAATGTGAAAGCACATATGAAGTCAAATGGTGATGGTAAGGGCGGTACATATTTTGGAACGACAGGATGCGGGAAAAGCTATACAATGCTTTTTCTTACCCGAATGATTATGAAAAGCAGTTATTTTAAAAGTCCAACTATTTTAATTATTACGGATAGAACCGATTTAGATGACCAGCTTTCCAAACAATTTGTTGCATCAAAACAGTTTATTGGCGACAATAATGTAATCAGCATAGAGTCAAGGGATAAGCTGCGAGAAGAATTACAGGGCAAGCCAAGCGGCGGGGTGTATTTGACTACAATACAGAAGTTTACAGAAGATACACAGCTTTTAACAGATAGATATAATGTAATTTGCATTTCAGATGAGGCGCACCGTTCGCAGATTAACCTTGATATGAAAGTAAAAGTTACGGATAAAGGCGTAAATAAAACGTTTGGTTTTGCCAAGTATCTGCATGATTCCTTACCGAATGCAACCTATATTGGTTTTACAGGGACGCCGATTGATGCTACAATGGAAGTATTTGGAGATATTGTCGGGCATCCATATACCATGACAGAGGCAGTGAAGGATGAAATAACGGTAAATCTTGTTTATGATGGACGGGCGGCAAAGGTAACATTGCGAGAGGACAAGCTGCGTGAAATTGAAGAATATTATGATAAGTGTGCCAGTCTTGGAGCATCTGAAGAACAGATTGAGGAAAGCCAAAAGGCAGTAGCGCACTTGGATGCAATTATTGGCGACCCTGAAAGGTTAAAAGCAGTAGCAAAAGACTTTGTATCACATTATGAGAAAAGGGTAGAAGAAGGTTCGACAGTAGCGGGCAAGGCAATGTTTGTATGTGCAAACAGACTGATAGCCTATGCGTTTTATCTGAATTTGATGGAGCTACGTCCTGAATGGAAAGAAAAGAGGAAAGCACCGGAGGGTGTGGAATTAACGGAGAAAGAGGAAAAGGAATTAAAACCCATAGAGAAAGTGCGCCTTGTCATGACAAGAAATAAAGATGATGAAAAAGAGCTTTATGAAATGCTGGGTACAAAAGAAGACAGGAAGGAACTGGACAGGCAGTTTAAGAATGTAAAATCCAATTTTAAAATTGCGATTGTGGTTGATATGTGGCTGACGGGATTTGATGTGCCGTGTCTGGATACAATTTATATTGATAAGCCAATTCAGCAGCATACATTGATACAGACAATTTCCAGAGTGAACCGTGTCTATGAGGGCAAGGACAGAGGCTTGATTGTTGATTATATCGGCATCAAGAAAAACATGAATGCTGCACTTCGCAAATATACAAATTTTGAGAAAGAGGAACTGGATGATATTAGTCAGGCGGTGACGATTGTTTTAAATCAACTTGAGGTGTTAGACCAGATGTTTCACAATTTTAGTGCAAAGGATTACTATGTGGGAAGTCCGGTTGAACAGTTAAATTGCCTGAACAGAGCAGTAGAGTATGTGCAGTTGACACAGGACTTGGAACTCCGGTTCATGGCGGCAGTTAGAAAAATGAAACAGGCATTTAACTTGTGCAATTCCAGTGAACAGTTTACCAATGCAGATATTGAAAAAGTGCATTTTTATCAGGCGGTGCGTTCGGTACTGTTTAAACTGACAAAAGGAGAAGCGCCGGATGTTTCCCAGATGAATGCCAAAGTTCGTAAATTGCTGGATAGTGCAATACAGTCTGATGGTATTGAGGAACTATTTGAAACGGGGAAACATATAGATGTTGATATTTTCAGCGATGCGTATATGGCAAGAATTGAAAAGATTCCTATGCCCAATACGAAGATTAAAGCATTGCAGAGATTGCTGTCTTATGCTATTGAGGAGTTTAAGCGGGTAAATAAAATAAAAAGTATTGAATTTGCTGAGAGAATGAAAGCAGTTGTAGAAACCTATAATAACCGAAGGAAAGATGAAGCATTTGCAAATGAGGTTCTTGATGATGTGGCAAATCAGCTTGCGGATTTAATACAGGAATTGAAAGCGGAAAGAAATTCGTTTCAAGATATAGGGATTGATTATGAGGAAAAAGCCTTTTATGATATTCTGCTTGCAGTATCAAAGAAGTATGAATTTGAATATCCAGATGATAAAATGATTGCGTTGTCAAAAGAAATTCGGGCAGTTGTAGATGATAAGGCAAAATATACGGATTGGTCTACCAGAGAAGATATCAAAGCAACTTTGCAGGTGGATTTAATTATTCTGCTTGATAAATATGGTTATCCGCCAGTTACGATTGATGATGTTTATAAGGAAGTACTGGAACAGGCGGAGAATTTTAAGAAGTATGCGAGATAACAGGCGGTTCAATGAGGCACCTTATAATATTGCCATTGTTGGTAAATAGGGATTAAGAAAGTATTCTTTGGTTCATAGGGCACTTGCGCCTTTTAAGAAAATAGGAAATAAGAATAATAAATGGTAGCAGAAAGTAGGTGAAGAGTATGCCAGAACATCAGACAATAGAATACAAAGAATCGTGGCATGATGAGTTTTTAGAATGGATATGCGGATATGCGAATGCTTATGGTGGAACACTTTATATAGGAAAGAATGACAATGGAGATGTTGTTGGGCTTAGCGATAAAGACAGGAAAAAACTATTGGAGTCTATTCCAAATAAAATTACAGATACGATGGGCATTGTAGCAGATGTCAATTTGCTATACAAAAATGATTTGCAATACATTGAAATTATTGTAGACAAGTACCCGTCCCTCATTAGCTATCATGGTAAATATTTTTATCGTTCCGGCAGCACGATGAGAACGATAACAGGAAAAGAACTGGACAAAGCAATTCTGAAATCACAGGGCAGAACATGGGATGGTATGCCAATTCTGAAGCTGAAAGTGACAGATTTAAGAAGAGAAGCAATTGATTTGCTGAAAGAAAAAGCAATAAGAAGAGGAAGGCTGACAGAGGAAGAAACAAAGGTTGATGATACAATATTGATGGAAAATCTTCACCTCATTGATGATGATGGTTATCTGATCAGAGCAGCAATGCTTGCCTTCTATAAAGATCCAGAGAGATGGGTTACAGGTTCTTATATTAAGATTGGTTATTTTGGAAAATCAGATGCTGACTTGAAATATCAAGACGAGGTACATGGTTCTCTAATTGAACAGATTGATAAGACGATAGATTTGGTTTATACGAAATATTTGAAAGCCTTGATTTATTATGATGGGATTCAGAGGATTGAGCAGTTTATGTTTCCACAAGAAGCATTTCGTGAGATATTGCTGAATGCGGTGGTTCACAAGGATTATAGTGCCTGCAACCCTATTCAGATTAGTGTATATGAGGATAAAATATATATCTGGAATGATGGAGAGATGCCGTCTGAACTGGATTCAACGGAGAAACTGTTCGAAAAGCACTCCTCCAAACCATATAATCCTAAGCTGGCAAATGTTTTCTTTAAAAGCGGTATGATAGAGGCATGGGGCAGAGGTTTTGACAAAATCAAGGAGGCTTGTGCAAGGTACGATGGACGTCTGCCGGAATACAATATCAGTGCATCTGGAATTATGGTGTTGTGTAATGCGTGTGATAAGTATTTGGATTTGCTGAATGAAGATTTGCGTCTTGGTCAAAGTGACCAAGATAATGAACAAGATGTGACTAAGATGATCATTGCATTTTGTAAACAGCCACATTCTGCTAAGGAAATTATGGAGTATATTAAAATAAATGATAGGAGCTTTTTTAGAAGGCATTATCTTAATCCTATGATGAAAACAGGACAGTTAAAAATGACAATTCCAGATAAGCCAAAAAGTGGAAATCAAAAATACTATGTTTAGTGATCAATTGGCTCGTATCTTGGTCAAAGTGACCAAGATAATGACCAAGTTGTAATACTGAGAATTTTGAAAAATGGTAGTCAGTGATGAAGATGTATTTGCAAGATCTGAACGGTTCAAAAACAGAATATGGAGGCTAATGCCAATCAGACTTTTATGGAAGGATACAATGCAGCTTCAAAAATGTTCTATTCAAGATGCAGGGAAACTTGCGCTCTTCAATAAGCAGCTTATCGAAGATGAAAAAAGGTGACAATCCTATGGATTTGATGGACTTGGAAAGGCGAATGAAAGAATTTTTAGAAACTGAGTACAATGCTTATTTTTTCATTGAAAATAGTCAGATAATCGGATATGCACAAGCGTTTCATATGCTATTAGAGTATCTAGGAATAAAAGAAATAGAGTTAGATGTATTGCCGTGGAACAAAAGAGGATTGGCTTTTGGGAAACAGTGCGGTTTCAGTGAGACTTGTATTGCAATGAAATATAAAGAGCAGAGAGGAATAAATTGTACCAAGTGAGGGAATGTATTCATGAGAAAACTATTGACGAACTCTAAAATAAAGTCTCTTTTTCTTCGCATATTGTTCTGTACCTTGTTATTTGAGACAGGAATGATTGTGCTGCTGTCGCTGCGATCAGCGCCGGCAGCATATTTGTTGTGTCTGCCAGTGCTGATGGGAGCTGTGACTGCCTTTTTCTGCTACAGATTTTTCAGGGAGCAGGAGCAGATTATTGAGGACGCTGCCGAGAAGGTCAGGGAATACATTTCCGGCAACCGTGAAGCCCGCATCGAGTGCAGCGAGGAGGGGGAATGGTACAGACTGTTCCACGAGGTTAACGCGCTCGCAGCCATATTGAATGCAAAGGCAGAGAATGAGGGACGTGCGCGCGCGGCGCTGAAAAATACGATATCCGACATTTCACACCAGCTAAAGACGCCGCTTGCCGCACTCAATATCTACAATGGCATTATACAGACAGAAGCGGAGGCAAAAGAGCTGTCGGAAGTGCAAGAATTTTCCGCGCTGTCCGAGCAGGAGCTTGACCGTATTGAGACGCTGGTGCAGAATTTGCTGAAAATAGCGAAGTTTGATGCCGGAACGATTGCAATTGAGAGAAAGTCCGAAAATCTCGCGGAGATGATGGCGGATGTGAGGAAACGATTCTTGTTCCGCGCCACACAGGAGGGGAAGGAGATTGCCCTTGCGGGCAGTGAATCCCTCTCCTTTTTCTGTGACCGGTACTGGATTGTGGAGGCAGTCGGCAATATTGTGAAAAATGCGCTTGACCACACAGACAGCGGGGACGTTGTGCGGATTATATGGGGACAGTCGGCATCGGTGGTGCACATCACGGTACAGGACAACGGAAAAGGAATCTGCCCAGAGGATTTACACCATATTTTCAAGCGCTTTTACCGCAGCAGATATTCTAAGGACACGCAGGGGATCGGCTTGGGACTGCCGCTGGCAAAATCTGTGGTGGAGGCGCATAACGGTACGATTGAGGTGGATAGCTGGCTTGGCGAGGGGACTGCGTTTGACCTTAGTTTTTTAATTCCTACAAAAATGTAATCAAAATGAAGCCTGACTGTAGGATTTGCATGTTATCCTGTCATTGTACAGAGGAGGGCAATCTGTACAGAATATGATAAGAGAGGTGCTTATAGATGAAGTTATTGGAAATTCAGAAATTATGCAAAACATATGGCAGTGGTGAGACGGCAGTGCAGGCGTTAAAAAATGTCAGTTTCTCCGTTCAGAGGGGAGAGTATGTGGCGATTGTCGGGGAGTCTGGCTCTGGCAAGAGCACGCTGTTAAATATGATTGGGGCGCTTGACACACCTACGTCGGGCAAGGTGCTGATTGACGGCAAGGACACTTTTTCCATGAAGGATAAAAAGCGCACCATTTTCCGCCGGCGCAATATCGGATTTATTTTTCAGGCATTTAATCTGATTCCTGAATTGACCGTGGAGCAGAATATTATTTTTCCACTGCTGCTTGACTACCAGAAGCCTGACTGGGATTACTTGGAGGAGCTTCTTGCGGTGTTGAATCTCAACGAGCGGCGAAACCATCTGCCAAGCCAGTTGTCAGGCGGGCAGCAGCAGCGGGTGGCAATCGGGCGCGCACTGATTACCCGTCCGTCGCTGATTCTCGCGGACGAGCCGACCGGAAATCTCGACACGCAAAACAGCAGGGAAGTGATTGCACTCCTGAAAGGGACATCAAAAAAGTATGAACAGACAATTATTATGATTACGCATAACCGCAGTATTGCGCAGACTGCCGATCGGGTATTGCAGGTATCGGACGGCATATTAAGCGATTTGGGGAGGTGTTCGGAATGAAACGTGCTGTGATGAAGAGTTATCTTGACCTGATACCGATTTCGGCAAGAATGCGCAAAAAACAGAACCGAATGACGCTGTTTTGCATTGTGCTTGCGGTGTTTCTGGTGACATCGGTCTTTTCCATGGCGGAGATTATGGCAAAGGGCGAAGAGGAGGCGATGATCAAAAAGCACGGCAGCCATCACATTGCGATAAGCGGTCTGACGACGGAGGAGGCAGCGCAGCTCGCAGCCGGCAGTGACGTGTCCGCGTCGGCATGGTATCGAGCGTTTGGAGAGGATATCTACGAGGGATATCAGATAGGCGGCAGGCGCGTTATTTTGTACGGGACAGAGCAGGCGTATGTGGATAATCTGCGGGGGTATGAGATGGAAGGCGTGTTTCCGCAGAAAGAAAACGAGGTCATGCTGAACACGCCGGCAAAGGAACAGCTTGGCATTCAGATTGGGGACAATGTCGTGATTCAAACACCGTCAGGCGCATTTGATTTTACGGTGACAGGATTTTGTCTCGATGAAATGGCGAAGTATAACAAGAAGTATGAAGGGGTCTGTGCCTATCTTCGTCCAGAAATGCTGGACAGCGTATTGCAAACAAATGGGGAAACGTGTACGTCCTTCTATGTTGTCCGCTTTGCGCAGCGAACAAAACTCAAGCAGGCGATTGCGGACGTGAAGGAAAAGTATGGTCTGGCTGACGGGGCTGTCGAGGAAAATCTGGCTGCGGTTGCCTTGGCAGGGGGGAGCAGCAGTCAGCAGGTCAATGCGCTTTATCCGCTTGCGGCAGTCGTGTCTGTTTTGGTTTTGACTGCCGGCGTGCTGATGATTTCAAGCTGTATGAACAGCAGTGTCTCGCAGCGGACAAAGTTTTTCGGCATGATGCGCTGCATTGGCGCGAGCAGGAAGCAGATTGTGCAGTTTGTTCGGCTGGAAGCCCTGAATTGGTGTAAAACAGCGATTCCTTTTGGCTTGGCACTCAGCATTGCAGTGACATGGATTGTGTGTGTTGTCCTAAAAAATATAGTGGGGGGAGAGTTCAGTGAATTTACGTTCCGATTCAGTGCGCTCGGCATTTTGAGCGGCGTTTTGGTCGGTGTGATATCTGTATTGATGGCAGCGCATTCTCCGGCGCGGCGCGCGGCGAATGTCTCTCCTGTGGCGGCGGTGTCAGGCAGCATGGAGATTGGGAAAACAGTGTCCCATGCGGCAAGTACCCGTCTTTTCAAGGTGGAGAGCGCCCTTGGCGTGTATCATGCGGTCTCCTCAAAGAAAAATATGACACTTATGTCATTATCCTTTGCCTTTACGGTGGTGCTGTTTCTGGGCTTTTATGCGCTGCTTGACTTTGCAAACAGGCTTCTTCCGGTAGATGGGGAATTGAATCCTGATATTTCTATTGCTCCGGTGGAAAATGTCAACGCGATTCCCAAGAGCATGAAAGATGAAATGAGCAGGCTTTCCGGCGTGGAAGCAGCTTTCGGGAGTGCGATGGCATTTGATCTTCCGGCGCTGATTAACGGAAATGAGGGCAGCGTCGATTTGGTTTCCTATGATGACTACATGTTTCGGTGGACTCAGAATGCAGTTGCCAGCGGCAGTATGCAGTCTGTTCATGGAGATACAAACAATGTGCTGACAATCTTTAATAAAGACAGCCGTCTGGATGTCGGCGATAGGATTCAGATTGGGGACACGGAGCTGAATATTGTATGCGTCGTCTCATCAGGAATCGGAACGGAGAACCGTCCGGCACTGGTGTGCACGGAGGAAACTTTTGCGCGCATCACAGGTGAGAACAAGTACATGAGTCTGAACGTACAGCTTACAAAAGACGCGACAGAGGAAACAGTGGACACACTCCGCGCAATCGCAGGCGACAATCTGTTTTATGACCGGCGCGAGGAGAATAGAGAGAACACTTCTTCGTTTGGCGTGTTTCAGGCTGCGGCATATGGCTTTCTGGCAATCATCGCGCTGATTACGTTTTTTAACATCATGAACAGTATTTCTATGAGCGTGTCGGCGCGAATGCGGCAGTATGGCGCGATGCGCGCCGTCGGTATGAGCACGCACCAGATGACAAAGATGATTGCGGCGGAGGCGGCATCATACGCGGTGTGCGGTCTGGTCATCGGGTGTGTGGGAGGGCTTTTCGTCCACCGAATGATGATGAATAAGCTTGTCTATCAACATTTCGGCGGGAGCTGGGAAATCCCAGCCGAGCCGATTGTGATTGCCGCCGTAATTTTTGCACTGTCCTGCGCCGCGGCAGTATATGCGCCAGCAAAGCGGATTCGGGAAATGGAGATTACGGAGACGATTAATGAGTTTTAAAAAGGGGCGGTTTGGAATATGCGGATTTTGGATTGTTTTCTGGCTGTAACCGGCATATAATGGAATTGATAGCGGCGGGGAGCAGGCAGCTAAAGCAGTTGATAGACATAAAACAGAGTCAGCCAGTTCAGGCGCAACGAGGAGGAAAAAATGAGTAATATGATTATTTTAATGGGCAGCGTGCGTAAAGGCGGCAATACAGATTTGCTGGTACAGGCTTTTGCTGAGGGTGCCCGCAGGAACAATACAGTGGAAATTATATCTGTTGCAGACTACAGGGTCAATCCCTGTATTGGCTGCAATTCCTGTTTTACGCGGGAGGGAAACAGATGTTTTCAGGAAGATGATATGGTGCAGATTTACGAAAAATTAAAAAACGCTGATATTGTGGTGGCAGCGTCACCAGTATATTTTTATGGCATCAGTGCACAGTTAAAAGCGGTCGTTGACCGACTGCACACACCGATGAGGAATACATTTTCTATAAAAAAGCTTGGACTGCTGCTGGTGGGCGCTGCCGGGCTGCCAGAGCTGTTTGATGCTATATTAATGCAGTACCGCATGATTTTGGATTATTTTCAATTGGAGGATATCGGCAGCGTTCTGGTGCGCGGCGTGCGTGAGAAGGGTGATATCAAGGGAAATGCAGCGCTGGGGGAGGCGTATGAACTGGGGCTGTCAATTGGTATGGAAAATAAAATTTGCAGAGGATAGCAAGATAAAAGATATGAAAATTTTGGGACAAATACAGTAGAAAGTAGTATAATGGATAGAAAATACAATTAGGAGGAAATTTTTTTTATGAAAAGAAAAGTAATGCTGATGTGGATTCTGTTTGTGGTATGTGTGATCACTACTTTGGTGATGCGGTATTTTTTGGAAAGACAGGATGTGGAATTTGAGGAGGTTACAGTAACAGTGGTGAGTGCAGAGAAAAAAGAGCTTGAAAACCGTAAAACAAATACTACATTAACAATAAACGATGTCAAAGTAGAATACGAAGGAGAGGAATACGCACTCAAGAATGCATACGATGTCTACATGTATCCCACCGGAAAAGAAGTTACAGCGTATCTGTCCCATGGTAAGCTGTATGCAAATATAGCAGGTGTAGAGTCATCAACACTATTGTATTATGTTTATTTGGCTTTTCTGATTGCATCGTTTATCATGTTCGGCGTTGCAATCAATGAAAGCATACAAGCAAGGCGGAGATAATCAGTATTGGTTTGATACAAATTTGATAGAAATATGATAGAAAGAGCAGAATCATGCAGATTAGGCTTTTTGAGGAATCATTCATGATATGCAATACATAGAAAGGGCAGTGACACAATGGCATCATCAGAGCTTGCACATATTTACAGCGAGATATTTCCGTTCTGGAATACGATATCGGAGGAGGACCGAAGGGCGCTCTGCCAAAATACACAGATCATATCTTATGATAAGGGAAGGACGATCCACCGCGGCGGCGAGTGCTCTGGCGTGATTCTGGTGCGGTCGGGAAGCCTCCGGTTATATATGATGTCGGAGGAGGGAAAAGACATTACGCTGTACCGCCTGCAAGGGGGAGAGCTCTGTATGCTGTCTGCCTCCTGTCTTTTGGGTGAGGCCATTACCTTTGATGTGTTTGTGGACGCCGAGGAGGAGAGTATCTGTTATGTGATAAATGGCGCTGTCTTTGCGGCAATCGCAGAGCGCAGTCCAGACATGAAAATATTTGCGCTGGAAACCGTGGTCAGCCGATTTTCCGATGTGATGTGGGTGATGCAGCAGATTCTTTTTATGAGTATGGACAAGAGACTTGCCATCTTTCTAGCGGACGAGTCGGCGCGCACCGGTGCGGATACCATAGCGCTGACGCACGAGCAGATTGCCCGCTATATGGGTTCTGCCCGTGAAGTGGTGTCAAGAATGCTGAAATATTTTGCAAACGAGGGAATTGTGGAAGTATCCCGCAAGGGAATCAAAATCCTCGACAAAGCGCGTCTGCGCCAGCTCGCACTATAGCGGCAAGGCTATGCGCGGTGTGAGGAGACGCCATTGCGCGCTTTACAGATTAGCTGTGTCATGGTGCCCATTGGACAGTACACACACCATGAGCGCGGCTTGAACAAAAGCATGGTGACAAAGCCTAGCACCGTGGAGGTGAGCATCACGCTGTAAAATCCGAAGGCAAACTGCACTGTGCCGTCTGAAAAAAGTGTGCCGTGGTATGCCCAGTGCCACGGAAGTTTAAAGGTCCATAGCAGTGTCACTACAGTGCTCAAATCCTTTGTGCCTGCAAACACAAGATAGGTGTTCCACAGCATGAGAAAGAACATTACGAAAAAGAATGTCAGGAAGCCATATCTGAAATAGCGGGATTTCAGCCATGTGGGGACGTCCTTTTTGCGGGACAGACCGAATCTGCCGCCGACGAGGGCAAACAATTGTCCTCTGCCGCAGTATTTGTTGCAGTAGGCTTTGCTGCCCGTTGTGACAGAGATGATGAGCGGGATAAAGAAGCACAGCAGCCCAAGCCACGCAAACAGGATATTTAGAAATCCCAGAATCAGATAAGTCAGTGAGACAATCCAGAGATAATCGTACCATTTCTTGTTTGGAGTTCCTTTTTGTTTCAAACTTCATACACCTCCAATGTAATGACACTCGCGGGGCATTCTTTCGCGCATTTTCCACAGCCGACGCACAGATTCTGATCGACGATGGCGCAGATTCCCTTAGGGATTGTGATGGCATTTCTGGGGCAGACCTTCATACAGCACCCGCAGGCGACACAGGTATTGGAGTCTACAACAGCTTTTCTGGCTGGCATTTTTTTTGTTGACATGATGATTCTCCTTGGTTATGATTTTTTTATAGTATACAGCAATTCGGATTGCAGGTTCAGTGACAAAGTCACATTGAATTATGGAGGTTTGTGGAATGTTTACATATAAAGAAGGGAGAATGGATATGAAGCAGGAAATGAGAACGGCGGACCCCTGTCTGATCGGTGCCATTGAAGGCAGTGACAGAGTTCCAGCGGTATTGTATGATTTAAGGAAAATCAAGACTTTAAAGTTAGATGAGCGGACAAAACCATGCAGCAGGTTGAACTTTTTACAGCGTAAGGACCATGATTTCTCTGTGCTTGGAGAGATGGAAAGTCTGCATACACTGATCATGAACACACGAAATCCATTGACGGTGGACGATTTTTCATTTCTGGAAAAGTGCAAAAATCTAAAAAAGCTTGATTTGGTACAGACAAACTTTACGGACTGCGCATACTTAACACAGCTTCCTGCGCTGACCTTTGTCCGCCTTCCCGCACAGAGCCGCCTTGTCAATGCGCAGGTTCTGGCTTCGCTTCGCGCAAAGGTTGAATTTGCAGAGACCACGACCTATGACTATCCGATTGAGGAGATTGCCAGCTTCGTCAAACAGCAGACCCGCAAGGCAGCGTATGCGCTGACGTTGCAGAAGGGGACGGCACCCGATTTATTTGACAGCAAATTTGGCGGTCTGCCCTACTGGAAGCCAGACATGCAGTATCCTGTAGACAGAACAGGGCGAAAGATGCTGCTGCTTGCGCAGATTAATTTTGACCGTGCAGCAGTGGACGAGCGTCTGCCGCAGCAGGGGATGCTGCAATTTTTTATCGCGCTGGATGAAGTGGACGGCACCTACGGTTATGATGATGCAGCGCCGGACAGCCAAGAAATGTTTCGCGTGATATATCATGAGACGGTGGACTACGCTGTCACACAGGAGGAGATTTTGAAGATGGAGGTTCCGGTTTCATCCGACCCTGCCCTCGAGGATTTGACGCCGGTCTGGAAGCCGTTTCGCGTTGACATTGCACCGCGGGCGCTTTATATCAATACTGCTGACAGGCGCTTTGACAAGCTGTTTCGCGATGCGGTGCGGACGCTGACAGGAAAAAAGCTGGGGAAGCAGTTGGCGTATGATATTTTGACAAGGGAGGATTACGACTATCTGGATAACGAATTGTCCTGCTATGGGCATAACATGCTGGGCGCTCCATATTTTGTACAGTATGATCTGCGGGAAAATCCGAAGTATTATGATACGGTGCTGTTACAGCTCCACTCTGAGCTGGGAGCGGAGGACGACTATATGTGCTGGGGGGACGGCGGTGTTGCCAATTTCTTTATCAACAGCGAAGCGCTGGCGCGGCGGGATTTTAGCAAGGTGCTGTACTGCTGGGACTGCGGTTAACAGGAAGTTGACCGTTCGCGATACCAAAGCGGCAGTCTGCGAAAGAACGGCGCAGTGGCGGGCTTGTGCTGCTATAATCAATTCATCAATCAAACAAAGGAGTGTGAATATTATGGCAAATACAAGAAGAATCACAGAGGTGTTACAGCAGATTGGCTATGAGCCGCAGGAGGGAAAGACGATCGTTGTCTCCTACGCACCTGAAAATCTAAGCGATGCGATCAGGAAAATCTTTATCTTGAATAACTTCTACGCACTCTCTTTCTGTAAGGAGCAGCTCGTCCTGATTCCGTATAGACATTTCTGGGCAGATGTGAAGAAGGAGGTAACGCTCGAGTTGCCGTACTCTTCTGTCGTCGGCGTGGAGGTGCGGGAGACAGGAATCAACTACCGCATCGACATCAAGCTTGAGGATGAAGTGATTGCGCTGTCCGCGCAGCAGGCAGAGCTGTCTGCACTCCGCAATTCGGGAATGTACAGTCTGGAGGACTGGTCCGGCACAAACAACTGGCACAAGAATAATCTAAAAGGGACGCTCAAAGCGTTGAAAGCACTGGGCTGTGCATAAAAAGAACCCCTCCCCCCGCTTACAAAAAAGAACGGTATGGGATATAATGAATTTCAGTACGGTATTTGGGCAGAGTACCGTGCTGGAATTTTTTTGTGCGCATAGACAGTTTTTGTGCGCATAAAAAGTTTGCAAAAGAAGTGTAGCAAGGGGGATAGATCAATGCAGAAAATTTTACATAGTTTTAAAATAAAGCGATTGCTTCGCGGGCTGCTGGCTGGCGTGGTTATAATGAGTATGCTTTCTGGCTGTGCCTCGCAGCATAGCGCAGCCTTGGTGGAAACAGAAACTGACGGCAGCACTGCCCCGCGTGAGCAGGTGGTGGTGGCTATTTCGACAGAGCCCTCCTCGCTAGACCCGTGTCAGGGCTGGGGGCATGGAAATACACCGCTGATTCAGAGCACGCTGATCAAATACAATGAAGAAATGCAGTTTGAAAACGACTTGGCGTCAGACTATAGTCTGGACGGGACAGGGTGCACATGGACGTTTCATCTGCGCGGCGATGCGAAGTTTACAGACGGGGAGGCAGTCACCGCGGAGGATGTGGCGTTCACCTTTGAGACAGCCAAGGCGGCGCAGGCGTCTATTGATTTGACTTTTCTGGAGAAGGTGGAGGCAGTAGATGACACGACTGTCATTTTCTCCTTGTCCAGACCTACGTCTGTCTTTCTGAATACAGTTGCGTCGGTGGGGATTATTCCAGAGCATGCCTATGACGCGGAGTATGGGAGGAACCCAGTCGGTTCAGGACCCTGGAAATTTGTGCAGTGGAATCCGCAGGAGCAGCTGATTTTGGCGGCAAACGAGGATTATTATGGAGAAGTTCCTTCTATAAAAAAGGTGACAATTGTCTTTATGACGGAGGATGCCGCTTTTGCGGCAGTGCAGGCGGGGCAGGTCGATGTGGCGCTGACCGCGGCGACACTTGCGGACAAGGAGATTGACGGCTATCATCTGGCGCGCGTCACCACCGTGGACAACCGTGGATTCACGCTGCCGTTACTGCCCAACGAGGGGGAAGTGACCGAGAGCGGCTATCCGATTGGAAATGATGTGACCTGCCATGTGGAAATCCGGCAGGCAATTGCCTATGCGGTTGACCGTGAATTGGTTGCGGAGGCAGCACTCAATGGATTTGCAACGCCCTGTTATTCCGAGAATGACAAAATGCCGTGGAATCATCCGGAGGTGGTGATTGAGACAGACGTAGCGTATGCAAAAAAACTCCTTGCAGATGCAGGCTGGTCGGACGAAAATGGAGATGGCATTGTGGAGAAAGACGGGCTTGCGGCAGCGTTTACCGTTTTATATCCCAGCGGGGATTCCGTGCGGCAGGCAGTTGCGCTTGCGGCGGCAGAGCAGGTGAAGCAAATCGGTATCCGCATCACAGTGGAGGGCACCAGCTGGGACGATTTGGCGAAGCGTATGTTTTCCGATGGCGTCATGATGGGCTGGGGCGCGGCAAATCCGTATGAGAGCTACTGTCTGTATTACAGCAAAGGTGCATTCCGGGACGATTTTTATAATCCTGAGGGGTACCAATCCGAGAAAACGGACGCGTATCTATCTGCGGCGATGGAGGCGCTGACCACAGAAGAAGCGTATGAGAACTGGCGGCTTGCGCAGTGGGACGGCGCGACGGGCACGTGCATGAAGGGGGTCTGTCCGTGGGTGTGGATTGTCAATGTGGATCATCTGTATTATGTGCGCGACGGGCTTGACATTGGCAGGCAGCAGCGCCATCCGCACGGTGCCTCCATGCCGCTTTTGCAGAATCTGCACAGGTGGCGGTGGATATGACACATGTGTCAGAAATTTGTTGGAGCCGCGATGGGCGGCATGGGAGACTATGATGAAAAATACGGCTGGGCGGCTTGTGCCGCTGTTTTTCAAAAACTGCATACGAATCGTTACACTGCTCTTGGCAATCAGTATACTGTCTTTTGCCTTGGTGAGCGTCTCGCCAATAGACCCGGTGCAGCAGTATATTATGGGAATCGGACCTGTGTCGGAGGCGCAGCGGGCTGAGATTGCGGCATACTGGGGGGCTGACAAGCCGGTGGCGGCGCGTTATGTTAGCTGGCTTTGCGCGCTGCTTCGCGGGGACTTTGGCCTGTCGCTTCTGTACCGCAGGCCCGTCATTGCTGTTATCGCGGAGCGTTTTCAAAATTCGCTTGCCCTCATGCTGTGTGCGTGGGTGTTTTCGGGAGGTATTGGATTTTTGCTCGGCTGCGTGATGGGCACATACCGTGACCACTGGCAGGACAAGCTTCTCCGGCGGCTGTGCTGTCTTTTGAGCAGTATGCCGGCGTTCTGGCTGGGGCTTGTATTGCTGCTGGTGTTTTCGGTGAAGCTTGGCTGGTTTCCGATTGGCTTCTCGACGCCGATCGGTATGCTGGACAGCGAGGTGAGCGGCTGGCAGCGGCTGCATCATCTGGCGCTGCCGGCGCTGACGCTGAGTCTGATGTCCTTTTCTAATATTGCCCTTCACACAAGGCAGAAAATGATTGATGTGATGAACAGCCCGTATATCTTGTTTGCACGCGCACGCGGGGAGAGCGGCTGGACGCTGTTTGTACGGCACGGGCTGCGCAATACGATTCTGCCGGCGCTGACCTTGCAGTTTGCCTCGTTTGCAGAGCTGTTTGGCGGTTCTGTGCTGGCAGAGAATGTGTTTTCTTATCCGGGTCTCGGCTCGGCGGTCTCGGCGGCGGGACTTAACTCAGATGTGCCGCTGCTGCTTGGCATCACACTCTTTTCGACACTGTTTGTCTGTGTGGGCAATATGATTGCGAATCTGCTGTATGGTGTCATTGACCCTAAAATGCGAAACGGTGAGGAGTAGGAGGAATGGGACAGTTCAAACAAAACCGCTGGTATCATATGAATACACGGGCAAGTGCCCTGATGCTGACAGGGGTTTTCGTTCTTGTGATTCTTGGATTCTATGGGGCTGGCCTGCTGATACCGCAGGAGGCTGTATCGACAGATTTTATCCATGCCAAGCAGCCTCCATCGTGGCAGCATTTGTTCGGTACGGACAATCTGGGACGCGATCTTTTGATGCGCACCTTAAAGGGAATGTCTGTCAGTGTGACGGTCGGCATTGTGGCATCGTGCATCAGCGCATTGATTGGTGTTTTGATTGGCATTGCGGCAGCGGCTGGCTCCCGTTTTTTGGATAGCGTGATTAGCTGGGTGATAGATTTGATGATGGGGATTCCGCACACCGTGCTGATTATCTTGATTTCTTTTGCGCTGGGAAGGGGACTGCGCGGGCTGCTTGCGGGAATCGCGGCAACCCACTGGACAAGCCTTGCGCGGCTAATCCGCGGGGAGGTGATGCAGCTTCGGAGCCAGCACTATATTGCAGTGTCGCGGCGCATGGGGAAATCAGGCAGTTGGATTATGCTGCATCATTTCCTGCCGCAGCTTGCGCCACAGTTTCTGGCGGGGCTGGTTTTGATGTTTCCCCATGCCATACTGCATGAGGCAGCCATTTCTTTTCTCGGGTACGGGCTGCCGCCGGAACAGCCTGCGGTTGGCATCATACTGGCAGAGAGCATGACGTATCTCTCCTCGGGAATGTGGTGGATGGCAGTCTTTCCGGGAATGGTGCTGGTGCTCATGGTCTGGCTGATTGACCGGCTGGGGGAGACACTGCGGCAGTTGTTAGCGTGACAAATCCTTTGTTTACAGATTTCGGATAAGATGCTAAAATGGTCTGAGAGACTACGGCATGAACGGAGGGCATGGTCATGAAACGGCGTTTTAATGTGACAGGTTCTTGTATTCCTGAGCGGCATTATATGGTAAGGCTGGAGGAACGGCTACGGAAGATCAAAGAAGAGTTTGTGGATACTGGCAGCTATTTTGTCATCAACCGCGGCAGACAGTATGGCAAGACGACAACGCTTGATGCGCTGAAAACTTATTTGCAGGAGGACTATATCGTTTTGTCGCTGGATTTTCAGCAGATTGCCACAGAGGATTTTGCAGATGCGCAGTCGTTTGTCCGGGCGTTTGCGGAAGTGCTTATGGAAACACTTGAAATCAGTGGATTTTGCGGTATAAAAGAATTGACAGGGCCGCTCGAGGAGCTGCTTCAAAAAAGCCAGAACCGCCTCAAGGATTTGTTCGCAAGTCTGAGCATGATGTGCAAAAACAGCCCGCGCCCGGTCGTGCTGATGATTGACGAGGTGGACAGTGCATCAAACAATCAGGTTTTTATTGACTTTCTTGCCCTGCTTAGGGCGTATTATCTAAAACGTGAGGAGCGAGCGGCGTTTCATTCCGTAATACTTGCGGGAGTGTACAGTATTAAAAATCTAAAGTTAAAACTGCGTCCTGAATCTGAGCATCAGTACAACAGCCCATGGAATATTGCGGCAGATTTTAACATGGATTTTAGTTTTTCACCAGTTCAGATTGAGGGCATGTTAGCGGAGTATGAGCAGGATTATCATACAGGCATGGAATTGCAGGCCGTTGCGAAAGAAATCTATGCGTACACCTCAGGGTATCCGGTGCTTGTCTCGCTGATTTGTAAGCATCTTGCCAAGATGGCTGCGGAAGGGTCGTATTTTACAGAGCCAGAGAGGGCATGGTCGAAAGAAGGGATTGAGAGGGCAGTTGGTATGATCCTCAAAGAGAGTACACTCCTGTTTGAGAACATGGCAAAACAGCTTGACACGTACAAAGCTCTTTATAAAATTGTGGAGGATATTCTTTATTGTGGAAAGCGCATTCCGTTTAGCATGGAGGAGAATGCGATTAATTTGGGGGTTATGTTTGGCTTTATCAAAGAAGAGAACGGACATGTGGCAATCGCAAACCGCATGTTTGAGATGTGTCTGCTGAACTTGTTTATGGCAAGGGAAGCGATAGACAGTGATGTCTATACACAGGGCGGAATTGACAGAATTGGATTTATCAAAAACAATCAGTTAAATATGGATTTGGTACTCAAAAAGTTTGTCGAGTACTTTACAGAAATTTATCATGAAAAAGATATGAAATTTGTGGAAAAGTACGGGCGCAAATTTTTTCTGCTGTATTTAAAGCCCATAATCAATGGGACAGGCAACTATTATATTGAGGCGCAGACAAGGGACGAGCGGCGCACAGATGTCATCGTAGATTATCTAGGAGAGCAGTTTATCGTCGAACTCAAAATCTGGCATGGAACTGAATATAACGAAAGAGGCGAGGAACAGCTTTCGTCGTATCTGGATTACTACAATAAGAAAAAAGGGTATCTGCTCAGCTTTAATTTTAATAAAAATAAAGTAACAGGCGTGAAAGAGATTCAAATTGGTGATAAAACGATTGTCGAGGCAGTCGTGTAGGCTTCAAAAGCATAAGGAGGAACTTGAATGAAGGCATGGGTTTTGCATGGCGTGGGTGACATTCGCTTCGAGGAGGTGGAGACGCCGCAGCCGACGGACGGGGAGGTGCTTGTAGCCGTGAGGGCGGCAGGTATCTGCGGCTCGGATATTCCGCGAATTTACCAGACGGGCGCACATGTGCAGCCGCTGATTCCGGGGCATGAGTTTGCGGGGCAGGTGGTTCGGACGGGCAGAGATGTCAGTGCGGACTGGCAGAACCGGCGTGTGGGTATTTTTCCGCTGATTCCGTGCAAAGATTGCGTGTCCTGCCAGAAGCAGCACTATGAGCTGTGCCGCAGTTACAGCTATCTCGGCTCGCGCAGAAACGGCGGTTTTGCAGAGTATGTGACAGTGCCTGCGTGGAATCTGATTGCACTTCCTGATACGGTCTCCTATGAGCAGGCGGCGATGATGGAGCCTATGGCGGTGGCGGTCCACGCGATGCGGAGCGCGCTCGCTGGCGATGCCGACAGGTCAAAGGCTATTGCGGTCTGCGGCCTTGGCACCATCGGCATGCTGCTGGTCTTGTTTTTGATCGAGGCAGGCTATACCAAGATTTATGTGATGGGCAATAAGGCGTCTCAGCGCAGCATGGCAGCGGCAGCCGGCGTGCCGCAGGAAAATATTTTTCAGGACAGGAATATTCGTGCAAGGGACTGGCTGATGGCGCAGACAAAAGGCGCAGGCGCCGATGTATTCTTTGAGTGTGTCGGCAAAACGGAGACGATTTCCGATGCATTTTTGTGTACGGCGCCAAACGGCATGGTACAGCTTGTGGGAAATCCGGCGTCAGATATCGGACTAGACCAGAATACCTACTGGAAAATCCTTCGCAGCCAGCTGACGGTGAAGGGGAGCTGGAACTCGTCGTTTACCCATAATGCAGAGGACGACTGGCAGTATGTGCTTGACAGATTACAGCACGGGCGTATCCAGCCGCAGCAGTGTATCACACACCAGTTTGTGCCCAGTGCGCTGGAACAGGGACTGCTGCTCATGCGGGATAAGACGGAGGCGTACATGAAGGTAATGCAGACAGGTGATTGGGACAAATGATATTAAAAAAGACAATTCCGAAAGATTTTTATAAACTATTCCGGACGCGGAACATGGATGCCTATATGATGTTTTTGGTCTCCATCTATGATGAGAACAATGAGGTCTATACGGCGCTTGGACTCACCATAGAGGATGGGCAGGCAATCATCGGCGAGGTGTGCAGCAAAATGCAGATTGAGTGGATGGAGGACAGCGAGGAGGCGCCCGATTCGGCGCCGGGCACGCCCTCTGCGATTCTGAATACCCTGATTCGCTGGGGATGGATTAAGAGCGATTACGACGAACAGTTAAATACATATATTTTATCCTTTCCAGAGTACAGCCAGCTCTATGTAGAACTGTTTAAGAAGCTGCAAAGCGAGGACGACAGCAGGGAGCGCGAGAGTATTCTTTCTATATATAGTGCGCTGTTTACCTATCAGGCGGAGCATGAAAAAAATAATGGAATATTAAGAAGTGCGCTGGCAACCTCGAAAAATCTCGAGACGCTGCTCTCCAATATGCAAAATGGAATGCGCACGTATTTTGACGTGCTTTCTGCCAGCAGGAATTTCATACAAATCCAGCAGGTGCTGGTGGAGGAGATTAACAACAGCGACAGCCAGAGATATGCGATTCTCACGACGACGGACAGTTTTTACCGCTATAAGGAGTCTGTAAAGGAGTTGATCAGTCAGATCTTGAGCCAGCATGATCTTATGAAAACAGAACTTTCGCGGACATTGCGCCAGAGTACAGCCAATACACCAGAATACACCCGCGCGGAGACTGCGCTGCACTACAGCGACGAGGCGGTCGGGCTGATTTACAAGATTGAACGTCAGTTTGACTTAATTGAGCGCAAGTACAACAAACTTGTCGAGCAGAAGGCAGTCTTTGCCAAGCGCGCCCTCGCAAGAATTCACTATATTTTTCAGGAGGGGGCAGCGGAGGAGGACAGCGTCATTCGGCTGCTTCATTTGATAGAAAAGAGTCCCGAGTCGGAAAGGATACTTGGGGCGTTGGGCACCAAGATTTGCCTGACAGCGCCGTTTAAGCGCTTTGACGACAACAGTATCTACAAACGCCATGACAGCAGTGAGACGCCGTTTCAGCCCTTGGCGGTGGAGCGTGCACAGGAGAAAGCGGCACAGATCACGGACTTTGTGCCCAAGCCGCGCTACACGAGAAAGGAGTTAAAGGCGTTTTGTGACCGGAATATAAAGGACGGCGTGTTTCGCGCGACGGCGGAGACAGTCCAGTCAGTAGAGGATTTGGAAAAACTGCTGTTCTTATGGCAGGAAGTCACAGGAAAACAGACAAAGCAGGACCTCGTACAGCTTGGAGGCGAAATCCAGAACGAGGAGGGATTTACCTTTTCAGCGCTATGCATGACGATGGAGGAGGAGTTCGGCGATGAAGTACATAGAGGAGTTGTCGCAGAGTGAGGCGGCAGGAATCAAGAAAACGATACAGGATTTGTTTCGCCAGACCTGTATTTTGCAGGTAAAATGTGACCCTGTGACGCTGGTGCAGCGGGACAATCCCAGATACCGCATCTGTGCAAACCACAGAGAATTTATTGCGGATTATCTGTCGGTGCTTGACTGTGAACTGGTGCATGACCCGCAGGAACATATCTTCCGCATTAAGGGAGAAAGTATGCCAGTTGACCGGCTGACACTCACCGGGACACGCCTTCTGCTGATTCTAAAGGTGATTTACCGGGACAGAATTATGGGGGAGGGACTGAACGCGACGGTGACATGCCTTAGGGAAATCCGGGAGACTGGCAGCAATACAAACCTGCTCACGCGCAAGCTCACCGCACAGGAATGGCAGGACGCGCTGTCCGTGCTCAAGGTGCACCAGATCATAGAGCTTCCCGGCGCAATTGGAAATCTTGAAGATGACACACCGATTTACATCTACAGTACCATCAATATTTTCTGTTCGTCGGTGGAGATCAATGAGCTGATAAAAATGTATGAGGAGTCTACAGGTGAAGAACGCGAAGAAGATATTTAAGAGAATGTGCCTCAATAACTGGGGCGGAATCACGCACCAAATCCTTGAGTTTCACGAGTATGTCAACCTGTTCAGCGGCATGAGCGGCTCGGGAAAATCGACAGTGATGGACGCGATACAGGTCATACTGTACGGCAGTGTCTCGTCGAGCTTTCTCAACAAGGCGGCAGACGATGCCAAGAATAAGCGGAGTGTGCTAAGTTATCTGAGAGGAGAGCAGAAGGATGGAACGGCAAACCGCGCAGGGAGTGACTTCTGTTCGACGATTGTGCTGGAGATTGAGGATACAGGAAGCCATATCTCAAACTGTGTAGGGCTGGCGTTTGAAGTGCGCAGGAATGACACCGAACTTCGGAAAATGATTTATTTCAGCCATTCTGGCAAAATGCCTGCGCAGGGTTATCTGACCAGCGCGGGCTGTCCTTATACCAATCAGGAGATACGCAGGCTGGTGGAGGAGCGCGCTGTAAACAGTTCATACAGGGAGCGCAGTGACGTGAACCGCATCTATCCGTCCAAGGAGGCGTACACCAATGCACTCTATGACAGCCTGCTTGGCTACATTGACGGAAAACGCTTTCATGTGATGGAAAAGAGCGCGATTGCACTCAAGATGACAGACGGGACAGGGCAGTTTATCAAGGACTATATGTTTCCCAAAAATGACGGGGATATCATCAGCAAAATCAGCGAGCAGTTAGGCTCTTACCGCGATATTCAGGAAAAGATTCAGGATATGCGCCGCCGCATCGAGCTGTTGAATGAGGTGCAGGAAGCCGGAGGGCGCAAGGCGGGAGTCAGCGCAGAACTTTACCGCACAAGGGCAATGGTGCGGTGTGTGGATATGATGGAGCTGCAGGAGAAGCTTGCGGCAGATGAGGAGGGAAGCCAAAAAGCGGCGGACGAGCTGCTTCGCCTTGAGGAGCGCCAAAAAAAGCTTGATGCCGAACTAGAAGCGCTTGATGCGGCGCTGATACAGGTGTCTGCGGACTTGAAGGCAAGTGATTTGGGCGCAAAGGAAATACAACTGGAAGAGCTTGTAAAATTACAGGAAATGTACGCGGCGGACAGCGAGCAGTGGCGCAAGGTCACGACAGGGCTTAGGCGCTGGGAGGAGGATGAGACCGTCACAGATTATGTGAGCAATCCCATGCTCAACAGAATCTCCGATTTCTGCAAGGGAAAAATAGACCAGGAACTGTGCGAAGGACTGCGGAAAAATATAAAGGCTGCCAAGGCTGCCATTGATGAGCTGCTAGAGGAGTACAGCAGCCAGCGGCGCGAGCTTGAGCGGGAGATGAAGGAGATTGGGCATCTGGTCGAGGATATGCAGAATGACAGAAAACCATACCCCGCAGTGCTCAAGGAAGCGAGGGCGGCACTCGAGCGCAAGCTGACAGACCGTTATGGGCGCACCGTTAAGGTACAAATTCTTGCCGATTTGTTTAATGTGGAGGACGCCGTCTGGAAAAATGCTGTCGAGGGCAGAATGGGCAGGCTCAAGCTCTCGCTGGTGACAGAACCCAAGTATGCGCGCGACGCGGCAGCGCTGTTTCGTGAGATGAAAAAGTATGAGGAGGTCGAGCTGCTCGACACAGACGCCCTCGTCAAAGCCAACGCTGCCGCCGATGGCAATTCGCTGTATGAGGCAGTCTTTACCGACACGCCATATGTTGATGCGTGTCTGAGACGGTATCTGGGACACATTCAAAAGTGCGGCACCATCGAGGCGCTAGAGCAGGTACGCGACGGTGTCACGCCCGACTGCTATTCCTACAGCAATTACAGCTTCCGCCACCTTCGCAGGAATGACTATGAAAAGTATGCCTGTATCGGCACAAGGGTGTCCAAGACAAAACTTGCATCGTATCAGGAGACGCTTGCAAAGCAGGAGGCGGCGCACAGGGAATTGAAACATACGATTGAGCGGCTAAAGGCGTCCGAGGGATTTGAGAAGCTGGACAATGACATGGAATACTTTGTGCGTCTGTCAAAGGCTGGAAAAGAGCTTGGGAAGGTCACAGGGAATATCGCGGCGCTCAGGCAGGACATCACACGGCTCAGAGAGGGCGAGTACAGAGCGCTTCAGGAGGAGAAGGAGAGACTCGAGGCGCGCAGGGACGAGAAGCGGATTGAGCAGAAGCAAAACCAGCGGCTGACCAATGAGTACACTCGGATAAAGAGCCAGAAGGAGGGAGAGGCGGGCAGGCTTCGAGCCGAGCTTGACGAGAAGCGTGCCGGCTATCATGCGGACGCGCAGATGGAGGAGGAGGCAGCAAATCAGCTACAGACACGCTCGGCACAGACGGTGCGAAACCGCCTTTTTGCGCAGATCAGTACACTGGAAGAGAAAGAGCAGGCGGAGGCAGAAGTCCTTCAAAATGCAAGAAACCGCTTTAACAGAGAGTATCCTTCGGTCGGTTTTAACGGTATGGAGAAGGACAATACTTGTTATGAGCGCCTATTGCAGGATTATCAGAGCGATTACGAGCCGAAATACGAACAAGAGTTTGAAAAACAGTGTAAGCAGATTTACAAAAGTCTGCGTGAGAATGTGATTGCGACGCTGCACGGCGATATCAATGCTGCCAAACGCCACACCTGTGACATTAACAGACTTCTCCGCAAGACGAATTTTGCAGACAGCACCTATCAGATTAAGGTTGAGCCTGCCAAGGACGAGCGGGGACAGTTTTATGAGCTCCTGACAGCGCCGGAGCTTGACAGCAAAAATACAGGCTCACACATGACGGAGGGGCAGCTTAGTCTCGGGGAGGATGAATTTTACCGGAAATACGAACAGAAGCTCCAGCTTCTGACAGATAAATTCATGCCGGTACGCGAGGAGGACGGCAGAGTGCGCGAACAGCGTCTGCGGGATATGGAGGCGTATGCCGATTACAGAAATTACCTGTCTTTTAGCATGTATGAGCAGGTGACAGATGAGAACGGGACTGTGATCCGGGAGAATTTTGTGGACGAGATGGCAGGGCGGGACTCCGGCGGCGAGGGGCAGAATCCAAAGTATGTGGCGCTGCTTGCAGGCTTTGCCATGCTCTACAATTCACAGAGCAGCCGCGACTCCAAGATTAAGCTGGTGCTGCTCGACGAGGCATTTTCCAAGATGGACCAGGAGAGGAGCGCCGTCTGTCTGAAATACGCGCGCAAGATGGACTTACAACTGATTGTCTGCGTCCCGGACGAGCGCCTTCAGTCCCTGATTCAGAATGTGGATTGTGTCTATGGCTTCAGGAGACACCAGAACCGCATCTCCATGATGCATATAGACAAGGGGAATTATCTTGAGCTGCTTGAAGGAGACTTCTGACTGCACCGGGGCAGTCAGAAATCCTCCAGTGTACGGAACGTATAACCCATCTCTTCCCACTTGGTCAGCAGTTCATCCAGAATCTCACCGTTGGTCTTGGACGTGCTGTGCAGCAGGACGATCGCACCGGGATGGATGCGCCCGAGCAGTTTTTTGAAGGCTTCCTCCTTTGTCGGCTGTTTATCCTGATACCAGTCCACATAGGCAAGGCTCCAGAAAAAGGTGTCATAGCCAAGTTCCTTTGCCATCGCGAGATTTTTGGTGCTGTATTTGCCCTGCGGCGGGCGATAGAACCGCGCCAGTTCCGTTCCGGTGATTTCTTTGAATTTCGTTTCGACGTCCCGCATTTCCCTCTCGAAGGATTCCTTTGAGGAGATGGAGGACATATCCAGATGATGATAGGTATGGTTGCCTACAAAATGCCCGTCCGCCACCATCTGTTTTACCAGCTCCGGTGCGGATTCGAGATAATGCCCCACCACGAAAAAGGTCGCTGGCACCTGATGCTTTTTCAGGGCATCGAGAATCGGCTGTGTGTTTCCGTTCTCAAATCCAGCGTCAAAAGTCAGATAGATAACTTTCTCCTGACTGTTTCCGACATAGTGGGCGTCGTACTTTTGGAGCTCCTCGACGGACGCGTTTCCGGTCGGCTGGGTGCCCTCCTGCCCGAAGCCAAGCCCCCAGTTTTCGGCGCCGGCGCTTCCGCTTGCGGGGACAATCCATTCGTCTAATTTTTCGTACTTGACATAAGCGGCGCCTCTGCCAGCCAGAAAGGCGGCGGAGAGGAGAAGGGCCAGCAGCGCCAGTTTTTTAAAATTTTTCATCTTTTCGCTTCCTGTTTCGATTCATTCTTATTTAAAGATATTTCTTATTATCAAAAAAATTCCTGTTCAAAACGAAAAACTGGGAGTTGTTATCAAAGTCTAATGAATGTATAATAATAGATATGCCGCTTTGCGGCTGCATAAAAAACTTAGGAAGCAGGGGACAAATAGATGGAGTACAGCCAACTGGAACAGATTGTTGCGCCGCTGTTAGCGTGGTATGAGGCAGAGCACAGGCAGCTTCCGTGGCGCAGGACCAAAGACCCCTACAAAGTGTGGGTGTCGGAGATTATGTTGCAGCAGACGCGGGTGGAGACCGTCATTCCATATTTTGAGCGTTTTATGGAACGGTGCCCCACCGTTGCAGCGCTTGCGTTGTGTGAGGACGAAGCGTTATTGAAGCTGTGGGAGGGGCTTGGGTATTATTCGCGCGCAAGAAACCTCAAGAAAGCAGCGCAGGTGATTTGTGCCTCCTATGATGGAAAGTTTCCAGAGGCGTATGAGGCAATCCGCGCGCTGCCGGGAATCGGGGACTACACAGCGGGCGCCATATCGTCGATCGCCTTGGAGCAGGCGCGGGCAGCGGTGGACGGGAATGTGCTGCGCGTGGTGACAAGGCTCACGCAGGACAGCCGTGACATTATGGAGAATAAGTTCCGCAGACAAGTCACAGAGGCGCTTGAAAACGTCTATCCATCTGCGCGGCGGGGAGATTTCACGCAGAGCCTGATGGAGCTGGGGGCGGTGGTCTGTGTGCCAAACGGTGAACCGCTGTGCGGGCGTTGTCCGTTAAAAACGCTGTGTGGTGCGCAGGAACGGGGTACACAGATGCAGTATCCTGTCAAAAAGAAAAAGCCGGAACGAAAAACGGAGTACAAAACCGTTTTTATTCTAATAAATGAGAATAAAATTGCACTTAGAAAGCGCGGTGCGCAGGGCATTTTGTCAGGAATGTGGGAGCTGCCCAATATAGAAGGCATACAGACTGCCAGCCAGATCAGACAAGAGCTTGCAGAAAAAAACATAGCGCTTAGCGAATTGAGGGAGGTTTCTGGCGGCAAACCGCCGTTAAAGCATATTTTTACACACATGGAATGGCATATGGCCTGCTGGGTTGCAGTTTGCAGCACTGTGGGAACGGACAATGAACTGACATGGGTCACAGAGGAACAGCTAACACATGAGTTTGCACTGCCCACGGCATTTAAGAAGTGCTTAAAGTGTTGCGGGAGGGTGTGGGAAGGTACAGGAGGGCAACAGCAGCATGACAAATGAAAAGATCAAGACCAAAGAATCAAGTATCGACCTGATGATGACAGGGCAGGTCATGAAAAGAGAGATTAAGAAGAAGGGCTATACCGTCCGTGAGCTTCAAAAGAAACTGGGACTGTCCTGCCCGCAGCCCATCTACCGCTGGCTTCAGGGACGGACACTGCCTTCGATTGACAATCTGTACATGCTGAGCAGACTGCTTCGATTAACCGTAGATGATTTGATCGTTCCGATGCAGAATCAGGCTTGGATTTTGCAGGAGGCATGTAACATGAAATTTGATGTCAGAATGTGGGCTTATTTTGAGGGAATCAGCGCAGATGAAAAAAATGAATGAGGTTCGGATTACGGAGGATCCCGCGGAGGCGGCGCATCTTGCCGCCAGCAGGACGCCGTATATTGTCTGGCTAAATGACCGGAATAAGGATGCGTGCTTTCCGAGCGGCGCTTATTGCGTAGAGCGGCTGAGTGATATTGATGCGCAGTATCTTGACAGGGTTTACCGGCGTTTCCATAATCTTCCATGGGAGATTGCCGAGACGCCCAGAGTGCGGATTCGGGAGATTACCGTGGAGGATGTGCCGCAGTTGTATGAATTGTACCGCGATGCGAGCGTCACCGCGTTCATGGAACCGCTGTTTGCGGATCCGGAGCAGGAGATCGCCTACACGAAGGAGTATATAGAAAATGTGTACGGTTTTTACGGATATGGCATGTGGGTGCTTGAGGAGAAAAAGAGCGGACTGGTAATTGGAAGAGCTGGGCTGGAAAACCATGAGGGGTTTGAGGGGCTGGAGCTGGGCTTTATGCTGGGCGTGGCATATCAGCACCAAGGCTATGCGTATGAGGCGTGCAGCGCAATTCTCACATACGGGCTTCAAGAGCTGGGACAGCAGCGGTACTGTTGTTATATTAATCAAAAGAACTATCCATCTATCCGTTTGTGTGAACGTCTGGGATTTGAAAAGCAGGGAATCCGAGGCTGTAGTACACTCAATCCTGAATACATTCAATATGTTTTTGAGAAATAATACTCATGTAAATAGATCAAGCAAAAAATCTGAGCATTAATAACTGAGCAAAAATATAGCAAAAATAAAAAAGAAAGAACTTGACATTGGAAAAATGTGGTGGTATGATAAGTCACATGAAGCAAAGGTGCTGCGGGACAGAATCCCATAGCACCTTTTTTCGTCCTTTATGCGCATAAAGTGTACTTAAAAATAAAGGAGGAGATTATGATGACAGAATTACAGGAATTACTCGACGCCGTCAACGGTGAGATCTATGGGGTATGGTTTTTGATTGGCGCTGCATTGGTATTTTGGATGCAGGCAGGCTTTGCGATGGTGGAGGCAGGCTTTACCAGAGCAAAAAATACAGGAAACATTATCATGAAAAATCTAATGGATTTCTGCATTGGTACATGTACGTTTATTATAATCGGGTTCGGGCTGCTGCTTGGAGAGGATTTGATGGGATTAATCGGTAAGCCCGGCTTTGATATTTTCACAAGCTATGCGGATTTTGACTGGTCAAACTTTGTGTTTAACTTGGTGTTTTGTGCGACGACAGCGACGATTGTTTCGGGTGCGATGGCAGAGCGGACAAAGTTTTTATCTTACTGTGTGTACTCCGGGGTGATTTCCGCACTGATTTATCCGATCGAGGCACACTGGATCTGGGGCGGCGGCTGGCTTGCGCAGTGGGGCTTTCATGATTTTGCTGGCTCCTGTGCGATACATATGGTGGGCGGAATCAGCGCGCTGATTGGCGCCAAAATCCTCGGACCGCGCATCGGGAAATTTACGGAGGATAAGCAGGGCAGGATTACCAAGGTGAACGCATTTCCCGGGCATAATCTCACAATTGGCGCACTCGGCGTGTTTATCCTGTGGCTTGGCTGGTATGGGTTTAACGGCGCGGCGGCAACGAGCTTGTCAGAGCTTGGCTCAGTCTTTGTGACGACAACGATCTCCCCTGCAATTGCGACCGTGGTCTGCATGATTTTCACTTGGGTGAAATACGGCAAGCCTGATGTGTCCATGTGCCTGAATGCGTCGCTTGCCGGGCTGGTGGCAATTACCGCAGGGTGTGATGTGACAGATGCCCTTGGCGCGATCGTGATTGGCGCGGTTGCCGGTTTGCTGGTGGTATTTGGCGTCTGGCTTCTGGATTACAAGCTTCATATTGATGACCCCGTGGGCGCAGTGGCGGTGCACTGTCTGAATGGGATTTGGGGGACTGTTGCAGTCGGCTTCTTTGCGACGGACACAGCGCCTGCCTACGCGAGAGGCTATGGCGACGGTGTGACATTTGGTGCAAATCAGATCTGCGGAACGGGGCTTTTTTACGGGGGCGGCTTCAAGCTGCTTGGAATCCAGCTTGCGGGAATGGCGTGTGTGATTTTGTGGACAGTAGTGACGATCACAATCACCTTTTTGGCGATCAAAGCCATCTTTGGGCTGCGTGTCACAGAGGAGGAGGAAATTGTCGGGCTGGATGCCACAGAGCATGGACTTCCGTCGGCATATGCAGGCTTCTCCATGATGGATATTTCAAACAGCATGATTATGGAAGAAAATGAGAATACGCAGCTTGGTTCAGACTGCTATGAGGAGGCGTCTGAGGTGCAGAAAAATGCTGCGGTCAAGGTTTCACAGCTTCCGACGGCGTCCGCGACAGGGATTTACAAAGTTGTCATCATTGCAAAACTTGCAAGATATGATGTGCTGCGCAAGGCGATGAACGCAATCGGCGTGACGGGCATGACCGTGACACAGGTTATGGGGTGCGGCATTCAGAAGGGCGCCGGCGAGAAATACCGCGGTGCAGAGATTGACGCGACCCTGCTACCAAAGGTGAAAGTCGAGGTAGTGGTGTCCGCAATTCCTGTGGAAAAGGTGATAGCGTCTGCCAAGAAGGCGCTCTATACAGGGCACATCGGTGATGGAAAGATTTTTGTATACAATGTGGATAAGGTAGTCAAGATTCGCACAGGGGAGGAGGATTTGGCGGCGCTTGCAGATGTTGAATAAAATAAGAACCCGAGGGTAAAACTTCGGGTTCTTGCATTTGTTTATATTTAGATGATTGACTCAATGGATAAATTTTTCATGGTGGACAATTTCAGAATGCTTTGATAATAGTTCTCCTGCAAGTCGATAATCTCATTGTTCTCAGTACGGATTACGGGTTTGGAGAAATTATTTGGATTGATAAAAATAACATTTCCCTCCATGCCGTTGCTGAGGGTAACATGGTGGTTGAGATAAGAATTTGCCACGTTCTCGAGGAAGGTAAGAATATATTTTATTTCATATTTATGGATACCGTCATCTTCAAAATATTTAATGACAGAGAAGGGACACATTGCCGAACGGTACACGCGCTCGCTTGTCATGGCGTCAAAGATATCCGCGATGGTGACAATCTTGGAAAATTTATCAATCTCGCTGCCCGACAGCCCGTAGGGATAGCCGCTGCCGTCACATTTCTCATGGTGCATCAGCGCAGTATTCTTGACAGGGTCCGGGATACTGCTGTAGCGCCCGAGCAGATGAAACCCTTCTGTCGTGTGGGTCTTGACAATCTCAAACTCGTCCGGGGTCAGCTTGCCGGGTTTTCGCAGGATACCCGCAGGCAGCATAAACTTGCCCACATCATGAAATAACCCGCAGGCAGTCGCCATCATCTGATCTGCCTCTGAGAAGTGAAGCCAGCGCGCGAGCACATTGGAGATGAGTGCCACATCAATGCAGTGGTTATAGACGGAATCCTCCATGCTGCGCACACTCAAAAGCATGTCAAAGACGCTGATGCTCTGCCGGTTCTGTGAAAGCAGCGCCAGCGTTTCTTTTAACAATTCATTTGCGCGGAACGGTTCATTGCGGTATAGTGAATTCATGAGATTGTTCTGGTAATGCTCTGCGCACCGTGCAAACTGATGGGAAAAAATGTTTTCTTCCGTGTTGGAATGTACCTCGGCATTGCTGTATAAATTTGTGATGGACGCGTCTTGGTGCTGGTCAACTGCCGCGCTGGTCATCGGCATGGACATGTCAACGACAAGATTGTCCTCAATATGTGCATAATAGATGGAATATCCTTCTAATCGTGCTATAATATTCTCAGTGAGGATGATGCCTTTGGGAACAACGGTTTTGTGGTCATAAGACAAGATGGCTTCGGCAGTTACCATACCCGGTGTAAGCGCTGTGATGGGAATTTTTCGCATAAGCCCATTCCTCTCTTTTTCTAGTAAGTTATAATAGGGTAAAAAGTATACTCTCATTGTAGCGGTTTTAACCTTAAATGTCAAACAAAAGGAGGTAATTCTATGAAAAAATACACAAATATTCACAAATTGTCTGACAACAGATTTCTAAATCTGTTTCATCTGGACGCGCTGACGGACAGCGGGCGCCCGTTTGATTATTACTTTGTATCCAGAAGAAAGGCAGACAAAATCAAGCTGCTGACCAAGGACAGCGCAGCGGAGGGCGTTGTTATTTTTCCAGTGTGGAGGGAGGACCCGGAGAAGATCGTGCTGCTCCGGCAGTATAGATATCCTTTAGATGATGTGCTGTATGAGCTTCCTGCCGGCTTAATCGACGCGGGGGAGACGCCGGAGTGCGCCGCCATACGGGAGATGAAGGAGGAGACAGGGCTTTCATTTGAAGTGTATACAGGAGGAGATGCAGCGTACCGCAGGCCATTTTTTATGGGGGCTGGCTTTACGGACGAGAGCTGCAATGCAATCTTTGGCTATGCCAGCGGTGCCATCAGCCGCAGGGAGCAGGAGGACACCGAATCTATTCAGGTGCTGGTTGCCGGCAAGGACGAGGTGCGCCGCATTCTCCGTGAGGAGAAGGTTTCCATCAGGGCGGCATATCTGCTCATGAGCTTTTTAAATGCCTCCGAAGAGGCGCCGTTTGGTTTTCTGGATTCATTTTGAAAATTATAGTGAAAAATCAAAAAAGTGTGTTCATTTTCTAAAATATGTGATATGATGGACAAGAAGAAGGATAAGTATTTGTTCAGATGTATACATATGAAAGTTGAGGCAAAGCGTTTCCGGCTTTGAGCGCGCTGGCCTTCAGGAAGAAATGACGCATCCAAGATCGGGTTGATTCAGGTGTACTTAAAGCCTACTGATTATACGGCATATTATGTGATTAACAGTTCCTATGAGGGAAAGATTCCTTTATTTGAATAAGGGCAGAGAGGTTGAGCAAAAGAGTGCGCTGTAATAATAACCGTTATGGAGATGGGATTCTCCGTAGCGGTTATCTTATTATGCACAGACCCGCGCAGAGGAAAAAGCCGAAATGATGAAAGAAAGGGGCAGGGGGAACAGATGAAAAAGGTAACAATACAGGATATTGCGGCGGAGATGGGGCTTAGCCGCAATACCGTGGCAAAAGCACTCAACGGAGGGCTTGTCTCTCCGCAGACAAGACATGCGGTCGTGCAGAAGGCATGGCAGATGGGGTATAACAAACTCGATGACAAGCTGGTGGAGGAGGTTAAATCGACATACCGAAGGGCGAACACGGGGACAATACTGGTGTTATTTAATCATATGGAGTCTGCCTTTTGGACAAGGGCGCTGGCAGGCATCAGCAATGCAGTCAATGACGAGGGCTACCGTATGCAGCTTCATGTGGTGGATGAGAAGGACAAGGATGGAGAGAGCACAGGCAGTCTGATAGCGGACGATGTGAAGGGCATCATCTTTCTGAGTGTCTTTTCTGTCAAGTTTGTCAAGGCGATCGGACGGAAAAAACTGCCGATGACATTTTTCAACAGCCCTGTCAATGCGAAGGAGTACATCAAGCTTGGCGATGTGATCAATGTCGAGGGCTTTTATTCCATGAGTACGCTCACCGAGTATGTGATCAAGCAGAAGGGCTGTACGCGACTTGCCTATATTGGCTTTGCGGAAGGGTCACGAATGATACAGGCGCGGTATCTGGGATTTTTGAATGCGTGCACGCAGAATCATATTCAGTTAGATGAACGGATGCAGTTCACGCGGCCGGCAAACAACCTCAGCTTTAGCTATGCGATGGTGGAGGAGGTTGTCAAGGATATGGCGTATATACCAGATGCGATCATCTGTGAGGATGACGATGTGGCAAAGAACGTGTCGCTCGCCCTGCTGCAGCGGGATTCGAAGGCGGTGAAAAAGATGGTGATCACAGGGTTTAACAATACACTGGAAACCGATTTCTTCAAGAGTGACATTCTCACGGTGGACGTGCGCATCGAGGAGATGGGCAGACGGCTGGTTAAATCCGTGATTGACAAGGTGAAATGTCCGACAATGGATGTAGCGTTCACGACCATCGCGACCTATCCAAAATTCTAAATGAAAAAGAAGTTAAAACATAGAGTATAAATAGATGAAATAAGAATGAAAATAGAAGATATCCGGTGACAATGAGGGAAATACGTGATATAATTCCAATATCTACATAACGTGGTAATAAAAACGTCATCTTGTATGATGAAAAGTTCCGGCGTTAAATATATAGATTGTAAGAGAGGTTTAAAGCAATGGAGTACAAAATAGTAACAGACGGTTCTTGTGATTTGCCGCCAGCCTTCTGTCAGGAAAAAGATGTTTGCGTAGTTCCCTTTTATGTATCCTTTGACAGTGAGACATACCAAAAAGAAATCGCTGAGATGCCAATTCGCGACTTTTATGAGCAGATGGTGTCAGACCCCGCCACGTTCCCCAAATCCTCTATGCCCTCTGTGCAGGACTATGTGGATGTTTTTCTGCCAATTGTGAGAGAAGGAAAGGCAGTCATTTGTATCTGCATCACCACCAAATTCAGCGGCTCTTACCAGTCTGCGATGAATGCAAAGGAAATGGTGCTTGAGAGCTTTCCAGATGCCAGAATCACCGTGATGGACTCCACGATTAACACGGTATTGCAGGGAATCTTTGTGATTGAGGCGGTCAGAATGCAGGAGGCAGGGCTTCCATATGATACAGTGTTAGAGCGGCTTGAGGCAATCAAGAGCACCGGGCGGATTTTCTTTACTGTCGGCAATATTGACTATCTCAAACATGGCGGGCGCATTGGCAAACTGGCTGGTATCGCAGGGTCCATGCTGGGCATCAGACCGCTGATCACCTTAAAAGAAGGAGAAATCTTTCCGTCAGGTCTGGCACGCAGCCGCAAGAAATCGCTTGAGAAGGTGTATGAACTTTTGTGGCAGTATCTTCAGGAAGTTCATGCAGTATCAGGAGAATATCATATCTGTGTGGGCTATGGCTATGATCTCGAGGAGGCGGAGGAGTTCCGCAAGGGGGCAGTCAGCTACCTCAATGCAAAGGGCTATGCCATTACCGATGCCGAGCTGCAAAAGTATCAGATCGGCGCGACGATCAGCGTGCACACAGGACCCTATCCGCTGGGATTTGGTGTGATTAAAAAAAGCATGTGATATGGAAACAAGAAAGGAGAACGAACGCATATGGCAAGATATACATTAAAGAACACACAGATCAGTATTGAGGTGGACACACTGGGTGCTGAGTTAAAGTCACTTAAAAAAATAACAACCGGAACGGAATATATGTGGGATGCAAAACCCGAATACTGGAAGCGGACATCACCCGTACTGTTTCCCTTAGTAGGCAGCTTGAATAACGGTAGTTATATATATGAGGGGAAGGAATATCCCATGTCCCAGCACGGCTTTGCGCGGGATATGGAGTTTGAACTTCTGCGCCAGACAGAGGATACACTGGTATTTGAGCTGAAGTCCACGGACGAGACTAAGGCAAAGTATCCGTTTGATTTTGCGTTAGAGCTTGGCTATCGTCTGGAGGAAGATCATGTTATCTTATCGTGGAAGGTGACAAACTGCGGCGAGAAAGAGATGCATTTCAGCATCGGCGGACATCCGGCATTTCTGTGTCCAATTAATAACAGGGGTGTGCAGACAGAATATAAGCTGTTATTTGATGCAAAAGATAAGATAACATCTGGCATTATTGGTGACGGCGGCACGCTCTCAGCGCGCACCAAGGACTTTATCCTGCAGGATGGCATGATGGATATTACAGCGGATTTGTTTGATGAGGATGCGCTGATTATCGAGCACGATCAGGCGCACAGCGTAGCGCTGTGTGACAGCGAGGGGCAGCCTTATTTAACAGTGCGCTTTGATGCGCCGCTGTTTGGCATCTGGTCGCCCGCGAAGATCAATGCACCGTTTATCTGTATCGAGCCGTGGTATGGCAGATGTGACCGGGAGGCGTTTGGCGGCGACTTGTCTGAGCGCGAGTGGGGCAATACGCTTGCGGCGGGCGAGGTGTTTGCTGCGGAGTATACGGTAACTGTATAACATCAATTATTGTAGAAAACTTGAGAGTAAAAAGTTCTATCAAAAAAATAACTCTTCCATATGGATTTATGGTATCTTTAAGTTACCACACTTAAGAAAGATACAAACACCACGGAAAGAGTTATTTCATGTGTGAGTTTACCATACTTTCCAGTGGTTGACCATACGATTATGATGAATTTTATTGAAATTGTTTTATGCCACTTTGAATCCTGTTTCTCCCGAAAAGCTGCTTTCCGCTGGTTTGTTACCATTACGGTCGGCTTTATGCTGCGTTCCGATAAACTTGGACTTACTTCTGTTATCCGTGACCTTGCCCTCAGCCCAGGTTCTTATGATTCCATGCTGCATTTTTTCAGGGCATCCTCCTGGTCCTGGAAGATATACGCAGACGCTGGTTTTCAGCCGTCATGGATCATGCACCTCTTTATAGGGAAGGCGGCTTCCATGTTCTTGTAGGCGATGGGGTAAAGCAGTCAAAAGAAGGACGCCGGATGCCGGGAGTCAAAAAACTGTTCCAGGAATCTGAAAATTCCGCAAAGCCTGAGTACATCCACGGGCATATGTTTGGAGGACTTGGCATTCTGGCTGGAAGTGTCCGCAGCTGGGCATGTATCCCCTTAAGCATCCGGCTCCACGACGGCCTTCAGGCTGCCAGGGAGTGGAAGGACGCGGCTGTTTCCAGCTCCTCCCATGTAATACCGATGGTAGAGGATGCTTATCAGGCTGCCCTCACATTTGGGGATTGTCTGCTCCTGCTGGACAGATATTTCCTTACCGTCCCGGCCCTTGAAAAGCTGAAAACACTTAACAGCAGCGGGGCGGCGCACATGGAGATCATTACCAAGGCAAAGAAATCCTGCACAGCATATGAAAAAACCCGGCCCCCGGAAACCCGGAAGGGGACGTCCTCCCAAAAAGGGAGCCGCTGTCCGCCTGAAAGAATTATTCACCTCCCAAAAGGAACAGTTCCAGGATGCAGAGATTGAGCTTTATGGGAAGAAGGAATCCATCCGTTACTACTGCATTGACCTGCTGTGGGGGCAGAAGTTTTATCAGGAGCTGCGGTTTGTGCTGGTGGAAATGGATGGCATCCAGAGCATCCTGGCAAGCACCAGCCTGGCACTGGAGCCGCTGTCGGTCATCCGGCTTTACAGTTACCGGTTCCGGATCGAATGCACCTTCCGGGAGCTGAAACAGCAGGTTGGCGCATTCTGCTATCATTTCTGGTCAAAGCATATGCCAAAATTGAGTTATTACCAGAAGAAAGATGAACCGTCACCCCTTGAACGTGTGGGAAATGAAAAATCCCGCCGGAAAGTATTGGAAACGGTACGTGCTATTGAGATGCATATGGCACTGTCCTGTATTGCAATGGGAATACTGCAGAGCGTTTCCATTCGTTTTGCCGGAGAGTTCCACCCCGGGCAGATACGTTACCAGAGGACGCCTTCCAGGGGGCGGATGTCAGAAGCCGCTGTCATGCACTATCTGCGGAAACATTTTTTCCGCCTTTTAGGAAAACAGCCAGAATTATGCATAACGCAGATAATTCAGGAACAGCAGGATGAGTCCGGAACCTACTGGGGTTCACGGGCTTCTTAAGCAGCGCAAACTTTTTACTCACAAGTACTTAGAAATAGAAAAGTATAAACAAGGGATTCATGTGCTGAATAATGGAATAACAGAGGCGGAATTAACAGATTTTGAGATGAGATATAATATCTGTCTGCCTTTTTATTACAGGGAATGGCTAAAATTGAACAACGGAGGAGAATTATTTATGCCAGGCACTGTATTGGCAAGAATTCAGGGGAATGAGGAATATAAAGTTGGGAGACTATATGTGGAAAACAATTTTGACCTTAATAAGCGATGGCCTCAAATGCCAAATTATTTGTTGATTATTGCAGATGAATGCAATGGAGATGCTGTTGGTTTTGATTTGAGACATACGAATAAGTATGATGGTGTTATTATTTATTGGGATCATGAAACCGCAAAGGTTAGCAAAAAGTGGAATAGTTTGGCGCAATGGTTAGATTATGAAATGGAGATGGGAAAAAATTTAGTGAATTATGATGGAAGTGAAAGCGACTATTTTGATTTTTTAAAATGAATAACGTCATTTTACAATTCGTACCTAGTACTCCATCCGGCCAGAAATTAGATTCGTGAACCGCCTGTTTCGCACCGTTGCGTCGTTAAAATTTCTAGACGATGCCACCGCATCGTCTAGAAATTTTGCCTAGCACTGGCACAAACCATGCAGTGCACAACTCTAATTTCTGTCTGGATGGAGTACTAGGTGTTAGAAACGAACTTTATTTTTATGAGGAACTCCTGGGTGAAATCAAGAGCGGAAACGACATGGTATGAGATGTAATGTCAATTTTAACAAAAATAGATAGACAGAAAAAGGATATTCAGCATTATTGAAGAAGGATCTTCTAAAAAGATGTTTAGAATTATCCTTCTGTCTAGCCAAAAAGAATAAGCCTGTAAGTTGTTGTTCTTGCTTACAAATTTATTATATGAGGAGATATATAATTGAAAATATGGAAATTAGGTATAGATACAGGAAAAAGAGATGACAGCCAGCAATATCAGTTGGTGAACAGGGATAAATTGTTTTTACTGGATTTTATGAGAAAGATTGGTATGACAGAAAAACAAAATAGAATGTTAGATAATCTTCCAGTACATATTATTCGCGGAAGAAAAGAATATGATATATCTTATTTGTGGAATGGAGTAGATCTTTACCTTGTCAATGAGAAGGCAAAAAATAGTTTGGCTTGTATATTGGAAGAAAGCGTTGAATTTATACCTGTGAAAAATGAAAAAAAACTTTATCTATTAAATATTTTATGTGTTGCAGATGCACTGGATTTAAACAATATAAAAGCAAAATTTTATGAAGGAAAAATTACGTATATAAAAAAATTTTCATTTGTAAAAGAAAAGTTACCAAGGGTTCCAATTTTTAAGGTAATGTGCGAAGGGCGTATTTATACTGGTGCTGTTTTTGTGACTGAAGATTTTAAAGAAAATGTTGATAAGAATGAATTAATAGGATTTCGTTTTGAGGAGGTAGGTGATTTTTGATGACAAGAGAAGAACTGGAGAAAAAATTTATTGAATTAGGGCTTCCTGAGGGTGCAGCAAGAATTTATGCGGAAAAAGAACAGCAGAATAAAAAGATAGCGTGGTTAGCAGGTTATCATTTTGTGTATGGTCTTAATGAGAGGCTAAGATTTTATGATGATTCATATGCCGAATTGATTAAGCAAGGAAAGATTAAAACAACAGAAAGTATAGCATTGATGGAAGCTGGGGCAACACCAGAATTAATTGCAGACTTTGCATATCAGATTACATTGGAAGCTTATTGTGATGTGTTACACCAGCTCAGTGATTTTGAGGCAGAGTATGGAATGGAGGATCTACCAACATGGAAGTTGAAGGAAAGAACTGCTGATG
>KE159562.1:45486-55503 GCA_000403215.2 Lachnospiraceae bacterium A4
AAGTCTGCCATTGCACAGGGAATGCGCTATCATTATGTGTATGACACATTGGGAAGACTTATAGAAAAGAAAGCAAGTGGCAGAACACTGTTATCCTTCCAATATGACTTAAATGGAAATCTGACACATCAGATGGACGTGACAGGTAAAGTGACAGAGTATCGCTATGATTTGACAGACAGTATCCGTGAAGTGTGGGATAATGATAAAAAGATAGCAGAATATACTTACAATTCAGACAATACAATTAATTCAATAAGCTGCGGAAGTTTATATACAGAGTATACCTATGACGCTGACCGCAACTTAACAGGATTAAAGACCAAGTTTGGTACAGAGGTAATAGTCGAGAACAAATATACTTATGATGGAAATGGAAATCAGTTGGAAAAACTGCAAAAGCATGGTACAATAAAGTATAGTTATGATCGTATGAATCGCCTGCAAAAAGTGCGATATCCAAATGCGACAGAAGAACTTTTCTACGATAAGGCAGGCAACCGCACAAAACGGTTATATAATGGTGCAGAGGAATTGTATCAATATGATAAGCGCAACCGGCTGACTACATATACCAAAGGAGGGGTGACATCACAGTTTACATATGACAAAGCTGGAAACTTGCTGAAAGATAATAAAGCAAAGTATACCTATGATGCATTTAACCGTAATACAAAAGTTGAGACCTTTAATGGCAATATCCAGATTAACCGCTATGATGCAGAGGACTTGCGGCATGAGATGGAGGAGAACGGAAAATTAGTGACTTTTATCTTCCGAGGAGATGAGATTGTAACAGAGGAAACGCAAGAAGATAAAATTCGCTATATCCGCGCCAATTCACTGCTTGCTTCCGATGCGGAGAGCGCAAGGACCTACTACCACTATGCATCAGATGAAATGGGCAGTATCACCCATGTGGTGGACGGCGAAGCAGACAAGATATTAAATCAATATGAGTATGATGCATGGGGCAATCCAACAACCTGTAATGAGAAAGTACCAAACCGTTTTAAGTTCAATGGACAACAGTATGATCCAATAACGCAGCAGTATTATCTGCGCGCACGCTATTACAATCCAGTGATAGGAAGGTTTACCCAAGAAGATACCTACCGTGGAGATGGGCTGAACCTGTATGCTTACTGTGCTGGGAATCCGGTTTATTATGTTGATCCAAGTGGGCATATTATTTGTGAAAAAATTGCTAATATACTTATTGATAAAGTAAAAAATAATAAAGCAACAAGAAATGAGCAGAAAAAATTAGTTGCTTATTTAACAAAAAAATCAAAAAAGTATACGTTAGAAGATGATGAAGAAGAGATACTTGAGAGGATATCAGGATATACATATTTAAATCGATATGAGAATCAGACATTCTTTAAATGCCCGCCTAAAGATTGTTATCAGGATTCGGCAGGAAACTGGAGAAATTCAAAAAGATATGTTAAACATAGAATAGTTGGATTGCGTTCTTGTTTAAATCAACATCGTAAGAAGAAAAAAAATCAATGGACATATCGAAAAGAGTATCATGATAAAATGATGGAAGCGATATTTGGTACCAAGCAGAGAGGAAATATATATACTGATAAGAATATGCCCAAGGGATATAGAAGAGATTACGATTTATTCTATCATGGTTATGATTTGGAGTTTAAATCTAGTAATTTTTCTAAGGCTCCAAGAACAGAAGATGAACTTTCTCATATGACACAGCAAGCTGAAAAGGATATACATTATAAGCAAATAGGAAAAGCTAATCCATATTGGCATTTCTTACATAACCCTGAAGAAGATCCAAAGATGATTCCAATATTAAAAATGTTAGATGACGCAGAGATAGAGTGGTCATATGGTGAGAAAAATCCATTTATATAGTGTTATAATATTTGCGTTTTGCATAATATTAGAATGGAATAGAGAAAGTTGTTGTTTAAAATATGCAGAATTTGTTCTTAAATGTAAGATTTTTAAGAACAGAAAGGCTATAATAATATATGTTTAACAATGATATAAAGAGAACAATTGGAAAAATTTTAAAGGCAGATGGATATAAGCTTGCGCCACCCCTCGGAAAAGGGGTGGTGTATTATATAAAGAGGCATTCAGAAAAGTTGGGCTTTTATGTTGGATGCCGTGATAACAGAAGTTTGAATGGTCCAATTACAATTGATCTGCATTTTACAGGTCTTATGAATCCTGATGACAGTGTGATGAATTTTTTTTCGGGACTTCATGTAAAGATATTAGATATGTATGATACGGAAGTAACAGACAAAGTAATGATTGCCGCTGGTAATAAAATAAAAGTGATAGAAAAGTATATAGGCAGTTCTTATAAGTTTGTTCTTCAGGAATTGATATCTCCTTGTATTGATTCAAACAAAAGACCATTTGGGCAATTGGCTATCTATCGTGAATATATTTTAATTTATGATACACTAAAGAATGATAAGAATTTACAAGAAGAGTTTGTTTTGCTGCAAAATAGATGTTTTGAAAACTATAAGAAAATGGGAGAGAATGCTGAAAGAATAGAAAGAATAGCACTTTGCAGTAGCTTTATTGATAGACTTCCAAAAGATTATTTTATAGAGAAAGGGATTTATGAATGCTTGGATTTTACTAGGGATATAGAAAACTTAAAATATGGATTGTCATCATATATTTATGCACAAGCATTGTTTGGAGAAAAGAAAAATAGAAGTTGAGAACAGAAGTATATGGGAGATCGTATTATGTATAATGAGAATAATATTGATGGGATAATCACAGTTATTTTAAGTAGTAAAGGATATCATAAGGTGCCTATTTTACAAGAAGGAACGAACTGCTATCTAAAGAGATATTCAGATAAACTAGGTTATTACGTGTTGTGTCATTACGATAAGAAAGGAATCTCTATTCATTTCTATTTTACAGGCATTATGATGCCAGATATTAATTTAATGGATTTTTATGCTGGGATACATTTAGAAATATTAGAGATGTACAATAATACAACAGAGGAACCAATTATAGTTGCAGTAGAGAAGATAAAAGCAATAGAACCATATCTTGAAACAGCATCTGAAATAATTTTACAGGAGCTAATGAACCCAATTTTGCCCATAGAAAAGTTATTTTTATACCGAGATACTATCATAGCATATGATATATTGAAAAATGATGAAAACTTGCAAGAAAAGTTTGCACTTCTGGAAAAAGAACTTTATAAGGTATGTAAGAAAAGATCAATTAGTAAAAAACAGCAGACTATTTGTAGTAGTTTTATAGATCAGCTTCCCAAGGATTATTTTGCAGAAAAAGGATTTTTAAATATAGAAGAATTGAGACAAAATATAATATTATATATTTATGCACAGGGACTGTTTGAGGAATAGTGTGGGATATACTTAATGAGAGATCTATCATAAACGTGTGGTAGGAGACTTTGAGAGTCTGATAAATATTGAGGAAAATAAAGTGGAAAATTTATACATAGAGTTAATAAAACAAGTTGAAGAAAAAGGAGACTTGTCACCTTATGGCAGAGAAAGACTTTGGAAAGCGTTTGAAGAAGAGACAGACTTTGCGACTGCAAAGACAAAGAGACTTGCATTAGAACTAGGTAGTCTGCAGAAGGTGATTGATGGTTGGAAAAAAGAAATACCAATCTCTAAGAAACTGCAGAATTTATATAAGAAAGTAGTCAATGCTGTACAAGAAGACAGCCAGGAATTAGATCAGCTTTTATCTCAATTTTATGAACAATGCGATATAAAATTAGATGATGATAGAAACTTTTACGAATATTATTTAAAACAATCTATAAGATACTTGATGTATATTGTAAGGGATATTCCTATAGAAAGTCTAAATGATATAACAGCAGGGAATTACGATATTGATAGTGATGAGTGGGATACCGCTTTCTGTGCATGTTTTATGTATGCCTATAATAAGCTGACAGTATCAGATAATGAAAGAAAAAGGAGAGAGCGGGAGTTTTGGGATTGGTATATTAAAGAAGCTGCAAAATTACAGGGAGTTACAATTCAGACTACTATGAAAATACCAAAAGAATTATTAGAAGAAAAGGATATTGTGATTCAAACAAAAGAGGATTTTGTGAAATTTATTAGTTATCAGTATGATTATATAAAGTATGAAATGACAAAAGATAAAGAGCTGTTAGTATATGTGTTTGATTCAAAAGATGGTGCGTCTTGTCCTGATTGTGGACAATTTTCAAATCATATAAAACGTGAATGTGGATATGGTTATGAATCAATGGGCAAATTAAATGGTTGGGAGATAGAATTTCGAGTGAAACAAAATACTTATTATTGTGATAATCCAAAGTGTCAAACAGAATGGTTTTTTGGCAGAGATAAAGTTTTGTATGTAGAGAGACATGCTCATTTTGCTAAGCTCAAAAAAATGTCTGGTATGCCAAAAAAGATTTGTGCTTTGTTTGGAATAGAATAAAGCAATCTTGGAGTTGTTATTTGAAATTTTCTTTTGTGAGATATAGTGTTGATAATTTTTTTATTTGTATAAGTTAGTTTTTTTATCTTTTTATAAATAAAAAGTATACCTTAAGAAAGAAGTGCATGTTAAAATGAAAATTTGGAGATTACGGCTTGACACAGGAAAACGAGAAGATAGCCAGCAATATCAGTTAGTAAATGAGGATAATCATTTCCTAGAAGATTTTGATACAATGATCAATTCCTTAGAGAGACAACTATGGAAATTGAGGGAATTAGAGGTACATGTTATTAGCGGAAGAAAGGAATTTGATATTTCTTATTTATGGAATGGAACTTCACTTTTTTTGTTGAATGAGAGAGCAAAAAATATTCTGGAACCTGTATTGTCAGAATATGTGGAATTTTTACCTGTTATTTATAAAAAACCATTATATTTGATGCATGTTTTACGTGTGGCAGATGCCTTAGATTTGGATAATATTATAGCAGATACCTATGCAGGGAAGATAGGATATATAAAAAAATTTGCTTTCAAAGAGGAAAGGATACCTCCATTTCCGGTTTTTAGAATCTTATGTGAAGGAAGACTTTATACAGGAGTAATTTTTGTAAAAGATGAGTTTAAAAAAATTATTGAAGAAAATGGACTAACAGGATTTTCTTTTGAGGAAGTGGGGGAGTATCAATGACAAGAGAAGAGTTGGAGGAAAAGTTTATAGCTTTAGGGTTGCCCGAGGGTGCAGCAAAACATTATGCAAAACGGGAACAGCAGGATAAGAATTTTGCGTGGTTGGCGGCATATCATTTTGTGTATAGATTGAATGAAGACTTAAGATTTTTTGATGATACTTATCCAGATATGCTTAGGGACGGAAGAATAACAACATCAGAAACAACAGCATTAATGGAAGCAGGAGCAACACCAGAACAGATTGCAGATTTTGCATATCAGATAGCATTAGAATCATATTGTAGTGTATTACAATTAATTACAAATGGCTGTGCAGAATATGATACAGAGGATTTTCCATCATGGGAATTGGTGGAAAGGACTCCTGATGGAGAATTTACAGGTCGTGTAGTGACAGAAATGCAGGATTTGATACCATATTAAATTTTTATGGTTAAAAATATAAATTGAATATCGATTCTCGGAGTCTTTTGTATCTGATATTTTGAGAAGATTTTTTGTTAGATATATATTAAATTTATAAGGTGTGTACATTGTTTCAATTGATATATATTTAGTGAATAATTTGCCATAAACGTTGGTGTAATAGAGACTTCGAGAGTCTGATAAATATTGGGTAAAATAAAGTGGAAAATTTATACATAGAGTTAATAAAACAAGTTGAAGAAAAAGGTGAATTGTCACCTTACAGCAGAGAAATACTATGGAAAATGCTTGAAGACAAAGAAGATTCTTTGTTTACAGAGAGAAAATATGTCACTCTGGAATTAAATAGTATCCAAAAAGTAATTGATTGTTGGACAGAAGGAGCGCCAATTTGTACTAAACTACAGGAACTTTATCAGAGAATTGTGTCATTATTCCGTTCTGATAATAAATTGTTAAAGAAGGCTGTGTCAGAATTTTATGATGAGTGTGATAGATGCATAGATAAGAAAACAAGTTTTTATGAAGTGTATTTAAAACAGTCTATCGTATACCTGATAGATGTTATAGAAGGGGTAGCAGGCATACCACAAGATGAATTATTGTGTGATCCATCAGTAAAAAATTGTGAACTGGAAAATGATGAGCGTGATACAGCTTATTGTGCATGTAAGATGTACGCATTTTATAATTTGGCAGTTTCGGATAATGAGCGAAAAAGACGAGAGATGGAATTTTGGGACTGGTATATTAAAGAAGCTGCAAAATTACAGGGAATTACAATTCAGACCACTGTAAGAATACCAAATAAACTATTGGAAGAAACAAAGATAGAAATTAATTCTATAGAGGAGTTTGTGAAATATATCAGTTATGAGTATGACTATGATAAATATGAAATTATAGAAGAAAAGCGGCGTCTGTTGGTACATGTATTTCATTGTAAAAATGGTGCATCCTGTCCAGATTGTGGGCAATATTCAAATCACATTTATATGGAAGAGTATGTTATAGGTTCTGATATATTGGGAGAATTAAATGGATGGATAATAGAGTTTAAATTCCATGAAAATGCTTACTATTGTGATAATCCAGATTGTTATGAATATTTCTTTATAAAAAGCAAAGTTTCGTTTGAGGATAAAAGGATGCATTTTTTGAAACTGCGAAGTATACATGGAATGCCAGAAAAAATCTGTGCATTGTTTGGAATAATATAGCTGTTAATATTTGGGGTGGAAATAAGCTATTAATATGAGGAGGAAAAATATAAGATATGCAATCAAAGATAAATGGTAATATCTTTTTTGCAGAACAGGGAAAGTGCGATTCTATATTTGCGCGATTATCCCATTATATTTGTTTGATAATACATGGAAAGAGCGAATAAGACCAGCCTCAGTAGAACAAATAAAAAAGCTTAGAGAAGTTTCACAATTAGGAAGATATGGTATTGAATTGCCAAAGGCTTATAAAATATATTTGGAAATGATGGGAATAGATGATGGAGGACTGTTATCGAAATTTTTTAATGGTGGGACAGCCAACATAGAAGATATCATACAGATATATAATAATTTGTGTGAGAGTGAACCAGAGGTGTTGGATACACCTTACCAAATTATCTTTTGGTGTGATTGGGGAGGTAATGTTTTTATTGATCTAAGCGGAAATCATGGTGATAGTATTCTGGTAGTATATCAAGGGGAAACCTATAATATGGTGTCAGAAAGTTTTGAGAAAATGATTTTTCAAGCTGCTTTTAAGATATATGAAGTCTTTCCAAATCAATTGGATTTTGGGGTATCAATTGCGGGACTCAAAGAAAAAATTCAACCTGATAAAGTATATACAACCTTAGAGGCGTTATGTCTAAAATATGGATTAAGTAAGCTTTGGATCAGTGATGATAAATGGTATATGGCAAAAGGAGAAAATATTAATTTTTGGGTTTGTTGTGATATTGCTATGTATGGAAGAATAACAGGAGAAGATAAGGAAAAGTTAAACGTATTGTATAAGGATTTTGAAACTTTATTTGGTGTAAAAAAGAAAAATATTCGACAATAGAAATTATGTGGTGGGTCAGACCCTCTGTAATGGGCAAGAGTATATTTTACTGTACAATGATGATGACACAACAAATACATATCTGACACATGGAAGTAGCACCATCTGCTTAAGGAAGAATATCCAAATGGTCTTGTAGTGTCCTATGCATATGATGAGAACGGGAATTGCCTGCATATGTGGGATAATAATGGTACTGATATTTGCTACAGTTATGATAAGAATGGAAATATAATAAGAGAGACAGAGCAGCTAGATGATTTTGTCAGCCGGAATGTCATATTTGAATATGACCGTTATGGCAGAGTGGAAGCATTTACAGATGCCAACGGGCACAAGGAGACGTATCTCTATGAAAGTGGATTTTGGGAATCGAATGTATTTACTACAGCAGCAGGGAGTGTGTATCGACATAATCTAGATCGTGCGGGAAGGTGTGTCACAGTTACAAGTGCAGATGGGGAGTCTACGTATGCCTACAATGGTCTTGACATTATGTGTATGGCAACAGACCCTATGGGACATACTACGCGCTATTTGTATAATCGCATGACAGATTTGATTGGGTTAGTGCGCCCCAATCATCATGTGCATGGTGAACCAGATATCGCAAAGGAAACCTACACAAATGATGCATTTCATCAAAGACTCTCACGAACAGACTGCACAGGAGCTGTATATGCAGTACACAGAGATGGAGAAGGAAATATTATTAAAGAAATCAATCCCAATACCTATAATAGAGAAACGGGTGATGGAGAAGGAATTGTTTACCTATATGATGACTATGACCAAGCGGTAAGAGTCTGTTATCCAGGCGGAGGAACACTGCGCAGATGGTATGATCCCGCAGGGAATGTAATTAAAATCTGCAGTCCGACACAGTATGACGAGACTGCAGATAATGGAGCAGGATATAGTTACGAGTATGACAGTATGGGCAGGATTGTGCAGGAGACAGCACCAGACGGAACAATACTGTGGCGGTATGTATATGACTTGCGTGGAAATCTATTGAAAATTATCAGTGCAAAAGGGATAAACACAGGCAGTACTGATGAGGAGCGCACTGGAAGTTTGTATACATACAATCGTCTAGGTTGGCTTATGGAGAGCAGGATTCCTGTATCGATGCAAGATAATGAAATACAATACAGGCTGACAAAATATAAGTATGACAAGGCAGGAAACCGCATACAAGAACGCCGATTCTGTGAATACCAGACAAAGGATAGCGAAGGTGGTATTGTTCACACGATAAATTACACTTATGATGCAGATGATAGATTGATTCAAGTAAGCGATTGCACGGGAGCTGTGATAGAATATCGTTATGATGCCAATAACAGACGTATCTTTGAAAAGCGCAAAATCAATGATTCCGCAGAGCAGATTTTCCGGTATCATTATGATGCAGGCGGGCGCTTGATAGAACTAAACCGCACAGCTGACAAGGAAGGCTGCGGCAGAGGCAGCGTATCTGTAAAGTATGAGTATGATAAAAATGGCAATAACACGAAGATGATGCTTCCAACAGGAACGCAGATTATACGGGAGTATGATGCGGCGGATCGTCTAATATCAGAGCGTCATATCGATAAAAACTGTGGGATTGACAACACAACACAATTTGCATATGACAAGGCTGGAAATCCGGTATCTATCACGGATAATCAAGGGCGCAGTACACAGATAGTATATGATCTTATGAATCAGGAGATAAAACGTACAGAGCGCGACGGCAGCGTTACAAGGCAGTTCTACGATTCTGAAGGTCAGTTGATTAAGGTGATACGGCCAAACGAGTATCAGCGTGCAGGAGATAACGGGAAAGGGTTGCAATATACTTATGATGCAAGGGGAAATATCCTTACAGTAGTAAGACCAGACGGAATAATACAGGAAAGCAATCTCTATGATGCAGAGGGAAATCTTATCCATACACATGATGGCACGGGAAAGGGTGTGGATATAGAGTATGATATTGGCGGCAGGCGGACAAAGATTATGACAAAAGGAAAAGCCAGCCAACAGTATGTATATGATGCACCTGGAAATATTACAGGTATCACAGACGGAGCAGGGAACCATACAGAGTATATACTGGACAAATGGGGCAGGATTGTAGAAATCCGGCAGGCGGACGAGAGCAGCGAGTTTTATGGTTATGATTATGCTGGAAATGTGATTCGTTCGACAGATGGGAAGGGAAATACCACCACGTATGAGTACAGTAATATTAACCAGCTTACTGTGCTGACTGACCCTACAGGAGAACAGGAGACATATCATTATGATGCACAAGAAAGACTGTGTAAAAGAACCGACCGCAATGGCACACAGACAAGA
>KE159562.1:55548-56150 GCA_000403215.2 Lachnospiraceae bacterium A4
TAAAATACCTGAAAAACGGCAGTCTGTACACAGAATATGCCTATGATGCAGACAGGAACCTAATAGGACTAAAGACTTTGCTGGGGACAGATACGCTTGTAGACAATCGATACACCTATAACGGCAATGGTGACAGACTGGAAAAATACCAAAAGTGTGGTACAACGAAATACAGTTATGATAACATGCGGCGTCTTGCAAAGGTAGAATATCCAAATGTAACAGAGGAGCTTTTCTATGACAAGGCAGGCAACCGTACCAAGCGGCTGTATAATGGCACAGAGGAGCTGTATCAATATGACAAGCGCAATAGACTAACAGCACATACGAAAGGAAGCGTGACATCAAAATACGAGTATGATAATGCAGGCAACCTATTAAAAGATGACAAAGCACAGTATACGTATGATGCATTTAACCGTAATACCAAAGTGGAAACCTTCAACGGCAATATCCAGATTAACCGTTACGACGCGGAAGGTCTGCGTCGAGCACTCTCGGAAACTCAATAGAGAATAAGCAGGAAAAGGTTGATTTTCAGAAATGAGAGGGATAAGGGATGGATGACGCACAGCTGACAAGGAAGGCTGCGGCAGAGGCAG
>KE159562.1:58540-66196 GCA_000403215.2 Lachnospiraceae bacterium A4
ATATGGTCACCAAACGCGCCGCACATTTTGACTTATATGTCAATACTTTTTTGAAAATTTAACAAAAATGTTTTCCGGGATATGGAGGAAAGCAAAAAAGAAGAACATGAAAAAAGAGCGGAAATTCGGGCTTAAAGAGTTTCCGAGACCGCTCGCGTCATGAAATGGAGGAGAACGGGAAGCTTGTGTCTTTTATTTATCGTGGTGATGAAGTGATAGCAGAGGAGAGTCAAGAAGATAGAATACGATATATCCGCACCAGCGTATTACTAGCTTCCGATGCGGAGAGCGCAAGGACCTACTATCACTATGCATCTGATGAGATGGGTAGTATCACCCATGTAACAGACAGCGAAAATGAGGAAATCCTCAATCATTATGAGTATGATGCATGGGGGAATTTGACTGCCCGTGAAGAGAAAGTACATAACCGCTTTAAGTTCAATGGTCAGCAATACGACCCAATAAGCCAGCAATACTATCTGCGAGCACGGTATTATAATCCAGTTATAGGACGGTTCACACAGGAAGACAGCTACAATGTGGACGGGCTGAATCTCTATGCTTATTGTAGGAATAATCCAGTAAGCTATGTTGATCCGAGTGGGAATAAATATTGCAAAAAAGCAATTAATAGAATAATGGATGCAAGGAATAATGGGAATGCAGACGATGAGTAGGTTAGTAAACTAAAAGATCAGATTAATAATAAACTAGATAATGGTAAAAGATTAAATAGTGCTGAAAGAAGAGCAGCAGAACAGCTTGGCATAGATTGTAATTGGAGAAACGAAAATGTTTTTAATACTCCATTGACATTACAACAAGCATTAGAGCAATTAGAAGCATCAGGATTGCGACCAGGACAAACATCAATATACATGAGTCAATTGCGTAAGGCACTTAATGGGATACAAAATAATTATGATCCTACAAGGGCATATAGTAGTGTGTATTTTGATGGAACAAATCATTATTTAGTAGAAGGGCATCATACGACGGTTGCTTTTGCAATGTTAGGTAGGGAAAGTGGATTGAACATGAATATTAGAAGTAGTGATCCGCCATCGGCAACAAATGTATATTGGACTAAAAAATGGTATGAATTTTGGAAAAGAACAATTAGGATAGTGGAGGATTAGATTGGAAATTAGCTATTATTATCAAATATTGAATATTGGAATTTCATATGAAAAAGGGGGACAAAGAGGAAAGTTGTGGAGATTAGGTGAAAGGAAACGCCTTAGGGAAGAAGTATTTTTTTGGAAAATGATTTTAGAATTTATTACTGCTGAGGAAAATGGTATAGATTCTTCTGACAGACTGTTTGAGTTGTTAGAAAGAATGTGTAAAAAATATAATTTTCCAAATTACAAAAGAGTTTTACAAAAAAAGTCGGAGATGGTAAATGATAAATTATTATTTAGAATAAAAAAAGAAGAAGAGATAAAAGTTAAGCTTTTTATTTCTAGATTATTGTCTGATATAGATATAAATTTGCATAGATTTAGAGGTAAAGAGGAAGTATATCGTCTGTTAGCACTTCTTCATAATTTACCTAAAGTTATGTATGGAAAGAATGTTTTGAATAAAGATTTCAGACCTATATCATGTAGAGATGCATTTTCGTATGCCAGAGGATATATGAATAATAAAATGAGGGAAGAATACAAAGAATATATGTAAAACAAAGGTTGTAACAACTCTGAAGCTGTGCAAGAGTTTTAAGCTTTTATGACTTTACTTGAGAGTAAAAGTTGAAGTTGTAAAAAAGCATGTGTTTATGGATAAAAAAATTTCCACCTGTGCGGTTGAATCATTTAGAAATGATTCAACCTGTTCTTCCAATTGCAAAAATTGTGTTATCGTGCTTTTACGTCTGCTGACACAGCGATTTTTTTGCTCATTGATATGATGCATGGGGGAATCTAACTACCTGTGAAGAAAATGTCCATAATCGTTTCAAGTTTAATGGTCAGCAATATGACCCAATAAGCCAGCAATACTATCTGCGAGCACGGTATTATAATCCAGTTATAGGACGGTTCACACAGGAAAACAGCTACAATGTAGATGGGCTGAATCTCTATGCTGATTGTAGGAATAATCCAGTAAGCTATGTTGATCCGAGTGGGAATATCTGTGGAAGACGTGCTAATACCTTAATGGATAATGTGCTTAGTGGAAAGGCGCTTACCAGAAAAGAAAGACGGCAGTTATCAGCAAGATTACGAGATGAAGCTCGAAATGGAACCATCAGTGATAAGGGGCGTACTGTTGCGCGGCAGATGGGGATAGATATAGAAGGCATTGAAGCAGGTATTAAAAATCAGGCTCAAAGTAGACAGAATGCAACAGAAGATAATAGAAATGAGAGTGACAATAATTTTGTTAGACCAGATAGCTCTCAGTTTCCACAAACACGTTTAGCTGTTCATAACGATTTAATAAGTAAAGGTTACCATTCAACAGGAACAACTGATCAGGGATACGTTGTATATAAGGACGGTAAAGGACGTAGAGTAAATATAAAACCAGATGGAGAAGTTATTCCAACTGTAAAAGTGCCTGAAGACCCTAATAATACATCGCCTACAGCGCCAAAGCGTTCGCAAAGGACATATTATGATGGAACATTCATACCAGATGAAATAAATGACCATACTACAGGGCATAATGTTGGCAGAATTAGTGTAGATGATTTTTATCCTGAACCATACAAATGGGTAGGGACTGCCACATGGATGAAGGAGAATTCTAAATGAATATTTTTGAACTGCCAAAATATCAATGGTGGGATTATATGGAACGAATTATAGGATATGTAAATTTGAGCGATATTTCTATAATACAAAATAATCACATGATATTTGAATTTTTAAATTCTTATAATGGAAAGTTTTGTGCAAATTTGGAATGCAGCCAGATTTTTAAATGCTGTATTGAAAATCAAGCGCAAGAAGATGAAGAATTTGCTTATTTTATAATAGATATTTTTGTTAAAGAATTAAGCAGAGACGAAATGGAAAGTTCTTTAAAATATTACAAGTATGGATATAATGTTTTATTTCCGATAGATAAGTTATATTTAATTGTGCTTATTGGTGAGTCTATTTGCTTTGATATTATCTGTGAAGAATTTACATTAACGAAAATAATGAAATAAAAGCATTTGTTGGAACTATGAAGAAATAAGATATACAGCTTGCATAAGATATTTCTTCATAGTTTCCAAACAATAGTTGTGTTGTAAAGAAAGTAGGTAGTTTTTATTTTTGTGATGACAAGTTTCTGGAATTATGGGGCGGAATTATTCCAAGGAAGGCAGGGTATGGTACGAAACAATATACATATAGGAATGGAGAGACTATTATAGGAGCTGTTTCTAAAAGTGATAGGATATTGGTCATACACATGGTCAGATACCATAAGATGGATTATTATTGTGAATAAATAATGTTGCCAAAGCGAATTTAGAGTTGATGTTTCCTATAGCTTTTGTATAAGGAGCATTACTAAATAAAAAAATATCGATCTGAAACTTGTGATTTTCAAGTTTTTAATATAGTCAAGGAGTGAGAAGTTATGGATATAATATCAGAAAGCCAGTATATCTTTGAAAAACAGGCGTTTAAAAAGCTGCTAATAGATGCTAGGATGCATGAAATAGTATATGCAGAAACATTTAGCTTAATATTTTATAATAAATATCCAGAGAATGATTGGATGCCTAAGAAAATGCACTTGATCATAGATGCTCCTTTTTGGGTAGGAGATAAAAGCAATTGGGAAAAGCTTATCCAAGAGGAGGGGATTATTGAAATGAAGGACAATATGATAGCTTATGAACTGGCAAATATCAGATATCATAATCTGATTGGAGTCCAAAAAATTGACTTTTTAGAAAAATATCTATGTATTTTTTTAGAAGGTGAAAAAGTATTGTCGATAGCATATGATAATGAGTCTGACTATGCGTGGATATTGGAAGATGATAAAGACCTTCAGGAAAGAGTAATAGTTGGCTGTGATGGGATTAGGATATTTTCAAGAAATATTCCTGTTGATGCTATATAAGAGGAATTTTGTGCTTTTGATTCTTGTGTCTTTATAGTTTCCACAAACATGTTTAGATGTTCATAACGATTTAATAGGTAAGGGCTTTTATTCAACAGGCAATGTCATTTAGTTAAGTAACTAGCCAACCAATTTATATTAGAGAAGATTCAAAAAATTACAATACTTATACTTCAAAATTGAACGATAAAGAGCTTAACTAAATGACATTGATTCAACAGGAACAACTGATAATGGATATGCTGTATACAAGGACAATAATGGACAATGTGTAACAATAAAACCAGATGGAGAAGTTATTCCAGATGAGATAAATGACCATACTACAGGGCATAACGTTGGCAGAATTAGTGTAGATGATTTTTATCCTGAACCATATAAATGGGTAGGGATTGCCACATGGATGAAGGAGAATTCTAAATGAATATTTTTGAACTGCCAAAATATCAATGGTGGGATTATATGGAGCGAATTGTAGAAAATGTAGATTTGAATGAAGTTACTATAATACAAAATAATCACATGATATTTGAATTTTTAAGTTGTTATAATGGAAAGTTATATGCAAATTTGGAATGCAACCAGATTTTTAAATGCTGTATTGAGAATCAAGCGCAAGAAGATGAAGAATTTGCTTATTTTATAGCAGATATTTTTGTTAAAGAATTAAGCAGAGATGAAATGGAAAGTTCTTTAAAATATTACAAGTATGGATATAATGTTTTATCTCCGGTAGATAAGTTATATTTAATTATGATTATTGGTAATTCGATTTGCCTTGATATTATCTGTGAAGAATTTACATTAACGAAAATAACGAAATAAAAGCATTTGTTGGAACTATGAAGAAATAAGATGTACAGCTTGTATAAGATATTTCTTCATAGTTTCCAAATAATAGTTGTGTTGTAAAGAAGAGTAGGCAGTTTTTTATACTATTTATAGTAATGACGAGATTAATGACCGAACAGTCAGAACCTTTTTGATGACAAGAGAAGAACTGGAGAAAAAATTTATTGAATTAGGGCTTCCTGAGAGTGCAGCAAGAATTTATGCGGAAAAAAACAGCAGGATAAAAAGATAGCGTGGTTAGGAACTGTGATGAAATTACTTGTGACAAGTACGCCGTATAAATGTTCAGCTGCAAAGAAGAAAATCGCAGGCATAGCGGGCTATGTCAAGATTTTCTGATGACGCAGATGGACATTTAGACAAGTATTTGTCATGAGTAATTTCATCACAGTTCCTTAGCAGGTTATCATTTTTTGTATGGTCTTAATGAGCGTTTAAGATTTTATGATGATTTATATGGCGAATTGATTAAGCAAGGAAAGATTAAAACAACAGAAAGTACAGCATTGATGGAAGCTGGGGCAACATCAGAATTAATTGCAGACTTTGCATATCAGATTACATTGGAAGCTTATTGTGATGTGTTACACCAGCTCAGTGATTTTGAGGCAGAGTATGGAATGGAGGATCTACCAACATGGAAGTTGAAGGAAAGAACTGCTGATGGAAAAGAAACGGGACGCCGTTTGGTGGGATTACATGAGTTGATACCTTATTAAGGCATGTTATATTTCATAATGAATAGATGAGAAATCTCAAAGCTAGATAGGATTTATTATATTGTATTTATAAGTATTTCATGATAAAACTGTCTTGTCACACTTCCATTATGTTCAGTACATTTTATCTTACGGTTCATAAGATAGTACCCAATTTGTATAGTAATTCGCCCAAAGGAATATGCCAGAGCAGGAGAAAATGGAAAAGGTTTACAATACACTTATGACACCCAAGGAAATATTCTTACAGTCGTTCGTGCAGATGGAATTATACAGGAGAGCAATACTTATGATATAGAAGGAAAATTTATTCATACACAGGACGCTACAGGCAATGGTATTGATATGGCGTATGATTTGGGAGGCAGTCGGACCAAAATCGCTACAAGGGGAAAAGCAAGTCAGAGATATCTCTATGATGCATTTGGAAATATTACAGGTATTACAGATGGAGAAGGAAACCACAGGACAGGCTGTGCAGGAAAATTGACCGCAATGGGACTAAGACAACATATGTTTATAACATCTATGGAAATCTTACAGAACGCAGAGCACGAAAAACCGATGGAACAGAACTTTCAGAGTGTTATGAATACACCCCAGAAGGTTTCCTAAAGTCTGCCATCTCACAGGGAATGTACTACAGTTATACTTAGGAACTGTAGAAAAATAACTGACGCATCTTGACTGGGCTATTTCTCCGATTATGCATGCCAAAAAACCTCGCCGTAGCCCGCTACGCCTACGTTTTTTGTCATGCATCCTCGAATAAATATCCTGCGCAATCTGCATCACTTATTTTCCTACAATTCCTTAGTGGAAAGCCACTTACCAGAAAAGAAAGACGGCAGTTATCAGCAAGATTATGAGATGAAGCTCGAAATGGAACCATCAGTGATAAGGGGCGCAATGTTGCGCGGCAGATGGGGATAGAACTTTCAGAAAGTGTTACATATGATAATAATCATGAGAGACAGGACACAATAGAAAAAACAGGTGATAAAGACAATCATGATGCTAGAAAAATTATTGTAACAGACGAGCTTATTAGAGATGTGATGAGGGATGCACCATTGAAAACTAAGCAAGCAAGTGTATGCGTTTCAATGATACAGGAATACGTAAATAGAGTGTTGGCAGGGGAAACGGATATGCCGCCAATTAATGTAGCGGATGATGTTATTGTTGACGGAAATCATAGATATATTACTGGTAGAATTACAGGTATTGATGTGGAATTTATTGCGTGGATTGGTAATTCAAAACCAATAATTAGTTGGATGGATGTTATTTTAGACCCAGTTGAGTGGAGGAGATGATGGCATGATTAAAATAAATAGAGAACATGAAGAACCCTTAGTATTAAATGTATCAACATTAAAACAAATACATTTGGAAGGAACGAGTTTCCACCGTTGTTTTTTGAATGAATTGGATTTTAGTGGTTCTGTTCTGACTAATATAGATTTTAGATCCGCAGAAATGAATAATGCTAAGTTTGTGTCAGTATTGTTTACAAGGTCCCAGTTAATAATGGTAGAGTCGAAATCAGCCTGTTATGATGCATGTAGTTTTAAGGACACATTATTATTTTACAGTGATTTTAGTGAATCTTCCTTTAAAGGTGCCGATTTGTCTGGAGGAACCTTTAAAGAAGCAATATTTAGAAATTGTGATTTGAGGGGAGCAAATTTATTTTGCGAAGGATTAGAAACTTGTAATTTTGAAGGTGCTGTATATGATGATTTAACAATATGGCATGAAATGTATAATGTTGTTCAGAGTGGTGCGTTGAAGATGGAGTAAGGCAGTATGATAGCGGAAAATCTGTTAAAAGACGACAAAGCACGATATGTGTAGAATAAGAGCACTCTCGGAAACTCAATAGAGAATAAGCAGGAAAAGGTTGATTTTCAGAAATGAGAGGGATAAGGGATGGATGATTATGGGGCTTGAGCAGTCCAGAGAGCATAAAGAATAAAAATGTGCATGACTTTAAAACCTGTCG
>KE159562.1:68106-68910 GCA_000403215.2 Lachnospiraceae bacterium A4
ACAAAAATGTTTTCCGGGATATGGAGGAAAGCAAAAAAGAAGAACATGAAAAAAGAGCGGAAATTCGGGCTTAAAGAGTTTCCGAGACCGCTCAATAAGATGATTGGAGGAGTAAGGAATGAGAGATCCATATTGTATAGAAGAAGATGTCAGAAAGAGAATTTCAGAGTGTTATCTGAGAGTGATAAATGATGCAGAAGAACAGATGAAAAAAGTGACAGCAGATGAGGAACAGGGGATACAGAGATACCCTTCGGATAACATCTCCATAATCTGGGCCTGCCATTCGGAACTGTATCAATGTGGAATGGCGGTGTTTTCAGCCATGTATTCCCTGGGCGAAAAGATTGAAGCTCTGCATCCTTATTTCGATATATCGGTGAACGGTCTGAAAAATATGTATCAGCCGATGTTTCATAAGATAGAATTTAATATAAACAATTGCTATGATGCACTTCTTGATCTCATTTCGATAGGGATATTGTTAGAGATAGATGATGATACCATGAAGGTGATAGCAGACGGCGCCCGCTTCTATCATGCGAATGATGCCTTAGTGGATTTTCTGTTGTCCGCATATGATATAGGCTGGGAGCATTGTACTGGAAAGTTTTATCTTCCACGCCCCTATCAGTATACAAAGGATATTATACGAACAGCGCAGGAAGATAAAGAAGAAGCTTCCAGATTATTGGAAGAATATGTAAAGAACTGGTGAGTTGTAAGTTATCAATAAAAAAATAACCCTTCCATATGGTTTTATGGTATCCTATAAGTTGCCAAAATAAAAAAGGATAAATCCAC
>KE159562.1:70275-133948 GCA_000403215.2 Lachnospiraceae bacterium A4
TACATAACACAGATAATTCATGAGCTACAGGAAGAGTCAGAAAAACACTGGGATTTTCTGGCTTCTTAGTGGTACAAACTTTTAACTCACAAGTAAAGAAAAAATGGCTGTCTGGAAATGGGTATAAGAATGCCCACAAAGAAAAAGGATATATAGGAGTATGGAGCTATGATGCAGCGGCATTAGCGAAAATATTGGGGCTGGATGATTCCTGCTTTAAAGGGAAGAAAAATTATCCCTATGATTTGGCTCATTACAAGAATGCTAGGACATTTTCTGCCAATGCGTACTCAAAATGGCTGATAAAAGTCCGGGAGAAAGAACAAGGGGCAGAGCGATTAGAAAAAGAAAAGGTGTACATTAGGGAATTGGAAGAAGATTATCTTGCACTGGGAGCTGCGGCATTTTATGAAAAGTATAAGGAAAGGTTCCTGAAAGATTTATTTTTCGATGAGGCAGAGTATAGAAACTATCGAATGGCAGGGGAAGAAGGGATATTGGGATTTCTTCTAGTAAATATGTTGGTAACAGATGGCTATATATTACAGATGGATTATAAGGATGGACCAGAAGAATACCTAATTGATTTCGTAAATGAAAGGCTGGAGACAGACTATGGAAAGGATATGATAGAGGAGCCCGAAAGCGATGATGAATCTGAAAACATGGATGCAGAAATTGAGCTTTACGATACGAAATATGTAAAAAGTCTTGGAAGAAAATTAAAGCGTAAGGGTTTTCGATTTGTGTGGTTTCTGATTGACAGCGACCAATATTATGTGTGCATTATGCCCAAGACAGCAGTTCTTGGAAAGAAATGGCATGAGATAAGATTAAAGGTTGATTAGCAAAGCAGATTGGAATAGTAGTTGTGGATGTGCATAACATGACCTTATTTCTGCGAGTACTGTGAAATTATAGGAGGCAATTATGGAAAATCAAACATATGTAGCATATTATATGCAGTTTAGTGATAAGTACACGACTTTACAACTTTATAAATGATACCCTTGTTGCTGAATCAACTGTTAAACTCCTGTACGCTTTCTGCGCGGTATTTTGAAAATGCCTCATCCTGATACGGCAGTATTTTCATGGCACAATAGGCGACGTTAATCAGATTGACCAGCATTTCAATCCCTTTACAGCTCCGCACCATGTAACTGCATGCGGTCGCTTCCCGTCCGGTTTAACGGGGATTTTTCCTGTCACGTATGCCATATTCCCGGATAGTTCGGGAGCCAGGTCATAAATGACGGAGTCCGCCCTGGCACTGCCAATAAGGTCAGGGTTTTTGTATTCAGCCACAAGACATACAAGGTCTTTCTTGACATACCAGATGTCAAATTTCTTTCCTGTTTTGGGAACCATGGTGTCATCAATACACAGAAAGACCAGATGATTCCAAAGCGATCACGGCAAGCAGGAAAAGCGTTACTTTTTTTAAAAGTTGTAAAGTGGTGCTGTTTTACTAAGACACTATAAAATCGAAGTTTGTAAAGGAGAAAAACATCAGATGTATCCAAATAGAGAAGAAGCGTTAGATTTATTAAAAGAAGCAGAAAAGTTAAATCCAGGACCGTGGGGAAATCACAGCAGGACGGTTGCACATTGTGCTGAAAGAATTGCAGTTTTATCCAGTATGAATCCAGACAAGGCATATGTACTTGGATTACTGCATGACATTGGCAGGCGGTTTGGAAAGAGACATTTAGGACATGTTTCTGATGGATATACTTATATGATGTCTTTGGGATATGATGATGTGGCAAGAATATGTCTTACGCATTCTTTCAATGAACAAAAGATAGAAGGATATGTAGGTAATTTTGATACTACAGAGGAAGAAACGAAGCTTATAAGAACTAAATTACAGGAAGTACAATTTGATGAGTATGATAAATTGATACAGCTTTGCGATGCAATCTCTGGTGCAGAAGGTGTAATGAATATTGTAGATAGGATGAATGATGTCAGGATGCGCTATGGCGCTTATGATTTGGACAAATGGAATGCAAATTTAGCATTAAAAGACTATTTTGAGAAAAAAATGGGCAAAGATTTATATGAGGCAGTGGAAAAAGATAGTTTTAAACCATATACAGAGTAATTAATAATTTCCTGTTTATCGAGAGGACATAAAACATTTCAACACAAATATAAATATTTGGAATCCGTATACTTCCCCTTGCCTTACATTCATACAAATTTTCGTCAAAAGTTAAAGACTTGTTAAGAATTTATATGCTATTGATTTAGAAAATCATAAAAATAAAACAATAAAACCTGTATGAAGACACAAGTATTCTACCTGTCCATCAGGCAGGCTTTTCAAAGAATATTAACAGGCCGGATGTTTATTTTGCTGCAAGCTCCGGATAGATTTTTCTTTTGGTTTCGATCAATGCCCCCATTATACGGCGTCCTTTATCACTGACTAGATACCTTCTCGAATGAGGGATTTTCCGGATTAGCCCATGCGCCCTTAACTTTGAAAATTCCCTGCTGGTCTGGCCTTTTACCCTGGCTGAATCGGGATTATCCCTGTTCATTGAATGGCGGATTTCACGGTTCGTAAATCCCCGGATGAGATATTTCCCATCCGAAACAGCCTCAAAGAGAAGAAACGTCTCGGCAGACCAGACATTATATCCGCTGTAGCTTCTCCCTTCCACTTTTTTTCGGGTGCAGATACTGTTGATTTCCTTCTCAATGGTTTTTGCCGGAATAATGTTCTGCATGGAATCCAGAAAACGCTTATTTGCAGCTTTTGAAATTTCAGCATACCGGTACAGGTTGGCGATAGACTTTCCCATAGGAACCCACCGTTTGGATGCAGTGCCGTCTTCATGGTGCACATCCTTATAAACCTTGAATTCCTTTGGGTCATTGATCGTCATCTCCACCCGCAGGCAGCTGAATTTATCATACATCTTGATACTATTAGACTTCATTTTGAATTTGATCCTCCAGCCTTCCGGGCGTTTACGGTAATCGGAGACTGCTTCTCCCTGAAACTTATGGTGGAGTTTACGCCCCAGAAAGGAAAAAATATCAGTACAGTGGAAGTCATAAAATGCGCGGCCTACCAGGGATGGATAAATATCCTCCAAAGCCTCCCGGCTTTTAAACATAACATCGGTAGCGTACTCGCATTGATCCACGCACCAGTGGTATCCCTGGTGGAAAGTTTTTTCAATCGTATCAAGATAAGGGTTCACTTTATGTGCAAAGAGGTCAAGCTGTCTGCACAGGCTTTTGGAATCAAACCTGTCGGCAAGTTCCTGTGCCTTTGCAATGTCGCTGATCTCGAAAAAAGAATTATCATACATCTGGTAGGAGATGTCGTTTTCATCAAAGACATGTTTCATCATTTCACGGCCATTGATGTAGACCTGAATGAGGAAAGGGAACCATGTCTGGAGCTTGACATGCATGAAGCCGAAATGCCTGTCAAGGAAATAGAAGTAATAGTATTTACATTTGCGGTTTACAGTATCAAGGGAGAGCAGGCCGTTGTCATGCTTTTTGGGCTGGAGGGTCTGGCAGTATTCCACGACAGAGAGGATGCAGATGAGCCCCTCATCTACCGGCTGGTCCTGAAGGAGCTGTAAGGCAGCCTGTTCTTTGGAAGCCTGAGAAGATGTAAGGTAGATCAAAGGTCGTTTTTCAGAGACAGCCATATTTTCCACATGGGAAACAATCCTTGCAGTTACCTGATTGGCGTAAGCCGAAAAATCTTTGAGCAGCACATTCTGTTCAGATAGGAAAAACCCTTTTCCAGATGTGGAAAAGAACTGACGGATGTGCCCTTTTATGATCATCCTGTCAAAAAAGGAAAAAGTGCCATTGATTTTATCTTTATATTGTTCTAAAATAGTGTTCATAGGATCATCCTTTCGTATGAATGCTTGCAGGGGAATTTAGTTCCCGATGGATTGGTACACAGATACCGTATAAGTGCATTATAGCACATGCATCTACGAATAGGATGATTCTTTTTGTTTGATTGCAGCCATTGGCTGCGGTATGTTATAACTCAGAATATAGAAAAATCAAATTCAAGAAAAGAGGAATACACTATGTTCTGGAGAATACTGAAAAAAGACCTTAAACGCAAAAGGGCAATGAACGTGATACTGCTGGTATTTATTATACTCGCGTCAATGTTCATGTCCTCTGGCGTAAGCAACATCATCACCGTGACGACTGCGCTGGACAGCTATTTTGAAATGGCGGACGTACCCGATTACTGGGCGATGAGCGAAAACAAATCCTCGGACAAGGACATTTGCGGGACACTTGAAAACGCCTCCGCGATAGACGAGTTTTGTATCGAAGAGTTCGTCCGTATGTCCCAGTCCAATATTACGCGGGCCGGCGAACCGCTTAACGATTCCAGCGCCAATCAGATATTTGTATTACAGAGCGACAGCGATATGGGGATGAATTATTTTCTGGACGACGAAAGTATTCTTAAAAGCGTACCGAAAGGGGAAATTTACGCTGCCCGTTTCATAGAGGAAAGCATGGGACTTAAGGCAGGCGACAAAATTACTGTCGAAATAGAGGGCGTAAGCCGCGAATTTACCTTTGCGGGCAGTTTCAAGGACGCTGTCTGCGGCACGGAATTGATGGGCATTAAAAGGTTTATCATGAACGGCGAGGAATTTGACGAATATATGTCCGACGAAACGATGAAAAATATGTACGGCGGGAAATTCTTATACATACACACCGCCGACCTTGACAAGACCCTGTCCCAGATAGCGGATGTATCCGACAGCTTTACCTTTGCGAGTGGCACGGATACACTGAGTCAAGCCTATATTTTTAACATGATAATCATGGGTCTTATCCTTGCGGTGAGCCTTATTCTTATCATCATATCCTTTGCGGTACTGCGGTTTACCATAGCCTTTACCATCTCTGAAGAATTCCGCGAGATAGGCGTTATGAAAGCAATAGGCATACGGAACATAAAAATTCGGGGACTGTACCTTACAAAATACTTCGCCATTTCCGTAGTCGGCGCAGCACTTGGTTTGATACTCAGCTACCCATTCGGGAAAATGCTTATAAGTTATTCCTCGGAGTCTATTATAATAGACAGCAGCAATAACGGATTTGTAAACATTGCCTGCGCGGTTCTGACAGCGGCTGTGATTCTTCTGTTCTGTCTCAGTTGTACGGGCAGGGTGAGCAAAATGTCCCCTATCGACGCTGTAAGGAACGGGCAGACAGGGGAACGCTTCCGCAAAAAAGGCGTTATGAGCCTTGGAAAATCGCGGCTTGGCGCGACGGCTTTCCTTGCCGCAAACGATATTGTTAGCAGTCCCAAACGCTACGCTGTCATTGCCTTTACGTTTTTTCTGTGTATGTCGCTGCTGATAATGCTTTCCAATGTCACGGCATCTCTTAAAAGCGGAAAGCTGCTGAAATATTTCGGGAATGCGGACTGCCACGCCGTTGTGGACATCGGCGACGAAGCTGTGAAATTTATGACCGTGGACGGACAGGAAAAGGTTAAAAAATATCTTGATGATATGGAGCAGACCCTTGCGGAAAACGGTATGCCTGCGGAATGTATGACAGAATATTATATTTATACGATGATAAGATACGGCGAACAGGAAAGCAAGACAGCTATACTTCAGGGCACGGGAACAACAATGGATATGTACGAATATTTAGAGGGTACTCCTCCCCAAAACAGCGACGAAATTGCAATGACCACACTTTTGGCAAAAAAGCTGGGTGCGGAAATAGGTGATACCGTTACCTTGTCCTACCCGACGGGCGAAACGGCGGAGTTCATCATAACCGCTCTGTATCAGGCAATGGTCAACCAGGGTATATCCGTAAGGGTTCATACCGACTGCGATATAAACTATATCGCAGCAAGCGGCTCCCCCGGTACACTGATAAAATTTACCGACGACCCCGACGATAAGGAAGTATTAAGCAGAATTGAAAAAATCGAGGAGCTTTATCCTAAGCTTTCAAGCGCTAAAACAGCGGGCGAAACCGTAAAGGACAACACCGGAGTAGGCGATGCCATAGATGCGGTTAAAAAAATGTCCGCCGTCCTTACGGTAATTTTAGCCGCGCTTATCACCGTGCTTATGGCGCGTTCCTTTATCGCAAAGGAGCAGGCGGAGATCGCTCTCATGAAAGCCATAGGCATCAGGAACGCCCAAATATACGGACAGTACACGTTAAGATTTATCATTGCGGTGGCGACGGCTGTACTTCTTGCGGAGCTTTTGGGTATGCCCATTACAAAGCTTTGCTTCGACCCTATTTTCAGGACGATGGGGCTTGAAATGGGCGTAGAATATACGCAGAATCCTGTGGAGATATACGCAGTATTCCCCGTTATCGTTCTTACCGCCACAGCCGTCAGCGCATTTTTGACTTCACTTTACACCAAAAAGATCAAATCCTCCGATACGGCAAGTATCGAGTAAGAAAGGAGCTTATTATGAATATTTTAGAAGTAAAAAATCTCTGCAAAACCTATTTAGTAAACAAGCGTCAGAACAATGTTCTGAAAAATGTAAATTTCACCGTTTCCGAGGGCGAAATGACAGCAGTTATGGGACCCTCCGGTTCAGGCAAATCCACCCTGCTTTACACCGTGTCCGGTATGGACGGCATCACATCGGGGGAGGTTTTGTTCTGCGGAAAAAATATCACCGCAATGGGAGAAAGAGAGCTTGCCGATGTGCGTCTTGATGAAATGGGATTTATCTTTCAACAGATGTATATGCTGAAAAACCTCACCGTTCTGGACAACATAATCCTCCCCGCAGCACAATCAAAAAAGAACAGGTCGAGCCGCAGGCAGACCGATGAGCGCAGCAGAGCGCTTATGCGCAGGCTCGGCATCGATGACGTGGGCGGCAACGACATCAACGAGGTGTCCGGCGGACAGCTTCAGAGAGCCTGCATCTGCCGCAGCATGATAAACAATCCCAGGATGATCTTCGCCGATGAGCCCACAGGCGCATTGAACCGAGCAAGCTCTGACGAGGTCATGAACGAGCTGCTCTCCCTCAACCGTGACGGTACGACGATCATGTGCGTGACCCACGATTCAAAGGTTGCCGCCAAGTGCAGCAGGGTGCTTTACATTGTGGACGGCGGTATCGTCGGCGAAAAAGAAATGGGACATTTTGGCGGCGGTGACAAGGAATTCCGTGACCGTGAAAGAGAACTGAATAACTGGCTTATAGAACAGGGCTGGTGATACTTGAAACAATACTTGCAGGTGGTGATTTTATGACCGATATTCTGATTGTGGAGGACGATAAGGAACTGGCGGACTTGCTGACCGATTTCTTGCGCGAGGAAGGATATGTCGTATCAAGCGTGAACAGCGGAGAACGTGCCGTACATCTTTTTGAACGATATGGCGCAAGGCTTGTGGTGCTTGACATTAATCTTCCCGATATGAACGGCTTTGCGATATGTTCAAAACTCCGGGAAAACACGGATACTCCCATATTGATTGTTAGTTCAAGGACTGGCAGGGAAGATAAGCTGAACGGCTATGACCTCGGCGCTGATGATTATATTGAAAAGCCCTATGATATAGATGTTCTTATCGCTAAGATTAAGGGTATATTCAAACGGCGGTATCAGCATGATATATTATCGGCGGATGGCGTGACACTCAACCTTGCGGATAAAACGGCGGTCATTGACGGAAAGCCCGTGGAACTGCCCTCAAAAGAGTTTGCTTTGCTGGCGCTTTTGATTGAAAATCAAGGCAAAGTTCTAAAAAAATCGTACCTGTTTGGCACTGTCTGGGGCAGCGACAGCGATTCGGAGCTGCAAACGCTACATGTTCATATCAACCGCATTCGCCAAAAACTCGGTGATGACCCTAAGAATGCAAAGCGTTTGCTTACTATCTGGGGCGTGGGGTATAAGTTTGTATGAAAGCTTACAAAAATCTGTGTATCGCAGTGATGACCGTATTTCTTTTACTGACGGCGGTATTGAACATATTTCTCGTGGGATCGAAAGATAATAGTGAAGGTATTTATCGTGTTGAAGCCAGGCGGCTTGCGGGTGAGATAGCACAGACGGGCAGTTATGACATTGAAAAATACCCCCACATTACAGGTGTGTTTACGGGTGACGACATCTACCGTTCCGATGAGCATTATCTTATCATAGAAGTGGGCGAAACGCTTTATCGCGTTGAATATACCGTCGGGAACGGACAATATGGCATTGCTGCGGTAAACTGCGTATTAGGTGCGCTGTTCCTGTTGCTGACAGGTTTTTTGTATTATATCCGCAGACATATCATCGTACCTTTCAACAGGCTGAGTGATGTTCCTAAGGAGCTTGCAAAGGGCAATCTTGCCGTGCCGATATCCGAAGAAAAAAGCCGTTTTTTCGGCGAATTTACATGGGGAGTTAACCTCTTGCGTGAGAGCATCGAAAACAGCCGCAAAAAGGAGATTACGATGCAAAAGGATAAAAAACTCCTGCTGCTCTCCCTTTCCCATGACATAAAAACACCTTTGTCGGCTATCAAGCTGAATGCAAAGGCGCTTGCCAAGGGATTATACAAGAACGAGGAAAAACAGCGTATCGCTGCCGAGAACATCAATACCCGCGCGGATGAGATAGAGCGCTTTGTCAGCGAACTCTCAAAAGCGGTAAGCGAGGACTTTATGCGCTTTGAGGTCACACCCGACGAGGAGTTTCTCAGTGTTATCATCACAAAAATAGAAGCGAGATATGCTCCCCAGCTTTCCATGTCGGGAACAGAGTTTTTGATTCGCAAATATGATGACTGCATTCTTTCCTGCGATCCGAACCGCCTTGCGGAATGTTTTCAAAATCTGATTGAAAACGCAATCAAATACGGAGACGGCAGACGAATTGAGATCGGCTGTGATAAAATGGACGGCTGTGAGCTTATCACGGTATCAAATACGGGCTGTACACTTGAAGCAAAAGAACTGCCGCAGATATTTGAGAGCTTTCATCGCGGAAACAATGCGGATAAGGTGCAGGGCAACGGGCTTGGACTTTTTATCTGCAAACGCTTGATGTCACTTATGGGTGGAGAGGTGTTTGCGGATATTCGCAACGGATGCTTCTTTGTGACACTGGTGGTGAAACTGGCGTAAAGGAAAGACCGCTTAGCTGAGGGATCCGGTATTCCGCCTTCCATATCGTTTCCCGCAACCCGGCCACAAAAAACGATATGGAGGTACATATAGTGACTATCATCAATTTGCGCGACTTTTACGAGGGAATAGACAGGGTGCTGCGTCTGCAGCACCCTGTGATTTTATTCCGTTTCCTGATCGCATGAAATGAAATTAGAGTAGGAGGCAAGTTCATTAGGAATCGTGTCTGTTATGATCGGATAATCCTCCAGGTTTGCAACTTTTACCATGGCGATTAAACCGAATTTGGAGCTGTCAAGCAGAAAGTAGGGCTGTTTGGAATTTTTGAGTGCCAGAAGCTTGATGACGCGCTCATTAATGTCGTGGTTCGTGATGCCTGATTGTATGCTGAATCCGCTGGCACCAAGAAAACATTTGTTGAAATACAGGCTCTGCATGGTATTCTCGGCAATGGGGCCGATGCATGAGCTTGTCGTTTTTTTGATGCTGCCGCCGATCATCAGGCATGGAATGTCCCTGTTGAGCAGTTGGGTGATATGGGAGATGCCGTTTGTCAGAACCGTGATGTCCCGGTTTACAAGATAGGGGATCATCAGGTACGTGGTGCTGCTGGGGTCCAGAAAAATGACATCGCCGTATTCGACAAAGGAGGCGGCTTTGCGTGCAATGCGTTCCTTCGCTTCTTTGTTCAGGTCCAGTTTGGTCGTGATGGATAATTCTATTGGTTTTGGGCATAATTTAACTCCGCCACCGTGCAGAAGGATAATAGCGTTTTCCTGTTCCAATTTAGTCAGATCTCTTCTCAGGGTGGAAATGGAGATATTTAATTTTTCCATCAGATAATCAATGTTTACGATTTCGTTGTTGGATAGAATATTCAGAATTGTCTCTTGACGGAGAGCGGGTATCATGATCGTATCACCTCATAATAATTGATAGTTAGGGATTGCCGGAAGAAGTCTTTCAAGCTGTATGAAATCCCTGTATTTCTTTTTAGTATATCATAAGGTGATGAGAATGTGAATTGAAAAAGATAAAAAAATGACACGGGCGTGTACAGCAGAGAGTTCTGTGTATGCCTACAATACATAAAATTACAGAAAAATGAGAGAAGCAAATGTAAGTTTGTGTTGAATAAAAATGAGTGAATTTGAATTAATATATCAGATTGACGTAAACATTAAAAAGAATAAATACTTTAGGCACTCCTGACGGATTTGGAAAATTATGTAAAAAATATAAAAATACAGATGAGAGACAACGCAAATGAATTAAAAAATCAAAAAATATCTAAAAATATTCAATAAAATGTCAAAAATATTCAAAAAATACTTGCAAAAATGATATATATATGGTAATGTATGAGTACAGAAATCAATCGTTATATATTAAAAAGAGAGGAAGGTAATTTATGAAGAGGAAAGGATTGGCACTGCTAATTGGCGCCGCGATGATGGCTGCTTCCCTGGTGGGCTGCGGCGGGAAGGATACCGGCGCGGATAATTCGACAAAAGCAGACAACACGGCAAAGGCGGACAATGCAGAGAACGTTGTGCAGGAGAGTGTGGCAGACAGCGGTGAGGTTATAGAACTGGAATTTTGGGGCTGGTGGAGCTCGGAGGCACGCAAGCCGCATATGGAGGAGATGGTCAAAGGGTTTAACGAGTCGCAGAGCAAGTACCATGTAACATATGTAGATATTCCGTTTGGAGATATTTTCACAAAGAACATAGCGCAAATTGCGGCAGGGAAACCATGCGACATCATGGCAAACAATATGGAGGAGGTTCGCTTCCGCGCAGATCAGGGACAGGTGGAGCCGCTTGATCCGTTCCTGACAGACGATGTGAAGGGCGCATTTTATGAACAGTATCTGGATGCGTGCACAGGAGAGGATGGCAGCGTCTATGCATTGCCGCTCTCGGTGGACACCAGAGCGATCTACTACAACAAGGCGCACTTTGAGGAGGCAGGCATCAATCCCGGGGATATCCAGACATGGACAGATTTGGAGGAAGCCGCAATCAAGCTGGACAGGAAAAACGGCGACACATGGGAGCGAATCGGATTTATTCCGGTGCTGGGCAACGGCGGTGTAGATACATGGGTGATCAACGCAAACAGCGGATATGGATGGTTTGATGAGAATTTTGAGCCGAAAGTGAATACGGATGTCAACAAAGAAGCATTTCGCTGGATCAGAGCGCAGATCGATCGCTATGGACAGGCGAAGTATGACGAACTCTCGGCAGTATTTGCAAACGGCATGCAGGATCCTTTTGCATCGGGCGTGATGTCCATGCTGGTGCAGACATCTGCATATCCTTCATCCCTGAAGCAGAATGCGCCGGATCTCGACTACGGTGTGATTCCACTGCCTGAATTTAAGGAGGGAACAGGCCATGTTGCAAACGGCGGCGGATTTGTGTTGGAGATCCCTAAAGGAGCCAAGGATCCGGAGGGCTCCTATGAGTTCATCAAGTATGTGACAAGCAGAGAGACGCAGGATTTCCTGTCAACCAATATCGGCGATTTCTCAGCGAGAAATGACTTTGATGACTCTACGGAATTTATGTCAAATCCGTTAAATCAGGATCTGTCCAGATGCTTGAGTGAGACATCAACATTGGTTCTGCCAAACGAAGTCAAAGGATATGAGACTGTTATCAATCCATTTATTGATGAGGGAACACTTGGACTCAGCAACACGGATGATGCGCTTGACAAAGCGCAGAAAGCGTTGGAGGACTATATAAAAAATAATAAATAAGATCTTGAAAGCCTCTTTTGACTTAAATGAAGTGAAGAGGCTTTCTTTTCAAAAAGGGAAAGGAGAGTGCTGTATGTTTGGAAAACTTCTCACCAAATTCGGGGTCAAATTGCGAAAAGGGCGAGAGACTGCATATGGGTATGTTTTTATACTGCCATGGCTGATCGGGATTGTCTGCTTTGTGCTGGGACCGCTTGTTTTTTCATTTATCACCAGCTTCGCGGACTATAATATGCTCAAAGTAAATTTTATCGGTCTGAGCAACTATAAGAAAATGTTTTTTCAGGATCAGCTGTTTTGGAAATCTCTGGGCAACACACTGGTGTATTCGCTGCTGAATGTTCCGCTGGTAACAGTGGGCGGTGTCATAGTGGCGGTTATTTTAAACAAATCCATCTGGGGACTGCGCACATTCCGCACGATCTACTATCTGCCTTCCATTATGGTGGGTGTCGGAACCTACTTCCTGTGGATGCTGCTGCTTGATCCCGCCAACGGTCTTGTCAACACGTTGCTGGGACTCATCGGAATCAAGGGTCCCGCCTGGCTGACAGACCCGAACTGGACAAAGCCGGCGATCATTCTCATGCATTTGTGGGGGCTTGGCGGGCAGATGCTTTTGTATCTGGCAAGACTTCAGAGTATTCCGCAGGATTACTATGAGGCGGCGAGTCTTGACGGTGCAGGTATGTTCAAGAAGTTTACGACCATCACGGTTCCGCTGCTGTCTCCGATTATTTTCTACAATCTGACCATCGGCATTATCGGTGCGTTTCAGGTCTTTCAGGAAGGTTATATCTTCTCTGGGGATGGTACGGGAAAACCTGCGGGGTCGCTGCTGTTTTACAACCTGCATCTGTGGAATCAGGCGTTTAAGAACTTTAAGACAGGGTATGCCAATGCAATGTGCTGGTTCCTGTTTGCAATTGTGATGATACTGACGGTCTGCAACCAGAAGATTTCCAAAAAATGGGTGTATTATGAGGAGGGGGACAATGATGATTAAACAACGAAAAAATAAGATTGCGGATATCGTTCTCTTCGTGATTCTGGCAGTTGGTGCCGTTTTCATCTTATTTCCGATCGCATGGATGCTGAGCACGGCGCTGAAATCTGCGCCGGAGGTGGCGATGTATCCGCCGAAACTTCTTCCGGAGAAGCTGCTGTTGGAGAATTTTGCGATCGCGTGGAGCAAAGCTCCCTTCACACGCTATACGACCAATACGCTGATTATCGTGTTCTTTACGATCATCGGAAACGTGTTTGTCAACTCTTTTGTGGCGTATGGTTTTGCCAAGATTGACTTTGCGGGAAAGAAGCTGCTGTTCAAGATTGTGCTTGCCACGATGATGATTCCGGGTTTTGTGACACTGGTGCCTACGTATGTCATCTTTTCCAAGCTTCGCTGGGTAAATACGTATCTGCCGCTGATTGTTCCGGCTTTTTGCGGTAATGCGTTTCATATCTTTATGATGCGCCAGTTCTACCGCACGATACCGAATGAGCTGATGGAGGCGGCGCGCGTGGACGGCGCAGGGCATTTCTATATCTGGGGAAAGCTGATGATGCCGCTTGTGAAACCGGTTATGGCAACGGTGGCGCTGATTTCATTCAAGGGTGCATGGAGTGATTTCCAGGGACCGCTGCTCTATCTGAGCGACAAGAACAAATATACGATCCAATTGGGCCTGCAGGTGTTTAAGGGACAGGGATACACGGAGTGGAATTATCTGATGGCAGTGTCATTCCTGTCCATGATTCCGATCCTTGTGTTGTTCTTCTGTTTCCAGAATTATTTTATCGAGGGCATGAATGTGGGCGGTGCAGTAAAATAATGGCAAATCAGTGAATGGAGAAAGGGATGGAGAGGATTATGGATAAAAAGACGGTTGGCATCATTCATACGACACCGGCTACCATAGCAAGCCTGACAGCGCTGGCAGGGGAAGTGCTGGGAAGCAGTGTAAAGGTTGTAAATATATTGGACGACTCGATTCTGCCGGACATGATGGCGGAGCATGAGGTGGAGTTTGTGCGGCGTAGATGGATCGGCTACGCGCAGAATTTGGAGAGGCTCGGTGTCAGCGCAGTTCTCTCCGCGTGCTCTACGGTGGGGGAGTTTGCGGAGGAGGCGGACGGGCTTTTAAAGATTCCGGTGTTCCGCATTGACGAGGCGATGGCGGAGCGCGCAGTGGAGATGGGGGCAGTGGTCAGCGTGTTTGCGACACTGCGTTCCACGCTGACGCCCACTGTGCGCCTGGTGGAGAAAAAGGCGAAAGCGTCAGGGCGTGGGATAAAGGTCAATACGGTGCTGGTTGAGGGCGCTTATGATGCGCTGATGCGCGGGGACAGAGAGACACATGATCTGAAGATTAGAAATACAGTCAGCGCATATATGGCAGATTCGGATGTTATTTTGCTGGCGCAGGCTTCTATGGCATCGGCGATAACAGATGCTTGTCCGGGGGGTGAGAAGATTCTCACAAGCCCGCGTCTTGGCATGGAGAAATTGCAGAAGATTCTGAGTGGGACTGGTGAAGGCGCATGAGGACGGTCATGGCAATCGATGTCGGGACGACGCATATCAAGTCGATGCTGTTTTGCGCAGACGGCACGGTTCTGGCGGAAGAGAAGACACCGACGCCTTTGGATGAAACGAAAGAGGGGAGTGTGTACCGACCAAGGGTCATATGGGATATCGCGAGGAGGCAGCTGCTGTCGCTGGCAGATAAGGCGCAGGGAAGCTGTGCTGGAATCAGTATCACAGGGATGGCGGAGGCTGGTCTGGTGGTGAACAGAGACAGCGGCGTGGAGGAGAGCGACATCATACCATGGTTTGACCGCAGGACAACTTCGTTGGCGGGCCAGGCCGGCGCGGACGAGGAGGAACGGATCTTTGCAAAGACCGGGCTGCGGGACAGTTTCAAGTATGGTATCTACAAATTTCTTTGGCTGCTCGATCATCACAAGATGGACAGAGAACATGCAGTGTGGCTCTCTATGTGTGACTATATCTTGTACAAGCTGACCGGCAGGTTTGCTACGGATGCCAGCTTCGCGGCGCGCACTTACGTCTATGATATTGTGCGCGGCTGCTGGGACGCCGCGCGCTTGCAGGGATATGGCCTGCGGGAGGACAATTTTCCGGAAGTGCTCGCCTCGGGGGAGACGGCAGGTGTCTGGAAGGAGAGGGGCATACCGGCTGCGATTGCCGGACATGACCATATTTGTGCGGCGTTTGGAATGCTCCAAAACCGCAGGAACGCAGTGTGCGACAGCGCTGGGACTTCTGAGACATACATCGGGCGGCTGGAGACGCTGGATAAAAGGCTTAGAAGGGATGAGGGACTGCTCTATGGTCCGTTTGTGGACGGCGGATGGTTCTTTATGGCAAACCTGCCCTCCTCCGGGCACTCGGTGGAATGGTTTCGTCGGAATGTGCAGGACGTGCCGTTTGACTATGACAGAATGAACAGGCAGCTGCTGTCCCTTGACAGGAGACCTACAGGGATTTTGTACTATCCGTATTTGACAGGAATGGGAAGTCCCTGTTATGACAGCGAAAGTGCAGGGGCGCTGCTTGGGCTGCGGGAAGGACACGACTGTTATACCATACTGAAAGGAATCATGGAGGGCATTCAGTATCAGGCTGCATGGCTGCTCAGCATCTGCAGGGAAAAGCACGCGGCTGAGGCGCAGTCTTTGATCTGCGCAGGCGGTTCGGTGCACAACAGGGCGCTGATGCAGCTGAAAGCGGATATACTGGGCATTCCGGTCAGTGTTCCGTCCGTTGGGGAGGCGACCCTTGCAGGCGCAGCGGCATTGCTGCTGAAACGTCAGTGCGGGGAGACGGCGCTTGCACCATTTCTATGCACCGCGTTTTCTGAAAAGGAATGTTTTGAACCGGATTTCGAACTGCACGCACAGTACAGAAAAATACAAGAAGACAGATTCCTGCCAATGATAGAGGTTTTAAGACGGAATCTGGATATAAAAAATGAGAGGGAAAAAATATGACAAAGGTAGATAATCTGACAAATATTTTAAGACATGCAGCGGAGAACGGATATGCGGCGGGATCTTTTTCCGCGCGTTATACAAAGCTGATTCTGCCGATCATTCAGGCGGCGGTGAATACCAATTCTCCTGTGATCGTGCAGTTGTCCGAGAAGGAGATCATTCGGCACAAGGTCAGCGCAGAGGCGTTCGCAAAAGAGTTTTATCGGGTGGTGGAGGAACTGCAGCCGAAGGTTCCGGTCGTGCTGCACCTAGATCACACCAAGACGCTTGAGACGATTCAGGCAGCGATGGATGCCGGATTTACCTCTGTGATGATCGATGCCTCCGAAAAGAATTTTGATGACAATGTGGCGGTGACAAAACAGGTGGTGGAGATGGCGCACAGGAGAAACATCACGGTGGAGGCGGAGCTTGGCAAGATCGGGACGACTGATTTCGTGGAGACGGACCATGACGAGGAGATGTACACGATTCCTGAGGAGGCGAAGATGTTCTGCGCACAGACGGATGTGGACTGTCTGGCCGTCTCTGTCGGCACGGCACACGGCGTGTACACGGTCCGGCAGCCGAATATAGATTTCAAGCGGCTTGAGGAGATCAATAAACTGACACCGACACCGCTTGTCCTGCACGGCGGATCGGGTGTGCCGAGTGAGATGGTGGTGAAGGCGGCGGCGCTTCCCACCGGCGGCGTGAGCAAGGTAAATATTGCGACGGATCTGGAACTTGAGATGCTGGCAGTGGTTGGGCGCAGCGGACACATGACGGAGGAGGAACTCAATACATATTCCGATGACATCATTGAAAAGGCAAGGGAAGCAGTGAGGCTGCTGGTGGAGGATAAGATCAGGCATTATCTCGGCAGCAGCAATAAGGCATAATATCCAAAGAATAAATCACGAAAGGCAAGGGTAGTGTTATGAAAGATAAGAAGCTGCACATGATCGGGAACGCGCATCTGGACCCGGTATGGCTTTGGAACTGGCAGGAGGGCTTTCAGGAGGTGAAGGCGACATTCCGATCGGCGCTCGACAGGATGAACGAGGACGAGAACTTTGTATTTACATGCAGTTCCGCGGCATTTTATGAGTGGGTGGAGCACAATAACCCACAAATGTTTGAAGAAATCAAAAAGCGTGTTGCGGAGGGGAGATGGGAGGTTGTGGGAGGCTGGTGGATACAGCCGGACTGCAATATTCCGTCTGGTGAAGCCTTCGCAAGACAGGGGCTGTATGGTCAGCGCTACTTTAAAGAGAAACTGAACACGCTTGCCACAACGGGGTACAATGTGGATAGTTTCGGGCATAACGGCAATCTGCCTCAGATTTTAAAAAAGAGCGGGCTGGACAATTATGTGTTCATGCGTCCCATGCCGCTTGAAAAAGGACTGCCGGGGCGCACCTTCTGGTGGAAATCCATGGACGGTTCCAGCGTAATGACATACCGTATTCCTTATGAGTACTGCTCGTGGGGAAAGGAGCTTGAGAAGTACACGCAAAGGCTCAAATGCGAATTGCAGGATGGTGAGGAGGAGCTGATGATGTTCTACGGTGTGGGCAATCATGGGGGCGGTCCCACAAAGGAGAACATTCAGAGCATCTATGCGCTGAATGACAGAGAGGACATGCCTGTCATGGAGATGGGGACCACGGCGCGTTTTTTCCAGAGTATCCGTGAAAACGGCAGGGAGTATCCCGAGTATATCGGAGACCTGCAGCACCACGCAAGCGGCTGCTACAGTGTGCTGTCGAAAGTGAAGCGGGAAAACAGGCGTGCGGAAGACAAGCTGATCCAGGCGGAGATGTGGAGCGCCATCGCAAACGTCACGGAGCATCAGCCCTATCCGAAGGATTTTGAGGAGGCGTGGAAAGGCGTATTGTTTAATCAGTTTCACGATATTCTGGCGGGGACGAGCATTCCTTCAGCGTACGACGATGCATCATATCTCTATGGACAGGCGATGGCGGTAGGGCAGAAAAACTTAAACTATGCGGTGCAGGCAATCTCTTGGGATATTGATATCGAGGAGGATGTGACGATGAAGCCGATCGTGGTGTTCAACGCCCATGCATGGTGTGGGAAAATGGTGATTGACCTCGAGGTGCGGGGACTCTCCGATGACAACTTCAAACTCACGGATGCGTCCGGCAACAAAATACCGGCGCAGAGGATCCGGTCTGAGGCGACAGTGAATGGTCAGTCCAGACTGTTGTTTGTGGCGGAGCTGCCGAGTATGGGCTACGAGGTGTTTCGCCTTTATCTCAAGGCGGAGGATGCTCCGCGCTTCCCGCATGTGAAAGTGACGGATAATATGCTAGAGAATGCGCGCTATCGGATATCTTTTGATGAGGCGACCGGATATCTGGCGAGCCTGTACGACAAGCAGTCAGACCTGGAGGTGCTGCGCAGGGAAGGTGCACGGCTGGCAGTCATCGAAGATCTGTCTGATACATGGTCGCACAATATTTTTAAGTTTGACAAACATCTTGGGGACATGAAGGCAGTCAGCCGCACCGTTTTGGAGGATGGTCCTGTGCGTTCCACGGTCCGCATCAAATACAAGTACAACACCTCTTATGTGGTACAGGATTTCCGGCTGTACAGCGAGCTGGATTATGTGGAAGTCCGGGTGCGGGTGGACTGGAGGGAGCCGCAGACAATCCTTAAGATCAAATACCCTGTGAATTTCAATTTCCGCAAACCCACCTATGAGATTCCTTATGGATATATCGAGAAGAGCGCTAACGGGGAGGAGGAACCCGGACAAACTTGGTTTGACTTTTCCGGTGAGCATTTTCAGAAAGGGGTGATGTATGGTCTTGCCATTGCGAACAACGCAAAATACAGCTACAGCTTTGACGTGGACGAGATGAATCTGACAGTGCTGAAAAATTCCGTCTACGCCCACCATGATCCGAAAAAGCTCGAGGACGGTGTGGAGTATGAGTTTGTGGACGACGGCATTCAGGAATTTATGTATATGCTGCTTCCGCACACAGGAGGCTGGAAGGACTCCGAGATTGTAAAACATGCGCGGGAATTGAATCAAAAACCAGTTACGATCATTGAGACGTTCCACAAAGGAAGTCTGCCGGCGAGAAACTCGTTTCTTTCCATGGAGAGTGACAATGTTGTCATCAGTGCCATGAAGGAGGCGGAAGACGGGGACGGCGTGATCATCCGCGCATACGAGACGAAGCGGCAGGCCAGTCAGGCATTGCTTAAAATACCGTTCTTAAACAGGGAGGAGACGCTTTCGTTTGCGCCCTGTGAGATCAAGACAGTCAAGCTTCCATATGACCACAGCGCGCCTGTGATGGAAGTGAACCTGTTGGAAATGTGAGGGGAGATTTCATGCCATATACAGTAGTGATAGCAGATGACGTGACAGGAGCAAATGATATCGGAATCATGTACGCTGGAGCCGGTCTGGACACGTATGTGTACAGCTTTTGCGACGGGAGAGAGCAGGATTACAGGCAGTGTGATGTTCTGGTGGTGGACACAGACTCCCGATTTGACACGCGCGATACCGCATACCGCAAAGTGTATGAGGCGCTGAAGGGTGCACCGCGTGATGGGGTAAGACAGTATATCAACAAGCAGTGTTCTGTGTTCCGCGGAAATATAGGCGCCGAGTTCGACGCGATGCTGGACGCGCTTTCGGAGGAGTTTGCCGTGGTTGTGCTTGGATTTCCTGACAATGGGCGGACGACGGTGGACGGAATACACTATGTGTTTGGAACGCCGCTTGCCGAGTCCCAGTTTGCCAGGGATCCGGTGCACCCTATGACGAAGTCCAGCCTCATGGAGATTTTGCAGGAACAGACGCAAAGAACTGTTGGTCGAATCGGGTTTGAGGTGTATGATAAAGGGACAGAGGCGTTGGAGAAAGCGCTCAGGAAAGCGCGCTCAGACATGAATTACTGTATCATGGACGTGCGGGATAACGCAGACTTACAGATGCTGGCTGAGGTATTGCAGGGGGAGCGGATCATCTGCGGAAGTTCCGCGCTGTCAAAGTATCTCGCCTGTATCGCAGCGCAGAAAAGGATGCGTCTGGATACAAAAAAATCAGTGCAGAGAAAGCAGAAGGTATTCTGTATCGCGGGCAGTCTGACACCGCAGACAATCGGTCAGACAGACTATATCAGGGAACAGGGCTTCGCGGTAATCGAGCTGGATACGACCCGGCTTTTTGAGGAGACGCAGTGTCAGGAAGAATGCAGGCGGATCTTTCGTGAAATCGAGGCAGCGTATCAGACACAGGATTTTGTCATGGTCCACTCGATGAACAGACCAGAGCAGGTCGCAGAGACAAAGGCGCTGGCGGACAGCTATGGAATCGGCAACACAAAAGTGTCCACCATGGTGTCGGGCGCCTTGTCCGGGATTGCAGCCAGTGTGATTGGGACATACTGTATCCGCAGGGTGATCGTGTGTGGGGGAGATACCTCCGCAGCACTCTGCGCCCGGCTTGGAATCAGAGGGATGAAAGTGCTTTCTGAGATCGAGTCCGGACTTCCGACCTGTGAGAGCGTGGAGGAGCCGCATTACCGCATGGCGCTCAAGTCAGGAAGTTTCGGGAGCAGGGAGTTTATAGAGAAGGCAAAGGAAAAATTATGTCTGGAGGAAGAGTGACATGCAAAAGACAACAGAGGTTTTGGAACATGTGGAACGTCTGACAAAGCGATTTCCGCAGCTTGCGCAGTGCAGGGAACAGATTCTTGCATCGTATGAGCTGTTAAGAGCGTGCTATGATGCGGGAGGAATGCTTCTGGTCTGCGGAAACGGCGGCAGCGGTGCGGATGCGGAGCATATCGTGGGAGAACTGATGAAGGAGTTTGCCGTGAGGCGTCCGCTTCCCACACAGGATCAACTGCTGCTGAGAACATTGTCCAGAGAACTGTCCGAGCAGGATGGGGAGCTTCTCGCAGCACATTTGCAGGGAGCGCTTCCAGCAGTGACGCTGACTAGCAACATCGCGCTGTCTACTGCGTATGCCAATGATGCGTTGCCGGAGCTTGTCTTTGCGCAGCAGGTATATGGGTACGGCCAAGCAGGGAGTGCCCTGCTTGGCATCAGCACTTCAGGGGACTCAAAAAATGTGATCTATGCGCTGATGACAGCAAAGTTAAAGGGGATGAAGACCATTGGACTGACAGGGGAGCGCGGCGGAAAAATGAAGGAAATGTGTGATGCCTGCATTTGTGTGCCGGCGTCGTTTACACCAGATGTTCAGGAACTGCATCTGCCGGTGTACCATTGCCTGTGCAGAATGTTGGAGGAGGCGTATTTTGGATGAGATATATTGCGGGAATTGATATTGGCGGAACCAAGTGTGCAGTCAGTATCGGAGTGCTCAGGGAGGAAGCATTTGTGTGCGATATCCTCTATAAAGAAAGATTTCCAACACCAAAGGAGCCAAGGCAGGCGGTGGAACTGCTTGTGGCGACATTGCAGCGGATGGCGGCGGCGCACAGGGAAGTGACGCTTTCGGCAATCGGTGTCAGCTGCGGAAGTCCTCTGGATTCGGCGCGGGGACTCGTGCAGTGTCCGCCGAATCTGCCAAACTGGGACAATATAGCAGTTACAGCGCCGTTTGAGCAGGTGTTTGGCGTGCCGGCGGCGCTGCAAAACGACGCCAATGCCTGCGCGCTTGCAGAATGGCTTTGGGGAGCGGGGAGAGGAAGCCGCAACATGGTTTTCCTCACGTTCGGCACAGGACTCGGCGCAGGTTTGATACTGGACGGCAGACTCTACACCGGGACGAATGATATGGCGGGTGAGGTCGGTCATGTGCGCCTGGAGGAGGATGGCTCCGAAGGGTACAAAAAGGCGGGATCCTTTGAAGGATTCTGCAGCGGCGGCGGGATTGCGCGCTGCGCAGTGCCGATTGTCAGAGAATGGACGGCAAAAGGAAAGCCGACAGGAATTTTGCGTGCAGGGCAGGATGTCACGGAGATTACCGCAGCGGATGTCGGGCGTGCGGCAGCGGCGGGAGACACGCTTGCGATTTCGATTATGGAAGATACGGGGCGCAGGCTGGGCAAGGGACTGGCGATGTTGATCGATATCCTGAATCCGGAGCGGATCGTGATCGGCAGCATTTTTCTGCGGCAGGAGGCTGTATTGCGAAAACCCATGGAGGAGGTTATCGCGCGTGAGGCGCTATCCTGTACAAGGCGTGTGTGCGAGATTGTGCCTGCGGGACTGGGGGAACAGCTTGGCGATTATGCCGCGCTGTCGGTGGCAGGCAATCTGCTGCGGCAACACGACAAGGCGGATGCAGACGGTTTGAGATAGGTTGTTTAGGAGAAGAAAGGGACAGAAAAATGAAGGTGAAAGATCCCCATTTTATATTGGAGAAAATACGCAAGTATCTCGATGAGGATATCAAACCGTCGAGATACCGCAGCGTGGTGGAAATCGGCAGCTGGAAATATATGGAGACGTCGATGGATGAGCGCATAGACGAAGCCTGTGCGCCGGATTATGACGACAGTGCCTGGGCAGATTTCAGGCTGTGGGATACATGGGGTGGGTATGACCGGGTGGCATGGTTCCGCACAGTTGTCAGGATACCGGAGGAAATCCGGTCGTTTCAGGGCAAAGAGTGCAGGATTGCGCTGCGCTTTCTGGTCGGCCCCAGGGACGGCGGCGACTCCACAGCGGAAACACTGCTCTACATTGACGGAAAGCCGGTGCAGGGAATTGATATCTGGCATGAGGAGGCACTGCTCGATGATGCGGTCACGGCAAAGAATGCGTTTCAGATTGCGCTCAAGGCGTGGAGCGGAGTTCTGGCACCGCCCAGATTTCGCACCTTCAAGCTGGCTCAGATGATCGCGCTGGACGAGCGGGTAGAGCATTTTTATTATACGGCGGATACGCTGCTGCGCTGCTGTATCCTTCTGGATGAGAACGATCTGCGCCGCATTCGTCTGACGAGACTGCTGAACGATACATTCAAGAGAGTTCATTTCCTCAATTTCGGGGAAGAAGAGTACTATGCATCTGTGTATGATGCGCTTTCTTTTGTGGAGAAGGGGCTTGGAGAGCTTGCCGCGACAGAGGAGATCAAACCGGTCGTTTACGGGGTAGGACACTCGCATATTGACATGGCGTGGCTGTGGCGGCTGTGCGCGACGAGGGAGAAGGCGTCGAGAACGTTCTCTACGGTACTGAACCTGATGCGGCAGTATCCGGAGTATCGCTATATGCACTCCTCACCGCAGCTGTATCAGTTTCTGAAAGAAGATTATCCAGACATCTACGAACAGGTCCGGGAGAAGATACAGGAGGGGTCTTGGGAGATTACGGGCGGCATGTGGGTGGAACCAGACACGAACATCCCGTCAGGAGAATCGCTCGTCAGACAGTTTGTGTACGGGAAACGCTTTATTCGCGAGGAGTTTGGCAGGGAAACGACACTGGTATGGCTGCCGGATGTGTTCGGCTATTCGGCTGCGATGCCCCAGATCATGAAAAAATCTGGTATGAAATACTTTATGACGACAAAGATCAGCTGGAACCAGTACAATCAGTTTCCCTATGATACGTTTTGGTGGAAGGGGATTGACGGCACGAAGATTTTCACGCATTTTATCACCACGCCGGAGGACGGTTCATGGTTTTACACCTACAACGGACACATGGATCCGGAGGAGGTGATGGGCGTGTGGAACAATTATAAGGATAAGGACAAGAACGACGAGCTTCTGATCGCTTTCGGCTGGGGGGACGGCGGAGGCGGTCCGACGAGAGAGATGCTAGAGCAGAGCCGCGTTATGAAAAATATTCCCGGCATACCCAAGGTAGAGCTGACGACAGCGGAGGATTATTTCAGGCGTATCTACGATCATGTGGATCACGACGCTCTTGGACAATGGGAGGGAGAGCTTTACTTTGAGCTGCACCGCGGTACCTACACTTCCCAGGCAGCCAACAAGCGGTATAACAGGCAGGCGGAAATCCTGCTGCACAATATCGAGTTTCTCTCTGTCCTGTCGGGCATGGAGCAGGAGTGCGCATATCCCAAGGAAGCGCTGGATGCGTTGTGGGAGCGGGTGCTGTTAAATCAGTTCCACGACATTCTGCCAGGCTCTTCTATCCGTCAGGTGTACGAGGACACGGCGGAGGATTATGCGCATATTGCGAAAAAGGGCGGAGAGCTGCTTGGCAGTGCGTTGTCGGGAATTGTGAAAACAGTTCATGTTGCCGAGGATTCTGTTGTCATCTGCAACACTGTGGGGTATCAGCGCTCAGACTATGTGCAGATTCCCTACAGTGACAGCGTGGATCGGGACACGGTGCTGATCGGTGAACAGGGCGTGCTGCGCTGCCAGGCGACAGAGCAGGGGATTCTCGCATATGTGGAAAAGATTCCGGCATACGGGTACTGCAGCCTGAAAATGCAGCAGGGCGTGGCGGCGGGAGACGCAGATATGAGGATCGCGCCGGACGGTGCAGAGAATCGTTTTTATCTGCTGAAGCTCAACGATAACGGCGAGATCATTTATTTATACGACAAGGAAAATGACAGAACTGTCAGCTGCGGACAGCCCATGAATGTTTTTACTGCCTATGAGGATAAGCCGCAGCGGTTTGACGCATGGGATGTGGATGTTTATTACAGAGAAAAGCCGTATCAGAAATTCTCGTTGGTGTCGAGTACGGTCATCGAGAACGGCAGTGCGCGGGCGGTGCTTCGGCAGGTGTGGACTTTTAACCGGTCTACGCTGACACAGGATATGATACTTTATGCTGACATCAGGCGCATTGACTTTCAGACAACGGTGGACTGGAAGGAGAAACAGGTCTTTTTAAAGGCGTATTTTCCGGTTGCCGTCCACAGCGACGAGGTATCGTATGATATTCAGTTCGGCAGCATACGGCGTCCGACACACACGAACAACGAGTGGGACTTCGCGCGGTTTGAGGTGCCGGGGCACAAGTGGGCGGATCTGTCGGAGGGCGGCTACGGCGTTGCACTGCTCAACGACTGCAAGTACGGATGGGATATCCACGGCAATGTCATCGGACTTTCCCTGATCAAATCTGCGGTGCATCCTGACGAGACGGCAGACCGCGGCAGGCATGTGTTCGCCTATGCACTCTACCCGCACAGGGGCGATCTTTCCCAAAGTGACGTGGAACAGATGGCGTACAGCCTCAATATGCCCTTGCTGGTGTCAGAGAAAGCCGGGGAGCCTGGAGGTCAGGAGTATGCGGCATTTGGCATGGTGAGTACAGACTGCGGGCATGTGATGCTTGAGACGCTCAAGCAGTCGGAGGACGGGAAGGCAGTTGTCGTGCGTCTCTACGAGTACCGCAATCAGTCGGAGAACAACGTCTGTCTGCGCTTTGCACACCGCGTCAGAGCAGCGGCGGAGACCAATCTCTGTGAGGAAGGGGAGACATGGCTTGACGTGGAGGACAATCAGATTCACTTTGCCATAAGCGGTTTTGAGATCAAGACCTTCAAATTATATTTTGAGAGGTGCGGCGTATGAGACAGCGTATTTTAGAGATGACACTGACAATAAATCGTCAGAAGGCGGGCAGGCAGCCTCTGACGTTGGTATCGAGGGAGGAGACGGCAGACATGCTTCGCCTGACATACAAAGGGGAAAGCGTCTGCGCCGTCCTGACGGCAGAGGAGAGCAGCACGGCGAACAACGGCACGATCTGGAAATGTTCGATTGCGTTACAGCTTCAAAGCGAGGCGTTTCGCGAGAACGACAATCTGGCTGCCGCGGCGCCTGTGGCAGTCGGGATAAAGTTCTCTGTGCAGCCGCAGCGCATGACGGCACTGCATCTGCACCGCGACTGGTGGACAAGGCCGGCGTTTATACAGAATTTTGACGAGATGCCAGAGCGGACACAGGTGCTCTGTATGGAGTATGATGCGGAGTACGGCTGTCTGCTTCCAATGGCGGGAAACGCATTTAAGACGATGGCAAAAGCCGGGAAGCCCGGGGAGCTGACGCTGGAAATGACCGCATACATGGGCGGGATTAGCAAAATGGACGAGACGGTGTTTTATCTGGCAGGGGAAGCAAATATCTACGCGGCCGTCCGATCGGCGTTTGCGGCAGCGCTTGCACAGAAGGGACTTCCCGGAAAAAGTCAGAAAGAGTACCCGGAGATGTTCGAGTATCTGGGCTGGTGCAGTTGGGATGCCTTCTATACAGACATTTCGGAGAAGAAAGTGCGAAAGAAGGCGGACGAGCTGGCAGAGAAGCAGGTGCCTGTGCGCTGGTTTTTGATGGACGATGGCTGGTTGTCCGTGCGGGAACAGCGGCTGTATCATCTGATGCCGGAAAAAGAAAAGTTTCCGGATGGATTTCGCAGCATGATCTCTGCGATCAAAAAAAGGGGCAGCGTGGACTGGTTCGGCGTATGGCATGCACTCGGCGGCTACTGGGGCGGGCTGGAACCAGATTCCGATGCTGCCGTGCAGGAGCGGGAGCATCTGTACAGGACGGCGGACGGCAAGTGCCTTCCCTATCCGTCTGCTGAAAAGGGATATGGTTTCTACCGGGACTGGTATGAGGCGCTGAGAGCGGAGGGAATTGATTTTGTCAAGGTGGACGGGCAGAGTGCTGTTAAGAACTACTATGAGAACAATCTGCCTGTCTGTCAGGCGGCACGGGAGACGCACAGAGCGCTCGAGGGCGCCGCAGGTGCCTATATGGGCGGCAGGCTTATCAACTGTATGGGGATGGCGATGGAGAATATTCTTGGCCGTCCCGGTTCCGCTATCAGCCGCAACAGTGATGATTTTGTGCCGGAGAGCGAGAACGGCTTTGCCGAGCATCTGCTGCAAAACGGATACAATGCTGTCTACCACGATGAGGTGTATTACTGTGACTGGGATATGTTCTGGACGCATCACCGCGACGCGGTTAAGCATGGCATCTTGAGGGCAGTGAGCGGCGGCCCTGTTTATTTTAGCGACCGAATTGGGGATACTGATCTGGCAGCGGTTCTGCCGCTCGTGTACAGGGACGGAAGGATTCTGCGCATGGACCGTGCGGCGAAGCCCTCCCCTGACTGCATCTTTCACGATCCGTCGAAGGAGGGACTGCTCAAACTCACTAATACAGCGGACTGTGGCATGGGACGAAAGGGCGGTGCCATTGCTGTATTTAACTTGTGTGGCAGGGCGGAGCGCTGTGACATCGGGGCGGAGGATATCTATGATCTGAGTCAGGAGGATTTGGCAGAATACTATCTGTATGATGTGATTGGGAAGTGCGGCAGGACGATTTGCCGGAAGGAGCACAGCACAGTGACGCTTCCGGCGGACGGCTGCGGGCTTTATCTGCTGGTTCCGGTCATTGGCGGGAGAGCCTGTGTGGGCCTTGCGGACAAGTATATCGCGTTTCATGCCATCGCTGAGATGATGCAGAATGAGGCAGGAATGCATATTGCGGCGCGGGAATGCGGGGCATTTGTCTTTTATCAGGAGCAGCCGCCTAAGCGCGTGCTGGTAAACGGAATTGATGTCACGGATCAGATCGCGGTGCGGGATAACCTGTACACGGTCTGCGGGGAAGGCGCCGGCGGAATGCTGATCACGATTGAGTAAGGAGCAAGAGCATGATGTATGAGAAGGAAAAACAGGAATTGGTAACAATATGCCATTTGTTGTATGAGAGAAATCTTGTGGCGGCAAGTGATGGAAACGTCAGTCTGCGTGTCTCAGACACACAGATTCTGCTGACACCCTCAGGCAGAAATAAGGGGCTGGTGCAGGCGGATGAAATTGTGGTGATCGGCTTGGAGGGAAGTGTCGTGGACGGGGCGGGAAAGGTGTCCAAGGAATATCCGATGCACCGGGAGATTTACCGCAGGCGTGCGGACATCAGAGCGGTGGTGCATACGCACCCTGTCTATGCGACAGCGTTTGCCATGGCGGGGAAAAATCTGCCGGAGAATTACCTGATCGAGTCGCGCATGATGCTCGGCAGGACAGCACTGGCGGACTACGCTGCGCCGGGGTCGCTGGAACTGGTGGATGCCATATCCCCCCACATTCAGGCGTGCAGCGCGATACTGCTCAAAAACCACGGTGCGCTGACGCTGGGAAAAAACCTCGAGGATGCATTTAATAAGATGGAGGTGCTCGAGAGTATTGCAAAGACGATCATCGTATCGCGGATCATCGGGGAGCCGGTGGTGATTCCGGAGAATGAGATGGCAAAAATGAAATAGTGGAGAGGGAATTGATATGTAACAGTTCATTGCAGCGAAAGAGCATGGAATAGAGCTTGTCTTTGCGGAGAAGCGGGAGCCGCGCAGTGAGGACGGCCACAAACTCGAGATCGCACAGCGGGATGAGGAAAACGGGATTCTTGTGATCCGTCATTTCCGGATTGTGAAGGGCACCAGTCTGATCGAGACATGGACGGAGGTCTGCAATGAGGGGAGAAGCTTTGTGGAGGAATGATTATGAAAAACGAAATTATGCTGATAACCTATGCGGACAGCTTGGGCAGCAACTTAAAAGAGCTTAAAACAGTACTGGACAGGCATTTTAGCCGCGAGATCGGGGCTGTCCATATTCTTCCTTTTTTTCCGAGCAGCGGCGACCGCGGCTTCGCGCCGTTGACCTACAAGGAGGTGGATCCTGCTTTTGGAGACTGGGAGGACATCAGGGCACTTGCAGCGGACTATGAGCTGATGTTTGATTTTATGATCAATCATATTTCCCGTCAGTCGGCACAATTTAAAGATTTTGTGGAGAAGCATGACGCGTCCCCATATAAGGATATGTTTATTCGGTTCAAGGACTTCTGGCCGCAGAAAACACCCACGCCGGAAGAGGTGGCGATGCTGAACAAACGCAAAGACCATGCGCCCTGCGAACGGATTGAGTTTGCGGATGGCGCGTCGGAGGAAATCTGGTGTACGTTCAGTGAGGAGCAGATGGATCTGAATATGGAATCCGCACAGACGTGGGATTTTGTCGGGCATTCCCTGCGGTTTCTGATGGAACACGGGGCCTCCATGGTCAGGCTGGACGCGTTTGCGTTTGCGACGAAGAAGTACGGGACTTCGTGCTTTTTTGTGGAGCCGGAGATGTGGGAGCTGATGGGGCGCGTGCAGCGAATCCTCGACGAACGAAATATTCCGATGCTGCCGGAAATACACGACCACTACACCCTTCAGCTAAAAATCGCAGAAAAAGGCTATGCCGTATACGACTTTGCGCTTCCGGTGCTGGTGCTGCACACGCTTTACACCAAAAACAGCAGGCGGTTAAAGCACTGGATGGAAATCTGCCCGCGCAATCAGTATACGACGCTGGATACGCATGACGGTATCGGCATGGTGGATGTGTGGGATTTGCTCAGCGAGGAGGAGCTTGATGCTGTCAGTGAGCGGACGAAAGCGTACGGGGCAAATTTTAAGATGGATTTTTCGGAGAAGGCAAAGGATAAGCCCGTTGTGTATCAGATCAACTGTACGTATTATTCCGCGCTCGGCGAGGATGACAGGGCGTATTTGCTGGCGCGCGCAATCCAGTTTTTCGCGCCGGGTGTTCCTCAGGTGTATTATATGGGACTGCTTGCCGGGGAGAATGATTATGAGCTGATGGAGCGGACCGACTTTCCGCGCAACATCAGCAGGCACAACTATACAATGGAGGAGATTGAGCAAAACGTACAGCGCCCGGTAGTGAAGGAGCTGTGCAGGCTTATGAGGCTCCGCAATGAGTACAAGGCATTTGACGGGGAAATTCTCCTCTCGGATCTGCCGGACGAACAACTGGAAATCACGAGAAGAAGCGGTGGCTGTGAGGCGGTGCTGCGTGCAGATCTTGTGACGAAGGCGTTCTCAATCACATGTAAGGATGCCGCTTATAATTATGAAGGAGTGTGACCGGAATGAAATTGATGCCGCATGTTTATCAGGTTGCAGGAGTATCCCTGTCTCATGCCTACGATGCAGCCGCTTATCTGATCGAAGGGACAGAGGGATTATATTTATTGGACTGCGGGACACCGGACGGGTTTGAGGCGATTATTGGCAACATACAAAAACTGCAGTTTGCGCCGGAGGATATCCGGGCGGTCTACGGAACACACGGCCACTATGATCATGTGGGGGCTGCGGTGCTTTTTAAGCAAAAATACGGCTGCAGTCTTTGCCTGCACGAGGAGGATGTCAGGCAGGTGGAGGAGGCAGATCCAGTGAAAACGACGGCGGAGATCTTGTATGGCAGAGCGTTTCCGCCCTGTCAGGTGGACAGGAGACTCGCAGACGGCGACACGGTTGAATTTGGGAACGGAATCGCTATGGAAGTGCTGCACACGCCGGGACATACGCCGGGGAGCGTGTGCTTTGCGCTGGACTGCGCCGGCTATGCTTTTCTGGTTGCGGGAGATACTGTCTGGGGCGGTTTCAGCAGGCAGATCGGCTCTGATGAGGCGCGGTGGCGGGAGAGTCTCGAGAAGCTGACCAGACGGCATTTTGACGGCTATACATTCGGACATATTGGCGCGAACGTGGTGGCGGATGCCGATGCCCGTCTGGCAGAGGCAAAGCGCCAGTTTGCAACTTACTACAATCCATGGTTTAAGCCGATGAAAGAGACGTTTCGCTATAACTGACACGAAAGGAACAGGTTTTGATATGGATGATACCAAAAGAAACAAGAAAAAACTCTATATGATCGGAAACTCTCATATTGACCCGGTCTGGTTCTGGGACTGGGACGAGGGGATGCAGGAGGTAAAGGCTACTTTTTCCTCAGTGCTTGAGCGGATGCGGGAGTATCCAAAGATGCGGTTTACGTCCACCTCCTCCGCGTTCTTTGAATGGATTGAGGCGATCGCGCCAAAGATGTTTGAGGAGATCAGGGAGCGCGTGGCGCAGGGCAGGTGGGAACTGACAGGCGGCTGGTTTATTGAGCCGGACTGCATCCTTCCCTGCGGAGAGGCCTTTGTCAGGCAGGGGCTTTACGGACAGCGCTATTTTGAAGAAAAGTTCGGACAAATCTGCAAAACAGGTTCCAATGTGGACAGCTTCGGGCACAATCCAACATTGCCGCAGATTCTGAGTAAGAGTGGAATGGAAGAGTATGTATTCATGCGTCCCCGTCTGGAAACGCCTGTGTTTCGGTGGGAGAGTGCGGATGGAAGCCATGTGAACGCCATCAGTCTGCCAAGCGAGTACACGACCTGGTTTTATGAATCCACGAAGGAAGCAATGGAGATGTCATGCAAAGCGGCAGATGGCGCGAAGCTGCACAGTATGGCATGCTGTTACGGCGTGGGCAATCACGGAGGTGGTCCGACGAAGCAGAATATAGAGACGGTGGAGTCGCTTCGGACGGATTTTGAGAACGGGGAGGACTGTGAAGTGCGTTTTGGTTCCTTCCGGCAGTTCTTTGACAGTCTGACGGATGCAGAGCGGGCGGCTCTCCCGGTGAGGAAGGAATTTTTCGACAAGGTGAACACGGGATGTTATTCGATGGACAGCGTGGTCAAATGCCATAACCGCATTGCGCAGGAACGCTTAAAGACAGCAGACGGGATACTTGTAATAGAGCATATTCTGACTGGAACAAAAAATCCGCTCGGGAAGCGGGTAAAGGAACTGTGGAAAACACTGCTGTTCTGCCAGTTTCACGATACGCTTGGCGGCACGGCGGTGAAGGCGGCGCGGGATGAGGCAGTCCGCCAGCTCTCTGCTGTGTGTGCGGAGTGTAAGAAAATCTGGACGCTCTCGATGCAGAATGTTGTCAATGCGCAGGACACTGCAGGAGAAGGGTTTCCGCTCTTTTTGTTCAATCCGGACGGTATGCCCTACGAGGGTCCTGTGAGTGTGGAGATCAGTTGGTTCTGCAAGGATGGGCTGACACTTCTGGACCCCGACGGGGAAGAGATCGCGTATCAGAGAACCTACACAGCGGCGAAGACGCGCAATTACAATCTGGGAGGTAGGCGCACGATCGTCTTTGACGCGCGGATACCGGCGGCCGGATTTGCTGTTTACCGCACAGTGCCTGGACGTCCGAAAAAGGCATGCGACGTGCGCAGGGAACCGGAATTTTCGCTGGAGCACAATGTGACCGGCGAGGGGGACTGGAACCCATATCTGCTCGAAAACGCATATATCCGCCTGCGGTTCAGTGAGGAGGGATATCTGGCATGTCTGTATGACAAGGAACATGACTACGAGGCATTGCAGGGTGCAGTCTCTTTCCCGATTCAGATTGATGAGCGGGACAGCTGGGGAGGCAGGCAGGAACTGCGCTTTGAGGACAGCGGGGAGACGCTGGTGTTCAGGGGACTTGAGACGGTGGAGAGCGGCTGTATGCGCAAGGTAGTGCGCGCGGTTTATGAGAGCAGAGACGGCAGCAGGCTCTGTCAGGAGTATGTACTTTATCACAGCGCGCGGGAGGTGCTGGTGACAAACCGCCTCTACTGGAACCAGGAGTGGCGGATGCTGCATATGGAACTTCCGCTCTCGGTCAGCGATGCCGAGGTGTTTGCGGAGTGCGCGTACGGCACGGTGCACCACGCGGAAGCGGACGGCGGGGAGCGCAGTATGCACCGCTTCATAGATGTCACACAGACAGGGCAGCCGGGGCTTTGTATTGCAAATGACGTTAAGTATACATATGTGTTGAACGGGAATGTGCTTCGTCTCCCGCTGGCGCGCAGTGCGATCTTTGCGCAGGGCTGCGGGAAGAACTGGTACAATCCGCTGGAGGGATATGAGTATGCGGATATTGGCAGTCAGGAGTTCTGTTTTCTGCTGCGCCCTCATGGGGCGGCGCTTGACCAGCGTGAGCGTTACCGCATGGCGAGGCGGCTCGGTATCCCATATCTGAGTCTGGCGGACAACATTCACGGCGGAAAGTCACAGGAGAAAGTGCGCTCTGCTTTTTCTGCCGAGGGTGACGGCGTGGAGCTTGTCTGGGCAAAGATGGCGGAGGACAATGACGGGATTGTGATTCGGCTGCTGGAGACAAAGGGAAGGGATCAACAAGGGATTTTACATATCAATGGACATGCCTATCCGTTCCGAATAGGACATGATGCGATAGAGACAATGAAATTAGACGACCGTACGAAGGAAGTCAGGCGTGTGAATTTGTTGGAGAAAGAAAGGATATGAATATGGAACGATATGAGGACGAGACGCTGTCTTTCGAAGAGCGGGCAGCAGATATGACGGCACATATGACGCTGGAAGAATGTGCTTCACAGATGCTGTTCGGGGCTGCGAAGGTGGAGCATGTGGGGATTCCTTTTTATAACTGGTGGAACGAGGCACTGCACGGTGTGGCGCGGTGCGGTATGGCGACTGTATTCCCGCAGGCGATCGGTATGGCGGCAGCGTTTGACGCGCAGCTTCTCAAAAGGGCGGCAGAGGTCATTTCGACCGAGGGGCGCGCCAAGTACAACATGTACCAGAAGTATGAGGATTATGGTATTTACAAAGGAATCACCTACTGGTCGCCGAACGTGAATATTTTCCGCGATCCCAGATGGGGGCGCGGGCAGGAAACTTACGGGGAGGATCCGTATTTGACGGGATGCCTGGGCGCCGCCTTTGTGGAGGGACTGCAAGGAGATGATCCCAGATATCTCAAGACAGCAGCGTGTGCCAAACATTTTGCCGTGCACAGCGGTCCGGAGAAGGTGCGCCATGAGTTTGATGCCGTGGCGTCGCCAAAGGACATGGAAGAGACGTATCTCCCGGCGTTTAAACGACTGGTGGACTGCGGCGTGGAAGGCTTCATGGGTGCTTATAACAGGACGAACGGAGAGCCATGCTGCGGCAGTCGGACGCTGCTTGCGGAGCTTCTGCGCAGGAAGTGGGGATTTAAGGGATACATCACCTCAGACTGCTGGGCAGTCTCTGATTTTCACCTGCATCACGGCGTGACCGTGACGCCGACGGATTCGGTGCAGCTGGCGCTGGAGAATGGCTGCGATTTAAACTGCGGCAATATGTATGCCTATATCATGCAGGCGTATGAGGAGGGGAAGATTACGGAGGAAATGATCCGCACCTCGTGCACAAGACTCCTGACGACGCGCATGAAACTGGGAATGTTTGACCAGAAGACGCCTTTTGATGCCATCGGTATGGAGGTTGTGGACTGCGAAGCGCATCGGGCAGTGAATGAGGAGATGACACGGGCATCCATGGTTCTTCTGAAAAATAACGGAATACTGCCGCTTGACAAAAAGAAGATCAGGACCATTGCCGTGATCGGGCCAAATGCCAACTCGATCAATGCCCTGGAGGGCAATTACCATGGCACGGCGAATCAATACATCACTGTCCTGGAGGGAATCCGTGCGGAATTTGCGGAAGCGAGGATTCATTACTGTGAGGGTTCTCATTTGTATGAATATAAGCTTGAGGACCCGGGATACGCCGGAGACCGTCTGGGCGAGGTAAAGGGAATGACTGACGAGGCGGATGTGGTCATTTTGGTTACGGGTCTGGATGAGACGATCGAGGGGGAGGAAATGGCAGACAGGGAGATGGGCGGAGACAAGGCAGATCTCTATCTGCCTCAGTGTCAGCAGGATCTTGTGCGGACAGCCTGTGAGAGAAAAACGCCGGTTGTGCTGGTGAATCTGTCGGGGAGTGCGATTGACTTTGCATACGGCAATGACCATGCGGACGCCATCATTCAAGCGTGGTATCCCGGAGGGCTTGGCGGAAAAGTGATCGCGGAGCTGTTGGCAGGAAAGTATAGCCCCAGTGGCAGGCTTCCGGTGACCTTCTACCATAATGAGAACAGCCTGCCGGAATTTACGGATTATTCCATGGATGGCAGAACCTATAAGTTTCTTAGAGAGGATCCGCTGTTCCCGTTTGGCTTCGGGCTGTCATACACCTCCTTTGCCTACAGCGGATTAAAGCTATCAGACAGCTTCCGTGCGGGCGAGAAGGTATCCGGCTCTGTGCGGGTGAAGAATACGGGCGCCGTTCCCGGAAGGGAGGTCATCCAGGTTTATGTGAGGGATATGGGGGCATCAGTGAGAGTGCCGCACCATAAGCTCTGCCAGTTTCAGAGTGTCTTTTTGCAGCCTGGGGAAGAGCGGGAAGTGGCATTTGAGATTGACGCGGAGCAGTTTGAGATCATCCGGGACGATGGCAGCAGGGTGTACGAGCCTGGCGTGTTTGGCATCTTTGTGGGCGGCAGCCAGCCGGACGCTTACAGTGAGGAACTTGCGGGGAGCAAAACAGTGCACAGAGATATCGCAATGCAGTGAAATATGATGGAGAATGTTATGGAGAAGAAAAATATTCATATGATAGGCAATACCCATATCGATCCGGTATGGCTTTGGCAGAAGGCGGAGGGAATGCAGGAGGTCAAATCGTCCTTTGCCTCCGCGCTCGACAGACTGGATGAATTTCCGGATTTTAAGTTTACCCAGTCCAGCATTTCGTTCCTCGCGTGGATGAAGGAGAACTGCCCGGAGCAGTTTGAGCGAATCCGGGCGCGTGTGGCAGAGGGACGATGGGAGATCGTAGGCGGTATGTGGGTGGAGCCGGACTGTGATCTTCCGTCCGGCGAGGCGCTGATACGCCATTTTCTATACAGCAAGAAGTTTGTTCGTGAAAATTTTGACAAGGACGTGGTGACTGCGTACAACGTTGACAGCTTTGGACACGGTTCCAATATGCCTGCGATTTGCAGCGGATGCGGCATCCGGTACTATCTGATGTCTCGTCCGGACAAGAAGCACGTACAGGTGCCGCCTGTGTTTACATGGCGGTCGAAGGATGGCAGCAGCGTGATTGCGGAGCGGACCGGCGGGGAGTACATGGCGTGGACGAGACCTGCGCTGGAATGGAATCTGTCGGAGAGCATAGAGGCGTTAGAGGAGCACGGTTATGACAGAATGGCGGTATTCTACGGTGTGGGCAATCATGGGGGCGGTCCTACCATCGACAATATCCACACAATCTATGAGATGCGAAAAGAGCGGGAGGATGTGACGATGGATTTTTCCACGATAGGAGAATTTTTTGAGCAGGTGGAGCCAGACAGGATTCCGGTGGTCAGCCGTGAGATGGGGCGGATCTTTTTCGGATGCTACAGCTCGGACTGTGAGATCAAGACGCTGCTGTTTAATCAGTTTCACGATGTTTTGGCAGGGACGAGTATTGAGCCTGCCAGAAACAGGACGTGCATGGAGCTGGGCGGTGTTGTTGCCGCGGCGGAGGAAATCACGGAAGACGCAGTACAGGCGATAGCAAACAGGCTGGATACGAGGGGGGACGGGTTCCCGCTGCTGCTGGTCAACCCCACGGGAACAGACTACCGAGGCGTCTGCGGCGCAAGTGTGTATGTACCCAGGGCGGAGAAAAAAAATACCCGTATGCGGGACGCGGCAGGAAAAGAGATTGCCTGCGCCGAATCCTCTTATGATAATTTTGCGCCGGAGGCAAGGAAGTTTCTGTTATTTGAAGCAGAGATCCCGGCTTACGGCTATGTGATCTACCGCGTGATCAGCGAGGGACCGGATTTGCCCGAGGAGGAAAGCACGCTGACCGCGCAGGAGGACCTGCTGGACAACGGTGTTATACGCGTTTCTTTTGACCGGACAGCAGGTGCGCCGACCTCTATTGTAAAGGAAGGCAGAGAACTCCTGACAGGCAGCGGCTCTTTTGCGGTCTATTATGATGACCGCGGTTCATGGGGAGAACATGTGTGGGAGGAGAAAGTCTGCGGAGTGTTCCATGTGACGGGGCGTAAGGTGGTCGAGGTGAACCAGATGCGTGCGATCCTGCGCTTTTTCCTAGAATACGGCAAGTCTGAGATGATGGTGGACTACATTCTGGAAAAGGGAAGCGACCGCCTGAAAATGCGCCTGAAGCTGCGCAGTTCATCCTTTGCGCGCGGGGGAAGAGGAGAACTGGAGCAGAATCTTGAGGGGCGTTTTATGAATCAGGGATGCTACGACTACGAGCTGATGCTGATTCCCCACGAGGGGCAGATGAAAAAGAAACGGCTGTTTGCGGAAGCGGACTTTCTGCACATGCCGGTGTCATACATGGGCGATAGCAATCATGTGGGGAAAGAGTGGCTTCGCTGCGGCAGTATTCTTTCCATTGACAAGGATAATCATGTGCATGTCTCCTCGGTGAAGACGTCGGAGTACGACCGCGGTGAACTGGTCGTGCGCCTGTTTGAGACGGAGGGGACAAACAGCAGTGCTTCTGTGTCCGCGGACGGTGTGCAGGAGTCGCTGGAATTTGCGCCCTATGAGATCAAAACATTGCGCCTGACAGCAGATGGGTGGAAGGCATGCAGCATGATTGAATATTGTTGAAAAAAGCAGGTGAGTAGCCATGGAAGCAAAAAAAGAGATTTTTTCAGGAAAGCAGCTTCGTCAGCTGATCCTGCCATTGATTATGGAACAGGTTCTCGGAATCACCGTGGGGCTTGCGGATTCCATTATGGTTTCCAGCGCGGGGGAGGCGGCCGTGTCCGGCGTCTCTCTCGTGGATTCCATCAATATTCTGCTGGTGAATCTGTTCTGTTCCCTCTCTACGGGCGGTGCGGTGGCAGCCGCACATCATCTGGGGGAGAACCAGCGTGAAAAGGCGGTCAAGACAGCCGACCAGCTGCTTCTGTGCGTGACGGGGATATCACTGGCTGTTGCACTGATATCTATAGCAGGAAACCGCGCGATCCTGAGGGCTGTGTTCGGAAGTGTGGAGCAGGACGTGATGCGTAATGCCGTCATCTATTTCTATATCACTGCCGTGTCGTTTCCGTTTCTGGGGATATATAACGCGAGTTCCGCGCTCAGCCGTGCGATGGGAAATTCCAGGGTCACGATGTATATATCCGTGCTGACGAATATTGTCAACATAGCGGGCAACGCCGTGTTCATACTGGTATTTCACGCGGGTGTGTACGGGGTGGCGATTTCCACGCTGATTTCCAGGATTGTGGGTGCAGTCATCATGTACGTGATTCTGCGGGACTCAAAAAAGCCAATTCATCTGAGCGGTACGCTCCGGGTTCGTTTTTCGCCGGAGATCGTGCGCCGGATTATGAAGGTGGGGATACCGACCGGAATGGACAACTGTATTTTTCAGATTGGAAAAATACTTGTGCAGAGCCTGGTCGCCGGGCTTGGCACTACGGCGATCACTGCCAATGCCATCGCAGGCGTGATGGCGGGTATCGCTGTGATTCCGGCTTCTGCCATCGGCATTGCGATGATCACGGTGGTTGGTCAGACTGCCGGAGCGGCGGCGCTTGATGAGACCGTGCGCTATGTGAAGAAGCTGATGCTGTACGCGTACATCGGCATGGTGGGATTGAATCTGCTGATGATCGTGTCCGCGCGCTGTATCGTCGGGCTGTATGCGGTCACGCCGGAGGCTGCGGATATGGCGGTGCGCGTGGTGATCTTCCACTCGGTCTGCGCTATGCTCCTGTGGCCGACGGGGTTTGCGCTGCCCAATGCGATGCGGGCTGTCTTTGACGCAAATTATACGATGATCGTATCTGTCGTTTCCATGTGGGTGTTCCGCATTGGGATGAGTTATCTGTTTGTCCTGTATTTTGATTTGGGATTGTTGGGTGTCTGGGCGGCGATGGGCGTGGACTGGCTGTTTCGTTCCGCGTGCTTTGTCCGGCGGGTGAAAAGCGGCCGCTGGCTTGGGCATCTTGGAAAAAATATGTGAGATCTGGAGGCAATCGTGGATATTTTAAGAGCGGAAACAAGAATGGATTACATGAAATGTGCGGCGGCGATCGGGCTTCCGGTGGTGATGCAGAATATGGTCAGTTCCATGGTCAACACGCTTGACGTATTTATGCTGGGGCAGCTTGGCGAAGTGGCGATCACGGCGTCCGCTATGGGAAACCAGTGGTTTTTGCTGTATCTGGTGCTTGCAAACGGGATTGCCTCCGCGAGCGCCATGTTCCTCTCTCAATTCTGGGGAAAACGGGACTTCGTACATATTCATAATTATATGGGAATCCTGCTCGTCGGTACAACTGCGCTCGCACTTGTCTTTATGGCGATTTCAATAACGGTTCCGGAGCGTGTCATCCGCCTGTACTCCATGGATGAGGCGGTGATTTGGGAAGGAACGGGATATATACGTATTTTGAGCATATGCTTTTTGCTGTACGCCCTGAACTGTACCTGCGCCACGGCGCTGCGCAGTGTCGGGGAGACCAGAGTGCCCATGATCGCGTCCGTCGTTTCGCTGCTGTGTAACACAGCGGGAAACTGTCTGCTGATATTTGGCCTTGCGGGATTTCCCCGGATGGGTATCCAGGGGGCGGCAGTATCAACCGTGTTTGCGCGGATGGTGGAGCTTTCAGTCAGCCTCGGATACATTTTGATCAGAAAGCCGGCAGTCTACGGACCCGTCAAGGAGTATATCAGAGTCCCGAAGGAGATGACCGCGCGTTTTTTCCGATATGGTTCGCTCGTGATTCTGGGGGAAGTGGTGTATGCTGTCGGAAATAATCTCTATAATGTGGCATACAAGTATACAGGCACCCAGGCACAGGCATCGCTCCAGATCATCGGAACACTACAGGGGATCGCACTGCTGTTTTGCGGCGGCTTCGGGACGGCGGCTGCTGTCATGCTCGGAACGCTGCTTGGCACAGGTGCGTTTGGGAAGGCGAAGCACTGTAGCCAGCTTTTGACGACCGTTTCTGTGCTGGTGGGCGCAGCGGCGGCGACAACCTGTACTGTTTCCTTGCCAATCTGGTCGGCGTCTGGTGCATCGGGCTGCCAGCGGTCTTTCTCTCGGCGGTGGTATTCCGGCTTCCCGTCTATGTGGTCTATGCCATGGCGGCATTGGAAGAGGCGGGGAAGCTTCTGATCTGCGGACCGCGGGTGCGCAAGGGGAAGTGGCTTAGGAATCTGACACAATGAAGTTTGTCTAAAAGACTTCACCAGTCCCATTCCTGCCCAACAATCCAATGCCCCTTATATTTTTTGTATAACGCAAAAGTCTGTATGGTATATTCCAATCCTGTCACCTGCCTTCATATACGATCTTTGACGTCGAAACGACCAATTTCTTCTGAAGAAAGAAAAATATGATAAGCTGCATCAGAAATACCATAAGTGATAATCCTATGGCGACCAGTGTTATTTCTAAAATGTGTGTTGCAGATGACGCTTCCATAAAACGGTTTATCATGAATGAAGCTGTGACACATCCGCAAATTACAGGAAAAAAATAAATAAGCCCTATCTGTTTCCGGATAATCTTTTTCAGGTCATTTTCCTTTAGCCCAAGATACATCGCCCTCTTGTAGCACTCAACATCCTGCAGTATCGTTCCTGCTATTTTCAATCCCATTATCATAGTTGCCGACACAAAAGAAATAATGGCAATAAAGAAAATCAGGATCAGATAAACTGCGCCTGCCTCCATCTGGACATCAAGTTCCGTCTGCTTTGCATAAGGATAAAATTCCCACCAGCGGGCAGCATACAGTTCGTTTCCATCATAAGGGATATAAATATCTTCATAATTCTCCATTTTATCTTTAATAACCTGATCTTGCCAGCTGACAAATATTTCCCCATTGTTTATTGCTGCAATCTCCGCCAGAAGCCTCTCTTGAAACTCACTGCTGTTTTCAGTATTACTGCCATGAAACAGATAATAGGTCATTTTATAGGAGGAATCCAACGTATCACTTATCCTGTAAAAAGTATTATCACTGACGACTGCAAAGGAATTTATCTTTGCAGTTTCATTCAGTACACTTTCCTTTGATACCAGCTCAATTCTTTGCAATGTAAAGTCTTCTTTTATACATGGGTTGTAAAACAGTCCTCTATCCTCCGAGCAGGTTTGAAACATAGAATCATCAGAGTCCTGAAAGTAAATATATCCGTCATCAGGAACAGACAGGTTCATGCCGGAAAGTGCATTAAAATCAGACACATTAACAACCATTTCCGGTGACCACTCATTTCTTGAAGCATCCATATACTGATGCTCCCGTCCCAGCAAAAGCATATCCAATGAATGCCATTCGCTTAAAGAAATGCCGCTTTCTTCTGCAAAGGAGCGTATCCTGTTTTCATCGAGCTTCTCTCCTGATGCCCCAGCTAAAACAGCATAATCATATGGTTCTTCTTTGATTGCATAGTAAAGTTCCAGAAAAATGCTCCCATTAAAACATATGGAAAATACTGTAAGCGTAATCAGCAGTGAGGAAACAAATAAGGACAATGTATATTGGTTCCCTTTTTGCCTTACAAGATTGTAAAATAAGATACTTTTTCTGTATGCGTTAGGAAAAAAACGTTTTACAATGCTGCCCATAGAAGTAATCTGTGCCGTCAGAATATACATTCCGATCAGGCTTACGCCAAGAAAGAGAACGGAGAAATTTTTCAGTGGATAGATAACCGCAGTAATATTAAACAATATCAGTCCCAAAGGAACTGCTGTCAACCCTATGATACCCAAAAGCGGGTGGGCGGCTTTCAACTCCTCGCATTCTGATGATGAACGCAGAATCCTGATTACATCCAGCCTTGCTATATGAACCGCATTCCTGATACGCAGGATAACCCATGCCAGTATCCATAACCCTCCTGCAATCAGCAGCCCTTTCCCTCCCACACGAAAGGCACCATCCGTATAGGAAATAAATAAGGACAGCAGCGACCATATGCCAAAAGAGAACGGAACAGCCAAAACAAGCCCGGCAGCCCCTCCAATCAAAAATATGATGTCAAGCTGCCGGTTTTGTATTTTACCAACAGATTTTGGTGGAAGACCAAGGGAAAGGTATACCCCGATTTCCCTCATTTGAAGCTGAATATAAATGGCGTTAGCATAGAAAAGAAAAACAACAATACCAATCATCGTAATCCCATACATTCCAAGCGAAATTAAGTAAGTCGATCCATCTGTCATCAATACATCGGTTATAACCCTGCTGAAAAGCAGAACACCATAAGCCCCGGCCATGGCAACGGCAAAACAGATTGACAAGCCAAAAAGAATGTACTGGCTTTTATTCTGGCGGATCAGTTTTCGGGTGATTTCATTTAATGTCATTGCCCCACCTCCACAATCTTCAGAAATTCCAGAATGTCATTCATAAACTGCCTCTGCTCTTTCTGACGTACCAATTCCCTTACTACCATTCCATCCGACAAAGCAATCACACGATCCGCATGAGAAGCAGCAATCGCATCATGTGTCACCATCAAAACGGTAGCCCCCAGCTGTTCCCTGGCAAACAGAAACGCTTCTATGACAGCATTGCTTGACTTGGAATCAAGATTGCCCGTCGGCTCATCAGCCAGGATTAGCAACGGTTCGTTGGATAGAGCCCTTGCAATAGCCACCCGTTGTTTTTGACCGCCGGAAAGCTCGCCCGGATATTTGCCGGAAATGTCCTCAATGCCAAAGGCGCACAGCAGATCTCTTGTTTTTCCTTCCATATCTGCTGCAGGCTTTTTGGCGATGATCTGTGGAAGAAAAATATTTTCCTGCACTGTCAATCCATCTATCAGCATAAAATCCTGAAAGATAAAGCCTAATATACCGGAACGGATTTCAGCCTGTTTTTCTTTATCAGTATGAAGCATATCCACAGATCCCACTTTCACCTGACCACTGTCTGCTGATAAAAAACCCGACACAATATTCAGCAGTGTCGTTTTTCCGCTGCCGGACGGTCCCATGACCGCAACAAATTCACCTCTTCCCATCTCCATGCTGACACCTTTTAGCACAGGGTAGGTATTCCCTTTCGTAACGTAAGATTTTTGCAATCCTGATACAGATAGTATTTTTTCCATATACGAATACTCCTTCACAAGTTATTTTCCGGAGAAAATAAAAACTCTCCTTCGTAATACAAGGAGAGTGTAACTGAAAAATATCACAAAAGTATCTACTTTTCCAACAAAAATGAAAATTGTACTCTGGCGCCTGAATCCGAAATATTGCTGATCGTAATGCTGCCGCCATGTTTTTCACATAAGATTTTACAGATATTCAATCCAAGGCCAAAATGAGAAGTTCCGGATAGCCCTGAAGTGTAAAAGGGTTTTAGTGCCTGCTCCAGAGCTTCCGGACGAAACCCTGCTCCATCATCTATCACTTCAAAATAAAGTAAATGATCCTGCTCATACAGATGCACAAAAATTTCGTTCTCAGCATATCGGCAGGCATTTTTCATAACATTTTCCAACACCCTGAAAATCAGGGAAATATCGCCCCGAACCTCCTGCAATTCCGTTTCATTTATAACTGATATATCTTTCCCATATTCCTTAGCTGTCAATTTTATGTTGTCATCCAACATTTTCATAAAACTGTCTATTGGAACAGTCTGCATTTTGACGGGTGTATCCTCCAATTTTTGGATTGTATTCATAACTTCGACATAATCTTCCAGACGCTTAATATAATATGCCATCATACGGTTCGTTTCCAGCAGTTTTGTATCTTCTTTTTCAGGAAATGGGATATATTCATCCAAAAAATCTGTATATCCCTGCAATACTGTAAGCGGCGTGCGTAAATCATGTGCAAAGGCTGCATTGAGTTTTCTGCGCTCCTCCGTCATACGCCATATCCTTTTATAATTTTTTTGCAGTTCATTCTTCATCCGTTCAAAAGACCTGCAGAGCGCCCCTAATTCATCTTCCGCATCATACTGTACCGAAAAATCCAGATTATCTACGGCTATCTGCTCTATTCCCTCCGTTAATGCCTTTAACGGAGCAAAAAGTTTAAATCTATAGAAAACATACGATCCTGCGATGATTACAACACAAACATAGATACCCACAGTTGATATGCAAAAGAAATCATGCCAATACATAGCCGGATTTTCCGAATTTTCCGCTACAAGAGCATAATAGCTTGGACGTGTCGCCAATAATATCGTCATCGCTCCTGAAAGGGCGATAAAAAGAGAACCCACGATTGTAATGGTTAACGCCTTTTTCAAAGGAAGATTTTGATAAACTGTTTTCAATTTTCCCATTTATACCCTATCCCCCAAACCGTTTCTATATAAGTTTTCTCTGTATACTCCATGAACTTTTTTCTGATCCTCCGTATATGTTCTACGATAATGGAACTATTCCCATCACCATCGTATCCCCAGATCAATTCATAAATTCTTTCTTTATCAAAGACCTGCCCCGGATTTCTTGTAAGCAACTCAACAATATCAAATTCTTTTTTGGTAAACGGTATCATTTTATCTTGATAGGACACCTGCCTTTTGTCATAATTTATGGCAAGGCTGTCAAAAAATTTTGCTGTCGAGCTGGAATCCCCCCGGTTTTCACGGCGTAAATGCGCTTCTACCCTTGCCCCTAACTCGCCTAACTTGAAAGGCTTTACCACATAATCATCCCCGCCTGCCTGGAAACCAATGATTGCATCCGTTTCTTCTATTCTTGCAGTCAAAAAAATGATAGGGCATGATACATGATTCCTGATTGTTCTGCACACTTCAAGTCCGTCCATGTCAGGCATGTTGATATCAAGCAAAATAATATCAGGCTTCGAATTGATTTCTTTAAGAGCTTCTGACCCACTCATAGCTGTATATACCAGATACCCATGAAATTCAAAATAGTCCTTCAACATAGTGACAATGCCCTGTTCATCATCAACTATCAAAATCTTATACTTTGGCATTATTTGTTCTCCCGAAAATTGTTCATATGCCATACATTATATCATTCAAACAGAACAGATACAATTCCGCATTTTCCTCATTCTGTAGTGGTCAAGTTTTTTTGTAACATTTGTGGCTAAAAATTTATTGGATTGTTGCTTGGAGCCTATCAGAGTTGTCAGCTTTTGTTACTGTAAATTCATGTTCTAATCACAGAGGATCTGCTGCACCTGATCTTATTTTATCTATCCGGCAATAAGTCATTAATTGATGTAAGCCAGTTTGCTATGATAAGGAACTGTAGAAAAATAACTGACGCATCTTGACTTGGCTATTTCTCTGATTATGCATGCCAAAAAGCCTCGCCGTAGCCCGCTACGCCTACGTTTTTTGACAATTGCTTTAGCAATTTCACCTCGAAGAAATATCCTGCGCAATCTGCATCACTTATTTTCCTACAATTCCTAAGCGACATCGGCAGAATAAGCGATGTCGGTTTTATGAAAAGGTTTGTAAAATGTAAGGACTGGATTATCTGTGTCAGACATTGTAGAAAAAGGCGCCGTAAAAAACTGTGGCATCTGCATTATGCGGTGGATATATTTTCTTTAACCTGCAGTCAGTTCAAAATAACCAGACAGTCCACCGAAAAAAATAAAAACATGGACAGCCATGTGTCCATGCAACGTGGTATAATCATGATAAATAAATAAAAGAATCCGGCTGCTTTCAGCAGTCTTCATCATCAGGAGCATTTACTGTTTCAAACAGGTCGCCTACGGGGCAGTTCAAGAGCTTGCTGAGCTTTTCAATATTTTCATAGCGGATGGAACGCGTTTCATTATTAATGAGTTTGGAAAAATTCTGGTAACTCATTTCCATCTGCTTATAAAGCCAGTATTTGGTATGATCTTGTTCCTCTAATATATCTAAAACCCGTAAACGTACCATTGAAAAACCTCCTGTTTATTTTATTATAACCGTTAAAAACTGCTTGCATAACTCATGTATAAATTATATAATCTTAACATTAGATAATTTGGAATGTGCAGGATGACATGCAGGCTCCGGAACTGTTCAGAAACTATTTGTGCCGCAGATGAGTATTTATTTAGCTGGATTATTTTGGGAGAATAAAGTGTGGAGAAAATTTGACATAATATTTGTAAAATCGACAGTATTCCGTTAAAATTAGATTATATATGTCATTATTAAGTACAGGTATTGGAATGGAGTGTAAAGCATGGATAATGAATTTGAAAAAAACGGGAAAATGGAGCGCATACTCAGTATGTATACAACACTGATGAACGGCGGCGCGCTCTATAAAGCGCAGGAGGCTGTAAAATACGGTGTAAGCCCGAGGAGCATTCAGCGCGACATTGATGAAATCCGCAATTTCCTGTCGCTGAATGTTGAAAACACAGGCGTTGTCAACACTGTGGAATATGACCGTGCAAAGGACAGCTACCAGCTCGTACAGGCTTCCCAGATGAAATTTACAAACAGTGAAATCCTTGCAATCTGTAAAATCCTTTTAGACAGCAGGGCATTTACGAAAAAGGAAATGGACTCCATGCTGCAGCGTCTGGTGGACTGCTGCGCGAGACCCGAAAACCACCAGCTTGTCAGGGAACTGATTCAAAATGAACAGTTCTATTATGTGCAGCCGCAGCACAATACAGTTTTTGTCGATACCATGTGGAGTATCGGCGAGGCGATACAGAACTGTCATTACATAGAAATCGAGTACCGGAAAATGAAAGGGCAGGAGGTTGTCAGACGAAAGCTTAAGCCAGTATCCATCATCTTTTCAGAGTTCTATTTTTATATGGCAGCGTTTATTGACGATGAGGACGAGGTCAGGGAACATTTTGATGTCATCAATGACGCATTTCCGACAATCTACCGCATTGACCGCATCAACAGCTTAAAAATATTGAAAGAACAATTTTATATTCCTTACAAAGACCGCTTTGAGGAGGGAGAATTTCGCAAAAGGGTACAGTTTATGTACGGCGGAAAACTGCGGCGCGTGAAGTTCCGCTACAAGGGGGATTCCATCGAGGCGGTCAAGGACAGGCTGCCGACGGCGGAGGTCATCCATCACGACGAGGACGGATATGTCGTGACGGCGGAGGTGTTCGGCAAAGGGATTGACATGTGGCTTCGGAGCCAAGGGGAGATGGTGGAGGTTTTGGATATATAGATTTTAACAGGTAATGCAGAAAAAACACATAAAAAGGAAAAAGGAGTATAAAGATGGAGAATATAATCAGAGCATTAACGGAACTGAAGGATATCAATAGTGCATACGGACTGTCTGTGGAATACATTGATGACATATTAAGGGAGATTCCTGAGGCAAAGGTCTGCACGCCGATTATAGGAAAGTTTTCTTCTGGAAAGAGTGCGCTTGTGAATACACTTTTGGGATATTCAAGAAAGATTCTGAAAGAGGATATCACACCTGAAACGGCAGTGCCTGCCGAAATTATCTATAGCGGAAGTGACTGCGTGCGCCTTTATATGGAAAATGGAAACTGTGAGGAGGTAGAACTCGAAGAATACCGGAGAATGGAAACTGATGCGAAGACAGTTACACATGTAAGAATTGGTCTGAAAAATTCTTTTTTGGAAAAAATTCCGGATGTGATGATTGTGGATATGCCGGGGTTTGAGTCAGGGTTTGAGATACACAATAAAGCGATAGACAATTATCTTCCCAAGAGCCTTGTGTACATGGTGGCTTTTCCGGCGGACGATTTGATTGTGCGTGCAAGCGTTGGAAATATACTAAAAGAGCTTGTGCTGAATGAAATGCCGATATGTGTTGTTGTAACCAAAGATGATAAGTGTAATGATGCGTTTGAGGAAACACTTTTTAATTTGAAAGAAAGCCTGAAACGATATATTGGGGACAGGGATATCAAAATCTGCCTGACGAGCAGTTTTATGGGAGAGGCTGACGAAGTGCGTGAGTTCCTCGAAGATATTCAGGAACAGTCCCAGAACATTTTATCGAAGAAGTTTCAGTCAGGCACGCTTTCCGCATTGGACAATACGGAAAACTATCTAAAAACGTTGTTAAAAAGCAGGGAACTGAGTGAATCTGAGCTTGACGAGGAGGAAGAAAAAATCGGCAGGCAGTTAAATCTGCTAGAGGATGGGTATGCAACGGAAAAAGATGATTTTGACACACAGACTGCGGACATTGTCGAGGAAATCAAGATGGATGTCAGAGAGGCTCTTGAAGCAGAGGAACCTACATTTGTCACGATGACAATGAATAAACAGAGCATTAATGAACACCTCAATTCTGTTGTCAGAAACACAGTTAATGCAAGCGTAAGCGAGCGGCTGATTCCTAAAATGGAGCGATACTTAAAGCGTGTCAAGAAGTGTTTCAACGGAGAGAGGCTTGGGGATGTCTGTGTAAACTTTCATTATGATTTAAAGGAGTCAGAGAGCAGCATTACGACATCCGTTGTCGCTATCGTCGCAGGGCTGGTATTGGGAGCTCCTGTACTGGGACTTATAGCAGCCGGTATCATGGCATTTCTTAATAAACAGAAGGAAGAGAAACAGCGCGAGGAGATGCGCGGTGAAATCCGCATGAAGCTGCAGTCCGAAGTCTATCCGCAGATTATGCGGGAAGTGGAGCATGGTATCCAGACGGCCGTCACAGAACAGATTAAGCTGATGAACACCTCCATAGAGGATGAACTTGCGCGTCAGCGCAGTACACTGGAAAAGGCGATGACGGATGTGCGGACAAGAATAGATGATGAAAAGAAGGATAAAGAGCAGTATGTAATAGGGATACAGAATGATTTGGCAAAATTAGAGGAATTGCGGGAGCTGATTTTATAGCAAACGGCGAATGGAGGAGAGAGAAATGCAGTGTGAGACAGAGACTTATGAAAAACTGCTGGCAAATTTTGAACTGCTTTGCAGCATTATGCGGCAGCCCGGAAAAAATCAGGAACTGGTGGTTGACTTGACCAAGATTGAGGAAATCATCAGAAAAAAAATTCCTGATACTTTGGGGAAAAATGCGCCGGAGGATTTTTATACGCTGTATACGGATTTTAAGTCAGAGTACGAGAAGTTTCGTGATTTTATCCTGTACGACAAGCTGATTGGAAAAAATATCATTGCGCTTGGCGGCGGTTTTTCGAGCGGAAAGTCCAGTTTTTTAAATGCCCTGATGGGGCGCAAGGTGCTTCCGGCAGATATTGATCCCTCAACTTCCGTGCCGACTTATATCGTGAGTGGTGAAAAACATGAAGTCATGGGAATCAATGTATTTGACGCTCAGGTGCAGATGCAGCCGCGGGATATTCGAAAGGTTGCACATGGCTTTGGGGAGCTGGAGGACGAGGAAGACCATACGGTATCGGATGGCATTACGCTGGGTCACATTTTAGAGAATATCTTTTTCTCGACTCCGCTGCATAAGTATGAGAATATAGCATTTCTGGATACACCGGGATATTCAAAACCGGATTCGGAAAAGTATTCTGCCAAGACGGACGAACAGATTGCGAGGGGGCAGTTAAATGCGAGCAACTATATTCTGTGGTTTGTGCAGGCGGATGCGGGGACGATTACGGAGGAGGACATTAAGTTTATCAAAACCATTCGTGCGGATATACCGAAGCTGATTATTGTCAACAAGGCGGACAAGAAGAATCTGGAAGATTTGCAGGAAATTATAGCGAAAATACGTTTGAATCTTGAACTGAAAGGCATCCTGTTCGTTGATGTCTGTGCATTCAGCTGTAAGTCAGAACAGATTGAGGATGACGCGCTCTCGACATACATTGAAGCGGATACCGCGAAAATCAGGAAGCAGATTGCGGCATGGAACAAGGAGGTTTATGAGTCCAATTTTGCACGTAATTTTAAGGAACTTTTTGTGCGCTGCAGGGATTTCTATGAAGATGAAATCGACGAGGAGAACCAAAGGCTGAGGAAACTGAATTTATCGCTCACAAAACTGACTGCGGAGGATATTGACGAGGAGATATTGGAACCCTTACAGCAGCTTGTGAGAGATGCGCAAAGCTCCGTGAACGAGCTGAAGAATGTCAGCAGGCAGTTAAGGGAGCTGCAGGATACATTTTTTTCGGAAATTAAATATATATCGGATATCGTAGGGATTGCGATGCCGGAACCTTCGGAAATCGATTTGATTCAGGAGAAAAAACAAAGTCCGCTGCGGCTGCTTGAAGCGTACCTGAAAGAAAAGGGGATAAAGGCAGACCCTTCCGTTGAGACATTTTTTGAAGAAACATTTCGAGGAATAAAGCCAGTAATCAATAAAAAAGCAGGCGGGGGCGAGTATGCAAGTGAGTTGGCGGAGCTAATCACAAATAGTCTTGTGATTGATTCCAAGGATATTCGTATAAATGACCTGTTGCGAGGAGTAACGGGTTATACTGGCGGTCAAAAAGGCTGACCACCAGTATAAAATGATGCACACAGCCGCATAAGGAAATATGCCGCTTCGCGGCTGCGGCTGGCGCGATACTCACGGCAGATTTTATCTGTCGTGAGTATAATATAATGTTTGATTTGGAGAGATGAAATGAAAAGTTTATTGGATATACAAAAAGAAGTGAAAGAACTGGAAACAACGATACAGGGGGCAGTAAATTCTCTGGACTGTATCAGCAGGGAGATTCAGGAAATCCGTACTTCAAATGACAATATGGAAATGGATTATGACATGATACGGATGCTTGCAAAGAATGTACCGTTTGCCAATCATCCGCTTGCCGAATTGGAGGACGAATATGCCTGCAAAATTTACATAGAATTATTGTTTAGTGTGATGCAGATGGATACAAACGGTATTACAGAAAAAATGGTATTTATACAATGGATTCTGGAAGAATCACGTTTGGATATGGAGTTGGAAGATGTATATGCTGAAAGTCTGGAATTAGAGAAAGATGTCTATTTTGAGATAGGTGAATTATTGAATACAGATTATAGGATGTTTTTTATTGTAGATGCACTTATTGTCGCAAATTTTGTTGGCAAAGCTAATGAAGAGGCGACGGAGTACATCGGAAAGCTTTGCACATTGATGAGAACAAATGCATCATACATTGGAAATTGCATTGTATTGGCAAAAATTGCACTTGAACAGAGTGTTGAAAATATAGAAATTGCAGACATGGAAAGAGTGATGCCATTTATACATAAATATGAATATTGTATTATGAAAGATACTATAGAGAAAGTAGAGCTAAAGTGCAGAGTAGTTTGTGTTGATATTGATGATGATGATTTGTGGGCAGATTCTTCTTTTGCATGGCTGGTGGGACAGGGAAGTATGGTAAATAAAGGGTATGTAATTGCGAAGTACAGACGAAAACAAGGTGCGACTCAGAAGGTTTATGCATCAAGGAGTGGAAAAATTTTTCAATTTCGGTCAATTAAAGAAAATTCTTTAATCAAAGAAAATTCTTCAATACCAACTTGGTGGAATATTGGTAGAAGCTATGGACATATTGGTAGAAGCTATAGACATATTGGAGTAATTGCAAATCCTATTGACAAGGATAAAGAGATTAAACAATGGCTGAAAGAAAAGTACGGAATGGATATAATATTTGAATTGGATGGAGATTATTAAATAGGTTTTCAAAATGATGAAGAAAAGTTTTTAATTTGTGCTATACAGGCAGGCAAAAAGACTGACTGCTTAGTACAATGTGATGCGCACAATCACATAAGGAAGTATGCCGCTTTGTGGCTGCAACTGTCGAGAGTACAATATAATGTTTGATTTGGAGAGCTGAAATGAAAAGTTTATTGGATATACAAAAAGAAGTGAAACAACTGGAAGCAATGGTACAGGATATGGCGAATTTCCTGGATTGTATTAACAGGGAGATTCAGGAAATCCGTACTTCAAATGACAATATGGAAATGGATTATGACATGATACGGATGCTTGCAAAGAGTGTACCGTTTGCAAATCATCCGCTTGCCGAATTGGAGGACGGATATGCCTGTAAACTTTATATAGAATTATTGCTTAGTGTGATGCAGATGGATACAAACGGCATTACAGAAAAAATGGTGTATATACAATGGATTCTGGAAGAATCACGGCTGGATATGGAATTGGAAGATGCATATGCTGAGAGTCTTGAATTAGGAAAAGATATTTATTCCGAGATAGGGGAGGTTCTACGTACAGATTTCGGACTGTTTTTTATTGTAGATGCACTTATTGTTGCAAATTTTGTTGAGGAGGCAAATGGGGAGGCTATAGAGTATATCGCGCAGTTATGTGTATTGTTGGGAGTGGATGCATCATATATGGAGACAAGTGTTATATTAGCTAAAATTGCGCTTTATCAGGACATTAAAAATACTAAAAAAGCAGATATTGAGAAAGTACTTCCATATATAGACGATTTTGAATATTGTATTGGTAAAAACACAATAGAAAAGGCGTTTTGGTTGTTCAGATACGTCTGCGTTAAAGTCTATAATGACGATTTGTGGGGAGGGTATTCTTTGTCATGGAAGGTGAGGCAGATAAGTAAGGTAAGCAAAGGGGATAATATTGCGGAGTATCGACCCAAGCAAGGTTCTACAACATATGTAAAAGCATCGCAGGATGGCACACTTTTTCAATTTAAGGTGGAAAAAGGATATTCTTGCGGAAGCGTTGGGGTGATATCACACCCATCTGATTCTGGTAAAAAGATTGAGCAATGGCTGACAAAGAAGTATGAAGGAGAGAATGTAACATTTGAGTTCATTGATGAAAGTAATCGATTTTGGTGAAAAATGACATATAACCACAGAAAGAGGAAAGCAAAATGGAAATATTACAGATAAACAACGCCCAGTTTACCAATTTCATAGAGGATGTTCAAAAAATCATAAGCAATCTGTCAGAAAAGGCAAAGCAGGAAGACATTGCCGGGTTGGAAAAACTTATTGCAAATTTCCGGTTAAAGACAGAGGACTTTTTCCGGGAAGAAAGAAAGCTTAATATCGGCGTGGTGGGACAGGTGAAAGCCGGAAAATCCTCCTTTCTGAACACACTTCTTTTTGATGGTCAGGAGATTCTGCCCAAGGCATCGACGCCTAAAACGGCAACACTGACCAAAATGGAATATGCAGAGGAAAATGTGATTCAGATAGAGTATTATACAGAAGATGAGTGGTCAGTACTGGAAGAAAATGCGGGTGTGGATTTGGATGACGAGATATATACATCTGCCAGGGAAATCGTTTCAATGGTAAGAAAAAATGGTGTTGAACCGCACATGTACCTGCAGCGGAAGAAAGAGGAAATTCACTTTGATACATATGAGGATTTAATCGCGCATCTGAACGACTATGTAGGGGAGGACGGAAAATTTACGCCAATCGTGAAAGCAGTGACGCTTTTTCTGCACAAAAAAGAGTTTGAGGGACTTTCGATTGTGGACACGCCGGGACTCAACGACCCGATTGCGTCGCGCACCATTCGGACAAAGGAGTTTATGGAGGTCTGTGATGTTGTGTTTTTCCTTAGCCAGTCCGGAAGCTTTCTGGATAAGAGTGACTGGATTCTGCTTTCAAGCCAATTACCGCAAAATGGCGTGAAAAAGCTGGTGCTGATTGCCAGCAAATATGACAGCGGTGTCCGGGATGTTCTGCGTATGCCCACGGAGGAGGATGATATTTTTGGGGAGGATGAAAATACGGCGGACAATATTCCCAAGGCAGGTAAAATCATTCAGAGGAAGCTGAGACGGCGCGCAAAAGCCAAGGTGGAGGAATTTACCAGGGATTTGCAGGCAAGGGGCAGCAGCCGCGAGCTGATTGAAGTGATTTCTGAATGTTCTGAACCGATTCTGGTTTCATCAATGGCATATAATATGTCAAGAAAGAATGCAGATGAGTACAGTGCGGAGGAAAACAATGTCGCCTCTGCACTTAAAACGTTTTCTACAGACTTGCAGGAAGATCTTCGTCGACTTGGCAATTTTGAGGCGGTACAGAAGGTTTTTGACGAGGTGGTCAGGGAAAAGGAAGCCATTTTGGAAAAGAGAGCCAAAGGGTTTATACCGGATGCCGAGGAGAAATTGAGGGCACTGCTGCTGGGATACAAGGAAAAGGCGCAGAAGCGTCTGGACGTATTATCAGGAAATGACAGGGAAAACCTGATAGAGCAGCGAAGCGTGATAGAAGGACAAATTAATAATGTCAAAGCCGATATTACTGTGGTGTTTAGCGAACTGTCCGCAAAACTTGAGTCAAAGAAAGCGGAGGGGGTTCGGGAGCTTCGGTCGGCAAGTAAGGATTATTCGAGTCTAAAGGAGTATACAGGGTCGAAAACCGTGCAGGAAGCGCATACCGTGTCGGATTCTACGTGGTATAAGCCGTGGACTTGGTGGAAAACCCATACGGAATACACAACCCACACGGAGTACTATTCGTACTGTGTGGCGAGCGATGCCATTGACAATCTGCGCAAATATGCCATGGAAGCCACGAATCAGATTGAAAAAGTATTTTCGGAGGCAATACAGGTAAAGGAAATCAAGCGGAAGCTGCTGGATGTTGTCATAAGAAATTTCGACATGGGCAGCGAAAAATACGATTCTTCGTTAATACGAATCATGGTGGAGGAGGTTGTGGGTGCGATTGAGTTTCCGGTATTCCATTTGGACTTTTCAGATGCCATGAATGGAATTGCAGGAAGATTTACAGGAAGGCTGACCTCGGCAGCCGAGAGAACAGCACTGGTGCAGGCACAGGCAAAAGCGATATCAGGAATTTATGATGAACTGAGCACAAAGCTCACTGCGAAAGTCAGAGAGCTAAGAGAATCCATGAATACGATAAGCAGGAATGTGCAGGATTCCCTGCTGGCGGAGATGAACAAGGAATTTGAAATGCTGATACAGGAATGTGAGGACAAGGACGCGGAGATTGCCGCGTATCAGGCTTATATTGAACTGCTTGGGCATGAAATGGCAAAACGGTAGGAGGGCGGATATATGGGAAATGCGCTTGAGGTGGTTAGAACCGGACTGGATAAAAAGCTTGTGCGCTCAATTGACAACGCCACCAGTATCATTACCAAGAATTATCTGGATAAATTGGAATCCTATAAAATCCTGTCTCCTTCTGCGATGGACACAGACATTGACGTGAAGGAAATTGGGGCGTTTTATAAGCTGACGAAGCTTGTGTGGAATAGGGAAGAAAATTTTCTGGATAAGCTGACAACGATTGTTAATGTCGTGTATTCCATTAAAAGCACGCTTGTGACCATAATCACAAGCGATGGCGGAGCGATTGAATATTATATCGGAATCTTGTCGAAGGAATTCCGCAGAGATGCCATGTCGGACAAGGAGCGCAGAAAAGCGGACAGAATAGCATTTTCGGGTGCTTTGTCCGGCAATATGGCAGGAGCGGAGATTCAAAGCCTTAGCCAGTCAGAGATAGAAGTATTACAGAATCATATATTTGGCGGACAAGGGGGAAAGAGTATATCGTCAGTGTCAGGCATTGTGGCGCCAAGAAATGAAAAACAGTCGGAAATAACTTCCTATGTACAGGGAATAGAAAACCTCGTCGATTCCCTGAGAGGAATGAAATATACGATATTGATGATTGCAGACCCGATTTCGTCCAGTGAAGTACAGGTTATGAAACGTGGATATGAAATGCTCCATACACAGCTGTCAACATTTCGCAGCAGTTCCATGACCATGTCAGAGAGTGATGCACAGTCTCTGTCGAAGGCAAACACGGAGGGAATCAGCAAAGGAATTTCTACGGGAATCGCGATGGCGCAAAGTAAGACGATGTCTAACGGAAAATTCTCGTCGGTATCTGTAAATGGCGGGGTTGATATCGGTATTTCGGAGGTGTTTCGTGTAAACGCGGGAGCCGGGTATGCGAGGGGAAAAAGCTCGGGTATATCAGATACGTCAGGGAGAACGGATACAAAGACAGAATCCAGCCAGCGCAGCAAGTCCCTCACGGAGACAGTAGGTTCATCAAAGACAATTGGGAAAAGCTTACAGATGAACTATGAAAATCGAACAGTACGTGCGCTGCTGGACAAAATTGACCGCAATCTTGAACGCCTGGACAACTGTGAAAGCTTTGGGGCGTTTGAATGTGCGTCTTACTGCCTTGCAGATACCAGAGAGGAGGCGCTTGCAGTTGCAGGCAACTATAATGCAATCCTTCGGGGAAAGGATTCGGGAATACAGGCATCCCATATCAATACATGGTATCGGAAGGATGAGACGAAATTAATTTCAAAGTATTTGGAGGTATTTGTTCATCCTCGCTTCAGTAATACAGTAAATGCGGATGATGGAGAACAGATTGTTGTCTCGCCAGCTTCTGTAATAAGCGGCAATGAACTGGCAATACAAGTAGGGTTTCCTAAGAAATCCGTTAATGGCATTACGGTGATTCCGATGGCGGCATTTGGAAGAAATGTACGATTGATTCCAGAGAATCAGGAACTTCCCATAGGAAAACTGTATCATATGGGAAAAGTTGACGGAGACTTTTCTACAGTATCGCTAGATTTGGAAAGCCTTACGATGCATACCTTTATCACAGGGTCTACTGGTTCCGGAAAATCCACAATGATTTACCACATGCTGGATACACTGATGCAGAGGAATGTAAAGGCTGCGCAAAACCAAAAGATTAAATTTTTGGTAATTGAGCCTGCGAAGGGCGAGTATAAGAACTGGTACGGGAACAGAAATGATGTTTATGTATTTGGCAGTAATCCTGAAAAAACACCGCTACTTCGGATAAATCCATTCAGCTTTCCGAAAGAAATCCATGTATTGGAACATATTGACAGGCTGATTGAAATTTTTAACGTCTGCTGGCCAATGTATGCAGCCATGCCCGCAGTCCTGAAGGAAGCGGTGGAGCGCGCCTATATGGCAGCGGGATGGGACTTGACACAATCAAAATGCCAGTATAGGAACTCGGATGAGGAATTTTTATATCCGACATTTGCGGATGTCCTGCAGCAGATTAACCTTGTCATGGAGGAATCCGAATACTCGGCGGACAGCAAGGGGGATTATAAGGGTGCATTATGTACAAGGATAAAGTCCCTTACCAATGGAATTTATCGGCAGATATTTGCGTCAAATGAAATTCCCGGGTACAGGCTGTTTGATGAGAATGTGATTGTTGATTTATCCCGCATTGGTTCTTCCGAGACAAAGTCCCTTATCATGGGAATTCTTGTGATGAAGCTTCAAGAGTATCGAATGGGGGCAGAGGGAGGAATGAATCTTCCGCTCCGCCATGTAACGGTATTGGAGGAAGCACATAATATCTTGAGGCGAACTGCACATGACACAGGTCAGGAAAGTGCAAATGTGGCAGGAAAGGCTGTGGAGCTGCTGGCGAATTCGATTGCCGAGATGCGTACTTATGGGGAAGGATTTATAATTGCGGATCAGTCACCGGGACTAATGGACATGTCGGCAATCCGAAACACAAACACGAAGATTATTCTGCGTTTGCCCGATTTGTCTGATCGTGAGCTTGTTGGAAGGGCTGCAGGCTTGTCGGAGGAACAGATTCTGGAGCTTTCCAAACTGCCTGTGTTCGTGTCGGCAGTTTACCAAAATGACTGGCTGGAACCTGTTTTGTGTAAGCTGGAGCCTGCATTCCCATTAAAAGAAGAAAAATATGTGTATTTTAGTCCGGAGAAAAGGAAAAAAAATGAATGGGAAAAATATGTGCAGTTGCTTGTTATGTCATTAAAGGAGAGAAGTAAGCTTGACAGTAGATATGTAAAAGATCTTCGGGACGAAATATATCGGTTAAATGTCTCGGCAGAGACAAAGGTTGCTTTTACAAAATATCTGTGGGCAGTGGATAGGAAGGATATACAGCGTTGCCGCAGGATTGCGCTGTATGGTTTCTTTTATTCCGAGAGAGCCTTTGCGCTGTCGAGACAGTATGAAAAGGAGTATTCAGTCTGGTATCAGCATATGCGTGAAGTACTTTTGCCGGATATACGAGGATTTGCCAGTACTGACCAGCAGTGCATTATTGCGAACCTTGCGATGGAAAATACTATGATGAGAGAGAACACGCAGGCAAGGCGTCTTTTTGAAGACTTGATGCGAAATATGTGAGGAGGAATTTGCTTTGGGATTTCATATGAATGAGACAACCGATATGTCTAAAAATGCAGAGTCTGGGAACTGGGAGATTTCGGATGAGGCGATGCGCAAATTTGATAAATTGATGGGAGACGATGATCTGCCGGAAAATCTGGCAGATTTTAAGGACTTTGATTGTCTCTTGGAAGATCCGGAAACAGAATATTATACAAGTTACGAAGAACGACTAAAATGTACGCCAACAGAAAACTGTGATTATGGACGTTGGGAAGGCGAACGAGGGGAGTCGATTTTTATCCCATACAACAAAGAAGCCGAATATGTGCTGGAAAGTTATGATCAATGGGGAATTCCTTATAAAAACGGGATTGCGGACTTTGGTAAAGTTTCAGAGGAAACTGTGGATATCGATTGTATGACAACACACCGCCATTCTATGATTGATCCAGAGAGTGGTGAAAGGATTACAGGTAACTTTGAGAAAGCAGATGCAAAATGTGCAGAGAAGTGGAATGAAATTGAAAGAGACGGAAAAAGTGACTGGACTGCAAGGGATGTTGCAGTATGGAGAAGCGAAAATGGTTATACATGGCATGAGGATAATAATATGAAAACCTGTAATCTGGTTCCATATGCAATTCATAATGTATGTAAACATTCTGGCGGGGTTGCGGAGTGCAGGAGACGAGATATGGAAGATATAGGAGGCGGATTTGATGAGTAAGGAGAAATTTTTGATATGGGGAAGAGCATTTGAGTTGAATGTTCAGTATGATTGTTATGAGGATGAAGATATCTTACCAGCACAGAAAGTAGCTTTCGCGTTTTTCAAAGGGGAAGCAGACCATATCTTAAATTCAGACCAGGAAATAAAGAAATACTGCTTGGAAAATAATGGGGCAGAAATCGGAGAGGTGATAGATAATATTTTTAAATATGTAATCCCTGTCAGTATTTTTGTAAAAAGAGATGAAAAGAAACATGTTGTCGCAGTTATGTGCAATTATAAGTTTGATATCGAACATGGGATTGCGCTTTTATTTGTGAATGAAAAGCTTGTCCAAATAGGTTCACAGGACATTGTTTCATAGATGCTGTTTGCGAAACGCTCTAATAATGTAGCTGAGTGGATGGAATGAGGCTGATATGTTGAGCCATAATATAGAATGTAAAGACAATGTATTAATGTAGTCTTTGCTATATGATGACATTTAGAAAAAATAAAGGAAGGAGCTTGAAATGAACATGACTACTGCAATCATTATATTTGCGAAAAAGATGACATGGGAAAAAAGGATTCCGTTTGAGGTATCGGTTGACCCATTTTATTCTGAAAGCAATATGGCGCATCTGCACAGGGGGATGGAAGCACTCAATGCAGGAAAGGGTGTGGAACACGACATCATCGAGGTGGACGAATGAAAAAGATATGATTCGACGAGGATAGAGGAAAAACAAGGAGAATCCAAACTCAGTAAATTGGAGAAAGAGGTAACAATGGGAAAGACAGAAGAAACAAAATTATTGGAATACCTGCTTGACGAGTGCATGTTTGTCCGGGCAGGCCTAGACTATGACGATTTGCAGTTCAGTATTCGCGTGGTTCGAAAGGCATCCGCCATGGGAGGAATCTTTTCCATCCATCGGGCAGACTGCACAGGAGACGAGAGAGCCATCATTGGTGTCTCTGTCACGGATGTGCAGAGATGGACAAAGGAATATGGGGAGATAGCCACACAGGAGATGCTGTGCTATGGAATTGGTCAGGAGATGTATTTTCTAAAGGACATGGAACGACGCTGCATGGCAGGGGAAAATGAAGCGGACTTAACAGGACATGGCGTGTGCTATTTAAGAGGGGAAATTGACCATGTTAATGAAATGCGCAGTTTTCATGGCTCTTGCGCAGACTGGGTAATCACGCCGTCTTATAGCATTGCGGAGGATGCCGACGCATATGCGCTTGGTATTCTTGGAATGTCACCGGAACACTATCAGAAACTATTTGACAATATTGTCCGGTCTACGGTCAGAGAGATGGTTATGGTTCCAGCCGAGTATGATACGTTGTTAAAAATGGTAAGGGATGGCTATACAGGAAGAAAAGAGCATGTTGCAGCCCGGCTTTCGCAGATTCGGGGAGAAGATGTGCCAAACCTCGAGGAACAGGTATCAGTATGGGCGGATTGCCTTATGGATACCTGTAATATGGCATATCTGCCGGTTGATGACGAATCGGGTAACAGCATATAAGGAGAAACGGAATGAGTTGTTCAAACTGCGAAAAGGAAACATCGGATGCGTCAGGAAAATGTCCTGACTGTGGGACTGTCTGAAACGAAAACGAGTTTCCGGCTGACACGGCTAAGATTGAAGAGAGACATCTGTGCCGAGAGTGTGGTGCGCCCTTACGCGAAAACGTCAGGTTTTGTACTAAGTGCGGTACGTGAATACAGCAGGATGTAGATATGCTGAACAACGAAGGGGAAATAAAGAAGCCTGATGAAAAGAAAAGCGGGAGACAGTTAAACAAAATTACAGTGTCCCTCATAACGGTACTGACGGTAATCGCCTGTATTATAATTTTTTACTTGTGCAGCATTGTTCCAAAGCGAAATGAGAAGGATTTCCTGGCAGATATGCAGGAAGATGTCATGCAACAGAAAGACGAGGCGCCGATTGCATGGACAGATAATGACATGGAAGATGGCGGAACAGGGTCAGAAAAAGAAACCCCGGCAGCAGACACATTTCAGGAAAACATCACTGGGAATACGATGGCAGAAGCGCAGGGCAAACCTGAAATCATACAGCTTGCATCCGGCTACATACGTAGTATTCGCGCATCATCGAAACTGACGGACACGACAAAGACCTACAAGGCAGAAGCATTGTTTGACGGGGACAGAGAAACTTGCTGGAGCGAGGGTGCGGATGAAACGGGGGAAGGAGGCGCGAAGATATGAGAGACATAGAGGAACTGATACAGAACGATTTGCTTTTTACCATATGTTTGTGGCTGCTTTTGATTGTGATTGTGTGCAGGGGCGTGTGGTGGATATACAGTAATATTTTGGAAAGGCAGCTGAACATAAATAAAGGAATCCCGCTGACAGGCTATACGCCGGAAGAGGTGTCGATTATCGTGCGGAAAAATCTGGTCTGCCCTCTGGTCGAGGAAATCGGAGAGGACGAACACGGCAGTATGTTTTTTCAGTGCAAATCTGAACGGGATTTTTCCAGAATGGAATCTGGAAGATTTTATATTATGCAGAAAAAACGGCCTTGGATAAATCCCGATTTTTTATCAGATGAGGGCTGGGAACTGCAGTTTTGTATCGGGGATATTTTTTCCGAAAATCCGGAGCAGGACAGGGAAACGTTTACAAAAAGAAAACGGATTATGCAGCGCGGAAGCATTGCAAATTGGATTGCAGGAGGCTTATTATTCCTATGTTTCGCATATGTTTTCTTCCAGATGGCAAGGGGGAAGATATTTTAAAATCAAGGGGTGTCAGTCTGGCACAATTTACGGACTACAGTAGTGACAACGTCATTAATGAGGCGCTGAGGGCATCCTGCGTGGAGGGGGAATGGAGCAACTTCAAGGAAGGAGAAATAACATATGCCCGTTTTGCGGGGACAACCTATAACGGAGGAACTTTAAAGATGATATTCCGTGCGGATACAGAAGGAACCTGTGAGATTATATCCCTTCAGGTGGACGGGATAAATTATGCTGGTACGATATTTAGCGGGCTGATAATGGAACAAATGTATTCTAATATTGAATAAACCGAATGAATTGCACGCATTTTTACTTCAAAGGACGATGTGTTTATTCTAAAAAGGGTGTTTATTCTAAATAAAAGGGGTTGTCAGGAAACAGACCGCCCTACACAGTGGCAGATGTGATCTATACGGATCACACCTGCCACTGAAATTTATCCATTAAAAGAAAAAAGATGATTAACAACAACCACCTTTTCTCCGTTCCATGTTATAATAAAACTATGTTAAAACAAGATTATTATAAAAGCTTTTTTGATATAGGGCAACAAAAAATCAACTTTAGTTTCTACGAATTGAGTTTACTTGGTAACGATACAGTCTATACCCTAAAAAGTAATGGAGGGAAATATATATGTTAAATACAGTCAAAAATATAATAAATAAGAGGGTAAAATTACATGAAGAAGATTATTATAGAATTGAAGAATGTAGAAATGAATTAATTGAGATATTGAGTAAAGATGAATTGCTTACAATTGATATACTGAATCAATTAGATGATGAAGAAATTTCATATGTAAGTGAAGTGTTTGAAGAAATTGCAGATAATTTGAACAGTGTAAATTACATTGACTGTTTGGAAAAAATATATATAAAATATCCTCATTTACTTCTAAAATATGCTATTGAAGCGGCAAAAAACAATACAGATATGTGAAGTGTTTGAATAATGTTTTTGTGTAATAGCATGGTTGTAAAATTATTTTTCCATTAAATAATGAAAATGGAAGTGCAATCATTGAATATAACAGAAGTAAAAAGTTTGATATAAGCTATCAAGTGAGGTCTCTATTTTTTACAGACATAAAATGAACGATTATAATCATGAAAGTAGATGAGCACATTTTGAATATAAAATTATTGGATCCATATGTGGTGAATATATTGGAAAAGGGAGGATGGAGTGAGAATAGATATTATGATATCAAGTATTGGATACACGAATTAACCATTGAAGGTTATGTTTATTTTGAGTATGCTTTAGATATATTAGAAAATTTAGGAGGACTTACATTTCATGTAAAAGATGACTGTAATCATAAAGGTGCACAATTCGATTTCAATCCTTTTTTTGCGGCAACTGGAGAATTTGATCGACTTGCACAGTTTCAATTATTGGCAAAAGAAGAGTTATTTCCAATTGGCAGCATGTGTGCAGCAATTGTGTATGTTGGTAGAAGCAAAAACATTTATTGGGGTAGTATGAATAGTTTGTATTGGGCAGGGAGAACTATAGAAGATTATTTAAATAATTTATTTGATAAAGAGTATGAATCCCAAGAAATTGTTGGATAGTATGCAAAGTAGTGTTTGGAAGTATAGGCGATTTTGGACAATTAAATTTTACTACTAGCAAATAAACAGTTGGAGAAAAATAAATGGACAGAAAGCAGGCAATTGAGATTATCGCTACAAATGAGTATAAAAAAGTTTCTCCAGAAGATAGAGAAGCAATTATTGTTAATGCATGGGGGCTTGATGATGCAGATGAAATATTTCATTTGCTGTCATTAAGTCTGAGACAAGAACTTTTGAATTTTGAAGAACCACAAGCAGATACAATGTCTCCCCGATATGATACACTGGTCAAACTTCTTTGCGAATACAGTTATAGTGGCTATTCTAACGAAAATTTGGGAAACATGGTATCAAATATATTGAAAAAAACTGTGATTGTATATGGAGAACAACCAGAAGAATATATTTGTCTATGTTGTGGAGAGAAAACACTTTCTACGCGAGGAGAATACGATATTTGTTCAAATTGTGGATGGGAAGATGATGGAATTGTGGAGGAAGAGAAGTATAGTAATCCAAATCATATGACGTTGAAACAGGGGAGAAAAAATTATTTGCTACATGGTAAATGGGAAATTTAAGAAAGTATAAGTTTCTAAAAAACCAGAAAATTAGGAGGTAAACTATGGAACAAAAAATGTCCAGAGAAGAATTGATTGATTTAACGGAAACAATAATGGCTGGGTATAATAAAACAACCAAAAGGATGTTAACTGATGAGGAATTTGATAAATTGCTAATCAAATTCTTGTGAGTTGTAAGTTATCAATAAAAAAATAACCCTTCCATATGGTTTTATGGTATCCTATAAGTTGCCAAA
>KE159562.1:135708-158875 GCA_000403215.2 Lachnospiraceae bacterium A4
CATACATAACACAGATAATTCATGAGCTACAGGAAGAGTCAGAAAAACACTGGGATTTTCTGGCTTCTTAGTGGTACAAACTTTCAACTGTCAAGTCAAATTTAAGGACAGCATTAATCATTCAAGGGGGACTGATTTGATATTTTATCCCGAATTAGTTGGTTTATCTGATAATCCAAGTGTTTATGAGATCGTTGATTTGGCAATGAAGGGGATACCCGGAAATGATTTTTATCATAATATTGATGATACGGGAAATTTAAGAAAGTATGAATTTTTAGAAAGCGAGGAGATAACTACAAAACAAAAAATGTCCAGAGAAGAATTGATTGATTTAACGGAAGCATTAATGACTATGTATAATAAAACAACGAAAAGGCTGTTAACTGAAAAGGAACAAGATGCGTTGGCAGTTAAATTTGATAAGAGCATTAACCATCCGGGAGTGATACTGGTACGAACCCCATTACCAACTACCACCATTGCTCACAGATGCGCCGCTAACCATTTTGCCACACCATCAGTTTGATTGCTCTCAATGATTCCCGTAGCAATTTCCTTTAGTTCGTCAATCGCATTTTGTGTTGCATACGATTCATCTGCCATTTGAAACATGGAAATATCATTTGCTGAATCACCAAATACAATTACCTTTTGGCAGCCGCATAGCTGTTTTACTCTTTGAATTGCGGCTGCCTTGGTTGCATTTCCCGGACATAGTTCTAACCAGTATTCTGGTCTGTATTTATCCTGTTGAAAAACACAATGGATTCCCGCAATCTGTTTTACACGTTCATAAAGGGGCTGCAATTCATCCCTGGGGGCGATAAATGTAAAATAGCACGTTTTCCCCTCGTATAATTGCTCTTCCGTATCAACCATATGAATACGGCTGTCCGAAGAATGGTTTTGCAAATAATCCTGAAAACCTTCATTTGTTCTTCCAGCCAAGCATAATTTTATTTCATTCGAGCCAAAATAAGCAGTTGCAAATCCGGGGATAGCGGTGTCAGCTAAAGCCTGCCGTATGTGCTGCAATTCTTTTCCAAACACCAAGATCTCGAATTCTTCCTTGGTCAGAGGATTGGCAAGAATTGTTCCGTTGCGGAGAATGACAGGCAGGTGAAAGGAAATACTGCTTGTAATTTCATAGAATTATTCTACCCTTTCCGCAATCATAATATCCATGCAATGCTGATGCGGGATTCCGCCGCTATTGCAGTCAAAAATAACTTCTTCTGTCCTGTGCAGTTTCCAATCATGATAGAGCATAAAAAGTTCTCCGGTAGTCCAGCGAAACCGGTTGGCATCTTTATCCGGCGCAACTGCCACAAACGGTTTATCTACAAATACATTGATTGCATGTATGCCGTTTCGCGTTGTGTATTCTTTCAGGTTTGTGGTAATTTCGTCTCGTATCTTGGGCGGAATAAAGTGAAACACGCCACTGCTAAAAACAATGTCATAGTAGTCGGTTGCGCGAAAATCAGTTATGTCAGCTCTAAAGAAGTCTACATAGGTATGACATTTTTCGGCAAGTTTTTTCCCTTTTTCTATTCCGGTTTCGGATAAATCAAATGCGGTTACAAGATAACCATTTCGAGCAAGAAAAACAGCGTCTTTCCCCTCTCCGCAGCCGATATCCAACACTTTTAACGGTTTCACGGGCGGTCGCAGTTTCATGATTTCATAGCATAAATTATTGGGAGTTATTCCCCAATAATAGTCCGCTGTGTCATAGCGCTGATCATAATCAGAAACCACAAAGGACTTATAGCCCAAAAGGGAATCAATACTTGTGTCCAACACACTTGCAATCATAGGAAGCATTTCCATTTCTGGATAATTTGTTCCATTCTCCCATTTTGAGACTGCCTGAAAAGAAATGTTCAGCTTATCCGCCAAAGTTTGCTGTGTATATCCTAAGGCCTTTCTTTTATTCATAATTACTGAGCCAATATTTATAGAATTAATATCATATCCTCCTTATGCCCTTGGGCGGTTCTCTTTTCTGCTGACTCCATTTTACCATAGTAATTTGAAAAAACCATAACCGTGTCGGTTAGTTCATCAAATAAATTCAACTGGTAGTAGAAAATAAATGCTATTTCACAAAGCAGCAGTAATCTAGGATAACATTTCCCTTTGCATCAGGCGTTGTAAAGCGGGGGCACAGACAGTTCTCAAAAGATCTCTCAATGCCGTTGTCATCAACAGCGATTTGCATACCTGCATTGCGAAGGGATTCCCAGCAATTCCCTACAGCGCCATGCACTTCCTCTTCCTTGCCGTAGACCCAGCAGGTTCCAAGGCTTGACTTCGGGAAGTCGAGATGCGCAAACCCTTCTGGAATAGCTGTATTTTCGGGCGTAAACATTCCGATCCAGTATTCCAGAAGCGCACCGTTTTTTCGGCACTCCAAACCGACATACGCCCCGCCGTTTTCCCAGATTTCAAGAATTTTGTCCGTTCCGCCCATGCTGTTCTCTATGGTCTCAAACCAGCCGTTTGCAAACCACTCGCCCCAGCCGCTGTAATCGTGATATTTTTTTCCGATGAACCGCATTGCAGGGATTTCTTCTCTGAAAACTTTCTTGATTTCTGCCATAATTTTCTCTCCTTTTTGTCTTTCATAATGATAAAGTGTTTCTTAATACGACAGCGAACTTGATTCAACTCTCTTTTCGTTTCCTGATATGAATAAATATCTGTTCCGAAAATTCCCTGCTGCATTCTCTGTATGTCTCAAAATCACAATCGCCAAGATATTCATACGCACTCTGCGGAATCCATTCATGCATGATATAATCCCATGTCCTGCGTATGGTATTGACAAAGGTATACTTGTCTGCCTTAGGTGTGTCAAATACCGCATACAGTCCGCCGTCCACATTGAGCTGTATCGTTCCCGATACGTTTCCCTTGGCATATTCTGTCAGGATTCCAGCGTAATAGTCAAGCTTATTCTGCTCAAAATTCCACACTGAAAAGCCGTAATCCATCTGTGCTGTGCCGCCGGATAATCTCTTCGAAAATCCGCCGCAGTTATATTTGTTCCAAAATCTTGCAGGCTCCTCCTCGTCACTTTGAAACACTGTTGCGCTGAACGGTTCTAATACTGTGATTGTTGGAACCAATGTCAAAGCGTCCTGTTCTGGTTTGTTTCGGTGAAGCAGCTTCAAACTGTTGTCAGTCATTCTATATTCTGATGGACATATATGATGCTCCGACTGAAAGGCTCTTGTAAAATTTTCTTTGGAATTAAATCCATGTTTATAACCAATCTGAGATATCAATTCATCGGTATCTGCAAGATCGCGGGCGCTCTCTGTGATCCTTCGCCTGCGCACGTATTCCAGCGGCGTCATATCAAATGTTTCCTTAAACAAGCGCAAAAAATGATATTTTGAATATCCTGCTGCCGAAGCAAGTTGATCCAGACAGATATCCTCATACAAATTTTCTTCTATGTATTCTAAGACTTTATCAAATGACATTGCAGATTTCATGATCAAACTCCTTACGACCAGTATATCATATCTGTGAAAAAACAGTTGATACAAATTGCGGTTGTGAGCGGTTTGCGCCACCAAAATTTTATCATAAAGAGACATACGGGACAAGACAGGGGGCAGTATAAGAATAGAATAAATTGTTGTACGTTTTTCGAAGAAAATGTTATACTGTAAAAAGGAAGCTATCAATGAAATAAGAGCCGGAGAATCGGTGTATATTCATGTGAGACAAAATGATGGATTCACTTATGAGGAGGTATAGATATGCAGTCTGTAACATATGAGATTCCTATTCCTTGGAAAGATGAAAAGCCTAGCCTGCATCGGATGATTCGACAAATTCAAACGCGCCCGGGAATGTTTCTTGGCAGTAAGGCGATTACGCCCTTGCTGCATTTTCTTCATGGCTACCAAGCTGCCGAACGCGACCTTGGCGTATGCTGGCGTGGCAATTTGTTTCCGCTGGACTTTCATTTTATGCATAGTTTTACCGATGCTCGTCTGCATACGGAGTGTGTATGTGCCGGGTGGTGTCATAATATGCTCACATACTGTCATGGTGATGAGGAGAAGGCGCTAAATCTGTTTTTTGATTTGTATGAGGAATTTATCCACGTTGAAATGAAGCGTTACTGGCGGGCGGGCTTAACGAAAGAAAATATTGAACGAAATGATAAAATGGAACATTGCTGCGTGATGAAAGAGCATGGAGCTGAACCAATCTATCAAGATCCCATTGCCGTTTATGTTCTGGAATTGACAATACCAGCTTACATGCTGGTCGTGGAGACCGCAGAGGAAGTTCGCACAGAATCTTTATTTTTCTCCTCTGCCGAAGATGCAAAAGGAAACAGCAGCATTCCTAGTGGGGCTGAAACATATTTTGGAAAAATTGATCAATGGGAAGAGATTGAGACAAATAATCTGTATTTTGATAAGGTTATCAGAACATAATAACCTTGCAGATGGTAAATACTTAGAAACTGTTTGTAAATGAGTAGGGGGTTCGCTAAAAGACCCGACTCATGGAAAGGAGAGCGCGGCTGTGTGCGGCAGATATCATGTAGATGAGGAGACGGCAAAAGAGATTGAAAAGATTATCCAACTGACCGAGGAGAATGTACGGAAAAGAGCTTCCATAAATTTTCAGATGCAGGCAAGAGATCTCCATCCGACAGAAATAGCGCCGGTTTTGACGGCGTCAGGTTCCGGGCTGGAATGCAGCATGAAGCGGTGGGGACTTCCGGGCTTTCAGGGGAAACAAGTCATATTTAATGCAAGAAGTGAATCTGTACTGGACAAAAAGACTTTTCAAGAAGGTGTGGCGTACCGACGCATTGTGATACCGGCAGCGTGGTTCTATGAATGGAACCGCTATAAGGAAAAAAATATCTTTTACCGAAAAGGAAAACCAGTGCTCTTTATGGCAGGAATCTATAACCATTATGAAGATGGAGACCGGTTTACAATCCTGACTACACAGGCGAACGCCTCCATGAAACCCGTCCATGACCGTATGCCGCTTGTGCTGGAGGAGAGCGAACTTATCCCATGGATATTTGACAGGCGCAAAGCGGGTGAATTGCTTCAAAAAGTACCGTGTCTGCTGGAGCGAAAGGCAGAGTATGAACAGTTGAGGCTGTTTTGACGGAAAATGACGTCAGACCATTGTGTAAAGGAGAGCGACCATGAAACAACAGCCCGTTGTCTTAAAAGACTTAAAAGAAGTCTGTATCCATGGAACGAAATCGTTTCCATGTGCAATATATCGTACACATGCTGCGGGAAAGGGGGTTTTTGTCAAGCATCACTGGCATGATGAAATAGAAATCCTGTATTTTTCGGGAGGAGCATTTCGGCTGGAGATTAACATGGAGTCGTTCATGGTCCAGTCTGAATGCTTTTATTTTGTCAATCCCGGCGAACTGCACAGTATTTCCGCTGAGACCGCTGAGCGCTACTGGGAAGATGCAGTAGTGTTCTCGCCAAACATTCTAGGTTTGGATTCCAGCGATGAGGTGCAGCTTCGGCTGATCAAGCCAATCCAAAATGGAAAGCTTCTTTTTCCGCGCTGCGCAGTACTTTTACGGACATTATGCGCGCTTTCGGACAGAAAATTGAGAAATCTTCTGCGGGGCAGGCGGCGCGCGCGCATATGCCAAACAGCAGTCTGGTGACTGATAATTTGACAAGCCAACTGTATGTCAAGTCCTGTCTGATGTATATTCTTGCCACGCTCTCTGCCCATGGGCTTTTTCTCTCTACGGAAAGAAATTTTGACAGGCGTGTGGAGAACATCAAGACCGCGCTCACGTATATCAGGGACAATTATCAAAATAAAATCTATATTTCGGACCTTGCAGGGCAGGTCAATTTGAACGAACAGTATTTCTGCCGCCTTTTTAAGAAGGCGATTGGATATTCTCCGATAGAATACGTCAATGAGTACCGCATCAAGCAGGCAAAGCGGCTTCTGGAAGAGACCAGCCTGCAAGTGACAGAAGTCTGTCTGGAGTGTGGTTTTAATAATCTGGGGAATTTTCTACAGGAATTTCGGAAACATACAGGGACGACGCCATTGCAGTACCGAAAGCACGCAGAATCCATAGAATCAGGAAAACAAAATACATAAAAAGTCATAAAACCGTACTTTTTCATCAGATAAGTGTAAGACTTTTCACGCAATTATCATTAAAATGTAGATAATAAATATCAGGAGGTATGGTTATGAACAAAGTAAGCATGGCACATATTTGTTATAGATGGAAAAGAAAGGGAGAGATACTATGAAGAGAACATGGTGGAAGGAAGCCGTTATTTATCAGATTTATCCGCGCAGCTTTATGGACAGCAACGGGGATGGGATTGGCGATTTGCAGGGGATTATCAGCAGGCTGGACTATTTGAAATATCTGGGGATTGATGTGATCTGGGTCTCGCCGGTGTACAAGTCTCCCAACGATGATAACGGATATGATATCAGCGATTACCAAGATATCATGGACGAATTTGGCACGATGGAGGATTTTGATGAACTGCTGGCGGCTGCCCATGCGCGCGGTATAAAGATTGTCATGGATTTGGTGGTGAACCACACGTCGGACGAACACCAGTGGTTTGTGGAGAGTCAGAAATCAAGGGATAATGCATACCGCGATTATTATATCTGGCGTGAGGGCAAAGATGCGCAGACGCCGCCGAACAACTGGGGGTCCTGTTTTGGCGGGTCGGCATGGCAGTATGACGAAAAGACAGGAATGTATTATCTGCACCTGTTTTCCAAGAAGCAGCCAGATCTCAACTGGGATAATCCCAAAGTACGCGGGGAAGTATTTGATATGATGACGTGGTGGTGCGACAAGGGCATCGACGGTTTCCGCATGGACGTCATCAGTATGATTTCCAAGACCAAGGAAATGCCGGACGGCAAGAATGGCGATTTTGGCCCGTACTGTATACATGGTCCCAATGCAGATGCTGCCTACTGGCAGGCGCTTGGAAGAACCCTGATTTATTCACTGATTGCAGTGGTTCTGGTCAATGTGGTGGCATTTACACTGGCATTTTTAGTGACCAGCGGTGTGAAGGGGCAGAACTTTTTCCGGGCAGGATTTTTCATACCAAACCTGATTGGCGGTATCGTGCTTGGATATATCTGGAAGTTTGTGTTTAACCGTGCGTTTGTGGCGATTGGAAACGCACTTTCAATAGATGCAATGTCTACTTCATGGCTGGCTACAACAAACGGGGCAATGTTCTGTCTGATCATCGTGTCTGTATGGCAGTATGCAGGGTATATGATGCTGATCTATGTGGCAGGATTTATGAGTGTGTCGGAGGATGTGCTTGAAGCGGCAAGGATTGACGGCTGTACCAATTTACAATCAATTGTACATATTTCTGTACCGCTTATGGTATCATCGTTTGTACAATGTCTGTTCCTGACAGTGACAAGATGCTTTATGGTGTACGATGTCAACCTGTCACTGACAAACGGGGAACCGTTCAACAGTTCGGTGATGGCGGCAATGCATGTGTACAATCAGGCATTTACATATAAAAATTATGGTACAGGTCAGGCAGAGGCGTTGATATTGTTTATTGTCTGTGCGGTTGTAGGCGTACTTCAGGTATACATTGGTAAGAAAGCGGAGGTGTCAGCGTAATGGATGATTTGAATGCAAAAGCTGCTCGTGACAGAAAAATAAGGCATACAGTTGAAATCGTTGTTTTGATCATATTGTTTTTCTGCTTTATATTTCCGTTTATACTGGTGATCATCAATGTGTTTAAGGTTAAGGCGGATATCACAACAAACCCATTGTCATTGATCGGGGAACATGGATTCACATTGAAAAATTTCCCGGAGGCAATGGAGAAGATGAATTTCTGGCGGTCCTTTGGCAATTCCATGATCGTCACGGTCTCTGCGACTGTTCTCACAATCCTGTTTGCCTCCATGACCGCGTATGTGATCGTGCGCAATAACTGGAAGGCATGCGGGGCGCTGTTTGGACTGATGATCGCATCTATGGTAATACCATTTCAGGTGCTGATGATTCCGCTGGTATCTCTGTACGGTGGCGTTCTCGGCGTTTTGAACCACCGCGCTACACTGGTGTTCATGCATGTGGGATTTTCACTGTCCATGGCGACATTTATGTTCCACGGAGCGATACGAACCAATGTTCCGATTGCGCTGGAGGAGGCAGCCACGATTGACGGATGTACCAAGTGGCAGACTTATTGGAGAATTGTGTTCCCGCTGCTGAAGCCTACGATTGCAACGGTGGCGATCATTGACGCGATGGCGTTCTGGAATGACTACCTGCTTCCAAGCCTCGTGCTGGGCAGAAAAGAGTTGTATACGATACCCATCGCGACGCAGATATTCTACGGAACGTATTCTACCGACATTGGCCTTGTCATGGCAGCGCTGCTGCTGGCGATGCTGCCAATCCTGATCCTGTATCTGTTTATGCAGCGTTACATTGTAGAAGGCGTGACAGCAGGTGCGGTAAAATAGGAAATGTTTTCATAATATTGAGTGTGTTGAAACCGGGACGACGGCCTGCTGTTCCGGTTTCATTTTTTAAACTTAGAAAGGCTGGATTACGAAATAGTTATACTAGGAGGAGGTATTTTATGACAAGCCAGACACTGCGCGAGGCGCGCAAGTATGAGGAGACTGTTGAAAAAAGTATTGCGAGGGAGGAACGCCCTGATTTTCATCTGTGCTCGCGGGTTGGGTGGATGAATGACCCGAATGGATTTTCGTATCACAATGGAATGTACCATATGTTTTACCAGTATTATCCCTATGAGTCCAAATGGGGACCGATGCACTGGGGACATGCGGTGAGCCGCGATTTGCTCCACTGGGAACATCTCCCGGCAGCGCTGGCACCGGACGAGTCTTACGACAGAGACGGGTGCTTTTCGGGAAGTGCGCTGACGCTTCCCGACGGCAGGCAGTTGCTGATGTACACCAGTGTTGTCAAGGAGCGTCAGGAGAATGATACGATTCGTGATATCCAGACACAGAGCCTTGCCATTGGGGACGGAATTGACTATGAAAAGTATGAAAAAAAATCCTGTACTTGACGCGGCAGAGCTTCCCGTCGGTGGAAGTAAGTTTGATTTTCGGGACCCGAAGATATGGCAGAATGCGGACGGCACGTACAGTTGCATTGCGGGAAACTGTCTGGCAGACGGAGACGGGCGGATTCTGCTGTTCACCAGCAAGGATGGTTTTCAATGGAAGTTTCGCAGTATACTGGTGTCCAATGATCACCGTTTTGGAAAAATGTGGGAGTGCCCTGATTTCTTCAGACTGGATGGGAAGTGGGTACTGCTTGCCAGTCCGCAGGATATGCTGCCGCAGGGATTTGAGTATCACAACGGCAATGGAACGCTCTGCCTCATCGGAACGTATGATGAGCAGGCGGGAACGTTCCATGAGGAGAGCAATCAATCCATTGATTATGGTATTGACTTCTATGCACCTCAGACTGTGCTGACGCCGGACGGACGCCGGATCATGATGGGCTGGATGCAGAACTGGGACACCTGCACAATGCGGTCGCCTGATGAGCCGTGGATGGGGCAGATGAGCCTGCCAAGAGAACTGTCGGTCCGTGACGGCAGACTGTACCAGACACCGACTCGGGAGTTTGATGCGATGCGCTGCAATAAAACTGTGCATGAAAAGGTAAATTTTACAGGCACAATCAGCTTGGAAGGAGTCAGCGGACGGCGCATTGATATGGAACTGACGCTGCGGCGCGGGGACGCGCAGGCGCTTTACCAGAAGTTTGCAGTGCGCTTTGCCCAGAAGGACCAATATCACACCTCTCTGAGCTTCCGCCCGCGGGAGTCCATACTCAAGATAGACAGGAAATTTTCAGGTTCAAGAAGGGCAATCATACACCAGCGGCGCAGTCTTGTGAACAGTGCAGAGGGCAGCCTCAAGCTGCGCATTATTCTGGACCGCTTCAGCGCGGAGGTGTTTGTCAATGACGGTGAGCAGGTTTTGACCGCAACGATGTATACCGATCAGGCGGCGGACGGCATTTCTTTCTTTTCAGACGGTACGGTAGAGATGGATGTTGTAAAGTATGACCTGCTCTGAACAGGTGTGCAGTGAGAAATGGAAGATGAAAAAGTATGATGTCGCAGCAGTAGGAACTATGGATTGGCTTTACGGAAAACGGCAGAATAATCCGATCTTCGAAGCAAATCCGGGAGTCCGCGCCCTGCAATGTGCTGCCGATGCTTCCAAAGCTGGGGGAAAGACGGCATTTAGCAGTTAATAAAAGCAGTTACAGAAGTTGGAATCAATGCCGATAATTTATATATGGATACGGAGATTCAGATTTTGCTGGCGGATAATTGTTTTTTAAGTACATTTTAACTAAGGGGCATATTCTGTATAAAAACAGGAGGCTGTGACCATGCGCATTTTGATAGCTGAGGACGAAGTTGAGCTTGCAAAAGGATTAAAATTTTTGCTGGAAAAGAATAAATTTACGGTAGATATTGTCCACGACGGGGCGGAGACGCTGGACTGTTTTCACTATGCAGAATATGACGTTATTGTACTGGATATCATGATGCCAAAGGTCAATGGGCTGGAAGTGCTGCGCCAGATCAGAAAAAGCCGTTCCGGGGTGCCTGTCCTCATGCTGACCGCCAAGGCAGAGGTGGAGGACCGTGTAGCCGGACTGGAGGCAGGGGCAGATGATTACCTGCCCAAGCCGTTTGCGACGAAGGAGTTTATCGCGCGCGTGAAGGCGCTCTCGCGCAGGAATGCAGGATACTCAGACCTCGTGTTATCCTTTGGAGATGTGCAGTTAGACTGCAACCGGTATGAACTGTCCTGCAAAGAACAGACAGTGCGCCTGAACAATAAGGAATTTCAACTGACAGAGTTATTTTTGCAGCATCCGCACTTTGTGTTTTCGTCAAATCACCTGATGGATAAAATCTGGGGACAAGATTCTGAGGCGGACATGAACGTGGTGTGGACGTACATCGGATTTGTGCGCAAAAAACTCCGTCAGATTGGAAGCCGCGTGGAGATACGCACAGTGCGCGGCGCTGGATATTCGCTGGAGGCGTAGCATACAAACAGGAGGTCTTACATGCTCAAAAAAATGCAGCGGCGTTTTATCATGGCAGCGATGGCTGCTTTTGCTACCGTGATGATTGTGCTGGTGGTGGGGATTAATATCGTCAATTACTACAGGACGACAGCCACGCAGGACGGTCTGGCAGCAAGCCTTTTGGAATATGAGAAACGGGCGTATGAACACCGGACACGCAAAAAATTTTCTTTAGATGCAAAGTCCAAAGAAAATGATAAGCGGTTTTCGGAGAATCAGGGACCGGATTTTCTTCAAATTTCTAAAATGCCCGGAGGGGGCCCGGAAGCGCGCTTTACCACTCGGTTTTTTGCTGTGTATTGTGACAACTCCGGGGAAATGGAAGTCATTTCAAGAGATTATATCTATTCGATTGACGAGGAAACCGCCAAAGCGTATACAGAGGCAGTGCTCAGGAAGGAAAAAGAGAAAGGATATTACGGAGATTACCGCTATCAGGTAAAAATAGATGACGCGGGGAGCACCGTGCTGTTTCTGAATGTGACTTCTGCGCTGCAATTTATGAAATCCCTGCTGCTGATTTCCCTCGGCATAGGATTTGCGAGCCTGCTGGTGGTCTTGGCGCTGGTGGTGTTTTTCTCGCGGTATGCGGTCAGGCCATATCTGAAAAATATGGAGCGGCAGAAGCGTTTTATCACGGACGCCGGGCATGAGTTGAAAACGCCGATTACCTCGATTGCAACCAGCGCGGACATTGCGGCGATGGAATACGAGGGAGATGAATGGATTGCCAACATTCAGAAACAGACGGCGCGCCTTACCCGTCTGGTGGGAGAGCTTGTGGCGTTATCAAGAATGGACGAGGAGATTCCTTTTCCAGAAAAGAGCACGTTCTCCCTGAGTGATGCCGCTTGGGAGACAGCAGAGCCTTTTGCCGTCCGCGCAAAGGCAGAAGGCAAAACGTACTGCCAGAATATAGAAGAAAACCTGTCCTTCTATGGAGACCGCAATTCCATACAGCAGCTCATTTCCATTCTGCTTGACAACGCAGTGAAGTACACGGCAGCGGCTGGGGAAATCCGTCTGCATATTTACCGCAGGCGGCGGAGAGTCTGTATTGAGGTGGCAAACATGTGTGATTTGCCGTGCACCGTGGAGTTAGAGCGGCTGTTTGACCGTTTCTACCGAGTGGACGAAGCCCGTTCTGCCAGCACCGGCGGGACAGGGATTGGGCTTGCAATGGCGCAGGCGATTGTCGAGACGCACGGCGGGAAAATCAAGGCTGAGCGCACAGGAGAAAAATTAATTTGTTTTAGGGTTCTTATGGATAGCCGTTAAATGGCCCGTCCTATAAAGAACCCTTTTTTGTTGCCGTGCACAATTTTTTTCAAACAATCGTCACAATTAATTTTAAGTACATTTTAGGAAGCCACAGTATAGTTGTTCATGGGCGTGCGAAAAATGCAGCCTGCCAAAAGGAGCAGTCCACAGTCTGAATAGAGAGAAAAAGGTTACAACGCGCTGCGCTGTTTCAATCATGTGTTGTGCCCGCAGATATTGAGAAAGAGAATGTGAAGTGGAGACAGTGGCTGCATACATGGCAGGCGTATTTTATCCGCGCCCTTGAAAAAGAATTGTTATATTCAATGCAGGAGAGGCGTTCTATGGAGAAGAAAGAGGAATCGTTGCAGGAACTCGACGCGATGGTAAAAAAGCGGAAATGGAAGAACAGGCTGGGGTTCGCCGCCGCGGCAGCCCTCGTCCTTGCGATTTCGGCAGGAAGTATTGGCAGTTACATAAAAACAAGGCAGGCTGTTCCGGCAAGCCATAGCGATCGTGAGATGGAGTTTGTACAGAATCAAAATCAGAATTTTAACAGTGCTTCTAGTATGGTTATGGCAGCAGGAACGACCTCGGTGGGCGTGAAGGCAGTCACCTTTGAGATTGATTTTCTGGAAGATACAAGCCTGTATGTGGAGGAGGTCTATCTGGCAAACGGCGACAGCGTCAAAGCGGGCGATCCCTACATCAAATTTACCGAAGAAAGTATCGCAGACGCAAGGGAAGAGCTGGAAGCCGCGGCGCTGAGTGCACAGCTTGAATACCGGAGCGGGCAGATTTCAGACGGGGAGAGCAGGTTGCAGGCGAAGTATACTTATGATACGGCAATGCTCGAGGCACAGTTTGCCAAACAGGTCTATGATGACACCATCGCACAGCTTGAAGCGGACTATGCACAGTCCTCAAAAACTTACGAGGAGGCGCAGCAGGAATACAATGAATATCTCGGTCGTGTGCAGAATCAAACTTTTTATGAAGATTATGAGATTGCCAGCCTGAAAAAAGCTTACGAAGACGCAAGAGAATTATATATGGAAAGAAAAGAATACTGGGAAGTGACAGATGACGAGCTCAATAGCGGCGCATCAGAAACTATGGGGACAGCAGGAATGATGACACTGAGTGGTGCTGCCGGAGACGCTGCTGTGTCTGACGCGGAACCGGACACATTAGAGTCTGTGCCGGAGGAAAATGCAGGCACAGAACCGCCTCCCCAGACAGATACAGGAAAAGGCACGCAGGATTTCAGTGATGGTATGGGGACAGCACCTGCTGGTTTTGGCGGTATGGAGAGGCAGGCGCAGCAGAGTGAACGAAAGTGGATTGTCAAGACAATGAGCCTTCTGGAACAGGAGGCAGAAAAAGCGGAGGAGGAATACAACACCGCGCTTGAGGAATATGAGGCGGAAATCGCCTCTGCGGAATTAACGCTTCAAAAACTGCAAAACCAGCTTGAGACGGCAAGGGAGGATTTCACCGATGCAGAGGTGTCGTATCAAAAACAATCCCTGAGTGCAAAGACTGTCTATGAGACGGCTGTGGCAAAGGGAAAGACGGCGCAGGAGGACTATGATACCCAGCTTGCCAGCCTCAAGGACAGCTTGGACAGATTAGAGGACGCCAAGGAGGAGGCGGACAGCAATCTTGCCCTGTTTGAAGCGCTGGTGGGGGACGGATACTTGCGCACAGAAGAAAACGGAACCGTATTGATGCTGATGGCAGAAGAAGGGCAGGCACTCACAGGTGGAAGCATGGTATTTGCCTACAGCAATCCAGAGCAGATTTCCGTGTCTGTGTCGGTGAGCCAAGAGGATATCGCAAAACTCTATGTTGGACAGACGGCATCTGTCACGATCACGGACCGCGGCAGCTACAGCGGTGTCATTGAAACGATCAATCCGATTTCCTCCTCCAACAGCAGAACCTCTGTCAGCTATACTGTGACAGTAAACCTGCAAGGAGATGTGAGCGGGATTGACGCGAATCTCACGGCAAATGTGCTGTTTGGAGGAGACGGAGATAGGACGAAAGCACCTGTGGAGACAATATTAGACGGAGAGGAGAATGCGCATGGACAGCCAGCAGACACAGACAAAAAGACGCATGGCACGCAGGACTAAAAAGACGCTGGCAGCCCTGTGCAGCATGGCGGTGGTGGTCATTGCGGCTGCGTGCTATACCATTTTTATAAAATCATCACAGAATACACAGCAGTGGGCATACAGCGAACAGACCGTGCAGCAGGGGACGCTCAAGAGTGGCGTGACGGAGAGCGGAACGGTGGCGTTTGGGATTACGTCGCAGCTTTATGATCTCGATGTGTCCACGGAGGAGGACAGCGACGACGAGGACGATGAGGAGGAAGCAGAAGCAAATTATCTAAAAGTGGAGGAGGTCTATGTGGCTGTCGGGCAGCGTGTGAAGGAGGGCGAGCCGGTATACCGTTTTACGCAGGACAGCATTGCTTCTGTGCGCAAGGCGCTTACCTATGAGAATACCGAGGCACAGATTGCGCTTGCGAAAGCACAGACAGCGTATGAACTTGGCGTGCTGGAGGCAGAGCTTTCCCGCGACGAAACGCTGCTTGACACATCGCTGGCGCAGACTTCGCACGATACTGCCATCGCGCGGCTGTCGAACGATATGGCGGCAAAAAACCTTGAGATACATCAGCTTTTAAAAGAGATCTATCAATTGCAGTGCGACTTGACCGAGGAGGAGTATCTCGAAGAAAAATCCGATATTCTGGAGGCGTATGAGAAGGCGGTCGAGGCGGTCGAAGCCGCCAGTGAGGATTATGTCACAAACAGGGTGGACGCGGCGCAGGCATTTGAGTCGGCAAAGGCATCTTATGAGCAGTTTTTCAGCCAGTTTGATGAGAGCAGCAAACAGATTCAGGAGAAGTTTGATGAAGTATATGAGATAGAGGCAGAGCTTATATACCAGCAGCAGTTATTGGAAAAAGAGCTGCTGGCAGCGCAGCAGGATTTGAACACATCGACTGTCAGCGGTGAGCTTGCGGATGTAAAATACCAGAGCAGCCTGGCTGGGTATGAGAATGCGCTTTCCAAGGCGCAGCGGGAACTTGAGGAGGCAGCAGAAAAGCTGGAGGCTTTCGACAAATTTGTGGGAGACGGGACTGTCTTTGCCGAGGGAAGCGGGATTGTCACAGAAATCGGTTATGAGGCGGGGGATTACCTGATGAATACCGGCACGCTGGTCGCCTTTGCAAAGGCAGATGAAATGACGGTGTCCGTAGATGTTTCACAGGAGGACGTCGTGGCCATGAAAGTCGGCGATGCGGTGGAATTAAATTTTTCTGCATATGAGGGGGAAACCTATCATGGCGTTATCGAGTCGGTCACGACGACCGCCACAAGCAGAAATTCGGCAACCATCAGTTATCCAGTCGTGGTTTCGATACAGGGAGATACCTCCATGCTCTATAGCGGCATGACGGCGGAGGTGACATTTGTCACGGAGCAGGCAGAGAACATCAGTTATGTTCTGCGCAAGGCAGTCGTGGAGGAGAACGGGAAAAGCCAGTTGTATATCAAATCCGGGGAGACGTATGTGCTCACGCCGGTGACGACAGGGTTTCACAACGGCGAGTACATTGAAGTCTTAGACGGAATCAGCGCAGGCGACAAGTATTATGTCAAGACGCTGGTTCAGAAAGGAGGCGCAGATGAAAAATAAGGCAAAACTGCTTATTGGGACTGGTGCGGCAGCGGCGGCGGGAATTGTTGCTGTTTCTCTGCGTCTTGCAGGGCTTGGGCACGGCGGGGAGGAGCTTGTGTACAAGGAAAGCAAAGCGGAATATGGAAGCCTCACCGTGGGAATCACGGAGGAGGCAACTGTGGAGATTGGTACGCTCGAGCAGCGCTTTGAGCTGGATATCAGTGCGCTTGTTGACAGCACCGCCACAGCAGCATCAGGCGGCCAGACTGCGGCGGGCGCCATGCCGGGAGGATTTGGCGGCATGGGAAACGGCGGTTCTGGAAATGGCAGTTCTGGAATGCTGTCATTTGGGGTGATGAATGTGGAGGGGCAGGCGTCACAGAGCCAGTCTCTCGAAGTGGCAGATGTAAAGATCGCAGTCGGGCAGGAGGTCCGGGAGGGGGATATACTCTACATCCTGACAACGGAAAGTGTGGAGGAGATTCGGGAGACACTGTCTGAGGATATCCGTGATGCGAAGGCAGACTATGAAGCGCTTGAGATCGAACAGAAGGCGTCGAGAACACAGGCACAGCAGGGATATGACACGTATGTCACAAATGGGAAGTATGCACAGCTAATCTATGAAAATGAGTTGAAAACATATCAGGAGGCTGTCGAGGACGCGGCGGCGGCTGTGGACGATAAACAAAATACCTACAATGAAAATTTGCTGGCGCTTGCAGAAATTCAGGAGGAATACGCCGAGGCACAAACATTTCTGCGCGAAGCGCAGGGGGCTGTCGCGGAGAACTACGAAGGAAGGCATGAGAATGCATATTACTATACGGTCTATCTAAATACAAGGGACACGGCGCAAAAACTTGCAGACCAGTATGAGGAGGAGCTTGAGCGCATGAATGACGAGTTAGCGCAGCTTGCACTCGATATACAGACAGCAGTCCGCACCATGAACCAGTGCCAGCTTGACTATGAGAAGGCAAAGCTGGACTTGGGGCAGATGCAGGAGATTGACGCCTATTATGCTGGTAAGGCATCTGAGTGGTACAGCATACAGACAGCGAGCCTTGACAATGAACTCGCCTCTGCAAAGAAGCGCTATGACGCGGCAGAGGAGAAACTGGCGGCGTTTGACCATTCAGTACAGGACAACAGTATTCTTGCTGAGTACAGCGGCGTTGTGACAGAGGTCTTTTTGTCAGAGGGAGATACGCTGTCTGGCGGAAGCAGTCTTGTGGCGCTCAATGACAGCAAGAGCGTCTCTATGGACGTGTCTCTTGGCGAGGAGGATTACAAAGCGGTTGACAGGGACGGCGCCGTGAATATTGTATTTACGGCGTATCCCGATGAGATTTTTTCAGGCAGGATAACCGAGGTGTCAGATGCAGCGTATGACAGCAGTTTGGGCACTGTTTATTACACTGTCACTGTGACTGTGCAGGGGGAGCTGTCAGGACTGTATGAGGGAATGACGGGCGATGTGACCTTTGTGACAAAAGAGCTGAGGGAGGTCTGCTATGTGTCAAACCGCGCAGTGTTCAGAGAGGGGACAAAATCTTATGTCAAGGTGCGCGATGACAGCGGAAACATTGTGAAACAGGAAGTCACCACGGGATTTTCAGACGGTGTCCATGTCGAGGTTGTGGCAGGGCTTTCTGAGGGGGATATCGTCCTAATCGAGAGCAAGGTAGGTGAAACATGAGGATTTCGGAGTTATTAAGGCTTGTCATCATCAATCTTTCCCAAAATAAATTCAAGGTCATTCTTACCTCTGTCGGCATCATTGTCGGCTCTGCCACAATCATGATGGTACTCGCCATTGGCACAGGCGGAAAACTGGAGGTCGCAGAACAGTTCAAGAACCTCAATGCGGGCGCGATAGATATTTCTTATGAATCGAATGCGGCGGCTTTTGGCAGCAGGGAAAAGGGCAATAAAATGCCCGGAGGCGGCATACCCGGCGGCGCCATGCCAAACGGCGGCGGAATGCGGGGGGCTGTTCCGTCAATGAATGATTTTTTTGGCGGCTGGGGAGGCAGCGGAGACAGAACCAATCAGGAAAAACTGGTGCTGTCCACAGCGGACATGGAGGAGCTGGCAGTATTTGTTCCTGATGTCTCAGATGTGACCATATCCTACACGACGACGACCGAGGTCGAAGGCGGTGAACTGGAATCGGCAGGTTCTTATACGATTGCGGGCGTAAAGAGCAATTATATGACAATCAGCAATCTCTCGATGATCACAGGCGAGTTTCTGTCTGGCGAAAATGATGAAAATAAGGAAAAATACTGTGTGCTTGGCTATTCCGCCGCAAAGGAGATTTTTGGAAGTGTCTATGCGGCATATGATGATGTGGTCTATATTGATGCAAGACCATATGTGGTGAGCGGCGTGCTTGAGGAGATGGGGAGTGTATCGTCAGGCATCAGTCCCGACACGACCATCTTTATTCCCTATGAGACGGGCGTGAAGTATATTACCGGACAGAATATCAGCCCGACAATCACTGTAATTTCAGCAGATGTCAACCGCGTTGACACTGTGATTGAAAATGTAAAAACTGTTCTTGCCGACAGCTACGCCAACGCAGAATTTACCATTTCCGATGCGGGAACAAAGATGGAAGCGGCGTCAAAATCCAACGACACCCTACAGCTTCTGCTCATCGCGATGGCAGTGATTGTGTTCATTGTAGGGGGAATCGGCATTATGAACGTGCTGTTTGTGTCCGTGAAGGAGAGGACGAATGAAATCGGCATTCTCAAGGCACTCGGCTGTTCCAAGCGTGATATTTTGCTGGAATTTTTGTTTGAGGCATGTTTTATGAGCCTTATTGGCTCAATCCTCGGCGTGCTAGTCGCATTTGGCATTACGCCGGTGATAGAGAGCTTTTCCGTCAGGGTGGAGTTGTCTGCACAGGGCGCACTGATGTCGCTGGCGTTCGGGGTGATCACAGGCACAATTTTTGGATTCTACCCCGCTTACAAAGCGTCGTCACTCATACCTGTCGCCGCGCTGAATCAGGAGTAGGAAGGACAGCGCCTGCCAAAACAGGCGAACTGGTATCAGGCAAAGTCAGAGAGCTGCCAAAACAGATGGCTGGAAGAATGAAAACTGAGGTTAAATGGAGAAGGTTCAATGGAGAAAGTTAAGTGGATTGTTGTGATATTAATTTTGTTCATGGCGGCAGGTGCAGGCGTATACTGCTGGTATCTGCCGCAGACTCACGCGGCAGATGAAAATAATGAGCCTGCTCTGGAGGAAGGACAGGAATATGCATACGCGAAGATTACCTCCATACTGGGCAATGAGATGACATATGTCGAGTTGGAGGCGCAGGCAGTGGATTTCAATGACCTGCGGGAAAAAGGCGGCGGGAAACGAGCGCGCAGCGCAGATGAAAATGCCAGTGGCGGAAAAAGGGATATGGCAGGGCAGAGGGAAGAAATGGTATCGGACGGTGAAAAAACATTAGGTGGTGACATGCAAAATATGTCCGCGACAGGAACAATGCCCGCAAGCAGTGCCGCCGCGAGAGCTGGCAGCTCAGGCCTACAAAAAACTTCAGCACAGGATAAAACAGATTACACACAAGCTGCTGCTGTTATGACATATTCTGAAACAGATGTGACAGGACAGATACAGATTCCCGTAGGCACAGAGGTGGAGACAAAACTTGGCACGGTTACCACCTTTTCACGCCTGTCAAACGGAGACATTATCAAAATGCTGCTGCAAAAAGACGATACAGGCAGCAGCGAATTGATGAAAATATGGATTGTGGAATAGGGGGCGCGGTCTGTGGAGGAAAAAATAATCGAGATAAAGAACGTGAATAAAGGCTACCGCCTTGGCGACGATATCGTTCCTGTTCTGAAGAACATTGATTTTACCGTAAAAAAAGGCGAGTTTGTGGCAATCCTCGGGCCGTCTGGCTCTGGCAAGACAACGCTGATGAATATTATCGGCTGTATGGACGTGCTGGATTCCGGCGAATATTATCTAAACGGCAGGGCAATCCATAACACCAAGGAGAGCGAGATGACGGAGGTGCGCAACAAAGAGATAGGCTTTATCTTCCAGAATTATCAGCTAATTCCAACCTACAATGTGATGCAGAACATCATTATGCCCCTGCTTATACGCGGCATGGGGCACCGGGAGGCAAAGAAGCAGTGCAGTGAGATTGTAAAATTACTGGGCATCTCGCACCGGCTTGGGCACAGACCCAATGAGCTTTCCGGCGGTCAGAAGCAGCGTGTATCCATCGCAAGAGCCTTAGCCAGCGAACCGGCAATCCTTCTTGCCGACGAGCCGACAGGAGCGCTTGACAGCGCCAGCGGACAGGAGGTGCTCAAACTCTTTGACAATTTAAACCAGCTAGGAAATACCATTGTCATGATTACGCACGACCTGAAAGTGGCAAAGGCGGCGCAGCGCATTGTGCGCATTGTGGATGGGTGCCTGTCCGAATATTGCAACCAGTAGTTGCCAAAAAGCACTTTCACGTTGGTGGTAAATAGTATTGTTATTTTGTACAATACTATTTGAAAGGAGGCGTGGCAATGAAATTATCACAAAAAATTATAGAACTAAGAAAAGCAAACGGCATGACGCAAGAAGAACTTGCCTCAATATGTAATGTCAGCCGTCAGTCCATATCCAAATGGGAGGCAGACATTGCGTTGCCGGAGACAGAGAAATTACTACTGCTGGGAGAAACTTTTCGGGTGTCGATGGATACTCTCTTAAAAGATGAATTGACCTTAAACGAGGTAAAAGATGTTCACAACTGCGGCAGCAACGCCATTCAAAAAAAGAAACCGGAATTATACGAAGGCATTTTAATCAAAGAAAGCATCGCGGACGATCAGATCATTGACTGCCTGAATATTCATAAAATCGAATTGTGGAATACTGGCGGAAAACCGAAATATTGGACCGCTTTGTTTTTTACATGTGATAAAAGAGATTTTCCAGAACAAATCGCCAAAGTCATGCTGTCTGCTTCTGATACTAATGAGAACTGGTTTGTTGATTTTAAGGCAGGGAATCAAAAATACATTGTATTGAAGGACAGGATTTTCACGTATCAGATTGGAAATCAGGCGGAAAAAGAACATGTATGCAGTGCGTGCAGGAAATTAGGAATCTCGAATGAGCAGATGAACTGGCCGGAATAGGAGGAAGAATGCGGGTATTATTAACATCAGCAGGTTTAGAAACGGAAGAAATAAAAACGTGTTTTGTGGAGATGGCAGGGAAAGATATGTCCGCCGTAAAAGCCTTATTTATCCCCACAGCGGCAATAGACGCAGATGCGGTCGAAGTTTTGCCAAAATGCATGAAGGATTTGCTAAAATGCGGTATTTTAGACCAACATATTGATGTATTTGATTTACATGCCGGTATGGAGTTTGAGAAACTGCAACAATACGATGTGGTATATTTGTGCGGCGGAAGTACACGTTATTTGCTTGAAAGAATCAATGCGACAAAGTTTGACCAGTCTTTGATGGCCTATATCAATCACAATGGTTTGGTGTTAGGAGTAAGCGCCGGGAGTATTATTTTTGCCAATAATTTAGAGAATAATATTGGTTTGATAGATACAAAATTAGATGTCCATTGCAGCTCTGGCGAAAGAAGGGGCAAATTGACAGTTCCATTAAAAAATCATATCAAACTTACAAATACAAGTGCGCTTGTCATACGGGATTTATCGGACGATATAGAAATAATTGGAGAATAAAATGCAGCCCGGTCAATCTGGCTGACTGCCGGACAGTTGTTATTCCCCCTCGTCAATGTTCATATAATCTTGTGCTGCCGCTTTCCGGCTATCCATGTCATACTTCCTATTTACAATAATAGTCACTCGGAGTCTCTGTTTACCTGATTGAGATTCTGGGTGACTATAGTATTTCTCATTACGTCACGTCACAAACAAGAGTTTTATGAAGATTTTTTCTTGAATCCCCCTAAAATTACATATATTAATCAATGGTAAAAATATGCAGACAAGCAGTCAAGGAGCAGATAACAAAAAGGGTGAATCAAATAGCGGAAAACAGCGCAGATTCGCACTGGAAACGAAAAAGGGTGTATAGTATAATAAGAGCTGAGAGAAAGCCTTTTTTATTGCTATATTGTTCATAATGGAGGAGATTTTATATAGGGTGCAGGTTTTTTCCAGAGGCTTGTTATCATGTTTATATAGGCAGTGAGCTATATATTACAATGAGTATTTTTCTGCCTATTCCAATTGAATCAAGGTACATTTGATGTACATTTCATAGATTCATACACATTTGGCAAAAAATCATCTCTCAAGATCAGGTGCAAAGAGATTTCAAGAGTATGTTAAAAAGTTCAGGAGGTACTGTCGATTCCTTCATTACATGTTATTTTAGTGTTTTTTATGAGTTGGACTGATTTGAAATGTCTGATAACTGTATTTTTTATCTTAAATATAAAGAAATCATAGAATCATTTAGGGTAAATTATAAATATTATATAGAATGAAGAGTCTAAAATCATAAGGCAGATAGGACGCACGCAAGGTATTTGAGATTTCCAGTGAACTATGGTATCATTACCATACATACAAAAGTGAAGCATACAAGGAGAGAAAGACATGGGAAAACTGGACATACTCACAAAGGAATACATGAAACGTCCGTCTGTATTTGCAGATGTTCTGAATCAGTTCATCTACAAGGGGCGTCAGGTCATTCACCCCGACAGGCTGGTAGAGCTTGATACCACAGAGATTACTATACCATATGGCGGCAGTCAGGCGTCTGTCCCTGTGCAGAAATATCGCGATGTATCAAAAATACTGACCGTAATGACAGACCAGAAAGCAGCCTATTGTATTCTAGCAGTGGAGAACGAGGGCAAAATCAATTATGCAATGCCTGTCAAAAATGGCTTGTATGATTTTATCAATCTAGCAGGACAGGTGACGAAGGCAGAAGCCGCACACAAGGCTTCAAAAAATCAGTCCGTCAAGCCGACAGG
>KE159562.1:159555-160575 GCA_000403215.2 Lachnospiraceae bacterium A4
AGAAGCGCAGCCGAGATTATCAATGCTGCGACGAACTCAAAAATAAAACTCGAACAGGGAAAGGAGACGGTGGATATGTGTCTGGCAATACAGGAAATGAGAGAAGAGAGCAGAATTAAAGGCAGAGATGAGGGAAGAAATGAGGGTAGAATTGAGGGAAGAAATGAAGGAAGAATCGAAGGCAGAATCGAGGGAATCAGGGCATTTATACAGGATAAGGTGGAGGACGGCGTAGCAGAAAACGTTATTATTTATAAATTGCAGCGGCACTTTGCCCTTGACGAAGAGACAGCGCAGCAGTACTATACGACATTTGTAAAATAGTATTATAAATGAAGGAAGCGGCATGCGGGACGAATGAGGTCTGTTATTAGTACAATGTAGTGAGAGGAAGAACAAATGAAAGTAAAGTTTTATGAGAAAGCGGACGATGCACTGTTTCAATTTGCGGTAATCATCACAAGGACAGAGGGGAACTATGTATTCTGTAAACACAGGCAGAGAGAGACGCTCGAAGTTCCCGGCGGTCACAGAGAACCGGGAGAGGCAATTTTGGATACCGCAAAGAGAGAACTGTATGAGGAGACAGGGGCGCTTGAGTTTGAGCTTTGGCCAGTATGTGTGTATTCTGTGACCGCAGCGGACAATTTTGACGGGCAGGAGACCTTTGGAATGCTGTATTTTGCTGAAGTGAAGCGTTTCGAAGGGGAATTACACAGTGAGATTGAAAAAATAATCATCACGAAGGAGATGCCGAAGGCATGGACGTATCCCGAGATTCAGCCCAAGCTGCTTGAAGAGGCAGGAAAAAGAGGGTTTTTAAATACATGAAACGTCCGTCTGTATTTGCAGATGTTCTGAATCAGTTCATCTACAAGGGGCGTCAGGTCATTCACCCTGACAGGCTGGTAGAGCTTGATACCACCTAGCAGGACAGGTGACGAAGGCAGAAGCCGCACACAAGGCTTCAAAAAATCAGTCCGTCAAGCCGACAGGCGATGAATTTATAAGCGGCTTCTG
>KE159562.1:160845-285555 GCA_000403215.2 Lachnospiraceae bacterium A4
TAAATTGCAGCGGCACTTTGCCCTTGACGAAGAGACAGCGCAGCAGTACTATACGACATTTGTAAAATAGTATTATAAATGCAGGAAGCGGCATGAGGAACGAAAGCGTTTTGAAGAAGAGGGCTTTGTGGGAAGTATGGTGTAAGGAGTAGTCTGAGATAGGAGGCTTTGAGATGATAGAAAACGAATCTGCTGAAAATTATTTGGAGACGATACTGGTTCTTAGCAGGAAACTTCCTGTTGTGCGCGCTGTGGATATTGCGAATGAGCTTGGCTTTAAGAAGTCGAGTGTCAGTATCGCGATGAAAAATCTTCGGGAGAAGTGTTATATTACGGTAACAGACGCGGGCTTTATCTATCTGACAGAGTCTGGGAAACGTATTGCAGAGCTAATCTATGAGCGGCATGAGTTTGTATCGGAGTGGCTGATGCGGCTCGGCGTTCCGCAGGAGATTGCAATTGAAGATGCCTGCAAGATTGAACACATTCTTAGCAAAGAGAGTTACGATGCCATTAAGGCATTTGTTGCACAGCATACATAATAAAAAATATAGTAGAGATACACGCCTTTTTTCATTAAAATGTACGAAAAGCGTTTAAAATTTGCGTGATTTTTGATTATTTTAAACAAAATTCTTGCTTTATTGTTAAAAATATACTAAAATGATATTATATTTTTCGTTGTAGGCAGTAATTTTGCATGAGATGACAACTCTGAGCATTTGTACGCGTAAAGGCATGGAGCTGTTATGGAGTAGGAGGCGTGTTCAAAATGGGTCAGAGGAAAAAAAGTTTAATCAGTGCGATCATGTGTTTGTGTGGCGTGGTTGCAGCAGTCACGGCAATCGGGATTGGTGGAAACTCCATCTTTTCGATTCAGGCAATTTCCCAAAATTCATATGAGACTTATGAAGAGGCAGTGGATGAAGGTTACAAATCGGAGATAAGATCACAGGTGCAGAGCGCGGTTGCGGTCATTCAGAGTGAGTATGATAAATTCAAGGCAGGTGAAAAGACTGAGGAGGAGGCGCAGGAGGACGCAAAAGATGTTGTGCGTGCGATGCGCTACCGGGAGGACCAGAGCGGATATTTTTGGATTGACGGCATGGACTATGTGCTGGTGGCACATGCAGTTCTGACTGATCAGGAGGGCGATAACCGAAAGGACCTTATGGACCAGAACGGTGTGATGATCACACAGTCGGTGGTAAATGTCTGCAACAGTGCGGATAAGTGTGGATATAATGAATTTTATTTCACGAAATCAGACGGAGTGACAGTCGCGCCCAAGATTGCTTATTCTGAGTTGTTTGAGCCGTGGGGCTGGGCTGTCTGCACAGGCAATTATGTCGATGAGATCAATGCGGCAAAGGAAGTCGTCAAAGCCGAACTGGATAAGGAGTATCTGAATGTGCTGATCCGCTCGAATGCAGTGTGTTTTTCAGCCATCTTTATATCGCTGGCAGTGGCGTTTTTAGTCGGCAGGCAGATCGTGAATCCGTTAAAGAAGATTCAGGCGTTTGCACAGAAGCTGTCCGAGGGCGATTTGACCACAAATGTAGATGTCAAGACGAGGAACGAAGTTGGACAGACGGCAGATGCGCTGCGGGTGGCACAGGAAAATATGCGCGGACTGTTGCGGGGAATCACGGAAATCTCGAACAGCGTTGGCAGTGCGCTGGGAAATTTTGATAAATCCTTTAATAATATGAAGGAATCCATCTCACAGGTGTCGATTGCGGTGGACTCGATCGCAGAGAATGTCACCAAACAGGCGGCTTCCACGGACGAAGCGAGCGGAAATGTTGTCATGATGGCAGACCAGATCAACCAGACTGGCTCTGAGGTGGCGAATCTGAACAGAAATGCAGATGAGATGAACCGCATTAGCGAACAGTCGATGGATACGTTGAAACAGTTAATCAGCGTGAGCAACAAGACGAGGGAGAGTATCTCTGCAATGGCTGAGCAGACGGCAAATACGAATAAATCCGTTGAGCAGATTCATATGGCGGCGAATCTGATTAATGAGATTTCAGACCAGACAAGTCTGCTTGCCCTGAATGCGAGCATCGAGGCAGCGCGTGCTGGCGAGGCTGGAAAAGGCTTTTCTGTAGTGGCAGATGAGATTGCAAAGCTGGCAAACCAGTCTGGCGAATCTGTCGAGGAGATCACCAAGACGGTGATTGCGCTTCAAGGGAATGCATCAAAGTCTGTCGCTGTGATGAAGGAGATCAACGAGGCAGTTGAGATACAGGTGAACTCACTGACTGAGACGCAGCATATTATGGAGAAGCTGCATCAGGAGCTTGTGAACTGCTTTGCTTCGGTAAATTCGATAGATTCGATGACACGGGAGATTGACAGCCAGAGAGAGGGTGTCACCACCTCGATTTCAGTGCTGAATGATTTGGCACAGGACAATGCATCAGTTGCGGAGGAGACGGCGGCAATGTCTACAGAGCTTTCCAGAGAAGTGCATGAATCGAATCAAATTGTGGAGGACTTGGAGGGGAAAGTCAGCATTTTGATACAAGATGTAAATAAATTTACAGTATAGTACATAATAAAAATGCCCATTGATTGTGAGATGGGCATTTTTTATGCATTTTATTCTTTTATATTTCATTTTCGATATCATCATTTGGAAATGGTGCTGTCGTCACGTTTTCTTTTTCATCGATAGGAACCCATGCGTTGCCAAACGGAATATCCCGAAACAGGGCGGCAAGCCCGGTAATCTGTTTGAGGCGCAGGATTTCATCCCTCTCCATACCTAAGTGCTTGGAAATCCATGCGTCTGAACGCCCCAGCTCGTGCAGCTCTTTGATAATGTTACTCATCAGGTCTACGCTGTGTGAGCCCCTTGCGCGGTTGTGGCGGATAGTGCTTGCCATGCGGTGATCGAGCGGTTTGTTGATGACAGAGACGGGCAGCATGCCATTCTCGCGCTCATAGATATCGGGGTAGTCCAGCATAATGCGGTAGCGGTGGAAGCCGTCCACAATGATGTACGTGTCGTCGGGGTCATCATGGTAACAGACGATGGGCATTGTATAGCCGTCCTCCTTGATGCTGTCGTAGAGCAGTTTGAGCTCTGGCGGCGCCACGGAGTTTGGATTGTATGTATTAGGCTGTATTTTCTCAACTGGGACTGAAATTACCTGATAGACAGGACTTTGATATGTCATTTTTATTCACCTACATTCTGATATTTTTTCTTTAATAAATTAATGCTTTCTTTCTGCTGTTTTGTGAGGCCAAAACCCATAAAACGGCAGATATGGTCATTTTTTAAGATACAATAGCACATGCGCTTCCAACTGGGGATATCCTTCGAGGATTTGATGTCGTCCGTGTGGTCTGGAATCTTGCCGATGAAGATTATGCGTGCATTTTTCATGAGGGTGTAGTTGGACACTCCATTGCGGCGGATTTGATAGCCGTGCGCAACCAGTTCTTCTATCGTTTTTTCTTCCAGACCGCCGCCGACATTGTGCCAGAAATCAATGGAAGTCTGGAATTTCTTAATGTAGTTATTTCTGAGCCGCACGGGCAGCGTATCCAGCAAAAATTTCGTATAAGATTCCCATGTATGCCCCTCTGGCAGTGTCAGGTTGCGGTATCCGAGCGCCTTGGTTTTGCCGTAAATAGAGCCAAAGTTTGCGCCGCGGACACGGCCGACGAGCTTTGCCCAGATTTCGGGGTCGATGACGCGGTACAGATTCAGGCTTTCTTTGGCATAGTCGCCGAAGGGCGAAGCCACGCGCATCTGGTCCAGCTTGAGCCCGGACATATAATACAGGTCATACAGATTGTTATAATCGTAGGAAAAAATATAATTTGCGTGCCAAACATCATAGATGGACCAGTCGTAGATGGGGGATGCACACCATACATCCTTGAACTGTCTGCTGATCCAGCAGGTGTTGTCATAGCCATATTTGCGGTTTAAGATACCACTGTAGCGCTGCATGGATTCGTCTGCGCGGATGCCAAGCAGGCAGATGGTTTTCTGATTGCCGTGGGAAATGCGGTACCATCGACCAAACTGCTTGGCGAGATCCTCCTGATGCATACGGTAATGGTATGTTGTGATCGGATTATTTTTCATATTGATCACATAGGGATGGTCTGGCATAGGACGTACCCATGCAGTTTCCTTGGTATCATCCCACGGGTACCAGAACATCTCGTAGTTGCTGAGCGCTGTCCGTGTTGCCATGGGGAGACATACCCAGTATGGCTCGACATCTTTCTCAATCCGTGTAAAAGTTCGTTCTACATAGTCGGTCGTGGCAGAATACTGTGCCTCGAAATCCTGATGAAAGACACCGATTTTTTTATTCGGGTAAAATTTTTTTTGGAAATCCAACGTCAAGTTCAATAAAAGACCACTGTCTTTCCCACCTGAGAAGGAGACAAAGATATTGTCAAATTCTTTGAAGATAAAGTGAAATCTGTTTTGCAGTGCATCATACACATTCTGACTGGCATATTTTCGCTTCGTTGTAATCACCACCTCTTTCGTATTTATTAAATTTACCATATTTTTCCAATTTTCACAAGTCTTTGACAAATATTCACCAGGATTGTGCTTGACATAGTGGTGTTCGAGAGGGTATTCTTTTCATATTGGGAGTGATGATGATGTCTGAGAAGAAGCTTTTTACAAGATACGTGTCGCAGAATATTCTTGGAATGCTGGGAATTTCGATCTATATTTTAGCGGACACATTTTTTATATCGCTGGCGGAGGGGGCGGACGGGATCACGGCGCTCAATCTCGTCCTGCCGGTGTACAGCCTGATTTTTGCCATCGGCGCAATGATTGGGGTCGGTTCTGCAATCCGGTTTAAAATCCTGCGGGCGCGGAAGGACAAGGACGCGGAGCTGTATTTTTCCAATGCACTTTTGTGGGCACTGGCAATTGGCATTGTTTTTATCTTAATCGGCATTTTGATGCCAGAGAAGGTGGTCGCGCTGCTGGGCGGCGATGAACGGATTGTCGCGGTGGGAAAAGACTACACGGCAATCTTTATGATGTTTTCGCCGTTTTTTATGTGGAATCATATCTGCAATGCGTTTGTGCGCAATGACGGCGCCCCTTCTGTCGCGATGGCTGCGACGCTTTGCAGCAGTCTGTTCAATGTGGTTTTTGACTATGTGCTGATGTTTCTGCTCGGGCTTGGCATGAGGGGGGCGGCACTGGCAACGGCGCTGTCGCCGGTGCTTGGCGTGTCAATCTGCTGCGTGCACCTGCTGTCCAAAAAGAGCACCATTGCGTTTCGATGGGCAGTGCCTTCTGCGAAGCGGCTGTTTGCGGCTTGCCAGCTTGGCATTTCTGCCTTTGTCGGAGAAATTTCATCGGGGGTGACGACGGTTGTCTTTAATATGCTGATTTTGAAGCTTGCCGGAAATGTCGGGGTGGCGGCATACGGCGTGGTCGCCAATACATCGCTGGTGGCAGCGGCGGTCTTTAACGGTGTGTCGCAAGGGTCACAGCCGCTTTTGAGTGACTATTATGGCAAGGGGCAGACAGAATCGGTCAGAAAGGTGGTCAGACTTGGCGTTTGTGCAGCACTGGTGATGGCGGTACTGATTCTTGGCGTGGTGTGGGCTTTGGCAGAACCAATCACAGCGGTGTTTAACCATGAGGAAAATACCGCGCTTACGGCGTATGCGGTGACGGGTCTGCGCCTGTATTTTATTGGTTTTTTGTTTGCGGGCTTTAATATTGTAGGAACGGGGATTCTGAGTGCGGTGGAATCGGCGGGATGGGCGTTTGCAGCGTCGATCTCAAGAGGGTTTGTCGCAATCATTGTCTGTGCCCTTGTGCTGTCGGCGTTGTTTGGCATGAATGGGGTCTGGCTGGCATTTCCGGCGGCTGAGCTTCTCACGTCGGCGCTGGTGGCAGCGGCATTTCGAAAGGCGTTCGTATATTAAAGTAGTATTTTATATAGAAGGAGGATTTTATCATGGTAGAAAAGTATGTGTTTGGCAGTCCGTTTGAGACGGAGGCGGTGACAGCGCAGATTCCGGCAAAAGCGTTTGCAGGAGCCCTTGCGTGCGGTGAGATTTCTGTGGAGAAGGGGTTTTGTTACCAGTGTCAGATGAGTGACACGGATGTCATTTATGGACTGGGGGAGGCAAACCGCGGTATCAACAAGAGGGGGTACAGGTATGTGAGCAACTGTACAGATGATCCGCATCACACGGAGGACAAGACATCGCTTTACGGCGCACACAACTTTATCGTAGTGTCGGGGAAGCAGCACGTAGGACTCTTTTTTGATTACCCTGCGACGATCAGTTTTGATATTGGATACACGCAGCAGAATTTGCTCACGGTGTCCTGTGAGCGCGCAGATTTGTATCTGTATGTCATCACAGGTGAGAGCGCCTATGATGTGGTGAAGCAGTTTCGAAAGATGATCGGCACAAGCTATATTGCGCCGAAGTATGCGTTTGGCTTTGGACAGAGCCGATGGGGGTATAAGACGGCTGAGGATATTGAACGTGTTGTGCGGGGATATAGGGACCATCAGCTGCCAATCGACATGGTGTATCTTGACATTGATTATATGCAGGACTACAAGGATTTTACGGTCAATGCAGAGCGATTCCCGGCATTTGAGCAGTTTGTGCAGAAGATGAAGGCGGAGAAGATTCATCTGATTCCGATTATTGATGCGGGCGTAAAGATTGAGAAGGGTTATGAGATCTATGAGGAAGGTTTGGAAAAAGGGTATTTCTGCAAGCGCGAGGACGGTTCGGCGTTTGTGGCGGCGGTCTGGCCGGGCTGGACGCATTTTCCCGATGTGCTCAATCCTGACGCGAGGGCATGGTTTGGCGGAAAGTATGAGCTGCTGACAAGCCTTGGCATCGATGGTTTCTGGAATGACATGAACGAGCCGGCAATCTTTTATTCAGAGGAGGGCATTCGGGCTTTAAATCAGGCTGTTTCGGACCATGTGAAAACGTTTGGCGCCGATGCGATGGTTGACAATCCCGATGCGATACCGTTTGAGGCGCGGGGGATTCTCGAGCGGATTCAGAATAATCCTGAGGATTACAAGCGGTTTTATCACAACGTCAATGGGACGATGGTCCGCCATGACCTTGTGCATAATTTGTATGGCTATAATATGACAAGAGCGGCTGGTGAGGCGCTCAGGAAAATTGCGCCGGACAAAAACATGCTGCTGTTCTCGCGTTCCTCCTACATTGGTATGCACCGCTACGGCGGCATCTGGACTGGAGATAACCAGTCGTGGTGGTCGCATATTCTGCTGAACCTCAAAATGCTGCCGTCACTGAATATGTGCGGTTTCTTGTATACTGGTGCCGATCTTGGCGGGTTTGGCGCCGACACGACGAGGGATCTGCTGCTGCGCTGGCTGGCGCTTGGCGTGTTCACGCCGCTGATGCGCAATCACACTGCGCTTGGCACAAGAGAGCAGGAGTGTTACCAGTTTGAGCAGATCGAGGATTTTCGGCATGTGGTCGGCGTGCGTTACCGGCTGATACCATATTTGTACAGTGTGTATGTAAAGGCGGCAGAGCGCGGTGAGATGTATTTCAGACCGCTTGGGTTTGACTTTCCCAATGACAGGCGTGCAGTGGAGACGGAGGACCAGCTGCTGCTCGGGGACGAGGCGATGATTGCACCAGTCTATACACAGAATGTGAGCGGCAGGACGGTGTATCTGCCGGAGGAGATGAAGTTTGTCAAGTTCTTGCCGGATGGAACCATCTATGAGGAGATTCTGCCGCAGGGGACGCACTATGTCGAGGTTGCCTTGAACGAGGTGCCGCTTTTTATCAGAAAAGGGAAGTGTATTCCAGTCGTGGAGGCGGCGCAGAGCGTGGAGGCGATTGATCTGGAGACGGTGAAGTATCTCGGGTATGAGGGCGCGGCGTATGAGCTTCGTTAATTAGACTTTAATAAGATTTATACTTGATGATATAAAAGAAGTTCTTGAAACAATGCAGGAGGGAAAGGAAAAACTTCAAAAGGTTGCCGATAATTTGCAGCAAACACTCGAAGATTAGGAATTGGATACCATATTCGGACAGAAAAGAGGCTGTTGTACGATAGATTTCGTGCATGGCTTCTTTTTGTATAAAAAATAAATCTTTTGATTCTTTTGATAAAAACATCTTGACATCTCTGTTTGTTCGTGCTATATTCTTATTATCAAATAAATAATATCAAAAAGATAATAACACTTCGCAACCAAATATTTCGTCTATAAGAACAGGAGGTACTTATTATGAATACAAAGTATACTGAAATCGTAAATACAAATGCCATCGGAAAAGCGGAAAATCCCATCACGCTGAACCAGCTCTTGAAACGGGCAAATGATGAGCAGCTCATTCCGTCAAGACAGAACCGTGAGCGGGTTTTGTTCATTGGAATTGATGTGCAGCAGGATTTCATGGAAAAGGGGGCGCTGGGAGTTCCCGGGGCACACGGTGATGTAGAGCGCATGACCCGCTTTATCTATGAAAATATGGACGCGATTTCGAATATTGCAGTTTCCATCGACACGCACACGCCGCATCAGATCTTTCACCCCTGCTGGTGGATTGACGAGCAGGGCAGCAATCCAGCGCCGTACACGACGGTCACGCTGGCGGACTTGGACAGCGGGAAGTGGAAGGCAGTCATCAATCCGATCGCGTCAAGGGATTATGTCGGGCATCTTGAACAGGATGGAAAAAAGACCCTCTGCATCTGGCCATATCACTGCATTCAGGGAACAGTCGGCTGCGCGCTGGAAAACCAGTTTGCCAACATGGTCTATTTCCACTCTGTCGCCAAGAAAGCCATCGTGCAGCGGCTTGTCAAAGGGCAGGACCCGCTGTCTGAGATGTACGGTGTGATCAAGCCGGAATATGACACAAAAGGTTACATCAATCTGGATTTTCTCAATAAACTGGAACAGTATGACAAGATTGTGATCGCGGGGGAAGCCAAGAGCCACTGCGTGCTGGAGAGCATTCAGCAGATTCTTGAATACTATGAGAACAGACCGGAAATCACGCGAAAGATTTATATACTGGAAGACTGCATGTCACCGATTCCCGGCTTTGAGGATGTGACGGACAGCGCGTTTGAGACGTTTAAGAGGAAGTATCAGGTAGCGATCGCAAAGAGCACAGACAAAATCTTGAACTGAGAATTAAGAATAGAAATTAACAGGAGGATACAGAGAATGGAATATGATAGGAATGTATTTGAAATAGACGGCTTAGATGAAATTGAGATTGAAAACACCTCTGTGGAGGAGATTGACAGTGAGAATATTAATCTGATATTTCTGGGAATTGACAAATCCGGTTCCATGTCTGTCTTTCAGCAGGACATGAAGCACAGCTTAACGGAGTTTCAGCACGCGCTTGCAAGTGCGAAAGAAGCAGATGAAATCTTAGTCGCGCGGGCTGATTTTGAGGACACAATCACCATTGGCGGCTACAAGAGAATCTCGGAATTTGACACGGCATTTCAGGCTGGCGGCTGCACGGCGATGTACGATGCAATCACAGGTGGAACTGCAAAGCTCAGAGAATACAGAAAGTTTCTAAAGGCGCAGGGCGTGCGGGTCAAGGCAGTGTTTGCAGTCTTTAGCGACGGGCAGGATAACTCGTCCCAAAGCAGCTTCGCGCAGGCAAAGGACTGTATCGCCTATCTGAATCAGGAGGAGATCACGACAGCGTTTATCAGCTTTGGCGGCGCGGCGTCAACGGTGGCAAAGGATTTGGGCTTCTGCAATATTCTCGATGTCACAAGCTCAGCGAGTGAGCTGCGCAGAGCATTTGACTGTCTGTCAAAATCGGTCATCGAGTCCTCCAAATCGGTGGTGGCAGATGGAGATGACTTTTTTCAGATCTGAATAGGTAGAATGGAGCGTGTACGATGGTGGTGAATAAGATTGGCGCACAACATCTGGACTATGGGAAAAACTGTCAGGATTGCGGTCTGGAAAATGAGACTATCAAACTTGTGTGCGATGGCTGTTCGGAGGGAGAACACAGCGAAGTCGGGGCAAAGGCATACTGCCATCTGGCAAATCTGGGATACAGCACACAGCAGATTTTTCAAATGCTTGTGGGGATATTTGGACAGTCGGCGGACGCCGTCAGAAATTATCTGTGCTTTACGATTCTGGAGGTCACAGAGCGGGAGGAGGACTTCCTTGTGACATACAGCGGAGATGGATACATTCTTTTGCAGGATATGGCAGGAAAGCTTCATTTCATGGAACTAAGTGACGGGGAGTATCCGCAGTATTATGCCTATAATTTCTGTGATGCATCAATGCTGAACCATTATAAAAATGGCGTGGTTCTCAGACAAAAAGTGTTTCATAAAAAAGAGTATCAAAAGGTGGGCATTGCATCAGACGGGCTGCGCTATATCGCCAAATCGCAGGATACGCAGTTGAAGGAAGCGTTTACGGCGCTTTTGAAGTTAGGCAGTGCAGTGAAGATCAAGCGGTTTATCAACCGCAATCAAAGGGTGTTTCGAGATGATATCACAATTGTTTTTTAAGAAATCGTCAAACCTTGTGTTTGACAGCACAGGCAGAGTTCCGCTCACAGAGGGCGGAGAGGGCGCTATTTATCTGGAGCAGGGACAGCTTTTGAAAATATATAAACCCGCGGTCAATCTGCAATCCAAACAGCGAAAGATACAGCTCTTAATGCAGAAGGCACGCGACAATGCGCTGCCGCCGGAAGTGGTCTGTCCCCAGCAGATTGTTGTGGACCAGAGGGGAAACTTGATCGGGTTTTCGATGGAACAGGTGGAGGGGGAGGAGATGCGGCTGCTTGCAAACCGCAAGTTTGTGACGGCAAATCATATCACGACAAAAGATATTTTAACCATGCTGGTCAAAGTACAGTCTGTCATGGAGTGCCTGCATCGACAGCACATTTTTATCGGCGACCTCAATGATCGCAATATTTTGTTTGACAGGCAGTTGAACATATACTTCATAGACTGTGACAGTTGGGCGGTGGAGAACGAAGCGTGTGAGGTTGCGATGGATTTGTTCAGGGACCCGCTTCTGTGCAGCAATGCGTTCAGCGCAGAGACAGACACCTATGCTTTTGCAGTTCTTGCATGGAAACTGCTGACGCGGATTCACCCATTTGGCGGGACGATGGAGCCGGACAGGAATCTCATAGACCGCATGAAGAACGGCATCTCGGTCATTGACAATCCAGCCGTCAGGATTCCAAAGACTGTCAAATCATGGCGGAATCTATCGCCTGCGTTAATCAGTGCCTTACAGCGGATTTTCCTGAATCAGAGCAGGGAATTGTCAGGAGAGCTGGCAGACATGCTGCATACACTCAGGTTCTGTGATGCCGACAGGGAATATTATTATGGAAAGTATACCTCCTGCCCGCTGTGTGACCAGAATGCCCGCCTGCAAGTGACGCCTCAGTGCAGGGGTGTGAAGGACGGACTGCGGGTGACGGCGCTGCTTCCGGCAGACAGGGTGAAGATGGTGTTTGATGAGAATCTGTATCTGAACCAAATGGACTGCGTTGTAGATGTGCGTCTGGGAAAGACCATAAAAGCGCAGTATGGCGTCCGGTATTATTTTACATCAGAGGGAAGCTGCATTGAGGACTTTGCAGAGGCGTTTGTAGTCCACTCAGGAAAGGATTACACAATTGAGAAAAAATATAAGACCCGCATTGTTGTGGAGGGCAGCCATGTCTATTTTCTTTCTAGGCAAAATACCTTGAAGGACATGACGGTCTTAGAAAAGGGGAACAGTATCCGGTCTGTGTGCAAGTGCAGCAATACGGCGTACTTTGAAGTCAAGGACGGGAAGTACTGCCTTGTGAATGTATACGCTGGAAAACTCGTGATCACGGTAAACGGAGTGCACATTGAATTAAAATATGACACAGATGTCAGAGATTATGGGATTCACTATGACGCCGTCTTGTCACAGTGGCTGTTAATCTTAGAGGACAGCGCAGCAAACTACAGGACATATATTGTGAAGGACAGGGAGGTGGTGTTCGAGACAGACCAGATCAAGTACGGCGGGCCGCTCAATGCGCCCTGCATCAGCAACAACATAATCTATTACCCGATGGATTCAAAAATCAGGGGATTTTCGCACACGAAGTCCGCGTACAAAGATTTCGCGTGTGAGATTGTGAACGAGGGCAGTGTGCTGGAGAAAAGGAAGCATCAGTTTATGGTGTTAAATGATGAGAATGTGTATATTGTAAGCGCTACGTGACAGGGAGTCTTAGTGGGAGGACTCCCTGTTTTTGTGGCGCCGCTTTTTTTGTTACTGTTCACTCTGTTCCAGTAACATTTTTTCTGAACGTTTTCTAAATTTTCAGTTATTTCTTCACACTGCTTAGGAACTGTGATACAATAAAAGAACAGGATTATTCAGAAAATTTGCAGAATATATAAACAACTGATTAGGAAATGAAACAATTTCTTACAATGATACAGAAAGGATGAGAAGATGCAGGAAACAATCAAACCCCCTGTGGAGGTGCGCTATCAGGCAGAGCTGGAAGCGCTCAAAAACGCCGATAAGGGCGAGAAAAAACCGGACAACTGGCAGATGTCGCCAAAGGCGGTCCGCACCTTTATCTTAGGCAGCGACAAACCGATCAAATATCAAAGAAAATCTTATCAGATCAAGAAAAAATATTTCGGAAATGACGCGCTTGTCGAGCGATGCATTGTCACACTGGCTGGAAACCGCGGCTTGATGCTGGTCGGCGAGCCGGGAACGGCAAAGACCATGCTCTCTGAGCTCTTGTCTGCCGCAATCAGCGGAAATAGCAAAAACACCATACAGGGAACGGCTGGAACGACAGAAGATATGATTAAGTATTCATGGAATTATGCCCTTTTGCTCGCAAAGGGACCGAGCAGGGAGGCGCTTGTGCCTGCACCGCTCTACGTGGGCATGGAAAAGGGAATCCTCACACGGTTTGAGGAGATCACAAGGACACCCGCAGAGATTCAGGACAGCCTGATCAGTGTGCTCAGTGACAAGGTGCTGAATGTGCCAGAGCTCGGCGATGACGGCTTTCTGTTTGCGCGTCCCGGCTTCAATGTGATCGGGACGGCAAACACCAGGGACAAGGGCGTCAATGAGATGAGCAGTGCGCTCAAGCGGCGCTTTAACTTTGAGACAGTCATGCCGGTGAACAAGGTATCGCTTGAGAAGCAGATTATCCTGAATGAAGTCAACATGCTTGCGGAGGAGAATCATATTGCGATGAGGGCGGACGAGGACGTCGCTGAACTGCTTGCGTCCACGTATCACGAGCTGCGCGAGGGCGTATCGTCTTATGGGCACCGGATTGACAAGCCAAACGCAGTGATGAGCACGGCGGAGGCGGTGTCCGTCTACTACCAGACGATGCTCACGGGTTACTACTACGGTGATGAACATCTTGACGTGGAGTGTCTTGTCCAGAACCTTGTCGGTGCAATCTCGAAGGAGGACAAGGATGATCTGGAGAAAGTGAAGGGATATTTCAATACAGTAGTACGCGCAAAGAGCGATAAAGAGGGTGGATTATGGAGACAATATTACGAAGCGAGGAAATGGCTGAAATAATGCTGATTCCGGTGCGCCATCACAGTCCGGCGTGCGCCTGCCATATCAAAAAGATCTTTGCGCAGTGGAAGCCGGATGCCGTTCTCGTGGAGGGACCAGACAACGCCAATGCGCTGCTGCCAGTCATGGTGCACAGCGACACGCGCGCGCCGTTTGCAATCTACTATGCCTATCATGACAAGGCGAAAAAAATCTCGGAGGAACAGCAGCATTACAAGTGCTATTATCCATTTCTGGACTATTCACCGGAGCTTACCGCACTGCGCGAGGCACACAAAAATATGACACATATGTCATTTATAGACTTGTCATACGGGGACATTCTGGCGGCGTCTGCGGAGAAGCTCATGGGGGGAGAGGCACCGCGCAACTACAATGACGATTACCTGCTCGCGCGGAATGACTATATCGACCGCCTGTGTGAAAAGACAGGACTGCGCAGCTTTGATGAGTTTTGGGAAAAATATTTTGAGATCAACGGCATCTATGAGGACAGTGCGGTCTGGTTTTCACATCTGAATACATACTGTGCGCTTGCGAGAGAAAATACACCCCAGGAAGCCTTGCAGCGTGAGGGGTGTCTGGCAAGAGAACAGCACATGGCGGCACGGATTGCCTTGCAGGTCCTAAGCGGCAAATCGAAGCGTATCCTTGTCATAACGGGCGGCTTCCACACGCCGGGACTGCGCGGGCGCCTGTCAGACGCGCAGTGGCAGGAGACTGTAAAGTATGCAAAACATATCGAACATTATGTGCCGGGGCAGGACGAGAGCGTGTATCTCATGCCGTATTCGATGGAGTCTGCGGACGCGCTGAACGGGTATGCAAGCGGTATGCCCTTCACAGGCTTTTATCAAAAAATATGGGAGGGTATCGACAGGCAGACGCCAAATCCTTATGAGGAGGCGGTACTTGGTTTTTTGATCTCCACGGGCAAATTAGTGCGCAAGGAGGACGGTGCGCTCTCTACCTATGATGAAATCTGTGCATGGCAGATGGCGCAGGGGCTTGGCAGCCTGCGCGGGAAGCCGCAGCCGGGGGCATATGAGCTGCAAGATGCCGTGCTGTCCTCCTATGTGAAAGGAGAGTGCACGCTCTCGTCAGATCTGCCGCTTCGCACGCTGCGGCGCCTGATGACAGGGACGGGTTCAGGGGCGCTTAGCACGCTCGCAGATGTGCCGCCGATTGTCTTAGATTTTCAGAATCAGTGCAGCGCACTGGGGATTAAAACAGACAGCACACTGGAAAAAGAAGTGGCGCTCTCTATTTTTTCCAGCAAAAAGCACAGGCGCATGAGCACGTTTTTTCACCGGCTGGTGTTTTTGCAGACGGACTTTGCAAAGCGCCTAAAGGGACCAAACCTGCAATTGAGAAAAGACCGCAGCCTTATTCGGGAGATTTGGAAATACAAATACAATGCGCAGGTTTTTGCCGCCCTGATTGATGTGTCTGTGCATGGCGCGACGATGGAGGAGGCGATTGTCAGCATTGTACAGGAGCAGCTCTTGCAGGATACGAAGGCGGACAGGGCGGCAGTCCTTCTGACACAGGTGTTTGAGATGGGGATTTCCAGCCAGCTTGAAAAGGTGTACGAGCGCGTGCATGAATTGATGTTAAAGGATATGGATTTTTATTCCATTGCAGATGCGCTCAAATCGCTCACAATGATGGAGGATTTGGGGGCGCTCTATGAGTCCGAGCTGAGATTTGACAAGCTCTTGCACATCGGTGTCAGAAAGCTGGTGACACTCCTTCCAAGCATCACACGAATGAACGATGACGCGCTCAACGATGGCATGAATGCGCTGAAATTGCTGTATCAGATCACGGGCAGAAAGGGGCAGGAGTACGACAACGAGCGCGGGGACTTCTACGAGGCATTGCAGATCATGCAGGAGGATATGCAGATTCATGCGGGATTAAACGGCTGTATCCATGGAATCCTCTATGGCGGCGGCAGGGAGGATTCGCAGGCGGTCGGCGAGGTATGCCGCGGGTATCTGACAGGTACCAAAGAACAACTGCTAAAGACGGCGGTCTTTTTCAGGGGACTGTTCTTTACGGCAAAGGATTTGATGCTGATAGAGCGCAGTATGCTGGAGATGATAGATGTATTTCTCGGTCAGGTGGAGGAGGCGGAATTTATGGAGCTGCTGCCGCAGCTTAGAATGGCGTTTGCCTATTTTACTCCCGCCGAGACAGACAAGATCGCAAAACAGGCAGCCGGACTTCATCACAAGAGCGGGCGCGAGCTGATGGAGCGCGCAGAGATACTGCCAGAGTGGTATACCTATGGAAAAGAGCTGGACCAGTACGCGCGGGAACTTTTGGAGACAATAAAATAATGTGCGAAAGGTGAGGAAATCATTAGATCATGGCAGATGAACAGGAAATATTAAACCGCTGGCGGCTGGTGCTGGGAAAGTATGCGGCGGATCAGATTCCCTTTGAAGGGGGAAGCCTGAAAATGATGGAGATGGAGGAAGTGCTGGACTATCTGTATTCAAGAGAGTACGGGGAGGAGCAGGAAGTCAGGGAGGACAGGAAAGGCGGGAGTGGCGCTTCACAGCTCACCGTGCCGCACTGGCTGACAAAGATCAAGACCCTTTTCCCGCGAAACACAGTGGAAATCATGGAGCGTCACGCGCTGGAGAAGTATCAAATGACGGAGCTTTTGACCGATCCAGAAGTATTGCGCAGGCTGGAACCAAACAAGGAGCTGCTAAAGACGGTCATGCAGTTAAAGCACATGATGAAGGGCGAGGTGCTCACGCTTGCGCGTGAGGTGGTGCGCAAGGTAGCCGATGAACTGACAAAGAAGCTGGAGCAGGGAATGAGGAAATCCTTTTCCGGCAGACTAAACCGCAGTGTCAGCAGTCCGGTAAAGTCCATACGAAACATCGACATGGGCAAGACGATCCGCAGGAATCTGAAAAATTATGACACAGAGACAAAGCAGCTTGTGCTGAAACAAGTGTATTTCAGTGCGCGCATGAAAAAGTATAATCAATGGCGTGTGATTATCTGCGTGGACGAGAGCGGCTCTATGCTGGATTCGGTGATTCACAGCGCGGTCATGGCAGGCATTTTTGCCAGACTGCCGATGCTGGACACGAAGCTTGTCATCTTTGACACCAGTGTGGTGGATTTAAGCGACTATGTGAGTGACCCTGTCGAGACACTCATGAGTGTGCAGCTTGGCGGCGGAACGGACATAGGCGGTGCAGTGGGGTATTGTGCGCAGCTGATTCAGATGCCGCACCGGACGATGGTGGTGCTGGTGACAGACCTCTATGAAGGCTGCGGCTACCGCAGAATGTATCAGGCGTGTCAGGGAATTATCGAGAGCGGCGCGAAGCTGATTGTACTGCCCTCACTCGACCATGCTGCGGTGCCGAATTATGACAGAAATGCAGCGGCAGTGCTTGCGGATATGGGGGCTTCTGTCGGTGCGATGACACCGGAAGAGCTGTCGGATTTTATAGCAAGGGTTATAACATAGGAGGAGGAGAGCATGAGTGACTGGCAATTGGCATTTGGCGAGATTGACGACGATTATCTGACGGGCATTTCCAACAAGGGGATTGTGAAGCGCGCCTACAAGGATTTAGAGACGATTCCGTGTATGGCAGCAGGGCAGAATTTACAGGAAGCGGCAGCGAAGCAGTTGCAGGATATGGCGTTTGCAGCGCAAGAGGTGCTTGAACTGACGGTCGGGGAGGAGACGGTGCAAATCAGACTGCCACTCGGAGAGAGCACCTGCTCATGCCCGTCAAGAAGTATCTGCCGCCATGTTGTGCAGGGAATCCTTGCCATGAAGGCAGCCTTCGCCGCAAGTGAAGCTGTGGAAAATAAGACCGCGCCTACCGCAAACGAAACTGTGGAGGCGGAGAAAGAAGCTGCCACAAGTGAAACGATGCAAGGCAGTACTGCCGCTACAAGTGAAACTGTGGAATATAAGCCAGCCGCCGTAAATGAAACCGTTGAAGGCAGAACTGGCACCACAAATGAAACCATTGAAGGCAGTACAGAAGCTTCCACAAATGAAGCTGTGGAAAATAAGACCGCTGTCACAATGATTGAAAAAGTGACACAGCAGATTGCCGACTACCCACTTGTAAAGCTCTGCAAAAGTCTGGGCACGAGGCGGATTCAGGAGGTGATCGGCGCTGCGAAGACAGGCAGAAAACCCCAAATTACGTATTCTAGTGTCGTGACCGTGCAGCCAATTGCGAAGTCCATGACCGTCAAGCTGCTTTTTCCGTTAGAACACGCAACCTGCACCTGCCACAAAAAGGAATTTTGCGTCCACAAGGCGGAGGCAGTGCTGTGGTGCAAGCTGGAATCAGGACAGTTGGGTATCCAGGATTTAGAACAGACAGAGGGCACAGCGGCAGACTATGATATGGAACAGGTGCATGAAGCGGCGTCACAGATGAGGACTGTTCTCGAGGAGCTTTTCGATACGGGCTTGTCCAGAACAGCAGATGATGTGACAGAGCGCATGGAACGTCTGGCAGTGATCAGCCACAATGCGAAACTGGCTAATTTTGAGAGTGACTGGCGGCGTATGCAGGATTCTTACCAAAAGTACATGAAGCGGGTAGCAACGCTAGGCATACCAAACCTCATGCGCCAGATCACGAGATTATACCGCAATGTAGAACGCTTGGCGCAGGCGCAGAATGCTTTGGAGGTGTCTGCGCTGGCGGGCGTGTTCCGCTCAGAATATACGCCTGCGCTTGATTTGGATTTAGTTGGGATTGCGCTGGAACACTTTGTAAGCAAGAGCGGCTATGAGGGCGATACGGTCTATTTCTTGGAGGAGACGACAAAGCGGTGGTATACATACACACAGGCAAGACCTGTCTTTTATGAGAAAGAGCAAAGTTTATATTATTATGGCGGTCAGCGTTATACGCAGGAGACGCCGTGGGGACTTCCAGTGCCATTTCGAGAGCTTGCGGCTTGCCAGTTTCATTTAGAGCATGCCAAGAGTGACAGCAGGGGGCGTCTGTCGTCGAGCAAGGAGACAAAGGGGCGCCTGATTAGGGAGCGGGACAGCAAAAACCCGCTTACCGAACAGCTTTTGGGAAAGTGGTACTATCGCGACTTTGCACAGTTATTTCAGGAAATGTTTTGTGCAGCCAGAGAAGCCGGCGCGGAGGAGGCAGACCATTCCAGCGAAGAAGGAGATGCACAGACAAAGCTGGTGATCCTGCGGCCTTCGTCCTGCGACCCGGCAGTCTTTTCAGATACGGAACAAAAACTTCGCATGAAGCTCTATGACGAGGCAGGCAAAGCGGTGGTGATCGAGATCACTTACTCCAAGGACGAGGCGGAGGGAATCCGTTATCTCGAAAAAATTACGGACGAAAATCTGCCATGCTTTTTCGGAAAGATTTATTTGCAGGACGGCAGAATAAAACTATATCCGATTGCTGTTTTCGGAAAAAGGGAGTTGCAGGAGACGGACATTTGACAAGGGGGTGAGCCAAATGGAAAGGGCTGGAATAAAAACTGTCAGCAGGGAAGATGCTTTACAGCGGCTGTTGTCAGACATCAAAAATCTTATGGAGGACTTGTACCAGAGCGGTTTTGACACAGTGCACGACAGCACCCTCAAATCGTTTGATGCGATGGCAAAGCAGACAGCGGCATACGGCATGGAACTGCTGTCTGCGCTGCTTACGCAGCTTGCCGACGGCTTGAAAATGCGCCGCCACCAGATACGGGCACAAGGGACACAGGACGGACTCGCGGGCGTCTATACAAAACTGAGTTTGTATATAGATTTATGTGAGGAGAAGATTGAGCTGGATAAGGGGATTGCTTATTATGGCAGCGGGGCGCAGTGCCAAGATTAGCGGCAGATGCGCAGGATAAAAATTCAAATGTATGCAAAGAGAAAGGAGTCACAATCATGACAAATCCCAACAGCAGACAAATTAGCAAAATGATAGAGGTATTAAAGGATTTAGAGATCTCGCAGCAAGACTGCGAACTGGCACAAAGCTATTTGAGCGGAGAGGTCGGCGACGAGGTGTTGGACCAGTTTGAGCGCAAGGATTTAACAAGACTGTCGTATCAGTTCGAGACAAAGGCGCGTGCCGTCACAAAGCAAATCGAAAAAGAGAACAAGCGGGCAGTGGGCGTGCGTTTCTTCAATGTGCTCTACGCCATCGGACGCGGTTCGTGCAATGGGCTGTTCTGGAATTATACTTATGACAAAGTAGAGGAATGCGCACTCTATAAAAGACTGCACGTTCTGATTTGCAGCTACAGGTCACGTGCAAATTTTCTGATAAACAAAGCATACGATCATATCATGAGCGTCGTGGAGAATAACCCCGTGCGTTTGCTCGATGCAGTTTCTGATTTAAAAAAAGAAAATGAACTCTATGCAGCAATGCTGCTGGCATTGTATTTTTATAAAAAGTACGAGAAGCCTGAATCTTTGTCAAAAGAAGATACAGCCTATATGGAGGAATACGAGCAGATTCTGTTAAAGAGTTTTGATGCGTGGCTTGCGGGACAGGGCTGTACGGCACATGAGGAAGCCGTCGCAGCGCTTCGGGAACGGAAAGCGGCAGGTCATATTATTGGAAGAATCGAGTTCGGACAGATTGGGAAGGAGGAGATGGAATGCTTTCATGTGATCAGCAATCTGGCATATCGCAATTATCAGCTTTCCGAGGTACTGCTTGAGATTGTCAGGGCATGTATGGTGATGAATGTGGAGGAGACACTTGAGAGCTTTGTCGATATAGAAGAGACACTTCGTGGTGTTTTTCGTGACAGGTATTACATGGAGGACAATACGCACGTAGAGCTTGACCTGAAAGGGGCGGATTTTGATGAAGTGTTCCATATTGAGCCGACCTTGTACATATGCTGGGCGGCGTGGTTAAACTACAAAGTGATTTTGACCCGGCAGTTTCACAAAAATCAAGAGAGCTATCTCAAGGTGATAGAGCCAAATGAATGTCAGGCCTTGCTTCAGATCTGTTCGAATACAAGGAGGAAGATCAGTGCCCAGTGGCGGGGAACGGACATGGTGGAGTACACGCTCAACGTGCTCAAAGATGTCTTACAAAAAGAAAATCCCAAATTATATCAAAAAGTCGTGCAGGATGTGAAGCCAGATCACGAGGAGATGATCAACCGTCTGGTGTCCGATACGCCGCATGCGGAGACGGCGCGTGAATATCTGCGGGGAAACTGCAAGGTTTCTGAATTATATCCCTACGACAAAGAATTTGGAGATGGATTCTTAGAGGGGCGTTATTCGATCGGTAATGCGATGAAGAGCTATCGCAAGCATTGTAAGGACGAAGCATTTTTCAATCGCTGTACTGTGTTTTTGATTCTGCGGAAACTGGAGAGTGTGGATTGTGTGTATCAGAATATTTTTGCAGATAAAGCACAGTTGCGGCAATATTTTGCAGCGCTTGACAGCGAAGCGCTTGACTGTGCACATCAATTGCAGGCATTCTCACTCTTGTCCAAAGACAATCAAAGCTATAGCAGCAGAATTAGAATGCTTGATAACGTCGGTGAGGAACATTTTGCCAGATTTTTGCAGGAGAATCCAGACGAGACGCTCGCCGCATTTTCCAATGCGCCCTCGGAGGCGCGCGCGCTGGGCATACGCCTTTTAGATCAGGACGCACAGAAGTATAAGGAGACAATTTTGCGCTATGCAAAAGACAGCTCTTCCATCGTGTTTCGAGAGCTCTGTACGATTTTGTGCAGGCACAAGGAATGGGAGGACGATATCATCAAACTTTTGAGTGGAAAAAAAGCGTCAGAGCGCCAGACAGCAATCTGTGTGCTCTCTAAATGGCAGGGGGAGGGCGGCGATTACCGCGCGATGCTCATGAAGGCGCTGGAAACTGAAAAAAGTGCCGATGTTATCAAAATGTTGAACTGGAAATTGAATATAAAGCAGGAGAACAGGACAAAAGAACCGCAGACCAAGGACGAGCTTGTCAGACAACTGCACCAAGGCGGCAGAAAGCGGACGCTTGCGTGGGCGTATGGGACACCGTTCTCCCCTGTGCACAAAACCGATGGCACGCTTGCGGACGAGGAGTACCTACAGGCAGTCTTACTGTGTTATGCGGAACAGATTTGGCACAGTATGGACAAGTACGCCCAGCTTCTTGCGGCGGAGCTAAATGCGGCAGAGTTTGCAGTCTATGTCAGTGAGCTGTTTGACAAATGGATTGCAGCCGGCGCGGAGGCGAAAAAAGGCTGGGTGCTCTTTGCAGCGTCCATTCATGGCAATGAGGATATGATTCCGAAGCTGTATCACCAGATACAGGAGTGGCCGAAGGTGTCAAGGGGTGGAATTGCGGCGGAGGCGGTGCGTGCGCTGGCGCTGAATCCATCGCCGCGCGCGTTGCTGCTCGTGGACGACATTGCGCGCAAATTCAAGCATAAGCAGGTAAAAAACGGCGCTCTGCGCGCGCTTGACGATGCCGCAAAGGCGCTTGGCATCAGCCGCGAAGAGCTTGACGACCGCATTGTGCCGGACCTTGGCTTTGACGCGAACATGCAGCGGACAGTTGACTACGGCGCGCGCGCGTTCCGAGTGACGCTCACGCCGTCGCTCGACCTCGAAGTGTTTGACGACAGCGGAAAGAAATTGAAGAACCTGCCCGCGCCGGGAAAGAAAGATGACGAGGAGAAGGCGGCGGAGGCATATGCGGCATTTAAGGAGATGAAAAAACAGATGAAAGCGGCTGTCTCGAGTCAGAAAGCGCGCCTTGAATACGCATTGTCCGCACAGCGGGAGTGGCGTGCCGAGGATTGGAAAAATCTGTTTGTCAAAAATCCGCTCATGCATCAGTTTGCAATCGGTTTGATCTGGGGTGTCTATGAGGGCGGCAGGCTGGCACAGAGCTTCCGCTATATGGAGGACGGCACCTTCAACACACAGGAGGGGCAGGAGTACACGCTGCCCGAACAGGCACGAATTGGTCTGGTGCATCCAGTAGAGCTCTCTGACAGCGAGAAGGCGGCGTGGAAGGAGCAGCTTGCAGACTATGAGATCACACAGCCCGTCGAGCAGCTTGACAGGCCGGTGTACCTTATGACAGAGGCGGAGGCAGACAGCAAGTATCTGGAGCGCTTTGGCGGCTGCGTCTTAAACGCGCTCTCGCTGAATGGCAAGGTGACAGCGCTTGGCTGGACGCGCGGCGCTGTGGTGGACGCGGGCAGTTTTTATACCTACTACCGCGAAGATGCCGGAGCCGGGCTGGGGGTGAAACTGCATTTCTCAGGCAGTTTTATCGGCTGGAATGCGGAGGACGTGACAGTCTATGAGGCAGGATTTTACAAGGCAGGCGAGCCGGCATGCAGAAGCTGTGCAAAGCCTAGGGAGGACGTCATGAAAGCATTGTATTTAAAAGAGGTTCCGCCAAGATATTTCAGTGAGATTGTGTTACAGCTAACGAAGGCGACGGCTTCGAGTGAAGAGCGGGAAACGGACTGGAAAAAGGATGCAGGGTTGAATTAAAAAATATTAGGAGGACGTACTTATGATGATAAATGCAGATAACAGACAGACTGCGGCAGTGACCGCGATGCTCGCCTATCTTGAAAAAAGGGGTGTGCCGGAAGCGGACCGTGTTCTGGCAGAGCAGTACATAAACGGCATAGCAGGAGATGAGGTGTTAGACCAGTTTCACCGGATTGATTTTTATGCTGTCACAATCACCTATGAGGTGATGAACGACATGCACACGATCATGGTTTGGCAGGATAAGGAGGAGACGAAAGCGCTGTGCACCCGGTTTCTCAATGTGCTTTATGCGATTGGACATCATACTTGCACCTGTCTGTTTTATGGCAATGCCGCTGACCGTATGGCGGGCTGTGATTTATATAAGCGAGTGGTGGTATTTATAGAGTTTTATATGAGGATCAAAGGAACTCTGGACACGTATGATACAGATCATCTGTTCAGTATGGTGCAGAACAAACCTGACACGTTTGTCGGAATTTTAGACCAGTTAAAAGGCGAGGGTGACAGGTATTACCTGACAGCGCTGTCAGTTTATTTCTACAAAAAATATGCCGCCAAAAATCAGATTGAGACAGCAGATGCGGCACTCATGAAGGCGTATGAGGAGGAGATGACCGCGTTTCTTGATGAATGGTTTGCACAGCAGGCAAAACCTCTGCGCGGGGAGATCATGTCAGCACTCCGCGCACACGAGCTTACAGAAGCGCTGCTAAGCAGCGTGAAGATGGATAATCTTGCCGAACCAGAACGCAGGCAGCTCTGCTTTATTTGCACGATGTCTATGATGAACTTTCCGTTCTCCGATGTGCTGCGGGACATCACGAAGGTCTGTATGGCGGTGAATGCAGAGTGGATGCTTTTATCTAATGGAGATTTTATTTGCAGAATGGCTTCGGACAGAAGAAAGACAGGGCTTCATATTGGCGACTTTGATGAGGTGCTTGGCATTGAGCCGGAGACGTATATCCGCTGGGCTGCCAATCAGCTAAACGAGGTTATTTTGATCAGACAGTTAGAAAAAAATCAAGAGAGCTATCTCAATGCGATGGACGAGGGGGGATATACATCCCTGTTGTCGAAGCAAACTTCTTCATGGAACAGCGCGATTGATGCAGTCAATTATCTAAAGGATCTTCTCAAAAAACAGAATCCAAAGTTGTATGATGCTGCTGCGGTAGCAACACCGAACTATGAGGAGGTCATTGCGTATCTGGTAAAGGATACACCTCATGCAGAGCTTGCGCGGGAATATCTGCGCGGGAATGGCAGTATCGAGGCATTGTATCCCTATGAAGAGGAGTACTCAGGAAACTATGTTTCACACAATTATATGAAGAATCAGAAAAAACACTGCAATGATCAGGGATTCTTCAACCGCTGCAAGGCTTTTATGGTACTGACCTGCTCAGAGCATACAACATTTGCGGAGGAGTGGGATAACTGTCTCAAACAGATCGAGCAGTGTTACCAGATGCTCTGTGATGAACATCTGGATATCGCACACCAGCTCGGCGGTTTTGCGGCATGTTACGGTGCGTATGACAATGATATCGGATGTTCCTTGGAGACTTTTCTGGAGGGGACAGTCAAGGTGTTTACCCGCTATCTGAATGGCGAGCGGCGCGAGGAGACGCTTGCGGCATTTTCCGGCGCCAAGGCAGACGGGCGTTATCTGGGACTGCTTGTCATGAAGCAGGATCCAGAAAAAAATAAACAGCAAATATTGAGCTACACCTCGGACAGCGCGAAGCGGGTTAAGGAGGAGCTGCTAGAGTTTTTGTGTGCACAAAAGGGCTGGGAACAGGACATGATCGAATTATTAAGCGCAAAAAAGGCAGCGCAGCGGGAGATGGCAGTGAAGGTGCTGTCACGCTGGCAGCAAGATGGAGGCAATTTTCATCAGGTGTTGATGCAGGCGATGGAGAAGGAGAAAAATGCAAAGGTGCTGACGCTGCTGCAAGGCGCGCTCAATATACAGGAAAACGACCAGCCTGAGGAGACGCTCTCGAAGGAGGAGCTGGTAAAGCAGTTACATAAGGGCGGCAAAAAGAAGAGTCTGGCGTGGGCGTATGAGCAGCCCTTTGAGGCTGTTCATGACAAAAATGGCGCGGAGGCAGAGGAAGCATATTTGCAGGCAATTCTCTTGTGCTATGTATCGCAGGACCAGAACGGTGTCAATAAGAATGCCAGTCTGCTGGCAGATGAGCTTGAGACATCAGAGTTTGCGTTCTATGTCAATGAGCTGTTTGACAGATGGTTTGCGGCAGGTGCGGAGTCCAAAAAGCGATGGGTGCTGTATGCGGCGGCTATCCACGGCGGCGAGGAGATCATTCAAAAGCTACAGCACCACATACAGGAGTGGCCGCAGGCGGCGCGGGGCGCGATCGCGTCGGAGGCGGTGAAGGCGCTTGCACTGAACCCGTCACCGCGCGCACTGCTCCTGGTGGACGGCATTGCGCGGAAGTTTAAGTTCAAGCAGGTGAGGGCGGCTGCGGTATCGGCGCTTGAATTTGCGGCGCACGAGCTTGGCATCACGCGCGAAGAGCTCTCAGACCGCATTGTGCCCAATCTCGGCTTTGACGAGACGATGCAGCAGATTTTTGACTATGGAGAGCGCACCTTCAAGGTGATGCTCACGCCCGCGCTCGACTTGGAGGTGTATGACCAGAGTGGAAAGAAATTAAAGAATCTGCCTGCGCCGGGAAAGAAAGATGATGAGACAAAGTCAGCCGCCGCATACGACGCCTTTAAGCAGTTGAAAAAGCAGCTAAAAACGACGGTCAGCAGCCAGAAGGCACGTCTGGAATACGCACTGTCCGCAAAGCGGGAATGGTGTGCGGAGGCTTGGACAAACCTGTTTGTCAAAAACCCACTCATGCATCAGTTTGCAATCGGCTTAATCTGGGGAATCTACGAGGGCGAACGGCTGGTGCAGAGCTTCCGCTATATGGAGGACGGCTCTTTTAACACGCAGGACGAGGAGGAGTACACGCTGCCAGACGGCGCGCGCATCAGCCTTGTACATCCGATCGAGCTTACAGACGAGGAAAAGGCGGCGTGGAGAGAGCAGCTTTCAGACTATGAGATCACGCAGCCCATCGACCAGATTGACAGGGCAGTCTATGACAGGACCGAGGAGGAAGCAAACCACAAGAGCCTAGAGCGTTTTGGCGGATATGTCTTAAATGATTTTTCTCTGAATGGCAAGCTGATCGGGCTTGGCTGGTATCGCGGCTCCGTGCAAGATGCAGGCGGATTTCACACCTATTACCGCGAGGACCCGGAGGTTGGCATTGGTGTAGAGCTGCATTTTTCCGGCGCGTATGTCGGTCTGATGGACGAGGACGTGACAGTCTATGATGTGCGATTTTACAAGGCAGGCAGCGTGGCGCGCGGCAGCTATGTCTATGATGAGGCGGACAAAGAGAAAGCATATGAGTTAAAAGATATTCCGGCGCGGTATTTCAGCGAGATTGTCTTGCAGCTTACCAAGGCGACCGCATCGAGCCAGAGACGCGATGAGGACTGGCGCAAAGACGCGTGGCTGATTTGAGTTCATACCTGATAAACATTAGTTTTGTGGAAAAGGGGGATTTTATGATGATGATCAATGCAGACAATGAGCAGGTGGAGGAGGTGCTGGAATTATTCGAAAAACTGAATATCTCTACGCAGAATCGCACGCTTGCAATACCGTACATGAAAGGTGAGACGGGTGACGAGGTGCTGGACCAGTTTGAGCCGATGCGTTTTGCCATCATATCACACGAAATACCACAGCAGGCTGAAAAATTGATGAATACTTCCTTCCAAACGCGCCTGTTCAACGTATTGTACGCCATTGGACACGGCTCTTGTGCGAATGTATTTCATAGGTGTCTCAGTGAAGTGATCGAAAATAAGACGTTTGCGCTCTATAAAAGGTTCGTGCTCTGGATGGACAGCGGCGAAAAAACGACGTACACACTGACGCCGGGACAGCGTCAGAATATGTTGAAAATGGCACAGAATAGCCCGGAGGTGCTAAAAAGTCTCGTTGAGCCGCTTCTCGGGGAGGAAGGGCAGCGGTATGCCCTGAATGTATTGTCCGTGTATTTTAGCGTAAAGTATCCGAACGCTGACAGCGCATCAGATATGATCCAAGAAGATGCCGCGCTGATGGAGATCTATGAAAATCTGCTGCTGGGCGTTCTTCATGTATGGCTTGTTCAAAAGGGATATGGTGCGCACCAACAAGTAGTAGACGCTGTGCGCAGCGGGCAGCTCACAAAAAATATGGCAGACAGTGTGGGCGGCTGCAACAAAGGAAAGAATGAGCTCTGGATGCTGTTTCATTTTATCGGCAGCACAGCATACTTGAATTTCAGGCTCTCGGACATACTGCGCAATATTGTCAGGGCGTGTGTTGCCTTCGATGCGAATGAGGCGCTGTTCTCGCTGAACTACGCATATATGGAGGAGAGCCAGAGCATCAAAGCCGCCGGCGCAGAGTATGACGAACTGTTTGGAATCGACCCGGAAACCTATATTCGCTGGGCTGCAGTTACAGAGAGCACACCCATTCTAAAGCGGCAGCTTGCGAAGCATCCAGAGTGCTATCTCCGGGCGCTGAATGCAAAGCAGTATCAAGCGGTGAGCAGGAGCTACAGGCATCAATACTGGCATGAATGTGATGCGGAGGGGGCAGTTTTGTTTTTAAAAGATTTGCTGAAACAGGAAAATCCCGCATTATACCAGCAGGTGATTGGCAGCAAGAAGCCCAATCATGAGCGGATGATCTCAGAGCTGGTGCCAAATGTAGTGCACGCAGATCTGGCAAAGGAGTATTTGAGGGGAAAATGCGCCGTATCAGCGCTGTATCCTTATGAAGCGGAATATGTGGAGGGAATGCAATTTGGGTATCACCCATCAAATGCGCTGTACAAATACCAGAGACACTGCAATGATCAGGAGTTTATCAACCGATGCAAGGTTTTTCTGGTGATCGGCGGCTGCTGCTACATGAAGCTGGACAGGAGAACCGCAAACGGAGTGAAAGAGCTTTTTGCAGTGCTAGACGGCGAACAGCTCGACATGGTGCATCAGATTTCCGGTTTTTCCCTGCTCTATAAGGGCGGAGAGTACTACACAGGCTGCGCAGCTTCGACAGTGCTGGAGGGGGCAGAGGAGGTATTTGCGGAATATCTGCGCACAAAAAGGCAGGAGACACTCGACGCTTTCTCACAGGCGGGGGCGGAGGGGCGGTATCTTGCGCTGCGCGTGCTGCAAAAGAATGCCGCTCAGAATAAACAGGAAATCCTTGGCTATGCGGGGGACAGTTCAAAGCTTGTGAAGGGCGCGCTGCTGGATATTCTCTATGAACAGACGGCATGGGCGGAGGATATCAAGATACTGTTGCAGGCCAAAAAAGCGGCGCAGCGGGAGACGGCGGTTCAAGTCCTGACCCATTGGCAGCAAAAGGGCGGCGGTTTTAATGATGTGCTGCTGCAGGCGATGGACAAGGAAAAGAACGCCAAGGTGCTGGCATTGATGCAGGCGGCACTAAATATAGAAGAGAGCGGTTCTGACAGCAAACCGCTCTCCGAACAAGAGCTTGTAGAGCAGGTGCACCGCGGCGGACGCAAGAGAAGTCTTGCGTGGGCGTATGCGACACCATTTTCCGCGGTGCATCAAACGACAGGGGAGGAGGCTTCCGAGGCGTATTTACAGGCGGTACTTTTGTGTTATGCACTTCAGGAGAAAGGCGGTGTCAACAAAAATGCAATACTGCTGGCAAAAGCGTTAAATACCGCCGAGCTTGCCCGCTATGTGAACGAGCTGTTTGACAAATGGATGGAGGCAGGTTCAGACGCCAGGAAACGCTGGGTGCTCTATGCGGCGTCCATTCACGGCGGAGAAGAAATCATTCAAAAGCTGCAGCATGCGCTTCAGGAGTGGCCGCAGATGGCGCGGGGAGCGATCGCAGCGGAGGCGGTGAAGGCGCTTGCGCTGAATCCGTCGCCGCGCGCATTGCTTTTGGTGGATAGCATCGCCAGAAAGTTTAAGTTCAGACAGATCAAAAACGCCGCAGGAGATGCGCTTGAATTTGCAGCCGCTGAGCTTGGCATCACGCGCGAAGAGCTCTCAGACCGCATTGTGCCCAATCTTGGCTTTGATGAGACAATGCAGCGGACTTTTGACTATGGAGAGCGCACTTTCAAGGTGATGATCACGCCCGCGCTCGATTTGGAGGTGTACGACCAGAGCGGAAAGAAAGTAAAGAACCTGCCCGCGCCGGGAAAGAAGGACGATGAGACGAAGGCGGCAGCCGCGTACGACGCCTTTAAGCAGATGAAAAAGCAGTTGAAAACGACGGTCAGCAGCCAGAAGGCACGTCTGGAATACGCACTGTCTGCAAAGCGGGAATGGAGTGTGGAGGCTTGGACAAACCTGTTTGTCAAAAACCCGCTGATGCACCAGTTTGCGATCGGCTTGATCTGGGGCGTGTATGAGGGCAGCAAGCTGATACACAGCTTCCGCTATATGGAGGACGGTACTTTTAATACGCAGGACGAGGAGGAGTTCACATTGCCCGAACAGGCGCGCATCAGTCTTGTGCATCCAATCGAGCTTACAGATGAGGAAAAGGCAGCGTGGAGAGAGCAGCTTTCAGACTATGAGATCACGCAGCCCGTCAGACAGCTTGACAGGGAGATTTACAATGTGACGAAGGAGGAGGCAGACCACAGGAGTATGGTGAGATTTGGCGGCTGCATTGTCAATGACCGCGCCCTGAATGGGAAGCTGACCGGGCTTGGCTGGTATCATGGCTCTGTGCAGGACGGCGGTTTCTTTGACACGTATTACCGCGAAGATACCGAGCTTGGCATGGGGGTGGAGCTGCATTTTTCCGGCAACGCCATCGTTGGGTATTATGAGAAGGTGACACTGTATGATGCGAGATTTTACAAGGCAGGAACCGTAGAGCGCGGCAGCTATGTCTACGACGAGGCAGATCAAAAGAAGGCATACCGGCTCAAGGAGGTTCCGCCGCGATATTTTAGTGAGATAGTGTTACAGCTCTCGCAGGTCGCCGCATCGAGCGAGGAACGGGACGAGAATTGGAAAAAGAACGCGGAGCTTTTGCGATAAGGGAGAGCGGTACATTTATTGAGCAGACATCAAATCCACATAATGCGCGGCATTTTCCCGATTTGCATCGGCTTCCGCTGCGGTGACAGCCCGGATAATTTTGGCGGGATTGCCAAAGGCAAGGGTGTTGTCAGGAATATGCATCTTGCCAGTGACAAGCGAGCCGGCGCCGATAATGCAGTTACTGCCAATCACGGCGCCGCTCAGGACAATGCTGCCCATGCCAATGACCGTGTTGTCCCCGATGGTACATCCATGAACAATGGCATTGTGTCCGATGGTGACGCCAACGCCGATTTGAACGGGGAACGCTGCGTCTGTGTGCAGGGTGGCATTGTCCTGTATGTTGCTGTTGTCCCCGATCGTGATGGTATTGGTGTCACCGCGGACAACCGCGTTGTACCAAATTCCTACATTTTCTCCGAGATTCACCTTTCCGATAACCTGTGCGCCTCTGGCAATCAAGCAGTTTTCGGGCATAATAGTCCTCCTTTCGCTTCTGCATCGAATCACGTCATCATTCATGCATCATGTGTGCTGCATCTGTGATGACTTTTATCGTGTACATTATACCATTAGGAGATTGTGTTTACAAGAACGGAAAAAAGCATCTGATGAAAAAGCTTTTGAGAAAAAAGATTTTCATAAAATATGCTTTTTTATCAGATTAGATGGTAGTATAATAAAAAATATCATTATAAAAATATATTATGCAGAAGGAACGAAGAAATGGTATATACAGAACAAAATCTGGTGCGAATCGCCAAGAGGGAGAACAATCCCAAAAGAACCTATTTGGTAGTGAACAGATTCCAGGGAAAACACATTCCTGTAAAGCCGCATGAAGCGCTTGCGATGTTTTGTGCGCTGGCAGATACGCTGCGCACGTCGTTTGAGGAGGAACGGCTGCTGGTAATCGGCTTTGCGGAGACCGCGACGGCAATCGGTGTGGCAGTGGCAGCAGAACTTGGCGCGGACTATATACAGACGACAAGAGAGCTTGTGCCCGATGCCAAGTATCTCTATTTCTCAGAGGAACACAGTCACGCCACCGAGCAGAAGCTCGTCAAAAATGATATGGATACCGCGCTTGGGAACATTGACAGGATTTTATTTGTGGAGGACGAGGTTACGACAGGCAGAACGATTCTCAATATCATTGAGATTCTAAAAAAGCAGTATCCCAAACACCTCAAATATTGTGTTGCTTCTATATTAAATGGCATGGACAAAACAGCGCTTGACACCTATAAGGACTGCGGAATCGAACTGTTCTGGCTTGTCAAGACAGAACACGTTGCGTATACACAGATCGCAGCTTCCTACAAGGGGAATGGGGTATATGTCGATTGCAGGGATAACGCAGCGGCGATTCATGCTACAGAACAAGTGAAGCCTAAAATGATCTGTGCCAAAAAGCAGATGAATGCGAGACGTATCGTCAGTGCGGCTTTATATCAACAATACTGTGAGTCTTTGTATCAAGATTTGACAAGCCAGATTGATTTAAAGCGTGCACAGAAAATACTGGTGCTCGGCACCGAAGAATTTATGTATCCGGCATTGTATACAGCCTCAAAATTAGAAATGCAGGGAAAAAATGTGTGGTTTCACGCGACGACCAGAAGCCCGATTGCCGTGAGCGAAGAACGAGACTATCCATTTCATACCAGATATGAGCTGGTCAGTTTCTACGACGACAAACGCAAAACATATGTTTACGATCTGCAAACATATGACATGGTTGTCGTTATGACAGATGCGCAGGGAGAGACGACCAAGGGTATTTGCTCCTTGATGCAGGCGCTGCGCTCTTGCGGAAATGAGCATATTATTTTTGTTTTTTCATAAGTATTTATTTTTCCATGCGCAGCACAGCGTAATCATGGCGGTAATCTTCTCTACTTGATTGGAAGTGAAGTCAAGTTCCTTCCAATACCATATAGAATGAAAACTGCAATACAGAACCACAAAATATAATTTTGTACAGGGCGCATCTGCCAGCGCCCTGTTTTGATGTAATGCATTAAATATTGAAGTCCTACTACTGCCAGCACAGGGCTCAGCAGCAGCAGGACCGGATTTGCCTGAAAGGCTGTCACAAAATCGAACTGCATCAAGGCAATACACATATGTGAGACGCCGCAGCCCGGACATTTTAAGCCTGTCAGAAAATAGACAGGACAAATAAGCCCGATGCCCGTCCATTGTAGAAAAATACTATAGAGTATCCCAATACACAGAAGGAGAAGTCCGCTGCGAAGAACCTGAAACAGCCGTTTTCTGATCATATTGCCTGTGTACTAATTCGCAAAATTATTTAACTCATTCTGCATCAATGCCCACGCTACAACTGGAATCAGCAGGCAGAGAATAAGATACAGAATATTGCTGTTGCTGGAAGGCTGGCCATGCTTCTGCTTGATGATATCAATCTTCTCACCCTGCTTGTAGGCCCAATAAAGTGCATAGATGTTGCAGGTAACGATGGTCAAAATAACCGTGACAGCGCCAGACGGTCCCTCTGTCCCCGCAGCAGTATTGGTGTCGTTTGTCAGGCAGGCATACCAGTACAGCCCATAGATTCCACAGGTAACGATGGATAAAATAATACACAATGCAATGTTTCTTTGCTGAATCATATTAAAACACTCCTTTTTATAAAATTTTTATAAAGTTTTCTGGAATAGTATAGCTCAATTGTCGAAAAGTGTCAATAGGAGAATCGAAAAAACAGAAATAAAGCAACAATTTACAACATTTGCTTATAATTGATTTTATGTTTCTATAGCAGCCAGATTTTTCATCTTTAGAAAAAATTGGTGAACGGATATTTGTATTTTTTCTGTTTTAGATCTGTACAAACGTTTGGTTCTGTGATATCATTCTATTTAGCAAACATATGATTTTATCTTCTTCGTAGATCGGATAGTTGACGTTTTATTTCATGTAGTCCATTTGTTTAAACTGTTCATTTTTTCGTTTGTCGTGCAATTTATCGAGAAGCGGTTGATTTTATCATTTCTATCACATAAAATGAAAAGAGGGAGAGCCAATGATAGAGACAAATTTAGCACAGACAGTCAATGCAACGAACGACGCTGGTTCTGCATATGATACAAATGTAAAATATCTGCTTGCAGACAAGCAGATACTGTCACGGATTTTGAAGTATACCGTTGAAGAGTTCCGGGACATGGAGATTGAAGATATCCTTGGCTGTATTGGCGATGATATTGAAATCGGAACAAGACCAGTTGATGCAGGACTTTCCAATCTCGGACGAGTAAAAGGAACAATGACGGAAGATAATATTCCGGGAGAGGGCATTATCTTTTATGATATCCGTTTTACTGTGTACCTCAAGGAAAAAGAGATGAAGATTCTTATCAATATTGAGGCGCAGAAGTCAACAGATTCCGGCAAGCTGGGATACCATTTGGAGAATAGGATCGTGTTCTATCTTGCAAGAATGATTTCGGCACAGAAACAGACAGAATTTTTCCATAGTGACTTTGATAATTTGAAAAAAGTCCGGAGTATCTGGATATGTATGGATAGCAAGGAAACAGAAGATTCTATCGAAGAAATTGGGTTTGACAGAAAAACAGTTTTCGGGAATAAGAAAAATTCATATCATACAGATCTGATGAAAGGCATTATTGTCAATATCAGGAGTGGGGCAGATAGTTCTTCTGGAAAAGTTATAAGAAAATCTAAGAACGTATTGATCGCTATGCTGGAAGAGTTAGTTTCCAACAAAGACGCATCAGAGAAGAAACGTATCTTGGCAGATGAATATGGAATGACAATGACTGCTGAATTGGAAAGGAGAATCCAGATTATGTGTAATTGGTCAGAGAGTATTAGTGAACGAGCAAGAATAGAGGGAAAAACAGAGGGAAGAATAGAGGGAAGAATAGAGGGAAGAATAGAGGGAAAAATAGAGGGAAGAATAGAGGCTATTGAGAGAATGATCAGAGCGAATATTACAAGGGAGCAGATATTATCTATGGGATATACAGAAGCGGAATATGAAAAAGCAGAGAGTGCATTATATGCAAATGCTTAGAGGCAGATGCCGGTGTTGTGATAGGGACAAGTTAAAGGAATCCAGAAAAAGCTGGGTTTGGAGAAGGTTAAACTTGTAAAATAAAGTAAATCTAAAAATATCAAGGAGCAGAAAATTTCTGGTCCTTTTTATATGTATTCAGCTATATTGTTTTACTGTATTTATATGAAGCCCAAATTGGGAAATAGAATGATCACTTCTGTATCATCATGAGACATGCAAGAAAACATTCGCAGGTATTATTTACTGTTTTAAAGGGGCTGCGCCGAAGTGAAATCATTGCTGTAAGGTATTCGGATATAGATATAATTTGGTGAACAAATATTTGTATTTTTTCTGTTTTAGATCTGTACAAATGTTTGATTCTGTGATATCATTCTATTTGGCAAACATATGATTTTATCTTCTTCATAGAGCGGATAGTTGACGTTCATTCACCGTGAGAAGCTTTGGTGCAATATGACGAAAAAGCTGAATGCGAAGTGATGATGAATTTGTACCTAATCAAACAGAATACAATGCGAATATTCCATTCGCACTCAAATTATGGAGGTGAATCAAGTCCAATGTTGTTCAAACTGCACAGTGAATACCAGCCCACCGGCGACCAGCCCGAGGCGATCGCAGAGCTTGTAAAGGGCTTCAAGGAGGGCAACCAATTCCAGACATTACTAGGCGTCACGGGTTCCGGCAAGACCTTCACAATGGCAAATATCATACAGGCATTACAGAAGCCCACGTTGGTAATAGCGCACAATAAAACCCTCGCGGGACAGCTTTACGGTGAGTTTAAAGAATTTTTCCCTGAGAATGCGGTAGAATATTTTGTCTCCTACTATGATTATTATCAGCCAGAGGCGTACATCCCATCTTCGGATACCTATATTGCCAAGGATTCCGCTGTGAATGATGAGATTGACAAGCTAAGGCTGTCCGCGACGGCATCTCTCACAGAGCGCCGCGATGTCGTGGTGGTTGCCAGTGTGTCCTGCATCTACGGTTTGGGCAGTCCCGACGAGTATCAAGGAATGATGCTCTCCCTGCGTCCCGGCATGGCAAAAGACAGAGATGAAGTCATTCATGCGCTGATTGAGATGCAGTATGACCGAAACGATTTGGACCTTGACAGAGGACGGTTTCGTGTGCACGGCGACGTGGTGGATATCCATCCGGCACAGGGCGGCGACTATCTGATTCGTGTGGAATTTTTCGGAGACGAGATCGACCGCATCGCAGAGATTGACCCGCTCACAAACAAGGTCAATGCCACACTAGAGCATACGACAATTTTTCCAGCGTCACATTATGTCGTGGCGCCAGAGCGGATTGCAAAGGCTTGCGTGGACATTGAGGAGGAAATGAAAGAGCGCGTGCGCTATTTTAAGAGCGAGGACAAGCTCTTGGAGGCACAGCGCATATCAGAACGGACGAACTTTGACATAGAGATGCTTCGTGAGACAGGCTTTTGTTCTGGCATTGAAAACTATTCGAGGCATCTGAACGGCTCGGAGGAGGGCGAACCGCCGTACTGCCTTATGGATTTCTTCACAGAGGACTTTCTGATAATTATAGACGAGTCGCATATGACGATACCACAGATTCGGGGAATGTATGCCGGCGACCGCTCGCGGAAAACAACATTGGTGGAATATGGCTTTAGGCTTCCGTCGGCGCTGGACAATAGACCGCTGCGGTTTGAAGAATTTGAGCAGAAAATAGACCAGATGCTCTTCGTATCAGCGACGCCCAATGAGTACGAGAAGCAGCATGAGCTGCTGCGCGCCGAGCAGATTATCCGTCCGACAGGACTGCTTGACCCGGAGATTGAGATCCATCCTGTAGAGGGGCAGATTGACGATTTGATCGCCCGAATCAATGCGGAGACTGCAAAGCACAACAAAGTGCTCGTGACAACGCTGACAAAGCGCATGGCGGAGGATTTGACCAAGTATATGTCCGAAGTCGGTGTGCGCGTGAAATATCTCCACTCAGATATTGACACGCTTGAGCGCGCCCAGATTATCCGCGATATGCGTCTGGATGTGTTTGATGTGCTCGTCGGCATCAATCTGCTGCGAGAGGGACTTGACATTCCAGAAATCTCGCTTGTGGCGGTACTGGATGCGGACAAGGAGGGCTTTCTGCGCTCAGCGACTTCCTTGATACAGACTGTCGGGCGTGCTGCGAGAAATGCGGAGGGGCATGTGGTGATGTATGCTGACACCATTACCGATTCGATGCAGGTGACACTCGATGAGACGGCAAGAAGGCGCGCGATTCAGCAGAAATACAATGATGAGCATGGCATTACCCCGCAGACTATCAAGAAGGCAGTAAGGGATTTAATCAGTATCTCGAAAGCAGTTGCAAAGGAAGAGCAGGCATTTGCAAAAGATCCAGAGTCCATGAATGAGAAGGAACTCAAAAAGCTTATCGACACCGTTGAGAAAAATATGCGTAAGGCAGCAGCAGACCTTAACTTTGAGGCGGCGATGGAGTTGCGCGACAAGATGATGGAACTCAAAAAACAGCTACAGGATTTGACAGGCGGGCTTTGACAGTATGTGCAGGCTGTATCGAGAGTGCATTATATAGAAAGGTATGGTACAAAAATGGACAAAGAACAACTGAAAATGCTTCCGAAAGGCGAAGTGATCAAGATTCGCGGGGCAAATGAACACAATCTCAAAAACATCGACTTGGATATTCCCAGAAATAAGTTTGTCGTGCTGACAGGGCTGTCCGGCTCTGGCAAATCGTCCCTTGCATTTGATACCATCTATGCAGAAGGGCAGAGACGGTATATGGAATCTTTGTCCTCCTATGCAAGACAGTTTTTGGGACAGATGGAGAAGCCCAATGTAGAGCGCATTGATGGGCTTTCGCCTGCGATTTCAATAGATCAGAAGTCCACAAACCGCAATCCGCGCTCAACAGTCGGTACCGTGACAGAAATCTATGATTATTTCAGGCTTTTGTACGCGCGCATTGGGATACCACACTGCCCAAACTGCGGCAGGGAAATCAAGCGCCAGACGGTAGATCAGATGGTTGATCAGATTATGGAGCTGCCGCAGGGCACAAAACTTCAGCTGTTAGCGCCTGTGGTGCGCGGCAGAAAGGGAGAACATGCCAAAGTGCTTGACCGGGCAAAAAAGAGCGGATATGTGCGCGTCCGCATAGATGGAAATCTGTATGATTTGTCTGAGGAAATCAAACTTGAGAAAAATATCAAGCACAATATTGAAATCATTGTGGACAGAATCGCCGTGAAAGAAGGCGTTGAGCGCAGACTGACCGATTCCATTGAAAATGTCATGGCGCTTTCTGACGGGCTTTTGATGGTGGACGTGATTGGCGGCGAGATGATGAATTTTTCAGACAGCTTTGCATGTCCAGACTGTAATATCAGCATTGATGAAGTTGAGCCAAGAAGTTTTTCGTTCAACAATCCTTTTGGCGCCTGCCCAGAGTGTTTTGGACTTGGGTATAAAATGGAGTTTGATATGGACTTAATCATACCAGACAAAAGCCTTAGCATCAATCAGGGCGCAATCACGGTCATGGGCTGGCAGTCGTGCGCCGATAAGAACAGTTTCACCAATGCGATTTTGCAGGCTCTGTGCAAAGCGTATGATTTTTCGCTCGATACGCCGTTTGAAGAATTGTCTGATAAGGTGAAGGACGTGCTGGTAAACGGGACAAAAGGGAAGGAAGTCACCGTATATTACAAGGGACAGCGCGGCGAGGGCACATACCCTGTGGCATTTGAAGGACTGCTCAAAAATGTAGAGCGCAGATACAGAGAGACCTCCTCGGAGACAATCAAGCAGGAGTATGAAACCTTTATGCGCATCACGCCCTGCAAAGAGTGCGGCGGAAGGCGTCTGAAAAAGACATCGCTGGCGGTGACAGTCTGCGATAAAAATATTTATGAGATTACCTCCATGTCGATCACAAATCTATATAAATTTCTGGAGACGATGGAGCTGACACCGCAGCAGCAGCTAATCGGAAAACGCATATTAAAAGAAATTCGCGCGCGCGTTGGATTTCTTGCGAGTGTGGGACTGGAATATCTGTGCCTGTCGCGTGGCACGGCTTCCCTGTCAGGCGGCGAGGCGCAGCGTATCCGCCTTGCGACGCAGATTGGCTCTGGCTTGGTCGGCGTGTGCTATATTTTGGACGAGCCGAGTATCGGACTGCATCAGCGGGACAATGACAAACTGCTCTCTGCCCTGCGCAATCTGCAAGATCTGGGAAATACACTGCTGGTTGTGGAGCACGACGAGGATACCATGATGGCGGCGGACCATGTGATTGATATTGGCCCCGGGGCCGGAGAACACGGCGGAGAAGTGATCGCGCAGGGAACCGCGGAGGAGATCATGCAGGTGCCGGAGTCCATCACTGGCCAGTATCTAAGCGGCAGACTGCGGATTCCCGTGCCAGAGAAAAGGCGCAAGCCGAATGGCTGGCTGACGGTAAAGGGCGCGGCGGAAAATAATCTCAAGGATATCACTGTAAAGTTCCCGCTCGGCGTGTTTACCTGTGTCACAGGGGTGTCTGGTTCGGGCAAATCTTCGCTGGTAAACGAGATATTATACAAATATCTGGCAAAAATGCTGAACAGGGCGCGCACGATTCCCGGTAAATTCAAGAAAATAGAAGGCGTTGAGCAGTTGGACAAGGTAATTGCAATTGATCAGTCCCCGATTGGCAGGACGCCGCGCTCAAACCCCGCCACGTACACGGGCGTGTTTGACCAGATTCGGGATTTATTTGCATCAACGGTCGATGCAAAGGCAAAAGGCTACAGCAAGGGGCGTTTTAGCTTTAATGTCAAGGGCGGACGCTGCGAGGCGTGCGGCGGCGATGGCATCATTAAGATTGAAATGCATTTTCTGCCAGATGTGTATGTGCCCTGCGAGGTCTGTCAGGGAAAACGCTACAACCGTGAGACACTGGACGTAAAGTATAAGGGCAAGAGCATCTATGATGTACTGGATATGACTGTCGAGGAGGCGTTGACCTTCTTTGAAGCTGTTCCTTCTATTAAAAGAAAGATAGAGACGCTGTATGACGTGGGACTTTCTTATATCAGATTAGGCCAGCCCTCAACAACCCTGTCGGGAGGCGAGGCACAGCGCATTAAGCTCGCGACAGAACTAAGCCGCAGAAGTACAGGAAAGACCATTTACATTTTGGACGAGCCGACGACAGGGCTTCATTTTGCAGATGTTCACAAACTTGTCGAGATTTTGCAGCGTCTTGCGGAGGGCGGCAATACAGTAATTGTCATCGAGCATAATCTGGACGTAATCAAGACCGCAGATTATATTATTGACATCGGGCCAGAGGGCGGCGATGGCGGCGGCACTGTGATTGCGGAGGGCACACCAGAGCATATTGCGGATTGCCCCAATTCATATACGGGGATCTATGTGAAGCGTATGTTGGAAAAGGCAAAAATGTAATTTGTATTTGGGTGCTACAAAAGATGTTAAAATATCCAATAAAAATATTGAATAAAATATTGAATAAGTAAATTTTCCAGTTGACAGGACAGACAAATCAGTATATGATGTAACTGATATGAAAATTCAATATTGTGAGTTATAGTATGAAACTCTTATTCAGAGTGGTGGAGGTACAAAGGACCTGTGAAGCTACGGCAACCCCGTTAATCTGACGGAAGGTGCCAACCTGAGCGAGTTACTATTTGCGGCAAGTACAGTAGCAATAGTTCGAACAATAAGAGGATTTGATTATCGGGAAACCAATCACTTCCGCTTATTCAGTCGAGTAAGCGGAATTTTTTTAGGAGGAAGTACAAATGGAAAAACTTTTATTTACTTCAGAATCAGTAACTGAAGGACATCCTGACAAGGTGTGTGACGCGATTTCTGACGCCATTCTCGATGCGCTGATGGAGCAGGACCCCATGAGCCGCGTTGCCTGTGAGACAGCAACCTGTACCGGATTTGTGCTTGTAACCGGCGAGATTACAACAAAGGCATATGTGGACATTCCAAAGATTGTGCGCGATACCGTGAAAGAAATCGGATATGACAAGTCTGCGTATGGTTTTGATGGAAATACCTGTGCGGTATTTACAGCAATCGACGAGCAGTCTGGCGATATCGCAATGGGTGTGGACAAGGCACTCGAGGCAAAGCAGATGAGCGATGCTGAGATTGAGGCGATCGGCGCAGGCGATCAGGGTATGATGTTTGGCTATGCGACCAACGAGACAGAGGAGTATATGCCTTATCCTATTTCACTCGCACATAAGCTCGCATTACAGCTTACCAAAGTGCGCAAGGACGGCACCTTAAAGTATTTAAGACCCGATGGAAAGACACAGGTGTCTGTAGAGTATGATGAGAACGGCAAACCCAAGCGCCTTGAGGCGGTCGTGCTCTCCACGCAGCATGATGAAGATGTGACACAGGAGCAGATTCATGCAGATATCAAGAAGCATGTGTTTGATGCGATTCTGCCGCAGGAATTAGTCGATGCAGATACCAAGTTTTTCATCAACCCTACAGGGCGTTTTGTCATTGGCGGACCGCACGGCGATGCAGGTCTGACAGGACGCAAGATCATCGTGGATACATACGGTGGATATGCGCGTCACGGCGGCGGTGCTTTTTCTGGAAAGGACTGCACCAAGGTGGACAGGAGCGGTGCTTATGCAGCCAGATACGTAGCAAAAAATCTGGTGGCAGCAGGTCTTGCTGACAAGTGTGAGATTCAGCTTTCCTACGCAATCGGCGTCGCGCAGCCTACTTCTATCAATGTGGATACATTTGGCACAGGCAAACTTGACAGTGAGAAGCTGGTTGAGATCGTGCGCGAGAACTTTGATCTGCGTCCGGCAGGAATCATCGAGATGCTGGATCTCAGAAGACCAATCTACAAGCAGACCGCAGCGTATGGGCATTTTGGCCGCAATGATCTTGATTTGCCATGGGAAAAGCTTGACAAGGTAGAAATCTTAAAGAAGTATTTATAATAGAAGAAGTTATAACATGATAGCGTTTGACAGAAGTCTGCTTTATAGGTATTATACTTATAAAGCAGGCTTTTGTGCTGTAGTTATCATCGTCTCGCGTGACGGCCATTTATGATACACTGTAAATAAAATTACATAGTAGAATGAAAAGGGTGCATAGACGCGCCATACGAAAGATGAATTGTGAAGTAAAGGAAATAAATGATATGGGAATCAGTAAAAAGCACTATCAATTGCAGGCTCTAGATTTGTGGGATTTTCCGACACTTGTGAGAAAAGCGCGTGAAATACAGAATATTACGTTGGAAGATTTGTGCGAGGGCATCTGTTCTTTTAGTATGATTGGTAGAATCGAAAGAGGAGAAAGATTCCCGGATAAAGAACTTCGCGACAGGATTCTGGCAAGGCTTGGCGTCTGTAGCGATGGCTATGAAAACTTTCTGTTTTACGAAGATTATCTTGTGTGGAAGAGAAAGCAGGGAATTGTCAATGCCATTGAAAAGTCAAATTATGAGACGGCGGAAAATTTATTAAAATATTATGATGAGACAGATGAGACGGATAAATTAGGAAAACAGTTTGAGCTGGTTATGAGGGCACAGATGATGCAGAAGCGGCATGAACCGCCAGATTTGATCGCACAAATGTGTGAAAAGGCAGTCAAACTGACCGTTCCGGAGATTGATGAGCGGGCGGTGGGTAAACTCTGTCTTTCAGTGCACGAGCTGGATATGATACTGGAATACACAAAGTACTGCCACCCGGAAAAGCTGGCGTCACGGTGTGAAGAAATTTTGACGTACATCAAAAGTGACATGTTTGATATATACAGTTATGTGAAGATCTATCCGAAAGTGGTTTATTACCTGTATATCAGCACACCGGAAGCAGCGCGTGACTGGACGCGGACCCTCAGACTCTGCAACGATGGCATCGAACAGCTGCGCACAGCAGGCAGAATGTACTATTTATGGGAACTTCTGGAAATCAAGAAAGAGGGAATGACAAAACTGTATCATAAAGTTGGCGACAGCAAAGGCGCAATTACCAAGCAGACGTTAGAAAACAGTATTCACACGACGGCGGAGTGGCTGGATGCACTGGATTTTGTGCACAATCTCTGCGGAACACACAGAAGAATGGAAAGCTCATGTTATCTGTATCAACAGAAAGAAGCTTACTGCATCAGTGATGTGATCAGAAGAAGGCGCGAGATGCTCGGACTCACCAAAAAGAAGCTCTGCGAGGGAATTTGTTCTGAAAAGACAATCGGCAGGTTAGAGGCAAATAAGACAAAACCGCATATCGAGGTAGTGAGGTTGCTGTTTGAGAAGATGAATTTGTCTGGCGAGTATCAAAGATTACAGGTTGTTACAGATGATGTTAGGGCGTTTACGATTGTGAATGAGATTATGCGATGTAATAACAATCGAGATCTGGCTAAAACTGAGAAGCTATTGCTGGGATTAGAAAAATATATTTCTATGGAAAATCCAATCAATAAGCAATATAAAGAGCGGATTGAAGTGATTGTAAAACAAAGGCAAGGGATAATATCTAAAGAGGAAGCAAGAAAACAGCTAATTAAAATATTAGAGTACACAATTCCATATAAAGTAGTACTAAAGCATTGTATGAAGTATTTGACAAATGTTGAAATGCAGATTCTTCTTGATATTGCCGATAATATAGGAAATACGGACCTAAATGTTGCTTTTGTAGCGATAGAAACTTTATGTAAGCAGATGGAACAAGACGAAGGAATATCAGAACATATTGCAGTATGGGAAACAATTATGACTCATGTTGCCAATATATATGGTAATAGGGGCAAGTATGAAAAATCAAATTTAATTAGCTTAATGATAATGAAAGAATGTGTTTATTGCTATAGAATGAATACATTTGCATTAAATTTGTATATCATTGCATGGAATAATGGGGAAAATGCAAAAAGCAATAATATCTTAAATGAAAAATATCAAGAAGAGGATTATCTAAATAATTGTATGGTATTGTGTCAAATGAATAAAAATTCAGCTAAAGAAAAGATAGTTAAACAGAGACTTGAGAGACTGCGTATAAAATAATATAAAATATTAGCGTAGACCAAAATAGTAGATTATTGAATAATAGACAGTTTTTTTGGTCTGCGCTAATAATTACAATCTATTTTAAAAATGAAAGTCTGTATCAGATGGCATATCACTCAACGGCATAACACCCTCTTCCTCAGTAACCTCACCCTCACCAAAATCAACTGTAGGAGTAGGAGCAACAGCAGTACACAATGTCAATGCTAAAGCAAGTGATAAAGACAAATTCATTAATTTTTTCATAGGTAAATCCTTCTTTCTTTTAATATAGTTTTTGGAACTGCACTGAAGGAACGGTTGGATCAGCTACAGTATACATACTCATAGGTAGGTTACGCAAAGTAATTCGATCACGAAAGTAATCAATTACGGTGGTGATTAGAGCATCTGTAAACGCAAAGTATTGTGTTTTAAGATACGCTGATAGTGGTAGATGGATAGTATATTTAAGCCAGTTTTATAGTTTCTTCAAGAACAGTTCCTTATGTAGAATTATAGGTCTCGTTCAGACACTTATATTAAAACGCATAATGGCGATAAGTTCAATGCCCAGAGTTGTCCAAAAAGCAAATTTTTTGTTGGACATCTCTGGGCATTGAACTTTTGAGAGGGTCATGTTACAGTATCCATACTATACAGAGGAACATTCGAGAATGATACCTGCGTCTAGCAAAATAGGAATGAATAAAATAAAAGGGACGAAAAAAATAGAAGCAACAAATACGAACTGTGAAAAATGGCTTGAAGCATTCAAACAGCTTCGGCCATCTAAGTTACAAAGGAGAAAGATCTTGAAAACATCAAAGTACTATATTTCAGCAAAAATTGATAACTGTGTTCTGTATTACAATCTGGTCAATGACACGCTGTTGAGCCTTCCCGCGGCGCTCGAAGAGGGCTGTATAAAGTGTCTGGAAAATCCAAACGACAAGGACACGATTTATTGGCAGAAATTATACAATGACCATTTTATATTGGACGACAATCATGATGAAATGAAGGAAATCCAGCATAGGCACTGGCGGTCCGCCAACGCGGTAAGTGAGTACAGCCTTACTGTGCTTTGTACCCTGAAATGTAATAGCGAGTGCACCTATTGTTATCAGAGAAATCTTGAGTTTGAGTACGAGGAGATGACAGAATCGGATTTTGACGGGTTATATCAATATCTTTGCCAAGTGCCTCAGCGGAATATCCATATCAACTGGTTTGGCGGAGAGCCCATGCTGCTCAAGAATCAGATTTTGAGCTTTTGCAGGAAGGCGGACAGAGACCGGAAGCATCTCTATAGCCATTCGCTTTCAACCAATGGTTCGATCTATGATGAGCGGTTTTTCAGGGAGATGGAGCAATATGGCTTGACCAATGTCAACGCGTCTATGGTCGGACTCGGCGACATTCACAATAAACTCAGACCATCACAGGACTATGACGCAGAGACGGTGGTCAAAAATCTGCTCAAAATGACAAGGCATACGACAGTCGTCATAAACATCAACCTTTGCAAGAGTAACATTGACCAAGCAAAAGAAATCCTTGAGCGTTTTGTCTCATACCAGTATTTGCCAATCCGTTTTAATTTTTCGAGAATTGCAAGCTATGACCATATACCCTGCAAGGAAGAAGAGCTGGATATTGATACCTATATGAAACGGGTGATTGAGCTGTCAAACTGGGCATTGGACCAAGGCTTTGTCATTTGCGATATGAGCTGTTTTCAGAATTTTGGCGTGTACTGCGGCGCATACTCAAAGCACAATGAAGTAGTTGGCCCGGGCTTGTATGTGTACCAGTGTGACCGTACTTACAATCCAGCAGACGCCAAAGGACAGATTGTAGAGGGCAAGTTTGTCTGGAAAGATAACTGTGCAGACTGTGAAAACGCCGGCGCTTGTCTGGACCCTTTTGCGGTTGAGGAGTGTAAAGACTGCAAAATCCTGCCATACTGTAATGGCGGATGTAATTATCTGAGAAAAATCGGCAAGAGTGCCTGCCCAGTAGAGAAGGATTACTTGGAAGAGTATCTGAAATTGTATTATAGGATTTTTTATCAGGGATAAGTCAAAATAGAAAAATAAAAATAGCCTTTGAAAAAAGTGTCAATATTTTTTTGGCACTTTTTTTATGTTTGCGCTTTCTAACAAAAAGCAGTAAAATTGAGACAATATGTGAAAGGGAAAAGGTTTATTTATTATGAGAAGTTCTTACAAAAAAGAAGATGTCACGATGCTGTTAAAGGACATTACAGGGCTGGAGAAGCCCCAGCCGACAGAAGAACGCGAACGCTTGATACAGTCTGGGCGGCACTACAGTGAGATGCTTCCGGTCGAGTATGTGCCGACGCAGAGATATATGGAGGTTTACAAAGAAGCCCTTCGCAATTTTGCGCAGCCGACAGCCTTGGCGGTGGGGAGGGTGTCGGACAAGATCATACAGGCAAGGGGAAAAGAGGTCGTGCTCGTGTCTCTTGCGAGGGCGGGGATTCCAATTGGCATTTTGATCAAGCATTTTATTTGGCAGAAATATCGGCTCGAAGTGCCGCATTATGCGATTTCCATCATAAAGGGAAGGGGCATTGATGATAATGCAATGAACTATTTGCTAAAACAGTATCAGCCAAGGCAGCTTCTGTTTGTGGACGGGTGGATTGGAAAAGGGGCGATTCTGGACGAGCTGCGGCAGGCTGTCGAAGCCTATGAGGGAGTTTCGCCAGAGCTTGCAGTGGCGGCAGACCCCGCAAATGTGACAGCGTTATGCGGTACGCACGAGGATATTCTGATACCGAGCTCCTGTCTGAATTGTACTGTGTCAGGACTGGTGAGCCGGACTGTTTTGCGGGAGGACATCATAGGGCCGAATGATTTTCACGGTGCAGTATATTATGGAGAGCTGGCAGATGCAGATTTGTCCTATGAGTTTCTTGATGCCATCGAGCAGTGGTTTCCCAGAGACGTACAAAGAAAAGTGCAGCAATCAAAAACAGAACATTCAAAAACAGAACATTCAAAAGCAGCGCAGTTACCATCAGACCAACTGCAAACAGAAAAGCAGCAAGCATCAGCAGCCGCCAGCGGATATGGCATTGATGAAGTGCGCGCCTTGGCAGAGGTGTTTGGAGTATCAGAGCTTCAACTGATCAAACCCGGAATCGGCGAGACGACACGCGTGCTTCTCCGGCGCGTTCCTTGGAAAGTATTGATAGATGCGCGCTACAGAAACAATCCCGAATTAGGCCATATCGTGCGTCTTGCCGAGGAGAAGCAGGTGCCGATTGAATTTTATCCGCTCAGGCATTACAAGTGCTGCGGCATCATCAAGAAGTTGGCAGAGGCTTAGAGTGCGTTTGAGAAACTTTTTTTCAATACGCTTTTATTCCGAAGTATTCAGCCATGAGCAGCGTGCGGAGTGCCCAGTTTGAATGCGTTTTGTATTCGTTCATGCGCTCCTTGCTGACGCTGCCAGCCACCAGCGAGTGTGATGATTTATCCCAGTTTAGGACAGCAGCGGCATCTTGATAATCCTTTTGCGGGACTTTGTAGGCTTCGTTGACAACTTCAATCTGGCTGGGGTAAATGACCGTCTTTCCGACAAAACCGCAGAGCTTGTCATCTGCAAGCTCGTGATACAGCCCTTTTTGCCAGTTACTGCTTTGATAGTACTCCCACACCGGACCAGAGACGACGTAATCCATGCCGTAGACAGTGATAATATCACTGAAAATCGTGGCAATTGGGCGGATTTGGTGAATTGACTCGTCGTCATGGCGCCGGAAGCCGAACATGTGGCAAAGGTCATTTCCGCCGACACGGATATTCAACACATTTTTCTCAACCGAATCAAGTTTTTGCTTTAATTGATATAAAATTTCGTAGCGGGTTCTGAGGTCAATGATGCTGGGACTTTCAAAGATGGGCATGGTGTACACAGGAGTTGCCGAAGCCTCGTTTACCTTAATGATTTCTTGGATAAATCCGTCCGCGTTCTCAAGTGAAAATTTGGGCAGGATATAGCCTGTAATCAGGCGGGCGCTTTCGCCAAATGCCTTGTGGAGTCTGCCAATCTGCCGCGCATTCCGCACCCGCACAAAAATTTTTGGCACATAAAAATCATTCTGCATAGACTGCTGGTCTAACTGGCGCAGCGTCTGGACTAAGATGTGCTCCGCTTCCGCCACGCTGTCGTCACGTATGGTATCCTCCAGACACAGCGCAAGAGAATATTTGGTGCCAAAACGCTGTTTCACAATGGAGTCGGCAATGTTTTTCCTGTTTGCGGGGCAGTACAAGAGCGCGCCCACGCTGTAATATAGCAAACTATTGTTCATAATTCAAAAGGTCTCCTCAATGCTGATTTATGTATAAATACATACACTATAACACACCTTCTGGCAAAATGATAGTAGTAGTGCGCGCAATGTTTCATTTGTGTTGACTTTATAGCGTGATATTAGTAAAATATGAATAGAATGGTACTGTTAAAGGAGGTATTGCTATGAATATTCGCCCATCTGCGGCAATATGTCAGAATTATAATGAAATTGCAGAATTGTGCAGAAAGACGGAGGAGCCTATATTTCTTACCAAGAATGGTGAAGGTGACTTGGTTGTTATGGATATTGAGACATATAATAAACGGGAGAAGATGTTAAAACTCAGAGAAGAGCTGCTTTCCGTTGAGGAGGACCGGCTTCGTGGAAACAGTGGATATTCTGTCAATGAGGTGGCATCCCTGATGCGTGATGCGATTAAGGAGGCATCAGCTCATCGAACAGTTCCTAAGTATCAGGTAATTGTAGGCAGGCTTATAACTGGCTTTTATAAAAATGTGTGCAGGGGATAAAACAATGGAAAATGAACGCAGGAATGATACACATCAAAATATCAGGGTAGTACTTCCGCCTAGACCGGAGAGGAAAGCAAAGGGTAAACCAGAACCAGAGGCTGTGCAGGGAGAGAATCAGCCGGTGCGTGTAACGATACCGCCGCATCCGTCGAGAAGAACGGCATCGCCGCAACAGACAATGACGCCGCCCGCCTCCAGTATTATGCCGCCCGTGGCAAGCGTAACTGCGCCGCGTGGCGCCCGCGCAGAGCGTAGCTTTGAGCAGCTTGCTCAGCTTGCGCCCTCTGTCGTGATGATCACAGTCCACGACTATTCCGGCGAGGCGTTTGCGGGCGGCTCTGGCATTATGATAGGCAGCAAAGGATATATTCTGACGAACAATCATGTGTTGGAGGATGGCAGCTTTTTTTCGGTTCGAATCGAAAATGATGAACAGACTTACCGAACCAAAGAGATTATTAAATATAATCAGGTGCTTGACTTGGCAGTAATCAGGATTGACAGAGCATTAGACCCGCTGCCGATATACCATGGACCGCAGCTTTCCCGCGGGCAGAAGGTCGTCGCGATCGGAAGTCCGCTGGGATATTTTAATTCGGTGTCAGACGGTATTATATCGGGTATCCGCGTGCTGGACGACGTGCAGATGATACAGTATACCGCGCCGGGTGCGCCGGGAAGTTCAGGCGGGGCGCTTCTCAATATGTATGGAGAGGTGATTGGCATCGTCTCAGCCTCCTCGAGAGGCTCGCAGGGGATTAATTGGGCAGTGGGATACGAATTTATTAATATGTTTGTGCAGGGCTTTGTGACGTAAAGAATTGTTTATTTCATTAAAATTAGATTAAATTCCTATTAAGATTTGAAAGTATGTTCTATAATTGTTGAATAAATTGTGTTCATATGATATAATTTCAGTAATTGTGTTGGGAAATTTTACTTGTAAGGAGTGGAAATGTTTACGCATAATAAAATAAAAAATCTAAACGATTTTTTTGTGGAACGCGACAGCAGACCGGACAAAGGCGTGTACTTTTATAGAATTAACGGATATACAGAGGAGATTGGACAGTTTATACAGAGATATTATGAGGCGGCAAGGCTCTCGGGCGTGATTATCGAGGGCAGGATTCCCAATCCAGATGAGAAAAATCTTGCCTATTATGAGGAAATTATGGGTCTGGACTTTCGGATGAGTCCAGACTTTATCGCACAAAGCCTTCGAAAATGGCTTCCGCGCATGAATGACTACCAGCGGGGAACTGTGGCGAGATCTCTGTTCGATACGCTTAGCGCGCTGCGCAAAACTGGCAAAAATGATAATATGCTGAAAAATGCATACATAAAGTTTATGTGCTGGCTGTATTATAAGTTTGAGCGGATTGTCAACATGCTGGGCGAAAGTAAAATTCCCAAGATTTTGTACGAGGGCGATATCAGTAATTATGAACTTCTGCTTGTCTCGGTGCTCTCCAACGCCGGATGTGATGTCGTGCTGTTGCAGTATGGAGGAGATGCGAAGTACCGCATTCTCGATGCGGACAACAGGCAGTCAGACAATCTTGAACTGCCAAATATGCGTGCATTTCCGCAGGATTTTAACTTAAAATGGATTCGGGCAAAAATTCAGGAGACGTTGAATAACGAACGGATTTACGGCGTGAAGCCTCAGATTTTGAACTGTACAAATGCATGGATTGAGGGCAAGGGCTTTGCTGATTTCAAAAAAAGTACTTCAGTGCGGGGAGACGATCCCCGGCTGTTCTATAATTGTTTTTACAGAATCAATGGGGTGGAGGATAAGATTACCTATGCAAATGATCTGTACCAGCTCCAGCTAGAGCTCTCAAACAGCCAGCGGCGGGTGGTTATTGTGGACGAGTGTATCCCAAAACCTTCTATGGAGGAGATTGGGGCGGTCAGACGCAGAAATTATGTCCGGCAGGACGAGATGCTGATGGATTTGTCTGCAAACATTCAGTATACCGCGAACATTGAATTACAGCGGGTGATGGTGAAGGCATTCTTGGACGTGCTGCTTGTGGAGGCGAAGGAGCCGGACATGAACCTCAACAAGCTCACGAACAAGGCAGTGTATATGCTCTGCTGGCTCAAACGATACCAGAAGAAGCTGTTTGCGAACTGGAAAATGCCGGAGGTGGGCTGTTTTATCCACATGGGGCCCTGCAAAGATGAAAATGAGGCATTGTTTCTGCGGATTTTGGCGCGCATGCCGGTGGATGTGCTGATTTTGAATCCAAATCTGAACGCAGCATGCTGTGTGGAAGATACGCTGCTCTATGAGCTTCAATTTACAGAAGCGCTGCCAATAAACCACTATCCGCAGCAGAGTGCAGACCTTCAGATGGGGACGGCCGCGTACCATGCGGAGCGTGAGCTGGACGGACTGATGTATCAGGATACTGGCATTTACCGCAATTATCAGTACGATAAGGCAGTCTCTGTCACGTTGCAGACCATGTATGAAGAGATACAGATTTTATGGAAAGAGGAGCTGAAATTCCGCCCTAATTTCAGCACAGAGAACGGTGTTGTCACCTTGCCTGTGATTTTTGCCAAGGTGTCTGGGGTTAAGGACGGAATGGTTCCAAAATACTGGAGTGCTGTCAAAGGGCTGATGACAGAGGATTCATTTTTGGTCAAAAATGTGCCCTATATTGACCCCGCGGCAGTGAATCCGATGAAGGCGCACGCGGTAGAATTTTTAAAAAACGGACGGATACAGAGACGGCGGATCAAAGAGCATCCCAGCTATCCTTACAGCTTTCTTCGTGAGGAGATACAAGAGCATATTTTTGATAAATTGCAGTTATTGATTGAGAGCAAGCTGATCAAAGGGACTTTTGAAAATGGCACAGAGTATACAACCGTTGCAACCATACTGAACATGCCAAAGGAGATTGTGCGGCTGATACAGAAATTTGATTTTACCAAGAAAAATCCGAAATTAATCTATGTCAATACAGGAGAGAAAATGATTTCCCTAGAGGATACGATTCTGACGGCATTTTTGAATCTGGCGGGGTTTGATGTGATATTTTTTGTGCCGACAGGATATCAGAACGTAGAGCGTTTTTTTAACAAGAGGCTGATGGAAGAACACCAGATTGGCGAGTATGTATATGACCTGCAAGTGCCCAATATGGCGCTGGTTTCGTCCAATACGCGCCCATCATGGCGCGATAAACTTTTTAGGAGAGGTTAACGGAGGGGTAAGAATGGGACTTGATTTTAGCAAGACAAAGACACAGGCATCGGCGATGGCAAATACGGTGGATGCCAGAAATGAGATTGAAGTGGTTGAGACGTATGACATCGTGGAGGACAGGCAGCAGATGAATGCGGTGCTTGTCGGCTCACAGGAGGTTGACGACATTGTGAGCACGATAGAGATCAACAACCTTGAGACGATCGTATCCTTTGGCGCGGAGGTCGCAGAGGAGATTTCCAAGGCGTCGGATGTGGTTTTGAACAACGTGAATATGTCCCAGCTTGACGATTCGAGCGAGATGCTCAACGCCCTTGCGCGGGTGATGGAGAAGTTTGACATTGATGAGCTTCAGGAAAATCCTTCACTGTTTGGCAAGCTCTTTGGCAATATGAGAAGGCAGCTCGACAAAATACTGGATAAATATCATACAATGGGCGATGAGGTTGACAAAATTTATGTAGAGCTCAGAAAATATGAGTCGGAGATCAAACAGTCAAACCGCAACCTGAATACAATGTTTGAGGCGAATGTAAACTATTATCATGAATTAGTAAAATATATTCTTGCAGGAGAACAGGGCTGCAAGGAAATTGAGGCGTACATTGCACAGCGCGAGACTGACATGCAGGCGACAGGGGACACTTCTATTCAGTTTGAACTGACGAGTCTGAATCAGGCGCTGATGATGCTAGAGCAGCGGACGCAGGATTTGAGGACTGCGGAGAGTGTGGCAATGCAGTCGATTCCGATGATCAAGGCAATGGAATTTAGCAATATGAATCTTGTGAGAAAGATTAATTCTGCATTTATCATCACGCTGCCAGTGTTTAAGCAGGCGCTTGCGCAGGCGATTATGCTCAAGCGCCAGAAGCTTCAGGCGGAGGCGATGAGCGCACTCGATGCCAAGACCAATGAGATGCTGATTCGCAACGCGCAGAATACGGTTGAGCAGACGAAACTGACAACAGCGATGGCAGCGGGCAGCTCGATCAAGATTGAAACCTTGGAAACAACTTGGAAAACGATTGTAGATGGTATCAACGAGACGAGGCAGATTCAAAATGACGCGAGAAAGAAGCGCGTTGAGGATCAGGCGAGACTTGAGACGATCAAACAGGAGTTTAACAGGATGTATCATATGCCAGACAAGAGAGCATAGTAAATTTTGTTTGTGAATTGTTATGAAGGAGGAAAAAAGAAATGCCAATCAATTTATCAAAAGGACAGAAGGTCGATCTTACAAAAGGAAATCCGGGTCTTAAAAAGATTATGGTAGGACTTGGGTGGGATGTCAATGCGTTTGATTCTGGTGCGGACTTTGACTTGGACGCCGCGGCATTCATGGTAGGGGCAAACGGAAAGTGTCCGACAGAGCAGGAGTTTATATATTACCATAATCTCAGCCATCCGAGCGAGGCGCTAAAGCATATGGGCGATAACCTGACAGGCGAGGGCGAGGGCGACGATGAACAGATTGAGGTTGATCTTGCCAAGATTCCTGCCAATATTGAGAAGGTGGCATTTACTGTTACAATCTACGATGCAGACACCAGAAGGCAGAATTTTGGACAGGTTTCCAACGCGTTTATCCGCATTGTCGATGAGACGACGAACACCGAGCTGATTCGTTATGATCTCGGCGAGGATTTCTCGATTGAGACGGCAGTCGTGGTTGGAGAGCTGTACAGACATAACGGCGAGTGGAAGTTCAATGCGATCGGAAGCGGTTTCCAAGGCGGTCTTGCGGCACTCTGTGGCCATTATGGCATAGAAGTCGCTTAAAACAGGAATAAAAAAAAGGAGGGCACAAAGATGCCAGTAAGTTTACAAAAAGGTCAGAAGGTCAGTCTCACAAAGGATAATCCGGGGTTGAAGAAGGTTGTTGTAGGGCTTGGATGGGATGTGAATGCATTTGATACAGGCGGAGATTTTGACTTGGATGCCGCAGCGTTTTTGCTGGGGGATTCAGGAAAGGTAGCGGATTCCGACGACTTTGTATTCTATAGAAATCTCACCCACTCTTCAGGCAGCGTGGTACATCAGGGAGATAATCTCACAGGAATCGGCGACGGTGATGACGAGCAGATTAAGGTAGACTTGTCAAAAGTTCCTGACAGTGTTACAAAGATTGCGTTCACTGTGACAATTTATGAGGCGGAACAGAGAAGGCAGAATTTTGGACAGGTTAACAATGCGTTTATCAGAATCTATAACGAGGAGACAGGCGAGGAAATGATCCGCTATGATTTGGGCGAGGACTTCTCGATCGAGACAGCGGCGGTGTTCGGCGAGCTATATAAAAATGGCGGCGAGTGGAAGTTTAACGCGATCGGAAACGGCTTCCAAGGCGGTCTTGCAGCGCTGTGCGCAAATTTCGGTGTAGAGGTAGAGTAATCAGATTTAGAAATTGTGTTGAACAATGTGAATAGAAGGGAGAATACAATGTCAGTAAGTTTGCAAAAGGGACAGAAAGTAAGTTTATCTAAGGATAATGCAGGTCTTTCCAAGGTAATCGTGGGACTTGGCTGGGATGAGGCGCCGCAGGGCAAGAGAGGTTTTTTTGCACCCAAGCCGCAGCCGATTGACTGCGATGCTTCTGCGCTGATGCTCAGAAGCGGAAAGCTCTGTGCAAACGAGGATATCATCTATTTTGGCAATCTCAAGCACCCGACAGGTACAGTACAGCACATGGGCGATAACCTGACAGGAGCAGGAGATGGAGATGACGAGCAGATTATTATCGACTTGGCTGCTGTTCCGCAGGTTTATGACAAGATTGTCGTTGTCGTAAACATTTATCAGGCAGTTCAGAGAAAGCAGCATTTTGGCATGATCAAAAATGCGTTTATCCGCATTGTCGATGCCAGAAATAACACAGAGCTTTGCAAGTATGATCTGTCAGAGGATTACTCAAATATGACTGCAATGATCTTCGGTGAGATTTACAGGCATAATGGCGAGTGGAAATTCAATGCGATGGGACAGGGAACGACCGATCCGGGTCTTGGTGAGCTTGCCAACCGATTTATATAAATGAAGTCAACAATGAATGAGGAGAAAATGAAAAATGAAATTTAATGGACTTAGTGACAAAGAGGTCGAGCAGTCGCGCGGGCAGTATGGCTCGAATCAGATTCCTGATTCGGAGCCTACTACCTTCTGGGAGGAGTTTAAGGAGACCTTCGGGGATCCGATGATCAAGATCCTCTTAGCAATCGCGGCACTGATGATTGTCATGTTTTTCTTTGGCTACGCGGAGATTTACGAGCCGCTTGGAACGATCGTGGCAGTGCTTGTTGTGGCGTTTGTGTCGGCAAAGACCGGCGTGGCGAGCGATACCAAGTACCGTGAGCTGAAAGACAGCACAGAAAAGGACAAGTGTAAAGTATACAGGAACGGCGTCGTCACGGTGATCGAGGTGGATGATGTCGTTGTTGGAGATAAGGTGCTGCTGCAGTCTGGTGACAAGGTTCCAGCGGACGGTATTCTGATTGACGGCGCGCTCAAGGTAGACAACTCTGCGCTGAACGGAGAGGCAGAGGAGTGCAAAAAGACAGCGGCAGACCCCAGCGTACAGCTTGCGGACGATATTACAGGTGATACATTTGTAGATAAGTATTCCCTGTTTCGCGGCGCGGTGATCTTTGACGGGGAAGGCGTGCTCGATGTCAGAAAAGTCGGCTTAAAGACCATGATGGGCAAGATGGCGGAGGAAATGCAGGAGGATGAACCGGATTCACCGCTCAAGGTCAAATTGGCGAAGCTGGCAAAGCAGATTTCTACGTTTGGATATATTGGCGCGATCATTATTGCGCTGTTTTATCTGGCACATGCGATTATGGTATTTGACGGCGGCGCGGCAGGATATTTTGCGCAGCCAATACCAGATATTATCATGAATGTAGTCGATGCAGTTTCACTTGCAGTCGTGATTATCGTCTGTGCGGTGCCGGAGGGGCTTCCGCTGATGATTTCGCTTGTGCTCATGCAGAATACAAGCAAGATGCTTGACCACAATGTCCTTGTCAGAAAGGCAGAAGGTATCGAAACAGCAGGTTCATTAAATATTCTCTTCAGCGATAAGACAGGTACAATCACAAAAGGATCTCTTGAAGTGGTTGATTTCTTCTGCGCAGATGGAAATTCGATTGACATTGCGCAGCTTAGCAAGCACAGTAAAGTAAAGGGGCTGATCGACCTTGCAATCGGCAAAAACACACAGTCCATGTTTGATACATCCCACAGGGTAATCGGCGGCAATGCCACCGATCAGGCGCTGATGAAGTTTATAGGAGAGGAAACCTTCAATACCCTGACTTCAAACAAAGAGTATGTCATCACGGCGCAGCAGGGCTTTAACTCCACAAACAAGTTCAGCCAGGCACGAATTGACAATGTAGGCAAAACCTTCTACAAAGGCGCGCCGGAACGGCTTCTGGCATCAGCGGCAAAGTATCTCGATGCGGACGGAAATGTGAGGGATATCGACAAGGCAGTACTTGACAGAAAGATTGACGAGCTTGCGGCAAAGGCAATGCGTGTGCTGGCATTTGGTTATTCAGAGCGTTCGCTTGTGGAGAACAAGATCAATGAGGATATTGTCATTATTGGCCTGGTAGGTATCCGTGATGATGTGAGGCCAGAGGCGCGGGATGCCATCAAAGAGGTACAAGATGCAGGCATTCAGGTGGTCATGATTACAGGTGACAGACTTGAGACTGCGGTGGCGATCGCAAAGGATGCAGGCTTGTTAAAGAGCAATGACGAGATGGCGCTCTCCTCCGCCCAGTTAAATGAGATGTCTGACGATGAGGTGAAGAAGATTATACCCAAGATTCGCGTGATTGCAAGAGCGCTGCCGACAGACAAATCCCGTATGGTAAGGCTCTGTCAGGAAATGAACCTTGTTGTCGGCATGACAGGTGACGGCGTGAACGACTCACCTGCGCTGAAGCGTGCGGATGTTGGTTTTGCGATGGGCAGCGGTACTGAGGCGGCAAAGGAAGCAGGAAAGATCGTTATTTTAGATGATAACTTTAAGTCCATCAAAGACGCTATCTTGTACGGAAGAACCATTTACCACAATATTTTAAAATTCTGCAAGTTCCAGCTTGTGATTAATGTCACAGCGGTTATTGTCAGCGCGATTGCACCGTTTTTCGGTGTAGATGAGCCGCTTAAAGTCACACATTTACTATTCGTCAACCTCGTAATGGACAGTCTTGGCGCAATCATGCTTGGCAATGAGCCGGCGCTTGAGAAGTATATGCGCGAGAAGCCCAGAAGAAGAGATGAGAGCATTGTGAGCAGGCCGATGATGGCGCAGATTATCACGATGGGACTCTGGCTTACCGTAGTGAGCTTTATATATCTCAAAGCACCGTTTTTCGTGGATTTGTTTGACACGGAAGAGCAGCATTTGACAGGGTATTTTGTGCTGTTTATCGTGAGTGCGCTGTTTAATGGCTTTAATGTCAGAGATGATGGATTTGGCATTTTTAAGGGGCTGGATCAAAATACAGGCTTTATCAAGGTGTTCTTGACAATTATCTTCGTACAGGCACTGATTGTCAACGCGGCATTGATACCGTTTGAGGCGTTTACATGGATTGGAAACATGTTTAGCTGTGTACCGTTTGGCATCAGGGGCTGGATTACAATTGTCGTGCTGGCGTTGACAATGATTCCGGTGGATATGGTCAGGAAACTTGTTGTAAACAGAAAGTAAGGACTTGTGCAGTTTATAAAAAAGGCTGTCGTGAAATGCAGTTTGCCTACAATTTATTGAGCAACTGGCAGTATTTTGCGGCAGCCTTGCTGTATTTATTCTTGGCTGGGATAGTTGAATGCGTTTGGAAAATAGGAGTGGCTAATGGTACTATTTCATACAGATTTGGACAATACCATGATTTATTCATATAAGCATGAGATCGGCGCGGACAAGCGCTGCGCGGAAGTTTATCATGGGAGGGAGATTTCGTATATTACAAAAGAAACCTATCGGCTTTTGCAGCAAATAAAGGCGAAGGAAGAACAGCTTGTGATGGTTCCGACGACAACGAGGACGACCGAGCAGTACCAGCGGATTCATCTTGGAATAGGTGATTTGCCCTACGCGCTTGTCTGTAATGGCGGTGTGCTGCTGGCTGGCGGCAGGGAGGATGAGAATTGGTATCGCGGTTCGCTGGAACGTATCCGCGACAGCAGGGAGACGCTTCATCAGGCGTTGGAACTTTTGGATAAGGAGTCTAGGAGAAGCTTTGAACTGCGTTTTATAAGAGAATTGTTTGTATTTACGAAATGTCAGGAGCCGGAGGCGGTAGTTTGTGATTTGAAGCGAAAGCTGGATTTGAATGTGGTGGAGGTATTCCGAAACGGCGAGAAAGTGTATGTGCTGCCCAAGGCACTGAGCAAGGGAAGCGCGCTTCAAAGATTTAAGGAGTATTTTGGTGCGGCGTACACGATTGCGGCGGGCGACAGTGAGTTTGACTGCTCCATGCTGGAGGCGGCCGACTTGGGTATTGCGGCGCCAGCACTTGCACAGAACTATTCTTTTCAGGGGAATGTGGTCTGTCCTTCCGGGAAAAAGATTTTTGCGGAAGCTGTGCTTGCACTTGTACTGGCGCGTGTTGAAAATTGTATGAAAAATAAATAAATTCGTATAATTTAATTCGGGCGGTGTCCAAGCCGTCCGCCGTCCATGCCGAGATTAATGCCGCTTGCACGTTCGTTTGGCTGGATAATGACAGTCACGGGCTGGCGGGCATTCCACTCAAAACTGTAGGATTCCCCGGAGGTCTGACCGATAAAGGTTTTCCAGTTGACATCCATCTTGATATCGGGGTCACAGTAGCCGTTTCCCATCCAACACACGACCGCATCAGGGTCAACGACAAGCGTAGAGCCGGTCTGGATATTGCTCAGCACAATGGGATTGCCGTCTATCAGGATGGCGACATAGGCGTTTGGGCCGGTTCCTGTCAGTGTGGAGGTGGCAAGTCCTTTCTGGGAGATGACGCCACAGCCGATGAAGCGCACATCGTATTTGCAGTCCGGGGTGAAGGCGAGAATATTTTCCGACTCAATCGAGAGCACTTCGCCGGGCTGAAGCTGGTATACCACTACATGCTGGGCATGGTTGGCATAGTATGTAATGCTGTCGCCGTTCATCATGACTTTCATGAGCGGGAGATTTTCGCCGGTGACGCGCCGCATCAGGGAACCGAGCAGCGCCTGCCCCGCATTTTGCTGCGGTCCGAGCAGCAGCTTTTCGAATTTATAATTTTTCTGTCCGCCGTTTTCACCGCAGATAAAGGAACCTGCCTTGGTGAACAGCACATCATTTCCGCGGCAGGTCACTTTCAGGGTTAATTCGTTAATCACTTCAAATGTCAACATTGTTTGTTACTCCTTTTTGTATCCATACATGAATCAATCGTTTCTCAGAGAACCTGAACGCCGTACAGCGCACACAGGCCGGCAAGATCTTTGGCGACGCCGTTTCCGACAGCGTTAAATTTCCATGCGCTGTTGTGCTGGTAAAGTTCTCCGATCATCATCGAGATCACATTATTGTAGTAGTCTGTCATGAGAAAGCTCACAAGTTCATGGCCAGTTTGATCTAAAATGCGCACATAGGCGTCTTTGAGCATGCCAAAGTGAAGTCTGTTCGCCAGCGCATCATTGATTGTGAGGACAAAAACAATCTTCTTGACCTGTGGATTCAGCCGTTTAAAGTCCACCTGAATAAGCTCGCGGTCAGCACCGCCGCCAGACACAAATCTGGTGCTCTGGTCAGGGCTGAGCGTCTGGCCGTAAAAGACAAACCATGAATCGCCAATGACTTTCCCGTCAGCACCAAGCAGAAATGCCGACACGTCAACATCGCATCGCGCATCTGTGACATTCCAGCCAAAGCAGGCGTCCACCGCGGTCAGCGGGGCGGCGGAAAGCAGTATTTTCTGTCCCTTCTGCACTTTGTTCAGCAGTGTGGGAACAGGGCGCGCAATCGGAGTACCGCCTGTGTTTTGCTGCCCCGCAGTCAATGCAGGCTGAATGTTTTGCGGCTGCTGTGGCGCGTTCGATGGAGGCTGGCGGAAGGGCTGCTGGGAATACAGGGATACAGAACTATTGTTTCGTGTATTTTTGACAATCGTTGTAATGTTATTCTTATTTTTAACGCTCTGCGGTTCAGGCATGTTGATTGACAGAATGGAATTGCGGTTCATGGGACCACTTGTTTTCATTTTAACAGTTACCATGTATTTCCTCCGTCTGTATAGTATAGTCTCTCGGAATCTTCCTTGCACCTGCTGTTAGGGCGGATTTTTCGGGAGGCTAGTATTTTATAAAACCAAATCATATTATAGCATATTCGGCAGGGAGGTACATTAAAATTACGTTAAGAATTTAAAAAAATTCTCAGTACATTTGATGGCACAGGACTGCGTATTAGATTATTGGATTGAAAAGAAAGGGGACTTGTGATAGTATGATTGTAATAGCGTCTGGAACAGGGCGAGATACCATTCCAGTGTACTTGATATCGAGAACCTGCATTCTGGTCAGGCGTTTAAGGAGTTACCAGATACGTACACGATTTTTATTACGGAGGAAGATTTTTTCGGCATGGGAAAACCAGTCTATCCGATTGAACGGATAAATCTTGCAGCAGGGACATTTTTTGAAGATGGGGAACACATTCTTTATGTGAATGGCAAATACGAGGGAGAATCCGATATTGGCAGACTGATGCATGACTTTAATTGTACAAGGGCAGATGATATGAATTATGAACTGATGGCAGAACGGACGCGGTATCTGAAAGAGAATCCGAAAGGGGTGAGTGAGATGTGTAAGGTCATGGAGGATATGCGGAATGAAACATTGAAAGAAAGTGCAATAAATACAGCCAGAAGAATGCTTGCAGATGGGATTCTGGCGCTTGAAAAAATTGCCGAATATGCCGGACTTTCCGTAGACGAAGTAAAGAAGCTGCAAACGGATAAAAATGCATAAACAGTATCATATCTTGGGAGCCTTTTATCGGGCTCCCAAGATGGTATTTAAGGCTGATTATGAGATATCCTTTTCATAATCTCTTGGCGGGCGGACATAACCTAACATTTCTTTTTCACAAGCACCAAATTGCAGGAAATTAAATTTTGCTTCTGTTAGTGTTATTCCATGATTAGAGACACTTGGTTCGCAATCAGAACTAATGAACGGGTCATTCTCCCAAAAGCAAACGGGGCAAATATACCCACAATCTTCGTTCGCTGGAACATTATAGGTAAAGTATCCGCAACAAGGACATTGATGTTTTTTCATTCTGTATTTCAATCCTCCTAAAATATTTTGATTTGGTTCATACTGTATTGCCTGTTCTTAATTATTTAGTTTTTCTAAAAACGTATAGGACCTTTTTGACCCCATACATTCCCTGCCATTGCTGCATGGCAGGGGACAAGAAGTAAAATGAGAATCCATCGTATATTGTCAATATAGTATTTTCACATACTGATCTCATGCCTTTTATCAATACTATTTTATACTGTTATCCTACCACAACCGCACACACAATTCCACTCAATTCTGCTTTATCTTCCTTTGCCTTATTCGTTGCAATCATCATTTGTATTGCCTGTTCTTGCTGCTCTGTGCAAATTCGTCCATACGCTTTTGTGATATATAAATAATAACAATATATAAAAACACAACAAATCCCGTGTATTTCACAGTTTTCGAAAATTTTACCGTTAGTATCTTATCAAAATGCGTTCTATCTATTATAATAAGGCTGTCTGGTATAATAAGGCTGTTTAGGGATACATTTGGTTCGTGGTTTTTCTGTATGTCTGTTATATGCATTTTTTTGACAATGAAAAACATATGTTTGAACAAGGCGTTATTACAATACATGCTATGCAGAAGCTGAATGAAATGTATCTGAAAAAGTAATGATATGAAGTAGTAGGAATGGGAGACGATAAGCGTCTTTAGGGAGGACGAGATGGACTTTTTTGATTTGTTGACGATGATAGGTGGCTTGGCGCTGTTTTTGTATGGAATGCATCTGCTCAGCGAGGGTCTTGAAAAGCTGTCGGGAGGGCGGCTTGAGAGGGTTTTGGAAAATTTGACCAATAACAGGCTCAAGGCTGTGCTGCTGGGCGCGGGCGTGACAGCGGTAATTCAATCTTCATCTGCGACGACGGTGATGGTGGTAGGCTTTGTAAATTCCGGGATTATGAAGCTCTCGCAGGCAATTGGAATCATCATGGGTGCAAATGTCGGAACAACGATCACTTCGTGGGTGCTGAGCCTTACGGGAATAGAGAGTGACAGCTTTTTCTTGCAGTTGGTCAAACCGACTTCGTTTTCACCAGTGCTTGCTGCGATTGGTGTCATATTCATTATGTTTATGAAAAATGGGAGAAAACGCGAGCTCGGTACGATTTTAGTTGGATTTGCGATCTTGATGACCGGAATGGATACCATGTCGTCGGCGGTGAAGCCGCTGAGTCAGGTTCCAGAGTTTACGGGATTGTTTACAATGTTTACGAATCCGCTTCTCGGCCTGCTGGTGGGTGCACTGGTGACGGCAGTGATTCAGTCCTCCTCGGCATCGGTCGGTATTTTGCAGGCGCTGTGTGTGACGGGCAGTATCAATTACGCGGCGGCGGTGCCGATTATTCTCGGCCAGAACATTGGCACTTGTGTGACGGCGATGATGTCTGGGGTTGGAGCGAGCAAAAATGCCAGACGGGCTTCGATTGTCCATCTATTGTTTAATATTATTGGAACGGCAATTTTTATGATTGCCTTTTACACCCTGAATGCAGTGATGGATTTTGCCTTTATGGAGGAGGCGGCTGACAGCGCTGGAATCGCGCTGGTACACACGGGATTTAATGTGCTGGCAACACTTGTGCTGCTTCCTTTTGCAAACTTTCTTGAGAAATTGTCGCTCATTATCATCAAGCCCGACGAGGAGGAAGAGCGGCAGGCGATGGAGAACGAGCTGTTTGCCAAAATGGACGAGCGTTTTCTGAGTACGCCTTCCTTTGCGTTGGAACAGGCTTATTCGTATGTGCTAAAGATGGCAGCACTGACAAAGGATTCGCTGAAAGGGGCGACGGAGAATCTGTTTGTTTTTGACAAAAAGCATGTGAAGGACATCGAACAGATCGAGAGTCTGGTGGATCGTTATGAAGATGAGGTTAGCGGGTATCTGGTGAAGCTCTCGAGCCGCAACCTGAGCGAGCCGGATTCCCGCAAGCTGAACATGCTGCTGCACAGTGTCGGGGATTTGGAACGGATTTCAGACCATGCGATTAACTTAGTGGACTGTGCCAAGACGATGAATAAAAAAGAGCAGCACTTTTCGGAGAAGGCGACCGAGGAGCTGAAAATTTTTTCACAGGCAGTCTGTGATATCGTAGATGCGTCCATCAGTGTACTTGAAACGGGAGATGAGACGGCGGCAAAGTCAATCGAGCCGTTTGAGGAGGCGATTGATGTTCTGCAAAAAGAGATGAAAAAGCGCCATGTAAAGCGTCTTAGAAAAGGAAAGTGTACCGCTGAGATGGGGTTTGTGCTCTCCGATATCACAAACAATTACGAGCGGATCGCAGACCACTGTTCCAATCTGGCAATCAACGTGATGCAGCTTGGCGAGGACGACACACATGCGCATGAGTATGTTGACAGCATTGAGAAGGGGGAGGGCAGTGCATTTGACCAAATGATGCAGGAGTGTCTGAGACGTTATGAACTGCCGGCAAAGGCCGTAAAGTAGTAAGGATATACTGTAAAATAAGACTGAAAACTGTGAATTATGCCAAGAAATTTGAGTAAATTGCACAAAATTTATTGGAATCACATATTTTTTATTGTGCTGGAAAAAAAATTAAACTATAATGTAATCGTTGAGTTTAGTGCATTACAGTGTTAAAATAGTTTTTATAAACCAAGGAGGATTTAAAAATGTCATATGTAGATGAAGTATTAGAGCTTGTAAAGAAAAAAAATGCAAGCGAGCCTGAATTTATTCAGGCGGTAACAGAGGTTTTAAATTCACTCAGACCTGTTGTGGAGGCAAATGAAGAGCTCTATAAGAAAAATGCGATTTTGGAGCGCATCACAGAGCCTGACCGCCAGTTTATGTTCCGTGTGCCATGGGTGGACGACAAGGGACAGGTGCAGGTCAACAGAGGCTTCCGCGTACAGTTTAACAATGCCATTGGACCTTACAAGGGAGGACTCCGTCTGCATCCTTCGGTAAATCTTGGTATCATTAAATTCTTAGGATTTGAGCAGATTTTCAAAAATTCCCTCACAAGCCTTCCAATTGGCGGCGGCAAGGGCGGTTCCGACTTTGACCCGAAGGGCAAGTCAGACAGGGAAATCATGGCATTCTGCCAGAGCTTTATGACAGAGCTTTCGAAGTATATTGGCGCAGATGTGGACGTTCCGGCGGGCGATATCGGAACGGGCGCAAGAGAGATCGGCTTTATGTTCGGACAGTATAAGAGAATCCGAGGCACCTTCGAGGGCGTACTCACAGGTAAAGGACTTACATACGGCGGTTCCCTCGCACGTACAGAGGCAACAGGATATGGTCTGCTCTATCTCACACAGGAATTGATGAAGTGTCACGGCGAGTCGATGGAAGGCAAGACCGTTGTTGTATCTGGTGCTGGTAATGTTGCAATCTATGCGACACAGAAGGCACAGCAGATGGGCGCAAAGGTTGTCACCTGCTCTGACTCTACAGGCTGGATATATGATTCCGAAGGAATCGACGTTGCACTGCTCAAAGAAGTAAAGGAAGTAAAGCGCGCAAGACTGACAGAGTACGCGGCGGCAAGACCGAGCGCTGAGTATCATGAAGGACGCGGCGTGTGGCAGATCAAGTGCGACATCGCACTTCCTTGCGCGACACAGAACGAGCTCCTGCTTGAGGACGCAAAACAGCTTGTGGCAAATGGCTGCAAATGTGTCTGCGAGGGTGCAAACATGCCTACAACGATTGATGCGACAGAGTATTTACAGCAGAACGGTGTATGGTTTGTCGGCGGCAAAGCTGCAAACGCAGGCGGCGTGGCGACTTCTGCGCTGGAGATGTCACAGAACAGCGAGCGTCTGAGCTGGAGTTTTGAGGAAGTAGATGCGAAGTTACAGAATATTATGGTAAATATTTACCACAATATTGATGACGCAGCAAAGCGGTATGGCATGGAAGGCAACTATGTGGCTGGTGCGAATATCGCTGGTTTTGAGAAGGTTGTCAATGCAATGCTCGCGCAGGGCGTGTGCTGATAAACTAACGCTCTTCTCGGAATTGTGTACTCAATGAAATAGGACAATCAATATGCGTTGCGAGTGATTGGCAGATATTCTATAATCATTATCCTTTATTGCAGCAGGAACACTTTTCCGACAAGGAAGTATAGAAACTAACTTATCATTAACGCTGACAAACAGAGTGCAAAACAATGGAGAGTCTATCATAAAAATTGATAGGCTCTCTATATTTATCATATGCTGGATATGATATAGTCTAATGTGAAGCGATTTACAATCAAAATATTATCAGGCTGCTTAGGAACTGTGATGAAATTACTCATGACAATTACTTGTCACAAGTAATTTCATCACAGTTCCTTAGTTTGGAGGAAGTATGACACTACAACAATTAAAATATATGATAATCGTTGCGGAGAGAGGCTCTATTACAGAAGCGGCAAAAGAACTGTATATTTCTCAGCCAAGTCTTTCCGGCGCAGTCAAGGAAGTTGAAAAGGAATCTGGAATCACAATTTTCAGCCGCTGCCGGGCAGGAGTAGCACTGACAAAGGAAGGCATGGAGTTTTTAGGATATGCAAGGCAGGTAGTTCAGCAGATGGAACTTCTGGAATCAAAATATATTGATAAGAAACCTGCAAAACAAAGGTTTTGTGTTTCAACGCAGCACTATACGTTCACAACAAATGCGTTTGTGGAATTGATACAGCGTTTTGGGCAGGAACGGTTTGAGTTTATCCTGAATGAGACGCAGACGCACCAGATTGTGGAAGATGTACGAAACAGGTTTAGCGATTTGGGAATCCTGTATCTTTACAACAGCAATGAAAATGTATTGAGAAAGCTGTTTGAAGAATACAATCTGAATTTTTTTGAATTGTTTACTGCAATGCCTCATATTTTTATAGGCAAAGACCACCCGTTGGCAAAATGTGCATCTGTCAGTCTGGATGATCTGAAACCATATCCCCGTCTTAGTTTTGTGCAGGGAACGTATGAATCTTCCAATTTTTCGGAAGAACTTTTCAGCAATGAACCTGTCGAGAAAAGCATTAAGGTCAGTGACCGTGCAGCGATTGTAAATCTAATGATTGGATTGGATGGATATACCATTTCAAGTGGTATTTTCCCGAAATACCTGCAAGGGGATTCTATCGTTTCGATTCCTCTGGAGGAAGATGAGGTGATGCATATTGGATACATATTGAACAAAGATAAAGAACTATCAGAGTTAGGGGAGATTTATGTTGAGGCTTTGAAACAATACCAGATATAGATGAAACATAGGCTCAACCTATGTAACAGCATATAAAACAGATATTACCTATTACATGGCGTTCCGTGCTAAGGAACTGTTCAGAAATTACTCATGACAATTACTTGTCTAAATGTCCATCTGCGTCATCAGAAAATCTTGACATAGCCCGCTATGCCTGCGATTTTCTTCTTTGCATCTGAACATTTATTCGGCGTACTTGTCACAAGTAATTTCTGAACAGTTCCTTACGACAGATGTAGACTCAGCAGATATAGGCAACTGTTAGATGGAAACACGTTTTATAGGTGGCTGTATTTTTTCTGCAAAACGGACTTTCTCAAAAGGCTATTGACTTTTGCACTTTAAAGTGGTAAAATTTCTAGAACTGGTATAGACTCCGCGTCTTATGCAGTGTTATACTAGGGGCAGGTACTGTTAATCAAACGATGTAGGAGAAGAGAAACATGAAAGAAATTGTTAGTTTGATGGATTATCGTTCAAGCATCAAGGTAGTTGATGCGACATTGAGAGACGGCGGATTGGTGAACGATTTTTATTTTACAGATGAATTTGTCAGGGCGCTGTATGAGGCGAATATCAGGGCTGGCGTGGATTATATGGAGATGGGGTATAAGGCCTCCAGGGAGATGTTTGACGAAAATAAATATGGCAAATGGAAATTCTGCGATGATGATGATATCCGCGAAATTGTCGGGGACAATGACACCAGCCTCAAGATCGCAGTGATGGCGGATGTAGGCAGATGCGATTACAGGAAAGACATTGTCAGCCGCTCAGAAAGTCCGATTGATCTGATTCGTGTGGCAACTTATCTGAATACCATTCCGGCGGCGGCAGACATGATCGAAGATGCCAAGAGAAAGGGCTATGAGGTGAGCTGCAATATCATGGCGATTTCGAACGGGCAGGAGAGCGACCTGAAGGTTGCACTCGACATACTGGGGAAGACCTCGGCGGATGTGCTCTATATCGTTGACAGCTTTGGCTCGTTGTATCCAGAGCAGATTGCGCGTATTGTGGACACCTATATGGAGTTTGCAAGCAAGTATGGCAAGAAGCTGGGCATTCATGCGCACAACAATCAGCAGCTTGCGTTTGCCAATACGATTGAGGCGGTCGGCGACGGCGTGGACTGGCTCGATGCCACCTACTCGGGCATGGGCAGGGGGGCAGGCAACTGCCCGATGGAGCTTTTGCTCGGATTTTTACACAATCCTAAGTACAATAACTATTTTGTGATTCATTTTATTGAAAAATATATGAACAAACTGAAAGAGGACGGTGTGGTCTGGGGTTTTGACCTGCAATATATGATGACAGGGCTTTTGAACCAGCATCCGCGTACAGCGATCGAGTTTACAAAGCAAAACAGAAAAGACTATTCCGAGTTTTACAAAGAGGTAGTCGCACAGGATTAAAAAATACTGTAATATATAATAAGAAGAAGCCGCGGTGATGTTCTGCGGCTTTCTTGTGCGAAACAAAATCGCTCAGAGAGGAGAAACGTATCAAATGTCTGTATCAGAGAGGCGAAAAGCACTTATTACAGGAGGGGCAAGGGGGATTGGAAGGGCGGTCGCGGAAGCGCTTGCGTCAGAAGGATATGATTTATATCTGACCTGCCATGAACAGATTGGGAGGCTGGACAGTCTGGCGGAGGAACTTTGCAAAAAATATGGAATAAAATGTTATTGTTATGCATTTTCAATCTGCGATGAGGAAAAAGTAATAGCGATGTACCAAGATATTCCGTATCTGGATATTCTGGTAAACAATGCCGGGATTTCCTATATCGGACTTCTCACAGAGATGACATACCAGCAGTGGCGGGAGGTGATTGATACAAACCTCAATGCATGTTTTTTGACCTGCCGCTATGCAGTGCCGCAGATGGTGAGGCGGCATTGTGGAAAAATCATCAATATTTCTTCTGTGTGGGGGAATGTCGGCGCGTCGATGGAGGTGGCGTACTCCGCATCAAAAGGCGGACTCAATGCATTGACACGCGCGCTGGCAAAAGAACTGGCGCCCAGCAATATTCAGGTCAACGCAATTGCCTGCGGTGTCATAGATACGGATATGAACAAATGTTTTGACGAGGAGGAGATGAACATGCTGGTGCAGGAGATTCCAGCGGACAGACTTGGACGCCCGGAGGAGGTGGCAGCGCTAGTAGTGCAGTTATGTACGGGGAATGAGTATCTTACAGGACAGGTTATAACGTTAGATGGAGGTTGGACATGATGGAAAATGAAATGTATGATGTGTTGATCATTGGTTCGGGACCAGCAGGACTGGGCGCAGCAGTCTATGCAGTGCGGGCGGGACTCAAGGCGGCTGTGCTCGACAGAAGTCCCGTGAGCGGCGGGCAGGTGCAGAGCACGTATGAGGTAGATAATTATCTGGGACTTCCGGGAATGAGCGGCGGCGATTTGTCAGAAGCGTTTCGAAAACATGCAGATGCACTCGGCGCACAGTTTTTTACGGCAGATGTGCAGGGGGTTGAGGACTGTTCGGGGGAACAGACAAAGTACACGGTTCATACGGATAAAGGGGATTTTCAGACAAGGACGATTATCATTGCGACGGGGGCGTCTCATTCCCTGCTCGGCGCGCCGGGAGAGAAGGAGCTTGCGGGGATGGGCGTATCGTACTGCGCCACCTGTGACGGGGCATTTTACAGAAAAAGTACTGTCGCAGTGGTTGGCGGCGGGGATGTCGCAGTGGAGGACGCTGTCTTTCTTGCGGGCATCTGTGAAAAAGTGTATCTCATTCACCGGAGAAACCAGCTAAGGGCGGCAGAAAGCCTCCAGCGGAAGCTGTTGTCTCTTGAGAATGTCGAAATTATCTGGGACAGTGAAGTTGAGGAAATTCTCGGCAGCGAGATGGTGGAGGGAATCAAGATTTACAATAAAAAGAACAGCGGAAAAGATACGCTCGATGTGGAGGGCGTGTTTATCGCTGTCGGGATTGTGCCAGATACGTCGCTGTTAAATGATTTGGTGGAGATGGACGAGAAAGGATACATTATCGCAGATGAGACCTGTGCGACGTCGCGGAAGGGAATCTTTGCTGCGGGGGATATCAGAAAGAAGCCGATGCGCCAGATTATAACTGCCGTTGCGGACGGCGCCAATGCAGTACATTCTGTACAAGAATTTCTGTATCATTAAATCATTACAAAAAAATTAACAACTGCACAGAAAAACAGAAATTGCTGGGAATAGTGGCGCCTGTGAAATACAAAAGATGTATTGACAAATCCATAAAAATGTGATAATTTATTTCGTGGGTGTAATAAATTTGTAATATTTATAAATCCATGAAATAAATAAGGAAGTAATTAAACAAGAACGATAAAAATAACGCGATTATATAAAACGATTCACATATACCACAATTGGAGGATTAGGTCATGAACAAGTACAGCATTAAAGCAGCGGCATGTGCCCTTGTAGGAACACTTTCGTTATCCGGCTATCAGACAACTCTTGAAGCGAAACTTAACAACACGTCGGACGTGCCTGCAGCGGGAGTTGCAGTTGTACTGGATGAGAGCAGTACTATACAGGACCTTCAAGTGGAGGTGGTTCAGAACATTGCTTATCTTGAAAGTGCTTCAGGATTACAGCCTAATATCGTGACGGCATCTGAGAAAGTTGCACTGGCAGAAGCGCCGAGCAGTGTTGTGATGTCAAATACCAAAAAAGCGACGGCAAAGGTATCGACAGAGTTTGTACAGGAACTGAGCGAGGCAGTCAGCGAGACAGAGCTCTTAGCGGCAGATGAAGAGGAGTCTGAGAACGCAGAAGCTGCTCATTCGGTGGAAACTCCAGCAGAGTCACAGGAGACGGATGAATCAGAGTGGGAAACGACGGGCTGGGGTACTTTAGACCAGGAATTGACAACACAGGAAGCATCTGAGGAGGCGTCCAGCGGTGAGACAGACAGCGCAGAGCAGACCTCAGAAAGCAGCACAGAGGAGACCACGACAGAAGATTCAACGGAGGATGACTTCGAGACCAGCGCAGGATTTTCCGCACTGGATACATATGACGATACAGAGGAGACAGCAGAGTCCGATACAGAACTCGAAACAGAGAGTGAGACAGAGACAGAAACACAGGAGGATGCACAGGACTTTTCCGGTCTTGTCATCGCGAGAGTGACCAATTATGTCAATGTCAGAAGCATTCCGAGCGAGGAAGGCGAGATTGTCGGAAAGCTGTATGATAAGTCCGTTGGCGAGTTTATCGAGGAGAAGGACGGCTGGTACAAGATTGTATCAGGAAATTGTACAGGCTATGTCAAGGGTGAGTATTGTGTAGTCGGCGAGGAAGCTGAGGCGCTTGCCAAAGAAGTTGGGACAACCTATGCAATTGTCAATACCACAACATTGAAGGTCCGTAAAGAAGCCAGCACAGAATCCGCAGTACTTGGACTTGTGCCGATCGAGGAGGAGCTGGTCGTAGTCGAGGAGCTTGATGGCTGGGTTAAGATTGCCATTGAAGAGGGTGACGGCTACGTTTCAAGAGACTATGTAAATCTCAGGACAGATTTCGTACATGCGGAGTCCAGAGAGGAAGAGGAAGCAAGACTTGCCGCAGAGGCGAGAGCGCGCGAGGAGGCAAGAGCAGCGGCAGCGGCAACTGAGGCGTCGAGAGCACAGCAGCAGGCAGAGGTACAGGTACAAAAGTCGGAGGCAAATCAGGCTGCGATTGATTCCGCGCGCAATATTGCGGCGGCGTCTGTAGGAAGCGAGATGGGCAAATCAGTGATCGACTATGCGACACAATTTGTCGGAAATCCCTACGTGTGGGGAGGCTCAAGCCTGACAAATGGTACAGACTGCTCTGGTTTTGTTATGAGCGTATATTCTAATTTTGGTGTCAGTCTGCCACATTCATCATCAGCGCTTAGAAGTAAGGGATATGATGTTGGCGGACTTGAAAATGCACAGCCAGGTGATATTGTGTGCTATTCTGGTCATGTCGGTCTCTATGTTGGGAATGGTCAGATTGTGCATGCCAGCACATCGAAGACAGGAATCATTGTATCAAGTGCTACATACCGAAATATATTGGCAGTGAGAAGAATTTTCTAAAAGAGCTTTAGCGGTGGATAACGGAAGTTGTCCACTTTTTTTTCGTGGAAAAATTCAGCGTTTGTGCCGGTGTCTGAACCGTCTGAAGAGCACAGTTTGCCCTCTTTATTCAAGCGCCCGCCAAAGGGAAATGAGCGCATTTCATGCATAAGAAAAAAGTGCACAAAAAAACAGAGATATTCCGCGGGCAGGTATCAGCCACCTCGCACTGCATTCACAATTTATCCACATGAAAAAAGGATAAAGTGTGCGGAAAATAAAGTTATACACCGATTTATCCACAATATCCACAGCGTTGAACGGGTTTTCTTGTGGAAAACCTGAGGATAACATACAAACGGATATTTTGTATAAAAAGACGAAAATAGTAATTTTTTGGAAAAAATGGCATAATTTTATTGACATTTAGATACTGCTGAATTTGATAAAATATGTCTAAAAAAGGACTAAGATTTACAAAAAAATTAGAATATCTTCCCAAAAGTTGTTGGAAAATATAGAGGGATATGCTATAATCAAAATACAATAAAAGTGACAAGCTTTATTGTCAATTAAGTGGGAAGGGAAGTGGACATAATGAAATTTATTATCAGCGGTAAGAACATTGATGTAACGCCCGGTCTGAGGGCAGCAGTTGAGGACAAAATCGGCAAGCTGGAGAAATATTTCACGCCAGAAACGGAGGTACACGCGACATTAAGCGTCGAGAAGGAGCGGCAGAAGATCGAAGTTACCATTCCCATGAAAGGAAACATCATTCGTTCAGAACAGGTAAGCAATGATATGTATGTATCAGTGGATTTGGCGGCGGAAGTGATCGAGCGCCAGCTAAAGAAATATAGAACCAAGTTCAGAGCAGACCAGCAGGCAGGAGCCGCAAGCCTCAGAACCGACTTCATAGAGAGAGAGGTTGAGGAGGAAGATGAGGAGGTGCGCATTGTCCGCACAAAGAAATTTGACATCAAGCCAATGTATGCGGAGGACGCCTGTGTTCAGATGGAGCTTTTGGGACATGATTTCTATGTGTTCTGCAATGCGGAGACAGACGAGGTTAATGTGGTGTACAAGCGTAAGGGTAATACGTATGGTTTGATAGAACCGGAAAACTAAATAGGGATGTATGGACAGGCGTTGGAAATCCGATGCCTGTTCTTTTATGCACACGGGCGCACGCATATCACTATTTTTCGGTGCATATATATAGTTTGGATAATGTATTGACAGAATGGTGATTATGTGAAGAATAAAATAATGACATGCCTGATTTTGATGGCATTGACGCTGGCGGCGGGGATTGTCTGGTACGAGAACAGAGTGCAGGAGTTACAGGTCAGCCAGACAGGGAAGGACTTTATTAAATGGGTTGATTTTAATGCCTCAAAAGAAGCGATGAAGAAAGCATGTCTGCTGGATATAGAATCATATGAGTCGGAGGTCCATCTCGACTGGATTACACTGCTTGCGTATGCGGCGGTGCGCGGCGGCGGTGAATTTAATGACAAATCAGTCAAATACATAGAGGAGGCAGCGGAGAAGCTCTCCGCAAAAGAGACGACAGAGGAGGCGCTTCGCGAAAAGTACAAACATTTTTCATATTATCAAGAAGCCTACTCGGCGGTGCTTGGCGGTATGCTGGGGGAGTATGAGATTAAGGACGACAGCGGCAGTTATCAAAAAAAGTACGGGCTCAAGGCGTACTCGCCAATTGCCGGCGGATTTGCGTATCAGGATTATGATGACTTTGGTGTGGGGCGGGATTTCGGCTACAAGCGGCAGCATCTCGGACACGACATGATGGGGCTTGTCGGCACGCCAATCATCGCAATCGAGTCCGGCTACGTGGAGGCGCTTGGCTGGAACCGCTACGGCGGATGGCGCATCGGCATCCGCAGCTTTGACAAGAAGCGGTATTACTACTATGCACACCTGCGCCAGAACAGACCTTACGCCGAAGGACTCAAGGAGGGGGACTACGTCACAGCGGGAGATGTGATCGGCTATATGGGACACACAGGCTACAGTGACAAGGAGAATGTGAATAATATCAAGACAGTGCATTTGCACGTAGGACTTCAGCTAATTTTTGACGAATCACAGAAAGATGGAAACAATGAGATCTGGGTTGACTTTTACCAGCTTGCAGGATTTTTGAGCGCGCACAGATGTGAGGTAGAGCGCAATGATGTCTCGAAAGAGTGGGACAGAAAGTATGATATGAAAGACCCGGTAGTGCCAATTGAGGAAAATAATGTGAGAAGTACGAAGTCTCACACCAAAAAATGAAACACTACGCAAAAGTGCATAAATCGCAAAAGGTAGAAACAATGCACAATAAATACGAAGAAAAAAACGCTGAGACACAACTGAAATAGATAAAATTGGATAATTTTAGCATGTAAAATTCGTCAATATTGTAATGAATCTCAAAAGACAAAAAGATTGCTTTTTTTTTAACAATGTGATAAAATAAGCACAATGATTGTGATGAGCGCAATGAGGGAATAAAGTTTGAATATTGCACAAAAAGACTGCACTGAAAAGCACTCACTTGTGAGAAAATGTGATATTTTTTGTGCGTTTTTTGAAAATATTTGTTTGTTGTGTCAGAAGAATCACAGTCACGTGTAAACTGATGGGATACATAAACCCCATTACAAGAGTATAAAAGATGGAGGAAAAGATAATGGCAAAGAAAATTGTATTGGCAGGTGCATGTCGTACTGCAATCGGCACGATGGGCGGATCACTCAGCACAACTCCGGCTCAGGAGCTCGGTGCGATCGTAATCAAGGAAGCACTGAACAGGGCTGGTGTTCCGGCTGACAAGGTGGATCATGTGTATATGGGATGTGTTATTCAGGCGGGTCTCGGACAGAATGTTGCACGTCAGTCGTCCATCAAGGCAGGACTCCCGATCGAGACACCGGCAGTCACAGTGAATGTCGTATGCGGTTCTGGTCTGAACTGTGTCAATATGGCAGCACAGATGATTCTGGCTGGCGATGCAGACATCGTGGTTGCAGGCGGTATGGAAAACATGTCTATGGCGCCCTTCGCACTTCCTAATGCACGTTTCGGCTATAGAATGAACAATGGAGTGCTTGTAGATACCATGATTAAAGATGCACTCTGGGATGCATTCAATGACTATCATATGATTCAGACAGCAGACAATATCTGTGACGAGTGGAAGATCACACGTGAAGAGCTCGATGAGTTCGCATTGAAGAGCCAGCAGAAGGCGGAGGCTGCTCAGAAGGCTGGCGCATTTGATAAGGAAATCGTTCCTGTCATGGTGAAGAAGAAAAAAGAGATGGTTGAGTTTAAGGTTGACGAGGGACCAAGAGCGGGCTCTACAATCGAGGGACTTGCAAAACTCCGCCCGATCAACAAGGATAAATATGTGACTGCTGGAAACGCTTCTGGTATCAATGACGGTGCGGCTGCGATCGTTGTCATGAGCGAAGAGAAGGCAAAAGAGTTAGGCGTGACACCGATGGCTGAGTGGGTTGCAGGCGCTCTTGTAGGCGTTAGACCTGAAGTGATGGGAATCGGTCCAGTGGCTTCTACAAAGAAAGTACTGGCTAAGACTGGCATGAAGATCGAGGACTTTGACATTATCGAGGCAAACGAGGCATTTGCGGCACAGTCCATCGCAGTAGGCAGAGATTTAGGCATTGATGTAGATAAGCAGCTCAATCCAAACGGCGGCGCAATCGCGCTGGGCCATCCAGTAGGTGCATCCGGCTGCCGGATCTTGGTAACACTGCTTCATGAGATGGAGGCAAAGGACGCGAAGACAGGTCTTGCGACACTTTGCATCGGCGGCGGCATGGGCTGTTCAACTGTTGTGAAGAAATACGAATAATTGATAGAACGATAAAATGATAGAAATTCGAAGCTGGCAGTTTTGCCGACTGAGAATTTCTATCAAATGCATAAAGGCTACAGTATAAAAGCGAAATGTAAAAGATTGCTAAATTTGGAGGTAAGTATGGAGTATATACTTTATGAAGCAAACGGCGCGGTTGGGAAGATTACGATCAATCGTGAAAAGGCTTTGAACGCACTCAATTCTCAGGTGCTGGACGAGCTCAATGAGACGCTTGACGCGGTAAATCTCGACGAGGTGAGATGTCTGATTCTCACAGGTGCAGGCACGAAATCCTTTGTGGCGGGCGCAGATATCGGTGAGATGAGCACACTCACAAAAGCCGAGGGTGAGGCGTTTGGCAAGAAGGGCAACGATGTGTTCAGAAAGCTTGAGACATTCCCGATTCCAGTGATTGCAGCAGTAAACGGTTTTGCACTTGGCGGCGGCTGTGAGATCTCAATGAGCTGTGATATTCGTATCTGTTCTGAGAACGCAGTGTTTGGACAGCCTGAGGTTGGTCTTGGCATCACACCGGGCTTTGGCGGCACACAGCGGCTTGCGCGTCTTGTGGGCGCTGGCATGGCAAAGCAGATGATCTATACAGCCAGAAATATCAAGGCAGACGAGGCGCTCCGAATCGGTCTGGTCAATGCGGTATACCCTGCGGAAGAGCTGATGGCACAGGCTGAAAAAATGGCGGCAGGCATCGCAAAGAATGCGCCGATCGCTGTGCGCAACTGCAAGAAGGCGATCAACGAGGGTCTTGATGTAGATATGGACAAGGCAATCGTGATCGAGGAGAAGTTATTTGGCGACTGCTTTGAGACTGAAGACCAGAAGTATGGCATGGCATTCTTCCTTGACAAGAACAAGGAGAAGGTAAAGGAGCCGTTCAAGAACTGCTAACTGTAAAAGGAGATCTATAAGGATATGGCATTTCTTGTGGAGAGCATGAAGAAAAATAAATAGTATGATATAAGGAGGACAAACAATGAAGGTAGGTATTATCGGCGCTGGAACAATGGGTTCCGGCATTGCACAGGCATTTGCAATGACAGACGGTTATGAGGTATGCTTATGTGATATTAAGCAGGAGTTTGCAGACGGCGGAAAGGCGAAGATTTTAAAGAATCTGAACTTCCTCGTTAGCAAGGAAAAGATCACACAGGAGAAGGCAGATGCAATCGCAGCAAAGATCGCTACAGGATTGAAAGATATCTGTACAGACTGCGATCTTGTGATTGAGGTTGCGCCTGAGAAGATGGAAATCAAGAAGTCAACCTTCAAGGAATTGCAGGACATTGTAAAGCCAGAGTGTATCTTTGCCACTAATACTTCTTCCCTTTCAATCACTGAGATGGGTGCAGGACTGGACCGTCCGCTGATTGGTATGCACTTCTTTAATCCGGCAGACAGAATGAAGCTGGTAGAGGTAATTGCTGGTGCGAACACACCCGCGGATTTGGTAGAGAAGATCAAAGGCATCGCTTCTGAGATTGGCAAGACTCCTGTAGAGGTGAACGAGGCAGCAGGCTTCGTTGTAAACAGAATCCTCATTCCGATGATCAATGAAGCAATCAATGTATATGCAGCGGGCGTTGCAAGTGTTGCTGACATTGATGTTGCGATGCAGCTTGGCGCAAATCATCCGATGGGACCTCTGGCACTTGGCGATTACATAGGATTGGATATCGTACTTGCGATTATGGAAGTAATCTATGCAGAGACAGGCGATTCGAAGTATGCGCCTTCACCGCTTCTGAGAAAGATGGTGCGCGCTGGAAAGCTTGGCAAAAAGACGGGCGCTGGTTTCTATGATTACACGAAGAAATAATTGATACAATAATATTGCGGCAAGGCACTGTATGATGAGTATGGTGACTTGCTGTTCATAATGAGTATAAAGCATATTAAATGGAGGAAAAAGAACATGGATTTTACATTAAGTAAAGAGCATGAGATGGCGAGAACTCTTTTCAGAGAGTTTGCTGAAAAGGAGGTTAAACCCCTTGCAATCGAGGTAGATGAGACAGAGGAGTTTCCAAAAGCTACTGTTGAGAAAATGGCAAAGGCTGGTTTCATGGGTATTCCTATTCCGAAGGAGTACGGCGGACAGGGCTGTGATGTCCTCACGTATGCAATGTGCGTTGAGGAGTTGGCAAAGGTTTGTGGTACGACAGCGGTTATCGTGTCTGCACATACATCTCTTTGCTGCGATCCGATTCTTACATATGGTACAGAAGAGCAGAAGCAGAAATATCTGCCAGATCTTGCAAGCGGCAAGAAGATTGGTGCTTTTGGTCTGACCGAGCCGGGCGCTGGTACAGATGCACAGGGACAGCAGACAAAGGCTGTGCTTGAAGGCGATGAGTGGGTGCTCAACGGATCAAAGATTTTTATTACAAACGGTAAGGAAGCAGATGTATATGTGATTTTTGCCATCACAGGCATGATTGAGAAACGCGGCAGAATGACAAAGGAAATCTCAGCGTTTATCGTGGAGAAGGGCACACCGGGCTTCTCATTTGGTACGAAGGAAAAGAAGATGGGTATCCGCGGTTCATCAACCTATGAGCTGATTTTCACAGACTGCCGGATTCCTAAGGACAATATGCTGGGACAGCAGGGCAAGGGCTTTGGCATCGCGATGCATACACTTGACGGCGGACGTATTGGTATCGCTGCACAGGCACTCGGCATCGGTGAGGGTGCGCTTGACAGAACGATTGCGTATGTTCAGGAGAGAAAGCAGTTTGGACGTGCGATCGGCGCTTTCCAGAATACACAGTTCCAGCTTGCAGATATGGCGACAAAGGCACAGGCTGCACAGTTTATGGTATATAAGGCTGCATGTACAAAGGACCAGTACACAAAGGATCACAAGACTTCTTACAATGTAGAGGCTGCTATGGCGAAGCTGTATGCTGCTGAGATGGCGATGGAAGTGACCACAAAGGCAGTACAGCTTCACGGCGGTTACGGCTACACAAGAGAGTACGAAGTAGAGCGCATGATGAGAGATGCCAAGATCACGGAAATTTACGAGGGAACAAGCGAAGTTCAGAGAATGGTTATCTCCGCGAACTTGTTAAAATAAAAACCCGAAAAGGCAGTGTTTTCCGTGGCGGATGATGATAATAAAATAAAATATAAGGAGAATAAACATGAAAGTTGTAGTATGTGTAAAACAGGTACCTGATACAAAGGGTGGCGTAAAGTTCAATCCTGATGGTACACTTGATAGAGCAGCTATGCTGACAATCATGAACCCTGATGACAAGGCAGGTCTGGAGGCAGCATTGAGATTAAAGGATCAGTATGGCGCAGAAGTAACTGTTGTGACAATGGGACTTCCAAAGGCAGAGGAAGTGCTTCGCGAGGCAATGGCGATGGGCGCTGACAAGGGTATTCTTGTGACGGACAGAGTTCTCGGAGGAGCAGATACATGGGCTACTTCACAGACATTGGCAGGCGCGATCAGAAATCTCGATTATGACCTTATCATCACAGGACGTCAGGCGATTGACGGCGATACAGCACAGGTTGGTCCTCAGATTTCCGAGCATCTTGGTATCCCTGTTATCTCCTATGCACAGAAGATTCAGATCGAGGGTGACAGTGTTGTGGTAGAGCGCCAGTATGACGACAGATATCATGTATTAAAGGCTAAGATGCCTTGTCTGATCACAGCACTTGCAGAATTAAATGAGCCTCGTTATATGACACCGGGTGGAATTTTCGATGCATACAAGGCAGAGATTACCACATGGGGCAGAGCTGACTTGAAAGATGTAGAGGATTCTAATCTTGGCTTGAAGGGTTCACCGACACAGATTGCCAGAGCATCTGACAAGGTTCGAAAAGGAAAAGGTGAGAAGGTTGCATTAGACCCTTCAGAATCTGTAGAATACATCATGAACAAGTTAAAAGAGAAGCATGTGATCTAATGAATGCTTAATATGAAATCATAGATTTCACCATCTTGATTTGTACCCGCTAAAGCGGGCAAATGGTAGTTAGATTATAATGGAGGTTTATCATGAATTTAGAAGAATATAAAGGCGTGTTTGTCTTCGCACAGCAGGTAGATAACAAGGTAAGCGGCATTGCTCTTGAACTGATTGGCGAAGGAAAAAGACTTGCAGAGAAATTAGCAACAGAAGTGACAGCAGTTTTGGTTGGTAGTGACGTGAAGGGGCTGGCAGACGAGCTTGCCGCTTACGGTGCAGATAAGGTTATCGTGGTGGATGACCCAGAATTAAAGGAGTACAGAACAGAGCCGTATGCACATGCACTGGCATCTGTCATCAATCAGTATAAGCCGGAAATCTTATTGGTAGGTGCGACTGCAATCGGCCGTGACTTAGGGCCTAGAGTGTCTGCCAGAGTGCACACAGGTCTGACAGCAGACTGTACATCTCTTGAGATTGGCGATTTCCCGATCAACCCGATTCCGGGCAAAGAGCAGAAGCACAATCAATTGCTCATGACACGTCCTGCATTTGGCGGAAATACAATCGCGACAATTGCATGTCCAGATTTCCGTCCGCAGATGGCTACAGTACGTCCGGGCGTTATGCAGAAGCTTGAGAAGAAAGAGGGCGCGAAGGCTGTTGTTGAGGAGTTCAATCCCGGATTTACACCAGACAACAAGTATGTAGAGATCGTAGAGGTTGTGAAGAATCTCACCGATACAGTAGATATTATGGATGCCAAGATTCTTGTATCTGGCGGCCGCGGCGTGGGAAGCCCGGAGAACTTCAAGATCTTAGATGATCTTGCAGAGGCAATTGGCGGTACGGTGAGCTGCTCTCGTGCAGTGGTGGACGCTGGCTGGAAGAACAAGGATTTACAGGTTGGACAGACTGGTAAGACGGTTCGTCCGAATGTATACTTTGCAATCGGCATCTCTGGTGCGATTCAGCATCTGGCTGGTATGGAAGAGTCTGACATCATTATTGCAGTCAATAAGGATGAGACAGCACCAATCTTTGATGTCGCCGATTATGGTATTGTAGGCGATTTAAACAAGATTGTGCCGATGCTTACAGAGCAGATCAAGGCTGCGGTTGCAAATAAATAGTGACAGAATTATGAATTTTACATAAAACCTCAAAGGATTTGTCCTTTGGGGTTTTTTTTTGTCGAAAGATGGGGTATAATTAGAGTCAACAGGAACTCAAAAGTAGGAATCAGGAGAGATAAGGAGAATAGGAATGGCATTAACAGAATTAAGCACTTATACCATAAATGACGTGTATAATCTTCCAGACGGGCAGCGCGCAGAGCTGATTGATGGGAAGGTTTATTATATGGCACCCGCGACAAGGAACCACCAGCGCATTGTCGGGGAGCTTTTTGCCACGATTCGGGAGCATATCAGAAGAAATAATTTTAAGGGTGAAGTGGATATCACTCCGTTTGGCGTGTTTATTGATGCGGACGACAAGAGCTATGTCGAGCCGGATATCTGTATTATCTGCGATGAGAATAAGCTGGATGAGAGAGGCTGCAATGGCGCACCGGACTGGATTATTGAGGTGGTTTCTCCGGCCAGCAGACGGATTGACTATACCACAAAACTTTTTAAGTACCGCGCGGCGGGCGTGCGTGAATACTGGATTGTCGATGCGGACAAGAGCAGAGTGATGGTTTATAACTTTTATCAGGATGACATGAACGAATATAGCTTTATCGAGGATATTCCGGCGGGAATTTATACAGATCTTGCTGTACGCATGTCAAATCTGGAGTTATAAAAAAATTCTTGCAATTAAGCAGCGTTTCACGTATAATATATGGTATAAATATTAAGGCGATTAGAGCCTTATTGATTGGATAGGATATCCGCAGCAATCCACTTGTGAATCAATAAGAGTAGTAAAAGTAAACTATTTTGCTATATAGACTCTAATCATCTTAGGAAAATTTATGTACAGTGTGTACATATGCTTCAATTGAGTGATGAATGATTGAGAGTGGGAATCCGTGAAGATTTCCACTTTTTTAGTTACCGTTCACTCCATTACACACAGACATCTGCTATATGAAAGTGAGGTCTTTTATAGATGGAAACAAAATTAAAGTTATATGGTTTTAATAATCTTACCAAATCATTGAGTTTTAATATCTATGATGTCTGTTATGCCAAAAGCGCACGCGAGCAGAAGGATTATATTGCCTATATTGATGAGCAGTACAATTCAGAACGGCTCACGAAGATTTTGTTTCATGTGACAGAGATGATTGGCGCCCATGTGCTGAATGTGTCGCGGCAGGACTACGAGCCGCAGGGGGCGAGCGTGACCTTTCTGATCGCGGAGTCCAACATGGTGCCAGCAGGGCAGAAGAGTGCGGCGAGTGCGGCACTTGCCTACGAGGACATGATTGTACATACGAATCATACGGACGAGATTGTGGGGCATCTTGACAAGAGCCACATCACCGTACATACGTATCCAGAGTATCACCCAGAGACCAATATTGCGACGTTCCGCGTGGATATTGATGTGGCGACATGCGGGGAGATTACGCCGCTTAGCACGCTGGATTATCTGATTGGGAGTTTTGATTCTGACATTATCACGATGGACTATAGAGTGCGTGGATTTACGAGAAATGTGGAGGGCAGGAAGCTCTTTATTGACCATAAGATTACGTCGATTCAGGACTATATTGACCGCGCTATACTGGACAAGTATGATGCGGTGGACATCAATATGTATCAGGCAAATATTTTTCATACAAAGATGCTGATCAAAGAGATGGATTTGCAGAATTATCTGTTTAATTCTGATATTTATGAGATTACGCCAAAGACAAGGCTGCAAATCAGCAATAGTCTGCGGCAGGAGATGATCGAGATTTTCAGCGGAATGAACATTTATTAGACAAAACAGAAGGAGGACTGAAAGGACAATGCTTGACCAGTCACGCGCTCCCATATTGGAAGCATTGGAGGAAATGAAGAGAAACCGTCTTGTGCCGTTTGATGTGCCGGGACATAAACATGGAAAGGGGAATCCTGATCTCACCCGTTTTTTGGGGGAACAGTGTCTCTTGGTCGATGTAAATTCGATGAAAATGCTGGACAATCTCTGCCATCCAGTCTCTGTGATTAAGGAGGCAGAGGACCTTGCCGCGGAGGCATTTGGGGCGGCACATGCGTATTTTATGGTTGGCGGTACGACCTCTGCGGTGCAGAGCATGGTGCTTGCCGTCTGCAAACGGGGAGACAAGATCATACTTCCGCGCAATGTGCACAGGAGTGTGATAAACAGCATGATTCTCTGCGGTGCAGTCCCGGTGTATGTCAATCCAGACATGAACCATGCGCTTGGCATCGCGCTGGGAATGCGTCTTTGCGAGGTGGAGAGGGCGATTGCAGAAAATCCCGATGCAAAGGCAGTGTTTGTAAATAATCCGACATACTATGGAATTTGTTCAAATCTAAAAGGGATTACAGCGCTGGCACACGCACACGGCATGAAGGTGCTGGTGGACGAGGCACACGGCACGCATTTTTATTTTGACCGGGATTTGCCTATGTCAGCGATGGCGGCAGGCGCGGATATGGCGGCAGTCAGTATGCACAAGTCCGGCGGTTCGCTGACACAGTCGTCATTTTTGCTGAGCAGCCCGCAGATGAGTGAGGGGCATGTGCGGCAGATTATCAATATCACACAGACGACAAGCGGGTCCTACCTGCTGATGTCCAGCTTGGATATTTCCAGGAGAAATCTGGCGCTGCACGGTCAGGAGGTCTTTGGTAAGGTGAAGGACATGGTGGAGTATGCGAGGAGGGAAATCAACCAAATCGGGGATTACTATGCATATTCAAGAGAGCTTGTCAACGGGGATTCGGTTTATGACTTTGATATTACAAAGTTGTCGGTCAACACGCTTTCAGTGGGGCTTGCCGGCATTGAAGTCTATGATTTACTCCGCGACGAGTATGATATCCAGACGGAATTTGGTGATTTGGGCAATGTGCTCGCCTATGTGTCGGTGGGCGACAGACCGCGCGACATTGAGCGGCTTGTGAGTGCGCTTGCGGAGATTCGCCGCCTGTATAAGAAGGACAGCAGCAGCCTGATGACGGCAGAATACATTACGCCGAGCGTGATTTATTCGCCGCAGGAGGCTTTTTACAGTGACAAGCAGTCTCTCCCAATCGCGCAGTGTGAGAACAGGGTGTGCGCAGAGTTTGTGATGTGCTATCCGCCGGGAATACCGATTTTAGCGCCGGGCGAACTGATTACCAGAGAGATTCTGGCGTATATTGTCTATGCCAAAGCAAAGGGCTGCGCTATGACAGGGCCGGAGGATATGAAGCTCGAGAGCTTAAATATAATGAAAGGGATACGCTCTGCTGCGCAGCGCTGACAGGGCAGACGGGCAGAAAAGGCAGGTGGAAGCATGGAATTGTGGTTTACGGAGAAACATACAGAGAATGTAAAATTATCCATACAGGTGGACAGACAGCTCTATTCGTCACAGTCGGAGTTCCAGCGGATTGATATATTTTCGTCGAAAGAATTTGGCAGGTTTCTGACATTGGACGGATATATGATGCTGACACAAAAGGATGAATTTATCTATCATGAAATGATGGTGCATGTGCCGATGGCAGTTCATCCCAAGGTGCGCAAGGCGCTGGTGATCGGCGGCGGTGACGGCGGGACAGCGCGCGAGCTGATCCGGTATCCGGCGATTGAGCAAATTGATGTGGTGGAGATTGACGAGGAGGTGGTGTCCGCGTGCAGACAATATATGCCGCAGACAGCGTGCGGTTTTGACGATGAGAGGATTCATCTGTTTTATGAAGATGGACTCAAATACGTCCGCCGTTATGAGGACACGTATGATTTGATTCTGGTGGATTCGACTGATCCGTTTGGTCCCGGGGAAGGTTTGTTTACCAAGGAATTTTATGGAAATTGTTATAAGGCGCTCAAGGCGGAGGGAATCATGGTCAACCAGCATGAAAGTCCGTTTTATCCAAATGATGCGGCGGCGATGCAGCGGGCGCACAAGCGCATTGTGGAGTCCTTTCCGATCAGCAGGGTTTATCAGGCGCATATTCCGACCTATCCGTCAGGGCACTGGCTGTTTGGATTTGCCTCCAAGCGCTACCATCCGCTCACAGATCAGGACGCAGCCCGCTGGAAGGCGCTGGGGCTTCGCACGCGGTATTATAATGAGCAGCTTCACAGGGGAGCTTTTGCACTGCCCAATTATGTGGAGGAGATGCTGGAGAAGGTGGAGAGATGAAGAAGGATTTTGGTTTGAATGTTGAAACTTTTTTAGGGTGTGATAAGACGATAGAGGAGGCGCGGATTGTGCTGTTTGGCGCGCCGTTTGACTCGACGACCTCGTATCGTCCCGGGGCGCGCTTTGCCAGCAGGACGATGCGCGCGGAATCCTATGGATTGGAAACCTACAGTCCGTATCAGGATTTGGATTTGGACGATGCGGCGGTATTTGACGGCGGTGACTTGGAGTTGTGCTTTGGCGATGCCAGCAGGGCGCTGGAGGAGATCACGGCATATACGCGCAAGATTTTGAAGCTGGGAAAACTGCCGCTTATGATTGGCGGGGAACACCTTGTCACACTGGGGGCTGTGCGTGCCGTCGCAGAGCAGTATCCCGATTTGTGTGTGATACATTTTGATGCACATGCGGATTTGCGGGACGACTACTTGGGGGCGAAATTATCCCATGCTACTGTAATGCGCAGGGTGTGGGAGATTGTCGGAGACGGAAGAATCTGCCAGTTTGGTATCAGAAGCGGTGAACGGGCTGAATTTGAGTGGGGCAGGGCACATGTTGCGACGCGCCGGTTTGATTTTGAGGGGCTTGAGGAGGTCGTCAGCTCCTTAAAAGGCAGACCGGTCTATTTCACGCTGGATTTGGACGTGCTGGACCCCTCTTGTTTTCCGGGAACAGGGACGCCGGAGGCGGGCGGCGTGACCTTTCAGCAGCTATTTGATGCAGTGATGAAAGTGGGGACGCTTGACATTGTGGGAGGTGATCTCAATGAGCTTTCGCCAATGCTTGACGCGAGCGGTGCATCGACGGCAGCCGCGCTCAAGATACTCCGCGAGCTGCTGCTCAGGCTGGAGTCAAAGTATCTGATTGCGAAATAGTGTTAAAGGAGGATTTATGAAACGATGGGAAGAGTATTGATTATTGGCTGCGGCGGCGTTGCCAGCGTAGCGATTCAAAAATGCTGCCAGAACAGTGCAGTTTTTCAGGAGATTCTGATTGCCAGCCGCACGAAGGCAAAGTGCGATGCTTTGAAACAACTACTTGAGGGAAAAACAGACACCAAAATTACGACAGCGCAGGTGGACGCTGATAACAAGGAGGAGGTAGTGGCGCTGATTCAGCGCTATAAGCCGGACCTAGTCATGAACATCGCACTGCCTTATCAGGATTTGACGATCATGGAGGCATGTCTTGCGTGCAAGGTAAACTATATGGACACGGCGAATTATGAACCGGAGAACATTGATGAGCCAGCGTGGCGGGCGGCTTATGAAAAGCGGTGCAAAGAAGAGGGTTTCTCTGCGTATTTTGATTATTCTTGGCAGTGGGCATACAAGAAAAAGTTTGAGGAGGCGGGCATTACGGCGCTTCTAGGCTCAGGTTTTGACCCCGGCGTCACACAGGCGTATTGCGCCTATGCCTTAAAACATGAGTTCGATTCCATTGAGACGATTGATATTCTGGACTGCAACGGCGGAGACCACGGCTATGCATTTGCGACCAATTTTAATCCCGAGATTAATCTGCGGGAGGTCTCTGCCCCTGGAAGCTACTGGGAGAATGGCAAATGGGTAGAAGTTCCGGCGATGAGCGTCAAGCGGGTGTACGATTTTGACCAAGTGGGCACCAAGGATATGTACCTGCTTCACCATGAGGAGATTGAATCGCTTGCAAAGAACATTCCCGGCGTGAAGCGTATCCGCTTTTTTATGACATTTGGGCAGAGCTATCTCGAGCACATGCGCTGCCTTGAGGACGTCGGAATGCTGTCGGCAACGCCGATCACTTATGAAGGAAAAGAGATTGTCCCGATTCAGTTTTTGAAAGCGCTGCTGCCAGACCCGGCAAGTCTTGGGCCAAGAACCAAGGGCAAGACGAATATCGGCTGTATTTTTACCGGCAAAAAAGACGGGAAGGATAAGACGTATTATCTCTATAATGTGTGTGACCATCAGGCATGTTATAAAGAAGTCGGCTCGCAGGCGATTTCTTATACGACAGGTGTTCCGGCAATGATTGGCGCGATGATGCTGCTGACGGGCAGGTGGAAGAAGCCGGGCGTCTTTACGGTGGAGGAGTTTGACCCGGATCCATATATGGAAGCGCTGAACCGGTGGGGGCTGCCGTGGCAGGAGAGCCATGCGCCAGTGCTTGTGGAGTAAAATAAGGAATCTTGAAATAAGGAGTTTTGAAACAGTGGGAATAACATATGAGTGTATCAAGAATGTGATGAATGAGGTTCCGACGCCCTGTTATATTGTGAGTGAAGCTCTGTTGGAAAAAAATCTAAAACTGCTGCGCAGTGTTTCGGACCAGACGGGTTGTAAAATCCTGCTGGCACAGAAGGCTTTTTCCATGTACTATTATTATCCGCTGATTGGAAAATATCTCGATGGCGTGACGGCGAGCGGTCTGTATGAGGCAAGGCTTGGCTATGAAGAGCTGTGCCAAAAGCAGGTCATAGATTCCGGCAATACCGCAAAACGGTGTGAGAATCATGTATTTTCACCCGCCTATCGCAAGACACAGACGGACGAGCTTTTTCAAATCTGTGACCACGCCGTATTTAATTCTTTTTCCCAGTGGACAACGTACAGGGAAGCCGCGCTGCGGGCTGGCGTCTCGTGCGGGCTGCGCATCAATCCTGAGTGCTCGACACAAGAACATGCAATTTATGACCCATGTGCGCCGGGGTCCCGCCTTGGCGTCACACTGGAAAATTTTGCAGAATATGCGCCGGAGGAATTAAAAGGGCTTGAAGGACTTCATTTTCATTGCCTGTGTGAGCAGAATGCCGATGCGCTGGTCACGACAATGAATGCGGTGGAGGAAAAGTTTGGCGCGTATCTGTATCAGATGAAATGGCTGAATATGGGCGGCGGGCATCATATCACAAGAGATGATTATGATGTGGAGACGCTGGCGGCACTGCTTGAGCGCACGCAGAAGAAGTATGGACTGACGGTGTACTTAGAGCCGGGGGAGGCGGTTGCCTTAAACGCCGGCTTCCTAGTGACGCAGGTGCTTGAGATTGTCTCGAACCATGGGATTGCGACTGCGATTGTGGACACTTCCGCAGCCTGCCACATGCCCGACGTGCTCGAGATGCCCTACCGCCCGCCCTTGTACAACAGCGGGGAGGCTGGGGAGAAAGCCTGTACATACAGGCTGGCGGGGCCGACTTGTCTTGCGGGCGACCTGATTGGCACGTATTCGTTTGACCGGGAACTGCAAGTGGGAGACCGCCTTGTTTTTGGGGATATGGCGATATATTCTATGGTAAAAAATAATACCTTTAATGGAATGCCGCTGCCGGACATTATTGCGCTGGACAAAAACGGCGCATGGCAGACGGTAAGGCAGTTTGGGTATGAAGCTTTTAAGGGGAGATTATAGTCTGGAGGCATGAAATGATTAAGGCAGAAAATCTGGTCAAAACGTTTACAAGAACAGAAAAGAAAAATAAGCGGACGGAGTTTAACGCGGTGGATGGTATTTCAATAGAAGCGGCGGACGGGGAAATTCTCGGCGTGCTGGGGCCAAACGGCGCGGGGAAAACGACGCTTCTGCGTATGCTGGGAAAACTGATGAGCCCTACAGAGGGGGAGGTGCTCATCACAGATGAGACGGGCAGGAAACTGACAAAAGAGATTGAGATTAAACGGCATATTGGATATCTGTCGGGAAATACAAAGCTATATAAACGGTTTTCGGCGCGGGAAATGCTGTCGCTGCTCGGAGAGATCTATGGAATGACGCCACAGGAGGCAGAGGGCAGGATTGAGGAGATTGTCAGGATACTGGATCTCGGCGCGTTTGTGGATAATCGCATTGAAAGGCTCTCCACAGGACAGTCCCAGCGCGTGTCCATCGCCAGATGCCTGCTGCACAGCCCGCAGGTATATATTTTTGACGAGCCGACGTTAGGGCTTGACATCATTAGCAGCCGCGCGATTATTGATTTCATGAAACAGGAGAAGGCGCAGGGCAAGACGGTGCTGTATTCTACGCATTATATGGAAGAGGCAGAATTTTTGTGCGACCGGATTGTCATGATTTATCAAGGGCAGGTGATTGCCAAGGGAACGCCGGAGGAATTGAGAGCTCAGACACATACGACGAATCTGAGAGATACATTTTTAAAGCTGATAGAGAATGAGGCACAGGGAGGACTGCTTGCATGAAAACATCGGTTAAAATGACAAAAATAAAGGCAATCTATAAAAAAGAAATGATGGATTTGCTAAGGGACAAGAAAACACTGATTATGATGCTGGTAGTCCCGCTGGTGATCTATCCTTTGATCATGATGGGATCTCTGCTCATGAGTTCAGCGATTGCGGGCAGTCTCCAGTCAGATGAATACCAGATCGCAGTGGTGGATGACAGGGCGCAGGAGGGTGTGAACGGATATGACGCCGCTGCGCTCAGGGCACTGCTGGGTGACACGGAGGATGCGCTGGAATATCATCTAAAGCTCGAGGAAATACCGGAGAAATCCTGTAAGGATGCGCTTGCCGCGGAGGAGATTGACGCGTATATAGTGGTTGAAGCAAAGGACACAGAAGATGGCAGAAAGAATGTTTTTACGATTTATTATCTATCCTCGAAAACGACTTCTTCTACAGCGGCAACGATGATAGAGGAAAAACTTGAGCGCTACAAGGAGCAGGTCAGCAGGCAGCTTTTGAGCGAGCTGGGGCTTGCGTCGGAGCTGCTGCTAAAGCCAGTTGAGATTTCCCGCAGCGACAGTTCGGCAAACGAGGAAAGAGTTGGAAGTATGCTTGGCATGATTCTGCCGTTTTTGATGATTTCAAGTATTCTGCTGGGCGCGTTTTATCCGGCGGTGGACACGACTGCCGGGGAGAAGGAGAGGGGAACACTGGAGACGCTGCTGACACTCCCTGTTGGCAATGATGAGCTGATCATCGGGAAATTTTTTGCTGTCTCAACGGTTGCTGTCGCGTCCGCGGTGCTCAATCTGGTCTCGATGCTGTTTATGAGTATGTATTTTTATGCAGTGGTGCAGACGGACGATGCACAGGCATTGCAGGTTGAGCTTGCCAATTTTGTTCCGGCGTTATTGATTGTCGTGTTGTGCACCGTTGCATTTGCACTCTTTATCAGCGCGGTGACAATGTGCGTTACTACGTTTGCCAAATCATTTAAGGAGGCAAACAATTATGCAACACCGCTCATGCTGGTGGTGATGTTTGCGAGCTTTGTAGCGTTTGTGCCCAACATGGAGTTTACAGGGCTGCTGGCAGCCGTGCCGATTGTCAATATCAGCCTGCTGATCAGTGATATTTTGGTATTTGAGTACAATTTTTCAATCATTATGATCGTGCTGGTGACCAACATGGTCTATGCGGCACTTGCGATCGTGCTGCTTATCCGTCTCTATAACAGCGAGGAGTTGATGTTTGGCGAGGAGGGCACGAGCATTCAGATCTTTACAGGGCGCGGCGCACTCAAAAAAGGCGGCGTGCCGACGTTGTCAGACGCGGTGCTGGTGCTTGCGGCGTCGCTTCTTCTGCTGCTCTATGTGGGGTCGGTCGTTCAGGCCAGATTTCTGCTGTGGGGGCTTTTGATGACACAGCTATTGATTCTAGGAGTACCGCTCTTGGCATCATGGTATACCAAGAAGGAGTTAAGAGAAACATTTTCACTTCATGCGCCCAAGCCAGTCTGGGTGCTGGGCGCTGTCTTGTCTGAGATGGGGTGTTATCTGCTCATAATTCTGCTCTCGTCATTGCTTGGCAGTCTGTTTGAACAGGATATACAGGCAGTGAATGACACGATGGACTATATCTTAGAGGGGGCTGGCTTTGTGCAGGCGCTGCTGATCATCGCGCTGGCGCCTGCGGTGTGCGAGGAGGCGCTGTTTCGCGGCTATTTCTTTTCGGCAGCCAGAAAACGCCTTCGTCCGGCTGCCGCCATCATAATCAGCGGCGCGGTATTTGGCATCTATCATCTGAGTCTGGTCAAGTTTTTCACGACGGGACTCTTGGGGGTACTGTTCTGCTATGTTGTGTACCGCACAGGAAGTATTTTTCTGACGGCGCTGATGCATTTTCTGAACAATGCCGTTGCGGTGTTTGTATTGTTTTACCCGGAGAAGATGGAACGGCTGTTTCCGTTTTTGTTCCATGAAAATCCGAGTGCTGCCGAGGTCTGCGCGCTTGTGGCTGTGGGCGTGGTGTGCCTTGGGGCGGGGCTTTGGCTGTTCAATCCAAAACCACGCGCAAAGCAGATTAATTAAGTTTGGGCAGCTCTCTGCGGAGGGTTTGGCGGTATTCTGTCGGCGTACAGCCCATAAATTTTTTGAATACTTTATTAAAATAACTTGTATTATTAAAACCGACGGCGCCTGCAATCTCCGAGATGGATTCGTGTGATTTGCGGTGCATGTACTTGGCGGCTTCCGTGATGCGGTATTTCATCAGGTATTCAAAGGGAGACAGGCCCGTGGCGCGCTTGAAGCAGCGGCAGCACTCGCTTTTGCTGACAAGGATGGCTTCTGCGATGTCATTGAGCGTGATCGGCTCCATAAAATGTTCTTGTATGTAGACCATTGCCTGCTTGACGCGCTGTGCGTCCTGATTGGCGATGCGCGCAGTGATCTTATAAGGGGCAGCAGTCCTGCCCGGGAGCTGGTCATAGAGGAGTTTCCACAGCTGCAGGATGCTTGCTTTGCTCAAGAGCTCGTAGCATGAAGGCCGCTCATCGTGAAGTGCAAGCAGTTGTTTGAGCAGTGCCAGAAACTGTTCGTACTGCGTGGCCCTGCGTGTGATGTGCAGATGCGTCAGGGAGCAGTTTGCGATGATGGGATTGATATATTTACTTTCGAGCTCCAACTGGCCAAAGCCTAAGATAAAGGAGGGATGCACGATCAGGGCGTTGTAAATGACGCCACTGGGTCCTGACGGCGTAATAAAATGCCTGACCGCCTGGTTGATAAAGACGATGTCGCCCTCTGAGACTGCGATATTGTCCTCCTCGCAGGTGATGTATGCCTCTCCCTTCTGGATATATTGAAATTCGATTTCTTCGTGCCAGTGCCAGTGAATAATCGGGGCATTGGGCGACGAACAGTCGACGGTGTCTACGTGCACGGGATAGCCGCTGAGCAGAAGCTGCTGTGTCCGTTTGGTATAAAAATCAGGTTCCATGATATCTTTCACCTCTTTCTGAGAGCCTGTTTGATGATTGTATGGTTATATTATACATAATTGTAAAAAATAGTATAGTATAATATAGTCTATTTTTAGAAAAAAATAATCTCTTTCATCGTATAATTACGGTGTAATGAAGCTGTTATAGCGGGGGGAAAACAGGATTTGCTGCGGCATGCGGCGGCTTCTTCGCTTCGAAAAGGAGATGCGGCGGCAAAGTACAGCGCGCCGCAGATCGAGCAGCTTCTAGTGAATGAGGAGGTCGGTCAGCGTTTTTTGTATTTAATGCATAATAAAATATTTTATTTTTGGATAAAATAAAGATTGTTTTATGCACTCTTTTGTGGTAAAAATATAGTAACAATAATCACAGATTTGGAGGGTATTCATGAAAACAGGAAAAAATTATAAGTTTTGGTTTGCAACTGGTTCACAGGATCTTTACGGTGAGGAGTGCCTTAGAAACGTGGCAGAGCACTCAAAGAAGATTGTGGAAGGGCTGAATAACTCAGGGCTTTTGCCGTATGAGGTGGTGTGGAAGCCGACACTGATTACCAATGCAGTGATCAGAAAGACTTTTAACGAAGCGAATGCAGACGAGGAGTGTGCAGGCGTCATCACATGGATGCATACGTTCTCGCCGGCAAAGTCATGGATTCTGGGCTTGCAGGAGTACAGAAAGCCGCTGATGCATTTCCATACGCAGTTTAACGAGGAGATTCCATATGACACGATTGATATGGATTTTATGAATGAGAACCAGTCCGCGCACGGTGACCGCGAGTATGGTCATATTGTGAGCCGCATGGGCATTGAGCGCAAGATTGTAGTCGGCCATTGGCAGAACACGGACGTGATCAAGAAGATTGCACAGTGGATGGCAACTGCGGTGGGCGTGATGGAGTCCTCCCATATCAGGGTGTGCCGTTTTGGCGACAACATGAACAATGTTGCCGTGACAGAGGGCGACAAGGTTGAGGCTCAGATTAAATTTGGCTGGGAGATTGACCACTACAATGTCAATGATTTGGTGGCGTATGTCAATGCGGTTTCCGATGCTGACATTAAGAATCTGACAGACGAATATTACAGCAAATATAAGATTCTGACAGAGGGCAGGGACGATGCAGCGTTCAGAAAACATGTTGAGGTGCAGGCAGGCATCGAGCTTGGAATGGAAAAATTTCTCGAGGAGAGAGACTATCATGCGATTGTCACACACTTTGGAATGCTTGGCGGCTTGAAGCAGCTTCCCGGTCTTGCGATTCAGCGCCTGATGGAAAAAGGCTATGGTTTTGGCGGTGAGGGTGACTGGAAAACCGCGGCGATGGTCCGCCTGATGAAGATTATGGCGTCGAATGTCAAAGATGCGAAGGGTACTTCTTTTATGGAGGATTATACATATAATTTCGTTCCGGGCAAAGAGGGCATTTTGCAGGCGCATATGCTGGAGGTATGTCCAAGCATTTCAGAGGGTGACATCTCGATTAAAGTATGTCCGCTCTCGATGGGCAACAGAGAAGATCCGGCGAGACTGGTATTTACGTCCAAGACGGGTCCTGCGGTAGCGACCTCACTGATTGACCTTGGCAGCCGCTTCCGCCTGATTATCAATGCAGTGGACTGCAAGAAGGTGGAGAAGCCAATGCCCAAACTTCCGGTTGCGACAGCTTTCTGGACGCCGGAGCCGAATCTTACAGTCGGTGCAGAGGCGTGGATTCTGGCTGGCGGTGCACATCACACAGCGTTCTCTTATGACCTGTCTGTAGAGCAGATGGTTGACTGGGCGGATGCGATGGGCATTGAGGCAGTTGTCATCGACAAGAATACAGACATCAGAACCTTCAAGAATGAGCTGAGATGGAATGCGGCTGTGTACCGTTAAGCATTTTGCCAAATCATTCAAAATATAGCCGTTTGGGCTTTTCGACAAACTCGACTTCATCGAGGTCAGCAAAGGCGTCTATGAAGTCCTCCCGGACCGTTGCGATGGCGTAGCCGTTAATCAGGGGCTCGATGTGAATCACTTCCGATTCGAGGCGTTCGAGCGGTCCGTGGTATTTGACGATCAATTCCCATGTTTTTGAGGCAGGGCTGTACCCTGTTGAGAGAACATGGGATTTTTGCATTTCTGTTTCTGTCGCGGCGAGGGCGAGATTGAGGAGATTTTCAAGTTTTGCGTTTGGCATGGCGGAAGTCTCCTTTTTTGGTGCGCTGGCAGGAGTTTGCAGCAGCATTTTTATATGATATGCCATTCCGCGTAAAATGTGATGATTCAAAATGATGATTGAAAATACATTTTTTCTTGACAAATATATCGCGAGGTGATATATTCTAATTACAATATATCATATGACGATATATTGATGCTCGGTATATTATTTCAAGATAAAAGCAATAACTGTAAACAGCGTTTTATATACGGTTAGATTTTTCTGGTATGCGCTGCTGAAAAGACAAAGAAGGGGGTAAGATTTCATGACAGATAAAGATACACCGCTGACGGAGGCTGTCTACTATATTCTGCTCGCACTCAGGAAGCCCAATCATGGCTATGGGATTATACAGGAGGTAGAGCGGCTGACAGGCGGGCGCGTGATGCTGGGGGCGGGCACCTTGTATGGTGCAATACAGACGCTGGAGAAAAAGATGTGGATTGAGATTTACAGCGTTGACACCGCGTCCAGAAAAAAGAAGGAGTACGTCATAACAGACCGTGGCAGGGCAGCTTTTGAGGCAGAGCGCGCGCGGCTGAAGGAATTGTTAAGAAATGCAGAATTGATGGAGGAATTAGAATGAGAAAGTTTCGTATATATTTAGACAAGGACAAAGAGACAGCGTGGCTCAATGAGATGTCCGCACAGGGGTGGGCGGCAAAAAGCTTTTTTGCAGGGTTTTACCAGTTCGAGGCGTGTGAGAAGGGCGAGTATGTCTACCAGATTGATTTTGGCACTAAACTGTTTGCAGCCAGTGAGGATTATAGGGAATTTATGCGGGAAGCGGGAATTGAGCTTGTCCAGACATGGGGGTATTGGATTATTCTGCGCAAGAAAGCTTCGGAGGGAAATTTTGAGCTGTATACAGATGTCCCCTCGAGATTAGCGCACTACAAAAAAATCCGCAGAATGTTCAAGGTGGTGACAATTTTTGAGTTGTTTTGTATGTTGTTTGAATTGTATTTGGGGTTTGTCAATGGTGTACGTCTGGGGCTCGTATCCGCACTGCTGCTTGGTGCTATTTTTGTCGCATGCATGAACATGGTAATACAGTTGAATGACAGGATTGGACAGCTTCAGGAACAGATGGACGGGATTGGACGTGTGAGGAAGCGCAGAACCGTATCTGGTTTGATTGTGTCGGGTTTACTGCTCAATTCGCTTGCAATTATGATTGAGGACGCAGCAGTGCACCCTGTAAAATGGGTTCTGCAAATCGCTGCAATTCTTCTGATGCTCTGCGGGCTTGTCCAGACATGCAGAAGCAGGAAATAATGAGTTTTTTGGATTCACATGCTTTTTTAGAATATTTGTTGACCAATTATTGATTTTCGAGTATAATCATAGTAAATATTTGCTAAGAATGTCCGGATGAAGATTGTGCATTATAGATATTTTGCAGCGTTTTTTTACATAAAAAATGGTATTCTCAACAAATAGGAAGATAATGTTAGTCGAAAGGATATGGTTGCGGGTATGGAAAAGACAAGGGGCAGAGCTACAGGGGAAGTGTTAGGAAAGAACAGTCAGGTCGCGCGGCTGAGAAAGATTGTAAAGCAGACAAAGGGCTCGCTGGTGTTGGGCGTTATCCTGCTGCTGCTCTTGTTTTTTGCCAGTGTCAGTTACGCAGTGGTATCCAATGAACAGCTTGAGAGCACGATGTATCTGAATCAGTACCGTCTGGGCTCGAAGGCGCTGACCACCGCAGTGCAGTCCTACGCGGTTTCAGGGAATAAGTTCTATTATGATGCGTATATGCAGGAATTAAAGACGGACAAGAACAGAGACATTGCTTGGACAGGGCTTGAGGCGAATGATATCAAAGATTATGAGTGGGATGAACTGCGCGAAATCGCAGCGCTCTCAAACAATCTGGTGCCGCTTGAAGAGGAAGCTATGGCAGCAGTTGCCGCAGGAGATGTGGCATCGGCAACCGAGTTTGTCTTTGGGGAGGAGTACAGCAATACTATCCAGAAAATCAATTCCTTGACAGACGAAGTGATCGACAAGATTCAGAACCGGCTTGATTCCTCCAAAAAGATGCTCTTGTGGACGCAGGTTTTATGTGCGGTTGCTTTTTTGGCGGGATTTATCAGACTGGCATGGCAGTGCCTGCGCACGATCAAATTTTCGCAGGAGGAGCTGCTTGCGCCGATTATTAAGGTCGCAGACCAGATGTCACTGCTTGCAGACGGCAATCTTCATGCGGAGTTTGACTTGAAGGAGGACGACAGCGAGGTGGGCAACATGGTTGCTGCCATTCACTTTATGAAGAACAATATGACAGCCATTATTGATGAAATCTCTTCGGTTCTCGAGCAGATGGGACAGGGGAACTATATTATTACAGTGCAGCAGAACTATGTCGGCGATTATGTGAAGATTAAGGATTCGCTGAATCAGATCGTCAGTGATATGCGAAATACAGTGAGCATGATACAGGACGTGGCAAGGGAGATTGACAGCGGTTCCGGCCAGCTTGCTTACGCCGCAGATGATCTTGCGACAGCATGTACCGGGCAGGCGACAGAGGTTTCAGATCTGATGATGCTGCTCACAGAGCTTGGAAACAGCATTTCATATAATGAAAAAGAAGCGGAGGAGGCTGTAAAAATATCCAATCTGGCAAGCTCTACGCTGATAGTGGGCGCACAGAAGATGAAGGAACTGCGCGCTGCCATGAGGGAAATCAATCAATGTTCAGAGCAGATTATCGCTGTCATCTCAGCAATCTCTGATATTGGTGAGGAGATTGATCTGCTGTCGTTAAATGCCTCCATCGAGTCTGCGAGGGCTGGAGAGGCTGGCAGAGGTTTCGCGGTTGTGGCAGAGCAGGTAAAGAAACTGGCGGAGGCATCCCAGAGTGCAGTAGGCCAGACTTCAGAGCTGATTAAGAGAACCGTTGAATCGGTTGAGGTTGGGACGAGGATTTCGCGCGAGGCAGCGGCGAACATGGAAGAAGTGCAGATGGGGGCGGAGGAGACAACTGGCCGCATTAATGGTATCGTAGATAAGCTGAAGCTTGAAGTGGAGAGTATCGGACACATCAATGAGAGCATCGGCGTTGTGGCTGGGATTGTGGACAACAATTCGGCAACATCGGAGGAGACTGCGGCTGTGAGTGAGCAGCAGAAGGCGCAGGTTGAGTCGATGGTGGACATGATTAGTAAGTTTAAAATATAATACAAAAAATATATAGAACACAGATTGTCACTGCGGCATATCATAGAAAATAGAATGACATATAGAATAGAAATGATGTGGTTGTTTTTATGAATGATTTGGAAAAGACACAATCCTGCATTACGCAGATCACGCAGCAGGAACCAAATCTGACGGGTGAAAATGTGATTGTTGCTGTACTTGACAGCGGGATTGATTATTTTCTGCCTGAATTTCGCAATGCGGAGGGACAGACACGCATTCTGGCAATCTGGGATCAGACACAGCAGCCAGACGAGGCGCGGGGAAAACTGTCTCCGCCGGGGTACCGGGAGGGTGTGCTGTATACAAGAGAAATGATTAACGAGGCACTGGCTTTGGGACGTGAGAACGGTCAAAAGCTGGTGCCCGTTTTTGATTTGTCGGGACATGGCACTGCTGTTGCAGGGGTGGCAGCAGGTACAAGCATGGGGGTTGCGCCCAAGGCGGATTTGCTGGTGGTCAGGCTCGGGCAGCCGCAGGCAGGCTCCTTTCCCAGAACGACACAGCTCATGCGGGGCGTGAATTATGCCGTCAATCTGGGCGTGTCTCTAAACAGACCAGTGGCAGTCAACATCAGTTTTGGCAACACGTATGGAGACCATCAGGGCAATTCACTGCTGGAACGCTATATTGATAATGCCTCGGAGGTGGGGAGAAGCGTGATTGTCATTGGAAGCGGGAATGAGGGAACCTCGAGAGGACATACGGCAGGCATCGTGCAGCGGGAGAGCCGCATGGTAGAGCTGGCAGTGGGGGACTATGAGACAGGGCTGAGCATACAACTGTGGAAGTTTTATCAGGACGTTTTCGAGCTGCGGCTTATATCGCCCGGCGGAGAGCAGACAACGCTGGAGCTTTCCCGTATCCGGGAGGCGCAGGCACAGCGGCGGACGCTGGAACAGACGCAGCTTCTGTGCTATCTTGGAAAACCGCTTCCTTACAATGTGCAGCAGGAGATTTTTATTGATATGATACCAAGCGGAAGCTATATCAACAGCGGTGTGTGGCGGATTGAACTGGTTCCGGTATCACTGGTGACAGGGGAGTACCGCTTTTACCTGCCGGGGTATGCAGCGCGGACTGCGGCGACAGGATTTTTTCTGCCGACGCCTGACATGACGATCACGATTCCCTCCACGGCGAGGAGGGCTGTCACAGTCGGCGCCTATGATCGGGCGCGCAGGAGTTACGCAGATTTTTCCGGCAGAGGATATGTATACTATTACCATGATGGCAGGACGGATACGGCGGGCGGACAGCAGATTATTGCGGAGGTGAAACCGGATTTGACGGCGCCGGGCGTCGATATCACGGTGCCTGTACCAAACGGGGGATATGAGCAAGTCTCTGGAACTTCCTTTGCGACACCGTTTGTCACAGGGGCAGCGGCGCTGCTGATGGAGTGGGGAATCGTGCGCGGAAATGACAGGTTTCTCTATGGAGAGCGCTTGAAGGCAAACCTGATACGGGGGGCAAGGCCGCTCTCTGGTATATCAGACCGCCCGGACAGCAGAACCGGCTGGGGAACATTGTGTGCAGAGAGGGCGCTGGCGGGCGGCTGATTCTTTGTGCACACGGGCGCCCAGAAGAAAGTTGTCAGCAGAAGCTGACGTGTGCCCGGCGCGCGAGTAGGGAAGATGGTTCTTCCCTACTCGATTGGGCGGTGAAGGTCAAAGGTATCAGCGAGCAAGAGCCAGTTTGCGCGGAACAGCCGCATAATCTGCCAGTAGCCCATGCCGCGCAGCCCATACTCCGTGATAAGCTGGAACTTTTCTTTTAGGCTTCGCACATCTTCAAACCATACTTCGTGCTGTAGTCCGTCTTTTTCATAGCGGAAATAGGGGGACATCGCCGTCTGGTCAAACTGTATTGCCGCATCGTGTTCGATGGCGATCTGCACCGCTTCCACATTGCTGATTGTGCGTGCTTTGGAGGCGCCTTGGACAAAAGGAAGCGTCCAGTCGTAACCGTAATTGGGGATACCGAGGTCAATCTTTTCGGTTGGAATCTCTGTGACAGCATACTCCACCACCTCGCGCACTTTGTTGATCGGCGCGACAGCCATGGGCGGGCCATAAGTATAGCCCCATTCATAAGTCATGAGCAGGACACTGTCTGCCGCGGCTCCAAGCAGCTTATAATCTTTGCCTTCGTATAACAGTCCTTTTTGGTTGGCAGAGGTTTTGGGCGCGAGTGCCACGGAGACGAAATAACCCTTGGGGGACGCCTGTGCCCTGACATTGGCGACAAAGTCGGCGTATGCCACTCTGTCCTCCGGCAGAATATACTCAAAGTCGAGGTCAATGCCGGCAAAGCCCTTTTCCTCCATCACCAGAAACATCTGGTCAATTAAGTTCTGCTGTGCAGTCATGTTGTGGGTGATTTCACTGATGAGATAATTGTTAAACATTCCTGACTCGTCAAAGGGCGTCAGAACCAAAACGGGTGCGACGCCCTGCTGCCACGCTTCATGAAGCAAGCGGCTGTCATCTGTCTTGGGCGGAATCAGATTTCCGCTGGGAGTAAAGCCATAAGAAAATACGGATAGAGTGGTCAAATAGGGCAGAGTTTCGGTGAGTACTTCATTTCGTATATACGGATAGGCATAGCCGTTGACATATACCTCGCGTTTCTGAAAGTTCTCCTCATCTGTTGGAATCAACAGTGCCTGACCAACAGCCAGCGGATAGGGTGCGGCAATCTGGTTATCGTAGGCGATATCCTCCGCGCTGACCATAAATGCGGCTGAAATGCTGTCAAGGGTGTCATTTTCTTTGACGACGTAGATTTGCATATCGGATCAAAATCCTTTCAAGAGTTATCTATTATAATAGTATGAATATGGAACATGTAAAAGAACCCTCTGGTGATTTGAGGGTTCTGAACAGCTATCATCGTTTAAATATGCGTTTTAATTGCGTATCTATCTTTTTCTTCAGTATGATATCATCACATGAAAAGACAAGCCGCAGACTGTGATGTATATTAATGCTGAGTGCATAATGTTCGTTGTAGCTGCAATAATTCTGATTATCGCTGAACCATGCTTCCTTATCGTGCAGATCAGGGAGGCTTACGACAAGCCACCGCACAAATTCCATCTTTTCTTCATCTGTTCCACCACAAATCGAACATGGAAATGAATATTTTTTCAACAATGTATCACACGTCATGATAGACGTTCCAACAGACAGCTTATGCTCAAATTTTTCTTGGTAAATGTTAAATGCTTTCTGAAATAAGTATTTTTCAAAACTTCCGGCGAAGTAATGATGTTCCCAGTCTGTCACGACAGGATTATCATCATGCGTTGTTATCCTCAAATAACAATGTGTATCTGACCAGTGGTAAGAAAACAAAAGAAGCCCCTGCTGCAAATATTCTCTCGCCTCAAAATCTTCATCACAAAATAGCTCAAGAATGGTATGGAGGTTCGGCTCCATGTAACCGTCCCATTCTCTTTCAAGCAAACCGCCATCATTTTCGCCCATTGCCTTTAGGTAGTCAAGGTATACTTTTGGAACATAGTAACCGTACTCAGCACAGATGTTTTCTAATTGTTGAATTTGTTCGTCTGACGCAGGCACGCATTTACTGCTCCATGACTTGTCAAAATATGATATTGTTCTGTGCAGCCGTTCCATAACGGACTCCGGCGTCCCCTGATAAAATTGTACCATTATAAATTGGCCACCTCCTATGCGGGATTTGTATATTTTTTCACAATCGCTGTCATATCCTGCCATTTGGCTTCCATATCTGCGACGAGCTGGAACTGGGTTCTGGCCCGGTCGAGGTTGTGGTGGTCGCGGTGGATTTTGAAATAGTGGTCTCCTGTCAGGAAATCAGCCAGAAAACGGATACCGCACTCATAGGTCATCAGCTTCGCGCCCATAGGAAGCAGTTCGGTTTCTTTTGCGGTGAGACGCCCGGCACAGCCCTCGAGATAGCCTTTTGTGAAGGCTTCAAACAGTGACAGATCTAGCCCGACTTTTGACAAATCCGTCTCGTCCTCCGCGCCGGTGTTGGCGCCAAAACGGATCGAATCGCCAAAGTCGTACAGCGAAAGTCCGGGCATAACAGTATCAAGATCAATGATGCACAACGCTTTGTGTGTGTCTGCATCAAATAGAATATTGTTTAGCTTGGTATCGTTGTGCGTGACCCTCAGCGGCAGTTTTCCCTCAGAGAGCAGCGTGGTCAGAACAGAGGTATCCTCTTTCCGATCGAGCGCAAAGGCGATTTCTGCCTGTGCGAGCGCGATGCGGGCTTGGTCGCCCTCTGCAACTGCCTTCTGAAAATCTGCAAAGCGGGAGGCTGTGTTGTGAAAATTGGGAATGGTTTCATGCAGGATTTCTACGGGAAAATCTGCTAACTGCTTCTGGAAATTGCCAAAAGCGACAGCACTGTCATAAAAATCTTTTTCGCTCTCCACTTTTTCAAGGCATACAGAGCACTCGATAAACGGGAAAACGCGCCAGTAATTTTGGCTGCTGTCGAGAAACCAGTCTGCGCCGTCCCTTGTTTGGAGGACATTCAAGGTCTCCCGGTCTGGGTCGCCGCCTTGGGAGAGGATACTTTTGCGCAGGTACTGTGTGACATGCACCATATTTTCCATCAGTTGCGGCGGATTTTTGAAGATTGTGTGGTTCATGCGCTGTAGAATAAACTTTTTTTCTGATTTTTCCGATGTCTCGCAGCGGAGTAGAAAAGTGTCGTTGATATGCCCGTTTCCATAGGGCCTGCTCTCCGCGAGACTGCCGTTTTGGGCAGTCTCTATGGGAAATGCAGCGATCGCTTCGTTTATATTGTTCATGAGTTCTCCTTCTTGTCCATCTGAAGCCACCGCAGTTCCATCGGCGCCAAAGCTAACTGTGCAAAGAGTGTGCCCTGCACATACAAATCCGTCGCCTGCGGCTCTTTCGAGTTGTTGATGACAGCAATGTTTCCTGTCTGTTCAAAGACAGCAAGTTCTGTGTCCACGTTGGTGACATAGTATTTTTTGAGTTCGTCCTCATGGTGTGCGGCAAAATAAATTGCGCGCAGCAGGAGGCGGCAGTTCTGCGGAGAGTATGGCAGTCCTGCAAAATAAACGCTTCTGCCTTTGCCGTACTCGTTGACCACCAGACGGCTGTACTTTCCGTCCATGTTTAAAATCTGGTAGTGCGCACCCTGCGCATAAATGCGGCTCTTTCCCTCGCCAAAATCAATGTCGCCGGGAATATCTTCTAAGATAAAATGTTCCTTGTTCAGCGTATTGTACTTGTCTGTACTCATGGAGAAGCCAAGTTCTCTGTCCACGCCCAGCACGTCGCTGAGCTGGAAATAACGTCCTTGGTACTGGTATGCACTCGGCTCGCCGACACCGATGAAGCCGCCGCCCTCATCGACAAAACGGCGGAGGGCACAGACCACTTTCTCATCTTTCCAGTTCTCGGCGCCGCTCCATGAGGTGTAGGCATCGCCGGCATTGATAATGACACGTATGTCAGAAGAAATGCCATTTTTTACCTGTTCAAAGTCGATGAACTCCACGTCGATTGGCATACCGCTCAGGCACTCGATCACGCCGACATACGAGTAGATTTCCCGATACCACAGTGCATGGTGCACTTGATTCGACATCCAGCGCCGTATGCTGCCCCAGCAGTTTAAGATTGCCACTTTAAAGGGGGCAGTGTATGCCTTGGTACCCTGCATGTTTTGGTGAATCTGCCGAAATTCGCCCACCACCTTCTGAATCTGGTCGATAAAGCCCGGCCACTGCGCAGCCAGCTTGAGATATCCGCCGTATCCGATGCGGTCAAGAGGAGAGCGCAGAATCGCTCTTCGCGCTTTTAACCAGTTGTCCTGCGCCTCTCCGATCGGGTCTCCGCCCTTGGTAAATACGTCGGGGAAAAAGTAGGGAAGCAGGCGCCCTTCGGTATAGTTTACACCTTTGATATCCGAGATCATGCGCATCGTAACGCCGTCCCCCACAGAGCCGACAACGGCGTCAAGCCCGATATTTTTAAAATATGCGCCAAACGGTTCAGTGCCAATCCAGTGATCGCCCAGAAACATCATGGCCTCTTTGCCGTAGCTGTGCACGATATCCACCAGCTCCTTTGCCAGCTTGGAAACTTCGCGCTGCTGAAATTCTATAAAGTCGCGAAATTCCTTGGACGGGACGCGGAAGGTAGAGTTGTGGTAGCCTTGGTCAACGATATATTCCGGGCGGAAGGGATAGCCTGCCCACTTTTCAAACTGCTCTAAGATATAGGGGCTGACGCTGGCGCTGTAGCCGAACCACTCCACATATTTTTCGCGCTTCTGGTCGTCAAAGGTCAGCGTAAACTGGTGGAAAAATGTGGTAAAACGCACAACGTTGACATGGGGATTGTCTTCGCACCATTTTTTCAGCTTTTCTTTGACATAGGCCTGCGTCTTGGGCTGGCGCACGTCGTAGGTGAGCTGGTGCGGTGCATCTTTCCAGTCATTTGTGATAAAATTGTACATATGTACGGGGTCCCAGATTAGAAAAGCGAGGAAGCTGACAGTGTACTGGTGGTAGGGAACCGTCTCGATGACGACTTCGCCGGCTGCTTCATCATAGTCCCAGCGGTCTGTTGGGACAACCTCGCCTGTCGTTCTGTCGATGACCTCCCACCAGCGTTTGGGGGAATCAATCGTGTTCACTTTGAGCTGCTCTGTATGAAAGCCTTTCATCAGCTCAATGCGCAGCGTTTCACCTCTTGCCGTGACACGGTCGCTGATCAGATATTCCTGCTGGATTTCCTCTGGATGCTGCATTGCCCAGTCATTGTCCTTGCGGGTGGTGTAGTATGTCGCGTAGATTTTGGCGTCCTGACTCAGCAATTCTTCAGGCATGGTGGTTCCGTCGCAGTCCCTCAGGGCATCTGCGCCCAGCAGATTTTTCAGGCGTATGGTCTCGTCAACCATGTCCACATCTGTAGGCAGGGTGAGCCTGCCTGTATTTTCTGTATTCATTGTGGGACACCTCCTTATAGCATTTATAGTGGATTAATTTATTGATATTTTTTGTTGTAAAGATAGAGAAGCAGCAAGATGCCTAACAGTCCGACCAGCATTGTAGCAAGCCCGCCGGGGCCGATCTTGCGCTGCCCTGTGACAATCAGCGCCATGCTGGCGATAAACACCAGCAAATATAGTAACCGGATGACATATTTCATACGCACACCTCCTGATTAACCTTTTAGTCCGCCAAGGCTCATGCCCTGTGTTAGTTTCTTTTGCACCAAGATATATAGAATCAGCGTCGGGAGCATGACAATCACAAGTCCTGCGTAGAGCTGCCCATAATTTGCGGCTGCCTTCTGTGCCTGCATGAGCTGCATCAGACCGACAGGCAGTGTCTTGGAATCCTTGGTGAGCAGTGTCATGGAGATGATGTACTCATTCCAGAACGACAGGAAGTTGAACAAAATGACCGTGATAATGCTCGGCAGTGCCATTGGCATCATAATCTGAACCATCGTCCGAAAATATCCGCTGCCGTCCATGTACGCTGCCTCCTCATAATCGCGCGGGATTGTGACAAAGAAGCCGGAGAGCAGATAGATGGTAAACGGCAGTGCCGTGGAGGCGTATACGAGCGCCACGACAAAGAGATTGTTGAGGAAAAATCCGTCTGTTCCCAGAAGCCGCAGAAATTTGTCCGCGTCCACAAACATGAGGAAAATAGGCACCACGATATAATTGACGTTGATAAACAGTCCGCCCATGAACATGATATTGATGAGCTTGCTGCCAAAGAAGCGGTAGCGCGCAAGGACATAGGCAGCGGGCAGTGCGACCACCAGCAGGATAAGGAGTGCCAGACATGTCACAAAAATGGAGTTGAGGAAATATTCTCCCATTTTGGCCTTCTCAAAGGCATCTATGAAATTCTGGAAATATATGCCCTTTGGCAGTGTCCAAGGGTTTCCGTAAAATTCGGAATTTTCTTTGATGGACGCCAGAAAGACCCAGCCTACAGGTATGACAATACTGATGGCAAGCGCCAGCAGGGCTACATAGATAAATATTTTATACAGCTTGCTTAAATTCATTTTTGAACTCATTTCTTTTCCCTCCTTTAAAACTCCAAAGGTTCTCTCTTGGTGACAAAGTTGATGAGTGCCGACAGTCCAAAGGAGAACAGGAATACGACAACGCCGATCGCCATGCCGTACCCGTAAGAGGAATTGGTGTACGCCTGTTTGTACATGTAGCTTAGGAACACTTCTGTTGCACCGTCAGGGCCGCCGTTTGTCAAGGCTTTGACAATCAGGAAGCTGATATTGATAGAGCTGATGACAAAGAAGGTCAGTGTCGTCCGAATGTTCGTCCAGATCAGTGGGAGTGTGATGGAGAAGAACTGGCGGATTTTGCTGGCGCCCTCGAGATTGGCAGATTCATACAGACTCTCAGGGACGCTCGCCATACTTGCCATGTACATGACCATATAGTAGCCGATTGCCTGCCAGATCATTGCGATCACGAGGCTGTAGATGACTAATTTCTGGTCGCCAAGCCAGAGAATCGGCGTTTTTTCAGTCCCTCTGAATATACCGATAATACTGTTCAAAAGTCCGCTGTTCGGGTCATAGATTGCTGAAAAAATAGCTGAAATAACAACAACAGACAAGATATTGGGAATGTAAAATATCACGCGGAGGATATTTTGCCCCTTGATTTTTTCACGGGAGAGTATCGCTGCAAAAATCAGGGAAAGCGCCATGGTGACAATGGTCACGCAGGCAATTAACAGAACCGTATTCTGAAAGGAACGGAAAAAGTTTGAGTCCTCCATCAGAATCTTAAAGTTATTCAGCCCGACAAACTCTTTGTTGTTGGAGTAGCCGCCCCACTTGTACAGTGACATCTTAAAGACATTAAAGGTGGGAATCAGCATAAAAATGACAAATAGTATGACTGCCGGGGCTACACACAGGGTAATAAAAATCGACTTTTCTCTGACTTTTTTCACACGCATACCTCCATTTTCTGTAACAAAAGCGCCCCAAAGGAGGAAACCTTTGGAGCGCTCCTAAAACCTTATTCCATTGCCGCTCTCAATTTGTCGCTTGCTTCCTCTACAGCCGCCTGCCAGTCCGCAACGGTCTTGTCACCGCTCACGATACTGTTGACTGTGCCGCATAAAGTATCGAGCATATTCACGCCCTCAACTGGTGCAGTGGAAGCGAAGCCGCCCATAACTGCGGTTGCGCCGTTGTCATAGATGCTGTAGAACATCTTGTTGTCGCCCTCGAGAGAGTCGCTGACGCCTGTGATTGGCTGGATTGCCGTAGCCTTTGCAAAAATCTGCGCTGCCTCGTCAGAGTACATATATGCTACAAATTCCTTTGCCATATCCTGATTCTGTGCCGCTGCCGGAATCCACATCTGCTCAAACCAGCAGAACGAGCAACCTGCGCCGCCTGCGTTGACTGCCGGTATTGGCATAAAGCCCCACTCAAAGCCGTCTGCGCGCGGCGCATCTGCCATCTCGCCCGGCAGCCATGTGCCGTTTGGGCAGAAGATTGCCTTGTTGTCGAGAATCAACTGCTGATTCTTTGTGAAGTTGTCATTGTTGGCGTTGGCAACAGTAGTGCCCTCTGTGTATGTACCAAGCTTTGCAATCAGCTCAAATACCTTTGTCGCATTTTCGCTTTCCCAGATGCCATCTTCGTAGGTCATGCAGCTATTGAAAAATTCAGGGCCGCCTGCCGAGGACAGTGTCGCGTAAGTGAACGCATCAAAGTATCCAGTTGTGGGATAGGTAAAGAGTGCGATGCCGTCTGCTTTGGCTGTGTCGCCAAGTGCCCACATCTCATCCCATGTTGTAGGAACGTCCCAGCCTTTTTCCTTGAAAAGTCCTGCATTGTAGAAGAGTCCGCAGGGGCTGTAGAACATCGGTGCATAGTAGGTTACGCCGTCCCCGTAAGGGTTGGTTGCCAGCGTGTCAAGGAAACCGGGAATAATTTTATCTTTCACCTTTACGCTCTCGCCGGGAACTGTCATCTCGAGAACATCTGTCAGCGGAAGAAGTGCCTTCTCCTTTGTCAAAGTCTCTGTCAATGCTGCCTCACGGCCTGTTGCAAGGTGTACGACATCAGGATAATCGCCTGCCTTCATCGCGGGGCTAATCACGTCCTCTAACTTCTTGTCGATGGTGAGTTCTACGGTCACGCCGGGATGGGAAGCCTCGAAAGCTGCGGTAACTTCAGACCACATATCTGCGCCGTATCCGCCCTCAAAAGCAGCTACCTTCAAAGTCTGCTCCTCCACAGGCGCTGCGTCGTCCGCGGTGTCCTCTGCGGGGGTCGTGTCTGGCGTATCTGCTGCTGGCGCGTCCGCTGCGTCGTTGGATGCGGTGTTGTCCGCTGGCGTGTTGTCTGCGGGTGCCGCCGGCTTATCGTTGGAACCGCCGCATCCAGCAAGAAGCGTTGTAGCCATAGCAGCTACTAATAAGGATGAAATAACTTTTTTTGATTTCATAAAAATCCCTCCCTTTCGAACTGTCTCGAAGAAAATTAATGCAAATGAAACAAAATTAGTGTATTGCATTAAGTTGTTTTAAGTGTAACTTTAGTATATCGGAATCAATTTTTGGAATCAATCTGATTCTTGCTTGATATTTTAGATATATTGCTTTTTGTTCAAAAAATATATAAAGAATTTGGAGAGAAAAAGAAATGGTTGTATAAAATTTATATTAAAATATAAAATCTGACATGTATTTTATGCAATATATGGAGACAAAACCGTGATTTAAAAAAACAGTGTCAGCGATTATATGCTCAATTCACAATTGGCACAATACGAAAATTTTAGAAATTTTTAGAAGGCAGTCTGTGTGGACAAAATATATAAATTCTGCTATATTTTTAATAATGTATGCAGTTTTTTGTTTTATTATTTTAATATAGAAAGGGGGCAGAGCATGGGAAACACCAGACACTGTATTGATGACAATAAGCTGTCCTGCTTTGACACCATCAAACTTTTGTATGTCTCAACTTCAAAGTATGAAGGGGACTGGCAGAGCATTTTGCATTCCCACCCGTTCAGCGAACTGTTTTATGTCGTGCAGGGCAGCGGCTCTTTTATCACAGAGGGCATGGAATTTTCGGTGGGAAAGAATGATCTGGTGGTCATCAATCCCAATGTGCAGCACACGGAGAAATCGCTGCCCACGGCGCCGCTTGAGTATATTGTACTGGGAATTGAGGGGCTTTCCTTTTCCTTCGAGGAGATTGCCGCCACGCAGGAGGGAGTCTACATGCAGACTGCATTTGGCGATGTGTATAAATATAACACGCAAAATTCTAATATTTTTGCGTATTTGAATATACTGCTGGAGGAGATCAATAAGAAGGCGGAAAACTATGAGACGGTATGCCAGAATCTGCTCGAGGTGATCATGATCTGTATGCTCAGAAACAACAATCTGTCCATCGTACAGAGCAGCAATGCGCTCTTGAACAGGGAGTGTACGCAGATTAAACATTATCTGGACGCAAACTATGCGGAGAACATCACCCTGGATATGCTTGCGTCGCTCTCCCACATGAACAAGTACTACTTGGTCCATGCCTTCACCAAATGTATCGGAATCTCTCCGATTACGTACCTTCTGCAAAAGAGGATACAGGAGGGGAAATCGCTGCTCGAATCCACCTCCTATTCGATTTCCCAGATATCGACCACGCTCGGTTTTTCTTCACAGTCCTATTTTTCACAGGCATTTAAAAAGGCGACAGGAAAGACACCGGTCCAGTACCGGAATGCATTTAAGCGAAGAGGCGAAGTATTTAATTGACAGTGTTTTGCATGAGGCGTATAATTATTTCGTATAATAGTTACGTAATGGAGGAAAACGATGGCAGGATTTGATAAGGACGCCTTTTGGCTCAAAATATTATCTTTATATAATGAGGCAAAAGAAAATAATTATGTCTTAAAGCTGGATGAAGAACGGGTAAGAGAACTGAAATCGCTCTATATTGATCTGTACATACCCATCGAGGAGATTGGACACTATGATGATGACAAACTCATGAAAAAGCTGATGACAGCAATCGTATCGATCTACAAGCTTGACAAGGATACGATGGGAAATGGCGGGGAGATTGTTCAATTAGTCAATACTGTGAATTATGACGGCAGGAATATGTATATACGGTTTGCCCAGATATCCCCTGTGAAGATGCGGCGTCTGGAGCTGGGCAAGACGAGACAGCAGGTGGCAGAGCGCATGGGCTACAGTGTGGCGGCAGTCAGAAACTGCGAGGTTTCTTTCTGTGATCTGTCCAGACAGCCCGAAAAACTTGTGCGGAAGCTTGCGAACGCACTGGAATGCGAACCGGAGATATTTTTGCAGTAGGAGAGAGAAGGGGAGGTATGTGAATGGTAAATTACACATTTTCTGAGATGGAAATAGATGCAATTGGGGAGATCTCAAATATTTGTCTGGGCACGTCTGCCTCGACACTCAGTATGCTGGTGCGGCAGACGGTAGATATCACGCCGCCGAGAGTCGAGATTGTAGAGAAGAGTGAGTACACGAAGAATGTATCTTCCAAGAAGGTTTTTGTGAAGGTCAGCTATGTAGAGGGCGTCAAAGGATGCAGTATCCTGATGCTGGAAGAGCAGGATGCCAAGGCGATTGCAGACTTGATGATGGGCAGCGACGGCAGGGGTGATTTTGCCAGGATGGATTTGAGCGAACTGCATCTGAGTGCGGTGTCGGAGGCGATGAATCAGATGATGGGCGCCGCGGCGACCTCCATGAGCGTCATGCTGGAGAGAAAGACAGATATTTCCACGCCGGACACGAAATTTATGGAGGATGGGAAATATCTGGCATATGAGTTTCCAGATGATGACAAATTTGTAAAAGTTGGCTTTAAGATGAAGGTGGGGGAGATAATAGACAGCCCTGTCGTACAGCTATATCCGCATAATCTCGGCAAGGCGATCAGCGATCTGTTTCTTATCAAGAAGGCAAAAGAAAAGGAAAAGCAGTAACCGATGCGCAAGAAAAGACGAATAACCAGAAAAGAGCTGAAAACTATCTATGAGATTGGGTATAGTTTTGTCAGAAAAGTAAAGTTTGACCACGTGTCCTCCTTTGCAGGGCACGCGGCTTTATTTTTGCTGATGTCGATATTCCCGATGGCGATGTTCTGCATCTCCATTTTCAGTTATCTGCCGATTGACATAGGGCGCCTGACGCAGTATTTATTGACAATCATACCAGAAGGCTCCCTGCCGCTGGTGAATCAGATTCTCGCGGAGGCATATGCGGGGAGCACGACCATCATGACCTCGTTTACAATGCTTGTGATGCTCTTTTGTGCCTCCAAAGGGGTGTATGCGGTAATTATCGGTATGAACGCTGTTTATGGAATCCGTGAGACGCGGGGAACGATGCTGCTGTATGCGCTTGCAGCCGCCTACGTGGTGATTTTCTTTGCTGCGATTGGGCTTATGATGATTTTGATCGTGCTGGGGAACAATATTTTTAACTGGCTGCTTCAGTTTGTGCCGGGCATGATTGCCTTTGACAGACTGTTCCGGTATGGGAAGTATCTGTGTATGCTGGTGTTTCTGCTGGTGTTCTTCCTGCTCGTGTATATGAATGTCCCTGACAGGAGATCCAAGATACGCTATGAGTTTTTTGGGGCGCTTTTTTCTACCGTGGCATGGCTGGCATACTCGTGGGCGTTCTCTTATTATATCAGCAATTTTGCGAATTATTCGGTTACATATGGAAGCCTTGCAACGGTGGTAATCTTTATCCTGTGGCTGTATGGCACAATGAATATCGTGTTTGTGGGAGCAGAAATCAATGTCGTTCTGCGCAAATTTGCGGAGTACGGCTACAACTACAAGCGGGCGTATGAATATTATAAGGACAAATACCATGGCGAGCTGCTTGTGCAGAAGGGAATTGTGATAAAACTCCACGCAAGGAGAAGGACCGCACAGAAGAAGGATGTATGAGAGGGTGTTACTCGTTGGTGATAATGACAAAGTTTGATGAAATATAGGCTTCGGAACCGTCATAGAGAATTTTTGTCCAGCCGTTGTCCTGTATTTCGACGATATCAAAGGTTGTCCCCTCCTCCACGGTATCGAGTACCTTGGCGTCCTCTGAGGCGGCGTCGCGGATATTGACTCTCGTGGAAGTCTTGCCATGCATTGTGTCCGGCGAAGGAGGCGCTGTCTCCTCTGCGGGCGCTGCGTCGTCTGCCGCGGCAGGAAGCGCGGCCAACTGTGGTTCTTCCATAATATTGACAACCTCTGTTCCCGCTGCGGTCCCAGACTCGTTTACAGCCACGTAGCGCGGTCTTGTCACAATACAGAAGATCAGGAAACAGATGGATACAGACAGAATGGCGATGATACACAGTAAAATTGTATTGATTGTCGTTTTTTTCATAATGTCACCTCGGTTTTATGCGTATAGTAAAGTTTCATCCTGCGGCAGTTGCACCAAAACGGGCAGCATGGATTGTTGATATTAGGATTAGTATAGCTTATGCAATATAAATTGGCAAGAAATTACAGTGTTAAAATAATCTTCTAACATTTTGTTAACATTTTTGTAAAAATATTTGGCATCATTTTAGAAAATTTTAGAATAATGATAGTATTTTAGTTGACATGAGCTGTCGATTATGATAATATATTTTTCGGACACAGCAGAGTTTTGTTGTGAACAAGCTGCTATAGCACAGTCGGTAGTGCGCAACATTGGTAGTGTTGAGGTCACCGGTTCGATTCCGGTTAGCAGCTTTTTTTCATGCAAATCAAAAGGGGAAGATGCATCTTCCCCTTTTTGTGTGGAGGCTGTGCGCAGATTTTTTAGTACGCCATAGCCTGTTCTTCGTTGTTCAGCACGCGCAGGGCACCCTGTGCCAGCGCAAGCAGCTCATCTTCGCCCGGATATACTGTGAATGGTGCAATCCATTCTGCATATTCCTTGAGTGCGTCGACGACATCTTCGCCGTATGCGATACCGCCAGTCACGATAATCTGGTCTACTTTTCCATTCAGCACACATGCCATAGAGCCGATATCCTTTGCAACCTGTAATAAGAAGGCTTTCTTTGCCTCAACGGCCTTCTCGTCGCCTTCGTTGGCGCGCTTTGTCACCTCGCGCATGTCGTTTGTGCCGAGGTATGCGTTAAAGCCGCCTTTGCCGACAATCTTGCTGTAGATCTCTTTCTCTGTATATTTTCCAGAGAAGCACATCTTAATCAGGGCACCACTTGGAACAGCGCCAGCGCGCTCAGGAGAGAAGGCGCCGTCTCCGTCGAGTGCGTTGAATACGTCAATTACCTTGCCGTCTACATGAGCGCCGACAGAGACGCCGCCGCCCATATGAACGACGATCAGACGGAGGGTGTCATAAGGCTTTCCGATTTCTTTTGCGTATCTCTTGGCAACTGCCTTCTGGTTCAGTGCGTGGAACACGCTGGTGCGGGGAAGCTCAGGCACGCCGGAGAAGCGCGCAGCCGGCATCAGCTCATCAACGACAACAGGGTCTACAATATAGGAAGGAACGCCGATGGAGTCCGCGATTTCTCTTGCGAGAATACCGCCGAGGTTGGAAGCGTGCTGTCCCTGTACACCGACCTTTAAGTCTGCGAGCAGAGCATCTGTCACAGCATAGGTGCCGCCCGGAATGGGTTTGAGCATGCCGCCGCGCCCTACGACAACATTCAGGGACTTGATGTCAAAGTTTTTCTCAGCCAGTAAATCTGTGATAATTTTCTTGCGGAAATCCTTCTGGTCTACGATGGTGGCATACTGGGAAATCTCCTCGGTGGAGTGCCGCAGCGTTTCCTCGAACAATAAGGTTTCGTCCTCAAACACACCAATTTTGGTGGAAGTGGAACCCGGATTGATAATCAGACTTTTGATTGCCATATGTATTTTCCTCCTGTATTATTTTGATTTGTATTATTTCGATTTTTTCATGGATTCTGCGACAACTGCGGCAAGTGCGATGGAATTTAGCTTTGCCTCGAAGCTGTCAGAGCGGGATGTCAGAATGACGGGTGCTGCTGTGCCTGTCAGAATATTGCCGTTTTTCACGTCGCAAAGGTGTGTCAGTACCTTGTATACAAGGTTTCCGGAATGGATGTCCGGGAAGAGGATGACATCTGCGTCTCCGGCAATCTTTCTGTCTGTGCCGCCTTTGTGTGCAGCGGCAGCGCTGTCGATCGCCATGTCCATAGAAAGTGGTCCGTCAATAATGCAGCCTGTGATCTTGCCCTCTGCATTGAGCTTGGTCAGTTCATCTGCATCGACCGTACAAGGCATCTTGGGATTGACAACCTCCACCGCAGCGACTGGCGCCACCTTTGGCTCAGCGATGCCGCAGGCATGGCAGACTTCGACGGTATTGTTGATGATCGCGGTCTTGTCCTCCAATGTCGGATAGGTCATAAAGGCAACGTCGGATAAGAACAGGAGGCGGTCAATGCCCTTGATCTCAAAGACGCATACGTGGGAGAGCGCCTTGCCTGTGCGGAGTCCTACTTCCTTGTCCAGCACGCTCTTTAAGAAATTCTTGGTGTCGATCAGGCCCTTCATGTACATGTCCGCCTTGCCGTCGTGAACGAGCTTGACAGCAGTGTGCGCAGCCTGTACATGGTCTGGTTCATTGATGATCTCAAAGCCTGCCAAATCCATATTCATGCCGGCAGCGATCTCTTTGATCTTCGCCTCATCGCCGACAAGAATCGCGTCGGCGATGCCTTTTTCCTTTGCAGCCTTCACAGCCTCCAATACTGGCTCGTCCTCGGCTACAGCGACTGCGACCGTCTTGCGGTCACACTCATAAACCTTTTGCAGTAAATCCTTAAAACCTTTACTCATTTGAAACACCTCGTTATTTTTTATAAATTTAGCCCGCAGTAATGCAGGACTCTCTGTTAAAATAATAACACTTTCAAAAACAACGGTCAAGGTAATAAGAAGGATTAATCTGCTTAAAATATAGGGAGATGTATACTGACTTTTGGCGGGAGTTATGATAAGATAGTCATAGTTTGAAACGTGCTGGGGTGATGTAAGATGAAAAAGGACAAAGAAAATTGCGAGGCGCCTGCGCGGGTGATGGAGTGCGCGCTCGACATGGGGGAGACCATGCTGCGCTGCGGCGCGGAAATCCTGCGGGTGGAGGATACAGTAATCCGCATTTGTACAGCTTACGGCGGGGGGATAGTGGACGTGTTTACGATTCTGTCCCTGATTATTTTGAGCTGGAAGGCAGATGACGGGGAAAATTATACCCTCACGCGGCGCATCAATCCATATCCGACGGATTTGAATAAGCTCGAGGAGCTGAATGCATTGTCGCGCTATATCTGTGAGAACAAGCCGCCGTGTGATGAAGTCGAACGGCGGATCTGCGCGATTATGGCGCCTGCCAAAAAGCGCATTTACAAATCAAAGGTGACAGGGTATGTGCTGCTGGCGTCCGCCTTTACGCTGTTTTTTGGCGGGAGCCTGCGCGACGGGCTGGCTGCTGGCGTGGTGGCGGTATTGATGTATCTGTGGGATTATTTTTTTTCAGCGCACGGCAGAAACCGGGTCGTGTACAGCCTTGCGATCTCCATTGTGGCGGGGCTTTTGTGTATTTTGTCTGTTTTTGCGGGAATTGGACAGCATATAGATATGGTGATGATTGGCAGCATTATGCTGCTGATTCCCGGGATTAGCCTGATGAACGCCCTGCGCGATATGATGTGCGGGGATATTATTACCGGGATTCTGCGTCTTGCGGAGGCGCTGATGATGGCAGTCGCCATCGCGGCGGGGTTTGGTATTGCCATTATGATGCTGGGAGGGCTGTTGTAAAATGATTGTGCAGTTTTTCGAAAAATATGTGGTGATGATTCTGACTGCGGCAGTCGGGACGCTGGGGTATTGCCTGCTTATCAATGTAAAGAGAAATAAGATTGTGTACGGCTGTCTGGGGGGCGTGGTATCGACGTTTCTCTATTGTGTGTGCGTGGAGGCAGGGCTCACGCCGCTCTTGCAGAATCTCATACCGGCTGCAGTGGTGACGCTCTATGCGGAGGTGCTCGCGCGGGTTGTGAAGGCGCCGGCGACGGTGTTTTTGATTCCGTCTATCATTCCGCTGGTGCCGGGCGGACGCCTCTACTATACGATGCGCGCCATTGTGGACGGCGATGCGGACAACGCAAAAAGCTATGCGATGGAGACGATTGTCATAGCGCTTGGAATCGCGGTGGGGATTGTAGTGATCTCGCTGGTGTTTTACCATATCAGCCATAAAAATATACAGTATAAAGTGCGTTTTGAACCGCAGAGAAAGAGCGGTCTGAGCAGAAATGAAAAATAGGGACAGGGATTGTCTCTTTTTTTTATACTTTTTACTTTTCACACATTTTTTTTACAAAACAACACAATATAAGAACAATGCGACGTTTTCTATAAAGGTATCAGGAGAGGAGTAGGGCATATGAGGACAATCATTAATTTAAATAAAGACTGGCGGTTCAGCCGCACATGTACAGCGCTTCCGAACAGGCTTCCGGCGGACTGGGAACTGGTCTGTCTGCCGCACACATGGAATGCGGTGGACGGGCATGACGGAAACGGCAGTTATGACAGGGGCTGTGGCTGGTACGTGCGGACGTTTGAGACGCCAAAGCAGCCTTTGTGCGGCGGGCGTGTGTTTGTGGAAATCCCCGCGGCAGGGCAGCAGGCGGTCGTGTATGTAAACGGTACCGAGGTCTGTGCGCATGAGGGCGGCTATTCCATATTTCGCGCAGATATCACAGAGGCATGTAAAAAAGAAGGGGAAAATCTGCTGGCAGTGGCGTGCAGCAATGAGAACAGGACGAGCGTCTATCCGCAGTCGGCGGATTTTACGTTCTATGGCGGGCTCTACCGCGGCGTCAATCTCATCAGTGTGCCTGAGACGCATTTCGAACTGTTGTACTGGGGCAGCAGCGGACTCAAGGTTACAGCGGTGCCAACGCCGTGCGGCGGGGCTGAGTTTGCACTAGAAACATGGGTCGTGAATGCGGATGAGAATTTTACGGTACAGTATAGTATCTGTGATGCAGACGGAAAAGAGGTGGCATACGGCGTGCGCCCGGCGGACTGTACAGCCGTCAGGCTCTATGTGCCAGATGCGGTTTTGTGGGATTGTGACCATCCGTATCTGTATACTGTGACGGCGATGGTACAGCGGCGCAATGAGGCGTATGACATGGTATCTGCGCGCGCAGGGGTGAGGAGTTTTTCTTGCGACCCGGACAAAGGATTTCTCCTGAATGGCATTCCGACGCCGCTGCGCGGGGTGAGCCGCCATCAGGATATGCTCTACAAGGGCAATGCGCTGACAAGGGAGGATCACTACAGGGACGCAAGAATGATAAAAGAGCTGGGTGCCAACACAATCCGTCTGGCGCATTACCAGCATTCGCAGGATTTTTATGACGCGTGTGACGAGCTTGGCTTTGTCGTGTGGGCAGAGATTCCGTTTATCAGCGTGATGAGTCCGGATCCCGCGGCGCATGAGAACTGTATCACGCAGCTAAAGGAGTTGGTTCTGCAAAATTATAATCACCCGAGCATCTGCTTTTGGGGCATCTCGAATGAGATTCTGATTGGCGGCATCTCAGAACAACTGGTAGAAAACCATAAGGAGCTGAACGCGTTGTGCAAAGAGCTTGACCCGACCCGTCTGACGACGATTGCCCATGTCACCATGACACCGGAGGACAGCCCTGTCCATCACATCACAGATGTGGAGAGCTATAATCACTATTTTGGCTGGTATGGCGGCAAGATGGAGGATAACGGGCCGTGGCTCGATGCATTTCATGAGAAACACCCGGACATCTGCTTGGGCGTATCGGAGTATGGCTGTGAGGGAATCATCACGTATCATGGGCCAAAGCCGGCGTGCAAGGATTACAGCGAGGAGTATCAGGCGCTGTATCATGAGCATATGGCGAAGGTGCTTGACGAGCGTCCGTGGCTGTGGTCCAGCCATGTGTGGAATATGTTCGACTTTGGCTGCGCGGCGAGAAATGAGGGCGGCGTGGCAGGACGCAACAACAAGGGGCTGGTGACAATGGACCGCCTCACCAAGAAGGACAGCTATTATATTTACAAGGCATACTGGAATAAAGAACCGATGGTGCATCTGTGCGGAAAGCGCTATGCACAGCGGGCAGGCGAAACCACGCAGATTCGTGTCTATTCCAACCAGCCGACAGTTTCATTGTATGTGAATGGAAAACTGTCTGGTGTGTTGACCGCAGAGAAAGTTTTTGTCTTTACGGTTAAATTGGAACATGGGTTGAACAGTATTGGCGCGTCCGCAGGCTGCTGCAAGGACAGCATGACCATCGAGAAGGTGGATAAAGAGCCTGAGATTTATGTGCTTCCGGAGGTGAATGAGCGCGCGGAGGGTGTCGCGAACTGGTTTAAACTGGCGGGAAATCTGGATTTGAAAGCGCCGATGACATTCCCGGAGGGCAAGTACAGCATCAAGTGCACAATGGAGGAGATTGCAGCATGTCCGGCGGCGATGGAAATCGTCTCCAAGGCGGTCAAGCTGGCTACGAATATGGAGATGAAGCCGGGCAGCGGCATGTGGGATATGATGAAGTCGATGACGCCGGAGTCTATGGTGGCGCTGGCTGGCAGCATGATGCCAGAGGGATTTGCAGAGAGCCTGAACGCACAGCTTATCAAAATTGACAGGGTGTAGGAGGTATGTATGACGGAAAATAGTGCGGCTTCGTTTGGCATGAAGGACAAACTGGGGTATATGTTTGGGGATTTTGGCAATGATTTCACGTTTATTTTATCCTCGAGTTTTATGTTGAAATTTTATACGGACGTGATGGGCATTGAGGCGGCAGTGGTGGGGCTTTTGATGATGGCGGCGCGCTTTGTTGATGCGGTCACAGATGTGACGATGGGGCAGATTGTTGACCGTTCCAAGCCGACAAATGCAGGAAAATTTAAACCGTGGATCAAACACATGTGCGGGCCTGTTGCAATCAGTTCGTTTCTGATCTATCAGTCAGGGCTTGCGGGTCTGCCGTATGGGGTCAAGGTGGTCTGGATGACGGTTACGTATATTTTATGGGGATCCATTTTTTACACTTCCATCAATATTCCGTACGGCTCGATGGCGTCGGCAGTCTCACCAGAGCCAAAAGACCGCGCGGACTTATCGACGTGGAGGACGATTGGCGCCACGCTCGCGGGATTGGTAATCGGTGTGGGAACGCCGATCTTTGCCTACGAGACGGTCAATGGCAATACCGTGCTGTCCGGTCCGCGCATGACAATCATTGCGGGTGTTTTCAGCGTGCTGGCAATCCTCTGTTATCTGCTCTGTTTTCAGCTTGTCCGCGAGCGTGTGGAGGTTCCGGCAAACAACAAGAAGCTGGATATCAGCCAGCTTTTTAAGAGTCTGGTCACAAACCGTCCGCTGCTTGGGATTATCGCCGCAGCGATCGCGCTGCTGCTTGCGACGCTCACGATGCAGGGCATGTCCGGGTATGTTTTCCCGAATTATTATGGCAATGCGGCGGCGCAGTCTGCGTCCTCGTTCACGGGAAGTCTCGCGGTACTGCTTATCTGTGCGCCGCTTGCGGCAAAATTATCAGAGAAATATGGAAAAAAGGAACTTTCTGTGATTTCCTGTCTGGCGGCAGCGGCAGTCTATCTGGTTTGTCTCATCGTGCATCCTCAAAATGCGTTTGTGTATGTCGCATTTTTTACACTTGCATATGTGGGATTTGGTTTTTTTAACACAGTCATATGGGCGATGATCACAGACGTTATCGACGATGCCGAGGTGAAGAACGGCGTGCGGGAGGATGGCACCATCTACTCTGTCTACTCGTTTGCGAGAAAGCTGGGTCAGGCGCTGTCCGCCGGCATGACAGGCGCGCTGCTGAGCCTGATTGGCTACACGAATGTCACGGCGTTCGAGCCGGAAATCACGGAGCGGATTTTCAAGCTTTCCTGTATTGCGCCCCTTGTGGGCTTTGGTTTGGTGGCATTGTTTTTGATTGTGCTCTATCCGCTTGATAAGAAGCGGGTGGAGCGCAATGTGGCAGAGCTTGCGCGGCGGCGCAGTGAATAAGACGCAGAAAGGGGTACTGGTATGCAGATGACATTTCGCTGGTATGGCGAGGGCAATGACAGCATTACACAAGAGCAGATCCGCCAGATTCCGGGGGTGACCGGACTGGTTTGGGCGCTGCATGACAAGGCGGCAGGCGAGGTGTGGCAGGTTGAGGAGATCGAGAAGATGCGCCGCCAGATTGAGGGGCATGGCTTTCACATGGAGGTAGTGGAGAGTGTCAACGTCCATGATGATATTAAAATCGGTCTGCCGTCGCGCGACAAGTATATAGAAAATTACAAGCAGACCTTGCGCAACCTTGCCAAATTTGGTGTGAAGGTGGTGACGTATAACTTTATGCCGATTTTTGACTGGACGCGGACAGACCTGTTTCATCCGATGGAGGACGGCTCGACGGCACTGTATTATGAGAAGGCAAAAATCCAGCAGGACTACAAAGAGATGGCGGATTATATCCTCAAGAATCTGCACGGCATGACTTTTCCGGGCTGGGAGCCTGAGCGCATGGCAAAGCTCGACGCGCTCTTTGAGGCATACCGCCCTGTGACCAAGGAAAAATTGTGGGAGAACTTAAAATATTTTCTGGAGGCGGTCATGCCGATCTGCCATGAGACAGGGATTAAGATGGCAATTCATCAGGACGACCCGCCTTGGGATATTTTTGGCATTCCGCGCCTTTTGGTGGACAAGGAGGCGATTGGGCATCTGTTGTCAATGGTGGACGACCCCTATAATTGTCTGTGCCTGTGCTCTGGCTCGCTGGGGGCAAACTGCAAAAATGATGTGCCGGATATTATCCGCAGTTATTGTGACAGAATTGCCTTTGCGCATATCCGAAACGTCAAACATTTTCCGAACGGGGATTTCACAGAGGCTTCCCACCGCGACTGTGACGGTGACGTGGGGATTTTGGAAATCATGCGTGCGTACCATGACTGCGGATATGACGGCTATATCCGTCCTGACCACGGCAGGCATATCTGGGGCGAGCAGTGCAGGCCGGGGTATGGACTGTATGACAGGGCACTTGGCATCATGTATCTGTGGGGCTGCTGGGATATGCTGGAAAATGAGGAGAAAAGAAAGGCTTAGGATTGATATAAAAAATTGATATATATAGAAAGGAAGGGTGGTTCATATGATGGATTTGCCATTGAATATTGATTTTAGTGGAAAAGTGGTGGTCGTGACAGGAGCAGGCGGTGTGCTGTGCGGCACGATGGCAAAGGCTTTTGCGCAGGCGGGCGCCAAAGTGGCAGCGCTGGACTTAAATGAAGAAGCGGTCTGTGCACTGTCAAAAGAGTGCAAAAATGAAGGCTTCGTCTGCGAGGGCTACAAGGCAAATGTGCTGGATACAGAGGCGCTGGCGCAGGTACACAGGCGGGTGCTGGCAGACTTAGGCCCCTGCGATATCCTTGTCAATGGCGCGGGCGGAAACAATCCGCGCGCGACGACAGACAATGAGTACCATCATGAGGCGGCGGCAGGGCAGAAAACTTTTTTTGATTTGGGCGCAGACGGCGTGGATTTTGTATTCAAGCTCAATTTTCAGGGAACACTGCTGCCGACACAGGCGTTTGCACAGGATATGGTTGAGAGAAAGTCCGGCTGCATCTTAAATATTTCTTCGATGAATGCCTATATACCGCTGACCAAAATTCCAGCTTACTCTGCGGCGAAGGCGGCGGTGTCAAATTTTACACAGTGGCTTGCGACACATTTTGCGGGAACCAATATCCGCTGCAATGCGATTGCGCCCGGATTTCTGGTCTCGAACCAGAATAGAAAACTCCTATTTCAGGAAGATGGCGCGCCGACGCCGCGCGCCGGCAAGATTTTGAGCGGCACGCCAACAGGGCGTTTTGTGGAGAGCGAGGAACTGATTGGCGGGGTGTTCTTCCTGTGTGACGACAAGGCATCGAGCGCGGTCACAGGCGTTGTGCTGCCGATTGATGCGGGATTTTCTGCGTACTCGGGCGTATAGAGAATATCTGGTGTTCCTTACAGCATACACTGTAATAATAACCTTTTGATGGGGAAGAGCAGTGACCTGTAAGGAACGAATTTTATCGAATGACTATGCAGATACCTTAGTGTATATTCTATTGCCCGAAGAATACAACTATGATCTGCCAATTGATTATTGTTATCACCATATCGCAAATGAGTGGGGTATCCTGTATGTGGATCGCTCCAATGCACTGTACAACAGGGCGGGGCAGGTTGCGTATTCTGTGCTGCCCAAATGTTATGGGCTGATGGATTGTAAGGCAGCACAAAATGGCAGTCTGAATACGCTGAGTCTGGCGGAGGCTGGGATTTTGTCTGTGCAGGGAGAGCCGCTGAACCTGACAGGCAAAAATGTGACTATTGGTTTTATCGACACGGGAATCCGCTATCAGGACCCTGTTTTTCGGGATTATGCGGGCAGAAGCCGGATTGCCGCCATCTGGGACCAGACGATTCAGACGGGAACGCCGCCAGAGGGATTTGCCTACGGAACAGAGTATACCAAGGCAATGATTGATGAGGCGCTTGCGAGTGAGAATCCGCTCTCGATCGTGCCAAGTACAGATGGGAACGGCCATGGCAGCGTGATGGCGAGCCTCGCGGCAGGCAGCTCAATTGAGGAGGGCAGTTTTGTCGGTGCAGCGCCCGACAGTCAGATTGTGGTGGTGAAGCTCAAGGAGGCGAAACAATATCTCAAAGACTATTACAAGATTCCGCCCGGCGTTCCCTGCTACAGCGAATCAGATATCTTGCAGGCAATCCAGTATTTGCAGAAATATGTCATGATTCTGACAAAACCGCTGGTCATCTGTCTCGGCGTCGGAACGAGCTTTGGCGACCACACAGGGGGCGGAATGCTGGGCAGTTACATCAATTTTATCAGTATGCAAAAAAGCCGTGTCTTTGTGACAGCGGGAGGCAATGAGGGGAACGCATCGCATCATTTTTCTGGAAAACTCAGCGAGAGCCAGACTTATCAGGACGTGGAAATCCGCGTGGGGGAGGACAACAAAGGCTTTATCATGGATTTGTGGGGCAATGTGCCGTATTTTTACAATGCCGTCATACGCACGCCCGGCGGGGAAACTGCCCGCTGGAACAATCCTAGAAGCTATATTCCGCAGGAATTTACATTTGTCTATGAGAGAACCCGTCTGATCATCGAATATCAGCTTGTGGAAAGTTTGTCGGGCGCGGAAGTGATTCGTTTCCGTTTTTCGGACCCTTCACAGGGAGTATGGAATATACGGATTAATTCAGAGGGAAACACCATTGGCGGCCAGTTTGATATCTGGCTTCCAATCTCAGCGTTTCTCTCATCGGAAACGTATTTCCTCGAGCCGAGCCCTTACACCACCATCACAGAGCCGGGCTACGTGGGCAGCGCGGTCACAGTGGCGGCGTACCAGATCAGCAACAACAGCATCGCCGCATCGTCGGGGCGCGGTTTTGCCAGAAACAGTGCCATAGTGCCCGAAATCGCCGCACCGGGGGTCAATGTCTCCACGCCATACGGCGACCGGAGTGGAACCAGCGTCGCGGCGGCAATCACGGCGGGCGGCTGCGCGCAGCTCATGGAGTGGGCGGTCGTCAACAGCAATGACATACTTGCCAATTCGGTCAATATCAAGAACTACCTGATACGGGGCGCAAAGCGCGACCGGTATCAGGAGTACCCGAATAGAGAGTGGGGGTATGGCAGGCTCGACGTGGCGGGGGTGTTTGAATTTCTGGCTGGGATTGGGCGAGGGGTGTAATAGGAATGAATTAGGAGAAGGGAATGTCTTTTGAAATAGTGTGGATATTCTCTTTTTCTATTTCTGAATTCAGGATAATGAACAGAAGTGCATTTTGATAAATGCGCAAAGTATTTGATATATCTAATAATATGTGATAAAATTAAAAAAGTGATTTTGAAAATATCATGTAATATTACTTGAGAGTAAAAAGTTCTATTAAAAAAATAACTCTTCCATATGGATTTATGGTATCTTTAAGTTACCACACTTAAGAAAGATACAAACACCACGGAAAGAGTTATTTCATGTGTTAGTTTACCATACTTTCCAGTGGTTGACCATACGATTATGATGAATTTTATTGAAATTGTTTTATGCCACTTTGAATCCTGTTTCTCCCAAAAAGCTGCTTTCCGCTGGTTTGTTACCATTACGGTCGGCTTTATGCTGCGTTCCGATAAACTTGGACTTACTTCTGTTATCCGTGACCTTGCCCTCAGCCCAGGTTCTTATGATTCCATGCTGCATTTTTTCAGGGCATCCTCCTGGTCACTGGAAGATATACGCAGACGCTGGTTTTCAGCCGTCATGGATCATGCACCTCTTTATAGGGAAGGCGGCTTCCATGTTCTTGTAGGCGATGGGGTAAAGCAGTCAAAAGAAGGACGCCAGATGCCGGGAGTCAAAAAACTGTTCCAGGAATCTGAAAATTCCGCAAAGCCTGAGTACATCCACGGGCATATGTTTGGAGGACTTGGCATTCTGGCTGGAAGTGTCCGCAGCTGGGCATGTATCCCCTTAAGCATCCGGCTCCACGACGGCCTTCAGGCTGCCAGGGAGTGGAAGGACGCGGCTGTTTCCAGCTCCTCCCATGTAATACAGATGGTAGAGGATGCTTATCAGGCTGCCCTCACATTTGGGGATTGTCTGCTCCTGCTGGACAGATATTTCCTTACCGTCCCGGCCCTTGAAAAGCTGAAAACACTTAACAGCAGCGGGGCGGCGCACATGGAGATCATTACCAAGGCAAAGAAATCCTGCACAGCATATGAAAAACCCGGCCCCCGGAAACCCGGAAGGGGACGTCCTCCCAAAAAGGGAGCCGCTGTCCGCCTGAAAGAATTATTCACCTCCCAAAAGGAACAGTTCCAGGATGCAGAGATTGAGCTTTATGGGAAGAAGGAATCCATCCGTTACTACTGCATTGACCTGCTGTGGGGGCAGAAGCTTTATCAGGAGCTGCGGTTTGTGCTGGTGGAAATGGATGGCATCCAGAGCATCCTGGCAAGCACCAGCCTGGCACTGGAGCCGCTGTCGGTCATCCGGCTTTACAGTTACCGGTTCCGGATCGAATGCACCTTCCGGGAGCTGAAACAGCAGGTTGGCGCATTCTGCTATCATTTCTGGTCAAAGCATATGCCAAAATTGAGTTATTACCAGAAGAAAGATGAACCGTCACCCCTTGAACGTGTGGGAAATGAAAAATCCCACCAGAAAGTATTGGAAACGGTACGTGCTATTGAGATGCATATGGCACTGTCCTGTATTGCAATGGGAATACTGCAGAGCGTTTCCATTCGTTTTGCCGGAGAGTTCCACCCCGGGCAGATACGTTACCAGAGGACGCCTTCCAGGGGGCGGATGTCAGAAGCCGCTGTCATGCACTATCTGCGGAAACATTTTTTCCGCCTTTTAGGAAAACAGCCAGAATTATGCATAACGCAGATAATTCAGGAACAGCAGGATGAGTCCGGAACCTACTGGGGTTCACGGGCTTCTTAAGCAGCGCAAACTTTTTACTCACAAGTA
>KE159562.1:285565-315257 GCA_000403215.2 Lachnospiraceae bacterium A4
GCATAACGCAGATAATTCAGGAACAGCAGGATGAGTCCGGAACCTACTGGGGTTCACGGGCTTCTTAAGCAGCGCAAACTTTTTACTCACAAGTAATATTACAATAAAAGAATATATTATGCAATATTTAAAACAGAGGATGATGCGGGATGAAACATTATGAAGATTTGCTGGCAAAGGGATGCTTTTCACGGGAGCAATTGATAGAGATTGTAAGGACACCGAGTGCCGCAAATCAGGTAATCTATGAATATCAGAAAAAGGGACTGATAGAAAAAGTGAAACGGGATTTTTACGTTGTAATCAGTTTAGAGACAAAGCAGCCTGTTCTTTCACGTTATCAGATCGGATCCAATTTGTTTTCGGATGCCTGCATCACACATCACAGCGCATTTGAAGTATTTGGATACGGAAGTCAGGTATTTTATGAGTGCTTTGTTGCAACAGATAAACGGTTTTCAGATTTTGAATATGACGGAGTGGTATATCGACGTATGGAGCGTAAATCCGATATAGAAGTAATACATCAGGGAAATATATGGGTAACATCTGTGGAACAAACGGTGGTAGACAGCATTCGGGATTTTGAAAAGATTGCAGGTTTGGAGGAAGTAATGCGCTGCATGATGTTGTTGCCGGGGTTAAATGAAGAAAAAGTGCTTGAATGTCTTGCAAGAAGTAAAAACGGATTTTTGTATCAGAAATGCGGATATCTTTTTGAAGAGTTGGAAGAGGAGTTTCATTTTTCTTCCCATTTTTTTGAAGAGTGTGAAAAGTATTCCTCTGATGCAAAGAGGTATTTGATGAAAGAGTCAAAAGATAATGTGTTTCATAAACGGTGGAAACTTTATGCGCCACAGTCAATGAAAGAATTAATAAATAAAGGATTTGGTGATTATGATGCAATTGGATAGATTCACTCTTGGCAGAATGGCAAAGGAATTAGGATTCGTGAGAGATACACTGGAAAAGGTATGTCGTTTGGCAGATGTTTTGAGGTTTATGGAATCAGATGAGCTTTTGGCAAAAGGCATTGCTTTAAAAGGCGGTACAGCCATTAATCTTACTATGTTTGATCTGCCGAGGCTTTCTGTTGATATTGATTTGGATTATTGCAGAATGACTGACAGGGGGGAAATGCTTGCAGACAGAGAGGTTATTACAGATAAAATCAGCAAGTATATGGCAGCAAATGGATATGTTTTAAGTCTAAAATCCAAGAATTATCACGCACTGGATTCTTTTGTGTTTGAGTATGTGAATTGCGGAGGGGTGAAGGATAATCTTAAAATTGAGATAAACTATATGCTTCGTTGCCATGTTCTTTCGGAAGTCAGAAGAGAAGTGAAGCTGCCATAGAGTGAGGAGATGCTTACAGTGTTTTCAGTGGCACCATTGGAGATATTCGCCTCTAAAACAGTAGCATTACTTACGAGGACGGCGCCAAGAGATTTATATGATATGCATAATATGGTGAAGTATGGGCTGTTTGATGAAAGTGAGGAAGAAATGTTTCGCAAATGTGCTGTGTTTTATAGTGCAATTGGACCAGAACAGCCGCCCAAAAAATTTGAACTTGATAATATTGGAAAACTGTCATCTTCGCAGATTAAGCGTGATTTAGTTCCGGTGCTTCGCAAGGGAGAACGATTTGATTTGGAACTGGTTCAGCAGGAAGTTCGGGACTATCTTGCGTCTATTCTAATACCGACAAAGGAAGAAGAACTGTTCTGGAAAGCTTTTTCAGAAGGAACTTATTATCCGCATTGGATATTTGGGGAAAGTAATGAGTTTGCAAATATTGCAAGGCATCCTATGGCATTGTGGAAGTGTAGAAATAAGACAGAAAATACGATATCTTTAGACAAGGGAAAGTAAGATCGCTGTAAAGTAAATGAGGACAAGCAGTACAAAATTAAGAATGTCCATGTTCATCAGCAATCAGTTTTGCGATATCTCGCATTTTGATTCATGAATTAATGTTGATATACGAAGAAGAATAAGGTATCATAGTTCTATAAAAGGAGGACGATGAGATGGATTTTGCAAGGAATATAGATACGTATACAATTGAATACATTTATGCATTGCCAGATGGCGAGCGTGCAGAGCTTATTGACGGTCAGATTTATTATATGGCTCCGCCCAATACACGGCATCAAAGGATGTTGAATTATATCAATACAGAAATAAATATGTATATTAGAAAGAATAATGGTGAATGTGAAGTTTTTCCAGCGCCCTTTGCGGTTTTTCTGAATGATGATGACATGAATTATGTAGAGCCAGACATATCCGTGATTTGCGATAAAAACAAGATTTCAGACAAGGGCTGTCAGGGTGCGCCGGATTGGGTCATTGAAATAATTTCACCAAGCAGCATGGCGATGGATTACTTTACGAAACTGTTTCAGTATCAAAAATCTGGTGTGAGAGAATATTGGATTGTAGATCCAATAAAACAACGTGTTACAGTTTACTTCTTTGAGAAGGAACTGGTAGAAGAGTATTCCTTTGGCGAGGAGGTTCCTGTCGGAATTTATGAAGGATTTTCTATCAAGGTTGAATAGAGAAGGTGTGTCAGCTGCTGTTGGAATCGTGGTGATGGGGCGCGTAGGGAGAAGATAATCCTTCCCTGCCTGATTGTGCTCAGAAGTCAAAATTACAAAACGATGCCTATATTTTTGGACGATCGTTTAAGACAGGACAGCGTTTGATTGGAGGAGACTAAAATGCGGCGATTTCGAAACATTATCATTGAAAATGTAGAATACAAATGGCTTTTTCGATATGAGGACTATGATGATACAAAATTTCCATATTTATTAATAGTGAAGAAATGCATTCCAGAAGAAACATTGCGTATCAAATTTTGGATAACAGAACATTTTTTATTAAACAGCGGTTTACCTGCAATTTTTCAGGGAAAGATGGTTGCAATCAATCTGAATCAACCCTTCTATATTTCGCAAATAATACAATATTATAGACATCATGAAGCAGAAATTTTACAAGCAGAGGGTTTAGAAGCGGGAAATAGATGCAGTTATCGAGAGCTTGACGGAGTAAAAATTTTACAGAGACTAGGTTATCACATACTTTCGCTTTCACTTGCAGGAATGAAGGACAAATGTTATGATTAGAGTAAAATTATTGTAAACAGCCAGAAACTGTAAGAATCATTTTCATGAGAACTGAAATAATAAGCAACTGTAGGAAGCGGTTTGGGCAGTGTACGAAAGGAAAAGGATGGGAATAAGAATGAAAAGGAAACAGTATTATGTGCTATTTTTGTTATATGTCGTTGTAGTGGCTTTTGTGTTGTACTTAAACGGCGTATTTACAGGGGAATGGGAAGCTTCTGTCAATCTGATTATCAATGTTGGATTTTTGCTGATGATCGGGATTCTTTTTGGCATATCTTCTATTAGTTTTGGGAGGCTGGGGCAGGTTACGCGTGAGCTGGAGGAAGTCAGTCTGCGCTTGCAGGAGGAATATAAGGAGGCAGATGAGCAGAATCTTTGGCCAGCCTACAAAGATGATACAGCATTTTTCGAGCAGAAAGACTTGCAGGAGGCTTTTCAAAAATACCGTTTGCGGGTAAAAGGTTCCAAGACAAGGCGACGTGCAGGTGCTTTTTGTGATTTGGAAGAATATATCAATGAGGATTTTCTGGACAGGGTTGGCATGAATTTCTATAATTCCGGTATTCCGGGAACTCTTACAGGAATGGGGATTTTGGGAACATTTCTTGGCTTGTCTATGGGGCTTGGCGCATTCAGCGGAGATGATATCTTTACGATTTCTGATAATGTGGGTGCCTTGCTCTCAGGTATGAAGGTGGCGTTTCACACGTCGGTATATGGAATTTTCTTCTCGCTGGTGTTTAGTATGATTTACCGGAGTCTGATGTCAGATGCGTATGAGACGCTGGAGGAATTTTTAAATGTGTTTCGCCAGACCACGCAGCCGTCCGCAATGAAGGAGGATGAGACTGCTGCGACAATGCTTGTCTATCAGGCGGGTATGGCAAACTCGTTAAAACAGATGCTTGAGGTGATGAAGGGCAATGCGGCGGAACAGACAGCAGGCGTGGGGCGTATCGTAGATAAATTTACACAACAGATGCATGCGGCTCTGGATACGGATTTTAGGAAACTTGGCAATGTATTGAAAAATGCAGGAGAAGCACAGGCTGTCAGTACGGCAAATATAACGGAGATGGTGGAAGCTGTCACAGCCTTGGTGGAAGTTAACCGCAGCGTGCAGGAGGCGCTTTCAAACGTCATGGAAAGGCAAGAGGTGTTTGCCAAACAGCTTGAGGACCAGAAAGAAATGCTGGCAGATTTGTGCAGTGACATGAGTGATGAGATCAGCAGTCAGATCTACACATTTGAGCAGATGAGGAATTTATATGAAGAATAGGCGAAGAAACAGAAAAGCATACGCGGAGCATAGTTATTGGCAGTCGTATTCGGATATGATGGCGGCGCTTTTGCTGATTTTTATATTGCTGATCGCGATCACCCTTGCGATATACAGACAAAAAACGAATGATCTCGACCGGACAAGGCTCGACCTGAGCACAGCACAAAGCAAGTTAGATGCGACAATCGCAGATTTGGAATTTTCTAAGGCAGAGCTTGAGAAGTCCAATGAGGAGCTTGCACTGTCGCTGGCGGAATTGCAGCAGGCTTACGAACAGGCTGCGCTGACGCAGGAGGAATTAAACAATGCTTACTTGGAGATCGAAAATGCAAAACAGGAGTTGACAACGACAAAGCAGGAACTGCAAGATATTGTCGGTATCCGCACAGATATTATCGGGGCGCTGCAATCAGCCTTTAGCAATTCCACGATGAAGGTGGATGCACAGACAGGCTCTATTACATTTTCTTCGGATGTGCTTTTCCGATATAACAGTGCTTCACTCACCGCAGAGAGTAAGGAGACATTACAAAACATTATTCCGATGTATCTGGATGTGCTGCTTCAGGACCAGTTTCGTGATTATATTGCTGAGATCATTATTGAGGGGCATACGGACACGGACGGAGGCTACCAGAGCAATATGGAGTTGTCCTATGAGCGCGCAAATGCAGTGGCGGATTTCTGTCTGAACAAAAATAATGGACTCAGTGAGACAGAGATTACACAGTTACAAAAGCTTTTAACAGTCAATGGAAAATCATGGAGCAATCCGGTCTACCAACAGGACAGTGCGGGAAATCCTACTGAAAAGGTAGATATGTCAGCTTCCAGAAGAGTTGAGATTAAGTTTCGGCTGAAAGAAGATGAGATGATTAAGAAGATTGCGGGAATCTTGCAGCAGGAATAATTGAAAATAAACAGACGCCATGCATGAGTATGATGTTCGCGTTGCGTAACTTTGTTTGTTATGCTATACTGAAATCACAAAAAGGAAGGAAGCGTACTCTGTTGGAAATAGAAGAAAACATACAATGGCATCCTGCGTTCTGCTCTGCAATGGAGCTTGAATTGCGGGAATACAAGAAATACTTACGATATGAACGTGAACACAATCTTGCGAAAATGCCGCTCAAGATTGATTTTCTGGTAATAAAGAAAAAAGCGGATATTATGATAGAAAATGATATTGCCGATTTTTTTCTTGGGAGTAATATCTTTGAATACAAGTCCCCGGGTGATGATGTAAACGCTGGGACATTTTTCAAGGCAGTGGCCTATGCCTGCTTATACAAGGCTGAATCCGGGAATGTTGAGGAGATACGCGATACCGATGTCACCATCTCGCTAGTCAGGGAACAGAAGCCCGTGAAATTGTTAGCGCAGTTGAGTGAGAAATACGAAGTGTCAAGGAAGACAGACGGCATCTACCGCATTCACGGCATGTTGTTTCCTATGCAGATTGTCGTGACAAAAGAGCTTAACAAGGACATTCATATATGGGTTACGTCGCTGACCCGGACACTGGACAGAGCGCGGGCCAAGAAGCTTCTTGAAATCTGTTCAGGACTAGAGGAGGACGATGACAGGCAGAACGCGGACTCTGTAGTAAACGTTTCATCGGAAGCAAACATAGAATTATTCAAGAACATGATACAGGAGGGTGATCAGATGTGTGAGGAATTAAAAGAACTGTTAGCACCTGAAATAATAGAGTTTAAGATACGTCTGGCTGAGCAGAATGAAAAGCTGGCGGATAATGCGGCTCGGTTGGCAGATAATGCGGCTCGGCTGGCGGATAATGCAGCTCAACTGGCAGATAAAGATGAAAAGCTGGCAAATAAGGACGCAGAAATAGCGATGCTCAAGAAAAAGCTGGCGGATTTTGGCATTGAGGTGTAGGAAAATAATTGCAGGTCATTTCATTGAAGCAGTGTCGTCGGGGGCGGGCACATTCAACAGGGTTGTTATGCCCTGCTGGAAGTTCCGTTTACCGGCGTTTTTTGTAGAATAACACAAGCATTTTACAATGCGCAGGAGGATAACACGATGGCAATAATCGGTATTGATCTGGGAACGACAAACAGCCTTGCCTGCATTTTTCGAAATGGCAGGACAGAGCTGATTCCCAACGAATTAGGAACATACAAGACGAGCAGTGTGGTGAGTCTCTTGGAGGACGGAACAGTGCTGGTGGGGGCAGCCGCAAAGGAACGGCTGATCTCGAATCCACAGAGCACTGCGGCGTCCTTTAAAGTCTGGATGGGCACGGAGCGTCTGATTCCTCTGGGCGGCAGGAGTTTTTTGCCAGAGGAGCTTTCTGCGCTGGTGCTGCGCCAGATCTTGCAGGATGCACAACGGTATCTGGGAGAGCCTGTGGAGGAGGCAGTGATCAGTGTTCCAGCATATTTTAATGACAATCAGCGCAGCGCTACGAAGCTGGCAGCACAGCTTGCTGGCGTGACAGTAAAGCGCCTCATCAACGAACCCTCCGCGGCCGCCTTGTATCACCGCCACTGCACACAGGAGCAGGAGGACCGGCAGATGATGGTGATTGATTTTGGCGGCGGCACACTGGATGTAAGCATTGTGGAATGAATAGAGTCGATTTGCCAAGGGGCTGTTATCAGAATATTTTTGAGGAGGAAATCGCGTTTTCAATGGGACAGCGGCTGTTAGAGGACATTGCGTCTCCTGCGGGATTTAACTTGTCACTGCTTAGGGTGCTGCCGTTTGCAGTCCATGTGCAGCCACGGTACGCACCAGCGGAGACTGTGGAGGAGGAGGAGGTCACAATTAAGAGACTTAGCACCTTGATTGGCCAGTATGCGCAGGACAGCCTGCTTAGACTGCAGTTTGAGTGGCAGGAGGGTTCTCTGGTATTTGTTCGCGATGAGAACGGCTATGCCTGCTTTTATTTTGATGATGCGATGCAAAAATATTTTACGCTGTTATTTCTCCCAGAAGTGTATGAGACTGTACCGCTCAGCGGGCGAAAAATATGTTCTATTTGGGTTGGGAAAACTGCCAGACTATGCAGTCCACCCTGACGCAGCCTCGATTCTTTGCAAGTTAGACAGCGTATTCAGACAGCTTGGCAGGGGCGTGGATCCAGTGATTCGGGTGGGAGGGCATTGCCTGTGGGATATTGGCAATATTGGAAACAACGCAGATGGAAAAAATAAACACGGACAGTGGCAGCAGCCTTCTCGAGCATTGTAATGAGCAGACAGAGGAGGTCAGACTGGCGCTGATGGAATTTATGCAAAATAAACTTTGCAGGCTGCGCCTTTCATGGCGTGCAGCAAACGACAAGGAACCGTATTTTCCGTTTCATATCGTACTGCTACAGGAAGCGGGACGTTACATGATGGCATATCTGTGCGATGACAGACAGACCGCACAGTACTATGTGGCAGATAGAACCACATACGTCAACATGAAGGGGAAAAATTATTCGAAGGACGCCTTTATGGGAAATACGGTGCCTGCTTATCTGATTCACAAGGACGCTTGCAGCATCCGAAATTGTCTGGATCTCATCTTTGATGACATGGCATACATGCCGGCAGTGCTCAATCAATTCGACGCATTTGCCAATGAGAATCCGGCAAAACTGCGGGCATATGAGGAAATCCGCGCGGAGCTGGTGGGCGGAAACAATGAAACGAAGTAGTTCCTGATTTGACAAATTCAACAAAAAAAGCGTCAGTTTTTTGGAGTGGGTTATGTATTTAACTTTTTCTTTTTAAGGAACGCAAAGGGAGTGGCAGAAATGGAGAAGGAACGAATTAGAATGTCAGACATTGCGCAGGAGCTGGGACTCAGTACGGCAACCGTGTCAAATGTGATTCATGGTAAGACAAAGAAAATATCAGATGAGACAGTGAGACGGGTTCAGGAACTGATTGAGAAGCGGGGCTATATGCCAAATATGGCAGAGATTCTGCTTGCACAGAACAATTCCAGAATCATCGGTGTTGTCGTCAATGACCATGAAAAGTACGAGGGGCATGTGCTGGAGGACGGATTTATCGCCGCGTCAGTCAATGCGCTGTCGCGGGAGACTGACTTGGCAGGGTATTTCATGATGGTGAAAGTGACGGCAAAGTGGGACGAGATTGCCCGTTTTGCCTCTATGTGGAATATGGAGGGGCTTGTGCTGATTGGGTATTGTGAACAGGACTGCAAGAAGCTGCGCGCGTCCATGCATATCCCCTTTGTCGTCTATGACGGCTATTTTGAGGAGGCACAGGGAATCTGCAACTTGACGATTGACAACTATGACGGCGGCTGTCAGGTGGGAAGATATCTAAAACGCATGGGACACCAGCGGATTCTCTGCATAGCTGACAACGCAATCTGCATGGATGCCGAGCGCATGAAGGGCTGCGCCGCCGTTCTAGGAGAATCGTCTGTTGTGTTGATGCAGATTCCGATGCAGGAAAAAGAACGCAGGCAGTTTTACAAAGAAAAAAAAGCGGAGATTTTATCCTATACGGCAGTTTTTGCGGTTTCTGATTTTTATGCAGTCGAACTCATTCGCTTTCTGCAAGAAAACAATATCCGTGTCCCGGAGGACATTTCCATCGTGGGATTTGACGACAGTCCGCTGTGCAAATACAGCCTTCCCGCACTGACAACGGTAAGGCAGGACGCGCAGGCGAGGGCGCAGGCTGCAATACAGCTTCTTCAGAAAATGAAATCAGGAACAGAGGAGCGCATTGCTGTGAAGCTTCCCGTTTTTCTGGTTGAGCGCAGCAGCGTCAAAAACATATTAAATCAGAGGAAATCAGAATAAATTAGAATAGAAAGCAGGCATCACGATGGAAGAATATAGTTGTAATGAAAAATTGTCTTTTGAAAAAAATGTTGTGAGAATCGCATTGCCCGTCACATTGCAGTCCCTGCTGCAATCGTCGTTCAGCGTGATTGACCAAGTGATGATCGGGCAGCTTGGCAGCAGCAGTATCGCCGGAATTGGGCTGGGCGGGAAGTTTGCCTCGCTCTATGCTGTCGTTCTTGCCGCAATCGCGTCCGCAGCCGGAATTATGATTTCGCAATATATGGGCAGAAAGGACGAAGCGTCAGCCGCCAAGAGCTTCTATGTCAATCTCGGGTTTGCCGTTGTGCTGGCAGCCGGGTTTATGGCGCTTTGTGTACTGTTTCCACAAAGGATTATGGCAGTCTACACCCAAGATGAAATGACAAAAGCGCTCGCGGTCCGATACATACGCATTTTAGCAGTTTCCTTTCTGCCAATGGCTGTCAGCTCAATTGTGACCACCATGCTGCGGTGCATGGAAAAAGCAGCCCTGCCGCTGTACGCAAGCATGTTTGCGCTGCTTTTAAATACCGGATTGAATTATCTGCTGATTTTTGGCAAATGGAATTTTCCCCAAATGGGCGTGGAGGGTGCTGCGCTTGCAAGTACAGCCGCGCAGACCATATCATGTGTTGTCATCGTTTTGTTTTTTATTGCCGTCAGGAAAAAAACGCGTGCGCTGCCATCTGTGGCCGGGCACCGCACAGAAGATCAGAAACAATATCAAAAACAGTATTTTACAATCCTCTGCCCGCTGCTTGTCTGCGAATTTCTGTGGAGTCTGGGGGAAAATGTCTATACAGCAATCTATGGAAATATCGGAACCGATGCATGCGCGGCGATGACCATGACCATTCCTGTCCAGACCATTGTAATCGGGGCGCTGGGGGGACTGGCGCAGGCATCGGGCATTTTAATCGGAAAATCGCTTGGGGCGAAAAAGGAAGCGCAGGCGTATACAGAGGCGAAAAAACTGATGTGGTACGGACTGGCGGCATCGGTGCTGCTGTCTGTGTGCCTTGTAGCTGCCAGCCCGTTTTATGTAAAGATTTATAAAGTTGGGCCAGAAGTACAGCAGCTCACTCGGAGTCTGTTGGTTGCCATTGCGGTCATAGCCCCTGTCAAAGTCCTGAATATGATACTGGGCGGCGGAATTATCCGAAGCGGTGGAAAAACAAAATATATCATGTGGATTGACGCTGTGGGAACATGGGGCTTTGGCGTGCCGCTGGGACTTTTAGCCGCATTTGTATGGAAACTTCCAATCGCGTATGTGTATTTTATCTTATCGCTGGAGGAATGCGTGCGGCTTGGGATATCGCTCGTCATATTCCGGCAAAAGAAATGGATGGGGAGTCTCCGGTAGGCAGATACATATCACACTATCAAAGACAAAGCGGTCAGATACCTGTGCCAGCCAGCAAAATAATAACTGTCAGATATGGCGTCAGAAATCTCATAAAAAGATATTTATGACGCAGCTTGAATACAACGGACAAAATGGCGGCATTGATGAAATTCAATGCCGCCCGTTCAAATATATGGAGGTGCAGAGAAAACTCGAACCCAAAGATCAGATTCAGCGCACTGTTTAACAGTGTTGCAAAAGTAAAAAGAATGCAAAACAAAACAAATATTCTCTTTAGTTCTTTTAACATAATTCAATCTCCCTGTTTTTGGCTGCCTGCTGTATATTTGCCGGCAAGGCACCCATATTCTTATGCATAATGCCATTTCTTATTTTCCCAGTTGATATAATAAACAGACAGAATATCTTATCGAGCCTTCTGCGCACTATAGTGCGGTATGATGATGGACGGCTTAATAAACGTCAGCTCATGCGGTGACTCGGGATGCTCTGAGCGGAACAGCATCTGGAGTGCAAGCCGTTTGCCGAGCAGTCCGGTCGGGACGTTTGCCGTGATGATGCGGCCTGCGACGTCTGTATATTCGCCCGTGTTGTCAAAACCTGTGAGGGCGACAGGATGCGGTACGCGCTGCGGATTGCTGTCGATATAGGACTGCACAAAGTTTGCGACAAAATCACTGGCGCAGACAAATGCAGTCGGCCAGCGCTTGAGCTGGTTTAGGAATGTATATAATTCTTTCTCATAGGAAAAAATATCAATGCGCCCTGTGAGACAGTATTCTGAGCGGACGGCAAGCCCCTGTTTTTCCATGCAGTTGCAGTAGCCGTGATAGCGCTCCAGATTGGTCAGGGCATAGTTGATATCGCCGAGAAAGCCGATTTCGGTATGCCCGTCCTGGATCAGGGTATTTGTGATGTCATATTCAGTGCGGAAGCCTTCGATTAGCATGAGATCGCCGTTTAGCTCGCGGTCTGACAGGGTGGGAACTGTGTCGAGAAATACTTTTGGCGCCGATAGCACATTGACCATGCCCAGTATCTCTGCATCATAGACATTCAGCACGACAATGCCGTCCACACTGCCATTCTGGAGAATGGGGGGCAGGCTGAAGGATTTCGTGTATACAGAAGGAACATAGGTGTAGAGCAGGTTGACTTTATAATTGGAAAGCTCTTGTGCCATGCGGTGAATAATATTCGTCCAGAACAGCGCAGAGTCTGGTCTTGAGACAATCAGGGAGACAGTGCGCTGGTCCTCAAGCGGCTGCTCTAATATTTGATAGGGAAGTTTGGCATATCCAAGCTCTTTTGCCTTCTCAAAAATCAACTCCCGCAGGGAATCCGACACGCCAGTCTGGTTGTTAAAAGCCTTGCTGACCGTGACTCTGGATATATTGAGGGCATCTGCGATATCCTTCATCGTTACTTTTTCCATAAATTCGATTCTCTCTTTCCTGCAATTTTGACACAGTGTAAAACGTTCCGCTACAGACATCTGTCCGCGCAGTAGGGTAGTTGCTTTTATTATAACATAGGAAAACTCAAAAGACAATGAATTAGTTTACAAATGTTAATTGTAATAATATAGAATCTTTACGTTACATACCTGAAATTTCTTTCAGGCAGCTTTCTTATATAAATAACCAAAAAATAGTTTGAATCTGTATAAATTTATGGAAAAAATTTTGCTGATTAACAAAAAATGTGTACAGCTCTACAAAAAAATATGCGGATATCAACAACTTTATGTTTTTTAGTATAAATGTAAATAAATGTAATGATAAAAGATGCATAAAGAAATACGAATATAAATTATTAATCGGTCAATAATACTAAAATATGCATAGCTTTGTTAGGAAAAATAATGAAAATGCTAAAATGCGTTGACATGATAATTTATAAATGTTAATATGATGTTAACAAAAATAAATAAAAGGAGGTAAAGCAAATGGGTATTCGCAAAACGACTGACGGAGGGAGGATACGCCATGGCAAACCCTGGTGGAAACGATGGTCGCGCGACGACACGGAGTTGTTCGCCCTGTCACTGCCGACGCTGTTATGGTTCTTAATCTTTTCCTATCTGCCGATGTTTGGTATCATCATCGCATTTAAGAACTACAGGCTCCAGCCGGGCGGGCATGGTTTTATCTACAACCTGCTGCACAGCGAATGGGCGGGATTTGGAAATTTCAAATATTTCTTTACATCGAACTCGTTCACCATGCTCTTGCGCAACACGATTCTCTACAACATTGTCTTTATCATTATCAGCGCGAGCGTTGCGGTAGGAGGGGCGCTGATGCTCAGCAGTATGCGCAATAAGAGAGGTTCCAAGGTGTACCAGACCATGATGTTCCTTCCTTATTTCATGTCATGGGTTGTTGTCAGCTATTTCGTCTATGCACTGCTGACACCCGAGCGCGGCTACATCAACGGCATCATCACCGCACTGGGCGGCGAGCGCATCATGTGGTATCAGGAGAACAAGTACTGGCCGTTTATCATCGTGTTCCTGAACACGTGGAAAGGTATGGGCTATGGTATGGTCATCTATCTGGCGAGTATCACCGGAATTGACCCGTCACTCTACGAGGCGGCGGTCATGGACGGTGCGACCAAGGCGCAGCAGGCAAAACATATCACGCTGCCAGCCATTAAGCCCGTCTTTGTCATGATGCTGATTCTGGACTGCGGCAAAATCTTCAACTCGGATTTCGGTCTGTTTTATCAGGTTACAGGACAGCTGCCCGCATCGCTGTACACGACGGCATCGACATTTGACACATACATCTACATGGCGATCCAGTCCACGGCACCAATCGGACAGACGGCGGCGGCTTCGTTCTTCCAGGCAATCTGTAGCTGTGCAACGATTCTGCTGGCAAACTGGATTGTGAGCAAGATTGACAACGAGAACAGGATTATATAGAAGGAGGTGTGTCACGTGGCGAAACAGGAAAAAAGCGGACAATCCTTGAATCAGATCAAGACATCGACCAACATTGTGTTCAACATCGTGTTTCTGATTTTGGCAGTTATGTGCGTGATTCCGCTGTTGTTTGTATTTTCGATATCCATCACTGATGAGGAGGCAATCCGTCAAAATGGATATCAGTTGATTCCACAGGCGCTGTCCAATGCGGCGTATGAATTTCTGTGGAATGAGCGCCTGACAATCCTGCGCGCGGCATTTATGTCTGTGCTGGTGACGATTGTCGGCACGATCATTTCCATCGCGCTCAACACGTCGATGGGGTATGTGGTTTCGAGGAGAAACTTTAAATTAAAGAAAATCTACACATGGCTGATTTTTATTCCGATGGTGTTCAACGGCGGAATGCTGGCAAGCTATGTAGTCGTAAGCAATATTTTGGGTTTGAACAACAGCATCTGGGCATTGATTCTGCCCCTTGCGTGCTCGGCGTTCAGCGTGACCATCTGCCGTACATTCTTTAGAACGACAGTGCCAGATTCCATCATTGAGTCGGCAAAGATTGACGGCGCGGGACAGTTCCGTATCTGGTCACAGATTGTACTTCCGATTTCAAAGCCGGTTATGGCAACCATCGGTATGTTTGCAGCATTCGGCTACTGGAATGACTGGTTTCAGGCATCTTTGTACATTCAGGACACCAAGCTCCAGACTTTGCAGTCCCTGTTGAACCAGATGCAGAAAAATATCGAGTATATCGCAAACAATCCCTATGGCGGACTTTCCATGCAGGAATACAAGCTGTCGATGCCGACAGAGAGTGTTCGCATGGCGATTGCAATCGTAATCATCGTACCGATTGCATGTACTTATCCGTTTTTTCAGAAGTACTTTATCTCTGGTTTGACAATTGGTTCTGTCAAAGAGTAAAACATGTAAAACAGCGTACCTCGAACGCTGGCGCAAAGTGCGCGGCGGGAGTATGTGCAGCTTAAATAGGAGGATTTATTATGAGTCATAAAAAGTATAAGAAAGTATTGGCAGCAGGTCTTGCAGCAGTGATGACAATGGGAATGCTTACAGGCTGTGGCGGCGGAGGCAGCAATAATAACAACAGCGCTGGAACAGATGGCGGCAATCAGTCAGCGTCCACTGGCAGCCAGAGCAGCTCGTCATCAAAGGACACGGGAAGCGGTGAGATTGTTCCGCTCAAGTGGGTGACAATCGGAAACGGTATGCCTACCAACTACGATTCATGGATTACAAAGGTCAACGAGTATATCGGTGACAAAGTAGGTGTCAGCCTGGACATGGAAGTCATTCCTTGGGGAGACTGGGATAAACGCCGCAATATCATTGTCAGCACCAATGAGCCGTATGATATTATTTTTGGAAACGGCAACAACTATATCGCAGATATTAACCTTGGCGCGTACTATGACATCACAGATATGATTGACGCCAACATGCCGGGCTTAAAGCAGCTCATGCCAGATAAATACTGGGATGGCGTCAAGGTAAAAGACAGGATTTACGGCGTGCCGACCTACAAGGACAGCTCGATTTCCAACTATGCAGTCTGGGATAAAGAACTGGTTGACGAGTATAATATTGACATTGCTTCCCTCACAGAAATTGAGTCCCTGACGGAAATATTTGAAACCTTAAAAGCAGACAAAAACGACTATCCAGTCTACACGAAAAATGACGGCGTTTACTATATTTTCGACGTGTATGACCAGATTGGCGCCGGCACACAGATTCTCGGCGTGCGCTATGACGACGCAGACGCAAAAGTATGTTTCACGCTGGAAGAGCCTGATATTTACTCGGCATTAGAGACGCTGCATGACTGGTATAAGAAGGGAATCATCAACCCTGACGCGGCTACATTATCTGAGGCACGTGTATACAACATGTGGCGTGTGGCACAGGGCTGGGAGAGCGCAGGCATCACCTCATGGGGGCCTCAGATGGGTAAGGACGTTGTTGTTCAGAAGGTAGGCGACACGATTCTTTCCAACGAGACCGTGCGCGGTTCTCTGAATATGGTTTCGATCAATACAAAGTATCCTGAAAAGTGTTTGCAGCTTCTTGATTTGATTAACACAGATACCAAGCTGCGCGACATGTTCTACTATGGCGAGGAGGGTGTAAACTTCGAGTACACCGCAGACGGCAAGGTACACAAGATCAACAACGACTGGGCAATGGCAGGCTACACACAGGCTTCTTACTTTACAGTAACACAGGTAGACACAGATGAGTACAACCAGTGGGATGAGATTAAGGAATTAAATGAGCAGGCAGTATCTTCCGTTATGCTTGGATTTACATTTGATACGACAGAAGTGTCAGACAAACTTGCAAACTGCCGTGAAATCTGGATGCGTTACCGCAGTGAGGTCATGACTGGTGTGCAGGACCCGGCAGTAGCAGTGCCTAAGATTAAGGAAGAACTCATGAAAGCTGGATGGCAGGATGTACTGGACGCAGCACAGAAACAGGTTGACGAGTATATGGCAACCAAATAATAAACAGGAAATGGCAGGTGATTGCAGATTATGACAGATAAAGCCACAACCAGAATTATCGGAAAAGATTTGCCCAATATCCCATGGCAGGAGCCGGATGGAACAGAACGGCTGCCCCTTTGGCGCTATGCACAGAACCCGATTATCGAGCGTTTTGCAACAAAAAACTCCAACAGTATTTTTAACAGTGCGGTCGTGCCTTTTGAGGACGGATTCGCAGGTGTGTTCCGCTGTGACAGCAAGTCAATCAGTATGGATATTTTTGCAGGCTTTAGTAAAGACGGGATTCATTGGGAGATTTCCGACGAGCCGATTGCCTTTCAGGGGGCGCACCCCGAGGTGGCAAAACGGGATTTCCGCTATGACCCAAGAGTATGCTTTGTCGAGGACCGGTACTACATCACATGGTGCAATGGCTACCATGAGTACCCGACCATCGGTGTAGGCTATACATTCGATTTTCAGACCTTTTACCAACTGGAAAATGCATTTTTGCCATTCAACCGCAATGGCGTGCTGTTTCCGCGCAAAATTCAGGGAAATTATTACATGCTCAGCCGTCCGAGTGACAATGGGCACACGCCGTTTGGGGATATCTTCCTGAGCGAGAGCCCTGACTTAAAATACTGGGGCTGTCACCGCTATGTGATGGGAACCATCAAGGGCGATGCCTCGGCATGGCAGTGTACCAAGATTGGCGCGGGAAGTGTGCCGATTGAGACAAACGAGGGCTGGCTTCTAATCTACCACGGCGTCATCAATACCTGCAACGGCTTTGTCTACAGAATGGGCTGTGCGCTGCTGGATTTGGAAGAACCCTGGAAAGTGCGAAAGAGAACAAAGAATTATATTTTAGGACCTCACGAACTGTATGAATGTATTGGAGATGTGCCCAATGTAGTATTCCCATGTGCGGCGCTCACGGACGCAGCGACAGGAAGAATTGCAGTCTACTATGGCTGCGCAGACACAGTGACCGGACTGGCATTCACGACAGTAGACCGTCTGATGGCGTATATGGATTCAGAAAGCTGAATTTGTACAGACTGACAGGCTGCCGCAAAAATGAAGAGCGATGTGATTGCTACAATCTTTTTGCGGCAGCCTTTTCGGCAGTAAAGGGAAATGAAACCTTCCTGCCCGATTTAGAAGATGAACTTTAATATGGAGGGAAAACAATGCATTTTTTGGATAAGAGAGTGAATGTAATCTGCGAGGAACTCAAAAAATTAAAGGTGAAGCAGAAATTTGAGATTGATAACTGGAAGTACAAGGAAGGCAACTTTATCCGCCCGGAGGAAGCGGAGGCAGACACAGCGGCGTGGGAAGATTTTGACTGCCAGCATATGCACTGGTATGGAAAGGACCGCCATTACTGGTTTAAGACAACGTATCAGGTGCCAAAGGAGCTTGATGGAAAGCCCATGTGGCTGCATGTGCGCACACAGATTGATGAGTGGGATGACGCGAAAAATCCACAGTTCTTGTTGTTTGTGAACGGGGAAGTCCTTCAGGGAATTGACATGAACCACCGCGATGTGCTGCTTACGACAGCGGCAAAGGCAGGCGATGTGCTCGAGCTTGGCTTGCAGTCGTACACGGGCATTCTGCACACAGAGTTTAACCTGATTGTCGAGATGCAGGAAATCGACCCGCTGATCGAGAAGCTCTACTATGATTTGTGGGTGCCGCTCGCGGCATTTACGAGAATGGAGGAGGACGACAAGAACCGCAAGGACATCACGGAAATTCTGAACAATACAGTCAATTATCTCGACTTGCGCACGCCGTACTCCGACGAATTTTACCGCACGCTACAGGAGGCGTCCGACTATATTGACAAGGCGCTGTATGACGAGATGGCTGGCTGTCAGGACGTCATCGCGACGTGTATCGGCCACACACACATTGATGTCGCATGGTGGTGGACTGTCGCGCAGACAAGGGAAAAGACAGGGCGCAGCTTTGCGACCGTGCTGAAACTGATGGAAGAATATCCGAATTACAAGTTTATGTCAAGCCAGCCGCAGCTCTATGCCTTCTTAAAAGAGCGCTATCCTGAGCTTTATGAGAAAGCGAAGGAGCGCATCAAGGAGGGACGCTGGGAGCCGGAGGGCGGCATGTGGGTTGAGGCGGACTGCAACCTGACATCGGGCGAGTCGCTCGTGCGCCAGTTCATGCATGGCAAGCGCTTTTTCAAGGAGGAGTTTGGCGTGGATAACCGCATTCTGTGGCTGCCCGATGTGTTTGGCTACTCCGGTGCACTGCCACAGATTATGAAAAAGTGCGGCATTGACTACTTTATGACGACAAAGCTTGCTTGGAACCAGTTCAACAAGATTCCCTACGATACAATGATGTGGAGAGGAATCGACGGCTCTGAGGTGCTGACACACTTGATCACGACGCTGGGCGTCCACCAGCCAATCAAGGACTTCTTTACAACCTACAATGGAATGCTGCATCCCGATGCGATCATGGGCGGCTGGATGCGCTACCAGAACAAGGATATCAACAATGATATTCTGATATCTTACGGATATGGCGACGGCGGCGGCGGCCCGACAAGGGAAATGCTTGAGACCTCGATTCGTATGGAAAAAGGCGTCAAGGGAATCCCCAAAGTGCGTCAGGCGTTTGCGCGGACTTTCTTTGATGAGCTGAAAGAGCGTGTCGGCGGCAGTAAACGGCTTCCGGTCTGGGAAGGAGAGCTGTACTTCGAGTATCACAGAGGAACACTGACCTCGATGGCAAGAAACAAGCGCGCAAACCGCAAATCCGAGCTTGGACTGATGGATTTGGAGCTGTTGTCCGTCCTGACGCAGCAGACAATGGGCTATCCGCAGGAGACGCTCGATGCCATGTGGAAGGTCGTGCTCTTGAACCAGTTCCACGATATTTTGCCCGGCTCGTCCATTCATGAGGTCTATGAGGTCACAAAGCAGGAGTACACAGCGCTTGCGAAGCAGCTTGCAGAGCTGACCGCAGCGCGCAGCAGGGAAATCGCAGGAAGCGGAGAGGATATCACCATTTTCAACACGACAGGACAGGTGCGTGATGATATCGTCAATCTAGGTGCGCTTGAAGGCAGTGCGCTTGTAGATGCGGACGGCACCTGCTATCCAATCCAGAAAACAGGAGACGGAAGCGGCAGCGTGGCATATGTGCGCAATCTCCCGTCAAAGGGCTACAAGTCCTTTAAGGTCAGCCAGACCGCGGCAGAGGATAAGACACCGTTCACACTTGCAGGGGACTACGAGCTGGAAACGCCGTTTTACCGCATTAAACTTGACGAACAGGGCATGTTCACCAGCATTTACGACAAGGAGAATGACCGCGAGGTAATTCAGGAGGGACAGCGCGCAAACCTGCTGCGCATGTACGAGGATAAGCCGATTTATTTTGACAACTGGGACATTGATATTTATTATACAGAAAAATACTGGGACGTGGACACCGTAGAGCACATGGAATGGACAGAAATCGGTGCGGTGCGCGCTGTGCTGGAAATCACGAGAAAGGCATCGCAGTCCACAATCCAGCAGAATATTATTTTCTATGCGGACAGCCGCAGAATCGAGTTTGTGACCTATGTGGACTGGAAAGAGCATCAGACGCTGTTAAAGGTGCATTTTCCAGTGGCAGTGCACACAGACGAGGCGGCATTCGACGTGCAGTTTGGCAATCTGACCCGCAAGACGCACCAGAACACAAGCTGGGATGTGGCGCGCTTTGAGAGCTGCGGACAGAAGTGGATGGATTTGTCAGAGGGACATTACGGCGTCTCCCTGCTCAATGACTGCAAGTACGGGCATTCTGTCAAGGATTCGAATATGGCGCTGACATTGATTAAATCAGGAACCGAGCCAAACCCGACAACCGATCAGGAGGAGCATGAGTTTACCTATGCGATTTATCCTCATGCGGAGGGCTGGCGCGCAGCAGGCACCGTGGCAGAAGCGTATAAGCTCAACCAGCCGTTGTTCGTACAGACGCAGACAGCGGCGAAGGAAGCATTTTCTTATGCTTCTGTAGCGCACGCAAACGTCGTTGTCGAGACCATTAAAAATGCCGAGGACGGCAAAGGAACTGTCATTCGTATGTATGAGTCGGAGAATGCCTACACCAAGACAAAGCTGACTGTGAACGCCGCCTTTGAGAAGGCTTATATCTGTAATCTGCTCGAGGAGACAGAGAGCGAGGCAGCTGTGACAGGAAAAGAGATTGAGGTGGTGCTCAAACCGTATGAAGTGGTGACAGTGAAGGTGGTTTAATCTGGACACAGGCTGAACGTGCTATGAAGTAGATACTGGGGCTGTCACCGACAGCCCCCCTTCATTCTAAAGGCAGCATATGAATGATACCGGCAATGAAGTACGGTAAAGTAAAGTGTCACAAATAAAGTGCTGCAATCAGAGAGAAGGATACACAGCATTGTTGAAAAAGGAGACAGAAGTATGATAAAAAGAAAAAAATATGGGAAAAAGTTGATGAGCATTATTCTGGCGGCTTCCATGGCGCTCAGTCTGGCAGCGTGCGGCGCAAAAGAGAATACAGATACCCCGCAGCCAGCGACGCAGGCGCCTGCACAGACAGAGATCAATACAGAGACACCTGCGGAACCGGAGACAGAGGCAGACACCGCACAGCCATCTGAATCAAACTATACCGTAACTGGTGAGAATGAGAATAAGGAGCTGACCATGACCCGCCAGCCGGAGGCGTCCTACTGGTTTCCGGCGCAGCTCTTAGAATGGAATGCCGACGATGATGAGGACTTTATCTTCAATGTCAGCACTGTGCCGCTTGCAGCGCGTGCAGACCTCGAGGCGCTGGAGCCTGTGAATCCCACACAGAACAAGGACACCAAAGTGATGTCCATCTCGATTATGAACGGCAGCACCAGCGGAAACGCGCCACATGGATTGAATAAGGCAGAGGCAAATGCTTTTACATACTGGCAGTATGTAGATACGCTTGTATACTGGGGCGGCTCGTCCGGTGAAGGCCTGATTGTGGCGCCAAGCCCTGATATCGTGGACGCAGGGCACAAAAACGGCGTGAAGGTCATTGGAACCGTGTTTATGCCGCAGGCAGCACACGGCGGTAAAATCGAGTGGCTTGACGACCTTTTGCAGAAACGAGAGGACGGAAGTTATCCCGTCGTTGATAAATTAATAGAAGTGGCGAAGCTTTATGGATTTGACGGATGGTTTATCAATCAGGAGACCGAAGAGGCGCTGACAAAAGACCACGCTGACAGAATGCAGGAGTTTCTTGCGTATTTTAAGCAGCAGGCGCCGGAGTTAGAGCTGATTTATTACGATTCAATGACAGTGGACGGCGAGATGGACTGGCAGAACGCACTCACAGAGAAGAATGCGCCGTACATGAAAGATGCGGAGGGGAACGACGTGGCGGATTCCATGTTCTTAAACTTCTGGTGGACAACGGACTCCCTCGCGCCCGAGGAGCTGCTCAAAACCTCCGCAGAGCTGGCAGCGGAGAAAGAAATTGATGCGTATGATTTGTACGCAGGTGTCGATTTGCAGAGCAATGGTTACGACACTCCGATTAAATGGAATTTGTTTGAGAAGCCCGACGGCGGCACCTACACCTCGCTAGGACTGTACTGCCCGAGCTGGACTTATTTTTCCACGGACATGATACAGGAGTTTTGGAAGCGGGAAAATAAATTGTGGGTCAATGCAAAAGGCGACCCGTCTGCGGAGATTACGGCAGAGAGCGACACGGACTGGAGAGGTGTTTCCACCTATGTTGTAGAGCGTACTGCGCTGACAACACTGCCGTTTGTGACAAATTTTTCCACAGGAAACGGATATGGTTTTTATAAAAAAGGTGAGCTGATCAGTATGCTCGACTGGAACAACCGCAGCATTTCTGATATGCTTCCCACATACCGTTATATCATCGAGGACGGCGAGGGCAACAAACTGTCCGCAGACCTTGATGTGGGAGATGCATACTATGGCGGAACCAGCCTGATTCTGCGCGGTGCTGTCAAGCAAAATACATCGTCTGTCATCAAACTGTACAGCGCTGATTTACCAGTTCCAGAAAATGTGACGTTCACGACAACTGCGCGGGCAAAAGGCGCAGAGGTTGCACTAGATGCCGTGCTGACACTCGACGACGGTTCAGAGGTGGTGCTTGAGGGTGACAAGAAGGTTTCGGACGCATGGACGACGGTCACATACCAGACCGCAGAGCTTGCCGGAAAGACCATACGAAATATTTCGTACCGGCTGACATCGGATACCGACACCAATACGCTGCAATTCCGTTTTGGAAATATTACGATGCTCGACGCAGAGGCGGAGGAGACTGCGGCGGTGAGCGGCTTGAAGGTGCTCGACACAGAGTTTGATGAGGACGGCATGTATGCGGGCGTGCGCCTGTCGTGGGACAGCGATGTCCCGACAGATTACTATGAGGTGTACCGCATCAATGAGGACAAAACAAAGTCTCTGCTTGGCGTGTCGAATACCAATAGCTTCTATATTAATACCTTACCGCGCACAGGCGAGGAAAGGCAGACGGCGTTTGCGGTGATTCCTGTGAATGCGCTGTTAACAGAAGGCACCGGTGCGGAGGTCACGATGGAGTGGCCAGACAACAGTATTCCAAAAACGGCGTTTACAGCCGATGTCACACTGGCGGCGCCGGGCGAGAGCATTACCTTCCAGAGCCTGTGCTCGCAGAATACGGAGAAGGTGACATGGACACTCACAGGCGCAGATCAGGAAAGTGCAGAGGGTGACAGCGTTACGGTCACATATGCAGAACCCGGTGTATATCCTGTCACAGTCAAGGCAGAAAATGCGTCAGGCAGCAGCGAAGCCGCAAAGGAAGGGTATATTGTGATCACCGAAAAGGCAGCAGACGGACTTGTTTTGCTTTCGCAGGGTGCAGGCACCGAGGCGGATACCTATGTCAACGAAAATGAAGCGCCGCAGTTTGCAGTGGACGGCGATGTGACGAAGAAATGGTGTGCGACAGGAAGTGCACCGCACGAAATCACGATTGACCTCGGCGCAGTCAAGGCAGTGAGCGCGGTTGATGTCTGCCACGCAGAGGCAGGCGGAGAGAGTGCTGATATGAACACCAAATCCTACGCGATCTACACCAGTGAGGATGGCGCAGCGTTCGAGGAGATGCGCAGCGTGACCAGAAACACGGCAGGCACGACGCACGACGCCTTTACGCCGGTCAACGCACAGTTTGTCAAGCTTGTCATCAACAAGCCGACGCAGGGCAGCGACAGTGCAGCGCGCATCTATGAAGTGGAAGTGTATGGCTTGGAGGATACTCTCGAGTAACAAAAATAGCAGAATGGAGGACCAATTATGTCAGAGACAGGTAAAAAGGTGGCGGTCGGTATTGACCTTGGCGGAACCGCAGTAAAAATTGGGATTTTGAATGCAGCCTATGAAATACTGGCGCAGACGTCTATCCCGACGGACGCCGACCGCCCTTATCAAGAAGTGATTGCAGACATGGGAAAGACTGCGTCAGCGCTGCTTGCCCGGAACGGTTTTGCCGTGGCGGACTGCGCAGGCGCAGGCGTCGGCAGCCCGGGAACCATTGACAGCAAGAACGGCGTCGTGCTCTATTCCAACAATATCCGCTGGGACAATGTCCCGCTTGCAAAGGAACTGCAAAAATATCTTCCAGTCCCCATTTATGTACAGAATGACGCGAACTGCGCAGCACTTGGAGAAGTGCTGCGCGGCGCGGCAAAGGGCTGCCAGAATGCAGTTTTTCTGACACTTGGCACTGGTGTCGGCGGCGGTATTGTAATAAACGGTAAAATCTTTGAGGGCGGACATCCCGGCGGCGCGGAGCTTGGCCATATCAAGTGCGGCGCGGAGGGACGCCGGTGCACCTGCGGCAGAGCGGACTGCCTTGAGGCATATGCCTCTGCGACAGCGCTGATTCACGATGCAAAAGAGATGGCAAAGCAGTATCCCGACTCGCTGCTCTGGGCGCTGTGTGACCATGATTTAGAGAAAATGAACGCCAAAATTCCGTTTGATGCGGCAGATGCCGGCGACCCCTGCGGCAGGCTGTTGGTAGACAACTATATTCAGTATCTTGCGGACGGCATCACAGATCTTGCAAATATTTTCCGCCCGGATCTCATCGTGCTCGGCGGCGGCGTGTGCGCGCAGGGCGAGAAGCTGACAGAGCCGCTCAACCAGCATCTTCGCGCAAACTGCTTTGGCAGTACGGTGGCGTATGTACCTAGGGCAGTCGTTGCAAAGAATGGGAATCAGGCGGGAATGATCGGGGCAGCGGGACTCGTATCGTTATAAGGCTTTTGATCAGGTCTGGAAGCAGAACTGCTATGCGCCCTTCCTTTGGACAATCATCTAACAGCAGCTCTTGCTGGCAAAGGAAGGTGAGCAGGGAATCTCGATCTGCACAATATAATCTTCAATGCGGTCAATAACGTTCTCATTGATGCCCATCTCATAAGAGAAGCCGCACAGCGTCAGATGGCGGCGTTTGGCGTAGTCAAGAATTTCCTGATACCGCTTGGGGAGTTCGTCCCAGCCGCCTTGATGAAAGGCTCTCAGATACTTCCCGCCGGGCTGTATATGCAGCCCGTTTTTTGGTGCCATCTCCTGCGGCGCGGCAGCATTGCCAAACGGAATCTCGATAAAAAGTTTGCAGTAGTCATCAAATCTGCCGTGTTGCAGACTAGAGACAGGAAGCATGGAGCCATAAGAGGCGTCGTGCAGTCTGCCGAGCTGGTACTTCTCCGTCTCGGCGGTGATCATTTCAACCTCCTCCTCGAAGGAGGTATCGGGCGTGATGGCAACCGTTATGAGACAGCGCTCTTCTTTTTCAATGATACTGATCTTAGATAAATCCATTGTCAGCAGCGTTTCCATGTTTTGATGGTAGTTGCACAGGGTCTTTCGAATGGCCTGGAGATGTTTGAGATTGTGGTCAAGGTCTGCAATCTTTTCTTCTAATAAATGTTTCATCTTTTCCGCTGAGCGGTTTTTCATAAAATCTTGTATTTCACGGACAGGCACATCGAGTTCCCGCAGGAGCAGAATTGTTTCTAGGACGGGGCTTTGGTGGTAATTGTAGCAGCGGTAGCCGTTTTCTGGGTTGATGGCAGCGGGCTTTAACAAGCCAATCTCGTCATACCACATCAACGTCTTTTTGTTGATGCCATGCATCGCTGCAAACTGACCGATGGTGAGCTGTTTATTTTTTTCTGTCATAATTCAAAATCCCCCCTAAAAATAGAAAGCAAATCAAGCAACTTTTACAACTGTATAGTTTATGATACAGGTTTTGCGCGCGCCATGCAAGAGAACGCTTTGAATTAATAAAAATATTTTCAAAAACCTCTTGACTGTACAGTTACTGTATGGTTTATGATGCTTGATACAGGGAAACAAATTAGAAAAAATTAAATTTAGAAGAAATTAAATTTAGAAGAAAGGAGAATAAGATGGAAACTCAAAATATTTATCTGAAGCCTGTGACACTCAAAAATATTTTAAAGTTTGCAGTTCCCACGATTGCAATGACCGTGTTTATGTCGTTCTACACCATGGTGGATGGCCTGTTTGTGTCAAATCTAATCGGCACCAGCGCGCTCTCGGCAATCAACCTGACAGCGCCCATCATTCAGCTTGTGACTGCAATTTCTACGATGCTTGCCACGGGAGGCAGCGCCGTCATCATGAAAAAGATGGGGGCGCAAAAGACGGAGGAGGCAAAGGAGGATTTTAGCTTCCTGATTCTTGTGAATGTGGTGGTCGGCTTCGTCATGTGCGGACTCGGATATCTGCTGATGGACCAGATTTTTGCGGGAATGAACTTGTCAGCGGACGTGGAGGCATACTGTGTGGAATACCTGAGCCGCTATCTTTTGTTTACAGTTCCGATTCTGCTGATGAACAATTTTACACTTTATATGATTGCGAGCGAGAAGGCGACGCTGTCACTGATCTGCTCGGTGGCGGGCGGTGTGCTGAACATGGTGCTTGACTTTGTGTTTATCGCAGGGCTTGACATGGGAATCAGCGGCGCGGCAGTCGCGACAGGTCTTGGCTATTCTGTGACAGCCGTTGTGGGGCTTGTTGTATTCAGCCGCAAGAAAAGTCTGTTACATTTCAAGAAACCTGTATGGCGCTTCAAGGTACTTGCGAGTGCAGCGACAAATGGCTGCTCGGAGATGGCGACAGCGCTTGTCACAGGCATCATCACCATGATGTTCAACTGGACAATGCTTCACTATGTGGGTGAGGACGGTGTGGCGGCAGTCACAATCATCACGTATGTGCTGATGTTTGCAAGCTCTCTGTACACAGGGTATTCGTATGGCGTGGCGCCGATGCTCAGCTATTACTACGGCGAACAGAACCATGATAAGTTAAAAAAGCTGGTTGCAGTCAGCCTCAAAGTGATCGCAGTGATTTCTATTATGACGGTGGCAGCGTCCTTTGCGCTCACAAGACCGCTGGTATCAGTCTTTGCCCGTCCAGACAATCCAGTGTATGACCTTGCGGTGACAGGGAATCGGAGTTGTACCATCGCGCTGTGTTTTATTGGGTTTAATATTTTTGCGAGCGGAATGTTCACGGCACTGTCAAACGGTGTGGTTTCTGCGGTGCTTGCTTTTTCGCGGTCGTTTGTATTTATGCTTATCACGATGCTTGTGCTGCCGCTGATACTGGGCGTGAACGGCATCTGGCTTGCGACGCCTGCGGCGGAGTTGATGGCACTGGCGCTGTCTGCTGGTATGCTCTTGAAGCACAGGAAACGATATGGGTATTAGAATGTATTTAAATAGGAAAGGAGATATAAAAATGAAGAGAATCAAAAAAGCAGGTATCATGATAGCGGGTGTCGTAGTCGTGGCAGGAATTGTGTGGGGACTTTGCGGGAAAAAAGTAAAAATGCTGCACACGTCCCTGAACAGTTTTAAGGATGAAAATCTGGCGCACACATTCCAGCACACCCCTGAGATTCAGCCGACGAAGAAAATCAGTGCAGGAGGAGACGTTTTCCAATTTTCACAGGAGGACAATGTGAAACTATCGGAGGGATTTACGTTTGAGAAGGTCTATTATCCGACAGCAGATTTTATAGAGAATACCAAAACAACCGCGATGCTTGTCATCAAGGACGATGTCATCAAGTATGAGAATTATTTTATGGGCGGTGATGAAAATACACTGTTTTCGTCCAATTCTATGGGAAAGTCTTTCGTGTCCGCGCTGATGGGAATTGCAGTTGACGAAGGACATGTGGGCAGTGTGGAGGACCCGCTTGGCAAGTATATTCCAGAGTTTGTGGGAACAGCGCTGGAGACGATACCAATCCGCGCATGTTTGCAGATGGCATCGGGAATTGATTTTAATGAAGATACGGACATGAATGGTTTTTCTATGAAAACCCTGATGGGAACGCCTGCGATGAAGGTGATTGCAAAGTACGGCGTGCAGGACGCGCCGTATACATACCGCAGGTATCAGAGCATCAACACAGAGATTCTGGGAAAAGTAATCACCAACGCGACAGGGCGCAGCCTTGCGGAGTACATGGAGGAAAAGCTTTGGAAAAGAATGGCGCCGGCGCATGATGCGTATTGGACCCTGAGCAATGGAACAGAGTTTGCAATGGGCGGTTTGAGTGTGTCCCTTCGGGATTATGCGCGCTTTGCAAGGCTGTATCTGAATGAGGGAAGTTATAACGGCGAGCAGATTCTTCCGAGAGCGTGGGTGCGCGACAGTCTGGATGTCAGCGCGGAATATTCGAAACCCGGCGCGAATCATGACGCCTACAATGCGATTGGCTACGGCTATCAGTGGTGGGTGCCTGAAGGAGATGTGGGCGAGTTTATGGCGATTGGCGTTTATGGACAGTGGATCTACGTCAATCCCACAAGCCGCGTCATCATTGTCAAGACCAGCGCAGACCCGAATTTTATGGAAAAGGGATATGAGCTAAAGCACGTTGAGTTTTTCCGGACGATTGCGGATGCGGTTTAAGTAATTCATTTACAGTTTGCGTCAACCCCAAAAACCATGGGAAGTATACATGCACCATATTATTTCAACGCAAGGGCGGTTAAAATATTATGGAAAGGGGTTGAAAGCATGATTAAATATGATCGGCTTTGGGTTACGATGAAAGAAAGAGAGATCAGCCAGTACAGACTGATCAAGGATTACGGTGTAGACAAAGCACAGCTTCATCGACTGCGGAAGAATATGATCGTTAAGACCATGATTCTGAACAATTTATGCCGCATTTTGAATTGCCGTATAGAAGACATCATGGAATATGTGCCAGACGAGGATACAGACTAAAGGGGCATTGCAGACGTCGGTTTGCAATGCCTCTTTTTTTGGAACAGGAAATGTATGAATGGCAAAGGCAAAGAGTATGATGATGAGGCGTTGACGCTGTGTGCGCTTGCCCTAAAAGAAGTGCGGGACAGTGACAAGAGTATCGTTGATATTGCTTATGATTATGGCTTTTCGTCGCACGAGGCATTCACGCGGGCGTTTAAGACCATGTACGGCGTTGCGCCGAGCACCTATCGGAAACATCCGGCACCCGTTGTCCTTCGTACAAAAATTAACCCGTTTGACCGCTATTTTTTCGGATTAGGAGAGATTGGTATGATGAAATCTACAGACGATGTAAAGATTTACTTGGTGACGATTCCAGCGCACAAATTTATGCACATCAAAAATTATGAGAGCAATGGATATTGGGACTTCTGGCAAAAGCAAAGCCTGATTCCCGGACAAGACTGTGAGACAGTCTGCGGACTGCTTGACAGTATCAAAGGAAAGCTGGATGATGAGGGCGGCAGTGAGGCAAACGGCGGCAGTGGTCAGATTATGGCGTATCTCAATGACCCGGCTGGCAGGCTCTGCGACTGGGGGATTCCACGTGGAAGACGGCACAGGTGCAGTCATCAGTTACAGATATGACGTGCAGGGGAAGCCTGTCTATGAGGAGCGTCTGATCTCAGAAAATAAAGAGGAAATGTCAATATATTTTACGGAATTTTCAGAAGTATTTCTGTAAATGATAACAATTATAATGTGGTTGTTTTTTACAGCAATGTTCATAGGGGAATTGGCTGGTTGTTGTAATTGATCATGATTCTAAAGGAAGCAAAGGAACTGTTGATAGATAACTTGTGCACTATCAGTAAGGATATATCGTGTAATTCCATTCTCGAATGCAAAAGGAAATCAAATGGTTTTGAATTCTTCACTTGACAATGTTGCAGAGCTATTCCTCTTAATTTATAGTTCCTGTTTGATATGCGTTGGCATCACTATACCTGCACCAGTCCTACAGCCTGTTCAAATTCCTCTATGGATTTTGCTTTTGCGGCAGCTTTATGCCATTTTTTCAATAATTCTAAATCCGTCTGTTCCATGATGCAGGCTTTGAGTGAATCTGAAAGGTCTCCAAGATCTTCAAGGAGTTCAATTACAGCCTCCGCTTTGCCCTTTGCTCTGCCATCTTTCCAGCCCTCCGCTCTGCCATCTGCTTTTTCTTTATTTAAGAGTCTTTCAAATGAACTG
>KE159562.1:315277-323584 GCA_000403215.2 Lachnospiraceae bacterium A4
ATCTATAATATTCATGGTATAATACTCCTTTTCTGATCTATAAAAGAAGTATATCATACTATTTATTGACTTAAAAGTTATTTGTTAACAATTCCATAGTTCCAAAAGAAAATAGAGTAGAATGGTATAGAAACCAAAGTCTGGCAAATGTGAATAGAACTGATCCAATAATGTGTAAAAGAGATTTTATTGAGTAGTGGTATAACAGAGGATATAACACACCAAGCGGAGGATGGGAATTGTACGATATACATCATATTAAGCCAAGACAATATGGCGGGAGTAATTCTTTTGACAATTTAACTCCTGTGCAAAAAAACACACATGATACTTTGGATACTTGGTGGAAATCTTTTGGAGGAAAAAATGATAAATAAGTATTATATTTTAGAACAATTGTATATTAAAACACAAAAAGAAAGGACATTGGAGTGTACAGATTTACTTGGTAATATTACAAAATGTACATTCCAATGGAATCAGCCAATTTGTAAAGAGCAGTTAAAAATATTAAAAAATAAGTTTAACTTGAGATTACCAGAAGACTATGAAAAATTTTTATTAATGTCAAATGGTGCTATTTTATATAACGATGATGAAGATTCAGGATATATGATTTTTTCATTAGAAGAGGCAATTAATTATACAGAGAAAAAGAGACTATGTGGCTATGATGGACTAAAAGAAGAGTGGTTAGTATTTATGGTTAATTTATTTGATTCAGATATGTTATTGTTTGATATGGATCGAGTTAACGATAAACAATATATATTAGATGGGATTGCAGACGAAAGTGAAGAAGAGTGGCTCTATTTAAAATGGGATTTTCAAAAATTTTTTAATTTACTTTTTAGAGTAAATGGTGATAATTTTTGGAGATGGTGATTATACTTGCAATCGAAAAGACTCGTATGATTACAAATATCAGTTGTGAGTAGAAAAAATATTTTCTTCAATGTTCATCACGCGTTATATTTACGACCAGAATGACCAGCTGATCAAAGAAATCCATCCAGCTATGAAAAAGATGCTGACAATGGAAATGTGACAAGCTACGCATACGATAAAAACGGCAATCTGACCCGTGTGACAAATGCTTTTGGTGAACTGGTGCAGGAGCTTTCCTATAACCATAGCGGTCTGCCCATAACACAGACAGACGCATCAGGAAACCAGACAACCTTCACCTATGAATCAGACGGACAGTTAAAAGAAGTGCGCCGTGGAAATACCCGGAGACAGCAGACGCCTCGGGCAGTCCAGCTGTATGATATGCGTTGGTATCACTATACCTGCACCAATCGGGTGTGTCAGTTTAAGTGTGTAAGTTGTTTTGAAAATACTATCTCTTAAAACTGCTTAGAAGCTATCCTAAAATCCTCGGAAGCCTGTCAAGGTAAGCCTTCCAGCCTTTACAGGCTTTTGAGGATTTGATATAATCCCCAATGGCAGTTTTAAGAAAATACACAGTTTATTTTACACTCCCCACCAATCCTACAGCCTGTTCAAACTCTTCTATGGATTTTGCTTTTGCGGCAGCTTTAAGCCATTTTTTCAATATTTCTAAATCTGTCTGTTCCATGATACAGATTTTGAGCGAATCTGAAAGGTCTCCAAGATCTTCAAGGAGTTCAATTACATCTTCCGCCTTGCCTTTTGTTTTGCCATCTTTCCAGCCTTCCGCTCTGCCATCTTTCCAGCCCTCCGCTCTGCCATCTTTCCAGCCCTCCGCTCTGCCATCTGCTTTTTCTTTATTTAAGAGTCTTTCAAATGAACTGCACATATCCTTTTCATCTCCTTTTTTTAACTGCGTTATCAATACTCCACGTTCGTATTCGTTCAGTTTCCGTATGACATTAGAAAACCATGTAATCCATTCATTCAAGTCATTTGTATCCATTGCCCTGATCCGATGCATCAGCGCTGCGATGCCGTCTGTCCAGTCCTGCCTTGTCCGTTTCCTGTCTGCAAGGAAGATGTTGTCAATCAGTGTATTGGAACTGCTGATTTTTGATTCTGTAAGTGTATTGACAGATACAAGCGCATATTCGAAGTCTACAACATATTTTCCAAACAGCTTCGCATTATTGATCATCTGGCTGAACCTGCACGATGCAGTCCAGTTCCGCTCACCGTTATGCAGCACGATGGGCATGATAGCTGGAAGCTTGTAGTCCTTTTGGCCGCGTTTATTTTTATCACAGTTTTTAAAGTGGTTCAGCCAGATCGCTGTCATATAGATCAGCAGCCGAAAGGGCATCGTAAAATCATTGTAACTTTGCAGCTAAAGAAGAAAGAATAAATATACGACGCCTTCCTTTGTATACACTTTGTAGACCAAATCGGATTCATAGGTATCAAACTGATCCGTAATAAATTCCTTGTCAATCAGTTCCAGATCCTTTTCTTCGAGAGCCATCATCCATTCAAGTGCGATGTATTTTTTGATGAAGTGGAGAAAATGTTTCTTAATAGAAAATATCCTCTTGTATCCTTTGTCATGCGGATTGTCGGTATTTTCTTTCTGTTTATGTTTTTTCTGTGTTTGTTCTTTATCCTGCGCAGCCATGTATACTGTCGATCTCCTGTTCTGGTAAATTTTTAAAACTGCCGTTTTCTCCTGATTTTTCAGTATCCGGCTTTAGAAGTTTTTTCTCATGAAGGGAAATATTTTATTTTCTGTAATCATAGTATCACAGTTTATCTCAAGTTTCAATCAGCAGATTTGCGCTGTCAGGCACTCAGATACAGGTCATCAGCGATATGGGCGGCGATAGAGATGGACGGGTCACACACACAACGGGCAGTCCGACATCCGCATCATGACAAATAGAGCAGCATGGCAGGCAGGATATGAGAGATAAAAATCAGGAGGTGGCATGAGATGGAGATAACCTATCATTTATGCAGGGCGGCATCGACCTCTATTCCGACACGGACAAGGCATCCTGCATTATGATGGATACACAGGGGAATGCAACCATTACCGGGCGGGACATCGAGATGAAAACCCAGGGGAATCTGTCCATAGGCGAGCCGGACAGCGAGGGCGGAGAGCCCGCGGGGCAGGCGGCGTTTGTGTCGGGCGCCATCACTTTCCGGATTGGGGAGGACGGCTCTGAGATCAGTCTGACAGAGGAGGCGCGCATCTGTGCTGCCTTTATCAGGCTGGAAGCGTCAGACAGGACGCCGGCTTCCAGCCCTTCTGCAAAAGAAGTGGCGGACCAGGTGACAGCCGGGGACAAGGATGCGAGGGACAGCATCAACGGCGGGGCATCCGCAAAGCTGGTGGAGAAGTATGAGACGGGGCGCAGCCAGATTCTGCACGGCATCACCAAGATAGCCGCAACGGTCGGGACCGTGGTGGTTATATGCGCCGTAACTGTGGCAACAGGCGGTGCCGCCGCGCTTGCCGCCCCGGCAGTGCTTGGCACCATCGGTCTTGGCGCCGGCGTAACAGCCTTTGCTGCATCGGACATCGGTGAAGGGATTGACAACGTGAAAAAATCACAGACCGGCGATCTCAACAGAGGGCATAACTTTATCCGGGATGACATCATAAAGAATGACACGATCTACGAGCTGACAAAGATCGGTCTTGATATTGCCTTTGGCGCGGTGTCCGGGCGTGCGCTGAGCGGACTGCAGGGACTCAAAGGTGTGATAAAGACCGGCATGCAGGTGGGCGGCAACGTGGCATCAGGCATTGTAAACAGCCTGATTGACACTGGTTCGATTGACCCGCTTGGGATGGCCCTTGACATCGGCCTTGGCATGCTGCAGGGATCGGTCGGAAGCGGCGTGACAAACAGCATCCTTGGAAAGCTTGGACTCACAGAATGCGGCATTCCGAAAAAGATTGTGGAAACTCTTGTAGGAACCGGCGTGGATACCGGGCTGGATGCACTTGTGAGCGCACTGTTTGGCAGGGAGTTTGACTTCTGGGAGAGCTTAGGACGCAATGCCTTTGCAAACGCGCTTGCCGCCTTTATCAGCGACCCTGTCGATGCCGTCACCGGCACATACACCATCAACACAACAGACTTTATCCTTGCAAGCCTGCCAGCCGCGCTGAAAATAGAGCGCACCTACAGCTCCACCAGCAGGGAGGAATCCTGCCTTGGAAAAGGCTGGGGATTCAATTACGGCAGCCGCATCTACCGCGACACAAAGGATACAGAGCACACCAGAATCCATCTGGAGACCATTACAGGCCATTCCTTATGTTTTGAGAGACAGGATGATGCATGGGTAAACCAGACCAGAGGAACCGCACGGTTTCTGATGGAGTCTAAGGAGGGAGCAGGCCTGTCAGAAGAGGAAACCTTCCTGCTGTCGGATGTCATAGACCATACGCTGTGCATCTATGACAGACAGGGACAGCTGCGGTCTGTGGACTGTACAAACGGGCAGCGCCTTGCTTTTACATACAACGAAAACGGGCTTGAAAGGATCACAACACCGCTCGGAAATGTGCTGGAGGTACAATGCAGGGGCGGACGCATCCTGCAGATCACCGATGAGATCGAACGCAGAACACAGTACCGCTATGAGGGAGACTACTTAGTGGACGTGGTGCACACCGATGAGGGCATCACGCACTACGAGTACGATGAAAATGGCTGTATCACGTCAGTCACCGACCAGAACGGCAGCCGCTATCTTGAAAATGAATATGACCTAAAGGGCAGGATCATCAGGCAGCGCTTCCCGGAAGGCATTTACCAGACGTTTGACTACGATGATGCGCATAGAAGGAACACCCTGTATTACAGTGAGAACGAGAAAACAGAAATTTATGAATACAATCAGGAGCTGCTCGTAGAACGAACCGTCTTTGAGGACGGAACAGAAATCTCTTACGAATACTCTGACCAGAACCTGAGAACCAGGGAGACCAGCCGCACCGGGGCAGAAAAGCAGTGGGAATACGACACTTACGGGCGTCTGATCCGCGAACTGTCGCCTGACGGCTTTACAGTATACCATGAATATGACGAAAAGCACGACCTGATCCGCACCTGGGACAGTGAGGGGCGCGAGACACAGAACTGCTATGACGCAGAGCACAACCTTCTCTTCACCAAAACAAAGATCGAGGAGGGAAGATGGCAGGAGATTTCTTATGAATACGATGCCGCAGGAAGGCGCACCGCACAGACAGACGCACTTGGCAACACGGCCAGATGGGCGTATAATAAAACCAGCGCGCACCCTGTCCGGCTGATCACGCCCAAGGGAGAGGAGACCGCCTATACCTACGACCGAGTAGGACGCAGAATGTCCATTGAAAACGCTTACGGTATCGTAGAGCTTGCCTATAACTCCCGCAACTTTGTCACCAGCCGCACCGACGGGGAGGGCTATACCAGCCACACCATCTATGACCGCATGGGAAACATGCAGGCGTACTATTCGCCGATTCAGTGGGAAACGCAGGGAAAAGGATACGAGTATAAATATGACTATCTGGAACGTGTGATAGATACCATCACCCCGCTGCGGTCACATGAGCGGGTATTCCGCAGTTTTGACGGCGATATCATCCGCGAGATTCACCCGGTGAGCTATGCAGAAAAAGGCGAAAACGGAGACGGCACCCGGTACGAGTATGATAAGGATGGAAACTGCATCCGTATCCGCTACGCAGACGGCGGTACCGAGCGCAGATTCTATGATGCTGACGGAAACATGACAAAGCAGGTGCTGCCGGAAGCGTATGATGCAGTCATTGACGATGGCACAGGATACATCTATGCCTATGACCGCGCAGGCCGCCTGGCACAGATACAGGATCCCGACGGAAACATACTGCATACCTATACCTACAACGGAGCCGGGCAGACTATCCAAGAGACGGACGGGGAAGGACAGGAGATACTGTATGCCTACAATGGAGCAGGGCAGCTTACAAGAGCGCAGACCAGCATCCGCAGGGAAGGAGATACCACCTACTACCGCGTTACTGCCTATACCTATGACCGCGCAGGCAATAAGATCGAAGAGCCTACGGACAGCAGGAGGTAGAGCGGAACAGCAATCCCGACAGCTGGCACAAAATCCACTTCTCCTATGATCAGAACAGCCATCTGACATTGGTGAAGGATGACTTTGGCGCACAGATGCACTATGAGTACGACTGCCTTGGCAATGTCATTTTAGAAGAACATCTGGTAGAGGAGGGGATACGACACAGAACCCGCTACAGCTACAACAAAAATGGCTGGCTGACTCAGAAAACAGAGTATATCCAGGGCAACGGCGAGATCAACAAAGCTGTTACCAAGTATGGCTATGATGCCGACGGGAATCTGACCAGCATAAAAATGCCAAAAGGTGCCGAAATCCGCAGGTCATACGACGCTGACAGCCGTATGGTACAAGAACGTATTCTTGACAAAAAGAACGGCATAGACCTGACTGCCAGCTATACCTATGACGCCACAGGAAAGATCTTAAAACAGACTATCACCGGTGCAGACGGAGAAATCCTTGAAACAGGATGGCGCTACGACCTCAAAGACCGCCTGACACACACCGAAAACCAGAGCGGCGCCGTCACACGCTATATTTACGACCAGAATGACCAGCTGATCAAAGAAATCCATCCCTACAGCTATGAAAAAGATGCTGACAATGGAAATGGGACAAGCTACGCATACGACAAAAACGGCAGCCTAATCCGCGTAACAAATGCTTTTGGGGAACTGGTGCAGGAGCTTTCCTATAACCGCGTCGGTCTGCCCATAACACAGACAGACGCATCAGGAAACCAGACAGATTTCACCTATGAATCGGATGGACAGTTGAAAGAAGTGCGCCGTGGAAACACCCAAAGACAGCAGAAGCCGCGGACAGTCCAGCAGTATAAGTATAACGCCAGAGGACAGATCACAGGCATCGTTGACGGAAACCATGAAAAGACCATCTACAGCACAGACGGCTGGGGCAGAATCACAGGGACAGGCTTCTCGGACGGCGTAAAAGAAGGTTACGAATACAACTACGCAGGACAGGTAAGCAGGACCATCAACGGAAACGGCAATGCCATCGAGTACCGTTATAACAGTCTCGGAAAAGTACGGGAGCGCACAGACCAGCTCGGTTATAAAGAAACCTTCCAATATGATGAAGAAGGCAATCTTACACTCCACACAGACCGCGACGGCAGACGGGTGCAGCGCATTTACAACGTCTTTGGCGATCCGGTGTATGAGAAAGCAACCGATGCAGGCGGAGAAAATCCCTGCATCAGCACCTGGCGCTATGACAGCCTTGGCAGGCTGATACATGCCGTGTGCGACGGACATTCCTATGAGTACACCTATGACAGCCAGGGAAACCTGAAAGAAAAGCGTTCTAACGGAAAACTTCTGGTCTCCTATACGTATGACAGCACAGGAAACATCACAGAAATCAAAGACCCCGCAGGCGTCAGCACCCGCTACGAATATGACCTGTTGGGCAGAATGAGCTGCATCCACAGCGGACAGGGCATGAAGGTGCAGTACGGCTATGACAGCCTAGACCGTATCGAGCACATCCACTATGGAAACGGCGTACAGACGAATTACGCCTATGACTGTGACGGCAACATCAGCCATCTGGAAACCAGAACGGAAAGCGCCGTCCTGCTGTCCTTTGATTATCAATATGACGGCAACGGAAACCGCACTGCCAAGACAGGAATACAGGGACTGACCGCAGGAAGCAGCGCCCTTGACATCCGCTACCAGTATGATGTCAGAGGACAGCTTCTGGAAGAATGCCGAAACGGTGCAGCCGTCCGCTATGCCTATGACGCTGCCGGAAACCGAATCCAGAAAACAGAAGGTGAAAAAGAAACCAGATACCATTATAACCAGAAAAACCAGCTTCTCCAAAAAGAGGATGCTGACGGCATAAGCTGTTTTACATACGACCGTCAGGGCGGTATCATAGAAGAAAAAACCGCCGCCGGAAATCGCCGATTCACTTACAACAGCCTCCATCAGCAGACACAGGTGGAAACCGAAACAGGGAGTATCCAGAAAAACCGATATGATGCGGAGGGGATGCGCTATGAGCTGATCGAGAACGGCAGGCGTACCAGCTTTGTATACCATAATGGGGAGCTTCTGCATGAGAAAGGAGAGGAAGCAGGGCTATCTCAGGAAGCAACCAGCTATCATCTGGGTGCAGGGATTGAAGCATTTCAGAGAGACAGTAAAACTGAGATGCTATAATAAAGTTGTAACGGGAGTGGCTAATGAGATATAATCAAAAATATAAGGAAAGAGGTACTCATTATGTCACAAAACTACACAC
>KE159562.1:326299-327292 GCA_000403215.2 Lachnospiraceae bacterium A4
TGCCAAATTGCAAGGAATAATTTATTAACAGTTCCTAAGCAACAATCCAATATATTTTTAGCCACAAGTGTTACAAAAAAGCTTGACCACTACAATTTATACTTTTACAGTGTCCAACGCTGACAATAGTGGTTCTATGTATATGTATAAGGCAGAGGATACACAGCTTACATTGGTATTGCAGAATGGAATTAACTTCGAAATTGACAGTGCTGATAAACCTGAGGGAATAAGCCTGAATAAAGGTGATAATATACTGCTTCGGATCTACCAGAGCAGCCATCAGGCACTATCTTGTAATGTACAAGCCAAATGGGAAGTCTGGGATATCACATCTGTCGAAGAGGGAAGCAACACAAAGGAGGTTGCGACAGATTCTTCCGAAACAGAGGGAAAAGTATGGCTGAATTTTGACGAAACCATCGAGGTAGGAACTTACAAAATTACCTCGCAAAATACTTACTCAACGACCTTAAAACTGTACAAAAACGGACAAGAAGTATCTAACCCAGAAAGTACAGACCAGCAGTCAGGCACTGCAATAACCTTTGAGTACAAACCGGACGAAAAGGACGTATACCAGCTTGGCATCACCACCACATCATCATCGAGCGTTACACTCACCATCACCAAGGCGGAAACAGCAGAGGCTCCGGGTGACGGCGACAATGAAGGCGGCGGAACTGGCGGTGATACCGACGCAGGTGAAAACGGCGGAACGACAGGAAACAATGACAGCAGCACCAACGGATAAAACGGAAACAATGTGCTTTCCATACAGTGCATTTACTGCACGATGATACGGCAGTACCAAACCAAAAGGACATTTTCGAAAGAAATTTCGAAGATGTCCTTTTTTCAATGTATTTTGCTGTCTGTATTTTTACCCCTCTAATCCACTTGAGAGTAAAAAGTTTGCACTATTAAGAAGCCAGTGAATCCTCATAGGTTCCTGACGTATCTTGTTGGTTCCGAATTATTTGTGTTATTTGT
>KE159562.1:328462-416444 GCA_000403215.2 Lachnospiraceae bacterium A4
CCCAGGGTAATGGTAACAAACCAGCCAAAAGATGCTTTACGGGAAAAACAGGATTCAAAATGGCACAGGACTTTATTAATAAAATTCATCATAATCGTATGGAAAACCACTAGAAAGTATGGTAAACTTATACACAGAATAACTCTTCTGGTGGTTTGTATCTTTCTTAAGTGTTGGTAACTTAAAGATACCATAAATTCATCCTGAAGGGTTATTTTTTTACAAAAAACTTTTTACTCTCAAGTAATCCATAAGACTGTATGATATCCCCTTTGGCTGCGTCAACTTTATTCATCCACAATGATTTTCTCCGTTGTCATTTTCAACTGTTCATTGTATTTATGCGTGTTTTCAGGTATAGTATAAATAAAGTTTTCAGGCTGATTCATGCAGAAGGATAAAATAGATACATGAAAAAGACGAACATACGACTGAATAATTATAGAGGAGGCAGGCATGGCAAAGCAATTTAACACAGCAGGCATATGTATTCCAGAGCGAAATTATATGGTGGAGGTAAAATGCAAAATGGATGTGATTGTGAAAGACTATATTGATGCAGGAAAGTATTTCACAATCAGCCGCGCAAGGCAATACGGCAAAACGACAATGCTCTATCTGCTGGAACAGGTGCTTAAAACCCAGTATCTTGTTCTGCGTCTGAGTTTTGAGGCGGCAGATGAAATGTTTGTGTCCTTGTATTCCTTTGCAACAGGCTTCGTTCGCAGAATCAGCCGCATTTTAAAAACACAAGACGTGGCGCAGGGTATTCTGGACGACTGGCATCAGCCAGTCTCGGAACAGATTCCGTTCGATGAGCTGAGTGAACGGATTACAAGTCTTTGCTGCCATTCTGACAAGCCCGTCATACTTATGATAGATGAGGTGGATAAAAGCTCAGATAATCAGGTGTTTTTGTCCTTCTTGGGGCTGCTGCGCAATAAGTATCTGGAACAGATGCAGAAAAATGATAATACCTTTCAATCTGTAGTATTGGCAGGCGTATACGATATCAAAAATCTAAAATCAAAGTTCAGACCTGCCGGGGAACAGAAATATAACAGCCCGTGGAATATTGCTGTAGATTTTGATGTGGATATGAGCTTTTCGGCAGAGGAGATTGAGACGATGCTGCGGGCGTATGAGGAGGACCATCACACTGGAATGGATGTCTCCTATGTGAGCAGGCTGATTTATGAATACACATCGGGCTATCCATATCTGGTATCCCGTCTCTGCCAGCTTGCAGATGAGCGCCTTGCAGGTACAGAAGCATTTCCAGAGAATCAGGAGGTATGGACGCAGGAGGGAATTGTGGCGGCAGAGCTTATGCTGCGCAGGCAGTCCGGCACGTTGTTTGATGATTTGATCAAGAAGCTCGCGGATTTTCCAAAGTTAAAAAAGATGGTACAGGATATTTTATTTTGCGGAAGGAGATATCCGTTTGAGCGGGATAATCACCTGATTGATCTGGGTGTGACCTTTGGGTTTTTTAAGGAAAATAATGGAGTAGTGGCAATTGGAAACCGTATCTTCGAGACGAAACTATATGACCTGTTTCTCTCGGAGATGCTTCTGGAGGACACGCTCGGACAGACAGAACTGATGGAAAGAAACCAATTTATCGCAGATGGAATGCTTCAAATGAATCTGGTGATGGAAAAGTTTTATCAGTATTTTACGGAAATATATGCGGACAGCGACCAGAAATTTATTGAGCAGCAGGGCAGAAAAATTTTTCTGCTGTACCTGAAGTCTATTATAAACGGAACGGGAAATTATTATATTGAAGCGCAGACGAGAGATGCGAGGCGCACGGATATTATTGTGGATTACCGTGGCAGGCAGCATATTATCGAGTTGAAAATATGGCGGGGAGACGAGTACCATCAGCGGGGCGAACAGCAGTTGTTTGAATATCTGGATTATTATGGTACTGAGACAGGGTACTTGTTAAGCTTTAACTTTAATCAACATAAAAAGACGGGAATACAGGAAATCTCATATGGCGGAAAACGTATCGTGGAGGTGGTGGTGTGACATACCGCCGCCACGATACCAGGAAATGCATCTGTGGGCTCAGGATTGCTGAAGGCAGCAATACTGCTGACTGCTCAAAAATAAAAATGAGAATACGCGCACGTTGATTGTATTTGCAGGAGATTTCATGTATTATAGGAATAAGAGGAAAGGAATACAGGAGACTATTCATGTGGTTAATATTTGCATTGCTGTCTGCGGTGTTTGCAGCAGCGACCTCCATACTGGCGAAGATTGGCATAGAGGGTGTAAACTCAAATCTGGCAACTGCCATCAGAACAGTGGTCGTTGTCGTGATGGCATGGGGTATGGTGTTTTTGACGAATGCGCAGGGCGGCATTGCACAGATTGGAAGAAAGAGCTGGATTTTTCTAATATTATCAGGACTTGCGACAGGCGCGTCATGGCTGTGCTATTATCGGGCGCTACAGCTTGGCGAAGTTTCGAAGGTCGTGCCGATTGATAAGCTGAGTGTCGTCATCACACTGGTGCTTGGATTTGTCCTTCTGCATGAGCAGGTGAGCCTCAAATCGCTGATTGGGTGTATCCTGATTGGCGCGGGAACACTGGTGATGGCGCTGTAAAATAGCATAAAATACATCTGAAAACAGGAGGAAACAATGGCATTTACACATCTGCATGTGCATACGGAGTACAGTCTGCTTGACGGCTCCAACAAGATTAAAGAATATGTCAAGCGCGTCAAAGAGCTTGGCATGGACAGTGCGGCAATCACAGACCATGGCGTGATGTACGGCGTGATTGACTTCTATAAAGAAGCGAAGGCAAACGGCGTCAAGCCGATTCTCGGGTGTGAGGTTTATGTCGCGCCCAATTCGCGTTTTGACAAGGAAGTCGGCGGCGGGGAGGAGCGCTATCATCATTTGGTGCTGCTGGCAGAGAATAACGAGGGCTACGCCAATTTGATGAAAATTGTGAGCAAGGGATTTACGGAAGGATATTATTATAAGCCGCGTGTGGACATGGAAGTCCTTGAAAAGTTCCATGAGGGAATTATTGCACTCTCCGCATGCCTTGCGGGCGAGGTGCCAAGACTGCTCACAAAAGGGCTGTATGAGGAGGCAAAAAAGACTGCGCTCAAATACGAAAATTGTTTTGGCAAGGGCAACTATTTTTTCGAGCTGCAAGATCATGGGATTCCCGCGCAGCGCACAGTCAACACGGCGCTGCTGCGCTTGAGCAAGGAGTTGGATATACCGCTTGTGGCGACGAACGATATCCACTATACCTATGCGGAGGATGAGAAGTCGCATGATATTCTGCTGTGTATCCAGACCGCGAAAAAGGTTTCTGACGAGGATCGTATGCGCTACGAAGGAGGGCAGTACTATGTCAAGAGCGAGCTGGAAATGCGCGGGCTGTTTCCCTATGCGCAGCAGGCGATTGACAATACGGCGATGATTGCCGACCGCTGCAATGTCGAGATTGAATTTGGCGTGACAAAACTGCCGAAATTTGAGGTGCCAGCAGGATACGATTCATGGAGTTATCTCAATAAGCTCTGCGCAGATGGCTTAAAGGAGCGCTATCCTGAGGATGATGGTACAATCAAGGAAAAGCTTGACTATGAGCTGGATGTCATTCAGAATATGGGCTATGTCGATTATTTTCTGATCGTCTGGGATTTTATCAACTGGGCGAGAGAGCATGACATTCCAGTGGGACCGGGGCGCGGCTCGGCAGCAGGCAGCATCGTATCGTACTGCCTTCATATTACAAATATTGACCCTATCCGCTACAGTTTGCTGTTTGAGCGTTTTCTAAATCCCGAACGAGTCTCCATGCCCGATATTGATATTGATTTCTGCTATGAGCGCAGGCAGGAGGTCATCGACTATGTGAGTGAGAAATACGGGCATGACAAGGTAGTGCAGATTGTGACCTTCGGTACGATGGCGGCTAAGGGTGTAATCCGCGATGTCGGGCGCGCACTGGATCTTCCGTATAATTATGTGGACGGGATTGCCAAGATGATACCAAATGAAAACAATGCGCCAGTCAGTATCACGCGCGCGCTGGAGATGAACCCGGAGTTTCGGGCGATGTACAAACAGGATGAGCAGGTGCAGTATTTGATTGATATGTGCAAAAGACTAGAGGGCCTGCCGCGCCATACCTCCATGCATGCGGCGGGCGTCGTGATCTGTCAAAAACCCGCAGACGAGTTTGTCCCACTGTCGCGCGGAAGTGACGGCGCCATCACAACACAGTTTACCATGACCACGATCGAAGAGCTGGGATTATTAAAGATGGATTTCTTGGGCCTGCGCACCCTGACCGTGATCAAGGACGCGGTGGACAATGTCGAGAAAACAACAGGCGTGCACATTGATGTCGATGCCATTGACTATGATGATAAAAAGGTGTTGATGTCCCTCGGAACGGGAAAGACAGACGGCGTATTCCAGCTTGAAAGTCAGGGTATGAAGAACTTTATGAAAGAGCTAAAGCCGCAGAATCTTGAGGATGTGATCGCAGGCATCTCGCTCTACCGCCCGGGTCCGATGGACTTTATCCCGGCATATATCCGCGGGAAAAATAACCACAGCGCAGTCACCTATGCCTGCCCGCAGCTAGAGCCGATTCTTGCGCCCACCTATGGCTGTATCGTCTATCAGGAGCAGGTTATGCAGATTGTGCGCGACCTTGGCGGATATACGCTGGGGCGCAGCGACTTGGTGCGCCGTGCGATGAGCAAGAAAAAGGCGTATGTCATGGAGCAGGAGCGCAAAAATTTTGTGCATGGCAATGCCGAGGAGGGTGTGCCGGGCTGTGTGGCTTGCGGCATCTCAGAGACAGTGGCAGATCACATTTATGGGACGATGATGGATTTTGCAAAGTATGCATTTAACAAGTCCCATGCGGCATGCTATGCGGTGGTCGCGTATCAGACCGCGTATTTAAAATATTATTATCCAGTGGAGTTTATGGCGGCGCTGCTCACGTCGGTGATTGATAATGCGGCCAAAGTGTCGGAGTATATTATGGTCTGCAAAAATATGGGAATACAAATCCTGCCGCCGGACATCAATGAAGGGGAATGTGGATTTTCCGTTTCAGACGGTGCGATTCGTTACGCGCTCAATGCGATTAAGAGCGTCGGCAAGTCGGTCATTGACCAAATCACAACAGAGCGGAATGCCCATGGAAAGTATCAGGATTTAAAGGATTTCATAGAGCGCACACAGAATATTGAAATCAATAAGCGCGCCATTGAGAATTTTATCAAAGCAGGTGCGTTTGACAGCTTCGGCGCGACCAGAAAGCAGTTGATGAGCGTCTACGCGCAGATTCTTGACAGTGTCGTGCACAGCAGGCGCGGTGTGACAGCGGGGCAGATGTCTTTGTTTGACATTGTCTCAGAGGAGGACAAAAAGGAGCTTGAGATTCCGCTGCCCAATGTCGGGGAGTACGAGAAGGAGCTTCTGCTCAGCTTTGAGAAGGAGGTGCTGGGGTTCTATGTCAGCGGACATCCAATGCAGGAATATCAGACTTTGTGGGAAAAGCGTATCACCGCAAAGACCTCGGACTTTCATCTCGACGAGGAGACCGGTCAGACCCATGTGGAGGACAATGCAAGCGCAGTGATCGGCGGCATGATCATGGACAAAAAGATTAAATATACCAAGCAGGATAAGATTATGGCGTTTCTCACGCTGGAAGATTTGGTGGGCAGTGTGGAGATTGTCGTGTTCCCAAATGCCTATGAAAAATATTCGTCGAAAATATTGGAGGAAAATAAGGTGTTTATCGAAGGCAGAGTGAAGGTGGAGGACGAGCGCGACGGCAAATTAATCTGTGAGCGCATCACTGCATTTGATGAGATTCCAAGGAAGGTGTGGCTCAAATTCCCAGATATGAATACCTATCTTGGCAAGGAGTCCGCGCTGTTTGATGCCATCTACGAATCAGAGGGCATTGATACAGTCAACATATATATAGAAGAAACGCGTCAAAAAAAGACCCTGCCGCCCAACCGCAACATCAAGGCAGACAGCGCAGTCCTTGACAGGCTTCGGGATTTGTTTGGCGATGAAAATGTGAAAGTCGTGTGCTGAGCACAAAAAATGGTTAAAAATTTATCAATAAATATTGTAATATATGAAAAAAAGGTATAAAATATTTATGATTATGCGGGGATACTTTCGCGGATAATACGGATTATAGAAAGCAAAAGGCTTCAGGGATGATATAAAGTATAGGAGGTATAGTGATGTCGAATGAAATCAAGACGATAGGTGTATTGACAAGCGGAGGAGATGCACCGGGAATGAACGCTGCGATCCGTGCAGTGGTGAGGAAGGCTCTGACGAACAATGTAAAAGTGAAGGGAATCAAGCGTGGCTACATGGGGCTGATCAATGAGGAGATCATTGATATGGAGGCGTTCAGTGTGGCGGATGTTATTCAGAAGGGTGGAACAATCCTGGGCACAGCGAGATGTCTTGAATTTAAGGAAGAGAATATACAGCAGATGGCGGCTGAAATCTGCCATAAGCACGGGATTGACGGTCTTGTCGTGATTGGCGGTGACGGCTCTTACAGAGGTGCGCAGGGACTTGCAAGACATGGAATCAATACGGTCGGTGTGCCGGGAACAATTGATCTTGACATTGCCTGTACAGAGTATACGATTGGCTTTGACACGGCAATCAACACTGCGATGGAGGCGATTGACAAGGTAAGGGATACTTCTTCATCTCATGAGCGGTGCTCGATCATTGAGGTTATGGGCAGACACGCCGGATACATCGCACTCTGGACAGGCGTTGCAAACGGTGCGGAAGATATTCTTCTCCCCGAGAAATACAATTACGATGAGCAGGAGCTGATCAACAATATTGTCAGAAGCAGAAAGAAAGGAAAGACGCACCATATCATCATCAATGCAGAAGGCATCGGACATTCCACCTCGATGGCAAAGCGAATTGAGGCAGCGACAGGAATCGAGACAAGAGCGACCATACTTGGCTACATGCAGCGCGGCGGCAATCCGACCTGTAAGGATCGCTTCTATGCGTCGATCATGGGGGCATACGCAGCAGATATCCTCTGTGACGGCAAGTCCAACAGAGTCGTAGCGTACAAGCATGGCGCCTTCGTTGATTATGATATCGAGGAAGCGCTCAATATGAAAAAGGGAATTGACGAGTACCAGTATGATATCTGCCGGAAGCTGTCGAGATAAGGCAATAGATTGAACAGTAGTATAACATATGCTATAATATACAGATATAATTGAAAAGGAAGATAGATGCACTTTTCTAAATCCCTTTCCAATTCGATTATATACCGGCCACTTGCGAAATGCAAGTGGTCTTTTACATTATTTGGCGATACTATTGTTTTATACGGCAAAAGTGATATAATTAACTATGGTTTGTAAAATAAAGGAAATAAAGGTAAAGGATACAATATCATGGCATATGAAATTAGTAACAAGCAGCCCAAAGCCAGAAAGTCTACCACGAGGCTGATCGCTTTTGGCTTTGCGATGATCATTCTGACAGGAACACTCCTGCTCACACTTCCCTTCGCGAATAAGTCTGGTCATGGGAATATGCTTAATTCCCTTTTTACGGCGACGTCTGCGACCTGTGTAACCGGGCTTGTCGTCGCGGACACTTACCAGAACTGGACCACGTTTGGACAGCTGGTCATACTTTGTATGATACAGGTCGGCGGACTGGGATTTATGACCATAGGCGCCTATATTTCTGTGATTCTCAAGAAGCGCATCGGCTTGCAGGAGAGAGAGCAGCTACAGGAAAGTGTGAATACCCTTGAAATAGCAGGTGTTGTCCGTCTGGTCAAAAAGATAGTCCAAGGCGCGCTCTGCATTGAGCTCTTGGGTGCAGTCCTGCTCTCTTTTCGGTTTATACCCCGTTTTGGCGTGGTGAAAGGAATTTATTATTCATTGTTTCATGCAGTATCGGCATTCTGCAACGGCGGCTTTGACCTGATGGGAACCGAGGAGGCATATTCCTCCCTTGTTGCGTATGAGGGGGACATTCTGGTCAATCTTGTGATTGTGGCGCTGATTCTTGTGGGAGGCATCGGTTTTATCGTGTGGGATGATGTGGCGCGGAACAAATGGCATTTCAAGCGTTATTTATTGCACAGTAAAATTGTACTGACTGTGACCTTTTTGCTGACCGTGATTGGGACAGTATTGTTTCTGCTCACAGAAAATAATGCAGCCTTTGCGGGCATGAGTCCGCTTGAAAAAGTGCTGGGCGCGCTGTTTTCCGCTGTCACGCCGAGAACAGCAGGTTTTAACTCCGTCGATACGGCGGCGCTGTCAAATTCTGGGAAATTAATAACAATGGTTATGATGTTTGTTGGCGGCAGTCCCGGCTCCACCGCAGGCGGCGTCAAGACGACCTCTGTCATCGTACTGTTATTTTATGCGGGCGCCATGGTGCTCAACAAAGAGGATATCAACTTATTTGGCAGGCGCCTGACAGACGAGGTGGTCAAGAAGGCAAATGCGGTGGTGATTATCAATGCGACACTGACAATTGTAGCGACTGTTATTATTATGGCATTACAGCCGTTATTGAATTTCGAAGATGTGCTGTTCGAGGTGCTTTCCGCAATAGGAACCGTTGGCATGACGGTAGGCATCACGAGAGATTTAGATATAATAGCACGGGTTATTCTCATAGTGCTGATGTACTGCGGCAGGCTGGGCAGCCTTTCCTTTGCGCTGGTGTTTGCACAGAAAAATACTTCGGCGCCAATGCGCCAGCCGCAGGAAAAAATCATTGTAGGATAAGAAAACAAAAAATAGAAAGAGAGGCGTAAAATATGAAATCAATATTAATCATAGGAATGGGACGGTTCGGGCATCATCTGGCGGCGAATTTTCTCGAGCATAACCATGATGTGATGATTGTGGATGAGGACGAGGAGAAGCTGGCGGACATGGTGCCATATGCGACGAGCACCCGTATCGGCGACTGCACCAATGAGGAGGTGTTAAAGAGCATCGGCGTCAGGAACTTTGATGTGGTGTTTGTGTGCATTGGCACGAACTTTCAGAGCAGTCTTGAGATTACAAGCCTTGTCAAAGAGCTTGGCGCAAAGCGCGTGGTCAGCAAGGCGACAAGGGATATACAGGCAAAATTTTTACTGAGAAACGGTGCGGACGAAGTGATTTATCCCGATAAGGATATTGCGGAGAAGTGGGCGGAGCGCTACAGCCTTGACAATCTTTTTGACTATATTGACCTGCCGGGTGCATTTGGCATCTATGAGGTGCCGCCGCTTAAAGAGTGGGTTGGCAAGAGCATCAGGGAGTCGGATATTGCCGCAAAGCACAAGATTTCGATACTCGGCATTAAGAAAAAGCATGAGGAGGAAATGAGCGTGATGCCCTCTGCGGACTATGTTATCCGCGATACAGATCATCTGATGGTGATGGCTGGAAATGAGGTTGCCGAGCGCCTGCTCAAAGAAAACCGCAACAAATTTGCCAGCGCGTCATTTCGCAAATAGAATTGAATAAATCAACCAGCCTGTAAGAAGGCAGGCGAAAGGAATGAGTAAAGCATATGATAACAAGTATGGCAAACAGTAAAGTGAAACGGCTTGCAGCGCTGGCGCAGAAGGCAAAAGCGCGCAGGGAGGAGAACTGCTTTGTCGCGGAGGGCATACGCATGTTCCGGGAAGCCCCGCCGGACTGGATTAGGGAGGTATATGTCTCAGAAACATTTATAAGGAAGCATGGCAGTGAACTGCGTTGCAGCGCTCCCTTTGAAGTGCTTGCGGATGCTGTGTTCCAGAAGGCATCAGACACACAGACGCCTCAGGGAATCCTGTGCGTGCTCTCCATGCCCCGCTATGAGCTGGCAGAGCGTCTTGCAGGAGATTCTGATAGAGATACAGACACCGCCAAGGCGCCGCTTTATATGCTGCTCGAGGACTTACAGGATCCGGGAAATGTGGGTACGATTCTGCGCGCCGGCGAGGGGGCAGGCATTGACGGTGTGATCATGACCAGACAGACGGCAGATCTTTTTAATCCCAAGGTGATTCGTGCGACAATGGGATCCATTTACAGAGTTCCTTTTTTTATTGTCGATGCCTTGACGGACACCATAGATTTATTGCGGGAAAAAGGGGTGGCAGTCTATGCGGCGCACCTTGATGACAGCGTGGATTATGATGTGCCCGATTATACGCAGCCGACAGCCTTTCTGATCGGCAACGAGGGAAACGGGCTGCGGCGGGAAACGGCGCAGCGCGCGGCACAGTATATCAAGATTCCCATGGCAGGACAGGTCGAGTCGCTCAACGCCGCGATGGCGTCAGCAGTACTGATGTACGAGGCAGCGAGGCAGCGGCGGACCAAGACGAAAATCTAAAAATACATCAAGCTGGATTCACAAAAAAATACTACATTATTATAGAAAGAAAGAGGCAGTAAGAGATGAAAATCGGTTTTATAGGACTGGGAAATATGGCGTCAGCGATGATTGGCGGAATGCTGGATACAGGGACATTTACGCCCGCTCAGATCATAGGCTCTGCCAAGACGCAGGCGACGGCAGACAGAGCGGCAGAACGGTTTGGCATCGCCGCTGGAACAGACAACACAGAGACGGCAGGACAGGCAGATGTGCTGATTCTTGCCGTCAAGCCAGTATTTTTGCCAGAAGTGATTTCGGAGATTAAAAATGTTGTAGATGAAAGCAAGCTGGTAATATCCATTGCGGCAGGAAGGTCGATTCGCTGGCTGGAACAGGAATTTGGCAAAACACTCCGAATCATACGCTGTATGCCAAACACTCCGGCAATGGTCGGCGAAGGGTGCACATGCATCTGTCTGAAGGAAGAAGATGACAAAAATATTTTCAGGCAGGACGAGGAACTGGCGAAAAAGATTATGAACAGCTTCGGCAAGGCAAGCATTTTGCCAGAGCGCCTGATGGATGCCTTTATCGGCGTCGCGGGCAGTGCGCCAGCATATGTATTTATGTTTATTGAGGCGATGGCGGACGCCGCTGTGCTGGCTGGAATGCCCAGAGCGCAGGCGTATGAATTTGCGGCGCAGACAGTGATGGGCAGCGCCAAGATGGTGCTCGAGACAGGACAGCATCCGGGCGCCCTCAAAGATATGGTCTGCTCTCCCGCCGGCACAACGATTGAGGCGGTCCGCGTACTGGAGGAAAAAGGAATGCGCGCGGCTGTTATAGATGCCGTGAAGGCGTGCGTTGACAAATCGAGGAACCTGTGAAGGACAGGTGGAATAGAATAGCAAAAAAAGAGAATAATTTCCAAAAACATGAGTTCGTGACTTGACAAGACGCGAACTCTTTGCTATTATATAAAATCGTAATAGGTGTTAATAAATATGTAACAATTGTTGAAAAGATGTAAAACAAGTAACATATTTAGAGAGAAATGGAGAGACTATGAATACAAATTGTAAAAAGTGGAAATATCTGTTATGTATCACAGCAGTTATGACCGCGTTTTCGTCCATTCCGTTCAATACACAGGCAGCAGACCAGCAGGTGAAGCTGATGAATGATTTGGACAAAAAACAGCAAACCACATCAAGCAAGATGGATTCAGCACAGGGCAGGAATGTATTCGCTGTGACAGCAGGTGCGGCGAATGTACTGGATGCGGAGATTATGAGTTCTGCTCTCCCAGACGGGGCTGTACCAAGGATGATAACTCCAAAAACAAATGTTTCAAGTACGACGACAAAGAGTGATGCACTCGCCGCATTTGTGAAGGGCATGATGGTATTGCAGCCAGAGATGCTTCCACAGTCAAAACTTGTGATGGCGAAGGTCAATGAGTACGTTAATATCCGGCAGGAGGCAGATCAAGATGCCGAGAAGGTCGGTGTGCTCTACAAGGACTGCGGCGGAGATATTTTAGAGAAAAATAATGAATGGACCAAGATAAAGTCTGGTGATGTGACCGGATGGATTAAAAATGAGTACCTCTATTTCGGCAAAGAGGCGGAGGAGCTTGCAAAAGATGTGGGCGTTCTCACCGCATATGCCAACACAGAGACACTCAGAGTCAGAGAAGAGCCCAGCCTCGAAGCAGGGATTGTCGGACTCCTCGCGGACGGTCAGGCAGTGGAAGCCATTGCGGAGGAGGGCGACTGGGTGCGCGTCAGCTACGAGGGCACGACGGGATTTGTCTCGTCAGAGTATGTCCGTGTAGAGTTTGGCATCGACACCGCAGAATCTATGGAGGCAATCCGAGAGAGAGAGGAAGCCGAGCGCGCCAGAGCCGCTGCGGAGGCGGAGGCAAAGCGCGTACAGCAAAAGGAGGCTGTGTTCGCAACAGCGTCAGAGCTTGATATCCTCGCAGCACTGATTCAGTGTGAGGCGGGCGGCGAGCCTTATGAGGGGCAGGTAGCAGTCGGCGCAGTCGTTATGAACAGAGTGCGCAACGGCGGATATCCCAATAGCATAACAGAAGTTATCTATGCATCTGGACAGTTTGTGCCGGCATCGGGAGGACGCATGGAGTCCTTAATCCTCAACAAGACCACCAAGGCATCGTGCGTGCAGGCTGCACAGGAAGCAATCAACGGCGCATGCAATGTCGGGGACGCACTTCATTTTAGAAGAAATAACGGCAGACCGGGTCTTGTGATTGGAAATCATGTATTCTGGTAAGTGCGTTTAAAAAGTTCTGAAAAAGTTTTTAATCAAAAGCGTGGTTCATAAAAGAACTGCGCTTTTTCTTGCCCCTTTCGCAGAATTGTAGTAAAATACAAATAATTGATAATTTCGACATGAGGAGGTACAAACATGAACTTAAAAGGACGGAATTTTTTGACATTAAAGGATTTTACGCCGGAGGAGATTGTTGGACTGGTCGATTTGGCGGCTGAATATAAACAGAAAAAGAAACAGGGAATTTTGCATGATACACTCCGCGGCAAGAATATTGCGCTCATTTTTGAAAAGACCAGCACACGCACACGCTGTTCTTTTGAGGTGGCAGCGCATGACCTTGGCATGGGGACGACATACCTTGACCCGTCTGGCTCTCAGATTGGCAAGAAGGAGTCTATCGCAGATACGGCGCGTGTCCTCGGCAGAATGTATGATGGAATCGAGTACCGCGGCTTTGAGCAGTCGATTGTGGAGGAACTTGCCAAGTACGCGGGCGTTCCGGTGTGGAATGGACTTACCAATGAGTATCACCCGACACAGATGCTTGCGGACATGCTGACAATCAGAGAGCATTTTGGATATCTCAAGGATATCAAATTAACCTATATGGGGGACGCCCGCTATAACATGGGCAATTCCCTGATGATTGTGTGCGCGAAGCTGGGAATGCACTTTACAGCGTGCACGGCAAAAGAATATTTTCCTGAGGAGGCGCTTGTGGCGCAGTGCAGGGAGTACGCAGCGCAGTCTGGCGCGACGATCACGCTCACAGAGGATGCAGCCGCCGGGACAAAAGGTGCAGATGTTATTTATACAGATGTATGGGTTTCGATGGGAGAGCCAGAGGAGGTGTGGGCTGAGCGCATCGCAAAGCTTTCGCCGTACAAGGTGACGAAGGAGATCATGGACAACGCAGGTGAAAAGGCGGTATTTCTGCACTGTCTGCCCGCATTCCACGACTTAAAGACCAAGATTGGCAAAGTACAGAGTGAAAAATATGGCTTCACAGAGCTTGAGGTGACAGATGAAGTGTTTGAGTCGGCGCAGTCGCTTGTGTTTGAGGAGGCAGAAAACCGTATGCATACGATTAAGGCGGTGCTTGCTGCGACCCTTGGCGCAGTGTAGGGATATATTTTCGGCAGGCTTCCGGGCAGCAAGGAGTTTGGTTTGTATGAAAAATGAAGAAATATTAAAAAAACTTCGGGAAGCAGGAACGTATGTGAGCGGTCAGGAGTTGTGCGAACAATACGGCGTATCGCGCACTGCCATATGGAAAGCAATACGGCAGCTTGAGAAGGAAGGATACGTCATTGAGGCGCAAAATAACAGGGGTTATCGTCTTGTGGAGAAGGACGGCGCAGACTTATTTTCGAAAATAGAGCTTGAGAGTAAGCTCGAGACAGCATGGGTTGGCAGAAAGCTAGTATTTCAGAAGGAAACTGGCTCGACAAACATTGATGCCAAAGAGCTTGCGGAGAACGGGGAGGCATCTGGCGCAGTGGTCGTGGCGGACATGCAGACCGCAGGGCGCGGACGGCGCGGCAGAGGCTGGGTATCGCCTGCAGGAAAGGACATTTACATGACCATTATGCTGCGCCCGCAGTGCAGACCGGAGAAGGCTTCGGTGCTGACACTGGTGATGGCGCTCGCGGTGTTAGAGGCAGTGTCAGAGCTGCTTTCGCAGGGCTGTTATATCAAGTGGCCGAATGACATTGTGGTCAATGGGAAAAAAGTCTGCGGAATCCTGACGGAGATGAGTGCGGAGCTGGACCAAATCCACTATGTTGTGATCGGGGCAGGCATCAATGTGAATCAGGAGACGCTTGCGCCAGAGATTCAGGAGACGGCAACCTCGATCTGCATCGAGCGCGGCCAGCAGACAAACCGCGCAGAACTGACGGCGCGCGTTCTGTATTATTTTGAAAAAAATTATGCCGTATTTGAAAAGAGCTGGGATTTTTCCGGACTGGTGGAGAAATACAATCAGTTTTTGGTAAACCGTGACAGGCAGGTGCGTGTTCTTGACCCCAAAGGCGCGTATGATGGTATTGCAAGAGGCATTAATGAAAAAGGGGAACTGCTTGTCGAGCAGCTCAGTGACGGCGCGATCGTGCAGGTTTATGCGGGCGAGGTGTCCGTGCGCGGCATCTATGGGTATGTATGATTGAAAAGAGGGATTATGACAGAGAACAGGAATCGCATTGTTCTGTGCGGGGCAAATGCCTACGAACAGAAATATTATTTTAACGAAGCGTTTCACAATATTCCTGAATCCATCAAGGAGGAACTGCATATTATATGTGTGTTGTTCACAGAGGAGGTGGGCGGCGTATTCACCATCGTATTCGAGGAAGATGGGAGTGTGAGCCTTGAGACGGACGCCTGCGAGGAGGATATTTTATATGATGAGATCAGCAGCGGACTCTTGGTGCGGGAGATACGAATGCAGCGTCAGGAATTATTGGAGTCGCTGAGTCTTTTTTACAGAGTGTTTGTGCTGCATGAACAGGGGTAGCGCAAAAAAGGGGGAGAGCACATGATTTTAGTAGTAGACGTAGGAAATACAAACATTACATTTGGCGTATATGACAGGAAAAGTCTGGTCACGACGTTTCGCCTGATGGCAAAGACACAGCGGACTTCGGACGAATATGGTGTGCTGATCACAGAGCTTTTGTCCAAAAATCATGTCAATACGAAAGCGATCGAGGGCGCCATTATAGCAAGCGTCGTGCCAAACGTCATGCACGCGCTCACTGGCGGCATTAAGCGCTATGTGTCTGAGCGGCTGATGACGGTGGGCGTTGGCATTAAGACCGGCATTAAGATTGTGACGGAAAATCCAAAAGAAATCGGTCCAGACCGAATTGTGGACGCAGTGGCTGCATATGAATTATATGGAGGACCGGTGCTTGTCTTAGATTTCGGTACGGCGACGACGTATGACCTTGTCGATGAAAAAGGGTGCTTCTGCGCAGGCATCACGGCGCCGGGAATCCGGATCTCGGCAAAAGCGCTGTGGGAGGACGCCGCAAAACTCCCAGAAATCGAAATCAAGAAGCCCGCCTCCATTCTGGCGCAGGAGACGATATCAAGTATGCAGGCAGGGCTTGTGTATGGGCAGATTGGTCAGACAGAGTACATTGTAAACCGTGTCCGCAAAGAGACTGGCTATGCGCACCTCAAAGTCGTGGCGACAGGGGGACTTGGGCGCATCATTGCGGAAGAGACGGACGTGATACAAGAGTACAACAGTGCGCTCACGCTGGAGGGACTAAGAATTATCTATGAAAAGAACAACAGATAGTGCAGCAGGCAGACGGCTGAAAATCGGCAGTGTCGTTCTGGAAAACAATATTATGCTCGCACCGATGGCAGGGGTTACAGACCTGCCATTTCGACTGGTTTGCAAGGAGCAGGGCGCAGGGCTTTTATGCATGGAGATGGTGAGTGCCAAGGCCGTGCATTTCAACAATAAAAATACTGAGGCGCTGATGGAGATACACCCGGAGGAGATGCCAGTCTCGCTGCAACTGTTTGGCTCAGAGCCGGCAGTGATGGCAGAGACGGCAAAACGCATTGAAGAGCGTCCATTTGCGGTCTTAGACATCAACATGGGCTGTCCTGTGCCAAAGGTTGTCAACAACCATGAGGGCAGCGCGCTGATGCTAGAACCCAAGCTTGCGGGCGAAATTATCTACGCGGTATCCCATGCGGTGAAAAAGCCTGTGACCGTAAAAATCCGCAAGGGCTTCAATGACGCGTCGGTCAATGCCGTCGAAATCGCCAAGATTGCCGAGCAGAACGGCGCGGCGGCAGTCGCAGTACACGGCAGGACCAGAGAACAATATTATGCCGGCAAAGCGGACTGGGAGATTATCCGTCAGGTAAAGGAGGCAGTGCGTATTCCTGTCATTGGAAACGGCGATGTGACCGGCGCTGAGTCAGCGGCGCAGATGCTGACAGAGACAGGCTGTGACGCCGTGATGGTAGGCAGGGCAAGCCGCGGAAATCCATGGATTTTCAGGGAAATCAACCAGTATCTCGACACGGGCAGCATTCCGCCAAGACCTTCAAAGGAGGAGGTCTGCGACACGATTTTAAGACATGCGAAGCTACAGCTTGATTTAAAGGGCGAGTACATTGCCGTGCGTGAGATGCGAAAGCATGTGGCATGGTACACCGCAGGCTATCCGCATTCCGCAGGGCTGCGCAGACTGGTGAATGAGATTGAGAGCTTTGCAGAACTCACAGAAAGCGTGCAAAAGATATTTTTGGGGGATTCTTAGGGTTTTTGCATAGATTTTAAAATCTTGACATAATAGTGAAAAGACGCTATAATATGCAACAGAATTTTTGGGTAATAAATGATATCATGATATAAATAGAAAGGACAAAGATTTCATGGAAGCGAAAAAGAATTTATTAACACGTGAAGGTCTTAAAAAATATGAGGATGAACTGCATGAACTTAAAGTAGTCAAACGAAAAGAGGTTGCACAGAAAATAAAAGAAGCAAGAGAGCAGGGCGACCTTTCGGAGAACGCAGAGTACGATGCGGCGAAGGACGAGCAGCGCGACATTGAGGCGCGTATTGAGGAGCTTGAGAAAATCCTCAAAAACGTGGAAGTCGGCGATATGGATGAGGACGGGCACGATTTAGACAAGGTGAGCTTCGGACTTGCTGTGAAGGTAAGGGACAACGAGTTTGATGATGAGATGGAGTTTAAGATCGTGGGCGCGACGGAGGCAAACAGCTTAAAGGGCAGGATTTCAAATGAGTCGCCGCTCGGCAAGGCACTGATTGGGGCAAAGAGAGGCGATATTGTCACTGTGGAGGCGCCGGCGGGCGTGATTGAATACACGATACTAGATATTTATAAGCCAGAGTAAAGCGATTTTTTTGAGGCGTCAGGCTGAGACAAGGACTGCGCCTTTTTGGAAAAACACTGGCAGAATGAGAGGAGAATTTTTGTGGCACAAGAGAATCAAAACCAGAATCAAAACCAGCAGCAGGATGTAAACCAGCTTTTGAAGGTGCGCAGGGAAAAATTAGCCGCGTTGCAGGAGGCAGGAAAGGATCCATTTCAGATTACAAAATTTGACGTGACACATCACAGTCAGGAGGTGAAGGACAACTTCGACGCGCTCGAGGGGAAGAATGTCACCATCGCAGGCCGCGTGATGTTCAAGCGCATTATGGGAAAGGCTTCGTTCTGCAACATACAGGATTTGAAGGGAAATATCCAGTGCTATGTCGCAAGGGACAGCATCGGTGAGGAACCTTATGCAGATTTCAAGAAATATGACGTCGGCGATATCCTTGGTATCAGCGGGGAGGTTTTCAAGACAAAGACAGGTGAGATGTCCATTCATGCGGCTTCTGTCACACTGCTGTCAAAGAGCCTTCAGATTCTTCCTGAGAAATTCCACGGGCTGACCGACACAGATATGCGCTACCGCCAGAGGTATGTTGACCTGATTATGAACGCAGAGGTGAAGGACACCTTTATCAAGCGTTCCAAGGTGCTTTCAAGTATTCGTCGTTATCTCGATGCGCAGGGCTTTATGGAGGTTGAGACACCGATGCTGGTGTCCAACGCAGGCGGTGCGGCGGCAAGACCGTTCGAGACACATTTCAACGCACTTGATGAGGATTTAAAGCTGCGCATCTCGCTGGAGCTGTATCTCAAGAGACTGATTGTAGGCGGTATGGAGCGCGTCTATGAGATCGGGCGTGTGTTCCGCAACGAGGGACTTGACACGAGACATAATCCAGAATTTACCCTGATGGAGCTGTATCAGGCATACACGGATTATCACGGCATGATGGATTTGACAGAAAATCTTTACCGCTATGTGGCAAAAGAAGTGACTGGCTCAGAGATTCTTACTTACGGTGAACATCAGATGGATTTGTCAAAGCCGTTTGAGCGCATTACGATGGTCGATGCTGTCAGGAAATATTCCGGTGTGGATTTCGATGAGCTTCACACGCTCGAGGACGTAAGGGCAGTTGCAAAGGAAAAGCACATTGAATTTGAAGAGCGCCATAAGAAGGGCGACATCTTGAATCTTTTCTTTGAGGAGTTTGTGGAGGAGCACTTAATCCAGCCGACATTTGTGATGGACCACCCGATCGAGATTTCCCCGCTCACCAAGAAAAAGCCAGAGAATCCGGAGTACGTCGAGCGCTTTGAGTTCTTCATGAACGGTTGGGAGATGGCGAATGCGTACTCCGAGCTGAATGACCCCATTGACCAGCGGGCGCGCTTTGCAGCGCAGGAGGAGCTTCTGGCAGCGGGAGACGCGGAGGCGAACCACACGGACGAGGACTTTCTGAATGCACTCAGCATCGGTATGCCGCCGACTGGGGGAATTGGATTTGGGATTGACAGAATGGTCATGATGATGACGAACAGCCCAGCGATAAGGGATGTGCTTTTGTTTCCGACGATGAAGTCGTTGGACAAATAAAGCCAGTGTTTATGCGGGTTTGCGGCACTTTCATTAAAGGTTTGACATCAATTTGACATCAAATTTTACATCTTTTGGTGGACTAATTTGGACTTATACGGTATGTTTTAGAAATTTGAACCTTTCAAAACTTAATAGTTGAATGCTATTAAAAGGACATTTTCCAAGATGCGGAGAGTGTCCTTTTTCTGTTGTTATGGTTAAAAATCAGAAAAATTAAAGGAGGGTTCAGAGATGAACAACACAGCGTTAAGAGCAGGGGCGCAGAGCGCCGACAACACACACATGGTTTTTGCAAACGAGGAACATGAGAAGTTTTATTATGAGAAATTGAAACAAGCAAGGTATCAGGACTGTTATCACAAGGCTTTGATCTACATTCTCGGCATTTCAGAGGACACAAGAAATCATTTCAGCCAGATTTATGATATTAAGTCAGGGTACATCAAGCCGGAATGCCTGCATCAAGGATGGCAGACAAGCGGCAGTGTCCGGGTGGTAAGGCTTGCCTTTAACCTTTACACGGATGGAACGCCAAGCGTTGATGATTATGAGAGCAGGGACGAGCAGATAAGCGAGTGCAGGGAGTATTCCGTGGGCGATATTTTCTGCTGCGGCTATGCGGTGTACTTCTGGCAGGGCATTAAGCTCCGTTATCCGGAATACTGCACAAAGCAGAAGTCCGTTGAGGAAATCCTTGCGGAAATGGAGAGGAAACGTGCTGAAAATTCGACTGATGGGAACAAAGAATGATATAAAGTGGTTCGGGAAGATTCTGAAAAGACAGCCCAAAGTGGCGGTGACGGAGTTTTCGGAACTGTACCGGAATAAAGGTACAAACAGGTATTACCGGGCTTATGTGGAAGTGCAGAAAGCCAACATCAAAGAAAAATCTAACTAAACGGAGGAATAAAACCATGTGTAAAGTTATAGCAGTCGCAAACCAGAAAGGCGGTGTGGGAAAGACCACCACAACAAGCAGCTTAGGGATCGGGCTGGCAAAGCAGGGAAAGAAAGTCTTAGTAATTGATGCGGACGCACAAGGTAGCCTGACCGCAAGCCTTGGCTTCACGGAGCCGGACAAGCTGGAAGAAACACTTGCCAGGGTAATGATGAACGTTATCAATGACGAGGAAACAGAAGCAGGTTATGGTATCTTAAAACATGACGAGGGGATTGACCTGTTGCCGGGAAACATTGAACTGGCGGGCTTGGAAGTATCGCTTGTAAATGTCATGAGCAGGGAGCTTGTGCTTCGTTCTTACATAGAGCAGATAAGGGACACATACAGTTATATTTTGATTGACTGTATGCCATCTTTGGGCATGATTACCATAAATGCCCTTGCCTGCGCTGACAGCGTACTCATACCCGTTCAGGCGGCATACCTGCCCGTAAAGGGACTGGAACAGCTTATCAAGACCATTGGCAGGGTAAAGCGCCAGCTTAATCCGAAACTGGAAATTGAAGGCATTCTCCTGACAATGGTGGACAGCAGGACAAACTATGCAAGGGACATCAGCGCATTGCTGGTTGAGAATTATGGAAACAAAGTAAAGATATTTGAAAACAGAATACCGATGTCGGTACGGGCTGCGGAAACTTCCGCAGAGGGCATCAGTATTTACCGGCATGACCCGAAAGGCAGGGTTGCGGATGCGTACCAGTCCCTGACAAAGGAGGTGCTTGGCAATGGGCAGTAAGGCAGGGAGCGCATCAAAAGTCAAACTGAACAGTTTTGATGATCTATTTGGCGGCGCAGAGAATACAGCAGGAGAGCAGATTATCAGTGCAAAGCTGAGCGATTTACATACATTCAAGGGACACCCTTTCCGTGTCCTTGATGATGAAAAAATGGAGGAAACCACGGAGAGCATCGGGAAATACGGTGTGCTTGTACCCGGAATTGTAAGACCGAGGGCAGGGGGCGGCTATGAGATCATCGCCGGACACCGTAGGAAACGGGGTTCTGAAAGGGCAGGGTTAGACACGATGCCCGTTATTGTCAGAAATTATACGGACGATGAAGCTACAATCATCATGGTGGATTCCAATATCCAGCGTGAGGACATTCTGCCGAGTGAAAAAGCAAAGGCTTATGCCATGAAGTACGAAGCGATGAAGCATCAGGGCAGTAAAGGCGGCAGCACCCTTGACGAAGTGGGGGAAGCTGCCGGGGAAAGCGGAAAGACGGTGCAGAGGTATGTGTGGCTTGCAAGGCTTTCTGATGAGCTGCTTGACATGGTGGACAAGAAAAAGATAGGAATAGTGCAGGGCGTGGATATTTCTTTTCTGACCGAAGAAGCCCAGCAGTGGGTATCTGTTATCCTTGAGGAAACAGGGGCGGCAGTGAACGCTTCCCAATCGGCAAAGCTAAAAGAGTATGGAAAAAATGGCGGGCTTACGCTGGAAATGGTCAGGCTGATACTGGAGCAGGAAAAGCCAAAGGAAAGAAAAGTAACGATTAAGAGCGATAAGATTAACAGGTATTTTCCGGAGGAATATTCCAATGATGATATAGAGAGCGTCATTATCCGGCTTTTGGAGGAATGGAAAGGCAAGCAGTAAAGGAGGCGGTAAAAATGGGCGAGCCATTGAAGTTTGATTATTACTATGGCGTAGAAGCAGAGCAGTTTTCTTTTTACCGTGTTCCCCGCCTGCTGATTAAGGACGAGCGTTTTAGGGGGCTTAGCAGCGATGCCAAGCTCCTGTATGGGCTGATGCTTGACCGGATGTCGCTTTCCATGAAAAACGGGTGGCTGGACGATGAAAACAGGGCATATATTATCTATACTGTTGATAACATGATGGAAGATCTGGGCTGTGCAAAGGCAACCTGTACGAAAGTCATTAAAGAGCTTGACAGTGATAATGGCATCGGGCTGATAGAAAAAAAGCGCAGGGGGCTTGGCAAGCCGGATATTATTTATGTAAAAAACTTTGCGGCAGTTTCGGATATAAAACCGGATAAAACAGCCGCAAATACTGACAAATTCACAGAAGTTCAAAATTTGAACTTCAAGAAGTTCAATAATTATACTTCTGGAAGTTCAGAAACTGAACCTCAAGAAGTTCAAAATACAGCCTTGCAGAAGTTCAAAAATCAGACTTCAAGAAGTTCAGAAACTGAACTTGCAGAAGTTCAAAAATCAGACGCTAATTATACTAACTATAATCAGACTGAAAATAACTATACTGAAAATAATTATACTGATATGAGCTATACCAATCCTATCAATCAATCTGTGGGAAGCATGGACAGCGCAGGCACACAGGGAAAAGATGATATGATTGATGTGATAGATGAAGCAAACGCATATATGGCGCTAATCCGTGGCAATCTGGAATATGAACACCACATGGAATATGACCAGTACGGCGATAAGGAGATGTATGAGGAAATCTACGAAACCGTCTGCGATGTGGTCTGCGTAAAGCGAAAGACAATCCGTATCAATGGGGAAGATTACCCTTATGAGCTTGTAAAGTCCCGCTTTTTGAAACTGAACAGCAGCCATATAGAGTATGTCATGGGCTGTATGAAGGAAACTTCCACAAAAATTACCAATATCAGGGCATATCTGATTACGGCGCTTTACAATGCCCCCTCAACCATGAGCCATTACTACCAGCAGGAGGTGCAGCATGATATGTATGGCGGAGGGTGGGAGGAAAAAGGAATTACTTAACAGAACTTCAAATCATTCTGCTTGCAGAATGATTTACACAAATGTCCAGAGGCGGCAAAAAAACAGAGCAGTTTATTTTTCTGCCTGCCCTGCATCAGGTGTAAATTCAGCGATGTCGTTCAAAGTAAAGCCATCGCCAAGGATATTCAGTATCATGTCCAGCGTGTGGGTGGTAACGGACTGGTTGTTTTTAAGCCGCTGTATCTGCGCCCTGCTGATACCGTGCTTAGTATAAAGGCTGTACTGGCTGATGCCGTTTTCCTTCAGGGTTTGAAAAAGTTTGTCGAATTTAATCATAATGTGCGGTATTTCCTTTCGATTTATGCTTGAATATGTCTAATTATGCTCCTATAATGGAGATGGTTATAGTTACCAAAATCGGAGATTAAAGAAAAGGAGAATATGGAGATGGATAAAAAAGAACTGCGGAAAAGATATGAGGAGCTGGACGGCATGGGGAAAGCGCTGCTGTTGGAAAAGCTGGCTTTCTGTAAGTTTGCAGACAAATATGATTTTGAAAATTATTTCAGGATAGGGGAACTGAGGGACAGTGAGCTGCTCTGCCTTGCCAGCTTTCTATACCATCAGGAATGTTTTCTGATGCTTTCAGACATGATGAACCGTTACAAGGAGAGGTTTATCTTTTCCGATACTTCCATTTTACGGGAGTTTGAGCCGGATGATACCCTTATGGAAAGGATTTCAAGGATTGACATTCTGAAAGATGTATAAAAAAACAGGTTTAAGGAGATGCAGGGGCTTATGGAGAAAAAAACATATATTACAGAGGCAGAACGTAAAAAATGCCGGAGAGTGGCTGATGCGTTTGCAGAGCTGGAAGATGCGGACGTTGTAGTAGTTGATGTAGGCAGGTACGGCTTTGTAAAGCTGCAATACTATACGCCGCCGATAGGCTTTGAGAATGATTTTACATTTACGGACAGCAGGGAGCTGTTTGAGGATTTATGGCAGGAATGGCTGAATATGCAGCTATACTGGATTGCAGAGGGAACGCCGCTTTTGGAAGATGGGTATGACGAGGTATTTAAGAGCCTGCCGGAAGAAAAGCAGAATGAGCTTATGGGCAGAAAAAAGCATTTCGCAAAAACAGCGGGAATAGAAATCATGTGAGCCTGCCAAAGTGTGGTGGGTGGCATTTTCGAGCCTTGCCGGAAGTGTGATTATCTTTTCAATCACACTTCCGGCAAGGTTTCAGGAGGTACGGAGGGTGAAGCCCTCTGTGTTAAAAAAATGATAAGTTGAAAACAGCGTAAGGGCGGTTATGAGTCAGCAGATTTATAGCCGTCCTTTTTATTGTTTTCGGACAGTATATCAGGAAAGTGAAAGTGAGGGATTGTATTGGAATCGTTACGGGATGTAAAGAGGGCAATGGAGCGTGAGGTGAAAAAGGGGAGCTGCCCGCTTGTATTTGACAGGCTGGAGTTTGGCATGAAGCCTTTCCAGATTATTACATCAAAGGAAAAGCTGGACGAAGTGCTTGCATGGCTGTTAAGGATAAAGTCTTTCCGGCAGTATGCGGAAAAGACCATAATCAACAACGTGTATATGGACTTGGATATGCTCTGCAAAAATCCGCAGTTTAAGCGCACCCATTCCGTCATAGACCGGGAAGGAATTTATGCAAGGGTGCAGAGGTATAAAAAACGGTTGCAGCCGGATTATGACAGAGGGCTTTGTCTGGAAACAGTGCGGTGCATTTTCACGCTTCCGGAGGGTGAAGCGGAAAAATACCGCATGACGCATGACGGGCAGGAAACCTATGCCTTTATCATGTCAAACAGATATATCCTCGGTCTGTTTACCCACTGTGAAGCGGCAAGGAAATCTGTTGTTCCAGACGGTGTGGAGTACGGACACCTTACGGAGCAGGAGCAGAAGATCGTGCTGCTTGACGGAGTGGGGGATGTACTGTTTCAGGCACTGCTGCTTGATGATGTGGAATATGGCAATGGTGAGCTGTCTGCCAATCTTTATACAATCTATTGCCTAAATGAAAAAGGATAACTTCTAGACATCATGTCCAGAAGTGGAAAGGAGAGATGTTGTGTATTTTGCATTGAAAATTGTCTTTTATATTACCTTCCGAGGGATTCCCCCTTAGTGCATGGTTTTTCACAGGAACGTAACAGGGAGGTGTTTCATGCAGGAGGAAGTAACACAGAAAACAATCGCCCTTGTGATTAAGACCGCAAAATTAGACGCTAACGTGCTGAAATCTGCAATGAAGATGTATCTGAACCACCGTAAGCAGAAAGCGCAGGAAACGCATGGAAAGACTTCTGTAAAGAAGCTCGTTGGCGATGGCGTGGGGGTATCGTCGATAGAAGTCACTGACGGCAATATCAAATCTTTTGAGCGTGTCGCAAAAAAGTACAATGTTGATTTTGCCATAAAGAAAGACAAGACAACCGAACCGCCGAAATATCTGGTCTTTTTCAAGGGCAGGGATGCCGACGTGGTAGCACAGGCATTCAAGGAATTTGTTTATGGTAATGAGAAAAAGAAAGGCAGGGTTTCCCTGAGAGAGAAGTTAAAGCGCTTTAAGGACGCAGTATCGCAGAACAAGAACCGGGAACGGAGCCGGGAGAAGAACAAGGACAGGGGGCAGAGCCTATGAGTAATATTATAAACGGCATAGCCAAAGATTTAAAATCTATCCCTGAAAAACTCAAGGCAAAGACCGGAAATATTGACAAAAAGAAACTTGTCCTGATGAACCTGCCATATGTGCTTGCAGGATATTTCTGTGACAAGGTGGCGTGTCTGTGGAGGGTATCGCCGGGACGGGACGCTTCCGCAAAGATGATGGAAGTCATGGCAGGGCTGGAAGGTTTATTTTCCAATCCCCTGCCGAGTTTCTATCCAAGAGATCTGCTAATCGGGGTGTGCTGCGGCATCGCTTTAAGGCTTGCGGTGTATTTCAAATCCAAGAATGCCAAGAAGTTCCGGAAGGGTGTAGAGTACGGTTCCGCAAGGTGGGGCAATGAAAAAGACATAGAGCCTTACATGGATTCCGTATTTGAGAACAATATCCTGCTGACGCAGACGGAGAGGCTGATGATGTCGGGCAGACCAAGAGAGCCGAAGTATGCAAGGAATAAAAATATCCTTGTCATCGGCGGTTCCGGTTCCGGCAAGACGAGGTTTTTCGTAAAACCGAGTGCGCCCGTAAGGGCGGCATAAATCCTACCTTGAGCAAGTAGTAGGTAAAAGTATCATGTGGCATATGCCACAAACCTATCATTCCCCGTCTAACCCCAAAAGGGAAACCGGAGGGCAACCATAGCATGACGGAGGACACGGGGCGCTGAAACCTCAGAGGCGTCAGCGTGACGGAATGAAAATCCATGTATGAGGGTGGAAGCTAAACTGCTTGAATGACAGCCTGAAATCGGGAAAAAGACGTACTCCTGGCGTAGAGAGGTTGTACTCGCCAGTGTTCCTGACATCCGCATTGTTTGGCTATGCGGATGCTGATACTCGGAACAGGTTCAGCCACGGGAGAGTGGAAAAAGGCGAACGTCACACACTTACCGAAAACATGGAACGCTCATTTATGCCGTACTAAACGGGGATTGCCTAAAGTGGAATGCCATAAGGCTATGAAAACGCTGAAATGCGGGATTCTGAATATCCACCACGGCAACAGAGTTCCCATAGTAGTCCGGGGACGGGAAAGCCGTCTACATGGCGAAGGGGAACAGTGAATCAATTTCAAAACAGAAAGGATGGTGTGCGAGACACTATGAGAAATCCGATTCATGTCTTGAAAAGCCTTGAAGAAAAGGCAAGTGTAAGAAACTACAAATATGAAAGGTTGTACCGTAACCTGTACAATCCAGAATTCTATCTCCTTGCCTATGCAAACATTGCAAAATCGCAGGGGAGCATGACGCAGGGGGTAGACGGGCAGACACTGGATAATATGAGCCTGCCCAGAATCAACCGGATAATCGAATCAATACGAAACAGGACATACCAGCCAAAGCCTGCAAAAAGAAAATATATCCCTAAGAAAAACGGGAAAATGCGTCCGCTTGGAATCACTTCTACGGATGACAAGCTGGTGCAGGAAGTGGTGAGGATGATTCTTGAAGCAATCTATGAGCCGACATTCAGCGACTATTCGCATGGTTTCAGATCAAAACGGAGCTGTCATACGGCGCTTTTGCAGGTGAAAAGAATGTTCACCGGGGTCACATGGGTTGTGGAAGGTGACATCCATGCGTGCTTTGACAATTTTGACCACCATGTATTAGTGGAACTATTGCGGAAAAGGATAGCGGACGAGGCGTTCATCAGCCTTATCTGGAAATTCCTGAAAGCCGGGTATATGGAACAGTGGGAATACAACTGTACCTACTCCGGCGTGCCGCAGGGCAGCGGCATCAGTCCAATCTGCGCCAATATTTACCTTAGCGAACTGGATGGATTTATGCAGGAATACAAAGAAAAGTATGACTGTGAGCCGGAACGCAGAAAGACAACGAAGGAATACGAACGTGCGTCCAGAAGGTATAGAAAGGCACGGAAAGCATTGGCAGACGCTGAAAAGTCAACTCCTGAATTGATAAGGGAATTTAAAGATTCCAGAATGGAGAAGATGAACCAGCATTATTACAATCCGTTTGAGGAAGGGTACAAGAAAATCCAGTACAACCGTTACGCTGATGATTTTGTAATCGGTGTGATTGGTTCAAAAAGGGATGCAGAGAAAATCAAAGAGGATGTGAGAATCTTCCTGAAAGAGAGACTGCACCTTGAAATGTCCGAAGAAAAGACGGAAATCACCCATGCCAGCAAGCCGGTGGGGTACTTGGGATATGACTTCAAAGTGATGCGCTCTAAAAGCATGAAGCGGTGTAAAAACGGCGATATGAAACGGGTGTGGAATGGAAAAGTATTCCTGTATGTGCCAAAAGAAAAATGGGTTAAAAAGGCTATGGAGCGTGGGGCGATACAAGTCAAACGCAACAAAGGCACAGGCAAAGAAACGTGGAGACCGATGCCGAGGAAAGACTTGATGAACCGGAAAGATGCTGATATTGTGTCAACATTCAATTCGGAAATCCGAGGGTTATATAATTTCTACCGCATTGCGGAAAATGTCGGCGTACTGCACAAGTATTACTATATGGTGCGTTACAGTATGCTGAAAACCCTAGCAGGAAAACACAGGACAAAAGTCAGTGCCATTAAAAAGCGTTTCATGGTAGACAAAGTGCTAAGAATCCCCTATGACACAACAAAAGGGAGGAAATACTGTGAGTTTTACCATGATGGATTTAAGAAGCACAGCGACGGCTATGACAATGTGTCGGATGTTATGCCGAACTATAAGAAATACGACAGCAGGCATACGATAATCAACCGAATCAAAGCCGGAAAATGCGAAATATGTGGGGAGCAGGCAGAGTATTTATGTATGCACCATGTAAGGACGCTGAAATCGCTGAAGGGCAGGGATATATTTGAAAAGAAAATGTTGGAGATGCGGAGAAAATCTCTTGCACTCTGCCCTGACTGCTTTGAACTCTTACACGAAGCCAGAGAATCAAGGTGATTCATGGAAAGCCGGATACGCTGAGAGGTGTACGTCCGGTTTGGGAGGCGGCTCCCTGAAACCTGCTGGTGAAAGTCAGTAAGGCGCAGGGTGCCTACCTCATACCTGATGCAGATGCACTCATCATATGTTGTCACCGATCCGAAAGGATAACTACAATAAGGGTTGAGAGAAGTGGACATTCTCAAAAAAGGAGGTTACACACCATGAAGAAACAGACAGAGAAAGACAAGCTCACAGCCCTTTACGAAAGATTATCCCATGACGACGAGCGAGCCGGGGAAAGCGTATCTATCGAGAATCAAAAGCGAATATTAGAGGACTACGCAAGGAAAAACGGGTTTACCAATATCCGGCATTTTACAGATGACGGAATCCGGGGAACTACATTCAAACGTCCGGGGCTGGACGCAATGTTAGAGGAAATCCGGGCGGGGAACGTGGCGACTGTTATCATCAAAGACCAGAGCCGAATCGGGCGTGACGTGGTTGAAGTGGGGCTTTTGAAGCGCACCTTTGACGAGTACCATGTGCGCTTTATCGCCGCCAATGACAACCTTGACACCGCCAACGGCTTTGATATTATGTCGATTTTCCGTGACGTGATAAACGAGTGGTACGTTGCCGACACCAGCCGGAAAATCAAGACCGTTTTCAAGTCCAGAATGGAAAAGGGCTTGCGCTGTTCCGGGAGCGTCTGCTACGGCTACCGCGCTTCCAAAGAGGAAAAAGGCGAGTGGGTGGTTGACGAGGAAGCCGCCGCCGTTGTGCGCCGTATCTTCCAGAGCGTCCTTGCCGGGGAAACCATAGCCAGCATAGCAAAGGAACTCCGCGCCGAGAAAATCCCTATCCCGTCCGAGCATTGGAAGCGGACAGGCGAGCCAGTCCGGGCGGCGAAATACGCTGACCCCTACGCATGGTCAGCTACCACTATCGGCTACATACTGAAACGCCCGGAATACATAGGGCGCAAGGTGTTAGGGAAAACCGTATGCGAGAATTACAAGACCAAAAGCACCCGAAAGACCGCGCCGGAGGAACAGCACGTTTTTGAGGGCGCAATCCCCGCCATTGTGGACGAGGAAACGTGGCAGACTGTACAGAAGATACGGGAAACCGTGCGCCGCGCCCCGAAACGGCAGAACGCCCCTAACCGCTTGACCGGGCTTCTCTACTGCGCCGACTGCGGCTCAAAGTTGACACACCGCTACAACCTTGTGCAAGGGAAATGGATAGAGGACGCTTTTGTCTGCTCCGGCTACCGCCAGCTTACCCATGACTGCACCATGCACTATATCCCCACAGCGAAGATTGAAGCCGCCATTCTTGCCGTTATCCAGCGCGTGAGCTGGTATGTGCGGCACAACGAAAAGGAGTTTACAGAGCGCGTCCGGGAAGCGTCCGACCAGAACCAAGAAAAGACAGTCAAGGAGTGTAAGCAGAAAATCAGCAAGGCACAGAAGCGGTACAAAGAGCTGGACGGGCTTGTGAAAAAGCTGTATGAGGGCAACGCCACAGGCAAGATACCCGACAAGCACTTTACCCGGCTTCTTGCCGAGTATGACGAGGAACAGACTGGGCTGGAAACGTCCATAGCCGAATGGCAAAGGCAGATTGAGAGCTGGAACGCCGACAGGCTGAAAACAGACCAGTTTATCCAGCTTGTGAAACGCTATACCGACTTCTCCGAACTTACAACGCCCATGCTCAACGAGTTTATCGAGAAAGTGGTTGTGCATGAGGGCGAGGGGCGGGGGAATGACCGCCGCCAGCGGATAGACATTTATCTGAACTTTATCGGGGATTTTGAAGTGCCGGAATATATCGTCACCCCGGCAGAAGTGGAGGAACAACGCCGCCAGCGTGAGGAACAGGCGGCAAAGGAAGCCCGGTCAAAGGAGCTTGCAAAGGCGCGGTATGAGAAGCGCAAGGCAGAGAAACGGGAATTTACCGCAAGGAAGAAAGCGGGGCTTCTCACCCCGGAGGAACAGGAAGCGGAGGAAAAGCGGCTTGCACACAACCGGGAGTGGCAAAAGGAATGGCGGGAGAAACGAAAAGCCAGCGAGCCGGAGAAGCCGCCCAAGCAGAAATCCATAAAGGAGCTTATGGAGATTGAAAAGACCGGGGCAGACCTCACGCCGGAGGAAACAGAACGGCTTGCGGCATACCGCCGGAAGAAAGCCGACCAGCAGAGGGCAAGGCGGGAGGGAAAGAAAAGCGACCAGCCGAAAAGAAAAGTCAGTTAGTGGGGGAAGCCCCGCGCCGGGAGGAACAAAAGAAGCATTGTGGAAATGTGCATAACTGGCTATGGAATCATGGATAACTCTATTCACAGCACATGGAAAAGCTAAAGTGCAGCTTTCCCACGTCCTGCAAACAGAGTTACCCACAATTCCATAAGACAGCCAGTTATACACATTACCAGCAATGCCGACTACTACGGAATCCCCCTCATTCCTACCTAGAAGATATTAAAACTTGATTTGAGATAAAAAAGATATGCTATAATTCTTCTGCAAAACAAAAAATTTTATTTTTTTTACAACCAAAATGACAAAATCCGTACTTAGTATAGTGGAGGCTGTTTATCTACAAAATAACAAGGAGGTGAAAACATACTATGGATGACGAGACGATTGTAAGTCTTTACTGGGCAAGAGATGAAAGTGCGATTGCAGAAACATCTTCAAAATATGGCGGGCTTTGTAATCATATCGCAAATAACATTCTCTCAAACTACCAAGACAGGGAAGAATGTCTCAACGATACTTACCTTGCAGTCTGGAACGCAATCCCGGATAAGCACCCAAACAGATTTTCCGTATTTTTGAGCAGGATTGTCAGAAATCTGGCTTTGAAGAAATATGAATATATTTCTGCTGCTAAAAGAAATCCGGCTGTTGTTACCTCATTAGAGGAATTAGGTGACTGCGTATCCGGGACAGACAGCATAGAGTCGGAAATCGAAAAAAAGCATATCGAAAGTACGATTGATAAGTTCCTCTGGCGGTTAGAGGAAGAAAAACGGACTGTATTTATACGGCGGTACTGGTATTTTGATTCAATCGAAACGATCTGTAAATATACAGGCTTCAGCCAGAGCAAGGTAAAATCCATGCTTTACGAAATGCGCCGCAAGTTAAAAAAATATTTAGAAAGTGAGGGTATCAAAGTATGAACAAAAAACAGCTTTCCGAACATATTGGGAACATTGATGACCGGCTTGTTGAACAGGCAGAGAATATCCCAAATTACAGACAACTGCATCACCGTCAGACAATAAGACGCTTCCTTACTGCCGCCGCAGCTTTTGTGCTTATGGCTTGCAGCTTTAGTGCAGGCGCGTTTGCCTTTGCCCGTGAAACAGTGGTTGAAGTGCCAGTAGAACAGGAAATGATAAAGTTGGAAGAAATCAATCTTACACTGATCCTGCCCGATGATTGGAAAGGAAAATATTCTGTAGAAGCTAGTGGTCAGAATTATATTGTTTATCACACACAGGTCAGAGAAGATGTCAGTGCGGGGATAGACGCATTTGACGGCGGTGTCCTGTTTTATATCGTCTGCTATGAGGAATCCATGACACCGGAACAATTCATAGAAAAGGGATATGATTTTGTCCAGTACCGTTATCTGTTTTCTACCAGCGATAAAACTTACATTCTCTGCTATCCAAGTGACGTACAGTGGAATCCCGAAAATTCAGAACAGGAAACGGAATATCTGGGAATGGAGGGAGAAATAAAAGATATTAAGTTTGTGGTTGACAATATCCTTGCGGACTGAAAATGTTTTGAATCTTGAAACAGGCATGGTGGGAATGCTGAACGTAAGGTATTTTTGTTCATAACCATATAGCTTTAACAGAAAAGTAAGTTTTAGTATCACAATTACATGGAGGTTAAAAATGGGAAACACAAAACAGAAACTATGGAAAAATATTTTGGTAATTGGCATTTTATCCGCAATATTACTTTCCGGGTGCGGCAAAGAAAATGTGCCAAAGGAAGAACCACTTATGGGCAGCGGCAGTGAAAGTACAGTGGCAGAAAAAGACAGTGTGCCGGAAGAAAATAATGCAGAAGCCGAAAAGCCGACAGAAGATACTGCACCCAGTGAAAAGGTTATGGAGCAGGCTATAAGCGAATGGAAAGAAATGTACGCTTCGTTTTATGAGTATAAGGATTGCTCCGCAGTTCTTGTGGAACGTAAAGAAAATGACGGAACGGTGGACGAGATATTCACACTGGATATTACATACTTGTCCGGGCAGCCGGAAAGCGATGAGCCGGAGCATTTCATTGCGGATATGAAAGCAAGCTATCCGGCGGATAATCCAGAGGATATTACTTTATGGATGGATAACAGCGGCGGGGCAATGACTGATTTCACGCTGTTTAAAGAGTGTGGTCCCGGTTGACAGGTAATATCCCACTGATATTTCCAAAGATACCTTATGTTCAGCATTCCCATCATATTTGAATGTTTAATCGGTATATATAAAAACTGCCAGTTGTGTCTGCTAAGGAAGCCGTAACATTGCTTTTGCATTGGCAAACTGGAAATATAATATTCAAAATTTGTAATGGGTAACATTATGGAACATGATTTGCAGAAGAAACAGGAATTGGAATTATGGAATATGGTTTCAAGCGGAAAACCAAGGCAGGGGGCAAAAACTCCGAGCAGAACACCGCAAAGAATGAAACAGGAAGTACCGAACCGAAATTACCAAACCATTTCCCGTTCAAAAAAAACAGCACAGGCAGTTAGACGAAAAAAAGCACGAAAGCGCCGGATACGCTTTTATAGGTTAATGGCAATCATAAGGATAATATTATGCCTTATAGGAGCGCATACAGTAGCAGACACCATATACGGATGGGTGCATAAACCGCCGGAAAAGGAAGAAGCAGTTGTCCAAGTAGTGTCTCTCCCGGCGCAAAATGATGAAATAGCTTTTGAAGAACACGATATTACGCTCATGGCAGTCGGTGATAATTTATTACATATGGGGATTGTAAATGCCGGGAAGCAGTCTGACGGAAGCCGGAATTATGACTTTTTATTTGACGGAATAGGCGCATTTCTGGAAAAAGCAGATATAAAGATAATCAATCAAGAAACAATATTTGGAGGTAATGAGCTTGATTTTCATGGTTATCCCAAATTTAACTCCCCAACAGAAGCGGGGGATGCCATAGCCGGGGCAGGATTTAATGTTGTCCTTCAAGCCACAAACCATACGGCAGACCAAGGAATGAGCGGAATGGAAAACTGCATTGATTTTTGGAAAACACACCCTGAAGTGCTTGTTACGGGTATTCACGAGCCATTGACAGAAGAAACATATAAAAACCGCATTCCATTATTAAAAGTTGGTGATGATACGTTTGCAATTCTAAATTATACATATGGGGCAAACGGAGAAAGCATATCATCTTCCATAAAAGACAGAATGAATATGCTATGTGATGTAGATGAATCAAATGGCAGGATTGATTTTGAAACACTTAACAAGCATGTGCTGCTTGATATTTCCGAAGCAAAAACACTGGCGGATATTGTTATTGTATGCCCGCATTGGGGAACAGAGTATTCAACAACCCCTTCAAGCACCCAAGAAAAGTTTGCAATGCAAATGACAGAAGCGGGAGCAGATATTATTATTGGCACACACCCCCATGTTGTGCAGCCTGTAAAGTGGATTGAAGCCACAAACGGAAATCGGGCATTATGCTATTATTCGCTCGGAAACTATGTGTCAACACAGAAAAATGGACAGAGTATGCTTGAAGGAATGGCATGGATAACATTCCATGTAACAAAAGACGGTATATCTGTTTCGGAAGATCAGACAGGCATTATCCCTTTGGTATGTCATTACACAAGTAATCCTACACGCTTTAAACAGGTATATTTGCTTGAAAATTATACAGAAGAACTTGCGTCCTCACATGGAATTATATCTTATGGCGGAATATCATTTCATTTGGACGACTGCTTAAAATGGAGTGACGAAATATTAGGCGACTGGGTACTTTCTGCTGATGAAGTCCTTAGCCCATAGTCTATGATAATGAGCAGTATAAAATTGCAACTATAAACCAAGCACCGCCCCATGTGGGAGAAAGGGGGAAATTTCTATGGATTGCACAGAAGCATACAGGGAACACATCATGTATTCTTTCAATGGCTTTTGCAAAGTCGTCATACGCTATGCCGCTATCAACGCATGGCGCGACAGGAACAGGCGGCGGCAAAGAGAAATATCCTTTGAATACCTCACAGAAGAAAAGTTCTACCCTCTAAGCACATCAGACGAAGCTCTCAAATCACCCTACGAACAATACCCCGTTACAATCTGCGGTCAGACAATCATACTCACCAATGGTGAGCTTGCTGCAGCCCTGTTATCCCTGCCAGAGAAAAAGAGGGAAATCATTTACCTTTACTTTTTCGGGAATTACACACAGCAGGAAATCGGGGATTTATACGGGCATTGTAAAAGTACGGCATGGCATTATATCCACAGTGCCTTGCAGATGTTGCAGGAGGAAATGGAGGTGCGTTTACATGGGGAATCCTAAACTCATACCGTATGAAACGATTGTCCGGGCAACATGAGCGTCAGGCGGCGATCATAGAACGTCAGATAGACGAAATCGAAACGGCGATTGCGATGGCAAAGGCGGACAACGGGGAACGCTACACAATCAAGCAGATGGAGAAAACGAAAAAATCGCTGACGGCAAGGCTTGAGAAACTCAATGACACCACACGCAAGGATAATGTTGTGACCTTTGAACAGCTTGGCGTGGACAGACTTTTCGTTGATGAAAGCCATAATTACAAAAACCTTTTTTTATACACAAAGATGAGGAACGTGGCGGGCATCGCACAGACGGAAGCGCAGAAATCCTCGGATATGTTTGCCAAGTGCCAGTACATGGACGATGTGATATGTTGTGAACTGTAGATGTAAACATTTCCAATAAACGCTTTATTTTAGCGGAAATGCGCATCTGCAAAAATACAACATATGCGGCTGGCTCATTTGTGGTGAATGGAAACTTGCAGATGTTGTAATACAAGGAAGAAGGTGATAATCCTTTTATTCGTATCTGTAAACAGTTTAGCACAAAGAAAGGCGGTTGTATATGGAGATTACTTACCATTGGGAAGGAGATTATCTGATTCCAGACCTCAAACTTTCGGATACAACGGAGTATCAGATCGGGAAGTATGGACGCATGAGGAAGCGTTTTTTGGAAGAAAACCATAGGGGCATTTATTCGTATATGATCTTGTCGGAAACCTTATGGAAGCATCTTGCGGAGATTGATGAAGAATGTAATGAGATGATGGACAGGCTTGTAAGGCAGATGGCAAAAAAAGAGGGAGTAACCGAACAGCTTAAATCTGATGACTGGCTCTGCTGGCTTCAGAAGATGAACAGCATTAGGCACTTAACAATGAAATCTTGCGCAAAATGGCAAAATTTTTTGCGTAAGAAAAATACCTATGCCAATGCTGGTATAAGCACAAGGTTTTTGACGGTAAGTCCTGCGGCAATGATTTCTTTGCCATAGGCTGTGGCGAAATATTTGTAAGAGCCCTGCACCCTTTCAATGATCCCATGGAGACGGAGACGTTTAAATATCCTGGACATGGCTGACGGACTGATATTTTCAAAATGCTGGCGGATATCCTTTCCCTGCATCCCGAAAGTCATGTACTCGCCCCGGCTGATCACTTCCAGCACATGCAGGTCACGCTCCGCAAAGAAATTCAGTCCGCGGTAAGAGCGCCCCTTGTCCACAACGGAATCGGTAACCTTTGTAAGGTTTTCCTTCCCGCCGCTATGGTCATCGAAAGATGAGATGAATTCCAGGTACCGGTAGTTTGCAGCTTTCATAATCGTGAACAGCTGGTAAAGGCTGTAAATGCTTTTTTTCAATGGAGCCTTTTGTTCCGATGAACTGCCGTCCCTATGTTCCACTTTCCGTTTTACCCTGAAAGCGCTGATATCGTTGCTGGTGCTTTCTATCCGTAAGACGCAGCCAAACTTATCATACATTTTGATTGATACATCACCCATATGGTGTTTGATCCTCGTTCCGAGAATACGCACGTTATAGTTGGTGCCGACCTCCTTCTTACAGTTATAGGTAATACGCTGTCCCAGGAAGGTGGCGATGTTGTCCGGCTTTACCGTAAAGACTGCGGTCCGGATGATCTCGTCATAAAGGGGGCCAAGGTCGCCCGGCTGTTTGAACATGACGTCTGTTGCACACTCAATCTGCTGGATCGTCCATGTGTAGCTCAGGCCGAGTGTTTCAGGAACAGGACAATAGCGTTTTGCAAAAGCATCCAGAACCTTATGGAGGTATTCCGGATTGATCCTGTCTGAGAGTTTCTGGGCAGCTTCCACATCCGAGATTTCCAGGAAAGCATTATCATGCATGCGGTAAGTAATGCCCTTCTTCTGCAGTTTATGGGCGAGCAGGTTATGGCCGTTCATATAGAACTGCAGGCGGAAAGGCGCCCATGTAGGGACACGAAGGTAACAGAGCCCCAGTTCTTTGTCAATGAAATAGAAATAATAGTGGAGACATTTGCTCTGGTCAAACTTAAGGAATGTCTTTCCCGTGGTCTTGTCATGCCAGGGTTTATAAGTATTGCACTGTTCCATGGCGGAAAAGATGTGGATCAGCCCCTCGGTCTTTCCGGTTTCCTGAATGATTTGCTGAATCCGGTCATCCTTGCGGAAAGCCCGAAGCTTACGAATGAATTCGATTTCAATGCCGTTTTCATCTGCGATGCGCTGGGCGTTTGCGCGGATTTGTTCCGTAAGAGGCTGGGAGAAATTTGAAAAATCAAAAATACGGATGTTGTTGGCATTCAGATAGCCTGTCATGCCTTCAGCATGGCTCCATCCGGGGATATACCCCTGGATGATCATGCGGTCATAACAGGTGATCGTACCATAAATTTTGTCAGCGTATTTATCTGTAAGTAACATGAACACATCCTCCAACGTTTTTCTTTATTGTACTTGAAATGTGGAGGAATTGCAAAATCTTTTCCGGTTTATCCGGGTTAGGAGCAGAGCGGAGGAAGTAGTGCTGCATGATCTGATATATTCCCTTTAGTTTTATTCTGGCTTTAAGTTTTGTAGCATGAGGCGCAGAAGATGTCAAGACACCGGCTCCGCCTCGCCTGCGGCGGTCTTGACATCTTCTGCGCCTCATGCTATGGAGTGGTCAAGGGGAAACAAAGTTCCCCCATTGCATTAAAAATGCCAATGGCGGGATTTTGTGAAAAATTAAAATAGGGGATTGACAGGACGGAAAAAATGGCTTATTATTGACAATAAGAAATGGGTTTTCACCGTACATCTTGTTACGGCTTGCTCGTTTCTTTTTTTACTGCCAAAATATCATACAGATATTTTTTGCCATTTTCAGCATGGTTAATTAAAAGACGGGCATGGAATATATTGTATCTGACAAGCACATTCTCCTCATAAACCGGGAGGGCAAAACGGACATCATACCTGTACCAGCCGTATCTGGCGTTTTTGTTGTGTTTTTCCTTGCGGTTTTCTTCATAAGCCGGGTTTGATGCTATCTGTATCAGTTCAGGTATCGCAGTAGCGGCGTTTGCCTTCGCTTTTGCATTTGCACCCATAAGGCTTTTCCGGCTCTCTGATTCCGTGTATTCTTCGGGAAGTTCATTTCCAATATAAATACGCTCGGCATTTTCTTCAATCTCGTAATAGTCTCCGACATATCCTTCGAGATACCGCTTTACATTATCCCAGTCAATTTGGCGTTTCCCTTTGAAACGGATATCGTTAATCAAGACCAGCTTTTTACCGTCCGCATCGGTTATGATATTTACGTTCCTGTTTTCAATCATCTCTTTTGTTCCCTTTCTTCTTTTCTCTTGATTTGTAGACATTAAACTGGTTCTTGCACCTCTGACTGCAAAATTCATTCCCCTTCCGGCTTGCGACAAAGGCTTTTTTACAGTGCTTGCACATACGCATATCACTGTCCTTGTCCGTGAGCATGAAGGAAAAGCACATCTGCACCATGACAAGCAGCGAATGGAAATCCCATACGATAACGGGCGAATCCTTTTCCAGTGCAATCCGGTAAGTGGGGGATATGCCGCCGAAAGCGGAAATGCCCTGACGGTACAGGCTGCGTGTCTGCTCGTCAATCGTATCATAATCGAGGTAATAAAGGAAACTTGTCATAAAGGTAAATGCTAAGTCAGTAAATTCTTTCAAAATCCAGTCGTACCTTTCCGCATATTCCTTCTGTAATTCCATCGCCACAGCCTGCGGCGCATTCCCCATAGCCATTGTGATCGCAATGCCTTCACGGTCAGTCACAGACCATCCCGATTCCACACTTTTCTTTCTGAAATCCAGTTTATCAAAAGGGTAGAAATAGGAAAGATACTTCTCTGTAGGAAGGGATTCTTCCTTTATAAAGTGGTTTTTTGGAAGATACACGGATTCATAGGTTATAAAATCTGCTGTTGTCGGCAGGGCGGTCATAAAGCCGAGGAAACCATATTTTTTTACAAAGTCAAGCACGGACTCTTTTAGTTCTTCTTCCGGGGCTTTGTGCATGGCGGCAAGCCCGACATTTACCGCATCAGTGATAAGCTGCTCCGCTTCCTGCATGGGGCGGTACATTTCCGGTTCTGCGCCTTCTGAAACCGTTATGTAGAGAGTGCCATCATCAGCGGTCTTATATTCATAGCCGCTGTACCGAATCCACGGTGCGCTGGTATGCGCAAATAAATTCTTCATAGAAAATCTGCTCCAATCCATCAATCATATCGAATTATCTGATGTAATAATTCCTATATTATAAACAGTTACTTGTTATCGGTCAAGCCGTTTACTTTCCTTTTTCTTCCGCACTCCGTTTTCTAAAAAATGTTTCTCATCAAGCGTCAGCGGCAGACTGTTTTCCTTCCGGTATGCAAGCACAGCACCATAGAGTTTTCGTATCTTTTTCAATGCTGTTTCACGGATGCCCCGGATGTTCCGGTCTGTCTGCCCGATGCTCTCTGCATACTCTGTAGCGGAATCATCACGCAGGAACAGGTAATAGAGCATATTTTTGAGGTGCGGCTTTAGTTCCTTTAATATTTCCGATAAATCCGCATCTGTGACAAGTTCATGTATCGTTTCCGGGCTGTCAAATATGAAATCAAGAAAATCACCTGCAAGCAGGAGCCTTCTTAAAACCATATCATAAGACGGTCTATCGAATAAATGCAGTTCATCTGCGCCCCATTCCAGAGGAACAGTGGAGCGTCCTATCTCATGGTCTCTTTCTCTCCGTTCCCTATTTTCGTCCAGTTTATCCCACCAGTACAGCACGTTTTCAAAGTCCTCCACTGTCCTTGCGCTTTCCTCAATGCGCCGGATTGCAAGGGCACGGGCTTCACGGTGGAGCATATCCCCGTCCGCTTCTGTTATAAAACTTTGCTCCCTGAATGTTGGGAGTTCGGTGTATTTTGGCATTTATAATCAGTCCTTTTCAAAAATATAAAAAAGTGTAGCAGTTTTTTCAAAAACACTTCCGTTTTTATAGCCGTTTTTCTCCTATTAGTGAAAGAGTAATCTTTTTCAAAATAAAATCAGTTACAAATAGAAGGGAGGGCGGCTTGTGGAGTACGGATAAAATAAAAATTCGGTTACTAAGTACGGAAGTCAGGGAGCTTAACAGTTCCCCGAACAATTATAAGGGATATGCGCTCGGTGCGCAAGAAAGGATTGTATGGCAGAAACATTAAAAGTGAATAATGATGTAGCAGAATCCAGCCCTGTTCCGGCTGGATTTTTTTACAGAAGAATCGGCGGGACACTTTTCAGGGTCAGGGTATATACGGGTTCGGGATATGCCGACACGCTGGATGAAAAAATTCCCCGGTTAATTTTGAATGAAATGGTGACAGGCGCAGAAAGTTATGTTAAGATGGATTCACCACAGATGAGCCAGCCGCCGGAAAGGAGTTCGGAATGAACAACAGGACGGCTGGTGACAACAGAATAACAGCTCTTTATGAGCGGCTCTCAAGGGACGATGATCTTGCGGGGGACAGCAACAGCATAGTCAACCAGAAAAAGATGCTGGAGGATTATGCAAAAAACAACGGGTACACGAACACGGTGCATTTTACGGATGACGGATTTTCCGGCGGCAGTTTTGAAAGACCGGGATGGAAGCAGATGTTAAGCCGGATTGAAAACGGCGACATCGGCACAGTCATAGTAAAGGACATGAGCCGTGTCGGGAGGGATTACCTTCAGGTAGGATTCTACACGGAGGTATTCTTCCGGGAAAAGGGTGTCCGTTTTATTGCTGTTTCCAATGGTGTTGACAGCAGCAACAACACCAGCAGTGAATTCGCCCCTTTTTTGAATATCATGAATGAATGGTATCTGCGTGACTGCAGCAGGAAGATCACCGCAGTTTTGCGGGCGAAAGGGAAAGAGGGAAAACCGATTACGAGTAACCCGCCCTACGGCTTTGTGAAAGATACGGAGGATAAAAACCATTGGCTCGTTGACGAAGAAGCGGCGGAGGTTGTGAGAAAGATTTTCCGTCTGACCGTGGAGGGCATGGGACCGTACCAGATAGCAAAGCGGCTTATGGAGGAAAAGGTGGAGAAACCGTCCTATTATCAGGCGACAAGGCAGAGGGGCAATTACCAGACCATGTGCGATTTTGAAACTCCCTACAACTGGACGGGCGGATCGGTGGTGCGGATACTGGAAAGACCGGAATATATGGGCGATACCGTAAATTTCCGTAGCCACAAGGAATCCTATAAGGATAAGAAAGCTGTTAAGAATAACAGTGATGAGATACTTGTTTTTCAGGATACCCATGAACCAATCGTAGACCGCAGGACGTGGTATATGGTGCAGGAATTAAGAAAGACAGTGCGGAGAGTGGATACCGGCGGAAAAGGAAGCCTGCTGACCGGAAAGCTCTACTGTGCGGACTGCGGCGGAAAAATGCACTACCGCAGAAGCACGACAAGGGCGGCAAGAGACTGGAGGGGTATCCCGAACGGCGGGACAGAGCGCACATCCGCAGGCTTTAACTGCAGCACTTACAACAGCAGCAGGAAGCAGTATAAGCAGGTGTGCTTTTCACATTCCATAAAAGAGGATACGGTAAAACAGCTTATCCTCGAAACGATACGGTATGCCTTAAAAAGCGTCCGCATGGACGAGGCGGCGTTTATAAAAAATATGCGGAGCGCATCCGAGGTCAGGGATAAAAGCGAGGTCAAAAAATTGAAAGCAGACTTTTCTAAAAAAGAGAAACGTTTTGCAGACCTTGACCTGCTGATCAAAAAGGTGTATGAGGACAACGCAATGGGGAAGCTGCCGGACAGACGGTATGAAATGCTTTCTTCCGATTATGAGAAGGAACAGCAGGAGCTTGAAATCTCCATGCAGGAAATCCGTGAAAAACTTGCACAGTTTGAGGATGACACGGACAGGACGGAGGAATTTCTTTCCCTTGTCCGCAAGTACACCGACATTCAGGAACTCACGCCCGCCATTGTGAATGAATTTGTTGATAAGGTCATGGTGCATAAAATAGAGGAAATCGACGGAGAACGTGTGCAGGAGATCGAGATTTTCTTAAATTATATCGGGAAGGTGGAGCTTCCGGTGCAGGAGCTTTCTGAGGAAGAAATGGCGGCGGAGGAAAAGAAGCGGAAACGCCGTGCATACAGCCGTGCCTACCTGAAAGAATACCGTAAAAAGCACAGACCGGAAATCCGGCGTGTGATTGAAGGAGCAAGGGAGGCGGACAAACAGAAACAGATGGCGGAGGCGGAAGCATCAGCGGACGGACTCCTGCATACGGACGGTACGGAACAGGTTGCAGCTATGGTAGCAGGGGAAAACAAGATTATTGTAGAGAGCAGCCTTCCGACCAAAGAGGAAGTGAAAGCAAAATATGGCAGATAGTTTGATAATAACAACAAGCATGAAAGTGAGGATTTTGATATGGCAAAACTTAGAGATTACAACATGAACGGGACAATTATTTTAGGAGTGGATGCAGGCTATGGGAATTATAAGACGGCAAGGTGCTGTTTCCCGACTTCCGTGAGCAGGAGCAGTCAGCCGCCTGTCTTTACAAGAGACTATCTGGAATATGAAGGCAGCTATTACACCATAGGCGAGGGACACAAGGATTTTGTTGCGGAGAAAAGCCTGGATGACGATAATTATATTCTTACTCTTGCCGCCATTGCAAAGGAGCTGAAAGCGAGGGGATTATCGGCTGCAAAGATACATCTTGCGGTAGGGCTTCCGTTAAAATGGGTGCAGGCACAGAGGGATTCCTTCCGTGAATATATGATGCAGAACCGCCATGTAGATTACAAATATGCAGGTAAACGATATACGGTTGACATCGCGGACTGTACGGTCATGCCGCAGTGTTATGCGGCGGTAGCGGAGAGCCTGCCGGATTTTAAGGGGATGCACATGATAGCGGATATCGGCAACGGGACGATGAATGTGATGATACTCAACAACGGCAAGGCGAGCGAAAGCAAGTCGTGGACGGTAAAGCTGGGGGCGAATGAATGTTATATGGCGATCCGCAATCTTATACTGGACAGGAAAGCGGAGGAACTTCCGGCAGAGATTATCGAGAATTATCTGCGTTATGGTGATATAAAAGTGGGCGGGGAATACCAGCAGCTTATGGAAAAAGCGGCAAAGAGCTATGTGGATAAGATATTTGCGGAACTGAAAGCACACGGTTATAATCCGAACCTTATGAAACTGTATATCATGGGCGGCGGCGCAAAGATTGTGGAGCTTGTCGGGGATTATGACAGTGACAATGTTACCTTTAACCATGATATACGAGCAAACGCCAAAGGCTATGAATATTTCTGCTATATGAAACTCCGCAGGCAGAAATTGATGGCTTCCGCCGGATAAGGAGATGTGTCTGAATGAAGAATAAAAACCACAATATCCGTTTCAACATGGAGAGAGGGGATGAGTGCAGGGCATGGGAACTCCTGCACTCCCCACAGGTACGGCAGATGTTTAAGTCACAGAACAGATTTGTGATAGAAGCAGTCAATAATTATTATGACCGCTGTGTGGCGGTAAAGTGTGATCCTTATCTGGAAACAAGGGAGAAAGAGGACGCTTTTGCGGATCGCATCGTGGAAATGGTGGAAAAGAAAGTGATGTCCAATCTCCCGGCGCTTTTGGGGATGTATATGGCACAGATGCAGTTTTTTCCCTTATCTGTTCCTATGGGTGCATACCCAGCGACGCAAGGCGGCATGGTGTATGGTCAGGCATCAGCAAACGGTACGAATAACGGAAATGCAGTAATGGGCGGGGCAGTTTCTCCCATTGTTTCTAATCCTGCAGATATGGAAGCAGCGATGCAGAATGCAGGGGATGTGCAGGAAGAAGCTGTATCAGAGAATGCCACAGACCCACCGGACAATGACTTGATTGATTTTGATGCATTTTAATATAGTTGCAGAGTAGGGCTATGGTAATCAGGTTTACTGTAGCCTTATTTTTGTGGATTTTTTCACATCAGAGCATAAATGCATCCATATTTTCATAAAAGACCGACAAAGGGTAGCCGAAAGGCTACAAAATAAGGACAAAGGGCAGCCATATAAGGCTGCATAATAAAGGGCGGGCATTTAAGCCCGCAAAATAAGGGCAAAGAGCAGTCGGAAGGCTGCAAATAAAGGCGTAAATGTAGCCGTCTGTTTTGAAGCTGGAATACCAGTTTTCTGGCAGGCGGTTTTTTGATGTCTGTAAAGCATCTGCTCTACGAACTGCTTTGGAGTGGTTCGAGGAGTGTCAGGAACTAATTTCCGGGGAGGGCGTAAGCCCTTCCCTAAGCCCTCGGCGTTTGAGAGCGAAATACACCCTACGCACAAAACTTCGTTTTGTACTCCGGGGATTTCGCCCTTGCAGGGGGCAAATTTGCGCCTGCGCAAATTTACAGTCCGAAAGAGCCGGACTGTATTTATCCATACCGCCCAGAGGACGGGCGCATGAATGGCGATGCTGCTTACGGCTACATTTCAGGGCAGATGTGCAGCATCGTCATAGGGACTTCATAAAACGAAGCCCTTATGCGGCTGTCAGAAAGCGACAGCCGTAAATTGCCCGTATTCGGACATCGGTTCGCAGACAGACGTCTGATAATGACTGCTCACAAAAATCTGCGGCGGCAGATTATCTATAAAAAGAAAGGAAAATCGCATATGAGGAGAAATTCATTTATAGAAATGGCAAAACTGCATGATTTATCGGGGCGCATCACTTATATTTCAAGCCATGCCAAACAGGAGCATCTGTATGAAGTCTATGCAACGGAGCCGGACAGGGCGTTCTGGCGGGAACTTGCCAAGTGTAATCAGGAAGAATTTGAAAAAAGCGGGACGAATGGAAAGTGCATCGAAGCAAGGGAGCTGATGATCGCCCTGCCGGAAAGTTTCATCAACCATGACCATGATGAGCTGCTGAAAAGGATGGTTGACGGATTTAAGGATAGGTACGGCGTGGAGTGTTTTGCTGCACTTCATCATAACAAACGGAAAACAAACCTGCATATCCATATGATATTTGCGGAGAGGAAACGGTTAGACCAGCCGGAAGAAAAGACTGCCACCCGGAATATGTTCTATGACGAGCAGGGGCGTCATGTGCGGACAAAGAAAGAGATACTTGGCGGGGACGGAAATATCCGCAAGGGCTGTAAAATCATCAAAAAAGGCGAAGCGTATGAACGCAGGATTTTTACTGTAAAAGACGGACGCTTCAAGCAGGAATCTTTTCTGGATGAGATAAAAGTATTATATACGGATCTGATTAACCAGATGGTGATTGACGATAAGGACAGGCTCAGCATATTTGATAAAAACGGTCCGTACCTTGCCACAAAGAAAGTCGGTAAAAATAATCCCAAAGCGGAGGCGATAAAAGCAGACAATGAAATCCGCATGGAATGGAACAGGGCTGTTGACCGTGCTATTATAAGCGGCGTATCCGAGACGGAGGTTGTGGAACTGAAAAAGACAGAAATCACGGAAAAGGTAAAGGAATCTGTGGAGCAGAACGGTAACAAGCCGGAGCTGTTCGGGGAGATTGTCAGGGCGGCGATTTTATTATTAAAGTGTCTGATTATAAAAGCTATGCAAAAGGTAATGGATATAGCGGAAAAAGTTATTGATAAAGCTGCTGATGTCATAAAGGAAATACCAAAAGAAATGGAAAGTCATGCCCATGTAAAAGCTGGTTCGGCGACTCAGCAGGAAAAGAAAAAGATACCATTTTCTGTTAATCTGCGCCAAGAAACGGATATGCAGAATAAAGCAGAACAGTCACAGCAGAAAAATACTGTCACAGTCAAAAAATCTATAATCGAACAGATAAAAGCAGAACAAAAATCTGTTCCTGCCGAAACAAATAGGTTGGAAACAGAAAGACCGCCGCAACCAAAACCTTCCGTACTCGCAAGTAAATATCCCCTTCTGAAAGAGATTGACAGTAAGCTCAAAGAGCAGAATAAAGCAATTTTTGAGCGTGAGAAAAAGCGCGATAAGCTGAAAAAGGAATTATCCGAATGTATGGGTATCTTTAAGGGTGGAAGACGGAAGGAATTACAGCAGGAGATTGACAGTATCGACAACCAGATTGCCAATATGAAAAAGCGGCTTTCATCCATCGTGAAAGAATATAACTTTGACTCTGTTCAGGCATTCTATAGGGAATTTGATGCATCAAAGAGAGAGAATCTTGAGTATCAGGCAGCTCGTGCGGAGTATGAGAAAATTCACGGAGAAAAAGCAAACGATATCATGAGCATAAAAGAACGGCTTAGACAGAAACAGCATGAGGTAAAAGAAAGGGAAAGCAGACGAGAGCATCAGGCAAGGCAAAAGGATAAAGGGGCGAGGTAGCAAAGAAAAACTTGTTTTTAGTCAGGGTAAAGACCATAAAATACAGAAAAATAATTAGAAGGGGATATTTCTTAAAAGGCATACAAAATTTGTTCGGTTATGATATAATTCAAATATTATGTTTATTGTGTCCGTAGGGTTTCATTTAGATTTAAAATAAATACGAAAAAATTAGGAGGAAATCAAATGGCAGCGTTTTTTCCGAATGTATTGGATAAATTTTTGTCACCTACTTTTTTAGAGGAAGTACGCAAAAAATTCCATTACGATGAAACACAAATACATGAATTTCAAGCAGTGGCTGAAGAAATGCTGCCATTGATGCGTGAAGAAGCCTTTTGGGAGAAAAGCGTATATTCTGGGAAAAATAAGCATCAAAGTGAATCGTACAGCGTGATATATGAGCAAGTTGTTATGTCTTTAGGTAACGGTATAGATTGTTTACAGGAAAGATATAGTGAAAGAAAAATGTTGTCACATAGCTATATGATTGAGGTACTGGCAGGCGAATTTCTATTGCAGGGATATGCCGCTTATAACTGCTATATTCAGAAAAATACGGACTGGCATGTTGCGAAATATCATTTTCTTGGAAGTGAGGAAGATTTTCCTTTGGAGATGCTGCCAGAGCTGTTAAAAACGCTTACGCCGCTGATTACCTGTAATTCAGCTTTTTGTATGCTGCCGAAAAAGAGTGTTGCATTTATTGCAGAACTTACGCGGGATGATAAGGTCAGGTGTAGAGGCATTTGCGTTGACTGTAGCAATCTTAATTGTTCAGGCAGAATGGCAGAAGGCAGCTTGGCATGGAAACGAGTGCCAGTCATGACCGATATGCAGTTGACTTATGGATATGGACAAATTTTCGGATTGTTCTAACAAGTTTTAGGTAACAAAAATTTGATTTGCAGTTATTGACATTAGGGAAAAAATGTGTTATACCTTGTACAATTGAATAAATAGTATACAGGTGTCAGAACAATGCGGGAAATGAGCATTGGTTTTGGTGAAAAGGGAAACAGGTGCAAATCCTGTACGAACTCGTCACCGTAATTAGGGAGTAGAAGCCGATATGTCACTGGGAATTAAATAAATCCTTTCCTGGGAAGACGGCTGATGTGATGATCTATAAGCCGGGAGACCTGCCTGAATGCTGTACAGAAACATTTGTTTCAAACCACGAGTAACTGGTTGTACGTTTTGAACTTGCAGAAAGCACGATGGAAGATTGTTTATTTTAGTGCATTTGGCAGGCTTATTTTGTGTATGAATCCTTTACCGTAGTTATTATGGTGGAGGATTTTTTTATGCGCAGGGGCGCACAGATGAAATTGTTGCTTGCGCAACGTGCGCCCCACGCGGCGAGTAGGGGAAGATGAATCTTCCCTACTCGATTAAAATTTAAAATAATATCCCTGTAGAGCGACAGGACAGGGAAGGAAGCGAGGAGAAAATGAAAAAGAAATTAGTAGCTGTTTTATTAACTGGTGTTATGACCTGCTCACTGGTGCTGGCAGGTTGTTCAAAAGATGCCCCGGCATCGGCGGAAAATACCGTACAGTCAGAGGAGGGAGATACAAAGAGTGCAGAATCGGCAGAAGAGAATGACAGCCAAAATCAGGCGGATGAATCGGAGACAGGGGATGACGTTGTTTCTGATCAGGCAGCAGCAGATGAAGTTGCAGCATTGATTGATGCAATCTATGTACAAAAGAGAACAGAAGACACTGATGCGCAGTGCGCTCAGGCAAAAGCGGCATGGGATGCGCTGACGGATGCCCAGAAAGAACTGGTGGAAGGGGAAGAAGCCGATCCTGATTATTTTGGCAGGGATACAGGCGACGCTTCCAAAGACAATCCGAGAAATCAGGACGATATCGGAGAAAATGAAATTCTGGTAGTCAGTTTCGGGACTTCTTTTAATGACAGCCGTGTTGCAGATATCAAAGGAATAGAGGATGCAATACAGACAGCAAATCCTGACTGGTCTGTAAGAAGGGCTTTTACGGCGCAGATTATTATCAACCATGTGCAGGCGAGAGACGGAGAGTTCATTGACAATATGGATCAGGCATTGGAACGTGCAGTAGGAAACGGAGTAAAGAATTTAGTGGTACAGCCTACTCATCTGATGCATGGGGCAGAGTATGATGAACTGATGGAAACAGTTGAAGTATATAGAGATCAGTTTGAAACAGTAAAGATTGCAGAGCCGCTTCTTGGCGAGGTCGGTGCGGATGCATCTGTTGTCAATGAGGACAAAGCAGCGGTAGCGGAAGCAATCCTTGCGGAAGCTGTGGCGGACGCAGGTTTTGGGAGTTTGGCAGAAGCGCAGGAGGATGGGACAGCGTTCGTATTTCTGGGACATGGCACTTCCCATGCAGCAAAGGTAAGTTACAGTCAGATGCAGACACAAATGACAGACATTGGCTGTGTCAATGCATTTATCGGAACAGTGGAAGGGGAACCGGAAGAAACATCTTGCGAAGCGGTGATAGATGCTGTGAAACAGGCGGGTTATACAAAGGTAATCCTTCGTCCGTTGATGGTTGTTGCAGGAGACCATGCCAATAATGACATGGCAGGAGAAGATGAGGATTCATGGATTAGCATGTTCAAGGCTTCTGGAAATTTTGAAAGCGTGGATGCGCAGATTGAAGGTCTTGGTTCTATTCAAGCAATTCAGCAGCTTTATGTAGAGCATACGGCAGATGTAATGAAAGATTAACAGGCGGGTAAGAATCATGAAGAAGAATATAATAATTGCTATTGCGCTTCTCGCTGTCACGTTGTCTGGGGGTTGTGGAAATAACAATAATGCGCAGGAATCAGATTCTGCGGTAGATGTTACTGTAGAAGAGGATACAGAGCAATCATCAGAAACTGTAACGGAAACATTGCCTGAAGAACCAATGGAAGAAGAACCTGAAAGTGATGAAACAGATAAGCAGAATCAGGATACAGCAGAGCTGGCAGATGGGATTTATACAGCAGAGTTTACGACAGACAGCAGTATGTTTCGTGTCAATGAAACCTGCGAGGGCAAGGGAACGCTGACAGTAGAGAACGGGGAAATGACAATACATATTACCCTTGGTTCAAAAAAGATTTTAAATCTTTATCCCGGACTGGCTGAAGATGCGTCGGAAGAAGGAGCAGAGCTGCTTTTACCGACAGAAGATACAGTCACATACAGTGACGGTATGACGGAAGAAGTTTATGGTTTTGATGTGCCTGTTCCCTTGCTGGAGAGCGAATTTGATCTGGCGCTTATTGGGACAAAGGGAAAATGGTACGACCATAAGGTCAGCGTCTCCAATCCGGTGCCGCTTGAGAATGATGAACAGGTAAATGATGAAGTATCTTTGGAAGATGGTACATATAGTATGGGAATTACCTTTGCAGGCGGAAGCGGAAAGGCGGAAATTTTGTCTCCCGTATCAGTAACTGTGGCAGGTGGAAAAGCGATGGCAACCGTACAATGGAACAGCCCTAATTATGATTATATGATAGTGAATGGAGAAAAATATCTGCCAGTAAATACGGAAGGCGATTCTATATTTGAGATTCCTGTTCTTATATTTGATGAACCAATGGATATTATCGGCGACACTGTAGCGATGAGTAAACCTCATGAAATAGAATATACACTCACTTTCCATTTAGATACAGCAGTCAAAGAATAAAAGGCAAAAAATTTTCTAAGAAAATCTTTTTGCCTCCAAAAGTGGGGAATAAGATGAGAGGAAGAAAAAAGGCATCTGTTTTGTTTCTTTTGTTTCTTGTGGGGCTGCTATGGCTGTATGGCTGTGGCAGTCCTTCTCCCGATTCTGAAGTAATGGCAGATATAGAGGAAGAATCAGATTTGGATTCAGGAGAAGAACTGGTTTATGAGAGAAGCTTAGAGTTACAGTATGCGGAAAATTTTAAAGTTGATTATTATGAGGGCGGTTATACCCTGCTTACGATAACAATGGATGGCACGCAGTTTTTAATTGTACCGGAAAATGGGGATGTACCGCAAACTTTAGATAAAGAAATTGTGGTGCTTAGGCGTCCGATAAAAGACATCTATCTTGTGGCATCTTCGGCGATGGATATTTTCAGTGAATTGGATGGATTAAATTCTATTACTTTTTCAGGGCAAAAGGAAGATGGCTGGTTTATTGAAGCAGCCAGAGAGGAAATGCAAAAGGGTAATATCCTTTATGCGGGTAAATACAGCAAGCCGGATTATGAACTGCTTGTTTCAAATCATTGTGCGCTTGCCATAGAAAATATGATGATTTCGCATTCGCCTGAAGTAGTGGAAAATCTGGAAAACTTTGGAATCCCTGTTATGATAGACTATTCCAGTTATGAGTCACATCCGCTTGGCAGGGTAGAATGGGTGAAATTTTATGGGGCGCTGCTTGGAAAGGAAGAGGAGGCAGAAAGGATATTTACGGATCAGGCAGCAATTCTTGAGAGAGTAAGTGCATCTGAGAGAACAGATAAAACAGTAGCCTTCTTTTTCATTACTTCCAATGGTATGGTACAGGTACGCCAATCTTCTGATTATGTTCCGAAGATGATAGAACTTGCAGGTGGAAACTATATCTTTCAAAATTTAGGCGATTCTGAAACAAAGCGTTCTACCATGAATATACAGGTCGAAGAATTTTATGCCAGTGCAAAAGATGCAGATTTCCTGATTTATAACAGCTCTATTGATGGAGGTGTTTCCAGTGTAGAGGAGTTGCTTGATAAATGTGAGCTGCTTGCGGATTTTAAGGCTGTGGAGAATGGAAATGTGTGGTGTACAACAAACGATATGTACCAGCAATCCCTTGCAATCGGATATTTCATTGAGGATATCCATTCGATGATACAGGGAGAAAATGATGATATGAACTATCTTTATCATTTAGAGTGAAAGGCTGCGATTATGATGCATAAAAACAGAAAACATAGAAAAATTGCGGCTTTCTTTTTGCTTGGAGCCTGCGTTTTGATTTTTTTCATATTAAATATTTGTATTGGAAGTGTCAGAATTGCATTGCCGGATGTGGCAAGAATATTTAGCGGGCAGGAAAGTAATGGAACGGTAACAAGAATTCTGTGGGATATCAGGCTTCCGAGGGCGATAGCCGTGTTGCTTCTCGGGGGTGCGCTTTCTCTTGCCGGATATCTTTTGCAAACATTCTTCAATAATCCGATTGCAGGACCGTTTGTTTTAGGAATTTCTTCCGGGGCTAAAATGGTGGTGGCGCTTGTAATGGTTTTTCTCATGGGAAGGGGAGTCAGGGTGACATCGGCAACTATGATTTTGGCTGCGTTTATTGGAGCTATGCTATCTATGGGCTTTGTACTTTTGATGTCCCATAGAATCCATAATATGTCAATGCTGGTAGTCAGCGGAGTTATGATAGGTTACATTTGCTCGGCGGTCACGGAATTAGTAGTTACCTTTGCCAATGATGCGGATATTGTAAATCTTCACAACTGGTCACGGGGAAGTTTTTCGGGAATGACATGGGAAAACGTAAAAGTTATGACCGTTGTGGTTGCCGCCGCGTCTTTGACAGTTTTTCTGATGTCAAAGCCACTTGGCGCTTACCAGTTGGGAGATGTTTATGCGCGGAATGTGGGTGTTAATTTACGCCTTTTGCGTGTGTGTATTGTAATTTTCTCCAGTATTTTATCTGCGTGTATTGTGGCATTTGCGGGACCGATTTCTTTTGTTGGAATTGCAGTGCCGCATTTGGTCAAGAAATTGCTGAATACAACAGAGCCAATTTGGATGATACCTGCCTGCTTTGTTGGGGGAAGTGCTTTTTGCTTGTTTTGTGATTTGCTTGCGAAAACAATACTTGCGCCAACAGAACTGAGTATTAGCACCGTGACGGCGATTTTCGGTGCGCCAGTGGTGCTTTGGATTATAAAACGAAAAGCAAATCTAAGGCGCTAAAGAACACCACCTAAGATTTGCTATGTTTCGTTTGGACGAAAAGAGAATCGAAAAGCATGAAGAACTATTATTTTTCCACGAAAAAAATGTGTGTGGGGTATGATAATAAACCGTTGATCAAGGATATGGAAATTGAACTGCGGGAAGGAGAAATCCTGTGCCTGATCGGACCAAATGGTGCGGGTAAATCTACCGTTTTAAAAAGTATTGCAGGGCAGCTTGGGTTACTTGGCGGAGCAGTATATCTTGGAGAAGATGATTTGTCTGAAATGAAGGCAGAGGAACTGGCAAAGAAAATGTCCGTAGTGTTTACGGAGAGGGTAAGGGTAGAACTGAAAAGCTGCAGAGACATGGTTGCAACCGGGCGTTATCCATATACCGGATGGTTTGGCATTTTATCCGAAGCAGATGAGCGGATTGTAGATGAAATGATGCAGCTTACCCATATAACAGACATCAGCGAAAAAGACTTTGGCAAGATAAGCGACGGGCAAAAGCAACGGGTGATGCTGGCGAGGGCAATCTGTCAGGAACCTGAAATTGTGATATTAGATGAACCGACGTCTTATCTGGATATCAAATATAAGCTTGAATTTTTGCTATTATTACAGGAAATGAGGGAGAAAAAAGGACTGACTGTTATTATGTCCTTACATGAATTGGAACTGGCAAAGATTGTTTCCGATAAAATACTCTGCCTGAAAGGAGAGTATGTGGAACGATATGGGACGCCAGAGGAGATTTTTGAATCGGATTTTATCGAACGATTATATGATATGAATGAAAAAGACTTTATTGGAAACGAAAAGCTTCTTGCGTATATGAAGCAGATTGGAAAATATGAGAGGTAATTATGGCAAAGGTTATTATGATTCAGGGAACCATGTCCGGTGCAGGAAAGAGTCTTTTGGTAGCGGGACTATGCAGGATAATGAAACGGGATGGATACAGAGTAGCTCCTTTTAAGTCACAGAATATGGCGCTTAATTCTTTTGTTACAGAGGAAGGACTTGAAATGGGAAGGGCTCAGGTCATGCAGGCAGAAGCAGCAGGGATTACCCCGTTGGTCTGCATGAATCCGATTTTATTAAAGCCGACAGACCATACAGGTTCACAGGTAATTGTAAATGGGCAGGTTCTTGGAAATATGAGCGCGAGGGAATATTTTTCTTATAAACGAGGGCTGATTCCGGATATTAAGAGAGCTTTCCGAAAGTTAGAGGAAATGGCAGATATCATTGTGATAGAAGGCGCTGGAAGTCCGGCAGAGGTAAACTTACGCGAGAATGATATTGTCAACATGGGACTGGCAGAGATTGTGGATGCTCCGGTATTGCTGGCAGGCGATATTGACAGGGGCGGTGTATTCGCACAGCTTTTAGGAACGCTGCTGCTGCTTACGGAAGAGGAAAAGAAACGTGTGAGAGGACTGATTATTAATAAATTCAGGGGAGACCGCTCACTGCTTGATTCCGGCATTGAGATACTGGAAGAAAAGGGAGGTATTCCGGTAACAGGGGTAGTACCCTATATGGATATACGATTAGAGGATGAGGACAGTCTGACAGAGCGCTTTAGAAAAAAAGAAAAAAGAAAGATAGATATAGCAGTCATCAGGTATCCCAGAATTTCTAATTTTACGGATTTTAATGTGTTTGAACAGATACCGGAGGTGTCTGTTCGCTATGTTGCATCAGCAGCGGAATTAGGATGTCCGGATATGGTCTTTTTACCGGGCAGCAAGAACACAATGAGTGACCTTGACTGGATGCGTGGGAGAGGATTGGAAGCAGCAGTTATAAAAATGGCGGAAAATATACCGGTTTGTGGTATTTGCGGCGGGTATCAGATGATGGGGGAGCATATTTCTGATCCAGAAGGAATGGAAAATGGCGGAACCATGAAAGGAATGGGATTACTGCCTGTCACAACGAGGCTGAAACGTGAAAAAGTGCGCCGTCAGGTACACGGTACAGTGAATAAAATGGAAGGTTTTTTTTCCATACTTTCAGGATTGGAGTTTAATGGATATGAGATACATGTGGGGGATAGCGGGCATTCTCCGAATAAATCTGAGTTGTTGAATATGGAAACGGCGTTTGTGACCGGAAGAAATAAAAATGTATGTGGAACGTATATTCACGGGATATTTGACAGGGCTGCGATTGCAAACGCTCTTGTGACTGCATTGGCTGAAAATAAGGGATTATTCATTGAATCCTGCATTGATTATAAGGATTTTAAAGAGAAACAGTATGATAAGCTGGCAGATATCTTATCAGAATATCTAAACATGGAGGAAATATATGGAATACTCAGGGAGGCACATATTAGATAACCATACAGACGAAACCTTGAAGAAACTTAATTTGCAGGAACCGGACTGTAAAATATACAAAAAGGTATTGAAAAATTGGGATTCCATAGCCAAGCCTCTTGATGGGATGGGAAGATTTGAAACGATCACCGCACAGATTGGCGCGATTTTAGGTACGGATGAAATTGATATTTCAAAAAAAGCTGTCATCATCATGTGCGCAGATAATGGAATTGTAGAGGAAGGCATTAGCCAGTCCGGTCAGGAAGTCACAGCGGCAGTAGCAGCGCAGATGGGAAAGGGTGCATCATCCGTAGGAAAAATGGCGGCGAAGATAGGGGCGGACACGATTCCTGTAGATATTGGAATCAATGGAAAAGAACAGATTGCAGGAGTGCTTAACAAAAAAGTCCGCTGCGGTACCAGAAATTTTAGTAAGGAGCCGGCTATGACAAGAGAAGAAACTGTCAGGGCAATTTTTACTGGTATAGGAATTGTGGAAGAGTGCAAAAGGAAGGGGTATCAAATCCTCGCAACCGGGGAAATGGGGATTGGAAATACGACAACGAGCAGTGCGGTTGCAGCGGCATTGTTAAGATGTGAGGCAGATGAAGTGACTGGAAGGGGCGCTGGACTTTGCGATGAAAAATTACAGCGTAAAAAGCAGATGATTACTGAGGCAGTCAAAAAGTATAAACTTTATGAAGCGGAACCTCTCATTGTACTTCAAACAGTCGGAGGATTGGACATTGCCGGGCTTGTTGGAGTCTGTATTGGCGGCGGCGTTTTCCATATACCGATAGTGCTTGATGGTGTGATCAGCATGGTAGCAGCATTGCTTTCAGAAAGAATTGCGCAGGGAACAATACGATATCTGATTCCGTCACATAAAGGCAAAGAACCAGCAGTTGAGAAACTTATGAAGGAATTAGGGATAGAACCTGTGATAGACGGCAGAATGGCATTGGGCGAAGGAACGGGGGCAGTGATGATGCTGTCGCTATTGGAAATGGCAATGTGTGTATATCGTAAAAGAACGCTGTTTTCAGATATCAGTGTAGAACAATATGAAAGGTATTTATCATAATGATGGTTTTGGTTGTTGGAGGAAGTGGAAGCGGCAAATCTTCTTATGCGGAGAAAATGGCTGTTTCTCTTGCACAGGCAGGTATGAGAAAATATTATCTTGCAACGATGCAGGTTTTTGATGACGAGGGAAGGAAAAAGGTTGATAGACATAGGAAGCTAAGAAATGGGAAAGGTTTTTTCACGATTGAGCAGCCTGTACGGATTTCCAGCGCACTGGAAAAAATGGAAGATGGAGACAGGGCTGTTTTGCTGGAATGTATCTCTAATTTGACGGCAAATGAGATGTTTTCAGAGAAAAAGGCTATGACGGAAATACAGGTTACGGAAAATGTCATACGAGATATAAAGATGCTGAAAGAGCAGACAAATCATTTAGTTGTGGTAAGCAATAACGTATTTGAAGATGGAATTACTTACGATGAAACAACAACGAAGTATATTCGGGCAATGGGAAAGATTAATCAAAAACTTGCGGCATTGGCTGACCGAGTAGTGGAAGTGGTAGAAGGGATTCCGGTAATAATAAAATAGTAGTGGTGAAAGGAAAAAGAAATGCAAGTGATAAAATCCTTTTTTATAGCAGTATCCATTTATTCTAAAATTCCTGTTCCCCAATTTGAATGGAAAGAAGATGACATGAAATATGTTTTTTGTTTTTTTCCGTGGATAGGGGCACTGATTGGCGGTAGCATTTATTTCTGGAATTATTTATGCGGCGTTTACCATATAGGGGTTGGGTGCAGGACAGTGATAGGGATGGCTATTCCGATTTTTATTACGGGTGGATTTCATGTAGATGGCTTTATGGATACGATGGATGCGATACATTCTTACAACCCAAAGGAGAGAAAGCTGGAAATATTAAAGGATTCCCATATTGGCGCCTTTACAGTCATTATGCTCGCTGCTTATGGATTGGTTCTTTTTGGTACATTTTCGGAAATAGAAAGTGATGCAATGTTAAAGATTGTATGCTGTGGCTTTTTCCTGTCGCGCTGTTTGTGCGGTATTAGTGCCGTTTCCTTTCCACTCGCAAAAAAAGATGGTATGCTTTATACTTTCGCAGACAGTTCCCATAAAAAGGTTGTGAAAGGCTCATTATCTTTACAGAGTGCGCTATGTGTTGGCTTGATGTGTTTCCAGTCTTTTCCCGCAGGTTTGATTGTGGCAGCGGCGGCTGTCTTAACGCTGGTTTATTATTATTATCGCAGCAGGAAGGAATTTGGGGGAGTGACCGGCGATACGGCTGGATTTTTTGTACTTTTTTGCGAAGGATGTATTGTAGTAGTTGCAGCATTTATTGATATTTTTATATGGAAAGAGTGAAAAAGATGAAACTAATAATAGGCGGAACTGCGCAGGGAAAATTGGAATATGTACTTCTGAAATATGATGTGCAAAAAAATATGGTGTGGGATGGTGTTTTGCCAAATGATAGAAAATTAAATAAGAACATAGTGGTTATCAATCACTTTCATCAGTGGGTTAAGAGCCGTATGGTGAGCGGGGGATGTCCGGAAGATGAAATTATGTCATTTTTGGACTGCAATGAGGACTGTATTATTATATGTGATGAGATTGGAAACGGGATTGTTCCAATAGATCCGTTTGAGAGAGAATACAGGGAACGTACAGGAAGGATTCTTGTGCAGCTTGCAATGAGAGCAGAGGAGGTAGAGCGCATCATATGCGGGATTGGACAGAAAATCAAATAATGCTGGTATTCATTAGGCATGGTGCAACGCAGGCAAACAAAGAACGAAGATATCTGGGAAAAACAGACGAATCCCTTTCAGGAGAAGGGATAGAAATATTGGAATCTTTTAAAATGCGGAAACTTTATCCTGATGTGGAGTACCTGTTTACCAGTCCCATGAAAAGATGTACGGAAACTGCTAAAATTATTTATCCCACATTATGCCCGATTATTATTCCAGAATGGGAAGAGATTAATTTCGGACGGTTTGAATATAGAAATTATGAAGAATTAAAGGATGATGCACAGTATCAGGAATGGCTCCGCAGCAATGGCACATTGAATTTTCCGGAAGGAGAAAGCAGAAAAGATTTTATCCTGCGTTGTAAAGGCGGTTTTATAAAAATGTGCCATGAATTGAGTCAGGTTTTCGGACAAAAAGCAAAGAATCCTGCTTTAGTAGGAATGATTGTTCATGGCGGAACGATTATGTCATTGCTGAGTTTGTATGGCGGAAAAGATTATTTTGACTGTCAGGTGTCAAATGGCAGGGGTTATGTATGCAGACTGACGGGAGTGAATGGCAGGACAACACAGGAAGATAATCTACAGATAAAGGTGGTAGCGGAAATATGAGGCATTGGATAAATTATCACATGATAGCCTTTTTCATGGGATTTCTTTTGGATTTGGTTTTAGGTGATCCTTATTATTTGCCGCATCCAATCCGTTTGATTGGAAAACTGATAGAAGGAGCCGAAAAAGTACTTCGTGGAATGGGGATAAGAGGGAAAGATAGTAAGGAAGATAGTAATGGGAGAGCGTTTCGACAGGGAATAGGACTTGTGCTTATTGTGGTCATCAGCGTGGTGGCAGTTACGCTTTTTCTGCTGTTTATGGCATATTGGCTTCATCCGGTTCTGGGAGTGGTGGCGGAATGTATTATGACTTATCAGATACTGGCAGTAAAATGTCTGAAGGTAGAGAGTATGAAAGTCTATCAATGTCTGAAAAATGGCAATATGGAGCAGGCAAGGAAAGCTGTTTCCATGATTGTAGGCAGAGATACGGAACATCTGGACGAAGAAGGTGTTGCAAAAGCAGCGATAGAAACGGTGGCTGAGAACACCTCTGACGGAGTGATTGCACCAATGTTGTATCTGGCAGTTGGCGGTCCGGTACTTGGATTTTTATATAAAGCGGTAAATACAATGGATTCCATGATTGGATATAAAAATGAAAAGTACCTGTATTTCGGAAGGGCAGCGGCAAAGCTGGATGATTTTGTGAATTTCCTTCCGGCAAGAATCAGCGCCTGCCTTATGATTATTGCATCTTTTTTGGCAGGCAGACACTTTTCGGGAACAGGTGCATGGAAAATTTATAAAAGAGACCGCAGAAAACATGCAAGTCCCAATTCCGGTCAGACTGAGGCAGTATGCGCCGGTGCGCTTTCCATAAGGCTTGCGGGAGATGCCAGTTATTTTGGAAAGATAGTAAAGAAACCGTATATAGGCGAGGCGGTACGAGGGGTAGAATACGAGGATATAAAATGGGCGAATTATTTGATGTACATTACTGCATGGCTGTGTGAGATGTTATGTCTGTTGGTAATGTACGCAATAGCAATGAGCAGTGCGCATCCGTAATTTGAAAAAATGGCAGCTTGCTGACAATTTTTTCAGAATGCGGATGCATAGGGCGAATGCCTGCGAACGAGAAAAACCGAAGATTTTTTGAGTGTGCACTGCGGAATATGTGGAATAGCTGATGAAAGGAGCAAGGATGAGCATTCATGGAGGCGATGTTTATAGAAATCATGTGGATATTGATTTTTCGATTAATGTAAATCCGTTTGGTACACCGGAATGTGTAAAAGAAGCACTTCATAAGGCGGTTGAGATGTGTGGGAAATATCCTGATATGGAAGCGGAAAGATTAGGAGAGGCAGTCAGTACATTTCTTGGAGTGCCAAAGGAATATTTGATATTCGGAAATGGGGCATCAGAACTTTTTATGGCGATTGTTCATGGAATAAAACCGGGGAAGGTCGTGATACCGGTGCCTTCCTTTTATGGATATGAATATGCGGCAAAGTCAGTGGATAGCGAAATTATTTATTATGAGATGAATCAGGAAAATAACTTTTGTTTGAAAGAGAATATGAAGCGTATCCTGACAGAAGAGGTAAATCTTCTTTTTCTTGCTAATCCAAATAATCCGATTGGAAATCTTTTAGACAAAGAGCTGATGAAAGAATTGCTCTTGCATTGTGAGTATAAAGGGATTTATGTGGTAGTAGATGAATGTTTTATTGAATTTTGTGGAAATCAGCTTTCTTTACTGTCTGAGATAGAGGAATATGAGCATCTGATAATTGTAAGGACTTTTACAAAAATCTTTACAATTCCGGGAGTGCGCTTAGGGTATCTGGTGTGTAAAAATAATGCGGTACATACAAAAATAGCCAGACAACTCCCTGAATGGAATCTTTCCTGTTTTGCGCAGGAAGCGGGATGTATCTGTGCGAAGCAGGCAGAGTTTATTGAGAAAACAAAAATTTATATTGAAGAAGAACGACAGTTTATGGAAAAAGAACTTATGCAAATAGGATTGAGGACATTTCCGTCTGTATCGAATTTTATCACGATATACAGTGATAAACCCTTATATGAGAAGTTGCTGAAAAAAGGAATTTTAATTAGGGATTGCAGTAATTTCAGGGGATTAGGAAAAGGATTTTACCGTATTGCAGTAAAGAGCAGAAAAGAAAATAAGATTTTACTGGAAAATTTATAGTATATGGGAGATGGAACATGGAACATTCTAAAATAGAATATCTGCCGCCGGAGGAAATTGAAAAACGGAGCTTTGAAATCATTACAGAAGAACTTTTGAAGAGAAATATCAGTCTCCCCAAAGAAGAGGAGTTCATTACAAAGCGGGTAATACATACCAGCGCGGACTTTGATTATGCCGAAACGCTTTGCTATTCCAAAGGAGCAGTGGAAATCTTGAAAAAGTTGATAAAAAACGGAGCTGATATCGTGACAGATACCAATATGGCATTGGCAGGAATCAATAAAAAGGTGCTTGCAAAGTTTGGTGGGGAGGCGCATTGCTTTATGGCAAATGAACATATTGCGCTTTTGGCAAAGCAAAGAAATATGACACGGGCAGCGGTCAGCATGGAAAAAGCGGCAACGATTGAAAAACCAGTTATTTTTACAATCGGCAATGCGCCAACTGCTCTGATAAAGCTGTATGAAATGATGGAAAAAACGGATTGGAAGCCAGCCTTTATTATTGGAGTTCCGGTGGGATTTGTCAATGTGGAAGCGGCAAAGGAACTTATATTAAAAACAAATATTCCATACATCATTAACAGAGGACGAAAAGGTGGAAGTAATATCGCTGCGGCAATTTGTAATGCCGCATTGTATCAACTTTAAGAAGGGAAGATAGAAATGCGATATGGTTTTACGACCGGAAGCTGCGCGGCTGCGGCTTCAAAAGCCGCAGCTTATATGCTGCTGACAGGATTAAAAAAGACGGAAATTACAATAGAAACGCCAAAAGGTATACTGTATAATGCAAAGATTCTGGATATCATGTGTGGGGAAAATGAAGTAAGCTGTGCGGTAGAAAAAGATGGCGGAGATGATCCGGATATTACAACAGGTACATGGATTTATGCGAAAGTTTCGTATGCAGAAAAAGGTGTGAAGGAACAAATTATCATTGAAGGCGGAGTAGGCGTGGGGAGAGTGACAAAACCGGGACTTGACCAGCCTGTAGGCAATGCGGCAATCAATCGCGTTCCGAGGAAAATGATAAAAAAAGAAGTATTAGAAGTTTGTAGATTGGCGGATTATAAAGGCAGCCTTCGGATTGAGATTTCAGTACCGGAAGGTGAAAAGCTGTGCGAACGTACTTTTAACCCAAGACTTGGCATTGTTGGCGGTATTTCCATATTAGGGACGAGTGGCATCGTAGAGCCTATGAGCAGTCAGGCGCTGATTGATACCATTCGGGTAGAATTGTGTCAAAGAAGGGTTTTAGGATTTGATTATGTTGCCGTTTCGCCGGGAAATTATGGTTTGGAGTTTATGAGGAAAACATATGGATATGATTTGGACAAGAGTGTGAAATGCAGCAATTTTATCGGTACAACCATTGATATGGCAGTGGAAATGGGATTTCAGAAAATGCTCCTGACAGGTCATATAGGCAAACTGATTAAGGTTGCAGGTGGAATTATGAATACCTATTCCAAAGAAGCAGATTGCAGGATGGAGCTTCTTGCGGCATTTTCCGTAAAGGAGCAGATAGAACCTTTGCGGGTAAGAAGAATATTGGAATGCGTGACAACGGAAGAAGCAGTTTCTGTTATAGAGGAAAGCGGGAAATTACAGCAGGTCATGGAGCAGATTGCAGAGCGTATCTGCTATTATATGGAAAACCGCGCCGGAGGAAAAATGAAAACAGATTGTATTCTGTTTTCCAGTGAATATGGAGAACTGGCAAAAAGTAAGGGGGTAGAGGAATGGTTTATTTTGTTGGGGCAGGAACAGGCGCAGTAGATTTGATAACAGTCAGGGGAATGCGCTTATTAGAACAGGCAGATGTGATTATTTATGCAGGTTCTTTGGTGAATCCCGAACTGCTTGCCTATGCAGGAAAAGACTGCGAGATACATAACAGTGCGAAACTAACATTAGAAGAAGTGATACAGATTATCGTTAGTGCAGAAAACAAGGGGAAAACAACTGTCCGTTTGCATACGGGAGAGCCGAGTATCTATGGAGCAGTCAGGGAGCAGATGGATGAGTTGGATACACTGGGCATTTCTTATGAGAGCTGTCCGGGGGTAAGCGCCTGTTTTGGCGCAGCGGCGTCCTTGAATCTTGAATATACGCTGCCGGGAATCTCACAATCCCTGATTATTACAAGAATGGAAGGCCAAACGAAAGTGCCGGGACTGGAAAGTATTGAGAGCTTTGCAGCACATAAGGCATCTATGGCAATTTATTTAAGTGCCGGAATGATTCGGGAATTAAGCAGACGGCTGGTTAATGGCGGGTATAAGGAAACAACACCAGCAGCACTTATTTATAAGGCAACTTGGGCTGAGGAGGAGGCGTACCTGTGTACGATTGAAACATTGTATGATGTATCTGTAGAGCATAGGATTACGAAAACAGCCTTGATATTGGTCGGAGATGCAATCGCGCATCAGTATTACAGAAAATCAAGGTTATATGCGCCGGATTTTTCGACCGAATACCGGGAGGCAAAACGAAAAGAATGAGATTAAGTATTATTAGCTTTACAGAAAATGGAAAACAACTTTCGGAAAGTATTGTAAAATTGTTGGAGAGGGAATTAGAAATTAGGTTATATACAAAATGTGAGGCAGGCATAAAAGACAATCGTTATTCAGATATCTTATTTGTAAAAATATCTGTTGGAGATTGGGCAAAGGAACGGATGCAGGAGCAAAACGCCTTGTTGTTTATAGGCGCCTGCGGAATTGCAGTCAGGGCAGTAGCGCCGCATCTTACGGATAAACTGCATGATGTACCAGTGCTTGTAATGGATGAAAAAGGGAAATATGTCATTCCGATTTTATCAGGACATATGGGCGGTGCAAATGATCTTGCAAACCATATAGCAAAGAAAACAGGGGCAGTACCGGTGATTACTACGGCAACAGATCTGAATAAAAAATTTGCTGTGGATTTGTTTGCAAAAAGAAATAACCTGTATATTGCAAATAAAGATGGGATTGTCAAAGTATCATCAAAGGTATTAGCCGGAAAAGAGATTACGATATGTATAGAGACGGGACATGAAATCACTTGTGAAGAAACTGGCGTGCGGATTGTTCCATATCCGCCAGACAGATTTGTTGATGTTGTGGTTACTTCCAAAGATGATGTGTTTGATACTTCTCTTTTGTTGAAACCGCGGGAGTATGTCATAGGAATTGGCTGTAAAAAAGGAAAAAAAGCAAATGAAATTGATAAATTTATTTCAAAAACAATAAATGAAATGGGAATTTCTATCATGCAGATTTTTGCGCTGTCCTCTATTTCGCAAAAGAGTGATGAACAGGGGATTATTGAATGGTGTCGAACAGAAGGGATTCCATTTTTTACATATACAGCAGAAGAATTACAGGAAGTAAACGGAACTTTTACAAAGTCTGTGTTTGTTAAGAATCAGGTTGGCGTTGATAATGTTTGCGAAAGGGCAGCAGTGAAAGCCTGTGGAGAGGGTGGAAAACTAATATGTCCAAAAGTTGCGGAAAATGGGATGACAATTGCGATTGCAATGCGAGTATAGCCGCATGGAGAGAATGGAAGGTATGTTTTGATGGCAAATAGAATTTATATTGTAGGAATGGGACCGGGCAGGGAAGAAATGATGACAGGAGAAGCATTGAATGTGTTAGACCAGTCTGATGTGATCGTTGGTTACACATTATATCTAAAGCTGCTTGGCGGGCGTTTTCAGGGGAAAGAAATGTTATCCACACCAATGCGTCAGGAGGAGGAACGGTGCAGGCTGTGTTTTGAGGAAGCTGAAAAAGAGAAAAAAGTAGCCCTTGTATGCAGCGGTGATGCAGGAATTTATGGGATGGCGTCTTTGATGTACGAGATTGGGAAAGCTTATCCGAAAACAGAACTTTACGTTATCGCAGGGATTACTGCGGCGAGCAGCGGTGCGGCAGTTCTGGGAGCGCCACTGAACCATGATTTCTGTGTTATCAGTCTGAGTGATCTGCTGACACCGTGGGATGCGATTGAAAAAAGGTTACATGCAGCCGCAGAAGGTGATTTTGTCATTGTACTGTATAATCCGTCCAGCCATAAAAGAAAGGATTATCTGATGAGAGCATGTGATATTTTACTGTGCAGCATGGAGGGGGAACGAGTTTGCGGATATGTTGAAAATATAGGAAGAGACGGAACAAAAATGGAAATCTGTACCTTAAAGGAGTTAAGGGACAGGGAGGTCAATATGTTTACCACGGTATTTATTGGAAGTTCCGGTTCGGAGAACATAAATGGGAAATTTGTCACAAGGAGAGGCTATAAGATTGAAAAAAATATTGATATTTGCGGGGACAACTGAAGGAAGAAAATTATCGGAATATCTTGCAGAGGCTGAAATAAATCATACAATCTGTGTGGCAACGGAGTATGGCGCAATTGTTTTAAGACAGCATCCCCTTATAAAAGTACATCAGGGAAGAATGAATCAGGAACAGATAGCAGAATTCATAAGCAATGGAAAATTTGATGTTGTGGTAGATGCAACACATCCTTTTGCTAAGGAGATTACTTATAATATACAGGCTGCATTGAAAGAAATGGAGCGGATTGGAATATCAATTCCATATTTGAGGTTGAAAAGAGACGGTATTACGGAGAGAGAAAACGGCATTACCTATTTTGAAACAAACGAGGAATGTGTGAAAGCGTTGGAAGATACGGAAGGAAATATTCTTTTGACTACCGGAAGCAAGGAATTGTACAAATATTGTGTTTCTGAAGGAATAAAGCATAGATTGTATGTAAGGGTACTTCCAAGTGTGGAAAGTCTTTCTCTATGTACAGAGCAGGGTATTTGCGGGAAACAGGTTATTGCAATGCAGGGACCTTTTACTGCGGAGATGAATGAGGCTATCATTCGCCAATATGAAATAGCTTATCTTGTAACGAAGGAGAGCGGTGTGCCCGGAGGTTATCAGGAAAAGATAAACGCTGCGAAGAGAACCGGAGTGAGGATATTTGTAATTGGCTGTTCTGATGAGGGAGAAGGGTATTCTTTTTCTGAAATATGCCAAAAACTTGAAGATATAGGAGGAGAAAAATTTAGGGCGAAGAATCAGATAAAAGAGAATATGGAAATTATTCTGGCAGGTATTGGTATGGGACATGTAAACGGTCTAACGAAAGAAGTAGAGAGGGTGATTAGTGAAGCAGACATTTTATTAGGGGCAGAGAGAATGCTTAATGCTGTCTATTCTAAAGCAGAAAGACATCCTTTTTATCAGGCAGAACAGGTCATTCCTTATCTGCATGATATACAGAGCGGAAGTTTATTTGAGGAAAATAAAAAAGTTGTGATTCTTTTTTCGGGAGATAGTGGATTTTATAGCGGGTGTCAGCCTTTATATGCGGCACTGGAAAAAGAAATTACCGAAGGTCGCATAAAGGCATCTTTGCGTATTCTTCCGGGTATTTCTTCCATAGCTTATCTGGCTTCCTGCATTGGAGAAAGCTATCATGATGCGGCCGTTTACAGTATACATGGGAAAAAATTATACAACCTTGCACACCGGATCAAAAGCAGGTCGAAAACATTTCTGATTACATCTGGTGTAAAAGATATAAATCAGTTGGGAGAACTGTTGACAGATGCGGGAATGCAAAAATGTGAAATTATAACAGGATATCAGTTATCCTATGAGGAACAGCGGGTAGAGAGGCATACGCCGTTAGAGTGTATGGAATTGAAGGAGGAAGGGTTATATACATGTTTTGTTAAAAATCCATATGCTACGCAAAGAAGATTGACACATGGTGTTGCAGATGGTCAATTTATCAGGGACAGGGTTCCTATGACAAAAGAAGAGATTCGAGAGGTTAGTATCTGTAAGCTGCGATTAAAAGAAAAGGCGGTAGTTTATGACATTGGCAGTGGCACGGGTTCTATTGCAATAGAAATAGCGGGCATTTCTGACGATATACAGGTGTATGCGGTGGAGCAGAAGCATGAAGCAGTTTTATTAATTGAAAAGAATAAAAAGAAATTTGAACTGCAAAATGTAACAGTGGTAGAGTCGAGAGCACCAGAGGGATTAACTGAACTTCCAATGGCGACACACGCATTTATAGGAGGAAGTGGCGGCAGATTAAAGGAAATACTGGTGTCACTCCGACAGATGAATCCCGACATGAGGGTTGTGGTAAATGCTGTCAGTATGGAGACAATTTGTGAAATGAGAGAGATTTTATCAATGGATGATATGATAAAAGAAGAAGAGATTGTGCAATTACAGGTAAGCAGGGCAAAAAAAGCAGGAAATTATCATTTGATGCAGTCTGAGAATCCGGTTTGGATTTGTGCATTTGATTTCTGCGGCAAAGAGCCTGAAAGAAAGGCGTGATATTTGCATGAAAATAAAAAGAGTTATGATTGCCGCCCCTAAAAGTGGAAGCGGAAAAACAGTAGTCACCTGTGCCTTGCTTCAGGTATTAAAGGATTGCGGCTTGAAAGTGGCTTCTTATAAATGCGGACCGGATTATATTGATCCGATGTTTCATGAAAAGATAATAGATGTTCCGGCAAAAAATCTGGATACATTTTTTACAGATGAAGAAAAGACAAGGAAACTTTTTCAAAAAAGTGTAATGAAAATGGACTTTGCAGTTTTTGAGGGTGTTATGGGACTATATGACGGGGTAGGCGGAGTTAAGAAAGAAGGTTCTTCTTATCAGCTTGCAGAAGTGACAAAAACACCGATTGTGCTTGTTGTTGATGCGAAGGGGATGGGACGCTCCATTGTGCCATTGATAGCAGGATTTCTCGATTATGATAAAAAACATTTGATAAAAGCTATCCTGCTGAACCGAATGTCAAAAGGATACTTTGAATTGGTAAAGCCATTGATTGAGGAGGAACTGAAAATCCAAGTGGTCGGTTTTTTGCCTGAAAATGACAAACTGTACATTGAAAGCAGGCATTTAGGACTATTTTTGCCGGATGAGGTGAATCATATAAAAGAGAAATTACAGGTGGTTTCTGAATTATTTTTACAGACAGTTTCCGTAGAGCGTATCAAAGAAATAGCAGAAAGCGCGGAAGAACTGGAATCTGAAGAAATAGCGATAAAAGAAACCAGAATCGAAAGCTATGGGGATATTGGTCATGTGAAAGCAGTTAGTGACAGCCGTCCAACGATAGCAGTGGCAAAAGATGAAGCCTTCTGCTTCTATTATGCTGATAATATCCACTTGCTGGAGGAATATGGGGCAAATATAACATATTTTTCTCCGCTGCGGGATGAAAAACTGCCGGAAGGATGCCATGCCCTGTTAATTGGCGGCGGATATCCGGAATTGTATGCGGAACAGCTTAGCGCAAATACGAGAATGCGTGAGGCAGTCAGGAGTGCGGTTGAAAATGAAATGCCAGTCGTGGCAGAATGCGGCGGTTTTATGTATTTACATTCTTCTTTGAAAGATAAAGAAGGGTTTTCTTATGATATGGCGGGAGTTATTCCAGCAGCCTGCTATCATACCGGGAAACTGGTTCGTTTCGGTTACATAGAACTTCGGGAAAAGCAAAAGCACTTCCTGTTAAACGGCGGGGGAATAAAAGGACATGAATTTCATTATTACGACAGCACCTGTAATGGGGCGGACGTAATAGCAGTTAAGCCGGTGACCGGAAAAGAATATGCCTGCATTATAGAAAATAAAACGCAGTGGATAGGATTTCCGCATTTATATTATCCGTCAAATCCTGCATTTGCAAGGGCATTTATTGATAAGGCAAGGGTATATCAAGTAATGATATAGGAAAGGAAGTTTGGAAAAGTGAGTATGGAAAATTCATATCGATTTTTTGAGAACAGGAACTGTAAGTATTTTCCCTGTCATAAGGGATTGGAAAACTTAAATTGCCTGTTTTGCTATTGCCCGCTATATTTAAGGGATAATTGTCCGGGGAATCCTGCATATATAGAAAAGGATGGGAGAAAGATAAAAGTCTGCACAAACTGTACCTTTCCCCATCATCCTGAAAATTATGATGCGGTAATTCAGATATTGAAAAGGTAAGAGCGCATTATGATAACAGAGTATGGGAATGTACGAAAGCGCGTAAAGAAAAGTAATAGTAGATTGTCAGACAATCGAAGGTGTATCGTGATGAAGTGAGAGCTTTTAAACGATGCACCTTTTTAGATTCAATTCTGAGGGAGTGTATACTTGGTTGTCCAGATTTCAGGGAAGGACGGCAATACGGATTTATGATTGTGTTTGGTATTTGGAGTGAAGGTAACAGGATTTTGCTAAAAATTTACAAACACACTTGACAATATCTCTCTGAACTGACCGGAGGGAAGGGCATCACATTTGCGACGGGTACGCCAATCTCAAATAGCATGACGGAATTATACACCAATATGCGTTATCTCCAGTACAACACCTTACAGCGATTGGGGTTAGGGCATTTTGACAGTTGGGCGGCATCATTCGGGGAAACTCAGACAGCCATAGATATAGCGTGCCAGTTATAGGTACATCAAACAAAATACGGGCAGGAACACACTGGAAAAGGGATTGCAGGCACGCAGTCCTTTTTTGATACAGAAATTTAGGAGGGTTAGAGGATATGACAAATTTAACAAAATGCGAAATGGAAACGGTGGTAAACTACAATGCTGGAGAACAGACAGCAACCGTCTACACGAGGGATAAGTCTGTGATGCGCAGGCTGGATCGGCTTGTGGCGGATTATCCTGACAGCTATAAATTGCTGAATCAGACGAACATCGACAAGACCTATTCCATGCCGAAATTATACGTTACTTATCGTAAGCCGAGGGCAGTAAGCGATGAACAGAGGGAACAGGCAAGGCAGAGAATGGCAAAGCTAAATTCTGCTGTTGATTGATGTGGAAAAACAGATATGGCAGTTGGCTTTCATGGCATATGCACAGCAGTCACTTTTTGGAGCATATTGCTGTGTCTGCATGGCATTGGTGGAGAATGGTCATGGAGAGAGCGTTTTATCTCCAAAATCCCCGTTTATTATCGTGTAAAAAAGAAATGAAAAGGGAAAGAGGGATAATTCCATGTCAGACAATGAATATAAACAAAAAAGCCACTTAATGAGGGAAAGGAGAGCTGAATAATGGATTTTGAATATTTTTATGGGAAACAGAGTAGCCAGTATGCTTTTTACCGTATACCAAAGCAGTTATTTACGGAAAGCCAGTTTGATGCGCTGTCAGTCGGGGCAAAGCTGCTCTATGGAATGATGATTGACCGCATGGAGCTGTCACAGAAAAACGGCTGGATAGACAAACAAGGCAGGGCATACATATATTTTACCGTTGATGAAGTAAAGGACAGGTTTCATTGTGCCAATGACAAGGCGGTAAAGCTGATGAGGGAGCTTGACAGTGACAGAGGGATAGGTTTAATTGAGAGCGTAAGACAGGGGTTAGGCAAGCCCAATATTATCTATGTCAAAAATTTTGTAGGGAGTTCACCAGAATAAAAGTAAAACACAACAAACAAATTTTTTAAGTAAAATAGGAATGAGGGGATTCCGTCGCAGCAGGCATTGTGGAAATGTCGTATAACTGGCTGTTTATGGAGTTGTGGGTAACTTTGTTTGCAGGATGTGGGAAAGCTGTACTTTGCTTTTCCATATGCTGTGAACGGAGTTATCCATGACTCCATAGCCTGTTATGCACATTTCCACGATGCAAGGGAAGGATTTAGGATAGGATTGATATGATTGATTCAGTATGACTATATTCAGTATAGTTAATATCAGTATAGTTACATTCCGGTTTTCGGAAGTCCAGAAGTTCAAAAATCATACCTCAAGAACTCCGATTATCGGAATTCTTGAGGTAAAGAAGATAAACTTCAAGAGTTCCGATTTTCGGAATACTGTAAAATCCGTTTAATATAGCTTATATTCAAAAAAATAGGAAATGAAACGGACAGTTATTCCCAAATAGAGCGCATTTTCAATTTCTTTTCACTGTTTGTTCCCTTTAAATATTCTTTTAGGATAGACATCATTTGTTCAAGCCCTATATTCTTTTCCAAAAACTGCGCCAACTCTTTATCAAATTCGTTTTCCTTTTCAATGATTTTAGGGACTATCTCTTTTCCTTCTTTTGTCAAATAAAGGACAGAATATCGGGCGTCTGATTGTGATGTTCCTTTATATATCAGCCCTTTTTCCACAAGCCCTTGCACTAAACGGCTAGGGCTTTTTTGTTCACATATCAGCAATTCTCCCAACTCTTTCAATGAAACAGGTTCATTCTCATATAATACAAGCAATACTTCACTCTGATTGGGTGTTACATTTAAGGAACTAAGGGTAGCACCGAATTTTTTCATTGCCTCTTTTTCGGCACTCCTGAAAATATAACGAAATCTTGTACCATTATCCATTTTGTTCTCCTTTCATGTAGATTACATATCATTTATATTACTATTTTTATATATATTCTGTCAATATTACAGTTGACAAAATCTAATAGATGACATATCATCTATTAGGAAGGAGCATTGGATATGAATATAAAAAGACGTTTAGGACAATCGGAAATTATGCTTTCCCCATTAGGAGTTGGTACATGGCAGTTTAGTAACAAGGGTGGTACATGGAATACTGTCACAGACAAAACAGTATATGAGATTTTGAAATATTCTCTGACAAATGGTATGAATTGGATTGATACTGCGGAAATATACGGAAACGGAATTTCTGAAACACTGATCGGGCAAGCCTTGAAGCAACTGGAAGCAGAAAAGGCATTGACAGATATTCCTTACATTGCAGACAAATGGTTTCCGCTTTTACGGACGGCAGACACAATTACAAAGACGATAAATCAGCGTTTGGATTGTTTGCAAAAGCCTGTAATAGACTTGTATCAGATACATCAGCCAACCTCTCTATCTTCCTTGAAAGAACAGATACGGCATATGGCTGAACTGGCTGACAAAGGAATTATTAAAAATGTCGGGATAAGCAACTTTACCGCAAAAGGAATGAGAAAAGCAGACAAGTTGCTTAGGGAACATGGATTAAGACTTGCTTCCAATCAAGTCAAATACAATCTTTTGCACAGAAAGCCCGAAAAGAATGGTGTTATAGAAACAGCAAAGGAATTAGGAATATCCATTATCGCATATTCTCCATTACAACAAGGTATGCTGACAGGAAGATTTCACAATGACCTCTCTGCAACAGATAACATCAGTCTGTTACGCCGCTTTCACTCTGGTATCAGCCGGAAAAATATTGAACGAACAAGACCGTTAATTGATACCTTAAACAAACTGGAAGAAAAATACCAAAAAACGCCCGCCCAAATATCGTTAAACTGGCTTATTTATTCCCAGGGCGAATTAGTATTTGCTATCCCCGGCGCAACAAAATTAGAACAAGCACAGAGCAACATAAAAGCACAAAGTTTTAGGCTGTCCCAAGAAGATATTGAATTGTTGAACAAAGTATCTGAAAGCATTTGAAAGGAGCGGTTAGATGAAAGATAAAAACAGATATGCAAAAAATATTTGTATTTTGGTATTAGGTATCGTTTCTCTTGTGCTGTTATGCCTGCTTGCAAAAAATTACAACCTGCTTTTCCTGCAGAAAATTGATACCAAGATTTTACAGTTTATGGTGGAACACACAAATGAATGTATGACAGTGGTAATGAATGTTATTACATTTTTTGGAACAATTGGCGGCGTTACCCTAATTTTAATACTGATGATTTTGATTAGTCGTTTTCAGAAAGAAATGCTGTTATACAGCAGTTTGGTTTTATTTACTTATCTGATAAATGGATTTATTAAAAATATGGTTATGCGCTCCCGTCCTAGTGTTCATCATTTGACATTTGCAGATGGATACAGCTTCGTAAGCGGACACAGCTCCATTTCCATTGTACTTTCAGTTACCTTAATTGCTTTCTTTGTTCCAAAAATCAAAAATGCTGTTTTAAGGAACGGTATCGCTGTTTTTTTATGTGTGCTACCTTTTTGTATAGCAGTTAGCCGTATGTATCTAAGAGTGCATTATTTTACAGACATTTTGGGTGGTTGGTTTGTTGCCGTTACATACCTTTGTATTCTTTATTTTGTTTTTCATTTTATAGCAGATAGAAAGCGAGGGAAAATATATGATAAATAATATCCATGTTATAGAATTACAGAGTGTTGGAAATATGCGTGATTTAGGCGGTTTCCAAGCAGGAAACGGAAAGCATATAAAGTATGGAAAAATTATCCGCTCTGCACATTTACATCACTTATCCGAAACAGACCAGATTGCATTACAAGCATTGGGAGTTAATAAAGTGATTGATTTCAGGGGCTTGGAAGAACAACAAAACGAGCCGGATAAGCCAATGCCGGACACGGAATATTTCCTGTTTCCTGTTTTTTCTTCTACAAGAATACCCGTAATCAACGAGGAATTTATTAAAGATATGCTCCACAATAAAAACAGTCTGATTGATCTGCTATTCAGACAAAAAGAACAAATGCAGGAAGTATATCGGGATTTTGTGTTTGAAGAAAGCGCATTAAAAGCCTACCATGATTTTTTCCAAATATTGTTAGAAAGTGATAAGCCAAAAGATACTGTCTTGTTCCATTGTACCGCAGGGAAAGACCGTACAGGATTTGCCGCCGCCTTATTTTTAAGGTGTATGGGTGTTAATATGGACTGTATTATCAATGATTATCTGATAACAAACGGATACTTAAAGAAACGGATAGAGGAAACGATTGTAAAATTTCAGTCATTGCATATTGATGATACTTTTATACAAGAAACGAAAAAATACTTTTTGGCGCAGGAAGATTATCTGAAACTTTCTTTCCAAACAATTTCGGATAATTATAGGGATTTTCAAATTTATCTGAAAATGATAGGGATAGATGAAAATGCAATAACAAAACTATTTGATATATATACTGGATAAACTCAAAAAGATGGTGGCATGGAAAAATATAGCAGATTAAAAGATTAAACTGGATGAAAAATGTTTGCTGAATCAAGTATTATATTGGCAAATGAACACTGAGAGATGACAGTAAAATATTTGTGTTTCTTAGTGCTTTTTTGTTTGACAGATACAAATATTTCAAACTAATATGCGGAATAAATTCGGTAATAAAAAGTAAAAAATATTATGAATACATAAATGCAAAGGGTAACATTAACAAGGGGGTGTTTTATTCGTTATTGTGCATTGTATTTGTGTTAAAAATATCATGTAGTACACTTTTCTTTTATATCAAAGTCTTTTAGATTTTGAAACACAAGGGGGTTAGGGGGATTTTCCCCTTATAAGCAATTTTTACAGATTTCCATTATGGAAAATCTGTAAAAAAAGTGCCTGTGGACGTCCACAGGCAGTGCTTGCTATTTCGCCCCGTGCCAGGACACGGGCAGTGCTTGCTGTACCAGTATGGACAGTAAGAGGGTTTTAGGCTGCACAGGCAGTCTGCCCAAAACCAATACGGGCGTTACCGTTCAGTCTGACAAAAAAATTTTTGAAAAAGTTTTGGTAAATAGGAAGGTTTTTGACCTATTTAGAATTTACAATAATAGCCGGGGCTGAGTGGAAGGAGGGAACAGCATGACCACCGCAGACCGCAGATTGGAGATTGTCAGTATCCTTGTGGTCAACGGTCATGTTACGTCAAGGGAGCTGGCGCAGGAATTTGGCGTTGCAAGGCGCACGATATTAAATGATGTTGCGGCTCTTACATATGGCTATCCCATATACACAAAGCCGGGGGCAGGCGGGGGAATTTTTATCATGGAGGGTTACAAGCCGTACAACAATACGCTCACTCCCTACGAACAGGAGAAGCTCAAAAAAATGTATGATGCGGCAGAGGGGGAGGATAAGGAAATCCTGAAACGTGTCCTCAAAAAATACGGGGCGTATAAGCTGGAACTGTAGATGTTTTTTTGAGGGAAACATACCATACGGACAAGGGATTTTTTACAAGGAAATTTGACAACTGAATATCGCAGAACATACAGGACGTGAGGATATGTGTAGCCACTAAGTAAGTGCGCCATGATGCGCCTGCTCTAACTTGGAATTGAACGGAAAAGCAGAGGCGTGGAGCGATAAGAACCTGACAAAATGCACAGCAGTTGTGCGGGGCGATGAAGCATATCCGTGATAATGATACTTCTGAAATTTTATAAAAATTCAGTCATGAAATGACGGTGAAATTCCGATGTGGGCAGCGTAATGACCTGCCACTTGTATGTGGGTTTATTGGATTACAGAGCAAAGGCAAAAAAGAGAGGATTTGTAATTTTTTTGGATTGTAAAAACAGCGTAAGGGCAGTTATGAACGTAACAGTTTATAACTGTCCTTTTTGTGTTTGAAGGGAGGAATTGAATGGGAAGTAAACAAAAAATCAGGAGCAAAAACAGAAACGAAAGCAGGAAAACACCGACACGGATTGTCGTGGAACGTATCTACTTAGGCGGTCAGAGCATGGAAGATGCTTTCCGCAAAATCAACGAGGAAACAGTGAGGAAAAATATTGAGGAAATCGTCGGAAAAACGGTTTAATTCTGCGGGCGGTCATGCTATACTATGGGTAGTGTGTTCCGCCCTTTTATGGAGGTAGGAAGATGAAAGGGAACGGAACAAAAATCACAGCTTTATATTGCAGACTGTCACAGGACGATGGGAATGTCGGGGACAGCATGAGTATCCAGAGCCAGAAAGCTATCCTTGAAAAATATGCAAGGGATATGGGAAAAGCTGCTTATGCTTTCTATGTGGACGACGGTTATTCCGGTACAAATTTCCAAAGACCGAGTTTTCAGAGAATGATTGCTGATATTGAAGATGGGAAGATTGATACGGTCATCACAAAAGACCTCTCCCGTCTTGGCAGGAATTATCTTGAAAGCGGCGCATACATTGAAGTGTTTTTCCCGCAGCGCCATGTACGCTATATTGCAGTCAATGACGGTGTGGATTCCGAACAGAGCGGCGGGCTTGACATCACGCCTTTCAAAAATATCCTGAATGAATTTTATTCGAGGGATATTTCCAAAAAGGTCAAGAGCGGCAAGCATATACGGGCACTGGAAGGGAAATTCATGGGAACGACTGCACCATTCGGCTACAGGAAAGACCCGCAGGACAAAAACCACTTGATTGTTGATGAAGCGACTGCGCCCACTGTCAGGCTGATATACAGCCTTGCCCTGGAAGGGTATGGAACAAACCGCATCGGCAAAGTTCTGTATGAAAGGAAAATCCCAAAACCGAGCTATTACAAGCAGGAGTTTTTCTCCCAGCATGATTCGGGCAGCGAGGATTACTGGTATGACTGGAAACAGGAAGTCATTACACGGATTTTGCGGAATCCCGTGTACAAAGGCGGTATGTATGTGCATAGCACTTCAAAGCCGACATTCAAATGCAGGGGCAGGGGATATATCCGGCGGGCTGACAGGGAAGTCTTGGAAGATATGCATGAGGCGGTTGTCACCAAAGAGGTATGGCAGACGGCAAATGACATCATTGACAGGCACACAAAAGTCAAGCCGTGTACTTCCGGTTATGAGAACATTTTCAGAGGGCTTCTGAAATGCCCTGACTGTGGGCAGACGCTCCTGATACATACGGACAACCGCAATCCGGACAGGGATTTACTGGACAAGACTTATTACCAATGCACCACATACCGTAAAAAGGGAGCGAATTTCTGCACCGCACACCGGATCAGCGCAGGGGATATTGAAAACGCTATAAAAGCGGATATTGACAGGCACGCAGTAAAAGCAATGAAAGACAAAGAAAAATTCATAAACAACGTACTTCTAAGCATGAATGAAAGTAATGCAGAACGGTCGGAAAAAGTAAAGGCGGAGATTGAGAAACTCAAAAAGAGGAACGCAGAACTTGATCAGATGTATATCCGGCTGTATGAGGACTATTCCGGCGGAAAGCTGTCGGAAAAGAAATTCACCATGATGTCGGCGCATTACGAGCAGGAACAGGATGCGAACGAGGAAAAGCTGTCAGAACTGGAAAGACAGCATAAAGCGAAATCTGCCGCTGTTACCAATGCGGAGCAGTTTACGGAGAGCCTTGCACAGTGTGCAGGCATGAAGAAACTGACAGCAACGGTATTGAACACGCTGATAGAAAAGATAGAAGTACACAATCCAGTTATGGTCAACGGAGAGAAAGAGCAGAAGTTGACTGTCTATTACAAATTCGTAGGTCAAATCGACTAAAGTACCTATAACTGTAACGCAATAGAACTTGCGCCGGAGGGAACTGGATATAGGGCAAAAACAAGGTTTGCCAAGTTTTTCAATCTGCCAGAACTGATTGCATTATTTAAAGAGAGTGCGGATATTCAGACGCCGGATATGTTAAAGCTGCCTGTGCCGGAAGCGGATTATGAAAATATTGTGTTAAAGCCGAGCGAGTACCAGCAGGACATGGTTCAGTCACTTGCGGACAGGGCGGAGGCAGTCAGGGACAGGAAAGTGCAGCCGAACATCGACAATATGCTAAAGATAACCAACGATGGAAGAAAGTTAGCGTTAGACCAGCGGCTCATCAATGATATGCTCCCGGACGAAGAAAACTCCAAAGCCACAACCTGTGTGGATAAGGCGTTTGAGATATGGGAGCATACAAAAGAGCAGAAATCGGCGCAGCTTATCTTCTGCGATTTATCCACACCGAAGGGAGATGGGACATTTAACGTATATGAGGACATCAGGGATAAACTCATGGCGAAGGGAGTGCCGGAGAATGAGATAGCTTTTATCCATAACGCCAATACGGAAACAAGGAAAGCGGAGCTGTTCGCAAAAGTAAGAAGCGGGCAGGTTCGTTTTTTGTTAGGCTCAACCGCAAAAATGGGAGCCGGCACAAATGTACAGGACAGATTGATTGCGTTACACCACCTCGATGTGCCCTGGCGTCCGTCTGACATCGAACAGCAGGAAGGTCGGATTTTAAGACAGGGAAACATGAATGACAAGGTAAAGATTTTCCGGTATGTGACGGAAGGGACATTCGATTCGTACAGTTGGCAGCTTATCGAAAACAAGCAGAAATTCATTGGGCAGATTATGACGAGCAAATCCCCGGTCAGAAGCTGTGAGGACATAGACGAAGCGGCTCTCACTTATGCAGAAGTGAAGGCTCTGGCAACAGGCAATCCTTATATTAAAGAAAAGATGGATTTAGATATTCAGGTATCCAAGCTAAAGCTGTTAAAGGCGAACCACACCAGCCAGAAGTACCGTCTGGAGGACAACATCGTGAAGCATTACCCGGTGCAGATAGCCGCCATGAAGGAACGCCTTGCGGGGTATCGTGCCGACATTCAGACCTATGCACAGAATAAATTCCCGGACAAGGACACTTTCTCCATTAAAATCGGAAACCGGGTATATACGGACAAAAAGGAAGCCGGGGCAGCGCTGATTGATATGTGCCGGAGCGCAAAACAGCCGAATATGGCGGTCACAATCGGGGAGTATCAGGGGTTTAAGATGAGCGTTTCCTTCGATTCGTTCTTTTCCAAGTTTACGGTGAATTTAAAGGGCAGCATCAGCCATGAGGTGGAAATCGGCACTGATCCGTTGGGGAATTTGCAGAGGTTAAGCAACGCTTTAGAGGGCATGACCGGGAGAATGGAAACGGTGGCGCAGAAGCTGGAGAACGTGGAGCATCAGCTTGAAACCGCAAAGGTGGAGGTCACAAAGCCATTTGCACAGGAAGCGGAGCTTGCGGAGAAGCTGGAACGCCTGACGGAATTAAATGCCCTGTTGAACATGGATGAAAAGGGCGGCGATGGAATTGATATGGACGATGAGCCGGAGAATGACGGGGAACAGGAGGAACTGGATACCGGGGAAATGGAACTTGATGCGGAAGCGGTGGCGGATGCGCCTTTTAAGCCCCAGATAAACCGGGCAGTATCGGAAAAGATGGTGGAGCATGGGAAGGAGAGGATGTTAGCAGACAGTCCCAGAGGGCGTATTTCCGTAAAAGAGAAACTTGCCGAGATGCGCCAGAAGGCATACGGGCAGAAAGCGCCGGAAAAGCTGGATGTTTTAAAAAGTAAAGGGAAGGAGAACAGCTTATGATAAATAGAAGGCAGTCAATATTGGCTGCCTTCTGTGAAAGTTTTTTCATATACAAAGTTGTAAGCGATGGAAAGTATAAATTTATTCTTAGATTTTGAAGATAAGAGATGATATTTAGAACTATTTGTAGTAAAATGTTTATATTTAAAGAAGTGACAAATTGAAAATTTGAAAGTAGATTGAGACACTATGGCATAAAATAGGATGTTATGTATAATTGCATCAATGAAGGTGATAAACAATGAATAGTTTTAGTACAGATATAGGTGAGTTAGGGGTCGTACAATCAGCTTCAAAAATATGGGAGAAAATTAACATATTAAGAAATCTCGATGAACGTGAAAAAAGGAAATATTCTAGAAGATGGATTTGGGAGTTACTCCAAAATGCAAAGGATGTTTCAATTGATTCGGTTAATGTAAAGATTGATTATTATCAAAAGCAGATAGTTTTTTCGCATGATGGGAAAAAGTTTACTTGTAAGGATCTGTTATCATTAGTGACACAAACCTCTTTTAAGGAAATGGAACAGGAGCAAGCGACAGGAAAATTTGGGACAGGTTTTATTACTACACATTTAATTTGTGAAAAAATTCGTATAAATGGATTGATATGTGATTATGATGGGAGAATAAAAAATTTAGATTTTATATTAGATAGATCAGGAAAAACACGTGCAGAAATACAAGATTTAATAAATAAACAGTTAAGAGAAATACAGGAAATTAATGAAATAAATAAAATTTCTGATGATGTAAACATTGATTATTCAACAAGTTTTACTTACGAAATAGATGAAAGTGTTGTAGATATAGTTCAACATGGAGTAAATGAATTGTTTCTTTGTGCACCATATGTTCTAGCATTTGTGCCTAAAATAAAAAGTATTTCGATTATTGGGCAGTCAAAAAATACTTTTAGAATAGGTAAAGTATTTAATTGTAATGAGATACTTTATAAATATACTTATGAGCAACAAGAAAATGCAATTATGATTTATAAATATAAGGAGATATGCTTAGGGATTCCAGTAGAATCAGATAGCCATAACAGCGTTGTAGAATTAAATGATAATGTACCTAAAATTTTCTGCGATTTTCCGTTAGTAGGAACCGAGAAATTTCCATTGCCTACAATAATAAATAGTAAAGTGTTTGATATTACTGAGCCACGAGATGGGATAATGCTTGGAAGTAAAAAAAAATAAAGAACTACTAATGGATTATGTAACAGCATATAGAGATTTTTTGACAAAAATTGCATCAGAAAATTATGAAAATCTTTATTTGCTTTGTAAAATAGGAATTTCAGAAGATGATTGGTTACAAGAGAGTGTATTAAATCAATTAAAAATAATTTGTAGGAGAATCCCTATAGTAAAAACTATGGATGGTAAATTGGAAGCGATAGAAAATCAAGATGGAAGTATTAATATTTTGTTTCCAGTTGAAAATGATTATAGAATCAAAGATGATATATGGGATTTGTGTTCTTGGTTCAATTTTAAAGAGAAAACACTTCCCGCAAAAGAGGAAAATTGTAAATGGGCAACTGTAGTTAGAGAAGAAAAATTTAAACTAAATTTGAATAGAATTTTAAATATGATAAATTCGCTTAATAATATTAGTGATTTAAGTAGTAAAATTAAGAAGGGAATTGATGTTATTGATTGGATTAATTTTTTGATTAATATCTTAGATAAGAAAGAAGTATTACAAACTGAATTAGCAAAAATAAAGATGATTCCTAATCAAAATGGTGATTTATGTATTGAAGCATGGTTGAAAAGGGACGACAATATTTCAGAGGAATTAAAGAATATACTGTATGACTTGGGTGAAGATATACGTACAAATTTGAGAAATCCTGATATTGTAATTCCCAATGAAGAAAATAAAGAAGCTTTAACCAATATGGATATTGCGACAAAGATAAGAAATAAGGTGTATGGACTACTACAGAAAGAGAATGAACCAAATGCTGTAAGAACAGAGCATTCCAAGATGGTATTTAACAAACTGATACTATGGTTTAGCAATAATCATCAGGAGGCAGAACGGATTTTTTCGGATCTTTATGAGCATAAGTATAAGTTATATGATGATGTAGAGATTATTAAGAATATCCAATTATCTCAAGAAATTACGAAAATAATGCAGGATAATGGAATAACGGAAGTTCAAGAGATTCGAAATATCATAGAAAGAGGTAATTCTGTTGAGGTTCTTACAGAAAGCAGCCTTGCTTGTATGGGAATTATAAATGAGGAGGAATTTGAACGAGTATTTGCTAATGAGGATGTAAAGTCATATTTTAACTATGAAAAGAAGCCTACTCCTGAAAATTTTATATATGTTCAGGAAATAATTCAACGTGCAAAGAAAAATGTGTTGAATTTTTTAAGAAAATATCCTCAAGAATATGATTGTAGCTCATACCAGGAAACAGCAACAACTATTTTGGCAGGAATTAAGAAAAATGGAAAACCCATAAAAATTGTCGTTAGACCAAGTGATGGGGATAAGATATACATATATTATCAATCAGAGCTAGATACAATGGATTATGAAGATTATGAATTGTGGGTAGACAACAACCAAGATGAACCGAGACAACTCACTTTTGGAAAGTTACTAAAAATTACAGGAGTTAAAGTTATTCCATTACAAAAAATATTTTATTAGGAGATAAAATATGCTTAATGAAGAAATGATAAAGGAACTAATTGAAGGAAAATTGGATAAACCAATAAAGCTATTTGCGAGTATGGAATCAGCAAAGGACATAGCGATTATAGTAGCGGCATTTGCAAATACAAAAGGAGGATATTTGCTTTTTGGAGTGCAATATACATTAGGTGAGAATAGGATAATTGGACTTGCACAAGATTTTAAAATTAATACTATAATGCAAGAGATTCCCAATTTGTTTGAGATAGTTCCAGATTATGAATATGATTGGATAGAGATTCAAAATAAACGACCAATATTTGCAATGAAAGTAAATAAATCAAAAGAAGCGATATTGGTACAAGGTAATAGATATGAGATGCATGAAAATGAAATTGTTAAAGTGGAGGAGAAAAAAGAGATGGATTATACAAAAGTATTTATCGTTCATGGTAGGGATAATGAGGCTAAACAAGAAGTGGCAAGATTTATTGAAAAATTGGGATTAGAAGCAATAATTTTACATGAACAAGTGAGTCGGAGTCATACAATTATTGAAAAAATTGAAGAATATTCAAATGTTGGGTATGCAGTTGTAATATATACTCCCTGTGATGAGGGAAGGTTAAAAGGCGAAAAGAATTTTAATAGTCGAGCACGCCAGAATGTTGTTTTTGAACATGGATTTTTGATGGGGAAAATAGGACGTAAAAACGTATTTGCATTGGTAAAAGGAAACATTGAGACTCCCAATGATATTTCAGGAGTTGTTTATGAAAATATGGATAGTAGTGGTGCATGGAAACTATCTATTGCAAGAGAATTGAAAGCGGCAGGATATCAAATTGATGTTAACAATATTATTTGATTTTGCTTTATTTCTTATTTACAGCGCTGAGGGCAGGAAGGAGATAGGATTAAATTGCAGAAATCGAAACGAATAAGGGCAGTAATATTCATTCAAATGTAAGGGTAAATAAAGACAGTATGCTGAGAGCAGCCAGAAATGGCTGCTTTTATCATGCTAAAAATTAAACGGAGGTATTAGAGGAATGGAAACAGCGGGACAGAACACAAAACAGGTCATGGAGGAAAATGACGCATTAAAGCAGCTTATAGAGCTGCTGAACCAGCAGAACATGAACGAGCAGTCACAGGATTTTATGGGGGTTTTCTGGTATGTGGCGGGTATGCAGGTGCAGCTTGCCGCAATGGTGGATGAATTACAGGGTGTCCGGGAGCAACTTTCGCAGATGCAGGAGAAACAGCCGAAGTCCGTTACGGAGAACCTTATGGAGAAAATATCTAACCTTCAGGAGAAAGTCACAAACCTGTCGGAACGCCTGACAGCGGTAAGAAACCGTCTGGTGGAAACAGTAGCGCAGGCGGTCAACGCTTTTAAGGAAAAAGGCAGGGCGGAGATGTGCAAGGTTCTCCAGAAAGGAATCTCCGGCGTGAAGTCCATGCTTTCCGGCTACCGGGAACGTCTGGTTGACGTGATGACGGACTGTGAAAAGACAGCCAACCAGATTGACAGCATCGGGGACGAGTTAAAGCAGATCGGGAACAGCGTTTCCAACGTGGGCAGACTGTTAGCCGGGAAAGGCACGAAAGAGGTATCGGACGAAAAGTCGGGTGTCGGTCTGACAAGGGCAGTCAACACGCCTGTAAAAAAGGCAGTGGAGAACCTGCGGAAGAAGATTGATGGGGCGGACAAAGCGTTTGAAAAGCTGGATCGGCTCTCTGCCCGTCTGGATGCCGGGAAGGAAGCGGAGAAAGGAGGGCGGGTGTCCGTAAAGGATAAGCTGTCGCAGATGAAGAAAAAGGCGGGACAGCAGAAAAAAGCGCTGGAGCCGGATAAGGCAAAAAGCAAAGAGGAATGTTTATAAAAATATTAGCGAATAAAAATATCCAAAGAGGGGGCAGACAGGGAAACTTATCTGCCCCCTGTTTTTATGGAGGAAAAGGAGAGATAACCATATGGCAGATGCAAGAACTGAAAAACAGAAAGTAAAAGAAATAACGGACAGGCTGGAGGAAGGCTTGAAGGAGCTGTTTGAAGGGGAGAAATATAAAAGCTACCTGAACACTATGTCAAAATTCCACAATTACAGCGCAAACAATATCCAGCTCATAGAGGAACAATGCCCGGATGCGACATACGTTGCCGGGTACAAGGCATGGCAGAGGAATTTTGAACGCCATGTAAACAAGGGCGAGAGGGGTATCCGTATCCTTGCGCCTGCGCCTTATAAAATCAAAGAGGAACAGGAGAAGATTGATCCGGTAACAAATGAGCCTGTGCTTGACCGGGACGGGATGCCCGTCATGGAGGAAGTGGAGATAAAGATACCCGCCTTTCGTGTCGTGACAGTGTTCGATTATTCCCAGACGGACGGGAAAGAGCTTCCCGGACTTGGCGTGAATGAACTGCATGGGGATGTGGAGCGTTACCGGGATTTTATGGAAGCGTTAGAGAGGGTTTCCCCTGTCCCAATCCGATATGAGGAAATGGAGGGTGACAGGAAAGGATATTTTATTGATTTAAGCCGCCCTATCGCCATTAAAGAGGGCATGAGCGAAACGCAGACCGCAAAGACCGGAGTCCATGAAGTGGCGCACGCAAAGCTCCATGCAAGGGAAGCGGAGCAGGATACGGAGAAAGCAGTCTATAAAGACCGGGAAACCAAAGAAGTGGAAGCCTTATACTCAGCATTCCAAAATGTTAATCATTTTAAAGAATGCTGAGAAATAAGACGTTTTACTGCTAAAAGATGGGCATTATTCGTTAGCGCAACCCGCAAAGTCTTGCCATTTCATCTTCGTTGCCCTCCCACATTGGCACCTCATCAGATGCGGGTGTTGGGACAGATTCCATTGCGTCTCTAAGCTGTTCTACCGATGGCTTTGCATAGTAGCTTTTAGTTGTATCAGTTCTGGCATGTCCTAACACTGTAGAAACTAGCTCAATGGCGATTCCATCCTGATAAAGATTTGTGGCTCTGGTCCGGCGGAACATATGACAGTGAACCGAATCCGGAAGGCTAATCCCTGATTCTCTGACCAGAGCTGCATATTTTTTTATAATCCGCTGGACATTTCCAACGGACATCCTGTCTGTTACACCTTTTATGGTTGTGGAAAATAAGTATGCTTCTTTGGAAGAATTACTGTGATATACACGTATATATTCCCTAAGGTGTTCGACTGCTTTAGCTGTTAATTGTATGGTTCTCTCTTTATTACCTTTGCCGGTTATGAAAATGTTGGGATATTTTGATTCCATTGCGATATCACATAAGCGAATACTAAGTAGCTCACTGATTCTTACAGCTGTATCGTAGAGAAGAATCAAAATAGCACGGTCTCGTACACCGAATTTCGTATTCGGCGGTGCGGACAGTATTGCAGCAAGTGCATCATCGGACAGAATAGGCTTTTCCTTTTTTATGGTTTTGCATGGTGAGATCTGACTGATTGCCAGGGCAACTGACTGGATTGATATGTCCATATCCGAGGCATAATTCAGATAAGCACGGATAGCCGCGACTCTTACATTTACAGTTGATGGCTGGCTGCCATTTGCAAGCAGATATTCTCTAAAATTATAAATACATTCTTTGGTGCAATCGGAAAACTGAAAGGTGCTTATAGACTTACCTAATTCACCTACAAGGTAGTTTTTAAATATTGTAAGGGAATCTCTGTAGGATTCTGCTGTAGCCTGACTGCGTCCGGCCTGCTTTGCCAAATAAACATTTAGAAAGTTCCATGTCTGAGAAAAGAACAGCTGGTCAGTCGATATCTTTGCTGATTTATTCTTCATAGGGTATCACCTCCGGAATGACCTTTCCAGACACTGAATCTTTCTCCCGGATGGTATCAAATGCCTTTTCTACAAGATGATAGTAATAATACGTTTCATCAGGACTTTTGTGTCCAAGGTATCTGCTTAAATATGGGAGCATAGTGTTTGTATCAATTCCCTGATGCATCCACTCATTAAATCTCTCTACTACAAAAGCATGGCGTAAACAGTGGGGTGTCGGATGTTTATCAATCGTCTTGGCAACCGGAAGCATAGCCCAATGGCGGTTAAAACTTGATTCTACTCCAGAGCACGAAACAGGCTTATGTGGATCTTTTCCCGGAAAAGCCCAGTCAATTCCGGGGAAAAGCGTTTCCTGACGTTCTTTATAGTTTTTAAGTACCGGAAGGCTATCCTGTGGAAGATATACAAGACGGTCCTTGTTACCTTTTGAGCCAAGGACAGTAAGTATTCCTTTATCCAGGTCTATGTGCTCCCATTTTAGCAATCGCCCTTCTGACAGACGCAGACCACAGCAAAAATATAGGAGAAAAAGAATTTTGCACTCTCTATCGAGTCTAAATTGCTCTGAATTATGAGACGTGCGGATATCCATTTTCTGTAGCAGTTCCTTTACTTCCTCTTTTGATGGAATGTAAAGAACAGGACGGTAAGCCTTGCAGAAAAAATTAGGAATGTATGCTTCCTGACCAAGGGAAAGGATATATTCACTCAGCACCTTCACTATCGACATACGGCGATTATGATAGGCATCTCCTTCGCCTGGTCTGGCTTCAGACCATTTGGCTGCCATTTCATAGGTGACTGTTGTCAGTTCCGGATAATTCTGTACGCAAAAGGTATCAAAGCGTTTTAACAGCTTTTCTTCGGAATTATAGGCATATCCATCAGCTCGTTTTTGCTGTATAAGTCCTTCGATATGATGTGCCAGACCGCTCTCAAAAATGTATGTCATGATAAAACACCTCCAAATTCCAAAGGGCAGAGCCTCATTTTAACTTCGTCACGTTCAAGATATACCTCGGCAGTTTCCTGACGTGCATGCCCGAGAGCATTGGAAATATCATCAAGTTTGTTGTCTGCCCGGAGCATTCTTGTGGCAAATGTTTTTCGTGTCATATGAAAGCCCTGACCAGCAGATAATTCAAATCCATATTCAGCAAGTATTCTTTTTAAAGCTCCACGGCACGCCGTTGTAACTTTAAGCGGAATATATGGCGCCTGATGGCGGATAAATATATATCCGCTGCCTGTGGCAGCTGCTTCCGGACGTCCATTCATGATGTATTTATATACAGAATTACCTGCATCTGTTGGGACTGGAAGCGTGATTGCTTTCCCTGTTTTCTGCTGGATGAAGGAAACAGTTTTGTTTTTCCAGTCAAAATCATTTACCTGAAGCTTTAGAATGTCTGCTCCCCTGATACCCATCCTGAGGCCGAGCATAACCATAGCTGTGTCCCTGAGTTCTATGGGAGTGGAAGCTTTCTCACGGTATTCATATATTTTTTCGACCATATCGTCGCTCAGAACATCAGCTATGCTGCGATGGGGAGCGCAGCTTGCGGATACTGCAAAAACAAGTGTTGGCGGAACCAGATCCTGGTCAGCCATGTACCGCAGAAGCTGACGGAGCTTTGCCCCATATGCATTTTTACTTTCCGGGGTCGAGTGGACATCATGGTTATGAAACGCTTTCACTACATGAGGTGTTATGGACAATGGGTTGTCTATTCCATTATCTTCAAGATATTTGAAGAAACCGCATCCGGCAGCCCTGCACATGGTAAGTGTATTATTAGTCATTCCATCCCGCCTTCGGTTCTCTATAAAACCATCAAGGATGCTTTTGCTCCATGGCGGAAGATGATCGGACGCACGCTTTGGATCAGCAGTCATATTAGATTCCATTGTGCCCTGGAGATACTTTTCAAACATTTTGATCGTGTGTGAACGGTGGGCCGATACAGAATTGCTGGCTTTGGACTGATTCGGACAATCCGGAAGTATATCTATCCATAGGGCTACAGTTTCTGCCGAATGTTCCAGGCGGTTAAGTTCCAAAAACATGAAATACCATGTGAAATCATTGCGGTAAACAGCTTTTGATGATTCCGTGTATTTCCAATCGTCCAAGGCGTCAAGATACTCTTCCGCTTTATGTTCAAGAGGTACACTGGGATGGAATGCGGCGCCTGTTTTGGGGAGTTTCATACCGGGCAGTATTTCAGCGTTACCGCCAAAAAGAACCAGCTGATAACACTCCGGCACATCACCCCGGAGGTGAAGGTATTTCATAAGCGCCGTCATGGCGCATACGGCGTTCTGGCATCTGTCGGGAGAGCCACAGGATTTGCAGTAAGTATTCCAGTATTCGATAAGAGTATCTATGGTGACTGCTTCCGGCTCTGTAATTCCAAGGGAAGTCGCAAGCTTGAAAAACTCTTTTGTGGCAACGGAATACGTATGGTAATAGCTGGGATTCTGGTTGGACGCATAGTATTTCTCCAACTCATATGTCAGGCGGAAAAAGGATTCCGACATCCCGCTACGGCAGAAAAAACTGTCTTCTGAGCGGCAGAAAGGACTTTCGATATCTCCAAAGAGCAGGTAATGCTCAAGGCGGAACAGGGCGTTTCTATATTGGGAACATGTCTCATAGGAAATTTCCTGTTTCTTAATCTCAAGCCAGTCCAGCGCGGCATCCACTGAAAAAGGAATGCCCTTTTCCATCAGGTGTTTGAAGAGCGTGGTGTAACAGGTTCTGTGCATGTCTATATTCTTACATGCACTGTCTGGCTGCTTCATCATATTGAGGACTGATGAAACAGCATCTAAATAGTTTATTTGCATATCAAATGCGCTCCTTTCCGGCTTCCCATTCGAGGGGAAAACCTGAGAACAGCGTATCTGATAATGCTCATCTTTTGTACAAGAAAGTGAGGATTTATGGGAGATAATATAAAAAATCAACATTATAAAAACATGGGTATAA
>KE159563.1:0-182310 GCA_000403215.2 Lachnospiraceae bacterium A4
CTGCCGGATAAAGTACACCCGCACCAGCTCCGGCATACACGCGCGATCCATCTGTATCGGAGCGGAATGCCATTGAACATACTGAGCGAATTTTTGGGGCACTGCTCAGAGGAAACTACACGCATTTATGCATATGCCGACACCGAAATGAAACGGGAAGCAATCAATAAGGCAACTGCAGATATAGCCGTGCCTGAAGAAAAACCAATCTGGGACGAAACAGACGAGGAAACATTTCGTAAGCTGGCCGGCTTGAGATAACCTAAATATTTAGTTATTCCGCTGTTTTTCATAAAATCACTGTATTTTCTATGAAAGCTTAGAAACTTCGGAATAACTATTTTTTCGGTATAAGATGCATTATGCCGAATTCGGCATAATGCGTCCGCATCAATCAAAAGCACTTTCTTTCCGGCCTGTGCCAGCCCAATCCCTAAATTGGCACAGGTTGTGGTTTTGCCCACACCTCCCTTTTGATTGGCGATGGCGATGATTTGCGTGTTCAAGATAATCACCTCATTTCTAATTCGTTGTGGTTGCTTCTGGAAATAGAAAAAGCCGCCACTTCAAAAATTGAAAAGTGACGGCTTTTTCTGATCCCGGAATACAGTTCCCCGGAAACGCAAAAAGCACCCAGTAAAAAATACTGAGTGCCTGCATTAAAATCATATTCAATTATTCAAATTCAGTCAAACTACGCCAAACTGTTCTCGTATAAATTGAGGGGAGAGAGAGAGTAAAAATCGCCTCTGAAATACCCCGAAATCAGGGCTGTGGTTGTCCTATTTTTTAACCACTAAGCCCGTTTTTTGCCCTCATTTTTGCCGGTTGTCCTATATTTAACCACTAAAAATTGGGTGAAAATGGCTCTCGTTGTGTCAAATCAGGTCAAACTATATCAGCTTGTTTGGGTATAAGAAAACCCCGGAAAACCTTGATTTTCCGGGGTTTTTGAGCAATTTTGATACGCTCCCGCCAGCCGATTAACGCTTGCTGAACTGCGGAGCGCGACGGGCCGCTTTGAGGCCGTATTTCTTTCTCTCCTTCATACGAGGATCACGTGTCAGGAAGCCTTCCTTTTTGAGCACTGGTCTGTAATCTGCATCTGCCTGCAATAACGCTCTTGAAATTCCGTGTCTGATGGCACCTGCCTGTCCTGTATAGCCGCCGCCCTTTACGTTTACAAGTACATCAAACTTGTCCACGGTATCGGTTGCTGCCAGAGGCTGACGAACGATCACCTTTAACGTCTCCAGACCAAAATACTCATCAATACCTCTCTTGTTCACTGTAATATTGCCTGTACCCGGTGTCAGATATACTCTGGCAATTGATTTCTTTCTTCTACCTGTTCCATAATATCTTGAAGCATTTGCTGCTTTTGCCATTTTCATTTCCTCCTTTATTCATCACACCGATTAAAATGTCAATGTCTCAGGCTTCTGAGCTGCATGCTTGTGCTCAGGTCCTGCATACACGAAGAGCTTCTTATACATCTCACGTCCCAGAGGTCCCTTGGGAAGCATTCCCTTCACTGCGTGCTCAATCACCTCTTCGGGCTTCTTGTTCATCTTTTCTCTCAATGTCGCAGACTTCATGCCGCCAACGTAATCCGAATGATGATAATAAATTTTCTGGTCGAGCTTCTTGCCTGTCACTGCAATCTTCTCTGCATTGATGATGATCACATAATCACCTGTATCCATATGAGGAGTGAAAATAGGCTTGTTCTTTCCTCTCAATACGCTTGCAACCTCTGATGCCAAACGTCCTAATGTCATGTCCGTAGCGTCTACTACATACCACTTTCTATCAATTGTAGCTGGGCTAGCCATAAATGTTTTCATTATGTTACCTCCATATACTTAGCCTGTCGGCTCTCCTTTGACGGATATTCCTGTCTGAACCCTTTGATACGGAATGTCCGGCCGTATCATACCTGTCCGCAAGTCACCTAGATACCCGGGCTGACATCATCGTAACTATCGGGGCTTTGATAGGATACAATCGCATGTCGCCACATTAAATTATTATATTATACGGTTCCTGGCGTGTCAAGTCCTAATTTGCCAAATTTTAGCCGTCTAACCCACTAAACGTATACTTGACCAGTGTAAGTCCGCAGGCAGGTGCCGTCGGTCCTGCCTGCGCCCGGTCACACGCCTTTAAAATCTCCGGCATGGACTCCGGCGCCAGCCTGCCCTTTCCCGCCTCAATCAGCGTGCCTGCGATAATGCGTACCATATTGTACAAGAAACCCGAACCCGTCACTCTGATAATAATAAGATCCCCTGACTTCTCCACGGTACTCTCGTAGATTGTCCTCACGGTCGTCTCCACAGCCGTATGCTCACTGCAAAAACTCTTAAAATCGTGCTCTCCCGTCAAGTAAGCCGCCGCCTTCTGCATCTGTGACACATCCAGCGGAACATATGTAAAATGCGTGTATAACCTATATACCGGCATCGGAAACGCCCTGTTTAAAATCTTGTATTCATACGTTTTCCTGCTTGCCTGATGTCTGGGATGAAACGCGGGCGGTACCTCTCTTGACTCCTGTATGCGTATATCCTCCGGCAGTCTTTGATTCAGCGCATAGGAGATTTTGTCCGCCGGCATTCTCGCCGCAGTGTCAAACACTGCTGCATTTCCCAGTGCATGTACCCCAGTGTCCGTCCGCGACGCGCCGATAACCCTGATCTCTTCTCTTAATAATTCGCTCAGCTTCCCGTTAAGCACACCTTCAACTGTTGTTACATTAGGCTGTAGCTGCCAGCCGTGATAATTTGTGCCATCGTAGGCAACTGTAAGCATAACCCTCTTCATTGCGTCTGCCTCCTCTACTCATGGACAGCGGCGTGTTTATATCGGCAGAAGTTTTCCCAAGACAACGCCCGCCGCCAGATAGCACAGCACAACCAGATAAGCCATGTAATCTCTTTTCTCATAATGCAGCGGCTTCATCTTTGTGCGGTGTTCTCCCCCTCTGTAACAGCGCGCCTCCATCGCCATCGCAAGATCGTTCGCACGCCGGAATGCCGATATAAAAAGCGGCACCAATAGCGGCACAAGGCTTTTTGCCTTTCTGATCAGATTTCCGCTCTCAAAATCCGCACATCTTGCAAGCTGCGCTTTCATGATTTTGTCTGTCTCCTCCATCAAGATTGGTATAAACCGAAGGGCGATCGACATCATCATCGCAATCTCATGCACTGGCACCTTTAGTTTATTGAGCGGCTTGAGCATCTTTTCAAGTCCATCTGTCAATTGGTTGGGTGTCGTCGTGAGCGTCATCACAGATGAACCAATGATCAGCAAGCCAAGCCGTACTGACAACAATACCGCAAGCTTTACCCCCTCCCGCGTGACTGTGAGTTTCCACAGGCTAAAAACTGGCTCGCCGGGCGTCAGAAACAGATTGAAGATCACTGTAATCGACAGCAGAAAAACAATAGATTTCATTCCTTTGATCATGAACCGGAAGGGCACGCCTGACAATCTGATCACCAGCGCCAAAAAAAGCGCCGCCGTCACATATCCGCCAACCCCATGAAAGGCAAAGAGTGATATGATAAAAAGAATGGTCGCCCCCAGTTTTACCCTTGGGTCCAGTCTGTGAATGACAGAATCCGCCTGATAATATTGTCCTAATGTGATATCCCTGAGCATAATCCGACACCTATCTTTCTCTAAAATACGCTAGTATTTCCTGCTTGGCTTCCTCGATCGTTGTGACCTCATCACCGACATCGTACCCATGTTCGCGCAGTTCCTTCATAATGTAAGTGACCTGCGGCGCCGCAAGCCCCACGGCTTCAAGCTCGTGATACTGTTTGAACACTTCCCTTGGCTCATCGTCATACATCACACGCCCCTTGTTCATCACAATAATCCTGTCAACATATTTCGCCACATCTTCCATACTGTGCGATACCAGAAGTACGGTGATACCTGTCTCTCTTTTCAGCGCTGCAATCTGGTCAAGAATCTCATCCCGCCCCTTTGGGTCCAGCCCTGCTGTCGGCTCGTCCAAGACCAGCACCTCCGGCTTCATTGCCAGAACGCCTGCAATTGCAACCCGTCTTTTCTGTCCGCCGGACAAGTCAAAGGGCGACTGGTAAAAATACGCATCCTCCAGCCCCACAAGCTTCAACGCCGCATACGCCCTCAGCTCGGTCTCTTTTTTGGTTAATCCTAGGTTTTTGGGGCCAAAGCACACGTCGGAAAACACATCTGTCTCAAACAACTGATGCTCTGGATACTGAAAGACAAGCCCGACCTTGCTGCGCAGCTTCTTTTTGTCAAATCCCTCAGAATCAATATCCTCCCCATTAAAATAGACTGCCCCCGAAGTGGCCTTCATCAGCCCGTTCAGATGCTGCACCAAGGTCGATTTGCCAGAGCCAGTATGACCAATCAAACCAATAAATTGTCCGTCTGGTATCACCAGACTGATATTGTCCAAAGCCCTGACAGCCATGGCAGTATCTTCTCCGTATATATGACTTACTTTATCCAATATAATAGGCATGTAATCCGCCCCTTCTCTTTCTAATCTGATGCCGCTATCGTCTGCATTGGTCTAGCGCCTCGCGAAATTCACGGTTTGTCAGTACCCCCTTGGGCATGCGAAGCCCTTCTTTTGCCAGTTCATACGCCAGCAATGTCACCTGCGGCACATCGAGCCGCAGTTCTTTTAACTTCTCCACCTCGGAAAAAACTTCTCTCGGGGTGCCCTGTATGGCCACTTTTCCCTGATCCATCACATAGACCTTGTCGGCATAGATAACCTCCTCCATATAATGTGTGATGAGTATGACTGTAATATGCTCGACGTCATTCAATGCCCTCACTGCACGAAGCACTTCCTTGCGCCCTTTGGGATCTAACATTGCTGTCGGCTCGTCCAATACAATGCATTTGGGATGCATGGCGATCACGCCCGCAATGGATACTCTCTGCTTCTGCCCGCCGGAGAGCTTGTTGGGTGAAAACTTGCGAAACTGGTACATGCCGACTGCCTTTAGGCTCTCTTCCACACGCTCCCATATTTCCTTTGTCGGCACCCCCATATTTTCAGGACCAAAGCCCACATCCTCCTCGACAATCTGGCCAATGATCTGATTGTCTGGATTTTGAAATACCATGCCGGCTGTCTGGCGGATATCCCATACATACTTTTCTTCTTTGGTATCCTTCCCATCAACCCACACCGTTCCCTCCGAGGGATACAGGATAGCATTCAGATGCTTTGCCAGCGTCGATTTGCCAGAACCATTGTGCCCCAGCACTGCCACGAAGTCGCCTTGTTCAATATCAAGATCGACATCGTCCACAGCGGTTGTGATGCCTTCTACATTTCCTTCTTCGTCCCGCCTGATATACTCATACACCAGATCTCTGACTTTAATGATCCCCATTCTAATCCTCCATGACGCCACCGCGCAGTTTATTTTTTGCGCACATTGTCTTCCTGTATTTTCTGCTGCATAAACGCCTGATAAAGCTTTCTGCGCTGCAGCACTTCTTTATGCTCTTGATCCAGTTGAATCTGTCTCTTGATCGTCTCCGCAAGCCAGATTGCCCGAATCTTTTCCAGCACTTCCTCCTCCTTGCTCCTGGAGGTTCCTGTCATCTTATCGGTATATTCTTTACCGTAAAGCTGTGTCTGCTGCTGCCGCTTCTTATTCGTCTTGTATTCCTCGTCCCATTTCTGGAGTTTTTCCCGTTCTTTTTCCTTTTCCTTTTGTCTTTTATAACTGGCTTTTGCCGAAGCCGTACTTGCATAAACCTTTGCTGGTCTTGCGCTGGCTGGATTCGCTGTATAGGCAGCTGCCCCCATCGGACTTGCAGCAAACGGCGTATTGTACTGCCAGCCTCCAGTATTGCTGCCTGCTGGCTGTGCTTTGGCTGTGGATGGCTGTACGGTATTTGGATTGTTGATCAAATACTCGTATGCATCCTGCACTTTGATATAATATTCTTTTGTATCTCCATCTGGATTTGCATCTGGATGATACAGTTTTGCCTTATACCGGTATGCTCTTTTAATCTGTTCCTCCGAGGCATTCTCGCCAATGCCCAGAAAGTAACATGCTTCTCTCCTTGTCATCTTGCCTTTTTGATTCATCATATACACATCCCTCTCAATAATCCCACTACACTTCCCGTGCACAGACTATTAAAATTCAGTTACACTGGTCGTCATTCAGAAATATAAGAGCACAACTCCTATATTTCTGAATGATTACCAATTTCATGATAAATTATGCCAAAAACGCCCCCAAAGGCTGGGAGCGCATCTGCATACAAAATACGGTTTTCTATTATACAAACTCAAGCACTACCTGCATAGCACCGTCGCCCTTACGCTGACCAATTTTGATGATTCTGGTATATCCGCCGTTGCGTCCGGTATACTTGGGTGCAATTTCATCAAATAACTTTGCTACAAGGTCAATTTCCTTCGTATTCTTCTTTTTGCCAGCATTCTTTGTAGGAACTTCCTTTACACTGTACAATACTTTCAGCATCTGCCGTCTCGCATGAAGTCTTGAGGGCTGATCTTTCTTGATCTCCTTCTCCACCTCATCATAGATGGTCACTTTCTTGCCATCTTTTACCTCTTTGACTCTCTTGCCATCAGCATCTTTTCTGGGAACTTTTGCTGTGACTTTCACCATGTCAAAGTTATCTTTTTCCTTGACTGCCAATGCAATCAGTCCTTCAACGATCTTCTGGACTTCCTTTGCTCTAGCCTCTGTCGTGATGATCCTGCCGTCCTTGCTTGCAACTAATGATGTCACCTGACCTCTTAATAATGCTTTTCTCTGATCTGATGTTCTTCCGAGTTTTCTATAACCTGCCATAATAGGCTCCTTTCATTGTGAGGACACATCACCTACAAGCTTATGTAGGCTACCCTCATTGGTGGAACAAATGACAACGCCCTTTGGACTTACTTATCAAATGTTAGTTTATAATTTCCATCTTTGAGCACAGGCGCGAACCCTTTGGCATTACCGCCCCTGCATTTTATTCAAACTTACTGCTCACTCATCAATCGGACTAAGCTGTAAGCCTAACTCCTTTAACTTCGCCAATACCTCGTCCAACGACTTCCGTCCCAGATTCCGGACTTTCATCATATCCTCCGGCGTGCGGTTTGTCAACTCCTCAACGGTATTGATGCCTGCTCTCTTTAAGCAGTTGAATGAACGAACAGACAGCTCCAGCTCGTCGATATTCATCTCGAGCACCTTCTCCTTCTCGTCATCCTCTTTCTCGATCATGACCTCTGCATTCTTTGCATTCTCAGAGAGGTTGATGAACAATTTCAAATGCTCACTCAGCACCTTCGCTGCCAGACTGACTGCCTCGTCGGGCGCAAGCGTCGCATCTGTATATACATCTAAAGTCAGCTTATCATAGTCTGTAACCTGACCTACACGGGTATTTTCTACGGTAACATTTACTCTTTCTACAGGAGTGTATATAGAATCCACTGCTATGACACCGATTGGCAAATCCTCGCTCTTATTTTTATCCGCGCTGATATAGCCCCTACCCTTTGTAATGATTATTTCCATGTAAAGTTTACTGTCTTTGCTACCGTTTAATGTAGCGATCACCTGATCTGGATTCATGATCTCGATATCCTGATCGACCTGAATATCCGACGCCCTGACAACACCTTCACCTTCGAAATCAATAATTGCCTTTTTAACTTCATCAGTTTCGCAGCTATTTTTGATCGCCAAGCTTTTCAGATTCATAATGATCTCTGTCACATCTTCCTTCACGCCCGGAATCGAGCTGAATTCGTGTAACACGCCATCAATTTTCACCTGACTTACAGCTGCACCGGGTAAGGAAGCAAGCATAATTCTTCTAAGAGAATTACCCAGTGTAATTCCGTATCCTCTCTCCAAAGGCTCTACTATAAACTTACCATACCTTTTGTCTTCAGAGATTTCTGCCACTTCAATATTTGGACTGTCAAAATCAAATGCCAACACTGTAAATACCCTCCTTTTATGAATGTGATGATAAAGTGCAACAATAGAAAGTACACAAACGCGCACTTCCTACTGTCAAAATCTTATTTTCTGCCTATATGCACTTCATGACATAACGATACTTATTCCTGTCATGCCCCAAAGCACAGCGCCGTCAAATTACTTAGAATACAACTCGACGATAAGCATCTCATCTACAGGAACATCAATGACTTCTCTTGAAGGAAGCTCTTTAACCGTGCCCTTGAAATTCTCCTGATCAACATCCATCCATTCAGGAACTAATCTGCCGTTTGTTGCCTCAGCAATATCTTTATATCTCTGCAAGCCTCTGGACTTCTCGCGAACCTCGATAACGTCGCCAGCGCTGATCAGATAGGAAGGTATATTTACACACTTTCCATTTACCAACACATGCTTATGCCCAACAACTTGTCTGGCTTCTTTCCTTGTTCTGGCAAAGCCCATTCTAAATACAACATTGTCCAGTCTTCTCTCGAGCAGCACCATCAGGTTCTCACCGGTCATGCCCTTCATCCGGTCTGCCTTCTCATAATAGTTGCGGAAAGGCTTCTCCAGAACGCCATATATGAACTTTGCTTTCTGCTTCTCTCTAAGCTGCAAGCCATACTCACTCATCTTCTTGCCAGCTCTTGGAGACTTTCTTTTAGACTTCTTACCATATCCCAAAAATACAGGATCCAAATCAAGAGATCTGCATCTTTTAAGTACAGGAACTCTATTTACTGCCATGTTTTTATCCTCCTAAATCTGCGCACCTGATACAGAATGTTACAGGTACATACATGTCATTATATCCATTAAACTCTGCGGCGCTTTGGCGGGCGGCATCCGTTATGTGGAACCGGTGTGACATCCTTAATGCTGGTCACTTCAAGACCACATGCCTGAAGTGCACGAATCGCTGCTTCTCTGCCCGAACCCGGACCTTTCACCATAACATCTACAGATTTTAAGCCATGTACCAAAGCTGCTTTCGTAGCTGTTTCCGCTGCCATCTGAGCAGCATATGGAGTAGATTTCTTTGAACCTCTAAATCCCAGACCGCCAGCACTTGCCCATGAGAGTGCATTTCCCTCATTGTCTGTCAATGTAACAATTGTATTGTTAAATGATGACTGAATATGTGCCTGTCCCCGTTCAACGTTTTTCTTTACGCGCTTTTTTGTTACTTTTTTTGCAACCTTTTTAGCCATTTTAAACTAACCTACTTTCTCATTCTATAAACTAAAACTACTTCTTCTTGTTCGCAACAGTTCTTTTGGGACCTTTTCTTGTTCTTGCATTTGTCTTTGTCTTCTGACCACGAACAGGAAGTCCTTTTCTGTGACGGATACCACGATAACATCCAATTTCCTGTAATCTCTTGATATTCAGTGCGATCTCACGTCTGAGATCACCCTCAACCATATACTCTTCGTCGATGATCGCGCTAATCTTCTTCACGTCGTCATCTGTCAAATCTCTGACACGAACATCAGGATTGACGCCTGCCTTTTCCAGAATCTTGTTTGAGCTTACTCTGCCTATGCCATAGATATAAGTCAAACCGATCTCTACACGCTTCTCTCTTGGTAAGTCAACACCAGCAATACGAGCCATGTTAAATTCCTCCATTTTGTCTCGTGACAGGACGCGTTCTGTCCTCTCACTGATTAATAGTAAACTAATTGATTGGGGCAGTTTTGCCCGACCGGATATCGACCCGGTTTGTCCGATACTGATAATCGGGGCAGAATTGTCTTGTTTTTTCTGCCACTCCAATACTACATTGAAGTTTTTTACGCGAAACTTTTCTCGGTATCAAGAAGTAAACACACAACAGACTATTTTTCTGTTATATATTTATAGCACATATCCGAATTGACGGATTTGAATATGTGCTTCAGCCGCATTTTCGTACAGATTAAGAGGATTGAATTAACCCTGTCTCTGCTTGTGCTTGGGATTCTCACAGATAATTCTGATCTTCCCTTTTCTCTTGATCACTTTGCATTTCTCGCAAATAGGTTTTACTGATGATCTAACTTTCATGTTAAACCCTCCTTTCAAAAAGACCGTTTTACATTATAACATGCAGTCGGGGCAAATGCAAGCCCTATAATCAAAATAATTTATTTATCTCTCCATATGATTCGACCCTTGGATAAATCATACGGCGACAACTCCAACGTTACTTTGTCACCCGGAAGGATGCGGATGAAATTCTGTCTCAGCTTTCCACTGATATGAGCGAGTACTCTATGACCGTTTTCCAACTCCACCTGAAACATTGTGTTGGGGAGTTTCTCTACTACTGTTCCTTCGATTTCAATTACATCGGACTTTGACATTATTTTACCTCCTTAATGTCTCTACAATATAACTTTATTAAATGTTTTATATCCTCGTTTGTCACAGACGGGATCTCAAGCCCCGGGTTATGATTTTTGATGATCTGTATATGCCGCTTATTCTTTTTCTTAGGTTTGTCAACCGTTCTCACGGTCCCGTTGACAACATATACGAAATCCTTTGTCTCCTCCACGATAAGATACACTTCCCCCTTATCGTGTCCTGCCAGCGAATACGCCAAAAAACCAATCATTCTCTATCTCCTGTCCTTTATGACACAAACCAGCGCGCAGGTCACAAAAGAGTAAGAATCTCAGGCTCACCGTCTGTTATCAGAATTGTATTCTCATAATGCGCAGATAATGATCCATCCTCAGTAACTACGGTCCAGTTATCCTCCAGCCACTCGACATCGCCGCCGCCCATGTTGATCATGGGCTCTATCGCAAGCGTCATGCCGGCACGAAGCTTCATGCCGCGCTTTTTCTGCCGGAAATTGGGCACTTCTGGTTCCTCATGAAGCGAGGTTCCGATGCCATGTCCCACCAGATCACGAACAATGCCGTAGCCAAACTGCGATACATAGCGGTCAATGGTATTGGATATATCATGAAGGTGATTTCCTGCTGTCGCTCTCTTCACTCCCTCAAAAAATGATTTCTTGGTCTCCTCTATGAGTTTCTGCGCCTCTGGGCTAATCCGCCCCACACCGTGTGTTCTGGCTGCATCTGAATGATAGCCTTTATAGATCAGTCCGCAGTCAAGACTCACAATGTCACCCTCCTGCAAGATTCTGTCTGATCTGGGGATTCCATGCACCACCTCATCATTCACCGATACACAGATAGACGCCGGATATCCATTGTAGTGCAGAAAGTTCGGCACGCACCCCATATCCCTGATCAGCTTTTCGCCGAGCTGGTCGATAAAGAGTGTCGATATCCCCGGCTCAATTGCCTGCCCAAGCTCCTCGTGCACTTTTGCCAGAAGTCTGCATGACTTCCGCATCAGATCAATCTCACGCTGTGACTTTATTGTAACGGCCATTTCCTAATTCCCCCGCACCATATTTCTCATTAAGACAAAATAGTAACGATCGACTCAAATACATCCTTCATATCTACTGTACCGTCCACGGACTTTAACACGCCCTTTGCCTCATAGAACTCAATGAGCGGCTGTGTCTGGTTATGATATACCTCAAGACGGTTCTTCACTGTCTCTGGCTTATCGTCATCTCTCAAAATAAGCTCTGCATTACAGGTATCGCAGATGTTCTCTTTCTTGGGCGGAATGTGAACAATGTGATAGGTTGCGCCACAGTTCACGCAGGCACGCCTTCCTGACATTCTGTTGATAATATTCTCGTCCGGCACATCGACATTAACCGCATAGTCAATCTTGTCTCCAAGCTCTGTGAGCGCTTTGTCAAGCACCTCTGCCTGCGGGATTGTTCTTGGGAAACCATCCAGTACATATCCGTTCTTGCAGTCGTCCTGCGCCACTCTGTCAAGCAGGATTTTTACCGTGAGCTCATCGGGCACCAGCAGTCCCTGATCCATGTACTTCTTTGCTTCCATACCAAGCTCTGTGCCATTCTTGATATTTGCTCTGAAGATATCTCCTGTAGAAATATGTGGGATCGCAAACTTCTCCGCGATCATCTTTGCCTGTGTTCCTTTTCCAGCCCCCGGTGCGCCTAACATAATAATCTTCATCCTGATTTCCTCCTTAAAAATAAATAATTTACCACTACATTGCTGTTTAAAACAGCCTCAATTCAATTTATCCGCCGCCGGATAAGCTCAATTCAGACTGTTTCCATCATCAATAACATAATGGATAGAAGCAAAGCGCCCGCTTTGCTTCTATTCTAATTATCTGATTATCAATCATTCAAAAAGCCTTTATAATTGCGCACAAGCATTTGTGACTCAATCTGTTTGATCGTCTCAAGCACAACGCTCACGATAATGATCAAACTCGTTCCTCCAAAAGAAACAGATGCTTTAAATACACCATTGAAGAAGAACGGCACGACTGCCACGATCACAAGTCCGATAGCGCCAATGAATATAATGGCATTGAGCACTTTGTTCAGATAATCACTGGTTGGTTTTCCCGGTCTGATGCCCGGTATAAATCCACCTTGTTTCTTCATATTATTTGCAATCTCTAATGGATTAAATGTCAATGAAGTATAGAAATAAGCAAAAAATACTGTCAATATAATATACACTACAAGACCAATCGAATATCCCAACTGCGTTGGATTGCACCAATTATCCTGATTCAGACCATTTAGGATCTGTCTCCATACGCCTGTTCCTTTATATCCCACTAAGGTGGAGATTACAATCGGAAACTGCATCAGCGAGGAGGCAAAGATAATTGGAATAACGCCTGCTGTATTGACCTTCAACGGCAGAAATGTCATCTGACCGCCCACCATCTTGTTTCCTTGGAGTTTTTTTGCATACTGCACCGGAATCTTACGCATCGCACTATTGAGAATGACAACAAACACCGTCATCGCAAGAATGATTGCAAGAATAATCACTGCTGCAACCACCGCAAGCGGAACTGATTTCCCTTTGCAGAACTGTTCATACAATTTTGCAAAATCGTCCGGCAGACGGGAGATAATGTTGATCACAAGCACGATTGAGATTCCATTACCGACACCCTTCTCTGTGATGCGCTCACCAATCCACATCAGGAAAGCACTGCCTGCTGTCAGTACTGCAACCACTGTGATGATCTCAAGCGGACCATACTTTTGCAGCAGTCCCTGATTGCCAAAGCCGATTGCCATCGCTGCACTCTCAATCAATGCCAGTGCAACTGTGACATAACGTGTGATGGACGCAATCTTCTTTCTGCCATCTTCTCCGTCCTTCTGCATTTCCTCAAGCTTTGGAATCGCAATGGTGAGAAGCTGCATAATGATTGAAGATGTAATATACGGTGTGATATTCAGTGCAAATACAGACATTCTCGAAAAGGAACCTCCGGTAAATGCATCAAAAAAGTTAAACGCGCCGCCAGTCTGTGCCTCAAACCATGATGCAAAATAATCCCTGTTCACGCCCGGAATCGGAAGCTGGGAGCCAAAACGGATGACTACCAGCATCAGGAACGTAAACAGCAGCTTTCCTCTGATTTCCTTGATCTTGAATGCGTTCTTTAACGTAGAAAACATTAAATCACCTCTGCTGTTCCACCAAGTGCCTCAATCTTCTCCTTTGCAGATGCGCTAAATGCATTGACCTGAACATTGAGCTTCTTGGTTAATTCTCCTCTGCCTAAAATCTTTACGCCATCTCTAGGGTTTTTTACGATTCCAGTCTCGATTAATGTGTCTACTGATACGGTAGCACCATCCTCGAATCTCTCTAATACTTCAAGGTTGATTGCAACGATTTCCTTTGTGTTCCTATTGTGGAAGCCTCTCTTAGGAATACGTCTGTACAAAGGCATCTGGCCACCTTCAAAACCCGGTCTTGGCGCGCCTGAACGAGCCTTCTGGCCCTTGTGTCCCTTGCCAGCCGTCTTGCCGTTTCCTGAACCATGTCCACGGCCTCTTCTAAAATTATCGCTGTGCTTCGAGCCCTCGGCAGGTCTTAAATTAGATAATTCTAAACTCATTTTGTGACACCTCCCTTATCTATGCTTCTTCAACTTTAACTAAATGATTTACTTTGCGAATCATGCCTCTGGTTGCTGCATTGTCAGGAAGCTCTACTGTCTTGTGAAGCTTTGTGAGTCCCATCGCCTCCACAGTCGCCTTATTCTTTGGCACAGCACCGATTGTTGATTTGATTAAAGTAACTTTTAATGTCTTTGCCATCCTTCTCTACCTCCCTAAGCCATAATCTCGTCGATAGATTTACCACGATTTGCAGCTACCTGCTCAGGTGTCTTTAACTGTGAAAGACCGGCAATCGTAGAGAGTACTACGTTCTGCTTATTGTTCGAGCCTAAAGACTTTGTACGAATGTTCTTAATACCTGCAAGCTCACATACGACACGCGCAGGACCACCCGCGATGATACCTGTACCTTCAGGAGCTCTCTTTAACAATACGCTTGAAGAGCCATAGTTTCCGATGAAATCATGTGTTACAGAATTGTTCTCATCCATAGCAACTGTGATCAGATTCTTGATTGCGTCTTCCTTTCCCTTGCGGATCGCCTCAGGGATTTCTACGGCTTTACCAAGTCCAGCACCTACGTGACCGTTTCCGTCACCTACAACTACCAGAGCGGTAAACCGCATGTTACGTCCACCTTTAACAGTTTTGGTTACGCGCTTAATAGTTACAACCTTATCTGTTAATTCAAGCTGACTAGCATCAATGATTGTACGTTTCATGTGATTTTCTCCCTTCCTAGAATACCAAGCCAGCTTCTCTTGCTGCCTCAGCTAAAGCTGCAATTTTTCCGTGGTATAAAAAGCCGCCTCTGTCAAAAACTACTTCCGTGATACCCTTATCCATTGCTCTCTTTGCAATTACTTTACCTAAATATGCTGCTGCCTCAACGTCATTGGTCTTTTTCAGTTCAGCTTTTACTTCCTTTTCCACTGTAGAAGCTGCCACTAATGTATTTCCAACGGTATCGTCAATAATTTGAGCATACATATGATTATTGCTTCTGAACACTGCCAGACGCGGTCTTTCTGATGTACCGCTTAAACGGTTACGTATTCTCATGTGTTTCTTTGCACGCAGTTCTGCTCTTGATCTCTTACTAACCATTTTTTACGCCCTCCTTATTTACTTCTTACCAGTCTTACCAACTTTACGTCTGATCGTCTCATCAGCATACTTGATACCCTTGCCCTTGTATGGTTCAGGTCTTCTCTTGTCTCTGATCTCAGCCGCGAATTGTCCAACTTTTTCTTTATCAATACCCTTCACGATAATGATGTTCGTGCCTTCGAGCACAGTCTCAATACCTTCCGGGTCAATCATCTCTACCGGATGCGAATATCCCAAAGATAATGTTAATTTCTTTCCCGCTTTTGCTGCCCTGTAACCTACACCGTTTACTTCGAGCTTCTTCTCGTAACCGGATGTCACACCGACAACCATGTTATTTACCAGCGTCCTTGTAAGGCCATGCAAGGACTTCATTTTCTTCAGATCATTTGGTCTTGCAACTGTTACCTCTGCACCTTCCACTTTGATTTCCATCTCAGCCGGAAGCACTCTCTCAAGTGTTCCCTTTGGACCTTTTACAGTCACTTTATTATTTTCTGCAACTTCTACAGTGACACCTGCAGGAATCGCGATTGGCATTCTTCCTATACGTGACATGCCCGTACCTCCTAATTTTATTTGAATCTACTCTATAATCCAAAGAATTGCCCGCAATTCTTCCCGACAATTCTGCCATTACCACACAAATGCTAACACTTCGCCGCCAACCTGAAGCCGTCTTGCTTCCTTATCTGTCACGACGCCCTGATTGGTAGAGATGATTGCGATGCCAAGTCCGCCGAGCACCTTGGGCAGCTCATCCTTACCAGCATAGATCCGAAGACCCGGCTTAGAAATTCTCTTCAAGCCTGTGATAATCTTCTCGTTCTTGTCTGCGCCGTACTTCAATGTAATATGAATCGTGTTGAACGAACCATCTTCCACAACGTCAAACGCCTTTATATAACCTTCATCTAAAAGAATCTGTGCGATCGCCAGTTTCATCTTGGATGAAGGAACATCTACTGTATCATGCTTTGCAGTGTTCGCATTCCGAATTCTTGTGAGCATATCTGCAATCGGATCATTCATTGTCATTTCAGTTTCCTCCTTAAAATCTATATCCGAAGAATGCGCACGCATTCTTCCAAACGAAGCTTAGTTTTTCTGGGACAGCGTTCTTCGGCGTCTTCGAAAAACTTCCCGTTTTACCAGCTTGCCTTCTTCACACCGGGAATCTGACCCTTGTATGCTAACTCACGGAAGCATATTCTGCAAATTCCATACTTTCTCAAATACGCATGTGGACGGCCACAGATTCTGCAACGACTGTACTCCTGTGTAGAAAACTTCGGTTTACGCTGCTGCTTGATTTTCATTGCTGTTTTAGCCATGAGAATTTACCTCCTTATTATTTAGCGAAAGGCATGTTGAACTGTGCTAACAGCTCACGTGCTTCCTCATCACTCTTGGCAGTTGTCACGAATACGATATCCATACCTCTTACTTTATCCACCTTGTCATACTCGATCTCAGGGAAGATAATCTGCTCTTTGATACCAAGTGCATAGTTTCCTCTGCCGTCGAATCCATTGGGATTGACACCTCTAAAGTCACGTACTCGGGGAAGTGCAAGGTTTACAAGGCGGTCTAAGAACTCATACATCTTCTCACCGCGAAGTGTCACCTTACATCCGATTGCCATACCCTCACGAATCTTGAAGTTTGCAATCGCCTTCTTTGCCTTTGTGGTAACAGCCTTCTGGCCTGTGATAATCTCCATGTCCTTCACAGCGGACTCCAGCGCCTTTGCATTGTCTTTTGCCTCGCCGACACCCATGTTGACTACAATCTTGTCAAGCTTGGGAACTTCCATGACATTCTTATATCCAAACTTCTTGACCATAGCATCTACGATCTCGCTTTTATATAAATCTTTCAGTCTACTCACCAGTTTCGTCCTCCTTTCCTAGTATTAATCAATCACTTCGCCTGTTGTCTTTGCGAAACGTACCTTCTTATCTCCATCCATCTTAAAGCCGACTCTCGTCGCTTTCCCCTTGTGGAGATACATTACGTTTGAAATATCAATAGGAGCTTCTTTCTGGATAATGCCGCCCGTCTGGTTGGCAGCGGAAGGCTTTGCATGCTTTGACACGATGTTGACACCCTCCACCAGCACTTTTGCGTTCTTGGTGTCAACTGACAAAACCTTGCCCTCTTTGTCTTTATCTTTACCGGCGATCACTTTGACTGTATCGCCCTTCTTTATCTTTAACATTCCGGCACCTCCTTATAATACTTCAGGAGCTAAGGAAACAATCTTCATAAACTGTTTCTCACGAAGCTCTCTTGCCACTGGTCCAAAAATACGTGTTCCTCTCGGAGTCTTATCATCCTTGATGATCACAGCAGCATTTTCATCAAATTTAATATAAGAACCGTCCTTACGACGAGCGCCCTTTACGGTACGTACAACTACAGCTTTCACTACATCGCCTTTTTTTACAACGCCGCCTGGTGTTGCATCTTTAACGCTAGCAACAATCACATCGCCAATGCTTGCATATCTTCTTGTAGATCCACCCATAACCCTGATGCAGAGCAATTCTTTCGCACCAGTATTATCAGCGACTTTCAGTCTGCTTTCCTGTTGTATCATGCTTATTCTCCTTCCAAAACCGTGCCATGCTGCGCATTGCACTGGCTCTTAAAATCTATTTTACTCTTTCGATCACTTCGACAAGTCTCCATCTCTTATCCTTTGACAAAGGTCTTGTCTCCATAACTTTAACGGTATCGCCAATGTTACACTCATTCTTCTCGTCATGCGCCTTCAGCTTATAAGTTCTCTTAACGATTTTTCCGTAAAGAGGATGCTTCACATGATCTTCTACAGCAACCACGATCGTTTTCTGCATTTTGTTGCTCACAACCTTGCCTGTACGTGTTTTTCTCAAATTTCTTTCCACGACCATTTTCCTCCTACTCTGCACTCTTCAGATTTGCAGCAATGACAGTCTGAATCCTTGCAATATTTCTTCTGACTTCCTTGATTCTGGCTGTGTTGTCCAACTGGTTTGTTGCATTCTGAAATCTCAAATTGAAAAGTTCTTTTTTTGCAGAAACTAATTCCTGTGATAATTCTGCGGCTGATTTGGTCCTTAAATCCTCTACATACTTATTAGTTTTCATTTACTGCACCGCCTTCCAAATCTGCTTTAGAAACGATCTTACACTTACAAGGAAGCTTGTGTGTTGCAAGACGTAAAGCTTCTTTTGCTACATCCTCAGCGACTCCGCTGATCTCAAACATTACACGACCGGGCTTTACAACTGCCACCCAGTACTCGAGTGTTCCCTTACCAGAACCCATACGTGTCTCAGCCGGCTTTGCTGTCACAGGCTTATCGGGGAATATCTTAATCCATACCTTACCACCACGCTTGATATAACGTGTCATGGCGATACGGGCTGCTTCGATCTGATTTGATTTAATCCAGCATGGTTCTGTTGCCACGATACCGTACTCACCGTAAGTAATCGTATTACCTCTCTGAGCTTTACCTGTCATTGTACCGCGGAACTGTTTACGACGCTTTACTCTTTTTGGCATTAACATTATTTATCGCTCCCTTCCTTGTTTCCCTTTGTAGGAAGTACTTCGCCCTTGTAGATCCAAACCTTTACGCCAAGCTTGCCATAGGTTGTATCTGCCTCTGCGAAACCATAATCTATATCTGCTCTAAGTGTCTGAAGAGGAATCGTACCCTCATTATAAAACTCTGTACGAGCCATATCTGCGCCACCAAGACGCCCTGAAACAGCGGCCTTGATACCCATTGCACCCGCCTTCATGGTTCTGCCCATGCAGGACTTCATCGCACGTCTGAAGGATACACGGTTCTCAAGCTGCTGTGCAATATTCTCTGCTACCAGCTGCGCATCTCTGTCCGGTCTCTTGATCTCCTTGATATCCACAAGCACATTCTTGCCTGTCAGCTTCTGGAGCTCCTTCTTTGTGACCTCGATCTCCGCGCCGCCCTTGCCGATCACGACACCCGGCTTTGCTGTATAGACAATCACCTTCACTCTGTCAGATGCTCTCTCAATCTCAATCTTAGAAACACCTGCGCTGAACAATTTCTTCTTTAAAAACTTTCTGATATTATAATCTTCTACTAAATAATCAGCAAAATCAGCATCAGCATACCATTTTGAATCCCAATCCTTGATAACGCCGACTCTCAGTCCATGAGGATTAACTTTCTGTCCCATTTTCTTCCTCCTATCTCTCGTCAAGCACGATTGTAATGTGGCTCATTCTCTTCTCGATTCTATAAGCTCTGCCCTGTGCCCTTGGTCTTACTCGCTTCATTGTAGGTCCCTTATTTGCATAACACTCCGCAATATAAAGGTTCTCTGCGTTCATACCGTTGTTGTTCTCAGCGTTTGCAATGGCTGACTCCAAAAGCTTCTTGATGATGCTGGAAGCATATCTCGGATTGTATGCCAAGATGCCCAAGGCGGACTGTACATCCTTTCCCCTGATCGCATCCAGTACAAAACATGCCTTCTGGACAGACACTCTAGCATAAGAAAGCTTTGCTGATGGTCTGGTCTCTCTATTTTCTGCATTTCTCTTTCTCTTATAATTTGATCTGCTATATTTCTCTGCCATGGTTGAACCTCCTTTCAACTATTTGATTATTTTACCTTTGATTTCTTTTCGTCCTTGCCATGTCCTCTGTAGGTTCTGGTTGCAACGAATTCACCAAGTTTGTGTCCAACCATATCTTCTGTTACATATACAGGCACATGCTTTCTTCCGTCATGAACTGCAATTGTGTGACCCACAAAAGAGGGGAAAATTGTAGAACGACGTGACCATGTCTTAATTACTGATTTATTTCCTGACGCATTTAAGGCATCCACCTTCTTCAAAAGGCTAGCGTCTGCGAAAGGACCCTTTTTTAATGATCTTGCCATTTAGGTAATTCCTCCTTAATCATCTATAAACTGTTTTAGATGGGAAGGCGATTGGATTATTTAATCGCCTTGCCATCCCTTCTTCTCACGATCAACTTGTTAGAAGCCTTCTTGCTCTTTCTTGTCTTGAGACCAAGTGCCGGCTTGCCCCAAGGTGTAGATGGACCCGGTCTGCCGATGCCGGTCTTACCTTCACCACCACCATGAGGATGATCATTCGGGTTCATAACAGAGCCGCGGACGGTAGGTCTGATGCCCATATGGCGCTTGCGTCCTGCTTTACCGATCTTGATAAGGTTATGATCGCCGTTGCCGACAACACCGATGGAAGCTCTGCACACAATCGGAACCATTCTCATCTCGCCTGAAGGAAGTCTGAGTGTCGCATACTTGCCTTCTTTTGCCATGAGCTGTGCACTGTTTCCTGCTGAGCGCACAAGCTGTCCGCCTTTGCCCGGATACAGCTCAACATTGTGTACATTCGTACCAACAGGAATCTCTGAGAGCGGCAGGCAGTTTCCTACTCTGATCTCTGCCTGAGGTCCGTTCATAACCTTCATGCCGTCTGTCAGTCCTTCCGGTGCAAGGATATATGCCTTCTGTCCATCTTCGTAGCAGATCAATGCGATGTTTGCAGATCTGTTCGGATCATACTCAATGCCGATCACCTTTGCTGAAACGCCATCTTTATTTCTCTTAAAATCAATGATTCTATATTTCTGTCTGTTTCCACCACCGTGATGTCTCACAGTAATCTTTCCCTGATTGTTACGTCCAGCGTGTTTCTTCTTAGATACACAAAGCGATTTCTCAGGAGTCGTCTTTGTGATTTCAGAGAAGTCCGAGCTGGTCATATTTCTTCTCGAAGGTGTATATGGGTTGTATTTCTTAATTCCCATGATTGTTTCTCCTTTTCTATTTATTATCACACTTGATTGTGTATAGTCTAAACTCTTGCAGCCGTCTTAACAGGCGTATTTTATAAGCCTGAGAAGATCTCAATATCCTTGCTGTCCTCTGTGAGCTGCACGATCGCCTTCTTGGTCTTGGAGGTTTTGCCATAGACCATTCCGCGTCTTTTCTTCTTGCCGTCAAGATTCATGGTGTTGACTCTTGCAACCTTTGTTCCCTCGAACATCTTCTCAACAGCTTCCTTGATCTGGGATTTGTTTGCCTGTGTATGAACCAGAAATGTATATTTCTTGTCGCCCATTCCAGCCATGCTCTTCTCTGTGATCACCGGTTTAAGGATCACGTCATAATATTTGATATCTGCCATTATGCGTACACCTCCTCAATCGTCTTTACAGCATCCTTAGTGAGAATCACTGTGCCGCCCTTCATCACATCATACACGTTGATTGTATTTGTCAAAGCTGTCTGCACATTTGGAAGATTCCTTGCTGACATGACAACCTTCTCATCGTTGCTGTTCAGCACGACATATGCCTTCGCAACTTTTAAATTATCCATAACTGCCTTGAAATTCTTTGTCTTGATCTCATCGAACTTGAGTTCATCAATCACAATCAGCTTGTTCTCCTGAACTCTGCTTGTGAGTGCAGACTTGAGTGCTGCTCTCTTCTCTTTCTTATTCATCTTAAATGAATAATCTCTTGGCACTGGCGCAAATACGACGCCGCCGCCCTTCCACTGTGGCGCTCTTGTGGAACCCTGTCTTGCATGACCTGTTCCCTTCTGTCTCCACGGCTTTCTGCCACCGCCTGATACTTCAGAACGTGTCTTTGCCTTCTGAGTACCCTGACGTTTGTTTGCAAGTTGTTGAACAACTGCCATGTGTACGAGATGTTCGTTGACTTCTACACCGAATATATCATCGCTCAGGTCGATTGTCTCAACTTCCCTGCCTTCCATATTATAAACAGATACTTTTGCCATCTGTATGATCCTCCTTTCGTCCGCTCACTCCGCGAACCACTTTTTACGCATCTACTCTGGTAGTTTCTTTGAGTGTCACTAACGCTTTCTTAGGTCCCGGCACAGAGCCTTTCACCAAAAGCAGGTTCTTCTCAGCATCAACTCTCACAATCTCAAGATTCTGAACAGTCACTTTCACGCAGCCCATATGTCCCGGCATCCCTTTGCCCTTGAACACGCGGCTCGGTGAAGAACATGCACCGTTGGAACCCTGATGACGGTGGAATTTAGAACCATGTGCCATCGGTCCTCTGTGCTGTCCGTGTCTCTTGATTGCACCCTGGAATCCTTTTCCTTTAGAAACAGCAGACGCATCAATTTTATCTCCGACTGCAAAGATATCTGCCTTGATCTCATTGCCCAATGCATACTCCTCTGCATTCTCAAACTTGAACTCTCTTAAAAATCTCTTCGAAGAAACGCCAGCCTTCTCAAAGTGGCCCTTGAGCGCCTTGTTCACACCATGTCTGTGAACGACTTCCTTCTTTCCGCCCTTGTCCTTGTTTACAATCTTGTCTTTCTTATCTACAAAGCCGACCTGAACTGCCTTGTAACCATCATTCTCCTCTGTCTTGATCTGTGTCACGACACACGGACCAGCCTGAAGTACGGTTACAGGAATCAGCGAACCGTCTTCGTTGAAGATTTGAGTCATTCCGACTTTTGTAGCCAATATCGCTTTCTTCATTTCCTTACCTCCGTTTGTTCTACAGCGGAGCGCCGATTTGTATCGACAGCGCTCATACTAGTAGAAGGCCTATTTGTTTTTCATTTTGATATCAATATAAACACCCGCCGGCATCTCCAACCGCTGCAACGCATCGACAGTCTTTGGTGTCGGTGTGATGATATCGATCAGTCTCTTATGCGTTCTCTGCTCGAACTGCTCTCTGGAATCCTTATACTTGTGAACCGCCCTCAAAATTGTCACTACCTCTTTCTTGGTAGGAAGGGGAACCGGTCCGCTCACCTGTGATCCATTTTTCTTAACTGTTTCAATTATTTTTTTGGCAGATGCATCAACCAACTGATGATCATAAGCTTTTAATGTAATTCTCATTACCTGACTTGCCATAAAAAAAGTCGCCTCCTTTTCGCACTTTTTATACATAAGTACGACAAGCGGTGACTGTACACTCCTCCGTGTGTGTCATGCTGTACTCCCCGGCAGAAGTTCTCTGCGCTCTCATTACAGCTTCACACATCGTTCTTTACTGTGATTGTCTGTTGCTTCACAGTATGGCTGACCCTGGGGTCATACCTTTGTACAGTGACTTGTCGCCAGTTTCCTAACTTGACATTCGCTCCGCGGAAAACCTGCCATATGTTTCTCCATATGCAGCAACCTCACGTTTCATCGCTATCATGCCACAGCAATTAGTAGTATATCGTAACCTTTTGGCTTTCGCAAGTATTTTTTGTTTTTTTATTGTATTTTTTTCCATACAAAGTAATATTTGTGTTTGCATCATGCAGATTTCGCGCAAATACCTGATATTTTGATTGTAAAAACAGGCTTTTGTATAGTATACTGAGATGAAAATGAATTTGTTTTGAAAGGATATAGAATGTTATGTGGATTGCAGACAACTGGAACGAGTATGAAGTCATAGATACCTCCTCGGGCGAGAAGCTGGAGCGATGGGGAAATTATATCTTAGTGCGCCCTGACCCGCAGGTCATCTGGAATACGCCAAAGGACGATCCTGGCTGGAAAAAGCCAAACGCCCACTATCACAGAAGCTCAAAGGGCGGCGGCGACTGGGAATTTTTCAAGCTGCCGCAGGAGTGGGAACTCTCCTATCACACCAGAACGAACCTGAACCTCACATTCCATCTCAAGCCTTTTCACTTTAAACATACGGGGCTTTTCCCGGAGCAGGCTGTCAACTGGGAATGGTTTTCTTCTATTATAAAGGAGGCTCTGAACAACAATCCGTCGCGCACCATAAAGGTGCTCAATCTGTTTGCCTACACAGGCGGCGCTACCCTGAGCGCGGCGGCGGCGGGGGCACAGGTCACGCACGTCGATGCCTCCAAGGGCATGGTTGGCTGGGCAAAAGAAAATGCAGCCTCCTCCGGTCTTGCCAAGGCGCCGGTCAGATGGCTTGTAGATGACTGCGTGAAATTCGTAGAGCGGGAAATCCGGCGCGGCAGCACCTACGATGCCGTCATTATGGACCCGCCCTCTTACGGCAGAGGCCCCAAAGGCGAAATCTGGAAAATCGAAGATGCGGTCTATCCTTTTATTGAGTTAACCACAAAAGTACTTGCCAAAAATCCGCTTTTTTTTCTCATCAATTCCTACACGACAGGCTTGCAGCCGGCAGTGCTGTCCTACATGCTGGAAACTGCGCTTGTGGCAAAATTTGGCGGCGCCGTACAGTCCTCGGAGATCGGGCTGCCAGTCTCGTCAAACGGGCTTGTACTGCCCTGCGGCGCAAGCGGGCGCTGGACTGCAAAGAGCGAGTAGGGGAACAATCCATTCCCCTGCCCGCTCTTTTTGCTGTAGCTTTAGTAGTACATACCCTGTTCCTGCATAATCGCTGCGATCGTTGCCATAAAGACGCCTCCCAGCACAAACGACAGCACGACACTAATCAGCATCCACACCAGCATTGCCTTGCAATAGTTCGATTTGCTCTTCTTGGTGCCAGCGCCAAATGCCCATACACACAGCATGATAATGTTCACACATGGTATAAACATAACCAGCGTCGTCAGCATCCAATCCGCAAAACTTACCGGCTCCTCCAAGTCACTGTTCCCTGTCTGGTAAGGCTGCTGCTGGTAAGACTGTTGGTACGGCTGCTGATAGGCAGTCTGCTGGTATGTTGTCTGCTGCTGGTACGGCTGCTGGAACTGCCCCTGCTCACTGCTCTGGAGTTGATTCTGGTTTTGATTTTGATTCAAGCTTTGAGTTTCATTCTGATTCTGATTTTGATTAAAATTTTCTTTGTCTAATAAATTGTGATCCATCAAGTTCTCCCTTCGATATGTTCATTGATAAAAAATGTATACACATCATAATATCACAGAACAATACGGATATGCAATAATATTGTTAAAAATATATACAGCGCAAAAATGGACAGCGTTCTTTTTTAAGACTGTCCTAAAAATTTTCGCATCATATTATTTTTATAATATACCATCGGCGGATCTCCCGGAAAACAGTAAAGCATACGGCAGCCATAGACTGCAAGCGTAACCACACAGACCACTCCCAGCCACAAGGGTGTGCTTTTGGAATACACGCCCCTTGCATAGCGGTTGAAAAAGAACCAGAACAGAAACAAAATCCACAGCGGCGCCGCGGGGTTTAGATTCATTCCTCTGGAAAATTGTCCTGTCAGAATATAAAATACTGCGCGCGTCATGCCGCAGCCTGCACAGGGAAAGCCTGTCAGAATAAGCTGCGGGCAGAATGCATGGAACAGGCTTCTCGCAAGCACATTATACAAAACCAGCGCGAAAATAGCTGTTTTGAAGTCCCGCAGGTCCTTCCAGAGTCTCTCCCACAATCGTCTCATAATCCTCCTTATCGTTCACCTTATCGTTCGTTGTTGCTTTTACCTCATATTGGCGGGCTTGTCAATCTTAGGCGCGGCGTATGCCCTTGAGAAGTTAAATGTCCGAAAGCCCAGAAAAGCTTCCTGCTGGCGCTGGTACTTTCTGGCACGGTTCCAGTAATTTCCCAATTTCCCTTGATTGTATATTTCTTCTGGAAGCGCGAAAACTGCATCGAGAGAAAGACTGCGCGCCAGATAAAAATTGTCGCACTCCTTCCCGTCACTGCACGCTGCAATATTGTACTTTGCAATCCAATAGTCAGGATGAGCCGCCGAAAATCCAAGCCAGCCTATCGTCATGACCACCAGCAGGAAACGAAAGAGCGCAAACTTTTGATGATGAATGTACACCACAACGCCTGTCATGACAACTGCTATCATCGCAAGCCCCCACAGCACAAGCACGCGCAGGAAGGTAAGCTGGTAGCTGGATATATACAGAATCATTCTGTATGCACTAGAAACTGTCATGATATACGTACAGCCGCATATGACTGTCAGCAGGATTTTGAGCGTCTTAGAGCCTTTAAAATATGCCATGGTAAACAGCACCATCAAAATATTGAACAGGCACACAAAGACCAGCTCAAAGAACCCGCGTCTGGCGTAGGCGGCGTATGTATACCCCTCGGGAAGCGTTAGCTGTCCAAGAAACAGGCCAAAAATCTGCACGCCTGAAAACAGCAGGTAAATAGCACACATAATACCAATGACTGTAATCGCAATATAAGTGTCGAGATTCGCCTCGTCCGGTGCTGCCAGCTTCTTCATCTTCTCTATATTTTCCGGCTCTGTGCCATACGTAAACAGGCCGTAACAGAGCGCAAAGACAACCGCAATATTCAGCAGAAGCCCGAGATTCGACCATATATTCTCAAGAATGTCAAAATCAACCGAAAAGGTCAGCAGTTCATATATTATTTTACAAAAAACAGCGTCGGCACTTGCAAGCAGAATGGTGATAAACATTGCAATCGGAACCGCAATGAGCAGTCCGATGCCGACCGATGTCCAAATGCGTTTTCTCTCAGAAGCCGCCTCTTTCTTTTCCTGCTTTGCCGGGCGCAGCTTCCAGCACGCCTGCAAGTCTCCTGCCGGCGCAAACATATTCCCGACGGCGCCGCACAGCATCGCCGCACAGTTCTTGAGGTACGCTGTGATACTCCATGTTGTAAGTTCATACCAGCTCTGAAGAACCAGCACGCTCATGAGAACAAACATCAACAGCTTGTTAAAAAATATTAAGACCCCGGAGTCTGTGGTACAATTCAGCAGTCCGGCTGTCACAATGCCGGTCATTAAAAATGCTTTGTGAAGCCGTGTCTTGTTCGGCTGCCTGTCCGCGTCACTGTTTTCTGAATCTGTGCCAGCACATTTTTTTGTAAAATAATGCCAAAATAAGAGTGTGCCCCCTGCAAAAAAGGGATAGGTGATTCCCGATGCATTGTGATACAGGCACGCCGTATAAAACAGTGCATAGAGTATGCTTCCCCTCCAAAGCAGTTGAAATCTTTTCTGTTTGTTTTCCATTTTACGCATTCTCCTCTCCATTTTCCTCCTCCACATACTCTAAAAGGTCTCCCGGCTGGCACTGCAACGCTTTGCAGACTGCCTCTAGTGTCGAGAGGCGCACCGCCTTTGCCTTATTGTTTTTCAGGATTGACAGATTTGCGAGTGTGATGTCAACCTCTTTTGCAAGCTCTGTCAACCCCATTTTTCTCTTTGCCATCATCACATCAAGATTGATAATTATCGCCATGATTTCTTTGCCTTTCTCAAAAAAGTCCTCCTCAAAGCTGTCAGATTGTCAAGTCATTTTCCAGCTTATATTCCACAGCCTTGTCAAACACAAAGGCAAGCACTTTGCTAAACAGCCCTGCCACGATAAACACCAGCACCAACACCAGCATCGCACTGGTCATGTAGAGCACCGTCCTCAGCAGGCAAATCACCGCAATGATAAAGCTGTAGGTGCCCATACGCTGAAGGCTTACCACATTGTCCTTCACAAAACAGTCCTCGGCCAAAACGGTACGGAACATCTTGCGCAGCTCACCGAGAATCAGCACAGCCAAGATTCCCAGCATAAAATAGATGACAATAATCTCAGTGTAGCGCCTCTCATAGCCGTGAAAGTCCAAGAGCGCCGTCACCCGCTCCAAAAGCCCCGGAACGGGAAGCAGCAGTGTCACAACGATTCCGGCAAAATACATAAAATCCAGCAAAAATTTGGTGAAAATAATCACGGTTTCTTTTTTCATAGTCTCTCCATTCTTTTTGTATCTGTGGTTTTATACTAGCATAGATTGTATTGAAAATCAATAAGTTTTTATTGTTTTTCGATAAATCTTATTTCTAAAAAATATAGTAAGACTTTTCATTTGAATTTTATTGTAAATACAGACTTTTGTTTGTATAATTGGGTTATGATAAAATGAATACTCTATAACACAGCCCTTGCCACTATTTTAAGAAACTGAGGTAATAACGTGCAGAAGGAAACAAAACAAACACAGGACGTAAAAGCAAAGCGCACTGCAAAAAACAGTGTATTTCTTGATCTTTTTCAGAACAAGAGTTATCTGTTAAAACTTTATAAAACACTCCATCCAGAAGATATTACAGCAACAGAAGACTCATTGACAAACATCACGATAGAAAATGTACTAACTGATAATCTATATAATGACTTAGGTTTTATTGTCAACAACAAATTGATGATTCTTATAGAAGCACAGTCTACATGGACAATAAATATACTAATACGGGTTTTATTGTATTTGGCGCAAAGTTATCACGAATATTTTCAGCGTACCAATCAAAACTATTATAAAAGCAAGAAAGTGAAAATACCCAAACCTGAACTTTATGTAATTTTTACAGGAAACAAAGGACGAAAACCTGATCAAATATCTTTGTCTAAAGAATTTTTTGAAGGTGCAGAGCTTGACATTGAAGTAAAAGCAACGGTTCTCTATGAGAATGATGAGAAGGACATTATCAATCAGTACATTATTTTTTGTAAAATTTTCAATGAGCACACAAATCAGCATGGAATGACACAAAAGGCAATTACGGAAACTATCCGCATTTGCAAGAACAGGGAGGTTTTACGCGAATATTTGACGCAGAGGGAAAAGGAGGTTGTGACAATTATGATGAGTTTGTTTGATGAAGAACAGATTATGGAGTCGTATATCAAAAGTGAGCGCTATGAAGCGGCACAGGATAAGGTAAAAGAAAAAGCAATTCTTATGTTACAAAAAGGAAAAATTTCAATAGATGAAATACAGATATTCTTCCCAGAACTATCTGAGGAAGAGATTGAGGAAGTGAAAGACGAAGCTATGCAATTGGCATAAAATCCGCTGCACTTTGCACACTGGTGCCAAACGCAGCGGATAACTAATTTCAAATCTCACCGGTAAAACCGTTCTAAATTCCTGACAAACGCCTTTGACGGCCGGTGTCCGCCGTTTTGCACCTGATGCTCTGTCTCCAGCACATACTCACTAATCTTGCGCCTGAAATTGGGTTTGATCAGCTCCTGACCAGAGACAAGCTCCACGGCCTCCTGCAAGTCCGTCAGCGTAAACTGCTCTGGCATGAAGTCAAAGGCAATCCGTATGTCACTGTCAAGCATGCGTTTCAGGCTGTTAAAGGTACTAAGGATAATCCTTGCGTGATCGAAGGCAATCCCTTCTGAGCTCACAAGCTCGTAGGTCATAAGTTCATGGTAATCCCGGTATTCAATATGTTCCCTGACCACTGCGCGAAGCTGTGTTTTGTCCGCGGGCGCGCTGCGCTCTAGCGTCAGCTCGTACTCCTTGTCACAAGTGACCGTGTTGTGCTTCTCCTTTTTATGTTCCGCCGTCTTTTGGACGGTAATGTCAAACCAGCCCGCCTCCCCTGCATCGCCGCTCGCCTCGAGATGGCTGTTGGCAAGATCATCATCATTTAAGACCGCGATAAAGGACTGCGAGAGAATCCAGCCTCTCGGGTCACGTCCTATGTCGCTAAATACATCACAGAGCGTAAGATAGGCTTTGTCCGTCCCTGTCTCCTCCTTGAGCTCGCGCCTGGCTGTCTCCTGTATCGTCTCGCCCTGCTGCATAAATCCGCCGGGGAGTGCCCACTCCCCTTGGTATGGCTGCTCCGCGCGGCGAATCATGAGCAGTCTGAGCGTCTTAGTGGGAAGGCGGCGGTAGTCTAGCTCCTCCGCCAGCTTTCTGCCAATGGAAAAAACTGCAATATCCGCCGCGATGGAGGGGCGGTCATACTGGTTGATATCATAGGATGCTAAAAACTGTACTTTTTCCTTCTCGTTCATCGCGCTTCTTTCTCCTCACAATCCTCATCAAATGCCGTAAACGCCCCGCCTTCAATCTCCGACGGCAGTCTCAAATCCCCGCGAGGGCTGACAGAGACAGAGCCGACCTTCACGCCGTCCGGCATACAGTTGCGCTTAAACTGCTGCTGGAAAAACCGCGTGTAAAATACCCTGAGCCACTTCTCAATCTCATCATCACTGAATTTGTAGTCGCTGCTCTGGCGGACTGCCTCGCGGCAGAGCGCGTAGATTTCCGCAGGCGCCATGCCATAGCGTAGTGTATAATACAGAAAAAAGTCATGCAGAATATAAGACCCTACGGTTTCCTCCGTCTTTTGTGCGATTGTCCCGTCCTCATTGGGCGGCAGCAGCTCGGGACTGACAGGCGTGTCAATAATATCCTCAATCACGGCTTTCATGCCAGCAAAGCCATTTTCGTCCATAAAGTGCCCCACTTCGTCAACCAGCGTGCGCACCAGCGTTTTGGGAATGCTCGTGTTGACCGCATACATGCTCATGTGGTCGCCGTTGTAGGTGCACCACCCAAGTGCAAGCTCTGACAAATCCCCGGTTCCAACGACAAAACCGCCCTCTTTGTTTGCCACGTCCATCAAAATCTGCGTGCGCTCTCTCGCCTGGCAGTTCTCATAGGTGATATCCTGCACCGCTTCGTCCTGCCCGATATCACAAAAATGCTGTCTCACAGAAGCCGCAATGCTGATTTCCCGGCAGTCACAGCCAAGATAACGCATCAGCTCCATGGAATTATTCTTCGTGCGGCTGGTGGTGCCAAATCCCGGCATTGTGATGCCGACCACGGTTTTTGGTGCAAGGCCCAGATTTTTCACCGCCTGCGCAGATACCAGCAGTGCAAGTGTGGAGTCTAAGCCGCCGGACACGCCGACCACAACACATTGGCTCCTCGTCGCCTCGATGCGCCTCTGTAGCGCTGTCACCTGCATCTGGAAAATTTCAAGACTTCGGTCTCTGCGGTTTTTAGACGGGACAAAGGGGGTGATGGACACGCGCGCCAAAATGTCCTCGTTCTCAAGGATTGGTTTGGGGCATTCGATAACTTCATAAAAATTTTTCGCCATGTTTCTTTTACAGCCGGAATATGTTTTATTTGCAATTCTGTCATGTCTGATTTTTGTCAGGTTGAAATCCTTGACAAGCACAGCGCCGTCAAAGGGTTTTCCCTCTCCAATCAGCTTTCCATTTTCATACATGAGCGTGTGGCCGCTAAACACAAGGTCCGAGGTCGATTCGTACTTGCCGGCTGACACATACACATAGCCGCATATACAGCCCGCCGAGGCAGCCCCCAGCATGTTTTTGCGGTACTGTGCCTTGCCAATCAGCTCATTGGACGCTGAGATGTTGACAAGAATCTCCGCCCCGTGCAGCGCAAGCAGCCTGCCGGGCGAGACAGGCGCCCACGCATCTTCACAGATCTCGATGCCGACGCGCACTTTCTGCGCGGTGCCAAACTCGACCAGAAGCATATTTCCAAAAATGGTCTGTATCCGTTTCCCGCCGCAGTCAAGCTCTAGTTCGCAAGGCGCCTGCTCGCCGCCGCTGAACCATCTTTTTTCATAAAATTCTCCATAGTTGGGCAGGTACGTCTTTGGCACGACGGCAACCAAACTGCCGTTCTGAATCAGCGCCGCGCAGTTAAACAGCTCATTCTCCTTCTCTACAGGCACCCCGACAAGAAGCGCTGCCCCGCACTCCCCATACTTTTTGGTGTACTGCACCATCTCGTAGAGACCCTCGAGTGCCGTTTGCAATAAATGCCGGTTGTTAAAAAGATCTGCACAGGTGTATCCTGTGAGCGACAGCTCTGGCGTCACGACAAGATCTGTGTTTGACGCCAGACTGTCATAAACGGTCTGAATTTCACGGCAGTTTTCCATAACATTGCCAATATGAACACGCGGCGTGACTGCCGCTGCCCGAAATAAATGTAATGCGTTTCCCATATGCTTCCTCATTCCTTTTCACGAAAATTCACAAATCACCTGTATCGTTCCGATAATGTGCCGGTTAAAGCGTTCAAGCTCGTCCGCCGGAACCCACAACTCCTGATGAATGCTGCTGCCGACAACATGAACCTCAAATTGTCCGGCATAGTCCTCCTCCAACTCAAATCTTGTCACATACCCTTTGTGGTCCTCATTGTACGCCACATTCCATTGTGATGCGATCTCTGCTGCATACGTTTCATTTAACACAGGATAAAATATCGGCTGCTCTGGCAGGCGCGGCGGAAACTGTGTATATCCGCTGGCGGCAATCAGCGCTAACTCTTTGGTCCCTACAGGTCTGTATAAGATCATCAATTCCCTCCTTATCGTTTACGGTTCTGTCAAAAATATCCCCGTCACACGATTTTTATCTGGCACATTTTCATCGCCTCGAGTGCATTCTGATGACTCTTTGGCGTCACGCCCGCGCAGCATTTTTCGATGACCTTGATTTCTGCTTCTGGCAGGAATGCCTTGATTAAGAGCGCATTGGAAATGACACAGATGTCAGTGCAGAGCCCTGCGAAGGTAACACTTTCAAGCGCAGTATTTTCCTTTAAATACTCTGCAAGCGCGACAGAGCCAAACGCCGGCTTATCAAAAATTTTCATATCATCTGTCCTGAGCGACGCAAGTTTCCGATCAAGCTGCCATCCCTCCGAGTCCTTGACACAGTGCAGCACAGGAAGATTTCTGCCCTCCTGTGTCTCCAGATACTTGTCCGTATGTGTATCGCGCGTGAAAATCACTTCCCCGTCAAAGGTTTTTATCACCTCCGCCACGTTGTCCACAATCGCTTCTGCCTCCTTTGTTCCCAGCGCGCCATTGATAAAATCCTGCTGCATGTCCACAACGACCAGTACTTTTTTGGCTAATTGATTCATAGTTGTTCCCTTTCTCCTGCTTTTTATTATACTTTAAATAATAAGATTGTGCCTCTTTGCATATGATTTGTCAATATATTTCTTAAATCCTTTTCAAGTATCTTCACAGAACTAATAAACAGCGGCTTCATTCGGCTTCAAAATACACAAAATCATCTGCATAATACATTTACTGCATATTCTTCGTTCTCCTCAATCCACCATTTGATAACTTCTGGCGTGCCGTCCTCCTTCCACGAGATCAAAAACTGTGCTGTGCCTATATAATGTGCTGTTCCGCCCTCTCCAAACAAATATTCTGATGCCTGCAAAACCTTCCTGCCCTCATACTTTGTCATGTGCAGGTTATAAAATCCACGCGCATTTCCGCCCGCCGCCCGCGCCGTCTCTGGCAGTTCCCACCCTTCGACATTGGGTGCATGGAAAGAAAGCTTCTCATCTATGTAGGGGCAACAGGCAGTGTACTGGTCTTGTTCTGGTTCCTGAATCACTTCTATGGTAAGCCCTGTATCATACTCTTCATCAAAATCAGACGGAAGCTGCATTCGCTCTATTCTGGCGACTTGTTCTATTTGATTTGGTTCTGATTCCGTTTGCGGCGAACTTATGTACTTAAATATTGCCTTGTACGAATCCCCCACTGCACCGCAGCCCGTTCCCTGCGAGCTGAACACAATCTCCACATTTTCATCATGGTCTATATCATTCCAAAAAACATCAAACCAGCCATAATAGGGACACATCTCGTCCGAAAAACAGTACGGCTCGTCCTCATTCATATAAATCCACAGCGCACCCATACCATAAAAATTCTCCTCGCTCTCATCATGCACCATGACAAGCATGTCAATCTGTCCATTGCCGTCGATATCGCCCATTTTCAGCCCTGTCAATAGATTGCCTTCAAAAACACCATCCTCTAACAAAGTCTCTAAATAAACTGCGGCACTACTTGGAACAATGCCCTGATTGCCCGCCTCCTGTAAAAATAAGTCTATATTTTTGCGTGTTAACTGCTCAGCGTCTAATTTTTCCTCCTCTGGCGCTGCCTGCTCTGTGCCCTGTCGTTGTTCTTCTGCTGCCTTCACATTTTCGGTATCCTGTCCCGTCTGGTCTGGCAATACTGTCTGTGTGCCGTCCTGTATCGCATCTGCTTCTGTCTGTGCTTCACTGGTCTGAACTGTGCCTTGCAGTGCTTCCCGCCCCGATGCACAGCCGGCTGTAATGCCCATACAGCATAACATCAGTCCTATATATTTGAATCTTTCTGCTTGTTTTTTCATGATCTTTATTTCCCCCTGTATCTAAAACAGGCTCTCGGAATCTGCCCTGTATGGGCTATTTTCCACATGCTCTCAATATCGAACGCCAAAAACTTAGAGAGCCTGTTCATCGCTGAAATTTAATATTGCGGTTTGTTTGCAGCAGCTTCATGCCTTCATACCTCTCAGGCAGTGTCTTTTACTGGTTTGAGACTATGAAGCTTAATAATATGAAGCTTGAGACTATAGTAAAGCAGAAATGCATCATGATTGTATCAAAATTGCATCAAATTTGCATCTACTATCTGTATATAGGACTAAAGGGCTATGACTACACTGCCATAACCCTTTCCACGTTTTATTTCCTTTTTATTTCGTTCTTTTCTTTTTGGGCACGCGGCTGTTTTCTGCGCGCACTTCTTTTCCTGAGTGCTGCTAGCATCAGAAGCCCCGCTGCCGCTGCTGCGCTGCCGCCGATGATCAGCAGCTTATTTGTCGTTTCCTCCACGATGCAGAAATATTCCTGTGTGCCTGTCATGTCAACTTGCAGATATTGTCCCCTGCTCTTGCTCTCAAGTTCGGTCCAGGCCTCCCCCGTGCAGCCATACACGACAGCCTTCTCATAGGGATTGAGCAGGCGCAGTGCAAACGAATCCGTCTCCCCGATGCCGCCATTTTCGAGCGTCACCTTGTACACCACATGCTGTCTGCCGTCCGCCTCCTCCGGCGGTGTTTTGTCACAGATGCTGGCCGTTAAGCTCGTGTCCTCTGTAAAGAGATCCTCCACCAAAGCATAGGGCCTCTTCCACGTGCCTTCGTCTGTGCCAGCCGCGTCGCCGCTGCTCTGTACGACAGTTACGTTGTCCTTGTACGCCGCCTCCACGACAAACGTACCGCCCATTCTCTGCTCCGAAACGTCAGGCCATGCGCCATAAAAGCCTTCTTTTGCGGGAATCTGCGGGAAATTCAGCTTGTCGAGCTTTTCCCCGTACCTGACTTCCTCCGAACCTAAATAAGTATCCTCTATCTTGTAAATTACCTTGAGATGCCAGAACTGCGTTGGAAGCTGTTCTACGGTCAGTAAATCGCTGTAGTTCATGGGTTCCGCTACGCCAATGTAGCTGATATTGTCAATGCCGTGGATATTTTCCCCTACATAATAGTTGCCAGCTACCTTTGCCCCCTCCTCTCCGGCATTTGTGTCCATCTCCTCATAGGCTGCTACCTGTCCGGCGATGGCGCCTGCGCGCCCGTTCTCAGACTGCACATCTGCCATCGAATAACAGTTTTTCAGCGTTTCGGCATATCCTGCAATACCGCCGACATTCTTGTTTCCATTGACAGAGCAGAGCGCATAGCACTTTTTGATAATCGTGAGGGATTCGCCGCAGATGCCGCCCACATAGTCGCCCTCTGTGCTCTCCACGCTTCCGTAGCCCTCAGAATCCACAATAATCCCGTGGTTCATATAGCCGCAGATGCCGCCTGCGCCATTCTTTTTGGCTGTGATATAGCCCTCGTTGACACTGTCTGTCACCAGACACTTCGTGATGAAGCGTCTGCCAACCTCGTACTCAATCGTGCCTGCCGCGCTGTCCTCGGGGTCCTCATCGTCGATGGACATCGAGCCTGCGATGCCGCCCACATTGATATCCCCCTTGACAACACCCTTGTTGACACAGGCATCAGTGCGCCCGGTCGTGATGGAATCAATATTCTCATCATCGACATCCTCGTACAACTCCTCAAGGCTCAGGCTCTCAATGTCTACTATGCGGTCTGCCAGCAGGTTAAACACAACGTTCAACTGGTCGTTGACTGCCCGAAGGTCGTCGTTGATGATGTCAGAATAGCCTGCCGCATTGTCGCTCAGCGCCTTGATGCTGTCTGACAGCCCTTTGAGCTGGTCATGAAAATTTTCCTTGGCGCGGTCAAAATCATCCCCCAGCTTCGAAAAGCGGAGATCCGGCTGGGCGTTCATGTAGTTGACAATCCCCCGGACGCTGTTGTTTGCCGCCTTGAGCGAATCCAGCATTCCGTGAATATGCTCCGTCGCCTTGTCAATATCCTTCCTCGCTGCCTCCGCCGCATCTGTGGCATACGGCGAGAGAATGTTGTACACTGTCGATAAGCTGCTTAGAATCGAGGCGGCGGACGAGGACATCTCACCGAGGTTCTCCACTAACTGAATGACTTCTGTGATGATGGTATCCTGCTCTGCCTGCGTGAGTTCATCCCAGCTTTTATAAGAGCCGTCTGGCTTCTGTACAATATTCTTGATGGTATTGATCGATTTCTGCACTGCCTCCGACGACTTTGACAATTCCTCAACCGAATCCTTGATGTTGTTCTTGGAGGTATCAACTGCCTGCTTTTTGTTCTGTTTGTTGAATTTTATCTCTACGGTGCACGGCGCCTTTGACATTTTCGCAAGATCAAACTCGTAGATGTATGCGCCGCTCTGTCTTTTGGACACGGACAGCTTCTTGCCGCCTGCATCTGTGACAGTGATACTCTTGACCGCGTAGGCTGCGCTTGGCTTGACGCTGACGGTCACTTTTCCTTCCGCACTGCCTGAGTACGTTGCATTACCGCTCATATTGGATTTTAGAATAAGATCTACTGGCTCAAATTGTGCGGTGACTTCGGCGTCCTTTGACGGCATGGTAAACGAATACCGTTTGCCGTCGCTCTCGAGCGCTGGCTTTGCACCGTTTACAAGAATACTGGTCAATATATAGCCATTGTTCGAGGACGGTGTCGCGTAGACCTTTTCTCCCTCCTTGGCGCTTGTCGTATCGACTGCCACGACACCGCCAGTACTAGATGCTGTTATGACATTATAGGATTCTCCCTCCTGTGCTGTGTCCTTCTGCGTTTTTACAAAAGTGGCATAGGCACTGTAGCTGTCAACGTCATCTGCCAGATCAACGATATATGTATATGTCTTATTTTCGCTGTCGTAGACCAGCTCACTTTTGCCAAGCACGGCTGCTGAGATGGCGTTGGCGTTCTCCGGGTTTTCTTCCTCCCAAGGAAGTGTCTCCTCTGGCTGTGCGCTTTCTGGCGTGTTATTGGTCTCGTTTTCTGAGGAATCCTCATCTGTGCGCTCAGTCTGCGTCTCACTCTCATTTTCAGATGGAATCTGGGGAGCGCTGTCGCTTTCTGTCGTTTCAACCGAAGGATTTTCTGTATTGACTGCGCTGTCACTTTCCGTTGAATTATCCGATGGTTTTTCTGTGTCGGCTGTGCTGTCACTTTCCGTTGTTTCATTCGATGGTTTTTCTGTGTCGGCTGTGCTGCCGCTTTCTGTTGTGCCGTCGGACGGATTTTGAGGAGCGATTGTATTGTCACTTCCTGTTGTGTCATCAGACGGATTTTGGGTGTCGGTGGTGCTGTCACCTCCTGCTGTACGCTCTGAGTTCGGCTGTGCCTGGCTGTCCGCGGTTTCTCCCGATGCGCTCTGTGCGCCGCTGTCTTGCCGCACCGCCCCGGAGAGCGTCACCTTCTTAAATTCCAGCGCCTTGTTCTCATCAACATCATAATTTTCATCAGGTTTGATTGTAATCTGATACTGCGTCCCGCTTGCCCCCTTGTGCACGGAGATCACACCGCCGGCATTGGATTCGGGATAGATACGGTTTTTGGCAGCTTTGTCATATTTATTCTGAAATAAAACCTCAACCGTGGCATCGTTGTCCGGCATTTTGAACACACGTTCATTTACATTTGAGCTGCTCGGTGTGGAAGCGATGTCTCCTGTCACCCTCATTTCTTGAAAGACGTACTCTGGCGCCGCCACAATATGAATCGTGACCTCCTCGCCAGCCGCCGCTGTATTGCCGCCGCCAGCCACATACGCCGTGCCGCCGGTGCCGGACTTGACTGTGATTTTGTGCGAAGCCGTCGCAGTCTTTGTAAACACAGCCTCCACCATCGTAGCAGTGCCTTCTTTGATGTAGGTCTTTTTGTCCAGCGTGATTTCATTGTCCGCGCTGACCGGCCCTGTATAAGCGCTGCCGTCAACCTTGAAGCCGTCAAAACGGTATCCGCCCGAAGCGGCTGCCTTGAATGTCACCTTGTCATTGTCCCGCGCTGTCGTGACGCGTCCGCCTACCGTGGACTTGACAAGAAATGTCCCTTCATATATAAATTGTGCCATAACCTTTACATTTTTCTTTGGCATTGTAAATGTATACTGGTCACTCCTGCCGCTCACTGGTGTGGCAGCCAGCTTCTTGCCGCCCGCATCCTTTACCGTCAGCGAGCCCTCCTTGAGCTTGTAGCCGTCATTGGGCGTCACTGTGATGGTCACAGTGTCCTTTTCCTGCGGGTTGGTGCTGTCTGCCGTGAGTGTGCCGCCCACCGTGGACAACAGTGAAAGCCTGCTGTAATCCGTCTCATCATACACGTTGTCGTCCAGCTTGTCGAGAATCGCCAAATCCTCCGACAACTGTTTTGCCGTGTCATTCAAATCAGACATTCGGTCCCCTGCTGCGGAGACATGGTTCAGCACATCTGGCAGCATGTCAATAATGTGTTCCATGCGCGCAGACACCGTATTGACTTCATCGACATTTTCGTCCACAAAGTCTGTAATCTGTGTGACAAGCACGTCTCCCGAATCAATCGTGCTGTCCGCATAGGACTGCATTTTGTCCACATCGCCCTTCACGCCGTCGCTCGCGGCGTCCATGTCGTCAATCGTCTTTTCTATGATATCGTGCAGTTTATTGATCGCATTGCGCAGAGACTCTGCCTCGTCAATCTCAATAAACGGCTCCATCTGTCCCACAATACCGCCGATATCTTTTCTGCCGTAGACTGTTCCGCTGTTTGTGCACAGGGAGACGACGCCCGACTGGCGCCCTGCGATGCCGCCGATATTGTAGCCTGTGTGCTCATACCCCACGGTTCCTGAATTGGCACAGCGTGAGATCACCCCGTCAGAAAAGCCAGCAATCCCGCCAGTGTCCACACCGCTGTAGAGTTCATTGTCGTCGTGGGTGGTCAGACTCTCCAAAATCCCCATGCCGGTTCCCATCTCGTCGTCCTGCTCCACCCACTCGCTGTTGTCGTTGATGCCTGCGCGGTTCGTACAGTTGTTCAGTGCTCCGTGGTTGATGCCCACGATGCCGCCCGTCGAATAATACCCTGTAATCCTGCCCTTCACAGCGCAGCCTGCGATGGTTCCTGTGCCCTCATTGATGCCCGCGATGCCGCCTATGGTATCGCGCCCGCTCACTGTTCCCTGAAATGTACAGTTCTTGATGGTGCCGTGGTTGATTCCGCAAATGCTGCCCATGCACTCCTTTTCATTTTCTGACGCCACGGCGCCCTTCACGGTCAGATTCTGAATCAGACCGTCGCGCCCGACATAGCGGAACAGCCCGACCACATAGCCGTCTCCCATATAGTCAAAGCCTGAAATCGTATGTCCAACACCGTCAAACACACCGTTGAACACCGGCACGAGCTTTATTTGGGTGCCTGAGAGGTCAATGTCTGCCCTAAGGCTGACATATTTATTTTTCGACCATGCGTCGATGTAGCACTGGGAGGCAAACGCTGCAAATTCCTCCGGGGTGCTGATATCAATTCTTTCATATTTTATTTCTTCTTTTATTTCGTCTGTATGCTCTTGTACCGCTGCGTCCACGGCAACCTCTTTGGTCTGCTCCGCCGCCTGCACAGTATGTACTGGATTTATACCATCTGAAACGCTTCCGGCCGCCAGCATACCTGCCAGCGCCAGCGCTGCCGCTCTGTTTGCTCTGCTATACATCCTTTTCACCCTCTTTCCTCTGTGCGTTCTCCTTCTCCATCAGCTCTCGAATATCGCTTCCGTCATCTTCCCTCGGCTCTAGTTTTCCCATATTGACAAACAAATTCGCGTCACCGCGTATCAAGCCGTGGACTTCTCCGATGACTGTACCGTTGATCTGTCCCTGCACAATGCCGTCAACGCGCATCAGGCCGCTGACACGCTCTAATTTGAGCGGTATCGATACGGCAAATGACGTCCTGTCGATAATCTTCTCGCCCAGCAGAAGAATCTGCGGGAGCACAAACATAACTGTAAAAATAGAAAGGATTGTCCCTCTGCCCAGACACTGCCCAATGCCGCACACCGCGCCGTCCGAGGACATCTGTCCGATAAAGATGCCTGCCAGCGCAAGCATGGTGCCCGAGGTGACGATGGTCGGAAAGGCAAAGTTCATCGTCTCTATAATCGCGTCCTTCTTGGACATTTTGTCCTTGATTTCCAGAAATCTGCCTGAAATCACGATCGCGTAGTCAATATTGGCACCCATCTGAATCGAGGACACGATCATCGCACTCAGGAAAAATACATTTTTCTGCTCTATTGCAGGAAATGAAAAATTCACCCAGATCACGCCCTGAATCACTGCGATCAGAAGCACCGGCATACCTGCCGACATAAAAGTGAACAACAGTACGACCAGCACCGCGAGAATCGAGACCACATTGACCACGGTGTTGTCGCGCTGGAAAGTCTTATATAAATCATACTGGCTGGTGGACTCTCCGGGAACGAGCACTTCGGACTTCTCATAATACTGTCCTGCGATCTCGTGCATCTCATCGAGAAAGGCAAACGTCTCCTCGCCCTCCTCCGGCAGTGTCAGATAGATCAGCATACGGCTGTACTGTTCGCCCTGAAGCTGGTCGAGCGCAATCTGCATCTTGGTGTGCGCCTCCTCGAGCGTGTCCATCAAATCATCATCGAGCGTGACATACCCTTCGTCCACCTCATCATACAGGAACATGAACATATCAATGAGCGGCACACTGTAGTTCGAGAAGCCGTTCACAATCTTGGCATAGTTCTCATCGTTCACCGCATACGCCATATATAACAGCTCTGCCACCTCATAGTCGAGCTCGAGTAGCTCCGAGAAATCCCTTGCGGTCAGCTTATCCGTCAGCATGTAGCCGTCCATTGCCTCGGTGTTTGCAAGCCCCTGCGAATGGTCTACCTCCGGTCTGGCATCGAGCTCATTGAGAAGTTTTCGCTCCTTCTCATAGTTGCCCGCCGGAACGACGAGCGCGACGAAGTTCTCCGCGCCAAAGCTCTCCTCAATCATCTCGTCCACCACCATCGCATCGCTCTGCACAGGTGTTTCAAGCTGTGTGTAGCCATAGACATACGGGCAGTTGGACTGAATGAGATACGCCCCCACCAGCACGACGATAAATAAAGGCGGAATGATAAATCTTGTCTTGTATGCAAATTTTCCCACAAATGGAATATCCGGGATAAAGCTCTTGTGCTTGGTCTTATCCATCGCCTTGCCAAAGAGCATAATAAGCCCCGGCATCAGCAAAAATACACCCAAAAGGCTCAGCAGAATCGCCCGGATCAGGCACAGCGCCATATCGCTGCCGATGCCAAACTGCATGAACATCATCGCGATCAAACCGCCCATCGTTGTCAGCGAACTCGAGAAAATCTCTGGAATCGCCTTGCTGAGCGCCACAATATCCGCCTCGCGGATGCCAAGCGTCTGGTGTTCTTCTTTGTAGCGGTTACAGAAAATAACCGCATAGTCCACAGACAGGGCAAGCTGCAGCACGATGGTAACGGAGTCTGACACGAACGAGACTGTCCCCATCATAAAGTTTGTTCCCTTGGTGATCAATGCCGCCGAGCAGAATGTCAGCAACAGCACCGGCACCTCCGCCCACGTCTGCGATGTCAAGAGCAGCACCGAGACGACCACAATCGCCACCAGCACGCTGATCACGGACATCTCCTTTGCAAGCTGCTCTGCCGACGCATCTCCCATCGCAGTAGACACATAGATATCATAGCCGTCCAGCATCGCGCGGACCTCGTCGAGCGCCGCAAGCGCCCTGTCGTCCGTCTCCTCATAGCCAAATGTGATCGAGTACAGCGCCGAGAAGTTGTTGTAATGCTTCTTAGAATTGTCAAAGTCCAGCATGATAATGCTGTCGAGCGCCTCGAGCTCCTCATAAATCCGATCGGCTTCCTCATAGGGAATGTTTGTCACCATGACCTTCGCGGTGCCATACGTGATAAACTGCTCCTCCATGCGGTCTAGTCCCCGGCTCGTCTCCGTCGTTTCCGGCAGATATGCCGAGAGTGCATTCTCCACTGTTGTCCAGTTCATCGAGACCACTGAAAAGATCAGCGCGATGCCAAACAGCAGAAAAAACAAGTTGCGTCTGTCTACGATGAAGGTGGCGACCTTGATCATCAGTCCGCCCTCTTCACCGCTTTTTTTGGGTTGTTCGTCCATTTCCTTTCCTCCTACACAGCAAAAGTGTTTTTTATTATTATGATGAATAGTATAGTACATCTCTTTTGCTTTTTCAAGAATGACTATTAGTCATTTTCAAAAATTCATACTCTTTTTAGAATACTTTCACGGAAATATAATTGAGTGGGTACAAAAAAAGCAACTATTCTTAAACTTGACGAATAGTCACTTTTTATAATACCATTATTCTATAGATTATTCAAGTAATCTTCCCACGCCCGGTTCACCCTGTCCGGCGCCAGCTTCTGCGTGATCGCACAGGAATTTTCGCGCAGCTTCAGCTCAAATTCGCGGTCCTCGAATATCCGCCGGAAGGCATCTGCGAGCGCAAAGGCATCTCCCACGGGCACGAGCAGTCCATTGACGCCGTTCTCAATCAGCGCTGCCGGTCCGCCGCAGGGACAGTCTGTCGCAATCACTGGGACACCGAGCGCCATCGCCTCCATGACGGCGTTGGGCATTCCCTCTGTGTTGGAGGTCAGCGTAAAAATCCTCGCCTTGCCAATGTGCGCTGCGATGTCCTCCACCGTTCCCGGCAGGGTGATTCTGTCAGACAAGCCCTTTTCTGCCACCAGCGACTCCAACTGGGTTCTAAGTTCACCCTCTCCATAGATAACCAGCTTCACCGCCGGATACTCGTCCGCAATCTTGGCAAACGCATGAATCAGCATGGCATGGTTCTTGTTGGCATCGAGCCTGCCTGCCGCCACGATGAGATTCTCCCGCTCTTTTGCGGTTTCCCGATCTATAAACTGCGGATTCAGGGGATTTGATAAGATCACACTCTTTTTCCTGACCGCCTTTGGGAAAAACGCGCGCGCCCTGTCGGTCTGGAGCACCACCCCGTCCGCAAAACGAAAGACAGTCTTTGCGATCAACTGCATCCATTTTCCCTCGTACTCCATCGTTGGCTCACCGCGCACAGAAACGACTGTCTTGGAGGGCAGAAAAGCTGCTGTCGCCACTGCCATCAGATTATTTTTGCCGAGAAATGACAGAATTACATCAGGCTTGTAAGCGTTCCAGATATCGCGCAGCGCGCCAAACCGGACAAAAAAGTTTCTGACGCGTCCTCCCTGTAGCATAGACTCGTCCGGCTCTGAGTACACGCGCCGGATTTCGGGCGGAATCCTGTATTCATCTTCTCTCTTATACTGGGTCACTAGGACCACATCATAGTTCCTCTCGCGGAAATATACTGCGAGATTGGCTATGACCCGCTCTGAGCCTCCTTTTTGGAGTGAGCTGATAAACAATGCTATTCTCTTCATATATAACCCCTATACCACTGCTGGAATACAAAGAATGACCATGCAACCTTCGAGTAATTTGCCCCCGAAGCCGGTCCCTGATCGCCAGTTCTCACATATTCACTGATAAAATCATGCACATACTGCGCATGAAAAATTCCCTGTTTTTTCAGATAATCCACGCTGCACATATCCTGCAATTCCTCCCTGAGCGGTCCCCGCAGCCACGAATCCAGCGGCACGCCAAAGCCGACCTTGGGGCGGTCGAGCAGTTCTTTGGGAATATAGTCATAGGCGATATCCTTCAAAATCCGCTTTTTCACGCCGTTTGCATACTTGTACGCGTGGGGCAGGCGATACGAGTACTCCATGACATTGACATCGAGAATCGGGCATCTCGCCTCGATGGAATACTTCATCGTCGCCCTGTCCACCTTGCACAGAATATCGCCCGGCAGATAGGTTTCCTCGTCCAGCAGCATTCTGCGCGCCTGCCAGCCAGGCTCATGATATCTCGACTCAATGGGATATTTAAACGGCACGCCGCTGTCTGGCAGCATCTGGTCTATGGCCTTGATGTACGTCCTGCCCCCAAGCTGTGTTTTGGTCTCTGCGTCATGATTTCCTGCAACGACCTGAACTTTGAACGGCAGTTTGTCAAACAGCCCTATCTTCCGAAAAGGAGGCATCTGGCACACGCGGTACGTCATGCGCCCCAGCACGTCGAGCTTCTGCGCCTGCGCCACATTGTCATACAGGTTGTAGCCGCAAAAAAATTCGTCGCCTCCGTCGCCCGAGAGCACGACAGTCACATCTTCCGCCGCCAGTCCAGCCACCAGCATAGAAGGAATCTGCGAGCTGTCCGCAAAAGGCTCATCATAGTACTTTGGAATGCTCGCAACCATGTCGAACATGGCGCGCTCATCAATATACAGCTCCGTGTGCTGCGTGCCGAGATACGCCGCTACTTCCTTTGCATACTTCGCCTCATTGTACCGCTCCTCACGAAAGCCAATCGAGTATGTCCTGACCGGCCCACGGCTCACCTCCTGCGCAATCGCCGTGACAAGTGATGAGTCGTACCCGCCGCTCAAAAAGGCGCCCACCGGCACATCTGCGATCAGACGCTTGCGGACGGCATCTTTTAAGATGGCTTTCAGCTCTGCCTTCGCCTCCTTGTAAGAACCCACTGGCTGTTGTTTCTTGGCGTGGTATACCTTGGCGATATCCCAGTATTTGTGTCTGGACAGCTTCCCGCCGCGAAACCGCAGCATCTGCCCCGGTTCTACTTTATAGACATGCTCAAACACTGCGTCCGGCTCGTTAATGCACTGCTGGTACAGAAACCTTTTTATCACGTCCCTTCGGATTTTTTTTGGAAATCCGGGACATGCCATCAGTGGTTTCAGCTCTGACGCAAACACAAGGTTGTCCCCCTCCAGCCAGTAGTACAGCGGCTTTTTCCCGATTCTGTCCCGCACCAGATACAATTCCTCTTTCTCACGGTCATAGAGCGCGATCGCAAACATTCCCTGAAAACGCTCGATACACGAGATGCCCCATTTCAGATACGCCGCCAGTATCACCTCTGTGTCACACTGGGACTTGAACGGATACGCTGATAATTCCCTGCGCAGCTCGAGAAAGTTGTAAATCTCGCCGTTGTAGGCAATCACCAGCCTGTCATCACTTGAGTGCATGGGCTGGTGTCCCAGCACTGACAAATCCAAGATCGACAGTCTGCGCTGTGCCAGACCGACGCTGTATCCATCTCTGCCCGCAAAGATCTCCTCGCCGCTGTCATTGGGTCCCCTGTGGCGCATGGTATCATTCATCTGCCTTAACTGCTCCAGCGAAATCTGCTGGCGTGAAACAAAACCACATATACCGCACATCTTACACACCTCCCATTATCTAAAACTTTTTTCTATAATTTTTTTCTATAACTTTTTTCCATAATCTCTTCTATATAACTGCGCCACTCCTCGAAGATCACCTCCGCGGAGGCGCTCTCGCCGATTTTTGCCGCGCTGCGCCCAAGCTTTTGTGCAAACTCCGGGTGTTCAATTAGTCTGCTGACCGCCTCCGCAAGCGCCCGCTCATCGCCGACGGGCACCAGCAGGCCATTCACCTCCGGCGTGATCACCATGCGCGGGCCGCCCGGCGGGCAGTCTGTCGAGACGACAGGCAGACCGAGCGCCATCGCTTCGAGAATCACATTCGGCATGCCTTCATAGTCTGATGAAAATGCTGCGAGCGCCGCACAGCGCATCTCCTTCTCCAAGGTGCTGCTGCTCCCCATCAGGCGGATATACGGCCACGCCTCCAGCCTGCCAATCAACTCCTCAAGCTTCTGCTTTGTGCCATCATACGAATCGGGCCCATAGATTTTGAGCACATAATCCGGGTGCTTTTGATGTACCAGCGCAAACGCCCGTATGAGCATACACTGGTTCTTGAAATCCACCAGCCTGCCGGAGTGCACCACCACCTTCTCTCTCTGCGCCGGCATCTCATTGCCGATAAAGCGGTCGCTGATCGGGTTTAGAATAATCCTTGAGTTGCTGCGCACATAAGCTGGAAAGAAATCGCGCTGCTCAGGCGTCTGGAACACACAGCCCGCCGCCCTTCGAAACAGGAGGGCGATCTGTATCTTGTCCGACAAAAAATCATAGTAACCAATCGGATTAATACGCACTGAGATGAGCACGGGAAGTTTCATGCCGACCGTCGCCGTGAGCGCACGGTAATTTGCCTTGCGCGCAAAGGCAATGACTAAATCCGGCTGGACCTTCTCCAAAAAGCGTCTCAGGTTCAGAATGCGGTCCGCAAAACGGCGGAGCCGGTTATGCTTCTCCTGCTGCACATTCAAGCCGACATGCACGCGGCGGACGCGCGGGTCTGTCTCGTACTCGTCCTCGCCCGTCCACTCCGTCGCGATATACACCTCATAGCCATGTGCCGCAAACTGGCCAGAAAGGGTTGTCACCACGCGCTCAGCGCCGCCGCGCTCTAAGCAGTTTAAATGAAAAACGATTTTTTTCATAGCACACTTCATACAACACTTCCTTTTTTCGATGTCCTCTGCTCCCAAAGCTGCAAGAGCATAATCCCCCACGCCTGATAAAACAGCCCAGTATTATAGAGCATATAGCGCATCTGGCAGTAAATCGTGAGTGACGTAAAGCAGACATTCACCGCGATTGACAACAGCACCAAGAGCGCAAACCACACCGCATTGTTTGCAGCCTGTCCTGCACCGCCGCCCGCGCGCCGCGCAAGCCATACCAGCGCGGCGATCGTTGCCGCATAACATACATACAATAATAGCGCCGCCCAGTTGAGTATCCTGTGCACCTTGAGCACCGTCGTGACAAGCCCATGGATCACATTACAGCCAAACAGCCCAAGCAGTCTGGGAATGGACGGCACCAGCAGCTCGCGCATCAATGTCCCGGCAATCAGGTTATAGCTCTCCTCACGGTCTGCGTCCGCAATGCCCTGCGCGTCCTGCGCTTCGCGGATAACAGGCATCACGATGTCGAATTTGATTCTGTCGTAGGCGCTGCTGTAATGGTCCACAACCGCCTGCCAGCCTTTCTGAGCATAGGCCGTATTGTACTCTTTGGCGTCTGCCCGCTGCATGATTTCCAGAAAAACTGCCTTGTTGTGCTCCTCTTGAATATACGAAACCATGTCCTTGTCCGCCAGATAAAGCTCTGTCCCAAGGATAAAGCTCGAGTCTCCCGTGTGCGGTGCAAATGTTCCCCGCATCATCAGATTATAGCTGCAATCAATGAGCTTTGTCCCCGCAAACCCCACAAGGCAGACCACAAGCGCACAGATGCCTGCGCGTGCCCAGCCTTTGCTTCTCCAAAAGGCAAAGAGCATCACCAGAAATAACAGCACCAATGTAATCAACATATGTTTACGGATACTGATGAGCGCCACAGACCAGATGACAGCGCCCGCCACACTGCGCAGCCTGTCCTTTTTTTCACTATGATACAAGATTCCTAACAGGCACAAGAAGTAGAAAATCCACAGGGAATAGCTTAACCCCTCAGTCTCAATGCTATTGAAATAGCTGTACCTGCGCTGGGCGACAAAGCGGTTTAACAGCGTAATGCCGTACTGGACAGCCAGCACCCCCGCACTGCCAAGCCAGTTTAATTCAAAGAACTTCGTAAGCTGCACTGTCACAGCACATGCTGCCAGCGCCGCCGCCACGCACTGCACCACCACGGCGGCATGCAGCGAAAGTTCAGTGCCAAAAACGGTCCGAAACAGCCATAAATACAGGCAGTACCCCGGTTCCCGGTCACTCTGCATATGAATGTATGACGGTGCATCCTCCGTCAGAATAATGCCGTCAAGCAGATACCAGACCAGATAAAATGCCAGACTGACCAGAAACAATATGAAGATTTTGATAAGTTTCTTTTGCTGTCTCAAGATAAATCCTCCTGAATCAAGTCCCGGACTGCGCGCAGATACCGTTCCATGCCAAACGCCTCCGCCCGCGCCCGCGCTGCCGCCTGATAGCGCTGGCAGACCGCCTCGTCGGTAAACAAGGTGACAAGCAGCTGCGCAAAGTGTCTCTCCTCCGCGGTGACTGTCTCCGCCCGCAAGTCCTTCTCGCCGGAAAACACCCCGGTCAGAATGCCGTAATCTGCAAAATATGTCTGGTGCCTGTCCCCGCAGTCCTCATACGCCTCATGCAAAATCTCAGCGGGCCCCGTGAGACAGTTGACGCTCACGCAGGGAAGTCCGACTGCCATCGCTTCTATTAAAGCGTTGGGAAACCCCTCGCTCTGCGAGGTCAGCGCATACGCATCCGCCTTCCCAAGCAGCGCAAAAGGATTGGACTGCACGCCGGTAAACAGAACCGCCTCCTGCATACCAAGCTCGCCTGCAAGCTTCCTGTACGCCTCATAGCGCCCCTCCCCGATAATCATGAGCCTCAGATTGAGTTCCGGCATCTTGTTCCGCACCAGTGCCGCCGCCTTGATCAGATGCCAGAAGCCCTTCACATCATGCTCTCTGCCCATAGATGCCACAATTTTGCCCGGCTGTGCAAAAAAAGCATCAAATTCCGGCGCTGTGCTGCATTGCGACAGCGCTCTGATTTCCTGAATGTCACAGGGATTGTACACCGCCGCCGAGCGCTTAGGGTGAAACTGCTGGTTTATCTGCGCCTCCATCACGCGGGTGCAGCTAACCACCCGGTCAGCCAGTGCACACACAAGCTTCATGGAAGCCCTGCTGCTCAGCGCGCCATATCCCCGCACGCCCACCCAAGTAATGTCTTTTTTCTTGGACAGCACATTGACCAGATTCGCCGTCGGCCCAAAGCTGTAGCTTAGCTGTGTACGCAGCCTTTTTTTTAATTGGCGCACGCGCCGCACGCGCTTGACGACATTGACAGCTTTGCCCAGCCTGCCCTGCACTGCGCCCAGATGAAGATCGGTCATCGCCACGCCCGACACATCATAGATCATGCCCGCTGTGTTAAACACAACCAGATGGACGTCATACAGCTCATTTAAGAGACGCGCCGTCGCCGCACAGACGCGCTCAAGCCCGCCTTGGTCCAGCATGGGGACGATGAGCATGATTCGTTTTTTCGTGTTTTTGCTTGTTTTATCCAATTTAATTCACTCTTTTTAGCAGCTTCATCGCTGTCACCGCAAGTTTTCCTGACAGCGTATTGCCTGCAAACACATTATAATAAGTAATCTTATCCCCGCCGAATTTCAGCTTGAACTCATCAATGCCATTTGGATTGTCAAAATCCGATATGCCGCCCCAGTCGTAACGGAGCAGCCCCTTTTTCTTGAAATACAGGATATCCTCCCAGTGCAGCCGCTTGTTGGCACGCCCGATCATGGACTGGTCCGCGCTCTCCTCGCGAAAGCAGGACGCAGAATGCAAAAGCCTAGCATCGGTGGCATCACAGATATAGGAGTGAAAGACGAGCATCTCCCCCTCATGCCACACAGCGGAGAACAGTATGGCGTCCGCCTCCAGATACTTCTGTACCGCAGACACATTGAGTTTGGTATCCGAACCCTTGGACTGGTACATCCGCTCATAGAGCTTTGCGAAAGTGTCCATCAGCTCCGGCGACTGCGCTATGTCCGTTTTGGTATAAAACTGAACCTCAAGCTGGTCCTTCTCACTTCTGCGGAACTGATACCGCACTGCTTTGTTGACCGCCGCAAGCATCTCCTCCTCCGGTCGGGTAATGTCATTCATACAGGTGTGATATTCCTGCCAGCCGCAAAAACGCCCCTTTGTCTGCTCAAACGGCACGCCGTGCACAAACAGAATATCCGCCCGCCTCCTCTGCCGCAGCAGCTCTGATACAGAGACCGCCCCCGGATACCAGATTTGATTCACCTTTAACGAGAATTTCTGAAAAAATTTTTTTTGATAACAAACGTCTATCACGCTCTTTCACCTGCCTTTTTGTCAACTCATATGCACTGTGTCACATGGCCCGGCGGATTCTTGCCGCTGATATAAAACGCCTCCATCGCCGCCGCCTGCTCCCGCACGTCAAATCCCTTGTCTATAAATCGCTGCCTGATCGCCTCGCTGTGCCCTTCTCTTTGCAGTGCCTTCTTGGCATTGCGCATAATCTCGCACGCCCAGCTTACAGGCGGCTCCTCGATGCTCTTGTACACCGCAAGCTCCGTGAGCGCCGCCTCCCGCGTCACCCGATCAGAGACAAGGCACTGTAACCCTGCCGCCTGCGCCTCCGCCACGCTGCCCGGCAGTCCCTCAAACGTAGATGGAAAGACAAAATAGTCAAACGCCTGATAATACCGCTCTACATCAAAGCGGTTTCCCAGAAACAGCACCTTGCCCGACAGCCCCAATGCCTCTGCTTTTTCACGAATAACGCGCTCCAGCTCACCCTTGCCAATCAGCACCAGCGCCGCATCGTCGCGCAGCTTGCACAGCTCTGCAAAAATATCTATCAAATACGCATGATTTTTCATAAAGCCGAATCTGCCCACATGCCCGAGCACAAACTTATCGGAAAGTCCCAGCTCACTGCGCACCTGACTGCGCACGGACGCATCGAACAAAAAACGCTGGGTATCAATTGCGTTAGGTATCGTCCATACGTTCCCCTGCTGCACCCACGCCCTGCCATAGACTGCCTCGCCTGCCTCCGCAGAGCAGGTAAAACAGTAGTCTGCCCTGTATTTTAGCGGTGCGCGGACAAGCTTTGTCACCGTTCCTTTGACGCCTCTGTCCACACCGGCACTCCGCGCGTGGGCGATTGTCACGGGAATGCCCGCCTTCTTGGCAATCGGCAGATAGATCGACGCGGTGCTCGTCATGTGCCCCTGCACCGCCGCAAACGCATGATTCTCCTGAAAAAACCGCAAAAGCGCCCTCCTGTATGACAGCAGGTTCAGTCCCCGAAAGCGCGGCACGCTGTATATGCTGCCGCCCAGACTGCGGATTTCCTGATCATACTGTCCCTCCTGATCTGTGTGTACGAGGAAATCAAACTGTACTTTGGTCTTATCTAACGCCCGGTAAAGCTCCATCACCCTGCTCTCCGCGCCGCCTAGATTTGTCGTGCCGAGCACATTTAACACCCTCACTGGATTTGTCTGCATCATATCTGTTTTCCTTTTTCCTCTTTCCTCTTTGAGCTTTTTTCAGCCGTTTGCCGCCCTGTTTTTCAGACTGACGAGCACAAACTTGGCAAGCGCAAGCCCGTACTCCCTCCAATGCCCAAACACACTGCGCCTTTCGGGTTCCACCCTGAGCAGTTCCCGATAAGAAACCAGCCTGTCCCGGCAATCTGCAAAAAGCTGCTCATACCGCTCAAAATCCTTGTCGCTCATCGTGTTCGCGTGGACGACAAATGTCGTATAACCTTGTTTGTCCTTCTTTTTGAGAACACTTCCCTGCCGGAAGGCAATCGGATAAAAGGTCATGCCCCACCTAAGATACGGCCTGTCCCCAAAACCGTCTGTCATTCTGCGAAATCCCAGTTTTTTCAGCGCTTTGATGGTATTCCGGTCAAAGGAGTGCGCCGGCGCCATAAAGAAATCCGTGTCGATGCCGTGCGCCGCCAGTATTTTTTTGCCTTCTTTTAAGGGGGCGTACTGTTGTTCGTAGCTTCTTCCGGCAAACTCGGAAAGGCGGTTCAGCGGAAAGCACCCCATCTTTTTGGTGTGATACACATGCGTCACACCGTGCTGCGCAATCGTCCAGCCCTCGTCCTCTAGTGTTTTCAGATAGTCCCAGAACGCCACCGGGGCAGTCTTTGGCGCGTCGATGTGAAGCATTTCATCCTGACAGGACGGCACGACCCCTATAAGCGGCTGAACCTGATACAGATCGCAAAGCCCCTTGAACCGCATAAACTTCGCCCAATCCATATCAGGTGTGACATCATCCATCCGTATACTAATCTTCATGTTATAAATTTTCCTTGTACCAGTCAATCGCAAGCGCGATACCCTGCTCAAAGTCATATTCGGGATTGTATCCCAGCAGCGCCTTTGCCTTGGAAATATCTGCGTTTGAGTGCTTGATATCGCCCGCGCGGTCTGGTCCGAAATGAGGCTCTACCTGCTTGCCGAGCGCCTTGCACAGATCATAATAGATATCAATCAAGTACTCTCGCCCGCCGTAAGCGATGTTGAACGCCTGTCCTGCCGCGTCGCCGGGCGCCAGACACGCCTTGAAATTCGCCTCGATGACATTGTCAATATACGTGAAATCTCTCGACTGCTTTCCGTCGCCGTTGATCGTCGGCACTTCGCCGTCGAGCAGTTGTTTGATAAACTTGGGCAGCACTGCCGCATAAGCGCCGTTTGGGTCCTGTCTGCGCCCAAAGACATTAAAGTAGCGAAGCCCGTAGGTGTCGAGATGATAGAGCGACTTGTACAATTTGCCATACTCCTCATTGGTGCGCTTTGTCAGCGCGTAGGGCGACAGCAGATTGCCCTCCTGCCCTTCTTTCTTGGGCAGCACGGGATGATCGCCATAGACTGACGAGCTGGACGCATAGACAAATTTTTTGACGCCGTTTTGCCTAGCCGCCTCCATCATATTCAGCGTTCCCATAATATTGTTCTGCTCATAAAAAAGCGGCATCTCAATACTGCGCGGCACAGAGCCCCACGCCGCCTGATGCATCACATAATGGACACCCTCGCACGCTTTCATGCAGGTGTCCAAATCCTTGATATCCCCTTTGATAAACGTATAGTTTGGCCTGTCCATGAACATTTTGACATTCTCCTCCCTGCCCGTGGAGAGATCGTCAAGCGCCCGCACCTGATAGCCTAAATCTGTCAGCGCCTCGCACAGATTCGAACCGATAAACCCGGCCGCACCCGTCACCAGAAATACGCTGTCCTTCTCAAACTTTAACTCTTTATATCCCATGTTCTTCCCTACGCCTTTCCTAATTATAAAGTCTTTTTGCGTTTTCCCATATGAAACGAAATCCTTCTCAGTCAGCGTCTCTGACTGGCCTAGAAGCATGTTTCACGCAAAGTTCTCTCAGCTCTAAAAATCCCGCCATGTAAAACAGCGGCAGATTGTAGATCATATATCTTGAGATACACTGTATCATCAGCGCTGTCGCACAGACATTGCCCGCAATGGTCAGCAGCACCACCGCCATAAAGGACGCCGCCATGCTCCGCGGCGATCTGCGCCACAAAACAAACGTCAGTGCGATTGCCGCCGCATAGACCAGCACGGCATACCACACCAGCACAGGCTGCTCATACGCCACTGTCCTGACAAACCCCAGCGCTGCCACACTGAAATAATTCAGTATGTATCTGCCAAGCACCTGCGGCATAAGCTGTGCGGAGAGCTCTCCGGCAATCTCGTCAATCGCAATCATCAGCTCTTGATAGCGGTCTGGATAGATGTTCTGCGTCTCGCCCGCATACCGCTTTGCCGGCTCTGCAAAATAGATAAAGTTCAAATCATCATGGCACTGCTCATGATGCGCTGCCCTGCCCAGAATACCAGAAGGCGCATACTTATAATTCATCTGGTCTGCGTCCGCGCTGTCATACATCTCATAAAAGAGCGATCTGAGCGCCTCCTGCGCAATCGCCTCGCCGTCCTCCCGGTCTGCCACATACAGGACATTGGCAAACGACATGGCTGTGCCCGACGCCGTGTCCACAAACAATCCCTGCTCGCAGTAGTTATAGACGTGAATCACAAGGCTTCTGGCTGTAAACGCGATGACAAACATCGCTAAAACAGCAGCCAGCCCCTGTCTGCCTATATTTTCTGCCAAGACAAAGGTGTTTTTGCGCTCGCCCGTCTCCTCGGTTGCCTGCACGCCGCGAAGCACCGCCAAGACAAACATCACCAGAAACCACACCACAAACAGCACCATCATCTGACCGCGGATTAACGACAGGAAAAAGAACAGCAGCAGCGCTTGGATACTTTCCCTGCCTGCCGGCCTGCCAGACCACATCGCACGCAGCAACTGGATAAAGGCAAGCGGGTACAGTGAAAATAAAATCCCCTCGGTCATCAAGGCGTTGGTGAGCACCAGATGCGTGCTCGAAAACAGCGGCGTCATGATATGCGGCACAAGCAGAATCCCTGTAAACAAGAAAGATACTAAAAACCCCAGCCCAAAACGCCTGCGCACAAACACCAACACTGCCGTGTTTGCCGCCGCTGCCACCAGATTTTGCAATGCAATCAAAAGCCAGAAGTGCCGCTTGGGAGAGATCGCGCGCAAAACCTGTATCAGCAGCGCATAGCCCGGCTCGCGCATAATCATCTGGTTCTCGTGCTGAAACGTATCCCCTGTGTAGACAGGCTCGCCCGTAAACAGCAAATATGCAAAAAATACCGCAAAGACTGCACCAAACAGTAAGTTCTGTAATTGAACGTTTCCTTTCTTCAAGATCATAATCTCCAATAAATATAGCCTGCGTCAGTATACGCCTTTTTATCCAAAATCCCCTTCAAATCCGTCAGCACCTTCGCCTTCCCGCGGTCTGCATACAGCGCATCTATATCCGCCATCTCAAGAGACCGGTAGGACTCATGCGCAACTGCCAGAATGACGGCATCGCAGTCCTTGATGGACTTCATCGGCGTAAATTCGATGCCATACAGGCGTTTTGCCTCGTCGGCATCCGCATTGTCGTCTGTCACCTGCGCCGTGATGCCGTACTCCTTTAACTCATTATAAATGTCAATAATTTTTGTGTTTCTGGTGTCGGGGCAGTTTTCCTTGAAGGTAAAACCAAGAATTGCCACCTTGGCGCTCTTGACTGGAATGTCTGCCTTAATCAGATTCTTGACAAGCGTCTCCGCCACATATTTTCCCATATCGTCATTGATGCGGCGCCCTGACAGGATAATCTGGGAGTGATACCCAAGCTGCTCTGCCTTGTAGGTCAGATAATACGGGTCCACGCCGATACAGTGCCCGCCGACAAGCCCCGGCTGGAACTTCAGGAAATTCCATTTCGTCCCCGCTGCCTCAAGCACGGACTTGGTGTCAATCCCCATTTTATTAAAAATAATAGACAGCTCATTCATGAAGGCGATATTGATATCGCGCTGGCTGTTCTCAATGACTTTTGCCGCCTCCGCGACCTTAATCGACGCCGCGCGGTACACGCCTGCCTCCACCACCAGCTCATACACATGGGCGATCTCCTCGAGCGTCTCCTCGTCCATGCCCGACACAATCTTTGTGATGGTCTCCAAGCGGTGCACCTTATCGCCCGGATTGATGCGCTCCGGCGAGTAGCCGATCTTGAAATCCACACCGCACTTCAAGCCGGACTCCTTCTCAAGAATCGGCACGCAGATATCCTCTGTGACACCGGGATAGACCGTAGACTCAAACACGACAATCGAGCCCTTTGTAAGATTCTGCCCCAGAATGCGGCTTGCGCCCTCCACAGGCGTCAAGTCCGGCGTGTGATCGTCGTTGACCGGCGTCGGCACTGCCACAATATGAAACTTTGCTTCGCGCAGCATGGAGGGGTCTGCTGTAAACGCGACCTTTGTCGCCTTGATCACCTCGTCGCCCACCTCGTTTGTGGGGTCTACCCCCGACTTATAAAGCTCAATCTTTGCAGTGTTCAGATCAAAGCCCACCACTTTTATTTTTTTTGCAAAAGCGACAGCGATCGGCATACCTACATAGCCAAGACCCACTAACGACAGCTTTTCTTTTCCACTTACAATCTCCTCATATAAGCTCATTGTCCGTTTTCTCCTTTTTTATTCAAATATTTTATTTATTAATCAAGGGCTGAATTTCGTCCATGTACGCCTGCACCACCTGCCTGCGGTCGAACTCCTGTTCCATTTTCGTGCGCGCATTCTTTCCCATCTGTGCGCGCTCCGCATAAGACAGCGCCATAAACCGCCGCAGCGCCTGTAATAGTGCCTCCCGGTCGCGCGGCGCAAAGCCAAATCCTGTGACGCCGTCCTCGAAGCCCTCCTCGCAGCCGGGAATCTGTGACGCCAGCACAGGCCGTCCGCTCGCAGACGCCTCCAAGATCACATTGGACATTCCCTCGTGGTAGCTTGGCATCAGCACGGCGCAAGCCCTTTGGTAAAAGGGTGCAATATCCTTCTGATACGATACATGCTTCACAATTTTTCGTTTTTCATACGCCTCGATGCGCGCCTTGTAATCATCTTCATAGCTGCCCACCAGCTCAAACATCACTTCCGGATATTCCTCGTGAAGCTTCTCTGCCGCGTAGAGCAGCTCGTCAATGCCCTTCTCCCGCATCAGCCTGCCCACATATAAGAACACCATATCTGACGCCTCCGCGGGGTATTCCTTGCAGGCGTGCCTGTCAAGATTGACCCCTGAGCCGGGCACAAGCCTTGTCTTTTTCCCGCAGATGCCAAACTGTGCAAAAATGTCCTGATTGGTCTTATTCTGAAAAAAGATACAGCGTGCCTTTTTTAGTGCGCTCCGATATAAAAACACGACAAGCTTTAGCACCAGCCCCCCGTTCTCAAAGGCAGATCCAAGCCCGGTTATATTGGCAAGATAGGGTATCCGCAAAAGCCGGCAGCACAGATTTCCATAAATATTTGGTTTAATCGTGTACGTGAGGACCACATCGGGCTTCACCTGCCGCATCAGACGAAAATAACCCGCAAACAGCCGCAGATCACGCACCGGATTCATGCCGCGCCTGTCGATGGGCGTGTGGAACACCCTACAGCCCTCGCGCGCAAGCTCCGGTGCCTGCTCCTCGTCGGGGAGGCTGACATAGACCTCATTTTTTTGTAAAAGTGCAAGCACCAGTTCATTGCGAAAATCATATAATCCGCTCGCAGAATTGGCAAGAATCAATATTTTTCCCATATTCCTTGTTTCCTTTGCCTTATGGCTGCCTTCAACAGCCGCCTGACGCTTCCTCTTTGTAGACGGTTGTCAGCATGATTTCGTTGTACTTCATCATCACTTTATCCACCGCATAGCCCCCAATCTGTACGGGATTCTCAATGCCCATCAGATTGTTCCGTATCAGTGCCATATGGTCTGCCCCGCAGGCATATGCATGGGGGTAGCCGCCGCCAAACCGCGGATTGACCTCCGAAATATAATAGACGCCGTCCTTTTCAAAGAGATCCATGTCAATCTGTCCTGCAAATCCGCTCTCCTCTGCAAACTTTGTGATGAACGCAAAGAGTTTTTCATCTATAAACGAGACTGCCTTGTCCGTCTCCCCTGCGCGCATCACCAGCTTTTTCTTCGTAAAGATAGAAACCACCTTTTTACAGATCAGATCAATATAGACATCGGCGCCAATCTCCTGCCCTGTCATATACTCCTGTATGATCATCTGCTCACCATGCGCAAACAAAAACGCCGCAGTCTCCATGTCGTCCGCCCTGGCAATCTGAATGCTCGCGCTGCCCTTCATCGGCTTCACAAACACTGGAAACTGCACTTCTCCGCGCTCAAGCGCAGCGCGAAACGCCTCCATTGTGCAGTACGTTTTCGCGCAGGAATAGCCATGCGCCTCCATCCAGCCAAACAATTCCCATTTGTTCAGCGTGCGCTCACACAATTCATAGTCCGAACCGATGATCTGGACGCCCAGCGCCCGAAACTGCGCCTCGTGCGCCGCAATCAGGGACAGCTCCGGGTCAATGAGTGAGAGCACGCCTGTGATTGCTTCTTTTTTACAAATCTCATAGAGAACCTCGAGATATTCCGGTGCCGTAATCCTCGGCACAATATAGTGGGCATCCGCCTCGTAGAGCGCGGGGGCGTAGGGGCTGCAGTCGGTGCAGACAATGCGCCCTTGCTTCGCAAAAGCCGTTTTAAAATACTGAACCACTTTATCTCTTGTCCCACAGCTTAATATTAACAGATTCATGACAAAATGCGATCCTTTCTATATTTAATAATTCATAATCAACACTTATTATCATAATACTTATTACACTATAAAACCAGCTTGTCAAAAAACAACGGCGTGCCTCCTGTGTGCAGAAACAGTATTTTCCTGCCGCAGATTTCTTTTTCCCCAAGATACTGCAGCATGCCCCAGAACGCCTTGCCGACATACGTCGTGTCCATCGGGATTCCCTCCTCGGACATCATCTTGCCGGTAACGTCCAGTAGCTCCTGTGTGTACTTGCCATACCCGCCGCACCGGTAGGAATCGTCAAAAACCAGTGCCTCGTCCCGGTAAAGTCTCTCATACGCCGCGCCCAGATACGCCTCGATACTCTCCCGCACGACCTCCCGCCCGCGGTCCTTCTCCCGTGCAATGCTGATGCCGACAATCCTGCGCGCTTCGTCCTTTGCAAGAAGCTGCCCGCAGACAAGCCCCGCCTGCGTCGCCCCCGTTCCTGAAGCGTGAAAAATATAGTCAAAACGGATTCCCGTCTGCGCCTCCTGCGCACAGATTTCCTCATACGCCCTGACATAACTGTGCGTGCCGGGATTGCCATGCCCTCCGCCGGTGATAAAATAAGGTTTTTTCCCTTCTTTGACAAAGCGCGCTTTCCTGTTTTCAATCGTCTGTGCGACCTCGTTTACAGGGCAGGTCTCAATGGAGGCGCCAAACTGCGACACCATTCTAGTATTATATAAAATTTCGCGGTTCTCCGCCGGCGAGATGACATGGCACTGCAATCCCATCGCCGCCGCCATATTGGCAATAATCCGGCAGTGGTTCGAGCTGTTGCTGCCGTAGGTCATGACCACGTCCGCGCCGCTTTCTTTGATTTCTTTATAAAATTCCGCCGCTTTGCGCACCTTGTTTCCGCCAAAGCTAAACGGCAGCAGGTCATCGCGCTTAATCCAGAACTGATTCTGCCCGCACGCCATTGATAACGGTGCGATTGGCGTTACGGGAAGCGGCTGCTCAAATAGTGCCAGTTGCTTCATTGCGTGTCTCCTTTTTTCCTGTACTCGTCAAAATCTGCTACCACCTGATCGGCGCCGGACAGCGTTCCAGAGCGCTTTACCACCTTTGCGGCTGTCAGGAATACGATTTTTAAGTCCATGCCAAAGGTGAGATGGTCCACATATTCCAGATCATAGGCAAATCGCGCCTCCCAGCCCAGCGCATTTCTGCCGTTTACCTGCGCAAGCCCTGTCAGCCCCGGCCGCACGTCATGGCGTCTGCGCTCTTCCTTGGTATAATAGGGCAGATACCGCACCAGCAGCGGTCTTGGTCCGATCAGGCTCATATCGCCCTTCAATATGTTCCACAACTCCGGCAGCTCGTCAAGGCTTGTCGAGCGCAGCATTTTGCCGAAGCGCGTGAGACGCTGCTCGTCGGGCAGCAGTGCGCCGTCTGCCCCCCGCGCATCAGTCATCGTCCGAAATTTGCACAGCTTGAAGATTTTCTCATGATAGCCGGGGCGTTCCTGATGAAAAATAACCGGCGAGCCGAGCTTGACGCGCACCAGCAGCGCTGTTGCCAAAAGGACGGGGCTGAGTACCACCAGCGCTGTCAGCGATATGAGAATGTCCAGCAGGCGTTTTACTTTCTGATACATATATTTTATCCTCTATATTTTATCATTTTCTTATACTGTCTATTTTACGGTCTTTTATCTGCCAAACAGCGCTCTGACCAGCGCGATAATCTTGTCCATGTCCTCGTCTGTGTTTTTGATATCGCTCGGCAGGCACATGCCGCGGGCAAAGATGTCCTCGCTGACGCTCACGCCGTGTTCATTGTGGTTAAAAAAGTCGTACTCCGCAAAGACAGGCTGCATGTGCATCGGCTTCCAGATGGGGCGCGACTCGATATTCTCCGCCTCCAGCGCGTCCATCACGCTGTCCGGCGTCACGCTGCTGCCCGGCGCGATCGCCATGCCAGAGAGCCAGTTGTTCGCATCGCCCTTGGGATTCATGGGATTCATCATGATCTCAGGAATGTCTGCAAACGCCTCCGCGTAGCGCTGATAAATCGCCTTCTTGCGCTGTATGTGCTCATCCAAATGCATGAGCTGCCCCCGCCCGATGCCGGCGTCAATATTGCTCATGCGGTAATTGTAGCCAATCTTGGAATGCTGGTAATGACGCGCCGGGTCTCTTGCCTGCGTGGACAACACTCTCGCCTCCTGCACGAGCGCCTCCTCGGCGGAAACCATCATTCCGCCGCCGGAGGTGGTGATAATCTTGTTGCCATTAAATGAATAGATGCCGATGCGCCCAAAAGTACCTGTCTGTTTTCCGCCATATGTAGAGCCAAGCGACTCCGCTGCGTCCTCCAGTATTGGTACATGGTGTCTTGCGCATATCTCCATGATCTCATCCATCTTCGCCGGTGTTCCGTACAAATGTACGACCACCACCGCCTTGGGCGCTGGATACTTCTCAAATGCCCTCTCCAAAGCCTCCGGCGACATATTCCATGTATCCGGCTCGGAGTCAATCAGCACGGGAACTGCCTTCTCATAGACAATCGGGTTGCAGCTTGCCGAGAACGTGAGTGATGACACAAACACAACATCACCCTGTCCGACGCCCAGCAGCTTTAAGCCCAGATGGATTGCCGCTGTCCCGGAGCTCAGCGCCGCAGCATACCCACAACCGGTATATGCGGCTAACTCCAGCTCAAACTGATTGACATTCGGGCCGAGCGGCGCAACCCAGTTTGTCTCAAACGCCTCCGCCACAAACCGCTGCTCATCCCCGTGCATGGTAGGACTTGCAAGATAAATCCTTTTGAGATTGTTTTTCATGTTCATACTCCTCTCCGCCCACATTGGGCACATATGTCGGCACAATCTCCTGTATCAGAGACCGCACATCCTCACACTCATTTTCCACCGCATGTTTTAGATTGTTGAGCTGCACATAGAATAGTGCCTCGTCAAACTCAATCGGTCTGCCAATATGAATCAGCTTATTCGCAGTATCCGTCAGCCCCTCCTCGCTCATCAGCATCTCCTCATAGAGCTTCTCACCGGGCCGCAGACCTGTAAATTCTATCCGGATATCCTCATCGACCTTATACCCGGACAGCCGTATCAGATTCTTTGCCAAGTCTAAGATCTTGACAGGCTCGCCCATGTCGAGCACAAAGATTTCGCCGCCCTTTGCGTAGACGCCCGCCTGCAAAACAAGCGATACCGCCTCCGAGATGGTCATAAAATAACGTATGATATCTGGATGGGTGACCGTCACCGGGCCGCCCGCCGCAATCTGCTTTTTGAACAGCGGAATCACACTCCCGTTACTCCCGAGCACATTGCCAAACCGCACTGCCACAAACTCCGTCTCATAGTGGCGGTTGTAGGTCTGGATAATCATCTCGCAGATGCGCTTGCTCGCGCCCATGATATTTGTGGGATTGACTGCCTTGTCCGTGGAGATCATCACAAACTTTTTCACGCCGTTCTGCACTGCTGCCTGCGCGGTTTTCCATGTGCCAAAGACATTGTTTTTGATCGCCTCATTGGGGCTTACCTCCATCAGCGGTACATGTTTGTGCGCCGCCGCGTGGTAAATAATGTCCGGATGGTATTCCTGCATGATGCTGTTGATGCGGTTGGTATTTCTCACCGAGGCAATCAGCACCACCAAATCCAGCTTGGGATAGCGCTGCTTTAACTCCTGCTGGATTTCATAGGCATTGTTTTCATAGATGTCCACGATAATCAGCCGCGCCGGCTTATGCCCCGCGATCTGGCGGCACAGCTCACTCCCGATCGAGCCGCCGCCGCCCGTCACCATGATCACTTGATTTTTCACATAATTTAAGATAGAATCCAGATCGACCTTGATCGGGTCGCGCCCCAGCAAATCCTCCACGTCCACATCACGCAGTTTGCTGACATTGACCTCGCCGTTTACAAGCTGGTAGATTCCCGGCAGCGTCCGAAGTTTGCAGCTTGTCTCCTTGCAGATCTCGACGAGTGCCTTCATCGTCGCGCGGTTTGCGGACGGTATCGCGATAAAAATCTCGTCAATGCCGTACAGCGCCGCGTACTCCACAATCCTCTCACGCCCGCCGACAATCTTGATGCCCTGTATAAACCTGCCCCATTTGTGCTCGTCGTCATCAATAATGCACTTGATCGTCATTGTGCTGAAGCTGCTGTTGACAATCTCTTTGATGACCGTATTGCCAGCGTCCCCGGCGCCGATAATCATGACGCGCGTGCCGTTTTTGCGGTTCTGCGCCTTGTGCCGCATTCCCCGCATAATACGGTAAGAAAACCGGGTACAGGTCGTAAGCCCCGTGAGCACCAGCGCGTAAGTGAAATAATAGCTTCTGGGAATCGGATACTTGAGCAAACGCATCCCTGCAAAATCCAGCATCGCGCTCAAAATACAGCCCGCCAGTATATTTTGTACCTCCGCCGTGCCCGCAAAAGCCCATAAACTGTGATACAGCTTAAAGACATAAAATACGATCAGCGTCATCACGACATTTGGCACCATCATACTCCATGCCGAGCTTAAATACACCTCTGGAATGTCTCTGTAATTTAGTTCAAAGCGAAACCACAGCGGCACAATGCTTGCAATGCATACAGTCATAATATCAAGAAGTACAAGCACGATTCTTCTTTGCAAAAGCTGTAGGTTGATATGATTAAACTTTTTCATAATATTGTTTCTGCCTCCCGGCTCTTTACTTCGCGGTCCCCTCACAGTCCCGCATCAAGAGCATCTGCATCAGTATAAAGCCAAACCCTGCCGGAATGCATGGATGATAAGCCCACTCCGTCAAACTGATAAACCCAAATACAACAACAATCGAAAATGGTATGAGCACAATGCTGTACCTGCTGCCATAATCCAGAAAGAGCCTCACTGCGCGCCACAACGCCAGCGCGCACAGCACCAGAAACAGCAGCCCCGCAACCAGTCCAAAATTATATGCCACCTGAAGGTAGGAATTGTGCGCATGGGCATATTCATCGCCCTTGGGATCCTCCGGTCCCATCTTAGGATGCCCCCCAAATCGAATCGCATTGATGTAATCCGCAAAAATTTCAAACCTTCCATTTGAAATATCTGGGAACTCTGCTTGTTCTGTGTTGCCAGATTTTTCCTCCCCTTCCGAAAAACTGCGCCGTTCCAGTCCTGCCAGCTTATTTCCTGCATAGGCAAGCACCCCGGCCTCCCTTCCTGTGAGTCCGCCGTCTCCTGCCGCCTCCTGCCCGCCCCCCGCGGTCTGGAACCTGCCAAACAGGGTGGCAAAAAAGCGCCGCACCGTCATATATTTGTCGGAGTCAACCGGGTCTCCCTCGTAGATCATAAAGCTTCTGTCCTGAAACTCAATCTCATAGCGCACAGGGTCATTCACCACCGCCGGAACCATTCTGACTGCGGTAAAGACCATCGGAAAGCTGGCCAGACACACCGCTATGAGCATTCCAAGCTCCGCCAAAATCCTCACGGCGCCCTTATGGTACGCCACGGCGGTAACTGCCACGATGGCTGCCACCGTCACCGTTGTTGTGAGAAACGCTGTTCTCGACATCGAGAGCAGGATAAATCCCACGGCGCACGCTGTCACAAAATATTCAGGAAAACAGAATACCAGCATGCGCTTTCGTGTCTTTAACTTTCCATAGAGCTTTGCGAGCGCCGCGCCAAACACCACTGCCAGATACATTCCGGTGCACGCCACCGTGTGAAACATGCCGCCGTAGCGGTAGAGCATCCAGTAATGATGGGGTCTGTGCGCCAGACAAAAATACGTCACCAGCGCAAAGCTGAGCAGAATGCCATTGCTGAAATTCCTCAGAAAACGGCAGTTTGAGGCGAGCGTGTTCGGCGAAAATAAAAATGCCGCAAACGGCAGTGTCGCCGTAAAAACCCACACCTTTTCATACCGGTAAGCATACATGAGCAGACTAAACACGATCCACAGCACACCGTACAAAAGCCGCTGCCTGTCCCTGAGGAGCCGCCCTGTCATCTGGGCGCAGGTGGCCGCAAGTTCCGGCGTCTGCACTATGATGCGGAGGATATTGAGCACCAAAAGCCCCCACGCCACCACCACGCCACAGGTAAGCCGCGCCAGCAGCAGCTCGTTCTCATCTCCCTGCACAAAGCTGTAATAATACACAGAGCCGGCAAACCCGATAACCAGCCACGCCAGGCTCAGCTTGTTTACAAACTGTTTTTCATGATAATTCATCAGCAGCGCGACCGCCAAAAAGATGAGCATCCATCTCGTATTTGTATAGTGGTAAAAATTTCTGTCCGCATTGACATACTGGCACAGCGCATAGAACAGCAGCCCAAAACAAACTGTCTGGATATAATTTCTCCACGTCAGCCACAGGATACTGGCCGCCGGCATCTTCGAGCGCTTTTTGGGGCGGAGGGTCCGCGGCACGCGCCACAAAAAACCAACCAGCCACACATCTGCGGCGACAATCCCGGCTGCAAAAAAGAGCCTGTCCCACACCTCGCCGCCGAAACTGTTTAAGACCACCGCCCACACAAACAGCGCCGCCGACGCAAGCACGCCGAGCACTGCCGCACTGCATCTGACAATCCTGCCAATCCGCAAGGCTTCGTGTGAAAACCGTTCATCATACTGCTGTACGAGCATCAGGAGCAGGAGATAAACCACCGCTGCCACAGCCATGATCAAAACATCATACAAAAGAATCCCGGCAGGCGTGAGCGGCCTTGTGTAATCAAAGTCTGCAACCAGACTGACTTCCTCATTGATAATGCCATCTATATATAAGACAGCGTTCTCTGCCTGCGCAAGCGCTGCCCTGTCCCCGACAGGGAGTGTGTAGACAGCGCTGCTCTCATTGCTGATCAGAATTTCATAATAATATGCCTGTCCCTTCACGACGTCCAGATCAGGCTCTGCCGTCAGATAACCGTTCCTGGCGATGTTCCTGCTGTCAGCCTCCTCCTCATAGATACAGGAAAATCCGTCATCATATAATCGGAAAAGCACGCTCTCCGCGCTATCATTGGTTTTCTTTTGAAGCAGCGTACAGCCCATATACAGCGTGACCCGGTACAGATGATCCTGTGTAAAATATACCGTCTGCAGCTTCTTGTCGGCAGCGCCAAACGGTTCGCCCGCAAGCTGCGCCTTCGCCGGGTTTTCATATGCGTTCTGTCTTGACAGCACATGGTTTTGCACCAGCCCCATCGGAAACACGCGCATCATCAGGATAAAGGCAGCCGTCGCCACGATGATCTGAAGCACCGCATTGCGCTTTGCATATGTTCTTGCATGTTCACTGTTGGAAAATGTGCAGGCAATGAGATCTTTAATATAGAAAAATATCCTGTTTTGTTTCATTTTCCCCTCCATTTTCCCTTTTATGCACGCCTAAATTCCAATTTTTCCCTATGCGTATAGAGTATAGCACAATCCTGTTTTTTATACAACCGTCACTCCCCACAATCTCGTTCGGCGCTGTGCGTCTCCTCGCGCACCACATACTGCGGGGAATTGTTGATGCTGATGTAAATGCGCCCGATATACTCCCCGATCAGCCCCAGCATAATCATGAGCATTCCGCCGATAAAGACGACTGCTGCCATCAGCGAGCTAAAGCCCAGCGGCACCTGTGGATTGACAAATTTTTTCACAACGGTATAGATGCCATAGAGAAAGCCCGCCCCCGCAAAGAAAGCCCCTGTCATGGTGGCAATGCGAAGCGGCAGGATCGAGAACGCCGTAAAGCCGTTAAACCACAGTCCCAGCAGCTTCTTCATCGTATAGCCGGAGGTTCCGACTGCGCGGCTTCTGTGGTTTACCGGCACATTGGAGATATTCCTGGTAGCGCGCAGCACCAGACCGATAATATACGGATAACTGTTTTCATACCGAAGCATACTGTCCACCACAAAGCGCTTCGCCGCAAAATAGCTCGTCAGATGCAAGTCCTTTGGTTTTCCGAGCATAATCCTTGTCATCATGTCATTCATCCATGTGCCGAAATTGCGGAAGGCGCTGTGCTTCTTGTCCCCGTAGCTTGCATACACCACATCACTGCCGCCCTCAATGCGCTCTAGCAGTTTTCCAACCTCGTCTGCCGGCGTCTGTCCATCGTCGTCCAGACAGACTACGATATCCCCGTCTGAGCGCCGCAGTCCCGCCATCAGTGCCGCGTGCTGTCCAAAATTCTTTGCCAGACTGATGCCGGTGATGCTGCCGTAGCGCGCGCACAGATTCCTGATCACTTCATAGGTGTCATCCGGCGAACAGTCGTTCACAAGTATTACATCATATGTGTACGCTGGCATAGACGCCATCGTGCTCTGTATTTCTGCCACCACGCTCTCGATCGTCCGCGCACTCCGATAGCAGGGAATGACAAAACTTACCTTACTCATAGTCTCCTACCCTTCTTTGTCAGAAGCAATCTGTTCGCTGGGATTAAACGTCCCAAACAGAATCAAATCCTCGTACTGCCCGTCCAGAAAATATTCATCCCGAAGATACGCCTCTTGGATACTCCCCACCTTCTCGCTCATGCGGGCGCTCGCCGTGTTGCGCGCCAGCACGCGTGAGACCACCTTATGCAGTCCCAGCGTGTTGAAGGCGTAATCCAGAAGCAGATGCCCCGCCTCTGTGCCGACACCCTTTCCATACGCCTGTTCGTCTCCCAAGTAAATGCCCCACTCCGCCCGTCTGCTCTCGTCGTCAAAATTCTGGAGGTACGCAGAGCCAAGCGGCTTGTCATCCTCATTTCTGCACACAATAAACTGGTGCACAAGCCCTTTCATCACCTTGTTGGCAAGCCAGTTCTCATGGTCCTTGCGGGTGATGGGTTTTCTGTATAAAAAGTTCACCACCACACTGGGCTGGTTGCGCCAGCGCACTGCCAGCTCTGTATCCTCTGTGGTGATTGGTCTCAAATAAATCTGCTGTCCTCGCAGGATTAGGTCCTTTTTTACTGGTTCCATATCTGTCTCCTTGTATTACAGTATTTTTTTACAATCTTTTTTGTGTCAGTTCCGTATCAGTTGATACACGTCAAATGCGATCTCCGAGGAGGCGGTCTGTATCTGGTCCACGCACACCGGCGTGACGGTTATTTTCCGTTTTTTGTAGTACTGCACAAGCCAGTCAAGGTCCTTGCCCGGCGCCGTCACAAAATAAGCGGTGCTGCCGAGCGCACTCTGAACGTCCCTGAAATGGTGCCGCGCCAGCTTCTGCCGTGCCAGCGGGCTTTTTGCCGCCCAGCCTCCGCAGTAGTCAAAATTTTTGTACGTATTCTCCACACCGGTAAATATTTTTTCGGAATAAGCAGCATTCTGATACGAGGTTGACGAGTACACATCTATCACATAATAATTATTTCCATTTTTCCGACAATAATCCATCATTGCGTTCCAGCGCGCATCCGCAGCCGCACGGCGCCCATACTCAGCCTGCACCGCGCGCAGGCTGCCCAGAAGGACAACCAGCGCCCCCGTCACGCACAGCAGCGAGACTAGGACTTTTGCCGCCTTCGAGGCGCTGGCTGCCTGTAGTGCTGCCGCCTTGTTCACAAGCATGTCCGGCAGGTGGTTTCCCTCGCCGAGCCAGAAGCCCAGAAGCGCCACCATCTCCATCATGAGCAGCGGGACTGTCACCCTGTCCGGCAGGCGGTCCACCATATACAGATACAGCCACAGGGCGCTGCGCACCATGACTAGAAACACAAGCCAAAGCACCGCATTCACCCGCGCTTTTCCCCGCGCAGGCACCACGCGCAGCAGCATATACAAAAGATACAGCACGATCACCGTCATACTGACGAGAGAGTGGCTGCCCTGCAGCTGGTTTTTGTACTGCCATAAGGCTTCCCTGAGACTTTTTTTGCTGATCAAGCCAGCCGTGTCTCTCAGTCCAATGCCCTGTTCAGCGAGCTTCTCCTGATATGCCACGATCGCCTCAAGCCTCCACGTATCAATCGACTCGTCGAGCGCAAAATTATAATTTTCCAGCAGCGCATATGACTCCCTCGACAGCCCGATCGCCTCATAAAAGCTGCGGTGTTCCTCATATTTGGGCAGTCCGTAATAATCATATAATTTTGTCCGCGCGTCGAAGAAACTGCGAAAATTACTCCACTCACTGCCGCTGTACGCAAGCAGGTCCAGCGAGTACACCGCCGCCATGCACAGGACTGCCGCCGCAATCAGCGTCAAATACTTCCTGAAATTCTCCACCGTAAAAAACCGGCTCTCGCCGCACCACCTTGCCATTCCCGCAAGGAGCAGAAAGGGCAGCAGCATGAAGCAGACCTCTGTCCGTATCATAAATGACAGCACCACCAGCATCAGGGGCAGCAGATTTCTCCTGAAAAAAACAGATGGCTTGTCCGTCCCGGGCGCCGTCAGAAACAAAAAGACCGCACCCGCCATACAGATGCCGGCGGTGACGCTGTACTGTATGATCACAAACTGCCGCAGAAACAATCCAAATACAAGCGCCGTCTCGGCAGTGAGCGCCGCAATCCGCGTCCATGTGCGTCTCATGAGAAACAGCAGCCTCACCGCGATCAAAAAGAACACGCCAAACTGGCACAGACACAAAAACAAGCCATACCACGGAACGGCTGGAATGGCCTTGTACAGAAGCGCAATGCACCACCCTAAAGGATATAGCATCTGGATACAGAAGCCGCTTGGCCTCCCCGTGTAAGCCCCTGACAAAATATCCTTAATCATGGTGTCATCATTCAGATCATAATAAAAATCAAATAAATATGCGAAAAGCAGCGCAAGCAGAACAGTGAAAACAAACGCACCACACACTTTTGCTGCCTTGGTCCCTGTGCGGTCATCTGTCATACGTGATAGAACTCCTTCACTTTTCCTACGATATACGCCACCTCTGCCGGCGTGAGCGAATAAAACATCGGCAGGCGCAGCAGCCGTTCGCTCTCTCTGGTCGTATATACATCTTCCCCAAAAAATCTGCCAAATTTAAGTCCTGCGGGCGCCGAGTGCAGCGGTACATAATGAAATACGGGCCATATGCCGTTTTCCCGCAGAAAATCAATCAGGCGGGTGCGTTCCTCCAAGTCTTTTGCCTTGATATAATACATATGCCCATTGTGCACACAGCCCTCTGGAACATGTGGAAGCGCCAAAAGCCCCCTCTCCTGAAGCGGCTGCAACAGTTCATCATACTGCCGCCACAGCGCCAGACGCTTTGTCGTGATGGCGTCAATGCACTCGAGCTGCGCCCACAGATACGCCGCATTCATATCACTTGGCAGGTACGACGAACCATAGTTCACCCAGCGGTACTTGTCAATCTGCCCGCGGAAATACTGCGAGCGGTTCGTTCCTTTCTCACGGATAATCTCAGCGTCATTGATATATTTTGCATCTTGAATCAGCAGCGCACCGCCCTCGCCCATGCTGAGGTTCTTCGTCTCATGAAAAGAATAACACCCGAAATCTCCAATGGCGCCGAGCTGTTCTCCCTTATAGGTGGCATTGATTCCCTGCGCCGCGTCCTCCACCACAAAGAGATTATGCCGCTTTGCAATGTCCATAATCGTGTCCATCTCACACGCAACCCCGGCATAGTGTACCGGCACGACCGCCCTCGTCCGCTCTGTGACCGCCGCCTCGATTAGCGTCTCGTCGATGTTCATCGTGTCTGGCCTGATATCGACAAACACAGCCTTGGCGCCGCGCAGCACAAAAGCGTCCGCCGTTGACACAAAGGTGTAGGAGGGCATGATTACCTCGTCCCCCTCCTTGATGTCAATGAGCAGCGCCGCAAGCTCTGTCGCCTGCGTGCACGAGGGTGTCAGCAGACACTTTGCCGTTCCTGTGAACTCCTCTATCCACGCGCTGCACTTCTGTGTGAAGGGGCCGTCCCCGCAGATCTTCTGGTTCTCGACTGCCTGCTTAATATATTCCATCTCACGCCCCGTAAATGGCGGTACGTTAAAATTGATCATCGAAACTACCAAACCTTTCCACTATTTCCATTATTTCTCGCTTTATTTTACACTTTTAATATGATTTTGGCAAGGTTTTGCGATTAATATACATGAGGTTTTGATAAGATAACATATTCTTCATTGCCAAAACACTGCTGATATCCCTGCGCCTGCGCAAACGCCATGATTCTGCTCAATTTCTCATACTTCGCCCCCGTCGCTGTTTGCATCAGGTGCTCGGCAGCGGCACGGCCATATATAATAACAGGTGATTTCTCCGGCATAGTTTCATCTGAGAGGCGCGCAAGCTCTTCCTCCAGCACCTTGATGCCGTAGGAGTCGAGGTCTGGCCACGTCGTCGAAATCGCAGGCTTCATGTCAAACAGATAGGAAAGTGCAGGGACATCCCCGTACAATATCACCTGTTTCTCATGCAAACCGCTCTGGTACAGATATGCGTCAAGCTCCTCAAGCGCCGTTTTTTTGCTGCGTGTCACCGCAAGCCCTGTCCCCGCACTGCTGCACTGCAGTTCAAGCCGTATGTGCTCCTGTGCTGCCGCCTGCTGTGCTCCCGCGTCGTGAAATACAAAATTGACGCCATACAGTACACTCTGTATCATCACACCGGCAAGCACCATGCCCAGCGCCAGCCGAAATGCTGTATGGCGGCGGCATCTTTTGAATACCTCTGCCGTCATCAGCATGGAGACAGGCAGCACCAGAAACAGGTTATTGATAATAGGATAAAGCCCGTTATTACTTCCGAGCGGCGTGATAAAAATAATCACCAGCAGAAACACTGCCCAGAGCTTGTACTCCCTGCTGCACTTTTTGTCCGCCAGACACCACACGCACAAGCCCGCCGCGATGAGCAGAAATACCGTCACCCACTTGTACATGCTGAAATTATCGGTGTAATCCAATCCAAACATTCCCCTGCCATAACAGAAGCGCAGCAGCGCCAAAAATCCAAATGAATAAAATATTTCAAGTACAATTGCTATTTTTTTCGACAATGTATGATTTCTTTCAAGTTTTTTTGCGAGAAAAAACATCAAAAGCCCGAATACCATGTACATCGCAAACAATAACAGCCATGTGCTATACCGCAGGTAATCCCCAAACATTGCCGCAAGCATCGACACCGGCTTGTAATCCGCTGCATGGTCTGTCATGCCAAACAGCGATGTGACCATCTGCGGATATGCCGCCAGCCCGTAGCGCGCACAAATCGCCCCCAGCGGCACGGCCAGTCCGGCACAATACCCCCCGATACAATACAAAGTGCGCCTGACAGGATGTACTTCTGTCCTTTTACGGCTCCAGAAGCAGTCACACCACACAGGCAGAATCAATGCCATGTAGGTAATATTCGGCATTCTCACCGCGACACAGAATCCTAAGATTACACCTGCTATGATAAAATAGGACTTTTTATTCCGTATGATCGCCGCATATAACACAATCACCGCAGCAGTCATATACAGATACCCCAGATAGTGATACAAAATAACCGGCGGCGCCCAGCACAGCGACAGCGCTGTAAACTCTGCACCAAACAGCAGCACTGCAAACCTTCTGCGCCGCTGCCCATAGCGCTGCCACAGCGCGTAATAGACTCCGGCAGCCACCACGCCGATCAGAAGGCCGCAGTAGACATTCATGCCAATCCAGCAGTTCCCAAACGGAAGTTTTGATAACAGCACGCCTGTGATATTTGCCAGATACGTCGCGAGCGCCCACATCTCGTTTACAGTATCCAGAAAACGGTAATTTCCCAGCGCATACCCCGCGTCCATCAAATCCACGCCAATTGCCGCATGGCGCAGCGGATACAGCAGCAAAATGATCATCGGAACCCATGTCAGCATTCCCTTTTGGCGGATTAGCTCGATTGCCGTACAGAGCAGATAGACACACAGCACAGTGGCAAGCATATGCCCCAGAAATCCCGCAGGGGAGTTCTCTGCCTGCATCTCACAGTGAAACCATTGCGGCCAGACCGCACGCAGATTCAGATGCTCGTGAATCAGATAGACGCCAAACGCTGCCCCGGAAAACAGCTCGACCGGCTTTCGAAACCGCTCAGGAAGCTGCTGTCTGCCGCTGTGTCCGGACTTTGCAGGCTGGAATAACAAAAACAATCCCACCGCGCCTGTATAACAAAACAGGAAATTATAAGTATATCCGTACTGAATCCGCTCTCCCAGCATTCCTGTTTTCAGATAAACCAGCCGAAGCAGGAAAAAAGAGCCAAAAACCGCCGCGGCACTACCCAGATACAGCGCTGCTGCCCGCCACCTGCGCGCCCAAAACGGCGTCTCATACCGTCTAAGATAAGCGCCTGTCAGATACAGCACCACAAACCATAGACAGTCATAGCCGTATTTATCCCACGGAAGCTGCATCGGTATCACCGTTTTGGCGATGCTGAAAAGCAGTAAAAAACCAAGCAGCAGATAGCGCAGCTCCTTCTGGTCCAGACACGAAATCCCGGTGTTGAGAAACGGCATCAGCAGGCACAAAAATACATACGAAGTCGCAAACCAGTAATGTTCTGTCACAATTGGAAAACAATAAGAAAAGAAGCGGTACGGGTCAAATGCCTGCACCCCAAAGACAATCGCCCCACAGCCAAAGAGCATTGAATAAAAAAAGACCTGCTTCCATATTTTGAGCGGCTTTCGCATCACCTCCCAGAACGTCAGCCGCTTTCCTGCAGTCTGGCTTCCCAGCGAATCTACCCCAAAGTAGCCGCTGATCAGCACATAGACATTGACCGCCACGAGACACAGCGCCTCCACAAGCCACGCTGTATATCCCGCAGCGGTCATATCCGCCCTTGACGGGTCGCCGAGCAGTCCGCCCTTGCTGAGATAGTGAAGGCACACAATCATCAGCATCGCAAGGATACGGAGCAGCTCATAATTTAACTGTCTCTTCTTTCCAGCTCCCATAGCATTCTCCTTTTTCTATCCCAAATTCTAACATTTGTCTACGAGCGTCTGCACAACGCTTCTATCTGTTCCGCGATACGGTGCGCCCCTCTGCCATCTATCAGCGCTGTCTCCTGCTGGCACAGACGTTCTCTGTACGCACTGTCGGAAATACACCGCCTGACAGCCTCTCGGATTCTGTCTGCGACCGCACTGCCCTCCTCGGCAAAACACCCTGCATTGGTGATCTCTGTGCACGCAGCCAGCGCCTCGGCACCCTGCCTTTGATTCTCTGCAAAATAAAAGACAACCATCGGCACGCCAATAGAACTGGCCTCATAGACTGTACTCCCCGCCGCAGAGATAACAATGTCGCTCTCCATCAGCAGACTGCGCAGGTTTTTCACTTTTTCATGAATTGTAATCTGCGCTGCGCTGCCATATCTGCTTTGGAGCTCCTGCGCATACTGGTTATAGGGCCCGCTGACCAGATGCAGATGAATCCCCTTCTCCATAATCATTGTATCCCTGATCAAGGCATCTGTGATCGCTCCTGCCGCAAAATAAGGGTCACTCCCGCCTGTCGTAATCAAAATCTGCGTCACGCGGTCACGAAGCTGATAGCCAGAAGGTTGCTGAAACGCTCTCCTAAGCGGCATGTAGGACGTGCCCAGCAGCACGTTTTTCGGATATAAATTTTGCTCATTCAAAGAAGCCCTGTAGCGCTGCTCAAGCTGCGGCGCATAGAGATTGTAATTGATCAGCAAATCAACCGGATGGGGTACCCCCAAGTCTTCGAAGCAAGCCACCCGCGCCAGTTTTCCAAGCGCTAAATAATACTCGTTGGTCGCATAATAACTATCCACGAACACGAGATCTGACCTCCTGTCAAGCACACGCTCAAGCTGCGGCATCTCCCCTAACATCTCCCTGTAATCTGTCTCCAAAGAAAACACACAAAACCCTCTGTCTTCGATCAGCTCATAGCACATCTCGTCCGCCGTGAGAAAAACCAGCGGCGGGCAGTCCAGTTTCGCAATCGCCTCCGCCACAGCCAGACAACGCATCACATGTCCCATACCGATCGCTGTATTGCCATCTGCACGAATATATATCATCTGTTATTCTCCTGCTCTTTTGATTGATTTACGTATCAGCATAAATGCCTCCGCCCGCTCCATACCTGCCGCCATGCCGCGTGTCCTCGACAACACGTCCATGCCGGTCATGCTTCTCGGGTGCGGGAAGCTGCAAAGCTCTGACACATAACACTCCATTGCCTGTTCCTTCTTATTATAATAGTCTGTGATATCCACAAACACATTGGGACAAAATGCCGGCTGCGCGCTGTAGTCGAAATTCCACTCGGTAGAGGACAGCGTCTCAAACGCATAGATTTCCTCCACACAGTACACCCCGATCGGTCTTGCCGCCGTGAGCACCGCCCGCGCTGTGCACTGATGATCTATATTGAGGTCCCCGCTGTAATGTGTGTAAATAATCTGCGGCTTCAGCTTATGAATCATCTGTTCGATAGTTTTCACAATATCCAGCAGATCGACGCTGTCAAAGCGGTTGTCTGGAAAATATGCAAAAAACACCTCCCGAAAGCCTACTGCCGCCGCACTCTCCAACGTATTCTTGTGCAGCTCCTCCACTAAGCCTTGGTCCGCATTCTCCCTGCGATCACTGCGGGAGGTCTGTCCCTCCCCCAAAATAACGGCATACACCTCATCGCCCTCCGCGACATGTCTGGCCACTGTCCCGCCCACACCGAGAATCTCGTCGTCTGGATGTGCAGCCACTACCAACACTGTTTTCATCCGTCCACACTCTCCTTCTCATTTTATACTATTTTATCCTGTTCTGTTCCTTCTGCCTTACTCTGTCCTGCGGTGGAAAACCACGCGCGCTGCGAGCGCATCGCCAGACAGGCACGCCTTGTCAAACTCCAGCCGGTACGCGCCAAACTCCATAAACGCCCTCGGATATCCTTCCGCATCCAGCATTCGGATATAATCATAGATTTGCTCTAATTCCATATCGCTAGTTATTTCCCCCTCCTCAGGCTTTCTGCGGCGGAATAACACGGGCTCTCCCTCCTGCGGCACTGGAATCAGCTTTTTGCCCTCCTCCAAAAACAAGGGTATCATTTCCTGAAAAATAATATCCGAACCGCGCATCAGGATTTCCTGCGCTGTCCCCTCCAAAGATAACACATGCTTCATATAAACTGGACCGCCGTCCACCTGCGCTGTCATCTGAATCGCTGAAATCATCGTCTCCCGATGGCCCCGCACAATCAGATTTTGCAGCGGACTCCCGCCGCGCCCATACGGCAAGTCTGTCATATGAAACACCACGCACGCCCAGTTCTCAAAAATTTCCCGCGGCATAATATAGGACCAGTGCGGTAGCAAAATGTAATCCGGGCCAAAATCACGCACGTTATCTTCTGTAAATTCTTCTTTCGTCGTGTAGATCACAATCTCATGCACGCCTTCATACTGCTTCTGCAATGCCTGCGCATGACGGATATTCCATGATTTGATCGTTGCTATGATAATCCTCATCTGCTTACTTCCTTCTCATACTGTATATACTCGGGCAGCAATATTTTGTGAAATCCAGCCTTCTCAAACACCCTCGCAGATGCCTGATTTTGATATTTGACTTGTCCAACCAATTTTGTAACATTCGTTATTTTATCTGTTTCAAGTTGTTGGCAGAGCAAACGCAGCAGTTCAAGCCCATACCCTTTCCCCCGGTGCGCTGCCGCGACACTGTAATCAATCAGCGCATCGCCGTCCTCGTCCGCCAGCCGCACCTGCCCGATCGGCACATCGCCATCATACAGGATATACTGATATACTGCGGCGTCCGACATCATCTTTTCAAACCACTGGATATGATTTTCATAGGGAATTTTCTCCGTGTGAAACGCATTCGCCCGCACCGTATCATCATTCGCCCAGCAAAATAATAAATCCATGTCCTGCGGTGTTACCTTCCGAAGCTTTAGGATCCTGTCCATCGCCACACCCTCCTTTGCCGCAAAACCTGCAAACACGCCGTCTAGTCCGGCAGCCTGTTTTGTCAAAAGCTGCACTCACACAATATCGTCAAATGACAGCGGCGTGCCCCGCCTGAGCGCCCGCTTAGCCGTTCTGCCAAGGACTTCTTGATAGTGCTTGGGCTTTAAGCCATAGGCAGGGCGGATACTGCGGATTTTCTCCGGCGTCAATACCTCTCCGGCAGCGATATCCTCCACGACAAACAGCGAGCGGCGGAAGCACGCATTGCTCTCCTCCTGTCTGGAAACGCCGTACTGTACGCTTCCCATCGCCTTCTCCACCTCGCGCACCTGCTCAACCATCTCGCGAAACTCCTGCGGCTCCATCGAAAAGCTCGAATCTGGATTTTTGACGGCACGGCTGATACAGAAGTGCTTTTCAATCAGATTTGCCCCCATCGCGACCGCTGTCGCAGCGCTGAATGCCCCCATCGAATGATCCGAGAGCCCCACTGGAACGCCAAAGCGTTCCTTTAAATCCTGCATCGTCCTCAGATTCATCTCCTCCGGCTTTGCCGGATAGGCACTCGAACACTTCATCAGCGCAAGCTGCCTGTTTCCAGTGCTGTAGATGACATCGACCGCCTCCTGTATCTCTTCGAGCGTGCCCATTCCAGTTGACATGATGATCGGTTTGTTCTTGGCTGCCACATATTCGAGCAGCGGAATGTCCACCAGCTCAAACGAGGCAATTTTATAAAAATACACCCCTAAGTCTTCGAGAAAATCGACAGAGCGCGGGTCAAACGGCGTTGACAGAAAGTCAATTCCCACCTTTGCCGCCTCGTCGCGAAGCTGTTCCTGCCACTCCCACGGCGTGTAGGCTTTCTGGTACAGCCCGTACAGATTTTCGCCTTCCCACGTTCCTTTCTCAATCTGAAAATATTCGTTATGACAGTCAATTGTCATCGTATCTGCTGTGTATGTCTGAATCTTCACGCAGTCCGCCCCCGCGTCCTTCGCCACATGAATCAGCTCGAGCGCACGCTCAAGGCTGCCCGCATGATTGGCAGACATCTCTGCGATGATATAGGCAGGATGTCCGTCCCCTATGATTCGTCCATTGATTTCCATTCGCAAGCCTCCTCCTCTATACACCTTTCATCAATTTGTACTTCATCTCCGCGATGTGCCAATCCTCCAAAGTATCAATATCCTGCACATAGCGTTCATCTTGAAGCAGCGGCACCACATGCTCCATCCAGATCGCCCGCTGCTGCATGAAGCGCTCCACATTCAGGCAGTAAAACTGCCCGCAGTCATGATAGAGCGGCTCTAAATCCTGCGAGCGCTTCGCCATATTCTCCGGCCATTTCGGCACAATTCTGCCATCGTTGATGACCACGCCCCGCTGCGGCGGGAAGGAGAACTTCACCACCGGAATCACGCTGTCTGCCTTCTCCTGCTCCAAGAGCATCATCGCGGTCTTGATGGCGCCTGATGTCACAAACGGTGCAGTCGGATAGATGCAGCAAACGGTCTGAAACTTCATGCCGATGCGCTCATAGGACGACAACACCTCCGCAATGACCTCCGCTGTCGTCGCATAATCATTCGAGGTCTGCTCACTTCTGAAAAAGGGCACCTTTGCCCCCGCACGCTTTGCCACCTCTGCAATCTCCTCATCATCGGTTGACACCATGACTTCATGAAACAAGTCCGCTTGCAGCGCCGCCTCAATGCTGTACTCCAAAATTGGTTTGCCCAAAAACGGTTTGATATTTTTCCTTGGTATCCGCTTACTCCCGCCTCTGGCGGTAATGACTGCCACACTTTTCATCGCGTTTCCCCCTGCGCACGAAAAGCCCAGTGAACTACTAGGCTTATCTTTCCATCTATTTTTGATAATACGCCACAATCTTTCTGACTGCCATGATCACATCCTCCACATCCTGATCGGTCAGAGAATAATAGATCGGCAGACTCATCATCTCCATATAGAGCTTTTCCGCGTTGGGACAGAGCCCCTTAGGATAGCCCAGCCGCTCATAATAAGGATGCCAGTACACCGGAATATAGTGCACATTGCAACAGATATTTTCTGCCGCCATCGCCTCAAAAAAGCCCTTGCGGTCAATCGTTAACAACTCTGGTTTAATGCGCAGTATGTAGAGATGCCTCGTCGTGTCAGACTCTGGAATCTCCTGCTGTACAAAGAGCTGCGGTATCTGTGAAAAAGCCTCATTATAGCGGTTGACGATCTCCCGGCGCCGCTCGGCAAACTGCCCCAGCTTGTCGAGCTGGCTCAAAATCAGCGCACACTGGATATCCGTGATTCGGTAATTATACCCTAAATCAATCTGTTCGTGATACCATGGTCCATGACTTTCATGTACATACTGCGGCGCGTCCTTTGTGATGCCATGGGAACGGCACAGCAAAAGCTTCTCATACAAGTTCTTTCGGTTGGTGAGCACCGCACCGCCCTCTCCGCCCGTAACGGTCTTTACCGGATGAAAACTAAAGGTCGTCATGTCCGCGATGCTGCCGACAGGTCTGCCCTTGTATTTTGTGCCGATCGAATGTGCGCCATCCTCGATCAGTACAAGCCCATTCTCATGACAGAGTTCGAGCAGCTCCTCCAACGGGACAGCCTGCCCTGTGAAATCCACCGCCACCACCGCTTTTGTTTTCTCGGACAGGTTCTTACGAACACTCTCGGGAGAAATATTGTACGTATTGGGATTAATATCTGCAAAAACCGGTCTTGCCCCGCAGTACAGCGCACAGTTTGCAGACGCCGCAAAGGTGATGGGTGTAGTCACCAGCTCGTCCCCCGCGCCGACACCCGCCGCCATCGCCGCAATATGAAGCGCCGCCGTGCCATTGCTGCACGCGACGGCATAGGCTGCCCCTGTGAGCGCACAGAGCTTCTGCTCTAACGCTTCCACCTTGGGACCGCAGGTCAGATAGTCGCTGGTGAGCACTTCCTCCACCGCCTTCACATCGGCCTGATCGACAAACTGATGACCGTAATATAATTTTGTATCCCGGACGGGCGTGCCGCCTGCAATTGCTGGTTTCTCCATACGAATCTCCTCTAAACTCGTTTACTCATGCAAATCTGTCTTTAACAATTCTCTGATCTGTTCCACAGAGAGCCACTCCTGATTATTTCCAGAAGAATAATAAAAGCCTTCCTCCACTTTTCTGCCGCTTGGATTGGGACGCTTGGACTCCTGCCAGAACATCTGCGGATAAATGATAAAGTTTTTGTCGTACTCATACGTCGTCATCGAATCTTCCGATGTAATCATCACCTCATGAAGCTTCTCACCGGGACGAATGCCAATCTCCACTGTTTTCATGCCCGGCGCCATCGCCTCCGCCAAATCAGTAATCTTGAAAGAAGGAATCCTGCTGATAAAGGTTTCGCCGCCCTTTGCCTCCTCGAGCGCCTTGATCACAAGCTCTACGCCCTGTGTCAGGCTAATCCAGAACCGCGTCATGCGGTAATCCGTGATTGGCAGCTCGCCTGCGCCTTCGTCGATCAGCTTCTGAAACAATGGAATGATCGAGCCGCGGCTGCCCGCCACATTGCCGTAGCGCACGATCGAAAAATTCAAGTCTTTCGTGCCACAGTACGCATTGGCAGCAATAAACAGTTTGTCCGATACCAGTTTCGTACCGCCGTAAAGATTTACCGGATTGACTGCCTTGTCCGTCGAGAGTGCGACCACCTTCTTGATGCCTGTGTTGAGCGCCGCATCAATGACATTCTGCGCGCCGTTCACATTGGTCTTGATCGCCTCGTTTGGATTGTACTCACACGCTGGCACCTGTTTGAGCGCCGCGGCGTGAATCACATAATCGATGCCCTCAAACGCGCGTTTCATGCGCTCATAATCGCGCACATCGCCGATAAAGAACCGCAGCCGGTCCTTGTACTGCGCAAAGTCATTTGCCATCATCCACTGCTTGAACTCATCGCGCGAGTAGATAATGATCTTCTTCGGGTTGTAGTGTGTCAGCACATACTCTGTGAAGCATCTGCCAAAGGAGCCTGTGCCGCCTGTGATCAGTATCGTTTTATCATCTAAAATCATATGAATCCCCCATTCTTGCCAAAGTCTGCGAATTTATCTCCAAAATACGATCAATTTTTTCTCGAAATCTCTTCCAAATTCTACCATAATTTTCGCTGTTCGTCAAAACATTAAAAGCCAGTCACCTCATAAATTATTCATCAAAATCATTCATCATGATTATTCATCATAAGAAAGATTCGCTGTGACGCACTTTAAGATTTTATCATACACAATAATATTCCACCGTTTTCCCGGCTGGTAGTATTCCACCCCGTCAATCAAAATCTGGTGAGCGCCTCCCCGCTTTGACAGCACCAGCTCCTGCGCGCCAATCTTCATGTGGCGGATTCCGTTCTCCTTCCAGATCAAATCCAGCGCAACACTACAGTCCTGATACACCCATTGCCGCACTCTGCTGCCATTTTTCGTGTCCGTCACAATGAGCACACTGTCGCTGTCCTCCTGCAAAAGCTCTATGCACTCCCGCGCTGTCGCTGCCGCCATATAGGGCTGAACTCCCTTGCGTTTACGATAAATACACGCCTCGTCCCACGCATTCGGGCGGGTATCCTCCCTCCTGTCCGGCAGATCATACATTTGTTTTAAATAAGCGCCAAAGTACCGTGAAACCTTCTGCGCCCCGAAATCATTGAGATGCTGGGCGTCCCTGAAATCAACTGCCATGTCCAGCGCAAGGCTCCCGTCACTGTACAGCTCATTAAAATCCACAAATTGTACGCCAGATGCATCGGCAAGCGCTCTCACCGCCTCCGTCTCGTACCGGTGCCAGCCCTCCCGCGGTGATTTGAACAGCAAAAGCGCCACATTCTTCTCCTTGCAGAGCTGTACCATCTCATTCAGACATGCAATATTTTCCTCCTCAAACCAAGCCGTCCCCTCAAAATTGTAATCTGTCAGATTCACAGGGGTCTCCGAGACTTCCTGCGTCTCCAGATATCCCTTTGTATAGTTTGTCTTGTCCTGCAAAAAATATGTATAGTCTGTCTTAGTAAGCTCCTTCCAGCGGTTATGATAGCGAAAGACCGGAAATACATAAGAAAAATACTCCGCGTTCACCGCCCCGACCGATTCATAGATACACTGAAGCTTGTCCACCGAGAGCGGAAGATTGGTAAACCCCCAGCGAAGCGCCGTCTCCCTGCGATTGCTAAAACTGTCACTCGTCAGCATATTGATCTCAAGCGCCACCACCTTGGGCTGCTGTGTCCTCAGCGCCTCTTTCAGATACAGCACAGAGATGTTCATCGGCTGTGACGAGCTGCCAAAATCATATGCCGCAATCCCGTACTCCTCATACAGCACCAGCGGGTCCACTGTGCAGAAGCTGTTGCTGCTGCCGATCACGACCAGATCAATATCATTCTTTTTCTCCGCATAAAACCCATCGACAATGGTCGTGGAATCCCCGATAAACTTCGCACAGATAATCTTGCTCATTCCGTCTAACACTGTACCGATAAACAGAAAAAAGACCACGATGCAGATTATCCTTGCAGCCACTCTTTTTCTTGACATACCAACTCTCCACTGTTCCTATCAAAACTGAAAATAAATAAACTGCGACGCATCATACCCCTCGCCGTACACGCCAAACACGATCACCATCACCAAAAGCACTGCTACAATCACATACTGAATCGCCAGACACTGCTCCTTGACCAAGGCGTCAAACAGCATTTTTTTCTTGGCATAACAGGCATCTACGATGAGCAGCATCAAAATGCCCGCCACGAGGACAGCCATCTCCTTCCGGTCCAGTCCCAGATAATAGACCGACCCATCAAAGAGCGACCAGACATCAAATGTCGTAAACAGACGTTGCAGATAGTATACCGCATCCGCCACTGTATCCGCCCGGAAGAACACCAGAGACAGCACAAATAAAACAAATGTGCACACGCCCTGACAAAACTGGTATCCAAACGACTTTGTGCGCACATGGAACAGCCCCGTGCACTTTGCCTTCACCGGTCTTACGATCTCCCCGATGACAATGTAGGCGCCCTGAATCGCCCCCCACACCACATAGTGCCAGCTTGCGCCATGCCACAGTCCGCTCACCATAAACGTGATCATATTGTTCAGATATTTTCTAGGACGCGCACATCTGCTGCCGCCGAGCGGTATGTACAGGTAATCCCGAAACCATGAACTTAGCGACACATGCCAGCGCCTCCAGAACTCCCCGATGCTTCTCGAAAAAAACGGTGCCTCAAAATTTGTCATCAACTCGATGCCAAGCACCTTTGCCGCCCCCACCGCAATCACGGAATAGCTTGCAAAATCACAGTAAATCTGCACGGCAAACAGCACTGCCGCACACGCGAGCGCCACGCCGCTGAACATATAGTAAATGTCATATACCTGATTCACCAGCACCGCTGCCCGGTCCGCGATGACCATCTTCATAAAAAATCCCCACAGCATCAAGAGAAGCCCTCTTGTCGCCTTGTCAAAACTCCATATCTTCTCAGCAGACGCCGTGTCAGAAATCTTTTGAAGCTGTTTTAACAGGTTTCCGCTCCGCTCAATCGGTCCTGCGACAAGCTGCGGGAAAAACGACACAAACAGGGCATACCGCACAAAATTGCGCTCAGCCCTCACCGTCCCGCGATAGACATCAATCGTGTAGCCGACTGCCTGAAACGTGTAGAACGAAATGCCGACCGGCAGAATAATATCCAGTTTGGACGCAGGCACCTTCGCGCCAAAAACAGCAGCGATCGAAGCGAAGGTGTCATGCAGGAAGTAAAAGTATTTGAAAAACACGAGAATGGCGAAATTGAGCACAATCCCCGCTGCCAAGACCAACTTTTGTCTTGTCTGTGTCTCACACCGTTCCAGCAAGCGCGCGCACAGATATGTAATGATGGTGGACGCCAAAATTAACACCGCATACTTTGCGTTCCAGCCCATATAAAAATAATAGCTTGCAGCCAGCAGCCACGGCTGTTTCAGCTTTCTTGGCATCGCATAAAACAGCAGTACCACCACCGGAAAAAAGATCAAAAACTCAAAAGATGTAAACTGCATTGTACTTTATACCCTATTCCTCACCGCTCTTGGGACTGCGGCGTAATCTGTTTCTGTAAAAGGTGAGAAGCTGAAAATAAATCTTGAATTTGAACGGCGACTCAAGATGCATCGCCGCAAGCCGTTTCTGCTCCTCATCAAACGCATTTTGATAATAAATATTGTCCTGAAAATCAGGAAATTCCTGCTTGATTCCCTCCGCGAGACTTTTTAGGAACTTTAATTTGGGCTTTCTCACGCCAAGCATATACGTAAACAACGTGTTCATATAATAAAGCTTTGAGAACGCAAACTCAAACTCCTGCCTGTACGGTTTGTAGATGCCGCACCGGCGCGCCTCCTCGATCAGCTTCTTCCCCATCAGCAGCCTCGCCTCACACTTTTCCTGACTGATCGCATGAACCGTGGACAGATCGTGCTGATAATAATAGTACAGCGGTTCCTCCACCTTCTCAAAATGCGTAAAATGCAGCATCCAGATCGGGGAAGCGCAGTTGTCCTCATAGAAGGTCCGCTCAGGAAACCGCAGCCCATACGTATCAATCACCGCTTTTTGGTAGATTTTGATCACCATGCTGCCGGGATTCATGACAAGCTTTTTGTACTGCTCATGGCCGAGCATGCCCGTCTGGTCGATGGTGTTATTCGGCATCAGCTTACCGACCGTCATCGTGTGGGTGTCCGCCATACAGTAGTCGCACCCGACGACATCTGCCCCGGTTTTCTCCGCCTTTTTGATGAGCTTCTCGTACATATCCGGCGCCACCCAGTCGTCAGAATCCACAAAACCGACCCACGTGCCGCGCGCAATGTCAAGTCCCTTATTGCGGGCGCCGCCCTGCTTCAAATTCTCATAGGACTGTACAACCTTGAACTTCCATGGATAGTTTGACTCGTACTCCCTCAGAATCTCCAGAGACTCGTCGGTCGAGGCATCATCCACCGCGATAATCTCATAGTCTGCAATCGTCTGCTGTACCAAGGAGTCCAGACAAAACCGAAGTTTATTGTCAGCCGCCATATTATATACTGGAACGATGATACTAAGCTTCATCCCATCTCACCACCTTCCCAACAATCCCAAAACCGCTTAACGCTCTTTCACGATCTTTCCGTTTTCCACCCTGAATACCATATCGCACTTTTCGATTGTCTGTAGACGGTGCGCTATGATAACAAGCGTTTTTTTACCATGTAATCTGTTGATCGACTCCATGATTGCCGCCTCTGTGTCATTGTCGAGTGCCGAAGTCGCCTCGTCAAGAATCAACACCTCCGGATCATGATACAGTGCCCGCGCAATCCCGATACGCTGCCGCTGCCCGCCCGAAAGACGGATACCGCGCTCTCCGATGCCTGTGTGAACACCGTCCGGCAGCGTTTTCACAAACGCGTCAAGCTGTGCCTCCTTCAGTGCATGCCACAGCTTTTCCTCGTCAATCTCCTCCTCCGGGATACCGAAGGCAACATTTTTTCGGATATCGGCATCCAGCAGAAAAATCATCTGCGGGATATAGCCCACATTGGCAAGCCACTCGCGGTAGTGCTCCTGAATATCCACCTCGTCCGCCAGCACCTTGCCGCCCTGCAATTTCAGCAGTCCCAGCAAAATATCAATGATTGTCGTCTTTCCGGCACCGCTTGCGCCCACCACACCGATTGATTTGCCAATCGGAAAGGAGACTGTCGCATGGTCAAAAATCAGCTTGTCCGAATTGGGATAGTGATAGGTGATATCGGACAGCCTGACCTCCCGCGTGACCGGGAGTTTCTCCTTTGCGACAACCGCATAGGAAATATCTGTGTGCGCCTCGTCCGTCTCCTCGACAAGATTGTCACTCACATTAAAGAAAAACGGCTCATTGAACGCCATACTTGTAATCTGGTTATTGATGCGGCTCGCCGCCGGCAGCAGACGCATTGCCGCGATGCCAAACGCCGCAAACAGCGACACCATTGCGGACACGTCCGCACCCAGCACAATCAGCGCCATGATATAGCCGAGCAGCCCCGCCATACACACAGTCTCAATCAGAAGCTTTGGCGTGTTATTAAACAGACTAAACCGCTCCATCGCCCGCACATATCCTTCTCCAACCTTGCAGTACTCGCCGATAAAGTACTGCTCGCGCCCTGCGACCTTGATCTCCTTGATGCCCTGCACTGTCTGGGAAATCCATGCAAACATCGACGCGCCAAAATCCTGATTCTCTTTGCCGATGCGGTTCATGATCGGCTTCACAATCTTCTTGATGACGACCAGCGTCGCAACCAGAAGCGCCGCAATGATCACCGTCATTACGGGGTCCTGCATCGCGAGCGCAATCACCAAAAACAACGCGACAATCATCTCCGAGGCGATCTGCAAGACAGCCATAATCAGCGCATACATATTGCTGACATCCGCCGTGATACTGCGCTGAATGACCGCCGTCTCCGCGTCCAGATAATATTCATACTCGCGCCGTACAAAGTTTTTCATCAGACTCGACGCCGTCTTGAACTGGTTGCTGTACACAAACCGGTACAGGCTCCTTTGAAATATAAATTGAAAGCTGTTCTTCGCAATATATAACACGATCAAAAACAGAATCGCCGCCACAGAAAACTGCACAGTATCCTGCAAGTTGAGGAGGCTGCTGATTCGTTGGTACGTCTCCCCCTGCTCTAGCGCCACCGGGTCTAAGATGAGCTGCACCACTGCCATCACCATCATCACCGCCCCAGTCTCAAGCCCCGCCGAGACGATCATCATCAAAAACAGCCGCGCCATGGCGCCTTTTTGTTTTTTGTCCATCAGTATATTGATCTTTTTGATTATTTTCAGCATCTTTTTATCCTTGTCGTCCTCCTGTGGCTCTTTGTTGTTTGATATTAGTATATGCTATATTCCAGAGAATCACAATATTTTTTTGCGTGCCATCAATGAATCAATGAAAAGAAAACGCAGTTATTTTTATTGATCCGCCAGCGCCAGCCCCGCCTTCTTATTATAAGCATGTTTTTCAGGGTCCTCATACGCATCCCAGAAGGAAGCGCCGAGGTTGAGCTTCTCCTCCACAAAATCCATATTGTTCATCGCTGTAGTCAGTATGGACACCGCCAGCCTGATGCGCAGCCCCTCAAAGAAGTTCAGCACCTCCACAGGAAAGCGCCCGCGCAGCACCACCGCGTCAGGACAGAGCGCCTCATAGTCAATCGTATCCCTCGGGTGCGGTTTGATCAGAACTCTGTAGCCTTGGCAGTACTGTGCAAGGACATCGAGACAGACCCGCTTGCGCGCCTCCACATCGACCGGGTGCGGCTCTGTCAAAAAGCACGCAAACTCCTCTCCTTCCCGGGAGGGCCTAAGCTGCTGCATCAAGGCGTCCGAATCCTCGATAAACGCCTCTATCATCTGTCTTTTCTGCGCCGGAGTCAGCGCCTGTTCAAGCGGCTTTCTCGGCACCTCGACGAAACGCGGGCAGTCTGTCGGCACGACACTGCGGTCATTGATCTCCATGTCAAGGCAGTACTTGCCCCAGCCATTCATGATAAAGATGAGATTGTGGCGCGAAAACCATGTTTTTAGCCGAAAGTGCCCGTGATTGGCAACGTAGGCGTCATCAAGGTTCTTGAGACAGTCGAGCCCGTCCTCCACCGCATGATAATACAGATGCCTGTAATTCAGATAATAGCCAATAGGGTCACTGTCACAGAACACATAAATGTCCTCATACGCTGCAAAGTCGATGACCTCCATATAAGGGCACTCACATTTTGCGAGCTTTTTCGTGAAAATCATGCGGTTTAGCATGTGTTTTAACACATTGCTGTAATTCTTCCTGTACTTGGCAAGCTCCGGGAAAAAATCCTCCCGCTTCTCGTCCAGCGCGATGACCTCTTGAAAAATTCCCGTCTTAGCAAGCCTGTCCCCCAGACGCTCAAAATCTGTGGAGACAGAACTCAGCGCGATATCCGCTTTCCTGTAAGCATTTGCCGGCATCTCCCGCACCAGCTTCATCTCCTTCAAAGCTGCCACATACACATGATAAAAAGTATGGCAGACATAAATCCTGCTCTTTGTCTTTGCCTTTTTCATCAACGTCACCTCCCGTCTGTCTTCACAGTTCTGGTATACTTATATCCACGTCTCGGCGCGATGAGCGGCGCCAGACTGAGCGGTCCCTCCTGTTCTGGCAATACGCTTCCGGCAATCAGCCCCTCGCAGAAGCGGTAAAGCCTGTCTGCCGCCTCTTTGGGATTCCATGTGCTCACAATCGTCTCATAAGCGTTGGCGCCAAGCGTTTTTTGCAGCGCCCCGTCTTGGCAGAGCATTCGTACCTGCTCTCGAAATTCCCGAAAATGTCCTGTCCTGTAAACAAGCCCGTTCTGCCCATGCCTGACAAGGAACGGAACCGCCCCGATGCCGCTCCCCGCCACGACTGCGCAGGCGCTGTTCATGGCCTCATTTAACACTGCGCCCCACCCTTCTAGGTAATTGCTCGTAAACAGAAAAATATTGGCTTCCTCCATAAACCGGCGGACATTCTGCGGCGGCTGGAAACCATGAAACGTTATGTGATGTTCCAGATGTGCGTCCGCTGCCTGCTTTTTTAATTCTTCCTCCAGCGCCCCGCCGCCGACCATATCCAGATGAAAAGAAACTCCCTGCTGCGCCAGATACTTTGCTGCCCTCACCGCGTACTCCGGGTGTTTGAGTTTCAAGAACCGTCCCGCCCACAATATTCTGATTTCCGGCTTTCCGTCCGGGTCAAAATGCTGTTTCCGAAAAAATAAGTGATTCAGCTCATACGTGTGCAGCTCTGGAAAATACCCCCACACATATTTTTTGTCAGGATATGCATGGACCAGTTCGAAATCAGACGCCACATAAGCGCCATGGCACAGCAGATACACCGGCGCGTCGGCATACTGTGTGTGATCTTCATACTTTTTTTTCCTGCCCCGTGGAGAGATGGACTTCCACTGCCCCTCGCGATAGAGGCGTTCGCTGGCGCGAATCACGATTTTGCCCGCATTCAGCCGTGGCTTGATATAGCGCTCATCCTCCACGCCCCCAAACACGACCACATCGCTGTCCAGAATCCGCGCCGCACACGCCTCCGGCTCTTCATAATACAGTTTCAAATAAGGAATCGAGCGGACTTCCTCCCCCCAGCCCATCTTCACCCGGTCCTCCTCCATCGGTGAAGTCTGTATGAAGGCAAACGCCGCGCCCAGCTTCCGGTACAGCTCATTCGACATCGGAATCTGGTGATGGTTAATATAGTTTGACACAATTGTGAGTTTCATACGCACGAACTCCCATATACAATCTCACGGTACATATCCAGCAGCCGCCTGTAATTTGTCTCTGGGTCATGCGTTCTCAGCGCATGCGTCTTGGCGTTTGAGGAGAGCGACATCGCGAGCTTGTCATCCTCAAAAATGCGCAGAATACAGTCCTTTAGGCGCTTGGATTTATCTTTAGGATACAGGAAGCCATCCTTCCCGTCATGAACCAGATTGTGCACACCGCCCACATTGGCGCACACCACAGGCACGCCCAGAAGCATCGCCTCCCCGACGGAGTTGGGCGAATTTTCGATCGCGGACGGGCATAAAAATACATGTGATTTCAAAAAGCGGGCGCACATCTTGTCAGACTGTAGCCTGCCGACAAACTTGACATGATTCTGGAGCTTATGCTTCTTAATCTGGTTGACCAGAAACTTGCCATAGCCCGACAGCCTGATTTTATCCCGAATACTGTCGTGTGCCGTGATGACATCTCCCGCCACATAGACCACAGTCTCCTCATACTCCTCCACCAGTTCTGGGAGAATCTCCAGAACGTAATGCAGTCCCTTAATAGGATAATTTCCTTGACTGAGAAACAAAGAATAACGCTCGATCCGATCAATATTCCACGTGTCACGATAGAAATCTGGACGCAGTGTCTCGTTCATAAAATGATATTTGGCATTCGGCGCGAGCTTCCTGGTCATCTCCCTGTCAAAATCCGTCCTTCCAGTGATATGCCCGACCTGTGACAGCGCTTCCTTTTCATAAGTACCGCGCTTTGCAAACTTCGCTTGCTGGTCAAACAAGCCATCCCGTTTCAGGATATCCCGAAATGTCTTTTTCTTCTGAACAGAATAGGGCAGGTCTGCCATGTACACCTCCGCAATAGCGCTGCACAGTCCCTGTATGCCAATCAGTGTCCGCTCCGGGTGGTTAAATGCCCGGACACAAGCGAGGGTGTGCGGATACTCCGTCCCGAAAATATGCACAAGATCCGGCTCAAAATCCCTGAGCACCGCCCCGAGACTCTGCTCCATGCTGTCATCATAGATCTCAGGGTGAACCGTATCCTCCCTGAAAATATAGTAGGTGATGCCCTCCGCCTTATCCTTGATAAACGATGCAGTATCCCCCTTCACAAATGAACGGTTTTCTGATTCCGGGAAACAAATAGCAAGTGTTATGTCATTTCTCTCCTGATGAGACACCAGCTTTCCCGCAAGCCCGGACAACCACCCCTCCTTGACTACCATCTTCTGCCCCAGACTCTTGGCAATAAATGGGAGCATGATATTACACAACCACAGAACCTTCATAAAAATCCCCCTATTTCATTTTTCTTGATTCTACAATCTGCCTCCATGCGATTATCTTTTAGACCGGTCCTTATAAATGGCAGTCTTGATGCCATTGTAGACCCCTGACAAATATGCATTGCCCGCGATCGCACTGCGAAGCGGCGCCAGTGTGAGCAGCATGACCAGCCGATAGAAATCCGCTTTCTTTTTTCCCATATAATGTACCACGATCTCACGGTGCTGGCGCGCAGAGCGTTTCCTGTTCTCCTTCGTCTCCGAGTAGCCGCCGCCCTCATACGAAGCGATCACCTCAGGGACATAGCATATCGCTGCCTTTCTCTTATAATAACACCATAAAAAATGTTCATAGTCCGCTCTTACAGTATACTTTGGCAGATAACCTCTCTTGTCAAACAGCGTCCGGTGGTAAAAGCAGGTCTGATGGCAAGGCACATTTCTATAACAGGTGAAATCATTGATTTCAGGCGCCGCATAAATGATGGTATCCAGTGCCTTATGATATAGATTTCCATAGATAATATCTGCTTTTTTATGTTTTATTTCATCTGTTATCCGCTCTAAAACATGTTCGTCATAGAAGCTGTCTCCCGCATTGAGAAACAGGAAATACGTTCCCGCTGCAAGCTTCACCGCCTGATTCATGGCATCGTAAATCCCGTTATCTTTTAGTCGGTGCACATGAAGCCGGCTGTCCTGATACGCTGACGCCAGCGCTTCGACAGAACCGTCCGTCGAGCCGCCATCTTTGATCACCACCTCAAAATTGCGGTAGGTTTGACCAAGAATACTCTTTACTGTATCACACAGCCGCTGCCCTGCATTGAGACAAACGACTATCACACTGTACTTCGTTCCCTGTTCCATCTCTCTGCGCCTCCAAACATTTCATAATACTTGCTATTCATAGATGTACCGCTGTGTCTCAAAAAGCCAGCTCCGATAAGGAAGCAGTCCCACGCCGTTCTCATGCGCCTTCCATAAAAATACCATAAAATAAAGGAGGCACACCGCATAGACAACAGCCGTTACGCGCCTTCGCGTTTTCTGTTCTGTGATGTAATGTAAGATGAGTGGAATCATCAATAACTGTGATACCCCAAAATAATAAGAGATGCGCGTCACCACCGGCAGAAAATAGAAAAACGTCCCTGACACAAGCGCCAAGAGATTGAGCTGCCCATAGAACCGCAGCGCGCGCTCCCAGCTCTGATCACTATTCTCAGGGTCACGCGGCGCCTGCACATACACAAACCAGCCATACAGGGCAAGCGCCAAAAGTGGTCTCAAACTGCTGAACAGACTGTCAAACAGACTGGGCGTCTCAAGATAGATTGTATTTTTGTAAGACGGATACAACACCAGTGCCAGCTTTAAGATCAAGCCTTTCCCCGCGAAACAGAGTGCACACACGGCAAGCCCCGCAGCAATCTGCCACTTTTTCCACGCAAAGGAAGCAATCCAGTACATCGGCAGCACCAATAACACCGATTTGTGAAAAAACGCCGCCACCACAATCCAGAACACAAACTTGATGCCATCCCGCTCCAACACATATTTCATCGAATAAAGCGCCAGCGCCAGCGCCAAATAATAACGCACGGTGTTAAATGTCTGAAAATACAGTCCCATCATCATAAACAGAAAAAATGTCTGGGAAAAATCCACACTCTGCCGCCAGAATGCTTTCAGAAAAAAATATAGTGTCACAAAAGCAAAGACTGCAAAGACCAGCTCATAATACTCGCCGCCCATAATGCCATACAAGAACCGGACCAGCACATTAAACCCTGCCTCCGTCACTACATACCCGCCGACATACGCCTCATGTGCCGTCTGCGTATACTGCCTGTAATCATTCCCGATGTCAAACCGCAGTGCCGACACCATGAACAAAATACCAAAAATCCCCGTCATATACAGACGGTTTCGAACGCTCTTTACAGACCGCTCACCGCCAACCCAGACTGGTTCGTCTGCGGCATAGGGCTGTATGCGGTATGCCATAACGCAGGTCCCCGCCGCAAGCAACATATAGAACACGATAGAAAAAATTCTGTCCACTGCCACGATCACAATCCCTCTACTGATTTGATTCCTTTTTTCATCAGCGCCAGCGCATTTTTCATTGGAATCTTTGTGCACATCACCTTACCGTGCACCAAGAGAAAGCGCACCGACATCAGATATGCAAGACCTCCATACAGAAAATGGTACAACACCCCTCTGTCGATAAAAAATTTGTCATTGTATCCCTGAAACCATGTGGATTCCCGCTCACACTCCTCGCCAATCTCAATTGGCACTGCATAGACCACCAATCCGTATTTCAGACAATCCTTCAGAAAAAGACTGTCCTCCCCGTTGCTGTACCTCGCGCCGCCGCCAAACAGCAATGAAAAAGTAATATGCGATGCGTGCAGCTTCTCCCGCCGCACCGCAAAGGAGTACGTGGGATAACGCCCCGCATTCCATATATGGACCCGGTGAAACGCCTCTGTGTGATACGTCGCCCTCGATGCACCAACCCGCATATTAAATAACAGCAGGTCTGCTTCAGGATGCGCCGCAAAAGCGTCCAGAATGCGCCGCTCATACCCCGTATCATAGACAATATCCTCATCGGAAAACAGCACAATATCCCCCTCGGCGCGCAGCAGCGCATTGTTTCTGCTAAGCCCCACACCTTTTTCCTGAAATTCATAACACTGTATCCGCCTGCCGTTGTGCATATACTCCTCATAACCAAAATGATCGGTCTGGTTCACGATAATCGCATCGGTTTGCAGATGCATACGGTCTGCCAGCGTCATAATCTCCTGATTTACAGAAGAGACCAACACCTGTAATTTCATACGCCCCACCTCCTGCCAATATTATTTTTTTATGTGTACTCGTTGCGTCCGCAACTTCTTCCTATGAATGACCCTGTTCTTCTCTCGTGCTGACTGCTCTTTGCGTCCAGCAACTTCTTCTTATGAGCAACCCTGTTCTTCTCTCGTGCTGACATGCTCATTGCGTCCAGCAACTTTTTTCCTACGATGAGCGACTCTGCTCTTCTCTCGTGCTGACTCTCTCGTTATCAGCTGTAACTTCTTCCTATGAGCGCCCCTGTGCATAATAGAAACGCATCCACCAAGTCTGTGCCTGCACGAGCACTGCACCCACAACCCTGCCGCCGCGCAGCTGTACATATTGTATCTCATCTGTTATTTTTTCTCTGTAAGTCCTTCCAAACGGAATGACCGCCACAAACGCCGTCTCCTGCCCCTCATATAGCTCCTTCTTCCGGTCACATATTTCACAACATATGTTATCTATCAGTCCCCTGCGCGTGATCTCCTCCAGAAACGCTGAGGCCTCCTGCCCCTGTGCGGCATCCAGCAGCACAATCTTACGATACTGCTGTGCCAGCATGCTCAGACCGCCAGCCAGCATCTCTGCCTGCCGCCGCGATACCCCGCACTCCCGCTCGCGGCGCGCCGGCTCAAACGTCATGCCATAGACAGGAAGTCCCAGCCGCACCGTGATATCACGCTTTGTATAAAACGCCGACCCTAGACAGAAGCGAAACGCAGCCGCAAACACGCCGCACGCTGCGGCTGCCACTGCGCCGAGAAACGCCGCACGCCAGCCAAAATACGGAATTTTCTCCAATGCAGTTTCCCGGTCTTTTATTTTATAAATTTCCTCAAACTCCTTTTTTAACGCGCCAAACTCCTCCAGCGCCGTCCCAAGCGCTTCCTTGACAGCTTGCACCTGCGCGGCTTCCTGTCCCCGGACAGTAACGGTCAGATAGCGCACATCTGATAAAATAGCAGCCGTTATCATCGTTTCTACATCGTCCCTGTCATAGCTGCTTCCCAGCAGCTCCATCGCCCTGCCAAGGATTTCATCTCCCCTGATCGCTTCATTCCATGTAAATGCATTGTAATAGTCCCTCGCCTTGTAGCGCCCTTCCTCAAACTCAATATAGTACTCTGTCTCCGATACAAAACAGGCATTTCTTGATGCGTCCAGTGCGACCATCAAATAAAGACCGCTGCCCAAAACGGCACCGGCCACTGCCAATAGAAACAATCTGGGCAATCTGGCGAGAAACACGGTGAGCATTGCCCTGCTGTCAATTCCCTGCTGCATCCAATTCCCCCTTTAGTCCTTCATTGCAGTTGTTTGATTCTGGTCTACCCCCTCTGTACTCTCTGCCTGAAACAGAATCTTGAGCGTCAGAAGCATCAGCTTCAAATCCAGCCACACACTATAATTTTCTATATAAAACAAATCCAGTTTTAACTTATCATACGGGGCCGTATTGTACTTTCCATACACCTGTGCATATCCCGCCAGTCCCGCCTTGACCTTGGTCCGAAAGGTAAACTCCGGCATATCCTCCATATACTGCCGTATAATCTCGGGGCGCTCTGGTCTTGGACCGATAAAGGACATCTCGCCGCACAGGATATTAAAAAGCTGCGGCAGCTCATCAATCCGCACTTTTCTGATAAATTTGCCAATCGGCGTAATGCGGCTGTCGTTCTTGGCGGCAAGCCTTGCCACCCCGTCCTTCTCCGCATCGGTGCGCATACTCCGAAATTTGAGAATCTGAAATTCCTTCTGATCGCGGGTGCACCGTGTCTGCTTATATAAGACTGGCCCCCCGTCATAACATTTAATCGCAATGGCGGTAAGGAGCATAAACGGCGCCGCAAGAAGCATCAGTATCATCGAACACACAATGTCAATCAAGCGTTTTACCACCCGCTGTTCAATGGTCATCGCATACTCCCTTGTGAGGAGAATCGGCGTGTCAAACAGATGAAGCTGGTCGGAACCCTGAATCATAATATCCGGGATTTTGGGCATCATATACACGCGGATTCCCCTGCTGTAACAGAATTTCAACAGCTTGTTGCGCAGCACTGTATCCATATCCCACAGTACAACTCCGTCATAACAGGTCACAATCTCCGCTTTCAGTGCCTCAAATCCGTCGCTCTCATACACACTTTTTATAATATGATACTTATCCTTCCTTGTCTCGAACTTCTTTAAGATCTCCTCCGTCGGCCGCCCGCCGCTGATAAACAGCAGATTCTTAGGCGGAAAAAACCGCTGATAGAGCTTGTGGCTCACAAACGTCCACCCCGCAGACACCACAATCTGCGCAAGCATCATCAATATCAGAGGATACGCTGTGACCAGTCCCAAGGACAACAGTGAAATCTGAAAATACGAGACAATATTGGCGCACAACAGCGAGATCACCTGCGAAAAAAATACATCCATCGGCTTGAGATAGCCCACTTTCAGCCCGCCATACGTCGCAGTAAAAAACAGCAGCAATATAAAATAAACGGCTGCCAGAAGCCAGAAGCCCTTTCTGTGAAAGCTTCTCCACATGCCGCTCTGCATAATGTCATTATACACCTCATGCCAGACATATATATATAAAACCGTCTGGAACACAAGTCCGATTAATGACATCTGTAATATAATTGTCCTCTTTACTGACTCTATCCGTCCCACACAAAAGCCTCCAAACCGAGATCTCTAAAGCCGCCGAAAGACTGCCCTGAATGCCCAAAAGACCATACAGTACATACTTTCCGCCACAGACAGCCGTTCCTGCCTGCGGTAGAGACCCCAGATCCGTCTCACCGCAGTCATCTTATTCGATGACAATGTGGCTGCACTTCTTCTATATTTGACCAGATTTTCGTCAATCCCATACGCCGCCCCGTGTTTTTTTAAAATCTGCCACCATGTAGCGGTATCCTCACTGGCAATGCACGGCATATAAATATCCTCATCTGGTATGATATTCCTGTCAATCATTACTGTGGACGTAAAAATCGTGGTATTTTTGAGTGCCTGCCTGTAATTGATCTGCGCCGGCACATGCACCACTTTTCCAAGTCCCTCTCCCGAAGCGTCTGCAAACTCATACCCCATAAATACAAAACCAGCCTTCGGATTTATCGTTCTCTGTATCGTATGAAGCTGTTCCAGCTCCGTTTTTAACTTATCAGGAAGCCAGAGATCATCTGCGTCCAAAAAACACAGATACTGCCCGCGTGCCTCCTGCACGCCGCGGTTTCGTGCCCTCGCAGCACCGCCGTTCTCCTCCTGCACCACCAGCCGCACCCGCTCATCTTCAGCGCATTTTTGCTGTATGATCTCTCTGCTGCCGTCCGACGAGCCGTCCTCCACCAGCAAAAGCTCCCACGCGCGGTAGGTCTGCGCCTGCACGCAGTGAATCGTCTCCGCAATAAACTGTCCTGCATTGTAGACCGGCACCACAATACTCACAAGCCCGCTCTTTCTCTCACCCATGCTAAAACTCTTCCTTAACAAGATACTTTGGCCTGTCCTTCACTTCCATATACATCTTACTCATATACTGTCCCATAATGCCAAGACACAATAGCTGTACGCCGCCAATCAGCGAGATAATGCACATCATGGAGGGCCAGCCCGCGACCGGGTCCCCATAAATCAGCGCTCTTACAAAGATAAAAATCATAAACACAAACGCAACCAGACAGAATAACATTCCAAAGACAGAAGCAATGGAGAGCGGTGCCGTCGAAAACGCCATAATCCCGTCCAGCGAGTACAGAAACAATTTCCAGAACGACCACTTTGTCTCGCCTGCCACGCGCTGTATATTCTCATATTCAATCCACTTCGTACTAAAGCCAACCCAGCCAAAAATCCCCTTTGAGAAGCGGTTGTACTCCTTCATCGCCAGAATGGCATCTGTCACCTGCCTTGTCATCAGGCGGTAATCCCGCGCGCCGTCCACAATCTCTGTCTTGGAAATCTTTCTCATCAGCCCATAAAAACGCCGCGCAAAGAATGAGCGGATCGGCGGCTCTCCCTTTCTGTCCACGCGTCTGGTCGCAACAGAATCATATCCCTCCTCAATATATTGATACATCTCCGGCAGAATTGCGGGAGGGTCCTGCAAATCCGCATCCATCAGCACTGTGAAGTCTCCGGACGCTTTCTCAAGCCCGGCGATAATTGCTGCCTCCTTCCCAAAATTTCTTGAAAAGGAGACAAGATGCACTCGGTCATCTTTCTCTCTGAGCGATTTCACCGCACCGACAGTATCATCCTTCGACCCGTCGTCCACAAATATAAATTCAAACTCCACATTCTTATCATGAAAAAATGTCTCCTGCTTCACAGTCTCAGCATAAAACAACGGCACACTTTTCTCCTCATTATAACACGGCACTATAATACTCAAAATTCTGGTATCTGCCTTCAACTGTCTCTTCCTCCCATTCCCAATTCAATCCTATGGTCCCAGCGCTGGCACGGCATGCTCGACCAATTTCTCTATGACCTCTGTATTCGTCGGTCTGGTAGTGTCATCTTTGTATACTCCCTGAAATATTTCCTTCAAAGTCTCTGGATTTCCATTGGTCCATGCAGTCTCTATCGCATTTCGTATCGCACGTTCCACCTGTTTATCTGTCGTATCAAAACGCTTTGCCACCTCTGGATACAAGCGTTTTGTGACCGAGGCTAAGACTTCAGGCTCATAAAAAGCGATACAGACTGCCTCCCGCAGATACCGATACCCTTTTTGCCTTGCCTGAAATCCGCATTTCACCATATGGTATGTAGTTCGTCCAAACACACTCACTCTCGAACATTCATCATCCATATTTACTTAATCACACCCTAATTTGATTTCTTCCTCAGTCATCTCCCTTACAGTCTGGCATCCTCCACATTTTCCCGAAACCAGTCATAGGCAAGCTGCACGCCCTCCTCAAGCTCAATCTTGTGCGTCCAGCCAAGCTTGTGAAGTTTCGTCACATCTGTCAGCTTTCGCGGTGTCCCGTCCGGCATCTCCTGATTCCAGACAATCCCGCCTTCATAGCCTACCACACGGCGGACAATCTCCGCCAGCTCACGGATTGTCACTTCCTTGCCTGTGCCGATATTCACATGCTGTTCGCCGTCATAGTGCTCGAGCAGAAAGACGCAGGCATCTGCCATATCGTCCACATGCAAAAACTCGCGCAGCGGTGTACCTGTACCCCACAGCTCGACACTCGGCGCGTTATTGGCTTTTGCCTCATGAAACTTGCGGATAAGCGCCGGCATGACATGCGAGCCAGACAAATCATAATTGTCATAAGGCCCGTACAGATTTGTCGGCATACAACTGATAAAGTCATCGCCATACTGCCGCTTAAAATATTTGCACATCTCCAGCCCGGCAATCTTTGCGACAGCATACGCCTCGTTGGTCTCCTCAAGCGGCCCTGTCAGAAGCGCATCTTCCGGGATTGGCTGCTGCGCCATCTTGGGATAAATGCAGGTGCTTCCGAGAAACAGCAGCTTTTTCACCCCAAAATCATGACAGCTCTTGATCACATTGCATTGAATCTGCATATTCTCATAGGCAAATTCCGCGGGCGCTGTATTGTTGGCGTTGATGCCGCCAACCTTCGCCGCCGCAAGCACCACCACATCTGGCCTCTGCTCTGCGAAAAAATCCCTCACTGCCTGCTGGCTTGTAAGGTCCAGCTCATGATGCGTCCTACAGATAATATTTGTAAATCCCTTCTCCTCAAGATTTCTGACAATAGCAGAGCCCACAAGTCCCCTGTGCCCTGCTACATATATTTTGTCTGACTTATTCATCATTTCCTCCGTTCTTCATCCGGTACGCTGCACATGAGATTCCAGCGACCTCGCGCAGATCAGCGTCCATCATCATAGAGACAAGCCCACGGAAATCGACTTTTCTTTTCCAGCCAAGCTCTTTTTCTGCCTTTGCTGCATTTCCCCACAAAAACTCTACCTCTGCCGGACGGTAAAACTCCGGATTGACATCCACGAGAAGCTTTCCGCTCTTCATGTCATATCCTTTCTCATGAACGCCTTCGCCCTCCCAGCGGATGCTGATGCCAAGTTCTGCAAATGCAGCCTCGACAAACTGGCGCACTGTGTGCGTCTCATTCGTGGCAAGCACATAATCGCCGGGCGCCTTCTGCTGAAGCATCAGCCACATGCCCTCCACATAATCGCCGGCATAGCCCCAGTCACGCTTTGCATTCATATTGCCAAGCGAAATCTTGTCCTGTTTGCCGGCAACAATATTTGCTATGGCAAGCGTGATTTTTCTTGTGACAAAATTCTCACCGCGCCGCGGCGACTCATGATTAAATAAAATTCCATTGCACGCAAACATATTGTAGGATTCCCTGTAATTGACTGTAATCCAGTAAGAGTACAGCTTCGCCACGCCGTAAGGGCTCTTGGGATAAAACGGCGTCTCCTCACTCTGCGGCGCCGTCTCAGGCAGCCCGCCAAAAAGTTCTGAAGTCGAAGCCTGATAATAACGGCAGTTTCCGCCATTTACCCGGATTGCCTCGAGCAGCTTGAGCGTGCTGACGCCGGTCGCGTCCGCAGTGTACTCAGGCACCTCAAAAGAAACGCCCACATGAGACTGCGCCGCGAGGTTGTAGACCTCGGTCGGACGGATTTCCCCGATAATACGCATCAGATTCGAGGAGTCTGTCGTGTCCGCAAAATGCAGGAAAAATTTGACTTTGTAATACTCTGATTTGATCAGATGGTCAATGCGCATCGTATTGGAGATGCTGTGCCTTCTGATCAGCCCGTGAACTTCATATCCTTTTGCCAGCAGAAACTCCGCAAGATAAGATCCATCCTGCCCCGTAATTCCTGTTATCAATGCTATATTTTTCATATATGACTTCTTTCCTTTCCCGCTTCCAATTTATTCCTTTTTACTTTCTTAGTATACAAAACCTTGCTCAAAATGACAAGCTCTTTATATATTCCGCGATCGCCTTTTCCCAATCCGCAAACCGGTAATCCGTCGTCAGCCGCAGCATATAGTTGTCGAGCACCGAATACGCTGGTCTTGGCGCCACGATTCCTGTTGTATTCCTGTCATACTCCTCTGTCGTGACAGTCTGCACCTCGGTAGATATCCCTGCCAGTCTGTAAAACGCCCGCGTGAAATCTGCCCAGTTTGTGACTCCCTCACAAGTACCGTGAAAGACGCCGAAATTGTCTGTCGGCAGAAGATGCGCGATCATCTTGGCAAGCTCGTCCGCGCTGGTCGGCGAGCCAAACTGGTCGCCGACCACCGTCACCCGATCGCGGTTTGCAGCCAGTTCAAGCATCGTTTTCACAAAGTTCTTGCCATCTCCATACAGCCATGCGGTGCGGACAATAAAATACTCCCTTGCAAATTCCTTCACAAAACACTCCCCAGCAAGTTTTGTTTTCCCATAGACTGAGTTGGGGGACGGGGCATCAAATTCCGTGTACGGCGTGCTGGCATGTCCGTCAAACACATAATCTGTCGAGATATGCATCAGCTTCGCATGGTATCTGGCTGCCGCAATACTCAAGTTCCTCGGGCCGACCGCATTGATCTTATATGCATTGTCCACATCTGTCTCACAGGCATTGACGTTGGTGTGCGCCGCACAGTTTATGATCGCATACGGCTTCACCTCAGCCACAAACCTGTCCACTTCCTCAATCTTTGTGATATCCAGCTCAGCCACATCCGTATTCACACACTCATACGCGGTACTGCCCTGATAGATTTTGTTGATTGCACGTCCCAGCTGTCCATTGCAGCCCGTGACGATAATTTTTTTGTTCGCGCTCATCTTATCCTGTTTCCTTTCACTCTACTGTTATCTTTTCTCATATAAATAAAGTCTATTCATCAAAGTAGGAGGAATACGCCCTTCCTCCTACTCACCCAGTCCATTTTCTATAATACGCACCATGGCTGCCAAAGCCTCATTTTCATCTGCGCCATCGCAGAACAGCTCGATCTCATCCCCGCTCTTGATACATGCGCCCAGCACGCTGAGCACACTCTTTGCATTTGCAGTATTGCCGCGGAATGTAAACGTTATCAGCGACTGAAACTGCATCGCCTCCTTGCACAGAATCCCTGCCGGGCGCAGATGCAGTCCCGTAGGATTCTTAATAACCACCTTTTGACCAACCATATCTTTCGCACCTCCTGTACTTCTCTGGTCACAGCATCACATTTTGTATCAGCTCTGCCAGCTCACGCGCCTCCCGCTCTATCATCCGCTGATCTTTGCCCTCTATCATCACGCGCACAAGCGGCTCTGTGCCCGAAGGACGGATCAGCACTCTTCCTTCATCTGCAAATTTTGCATTCACATGTTCGATTGCCTCCGCAATCTCTGTGTACTCCATATAGCTGTTTTTCTTGTGGTTTGGAACCTTTGCGCCCACAAGCGCCTGCGGATATACGGTCATGATTGTCGCAAGCTCAGAAAGCGTTTTGCCTGTCTCCACCATAACCTGCAGCAGATGCAGTGCGCTGAGCAGCCCATCACCCGTTGTATTCTCATCCAGGAAAATAATGTGTCCCGACTGTTCTCCCCCCAGATTCGCACCGATCTCAAGCATTCTCTCCATCACATAGCGGTCTCCGACTGTCGTCTGTTCGATATGAATGCCGTTCTCCTTTCCCATGTTGAAAAAGCCCAGATTGCTCATCACTGTCGCAACAATCGTATTGTCTTTTAGCGTGCCCTTCTCCTTCATATGGTTGCCGACGATCGCCATAATCACATCGCCGTCAACCTGATTTCCGTTTTCATCGACAGCGAGCAACCTGTCGGCATCGCCGTCAAATGCCAGCCCTACATTTGCCTTCTCATACACGACGCGCGCCTGTAACTCCTCCATGTGCGTAGAGCCGCAGTTTGCATTGATATTCGTGCCGTCCGGGTTGTTGTGGATCGCCACAATCTCCGCGCCAAGCTCCTTGAGCGTCTCCACAGAGGTATAGTAAGAAGCGCCCTCCGCACAGTCCACCACAATCTTCATACCGCTCAAATCCACAGGCACCGCCTGTACTGTGTGGTTGATATACTCCTCCCTCGCGTCTGTGCGGTACTTGATCTTGCCCACGCTCGGGCCTGTCGGAAACTGGATATCCTTCATGCCGTTTCGAATCAGCGCCTCAATCTCATCCTCCATCGAATCCGGCAGCTTAAATCCCTTCCCGTCAAAAAATTTGATGCCGTTAAACTCCACTGGATTGTGCGATGCTGAGATGACCACCCCCGCGTCCACTCTGTACTTCTGTGTCAGATAAGCGATCGCCGGCGTGGGCACCACGCCCACATACACCACATTTGCGCCGACTGAACAGGCGCCTGCCATCAGCGCATTTGCCAGCATGTCACCCGAAATCCGCGTATCGCATCCGACCATGATGGTCGGCTTATGCGCATTCTCCTTCGAGAGAACATACGCCCCTGCCTGCCCTAGCTGCATCGCCAAAAGCGGTGTCAGTTCGTCATTTGCCACACCTCTAACGCCATCTGTTCCAAATAATCTAGCCATCTGTTTCTATCCTCCAAAATTTATTCAATATTATTGTTCGTGCCGGGGTCAATATTATTCATCTCTGCATCCGGCTCTTGTTCTATTTCCTCCAAAACCACGGTCATCTGGTACGGCTTCTCCAGCGTAACGGTATCTGGCAGGTTAAATGTCAGATCTCCCTGATAGACGCCTGCACTCCATTCCGTCAACTCCAGCTTCTGTAACAGACTGTCCATATCCACCACGCCGATGACGCTTTCCTCCTGCACAGCCTCCACTGCCGCACTCGTTCCCGATATGCGGATTGTATAGGTCTCCTGTTCCTTGGCTTCCTTTAAGGTCACATTCAGGTTTTCAGGTGTATTGCCGGCGGCAAAATTTCTGGACGGCACCTTCAGCTCTTTGGTCACAAGCGGCTCTATGCCGATCGTCACACTCACATTGCCGTTAAAACTGCTGTCGGCAAACTGTACGCCTGTCGGCAGATATTTCCTGATATTGACAATCGCCGTCTTGCTCTCCGTCAGATCCTCCACGCTGAGCGCCGGGTCTGACACGACAATTCTGGAAACACCGTCTAAAACGCCGGACCTGCCTGCGATCACCACAGTCTCCGGCACGCTGAGCATCTCGCCGTTCACCACATAGCCCGATGCCGGCTCGTCTGGCACCACAAAGCTTAACGGAACGATCTTTGTCGCCAGTATGGACACTGCCACATCGACCGTCGTGATATTGAGCTTAATTGAACTATTTTTGATTTCATTGTTATCTGCATCATAAATCTTTAAGTCCGCCGTCGTGTTGATATCTGACGAATAGCCATTAATATTGATTACCGCATCAATATGGTCAATCTGGTTGATCAAGGACTCCGGCCCGGAGTAGCGCACGACATTCTGGCTCGGCGTGATTCCGCCAACCACATAGCCCGACGCCGGCTCGCCTGAAGTCGATACATTGATCACCTTCTGGTCACGATCCATCTTCTCGATTGCAAGCTTCACATTGTCAATATTCGTCCTAAATTCCAGCTCTGAATTGTTGCGCGCGCTCGACACCCTGATACCCACTGTGTTCATGAAGGTCAGCTCAGACAGATCCGCGACCGCCTTCAAATCGTCTCTTGACACATAGTCAAACACCGAGCTTTTTCCGATCGCTGTGACATTGACGGTATCTGTCCCGTCCAGCACCTCATAGACCTTGCCTTCGTTCGTGATCAGCTCTGTATTGATAATCTCCACCGGAATGTTGTTAAACACCTTTCTCTCCACCGGATCGGTAATGCTGTCCACCATAAACCACAACCCGCAGGATATGACGATCGCCAGCAGCTTCAGTCCAAAATTGTTTGTGATCACGCCAGCCGCCTTCTTTACTATACTATTTTTCATCCTTAGCCCTACCTTTCCAGAGCCTGCGCTTCTTACTCTCCTCCACTTCTTTATTCTGTATCATACTGATTTTTTCCCGCAGCCCGTTGGCATCAAGATTGCGGTAGAGTTTTCCCTCGTAGGTGACGCTGACATGCCCTGTCTCCTCCGACACAATGATTGTGAGCGCATCTGTGACCTCTGAGATTCCTATGCCCGCACGGTGTCTGGTGCCCAGCTCCTTGCTGATTCCCATATTGTCAGACAGCGGCAGATAACAGGTCGCCGACACGATACGGTTTCCCCGTATAATCACCGCGCCGTCATGAAGCGGCGTGTTATGTTCAAAGATATTGATGATGAGCTGGCTTGAGATCAAGCCGTCCACCTCAATACCGGTTCTCTCGTATTCCGTGAGCAGCACATTCTGCTCAATGACCATCAGCGCTCCTGTCTTGACCTTGCCCATCTCAAAGCTCGCCTTGACCAGATCATTGACGGTCTTGTCTGAAAAGCGTTCATCCGTCGGCTTTTCAAACGTAATGATATTTGTAATAAAACTTTTTCTGCCCAATTCCTCCAGCGCATGCCGCAGCTCTGGCTGCAAAACCACGATTACCGCGATCACTGCAAGGCTCAGCACATTCTGCACAATCCAGACAATTGTGTGCATTTCGAAAAAAACTGCCAGCAGAATAAACGCCATAATAATCATGATACCCTTCATGAGCAGCCACACCTTCGTATGCTTTGCCCACGCCATGATTTGATACAGTAAAAAGGATATAATGATAACCTCCACTATATCCTCCCACCTGATGTTAAAACTGCGCAATGAAAAAGTCTCCACCATTGAACTAAGACGTTCAAGAATCATATCCATTTGATCCATCCCTCTTATCTATCTCTCTTCTGCTCTCTGACTGCCTTTTCGGGTACCCGGATTGTCTTTACCCGCTTTTGTGGTACTGCCACTGTATTTTTGGGGACTGCCTTCACATAATAATAATACTCGTCATCCTCAAACTGCACATACTCCGTGCGTGAATAATCAACGTTAAACACGAAAAATTCCAAGATTTTTGCCAGAAGCACCGACACCACGCTGCCGACGATCAGCCCCAGTATCGAGAGTTTGGTATTGTACATCAAATCGCCAAACAGTAATACCAGCACATCGAGGAGTGCTCCCGTCACGATCGCGATCGTCCACGCATAATCCACCTTGAGCCTGCGGATCAGATACACGACGATCATTGTCCCCACAAAGGCGGCAATCGTCATAAACATGGTCTTGTTGTCAAGCATTCCGTCAATGACAAAACGAAATTTTTCAAGGGCGCCGTCCTCCTCAAAGGTACTGAGCACAGAAGCGCTGCCAATCATATAATTCACCGTATAATACACGATAATGCCGCTTGCCACAGACACGGCGGAGGCAGGTGTTCCGACAAGCCCCATCGCAATCGGTATGATATATGGTATTTTCAAAATAAAGCAGAGCGGCGTCAACAGCACCGCGATCGTGTCATTCGATGCAAATCGGAAATACAAAATAAACAGCAGCAAAAACAATACCAGCATCACCAGCGCGCATTCCAGCGAAAATTTGTAAAGATGCCCCAGCGTCACCGCCGTCGCCACGACCACGATAAAATTCATCGGAAGCACAGAGCACATCAGTGCAAGCACCAAGACCACCGTCGTTTTTTTCAGCTCACTCATATAGCCGATACTGCTGTTAATCATCACCAGCGTCACCAGCGCCAGCAAAAACTTAAAAACAGGAGTGAGATACAACTCGTACTTACTATAAAACTTTTTCAACTGTTCCCTAAAAACCAAAAGGTCTGTCATAATTATTTCCTCTCTAACCTTACTCTAAAGCTCTATCGTTTCGTCTCCCGCTCATACAGGTAGGAGAGCTTCTTGAGATTATTGTAATATGTTTTCAGGCTCTTTCTCGCCCTCGTATACCGGTACGTATACACGCCATATGAAATAACCGCATACCCCACTGTAAAGATCAGATAATAAATAATCACTGACTTTGCAAAATCCAGCAGGTCCATCTTGTAGATGTCCGCCATAAACACTTCAAAATCGTATAAGATAAACATTGCAAATATGAGAATATACGCAATTGTCGCGCTGATCACAGACTTAATGACCTGCAAGCCGATATAATCTCCACGGAAATAATTTCCAATGGCGACATTCTTTCTTCCCTCTTTGGCTTCATAACATGCCATTCTCGTCATCAGCCTTACTCTTTCTTCATTTAACATAACACTTTTCCTTCAGCAATTCTATTCACGCACTTTGAACCATGGCATCTTATCTGTCTAAGAAGCGCATCTTGTTGCCTGACGGCTGCGTCTTTTTCGGCTCTGCACGGGCTGCCTTTGGCTTTTCCATGACGCTCGACAGGTTGTTGGTCATCTCCCGCTTGCACTTGTCACAGTATTTTCCGGAGCGGATCATCTCGCCGCAGTTCTCGCAGGGAATCTTCACCGGGGAATCCGCCGTAAACTCTAAGCGTTCTTCCCGAATCCACTGCTGAATCTGGCCCGGCTCAATCTCGCACGCTTCCGAAACATCCTTGATGCCTGCGGTGCGGTTCTCACGGATATATTTCTTTACCTCCTGAAACTTTTCCTCAAGTCTCTCCCGGCAGGCAGGGCAGATTGGCGCACCCATGATGTGATTAAAAAGTTTTCCGCATTTTCTGCAATTCCTTACGTTCATAGAAATCCCTCCACTTAAATTTATATTCCTACATTCCCTCTCCGATGCAGAGTGCAATGAAATAAACCGCCCCCACCCCATGCCGCTTTAACTCTAAGGCAACTGCATCTAAAGTACTACCCGTCGTATAAATATCGTCTATGAGGATAGTTTTATTTAATTTTACAACATTTGTGCTAATATTGAAAGCTTTTTTCAAATTATTTTGTCTTTCCTGTATGGTAAGCTCCTTCTGCGGTGCTGTTTTGCGGCTTCTTGTCACCAGTCTCTCATACATCGGTATCCCTGTAAGCCTCGACAACTCCGCCGCGACCAGCTCTGCCTGATTGTAGCCGCGGCGCCGGTATCTCGACCTGTGGATGGGCACTGGAATAATGGCGTCGGCCTCCATCAGACGAAGCTCATGCGAAAGCCGCCTGTAAAGGTCCTGTGCGTAAAATGCTGCGTACTCACATCTTCTGCCATATTTAAAACGGTAAATACTTTTTTTCATACTCTGGTAATCATACAGCGCGTAGCCATAGTCAAAGACATGTCTGCGCCGCAGACAATCCGCACAGAACTCCTGTTCCCCTTCCCTGAGCTGCTTTCCGCAGCGCCTGCAGCGCGGCTCTGTAATATATTGCGGTTTTGACACACACTGCCTGCAAATCAGCCCCTCTCCTAATGGAACGACCGCATCACACACGGGGCACCTTCGCGGAAAGACCAGATTCACCAAAGCCTCCTTTAATCTAAATCCTGCTTCATAATCTCGCATATTCTTTCCCTTAATCCTGTATAGCGTTTCTGTTCGCTCTCGTTTGCAATCATCTGGTTAACCGTCTCCCTGCTGCCCAGGATTGTCACGCAGTTTTTTGCCCTCGTGACCCCCGTGTAGAGCAGATTGCGGTTCAACAGCATTTTGGGTCCTGTCAGCAGCGGCATGATGACCGCCGGATATTCACTGCCCTGTGACTTGTGTATGGTGAGCGCATAGGCAAGCTCAATCTCGTCCAGCCCATTGATCGCATACGTGACCCTTCTGAGGTCATCATATTCTACCACCACAGTCTTTGCCGTCTCATGAATCTCTTTTATAATGCCGACATCCCCGTTAAATACGCCCTGTCCGCTGTCCACCACAATCCCATACTTGCTGAGAATCTCCCATTCAAGCTGATAGTTATTCTTAATCTGCATCACCTTGTCGCCAAGGCGGAACACACCGTCGCCATGGACCAGTTCTATTTTTTCCGGCGACGGCGGATTCAGATACTGCTGCAAGATGCCGTTTAGGGTCTCGACGCCAAGCGCCCCCTTGCGCATCGGCGTGAGCACCTGAATGTCATACCTGCCGGATTTCACATATTTGGGCAGCTTTTCCGTGATGAGCAGAATCATATGCTTGTAAATCACATTGACATTATCGCGCTCCAAAAAGAAAAAATCCCTGCTTTTATTGTCCAGCTTGACCGGTTTCCCTTCGTTAATGTTATGTGCGTTGACCACGATGTCACTCTCGCCCGCCTGACGGAAGATTTTCGACAGCACTACCGTGGCAATACACCCGCTCTCCATCAAATCTTTGAGCACCTGTCCCGGCCCGACAGACGGAAGCTGGTTCCTGTCACCGACCATCACGAGCCTTGTCCCCGGCGCAACTGCCTTTAACAATGCCTGAAACAAGTGAATATCCACCATCGACATCTCGTCGATAATCACCACATCCGCTTCCAGCGGATTGAGTTCATTCTTCTCAAAGTGCACTGCCGACTGTCTCTCGTCTGACATGCTGCCGTTGAGCTCTAACAAACGGTGAATCGTTTTTGCCTCAAATCCAGTCGCCTCTGTCATGCGCTTGGCTGCCCTCCCAGTGGGCGCTGCCAGAAAAATGTCCATGCCCTCCTGCTCAAAATAACGGATAATCATGTTGATGGTGGTCGTCTTGCCCGTACCGGGTCCGCCCGACAGGATAAAGATACCATTCTGCACTGCCTCCGTCACCGCTCTGCGCTGCAATGTATCGAGCTGCATCTGGCTTGTGTCCTCCATCTGCCGTATTTTGTTCTCAAGACGCGCAAGCTCTGTTTTCGTAAAGCGCTCTGCCCCGTCAAACGCCTGCTGGAGCTCATAGAGCATTCTGGCACAGTTGAGCTCGGCATAGTAATAGCTCATGCCATAGATGCACTGCACAGACTCCATTTCCTTGATGACGAGTTTTTTGTCGATCGCAAGGTTTGCAAGCTGCGGCTCAATCTGCTCCGGCGTCAAGCCAAGCAGCGCGGCAGCCCTCTCTAAAAGCAGCTCTTTTGGCAGATAGACATGCCCCTCTGTCCCCGCCTGAACCAGCGTGTACAGTATGCCGCTCCGAATCCTGTAGTCCGAGTCTGTGTGAATCCCAATGCGCGATGCGATTTCGTCCGCGATGCGAAAACCGATTCCCGAGATATCCTCCGCCAGTTTATACGGATTCTCCTGCATGAGCTTATACAGCTTCATGCCATACTGCTTATAGATTTTGAGTGCCATCGTGTTCGAAATCCCATAATTCTGCAAAAAAATCATGGCGTCTCTCGCGTCCTTCTTCTCCTCAACCTGCTCTGCAATCTCACGCGCCTTGCGGCTGCTGATTCCCTTGACTTCCGCGAGACGCTGCGGTTCCTCCTCGATCACCCGAAACGTATCCTCTCCAAAATGCCGCACAATGCGGGCCGCAAGCGCCGCCCCGACACCCTTGATGGCGCCGGAACCAAGATAACGCTCCATCGCAACCTTGTCCTCCGGTGCTGTCACACAGAACTGCTCCACGCGAAACTGCTTCCCATAGACCGCATGATCAACATAGGTTCCCTCCGCCTCGATGCTCTCCCCCTCATCTAAATTCGTAAACGTTCCTGTGCAGGTAATCTCCATCTGTTCTACTTTGAGGTTAATCACACCATAGCCATTCTCAGGATTCTTATATATAATATGCTCGACAAAACCCTTTAGTTTCTCCAAGATGCCACTCCTCCATAACACAAAAGCCGACCTGTTCATACAAACAAGGTCGGCTGCCTTTCCATGCTTATTCCTCTAAAAGCTCCTCGGGCTGCACCACTCCGATGCCATAGTTGCGCTTCATCTGCTCATACAACGTATTTGCCAGACCCAATCCGTCACCATCTGTCACCTGACTGCACAACTCCTGCACTGCAAAATCCTTAAAATAATCTACCATCTTCGACGCATATCCATCCTCTTTATCATCTGAGAAAACCTTCGCTGTCTTGATCATTGAATTAAAGACCTGCTCTACAAAATAGGATTCAAACTCCTTGCACGCCTCCTTCAACTCCTTCTCGTCTGCCGAAGCGTCGCTGTTCGTCAGCTTGTTCTGCAATGTATCCGCCTTGTTCTTGGATGCTTGGCTTGTCATCATATAGTCTGCATATGTAGAGCCTACACCACCGATCTCCATATCCCGTTACCTCCTGCTTATCTCTTCAGTTGGTTCGCCTGCTGAAGCATCTCATCTGAGGTTGTAATCACCTTGGAATTAACCTCATACGCCCTCTGTGCCACGATCAAGTTGACCATCTCGTCAGCAATCTGCACATTAGAACCCTCCAAGTAGCCCTGAATCATCTTTGTCTTTGTCAGATTTTCATTCTCAGCCTCATTCATCGGCTCGCCGCTCGCTGCCGTCTCAGAGAACAAGCTGTCGCCCTCTCTGTAAAGTCCTGCCGGGTTGTTAAACTGCCACAATCCAATCTGGATATCGAGGCTCTGCGGCACGCCTTTTTCATCTGGATAATATAAAGTGCTGTCATTGCGACCAACGGTGATCTTGCTGGCAACAATATCGTCATCTTCGAGAATGATCGGCTCGCCCTCCGAATCCAGCACCGGCAGACCGTCCGTCGTCTCCAGTGTAAGTCCCTCGGGTCCCACTGCAAACACAAAATTACCATTTCTCGTATAGTAAGTCTCTCCATCTGCGCCCCGAATTCCAAAGAAGCCGCGTCCGTTCAGCGCAAAATTCGACGCCCCCGGTGTCTCCAACAGACTTCCGTCTGTAAAAATCGCGGTGATCGCATTGTTGCGCACACCCAAACCTACCTCTGTGCCGATCGGCTTGTTCTCGCCGTTTGCGGTCGTGGTCTTTGTCTGTATTGTCTGATATAAAAGTGATTTAAACTCCATAACCTCAGCCTTGTATCCAGTTGTGTTTACGTTGGCCAGATTGTTGGAAATATTGTCTACATTTAACTGCTGTGCAATCATGCCTGTTGCACCTGTCCATAATGATCGTACCATATCCTGTTCCCTCCTGCGCTATGCTTTTATAATGCCTTGCCAGACCTGATTATACTTCGTTATACCTTGCTGAGTGTCATTGTTTTCTCAAGTGTCTCATCAAAGGTGGTCAGCATCTTCTGGTTTGACTCATACTGTCTTGAAATCGTGATCATGTTTACCATTTCTTTGACAACGGACGCATTGGACATCTCGAGAAACCCCTGGAAAATCTCCGTGTTCTCCGGCTCTTTCTCCACTGCCCCCTCCATAGCATCCCACATCGTCTCACCGTAGTGGGTCAGATAATTGGTATCTTCAAAATCTGTTATTTTAAGGCTCGCCACAAGCCTGTCATCCTGATAAATATTGCCGGCGCGGTCAAACACTGTGGCGCCCGCCGTTGTAGAGAGCTGGATTCTGCCATTCTCGCCGAGAACATAGTCGCCATCTTTTGTCACCAGATAGCCGTCCTTCGTGATGGTAAAACCGCCGTCTCTTGTATATTTTGTAGAGGTCTCGCCCGCCTTGTTGGTAAATTCTATATTGAAAAATCCTTTGCCGCCAATCGCCAGATCATACGTATTCTCTGTCGTCCTGAACGACCCCTGTGAAAAATCCGTGTACGTCTCTCCGATTTTCACGCCGAGACTCATGTTCCCAAGCTTTTTAGGGGTGTTTGGGGTTTCAGTCCAGTCCTTGATTTTCACCGCCATCACATCTGCGTATGCCTGACTTGTCGAACCTTCCTTCTTAAATCCGACGGTGTTGACATTTGCCAGACTGTTTGACATAATATCCATTCTGTACTGCTCATTCAACATGCCGGTATATGATGTATATAGACCTCTAAGCATAAGTTCCTCCTACTTTGCGATTCCGGTTCAGCAATTCTAATCAGAAACCAACTCTGCAAGTCACTCATCCCTGCCGCCTGCCAGAAACTCTACATACTTGCCCGTACCGATGGCAACCGCTGTCATGGGGTCCTCCGCCGTCATGGTATTGATTCCTGTCCTCGACTCAATCAGATCCTCCAGTCCGCAGAGTAAGCTGCCGCCGCCCGTGAGCACGATGCCCCTGTCCGCGATATCCGCAGCCAGCTCAGGCGGTGTTTTCTCCAGCACACTGTGTATCGTATCAATGATCTGGGATGTCGTCTCGCGGAGCGCCTCCTCCGTCTCATCGGAGGATACCCTGATCGTCTTAGGCAGACCTGTCACAAGATTGCGCCCTCTGACGTCCATATAATCAACCTCGGGTCTCTTAAATGCTGAACCTATTTTAATTTTAATATCTTCTGCTGTTCTTTCACCAATCAAAAGATTGTGTTTCTTTCTCATATATCTGACGATCGCCTCGTCAAAGTCGTCGCCTGCAACCTTGATGGATGCACTGACGACCGTGCCGCCAAGAGAGATTACCGCAATATCCGAAGTGCCGCCGCCGATATCAACAATCATGTTGCCACACGGCTTTGAGATATCAATTCCCGCACCGATCGCTGCGGCAATCGGCTCTTCTATGATCTTGACATCCCGCGCGCCTGCCTGATACGTCGCGTCCTCAACCGCCTTCTTCTCCACCTCTGTGACACCGCTTGGCACACAGACAGCGATAATCGGCTTTCGGAACGTTTTCCTGCCAAGCGCCTTCTGAATAAAGTGCTTCATCATCTGTTCTGTCACTTTATAATCAGAAATAACACCTTGTCTGAGCGGTCTGACTGCCACAATATTGCCCGGCGTCCTGCCCAGCATCAGACGTGCATCCTCTCCGATGGCTTTAATCTTCTGTGTGTCTCTGTCAAAGGCAACTACTGAAGGTTCCTTCAGCACAACGCCCTTTCCCCTGATGTATACTAAAATGCTTGCGGTTCCAAGGTCGATTCCTATATCTGTGTATTGCATGGCTTCGTGCCCCTTTCTTTCTGATCAAATTTGTTTAAACCGGTACAATCCTGCTATTTATTTTTCGCCGTAACTGCCAAATCCTGTGTGAACAGTAACTCTTCAAAAATTTAGTATTCCCATTACGGTTATATCTATTTATAGATATAATCTTATAGATTCAATCGTATCGCACCGATGCAATCACTCCGCAATGACATACTATAACGAAGCCATTATACCCTAATTTAACCAATTTTCAAAGGGGTTTCATACTTTTTTTACAATAAAAACTTTGGAAACCTCAAAAAATGCCATCTAAGCCGTTTTACATTTACTATATCGGCCGTTTTTTCACAATACTTTAGTTATTTTCAAAATATTATGTAAATTTATTATATTATCTGAATATTGATTTGTAAATACTTTTTTTGAGAAAAAGCGCAAGAAACAGATAAAATAGCAAAAACTGCCACAATAAGCCGTAAAAGCCTCTTGTGACAGCCTGTAACGCAGTCCTGTTATTCTGACGCAGAATCTGAAAACAAACTTCCTGAGCCTGCCGACGACATGGTGCATCTTCCGTCAAACGCTGCGCCCTCGTCGATGACAAGCGAGCCTGCGGTGATGTTCCCTGCAATTTTTCCTGTTGATAATATCTCAAGCTTGCCCTGAACCACAATATCACCGTCCACTTTTCCTGAGATGATAACGCTCTGCGCCGAGATGTTCCCTTTAATCTGCCCGTCTGAACTGAGAATCAGCTTCTTCTCGCAGGTACAGTTTCCGTTGATCACACCGTCAATCCTTATTGTCTCCGCAGAAGTCAGATCGCCGTCAAACGTGGTCTCCTTTCCAATTAATGTACTAATCTTCTCTCGCCCATCATCTGTGTATGCGGAATTTCTTCCTTTCCCTAACATAATATTCCTCCTTTTATCCCTTCGCGCTCAAGATCTGTAGCGGGTCAATCGCCTTCTCCTGATAAATCACCTGATAGTCCAGTTGTGTCTCCCCGCCGCTCAATGTCGCCAGTGTGTCACGCACCTGCACCTGCTGCCCGGTCTCGACAGAGACTTCCGCCCCCTGCTGGCACATATAACGCGACCTGTACCCATTGCCATGGTCTACTTCTATTATAACCGGATATGTATCGTCCGCCCCGACCAGCGCCACCGTTCCGTCTGCCGCAGCGATGATGCTGTCCTCTGGCTGCGCGCTGAACGAGACATAGGGGTGTTCATTTGTATAGTGCTCCTTCAGGATACCACCCGCTGTACATGGATACTGGGTTGGGACAGAGGTATCTTCGGGCGCAGCCTCCTCACTGCTCTCTATAGCCGTTTCCTCCACCAGTTCAGCTCTCAGCGTCTCCGCGTTCCGAAACAGTTCATTTTCTTCCTCGAGCGCAGTATTCTTTGCGCTCAAATCACTTTTTTCTTTTTCAAGCAGCTTCACTGTCTGCTCACTCGCCGCCAGCTTCTTCCGAAGCGCAGTCTCGCTCTGGTAATGCGCCCCCGAGCGGAAGATTGTCCACACGAAGGTGATACATATGAGCGCCATCAGGACGATGATCAGGCGCAGCGTTGCAACCGAGAGATAGAACTGTCTGGTATCATTTCCTATATTCGAAGCAAAAATAAGAGAAAACGTTTCCTTTCGTTTATGTTTTTGCTGTTTCATAAGAATCTCCATTCTGCATATACATTACAAACCTGTAGGCCGCATAGGCATCTCCTATCCGACCTTTAATTTAAACTTTTGTAACTCTTTATCTGACTCCACCTTCTCGATTTGTGCCCCCAGACTTTGCAGTTTTACGTCAAAGTCCTCATACCCGCGCTCGATATACTTGATGTCCTCCACGGTGCTGAAGCCTTCCGCTGTGAGGCAGGCAAGCACAAGCGCCGCCCCGGCCCTGAGGTCCGGCGCTGTCAGATTTGCGCTGGTAAACTTCTCCACGCCTTCTATAATGGCTGTATTTCCCTCGACCTTGATATTCGACCCCATCTTTGCAAGCTCATCGACATATTTAAAGCGGTTGTCAAAGATGCTCTCCGTCACAATGCTTGTCCCTTTGGCGAGTGCCAAGGAGACCGCGATCTGCGGCTGCATATCGGTGGGAAATCCCGGATACGGCAGTGTCTTGACATGTGTATTCTGGAGACATTTGGACATCACGACGCGCACTGCGTCATCTGACTCCTCGATCTGGCATCCCATCTCCATCAATTTTGCCGTCGTAGATTCGAGATGCTTAGGAATCACATTCTTGATCGTGACATCGCCTTTGGTGATTGCCGCTGCGAACATAAAAGTCCCCGCCTCGATCTGATCTGGTATGATAGAGTATTCGGACGCATGCAGCTTCTTCACGCCGGACACCCTGATCACATCTGTGCCGGCGCCTTTGATGTTCGCCCCCATCGAGTTGAGAAAATTTGCCACATCCACCACATGAGGCTCTTTTGCCGCGTTCTCAATCACAGTTCTTCCCTCTGCGAGCGCGGCTGCCAGCATAATATTGATCGTGGCACCCACCGACACCGTATCCAGATAGATGTGCGCCCCTTTTAACTGCTGTGCGTCTGCTATAATCAGCCCGTGTTCAATCTTTACACTTGCCCCGAGCGCCTTAAAGCCTTTGATGTGCAGATCAATCTTGCGGCTTCCGATGTTGCAGCCGCCCGGCAGCGCCACCTCCGCATGTTTATACTTGCCAAGCAATGCCCCCAGCAGATAGTAAGATGCCCGTATTTTTTTGATGTAGTCATCCTCGATCACGAGCCCTGAAATCATCGATGCATTGATTCGCACGGTATGCCTGTCACTCCGGTATACAATCACACCGATACTCTCCATCGCCTGTAGCAGAACATTGATATCTCTCACATCGGGTATATTGTCGATCACTGTCATCTCATCCGTCATAATTGCCGCGGCAAGCACACCCAATGCTGCATTTTTTGCGCCGCCGATTTCAACTTCACCAACCAGGGGATTTCCCCCCTTAATTGCGTACTGTTCCATCGTCCACCTCATCATTTTCCTGTAACTGCAAAGCCAGCTCACACAGTCACACGTCTTAGCACTTTGACAATCTATTTGAGTCAAATTTCATTCATTTATTCCTTTATTACCCTTTATTCCCTTGTACGCGCTTCCTTATACACAGTTGTTTATGCTATAACCAAACTCTTACGATTATATACCTTTTTCATACATTTGTAAACTGCCAGACTGCTATGTATATTTTGATTTCAGGGAAGTTTTTTGTTGACATTAACGAAACCTCCCGTCAATCCCTGCTCTGCTTTTTGTCAATTTAAATATTTTAATGGATTCACAGCACTGCCGTTGATACGGATTTCAAAATGAAGGTGCGGCCCAGTACTCCTGCCCGTGTTTCCACTCAGCGCGATGCGTTCGCCCTGTGCTACGGTCTGGCCTGTTTTTACCAGAACTTTACTCAGATGTCCGTACCGGGTCTGTCTGCCGTCCGCGTGGTTGATATAGACGGCATATCCATAGCCGCTCGCCCAGCCTGCATGAACAACAGTTCCCGCATTGGAGGCTGCCACCGTCGTTCCGATGGGCACTGCCCAGTCAATACCCTTGTGGTTTGTCGAAGCGCCCTTTGTCGGCGCACTGCGCGCACCAAATCCAGAACTCTGCCGTCCGCCTGAGATGGGCTTGATATATGTCGGCGGAATCTTCGTTCCCCGCTCAATGATCTTGGGCACTGCGTCGGCATATATTTCCTCCTTCAAGATTTCCCTGCCGACCTCCTGACCATTCTTGTACTCAATCACTGCCGCCACCTTACGTCTGCCGGCAGAGGGCTCCTGCAGGGTTGCCCGCTGTGTGGTGTACCAGTCATCATTGGGTATGTACTGTACTTCTGCTTCGTAATCTTCTGTGTAGACCTGTTCCTCCTTCCACATGACAGACAGCTCCGGCTCCGGCACGTTGATGACAAGCTCCTGATCGACACGTATCATTGTATTTTCATCCTCAAGCGCATCGTTGATCGCGATCAGCTCATCCATCGGAATGTTGTTTGTCAGGCAGATTTGGGACAAGGTATCGCCCGAGACCACTTTATAGATAATCTGCGTCTCCTGTTCCTTCGTCACCAGATTTACCGCCTCCTCCACGGTATTGAGTTCTTCCTCCAGCAGATATGCCTCCACGACCTCGATTTTCTCCGCAAAGTCAATGTCCGTCAAGCCTCCTGTAAAGTCCTCAAAGCGCCGCTCTACCTCCGGTTCTACCGAGGCAAACATCGCATCCAGCTCAGCTTCAATGCCGGCGGAGATGTCAGGCTCTTTTTCTGCCGGCGCTGCCTCCTCCCGCGGAAGAATGACGGCCTCCAGCACGTTAATCTCACGGTCTTGGTCCAGTCCCAGCTCAACCTGATACTGGTTTTGTGTATCGTAGGGCGACAGTGCCTGCTCTAATAATTCGTGCACTTCCTCGTAGGACCCCAGGTTGACTGCGGTCTCATTGACCTTCACAGTATACGAGCGGTGAAGCGTCTCCCTTGTGCTGCGCTTCATGACATCTGCCATTCTTCTGACAACATCTTCCTCGTCATCGACCACAGCCCACAGCCGCTCACTCCCGACCGTCTCTAATTCTGTATCCATAAACACCAGCTCATTGCTCCCAAGCTCACGCACCGCCTGGTGTCTGGCTCTCACCAGCAGCTCCTCCAAATTCTCCTTGGACGGCAGATTGCCCACCTCCACGCCATTCAGAGAAACCGCAAAATAATTATCTCCTGCATGTTGAAAAAGCTGCATTGATGGAAATAAGAGCGCACAAACCGCAAGGGCGATTGCGGCAGTCTCTATGGCGCACAGCTTTATTTTTTTATAAAAATGCATATTCTATTCCTTTTACCGACTGTATTTTTTAACATTATAATTCTAACAGCCTTTTGCGGTAATGTAAAGAAAAAACTTACGCCTTGCCGGATGTAGAACGCCTGTGCCCACCGCGCTGCACACTATAGCCAAACTTTCCTACTTTACTGCCGAGGTCATAGTACCCGCCGTGGCTGTAGACGACCGGGTTTGCATTCTCCAGATGAAAACCGCCCTTTTCGTCCATATACTGCTCATCTGCATGGACTGCAACGACCTTCGCAAGAAACAGGTCATGTGAGCCAAGCTGCTCTGTCTGCACCACGATGCACTCTATGTTCACCGGGCTCTGCGCGATGCACGGCGCCTTCACGATGTCCGATTTTACCGGCGTGAGTCTGGTCTCCTTCCACTTGTCCACGTCCCTGCCGCTCTTCACGCCGCAGTAATCCGCAGCGTGTGTGAGCGCACTCGTTGTCAGATTAATGACAAACTCCCCCGTCTCCTTGAGCATGTGATAGGAATAGCGGGACGGGCGGACTGAAATACTTGCCATCGGCGGATTTGTGCAGACTGTTCCCGCCCATGCAACGGTGATTATATTCGTGCTGCCAGCCAGATCTGCCACAGTCACCATCACCACCGGAAGCGGATAGAGCATATTGCCCGGCTTAAATGAAATCTTTGCCATGCCAGCCTCCTTACTTGATGATTCCCGTGAGCATCAATGCCCACAAAATAACACTGGCAGCCGAAGCCAGCATCGAAAGCACAGATATTGCCATGACTTTGTTCAGCTTTGCACTCAGCTCATTTTTCAAAGCGCTCTGCTCACTCTGCGCATTCTCCATCGAGCGCTTGATCTCATCCACGACGACCGCCTGCACATTTCTGTACACCTTGACATTTTCCTTGTGCACAAAATCATCGGATTTCTGGAATTTATTCTCAAGCAGGTCTGTGATTGCGGTGATGTCTGTCTGCTTGCGCGCCTCCTCAGCGCGCTCCCGCTCAAGCCGCTCCTCCTCCCTGCGTTCCAGCTCTGCCTCACGGTTTCTTGTCTGCTCATCGGTGAGATCTCTCAGCGCTGCGATCAGCCGCTGCTCTTCCTCCTTCATATTCTGGATTTTGCCCGCATTGTCCCCGATCATCAAGTCCAGCTTCTCTGAAAGCTCTGTATTGCGGTAATTGAGTTTTCTCATCTCCTGCAGAATCTTTTCGTATTCTGACACCTGCATTTGCAGCCGCTGCAACTCCTCTGCCTCTGCCTGTGAATTTGCCTTAATCAGCTCCTGCGCGCTGATTTTCTGCGCCAGTTTATCCATAAAATTATCCATGCCCTTAACCGTTCCTTCCCATCAAATGCGCCTGCTTTTTCTTATATACTTATTTCTGAACACTTTTTTCTATTACTATTGTCGCTATACAGCGGTTGTCACACAACAATTGTATACTGTTTTTTATTATACCGCTTTTTGTGTAACTTGCATATAAAATATTGGAATTTCATCTGCTTAATATGCATATTTACAATAATCTAACATTTTATTCATAATTTGTTCATATTTAAATGGTAATATTAAACCATAGCAAACGACAACTACTTCGTGTTTTCATTACACATAGATAAATTTTTTCATAATAGCCTCGGTGCATTTCTCTGAAATGTATCGGGGCACTCCTCATTTTATGCGTCTTTTCAATCGTTTCTAATACAATGACAGTTGTTTTACCTCCTCATTGAGAGACAGCATCTTTGCATCAAGCTCTGATACCATTTTCGCACAGGCATAAAGCTCTTCTTTAATATATTCTGGTACATTTACGTCAAATTTATAATTAATCTTGTGCTCTAAGCTCGCCCAGAAATCCATCGCCACGGTGCGGATTTGTATCTCTACTTTTGCATCCACTCGCTTTTCAGACAGATAGATCGGAATGGACACAATCATATGATAGCTTTTGTATCCGCTTGATTTGGGCCGCTTGATATAATCCTTGATTGAGATGATCTTGATATCACTCTGCCGTTCGAGCATTTCTGCAATCCTGTAGATATCCGTTGTGAAAGAACAGATAATGCGGATGCCTGCAATGTCATTGATGTAGTTTATCATGTTGTCAATGGTTGACTCATAACCATGTTTCTTGAGTTTTTTCACAATGCTCTCAGAGGTTTTGATTCTTGACTTAATATGTTCAATCGGATTATACTGGTGCACATGCTGAAATTCGTCATTAAGAATCTCCAGCTTTGTTCCGATCTCCTTCAGCGCGGAAGTGTATATCAGGATCACTTCTCTCCAGCTATCCACATCAGAGCTTCCATTTCCACCGTACTCCATAAACAACCCCGCCTTTCCCTTCTTCCCACAGACACAACGTTTATTATTTTACCACATTTTAGCGGATTGTGAACAGTTCAATTCTAAAATTTTTATATAATTTCTCCTTTTTATTTATATGCGTTCATGTTAGAATTGTTCCATATGATAAGGAGGAGATTGATATGTTTCGGTTGTGGGCTAGGATATTTCAGGACAATCATATGTTACAGGATACTGTCATTTGCGACGAACGTAATGAGACGCGCACGCACAAAGTATTTGACGCGCTCGAGGCGGTCTGCTATCAGTTTGACCTCAGCAAACCGATCTGGCTCGACGCCAATATTGCAGATTTTAAAAAGCATGACAAGACTCGTTTTACGTCGGACAATTTTGTGGAGAATATCGGTTTTGACTATCTGGAAATCCATGTGATTGAGGAAGATTAAAGCAATCCGGGGATTCTCTGCACCGCAGCATGGCGTTCGGAATGAATATTTTAGTTGACATCAGGCATGATAAGTAGTAGTATAATGTGTATCTGTATGTAGTTTTTAATACTACATTACATTTTGTCCAACTCTATGTATAATTGTTTGAATTGTCACGATACCCTCGGAGTGTTCTGCATTTGCTGATGCAGAGACGGTTTCGGGAGTACATGTAAAGGAGGAGTATCTTATGCAGTTAACGATCAGAGAACCCGGAAGCGCCATCACACACTTTATCGCCTGCCTGATGGCGGCAATCGCCGCATCGCCGCTGATTATGAAGGCGCACAGCGGTCTGACAACCTTGGCGCTCGCAGTCTTTGCCGCCAGCATGATTTTACTGTACGGTGCAAGTGCACTCTATCACAGCGTCAATGTCACCGGACGGATTTTACAGGTCTTTCGAAAAATTGACCACATGATGATCTTTGTGCTGATCGCAGGCTCTTACACGCCGGTCTGCCTGATTGTCCTTGGCGGCACGATGGGCTGCTCGCTGCTTGCGCTCGTGTGGGGTGCCGCCATTGCCGGTATGCTGGTTAAAGCTTTGTGGATCACCTGCCCTAAGTGGTTTTCTTCTATGATTTATATTGCGATGGGCTGGCTGTGTCTGCTTGTCTTTGGCACGCTGTGGAGTACGCTGCCCCACGCGGCGTTTGGCTGGCTGCTTGCCGGGGGCATTATCTACACAATCGGCGGTGTCATCTACGCACTCAAGCTGCCGGTGTTTAATTCCCTCCACAAATACTTTGGCTCGCATGAGATTTTCCACCTGTTTGTGATGGGCGGGAGTATCTGCCACTTTATCTTTATGTATCTATATGTTGCCTGACTTATGAAGTATTCTATACCGGGCAGCTCTGGCTGCATATTTCCATTCCGCGTCCGTGCGCATAAAAACCAAGACATTTTAACGGTAGTGGTGTCTTGGTTTTTATTTTGCAATCAAGTATAAAACATATCTGCGCGCAGCCAAAAAGAAACCGCAGGCACAAAACCTACAGTTCCTTCTTCCATCCTATCATTACAGCAGCCCTCTACTGTTCCATCTGCTTTCCTAGAAATCCTGCTGCCGACTGCGCGAGCTTCATCTCGACCTCGTTCATCTCGTCGCCCGCCTTCGCTGACAACAGCACGACAGCTCCGATCACATCGCCCTGCGTGATGATGGGAATGATCACCTCATGCTGGTACTCCTCCGCTTCATCCTCTGTCACAGACACATAATCTTTGTCGCTGCGCGACGTGCACACGGTCTCCCGCGAGTTCATTTTTTCCTCCAGCGCCTTGCTGACAGACTTGCCAAGCACCTGTTTGCTGTTGCTGCCCGCCGCCGCTATGATCTGGTCTCTGTCAGCAATCAGCGCCAGATGACCCGACACCTGTGAGAGACTTTCTGCATACTGTTTTGCAAAACTTCCAAGCTCGCCGATTGGCGAGTATTTTTTTAATATAATTGCACCCTCATGATCCGTAAAAATCTCAAGTGGGTCTGATTCACGGATGCGGAGTGTCCTCCGAATTTCCTTTGGTATGACAACGCGTCCCAAATCGTCAATCCTACGCACTATTCCCGTAGCCTTCACCGATATTTCCTCCATTTCCAGTAATTTATTCACAGCAAGTTTATAAGAATGATACAACCGCAGCCGCAAAGCAGCATAGTTCCTTATGCGGTTGTGCGTCGTATACTGGGCAGCCAGTCTTTTTGGCAGCCAGTACATCAAACTGTATTGCTAGTATTTGTATATACTGGATTTTTATGCATTGTCATGAAAAGCCCAGCTGCATTATATGAATCAGCAGCAGCCACGCCACACCGTAGTATGTGACCACGCCGATCAGGTCATTTACTGTCGTGATCAAAGGACCTGACGCCACCGCAGGGTCCACATGAATTTTGCTGAAAAACATTGGCACGAAGGTGCCCACGATGCTGGAGATGGTCATCGCCATCAGCAGTGCAATCCCCGCGCAGAGCGATATTGCAAACGCATATTCTGGTGATTTCCCTTTGGCAAGGCACAGATAGGCGCCGATCAGCAGAAAAGATAAAATGCCCAGTATCAGTCCGTTAGAAAAGCCAATCCGCATCTCGCGGAAAATCATGCCAATTTTTTGCTTTGTTTCCAGATTTTCATCCATCAAAAGGCGGATTGTAACGGCAAGCGACTGCGTTCCCACATTTCCCGACATGCCCAGTATCACAGACTGAAAACTCACGATAATGGCAAGCTGTGCAATGACGCCCTCAAAGAGACTTGTCACGGTGGACACGCACATGCTCAGTCCCAGCAGCACCACCAGCCACGGCAGGCGCTTCTTGATACTCTCGCCAAGCGACTCCTCAAGCTCTGCCTCCTCCGTCATACCGGCAAGCTTTGCATAATCGTCCCCCAGCTCATCATCTACGACCTCAACGATATCCTGTGCGGTGATCACGCCAATCAGCTCATTTTTGTCATTTAATACAGGAATCGAATCCTCCGCATAATCCTTCAGGCGCTCAATGCACTCCGATATTGTCTCATGGTCTCTCACATACGGGAACGACTGCGTGATCAGGGATTCCAGCGTCATATACGTTCTCGCCACAATCAAATCCTTCAAATCCACCGCCCCGTAAAAAGTCCCGTCGTCATCCTCCACAAACAGCGTGGAGATATTGTCATTTTCCTCTGCCTGCGCTATGAGTGCGCGCATCGCCTGCTTGATTGTCAGACTCCTGCCGATCTCGATGAAATTCGTGGTCATCTTGCTGCCAATCTCGTCCTCCTCATAAGAACAGATGAGCTTGATATCCTCCTTCGACTCCTCGTCAATCAGCTCGATCAGTTGATTTCTGATCTCCTCATCGACCTCCTCAAGCACATCGACCGCATCATCGGCATCCATGTTCTCGATAATGTCTGCCGCCTGCTCAAGTGCAAGCTCTCCCAGATACTTCCCGGGGTCGTCGAGATACGCAAAAATCTCCGACACACGCTCGGCGCCCAGCATATGATAGAGCATCTTGCGCTCTTCCTCGTTCAGCTCGTCAAGCGCATTCGAGATATCGTTGTCATGATAATTTGTGAGCTGCTCTGCAATCTTCTCCTTGTTCTCACCGCTTCGAATCAGTTCCACCAGCTCATGAATGTAGTCTGGTTCCATCAAAATTTCATTTTCCAAAATAACATCGCCCTTCTATCTTATATTTTATCCAAATTTTTTCGGGCGAATCCTCTTTTTATGCCATAAAATAACACGCGCCTAGCGCCCGCCAGCTTCTGCTGGCAGTTTCCTTCAGACGGCCGTATGCATAAAAAGAACACTGGCTTCAGTGTATCCGCCCATATGATGCTGCCCATTACCGTCGCAACTGTCCATGTAACTACACACTTCCTTTCCAGTGTTTTTTACTCTTTACTCATTATTCTTTTTTATTTTATGCTGATTTGCATACAATGTCAAGCATTTGTGAACAGACTGCCCAGCCCGTCCAGCGTGTCCACGACCGCGTACAGCAGCGGCTGAAGCTCCTCGTCCGGCGGCGTCAGGTCCGGCACCATCACCGGCTTGCAGCCCGCCGCATACGCCGATTTGATGCCGTTGGGTGAATCCTCCACAGCAATACAGTCCTGCGGCTTTTCGCCAATCTGTTCACAGGCATAGAGATAGACATCTGGCGCAGGTTTTCCATGTGCCACCTGCTTTGCACTCACAATCTTGTCAAACTGGTCTCTGACGCCGATGCTCTCAAGATGCTGCAATGTCAGCTCAAGCGGTGTCGCCGTGGCAACCGCCGCCTTCAATCCCCTCTCATGCAAAAAAGCCAGTATTTCATCAATACCGGGCTTTTTCTCCAATCCGTATTGTTCCAGCCGCTCTGCCACCAGACGGCGTCTGACCTCCCGTATGGCAAAGTAGTCAAAGCCTGCGCCAAAGATGTCCTTCATCATCTTCGCCGCAAGCTGTGCATCACAGCTGCGGAGCATCAGCGCATGTTCCCTTTTGAAATCAAAACCCGCCATGCGCGCTGCCTCGCACCATGCTGCATTGTAATGCTTTTCCGTATCAATCAGTACTCCGTCCATGTCAAATATGACTGCCTTGATCTTACTGCTCCTCATTTACTCCAACCCTTATTTTTTATTGTGTGTTTCTTCATATACCCCTGCGCAACGCTACACCTTCATGGCATACAGAATCTTCTCCTTAGACACCTCCTGATTCTGCTGAACCAAGTTTAAGAACGTGACAAAACGCTGAAGCATTTCCCGCACCATAGCATTTTTACCATACTGCTGTTTCAGAAAATAAATGTAGTCATCATGCTCCAGTCCCGGAGTATACCCGTACAGCATCCCATGTATGTACGAAACCTTTTCAAGCAGCACATACATCTCACCCGGTTCCAGTACGGACAGCCTGATCACAGGAGATATATTTTCCTGCAAAAGACCGCTTTCTGCAAGCCGTGACCTCAATGGCCCAAAGCTGAATACGCCCCTTGCAGGGTTCTCCATCGCCTCTTTGGTGACACCGAAAACAATGCCCATATAAGAAGCCCTTCCCTGCACTGCGTCATTGTAGATGGACAAGAGCTTGTTGTAATTGGCCTCCCTGCCCGTCCGGCTTGGAAGCTCATACAGCGCCGCCAGCTCGTCCAGACACACATACAGGCCTGCATATCCTGCCTTCACCACGAAATCGGCAAACAGTCTGATGAAATCAAACCAGTTCTCATCGGTAATGATCAGATTTACCCCTAAATCTGTCTTGGCATCTGTTCTGGTCCCATACTCCCCACAGAGCCATCGCAGCGCCTTTTTTTGCAGCTCCACATCACCTGTCCGGTGTCCCTTATAATATGAAGCCAGCACTTTACCAAAATCAAACCCGTTTACCTTCTCCTCCATTGAGGAGGTTATCATATAAATCTTCTGACTGACTCTGACATCGAAAACCTCATGTCCCGGTACAAGCCCTTCATATTGTACCACCTCGTTTTCGAGCCCGCCAATCCACTTGTCAAGAATAAGCTGCAATGCGCCGTGATCAGGACACGCGTGCGTCGCCATGTTGCAAATTAATTCCCGGTATGTCGCCAGTCCCTGCCCCTTGTTGCTGACAAGCCGCCTGTCGGCAGAGAGTTCAACATCTGTCACCACGAAGTTTTTCTCCATCATATGATTTCTAAGCGTATGCAGAAGAAAAGTTTTCCCGCTTCCATAGTTTCCTTCTATGAAACGAAGCGCAGAACCTCCCTGCTCTATGATGGAAACATCTTGCAGCAATGCCTGAATCTCATTTTTTCTCCCCACGGCAATGTATTCAAGCCCCACTCTCGGAACGACTCCGTCCTTTAAGGAATTTAGCACCATGGCTGCTGTTGCCCTCGATATTTTGCAATCCAACACAACTCATTCCCCCTTACTCCCAGGAAACTCCCCAGTACCCGGTTGTATGTATTAGACAAACATCTATGTAAAAAAATTGATTGCTCAATTCTCTTACCGAAGGTTACACAACCATAAGCTGTGACTGCACAAAATCTGCATCTGCCCTGATTCTGTCCAGATTTTCAAGACTAAACTCAAAGTCAAAGGACACCCTCTCGTGCTCTCTGTTCAGCCGTTCAAACGCCTTCTCAATCATGATAATGCGCTTTTGCTCACGGAGTGTCGCATAAATCCTTTTGTGAATCTGCTGCGTCGTCCTGCCATGATCTGTATTGTAATCCAACAGTTCAATCATGCGTTCCGTGTCATACGGATAGAAATCTGTTGCGCACATTCTGCCTGCCGAACCCTTTCCCTCTGGTATATACGTCCCCATCGCCAACTCACCGCCGCACACATAGACCATCACAATCGGTCTAAAGAATAACCCTGTAAATACTTCTGTGAGCAGCTCTGGCGAAAGCTTTCTCTTGAGCTTCACTTCAAACACTGACAACCCCGGCTCTCTGATGAGTTCCTTCATGTCTTTGACTCCCTCTTTGTCCACCAGATGATAACTCCACTCTACACACACAATCTCGGCTTCAAAGATGCGGCGGCATTTCAGATTGTCAATTTTCTGGAACAGCGCCTCTAGCGGCATTCCCTTATCAACTTTGTACTGCTTTGGAATATTATATCTTCCCTCGCTCATTCTAATCCTCCACCTTCACACATTAGTATCTGAATTGTTAACATTTTATGTTAATCGACTCTAGCTTATTATAATATACTCTACCGATAATTTCTACATTTTGTTTTACATTATTATAATTTTGTGAAAAATGTCATGTTCTTGTGAAAAAATAAGCCAAAAAAGGAGGTGAAAACTGTCATATTCCACAGTTTTCACCTCTTCAGGAATGAACACGTATTCTCTGTTATTACAGCCTGTCTAACTCCTCCTGAAGCCGCGCCAAATCCTCCCGAATGGCGATGTGCTGCGGACATGCCTGTTCACATTTTCCGCACTTGACACAGTTTGAAGCCTTTTTCGCCGCCTCGATGTCCTGCGTCCAGTTCCACTTTGTCTCATTTACATTTTCATAGATATGATACTGGTTCCAGATCGCAAAACACCGGGGAATGTCAACCCCCGCCGGGCACGGCATACAGTAGCGGCAGTTCGTACACCCGTTCTGCACCCTCTTTCGCAGCGCCTCTGCCGCCTGTTCAATGATGCGCTGTTCCGCCTCGCTAAGCGGCTCAAAATCCGAAAAGGTTTTCAGGTTATCCTCCACCTGCGCCATCGTTGACATGCCGCTTAAAACCACCTTCACATTGTCAAAACTTCCCACATAGCGCAGCGCCCAAGACGATGTTGACGCCTCGGGACGCGCCTTCTTGAACAGCTCGTCAATGCCATCGTGCGGCAGCTTTGCAAGTGATCCGCCCTTTACCGGCTCCATGATAATCATAGGAATGCCAAGCTTCTCTGCAAGCGCTACACCTTTCAATGTCGCCTGTGTGTCTTTGTCCATATAATTGAGCTGAATCTGGCAGAAGTCCCACTTGTATGAGGTCAGAATCTCCTCAAATACCTCATATCCGTCATGGAACGAAAACCCGAGATATTTGATTTTTCCTGCTACACGGAGTTTTTCACAGTACGCCAGAATTCCAAGCTCCTTAATTACGTTCCAGTGCGCACTATTCAGCGCGTGCATCAGATAAAAATCAATATAGTCTTTTTGCAGGCGCTCTAGCTGCTCATGAAAAATGCGCTCCGCGTCCGCAATGCTTTTGACATCCCATATAGGCAGCTTTGTCGCCAGATAATACGAATCCCGCGGATAGCGCGCAAGCGCCTTTCCCGTCACCGCCTCGCTCGTACCGCCATGATAGGGATAGGCTGTATCAAAATATGTAACGCCCGACTGATACGCTGTATCAATCATGGCAAGCGCCTCCTTTTCATCAATACTGCCGTCCGCATTCGTCGGAAACCGCATACATCCAAATCCCAGCAAAGATGTGCTGATTCCAAGTTTTTCCATTTTCCTGTACTCCATCATTTTTCTCCTTTCTAAATCCGTTTTCTTGTTCTTTCTCTCGAACCTGTCATGTCGCGGCACAGACCTGCTACGCGTCATACAGCATCGTAAAATCTGTCAATACTTTATTTGTATAAGACATCATCAGCTCTGCCTCTTTTTCTATAAGGCCATACTTTTTGTATTTCAACACGAAATTCGGCGTCCCTTTGGCAGAAAATTCCAGCACGCCCTGATACTTTGCCATCAGCTCTGGCAGACGCTCGACATGCACTGGCGCATAGGGTTCCATAAAAAATGTGATTTGTCCCATCTTTCCTTTGATCTCTGTCACATAACGGCGATGCGCCATGACGCGGATCAATGAAATCTGTATCAGATTCTCGACAGATTTCGGCACCGTGCCAAAACGGTCCTTGAGCTCCTTTCTCATATCGTCGCATTCCGCCTCATTCTCAAGGCTTGCGATGCGCTTGTAGATCTCAAGCTTCTGAACCTCATTGACAATATACTCCGGCGGAATAAACGCATCGACGTCCATATCGACATACGTATCAAAATCCTCCTCCGCCTTCTTCATGCCCTTGAGGGTCTTGACCGCCTCGTTGAGCATCTTGCAGTACAGGTCATAGCCGACTGCCTCCATATGTCCGTGCTGCCGCTCGCCTAACAGATTGCCCGCGCCTCTGATCTCAAGATCCTTCATGGCAATCTTAAACCCGCTGCCCAAGTCTGTAAACTCCCTGATTGCCTGAAGCCGTTTCTCCGCGATCTCCTTTAGCATTTTATCTTTTTTGTACATTAAGAAAGCGTATGAAGTGCGGTTTGAGCGTCCCACACGCCCCCTGAGCTGATAGAGCTGTGACAGCCCCATCGCATCGGAATCATGGATAATCATGGTGTTGACATTGGAGATATCCAGCCCAGTCTCGATGATTGTCGTCGCCACCAGCACATCAATCTCTGCGTTGATAAACTGAAACATGATCTTCTCCAGCTCATGCTCCTTCATCTGACCGTGGGCAAACGCCACATTCGCCTCCGGCACAAGGCGTGCAACCTGGCTGGTGATCTCCTCAATATTGTTGACACGGTTGTATACATAGTACACCTGCCCCTGTCTGGACAGCTCACGCACAATCGCCTCACGCACCATTTCCTCATTGTACTCCATGACATATGTCTGTATCGGCTGGCGCTCGCCGGGCGCTTCCTCCAACACGCTCATATCACGGATTCCTACAAGACTCATGTGCAGTGTCCTTGGGATCGGCGTCGCAGTCAGCGTCAGCACGTCCACATCGTCCTTGATCTGCTTGATTTTCTCCTTGTGGCGCACGCCAAAACGCTGTTCCTCGTCAATCACAAGAAGGCCCAGATCTTTGTAGATGACATCCGCCGACAACAGCCTGTGCGTGCCGATCACGATGTCCACAAGCCCCTTTTTTAATCCCTCTATTGTCTTCTTGATCTCCCCTGCTGTCCGAAAGCGCGACATCATTTCGACGCGCACCGGAAAATCCTTCATGCGCTGCAGGAAAGTATTGTAATGCTGCTGTGCAAGAATTGTCGTTGGCACAAGGTATGCGACCTGCTTGCCGTCCTGCACCGCCTTGAACGCCGCGCGTATGGCGATCTCCGTCTTGCCGTAGCCCACATCGCCGCAAATCAGACGGTCCATGATGCGCGGGCTCTCCATATCACTCTTCGTTGCCTCGATGGCCAGCAGCTGATCCCCTGTCTCCTCAAAAGGAAACATCTCCTCAAACTCCTGTTGCCAGACCGTATCCTTGCTAAAGAGGAAGCCCTCTTTTTGCTGGCGGATCGCATAGAGCTCCACCAAATCCTTTGCGATCTCATTGACAGCCGCCTTCACGCGCGATTTGGTCTTTGTCCACTCCTGCGTGCCGAGTTTGTTCAGCTTAGGCTTTTTTGCCGCGTCGGACGAGGCATATTTCTGAATCACATCAAGTCCCGTCGCAAGGACATAGAGATTGCCGCCGTCACGGTACTCAATCTTGATATAATCCTTCACCACCCTGTCTACTGCGACCTTCTCAATCCCCTTGTAGACGCCCAGACCATGGCTTTCATGCACAACATAGTCCCCAACCTTGAGATCTGAAAAATTCTGGATTTTCTGCCCTTCGTAAGTCTTTTTCTTCTTTTTGCGCTGCTGCCTGCCAAAGATGTCCGTCTCTGAGATCACCACAAATTTCAACAACGGATACTCAAACCCTTTGAGCACGGAACCGTGATAAGTCATAATCTCCCCCGGCTGCAACACCCTGTCCGAATCCTCCGAGTAAAACGCCGTCAAGCCCTCATCCATCAAGTCAGAGGCAAGACGCTTCGCCCGCGTCGCGGAAGCTGACAGCAGCAGCACTCTATATCCCTGTTTTTTATAATGGTTCAAATCCTTCACAAGTTCTGCAAAGCTATTATTATAGGAAGAAATATTTCTCGCACTGACTGCCGAGCGCTGTGGGAATTTGATGCCAAAGCTCTTGAACTCCATCGTTGACAGCGCGAGAATGCGCTCACTCTCCAGCTTCGCCAGAATCTCCTGCACAGAAAACAGCACCGCCATCTGCTTTGGCAGAATATACCCCTTCTCTGCACGGTTTGTCATGCTCTCCCGAAATTCCAGCTCCACAGCCCTCGCGTGCTCCTCGATGCGCAGCGGTTCATCAAGATAGACACAGCAGCGCCGGTTGCGGAACAAATCCGTAAACGACATTGTATCCTCATAAAAATAATTGATATAGCTGTCAAGATTCACTAAATTCTGAAACTGTGTCACCTGTTCTCTCAAATCCGAAACTGCCGTCTCAAGCCGGTATGCCTCCTCTGGCTTGGTCTGTTCGCGAAACTGTTTCGCCCGCGCCTTGCAATCCTGCTCAATCCTGCGAAATCCCTCGTCAATCACAGGCTGCGGCAGAATCAGCTCCGCCGCCGGATAAATACACACTTGTGTCACATTTTCCTCGATGGAGCGCTGGCTGAGCACATCAAAGGTGCGCATTGACTCCACCGCATCTCCCCACAGCTCAATGCGGACAGGATTCTCCGCCGTCAGATCAAAAATATCGACAATGCCCCCGCGAATGGAAAACTGCCCCGGCGCCTCGACCTGATAACTTTTCTCATATCCCATCGCCACAAGTTTGCGCGCGAGCGCCCGCTCTTCTATCACGCTGTCTTTGTCAATACAGATCACATTGTCCTCAATCACGGACAGCGGCAGCTGGTGTGCCATCAGCGCGGCAAAGGTCGTGACGATCGTGACTGGCTTCCCTTCCAAAATCCTGCGCTGCACGCCGATGCGTTCCTTTGACAACTGATTGCCATGTACGTCCGCCTGATAGAAAATCAAATCCTTTGCCGGATAAAAATACGACTCACGGCAGTACAGGCGGCAGTCCTCGAGAAGCTCACGCGCCTTGATGTCGCTGTAGGTCACGATCAGTTTCACCTCATAGTCCTTGTCCGTGCCAAATATCATATGAAGCTTCTGCGAATCCACACAGCCGCTGACGCTCGCCTTGCCGCCGCTTTGCATTAGTGCCCTTGTAATCTCCTCATACTCGCCAAGCTCTCTAAGCGGTGCCAATAATGTGTTCATATTTATTCACCTTTTGACTTTTTATTATATTGATTCATTGCCGCGTCCACCTTGTCCTCCAGCATCAGGCTGACCGCACCGTCCACGTTCTCAAGGCTCTCCTTCATCACTTCCAGCTCTTCCTTGCTGAAATGTCCCAGCACATAATCCACCAAATCATATCCTTTGGGCTTCTCTCCCACGCCAATCTTGATGCGCAGAAACGTGTCGCTTTTGAGATTGGCGATGATATTTTTGATGCCGTTGTGTCCGCCTGCACTGCCCTTCTTGCGGATACGCAATTGTCCCACATCGAGGCTGATATCGTCATATATGACAATCAGATCGCTTTCAGCGTCCGCCTTATAATAATCCACCACTGCGCGAATCGCCTCGCCGCTTAGATTCATATACGTGAGCGGCTTCACCAGCACCACCTTCGTGCCGCCGATCACACCCTTTCCAATCAGCGCCTTGTGCTTGCAGTCCATCACACTGATATGATATTTGTCCGCGAGCGCGTCAATCGCCATAAAACCGATATTGTGGCGTGTATTTTCATATTCCTTTGTCGGGTTTCCAAGCCCTGCAATGATCACCATCTTCATTCCCCGTTCCTGTATGTCTGACTCCTGCTTCGTCTTTGTCTCTGCTGCTGTTTGTGCCTGCGCGGCCGCCCTCTCTGGCTCCTCGGCTCTCTTGTCCCGCAGTCTGCCAAATATTTTAAATCTGTTTCCGAACCACTGCATACTCATCTCCGTTTCTATAAAGAGGGCAAGCTCTGTACTGCCGCTCCATCAAGCGCGCCGCATCGTCCTCGTCCAGATCTGCCTCGCAATAATAACATTCGTCGTCCTCGTCATATACATTATATGCACAAGTGTCGCAATTTGAACTTCCCATTTTCTTCCAATCCCCGCTTTTTCTATAGATTCCTTACCACATGAAAAAGTGGAGAAAATCTGTTTTAAAATATTTTCTCCACTCTCACCCTGCTTCAAACGCTTACCACCCTCTCTTCTCCGCTGCCCGCTTTGCCTCCTGCAAATACGCAACATACTTGTCCGCCTCCTCCACGGCCTTTTTTCCTTCATCGGAATTGAGGTAAATGACATGATCGTCAATCGCAGCCGTGTACATGCTGACTTTCTTTCCATCCAGCTTAAAATTCCCCAAACAAACACTCACAATCCCTGCCGCCAAAAACGGCAGCAGGAGCACTGCGCCCACCAATGGCATAAACAGTTTTCCATACTTCTTAAATTTTTCCGTCTCCTGATACATCAACTGACTCCTTTGTATTCTTAGATTCTATATCAGCATACCATACATACGGTCTCTTTTCAACCCGAACATGAAAAGAGAGAAGCTGACGGGTGCCCGTGTGCATAAAAAGCCACCCGCTATGAACGGATGGCTCTCTTACCCACATTTTATTTCAATATTCTAAGAAACGGTCTCTTCGTCTGGCTCTAAGAGCGCCTTCTCATAACTTTCAAGAATTGTCTTTTGGATCGTATCCCTTGTGTTGGAATTGATTGGATGTGCAATGTCCCTATACTCTCCGTCTGCGGATTTCTTGCTTGGCATCGCGATGAAAAGCCCCTTCTCACCCTCGATGACCTTGATGTCATGAACTACAAATTCATCATCAAGCGTAATAGAAACTACTGCTTTCATTTTTCCCTCTTTTGTGATTTTGCGAACGCGAACATCTGTTATTCTCATTCTTTTGTCCCCCTTTTGCAAGTCATTGATTCAAATTTTTACAGAACATACCTCTCATTCTTCTCTACCACAACCTTGATGCCAGTCTCCCCGACATGGTGTGAGTTTGCGCGAATGGTATCACGGCTTTCTACAATACAGTTTTCAATGTGGGTATTATCGCCAAGATACACATCATTTAAAATGATGGAGTTTTTAATAGTACAATTGTTGCCGACGAACACCTCTTTAAACAAGATGGAATTTTCCACTGTGCCGTTGATGATACAACCGCTCGATACCAGACTGTTTCTGACATGAGCCCCCGGGTTATACTTCGCTGGCGGCAGGTCATCGACCTTGGAATATACATCGGGATACTGTTTGAAAAAATAATCGCGGATCTCTTTCTTGAGGAAATCCATATTGGTACCGTAGTAATCCTCAACTGTCGCGATGTTTCTCCAGTAAGATTCAATCTTGTATCCGTATATCCGCTTCACATCTTTATAGCGTATCAGGATATCCTGCACGAGATCGTGCCTTCCCTCCTCAGCGCTCTTCTCAATCAGTTCGATGAGCTGTCTGCGGCGAATCACATAAATCCCGCACGATACGGTCTTAGACCGTGCCACCATCGGCTTCTCCTCGAACTCCTCAATACGGCCGTCGTCGTTCATCCTGACAACGCCGTACCTGTCCACATCTGCGTCCTCCGGCATCTCCTTTACGACCACCGTAACGTCCGCCTTCTTTGCAATGTGATACTCTAACACTTTATTGTAATCCATCTTGTAGACACAATCGCCTGTCGCGATCACTACATATGGCTCGTGACTTCTTTTTAAAAATAGGAGATTCTGGTAAATACTGTCCGCTGTCCCCTGATACCAGTTGCTGTTCTCCGGTGTGACTGTCGGTGTAAATGTGTATAAACCTCCCTGTTTGCGTCCAAAATCCCACCACTTTGAGGAGCTTAAATGCTCATGAAGGCTTCTTGAATTATACTGCGTGATCACCGCAACCTTCTGGATGTGTGAGTTGGACATATTACTCAATACAAAATCTATACTCCGATAACTGCCTGCGATCGGCATGGCTGAGATCGCCCTCTTGTGGGAGAGCGCTCCCATCTTTCTGCTGTTTCCACCTGCTAATACAATACCTAATGCTCTCATATCACTCACCCACCTTTATCAATGTCTTGCCGCTGTCCAAAACGCTGTTTGGGTAATCAGACGCCACTGTCTCACCCATCACGACAGCATTCTTACCGATCTTAACATTGGCGGGAACAACTGTTTTCTCTCCAATTGTGACAAGTCCGCTATTGTAGATGTCCGGTCTGGTATCATTCTCCTTCTCAGGAAGTGTGCCAAGCTGTGTACCGCTGCCAATCTGTGCAAACTCATCTATAATTGCCTTCTCGATCGTACACTTGTCACCTATCTGTGCCTGATTCATGATAATAGAATTGCGCACGATAGTCCCTTCTCCGATCGTGACACCGCAGCCGATCACCGAATTGAAAACTTGTCCATAAATCTCAGAGCCTTCTCCGATGATACTGCGCTCTACTACGCTGTCCGGCGCGATATACTGGGGCGGGAGAATCTCGCTCTTGGTGTAGATTTTCCAGTATTCCTCATAGAGATTAAACTCGGGAACAATATCGATCAGCTCCATATTGGCTTCCCAATAAGAGCTCAGCGTCCCCACGTCCTTCCAGTATCCGTTAAACTCGTAGGAATACATCGGGCAGCCCTTCTCATGGCAGTATGGAATGACATGTTTTCCAAAATCAAGCGCTGGCTGGTCTGCTTTGGCGATCAGTGCCTCTTTGAGCGTTCTCCAGTTAAATATGTAAATTCCCATAGAAGCGAGATTGCTTCTCGGATTTTCTGGCTTCTCTTCAAAGTCAATAATCTTCTTGTTCTCGTCAGTGATCACAATGCCAAAACGCTTTGCCTCCTCAATTGGAACAGGCATGGAAGCGATGGTCACTTCCGAACCGCTCTCCTTGTGGAAGTCCAGCATCACTTCGTAATCCATCTTGTAAATATGATCCCCTGAGAGAATCAGCACATAGTCAGGATTATAATTCTCCATATATTCAAGATTCTGAAAGATAGCATTGGCAGTTCCAGTATACCATTCACTCTCACTGCTCTTTTCATAGGGCGGTAATACCGTCACGCCACCGACATTGCGGTCCAAATCCCATGGAATACCGATACCGATGTGTGTGTTCAGCTTTAACGGCTGATACTGTGTAAGCACTCCGACTGTGTCGATACCGGAATTAATACAGTTGCTGAGCGGGAAATCAATGATTCGGTACTTTCCGCCGAAAGCAACAGCCGGTTTTGCCATTTTCGATGTCAGGACCCCCAGTCTCGAACCCTGTCCACCTGCTAAAAGCATGGCGATCATTTCTTTTTTAATCATGTTGTCACCCCTACTTGCTTAATAATGGGTTTCAGACCCTACTATATTATAACATACATTTTCGTTAAAGGAAACAACTTTCATGGCTTTCACAAGAATATTTTTATATATTTTTCATGGTTACATAAGATATATCGGTGCTATTTGACAAAGCTTAATACAATATTTGAAAAATTTCGCATATTTTGGATAATTTGCTGATTGGCATCATATGTATATAGGAGAACACAATTTATTTTTTTACCTATGGAAAAGTTCTCTTATGAGGTGTATATTATAAAAGAAGAATCTATTTCAGGAAGGAACATAAAACCATGTATCAGATAAATTTCAATCACCCCATTCATGTACATTTCATCGGCATCGGAGGCATCAGCATGTCCGGCCTTGCACAGATTTTGCTCGATGCCGGCTTTGATATAAGCGGCTCTGACGCCAAGAAGTCCCCGCTCACCCAGCACCTTGCCGCACTGGGCGCCAAGATCCGCTACCCACAGATGGCCAGCAACATTGAGGACAACATTGACCTTGTCGTGTACACGGCTGCCATCGCACAGGACAATCCAGAGTTCGCTGCGGCCGTGGAAAAAGATATCCCGCTCATGACGCGCGCGGACCTGTTAGGCCAGATCATGAAAAATTACAAGACTGCCATCGCTGTCAGCGGCACACACGGCAAGACGACCACGACCTCCATGATCTCTGAAGTGCTGTTGTCGGCAGACACCGACCCGACCCTGTCCATCGGCGGCATCCTAAAGTCCATCGGCGGCAATATCCGTGTCGGCAAATCCGACTATTTCGTGACGGAGGCATGCGAGTACACCAACTCCTTTTTGAGCTTTTTCCCAAACATCAGCATAATCCTGAACATCGAGGAGGACCATATGGACTTCTTTCAGGATATTGAGGATATCCGTCACTCTTTTCGGAGGTTTGCCGAACTCCTTCCTGATGACGGGTGTCTGATCATCAACCGCCAGATTGACCATGTTGAACAGCTCACCGAGGGGCTTCGCTGCCGTGTCATAACGTTTGGCGCCGCAGCCGATGCCGACTACAGCTTTGCCGGCGCCCGCTATGATGCGCTCGGGCGCGCCTCCTACACCCTCATGAAAAAAGGCGAAAACTGCGGCACGGTAAACCTTGGCGTCGTCGGGGAGCATAATATCCTAAACTCTCTTTCCGTCATCGCCCTGACAGACCTTCTCGGCATAGATTTCCAGACGGTGCGCGATGCCCTGTCCTCCTTTTCGGGAACGGACAGACGTTTTGAATTAAAAGGCGAAATGTGCGGCATCAAGATTCTCGACGACTATGCACACCACCCTACCGAGATCACTGCCACGCTGAAAGCGGCTGCCAACTATCCGCACAAAAACCTGTGGTGCGTGTTCCAGCCGCACACCTACACGCGCACCAAGGCATTTCTGCACGACTTTGCAAGCGCACTCACGCTCGCGGACAAAATCGTGTTGACAGACATCTATGCCGCACGCGAGAAAAACACCATCGGCATCAGCTCGAAAGATCTGCTGCGTGAACTGCAAAAACTTGGCAAAGAATGTTATTATTTCCCGTCTTTTGACGAGATTGAAAATTTTTTATTAAAAAATTGTATCAACGGCGATTTGTTGATAACTATGGGCGCCGGGGATGTTGTAAAAATCGGTGAAAACCTGCTTGGCATGTAATTATCCACAATATCCACATTTTTTGGCACCCGCAAAGGCAAAACAGCGTGTGGATATTTTTTGCTTTCATCCACATTCTTCCTCAGGGATTTGACGGGGAAATGCCCCCTTCTGATGTTGCTATCCACAGTATCCACAGTATCCACATTGCCAAAAAGTCCAGTATTCACAAGGGTTTGCGCGGGGTCTGGGGCTTGCTTTTTTGCATAAGTGTGCTACAATACACTTACCTTCCACATGCCGGCGCCTCCCACGCCGGATCATACGAAGGAATTTTTTACAGGACGGGTGAGGTATTATGAATCGTGTCAATATTTATCGGGCTGCCACAAATGATCAGACAACTATTTCCAATTTATTCATTGATGAATACATGGCGGATGCCAATGATGCACAACTCAAAATTTATCTTTTTCTGATCCGCATGATGAACGCAAATCTCCCAACGAGCGTGACAGATATTGCGGACAAGTTTAACTACACAGAAAAGGATGTGCTCAGGTCGCTGATGTATTGGGAGTCCAGACAGCTTCTGGCACTCGACTTCGACGCGGCTCACAACCTGTCTGGAATCAGGGTACTTTCCCTTGAGAACGTATACGAGGCGCCCAGAACAGCTCCCCGTATCACACCGGTCTTGTCATTTGTCAGACCGGCCTCCATGCTGACGGGCATGACTGCCAGATCCACTGTGACGCAGCAATCTCCCAAAAATAATGCTGCTGACAACGGCAGCCTGCCCGCAGATGGAACGAACAGAAACAGCAAAATCACCAGACCGGACTACTCTCTTGACGATCTCTCAGACTTTAAGAACAATGAGGATATCGAGCAGCTCCTGCTGGTCACAGAACAGTATGTCGCGCGGCAGCTAACGCGCAGCGACATGGAGACCATCCTGTTCTTATATGACAGGCTTGGTTTCTCCACAGACCTCATTGACTATCTGGTACAGCACTGTGTGGAGCGCGGCAAGAAGGATTTCCGATATATGGAAAAAGTCGCACTCGCGTGGCATGAGCAGGGTATTGTGTCTCCTGCGGATGCCCAGAGCGCTTCCCGCAAATATGACAAGGTGGTCTACACCATCATGAAATCACTTGGCAAAAACGCAGACCCTGCGCCCAAAGAGCTCGAGTACATTAACAAATGGACGAAGGAGTATGGGTTCTGGTTAGATGTGATACAGGAAGCGTGCGACAAGACTGTCTTGACGACGGACAGAAACCGCTTCGCCTACGCGGACGGTATCCTCACCAAATGGTATCAGGCAGGTGTCCATCACAAGGCAGATATTCCGGCGGCTGACGCCTCCTACAAGCGCATCTGTGCGATCACGGACAAGCAGCGCAAAAATGACAGCAGCAACAATATCGTAACAACCAAGAATAAATTCAACAATTTTGCTCAGAATACATATGACTTTGATGCACTCGAGCAAAATATCCTGAGCAATTAGGCAATTGTCCATCATCGCTCAACGCTACAGGCAGAATAAAAGGGGAATGAACATGCCACTGACAAACAGCCAACACGACGCAATCATGCGCTCTTATGAGGAAAAACAGCGTGCCGCAAGACGCCGTCTCGAGCAAAACACCGAGACTGTCTATCAGAAAATCCCAGACTATGAAGCGCTGGACCGCCAAGTTGCCGCCGTCTCGCTCGAGCAGGGACGAAAACTTCTAAACGGCGATGCCGGGGCACTGCCTGAACTGCGCAAGCGCCTGAGAAAGCTCTCTGAGGAAAAGGCTTCCCTGCTGCGAAGGAACGGTTTTCCAGAGAACTATCTGTCACCGGTTTACGCATGTGAGAAATGCCGCGATACTGGTTACATTGACAATAAAAAATGCAGTTGTTTCCGCGCTGCGGAGATTGATCTGATCTATGAGCAGTCCCACATCCGCGATCTGCTCAAAACCGAGAACTTTTGTTCGCTTTCTTATGACTATTATGCGGGGGAGGACCTCGAAAAATTTACAAAAGCTGTACAAATATGCCAAAATTTTGTGAAAAGCTTTCATAAGGACTACCGAAATTTGTTTTTTTATGGTACAGTAGGAACGGGCAAGTCTTTTCTATCCTGTTGTATAGCCAAGGAACTGATTGATCAGGGCAGACTGGTCATATACTTTAGCGCCTCCCAGCTCTTTGAGCTTCTGTCGAAAAGTACCTTTGACAGAGACAGCGCGGAGGCAGCCTCCGGAATCTCGGACGACATCTGTGACTGCGACCTGCTCATTATCGACGACCTGGGAACAGAGCTTACCAACTCGTTTGTTTCCTCTCAGCTTTTTTCCTGCCTAAACAACAGACATCTGCGCAAAAAAGCAACCATTATCACAACAAATCTTTCGCTTGGCGAATTGCGGGACCGATATTCTGACAGGATCTTTTCACGCATCACAAGCAATTATGATATATGCAAACTAACCGGTCAAGACATCCGGATGCAGAAGAAAACATCATCTGCAAACAAATGAAAATGTACATACTATTTATACGGAAAGCGAGGGTTTTTCTATGCCAGTTCGTGAGGAAAAAAGAAATCTCAATTCAATACCTGTAGGTTCATTAGGCATCATTCCTTTGAGCGGCTGCAAGGAGCTGGGCGACAAGGTGGACAAGTATCTTGTCAAATGGAGGGCCGAACGTGAGAGTGAACACAAGGACTCTCTTGCGTTTGCGGGGTATCAGCGCGATTCTTATATTATACAGACCCGTGTTCCACGCTTTGGAACCGGTGAGGCAAAGGGAGAAATTCTGGAATCTGTGCGCGGTGACGACATCTATCTTCTGGTGGATGTCACCAACTACAGCCTGACATACTCTCTGTGCGGTCAGGAAAACCATATGTCACCCGACGACCACTTTCAGGACTTAAAGAGAATCATCGCTGCGATCGGCGGCAAATCAAGGCGCATCACGGTGATTATGCCCTATTTGTATGAGAGCCGTCAGCACAAGAGAAATTCCAGAGAATCTCTTGACTGTGCGCTGGCACTGCAGGAGATGGTCAACATGGGTGTGGACAATATCATCACCTTTGACGCCCACGACCCGCGCGTCCAGAACGCGATTCCCCTAAATGGTTTTGAGACCGTATCGCCCACGTACCAGTTTATCAAAGGTCTGTTAAACAACGTCCCTGACCTCACAATCGACGCGGATCATATGATGATCATCAGTCCCGACGAGGGCGGTATGGGTCGTGCGATCTACATGGCAAATGTGATGGGGCTTGACATGGGCATGTTCTACAAACGGCGTGACTACACCAAGATTGTCAAGGGGCGCAATCCCATCGTGGCCCACGAGTTCCTCGGAAGCAGCGTGGAGGGCAAAGATGTCATTATCGTAGATGATATGATCTCCTCCGGCGAGAGTATGATTGAGGTTGCCACGGACCTCAAAAAGCGCAAGGCAAAACGTATCTTTGCCGCCGCAACCTTTGGACTCTTTACCGCCGGACTGGATAAATTTGACGAGGCATTTGAACAGGGATTAATCTACCGCGTCCTCACGACCAACATGATCTACCAGAAACCAGAGCTTTTGGACAAAGAGTGGTATATCAGCTGCGATATGAGCAAGTATATCGCCTATATTATCGACACCTTAAACCACGACTCCTCCATCAGCGATCTGCTCAATCCAAATGACCGTATTCACAGCTACATCAACCGCTACAAAAACGGTGAAATCTTGACGTAATTGAATAGAGAATACGCCCGTGTGCATAAAAAATCCGCAGCCCAGACTGCGGATTTTTTTACTTATTCTTCATATCCATTCGGGTTGTTGGACTGCCATCTCCAGCTGTCTGCGCACATCTCCTTGATGCCATACTGCGCGGTCCATCCAAGCTCTTCCTTTGCCTTTGCAGCATCTGCGTAGCACGTCGCGATATCCCCGGCGCGCCTTGGCTTTATCTCATACGGAATCTTGACGCCTGTCGCCTCCTCAAAGTTCTTCACAATGTCAAGCACGCTGTAGCCTGTCCCTGTGCCAAGATTATAGATGCAGAGTCCTGCCTTCTCATCAATCTTCTTTAATGCCTTCACATGACCAACCGCAAGGTCTACCACATGGATATAATCCCTCACACCTGTTCCGTCATGCGTATCATAGTCATTGCCAAACACGCCAAGCTTCTCCAGCTTGCCCACTGCGACCTGCGTGATATATGGCATCAGATTGTTCGGAATGCCATTCGGATTCTCACCCATCGTACCGCTCTGATGCGCACCGATTGGATTAAAATAGCGAAGGAGGATTACATTCCACTCTGGATCTGCCTTCTGCATATCCGATAAAATCTGTTCGAGCATCGACTTTGTCCAGCCGTAGGGATTTGTGCACTGTCCCTTAGGGCACTCCTCCGTGATTGGAATAAATGCAGGGTCCCCGTAGACCGTAGCTGAGGAGGAGAAAATAATATTTTTGCAGCCATGCTGTCTCATCACATCGACGAGCGTCAATGTTCCCGCAATATTGTTATTATAATATTCCCACGGCTTAGCCACAGACTCCCCGACTGCCTTTAATCCGGCAAAATGAATGCAGGAATCAATCTGCTGCTCGTCAAAAATCTTCTCTAACGCCTCTCTGTCAAGAATGTCAGCCTTATAAAAAGTAACCGGTTTCCCCGTAATCTTCTCCACTCGCTGCAAGGATTTGACACTCGCATTGGACAAATTATCCACCACCACCACATCATACCCTGCATTCTGAAGCTCTACTACTGTATGGCTGCCGATAAAGCCGGCGCCGCCTGTAACTAAAATTGCCATAATGATTCCCTCCGTTTTCGCTTTTATTTTCCTCTTTTATGATATCCCTTTTGCAATCAGAAAACAATAGCATATTTATTAATTTTTTATGCAAAATCGACGTTTTCATCTTGGAATATTTTGCAGAATTTTCGACATTTTTAGACATTTTTAAGTATTTACAAGAGATTCTTTGGCTATATTTTTGTGGATGTCGTGCATAAATATGTGGATAGCCATATAAAACAATGCAGTTCTAACGAGTTATCCACATCCTGTGGGAAAACTGAACTACATATTCCGACATGTACTATGCTCCGCTTGATGCTTGTCCCATCAGGCGCTGTTCAGAAACAGACAAGCCAAGCTCTGTCAATTTTCTGAACTGCTCCTTTATGAAAACTGCCGCACACGCTCCCTCTTGCTGTTTTTTACCGGATCACACCGCACCCGATTTTCTCACCGGCGCCCCCTGACGGCTGGGATTTAAAATCGTCCGGCATTTTGTGGAGAATCACACTTCTTCCAATAATCTCTGAGAGCAGAAAACGCTTGTCATAAAACGCAAGCCACGCATATCCCTGACTGCCCATGAGCGGAAGCAAATCCCCTGCATGATCGGGATGGGGCGCATTGGTCGGATTATAATGGTCTCCTGCCTTGTCAAAAGGCATGGTGCAGTCACCATTTTCATGAATGTGCATCGCATAAAAATCAGACGAATACTGTGTTGCTATGTTGGGCAGTCCAAAAATTTCCGCCTCAACCAGCACACCGGCATACGGTGTTTCGTAAAATTTGACAATGCCGCTCAACTGCGGATTCTGTGCATTTCCGCGAATCCACGCCAGCGCGTCGGGCTTCTTGTTTCGAAGTGTATCGGTGAAGATCATTCCCGGAGTAAGATCTGCCATAATGACCATCCTAACTTTTTATTTATCATATGTATGCAGTGCGTTGGTTGTTCCTGCGCAGTATTCATTTAGTTTCTGTCCAGATGGACTATTAGCAATGTTAGACAAAACCCCACCTACTATTTTATATGATATGTCTGTTGTTTTTATGATTGATGTGTGATAGAATTTTAAACCTACCGAAAAAATCGGGGCCGGCGCACTCGATTTTACCTACTTGGAAAGATACTGAAAAACTCTGTTTCAAAAGTATAACTATCAGGAGGAAGCAAAATGATTACGATGGAACACGTATGCAAGTCGTACAAGATTGCAAAACGAAACGCAGGCTTTGGCGAAGCCTGCAAAGCACTTTTTCACCGGGAGTATGAAACCATTCATGCCCTAAACGATGTCAGCTTCACGATTCGCGATGGCGAGATGGTGGGCTACATCGGACCCAACGGAGCAGGCAAAAGCTCTACCATTAAAATACTGAGCGGAATATTGACACCAGACAGCGGCACAGTCCTTGTGGACGGGCGCGTACCGCACAAGAACAGAATCGACCATGTGCGCGAGATCGGCGTCGTCTTTGGCCAGCGTTCACAGCTTTGGTGGGATGTTCCTGTCATTGATTCCTTTTCCTTGTTAAAGGACATCTATTCTATTTCCGATATCTGCTACCAGCAGAGTCTCGAAGAACTCACAACATTACTAAACTTATCTGAACTGCTTCGCTCACCGGCAAGGCAGCTCTCACTCGGACAGCGGATGCGGTGCGAGATTGCCGCATCTTTGCTGCACCGTCCGCGCATTCTGTTTCTGGACGAGCCGACGATTGGCTTAGATGCCGTTTCCAAACTTGCCGTCCGCGATTTTATCCTCCGGCAGAACCAGACACACAAGACCACTGTGATTCTGACAACGCATGACATGCAGGATATTGAATCCCTCACAAGCAGAATCCTGCTGATTGGCAAAGGGCAGATTCTGTTAGATGGCTCCCTCGACGACATCCGAACCGGGAATGAGAGCATTGATGCGACGGTTGCCGAGCTCTACCGCACCTACAACATTTAGAAGGAGGCATGGATACCTATGAAAAAATATCTGTCCTTCTTTCAACTGCGTTTTACGATGGGGCTACAGTACCGCACTGCCGCACTTGCAGGGGTTATCTTGCTGTGTGGATGATGGAAAATGACATTTTTGACTCCATTGTAAACGGAAACATTTCCTATGAACTATGCAGACCCATCAGTATCTATAACATGTGGTTTGCAAGAAGCATGGCGACAAGGCTTGCCCGGGCAGTTCTCCGATGTTTCCCTATCCTTATTGTCGCCGCGTTTATCCAGCAGCCGTATGGCATTGACACGCCTGCAAGCCTGCCGCACTTTCTTCTATTTGTGCTGTCATTGATATTAGGACTTGCTGTGACGGTGACATTCTGCCTGCTGGTTTACGTGCTGGCATTTTTCACGATTTCTCCCCAAGGGCTGCGCATCGTGTTCATTTCCTGCGTGGAATTTTTTTCGGGAGCCGTGATACCGCTGCCGTTTTTCCCTGATCATATCCGTTCCATCATGGAGCTGCTACCCTTTGCATCCATGCAGAATACCGCACTGCGGATATACAGCTCCAGCATCGGCGCAGATGAAATCAGGCGGGCAATTGAGCTGCAAGGATTCTGGCTTGTGGTTCTCACTGCTGCCGGAAAACTACTATGCAGGGTTGTCGTAAAAAGAATCATTGTACAGTGAGGTTAGAACTCATGAAAACAATCCGGTTATATCTGCACTACGTCTCCATCAATATCCGCTGTATGATGCAGTACAAGACTTCCTTTCTGCTGACGGCGGTTGGGCAGTTTCTGGTGTCATTCAACATCTTTCTTGGCATCTTTTTTATGTTTCAGCGGTTTTCGAGTGTGGAAGGGTTTACCTACAGCGAAGTGCTGTTGTGTTTCTCTGTGGTTTTGCTGGAATTTGGGCTGGCAGAAATGGTTGCACGGGGATTTGACACGTTTTCCGGCATGGTCAGAAGCGGCGAATTTGACCGGGTTCTGGTGCGTCCGCAGAATGAAATCCTTCAGGTGCTCGGCTCCAAATTTGAATTGACAAGAATCGGGCGGTTGTTACAGGCAGTTGTTATGTTTGCCTATGGCATCATGAAATGTAATGTTGTATGGAATGTCCCCAAAATATGTACGCTTTTGTTTATGCTGGCTGGCGGCACAGTGGTCTTTACAGCGCTGTTTTTTATCTATGCGGCGCTATGCTTTTTTACACTCGAAGGGCTTGAGTTCATGAATGTTTTTACTGACGGTGGCAGGGAGCTTGGCAAATATCCGATTGGCATCTATGGCAAAAAGATGCTGCTGTTTACGACATTTGTCATTCCTTATGCGCTGGTACAGTACTATCCGCTCCTGTATATCCTTGACCGGCAGACCTCGGTCTTTTATATGTTTCTGCCGCTTGCCGCCTGCTGGTTTTTTATCCCGGCGCTGCTGCTTTGGAAGTTTGGCGTGCGGTGTTATCAGTCGAGCAGGTCATAAAAGTGCAAAATTTGTATAAGAGAAACTATTGATATCGAACTGAAACTATGTTATAGTAAATATGAAAAAGCAATACCGATAGACGGTTTGCCCAGTAATATTAGTAAAAGATAACCGCTAAGATTGATAGGCTTGGGCGGTTATTTTTTTGTGCTGCTGCCAATTGTATAACCAAGTCCAAAAGAAGTCAGCACCAAACTGATTATTGCAATCAGACTTTCTATTGTTATCATTCGCATCACCCCCCATTTTTACATCGTTCTATGTAGTCGGAGGGTCACAATCCCTCCGCAGAGGGCAAACCGCCTACCGTTATGGTATTGCTGTGTTTTAGTGTATCATATATTCTATCATTTTTCAACGAAGTAACGCTTTTTTGTCATTTCTGCATCATACCCGCAAGGATATCCACGCACGCATCTAATCCGAGGCTGCTGGTATTCAGGCACAAGTCAAACTTGGACATATCGCCCCATTTCCAGCCAGTATGCGTATTGTAGAAATTACTCCTTCTCTTGTCGGACTTGCGCAGGAAATCCTCTGCCTCCGCAGGCGCAATATGCTCTGTCTGAATTGCGCGGTTAATGCGGTAATCCTTGTCAGCATAGGCAAATACCTTTAGGCAGTCCGCCCTGTCAAACAAGATAAAAGAGGCGCATCTTCCAACGATCACACAGTCATGTTTTTCCACATTTTCCTCAATGATTTTTTTCTCTTCCAAAAACAGTTTCTCAGACATTGGCAAATTCGTGCTGTCCTTTTTGCTGCCGCCGATCGCTGTCTTTGAGAGGTTAAAGATAATGCTTCCCGGTGCAGTCTCCTCCAAATCCCCGATATAAATTGGAGGAATATCAAGCCTTTTTGCCGCTTCCACCAGAATATTCCTGTCATATAGTTCTATGCCTAATTTTTTGGCCACCCGTCTGCCAATCTCGTTGCCGCCGCTTGCAAATTCACGTTCCATGGTAATGATTTTATACATACTATCAGCTCCTTTTCAATTTTATTAAATTTATTTTAACACATCCTCTGCAGATTTACTAGAAATATTATAAATGATGGAAACTTTTTGGCAATTATGCCTTATATAAATCTGTGCATCAAAAATTCCGCAGACTTGGAATTTCCAATATCTGCGGAATCTGCTGCGATTGATTCGTCAATCAATATGCTATAGTCTCACACTGCTGTGTCAATCGTACCGCCCTCAACCACGGCCGCCGCACTCGGCGACGCGCCGGTCGAAATACTCATGCCCCCCAGTTGGAGTGAGACACCATTTCTGTCATAACCATTCATTCCATAAGCATTGCTGCCGATCGTCTGCTTCTCCTTCTCAAACTTGTCAAACATGGCTTTGAGGTACTTCATGTCTGCCTCCATGATTTCCTTCATCTCGTCGGCACGATGTTTCTTCTTCATCATCTCTAAGTCCTCCGGGTCCATGCTCTGCCGTACACTGATTCCCATGTCCTCCGAGAACTCATCCATGTCATCAATCCGTTCAAGTGCCTTCATTGCCTCCTCCATCATGCGCTCATACTGCTCCATGAGCTTCTGCATTCTCTGAAGGTTGACATCTGACGGATCTTCCTCCCTGAGCTGCTTTGCAGTTCCTTGCTCAGTCTTTTCCTCAAGCTCAGCCTCACAGGGTCCGCCTTTATGCTCGACCCGCTCTTCCTCCTCGAGATGTTTCATGCGTTTCTTCGCCACTCTGGTGATCGCCTGTGCGTGCATCAAGGCATTGAAAATCTCATTGTCATCATACACGCCTCCCTTGTACATCAGCCTGAGGGACGCCACCTTCTGCTTCGCACTAATCAGTACCTGATGCGCGTTGCCCGACTTTTTTGCGTTTAAAAGCCTTGTGGAAATTTCCTTGTAGCTGTACGGCAGCCGCTTCTTCTTTGTCTCTTGCGACTTCGCACTTTTGATTGTCACAGAACCAACGACTTTTCCGCCCTTATCCCTGAACTCCAGTCGTCTCGTGTTTGGGCTGCTGATTCCCATCATCATACTCATGCCATCATCCTCCTTGATTCAGACAAATTTATAGTTGTGTCATATCAGAACATGTCCGACTCGTCCTTTCTTTCATTTGTGGAAAAGCATGTTCAGACACAATCTGGTATGCTATATACTATATCGTACAAAAACAGGGATTTTATAAGGAGTCTGCGGCAAATCCGCTGTTGTTCGACAATACGGATTATATGAAGATATTGTGTGACAATAATACGAATTTGAGTACTGCGAGGAATATTCATGTGATTACCGTGATAAATTCATACGAATAACTTTACAGAACCGCACGAATGATATATAATAATCGTGCGAAGGAGATGATCAGATGTCTATAACAGCAACAGAACTAAAACAGAATTTAGGAAAATATTTACTTCTTTCAGCAAAGGAGGATATTCTAATCACAAAAAACGGCAAAACAATTGCCAAACTGACGAATCCTTATCAAAATAGAGTGAATACGGCAAAATCTCTGTTCGGGATATTGCCCGAATACGCCAGTCTGGAAGATACAAAAGAGGAAAGGCTGAATGCTAAGTAATGAAAATACTTGTCGATACAAATATAGTAATTGATGCACTGACAGGAAGAGAACCTTTTAGAGAATCAGCAGAGCAGATATTTTTGCTGGCTGCAAATCAGATCGAAGATCTGTACATTACAGCCAGTTCCGCTGCAGATATTTATTATCTGGCAAGAAAACACTTCCACAATACGGAGCAGTCTAAAAATATCCTGTCAAAGCTTTATCAATTATTCGCTATTTTAGATGTTACATCAAAAGACTGTCAGGATGCATTGGTGTCTGAAGTTAAAGATTATGAGAATGCAGTAATTTCCTGTTGTGCGAAACGTAACCAGATGAACTATATTGTTACAGGGAATATCAAAAAGTATAAAGATTCTAGGGTCAAGGCGTTATTGCCAGATGAATTTATAAAAATAATATCACAGAATGAAGAATAAAAAGATTTCAGTCTGTCCAAAAAATATTCCATCAGAAAGGAAACAGGTATGGTCTATCTCTTTACTGCACTGTACTGTGAGGCACAAATATTTATCAGACAATTCAATCTGACGAAAAATCTGGAAAATATCTGGTTTCAGGAATTTTATAACGAGACTTTGAACCTCCGGCTCACAATCACTGGTGTCGGTGAACTCGCTGCTGCCGCAGCTGTCAGCAGCACATGCTCGATGTACAGACCGACGCCGTCTGACCTGCTCTTGAATGTGGGAATGTGCGCGCACACTGCCAAAAAGGATGGCATTTTCCTGTGCAATCAGATTATCGAGCTGGCAACAGGCAAAACCTTTTATCCTGATCTGCTGTATCGTCACCCCTTTCGCGAAAGTGCGATCGTAACAGGAATGCTGCCGTGGAATGCCGGACAGGACGGCGGCAGATTTGGTGGCCAAGCCCCTTTTGCAGCAGATCTTCTTCCATCAAATACGCAGACAGATGAGCGCATGATTGCAGCGGGCGCTCTCGCAGGAATGTTATACGACATGGAAGCCGCTGCAATCTATCAGGCGGGGATTCATTTCTTTGCTCCGCACCAGATGATCTTTCTAAAAGTGGTGTCTGACAATGGCAATGCCGCAGAAGTTTCCAAGGAACAAGTGACATCTCTGATGCAGAACTATCAAGACTGCATCATTGATTATCTCATGCAGACTGCCGCTATCACAAAAGAACACAGTGATCACAATAACGAAATGAATGAGAAGGACAAACAAATCGTCGAAACTTTTTGTACCGACTTGCACTGTTCCAAGGCTATGCGGGATTCCATGCGTCAGTATATCCGCTATATGGCACTGTCTGGTATGGATTACATCGGCATGATTCGGGAACTGTACGAGAAAAATCTGCTTCCCTGCAAAGATAAAAAAGAAGGAAAACAACGTTTTGAAGAATTTAAAAGAAGATTATTTTAACCCGTTTTTTTCACATATCTATGTAGAAAAATCGGTTCGCAATCATGCGCGCACGCAGAACATACTGGCTAAATTCCCATCTGCCCAAATCATTGAAATTGGTCATTACAAGGATGTATTCTGCCGAAGCAGACAAAATATTCGGCTTCAGCACTGTGCACAGAAATTGATTCTTGCCGCCAGACAGGGAACTCTGCTCTATGAAGGCGCCCCTGTTTGCCAGCGCTTTGGCAACGAACATTTTTATTATGTATCCTGCGCGATGAACTGCATCTTTGACTGCGCATACTGCTATCTAAAGGGAATGTATCCGTCTGCAAATATTGTGGTATTCGTCAATCTGGAGGATATTTTTGCAGAAGTGGAACGTGTACTGGAAAATCATCCGTTGTATTTGTGTGTCTCCTATGATACGGATTTGCTGGCACTGGAACCGCTTATTGGCTTTGTGCAGGAATGGTGTGCTTTTGCGGCAAAACACGCACAGTTAACGATTGAAATACGGACAAAATGCGCCAACAAAGCATTTGTACAAAGCATCGTGCCCATGCCCAATGTGATTTATGCCTATACCATATCACCGCAGGCAGTGATCGACGCCTTTGAACATCATACCGCCTCTCTGTCAGACCGCCTCTTTTGCGCGGCAGCGCTGATGCGCGCTGGCTGCCCTGTACGCCTTTGTTTTGACCCGATGATTTACCTCCCCGGCTGGAAGACGCATTATAGCGAAATGATGAATCAGGTATATCGTTCGATTGCGGTTGATCAATTATTGGACGTCAGCATCGGAACATTTCGTATCTCACAGGATTATTTGAAAAATATGCGAAAACAAGCCAAAGACTCAGCCGTGATCTGGTTTCCTTTTCAGAAGGAGGACGGCTACTGCCATTATCCAGCCCCCTTAATGGAAGAGATGGAAAGTTTTTTGACTGCACAGATCGCAGAAAAAATTGACAGGGAGAAGATTTTTCGATGGAATGTATGAATAAAAATACGAATACAAAAGCTGCCATTGTGACTGGAGCCTCCTCCGGTATCGGCTGCGCGGTCAGCCAAAAGCTGTGCGCGCTTGGATATGAAGTGTTCGGTTTCGGAAGGGATTTTTCCAAAACAAAATGGCATGAAACAGACAAGATTCACCCGATCGTCTGTGATGTGCTGGACACAGCCCAACTCTGCGCCCACGTCCGTCAAATCGCGGCACAGCATTCGGTTCATGTCTTGGTAAACAATGCCGGTGTTGGATATTACGGGCTTCATGAAGAATTAAGTCCAGACAAAATCAAGCGGCTGGTGCGGACCAATCTCGAGACCCCCATGATTTTGACCCAGCAGCTTTTGCGGCACTTAAAGAAAAACGCAGGTTATATTATCAATATTTCCTCTGTGACTGCGGCGCAGTCCAATCCGCACGGCTGTGCTTACGGCGCGACCAAAGCAGGGCTTGCCAGCTTTTCGCGCAGTCTCTTTGACGAATCCCGAAAATATGGCGTGAAATCAATCACCATTTCCCCGGATATGACACAGACAAATCTCTACCGCAATGCAGATTTCAGGGAGGGGGACGATGCGGCGTCATATCTTCTTCCAGATGATGTCGCAGACGCAGTGGAATGGATTCTTGCCCAGCGGGACAGCGTCATTGTCACGGACATTACGCTCAAACCACAGCACCACAGGATTCAGCGGAAAGTTAATAAAAACTGTGGGCATCAGCTATGACACTGCCCGAAAAGAACACCATTGCCTCATAGAACAGCTTCTTTAGTGCATTCTCCACGCGTGTCCGCCCTGCCGCAGACACGCGCGACACTTGATCGGCATGTGTTTATCAGACTGCATCGTCCACAATTTACGGAGTTACCGCCCATGTGTAACCGATTCCATACACGTTTTTGATGTAATCAGGATTGGCAGAATCAATCTCGAGCTGGTCGCGCAGCCGTTTCACTGCCACTGTCAGCGCGTCCTCGTCCAAACACTCCCCAATTCCCTGCCATACCCAGTCAATCAGCGTGTTTCGTTTCACAGTCGCCCCTTTATTTTCGCAGAGAATCTTTAACAACCGCTGTTCTGTTTTGCTTAACTCCATCAACTGACCGCCGCGGCGAAACTCCATTTTCCCAAAATCAAAATCAAAATGGTCGATTTTATAATGCTCTTTGGGCGTTGTTTTCCCGCGCAGCCACACCGCCACCCGCTCGCGCAGCGCCGTCAAACGAAAAGGCTTTGTGATATAATCATTTGCGCCCGCCTCAAGCCCTGCCTCAATATCCGGCTCCATACTGCTCACTGCGATGAGCAGAACGGGCAACTGACTCCGCTTACGGATTTCCCGCACAAAATCTATCCCGCTATCATCTGGCAGACTGAGATCAAGCAAAATCAAAGAGATGTCCCCGCTCTCCATGATTTTCCTCGCGTCCGCGATTGTCCTGCATTGTATAAAGGTATAGGTGTCATTTTCCAGTGCGAGCACGATCGCTTCATTTAATTCCTGATCGTCCTCTACCACTAAGATGTTTCTTTGTTGAATCTGTGTTTCCATTGCCGTTCCTCCACATAACAATACGAATCTAAACGTATTATTCCACAAAATTCAAAAAAGAAACCTACGAAAAAGAATTTGTGCCAATCTCATCTGCCGAAGACTGCTCGGAGGCTGTGTTCTCGGAAACCTCCTTATTAAAAAAACGATAAATTTCCTCCGCCACATTTGCCGTAATACCCGGCACTTCTGAAATCTTGGCAGTGTCCGCGGCGCGCAGCTCCTCGATGGACTTAAAATATTTCATCAATGCCTTTCTGCGGCTAGGTCCCACGCCCGGTATCTCGTCGAGCACGGAATGCACCTGTGCCTTGCTGCGAAGTGAACGATGATAGGTGATCGCAAAGCGGTGCGCTTCGTCCTGTATGCGCGTGATTAATTTAAATCCCTCGCTGTGCGTGTCAATCGGCAGCTCGACATTGTTGAAATACAACCCTCTCGTGCGGTGATTATCGTCCTTCACCATGCCGCAGACTGGAATACGAATGCCCAGCTCATCAAGCACTTGCAGCGCAATATTGACCTGACCGCGCCCGCCGTCCATCAACAGTAAATCTGGAAATTTCGTAAAACTGCCAAAATCCTCACCGACGCTGTTCTCGTCCAGCAGCATCTCCTCGCGCTCGTCCAGACCGTGTTGAAACCGCCTTGTCAAAACTTCGTACATGCAGGCATAATCATCGGGACCTGCCACCGTTTTCATGCGGAATTTCCGATAATCACTGCGCTTAGGCTTTCCCTTCTCATACACGACCATCGAACCCACATTGGCAAACCCGCTGGTATTGGAGATATCGAACGCCTCCATGCGTGTCAGTGGGCTGATGCCAAGGATTTCCTCGATCTCCTTCACGGCGCCGATCGTCCTGCCCTCCTCACGCTTGATGCGCTCTCTGTCCTGACTTAACACAAGCTGGGCATTTCTTGCCGCCAAATCCACGAGCCGTTCCTTTGCCCCCTTCTGCGGCACCCGCAGATGAACCCGCGCCCCCTTTCTGGTCGTCAGCCACCGCTCCACCAGTTCCATGTCCTCAATCGTCTCCTGTAACATAATCTCCCGCGGAATAAACGGCGTTCCTGCATAGAACTGCTTCACAAAGCTCGTCAGAATATTGTCTGGCGTTAACTCCTCGACCTGTGTCATGTAAAAGTGCTCCCTGCCAATCAACTTGCCGTTTCGCAGAAAAAACACCTGTACGACAGTCTCATTTCCGTCAATTGCAAGCGCGATAATATCCTTGTCCTCACCCACATTGTCTGACATTTTCTGCGTCTCGCTGACCTTTTTTACACTCTCGATCAGATCTCGGTATCGAATAGCCTCCTCGAAATCCATCTTTTCTGACGCCTGCTGCATCTTCTCTTTTAATTCCTTAATGATGGGCTGCTGCCTTCCATTCAGGAAATCAATCGCCTTGTCAATCCGCTCTGCATAAGCTTCCTTGGAAATTCCACCCTCACAGGGCGCACAGCACTGACCTATATGATAATTCAGGCAGGGGCGCTCCTTGCCGCAGTCTCTTGGAAGTTTTCTGTTGCATGTCCGTAGCTGATACAGCTTATTGATCAGGTCAATGCTTTCCTTTACACCGCCATTTGTAAACGGTCCAAAATACTTTGCTTTGTCCTTCTTCATCTGGCGGACAGTCATCACACGCGGATACTCCTCTCCCAGTGTCACTTTAATATAGGGATATGTCTTGTCGTCCTTTAACAGTGTATTGTATTTCGGTGAATACTCCTTGATTAAATTATTCTCCAACACCAAGGCTTCCAGCTCAGAGTCCGTCACGATATACTCAAACCGCGCAATCAGGGAAACCATTTTGTCAATCTGTGGTCCGCGTCCTATATTTTCCTTGAAATAAGACCGCACACGATTATGTAAATTCTTGGCTTTTCCCACATAGAGAATGGTGTCGTCAGCGTCGTGCATGATATAGACGCCGGGCTTTTTGGGAAGTTTGCCAAGCTCCTCTTTGACATCAAATTCCTTCACTTCAGATTCGTTGTTCTCGTCTAATTCCTGTTTCGTATCCGGCATTTCTATCTTCTCCTTTCTCTACAATTCTCTTGGCTGTCTTGCCATATATCCACAAAAGGGAGTACACGTCTGGCTTCTATGTGTACTCCCTTCAATGAACTGCGCGCTCAAAATCCGCTCACGCAAATCAGACCTAAAACTCCGATTGTATCTTTCGGACTCACTGTTAAAACTACCATCTGTTCTCGTGGTTGTGACTATTGTTATTGCGATCTCCATTTACCGTCCTGTCCCACAATGCGCCAAAACGTGATGTCTCTTGGTTGCTGCCATTGTCCTCCGGCTGCGCTCCTGTATATGGCGGCTGCGCTGTTTCCTCCGGCTGCGGATTCGGAGATGAAACCGTATCCTGTACTTGTGGTGCAAAGTACTGTTGTGCTATGGTATTCTGAGAATCCATTTCCTGCGGATTCTGTCCATCTGTATCTGTGCAGTGCGGCGGCTGGCTCTGCGGCGCTAAACCATTCTGCGGCTGTGCGTCCTGATTTCGCTGTTGTGGATTTAAATTCTGATACGGCTGCACAGCTTCCTGCCCTTGTGCCTTGGCTTCTGGATTCCAGTCATACGCGGGCGGCATACTCCATGGCTTTTGAGGCTGCTGTGCCGTGTATGCAGACTGCTGCGCCTGTGTTGGAAATCCACTTTGCGCTGGTATATGCACTTCTTCCTTCTTCTCCGTCTCACCAGTCTCCTCAGTTAAGACACTCTTTTCTTTGACCGCGATCTCGTCCTTCTTCTCCTCCGGCTCTGGCAGACCCTTTGCCTCGCGGTAAATCTTCATAAACTCTTTTCCGGTGATCGTCTCTTTCTCGATTAAATGTACGGCAATTTGATCCATCACGTCCCGGTTCTCGCGCAGCATCGCGAGCGCTTCCTCATAACACTCCTTGAGCATATTCATGACTTCTGTGTCAATCTCTGCCGCTGTATTATCTGCACAGTTCAGAGAACTTCTGCCCTCCAAATACTGACTCTCCACAGTCTCAAGCCCCATCAGACCAAACTTTTTGCTCATGCCGTAGCGCGTGATCATCGAGCGTGCAATGCCTGTCGCTTTCTCGATATCATTGGACGCACCTGTCGTCACGGTGTCAAACACAATCTCCTCCGCTGCGCGCCCGCCCAAAAGACCAACGATCATATCATGCAGCTCATTTTGCGAATTGAGATATTTTTCATCCTCCGGCACATGCATCACATAGCCGAGTGCCCCCATCGTGCGCGGTACGATCGTAATCTTCTGTACCGGCTCAGAGTTTTTCTGCAACGCACTGATCAGCGCGTGACCGACTTCATGGTAGGAGACAATCTTGCGCTCCTCCTTGCTCATAATGCGGTCTTTCTTCTCCTTGCCGACAAGCACCACCTCCACTGCGTTGAACAAATCTTTCTGGCTGACGAACTCCCTGCCTTCTTTGACAGCGTTGATCGCCGCCTCATTGATCATATTGGCAAGGTCCGCGCCGACTGCGCCGCTCGTCGCAAGCGCGATCGCGTCAAGATCTACAGTCTCATCCATCAGCACATCCTTGGCGTGGACTTTAAGAATATTGACACGTCCCTTCAAATCAGGCTTATCCACAATAATACGCCGGTCAAAGCGTCCCGGTCTCAAAAGCGCTTTGTCAAGAATCTCCGGTCTGTTCGTCGCTGCAAGAATAATAATTCCCTTCTTGCCGTCAAAACCGTCCATCTCTGACAAGAGCTGATTCAATGTCTGCTCGCGCTCCTCATTGCCGCCGCCATATTTGGAGTCGCGGCTTCTGCCGATGGCATCTATCTCGTCAATAAAAATAATACAAGGCGCGTTCTTCTCCGCCTCTTTAAACAAATCGCGCACACGCGATGCGCCGACACCGACATACAGCTCAATAAAATCAGAGCCTGCCAATGAGAAAAACGGCACCTTCGCCTCCCCAGCAACCGCCTTTGCAAGCATCGTCTTACCTGTGCCGGGCGGTCCTACAAGCAGCGCACCTTTGGGAAGTTTTGCACCGATTTTGACATATCTGCCCGGATTGTGCAAAAAGTCTACCACCTCTTGCAGTGATTCCTTCGCCTCATCCTCGCCCGCGACATCGCGAAACGTGATGCCAGTCTCTTTCTGCACATAGATCTTTGCTGTGCTCTTGCCCATGCTGAATGCACCGCCTCCGCCTGTCATCTTGCGGAACAGCAGACTCAAAAGTCCCCACATCAAAAGAATTGGCACTATATAATATAGAAGGGAGAGAATAATGCCGGAACCATCTGGCACTGTTCCGCGGACCTCGACACCTGCGTCAAGCAAACGTTTTGTGAGCGTCTCATCGTCCTCGACCTTTCCTGTGATATATGTCACCCGGACTGCGGACGCCAGCAGACCATTCACATTCTCTTTCCCCTGTGCACTCGACACTGGCTTAATCTCAATCTGGCTGGACTCGATCTTGACCGACTCAATTTTTCCAGCATCAACCATCTCAATAAACTCATTATATGAAATCTCAACAGTCGTAGCGCCTGTCACAGCGCGCGTAAAATAACTGATGCACAGAAGCGACAGGACCGCCGCTGTGATCATGATGATAATACTCTGTTTTTTGGGGTCTTTGCCATTATTGTTGTTATTCCCGCCATTGCCACCGCCGCCGGATCCCCCGTTATTCCGGTTGGAATTGTTGTCATAATTGTTGACTTGATTATTGTCCATTTTCCTGTAGTATCCTTTCTCATTGATAGTTATCGCTCAGCATTGCCAAACTGTAACCATATATATCATACTGAATCCGTCAGGACCATTCCTGATGGTTCTTGATACTTATGTGATGAAACCGTAATTATAATTATATGGTTTCAACGGGCATAAATCAACATATTCTTTGTGATTTCTTTGTGAAAAGTTTCTAAAACATATTTCTGTCTTATTAACATACGCCGCTTTTGCATAATTTATGTACCGCGCCACATGGTTGCTTTCATTCGCGTTCCTTAAAAATCTATCAAATAAAAATCATTTAACTATAGCTTTTTCCCACTGCTCTGTTGTATAATAATAAGATATTTATAAAATCATTACAATCATAGAGGAAAGGAATAAGTTAGGTTATGCCAGTTAAGTATGTATTTGTAACCGGCGGTGTAGTTTCCGGTCTTGGAAAAGGAATTACAGCTGCTTCACTCGGACGACTTCTCAAAGCCAGAGGCTATAAAGTGACCATGCAGAAGTTTGATCCCTATATCAACATCGACCCCGGTACGATGAATCCGATTCAGCACGGCGAAGTTTTTGTGACGGACGACGGCGCCGAGACAGATTTGGACCTCGGTCATTATGAGCGTTTTATCGACGAGAGTCTCGACAAGAACTCCAATGTGACGACAGGCAAGGTGTACTGGACTGTTCTCCAGAAAGAGCGCCGCGGCGATTACGGCGGCGGCACAGTACAGGTTATTCCCCACATTACCAATGAAATTAAGAGCCGCTTTTACCGGAATTTCACAGATCCCGATATGCGTATCGCCATCATCGAAGTCGGCGGAACGGTCGGCGATATCGAGAGCCAGCCTTTCTTAGAATCTATCCGGCAGTTTCAGCACGAGGTCGGCCACGAGAATGCGATCCTGATTCATGTGACGCTGATTCCTTATCTGAGTGCTTCGCAGGAGATGAAAACCAAGCCGACGCAGGCAAGTGTCAAAGAGCTGCAAGGCATGGGGATTCAGCCCGATATCATCGTATGCCGCAGCGAGCATGAGCTGGACCAAGCCTTAAAAGACAAGATTGCGCTGTTTTGTAATGTGCCAAACTCCCACGTGCTGCAAAATCTAGATGTAGAGTATCTCTATGAAGCACCTCTTGCGATGGAGAAAGAACATCTCGCCGAAGTTGCCTGCGAATGCCTGCATCTCGACAGTCCGGCGCCGGACCTTGCGGACTGGACAAAGATGGTGGATGACCTCAAATCCCCCACACAGGAAGTCACGATCGCCCTTGTCGGAAAGTACACGCAGCTCCACGATGCCTATATCAGCGTTGTCGAAGCGCTGAAACACGGCGGTATTCCGCAGCACGCCACTGTCAATATTCAATGGGTGGATTCCGAACAGGTCAACAAGGAAAATGTGGCACAAATCCTAAAGGACGCCGACGGCATCTTAGTTCCCGGCGGATTTGGCGACCGCGGTATCGAGGGCATGATTGATGCGATCCGCTACGCGCGCGAGAACAATATCCCCTTCCTCGGACTCTGTCTTGGTATGCAGCTTGCGATCGTGGAATTTGTCAGAGATGTGGCTGGCTACAATGACGCGCACAGTATCGAGCTGAATCCCAACACCACGCACCCTGTCATTGCGCTGATGCCTGACCAGAATGGCGTGGAGGATATCGGCGGTACACTGCGGCTTGGTTCTTACGAGTGTCATCTCGATCCTTCCTCCAAGGCGTACAAGCTCTATGACAGCGAAGTCATTCACGAGCGCCACCGCCACCGCTATGAAGTCAACAATGACTACCGCGCTGTTGTCACAGAGAAGGGAATGCTTTTATCAGGGCTTTCTCCTGACGGGCGTATTGTGGAGATGGTAGAAATTCCATCACACCCGTTTTTTCTTGCCACACAGGCGCATCCTGAATTAAAGAGCAGGCCAAACAGACCTCATCCGCTGTTCCGAGGACTGATCGAGGCAGCACTCAACAATAAAAAATAATCCAATGCCAAAAAAAGAACACCCGATATCAATATCGGGTGTTCTTTTTGTTGTCTATTCTTTTATCAATCGGATTTACGCTTTACCAACTGAACCAAACAGTTCCATCTTGATCTTTACAATTTCCTTGATGGCTTCACAGCCCGGTGCAAGCAGCTTACGAGGATCAAATCCCTTGCCCTCTAAGTCTTTTCCTGCCTCAATATACTTGCGGGTTGCTTCCTGGAAATAGAGCTGGCACTCTGTATTTACATTAATCTTTGCAACACCGAGCGCAATCGCCTTCTTGATCATGTCCTCAGGAATGCCTGTGCCGCCGTGGAGTACTAATGGCATAACACCTGTTTTCTGCTGGATTGCATCCAATGTCTCAAAGCTGAGTCCTGCCCAGTTTGCAGGATATTTGCCATGAATGTTGCCGATGCCTGCTGCGAGCATGTCCACGCCCAGATCTGCAATCTGCTTGCACTCATTCGGGTCAGCGCACTCGCCCATGCCTACAACGCCGTCTTCCTCGCCGCCGATGGAGCCAACCTCTGCCTCAATGGAGAGACCAAGCTGGTGTGCTACTGCAACAAGCTCTTTGGTCTTTGCAATATTCTCGTCGATCGCATAGTGAGAACCGTCGAACATGATTGACGTGAAGCCTGCCTTGATGCACTTGTAGCATGCGTCATATGTGCCGTGATCCAAATGGAGCGCTACAGGAACTGTGATACCGAGATCTGCATCCATCGCCTTGACCATCGCTGAAACGGTATTGAATCCTGTCATATATTTGCCGGCACCCTCTGACACACCGAGGATAACAGGACTGTTTAACTCCTGAGCTGTCTGTAAGATAGACTTTGTCCACTCAAGGTTGTTGATATTGAACTGACCTACTGCATAGTGACCTTCTTTTGCCTTCTTGAGCATTTCTGTAGCTGATACTAACATAAATCTGAACCTCCATCATTGATTATTATATGTTTCGTTAAAATAGCGGTTGTCCGCCGATATATTCAGTATATCGCTATTGGACATAATTGTCAATTCTACAATTCATACTTATTGAATACTTATGCAATTTGTTCTAAGCGCTCTTTTAACCGCCTCAGTTCATGCTGCCCCGCCTGATCACAACATAAAAGTCTATGATCTTACGCGATCGTGGAGGCGATCAACGCCATCTTTCCTTGGAGCTGTGCTTTGCCAAAGCCATTTGGCAGGATAAAGTGGTCGCCCTTTTTGATAAGCTGCCCGTTGATGAGTCCGTCTCCCTCCACGACACTCATAATCAGGAACGGATACTCCTGTGAAATCTCCATGCTGCCGTCCACGTCCAGCTTCCACACCCGGTAATAATTGCATGAAATCAACTCATTCATCGTGTTCTTTGCATCTGTGGCGATATTGATGACACTCTCCTTTACGGACTTTGCCGGCACAGTGATGACATCAATACTCTTCTCAATATGAAGCTCGCGCGGCTTGCCGTCTTGGAGACGTCCATAATCATACACCCGGTATGTGATATCAGAGTTCTGCTGCGTCTCCAGAATTTCTATGCCGCCTTTGATGGCATGCACTGTCCCGGGGTCAATCTGGATAAAGTCGCCCTTCTTGACAGGCACTTCGCGCAGAAAGTCCTCCCATCTGCCGCTGCCAATCATATCTTCAAGCTCTGCCCTGTCCTTTGCATTGTGTCCAATGACAAGCGTTGCGCCCTCTGGCGCGTCAAGGATATACCAGCACTCTGTCTTGCCAAAAGAGCCATTTTCATTCTTTCCGGCATAGGTGTCATCGGGGTGCACCTGTATGCTCAGGTCATCATTTGCATCAATAATCTTGATTAAGAGCGGGAAGCGGTCTCCGGCTGCATTGCCGAAAAGCTGCGGCTCCTCTGACCAGAGCTGGCTTAATGTTTTTCCGGCAAAAGTCCCTTCTTTTATTGTGCAATCCCCGTTAGGGTGCGCGCTCACTGCCCAGCACTCTCCGGTGTTTTCACCCGGAATCTCATATCCCCACTTGCTGCCTAACTTGTTTCCGCCCCAGATCATCTGCTTAAACACAGGCTTCATCCATAAAATCTCTTTTGCCGCGTTTGCTGCATTGGTGTCATTCATACTTAAAATCCCTCCATTTGTCTCTATTACTCTCTGATACCAGTACGCCGAGTCCTTCGCAGTGCGCTTCTGTGTCGCAAAATCCACATAGACAATGCCAAAGCGTTCGTTATATCCTTTGTCCCACTCGAAATTGTCAAGGAATGTCCACAGGAAATATCCCCGGATATCCGCCCCCTCATCGCCTGCCTTTTGCAGCTGCGACAGATAGCGGTCCAGAAATTCGATTCGATTGCTGTCATGGACTTGTCCGTCTGCGGAAACAATATCATGACAGGACATCCCATTCTCCGTGATATAGAGCGGCATATGATAGCGCTCATACAAAAACTTGGGTCCCCAGTACAGGCACTCCGGGGTGACGGGCCAGTTTGCCGCAGTCTTTGGAAATCCCGCCGGCCTGTCCACATACTCGGGTCTGCCGTCCGCCCCTCTTCTGATATAATATCCATTGTAGATGTTCTGCCCCATAAAGTCAATCGGCTGATGGATTAATTCCATATCCGCTTCTGTGATCTCCGGCAGATATGCCCGATACTTCTCAAGCCCCTCGGCTGGATATGTTCCCAGAAAAACGGGGGCGGCAAACCACGCCACATTCCATGTCCAGTTCTCGATTGGCTGGTCAAAGCCAAAATAGATACTTTTTGCCGCCTCGACATCTTCCGGCTTGTCCGTGTAGGGATAATCGCGGTAGAGCGCAACTGCCTTCTCATTGACCGCACCTGTACCTTCTGGCATCAGGCGCGCCCAGCTCAGAGAAAAGCGATATGCCTTTATCCCCAGAAGGCGCATCATGGCAAAATCCTCCTTGTACCTGTGAATATGGTCACAAGCTACATCTGCATTTTGATGCCCGTACACTCTGCCCTCCTCTGCAAAGGTATCCCAGATACACTTCCCCGCGCCGTCCTGCGGGTCTCTACCCTCGATCTGATAGGCGCTGCTCGCCACACCCCAAACAAAATCATCTCGAAACATATGTTGTTCTCCTTCTCAATTCCTCAACTGTGCGATATATCCTGCCAAAACCTCCGCCGCCTGTTTATGACACAGAAATCCCGGGTGCTCTCTTGAACCAACGCTCTCCTTCGTCATGAACGGAAGCTGTAAATAGGACACCTTGCGGTCGTCCGCCTCCTGCGCATACGATAAGACCGCCTCCTTGACATACTGCTGAAAATCAATGCCAAGCATTCCAAAACACCATATTATCTGCGCGTCTGGATTGCAGGAACGAATCAGCTCCAGAAATGCCTTTGCCGCCTGCTGAAATGCCCTGATATCCTCCACACAGTACGACCCGTCCGCATTTCTGCGCATTTTATGAGCTTCCCCGGTCTGCGCGTCAACCCACGCCGGCTGATCAAAGGAAGCGGCATCGTTTGTCCCCAAATTCACTACCACATAATCCGGCTGCCAACTGGCAAAATCATGCGGCTGTTTTCCGCCAAGCCGCTCATTCTCAACTCCCGGCATCAGACTGCAAATTTCTTTATAATAGTTTGGTATCACGCCATGCAAGTTGTTATCCCATGCATTGTGTACCCCCCATCCGCTCTGAGAAAATACCCTGTAGTCTGCGTCAAGTTTTTGTGCCGTCTGATAGGCATAGCTTTTGACTGACGAGAAGAACATCGGAATCCAGTCCCACTCCTCCTTCGCACCAAAAAGCCCTTCGCCGGAGGTGATACTGTCGCCGATAAACTCCATTTTGAGCTTTTTTTCCGCGACCGGGCAAAACACCCCGTCATGGCGCAGTGCATGGATATGAATATAGGATTCTCCATCGCCGCTCATCGCCTGCAAATCCTTAAAAAACCGCACATTCTTGACACGCTCTGGACTCATGCCGCGAAACAGCGGAATCCATGTTCTGCCCTTTTGCAGCATCTGCCTGCCCACCCAGTCTCCGTTCACGGTATAACTAAACCATGGCTCGTACATGTCAAATGTGACCTCCAACTCCACCCAGAGCTCTGAGCCCGTCACATTGCACTCAAACCCGCTTGCCGTCCAAAACAGCGTCAGCGGGTCGCGGCACGCCGTCGTCCTTCCATGAATCTTCAACTCTGGAATCTCTTTGAGCAATGTCTCTCTCAGCATCGCAATCCCTCCTCATTTATACTATCATGTGTATGAAAAGAACGCCGCGAATCCGACGTTCTTTTCCCCACATATGAATCACATATTCCTGCCATGTGACTTCTCACACTATCTCCTGCCAATCTCTGTATCTGATGTCGTCACAGCGCTCTTTGTCTTGATGTACTCAACGATCTCATCAATCTCAGTGAATGCAAGTCCCACATAGCTGTCTGCCGCGCCATAATAAATAGCGATTCTGCCGGTCTCGGAGTCGTGAATTGTCGCACATGGGAAGCATACATTTGGCACAAAACCTCTCTCCTCATACCACTCTTCAGGTGTCAGCAGGAAGTTCTCGCAGCGGTACTTCACAATCGAAGGATTGTCAATGTCAAGGATTGCACCGCCAATAGAGTACACATAGCCGTTGCAGGTGCCTGTCACACCGTGGTAGAACAACAGCCAGCCCTCACTTGTCTCAATCGGCGCTGCGCCGCCGCCAATCTTCAAGGACTGCCACCACTCGTTTCCTTTGCCCATCACATGTCTGTGCTTGCCCCAGTATACCAAATCCGGGCTCTCGCTCACGAAGATATCGCCAAATGGTGTGTGGCCGGAATCCGAAGGACGGCTCAGCATCATGAAGTTGCCGTTAATCTTTCTTGGAAACAGCACTGCATTTCTGTTGAACGGAAGGAACGGGTTCTCGATGCGCGTAAATGTCTTGAAATCCGTTGTCTTTGCCATGCCGATCGCCGCACCGTAGAAATCCTGACACCAGATAATATAGTACACATCCTCAACCTTCACGAGACGGGGATCGTATGCATACACTGGCATGAACGGATTTCCTGCCTCATCGACAAAGTCAATCTTGTTTGCATCAAAATCCCAATGGATTGCATCTTGGCTGCGTCCCAGATAGATATATGGCACACCGTTGGTCTGCTCACCGCGGAACACGCCGATAAACGCGCCCTCATACGGAATCACTGCACTGTTGAAGATTCTCGCAACACCCTTTACAGGATTTCTCCCGATGATCGGATTTTCATTGTATCGCCAGATGGGCGCATCGGCAACGCCTGAGGTCTTGCCGTCTGCCCTGTCCTGCCAAGGCATGTTTGGAACTGCCGGACTCATCATTTTTACTTTACTCATTTTTTAATCCTCCTGTTTTCAATTTTTACTATATTTATAATCCTGAACCGATCACCGACACAAGATAGAATGGCACCTTGTCGTCCTCATGCGTCTCAATCAGCTCAATATCCACATGATGCTTGCCATAGGGCAGATGCTCTGCAATTGTGTCCAGATGCAGGCTGTCCCCCCATGTCTCCTCGAAATTCCCGTCGAGGACCACTGCTTTGTCCATATCGCCGTCCACCACAGCCCGCGCCACGCAGGTAGGCTTTGCCACCGACTTGCGGTACTGTACGCCGATACAGCTTCCCTCTATATCAAAACCAATATGTGCACCCTTTTTGTCCGCTGTCCAGCCACGCCGAAATATTTCCCGAATATCATGCTGCGGCTGTCCATCTGCCGTAAATCCCTCATTTTCCGTCAAGACGGTCTCGCTGTTATCGTTCTGGTATCTGACAGAATTTTCATAGGCATTTAGGGTCACTGGTGTCATTTTCTGTACATCCAAATGGTTGTCCGCCGCCTCGTCTCCTGACTGTAATTCCTCATAAACCATCTCCAAAAAGCTGATGATCACCTCCGCCATCAAGCCATGCCCTTCATCGTTTGGGTGCAGATCATCTTCGGTCACATCACGGCTTGTATATGTACCATCCTGCACCTTCTCATACAAAGTCGGCTTCATGCTGACACAAGGCAGATCATATGCCTTGCCAATCCTGACGTGCTGCGCCTGTGCATTCGCCCCGTCACTGTAGTATACACTGTTCACAATCAGCACTGCCGGCTCGGTACGGTAACTGTAAATCTTGCGTATCAGACCCTCGTAGGTCTCCAGAAAATGTTCATTATCCTTATCGTTCACACTGAACTCGACAATCGTAAAATCTATCTCTTTTGACAGCAGGTCGCTGTCTGCCCTCGCCACGCCAAACTGTGAGGTCGTGCCGCCAATTCCCGCATTGACATACGTGATCGCTGACGCTGGAAATTTGTCGCACCACCATCTGTACACCAGATATGCGTAGCAGGTTTCAGGAGTCGAGGACAAACAGCCCTGCGTGATGGAACCGCCCAAAAATCCCACGGTGACTGCCTCACCGCGCATCGCTTTCTTCATCGCTCTCTCAATTCGATAAAGATTTCCTTTATTCAAAACGCCCTTCCTACAATCGATTCCATACTTTTGTGTACGCATCTGTTTATCCTCCTGCTCCTAATAACGATTATTTCATATATTCCAAATTTTTCTTGATAAATGCACACCGCTGTGCCACACAGTCCACAGAGCGGAGTGGGTCCTCCGGTGTGTTGAACACGTAGTCCACAAGCTTGTCGATTGTGGTTGTCGCCACATGCAGCCTCGTATCGCTCGACGCATAGTAAATATATACATCTCCGTTCTCTCTTGCGATTGCTCCGTTTGTGAACACCACATTCGACACATCGCCAACCCGCTCAGCCCCAAGCGGTGCGATCAAAAATCCGCCCGGCTCCGCGATCACTTTTGCCGGGTCCTCCAGCGCCGTAGCAAATGCATACACTACATAGCGAAGCCCTGCCGCGGTGTTGCGCACACCGTGGGCAATATGGATCCAGCCCTTGTCGGTCTTGATCGGAACTGCGCCAGCGCCGTTCTTTGCCTCCGTGATCGTGTGATATTTTCGCTTGCTCGTGATGATTTCCTCGTCAATGACCGCATGCGTGATATCATCACAGAGTCCGAAACCGACACCGCCGCCGCTTCCTGTATCAATGAAGTCGTCCATCGGTCTTGTGTAAAACGCATACTTGCCGTCTACAAACTCCGGGTGCAGCACCACATTGCGCTGCTGAGGGGAACGCAGCGTCTTTAGGTTCTCCAGCCGCTCCCATGTCTTTAAATCCTTTGTCCGCACAATTCCTGCTGCCGCCACTGCCGCAGACAGGTCATTGACCTTGGTATCCTTGCTCTCAGAGCAGAACACCCCATAGATATAGCCGTCCTCATGCTTCGTCAGGCGCATGTCATATACGTTTGTCTCCTCCGGGCACACATCGTCAAGCAGAATCGGATAATCCCAGAATCGAAATCCGTCAATCCCGTTGTCGCTCTCTGCCACCGCGAAGAAAGACTTTCTGTCATTTCCCTCGACCCTCGCCACAAGGTAAAACTTTCCGTCCAGCTCTATCGCGCCGGAATTAAAGGCACAATTCACACCGAGCCGCTCCATGAAATACGGATTGGTCTCGGGATTCATGTCAAATTTCCAGAATGGCGGGATATGATCGCGTGTCAGTACCGGGTACTCATAACGGTCATAAATGCCATTGTAGAAATCGCTCTTCACATTTTTACGGTTTACGATCTCCTCGTACCGTCTCATTATCATTTCCTTGTTTTGCTCAAATACATTTCCCATGTCAACCTCCAATTCGAAATAGCGCGCTGAGCCTGCCCTATCTCCTGATAACCTCAAAACACATTCTGCCATTGTGATACGGGCACTTCCACGGTTCTGCGATCGGCTGGGTCTCATCCGGCGTACCGTCTGCCTGTACGCGCCAGTACCACTCTCTGCCTGCCGCATAGCCGTCACGCCTGTCAATCAAATGATCTTTGATAAACTGCCATACCTTCTTCGCCGCGTCGAGATATTCCAAGCGCCCTGTCTTTTCATAGCCGTTTAAGAATCCCACGACAGTCTCCGCCTGCACCCACCAGATACGCCATTCATTGACAACACCCTTCTCGCACTCGTTCGCAAGAGACGCACCGTCAAATGCCACTTTGTAGATCTGATTGGTCAAATCCTGCGTGATCGGCGACATCTTTTTCTCGTATGCCTCGTCATTTAACACTTCGACACTTCTGTCAATAAGCCATGCGGTCTCGATGTCATGACCATAGGAGTGCAGATCTATGATAGGGTTCCAAGCCTCGTCAAAAAATACCTCCTGACGGTGCAGCTCTGGATTGTAAACTTTTTCCGCCACAATGTCCATCATCCATTTGATCTGATCAGCAACCTTCTCGTTGTGATCTACCCTGTACAATTCTGTGTACGCCTCAAATACATGGAGGAGGGTGTTCATTGTCTTTGACGCGATCACGCCATTTTCAGAGAGCTTCTCGTTGTCAATCTCGTTAAAGGCCTCATCAAAGGCTTCCTTGTAGCCCAGCTCGTCGCGCATCTTTCCCTCGATCAACTCATAGAGCTGATACGCCATATCCAATGCTTCCCGGTCGCCGCTCGCCTCATAGTAGGAGGACAGGGCATAGATGGAGAACGCCTGATTGTAGGTATGCTTCAATGTCTCAGCCGGTGTGCCGTCATAGTTGACAGACCAGTATACCCCGCCGTTTTTCTTGTCCCAACAAGCATTTTTGAGAAACTCAAAGCCATGCTCTGCCTCCTTCAAGAGACTTTCATCCCGCAGAAGCGTGTATGCATTGGCAAAGAACCATGTGATGCGGCTGTTGAGAATGCAGCCCTTGACTGCCTTCTTGTCCGCCTTTAAGTCATATCCGAGATATCCTGTATATCCGCCGTTCTCATCATCTCTCAGACTTTTCCAGAACGGTATGATATCTGTTGTGAGGTGTGTCATCACCTCCGATCTCATTTCTGAATTTGCCATCGTAATCCTCCTAATTACTAACCTTTTACCGCACCTGCTGTCAGTCCAGAATAAATCTGATTCTGGAATGCGATAAAGAGAATCAGCGCCGGAAGCAGTGTCATAATAACACCTGCACAGATGAGGTTATACTGATTTCCGAACGGTCCTGTAAAGGTATAGAGCGCCAATGAAACTGTCTTTAAATCTGGTTTTGTCAGATATAGCATCGCATTGTAGTACTCATTGTAGATGCCCACGCCCTTTAAGATCGCACAGGTAACAATCGCCGGCTTTAACAGCGGGAACAAAATTCTGTAGAAGATTGTAAAGTAGCTTGCGCCGTCCATATATGCCGACTCGTCAAGCGATACAGAGATATTCTCAAAAAACTGAATAAATACATAGATGGAGATTACGTCTGTACCCATGCTGAGAATGATATATCCATATAATGTATCAATGAATTTGAGCTGGAACATCAACTGGTATGTAGCGACCTGCATCGCGATACCCGGAAGGAGTGTCGCAAAGAGGAACAGACTGCGGATCAATCCGTTGCCCGGGAACTTAAAACGGTTTAACACATAGGCGATCATCGAACCGATGAGCACAGAACCAACCACAACACAGATTACAATGAGTGCTGAGTTCAAGAACGCCTTGCCCATACCGCCATCGCGGAACGCCGTGACAAAGTTCTCGAAGTTAAACCAGTTTTGCGGCGGTGTCATTACGTTTGTGTTCTCATATTCTGTCTTAGTTTTCAGCGCAGTGATCACACAGGAAACGATCGGAAGCAATGCGACGAATGAGAAAAATATGACTGAAAAATATTTGATAAATATCCATAAATATTTCTTAAAAGCCTGTACCGCTGTCATGCTTATGCCCCCTTCCTTGCATTTAACTTTGCAATCTGTCTCTCGCGTCTTGCCGCTGCACCCCTATCCTCATCTTCTCCGCTCTTAAATACATATTTAAAGAAGAGTTTCTGTAGGATTGTCGCTGCGAAGATAATCAGCAGCAGCACCACTGCCATCGCGGACGCCTGACCAATTTTCTGACTCGTGTGCGCTACCTCATGCATCTTTACGAAGTAAGTCGCTGTGCCGTTCGCACCCTTTGACGCGATGACGTATGCAGGCTCAAACGCACTGAGCGAACCGGTGATGGACATGATCAGGTTGAGCATCACGATGGTCTTGATACTTGGAAGCATGATATATTTAAACTGCTGCCACTTGTTCGCGCCGTCTAAGTCTGCCGCCTCATAGAGTGATGCATCCACAGACATCATCGCGCCGATGAACAGTACCATATTCTGACCAAAATATTTCCACACACTTGTGGCAACCAGTGACCAGTTGTTGATACTCTGATCTCTCAGCCAATACGGAAGGCTTTCCATATCAACGCCCAGCCAGCCAAGTACTGTATCCAGTACAAATCCTCTGGTGTAGAAGAACTTGAAGATAAATCCGATTGCGATACCATTGATTAGAAACGGGAAGAACATACAGCCCTTAAAGAAGTTTCCTCCTTTGATCTTAAAGCAGAATATTGTCGCCAGATAAAGCGCTAATGCCAGCTGGAACACTGCACCAGCCATATAGTAGACTGACAGGAACAATGAACGGAACAAATCTTTTTTCTTAAATACGTCCACGTAGTTGTCCAACCCCACAAAGCCCTTAACGCGTGTATAGCTCCTGTCATAAAAGCTGAACTTAAACATCTCCGCAAACGGATAGTATGTAAAAACAAACAACAGTGCTAACGGAATGATAGAAAACAAGACAATGATGATTGTCTGCTGACCTTGCCGGCTTTTGAGCCATCTCTGGAAATTAAATGGTTTCTTTGTCTGAGTCTTAGTCACTACAATCCCCTCCTTCTCTCATAAAAATTCCCTCTCAATCTCTTTGGGATTTGTGGCTTGCAAGCCCAATGCCCGCAAGCCACTTCATATAATGTATAATGATTATTCGATAAACGCTATTGAATTATTCTGTGACATCGACACCCAGTGATGACTGTGCATCGTTCCACAGCGCTGTCCAGTTTGCCATAATCTCATCATATGTCATAGAGCCTGTCGCTGCTGCCTCCACGATCTCCTGAACCTTGCGGTCGCCGCCGTTGTTGAAGTTCAGCTCACACTCTGCGTTCATCTGGTTCATCAGATCTGCCTCATCATCAGGAGCTGCCTCATTGTTTACTACCTCTACGCCGTCAAATACGAAAGAGGTAGGCGCTGTCTTGGAGATTGGATATCCGCCCTCGTTGTCACACCAGCCAGACTTCTCAACCATCCACTTCACAAATACCATCGCTGCTGCCTGATTGTCTGCTGAGCTCTCTTTGTTGATACCATAGCAGTAGTCAGGACCTGCTGTAGCGTACTGCTTGCCGCCTACAGAGATTGGGAACGGCATATATCCGATATCGCCGCCGTTTGCGTCCGCTTCCTTCATCTGAGCCACTGCCCATGAGCCAAGTACCATCGTACCGATCTCGCCTCTGTTGATCATGCCCTTGCAGCCTTCCCAGTCTGTTGTCGTGTAGTCATCCTCTGTGAGTCCGTTCGCCACAGCGTCATAGAGGATCTTGTACAGTGCATATGCGCCAGTCTCGTCCCCATTGTCCTTAAAAGGCTCTGCAGAATGTGCAAACTTCTGGTTCAGCCATGTTGTGTCACCTGTTGTGATAGCGCCGAGATAAGCATCCCACTGACCACCCATTGTCCAGCCTGCAGCATAGTTTGTATAGAGAGGAATCGCATCGGTATTATCCTTAATCTGCTGCAATGCCGCAATAAATTCTGTCGGTGTCTTTGGCAGTTCTGTCACACCTGCATCCGCGAAAACTTTCTTATTGTAAAGGATTCCCTGAGCATTACCCATATATCCCACACCATAGCAGTTGCCTTCAAATTTCCACTGGTCTGCAAAGTTAACGTACTCTGACATCTCATCCACTGTTCCATATGGAATGAAGTAATCTGCAAGCTGTACCATGTCGATAGAAGGGATAAACATAACATCGCCCCATGCCTCTCCTGTAGGAAGTCTTAAAAGCGCTGTCTGTGCATAGTCTGTGATGCCTTCTGTCTCAACAGTGATGTTTGGATACTCCTGATTGAATGCCTCAATGTATTTTGCCATAGAGCCGTCCTGCTCGCGGTCTGTCTTATGATGGATAAACTTGATGGAAGCTGTGAGATCTGTGTAATCCTCGCCAAGCGTAATGCTGCCGTATGTAAGTCCGCCCTCCGCTGCGCTGTCATCTGCCGCATTGGCATCGTCCGCTGCACTGTCATCTGCTGCATTGGCATCGTCCGCCGCTGCATCATTGTCTGCCGCTGCATTGCTGTCATTGTTATTGGATGCAGTGTTGCTGTTTGTCGATGGTGTGTCACCAGAACCGCCGCATGCTGTGAGCGACATTGTCATAACTGCTGCCATACCAAGTGCCATAAGTCTCTTTAATTTCATAGATGAAACCTCCCTTTTTGAAATTTTCGTTTTTAGTTTTTTAATTTTGTTAGCCTGTCGGTTAACTTGTTTTTAGTTTAAATTAACTTTGTCTTTTAGTCACCATATATTATTGCTACTTACATTCAATTATTGCTGTTTTTCGTCATTTCCCCTATTTAAACAATTTCCTTTTATAATTTTTATATAAAATGTCTATTTTATATTTTATTTTTACCTAATTTTACTTAAATTTTAACTTAAATATTTTTTTATTTACTTAAATTCTCGAATTATTTCGCAATCTTACAAATTTTATATCCGATTATTTCACTTAATATTCCTTTCTTGATTTTTTACTATTAAAGTTATATAATATTTATCATTCCATGCGCGCAGCTTGTCCAAAAAGCCGCTATAAAATTATATTCAAAAACGAGAAGGAGTATACCACATGCCGACAAAATTATTTTCCACCGAATTTTTCAGTTGCCTGATCTCCTCTGAGACAAGCAACCGCTTCTCCCTGTCCGACTATTTTGATACCGCCTACCGCAGAGATTATGAATTTTGCGGCAGCCTGCCAAGCGAGTACAGCCACAAAAGCGTCTCCGTCACGTCGCCCTTCTCCTACGAGGCGGCAAATCTCGACGCCCTGTGTATCATACACACCACCAAGGGCGCCGGGAAGCTCTTCTGCAAAAACGCAAACGGCATCAATGCCGGCTACGACCTCACCAAAGGCAGGCTCGCGGTCATCGACTGCCGCAAAAACCACAAGCTTGTCTGCCAGCACAATATCTGGGAATACACGATCTGTTTTGTGAGCACTTGTGTCCTAGAGTACCATCTGCAAAGAATCTGCGGCATGGGTGATTTTATCTTTAAACTTGACAACTATTCTGATGTGCTGACAGCATGGGAGCAGGTGCTGCGCAACGATACAGATGATGAGGTTCACGGCATGATGCGCGCGCGGGACCTCGTCAGCTTCTTCACACAGCTCTATATAGTGCGCGCCATCGAACATACAGGATCATATCATATTCCGTCTTACATCGCAGACATGCACCGCCGCTTTGAGACGGCATACTATGAACCATACTCTCTCGACGAGCTTGCCGTCGAATATCAGATTAACAAATACCGTCTATGCCGTGAATTTGCGAAGTATTATGAATACACCCCCATGCAGTACCTGAATAAAATCCGCATTGACAAGGCGAAGGAAATGCTGCTGCACACCGATGATAAGATTGTGGAGATCAGCCAGACGGTAGGTATCGAGAACGCCAACCACTTTATCCGGCTCTTCAAAGAAAAAACCGGCGTCACCCCGCTCACATACCGCCGGGAGACACCAGTCATACAATAATATTTGAATCACTTAATCAATTTTTTTGACCGTCGAACGCTCTATGATCCTGCCATTGACGATGTGGACGCTGGCATTCATGGAAATGTTCTCGATGCGCCTGATAATACATGCGAGGGCGATCTTCGACATCTCCCCCATATCCACCAGATAGGTCGTGATCTTGGAATCACCGTATTCCGGGTAAAGATAATCATCATATCCTACGACAGAGATATCCTCTGGAACACGGTAATTCTCCCTCTCCAACTGCCGAATCAGCGCATACGCCGTCACATCATTGTTGCATACAAAAGCTGTCGGCATATCCTTTGGCAGCTGTAGTGTATATTCTGGCCCGATCACGCCGTCGCTGTAATTGCGGTCCTTGATAATCCAGTCCTTGCGCGTCTCAATGCCGTTCTCCATCAATGCTTTGCAGTAGCCAAAATACCTGTCGGTAATACTCTCCGTAAACATCAGGCTCCCGACATAGGCGATACGCGAATGCCCGTTTTTGATGAGATATTCCGTCATGCGGTACATGCCGTTAAAACTCGCCGACACGACGCAGTCCACGACATCCTCATCATCGTAGAAATCCATAAAGACCATCGGTATCCTTTTGTTCTGATAAAGCAGCTTGAGATAGTCTTTCTTTGGCCTCCCGATCACAATGATACCATCTATTTTTTGATTCTCAAGAATCAGCTTCGGCAGCATGAGATTTTCCTCATCATAATTCGATATGACCTCCAGCATGGAAAAACAATTTTTCTTGACCGCACGCGTGGCAAGCTCCTGATACATTTTCCAGTAAAAAGATGCAAATCTGGCAAAATATGGCTCAAAAGCAATTACGCCGATTGTGTAGGACCGCATCCTGCCCGTCTGTGCTGCATGTATTGGCGTATATCCCATCTCATCGGCAAGCTCTTTGATCCTTGCGCGCATCTCCTCGCTGACGCCTTTTTGCCCTGACAATGCTTTGGATACCGTGACGACACTGACCCCCACTTTCTCCGCAATATCTGCTAGTTTTACAGACTTAACCATCTTTATCACCCCTCATAATCTTATCTAGTATACTTCTCTCAGGGAAATAAGCTGTGCCCTGAAATCCCCCCACGGATTCGGCACGAGAAGCCCTGCCTTCATCAGCGTGTCGCCGCTGTAGGTCTGATCCCCGACCTTATCATTATACTCAAACACCACTTGATAGGTTTTCTTTGCGTCAAGGCCCTTTAACAGAATGCGTCTTGACTTAAAGTTCGCCCTGTTTAAAACCTGTACGAAGGTGACAAGCGACGCTGTCTTATCTTCGCTCACCACCTGCCAGCAGTCGTACTTGTGATTCTGTGCATACGACGCAATGCGATAGTAGTCACCCTCTCTGACTAAATCATTGTACTTGTGATACATTGCGATCTGGTCCGGTATCATCTCCCTGTCCTCTGCGGGAATCTTCGTCACGTCAAGCTCGTAGCCAAAGGTGCCCGCAAGCGCCACGATGCCGCGCGTCTCAAAGGGTGTCACGCGGCCCACGGTATGATTCGGACAGTCTGACACATGTGCGCCCATTGTGGACAGCGGATAAATCAGCGCCGTTCCCTCCTGTATCTCAAGGCGCTCGATCGCGTCCGCGTCATCCGAACACCATATCTGCGGGCTGAAATACAGCATTCCCGGGTCAAAGCGCGCACCGCCGCCCGAACAGTTTTCTAACAAAAGATGTGGAAATTCCTTCGTCAGACGGTTCTGCATCTGATAGACGGCAAGCACATAGCGATGGTATAATTCTCCCTGCCTGTCCGCGGGCAGCCCATAACTGCCAATGTCTGTGAGCTGGCGGTTCATATCCCACTTCACATACTCAATATTGGCGCTTCGCAGCACCTTTGCCACCTGCTCATAGATACAGTCCACGACCTCCTGTCTGGACAGATCGAGCACAAACTGCTGTCTGGACTGCGTGCCGGGTCTGCCCGGAATCGCGATCGCCCAGTCTGGATGCGCTCTGTACAGATCAGAATCCGGGGAGATCATCTCCGGCTCAAACCAGATGCCAAACTTCATGCCAAGCTTGTTGACCTCGTCCACCAGATATTTCAGACCGCCTTGAAGCTTCTCCTCATTGACTGTCCAGTCGCCAAGCGCGCAGTCATCACAGTTGCGTCTGCCAAACCAGCCGTCATCCATGACAAGCATCTCTATGCCGAGTTTCGATGCCTCCTGCGCAATAGACAACAGTTTGTCGGTGTTGAACTCAAAATACGTCGCCTCCCAGTTATTGATGAGAATCGGACGCTTTTTATCCTTATATTCACCACGGATTAAATGCTTTTTATATAATTTATGGAACGCGGCTGTCATGCCGTCAAAGCCTCTGTCGGTGTAGACCATGACCACCTCCGGCGCCTGAAAGTGCGCGCCGCTCTCTAGTTTCCAGCAGAAGTTCTCAGGATGAATCCCCATTGTCATGCGTACATAGTCAAACTGCGTCACCTCCGCCTGCGCGCGGAAATTGCCGGAATAGACAAAATTCATCGCATAGATTTCGCCGTACTCCTGTGTCGTATGCTTGTCCACAAGCGCGAGAAACGGATGGTCCTGATGGCTGGATTCCCCGCGGAATGAGCTGACATTCTGGATACCATACCCCAGCGTCTTTCTTTGAATATGGCGCTCTCTCGCCCAGCTTCCGTGAAGGGATACCATGTCATAATCCCTGTTGTCCATGTCGATGCAGGCAGAGTACACCTTGGTCAGATCAAAGGCTTCTGTCCCGGTGTTTGTCACCTTCACACTTCTTGTGATGGCATCTGTGTCATGAAATACTGTATAGAGCAGCTCCACCTGCATTCCGACATAGGAATCTTCACAGACGATTCTTAAAGTCGCACAGTCCTCCTGCGTCCCAAAAGTTGCAGGCAGTCCCTCCAGTGCAGGCTTGCCAGCCATAATCTCATGAGACACATAGGACAGCATACTCCCCACATGCCCTGAAGCTGTCCTGATGCCAAGACAGCTCTCCCGGAAGTCTCCGACACCGCCTGTCGGATACTCAAACGGAAAACAGTCATAAAATGAGCATCTTTCCCGGTTATTCTGGCTTGGAACAAACGGCGCTTCCCCTGTCCGCATCAGATAGGAGGCGTCTGTATCCTCCAGCCGCCTGCCGTAATAGATGTGCCCGACAAAATTTTCCTCGTCCACAATGCCAATCATATAAGTGGTATTTGGTGTGTCTAATTGAAAGACACGTGCTTTCTCGTTATAAGTTATCATCCATGCGCTCCCTTCAATTTCATTCTTTTATGGATTATTTTCATGCATATCTAACATAACACCATTTTATAAATTAATCAATTTTTAAAGTAATTTTAGTTATAATTTTTACCTATTGCACATATTTTTTGTAAAAATTTTGGTAATATCGAGTATTAATATATTAAAATCTAAAAAGACCACTTGCTTTTCACAAGTGGTCAGTGTATAATCTGTTTAGAAAGGTTATCGGAATTGATTTTCCGATTGCCCTCAGTTATATTTATTTCAAAAGAAATAGCATCTAACTTTGGAGCAGTGGGATGCTATTTCTTTTTATGTTCATCTATATAAGATAAAGCCGCAAATACTACTAATAAAAGTGTTAACACTTCTAATGTATTCATAGGGCATCACCCTCCTTTACATTACTAGAGGGCAGTTTTAGAAAATCGCATCCATCTCTCTTGTCAATTATACAATCATATTGTAGCATACGTTATAATTGTATTCAACCAGAACTGCTCGCCAAAAGCAAAAAATCGAGCAAGAGATTCGATCTCCCCTGCTCGATTTTTGTGTTTATCCTAGCTTAAAAAATGTCATATCCTGCTCTAGCTGAGAGGAGATGGTCAAAAGCTTCTGTGACTCCTGCAATAATTCTGAGATGGTGGTATTTAGCTTCTGCATCGCCGTGGCGGTCTCTGTGGCAGATGCCGCATTCTCCTCCGAGATCGCAGACAGGTTCAGCATGATCTCAGACACTGTATTGCGCACCCGATTGCACTCGCTGATTGCACCCTTGATCACCGCAGTCTTGTCCCTTGACTGCGCGATGCCTTCATTTACAATCTCAAACTGCTTTTGTGTATCTGTCAGCTTCTGGTTCTGGTCATTTGTGGCAGTCTCAACTTCCGCCATCGTATCCAGTGTCTCTTTGAACTCATTGATGAGGTTCGTGATAATGCCAAAGATGCTGTCTGCCGACTTGTTGGACTGCTCTGCCAACTGTTGTATCTCAGAAGCCACGACCGCGAAGCCTCTTCCTGCCTCACCTGCCCTAGCCGCCTCAATGCTGGCATTCAATGACAGCAGATTGGTCTGGTCTGCGATGGAAGAAATCAGAGATGCCGCCTCCTCGATCTCTTTCACAGAATCGTTTGTCCGCGTGATCTGCTGGGCAATGCGGTGGATTCCCTCCGTCATGTTGCTGTTAGAACGGCTCAGCGCACTCAGGATTGTAACTGCCTCATCGCTTGCCTGCTTCATGTTGATGGAGGTCTCGTCAAGCTCCGCGATATCTGCATCCATGCTGTCCATCAGCTCGCCCAGATTGACAATCTCGCTTGTGGAGGTCTCCACGTCCCGCGCCTGATTTGTGGCGCCGAGCGCAATCTCTGAGATAGCCGCATCAATATGCTCTGAGGTCTGTTCTGAACCCTGCGAGATCGACTCAAGCTCTGCACCGCTGTTTTTTAACTCCATTTCGCACTGTTTTACATTCGTAATCACATCTGACAGCTTGTCAGTCATTCTGTTGAGGGAGCGCCCAAAGGTGTCAAACTCGTCCCCGTTTCCTGTCTCTGCCTTGACTGTAATCTCACCCTCTGAAATCTGCGTCAGCGCCCCTTTAAACTTTTTGATGCTCTTCTGTACCGAAGTAATTACGAAGATCGTGAGCAGCACCACGAGCACGGAACCCACGATGAACACGGCATAGATTAACGTGGACATTGTCATCTTCTGTGTGCTGGTCAACTCCTCAATCTTGCTGCGCACCGCTGAGGTCTCGTTGGTGAGCGTCGTATTCAGGGTGTTGTTCTCTGCCTTCAATGCCAGAATATCCTTGTCGTACTCGACAATGCTCTCCACCGCCGAAAGTTTTGTTGCAAAATTCGATGCCAGCGTCTCCGCGATCTCCGCGTCTTTTGTGTACAGCGGTGCATTTGTGACCAGCTCGTTTAAGAGCGCTATAATCTCTGTTGGATAACTTCCTGTATCACTGCCCTCCGCCACAAGTTTATTGTATGTATCAAACAGCTCGTTTGCATTTTTGAGCTCTCCCTCAAAGTCATACTTTCCATCATATGCAGTCGCGATACTGATCTCCGGCGTTTCCTTCTCCTCGAAATACAGGTCAAAGGACACATTTTTGTAATCCGCGATATTGATACCCTTAACATCAACTTTTGCCGTCACCTCCTGCCAGTTTCCGTTGACATTGGCAAATTGTGTCTGGATATGCAGCGCGTCCATACCGTCAAAGGCTGACACCTCCACCCCTGCCAGTCCATCTCCATAAGAAGCTGCCAGCACTTCCAAATCAATCTCTGCCAGCGGAAGCGCTGTACTGTCCAGCTTAATGTTCGTGACATACACATCACCTGTATACTCGATGCCATTTCCGCCCATGCGGACCAGCAGCATATCACGCTTGCTGATTTCAGGAAGCTTGTGGGCGTATGTTGTCTTTTTATAATTTTTGCCCCCGATGGGCTGTGATGCAACATTTCCCAGCATCACACTGTCCCAGACGCCGTCCACCCAGCCGGACTCCCCTGACATTTTGCTGATGGCATCCGCCAGCGCTTCATCTCCGCCGACAAAATTTGCATACATGCCGCTGCCGCTCTGAAAACCGCGCTCGCCAAGCAGCTTGTTCAGCTCTGAAGTGTTGCCGCTCACCGTGGTGATCGTCGCTGCCACACTCTGTAAGTCTGCGTCATACGGTTCGCCCTTACTGTACGTCAGTGCGCCTGCTGCCGCTTCCTCCATAAAGGCGAGGTTTGACTGAATCGTCTGATAATGATTCAGGTCCAGATCATACAGAAACGAGGTCTCCTGTGTCGTGTTCTCATTCTGTTTGAGGTTGATGTTGTTGATGTCATTCAACACCTGATTGTTTGCGTTGTTGCTGTTCATGATATAGATGCCGACCAATCCGAGTATCACCGTACACACGATGGACACGGCACCTAACATGATGAGTTTTGCCTTGATGCTTCTCATTTTTCGTCCTCCTTATTCTCTCTCTCAATTCATATGGCCGTCATACGACATTTTTTATTCTACCATAATTTTTGTACTATACAGAATAAGGGAATTAATTTTCGGCATTTCGACGAAAAAATTTGGCAAAATCTTCAAACCAAATCAATATATCTGATATAATAAACCTGCATTACAACCTCACCGTCAATTCACTTTTTTGAATTTTAATCTTAATGACTAATACCATGGAAAATGTTACCGCCAAGATACCGATAAAAAACATTGAACCTCCAACACCTATATACTGAACTAAAACAGGTGCCATTATAATACCAACTGCTGCACCAAGAACTGTCACAATCTGTCTAAATGCCATAACTCTGCCAAACACTCCTCTTTCAATTGTACTTTGAAAAATTGTACTGACCATGATTGAGTTGCTCGTTTGAAAAAAACCAATCATGATATTGGCAACAATGCTAAGAAGAAATACAGACGCATTTCCCCACAACATAAAACTAACTGCCAGCAAGATACTTAAAAAAGAATATTTTGTAGTATCTCTCCATCCTAATCTGGCAAATAATTTTGTTGCGATTGGTGCCAACAGGCTTCCTATTGCCATTGCGTACGTAAAATACACAATTCCTTCTGCACCTATATTTAAAACTTTATCTGCAACAAAAATCTTGTCAATCTCGTAAAATCGTCCTAAAATGCAAAAAAAAACCGTGATCATCATAATATTCTTAATAATCGGCATTTTTTTAACTTCCGCTATCCCTTCCTTAGCAAAAGCAAACAACTTAAATTGTGCCTTTTCTATCTCATGTTCCTCATAGCGATATGGTACTGCACACATTAATCCCGCCGCAAATATAAAAGTTACTGCATCAATTAAGTAGAGTATTCCAGTTCCAAATATTGTATACAATACTCCTCCTACACCAGGTCCAACAAACATGATAATCGTCCCCATCACAGAAAAAATATTATTCGCATCTGTCAATTCTTCCTTGTCAATCAATTCCGGCATCAGAGCCATCTGCGCCATATTATCTACATCACTTGTACCCTGTAAGATAAAAATCAAAATATAAGCCAGCATCATATACTTTCCATCTGTAAGCGCAAAAGTCAACATCAAAGCTGCACTGAGCAAATATACATAAATACTAATCTTTTTCCGGTTAAACCGATCTATAATCACTCCCGACACAAACTGACATGGAATCCTGACCAATACTCTGATCATCCACATCCCCGCCACACCTGCAATAGATCCTGACATCTGATACACTGATAACGTCACTGCCAACGCATACAGGCTATCGCCAAATGATGATATTGTTGTCACCCAAAGTAATATTCTAAAAATTTTATTCTTTAATATTTTCATATAATTGAATCACCTCACCCTTTTTATTGTTTGATTACTTAACAGAAATGACGTTGTAACAGGTGTTTTGTAATATGCTAATTCATCTCCATTTTGCGGAGGAAGAAATACATTTCACTTTGCTCATATTTTACTCCGTACATTAAAACTGTATGTTTTTTGAACTGCCCCTACTATACCATGATATTCTATAAATAAAAATGACGTTTTGTGAGTAATCATTACTCCACTAACGTCATTTTCATTTGATGCTTAATCAGCTATAATATTCTTGTAAACAATAATATGTAGCTTTTAAGAAAGGTAAGTATGAAAAATGGCAATGCCTATTCATCGTTCTGATTATGATGGGATATCAATCCTTTGTGATTGTTATGAAGAAAGCCACCATTAGCTATCAACACTTCCCCCATATTTCTCTATAAATTCTTTTGTTGCCTTCTTATTATATTCTCTTCCAAATAAGTCACATATGTAATAAGCTTGCAGACAAATCTCCAGATTTTCTTGAATCTGCATCTTATTACATTCTTTTTTCAACCCACACCATCCTTTTTCAAACACAAAAGTATCCAACTTATCTCCTCTTTCAGATATCAACGAAAGTCTAACTCCTATCTCAGCCTTTTCCATTGCTTTATCATACTCTTCCAAATCCGTTAAAAGATCCTTCCAGTTAGCTAACAGAAGCAACGCGTTCTCCGCTCGTTCTGTCAAATCAACTGCACTTTCTTCTAATGTTTCATAAACATTTGCTAAAATTCGTTCACCTATTTCACTCTTCTTCTGTTTTCTATAAGAAATTGCAATATGATTCAATAATACAATTTCCTCTCTTGAATAAAAATGTATTAACTTTTTTTGTTCATCCCACTTTGGTATTGTCAAGCACAATGCCCTTACCGCGTTCTCTTGAAATTGCTCACAGCTAATTTTCCCTCTCCTGTATAATAGATCATTTTCCTCCGCTAAAATATACTGTTGATTTCTAGTACATTTTAAATCTAACAGCTTATTTTGTTTTTGAATAACTTCTGTCATTTTATGGTAATTACTAAATTTACTAGCCAAACTCCCCTGTCTGGCTAAAGACAGACATTCATAGTTATCTGTAACCAGATTTGCAGAATATTTGCCATACGGGATTTCTAACCGCTCTGCCAGCTTATCATAATTACTCTTTTTTATTCCGCGTGTACCGCTTTCAATTCGTCCATAAGAGTTCACATCACAAATATCTTCACTGACCTCTTCCCTGCTAAACCCTTTTTCCTGTCGATAGATTTTTAAAATCTCATTGAGTAACAATACATCCTGCGAGGTCCAATCCAGATTTCTCATTCCTCTGTTCATTTCTACATGATATGTTTTATAAATTTCCGTCAACGCCCAAAGCTGTTTGCGATAGCGCTGCGCCTCTCTTGGACATATCTCTTTCAAATCATTTCCCAACAGTTCTAACAATCTAGGAATTTCCTGTATTCTTCCATTTTCTGTTAGAAGAGACAGTGCCTTTTTACAGTACCCTACCCGCTCGAAAAGATCCTCCGTTTTCAAAAATTCACAATACTGACATACCGCTTTGGGATACACCTTCACTTTTTCTTCTCCCTCAAAAAAGTGTCGTTCTATATAGTCCAAACATGCCTTCAACTCTCTTTGGGTATTCTCATCTCTGCCTTTTACCTGCAAATACAAAAGGATATAACTCATCTCTGTACTGCTGATACAGCTTTTTGTTCCGATATCTTCATCAAAATCTGGCACTGTTATCATAATTGCTTTTTTCATTTGTTCCGCATTCTGCTGGATATACCCCATTGTGTATAAATAAAACTGCTCCTGGATCCCTTTATGACAAGTACGATCCTCTGCCTCCGGCTCCAGAAACAGCTTTTCTACCTTACTTTTTCTCACAACCGTATCCTGCTCTTGCAGTGCAATCATCACTTTCCGCTTCCATTTGAAATATTGATACTCCTTCTGCGTCATCATTGTGATAAAACAATCCGGTGATTTCCCCAAACGCTGCAAAATCAAATTCAATGATAGCCTGTCTGGAATATTTGTCCATGTCTCATAGCGTGACATCATCTTTTGTGAGCAAATCCCACAACACAATCTCTGCTGACTAACCCCCTGTTCCTCACGCATTCTCATAATCATCATTCCAATGGAATCCGAGTAGTAGTCATTCAGCATGTCACACCTCCACATATAATTTTAGAACTTTATTTTTCTACTTGTGAGTAAAAAGTTTGCGCTGCTTAAGAAGCCCGTGAACCCCAGTAGGTTCCGGACTCATCCTGCTGTTCCTGAATTATCTGCGTTATGCATAATTCTGGCTGTTTTCCTAAAAGGCGGAAAAAATGTTTCCGCAGATAGTGCATGACAGCGGCTTCTGACATCCGCC
>KE159563.1:183025-261991 GCA_000403215.2 Lachnospiraceae bacterium A4
AAGCATCCTCTACCATCTGTATTACATGGGAGGAGCTGGAAACAGCCGCGTCCTTCCACTCCCTGGCAGCCTGAAGGCCGTCGTGGAGCCGGATGCTTAAGGGGATACATGCCCAGCTGCGGACACTTCCAGCCAGAATGCCAAGTCCTCCAAACATATGCCCGTGGATGTACTCAGGCTTTGCGGAATTTTCAGATTCCTGGAACAGTTTTTTGACTCCCGGCATCCGGCGTCCTTCTTTTGACTGCTTTACCCCATCGCCTACAAGAACATGGAAGCCGCCTTCCCTATAAAGAGGTGCATGATCCATGACGGCTGAAAACCAGCGTCTGCGTATATCTTCCAGTGACCAGGAGGATGCCCTGAAAAAATGCAGCATGGAATCATAAGAACCTGGGCTGAGGGCAAGGTCACGGATAACAGAAGTAAGTCCAAGTTTATCGGAACGCAGCATAAAGCCGACCGTAATGGTAACAAACCAGCGGAAAGCAGCTTTTCGGGAGAAACAGGATTCAAAGTGGCATAAAACAATTTCAATAAAATTCATCATAATCGTATGGTCAACCACTGGAAAGTATGGTAAACTCACACATGAAATAACTCTTTCCGTGGTGTTTGTATCTTTCTTAAGTGTGGTAACTTAAAGATACCATAAATCCATATGGAAGAGTTATTTTTTTGATAGAACTTTTTACTCTCAAGCTAAGTAAAACTGATTAAAATAGTCTTTGACTGTCTTCATAAATTTCATCATTCCTTTCGCTTCGCTCAAGGCACAAACAAGATATGAAAAAATATTGTGTCCCTCTCCTTTTTATTTATAATCCTTATATAGAATAACAATATACTACAGAGCACGGAAAGAGGAGTGGCGAATTTATTTCGCCCCCATATAAATATATGTGCCGTCATCCCTTCAAGCACAAACAAGTGGACTTTGAGCCCGGACTCTTATCATTGGTAATAAACCATGTTTATTCAGTTGTAGAATAGCAGTCAATGTTGTTATTCCTTTTATTTAAGGTGGTGGTACTTATGATGAAAATCACAGCCATGCGGCTCAAACCACCGGCTCCACCGGTGGTTTGAGTGAGCCCCTCTGGGGCATTTTTCGGTTCCGCCTATAGGCGGTGTCTAAGCAACCCCTTTTTCGGTGCTGCCTATAGGCAGTATCTTGTTAACCCTTGGTACTTGGCCGCCTCTTAAAAGAGGCTCCTTATCCTTCTATTCTGCTGCACTCTTCCTACTCTTCGATGTACTTTTTGATTGTCTCTTCGTTCACCTGTCCAATCGTTTCAGCATAATATCCTCTTGCCCAAAAATGTCTGCCATACTTGTCTCTGTACTCCGGATGTCGGTCGAATATCATCAGAGCTCTCTTTCCTTTCAGTTTTGACATCACTTCTGAAATACTCATTTTGGGCGGAATCGACACATACAGATGTACATGGTTTGGACATACTCCACCTTTTATCAATTCTACTCCCGTGATTTTGCATACTGTGGACAATATCTCGCCAACCTCTTTTCCAATCTTCCCATACATCACTTTCCGACGATATTTCGGAATAAAAACAATATGATACGTGCAATTATACTTGGTATGTGCTAAAATCTGATTATCCATTATGGATACCTTCTGTTATTGTAGATTAGGTTGCCTAGACCCAAATCTATGATAATATGGAGGTTTTACTTTTGGTACTCTGGGGATCGCTACTGCTCACTCCGTTCTCCCCAGCTCTGCTGGGGACTTAATGGATGTGCAGTTAAGTACAGGGATTTATACTGTTTCATTAAGAAAGGTCATTTGACTAAAAAATACCAGATAACTATTAGGACACATAATAAATACTGGAATCTATATCCTGCGTATGTTCTACCTGCCAAATAATATCTTTTTTCATTTCCTCTATACTACACACCTTTTTATGAAAAACAACATCATATCCTTCTACTATATAAATCTCTATTTGTTCCATATAAAATGTTTCAAACATTTTATCTAAAAAATCAAATAAAATGTTTAGATTATCCCTACAGCACCTCCTATACAACTCTCCAGAACCATCTGCAAACATAATCTTACTTTCACACTTATCAAATGGAAAGAGAAGATCACTACTATTATACATTTGATTTTTTGATGTAATAGCAAATCTTGTTTTTCCTTTTGCCTTCTGTTCAGTGAGCATTCGTTGAATATCTTTATAAAATGTTATTTCTTTATCAAACCAGATGTAAATATCATTCTCAATCCCATTTGCTTTAATCTGTTGCAACTGCTTTTCATTATGCACTGCATTAAAAGCACCAAATAAAAAGTAACTCATCTTATCCATTCTCCTTATTATGTTGGCTGATTATTATATCCCGGAGTAAGTGGTCCATCATCTTCACCAACTCTATATCCATTATTATAAATATAAATATGCTCGTGAGGCTGACAATACTGCTGAAGTTTTTTCACATAATGTGGGTGATCAAAATCCTGTCTATTGATTTGTTGTCCGTTTTGATTATAGAAAGCCCTACTCTTTACAGTACCATCTGGATTTAATTGCTCATATATAGAGTTTGGAGTAGCTGCATTTTTCCAAGGCATTGCATTTCCTGTGTATATAGGAGTTCCAGCGGGATTACTTCCACCTTGATTATTATTTGAACCTCCCTGATTAACATATCTACTCAGATTGGTATACCCATCTATAGTTAATAGTATATCGCTTTCCCAATCCTCTAATCTTTTATGTCGAGCTTTATTTCTGAGATACGCCGCCAGCTTCTTCTGTTCATTTCTTGTTGCCTTATTATTCTTCATTTTGTCAATAATAGCATCCGCCGCCGTCTTACAAATACTCCCACTCGGATCAACATAGCTTACTGGATTATTCCTACAATAAGCATACAGATTCAGCCCGTCCACATTGTAGCTGTCTTCCTGTGTGAACCGCCCTATAACTGGATTATAGTATCGTGCTCGCAGATAGTATTGCTGGCTTATTGGGTCGTATTGCTGACTATTGAACTTAAAGCGATTTTGTACTTTCTCTTCACAGACAGTTAGATTCCCCCATGCATCATACTCATAATGATTGAGGATTTCCTCATTTTCGCTATCCACTACATGAGTGACACTACTCATCTCATCAGATGCATAGTGATAGTAGGTTCTTGCACTCTCTGCGTCAGAAGCTAGCAATACACTAGTGCGAATATATCGTATTCTATCCTCCTGGCTCTCCTCTGCTATCACTTCATCACCACGATAGATAAAGGTCACTAGCTTCCCATTCTCCTCCATTTCATGCCGCAGTCCTTCTGCATCATAGCGGTTAATCTGGATATTGCCGTTGAAGGTTTCCACTTTGGTATTACGGTTGAATACATCATACGCATATCGTGCTTTGTCGTCTTTTAACAGGTTGCCTGCATTATCGTACTTGTATTGTGATGTCATGCCTCCTTTCGTATAGGCTGTCAGTCTATTGCGCTTGTCATATTGGTATAACTCCTCTGTGCCATTATACAGCCGCTTTGTACGATTGCCTGCCTTGTCATAGAAAAGCTCCTCTGTTGCATTTGGATATTCTACCTTTGCAAGACGCCGCATGTTATCATAACTGTATTTTGTTGTACCACACTTTTGGTATTTTTCCAGTCTGTCACCATTGCCGTTATAGATGTATCGATTGTCTACAATCGTATCTGTCCCCAGCAAAGTCTTTAGTCCTATTAGGTTCCTGTCTGCATCATAGGCATATTCTGTGTACAGACTGCCGTTTTTCAGGTATTTTATAGTGTTGTCGGCATTGTACTCGTACTCTGCTATCTTTTTGCCGTTGTCCCATACTTCACGGATATTGTCTGCCAGGTCATAGTGATACTCTGTCCTTTTACCCGTCACATCTGTCTGATGTGTAAGATTACCGTTTAAGTCATACTGGAAGGACAACAGTCTTCTGCCGCTTGCTTTCTTTTCTGTAAGCCTGCCCATTGTATCATAAGCATAACTGTAGTGCATTCCCTGTGATATGGCAGATTTTAGGAAACCTTCTAGGGTGTATTCATAACACTCTGAAAGTTCTGTTCCATCGGTTTTTCGTGCTCTGCGTTCTGTAAGATTTCCATATATGTTATAAACATATGTTGTCTTAGTTCCATTACGGTCGATTTTTCTGCACAGCCTGTCCTGCTCGTCATAATGGTAGTGCTCCTGTTCTCCTGTGGGGTCTGTCATCACTGTTAGCTGATTGATTCCGCTGTATTCATATGTGGTGGTATTTCCCGCTGCATCTATTGCACATGTTATATTTCCTGCAAAATCATAACTGTAATACTCGCTGTTTCCATCTGACTGGCGGATTTCTACAATCCTGCCCCATTTGTCAAGAATGTATTTTGTATGGTTTCCTTCTCCGTCTGTAATACCTGTAATATTTCCAAATACATCATAGAGATATCTCTGGCTGGCTTTTCCCTTTGTAGCAATTTTTGTCCGCCTGCCGCCCAAATCATACTCCATATCAATGCCATTGCCTGTCGCGTCCTGTGTATGGATAAGGTTCCCTTCTATATCATAAGTATTGCTCTCTTGTATGATGCCGTCTGCCCTGATGACTGTGAGCACCCTGCCCTGTGCGTCATAGGTGTATTGTACGCCTTTTCCGTTCTCTCCTGCCCTGGCATATTCCTTTGGGCGAATCACCTTTATCAACTGCCCATCAGAATCATAGAACTGCCTTGTAACGCTTCCATCGCGCTCTGTGCGTTTTATCTCACGGTTCATAAGGTCATATGTAATCTGTGTACTGCGCCCCTGGTTGTCTATAATGCTTATCAGGTTCCCAGCTTTATCATACGAAAACTGTGTTGTATTGTCAATGCCGCATGTCTTATCCACATGACGTTCTAACACCAGACGGTCCGCTGCGTCGTACTCCCGCAGGATCTGTGCACCTGTAGGAAGAATGGTTTTTGTATTGTTGCCGTTTTTGTCATACTCATATCTTACAGAGACGCTCTGCCTGCCACAGCCTTCTTTGTCTGCAGTGCGGTTTAGCTCTATCAGACGCCCTCCTGCATCATAAAGATAACGAAAGATTTGTTCCACAGTGCCGCTAATCCTGCGCTTCTCAAAAATGCGCCTGTTATTTGCGTCATAATGGTATTCTAACACTGCACCTGTACAGTCTGCCCGTGATATCCTGCGGTGGAATGCATCATTCTTATAGGTTTCCATCTTTTCTTCTGACATATTGAGTGTATGCTGATTGGGACGCACCATTCCTGTCAAATCAGACACATTGTCATACAGATAACGTGTGGTATGCCCTAATGGATCCGTCTCCATACCAAGCAGGTCATAGCAGGTGTAAGCATAAGTCGACTCTCCGTCTGCGTCCTCTATCGCGACACATCGCCCTGCACTGTCAAACCGGTGTAAATATTCGCTGCCTGATGCCGTCGTAAAAACAGTAGATTCCCAGAAGCCGCTGTCATATGTATAAGTTTCCTGATGTCCATTCGCATCTGCAAAAGCATCCTGCCTGGCATGACAGAACTGAATTCTACCATTATCCTTGCAGCAGCAGGCGTTGACGTGAATATTTTTGATGATACCAAACTCTTTTGTTCCTGGTGTGACCTTGCAAACAATGAATCTGCTGGCAAGAAAAAATCTGTCAGGAGCGAAAAAGCAGGTAATTACATCAAACCAGTGATGGTGCAATGCGCCCTTGTCACAATCAAAAGCAGGAAGCAGCCATACTTTGCTATCAAATATGGGCATATCAAAAAGCGGCGCGGACACAAGAAAACAATTATTGCCATTGCCAGAATGATGGTCTGTACTTATCATATGGTTTCTGAAAAACCTTTCATTCTGACAGATTATGAGAAATTGATAGACCCTCAAAATCATGTGGAACGGATTACACTAAATGAAAACAATACTTTTTCTTATCTTGAAACACTTGGTTATGACAATTCCTATTTGCAGATGAATTTCTTGAACTTTCCTTATTTTTCAAGGATTTTCCAGCCTCATACAGTGAATTGCTATGTATTTTCCCTTGTTTTTGTCCTTATGGGCTATTTACAAGGGCAAATTTCAATGATACAGCAATCTAAAAACGCTAAATAGGTTGTTTTCCAGCTAGAATTTGCATATAATATAGGCGGAAGTGAGGTGCATATAAAATGACAATAGATACAAACACAATGATTTCAATTACAGAGGCAAATCAAAATTTTTCAAAAGCAGCTAAAGTAGTTGACGAACATGGAACGGCGGTTATTCTGAAAAATAATGTACCCAGATATCTGGTCATTGATTTCAGCAGCGCGGAAAAAGAAAAAGTTGCCAATAATGAAGATGTATTTGCAATATCAGAACGGTTAATAAAACGGAATATGGAAGCATATAAGGTTCTTGCAAAATGATTATTTTAAGCAAAGAGCAGGTGCTAAAACTTCATGCAAGTTTAATAAAAGCCACTTTGAAATGTTACGCAGTAAAAGCCTATTTTGAAAATAGCAGTATAAAATATCCATCTAGGCATAATTTACGCCCGAACCCCCTTATAAAACAGAACACTCAATACGTCTAAAGCGTACATTCCAATAACCAAATACCAATTTCTCCTTATCCACCATTATTACATGGTGCTAGCACCATGTCTTTCACATCACTCAGAGAAAGACAAGCATCCCGAAAAATGTAACTTCGTCAGTATAAATCATGCTCCTTAATCATTATACATTTTGTATCCTCATCAAAAACAAACTCCACAATCCACGGCATAACGTTTTTGATTTTTTCAAAATCGTTATACCCGAAAGAATGGTCATAATAATTAATAATCGTACTTAACGCAGTTCCATGACTTCCTACTACAATATTCTTTCCTGCATATTTATTTAATACCTGTTGCAATGCCGACATATTTCTCGTTTGAACTTCTTGAAGGCATTCTCCATCTGACAATTTGTATGTAAAATCATTCCATTGCATTTTTGTAAATGATGTAAAATCCTCAATCCAGCCACTTTCTACTTTTCTTTCCCTAAAATCATATATAACATTAATTTCTATACCATAACTATCTGCAAAATCCTTAACTGTATCTATTGCCCTTTTATATGGACTTGATAAAACAACATCAATATGCTTATCTACCAGAAATTTAGTAACCAATTTTCTATCTTTCATTCCTTTTGAAGATAATTCCCGAAGAGCGTCATTATGATTGTTATAATTGGGCTCTGCATGACGAACGAAATATACTTTAGTCACAATAATACCTCCCTATATTGTCAAGTGATTTTCCTTAAAAAATCAAGGAATTTATAGTTACATATCTCAGATGAATGAGCCAAGGAGATGGACATTTCTCTGTATCTGGTACGAAAATAGAGGGTGAAGGGTACACGAAATAGAACGTCTTTGTTTTCGCTCTACATGGCCTTATGTATACCCATCCTTCTATGGCAGCGTACCTCCCGTGTCTACCAGGATCACCCTGCATCTCTACTGGGGTCCTAACTTCCTTCGTCCCGCCTGTCCATAACCAGGGTGCCGGCTCAGCTCCTAACCAGGGTCATGCCCTATGGAAAATATTCCTGCCGGCTACCAGCTCATTCTTTGTATAAGTCTTACTGACCTGTATGTTTTCCACGGCCGGCACCTTGCGGTGGACGTTTTTCCGACCGGTTTTCCATACCTTCCAGCTTTCCTGTCACCGCTGGATTCAGCTCCCGGCAGCGTCTGACGGAGGCTCAGTCCAACTGTGACAGGGCATTGCCTGTTTTTTCCCGTTGTTTGTTATGCTGCCTGTACCTGTGGTCTCTTGATGTCTCCCAGCAGCTTCTTTGGGTCATACTCTACACCTTTTGTGAGGATTGCATAAAATATCCTTAGTATCTTGCAGGCTACCGCCACTACCGACTGCATCTTTTTCAGCGGGTTCTCCTTCCTTGTCCGGTAGTATTCATGTATCTCCCGGAACTCTGCATTCTTCCCCACCAGCGATATTGCTGCCTCATACAGTACATATCTCAGGCGTTTCCGCCCACGGTAGCTGATCCGGCTTTCCCCATTATGTTTTCCGGAATCATTCGCCACGATGGCATATCCTGCCAGCTTCTGCAGCTGTTTGGGATTGTCAAACCGTCCTATGTCCCCAACTTCCGCTATAAAGCCGCTGACCGTCACCATTCCGATCCCCTTGATAGCCAGCAGGTTGTCTATATATGGGATCTCTTTCAGTTTTTCTTCTATATTTCGGAGCAGTCCCTCCTGCCTTGCTGTATATACATCCATGTCATCCAGCAGGTTCTTCAGTTCCATCCTTGCGGCTTCCGGTGCTTCCTTGCTTCCAACGCTATGCTCCGCGGCCGTTACAAGGGTCTTTGCCCTCTTCATTCCAGCACCTCTCAGCTTTGCGTCCCTCCATATCCGGTTCACACCTTCCACTCCCAGTTTTCTGATGTCCTCCGGCAGCGGTGCCTCCTTCAGCACCATCCTCCCGCTCACCGCCTTCAAATCCCCGTAAACGTCTTTATATTCAGGAAAGTAGATGGCGAACCATCTGGCCAGGCGGTTCTTGATCCTCGTGAGCTCCTCCTGCGTCTGGAAGCGCAGGTTCGATAAGCTCCTGATCTCTGCATAGATGCCGACTGGCATGTAAGGGTATGAGAATCTTCCCTCGTTGACAAGCGCAGCGATCGTCTTGGGATCCTTTCGGTCATTCTTGTTGGGGTTGTTGTCATCCAGTTCTTTCGATTTCTTCACATGGTGGGGATTTACATGTACCGGCTTCATTCCGTTATCCTGCAGGAATTTCCCCAGGGCGAACCAATAGTGGCCTGTCGGCTCCATGCCGGGGATTACAGCAGTTTTGCCATGTTTCTCCGCCATGTCCTCCATCCATGCTTTGAATGTCTGGAATCCGGCCTCTGTGTTGCTGAACTCCAGCGGTTTCTTTGTATACTCATAGTTGCGCCAGTCAAATGCCCGGGCATAATGAGTCTCACTTCCGACATCAATACCAACGATCAAAGTTTTTTCAGTTATGGATGCAATTTTTGCGTTCTGTGTGTTATAATTCATCTTGGATACCTCTCTGTTAAATAAGATTTTTACTAACCATCCAAAAGTCAGTAATCTTATTTTACTCTGAGGTATCTTTTTATCAACCACCCTTCTTGGAATTCCCTATATTTGAATTATACAGGAAGCTCCTAGTCAAATCTAATTACAGGTATATCCAGATTCTTTGTATAAATCTCAATAGAACTCCAACAGTTTTTCATTTATTTCATCTATGTTTTCTTCTCGTGCTTTTAGTTCAGAATATAATCCAATCTCACCAATTTCATCCTTATCCTGCCTTTTTTCTTCCATCATTTGAATTGCATCTCTTGAAAGGGTAATTCCATATAATCCACCGTATTCTTCATGCCAATCTTTAACCCAATAACCAGGCGGCATATTATAATGCACGATTCCCAAATACTCAAATTTTACATTGCTGATTCCAAGTTCTTCTTCACATTCGCGGGCAATACATTCTCTAAGACTTTCCCCCGCTTCTATCAGTCCGCCAAATGTTTCCCAGTCACTTCTCCATTTATGCCACCCCAGCAAATAATCATTTTCTATTTTCACAACAACTAAGACATGATTCAAATTGGAAAATTTTCCTATAGCTTCATTTTCATCAATATTTATTTTTTCTATAATTTCCGCACCATTCTTAGCTTTAAAAATCATCCGCTCACTCTCCTCTACAACTTCTTGTCTACTAATTCTATTTTACCACTTTCATTCTTCTTTTACCACAAAAATATAGGGCATAGCAACCGCCACACCCCATAATTCTTATCGTTCTAGCGACTTCTCTATTTTCTCTTTCTGCCCTTTCAAATCATTCTGCTTTTCGTACAGACTGTTACGCTCCTTGCACAATTCTTTCATGCGTTCCAACTGCGCCCGCACTCCCTCCCGGCAACCTGGCTCTATCTTTTTATATTCTCCGGTCAGATTGCGGATTGTATTGTTGTTTTCCTTTATCTGCTCCGACAGGCATACCCAATCTATCAGATTTTGCACTTCCTTGTCCGTTTCGTAAAGGTCTGTTTCTGCCACGATTTTAGAACACAGCCGTATCATAACTTTCTTTTCCATATCCGTCATATCCTATCAATCCCCTTTCCTATCGGATCATTTCAAAGGCACGTTTCTGGCGTTTCTTTGCCCTTTCTGCCTGTTCTAACGCCTTTGACCGTTCCACTATCAACTGTACCTGTTCCCTGCCTAAATGACGCTCCAAACGCCCCAAATCAAACGCTTTTTCTTGCAATCGGTCTATGATGTTGCTCTGTTCCATAACCTTATCTGTCAAGCGGCTAATCTGTATTTGTTGCCCGTCCACTTTGGCAATCAGCTTCCTGCTTTGCTCCATAAGCTATACGCATTTGATAGTCAGATTTTTTACTACCTCTTTTAATCTTTCCACAAGCGGAAGTGCCTCTTTATCCCGATAATTCTTTGCGCTCATCAACGCCCCCGGCTCTGCCAACTGCCATTTCATATCTTCATCATAAACGTGGATATTTCTCTCCATGACTTCCTTTGACTGCGCCATTTTGTTAAGTTCCTGCTGTAACTTTTTCTGCTGTTTCTCCAACTTTTCATTTTCGGATAACAGCTTTTCTTTATCCTCCGCCAATGTTTCCGTCTGCTCTTTCAGCAGATGATTTGTTGCGGTAAGTTCCGACACTTCCCGCCGGATCGCTTCGCCCTCTTTCCGTATCTGCTCCGTTTCCTGTCCTGCCGCTATCTGCTGATGAAGAATGTCAGATAATTCTTCTTTACTGCCGTTCCTGCTTTTCAAAATCCAAAACAGATAAGTGCTTTTCATGCGTTCCTTTTTTCTCCCACTCAATACCATGCTGTAACATAATCTCCGCAAGCCGTTCTTTCTCTGCCGCTGCCCACTGGTTACGTTCCGTTTCGCTCCTTGTGCCGCCCTTGAAGCCGAGTTCTGCCTGTGCCTTTTTTAATGATACCCTCGACAGGGTAATCCCATAAGGGAATCCCCCTGCTGATATGGTAGGCAATCTGCGCCATGAGAAAACTCTTGCTGAGTTTCGGCGCACCTGCGAAAAGGTAAGTGCCAGTGTAAAGCAAGCTGTCAATCAGCGGCGGCTTACTCGGATATACCGTGTCGTAAAGTTCTGCCATAGATACCGTTTCAAAGACTTTGCTATTATTTTTCGGCGGGTAATTGGATATACTGTTATTGTTTACATTAGGTGGCTGCCCCTGTTGTATCTGCACCAACAGATACAACAGGGGCAGTCACTTCTTTTTTATTCGCCATTTTTTCCCTCTCCTTTCAGACCGCCGAGGATAACAGTAATTAATTCGATAGTATCTAATAATTCGTTGTCAACGCTGCCGCCTGCTTCAATCCTCTGTAATTCTGCAAGGACAGCGGCAAGCTCATTGCGGAGTGCCTTATACACCCTTGGATTGCCCTGCACAACCACATCTTGGCACAAAAGCCGCCTTGTGATATAGTCCTGCTTGGTAAGCCCCGAAAGCCGCACGACTTTATCAATCTGTTCATTTTCTTTGGGTGACACCCGAAATGCAACGGTCTTTTTCCTCCAACGGTTGCAGTTGTCTAAATTCTTAGCCGACATATCAAAAACCCCCTTTCCCTAAATCGTCTAATCTGTCTGCCATCTCCGTCTGCTTTGACGGAAACAAATGTGCATAACGGTAAGTGATTTCAATGCTCTCATGCCCTACACGGTCAGCAATCGCCACCGCCGAAAACCCCATGTCAATCAATAAACTGATATGACTATGGCGTAAATCGTGAATCCTAATACGCTTTACCCCTGCGGCTTTTGCGCCCCTGTCCATCTCATGGTGCAGATAACTCTTTGTCACCGTGAAAATGCGGTCTTTCTTTTTTAACCCATAAAGCATACTGATATACTCCTGCATTTCCTCACATAGGAACTTCGGCATTTTGATTGTGCGGTTGCTCTTTTTCGTTTTCGGCGTGGTAATCACATCCTCGCCATGCAGACGCTGATAGGATTTGTTAATCGTGACTGTTTCTTTATCAAAATCAAAATCTGCGGCGGTCAATGCTAATAATTCCCCCTCGCGGATTCCGCACCAGTAAAGCATTTCAAAGGCATAAAAGGAAACTGGCTTGTCCATCATTTCATCCGCAAACTTCTTGTATTCCTCTTTTGTCCAGAACAGCATTTCCTTGTGTTCCTCGCTCCCCATGTTTCCTGCCTTTGCCGCAGGATTGGAGCGGAGGTCGTAATAGCGTACCGCATGGTTGAATATCGCTGAAAGCTGATTATGGACTGTTTTCAAATAAGTCTGCGAATAGGGATTCCTCTTTTCATCACGGTAGGCAAGCAGCTCATTCTGCCATGCAATGATTTCCTTTGTGGTAATCTCGCTAATCTTCATCTTCCCAAAATACGGAAGAATTTTTGTACGGATGATATGCTCCTTTGTGAGCCAAGTGTTCTCTTTCAGACGGTTCTTTATATCATTCGTATAAATTTCTGCAAAAGATTCAAAATCCATGTCAAGGTCAGCGGAATCCTGTAACTGGAACTTACGCTCCCACTCCTGCGCTTCCCGCTTTGTTGCAAAGCCACGCTTGCATTTCTGCTTACGCTCCCCTTTCCAGTTCACATACCTTGCCATCACATACCAAGTGCCGTTGCCGTCATTTTTGAATACTGGCATTTAACTTTCCCCCTTTCCTGCCCCGTAGAGCCTTTCCTGAAAATACTGGCGGTTTACACGCCCTGCAATCGTGATAAACCCCTTTTCTTTCAGCTCATCATTCAGTTTTTTAATGAGCTTGTAGGCATAAGGCTTTGATACAGAAAGCTCCTGCGCCACCTCATCCACACGGATAAATTTGTTTTCCATGCAATCTCTCCTTTCTTTTTTATAAGCTTTTTTGCTAGTGTCAATAGGTTTGCAAGAAAATATTAAACTTTTTTGTTTCGTTTCTCTTGACTTCCATTAAACATATATGCTATACTCCTTGTAAACATAGGAATAAGGAGTGAAACATTATGGCGATTGGCGAAAGAATACATTTTTTCCGCATCATGCGGGGAATGACACAGAAATATCTTGGTATGCTTGTCGGATTTCCCGAACGGAGTGCTGATGTACGCTTAGCACAGTACGAAACAGGCTCTCGCAAGCCAAAAGCAGACCTAACGGCTGCACTGGCACAGGCTCTTGATGTTGCACCACAGGCTCTTGATATCCCCGACATCGACAGCTACATCGGGCTTATGCACACCTTATTTGCCCTTGAAGATATTTACGGTCTTACCGTCAGTGAATCAGACGAGGATATCTGCTTAAAAGTCAACAAGGACAAGGGCAGGGATGCCGCCGAGCTGCTGAAAATGTTCCACGCTTGGAAGGAGCAGGCAGATAAGCTCTCTGCTGAGGAAATCAGCAAGGAGGAATACGACCAGTGGCGGTACAATTACCCGAAATTTGACACTACGCAGCATTGGGCAAAAGTTCCCTCTAAGGAATTGAGCGATGCCTTAGTCGAACAGTTCAAAGACAAATTTAAAATTTAAATTGATAACAAACTATTATATTCAACAATTCAAAGGAGGAATAATTATGTGGGTAAGAAATAAGTATACTGGTCCTGATGGGGGACTCTATACGGGGCCTGGCGGTGGACTTTATACAGGTCCTGGTGGCGGAGCATACACGGGGCCTGGCGGTGGCTTATATATGGGACTAGGTGGTGGACTCTATACTGGACCAGATGATAATCCCTATATGAGTAATTGGCCTCCTAGAGAGTACCTATTAGAAGCACTAAAAAAGGCAAGTCAAACAAATATCATTCAATTTTTGCTCTCACATGGCTTTTAGAACAGCAAAATCACCAGATTAAATATTGATTTATTGTGCCTTACAATAAGTCAATACGCATTTATAGCCAAAAAGTGCACTTAAAATGTTCACTGCGCCATATCCTAAAGTTTTTTCAACAATCTACTTAAAACAAAAAACGCCCTTAGCCATGAGTTACTACCCACAGCTAAGGGCGTTTTAATATGGATTTATTTCAGCCATCCAAACCTCTTGCAAATCATTCTGCCACCTGTAAACCATTAGACAACAAGAATAATCGCACTCAAATGACTGTTATCAATTTGTTATCAAAAGACCTCTCGAAAGCCCGCAAGCCCGCATAAGCACTGGGTTTCTTCAACTTTCCACCTTATTCGAACTCCTCGGCGGATAGCTTGAACTGACTGTTTTTCCCTCATTTTTCAAGCATTTATTATCCATATTATTCAAAAATTGCTCTTGTATTTTTGCCAGTCAAAATTTTTAGAGCCAAAATAGAGCCAGACAGAATCCACGCATTTCTCTTGCCTGCTTTATTAACATAGTGCTAGCACCATGTGATTTTTACACCCATTGTGACAAATCCACAAAAGGCTTACCTTGATAGATTTCCGTAAATTTAAGAACATCTTCTAAGCAGTCTTAAGGAACATTTTTTACAACTGGTCACTCTCTCAACTATCTAATGTATATATGGTGTAACAAAATCAATAAACTTTTGTATATTCACTGCTAATGTCGGTATTCCATTTGCAATTGTAATCATAGGTGCTAATAATTTAATGCCATTACTTATAATTTTCCCTTTAGGTTCTGGTTTCATTATCTCTTCTTTTATCATTTCCATAGAATCCTCTATTGTCTCTGCATCATCTTCTCCTATTTCTGAAAGACTACTTTTAATCGAATTTATGATTTTTTCTAATTCGTTCGTTGATACCCCATTATTCTGTTCTGCAGTTATCATTGCGTTATCCCTTGCATAATTTACTTGACCACCACTTACATTCCAAACAACATTTTCATCTAATCCCATATCTATACCAACTCCTGTCAAATAATCATTAATATTATTTATCAAAACTAATAACACTCTATCATTAAATTGCTTAACATTATCTTGCCATTTTCTTTCTCCATAAATGCTATGAAAAGCATAAACAGGTTCTTTGATATTTCCTTCTATATGTTTCAATATCGAATAAATTTGATAACTTTCCTCCTCTGCCGAAGGTCCAAAGTCAAACATATATCCTTCTTCATGTACAACTAAATCCCAATCAGATGCAGCATCATATGTATTGCCGCTTCCTTGATTAATATAATCTAAAATAATTAAATTATTTTCTATATAAGCAATAAACTTTTTTAATACTATATTGTACTCATCATAATTTACCCGCATTATTCTGCTGGAAATCGAATTAAAATTATGCATAATTTTTTTAAGTTCTTTTTTATTCAAATCCATAATCCATCACTCCACAATACGGGCAATAACTGCCACTCATTTTAAGTATCGGTTTCAACTTTACTTCTTTCTTACAACAAGGATATATTTTTTTCTCAAATGCCTCTATTGTAAGCATAACTGGCAGTTCAGGCTTTCTATTAGGCTTCTTTGACACTTTGAAGCTAATACTGCCTTTTATTTTCTTTTCAAATTTTTTCAATTCTTTCATAATTAAATCATTTGCATAGTTTTCTGCCATAGCCAACCCCAACTCAATTACATCATTAGTAACATAGCTATCACTTACCAACCCACAGGCAGGACAATACACTACAAACACACTATCGTCCTGATAATCACTCGGATTTAATTTAAATAATTCTCCACATAAAGGACATTCTAGCAGCACGAACCCCTCTTCATCCGTTGGTACACTAATTTGAAACACCATTTCTTCACTCATACAAATCCTCTTTTCGTTCCACATTATATTAGGGTGAAATTATCCTATAACTATTGCAAATCTCTCATTCTTCATACTTTGTACGATTTAACGCTTCAACTTGCTGTTGATCTTATACCAGTGTTTTTTTACTTGATTTCTAATTTCACTTACAAGCACCTCACTCTGGCTAAATATCTCGTCCGCCTTATATGCATATGTAAGAAAATTCCCATGATCTTTGGAAAACTTACTTGCACCTAAATGTGTGTATGAATGATAAATCGCTTTTTTTCCTGCGTTAAACGACCTTTCATCAGTATTCTCGTTTACTTTTTTAATTTTTCTATATGCTCTACAATAAAACTTAAATAAACTCTTATCTCTTATACGAACAGTTTTTCCATCAAATGTAAAACCAAGATAATTAATAAGATTACTTTGCCCCTTTATCTTTTCTATGCTTCCATTATTGTAAAAAAAATGCTCTGTTTTATCTTCATTTAACTCTAAATTAGGAATATTATCTCTAATTCTATATATAATTTCTGCTATATCTTCACTTCTTCCACTTTTTACATCATTATGCGTCATAGGAACAATAATTATTATATCATCACAATATCGCCTATACATTCCTTTCTGAGAAGTAATTAAGTCATTTATCTTCTTATCAAAATCTATCATATAAACATTAGCATACACCGCACTTATAGACGAACCTTGTGGAATCTGATAGTCCTTCTGATTCTTATGCAAACACTTTTTCTTGAACATATGAAAGTCATTTGTTTCAAAATACTTATCAAAATTCCTCATATCTCTTCTAAACATACCCTTATCAGACTCTATATCATCAGCTTCAACATATGTAAATTTTGTAATATTCTTATAAATAGCATAATCAGCCACATCTAATGACTTTTTACCAATTACGCTTTTAATTTTTTCTTTCAAATACCTGTGGTCAAGATTATCAAAGAATTTGCTAAAATCACCTACAAAAATATAAGCAGATTCACATTTGATAATATATTCAAACACTTCTTTCGCAAAATCAATATTACATTTTCCTGGTGTACAATTTCTGTAAGCTGTTGAAACACGACTGATCCCACTTGATTTCATATAATTATTGTATCTGTTGTTAAGGCGATTTCCATAATACTCATAAATAAACCTATCAATATGTGCAGCATAAAATATATCTCGATTTTTTTCTTTAATAAACTTATTTCCTTCTGAATCATTCGTATATTTGCTACAATCCATTTGAAAGTGAATAAATGGATAAAATCCGTGTCTACTAACCCAATTTATATTCTCAACTCTTTGCTGATAATTAGTGTGATATTTCTTTATGTCTAAATGTGTATAAAATTTATCCTTATATATTTGATTGCTCATTTTTCTCCTAAAAGCTTACTGAGTAACGACCGGTAGATATCTAATATCAATAAGCATTAAAATCAATTGGATCTTGTTTTCACAAGAAACTCTACCATCCTCCAAATACGATGTGTTGTATAATATTATTAACAGCTACTTTAGTTCACTGGTAATAGGAGGTCATACAATGGACAATATAATTCTTAATACTATCAACTGTATACTATTAATTCTGGTCAAGAACGTTCTTGACATAGAATACGTAATACCCTTATAGCTATTTCTATAAGGCAAAAATAAATCTATGGACAAATCATTAAAGAATTTCCTTCCATTTTATAGCTTCTTCCGCCAAAGTAATCCTTTTATCCACTTTTCATGATCTTGAGAATATCACACTTCACTATTGCTCCATTACATGAAATCTTATTCATCTCTTTTCTCCATCCATTGACACTCGCTGATAGAACGCCAATCTTTTTTAGAATGACATAACTTTATATCCGACATAAACCCTAGTCAATTGTTCCAAACAATATAGTGATTACCTCCCCCTATGCTTCTCTTTCCTTTTCTGCTGTTTCAGTTCAAACTGCCGTTGTTTCTCTGCTTCTCGCTGCTCCCGACTCACAATCTTACGTTCAGTTTTCAACTGCTCCTGCTGTAATTTCAGAACCTGTTGCGATTTTGTTCCTATCCCGATATTCTGTACCTGTTTCCGCACTTCACGTTGTACCCGTTTAGAATTGCAACCAGCTTCTTTTACATCAGTTGCCACAGTCGGACTAAATCGTAACCGATAGTAATTTTTCAGAACAAACTCATAAACCTCATAGTCTTTTGGTTCTGCCCCAAATGTAACCTTACACACAGATAGCTTTCCATCTGATACACGTTCAAACACTCCCCCCAAAAGGGTTCTTCAAAAAATACTGTCAACTTTCCTAATACTTTGTCCATGACAATTCCTCCTTAAAATAATTGTAATGAACAAAGAACGGACGACCCTAAGGAGGGAGGGCTACTTACACCAAATCGGTGCGACCGGACTACCTACCGGTTCTGCAAGATTCTCTTGCATTGTGTTTTTATCTTTGCCCCTTTATATTACCACATAATCGCTGATTCTTCCATAAAAATGTGGCAATTCGCTTGATATTGTAAACTGCCACATTACTGCCTTTCCCTTAACTGCATTAACTTACATGGTGCTAGCTCCATGTGTATATAGTCAATAAGGAGGAACAATTTTTCGCTACCACCACTACACTATATACGTGAAGTTATATTTCCCTTCTCAGTAAAGAATACATCTTCATGTCGATAACTTTACCGTTTTTTACGGAATTGTTCCTCAATGTACCCTCATATAGGAATCCCACCTTTTCAAGCACTCTACAAGATGCTGCATTGTATGCAAATGGCTCTGCGTAAATACGGATAATATCACTCTTTTCAAAAACATATTCGCAAATTTGTGTTACTGCTTCGGTCATTATACCTTTACCCCAGTATTTCTCGGCAACATAATATCCCAACTCGGCAGTCTGTCTATGAATATTTTTCTGTCGAAAAACACCAATACTCCCCACCACCTTGTCATCTACTGTAATAGCAAACGCAAAAGTTTCATTTTCATCTGCGGAAATCATGGAAGAAATATAATCTAATCCGTCCTGCTCTGTATAGGGATAGGGCAATCCGTCCCGAAGATTATCTTGTATCTTTCTATTGGAGAGGGCTGTTGCCAAATCTTTTGCATCTGATAATTTCCATTTTCTTATTTTGCAGACCATTTTCCTTTTATTCCTCCCTGTCGCTTGAAGTTGTTCTGTTTCTTTGTACCAGCAATTTAACCCCCAAGCAAAAAACAAAACTGCCAAGCACTATAAAAAACAACCATATATAATTCCAATACATCGAATTCACATCAAACATCCACATCAAAAGTTTGTTCCAAAATTTTAATCCAGTCGCAATCGCAAATAAATCGAACAGCACATAAATGCCACCAAATAAATATATCCATCTCCACCAATAGTTGTTATATCGGTTTCGCACAAATGTAATCATTCCTAAAATGCAGAGTATAGCAAGTATTCCCATTAATATAAAATAGAATAACCCCCTACTTTCCAATACACCAATCCAAAAGTTGGCATAAGAATTTCTATCTATCAGTCCCCATATTCTATGTATATGAAATAAGCCAAAAAACATAAAAAAATACGGCTCCCACCCTAATATTTTCTTTTTCACTATATTATGTTCTCCCCTAAGCCAGAAACCATATTCTTAAAATAGGCTTTTAACTCTGCTTTGCAAGTATCTTCAAGCTGTTTCATTTCAATCCCACGAATAGCAGCTTCCAAATGATAAAGAATAACAACACAAGTGCCCGGATATTTCTCTTTCAGCCGGAAAACCGCTTGCTTACTCCCTATCTTCATCAGTTCTTCTGCTGAGTGAATACCAACTGAATGGAGTTTCTTTTCCATTGTTTTACCTAATCCCAAAGTCGTAACTTCCGCCATATTTTCTCCTTTTTGTTCATCTCTGCTAATTGATAAATACCAACTATAGATTTGATTATATCACTTTCACGCTCCATTTGCCACAAAAATATAGGGCATAGCAACCGCCACGCCCCACATTTCCTATCGTTCTAGCGACTTCTCAATCCTCCATTTCTGCCCTTTCAACTCATTCTGCTTTTCATACAGATTATTGCGCTCTTTGCAGAGTTCTTTCATTCGCTCCAACTGCGCCTGCACTCCCTCCCGGCAATCCGGCTCTATCTTTTTATATTCCCCGGTCAGATTGCGGATTGTATTGTTGTTTTCCTTTATCTGCTCCGAAAGGCATACCCAGTCTATCAGATTTTGCACTTCCTTATCCGTTTCGTAAAGGTCTGTTTCTGCCACGATTTTAGCACACAGCCGTATCATAACTTTCTTTTCCATATCCGTCATATCCAATCAATCCTCACTTTCCTATCGGCTCATTTCAAAGGCACATTTCGGACGTTTATTTACCCTTTCTGCCTGTTCCAATGCCTTTGACCGTTCCACTATCGACTGCACCTGTTCCCTGCCGAAATGACGCTCCAAACGCCCCAAATCAGACACTTTTTCCTGTAATCGGTCTATGGTGTCGCTCTGCTCCATGACCTTATCCGTCAAGCGGCTAATCTGTATTTGTTGCCCGTCCACTTTGGCAGAAAATTTCTTGCTTTGCTCCGTAAGCTGTACGCACTTGATAGTCAGATTTTTAACGACTTCTTTCAATTTCTCCACAAGCGGTAAAGCCTTTTTATCCCGATATGCTTTTGCGCTCATCAATGCCCCCGGCTCTGCCAACTGCCATTTCATATCTTCATCATAGGCGTGTATATTGCGCTCCATGACTTCCTTTGACTGCGCCATTTTGTTAATGTCCTGCTGTAACTTTTTCTGCTGTTTCTCCAACTTTTCATTTTCGGATAACAGCTTTTCTTTATCCTCTGCCAATGTTTCCGTCTGCTCTTTCAAAAGAAGATTTGTAGCGGAAAGTTCTGATACTTCCTCCCGGATCGCTTCGCCCTCTTTCCGTATCTGTTCCGTTTCCTGTCCTGCCGTTATCTGCTGATGAAGAATATTGGATAATTTCTTTTTGCCGCCGGAAATCGTCTGCTCCAGTTCAGCAACTTCTTTTGCACGTTCTTTTTTCTCAAAATCTAAAACAGATAAATGCTTCTCATGCGTTCCTTTCTTCTCCCACTCAATATCATGCTTTAGCATAATCTCCGCAAGCCGTTCTTTCTCTGCCGCTACCCACTGGTTACGCTCCGTTTCGCTCCTTGCGTCACCCTTAAATCCAAGTTCTGCAAGTGCCTTTTTTAATGACACCCTTGTTTCAAGCCCTCTCTTGCTTCCAGTCGTATAGGGTATAAAATCTATATGCAGATGCGGCGTGGCTTCGTCCATGTGAAGATGCGCCGAAAATACCCTTAATGTAGGATTGCGCCGCTGAAAGTCCTGCATATATTCGTCAAGTATTTTTGCCGCAACCTGTCCGTCCTCTGTCCTTGCCCCCATATCGTCCTTGTTGCCTATCTGCAAAATAATCTCATGGAATGGCTTCTCCTGTTTGCCGGAGCAGATTTTCTCATAATAATCATCAATTATGCGGTTACTTCTGGTCTGCTTCTCATTGTACCGGGCAAGTGCTTCATCAAATAATTCGTGGTATACGTCTTTGATATTTTTGTTGCAGTATTCCACATTCAGACAACTCCGCTCCGGGTCAGTGTTCTTTGCATGGAATTTTCTGCTGTTGTGGTTGACAGAGCCTTTCCCTGTCATAACGCTGATAGTCCGCTTCAATCAATTTCCCTTTCTCCCTGTCGGGTAATGAGCGCCGGACACGGCGCATAGCCTTTGTTACTTTCTGCGAAAGTAACGCAAAAACACTTTTGTCAGCTACGCCAACAAAAATGCAACCCGCAAGCGGGTTTTGCGCCCTGCCGGGGGCTTTTCCGTCCTACCGGACGGGGCGGCTTTTCGCCGCCTTGATACCGCCGCTTTCCGGCTTTTTTCCAACAGCGCAACATTGCAATGTCTATAATTTTTGCAACCTTGCAATCTTCAAGAACGCAATTCCAAGACTGCAAAATTCTAATACCCTGCATTGTTGCGCTGTTGCCTTGCCCGTCCGTCACTGTCTGATTTTATCCAATTCCCAATACCATGTGTTGTTTATCCGTTTTGCCCGGACACCTAACTCTTTCTTCGCATTTTCCAGTGTCCGCTTCGATATGCCCTGTTCGTCTGCAAGACCGAAAGTCTCATTGCTCTGCATGGCGTTGTTTGCTTCTGCCAGTTCCCGAAGTAACCGCTTTGCCTGTTCCATTTTATTTGCTTTGGGAGCTATGCCGCCTAACACTTCATCAGCGGTAATCTCATAATCTCCAAGCCATTGAAAACCGTCCTCCGACAGTGCAAATGCTTTTGGGTGTCCGAACGCAGCAAGGTTGTTTTTAATCTGCACCACAGCCCTTGTATTTTCTTCCCCCTCTACTCTGCCGACCAACAAAACACTTCTAGCGACTGCAAAGAAATCAATCGAACCCATTCCCCGGTATGCCGCCTTATTTCCCGCCGCTTTATTCATGTGACCGACAAGGACAATCGCACACTGATATTTCTCTGCCAATGCCGCCAACTTCTTTGTCATGTCCCTTGCTTCATTCGCACGGTTCATATCCATACCGCCGCCCAAATAGGCTTGTATTGGGTCTAAAATCAGCAGCTTTGCACCTGTCTTTATAACGGCTTCTTCCAGCCGTATATCTATCATAGAAAGGGATTTTATCCTTTCGTCAATGACAGAGATTTTCTCACAGTCTGCCCCTGCCTGTTCTAAACGGGGCTTTACCGTATCGGCAAGACCGTCCTCCGTACTCTGATAGATTACATTCAAAGGCTCTGTAAAATTCATTCCATTGTCTAAATTTTCTCCCTTAGACAGTTTCGCCGCTATATTCAGAATAAATGTTGTCTTTCCGTCCCCCGGATCGCCTTGAACAATAGTCAGTTTTCCATAAGGGATAAACGGAAACCACAGCCAAGAAACTTCCTGAGACTGTATCTCCGATAACTTAATCAACTGCAATTCTGTTTTTGTTTCTTCCATAATGCCCTCCATTTCTGAAAAATCGTTGTCATTGGAAGAAACCTCTGCTATACTTGTATTGTGGATACTGATAACAGAGGTTTTCCAGTTATCACAGCCCTAACAGTTGCCGCTGTCGGAGCTTTATTCTTCTCCGTTGGTGTTGCCCTGCCACAGATATTTTGCTCCGTCCAATACCCACAGGATAGCTTTCAGCATATCAAGACAGTCATTCCGCATATCTTTTAATCCCTCCGGCGTTAAATCAACATCTGCCTTTTCAAACTGTTCTGTTACTTCCCGGATATTGGTCTGCATTATCTTTAGTTCCTCTACCAACTGGTAAACAAGTTCTTTTTTACCAACCACGCACACCCGGTTATAAATGCAGGAGCGGACAAAATAATCTTTCTTAGAAAGTCCGCTTGCTAAAATCTTTGCTTCGATTTCTTCCCTCTCTCTGGTGGAAATACGAAAACTGATTGTCGGGTATTTATGCACTCCGCTCATTCTTCTTCCTCCCTGCTGTTCTCCATCTCCAATTTATCTGCAAGTTCCCCCTGCTTATTGGGATATAAATGCGAATAAGTATTCAATGTTGTTTCGATTTTCTCATGCCCCAACCGTTCCGCAATCGCTAATGGTGTAAAACCCATTTCCACAAGTAACGAAGCGTGACTATGACGAATATCGTGCAAACGTATTCTTTTTACCCCGGAAGCCTTGATACCTCTGATAATTTCATGCTCCATATAAGATTTTGTAAAACGGAACATTCTTTCGTCTGCCATAATTCCGTATAAATGCGAAATGTACTCCTTTAATTCTTCCGTCAAAAACGGCGGTATCGTTATGATACGCTTGCTTTTTGGTGTTTTAGGCGGTGTGATAATGTCACTGCCCTCTATCCGCTGATAAGATTTATTTACGGAAATGGTACGCTTCTCTAAATCAATGTCATTATAGGTTATAGCAAGCAATTCCCCAATCCTCATTCCCGTCCAGTAAAGGAGCAGGAACGCCATTTTGGTTTCCGGCTTGTTCTCCACAGTCACAAGAAACTGTTTAAACTCCTGCTTCGTCCAAAACTCCTTTTCCCCGGCGTGGCTCTTTCCGATACTCCCGGCTTTCCGGCAAGGATTATCTTTCAAATCATAGTACCGAACCGCATAATTGAAGATTGCCGACAACTGATTATTGACTGTTTTCAGATACGTTTCCGAATATCCTTTTTTCATCAGTGCATTTTGCCAAGCCCGAATGTCGGAAGCCTTAATCTCATTCATGTTCTTTTTCTTGAAATATGGAATAATTTTCAAATCAATAATGAATTTCTTTGTACGCATGGTATTTTCACGCAGACGGTGTTCCATATCCTCATAATAAATTTGTACGAAGTTCTCAAAATTGATGTCTAAATTTCTCTGCTGCTGTTGCAGAAAGTCACGCTCCCATTGTTCCGCTTCCGCTTTTGTCTTAAATCCCCTCTTGTTCTTCTTGTGGCTTACACCCTGCCAGTCCTTATAATAGAACTGGCAACGCCACATCTTTCCGTCCCTTGTCGCTGACATAAAATCTCTCCTTTCCTACATGGCTACGGTCAGACCGTAGAATTTTTCTTCAAAGTATTTTGTCGGGACTTTACCGCATATTGTCCGATAGCCCTTTGCTTTCAGTTCCTCATTCAGCCCCCGGATAATCTTGTAGGCATAGCCCGTTGATACACCAAGCATTTCAGCCGCTTCCTCTGCCGTTACATACATTTTCTTTCCATTCTCCATATAATCCTGTCCTTTCTCTTTTTATTTTAGGTACACATATGTGATCTTTATGTTTTTATTATACGGTACACTTTTGTGAACGTCAAGTATTTATTTTAATTTTTTATACACAAATGTGTCCTGATGTGATAGAATTGAACTAAGCACTTACGAAAATCACATAAATTGGAGGTATTGGCATGACTACCGGGGAAAAGATTAAACACTTTCGGAATTTGCGTGGCATATCACAGGAAACGCTCGGTCAGCTTTCCGGCATCAATTCCGCCACAATTAAAAAGTACGAGTATGGCATCCGCAATCCAAAGCCCGACCAACTGATGAAAATTGCAAATGCTTTGGGTATCAGTATCAATGTTTTCATGGATTTTGATATAGAAACAGTGTCAGATGTATTGTCTTTGATTTTGAAAATGGACGAACAATTAGATATGAACTTTGAAGCAGAGAGATACGAGGACGGAAGTTTCAATCCCGCTACAATCAAAATATCCTTCAAGAACTCTCTGCTCAATCATAAGCTGGGCGTATACATGAAAGCAAGGGAATTGCAGGAGAACCTTTTGAATGATACGGAACGCTTCTCATCGGAGGAAGAACACCAACGGGCGATTGAAGCACTCTCAAAGGATTTAGACGCTGTTAAGCAGAGTATTCTTGATGACAGTAAGATTGTCAAAAAAGGTGTTCGGGGAATATCCGTTAAAATATATCCCGAAAATGAGTGATAAAAATTTTGAGCAAAAAGTATTGACTTCCACGTAACGTGATACTGTATTCTTTTCTCATAGGAGCAGAATAGAAATAAGCCGGCAATCTCTGTCTTGCTTCTTCACAAATTTAAGGAGCTGATAAGAATGCGAACCATAAGCCAAGTTGCAGAATTAACAGGCATAAGCACCCGAACACTACAATATTATGACGAAATTGGATTGTTAAAGCCAAGCGAATTGACCGAATCCGGCTATCGCCTATATGATGATGAAGCCTTGCAAAAGCTACAACAAATCCTATTTTTTAAGGAATTGGGATTTAAGCTGAAAGAGATTAAAGAAATTCTGCAAAAACCCGACTTTGACAAAATTAAGGCTTTCAAAAGGCAAAAAGAGTTGCTTTTGCTGAAGCGCAATCGGACAGACAAACTTATACAGCTTCTTAGCCGCTTAGAGAAAGGAGAGCAATGTATGAGTTTTAAGGAATTTGACCTGTCTGATTACATCACCGCATTAGAGGATTTTAAAAATAACAGCACTGATGATGTTATCAAGCACTGGGGAAGTATTGAAAATTTTGAAATGTTTATTCAAAAAATTAAAGATGATGAAGCAGAGGTAGCTAAACTTGCCATTCAACAATTCGGCAGTATTGAAAAATACACCGAAGCCATGAAACATAATTTAGAGCATTTCTCTAAACTTATGGAAACACAATTAACGGAAGAAGTAAAAGAAATCGGAAAACAGTCTGATATACTGTATGGCAGATTAGCCGCCAATTTGTCAGAAGATGTTTCTTCCCCTAACATACAATCCATTGTAGATGAACTGTTGCAGCTTATACAGAAAAACAGCTCTAACGTATCCCTTGATAAGCCCTATATCAATGTTCTTATCGACACATATTCAAGCGATTATATCAAAAACATGACTGATAACAAATATGGAGAGGGGGCTTCTGATTATATCGTAAAAGCGTTCCATTACTACTCGGAGAATAACGCTTCCGAAAACAATTAGAGGCAACAGGCTCTCTCTAAAAAATATATCCCGACAACTAATCATTCTCGCTATGCCGAAAAATAACTTGCCACACTTTAGAGAGCCTTAGTGACATTTGAATTTTCTTGTGGTATAGTGGACTTCCACTTTTAAGAAAAGGAGTTGATGATATATGCCACAGATGAATAAAGGCGGTAAATTTATTTTCGGAAAATCGCTGATACGAGATGACTTGACAATCCATCTCCCAACACAGGCTCTTACAGAGTACAACGCCACAGCAGAGAGAAAAGTCTATCTTTTTACTGGAAGCAAGGTCACTGGCGGCTTTTGTGTGACAAGAAAAGGATTGTTAGAACCATCAAAGTTAGGACACATTCTTACTGATAATCCGGCTTTACTGAATTATCAGACCGCAGAGGGCGAATTTGTCAAATACAAAGGGCGGTCATACTGTTGGGTAAATATTTCAGAGAATGGTGTAATTCAGCTTAATCAGCAGATATTAGATTTTCTTAATCTGAAGATTGGAATGGAACTATTGTCTATCCGAAGCAGTGATATAGCTTTTACAATGGGTGCAACCGGTCCCCTGTTGGAAAGAGCCGACAACTATGAGGGCGAAATTCCTCTGTATTAAAAAAGCAGGTATCATGATACCCGCCCAAAATCCCGTATTCATCAAATAATTAGAGCCATTTTAGAGCCAACAGGCATAAAGCAATCCCGGAAATGCCCATTTTATCAGCATTTCCGGGATTTTATCCGTTACTCGAACTCAATCGTCCCCGGCGGCTTACTAGTCAAATCATAAAACACCCGATTCACCCCCCGCACCTCATTAATAATCCGGCTCATAACCACTTGCAGCACCTCAAACGGAACCTCCGCACTCTCCGCCGTCATAAAGTCAACCGTATTCACCGCACGCAGCGCAACCGCATAATCATACGTCCGCTCATCTCCCATGACACCGACACTCCGCATATTCGTAAGCGCCGCAAAATACTGTCCAATGCTCCTGTCCAATCCCGCCTTTGCAATCTCTTCGCGGTAAATCGCATCTGCGTCCTGCACAATCCGCACCTTCTCTGCTGTAACTTCCCCAATAATCCGAATCCCAAGCCCCGGTCCCGGGAACGGCTGCCGAAATACCAATCTATCAGGAATCCCTAGTTCCAGTCCTGCCTTTCGAACCTCATCCTTAAACAAATCCCGAAGCGGCTCAATAATCTCCTTAAAATCCACATAATCCGGCAGTCCGCCGACATTATGGTGCGACTTGATTACAGCCGACTCCCCGCCAAGACCGCTCTCCACCACATCCGGATAAATTGTTCCCTGTGCCAGGAAATCCACGGTGCCAATTTTCTTCGCCTCCTCCTCAAACACACGGATAAACTCCTCACCAATAATTTTCCTCTTCGTCTCAGGCTCTGTCACACCGGCAAGCTTCGCATAATACCGCTCCTGCGCGTTGACACGGATAAAGTTCAAGTCAAAGTCCCCATTTGGACCAAAGACAGCCTCGACCTCGTCCCCTTCATTTTTACGAAGCAATCCATGGTCCACAAAGACACACGTAAGCTGCTTTCCGATTGCGCGCGACAGCAGACCTGCCGCAACTGACGAATCCACACCGCCAGACAATGCAAGCAGCACTTTGCCGCTGCCAACCTTTTCGCGAATCTGCTTTACAGACTCCTCCACAAACGAATCCATACGCCATGTGCCCGCACAGCCACAGATGCCCCGCACAAAGTTATCAATCATTTTTGTTCCCTCAACCGTATGCAGCACCTCGGGGTGGAACTGGATTACATAAAGCTTCTTCTCTGCACACTCCGCTGCTGCCACCGGACAGTCTGCCGTGTGCGCACAAACTGAAAAACCGGGAGCGGCCTGAGAAATATAGTCATTATGGCTCATCCAGCAAATCGTTGACGCCGACACACCGGCAAACAAAGGAGAATCCGAAGCTACTGAAACCTGAATCTTTCCGTACTCACGCACCGGCGCTTTTTCCACCTTACCGCCAAGTATATGCATCATGAGCTGCGCGCCGTAACAAAGCCCCAATACCGGAATCCCCAGCTCAAAAAGTTCCTTTGTGTAAGTGGGCGCATTATCTTCATAACAGCTATTGGGCCCGCCAGTCAGAATAATCCCCTTGGGTGCCATCGCCTTAATCTGTTCGATGTCCGTCCTGTACGAATAAATCTCACAGTACACATTGCATTCCCTGACACGCCGTGCCACAAGCTGATTGTATTGACCGCCAAAGTCAATCACCACCACCTTTTCATCGGAAAGCCCCTTCCCTGCGGAATGTCCTTTTTCCATCTTTTTTCCTCCTCGTTCCTATGCATGATTTTATCTATACAGCCACAAATATATGCTCTATCGTAACATGAAAAAATAGAATTATCAACCATTTTTCACCACAAAAACAGCATATGCAAAAATGAAAGAAGCACTTGTATTGTATACAAAACAGCGATACAATAAGGTTATGAAACACAGCGATTCCATAAAAGCTTTTTCCTTTCACGAAAACCAGCTCCTTTTGGTGAATCGTTCAAACATGTATGATTTGGGCATGCAGCTTTAAAAGCCGCCCCGATCATTCCAACCGTAAAGGAGGTTTCCTATGAACCATCAAAACACAAAAACACCCGCCACACGAAAACGGATTGCAGATGAAATCATGACCCAGATTGGCAAGAGCGTCATTCTCGTCTTTCTGGTAGTCGCAGCCGTTGCAATCTTCATGGTCGCATGGACGATCATGTCCTCCAAGAAAAACGAGCTTACATTGGAGTCCAAGGCAGCGTCAAACCAGTTGACAGCTTTTATCGACCAGTACACAAGAGGTGTGGAACAACTGGCTGTCAACCCCGATATCAAACACATTATGAATGAGGTAAAACCCGGTGATGACATTCTTCAAGCAGATAAAATGGACGCCGTCATGGATTACCTCGTCAACATTGCAAATACAGACACAGAAAATGTCATGGCAGTCTGGATCTCCGATCTCGATGCAAGCAAACTGGCACAATCTGACGGCTATGTCAGCGGCGAAGGCTGGGATATCACAGGGCGCGGCTGGTACGGCTGCATCACCGAAAAAAGAACCGTCCTGACCGAGCCCTACATAGATTCCTCGACTGGTAAAATGATTCTGAGCGCTGCGGCGCCAGTCTATGATGATACCACAGGCGCTATACTTGGCGCAGTCGGCATGGACATTTCACTCGACCATATGACAGGCATTATGCGCGGATACAAAATCGGGCGAAACGGATATATCCTGCTCTTGTCCGAAAATGGCACATTTCTCTACCACCCGCAGGATGATTATGTCCAGAAAAATATCAAGGACGTAAAACTGTCCAGCAATGTTGTAGATGCAGTTCTGTCCAAAAACAGCGAATTCCTGAAATACAAGGCAGACGGTGTGACAAAATACGGCTCGCTGGAGCTTGTCGGCGACACTGGCTATCTCGTGCTGAGCAGCCTGCCCTTTTCAGAGTACTATGCCATTCTGATTGCCATGATTATCGCTCTGGTTATCCTTTTTGCAGCCGGCATTCTGCTCATCGCAGTCAGCATCCGCAAGAGCGCCGCAAAACTGACAAAGCCAATCTTGGCACTCAACAAAACTGCCCAGCAGCTTGCGGACGGAGATTTGGACGTCCGGCTTGACATTACCTCCGAGGACGAAATCGGAGAACTTGGCGAGTCCATCGGAAAAACAGTCAGCCGTTTAAAAGAGTATATCGTCTATATTGACGAAACCGCTGAAGTGCTTGCACAAATCGCTGGCGGAAAACTGCGCATCACCCTGAAAAATGATTATGTCGGCGAATTTCAGAAAATAAAGACCGCGCTGCTCAACATTTCGTCCTCCATGAACGACGTGATGGAGGGCATCAATACCAGCTCTGGCCGTGTGTCCGTGGGCGCCTCCGAGCTTGCCACCGCCTCTCAAATGCTGGCGGAAAGTGCAGAGTTGCAGGCAGCATCTGTGGAAGAGCTTGCGGCAACTACAAACACCGTTGCAGACCATGTGGAGGCGAGCCACCGCGACGCTGAGGTTTCCGCAAAGGAAACTGCCAAGGTTACTGCCATGATTGAACAGAATCAGGAAAAGATGACAATGATGATGGCGGCAATGGAAGAAATCCGCAAAACCTCCCAGCAGGTTGTCGGCATTATCCAGACAATCGAGGAGATTGCAGACCAGACAAACCTGCTGTCGCTCAATGCCTCCATCGAGGCGGCGCGCGCCGGGGAAGCAGGAAAAGGCTTCGCCGTCGTGGCAGATGAGATTGGCAAGCTTGCGATGGAAAGCGCAAAAGCTGCAAGCTCAACCAGAAACCTGATTGAAATTTCAATGGAGGAAATCACCAAAGGCAGCAGCATTGCCACAGATGCCATGAATGCATTAAAGGACTCCGTAAAAGCGGTTGACCATGTAAATGAACTGATAAAAAATACCGCACGAAATGCCGCTGTACAGGCAGAAAGCATGGAGCAGCTCCGCGTTGGCATCGACGAGATTGCCCGTGGAATACAGGACAATTCTGCCGCATCGCAGGAGACCTCCGCAACCTCCGATGAGCTTGCCTCACAGGCTGACCTTCTGAATAAAATGGTTCAAAAATTTGAGCTTGCCTAAAAATATTCATCATTCAAAATGAGAGCCGCCCTGTTTATGAGGGCGGTTTTCTCGCGGCATCGCCTGCTGCCGCCTGTTTGAGCACCGCGGCAACCAGCTTTTCAAAATTCTGCCCTGAGCTTGTCACGCCGCTGATGGCATCAACCTCTGTCTCTGCCTGACCGTCTATTAACTGCTGTACATACACGCGCGCGTGTACTCATTGGGATACCTACCGCATGACGGCATCCTATGTTTCATATAAGCATTGTCCCACGCTTTGATAAATCCACTCTCATTTCTGGTATTATATTCTGCCGACACAATCTTGTTGTTCTTGATCTGTATAATCAGATACTCCTCCCAGCCGTGGGAAAACTCCGCCATCCCGGCAGTGCAAACCCCATCTTTGATCCGCTTTGTACTGCCGCAGTCACAAGCACTGAAGAGACCCCGAAATTTCATACAGATTTCTCGCTTTGTCCATATCCACCATATTTTAGTCCGCTATAAAATATGAGATATACAAAATATTTAATATAAAAGCCTTGACACAAGTACGATTTCGGACTAGAATATCAAGTATGAAATCAGACTTACTTTTATACGCCCAAGCTTCATTCGAAAGGAGGCTCCCCCATGACCCTGAGACCCCTGCCTAAACAAAATGAAATCAACCGCCTAAACAAAGCCCTTACGGAGTTCTATCATGACCTCTGTGTCCAAGCCGGCATGTCAGACAGCGTATTTGACATCTTTTATGCCATCGCTGCGCTTGGCGACGGCTGCTGCCAGCGTGATATCTGCGATTACGCGTTTACCAGCAAACAGACGATACACTCTGCCATACACAAGCTGGAAAAAGAAGGATTTTTGCGTTTCCAGTCTGGAAAAGGACGCGAACAGCTTATTTTTCTGACACCTGTGGGCGAGCAGTTTATGAAGGAGAAAATCGTGCCTGTGATTGCTATGGAAAATGACGTGATCTCCCAGATGCCGCCGGATGAGACAGACCAGCTCCTGCGGCTCACAGCCAGATATCTTGACTGCCTGCGCAGCCAGCCAAGTCCGTTCACCGCTGTCCAGAAGAAAAAATGATTTTAAGAATTATTTCATTATTATAGAAAGGATTATCACAATGAAAATACAGCTATCAGACCATTTCACCACTCCGCGGCTGCTGCGGTTCGTTTTCCCCTCCATCGTCATGATGATCTTTACCTCCATCTACGGTGTAGTCGATGGTCTGTTCGTATCGAACTATGTCGGAAAAACACCCTTTGCCGCCGTCAATCTGATTATGCCCTTTTTGATGATTATGGGCGCTGTCGGATTTATGTTCGGCACAGGCGGCAGCGCTGTTGTGTCACAATCACTTGGCGAGGGGAAGCCAGAGCGGGCAAACCAGTATTTCTCCATGATGGTCTATGTCGTCATTGGCAGCGGTATCGTACTGACACTTGCCGGGTTGTTATTTTTGCGCCCGATTGCGGCCGCTTTTGGCGCCACGGGCGAGATGCTTGACAACTGCGTAGTGTACGGGCGCATTATTCTGTCTACCCTCACCGCATTTATGCTGCAAAATGTGTTCCAGAGCTTTCTGGTCACGGCAGAACGCCCCCAGCTTGGCCTTGCCGTGACCGTTGCCGCCGGCGTTGCCAATATGGTACTCGACTTTGTATTTATCGCAGTTTTTCACTGGGGCATTGCCGGCGCGGCGGCTGCTACTGCGGCAAGCCAGCTTCTTGGCGGGCTCATACCGCTCATTTATTTTTTAAGGCCAAACACAAGCAGACTACGGCTTGTAAAAACCAGACTTGACGCACATATTTTAGCAAAGACCTGCATCAACGGGTCCTCCGAGCTGATGACAAATATTTCCATGTCACTTGTAAATATCCTGTACAATTTCCAGTTGATGCGCTATATCGGCGAGGACGGCGTCGCTGCCTACGGCATCATTATGTATGTGAGCTTTATCTTTGCGGCAATTTTTATCGGCTACTCCATCGGCAGTGCGCCCGTCATCGGCTATCACTACGGCGCCGGAAACTATACAGAATTAAAAGGGCTGTTTCGCAAAAGCCTCTGCCTGATCACGCTGTGGAATGTCGTTCTGACAATTCTGGCTGTCCTGACGGCACAGCCGCTCGCACAGATTTTTGTCGGCTACGATGCTGATTTGACGGCGCTGACCCGTCGGGCGCTGACGCTCTACTCCCTGTCGTTTTTGTTTATGGGACACAACATCTTTGGCTCTGCGTTCTTCACAGCGCTTGGAAACGGTGTGGTCTCCGCTGCGATCTCTTTCCTGCGGACGCTTTTGTTCCAAGTCGCGGCAGTGCTGCTTCTCCCGCTGCTGCTGGGACTTGACGGCATCTGGCTTGCCATCGTGGCAGCGGAAGTGCTCGCACTGGTTATCACGGTTTACTTTCTGGTCAAAAAGGGAACGTACTATCATTATATTTAGGCTCCCGGCATGGACACTGATTCGCCAATCAAGCACCGCTGTCCCTGAAATCCAAAACCGTACTTCCTGATATTTCCCGGTGCAAACCCTCTGGCAATAAGGGCTGTCTCATAGCGTTTTTCTTCAATCTGAGCCAGCGCATTTGCCACGGTATCCTCTAGTGTTCTCTCGTCGTCGTCTGTGTCAAGCACCTTAAATTCAAATATAAACGCCTTCTCATTTTTGTCAAACGGTTCTATCATCACATCATATCTGCCATATCCGCTCTCGCGGTTGGAGGTCACTTGATACCGGTCTGAGAGATTCACAATCATGCCGAGCACAAAACCATGGTAAAAACGTTCCGGGTGTGTCTCCTCCGACGGCTTATTTCCCGTGTCAAAATAACTGAAGGTGTGCAGCGCTACTTTATTCATAAAGGTGTTCATTCTGCGTACATTATCGTGTAAAAGAGCATTGATAAACTCGTTGTAGTATACTGGTACATCATCTTTTCCAAACCAGTCCTTCACCATATTCCGAAGCATAAACCATACTTCCCTGTTTGTGAGCGCCAGTGTATATTTTGCATACTCTGTCCTGTCCTCCCCAAAGGGCTCCCTGCCAACAATTTTCAGATAGCCCGACGCCAACAGCAGACTCCAGACCGCATTTGTGCTGCCATTTAGCTGCTGGAATACTATCTGCTCGTCCATCGGCGTGACAAAACTTTTTCCGTCAAGCAGCTCCTCTACAATCTTTTTGACCTCTGCATTTCCTGTCTGTATCAGCGAGCTCACCAGTTCATTAGAGCTTGTATTTGCCCAGTAGGCAGCATACGCCCCCTTTTTGCCAATAAAACAAATAATCGACCACGGATTATAAATGTCTGTGCAAGTGCCAAATGTGAAACCATCGTACCACTTTCTGACTCCCTCCTTGTGCGCCCCAAGCCCTGCGGCATCAAGCGCCCCAAAGACTTCCTCCTCTGTAAAGCCAAAGCTGGCAGCATACTTGTCAGAGGTCGTCGTGACCACTTCAAGATGATTCAGCCCCGAAAAAATAGACTCCTTTGAAATCCGTGTAATTCCTGTAATCAGCCCGCGTTCCATGCTGTCATTTGTTTTGAAGGTGTTGACAAAAAAACTTCTGAGAAATGCAGCCGCCTCCTCCCAATATCCGTAAATCCAAGCCTCCTGCATCGGCGTGTCGTACTCGTCAAGAAGAATGATCACCTTTTTGTGATAATATTTTTCCAGATACATACTGAGCATACTAATGGCGGTCACGGCTGTCTCATCGGTCATCTCTTTCTTTACAGACGCATAATATTCCCTGTCATCATCTTGAAATAAACTGGATTTCATAATATATTCGAATTTTTTGAAGGTACAGGCAATCATGCTTTTCATCGCGGTTTTCATCTCCTGCGCCTTGACTCCTGCAAAATTTAGAAAAATCACTGGATAGGTTCCCTGTAATCCTCTTAATGTCTCGTCCTCCCAGACCTTGCGCCCCTCAAACAAATCACTTCTGCCCTCATACTGTACGGAAAAAAAGCACTCAACAGTACTCATATTGAGCGTTTTCCCAAACCGCCGCGGGCGTGTGACCAGCGTAACCTTGTCTGCATAATCCCACCACTCTTTGATAAAGTCTGTCTTGTCTATATAAAAGATATGATTGCACATCAGGTCTTCATAATTCTGATATCCCAGCCCGTGCTTTACTTCCATACATAATCCCTCCAATTATCCATCTAGGCTTCTTATGATAACTTTAACATTTTTTACACAGTCCATCAAGCACAACTCTAGATTTCGTCCAACATTAAAAAAGGCTGCCCATGATGAGCAGCCATAAAGATCCATTAATTCTGTGTCCCTGTCTCCCGTTCAAATACACGGATACCGTCTTTGGACAGCGATTCAATAATACGAATTATTGACTGAAAATCAGCGTTCAAATCCTTTGAACACGCCTCCGCCTTCTTATATATTTGTTGCAGATCAGCACCATCTCCTGCCTTGATCGCCCGAATCATTTCTTTTCCATAAGCATGAAAGTTTTTATGTTTTGCTTCAAGGCCGTTCCAGATCTCTGTAATCTGCGGATTGACTGGTTTGAACGCATAATAAAAATGCCCAAGCCCGCACTTGGTGCAGTCAGTCTGCAAAACCTTTAATGTCCCGGTCTGCGCCATCTCCGCGAGTGTGTTCAGCCAGTTATGGTGTGCGTCAACTGCACTGTTCAGGCAGTTTAAGAGCACCCTATTATCCAGCATATAGAATGCATCCTGTACCATAGCACCCATAATTTGAGTTGATTCCTCCAAATGCTTTTCAATCAACTTTGATGGCGCTGCAAGCTCTCCGATCGAGCTGCTCGAAATCGCCAGCGAATCCATATTGCCCCGCAGATCTTGACACTCCTCGTTGATGTGCTGCATCTGATTGTCCAGCTCATGCATAGAACTGCTGATTTCCTCACTGACAGCTGCCAGAGAGGAGACAGAATCTGCGATGTGATCCATGCCTTTGCGATTCTGTCCAGTAATCTTCCACACCTTCTGGATATTGTCATTGATATGCTCTAGCTCAGCGACCGTGGTATCCACACTGTTCGAGCTCTTGCGGGAAGCCTCCTGAATTTCAGAAACAAAAGTCCCCATACGCCCTGTCAGTGATTTTGCCTCCTCGGCAAGACTGCGGATTTCCTCCGCAACAACCGAAAATCCCCTGCCGGCATCCCCTGCGCGCGCTGCCTCGATGGATGCATTCAGCGCCAAAAGGTTTGTCTGCGCAGAGATAGAGTTAATCGCAGCGATGGCCTCTGTCATGTTCCGCACTGTATCAATCAGTCCGCCAATATCTGTCTTCATCCCCTGCGCGGTAGATATCGCAGTAGAGGACATTCCCGATATGGAGGTCAGCTCACCTTCGCAGCTGCGAATATCCTCCATGATTCTGCTGGATTCATCGGAAACTTCAATGATGGTGGTGGTCAGATTTTCATGTGCCTTTGAGACATCAGATGCAATTCCCGCCGTGGAGCCTGCCGACTTGCTAATCCCGTCCACTGCGGCGCCCATCGAATCGTTAATCTGCTCTATCTTTGCAGCGCTAGACTCAAGTGTCAAATCCATAGCACTCATGCGGATGACAGCATCCATCGTCTTTGTCGCAGCCAGCTCAAAATCCCTGCGCCCCTTCATCAGCCGCCGATGGATGTCGTTCAACTCCTGATTCTGCGGCACATACTCCATTTCCACAAGGCGGGAAACAGCGTTGAGCGCTGTATCGAAAGTTCTTTTTCTGATTTTCATAATATATGATCCTTTCCATATAAATATCTAATAAAATTCCTTAAATTTTTTCCGACCACAATGTACATAAGCACGTCCTTGCCATCAGGTATACGAAAAGGTATTGTGCTGTAACTATTAGTAATTCTCTGCGCTGATCTCAAAATAGCTCTGCGGATGATTACATACAGGGCAGGCTTCTGGCGCCTTTGTCCCGACAATAATATGTCCGCAGTTGCGGCACTCCCATACGCGGACCTCGCTCTTTTCGAATACGGATGCCGTTTCTATATTTTTGAGAAGTGCGCGGTAGCGCTCCTCATGATGCTTCTCGATTGCTCCGACCATGCGGAATTTTGCAGCCAGCTCAGCGAAGCCCTCCGCCTCAGCCGTCTTGGCAAATTCTTCATACATATCCGTCCACTCGTAGTTTTCGCCCTCCGCCGCTGCACTGAGATTCTCTGCGGTATTTCCGATTCCGTTTAATTCCTTTAACCACAGTTTCGCATGTTCCTTCTCATTGTCCGCCGTTTTGAGAAACAGCGATGAAATCTGCTCCATGCCTTCCTTCTTGGCTACAGATGCAAAGTAGGTATATTTGTTTCTTGCCTGTGATTCTCCAGCAAATGCCGCCTCAAGGTTTTTTTCCGTCTGCGTTCCCGCATATTTGTTCGTTTTCATAGTTCCTCCTTCTATTTACTTGTATTTGAAACTTTCTATTTTCATACAGTCCTCTTTCATACATTCCTCACACAGATACCCAATCTTTAAATCATAGGAAAACATCTCAACGCTCACCTGCTTTTGCAGTACTTCTGTCAAATCGTCCAACTGAATATCTGACAATTTCCCACAGCGTCTGCACACAAGATGCTCATGACGCTTCATCGTATCATAGCGGTCAGGATATCCCTCAACAGAAATTTTTCTGATGAATCCTTCCTTATATAAATAGGATAAATTATTGTATACAGTAGCCATAGCAGCTCCCCTATTTGTCTCCTTTAAACGCAGATAAATCTGCTCGGCTGATAAATGTTCTTGGGAATTGTTCACAATCTCTAATATTTGTTCGGCGTTTTTTGTCATAAGGCCTCCTCCGAAGGAATCATAAAGAAATAAAAATAGAATAATTCTAATTCTCATTATATCAATGTGGAAATTTTTGTCAACATCAATTGTGTACGAAAAAGGAGCCGCCCAAGCAGCCCCTTCTTCCTTCTTTATTTTACGCATTTTTGCAATACACTTTAATTGCCCGGCTGGCAAACGCCGCGGTGCCTTCTCCGCCTGCCTTGTCAATATTGCGCTGCATGCGCTCATCGCTCACATACATCTGGCCAAGCCCTTGCAGAATATCGTTTGTGCAGTCATAATAATTGTCCGTGATAAACTGCTGAATTGCAGCAATTTTTTCCTGCACCGCCTGCTCTTCGGGCGCACAGGACTTGAGTTTTCCAAGCGCCGCAAACAACAGCATCAAACGGCTGCCAATTTCCTCCTGCTCCTTGTCCGTCCTGCCCTTTGCTTTCTGCTGGTACGCTGCATACGCCGCAGTTGCGCCCCAGCGCTCGCTGACCTCCTTTGCATACTGTGCAAGCTCACTTTGATCAAATGCCTTAAAATCTGTTTCTTTCATTGTCTCCACTCCCTTTTCCTGAATTTCGCGCGCAAATGAAATAAGCTTGTGTATATGCCTGAGTTGAAGCTCTAACAGTTGTATCTGCTGCGCGAGCGCTTCCTTTTGATCAAAATCCGGGTTGTCCAGAATCTTTTTAATCTGCTTTAGGGGAAATTGCAGTTCCCGAAACAGCATAATATTTTGCAGCCGCACAAGCTCCGCATCATCGTACAGCCGATAGCCCGCCTCTGTCACTTTTGCAGGCTTTAGCAGCCCGATTGCGTCATAGTGGTGCAGTGAGCGCACACTCACGCCTGTACGCTTGCTTACTTCATTTACTGTCAACATGGTTTTACATACACCTTTCCTGCATCAAACTTCATGCATCTTTTTTCATCTTCCCGGGAATGTCTATATCATAAACTATGACACTGTGTCAGAGTCAAGTGTTTTCTCTATATTTTTTTCCTAATTTTGTTTTCCCTGAATCATCACCTGTATATCTTTACCTTTCCAGACAGAGCGCGTATAATATGCTTATACGATATTTGAATGCAGATATTTGTAAGGGAGGCAGTGCCATATGAAACGAAAGCATAAAATCTATCTGGGCATGACCATTTTCCTGCTCACAATCTATATCGGGCTGCTTGCCATTCTCTGCGTGTCAGAATACAGTGACAGCACCGCGACAATCCGTTCCTTCAAAGATGCCTTCTGGTACTCGCTGGTCACACTGACCACTGTTGGCTATGGCGACCTGACACCAGTGACGCCGCTTGGACAAGCCGTCGGCGTCGTATTTCTATTGATGTCCGCCGGCATTATGATGACCCTGTTTGGCGCCGCCGTATCCTTTGTCACGAGCGAAGGGCTTCCGCTCTTCCTGCTCGGTTTCCAGCGCCACAAAAGCTGGTATTATTTTGCGGACTGCGGTGTGGAGTCCAGTACGCTTGCCGCCAACATCCACCGCGAGGAGCCGGACACGGTGATTATCTTTGGCGAAAAAAGAGATGAACAAACGGAGTTTCCTGACTATCCATGCCTGTTTATTAACGCTTCCCCCGCAAGAATCGTAGCGCACAAGAAAAACATTGGACCAGCGTGCAAAATTTTTCTGATGAAGGAAAACGACATTGGCGCCAACACGCGCGCTGTCGATTTACATACGCTGCCTGTCGAGGTGTACGCCCGAACGACAAACGGGCAGGATTATCTCTCGGGCAATATCTACTTTTTTCACAGTTACGACTGCTGCGCCAGACAATACTGGCATTCCAAACCGCTGTGCAGCGCGGAAACTACTATTGTAATCATCGGCTTTGGCAACTATGGGCACTGTATTCTTGAGCGCGCGATTCTGACAAACATTATCGCGATTGACCAGCATGTCGCCTATCATATTTTTGGCGGCGCGGCAGAGTTTCTCGCCGTGCACAGCCATCTGCACGAGGCATTTTCTTTGGGAAACGTCTCCGAAACGACGGACTCTTTAATATTTCATGAAGAACTGTGGGAATCAAACCATGCGCTCATGAGTCAGGCAGACCGCATCATTATCTGCCCTGACAATGAGCCGGAAGGCTGGAATATTTACTGGCGGCTGAACAGTTATTATCAGGTGCGTGGAAAAATCCACCTGCACAGCAACCGCAGAACGCCCGGCGTGACGTATTTCGGGACAAACGAGGAAATCTACACGCCAAACCAGATTATGCGGACTGCACTGAACAAGGCAGCCATCACAATCAACGAAATTTTCTGCAAGGCTGTCTCCTATCCTACTAAAACATGGGAGGAACTTGACGCCTTTCACCGCGAATCCAAAATAGCGGCTGCCGACCACATTTTAATGAAAATACGGGTGCTCTTAAAAGACGAGACCATCACAGAATTAACACCTGAGATTACCCAAAAGGCATATCTGGAATACTGTAGAACCAAACAATCCAAAGAAGTGCACGATATGTACCGCCAGCTAGACCACACCCGTTGGCTGCGCTTTTATACGTATTACAACTGGCGCTATGGTCCGGCGCGAAATGATATTGCTAGACAGCATCCTATGCTGTGTCCCTACGAAAACCTAACACCCGAACAAAAGCGCGAGCGCGATGCAGCCTGGGAGCTTCTGGGAAGTATTGCCCAAGAGCTGAAATAAGAAAGAGACGGGCGGAGTGCTTTATTCCGCCCAAACCTCCTCCATGCTTGTTCCCGCGTGAAACTGGCCGTTGCGGCCTCTGTCCCCTTCCTGTATCAAGATTCCGTCAAGACAGCCCTTCTCATCAAATGTGAAATGATAACGGTTATCCTCCGCAACAATGGTGTAATTTTCATCATATCTTTTGGGATTGCGCACAAACTCATCGCCTGTGACCGGCGTCCCGCACTCCCCTAAAAGATTCCGCCCCCATGTGTAGAGACTTCCCTCCGCGCTGATGGCGGCTCCTGTCATGCTGCCTGTCGTCACATAGATGCAGTTTTCCAGAATTTTCCTCGGACGGGTATAGAGCATCTTTGCCGGATTTGTGTCATCCTCTACGCTTTTCTCATAGTCCCTGCTATCATATGCTCTTGTGTGGTATGTGCCGCAGTACTGTCCCCACCACCACACATTCTGGTCGCGGTCAAGCGCAACAATACATTCCCTGCCCGCGCGGACATACGCCACATTCTCCAATAGCAGTGCGGGCGCTGCGCCCGCCTGCTCTGTGCCAAGCAGTCCCAGCATATTTTGGCCAATGCCATACAGACAGCCGTCCTCTGTGAGATACACACAGAAATATCCGTTCTCCGAGCAGTCCACTGTCACCACATGCTCTGCAATTTTAACTGGTGTTTGGTAAAAATCTTCTGCGTTTGTATCTTCTATTCCCAACTGTCCGTATTCATTTCTGCCAGCTCCCCACAAAACCTTGTTCTCATCAATGTAATAGCGGTTATCGACAACCACCTTATTGGTGATATAGTAATCTGCCAATTCAAACGCGCCTTTCCAGTGAAGGATATCCATGTCCTCCACACGAAATACAGGCATTGCCGCGTTTTTTTCCTGCTGTACGGACTGCGCGCCTTCCAAGGCTGCACGAATCTGCTGATTGGCGTATACGCCTGCTTCCAGCACGTTCCGCAGTGTATCACTTTCATTTTTTATTTGACCTGCAAACACCCACATGCTGCTTCCTGCCAGACCTGCTGCCGCCAATGTGCCCAAGACAAGATACCCCCATCTGTTTTTTATGGTATACATATTCTCAAGCCTTCGCCTTGCAGCTCTTTTTCCTGTAAAAATAGAAGTCCCGTACACAATATCACGCACGCGGTTTTTCGCCATATTCTTTAATACAGTCATTCCATATGTCTTTTGCTCCTCCGCAGACAGACGGCGCATCACAAGGGTGTCGCAGACACACTCTACATCCTGATACGCCAGTTTTTTCATCAGCCACATCACTGGATTAAACCAATACAGATCACACACAAACATCAACAGAAGTTTGTACCACAAGTCCCCACTTTTCTTGTGCTGCATCTCATGGCAAAAAATCATGGTCAGCTCCGCCTCCGTGTACGGACTGTCTGGCATCAGCAGTATCGTGTGTCTGTATCCCAAAAGCATCGGTGAGCTGATATTACCGCAAATGAAAATCTGCGGCACTGTTTTGACGCAATACGCATCGCAGACTGCTGCCAGTTTCGCACAGAGCTGTTCATCAGTACAGTGGCGGAAATACCTTCTAAACCATTCCCTGATATTTAAAAATCCAATCACATGATACTCTGTCAGCACAACAGCACCTGCAATCCAGAGTGCAAGAAGCAGCCATTTATGATGATATAGACTGACAAGCAGATTTCTTGTGTTTGCGCTTGCATCACGCCTGACATTTTCCGTCCAGTCTGATCTATCTGCATCTGCGTTGTTCTTGGCTTTCTCGTCCCATTCTGGTTCCTTTATATCTGTATCTTGCTTGGTATTTTCAACAGATTCCAGTGATTCTACAAGTGCATCGTTCTTGGCTTTCCCGATCGCTTCTTGTGTTTTTACAAGGGCATCATCCTGCGGTACATCTGCCGCAGACTCCAGTGACAGCTCGATCTGCCAAAAGGATGATGGTTTCTTCTCATAAATCCCACTCATGAGAAATCGAAGGGGAATCAATAGCCGCACTGCCAGAATAAGCCAGAGCATTTTGCGCCATCTGTAACCAATTTTCATTCCAGCTATAGAAGGCACTGCCCACGCAATCAGTACAATCAGATCTACCACGAGCAGCGTCCCCAGCAGATAAATCAATTGTGTTTCCATACAATCATCTCCCTTTTTGCGCTGTCGTCTGCTCATCAATAAACGCCTGCAGCTCCGCAATCTCCTCATGATTGAGCCCTTTGTCATCATATAGCGCTGTGACAAAATTTTTGAGAGAGCTGCCAAACATCTTATCCAGCACACGCTGCCCCTCCTCTTTTAGATAGGCAGCCTTCTCCACTTGTGCATAGTAATAGTTGATGTTGCCCTGCTTTTCCTTGCGCAGAAAGCCCCTCCTTTCTAAACGCGCAAGCAGTGACAGAATGGTACTTGGCACGACATCCCTGCCATTTTCCATTTTTGTCTCAATGTCCATTCTGGAAACCGGCTGCTCTGAATCCCAGATCACCATCATCAGTTCTAGCTCTGCATCTGGTATTTTCCTCATAATACTTTCTCCTCTCTTTTATTTTCACTACTTTTCATGTTACATTGGGCAGTTCAAATAAGCATCTTTTCTCGAAATTTCCTCATACACAGTATGCTGCTTAAAAAGCCGTGTGTTTTTACGTTTAGACAAATGTCTAAATTCAGTGCGCGATGGAGTAAAGAATATGTATGTGTGCACCGCTTTTGAGGCTTAATTTTTCTGAACAAGACTGTGCGTAAACGCAATTAGACATTTGTCTAATTAAAAACATAACACAATACAAACATTCTGTCAATGCCCAGACAGAACACGCCACGACAAACACATGAATGAACATTTTGTTATCAAAACTAATTAAGTATGCAGAATAACTTTTCAAAATTGAATATTTATACAAGATAACTTGAAATACTAATAAAAAATTGTCCAGATTTTAAGTTCTAGTAACACTATGTTCATAGTTTATTCATTCATGCCTTTGTCGTGATTGCAATCGTAAACAATGTTGTCATCATTGCAGCATCCTTTCCAGAAACAAAAACACAATACCAATCAGGAAAAAACTAACCAGATAAAAGAAGTCTTACTTCTTTTCCACCATATTTGGCTCTAAAAACACATATTTTATTTTAATTTGATCAGATCTTTAGATCAAAAGTCATTTAATTATCCTTCCCAATTCAATTTGAATCATGCGGTCACACCAACTTGCAACCATATGATCATGTGTTACAATAATCAGAGTTTTCTTAAATTGATCTTTTATATTCATCAACAACTCCATAACAATCCTAGCTGATGAGTCATCGAGATTCCCTGTTGGTTCATCAGCCAGAATCACCTCTGGATCGTTCATCAGTGCCCTGCATATGGCTGCGCGCTGCTGCTGTCCGCCGGATAATTCATAAGGATAACAAGATAATTTATCCTTTATATTTAAGATCTCCGCCATTTTATTTACTTTTTTAAGAGCCATGTCCACATTTTGATGATCTAACATTAACGGCAGAATGATATTGTCCTCTATGGACAAATTATCCAACAATTTATAATCCTGAAAAATAAATCCTACCTGCGTCCGCCTGTACTCTTCCAGTTTACGGTTCGCGTATTGATACAAATTATCCCCTTTATAATATACACGTCCTGTAGATGGTGGAACGATTCCTCCCAAAATATTAAGCAGCGTTGTTTTCCCGCTGCCCGATTCTCCCATTATGCAAATACATTCCTGCGTTCTGACAGTGAATTCAATATCGCTTAATGCGCAAAATTCCCTGCGTTTCAATGCGTTTCTATCCTCCGTAAAATATATTTTACTCAAACCGTGAACTTTATATATATCCAATTCAGTTCCCTCCATTATAATACCTGTTTATAACACAAATAATTATTCTGTATCCTATATACTGAATCACTCCAAAGCAAAACTGTAATGCCATATATTGAAACCAAATAGCCCACTCTATATTTCCTTGCGTCTGATAGAAATAATCAGCCATAAAGAAAATAATACCAGTGACAATTGCAAATACTTCTGGAAAAAATATTATATTTTTTATTTTTTCCATCTGAATTTTTCGAAGCTCGTTCTTTTGGATTCCAAGTCGAATTAAAATTTCATATTGATAATTCTCGTTCGTATCATCCAATAGCTGACGAATCAAGACAAGGAACTGTATTTCAAAAATAAACACCATCCCAGTGATCAAAAGAATTGTCATCAGTATATTGTCGTAAACAATATCTTTTTCTACCTGTTCTGACTTATACCATATTTTATTCTCAGTATTATTTTCCAATCCTGCAACAGAACACAAATCGTTCGTTGCATAAATCGTTTTTATTTCATTATTTTCTGCCAGAGACAAGAAGTCTTCATCGTTCAATATCACAATTGTACTTAACTCAGATAACTCTGGAAAAATATTTTCTCCAAACAGTATTTTCCAATCCGCATCCAATATTCTATATTGTTGTTTTTCCCCACCATTCTCAACGGTTAAAAACGCTATATTTTCTAACGGCGGAAATGTCTCTGCCGCTTCTTCTCTATAATATAGTATTTCACCCCGATCAATTTTCATATCCGATGGGGTAATTTTATGAAAATCTGCACTTGAAATTGCGATTGCAGTCCCACCCGGGTTTATCTTGACTGGCACACACAAATAGTAATTGTCTATATTTTTATGAATGTGGCTGCCATAAGCAACAATCTCATAGGGATATTTTTCGTGATAATTATTTGAACCGACAGAAACAATCAATCCTCCAATGATAAAAGTCAATAAAAAATTCAAACTATATATGACAAACACTATTTTTGCATTGACTTTATACTGATAAAAGAAATTGTTCCACTTCATGAGTTGACAATAATAAATACGTTTAAATTTTTTAATCATTCTTTTGATTATATGCCCATCTACATGAATAAGTATCAGTACACCAATGCTATTCGCAAAGACTGCAATAATCATTCTGCTAACATTATAATTTATTAACAAGAGAAAAGAGATGACAACAAGTCCAATCCCCGCCAATGGATTCACTGCATAAACCGCAGGACTCCTATGCAGTTTTGCATCACTCTGTACATATTTTTCAAAAAAGGCAATTATGTCACAGGATCTATATTTATACATTATAATACATACAGATAATAGCATAACTGCGAAGTATAAAAACATTGTAAAAAAGAACATGATACACATATTAAAAAAATATTCTTGAATACTGCATACAACAACATTTCTAAAAATATAACTTGTCAGTGCCACTCCCAATACCTGACTTACCAAGGTAATCTTTAATACAAGAAACACTGTACTCATACAATATTCGTGCAAAAGCAGTTTCCAGAAATCCTTTTTGGCAATCCCGAGCATTAACAACAATCGGTAAACGTCTGCACGCGCTTTCATAAAAGAAAACAGTGAAATTAAAAATGTTATCAGCATATTTACGATCAAAAATATAACCAATAAAAATAAAAGCACTATTAAGATTTGTTGTCCTTCTGAATCCTTCCATAGATATTTCATATTGAACCACACATTTTCAATAAGACATAACGGAACAATAGAAATTAGATTTATTCCCCCAAATATTTTATAGTTTTTGCTCAAATCATTTTTCATTTTGACATTCTTATTCATTTTTTCTCCCATTTGTTTCAACACGAAAACGGAATAAATTACGAATATTTGATACATATAAAGATAGTTTTGTCATACTAAGTTTCCATAATCATAGCTCAAAACAGTATGATATTACAATATTTTATAGCAAACGACATAAATATTTTCTATTTACTTTCCAAATATTCCTTAGTAAAATAATACTGAGGTGATAGTATGAATATTAGAAAGTTTAAATCGAACAAAAACGCATTGATAGCAGAGGGTAATCGGATTGTTTCATCCTCAGATGATGCCAGATTCATAAGAAAAGTGACTATTGTTAATCTCCTGCTCCGTGGTATGAGCGCTAAATTGCTCGCCGATGCCTCTGGCGAAACCGACCGGACTCTTTCTAACTGGGTCAGATCCGTTGATGAGTATGGGTTTGAGTCTCTCCGTCCACGTAAACAGCCTGGGCGTCCGCAATCCCTCACTAAACCTCAAAAAGAAAATATTAAAGTCGCCGTAGCTTCTGACCCCAATGCTTTTGGATATACTGTCTGGGATGGGCCATCCTTATCGAACTATATTGCTTCGCAGTATGATATCTCCCTGTGTGTAAGGCAATGCCAGCGGTTACTGCATGAACTTGGATTCTCTTTGATACGCCCACAGACGTTTCCTTCTAAAGGCAATGAAGAGAACCCATTGCGTGATGAATTTAAAAAAACATCTCAGAGCTAGAAAACGACCCGGACGCAATCATATGCTACCAGGACGAGGTTCACTTCATGGCAGAATCCACAGTTACCCGCGCATGGTATCCGAAAGGCAGCTGTCCTAAGGTCAAGTCATATCCCGGGCATAAATCCGTTGCTTATAGCGGTTTTGTGATTCCAGAAACGGGCGAACTCTTCGTCACGAAGCCGGACTGGTTCAACTATGAGACCACGATAACATGTATACGTGAATTCCTCACATCACATCCTGTAGAGGATGGCAAACACCTTTACATCGTGATGGACAATGCTCCCTGGCACAAAAAAGCAAAACGTCTTATCAATGAAGACGAGCAGTATGCAGACATTAAAAAAACCGCAACCATAATTTCCCTTCCGCCATATTCACCTGATTTTAATCCAATTGAACAGGTATGGAGGGTTACCCGTCGTGAGAAAACACATAACCGATTCTGGGAGACTCTTGAAAAGTTAGTTGGAGTTCTTGATGATTGGTTTTCGACTTTTCAGAAGCCAAATGCCAAGCTTGCTGCTCTATGCTCTTTTTCCTAGAGTCAAACAGAAAGAATTAACGTCGTTTACTATAAATCTCTATCACATCATATTTTGACAGCTTTCTAACATTAAAATTTATTGTAAAAATATTTTCTCTCCACTCCTTTATCTTTCCATTCTTCTTTCAGTCATCACATAGTTAAACATTTTTGATTATCTTTATAATACCACTTTGATTCAAATCGTATAAATAGTATTATATTAGAATATATTAGTTTTTTTAATATATTCTAATAAGACAATACACAACATTACAAAATTTGTCAATTATTATTTTATTTTGTTTTTCTTTTAAGCAATTTAAAGTATAAAGTGTAGATTAAATAATTTCGAGGGGTCTGGTATTACGAATGTTACGCTTTCCGGCAACATTACTTCTGTTGGCGATTCTGTTTTTCAGAACTGCAAGAAACTGACTTCTGTTACATGGAATGAAGGCATTACTTCCATCGGGCATTGGGTCTTTCGCGATTGTACCGCTTTAAGTTCCATACGTGTCGGTGAACAGGAAAAAGCGAATACGGTTTATATTCCAAATTCTCTTCAATCCAACACCGGCTATTATCAAGGATACAATTACTTTACTGGCTGTTCTTCTCTTACAAACCTTGTTTTCCTTGACGGCAGAACCGCTATTCCTGCAAATATTGCTTATAATGCCACGTTTATCACCTCTGTTGAAATACCAGATACAGTAGAAACAATTGGGGCATCTGCTTTTTACAATACCAGCATAAAAAATATTACACTTCCCAGCAGTGTCACTTCAATTGAGAATAATGTTTTTTCCAACTGTAAAAATCTGAGTACAGTCACATGGAACAAAGGCATCACCACCCTTGGCAATAACGTTTTCTCCGGCTGTGCTGCCATTACGTCCTTCTCCCTTGGCGATGAAGAACCCGTGCGGGGTCAGCTCCATATCCCTGCAACGCTGACCCATATGCCAGTAAAATTTTTCAACGACGCCGCCGCAATCCGCACCGTTAAATTTGCCCAAGGTACGGAAACGGTTATGGCAGGGCTTCTGGAAGATCTGAGCCGGATTAACGTGGTCAATATTCCTGACACGGTTGTCAGAATCGGCTCGCGTTCCATCAAGGGTGCTTCCATTACGGAACTTGCACTGCCTGAAAAACTCACTGTCATTGAGGACAGCGCCTTTGAAAACTGTACCAAACTAACCTCCGTTACATGGCACGATCACACACTGGAGAAAATCGGCAATGCCGCCTTTAAAGGCTGTACCGCTGTAAAAGGACTTACGCTGGCACAGGAAAACGTAGCGGAATCTTCCACAGAAGCCGCACAGATAATAGAACTTCCCGACAGTGTTACCGTTATTGGCGAAGAAGCATTTTCTGGATTAAAGCTTCCGCAGAAGCTGATCTGGAGCAGATGCCTCTCCGATTTAGGTGCCAATGTGTTTTCCGGCTGTACAGGGATTTCTGTGGTGCGTTTTGCCGACAGCGAAGAAACTATGCATCTTTTAGAGATACCCGCAAGTCTTGAACAGTGCGGCGCGTCACCGCTTGCAGATGCAAATATCACCTCCGCCGTATGGGAGGAGGGCAGCGATACGATTCTCTCTAACATCGTACAGGGACTTGGCATTACAAGCGTAGAAATTCCCAAAACAGTCCTGACAATACAAGACAATGCATTTAAAAACTGTACAAAGCTTGTCACAATTGATATTCCAAAGAGTGTTACTTCGATCGGCGCAGCAGCGTTTCAGAACTGTTCTGCCCTTGAAGATGCGATCATTCCAAAGTTTGTCAGAAAGATCGGCGGCTCGGAAAATATTTTTGACGGCGCAGTACGCCTCACAATCCGCGGTGTTGTCGGCTCGTATATCAACACGTATGCAGATACTTATGCCATACCATTTGAACGACTGATTTCAACTTGCACGCTTGCACAGGACAGCTTCGATATTCCAAAGGGTGAAGCTGTCATACTCTCTGTCACTGACCTCTGGTCCGGCGAAGAGCCTGTTTTTACCAGCGATGACAGTACCGTCGCTGTCACTGCCGAGAACGGCATTGTGACCGGCACTGGCGTGGGCGCAACTACATTAAAGGTCAATATTGACAACTCCTACTTTGCCACTGCCACAATCCAAGTATGTTCTCCGATGAAAGAACTTGCGCTGGATTTTCATGAAATGGAACTGCATATCAATGATACGGAGGCAGTCGTTGTCAGCTATCTGCCGGAAGATACCACAGACCAGAAAACAGCGCATTACAGCATTGCAGATACAAATGTCGCATCTGTTGATGATAACGGTAATGTCACAGCCCTCGCTCTTGGAGAGACCACACTTACGATTACAGTGGAGGCAACCACATGGACTGCGGAGACAGGCTACGGCAAAACTGAAATCACTACAAACTGCAAGATACAGGTAATCCCTGATGATCAACTAAAGAAGCATCAAAAGAAACGGCCAAACCCAATTTCCGTAATTACAAATGTCTGCCCGACCACCGGGGAGATTGATGAGGAACTTTTGGAGGGCTGGAGTTTTGTTACCTCCAATGAACAGATTCTTCTTGAAAACGGCGGCGTCAATACGTTTGCAATAGAATATATCGAAAACGGTTATGAAACGCTTACCGTCACCGCTACGGAAATTACAGACCTCTCGTTTATAAACCGCATTTACAGAATACCGCTTGCAGGGTCAAAACCTGTGATATTTACCACCACACCTGTATTTGCAGGCGCGGAACTTCCGGCAGGACTTTACCGCATTGAGTATACTTCCAGTGACGAAGCAGTTGCCCGTATCAATGCCGCAACCGGAGAAATTACACCGCAAGGCATCGGCACCTGCTCAATGACAGCAGCTTTGTCCATATTAGATAACCGTAAATCCGTTGTCTATGATGAGCTGTTTACCGTTTCTGTGCCGGTTACAGTCAGCGCCTCCACAGAGAACACAAAGCCGCGGATTGAGGGCAGTTATATTTTAAATCTGGTTCAGGGAAAAACAAGGCTGGATATTGACGCCGTATACGGAACAGACATCGAAGCCGTATCCCTTACCGGAGACGACGCAGAGAATTTCCGTATTTCCAAAGAAAACGGCGGCTTCTATATCCGTCCCAACGGCACAGTCCGCAAGAAAAATTACAAGAAGCTGGCGCTTTCCGTGAAGTTAAACGAAAGCAGCGAAGCACACGAAAAAGCAATTACAGTAAAAGTTATCAGCGAAATGCCGAAAATCACGATAAAGCAAAACAGTACCATTAACTTATTTGACAAAACCTCTTTTGCTTCCTTTAAAGTAAGCGGCAAATACATGGATATCGCAGATATCTGCATAAACAGCGACTCCGCAGACGCTTCCTTCTTTGCAATTACATACGACAGGGAAAGCCGCACAGGTACCATACAGCAGACAGGGAAACTTGACGGCCTTTCAAACTTAAAATCGCTGACAAAAGCCCAGAAAACGCTGACGCTTAACGCCGTTTTTGACGAATATCCAGACGCTGCAAATCAGAAAATTACGCTGAATGTAAAAACAGCCTACAAAGCGCCCAGCCTTTCTATACGGGAAGGCAAAACACGCATTTACAGCCTGCAAAGCCTGAATACACTAATGACTGTTTATGACAAAACCACAAAGGAAAACTTAACAGATTACACGGTCAACACAGGTACTATGAGCGGCTCCTTTACCGCAGGCTATGACATTGAAACCGGCAAACTGCTTATTGGCATGAAAGAAGGCACCACGCCAGCAAACGGAAATTACAAAATGACTGCTTCGGCTCTATTTGAGAACGATATGCCGTCCCTAAAGAAAAACTTTACCATTTCCGTACACAACAAAACGCCGCAGATTAAGCTTTCAGCAAAGGGAAGCATTGATATATTAAATCCACACAGCGCTGTTTACTACACGCCGAAGCTTACCAATGTCAGCGGAACAATTACCGGCGTTTCCCTCTCCGGCTCTAATGCGGAGGCATTCCGCGCCGATTTGCTTGCAGATAACCGCATACGGCTTACCTTAGCGCACACGCAAAACAGTAACGCCAAAATTACTGCCAATACGAAGTACAGCCTTCAATTCTGCTTTACACTCGACAACAGCTTGCTACTGATGGCCTATCCAACAACTGTCAGTATCAAGCCGATTCAATCCAAAGCAAAAATCACCGCAAGCAGTACCAAGCTGACAATGGATTACTTTGAAAAGGAACTTGATTTTCTCCTAACCCAGCCAGAGACAGCAGAAATTGAGCGCGTTGTGCTTGCCGATACGCAGAACTTCAACTACAGCTATGACGCGAAGGCATTAACTTTGAAGGATAACCACAATTTAACTGCCGGAAAAACATACACGCTGCAATTTAACATATTCTGCAAAACCGAGGCAAAAACTACAAACCCGGTTACCGTTAAAATAAAAGTTACCATACCAAAATAATATTCTAAAATAAAACATCAAAATCCCCCTTTCCTATTTTTTCAACTTGAAAATAGAAAAGGGGGACTTCTGATTTCTAAAATTCTAATATCTGATCACTGCCCGTCCCGCTGATACGCTGCGAGCCGCTCATTCATGAGCGCCGCCTGCTGTTTCTCATGCTTCCACGCAGCCACCGAGACAATCACATAGACCACTGCGATCGAGAGGACCATCGCTAACACCATCGGCAGATTGTCCACATAAAACCACTCAAACAAAAAACCGCACACCAGCACAATCGCATTTGTCAGAACATAGCGCAGAATATGAAATATCAGCATTCCCCTCCTGCCCGCCTCCCGTTCCAGAAAAAAAACATTGACCACGCTGCACAGAAAGGACACAGACAAAATCTGCCACAAAATCTCTACGCCGAGTACCGCCTGCGGCCAGAATATTGTAATATACAGTGCTGTCACAAAGAGCACACACGTCGTCACACACCCAAAGATAAAAAGCATATCCCTCAATTTCTTCAATGAAATGCACCTCCTCATAACCCTAATTTTTCCTTTAAGGCAGATACATATTGCCTTGAGATCATCACCCGCTCGCCGTTTCTCATGAATGCCTCAAACCGCCCGTTAAAAGCAGGACTCAGGCTCTTTACTTTGGCGAGATTGACAATGCAGGACTTGGAGGCGCGAAAGAAATCTGTTCCCTGAAAAATCTGTTCCAGCTCATAGAGCTTGCGCTTCGTCTCATAGACCTCCTTCTCCAAATACAGAAAAACCTTGTTGTCCACCGCCTCAAAATAATAAATCTCCTCCGGCGCCACCTGAAAATAATTGCCGTCATGCAGCACGGTAATCTTCTCCTCCCCCCAGGCTGTCCGAAAACCCACAATTTTTGGCCATTTTGGGCACAAAAAATGCCAGGTTTTTCGGACATTATTTGTCCGTTTATAGTTACCTGACCTCGAAAACTGAATAAAATACGCTTTTTTGTTGTTATTTTTCCCATTATGCTGCAACAAGTGCCATCAGTTCTTCAAATGAGAACATGTTACACGCCCTGGACAGGTTATATCCCATGGCCATGAGCGCAAATTCCCCACCTACTTTCTGTTTACCCTTTAACAGAAAGCAGGCTGCTCCCATTGCTCGTTTTATTGTTCCAAACGGATGCTCTGAAATACACATCCGCTGGTTCATTTTTTCCCTGTCCGGCCTGAGTTTAAACCTGACTACCTTTTTCTTTTCAAAATGGTACTTTGCCTTCTTCTGGTTCTTTTTTCCTGGTTTCTCTGTTTCTTCTTCTGAGTTTTCCGCTTCTTCCGGTTTCCACCACTTTGCTTTCTTTTCCAGGCTGTCTTTGCCAAAATCCGTTTCCTTCCAGTTCGTGTTTCCCTTCCCGTTCACACACTTATCACGGTATGGGCATCCCTTGCACGCCTGCCTGTTGGCATATCTTGTCGCCCCATTTTTTTTGATGCTTTTTCTCCTGAGGATTTCCCCTCCGGGACAGTAAACCAGATCCCTTTCCGGATCCCTGACAAAATACCCTTCCCCTGCACGGTTTTTCATTTCCTCTTCTGTTCCATAGGGGCTCTCCACTTTTTGTTCCGGCCCGTCCGAAACTTTTCTCCTTACCTCTGCTACCTCCATACCTTCTATTACATCCGCATATGCTTCCGGCACCACTCCCGCATGAAGACATCTCTTCAGTTCTTCTGCATTCGTGCCTGCTGTATTTAACTCCCCTGCTTCCTCATACTCGATCTCCAGTTCATATGTGTCCTGTCCGTCTGGCAGAATGACATTAGGAATAATTCCTTTCTCAAGACATGACACCATATCTTCGGCCTGTTCGTATCCCTTATCTGCCACAGCTTCAATAATCCTGTCCCCGGCTTCCTGTTTAATGGACTCCGCTGTCGGAGCAATTAATCCATGGTCTGTTGCCTGGTTTGTCGCCAGGTAATCCATGATCAGGTGCGTCTCTGAATCCACTGCTGTCTGGACATTGTACGACACGTCCATTCCATTTTTATTTTTCATCAGCCGCGCATCTGCATCTGTCAGTGAAATCTGCGTGTGGTTTTCTTTCTCCATCAGTTCCCTGTATGAACGGTATTTCTCCAGTCTTTCCTCTGCCTCCTTCAGTTTTGCTTCCAGTTCTTCCCTGGTCAGCGTTCCACTGGCAGCCTCCTCCTCTTTATCCGCTTCCTCTATCAGCCGCAGGTATTCCTGTGTGTGGTCTTCCAGCCACTTTATCCTGTCATCCAGTTTCATAATGGTAAAATTGCTGTCTTTTCCATTCCAGGCTTTAAACTTACTCCCATCTATAGACACGTATCCTGTTTCCAGATCTACGGTTACCCTTTTTAGAAATTCCTTAAATACTTCCTTTAAATTGTCTGCATTGTCTTTCCTGAAATCAGATATCGTGCGGAAGTCAGGACGGAGTCCGCCAAGCATCCACATAACTTCAATGTTTGTGACGCATGCCGCCTCAAGTTTTCTGGATGACCGGATGTTATTGCGGTATCCGTATAGATATAGTTTCAGCATACTCTGCGGATCATAACATGGCCTTCCTTCAAAACTTGGTTCTGTTTTTTCGAATCCCATCTCTTTTAAGTCTATGTGATCCACAAAACAATCGATTACTCTTGCAATACTATCCCATTCCACCATGGAATCAAGTGTATTTATTACCGCCTGGTTTCTATTGATAGGTTTTACTATATATGGCATGGAAAACACCCCGCTAAACTGGAACTTTTAAGATACTCCCATTATACCAGATATTGGTGGAAAAGTCCCACATATTTGTTTATTTAGCGTACTTTATTCAGTTTTCAAGGTGCATTTATAAAAATCGCTCTGTAAGCGTTTTTTAGCTCTGTTTGGGCGATAATCCTACGTTTAAAATCCTGTTATCGCCTCTCAGGGGTTTTCGGACAGTCTCCCCCGCTTTGATCGCATAGATCAATTTCAGAAGCCGCTTGTCCAGATGACGGCAGCGGATCATAATTTCATCTTCCTCTCCGTCCTCCGGCTCTATAATCGTTATTCTCATTTTTTCCTCCATGCCTCCTCACGAACCCTGTCTGAAAAATCCGCCCTTCAAGCGTCCCAGCGGTCACGCAGCCTGCGGCGTTTTGTCACCAGCGCCGATACCATTATCGCTATTATAGCACATATGATCAATTCTTTTCAACAAGCCCCCTTCCCCTTCCATGCGTAAAAAACAGCCTCTTTTGCGAAAAACCGACACTTGTTGCGCCCTAAAGTGCAAGCGTATAATAACATTAGGAACCAGCTTGCAACTACATATTACCCGTTTTCAATGCTTGGAGGATATCACAACATGAAATTAAAAGGAAAAATTCTAGCGCTGTCACTTGTACCAGTCCTCGTGCTGGGCATCACCATGTTCCTAGTCGCTGCTGACCGGATTGCAAACGGCATCTACGATGCAGCCTGCAACGGTATGCAGGCGACGACATTCGCCGTGCGCGACATCTTTGAAGAAGGAAAAAATGGCGCCTACCATATAGATGAACAAGGAATGCTCTGGAAAGGTGACACCCTCAACATCTCACAGGCGACAAACATCGTGGACCATATCAAGGAAAGTTCTGGCATTGATGTCACAATCTTCTGGGGCGATACCAGAATCCTTACCTCAATCGTCGATGAACGCGGCAACCGCCAGATCAACACCAAAGCTTCCGCGGAGGTGGCAGAACGCGTCCTCCAGAACGGTGAGACTTATCATGACAGAAACATCGAAATTCTCGGTCAGCGCTACATTGTCTCCTACACACCGCTCTATCAGGAAAATTCCAGTGAAATCATAGGCATGATTTTTCTTGGCACGCCACAGCAGACAGTTTCCGTCATTATCAACAAAATTCGGGGACAATTTCTGCTTATCATTCTTTGTATGCTCGTTTTGGTGACGGTCACTGCCTATATTCTCATCAGCCGGATTGTGACTGCCCTCAAAAAGAACATGGAACTCCTCGACAGTATTGCCAGCGGAAACCTTCAGATCAAAGTCCAGCCAAAACTCATAAAGCGCAGAGACGAGATCGGTGATCTGGCAAGAAATATCTTAAAGCTAACCGATGCACTGTGCAGCATCGTGTTCAATATCCGCGTCAAAAGCGAAGCGCTCAGCGAAGATACAAACGAGATTGAACGAATATCTGACAATGTCTATCAGGTTATGAAGGAGGTCAACAATGCCACGCAGGAGATGGGCACTAGCTGCACCACACAGGCAGAGGACGCCAATCAAGCAAGCACAAACGTAGCTTGCATGGGGGATATGATCATTGAAAACACTACCCAGATCACACAACTGTATGAGATCTCCGGAACCATGAAAACCGGCGCTACCGCAGCATTAGAGCAGGTTGCAGAGCTCAATAAGGTCATGCACAGTGTGAGGGAATCCATCTCCTTCCTGTCCGAACAGACCAGCCTGACCAATGAATCAGTTGCAAAAATCAGCTCAACAACAGAGCTGATCACCGCAATCGCCTCACAGACAAACCTGCTTTCCTTAAATGCGAGCATCGAGGCAGCCCGCGCGGGGGAACACGGCAGAGGCTTTTCCGTCGTCGCATCCGAGATCCAGCAGCTCTCTGAGCAGTCCAACCGCGCCGCGGGGGAGATTCAGAATATGATCTCGAATCTAAACACCAACGCCACGCACACACTCGACCGCGTGAAAGCCGTACAGCATATTATCGAAAAACAAGAAGAAAACATCCAGAAAACCAGTGAGATCTTCCACGAGGTCTGCAATCACATCGATCAGTCCGCCTCCGGCATGGACGCGATGATGGCAAATTCAGAAAAGCTCGAAGATATCCGAACCGAGACTGTGACCGTTGTACAAGACTCTGCCTCACTCTCCGAAGAAAATTCTGCAAGCATTCAGGAGATGATGGCATCCATCGAAAATATTTATCACGAGCTTGGCGACATTTCAGACAAGACCAAAACATTGAACATACTCTCAAAAGAAATGACAGCAAGTGTTGATGTTTTTCATATCTCTTAATCAGGCAGGGAATACTTCCCAAAGGCGCTGGATTCCCCCATCCGCGCACAAAAATGAGCAGGTCTATGACATGTTTTACATAATGTGCAAAGGGGTATGCCTTAAACTGGCTACCCCCCATTACCAATCAGACACTCCTTACCTTTAAAAGCAAACCCATACTTTCTGATGTTCTCTGGTGCAAATCCATCCGCAATAAGCTTTGCCTCATAGAATTTTTCTTCAATCTGATTCAGAGCATTTTCGACTGTTTTTGCAAGGTCTTTTTCTTTCAAAGGCTTGTGCACTTTAAACTCTATGATATAGGCACAGTCCTTTTCCCTGTCTTTTGGAATAAGCATGATATCATAACGCCCAAATCCGCTTTCTCTGTTCGAAGTAATCTGAAACCTTCCATCAAGTTCCACCATCAACCCTAATACAAACCCATGATAAAACCTCTCTGGCGCATCATCATCTGACACATTTTTCGCAATATCAAAACTTGAAAAACTATGCAATGCAATCTTATTCATAAATTCATTCATCGCGTCCACATCATTGATAAGTAATGCCTTAATAAAATTATTATATGCCGTCTCTGTACTTCCTCCAAACCAACCTTTCACCATATCTTCAAACATACTTGACACTTCCATATTTGTGAGTGACAGCGTATATACTTTCTTTTTGCGCTCCCCAACACGCTCAAGCTTTACGACCTTTAAGTACCCCGTTGCAAGCAGTAAGCTCCAGACTGCGCCTGTACTTCCGTCCAACTGATTAAACACAATCTGTTCATTTAACTCTGTAGTCAGTGTCCTGCCTGCAAGCAAGTCCTCCATTGCACTTTTGACCGCGACATTTCCCTGTCGTATCAGGGAATTTACAAGCCCGTTTCCGCTTGTGTCTGCCCAATAAGTGTCATATTCACCGCCATTATCAATAAATGACACAATTGACCAAGGATTGTAAATGTCTGAATATGAACCAAAGGTAAAACCGTCATACCATGCCTTTACACCCTGTTTTTCCTCACCAAACCCTGTATCATCAAGTGCCTTAAACACTTCTTCCTCTGTAAACCCAAACGATGTGGCATATTGGCTGGAAGTTGTGGTTATGACTTTCAGATTATTCAGGTCTGAAAAGATGCTCTCCTTTGAAATTCTTGTGATGCCTGTAATCAGACCACGGCAAAGGTAAGGATTTGTCTTAAATGTGCTGTTAAAAAACCCCCTGAAAAACTCAACCGCCTCATTCCAGTACCCCGACAGCCATGCCTCCTGCATTGGCGTATCATATTCATCGAGGATAATAATAACGTCTTTGCCATAATAACGCTGCATAAAATTCGCCATTGAGTGAATTGAGCCTGCTATTACAGCCCCCCTCATTTGCGGACATATACTTTCATAATAATCTCTCTCATTTTTACTTAATAAATTTCCCTCAAGCAGATAACTATTCTGTTCATACAATTCAGCAATAACCTTAGAGATTTTATACTCCATGTCCTCATATTTTGTCGCCTTAATATTGGCAAAACTAAGAAAAATCACAGGAAATGAGCCTTGTAACTGCCTGTACTTTTCCTCACTCCAAATGGAAAGCCCCTCAAATAAATCTCCTCTGTCTTGATACCGACAGGAGAAAAAGCACTCAAGCATACTCATATTCAAAGTCTTGCCAAATCTGCGCGGACGTGTAATCAGCATAACATCTGTACCACTATCCCACCACTCCCTAATAAAATCTGTCTTATCAATATAAAAGGCTTTCTGCTCCCTTATTCTGTCAAACCGCTGTACCCCTACATTTACCAAAATCTTACCTTCCATAATTACACCCCCCAGTAAGCAAACTTAACCTACTAACAGTATACACGACATACCTCTTTTTCACAACACAAACATACTATCAATATAAACACATGTTCCTCATAAGAAGCAAGAACTGTCTGAATATTTCTACACCGTTTTTGTCGAGCCTGCTCTGTATCCACAAAATGATATGGTTCATATTCACCACACGCAGACAGATGGTTGATCATTACCAGTTGGATATAAAATGTGTACAAACATACAAAAAAGCTTACATTAACCATTGAAAGCTAATGTAAGCCATTCTATCAATTCTGGTTCATTCTCGCCAGTTTCGCCGCCTGATCAGCGGCAATACACGCGTCAATAATCTCCTGAATATCCCCGTTCATCACTTTATCCAACTTATAAATCGTCAAATTAATGCGGTGATCTGTCACGCGCCCCTGCGGGAAATTGTACGTCCGAATCTTTTCAGAGCGGTCGCCTGTGCCAATCTGGCTCCTGCGCATCTCCGCCTCCGCGTCGTGGCGCTGCTGCTGCTCGATATCATACAGCTTCGCCTTCAACAAGGCAAACGCCTTCGCCTTGTTCTGCAGCTGCGACTTCTCTGTCTGGCTGTATACCACGATTCCTGTCGGATAGTGTGTCAAACGCACCGCCGAGTCTGTCGTGTTGACACACTGTCCGCCATTTCCTGACGCACGCATCACGTCAATGCGGATATCCTTGTCCTCGATCACGATGTCAATATCGTCGTCAACCTCCGGCATCACTGCCACGCTGATTGTGGAGGTATGAATCCGCCCGCCGGATTCCGTCTCCGGCACACGCTGCACGCGGTGTACGCCCGACTCATATTTCATGACAGAATATGCGCCCTGCCCCGATATCATAAAGGTGACGCTCTTCATACCGCCGATGCCAATCTCCTCACACTCCACCAGCTCCACCTTCCAGCGTCTGCCCTCCGCAAAGTGCACATACATACGGTAAATTTCCGCCGCAAAGAGTGCCGCCTCATCGCCGCCCGCGCCTGCACGGATTTCCACAATGACATTCTTGTCATCATTTGGGTCTTTGGGCAAGAGCAGTATCTTCATCTGCGTCTCAAGTTCCTCAATACGCTTCTTGGCATCACTCAGCTCCTCCTTGAGCATCTCCTTCATTTCCTCGTCATTCTCCGAATCGAGCAGTGACAATGAATCCTCTACGGTCTCATTACATTTCTTATATTCCTTGTATGCCTCCACAAGCGGCGTCAAATCACTCTGTTCCTTCATCAGCGCACGAAAGCGCTTCTGATCCTCTGTGACCGTCGGCTCATTAAGCTCGTTTAAAATTTCCTCAAAACGATGGAGTAAATCTTCCAGTTTATCAAACATATAAATCCTCCTGTCTTATTTTATCTTATATAATGATTCGTTTCGACTGAACCACTCTTTATTCCATAGACGACCCTGTCCAGCCCTGCATAGTCCTGCAAGACCTTCACTTCGGCAAAGCCAGCCTCCTGCATGAGCTCAACCACTGCCTCGCCCTGCCCACAGCCGATTTCAAACAACAGCACTGCCCCTCTGCGCAGATGTGCGGGCGCCTGTGCAGCAATCCTTCTGTAGAACTGCAAACCATCCTCCCCGCCGTCAAGCGCGCCAAATGGCTCATGTTCGCGCACCTCAGGCATCAGTGTGTCAATCACCGCAGTCTCAATGTAGGGCGGGTTGGACACAATCATGTCAAAAAGCCTGTCCGATGTACGCTCTGACACAAAATCCGCCAGCGGCTCAAACAGATCTCCCGCCAAGAATACTGCATCAATATTAAGTCTCTGTGCATTTTCCTGCGCCTTCTCTAGCGCCTCCGCTGAGATGTCAATGCCGATACCCTCACACTCGTTACTGTATTTCAGCAGACTCAGCAGGATACAGCCAGAGCCAGTGCAGAGATCTAATATGCGCATTCCGTCGCCCAGATGACGCATCGCCTCCTCCACAAGAAGCTCTGTGTCCTGTCGCGGAATCAGCACATGTTTATTCACCTGAAAGGAAAGCCCCATAAACTCCTGTTCACCTGTGATATGCTGCAAGGGAAGTCTCGATGCTCTTTTTTCAATGACCTGCTTGTAAAACAGTTCTTCCATACTACTCCGCTCGCGGTCAGCATACAAGATTAATTCATTCCTGTCAGAGTGGCAGACATACTCAAGCAGCAGTCGTGCGTCCAGTGCAGCCTCCGCTATTCCTGCCTCTGCCAGCCTGCATTTTCCGTACTCATAGCACTCTCTGTACGTCATAACTCCTCTTCCTCAAAAGCCTCGTTTGTATAGCCAAACGTTTCAATCAGATACGCTTTCCAGTCAAACACTGCCTCCACAGAAGCGATGGCAACCTTGACCATCTCCTCGTCCGGCTCCTTGGTCGTGAGGCGCTGCATCCACATGCCCGGCGCTGATAATATGCGGATTAAAATGTTATCGCACCTTCCCGCAAGTCTGATCAGCTCATAGGAAATCCCCGCAATCACAGGGACTAGCAAAAGTCTCAACACCAGCTTCAGCGCCATGTTGTCCACCCGGATAAAAAAGAACACAATCACGCTGACAAGCACGACGAACAGCAAAAAACTGGTGCCGCAGCGCTTGTGCTGTCTGGAGCTGCGCATGACATCTTTGACATTGAGCGGCCGCCCGCGCTCGATGCAGTTGATACATTTATGTTCCGCACCATGATACATATACAGACGGCGGATATCCTTCATCAGTGAGATCGCAACAATGTATCCCACAAAGATTAAAATGCGGAATACGCCTTCAAGTATCGCGACAAGGCTGGCATTTCTGATATATTTTCCCAACAGATCAGACAGCCAGAAGGGCAGCAGCATGAAAAGTGCGACTGCAATGATGACCGAAAGCACCACTGTTATGCCCATCATAATATCCTCCGACTTACTCCCCGATGCCTTTTTCGCGGTATCCTGTGCGGCGGCTTCCTCGTCCTCATAAAAGGACGCTGAGTGCATTGTCACCCTCATACCGAGTATCAGGGAATCAATAAAGGCAAAAACGCCCCGTATTAATGGAAGTTTTACAAATGCCTTGTCTGCGCAGACTCCTTTATATTCCTCAACCTGTATGTCTATTTCTCCATCCGGCTTGCGCACTGCCACCGCGTATTTTGATTGATTTTTCATCATCACGCCTTCTAAGACAGCCTGTCCGCCTATGCCGGAATACTGTGTTTGTCTCTTCTTTGCCATAGCATTCCCCTTTAAAATAATATATACAAGTGTGCATAATAAGAAAGGTTGAGATAGTCTTTACCTCAACCTTTTTGTGCTACTTATTTGCTTTCTACGCCGTACTTCCTATTGAACTTATCAATACGTCCACGAGCTGCCGCAGTCTTCTGCTGTCCTGTGTAGAATGAATGGCATTTTGAACAAACTTCCACGTGGATTTCAGGCTTTGTAGACCCTGTCACAAATGTGTTGCCGCAGTTGCAGGTAACAGTTGCCTGATGGTAATTTGGATGGATTCCTTCTCTCATTGTTTTCACCTCTCTATAGTTAATTCAATTTTCATTTTAACTTATCTTTATAAACAGCTTTTTTAGTATAGCACAACTTTTTAAGATGCGCAAGTATTTTCTATATAAATTTCAGGGTTGTTTCACGAAGGCTTCCAAACGACATCATTTATTATGAACTTGCTGTCAGTCTGTTCGGAATCTGGACATCCTGCCGCCTTCACAGCTTTTTTTCTTTTCAGTTGTCCACATCTGAAAAAATGCGCAAAACATCCCCTCTATCTTATTTACACTTTTTTTCAAATCCTATATACTTATTTTATATCAATAAAAACTCTCAATTCCGCTGAAGACATATTTCTTTCTCAAAAGAAGGTCATCGCTGAAATCATCCATGGCTTCTGTCATGATCTCCGCACAGTCACCATACAGTATGGCTATCCGCAGGATGTTATAGGCAAACTTCCTGATCAGCGCCAGATTGTGCTTTGATTTCTTTGCCGGTGACCTGTCTTCACGGAATGCATCATCCAGTACATGGTGCAGACGGTTCTCAACCGCCCAGTGTTCCCTTTTTATCCTCCCCATTTCTTCTGCTGTCAGTTCCATGTCCGAGATCATCCCTGTTTCCTGGATATCTTTCCCTGTCTCTTCATCCTGGACCGGTTTCGGCCTCCGCCTTGAACCTTTTTCCAGAAAAGTTTTTATATCCGGCGTAATGTCGTTTCCCTGCCCGTCCCTTTCTACTGGTATCCGTATCTGCCTGGCTAATCCCACTGTTTTTACAAAGGGCCATTCTTTCTGCGTCTTTGTCAGGAGGCTGCATTCCCGGCATACGCTGTACCACCGGTATTCCTGTCTGTCACGGTTCCTCTCCTTCCGGCTGATTTCTTCATATTTCTCCTGCATCCCGGGATATCTTGGTCTGTAGTTCTCGTCCTCCTTCGTTCTTTTATGGTCTTCTGACATTTCCCCGAAATATTTTACGATCTCCTCATAAGACTGCGGTTGGTTCTTTTTGACCATCAGTACAAAATGCCCCTCCTGGGACAGGATCTGTTCCATGATCTGCGTCTGGGTTCCCACCGCGTCTGCCGTGACGACGCTTCCCTTGATATCCAACAGTTTCAACAACTCCGGTATCGCTTTGATCTCACAGTCCTTATTCTTTATGGGCATCTGCGCTGCCACCAGCCCCGTTGCCGCATCCACCGCATTCAGAATCATCGGTGCCCGGAAATTCTTCACTTTCTCCATTCCAGCCCGCAGTGCCTTCCCGTCAACCGCAAGGTGGATCCCTTTCGTATCCATGATTTCCCCGATCCATTCCATGAATTCCAGCGCAAACAGTTCCTCATCGATCCCTGACAGGAGACGGCATGCTGTGGATGGGGAGGCGATGCCATTCTTTAATGGAAGATATTCCCTCAATTCTTCCAAATGCTTTTTACACCATTTCAGGCTCCGGCGTATGGTCGTCCTCCCCGCCAGGAAACCGGCCACCAGGCATACCAGCACTTCCGCATGGTCATGTTTTGTTTCCCTGCCACACCTGGGGTCCGGCACCGCCCTCATATATTCCACAAGCGGCTTTGTCCGGAATCCGTTTTCAGCACATGGAAAGGTCCACTCCCGTTTTTCCCAACAACTGTTCCTGTTCCGGGCTGATCTTTGATACCGCCCTTTCTTTTCCAATGTACAGCAGGTAAATGCTTTTCAGCACCTGCAGTTCCTGCAGCCCCACTCCGTGTTCTTTATACATACGCCTGCTCAGGGATATTTTTTTCTTTCCGCTTTTTATGACCCCTTCTGGTGTGATGATACCAATATAGGTATCTACCGGCTGGGGGTATTTCTTTCCGGGGACGCGCCTGGATGTCCGCTTATAGAGATAATAGGTATCCCCTTTCTTTTTCACTGTAGTTCCCCGTGTCCGCTGCTCCTGCACCCAATCCGGGTATCTTTTTTCTGCTGCTGTCATAATATCCTCCTTTCTATATAGGTAGCATATACCTATATTATATAAATATTATACCTCTACAGGGCGAAAAAGTCGAGGGATATGGAAAATATGTATAGCTTCCATATCCCTCGTAAAAATGCCGTGTCTATTAGTTTCAATTATTCTTCGTGAAACAACCCTGATATAAATTTCATCTTTTTCACAGTTTCTACAAATTCCCTGTTATTTTTGGTGCGGTAGAACATATCTAAGATCTTGTCAACCGCCTCGTCGGACTTGAGTCCATTGAGCGCCTTGCGCATCACATTGATCGCCTCAAGTTCATCTGCTGTCAGCAGTAAGTCCTCGCGCCTTGTGCCGGACTTTGGAATGTCGATCGCCGGAAATACCCTCTTTTCAGAGAGTTTTCTGTCAAGCACCATCTCCATATTACCAGTTCCCTTAAACTCCTCGTACACCACATCGTCCATCTTAGAGCCTGTCTCCACGAGCGCCGTCGCCAATATCGTCAGGCTGCCGCCCTCCCGCATATTTCTCGCTGCTCCAAAAAACCGCTTTGGCATATGCAGCGCTGCCGGATCGAGTCCGCCGGAAAGCGTGCGGCCGCTGGGCGGAACTGTAAGATTGTAGGCGCGCGTCAGTCTGGTGATGCTGTCGAGCAGAATGCAGACATCTTTTCGGTGCTCGACAAGCCGTTTTGCACGCTCAATCACCATCTCGGCAACCCGTTTATGGTGCTCTGGCAGTTCATCAAAAGTCGAATAGATCACCTCTACATTGGGTCCCTGAATCGCCTCCTTGATATCCGTCACTTCCTCCGGACGCTCATCAATCAGCAGGATAATCATGTGCATGGCGGGCGCATTTTTCAATATAGACTTTGCCACCTCTTTTAATAGTGTCGTTTTACCTGCTTTTGGCGGCGACACAATCATACCGCGCTGTCCCTTGCCGACTGGGCTCATCAAATCCATGATGCGCATTGCCACACTCGCGCCCGGCGTCTCAAGACGGATACGCTGGTCTGGGAAAATCGGCGTCATGTCCTCAAAATTGCGCCTTCTGGTAGCAAACTCAGGCGGAAATCCATTCACCTTCTTTAGATATAACAGTGCGCTGAACTTCTCGTTCATCGTCTTGATGCGCGTGTTTCCCTCGATAATGTCACCGGTGCGCAGACCAAAGCGGCGAATCTGGCTCGGCGCCACATACACATCATTCTCACCGGGAAGAAAATTATCACTCCGGATAAATCCGAAACCGTCAGGCATGACTTCAAGGATTCCCCTCGCCGTGAGACCGCTGTCAAGCTCAGACGGAAATTTCTCCTCCGAAGCCCTGCCCTCTGTCTGTTCCCTCGCTGGACGTTCTGCCGGCCGTTCCGTGACATTTTCCGTGTGCGGTCTGGCTTCTCTGGCTGGGCGTTCTGTCACGTTCTCTGTGTGCTGCCGCTGCTCCGCACTCTGTTCCTTTGCAGGACGTTCACTGTTCTCGGCACTCTGCCCCTCGGCATTCTGCGGCTTTGCCGGTTTGTTCCTGCGCTCATTCTTATTTGCTGTTGCTGCAAACGAAGGCTCTTTCATTCCGCGGAGTACAGGCTTTGGCTCTACGTCCTTTCCCGCCTCCTTGTCCTTCTCATCCTCCTCGAGCATCAGTTCGACCAACTCTGCCTTTTTCAGCCCGCTTATGCGCTTCATGCCGCGGGACTTTGCAATTGCCCTCAGCTCAGCAAGTGCCAGTGATTCGTATTTTTCCCTCATAAAATGTACCAGTTTTTACCTTTCTTCATTATAAATTTATTCCTGAATCCTTCCCCAACAAAAAATCCTCTTTGAAAAGACGCCGCTTTTTTCATAAATGCCGTTTAGTCCAGCTTCCCCGCAATGAGCGTCTTTCCCTGTCTCGATCATATCGTATAAGGATATATTTCAATGAAATAGTATCCTGCCGAAAATGACATGCATTCCCCTTTTGTATATAACACAGCAAGCTCGTTGATCTCAATCATCTCAAGCCAGTCCAAATCAAAACGCACATAATATACTGTCTCGTCAATATCTTCACAGATTCCATGAAAAAGTACATTCTGACCGTCAAAATGCACTGAAGGACATCGCCTTTTAGAACGCTCCAAACCTGATATGCCAGCATCAGCAGGCGCATAGATATCCAGCTCAACATGATAATGCTGACCGATTAATGGCGCCTGTGCATTATGCCACACGCCCTTGATCGTACCAACTGCTGTTCTCCCAGTCACGTAGGTTATGCACATCTGAACCTCGATCTCATCTATCACAAACTTCATCTATCACCTCTTACGATATCAGGTTCATCACATTCATGCGCAGCCACGCAAAAATGTAATATAGCACACCTATTTTGTCAATATCAATACTTGTATACGGAAAACATTTCGAAATGCTGTCATGAAACAGATGTAGTCCAAAGATTTTATTATGTTCTAAGTACTTGTCGATTTTATTCTATCGCGTTGCAGTTCCAACAACAGACAAAATCCATGCAGCAGTCGCAGTACAAAGGATTTTTAAGGATTTTTACACGTAAGCTGTTATTAGCAGTCAATGCTAATTCCTGTCTGAACAGTAACATTATAACTCATTTTTCACAAAATAGGAAGAAGAATTTATTGCGATTTTGAAAGATTTATTATAAAGTAGAAGAAGGTTTAGAAAAACTTTTATGAAAATACTTAATAAAAAGGAGAATTTACATATGTCAGCTCAAATGACCACGCAGGAAAAAGCGTTAGCACTCCACAAGGAATGGAACGGCAAAATCGAAACCATCTCAAAAACCCCTGTCAAATCAAGAGAGGCGCTCTCACTGGCCTACACCCCCGGCGTTGCAGAGCCCTGCAAAGTGATTGCTAACGACAAGGAGGCTGTCTATCAGTACACGATGAAAGCAAACACAGTAGCTGTTGTGTCTGACGGAAGTGCGGTGCTCGGACTTGGCAATATCGGCCCCTACGCCGCAATGCCCGTCATGGAGGGAAAGGCAGTGCTCTTCAAGGAATTTGGCGGCGTGAATGCTGTGCCCATCTGCCTTGACACACAGGATACCGAGGAGATTATCAAAGCCGTCACATGGCTTGCACCCGCTTACGGCGGCATCAACCTTGAAGATATCAGCGCACCGCGCTGCTTTGAGATTGAAGAGCGCCTCAAGGCTGCTCTCGATATTCCAGTCTTTCATGATGACCAGCACGGCACCGCCATCGTCGTTCTGGCAGGCATCATCAACGCCCTCAAAGTTGTCGGCAAACAAAAAGAAGCCTGCAAAGTCATTGTCAACGGCGCTGGAAGCGCAGGGGTCGCGATCACAAAGCTGCTGCTCACCTACGGCTTTACAAACGTAATTTTATGCGATAAGGTCGGCATCGTCTCCACCTCCACCGAGGGACTCAACTGGATGCAGGAAAAGATGGCAAAGATTACCAATCCAAACCACGAGACAGGCAGTCTTGCCGACGCGCTGAAAAACGCAGATATCTTTGTCGGTGTATCCGCCCCCAATATTGTCACCCCCGAAATGGTACAGTCCATGGCGCCCGATTCCATCCTTTTTGCGATGGCAAACCCCACTCCGGAAATCATGCCGGACGTGGCAAAGGCAGCAGGTGCACGCATCGTCGGCACTGGCAGAAGCGATTTCCCGAATCAAATCAACAACGTAGTCGCTTTTCCGGGTATCTTTAAAGGTGCGCTCGAGGGACGCGCCACACAGATCACAGAGGAGATGAAGCTCGCCGCCGCAAACGCAATTGCAGGACTTGTGCCGGACAATGAACTCTCCGACGACAACATCATGCCAGAAGCCTTTAACCCGAAAGTCGCAAAGCTTGTCGCAGAGGCGGTCAAGTCCCATATTGTCAAATAGACATGCGCTGGAATGACAAGCCCTACCACACACTCGACTATGAGATGAAAAAAATCTACGGCGAAAAAATCTACAAGATTGCCCTTGATGCCGGCATGACCTGTCCGAACCGCGACGGGTCATGCGGCGTCCGGGGCTGCATTTTTTGCAGTGCAGGCGGAAGCGGCGATTTTGCCGCGAAAAAATCAGCTGATGAGAGCGCTGTGGCTGCACAGCTCGAAAAAGGCGTTCAGTATTTTCACGGCAAGCAAATCGGCAAACGTTTTATCGCCTACTTTCAGGCATACACAAACACCTATGCACCGGTTCCAAGACTTGAGGCGCTCTACCGCGAAGCGCTTGAGGTGCCCTCCGTCGCCGGCATCTCCATCGCAACCAGACCAGACTGCCTTGGCAGGGATGTCCTCGCGCTGCTTGACCGTCTGAACAGAGAATATACCGACAAATTTATCTGGATAGAACTCGGGCTACAGACGATTCATGAACACACTGCCACCCTTATACGCCGCGGCTATCCGCTCAGCGTCTTTGAGGATGCCGTCAAACAACTGCAAAAAATCTCCATTCCAGTGATAACACACGTCATTATCGGTCTTCCTGGCGAGACGAAGCCCATGACGCTTGACACTTGCCGTTATTTAGGCAGTCTGGGCATCAGCGGGATAAAATTACAGTTGTTGCATATTCTAAAGAATACCGATTTAGTCGAATTATACGAGAAAAAAACCTTTGAAATTCTTGACATGATGGCGTATATTGATATCATCATCTCCTGTCTGGAAATCCTTCCTGCTGACATGGTGATTCACCGCGTAACAGGTGATGGTCCAAAAGAGCTGCTCATCGCGCCTCTTTGGAGTCTTGATAAACGGCGTGTCCTAAACACCCTCCATCAAGAGATGAAGCGGCGCGGCACTTGGCAGTCAAAATACAGTTCAAATTAATACTTTTCCTAATTTTCAAATTTTCAACTAAGAAAGGCGTGACAACGATATGACCACAGACCCCCTGACTCTCTACAAACTGATTGTATTATATATGCTCGACAAGGTGAAGTTCAAACTCACCTACTCTCAGATCAGCGGATTTATCCTCGAAAAAGAATACACAAATTTCCTCACCCTGCAGCAAGTCATCTCGGACCTTCAGGACGCGGAGCTGATCAAGACAGACACCTCGATGAACCGTACCTTCTTTTCCATTACCGAGGAAGGACGCAATACACTTTCTTACTTTGGAAACCGAATCGGTGATGCCATCATCGGTGACATTGACACCTTTTTATCCGAAAAACACCTTGAAATCAAAAACGAAGCCTCCATCACCGCCAAATACTACAAAGCGACTTCCGGTGAGTACGAGGCAGAACTGATCGCCCGCGAAAAAGAAATCGAACTGGTCAGTATCAAGATTTCTGTTCCCGCGGAGGATATGGCAGAGACTATCTGTGAGAACTGGTATCAGAAAAATGAACAAATCTACAAATATTTAATGGAGGAGCTGATCTAAAGCGCCTCCTCTTTCAGCCGCTTCATATGTTCTCTGATCTTCGCCTCATAACCGTTCCACGACGGCTCATAGAACGTCTTTCCCGTTAATTCATATGGAAGATACTGCTGTTCTACATAATGATTTTTATAGTCATGTGCATATTTATATCCTGTCCCGTGTCCCAGCTTCGCCGCGCCTTTGTAATGCGCATCCTGCAAATGCGTCGGAATGGGCAGATTCCCCGTTTTTTGAACCTCCTCCTTCGCCGCAAAAATTGCCACGCACGCCGCGTTGCTCTTGGGTGCACACGCCACATAGGAAACTGCCTGTGCAAGAATGATCTGTGCTTCCGGCAGACCGACGCGCTCCACCGCAAGAGACGCACTCACCGCTACGTTAAGCGCCATCGGATCCGCATTGCCCACATCCTCCGCCGCACAAATCATAATACGCCTTGCAATAAATGCCGCATCTTCGCCCGCATAGAGCATCTTTGCCAGATAGTACACGGCCGCATCCGGGTCGGAACCACGCATACTTTTGATAAATGCCGATATCGTATCATAGTGGTTATCACCATTCTTGTCATATAACACACGTCTTTTTTGAATGCACTCCTGCGCCACCTCCACTGTAATATGAATCTTGCCGTCTGCGCCCCTGTCTGTCGTCATGATGCCAAGCTCCACAGCATTCAGCGCGTGTCTTGCATCGCCGCCTGAAAGCTCCGCCAGAAATTCCAGCGCCTCCTCATCAATCTCGGCATCATAGCTGCCCATGCCTTTCTCGCTGTCATACACTGCCCTCCGGATCAGCGCCTTGATATCCTGCTTCTCCAGCGGTCTTAATTCAAAGACAATCGACCGCGAGATCAGCGCCCCATTCACTTCAAAATATGGATTCTCTGTCGTGGCGCCGATAAATAGAATAGTCCCATCTTCCACAAACGGCAGTAAATAATCCTGCTGGCCTTTGTTAAAGCGGTGGATCTCATCAATAAATAATATCGTGCGTTTTCCATACATAGCAAGCGTTTCTTTTGCCTTGCTGATAACCGCCTCCATATCCTTCTTGCCTGCAACTGTCGCGTTGATCTGCGTAAATTCAGCGCTTGTCGTATTGGCGATCACCTTCGCCAGCGTCGTCTTGCCTGTTCCGGGCGGACCATAAAAAATAACAGAGCTGATCTTATCTGCCTTGATTGCCCTGTACAGAAGCTTATCCTTCCCGATAATATGTGACTGCCCCACAACCTCCTCCAAAGTCGCAGGGCGGAGTCTTGCCGCCAAGGGAGATTCCTTCTCCTTGGCGGTATTGCTCATATACTCAAATAAATCCATCTCATATTCTCCAATAACATCTGTTTTTATGACTTGTTCTGTGCTGCCACGAGACTCTCGCCGCCGTAAACCTTCCTGAGCTTCGGCTTCTCAATCTTGCCCGTCGGATTTCTTGGTATGTCTGCAAAGATGATTTTGCGCGGACGCTTATATTTCGGCAGCTTCGTGCAAAATGTATTGATTTCCTCCTCCGTACAGTCCATGCCTTCCTTGATTTCTATAATAGCAGCTGTTATCTCTCCGAGACGCTTGTCCGGGATTCCGATTACCGCCGCATCCTTAATCTTATTGTTTGTGCGGAGAAAGTCCTCGATCTGGACAGGATAAATATTCTCACCGCCGCTGATGACAACATCCTTCTTGCGGTCCACCAGAAAGATAAAACCGTCCTCATCCTCCTGTGCCATATCGCCTGTGTACAGCCAGCCATCGCGCAGCACCTCGTTTGTCGCCTGCTCATCATTATAGTAACAGGTCATGACACCGGGTCCCTTCACTGCGAGTTCTCCGACCTCGCCGCGCGCCACCTGTCCGCCATCCTCGCCGACAATCTTCACCTGCCAGCCATAGCCCGCTTTACCGATCGCCCCAACCTTATGAATATTCTCGACGCCAAGATGCACGCAGCCCGGTCCGATGGACTCACTCAATCCATAATTCGTGTCGTACTGGTGGTGCGGGAAGATCTTTTTCCAGCGCTGTATCAGACTCTGCGGAACAGGCTGTGCACCGATGTGCATCAGTCGCCACTGTGAAAGTTCATACGCCTCCAGCCTGACATCGCCCCGATCGACCGCATCAAGAATATCCTGCGCCCACGGCACCAGAAGCCACACAATCGTACATTTTTCTTTCGAGACAGCATCTAAGATAAACTCAGGCTTCGTTCCCTTTAACAGCACTGCTTTTCCGCCCTCCAGAAAACTGCCAAACCAGTGCATCTTGGCACCGGTGTGATACAGCGGCGGAATGCACAGAAAAATATCCTGTTTGGTCTGCCCATGATGATTCTGCTCCACCTTGCACGAATGCATCAGACTTTCATGATTATGTAAGATCGCCTTGGGGAATCCTGTCGTGCCGGACGAAAAGTAAATCGCGGCATAATCGGCGTCGGTGAGTGCGATCATCGGTGTCTGGCTGGAGCAGTTCGCCGTGAGGCTGTTGTAATCCTCCGCAAAACTTGGGCAGCTGTCCCCGACAAAAAATAACAAGCGTTTCTTGCTGATACTCTCTGCGATTTCCTCCACGCGCCCGATAAATTCCGGTCCAAACACAAGAACATCTGCCTCCGCCAGATTCAGGCAGTATTCAATCTCCTCCGGCGCATAGCGGAAATTGAGCGGCACCGCAAGCGCTCCTGTCTTTAGGACACCAAAATAAATCGGAAGCCACTCTAAGCAGTTCATCAAAAGGATTGCCACCTTGTCCCCTTTTTTGATCCCCCTCTCAAGCAGCAGATTGGCAAAGCGGTTCGCCTTCTCATTAAACACACTCCATGTGATTTCCCGTCGGTAATGTGTCACCGGGTTTGGCTCCATCAGCTCATATTCTTTCCATGTAACCCGCCGCGTCTCCTTGATTTCCGGGTTGATTTCCACAAGACAAATGTCATTTCCATATAATTTACAGTTTCTCTCTAATATGTCCGTAATCGGCATCGTTGTTCTCCTTTTTCATATTTTTTATATATTGCCTCCGTGCAGCTTATCCATACACATTATGCCATTTTAAAGCATCGAAGTAAACCCCATTTTAACATCTTTATGGTGTCATTCTTACTTTGTGTTACTGTTCACTCCGTTCCAGTAACAGGCAAAAATCCGTTCAAAATTTGCTTCGCAAATGGATTTTTGCTCTTCATGTTGTACGTTTTTTACGGAATGCGCAGTTCAGCGCATTCCTGACCTGTGAATAATAACTACTTTTCTCTTTCCTGCAATACAGGTGTGCAGTTATTTTCCAACATTTCATTACAGAAGTTTTTGTAAATTTTGCAAAATAAATTGACGGAACTTAATTTTTTCACTATCATAGTTATTAGTGTGTTGACTATAATATTATACAATGAAAAGAAAGGAATCAACAAATGAGTGAAACCAAAATCATGCTGGGCAATGAAGCGATTGCCCGCGGTGCTTATGAAGCCGGTGTCAAGGTCTCCAGCGCGTACCCCGGAACGCCCAGCACCGAAATTAGTGAAAATATCGTAAAATACCCGGAAATCTACGCAGAGTGGGCTCCGAACGAGAAAGTTGCCATGGAGGTTGCCATCGGTGCCTCCATCAGCGGCGTGCGCGCTATGGCATCTATGAAAATGGTCGGTGTCAATGTGGCAAGCGACCCTCTCTACACCGTGTCCTACATCGGCGCAAACGGCGGACTGGTTCTCGCAGCGGCAGATGATCCCGGTCTGTACTCCTCTCAAAATGAACAGGACTCCCGCTGCGTGGCACGTGTCGCACAGGTTCCGGTGTTAGAGCCCTCCGACTCACAGGAAGCCAAAGATTTCACAAAACTTGCGTTTGAGTACAGTGAAAAATATGATACACCTGTTATGATACGCACCACCACAAGACTTGCCCACTCACAGGGCCCTGTCACCCTTGAACCGCGCCAAGAAATTCCCGATAAGCCTTACGAGCGCTGCGCTGCCAAGAATGTCATGATGCCAGCCAACGCCAAAGGACGCCACGTTCATGTGGAGAACCGCCTGAAACAGATGGCGGAGGACGCCTGTGATTTTGCGATCAATAAAGCAATCTACAAGGATACTGCTGTCGGCTTTATCACCAGCGGCATTCCTTATACATATGTCGTGGAGGCGATGCCAAATGCCAGCGTGCTAAAGCTTGGACTCGTGCATCCTCTTCCCAGAAAATTAATTGAAGATTTTGCCTCCAAAGTAGAAAAGCTCTATATCTTTGAGGAGCTTGAACCCCTGATCGAAGAGCAGGTCAAATCATGGGGTATCGACTGTATCGGCAAGGAGCTGTTCACCCTTCAAGGCGAGTACAGCGCCAACATGATCCGCGAGCGCGTTCTTGGTATGGAGATTGAGACAGCCGCACCTGCACAGGTGCCAGCGCGTCCGCCAATCCTCTGTCCCGGCTGCCCGCATCGCAGTACCTTCTCCGTATTGAAAAAACTCGGCATTCACGGTGCCGGCGATATTGGCTGTTATACGCTCGGAGCGGTTTCCCCATTGAATATTATTGATACCACGGTATGTATGGGCGCCTCTATCTCAACTTTGCACGGCATGGAAAAAGCAAAGGGAAAGGACTATATCAAGAACTGGGTTGCACTGATCGGCGACTCCACCTTCCTGCACACGGGTGTCAATTCACTGATGAATATGGTTTACAATCAATCGACCGGCACCGTGCTGATCCTCGACAATTCCACCACTGGCATGACAGGCCATCAAGACCACGCCGCGACTGGAAAAATGCTAAACGGCAAGGAGACGAAAGCCATCAGTCTCTATCACTTATGTAAAGCCATCGGCGTAGAACACGTATATGAAGTTGACGCCTTTGATATCGAAGCGCTCGAAACGCTTGTCAAGCGTGAAGTTGCCCGCGACGAAGTGTCTGTCCTGATTGTCTGCGCTCCCTGTGCCCTCCTAAAGTCACAGGCTACCAAGGCAAAATGCATCGCTCTTCCTGAAAAATGCAAGAAATGCGGCATGTGCCTCATCCCCGGCTGCCCTGCTCTCACACAGAACGAGGACGGAACTGTCAAAATCGACGACACCATGTGCAACGGCTGTGGCTTGTGTATGAAACGCTGCAAATTCGATGCTATTGAGCGCGTAGAATAGGAGGATTTTTTATGACTACAAAAAATATTATGATCGTCGGTGTAGGCGGTCAGGGTACACTGCTCACAAGCCGCATTCTTGGCGGCATCATCACGAAAGCGGGCTATGATGTCAAGCTCTCTGAGGTGCATGGCATGGCACAGCGCGGCGGAAGCGTTGTCACCTTCGTTCGCTATGGTGATGCTGTGGCAGAGCCCATCGTGGAGGAAGGACAGGCGGATGTGCTGATCGCCTTTGAACGGCTAGAAGCGCTGCGCTACGCTCATTTTCTAAAAAAGGACGGCGTTATCATCGTCAACGACCAGCGGATTGACCCAATCACCGTTGTGACTGGCGCTGCACAATATCCAGAAAATATCATTGAAACGCTGAAAAAAGAACACAATGTTGTCGCTGTCGATGCGATGGCAGAAGCCAAAAAGCTTGGAAATGCAAAAATATTCAACACCATCATAATCGGCGTTGCAGCAAAACGTATGGACTTTGACAAAAAGCAGTGGCTCGAAGTCATTGAGAACACTGTGCCACCGAAAACCATTGAGCTCAACAAGGCAGCCTTTGAAGCTGGATATGCACTCGTGTAAACTCATTTTTACTCATTTTTTATTAAAATAGGAAATAAAGGAGATATATATGCCAAAAAGAAATGATATCAACAAGGTTCTGATCATCGGCTCCGGTCCGATCATTATCGGGCAGGCATGTGAGTTTGACTACTCTGGAACACAGGCATGCAAGGCGCTTCGCAAACTTGGATATGAAATCGTTCTGGTAAACTCAAATCCCGCAACGATCATGACAGACCCCGAAATCGCAGATGTGACCTACATTGAACCTTTAAATGTGCGCCGTCTGGAACAGATCATCGCAAAAGAACGCCCCGATGCACTCCTTCCCAATCTCGGCGGTCAGTCTGGTTTGAATTTATGTTCTGAACTCGCTAAGGAGGGTATTCTCGACAAATACCACGTGCAGGTGATCGGCGTGCAGGTCGATGCCATCGAGCGCGGCGAGGACCGCATCGAATTCAAAAAGTCTATGGATGCCATCGGTGTTGAGATGGCAAGAAGCGAGGTTTCTTACAGTGTCGAGGAAGCGCTTGCCATCGCGGACAAGCTTGGATATCCTGTCGTGCTGCGCCCTGCCTACACCATGGGCGGTGCAGGCGGCGGACTTGTATACAACAAAGAGGAATTAAAGACTGTCTGCGCGCGCGGCCTACAGGCAAGTCTCGTCGGTCAGGTGCTTGTGGAAGAGTCTATTCTGGGCTGGGAGGAGTTAGAGCTGGAAATTGTGCGGGATGCAGAGGGGAACATGATTACTGTATGCTTTATTGAAAACATCGACCCGCTGGGTACGCACACCGGCGATTCCTTCTGCTCTGCCCCCATGCTCACCATCTCCGAGGAGCTGCAAAAAAGGCTGCAAGAGCAGGCTTACCGCATCGTGGACTCTGTCAAAGTCATCGGCGGCACCAACGTACAGTTCGCCCATGACCCTGTCACAGACCGCATTGTCGTGATCGAAATCAATCCCAGAACCTCCCGTTCCTCCGCACTCGCCTCCAAGGCGACGGGCTTCCCAATCGCACTCGTCTCCGCCATGCTCGCCGCAGGACTGACGCTAAAGGAAATCGAGTGCGGCAAATATGGCACGCTCGATCAGTATGTACCCGGCGGCGACTATATTGTAATCAAATTCGCGCGCTGGGCATTCGAGAAATTCAAGGGTGTCGAGGACAAGCTCGGCACACAGATGCGCGCTGTCGGTGAGGTCATGAGCATCGGCAAAACCTACAAAGAAGCGTTCCAGAAAGCAATCCGAAGTCTTGAAACTGGCAGATACGGGCTGGGACACGCGAAGGATTATGACGCAAAATCAAAAGAAGAACTGCTGCTCATGCTGGCACATCCCTCCAGTGACCGCCATTTTATCATGTATGAAGCACTGCGCAAAGGCGCCACTGTGGATGAGATCTTTGACATTACCAAGGTAAAACACTACTTTGTAAAACAGATGCAGGAGCTTGTCGAGGAGGAGGAAGCACTCGCACAGTCCAAGGGGGCGCTTCCTTCCGACGAAGCACTGATTTCCGCAAAGAAAAATGGTTTTTCCGACAAATATCTGAGTCAGATCTTGGCAATCCCGGAAGAACTTATCCGCAACAGGCGGCTTGAACTTGGCGTGGAGGAAGCGTGGGAGGGCGTCCATGTCAGCGGCACACCCGACAGCGCGTACTACTACTCTACCTACAATGCATCGGACAAGAATCCTGTGCATACAGACAAGCCAAAGATTATGATTCTGGGCGGCGGACCAAACCGTATTGGACAGGGCATCGAATTCGATTACTGTTGCGTTCATGCCTCTCTTGCCCTAAAGGAGCTTGGTTTCGAGACCATTATTGTCAATTGCAATCCTGAAACGGTCTCAACAGACTATGATACCTCCGACAAGCTCTACTTTGAACCGCTGACGCTAGAGGATGTGCTCAGCATCTATCACAAGGAGAAGCCGCTCGGCGTCATCGCGCAGTTTGGCGGTCAGACGCCGTTAAACCTCGCCTCAGAGCTTGAGCAAAACGGCGTAAAAATCCTTGGTACACCGCCTTCTGTCATTGATCTGGCGGAGGACCGCGACCTGTTCCGCTCCATGATGGATAAATTAGGCATTCCAATGCCCGAAGCAGGTATGGCAACGACTGTTGAGGAGGCACTGGCAATCGCCGGCAAAATCGGTTATCCTGTCATGGTACGCCCCTCCTATGTGCTAGGCGGCCGCGGCATGGAGGTTGTCTACGATGATGAGAGCATGGCAGGTTACATGAACGCTGCTGTCGGCGTGACCCCTGACAGACCGATTTTGATCGACCGCTTCCTGAACCATGCTCTTGAGTGTGAGGCAGACGCCATCAGCGATGGCACACATGCTTTTGTCCCAGCCGTCATGGAGCACATTGAACTTGCGGGCGTCCACTCCGGCGACTCTGCTTGCATTATCCCGTCGGTGCACATCTCAGCGGAGAACGTGACGACCATCAAAGAATATACCAAGAAAATCGCTGAGGAGATGCATGTCAAAGGTTTGATGAACATGCAGTACGCCATCGAGAAAGGCAAAGTCTATGTGCTTGAAGCCAACCCGCGCGCGTCGCGCACCGTGCCGCTTGTCTCCAAGGTATGCAATATCCGCATGGTGCCGCTTGCGACAGATATCATCACCGCCGAGATTACCTCACGCCCTTCACCAGTTCCCACGTTAAAGGAGAAGGACATTCCGTACTATGGTGTCAAGGAGGCTGTATTTCCGTTCAACATGTTCCCGGAAGTGGACCCTGTCCTCGGACCGGAAATGCGCTCGACTGGCGAAGTTTTAGGGCTCTCACCCTACTACGGGGAAGCATTCTACAAGGCGCAGGAGGCGACGCAGACCCAGTTACCGCTTAGCGGAACCGTCTTAATCTCCGTCAACAGCAAGGATAAGCCTGAAGTTGTCGAGATTGCGCAGCTCTTTAAAGAAGCAGGCTTTGAGATTATCGCTACCAGCGGAACATACAAAGCTATCTCCGAGGCAGGCATCGAGGCAGAACCTGTCAAAAAGCTCCACGAAGGCCGCCCACACGTCCTTGACCTGATCACCAACGGCAAGATTGATCTCATCGTGAACTCTCCTGTCGGCAAGGAAAGTGTCCATGACGACAGCTATCTCAGAAAAGCTGCAATCAAGGCGCGGATTCCCTATATGACCACCCTTGCTGGGGCAAGAGCCACCGCGAAGGGTATTCTGTATATCAAGAAAAACGGAAATGCGGACGTGAAATCCTTACAGCAGCTTCACAGCGAAGTTCGGGATAAAACAGCAGAAATTGAGTAGAAAATAGGAAAGATTTCAAATGAAAAAGGACTGTGGCTTACAGTCCTTTTTCATTCCACTGTGATTTGATATACCTCTTTCGACTATTAAAATCAGACGCGATATCCATTTAGCTTTCCCACAAATCTGCCTCATAATCCTCCGCTTCCTGAATTGAGATATGATACGCCTTACTGATAATCTGTTTTATAACCTCCTCTGGCTGTCCGCA
>KE159563.1:262316-262621 GCA_000403215.2 Lachnospiraceae bacterium A4
TCCCACAAATCTGCCTCATAATCCTCCGCTTCCTGAATTGAGATATGATACGCCTTACTGATAATCTGTTTTATAACCTCCTCTGGCTGTCCGCACTCCCTTAACGCCATTATCGTATTTCTTATTCCTTCTCTCGTTACTTCTTTCGTTACTTCTCTTGTTACTTCTCTTGTTACTTCTCTTGTTACTTCTCTTGTTACTTCTCTCGTGACTTCTCTTGTTACTTCCTCTTTGACATTTGCCTTAATCTTATTGATCTCCGGTTCCATTATCTCCAATAATGCCTGACACATAGTTTCATCTCC
>KE159563.1:263471-284255 GCA_000403215.2 Lachnospiraceae bacterium A4
TTCATCGCTGACACAAACGCCGCGTGCCATTGTATTTTTGTATCTTCCATTCTGCTCTCCTTCTTTAAATATAGTATAGCCTATACAGATTTCTATTTCAAGAAAAACCAACCGTCCACTTTTTTGTGATTAAATTTTTGACCAATCTTCATTTATATGATATACTAAAGTGTCAAAACGCATAACTGCCCAAAATACCGACCGCAGTTATCACTATATTTAAAAATACGAGATATAAAGGGGGATCTAAAAATGGCTTGGTACGATGAGGCTATCTTTTATCACATCTATCCTTTGGGACTGACAGGGGCGCCCAAGGAAAACGCTTATGGGGAGCCGGAGCATCGGTTAAATACACTGCTGCCTTGGATTGACCACATCAAAAGCATTGGCTGTAACGCCATCTATATCGGACCATTGTTTGAATCTGTCGGACATGGCTATGAGACGACAGACTACAAAAAGCTCGACTGCCGCCTTGGCGACAATCAAGATCTGAAAAATTTCGTGGCAGAATGCCATAAAAAAGACATCAAAGTGATTTTTGACGGCGTGTTCAACCACACGGGACGTGATTTCTTTGCATTTAAAGACATCAAAGAAAAACGCGAAGGCTCGCAGTACAGAGACTGGTACTGCAACGTGAACTTTGGCGGCAACAATGAGTACAACGACGGCTTCTGCTATGAGAACTGGGGCGGTTATAACCTGCTCGTCAAACTCAATCAGCGCAACCCTGCCGTGAAGGACTATATCTGTGATGTTGTCCGCTTCTGGGTCAGCGAATTTGACGTGGACGGCATCCGTCTTGATGCAGCAGATGTGCTTGATTTTGATTTCATGAAGGCGCTGCGCCATGTCGCAAACCAAGTCAAGCCGGACTTCTGGCTGATGGGAGAAGTTATCCACGGTGACTACTCGCGCTGGGTCAACGAAGGCACCCTGCACTCTGTCACAAATTACCAGCTTCACAAGGCACTGTATTCTGGAAATAATGACCACAATTTCTTTGAGATCGCACACACCGTAAAGCGCCTGTACGAGATGGGCAGCAGCAACCCGAACGGCTTCAAGCTCTACAACTTTGTGGACAACCATGATGTAGAGCGCATCTACACCAAGCTCAACAACAAAGCCCACTTTACACCAGTGCATATCCTCATGTACACACTGCCGGGTATTCCTTCATTATATTATGGCTCAGAGTTTGGCATTGAGGGCAAGAAAGAAAAGTTCTCCGACGCTTCCTTGCGGCCTGCACTGAATCTCGAAGATTATAAGAACGCGCTGACTGACAACTCCTTCACAGCGCTCATCGCCGCACTGGGACGCACCAGACAACAGTCCAAGGCACTGTCCTACGGCGATTACAGGGAACTCAAACTCATGAACCGCCAGTATGCTTTTTCACGAAACTTTGAGGGAGAGAGTGTCGTTGTCACCGTCAATAATGATGACAGCGACTTCACAATGACCGTGCCAGCCGGAAATGCCGCTGAATACGTCGGCGCACTCTCCGGTCAGAAGATTCGTGTGGACAACGGCAATATCTGCGTCAATGTGAAAGCAAACTCCGGTGAGATCTGGCTGCCCGTCACCGACCAGACTGCTGACAAGCTCTCCAGTGTGACGCCTGTCGAGCTTCATGTGGAGGATGCAGCTAAGACTGTTGCAGCGGTCGAACCTGCACCGCAAAACAGCACAAGTGCTCCGCAGACCGCAACCACAGAGAAAGCACCTGCGGCTGACACTTCCTCCGCGCCAGAGACGACTGCAAACAAAGCAGCTGCGCCTGCGACAGCAGTACCTGCACAAACTGCCGTTTCAGAAGATTTTGAAAAAGGAAAAATAGCTGGACTTCAGGAAGCAATCCTCGCCATCATGGAGAAAAATGGTCCCGTCACCGACCAGATGCGCAAGGATGTCACCGATAATGTATATCACGACTCTCTGATCAACTGGATCAAGAGCTTCCGGTAAAAAATGAAGCAGGGGAAGGCAAATCTTCCCCTGCTTCATGAAATCCCCATCATTTTCCCAATCCAGTAGATCAGTCCCAATCCCCAGCTTGTAAAAATACCATACAATATTACTGGTCCTGCAATCGTGAAAATCTTACATCCTATCCCGTACACCTGCCCTTCCGTCTTGTACTCAATCGCCGACGCCACGACGGAATTTGCAAATCCTGTGATGGGCACAAGCGCGCCTGCACCGCCCCATTTCACTAATTTTCCATACAGATTAAAACCTGTCAGTACCGCGCTCAGGAGAATTAAGAACATGGAACACCACGCTGCCGCGGTATCTTTCTCAATCCCAAACTGATTTATAGCCATATTGACGATAAACTGCCCCACACAGCAAATCAGACCTCCCATGATAAACGCTTTCCCCATCTGTAACGGCAGATTGGTCTTTGGTGAAGTTTGCTTCACATACTCTTGATATGCTTCCTTTTTCTGTTCTGATGCCATCCATGTTCTCCTCTCTATATCCCTTCAAAAAATCCATTGACAAAATAGACAATCGACCCTGCGATTTTTCCGACTGCCACCATCAGCACCGCGATACTGACCCCCATTTTGAGCCGTATACGTCTTGCAAATATCGGGATACCGTCAAGCACCTCAGAGAGTGCAATGGACAGGCACCCCACAAAAATGCCCGCAAACACGCCAATCAATACCAGCAGTCCAGTGAGCAGCAGATTCGGACTGCTTCCAAGAGATCCCTTGATCGGAAAAACACTGAGCACATCCGCCAGCACCGCACCAAAAATCAGACACTCTTCATAAAAAATTTCGCACCAAGCCGTGTCCGTCCGCCCTGCAAACCGCGGCACCAGCCCCACCACAAAAAGTACGGTAAATACTCCTGCGGAGACCATAAGGCCTGAACTGATGCCCATTATCCACAGCAATATCAGTTTCCACGCCATCTACTCCACATCCTCTTCCAGTTTTTGCCTGTCTGCCATCTCCACAATTGCCTGATTGACATCCCGCTCATAGTTTCTCATCTCCACTTCAAGCGGTGTCGGGTCCGAAGTCAGCCGCCTGCCGCCGACATGATTGTAAAATACGATGATTCCCAGCGCCAGCCCGATGGAATACGAAATCTCAATTGCCGTGTATCCATCTGATTCCCCCCCCATCACCAGCTCGTAAATCCGGCTCAGAACATCCGCCAGCCCGACATCATTGTGGAATGCCATGATGGTAAAGGCAGAGCCAAAAAAACAAATCAGTGCCACAATGGCAATCTTGATGTACGCCCACGGACTATATTTTTGTTCTGGCTTGTCATGCTCCAGCGAAGCTTTTTGTATGATAATGTCCGTCTCTCCAATGCTCTCCACTCTGATGCCCGGACACAGCTTAGTAATCTGCTCGATGATCTTTAACACACTGATGACCACTCTCGGCTCCCCATCATGTCTGAATCGGTGTACTTTGAGTGCCCCCGCCTTTGCGCTGACCGTCTCATCCTCACAGTAAACACTTGCGACATCGCTCAATTCCACATCTGCCTTCGCCAGTGCCACATTCTGTTTTGCCATTAAATACAATACTACATTTGCCACAAAAATAACCATGCCTTTCGAATAAACTTCTACTACATGGTTATTATCTCTAATGTTTCAATTTTTATTCATTTAAATATCTGAAAACGAGGACTCCACGACCTTGACAAAATCCAGTCTGCCGTCCTTTCCTGCCCCGTGTATATGTCTCCCGTCTCTGCGAAAACATTCGATGTACTCCCACACCTCCTGACTGATCTGTTCCCCGGGATAAATCGCTGGAATGCCGGGCGGATAGGGCGCAAGCACCTGACCGGACACCTGACCTGCCGCCTCCTGCCAGCGGACTTTTTTTGTATTGGAAAAATACGCTTTTCGGGGTGTCAGAATCTGCTGCGGAGGTTTTGGCACTGGCGGATACTCCTGATTTTTCTGCAAAGCCATATCCATTGCACCATGCTGGCTGGCGCGGCGAAGTTCTGCACACGCAGCCACCAGCCTATCCAAATCCTCCCGCTCGTTTGCATAGGTGACAATGGCAAGCACATTTTTATCATCCGCCAGCTCCATATTGACTGCATACTTTTCATACAAAAGTTTTTCAAGCATATACCCTGTCAGCCCTAACTCACACGCAGAGAGTACCAGCCGCGTCCTGTCAAGACGTTCTCCCTCCATACAGCGAAAACCCGCAATTTTCTGAATCCTTTCGCGCGCATACGACGCAAGCGAAAGCGCCTTCTCCATCATCTCGCTCCCGTGCATCGCAAGCTCATACCTTGCGCAGTCAAGAGAGGTCATCAGCAGATAACTTGGGCTCGTGCTCTGCACCAGATGAAGATTTTGCGCAATTCGGTCAAACACCTCACTGCGCACGCCATGCTCTTTACAGTGCAGCACCGAACTCTGCGTGAGCGCCCCAGTCACTTTATGCATACTCTGAACACAGAGATCTGCGCCCGACGCAAGCGCCCCTGCCGGCAGTCCGTCATGAAAATACAGATGTCCTCCATGCGCCTCATCGACCAGCAACAACGCATTATACGCATGACAAACCTCCGCAATTCCAACGAGATCAGAGCACACACCATAATAACTCGGGCTCACCAGAAACAACGCCTTGCAGTCAGGATTCTGCTCAAATGCGCTCTGGACATCTGCCGCTGTGAGTTCCCCCTGTATTCCCCATTCTGGCAGAACCTCCGGCATTACATACACTGGCACCGCCCCGGACAGGATTAGCCCCATCATCGCTGATTTGTGCGCATTTCTCGCAACCAAAATCTTCTCACCCTCCAATGCCGCGCTCAAAATCATCGCCTCATTTCCGCAAGTGCTTCCATTTACGAGAAAAAAACTTTGATCTGCGCCATAGAGTACAGCGAGCAGTTTCTGCGCCTGATCAATCGCCCCCTCCGGGCTGTGCAGATCATCGGTGAGCGGCGTCTCTGTCACATCATAGGCAAACAGTTTTGTTCCAACACTGTCCGTCCAGCGCGGACTGATTCCCCGCCCGAGCCGGTGCCCCGGTATCCTGAAATACGCAGGCTTTGTGGCAATAAAATCTGTGACCGCCTCCAGCAGCGGTGTCTGGTTCTGTTCCATCATTTCCTGATTCCTTTTCTATGATATTTGTGCTATAATGACCAATGAAATCCTATTTCCAATACATTCCACAAAGGAGGCATAAAAAACGATGTCCTACATCTATGAAACGCACCTGCACACCACTGCCGCCAGCGCATGTGCCCGCAGTGCAGGCTCTGAATATATTTCATTTTACAAAAATCTTGGCTATGACGGTATCATTGTCACAGACCACTTCTTTAACGGCAACTGCTGCGTTCCCGAAAACCTGCCGTGGAAGGAGCGTGTGGAGATCTTTTGCAGCGGCTACGAGGACGCCAAAGCGGAGGGCGACCGTCAGGGACTCAAAGTGTTTTTCGCATGGGAATGCCGCTTTGACGGCGACGAATTTCTCGTTTACGGACTCGACAAACACTGGCTCAAAAGCCACCCTGACATGATGACATGGGACCATATCACCCACTATGAGAAAATCAAAGCAGACGGCGGTCTCGTCGTACAGGCGCACCCCTTTCGGGAACGGGGCTACCTGTCCGAAGTGTACGTACACCCCTATCAGTGTGACGCCTTTGAGGTCGCAAACTGCGGCAACCCGCATGAGCAGAACCGCATGGCATACCGCTATGCAAAAGAGCACCAGATCACCATGACTGCCGGTTCCGATATCCACCACGTCGGCAGAACAGACAATGGCTGTATCTACGGTATGGCATTTGACACCCCCTTAACTTCTGTCACAGACTATGTGGCACGCATCAAGAGCGGACATGGCTTTTCTCTCCACGTCCCGCCAGAACACCTTGCATGGGTGGAAGGCACGGCAAGCCATCTGCCTGTATTTATTTTTGACAAACAGAATCAGCCAATACCTTTTTCAGCCTTTTAACCGTCCCCATGTACTCCTTGAAAATAATATCAAGATCGGGAAAATTTCCAGTCTGCCAGCAAGCATATCCACAATCAGCACGAGTTTTGACAGCCCGCTAAACTCCCCGAAATTGCAGGTAGGTCCCACCGCCTCAAGACCCGGTCCGATATTGTTAAAACAGGAAAGCACGGCTGTGAGATTCGTCGTAATCGAAAAGTGATCAATTGACACCAGCAAAAAGCTGAGAAACAATATGATAACATAGGCGGACAGATAGGCGTTGGTATTCTCCAGCACCTTCTCATCGACCATGTGGTCATTGATTCGGACCACCTGCACCTTCTGCGGCGAAATTGCGCGCCGCAGGTTTCTTCGAAGCCCTTTGACGACAATCAGCACACGCGCGCACTTAAAACCGCCGCCGGTACTGCCCGCACTCGCGCCAATCACCATCAGCCCTAATATTATCGCTTTTGAAAACGTGGGCCACAGATCAAAATCCGTCGTGGCAAATCCCGTTGTCGTCACAATGCTCGCAACCTGAAACGCCGCATAGCGCAGTGTCTCCTCGAACGTATCATAAAACCCTCTCAGATTCAAGGTAATGAGCACAATACTGCCAAAGATCACTCCCAGATAAAGCCGCAGCTCCTCATCTTTCAATACGCTGTAAAACTGGCGCAGCAAAAGCATATAGTAACAACTGAAATTGACGCCAAACAGCAGCATAAAAACCGTACATACATTCTGTATATACGGGCTGTAACCCGCTATACTGTCATTCTTGATGCCAAAGCCACCTGTTCCTGCAGTGCCAAATGCCGTGCAGACCGCATCGAACAACGGCATTTGTCCGATTAGCAAAAACACAATATTCAACACTGTGAGCAGTATATAAATCAAATACAAAATCTCTGCGGTCTTTTTCATCTTAGGCACAAGTTTTCCTACCTGCGGCCCCGGGCTCTCCGCGCGCAAAAGATGCATTGTAAAGCCTTTGCTGCTCTCGCCCAGCACACCGACTGCCAGCACAAAAACCAGAACCCCCATACCGCCTAGCCAGTGCGTGAAGCTTCTCCAATAGAGAATGCTCATCGAAAGCACCTCCACCTCCGGCAAAATCGAAGCCCCTGTCGTCGTAAACCCTGAAACGGTCTCAAACAGCGCATCCAGAAAAGACGGAATCTCTCTTGATATATAAAAAGGCAGCGCTCCCAAAAGACTCATCACAACCCAGCTGCTGCTGACACAGACAAGACCCTCCCTCGCCTTAAAGCTCCGCTTGCTGCCCCTGCAAAGCACCAATAACAGCAAAGACAACAGCATGGTGATGCCTAGACTAGCCACAAACCCCACACACGCCCGCTGCTCGTGTTTGAACAGACTAATCAGCAATGCCGGAACCATAAATACCGCCTCAACCAGCAGAATATGACCTATAAATCTGCCCATCATCTTATAATTCATAATCGTTCTTATCCCTTTTAACCCTCAATAATTTATTCAAATATGTCATTCAACTTATAGATCACCCGGTCTGAGCCAGTGACAACGATCACCGTATCCCCCCGCTCAAAGCTGGAATCACCGCTTGGGATCTCAAGCTGCGCCCCATGCATAATACATACCACCAGCACATTTTTCTTGATCTTGAGCTGTTTGAGCGGCTCACCGCAGTGAAGCGTATTCTGGTCCACCATAAATTCCACCGCCTCAGCCTGTCCGTCTGCAATCGTGTACACGGTCAGCGCTGCCCCTGTCTGGTTCTGCATCGCGCGCACATATTGTACAATATTATTACAGCTCAGCTCTTTGGGGCTGATGATACTGCCAAGCGGCAGCGCATCCAATATGGTGTTATTTTCCAGACGGCCAAGTTTTGTGATAATCTGCGGAACTTTACAACTGCTGCCATACAGAGAGATAATAATGTTCATCTCATCCACCCCGGTGAGCGTCACCAAGGCGTCACAGTCCGAAATTCCCTCATTGTCGAGCAAAAATTCTTTCGTGGCATCTCCGTGAATGATGGACGCTTTGGGAAGCATGTCTGCGAGCTGGACACACTTGTCGTAATTCTGCTCGACAATCTGGACGCCAATACCATTTTTTAATAATAATTGTGCCAGATAAAAGCTCACGCGCCCTCCTCCGCACAGAATCACGCGCTTGGCTTTGTGTGTGATAATCCCCAGATTTTTGAGCAGCGTTGTGAGCACATTGGTCGGCGCCGTCACAAAGATTCTGTCTCCCTCTCTCAGAACGAAATCACCGCCCGGCATAGCGGCTTTGCCGTTTCTGATGACAGTACACACCAGAATCTTACACTTGACAATGCTGTATAGGTCATTCAATGCCGTGTTGCACAGCTTATGCCCCGCCTCCACGCGCAGCTCGACAATCTCCACCCTGCCCTTTGCAAACGTATCGCGCTTCAAAAAGCCCGGATATTTCAAAAGCCGCTCGATCTCGATCGCAGCAGACCGCTCTGGATTAATCATCATAGACAGCGCAAAAAGGCTCCGCATCTTGTATATCTGGTCTGTATACTCTGGATTTCTGATGCGGGCAATCGTATGTAGATTAGGATTCATTCCGTGTGCCGTCATGCAGCAGATCAGATTCACCTCATCCGCATCTGTCACCGCAATCAACAAGTCTGCCTCCTTGACGCCCGCCTGCTCTAATGTTTTCATGGACGCACAGTTCCCTTGTACGCCTATAATGTCATACCGTTCCTCCGTCGATTCGAGCACTTTTAAATTGGCATCAATCAGTGTCAAATCATATCCCTCCGCGGAGAGCTGCCTTGTCAGCATCGCACCGACTTTCCCTTCACCTGCAATTATTATCTTCACTTCATTTTGTCCTCCTGTTTTATGCAATCCATGTATCATATTATATCATCTATCTCTAAAAAAGCAACGCGAGCAGAGGAAAAGTTTTCCCCCGCTCGCACACATTTATTCAGGCTTATTTATTTCTCATTTACAGTTCTCTCTTTTATAATTCTTCCTCAGGTTTCGCCTGCTGCGCTGTATCAAACTGTTCCGGATGCAGCTTCTTCTTGATTGCCGCTACCAGCTCTTCAATCGAGGAGGCCTCAACCTTCTCCGTCTCAAGCTTTTTCTGGACGACTCTCTCCTCGCGCTCCTCCTCAGCCTTTTTCCGCTCAGCGCGGCGCTCGCTGATACGCTCTTTCTGCGCCTTGCTGTTTGCTTCCAGATCTTTCAGAAGCTTCACTGCATAAGACACATTTCCATCTTTGTCCATTGTGATGCTGAAGCCCTTGATTTTTTCAGCATCTTCCCCAAGTTCTTCCTTCAAGGTATCCAGTTCATCACCAGCACCGCTGAGAACCTTCTCATATTTTTCTCTCGCAGCCGGGTCTGTCGCCATCTTTTCTAAGAGCTCTGGATTAATCAGCACGCTGTAGTCCTTATTTGACTGCTCTGCATAGTAGTCCTGCTCTTCGTCTGTGGACCACTCCGCCACAGAAATGTCCATATTGCCATACTTTTCGCGAAGCTCTGCCAGCAGGCTCTTTGCGGCGTCGCTCAGCTCAACACCTTCCTGTATGCCGTCCGCATTCAGTGGTTTGTACTCCGACGATTCTGTTTTCTTCGGTTTGCTGTAACCTGCCTTCACCTCGCGCGCCTGTCCGCTGTACTCATAGGTATCCTTGTCTGTGTTGGTCTGTCTGCTGTCCGATGCTGCCCTCCTGCCCTGTGCTTTTCTGTTGACACCTGCAAGATTTCCTATAAAGGCTGCCTCATCCTTATTTGTCGTTTGATTTGAAAAAAGTCCTATATTGTTGAACAGTGAATTTTGGTTGATCCCATTCATTTTCATACCAGCCTTTCTTGTTTTAAAAGATTTTGTTATAAATCTTGATTCAAATAAAAATATACCTTCAAAATATATTACCAGTTACTTCTAATATCGGCATTCTTCGAAGCAAACTTTATAGTCGCCGGCACACAAAAAACAATTCTTTCCAAATATTCACACCGCCGCTGCCTGACGCAGCCGCAGCAGTACCTTTTTCTCCATTCGGCTCACCTGCACCTGACTCATTCCCAGCTTCCCAGCGACCTGCATCTGCGTCTTATTCTCAAAGTAGCGAAGCTGTATCAGATTCTTTTCGCGCTCGTCAAGTCCGCTCAAAAGCTTCTCCAGCAGCAGCCTGTTCACAATCTCATCGCTCTCGCCCTCCCTGCCAAGCATGTCCACCAGAAGCACCTCACTCCCGTCGGACTCATACATGGTCTTGTAGATCGACTCCACTTCACGCCCTGCGTCGAGCGCTGTGACAATGTCCTCCACGGCAATTCCAGACTCCTCTGACAGCTCTGAAATCGTCGGCTCCCGTCCCGTCTTTTGGCAAAATTCCTCCCGGATTCCTTTAAGCCTTCTGCCGTTTTCCTTAATGCTTCTGCTGACCCTGATCATCCCGTCGTCTCGTAAAAATCTTCGGATCTCTCCCATAATGACGGGAACGGCATACGTTGAGAAACACACGCCATACTCCAGATCAAACTTCTCAATCGCCTTCACCAGCCCCATCGCACCGATCTGGAACAAATCCTCCATATCGGCGCCGCCCCTGCCTGCAAAGCGCTTTAACACATGGTGTACCAAGCCTGTATTTTTCTCATAAAGCAGCTCTAGTGCATCTCTTTCTCCTCTCTGTGCCCTGATAAAAAGTTCCCTCTCCTCCATAGCTCATACCCTGCCGCTGCTGTTCCACACTGCCGCCTGCAAAATCGGCATTAGCTCTTCCTCGGCGCCAAAACTTTTCCACATATGTACAACGGTTCCCTCGCCAATGCTGCTCTCGACCTCCAAGCGGTCCATAAAGGCCTCCATAAAGGAAAATCCCATGCCAGAACGCTCATTTTCCGCAGCGGAGGTATAGAGGGGCTGCATTGCCTGTGCTACGTCTGCAATGCCCACCCCCCTGTCAATAATCTCCACCGACAGCTCATTCTCCTCCGTGAGATGTGCCCGCATGACAACACGTCCTCCCTGCTCTCTATAACCGTGTATAATCGCGTTGGTGACTGCCTCTGACACTGCTGTCTTGACATCCTCCAGCTCATCGAGCGTGGGGTCCGCCCGCGATATAAATGCAGCAATCACTACTCTTGCAAGCCCTTCATTTTCCGATACGGCATCAAACTCTATGCAGATGTCATTCTCCACAAACTGTTTTCTGCGCCTTGTTCCATTCTCATTTTCCATATTCTGATCTCTCCTATTTTCATGTAAATTTATCTTATTCTTAAAAATACTTTTATCACCTCATGTCAGTATCTCGATAATAGATGACATTCCTGACGCCCTCAAAAGCCTTCCAATGCGCTCGCTCGCATTGATGGCATAAACCTTTCCGCCAAAGCAGGAAATCTTTCTGTACCTTCCGATGATGATTCCCAGCCCCGAACTGTCCATAAAGGTCGTGTTCTCAAAGTCAAATACAATATTCTTCACCTTGTCATCCAAGATAAGCTGGTCCGCGCACTCCCGAATCGTTGCGGCGCCGTGATGGTCCACTTCCCCGGGCATCTTGATACACAGATAATCATCAATGATCGCATATTCCTCCATCTTCATTTCCATTCATATGCCTCCTTAATATATAAAAAATTGAGCAGAGAAGATAAATCTTCTCTCTACCCGCGCGTGCCGGACGTCCGTCAGCTTCTGCTGATACTCTCCTTTGCACGGGTCTGTGCATAAAAAAGACATGTCCCTTCTGACATGTCCTCTTCTGTGTATTATTCTCCTTTAATCTCCTTAATGTAGCCCTGTGATTTCCTCGCTTTTGCAGTCCCCGGAAAAAGTTCTATCACCTGCTCATAAATCTCAACTGCCTTGTCCAGATTTCCTGTCTTATTGTATGAATTGCCAAGATTGTACAGGGCTTCCCCGTTGGTGGGATCATAGTCGTATGCCCGCTCAAGCTGCTTGATCGCGGTCTCATAGTCCTCTTCCCGGAATGCCGTATATCCTATATCATAACACTTCCTTGCGACAACCTTTCCTATACTGCCCTTCATGGCATCATACAGTGCCTTGAAACTGTCTGCAGCTTCATTTTGCAGATATTCGTCACTGATTTTTTCCAGCGCATCCGCAACTGCCATCTCATCTCCAGTCTTGTTCATGTGCATCAAAACAGCTTCGATCAAATCCGTGTTCGCCTGTATCTGCACCTTATTTGCCTGTGCCTCCGTCAGACTATTCGTCAGTGAATCCTTTTCCTGTGTCAGCTCACTAATCTGTGCCATCAGCTCAGTCGCCTCTACAGTCTTGGCATCTAGCAGCTCACTAACCTCCTTGTACTTTTCATTCACCGCATCGCGTGCCTGCTGTATCTTCGCCGGAAGTATCATAAACCATGCGACACCAACACCGATCACCAGCCCAATCAGCATATTGACCACGGTCTGCAACACGGTTCTGTCCTTTTTATTGACAGGCTGTATCACGGTCTCATTGCCGCTCTGATAGACAATCGCTTCTTTCTTTTTGTGCGTGCGTTCCTCCTCCGCCGGGGTCAGTTCCTCCACCTCTTTGAGATAACGCAGCGTCATTGTATTGTTCGCATCAATGCTGAGCGCTTTATCAAGCTCCTTTTTCGCTTTGTCTAACTCCTGATTCTTGAGGTACAAAAGCGCTAACAACTGCCTTGCCTGCACAAATCTCGAATTCATCGAGACCACCTTTTTGAGCTGTATTACTGCCAGATCAAGGCTGTCCTGCTGGCAGTAGTTCAATGCCATATTATATTTCTTGATGGTCTGATTATAGGCATCAAGCCGCCCCGGATTATTTTGTATCATATCTATGTAATCATTGGCAATATTTTTCTCACTCCTGATATTTTTGCTCATGACCCACTCACTCAGCGCCGCCACGACCTCGCCCCGCTCAAAATACACAAGCCCCAGCAGATTTCTGGCTTCTGTATGGTATTTATTCAGTTTGAGGCACTGCCGCAAGCTTGCCACTGCCCCCGACAAATCCCTTACCTTCGCTTTCTCCAGCGCCTCATTATAAAAACGGTTGGCAGCATACATGATCTTTTTATATAATCCTACGTCAGCGCCGCATCCAGTGCAAAAATCCTTCTCCGACAACAGACATCCACAATTAAAGCAAAACATCTCAAGCTCCCCTACTCTTCCTTTGATTCTTTGACCAGCTTGACCAGCACATCCGCAAGGTCTGTCACATCCTGATTGTATATCGCATCCTCGACATCCTCCACCTCAAGGCTTGGATGAAATTTTTTCAATTCTTCCTCAAAATCTATCATCATAATCCTCCATCATGCTCTCCACAAGACCTGCCAGATACAACGACCCGACAATATATATCCTGCCCGTATCCTCGCGGACTGACAGGCTGAAAGCAAGTGCATCCTCTATCTTTTCATAGGTATGTATCTTCTGGGTCCTTTGATTCATATACTTCTCAAACAGTCCGCGAAGCGCGCTCAGATCGGCTCCCCGCCCGCCGGGAATCTGTGTCACCACAAAGTCTGTCACCATCGTAAGCCCGCAGAGCATCCGAATCATCGGATCATACTGCTTATCGCTGACCACAGAAAAGATCACCACGCACCTTCCTGTATGCAAATGTTCTTCAGACAGCTCCTGCTGCAACTGCAACGACTGTACAAACGCTTCGATGCCATCCTCATTGTGCGCCCCGTCAACAAACACACCGGGGCGAAGCTCGTCCATACGGCACGCCCAGCGCATTCCTCTGATTCCTTCTCGGACAGAGGCCACAGTTATCTTGTCCAGCTTGTGCTGCTGCCGCAGAACCTCGGCTGTCCGAATCGCCACCGCCGCATTCTCCGCCTGATAAACCGCCGTCGTATGTGCAATCAATCTACCATAATCATAATAACGACTGACAACAGAAAAATCAATGAATTTTTTCTGAATTTCATTGATTTTGTAGTCATTTTCTGACACGCGGTAACAGATGCAGCCAAGTTCCTGCGCTTTTTTACAAAGAAGCTCAGAAACCGCACTTTTTCTGTCAGAGAATACGACAGGCACGCCCGCCTTGAAAATCCCTGCCTTCTCACCAGCGATTTTCTCAAGCGTATCGCCAAGATACGCCATATGGTCCAGCCCTATTTCTGTGATCACACTCACCGACGGGTTTTTGACTACATTGGTCGTGTCCAGTCGTCCCCCAAGCCCCGTCTCTAAAATCGTGATCTCGACGTCTGCCCGTGCAAACACATAGATGCCCATAAAAAACAGCCGCTCAAAATACGTCGGGCTATAATCGGGCTTGGTTTTGCGGTATTGCCCAAGCTGCGCAGAAAGCCAGTTAAACGCCTCGAGAAACGCCTCCTCGGAAATCATACTGCCATCTATGCAAAAACGCTCTCTTGTCGTCACCAGATGCGGCGACGTGAACATTGCTGTCCTGTATCCGCTCACTCTGCATATGCTCTCTAAAAACGCGCACACAGACCCTTTTCCATTCGTGCCTGCCACATGAATTATGACGCCGAAACGCGCCTCTTGAAATCTGCCATTTTCACAATTCTGTATAAACTCATAAAATCCTCTCGTTTCCTCCAGAGGATTCTTTTTGGTGAATCTTGGAACCTCCTCCAACAAATGCTCTGCCTCTGCATAGCTTCGCGCAAACTTCTCCTGCATTCCTATCCCCCTGAAGAATTTAAAAAGATCCGCCTTTTACCGCGAACCTTTTTCTTTGATCATTTATATGAAAACCTTTAGATAACCACCACGGTTCCGACAATCACGCCATTCTGCGCAGAGTATTCCATAAAACTTGTGTCACGGTTAATGATCATCTTATTGTCATCAATGCTGATTACCGTGCCTTTATGAATATTCCCGCTTATCCTGATTTTCGCTTCTCTCGACTTTAAAATCGTGCTCTCCAGATCATCAACCTGTTTCTTGGTTCTGATACAGCGAATATAGATCTCGCTCTTCTTCGTCTTTAACTCATTCAGATGCGCCTGCAACTGTTCGCTAAGTTCTCCTGTCTGCTGTCTGACACGCAGTATTTTCGCCATTCTTGCCGCCACTTCATCGAGTTCCTGATTCAGTTTTGTGTACTCCTCATTCATTGCGATGCGCTGCTCCATAATCTCAGGCATCACCCCCACATGAATACCGGTCTTGATCTCAGACATATTGCCTGCGTTCTGGCAGTTCACGCCCATCATTGCATGGACATATCCGCCCGCGATCAGACCTTTTTTTCCAGTGAGCGTAATCTGTTCTCCCGCAGTCACTTTAGAGTTCAAAATAACGTTGGACTGTACATTACCGCCCGCGCTGACCGTCGCATACTCTATAAATTCTGTGAAAATATCTCCGCCCGCAACGATTGCACCCTTGCCGGCTCCCTGCATACCGCGCTTGAGACACACTGTACCGCCCGCTGAGATATTTGCAGACTCAACGACACCCTCAACAGTGAGACTCTTTCCTGCGCGCACAGTGACACCAGCCTCCACGTTGCCGTGAATAATGACATCCCCGTTAAAATCAACCAAGGCATTGTTGGCATAATCGCAGCCGCCCTGTATCTCATAGACCTCTACCACAGACAGTTTGTTATCACCATCATACTCAATCTTGCCAGACTTTGACGCATAATATTTATTGGGGTCTCCCTCATTGCTGATCCCCTTCCCGCTGAGCGGCCTTAATTCCTTATATGTATTGACCTTCTCCACTGCGCCTGTGACATCTCTTCCCGAAGTGCCCTGTACCGCCGGATGATAGATTGCAAGCAGCTGTCCCTCCTCCACATTCTGTACCAGAGACATACTCCTGTAATCTACCGTGCCATCTTTTCGAATCTCAGGCTTTGGCTTCTCTGTGCTGAAAAAGAACTCAAACCGCCCTGCGCTTCCCGGGTCTCCTTTTTCGCTGGTTGCAATCTTCACCTCGCGCTCATAGATTTGCTTCTTGCACATCGCCGCAACATGCGACTCATTGATCCCTGCCACTACCCCGTTTAACTGAAGATATCTGATAATCTCCGGCTTTTCATACTTTGTGCCTTCCTCGGGCGCACACAAGTAAAGCCACGCTTCTGTTTTATCGTCCGCTATTCTGACATAAGATTTGACATTAACCATCTTGTTCACCTCCGAAAAGGCATAATCCGCCCCTTTATGTCTTTATTGTACCACTATTTACCTCAATTGCGCAAGCCGTTCTGTAACTTGTTCTTTCATTTGTACATATTTTGCTAATTTTTCCTTCTCCTCAGCAATTTTTGAGGCGGGCGCTTTCGACATAAACTTTTCATTGTTCAGCATGCCATTCACACGTGCAAGCTCGCCATCGAGACGCTTTGCCTCCTTTTCGAGACGCTCAATCTCCTGTTTTAAGTCCACCAGCTCTGCAAAAGGAATATAGATCGTGGCATTGGCGATCACCACAGAAACCGCATCCTCAGCGATTCCTTGCTTGTCCTCCTGAATCGTGACATCTGACGCATAGGCAAGCGCGGCAAAGAACAATTTCCCCTCCTCAAAAGTATCTCTGATCTCCTGCTTCTCAGAGACAACAAATACATGTGCCTTCTTCGAGGGTGCGACGTTCATCTCTGTCCTCACGGTTCTGATTCCGCGCACCGCTTCTTTGAGAATCTCAATATCCTTCTCATCCTTTGCGTAATTGCGCGCCTCCTCGTACACAGGCCACTTTGAGATCATGACAGACTCCTCCTCAGACTGGAGTGTGCAGAAAATCTCCTCCGTGATAAACGGCATGTACGGATGCAACAGCTTGAGCGCATCAATCAGCACTGTCTTTAACGTCCAGAGCGCTGCGTTCTGTGATGCTGCATCGTCCGAATTGTAAAGTCTTGGCTTCACCATCTCAATATACCAGTCACAGAACTCGTCCCAGATAAAGTCATAAATCTTCTGCACCGCGATGCCAAGCTCAAAGTTTTCCATATTGTCCGTGACTTCTTTGATCAGATGATTCAGCTTGGAGATAATCCAGCGGTCCACCGGCTCTAATGCTGACGGCGCTGTCACCTCCTTGCCCGCCATATTCATCATGATAAAGCGCGACGCATTCCAGATCTTATTGGCAAAATTCCGGTTCGCCTCCACCCGCTCATAGTAAAACCGCATATCATTGCCCGGCGCATTTCCAGTGATCAGCGTCATGCGCAGCGCGTCTGCGCCGTACTGTTCAATCACCTCCAGCGGGTCGATGCCGTTGCCGAGCGATTTTGACATCTTCCTGCCCTGCGCATCACGCACCAGCCCATGAAACAGCACTGTCTGGAACGGCTTCTCTTTCATATGCTCATATCCAGAAAAAATCATACGGATTACCCAGAAAAAGATGATATCATATCCTGTCACCAGCACATCTGTCGGATAAAAATAGTCCAAATCCTCTGTCTTATCGGGCCAACCCAGTGTGGAGAACGGCCAGAGCGCCGATGAAAACCATGTGTCCAGCGTATCCGGGTCCTGCGTAAAATGGCTGCCTTTGCACTTAGGACAGCACTCCGGCACCGCTTTTGCAACGACAATCTCGCCGCAGTCGTCGCAGTAATATGCCGGTATGCGGTGCCCCCACCAGAGCTGTCTGGAAATGCACCAGTCCTTGATATGATCTGTCCAGTTATAATAGGTCTTGTCCATTCTCTCTGGAATCAGCTTGATATCACCATTTTTTACAGCCTCCACTGCGGGTTTGATCAGCTCGTCCATCTTGACAAACCACTGCTGCTTCACAAGCGGCTCAATCGTCGTCTTGCAGCGGTCATGTGTGCCTACGTTGTGGCTGTAATCCTCCACCTTCACAAGAAGCCCCATCTTGTCAAGCTCCTCGACAATGGCTTTTCTCGCCGCATAGCGCTCCATGCCCGCATAGGCGCCGCCATTTTCATTGATGGTCGCATCGTCGTTCATAATATTGATAATAGGCAGATTGTGTCTCCTGCCAACCTCAAAATCATTTGGGTCATGTCCCGGCGTAATCTTCACAACGCCCGTGCCAAACTCCATGTCCACATAAGTGTCCTCAACGACAGGAATCTCGCGGTTCATCAGCGGCAGTAGCAGCTTCTTTCCTCTCAGATGCGCGTACCGTTCGTCCTCCGGGTGAATGGCAACTGCCGTATCACCGAGCATCGTCTCTGGCCTTGTCGTCGCAAATGTCAGATACTCGCCAGACGCTGTGCCGTCCTCATTGAGCACTGGATATTTAATGTGCCACAAATGCCCTGCCTGTTCTTCGTACTCAACCTCTGCGTCAGAGATTGATGTGTTACACACTGGACACCAGTTAATCATTCTAGCCCCTTTATAGATATAGCCCTTCTCATGCATTTTGCAGAAAACTTCTGTGACAGCCTTGTTGCAGCCCTCGTCCATCGTAAAGCGCTCTCTGTCCCAGTCACACGAAGAACCCAGCTTCTTGAGCTGGCTGATAATGCGCCCGCCATACTCTTTTTTCCAGTCCCACGCGCGCTCAAGGAATTTCTCCCTGCCAAGGTCATGCTTGTCGATGCCTTCCTCTTTCAGCTTCTCAATGATCTTAACCTCCGTGGCAATGCTTGCATGGTCTGTCCCCGGCTGCCAGAGCGCATTGTATCCCTGCATTCTCTTAAAGCGGATCAGGATATCCTGCATCGTGTTATCCAGCGCATGTCCCATATGAAGCTGCCCTGTAATATTTGGCGGCGGAATCACAATCGTAAACGGTTTCTTACTCCTGTCAGCCTCCGCATGAAAATATTTCTTATCAAGCCACTTCTGGTAAATCCTGTCCTCCAGACCATGTGGGTCATAAGTCTTTGCCAACTCCTTGCTCATAAAGTTCTCCTTTCTAACCTCTCTTTTCTGAAAATAACACTAATGAACTATTTCTGTCACTGTGCAGCCGAGCAGGGAACTATCTTCCCCTTACTCATGTGACGGGCGTGTCAGCTTACCGACATGTTATCTGAAAATGCCCGTATAAATATGAAAAGCCCTTCACTGTAAACGCTACAGCAAAGGGCGAATAAACGCAGTACTACCTCTGTCTTAATGCATGTCAGGATGCGCCCTCTCAGCAAATTCCCGATCGAGCCCTGCCCCGTAACGCGGACAAGACAGCCAGTTATGATATTCATTTAATTATAGTATTAAATCTCTATCCAAATGTCAAGCCAATTGCCCAGAAAATTTATTTAATTTTTATATATAATCTTTTCTTCGGGCATGATATACTATAAACTATATTGTTGAAAATATACAAAATCTGGAAATAATAAAATCTGGAAATAATAAAATCTGGAAATAAACCCGGAATACAAGGAGGATTCTCTACATGAATCAATTATTCAAGAACAAAACCATACTTCAAAAAATAATTGTGTACACCACAGCGGCAATGCTCTTCACCACCCTGCCTGCGCCTTCAGTCTATGCCGCAGAGGAAAGCACCCAGCTTCCAAGCGCACCCACACCGACCGCACCGCCGCAAAATACACCCGGTGAAAATGTTCCCACACCCCCAAGCACGCCAGCAGAAACAAATCCTGCTGAGAGCCAGCCTGGCCAGACGCCTCCTCCTGAAAGTACTCCCGCTGAGAGCACGCCAACAGAAAGTACTCCAATAGAAAGTGCTCCAATAGAAAGTACTCCCGCTGAGAGCCAGCCCGACCAGACACCGCCCGCTGAAAACCAGCCCAGCCAGACACCGCCTCCTGTGCAGAATCCATCCAATACAGGAACACCGCCCGAAAACCAGCCCAGCCAGACGCCGCCTCCTGTGCAGAATCCATCTAACACAGGAACGCCTCCTGCGCAGCAGCCCTCCAATCCCAAACCGTCTGACCAAAACAATGTTCAAGTTACCCCCATGCAGGGCACAGTCTATGCCGCAACCCAGAATGGTCTGAACGTCCGTAGCGGTCCATCGACAAAGCACAGCAAGCTCGGTACTTTACAATATGGTCAGGCAATTACTGTCACTGGAAAAACCACTGACAACTGGTATCAGATCAAATACGGAGGAAGCACAGGCTATATACTTGCTGATTATGTATCCGACACTCCGCTTACCGGCACAGAGCATTCTGACACGGACACCACTGGTACGCAGCCCTCTGCGCCTGAGGAAAATCCTGACAGCGAAGCCGTTCCGACCACCCCCATCATAGATGATATAGACGAGCCAGACACTGATGATTCTACTGACATAGAAGGTGAAGCGGATACGGTCTCAAGCCTGCTTGGCACGCCTATTGTCGTGCTTCTGGCGGTTGCCATTATAGGAGTACTCGCGTTAATTGCCTATTCCGTATACAATCTGTTTCGCAGAGACAACATGCCTTCTGACGAATACGGGTATGATGAGGACGGGCAGTATTACGAAGAGGAATACTATGAGGACAATGACAACGGACAATATTCCGATGAGGAATACTATGAGAACAATGACAACGGACAATATTCCGATGAGGAATACTATGAGGACAATGAGGACGGGCAGTATTACGAAGAGGATTCTGATGCGGAAGATTCTGACACACAATATAATGATGAATACTACGAGCAGGATTCTGACATGCAATATAATGACGATGAATACTACGAGCAAAATTCTGATACGCAATATACCGACGATGAATACTACGAGCAAGATTCTGACACATCATATGCCGACGATGAATACTATGAAGAGGATTCCGATACGCAATACGCTGACAACGAATACAATGAGGATTCCGATACGCAATACGCTGACAACGAATACAATGA
>KE159563.1:284265-296591 GCA_000403215.2 Lachnospiraceae bacterium A4
GAGGATTCCGATACGCAATACGCTGACAACGAATACAATGAGGATTCCGATACGCAATACGCTGACAACGAATACAATGAAGATTCCGATACGCAATATGATGATGACGAATATTACGAGCAGGATTCTGACACATCATATACCGACGGCGAATATTATGAAGAAAACCCCGATGACACGCATAACAATTCTCCCAAATCATAAAGATCATAAAAAAGAGTGGTTCCCTCCACTCTTTTTTCATGATTCAAAATCCTATATTATTATATGATTTTGTCTTGATGATTTTTATGTCTCCCTCGATTTCCCCAAGTCCTTCCAAAACGCTATCTGCTGTCTCTAAATGGGCTGAATTAATACAGAATACAACTCTCACCTTTCCTCCGCCAAATATTTTGGACAAAAGCCCCGGTTTCTCCCACCTGAGAAAATAGGATACCCGCGCTTTCATAAATGCCTTTTCCAGCATTGTCTTAACCTCTGGCTCCGTAACTGAACAGAAATCAATCTCATTGTTCACTTTTACCTTGCTATACTCGTTTTCCAAAATCGTGACGCCTTCTTTCGTTGTATAATTTGTACTATTAATAATATGTCTTACCTTCTTCTGTAATAACCATCTGACCGTTCTTCACCTCAACGATGGTAACTGCACAATTTTTATGCACACCGCTTCCCCAAAAGTCCTCAATTCCAACCTGACTGATATTGGATAAAAGTCCCCTGAGCGCTGCCCCATGCGTTGACACCAAGATCGTATCATGTTCCATATCTTTATTATACACAATTTCCTGTAAAAAATCAGCAGTTCTTTCCTTTAATTCATCAATTCCCTCAGCCCCTCTGGGCGGCTTGTACGCCTCCGGCTTATGAAAAAAATTCATAAATTCGGGATCTGGAATATTGTAATGTTCCTTTCCACAGCAAAGTCCCTCATAATCTCCAAAACCAATCTCAATAATTCTGGGTTCTTCGATCACAGGAATATCGCGTTCTCCCTTTATAATCATTGCTGTCTCATACGCTCTCTTTAACGGGCTGGTGTAAATCCTCGCAAAAGGCACTTCGCTGAGCGCCTCCGCCGTAATGCGCGCCAGTCTGCGTCCTTCGTCATTTAACGGAATGTCACTTCTTCCCTGAAAGCGCCGCAATACATTCCATTCAGTCTCCCCGTGACGGATTATATAAAGTCTCATGCTGCTCACCCCAATCGTTTCACCTGTATTCGCAAATACCTGATATATTGAGTATAATATAAAAGAATCAAAAATACAAGATTTCAAACGCAAAACCATAGGTTGCTTTTTCCTTTAGAAAAACGTATAATGATACAATAGTTTATCATTCTTATTAAATATGGAGGAAATTTATAATGAACGACAGAATCAAGCCCCGCTCATTGACTTTTTGTTTGGTTATGGCAGTATTATTGCTATTTACTTCAGTAATGCCTGTTACCGCTGCTAACAAAGACCCCGAAAACCTTGGTCTTGGTGCTCCCGTCCAGGCAGGAGATGTGATTATCTGCTCTACCCCCATTAAAGTTACCTATTATGACAGTTATGGAACGCGGATTACTACAGCCTCAGGTACTGAACAACTGGAAATTGTAGAACAATATGATCCTGAAACGGGTGCAAATTACAAAGACTATACCGTCACTGCCGTCACTGCTACAGAACGTGAATTGAAACTCTCCTTAACAGGAACTCCGCCAAAGGATCAGCCATCTTTGCAACACGATCTTACCGAGATAATCATAAAGAAAGCGCCTGATAAAACCATCTATACGGAAGGAGAATCATTCAGCAGGAGCGGAATGGTCGTACGCGCATTCTACTCTGACAATCGCTGGCGAAATATAACAAATTATACGGTTGCCCCCTCTGGCCCGCTCTCCATAGACACCAGTTATGTGACCATTACTTTCAAGGAAGAAGATATATCAAAATCTGTTACCCAGAACATAACCGTACATTCTAAAGAAGATGCAGAAAACAGTAATGCCGACTCTTTTAATATTTATGCTGTTGCCGCTGCCGGCGGCTCTATTTCAGATTCGGGAAACCGCTCTGTAAACCGCGGCGGCAGCAGAACATATACCATCACGCCACATAACGGATATCGGATCAATTATGTGGAGGTTGACGGCAATCATGTCGGCGCAGTCTCCTCCTATACTTTTAACAACGTTCACGAGAGCCATACCATTCGCGCTTACTTTCTATCTGGAAGCGATGAAAACAACCTTCCCAAAAAGAAACTTTCTGTGATAGGAAGCTTTTCGGGCGTAAGCGGCGAAGGAATGTACACCCCGGGAACGAAAGTGAACATTGATGCTGGAAGTGTTCCCGGATTTGCATTCGCAGGGTGGATTGCATCAGACGGCATCACTTACCCCATGCCTGCACTATCCTATGTCATGCCTGCCTATGATGTGCTGTTATATGCAAACTGGGTACAATCCGAAACGCCAAATGCACTCAGCCAGATTACCACCACCAATTTAAAAGGACCGCAGCTAAGCGGTTGGAATGATATTATAAACAAACTCGCAACATTTCATATAGAAGATCTGGAGCAAGGCAGCAGCCCTGTGCTGAAAGCCACCCTTGCGGGTCCCAACTGCTACATTGATGCCCAAACGATCGCAGCGCTCAATACCAGACAAGGACTTGCCTTTGAAGTCTCTTATGGAAACGATGCAAGCTTTACATTCTACAGCGACATGGACAATACACAATTTACAGGAACCGATTTAAACTATACCTGCAACGACAATACCGCTCTTTTCTTTCATGAAAAAAGCCTTACCTTCACACAGCCGGGTGCTATCAACACAGGCATATGCATCAATCTGCTCCTGCCCGATGCCCAAACAGGACAGATCGCCTACGTATATCTGGTGAATGAAAACGGCACAGAAATGATGTATCTTCCTGCAATTGTTGACAATGAAAAAAAGATATCATTTCCAATTAGTTTAAAAACAGATCTCAGCATCAAGTACTAGGTTCACAGCATGATGTACCTATATAAAATTAAGCAGGAATTTTCCCTGCTTAATTTTATATAGTCCCTTTTATTCCCTATGATTATCTATCAGAAACTTTACTTCAAAATACAGATTGACTGTGCTGGCATTGAAAGCGCACCGCTCTCAAGTGCCACCACTTCTCCGTTCAGTGTCAAGTATCCGCGAATCGCCATCTCGTCAAGCGTTGTCCCTGCCAGATGTACTGTCAATGATTCATCTGACGTATTATACACAATCCCAATCGTACTGTCCTCATATGTCTTTGTGATCGCAGCCTGATTTCCCTCTGTCAGCTCCGTGACAATCTCAATCTCTCCCCGTGCAATCTCAGGATTTTCATTTCGAAGCCGCACGGCCCTCTTATAATAATTCAATATCGAATACGGGTCTTTTAACTGCTGCTCGACTCCTGCAAAAGCCGATACAATATCCTTGTCCGCATCCACAGGACCGTTTGTCATCCCCGTCGTATCTGTGTCTGACCAGATCATAGGCAATCTCTTGTTCTCGTCCTTCTTCCCTGAGCTTGACATGCCAATCTCCTCGCCATAGTATACAAATGGGCTGCCGTTCATCATCATCAGAAGACCACACGCCATCTTCATATCGTTTGCGTCTTTCTTGAGTCCATTGGCAACGCGTCCCATGTCATGATTGGCGATAAATGGCGCATCAATAAAATCTGGATTCTCCTCCGCGTAGTCTGTCAGATATCCGGCCATGTTCTCCACAAAATTTGCAACCTTGTATGTACCGCGCGCCGTCTTGAGAATCTTTCCCTCTGAATCAGCCGCGTCAAAATTAAACATGCTGGGCGTGCCGCTCGCATAATAATCCGCAATCGTCGCCTTGTTTGCCCAAACCTCCGACACCATATAAAAATCTGGATTCAAATCTGTACAATAGCTGTACAGCCAATCGAGCGCTTCCGTATTAAAATCTACATCATTCTCCTCAAAATGCAGCGCTGCATCCATCCGAAAACCGTCTACGCCCAAATCAATCCAAAAGGTAGAAACTTCCTCAAGCTCCTCTCTGAGCGATTCATTTGCCAGATTTAAGTCTGGCATCTCAGACCAAAATCCGCCTTCATAATACCAGTCTGTTCCACTGACAGGATAGTACGTTCCATTCACCTTCTCCCTGTCAAAATGATAGTACTCTACGTAAGGACACTCGTCCGCATCTGGCTCCTCATCCTCTGGAAGCGCTCTCAGATAATCACACGCCTCCACAAACCATTGATGTTGTGAGGAGGAATGGTTAATGACAAAATCAATCACTACATTGATGTCCCTCTCATGACATGCTTCCACCAGCTTCTCGAAATCCTCCATCGTGCCGTACTCCTTATCAATGGAGCAATAATCTACCACATCATATTTGTGGTACGTCGTGGACTGCATAATCGGCATCAGCCAGATTCCATTGAATCCCATATCTTTAATGTAATCCAGCTTTTGCGTCACACCATTCAGATCGCCGATTCCATCCCCATCAGAATCATAGAATGAATAGACAAATATCTCATAGTAATTTCTATAATTATCATCTATGATGTCTAATTCCTGTTCATAGTCATACGAGATTGCACCGACAATTTCCTTGCTTTCCTCCGCAGAAACCTCCTCCTCCGAGGGCGCTTCCGCCGAATCACTAGAATCTGTTGTTTCCGGTGCAGCTTCCTTTGTTTCAGTTGTTTCCGATGCAGTGTTCTTTATTTCCGCTGTCTCCGCAGAAGTATTTTCCTCCACAGGCACAGCGCCTGCCGGCTGATTTCCTGTATCACCCGCACTGCCGCAGGCACTAAGCTGTGCTGCCATCAAAACTGACAATGCCACAGCCCCAAAACGCATTTTATTTTTCTTGTTCATACCAATCCCTCACTTTTCATCATACACTTTATTTATGCTGTTCTCTGACAGCAAAGCCGCTTGAAAGCAACACGACCCCTGCTATAACCATAACAGGAGTCGTATTGATACTGTCTATTTATCTTTCTTATCGGTTTCCTTAACCCTTTACAGCACCGCCAGTTACACCTTCTACATAGTACTTCTGCAAGCACATGAACAGAATTGTAATCGGTACTGCTACCAAAAGACCACCTGCACAGAATCTTGTGAAATAGCCCTGATAGTCGTTTGTCATAACCCAGCGGTACATAGCAACCGCCACGTTGTAGCTGTCTGAATAACCAAAAGCAATGTAGGAAGCAAAGATATAATCGCACCATGGTGCCATAAATGCAACCAACGCTGTGTAAATGATAATCGGCTTTGACAGTGGTATCAGCATAATCGTAAATACCTGAAATCTGTTTGCACCGTCGATTCGAGCAGCCTCATCAAGTGACTTTGGAATCGTATCAAAATATCCTTTACATACGTAATAACCCATACCAGAGCTGGCAAATCCAATCAAAATCAAACCAGGTATCGCACCTGCCTGTGTCAGACCAAACTGCTTTAACAGGAAGTACAGACAAATCATCGTAAGGAATCCGGGGAACATTCCCAGAATCAGCCAGAACCGCATCAAAAGCTCTCTGCCCTTAAAACGCATTCTTGAAAGCGCATAACTTACCATCAGCACAAAGATTGTCTGCATAATTGTCACGCATACCGCAATAATCAATGTATTTCCATACCATTTAAAGAACTGGCACTCCTCGCTGAAAAGGAACTTGTAAGAATCCAGCGAGAACGTCTTTGGCAGCAAGTAATTTACCTGTCCGCCCGGCTCTGTTATGTATGAACGGAAACTCTGCAAAATTAAACATACAAATGGAAACAACCAAACAATGCTGATTAAAATTAATATAATATATGTAATTGTATTACCAATCTTCGCTCGTTTTGACATTATTGGAATCCCTCCTCATCCTTAACTGATGGCAAGATATTGTATACCACCAATGAAATTACCGCAGTTACCAAGAATACCATAATACCGAGAACAGCCGCCATCTTGTAGTCTGTATTTGTCAATGTCAGCTTATATAGCCATGTTACCAGCAAATCTGTGTGTCCAGCACCACCAGTCAGCTTCATTGACTTAGGACCACCACCGCTCAAAAGATAAATGATGTTAAAGTTATTCAGGTTACCAGTAAACTGTGTCAACAGGAATGGACCTGTAACAAACAACATATAAGGAAGTGTAATTTTGCGGAACATTTGGAATGCATTTGCGCCGTCAATACGCGCACTCTCATATAAATCCGCAGGAATATTCATCAAGAGACCTGTACAGATCAACATAATGTATGGAATACCAACCCAGCAGTTCAGAATGATAATCAATACTTTTGCAATCGTCGGATCTGTCCAGAATGGAATTGCCTGATCAATCCATCCCCATCTCATCAGATATCCATTTACCAATCCATCAGCCGCAAACATCTTACCAATATACAAAAGTGATACAAACTGTGGTACAGCGATCGTCATTACCAAGATGGTTCTCCAGAGTTTTTTGAACTTAATTCCTTTCTTGTTAATCAGCATCGCTACCACCATACCCAGGAAATAGTTCAAAAACGTTGCAAAGAATGCCCAGACAATCGTCCATGCCAATACTGTCAGGAACGTGCTGCCGAACCCTGTCGAGCCCATAGAGAACAGATTTTTAAAGTTATCCAGCCCAACCCATGTAAAAAGCTGTGCCGGTGCCTGATGCTGCGCATCATAGTTTGTAAATGCTACACAAACCATGAATATAATAGGCAGTACAATAAAAATGAATACCCCCATAAATGGCAGCGCCAATAATGTCTTATCAAAATGCTCATCCAAAAGAGAAAGTAAATCCTGTTTTACGGTCGGAAGTTTCTTCCCCTCTGCAAGAAGCTTCTCTGCATTCTTATTCTGGCGCACATTGATCCGCCATACCAAAAGAAATGCAAATACAATAATAATACTCAGGATACTATACAGCAGAATAAAGAAGCTGTTATCACCATATGATACCGTTCCATCAGGATTGAAGCCCCTTCCCTGTGTACCGAGTGTTGTAATGTCCTTTAAATACCCAGCGCCAAAAGACACCATATAATAAATAAATACGATTTCAGTTAATAATAATGCAATTCCCCTTACAAACTGCTTGCGAAGCAAAGGACCGAAGCCCATAATCAGAAACGATACCTTTGTCATCCAATTTCCTTCTACAAAAGTCGTACCAATATCTGCCAAATCTGCGCCAAACGCTTTAAAAAAGCCAGCTATTTTATTGCCAGAAGGCTGATTTTCTTTACTCATTTGCTGTCCCCCTTCAGACCATATACTTTTGATCAATTAAATTTCTTTACTCTATTCTCCCGCGCTGACACACTGATACACAGATAAATCTCTATTCCGTTCCCCGTTCTGCCAATACACGATGTACTGTGTTTATCTGGATATAAGAGTGTCAGCACTGTAATGAGAATAAAACCGGGGAGAAGAGGTACTTCCCCCCGTTCATTTATTTTTGTATATTCTTCATATGTGTCTTAACTTATTCTAGCAGGAATACTTACTGTGCATATGACTGGCATGTAGACTGGAACTCCTGAAGTACTGCCATCAGCTCATCATCTGAAGCATTGTCATACTCACCAGCAATAACAGAATCGCCAAGTGCTGTTGCAAGTGTCCAGTAATCATTTGGATACTGTCCCTGAGGAATGGTCTCTGCAAGCTGCTCTGCAAGTGCAGAAAGCGCCTCGTCAGCCTGAACATCGCTGCTCTGCTGAGCTGCTACATTAGAAGGGCCCCATGAAACTTCTTTGTAACGGGCAAGCTGTGTCTCCTCACTTGAAAGGAACTGAGCCATCGCCATACATACCTGCATCTTGTTTGCGTCTGTCTGAGGCTTCACACCCAAGAGCTTAAATCCGCCGAATCCGCCAAGCTGATAATCTGTTCCGTCCACTGTGAACTTCGGAAGCTTTGCACAAGCATAATTGTCGCCAAGTACACCCTTAATCGCTTCAGCATCCCATGTACCATCAACAATTGCTGCAAAATTTGTCGCATTGTTTGCCGCAGAACCATTTACAAATGCAGGAGACTTGTGAAGATTAATGATTGCCTTCAAAGCTGCAAGTCCCTTATCAGAAGCATAGTCCGTATTGCATGCTGTGAAGTTTCCTGCATCATCTGCATCATAAGTCAATGTACATCCTGCGCCGAAGAAGAATGCTGGCTGATACCATCCAGAGTTGATCTCCATATAGAAGCCCTTGCCTGCTGCTTCGCAGTCCTTTACGATCTGATCCAGAGAAGTAGGATCTGTCACAACGCTCTTGTCATAATACATAAAGTATCCGTTATCTGACGTAATTGGGAAAGCATATGTAGTGCCGCCTACGACAGCCGCTGCTGCTGCACCCGCATCATTCTGCTCTGCAACCCAAGTTGCATAATCACCTGTAACTGGCATAATCGCACCTGATGATACCAGACGTGCCAACTGGTCCTGCGCAAATCCATAGATATCAGCGCCACCCTCAACGTCAGTGATCATGTTTGTTGCCGCCTCGCCTTCACCTACAGGCTCAACAGTCACTGTATAGCCAGCATACTGAGGATTTGCCTCCTGGAAAGCCTTGATCTGATTCTGTGTGAATGTCTGAACATTCTCCGCAACCCAGATTGTGATCTCGCCTGTGCCATAATCAACATTGGACGTGTCTGCTGTTGCATCATCGCCTGCTGCGTCTGCCGCGTCTGCCGCCGGTGCATCATTGTTTGCTGCGTCTGCTGCCGGTGCGTCATTGTTTGTGTTTGTGTTTGTGTTTGTGTCCTGTGCCGGCGCATCATTCTTTCCGCCACATGCTGTCAACACAGATGCAATCATTGCTGTTGACATTACTAATGCTAATACACGCTTTTTCATATTTTCTACCTCTCCTTGCTAAATATGTAGTTTGTAATTTTCTATTATTAAAATCCTTTGTGCAGGATTATAATAAACATTAGGTAAAAATGATAAATTAATATGACGTTGCTGAATCCTATTTACTTTTCTCTTATATTTTCCAACATATTGCACAGAAATTCCATATCCAATATAATCCTTTTTCGAGCAATTTCAAACATTGGAAACGATACCAGTCTTTACCATAAATAAAACAGTTTCAGCACTGTTTTTATTTAATTAAATATTCAATTAACAAATGATTAAAAATGCTATAACTTTTCTCTTATTTAATGATATCAATTGTGCACTTTATTTTCAATGGGAAATATTGACGATAAATTATATTTCAATTTGTTAATAATGCACGTAAAATATTTCGTTTATTTTCGCAATGTAAATATTTTATAAAAATTCTGCTCATAACGCATTATATTTATAAAAAATGACAGACTGTCAAAAAAAGTCTTTCTGACTGTTATACAAACTAACAGCATGATTGATCAGTTAGATTCTGTACTTAAGGAACTGTAGAAAAATAAACCTGCTGCGGTATCATCTGAAACAAAAATGAGATACAAAAAAATAAAGAACTGGCTCTCCAGTCCTTTAAACGTGCGTTAGAGGATTCGAACCCCCGACCTTTTGGTCCGTAGCCAAACGCTCTATCCAGCTGAGCTAAACGCACAAATATTAATTTATTAGATCGTGCCGGCGACCGGAATCGAACCGGTACGGGTATTACTACCCACGGGATTTTAAGTCCCGGGCGTCTGCCAGTTCCGCCACGCCGGCATAATAAATATACATGGGACCTATAGGGCTCGAACCTATGACCCTCTGCTTGTAAGGCAGATGCTCTCCCAGCTGAGCTAAGATCCCATAAATGTGAAAATCTCACATCAACGACCCCGATCGGACTCGAACCGACGACCTCCGCCGTGACAGGGCGGCGCTCTAACCAACTGAGCCACGAGGCCAATGTCTTTGCTTTACAAAACCATTTTCATAACCAATATATACTCTATAAAATAATTATAACAAAATGGACCTTCGGGGACTCGAACCCAGGACCACCCGGTTATGAGCCGGGCGCTCTAACCAACTGAGCTAAAGGTCCAAAAAACTAAATGGTTAAGCCGATGATCGGACTCGAACCGATAACCTGCTGATTACAAATCAGCTGCTCTGCCAATTGAGCCACATCGGCACAAATGACTCCAACGGGAATCGAACCCGTGTTACCGCCGTGAAAGGGCGATGTCTTAACCGCTTGACCATGGAGCCCAAATGATAACTAAGCGAAACTGGGCTAATCCACGCTTAACTCCCCGAGTAGGGCTCGAACCTACAACAACTCGGTTAACAGCCGAGTGCTCTACCATTGAGCTATCGAGGAAAACTGAGAGTATTCCCTCAAAACCGAACACAAAAATTTATTTCTTAACTATCATTTCATTCATCCATTCTCTTCCAACATCTTCTTCCCATACCTCTCAGGATAAGCCTTCGACCGATTAGTAGTATTCAGCTCAATGCATTGCTGCACTTACACCTATACCCTATCTACCTTGTCGTCTTCAAGGGGTCTTATCCACTTGTGTAGGGGATATCTCATCTTGAGGGGGGCTTCACGCTTAGATGCCTTCAGCGTTTATCCCTGCCGGACTTGGCTACCCTGCCATGGCGTTGGTCGCCAACAGGTACACCAGCGGTCCGTCCATCCCGGTCCTCTCGTACTAAGGACAGCTCCTCTCAGATATCCTGCGCCCACGCCGGATAGGGACCGAACTGTCTCACGACGTTCTGAACCCAGCTCGCGTACCGCTTTAATGGGCGAACAGCCCAACCCTTGGGACCTGCTGCAGCCCCAGGATGCGATGAGCCGACATCGAGGTGCCAAACCACTCCGTCGATGTGAACTCTTGGGAGTGATCAGCCTGTTATCCCCAGGGTAGCTTTTATCCGTTGAGCGATGGCAATCCCACTTTATGCCACCGGATCACTAAGTCCTACTTTCGTACCTGCTCCACCCGTCGGTGTCACAGTCAGGCTCCCTTCTGCCTTTGCGCTCTGCGAATGGTTTCCGTCCATTCTGAGGGAACCTTTGAGCGCCTCCGATACCCTTTCGGAGGCGACCGCCCCAGTCAAACTCCCCGTCAGACATTGTCCCCCGCCCGGCTTACGGGCGCAGGTTAGAAACCCAGTACTGTAAGGGTGGTATCCCAACAGCGGCTCCCCACAGACTGGCGTCTGTGGCTCTTAGCCTCCCACCTATCCTGTACATACAGCACCGGATCCCAGTATCAAACTGGAGTAAAGCTCCATGGGGTCTTTCCGTCCTGGCGCAGGTAGCCAGCATCTTCACTGGCACTTCAATTTCACCGGGTGCATTGTCGAGACAGCGCTCAAATCATTACGCCTTTCGTGCGGGTCGGAACTTACCCGACAAGGAATTTCGCTACCTTAGGACCGTTATAGTTACGGCCGCCGTTTACTGGGGCTTCAATTCAAGGCTTCGTTTCCTGACCTCTCCTCTTAACCTTCCAGCACCGGGCAGGCGTCAGCCCATATACCTCACCTTTCGGTTTCGCATAGACCTGTGTTTTTGCTAAACAGTTGCTTGAGCCTATTCTCTGCGGCCATCCTTCGATGGCACCCCTTTTCCCTAAGTTACGGGGCCATTTTGCCGAGTTCCTTGACAATGCTTCTCCCGCCGGCCTTGGGATTCTCTCCCCATCCACCTGTGTCGGTTTACGGTACGGGTATGGTATGAACGATAGCGGCTTTTCTCGGTACATGACTCACATGCTTCGCTACTATAGTTCGCTTCGCATCACGCCTTTGGGTTGTGTGACGGATTTGCCTTTCACACCCCTGCTCCGCTTGCACCGGTTTTTCCTTTCCCGGCTCATGCTTTCCACATACGTCCCCACAGTTCTGTCATACCATAGTGCAGGAATCTCCACCTGCTGTCCATCGACTACGTCTTTCGACCTCGCCTTAGGTCCCGACTTACCCAGAGCAGATCAGCTTTACTCTGGAAACCTTGGATATTCGGCCAAGAGGATTCCCACCTCTTTCTCGCTACTCATTCCGGCATTCTCTCTTGTGATTCCTCCACTGCTCCTTGTCGGTACAGCTTCAATGGCATCACAATGCTCCTCTACCAAAGACATACCTTGCGGCATATCTTTCCTAAGCTTCGGTGGTGTGTTTCAGCCCCGGACATTTTCGGCGCGGGACCTCTCGACTAGTGAGCTATTACGCACTCTTTGAATGTGTGGCTGCTTCTGAGCCAACATCCTAGCTGTCTTTGAAATCCCACATCCTTTTCCACTTAACACACACTTTGGGACCTTAGCTGTAGGTCTGGGCTCTTTCC
>KE159564.1:0-37094 GCA_000403215.2 Lachnospiraceae bacterium A4
ATCCGTTGCATTTTTGATGCGACTGCATAAAAATGCTTTTACTTTTTAAAGGTTTTGTTCTCTGAATATTCTATAAATAAGAATTTCTCTTTTAGAATTTTCAGGGTTGCATTACTGTTTATTTGTCAAGGTTCTTCTTTTTTGATTGCTTGTCTTGTTTGCGACAGCTTGTTTAGTTTATCACAGCTTTCCGCGTCTGTCAAGCACTTTTTTATTTTTTTAATCTTTTTGATTGGAAAAGATTTTGTGAATCGCTTGTTTATCTCAGCGACGAAAATTATCTTACCACGACATTCTTCATCTGTCAACAACTATTTTCAATTTTTTTCAACAATTTTTTCAGCATAGATTTTAGTCTGTCTCAAACACTCAATACGCGCCATCTCAAAGCCTTCGCCAAGAGATGACGCGCATGTTTTATACTGCCATATTTTATAGACTCAGCTTCTGCACTTCTTTGTCAACTACATCTTTGTCAATCCGTTCAAATAAGATTTGAACAGGAGGCAATTGAACGCCTCCATGAATCCGATGGAGTTGCCATTCATCTTTTAACTGAAGCCAGCCACAGATTTTCTCTGATGAGAACGGCAGGAATGGTTTGAGCAGTACTGCCAGATTTGCGATAATCTGCACACATTGATACAATGTATTTTGGCAGGCGGCTTCATCGGTAGTGCGCGTAATCCACGGTGCGCATGTATCAAAGTACTTATTTGCCCATCGGACAAACTCAAAAAGTCCATTCAGTGCATCTTTAAACACCCCTCGCTCGATCAAACTGCCGGTTCTGCCATATAAAGCCGCTATTTGTTCCGTGATATCCGTATCTGCTGCTGCCTCAGGTATGAAGCCATTCCAGTATTTATGAATAAACGTCAGCGTCCGGTTGACAAAATTTCCATACGCACCCAGCAGTTCTCCATTATGGCTGTTGACGTACTCCCTCCAAGAAAAATCTGCATCTTTTTTCTCTGGGCCATTTGCCAGAAAATAATACCGGATTGAATCCGGGTCATACCGTTCTATCAGGTCCTTGACCCAGATTGCGTAATTCTGGCTTGTGGAAATTTTTCTACCCTCCAGTGTCATGTATTCACTGGATACGATCTGATCTGGCAGATGCCATCCTTCTCCATTTGCAATGAGCAACGCCGGCAAAATAATTGTATGAAAGGGTATATTATCTTTGCCATGCACATAATAGTGTTTTGCGTGTTCTCCCCACAGAGCCTTCTCATCGAATCCTTGCTTCTTTGCCGCGCTTCTACTCGCAGACAGATAGCCCAGCACATTCTCTGCCCAGATATAAATTGTCTTTTTCTCATATCCTGCTCTTGGAACTGGGATTCCCCACGCTAAATCTCTTGTCAGCGCCCTGTCCCGCAGTCCTTCTTCAATGTAGCGGTTTGTGAATGCCACGGCATTTTTCCGCCATGATGCGCCCTGTGCAGCCAGCGTGCTCAATTCCTTCTCCATTTTGGAGATTGCGATATACAAATGTCTGGATTTTCTGAATATTACTGGCCGGCTGCACACTGCACAAACTGGGTCTTGTAGATTTTCCGGTTCCAATACCGTACCGCAGTCGTCACACTGGTCTCCTCTGGCCGGCTTCTTACACTTGGGGCAGATGCCGACGACAAACCTGTCTGCCAGAAAATTTTGACAGTTCTCACAAAATGCCTGCGGCGTTTCCTTCTCATATACCAAATCTTGCTGATACAAGCGCGCGTGAAACTCCTGTACAAACGCTTTGTGTTCTTCATCAGATGTTTTTGTGTAACAGTCATAACTGAATCCAAGTTTGTCAAAACACTTCACAAACTCTTCATGATAATGATCACTGATTGCCTGCGGTGTCCGTCCTTCCTTTTTGGCACGGATTGCCACAGGCGTGCCGTGACAGTCACTTCCCGACACGTAAGTTACGTGATCGCCGCAGGCGCGGTGATACCTTGCCAGCACATCGCCCGGCAGCAATGCTGCTATATGTCCGATGTGCAATGAACCGTTGGCATACGGCCATGCACCTCCGATTAAAATTGTTCTGTTCATTTTCATTCCCTCATTTCCTATGGTGATAATCATACGATAAACATAATTGTAAGTTGTACATTATGCTGACATATAAAAAGCCCTCCTCTCTGAAAATTTCTTTTCAGGGACGAGAGCTGTATCGCTTCGTGTTACCACCCTAAATTCACCCTGATCTCACGGTCAGAGCCTTATCAACTACGGGCGAGAAATGATTCGCCGATAGTCTATCACGTTAACGGGTGCACCCGTCGCAGCCTTGGCATATCTATGCTTCGGTGCGCAGCTCCGAGACCATTTTCAATCGTTCCTTCCATGCCTGCTCTCACCCGTACAGACTCTCTGTATTGTATCTAACGACCTACTCTTCTCTTCACAGCCTTTAATTTTATATGAAAAATATTATATCATACAAACTTTTGTCCGTCTATCATTTTTACAAAATATTCTGATACTTCGCCACAAACCTATTTTTCAGAATCAAAAATTCCTCCAACTGCATTAATGTATAGAACAAAAGCGCTCTCGCCTCAAATTCCTCTCTGCTTTGGGGAAGTGCCTCAAGTTTCATGTCAGAGAGCATTTTATCGAGCAGTTCGAGCAGTTTTTCCACATTGTTGTCCCGGTGGTACTGTGCTTCAATCTCCTCAAAAAAGGCAGCGACCTTCATGGTCTGTGCCGGAAGCATCGTGATTCGGACAATGCTGTCGTAAATATTTTTAAGCACCCTGCTCTGATTTTCACGCATTCGAATATAATCCAGCTCGTATGCAGACTGGCTCCACAGTGTGTTGTTCCAATTTCTGAGCGCACATTCTTTGGCAAGATGAAGCTTGTCCTCAAGCCGCACAAAACAGTCCGAATTGTAGTTTGTCTTGTCCTCCCGCCTGATATTTTCCGCCATTCTGTGAATGATTCCCTTGATTTCGTCATCTACCTGTCTCGAGAGCCTGTCAAATTCAACTTCTTTTTTCCGCAGATGAAGATTAATCAAAATTCCATAAAACGTGCCGATGGCAAATACCAGCAGTTCATTCACGAGCATCGCACGGTCAAAGCGCTGTTCCGTCAAAAAATGAGAGATCAGTACAGAATCCATCGCAAGCGCCTGTCCCCAGCCAGCGCTCAGGCACAAAAGCGCAAATAGAAAAAGATACACAATAAATGCGGTTACGCTAAAGTCCAGCCATCGAAAACACACATAAGAGAGCATCAGTGCACACAAAAAAGCCAGTCCCCTGTCTCTGGCAGTCTGCAGCGTCTCGCGCTTTGTATTCTGGATACTCAAAACAGTGATAATCCCTGCTGTGATGGCATAGCTGAGCCCCAGCAGATTCGCTGTCAGAATCGACAGAACTGCTGCCAGGGCAATCTTAAATGCCTTAAAAATATGAAAACCTTTGATCCATTTCATCTTATGCCTTGACAAATTCCAGAATTTCCGACTTTTGCTTCACTCCGACGGAGGTCGCTGCCGGCGCGCCCCCTTTGAATAAGATTAATGTTGGGATTGAGCGTATTTTATATTTGAAGGCAAGCGTGTCCGCCTCATCGGTGTTTACCTTACAGATTTTCACGTCTGTGATCTCCCCGGCGATCTCATCAATGACTGGCGCCAGCATTTTGCACGGGCCGCACCAAGGCGCCCAGAAATCAACCAGCACAGGAATGTCCGCTTGAAGTACCTCCTTCTCAAAATTTGCTTCTGTCAAATGTATTACTGTCATAGTCTAATCCTTCCTTTCAAATTTTATAGCTATAGTATACCACCTTTTTGTAAAAATAGTAACCCATAAACTACTCTTTATTTTGTCCATTTAACACCATCGCGAGGACATGCGCCAGCGGGTCACAGGCATTCATCGCCTCTTCCAGTGTATTTGTCTGTGAACCCAGCTCAATCAAGAGACTTTTGGGCCTGAAATGCAGGTTATACCGATATCCTTTTAGATAAATGCGTCTCGTGAGTCCCGGATAGTACTCCTCTGCTGCCAGATGCATCTGAAAGGCAAACGACAGATTATCCTGCACGTAGGGATTGGGCAGATTTTGAAGCGTACCTAATGAATTTGTATAGCATAGACCATTAAAAAACATAAATCTCGCTGTCGGTCTGTCCTGTATGGTGGTGACAAGTTTGGTGTCCGCATTGGTCTGATCTCTGTGCAGGTCGATCATCACCTCTATGGATGGGTTCTCTGCAAGCACTTTGTCCAAACCTGCCATAGCGTTAGAATATGCATAATCCCTGCTCTCCACATCATACTCTCCTGTATGATGCAGCACATTAAACCCATATTGTGTTCGAAGAATGTCGCACAGATGCTCGCCGACACCGACGATGCTTTCCGATGAATCTCCCGCTGCAGAATCTATGTACGCCTCTTGGGAATGCGTATGATACACCAAAATCTGAACATTGCTGTTGTCCTGCTTCATGGTTGCATCAAACCCCATCAGCGTATTGTACTCGAGCTGGTCAGTCCGAATCTGCGTGGTGGGGTCCACCGCGTAAAATGAACTCTTAATAAATGACGGGTCTGTCAACTGCTGGGCTGTATATCTGGCAACAGGTGCCTGCACAGGCACAAAAGTACCTGCTGCCATATTATTTTCCGCCAGCACTGCCTGCTCTAACGCTTGAGATTCTGTATTATTAACAAGAGGATTTTCATTGTCAATGGCTTCATCACGAAGCTCCGTCTCGATTGTCCCCTTCTGTTGATTCTGATAGGCCAGACTGTTTTCAGCGGCAGCCATCTCCTCAATCACAGATGGCTGCCGGTACTCTGTCATTTGATTCTCCTCCTCTGCCCCCTGAAGCAGACACATCTCCAGGGGCATTCCTTTGAGAAACTGATAGTACAATCCATTTTGCTCACTGCCATTGACATACAGCAGATAAGGATTTGACAGGAGGATTCCCTGCTTTAATGCCGCGCTGTAGATCTTCTCACTCAGCGGTACCTGGTTTTCCATATTATTTTCTATATCATATATGGCACGCATCATAAGATGTATGAGAATCAGCAGGAAAATGACAATCAGAATCCCCTGCTTCCTGATTTTATGGCTCATGTTCACACGCTACTCCTCCTGCTCCATGTCCAGGGCGATATTGATTGCCTCTGACAGTGTAAAGCTCAGTCTCTTTGTCGTCTCATCAATATTTTTTGCTGTTACATACATATTATGAAGCTGGGTGTCTGTACTATTCCTAAAATAATCAAGTGACGCTTTCCCTCCATCATATTCTTCCGACAGCTTCTCAAGCGCGTCAGAGACAATGGTTCCTGCATCTACTACCATAGGAATGCCAATCGCTATGACTGGCACGCCAAGGCTTTCTTTGGTCAGCGCATTTCTGTGATTTCCGACACCCGAGCCCGGATGAATGCCTGTATCTGTGATCTGTACCGTCCGGTTCAGCCTTTTGGTGCTTCTCGCTGCCAGCGCATCTATTACTATAACTATGTCGGGTGTTGTCTCTTTTATGACTCCTTTTATAATTTCTGCTGTCTCCATACCTGTCTTTGCCATGACACCCGGCACCAGTGCACTGATCTGGTGCATCTTAGATGCCCTGTACGCCTGCTTGCCATATTCCCGTATGATATGTCTTGTGATAAAAAGATTGTCCACGGTGCACGGTCCAAGAGAATCCGCTGTGACATCACGGTTTCCAAGCCCCACTACCATGACAGACTTCTCTTCCTTGTCAATTTCTGGCAGAACGCACTTTAACTGCCTTGCCAGCTCCTCGGAAATCTCCCGGTGATAGTCCTCATCGCTTTCCTGAAGCGCGGGCGCCTCCAGTGTGATATAGGTTCCCATTGGCTTTCCCATGCTTTTTTCTGCATTCTTGCTCAAGATCATTACTTTTGAGATATGAACGTCCTCCAAGATATCATACTCATCAATGGACACGCCCCTCATCTGGCCTGATGCCTGTTTTCTGACGCTCTCTGTAGCCTCCAATGCCAAGTCTGTCCGAATCTGAAACTGCTGCATACCAAATCCCCCTTTTATATACGGTGCTTTCTTGTAAAAAGTATTTTTTGTAATTTTTTCAAGAATATGTATTGACATATCAGATTCCATAAATTACAATATATAAGTATGTTTCCATCAGTTCGTCCGTGTCCGGCTTTCATGGAAACAAAAAATATAAAACATCGAGAAAAATGGGAGGTGTCGAGCATGGCAAACATCAAATCTGCGAAAAAGAGAATTTTAGTCAACAGAACAAAGGCTGATAGAAATAAAGCTATTAAGTCTGGTGTAAAGACCGCAATCAAGAAGGTTTACACGGCTGTAGAAGCGAACGATAAGGAAGCCGCTGCTGCCGCTTTATTAAATGCGACAAGCGTCATTGATAAAGCTACAACAAAAGGCGTATATCACAAGAATTATGCTTCCAGAAAAGTTTCTCGTTTATCCAAGGCTGTAAACCAGATGGCTTAGGCTTTGCATATATAGCTGCACAGTTCCATTCTGCGTCCGTGTGCATAAAAAACAACAACCCATACCGTCATGTGGGTTGTTGTTTTTTAATCTCTTCATACTGTTCATTCATCCAGTCAATCGCCTCAGCGAGCCCCTCCTCGCTAAAGGCAAAAAATCTGGAAATCTTTTTCTCATCCGGGGTCGCCTCAAATCCAAATGGTTCACTCCACAGATAGACCTGAAGTTTTTTCTCCACCTCCGCCTGATGCAGCATAAACCGCATTCCCTGATAACTCCCTGTGAAATCCTCCTTTTTCACAAAATTAAGCGATAAAAACGCCTCCCTTGTCAGCATGGCGATACACCTGTCTGAACCAGCACCTCCACGAGAGACCCTTTCGGAGACACATACCGATAAAGCGGATTGGGCTCTTCGCGGAAAACAGGATAACGGTTGATGTAAAATCCATCAATGCCTGCCGCCTTGGCGCCTGCCATATCAGATTTTAGTTCGTTTCCAATCATGACAGACTGCGCCTTGTCGAGATGATACCGCTCACAGCAGATCTCATAAAATCTCACATCTGGCTTCATGCAACGCTCGTCCGACGAAATCAAAATGCCGTCAAAATAGGGCACGATCCCTGTCAGCTCAAGCTCCTGCCAAGTAAAGCTTCGCTGTGCATTGGACAGCAGATAAATTTTCTTTCCTGCGCGCTTTAATCCCTCCAGACACGCAATCGTATCTGGAAACAGACGCAGCGTAATCAGGGAAATGCGCCGGAAACTCTCACAGAGGTCTTTTATTTGTTCTTCTGTGAGCACATATCCCTTTGCCGCAAAGACATCATAGAATACCCCCTCAATCTGAATCTCAGGGTTGGAAGTCTCTTGCGCCTGTGCAGCATTGTCCCTGTATTTGCGCTCAATTGAAGTATAGAGTTTGTAAAAATGCTTCCAGTCAAAATAAAGCCCCTGCTTTCTCAGCCACTTTGCATACTTCTTAAAAAAATTCTTGCTGGATTCATCGGTGTGAATATCAATCAGCGTTCCATACAAATCAAAAATATAATTTTCATACATGATCTCGTACCTCCTTTAAAAACTGTTCATCATCAAAATCAGGGATAAAGCTCTCTTTTGCCGTATCTCCCTCTTGAATAAAAGCATTTTGAAGTCCTAATTCAATGGCGTAATCAACTACTCTCTCATACTCTCTGCGTGTTAGCCGCCTGCCAAGCTCCGGATAACCCTCCATGTCCTTTGGCGGCGTGTACTGGTTCATGATGCTGATATATAAATCCTCCTTGTGCATGTCATAGAGATATTTGAGGACTGCCTTGCTGTCTTTGACATGACCGGGCAGCACCATGTGTCTGACAATCACGCCTGTCCGCATCAGCTCACCATCAAACACTGGCACGCCTGTCTGGCGCACCATCTCCGCAATCGCGCGGGATGCATACGCAAAATAATCCGGTGCACCGGAATACTTCTGTGACAATGCTGCACTGTAATATTTGAAATCTGGCAGATAGATATCAACCACACCCTCTAACATACGCAGTGTATGAACGGTCTCATAACCTGACGTGTTGTAGACGACAGGTATCGAAAGGCCTTGGCTTTTGGCACTTGTTAACGCCGCCACAATCTGAGGCGTAAAGTGGGTCGGTGTCACCAGATTGATGTTATGTGCCCCCTTGTCCTGCAATAGCAAAAACAATGCTGTGAGCTGTTTTTGCGTCAGCGCTGTTCCTTTATTCCCCAACGCGATTGTCCTGTTCTGGCAATACACACACCTGAGCGGACAGCCAGCAAAGAATACTGTGCCTGAACCTGCACTGCCGCTGATACAAGGCTCTTCCCACCGGTGAAGCGAGGCCCTTGCCACCCGCACTTGTGCGGTCTCACCGCAGTATCCCCGGACATTGTTTCTATCTGCATGGCATTGTCTAGGGCACAGCGCACATTTTATTCCCGCAGCCATTTGTTCAGACATCTGTATACCTCCTTGGGCTCGATTGGCTTGGAGATATGATCATTCATACCACACTGATATGAGTTCTGCACATCACTCTCCATCGCATTTGCTGTCATGGCGATAATAGGAATTGTCTTACAGTCCTCCCGCGCTATTTTTCGAATCTGCATAGCCGCCTCATCTCCCCGCAGAACGGGCATCGTAATATCCATAAAAACAAGATCATATGTTCCCTCTGCTGCATTTCTTAGCTTGTCCACTGCTTCCCTGCCATTTCTGGCTTCATCAATCGTGAGCTCTGCATCCTCCAAAAAACCTTTGACAATCTCCAGATTCATGCGCTTATCATCGACAATCAGAATATTTTTCCCCGGATATTTTTCCTGAAGCACTGCAAAGTCAATCTCTTTGCCTGCGATCTCCTCCTCGCAGATCTTAAATGGCAGCATCACTGTGACCTTTGTTCCCACATTGAGGATACTTTCAATCTCAATAGTCCCCTTCATCAATTCCACAAGATTCTTGGTAATCGACATGCCAAGCCCTGTGCCCTCGATCTGTTCTGACAGCTCTGTCATTTCGCGCTCAAAGGGTTCAAAAGCACGCTTCACAAAATCACCACTCATGCCAATGCCATTATCCCGAATAATAAATAAAATAGAACACGTCGCTTCGTCTTTGGCTGTCTGTTCAATGACCTCCATACTGATTCTGCCAAACGCCGACGTATACTTTACTGCGTTCGAGAGAAGGTTTGTAATCACCTGACGCACCCTAAGCTCGTCCATAAACAGATACCGGTGCACGATCCTGCTGCAATCAATCGCAAAAATCTGTTGATTTTCCTCACAGCGGTTTCGGATCAAGATTTCCAAATCACTGATGAGCTTTACCAGATCGCCTGATTTCTCACGCACTTCAATGACGCCGCTCTCAATTTTATTCATGTCGAGCACATCATTGATCAGCGCAAGCATATTCTGCGAGGACAGAAGTATGATATCCAGACACCGGTCAACCTCCGACACATCTTCTATGTGCTTTTTTGCCAAATATGCCATTCCCAAAATAACATTCATCGGTGTCCTGAGATCATGTGACATGGTAGAGAGAAATTTACTCTTTGCGTTGTTGGCACTCTCTGCCTGTAACAGTGCTTTTTCCAAATCCTTACTCTTTTCCGCCAGAAGTTTTGTCATTTCCAATTCCTTCTGAACCTGCTCCGCCTTCCACAGCTCATGCTTTTTGAACGCATCAATATTTCTGATCAAGATAACCATTCGAGAGCCTGAAATCATGTTGACCTTGGCGTTATACTGACGATAATAATGGTATTCCCCCTTTTTATCCCGAATACGGTACTCACACTCTGCTCTGCCTTCGCGCTCAAAGCGCTCGTCTGACAGCTCTGTATGAAATTTCTCGATATCCTGCTCGTGAATACTGCCCAATATGGCATTCACCAAGCTCGAATACATTCCTTTTTCTGGAAAATCCAGAATCCTCTCGAGACGACGATGCAAGCACTCATAGCGGTCCGCTTCAATATCGCGGATTGCAACCAGTGTATAGATATGGTTCATCGCCTCTGACGCGAGAACCTCATTGGTCCTAATCTGCATTTCTTCATTGTAATCTCTGATTGCAAAGATCATCTTTTCATTTCCAGCCCCATACTCAGGCACCGGAAAGCATTCCAGCCTTTTCCAGTGATCATCATGGGACTCATAGATAAATTCGATCTTTTTCTCCCCTGCCGCAAAGCGCCGCATAATCTCCTCTGTATTGAGCAGTTGGCTGAAAATCTCCCGATAGGGCGGCTTTGTCCATGACACAATCGCCATCTCCATCAGATGCGCAAAATCACCTGTAAGATTTCTGATATAGCTGCCATACTGCTCCGTAGAGCGAATAATCTCATAAGAGCCTTGACGCAGGTCCACCACATATACCTCGAAGTACGCACGGCTAAAATACATGAGCATTTCATCACGCTGCTGTTCACGGTGTGCATGAAGCGCCTCCCCTGTATTTTGCGGGGAACAAGCCGCCCTTTTCGACGTTTTTTGCCTCATTAAAAGGATTACACAGACAGTTGCCAGCAGCAACGACACTGCCTGAAGCACAAAAATCTGCCGCTTAATCCGCTCATTCTGCCTGTCCAGCTCATCTACCCGCTCCTCAGCAAGCATGGATAATTCCCACAGTTCTTTTGTGATCTCATCTGCTAGAAAATGATATGTCTTGACGAATGCCTCCCTCTCATAAAAACTCTCCTGCCAAGAATCTACTTCTGATTCCGTAACATCTAAATCCGTACTGTCCAACTCTTTCAATTCTGAACTGGTAAACTCATAATTTTCAGTGTCAATAATATATGTTTTTAGCGGCTGTGTCTCCCCGTAAGTACTTGAATTCACCTGATACCGCTTTAGTGCATACTGAAGAAATAAGAGTTCATACTCCTGTAATTTCTCACAGTTTTCTTTGAGCAGTGCACTTTTTTCGCGTTCTGCCCTCGAATGCTCATGTGCCGCCATAGCTTTTAATAAGTCCTGCCTGCCGTTTGGACTCTGCTTGAGCTCCCAGTAGGACTTAAAATATTCAATGTCTCCAATGGCGGCATACGTCCGCATATAATATGCCAGATTGCTAGATGTCATGGTAAGCTGGCTGAATAGTCCAATCTGCTCATTCTGCTCCTGAATTGTGTTATCATTTCGGGATAATTGTCTGTCAAAGTAACCCATATTGACACTCAGTAATGCAATCAGCAGAAATATGCATATCAAAGTCAACGATGTCTGGGTACTCTGTATCCATTTTTTCATTTGAAACCGAACTTCCTTATAGCTTAAAAATCAAGTCGTGATTAATTTGTTTTGCATTTTTGATAATGCTCTGTTCCTGATCTTTTAAATACAGTTGCAGCTGTGCGAGCTCTCCCTCATCAAAGCCCCTTGAATGGACTACAGTCCTGCTCGGTAGTACGATCTCTGCATAGTCGTCTCTGTCCTCCGACTTTCTCTCAAAGCATACATGTATCACTTTCCCTTTCTTCCCGGGAAGCAGTCCTGTATGTGTCATTGTGATTTTGTCACTGTCATTGATCTGAATATTCATTACTCTACTCTCCTTCTTTTTTTAATATCATATGATGAAAGTCCCCCAACTGGCTCCATACAATCTGTTTTAGCATTCGCTCCCACGGTAATAATTGTTCCACGTTTTTGTCACTCCTATCACTTTTCTTTGGACTTCTGTTTTATTATAATATAAATTGTTGAAAATGCAAAGAAATAAATTGGCTGGGGTTTTATTTTTGAAGAAGATATCACAAACAACAAAAAACACCGAATATATGGTCTCCCTTATATCCGGTGCTTTTTCGTGTATATATTGTTATTTATAGTTGACAAATACAACGAAATAACACCTCAACATCTGAATTTTACAATACTTTTTGTGTTTTTCTTCTTCAAGTGATATTTGAAAGTGATATCTATGCCTTCTTAAGTGATCATCAAACATCATAAATATTATATGGATAAGCCTCCAAACCGTCAACAATTCTATTATTTATATTTATTTCCCTGCTTTTCAAATCATCCGAATTTCCATTAAATATCATATAAAAGCTTACACCCAAATATCCTCATACATTAAATTTCAAGCTTTAATCCCTGATATGTATTTAGGATTTTTTCAAATTCCTTCTGCTTCATGTAATATTCTCTTCCAACCTGTATGCCAAATCCCATTGATTTTGCCACTCGCAAAAAAACGAAGTGCAAAATCACTTTCCTTGTTAAAAATCTCCATGATATCCTTTTTCCCAATCAAAGGCGCCTGTCCTTTCTCCACCTTTTCTAAAAGCCTTTCCATACTGTCTTTAATTTGCAAAATCATTAATCCTTGAACGGATATGTAAGATTTTAAAATTTCCATAGTTTCATTCATTTGCATTATCATTGCCTCATTCGTCAGGGAGTCAATTCCCATATGTTCTGATTGCTGCCTTACATCCTCCCATTTGTATTTTAAATCCAATGCTTCTATATATAACACCTCCTCGCCCCTATTGATATTCAGAAATCTGCTTGTAAAGAACTTTGTTCCGGCAGACTGTTTTCGCACTTTAATTTGTGATAATAGAACATACTTATAATGGCAATATTTTATCATCCATTAAATTTCAAGCTTTAATCCCTGATATGTTTTTAACATTTTTTCGAACTCTTCCCGCTTAATATAGTATTCCTTACCAACCTGTATACCAAATCCGATTGATTTTGCCACTCGTAAAAACCGAAGTGCAAAATCACTTTCTTTGTTAAAGATTTCCATGGTATCCTTCTTTCCGATCTGGGAAGCCTGTCCCTTCTCCACCTTCTCCAAAAGCCTATCTGCAATATCTTTTATTTGTGAAATCATTGATTCCTGAACTTCTACCCGCCATTTCAATATATCTATCGTCTCATTCATCTGTTCAATGATTTTATCTTTTGACTCCAATTCCTTATTTGCAAGTTCTAACTTTTGCTTGGCAATTTCCAAATCATTTTTTTAAATTTCCACTTCCATAAGTACCCTCCTTTTTGCTTTCTCTATTTCAGTTTCCGTTCGTATTATTTTTAAATATCGCATCACCCTCCGCCTGTCATAATTAGTATACCACATTAGATTTCAAATATTAAGTCTGCGGAAAACACTATCTTCATATTCTTATCTACGACAATCTGTCAACCAAAAATCCTATGGTAATTTCAATATAAAAAAGATACTAAAAAGGACAAAAAAAGAGGACGATGGGGAAATTCAGAATGAAACCATGCTGATAATCCGGCACAGCCTGTGTCAGAAAAATCCGCCATTCCAAAGGATTATGGGAGATAACAGAGGGGACATAAACAGAGGATGACAGGGATATACGGCAGAGCAGCTGTGTGAACGGCAGCAGGCGATAAAACCAATGAACATAACTGCTGCCGGAGTCCATAAGGTAATGGCTGCACAGGAAGAAATTTCCACTGAATCATAACGGTGCCAGCACAATGAATTACGGATGCAGCGATAACAGTCATCACGAATAGCAGCCGACACACAGCAGAAACCGTCATCCTCTTTTTCTTTATTTTTCGCACATTTTTCTTATCTATAAGAAAGGAATCATCCGCTGTTTTCAGGGTTTTCGGCGAAGTTGCGGGATGTGACGATTACCGTGTCCTCTTCTTTTTTTCAGATTTTTTTCTTTTTAATCAGTGGAGGGAATAGACCGGAACGGCAAAAAATGATGATGCGGGGAGCATTTTTTAAGGAAAATAAAAGGAAAAAGGGGAGGACGGGCAGGGCGGCTTTATATGAATGTATTGGCTGCAGGAGTCCGCCGCTACTTTTACTTTTTCATTCTTCTTTTTCAAGATGCGGAGCAGCCATATGTTGGAACGGCAGCAGGTTGCAGGGTTGTATTAAAAAGGATGAAAAAAGAGGACCCTGAGAATCACTTCCCAAGGTCCTGTACCTGAAAATTCAATGTGTTTTTCGTCATGGATCCAGCAAAAACTAAAATCTGCTTTCAGCAAAAATTTGTTTTGCAGGAACATAGTATCTCCTCCAAAATACCACCATCATCAATAATCCACAATAGCAGACAGTACCAACAAGTTTTTCTGTTTACTACTCTATGAAATATTTAAAATATAATTTTAAAAGCTGGCTACCAATTTCACCACATTCCATTCTTTCTGCAAATTTCCTGCTAATATTAACTCTTGCAACTTCATTTTGAGCAATTTCTTTTAATAATCCCCCCCGAAACTGTTTCAACCATTCTATATCAAACTTACTATAATCAAAGTTTTCTATATCTCCCAGAAACACCAGTCTGAAGTCATCAGAATTCATAACAGCATCTTTGAACCTATCAACATATTTTACTTTATTATTAATGTATAGATTACACATTTCATTCAGTATTGCTTCATACGGATTTGGGCTATATCCTCTACTATCTTCTTTAATCTTATCTATTTTTGCAAAAATCAGACTTTCGTAATCTTCCGTCGGTTCTATAATATCATTTATAACCATTTCATAATATAATTCATGCATATTTAAAGAGTTTTCTTTAAATTGTTCTATTAGGTATTCCTTAATTATCCTTTGGTTCCGCTCACTACAATAAGGATACATTTTTGTAATAACTAAAGAGGTCTCATTCTTCAAAAGTCCACTCAGATTTTCATCGTATTTTTCATTATACATACTATAAAAAACAAAACAAACATTTGATATTATATCATCATAATCATGAAGAGAACTTCCATCCGCAAACTCTGCCTGCCTAACCAGATTTTGCAAAAATCTACCTACAGCATAATCGTATATCTTAAACACTCCCTCCTGTCTATTCTTAAAATTCTTTTTTTCATGCCCCACTTTTAGAATCCTATAAATTATCCCTTTATGTTCTCTGCAGACAAGCCAATTTAATCTTTCAGAAATACAATCGACTAAATCCTCAGCTAATCCACAATCAATATCCATATATGATACAACCATTAAACAATTCCATAGTTCACGATTACATCTAAGTCCTTTTTCCCTTCGCAAATTACCTAAAACTATTTTTATAAAATCACTGCAATTTTCTTCTAACGGAATAGTATCTATTCCACATTGTTCAAACATATTCTTGATTTCTTTTTCTGACATATATTTTATTATTAAGAAAAGCTCAAATGTTCCTATATTAGGTGCATGTATATTACCTATCTGCTCCTCTTCAAAATAGTCTTTTTTGTCTGGTGTAACTGCACTTGCCAATATGCTTCTAACATATAAGATAAAGACTTCTTGTACCTCTCGGTAATTGTCAATCATAATGCAATTACATACAAGATAACGAAAATAATCCTTAATCATCCATTGCAAATTAATGTAATCAGGAACCCCCGCAAAAAAAGAATATATTGTATTCTGTTGTTTCTTCACCTTCTCTGAAATCCTATATGCATCCTGAAACAACGAATACTGAAGTTGAAAAGAACTAATATCTTTTAACATCTGATTATCATCGGAAGATAAATCTGGCATATCCATGATTATACTATTCAAATTAATACACTCAATCTCATCCCTTATTTTATTCCAGATTTCCTTTAATGTATTTGCATCATGCTCAATAAAGCCTTTTATCTTAACTTTATTAAACTGTGCAATATAGTATGTATAGAATTCCCGTTTTTTAAATGCCTTTTCCGCCGCATCACACAATGCAGAATAAGCTTTTGAATACTCTTCCAGTACATAATAAATATATGCTTGCTGTAGGTATAAAAGTGTATCATCATATTTAAAAAATCCATTGCGATTAGTTACGGATCTTAGTTCCTCATAATCAAAAGTCATAATTAAATCAATAATTTTATTCTCAGTATGCGGAATATCAATATATTCGTAACCTTTTTCTTTTAGTACACCAATTCTATCAATCCCACTCTTCTGCAATATGTTGGCAATTACACCATATGCATCATTTGAATCAAAGTTTTTTTCATTAACTTTTTCAATTAATCTTAATAATAATTCATTTGTATTTCTCTTGTTAGGCCTGCATCCTACCACATCTGCCTCAACTAATAAATTACACTTTCCCAATCCTGCTTTTAGATATTTTCCCAAGATATAATTAATATTTAGATATGGTCTAAAATATCTCGCAGCCTCTTCCACATCTGACAAATTTTCCCCATATCCAACCTTAATCAAATCCATCACTTCTATCAATGCTTTTTGGTTATCTTCATCAAAGGTATTCGTATATATCACATTAACACCCAAGTTTTTGTAATATTCAAATTCATTTTCATCGTAATTTCTAAAACCTTCAAGCATATATGCATGTTGAAAGTCATTACCCAAGACATCCTTAACCCAAGAAAACAATTGTTTCATGTCCGGGTCATTAAACGAATAACCAATAAACAAAACTATATTCTTTGCAATTATTGCTTTAATATATGTTTCTATCAAACGAAAATTGTAACTATAACTTAAATAGTCATCCTCTTTCAGCACAAAATTATCATGCTGGAAATCACCATGCATTTTGATAATCAATTTTTCATTTTTTATATATGGTAAGTCCTTATCCTGAGAAACCGTCGCATATATGTGTCCTCTGTTACTCATCTCTTGTGCTAAAAAATCTGTATAATTTGTAGTTATTATTGTATTTACATTAAAATCAACCACTTTCCTATGTAAATCATTTATTGGCATTTCTCTCCCATAGTGAAAAATCTCCCTGCTTAATTCCACATATTCTTTTTTACCACGGGAATTGAAATAGAACTGCGGCACTTTTAAATTATCCACATCCTCAGGCCGAATATTCATATGCTTACAAAACTCTTTTTTCGCATCATCCCAGAGAGGCATATCTGAGTTCCGATCTACTCCCGCCCCGACAAACAAGACCAATTTTTTTGACATATATGCCTGATGCAGTATGTCAATGGATTCTTGAACAAAAGCTCCTTTTTCTATTTTATTAAAATCTATGCTGCTCATCATCATACCCCCATTTGTCAGTTAATGAATTAACTTTATCCTGAGTTATCAATTGAATCTTTTATCCACTCTCATAGTTTAACTCTTCTTCCACTATCTTTGGTATGGATTCAATATTGGGTAAAATATAATCAAACAAACTTTTTTACTTCACCTAAAAGTTTGCTCAATCCCCATACTCCTAACATAATCAATCCATTCGTAAATATCTTCAATATCATATCTGTACTGTCCATGTTCGTCCTTTGCTTTTTTTAATGCCAGTGTCATAAGTGCATACTCATTTTCCAGTAATGTATCAAACACTCCCTGATCATCTGTATTAACTGACACACTTAAAGACATATCTTTTTCCGGACTTCCCAGTTTTCTTGAGTTAAATCTTAATATAGGGTGTTCATCATATTTCATGATCGTTCCTATAAGATAATTTGATGATGGATTTGTTTCTATGCCTATACCGTTCATAACCAGTTGATGAATCATGCTGTCTTGAAGCTGTTTCACCACATCAGCATATCTTCTGTCTACTTTTTGAATGGTTATTTCATTTCCACATTCCCTGACTTTTTTGTCAAAATGATATGCATGGTATATTTTTCTTATATCATCTATCTTCCTTAAATTGTCAATATCTTTTATTTGATGATTAAACCCCATATCTCTCGTATTTGACCGCTGCATTATCATTTATTTTAACCGTTTGTTCAATGTCATCTGAAAAAAGCAAGTACAACTCCGGCTTGTCTCCTCTCAGTTTCCAGCTCTGATAGTATTCCAACATGGATATATCATGGCCTATAACATGATAATAAAGTTCTTTGTATAACTCATAAAATGTACCCTCCAATTCCGTTCTCAGACTTTTATCAACATGAATGCCAAATTCATCTGCCCTGCATAAAAGCCAGACAATATTATCAAGTACCCTCTGCTTTTCCATTGCCAGTGTTTTTCCCTTATAGCAGTAATATGTATAGGGGTCAACTCCAAGCGCAAGACCATGACCGATTCTGCTCCCTCTGCCCAGTCCGCAGAAAAGCAATGCTTCATCAACCGCCCTGATGCCATCCACGATATCCAAAAAATCTTCTCCCACATGATATGTTGTATGAAGTTTTGTCATAATCTTCTGGCTTCGATTATTATTGACATACTCACTCTCAAACATAATATCTGACAAATACCGAAAACTCTGTGCAAAAACTTCCGGTCTGCAGTTAATCTCATTTGCACATGCATCAATTCCCCTGATGTATTTGTTTACATTTGTTCCACTCATCAATAATTTCGCTATACTTTCTGATTTTACTCTGACAGAATTCCGTAACTTATAATGTCTGGGTCTGCTGTCTTGAAAATCAGCATCCTCTTTTTTAGGGAAATGCAGAACATATATGAGCTTATCATGGTAATTTTTATCCACAAAACTTATACTCGTGTCAATTTTTTTATACAATTTTGAAGGAGTTTCACTCGGACATATCCGGGCTTCCAAAGACACCATATAGTCTTTTGACAACGGCTCATTAACAGCCAGCCGAACCAGTTCTTTCTCATACATATGTATTCCTTCGATGAATGCTTCCTTCCGCACTTCATAATTGCTGAAATTTGCAAATCCAACCTGTCTGTTTACCTGAATCAACTCTCCCCTGAATTGAGTCCTGATAGATATGTATCTGTAAAAGATATTACTTATTGTATCATCAAACTGTCCTGTTATTACTGCCTTAAAACATTCGTATAATAATTTCCGTTCGCCCGAGAGAAGGCGACAGTCATTATTATTTTTTAAATACATGTTCTTTTCAAAAGCATAGTCTAAAATATGTTTCTCATCTACTACTGCTCCATATATATGCTTTGCAAGTGTGATAATATCCTGAATATCAGAAAGCATTGCTTTAATGTCCATTCCTTTGGTTATCCAGCTATATATCTTTTTTGTCCTCTCCATCAAGTATCCGTCTTTTTTGATATGTGCAAAAAGAGCGATTCTATAAAATGCCGCCTCCTGACACTCTTCATACAATGTAACATTTTGTTGTCTGATACCAATGATATCCATACGCCGCATCTGCAATGTATCAGGAATTTTTTTAAAATCATGTCGCCTGTTCTCTATGATATTCATCAGACAGATCCAGTTAAGTTCAAATATTTTTGTTGAGCCGTTTAAATGAAAATGATTATCTGCTATGCCTTTTTTCAATATATTATGCAGCCTCATATCATCACTTCGTATAATGGGAACCCATGCAAAATATTCTGAAGCAAATCCACTCTCCACATCATTGTCAGCCAGAAAAGCACATGTAAATAAATCCTGCCCCAGTTGAAAAGAAATCTCCCTCCAGCGCAGCATTTCATCAATTTTGCATTTTATTTCATTTCCATCATAGACCAGAACCTTTTTGGCAAAATCCAAAATCGTGGAAAAAACATTGCCCTTTTTTACCATTTGTTCAAGATAAATATATTTGTTTCTTATCTCATCTTCCGAATTGAAGCTGAACACATCCTTGGCATACTGTAAATACAATTGCCTGTTTACCGTTTTATAGTCATGATTTTCAGAGATACAGTAATACGGTATCTTTTGGAACAATATTTCCATGTTTCCTCGTTTGGTATCCATCTTACATCCCCTCGTTGCATATTTCTTTAAAGGCTGCCCTGTATCGCAGCCAAGCGCTTATAATCATTTTTCAACTCGTCTGATATCTTTGCATTTTTGTCGGATAAATACAAATTCAAAACTTTTCCATACAAATCACACAATGCCTCCGTATTCAGTCCAAAAGGTTCCTTTTTGTTTTCCCCTATATACCGTTGTATATTCGTTGCAAGATGCTCCAGATTCATTTTTGCATTTTCTGCTGTGGTATTTACTAAATAAGAAGCTACCTTCTGACTTTGTGTATTCCACTGCTCAGGAAGGGGAGTAACTCTCAATTTTTCCTTAAATTCTAACATAAGCCGCTCACCTTCACGATTCACTTTATTAGTGGTTTCTTCATAAGTTCTTGCAATGTCAGTAAGAATTGCATATAGTTTACATACATCAATTTTTCTATCTTTGGATATGGAGAAATCTGTCAGGGACAAAACATCACATTGCACACCATACTGCTCCATATATTTTACCATGTTCTCAAAAAATTTTCTCCCTTTTCGGAAAAGTGTTCCCACTGCTTATTAGCTTGAACTAATCTGTATATCCATACATTTCTTAATTTTTCACGCAATTTGAGCAACTGTATTTTGAATTTTGCTTACCGAATATTGGGAAAAATTGGTCTGGGAATTGAAAAAGGCTATCCGCTTAATCGGGCAGCCTTTTTGCTCATACTTCAAAGTCTTATATTTTAAAATTTTTACTCTTTCTCTGTATACAATTTATAAAATTCGCAAACCATATTGATGATTAGGCCTATTCCCAATATAACTGCTTCTATTGTTATATTATCAGGATTCATATGACCATATATTTCAAGTCCTAATAAGACCACACAAAAAAATTGAATCATAAGTACTACAATCTGAACCCAAAAGATAGCTTTTTTTCATTTCTTCTCTCTTTCCAAGTCATTTTTTACCTTGTTATATGTTGTTATAAACAACACTGCAAAAAGCATAGGAACTGCTGAATATCCTGCGCTAACCCGTCCTTTATTAAACAATACATATGTAGCTCCTACAAAAGTTAATATTGTGAAAACGATACTCAGCACAAAAAGAATTTTCTTTAATACTTTTTTATCCATATTGTCCCTCCTCTAAAAATTATATTTCAAATCATACTATATTTTACTGCATATTTCAAGGCATGGGAAAATAGTCGGAATTGTTTCCGACTACTCCCTATTGGCTGACAGTTCTGTTTAAAAGAATCCCTTTGTATCTATCGGCAAAGGTCTGCCTGCTAAATCATCAGTGGTCACTGGAATCATCTTTGCCCGCATATGGCAGTCAACATGACCTGTCACAATATGAAACAGCAACTCTGACATTTGGGTCTGACTTAGGTCTTTATTCTTTTGTAACCACCAGAACATCATCAAATATAAGTCCAGATATTTTGTAGCAGGTTTACGCTCCATATCCTTGCTTATAAACTTATCCATGGCACTATGCAGGCTGTTTACCCTGCTCAGACTATATGCTCCACTTGTATATGTACCTCCGCCTATTTTTATATGCTCAATCCTTTCTTTTCTGACGAAATACTTATAACTGCGGTGGTCATCTGTCACAACTACTGCTTCTTTAGATATTCTTTTATGTAGCTTGTCATAAACATCTGTAGAATTAGCTGTTCCAGAAGTAACAGGCTCAATGTAAATGTTATTACTACGGTCTATCGCTGTCAGAATACAAATGTGTTGGTGGTTCTTGTCAATGGTTCTGGTGCCATCCATGCGTTTCTGGCTGTGATATATCATTTCTTTTAATAAGCTTGGGTTATTCTCAAACAGCTCCCTATACTTATTACAACTGTCCAGATATTCTGTACGCTCCTTTCTGCTCCTGTGATGTCTGGGCATGCTTTTTAAGGTATCTTAATAGTGCAAACTTTTTACTCTCAAGAATAAAAAGAAAATATTTATCTACTGCTCTTATTTTACCATTAATTCCTAAATAAAACTATATTTTTAAATAAACATACTATTATTTCTGCCACTTGATACCTTATTAGCTGCATCGTAAGAAAAAATACCGCATCTTTTTACCAAAGATGCATATTTAGCACTCAAAAAAGCAGGCTACCTATTTTGGTTTCCTGCTTCCAGTAATATAATCCTTCCAAATTTTTTACACCAACTGAATATCTGACAACCTTTCAACTTCTTCAACCGTGAGTCCAGATCCTTCCGCAATCTCCGCAATGGAAAGCTTCCCCATTTTTAAAAGCCTTCTTGCTGTCGCTATCTTGGTAGCATTTTCAGCCTCATACTTTTCGCTTTCCACATAAGACCTGAGCACTTCCTGCTCGTCATACAGTTCCATCAGCATATCCACTACCTCCTTCTCCCGGCTGGATAAATATTCCTTCAAAACATTTCTTTCCTTGCATATCCGTATCGCTTCCTGCACCGCTTCCCTTGTCCTGCCGTGTTTTGCCACCTGTTCATTGCATACCTTTGTAAAGACTACATATTGATTGATAATGTCCCCGCTTTTGCCGTCATATATCATCTTCACCCTGACATCAATGCAGATGTCTTTCCCTTCAAAAAACTCTTCAGAAAGGGAAATCTCTTCCGGCCTTGTATTCCTGTCACCGACATATATGACATAAATCTCCGGCTTCGGCATTTTCAGTTTTTTACTTTTATACAGGTTCTGCTTTGTCTTCCTGAAGTATTCCCTGTATGTCTGCACCAGATACATCAGTGCCCTGAATATGATATTGACTGTCCAAGTCGACTGCACTTCTATCAACAGCATTATTGTCGTACCCACCGTGAACCCGAGGTCGTTATAGATGTCATCAACAAGAACATTGCTGACTGTCACATCCTTCAGGTCATCCTCCGTTGTCTCGGTATCCTCCGGATGAAGTGCCCGGTACAGCTGTATCAGATATCTTTTTTCCTTAAAAAGTGATGTAAAGACACTGTCCTTAACGGTATGCTTTACCACCCGCTCCTCTTTTTCTTCCCCTGCCGCAGCATCATTCTTTTGTCCTGCCACCCGTCATGCCTCCTACAAGATTTTCTTTTGTATAACCATAGTATCACAGAATCTCCGGTTTTACAATTTAAAAAACATAGCAGAACGACAACGGATACCGTAACTGGCACTTTCAGCCTGTCTCCTGCAAAGCATGCCCTCACATTCCGGTACAATACTGCTGCGATTTTCGGGAAAGTGCAGCGCCTTTTTCGGAAAACTGTATCAGATTTTTCGGGGAACTGTATCACGATTTTCGGGGAACTGTAATCAAGGGAACTGCAGTTTCAGATACATTTCATACAACTCCTTATCCTGCCCTGACATGCTTTCGGATTCCTTATCTATATTTACCTCTGACTTCATATACGGCTCAGAGAGAGCTTTTTCCGGCTTTAGATTAAGAACTGCCTTGCTTGCAGTTTCTATCTGTTCCTGTGCCTTTAAATTACTGTGAGTATAAATATTCTCCGTCCGTATCGCTGTATGTCCTGCCTGCAAAGCATTTACAACCACATTGGCATTTCTGCTTGTATTTGCAATGGTGATAGCTGTATGCCACAAAGCATGGGTATTCAATCCCTCATTAATAACTTTTCCCGACGGCTGCTTTCTCTGCCTTACATCCCTGTCCACTCCGATTTTGTTACACAATGCTTTTAGCTGCATCTCATAAGCCTCCATGCTTCTTGCCTTCCCATGTTTTAAAAAACTTGGATATAACAAATTATCAGGATTATGCCTGCTTTTTAACTTTGTCTGCTCCAACATATACAATACCAGTTCCCTTGCAAAGGGACTCATATAAATTACCCGCTCCTTTCCTCCCTTTGGAACTTTTTCATATTTCTCCAGTCCTTTTGTTTTGTCATTATCAATGAACCGCTCCGCAATTGTGCTTCTCACCGTTATTGTATTATTGTCAAAATCTATATCTTCAATATGCAGATTCAGAACTTCGCCGCCCCTCATCATCGTTTCAAGCTGCAGTAAAATCACACAGCTGTATTCAGAAAGATTGTTCTTATAACTATTATAGAACTTAACAATATCTTCGTCTGAAAATATCTGTTTCCTGTTTTTATCTGCATTTTCCTTATCCCTGAAATATTCATTCCTTTTTTCGTGCTTCGTTTCTACAAACCGGGCATAATCCTCAGGAATCAGACTTTTGCCGTATAACCATGTTGAAAGCTGCTTACATAACTGTATTGGTACACTTGCTGTCTTCCTGCTCTTGTCATGGGTAACAGTATCAAAATACAACTCGAACTCGACCGTATTAAGCATATGGAGCTGCAGCTTGGAAATTTTGTAGTTATAAAAATTGGCATTTAATGTGTAGATATAACTCTTATATGTACTGCCCGTTATCCCCCTGTTTTTAACTACCTTATCCACATATTCTTCCATATAGGAACCAAGTGTTCTTGTCTTGTCTATTTTTGTATTTCTTCCCCTCTCAAATTCTTTTTCCCAAGCCTTTAATGCCAGTCTGCAAGACTTGATTGCCTCCTGCTCCGTTGCAGCCTTTCTTTTGATTCGTTTCGGTCTGGCATTCTCATTAATATATTTGCTCTGCATCAGGCATTCCCACGAACCATCCGGCAGCTGTCTGACACTTCCTTCCCCATCTTTTCTTTTTGTCATATACCGATACTCCTTTAGATAGTGTTCTCTTTCCAATGAATTCCAAAGTGATATCACGCATATTTTAAATCATTATCAACCATATATATTGTCAAAATATAACAAAAAAGTGCCAAATATAAGGCTTCTACACCCTATATTTGGCACTTTTTATTGTACATATTGCTGCTTATTTATAGTTGACAATCTTGCCAAATTCCATTGAAGTTCTCACCTAATTCCTTTGATTTTACGGGATTATTCTAAACTTCAAAATCCCTTTAAGATATCAATTATGATAGTTTTTATGATAATTTCATCGTATTCAATCAGCTAAATCATGATTTCCTGCCCTTTATAATCTTCAAAAAACCTATCAAAATCCTCTGCCTTTATCAAGTAGCTTTTTGAGTCCATAAATATCAGCTTCACTGCTCCCATATGCCTGTGATACCAGAATGGTAAATGTCCCGTCCTTATTCTTCCGGCACCGCCCGTATACGTTTTTTTCCCTTACAAACTGTACGGCTGTAACCTTTCCAACCGGCAGGTGAATATTTTTTAATTCTTCCGCGCATTCCCTCACAATCTCCATGAGCCTCTGCGTATAATCGAGATAGCAGAACCTTCCGCTGTTTTTTGTACCTTTACTGCCTGTTTCCCAGTTTGCCATGGGTTTTAAATTCAAAGATGCCCGCTCCAGGATGTGGCAGCCGTATTCGCGGTCCACTTTTGCGGCATATTTCTCCCATTTTTCCCCGTGATCCATACATCCGCCGGCAGAATGAAGGAGCTGGTGGAAAATGACCGTTTTTATCTCTTCCAGCCCATACCGCGGACTCCTGTATATATTAGGTATATACAGGCCAAAAAGGCCTTCCTGCACCTTAGCCAGCTTCCCTGTTACAAACCTGTCCCTGCACACCTTTATATCAATGCAGTCTCCAATCGGAATGCCGAGTTTTCTAAGTTCAGAAATACACTCGGTCGCTATCTTTTCAAGATCCCACTTCCCTTTTTCATTTTTCCATTCATTGTCCACTCTTTACCCCTCCTTATCTTCTGTGCAAAATCCTGTATGTTATCTGGTCCGTGCCCGGCAACAAAAGTTTTCTCCCGGCATGTCATTTATCCTTCCAGACCCGCATATTCCAGAATCTTATGGCGGGCAAACTTCTCTATTTTTTCCAGATAATCTTCATGGTTCCAGTCAATGCCTTCATTTACTGTTTCAAAATCATTTGCCCATTGTACAAACATCTGTTTCCAATTGATGCTGTCAATGCTGCTCAGTTCCCTGTGTTTTTCCAGAAGGTCTGCATAAACAAGGGAAATCTCCACCAGATTCTCGGATGTCTTATTGTAAACTATTTCCCCCTGCCGCTTTCCCTCGTTCCCATCTTTGTATCCATAACACATTGTTACAGATCCTTTATCAATTTTTTCCACGCTTTTTTCGCCTCCTTCACAAACTGCCATCCATAAATTTACTTTCCCTGTAACTGTCTTGTTTCTTTCCGCAGCTGCCTTATAAATTCTGTCAACCATCAGCACCAGTACAGTCCCCGGCTTACGGCCTTCTTTTCCTGCACCAGCGCAATCTTATATCGGCAGCAAGATTTGCTGTCATCCCGGTCATGATATACTTATCCTCCTGCCGGATTCACCTGCCATGGCGGCGTTCTCTGTTTCATTTCCACCTCCTGTATAGCTGCACTTTCAGCTTTTTCCTGACACAACCATTATACTATACCGGGCTGCCTGCCGAATCCTGCGTAAATCAATATATTGTTAAATTAGGTCAGCAATGTATTGATTGATTAATCGTGTAATGTTGGCTTTATTTAACAGTATGTTATAATATACTGGCAGGGTCCGCATACATCCGGACAGACTGTCAGTTCACCGCGGACACTGTAAAACCATGCGGCAGAAATCTGGGGGAATACAGAAAACAGACGAAAGAAAAGAGGATAACAGGATGGGATTTTTTGATAAGAAACAATGCGGCATCTGCGGAAATGATGCCGGAAGACTGCTGGCATATACCCTTAAAGACAACAAACACCTTTGTGACGAATGTTTCCACAAAATATATACGGGATTTATCAGCAAAACCCTGACCTACGGATTCCCTGAAAAACTCCTCCCCGTAAAGGACATTTTTCCCATCCTTTTTGGTTCTTGATAACATTCCGGAATCAGGCTTTCATGACAGTCATTCTAATGACAGCGACAGTTTTTCAGGATAGCGGCAAAAGAAAAATACAGGCACTGAAAGCCTGTAACGGCACACATGGGTTTTCTGCCATTGCAGGAAACCCGCTATTTTTTTGCATTTACATCCATTTTATTGAATTCCGGCGAATACAGCCTGAATCCTTCTGCATCCGCCGGCTCCGTGCCACTACAGGGATATCCGTCAGGGCTTACTCGTTCCTGTGGTAAAGGGCTATACATTCATCTATGATGCCCTCGACAATCCGCACCTCCCGGGCCGTAAGCTTATCAAGTTTTTCTGACAGCAGCAGTTTGTCCTTGTCTATAATGTCACCAGTTAAAATATAGTCCGTGCTGACACCGAGGGCAGAAGCTATCTTCATCAGGTTCTCCGGCCGCATCGCCCGTTTCCCTGACTCCGCATAGGACACAAACTGGGTTGTTACTTCTCCCTTTTCTGCAAGTGCCTCCTGTGTCATCCCCAGTTTTTTCCGCCGCTCCATGATCCTTTTTCCTACCTCATTCAAATACAGTTCCAGATCTTTCATTTTGCTACCTCCTGTTTGTTGTTAAATTATATCAACAGAATCATTGAAATTTAATCGCTATCTGTTGACAAGTTACAACAATATGATATAATCTGCTGGATTAGACTTATATACCTTTCTCAGACAGCAGACAGAAAAGGCGGAAACTGAATCCTCCATGTATACTGTTATCATGTGTTTTCGCGGAAGCAGAAGCCTGCAGTGCATGTGTTATAATCAATATATAATTTACGAGGAGGTTAAAAGATATGACAGATAAAAGATTTCAACATTTTCCCAGCGGAAATAACAATATAACTACGATACTACAGCCACCAGTGGCGGCAGAAGCCATGCAGCCATCCTGTCCGTCTTCCGTGACGGCCATGCAAAAATTTATGTTTGAGTTCGGCAGCGACGGGAACATCCACTCCGTTTCCTTTTTGGGAAATCTTTCCCATGAAGATATCCGCCTGATGCTGGAATCCGTGCGGCAGGAGCTTTATGCGGACTGCGGCAGTGCCATATATTCATATTTAAAACAGAATAATATGCCGTATTCCAGCCTGAAAACGGAAATGATTCCGTTAAACAATCAGGAAATCATGGAGCGGGCTCGGCGGTTTCTGCAGTTATGCAGCCCGGAAGATTTTGATGTCCGTATCTGCAGAACCGACAATTACTATGCGGTAATGGATCAGCAGGTAAGGACCCCTGACGGCGGATGTGAAGGATGTTACTATGCCGTGCGGAAATCTGCAGACAACGGAGGCTTCCAATATCGTATTGTCGGGCAGACATATGCCTGCAGCAGGCCTGATGACACTGATCATGGATATTTTGCAGTCCGCACAGGCAGGGACAGTCAAAAATTTTTTAACCTTGATACTAAGTCTGGGGAGCCGGTGTTTCCCAGCTTTGGATGCATAGACATCATTGGGGTCCTGATAAACATCGACAGCATCACAACTTCCGGTCAGGCTAAAAAAATAGCGGTAAAATAATTGTCAGCAGTAAAAAGGAGGGGGTGGAGTAATATCTATCCCTCTTTTCCATGTTGCCATTTTTCAGTCTGTCCTTAACTTCCTCATTTTAAATTAAACCTGAACCGTCCCTATTATCTGCTCAATAAAAGGGGAAGGCTTTTTGTCCTTCCCCTTCATTATTGTACATATACAGGGCATCTGCAAAACGCAAGAAGCCGCCGTGCCTCTTCATGCCCCTGCTCTGCCGCTTTTTGATACCACTTCGCTGCCTCGGCGGTATCTTTTTTTACGCCCTCTCCCCTGTAATACATATTCCCCAATTTATACCAGGCTTCCTGATCTCCCTGTTCCGCTGCTGTTCTATACCATTTTGCAGCTTCATCATAGTCCTTTTCCACCCCTTCTCCACAATAGTACATATTTCCCATTTGTACCTGGGCAGGCGTATATCCCTTTTCCGCCGATCTTCTGTACCAATATACAGCCCTGGCATAATCCTGTTTTTTAGCCCTGACCTCCAGATACAGCCCCGCCAGATTATACTGGGCAGATGCAAGTCCACTATATGCTGCTTCCCTGTAGTATCTAAATGCCCATGCATAATTCTTTTTCACACCGGTTCCGTCACGATACATATTCCCCAGCTTCTCCTGCGCTTCAGCACTTCCCTGTTCTGCCGCTTCCCTGTACCATTTTTCCGCTTTACCGTAATCCTGAACGACTCCCCTGGCTTCCAGATACATTCCGGCCAGATTATACTGGGCGGATACATATCCCCACCATGCTGCTTTGGTGTACCATTTAAGCGCCTCGGTATAATCCCTTTCCACGCCGATTCCGTCATGGTACATATTCCCCAGCTTCTCCTGCGCCTCGGCACTTCCCCGCTCCGCCGCTTTTCTATACCATTTTACAGCCTCGGCATAATCCTGCCCTGCCCCCTTCCCTGTATAATACGTTTCCCCCATATGATACCAGGCAATTGTATTCCCCTGCTCCGCCGCTTTTCTGTACCACTTAAATGCTTCATCATAATCGGCCCCGTTTTCCCGGGATCTATACAGATTCCCCAGTTCGACCTGTGCGCGGGTATATCCCTGCTCCGCTGCCATCATAAGCCACTTTTCCGCTGCAGCATAATCCCGTCCGGCTTCGTCTCCGATATAGTACAAAATTCCTAACTTTAACTGGGCAATGACATCCCCCTGTTCAGCGGAATCCCTGTAATGGCTTATAGTTTCAGGATAACCGGTATCATCTGTTTCGTCCTCCTGTAGTTCCCAGTCATCTTCATTTTCTTCTGCTGTTTCATCACTATCCGCAGGATCAATTTCATGTCTTTCTATTATTTCCTCATATCTCCCGTACAAAGTTCACACCCCCATTTCCGGTTTTATGAAAGATGCTGTTTTACATAATTATACAGTTTTATCTGGTTTTTATAAATTCTGCGCCGTATTCCGTAAAGGGGTTCTTATTTTTTTCTTTACATAACTGTATGTAATTCCGGGTTACGGAAGATACAAATTTATCGTAGTCGCCTGACCGGATTGTTACCATATAACAATGCCTGGCTCCTTTCCTTATTCTGTGTGTCACTTCCGTCCGCATGATGAAATCCATGTCGTCATCCTCTCCTACCCCGATCCCGCCCAGATATTCTCCCCGTGCATTATTGCCAAACATAATAAACGGGACTTTCATTGTCGTGGATGACACTGCTAAAGCAACTTTATGCTGGTCCCATGATTCAAGCTGCTGGGTCTTCGCAATAACAACAGGCCTGTCAAAATTATTTACAACCTGAATAACACAATCCTGAATAACTTCATTATATTCATTTTGTATATCTTCCCAGCTGTCTTTCTCCACACCCTGGCGGACCGGATACATGACTTCCACATATTTTCTATACCACTCCGCAGCCGTGACGAAATTCTTCTCCACCCCTTCACCCCTGCAGTACATGTTTCCCAGGCTCTTCCAGGCTGCCGCAACCCCCTGCCCTGCTGCCTTCCTGTACCATTTCAGTGCCTCGGCATAATCCTGTTCCACTCCGTGACCGTATCTATACAGGTCACCTAAATTGCTTTTGGCTTTGCCGTTTCCCTGTTCCACTGCTTTCCGGAACCATTTCAGCGCTTCGGCATAATCCTGTTCCACTCCATAGCCATTTGCGTATAATATACCCAAATTGTTCTGCGCATTATCACATCCCTGCCCTGCCGCTTTCCGGAACCACTTCAGCGCCTCGGCATAGTCCTGCTTTATGTTATAGGACCCATAATAAAATTGTACCTCGACATTGCCGTTTTTCTGACGTTCTGATATCCGATAGCGCTTCAGCGCCCCTGCATAATCCGGAATCCTTATTTCATAGCCAATTGCATATAAGGTGCCTAAAATATTCTGTGCCTTATCATATCCCTGCTCTGCTGCCTTACGGAACCATCTCAGCGCTTCGCAATAATTTCTCCTTACGCCCTCTCCGTTATAAAAAATGTTTCCGAGCGCGCATTGCGCCTGTACATTCCCCTCATCAGCCTGTTTTAGTAATCTCTCTATGCCTTCCTGCCCTGGCATATCCGGCAGGCCGCTTTTCCCGGGAGTGGTCTGCCTGCTTTTCTTCATATTCACTATTCATATATCCTCCTACTTTTTTATGGCAGGCAGCCCTTCACCGGAATGCCTGCTGCCCCTTTCCTGCTGCCGGGGCAGCAGGTTAACTTTCCCCTTCCGCCACGACAAATTCCCCGGATGCAGGATCATAATCATAAACGATACTGTAGTATCCTTCCCCGCCTTCGTGCGGCTGCGCGATAAACCGGCCGTCCTCTGTCTTCCTGAAATCGGCATGCTGCCCGGATACTTCAGGCTGGTATGCCTTCCCGTCCTTTACCCCGTACAGCCAGGTTTCCTGTCCGTCTGCCCCGCCTATCATAAGAAATTCTGCGGTTCCGGCATTTATGGTCAGTTTCCTAGTCATGCCGGGATACATGCCCCCGTAAGCATATATTTTTGGAAATGTGTCAATGACGGAAACCGTGCCGTCCGAACCGGCGTAATAAATAATGGCATCTGACAGGTCAATCCCGTCATCCGTCCCCGTTATTCCGAAAGCCTCCATGCTTCCATTCCCGTCGAAATCATCACACACAAAATACAGTTCATTTTCAGATCCCGCTGCCGACCGGAATGCCTGTTTTAAACGGATTTCATCCGGCATTCCTTCCTGCGGGGTATACTGGTCAAACGGAGTCAGCTCAATGGCCACAGCCTGGTATCCGGCACAGATATCCTGTGCTTCCGCCTCCGTAATATGGGACATCCTGTCAAAGTCCAGCCCTTCCGCCCTGTCATAATGATCCTCCTGGGTGCTGTGGAACCATGGATTGTCCCTGTCCTGCATCTGGTCAAATGCCACGATCTCATCCGGATGCAGACTGCCCGTATCAGGATCGATACTGTAATGTATCTGTGTACTGTTGCTTGCACCGCTCGAAGCCCAGTAATAAACTGTATTATCAGCGCACAGGTAATAACAGTATCTCTCGCCGCTTGTGGCTGCATGGACCGCCACGCCGTCCGCAAAGGTGTACAGGTCGTATATCAGGCCTTTCTCCGCGGCTTCCATGGTGCTGACCAGCAGCTCCGGCACCCCGTTTCCGTCCAGGTCCGTCAGGGCGTAGCCCGCATCGGACAGGTCTTTCACAGAGGTATAGTCCCAGTAAAACATATAGCTTACATCCTCCGTATGGTCCCATCCTCCCATGATTTTGTAATAAAACATGTCCAGTATCCCGTTATAGGCAGTATCTGCACTGTCTGTAACGTCCGCACTGTCCGCATCGCTGTTTCCGATATCTTCCGTCTCCGAAAAAGGCTCCTGTACTATGGATTCCTGTATAACAGGTTTCGCTGTCCCTTCCGGTATAACATGGGCACTGGCTGGTGCCTCCTGTATACTGCCGTCCGTATCCTCCCCTGCACTGCCGCCTTCCGCGCATCCGGAAACCATTACGCTGCAGGCAGCCACGGCAAGGGACATTATCAAATATTTTTTCATCTGTGCATCCTTTTCCTCCATACAAAACATCAGCCGCCGCGGAACCACTTTTTCCAGCACGGCTATTCTTCAGTTACGTTTGTCTCATATTCATATTTCTCGACATTCTTCGTGACACACTTGTTGAACATCGTATCCAGGTCTTCGAAGCCTACATAATAATAGTCCCCCCTCCAGAATAAGTCCCCGCTGGATAAGGATTTTGTAAAGGCCGAACCCTCTGGCATCTCATACCTGCTCAGATCGACGCTGCATGTCCCGTCCTTTAACAGGAGCAGGTCCTCGAACCTTCCATATGTATAAAAATAAAGCTTCTGATCCCCGTCCGGATACTCCATGTCCACATCCTCAATCCGGTACAGCACATAAACTGCGTTGTGGTCGCTGCCGTCCATGCCCGGCTTTAATGACAGGAAATAATTCCCGATGAATTTCACCTCTGTGACCGTATCCCAGTCCTTCGCCTGGATGGCATCCTCGATCTGGTGTTTCATTTTTTCCATGAGATCGGAAGGTATCTGCGAAAGCTCCGAGACATACCTGTCACATTCCGGCACTACAAATTCCTTCGTGTCCCCTTCTGCCACATACCCCTTTTCCAGAAGCTGGTCTGCATCAAATTCCGCAGTCACGGTAACGGTATCTCCCACGGTAAGAGCCTGATCCCTGTCGAGCGAATAGGTGACGAACACCGGGGCGCTGTTTCCATATCTGACAGAGGCTTTTACATCAGGGGCGATTCCCGTAAACTCCACCTCCACATTTTCAAACAGATCCGCCTGCTCAATCTCCTTAAGTCCTTCGACCGTATACTTTTTCTCACCTGCCGCAAACTTTATCTTATAATCCTCGACAGATTCATTGTCCACGACAGATGTCACGGTCACCTCGTCCCCGTTGGACAGGTTTTCCCGAGGGGATATCTTGTAGGATACTGCCTCTTCTATCGTCATCACCCTGCCCAGCAGCGACAGGTCCTCCGAGTCCCCATCGATGCCCGCGGCCTCAAATGCTGCATCCTCCCAGAAATATTCGTCCGCAATACGCGCCGTACCCTGTCCGTCCACACCGTTAAATTCCAGTGTAAGCCCGTCCATGACATCAATCTCCGTCTTTCCGCATCCGCCCACCGAGCATGCCATCAGTCCCGCAAGGGCGCACATGGCGATTATTTTTGTCAGTTTCTTTTTCATTCTCTTTTTTCCTCCGTCGTATTTTTATTTTATTGGACGAATAGAGTATATCATATTGTTAACTTTTGTCAACATTACACGAATATTTTCCTTGAAACCTACAGGAACATGTATTAATATTGAAAACAGGAGTTCTGATTATATGCGCAGATAGTTTGCTATATGTATGGAATATTCCTATCGATTCTTATTTGTTCTGATGATTCAGGGCAATGCATTCATCAATAATGCCTTCAACCATCCGCATTTCCGTTGCTGTAAGCTTTTCCAGTTTTTCCGCAAGCAGTAATCTGTCCTTATCAACCACATTACCCGTAAGAATATAATCCACGCTCACGCCGAACACTGAAGCCATCCTTACAATATTTTCCCAATTTATTGTTCTTTTTCCTGTTTCCATATAGGAAACATACTGCGTTGTATGCCCGATTTTTTCCGCGAGTTCCTTTTGTGTCAGTCCCATCCTTTTCCTCTGCTCCATAATCCTTTTACCTACTTCTCCCAATTGTACATTTAGTTCCGGCCCAGACATTTCCGTATACCTCCGTTTTCTTTATATTTATTAATACTACATATTGTTATGTTTATATTTGTCAACACAACAAATCAGTCTGTTCTTCCCCGCCCGGATAAAACCGGCCATAACCATCGGAGCTGCGTCATACTCCTGCTGCCGTTAGGCAGAAATGATTTTAACAAAAAACTAATCATACTTTAAGCTGTTGACAATATTCCACAAGGCGGTATAAAATTAACTTGCAGAATAAATTTCTTCACTGAAATAGTGAGGAATTTGAAAAGTGCACTAAAGGGAAATAAGAAAGAGGAGGCATTATTGATGAAGAAACAGATATTGAGGAGATTTATGGGAATTGCCGCGGCTGCAATCATAACAGTGACCATGCAAAACCCTGTACAGGTCAGGGCAGCCGAAAAATTTGACCCTGTATTTTATGCCGCCGTGTATGCGGATGTGGCAGCAGTATTCGGAACAGATGCAGAAGCCCTGTACAACCATTACATTGCTTTCGGACAGAAAGAGGGACGGATGCCATATGCCGGGGCAGCAGGCGGTGAAGCCGTTGATGGGATTGCAGATACGGCAGCAGTGGCAGCAGAAACTTCCGCAGTAACAGATGACACGGTTAATGGTATCGTAACAATCGACAAACTGCAGAATGACACCAGCCTGAAAAAGAAAATGACAGATGCAGAATTCCAAACGGCTTACAATGAGGCACTCAAAATCGTGCAGCCGCTTGTCGGATTAAGCAGGGAAGAACAGGCAATGGGAATCATGACTGCCCTCAGGAATATGGTTGACAGCGGGCAGGTCGCATATTCCACAAGCTACCCCCACTATAATGATGCATACGGCTATCTTGTAAACCATGTGGCATCCTGTGCCGGCTCCACCAGGACAACCGGGCTATGCCTTAACATGCTTGGCATCAATTACGAGCATGTCCATGAGAACCAATGGTGCCACCAGTGGTGCAGGGCTGACCTGGACGGGACAACATGGGTGGTAGACCCTTATGCCTATACCTGTACCCCGGAGGCTTATGCATACTGGCACCCGCTCGCTGACTGCGGACAGTAAAATACCGATTCAAAATATTGTAATTTTTGCACATAGAAAGAGAATCCGCAATGAAACCTTTAAAACACACCATTTTAATCCTTTCCTTATTATTTTTATTATCCGGTTCCGGTTTTTTTACCATAAACACTTCTGCATCCGGAACCTCCCAGCCCCCTGTTTACTACGTCCGCTTCTCAGGTACAGGGCTTGGTATCTATGCAGATCCGTCTCTGGCAGGAGAGCCCACAGCCCTGCTCCCCGACGGCACTTATGTACAGCTCCTGTCCGGTCCGGTGGATTCCCTCGCCAGAATACGGATATGTGGCACAGGGCAGGAATCTCTACGAGCTTATCCTTGGAAACAGTTCCGCTCCTAAAAGCATACTGATCCATGCAGGTATCCATGCCCGTGAATACATCAATCCGTACCTGATCATGGAACAATTGGAACAGATGCTTGAATGCTATGAATGCGGCAGTTTCCATGGGAGGGGCTACCGGGAGCTGCTTGACGGTATGGCAGTCCACATTGTGCCCATGGTCAACCCTGACGGCATAGCAGTCAGCCAGTTTGGTGAAGGCGGCCTCCGGTCACCGGAGCTGGTACAGGTACTGCAGGCCTGCTATGCATACGATACAGCTTCCGGACGGACGAAAAGCTCCTATGCAGGCTATCTTGCACGGTGGAAGGCCAATGCCCGCGGGACGGATCTCAACAAAAACTTCGTCACGGGATTTGGCTCTGATGCAAAGACACTGCTTCCCTCCTATGCGGGATATCCGGGAGCAGCCCCCTTTACCGAGCCGGAAACCCTGTCGCTCGGAGCCGTCACCCTGCTGTGCCGTCCGTCTGTTATTATAAACTACCATTCCATGGGGGAAGTGGCATACTGGGACACCAGGGAAAGCCTGTATACAGGGATAAATACAGAGTTTTCCAGCTATATGCTGTCGCTGGTGCCCTATAAAAGAATGGGGAGCGGGACTGCCTCGGGAAGCTATCTGGACTGGATCTACAGCGGTGATAATCCCGTATGTTCCATCACTTTTGAGACAGGAAATGCGGAATGCCCGTTTACCTTTGAACAGTATCCGAAGATATGGCTCCAGCACTCCCTTGTAATGCAGGCAGCCATGGAGTATGCATACATTCACTGACACCTAAAAAGCGGTAATGGCAATCGTTTCCATTACTGTTTTTTGACAAAACTTATTCTTATCTGCTGTTCTGGTATCCTTACTGCAAGGGCAGGGTGATTTATACCAAAATGCCTATAGTTCACAAAACATCAAATTATTACTTATAGTTCGTAAACAACAAGGCATACCAGATAAGTCCACCTTATCCGATATGCCTTTAAATTAAATGGTAGAAAAGTAACACCTGGATCAAAAATAATCATGTAATACACATCATATTCCTGCTGCCATCAGCAAACCATAACCCCGTCCGCATCCGCGATTTTCGTTCCCGTCTTTTTATCGTTCAGTTCCGTCGTAATCCTCGGCACATATATGATCTGGTTCAGGTCGGCAATATCCGTATGTGATGCAACGATCGACCGTGCATCGTCGCCGTCATACCGCTGTATCACATACAGCTCGCCGTATACCACGAATGTCATGCCGTTGTAATCTTCCGTGCCGAACTTCCTCGTATCCACCTCAAACGAAAGCCTTGCCGCCCTGCAGATGATTCCGGTGTGAACACGACGGAGTTCTGTGCGAGCCTTCCATCCGTGCCCAAAACGGTCACATTCGTACCGGTCGTGATGCTCTGGTTTTTGTCGAGCACATAGCCTTTCAGCTCATAGGTAAAGCCCGGTATTAGGTTCTCATAGCTGAATGTGTCTATAATCGTCGTGGAGCCGTCTGCAAACGACGTCTTCGTGAATGTGTCGCTGTCAATCGCACTCGTCCACACCTTCGGCACATGGATGGTCTGGTCCTCGTCCAGAAGGACCTGATGCTCCGCCACAAGATGCTTCCTGCGCCGTAGCCATTTTCGAGGTACATCCGCTCGTACACCACCAGTGTCCTGCCAGCGAAGATTTCCGCATCGACGTCAAACGTCATCCCGCTGCCCTCATGGTTCTCCGGGATGACGTCGCCATATGTGAGGTACTGGTTGTCCTGTAAGTCAAAATCAGCTTTAAAATAGGTCGTGA
>KE159564.1:37104-142482 GCA_000403215.2 Lachnospiraceae bacterium A4
GCTGCCTTCCTCTCCCTGCTCTATGTAAATCTTTTCGTAGCAGACGAAAATTGTACCTGCAAGGGATTTTACAATATCCCCTTTGTCATCACGGATAACGGCAGGAAATTCAAAATCCACGGTAATTTCGCCGTCCGCAAGTGTGACGTTTTTTATGGTCTCCCTTACCACCGGGCTGCCGTTCACATCCAGTAAGGTCTCACCCGTTTCCATGTCCACGAGACGGGATTCGACTTTATACCTCGTCCCCGGCATAAGCTTCCGATAGGTTATGGTATCATGCACCGTCACGGTTTCCTCCGCGTAGGTTACGTCAACACCCGTCTTGTCATCCCAAAGCCTTGTCGTTATTTCCGGTATGTAAAAAGATTCATGCCAGTCGTACTGCTGTTTGTATTCCAGTACAAGTTTATCCGCCAGATACACCTCGACATCGCTGACATATATCAATGTAGAAGGGGGTTCCCAGCTGGATGATCCGGCTCATGCCGGACGGAGTGGCTGACTTGTGGGAAGCGTCAATGGAGTAGGAAATGTTTTCTGCCCCTTCAATCTGGGAGCAGAGGGAATTAAACAGTTGTTCTATTTTCCCATTGACGCCTTCGGAGAGCTGGATCTGCTTCACTATCTGGTCTGCACAATAATCCAGCTCCTGTTTGGTGGAGATGATGCTGAACAGGTCCAGGATAAATGCCAGCAGAAGCACCGCTATGAAGATGAACACCACCGTATTGAAACAGCCCTCATCACCATTCTCGCTTTTCATTATGGATGCCAGGTTCCTGCCGGCTATTTTGGAAATAATGTTGGAATTGCCTTTGGCAACGTAAGACCACCGCTTTTCTGTTGTACCAGGTATAGCATGGATGCCTTTACGGGGAAAGAGCGGAACCGTGCCAATGCTGTACTGATGCTGTACCAATTTTTACTTACCCCCAAAAAACAGGCAGATCTGGGGAATTGAATACAGCAGGTTTATTGTGGAAAAATAAGAAAAACCAGGTATCATAAAACAATACTTTATTTTTATGACGTTAATCTTGAAATAGGATGATTATTGCTGTATTATTAAAGAAAAGGAGGAGTTTATGCTGCTTGAATACTATGAAAAATTGCTGCAGTTAAAATGTTTTTCATTTGATGACGCAGCAAAAGTATTTGGGGATGAGCGCAAGGCAAAGAATATACTATACACTCTAAAGAAAAAGGGGCTGTTGCAGTCAGTACGCCGTAATTATTATGCCACGATAAGCCTGGAAACGAAAGAAGCTGTCGCGGCTCCTTTTGAGATTGCATCATCCATAACAGAAAACAGTTATATTTCCCATCATTCCGCTTTTGAATTTTACGGGCTTGCAAACCAGGTTTTCTCCGATATATATGTTTCCACGGGGCGGGATTTCCGGGAATTTGAGTTTGGCGGGCGGTGGTATCATTGTATGAAGACCAAAAGGGATTTTGGAATATCACTTCAAAAAACGATACGGGTAACAGACATGGAGAGGACTGTGCTTGATAATATAAAGGATTTTGATAAGGTCGGGGGGCTGGAAGAGCTTTTGCGCTGTCTGGAGATGATCACCGTACTGGATGAAGACAGACTGACCACCTATCTTGGAAAGTACCATAACCAGTTCCTGGCGCAGAAGGCAGGATACCTTTTATCTTTTTACCCGCAGCTGAAATTGTCAGATGGATTTTTTGATTACTGTAAAAAGAACATAGGGAACAGTTCCCGCTATCTCTACCACGATCTGAAAGAAGAAAAGAGTATATTTTCAAAAGAATGGAATTTATGTATACCGGAAGATATCATGCAGCTGATGAATGAAGGAGGAGAACCGCTTGTTTAATTATACAAAGTCAGAATTGTCAGAAATTGCGAATAAGCAGAATTTCATCCGGGATACCCTGGAAAAAGTAGTACGTTTAAGTGAAGTCCTGGATTATATCAACAGTAATCCCATTATGAAAGGCTGCCTTGCATTGAAAGGGGGAACCGCCATCAACCTGACAGTCTTCCATCTTCCCAGGCTGTCGGTTGATATTGATCTGGATTATTGTTCAGAAGGAAACCGGGAGGAGATGCTGGGGCAAAGGCAGAAAATTTCAGAGGACCTGAAAAAATTTATGCAGACGCAGGGATATAGCCTGAATCCCCAAAGCAGGAGCCGCCATAGCCTGGATTCTTTTGTGTTCACTTATATAAATCTGGGAGGAATGAGGGATAATATCAAAGTAGAAATAAATTATTCGCTGAGGAGCCATTTGTTTGAGCTGGAAGACAAGCCTGTTCTATCGGATGCGATCCATATGGAACATTTGATCACCGTGCTTTCGCCTGTTGAACTTTTTGCGGCGAAAATCAATGCGCTACTCAGCCGGGCAGCAGCGAGGGATCTCTATGATACATATAACATGATCGATACGGGGCTGTTTTCTAAAGACGAATACGAGATGCTGAGAAAATCGGTGGTGTTTTATACGGCCATATCACAGGAAGATAATCCAGAAAGATATGATGTGAATGTAATCGATCGGATCAGCATCCGAAAAATAAGGACGGATCTCCTTCCTGTCATTCAAAAGGGAGAATTTATAGAACTGGAAAAAATAAAGAACCGTGTAAAGGAATTTTTGTCGGGGTTAATGGTTCTTACAGCGGATGAACAGGATTTTTTGAGAAAATTCAGGGATAAGGAATATTGCCCGGAACTGCTTTATGATGATGAACAGATCATCAGACGCATCAGTAATCATCCAATGGCATTGTGGAAGATACAGGAACATTAAAACATTTATTTTGCGAAATATGTGTAAAATATATAACCCTTCAATTCATATGTAAAACCCGGTATCAGGTTTTCATATGAAAAGGTATCTATAATCGTCGTCAGGCCGTCTGCAAACGGCGTCTTCGTGAATGTGTCGCTGTCAATCGCACTCGTCCATACCTTCGGCACACGGATGGTCTGGTCCTCGTCCAGAAGAACCTGATGCTCCGCCACAAGATGCCTTCCCACGCCGTAGCCATTTTCGAGGTACATCCGCTCGTACACCACCAGTGTCCTGCCAGCGAAGATTTCCGCATCGACGTCAAACGTCATCCCGCTGCCCTCATGGTTCTCCGGGATGACGTCGCCATATGTGAGGTACTGGTTGTCCTGTAAGTCAAAATCAGCTTTAAAATAGGTCGTGATTACCTGTTTCTTCCCGGCATTGTCCACGACAATCTCGCCTGTCGCAGTATCGCGGAGTTCCGACACTAATTTGTATGTGTATTCCGGACGGACTGCCTCGTAATGCACCGTGTCATATATCTTCATGTCCTTCTCGGCATAAGATATGTGTTCTTCCGTTTTCTGGTCAAGCGCCGTCGTGTCGATATAGGGCATATAGATCCGCTGGCTCTCGTCCCAGAAGTCTTCATGGTCCGCGACGAGTACCCATTTCCCGCTGCCTTCCTCTCCCTGCTCTATGTAAATCTTTTCGTAGCAGACGAAAATTGTACCATCGGGTACTTTTCCCTCGTTTGCCGTGTCCGCCAGATCCAGTACCTCGAAAAATAATTCGTCCTGCCCTGCATCCGATATGTGCAGGGACTCTCCGTCGTCACCATATCTGTAAACCAGATGTTTCTCCCCAGCTTTAGTGACATCCGCGATATAAACTTCATAACCGTCATCAGGAACCAGTTCGATTTCAACTCCATCCCCTGGTGTAAATGCCCATATGGAACCATCGTTATCGACCTGATCCAGTCTGCCTTCCTCATTTACCATTATATTTAAATCAGGTATCCTGTCACGGACTCAGGACGGCAGCAGGATTTGGTATTAACAAGAAATGTATTTAAAAAATGGTTTACATTAAATAAAAGTTTGACCGTAACATGAAGGGCTGCTACATGGAACTGTGGAAATCCGACTGCGATGTGGAACGTGCCACATGTGAATATGAAGCACGCCACGGGAAGGGGATACAATAGGTTTCAAACCTGAAATGAATCAAAAAACTATCCGGCACGGACATACGCCCGCCGAACAATTTTTTTGACCTTTATGGACAGCAGTTGGTGTCCTGTCCTGCTGGACGAAAACTGAACATAAGATATAAAACTGAACCGGGAAAACAAATACAAAAAGACGGAAAACAGCATTCCTGCTGCCCCCCGTCCCGTAACATTATTCCGTCAGTAACGTCGCCGTCCCGGTGCATCAATACTCGTAGTGCCATATATAGCGGAGGCATGCATCAAGTTCAGCCCAGCTGATAAACCTCCCCCAGTGCATTTTCATGTCACTGTTCTGGTTTGATTCCACCACAGTTATGCCGTCACTGCTACGGGAAAGCACAACCATCACGTGCCCGAGTCCCTCAGAATTCTTGATATACACCTCGTCGCCTATCCTTAAGGAACTTTCCGCGACGCTGCGGGAAGCTATCGACCTTTTGGGGACGCATCCATCCACGGTCATTAACACGTCGTCATCCCCCTGTGCGACCCAGCCCACATGGATATCATAAGGATCCCCATACAGTCCGTTTGTGATCCTGGCCGCACCGGAGCTGCAGTTTCCGACCTTCATTCCTTCGGGATACTGCTCCTTGAGCGAGAGAAGCCTTGCCTGCACCTGCTGCTCGGTCCAGCCCACATGGACGTAACCCGCCGCGTCAAACTGCTGCTGCAGTCTCTGCTTCTCCTGCAGGAATGTTGCCTTGTCAACCTCCTCTCCGTCTGTGAAAAGCCAGAAAGGTCCGTTGCCGATGTCCACCGTGGTCTGCACGGGTGTGGTTACCGTCGCAGTGTCGGCCGCCGTATCCGCCGTCCCGTCCACGGACTCGCCCCCTGTAGCGCCCTCATACGGAATCCTGCCCTCCTTCTGTCCGAAGTTTACATAGTGGCTGTACAGCGCCTCGGGACTCGTCCCTACGGCCGCCGCCACGTCCGGATACAGCGCCGCGTAGTACACCGGGTCGAAGCTGCCGGCGTCCTCCTGATCCGCACGCGCGGGACTGGTAACCATCCCTGCGCCTTCCACGGCGCCGAATGCCATTGCCGCCGCCATTGCCCCCACGATAAGTTTCTTTGCAAAATTTTCTCTTTTTTTCATTTTAATGTCCTCCTTTTCTTCGTTTCATCTTGTATTGCCGTTTTTAATATGGCAGTACGTTATAAATACTTTTTTGTTTTTAAGTGTTTACCCTCCAAATGCTACGCCGCATTCTATCCATCGTTCATATGGTTCCTCCTCGTTTCTATACTTCAGGCAGCGGCATCCCGCCGTCCACTAGATCTTTCCATCTCCTGCTGCCATGCCGGTTTGGAGAAAATCAGTGTATCCTAATAAGTATTTTATCTCATTATGATGAATTTTGTCAACATGACACGATAAATCAATTTCCAGTCCCGCCGATGCCATATTCCAGCGCATATACAGGCAGCAGGAATACCTACCCTGCCTATAGCAGAATTCTTCCCCGCAGTAAGACTGCAGGGAGTTCTTTACTATGCTGCAGTATTGAATGAAATCTACAAAAAAAGAAGCAGTATCTCTAAATACTGCTTCTTTTTAATCATACATTATCCAAAAACCCAAAATCAGAAAATACAGAAATCAGTTCATGTATGTCAGTCTTTTCTCAATACTGTTCTGGAGCAGGACGGATATTACCAGATTCTGCAATGTTTTAACCGGCCGGATCTGTGATTCTTTTTAGTTTCTAATATAATCCAGATTCCCACAGTTTTTCAGGGGAGATATGATAAATTTCGCTTTTCCCACGATATTTTCAAGCGGAACATATTTTTCTGTCCAGAACCGGCTGTCGTTTGACTGGTTCCTGTTATCCCCGAGAAAAAAATAACACCCATCAGGCACCACATAAATGCCGTCCCCCCTGCCGTTCATCGGTCTTCTTATAAATGAATCATCCAGTTCCGTTCCGTCTGCATAAACACATCCGCCCGACACCTCGATGGTCTCTCCGGGCAGCCCGATAACGCGTTTGACAAACAGCTCATCCGGACTGTCCGGGGGATAGAAAAAAAGTATGTCATATCTTTCAATGTCCTCCCCTTCGATGCCATACCGCGTACCCAGAATCAGATCGCCGGTTTTTATTGTATCCTCCATGCTGCCTGACACTGCCCGGTCCAGACGCCACACCGTACTAAATAAAATAAAAAAAATTAACATGCCACACACATAAACAGCAAAGATTTTTAACATTCTTTTCGTAAATTTATCCATAAATCCCTCTCTTTTAAGGTTTTATCTATCCACACGAACCATTTTATCTCTTATTGTTTAAAATTGTCAACATTGACTTGCATGGATTCGTATGGCCTGTTTCTTCCATATAATATAGATATAAAACGGACAGCCGTATTTATCCTGCTGCCCCCTGTCATCTATACAGCCCCGATGTTTTTAAAGGGAAAGACTATAAACTTCGCTTTCCCCTCGACATTTTCAACCGGCACATACTTTTCCGTCCAGAACCTGCTGTCGTCTGACTGGTTGCGGTTATCGCCCATAACGAAATAACAGCCGTCCGGTACCACATAAGTGCCATCCCCCTTTGTGTTCATCGGATTTTTTACAAAGGAATCATCCAGCCTGACGCCGTCCGCATATACGCTTCCGTCGCAGACCACGACCGTTTCTCCCGGAAGTCCGATCACCCTCTTGATATAGACCGTATCCGGTTCGTCAGGCGGAGCGAAAACCAGTATGTCATACCGTTCTATATCCCCCTCCCCAATATCATACCTTGTGCCAAGCACGAAATCACCCGTCCTGATCGTGCCCTCCATACTGCCGGATGGTATAAAGTTTAACATCAGTACGGTTCTGGACAGGATTACCGTGGCTGCCCATAACATACAGTACCCCGCCAGGAACCGCAGAAGCCTTTTCTCAAATATATCCATGAAATTTTCCTCCCTTCAGGACATGTGCGGATTTATTGTTTCCATAATATATATTATACGCCATGCCTGTATTTAACGGTTTTAGGGAAAACATGGAAGGGGCAGAAAACCCCGGACAAAACCGGGGTTTTCTATTTCATGTCAGCATATATAAATCCTGCCTTCTTCCCTGTCATAGCAGTACAGCGAGTACGACAGGATCTCATCCGGCTGCACCTGCGTGTCATTGATTTCCCTGATCATGCTTCTGATTTCTTCCGTCTCCTTCATGTCTTCAACCGGCAGGATTAGAAGCTCATGTACCGACGAGGGAATGATAAAAAGGCTGCTGCCGGTTCTGTCTGCGAATTCACGGATTAGGCCGGGATACAGCATGCAGGCCGCCCCTTCTATCTTTTTTATGTTGGTAAGCACATACATTGGCACGCTGTCCGCAGATTCTGCCGTAAACCCATCACAGTCCGGGTTCTCCGCCCTTATGGCTTCTTCCATGCTTTTTATCTGCCCCTCGTAATCAGTATTTTTAATGCTCCCTATCCACTTCCCCAGCCTGTCCTTGTCTATGGAGGTAATCTGTTCCGCCATGGCTGTACATGGTCCGTCCAGCCCGCAGTCATTCAGATGGACATGGGTAGGCAGCTTTTTCTTTTTCACTTTGCTGGTAACCGGAATTACGGTCACCACCGGCGAAAATTTATTTGCCATGTCGTTGCTGATCACTATTACCGGCCTTATCCCGGCCTGCAGACTTCCCTCTGGCTGCATGTCCAGCCGCGTTATGTATATATCCCCGTTTCTGCACATCCGCATATTTCTCCTTTCCTTTTTACATTCATCTAAAAGATGGTTTTTTTGCAGGTTATTTTTTGCCTTATGCCGTTCCATGTCCCTGCGCAAAATCCACGCCCCTCCGCCGCCGGCAGTCCTGATCCGTTTCCAAAGGATTTTACCTCCTTCCCAAAAAGAAAACGGCCACGGCAAAACTGCCATGGCCATTTTCAACCACAAAAATAAGGAGTACATATCATACAAAATGTGAAATAACCGCTTTTATCCTGCAGAACCACCCGGCCTGTCAGGTCCCCTGGCCAGATAGCCATCCACTGTTCCAGCATGGCAGGCTCCATGGACAGCACCAGATAACCCGGTCACTGAATGGCTGTCCCGGCCCATACGCAGCCCTGTGATCCCCCTGCACTTCCTTCCGTCAATCCTGTTTCCTTTCATATACCGCCCTCCTCTTTTAAATATTTAATTACACCGTTAATATGCATTCTTTCAGAAAATGAAATTTCTTCATTTCCGACATAACATTTCCGGCCAGACCCATGCTATAATATCCGTAAAGATGCCAATATTTTACGAACATTCAGAAACCCGGGAATAAACCTTTACGAAAGGAAATTCCAGCCCTGAGGGGGGCAGTCCCGGGTTTTTGTAAAGGTATACCTTAACGAAGGGAAGGAGCGTGTCTGTTTATGGGAGATATCTACGGATATATCAGGGTCTCGGAAAAAAGCCAGAACCCGCAGAGACAGTGGGACATCATGACGGAGCAGGAGGGAATCCCCCCGAAATACATTTTTGAGGACAGGGCAAGCGGCAGGGATTTTAACCGGAAGGCATACAACGCCCTCGTGGGGACGGAAAACACGGTGCCGCTCCTCCATGCGGGCGACCTGCTGGTGATATACTCGATCGACCGTCTGGGGAGAAATTACACGGAGATTAAGGAGCAGTGGAAACATATTACCCGGACACTCGGGGCGGATATCAAGGTCATCGACATGCCGCTCCTGGATACACGCTCCACAAACGGAAACGACCTCGAGCGGACCTTCATCGCCGACCTCGTCCTGCAGATATTGTCCTACTGTGCACAGAAAGAAAGGGAAAATATCCTGGCCCGGCAGAAGCAGGGAATTGCCTCCATGAAAACCGTCGGCGGAAAAAAAGTCTCCCTTAAAACAGGAAAACCTACCGGCCGCCCTGCCATAGGTTACCCGCAGGACTGGCCGGATGTCTATGCCCGATGGAAAAATAAGGAGATTACTGCCGTGGAGGCAAGGCAGCTTCTGGGGCTTAAAACAACCACCTTCTATAAACTGGCCCGTCAGTACGAAACGGACCACCAGCCTGCCGACTCCATGTAAAATATCATATTTAACACTGCAGGGGAGATTCCTGATAATTCCCCGCTTCCCCTGTGGCAGAAAATGCCTGTTCCCCGGAATCATGTCACTGGGGAACAGGCATTTTTCTTTAAATACCCCCCCACACACCACTGTACGTACCGTTCGGTATACAGCGGTTCAATAGTTTTCACGATACTTTCAGATAATAGTCGGTCATGGAGATATATCCCGGGTTGGCTATTATTTCATTCGTGAAGGCTACGCTTAACATCTGCTCAATTCATGTGAGCATCTTTTCCCCCTGTGTTCCAATCTTTTTCCCTATCTCTTCTTTATCCATTTCCTCTGTCCTCCACGGCGGCTTTCTTTTTTGTTTTGTTACGTCTGACATGGCAGCAGGAATTCCGCGTCCACATTTGTTAGAAACAATCGGGAGATGCAGTATATACTGTGTCTCACCTCTTTCATCTGTATCATTTTGCAAACAGGTTACTGGCCACAAGAGTCCGCATCTGCCCTATCACATCATCATAAGATACCGCATCTTTCGCAAAATAATCTGTAATAGCCTGATAATCCTCCCTGTAAAAAGAATTATCGCAAAATTCAGAAATAACTGCCGGTACATCAACTGTCTCATCCGCTGACGGACATATCCGCATCCTTGAACGATGTTCCCGCACTTCCCGTACCAGCACAGCAAATCCATCATTAAATTCTATCCGGGGAGTCAGCTTATAAATATCATACAAATGGCGGGAATAGCGTTTTGACTTTCCCTGAAGATAATAGTCGCACAGGGCAAAAACTTTATCTATATAGGTCCGTTCCAAAGACTGAAGGTTCATGGAAAACCTGCCCAGAGAAAACTGTCCCGCCAAATCTGCCCTACCCCTGCCTTCCAGGTAATCTCCAATATAATTGCGGATTTCAACAGTCTGTGTAGGAAAAGAATAAGAGCCAAGGGCAGTCTCCAGCTTTACATACTGTGGCAGCCTGTCATCCTGAAAGCCAGACACGGATTCATAAGAAAACAGATAGGCATTATAATCCCTGTCACTCTGGGTTTCTTCCCAGTTAGCTATCGGCATACCCAGTTCCTCACTAATCCCCCTCAAAACAACATTTTTCAATTTCTTTCTCCTGCTCTCCCCGATATGTTCCTTAAATGTAATATCTATATCCTCAGAAAAACGGTCTATCACATGGAAACCTTTTGACAGGGACGTCCCTCCCTTGAACACACACCTAGGCAACTGTTCTGAAAACAGTTTCAGGATCAGTGTCACATAGTAATCTTTTTCCACTACGATCGGTGTCCTCCCGCTGCTGTCAGCAGCCTGCCCAACCATATCCTTAAATGTTTCCCTGTCCCTGTGCAGATACATACCCTACCCCCGTCTCATAAATCGCCTTGTATATTTTCAGCGGATACATTGCAAGAAACCTGTCTACTGCTGATTTTGTAAGGGCGTGCTCCCTGGCATAACCGCTAAGAATCCGTCCGCAGACCTTCGGTTCCTCTTCTGCACACTTCTCCAAATCCTTCAGGCAGTCCAGAAACTGCAGGACAGCCACATTTTCATCCGTAACCTCAACAACAGGGCGTCTCAGAATGTACTTCCGGTTTTTTATGGTTAATTCCCGAACCTGCGCCGGTGCATAATTACTGGTGATTTCTTCCGTAAGCGGCACCTGGGCAGACAGCCCCATACGGTTTGCCAGGGTATATCCCGAATAGTACCCTACCCTTTTCCCCCGGCGCCTCACATATTTATGGAGCACCACCGTATCTGCCGTCAAAGCCATCTTTTCCCCAAAAATATCTGTTCTGGGAAAATAGTAGATTCCTGCCTCAAACCTGCACAGGATACCGTCATCTGTAAGCCGCTTTAAGTGATACCGGAGATTTTCTTCCGATAGTCCGGAAATGGAAATATCCCCGGAAAAGATTGGTTCCCCGGGTTCGTAATTCCCTTTCAGATATTCATACAGCATGACGTTCACCTACTTTCGATTTGTAAATTATTTTTTTACTTATCGTTAGTATATCCAAAAATTGAAATTCAGTCAATAGAAATAAACGGGAAATTTTGTTCTTATCTTTTTCCTGTTACATATTCTGCAGGTGTTTAATATGGCAGCAGGAATTCCGCATCTACATTTCAGGCCTTCAGTCTCTCATGTATTGAGTCTTAACGCCTCATCCTCTTTAATTTTCTTATAGGAAATACCCACGGCCCGGCAGATGCACCCAAGCTTTTTCTGCAGTCCCATCCCGGTCAGTCTTTTCCAGCCGCTTCCGTCATCCCTCGGAATGGCAAAAACATACCTGACGTCTGCAGGATGCAGGTTCAGCGCGTTCCTGACAATCTCCGCCCTCCTTCTTACGCGGAACAGCCCCTCATCAAACTGCATGATACTGTCCGCAGTCCTTCTGCCCCAGCAGTCCTTTTTGGAGAGGTTCACAATCTCCATCAGCGAGATCCCTCCCGTAAACCACAGACCTACCGCCAGCCCCCTTGCGTCGGTGGGATGCAGTTCGGACCAGTTCATTATTTTTTCCGTCTCCCCGGAAGAATACGGGTTCCCTATGTATGAAATCCTGTGCCTTGAACTGATAAAATCACGGAACCTCTGTCTGTCATGGACAAACTCCAGCAGCCCTTTCTCCGCCATTTTGTCAAGTCCCACCTGGAACATCCCCATAAAGAAAACCATTTCATTTTCATCCAGCCCGTACAGCTCCCTGACATCCTTTTCGAACTTATTTACTGTTTTTTCCGTAAGTTTGGAAGCATCCATCTTCCCGACCCTGCTGTCCTTAAAACATTTCTTATACACCGACCAGAACATATTTCTCATTGCCGTATCCTGTGAAGCCATTTTTGCTGCCATTTCGGAGTCGATAACCCCTGCAAGACACCGCCCCTTCTGCCCGTCCCCTGTGCCCTTCTGCCTGCCTTCGATCGTCTGCCTGATCCTGGCCTCGTCTTCAAAAGACAGCTGGCCGCTGCCAATCATCTGTATTACCATATCCGCCATTGAAACCATGCCTTCTGCCATAATAATCCCCCTTTTCCTTTGCAATATGATATTTTCCTGTTGCAACAGAAAAGAGCCGTCCCCCGTGGGACGACCCTCATAAACAACGGAAAGCTTTATGGCAGCAGATTTACCGGCTCCGGCTCAATATCTTCCTTCATGCCCCCCTTTCCTACAATCTCCGGGCTTCCTGCCAGCCCTGCAGCATGTCCGTAGCCTCTGCCCATGAAAAACCGGCAAAATCTGCCGCTTCGTCGAGTGTCAGTTTCCCCGCATCCACCAATCCGAACAGCATTTCCATCCTGCCGGCATGATAATGCCTCCTGTGTTCCTTTTTACCGTCATAAACCGCTACGGCACAGCTAATCAAACGGCAGCTCCTCATCCATGGCTTCTTCCGCCTTTTTCCTGCACATATTGCAGCAGCCATGCCTCTGGAAAAATCCACAGACCTGGTCCACCAAGCACCTCAGATCCGTTTCATAACATGTCCTCCTTCCGGCCGCTTCGTCGTCCACCCGCTTCCTATTGTCATACTGCAGGTGATAAAATGTGCACGATACCGTCTCATCTTCCATTCCGCTGTCTCGCCCCCTCCTTTCCACTGCCTTCTGCATCAGATCTTCCATCTGATGTTTCTCTTCCTCACTCAGATAATTAAACAATTCCATATTCACAATCCCTCCTTATCTTTTTTCCGAAAGGCTTATATACCGCTTTCCGACACACCTATGATATCACATCCGGAAGATCACCGGATCTGTCAGACATCACCTATGGCAGGAACATTAACTGCGGGGACAGTCATTACAAACATCACCTATAGATACCGTTTCCTTTTACAGCTTCCGTAAAACAAACATCACCTATAGATTCAATTTTCCATATTACCATGAAAGAAGCATCACCTTACAGGTGCAATCTCTTTTTTACAGTCCCGAGAATAAAACATCACCTTATAGATGCAATTTCTCTTTACAGTCCCGAAAATAAAACATCACCTTACAGGTGCAATTTCTTTTTGCAGCCCCGAAAATAAAACATCACCTTACATATGCAATTTCTTTTTGCAGCCCCGAAAATAAAACATCACCTTACATATGCCGTCTCCGCACTTTAAAATCAGGATACAGATTGTTTTTGTACCCGATATCACATCTGAAAAATGCTCCGGCATGTGATGTCTCTTTATATATACAGAAAAATGTTTGATATCTTCCCCTTCTCCATGTACACAAAAACAACCCGATGCTATAAACATCAAAAATATATCACAATCTCCATAATTTCCTGACAAAATGTACCTTAAAACAGCCCATTTCCTGACACATGCAGTCTTTTGGCATACAAAATCCTTTCCCCATTCTTACACGGACAGGCCGATGCCCGTTTAGCAGCCCTCCATTCCTGCCCTGCCACGGCAAAATAACCGATTCCTGCGGATGCATGCATACAGGTGTCTTTTTTATACGCAGGACAGCTTTATAAAATTGTGTATAACTTATTACACAATTTGTTATGCTACTGCCCCCGGCCGCCTGTTTTTCCATCCGGATCGTTCTCTTTTAGATTTATTTTATAAATTCTTTATACTTTTCACCCTTCCCCGCAGTAAAAATCTTCCATTTTATTTGCAAAAAATTATACCGTCTGTATTTGAGCGGCATTCCCGGAGGGCAATAAAATGGTATCTAACAATCAATCATCAGCTTCTATCATCAACTCTGCGCAATCACTACTGCCTGCTGCGGTTTCTTCATCCGCTACAATAAATACAGCAGTCCCTATCGCTTCAACAGACAAAACGGATAAAGAAAAAATCCCCCGCCGTACCAAAAGCAAAGCTGGGGATACTGCTGAAATACCAGATAAACTTCCCGTAATCACAATCCCCAAATACCGAGACGCCCTCACACTGATCAAAAACGGCACTGCCTATCTCCAGCCCGTTTCTGATATCCAAAACATAAAATACAGTGACGGCATATTACTGTTTAACGGGCTGCCTGCCACATCAGCGGAATTATCCGGACTGTATACGTCCCGGAACATTAAGGAGTTTAATCTCCCGCTGTTACGGGCACTATACGGGGTCATCCACCACAAGATTTATGACACTCCTGCTAAACTCCTGAACCCCGATGAAACGATAACGGTCTATTACCCTGATTTTGCAAAGGGGATTGGAAAAACTACAGGCATCGGCAAAACCGATGCACAGGAATGTCTCAGCGATATCAGACATTTTCAGACGGTTTTCGGAATCATTAATAATGGGGCAGACAGCCATGATATCCTCCCAGTATTACATTCACTGGAATATGACGGGGTAAAAAATACGGTCTGCTTCACGAGTCCCTATATGACCAGGATCATCCATGAAATATATAAAGAAAGTCTGCGCACGGACAGGCAGGGAAATATATGTATAAAGAAAAACGGCACACCGCAGATGTACCCGTCACACTCCTATCTGGTTGATATGGATATCGTAAAGGAGCGGAACAAAAAGGCCGTTGACATTGTATTATCCATCGTTGCCCTGATCGAGCAGTCTGGAAAATTTACGCCTCATATCAGTGCCAGGACAATCGTGGAACGGAATCCGCTGCTACATAGCAGTCTTAATACAGGAACCCTCAGAACCGGCAATAAGAACATACTGCTGGAACGGGCATTCAGCAAGGCATGGGAACTGCTGCGGGAAAAAACATCACTTTCTACAGTATATAACGGCATCCAGCTTCCCGATCCCCAAAATCCCGAGACTATCCCGACATGCGCAACGCTTGACATGGTTTTCACTTTCCCACACCATGGAAAAAACGCAAATCCCTAGGCATGGCATTATGTTGGGAAGCGTAACCGTTATGTCGAGAAGTGTAACCATTATGTTGGAAAGTGTAACCATTATGTTGGGAAGTGTAACCGGGCAGATATACATCCCCGCATTCTACAAGGGGTTCAGAGCATTCCGTAACCCACTAATACTATATTATCTAAATAATATAGTATCGGCGGGAGTGGCTGCTTGACCCGCAGCCATTCCCATACTATACTTGAGTAAATTACGGAGATGAAAGAAAAAATGAATTCTTTTGGAGGTAAAACATATGTCAGAGCAGACAATCATTTCAAACCAACATGCAGACCAAACCCGGCATAAAGCCAATGTCCCCGCCATAAGACGTTTTAATATGGGGGAATACTACAGCAGACAATTCCCCCACGATGTTGAGAACTTCAAAAAAACCGGCCGGCTGAAATCGGGATACTCCAACCTTGATGCCATCACCAACCTGTATCCCGGCCTCTATGTTATTGGCGCAATCTCGTCTCTAGGAAAAACAACCTTCATTCACCAGATGTGTGACCAGATGGCAGAAGCAGGAACTCATATCCTGTTTTTCAGTCTGGAACAGTCCGCGCTGGAACTTGCATCAAAAAGTATCGCCCGGACCATTGCCATGGAGAATACGGCAGACGGCTTATCCTCCCTGCAGGTCAGGAGAGCCGACCTGTCCCTCCCTCACATAGCATCTGCCATTGAAAGGTGTAGGAACTATTCCGACAAAATGACAGTAATCGAATGCAGCTTTCGTGCAACCATCGATGACATTGTCGGTGCAGTTACGGGATACATCCAGACAAACAAGGTCAGACCCGTAGTAGTGGTTGATTATCTCCAGGTCATACAGTCCCCTTCGGAAAACCGTATGACGACAAGAGACACGGTAGACTATCATGTAAAACGGCTTAAGGAACTGCAGGCAGACCATCAGATAACAATGATTGTAATTTCTTCCCTGAACAGGCAGAATTACATGGCCGCGATAGACTTCGAGTCCTTCAAGGAAAGCGGCGGGATCGAGTATACGGCGGATGTGCTGTGGGGACTGCAACTCCAGTGCATTCATGAAAAGCTGTTTTCCCAGACAAACGGGATCAATGAAAAAAGGCAGCGGATCAGGGAAGCCAAACGATCGGTTCCGAGAAAAGTCGAGCTTGTCTGTCTCAAAAACCGCTTTGGTATCAGCAGCTACTCATGTCTTTTTGATTATTATACAAAATATGACTGGTTCAAACCGGTTCCACCCATTCTTAAGCCTGATGATATTGAAGAAAGCAATAACGACACTGATGGCTGGATGACCATTCCAAAAGGTGTTGAAAATGAACTTCCGTGGGACATATAGTATAAACTGTTTACTTTAATGCCCCTTGTATCAGAGGTAACCATCCATGAACAATAGTGTTTCAAAATCACAGATTCATACCGCAAGACAAACAGATTTGTACACATTTTTGTTAAAATACCATGCTTCTAACTTCATCCGTGAAGGAAACAGTCTCCGTCCAAAAGATAACCACAGCATCTCAATAAAGAATGGCTACTGTGGCTACAGGGACTTTTCCAACGATGAAACTGGCAATTCCATCGAATATCTGACAAGACATATGGGGTATACATTTGTAACAGCAGTACAGGCACTGGCAGGGGAATCCACGGAGAAATGTCCCCAGAACAGTCAGCTAGACAAAATAAAGTCCGTTCCGCCCCGTTTTCCCATCCCTGTGGACGGGACATACAAGAATCTTTTTGCATTCCTTACAAACCGCGGCATACCGGCAGGAACAATCCGGATGCTTATTTCACAAAAGATTCTGTATCAGGAAAGAGAACGAAACAACATTGTATTCATCAATGCGGAAAGAGATTTCGCAGAACTTCGCGGAACTTACACTTATGGAAAACCTTTCCACGGAATAGTTCCTGACTGCAGAAATGATGGTTTCTGGTGGTTTAGGACTTCCAGGGCTGCATGCAAAGCTTACATATGTGAGGCTGCCGTTGATGCCATCAGTCTCTTCGAATTACACAGGCTACGGGGAACCAATGAACCTGCCTACTATATCAGCATAGCAGGTGCGGCAAAGCAGACAGCCATTGGCAGGCTAAGAGGTTCAACCCTGAGTCTGATTTTGGCCGTGGACAATGATGCCGCCGGACAGCAGTGCCGAGACAGGAATCCGGATTTGGAATACATCCTGCCGAAGCATAAAGACTGGAACGATGACCTGCAGACACTACAAGGATATACACATTAAATTCCGTTTTTTCATCATTTCCGTAGTACATTGACCGCATTTCTCTGCGAATTAGGCCTTATGGCAAAAAAACATCCCTGACAGATATGATTTGTTTATACCTGTCAGGAATGTTATCACCTGTCTGTATCAAAATGTAAAAAGCCATTCCCACCCTGATTCTTTAATTTCCCCATTTCACCGTCCAAGTCACAATCTAACCGCTATACTGGCTGCAGCAATTCCTTCTGCAGTTCTTCAACCTCTTCAACGGTAAGTCCGGTTCCTTCTGCAATTTCCTCGATAGAAAGCCTGCCCATCCTTAAAAATCTTTTTGCCGTCCCTATTTTGATAATATTTTCAGCCTCATATCTCTCGCTTTCCACATAAGACCTGAGCACTTCCTGCTCGTCATACAGTTCCATTAACATATCCACTACCTCCTTCTCCCGGCTGGAGAGATATTCCTTCAAAACATTTCTTTCCTTGCATATCCGTATTGCTTCCTGCACCGCTTCCCTTGTCCTGCCGTGTATTGCCACCTGTTCATTGCATACCTTGGTAAAAACTACATACTGGTTAATATAGCAGGCTTAATATAGAACATTCTGACTTACGTACAGCAGACGGTCGTGAAAAATATACTGAATCCATACCTGTCACAGCTGTTTCCATTATAAAACCAGGCACCGAATAACGCTATATACTAATTTTTGTCTTTTGCCTGCTGTTCTTTCCATTTCTTAAATTCTAAAAATTCCTGATAGTCTTTATCATCTATTTCAATGGAATGCTTTGGCGTTGCGTCATCAATAAACAATTTACCGGGTGTCTGGATTTGCGACAGCGCTTCAATGTTTTCGTGCGTATAGATGTTTTCATCAATCCGTTGCTGATGTCCAGCCATCATAGAAACCACAAGTGAATTATTCCCATTTGCTGTATTGGCATACGTAATAAATGTATGCCGGAGACTATGCAGACATAAACCCTTATATATACCTGTCTTCCCTCGTTGTACACATCTGTCAATATCCAGAAAATTGCATAATGTTTTGAAACCAACTTCCATTGTCGAATTGCTTCTCGCCCTATACGGCTTCCTAAACACCGGGTACAATAAATCGTCTTTATTCTCTTTACAATATGTTGCAGTCCTCTGCTGCATGTCAATCACGCATTCCTTGGCAATATCAGATAGATAAATAATTCTCTGCTTTTTATTTTTGGGAACTTTGTAGTATTCTTCTATACCACCTCCGTCTTCATCAGCAAATCGTCTCCCCATGGACCTTTTAATTGTTATAATACTCTTCTCCATATTAATATCAGAATTTTGCAATGCTGCAAACTCCTGCGCCCTTAATCCCGTTTCCAACAGAAATACGGCAACAACGTCATACTGGCTATTATGCAGATGGCTGCGCCACTCATTATGAAACTTTATGACATCCTCCTTCGAAAATATTTCTTTTTTCTGCTCCTCCTTTTCCTGTCTTTCCCTGCTATACTCATCAACAACTTCTTTTTTGGGCACCGCCTGAGATGCATAGTCCTCCGGTATCAGGGATCGGTTCACCAAATCTTTACATAGTCTACGGCAGAGCTGAACGGGAAGAGAGCACGTCTTTTTGCTGTATTTCTGTCCGATTTCATCATAGTAATCCTGAAAAGCCCTGACAGAAAGATTATGCAGCTGAAATTTCGATATTCTGTACGGATAAAAATATCTTTCCATATTTTTATAATAGGAATAATAGCCACTGTCCGTAATAGTTCCCTTGACTTTGTTTTCCATATATTCTGTCATATATTCCCCGAACAACTTCGTTTTCTTAAAATTTGCATCATTGCCATGATTCCTATATTCCTTCTCCCAAGCCTGCATAGCCATAATTGCTGCTGAACGTGCCTCTTTTTCTGTCGCCCCCCTTCTCATAAATCTTTTCGGCTTCAGTGTTTTAGGATTGATCAGGTTAGACTGTATCACACATTCATATTTTCCTTGTGCTATTTTTCTACATGACCCTTCTCCATTATCTTTTCTCGTTCTCAATAATATGCTCCTTCCCTCTGTAGTAGAATAAACTCCCTTAGTCACTATATATCTGATGTTACGGCAGAAACAAAGAAGATTCCGAAAGGCTATTTAACGCCACTTCCCAAAACATACATCTATCAGTTTATGATAGTTTTCAGAATTTTCCATTTATGATATTATGATATATGTTTATGATATTTTTGTCAACTTTAGGGATATCAAAAAGGGATATTGAAGAAACCATACTCCTTCAATACCCCTTATTTCAGGCATTTTCCAACTATCAGATTTTTGCCGTTTCCCTATTATTTATAATTCACGATCTTCCCGAAATCAGCCTTTAAGCTTGCGCCGCCTACCAGTCCGCCGTCAATGTCAGGCTGTGCGAAAAGCTCTGCTGCATTTGCTGCATTGACAGATCCGCCATACTGAATGCGCACTGCCTCTGCGGTTGCGGCATCATAGATCTCTGCGATGCAATCGCGAATGCCCTTGCAAACCTCCTGTGCCTGTTCTGTTGTAGCGGTCTTGCCTGTGCCGATCGCCCAGATTGGCTCATATGCGATCACCAGCTTCTTTACTTGATCTGCTGTGATGCCTACTAAATCCGACTTAATCTGAAGTCTGATCCAATCCATTGTAACGCCCATCTCTCTCTGTTCAAGAGATTCACCGCAGCAAAGGATTGGTGTCAAACCATGCTCAAATGCTTTGGCAACCTTTTTGTTGAGGAATGCATCGTCCTCCTTAAAGTAGTCACGGCGCTCAGAGTGTCCGATAATAACATATTTTACGCCAGCGTCCACCAGCATTCCCGGTGCGATCTCACCTGTGAAAGCGCCCTTTTCCTCGATGTACATGTTCTCAGCGCCAACCTCAACATTTGTCCCCTTCACAGCTTCCACAACTGGAACGATATCAATTGCCGGCACGCAGTATACGACATCAACGTCCTCTGACTTTACCAAGTCTTTTAATTCCTCAACCAACTTAACCGCCTCACTGGGTGTCATATTCATCTTCCAGTTTCCGGCTACAATCTTTCTTCTTGCCATTTTCTCTTTTCTCCTTACCGATTCTACACTGTCTTATGATTAAAACACTTTCGTTATCTGCACAATCCACAAAGAATGCGCCAGCATTACGAAATTACTTGTCATCTGCTGCAACAACACCCGGAAGCTCTTTGCCCTCTAAGAACTCAAGGGAAGCGCCGCCGCCTGTAGAGATGTGGCTCATCTTATCAGCAAAGCCTAACTGGTTTACTGCCGCTGCGGAATCGCCGCCGCCGATGATTGTGGTAGCCTCTGTCTCAGCAAGTGCCTTTGCTACTGCGATGGTTCCCTTTGCCAGTGTAGGATTTTCAAATACGCCCATCGGCCCGTTCCATACCACAGTCTTTGCTGATTTTACAGCATCTGCAAAAAGTTCTGCGGTCTTAGTACCGATATCAAGCCCCTCCTTGCCTGCTGGAATCTTATCTGCATCTACCACCTCTACTGCGATCTCTGCGTCAATCGGATTTGGGAAGCCGTCTGCAATCGTGGTATCAATCGGAAGAAGAAGCTTCTTGCCAAGGCTCTCAGCCTTTGCCATCATTTCTTTGCAGTAGTCAAGCTTCTCATCGTCCACTAAAGAGTTTCCAATCTCATAGCCCTTTGCCTTTAAGAATGTAAATGCCATGCCGCCGCCGATGATCAATGTATCACACTTCTCTAACAGATTGTTGATAACGTTTAACTTGTCAGCAACCTTCGCACCGCCAAGAATCGCTACAAATGGTCTTACAGGATTTTCTACCGCATTGCCAAGGAAGTCAATCTCCTTCTGCATTAAGTAACCAACTGCGTTCTCTCCGCCTTTTTCTGTGATAAACTTGGTAACGCCCTCAACAGATGCATGTGCTCTGTGAGAAGAACCAAACGCATCACACACATACAGATCTGCAAGATCAGCGAGCTCTTTGCTGAACTCCTCGCCGTTCTTTGTCTCCTCTTTGCCGCGGAAACGTGTATTCTGCAATAAAACAACATCGCCCTCGTTCATCGCCTCGACTGCCGCTGTAGCTGCCTCACCTGTCACGTTGTAATCAGAAATAAAGTTTACTTCTTTTCCAAGCTTCTCAGAGAGTCTCTTTGCAACTGGCGCCAGTGATTCGCCTTCGTTTGGCCCATTCTTTACTTTTCCTAAATGAGAGCAGAGAATCACTTTTCCGCCGTCCTTGATCAGCTTATTGATTGTGGGAAGTGCTGCAACGATACGTGTCTCGTCTGTAATCTCGCCATTTTTGAGGGGCACATTGAAGTCGCATCTCACAAGCACTCTTTTTCCCTTTGCATTGATATCATCAACTGATTTCTTATTTAATCCCATTTTATTATTCTCCTTTATATCTTTCCTATCATTTTCCCCTGTAAGGGCTGTATATCAAAACGGGCCCGGCCCATAAGACCGGACCCTTAAAAGGTCATTTACAAACGAATTATGCTAACTCAGAGAAGTACTTAATTGTTCTTACCATCTGAGATGTGTAGCTGTTCTCGTTGTCATACCAAGATACAACCTGTACCTCATACTGGTCATCAGAAACCTTGTTCACCATTGTCTGTGTAGCATCGAACAGAGAACCAAATCTCATTCCGATTACATCAGAAGAAACAATCTCGTCCTCGTTGTATCCGAAAGACTCATTTGCTGCTGCCTTCATAGCGGCATTGATGCCTTCCTTTGTCACATCAGCCTTATTTACTACTGCTGTGAGGATTGTTGTGGAGCCTGTCGGTGTCGGAACACGCTGTGCAGAACCGATGAGCTTGCCATTCAGTTCAGGAATAACTAGTCCGATTGCCTTTGCAGCGCCTGTGCTGTTTGGAACGATATTCACTGCTGCTGCTCTGGATCTTCTCAGATCACCCTTTCTCTGAGGTCCGTCAAGTGTCATCTGATCACCTGTGTAAGCATGGATTGTCACCATGATACCAGACTGAATCGGTGCATACTTGTTGAGTGCGTCTGCCATAGGTGCCAGACAGTTTGTTGTACAAGAAGCTGCTGAAATGATTGTATCAGATGCCTTCAATGTCTCATGGTTTGTATTGTAAACGATTGTAGGAAGATCGTTTCCAGCCGGAGCAGAGATAACAACCTTGCGTGCACCAGCGTTGATATGTGCCTGAGCCTTATCCTTACTTGTATAGAAGCCTGAACACTCTAATACAACGTCAACCTTTAACTCTCCCCAAGGGCAGTTGTTTGCATCTGGGAAAGCGTAGATCTTAATCTCTTTTCCGTCTACTGTGATCGAATCCTCACCTGCTGTAACCTTGTCCGCCAGCTCATACTTTCCCTGTGAAGAATCATACTTCAACAAGTGTGCTAACATCTTAGGGCTTGTCAGGTCGTTGATCGCAACTACTTCATATCCCTCTGCATTGAACATCTGTCTGAATGCAAGACGGCCAATACGGCCAAAACCATTGATTGCTACTCTTACTGCCATGTTATTTTCCTCCTAAAATAGATAATATTATTTTATCATCCTTATTTTGTCCACAAATTACACAGATACCATGTAGTCTTTGCCCCAATTACACTTTTTATACATAGAATCAATGAAAAAAGTCCCGTAATCTGGCAGTTTGTGTAAAATGATTGACAAAATTTTATCAACAAATTTATTTTACCTAATTATGGCATAAAATTCAAGACATATTTTGAAAAAAACGCAAAAAGTTCTGTAAAATTTTTGATACTAAATTTTTATAATATTTTAATATAGGTTTCTATTCAAATCTGTGGTAAAATAAAATTTAGACGAAAAAAATTATTTCAAAACTTATGCATTCAAAGGAGGATTCCCGCATGGCAGTCAAAGCCGATTTTCATATGCACACAAATTTTTCCGGAGACAGCAGCGCCCCGATGGAGGACATGCTTCACCGCGCAGTCTCACTGGGGCTTTCGCACGTCTGTATCACAGAACATTATGATCCTGATTTTGTCTATGCGCCGGGGGAGGAGGCCGTCTTTGAGCTAAACACCGACTCTTATCTGTATGAGCTGTTAAGACTCCGCCAAAAATACAAGGACAAAATCACTGTCGGCTTTGGCGTAGAACTTGGCCTGCAGCCTCATCTAAAGCGCCAGCTCGCAGTGTACGCCAAATCCTACGATTTTGATTTTATTATAGGCTCGTCGCATCTGTGCAACGGAAAAGATCCTTATTATCCTGAATTTTTTGAAGGGCGAAGCGAGGACGAGGCGCATCACGAGTATTTTCTGTCGGTTCTGGAGTGTGTGAAAACACTCCCGTATTTTGATGTGTATGGCCATCTTGACTATGTAGTGCGGTACGGCCCCACCTTCAACGAAAAATACGCCTACGCAAAACACGCAGATGTCTTTGATCAAATCCTGACCCACTTAATTGAAAACGAAAAAGGACTGGAAGTCAACACCAAAGGATTTTGTATGGGGCTTGGCCAGCCAAATCCATGCGCAGAAATTCTAAAACGCTATCATGAGCTTGGCGGTGAGATCATCACGGTCGGCTCGGACGCCCACAAGCCCGATGAGATCGCACAGGAGTTTGACCGCGCGCGCAGCCTTTTGCTGGAATGCGGCTTTCGATACTACTGTATCTACCAGTCCCGCGTACCAGAATATTTAAAGCTATAGATTATGGCAGGATTGTCCCGCCGCCAAAGACATAATCCTCCTTGTAGAATACGACAGCCTGTCCGGGCGTGACTGCCCTGACAGGTTTGTGAAAACTGCACTTTACCTTTCCATCTGCCATTTTTTCGACTGTGCAGGCTTCCCCTGCATGGGAATAGCGGATTTTTGCGATTACCTCCACAGGTTCTGTGAGCGCTTCGACAGCCATAAAATTCAAATCGTCACACACCAGTGTATCCGTCCATACCTCCTGCCCTTCCCCAATCACCACTTCATTCGTGTCTGGCCGAAGCTGTGTCACAAACACAGGATGCCCCATCGCAAGGTTCAGCCCTTTGCGCTGGCCCACGGTGTAATGTATGATACCCTTGTGCTGGCCCAGTATTTCTCCCGATGCTGTCACAAAATTCCCCGGCGCCGGCACACGGTCCCCTGCCTCCTTTTGGACAACGGCTGCGTAATCGTTGTCCGGCACGAAGCAGATGTCCTGACTGTCTGCTTTATCCGCCACGGGAAGCGACAACTGCCTAGCAAGCTCTCTGATTGCGTCTTTCTCATATTCTCCCACTGGCATCAGGGTATGCGCAAGCTGGGATTGTGTGAGATTGTAGAGCGCATACGTCTGGTCTTTTTTTGCTGTGACCGAGCTGCGCAATACATATCTGCCATTTTCAAGCTGCACAATGCGGGCGTAATGCCCCGTTGCGATATAGTCTGCCCCCAGCTCCAGACTCCGCTGTAGCAGCGCTTCCCACTTGACATGGCGGTTGCAGAGTATACAGGGATTCGGGGTTTGGCCATGCAGATACGCCTCCACAAAGGGATTGATCACGCACTCCCGAAAGGTCTTTTTAAAGTTCAATACATAATAAGGGATTTCCAGTTTCGCCGCGACCCGTCTGGCGTCCTCCACCGCACTCAGCCCGCAGCAGCCTCCATCTTCCTCGGCAGCGCTTTCCTCCTGCCAGATCTGCATCGTCACGCCGATGACATCATATCCTTGTTCTTTTAATAAATATGCTGCCACTGACGAATCCACTCCGCCTGACATGCCGACCACTACTTTTTTCGCCATATCTGCCTCCTATTCTTTCCTCATTGCACAATTGCAAACTTATACGGTTGCAAGATAGCACGCGCAACACATAATTTGTTAGATGATAGCACGCTGCCCCCCTTCCTGTCAAGGCAGAGACATATTTATCAAAATTTTCCATACATTATAGAAAGTGAATGTGTTGGAGTCACACTATGTCAAATCTATCCACAAAAAAACTCCGAGGCTATCTCAATCCCAGATACCTGAAAAATCCCATCATCACAGGCACATTTTTCCTGACTGCGGCTGGCATCGTCACGAAATTGATCGGATTTTTTTACCGCATTTTCCTCTCAAGAACCTTTCACGAAGAAAGCCTTGGCATTTTTGGCCTGCTCGGACCAGTCATGATGCTCGTACATGCCGTGTGTGCCTCCGGCATACAAAATGCCATCACGCGCTTTGTCGCCGCCTCGAAAAAGGACAAATCGGCGGAAGCCTACGGATATCTCTTTACTGGAATTGCAATTTCCGCCTTCCTTTCCGGCGCGATGGCTTATCTTATTTTTCATCATGCGCCCTATATTGCAATCCAGTTTATCGGCGAGCGGAGGTGTATCCCGCTGCTGCGCATTTGTGCATTGTCATTTCCGCTCGCCACGCTTCACTCCTGTATCAACGGATTTTTCTATGGTCTGAAAAGGGCGGCAATTCCCGCATGGTCGATGATTATAGAACAATCCTGCCGCGTTGTCACTGTCTATATTTTATGCCGTCTTTCGGTGCAAGCCGGACTGAATATTTCTCTGTCATATATCTGCGTTGGCCTGCTCGCCGGCGAATTTGCTTCCGCACTGTTTTCTAGCTTTATGCTGGCAGTCCGGCCGGGAAAAACAGAATTTTCCATTCGAAACGCCCTCTCTCTCCAAAAAGGAAAATCTATTTTCTCCCTTGCGCTGCCAATCAGTCTCAATAGAATCTGCATCAGTTTTATCTCCTCTGTCGAGACCATACAGCTTCCGAAAATGCTTGTCGCCAGCGGTTTAAGCACCTCCAATGCACTGTCCTTATACGGCGTCTTTTCCGGGATGGCAATTCCGCTGATTATGTTTCCCAGCGCATTCACAGGCTCTGCCGCCTCCTTGCTGCTGCCCTCCGTGTCAGAGGCGCAGGCGCAGGGCAACGACCAGCGCATCCGCAAGACCATCTGTCTGACAATGGGTTTTTGTTTCCTGCTTGGGGTCTTTTGTTTCCTGTTTTTCTTTACCTTTGCAGAGCTGCTTGGTGAACTTCTGTTCGGAAGTGCTATCGCAGCAAGCCAGATTCGCGCGCTCTCTTTTGTATGTCCCTTTTTGTATATGTCCGGTACCTTGTGCAGCATTCTTCACGGGCTTGGCAAGACGGGCATCACCTTTATTTTTAATGTGTCCAGCATCTTGCTGCGCCTTTTCTTTGTCCTCTTTGCGGTTCCTAAGATTGGGTTTTCTGGATATATTTATGGGACACTCTGTAGCCAGATCTTCTTTGATTTGCTAATTATCCTTGCGTTGCGGCGCTATCTGTTATATGATAAAAAATAGCGGCTGACTGCCGTGACGTTTTTACGAAAGGAGTCTAACAAATGAGTTTTGAGTTTATAAAAAAACTGCCGACGCCCGACCAGATCAGAGAGGAGTATCCCGTCCCTGATGGAATGCAGGCATTAAAGAACGCAAGAGATCAGGAAATACGAGAGGTATTTACCGGACAATCTGACAAATTCCTGGTCATTATAGGTCCTTGTTCTGCCGACAACGAGGACGCTGTGTGTGAATATGTATCAAGGCTTGCCAAAGTCAATGAAAAAGTAAATGATAAGCTGATTCTCATACCGCGGATATACACCAACAAGCCGCGGACAACGGGCGACGGCTACAAAGGCATCGTTCATCAGCCGGACCCCGAAAAGGGCACTGATTTTCTAAAAGGCATCATCGCCATGCGTAAGATGCAGCTGCGGGTTATGTGTGAATCAGGGCTTACTGCAGCAGATGAGATGCTCTACCCTGAGAACTGGGGCTATGTCTCAGACCTTCTCTCTTATGTGGCAATCGGCGCCCGCTCTGTTGAGGATCAGCAGCACCGGCTTGTTGTGAGCGGCTTTGACGTGCCCGCCGGCATGAAAAACCCGACAAGCGGTGATCTGAGTGTGATGCTCAACTCCGTGTATGCAGCGCAGCACCCACATCCTTTTATCTACCGCGGCTGGGAGGTCAACACGACTGGAAACCCGCTCGCACACACCATCCTGCGCGGGGCGGTCAATAAGCATGGCAACAACATTCCCAACTACCACTATGAGGACTTGATGCTTCTGCTGGAAAAATATAACGAGCGCGACCTTGTCAACCGTGCATGTATCGTGGACGCGAACCACAGCAACTCCAACAAGCAGTTCAAAGAGCAGCTTCGCATTGTGCATGAAGTAATGCATTCGCGCCGTACCAATAGTGAACTGGCAAATCTGGTAAAGGGCGTCATGGTTGAGAGCTATATCAAAGAGGGCTGTCAAAAGATTGGCGAACATATTTATGGCAAATCCATCACAGACCCTTGTCTGGGCTGGAAGGATACTGAAGATTTAATTTACAGAATTGCAGATTTTATCTAAAACTGGCGCGGGCGGCTTTCGCTGCATAAAAAATCCACTCTTGCTTGAAGAAAGAGTGGATTTTTTATGCAATCTTATCATCCTCTTGGATGCGCTTTGGCATATACTTCTCTGATCCGGTTATGCGACAGATTGGTATAAACCTGTGTTGTGGAGATGTCAGAATGTCCGAGCATTTCCTGTACACTTCTCAAATCTGCACCATTCTCCACCAAGTGCGCAGCGAATGAATGGCGAAGTGTATGCGGTGTAATGTCAGCCATGATGCCCGCCTTCTTTGCATAATACTTGATCAGTTTCCAAAAGCCCTGTCTGCTCATCGGCTGACCCGAACAATTTACAAACAGGATATCAGACTGTAAATCAAACAGCATCACATCACGCGCTTTCGCAAGATAATTTGTCATTGCCTTCTTAGCAGCAGCACCGAACGGAATCACTCTCTCTCTGCTGCCATCTCTACAAATGATAAAGCCCATCTGCATATTCACATCGGAAACTTTTAGGGTAATCAGTTCCGTAACGCGGATTCCTGTCGCGTATAAAAGCTCCAACATAGCCTTATCGCGAATTTCTTTGGGTGTATCTCCCTTTGGCTGTTCCAGAAGCCATATAACTTCCTCTGGTGTTAAAATTTCAGGCATTTTCTTTTCAATCTTTGGCGCTTTCAACCCATCAGACACGTCCTGTTCTACAATGCCTTCCTTACACAGATAGTGAATGAAAGCCTTTATAGAAGCAACATTTCTGGATATGGTTGCAGCCGCAAAATGATTTTCACCTAAATACACAATATAGGATTTCAGGGTCTCTGATGTAATGTCCTTCACTTCAACGATCCCCTCTTCTTCTAAATACTGGCGCAGCTTGCCTAAATCCCTCTTGTATGATAATTCAGTATTGTTCGAAGTTTTCTTTATATTATGTAAATAAGAAATAAAAGTATTAATTTCTCTTTCCATAAATAAAAAACCTCCTCATAAAGATTTGATTTACCCCTTATGCCTACTCTTATTATATATTGAATTTGACATAAAATCAAATGTTTTTTCAGAAAATTTTAAATTATTTTTCCTTATTATCAAAATATTTCATTTCATACTAGAATTTGCGCCTAAAATATGTACTTTTCAAACAATTTTAACAATTAAAAAAATAGTGCTATTTTCCGCATAATTTCGGGATTTATATAGATTTCACATAATATTCCGACACAAAACACTGCCAAAATCAACAAAACTGTCTTGACAGCCTCAAGCAGTTGGCGGCTTCCCCTGCCTTTTATGGTCTCCTCTTTATGGCAACACTTTTTGTTACCTGTCCAATATTTGCGAAACAGAATCAAAAAAACGATGCAGTAAAAAATTCCATGAGGCAGAAACATTGAAAAAGTGAGAAAAATTCCCTTGATGCCATATTGATACACCAGTGAAAAAACCATGAGTCCTATCTCGAAGCCGCACCAGCCCATGACGGAAAATGCCACGATGCCGCCAATACTGCTCAAGGAACAGATCACGCCAAGCAAGAGCTGTTTCGCCCTCAGATGGAGTACATATTCAAAAAGCCCCGACTCGTCTGCCTCGAAATTCTGCATCAGCACCAGATGCTCTTGGTCTAGCAAGCCCCGCGCACTGGCGTTTTGTCCTCCCGATAAATAAAAAAATACCATGCCTATACAAAATCCTGTAAGAAATACAAGCACCCTATTGTCAGGCATCGTATTTTTATAATTCAGCTTCCTATAATCAATATATGCATCGTTTTCTTCGGACACACTGAGGACGGATATTTCCTCCGCCTGTTCTTCAGGTTCAAATTTGTTCATCTGCTTTTTCACCTATATCACAGCTATTTACTTAAACCTATGAACTATTTTGCATATTTATTCTTATATGCCAGAATTGAGGCGATTGTTTTTGCATCTTCGATCGTCCCGTCATAAATCATCTGCTCAAGCTGCTCAAGCGTGCAAACCTCCACATTGACAAATTCGTCCTCATCGAGATGCTGCGCTGTCTTTTTGAGGTCCGTTGCAAGATAAATGTCAATTTTCTCATTGCAGAATGCAACGGTCGTCCGAATCGTAATCAGTTTCTCAATCTTTCCACAACAGTACCCAGTCTCCTCCTCAAGCTCTCTCGCAGCCGCGGTAATCGTAGGTTCATCGGGATTTAAGCCCCCGGCTGGTATTTCCAGCGTAAACCGATCGAGCGCATTGCGGTACTGCCGCACCATGACAAGTCTCCCGTCCTCCAAAACCCCCACTGCCGCAGCGGCGCCATTATGTCCCACAAAATCATAGATTTCAGTGTTTCCATCTGGCAGCACCACAGTGTCTTTGTAATAACTCATAATCGTACCCTTGCACTGTAATTCCCTTTTGATTCTCTTGATTTCTGTGTTCATCGCGTTTTCCTCCATCACTATAATTTTCCAGTTCCTTCTTTGTCTGTTCCCATTGAAAAAACCATCAAAATCCATATGGATTTTGATGGTTCTTATAATGTTCGTTTTCATTATTTCGCATACTCAACGACACGAGATTCCCTGATGACATTTACCTTGATCTGTCCCGGATATTCCAGCTCTGCTTCAATCTGCTTGGAAATATCGCGCGCCAACAGGATCATATCTGCATCACTAACCTGATCAGGAACTACCATAACACGAACCTCTCTACCTGCCTGAATAGCAAAAGACTTATCGACACCTTTAAAATTGTTGGTTATTTCTTCTAGTTGTTTCAATCTGGTTGTATATGTTTCGAGAGTTTCACGTCTTGCCCCCGGTCTCGCCGCCGAAATCGTATCAGCAGCCTGTACCAGACAGGCAATCAATGACTGTGCTTCCACATCGCCATGATGTGATTCGACAGCATTAATAACAATCGGTGATTCCTTGTACTTTCTGCACAGCTCTGCACCTAACTGTATATGTGAACCTTCCATCTCATGATCCACTGCCTTGCCAATGTCATGCAGCAAACCAGCTCTCTTTGCCATTCTGACATCAAAACCCATCTCGGCAGCAAGCAAGCCTGTAAGATGCGCTACCTCAATGGAATGCTTCAATGCATTCTGCCCATAGCTGGTTCGAAACTTCATCTTACCTAAAAGCTTTACAAGTTCAGGATGAATGCCATGTACACCAACTTCTAATGTTGCTGACTCGCCTTCTTCCTTGATCATGACCTCCACTTCTCTCTGAGCCTTCTCAACCATCTCCTCAATTCTTGCCGGATGAATACGTCCATCCACAATGAGCTTCTCAAGTGCAATCCTTGCGATCTCTCTCCTGATTGGATCAAAACCTGAAAGAATGACTGCTTCCGGCGTATCATCAATAATCAGCTCAACACCTGTAAGCGTCTCCAGCGTCCTGATATTACGCCCTTCTCGTCCAATGATTCTACCCTTCATCTCATCATTGGGAAGCTGTACAACGGAAATCGTTGTCTCAGATACATGATCCGCAGCACATTTCTGAATCGCAGTGACAACGTACTCTTTGGCCTTCTTATCTGCCTCTTCCTTTGCCCTGCTCTCCATTTCTTTGATCATGACTGCTGTCTCATGCTTCACTTCGTCTTCAACAATTTTTAATAAATGCTCTTTTGCCTGTTCAGAGGTTAATCCTGAAATTCGTTCCAGTTCCTGTACCCGCTCTTCGTTCAGTCTTGCAACGACTGCACTCTGTTTTGCAAGCTCTTCTTCACGTGCGGCAAGGCTGGCTTCCTTCTTCTCAATGGCATCCGCCTTCTTGTCAATGCTTTCTTCCTTCTGCTGAACCCGTCTCTCATAGCGCTGTGCCTCAGCCCTGCGCTCTTTGATTTCCTTGTCAAGCTCATTCTTGGTCTTAATGGATTCCTCCTTAATCTCAAGAAGTCCCTCGCGCTTTTTCGTCTCAGCAGTTTTGAGAGCCTCATCGACAATTTCCCTTGCCTTATCTTCTGCATTTCCAATTGTAGCCTCTACACTTTTCTTGTAGTTTGAAAATGCGAAAAAGCAACCTGCTACACATATTGCAATAATGACAATTGCTTCCAATAAGTATAGCATGTACAGGAGCACCTCCTTATTAAATTTTCATTGTGCAACTGTTCAGTGCCTCCACAGTTTCCTGCTCAACCGATCAGAGAACACGCTTCCCTGCTTGGCGCTGAAATCTATAAAGTATTCCGAATAGTCACTTCATTGTATCCTTACAGATACTACAACATATTAATTTTACTCTTTTACACAGCCAATGTCAAGCATTTATTCACGCCACTGCAGGGTTGTTTCACGAAGGCTTCCAAACGACATCATTTATTATGAACTTGCTGTCAGTCTGTTCGGAATCTGGACATCCTGCCGCCTTCACAGCTTTTTTTCTTTTCAGTTGTCCACATCTGAAAAAATGCGCAAAACATCCCCTCTATCTTATTTACACTTTTTTTCAAATCCTATATACTTATTTTATATCAATAAAAACTCTCAATTCCGCTGAAGACATATTTCTTTCTCAAAAGAAGGTCATCGCTGAAATCATCCATGGCTTCTGTCATGATCTCCGCACAGTCACCATACAGTATGGCTATCCGCAGGATGTTATAGGCAAACTTCCTGATCAGCGCCAGATTGTGCTTTGATTTCTTTGCCGGTGACCTGTCTTCACGGAATGCATCATCCAGTACATGGTGCAGACGGTTCTCAACCGCCCAGTGTTCCCTTTTTATCCTCCCCATTTCTTCTGCTGTCAGTTCCATGTCCGAGATCATCCCTGTTTCCTGGATATCTTTCCCTGTCTCTTCATCCTGGACCGGTTTCGGCCTCCGCCTTGAACCTTTTTCCAGAAAAGTTTTTATATCCGGCGTAATGTCGTTTCCCTGCCCGTCCCTTTCTACTGGTATCCGTATCTGCCTGGCTAATCCCACTGTTTTTACAAAGGGCCATTCTTTCTGCGTCTTTGTCAGGAGGCTGCATTCCCGGCATACGCTGTACCACCGGTATTCCTGTCTGTCACGGTTCCTCTCCTTCCGGCTGATTTCTTCATATTTCTCCTGCATCCCGGGATATCTTGGTCTGTAGTTCTCGTCCTCCTTCGTTCTTTTATGGTCTTCTGACATTTCCCCGAAATATTTTACGATCTCCTCATAAGACTGCGGTTGGTTCTTTTTGACCATCAGTACAAAATGCCCCTCCTGGGACAGGATCTGTTCCATGATCTGCGTCTGGGTTCCCACCGCGTCTGCCGTGACGACGCTTCCCTTGATATCCAACAGTTTCAACAACTCCGGTATCGCTTTGATCTCACAGTCCTTATTCTTTATGGGCATCTGCGCTGCCACCAGCCCCGTTGCCGCATCCACCGCATTCAGAATCATCGGTGCCCGGAAATTCTTCACTTTCTCCATTCCAGCCCGCAGTGCCTTCCCGTCAACCGCAAGGTGGATCCCTTTCGTATCCATGATTTCCCCGATCCATTCCATGAATTCCAGCGCAAACAGTTCCTCATCGATCCCTGACAGGAGACGGCATGCTGTGGATGGGGAGGCGATGCCATTCTTTAATGGAAGATATTCCCTCAATTCTTCCAAATGCTTTTTACACCATTTCAGGCTCCGGCGTATGGTCGTCCTCCCCGCCAGGAAACCGGCCACCAGGCATACCAGCACTTCCGCATGGTCATGTTTTGTTTCCCTGCCACACCTGGGGTCCGGCACCGCCCTCATATATTCCACAAGCGGCTTTGTCCGGAATCCGTTTTCAGCACATGGAAAGGTCCACTCCCGTTTTTCCCAACAACTGTTCCTGTTCCGGGCTGATCTTTGATACCGCCCTTTCTTTTCCAATGTACAGCAGGTAAATGCTTTTCAGCACCTGCAGTTCCTGCAGCCCCACTCCGTGTTCTTTATACATACGCCTGCTCAGGGATATTTTTTTCTTTCCGCTTTTTATGACCCCTTCTGGTGTGATGATACCAATATAGGTATCTACCGGCTGGGGGTATTTCTTTCCGGGGACGCGCCTGGATGTCCGCTTATAGAGATAATAGGTATCCCCTTTCTTTTTCACTGTAGTTCCCCGTGTCCGCTGCTCCTGCACCCAATCCGGGTATCTTTTTTCTGCTGCTGTCATAATATCCTCCTTTCTATATAGGTAGCATATACCTATATTATATAAATATTATACCTCTACAGGGCGAAAAAGTCGAGGGATATGGAAAATATGTATAGCTTCCATATCCCTCGTAAAAATGCCGTGTCTATTAGTTTCAATTATTCTTCGTGAAACAACCCTGCACGCCACTGTCACAGCCAGTAATTGCCGTGCTCTTTGGACTTTCTTCTCTCCTAAGGAGCTATTCCTCACACCTGCCGACCGCCTTGTATATTTTGTCGGGCACAAAGCCCCTGCGGTACAAAAATCCTATCATTTTCTGGCATTCTTCATACGTTGCATGCTCTCTGTCAAAATGCTTCTTCTCAAGCAGTCTGTGAATCAGCTCTTCCTCTGCTGTGACGCTGTCCTCCTCTGAACACTGCTCATAGGCATGTTCAATCGTATCTTTGGACACTCCTTTGCTGGCAAGACTGTTCTCAATCTGTCTCCTGCTCTTTGTATTCCCTGCATACTCTATATAATTCTGGGCATACCGAAAATCATTGACATAGCCATAAGAAGCCACATATGCAATCGCAGCATCAATAATTTCCTCTGGATACACCCCTTGTCTGAGTTTGATCCTAAGCTGGTATTCTGTATAGTCCCTGCTCTTTAATAAATTCATGCATCTGAGTTTTGCCCGCTTTAAGAGAACTTCGTTCATGAGTGTGTCATAGCACTCCTGAGAAATCTCAGCATTCTTTTCAATCCTGTACGTTCTGAGTTCACTTTTATACAGCGCAAAACAAAGATCAGTATCCAGGAAAACTTTTGACTTTTTTTTGGAAATCTCTGTAATATCTGTTACTGTCATTCTGATCTCCCGACTTTATTCTGCCGGTGCTGGCGCTGCGGCTTCTGCTGCCGTTTGCTCTGCTGCTGTTTTTGATGATTTTGTTTTCCCCTTGGTCTCTGGCTTCTCCGGCGGCGCTGCTGGTGCCGGAGAGGCATCTGCCCCCTGCAATCCGAAATGCTGGCGGACTTTATTCTCAATCTCCTTGCAGGTCTCAGGATTATCCTTGAGATACTGTTTTGCGTTCTCACGCCCCTGACCAATCTTGCCGCTCTCATACGCATACCACGCACCACTCTTTACAATGATGCCGACAGACGCAGCCAGATCGAGGATATCGCCCACCGCAGAGATTCCCTCGCCAAACATAATATCAAACTCTGCCTCCTTAAAAGGCGGCGCAATCTTATTCTTGACTACTTTTACTCTTGTACGGTTGCCCATGATCTCGCCGCTCTGTTTCAGTGACTCAATCCTTCTGACATCAAGACGCACAGAGGAATAGAATTTGAGCGCACGTCCTCCTGTCGTCGTCTCCGGATTGCCAAACATAATGCCGACCTTCTCACGCAATTGGTTAATAAAGACGACTACACAGTTTGACTTGCTGATCACTGCCGTCAGTTTGCGCAGCGCCTGTGACATCAGCCGCGCTTGCAGACCTACATGGGAGTCTCCCATCTCACCATCAATCTCAGCCTTTGGCACCAGCGCCGCAACAGAGTCCACCACGACAATGTCAATCGCGCCCGACCGCACCATAGTCTCTGTAATTTCAAGCGCCTGCTCACCATTGTCAGGCTGTGATATATATAGATTATCAACGTCTACGCCAATATTCTTCGCATATGCCGGATCAAGGGCATGCTCTGCGTCGATGAAGCCGGCGATTCCGCCAATTTTTTGCACCTCCGCGATCATGTGAAGTGTGACTGTCGTCTTACCTGAGGACTCTGGTCCGTAAATCTCAATAATTCTTCCTCTTGGGATTCCGCCCAGTCCAAGGGCGATATCAAGGCTGAGAGACCCCGTCGGGATTGTCTCCACATTCATCTGTACGTTGGGATCGCCCAGCTTCATCACTGCGCCCTTTCCATACTGTCTCTCTATCTGTGCAAGTGCGGCATCTAGCGCTTTTAATTTGTCTTCTTTTTCCATTGTGCATTCTCCTTTGATTTCCTTATATTTTCCGACTCAATTTCAAGAACAAGTGTTTCAATCTGTATCTACTATAAAACATTCGTTCGCAAATGTCAAGAGGTTTTTGTAAAATTTTACAGGCTTTGCTGTAAACGCTCTACTTTGTATCAACAGCAGCCTAAATCACCATACCATATATACGCCCTTGAAACAAGTGCGAATTTTTACATTTCGCGCCCTATTTACAATATGCCTCTGCCCGGGACGGCGTGTGCATAAAGTAAAAAATCCACTGCCCCGCCGGGCAATGGACCTTTTCACGCTTTTAAATTTTTCCATCAAAGAGCACATTCTTATTTTTCACCATATAATCAATCAGCGAAATCACTGTCAATAGCACGGCAATCCACATGACAAGCTGCGTCAGCACGGCAAGCGCGTCAATATTGGCAATCATCAGGCAGACCATAACCATCTGAAATGTCGTCTTAAACTTTCCCCAGTAATTTGCTGCGATCACCACACGATTGTCCGCTGCGACAAGCCGGAAGCCGCTGATAATAAATTCACGGCTCATGATAATAATCACAATCCACGCGGGGATTCTGTCCATCTCAACCAGACAGATCAGCGCCGCACACACAAGCAGCTTATCCGCCAACGGGTCCATAAACTTTCCAAAATTGGTGACTAAATTATATTTTCTGGCAATCCTGCCATCTAGCAGATCTGTAAGGCTCGCAATAATAAAAATTGCTAACGCGATATAGTCTGCATAGCCTGCAATCCCTCCAAACAGCGCCATATACCACGCCCACTCGGCGTAACTGCCCAGCATCACCAGCACAAACGGCACGATCAGAATCACTCTGAATACAGTTAATTTATTTGGTAAATTCATCTCTTTACTCTCCTGTTATCTCTCCGATCAAGTCATATTCATAGGAGCCTGTGATCTTTACGCGCACGAAATCTCCTGTCATAAGCTCTCTTTCTGTCTGGATAAACACAAAACCGTCCACGTTTGGCGCATCTTTATAGCTTCTTGCGACATAGGCGTGTTCGTCCGGCAGTCTGCCCTCGACCATGACAAGCATCGTACTCCCCACAGCAGCCTGCGCTTTCTCAAAGGCGATCTCCTGCTGCAGCTCCATAATATCTGCCTGCCGTTCCAGCTTCACCGCCTCATCAACCTGATCTTCAAACAGCGCAGCGGGCGTGTCCTCCTCCGGCGAATATGGAAAGACACCCAGTCTGTCAAACGCCATCTCGTCAACAAATTCCAGCAGCGACTCATGCTCCTCTTGTGTCTCCCCCGGAAAACCGGTAATGATTGTCGTCCTCAGACAGATTTCCGGGATTTGCTCCCTTAATTTTGTTATAATATCCGTAAGCTCCTGCCGGTCTGTACGCCTGCCCATCCGCTTTAAGATGCGGTCCGATGCGTGCTGTATGGGAATATCCAGATAGCTGCACACCTTGTCCTGTGTCCGTATCGTCTCGATCAATTCGTCTGTGATCTCCTCCGGGTAGCAGTAAAGAAGCCGAATCCAATAAACACCCGCAATCGCACACAAGCGCTTGAGTAATTCAGGCAGACGTTTCTCCCCGTACAAATCCATTCCATATAAGGTCGTCTCCTGTGCCACTAAGATGATTTCCTTTGCGCCAAATGATACGAGACGCTCTGCCTCCAAGATAAGCTCTTCCATCGGAATGCTTCGGTAGTGCCCTCTCACTTTAGGAATAATGCAGTAACTACAGTGCTTATCGCAGCCCTCTGCGATTTTTAGATAGGCATAATGCCCTCCTGTGGTGACAATCCTTTTATGTTCTGCAGAATGGTCATACACCGCAGGCATGTGACTGATGTCTTTTAGATAATTTTGAGGCTTCCCCGCCAGCACTTCCTCCAACGCATCTGCAATCGCATCAATCGCCGTAGTGCCAACAATGACATCCACCTCCGGGATTTCTTTTTGTATCTCTTCCCGGTAGCGCTGTGCAAGGCAGCCCGCGGCAATCAGTGCTTTGACTGCGCCGCTTTTTCGCAATTCTGCCATCTCCAAGAGGGTATTGATGCTCTCCTGTTTGGCATCATTAATAAAGCAGCATGTGTTGACCACCACTGCCTGCGCCTGCGCCTCGTCGTCCGTTATCGAAAATCCCCGCTGTACCAGTGTGCCAAGCATCATCTCCGTATCTGCCAGATTTTTATCACAGCCAAGAGATATAAATAAAATCTTCAAATCTTAATCCTCATGTGTTATCTTGATCTTACCTTTGTTTAATTCCTCAATCGCAATCGAGAGCGGCTTCGTCTGCCTAGTGTCCACCAGCGGTTCCTCCCCGGCAATAATCTGCCTTGCACGCCTTGATGTCGCCATAACAATCGAATAACGGCTGTTTACCACAGGCGCCTCTCCCGGCTCGACCTCGTTGTTTACTACTTTCATTAAGTCTGTGTACGATGGATGTAACATATTTTTCCCTCTCTTTGATACTTATTTTTCGATAATTAATTGTTAATTTGTAAATTCTCGCCGGCATCGTCATCTGCCAGCACGCCCTGCGCCCGTCCTGCGATCGTCTCAGGCAGAAGTGCAGAGAGCACAATCTGGCTGCTTTCCATCACCAGCACCGACTTTGTCCTGCGTCCCTGTGTGGCATCTATGACGGTGCCGTTTTCTTTTGATTTCTGTACAAGCCTTTTTACGGGCGCCGAATCAGGACTCACAATCGCTATGATCTTAGACGTGTTGACGATATTGCCGAACCCTATATGAATCAGTCTGTTCACCTGCCACCTCACTGCTGTCTGTATTGTTTCTTACAATGTCTCCAAAAGAACTACTCAATATTCTGTATCTGTTCCCTGACCTTCTCTATCTCGGTCTTTAGATCAATACCGCGGTTGGATATCTCGAGATCATTTGCTTTCGAGAGGATTGTGTTTGCCTCCCTGTTCATCTCCTGTGCAATAAAATCCAGCTTTCTGCCGATGCTGCCGCCGTCCGACAGCGCCTGTTTCATGGTCTCTATGTGGCTTCGAAGCCGCACAAGCTCCTCATCCACACACACTTTGTCTGCAAATATCGTAATCTCTGTCAGCAGTCTGGACTCATCCACCGACGCATCGCCGAGGAGTTCATGAACCCTCTCCTCCAGTCTTTTTCTGTATTCGTCGATAATCTGCGGCGAGCGCTTTTCTATGAACGCAACATGTTCTAACATGCCGTCGAGCTTTCCCTTCAGATCAGCGGCTAGATTCCCGCCTTCCCTGATACGTGTTTCCACCAGACCTTCCGCGGCTTTTTGTATGGCTTTGGAAAGCCCCTTCCAGATTTCCTCCTCATCAACAGCCTGCTCCTCCATGGAAAATACTTCCGGATATCTTGAGAGCGTCGAGACGCGGACATCATTGTCCAGTCCGAAATCTTCTGACATAGCTTTCAAATAGCCAAGATACTCCGCGGCAATATCCTTATTGTATTTGATACACACATTACTCTCAGAAAAATCCTCGTATGTGATAAACAAGTCAAGCTTTCCGCGCTGCACATAATTTTTTAACTCATTTCTAATAGAACTCTCAAAAATACTGAGCTTTTTGGGCATCTTGATACTGGCGTCAAGATATCTGTGGTTTACAGATTTCATCTCGACTGTGTATTTGCGGTCACCCTCTGTAATCTCACACCGTCCAAAGCCTGTCATACTTTTAATCATCTCAATCCCCCTGACTGCCGATTGATTTTGAACATATATTAATGTATTATAAAATAATCCGTTCCCCGCGTCAACCTATTTTCGCCTGAAATGAAAAAGAGGCAAAACAACCTTGAAAACACTGGAAAAAAATGCTATTGTAGTATATAATTTTGTAACAATTTGGAGGATGAAAAAATTTATTATGAAAATGTTACTGTCAAAACACCCTAAAGTCATATGGTGTCTGAGAAATTTAGTCCCTATGGTACTGTTTCCTGTCGCAAATTTTTATCTGTTTGAATGGTATCTGAACAATCCGTGGAAAGAAATGAAAGTCCCCATACAATTTCTAAACATTTATTTATTTGAACTGCTCATGGCGTTGTTTCTGTGTGTCTTTGGGCGCCTGAAATGGTCCCTGCGCCTGCAAAGCATCTTTTTTATGGTCGTGGGTCTGGCAAATTATTATGTTATCAGCTTCCGCTCTGCGCCGATCATGCCGTGGGATATCTACTCTCTGGGCACTGCCCTGAGCGTTGCCAACAATTTTAAATACACCATCGAGCGCCAGGCTGTCATTGTCCTGATCGGATTTATTTTGTTGATCGTATGTGAGTCTGTCGTCAATCTGGAATTAAAAGGTACGGATAAATGGAAAAAACGCTTTTGGGGGATCCGCGTGGCAGGCGCCATTGTCTTTTTTGCGCTGCTTTGCAGTTTCACAAATATGCTGCATCAGGACAGCACCATCATCAAGTACAAAATGTATGATAAACTGTTTACGCCGACTGTCATGAGCAAGCGCGATGGTACTGCTGTCGCATTTTTAATGGAATTAAAATATATCAAGGTGGACAAGCCCGCTAATTACAGTGAAAGCGCTGTCGAGGAGATCTTAAAGCCCTATGCGGAGGCAGAACCCAGTGCAGTTCCCGAACGGCTGCCAAATATTATCGTGATCATGAACGAAGCCTTCTCTGACCCGGCTGTACTTGGTTCGTTTGAAACGAACGAGGACTATATGCCCTATGTACATTCTATTCTTAATGGTTCCGTCGAAAACACGATTTCCGGTTATCTGAATGTATCGGTGCTCGGCGGCAACACTGCCAATACGGAATTTGAGTTTCTCACAGGAAACACGATGGCATTCCTGCCGCAAGGCAGCGTGGCATACCAGCAGTATCTCAAAAAGGAGATGCCCTCTCTTGCGTCCCATCTAAAAGCGCTGGGTTACAAGACGATCGCCACGCATCCTTATAATAGTACTGGCTGGGACCGCAATAAAGTATACCCTCTTTTGGGATTTGATGAAATGTATTTTATAAAAGATTATAAAAAACCGGAAAGAGTCAGAAAATATGTAAGTGACAAAGCGTGTTATGACAAGATTATAGGCATGTATGAGTCGAAGCCCGCAGGCACCCCGCTTTTTGTATTCAATGTGACGATGCAGAATCACTCGTCCTACACAGATGACTTTGATAATTTTCATCCAGATATCAAGGTTTCGGGCAGCAAATCCAAGGCGCTGAACAACTATCTGTCCTTGATGAAGATCTCCGACGAATCTGTGCGCGGGCTGACAGAATATTTTTCCAATGCCAGCGAGGACACGATGATTATATTTTTTGGCGACCATCAGCCGACAAACTCCGTCGTGTCAAATGTCTGGAAATTAAATGGAAAAAATGGAAATGAACTGTCTGCCGAGGACGAGGCAAACCGGTATAAAGTACCTTATTTTATCTGGTGTAATTTTGACATTGAATCCAAAACGAACGCCGATACCAGCACAAATTTCCTTGCAACAGATCTCCTTGAGACTGCGGGCATTCCTATGACAATGTACGAGCAATATCTTGACAAATTGTCAGAGCATTATCCCGTAATCACCTCCATCCGCACTGAGGATGCGCAGGGCAAGAGCACAGACACGGAAAATGTGATGGGCGAGTTAAACAACTATGCCATTTTGCAATACGACTGTATCTTTGGCAAAAAATAAACCGGAGGACGAAGCTACCATGAATTTCATGAAATTAAAGAAAACGGACCCTTTATATCTGCTCTCATTTTTACTGCCAACCCTGATTATGCTGGTCATCTTTGTGATTCAAAAGATATATCCCTTTGGCGACCGCTCTTTTCTCCACATTGATATGTATCACCAGTATTTTCCATTTCTGGTGGAATTTTATCATAAATTAAAAGGCGGCGAGAGCCTTTTCCACTCGTGGCACACTGGCATCGGCTCGAACTTTATCGCGCTCTATGCCTACTACCTTGCAAGCCCTTTTAACTGGCTGTGTGTCCTGATTCCTGAGCAGTTTCTGATGGAATTTTTGTCCTATATGGTCGTTTTAAAGATTGGCTTGTGCGGGCTGACCTTCACTTATTATATTCGGAAGCATTTTCACACCGACTCATGGTCCGTCTTGTGCTTTGCCCTCTTTTATGCGCTGTCCGGTTTTATGGCAGCCTACAACTGGGACGTGATGTGGCTCGATGTCGTTGTCCTTGCACCGCTCATTCTCCTCGGCGTAGAACGGCTTGTCAACGAGGGAAAATGTTATCTATACTGTATTACGCTGGGCTTATCCATTCTGTCCAACTACTACCTCTCGATTATGCTGTGTATTTTTCTGGTACTCTATTTTATCGTACTGTTAATCGCACGCAATCCGTCGGAGGAAACAAGCTCTGCCCCGCTCGCCTTTCCCAGACTAGAGCGCATCAAAAACTTTTATGGCAAAGCCATCATCCGTTTCAGTGTCTATTCCCTGCTCGCAGGCGGCATGGCGGCAGTTTTGCTTCTGCCGACACTCTCCGCACTGCACTTTACAGAGTTTAGCGACATCAACTTTCCGTCAAAGATGAAAACATACTTTCCAGTGATTGACATGGTTGCCAGACACTGTTTTAATGTGACGGTGGAAACCGGACTAGACCACTGGCCCAATATCTATTGCGGTGTGCTCGTCTTTGTGCTGCTGCCGCTGTATGCCCTGCAAAAGAAAATCCCGCTGCGGGAGAAAGCACCCAAATTATTTCTGCTTGGTTTTATATTAATCAGCTACTCAACCAATACGCTGAATTTTATATGGCATGGACTCAATTATCCTGACTCGCTGCCAGCCAGACAGTCCTTTTTGTACTGCCTGCTGCTATTAACGCTCTGTTTTGAGGCATATTCTTATATCCGCGAATACACCAAAAAAGAGCTTACCACAGTCTTTACAGGCGTTTTATTTTTTATCGTGTTATGCGAGAAAATTGTGACGGACGATTCCTTCACAGGTGTATGCTTCTTGTTTACAGGGGTTTTTCTGCTGATTTATGCAGTGCTGATCTACTATTTTAGAAACCACGGAAATCTTGCCAGAATGTTGTGCGTCTGCGCAGTGCTTGTCACCGTCACAGAGGCTGGTGTAAACACTTATCTCACCAGTGTTCCCACGGTTTCAAGAACCACGTATCTGTCCAACTACGACTCTTATCAGATACTGACAGACAGGACTGTGCAGAAGGAGGACGGCGACTTCTTCCGATTTGAAAAGTTTGCGCGCAGAACACAAAACGATGCGATGCTGATTGGTTTTCAGGGCGGTTCGTACTTTTCTTCCACGCTGAACTCTCTCGTCTCTGATTTTTATGAAACTTATGGTATGAAGGGCAGCCGTGTCAATTATTGTTACGACGGCGCCACGCCCGTTACCGCTGCGCTGCTTGCCAACCGCTATATGTTATACACACTGGACAGAGGGTATGATAACCTGTTTACACTCGCGGATACTGAGGGAAAATTGTATCTGTACAAGAACAACTATTCGCTGCCGCTGGGTTACATGATTACCTCACCCAACGCGCGTTTTGATGATGCCCAGAATGTAGCAGAGAATATTCATGAGGATGAGGATACACAAGACAAAAATTTAAATCCGATAGAACGCCAGATCAGACTTGTTCACCGTCTGGGGATTGACGGCGATGTATTTCTCAATGTTCTGGTTAATTCCTACGGCGCACAGGCAGAGCTCTATATAGAGGAGGATGCGCATTACTATGCCTACACCTCCAACACAAAGATTGATACGATTAAAATGACTTATGAGGAGGAATCCAAAAGCTTTAGCCAGATCAAGAAAAAATATATCCTTGACCTCGGCTATCACAAAGCCGGTGAGACACTCTCCCTAAAATCTGAGAACGGCAAAGATCTGAATCTGACTGCCTACAAGGTCAATGAGCCAGTACTTGGCGATTTTATCAGCCAGTTAAGCCGCCAGACAATGACTGTTGACAGTTATGACGAAACGTCCTTAAATGGCCAGATTGATGTCACCTCGCCCGGCCAGCTGGTTTTATCCATTCCCTATGACCCCGGCTGGACTTTATACGTGGACGGCGCAAAGACAGAGATGGATTTATTTGAGGATACCTTTATCAGCATTGAATTGGAAGAGGGCACTCACACGATTGCGCTGCGCTATTTTCCTAAGGGATTTATTCCCGGCGTGCTTGTCTCGGTTGTGTGTATCCTGTTATTTGCCGGTTTGTGGCTGGTATCACGCGCCTTTATGCGCTCTCCAGCATCAACAAAACAGTAAGGCAAAACTCGTCTTTACTGATTGTAATATCAAGATCTCCAGCGTACTTTCCCGCCACCCTGCGGATATTGGACAGTCCGTAACCATGACCGTCCTCTCTCTGCTTGGAGGTGGCTGGAAGCCCGCTTTCTGTATCCCATTTTAGACTTTCTGCAAAATCATTTTTGACTTCTATTATGTATGCGTTATTTTTGCGGTACGCGCGGATATCCACATACTGTACGGCGTACTCCACTGCGTTTTGAAGCGCATTATTTAAGATAATGCTCACATCAAATGCATTGACTGTGGTTCCTGACGGATACTGAAATGCAGAATGAAATTCAAGGTTTCTGTTCTGCGCCTCATTTTTTTGCTCTTGTAAAATCACATCAGTAACAGGATTTCCAGTCCTTAGCTCTCCTGCCGCTTCCGAAAAAGCCGCAGACAGCTCCGCGCTGTACGCCTTTGCCTCCGCCTCCTTGTTTCCCGCATAAAGCCTCTCCAGCGTGAGCAGGTGGTTTGCCATGTCATGCTTTATGCTGCGGATATCCTGATATAAATATTCCACCTGACGGATATGCTGCTGTATGCTGCCCATCTGCGCTGCGAGAAGTTCATTTTGCAGCTTCTCCCGCTGATTTGCCCAAATACTTTGGTACAGCATCACAACAACCACGACTGCCGCAACGGATACTGCATAGTACAAAAGCGCCAGCACCTCATAGGACTCTATGCTTTTTCCAGCCGCCCGAATATAGAAATCACGGTAATAGCGCAAAATCTCAAATCCTGCCATTCCAGTGACTGAAGGCACGCAGAGCATCAGCAGCTCTCTTTTGCTCATCTTTGCCTGCTTGTAGGTATATGCCTTGATGATACATATGTTCGATATTGCTGTCAGGACGCTTTTTGCCGCAAGATGAATGCAAAGCATACTCACATACAAAGCAAGCCACAAGTCCAAATGCGCCGCCATGAACTTTGTCTGCTCTGCATAACGATATATATTATCGTACAAAATCTCTGCCATCTCAAAGACAAACCAGTGCAGGGAGAAAAAAGTGACAGTAAGAAACACTTTTTGCGCATAGTTTTGCCTGTCAATCCAGCACAGGACACAGAACCCGGCAGAAAATGCAATGCCATTGATCAAGTAATAATCCATACGAACTGCAAAAATATAAAATACAAGCATGACCCCAAAATATACTGCGCTAACGCAGTATACACCCCTCTTATTTTGCAGAAACGGCTTTGTAAGCCCGGCATAAAAAAATCCCGTAACTGCCATCTCAGCAATTGCCGCCAGATGGGACATGATTGTCCACTGCAATTCATTGTACATCTTCTTCCGTTCCTTTCCTGCGGATATAGCGCAGATAGCATTTGACGAAATCCTGATAATTCTGTTTTGCCATGAGCGCCTGTCCTTTTGACAGATAAATTGTTGTGGCATCATATTTTCGAATATAGTTCATATTCACCAGATATGCCCTGTGCGGCCGGTAGAAGTCCTCCCCTGCTTTCTTCTCGAGTTCTTTCATTTTTCCATAGTATTCTATTTTCTCCTGTATGGTATGGAGAATGATTTTGCGGTCGAACACCTCGGCATAGATAATTTCCTGAGGATTGACTGTGATATGCTCGCCGCCTTTGGTAATGACAAGACTTGCGGCGGCGTTCACACTTTTTTCTAACCGGCGGTTTACGGCAGTTTGCAGCACACTGGCAAACTTGTCATCATCAAAGGGTTTTACCAGATAATGAAATGCCTCCACGTCAAATGCCTGAAACACATACTCCTCCAGCGCCGTCACAAAAATGATGGCTGCCTGCCTGTTTTTGGCGCGAAATTCCCTAGCGGTCTGCATTCCGTCCTTGCCCGGCATCTGAATGTCCAGCAGCAGAATATCTGTCGGTGTATCCGCCGCCAGCAGCTCCTCCCCTGATGGATACAGCGCCAGCTCTGCTGAGGGAAACAAGCTTCGTATCTTATCCGCCAACAGTTCGCGGACATTTTTTTCATCATCACATACTGCAATACGCATTGTTTCACTTCCTTCGTAATGTCAGACTTTCATAATACAATCCGTTCCTGTCAATAATCCTGCATATGCCGGTAGTTCCCTAACTTCATGCTGTCAAACTCATCCATGTCTCGCGCACAGGAAACACCTAATTCTTTTAACAATTCATTAATTGTCCCCTCGCCGCTGCGCGGTTTGATCAGGATTTTTCCATTTTCGTAGAGTATGCCGCCCTGTGTCCCAACGCCGCCAAAATAATCAGTCTCTATGTAGGCAAGTCTTGTGTGTAACGAAAATTCCTGCAAAAGCTGTTCTGCGATGGTCGAAAAATAACACAGCTCTGGGCAGCAGAAATCATCAGAGATATGATTTAATTCTTCTATGCTTTCTATCAATGTGTCTGTCAGAAACACCATCGCAAACTCCTGCGGCAGTTCAATCACGGACGCATAAATCCATGTGTCCGCTAATTTTTGAATGGTGTCCTGTCTGCCAATGATGGCGCTGATGTTGTGTCCCATGGTACCTTCCCCCTTTATATTTAAGACAATTAGCTCTTTTTACGCCTGCGTCCGTGCACATAAAAACATACCCCCGCCGCGTCCGCAAGCATCCACCCTATCGGCACTGACAGCCAGATGCCTGTCACACCGACGGTTTCAATCGACGACAATAGATATGCGAGCAGCACGCGCATTCCAAGAGACACCACTGTGAGAATCACAGAGATGCCGGGCTTGCTGACTGCGCGAAAATACCCATAAAACAAAAATAATAGTCCAATGCCAAAGTAAAAAGATGCCTCGATGCGCAGATAGCCCACGCCGACAAGCACCGCGTCTGCACTGCTCTCATCGAGAAACAGCGACATGAGCGGCTTCGCAAAGCCAACTACCAACACAGAAATCACTGCGCAAAACACAAATGCACTAAGTACCGCGTCCCGCATTCCCCTGCGGATTCGCTCACTTTTCCCTGCACCATAGTTCTGCGCCACATACGTTGAGAACGCATTGCCAAAGTCCTGCACTGGCGAATAGGCAAAAGAGTCAATCTTGACGGCCGCTGCAAACGCTGCCATCACTACAGGACCAAAACTATTGACCAGCCCTTGTACCATCAAAATGCCAAAATTCATGACAGACTGCTGCAAACATGTCAGCGAGGACAGTCCAAGCAGTTCTTTTAGAATATTGGGGTTCCAGTGCCGGTTTGCTTTTTTGATCTGTACTTCGGGATATTTTTTGATACAATATATCAAAATGCCCACGCCCGCAGTATACTGTGAGATGACCGTCGCTGCCGCTGCTCCGCCAACGCCCCACATCAGCACCCTGATAAAAAATAAATCAAGAAAGATATTTAACACCGCAGAAACACCTAGAAAGCATAAAGGTATCAGCGAATTTCCGAGCGCACGCATAAAATTTGCTGCAAAATTATACAGAAATGTCGCCGCAATCCCCGCAAAAATCCACAAAAGATATTCCTTCATATAGGGAACCACTTCAGCGGGCACGCGAAGAAACGCCAGAATCCCATACATTCCTGCATAGACAAAAACGTTCAATGCCACAGTGACAGCGCCGATCATCAAAACTGCCATATAGATACCCTGCTGGAGTCTGTCATGGTCACGCCTGCCAAACTGCATCGAAAAAAAGGCACTGCTGCCCATGCACAGCCCTAAGATAATGGAGGTCACAAAAACCATCAGCGTGTAGGACGAGCCCACTGCTGCCAGCGCATTTTTGCCAAGATACCGCCCGACAATCAATGTATCCACCACGTTGTATAACTGTTGAAGCACATTGCCCACCATAATAGGAAAGGAGAACTTCAGCAGGTTTTTCAGAATATTTCCTTGCGTCAAATCATAGTTCATAAAACCCCCACAACAAAAATCCTCCAACCGCAATTGGAGGACTTTGTTTTTTCTATTGTACTTGCTCGTATTTTTTGTTTTAGATCTCCCTCTTTATTTTTAAATACAGAACCTGCCGATTTTTTCTAACAGCTCCTCTGCATGGTCTGCGTGGATATCCATTCGCATCATACGGCGGAATCCCTTACTCAGCATCCCAAGAACAGATTTTGCATTAATTACAGAGTTATCCACAGCAATATCAACATCATACGAGCACTGCTCTACATGGTTGACAAACTCCATAACTTCATCAATGTCTGTTAAAAATATGTTTTTGCTTATCATACTAGATTCACCTCCTCTATTATTTCAGATTTGAATTTAATCCACGTGAAATAGAATACATGTTTACAGCGCAAGAAACAATTACCAAATCCATCACAAACTGACTTTTTGCACTTTTTTATTTTGAAAACTGGTTGACAGACAGGTTTGCAGCCGCTAAACTAGGACTTACATCTATTGTTTGAAGTATCAGATTATGGAGGTATCTTTATGATTATTGTAAGTAATTGTGGCTTTGATTCCAGACATCGTGCAGGATTTGATATACGGCGTCCAAATGGAAATGGTTTTTATACACTAATGTTTATTAAGACCGAGGCTTTTTTTGAAATTGACGGCAAACTCATCAATACGCCGCCTAACACCGCAGTCTTGTATGATAAAACTGCCTATGTACACTACGGCTGCCGCACACAAACCTACAGTGATGACTGGGTACGGTTCGATTTTTCAGAGGAGGAAAATCTGGTGGAAAAATTATCTCTCCCGCTAAACCAGCCATTTTCTCTGACAGATACCACCTTGCTGACAGAATACATCAAAATCATTGTCTCCAAAAACTTTTCCACTCACCTGTACAAGGAACAGCTCATTGATGCCCTCATGCACGCCCTCCTGTACTCGCTCGCCGGGCAGATTCATGCCAGCGGGGACGAACGGCGAAAAAATAAATATTTTCTGCTGTTAAGCCAAATACGAATGAACATCCGAAATGCGCCGCACAAAAAATGGGACGTTGCTTCGATTGCCCGGGAAGCCAATCTCAGTCCGACCCATTTTCAGCGTCTCTATAAAAGTTTCTTTGACACGACCTGTATACAGGATATCATTCAGTCCCGCATCCAGAATGCGCAGTTCTATCTACAGACCACAGACATGACGATTCAGGCGCTGGCTGTCTTTTGCGGATACGACAACGAACTGCATTTCATGCGCCAGTTCAAAAAATATACTGGAATGACCCCGAGTGAATACCGCAAGCTGCACTTAACAGACCACCTTTACTGAATACTCCCGTGATCTGTTACATGGACGGTTGTCGCCGGCATTGCAGAGATTTCATCAGAAACCGTAATTCTGCCTGTGTACAGTTCTTTTACCAGCGCGCGGTAATCCTTCTCCTTAAAACCACCCGTCCACTGCGTCGTGCGGATTGGAAGCTGCACATAATTTTCGTCTGCATTATCAGTCACAATGCCCAAATTCTCAATTTTTCCTGCAAACTGTGCCCAGTTGCCGTCCCTGATGCCTGTAAGTACCCTGTTGATGGTTGAGGAAAGCCCCTTCATTGCAGAAGTGACTGTGATTCCCTGTCCATAGGCACCATCAATCACTGGCTGCTGGTCAGAATCCACGCCAATCACTTTTCCACCTGCTCTTGCCGCCGCCTCTGCCGCGGAGGTATAGATTTTGCCGCCGCACGCAAACACCACCTCCACGCCCATTGTCTGATACCATGTATCCATCGTATCGGTGATGTTCTCGTCTCCATAGAACTGTCCGCCGTACAGATACTCTACCTCCACGCACTCCGCTATTCCAAGCTGCACCGCTGCGTCGTCAATTCCCTGCAGATACCCATATCCGTAGCGCTTGACCGCCGGCACAGACATGCCGCCGAGGAATCCCAGATGCCTGTAACCAGACTTCACAGCCGCATATCCTGCCATATATCCTGAAATCTCCTCCTGATACGTACAGCAATAAACATTTGCTTCGTGAACGCCCTCTTTCCCGCCTTTGTCAATGATATCCTCCGCGCTGACATCCAGTGCTACAAACTTGATTTCGGGATACCGCTCTGGCTGCGTGACAATTGCCGATGCAAACACATATCCCGGCAATATGATAATATTCGCGCCTTCCGCCGCTGCCTGATCAATACTTGCATTTCTCGCCTCATCTGAATCCTGCTCTGGCATATAATACGCAAACGGAATATCATTGATATCCGCCCAATTGCTGCACACCTCATACGCTGTCTGGTTAAAGCCATGATCTGTGATATTGCCGGCATCTGTGATCATCGCAATATGCATACCGGACGCAGTATTGGTATTGACATGTCTCTCCGTACCGCATGCCGCCAAAGCGGTTACAAATATAACTGCCGCCGCCCACAGCAGCAGCCTCCTCCTGACAAACTGACTTTTTCTTCTCATTCTATTTCTTCCTTTGTCCGCAAACAAATTTTGCAACAAGCCAAAGGCGATGACAAAACGCATCGACTTTGGCTTGTTCTTGATACTATTATTTATTTAACGTGCTCTTTCGATAGATAATGTCGTCTCTGGCAGGCCCGTTGCTCACAAGTGTGATTGGATAGCCGATCTGTTCCTCGATAAACTCCACATACCTGCGGCAGTTCTGCGGCAGCTCCTCATAATTTCTGATGCCCCTGATATCGGACTTCCAGCCTGGCAGTGTCGTGAATACCGGTTTTGCCTTTGCAAGTTTTGCCGTAACAGGAAACTGTGTCGTCACCTCACCGTCAATCTCATAGCCTGTGCAGACAGGAATCTCATCCAGATAGCCGAGTACATCAAGCACCGTAAAGCAGACATCGGTCGTGCCCTGCAAGCGGCAGCCATATTTTGATGCAACACAGTCAAACCAGCCCATGCGTCTCGGACGTCCTGTCGTCGCACCATACTCGCCGCCGTCTCCGCCGCGGCGCCGAAGTTCATCTGCCTCCTCGCCAAATATCTCAGACACAAAAGCTCCCGCCCCCACTGATGAGGAGTACGCCTTGCATACAGTATAAATTTTTTTGATCTCATAAGGCGGTATCCCTGCGCCGATCGCACCGTAGGCGGCAAGCGTCGAAGAGGAGGTTACCATCGGATAAATTCCATGATCAGGGTCCTTTAATGTCCCTAACTGTCCCTCTAACAAAATGTTCTTTCCAGCCTTTAACGCCTCGTCGAGATACACAGAGACATCACACACAAACGGTTTGATCATATCTCTGTAGGTGTGCAGCGTCTCGAGAAGCGCTGACGGGTCAAGCGCCGGTTTGTGATACAAATGTTCCAGAATTACATTTTTCTGTGCCACTACACTTTCAATCTTTTCTTTTAAAAGTTCCTCGTCAAAAAGCTCGCTCACTTGGAACCCGATCTTTGCGTATTTATCAGAATAAAAAGGTGCAATGCCAGACTTGGTAGAGCCAAAGGACTTACCGCCCAGACGCTCCTCCTCATACTGATCAAACAGAATATGGTACGGCATCACAATCTGTGCCCTGTCTGATACCAAAATCTTAGGCATCGGCACATTTCTGTCTATGATAGATTTGATCTCCTCCATCAGAATTGGAATATTGAGCGCCACACCATTGCCTATAATGCTTGTCGTATGATTATAAAATACGCCTGAAGGCAGCGTGTGAAGTGCAAACTTACCATAATTGTTCACAATTGTGTGTCCTGCATTTGCACCCCCCTGAAAACGGATAACAATATCTGCCTCCCGCGCGAGCATATCGGTAATCTTACCTTTTCCCTCGTCGCCCCAGTTCGCTCCTACTACTGCTTTTACCATTGACATACCTCCGGTTCTCTTCCTCGGAACTGTCCCCATTCGATGACGCCGGACACTTCCTTACTGAATTGTATCTACACTGTGCCAGATACCTTTATCCGAAATCTGCGATCATTCCAGCAAAATACAGGTATCTGTGTGCATGAAGCACCGCTAATAATGATACAACTTTTTGATACATAAGTAAAGAATATTTATACATTAATTTCTGCCTTGATGCCAAGCTCTGCCTTGTTTGCCTCCAGCACAGGCTTTACGACCTTATCAAGAAACGCGTCCACCTGTACTGGCGACCTGCCGACATACTTGGACGGGTCCATCGCCGCCTGAAGTTGATCGAGTGTCAAGTTAAATTCCGGGTCTGCCGCAATCAGCTCCAATAGATTGTTGTCTTTTCCCTCCACCTTGACATTCTTTCCAGCCTCCATGGAAAGTGTCCTGATCTTCTCGTGAAGCTCTTGTCTGTTTCCGCCATTTTTTACGGCGTCCATCATAATGTTCTCCGTCGCCATAAACGGAAGTTCTGCCAGCAGATGCTTTGTGATCACCTTGTCATAGACCACCAGACCGTCCACGACATTGAGGCACAGATCGAGTATGCCATCGATTGCAAGGAAGCCTTCCGGAATCGAGAGCCTCTTGTTTGCCGAATCATCAAGCGTCCGCTCAAACCACTGCGTTGCGGACGTGACCGCCGGATTTAATGCGTCAATCATCACATAGCGGGACAAGGAGGCGATGCGCTCAGACCGCATCGGATTTCGCTTGTAAGCCATCGCTGACGAGCCTATCTGGTTTTTCTCAAAGGGCTCCTCCACCTCTTTTAAGTGCTGTAGCAGGCGGATATCGTTTGACATCTTGTGTGCACTTGCCGCAATTCCGGCTAAGATATTTGCCACTCTGGTGTCTACTTTTCTGGAATAGGTCTGTCCTGACACTGCATAGCAGTCTTTAAAACCCATCTTTGCTGCAATCATGGGGTCAATCTTGTCAATCGTCTCCTGATCGCCGTCAAAAAGCTCCAGAAAGCTTGCCTGTGTGCCTGTCGTTCCTTTGGACCCCAGCAGCTTCAGGCTTCCCATCACATACTCCAGATCTTCCAAATCCATCAAAAACTCCTGCATCCAGAGCGTCGCACGCTTGCCTACCGTGGTCGGCTGTGCAGGCTGGAAATGTGTGAAGGCAAGTGTCGGCAGGTTCTTGTAATTCTCTGCAAATTTTGCAAGTTCGGCAACCACATTCACCAGTTTTTTGTGCACCAGCTTCATCGCCTCATTCATCACAATAATATCAGTATTGTCACCGACATAGCAGGAGGTTGCCCCCAGATGAATGATGCCTGCCGCCTTCGGGCACTGCTGTCCATAGGCATATACATGACTCATCACATCATGGCGCACCAGCTTCTCGCGCTCTCTTGCCACCTCATAGTTGATATCCTCCGCGTGTGCCTTCAGCTCATCAATCTGCTCGCGTGAGATGACGGGCTTGCCATTCTCACTCAGCCCAAGCTCCATCTCCGTCTCCGCCAGCGCAATCCAAAGCCGCCTCCATGTCTTAAACTTCATATCCTGTGAAAAAATATACTGCATTTCCTTGCTGGCATAACGCTCAGAAAGGGGGCTTGTGTATCTGTCTGTACTCATACTCTTCTCCTCGTCCTAAATCTTTATTTGTCAAAATCACCGCGGATATCCCCTGTGGGCGGTGCCATCGGATAGTCCCCATTAAAACAGCCTGTACAAATGCCCAGTCCGTCCACCATCTCCCGCAGCCGCTCTATATCCAGATATCCCAGCGAATCCGCGCCGATCATTGCTCTAATCTCATCGACAGTCCTGTTATTTGCAATCAACTGGTCCTTTGCCGGTACATCTGTGCCAAAATAGCAGGGCCACAGAAAAGGCGGCGAGCTGATGCGCACATGAACCTCCTTTGCACCTGCCTCGCGCAGCATATGCACAATCCTGTCCGAAGTCGTGCCGCGCACGATCGAGTCGTCGATCATAATAATCCGTTTGCCGTTCACCGCTTCCTTGAGAACATTTAGCTTTACCTTCACACTCGACTCCCGGCTGCTCTGCCTGGGCTTGATAAAAGTCCTTCCTACATAGCCGTTCTTCACAAACGCTGTGCCGTAAGGTATCCCTGACTGTAACGAATACCCCAGTGCAGCCGCATTGCCAGACTCCGGCACGCCCACGACAAGGTCTGCCTCCACGGGCGAATCCATCGCAAGAAAACGCCCCGCCTGGATTCGTGCCGCATATACGCTCACTCCGTCAAACTGGCTGTCAGGCCGCGCAAAATAAATGTATTCAAAGATACACCGCGCCTCCTGTTCTTTGGAGACGGCACGTGACAGATCTGACAGAATGCCGCCGTCCGGGGTAATCGTGACAGTCTCTCCCGGAAGGACGTCGCGCACAAACTCTGCGCCGATCGTATCCAGTGCACAGGTCTCAGAAGTGATGATATAGCTGTTTTCCCGTTTCCCGATACAGAGCGGCTTGAACCCATACGGGTCTCTCGCCCCGATCAGCTTTCTGGGGCTCATCACCACCAGCGAGTATGCGCCCCGAAGCTTTTGACATGCCCGGTTTACTGCCTCCTCAACGGTTTGGGTTTGAAGGCGCTCGCGCGCAATATGGTACGCGATCACCTCCGAGTCAATCGTTGTCTGAAAAATAGCGCCTGTGTATTCCAAATCATGCCGAAGCTCTGCGGCGTTGATAAGATTGCCGTTGTGCGCAAGCGCCAGTGTCCCCTTCACATAATTTAACACAAGCGGCTGGGCGTTCTCCCGCGTGGACGCACCCGCTGTCGAGTAGCGCACATGTCCCACACCGATATCGCCCTTGAGCGGCTCGAGATTGTCCTGCGTGAACACTTCATTGACAAGCCCCATTCCCTTGTAGGATATTACTTTTCCTTTGGGACCGCTGGTCTCACTGACCGCTATGCCGCAGCTTTCCTGTCCCCTGTGCTGTAGCGCAAAAAGACCATAATAGATTGTCGATGCGACCTCCCGCCCCTCAAAGTCATAAATGCCAAAGACGCCGCACTCCTCCTTCACGCCTGTCTCGTCAAGATTTCTGTCGATCTCCTCATTGTACATAAAATTTTTCCTTTATTTAAATTCTTTTCCTGTCAGCAGTGCAAACGCCTCTTTATATTTGTCAACCGTTCTGGTGACAACCTCCTCCGGCAGCAGGTTCTCGTTATCAGGATTTGCCCTGAGCCAGTCTCTCACATACTGCTTGTCAAAAGATGGCTGTCCCTTTCCTGCCTCGTATCCGTCCAGCGGCCAGAAGCGTGAACTGTCCGGCGTGAGCATCTCATCGCCAAGCACCACATTGCCGTCCCTGTCAAGACCAAACTCAAACTTTGTATCCGCAATGATAATTCCTTTGCTCAGCGCATATGCCGCACATTTTTTGTAGAGCGCGATCGTAGCCTCCTTAATCTTGACAGCGTACTCCTCTCCCTTTCCGGGAAACTGTGCTTCCAGCACCTCAATGCTGCGCTCAAAGGAGATATTCTCATCATGCAGTCCAATCTCTGCCTTGGTGCTCGGCGTGTAGATCGGCTCAGGAAGCTTCTCAGACTCCTGTAATCCCTCTGGCAGTTTTATGCCGCAAACAGTTCCATTCTCCTTGTAGCTTGCCCAGCCGCTGCCTGTGATATATCCGCGCACAATGCACTCAATTGGAAGCATCTCAAGTTTTTGGCACATCATGCTCTTTCCCTCAAACTGCTCGTTCTGGAAAAATTCGGGCATGTCCTTCACGTCCACAGAAATCATGTGGTTCGGTACAACCTCCTTCGTGAAATCAAACCAGAATTTTGACATCTGTGTCAGTATTGCGCCCTTGTTCGTAATCTTGTTTCTTAAAATGACATCAAAGGCGGAAATCCTGTCTGTCGCCACAATAATCAGACTGTTCCCGTTGTCATATACCTCACGTACCTTCCCCTCTTTGATTGGTGCAAATTCCTGCATCTCTTCTTCCTCCTAAATATATACTTTTATAAAATGCTTTAAGCAAGCGCTTTCTCATAGTCAGACACCAGATCTAAGATCTTCTCCGCGTACTCGGGATATTTATCCACAATATCCTTCACCTCGTCCTGTGCCTCCTGTGCCGCCTTGGCGTTGTACTCCATCTGTTTTCTGAGCTTCTGGCGGCGGATAATCAGTCCATGCCGGATTTCAATCATCTCTTTATTGTCAATCAAGGCAGCCGCCTGACGCAGCCAGATATTCGGGTCTGCGAGATTGCAGCGGCGCAGCAGTTTGATCAGCGCGGCCTCATTAAAGTCCAAATCCTGATCCATCTGCTTCTCCTGCTCACGGTGAATATTTTCCTCTAAATATTTGTCCCAGAGCTTTTTGAGCTCGTTGGAACTGTTCACATCATATTTCACATACAGATATTCCAGAAGATTTGTGTTGTTCACATAGCGGATTTTCACTGTATTGTGCAGCAGCACAAGTTTATTAATTCCCTTCTCAACCCTCACAAGCTCGCGCTGTGCATCATGGAATTTGACATACACAAACGCAAGTGTTGACGCTGCGATGAGCACAGCGACCGCATAGCCCAGCGACACTTCTAACTGCCATGCCGCACCGATAATCGTGAGCATCAGCACCAGAAACAGCATCGAGCCAACGCAGATAAAGGTGAGGCCTTTCATATTCTGCATTGTATTTAGAAGCTCGTTCTTTCGGAAATAATAGGCATGGCGCTCACCTTCAAGCCTTCCCATATCTTTTTTGACAAGGACTTGATAATCTTCTGCCTCTTTGAGCTTGCTGTATCCCTCTGGCATATACTGCTCTACGCGCTCCATGCGCAGATAATCCTCCGGCTTCATAATACGCCGCTTTTTGTCAAGCTTCTCCCTGCTGTTTTCGAGCTCGAGAAGCTTTGTAGCATACGTCTTTAGCTGCTCCTTCACCTCGTCTGTCTGTGCCTCGATTTCCTCCATATCGGTCAAGTAAGATGTCACCAGATTATATTCTCCTCCCAGCGCGTCCAGCTCCTTTGACGCCTCTGACATCTGCTCCAGACACGCCTTGACGTAGTGCTCGCGCTGTTTCTTGTCATGCATGTCAATATTATCGCGCTTTAAGCTCTCCTCCTCCCAGTCGGGGCGGCACACATTTTCTTCATCCGCCTGACGGTCAAAAAGTCCCTTGATTTTTCCCAGTAACCCCATTTTCATACTCCTTTCGCCATTTTAGTCCATTGTCTGACGTTTGTAATCCTTCTTGAGCTGCCTGATCAGCCCCTGTGACTGCTGGCTGTACGCCTCGAGCTGTCCTTCCTCCCTGAGCCGCGCAAGCTCTGTCACGAGCTGCCGCTCTCTCGATACAAGCCATCTTTCATCTGCCTGCGCACACAGTTGCTCTACCTTTAGAAAATCCTCCTCCCAATTCGGATTCTCGCGCTTAAACGCGCCGTATGCATAGTCTGTGAGTGCTTTTTTGTTCGCAAGGATATAGGCATATCTCGTCTGCCTGTCAGGATGCAAAAGATACGCTTCATAATATAAGTTTGCCGCCTGCTTATAGGCAAAATCCATGGCATAGACCGACGCCATATTATAATACAGCAGCGCCCTCCCTGCGCTGTCCCGCGATGGTATGTACTCCACAAGCTCTCTGTAAATCGAAAGTGCCTGACGGAATCTCCCCTGTTGGTACAGATATTCTGCCCGTTTTTTGTAGCGCTCGATCGTCGTGAGGCTGGACTGTTCTTTTAAGATACGGTCAACCTGTCTGATCGTGCTGCTGTCATACATCCCGGTCCGCTCAAAAACGGTCGAGACAAAGGCAGCCACGGACACATGTTTCCTGACATAGCCCTCGAGTTCATCTGCCAGCTCTGTAAGCCCGCATTCGTGGCGGATCCAGTTGACCAGCTCTGCCGAGACCACCGAGTCATCCAGCAAATGCACCCTTTCCATAAAATAATAACATAATTCCTCTATAGAATACAATGAAATGTCAGAAAATTTTAAATAAAATGGATTTTTTGCATAATTTCCTGTGCATAAACAAACATTATTCATTTACATAACCTCTTCCCCATTTATGTAATCGCCTCAAGCGGCAGACATTCTCTCCAGACCTGCCCCGTGGATGGGAAAAATTCGCCAAAGCCCTTGTCCGTAATCTCAATCTGCACAGCATTGGCATCCTCCATATAAAACCGAAGCCCTACACGGTTTGTCTTATTGCCCCTGACCTTCATGCCCTCAAGCGAAATCCGCGCCACGCGTGTCTTTTTCCCATCAACCGGAGAAATATTGAGCGTAATCGTATTGTTTTTGACAAGCATCACATCAAAAACACTGTTTGCCTCATACCAGTTTGTGCCAGCGTCCAAAATCGGATAATAAATCTCCGTCTGTCCTTTATCGCAGGTCATTCCGATATTCGCCCGCAGCTTGTCCGCCGACAGATATACATACGCGCCGGACAGCGTGGAGGGATACACCCTCTCCCGCGCCCCGTAACACGCCCCTTTACTGAAAAGATTGTTCCCCTGAAACACACGCCTTCCGCGGCACATGTACTTGAGCGAATCCCTGCACCATTCCTTTGAAAAATGTTCGCCCAGCAAAAAGACCGATGTGATGACCCGCTGGTCACAGTTCTTGCGCACAATCTCAAGCAGCGCTGCGTCGAGCTGCTTGTAAAATGCACTCTTTGCCGTCTCATTCTTATCTGACAGGTCCGGAATCCGCATTTGCGGATAATTTGCCGTCTCTATAAAACACGCCACTGGATTTGTCTTTCTGTTCATCGAGAGCAGATGGCTGTCAATGCCGTCACTTCTGTAATCATACAGCAGGACATCATGAATCCACATCTCCTGCGGCTGATGAATCATATATTGAAAAAAACAGTCCTCATGGCTCAAAAAATATACTTCGAGCTTTCGCTGCCCTGCGCGGTTTGACGCATTGCGAAGCATCTCCATGACCCCTTTATCCATCTCCTTGAGTGTGAATGCCACCGCCGCAATCTCTTCGGAGACAATATACGCCGACAGCAGGGCAAGCGCCTTTCGCACAAACAGGGCAAGCAGCTCTTCCGCCGTCACCGCCTCCTCGGCAGCCGAAGCTGTGCCAACCTTGACACTGGTGTTGTTTTTCGCCAGCACCAGCAGATTTTCAACAAGCGTTCCCTCCCCTTCCTTGGCAGTTTTCAACGCTTCTTTGCCAATCAGCCATGCCGCGCTTCCCGTGGCGTTCTTTTTTTTGCACAGCAGTGTAGGAATATTGTACTGCTCTTCCCCCATCACCAGACTCACCGTGTCCGGCATACTCTGGTCCTGTCTGCAATAGCTAATCTGTGAGTAGTCATTTCCAAGATCAAACCCGACAACCACTTTATTCTTTTTCGTCATAACAACTCTTTACCCCTCTGGTCACAATACCTTAAACAGCTCTCTGACGCAGAAATCCTGATACACATAGTCCTCTGTCAGCTGCTGTGCCGTCACCTCGTCCCGCACGCCGATACTCAGTAAAATATCATTTAAGATGCTGAACCGGTCGGCTGTGCCCTGCTTCCCTGACGCCGCAGAGGTTTCTGACAGCCCGGAAAGTGTGCCGCTCTGCGTCACATGCTCTCTGACCACATTATCGTCGTCCAGATAGTTTTCTGTAATATAATACTGTATCGTCTCTCCATAAAAAAGCTGGAACATACTCACATGAATCCCATCGTACATTTCCTTCATTTCGCGGATTTCATAACTGCCCTCCTCCACAGAGTCATCATCAAAGGCGTAATGTATATAGACCTGACTCTGCGGCTGTGTCCGGTACTCTATAAAGATACTGTTTTTGATATAATGCAGCTCTGGCACCAGCTCCACCAGCTTCACATAAAACGGAAAATAGATGTCCTCATTCAGCAGCTCCCGGATAAACAGCCGCGCGACATCCTGCGGAAGCTCTGTCTGCTGTACATTTTCTGCCCAGAATTTTAAGAGCGCCAGCTTGCACACCTTGTCTGTCAGTGCTTTTTTGTCATACTTCTGGTACAGGATATCAAATACCTCCGGGTGAATAATCGCCTCATAGACAAAGTATTCATATGCAATGTTCATCAAAATCCCATTCACCAGTGACGCATCGTGCGCCTCATACTGCACATATGCGATCAGCATCTCATCCCGGTCCTGAATGGCAGCCCCGGTAAACACAATCTGCCTGAGAAGCCGCTCTAGTATGAGCTTTGCATCCAATTCCAAATCTACTGCGGATTTCCACAATTTGCGAAGCTCAGACGACCTGCCGTCATAATTCATCATCAGATAGCGCAGAATATTCTCGTCATACTTCATATTCTTGTAGATGTAATGTGCAACATTCACAAGAAATTCATCATATTCATAATCTTTACTGACAATCCGTTTGCTGACCAGCCTTGCCACCGCTTTAGACTCCACATCTGCCACGCCAAAAGATCTCAGCCAGTAATACGCCTTGTCAAACATGCCCCTCGAGATCAGATACTTGATAAATTCTGCACGCTCGGACGCCTCCATATCATCTGCCTCGACGTCCTCCAAAAAGGCATCCAGCTCGCCAATCATGTCATTGTCATAATAAAACCGAAGCAGCTTCGTCCGGATTTCCTTCTTAAAGCTCTCCACCACCTGCGGCGATTCCGCAAGATTCTTAAAGCGTTTTACATTGTCCTGCGTTATGGTAATGTAATTCTTGTCCACTTCACACAGATAAATGTCAAAGCTCAGCCGTCCCTGCATATAACCGCTGATATATGCCACCTGTCTCTTTGGGTCCATCAACTGTTTATTTTCATAATCAATGCTCTTTGTAAAACGGTTTCCATGCTCGTCCTGTAAAAAAAGTTTATATTCACTGCCATAAATCGGTATCATGCAGACACAATTTTCCACCGGATACGAGCTCTCGCCGTTCACCTTCTCATGAATAACCACAATGTTTTTCACCTTGGGGTTATCGACGTAGATGCGGTGCATAAAAAGCAGCGGCGTAAACGCATATGCCGTCTCATCTGTGACCATCTGCGGCGCCAGCATATTTTTATATAAATATGCCAGATTTTCATTGATGTGGCCCAGCCTGATCTGGTCTACCACAAACCGTTCAATCGCGATGCGGTAACTCTGCTCTAAGTCTGGATATTTGTCTTTATTTTTGATGATATAGGCATACAAAAAGGCATTTAACTCATAATCCAGATTGCTTTGGTAGGCAAAATACATCAGCACCATCTTGGGAATCTCAATACTTCCCTTGATGTCCCCATACTTGTCAAGTTCAAGCGACATCATATAATACTCATACAGTCCCGTCACTCTCACCGAATGCTCTACCCCCAGCGCATACCACGGGTAGCAGGCGGCACCTTTTTTGCCGCCCAGTATCAGTATATGGCAGACCGACGCCACTGTCTGCGGCGAGCCATACGCCTCATAAACCTTTCCTAAAATTCTGACAAGCAGCGCCGAGTACTCCTTCTTGCGGGCGGCAAGATATTGAAGCTGCTCGATTAGTTCCGGTTTGAGAATCTGCTGTCTGGCGCCATGCCACAGAACACTTTCCTCAAATTTGTCAAGCTTTAACAGAAAAGTAGGACGTTCTAAGAGCAGCATAACCGCCTCGCACAATAACAGCGGGCTGGTACAGCCGTTCTCAAACATCTCCTCCATAAACTGCCATCGCTGTTCTTTATTCCGAAACAGCTCTTCATTGAGCTGAAGGACAAACCAGCCCAGACGCCACTCCGACGGATTATTGACATAGATCGTCTCAATCTCATCACTAATATTCTTGACATAGTCCTCTGCGCAGTTAATCAGCGTTGTCAGATACAGGTAATAGCAGTTTTGAAAAATGTCACTCGGCTCCTTGGACAGCCGCTGTTCAAGCAGGTCAAGATACCATTTTGCCTCGTTAAAACGCTCCTTTGCGATGAGAAGCTGCACGCGGTATAAATTGTAGAGAATACTGTCCTCGTCCATCTCCAGCAAAATTTCCAACGCCTTCTCAAAACGGTGAAGCCACTGCGCCAGCGTAATCTTTTCCATGCGCATGTCCACATAGCTGCGAATCATGTCACAGACTGCCCTGCGCTGTCTGCGGTTTTCCGTCCGCTGCTCCTGTTCCTCTTCCATCAAAATGTCAACTGGTATCGTGTACTCATTGCACGCATCTGAAAAAATCACTGCCCCGCTGTTGACGCCTTCATGCAGTTTGGAAGCATCTATGTAAATATCAAAAACACACTGGTTTTCGACAAAATCCGCATTAGTAAGCTGCTGTCTGGCAGTGCTGATAAAATCCCCCTTAATCCACACCTGGACGCATCCATAGCCCCAACTGCTCTTTTGAATCACGATGCTTTTCACGATACTGTCCTGCACATCCTCAAGCAGAAATCCTTCTATATCAAAGGTGTAAATAATCGGCGTCTTTTTACTAATCTCGATCAAAAATTCCTCTACATTCTGCTCGTTGCCCTCATTGCGCGTCAGCCCCGTGTAAGACATGACCGCATTTTTATCACTCCTGTGCAGTATGGAGGCAAAATTCCGAGCGTAAAAAAGCGCAACTGCCTCCTCCCAGTTGGTCTGCGCCAGATTCGTAAAATGAAACAGATTCTTGATCGTTCCCAGAGAACTCTGCATCCGCGGCTTCTGCACACTGACATGATACGGTATCACATACTCACCGCGGTTGCTGATCAGTACAAACTCTCCACGGATACTGCTGCCCGCCTCAACAGATGTCCCGTCAAAGCAGTACGAAACCTGTGTCTCCTCACCCGAAAAAGTATTCTCATGTACTCTCATTCTGGTATCTGACGAATAGATTTTTCCCTCTGTATATTTGTCAGCGGCATGTATGGCAAAGCTGTCCTCAACAATTTCTCCCAGTTCTGCACTAAACTCTATATTCTGACAAGAAATCTCGAGATACTCCGGCTTTTCCTTATTGTCACCCATTGTTTCACTTCCTTAAAAAACTCATTATCTTCTAGTATACCCTATAAGGTGACATTATGTAAATAATGAAATGAAACTTTGTTCAAACTTTGTCATTTCTTCCTTCTTTCAGATGACAAAATCCCACACATCACCTGTCAAACAGCGATGCAAACAGCAATGCACACGGCAAAAGAGCATCGTCGCTATGACATGAAAGAGTCCCTCTGTCGTGAAATTACCTTTCACCAACATGAGGGACTCAATTCAATTCAGTACCGCACTTCGACCAGACACAGCCCTTTTGCGGGAACAAGTGCGCCCGACAAATCTCTTGTGGCGCCTTTTTCAAGCAGCGTTTTCACAGACGCAGGGTCTCTCTGCCCAAGCCCTGCTTCGATCAAAGTGCCTGTGAGAATGCGAACCATATGATACAGAAAACCATCACCGCTGTAGGTGATGACAACCTCACTGCCCTTTCTGTCAATCAATACTGCATCAATCGTGCGTACAGTAGATTTCTTACTCTTTTTATTGGAGGTGAACGCTTTGAAATCATGTGTTCCCACCAGACAGGCAGCCGCAGTTCTCATGGCGTCCAAATCAAGCGTTTCCGGCAGTTCATACACATACCTGCGTTCAAAGACACACGGAATGCTTGTGTTCCAGATGCGGTAGCGGTATGTTTTTCCCTTTGCATTGAGCCTGCTGTGAAAGCGCTCTGGCATCTCGTAAATTGCGGTCACGCCAATATCCTCTGGCAGATACTGGTTGATGTAATCCATCACCGCTGCCGCCGGCATATTGGTGTCAAGCTTAAAATTCGCCACCTGACCAATCGCGTGAACGCCTGCGTCTGTGCGCCCAGAGCCATCCACCTGCACGAAATCAAGCCCTGTCATTTTCGCAAGGATTGCCTCCAGTTTTCCCTGTATGGTATTTCCTGTGGTGTCCTGACGCTGCCACCCCTGATAGCGGGTGCCCTCGTACTGTATTATAATCTTGAAATTTCTCATACTTCCTCTATTATGATTCCATTTTTACTCGTCCAGCTTTTTGATCTCCTCCTTGGTTAGCTGCCGGAACTGGTTGATATTCCGAACCAACAGCCGTATGCTGTACTTTGGCGTGTCAAAAAAGCCTGCCTCATTCATATTCACCACAATAATGCCGATTGGCACCGCCACCAGCATACCGCCAACACCTGCAAGACGATACCCAATAAACAGCAAAAACAGCGTGGGAATCGGTTCCATACCGATTGAATCCCCCATAATTTTAGGCTGTATCAACTGGCGGAACAACTGGCCAGAACCCCAAATGATCAAAAAACCAAGCGCTCTGAGATAACTGCCGCCGACCACATTCACGATAGCCCACGGAATCAGCACAATACCTGTCCCAAAAAAGGGCAGAAAATCCAGAAATGCAATCAGCAGCGCGATCAACAGCCCATACCGGACTTTTAACACGGTCAGACCAATCAACAGCAGAACATACATCCAGATCTCAATGCGAAACTGCGCCTTAAAATATCCGCCGACAGCCTGTCTCAAACTCGAGGCAAACACGTCATACTTGCGAATGACCGTCTCGGGTAGCAGCTTATTCAGAAAACTCCCCAGCCACTCCCTGTCCGCAATGAAAAAATAGGCAGACAGCATACACATAATAATAGATACGAGAACGCTGGCGATATTACCTACCATGCTGCCCATTCCCTCAAAAGTACGAAAATCAAGACTCTTTGGCAGATTCGTAATCATCTCACTAATGACATTTCCAAGATTGTTCAAGGTATCTGCAAGTTTTGGCGACTTTCCCCCGATATAGTGGTCAATCCATTCGCCAAACGCATCAAAATCCTGCCTCACTGCCTCCCACATTGACGGAATCTCTTGGACAAAACCTGAAATCTGCCGCCAGAGCACTACTCCCAGTCCATAGCCCAGACCGATCACCGCTGCAATCACACACACAATGACCACGACCGTTCCAGCCTTCCTTCTGATTTTCAGCTTCCGCTCAAGAAATACGACAAGCGGGTTTGCAATGCAGGAGATCAGCCATCCTATCACAAACGGCATAAAAAACAAAACCAGCTTTGGCACCAGAAAAATACAAAGCAGCAATATCACCAGTGAAATCAATATATTCACAATCAGTTTGAGATTCTCGGTTCCGATTGGCCTTCGTTCCATCATTCGAGTTCTTCTCCTTCCGGCGGCGCCATCAAGCGGTCTATCACTTCATAAATCTCCTCCCGCCCCTGCTTCGTCTGTGCAGAGAAGGGGAGCACAACCGTATCTTTCCCGGCGCCAAGTCCCTGCCTGACCGCCTTAATCTGTTTTTGCAGCTGGCTGCGGTTGATTTTGTCCGCCTTCGTCGCAATGATAATCGGATGAAAGCCATTCGCAAGAATCCACTCATACATAGTCTTGTCATTTGCCGAGGGGTCATGCCGAATATCAATCAGCAAAAATACTGCCTTTAACACGTTGGACTGATGGAGATACCGCTCTATCATTCTGCCCCATTTTTCCTTCTCCTGCTGGCTGACTTTCGCATATCCATATCCCGGCAGATCGACAAAATACAGCGCGTCATTAATATTATAAAAATTAATCGTCTGTGTCTTGCCCGGCTGCGAACTGGTGCGCGCCAGTGATTTGCGGTTCATCAGGGCATTGATGAGCGAGGATTTCCCCACATTGCTCTTGCCGGCAAAGGCAATCTCTGGCAGTTCATTCTGCGGGATTTTGCTCGTCACACCGATTACCGTCTCCAAGCTAACATTCTTAATTACCATCTGCTATTTCTCCTGCTTATTGTTCCCGGTCTTTGTTTTAGACCGCACACTCTTGACTTTTATTTCCCGCGCAAAAGCAAGTGGTATCACATCTTCCATAGATTCCACCAGACAGATTTCCATTCCTGCTTTAATCTCATTTGAAATCTCTGACACATCTTTTTCATTCTTTTCCGGCACGAGTACCGTCGTGATGCCAGCAGACTTTGCCGCCAGCAGCTTCTCCTTGAGTCCGCCAATCGGAAGTACCCTTCCGCGCAGCGTAATCTCACCTGTCATCGCGACTTTTGCCTTGACGGGGGTGTCCGTGATTGCAGACAGTACGGCTGTTGCCATGGTGATACCGGCAGACGGTCCATCCTTTGGCACCGCCCCTTCCGGAATGTGAATGTGGAAATCATTTTCTTTAAAAAATTCAGGTGCAATTTTATAATTGGGCGCAATCGACCTTATAAAGCTAATTCCTGTCATGGCGGATTCCTTCATCACATCGCCGAGCTTTCCGGTCAGTTCGATTTCCCCCTTGCCGGGCATGATGTTTACCTCAATCTGGAGGGTATCCCCGCCTACACTTGTCCATGCAAGTCCTCTGACAATCCCGACATCATCTTTTTCATTTGCCATATCCACACTATATTTGGGTTTGCCGAGGTATTTTTCTAACTTCTGGCTGTTGACACGGATACTTTTATCCTGTACGTGTTTATCCTTTTTGCCATTCCTGCTTTTGAGAATTTCCAACGCTGCCTTTCTGCAGACTGTGCCGAGCTTCCGCTCGAGATTGCGCACGCCCGCTTCCTTCGTGTAGCGGTCTATGACCGCCTTGAGTGCATTGTCACTGATTGTCAGTTGTGTCTCCTTCAAGCCGTTTTTCTTTAACTGTTTGTCCCACAGATGTTCTTTTGCAATGTGATACTTCTCATTTGCAGTATAACTCGTAACTTCAATAATATCCATACGGTCCAAAAGCGGTCTCGGAATATTGCCTGCATCATTTGCAGTTGCTATGAATAACACCTTTGACAAATCAAGCGGCAGCTCTACATAGTGATCTCTAAAATGACAATTTTGCTCTGGGTCTAGCACCTCTAACAATGCGGAGGAGGTATCGCCCTTATAATCACTGCTCACCTTGTCAATCTCGTCTAGCAGCATCAGCGGATTGCAGACGCCTGCCTGCTTTAGACCATTTGCAATGCGCCCCGGCATCGCGCCGACATACGTTTTACGGTGCCCTCTGATCTCAGCTTCATCACGCACACCGCCCAGACATATCCGAATGTATTTCTTATTCAGCGCCTCAGCGATGGATTTTGCGATCGACGTTTTGCCAGTTCCCGGCGGTCCCACGAGACACAGAATCGGCGCTTCTCCCTTGCTGGTCAGACACCGCACCGCCAGATATTCTACAATGCGCTCTTTGACTTTTTCTAACCCGTAATGATCTCTCTCTAGGATTTCCTCTGCCCTGTTGATATCATTATTGTCCTTTGACGCCTTATTCCACGGAAGTTCGAGAAGGGTCTCGATATATCCCCGCTCTACTGCGCTCTCAGAAGTTGAGCCCATAATGGTCTTAAAGCGGGCAATCTCCTTCTTGATCTTCTCCTTGACCTCCGCATCCGCCTTTAATTTTACAAGCGCTTCCTCGTAATGCTTTACATCGGAATACTGGTTTTTATCCCCCAGTTCCTCCTGTATATATTCTAGCTGCTCACGCAGAATATAATCCTTCTGGTTTTTGTCAATCCGCTCTCGGATTTTTACTGCCAGTTGTGTGCGGATCGCTGCTATCTGCGCCTCATTCATAATGAGTATCACCAGTTCCCCGCACTGCTCGGCGATATCCTCAATCTCTAATATCTGCTGCTTCTGCTCATACGTAAATGGCGTATTGATCAAAATCTGGTTGATCAGCATTTCCAGATCGCAGTCCTCTTGAAAATACTTGCCAAGGCTCTTTCCTATCTTGGGGTAGAATCTGACATACGTATCAAACACTTCCTTGAGGGTGCGTACCAGTGCCTCCTTCTCCGACTGCAACAGTTCTGCTTCACCGTCATCAATCACCTCATAAGCAGCACTAAAATACTGTCCCTCATTGTCCTCCAAGGCCAGAATATGCGCCCTCGCCACGGCTTCCACCATCACCCTGTCAATGTCATTTGGAAGTTTCGTGACCTGCCTGATATTTGCAACTGTGCACACTTTATATAATCCGTCTTTATTTGGGTTTTCTTCTTCTGGGTCGAGCTGTGGCACCAGCAGTACTTTCTGTGTCGTGTTCAATGCCTGCTCTACTGCCTTTTTAGACATATCTCTGTTCAGATCAAAATGCATGATCATGCCTGGCACTACCGTCAACCCCCGCAGTGCCACCAAAGGTAATGTTGAAGTTATTTGCTCCATCTATAATATCCTCTCCTAATCAGGCATATACCTGCTATGTGCATAAAACGCCGCCTTTTCATAAGGCGGCGCTTATAATCCATTTCTTATTTATCTCGCCTTTTTCTCTCGCTCTGTACGCATTGATTCACGATGTACTACAAAAGGCTGGCTTGTTCCTTCCACGGATTCCTTGGTGATCACACAGCTCTCAATCGTGTCATCAGACGGAATCTCATACATCACATCCATCATGATGCTCTCCATGATGGAACGCAGACCTCTGGCTCCTGTCTTTCTCTCCAGTGCTTTCCCTGCGATCGCATCAATCGCATCTGGCTCAAAGGAAAGTTTTACATTATCAAACTCAAATAGCTTCTGATACTGCTTAATCAGGGCACTCTTGGGCTCTTTTAGTATTCTCACAAGCGCTTCTTTATCCAGACCCTCCAATGACACATTGATGGGAACTCTGCCGACAAACTCTGGAATCAGACCATACTTTGTCAAATCCTGAGGCGTCACTTCCTTGAATACTGCGCCGAGGTCCCTTGTTGTCTTCTCTGCAATATCCTTGTTAAAACCAATCGATTTACGGTCAAGCCGGTTCTCGACAATCTTGTCAAGACCATCAAAAGCGCCGCCGCAGATAAACAAAATATTGGTGGTGTCAATCTGTATCAGCTCTTGATGCGGATGCTTTCTTCCGCCCTGCGGCGGCACACTTGCCACGGTTCCCTCGACAATCTTCAAAAGTGCCTGCTGCACTCCCTCACCCGATACATCTCTGGTAATCGAGACATTTTCACTTTTCTTTGTAATTTTATCAATCTCATCAATATAGATAATGCCGTACTGCGCCCGCTCAATATCATAATCTGCTGCCTGAATAAGCTTCAAAAGGATATTTTCCACATCCTCTCCCACATAACCTGCCTCTGTAAGTGTCGTCGCATCTGCGATCGCAAAAGGAACATTGATAATCTTGGCAAGCGTCTGTGCCAGATACGTTTTGCCGGAACCTGTCGGCCCAATCATAATAATATTACTCTTTTGTAATTCAACGTCCAAATCTTTTTCAGCCATAACACGCTTATAATGATTGTATACAGCTACAGACAATACTTTCTTAGCCTCTTCCTGCCCAATCACATACTCATCGAGAAACTCCTTGATCTCAACAGGCTTCAGGAGGTTGATGTCGATACCGCCCTCGATCTGCTCCTCCTCATACTCCTCCTCTATAATGTCTGCACAGATATCTACACACTCATCACAGATATAAACACCGGATGGACCTGCTATCAGCTTCCGAACCTGATCCTGTGTTTTGTTGCAGAAAGAACATCTTACCCTTCCTTCAGTGCTTTTTCCAGCCATCCTTTTTCTCCCTTTACTCATAATTATATCATTCTAAACACACTCAAATTATTTGTCATCTGCCACATCAGCCCTGTCCGTGATCACTTTGTCAATCAGACCATACTGCATGGCTTCCTCAGCCGACTTCCAATTGTCACGCTCTGTATCTGCCGCGATCACATCATACGGCTGGCCGCAGTTCTCCGCCAGAATCGTGTTTAATTTCTGCTTGGTGCGCAGAATATGTTTTGCTGCAATTTCGATCTCTGTCGCCTGTCCCTGCGCTCCGCCAAGCGGCTGATGAATCATAATCTCTGCGTTGGGCAGCGCCAGCCGCTTTCCCTTTGTACCGCCCGCAAGCAGAAATGCGCCCATGCTCGCTGCCATACCAATACAAATCGTCGATACATCACATTTGATATAGCGCATCGTGTCATAGATTGCCATACCTGCTGTGACTGAACCTCCCGGGCTGTTGATATACAACTGGATATCCTTCTCTGGATCCTCAGCCTCCAAGAACAATAGCTGCGCCACTGTAAGGCTTGCTGTCACCTCATTTACTTCTTCTCCTAAAAATATGATACGTTCCTTTAATAATCTTGAATAAATATCATATGAACGCTCCCCGCGGCTTGTCTGTTCAATGACATATGGTACTAAACTCATGGAATTTACCTCCGGTTTCCATATGAGACCCTGTTCGATCGTCCCACACTATATTAAATATCAGTATAACGCAAATATAATAATTGTGCAAATCATCTGCACAATTATTATATTTTTTTTAGATTTTCTTCCAGATATAAAATTTTTAAATAAAATCAACTATACTTCTACTGCATTCTCAACGGCGAAATCCAATGCCTTCTTAATGCAGAGATCCTCTCTGATCGCCTTCTCTTCAAAATCGCTGATCATCTCGGTAAGCTTATCCTCTTCCATACGGTAAGCCTCCGCCATTCTCTTGATCTCATCGGTGTACTCTTCCTCACTCACCTCAAAGTTCTCAGCCTTTGCCACTGCCTCAAGAACAAGCCTTGACTTGATCCGCTGCTCTGCCTGAGGCTTTAACTGCTCGAAAAACGCCTCCTTTGTGAGACCTGTAAACTGGAAATACTGGTCAATAGAAATCCCCTGCATCTGGATTCTCCTGGCAAAATCATCCGCCATCTGGCGCTGCTGCGTCGTGAGCATCGCCTCCGGAATCTCCATCTGCGCCTCCGCAATGATCGCGTCAATTACCTTTTCTTCCTTCGCGCTCTTTGCCTCTTCTTCCTTCTTCTCCGTGAGATTTTTCCTCACATCTTCCCTGTACTCAGCCAGTGTGTCGAACTCCGATACCTCGCTTGCAAACTCATCGTCAAGCTCAGGCAGTTCCTTCTCTTTGATCTCCTTGATGGTACATTTGAACACAGCCGGCTTTCCTGCAAGCGTGGACTCCTGATAATCCTCCGGGAATGTCACATTCACTTCCACTTCCTTGTCAATCTCCGCACCAATCAACTGCTCTTCAAATCCGGGAATAAATGTATTTGAACCAATGGTTAATGAATAATTCTCACCTTTGCCGCCCTCAAATGCAACGCCATCGACAAAACCTTCAAAGTCCAGTACGGTCATGTCGCCGTCCTGTACTGCCCTGTCCTCCACAGAGATTGTCCTAGCGTTGCTCTCGCGCTCTCTGTCAATCGCTGCGTCAATCTCCTCTTCCGTCACGGTGCGGTCTTCCTTCTCCACTTCGACTCCCTTGTACTTGCCAAGCGTCACCTCCGGCTTGAGCGCAACCTCAGCGGTGAAGATAAACGGCTTTCCTGCTTCTGCCTGTACAATGTCAATCGTCGGCTGTGACACAATCTCCTCTGTGCATTCATCTACGGCATCTGCATATGCTGAAGGAATGACAATATTTGCTGCATCCTCAAAGAAAATTTCTTTACCGTACATCTGTTCTATCATCTTGCGCGGCACTTTGCCCTTACGAAATCCCGGAATGCTAAGCTTGTTCTTATTCTTCTGGTATGCTTTTTCAATCGCTTTCTCAAACTCCTCTGCTGTTGCTTCTATTGTAAGCTTAGCCATATTTCCTTCTAACTTTTCTACCTGTAAACTCATTTGTCCTATTTCCTCCTCGACTATCATGCAATGATACCTGCTATGAATATATTTTTGCACTCAATTTATCTACTGTCATTTGTAACAGTTACAGTCATTTTACAATTATAGCATAGGCTTTCGAAAAATAAAAGATAATTTTTTAAAATCTGTAAAAAACACCAAAAAAACGGGATGTAGTATCAAACTACATCCCGCTGTGTTCCGATTCTGTCTTATTTGTTTAAAGACTCCTCATAGCTCTTTACCATTCTTCTGACCATCTCGCCGCCGATGCTGCCTGCCTCGCGGGATGTGAGATCACCGTTGTAACCTTCCTTTAAGTTTACACCAAGCTCTGATGCTACCTCTGTCTTGAAACGGTCCAATGCTGCCTTTGCCTCTGGAACTTCTACTCTGTTTGATCTGCTCTGTGTTGACATAATTTTTTACCTCCGTTAATCATTTTTTTCTTTCTATTATAATCTATCTTCAAAGACAAGCTTGCTGCCATGTGTCTGTGATATAACACTTTTGGCTGATTTGATGTTTCTTGCCGCTTGTCTTAATCCTAGTATTAACGGAGTCAAAAGTTTTATGAATGGTATATTTTTACTAAACTGTCATTTTTATCAATCCATATGAACCCCTCTGAAATTGCGGTAAATACGCATGAAAACGCGAATGATATCCGGGTCAAAATCAGTTCCCGACTTCTCCTGCATATACGCAAGTGTCTGGTCTAGCGGGATTGGCTTCTTGTACCGCCGCTCGCTGATCATGGCATCAAACACATCCACCACCTTCACAATGCGCGCGGACAATGGAATTTCCTTTCCTTTTAAGCCCTTTGGATAGCCTGAGCCGTCCCAGCATTCATGATGGTACCAAGCGATGTCAATCGCCATCTCCACAAAATCATTTTTTTCAACACCTTCGTAGATATCATTGAGCGTCTTGGCGCCAAGCTCTGCATGTGCGCACATTATCCTGCGCTCCTCCTCGTCGAGCGGTGCATTTTTGAGAAGAATCCGGTCTGGTATCATGAGCTTTCCGATATCGTGAAGTCCCGCACTGGATTCGATCGTATCAATAAAATCGTCTGTCACGTCGTCCTCAAACATTGGTGAGAGCTGCATACCCTCCGCAAGAATGCGGCTGTTGTAGAGAATATTTTTATAATGCGAGCCTGACACATTTTCCCTGCTCTCAACAAGTCTTGCCAGCGCTGTCATGATATTTTTCTGCTCTATCCGAAGCTTCTCCATCTGGCGCGCTACGACAAGATTGAGCTGCTTGTTGTTTTCCTCGAGATCGCGCTGCATGTTATATATCTTGAGATGCGTGGAAATGCGCATCTCAACCTCTGTCTTTTCAAATGGCTTTGGTATATAGTCCACTGCGCCCAGCTCAAATCCCTTACTGAGATCTGAGGCAGTATCCATCGCCGAGATAAAGATTACCGGAATATCTTTGGTATAAGGATCATTTTTTAGCATAGAGCAAAATGTAAATCCATCTGTCTCCGGCATGGAAATATCTGACAAAATAACCTTGGGAAGCTGTTCTCTGTCCTCAATAATCTGAAGCGCCTCCTTTACACTCTGTGCCAGCAATGCCTCATACCCCATATTTTTGATAATTTCTTCCAGAATAATCAGATTTACCTCAACATCATCTACGACGAGGATACTGATGTCACTATTATTTTGTGATGTTTTATTCATAATTATATCTCCAGCCCTTCAACCTCAAGCAACAACTGTTCCTTTACCTTCTGCGCATAATCCCGCGCCTTGTCGCAGTCCGCCTTTCTGATCGACATTTCCATACGAAATGTCATGCGCTGCAAATCCTTTGAGCCGCCGCTGAGCAGCTGCTTTAACATCGTAGCGAAGCTCTCCGCCTTCTGCCAGTTCTCCATATCCATGCTGATATTGAGCTTTTCAAAATATTTTTTGAGCTCCCTGACATTGATTTCGCTGCCCAGCTCATACATCAAATCCTGCTCGCCAGCAATCTTGTTGAGGTTGTGCGAATATTTCCACTTTCTAATAGAAGGCTCCTGCTCCACAGCTTCCTGTGTCTGTTCCTGTCTCAAACGCACCGTGAACGAGAACGTTGAACCCTTTCCCTTCTCGCCTTCTGCCCAGACCTTGCCATGCATCATCTGAACAAGCTCTTTGGTAATCGAAAGCCCAAGCCCTGTGCCGCCAAACTTTCTGGTAATCGAAGCATCTGCCTGTGAAAAGCTCTTGAACAGCTTATCCTTATCCTCCGGTGAAAGTCCGATTCCGGTATCCACTACCATGAAAAACAATTCAATCTCGTCATTAATCTTCGTGTTTAGAGAAACCTCAATCCCGACATATCCCTGTTCTGTAAATTTCACTGCATTCGACACAAGGTTATTTAAGATCTGTGTCAGACGCAGTTCGTCTCCAATCACCTTGTCTGGAATCTCCGGCGCGATATTGAGCGTAAACCGCAGTCCCTTTCTCATGGTGAGCATATTGAACATTTTTTCCATTTTTGCCATCAGTTCATAAAATGAAAACGGCTTTTCGTCCAGCTGAAACTTTCCCGCCTCAAGCTTCGAGAAGTCAAGTATGTTATTGATGATTCCCTCCATCGTCGAACAGCAGTCAAGAATCATCTTGAGATAATTGGTCCTTTGAAAATCCTGCTCCTGTTCCATCAAAATCTCGGCATGGCCTTTGATTCCGTTTACCGGCGTTCGCAGCTCATGCGTCACATTCGCAACAAAAGCATCCCTTGCCTTCATCGACTCCTGCATCTGGATTGTGGTCTCCTCCACTTTCCTGATGCTCTCTTTATATCGTGTCATGTCAACGGCAGTGCAGACAAGCACCTCCTCACCGTCAAAGACCGCTGACGCGATCTTAATCTCCACGGGGAAACAGGTCTTATTTTTCCGGTACAGCACCGTCTCAAATATTTCAGAATCCTTATAATCCGCTACAAGTTCTATATGATTGTCCTCAACCGTAAACACATTCTGGAACAACTCTCCGATATATACGCCAACAAGCTCACCTGCACTGTAGCCTGTGAGCTCTAAAAGTCTGTCATTACAATAATTGATACATCCATTGGCATCATATCTGACAATACATTCCTGACTGTGATTCAAAATAAAATAAAAAAATTCTTCCAGATTTTTTGTCATTTATTCTTCCTCGTCCTCTTCTTGCTTCTCCGCAAAATCAAGTGAATTGTCACTGAGCAGCTTGACGGGATCGAGCAGCAGCTTGACATGATCCCCGATTTTTCCGATTCCGCGGATAAATTTTGCCTGTGCATTCGCCTTTGATACATTTGGCGGCGGCAAAATGTCCTCTTCCTCTATGGAAACCACCTCAGAGATGGTCTCAACGATGAGACCTACAACTACATTCTGAACATCAATCACAATGATACAGGTGCGGTCGTTATACTCAAAGAGCTGCTTTCCAAAGCGGTCTGCGACATCAATCACTGGTATGATCTTCCCTCGAAGGTTGATCAGTCCCTTGATAAAATGCTCCACCTCCGGAATCGGTGCGATCTGCTGCATCTGTATGATTTCATTCACATACTTTAACTCGATGCCAAACACATCGCTTCCTATGCAGAACGTCATATATTTCCCCTGTCGGATATCCTCCTGCTCTAAAGTTTCAAGATCTTGTAATTTTTCTTCCATACAAAATGTCCCCCTTTAAATCTTAAAACCCAAGCTTTTCAAGCATATCCTTCAGCTTCTCTAAATCAATTGGTTTTGCGCAGTATACGGTACAGCCCAGTTCAAAAGCCTTTTTGACATTTTTTTCTTCATTGAGCGCTGTTGTCATGATAACTCTCGCCTGATCAGCAGGGTCCACATTATGTTCTCTTTCGATATCACGGATATTTTTGAGTGCCTGATAGCCGTCCATAACAGGCATCATCACATCAAGGCAGATCAGATCATAAGGATCCTCCTCCTCAAGTGCCATCATAAAGGCATCAATTGCCTCCATGCCATCAACTGTAACATCACACTCGCCATATGCTGACAAGAATTTTAAAATTGCCTTTCTACTGGCGAAATCATCTTCTGCTATTAATATTCTCATAACTTGCCTCCTGTTTGTCTCCTTATTTTCACTGCCTTTTATCCAGCAGATAATGTATTTTTTGTGAAATTTGTTCCAACGGCACCTGCCAGCATACTGCTCCAATATCATATGCTACTTTGGGCATTCCGTACACAATACATGTTTTCTCATCCTGTCCTATGGTGCGCGCACCCGCATTTCTCATAGCCAGAAGCCCCTTTGCGCCATCGCTTCCCATCCCTGTCATCAGCACGCCGATCGCTTCCTTCCCAGCAACCCGCGCCACCGATTCAAAAAGTGCGTCAACAGACGGGCAGTGCCCTGTGACCCTCGGTCCGTATTTGCACTCAACTTGATATCTTCCGTTAATCTTCACGATGCGCATCTGCTTATCGCCCGGCGCCAGAAGGATTTGTCCCTGCCGGACCACATCGCCCGACACAGCCTCCTTCACAGAAACCTCTCCTTCATTATCTAGGCGCTGCGCATACATCTTGGTAAATCCTTCCGGCATATGCTGTACCAGCACAATCCCCGGAATATCCTTCTTTAATCCTCTCACCACCGTGGCAATCGCCTCTGTTCCTCCTGTCGAAGCCCCCATTGCAATGATGGAGGTCATCGAGGAGGTGTTCCCCGTTCCCATCGTACTGACAGCCTGCGGATGAACCTTCTTTGGCGCTGCAAGCCACTCGCCGCCCGCTATTTTCTTGAGACGGCGGCAGATATTATCATGTTCGAGCGCCTCCAGATCATTCCCGCAGGGGACAAAATCCTTTGCCCCTGCCCGGTAAGCAGCATCCTCATACTGTGACTCTGCCACAACGAGCGTCGCAATACTTCGCTGCGGCATCAGCTTCTCCAAAAATACAATGCCCGGCATCCTCGGCAGATCATGGCATAAAAGCATCACCTCCGGATTGCACTCTATGATTTTATCTCTTGCGCTGTAAGCATTGTTTGCCTCCGCCACGATATCCAGCTCACCATCTGCGCCAAGGATTCCGCACAGCCGCCTTCTCAGCTCAAGGTTTGCTACCACTAATAATACCTTTAATTTTCCCATATTTTTTCTCCCTGAATTACTTTCTGTATATGGAAGGTTTTACATACTGGAATTGGGTATTATTCTGACTCATGGACTCTGTAGAACCAATAAACAAGTATCCGCCGGGTGCCATTTTCTCATATATATTCCTTAGCAGCCGCTCTTTGGTCGGTTCATCGAAATAAATCATGACATTTCTGATGAATACGACATGTATCGGCTTCCTGAAAGGCAGTGGATTCATCAGATTGAGCTGCCGGAACAGCACTTCTCTTTTGAGCTCATCCTTCACCCTGTATTCCTCTTGGCTGATCTGTTTGAAAAACCTGCGCACATACTGCTGCGGCAACTGTTCCACAGAATTTTTGGCATACACGCCGCGCATCGCCTTCTCAAGCACCTTCGTGTCAATGTCCGTCGCTAAAATCTTTGTGTCCCACTCCGATTGTTCTAGTCCGAGAAATTCTTTGCAAAGCATTGCAAGTGTGTAGGGCTCCTCGCCGGACGAGGAGGCGGCACACCATATATGCCAGTCTTTTGTATTCTCTGTGCGACTTTTCAGTTCTGGAAAAACCTCTTGTTTTAAAAACAGAAACTGCTCATACTCCCTCCAGAAATATGTATGGTTGGTGGTGAGTGCATTCATCAGATCTTCTGCCTCCGGTCCTGCCGGAAACCGCTCTACGCGATCCATGAACTCGTCATATGAGCTATATCCCTTTCGCTGCATATAATTATCAAGCCTTCCCTGAACCAAAACCTTTTTTTCATTTAAATTAATACCTGCCTTCCCCTTCACATAGGCAGCTACTCTTTGAAATTCCTGTTCTGTTATCATTATGAGAAACCTTCTATCCGCTTGATTTCGTATAAAGTATCAGTCTGCGCTGATATTTTAACGCACTGTATTTATGATTATACCATCTTGGCGATTCGTTGTCAAAATAATTACGGAACAAAACATACAATCTTTCACTCTGTCCATTACACGCCTGAATACACGATCTTCTCCGCAAGTTCATCAGCCGTCTTTTGGTCTGTCAGCGCCGCAATAATCGCAAGTGAAAACGCGATCGCTGTCCCCATGCCGCGACTTGTAATAATATTTTCTGACCTCACCACACTGTCATAGCTGACCTCTGCACCTGTAAGCTCCGCTTCCATTCCCGGATAGATACACGCCTTTTTCCCCTCAAGCAGCCCCATGTGTCCAAAGATACTGGGTGCTGCACAGATTGCCGCTATGAGCTTGCCCTCCCCGTAAAATTTTCTCAGGTTGTCCGTCAGCCTGTTGCACGCCTCAAGCTTTTTGGTTCCGGGCATACCTCCCGGGCAGACGAGGATATCAAAGCTGTCAAAGTCCACTGCATCAATACCCACGTCCATTTTCACGCAAATGTCATGGCTTCCTGTCACGCTGTCCGCATTGTCCACTGCGACACAGACTGCTTCCACACCCACGCGTCTGAGCAAATCCACTACGGTGAGCGCCTCAATCTCCTCATACCCTGTTCCAAAAAATATCGCTGCCTTTTTCATCATAGAATACTTCCTTTCCTGATTGATTTTTTATTCAAACATGCCATAAAATCATTTTACCACATTCTCGGTCATTTGTGAAAGATTTTGCATCATTTGTTTATGAAATTGCTATTTTTCTTCATGAAATATATGTTATACTTTTACTGTATTCTACAATTCTACAGATCAAAAAACTGGGAGGTAACTATGAAACGTAAAATGATAAAACATCGTAAATTCACAACGCTGCTATTTACAGTATCTCTGTCCGCATTGTCCTTGGCAGGCTGCGGCGCAGATGCAGGACAGCCCGTTGCGGAAACTCCAGCAACCTCCGTCTCGGCAGACGTACAAGCCCCAGAGCCTGTTTCCGAGACGGAGGCTGCCGAGGCAATGACGTCTGAGCGTGCCGCTGACTCCCAGCCAGCGCCCGCATATCCGCTGCCGGCCGCCGCAGAAGCCGCAGGCATCTACGTGAAGCCAATCCCTGAACTCGCTGACGGTTTTATCCGCGGCATGGATGTCTCCTCGATTCTCGCGGAAGAAAAAAGCGGCGTGAAATATTACAACGCCGACGGTGCCGAACAGGATGTATTTACCACCATGGCAGAAGCCGGCGTCAACTATGCCCGCATCCGCGTCTGGAACGATCCTTATGATGAGAACGGCAACGGGTACGGCGGCGGAAACAACGATCTCGCCACGGCTGTCGCGCTCGGAAAACGTGCGACGGAAAATGGCATGAAGGTCTGCATTGATTTTCACTACTCCGACTTCTGGGCAGACCCCGCGAAACAAATGTGCCCCAAAGCATGGGAAGGCATGTCACTGGAAGAAAAAACCAGCGCCTTATATGATTTTACAAAAGACAGTGTGACGCAGCTTCTGGATAACGGCGTCGATGTCTGTATGGTACAGGTCGGCAACGAAACCAACAACGGCATGGCTGGCGAGACACAGATTCCGAATATCGCCCAGCTCATGAACGCCGGCAGCAAGGCAGTCCGCGAAGTATCTGAAAGGTATCATAAAGAAATCAAGGTCGCGCTTCACTACACCAATGCCTCTGACTACGACGGTCTTGACTCTATTCTGTACAAGCTCTCCTCTTTTCAGGTAGACTATGATATCTTTGCGCTGTCCTACTATCCGTACTGGCATGGCACATTTGAAAATCTTCAGAATGTCATGGCAAATATTCAGAACAAATACGGCAAGGAGACATTAATCGCCGAGACTGCTTACTGCTACACGACAGAGGATACCGACGGCTCTGGCAACAGTGTCGGCGAATCAGACCTGCTTGACGCATACGGCGCCACAGTCCAGAGCCAGTCTACGGCACTCCGCGATGTCTGCGCCGCCGCAAGCGAATCCGGTGCGCTCGGCGTCTTTTACTGGGAGGGCGCATGGATTACTGTCGGCGATAAAAATGCAGACAACAGCCCTATCTGGGAGGAATTTGGTTCGGGCTGGGCAAGCAGCTACGCCGCGGGATATGACCCCAAAGATGCGGGACAGTACTATGGCGGCTGTTCATGGGATAACCAAGCGCTGTTTGGCGCTGACGGAAAACCGCTTGAATCCCTAAATACCTTTAAATGGTTAAAATACGGCACCAGCGCTGAGCCTGCGATTGATCTGGTCAATGTCCCGACGGTCATATGCAATATCGGCGCCGATGTGGAGATGCCCGAAACAGTGGAGGTGGTCTATAATAACCGCGACCTGAATACCTCCATGCCCGTCGAATGGTACGATGAGATGGTCAAAAACATTGATACCTCCAAGGCTGGAACCCATGAGATCACAGGCAGAATCCTCGATGAACATGCCACCTCAGATGACCATACCGAAATCTCCTGTACCGTCAAGATAGAAATGCTCAATTATGTCGCAAATCCAAGCTTCGAAGATACGGATACCTCCATGTGGAACATCACCTATGAGGGAGACAACAATCCGACTGATTTCCAGCAAAAAGAGTCTGACGCCCACTCCGGTGAGTACGCATTTCACTTTTGGTCAGAATCCGATATGGACTTTGCTATCGAACAGGAGTTTACTGATTTAGAGCCCGGCACGTATGCCCTAACCGCATACTTCCAAGGCGGCGATATTCAAGACAGTGCCAAGCTAGAGTTCTATGCGTCCACCGGCGGCACGGTATCCTCAGATGATTTTACCGCGCAGGGCTATGCAAACTGGCAGGCGCCCTCTCTCCCTTCCATAGAGGTCACAGACGGCACACTCACCATCGGTATGCATATCCAGTGCAACGCAAAAGGCTGGGGCACAATTGATGATTTTACGCTGAACAAGCTTGATTAGAACTTAGAACGGTCAAGCAACGGTTTGACCTTATGCACAAGCATTCCGATCAGACCTCCTGTGACAAGACCTGAAGCCAAGAGTGCTGGCAGATAAAATGCGATTTTCAGATTCTGTACTACAAGGACTGCTACTGCCAACTGGCCGATATTGTGGCTTACACCGCCCGCGAGACTCACGCCCGCGATGGAAAGCCACTTTTTTTTCTTTAAAAGAACCATAACCACAAGGCTAAGCAGCCCGCCCGCGAGGCTGTAGAGCATCATTGACAGGTTGCCAAACAAAAAAGAAACCAGCACAATGCGCATCACCTGTATCGCAAACACCTGATAAACCGGGAGCGTGTACAGCGCAAACACTGTAATAATATTGGGCAGTCCAAGCTTCACACCCGGTATGCCAAAATAAAATGGTATCAGTGCCTCCACATATCCAAATATCATTGCCAGCGCTGTCAGCAGCCCGCAGCGCGCCACACTTTTCGTCGTCATCTCCACGCCTACCTTCATCACAGTTTTGTTTTATATTATGGCACAATCACATCTGGAAGCTGGCTGTCCCTGTCACCGCAAACCTCCACCACCAGTTTGTGCGGTAGGCAGATAATCGTCTCGCCGCTTTTTGAAATTGGCTTGTACGCCATACAGTATTTGTCCGCACAGTCTGCATCTGCCATATACGCAGTGCCGTTTTCTATGACAAGTCTGTTATACCCCAGTTTTTCCGTCATCGTGACGGTCTGATTATCCGCCAGACTGTACTCCCCGTAAAGCTCGCCATCTATCGTAATTCGAAGCGTGTCCCCCTCGTTTTTCTGGTAAAAAGCTGCTGCAATGGCAGACACTGCGATGACAATGGCTACCGCGATGACTACAATCAAATCTCTTTTACAAAACATTCCATTCCACCATGTCATTTTGACGCGTTTATGAAGTGCATATTAATAGGAAAGGATTTCATACCCTTCTTCTGTGACAAGCACCTGTATCTCCCACTGCGCCGAGGGGAGTCCATCTTCTGTGTACACGGTCCAGCCATCATCCTCTGAGATGTAAATCTCGTCTTTTCCCATATTAATCATAGGCTCGATCGTGAAAACCATTCCCGGAACCATCAGCATTCCTGTATCCTTGAGACTTACATAGCTGACCCATGGGTCCTCATGAAATTCCAGACCGACTCCGTGGCCGCCAATATCCTTGACAACCGAATATCCATTCTGCATGACAAACTCATGGATTGCGGCGCCCATATCGCCAAGCTTTCGCCACGGCTGCACATATTGCAGACCAATCTCAAGGCTCTGTTTGGCAATCTCTACCAGCCGTCTCTTCTCCGCAGCGACATTTCCAATACAATACATTCTGGACGAATCAGAAAAATAACCCTTGTAGATTGTGGACGCATCTACATTGACAATATCGCCGTCCTTTAAAATCTCATTTTTTGACGGAATCCCATGACACACAACACTGTTGAGAGAGGTGCAGACACTCTTGGGATACCCTTCATAATTTAGTGTCGCCGCCGTCGCATTGTGCTTCTTGGTGATGCTGCACACCCAGTTATCAATCTCCTGCGTAGAGATTCCCTCCTGAATATGTTCATCAATATAATCCAAAATCTCTATATTAATCTTGGCGCTCTCGCGGATACCTTGTATTTGTTCAGGATTTTTGATAATGCGCCGCGGCGGCACCAGCACACATTTACGTCTGTACTCGTCCAGCTTCTCATCAAAAGAACCATGGCATTTCTTGTACTTTTTCCCGCTGCCGCACCAGCAGTTATCATTTCTGCCCAGCTTCTCTTCCACTTCAAGTTCAAACATATTCTTGTTTGACACCTTTTTGCGCATTAAATTGTACTCTAATATATTTTTTCCCATAAATGCATTCTCCCGATCATATTTATCCTACTTTATCTTACACTTTGTTTGAGGATATGGCAAGGAAATTTTGCGCTTTGATGCATAACGGCACAAAGGCTGCACACTCTATTGAAAAGGAGGATTTTATGAAAACGTTAAAAACTTATATGCGCATTGGCATTTTCTTTGTCATCACAACAGGCTCACTTGCGCACTTTTTCTATGACTGGTCTGGTCATGCCTCTATTGTCGGATACTTTACGCCGGTCAATGAATCCATCTGGGAACATATGAAATTACTATTTTTTCCAATGCTGCTGTACGCATTTGTGTTGACCGTTCGCTTGAGACATCATGCTCCAAGTATTCCATCTGCACTCTGCACTGGCATTTTATTGGGAACTTTTCTCATTCCGCTTTTTTTCTACAGTTATACGCTGGTACTTGGAAAAGCTTTTTTGGTGTTGGATATTAGCACGTTTCTTGTGAGCATTCTTATTGCCTTCTGGCTTTCTTACAGGCTGGCATCGTCCGTCAAGATTCTTCAGTATACACCACTGCTTTACTGCCTTGTTGGGATTTTGTTCGTGCTATTTATATTATTTACGCATAATCCTCCTGCGGCGAAAATTTTTGAGGACCCTGCAATTTGATGTTGGGCAGAATGTTATTATAGCAAATTTTTCAAAAATTCCCCAAATATCGTAAAAAAGAGTTGACTTCTATTTTTTTATCTGATACACTGTAAAAGCGTATTTAGTAAATGCGGATATGGCGGAATTGGCAGACGCGCCAGATTTAGGTTCTGGTGGGCGACCGTGCAGGTTCAAGTCCTGTTATCCGCATAAAATAAGGGTTTTAAGACCCTTATTTTTTTGCGTTTGACGGCAATTTTTGTTATATTTTACCGTTCCCTGCGGTACGCAGCGCAATGCTGCCCAGTCCGCATTCCAGCACTGCTTTTCCCAATGCTTCCCCGTTTGACTGTATTTTTTGCGTTCCCAGACAACTTATTTTATTACCGTTTAGCCGAATGCTTCCCAGCGCACAGGAGAGTTTATACTTAAAATCACTCTCTTTATTGTCCAGTTCGAATTTACAGCTCCCCACGCCACAGTTTACCTTGAGGTCTCCATTGACGCGGCCCTGATAGACACTCTCGCCCACACCGCAGTCTACGCTGAGGCTGCCTGCTGTGATCTCCTTCATCTTTGCTTTTCCGGCGCCAATCTCCACCTTCAGCTTTTTTTGCACGGAAAGTTTTGCTGCCTTCCACTTGCCTGCACCGATTTGGACATTGAATTTTTGGCAGGAAAGAGGCACCTCCTCCATCTTTACTTCTCCGGCGCCGGCGTCCAGCACAATGTTTTCAAAAAACATGCCCGACGGGATATACAAGGTAATGTGCACGGTCTGCTTGTTCGGCAGATTGATCAATGCATTTTTGAACTGATAGCGCACGGCAAGCGTTCCTTCTGTTACACCACAATCATACTGCCTCTCCTCCACGTTCTCTGCCTCGATTCGGATTTCCCCTGCCGCTGCTTCTTTTACTTCAACACCTGCCGCCGCAATCCTAAGCTCAAGGCGCTTCACATCATCTGCTGCAAATGTATTTATTTTTATTTCTGTTTTTGTCTTTGTTTCCATTGTTATCCTCCTTAATTGTCATTGCATTTTTTCACGCTGTTACACATAATGAAGCTCAATATTTCCAAAATTTGTCTCGCCGCGCAGCCGCAGTGTCGCACTGCTCGTACCCAGACACGTTCCATGCTCAAGGATACTGCCAAAACAGTGCTCAAGCTCCTTTTGTACCTTCCATTCCTTAGGAATAAAGAGAATTATTGCGCCGAAATTATTCTCAATCTGTACCTCTGCCAGCTCTCCCTGAATGATGGCATTGTCAAAATAAATCTTCATTCCGCCAAAATTATTCTCCAGACGCGCCTTGGTGAAATTGTCTGAATTAATATAGCGAATCGCCTCCCCAAAGTTATTCTCACAGCGGATCTTAGACTTGCTGCACTGTTCATTGCTGATGCCCATTCCTTTGTTGCTGTCACTATCCCAGTCAATCTCAACACTTTGTTTTCCCTTTTTATGGGTACCAAACAGAATCGAAAAACCAATGCTGAAAAGCAGCGCAGCAACCAATATCGTCCACGGCGTCAGCCCTTCTATGTGCAGCGCTTTTTCATAGATTATCAATAAAAACGCGGCGGCAAATATCGTTTCATATAAATTTCTGCGGCGGATTCCATCCACCACAGCCCAAATCAATACCGCAGATGCCAGAATCGTAAAAATCCCCACATCCGGCAAGATACCGATTTTACTCGCAATGACGATTACTGCCATCACGATAAAAAAGATTCCCCAAAAAACATTTTTTCCTCTCATAGCTGCAACCTCTTTTCTTCCAATTTGCTAATTAATGGTTTATAGTAATACCTTGAGACATAGACCTGCTTGTGCGTGTTGAGAAACGCTACGACACTCGACGCTGTCAAATTCCGGTTAATAGAATAAATATGGTTCGTATTTAAGATTGTGGACTTTGACACCCTCATAAAAAATCTCGGAAGAAGTTCTTCGAGCTCATAGAGCCTGTATTTAATCTGGTATGCATCTGTCCTTGTGTGCGCACTGATTCCATTTTCATCTGTCTCAAAAAATAAAATCTCATCAAGCATCAGATAATACTCTGTATTTCCTTTATAGAATACAAACTTCTGCATGGTGCCCGCCGCTTCACTTACTGCCCTTTGGACTGCGCTGATTTCCTCTGTCAAACGCCTGCACTGAATCAGCACCACGTCCTCCTGCAAGGCTTCGTCAATCTCGATTTTGATCTTCATACTCCACACTTCCCAACATTCTTCTGTAACCTTTTCTATATAATAATAAAATGAACCACTGATGTAAAGCATTTTACACCAAGTGGTTCATTTTTGAGGGTAAGTGGTTACTGGTTGTCCGGTACCTTGCTGATAACCTTTTTATGAATCCGTATCATAAAGAGCGCCGACACGCACAGCGACATCATCTCCGCAATGGGGAATGACCACCACACTGCGTTGAGACCGCCAAGCTGCGCAAGGATATATGCTACTGGCAGCAGTACAACAAGCTGTCTCGCAACCGATACCACAAGGCTGTATACCCCGTTTCCAAGCGCCTGAAAAACAGAACCCGCGATAATGCAGAACCACGCTGCCAAAAAATGAATCCCGATAATGTGCAGTGCCGGCACGCCGATCGCAAGCATTTCTTCCGATGCTTCAAACATGCCAAGCAGCGCTGCGGGCACTGTCTGAAAGACGATAAAACCGACAAAGAGCAGCGCAAACGCATACACAAGACTGCACTTGATCGCTTTGACCAGACGGCTTCTCTTCCCCGCACCGTAATTGTATGCCACAATCGGTATGAGCCCATTGTTCAGTCCAAACACAGGCATAAAGAAAAAGCTCTGAAGTTTGAAATAAACGCCAAACACGGCAGTCGCCGTCGATGAAAAGGTAATCAGTATCATATTCATTCCATAGGTCATGACAGAGCCAATTGCCTGCATGATAATCGCCGGCACACCAACCTTATAAATGTTGGCAATCGTAGCTCCGTCTGGTCTGAAACCTTTGATCGAAAGCGTAATTTCTTTGTTTTTCCTGATATTAAACAAAAATCCCAGCGTCCCGCCTACAATCTGCCCAATCACTGTCGCAATCGCCGCGCCTGCCACGCCAAGCTTTGGCATTCCCAACAATCCAAAAATCAATATCGGGTCCAAAATAATATTAATCACCGCACCGACGGCTTGTGTAATCATGGAATACAGGGTCTTTCCAGTAGACTGCAGCAGCTTCTCAAATATCAACTGCGCATAAATACCAAACGAGCACACGCACACAATTGTCAAGTACTGTATTCCATATGACAAAATTTCCGGGTCTGCATCCTTGAGCTGGCTTGCATAAAAAGGTCTGACCCCCACAATTCCCACAATCACAAACACGATAAAGTTCATTACTGCCAGAAAAATACCATTCATGGCAGTCTTGCTCACCTGCTTCAAATCCCCTTCTCCAAGCTGTTTTGAGAGAAGCGAGTTGACGCCCACACCGGTTCCTGTGCCAAGCGCAATCAAAAGCGTCTGGATTGGAAACGCAAGTGACACGGCTGTCAGTGCATTCTCGCTCAGCTTTGCCACAAAAATACTGTCCACAATATTATAGAGTGCCTGTACCAGCATAGAAACCATCATCGGCAGAGACATATTTAAAAGCAGCTTGTTGACGGGCATCACGCCCATTTTATTTTCCTGTATTTTTGTATCTTTTTTACTACTCATTCGTTTTCCTCCACTTTTCTTTATCAGCTACTACAAAACTTAATCACAAGTTCCACTTAAAAAACAAGCTCATACCTGCCTCATCACAGCAGGTATGACCCTGTTTCCTATCCATCATTTTCCCTCAAAACCAGAATTAATAGATGGCCAGTGTACTAGATTCTTGTATCTACAAAAATTGTATAAATCGCCTTAATCGCAGTCTCAAAATCCTCATTTGCCACACCAATAATGACGTTTTGTTCACTCGAGCCCTGATCAATCATTCGGACATTGACATTCGCATGTGCCAATGCAGCAAAAATTCTTCCAACCGTGCCGCGCTGTGACTTCATGCAGCGCCCCACCACGGCAATCAGCGCCAGATCTGACTGAATATCAACATTGTCCGGGCTTACCGCCTTGTTAATGCCAGACAAGATATTCTGCTCCTTGTCAACAAACTCCGACTGGTGAACCATGACATTCAGCGTATCAATGCCAGACGGCATATGCTCAAAGGAAATATCATACTCCTCAAATACCTGAAGCACTTTTCTCCCAAAGCCAACTTCTGCATTCATCATATCCTTCTCAATGTTGATGGAAGCAAACCCTTTTTTGCCAGCGATTCCTGTGATCGTATACTTTGCCTTCTTGCAGGTGTGCCCGACAATCCATGTACCCTCGTCCTCCGGCTTGTTGGTATTCCTGATATTGATTGGAATGCCTTCTTTTCTGACCGGAAAGATGGCATCTTCATGGAGAACGCCGGCTCCCATATAGGAAAGCTCACGCAGCTCACCATACGTTATGACATCAATTCCCTCTGGATTTTCGATAATGCGGGGATCCGCAATCAAAAAGCCTGACACATCTGTCCAGTTCTCATACACATCAGCCTGTATCGCCTTCGCAACAATAGAGCCTGTAATATCGGACCCGCCTCTTGAGAACGTCACAACAGTTCCGTCTCCCTTTGCACCGTAAAATCCCGGAATAACTGCCCGCTCTATATTTTCCAGCCGCTTTGACAGCAGTCTCTGTGTGAGTTCTGCATCAAACACGCCCGCCTCATTAAAGCGAATCGCCTCTGTGGGGTCCACAAACTCATATCCAAGATAGTTTGCCATAACGATACCATTTAAGTACTCACCACGGCTGGCAGCATAGTTCGGACCTGCTTTGCGCTTAAAATCATCTATAATCTTGTCAAACTCCGCAGAGAGATCCAAGTCCAGTTTCAGTCCATCTATAATTTCCTGATACCGTTTCTCGATCTGTGCCATCTCTGCATTAAAATTATGATCTTTCTCCGCCAGTGCATAACACGCATAGAGCATATCTGTAACTTTTGTATCATTGTCGTACCGTTTTCCGGGCGCCGATGGAACAACAAACTTTCTGTCCTCATCTGAATGGATAATGTTTCCGACCTTTACAAACTGTTCTGCGCTTGCCAGTGAACTTCCGCCAAATTTAACTACCTTTTTCATCCCACATATTCCTTTCCAGTACTTCCTGTTATTAATCTACTCTGATCATCGACAAAATGTTACCAAATTTTGCAGCTTTCTCCCTGTAATCCGCCTCGCTCATCTCCTCGGTGACAAAGCCGCACTCCCCGTCAGCCACATCCTCAAACAGTTCCACCTCACCAAATACCTCCTGAAGCTGTGCCTTGTCTGTCTGCGGCACGCGCACAAAAAATCTTCTGACAGCACCGTCAATCGGAGAAATCTCAAGTTTTTCATCCTCCCACTTGATGTTCAGATGCTTCCCTGCATGTCTGGCACAGTCAATCACGTCTGCCACAACGGCGCTCGCTGTCGCAAGTTTTCCAGCGCCCTTTCCATAATACATTGTCTCTCCGCCCATGTTCGCATTTACCAGAATCGCATTGAATACGCCCTTCACAGCATAGAGCGGATTTTCCGGCTTTACGACAAACGGTGCTACCAGCGCATAATACTTATCACCCTTTTTCACACTCTTGGCAAAGAGCTTTATCGTAGCCCCCATTTTCTTTGCATATGCAAAATCTGCCGACGAGATCGCCGTGATGCCCTCTGTCGTAATATCCGCAAAATCAACATTCTTGCCGTATGCTAACGATGTGAGAATCGAAATCTTGCGGCAGGCATCAAACCCTAAAATATCCGCATCTGGATTCTTTTCTGCATATCCTTTTTCCTGTGCTCTTGCCAGCACGGTCTCGAAGGCAAGTCCTTCGGTTTCCATCTTCGTCAATATATAATTGGTCGTACCATTCAAAATACCGGTAATCGAGAGTATTTCTTCCTGTGCAAGCGACGTTCTGAGCGGCCGTATAATCGGGATTCCTCCGCCGACACTTGCCTCAAACAGATAGCTGCAGGCATGCGCCTTTGCAATCTGAAGCAATTCCGGCCCATGCTTTTCCACCAGCTCCTTGTTGGAGGTACACACACTCTTTCCGCTTTCCAGCGCTCGCTTTGTAAACTCATACGCCGGGCGCTCGCCGCCCATCGTCTCACAGACAATCGAAATCTCTGTATCACTGATAATCGTATCTATATCATGAACCAGCACCTCCTGAACAGGATCGCTGTCAAATTCCCTCAGATCAAGCACGTACTTTACTGTTATCTCTTCACCTGTCTTTCCGGTGATGACTTCCTTATTCTTTTTCAGAACCTCATACACACCGCTTCCTACTGTACCATATCCTAATATTGCTACCTTTGTCATTTCCTCTTGACCTCCTGTGCGTTTTCCTTGCGAACCACGAACCACAAATCATTCCCTGCCAAGCACTTTTACCTGATGCACTCCGCTGATCTTCTCCATTCCAGACACCATCTCGGACACGTCGCTTGCCGCATCTAAAATCTGTATGCTGAGTGACAGGGACGCGATTCCATTGATAGGTATCGTCTGATGAATCGTCAGTATATTGGCGTGAAAGTCCGCCACCACCTTCAGCACATCCGACAAAAGCCCCGGCTCGTCATCCATGCTGCACGCCAGCGTGAGCGTCTTTCCCTGTGTGGAATCATGAAAGGGGAAAATATCTTTCTTGTACTTATAATATGAACTCCTGCTGATTCCCACATCTTCGACAGCTTCCTGCACAGATGATACCTTCTGCGTTTCCAAAAGCCTGTTCACCTCAACCACTTTTAGCAATACCTCTGGCAAAGCCCTCTTTTTCACAACATAATAAGTCTCTTCCATCTGCCATCTGCTCCTCGTTCTATCTGTTTTCTCAGCAAAGACATTTGTGCGTCACTGCAATACATATTATCATAACACACAAAAAAGTGCAACCCGTTTGATGCACTTTTTCTGAAACACGGCGATTTTATTTCGCTTGATATATCTTCTCCGCCTCCTTGCTAAAACTTTAGCATTTTTGTACCTGTAACTACTGCCGAAGCCCAGGAGTATCCTGCTGCCAATGCTGTCTGTTGTATATTTCCGCTATTTTTCACATACTCCTTTGCAAACCGCTCCTGCCTGAGCGTCATCCGCTCACCGTCTCATCTGATACTATATATTATACTATTTTTAGTTTATTGCCAGTGACCATTTGTCTCCACTAAACGCTTTCTCATAAGCTACTATTTGTTATTAATATCCAGCAGTCCATTTGAATCTGTGCTGACAGTTCCCTTAACATTATCACTGATCTGGATACCTGCCTTCTTTATCTTCCCGTGGCAGACCTGCAGTGACAGTGCCTTGAGCTGTGTGCGAATCTTTTCGTCAACAGGTGTGCCCGATTTCCTCCCTGAATGTTTTCAGTATGCATGATATCCCGTCCCTGATGATCAGGGCTTTTTTATATCTTTCGCGGTCGGCAGCAGTCATGTTTCCGCCTACTATGATATACAAAACTGCTGTACCAGTTCTGTCTGCTCTCTGTACACTGTCTCAACCTCCTCCTGTGTATACGCTGCACAAAATGTCTGTATATGCTTCGGTTCACTGCCGGCAGCAGTTTTTAACGTGTCCACATCAGACTCTGCTGCCAAAGATGCATTTTCCGTGTCCGACTCGGAAACCGTTTCGCCGCTCCGCTACTGTTTCAACAGCCGGATATCCTCCAGTGTTATCCTGTCTTTTCTGAGCGCCGCTCTCTGGTTGTCACTGTCAAGACCGGACATTTCCGCGGCGGTTGAAATAACCATCTCACCCATCTTAAACCGTCCCATCGCTTCCGGAGGCAGATTGTTATAGATACTCTGGTATAGTGCCTGATATTTGTGTCCGGACAAGGCGGAGGAAGGAGGCAATGTTGTACTAGTATCTCATATTCCCTCAGATCTGTTTTCCTGACGATGAGCGGCTGTAATATTCCGCCTTCTATATTTACACTGCTTATCTTTCTTCTCCGATTTCTATTTTCAATCTGATCATCAGGAGCATTCTTTGTCTGTAAAATAACTATTCCGTTTCTACCTGCCGACTATGTTCTGCTACTTTTGTCTGCTGCTTTGTCCCGCTCTCGGCTGACGTCTGCTTCGTATGCTCATCTAATAACGCTCTATCCCTAAGCGCTGTTGAATAAGCAAGCAACATGGTTTTCTCTTTTTCTGGCAATATCATATACGTTGCAAAAACTTTTTCTGCCTCCTGCTGCCGTTCTTTTATTGTCAACATATTTATCACCTCTTTTTTGTTTGTTATGCAAACATTGTGCGTTATCAAATAATCATTACCAATATTTTTTGTTTGTTTAATAAACTTTTTTTATTGCACTGTTTTAAATTATATGTTAATATGTAAACACAGGAGGTGATAAGATGACGGTTAATGAAAGAATAAAAGAACTTAGAATTTCGCAGGGTCTTACAATGGAACAATTTGGTGAACGAATTGGTATTAAAAGATCATCTATAAGCTTAATTGAAAGCGGGAAAAATAATCCATCTGACCAAACTATAATGTTAATTTGCCGAGAATTTGGCTATAATGAAGAATGGCTTCGTGATGGTATTGAGCCAAAGAAACCAACCATTGATGAAGATATGGAGTATGGACAGATTTGTGCCGAACTTGGCATCAGCGACAACAGGGCAAAACAAATTATACTGAATTATGGCAGATTTTCTCCCGATGATAAAAAGCTCTTCTGGGAATACATAGACAGGTTAATTCACACTGCTGAACAGTAAAACCAACATAGAAATAAACTATGAAGAATCAAATATGGGAGGTAGGAACATGGATTATATTATAAATTTTACATGGGATTCAGAAGCGAATGTATGGATAGCCACAAGCAATGATATACCGGGACTTGTGCTCGAATCTGATTCATTTGACGCATTACTGGAACGTACTCGCTACGCAGTACCAGAACTGCTTGAGCTAAATGCATCTGAACAGCAGCCCTTTTCTTTGACATTCAAATCTGAACGACATGAAAGGATGACTATGTAATGGCATGAAAAGAAAGTACGAAAGATCATGCTGCAAAATGGCTGTACTTTTGTGAGACGCGGAAAAGGCGATCATGATATCTGGTACAGTCCGATCACCAACCGAAATATAACCGTTGACACCAAAATAAAATCAAGGCATGCAGCAAATGCAATTATGAGCCAGAGCGGCATCAACCATAAATTTTAGATATAAATCATATGAAAATCACTGAAGATATAGGATATGGACAGTTCTACACAAAGCTCATCATAAACAAATCATACTGAAAAAAGATTAAAGAATATAATACAAAAGGGTTCCCATTTTATAAATTTAAATTATGAACCCTTTTGTTTTTTAGATGTATTTATTGAATTTCAGTAATCTCTCCTGTTTCGATATTAATAAAATATTCACCCAAAAGCATACCACCAAATAAAGTCTTAGCGTTATGTTCTTCACCATCTACATATTCGCGAATAATTACATCAAGCGTACCCTGATAAATAACAGAGATAGACGTAGCTGTATTAAGAGAAAAGTTTGCTATAGCATGAATTTCATCATCCGAACTAAAAAGTGTATTATAATAATCTATAGCAAATTCTGTGGCAGTTTGTGACGTTGTGGTTGTCGAAATTTTCCACCTATCTTTTACGATATTATCAGAGTTTATATAAATGCTATGGGAATTTTACCTGATATTAACCCATTTTGCTATATAGTGAAAAACGCTTGAAAGCCCTATTTTACAAGCTTTCAAGCGTTTTTCCATTCGTGAGACATCGGGGACTCGAACCCCGGACAACTTGATTAAAAGTCAAGTGCTCTACCACCTGAGCTAATATCCCATATTCATTATAAATGTTTCAACAAGATTGATTTGGTAACACCAGTCTTATCTTAACAAAACTGGGCTAGCTGGATTCGAACCAGCGAATACAGGGATCAAAACCCTGTGCCTTACCGCTTGGCGATAGCCCAAAAAGGTGGATACTGGGATTCGAACCCAGGGCCTTCAGAGCCACAATCTGACGCGCTAACCAACTGCGCTATACCCACCATATATGAGATAAGGCAAGCTCAATCTCAAACGTGCTCGAAGGGATTCGAACCCCCGACCCACGGCTTAGAAGGCCGTTGCTCTATCCAGCTGAGCTACGAACACATTCCACAAAAGCCATCTGCTTCGTGATGCAGGTAAATTTCAACGAATGAATTACCCACTGAAGCGGGTGATGGGAATCGAACCCACGTATCCAGCTTGGAAGGCTGGTGTTCTACCATTGAACTACACCCGCATATAATGCAATGAAAACCATTCTTGAATCGGGGTGACAGGATTCGAACCTGCGACCTCCTGGTCCCAAACCAGGCGCTCTAGCCAAGCTGAGCCACACCCCGGCAACTCGTTTTCATTTTATTATTTCTCACAGCGACGAAATTTATTATATATTACTTTTATGATTGTGTCAATACTTTTTTTAAATTATTTTTATATTTTTTTACATTTTTTGCTATAAGCGATTTAATCTATATAATTCAGCTCAAACTTTGCTTCTCCGTGCGCATCAAGCTCCATAATAATATAAGATGGTTTCCTGTTTTCCTGCCTCGGATAAGACAGGCTGCCCGGATTAATCGCCGTAATCTGAGATGAAATGTCAATTACCGGCTTATGCGTGTGACCATACATTACGATATCTGCACCTTGGACAATGGCTTCCTGTTTCAGCATCTCACTCCCCATGTTGATATAATAATGATGACCGTGTGTTATCATAACACAATATTTACCTATTTGTAAAGTCTTTTCTGAAGGTAAATTCGAAAAAAAATCATTATTTCCCGCAACCATCTCCACAGGGCAGCCTGCTGCCTCCTGAATAGTGTACTCACTTCCCTCGATATCGCCCAGATGTATGACCAGATCCAGCCTGCCTGTCTTTTGTAATACTTTCATATAATTCTCATTTTTTCGATGTGTATCACTGACAATAAGTATTTTCATAACAATCACCTATATACTTCTTTGTACTACAGTTCTGCCAACAAAATTTTCTTCATTTCTTCAAGTGCTTTTCCTCTGTGGCTGATACGGTTTTTCTCTTCCGGTGCAAGCTCTGCGGAGTACATGCCGTACTCTGGCAGGTAAAAGATCGGGTCGTAGCCAAAGCCATTCTCCCCTTTCTCCTCATAGCCGATTCTTCCTTCGATCGTTGCCCTGGTCTGAAATCCCCTGCCGTCTGGAAATACCGCTGCGATTACGCATACAAACCGCGCTGTGCGTTCCTCATCCGGGACGCCCTCGAGCCGCTGTATCAAGTTGGCATTTTTTACCGTATAAGGCGTATCCTCCCCCATATATCTGGCAGAGTAGACGCCCGGTTCTTTGTTCAGATAATCAATCTCAAGTCCCGAATCGTCTGCGAGCACGACTGCCTGCTCTCCCCGCGCTCTCAGCTCCTGTGCGATTGCCTGTGCTTTGATTTTGGCGTTCTCTTCAAATGTCTCGCCATCTTCAACAATCTCTGCCTGAATCTCTGCCTCCTTCATAGACTGTACCTCAATATCAAGATCTGCCATAATCATGCGGATCTCTTTCATTTTGCCGGCATTTCCTGTCGCAAAGATAATTTTGTCAGCTTTCATTTTCCTTCTCCTCCACTTTGATATAACGTTTTACCACTTCATCTATCGTCTTTTCCAGCGCTGATACTACTTTTCCATTCAATTGGTATTCGCTCTCAACACTTTCCATATCCTTCTGCGCCAGCGAGATTTTTATGAGCGCGGACGGCACAGTTGCCTCCGACACCAGCACATCACTGCTGCCTGCCTCCTCAAATCCCTTCATTTGCACTGCTGTGATCTCCGCAAAGGCTTCAGCCATAACGACAGACAGATTTGCGCTATTGTAATCCGGTATAAAATAAGCTGTGTTGCACAGCGCTGTCATAGTTGCCTGCGGCTCCTGCGTCTTGTCTATCTGTACGCCAAGTACCAGATCGGCGTGCATATCGTTTGCAAACTGTATGACCTCCGCCTGTGTATATTCCTCCTGCATATCTGGTGCCAGATACAGCCGCACCTGATGCGCCGCCGCCACTTTCTCCAGACGCTGCCGCCATTCTGGCAGCGCCAGACGGTTTCTGTCCTCATATGGCAGCCAGATTACCGCACTGGCAGTATATTGTTCGCCAGTCTCACGAAAATTTACAGTCAGTGCACTGTCATCTGCCGCCAGCTCATAATCATACCGGCCCACGCAGTAAACCTCCACCACAACATCCTCCTGCTGCCTGTAAACGCCCACTGCGTCCATGATGGAGGAATCACTTACCAGTTCCACACTGTTTGGCATATATTTTGAATATCCCTGTAAGGTTATGACAAATTTATTCTGTGTAAACTCTTCCCTGATACTGATATTGCTGTCTGCGACTGGCTCTTTTAGCGGCAGCACCAGCCTGCTGTTGTTCTCATCGCGAAAAGTTGTCCGCACATTTAATTTGGGGGCAGAAGCTTTTGTCTCCTGCATGTTTACACTCTCCATCAAAAGACCGATACGGCTGTTCGCGTCAAAAAACCCTTCATACCGTTTAAACGCCATCATCATCACAGCGGATACCACTGCAAAAACTATGGAAGCAGTCATCACACAGTGGTAAATCCGGTCTCTTTTCTCAGCAAGAAGCTGCTCGGCCTCTGCCCGTGTGAGCGCAGCTTTTTCAATAAACCCGCTTTTTTTATTCAACGCTTGTGTTTCTGTATTCTCTGTCTGCATTCTTCTCCATACCTGAATTATTTTTAGGCGGACGCGGTCCCAAGAACTGATAATAATAGGTTTTCATCATCCCATTATAGATTTTCCGGTTTTTGTCTGCTTTTCTCCCGATTTCCTTCTCTGCCTCCTCATGCGAGGTAATCATGTAGAGCGACCATGTGTCGAGACTTTGAAACCGCTTGCCCAGCTTCCTGTACAAAGGCGGGATTGCAGCTTTTTCCTCAAGCCGCTCTCCATAGGGCGGATTCGTAATTATAAATCCATATTTTCCCTCATGTGACAGTTCACCCACGTCCTTCTGCTCAAATTGAATCATGTGGCTTATGCCTGCAAGACGGGCATTCTGCTCTGCAAGACGTATCATTTCCGGGTCTATATCACTGCCTTCGATTCTGACATCTACAGACAAATCAACCATCTCCCGCGCTTCCTCATAGCAGTCATCCCACACCTTTTTGGCGATGAGATGCTGCCACTTCTGGGCTGTGAAGCCGCGTTTCATGCCGGGCGCAATGTTCGCTGCCATGAGCGCTGCCTCGATTGGTATTGTGCCGCTGCCGCAAAAAGGGTCTACGAGAAGCCTGTCACGCCTCCACGGTGTGAGCATGATGAGGGCGGCTGCGAGGTTCTCCGCAATCGGCGCTTTTGCCGTTAGTTTGCGGTATCCTCTTTTATGTAGTGACTCCCCTGTCGTGTCAAGCCCTACTGTCACTTGGTCTTTCATCAGAAAGACCCGTATTGGAAAGTGCTGTCCCTCCTCCGCAAACCAGCTTACATGGTACACTTGCTTCAAGCGTTCTACCATCGCCTTTTTCATGATGGACTGTATATCAGACGGGGAAAAGAGCTTGCTCTTGATACTCGCAGCCTTCGCCACCCAGAATTTCCCATCTGCGGGAATATAGTCCTCCCATGGAATCTTTTTGGTATTTTCAAAAAGCTCGTCAAACGTCTCCGCCCGAAAACTGCCTGCTTTGATGAGAATCCGTTCAGCGGTCCTAAGCCCGATGTTGGCGCGGCAGACTGCCTCATCATCACCGATAAAAGTCACTCTGCCATCCTCCACCTGTGATACGTCATATCCAAGCTCTGTGATTTCCCTTTTCAGTACGGACTCCAGTCCAAAATGACAGGGCGCAATTAATTCATATGTTTTCATCCTTATACTCCGGTATCTTCCTTCAAAATAATAATCTCTTTAAAAATCTATGTTTTCTTTTATATATTATATTCATTAGCACCATCTGTCAAATAGAAAAAGGCAAAGCCTGATCGCAAGCCTTGCCTTTTCCTGTCCCAGCACGGATTTATTTGTTGTTATTATTGTTGTTTGTGCTGTTCTTGCAGTTCTTCTGGTTATTTTCAGAACTGTTGTTTGTGCTGTTCTGAGAATTCTGAGAATTCTGTGAATTGTTGTTTGTCTTGTTGTCGTAGTTGTTGTTTGTTCCAGCCATAATGCTACCTCCAAATTTTAGGGTCTGTATCCCTTTTTTTTCAGACATACATCTGCTGCTGCATTTTTTGTATGCCTCAAGCACGTTTTTCATGCTACACAGATATGATTTGCACAAATGCACCTTTTTATACAAGAATTTTTATTTACATAGTATGTTTACTTTGGATACACTGCCTAAATCTGACAAAAATAGTTTGTTAGTTTTATTTTCAGAAAAATATTGATTTTTAAACGGACTATTGATATACTAATATCAGTAAAGAGATACTCCTTCAATCCTCTTTACAACCCTTATATATTAATTATTTATACTCCCCTTAACGAAAAACGGCCTTGTAACGGTCGTTTTTCTTTTTTCTGATCTGTTTTATCTGTTCTGCCACCACCCACGGACAGCGCGAAGCACGAAACCTGCCAGCATGAAGAGAATGATATAAGGCGCCAAAAATACAAAAACGCGGAACACCACGGATAACACCAATAAAATCACCAGTACGACCAGACAGGTAATCAGCCAGCCCGGAAGGCGCCTGCGCTTGTTGTCCTCCGCCGTATCGTAGGCCTCCTCTGTCATTCTTGAGAAGTTTCCTGTCGTGCCGCTCCAGCGCTCTTTGCTCTCCGATGCAAACTTGCTGCTCTCCTCAATCGTTTTCGCTAAAAGTCTTGGGTCGCCGAGCGAGCGCAGTACATCGGACTCACTTCTGCCCGCCGCCGTCTGGCTGTTAATATACGAGCTATAATACTTGATATTATCCTGTATCAGATTCTCTGGGACTTTTCCATCCAGTGCTTCACGAAATTGTCTTAAAAATTCATCGCAGTTCATAAATACCCCCAACCATCTGCTTATGCTTGATCCATTCCCTTGCCCATTGTCAGTTTTTTCACATATGCTGCAGGCTCTTTTTTCATATCAATCATGTCCCGAAACGCGTGAAGGACCATTCTGTCCTTATTGCAGGCAGCGGTGTTTTTTCCGGAATCCCTGATGAGATTGTACCTGTTCATCTGCCATATGTACAAGTCGGTCAGCCCATAGCCCTCACAGTGCACCTTGTCCCTGAGGGAATGGTGTTCGAGATAAAATACCAGCTCATCTGTCAGCTCTGAATCAAACACCAGTTCTTCCCACAATGCTTCACACCACTGTCTTGTCTCGCCCGCTGTTTCGCCCAGCGCCAAAAGCCGCTCATACGCCTTAATGCGTCTGGCATCATACAATATTCCCGCCATATTCCTGCCCCGCTTTTTATATCATTTTTTATCATAATGACTATTTGTCCTTACCGAATAATTCCATCATATCATACGAAATGGATTAGGTAAATTAACGAATTATAAAATTTCTAAAAAAATCCCAATCTATCAAACTGGCGCAACAGAGCCGCCCACAACCAGCTCTCCACGCATCATATACTGTGTAATCGGCGTCGCGCGCGGATTTTCAATCAGACGAATCAGCTCTTGTGCCGCCATGCACCCGATTCCGCTTGTATCCTGCCGGTATGTGGTGAGCTGCGGCTCGAGCTGAGAGGCGATCAGAATGCCGTCATAGCCTGCAATGGAGATATCCTCCGGCACGCGCAGTCCCCTGTCTTTAATCGCATTCATGCCGCCAATTGCCGAAAAGTCGTCAGCATATAAAATACACGTCGGCGCAGGATTGAACGCTAACAGTTTATTGGTCAGTATTCCCGCTGTGTAAGAATCCCTGTATCTTCCCCTTTGCAGCAATTCCTCCCGAAGCGGTATCTTTTTATTTTCAAAAAAACGGCAGTACGCCGAGACTCTGTTGGTCGTCACCATGGCGTCCTCCCCATAAATATAGGCAACCTCTCTGTGCCCCTGCGCATAAATATAAGAAAGCAGGCTCTCCATGCCCTCGACATTGTCGGACATCACAGCAATCCTTCCATGATACAGATAATCGACTGTGACAACCGGCAGTCTGCTGTCGAGAAGCTCTGTCACTTCCGGGTCGCTGTAGTCTGCGACTGCGATCATCACGCCGTCCATTCCTCTATAAACCGTATGCTCGAGATAAGACATTCTGTCTTTCCGAAGCTTTGAATTTGATAAAAAAGTAATGTCATACCCTGCGTGCTCTGCCGTCGTTCTGAAATGTTCAAGAATCTGGGAAAAATAACCATGTGTCAGGCCGCTTCCGGACTCCTCCCGGTATAACACCCCAAGATTATAAGAACGGTTCGTCTTTAGCGCCCGCGCAGATGCATTGGGATGATAGCCCAGCTCCTTCGCCGCCTTCTTCACCCGCTGCTTGGTCTCCTCGCCAATGTCCTCCTGATTATTCAATGCTTTGCTGACCGTAGCAACCGACACGCCGCAGGCAGCAGCAATATCCTTCATGGAAACCATATTTGTCCACTCCTCTCTTCCGTAAGACGCAATCGTTTTCGTATGATTATCATATACGATATTGTACAATATTTCAAGTAATCCAGTAGATTTTTTATTTGTTTTTACTATATTGGACGCTCTGTAAAATTTATTGTGCCTATAATTGTAGTACTTACTATATTTTATTTCTAAAATTTCTCTTGCTTTCTCCCAAATACTGTGATAGATTAAGTTTATCAGATTTACTTAAACGTTTTCGTAAATATATAGAATTAATTAAAAATATTAAAAAAATGCTGTAAAGGAGAAGCACGCTATGAAATTCGGATACTTTGATGACGCGAACCGCGAATATGTCATTACCACCCCCAAAACCCCGCTGCCTTGGATTAACTATCTGGGATGCGGAGATTTTTTCTCCCTCATCTCAAATACCTGCGGCGGCTATACCTTCTACAAAGATGCCAAACTGCTGCGCCTGACGCGCTACCGCTACAATGATGTCCCCTACGATACCAACGGCAAATATTTTTACATAAAAGACGGCGGCACGGTCTGGAATCCGGGATGGCAGCCCTGCAAGACAGCGCTTGACAGTTATGAGTGCCGTCATGGCATTGGCTACAGCCGATTTACGGCTTCCAAAAATAAGGTGCAGGCGTCCGTCCTCACCTTTGTTCCGATGAATGACAACTGTGAGCTCACTCAGCTCAAGCTCAAGAACACAGGCACTGTTGAGAAAAAAATTTCGCTGTTTTCTTATGTGGAGTGGTGTCTGTGGAATGCCGACGATGATTCCAGAAATTTCCAGCGGAATCTGAGCACCGGCGAGGTAGAGGTCATCGGCTCGGCAATCTATCACAAGACAGAGTACCGTGAGCGCCGCAATCATTATGCCGTCTATACTGTCAACACCGATGTGGACGGTTTTGATACCATACGCGAACGTTTTATCGGTATGTACAACGGCGCTGACAAACCGGAGGCTGTGATGGCTGGCAAGTGCACGAACTCTGTCGCGAGCGGCTGGTCCCCCATCGCCGCACACCAGATTGACATCACGCTTGCGCCGGGTGAGGAAAAATCCTATGTATTTCTTCTCGGTTATCTGGAAAATCCAGCCGGGGAAAAGTTCGAGGCGCCGAATGTGGTGAACAAAAAACCCGCTCATGCCATGATCGCAAAGTACAGCTCGGACGCTGCCGTCGAGCAGGCATTTGCAGCGTTAAATGCCTACTGGAACGACCTGCTCAGCCGCTATGTCGTGTCGTCCGCCAACGACAAGGTGAACCGAATGGTCAATATCTGGAACCAGTATCAATGTATGGTGACATTCAACATGAGCCGCTCTGCCTCCTACTACGAATCCGGCATTGGGCGCGGAATGGGATTTCGCGATTCCTGCCAAGACCTGCTTGGCTTCGTACATCTAATTCCAGACCGCGCAAGAGAGCGCATCATTGATATTGCCTCCACGCAGTTTCAGGACGGCAGCGCGTACCACCAGTACCAGCCGCTCACCAAAAAGGGCAACGCGGATATCGGAAGCGGCTTTAACGATGACCCGCTCTGGCTGATTGCAGGGACAAGCGCCTATGTCCGCGAGACAGGCGATATCTCTATCTTAAAGGAAATGGTGCCCTATGACAATGACATGACGGTTGCCACGCCGCTAATGGAGCACTTAAAACGCTCATTTGACTACATCGTAACCCACAAAGGCCCGCACAAGCTGCCGCTCATCGGACGCGCAGACTGGAATGACTGTCTGAATCTCAACTGCTTCTCTGAGCATCCGGGTGAATCCTTCCAGACATTCGGCCCAAGCGAAGGTCCCGTCGCGGAGTCTGTCTTTATCGCAGGCATGTTTGTCAAATACGGGGAAGAATATGCACAGCTTGCAGAACTGCTCGGCGATGCGCAGGAAGCGAAACGCGCAAGAGATGAGGTCGCGCTCATGTATGACGCGGTACTCAAAGACGGCTGGGACGGCGACTGGTTTGTGCGGGCGTATGATGCACACAGCCGCAAGGTCGGCTCTAAGGAGTGCGAGGAGGGGCAGATCTATATTGAGCCGCAAGGATTCTGCGTACTTGCGGGCATCGGTGTCAAAGAAGGGCTTGCGCAAAAAGCACTAAACTCCGTAAAAGAACGGCTCGACACCCAATATGGCATTATGCTCTTACAGCCTGCCTACACAAAGTATCATATTGAACTGGGTGAAATCTCCTCCTATCCGCCCGGCTACAAAGAAAATGCCGGCATCTTCTGTCATAACAATCCGTGGGTTTCCATCGCAGAGACTGTGCTTGGACACGGCAACAGAGCCTTTGAGATTTACCAGAAAACATGTCCGGCTTACGTGGAGGAAATCAGCGAAATCCACCGGACAGAGCCCTATGTATACTCGCAGATGGTCGCAGGGCGTGACGCAAAATATCACGGCGAGGCAAAAAACAGCTGGCTCACCGGAACTGCCGCGTGGACATTCGCCAATATCTCACAGTATATCCTCGGCGTGTATCCAACGCACACAGGACTCCGTGTAGACCCCTGTGTGCCTGAGGGTTTTGGTGATTTCAAGCTGACAAGACGATTCCGCGGTACAGTCTATCATATTACAGTCATGAATCCACACAATGTTCAGAAGGGCGTTGTCTCTATGACCGTGGATGGGGTAAAAACTGACGGCTGTGTCATTCCATTCGAGGCTGGAAAGTCTGATGTGAATGTCGAGCTTGTGATGGGATAAGCGGCATAGTTCCTTTGGACGTCCGTATACCTAAAAAGGATATTGCGAAAGCAATATCCTTTTTAGTGAATCTCCCTGTCTGATTTTCCCGCGCTGAGATCGGTGTACATATCAAGCAGTCCCACCGTCTCTGTGGCAGGTCTGCCATAGCTGTGACAGCACTTGTGCGACACAGACTTTTCATCTGCTGCATTGTCGTCAAAAATAACGCTCATGCGGGCTGCCCCATGCTCCAGTTCACTGTCAAGATGTCTCAGAATCTCATCAATCATATGCTCATTTGAATCCATTGCACTCCCCCTTTCTATCCTGTATACATCAAGGTAATCCTCATAATCCAAACAACATTCCAGCCATTCTGACTGCAAATGCACAGACCCATGCGATCGCGCACTGCCCAAACACCATGATCACCGCAGATTTTCCCCCCAGCTCACGCTTGACGGAAGCAATCGCAGCCACACAGGGCGTATAAAGCAGGCAAAAAACCAGAATACTTGCGGCCGTCAGCGGTGTGACCGCAGCCAGAAGCTTTGCCGTACTGCCAAACAAGACAGACAGTGTTGACACCACACTCTCCTTTGCCATAAATCCCGTTATCAACGCGGTGGAGATTCTCCAGTCCCCAAATCCCAGCGGCGCAAACACAGGGGCGATCACGCCGGCAGCCATCGCCAGAATACTGTCCTGAGAATCCGTAACCACATTTAGGCGCAGGTCAAAAGTCTGCAAAAACCAGATGAGTATCGTCGCCGCAAAAATCACGGTAAATGCCCTCTGCAAAAAGTCCTTCGCCTTCTCCCACAGAAGCTGTATGACATTTTTTGCCCCCGGCATACGGTAATTTGGCAGCTCCATGACAAACGGAACCGCCTCTCCCTTAAAGCGAAACCGCCGCATGACCAAAGCGGTCAAAACCCCGACAACAATGCCGGTAAAATACAGCCCTACCATGACAAGAGCACCTTTTCCCGGGAAAAATACCGCGGTAAAAAATGCATAAATCGGAAGTTTTGCCGAGCAGCTCATAAACGGCGTGAGCAAAATCGTGAGTTTTCTGTCCCGCTCTGAAGGCAGCGTCCGGCTCGCCATGACGCCGGGAACCGTACAGCCAAATCCAATCAGCATCGGTACGATACTTCTGCCAGACAATCCAATCTTGCGCAGAAGTTTATCCATGACAAACGCTACCCTTGCCATATAGCCGCTGTCCTCGAGCATGGACAGAAAGAAGAACAGCGTCACGATCGTCGGCAGAAAACTCAGCACACTGCCCACCCCGTTAAAGATACCGTCAATCACAAGTGATTGCAGCACACTGTTTACCCTGCCTGCCTCCATCGCCATGGAGACGGCATCTGTCAGCGCGCCGATGAACATCTCCAAAAGACCAGACAGCCATGCGCCGACAACATTAAACGTAAGCCAGAATACTGCTGCCATAATCATCACAAAAGTCGGCAGGGCAGTGTATTTTCCTGTCAAAATACGGTCCATTGCCGCACTGCGCACATGCTCTCTGCTCTCGTGCGGCTTGACAACCGTCTCTTTGCAAATCTTGCTGATAAAGGAAAAACGCATGTCTGCGATGGCAGCAGCCCGGTCCAGCCCCCGCTCTTTTTCCATCTGGCAGATAATATGCTCTAATGTCTCCTGCTCATTCAGATCAAGACAAAGCCGCTCCAGCACGCGTGTATCCCCCTCCGCAAGCTTGGCAGCCGCAAAGCGGACAGGGATTTTTGCCGCCGATGCATGGTCGTCAATCAGATGCATAATTCCATGAAGGCACCTGTGTACTGCCCCGCCGTGGTCCTCCGCGTCACAAAAATCCTGCCTGCCGGGGCGTTCCTGATACTTTGCCACATGCAATGCATGGTCGATCAGCTCGTCAATTCCTTCATTTTTCGCCGCCGAAATCGGAATGACGGGGATTCCAAGCAGCTCCTCCAGCTCATTGACCCTCACGGAACCGCCGTTCTCCCGCACCTCATCCATCATGTTGAGCGCGAGCACCATCGGAATATCCAGCTCTAAGAGCTGCATTGTCAGATACATATTCCGCTCTATGTTCGTCGCATCGACAATGTTAATGATGCCCCTGGGATTTTCATTCAGGATAAACTGGCGGGTCACAATCTCTTCGCTCGTGTAAGGCGAGAGGGAATAAATTCCCGGCAGGTCTGTCACAAGTGTGCCGAGTCTGCCCTTGATGCTGCCATCTTTTCTGTCAACGGTCACGCCCGGGAAATTGCCCACATGCTGATTTGAACCTGTAAGCTGGTTAAAAAGTGTTGTCTTTCCGCAGTTTTGATTTCCTGCCAGCGCAAAAGTAAGCTGTTCTCCCTCTGGCAGCGGATGCTCATCTGCTTTCACATGATATCTGCCGCCCTCGCCCAGTCCGGGATGATGCGTCTTTCGCCTGATCTTTTTATGTATCTCGGTGTGAGGCTCCTGCTCTGCCGCGTGCACCTCCTCAATGACAATCTTCTCGGCATCTGCCAGTCTCAGGGTTAGCTCGTAGCCATGAAGCCTAAGCTCGACCGGATCGCCCATCGGCGCGTATTTCACCATCGTCACTTCCACGCCCGGTATCACCCCCATGTCCAGAAAGTGCTGCCGCAGCGCACCCTCACCCCCCACTGAAACCACCACTGCTGCCTTTCCAATCGGTAATTCTCTTAATGTCATGATGTCATCTCCCCTGTATAAAAAGGTGTAAAATCCTATACGGTTTTTTTATTATAACAAACCACATGGAATGTGTAAAGACCTCACTGAACATTCATCAGGGTTGTTTCACGAAGGCTTCCAAACGACATCATTTATTATGAACTTGCTGTCAGTCTGTTCGGAATCTGGACATCCTGCCGCCTTCACAGCTTTTTTTCTTTTCAGTTGTCCACATCTGAAAAAATGCGCAAAACATCCCCTCTATCTTATTTACACTTTTTTTCAAATCCTATATACTTATTTTATATCAA
>KE159564.1:143857-156147 GCA_000403215.2 Lachnospiraceae bacterium A4
TAGCATATACCTATATTATATAAATATTATACCTCTACAGGGCGAAAAAGTCGAGGGATATGGAAAATATGTATAGCTTCCATATCCCTCGTAAAAATGCCGTGTCTATTAGTTTCAATTATTCTTCGTGAAACAACCCTGTTAAAATAATTAGTTGAGGTGACAATTTTGCCAGCATATAAATATACTCTGAAAAACGGTAAAACCATGTGATACGCGGCTTTTACATACACAGACTGGACCGGGAAAAACAGACATACCTGCAAGCGTGGTTTCAAGACGCAGCGCGAGGCTAAGGAATATGAATCCTCTATCCTGAACCAGCAGAAAACTACCAGTGATATCCTCTTTTCCTCCCTTGTGGAGAATTATATGGAGGACATGAAGAACCGCCTAAAGCCTACCACCATGGAAAACAAGCGTAACATTATTGAAAACAAGCTGCTACCCTATTTTTCACGCTTAAAGGTCTGTGACATAGATACTATAAAGGTACGCAAATGGCAGAACGAACTTCTTTCATATCGTGATGAAAATGGAAATCCTTATTCGCAGACCTACCTAAAAACATGTAACAACCAGCTCTCGGCGATCCTAAACTACGCTGTGACGCATTACAATCTCGCCGCCAATCCATGCAGAGCAGCCGGAAGCATTGGCAAGAGCAAAGCTGGAAGGATGAACTACTGGACTCAGAAACAGTATGAGCTCTTCTCACAGAATATCCAGAAATCTGCCATCAGGCTCGCTTTTGATATCCTGTTCTATACTGGTATGCGTTCAGGAGAGCTCCTTGCGCTCACTCCTGCCGATATCCTTCCCGATAAACGCATTTCCATAAATAAGAACTTTGCCAAATTGAAAGGAGAAGAGCTGCTTCTGGAACCTAAGACACCTAAAAGTCGGAGGGATATAGCAGTTCCCGATTTCCTCTATGATGATATCCAGCATTATATAGGCAGGATTGGAGGAATAGAACCCAGCGACAGGATATTTTATTTTACAAAGTCTGCACTGGAAAAAGAAATCAAGAGGGTAGCTGATAAGGCAGGGCTCCCGCAGATAAGAGTACATGACCTTCGCCACAGCCACGCAAGCATGCTGATTGACATGGGCTTTGATATATTGGAGATTTCAGAGCGTCTGGGGCATGAGTCCGTCAAAACAACGCTCGATACCTATTCCCATCTGTACCCGGACAAAGACAAGCAGCTGGCTGAACGGCTGAATGCATACCGGCGCGGAATAGACAACATTTATGCAGAACATGGCAAAATTGAAGGTTGAAATCTTCTTTTCATTGTGGTATATTAAACATAAAGAAAGACACCTGCTTCAACAGATGCCTTTCATGGAGCCCCACTCCAAAGGTGGAGTTTTCCCGAGGTATGACTTACCTCTCAGTGAGAGGCGCCCATCCTGCTGGTGACAGGATGGGCATTATTTTTTTGTCTTTTTATCCTTATCTCTTGTGATAAAGGAAAGACACGCAACAATCAAGCCGCCAAAGGTAAATAACAAAGTTAATATACCAATGAAAATCGAGATAATCTCATAAGCTGTCATAGCTACGCACCTCCCTTCCTATGTATTCCGGTAAACCGGGTTCTATTGGCTTGGGAGGCTGCCACCCCTGTCATGGGTTCCATAGTAAGCATATTATCACAATCTGACAGGAATTTCAACCAGTTTGTCATTTCATGGAATATATGGACAACATTCAAATCTGAATCTCGCATGAATCTCACGGGCAAAAATTTGAGGCTGAAAATCCTTTATTTTACTGGATTTTCAGCCCAAATGTCCGCTATTCGAACTCCTCGGCGGATAGCTTGAACTGACTGCTTTTCTCTCATTTTTCAAGCATTTATTATCCATATTCTTTAAAAATTGCTCTCGTTTTTGTGCCAGTCAAAATTTTTAGAGCCAAAATAGAGCCAAAACTTCCACCTCATTTTACACAATCGTATATTGCTTCTCCTAATTTAAGAATGTATTCTCGTATCTCAATTACATCTTGAGGATAAATATCCTGCCTTTTCATAAGAATATCTGTATAATCTCCCTCATGTACTATTTGATTTCTTCTAATTACAATATTTTTCAAATATGTTGTGCAGTCATTTTTTGCCATACCTAATAAGTTTGAGATTTTCCCCCATTTATCATTTTCATTCCATATAAATGACAACGCATCAGCAACTTTGTTTGGGTCTTGAAACGCCAAAAAACTGTGTTTCAATATTATTTTTCGTTCAAATATTAAACCAGCATCTATCAAATTATTTGTCATATCCCCATATGTCTGTATATCAATTTGAAAAGTATTATATTTAGGTGTTGGTATTCTGTTTCCCACAAATATTTCCAACATACCAACACGTACCAAATCATGCATAAATTTATCAAAAGCGGATACACATTGAATCCATTGCCATCTTAATAAGTCGCTAATATCAACAGATACTGCCATAGATTTATCAAAGTAATTATATAAAACCTCAACATTTTCTGTGTCCTTAACGAGTATAATAAATCTTTGATATGATTGTTGCATTTATACTAACTCCATTATTACTTTAACGATTGTATCATATATTTCATCAAATAGTTTTCTCTTTTCTTCCATACTGTCATAAACATTTCCAACAGTTCCCATATCTGCTTTGGTTAAAGCAAACACAGGAAGCATTGCTTCATTTGCTTTCTGTATCAACGCACCAAACTCTGGAATTTCGCCTAAAGTTCTATTTGTAATTAACCCATTTTGTATCAAACAATCAATATCAAAAATCATATCGTTCTTAGCCAATTCCTCTGAAAAATCTCCTTCAATACAATTTTTGATTTCTTCAATTTTTCCAATATATGGTTGAGCAGCTTTATGATTTCTCACATTAAACCGTTGTATAATCACACCTATTAATTTCATATCACATACTGGCAATGGATACGATGAATCCGCAAATAATTCTCTTCCCTGTATTGCCCACTTTTTCCATTTTGGCAAAATCTTCTTTAATGTTTTTAATGCCATTACAGAAAACGGATCCGGATTCGTTGGAACTATAAAAGCATCTGCATATATGAAAAATGTTTGATTTATAGCACTTAATCCCGGATTCATGTCTATAAATACATACTCAATTCCATATTTCTCACAGCATTTTTGAATTAATTCGTAAAAAGCTCCCGGAAGATTCTGTAAAGTAACTATTGCATTATTACTATTCAATGCAAGGCTTAATGATGAATCGTATTCTGATAAATCCATATGTCCCGGGATAATAAACAAATTACTATTTTTGATATGAGCAGGACAATCTATTGCTGTTATTGGTTGTGGTCTACCCGAAAATGCCATACTAACAGCATCCTTAATATTCATCAGCTTTGTTGAATCATTTTCATAATACTCATCAAATGCTTCACCTAAAAACATACCCGTCAAATTACATTGCGGATCACCGTCTACAAGCAACACCTTTTTATTCTGTTGTGATAATTTCCATGCAATATGAAAAGTTGTTGTTGTTTTACTCACGCCTCCCTTGTGGTTAAATAATTCAATTATCTTTGCCATCTCTGCTCCTTTAATAAACATTTTGTTTGTAAATATTATTAACATGGTGCTAGCACCATGTGTCTATAACAACAAGAAAAATATCTATATCTCTTCCACCATTATACAGCAAATGCCAAAACAGGTATTATCTACCCCTATGCTTCTTTTTCCTTTTCTGCTGTTTCAGTTCAAACTGCCGCTGTTTCTCTGCTTCCCTTTGTTCCCGGCTCATAGTCTTACGTTCAGTTTTCAACTGCTCCTGCTGTAATTTCAAAGCCTGTTGCGATTTTGTTCCTATCCCGGTATTCTGTACCTGTTTCCGTACTTCACGTTGTACCCGTTTAGGATTGCGACCAGCTTCTTTTACATCTGTTGCCACAGCCGGACTAAATCGTAACCGATAGTGATTTTTCAGAACGAAGTCATATACCTCATAGTCTTTTGGTTCTGCGCCAAACGTAACCTTACACACAGATAGCTTTCCGTCTAATACACGTTCAAACACTCCCACCCAAAAGGGTTCTTCAAAAAATACTGTCAACTTTCCCAATACTTTGTCCATGACAATTCCTCCTTAAAATAATTGTAATGAACAAAGAACGGACGACCCTAAGGAGGGAAGGCCACTTACACCAAATCGGTGCGACTGGACTACCTACCAGTTCTGCAAGATTGTCTTGCGTTGTGTTTTTATCTTTGCCCCTATATATTACCACATAAACGCCCATTTTTCCACAAAAATATGGCAATCCACCCATAACATAACTGCAAATTGCCATATTATCACTTCCCTTACCTGCTTTAAGTTACATGGTGCTAGCACTATGTACTAACCATCACCAAAAGAAATATTATCTTTACCACAGCCTACTTCCTATAACCATACTCCCCAATCCCCATAATTAAATGTTCCACTTCCATGATGAAGTTTTCCATCTGCCTTGAGATTTCTAAACGCTTCCCGCATACGAATTAGGATTTCCGGCTTTATATCCAGTGAATGGTGTGCAGGAAATACTCTCTTTACAGGCAATGCCGCAACTTTTTCCAAGGAATCAAGATATGCCTCCGGGTCAGTAGACGGATAATAAGCAAACAGAATATCTTTATAAACCAAATCGCCGGTAAATAAATATCTCCTGCTTTTTTCCCAAAAACACAAATGCCCCGGAGAGTGTCCGGGAGTATGCAGCACTTCAATTTCCCTGCCGCCAATATCAATAATGTCATGATCTGTCAGCACTTTTGTCGGTATACCTTGAAAGAATTCATAATCTTTCACGCAAAAACCTTCCGGCAAATCACAGCGGTCTACGACCATCTCTCTTATCGTTTCGATTGATAAAGGGAATTTACCATTCAGCCAATCCAATTCATCAGCATGGGCATAAAAATCCGAGAAATACTTATGCCCGCCAATATGATCCCAGTGAATATGCGTGGCGACTGCCGTAATTGGTTTATCGGTAAGCTTCAGCACTTCCTCATAGATATTGGAAATGCCAAGCCCCGTATCAATAAACAAACTTCGGGTATTTCCATTCAACAGATAGCAATGCGTTTCCTCCCAATGCCGGTATTCACTGATAATATATGTATTTGCATCAATTTTATCTATTGTAAACCAGTTATCCATTACTCCACGCTCCTTAAAATCCCAATGAATTTATAGTTTTTCTATCTCTTCCAAAGAATTTTGAATATCCTTATAGACCAATGGTTGCATACTGTCTGCATAAATAGATATATCTGCCTTTTGTAGTGCCGATACAATATCTTCTTTTAATTCCGGCTTATTCTTTGCAATCATAGGCAGAAGTTTTATACACTGTCTTGCCGTTATCGGTTTAACATCTTCTATATGCTTCAAATATTCGTCTATGATTTCATCAATTTTATTATCTTTATCCCATTTAGCGTTATAGGCAATCAGCGTAAGCCCTCTTGTCCGAATGTAGGAATTATCATTGTCAATCATATCGGCTAACTTATCCATATAACAATATACCTTGTCTGATTTCTCACATTCTTTATGTAACATCTGCAATGCCTTGTATGCCCTATTATTATTTTTATCAAATAACAGCGAAAAATTATCCTCAATATTTATTTCCATGCCGTTTCATCTCCCATATCTTAAATCATGCTTTCGATTATAGCACTTTCTCTCTGTATCTGCCACTATAAAATACAGGGCATAGCAACCGCCACACCCCATATTTTTTTATCGTTTCAACGATTTTTCTATCTTGTATTTCTGCCCTTTCAAATCGTTCTGTTTCTCATACAGATTATTGCGCTCTTTGCAGAGTTCTTTCATGCGCTCCAACTGCGCCCGTACTCCCTCCCGGCAATCCGACTCTATCTTTTTATATTCCCCGGTTAGATTGCGGATTGTATTATTGTTCTCCTTTATCTGTTCCGAAAGGCATACCCAGTCTATCAGATTTTGCACTTCCCTGTCCGTTTCGTAAAGGTCTGTATCTGCTACAATTTTAGAACACAGACGTATCATTACTTTCTTTTCCATATCCGTCATATCCTATCAATCCCCTTTCCTATCGACTCATTTCAAAGGCACGTTTCGGGCGTTTATTTGCCCTTTCTGCCTGCTCTAATGCCTTTGACCGTTCCACTATCGACTGTATCTGTTCTCTGCCGAAATGACGCTCCAAACGCCCCAAATCAGATACTTTTTCTTGCAATCGGTCTATGGTATCGTTCTGCTCCATGACCTTATCCGTCAAGCGGCTAATCTGTATTTGTTGCCCGTCCACTTTGGCGGTCAGCTTCCTACCCTGCTCTGTAAGCTGTACGCATTTGATAGTCAGATTTTTTATCACCTCTTTCAATTTCTCCACAAGCGGAAGTGCCTTTTTATCCCGATAATTCTTTGCGCTCATCAATGCGCCCGGTTCTGCCAACTGCCATTTCACATCTTCATCATAGGCGTGTATATTGCGCTCCATGACTTCCTTTGACTGTACCATTTTGTTAAGTTCCTGCTGTAACTTTTTCTGCTGTTTCTCCAACTTCTCATTTTCGGATAACAGCTTTTCTTTATCCTCAGCCAGCGTTAAAGTCTGCTCTTTTAGAAGATGATTTGTAGTGTAAAGTTCTGATACTTCCTGCCGGATCGCTTCGCCCTCTTTCCGTATCTGCTCCGTTTCCCGTCCTGCCGCTATCTGCTGATGAAGAATATCGGATAATTCCTCTTTGCTGCCAGAGATTGTCTGTTCCAGTTCCGCAACCTCTTTTTGTCGCTCCTGCTTCTCAAAATCGAATACAGATAAATGCTTCTCATGCGTTCCTTTCTTCTCCCACTCAATATCATGCTTTAGCATAATCTCTGCAAGCCGTTCTTTCTCTGCCGCTACCCACTGGTTGCGTTCCGTTTCGCTCCTTGTGCCGCCCTTAAATCCAAGTTCCGCGAGTGCCTTTTTTAATGACACCCTTGTTTCAAGCCCTCTCTTGCTTCCAGTCGTATAGGGTATAAAATCTATATGCAGATGCGGCGTAGCTTCGTCCATGTGGAGATGCGCTGAAAATACCCTTAATGTATGATTGCGCCGCTGAAAGTCCTGCATATATTCATCAAGTATTTTTGCCGCAAGCTGTCCGTCCTCTGTCTTTGCTCCCATGTCGTCCTTATTTCCGATTTGCAAAATAATCTCATGGAATGGCTTCTCCTGTTTGCCGGAACAGATTTTTTCATAATAATCATCAATTATGCGGTCATTTCTAGTCTGCTTCTCATTGTACCGGGCAAGTGCTTCATCAAATAATTCGTGGTATACGTCTTTGATATTTTCGTTGCAGTATTCCACATTCATACAACTCCGCTCCGGGTCAGTGTTCTTTGCATGGAATTTTCTGCTGTTATGGTTGACAGAACCTTTCCCTGTCATAACGCTGATAGTCCGCTTCAATCAATTTCCCTTTCTCCCTATCGGGTAATGAGCGCCGGATACGGCGCATAGCCTTTGTTACTTTCTGCGAAAGTAACGCAAAAGCACTTTCGACAGGCTACGCTCTATCAAAAGTGCCTTTGCGCCCTGCCGGGGGCTTTCCGTCCTGCGGACGGTGGGCGGCTTTTCGCCGCCTTGATACTGCCGCTTTCCGGCTTTCTCCCAACACCGCAACAATGCAATGTCTATAATTTTTGCAACCTTGCAATCTTCAAGAACGCAATTCCAAGACTGCAAAATTCTAATATCCTGCATTGTTGCGCTGTTACCCTGCCTGTCCGTCACTGTCTGATTTTATCCAGTTCCCAATACCATGTGTTGTTTATCCGCTTCGCCCGGACACCTAACTCTTTCTTTGCGTTTTCCAGTGTCCGTTTTGATATGCCCTGCTCGTCTGCAAGATTGAAAATCTCATTGCTCTGCATGGCATTGTTTGTTTCTGCCAGTTCCCGAAGCAGACGCTTCGCCTGTTCCATTTTATTTGCTTTCGGGGCAATGCCGCCTAACACTTCATCAGCGGTAATCTCATAATCTCCAAGCCATTGAAAACCGTCCTCCGACAGTGCAAATGCTTTTGGGTGTCCGAACGCAGCAAAGTTGTTTTTAATCTGAACCACAGCCCTTATATTTTCTTCCCCCTCTACTCTGCCGACCAGCAAAACACTTCTAGCGACTGCAAAGAAATCAATCGAACCCATACCCCGATATGCCGCCTTATTTCCTGCCGCTTTGTTCATATGCCCGACAAGGACAATCGCACACTGATATTTCTCTGCCAGTGCCGCTAATTTCTTCGTCATATCCCTTGCTTCATTTGCTCTGTTCATATCCATACCGCCGCCCAAATAGGCTTGTATCGGATCTAAAATCAACAGCTTTGCGCCTGTCTTTATAACAGCCCGCTCCAACCGTTCATCTATCATGGAAAGGGATTTTATCTTTTCATCAATGACCGAGATTTTCTCACAGTCTGCCCCTGCCTGTTCCAATCGGGGCTTTACCGTATCGGCAAGACCGTCCTCCGCACTCTGATAGATGACATTCAAAGGCTCTGTAAAATTCATTCCACCGTCTAAACTTTCTCCCTTAGACAGCTTCGCTGCTATGTTCAATATAAATGTTGTCTTTCCGTCCCCCGGATCGCCTTGAATGATTGTCAGCTTGCCATAAGGGATAAACGGAAACCACAGCCAAGAAACTTCCTGCGACTGTACCTCCGACAACTTAATCAACTGTAATTCGATTTTTGTTTCTTCCATAAATGCCCTCCATTTCTGAAAAATCGTTGCCACTGGAAGAAACCTCTGCTATACTGATATTGTGAGGTTGATAACAGAGGTTTTCCAGTTATCACAGCCCTAACAGTTGCCGCTGTCGGGGCTTTTTTCTTCTCCGTTGGTATTTCCCTGCCACAGATATTTTGCTCCGTCCAACACCCACAGGATAGCTTTCAGCATATCAAGACAGTCATTCCGCATATCTTCCAATCCCTCCGGCGTTAAATCAATCTCTGTCTTTTCAAACTGTTCTGTCACTTCCCGGATATTTGTCTGCATTATCTTTAGTTCCTCTACCAACTGATAAACCAGTTCTTTTTTACCGACCACGCACACCCGGTTATAAATGCAGGAACGGACAAAATAATCTTTCTTAGAAAGTCCGCTTGCTAAAATCTTCGCTTCGATTTCTTCCCTCTCTCTGGGGGAAATGCGAAAGCTGATTGTCGGGTATTTATGCACTCCGCTCATTCTTCTTCCTCCCTGCTGTTCTCAATCTCCAATTTATCTGCAAGTTCCCCCTGCTTATTGGGATATAAATGTGAATAAGTATTTAATGTTGTTTCGATTTTCTCATGCCCCAACCGTTCCGCAATCGCTAATGGTGTAAAACCCATTTCCACGAGTAACGAAGCATGGGAATGCCGAATATCGTGCAAGCGTATTATTTTCACTCCCGAAGCCTTGATACCTCTGATAATCTCATGCTCCATATAGGATTTTGTAAAACGGAACATTCTTTCGTCTGCCATAATTCCGTATAAGTGCGAAGTATACTTTTTTAATTCCTCTGTCAGAAACGGTGGTATCGTTATGATGCGCTTGCTCTTTGGCGTTTTGGGCGGTGTGATAATATCCCTGCCCTCTATCCGCTGATAGGACTTGTTCACGGAAATGGTGCGCTTCTCTAAGTCAATATCATTGTAGGTAAGAGCAAGTAATTCGCCAGAACGCATACCGCACCAGTAGAGCATTTCAAACGCATAATAGGAACGGGGCTTATCCATCATGGCTTCGGAGAATTTCAGATATTCCTCTTTCGTCCAAAAGTCCATTTCCTTAACGGCTTCGCTCCCAATCGTTCCCGCCCGCCTTGCCGGGTTGTAAGGAAGATTATAAAAGTTTACCGCATGGTTGAATATCGCCGTAAGTTGTGCATGGATTGTCCTCAAATAATCCGCTGAATAGGGCTTTCCTTTCTCGTCCCGGTATGCCATTAACTCATTCTGCCACGCAATCACGTCCTTTGCTTCAATCTCTGCGATTTTGCGGTTTTCAAAGTACGGTAAAATCTTTGTCCGTATCACATGGCTTTTGGACTCCCAAGTGCTTTCCTTGACACGCTGTTTCTTGTCGGCTTCGTACACTTCAAAGAAACTTCCGAAAGTCATATCCAGTTTTGCGCCCTGCTTTAACATGGCTTCATGCTCCCACGCCTGCGCTTCCCTTTTGGTTGCAAAGCCCCTCTTTTGTGTCTGTTTCCTCTCCCCTTTCCAATTGGTAAAGCGGTAGATAACCCGCCACGTCCCCGTAGCGTTGTCCTTGTATACAGCCATTTCATCATCTCCCTTCTATTCGCTGTAACATACCTTTTTATGAAAAAATGTAGCGTTCACACGTCCTGCCACCGTCAGATAGCCCTGTTTCTGCATTTCTGCGTTGAGTTCCCTTACAATCTGATAGGCTTTCGATTTTGACACACGCAGTTCCGCTGCCACTTCCTCCTCTGTCATAAATGATTTTTCTGTCATTCAGATACCTTCTCCTTTCACTGTTTAACTGATTTTGTTTAAGTCTCGTTGCTATGATACTAAATAAATTCCGTTAAGTCAGGCGGTTTGTGAGAAAATCTTAACTTTTTTTATTTAAGTTATTCTTGCTATTCCTATTGCACCATGTTATACTAAGTTCAACAAATTTGTTTAAGTAAAGCACAGCCTACTCAAACTGGCGTGACTTTACAACACAACTACACTTCACTACAACGGAGGTTTTATTATGGCAATCGGCAAACGTATCCGCTTTTTCCGCAACCGAAAGGGCATGACACAGAAACAGTTAGGCGAAATCCTCGGCTTTCTCGGAAAGACCTCTGATGTCCGTATGGCGCAGTATGAAACCGAAGCGAGGACACCAAAGCACGACCTTGTAAAAGAAATGGCGAATATCTTTGATGTAAGCACCCACGCCCTCACCGTGCCGGATATTGATACCTATACCGGGCTTATGCACACGCTCTTTGCATTGGAGGATATGTACGGGCTGAAAATCGGGGAGATTGACGGGGAAATCTGCCTGCGCCTTGATAAGTCCGACTATTCCACTTACACGTCCATGTTTGATATGTTCCACGCATGGCAGGAGCAAGCCGCCAAACTGGAACGGGGCGAGATTACCAAAGAGGAATACGACCAGTGGCGGTATAAGTACCCCGAACTGGACACCTCAAAGCATTGGGCGAAAGTCCCCTCACAGGCGGTCAGCGATTATATGCTTAATGGATGCGCAAGCGCATCCATGGAAGAATTTCAGAAAATCGAGAAAGAAGAAAAGAAAACAGCTAAAAAGAAAAGACAGAAATAAGCACAAAAAGACCTTGCCGATATTCAGTTTCCATATCTGAACCCGCACTATTGTGCGGTTGTCGCGGCATTCGTCAAATGGAAATGCAAGCATTCCCATTTTCCTCATTGCTCGCGCAAATCAGCAAGGTTTTTCTTATGCCATTGATGTAATTATTCTCCCTTTTCGAAAAAATGTTCTCAGGGCATTATTTTTTCAATCTTTATTCTCATTCCTTTACCATTGTATCCGAACGGTACTGCCTCAAATCCACAACTTTCATAAAATTTCTCCATACCTCTAATTGAAATCAAATTAATAGTGCTATATTCTCCAACCATAGTTTCATTTTTTATATCATCAATTATTGAATTTACAAGTTTTTTTCCTATTCCTCGTTTTTGATATTTTGAACTAACTACTACGTCAACTAAAAGATATGACATCCCATCTCCAATGGCTCTGGCCATACCAACTATTTTATTATCGTATGTCGCTTTTTTTATAATTGCACTATTCTTTATGGCTCTTTCAACAATAAGTGGATTTTTCGTTTCCCAACCTACTTCTATCCTTAATTTGTTATATTCATCAACGTTTAAATCATCATGTATTTCAATCATCTTTTTCATCACTCCTCTACAAATTCCCATTGTATATCTGATTATAAATCTTTATCTGCCATTCACAATATATATTTATAAGTTATTTCCCACTGGGTACGAAATTCCGAAAAGGGAGTAATTATTTAATGCGTGATGTGAAAAATGTTGCCAAATCGTTGCCAACGCCTAAACAAATTTGCTTGCATTCCTCATAAATACTAGTACAGCGTTGCTTAAATAATAATGAATAATTATTGCTTTTTTATTGTAGTTGGTGCATAATAATTTTATCACTGAAGAATGGATGTGTTAT
>KE159564.1:157087-282634 GCA_000403215.2 Lachnospiraceae bacterium A4
ATCATCAACCGGAAACTGCTGAAGCGGAAAAGCTACCTGTCAACAGAAGAACTGGAAGCAAGCATCCTGCGCTTTATTGAACAATACAATCTTACAGCGCACCCATTTAAGTGGACATATGCCGGGATACCATTAGCGATTTAATCACTAATATTTAAGCAATGCTGTACTAGGCTTTTAAATCCCATTTCATCACTCGAACTCAACTCATACACCCGTTTTTTTCACTATTATCTGGTTCTTTTATCCCCTTTTTCATCTCCTAAATCTCATAAAATAATCCTTCTTCTATATCATTTCAGAGACCTTTAGAACCAGAGTAGAACCAAAGGAACCTAATAGAACCAGCGTATTTTCAACTGATTAGGATTCAAAATGCTGTCAATTACTTACTCTCATGATCCGATCATTTCTAAAAGGTCCTGTGGTGTTATCGCCTTTACTTTTGCACTTTGGAAATCTCCTATGTTTCTTGTTACAATGTAATCAGCTGAAACTTCTTTAGCACATTCATCCTGTAAACAGTCCTCAAAATCTGAAAAATCATCACGCTCTATCGCAGAACAAACTCTTTCATGACTTGCTCCTGTCACATGCAGTACAAGGCATAGTTTTCTCAACATTTTCCGCCTGTCCGCATCTGAATGGCTTTTTCTTAAAATGTAGAAAATATTGGGCAGACTATGAAATGCAATAAATCCCTGTACTTTCTCACTCGCACAAAGACGGATAACTTTTCTTGCATCATTATAAAAAGGCTGCCGCATTGTCAGAAAATCCAGTGCGATATTTGTATCAACCAGTATAATCATATTTTTCCTGCCTCGCTTCTGCCAGTTCCTTATCATAATCCAGTTCTTCTGAAACCGGAACAAGCATTTCTTCCAGTTCTAAAAATGCCTTCATTTTGGGTGTCAATGTTCCTTCATCCCCTGTTTTCTCTTCTGTAGAATCAGTCCACATAAAACGCTCTATCATTTCCAGTAAAAACTGTAGATTATCCTCAGATAATCCATTCACTTTCTGGACTACCCGCTCCTGTAATGACATCATAGCAATATCACCCCCATGCTACGCTTATTCCATACCCTTTAACTAACTTCTAATTATTTCACAAAACTTAACTGCTTCCTTTTCAAATATTATATTACAAAAGTGCATTTTTCACAAACTAATTTTATTCTTTTTTGTTTTCTAAGATACTGCGGTATTACTGTTCACGTGCTAGCTTGACTGGAAAGAGCCAGTGGTTTAAACTTTAATCAGTCAAAACCACTGGCTCTTCTCAATCTAATATCCTGGACACTCTGTCAAAAAGATTCTGTTCATTTTGTCGCATCACAACCAGCATGCTCATGCCTTTGCAGAGATAATCGTGGTTCTGATCACTCCTAAATGTCACGGCCTGCTTCTGTTTCCTTTTATAGTTTCGAAGGTTTCGTTCCGCTGCGTTATTGCTTGCCGGAACCCTCATATCATGCAGAGACAGCAGATGGTTTCTCATCTGTCTATCCATCCGCAGATACAGGTTGTATCCATCCCTGTAATAGTCTGATGCCGGAACAGACTCATACTCCTCCTTTGCTTTCTCTATCACTTCTCTGTATCTTTCTTCATATCTGGATACAACGGACTCTTCACATTCCCCGCCGGCCTCAAGGCTGTTGCGGTAATGGATCATTTCCTGTATCAGGGAGTGCATCTGCTTGTTCCATGTCCGTTCCGGTTCATTCGCTATGCTGTCTTTCAGATATCTCTGGACATGGGCCATACATTCCTGATGGTCCGAACCATACTTGTAGAAAGTCGATTCATGGTCGTGCACCAGGATTCCTTGGTAATCCTCTGTCACGGTTCCTTTGACTCCTTCATGTCCCTTCTTTGGCCGCGAGAAATACATTGTCTCTCCAGCTGGTGTGCAGCATACAAAAACATATGCGCTTTCTCCATGAATTCGGGCATTTGTACAATCCGTGTGCATCACTGGAGACGACAGGATTCTGCGGAACAGTTCTTTCTGCTCTTTTTCCGTATTCTCCGCAAATTCTTTGCCAAGACCATTGATCATTCCCTTGGAAATCTTCAATTTCCCATCAGTCAGGTCTGACAGGAATTTACTGCATTTATCGATCGATACACAGCAGTCCGTATTCAGCAGGTACAGGAATGCCTTTATGCTTCCGTCATAATTCACGTCATGCGCTGCTTCCACCGGAAAAGCGCCATAACAACGCTCACCGGTTTTTGAATTATAGTAAACATCTGCATGGTATTCTCTTACCATAGCAGAGACTTTGATTCCGACTGCCTGCCTGATAATCGTCTTTTTCGTCTTCTTAAAATCCGGATCCTCAAGCACTTCCTGAGGAGGCTGAATCCGGATGATTTCCGTTGCGGTCTGCTTTCGGCGGCTGTGTCCGGCATGGCCCGGCTGTCCGCCCGGTCTGCGCCCCGTCTTTTCACGGCTGTTTGGGATCTTCTTCCTTTCGACTGCCATTGAGGATGGAAGGGATGAATTCTCATAGTCATAATTCAGCTGCGCTGTCAGTTTTAGGTTTTTCCCTTTTTCTTCTTCAAGCTCTGTTTCAAGTTCGTAGATCCGCTGACGCTGTTTCGTGACTTTCTCCCGGGCGGCATCCCTCTGTGCTTCTGCCCGGACAGCGCGCTCTTCCATCTTTTTGAGCTGATGCTCTAAACGGTTCCGTTCCCGTTTCCACTCTGCCTCAAGATCTTCAAATACCTCGAACCACATGTTGCGGACGGCGATGATTTCCCTGTGTGCCCGTTCCAGTTCCCTTTTCAGTTTCCGGATCTGCTGTTCATATGCCCGAACCGACTTCTGATGCTCCTGTGTCATGCGGACATATTTTTCCCCGGATCGGAATGCCTCCAGCTGTTTCTCTGCCGCTTTCAGACAGTACTGCAGATTGGAAATATATTCAAACGAATGGTTCATGATCCGGGGTCCTCCTTTCCGTTTAGGGTTTCAAGATCTGATTCAGCAGACCGGACAGTTTACTGATATGCTGTTCCTGCGCCTGGATCATCTTTTTCTGCTCATTGATCAAGGCATCCTTTGCGTCCACCTCCCCCTGCAGGAGATCAACAGCCTGTTCCAAAAGCTCCATTTGTTTTTTCTCTTCCTGATTCATGGCGGCCTCACTTTCAATAAAAAGTATAGCAGACGAGGCAGAAAAAAGCGAATGTCCGTTTTAGAGGTTATAGGCAATTTGACGGGGGATAAGTATGCTTTTAACGGAAAAAAATGTAGAAAGAAAGGGAAAAGTCCAAAAAAATGGAAGGTTTTATCCAGAATCAAAGCAAAAAAGCCAGACATGAACGGCAATCTGGAAACAATAATCAGCCCCGAAAGGCTGGTTATCCACAAGGGACTCCTTTCGGGGCTAAAATAATTTTTTTATTTTCAGCATTTTTTACAATAAATTCAGGTCACGTGAACAGTAACTAAACAGCAGTTACAGTTCACTCCCCCCAATAAACCATTGTGAAATGTGACGAAATTTATTCTATACTTTTCCACAATAATTCCAGTCTTAAAAAAGGAAAGTATCCTCATACGTTCCTTTTTACCTTTATATGGGCACTTATCCACAAAACTGTTTTGGACAGGTTCAAATTTCCCTGAAAAATATACTGTTCTCCACAAATATTTCCGATAAAAACCATGTTAAGCACTGTCAAAATGCCAGTATATGTTTTTCCCCGGATTCGCTTTTTCCGTTCATTTCTGATATACTCTTAAAAAAGCGGGGGCAGAAATATGCAGCAGGATTACGGTAAAAATATCCCGGTCAGGGACAGGCTTATTGAAGCACTGGAAACGCAGATCGAAAAACAGGGGCAGATCATTGAAACCCAGGAGGAAACGATCAGGATCCTTAAGGAACACAATGATGAACTGATGGCAGTAATCAACAGACTCTCCCAGTCGTAACAGAAAGGTGGATTTTGTGAATACTTCTTTTGAATATATTACATTACTCCAATACCGTCTCAAAGCAGCCGGTACCGAACTGGAGGCTTTCAAATCCGGCAGAAAATACCAAGATATGGAAAACCGGCACCAGAAGATTGTCCGCGCCCTTGAATGCAGGATTAAAGAGCTGGAAAGGGAACTGGCCCAGACCCGGCGTGACATGGCTGCCGCACGTGAAAACTGGTTTGAGGTATTTGAGGAGCTGGAAAGGGAATTTAACAGGAAACTGTCAGCCGCCAATAAGAAGGCACGTCAGATGGAAAAGAGAGCCCTCAAAGCCGAGGCAGGGCGCGATGAGGCGCTGGACAAGGTAACTGGCCAGCGTCATAAAATATATGAAGTTGAGACAAAACTGGAGGAGGAAAAAGGAAAAAACCTGAAGCTGCGGGCGCAGCTTAACCGTGATTATGAAAATTCCTCCCTTACGTCCGCCCAGACCATCCGGCGCAAAAAGATCACGAACAGCAGGGAAAAGACAGGCAGGAAGCCCGGGGGACAGCCGGGGCATGAAGGACACTGCCGGAAAAAGCAGGTTCCCACAGGGGAGCCCGTACTGTTAACCCCTCCGCAGGAAGTCCTGGAAAACCCGGATTTTAAAAAGACATCAAAAACCATCGTAAAACAGATGGTCAATATACGCCTGGTACTTGAAGTGACTCAATACCATGCAGATGTTTATTACAATTCTAAAACCGGCGAAAGGATCCATGCGCAGTTTCCGGCCGGTGTCACGGACGAGGTCAATTACGGCGGGAGCATAAAGGCATTCCTGTTCCTTTTAAATAATGACTGCTGCACATCCCTTGACAAAAGCAGGAGGTTCCTGTCAGACCTGACAGACTCAAAACTGGACATTTCCAAGGGAATGGTCAGTAAACTGTGCAGGGAGTCTGCCGAAAAAACGGAAATGGAACGTAAAAAGGTCTATGCAGGCCTGCTCTCGTCACCCGTTATGCACACGGATCTGACAACTGCAAGGATCAACGGAAAAAGTGCATATGTCTGCGTGTGCGCATCCCCTGACGGACAGACACTCTATTTTGTCCGTGAGAAAAAGGGGCATGACAGTGTAAAAGGGACACCTGTCGAGGATTATCAGGGAATCCTTGTCCATGACCATGATGTCACATACTACAGTTACGGATCGGGCCACCAGGAATGCCTTGCACACATCCTGCGGTACCTGAAAGACAGCATTCAGAATGAGCCGGAGAGGACGTGGAATATACAGATGCGGACACTGATCCAGGAAATGATCCATTATCGGAACGGACTGGACAGCTCTGAAGAATGCAGTCCTGAAAAAATCGCGGAGTTTGAGGGCCGCTACCGTGCCATACTCCAGAAAGCGAAGGAGGAATACGAATACATTCCAGCAGATGACTACTATAAGGAAGGATATAACCTGTACCTGCGTATGGAACAATACATGGAAAACCATCTCCTGTTCCTGTATGATAACAGAATTCCGGCCACCAATAACGAAGCCGAGAGGCTGTTAAGGAGTTATAAGAGAAAGCAACAGCAGGCCGTGACATTCCGGAGTGTCGAAAGCACCGACCACTTCTGCCAATGCATGAGCATGCTTGTTATGATGCGCCTTGAAGAAAATACGAACCTGTTTGACAGGGTATCCCGAATATTTGGGTAAAGAAAACTGGTGGTTTCGACAGTATTCAGTCTAAACCATCGGTTTCTTTATGTCAAGCCGACCCGTGAACAGTAACAATTTCGTAGATGATTTTAAAGAAGAAATTTTTTATAATTGTGTTTTAAGATAATATTTTTTATAATCGAATCAGTAGGTGATTAGTTCACTTGCCGACTTCTCATACCATATTGCGTGTCCAAATTGATACAAATATTCCTTGGGTGCTATCGTTTTTACATTTATCGCAAAAGCCCTAAAATCAACACTTTTCAGAATGGCAGATGCACCCGACCATGAGTGGCTATCGTTTTATTATTCGGGATTGCCGCATTTTTGATTTTTCAAAATATAAAATTTAACGATAACCCATTTTTTAATGTGGCTATCGTTATTTTTTGCACCAAAAAAATTATACATCATTTATAGTCGAACCGTTATCATTTCTTTATATTTATTTCTTAATATTAATTCATCAGTATTTTCGCTCAATATTTTAGGAGTATGGTTAGCAATATTATCAGCAAGCTCGTTAGTTCCAAATTTTACACCCAATGTTTTAATCTCATCAGCAGTTACAAAATGGTATTTATCACATTCAGTTTTCATAAGATTTCTAAACAAATCTTCCTGCACATCTGACAGTTGAACTTCAACAATATCTGCCAAAAGTAATTCATAATGACAAAACACATTGCTAAGTTCAACATTTGTCATATGTCTTCCACAATATTTATAAGATAAAACACCAAATAAATTTTTATCTAAAATTCCTGTAGAAAAAATTTCTTCCATAAACTCTCTGCTAAGATTTTCTATATTTTCTCGATACTGAGTTTTATTAAATCTTCTAATAAATTTTCTCAAATATTTATTTTTTACTAACAATCTATAATCACGCTTTGTAATCCTGTTTCCTGGAATCCTATCATCATTTTCAACCGGAATATTATCTCTTAAATAAGCCTCTTCCTGTTCAGTAAATTTATATGCTCCACCTACAGGTTGATACTTCTTCGTTCGAGAATTCTGTACCAAAAAATACTTTCCATCTACCTTAATTCTAAACAAATAAGCAAATGAAATTCTAATAGCGGTTTCTTTTCGCAATATTCCTGCCCTTATTAATTTACGTTGAGACGATTTCCAGTTTTCATTATCGGTTAAATCGACAATACTCGGAAAAAGGTATGGGATTGATATTCCTGCAATCAAGCTCCCAATCATTGGACCCACAGGTATTGACTTTAACTCACAGTAAATTGCGCTTATTGAAGATACCAGTGAAATAAACAGTAAAATTAATAATTTTATTATTTTCATTTTCAATACTCCTCTCAAACTTATTCGACTCCAATAGGTACGTCTACATGCCCTATCGCTACACAAATCCCATTCTTTATTAAATAACACTCAATATAATGTGGTCCAAAAAATTTTGAATTCTCTGTAATTTCTTTCCCCCTATTTTGAATTTGTCCGCGAACATCATTACGTCGTTCTGCCTCAGCTCCTACATTTAACACCTTCCATAAAATCTTATCGTAAGAGGGACAATTAGTATATCCTATTCTACATTTAACAGAAAAATTATATGGGATAAACCTCTTAAATCGTGGTGCATATGTATCCAAATAATGCAATATCGGCATTGATGAAAAACCATTACCGGTCACTTTGCAATCAATTGTCACATCATATTGTTCATATACCGGATATAAGTCCTCTATAAATTCTTCTGTATTAGTAAATCTTTGCGATTTACTAATACTAAAACTTTCACTAACAATTGTTGATTCCAAATTCGCCCAATAAGAATGGTTAAAAAACTTATTCCATGCTTTTATGGCTTCATTGTGAGTACAATTTGGCTCAAATAGTATATCTAATTCTTTTAGCTTAAATTCCAGTCGATTCTTCCAATTATTCATCCGTTGGTAATCAATTTCTCGAGTTACCAAGGCTCTTCCATTATCAACTGGAGCAGCGACATCTGCACTGTTACTAATCCGATTAACAATAGCTTGCATAGTATAATAAAAAAGTTCATCTAAACGTGAATAATCCGTAACAAAATTCTCATCGCATAAAACTGTTTGAATCAAACCGCTTGGCATATTTTTCCATGACTCTCTTGATTTACAAAACATTTTAGATAATCGTATGACTTTTCTGAGTCCATCACCTTTATTCTTGATTTCTTCATTAAACCATTCTTCCAATGCTTTCAAATCCCTAATTGACCATTCAGCACCAGAATGTTCGTAAATATAATCGTTATCCTCTAAATTTTCTTTATATCTTTTAAATACTGCAAAATCAACATGATAACCTTTGGATACATATTTTAACCGAACACAACTTGTCTTTACTTCTGGAGCTTGTGCAAATTGTTTTGTCTTTCTTTCGAGCGCATCTGCCACCATATTCCTTGTTGCGAGAGGTCCAAGATCATTCAAGTTACTTGATTCAAATACTATACCAACATCTATATCATAATCATTTTTATCATTTTGAACAGTAGTATGCATAGCCATACTGCCTTGTATTCTATCTTCTGCCACTCTATATTTCTTGCCTTTGTCAGCTTCATATTCTATTAAACCTTCCTTCAAGCGCTTGATATTTAGTTTACGTTTCTCACGAAGTTCATTTTGCTCTGTTTCTGGAAGCACAACTTCTGTACGATAAAATTTATTAAATTCTGCCGAGCAATCAAACATATTCATTCATCTCCTTTTACGTTCATAATTGGCAATATCTTTTATTAAATATGCACTCCTATATTTTCACTGTATCTCAAGTTGGCAAACTCCTCCATGAAACAATATAACTCAAATCACTGTATCTTTCAACATTATCATAGACATTATTTTATGTATAGAAAAACGGCCGGAGGCATCTAGCACAAACCCGATGCCCGGCCGCTTCCGGCTTTAAATCTTCGTGCTGACTTCCATCCCATTGCGGAAGGTAAATACCACCCTGCTGTCCGAATAGACCGTTGCGTAATCCACAAGCCTGTGGAACAGCTTCTCGTTGAAATTCACCGGCAGCTTCTCCATTTCACTAAGCCCCGCAAGGAAACCGCTGAAAATGTCATACTGGATTTCCTTCCTCTCCCACTCTTTCTCCAAGCTGTCCAGCCGGCTCTCTAAAGCGGCGTACCGGCTGGCATACCCGTCATACTTTTTGCGGTAGTCGTGCTGGTCAAGTTTCCGGACGGCGTTCTCATCGACCAGCTTCTGAATCAGCCTAGCAGTCACATCCATCTCATCGCTGACCGCCTTCAACTCTGTGTCGATAGAACCGCAATCCATCAGGGATTTCATGATTGTCCTATAGTCCTTTTACTCCTGCTGTATCCCTTCCTTAAATTAGTCAAAGAAAAAAATTTCACTTGCCAGAGTATAAGCTTGCCATTCAGTCACACTAAGGACAAAAGTACAGACAATCATTAATTGCCTGTATTTTTGTCAGGAATACAGCTCAATATCATACTTTTCTAGTTCCGTAATCAAAACCCGCAGCATTGAATCGCCAATTCCACGCATCTTCCGAAGTTCTGCCGCTGAATGCTTCGTCAGTTCGCCAACAGTAAATATGTTATTTTTTTGAAGTGCATTCTTTAACCGGTTAGGCAGCCCCATTTCGCCAATCTGCATCTGGGATATTGAATCTGATTGATTATCACATTTCTCTATTGAGACCTCCATCTTATCGCCGGCATCCGTATCTGCGGGTTCGTATTCATACAGGTTCGAATAATCCTCTTTCAACTGTTTTACTAACGTGACTGCCTTTTGCAATGCTGCCGCCTGTACATGGGTCAGTATGATCTCTTTTGGAAGGTTATTCATTAAGCGTAGTACATTTTCACTGCGTCCACCTTCAGTTGATGCTTCACGGATCCTTTTTAGTTCCTCCTCATAATTCAGTCCAAATTCCATATATTTTATGGCTTCTTTATTTTTGAGTTTCTTCAGTGCGTTCCGCGCGATCTTTTTGATATTTGATGAATTAGTACTGTATACGTTGCTGACAGATTCATATGTATCATTATTCCAGTAAATTCTCCTCAGTATGTCCTTTTCCTTGTCATCAAGATATTTTTCCATACAGTAAGGTATGGTATGGTCAAGATCACTAGGATATGCTGCAGGGCTTACTGTTTCAAAAAGGATTTCATAGATCCGTTCTTCCGGCGTATGGTTTATTATCATGCTGCGCTGCTCCAGACATGCTGTAAAAATACTCCTGAATTTCTGCGGCCGCATGTCATTCTTTTTGCAGGCTAGATCCTCTTCATCCCCATTCTGCATGTCTTCGATCACACTCAGTAGTCTTATAATTTCGTTTTTGATTGATTCGAGTAAGTTTGGATCATATTTCATTTGCCGTATCCTCTCTTTATTGAATATTATCAGATATTAATAATTATCTTCTTTATTACTTGTTCAAATTTATAATGGGAAAAAATAGAATGTAGGATTATAATATCATTGACCCTTAAAATTTTCAAGTCAAATTGATCTGGATACTGCGCTTCCTATATATATAAATATCAGACAAAATAACATTACCGGACAAGTCCATAAAGCTTTTTCTCTGTTATTGATACAGAATTATCAATAACAAACGGAACATACAGATCCGGATTATATGACAATGTTTCGCTGTTCTTTGAACGGAACAGGAGTAAAATTTTTTTACAATACCCATCAACTTCTATGATTGCTCCCACACGTTCATCTTCTGGCGGAATCCAGAATTTAATAGCATGATTGCTTCTGGTAATTCTGTGCAGTGCATTAAAAGTATTTAACTCCAATATGCTGCGGCAGTAAACGCTGGCATCTGATACCTGAAATAAATGCACTCTTCCAAGTACACGGTATGTATTGCTGCCTGATCTATTTTTCCCAGGAACCTTGCAGCTTTTTATGTACTGGAATCCGGCCAGGAATGTGTTGGAATCTGGCTCTGTCCCATATTGTTTCCTGAATCTTGTAATCGCTTTTTCGGCAATTTCAGGAAAAATAAAGTTTTTGAACATTTTCCCATCTGCACTTATGGTCTGCATATAAACTTTTAAGAAATTCTGATCCCTGCTTTGATAAACGCCTGCGAATGGAACATACATAAAGCGGACACCATCTTTTTCAAGAGTTAAGTCTCCTATTGTTTTTTTATTTCTGCTTAGTTTTACTTTCTTTGTCCTATAATAAACATAAGAGGAAAAGCTTTGTCGGTTCTCTATCGTTTTACCATTAAGAACTTTTTCAGAAAAACAATCTGTGTTAATACCTCTTACAAGCCCGTCAAGTCCTAATCGTAGCTCTTTAACAGTTTTTTTAGGATCAGCTTTGTCGATCAGGACATCTTCCGACTCCGAAAATTCTTCATCGGGAGCTATGGTATACCGCTGATTTTTCTCCAGGCTGTCTGTCTTTCTTGAAAATCGCCTAGGATCAAAGGAAGTAAATACCGTCACGTCTCCGTCTTCGCCTACATAATAAGGCGGCTTTTGTTGTTCGCCGTCTGTCAGGTTTTTATATCTGCAACAGTATTTGTCATGCACATATCCATTATGTTCCGGATAAATTTTTAAATCCCCGCTGATCTTATAATAAAGACCTGCATCCGGACGGCACGCGCACCACATATATCCTTTTCTTCCTATATACTGGTTTCTGATCAGAGCTCTCTGCTCCCTACCAATATACCCGGGATATAAATCTTTTCCATTATCCATTATGAATTTCGTATTATACATGAATTATCCTCTTTGATTATTCTTTCAAATGTAATTGAACTAATTTCTAACAATACATGAGCAGGGAGATTCTGTCCCTGCCCTGTATAACAATATTTATCCAATCAGACACTCTTTTCCCTTAAATGCAAACCCATATTTCCGAATCTGCTCTGGTAAAAACCCATCTGCAATCAGTTTGGCATCATACAGCTTTTCATCAATCTGGGAATGGGCATTTGCAACAGTCTGTGCAAGATCTTTTTCTTTGGAAGATTTATGCACTTTAAACTCAATGATATATGCGTTGTCTCTTTCCCTGTTTGCGGGGGTCAGCATGATATCATACCTTCCAAAGCCACTTTCCCTATTAGATGTGATCTCAAATCTCCCAGCTAGTTCAACCATCAGTCCCAGCACAAATCCGTGATAAAAGCGTTCGGGCGCATCGTCATCTGATGCATTTTTAGCAATATCAAAACTTGAAAAGCTATGCAGTGCAATCCTGTTCATAAACTCATTCATTCCGTCCACATCGTTCATGAGGAGTGCCTTGATGAAATTACTGTATGCCATTTCCGAATTTCCGCCAAACCAGCCCTTTACCATTCCACGAAACATTCGTCTGACTTCAAGGTTCGTGATGGTCAGCGTGTACCAGACATCGCCCTCCTCCCCAATCCCTTCCTCGTCCTCATCCAGAGTTCTTACATGTAACACTTTAAGATAACCCGTTGCAAGAAGAAGGCTCCACACTGCATTTGCGCTGCCATTTAGCTGGTCGAACACAATTTTTTCATCAATCTCTGCCTCGAAGCTTTTGCCCTGAAGAAGATCTTCCATTGTCTGTTTTATGTCTGGGGTTCCTTTCTGAATCAGTTGGTTCACAAGTCCGTTCCCACTTGTATTAGACCAATAGGTATCGTATTTTCCTTTTTTATTGATAAAAGACACAATTGACCATGGATTATAAATATCTGTTCGCACGCCAAATATAAATCCATCATACCATCTTTTTACTTTTTGCTTCTCTTCCCCTAATCCAGAATTGTCAAGAGCTGTAAAAACTTCTTCTTCCGTAAAACCAAAAGCTGTTGTATATTTATCAGAAGTTGTAGTGATAACATCAAGGTTATTCATACCTGTAAAGATGCTCTCTTTTGCAACCCTTGTTATTCCTGAAATCAATCCACGCTCAAGGTATTCGTTTGTCTTGAATGTAGAATTGAACAGACCGCTAAAAAATCTGGCTGTGTCCTCCCAGTATCCTGAAATCCATGCATCGTGCATCGGCGTATCATATTCATCTAAGATAATGATTACTTTCTTATTGTAATAACGCTGCATAAAACCTGCCATTGAATGTATAGCATCAGTGGCCAGTTCTGCATTCATTCCTATTTTAATATTTTTATAATAAATATATTCGTTTTCACTTAATAAACTTTCAGAGAGCAGATAATTATTTTTCTCGTATAAATCAGCAATTACTTTAGTGATCTTAAAAATCATTTCTTTATATGTCGCTGCCTTCACATTCGCAAAACTTAAAAAGATCACAGGAAAAGTTCCCTGCAGGTTCCTGTACTTATATTCCCCGTCAGAAGATTTTTCCTCCCATATGGACAATCCCTCAAACAGATCACTCCTGCCCGCATATTTATTTGAGAAAAAACACTCTGTCATACTCATGTTCAGTGTCTTTCCAAATCTGCGCGGACGCGTGATCAGGGTTACTTTATCTGCGTATTCCCACCATTCCCTGATAAAATCTGTCTTGTCAATATAAAATATATGTTGGGTTCTTACTTCCTCAAAGTCCTGATATCCAAGTCCTGCCTTGTTCTCATTCATATGGCACCCTCCCCTGTCTGGTATTATTCCCTGCTGATTATCAGTATACACGATACCAGCTTTTTTCACAACATAAGTATATATAGATTTAACGACTGCTCCTATAGTCCTCAGCCCATTCCATAAGTGATTTTGCATCTTTAGAGGTTATTAAGTTTTCCATATGAACCTCATTTATGAAGTTGTACACATCTTGTAGTGGTCTGTCCACATATCCGGTTATTATTTTTCTTTTGATTATTTCTTCCATATATAGGTACCTGTCTTTCTTTACAAAATAGAGCCGGGATGACTTTCCCTGCCCATCGTTCGGATGTATGCAGCAAAGCTGCCAAATTCCTTACACACCCTTGTGCAAAAAAGCAGAACAGTTGCACAATCAACCGTTCTGCTTTTATCAATTTATGAAACTTCCACCCTTGTCATCGCCCGCATACAGCTGTACATCAACATTGGTATCCCATTACGGAATTCCTCATGCTTGATCCTGTGCGGAATTACGTCTGACACCACCGTATATAGGATACGCACCTTTTCCGGCGGCAGATATTCCTGTTTGCTATATTTCGTGGTGCTTAACAGTAAATCAAGGTTATGCATATAAAAACCTATCACGCCAAACTCATATGCAGAGTTATCGTTTTTGAAATCATTTAGTGTCTTTCCGTATACCGCCCTTTTCAGTGTCGCAGTGATCGCCCTTCCATATGTGATATCTCCCAGTTTCGGAATGCTGTCTATAGCCATTTCAGTATTAATGGAAAGTTTTTTCGTTTTTGCTATGCTGTCAAAAAACTCGTCCACCTTTGCTGCATCCTGAAACACGCACTGGTCTGTAGGTTTGAGCATCATTCCTGTGAATGTGACATAATGCGTGAGCAGAAACTCATAATATCCGTTTTCCTCCCTTATTGCGGGTTTGCTCATCAGGATTTCTTCGTATTTTGTCGCCGGTTTCTGAAATATAAGGTGAAAGCCCTTTCCGGACATGGACAATTCACCATACATATATGGCAATGTTAACAGACTGTCCCTGATTTCCGGGGGACACCTTGGCTCAATATCAAGCACAATGAAATCATCAAGAGCCTGATTCAGACTATATGTTGCGTTTGTTGCATTAGGGAGGATATTTCTGACATCGTATAAATCGACGAGCGGCATATTTCCATCCTTAAACGATGCCCCGACAACCTTTCCCTGCGATCTCAATATGTTCATATCAACCGGCTTTTTCTTTGAAGTAGAAACTGTCCAGCGCCTGTTCTCCGCAATGGTTTGTATAAAATCATTCTGTATAAAAAAATCTAAGTTAATAATCCGCGCCTCCCTCTTCTTACAGGTTTGGTAAACCAAAAACCCTGTTTCTTATAATACTTCAAATTACTGCGTTTGAAAATACCAAAATAGAAAATATAGCCATTACATACAAGATATAATAATCATGCAATGGATGCATTATTTAAAATAATGTCTGTTTTACTGCAGATTCAATCTCTTTTAACTCCTTACCGCTGACCTTTCCGTAAAACGATTCAAGCCTGCATTTGTCTACAGTATGTATCTGCGAACACAATGCAATGTGTTCGCGGTACTTCTTTCCCCTGTTTTTATGAAAAAATGATTTGTCACTGATCCTGACCGAATTGGGACGGTTCCGATCCTTTGAGCTGACATATACGATCTTTACAGTCCCTTCCGTCTGCAAGCTTTCGTTACTGCTGATCACGATTCCCGGGCGGTTCGACCAAATTTCATGGCCTGTCGGGAGTTCATTCTGTGATATATGGTAAATCCCACCTGTTTCAATCATGCTGTCTCCCCCATTTCATTTCCGATCCTATCCGTGTTTATGGAAACATTACTGTTATCCGGTGCAGATTTCCCAGCGCAGACTGCCTCATAAGCAGTCATGATACTGCTTGACTGTTTATTGGTATTATATGCAAGGATGTATTCTGACTGCCTTGCCCGTGTAAGTCCTACGTAATACATGCGCTTTGCTTCCTCTGTACCCGAATCATGTTCGTTGTACAGCAGGATCACATTGTCAAATTCAAGACCTTTGGCGCTGTGTATGGTGCTCGCCACAAAATTATAGCGGCTTATGTCCTGTTCCTTTTTCTGCTGGTTCCGCATGCTTGTCAGACGCAGTTTTAACGCATTCTTTTCAATCTCATAATCGATCAAGGTCTGGAATGCATGGTCTGTAAACTCCTTCAGTGTGATCACGCCATTCTGCAGTGCCATGTCTTTCGCTGCAAGCAGCTCCCTGTTCTTTGTCATCCATTCAGAAATACTCTTCTTCAGGGCGGCATCAGCATTGTCATTGTAAACCCCGATTTTTTCTTTATTGCTGAGTATATGGCGCATTATCTCCACGGCCGCATCATTTCCCGCTTTATGCGTATAATCGTTTCCCATCAGACGTATGTATTTTGAGAAAAATGTCTGCTGGTAATTTTTCGCCGGGACAATATTGATAAATGAAGCCTGCGGAAACATGATTTTAATGATGTCCTCAAAGACTTTAAGGTCACTCCTTCTATAAGCAAGGAACGCCACCTGTTCGTCCTTATTGAGTCTTTCTTCAAGCCACCCCTTTATCTCTAGCAGCATATTTGGCATGGACTCCTTCAGTTTTCTCATTCCGGGAAGATTGCTGTATGTAACTTTTACATCTTCATCGAAGGGTCTTGTATGAAAGTCGTTGGCGTGAAGTTGGATTTTGGCATACTGGTTTGCCTCGATGTTTGTGAGCATCAAGTTCGCAAAGTCCAGTATATTCTGGTTTGACCTGTAGTTTGTCTGCAGCTGCATGCATTCAAACACGCCGCTCATTTCAAGGCAGTTCAGCGCCTTCGGGTTTGATGCCCTGAACTCATAAAGCGTCTGTGAACAGTCCCCGACAAGATACAGGCTCGCCTTATGCCTGATCACATAACTGATAATATAAATAAACTCAAATATTGAGTTATCCTGTACCTCATCCATGATAATGTGCCTGCACAGCGTTGTATTCTCTATAAGTTGGTCTGCTGCATGATAACAGATGATGGATTCCAATTCAAGTGTTGTCTGGTTAATGGCATCCAGCAGCCCAATGAGCTCTGTAAACTGGCTGCTGACAATATTTGACAACGCCACAAGTCCGGCATTTGTATTCTCCTTCATTTTGTCAAACGCCCTGATCACCTTATGGGCAACGTGATTCTGTTCCATCAATTCACTGTTTGCCTGCAGTACATTAATGATCGTGTCCGGTGTTGAAAGACTATGTGAATAATTTGCTGAATAGATGTCATTGATCATGGACGCAATTGTCTGTGACTTTACGGCAGGGGCAATCTCTTTGATATGGTTTGCCGCAGCATTTGTGAAAGACAATACCGTTACTGTTTTCAGATCCACGCCGCACTGCTGGAGATATTTTAACCTGTTGTTGATCACCGTGGATTTTCCTGTTCCGGCTCCTGCCTGTACGATACAGCATGGCTCCGGTGATGTGATCGCCGTTATCTGTTCTGGTGAAAAATTCACGTCGGAATTTTTCCAAGGCACGGGGTTAAATGTCGCTATATCCGGCTTGATCCTGTCAAGCATCTCAAGCTTTACATTCAGCAGAATGTTTAAATTGGCATCTGATGCCGCCTTTAAGGCTGTCGGATATCTCTGCTGGATACTGTTATAGATATACTTGTAGTCCGTAAGGTTTACTGAATAATTGTTCAGCGTCCTACAGAAGTTGACAATGATATCAATATCAGTCCCTGTCTCCAGCATCGCATTCATGATTTTGGGAATGCCCTCATCCCACAATTCAGCTGTCGCCTGCACCAGATCGTACACTGTCAGTCTGTTGACATATTCATTTACCATGTTAACATCAATGCTGGGGGACTGTGCTGTTATAAAACCAGTATCAATACACAACGATGATGTCACAGACATTTCATATTTTCCATACATATTTTTACATATAATCCCGATGTCATAGGAACAGTAGGCACTTTTATGCTTATTTTCAAGGTCGGTTCCCAGTATCATGTAATCCATTGTCAGCGACAGGTAATACCTCTGGTCTTCCGGCACTGTATCTGGTGATATGCACTCCGCATTTTCCGGCAGTTCGTCATATTCCAGCCGATCCTGTATATAAAGGCTTAACGGTATGACCTCAAATGTTGATGTTCCGGTAGTAACTGTCACTTTCTTGTATGGATACTGGATTGGCGGCCTGACCACCTTTGCCTTGTCAATACACGGTAAAAAGGCACCATTTAGCAGCCCTCGTTTCTTTCCTGAACCTGTCAGTGACCTGCTGAAAAACTGTGGTGACACAATTTTCTTTTTCTGGGAAAATATACTTGCAGTTCCCGTCTGTTCATTTTCGTTTAATATAATTGGCATGTTCGTTCGTCCTTTCTTTGGATTTCATATTTTCCAGCTGGACAGGAAAATAACATTCCCGCCTGCTCGTCCGTTGCCCTGACGGCCTGTTCTCCCGCACGGGTCTGTACAGGAGAACAAAAAGACAGGCATCCATTATGCCCATCCTTCCATTAGTCTGCTGTCAATATAATTGCACACTGTTGTCTTAATCGGTCTTGCACCAAACCGTACATCAAAGCTCTTATCACATAATGTCTTTAATTCAAAATCAGGAAGCTCATCTTCCAATGCAACGCCCGGTCTCAACTGCTTTATCATCTGGACTTCCTTCATGTAGGTGTCCTTCATGATATCCTCGTAAATTTCACGCGTGATCTCATGAAAAGTCATCTTATGGTTAAAGCGGTTTATGAGTGCAATCTTGAAATGTTCCGACAGCTCTGACACCGATATGTCACGCTTTTTTCTGTTGATCCCTATCGGGTTGCTTTCGTCCATTCGCCCTGCGTTTGTTGTTGCAATGATGATTGATTTGGAAAAGTCAATGATTTTTCCACTATTGTCTTTTAGGTATCCTTCCTCAAACACATTCATGAATAAATCCTGCACTGACTTATGTGCTTGGTCAAATTCATTCAGCTCAATCACATGATATGGATTGGTGTCCAGAATATCAAATGGCATCTCCGCGTTCGAATCATATCCCACATATCCGGCTGGCGCACCGATCAGACGGTTAATGCTTGCCTCCGAATAAAATTCAGCCATATTCAATCTGATCGGCTTCTCATCTGTGCAGTATCTCGCAATAATATTAGCCACTTCCGTTTTTCCGACCCCTGATGAACCTGCAAATAAAAATGTAAGGGGTCTGTTCATTGGTCTTACATGCATATTCCGAAGTCTAAGGATCTTTATGATCTGTTCAAGGACATCATCCTGCCCTTTGATATATTCCAATTCTGACTGGAGTTCATCTTCCGAAAAATCCTTCGGCTCGTTATGCCCTGTCGCAACTTTTAAGGCAGTTCTTATGATCCCGCGTCTGGACAAGTTCACTCCGTTAATGGAGCGTCCCATATTTTGAAGATTTATATCCGGGCTGTTGAGCAGTTTATATTTTTCAACGACGGCATTCGCGACAGCACGGTCAGCCAGTGTCACTGCATTGTCGGGACGGTGCGTGTTACTGGAACAGTATTCATCCGCGATATCAACAATATTCCTGCCCAGCTCTTCATCATAGTTAAAGGGCATTTTATAGTGGTCCGCCAGTTTTCTGACATATACATTGACAATTTCCAGCGTTTGATCTTTTGAGAGCTCATCCACTATGACCTTTGTAAACCTCCTCTTGAAAGCCGGATCAGTGTCTATATTCTTTACTTCCTGTGTCGTCGTGGCGCCGATCACCCTTATCATTCCCCTGCCCAGTGCGGGTTTTAATATCTGAGCAATCTTTTCATACAATCCTTCCTGAAACAGCATGTGGAACTCGTCCAAGAACAATATCGCCCTGTTATCCTTATTAGACAGAAACTCAACTAGGCTCTTTACTTTTTCCTCCAGTTCCCCCACCATGCTGCTTCCTGCCACGATATCCGAAATCTGTAAGGAATATATTGTGCAGCCATACAGTAATTCCGGCACTGACGCATCCTTTATCTCAATCCGGTGTGCCAGCTCCTCAACGATTTTGGTCTTTCCGGTTCCCGCCGGGCCGACAAGCAGCGCATTCGGATGCGATTCGCCGATCAGTACTGTCATAAGCTGGTCAATTATGGCATCCCGGTATAGTGTTGGTGTATGTTCCTTTTTGTTAAGGTTGTCAAGAATGGATTCTGAACCGCCACTTTCAGGCTGGTTCATTATCCCTGTCATCAGTTCTCTGGGTATATTTGCTATGATTCCGATATGAATGTCCTTTTTGCCAGCATCATTATCAGTATCATTGATTTCATCTGCCAGGTCGATTACCGCCATACATATCATCTCCTTTCGTTAATTTTTCTAGTTCTGGGGCATGAGGATATGCCTGCATATATTGGGTTCAATATGGTACATGCTCCGACAAAATTCCTCGGCAGCCTGTTTCACATTTGGCCAGGATGCTTTTGAAGTGTCAATCGGGGCGTAGTATAACTTCCTCGGATAATCCGGCCGTTCATCAGGCGGATAATATGCAAAATCCGTGACTAGCAGGCTGATCTCCTTCCTCCTTTTAGCAGACTGCATGATATACTGCCATACAATCTCAAAACTTGTTCCGCCTGTCACTTTCGGCACCCTTTGAAACTGCCTGTATATCTCAGTTATGGTTTTACCTTTGATCTTTAGTCTGGTGCTCTCTGATATTACATGGCTAAACGAATTGAAGTATAAGTTTACATTCAGTTTCTTTGCCATTGTAATGCATGTCAGGATAGCATTTTTATAGTTCTCCTCTGAAATTGATGTTGATGTGTCCAGATATATATGGATATCCGGCTTATATTGTAAAGAGATGCTTTTTCCGGGGAGATTGTAATTATCTGGATTGCGTCGGTTTGATTTCATATATGTTGACTTGATCACTTTAGAGTAATTCTCAGATTTACTTACATTTGATTCTTTATCTATAATCTTTACGATCCGTCTGGAAAGGTCTGCCTTAGTCATCGCCACCTTGCTAAACTGGAAGATCTTCCTCTTTTCTGTATCCCTGCCCTGTTTTTCAAGCAATGCTGCATGGTTTTTCAACTTCATGCCGACAATCCTGCTATGCAATGCTGCCGCGCTCAGCTTTGATATCTGGGTAAGCGAAAGCTGGAATATGTCCTCCATAAGTGCGGATTTTATGACTGACACGTCACGCACAATTTTATTTGCCGGAACTTTCGAGACATTTTCGACATTCATGAAAAGCATACACCTTGGTACCAGCAGGTTATTGATGCTTGGTGCAATAATCCCGCAGTCATCCGGGTTCTGCCGCGCGAACATCATTGAAAAATTCATGACCAGCCGCTCAAATGAATAGGCCGAACATCCCTGTTCCCTAGTATTTCGGAGTATCACGCCTTCTATTAGTTTCAACCTTAATTTTTCAAAATCCGCAAATTTTCGTATTGTATTGATATCCATGTGCACTGACAGACCATTTACCATACTTTTGATAAATCCAATATATTTATCATAGACGGTATTATTTCGGAAATAAAAGACCGGATGCGGCTCATTGATATAAAAATATGTATTCACGCAAAGTTCGTCTTCCGCTCCGGTTTTTAGGTATTCCTTACATGCACTCTTTAGGTCTGATGGTACATAAATGACTGTACTCGATGGCAAGGGCGCATTAACTGATGCATTTGCCTGCGATATGAATACCTGTGAGGCACGCAGCCCATTTTTGTAATTGCAGAGTGTCTGTCCCCACACATCATTTAAGATCTTGTTCTGTTTATATTTAATGCCTGCATCAATGGAATCCGTAAGAATCAGCGCAGCAATCACATCTGGTATGATCTGGTTTCCGTTTTCATCTGTTGCTGTGACGTTTTTCCCGGATTTATAGACTGGATCTATTATGGATATGGCATTTTCAATTAACTGCCTGCCATTTAGCTCCCTGCCAACATCATCATTGTAAAATGGCCTGAGCTTCACTTTACTGTTGTTTTTAAACTTTATCTTCATTTTCTGTCTCCTCCCTGGGCTGGTAAAAACTGCACACTTTCCTCTGCCCACAGGATAAAATCTCCTGTTCCTCGCATCCAGCATAAATCGGGCAGTCTTCCCATATCCCGCATATCGTACATAAACAACCTTTACACATTTTAATCTCCCCCATATTTCTTTTTATTTCAAAAATCCTTTACGCAGATATGGGATAGGCTGTCATCCCATACATGGACATTTTTTCATGCTTATCAGAAACCAAGCATGGACATTACCTTGGACATACCACAATTAATGGAACAGACTGCTGTATAATTGACATCATTGATCTGGTGGCTGCTCCCAAGCATGGAGAGCATCTGCGTGTCCTTGGAATTTAATGAACTTATTGCTGGCGCAAGACATTCAAGGACTTTTGTATTATCCCTGCTGTCATATAATGCATATACAAAAAGTTCCGATTTCTCATCATGGCTTAGGGATGCAATAAATTTATTCAGGTCATCCCTTGATGTATATGAAGTCATCTCCTGATATTTTGCAGGTTCAGCAAGTGTAATGTTTTGAATCTGTTGGATATTTTGTGCCTGGCTGCACAATGTATCAAAGATCTCCTGCACAAGTGCAAGGGAAAACGGTGTCTCCCCGCTGTGGGCAACGACTGCCTCGTATAACAGGCTGTTTTCATTTCCCACCATCGTATTAAGCATTCCAACCAGCTCATGATCAGTACACTCGTTCAGCCAGTTTGATACGGATGTAATTGTCCTTGGGACTGTCATCTGCGCCATGTTTTCATCATCGTAGTCAATCTCATAGGCTGCATTTTCTGCTTCTTCCTTATTTTCATCGTCATTTGCCGTAATACTGACCGCATCCTGCACAATACTGTCAGGATTTTTCCTGAGTACTGCCGACACATACTTATTCAGGTTGGGATTTGCACTCATGAAGGTACTTACATCAGGTTCCACATGATACATGACAAAACGGGTGATCGATGCTTTGTCAAGGGAACAGACATTACCCTTATCATTACCGGCAATGATGACTTTCAGGTTGTCAGGAATGTCTCTGTCGCCAATACTGCGCAATGTAGGGATTGACAGCGCCTCGGAAGTTACATCCGGCGTCGATCTGTTGATCTCATCAAGAAACAGGATCGGTGTTTCATCTGCATTGGCAAGCGCATAATCAATAGCCTTGCGGATTACAATATGCGGATAGAACACCTGTGCATAATCCTGTGCGCCGTCTTTATCTGTCCCTGCAGGCACCAGCCGGCATCCTGTAAGATCAGCCTTTTCCGCAAGCTGGTTCACTGGAAGCGTGAAACATTTTGTGCCCAGTCTTTCGGCAAGGCTCTCCACCCAGCTTGATTTCCCGATCCCGGGATCACCTACCAGCATTGGTACACAGTTATTTTTAATGTCCTTTTCTACAAGCACTGTTAAGTTTTCAAATTTCATTTTCGTTCTTCCTCTCTTCTAAATTTTATTATTCCAAAAAAAGACCGTCTGTGAAACACAGACAGCCTTTAAAACACTTTTACGAATCACTTCTCTCTACATTGAAGCTCCACGAGTCTGTTAAGTGCATGTGTATCCAACCGCACACTGCCTGTTCCATCCTGCCTGTCATATACAAAATTACATAATACATGGCTGATATACATGCCCTCCTTCTGAATGACTACGCCTGTCGGCACTTCCGATACAGTATATTTTTGCAAAAGCTTCTGTCCCTCAGACTGCCTCGAAGCAACCCAGTATATATTTTCTTTTTCTTCCACTTCTGTTTTTAATTCATCATAAACAGCTTCACAGTCTCTGCATCCGAATCTGTAATATATGAGAATATTCCCCTGCTGGTCAAGGTTCACACTCCTGTCTGTAACAGGGGAATTCTGTATTGCACGGATTGTCCGCAAAATCCCAAACTTTTGTAATGATTCCATGTCAGCGCCATGCATATAAGCCATTACAGCTGTTGCCATGTATAAAAGAAACAGAACTGCCAGGGTCGCCGCAAGAATTTTTTCCAATTTTTTTGATTTTAAATATGGTTTCTTTTTATTCCTATAGAATATACCAGTCAGGAAAATGATCCCTGTTATGATAATGTATATTAACGTGTATATCAATCTTCCGCCTCTCCGTATACATGAATTTCCTGAAAGAAGTGGCAGAAGATCTTCACTGCCACCCTCAGCTTATGTTTTTTACGCGTCTTTTTCCATTAGGCAGTCCTGCCCTGCGACTGTCCTGACACTCTCATTCTGGCCATTGGACTGGCTGGCGCCTGGCTCATCTGTGTACTTTCATTCCTGTCTCCCTGTGGCTGCATCTGTGCCCTGTATACGTTCTGGCCGGCTGCGTTTCTGTTTCCCTGTGTCTGAGCTCCTCCTTGGACATTTTGTCTGCCCCTGCCTGCATTTCCCTGCGGCTGCATATGTGCGCCATATGCGTCCTGCCCTGTCCCGTTAACATCTGTACTGTTCCCGAGAGCAGTATTCCGCATTGCTGCTGAAACTGGCTCAGTATTCCTGTCTTCATAATAAAAATTCGGATCATATGGCATCTCCCCGCCTGTCGGATACGCTCCAACAGAATCTTCCGGAACACTGCCGTAACCATAAGATGTATACGCACTATTGTCAGCTGCCGCTCTGCCCTGCACCTGGCGCGGCATTGAATCATTTTGCTTTTTATCTGGCGCAACATATGTTACACCCTGGCTTGCAAGCGCATCTGCAAGTGCGTTTGGTTCATAATACCTGATCGGCTCATCGATCATCACATAATCAATTCCTACGCCGACGCCTGCCGCTGTATCAAAGATTCTTGCCCCGACTGTCACGGTCAGCCCCGTATCCAGCTCATGCTCCAGCGGGTGCAGTTTATCAGCAATACCCTGTCCTGCAAGTTCAGCACCTGCGTATACGGAATATGCTACTGGGGGAAGGCTTGAACTTTTGCTTGTCGCGTAGTACTTTACCACATTTGACGTTTTTGACGGCTTGAATCTGTCCTGCATGATCCTTACAACATCTACAGGAAGCGTTTCCGGATTTAGTATCCGAGGATTGTCAAGCGTGAGCGTACAGTATGGTCTGTTCGAAGGCCTTCCGCCATGCTCCTGTGCCCTCTTGTTGGCAGCCGCCAGTTCTTCTCCCTCATACATTTTGGAAATGTGGGAAAAACTTACTTCTCCCTGAATATTAACGATAATTGGTGTATATGGTCTCAAATAGTCTAAATTACTGTTCATTTCTGTTCTCCTTTGTCTCTTTATATGTTCATTTTTGTTCCATATTTAGTTTTGATTGGTTTTATCCCGCTTTATTTTATCCGTGTTCGAATATATATTCTTATTCACATATTTTATTTTTCCATTAATCGGTTGATTTTTGCTATTTATTGTGATAAATTATATGTTATCACATTATTTTCACAAATACAAAGTATTTATTTTGTATGACCATGGGAGGTTTCAGTTATGGATAAGAATAATTTCAAAAATACCTGTGTTTTTGCGGCATGCGGCGTCATCTGCATTACGCTTCTTGGCATATCTGCGATGTCTTTTGCTGGATCCATGTATACATCCGGTACAGACACCCTTAATGTCGTATTAAATGAAGGTCTATATAATGGTCTGCTTTCATTGTCTTCTGATAATCAGACTACTTCATCTACAGATACTCTTTATGTCATTATCAACGGAAAGGAATATCCTGTCATTGAAAACGATGATGGACAGCTTGTTGCACAGAATGTCCAGTCTGATGATCCTTCTGGCTCCATGGCTGATATACTTCCGTCTGATACTGCCGAAACATCCCGTTTTACTGTTGATGCTAGTGGTAACAGGGTTTATCACATTATCTGGGGCGATACTCTTTCAGAACTCGCACTTGAATTTGACAGCTCCGTAGATGAACTTGCTGTTTATAACCGCATCCCTGATCCAAACCTGATCTATGCGGAAAATGACCTATATCTTCCCAGAAAATAAGAAGGTTGTTTTTATAAATCCCCGTTTTTCAACTCATCCAAGCTGCTGATGATCTTATCAACAAGACCGTAATCCAGTGCTTCTTCCGCTGATTTCCAGTTATCACGTTCTGTATCCCGTGACACTTCGTCATAAAGCCTGTGACAATTTTCGGCAAGAATAGAATTTAATGTCTTTTTCGTCCTGCTGATATGTTCTGCGGCGATCTCAATGTCACTTGCCTGCCCTTTTGTACCGCCTAATGGCTGGTGGATCATCACCTCTGCATGGGGTACAATATATCTTTTGTCTCCTGACGACAGTATAATTGCCCCCATGCTTGCAGCAAGTCCGATACAGTAGGTGTAAATCTTACTCTCTATCAATTTCATTGTGTCCATGATTGCCAGACCTGCTGTCACTGAACCTCCGGGACTGTTGATATAGATATGGATTGGTTCTCCTTTTCCCAGTGAATCCAGATATAAGAGTTGTGCAATCACAACTTCTGCTATCATGTCGTTGATTTCACCTGTCAGAAGAATGATATTGTCATCTAGTAACCTCGACGCAATATCCATCGCCTTGTCGCCATCAGCTGTTTTTTTAATGACCATTGGAACTGTATTCATTTGTCTCCCTCCTTCCTGTTCTGCTATTAGTTTTTGCATATCCTCCTTCAGCATGGAAACCGAGTCTGTAAGACTCGAGACAGCTTAATAACATATTGGATATGATAGCAGTTTAAAAAGCTGTCTTTTATTCCTAGATACCAACTGTATATCTTATGGCATCAAGCAGTCCCTGCTGTGTAACATTTTTTGACTCAAGTATCTGAAGTATTCTTTCATCGATCGTGTCGCTGCAAACGATATGGATGATCGAAACCGCATGGTTTTGTCCCTGCCTGAATACCCTTGCATTTGTCTGTATATACTCTTCCAGACTCCATGGCAGTGTATACCAGACCAAGATATGTCCGCCTTCTTGGAGATTAAGCCCAAATCCGGCGCTTGCAGGCTGGATCAGCAGCATCTTTATCTTTTTTTCATTCCATGCACGGATTGTTTCAGTTTTTCCGTCAAACACGATGGCATCTTTAAAATACCCCTTGATGGCAATTACATCTGTTCTATAATGATATGATACAAGCAATGGAGATGGCTCATTTTCATATATATACTTTAACTGCTCTATTTTCGCTTCATGAATTTTTACATAATCATGTTCCACATTGGTATAGACAATTCCCGAAGCAATCTGGGCGAGTTTTGAAACGAGCACTGCAGGATTAACTGCTCTGACAAGCGCGCCTTCAATAAAAACTTTTGATTTCTCTATCATCTCCATGTAAGCCTGATACTCCCTGGACGACATATATGCCCTGACTGTATCATAAACTACTGGAGGAAGTGTCAGTCCTGAGTTGTCAAGTGATACAACGATATCGCTTATCCTGTCATAGATTTGCTGTTCTGCTCCAGTTACGGGAATCCATTTGGTTACTCTGTTCCCGATTGTTTTCCATGCCATAAAGTATTTCTGGTGGTATTCATACATTGTTCTTCCAAGTCTTTTGCCGGAATCCAGCACCGCTATCAGGCTCCAGAGATCGTCAAGCCCGTTCGGCGCCGGTGTTCCGGTCAGTCCTATCACACGCTCTGTATATGGCATGATACGGATAAGGCTTTTTGTCCTTTTTGAGTCAGGATTCTTAAAAGACTGGTACTCATCGACGACCATCATCGGAAAGCACCACTGTGCCCCGAAATATTCCGTCATCTGCGGCAGTAAATCCCGCGATATAAAATACATTGTTGGTGGTGCCGTCTTTGCTTCCTCAAACAGCTGCTCTCTTTTGATTTTTGATAGCTCCCTTCCCTTTTCATCGATAAGGAATGACTTATACCTGATGTCAATTTCTATCTTATTCATTTCATCGATCCATGAAGAACGGGCAACAGCCTTTGGTGCAACCACAAGACAGTGACACTGCATCCTATTGGTAATGACAAGTTCACATACTGTTGCAAGCGCGATGCGCGTTTTTCCAAGTCCCATCTGCAGAAACAGACCGCATTTCGGAGTCCTCACGCAGAAATCCACGAGCTCCTCCTGGTATCCATGCAGTCCAAATACTTGTGAAAGCTTTTTATTCATCCTCTCATGCCTTTCTAAAAGTACGCACAAAAAGGCAATACCTGTTACCTTCTGGTATTGCCTTTCAAAAGTGCTTATTCTTTTTCAATTATTTCTTTTAAAACATCTTATCTAACCCAAATCCGTAATGGGCTGTTTCTTTTGCATCTTCTATCTCATACTGCGTCCTGATGTCAAAAGATCTGGACAGTTCTATCCCCTCACGAATATGCCTGTACATATTGATAAAGTTATTGACATGTCTGCACTGATCTGGAAAAACTGCTTTGTAATGTTCTGGAATTGACCGAACAGCTTGATCATACTTTGCAGTTTTAAAACTTTTCTTCCCATAACTTATGCTGCCCTCATACATATTGATGTTTAGCTCCGTCATCCCCCTGTCATTCTGCATCTGCAGTTTGATCTTTTCACTCCATACATCACCTTCATCAGATATCATAGCTGGATAATAAGATGCTATTAACAGCTCCCTCATATTTTTATTTTCTTTATTGGCATCCTCGTTTATGCAGCGCAGGTATGCCTCAAATAAAGGGGATTTCTCTTTTGTATAAGCATCATAAGCCGTGCGCCCTGTCGGTTCGATTTTTCCGGAAACTGTTATATCCGGAAAAATCGATACAAATTCGAATCCTATATCATTTGCTTCCTTACGAACGATAAATGCCATTGAATATGACTGGTATTCTTTTCCGTCTGAAGAGCGAAACCCATGTCCAATAGGAATATCCAGTGGTTTTCCGGCAATCTTTATTTTTTTTCCATACGCAATCTTATCATCTGAAAGTCTTTTCGCCAATAACGGTATGATTGATACAAAAGACTCTTTTATATAACGGTTTAATCTGTTTCCTTCAATGTCAAAAACAGACGCATCATTTGTTGGGTTAGAATCTTTGAATAACCGGTTAATCAGCTGATCATCACTCAGACCAAGATGTTTATCTATGGCATGAGGCGTCATTTTGATGAATGTCTTTATTCCATAATTATTTATATATGTATTGATCCGATTGTAGATTTGATCTTCGCGGCTTATCATATCAGTCCAGCACCTCGGTTTTCATATCAATCTCAATCTTCTGCAAATCCTCATCACAAGCGATTTCTTTCATTTTCTCAGCCAGATATTCAGGATCAACCTTGGAAATCATTGCCCAAACGGTATCCGACATCTCTCCATGATAGGAAATTGCAGTTTGCGGTATCGGAACATCTGCATATTTCACATTATCGTGCAGTCTGTGCGCCGGCATTTCTATGTGCGGTATTCCTGCCTGATCCATTACATAACATAATCGCGTATCCATCTCGCTCGCATAAAAAAACACTGTTTCGTATTCTAATAATTTCGCTTTATCCAAAATGACCATTCTGATTAACCTCCCTTTTCTTTTTCCATTTTCTGACAATGAATACTTTTTGTCAAGACTAAATGCAGGCAAGGCTATATTACAAGAATCCTCTTTACTGACATAATTTGGTGTATTGGCAGTTTTTATATGTACAGCTTCACACTATTTTCCTGATTTTTTTCATTTTTTGTACTCATTTCATATCTGTTTCTTTTTTATAAATAGTACCTCCGTATCCATCAACTACACCAATAGCCCACGAAAAACCATTTGTACTATTATCTTTAAATCTCCTAGGCTTTCGGCTGACCGCTCTTTCTTCTCCAGTTTTTAATGTTACTCTTTGCGAGGTTATTTTCGTAACTATATACTCTTTTGGTTCTCTGGTACATTTTTCGCTGTTCCACACCTGCACGGTGTAACTATCACCGACTTTAAATGGATGCTCTGGCTTTTCCGGCACCTCCTCCGATATAATACTTTTAATTTCTGCATATGCAGCTTTCCCACCATATCCGGCAGCACCACCTTCCATAATGGAATATGAAATATTTACTTTTCCGGTTCCTATAACCCTGCATTTCCCCCACCTGTTAAGCTCTACAATATAGCCCTCTTTTATATTATCCTTAGAAAACGCAACACCGCCAGCTTCTTCCATGCACTCATGATAATAAATTGATTTACTGATTGCATTTTCTATAATTAGTTCTGCATTTTCTATCCATTCCTGAACCATTTCCGCAGTGAAAATATCGCCGTTATACCGCTTAATTTTTTCTCCATTTTCGATTCTTTCAAGATATTTTCGATAATATTCAATATTTTTCCTTTGTGCTTTAATGGTCTTTTCTGCATCTTTGATCCGCCGGTCAATAAATCCTTTATCAGTTGGCTTTGTATCTTCTGCAGTTTGTCGTGCTATCGCTGCGCGTTCTGCATAATATTCAGATTTTCTAAATTCTTCAAATCCTTTTTCCCATGCTGAAAACATTCTGTTTCGCCTGTTTGTAAACGCCCTGCCAGCGCTACTGTTAATATTTGGCTGGGTAAAAAAAGCAATGTCTCCGTGCATGTCATTAATAGGCTTTTGTAATGCTTCTGCTCTTTCCTGTGCCTTTTCTGACTTGTTATCATATCTTTCTGCCCGTGCTTCTGCCCTTTCCGCTTTACGCTCCATCTGTTCTGCAAAAGTCAATGTTTCTCCAACTTTGCCGCCATTGTCAAGTCCTAACTTTTTAGCGACTGCTTCTGCTCTCCATAAATTAGGAAATTTTGCACGGCTTATCCATACACCAGATTTACGGCTAAAAAGATAATTACTTTTGATTTCCCCTTTCAAATCATCTGACAATGCCATATAATCCGCTTTATCAAAATGCAATTCAATTTTTTGTGTCTCCAAATTCATTATGTACTTACTCAAATCTTTATCCTCTCTTTCATTTTTAATTTGTTCTGCCGCATATCTCCTTAAACACTTATTTAGCCATTCATTCAGTTCTTTACAGGAAAGGTTCTTTATGCATCTGCTAATATAAAAACAGCAAAGTCATGGTGTAATCCCATTACTTTGCTGCTACGCCAAATATTTCTCATACCAATAACCACCACTGCAGTGTTTTTCTTCCTCCTCTCCATGTTGTTCATCAATGTAATGTATACATTCCTCTTTTGTATCAAAATGCTTCATTTCAAGGTTTCCATCAGAATCCTTTGGCATAAATACCATCCACCAGCCTAAAGTGTCCAGATATTTTATCTTCCTGTTTTTGTATTTTGTTTGTATAATCACCTGTTGTCATTCCTTTCAAATATTTACGGATCAGCATATTATTATTTCGCCCATTTTTCTATCATTATTAGAATCATTGACCTTCCTTATCAGTTGCCTAATATAACTTTTTTCATTTATGACCGGCAATAACAATAGATCATGTATTGTTGATGGAATGATGTATATGTCAGTTCCAAGCGCCTGCGCAAAATCCTCAATAAGTTTCGGATACAGCATACAAGCCGCTCCTTCAGTCCTGTCTTTATTACTGACCACATATATAGGAATACATTTTTTAAGTTTAGCTAAAAGCTCGTCGTCAAATCTTTCCGGATTCTCCGTCATCATTTCGCACATTACACTATACATGCTCTGAATCCTATATCCCATCATTCTTTGCGTGTTTTCACTAGCTGCTTCATACAGCATATTTAACGGGACGCCCCATTGCGCAAAATGGGCATTGCAAATTAAATTTGATGATGTACATATTTTGTCTTTTCCTATTAGACAATGAAATACAATTGACAGATCGAGAAAGTTGATATGCGGTGCATCTTCAAGTAATTTTTTATTCTTGTCAGGATTGATAAGTCTGTAAACAATATAATCCTTGATGAGACCAAAATCCTGAATATACTTTTCGTCAGACATACCGTTATCCTCCTTCCTTAAAGTATTAGTTTATTTCCTACAAAATGATGATCGTGTCTGAAACAGACACACAAAATGACAAAATAAAATGAACCCTATCCAATTATTTCCAGATAGGGTTCACATCAATTTTCAATTATTAAGAGAGAAAAATTCCAGATTTTTCTGCAAAATAAGCGTATTTTTGTCTGATTTCTTCTTGTATTATTTCAGGCATAAAGTCAACAATTTCTTCGTTATCTAACCTGTCCATTAATGTATCTGATACGATTTCAAACAGCTGATAATCCAGCCAGTCACTCCATAGATCGTCAAATAATCTCCTGCTATCCGTGTATGTTTCCACCGTTTCAAACCCATTCATCTCTGAGTAATACAATAACTTTACAAAACCATATCTTTTTGCATCTATAACAACGATGTCCTCTACTTCATAAAATTCTTCATAAGCATCCATTACTTTCCTGCACTTCTCTCTTTCTTCATCACTGATATACTTAATCCAGTCTAACTGATTAAAGATTTTGTCCCCGTCACAATTAAAATCTGCCATGTTCCCCTCCCTTTATATACTTGAATGTATATAATATAATCCCTATTTTTAATAAATAATGCAAACTTTCATCTGACTATGTACATTTATTTTATTCTATCCTGCATGAGTTATGGTCCTTCTCTCTCAATTTATAAATTATTATACCATTTATCCTTATAGGAGTGCAATATCTATTATGAAGCTTCTTTCAGTATATATTATTCATTATAAATGATTGAACTGATATTTTTATGGAAACAAATATATAATAATGTTAAAAGTGAGGAGTTGTCAGTAATATGGATGAATATGGCAAAGTATATATGAACCTAGCAAAACTGATCATAGAAAAAGGAATCAGTAAAACACAGCTTTCTTACAGATCAAAGATCAGCCACACCCAGATCAACCGATTTTGTAAGGGTGATGCCGTAAGAATTGATTTTAACACAATTGCTCGTTTATGCTGCGTTCTTGACTGTAAGGTGTCGGATCTGATTATTTACGAACCTCCGAAGGGTTAAAATATCAGATCATACTATTTACTGTCTGGGCATATAAACATCAGCAGCGACATATTATTCCGTAATGCTGTAATTCCCGTTTCATTTTTTGAGCGAAACGAATGTGTAACTCTTAAGTGTTCATGATATTTTTAAACAGACAACTTTTTAATATAAGCATTTATGTCCCCACATTTAAAGTGATTCCTTACACACTTTTCTTCCTGAAGGACACTACACAAGGCATCTGAATCTTTTGGCTGATCTTCAAAATACAGGAACTTCCCAAAGTCCGGGTCATCAGCTTCAGTAATGCGCTCTTCAGCTGTCTGTATCCGCTCGCCGTTCTCGTATATCAGTTTTACATCTCCGCGCTCTACAGAAACCTCCTTGACATGTCTATAAAATTTTTGATAATCCAGTTCATAAATATTCCCCATCACTCTTCTTTTTTCCATACCTGCTATTTCCACTACATAAACAAGTATTTTATCTTGTGTATTCTCCGCATAATAGCAAAATGTATTATATTCCCTTGTCCCTTTAATAAATGTATCCTTCTCCTTTAAACACCATGTCCCTTCAGGGCGGCTCATCCAAAGGTATATTTTACTCTCTGGATTTTGTTTCTTTACCGCCTTCGTCAGAATTTTAATATCTATATCAAAATCAGACTGAAAGTGTTTTGTATTGGTATACATAATTGCTTTTAAGGATTTTATGATATTTACGTTTTCAAATTTTAACATGATGTGGTCCCTTTCTATATCTTATCCTTTTGCTTTCCTTTTAAGGAAGGGGTATATATAATAAGTACCAGCCTTCCCGCATTTTCTAAAATTTTTATCTAGTTTTTCAGAATTTCTCATACAAGATATCTGCACATGAAATTGCTGACAGGCTCTGGAAATCATTCCAGACCTGTCTCATGGAGTAATGGAAAGTAAACTCGTCCATCAGTGTACAGTTATTTTTACACCACCTGTCATTCCTCAAGACTTTTAACAGAAATCTGAAAATCCATATCCATTCTGCTATTTCTTACCAGAATACAGTCATCATCTCCATCCAGTACCTTCATCCCGCTGCGTGCAATGGCTTCCTCAATGCTAGACAGAATTCTTTGTTTTTCCATAAAGTCCTCCTGACAATTACAATTCCCGCACCCACATTCGGACAGTGTGCAGCGGTACTGCCTGCCGCTTTCTGACATAGCAACATACGGATTACATACTGCATACCCGTATTCCTGAAGGACGGAAACTGCACTGTCAAATACCTTTCTGAGAATTTCAATATTCCACGGAAACTTTTCTTCCGAATCACTCTCATTTAGTTCCAAAAGCTCTGCCAGATAACGATAGGTCGTATTGTCTATGTCGTCCGCCCTCTCTGACATCCGCTGGCTGATCTCCAGTTCCTCTGTCCCTTCTATTTCTTTTTTTCTTGTATTTTTCTCCATATCTTCCATTATTGTCCCTCCCGTTTCTTATAGGTTGATTATTTTCTGACGGCTTTTAGGCTGGTTTCATTTTCCTCCAGTAACAGGTTGTATTCTTTTATGATACGCTCCCCAATTCGGGGATTGTGCCTGTCACACTCCATATGAATACATAAACAATCCAAATGTCAGAATACATGGGCACCTGCTTCATACACAAACTCTTCACTGGCTGTTTCTGCATATACATATCTCTTATTGCGATATTCAAACGGTATATAAGTCCCCCATGAATCTGGATTTCTTGAATAATATAAACCCGACATATCCATGATAATGCCTGATCTCTTAAAGGATGGCTTAATTTTTCTGATATATTTTACATATTGTACTGCCAGATTAATATACCATTCCCTTGTCATGTCCTTTACCGTGTAACTACAGTCTGGAAATTCCCTTTTTGCACACGCATCTGCATATTCATATCCACAAAACAGATTTTCCATTATTATTTTCCCATGCTCATCCAGCAGTCCAAAATCATGATATTCTGTTTCTGACGCCATAGGAACAACGATATGTATTCCCCCAGATATGACCATTTCTGTTTCTATATCCTGCTTTTTTTGTTCTTGCCACAACATAACATTCTTCACCACCCTGAAATCCATCACTATATATAACCAAAAGCTGCCACTTCGGGCAGTTTTTGGTTATATATCATTATTATGTGTCAGCAGGATTATGCCGTCAGCATTTCCAAAAACTGTTGTTCAGTCAACACTGTAACTCCCAGTTCCCTTGCTTTTTGCAGCTTACTTCCGGCTTTCTCACCACAAATCAGATAATCCGTCTTTTTGGTCACGGAACTTCCCGGTTTAGCCCCCAGACTGATTATTTTGTCATTGATACCGTCGCGGGTAAAATTCTCAAGTTTGCCTGTCGCAACGATAGTGCATCCCGCAAATTTGTTATTAATCGTTTCGTTCATATTGTTCTCCTCTCCGGATGTCTCTGCATCCAAACCATTTTCAAAATGTAATTCTTTCTGTAGTCCGCGCCATAACAGCAAATGATCCGAGTTGCGGAACCACTCCTGGATATTTCTGCTCATGATATCACCGATACCATCAATTCGTGTAAAGTCAAACCGGGATACAGCAGCCATTTCTAACTCCCGCAAATTGCCATGAAAATACTGATCCAGCAATCTGCCGGCAGTCCTGCCTATTAATGGAATATCCATCGCCACTATATAACGTTCAAATGTGGTATTCCGGCTTCTATTGATGGAAAGAATCATATTCTCATACGATTTCTCCCCAAACCCCTCCAGTGCAATAATCTGATCACGATAACGGTCAAGGTGGTATAAATCCTGATAGCTTTTTAACGCACCGAGCTGAATGAACTGGTCCAGCGTGGCTTCCGATATTCCCCTGATATTCATGGCTTTTTTTTCCGTAAAATGTACGAAACGCTGCAGGATACGGCTGTCACATTCAGGATTATCACAATGAAGCGTTTTAATAATACGTCCCTTGTCACCAGCTCTGGAATAGGTGCGTGTAGGCTGCCCACAGCAGGGACAGAACTGCGGAGTCATGTCCTGATAGTTCTCACGATCCAGATTTTCTTCCACGTGTGGAATGATCATATTGCGCTTTGACACCAGAATACGGCATCCGGGATGCAGCTCAAGCCCCTCAATAAATGACAGGTTATGGAGGCTTGCCCTAGAGACATCACAACCGTCAATCTCAATCGTATCAAAAACTGCAACAGGCGCAATCTCTCCGCTTCGTCCCGTCTGCCATTCAATTGAACGGAATATGGTCTCATAGGTGTCATCCTCAAACTTAAATGCAATTCCGTCATTGTAATGATGTCCAGTTCTGCCAAGGCTTTCGGAATAAGAAAAGCTGTCAAAACGCAGCACCATCCCATCAATAGGAATGTCGTTGATCTCTGCCAGATCTTTCAATGTCTTGATCTGCATCTCAATATTTTCAACTGATGCATCAGGAGAAACTGGTATGAATGGACAAACCTCAAAACCATAATTTTTTAGAACAGACAACATTCTGCAGCGGCTGTCCCGTAAATCCTTAAATTCGTCCATTCCTTCAAGGATATTGAATACACAAAAACTGATTTTCCTCTGTTTACACACACTTGCATCCAGACACCGAATAGATCCGGAAGCTAGGTTTCTTGCATTACGATATGGTTTTCCATCGCTTCCCACAAGTGTGCCTTTCAGTCGCTCAAAATCATTTTTATGAATGAAACCTTCACCAGTCAGTACAAGGCGCCCCTTATAAGGAATCGACAGCGGTACATTCTGAAAAGCATTTATGTTGTGTGTAACAAGCTCTCCTTCATGGCCATCACCTCTGGTAGATCCCTCTACAAGCTCTCCATTTTCATAAACAAGTTTTATAGTCAATCCATCCAGTTTCAGCATGAGTAATGCTTCGCGCTTTTTCAGAAAAGAAACCAGTTCATGAGCCATCTTAGTTTTATCTAATGAAAGCAACGGAATAGAATGTTGTACTTTTTGCAGGCCATATACTGATTTATAGCCTACTGTCTGGGTAGGAGAATTGCTTAAGACAATTCCTGTCTCTTTCTCCATACGTTCCAGCTCGTTATATAGATGATCGTAAACGGCATCTGATACGCTGGAGGCATTTTCATTGTAGTATTCATGACGGTATTGGTTTAGTTTTTTCACCAAATCACGAATATATCGTGCTTTTTGTAACATTTGTTTTCCTCTTTTCTTTTCATATTAAACAAAGCCTTTTATAAAGAAATTTTTTCCTATAGAACAGCCTGTAACTTTATCAGCCAGCCTATCCCATTATGTGCCAAAAAACTACTTTATAACCAGCTCAGTTCATGATACATACCGGCTGCATATATGCAGCCTGATAAATTATTTTTTAACTATCTGTATATAACTTGTGAGTTGTAAGTTATCAATAAAAAAATAACCCTTCCATATGGTTTTATGGTATCCTATAAGTTGCCAAAATAAAAAAGGATAAATCCACCAGAAGAGTTATTTCAAATATGAGTTTATCATACTTGCTGGCGGATGACCATACGACTATGTTAAATATTATTGAAAAGATTTTATGCCATTTTGAATCCTGTTTTTCCCGTAAAGCTGCTTTCCGTTGGTTTGTGATCATCATCACAGGGCTTATGCTCCGTTCGGATAAGCTTGGTGTCACTTCCATACTTCGTGACCTTGCCCTTGCCCCGGGCTGCTATGATTCCATGCTTCACTTTTTCAGGGCATCCTCATGGTCATTAGAGGATATCCGAAAACGCTGGTTCTCTGCTGTCAGACTGTATGCGCCCCTTTACAAGGAAGGGAACTTCCATGTCCTTGTTGGTGACGGGGTAAAGCAGTCAAAAGAAGGACGCCGTATGCCGGGGGTGAAGAAGCTATTCCAGGAATCCGAGAATTCTGCAAAACCAGAATACATGCATGGGCATATGTTCGGCGGGCTTGGCATACTGGCCGGGAACTTCCGCAGCTGGGCGTGCATCCCCTTAAGCATCCGGCTCCATGACGGGCTCCAGGCTGCCAGGGAATGGAAAGGCGCATCTGTTTCAACTGCCTCCCATGTGGTACAGATGGTGGAGGATTCTTATCATGCCGCCCTCACTTTTGGAGACTCCCTGCTCCTGCTGGACAGGTATTTCCTTACTGTGCCAGCCCTTGAAAAACTCAGGGAATTAAACAACAGCGGGAAAGTACACATGGAAATCGTCACCAAAGCCAAAAAGTCCTGTACCGCGTTCCAAAAGCCTGGTCCCCGAAAACCTGGCAGGGGCAGGCCGCCCAAAAAGGGGGATGCCGTTCACCTGAAAGGACTGTTCGCCTCCCATAAGGAACAGTTCATGGAAACGGAAACCGAACTCTATGGCAAAAAGAAAACGATACGCTATTACAGCATAGATCTTCTTTGGGGGCAGAAGCTGTACCAGGAACTGCGGTTTGTACTGGTAGAAATGGATGGCATCCAGAGCATTTTGGCAAGCACCAGTCTGGCACTTGATCCGCTATCCATTATCCGGCTTTACAGCTACCGTTTCCGGATCGAATGCACATTTCGTGAACTGAAACAGCAGACAGGCGCATTCTGTTATCACTTTTGGTCAAAGCACATGCCGAAACTAAGCTACTACCAAAAGAAAGGGGAACCCACACCCTTAGAGCGTGTGGAGGATGAAAGATCACGTAAAAAAATACTGAAAACGGTACGTGCCATTGAAGTGCATATGGAACTGTCCTGCATCGCAATGGGGATACTACAGACCCTTTCCATCCGTTTTATTGGAAAGGTTTGTTCCAGTCAGATCCGTTACCAAAGGACACCATCCAAAGGAAGGGTTTCCGAAGCAGCCCTTATGCACTATTTCCGGAAACATTTTTTCCGCCTTTTGGAGCAAAAGCCTAAATCATACATAACACAGATAATTCATGAGCTACAGGAAGAGTCAGAAAAACACTGGGATTTTCTGGCTTCTTAGTGGTACAAACTTTTAACTCACAAGTATATAAAAAAACAGAATTCACCATTTTTCATGATGAATCCCGCAAATTATATGCGTGTAATTTTTTTTATGCGCATATTCTTATAACAGACCTGATGGTTCAGCATTATTCTGCCAGTTATTTTTATAAGTTTTTCCAAGAATATAATTGTAATATTCGTAATTTAGCCATTCCGGCTCAAAATCAGTGCTGTCTAGCGAATCATTAATTATCATACATGGTACCGGGTACTCTATTCCGTTAATCCTTTTAATACGGGGTGTTCCGGTTATAATTGCGTTCTCATCGTGATAAAGGTCTTTTATCACATGTAAAGCTAATTTTTCAATATCTGCCATTTCGGAACGTATATACGCTGTAGCTAGGTATATTACCTGATCCCTACATTTTACAGGAATTTTTTCCGGCTCAACATAAAATACCCTGTTACATTTTGCAATTGCAATAGGCGTTATCTTATTACTGTTATTTAACGCATATGGTACTTTAGTACCAAAATTGTAGATCTTCTTATCAGGGGAACTGCTGATAATATGCTGGAACATTCTAAGATGCTCCCTTTTTTCCGGAAACTGACATGGTGCGATCCTTTTAATCAGATTCATGCCCATTTCATCTGAAAATTCATCCATTCTGCCATTCAAAGCCTTCCATTTAAGGATTTCAGCCAATGCCCAGTCAATTATTACTGGGTGGTCAGGCGATTTCGTTGTTATGGCACCGTTCATACCATTCAATTGTCCGCCATGTGCTCCCGTAACCGTGATATCATTCATGGAATTACCAGAGTAACCATTATAAATACCTTCAAGTCTGTTATTGGAATCTTTGGAGACAAGGTATACGACTTCTGGTTTTATTCCAACGTAAACTTTTTCCGCTTCACGTTCCAGTATTTCAGAATTGAGTTTTTCATCCATAACAGTATACAGTCCGTCTGTATTCGTTGATATTACTTCTGCTCCTTTCAGTGCCTGTGCCTGTCCGATGCGCCACGTAAAGAGCTGTCCAATTATCCGCATCGAAATAATCTGGTTGTTCATCCTTATGGAACTGTTATAGTTTACATCTGCAGCTCCTGAAGCTGATGTAAGGATCAATTTTGTATTTTCCCTCATAACGGAGTAAAGGTTTCTCTGTCCCTCTGATAAATTTTTATCCTTCATAAGTTTTTCAAGCTCTACTTTACTGCGGAAAATTTCTTCATACCTGTCATATCCGATCCCCTCATTTTTAAACGCCTCCATATTGCAGAGAAGAATCGTATAGTAAGATATAAAATCTTCGTGATTCGCATTACCAAAAGATGTGACTGCATATCTCTTATCGAGACTGGTATCGCCATTGGCATCTTTAGGGAATAGTTCTATTTTCTGCCCGCTTTCATGCAGCTCCTGCTCAAACTTTTCCTTATTGTACTGCGCCCCGTGTAAACCACCCATGGAAAAAGTTACATAACAGCCCGAATACCTTCCCTCCTGGTTCATATAAGGGACATTAATTTTCCTTGAATACCAGTCTAATTTTTCTGCCGCTGATGCCAGTGTATCATTGAAATTCCTGCCTTCAATGGAACGGAACATATCCACCATTTCTTTCAGCTTCTGTAGGATATCCCTTCCCTGCCAGTCCCTTACGAGAGGACGCATCTCTTCTTTTATGAACTTATATATCTCATCAAGGACATTTACCTGTGGCACTCCCAGCTGGCCAGCCTTGTCCCTTGAAGGATACAGAAACGATACCATGTCTGCATCCCTGAGTTTTCCATATGGGCAGAGGCAGTTTGATACAATCCGGGCTGATGTTGCATTTACCGTCATTCTGTCATATCTTATATTTTTTGCCCCAACATTCGGTGTATAATTTTCCCTTCCTGATCCCGGCTTTTTTTCATATACCAGCTCAGGATAATCCATGATTAACTGCCTTTTCAGTTTCAATGTCATAATATAGTTTTTGTCATGAAAAAGTTTTTTAAGATTTTCAGTTTCAGAAACAATGCATTCCAGAATTTTACAGCACCTCCCTGTTTCTTCATGTTCTCCTTGTCCCGTCATGGGAATATTAAAATCATGAATCCGGTATCCGAGTATCCCGGTCTGCCTATCAAGACTGGCGTCAGACTTCTTTTCATTTAAACGTGCTATATCGACATGCCTTCCTGTCATAAACTGATACCGCCTTACTTTTGAAGCATTTGTATTCATAACAGGCTTTAAGTATCTGTCATTAATTCTAAGGGTATCTCTCGCCCTTGTTTCTTTAGAATCGACAATGTATATATATTTCAGTCGTTCCGGCATATTTTTCTTAAAATACTGGCTGTGTAATTCTTCATGGAACTGGTTCATTAAAGCTGGCGCCGCAGGAACGAATACAGGCTGCCCGTCTGTGCCTGTCCTTAATACTTCGCACAGATACAGCGCCAGCATTGAACTGCCATAATTCCAGTTATGATATCCCATAATATATGGATATCTTTCCGGACTGTACCTATCGTCAGTATCACAAGTTATCGTGTAATTCAGACTGTCACTGACAAAACCTGTCAGTTTAGCCAGGCGGAGACTGCTTCCCATATCACGCAGATCATATGTCCTCATCTCTCCTGAAAACGAAATCTCACAATCTCCGTCATATTCAGTCATATTTTTTTTTATTTTTTCTGTCATAAAACTGATATTTCTGTTAAAAAAACTGTTGTCACTCAGATAGTATATCTCAAACAGATGGTTGATCTCGTAATAGAGGCATATTATAAAAATATCTTTGTATGACTTAATATTATAATAGATGTTGTTGCATTTTTCTTTTATGTAATCATTCACTAGCGCATCCCTTCCTTTCAGCATACATGAACATACATTCTCTATAATCTTAAACTGGAACATAAATCCAATGTTAACTGATAAGCTGCCCCACAAAGTTTGTTGACCATTCCCCTCTATAAACAGACTTTGAAAGCTGTCCAGTAAGATAAACCGTATCCGAACTGTCAGCGGATATCACTTCTTCCGGGGCTGTATTCCAGAGCAGGCATGAGAATGCAGGTGCAAGCTTGATCTTCGTATGCCGGTTTTCTTTTATTGGCTTTACCATGCCATGCTGGCGTTTAAAACTGAGTATGATACGCGGCGGTTCAAAATCTTTTCCAAAAGGTGCATATTTTTTTAGATTATCGATCAGTTGCTCCCCGTCATGCTCAAAATTAAAAATATCAGCGTCAAAATCTATATGGATATCAAACTGATTCAAAAATGCATTCCTGTCCTTCCTGATGTCGCAGGTTTCTTTTGCCTGAAACATTCCATCAAACTCATGTGACAGGAAATCAAAGAACGGATGCAGCTTATCCGCAATAACTGAAATTCCACATTCACATTCGTGCCCTGCGCAATATGCCATTCCCGACTGGTTGACATTTGACAGAAACGAATATGTATGCGGACATCTTACAGAACCCTTGTATACTTTCTGGTTCAGATCCTTATCATACTCAGGTGCATCATTTAATATTACTGTGGGCAGCCCACTTTTATCCATCATCCTGACTGCTAAAAGCCCTGCCACACCAAGGGGCGCTGTTGTCATAAAAATATATCTGCCAAATGGCTGCTTATATTTTCCATCTTCATTTTCGGTTTCTTCCAGTTCTTCCATCTTGCGATGGACTAACTCCTTACGTGCCTCATTCAATTCGATAAGGTATTTTGTATTTTCAGAAGCAGTGTCCGGCGAATTAAAGAGCATCTGGTAGAATACCATTGGATCCGCATTCATTCTTTTAATACTGTTAATCACCGGAATAACAGTATATTCAAGAAATGTCATGTCAAAATCATGATAGTAACTTTCTATCACCCCATTTATGAATATGTGAAAATTATTATAAACATTTTGTATAAATCCATCATAACAGACACCCTGCACAATCTGATCTGACTGGTCAAACGGGGTGATATAGTTCATAAAATGTAGCATTTCACCGACAATATGGTGGTTAATACCCAGTAATGGCATTGCGTCGGCTACGGCTGCTATCGCTGCAAAATGCCGCAACAGGACAAGATCATTCATGAATTTATCATAATCCGGTATTTCTTCGGAATACAGTTGTGCATATCTCTCGAATATCTGATAAACGGTATATGCACCGCAGACATCTGTATTCCCACTTAAAAAACCATCATCAAGCCGGTAGTTCACAATATAATCGGCCTGTAATGCTTTTATGTCATTTGGAAGATGGTGGTCTGTTACAATAACTATAATGCCTTTTTCTTTTGCGTAAGCAATGGCATCCTGACAATTGATCCCCACATCTGAAGTTATAAGAACCTCTATACCGCCAAGGCTGTCGATATCCTCCCTTGTAAATTCATACCCTTTTTCAATATGTCTTTGTGATATGAAAAGATTTGTAAATTTTAACAGGCTGAGTCCGAGATATTTGACCACTTCTGACATAAGACCATCTGTATCATAATCTGATATTAGACCAATATTTGTATCACGATGCAGATTGTGCAGAAACCTGCATACATCATCTGTTCCTTTTATAGCTCTGTCAGTATAAGCCATCATTTTTTCTATTTTGCTTTTTGTCAGTTTTCGCTTTTTTAAAAACATCTCAAAATAATCCATAATATTGTGACTCCTTTTTAGTATTTAATTTCAATATTTTACCATTAATGCATAAATAAATCAAACAAAAGAATATTAATTCGTTTTATATATTTCGATATACTTTGCAGTTAACTCCATAGGACTTTTATATACTCAAAAATCAGTATTCTTATTATCTTCTAAATCGTCAAACAATATATAGGCATAGATATCATGCCACCTGCACATAACAAACATATATTCTTTGGTGCCAGATTCCCTTATGCTCTTATATACTTTTTATAATTTGTAACACACTAAATTGCAAAAATACTTTAAAGCATTGTAAATACTGCATTTTCGCGGTTAAAAAATCTGGACTTTTTCTTTAACCAATTTTTAACCTGTTACATCAGAGCCCTGCAGGCACATATTTTATACACTGTTCTGTAACAGAAAATGTCATTACCCATGCTGCCTGCTTCATAAATGACATTTTCAAATGAATCTGATTTTGTAACAGGCAGTTACAAATGTTTGACTGTCCCCTGTAACAGCCTGTTACAAAATCAGATCATCTTACTGTACTGGCTCCTGATTATCGTACCCTCGTGAACATCGGAAAGTCCATAGATGTTCATTGTCATGAAATATACGTTATATGCATTCATTATGTACATAATCTGTATTTTTTGATGAACCCTATTTTATATTTAATATGCACATATTATGTACTATATATAAATGAATTAATACATATATTATCAACCCATAATAAAGGGATTTTCATAATGATACCCGGCCTGCGGGCAGGCTGTGATATATTATTGCAGTAGAAAAAGACACAGATAGTAAACTGATGCCTTCCCTCAATCAGCCGCCGCCGGCATTCAAAAGAACCTTCCCTTATTTAATGGTCTGTACCGTATCCGCTTACAACAATGTTTCCATTGCTGTCTGTGATTTTAATAAAGCGGTTCGGAAGCCATCCACTGTAAAACACTTCCTGAACCTGTCCAAACTCCGTTACATCATAAATTTTATATTCCCCCTCATAACAGTCGGACATATCAATATAACGGATAAGCTGTATTTCTGAATATATGCCCTGACATACCTGACCATTAATAACCTGCTGTACAAGAAATTTACGCATTGCTGGCTGCCTCCTTTTAATACATGAGTGCTCTTAAAAACTCTGCCTTGAAAATATTGCTTTCCAAAAGTATGGGTTTCTGACATCTTTTCTTTTTTCAGAAATACTGATCATTTCGTTCAATCTTCTTTAGCATGGTAATTAATAAAATGCGGTTCGCACAGATCTGGTTTATCTGCAAAATAACAGTCATCACACCCCCTGTAATGTATACACTCGTCACAATTATGTACAATATCATAACCTCTTTCCATGTATTCGTCTCTTAACGCCATAGGGCAGGAACCATTTATACATACAACTCCGCAGTAATTTCCGCATCTTTCTCCCATAACATGTTCATCTCCTTCCATTTTACGAAACTACCAGCCGTCAATGTCTTTTACTTTGCGAAAGTATTCTCCTGTTTCATTTTCCAACGATAAAAAGCTCTGATAATAGTGCGGTACCGTCTTTTCGGTTTTTTCAGTATTATCCTTTTAAATTCATCATCAATAACACATATTGAATTTACACTTCCATATCCAACCTTTTTATAACGCATACTGTTTCTCCCTCCTGTCTGCCAGTAATAAATTAATAATGTCATAATTTAAAATCCTGTATGATGCACCTATCTAATCAAGGTAGTGTATCAAGCATTTTTTATCACTAAAGCAGCGCAACTCGTCACTCTATTTTGAAATATTTGCCCGTTTCTCATCATTTAGTTACATTCTTCTATTTGCAGGAATCATACTGGGATATCCATTTTTAATAAATGATTCATCTAAAAACATTACAAGATTCATCCCCTTATAAAGCGTGAAATTTGATTCGACATAATCAACTATTTCATAAACCTCTTCCAATTGATCTGGAATTTCAAAATCCTCTTCCGTATACCATTTTCCACTTTCTTTGAAAACATAAACTTTTATCTGGCTCATTATTACATCTTTTCCTCCCTATTCTTCTATTGCAAATACAATATTAATTATACTTTCAGAATACTATCTGAGCCTGTATGCAGGCTATATCCACCAGAATCGAACAGAGAAGCTCATCTTCCCCTACTCGCCGCGCAGGGCATGTGCAGTAAAACTGCTATTTTCCTTATGTCCCCTGTGATCAGATAGGAGAGATTTTACTCTCCCCTTCCACACCACGCAGCATACCCTTCTGTACTACGCGCTTCAATAGTTTACACGAACTTTCAGATAGCGGACTGACATAAACGAATATGAGAGTCTGTCCACCATGATTGTTTTTATCAGCACAGAGTTTCGCATTCCTGCCGCCCTCCATGTGCCGTTCCTACAGTTCACCTTCTCATGTACTTTCTACTCTGGCAGTCGCAACGCCCGAAGTATTTTATATCTCGTTCGCACCTTTTTCCATTGCACCCAGTATACTGTCCGGATTCTGCGGCGCATCCATTCATCCTTCCTCTCTATCAGACTTTTCATGTCTGTATACCTATAGTAATTTATTCACCCACTGCTATAGTCAGACAGTCAAATCCGTATCGGCAATGAAGAAACAGCTTTCTTTTGTAGAGAGGACAGGCACCATGATGGCATCTTTCTTATGCTACTTAAAAATTTACTTTCGTAAGACGCCTCCTCATGCGACGAAACTGCTGGTTGATGCAGTGTACGGTGGTAGAAAATATTTCTGCAATCTCCCGGCAGGTCAGTCCGTCAGCCTTCAGGTGTACCATCTGCTGTTCTGTTTCCGTCAGGCAGGAGAGCGCCTCTATTGCAAGCAGCCTGTCGGCGGTCTGCATTTGTAAATCCTTCTGACGGTCGGGCAGAATTTCATTCAGGGTTAGCCCGTCACTTGTATAGGTATGAATACTGATTGTAGGTGCCTTGCGCTTCGGCTTATTCTTATAAGAATAATGTTTGTTCAGGCAGTCGCTCATTTTTGTCCTTGCAATCGTGCTGAACTGGAAATGAGACAGGGCAGGGTTTTCGTCATATTCCTGTACTGCCTGAAGATAGCCGAAAATCACGATGTCATAATAATCGTCAATCGGGAGTCCTTTCTGCTTCAGAAACCAGAATACAACATTCTGATGTTCCTCCGCAAACTGTCTCTGCAAGGGTGTCATTTCATGTAATTTGCTCATATATCATTCTCCTTTTCTAAAAAAGAAAACACCCAAATGGTGTTTTCTTCTTAAATTATTGTGTTATTTATTTTTACTCCCACTAGGCTTCCACGGCTTTCTTGACCTGTGTAATAAGTGACCGTACAATGGCGTGTTCCCAACAGTTAATATAAAACGATACACTGCTCAACAGATTAAAGAGGACAAGATCGCTAAAATTTACACATACTTTTCCCGCACTGACAAATGACTTTAGTTTCATATAGCTCCCGCCGTTTACATTGTTCAGGAGATTCCCTGCCGTTTTCTACTTCAACATACCATGGCAGTTTTCGGATGTAGTCCTTGGCAGCGCGGATAATCCATGCTTTCGATACTTTCACATAGCCCTTAACCCCTCTTTCCTACATTATACTTTCCAGAATAATATCCGAGCCTGTATGCAGGCTGTTATCACTTATAATTAACCACAAAAAAAGCAGCTTTCACATTTACTGTAAAAACTGCTTTATATTATCCAGCCTAATTGCTCTCAATGACCCAATACTGCCTTAATCTCGTCAATACTATAACCATATTTAAAAGCGATCTGTTCATCAGACAAACCAGACCGGTTATCTGCGATAATCCTTGCCGCAAGTGCCAGCCCTTCATTTCTTCCTTCATTTCGTTCATAACTTCTCACTGCATTCATATCAGCTTGTGCATATTTTTCCGCTAACAACATAGCCCTTACCTCCCTATATTGTCAAGTGATTTTCCTTAAAAAATCAAGGAATTTATAGTTACATATCTCAGATGAATGAGCCAAGGAGATGGACATTTCTCTGTATCTGGTACGAAAATAGAGGGTGAAGGGTACACGAAATAGAACGTCTTTGTTTTCGCTCTACATGGCCTTATGTATACCCATCCTTCTATGGCAGCGTACCTCCCGTGTCTACCAGGATCACCCTGCATCTCTACTGGGGTCCTAACTTCCTTCGTTCCGCCTGTCCATAACCAGGGTGCCGGCTCAGCTCCTAACCAGGGTCATGCCCTATGGAAAATATTCCTGCCGGCTACCAGCTCATTCTTTGTATAAGTCTTACTGACCTGTATGTTTTCCACGGCCGGCACCTTGCGGTGGACGTTTTTCCGGCCGGTTTTCCATACCTTCCAGCTTTCCTGTCACCGCTGGATTCAGCTCCCGGCAGCGTCTGACGGAGGCTCAGTCCAACTGTGACAGGGCATTGCCTGTTTTTTCCCGTTGTTTGTTATGCTGCCTGTACCTGTGGCCTCTTGATGTCTCCCAGCAGCTTCTTTGGGTCATACTCTACACCTTTTGTGAGGATTGCATAAAATATCCTTAGTATCTTGCAGGCTACCGCCACTACCGACTGCATCTTTTTCAGCGGGTTCTCCTTCCTCGTCCGGTAGTATTCATGTATCTCCCGGAACTCTGCATTCTTCCCCACCAGCGATATTGCTGCCTCATACAGTACATATCTCAGGCGTTTCCGCCCACGGTAGCTGATCCGGCTTTCCCCATTATGTTTTCCGGAATCATTCGCCACGATGGCATATCCTGCCAGCTTCTGCAGCTGTTTGGGATTGTCAAACCGTCCTATGTCCCCAACTTCCGCTATAAAGCCGCTGACCGTCACCATTCCGATCCCCTTGATAGCCAGCAGGTTGTCTATATATGGGATCTCTTTCAGTTTTTCTTCTATATTTCGGAGCAGTCCCTCCTGCCTTGCTGTATATACATCCATGTCATCCAGCAGGTTCTTCAGTTCCATCCTTGCGGCTTCCGGTGCTTCCTTGCTTCCAACGCTATGCTCCGCGGCCGTTACAAGGGTCTTTGCCCTCTTCATTCCAGCACCTCTCAGCTTTGCGTCCCTCCATATCCGGTTCACACCTTCCACTCCCAGTTTTCTGATGTCCTCCGGCAGCGGTGCCTCCTTCAGCACCATCCTCCCGCTCACCGCCTTCAAATCCCCGTAAACGTCTTTATATTCAGGAAAGTAGATGGCGAACCATCTGGCCAGGCGGTTCTTGATCCTCGTGAGCTCCTCCTGCGCCTGGAAGCGCAGGTTCGATAAGCTCCTGATCTCTGCATAGATGCCGACTGGCATGTAAGGGTATGAGAATCTTCCCTCGTTGACAAGCGCAGCGATCGTCTTGGGATCCTTTCGGTCATTCTTGTTGGGGTTGTTGTCATCCAGTTCTTTCGATTTCTTCACATGGTGGGGATTTACATGTACCGGCTTCATTCCGTTATCCTGCAGGAATTTCCCCAGGGCGAACCAATAGTGGCCTGTCGGCTCCATGCCGGGGATTACAGCAGTTTTGCCATGTTCCTCCGCTATGTCCTCCATCCATGCTTTGAATGTCTGGAATCCGGCCTCCGTGTTGCTGAACTCCAGCGGTTTCTTTGTGTACTCGTAGTTGCGCCAGTCAAATGCCCGGGCATAATGAGTTTCACTTCCCACATCAATTCCAACAATCAAAGTTTTTTCAGTTATGGATGCAATTTTTGCGTTCTGTGTGTTATAATTCATCTTGGATACCTCTCTGTTAAATAAGATTTTTACTAACCATCCAAAAGTCAGTAATCTTATTTTACTCTGAGGTATCTTTTTATCAACCACCCTTCTTGGAATTCCCTATATTTGAATTATACAGGAAGCTCCTTATTTTCAGACAATTCCTTAACCTCCGCAATGATATCCCTCATAAATTTATTATCTTTTGCGGTTTTAAGTACCTTTTCATCATTAATATCAGCAACAAGGCTTAATAAAGTCTGAAGTTCATCAAGACTGTTGCCGTCATTATCATGTTCCCCGTTTCTGCCTTCCCTGAACTGTTTCAGACATTCATCAAGCTGCACAAATACCATTGTCATCATGGAATGAAATGAAAGTCCTGAATCAGCAGTCCTCTTCGTAAACCTGTGTATGTATCTGTCACTTGTTTCATTAAACCTTTTAAATTCTTTTGAACTGTTTTTCATCAGCACCACAAGCAGAACGCCTGCTGTATTTGAATAAGAAACTTCCGATTTCTTCTGCCCTTCTTCCACACTGTATGAAAACATAAGCATATCAGACGCATACAGCTCCGCCCTCCTAAGTATATATTCCTGCAGCGTAATCTGGAACTCGGTGTCAGAATGTCTGCCGTCCTTCAACCTCGCAGGCTCGTCAAAAATAACTTTTTTAGAATTCTTTGACTGCATGAATCCTTCATTCGTATAACTTCCTTCTACTTCAATAGAATCGTCCTGTACCACATTTTTTAAAAGATATTCAAGACGCTCCCTGTGTGAATCAGCACTGAAAATCCGTTTTGCAATGGTATCTGACAATAAGGAAGGGAGTTTTCTGCCATCCAGAACCTCTGTGATCTCTTCCCTCTCCTGCTCTCCAAGCATTTCAAGAAGCTGGTTCTCATATTCTTTTGCACGTTCAGCAGCCTGTTCTTTTTTCAATAGTTCAACAATGGTCAGAACGGCCTGTTCCTTTTGTTTGTCCATATAATATAATTCTCTCCTTCATTCCCGGATTTCGGCTAATGAAAAATCTTTCTTTCCTATTCATTATATCACATAATCCCATTATGTCAAAATATCATTATGTAATCTTTTAACACATGCTGGCCGTGGCATCGCAGCATATTCCGTTCCCATTTTTCATGCCTCACCGTATCATATATGACCATATTTAGCGGGAGAGACTCTGCTGCTAAATATGATTTTATCGAAAATATCTGCGCTAGATTCCAGTTTTACAATGTTATGATCTCCCCCTTTTGTCTGTCATAAAAGTACAGCGAATAGGAAAGGATTTCTTCCACACGCACCTGCGTGTCATTGATTTCTCTGATCATACATCTGATCTCCGAAGCCTCATCTTTATGATCTGCCGGTAAGAGCAGCAGTTCATGGACAGAGGACGGAATGATAAATAAATTTTTTCCAAACCTGTCTGAAAATTGGCGGATCAGGTCAGGATACAGCATACAGGCTGCCCCGTTAACCTTTTGCTTATTAGTAAGCACATACATTGGTACGCTGTCTGACATTTCTAACATATAGTCCTCATCAGATTCTTCCGTACCCTCTTCTTCCATAATCCCGCATAAAACTTCTGACATGCTTTTAATCTCATGTCCCAAAAGAATCTGCGTATTTTCTTTTGCTGCCTGATACAAGTCTTCTACAGATACTTCCCAAAGCTTCTGATGCGCATTATGAATGAGTATGGATGCCATTCCAAAGCCTGCCTGTGAGACCATGCATTGAAAAACAATGGACAAATCCAGAAATTCCACGTGGGGTATATCCTTTAACAGCTCTTTATTTCTCTCCGTATTTATGAGTTTATAAACGATCTGTTTACTTACTTTCTCATAATTCAGGAAATACCTCATATCTACGCTCTGGCTGATCTGGTTATTATGATATGTACCCACCACACCATTGGCAGCATCAGCGATCGTCATTCTTCCGTCCTTATAATCCTTATAGTAATCATTGAGATAAACAGTCGGAAAAATATTATTTCCATTCTCCGTAATTGTGACTCCCTTCAGTACAATTCCATTATTTTTTCTGACATCATTAAGTTTTACTTTAAATCCGGCGCCCACCATCTTTTCAACTTCATATTTTACCACTTCTGCAAAATTAGTAAGATCTATCATGATTCCGCTCCTTTGCTCATTTTTAGCAGTCTTTCATAGTCCCTTGTTAACTTTCCATCCATCAGGGTCCACAAATATGGATTATGACATATCTATCCCATTTATGTACCCGTCAAGTATTCTGTATTCCTCAGAATGCTCTAACTTCTTCTGTCTCTCTATGGCTTCGTCAAACCTTTGATTTCATTACGCCAGTCTCCCTGATATCCTTTGCAATATTTCCAACAAAGGCAGAACCTTAGTCCCGCCCTCGTTGGAAATATTTCTTTAAGCTGCTGATTTCTTTGCGTTTGCTTTTGCCCTCGTTCGTGGCTTGGTTTCCTTTGGCTTCTCCGGAATCTCTTCCTCCACCCCACCAGCCGCAGCCTGCTGTAAAACCTGCTGTTTATTCGCCGAACGCAGTGATACGTCCCAGTGTGTAATATCCATGGATACATTGGACATGCCATCTTTTGTATATGTATTGATGACAAATTCGACATCCACAAGCATCCCCACTTGGACGGTAAGGTTCCTTGGTACAAATCCCTGCATTGGAACAAATCTTGTAATCTGCTCACCCTTATCTTTGTTCCAGTAATGATCGGCGATGTTGACAAATACTTTTGTACCCTTTTCACCACCTTTTATGGACTGCACTGCTTCCCACTTTTCATCAGCATTTTTTACCATGATCTTTGCAACGTTACCCACAATTGAATTTCTCTGCATGTTCTGATCCTCCTATTATTCTTTATTTAGTTTCATTATAAATTTCCGGGACTGACAGGACTCCGTACAAGTGGAACCCGCTTACACTAATTCCACTTAATAGGAATTAATTAAATGGCAGCTCCTCATCAATTTCATCAGGAATATTCCTGAAGCCGTCATCAGTATTTTCTTCCTGAACGTTATTGTCCATGACGTCATTCATACTGCTCTCCGTGCCATCGCCCACATTATCATTGAACTGGCCGCCAGCAACACGCATTCCCCTGTCCGGCTCCACACGGGCTCCTCCATTTCCCATACTGAGACTGAAATCCCAGTTGACGATGTCAAATGCAATCGCTGTATACCCGTCTCTGTCAACGTATGGGTTAACAACGAAATCAGCTCCAATAAGCTGTCCCTTACAGATTGTTGTGCCTTCCGGTACAAAAGCCTGATATGGAATAAAGCGGGTCTCAAAGCACTGTTTCGTGTTAGACCAGTACCTGTCAGCAATCGAAAGAAAAATCTTCGTACCCCCATTCATGCCTGTAATTGTATCGCAAAGAACCCAGTTATTATTTTCATTAACCCGGATATTTGCAATATTTCCAATGATCGTATTTCTTTGTGCCATAACATAATCTCCTTTTCGTTTGTTTTTATTCCAAGACACAATCCGAGCCCGATAGGGCATTAGCTACAACAAAAAGGAATAAATAATACATATAAAGTATAAATTATTTATATTTTATATGTACATATTCATACAGAAATATTCATAATAAAATAAACTATTTAAACTAATAATAATTTTATTTCATAAAAATAGTTAAAAATAATATTTTATTTTTATTTAATATTATTAACATGTATCAGGTCATGCATCCATTATCTAATTTTCAATATATATCGTGTAATAAACATATAATATATAGAAAATTACGTAAATATTTATGTATATAATAATAACTTTTTAATATTAGCATATATTATTTTTTTTAGTTTTATTTACTATTAGATACATATTATAAATATATTAATAGCATTTTACCAACATAATTAAAGCATATTTATATCATATTTATTCTATTTTTATTAATAGGAAAATTACTAATTTGACATTTCATAATCTACCTGTTATAATTGAATGAATTTACATTTGGAAAGGAGTGGAATCTGAACATGACCCGGTATACAATCTGCTTTGACGAGGAACGGGACGCCGATATACTTAGATGGATGGATGCACAGGTAAATAAGAGCATGTCTTTAAAAGCATTGGTAGAACGCTCAATAGCACAAGAAGGATACAATGATATTTTTCAGCTTGCATGGAAAAAAAATATACAAAATTCCACACAATTGCCCCATGAACCTATAAAGGCTTCATCTGAATATAATACACAACAGCCAGGACGCAAAAGAGGCCGTCCCCGTAAAAATACATCAATACATTCCACGCCTTCCGCTCCATCACTTATCATACCCGAAACAAAAGCTGTGGAACAGTCCAGCATAAATCAACACCAAAATACGGCTCCTCCTTTAATGAACGCTCCAGAAACCGTTCCCGCACCTGAACCGTCTGTGGAACAAAACAAGGAATATCTTTCGGATAAGGCACCTGCTATTCAGAAAAACGAATCTACAAAAGTAGCAAAAGAAAATACAGGGGCTAAAAATGACGGGTATCAGAGACCAGGAAATATAAACATCGATATGTCAAAATTTTGTTGACATAAATTAAAAACAGAGGAGATGTAATTATGAAAAACAAAACAGAAAACATTTTAGCAGGCATGGATATCGGAAACGGGTATCTGAAGGGCACCGCGGTTGTATCAGGCAGCAAGGACAGTATTGACATTGACTATCAGAGCGTTGCCTCGCTGGCGATCGATCCAGTTTCATTTGGTATCGATCCAGATAACAAGACAGACGTGGAAGAAGCAGTAAATGATATATTTAACTGCCTAGATGCCTCTTTTAATACCCCTCTTGTCAGTGATCGTTACCGGCATATTTTTGGTCGTCAGGGGATCGTGCATTATCCTGAAGGAGTACGCCAGTTTGATGTAACTTTAAACCGAATCGGAAAGGCAAAGGATGAGTTAAGCTCTATCTTATGTCTCGGAACCATTGCCGGTATCGCCTTAAAAGATTATTACACCAAGAACGGTGAACTTCCATCAGAGGATATAGATGTAACTGCACGGATAGCGCTTGCCCTGCCCATAGATGAATACATAGAGGAACGGGAAGCATACCCGACAAAATTATACAGCTGTGAACGGCATACCGTGGAAATACATAATTTTAATGTCAGGCAGAATACAATAAACATCAATATAAAATTTGAAGATGTAGCTGTATTGGCTGAGGGCAGCGCTGCCCAAATCGCGATTGTTTCCAATGGGGCAGTATTCATTCAGAACCTTCTTAATGAGGCCAAACAGTTAAATTCCGTCTGGGAACCAATTACCGCAGATGATATCATTGCAGGCGATTCAACAGTAGGCATTGATATCGGTGAAGGTACGGTAAATTATACTGTTTTTGCCGACGGCACATTTTCCCCGAAGTTGTCTTACACATTCACGAAAGGCTACGGTTCGATACTTGATAATGCGATTGCTTCAATAAAAAAAGAAACCGGAGCTAGGAAACATATTTATAAAAACCGCAAAGAGCTGATCAATTTCCTAAGCAAAGACGTAACCGGAACAAAAAAACTCCAGCGTGAAGTTGCTGATACAAAAATTGCCGAACAAAGGAAGATATTTGCAAACGAGATTGCTGCACACCTATCAGAAGTACTTTCCTCTGTAGGCAGCATAGATGTTATATATGTTTATGGTGGCGGCGCAAATGCCATGAGAGCAGACCTGTATCAAAATCTAATCCCGATAGTAGCCGCATCAAATCCTCTTGCCCCGATCCTCTATATGGAGAAGGATTACTGCCGTATACTTAACAGGGATGGACTGTTCTCCTGTGCCCTTGCGCGTTCGGCAGCTTAGTTATCAACCACATAATCCTAAAAGATCATATAATAAAAATAGGGAAAATATCCTGCTGGAATTATACTCCGGCAGGATATTCTCCCTATCTATCTGGTCATGAAGCAAATCTCATTAGAACAATTTCAAGAAATGTTTTTTCGGCATAACGCAGACATTCTGCAGTACCTCCATTATCATTATGAAAATCCGCTCCCTCATAAACGCCGATTATTTTGTCAGAGGAATTACACATTGCATGATTTCTCTTCATCAGGGCATCTACAACCTTAAATGACTGTTCTTTCTTATACAGATAGACAACACCATCCGCTTTTTCAAGCATGCTTCTATATTCCTGACGCGAAAACATTCCTTCCCTGCTCCAACGTAATTCCTGCCCTTCATATGGGACATACACGATATTCTGGACTGGATAGCCTGCTTTTTTCAATCCTTCAACAGCCCAGAACGCAAGCTGGTCAGTTCCCTGTGCACCTCCTGTAATAAAACGAGTATACCCCTGTTCAATAAACGGTATGAGCATTTCCTTTAATTTTTTCACAAACATGCTATATGGTATCCTGTTCGTATATCCAACAAGCCTGTTCGGCCTGTGTCCTGTGAAGCAGATTGTTTTACGGTCATCATTAATAACGCTGCTGATGTCAATTATATTCATCCGATATTCCTCCATACAATTTTTTCAGGATGTCATCCATTTCTTAAAATTTAAAACGGAAGTACTCTCAATATGCTTTTCTTTATATCTCTATCTTTTTTTAATCATAATAAGGGACGATCAGATATCTGCCTGCCATGATCCTGTCCCCACTAAGACCGTTTGTATACTTTATTTCCTCGATAAGTGCCCTAGTGGTATAATTTCCAGTCTTATGATCTTCTGCAATACTCCATAATGTATCTCCCTGCATGATCTCCACTGATACAAACTTTTTCACATCACCCATGTATTCTGACGTAGACGGGACTGTCTGCTGTATCTCTGGTATTGCTTTTCTTAATCTAGTTATCAGCGTCAGCGCCAATACACATACTACTGTTAGAAAGTATCTTATACATTTTATCTTCCTTTTCATTTCTAATACCTTCTTCAATCTATCCCCCTTATTTTACTGATACGGATTCTGAAATTCATAAACACAGACATATTCTTCATTCAGACGTTCTCTTAATTCTGCCACGGTCTTGACATTGATATCACCATATTTTCCAAACCAATCTATTAGTTCCTCATCTGAGTCAAAGTAGAAATCTGTCTCTTCACCTGCATTATTAAAAAGATTATCCAGTGAATGATTTTCCGGTCTTTTAGTAAGATAAACTTTATATTCAGTTGTCAGATATCTTTTATCCATATCTGTATTGTAATAAATCGAAAAACCCGGTTCTTCAGCCTGTAGCACAAATCCTATCCCAAAACTATTTGCAAGTCTTGAATACGCTTCATAAGGTGGGCTCCATGCAGAAATACACTCTAGTGTAACATTCCCTTCTTCCAGATCACTGTAAACCACACTGCTCCGAAGTGATAAGTCACTAACAGGTATACCTGTTTCCTCAAATATTCGGCTAAGACTTCCCCCATCAACATACTTTTTTGTTTCATAACAACACTTAACAACTTCCCTAAATTTAATAAGACCTTTTTCTTGGTCTTCTGATACAGCATAGAATACTACTATATCCATACATTCATTTGCCATATAACCATTCCTCCTGTAAACTAAAATAAGCCACTGCAGCATTTCAGTGACTTTCTTAAAAATATCTTTCTATAAATTAATTTAACAAGGTCCTCCTTCTGAACCATGGAACGCCCCTGCCGGATACTGCCAATCATCCACATAAAAATCTTCCGCTGAAAACATACCCGTCTGAATGGAATGAACTGCCGCCCTGTCCTGCCAGTATACGCAGGATCTGGCATTTCCCACAAAATCATCCAAGCACTTTTTATTATCCAGCGTAAAACCAAGTATCGTTTCATCCTGTCTAAGCTTCTCATATTCCTGCGGATATATTTCCTTGATTCCTGCAAATAACGAAGGTGTGGAAAAAATACACATGGCACAACTGCATCTGTTCCAACCGATCCGATAACAGGGATGTGGATTTACCCTATGGCGTTTAAGAATCTCCCATACATCTTTTTCCGAATAATCTATAACAGCCCTCCATTGATGGACTGTTCTATAAGAACGTTTTTCTGCATTTGTCCGGTGGATTTCTATTTCATTGTATTTTGATCTCCCGACCGACTCACCACGTCTTTCTCCTGAAACGATAAGTATTTTTTTATTTACTCTCGTTTTCTCCAGACTGCTAGTAACACTATCCTGAACTGACGCTTTCAAATTTCCAGAACACCAACGTCCCTGATGTGTCCCTCCTTTTGCCGGGAATTTCAGACGCTTTCCTCCCAGTTTCTCCAGTTCACCAAGCCTGTCCAGATTACTTACCACCGTATCTGCAACACAGATCTTCAGGTATGCCGAACACCACCGTTTCGATAAATCAGATGACTTTGCCGGAAACTTCATTCTGAACCCATATTTCCTTAATAGGTTTTCCATGTCATCTGTGGCCTGTTCTTTCAACCGCAAACATTTTTTATAATTTGAAGACAGCTGACACTGTTTTACCTCCTGAGTTTCTGGTTCGATCCATTCAATTGGTTCTGATGCTCCAATTCTGTATAATTCACCAAAAAAACCATTTACCCGATATGAAATACGGAGCGTCACTCCCTCAGCTTCTGACATGGCCTTTACATAGTTTTGTGTACATCGCCAATCCATATGTCTTGATGGATGACCGCCGTCAATATCATGGTGCCAAAGTTCGATTTTTTCTTTCGGTACGCCAAGTTCAAGCAGTTTATAATAGCAGGCCACTGAATCTTTTCCTCCAGATAAAAGCACTACTATAAGATCATATTCTTCCAGTGGCAACAACTGTGACAAATATATTTTTTTAAAATGTTCACTATCTCTTTTTCCTTCTGTTCTTGGCTTAACGCAAATACCTTTCCCATATATTAACTGGTCAGGATGCCCCAAAATTATAGGTGTTTCTTTTGTGCAGTCAATATCCCTTATAAACATTTTTCACCTCATTTCTTTTACTATAATGTCAAGCTTCTTGCCGTATCGGCATAGCCGATAAAATAATTTTTTATTATCTGTCACCCTCCAACGATTTCGCACAACAGATCTTGTTTTATACCCCATTTAAGAATTTATAGTGTCTCTATTAGAGACACTAAGACTTTCAGAAAAGACAGCATGGGCTAAATTTTTTAATATAATAAAACCAAAGGTGATATACATGTTGAAAAAAGAAATATTTTGGTAATAGTAAGGGCAGAAGGACTTGTTCTCCATGACCATCTGCTATACAAAATTGACAATACTGTGGATTTTACGCATATATACGTTTTTGTGGAAGATATCTATTGTATAGATAACGGATGCCCCAGTGAGGGGCAATAATCCTGTTTAATATGCTTTTCATCCAACATCTTTACGGCATCCCTTTTTGCGGCGTACCGTGGAGGAAATCCGCACGAATGTTGCTTATCAATTGTTTCTGGGATATCTTTTAAATCAACGCATCCCCATTTCGCCACAGTCAGCTATAACTTCCGGTACTTTTCACAGAGGACACCATTGAAAAGATTTTTACATGGATTCTCCTAGAAGCACAGAAAAGCGGTTTTAATTCCATGAAGTCATGTTTATGTACCGAACACATATCAAGGCAAATGCTAATATCAACAGGAGAATAAAAAGGCGGTACCAGTAGTCACCAAACCCTATGAAGAAAAGCTTATGAATTAATGAATACAAGTAGGCACATGGGAAATAACCGTTTATCTGGGAAATTGGAGGAAAAGCGCCGTACCGCGGGATGATAAGGATAAGCATGTGGGTAAATTTTATATTTACTACCATGAACCTGAAAAAGCTTGCAATGTGGAGGTGAAAAGACTTCCATTACAAGCATGATAATAATATAAATATCTTTACACTGAAAAAAATTTCTATTTTGTGGTAGTTCATTAAGGGTTCTTTGACATTTATAGTGTCTCTAATAGAGACACTATAAATTCTTTTTTTCAACTCTTTATCATTTTAGAGTAGAAATTAAAAGAAATAATAGAACAGTTATTGTATGTAAATTCAAAATATACTATAATTATAAAAAGTAATATTTTAAAAAGCTAAAAGGAGCAAGAAGTACTATGATAAGAGTAATATCAATTGCAAATCAAAAAGGAGGAATTGGAAAATCATCCTCTGTAATAGAAATTGCATCCGTACTTTCTATTGAATATAATAAAAAAGTTTTAGTTATTGACTTAGACCAACAACGTAATCTTTCAAAATATATAGGTGCAAATATTGAAAAAGACCCGAAAGGTCATAATCTTATTCCATCCATTTATGATGTATTAACTTCCGATGCTTTTATCACAGATGCCATTCAACATTTGCCCCACTTCGATGCAATTAGTGCATCTGAACAACTTTCAAAAGCTGATCGCACCTTTATGGATTCAGATGATATGTATTTATTAGCAGATATTATAGATAGCATTAAACAACTATACGACTATATTATTATAGATAACGGTCCATCAAGAAATATATTACTAACAATGTCTTACGTTGCCTCTGATGAAATCATTATACCATCAGAATGTGACGAAGGTTCCATAGACGGTATAATTGCAATTTATTCTGATTTAAAAAAACTACGGGAAAGCCGAAACAAACTATCCCATGCAATTGTAAAAGGTCTTATTCTTACTAGATATGAAAAAACTTCTATACATTCAATTGCTTTAGAAGAAGATTTAACAGAAATTGCCAATATAATACAGCAGGATATTGGATATCGACCATTTGTTCTTCCAGTGCGGAAATCTATTAAAATGTCTGAATGTAAAGGATTTAAGCAGTCTTTACAGGAATATGACAAGAACGGAAATGCAGCAAAAGATTACAGGAAAATTGTCAAAACATTGATCAAGGAGGCGTAACATATGGCATCAAACAGAGACAAACTAAGAGCAAAAAGAGCCGAGTTAAATCTCCAGAGGCTTGAAATAAGTGATAATACATTACAGGCTGATAATTTTGTAGATTCAGAAATTAAGAAATTTGAAAACACAAGTAAACAGGAACAAAATAATGAGAATGACATAATATACAGAACAAAAAATTATGAACAATTTCATGATTTTCCCAATGAAAAACTAAAACTTCCTTTGCTTACAGGCGAGAAAAGAGAACTTCTAAGATCCAGTATTAAACAAATTGGTGTGCAAACTCCCGCAAAAGTGATTAGGGTATCTGATTTTACATTGCCGCTTTATAATGATTATAAGCCAGAAGATTTTATTATTCTTGGCGGTCATAACCGATTGGAGATATGTAAAGAATTAAACTTAGAATATCCATACATTATACTACATGATTTAAACCAAGCCACAATTAACAAAATAGTAGCAGAGGATCATCTTTTAAACAGGCAGTTAAATGATATGAGTCCTTCCGAAAAAGTACATTTGTTTAAGGCATTAAATGAAGATACACGGACTTTCTCCGAAAAATTTAAAGAGCAGAAAGAGTCAAGAGCTGTCATATATCGACTATTACAGCTTCAAAAGCTCTGTGATGGATTTGTTTCCTGGGTTGATGGAAAAGATGGACATAAATTACCTATTTATGCTGCCACATCTATTTCATCATTAGATGAAGATGAACAGAATAATTTAATTTCATATTTATCTGAGAATAAAATAAAAGCGATAACTATAAAACAAGCGGATGCATTAAAAAATATAAAACAAACTGTTAAGCCTAAAGGAAATAAACTTTCAATAAATGATTTTGACAGTGTTTTTAAAGTTGATCGAAAAAGAACATCAAAAATTTTAAAAGGTAAATCTAATTTAAGTGAGGATATACTAAATTTAATACCTGAAAAAGAAAGAAATAATGCAGAGGATATTATTAAACAAGCCTTAAAAATATATTATAAAGCTAATAATTAATGTGATTTACAACTAATTATTTATTATTAATTTATTAATAACATATTTATTTTTTTATTTACTCATATAAAAAGCCTGTTTTATCAATGAAAACAGGCTTTTTATATGAGTAAATATGTAGAAATATATGAGCAAAAACGTAGAAAGTTATGAGCAGATTTGTAGGAATTTATGAGTTACATTGTAGAAAAATGATGGGAATTTCGCAGAAGAAGCGTAGAAACATATGAGCAAAAACGTAGAAAGTTATGAGCAGATTTGTAGGAATGCATAACATATGAGCAAAAATGTAGAAATTGTAAAATATGATAGTTAAATTTACTTCGTAGTATGGCTGAGTAGCATAAAAAAGTACCTTTTTGGATAATGACATAATATTTTATTACAGTTAAAGATAACATAAATAGAAATACAGGAATACAATATATGATTATATATAAAAAACATGAGTTAAAATGTAGAAAACTGAATATTTTAAGTGTAAAAAAGTAGAAAAAAGTTGACGAATGAGATAGTTCATATCTATAATATCATATATATGAGGAAAAAAGTAGTAATACACACAAACATATGAGTAAAAAAGTAGAAAAGGATTTCAAATAAATGAGTAAAAATACAGAAGAGTATAGTATGAATGACGATAATACAAATCAATTGCCAGAAAAATTATATAGTAAATCAAATTACCTTATTTCGAGTATGAGTAGTTCAAATCTTTTGGAAAATCAGTTAATGGCAATATCTCTTCAAAAGATTTTTAATGGTCAATGGTTTGTTAATTTAGAAACAAATGCAATATGTGTTAATTTGAAAGCAAATGAACTTCGCAAGTTACTAAAGGGAAATTCCGGAAGTTTTTATGCTAGACTAAAAAGCACTGCAGAGTCAGTAACAGGAAAAAATGTAGGCTGGGAATCCCCACAAAAAGATTCATTTGATTATATTGCAGTAACTATCAGAATGACATATGAAAAAGGTGTATTAACGGTTCAGTATAATGCTGCATTAAGAAATTATCTTACGAATCTTGAAAGAAATTTTACAATACTTAATTTACAAACAATGTTAAGTTTATCAAGTACATATACATTTCGGTTTTATGAATTGCTGAAAAGTCAAGCGTATTACAGAAGAGGCTCAGATACAAACCATAAAATTAATATTTATTATGAGCTGGGAAAATTAAAGTTACAACTTGGTATTATAGATATTAATGACCCCAAAATTAAAGAAAAAATTAAAAAATCAAAAAATCCGGATTACGAAAAAATTGTTGCAGAATATGAAATAGAGAAAATGGAAGATTGTAATTATGCGCTACGTGCCGAGAAAATAATTTGTAGCGATAAGGGACTATCTAAGGCAGAGACGAATAAAAGGCTTGCAAGTGTGAAAAAAGAAAAATATCCCGCTTATATGGAATGGTCTGTTTTTAAAAGAGATCTTTTAGATAAAATGATTGAAGAAATTAATAGTATTGCCAATGATATATTCATTGAATACGACGTTGCTAGGCAGGGACATGGAGGAAAAGTATCAGGAATAAATTTTTATCTGACGATACCAGAAACAAAGCTGGATAATATAGTGGTGGAAGAAAAAAAATCACTTTCCCCGGAAGAAAAAATGGAATTTTATGAAAAATTACAAGATGAGATTGACTTGCCGTTGAAAATAAAGGATTTACAAAAAATTTGTGAAACGGCAGACTATGATTTGTTTAGGATAAAAAAGGCATATAATGTTTTGAAATGCTCGGGTAAAGTTGAAAATATTGTTGGTTTTTTAATAAGCGCCATTAAAAATAATTATGATATAAAAACATATGAAAATAGTAATAGAAAATCTAAAAATAATAAAAATTCGTTTAATAGGATCATGGAAAATGACTATAATATAAAAAAATTGGAGGAAGAAATACTAGCTAACTAAAATCATTAATTATCAAAAACTTTTAAAATGCACTAAAATAGTGCATTTTAAAAGTTTTTTTAATTTATTTTAAAAAAAATGAAAAAAACGTAAAAAATATATTGATTAATTTGTTGATTTTGTATATAATCATGACTATGCTTTTTATGGGTATTTATAGATGTAATACATTATTTTAACCATTAATGCATAAATAATATTAAATTGAGGTGAGAAAGCTATTATGGGAAAAGAAAAATCAATGGAATACAGAGCTAATATAAGAATGACAGAAGATTTGTATAATTCCATAAACTACTGGGCAGATAAAAAGGGAGTAAAAGTCACTGATTACATACGGGATGCGCTTTTGTTACAAATAAAACGCGATAATAAGGATTATGACCTGCCGTCACTGGAGGCACACAGGCTTAACCAGATCATTGATACGCTGGAAGCAGTATCAGCGAATATGTCCTGCCTGCAGGATATTGTCCAGTCAAATTTTGTTAATCTTATGGCAGTAGCACATGGAACAAATTATCTTATGGACTAGAACAGAGGGGGTCTTTGCTAATGCGTTATGACCTTGATGATATGTATGGTATGCTTAATGAATACAAGGAACAGGACGAAAAACATATTAAACAAAAACAGAAAAAAGCAAGTCATGATAAAAATACAGTTTTAGAATCACATCTAACTGAAAATTCGGTTCCTGCAAATATTATGTCTGATCAGCAGGAAAATTCCAGCGTTGAAGAAAGATGTTATAAGGAAAATGATTATAGGGTGGTTATTTCGGAAAATGAAAAGCCTGATCGTAAGAAATCTACTACAAGAACAATGCGCGTTGCTGATGTTGATTTTAGGAGGGATTCTAATAAAAAGTCATCTGCAGGAGAGACATGTGCCTTACGGGACATTCCTAAGTGTTTGGTCGAAATAGCTAAAAAAAGTTTTCCGCATACGCCCAACTATATTGCCGTCGCAGCATTTTTGTTTGCTCACAGGGATAAGGAATCAGATGATATTGATTACAGCAGTGTCCCTGACAATATCAAAGAACTTGCAAAAACATATGAACGAAGAAATGATGCAATGCGCACATCTGTCGATATAAGACACATTAATGATAATTTAAGAAAACTTAATAAAGTCAGTGATGAAGTTATCTTGGCATTATCTTATCTGGTTTATGATGCGAATGGTTTTAGGCGTACAGAGCCGGCTCATCCAGGTGATGTTGACTTTTATGATCCGGGAATACAAAAAGTCATAGAGCAGCTTGAACGTATATCTGATAAGTTATGTAATGAACGCAGTTATCAGCAGGGGAAGAAAAAGAATATGTATGGTCAGAAAGGATAGTTTTATGATTATAGCATCAGGAAAAGAATCTAAAAAGATCAAAGGTATATATGAGCCATTGAATGAGGAGATTGATTTCAAGGCATTCTGGGGAAACCACGAATTTAACGAAGATGAGCTTAAAAAATTATTGAAAGGGGATTCAATTACTTTTCTTGCCGAGTCAAATGCCGGAATGTCTTATATTGCTACTGGTAAACTTGAATATCAGTCTTATAAAGGAAAAGCATTCTGGGGATTTAAGCGCAATTTAGAGACAAAGGACAATGACAAGATTAGGGACAGGGATTTATCCCTAAATTCAAAAATTTTTTTCGAAAATGGTAAAATAAGGGGGGTATATACACCTACGAATGAAATTGTGCAGTTTAACTGTAAATGGGCGGGGCATCTGTTTGATGACGATGAATGCCGCCAGCTTCTAAATGGCTTATCTATTACATTTACTGCCGTCAGCAGAAGCGGTCAGTTTTTTACCGTTACTGGTTCCCTACAGCAACAAAAATTTAAAGGAAAAGAATACTGGGGATTTGCTAGAGATGAGGATGCAATTCCTGATGAGTGGCAAGGGCATCATTTTACTGAACAGGAAATTGAAGAACTTAGAAATGGAGATACCATTTATATTCCGGATGTCGTGTCATCCCGCAGCAATCGACCACTCCGGTGTACCCTCTGTTACACCCAGGTGAATGGAAAGAAAAAACTTGTGCCCGTCAGGGTATGATTGAAGAAAGGATGCTGTAAATATGGCAAAAGATTATTATGGAATACCATATGCACTTGATTCCAGCTATCTTGATATGGAGATTACGATCCAGAATAATGACGGGATAGGATTCCGCCCATTCCCAATTAAAAGTATTCTTCTTGTGTTCGCGGCTATAACATCATGTATTATTATGCTGTCAAAAACATTTATTGCTTCTGGCAGCATGCTTCAGAAGGGTATATTTATTGCAGTTTGGAGTGGTTTGTGTTTCATTCTGTTGGTGATTGGCAAAACAAAACAGATCGGTCTTGAAAAGATATTATCATTGCTCAGTTATATCCAGCCAGGTTCTCGTTTCGTCAGTACGAGAACCATGTCGCCTGCCAATCCGCTTATACGGATATGTGGTTTTACAAAAATAGACGAAAATGGAATGATTCATTATGTGGATGGTAGTGTTGGCGTAGTGTTTGATATTGTGGGAAATGCATCTGTTCTTCTGTTTTCAGATCACAAGAATGCTATCGTGGACAGGGTTGATACATTTTATCGTAAAATGCGGCCTAAGACGACTTACCACTACATAACAAATTCCGAGGCACAGAATGTATATATGCAGATTGCACATTTTTCAGAACGTAAGAAAAACCTTACTGTATATGATTCTGATCTGGAGGCCATGATTGATACAAATGAACATTTTCTGGCTGAAATCATTGGTAATTCCTATAAATCGTTACATCAGTATATGATTATCCAAGCTCCTAACAGGGAGGAGATGAATGCTGCACTTAATATATTTTATGATGAAGCTGATAACTCAGAGTTAATGTTTAAGTTTGTCGAGCAGCTTGATTTGGAGGAAACAGAAGCATTTATGAAAAATATTTATTCGGGAGAGGAAAAACATTTTTAACAGAATGTATAAACAGAAAGAAAGGTAGGATATATGTTCTTTAAGAAGAAAAAAGAGGAAAAAATAATTGAAGGGAACCTTTCGGAATTTCCTAATCTGATGAGGATCAAACCAAAAGAGAGTTATGTTTTCAAATCAAATCATTATTCATGTGATGGAAGTTATTTTGCGATTCTATCTTTTTTTCACAATGATGGTTCTATCGACGATTTTCCTACATTTTGGGGGATTGATCTCATTCCCTCTGGTATTGATGATGATATTGCTGTTACAAATATTGAGACTGTCGAGAGAATGTCTGACGGCTGGGTTAAGGAACATCAGACACAGGCTGAGAATGTTGCACAGATGAACACTACAGAGCAGTCGAATCCGGCGAGCAGTAAAATGAACAGACTGAAGGCAGGCAAACGTGAAATGGACCTGAACCAGATCGCACTGGAGATACAGGCGGGAGCGGTGTACTTGGCTTGTGCATTCCGTATGAGGATCAAGGCGCCGTCTCTTGAAAAACTCGACAATGCAATAAGTGTAATAGAGAGGCATTATATCGATGCATATACGACTTTATATGCAGCGAGTTATGATGGTGAACAGTGTGGTGAGCTTTCGTCACTTTTGCGGCCGTTAGTGTATAAAAAAGGGAAAGCGCATTATTTTACCAGTATGGAATATGCGGGCGCATATTCTCTTGTGACACGCGGGATAGAGGATGACGCAGGTGAATATGTCGGTACTATGTTTGGGGATGTCAATACTGCAGCTATCCTGTTTGATATTGATCGGTATAAACGACATGTCATTGTCTGTAATGAACAGATCGATATGACTTACGGACGGAATTACGCTTCTGATCTCTGGGGAAGCAAGATATCACAAGCCTGCCTGATCAATAATCATAAAACAGCACATATCATTCTAAACGGATGTGATCTGGACGGGATTGGTCCCCATTTTTCCAATATTACAAAGAAGGTTGACCTAAATAAAGGTGATGTAAATATGTTTGAACTTTTTGGGGATTCAGAGGACGAACTTTCCCTGTTTGCGATGCAGATGGAAAAACTGGCACTCATGACAGAGCAAATGTATCCGCCTACGGACAGTGACAGGTCGATTATTCGCGGATATGTAAAAGAAATAGCGACAAAATTTTATATTGACCAGGGAATGTGGTATGAAAATGCAAAAGATAACAGGAGCAGGCTGCGTGTTGTCGGAATCCCACATAAAGATGTACCAAAACTGGAGTTGTTTTCAACATACTTGCAGACCGCACACAAAGCAGCCGTTATGTCAGGTGCAAGGGATGAAGAGGAATTGCATGCCTTGAAGATCCTGAATCTGACGTTTAAAAGTATGCTTGACAATAATGGCGATCTCTTTAACACAGTTACGACAGCGGAGATTGACAATTGTACAGAGGCAAGACGTGTCATCTATGATTTTTCGCAGCTCCTAGTCAGGGGAAAAGGAATAATGATGGCGCAGCTTTTAAACATAGTATCATTTTGTACTGGGAATCTTGGAACAGATGATGTGCTGGTCATTCATGGTGCTGACCTGATTGATGATACAGTCAAGGACTATCTGACAGCCCTGTTTGGACAGCTTTATGCAAAAGGAGGACGTGTGTGTTTTCTTTATAACGATAATGAACGGATGATGAATGACATTCATTTTTCTCACATGGACAAAGCTGATTACACTATTATGGGATATATGACTGATAACTGCGTGGCAAGGTATCAGGATGTATTGGGGCAGACGATTCCATCAAATCTTATAAACCTCATTACCACGAAAAATGACTATATGACGTTTCTGCACAGGGACTATAATAATGTTGTTTTCAGACGTGATTTAATCTTAAAACCAAGGCGGGCATGATATGGACAAAAGACAAATAAATAAATCGAATACAGTTAGGCATATAGGTATCAGTATATGCATGGTGATACTTACCATTATGATGGCGATGGTATCATATTTTACTGTAACTGCCAGTGGTACATATGAGCTTAGTGACGATAATCAGGCAGATTACAGTTTTTATATGCTTTCTTCTTGTCTTGCTACAACATTGACCATGTGCATTGCTGATCCAAATGGTGAAGATATGGTTGATGCCCTGTCAACAGTGAATGCAAATTCTGCCGGCTGTTTTCTGGGATATGATGACCAGTCTGTAGCAAAGGGTATAAAAGGACTTTTTACCTCGTTTATCAGTACCTCTTCATGTACATATAATTACAGTCAGTTATGTTCAGATTCTTTTCAGCATGTGGGGGAAGGAAGTGGGAGTTCTTTTGTATTTTCACAGTACTGTATGCTTGGCGCAGGGTTAGCTGACATTGGAATTGACAAGACAGGAACTGACGGCGGTACATCTTTGGGACGAAGCATATCAGGATGGGCTGTACTTGTAGTGTATCGTCTGGCAATGGCAGTGAATGGATTCCTAAAGATTGTTATAGATATCATGAAATGGCTTAATCCATTCCAGTTTTTTTCAAAGGCAAATGAAAAGGCAGCATCGGCTGGTATTACGATAGATGTTGACCACTCCGGGCTGGCAAATACAGACACAACAGTAGGAGCGCTGATGAGTCCGTTAACAGAAGTGATATCTGAATTATACATTAAATTATATGATTTCAGTTCCATTGTCCTTCTGATATTGTTTGTTGTCATGATTGCGATGCTCTTTATGAATGTATTTATGTCAAAACAGACAGACAGCAGAATGGGCATTATCAAAAAGTATTTTTTTAGGGCAGGGTTCATTGTATTTGGCATACCGCTCCTTGGAGGGACTTATTCTGTCATACTTGATAAGATGTCACAGGACATACAGTCTGGTAATACAGCTGCGGCTAAGATTGTGGCGTCCACATTTGTTGATTTTGAATCGTGGGTTATGAATTCAAGCATGATCTTACCAGATGCAATAATTAAAGTGGATACAAATAAAGGTCATATTACTGCCAATGCAAGCAACAGCATACAGGATATCTGCTATGCCTTTAATGAGAAGGCAACAACAGGGCTACCGGCAAGGTTTACAACAGGCAGTGCAACTAATGATGTGTCAAAACTGATTGAGCAGATTCAGAATGAAACAAGATCATCTGCGGGAAATATAGGCTCAACAGATGCCTGGGTGATCAGTTTGCTTCAGAGATATCAGTCGGGTAAAAAAATTTATGCATCAGAATATGAACAGGCATGGATATCCAAATTCTGGCTGAAAGACAATGATGCAGATTTCAACGAAAAAAGAGAAAATTATGTTAAAAATTTTGCGACGCCGCAGGTACTGCTACAGGTTGAAGGCAGCGAGAGGGCAGCTTTCTGGAACAGAGAGATTCCGCCGGGGTACATAAGGGGACCAATTGGACGCGATGCGAATGGAACTGGAAGCTCCGTAATTAATGGAATCAATCTAAACAGCAGTAATACAGGAAATGAGGTCAGCAGAAGTCTGAAACTTCCTGCACTTGCAGTATATAATTACTTAAATTCCACATTTAATGAAACGACGGTCAGGGTTTATTCTTCAGAGAAAGCAAGCTCCGGGCATATCCGGGATTATCATTATTCAGTAAATCTCGTAGGGAAAGGAGAACAAAGCTTTGTCTATCTGCTTCTTTGTATTACGATGCTATTAACTTATTCGGTACTGGGGTTTGTGTATGCATTCGGCATCATCATGTCTAATCTGAAAAGGGGAATGCGGCTTATTGTTGCAGTTCCCGGAGCTATGCTTGGTTCACTGGCCAGTGTGGCTAAGGTTATCAGTTATACGGTTCTCATGATTGCAGAACTTGTGCTGAATATTATGCTGTATATGCTTACCACAGATCTAATATTCTCTGTTGCGTCTGTCATAACTACTACTTTTGTCAGTACTGCGGCAGGAATTTTTAGTTCATCATTTGTCAGTTCAGGAGCATTTTCAACACTTGTTTCAATACTGGTTATTATTTTTCTTATATGGTTTACGGTACAGGCGATTAAATTGAGAAAACCAATCATTAAGTCACTAGAGGAAATGGCTGATAATGTTGTAAATAGATTTATCACAGGACAGACTTCTGGTGGAAATGTGCAGGGTTCTGGGGGACAGGGTGAAAATAGCGCTGCAAAAGGATCACAGATTGCCGCCATGGAGCCTAAGAGGGAATTTCGTACTCCGATAGCCCGTGCGTGTGAGAAAATGAGTGATACCTCAAAACAGGAGGCATTTATTGGACAGATGTTTGGAGGAAACGGTTCCGCATTCAAGGAAGATCAGGCATTTCGGCAGAGGGATCTTGAAAAGCGTGCAGCTAAAAAACACGCAAGGCGTGAAATGCTTGAAGCAGGGAAACAGCTGGCAGTTGGTGCAGGTGAATTTGTTACGGGAGCTGCCACAGGTAATGCTGCATTAATGGCACAAGGAGCAAAAACTACGTTGCATGGAATCGGTACAGCGAATCAGGCTACAGAAAACAAGTATCAGGCGGATAAAAATGCAGACACGAAACTTGCCACGACTCTTAATTCTGATATGGCAAAACATGATGAACGGCTTGGATACACAAAGGGACAATCAAAAGATATACAACGGATGTCTTTTGGTAATGAAATGGCGCAGGCAGCCCGGCTCAGCGGGGCAGGCAGTGACAAGGCAGTAACCACGCTTAAACAGGGTTCTAATGGCAGTATTACAAATTTAGGGGATGATACTGTTGCTGCATACACTGGTGGAAATATGGAGGTAAAAAATGCCATGGCTCATGGGCTGGATATGGTCACTGGTTCTGAAAATAGTAAGGATATCAAGGGACGGGCTAAGAGTATCAAAAAGATATCCGTTGACAATGAGATCGACCAAGAAGTCCGGATGAGCAGTACTGATGGAAACAAAGTGGTTTCTTCACGTATACCAGATAATACTGTTGGATATATTGCCCCCAAAGATAATGTTGGTGCTGGCAGACGTGCTGATAAGAGTACGGTTAAAGGTGTTGCACAATCCGAAGTCGAAGGCTTGTTGGGAAATATACAGGAAAATACTGTATATACTCCGATACGGACAAATCGATCTGTTAGTGGCGAATGCATCGTGAATACCAACAGTGCAGAAAATAATGGACGAAATAATGTAAATAATTCTGTAAAAAATACAAGAAAGAGTATGGAACAGGGATATGATGAAGAGGTACATATTCAGTCTTCGAAAAAAGTAGTTGAACACGTAAAAGATAAACATGAAATTATCAGTAAATACAATAGTGATTCGGTCACATCAGACGAGTATGAATATCATAATTTTGTCGGACAGAAATTATTAACTCATGTAGACCAGACTGAGGACATAATGAAAATCAGAAAGGTGCCTTACAAGACTAATGACAAAAGTATGAATAAACAGATCAATAAGTCCCGTCAGACAACAGAATACAAGAAGTATAATGCTAAGAGGCCGCAGAAGTAAATTGTATTATAGAATATAAATTCTTGCATTTTATTTATGCATTAATCGGTAAATAAAAAATATTTATTGACATATTTGATAAAAACTGATATTATTTTTTGGTAAATAAATCAATGATGTAGTTGCTTATCAATTCGAGAGGAGATAAAAAATGGTAGCAAAAATGGAAATGACAGTAGTTCTTGCATCGTCTATTAATCTTGGCACATTTTTTGATAATTCAAAAAATGCAATTAAATCATGGGGCGGTTCGTTTATTGGCGTTATAGGTGCTTTTATGCTTGTAGCAGCCGCAGTGTTAATCTGTAAGGCATTCATACAACATGGAAGGGGGCAGACTAACTGGCTGATGCTTCTTGGCATGATCATTGTTGGAGGTTGTTTCTTTGTCGGAGGTTTTGATATCATGGACAACCTGGCGAATGTCGGAAAACAGACCTTAAATGATCTGGCTACGGGTACAGGTATTGGCGGTGGTAAAACGCCATAATCCAACTGAAATTTATTATTTTGTATTAAATGCCGAGAATTCTTATGGGTATTTTGGACATAAGATGCATCGGCATAAATCATGAGATCAGAAAGGAAGGATTTTATGATATGGAAATATACAGACGTATTAGGATATGGGGCAGACACCACCATATTGAATTGTTCGGAACAGTTCTTGGAGTACTTCTTCTGGTAATGCTGATCAACAGTATTTCCATCTGTGTATATGCATCGAAAGAAAATAACAGGTTGTTGTCAGAAAATGCAGTCTTTGCAAATTCATTTACAACTTCCCTGTCTGGAAAGAATGGTACGATTTCACAAATTTATGTCAATCCTGAAAGGAATAAGTGCGTGATATTGTTTAAGTTTGATGATATGAACGGTATGGTGACAGATGCCGCGAAATATCAGGTTTTCATCAAGTCCTTTGATGTTTTTAAAGGTGAGTATGTCTCGCGCAGGAGTACACAACTTGACGTGATGGGCGGTTTTTATGTATTTGGTTCTACAGGCTACACTGCATTGTATCTTTCCGCAGTTAATGGTTTTCCAAGGGAATGTTATGAGATTATTTTAAGATGTAACGATGTTTTACAGATCAATACAAGTTCATCAGGGAATGAAAATGCTGTTCGGGATGCATCATATGCACAGTTTGACCAGTGGAGGGTTATCATAAACCCAAATGGCAATACTGCCAAGGAGTGTGGTTTTCTGGATGACTTTGACATTACATCATTATATCAGGATGCGGTTATTGATGAAAACGAGAGTAAGATCAGGGAAAGCCTCTATGATGATGTAAAAATAATGTATGCGGGTTGGAAGAAAATAGATAATTACAGAAATAATCTTGAAAGTCTTAATGTTAAGGTTCCGTCAATGCCGGTATACATTGCAGGCGATGAACTGGCAGTTGATGAAGATGGAATAATCAAATATCGTTCGGGGTTTGATTTTATAGACGGTGTTGATTACGACTGGTATGGAAAGACACTGCATGATACATCTTTCATTGATATGGTAAAACAGACTGACATGACGGATATACAATTTTTTAACAGCCTGAATAATTACCAGACATCTGATATTCCGAATACACTGAACACATGGTATATGGCTGACGGTTCCGTTATTAATCTTGACGAAAGCGATCTGAAACTGAATAATACGCAGGCAGTAGTTGAAAATATAAAAAGCTATAATATGGCGCTCAATGACTATTACAATGCAAAAAGGCTGTATCACTGCACGCATCTGGTTGATTACCTGTATATTGAATCCAATATGAAGATGGCAGGAAAATATTTTACATCTAATTACAATGAAGGTGTGGTTACGGTATGGTAAGGTGGTGAGCGTGTTTGATGGGGCAGTCAGATTGTAACAGCAGTCCCTTGTCTGCAGGGGATAAGGAAAGAAGCCGGACAGGCATCGGAAAAGAGGCGGAAAATAAACCTAAAAGTACCGCTGAGAAGCTGAGGGATGCTGCAGCGTTAAATGCTGCTGGTACAGCAACCTCCCATGCAGTAAAAATGTCTCTGCTCATGAAGCTGAAAATGAAGCTACAGATGCTGGTTCAACATGCAGTACAGGCGCTTATGCATACCAGTGTCAGTATTATCATATCATTCTGCATTCTTGTCGGGACAGCAATTGTGGCACTAATTGACAGTGCTGCTTTAAATGGCAGTGCCGTAAAAGACAGTAATTTTATTGAGTGTACAGCTTATATTGACAGGGCAATGATTGGAAAGGGAGGATATGAGACTGCGGTTGATGTTAACCGATTAAAGCGCCAGACAGCAAAGCGGATCTATTCTGTCTATTATCATTATGGCTTAAGACCTGAACAGATTTTTGCGGTGCTAGGAAACTGGGAGCTTGAATCTGGTATTGATCCCACAGCGGTGGAAACAGTTTTCACGGAACCATACCGGATAGGTATGAAAAAACAACAGGCAATCCAATGCGATTTTGTCTTGGAAAAGTGGAATCCACAATATTTTCTCACATATCCGGATATTCTGCGGAATGGGATTGGACTCGGGCAGTGGACGAATGACAGGAACAAAAAGCTTGTTGAATACGCAAAATTATACGGAATGCAGAATTTCAAGGGAGATTCCACATTGGAAAGTATGTGGTACGATATGAATGTACAGCTGGCGTTTTCCATAGATACATCCTCTGTCGGAGATAATAATGCTTCATGGTTTAAGGAATGGAAAGAAACAGGTGCGGAAAAATGGGATGGAGATATGAAGGTTGACTTGGATTTTTCATCAAAAAATAAATGGGATACTGTCGATACCACAAGTGGAACTTTTGCGGATGAAACGATAAACCTTCATCCGGTTGGCGAGGATAATGATGAAATAACAATTGGCGGTGATACTAAGGATGATTATTATGACGATACTGACAGGGATAATGCGAAAGCGCAGGCTACCCTTGAAATGAATGCAGCATGGCCAGCTATCCTTGCATCACATAAACCTGTGCCATACACGGATGAGAATGGTGTATATCATGACGGTATTGATGAAGCCAATAATGCCGCTAAGAATGAGTATATCAGGAAGTGGAAAAAGAAATACAGGTTTTATCTGTATAAATATACGGTTGTACGGTATACGAAACAGTTTTTTAATGAATGGGAAGGCTGTAATAACGGGACGGAGCAGGAACGGATCAATAATGCGTTGGAATTTTATTATGAGTGGTGGGAAGAAGCAAACAGGGATGCAGCAAAGGGAGAGCCGAATTATTTTGTGGGGGAAGATAATGCCACTGACAGCAATGATTATTTCTTTTTTGTTGAGGAAGGGTATGCAAGCGGAGTGCTGGAAGTTCTGAATAAAACGAAGGATTATAACAACAGTATCAGTAAGATATATACATATGATCAAGACATGAGTCAGTGTAACAGGATTGTTTATGAGGAGAGGAAAAATATTGCGAAATGTGCTGCAATGATTGCATGGCCTACTATCACGCAGTCAAAAGGGAATGATGGAACCAATCTCTATAAATGGGTACATGACCAAGTGATAAAGGGCGATACTGTTTATATGTCATGTGACCGTACTGTGTGTACTGCTGTACGGTGGTCGGGATATGATGACAATTATCCCAAAGGTGCAACACTTAACCAAATACAGTATCTGGTTACGAGCCCGAGGTGGGTGGAATTAGACTGGGGTGGTGACAGATCACAGCTTCAGGCAGGGGATATTCTCATACGCAAGGATTCTGTTGCAAGTGACGCAACTGCTGAAACAGGTTCTGCCGAACATCATACTTTGATTTATATTGGTGAGATCATTGCTAAAAATTATTCTGATAAAAGTCTTGGGAATATTGCTGCTGGTTCATGTATTGTTCATGGCTCCTTCGGGGAACGTTCGCCTGGGATCGGGACATGGTCCGATAAATATTCTACATACCATGCTTTTAGGTGTGTTCATCCCATGGATTCAACGAAATCGCAGTATAAGAAAATATCAATACCACCAGATATAAAATAGATTTAGTCAGGAGGAAGAAAACAAAATGTTTTATCTTGAAGATTTGGCATACGAAGTTAAAACATCAAAATTTATAAAAGTGCGAGGCATAATTATCACGGTATTCATTTTATTATTCATGATCGGAGCTGTGAGTATATATATAGCGAAGAATCGGCAGAATGATATAATTCAATCTAATTTGGTGGAAATAGCTGGTTATCAGCAAAAATGTAATTCTATAAAGGCGGACATAAAAAATTTTGAGGAGACTGAAACGAAGGAGCTGTATAATTCATGGGAAGCGGGAAGCGCTGTAGCAGGTCTGCAGGACATGTATGGTGGAATTTCCGACAATGCATCTGTTGAGTCTGTAACGGAAACCGCACGAAACACAGCATCAGCACTGGATAAGTTTATAAGCGATCCTTTTGGACGCATTCCTTGGTATAATAACGCTACATGTCAGTACACATGGACATATCTTAACCGTCAGACTTCAATAACAGAGAAAATTCCAAGCATCTGGATATGCAGGAACGTGAACAGTAATGTCATACTGGCAGTTGCAACAGGAGTGTATGACGGACTGGGTGAACTTTTTGGTAACTTTACGGTTTATTATACAACAAAAGGAAACGCGTTGCTAGATGAAGATGTAAGGCTTATTAATGGGAATCTTATCAGTTCTATAGATTACATTGATTATTATAAAAACATAGATGAAGTGCTGAATGAGGTCAATGAGAACATGTCCCATGATCGAAATGAGTATGTTATAGATAATGTCGTACACGAAGCAGATGTAGTTGAAACTGCAGATAATATAGAAAATAATGAATATTGTGATGGGGAGGTGCCATAATTGCTTATTTTTAAGAATAAACAAGGTAATTCAAAACAGGATGCTTTGACAAATGAACGGCTGGATATCAAGAAGTGTAAACTTCCCAAATATGTGATGACATCGGACGAAAAACTGGAGATAGTCAGATATTTTGTTCCAGTCATTGTGATGGTTTTTATCATTATTATTGAATTGATGATTGGTAAAATAATACTTGGTCCTTCCAGACTTAAAATAAAGGAACAGTCTGTTCAGCTTACCCAGTTAAAAACAGATTATGATTTAATGACGAACCAGTATAAGGATATGGTATCACAGAGGGCATCGTTTGATGACTATTCCTATTATACAGGCGACACATCAGAAAATGATCTGACCGCGGCTGATTTTTTTTCACATATCTGTACTTGGAACGACAGCAGTACATATGAATTATTACGTCAGGAAATGTTCAAAACTGGGTATACGGCGGAATCAAATTTAATGAAGGCACTTTTACCGGAACCTGTTACATATTATGATGAAAAAAGCGGACAAATGCTCTATGCCATTGACCTGAATAAAGATAACATGAAATTTGAGAGCATTGAGTCATATCCGGTTTCTTCAGAGGCAGGGAAAAATAGATATGCCGGAATACTTGTTGTTTCTTCCGTGGATATGTCGGCGGAGGGAATGAACCAGGAATATATTGGATATGTATATGTTGATTATGTAATTGAAAATGATAAGTGCACAGAAGTCAACGCAGAAGCGCTGATCAGGCAGTAGGGATGAATAAATGAGTATGAGGAATTTAATAGGTAAAAAAATCAGGAATACAATAAAGCACCAATGTAGTTTTAGTATTCGGGTAGTTATTGTTTATACGTTTATCGCAATTTTTACAGCTGTATCCTTTATATTTGTATTTTTTACAATATTACCGATGGTAAACAGTATCGGACTTGCAGCCTTTGGATATAACGAATTTGTACTGCTTTCATATGGAATCCTGCCGTTTATATGTATTGACATATGTATTGTCCGGGGATATTTTTTTGTTTTAAAAAAAATTATAAAGGGAAGCACCAGTTTTTACAGAACAGGAAGGATAAAAAGCCATGGATAATGGAATACTTGCATTTCCACATAACAGCAGCGAAGAGAGGAAGATGCGTATTGAAAAATCCTTAAGGAACAACAGGATTGTTTCGAGGGAAGACATGGATGCGCGTGTTACCGCCAGTTTTGACAACGTAAAGATTGAATTTGATGAACAGTCCAAAAGACCGTATATCATGTTCAGGGACGGAGAGGTGAAAAGCGTCAGCGGGGATTTTCCCTATGATATACAAAATATACGCTTCAGGCAGGGAAAAAGGCCTCCTGTCGAGATCAGGTGGGAGCTGTCCAACGAGGAGATCATGGAACTCGTGGGAAACGGTCTTTACGGTTATGGACCAAACAGACCGAAAATGAAGGGACAACTTGGCATACCAGAAATTTTTACGGAAACTGACTTTGGGAATATACCTGTGAAAGCAGATGTTTTTGCAACGGAATATGTGGATGAGGATGAACGGCGGATTCCGGTCATAAGCTGTTCGATCAAAAATCCTTATGGATGTGTCACAAATTCCGAGGACACAGATTATGGGAATATAGCTTCCTTTTTTGAAAAGGCAAAGCAGGAACATATGCCGGATAGTGAAAGGCAATTAACGGATGATGTTCCAGAGAATGAATTGTGGGGATATGATCCGGTGCCGGAGAGCGGAACGGTTGTCCGTCCGGAGAGAACCCTTACGAAAGAAGAGGAGGCAGAACACCAGTTATGTGCCATGTTCGCGGCGGAAATTGCGGTACGCAGGGACGAACATGTTACTTCTGCGGACATCGACAGGATCATTGGTGATACGAAAGCTGCGGTTGAGGAATTTACAGACGGGGACAATGAAGCGAGTATTGCTGGTGATGATGCCATGACTGATGCGGAACTGGTGCAGCTTCATCTTACTGCCGGAGATGATGACCATAAGAAGGCAAGGGCAAGGATCACCGAAAATGCGGTCAGCAGAGCGGCAGGTATCTGGTCAATGAATGTACAACAAGAAGTATATACAGATGGGAATGATATGGATATGAATTCTGATGATTTTGTTCCGTCAATGTAGGATATATTTTATAAAAATAATGGGGTAAAAATTGGGATTAAAGGAATCAATCGTAGTCCGTAGCGAGTATACAATCAAAAACTTATCAAAGAGGGGCGGATCCAGGGGAGGCACACCCGGAAATTTTGTCTTGCAGTATATGTCGAGGGAGGACGCAACAGAAATTGTTACACCGGTTACTGTTGATGGCGAGCCTTTTAGTGACAGATATAGGGCACGTCGGGAAATTACTGAAAAAGCGGTTTCCGAATATGACATGGATAGGGCTTTTTACAAAACACAAAAGCGCGGAGGCGTGGCTTTTAATGAACATGAGCTGAGTCTTTCATATAAAGAACTTGTGATGTCCTCAAAGAAGATACAGGATGCGTTTCACGATGGAAAAACTGTTATGAAAACCATTATTTCTTTTGACGAGGAATATTTACGAAAGTATGGTATTATCCCGAATGAATTCAAATTCCGCTACAGGGGTGATTTCAAAGGCCATATTGACCAGCTGAAACTTCGTTATGCGGTTTATAGCGGGATGGAAAGGGCATCTGAGGACTATGATGACCTGCATTATGTCGGCACGATCCAGGTTGATACAGGGCATATCCATTGTCATCTTGCCATGGTAGATATGGGAACAGGTAATATAACGGATGATGGTACCCAGCGTGGCAAAATATCCGCATCCACCAAAAATAAGATACGTCATGGCATTGATGTGGCACTTACGGATGCGGGTGAAGTGCATTTTATGGCATCAAGTGTCAGATTTGATCGTTCCAACAGGCAGCTTAACCATGATCAGTATATCTATAAAAATATGAAACTATACGGGGCACCGCAGCAGATTATGACAGTTCTTCCTAGTGATAGGGAATTATGGTATGCCGGGAGTGGTAAAAAGGAAATGAAACAGGCTGACAGACTGTGCCGTACATATGTGGAGTGTATGCTGCAACAGGGTGATTTAGGATTTGAAGATTCAACAATCCTGCAGTATGCAGACATACGCCAGAGGGAAGAGAACCTTGATGATGAACAGAAAGAGAATATTATAAAAAATGGGCGGGAAGCTGTCATAAAAGAGGGAATGAATGATGTGTATGAAATTCTCCGCGAATGTCCCATTGCAGTACAAAAGGCAACGCCTGTCCAAAATCTTGCGGCGCAGGAAAACCTATATCCATCATTCAAAAATGACTTGCAGGATTTTGTTTACCGACTTCGCACATATAGGAAGCGCTATAATCATCATAAAATTGAAGCAGACCGTTTCGAGAAATATATCAGGAATTATGAGAGGGAACGTGTAAATGGAAATGTCAGTGATGATTCCTATATGCTTTATGGGTATTTCAAAGTTGAACAGGAGTATCAGGACATGCTTGCGGAGAAATATGCCTATTTTATCAAAACAGATATACCCGTAGACAGGCTTGCATTGGAATATGTGGAGCTTTCACAGCGAGGGCGCCGGCTACATTCCATGATACTTATATATGAAGATGGTTCAGTTCGAAAGATGGAGGCGGATGAAGCAGAAGAATACGGAAGAAAAAAATATGATGTATATGGCGGCAGGTATATTGTGGAGGCACCGGAAATATTTAAAGAACGTATTAGGCGAAACAAAAAACAGTATTTAGAGGATTATGCAGAATTTCAGTCAAGGCTTGACAGTCTGCAGCTTGTTATGACACTGAATGATGACGGCTCCCCGCACATCAGATACCACCAGAAGTACAAATTTGAGGATGTAAGGGGGCTGGACCTGCATGAATTAAAAAGTGATATCAATAAACCGCTTAAATTCTCTGATTCTGTAAGGGAGGCGTATATATGTATGGCAAAAAGGCGGATCAGTGCATATGATGTCGCCTGTGATTACCTTGATGGTACGGGACAGCCACAGATGAAGGATAAGTTCGATTCAGGGGATATTGAACTTATGCGTAGGACATATAAAGACTTGGAAGCTGGTAGTCAGATAGAACCAGTACAGCATCCGGCAGATGAAATAGAACAACGCAGTACCATTATGTTGGACAGGAATACACATATGAAGATTCGGGATGCTGTTTATTTAAAACTGCCACAAAATATCATGAAATGGCAGGAAGAGGAAAACAACAAGAATAAGGAATTGGAGTATGGATTTTAGGGAGGTAACGATATGCGGGTAACATGGCTTTGCAGCCGTAAAGTAGAAGGACAGGTTTCAGGATATTTTACGGAAAAACAAATTGAATCTGAGAAAGAAAGAGTAAAAAATGAACTGTTGGATTTAATGCACCGTCAATCAAAGAGGAATGCGGAATATTTAAAGAAGGGCGACCTGTTTAATTTTGGTACGATGTTTTATTATGGGGATTCTGACAACAGGCAGGATAAATGTATTAGGGAGCTTTTTCGGTGTAAAGATAGGGAAGAATTTTCTGACAGTTCAGAAGATAATTCCTGTATGCAAGATGTTAATGATGAAAAATTCCCTGTTAAAGATACAGAGGAAGTCTTGGACAAATATATATTCAGGTGCTATAAGACCATGTATATGCCTGTTACGGTAAATGTTCCTGACGACAGTACAGACGAGGATATTAAAAGGACATTGTATGGAAAAATGTCACAGGATTATGATTATGGGAACGATCCCTATCATATGCGGGGAGAAACAATACCAGTTCCTGATGGGGCAGCGTGGAAAGAGGAGCTGACACTTGCAGATCGTATTGAGCGAGGAATTGTAGATATTTCCAGACTTTATATGTATGAATATGAATGGCTCAAATATTTTAAGAAGAAGATTTTTGGTCGGTATTATAATGATGAATATGAGCTTGACTGGGAAAGCATGCGGCATATTTCTTCCCCGGAACTTGAAGATTCAGAGAGTGATAGGGAAGAAATTGATGATTACTGGTATGAACGGAGTGATCTGGATGGATCGGAAGATGAGTCACAGGGATAGTTATATTTGTTTAAGCGATTACAAAGGGGAATACATATAGATGGAAACGAACACGTATCCAATTGTCAGAAGTATGCATACAGACTGGCTTTCAGAAGATTTAAAGAAAAAATGCCCATATCTTATGAAATATACAAATCCTGTCAGATATTCGCCGCGAAAAATAATAGGACGGGATCAGGAGATGCTGAGACTTGCAGCAATACTGTCCGCACCAGAGCTGTGCAATGCGTGTCTGATCGGAGAGGCGGGATCGGGTAAGACAATGCTTGTACAGGGGGTTATGGAAAAAGACACGGACAGAAGCTACTTGGAAATAAACCTTGCCAAAATGATAGCGGACTTTAGCCCGGTTACGCTGGGAAACAGTCTGACGCAGCTGTTTGGGGAAGTGGATGTTTTTAAGCGGATCACGGACAGGGAACTGGTTCTTTTTGTAGATGAGTTCCACCAGATTGTACAGCTTTCCGCGCCGGCAGTTGAAGCGATGAAACCATTGTTGGCAGATTCGGGAACTAGGGGCGTGAAGGTGATCGCGGCAACCACATTTGACGAATTTCGGCAGTATATTTTACCGAACAAGCCGCTTGTGGAGCGTTTCCAGAGACTGAACCTCGGCCAGCCGGGCAGGGAAATGGTAGTTGCAATCCTGAAAGGAATGGCAAAACAGTACGGGGTTGCCAGCCATCAATACAATAATTCGCTTTATGAGATGATCTATGAATATACAAACAGGTACATACCGTCAAGCAGCCAGCCCAGAAAGTCAATACGAATCCTTGACGCAATGGTTGGTTGGCATAATGCCGCAAAACGCAGGCTTGATGTTCGGCTGCTTGCGGATGTCATACAGCAATCCGAGGGAATAAACATAGCATTCAAGGCTGATGCGACAAAGATAAAAAAATATCTTGATGACCATGTTTATGCACAATCTTATGCTACATTATCCATTTCAAACCGTATGCATATAGCAGTTGCAGACCTCAATGACAAATCGAAGCCAATGAGCACGTTCCTTTTCACTGGTTCGACGGGTGTAGGAAAAACTGAAATGGCAAAGCAGCTTGCGAAAATCCTGTTCCGCGACAGTACAGATCAGTATGATCAAAACCAGTCAAGCAACCGTCACTTTATTAGATTTGACATGTCTGAATATGCAAGGCCGGAATCCGTTGATCATTTTAGGAAAGAGATCTCGGCAAGAATATGGGAGCGTCCGTTTTCCGTTGTGTTGCTCGACGAGATTGAGAAAGCTTCTGCCGAGGTTACGAGGGAACTGCTCCAAGTGATTGATGACGGACGGCTTTCTGATGAAAACGGGCGGCAGGTGGTATTTACTAACTGCTACATCATCATTACCACGAATGCAGGTTCTGAAATATATAAAAATCTTGCAGCATTCACAAACGACATTTCTGGCGGCAGGGCTGAAGTATTGGATAAAGAAAGAGCAGAAAGTGAAGGGCTTATCCAGTACATCAAACTCATTAAAGAATCCATTACAACGACAACTGCAGATAATAAATTTCCCCCGGAGCTTCTGGGACGTATTGACTGTATTGTCCCATTTCAGCCGCTTTCTGAGGATACCAAGATGCGGATCATAGGGAATAAGATGGATAATCTTATATATGAAGTATTAAAAAAACATAATAAGAAGCTTAAAATGTCGAATAAAATACCAGAATTTATTGTAAAAGACAATTTGGACAGGGATCCGGATCAGGGTGGTGCACGCGCCGCTGTTGCCAAATTTGAGGAACAGGTGGTTGCTAGGGTGGCCAGATGTATCAATGAAAATCCGAACGCAATAGAGATTAATGTCAGAATTTCCGGGGATATGGCTTTTGAGAATAAGACACAGCTTAAATCTGCGGCGTGTATTCATGTAAATGCCATATATAATTAAGAAAGGCGGTACATACGAAAATGGCGTTATTTAAATCAAAAAAACAAGGTAAGGATAAGCGGCAGAAGGAACAGGACGAACAGCTCAGGGCTGCAAGGCGACCAACCGAATCTCTTGGAAGTGTATTAAGTGAGTCCGTGCCGGGAGCCGTTCTCGATATTATCCGGTCAAATTCTGCCTTTGAGCTTCCGGCAGACGAGGATGGAAATAAGCGGTATGTGGTGGCTACCCTCGATGTAAATACAATCGGCGGACTGAATAAGAGGGCTGCGCGGTCCAACCCTGACAAGGGGCAGCTGATTGAATGCATTAACTGTGGGAATATTGAGGCGTATGTAAGTGCGGAGAGCATTGCTGCGGACAGGTTTGTCATTATTCCTACGGATAGGACAATGGAATCCCTTTCTGAATTTCGTTTTCTGTCTGATAAGGAACAGTTTGGCCAGTTCACGCCAACGGTCTGTGTTATTGACCAGAATGGCAGTATGGTATTTCAGGAGCTGCCAGATAGTGTTCCTTACGAGTGGTTTCATAGTATAAGCAGGGGAACTGTACAGGTATCAGATGCCGTTGGTGTGACTGGTTCTGAAGAACAGCCTGTGACAGATGATATTCTGTTCGGGGATGAAGATTCTGATGAGACTGGTGTGCAGCATCTAGGAACAGAAGCGGCCCAGAAGAAATATGAAGAAATAAATTTTGTGGAGACTGTAGAAGGTGCCCGGGAGACAGGCGGGGAAGATTTTTTGGAAAATATAAATATTGACATGGATGAACCTGATTCTGATGATGCGGATGATATCCAGTGTCCTGTCTGTAAAAATTACGTTAATCCTGAAGATGAAATCTGCCCGTTTTGCGGCACTTATTTTTTGGAGGATATTGCAGGGGAATCTAAAGATACAGCCGGTCAGGAAAAAAATTTACAAGTACAGGAAATTACGGATAAAGACGTAACCAGAGCAGTAGAACGTCTTTTTCATGCGGGAGACCTTGATCTTGAGATATCGGCAGAGCCTTTTGATGTACGCATCATTGGTGAAAACGGTTATGTTCCGATGATCGAAGATCGAGAGGACGGGTGGCTTGATTCCTATGTGACGCAGATGGTCAAAAATGCCAATGAAGAACTGCGTATACTGCACCATAATAACCTTCTTAAATGCCGCCAGCGTTATCTTTGCCTGATGACAAATAATGCGGAGGATATCGCGAATAAGGTTGACTATCATAATGCATCCACGAATTTTTATAAGATGTATAAGATTTTTGAAGCGCAAAAAGAAGAAAAAAAGGATGCGCTGGAGGACCAGATTGCGCAGAAACGTGCCGTAATGGAACAGGTTTGGAATGAAGAACTGGAGCGAATCAAGGCATCTGCAGCAATGGCGGCGGAACGTTCCTATATTGACAATCATGCAAAGGCGCATGAAACCGCTTCACGGGAAGTTGAGATAATGATGCATGACGAGGTCGAAAGGGAGCACCGTGAGAATCTTGTGAACCTGAATCAGCTCAGGAAAAATGAGGCTCGGAGGATGTTGGACATAGCAGTGACAGAGACCCTTGAAGTAGTGGGGCAGTCGTATTTGGAAATGGTGGAAGGTGAGAATGCCAAGAGAACGGAGATCCTGTCACGGATTGGTGCCTATGTTGATTCACATTTAAAAGATGCAGCAGCCCGGAATGCCGTTATTGCAGAGGCGCAGCGTCAGAAAGAAGAGGCAGACAGGGTTACTGAGGAATTCCAACGTAAAATGGAATCTATTTCAAATGACCATAAGTCAGCGTGCGATAAGCTCCATGATGAGTTGGATGCTGCGCGTTTACATGAGGAAAACCTTATACGCGAATACAATCTAAAGCTTGGTGCGGAGTCTGACAGGTACAATGAACTTGAAGGCAGGTATAAAGAGCTCATGGATAAATATGTAAGCATTGACAAAGAAAAGTCAAAGGAATATGAAACACGCATTGTCACACTTGAAAACGACAGAAGAGCTGCTGAGGAGCATCTAGCACATGTTGATATCGTTCATAACAAATTTAATAGGGTATCAGTTGCCGTGTGGATTTCAGTTGCCGTGGCAATGTTTGCGATTGGCATTCTTTCTGGAAATATAATCGGAAACAGGTCTTTAGGAAATAGGCAGTATTCAATATCTCTGACAGGAGCGTCTGATGAAATAGCAGGTGATACAGCTGGTGAACCAGAAAAATCTTCCGGAAAATAAATTTGTCATATGATGAGTACAGTGCAGAGAAGTTGTTCTGCACCTGTTTTTTGCACACGATCAGGTGAAATCACGATTAAAGGTACATTAGGAACTTATTTTATTGAATGGGAGAGGATTATTTTCGGATGGCAGGAAAAAAGAATAATTGGAAGTTTTTGAAGAACCAGAAATATGGAGAGAGTGTTAAAGGGCGCGATGTGTATAATGACCAGCAGTTAAGGCGCGGTGTACTCAGGGATAGCCAGACTATGCTTTCAAGGAATGTTATCTCATTGTGTATTTCAATGCTGGCTGCTTTCTGCATTTTCTTTTTGTGGAGTGCGGGTGTATCGGTTTTAGGGAATTATACATCTTCTGATTCTTATGGATTATTTTATGTATATTCATCAATGCAGATATATGTATCTTTGGGCATTGGGTTTCTGGTATTTGCGGTTTTGCAGCCGTTTATGCGGAAAAATCTTGAAGCACAGAACATGCTCTGTACAACAGATGATATTAACCAGTACACAGATGACCAGCACGTTGCCCTTCCAGAAGAACTACAGTTAAAATTTAATTATTTTCCGGATGCGGGAGCACACTCATCTGTCCAGGTTTCGTCGCTTATTTCACATATGGCACTTAGCAATAAGGGAATTAAAAAAGTGAAGATGGCAAAACGCTATGATAAAAATGTGTATGACAGAAACGGAGAGATTATCGCATATAAAAACGAAATTATTTACGATGACGAAAATAATCCGAAATATATGGAAGTGCCCATGTTTGATACAGAATTTGCCGATGCCCTGTTTGAAGCATCCGGTGCACCAGAGGAGGTACGAAAAACATATGATGTCAGAAAAATAAGCTATAATCCCGGCAATAAGAATAAGGACAAGCTGTGCGGAGAACAGTTTGTGAAAGTCCGAAGCAGCTCAACTGGAAGAAAGCGGATAATAAAGACAGGAAAATCATTGTATAATACTGTATCGGACCTTATTAACAATGATTGGTATATCCCGGAATATGAACCGCAGCGTCCTGCAGGTGTTTATCTTGTTGATTCAGCTCCAGTCAATACAATGATACTGGCAATCACCAGGGCGGGAAAGGGACAGACAATCATTGAGCCTACAATTGATATGTGGATGCGGGAAAAGCGGCTGAATAACATTCTACTGAACGATCCCAAGGGTGAGTTGCTCGTCAAAAACTACGTGCGTGGTACAGTGAGGGGTTATCAGATTGTGCAGTTTAACCTGATCAATGCAATGAAAACGGATATATACAATCCGCTGGGAATGGCAGCACAGGCAGCACGTGAGGGAGATTTTACCAAATGTGCTGCATATGTGGAAAGTGTCGCTGAGGTTTTCTTTCCGCTTGAAGGCGCCGAAGATCCAGTATGGCCAAATGCAGCAAATAATGCGTTTAAAAGGGCTGCATTTGGTCTGATTGATCATTATCTTGAAGAAGAGAGGACTTACAGAAATGAATGCAGCAGCCGAATTGCAGCCGGCGAATGCATAGACCCGCAGACAATAGATACCCATATTGATGCAATGTGGGGCAGGGTCACGCTCTATAACTGTTATCAGATGTTTGTGCAGCTTGTCGGGAAGAAGATGCCAAATCCCGCACAGGTATTCGCAAATAATTTAAAATCAGGACAGTATGATTATCTTGATGATGATGAGATTAATGACCTTGCAAAAGAAGCGAACCGCAAATCTGTCCTCTGGAACGGTTCGTCGGAGCTTGACTGTCTCTCGTTGTATTTTAACGCAACGGATTATTTGCCAAAGAACACGATGAGGACACTTGTCGGTAATATAAACAATTCACTCAAATCAATGGCAGGAGCCGACAAGATGATGGCATCTGTATATGGTATTGCAATAACAGCCATGTCTTTTTTTACAGACCCGACGATATCAACATTGACGTCAGGAACGCCTTCACAGACGGTTGACCTTGCCGGTCTGTCTTTTCCGCGACGCCTAGGAGTGAGGTTTCATCCGGATTTTGTAAAAAGGCGGCACTATATCGGACTGCGGTGTATGTGGGATGCTTTTGAAGACGTTGCATTTAAAAAAAATATGGGAAATGAGTTCCAGCATTCGGATATCGTGTCACGTGAGGGATGGGCGCGCTATTACTTTGACGGAAAATTTAAGACAGATACGGCATACATCAGGCTGCGGCTGACAAACGCTGGTACGGATGCCCTTGTACATGAATATTATTTTGTGTTTCATAAGGGATACCAGATATCGCTTGACGGGCGCACGTATGTGAAAGATCCCGTACTTGGGACAAAGATTGCAAAAAATGGGGTATTATATGAGCTGGTAAAGGACGATAAAACGGGCGAGTTCAAACCGGGGGTGACTGCTTTTAAGCGTAAACGGCTCCTTACAGACAATAATAGTGCCATTGAAAATGTGTGGTATAAGGTGTCGGATGAATCCGTTCCCGTGATCACGCAGTCTTATGTGCGTTACTGTGAAAAACCAAAAATGATTTTTCTTGTGACGCCCCCGCATCTGATGAAATATGCAAAACTGATCCTCATACTGATTAAACAGCTCGTTGACATCAATTTTGACCAGTCCTATATGACAAAGCCGAATCAGAAGCCGCTTTATAAGACGAGGTATATGCTTGACGAGCTCGGAAACCTTAAATCGGAAGGACACGGAATATCCGGGTTTGAGACGATGCTTTCTATTGGACTCGGACAGGACCAGCAGTTCACACTTGTACTCCAGACCTTACAGCAGTTACGGGAGGTATATGGTGAATCCGTTGACAAGATCGTGCAGGGCAATACTTCTAATATCATATTCCTGAAATCTACAGATGACGAGATGTTACGAACGCTGTCAAATATGTCCGGAACCACGCACAGGTCATACATTGACCAGAAAACAGTGACCAGAGACATGGAAAAACTCCTGCTTGCAAACGAGGGGAAGGCGTCTTACATGATGCAGACAAAGGAGGTACCCGTGATTAGCTACAATGACATGATGTATATTGAGAAGAACAACAGTATGGTGTTTCGCGCGGGCGATTCACCAGTCTGGAACAGGAACGAAACAATATTACCCATGTCATATAAGCTTTTTGAGAATACGATCAGGGTGCCGGGACGGGAATACTCTCTGCAGACAATACCAACACTGTCATCGGCAATGGATTTTGACCTCATGAACAACCAGCCTGATTTCGATAAACTGCTGAATAAACGTATGGAACAGGCACTTATGGCGGAATCTGTCATGAAAAGTTATAATGCGGCATTTGGCTATGATGATGATGACATACGGCGTCTTGATAAGGATATTTATGCAAATGACATCATGGACATGATCGATGCTGAATTTGCCCGCCAGAATACGGCAATGGATTTTGACAATACTGCTGTGAGAAAGGAATCTATCAGTCTTTATGAAGTCGAAGAAGATCAGGAGATGCAGAAACAGATAAATGATATTCGAAAACAGAACGAGAAAGACGGAAAGAAAGTATATGCAGAAGGGCAGTTGTCTAGGGGGGATCTTATTAATGAGGCAGGAAAGGCGCGCCATGGATTTGATAATCTGTTTGCTGCTGTATTTGTAAAATTAAAAAAAGAATTTGCAAATGACAAATGCTTTTCGGTCATAGAGGATTCGCTTTATGGCAGCACAGGTACTGAAATGCCCTATATCGTAAAACAATCTGCAGAGGATATGGAGCTTCTGGCAGGAATGGTAAGCGATCCGACTGCGCGTGTTTTCGCTGATGGGGAGTTTGTGCAGGAAGAAATTGATATGTTTAGTGGCTACAGGGTTACGGATGAGTTTATCAGGTTTATTGCAGGTTTTGCTGGATGGGAAACGATTCTCGATGGAAAATTTGATGCTGCTGTGGCCGAATTTCTAAGAAAAGAGGAATATTCAGGTGCTGCGTAGGTACAGATATCCTAAATGGCATGGTTTTTTTATTCATGTGGACAAAGAACTGTAGATAAATAATCCACACATTTTGATTTCTTGCAGTTCCCAGGGGAGGAAGCAGTAAATGATTACGATATGCAGTATAAGGGAGGTAAGACCTGAAGAACATGATGAGACATGGGCGATTGTACGCTCATATAAGAATGTCTCCACAAAAGTCAGACAGGTTGCAGACCTGTCCCCTTCATGGAATCTATTCTCGAAATACAGGGGATTTGTTTCAGAAAACCGATGGGGAATTGATGCTTTTGAAGGGATATATCTTCCGCAATTTATCAGTGAAATGCAGTCGGGGCGTGCGGGAGACCTTATTAATGAGCTGCGCAGGGCCGACAGGGAAGGCAGGGATATCTGCCTGTTCTGTTATTGCGCAGACGAAAGCCTGTGTCACAGAAGTATCATTGCGGGCATACTGCAGGGATATGGGTGTGATGTAAGGGGCGTAAGCAGTGATTATAGCAGATATTTTGATATGTATACAAATAAAAGGGAGTATGGGGAAGATATGGGTAGTAATGAAATGCGGACAGAACCAGCCAGATATACAAACAGTGAAACAGAGCAAAGGGAATTAAACAACCAGTTTGTGAGATATATCAATCCGCTCGTTTTTAATGATAGTATTTTTCTGGCAAATGAATATATCCATGATCATGATGGAATGCCGCTTACAGTATCGCAATGCAAATACATACGGCAGTATCTCATGAATGACCTATACGGCGATGTATTCCGGGAACTGGTATATAACATGTCGGAAGACCTTGATACCGACATGGATGGCATGGTTAACCTGTTTATGGGAGAAATGATGGACAGGATGTTTGACAGGGACGGAAGAGAAGGAATCCTTGAAACATATCTTAAAGAAAACAGGCTGTTGCCGGAAAAAGCAGAGTCCAGTCTTGCAGAATATGCAGATAAAAAAAATTTTACGGTTACAGACATGAATAAGAAATTGGACAGCATGAAACAGCAAAAAAACCTGCGTGCACTGGACGTTTTTGGTGTCTACAGATATAAAGGGCAGGAAGTACAGGTAGCTGACCTTGATGTCACACAGGCATACCTTGAAAAGAATGCATATAAACAGAAAGCGCTTCTAAATCTGTCAGAGGAGGACAGGGAACAATATGAGCCTGTTTCTCTGTCCAGACAGTATTTTTTTGCCGGAACATATCCAATAGGTGATGAAGCTAATGGTAAAAAACTAGATTATAATATTGCTCTTTATGAAAATAAAGATGATAGAATAATTCCGATGAACAGGATTTTTTATCCAAATATAAAAACACTTTCAAAAACTGATAAGACCGGACTTTACAGATTACGCAGGTATATTGGTGCGGACAGTTATAATCAGCTTGCCCGACAGATTTCAAATAAGATTACAGATGAAGATCCTGTCATGAATGATCAGGCCATCAGAAATGCCGTTACAATATGCCAAGATCTTGAAAGGCGCGGACTGCCTTTTACAATTGGAAAGGACAGCAAGGCCGGACAGTTGAAGGCAGCTGTATCCCTTGGAAAAAAGGATTCCATCGACATTAGGATTTTCGATTATGAAAATCCCAATTATGTGGGGCGCACTTTTAATGGGACGGCATCCTATTTCCGATTTGCTTCCAAATCCTCCGGTACTGTAGGTGCAAAGTCTGACATATATTTTCCAAACGAAGAGGATGTTCTTGTGCTGCTTGCGCACAGTCTGGGCGAGCATCCGCAGACGCCGGAGCTTAAACCGGACGGTACGCATTTTATGGTGGGAGAAAACGGAGATGTCAGGCAGTATGATGGAAATACGTCGATTCCAGTATTGACGCGGAACAATGAACGTTACAATATGTCATACTGGTCCGCTGAAAATTCCAATACATTTTACAGACTCGCCCGCAATAATGATGGGTACATACAGCCTGTATATATCTATAATGAAGGATACAGCAGGGCAGGGACAGAAAACCCCAAATTTGAAACGCCTGATGATGCAATGAAATACATTAATGAGAGCATAGAAATGGCAAAACAGAATTACCAGAATGTAACGCTTGGAACTGGGTTTTTGGAAAGGTCTGAGGTAACAGAGTCAGATTTTCCGGATTCTTATGTGCCTGACATCAGAAAGCTGCAACTTAAATACCGTGAATACCTTGATTATGATGATACATTGCTGCAGGAAGCTGGGGAATCAGATGAAACATTTTCACAGAGGCTGGAGGAATTCAGACAGGATGAAACGGCAGAACTGCCTGATTATGGGGAAAAACGGGCGGATATAGTTGGACACAGCAATGAGACAGTCCGCCTTCTGTTCGGACATACTGATGGTACGGGATCGGAGGATAATCCAATTACACTGAATGTCGCCGCCGTTGCCGAGTATTCCGGCGAGCGGGAAGCTGACCTCATTACTGCAATGAAAGCCTGCGGCAGTGGTACAAAATTTGACCTGATGCAGACAGATGAATTTAATATGAACCGGATAAGGGAACTGCTTGCCGCATATGATGATGATTCCGGCAGGTCCATATTGGAAAATGACACTTTATCACCATTTATGTCACATGTCAGGAACACAGTGCTTGATTCATTGGAGGCACAGGGAGTTGAAGTGTCCGGCTTGGATCTTGACCAGAATGGAATTATACGATATGAGGGCACGGTTGTAAATAAAATGCTGCACGATGGAGACACAGATCCGGAAACTAGGCAGATAACGGGATATATCGGGCAGATTTTTGAACCTGATGAGAGGGGCGTGATCGTGACACGGTACAATCATGATGATAACCGCGCAATCATTCCAAAATATACTGCAACAGTGGAGAGACCTGATCCGGAGGAGAACCTGTCCCTGGAGAAACGGACAATATGCTGTGGTTACGAGGAGATGCTTGACCGTAAGATAAGGCTGAATATACATCGTGATTTTGCCGGACGGACATATGACTCTGATGTTAACACAACACAACTGAATGGTATTTACCGTGAACTGTATGCAGCAAAGATACCAGCAGATTATATGGCATATTACCGCGCAAAGGGCATGGATGATGAATATATTAATGCTTTGATCAAAACCCAGAAATCAGTGGTTAGATACCCAACATCATTTATTGATAATTCAACACTTAATACATGGTATGACTTGAAAAAAAGAAACTTTATTAATGATATAAATAAAGATGATTCTTCAGTTACGCTTGAAAATGTCGCCATACTGAACGACTGTGAGGCGTTTGACTATTTAGCGACAGGAAATGCAAGGAATCAAGGAATTTTGCGTTATATGAGGGAACACGCATCTGTCAACCCAGAAACAGGACACTTAGAGCCGCCCTACAATCCTGATGGGACAATCAATGAAAATGACAAAATGGCGCTGTTGAACCTGCCGATGTTCCGCTATATTGATTACAATCCGGCTGATCGGGTAGTCATGGTGGTTGGTAACAGCATTGACTGTCTGCAGGTAGACAGGCAGACTGCTATAGCTCATATTACCCTTGAAGGATGGTGCATGGATGATGCTTATGTTATCTCTAGGGATTATGCGGAGCGCCACCTTGTTAATTCCGGCGATGCCGGGACAACAGAAAAATTAGATCCGGGCGTTATTCAGTCACATATCTGCGATCCTGATGGTTTTCTCATGACATCATGCGGTGAGGATGGGCAGGAATTTGTGCACTTTTATGGTCATAACTACCCGCTTGATAAAGTGAACAGCAGGTTTGGCAGACCAGAAAATGAGCAGACAAGGGAAGAAGTATGTGCTGGTTATATTAAAGAAGAACTTATTAAAAATGATGTGGGACTGCGTCCGCTGATGGCAGGTGACAAAATCTGTGACCTTGGAGGTAATAAGGGAGTTATTTCACTTGTTGTTGACAGAACCATGTCATCGGATACCGCAAAAAGGCTGAATCTGGAGTACGAAGTCGAATTATTTAAGATCAACAGGGAGCTGGAAGTGGTGGGAGCGCCTTTTACAGCTCCCAGCCGTATGAATGCAGGTACAGTAAGGGAGATGATGGAAAATGCAAGAGAATTAAAGCTCCCAGACGGAACCGTGATCGAAGGCGGGATGGGTACGGCCAGTATGATTATTACAGACAAGCTCGTTGATGAAAAAACGCATATTTATGATGAAACACATGGCGGAGGAAAGGGCAGAAATGCATCATCACAGTTTGCATGGCAACTTCAGGCAAAACACGCTGATACATTCATGCAGTTGATATATGGGCAGAATGACAAAAATTTCGGAAAAGTGCGTGAGCGTCTGATCGCGCTTGGATATGATATTGATGAAAACAATTGTCCAGTAAAAGGATATTCACCGCACAGCATTACATTCAGTGGCGATTCAGAAGAGAAAGTCATTCATGAGACCAGGAACATTATTGAAACTGGAGAGCCGGAAATTTACCCGTCAAAGGATGGCTTACAGAACCGGACAGACTTAAAAGAGGCAGTCAAAAAATTACAGGGTGAGTTATCACAAAAAGGAGGCTTTCTCCGGCTTCCGTTTGAGATTGAACTGGAATCAGGCGCAAAGACAGAGCCAGCCTGTGACGGAAAAGGGGGTTATCTTCTGCCTGTTCTTCCACCAATGATGCGCGCGGACGAGACATATGATGACGGTTCAAAGATAACCCACGATTATACACGCAGATACCTTGGCATTGTGCGGCATGCACTTGATTATAAGGCAAAAGAGGCGCAGATTAAAGAATATGCCCGGCTGATCAACAATGAACCTGATGAGGATGGAAATTACGGAGTCAGTAAAAAGGTTGCGGTAGAACGAAAATATAAGGGCCAGATATTAAAAGGTGCACAAGTATACCGGTATAAAATAAGAAAACCAGTCAGTGAAAAGGATGATATACAAAAGAAAGCGCAGGCTGCATATAATGAGCTTGCAAAAAACCTGCATGATACTTATTTTGTTGGTAAGAAAAATGTATGCAAAACTGAATTAATGTGCAGGATGGTACAAAACTCTGCAACTGCAGTATGGTTCCCTGATCCGCGCCTGAAAATCGATGAATGCCGCATGGACGACGAGATGATGAAAAAGCTTCATTTGAAAGAGGGCGATAAAGCGCTCCTCTGGCGTGATCCGCTGTTGAGACCGGAAGGAGTTGCAGTACTAACAGTAAGGCGCTGTAATCCGGAAGACCAGCCCATTGTAGGCATTGCCGTTAATCCGGTAATAGACAAACGTTTTGACGGTGATTTTGATGGTGACAGTGTTGCGGTCTGCTCGCTCTCAGATGCAGTATTTATAAAGGATGTTGAAAATGCAGACCGCCGCATCAACAGGCTGTTGAAAAGGATTGAGAAGATACAGGAAGGTGGTCTGGAAGATCAGGAAGGGCTTGAACGGCTCGAGATGCAGCTTTCAAAGGCAAAAGGAGATTACGACAGGGCAGGTGAAAGGCTGGCGTTTTTTAACAGTGCCAGGGACGAAATCATTGACAAATTCAGTGTCGTGAATACACTGACGGATCTAGCGGAGACACCTGATAATCCTAAAACACCTGAAGAAGTTGTGTTTGCTTTAAATTTTGGTCTTGATATTGCATCTGCAAAGGGCAGGATTCAGGAAAGCGGGCAGAAAGTCATGGTTCCTGATTCGGAAGGGAACATGACAGATGTTCTGGATCTTCCTGAGCTCGCGAAACAGGATATCATTGACGGAAATAATGCAGCGGCGCTTGCAAATCTCAATATATATGTGCAGACATTATTCGGATATGCTGATGCATCAGATTATAATGACTACAGCCGGTGGGAAAATTATTACGAATCGCAGAACCGTATGATTGTTGACCATAAGGCGAAAGGAAAAATGAAATCAATGGTAGAATGTGCGAAATATGCAAATACAGGAGTGACATTTGTATGTGATGGTGATGACCATGTTTATACTGCGGAGGAAATGAGCGAACGCATGGACAGTGACAAGAAGGCAATATTCCGCATCAATACGGCTGAGGGGGAAATAACGGATTACGGGGCTCCTGTTATTCATGTTGAAATTAATAATCCCAATCTGAGTAAGAAACAGAGAAATGAAATCATCCGGCGAAAAGATGAGATGAAGGATATGATAAGGCAGGTACAGCTTGCAACAGCGATTAAGACAATCGGAACCGGAACTGCGGGGGCTTTTTCCCAAAAGGGTATCAAGATAACGCGTGACAATGAACCGCTTAATACATTGGAGATCACTTATGGAGCCACGCAGGGTATCCTGCAGGCAAAACATGATGCCGTACAGGCAGAACGGCTTTATACCATTTTACGAGATACACTGCCTTCACTCTTAAAGGGAAAGCCCATTATGAATGATCCTGATAAGGGATGGATACCGGATACAGGGAATGGAGATAAAAGTCTCAGTAAGAGTGAATTTATACAACAGTATTATGATCTGTGCAATTCCCCGGATGGATTAAATTATAATGTCTGCAGGCAGAGGATTGAGAATCTTGCCAGTGTTCTTTATACTGTTGATGAGAGCGGGAAGGAGAAATTTATAAGTTTTTATGATGATGAATTTGCATCTAATCTTGACAGATGTGCATATCCAAAAGGGAATGACAGCTTGAAAGTGATTAAGCAAATTGCAGAGCTGAATATGGAGCTGCCAAAGGATAAGCGTAATTCTATGTTTAACAGCAGAGCTGCAAAACAGTTCGTTCCAGATAAGGACAGTGCAAAATTTGAGCTGGGTGTAATGCAATGCACCAGTGATGTGTCATCTGATACTGAAAGATCTATAGAGAAAGAATCGAGTTCGGAAAAACATGCTGCTAAGGATAATAAAAATGTACAACAAAAGGATAATGACCATAGGGCTGGTAGAAATCTTGACAATCGTATACTGGTAATCGGGCCAACACCGGAAAAGTTGTATGGAAATGATAAAGACAGAAATACAATAGACAAATACAAAATGTTGACGCAGGAATTGAAAAGTTATGCGCAGAAACTGTATGAGGATGGCTATCGTGAATTTGTTACGATCTCGGCGCCCGGGTACAACAAGCTTTTATTTGAGGCAGTTAACAGTTTGAAGGCAGAGCATCCCGGAGAAATAAAGAATTTTGTCCTGTGCCCAGGTAAAGACTGTTATAAGGATTATACGGAAAATGAGAACCACCTGTTTGTATCAAAAGGAGTCAAAAAAATGATTGATGAATCAGACAGGTTTATTGACGTATCTCAAAAGCTAAAAGGAGGAATGGACGAAGCTGTTGCAATTAGCAGGCACATATCTGTGATGTATCCGGAAGGCGGCAGTTCTTGGCATAAAAGGCGAGATGATGTATTATCGCGCTATATGCAGATTGCACTTAAATATGGAAATGACCTGAAACAGCATGAGTTTTTCCCACAGGAAACAAATGCGTACAAAGAATATCATGACTTGGTGGGCAGACATGCAAGACTAAATAATATGGTTGCAGCTGATGCATACGAAGCAAATGCCAAAAACAATGACAAGAATATGCAATATGACTGATAATAGGTTCACCATCCATCCAGAAATTGAAATTGTAAACTGTATGGATGAGGTACCATGAAATGAAAGGAAAAAATATGGGGATTTTATACGAAACAGCGAGAGTGACACAACATAATACTAGGGAAGATGAATTTTCATTTAACAGGAGTCTTGAGATCAGAGACAGAAAGATCAGTAATGAGTTTCAGGGACAGAAAGCACAGATGTCTGATGAATGGATTCCAGAACCACCAGTTCATATAAGGGATTATAAGTCCATAGGTTCAGATGTAAAAGAAGCACTTGAAAAAGCGGATCAGCTGGATGCAGAAAAGGTGCCGCCAGTGCCTGCTTATGTGCAGCCGGCATTAACTGATCCAAATGAAAGGGCAGTGCAGCAGCTCACTGTTCACCGGACTGAAGCTTATGGTTATTTCGATGAACTGGGAAAAAAATTAGGAAAGATTGCAAAAACGACTGAAACAAGGAAAGATGACAGATATGCTGAAGCACTGAGTGGAAAATTAGGCGCTGAACTTGCAAATGTAAATTCAGTTTCGGTAAGGGATGTTGAAAACACTTTTTATGAATTATCAAAATAGGAGATTACAGAATGTTGGGAGTCAGCAGGACAATTAACAATTTTAAACTGAATTATTCCCAGGCGCTAAGCCGTGCTGCCCTGGCAAAAGGTGAAACCACATGGCAGTGTCCGAACCATCCGGGCGGATATTTATACAGGAGTCCAGATGGTTCGGTGGGGCCACTCGCTGAATTTGAGAACCAGTTTAAGGGTTCCATGTATAAATTTTATGAGGATGACAGGAAAGTAAGCGGGTACAACAGGAAGATACATGAGCTTATCAGGAAAGGCGCTAAGCATGGTTATATGGTTTCTCTATCAGAAGAAGCAGCCCAGAATGTTTTGGAAAAACAGCCTGGTTTTCCACCGGAAAGGGTGGACAGGATTCCGGTGGAACTGTTAAAGACAGGACTGGAGAATGGTGTTTTTGTCATTAAAGATCAGGAGAACCATGCCGTTGATGTACCTGTAGCTCCCGCTTGTAAATCTGATGTGGAATACATTCATTTTGATAAACAGCGCCAGATGGCAAGAACAGCCGAACTGTTATGCGGTAAAAAACATAAATTAGCAAGGAATCCAATTTCCAGAAATTTAAACAACAAAAACCATGAACGTCTGCGGAAGGATGTTGATTTTATTGAAAGTGGAATGAATCCTGATATTGTCCGTTTCAATGAGAAATATGGCACCAGTATTGATACGCGCCTGCAAAATTATAACAAATTGAAGGACGGTCATATCCATGTAAACAGACAGCGGGTTATCAGTGAGGATTTTACAAAAGAAGATGAAGCATTTGCATTATTTAAGGCCATTGAACATTTTAGTGTACCAAATAGGGATGAGCTGAGGGAATATTTTGATAACTTGCGCCAGTCTGCCAGTATGGATAAAAAGCAGGAAATGAGACGGAAGAATTTACCGGTAGATACGCCCATGGAGATTCAGCAGAAGGAAAAAAATCCCAACAAAGAAAATCAGGATCAGGAAAAGAAAGACGGACAGGGTAAGGCTGAACCATGGGATGACCTTATCCAGAAAGTCTGCCAGTTTTTTATTGATTATGCAAGAGATCCGGCCGAAACACTGAACCGGTTTATGGCGGAATATTCTGATGCATTACAAAATATCAGACACAATGAGGCCATTCCATACCATAAAGAGTTTCAAGAGCTGCTAAATTCAAGTGAAAAGTCGGTTGTAAAACATATTTCTAATGAACTGGAGTTTGCAAAACCATCAAAGGAGTATATAACACTTGATAAGTACCTTCGGGCAAAAGATAACCATATTGAAATATATCGTAGCTTTCTGTCACATGAGGATAATACTGATATTAAGTTTGTAGATATTGGGGGAAAGGAATTAGATATTAAAAGTGCTGCAGATATGGACAGAATAGAGATGGAGGCCTTGGTAGATTTGATTGACAGTGGAAAAATAAGTATGTCAGTGGATGGTGAGATTCTCGATGTGTTAACAAATGACACTTATATGGAAATCTGTCGTGATAAGGACATGATTTATGAATATGAAAAACAGAATTTACAACTACGGAAGGAAGAGTTAAATGCATTCTGCTCATTGAATGACAGGCAGAAAAAAGAGTATATTGAAAAGAACGGGATTGTCCCACATGTTATGAGAGAAGCATATCAGTATTCTTTCAATAAGGTTAATGCCATGAAGCATGGTAAGGATATTACAAATGCGGCCGTGGAGCAGCTGGGACTTCCTTTTAATAAAGAAGAAACAATTTTGGATAAAAGAATCAATGCCTATCTTGCAGCACAACGTCTCCATTATGAACATTACAACCATGAATTTGAGAAGGCAGCTGCATCGGGAGAACCCGTGACAGTCTATAATTACAAAAACAAGACTATGAACCCTGTAAAAATGCAGGAACTGAGTGCACTTAGTTCGACTGACAGGATGGCGCTGATTGACCTGATTGACCATGACCGAATTTTTATATATGCAGGGGACAGAAAGATAGAACCAATATTTGATAGATACACAAATCCGGAAAATTATAAGAAGGGCGGAGATTTTTATTTGTCAGAACTGGCTACAACAGAATTTAAGGCTCTGGCTGAACTACATGCTGTGAGGGAAATTGATGATAAAATCAGAAGTCTGGATCACGCTCCTTCTGATCACATTTTAAAAAAAGAACTTGAAGCTGAAAAAAAATACAGGAAAGGCATAGCAGATTATCTAAATGGTGAAGATGTAAAGTGTACAGATACCTATCTTGTTTCGGCGAAATATTTAGGTATGACTAAAAAAGTAAATAATATAGGAAATTTGAGTGAATACTATAAAAAGGATGGTGCGGATATACAAAGGATGATATCTGAACAGATGAAAAAGGGAATGGATAGGAATAAACAGCAGTCAGAAATGGGGCATAATCGTTCGGATATGGATATGGCATTCACACCAGGTCGGATCGCAAATGAAGCTCTAAAAATTTTAAGTGAAGGGCAGATTGAAGGAGATGTTTTACATGCAGAAGAGTGTTCTCCATGTCTCCATTAATGCATGAATTATGATTGATAAATGTATTTTCCTGTGCTAATATTATTTCGTAAACAGCATAATTATTTGAGAAAGGAAATGCATTATATGCCTAAAAGACCTAAAAATGAATATGGAAACTGGATACACCTTCTTTCTGAAACCTCAGCGGTTCGTGAACTTCTTGCTATTGAGTTGGAAAATCTGCCGCAATATTGTAACACAGATCCGCTGAAAGAAGCAATTGTAGAATCTTCGGAAATTGGTGACAGGATAACAAGGAAGATTTTTGACACGTTTATAGAGCTGGTAGTCGTAAAGATTCTGGAATCGCCAAACAAAGAATTTTATGTACCAAATTTTGGGACTTTTTCAGTAAAGACACATAGGGGACATAAAATGAAGCTGAATCCGCGGGAGGAGAATGGAACAGTTGTAGATGTTCCAGATTATAAGATGCTACGGTTTAAACCAGATCCTAAGTTTAAAACCAGTGTCCTGATGCCAGATTCATCTTTGATAAATTAGTTTCACTGGATGATATTAATATGCACGATAAGGAAAACAGAAACAAATAGTGACTCGCACATTGGGCATCCACAAGCGTCTGCTTACATATTTTCATTGGGTGCCCATGTGCATAAATAATCTGGGAGAGATGCAAAAATGTTTCGTTCCAGACAGCTATATTTTTAGCTGCCTTATGCAATGTTCAATCACATCTTCGGGTCTTGGTTTTCCATAGGGGGGATGAAATATTTTTCCATGCAGCCTGTACAGCAGGATCAGGATTTGTGTATGCTGTATTAATGGCTATCTGCATTTTGTAATAAACATCTTCGACACTTATTTTTTCCTTTTGTGCAAATTTCCTCAGTGTATTATTTAAAGTTTTCATATTCTCTCCTGCCTCTCTTGGAATTAATTATAGTTCTATAAGAATTAGCAGATTTCTAGTGTCGAATACCGAAGTATCCAGTACATCAATTAAAAGAAAATCAGAAGTTACATTTAAAGCTTTAGCAAGCGCTATGAACGTTTCCAGCCTTGGCGCTTTTACACCACGTTCAGTTACATTTATATGAGTGACACTAAGATCAACAATTTCTGCCAGTTGTTCTTGTGTGAGGTTTTCGGTTTCCCTTGCTTCTTTTATACGCGCACCAATAGCTTGCAGATTTATATCAACACCTCCTCGTAGAACTACTTCTAGTTTAAAATTATATCCTACTAATATTTTTTCATACAGAATCGTATGGAACTTTGACCCGTTCTAAAAGAACGATTACAAAAAGAAAGATATTAAAAAGAAAAGCTTTAGAAAATGTGAAAAAGAAAAGTTTAAGAATTAAAACAAGCGTTTAGAAACAAGAAGATTTAGAATAGCTGTAAAGATTAAACATTAAGTGAGAAAAAATAACACATATAAAAATTTTTACATGCATAATAAAATATTTATTGTATAACAAATAAGGAAGGTAGAAGTCAGAATATAATGATAATATTTTTAGATGGAACATATGGTATTGGAAAAACGAGTGTCGTATCCGAGATAAAAAAGAAATTTGTAAGCGATGATTTGGTTTTTATTAATGCAGATTTCTGGTTTCGGAAAATGTGTGACTATAAGATACATCAAGCAAAAAAGGAAGCAACACCAAAGATAGGAGGTATGTTTCCACAGACAAACATTACATTCATTAGATCTTTTCAAAAGAGAATTGCAGAGAAAATAAAAGATGAGAATATGAATATACTTGTTGATATGGCTTTAACGTCAGATGATTGTAAAGAGCTGATTCTGGACTATTTTACAAAAATACATAGAAATGTATTACATATTATACTGATAGCAGAAGAAGATACCATAAGGCGCCGTATTATCCATGATGTCAACAGAGATAAACCACAGGCATTATATGAGATTAAAAGAAATCTTGACTTTCTGAAAGATAATTATGCTAATGCGCAGCAAATTAATACAGAAAATAGAACAATTGTTGAAGTTTCGCAAGAAGTTATTGAATATATAAAATGTAAAGGAAAATTTCAGTATAATTTAAATTGAATAAAAAACGAATGGATATGTGTAATTTTAATTACATGTAATGTATAAATGTTTTTGGGGATAAAGTGTATATAATTGTTCAATGAAATGGATAATTAACAGGATTGTTTTACGGAGGAATAATGAAAGAGAACATGGAAATCCAGAAATTGATGAATCTTTGTGAAAAACTGCCAGAAATAAACCATGCATATATATTAAACTGTAATTTCTGTGAGTTAATTCCAACCACATCATTGACTGATTAGTACATGTATTGTAAAATCAATATTTTTTCATAGGGACTTAACATATTTTCTTTTGTGACAAGGGAACATTTCAATCATAAGATTTTTATGCAGGCAATGAACGACTAGAGGGACACACTTGAATCGGAAGTTAATCTTGTACTTTATAATGGCAGGATCATTTACATTTCAGAAACTTCCGTTATGATCGAAAAAAGAAGATCATTACGCTTATGGATACCTCTGCCTGGATACAGCAATGCAGAATGAAAGATGTAAACAACTGGTCAGCAAAGCAAGTGATAAGGGCATGAGGCCGGAAGAAATCTACAAGGCACTCAGGAATAAGGGCATGTTTGTTTCCATGAGAAAAATTGCGAAGGAAAATGTTGAATTTATATTATAGCCGAAACCAGATAGAAGAAGTTTTTAAAACTGGAAAAAAAGATGGGGATCGAAGTCTCCATCTTTTCAATCCTTTGGCGGTTCGTAAATAATCAACTCGGATATCTTACAGTTAAGGACATAGCATAAACGCGCGATTGTGTTAAAATCAATTCTAACGGCTTCACCCTTACAAAAGCGATTGATTTGGGTATGGCTGATCTTAGATCTGTAAGATAATTGTGTTTTGCTGATTTCTTTTTTCTTAATTAATTCTTTCAAGTTCATATATACTTTTCCGTATTCGTCCATGTGGCTGACAACTCCTTACTTTTGATACTATTATATATTTATTTACAGATATATATAAGCTCATTTATTTATACTGAAAAATAATTCAGGAAACATGTTGCAAAATCGCAAAGTCAGATGGTATAATACTGATAAATTTAGGAAGGGAATGAAAAAATATTAATATGAAATTAATAAAAAATAGAATAAGGACGATATATATATGGCTGACTCAATGGTATTCACTGATAGCAGAGGATAATGATTATATGTTGTTTCATCAGAACTGTTGGAAGCCTTTCCCTCCGTCATATTATAGAACCCACACAGAAGAGGAGATTGCTGTAGCAATAGATGCAGCAAACAAAGAACTGGATGAGTTATTGAGAATGATAGAAGAAAAAAGAAAAGAGATTGATAGACAGAATCTTAATTAAGTTATAATATTTTTGGGATGACCTGAATTAAAGAAATAATGCCTTTTTGGTGTATACTGATTTTGTCACAAATACTAATTTGCAAAAGTAAAAACTGGTACAGGAGAAAAATTTTGAATACACAGAAATATATTACAGCACGAGACGCAGAGGAATGTAAAAAAGTAGTAATTGCATTTAACGAATTATATAATCAAACGGAAATTTTAGTCATAAACACAGGGGACTATGGATTTGTGCTATTAAAATATGACAATTATATGACGGGATATTTTAATATTACTACATATACTAACAATATTGAGCTCTTTGATGCATTATGGAGCGAATGGGTAAAAGAACAACTCATATCACTGGCCTTAAACACACCATTAATTGACTTAGATTATGAAGAGATATTTACGTCATTACCAGAAAAAGAGAAAAGGAAAATTCTTGATAAAAAAGATTACTTCCGACTAAAGCTACAACAAGTAAACATATATGAAGATTTCATTATGGTAGATAATTCGCATGATTACATTACATTAGAGGAAAAAGAGCGTTGTAAAATTGTAGCGGATATTTTTTATGAAAGTCTGGCAAAAGATGATTTAATAATTTGTGATGCCGGAAAATATGGTTATGCAATGCTTACATACTATAAACCGCCTATTGGATTTGATGGTATTGTGATGTTTACAGATAGTCAGAAAATGTACAACACATTATTGCGGGAATGGTATACATTACGTATAGAAGAGCTAGCGAAAACAATGAATATGTCTAATTTTGATGTGGATGTTTTTTATGAACAGTTATCAGATGAGCAAAAAGTACCATTAATACAGCAAAGGCAGGAATTTATAGAAATGTCTAAAAAAATAGCTTATTTCATAAAATAAAAATCAAAGAAATGGGTAATTTTGGACGAACTGGTGTTACAGCTATATTTTCTATTACGTATAATAACAAGTATATAAGACGCGCAGTTTCTATAAATGAGAATAGGAACTGCGCGTTTATTCAGGCGATATAAAAATACAGATTATAATTTTAAGGACATAAAATCCAATCACCAACCCACTGACTCATAGAGTAGTTGTATAAACGTTTATATAAATTTCCGTTTTCAATCTTATACCGCCAACCTATGTTTTCTGAAAGTGGAACAATGGTGGAAGATTGATCTGAAATGTTAGAAACATTTTCTTTCGCAGAAACATTTAGAGTGGGTGCAACAGATGTTGATAATAAGATTGCTGCTGATAAAAGTAAAATTTTATTGAATTTCATTTTGGCTACCTCTTTTCTTTATTGGTATAGTAGAATCAAAAATCTCAGTAATTGTTTTAGCATAGTTATAGTCTATGTACAAATCAAAGGTTCCATTTCCATTATCGATATAAAATGCATTTTGACTATTAATTTCAAAAGTATCTTCCTTTATTTGAGGCGCTGCATGCCAAGCCTCAAAGGTCGTGAAAACCGGAATGAAAAATAGAAACACTGATAAAAAGAGTAATAAAGCAGACCTTGGCAATGAAAATTTGTTTGGTGCATCAAGATCTTCCAGTAAGAATGTAACACGCTGTGAGGTCGTAAAAGGATTACCGGACTGAAATGAGAGAATAATCTCATCTTTACAGGGAACTGGAACGATATATTTTTCTTTTGCCGAGTCAATAAGACAGCTTAGGTAATTGAGCTTCTGGTTCTCTGACCAGTTCCGGGTTACGATACTGTCTATGTTGATTTCTAAAAGTCTGTTCAGCTGTTTTTGTAATAAATAAAGAAGTGGATTCCACCAATATACAATTTTAAGTAATGACATGATAAATTTTAATAACAAGTCACCATTGTAATAATGAGCGATTTCATGGCTTATTATATAGTATAAATTCTGGCTGTCGAGGTTCATTGTATCCGAAAGCACAATATATGGTCGAAAAATACCAAAAATATACGGAGATACTGCCGTTTCTGATGAAACAAATCGAAAATGAAAATGTAACCGCTTCTTTTCAATGATACTATACAACAGATCATAAAGTCTTTGATCACGAATCAATTCCAAATTTTTTACATAGAAAGACATACGTACATATTGGATGATAAATATCATCAAGTTATAAACAATACCTGCACCCCAAATAAAACAAAGAATATTAAAAGGCTGGATTGTTTTGTTTTTAAACAGCTCCAGAGGGCTGTGCAAAAATTGGTATATTTTCGGATAGAGCAATGTCAGATTAATGTTTTTGCTGAAGAAGAATTCATATGGAAACATTAATTTTAAAAGAATCAAAAGAATGCACAGAATTAATGTACGAACACCAACTTGGCGCATTCTGTTTGCTTTTTTCAACATAAAAAATATGCATAGAAACAAAACACTGCTGTAAAATGTTGTTGTAAACAAAGAAGAAAAAGTTAAATCCATAAAAATACTCCGTCATTACTCAGACTTATCTTTTAAATTTTGCTTTCTTTCTTTAATTAATTGCTCCAGTTCGTTTAGTTCTTGTAATTCACGGACGTCATCATTGCCATATTCAAAAAATGATGCGACTAAGTTTGAAGCGGATATCTGCTTATAATCCAGCGTATTGAAAAATTTCTGAGTCTGAAATTCATTTCTGCTCATTGAAGGCTTGTAGCATCTTGTTAGATTTTTGCCGCTCATGACGATTTTGTCTACTTCGATCAGGTTGTTTTTCAGCAGGTTTTTTAAATACGCGTGCACGGTATGGAGGGTCAGCGTGGAATCATATGCCAAGAAATCCGATGCTGCCAGCGGTTTACCTGCGTCCCATAGTATATTCATAATGTCCATTGCTCTTTTTGTTAATTCAAATGAAGAGTTTTTAAACATATATTAACAATGCCTCCCATTCAAATGACATTGTGGATCTTTATTGTCATACATCAAAATGAGTTTAATCTTATTTAATCTATTTTAATCTATAATAAATTTCAATCATGTAAGATCTAATTACAAAATATAAGATATATACTACAAAAGTTGTCTGTGTCTTTATAGTAAAGCATAATGATTTATATGTCAATAAAAAAAACAACGAAAAATGTAAAAAAAGAACGATTAAATATTGCATTTAATGGTTAAATGTGATATGGTAATTAAAGCAGAAATAACTTGTCATTTGTGCATCTCAATCTAATGATACATAAAATGATAAAAAATGACTTGAGAAACAAAAGGACAATAGAAGGGAAAGCAGAGTATGAAAGTATTACGGAGACTGTTATACTGCATCATTTTGTCACTGTTCTTTCCACTAACGGGATATGCCGAAGAGATTGTTCCGCAAAAGGAGCAGCTTGAGATTATATTTGTGATTGACAGCAGCGGCTCTATGAAAACAAATGATCCTTCAGGAATCGGGCTTGATATGGTCCAAGCGTTCATTGATACTATGCAGACACAGGGAATCCACATTGGATATGTGGCATATAACAATGAGATACTTTCTTATTCAGCGCCAGAAACAATAGAGACAGCAGAAAAAAGGAACAAACTAAAAGACCAGATATCTTCCATAACGTATTCGGGCGATACGGATATCGGCATGGGGGTATCGCAGGCATGTGAGCTGTTCTCTGATAAAGAAAATACCCGCAGGATTATGGTATTGATCTCCGACGGGGAGACAGATCTGCCAGCAGACAGTCCACGCACAGAAAAGCAGTCCAATCAGGAACTAAAAGATTGTATCAGCCAGTGCAGGGAAGAAAATATTCCCATTTATACAATCGCTTTTGGACAGTACGATGGCAGCATTGCAGTTTTGAGAGAAACTGCAGAAGAAACGCAGGCAGAGAGCTATTCTGCGAAAAACCCGGAAGATTTGATGGAAATCCTGTACGGCATTTTCCAGAATAACCTTTTTTACCGGATACAGCAGTTTTCCAACGGAACCTACGCAGGAGGCAGCCAGCAGATTACATGCGTGCTGGACAGCGTTTATGTAGATGAAATTGATATCCTTTTAATCTCCTCCGGGTCAGTAGGAGAAACGATGGTTCAGTATGGGGAACAGAATCTGCCGCTTACGAATCTGTCGCACTATGCGGTGGGAAAAATAGAAAACAATCAAAATTCTCTGGCGGAAAAGGAGCTTACTATCCATACCGCAACAAATCAGGGGCAGGATCTTCAGGTTTATGTTATCAGCTACAGGGGATTTATGCCTGTTATGAATATAGAAACGAAGGCAGCCAGAAACCAAAGTCTTGATTATGAGATCTGTTTTCAAAACGCCTCTGGTGAAAAGATCACAGATACGGACTTTTACAGGCTTTTGACATGGGAGCTTTTCTGTACGGATTCCAAAGCTGAGAAAGATGTCATGGTTACAAAAGAGGAAGTGCGCAATGGAATCCTGAGAGGAAGCATTCAGTTTGCACATTCCGGCATATATTCATTGGAAGGGATACTATCAGATGGATATGGCAGGTATGTATATCCATTTCAGATAGAAGTTTCGAATACAGTGCCGCAGGGAAGTATTCCAGAGGAAAAGGGAACGCTGGTAAATCAGACGCTGTCGTATCACTTAAACAATTACTTTCATGATGCGGACGGGGACGCACTGTCCTATTCTGTGCCTGAAAGTCAGGAGAATCTGCTGGTGCAGCTTGATGGGGATGCGCTCACACTCACGCCCCAGCGCGCTGGAAACCACAGGGTGACAATACAGGCAAGCGACGGGGAGGACATGCTCCAGTACACATATTCCCTGCAGGTGAATACATGGTGGCAGGCTTATTGGTGGGTGATTGCGGCTGCACTGATAGTGTCTGTTGTTTTTATATGGAAGCTTACACATAAACCAAAGCCGGAGATCGAACGGCTGACAGAGCAGAGAAGGCAGTATCATTTCAGCGGCAAGCTCAATGCATATTTCCTGCGGCAGCCGCAGGAGGAAGAAGAAATTCCGCCGCTTACATTTCAGATGAATCGGGTAAAGGACGGAAGGGTGTCGCTTGGGGATCTTTTTGGAGAGTATCCCGTACAGGCGGAGGCATTACAGTTAAACAGCATTTTCCTGATTGCAGACGAAAACCGCAGCATGGTTCTGTACCACACCTCGAAGTCGGATGTCATGGTTGGAAATGCCATTGCATGCAGGCAGCTGCAATACAGCATTCGTTTTGGCGATGTGATCTATATTACCTCACAGGATGGAGGCTATGATCTGGAAATACATTATATTGCGGTGTTTCAATAGAGATCCGCCACCCATAAAATACACAAAGATAAGAAAAGGAGAATGATTATGGATGTGATAACACAGACAAACAGGACGATCCTGTTTACTGAGATCAACCCTGAATGCCTGAATTTACTGACCCTGATTGGCGATGTGCGGGGAAAGACAAGCCTGGATGACGACAAGATCAAGGAGATCAATAAGGAGCTGGCTGTATCAAGCTTTCCTGAGTTTTTGGAAAAGTTCAGTCCAGTGGTATATTCTTGGTGTGATGCGTCTACTGGGAAAATCCAGTACAGCACCGTAAGGCCCGAGCATATTCCGCAAAACTGTATTACAGAGATTCCCTTAAATGAGATGAATGACCTGTTAAATATGCTGATAACGCTTCTGGACGCAAAGGATGCACAGGGCGTGGCAAATGTGGATTTTCAGTTTGGAAAGATTTTAGAGATGATCTCGCCCAAAAAGATTATGGAGGATATCCGGCAGGTCCGCAGGGAAATCCAGTATACCTATGGGAAATATATGGAGTTAGATGACGGCGATCCCAAGCGGCTTGATCTGGGAGATACCTTAAACTACCAGTTTGAGCAGGCAAGCCAGAACTATAACAACGTTCTTGCGATGCTGCCGTTAGCGATAGAGGATATTAAGACCAGACTGCTTTTGGGGGACGGCGAGTCCAGACAGGGCGGACCGGACTTTAAGGCAGGGCTTTTAAGCATGGGGGAGGACGGAGAACTAAAAATCCTCGAAATGAAGCAGGAAGAGAGCACGCAGCTTGCAGTGGTGGATGATGAGGTAAACCTGAGCCTTATGGATGCATTTCGGGAGGATTATGATGCATTAAACGAAAATCCCTCCGGCTATGTAAGGGATCTGGTTGTCAGAACCTTCTGTCCTTTAAGCTCTACCATGGAGAGCAATGTTAACCGTGAGCTGGAAGTGGGCAATTACAACACCTATCTTGAATTTTACAAGCAGAGCAAGAATGACTTTGTCAAGGTGGTAAAGCCGCTAATTGAGAAAATTCTGGGCGTAAAGACCTTTTTTGACCAGTACAGGGTAAAAGAGAAGGGCATGCAGCCGAAGCTTCTGATTACGAACATTCCGCTTGAGATGATGGTGAAATCCAGCAACCTGCCAAGACTGATTACATACCTGAATACGACCAATGACAAAAATGAGTTTGACAACACCATCTGGTTTGGCATTGTGCCGGATGTAGAGCTCAACCAGACATCTGGCGGAAAGCTGCAGAGAGTGCGCTTTGCGGGAAACAAGCGTGAAGAGAAGCAGGGGACAAACTCCATGGAGAGCCTTGCAGCGCTGATGAACGCGATAGAACCGTATAAGATTTCAACCTTCTTTAGTTTCTGCACTGGGGAGGAGACAACGTTCAATTATATTTCTACTGAAGGAATTGAACTGTTTAAAGATAAATGCACGCCGCTTATGAAAAAAACATACAGCGAATTTGTGATTCCATGCATTCCGAATGCCACCATCATTCCGAAAGATAAGTCAGGACTCGTGCTTGACAAAAAAATGGTGATGGATGAAGAAGGAAATGTTGCCCTTTCCACAGAGAAGGACGATGTGATGAAGATGTGGCTTGAGGGAATTTATGTCAGCGCTGCCTATGAGGCTGCGGGAATCGTGGCGGCATGGCAGTGCCCTGAATACTTAAAGCAGCGTTTTAAGGACACAAGCATGGAGTATCCCGGCGTGCGGTTTGACATAGAGGCAGACGATAACGCGCTTCTTGCCACCACCAGCATGACAAAGGAGATCTCAGGATTTACCAATGCCATCAAAAATTCCATCAACCATACAGGCTTTGGCTTTGTATTCTCCTCAGACAATGCGCAGTACAAGGGACAGGAGATCAAGAGCATCACAGTTTACAAGGCACGAAACCTGTTAAGCAGAGGGAATGAATTTGAGCCCATCTATAAAACGCTTGTCGTGACGTACATTGAAAGGATGCTGCGCTTTTACAGTGCTGATTTTAAACAGGACAAGATTGAAAAATTCTTCAGCAACAACCCCAACAGTCAGAAGAGCCGCTGGGATGCAAGCAGACAGTATGTCAATTCCATTCTACAGGATGGTGATGAGCTCGAATGCAGCATAGATGAAAAATATGGCGTCTGTGATGTATTAGTTACCTTTGCTAACACAACCAGAAATCTAAAAGTGCAGCTCGAAAGAAAAGCCAGAAATGAATATGTTTAGATACCTTTAAAGGGTATGAAATAATAACAGCAGCCTGACAGGCTGCAAAGCAAATAACAAGGAGGAAAACTATGGGATTACGGTTAAAAATTGAAGGCAGCGAATCAATTGATTTGAAAGAAACCAGCATTACAAACGTGAAATTTGGGGCAGATATCCCCCATGATTCCAATGCCAGATCGACAGATTTAGGCTCCACCATTCTGATCGAGGGAAAAATTCTGGCACCTGTGGACGGAGAGGCGGCAGATGACACCTCAAAGATTGCAAAGTGGGCGCTGGTTCCTGCAGAAAATTCAGACTGCTACAGGAACGTGGAGATCAAAGTCGTGAACGCATCACAGATTGTACGCCAGATTAATGTGCCGAATGCCTTTGTAGTGGATTATGAGGAAGATTTCTCAGATGATACGGGCGCAGGCGTCTTTAAACTTCTGATAAAACAGAAGAAAGATAAGATGACAAGCCTGAAATTTGAGGGCGGCTTCAGCGGAGAATGATGGACAGACCTTACATGAATGTAAAAATTTGAGGTAAAACGAAAGGAGTTTATTATGGGATTTACATTAAAGGTGGAAGGAAATTCCACAATTGATTTGGGAAAAGACAGTGTTACCAGCGTCAAAGTCCGCACAGACATTCCGCAGGACAGCAACGCGCGTTCTACAGATTTGGGAAGCACCATAACAATCACAGGAAAGATATTGACGGCAGTAGACGGAGATCCTTTTGACAGCACGAGACAGCTTGGACTCTGGGCACTGGTTCCGGCAGAGAACGCTGACTGCTACCGCAAGGTAACAATCGAGGTAATCGCCTCCTCACAGATGATCCGCAAATATACATATCCGAATGCCTTTGTGGTGGATTACAGGGAGGATTACGGAGATCTGGAGGGTGTCGGCACCTTTACATTGATCATGAAACAGAAAAAAGATAAGATGGCGCAGATATCAGTAGACGGCGGTTACAGCATTTAGTGATACAGGGGCTGCCTGCTAAGCAGGCAGCTCTTTGCATACACAGACCCTGAAAGGGGAAATTGGCAGATGAAAGATTATTACAGAATTCTGGGTGTAGAGAGACAGGCATCCGATGAGCAGATCAAAAAAGCATACCGGAAGCTTGCAAAGAAGTATCATCCAGATGTGGTGAAGGATGATCAGGCAAAGCAGGAACGCATGTATGAAATACAGGAGGCGTATGAATGTCTAGGAAATGAGCAGCGCCGCAGAAAGTATGATACAGACTGCGCCAGCGTGTCACAGACAGGTGCAGGCGCCAGATCTGAAAGGGATATGCGGAAAGGCCCTGCGCCGTCCGGTCCCAAAATGCCGGATTTAAGCCCGTTTGAGCGCTTCTTTGGTTTTACGCCGGGAAAAGGCATGGAAACATACCGGGATCAAAGGGCAGAAAAACCGCAGGGACCGATTCCCACAGACGATCTGTTTGCTGCCTTTTTTGGAAACATGGGGCAGGGAGGGAACAGGAAGTAAGACATGGAACAGGGAAAAAATAAAAAAATGCGCACTGTTATTTTCGATATCTTAATCTTGTTGTGCGGTGCGGTCCTTGCAGTGGAAATATTCCTGTATGCAGGCACACAGCACTGGCTGCTGTTTCCTCTGGCTGCCGTAGTGTTCTGTATGGCGCTGGTGCTGGCAGGCATGGTTTCTTCCTGCCGGGCAGAAAAGACACAAGAACCAGAATGTTTTGAGAGAGAGGGACCCAGCAGGCTGCTTCTCTTAAATGAACAGGGAAAACCAGTCAAAGCATGGAGTCTTGAGGGAAAGACGTCACTGATCATAGGAAAATCAGGACAAAATCAGGAACTGGATGTGGATCTTTCGGACTGTGAGTACAGCAGTTTTGTTGATTTCCAGCATGCAGTGCTGAATTTCTGTATGGACCAGTGGTACGTGGAGGATCTGGAATCCCATAACGGGGTAAAAGTCAAAAAAGTGGAGGACGGGGAATGCTACAGGGTGCTCCACCGCCCATGCAGGGTCACTGCGGGCGATATCCTGTATATCGCAAATACAACGCTGCTTTTGACATAAAAGGAGATAGGAGACAAAGGAAAATGAGTTTAGCAAGATGCCCGAATGGACATGTATATAATTCAAGGCGTTATGGGAAGGTGTGTCCTTACTGCAATATGAAGCTTTATGAGGAGGAGTCTGTCAAAAAGACAGCTGGGTTTGAGCCTCCTGTAGAAATCTTAGAGGAAGCAGTAAGACCCGTATGCGGCTGGATTGTCTGCATCGAGGGTGCGCGGGTAGGGGCAGACTACAAGGTCCATGAAGGAAAGAACTTTGTAGGAAGGGGTGATGACATGGACATACAGATTCTTGGCGACAATGAAATCAACCGCAGAAACCATGCCATCATCGTATATGACCAGAAGAAATTAAACACCATGATTCTTCCGGGAGATTCATCTGGCATTGCATATCTAAATGAGGAGCCGGTCTTTGTGCCAAAAGAGCTCAAACCCTATGACATCATCAGCATGGGCCAGAGCCGCTTTCTGTTTGTGCCCCTGTGCGGGATGAATTTCTCGTGGGCGGATGTAAAGTGATGGGTACGACACTGCTGCTATTGGGCAGCGCAATCTATACCGCGCTGGTTCTGGGGCGTTATTTTGGCAGAAGGCAGGAGGGCGGGCAGAACAGGAGATTACAAGCCGGAAAGTGCCAGACGACAGGAACCCGGGAGTTTCAGTCGGACCGCATAGGCGTCTTAGAAAGCAGGGCAGGAGCGCTCGCAGTCTTAGCGGACGGAATCGGCAGCTCCAACACAGGGATGGTCTGTGCGCAGATTGCAGTGGATACAATACTTGATCAGTTTGAACCGTATCAGGGATTAAATGCCCCTGCTTATTTTTTTAAAACTGCCTTCTATGAGGCAAACCGGCGCATTCAGCAGACCATCGGGGAACGCAGGGGCGGCGCAGCCATGGGCGCTGTGTTTATGGATGCGGACCAGCTGCATTATGCAGTGGCGGGCGATATTAAGACTGCCCTTCTGCGCGGAGATGAACTCATACCGTTAAGCAGAGGGCAGACGCTGGATGTACTGGCGATGCAGGCTTATGAGGAGGGCAGAATTTCCAGACAGGATGCAGTCCTTAGCATGGATGAGAAACGAATCTGGAATTATCTGGGGCAGGACGGCTTCCATGAGATTGAACTGTGCGACCCGCCGGTGCAGTTAAAGCGCGGGGACAAGGTGCTTTTAATGAGCAGGGGTATTTTTGAGGTTCTTTCATGGCGGGAGCTTGAAGATCTCCTGATACAGACTGCACCTATGCAGGAGCTTGCGGACAGGATCATTATGGAGGCAGACCGCAAAAAAGCCGCCGACAGGGAAAATGGAAGCGTCATACTTTTACAGTGGATGGAGGCATAAATGAGAAGGAGCAATTCTGAATTTCAGACTCTCCACATCTCTGAGGAAGGACAGAAACTGTCCAACAGGGATTACTTTGGATATGTGGAGATGGATGATTTTGCCTGTTACGTGCTGGCGGACAGCCTGGATGCAGAACCGTCTGTAAACAGCGCCAGACTGGCGGTAGAGAGCATTATCCGTGATTTTACGGAAGCGCCGACAATGCGAAAGCGTGCTGTCAGAAAATATATCATCAGGGCGCACAAAGAGCTTCTGGCAAAGCGGGAGGGCATGCATCTAAAAGCCAGCGTCGTCGTTGCCGTGACAGACTACCGGAAACTTCGCTGTTTTCACGCAGGAAACAGCCGCCTGTACTGGATTCGGAACGCGCGCATCATAGAACGGACGCTGGACCATTCACTGACCCAGAACCTTCTTGAGCAGGAAAAAATCCCGCTGGATCAGGCTGCGGCCCATGAGGAGCGCAATAACTTATATTCTTTTCTGGGGGAGAGGAGGCTGCCGGAGATTGCGGTCTCCCGCAGAAAGAAGCTCGAAAACGGCGACATGTTTGCCCTCATGACAAGAGGCGTCTGGGAACAATGCCCAGAGCAGGAGTTCTTGCAGATTGCCAATGATGCAAAAGAACCAAAAGATATTTTGGAGCAGACAGAGGATTTTGTATTAAAGAACCAAGAGGAGCGCAGCATTGACAACTACTCACTGGCAGTTACTTTTGTCAATAAAGTGTACCAGTCTCCAAAAAAGCCAGTATCTGTCAAAAAAATTCTGATGACAGTGCTTCCAATCCTGCTTGTGGTGTCCGTCACCATAACCATGCTTTACCTGCGGCAGAAAAACAACCGCCAGAAAACACAGGAGATGTTCCGGTATATGGACAGCGGGGAAGCCTACTTTGGATTAAATAATTACCAGAAAGCCGCAGAGGAATATAAGGAAGCGGGAACGCTTGCAAAAAAATTAAAGCGGACGAAACAGCAGGACGAAGCCAGCCAGTATGCAAAACTCGCAGAGCAGGTCATTTTGGCAGATGAGGCGCTTTTAGCAGGAGAATACCAGAAGGCGCAGGAGCTGTACTTAGCGGCGCGGGGAATGTCCGTGCAGACCGGAAATGCAGGACTTTCTTACATCGAGAGTCAGTTGGACCGCACGATTGGCTATGTCCGTATTTTTGACCTGATGGCACAGGGTGAGCACAAGGAGGAATACGGCAACTTAGAAGGAGCCATCGCGCTTTATAAAGAGGCGAAGGAACAGTCCGCAGCCCTGTATTACAAAGAAGGAAAAGAAGAGGCGCTCAAGCTCCAGATGGCGGCGGAGGAAGCTTTGGAACAGCAGAAAATGGAGGAGAAAGCGCGCCTTCAGGAGCAGATCAATGAGGAAGTGGCAAGCCTTGCCATAGAGAACGAGCAGAAAGCCAGTGACCAGCAGAGTGCGGCGGACATGGAAAACCAAGGCAACGCACTTTTGGCAGACAAACTGTATGAGGAAGCCATCACCTTTTACCAGACGGCGCAGTCGCTGTACAAAAGCCTCGGCATGGAGGATCTTGCAGAAGGAATTGGGCAGAAGATCACTGCCGCACAGGCAGGCATGGAAGCAGACGAGGAGTATGCGGCGAGGAAAGAGTCTGAGGAAAAAGCCGAAAAGAGAGAGGCTGCAAGAGAAGCCATCCGTCAGAAAGAGGAGATGGAGGAGGCTGTCATGGAGGCAGCCAAAGAAGCTGCCAAAGAGGCGGTGGAGGAAGCGATGGAGACAGAGACGGAAACAGAGACACAGCAGTAAGAAATTTCCGAAAGATAAGAGATGAGAGCAGACATGAGCCAGTACACATATCATTTAAATCCCAACAGAAGCACAGAAAAAATCCATACTTATAAACAGAGCGAGCTGGAACGGATGACCGTGTTCCGCTTACAGGAGATCTGCCGCAAAGAGCGCTTGGTCATTCCAGCTGCCCAGCGCACGGACCGGGAAGGGCTGATCCGGCTGATTATGCGGTTTCGGGGACAGAAAGAATACCGCCATATTCAGGATGCCTGTGAGAACGGGCTGGAGCGGATACAGGACGCCCTAGACCAGTGCGGCATACAGTTCGTGGAAGAACCAAAAGTCAGCATTCCGGGGACGATCACCTTTTATCAGAACACAGAGATGAATGAACTGGACGGATACCGCGCAGAAGCTGACGGGGCGCTCATACCCGGCAATCTCCTGCTGGTTGACGAAGCAATGAAGGTGTATACCTGCTTTTATCTCGATGCACCCCATGAAGATGCATATCTCTTCAAGGGAAAGGATGTCCCTGTACGCACTTTGGAAAAACATCAGTTTTCGATTCTGTATTTCCCTGACGCAAAAATATCTGAATTTCTCTATGACTGTTATTACGGGAAGAGCGTCTCACTTCCCGGATACATGGAAAGCGTCAGGATTCCGCTCTTAGACATTCAGGAAAGGCAGATCGAGCCCGCCAGCCTTCCGCTGGTCATTGATTTTGGAAGCTGCAATACAACAATGGGAATCTGTCTTACCGATGGAAGCATCAGGACTGCATCGGCGGGAGGAAGTGCTATCATCCCAAGCATTGTCGGCGTGCAGAAAAAGGCAGGAGGCGGCGCAGAGCTTCTTATGGGGCACCATGCACAGGCGGCGGACAGCCAGGACTTCCATGACGGGGACGTTGTCGTATTTCATGACATCAAGCGCTGGGTCAGCGACGCAGACCGTGTGGAAACAGTAATCCTGAAAAACGGGTATAAATACCAGTTTTCCCGAAAAGAGATGCTGAGAGCTTATTTTGACTACCTTATGGAGCTTGCCAGACAGCAGTTCAAATGCAGTTTTTTAAGCATACAGCTGCTTGCACCGATCCGGCAGAAGAAAAAGTTCCAGAAACTGTTCAAGGAGCTTCTCCCGGAACACAGCGTTAACTGTGAGCTGGATGAAGGCATGGCAGTCCTGTTCCACAGCATCTGCGGACTCATCCACGAGAGAGGCTACATGGAGCGCAGGTGGTACCATGCGCTCATCATTGACTGCGGGGGAGGCACGACGGACTTAACCTCCGGGCGTTTCTGCATCGAAAACAACAGGGTGTCCTATATCATTGATCTGGAAACACAGTATGAAAACGGGGACACCAACTTTGGCGGAAACAACTTAACCTACAGGATTTTACAGCTTTTAAAGCTGCGCACGGCACAGGAGCTTGGACTGATGGAGAAGGAACCGCTTGTGATCGGGGAGCCCGGGGAGGGAAAAGCAGCCTACGAGGCATTCAAAGAACGCTATAAAATGGCGGAAAAATGGATTCCGACCCGGTTTAAAGAATACGAGGAGAAGGGCAGGGAGCAGTACTTTCTTGTAAAGAATAATTATTACTGCCTGTTCTTTCTGGCAGAACAGGTCAAGAAACAGTTTTTTCAAAAAGAATTCTGCTACCAGATCAAAATCTCCACCCAAAAAGGGGAGGGCATCTTTCTCGACCGGTGGAAGCTGTCGGTTTTCAGAGAGGGACAGCTGTTAAGTCTTGATAAACAGGTGGGATTCTATGTGTATTTAAATGAGATTGAGGAGCTGCTCCGGCCTGATGTCTACAGAATTATGGAAAATTTTCTGGATCAAAAGTTTGAAAAGGGGGCGCTTTCGGAATACGAGATGATCAAGCTCACAGGACAGTCCTGTAAATCCCGCCTGTTTTTAGAGGCGCTCAAACAGTATGTCCCGGGAAAGAGAATCCAGGGGACAAAGCAGGACGCAACGGGGACGGAGCTTAAAATGTGCTGCCTCGAGGGGGCGCTTTCCTACTTCATGAACTGCAAGCTGGGCTATATGAGGGTGAACGAGAAATACCGCGTAGGAAGCCTTCCCTATGAGATTATGGCATATACGCATGAAGATCAGGAAAAGATTCTGATCAAGAGCCTCGACTCGGAGGACCACATCGGCCATATATCACGTTTCCATATAGGAAACCAGCTCGACCTTTATTTAAACAACGCACAGGGAAAACGGTTAAAGACCTATTACTTCACCTATGACACCTCTAAATTCAAAGAAACCACGCAGAAGGAGATTGACGCGCTGTATGCCGGGACCGTAATTCAGGAGGAAACGGACATTATCCTCGAGGGCGAGATGAAATTCTTTGTGTGGATTTCAAGGGAGCGCTGGGGCTTTGTGGTGCTGCCGGTGTTAAGGGACAAAGAGCAGCTCTACAAAGGAGAGGAAACCTTTTTTGATTTTGAGGACGACACATGGGAATTAAATTACTTTGACGGCAGAAAGTAGGGATGAGAATGACGCGTACAGACAGCGTGGAAGCTGTGAAGGAAATGATCCAGAATGAGATACAGTCCATAGACGCCCTGACGGAGCGGACGGTATTTAAAGAACTGATGGAGGGCGTGTTTTTAAACCTGTATGAGACGAACCTTCAAATGTATGAGGCGCTGGAAAGGCGCGTGCAGGATGAGCTTGGTTATGACCAGAGCCGCTACAGGGTAAAGACAGGCGTCATTGAGCGAGCGTATTACGATGAATCCCACCACTTCCTCTCCCCCATCGAAGAGACAGACTTAGAAGAAAAGCATTATGACATGGGAGAGCTTATACAGACTGTGAAAGACGGCGGGACCTATCCGCTCATGAAGGTGCTGCTCTGCTGTGACTATCTTGAGCTGCAAAAGCTCTGGGAGAAGAACCCGGTCCTTCAGGGAGTGCTGCGCACAGAGGGCGGGGAGTGGGCGGTCGAGGTGCAGCTTCAAAGAAACACTGCATATCTGAAAAAAATTGAGGAACTGTACCATCTGTTTATCAAGAACGGGGTTCCGTGGCAGACTGTCAATGCGCCCTACCTCTACAAGATGGCGGACGTAGTGGTCACAAAGATTCAAGGGGAGCCGGACAAAACAGAAAAGCTTCAGGAGGTGTCCATACAGTTTGGAGAGTACAGCAGGATTGTTCAGAAGGAGTTGGTCCCTGTATGGAACATTCAGAAGCTGGTGCTGGATGGAATCGGATTCCCGACGCCCTGTGAGGACCATGTCAGCTATGAACATAACATCTCGCTTCATGAGTACGGTTCGGAACACTCCTATCTGGCAGAGGACAGCCAGAATATCCAGAGCGTTATCCAGACAAAGGACAGGCTGCGCATCATCAGCGCGGCGGGGGAGGCAAAGAAATGGGAGATCTATATGCTCCGCTCGTTAAAAGAGCACAGGATTGACCGCTTTACCTATCCGCTGATGCCAAACGGCCGCGCAGAGAGTTTCGCTGAAAAGTACCAGAGGAAATGGAACCAGAATATCCGCACAAGGACAGAGCTTGCACACTTTATCCGGGGATTCGGCCTTGAAGAGTATGTGTGTTATCAGGACTGCGAGATCAAAGAGCGCTTTCCCGGCGTCCGGGAGACCTATTCCATGAACCCGTTTATCGAGGATGAGGTACGCGTGTCCAGCGCCCAGATGAAGCTTGTCCTGCATTTTAGGAAGGGCGTAAAGGAACCCTGGCTTCAAAGGGATATTTTAAGCTTCCTTACCAGCGAGGTGCAGAGGATTTATCCAGAGTATGAATGCGGGGGTGTGCTGTCATGATGTTTTTATGGGAAGCGCTGCTGTGCGCCCGCATGGCACAGATTCCAGAACAGGAGCTCCGCTTTGTCCATGCGCGGCATGGTAGTCCCTATATGGAGCTTTCGCTTCCATGCCTGAACCAGCCGTGGCTGGATAAGGACGTGGAAGTCAATACCTACTACCGTTTTTATTCCATATTTAAAGCCATGTTTCCGCCCGAACCGCCGGAATTTCCTGCACTCAGGGACAGCCTTACGGATGTGGCAGTCCATATGCTTGCGCAGAATGACATCATGAGGGGAATGACAAGGGAGGACTATCACAAGAAACTGCTTGCGGACGAGGTGATGCGCGGGGGTTTTGGAGAGACAGCGGTCAAAGTGTTTTGTGACATGGACAAAAAAGAGCAGGAGAAGCTTCTAAGCGGCTGGCTGAACAGCTTCCGGGTTGGAAGCGCCCTGCCCATCTTTCTTGACATGGTACATGGGCTGATTGACGACAGCATCGTCTACCTGAGCCGTGAGAATCCAGATGAGATTCTGCTCTATACAGGGCTTAAAAAGGAACAGAAGCTGGAACAGCGCATCGCGTTTCTGGCGGACACATTTCTGGATATCCGGTACCATGTTGAGGTTTTCTATGAACATCATTTTGGAATTATAGACATCGGGGAGACAATGCGGATTGATGAGACTGCCATCTGTTAGGCAGGAGATCAGACAAAGAAAGGCAGGGAGTCATGTTTCGAAACATATATCCGATTTTTCAAAAAAAATATGTGCTTAAAAAAGAAATGCTTGAAAATCTCAGGGACTATCCACGGATGCTGTTTGCGCTTGAGTACCAGAAATACAGCGACGGAATCCTGTGCGGATGCGGGCTTGAGGCATCGACTGCCAGACTGGCCGTCCAGCCGGGCATCCTGATTCACAGGGGCATTCCCTACTTCTTACAGGAACCATTTGAGATTTCCTGTGAGGCACAGGGAAGGCTGGCATATCTAAAAGTCTGCTTTACAGATAGGGAGGCAGGAACAGGGCATGAGGAATACCGGGGCCAGATTTACTTAGATGAACAGGCGCCGGACCCGGAGAGGGAAATGGAGCTTGGTCGGTTTAAGCTCCAGCATGGCGCAAGGCTGCGCACAGAATATGTGGATTTTGCAGACTACGTGACTGAATTTGACACGGCGGACCGCATCCATGTGCCGTATGCCTCGCCGGGACATCCTGTCATCTGGCCGCAGCTTCTAAAGCGCTTTGCCGCAGAGATGCTTGGAACAGGCACACAGGACACACTGGACTGTGCATTCTGCATGGGCTGCATGCAGCAGAAAGAAAATGTGCCGTATGATGCAGTAAAGACCTATCTGAATGTGAAACAGGACAAGGACAGGGAATACACCCCTGAAGAGAGCTATCATGCGTTACAGCGCATTCTTGAGGAGGCAAAAGGGACCAGAAGGAAGCATACGGCGGAAAAGGACAATAAGCTTTTGATGATCTGACGCATGTGAAGGGATTTTTGCATGAACAGTTTCGAAGGGAAAGGAGACGTCATTTATGGAGATTGACCGTTCCATCGCACTGTATATCAGACAGCAGTGGGAGAGGGAAGAGGAAGAAAAAAACAGAAGCTTCTTAGCGCAGTATGACCCCAAAAACCATATCAAATACACGCTTGAAGAGCTGATTGACGGGATACATAAAAAGAAGCAGTATCTGTACACCTTAAAGCTGGAGTTTGAGGAAAAGAAGCTGTTAAGCGGGCGGCTTGTCATACCATTGATCAGGGATTTCTTTGATGTGACAGACGATGAGCCGGATACAGCGCTTTTAGCAAGCAACAGGCACCATGTCACCATGACCTTTTCAGACACGCCGTGCCAAAAGACCCTGCACAGCATAGAGGAGTGGATTGAGGGGATGGAGCGCAGCATGAGAGCCATGTACCTGCATATGAAGGTGGAACAAAAAAAGGTTCTTGGGAACATGGAGTATCTGTGCTGCACGATGCCTACCGCAAAAGGAAAGCTCTACAACGTGATATTCCACATGCAAAAGGACGACAGGCTGTATGTGGGCGCGCTCAACTGCCCGGAAGAGGAGAAGGAGGGCATGGGGCTTTTGCTGGAGGCCTGCGTCCACGTGATTGAGGAGATGAACCGCCAGGGAGGAGATGTCTCATGACAGATGCAGTTACATATGGAAATCTTCAGCTGATGCTGGGGGAGACCCTGCTGTCCGTGTATCAGCTGAACATTATTGAGGAGCCGGGAAAGCATGGACGCATGTATGCAGACGCCCAGACACAGGAGGGGGCAAAAGATTATCTTTTGTATGAGGAGTACGGAGAGGTAGCGTTATATGCAGACCGTGGGGAGTATCTGGAATCCATTTTTCAGGGAATTGTCACCAGAATGGAAGTGGCAGCAAAAGGAGGGCGGTGTGAAATCCACCTTGAGGCAGTGACAAGAAGCTACATGATGGATTTATCCGAATTGGATTTTACATTTCAGGACACGGCGATGTCCTCCCACCAGCTTTTACAGAGCGTGATGCAGTTCTATCCAGACAGTCAGGCGCTGATTTTTGTGCCGGATGCGCCGCTTGGGCAGATTGCAGTGCAGTATCAGGAGACAGACTGGGCATTTTTAAATCGTATGCTTTCACATTACGGCGCCGGCATTTATCCAGACAGCGCCATGCCGGGAATCTGTATGCGCATGGGGCTTATGGACGATTCTGAGGAAACGGACTGGGATGCGCTCCCCTATACCGTGATGCGCGATGCGGCGCCGAAAGGTGAAGAGAAGGGCCAGAAAGGGCAGATGTGCTATATAGTCGAGGCAGATGATATCTTACCGCTGGGCGTAAAAACGGTATTTCATGGACAGGAGCTTTATACCGGAGGGATTTGCAGGCATATCCGTCAGGGGATTTTGGTCAATGAGTACAGGCTGTATTTCAGGGAAGGAATGGAGATTTCGCGGTACAATAACCCGCTTCTGTGCGGCGTGTCCCAGTACGGCACGGTTACAGAAGTCAGACGAAACCGGATCCGTGCAGCGCTGGAAAATGATGCCCTGATCTTCTGCGACGACCAATATTTTTATCCGTATTCAACAGTGGCTGCCTCACCGGATGGAAGCGGCTGGTACTGTATGCCAAAGCCGGGGGATCCAGTCAGAATATTTTTTCCATCCGGAGATGAGCGCGAAGGATATGCTGTATCAAACATTGAAGGAGAATCTCAACCCGGGCAGGACAGCCCCATCAGCAATCCAGACTTAAAGGACATCATCATGCCGGACGGCAAGGGCGTAAAGTTTATTGCGGGCGGGATTGAGGTATGCGTCGGGGACTTTCTGGGCGATATTATGCTGACAGATGACGGAAAGATACAGATGAAGGTCAAGAAAGAAAAAGACCTTGGGATTTATTCGGAGGGCGCAGTGTATTTTATGACAGAAGAGGACGGCATGATCGAGGCATCAGCAGGCACCCAGATACAGATCAAAAATGACGCGGGCGGCGAAATCTGCATGACGGACGACACTGTCAGGATTGAGGCGTCCTCCATCGAGAATAATTAGCGGAGGTGTGTAGAATGTACAGCTTACATGACTTGAAAATCACAGGACTTTCTCTTGACAGGATCCTTTCGTGTGAGATCGAGTCCCATATCGGGGAGCACAGCACACTGATGCTTGGCGGCTATGTTGACAATGAGGAGGAGCTTTTGTTTGGCGTGCCGGACTGTCAGGACATAGAAGTATCCATACAGGATAAAGATGGCATAAAGATTCTGTTCTCCGGCATTGTGTCCAATATTCAGATCACAGAAGCCGGACAGATGAAAACGGCGTGGATTGAAGGAAAAAGCAGAAGCTGGCTGATGGACCGCAGGAAGCATTCCCGGTCATTTCAGGACCCGCAGACCAGCTATCAGGCACTGGCGGAGGAAATTTTAAAAGATTATGAAAAAAGCAGCCTGATCTATGCGGGGGAATGCCGTCAGACAGGAGGCTTACTCATCCAGTATGAGGAGACAGACTGGGTGTTCTTAAAAAGGGTTCTTTCCAAAGCAGGGCTTTTGCTGACGCCGGACAGCCGCGTACCCGGAATCAGCCTCTATGCCGGCGTGCCGGCATTTCCAGAATCCGCTGTTTTCTACAGCGTACTGGCAATGAATAAGGATATGCGCTCCTATTATTATCTGAAAGCCAGCAAGCGTATGGTGCATCCGGCGGATTTTACCCAGTATGTGATCGCTTCAGAGCAGCTTATGGGAATTTTTGAGACAGCGCTCATACAGGGGCAGTCCCTTGCAGCATATGCATGCAGGTATTCCTTTGACGCCCAGGAATTGACAGGCACTTATTGGATGCAGGGTAAAAAAGGACTGTCCGTGCAGACATCCTATCCCATGCACCTGATCGGGACGGCGCTCATGGCAAAGGTAGTGAATGTACAAAAGAACCTGATACAGGCAGCGATGGAGATTGACGGGACACACACAGAACGAGCAGTCCACTGGTTTCCATATTCCACGATATCGGCGTCACCGGATGGGAGCGGCTGGTACTGCATGCCGGAGATAGGAGATGAAGTACGCATCTATTTTCCCTCCAAGGCAGAAGGGGAGGCAATAGCGCTCAGTGCAGTGAGCGGTTATGAAGCGCCGCAGGAAGGAAGCGACCGGATGCAGGATCCAAACAGCAGGTATTTGAGGACAAGGTTCGGGCAGGAGCTGGCGCTCAATCCAAATGAAGCCAGCCTCTCCTGCGGCGGACAGTCCGGCATCCGCATCTTGACAGACGGAAGCTTAACGATCTATGCCAAGGAGTCTGTCTGTGTGCAGGCAAAGGAGAAAATAACCCTCCATGCGGAGGAGAATCTGACCATCCATGTAAAAGAGCAGTTCCAGATGCAGAGCATGCAGGGCGGACAGCTTGCGTCCATGGAAGGGAAGATGCTGATCAGGGGGACAGAGGTCAAGCTGGATTAGGGAGGAAAAGCAATGGACAGAGAAACAGCCTTGCAGGATTATCAAAAGAAGGCTTCCATCAAAATCACGGAATTTCGAAACGGCATCACAGCGTATGTCATAGAACGGGCAGAGGTACTTGAAGAACTGGTCAGGACGGCAGCGGAGCGTCTGGGGGAACAGATGGAAAAACAGGGAAAGGAATCGGTAAGCTTTCTGTATTTTTCGATTTTAAAGACTGACTTTATCAGCCGCAGGCACCGCATTATGCTTCACGGGCTAAATATGCAGTGGTATCTCGATGAGGACCCGGTGGAGGTCTATGTGGATGCGGGCGATCTCTTTGCGCCCCTGATCGATCTGCAGAATGCACTTACAGAGGACAGCCAGGGATACGGGGGCGCCATAAACCGCTATGACATAGAACATCTTCTCTTTGACCAGCTTCCGGTCTATGACGCGGCTGTCAGCTATATTCTGCGTTGGCGTCTTCGGGACTGGGAGAAGAAAGGGATTTTTGACAGCGTGGCCCGCACGCCGTACTGGCTTGTAAAGTGGGGGCAGTACCGAGACCAGACAGAAACCCTCCTCCAGACGGACAGAACAAAGAAAGAAGTATCTGAATGGGCGGAGGCGCTTGCAAAGGTGAGACATAAGCCGGACACAATGATATTCAGCTACTGGTATCAGGGAACATATCAGGATTGTAATCCTAAAGAGACAGACATGCGTTTTACCACCTTTGAGGAATGTGAGATAAAAAGCATGGATTTTAAGGACTGCAACCTGGAAGGAAGCCGTTTTGTAAAGTGCACACTCACAGACTGCACGTTTTCAGGCTGTAACCTGTGCGGCGCCGATTTTGGAGGATGCCGCTTTGAGCGCACCTCCTTTGACGGGGCGGAGCTTGCGGCAGCGGTATTTCCGGCTGAGA
>KE159565.1:0-98527 GCA_000403215.2 Lachnospiraceae bacterium A4
GCGGGGGAAAAGCCGGAAACATTTGAAACTGTAGGCTTACCTATCGCAATCGGGCGCGAATGCTCATGTACGGTAAAGAAGCAAGCAACCGAAAACAAGAGATAGACCGCCAGCACCACACTATTCCGAACAAAAGAACTAAAGACCAAAAGACAAGCACCGTGGAAATGTGTATAACTTGCTATTCCGTCATGGAAAAGTCCATAAGACAGCAAGTTATGCACATTACGCACAGTGCCGACTACTACGGAATCCCCCTCATTCTGCGCTCTGTTTGCGCATATTTATATAATTTCTGCAAAATAATTCGTATAGTGTTCAGTTGCTACACTTGTATTCTTCGAGAAAGCGAAATATAATATAGAATATTATATCGGAGGTGCATTATGGATTATATGACGCTTAAACAGGCAGGCGAAAAATGGGGTATTTCTCCCCGTATGATAAATTATTACTGTTCTGCCGGACGAATTGAGGGGGCAGAAAAAATGGGAACAGTTTGGTTGATACCAAAGGACGCTGAAAAACCCGTAGACGGAAGATTAAAAGAAAAGCGGGGGAATTTGAAATGAAGCATATTTTGATTATTGATGATGATATTCATATTGGGAATATCATTGAAGAAGCACTTATAAAAGAGGACTATCAAGTATCACGGGCTTATTCGGGAACAGAAGCATTATATGTGCTGTCAGCGTCAAAACCCGACCTTATTCTGCTTGATTTAATGCTCCCCGGTCTTTCTGGTGAAGAAGTGCTGCCACAAATAAAGGACATACCTGTTATCGTTATCAGTGCAAAGATTGATGTGGATGATAAGGTTGCACTTTTGCTTGGCGGTGCAGCGGATTATATTACAAAACCTTTTGAAATGAAAGAGCTGCTTGCAAGAATTACCGTTGCACTCCGAAATGGTGCAGCTTCGGTTGATTCTTCCTTTTTATGTTTTGACAATCTGCGGCTGGACATGATGACACATGAAGTCTTTGTAGGACAGCAGGGAGTAAATTTAACGAGGACAGAATATGCAATCTTAAAAATTCTCATGCAGAACCCGTCACAAGTAATAGCAAAGTCTGTACTACTTGAACGCATTAGCGGGGATACTCCCGATTGTACGGACAGCTCATTAAAAACGCATATCAGCCACTTGAGAAAAAAACTGCGGGATATTGGTGGGAAAGAATATATAGATGCGGTATGGGGCATTGGCTTCAAATTGAAGTCGGAATAAATCTCAACGAAATCTCAACTATTTTCTCAACTGTTTTCTCAACTATTTCCTGCTACAATGCCAGTAAAAGAGGAAAAGGAGGCTTGGCTTATGGATTATGTCCTAACTACAAATGCCCTGTCTAAAGAGTATGGAACATTCAAAGCGTTAAACGCTGTTTCCATGCACATTCCCAAAGGGGCTATCTATGGCTTCGTTGGGAAAAACGGCGCTGGTAAAACAACTCTGCTTCGCTTAATCTGCGGATTGCAGGCGGCTACTTCTGGCGAATACACGCTGTATGGGAGGAAAAGCACGGATAAGGAAATCAATAAATCACGCAGGAGAATGGGGGCTGTTGTTGAAACACCGTCTATTTATCTTGATATGACGGCAGAAGAAAATCTAAAAGAACAATACCGTATTCTTGGTCTGCCCTCTTTTGACGGGCTGAAAGAGCTGTTAAAGCTGGTTGCTCTTGAAAATACCGGGAAAAAGAAAGCGAAAAATTTTTCTCTTGGTATGCGGCAGCGGTTAGGGATTGCGGTTGCGCTTTGTGGCGACCCGGACTTTCTTGTGTTAGACGAGCCGGTAAATGGTCTTGATCCGCAAGGTATTATTGAAATGCGGGAACTAATTTTGAGACTTAACCGGGAACATCAGATAACGGTACTGATTTCCAGCCACATTCTTGATGAATTGGCAAAATTGGCAACACACTATGGCTTTATTGACAATGGAACTATTGTAAAAGAAGTAAGTGCAGCAGATTTGGAATCTGCTTGCAGAAAATGTGTATTTATGGAAGTGAGCAGCACAAAAGCACTTGCCTGTGTACTTGACCGAATGAAAATCGAGTATAAGATTTTGTCCGATACAACTGCCAACGTGTTTACAAAAGTGAAAGCATCCCTGTTGATTTCTGAACTGGCAAAAGAAAATTGCGACGTGATTTCCATGCAGGAACGCGCCGAAAGTTTGGAAAGCTTTTATATCAGTCTTGTTGGAGGTGAAAAACATGATTAAACTTTTAAAGGCTAATTTAGCAAGGCTTTGGAAAAATAAAGTATTTTGGTTAGGATTTTTGGTGTTAAATGTTTTTTGCATTATCCAAAAAATCGGCTTAATCCAAGATACAATAGAAGTACATTATTTAGAGGAAACATTTTGGATACAGGCATATGTGCTTGGTATTATACTTTCCGTCTTTATCAGTCTTTTTATAGGTGCTGAATATGAGTATGGCACAATCAGAAATAAGATTATTTCAGGCTATGACCGTTCCGAAATTTATCTTGCAAATATATTTGCTTGTATTATTGCGGGATGGATTATGTGCATGGGGTGTCTGATTTCTTCACTTTTGGTTGGCGTTCCATTTTTGGGATTTTTCCACACTGAACTTTCAGAGATTCTTTTACAAGGGATTTGCGTGTTTGCCTTGAGTGCGGCTTATACGGCAATTTACTGTTTTTTTGCTATGTTAATTCATAACCGCACAATTACAGCCATTGCCTGCATTATGCTTTCATTTTTGCTTTTGTTTTCTGGAACTGTTGTTTCAAACCGACTGGACGAATCAGAATATTATTATATTCCAGATGCGTCCTTGGGGATAGGTGAAATTGACGATGGAAGCAATTCTGAATGGATTCGTAATCCCGATTATTTAGAGGGAACGGAACGCCGAATTTATGAAATCGTTTTTGAAGTGATTCCCGGAGGGCAGTCATTACAGCTTAGCGGAATGTTAAACGAACACACAAGCTATACAGAGATGTTTTCGGCTTCATTGGCGTGGATTATTATATCATGCGGCTGTGGAGTGTTGCTGTTCTGTAGAAAAGATTTGAGATAGAGAGGGAGGTATATTCATGCTTTTACCGTGGGTTTTGTGCAGTATTCTGTCTTTCATTGTTCTGATTTTCTGCGTGAAAATTCATACGCTGAAAGTGAGCATGGCAGAAATACGGGTACAGCTTGCGGACTGGCTGAAAACAGATACGAATACCCTTATTTCTATATCTTCCAGCGACAGGCAGATGCGACTGCTGGCATCCGACCTAAACAGGCAGCTTCGGCTGCTCCGCAGACAGCGCAGACGATACCTTGACGGAGACCGGGAGCTGAAAGATGCCATAACGAATATTTCCCATGATTTGCGGACACCCTTAACTGCTATTTGTGGATATTTGGACTTACTCCGAGATGAAGAAAAGTCCGAAAAAGTCACTTATTATGTCATGGCTATTCAAAACCGTGCAGAGGTATTAAAACAATTAACGGAAGAGTTGTTCCGCTATTCGATCATCATGTCGGCGCAGGAGCCTATGCAGTTAGAGCCTTTATGTGTGAATGACATGTTAGAACAAAGTATTGTATCATTTTATGCTACATTGACGAAACGTGGCATTACTCCGCAAATAGATATTACTGAAAAAAAGATTATGCGTACTTTGAACAGAACTGCTTTCCTGCGTGTATTGAACAACATTCTGAATAATGCGGTGAAGTACAGCGACGGTGATTTGAATGTTTCGCTGTCCGAAACTGGGGAAATCATTTTCTTAAATACAGCGAAAAATCTAAATGATATACAGGTTGGAAAACTGTTTAACCGCTTCTTTTCTGTGGAAACAGCAAGGAACTCAACAGGGTTAGGGTTAGCTATCGCAAAAACATTGGTTGAACAAATGCAGGGAACTATTACAGCACAATATCACAACAATGTATTAAGCATCTGTTTGGATTTTCCGCAAACAGCAGAATAAAAGTATAAACGATTTACAAGAAAATGCAATGTCCTATGTGGGAGAAAGACTACATGACAGGAGGTGAGATTTGTCGCTAAAATAATCATACTTGCATTCAATGACACAGAAGAAAAAGCGGTTGAGAAAGTAATAGCTACTCTTACCGATATGATACCGCTAGAAGCCATAGAGCCGCCACAATCCCCCGCACTGGTTTTTCCGGGACTGGAAATAAGGCTGCACCAACGCCGTGTATTATGCTCATGTACGGTAAAGAAGCAAGCAACCGAAAACAAGAGGTAGACCGCCAGCACCACATTATTCCGAACCAAAGACCAAAAGACAAGCATTATGGAAATGTGCATAACAGGCTATGGAATCATGGATAACTCTATTCACAGCACATGGAAAAGCTAAAGTGCAGCTTTCCCACGTCCTGCAAACAGAGTTACCCACAATTCCAAAAGACAGCCAGTTATACACATTCCCACAAATCTAAACTTATATATAATTCAAACTTTTCTGAAAATGGCTTGATAATAGGGGATTCTTGCCGGAAAAAGTTTGGATTTCATTTCACCAAATGCAATGCTCCAATTATAACAAAGTGAGAAAAACACTGTTATTTATCTCTGTTCCAACCAATTTATTTACATTTTTGACAAGAGAAAACCAAAACAAAATCCAAACTTTTCTATCAGAAAATGCCTTGAATAAAGGATTTACAGAGGAAAGTTTGGATTTCTTCTAAGTTTTGATTTGTGGGAAAATCCAAAAGTTTAGATTTTCCCACAATGCCGGCTACGGCGAAACCCTCTCACTTTATCAAATAAAATCTTAAAAACATTATTTTGTATTTCTTTTTCCGCTTTTGAAATATTTATAAACTTGACAAATGCCAAAAGTACTGTATAATACAGTATTGGATAATACAACTATGGAGGTGAATTATGTCTACGATTGATTTAATCATTTTAGGCTCATTATGCCAAAGTCCTAAAAGTGCGTATGACTTACAAAAACAGATTGAATTCCGAAACTTGTCAAGGTGGATAAAGATTGGCTCGTTTACTGTTTACAAGAAAGTGGTTCAATACGAAAGCAAAGGATATGTTATTAGTGAAACTGTTAAGAATGGCAATATGCCCGAAAAAACAGTGTATACAATAACGCCAAAGGGAAAAGAAATTTTTAAGGAATTGATGACTAAGTTTTCTTTAGCAGAAACAAGAGTATTTTTAGATTTTAATGCAGTTATTGTGAATATGGCTTTGCTTGACGAAAATTCTGCAAATGAGTGTATTGCAAATATTAAAAATAGTATTCAAAACACTAAAATGCAGATTGCAGAACAATTACCCACACATAAGGACATTCCGTTATTTGGACGGACTATTCTGGAACAACAATTTTTGCTTTTAGAAACACTGGAAAAATGGGAAGAAAATTTTGAAAAAGAATTGGCGAAAGAGAGGGAAGAAAAATGAATTTGATGTATTTTATATTTTTTAATTTGGTGATTTATTTACCATTTCACTTATTTGAGGAAGCTGTTGGTGATTTCCCTAAGTGGATGTATGAGCATAAATGGCTGCCTTATCATATGACGCATGGACACTGGATGGCGAACAATTTGTTTATTTACTATCCAATGCTTCTTGTATCAGTTTTTTTATTTGTGTTTATCAATCAGTTTGTCTGTTTCGGAGTGGCAATTCTTATATGGGGAATCATAAACTTTGGCGACCATTTTTTCTATACAATCAAAGATAGAAAAATTTCTCCGGGGTTAATAACTGGAACACTTTTTCTTGTCAATTCAATTTTCGGATTAAGAAATTATTATTTGTCAGATTTCTTTTCTGTATATCAGTTAATTATAGGAATTTTGATTGGTGGTGTGTTATTTGGTTTGCCTATGGGATTATGTGTTGTTTTATATAAGTTTTTTGATAAGTATTTCAAATAAATGCTTTTGCCACCTTTGAAAATGGACACATCAACAAAGATAACAAGAATAGCATAAAACAGTGGCTTGTCGCCGTCCTGTTCAAGTTCCGGCTGGACGGACAGGCTACATAACAGGAGGTGAGATTTGTCGGTAAAATAATCATGCTTACATTCAACGACACGGAAGAAAAAGCAGTTGAAAAAGCCATAGCCACCCTTGCCGATATGATACCGCTGGAAGCCATACAGCCGCCGCAATCCCCCGCACTGGTTTTTCCGGGACTGGAAATAAGGCTGCACCAACGCCGGGTACTAAAAGACGGGGCGGACATATACCTCACACGATTGGAATACGGCGCACTCTGCTATCTTGCTGCCAGTCCGGGACGGGTATTCACAAAGGCACAAATCTTTGAATCCGTGTGGAGTATGGAAAGCGAAAGCTGCCAGTCAAGCGTTGCCAGCGTGATATGCAACTTGCGGAAAAAGATAGAGCCGGACAGCAAAAACCCCACCTACATAAAGACCATTTTAGGCATAGGCTACAAGTTTGCTTCCGGGGAATGACAACCGAATAACCGCCGCCATTTTAGGCAGTCAGAAAGCAGGAAATCAAGAAAAGGTTTCCTGTTTTTTTGCGCCCGTTTTTGTCAAATGCTGTTACGAAAACACGAAAAGATTTTCCGGGGGACTTTGCCAAATTTTTCTTCCAGTGCGTAGTAATAATGACGGGAAAAATATTGCCGCAAAGTTGGCAGAAGCCCCGCCCTCTCCGTCGAGGGTATCAGCGAAAGCCAGCACAGCGGAAACCGTCACTTTCTTAGAGCAAAATTCTACCACAGTACCAAATTTCGCCTACCGGCTCATTTTGTCCTGCGGGAATCTTGTTGGGGTTGCCACCCCAAGCCCGCCTTTTTGCGGCTTGCGCCGCTTGAAAAAATCCACCCACGAAAGGAGGTTCACAGCCATGAAAAAATACAACACGCCCCACCGCCGCCGGGTAATCAAGACACGCTTGACCGAGGAAGAATACGCCGAGTTTTCCGAGCGTGTCACCCTCTGCAAAATGAGCCAAGCCGAGTTTATCCGGCAAGCCCTCATTAATTCAAGCATACGCCCGGTTATCACCGTTTCCACGGTCAATGATGAATTGCTCTCTGCTGTTGGGAAGCTAACCGCCGAGTATGGGAAAATCGGCGGCAACTTGAATCAGATTGCCCGCTGTCTGAACGAGTACGGCGCACCTTATAACGCCCTCTCCCAAGAGGTACGAGCCGCCACAGCGGAGCTTGCCGCTTTGAAGTTTGAAGTCTTGCAGAAAGTAGGTGAAGCCGTTGGCAACATTCAAACATATCAGCTCTAAAAATGCCGACTATGGAGCTGCCGAGCAGTACCTAACTTTTGAGCATGACGAGTTTACCATGAAGCCCACATTGGACGGGAACGGGCGGCTTCTCCCCCGTGACGATTACCGTATATCTTCCCTTAATTGCGGCGGGGAAGATTTCGCCATAGCGTGTATGCGCTCCAATCTGAAATACGGCAAGAACCAAAAGCGGGAGGACGTGAAAAGCCACCATTATATCATCAGTTTTGACCCCCGTGACGCTGCCGACAATGGCTTGACCGTAGACCGGGCGCAACAGTTGGGCGAGCAGTTTTGTAGAGAGCATTTCCCCGGACACCAAGCGTTGGTATGCACCCACCCGGACGGGCATAACCACAGCGGCAACATTCATGTGCATATCGTCATAAACAGCTTGCGGATTGCGGAAGTGCCGCTACTGCCATACATGGAATATTCAAGTACAGTTCCTAAGTGTCGTAACAGTCTTGTAGGTTCACCTAACTATCGCACCCCATTCTTTCCCTCGGATGCTTTTACCCAGTATTATGATACTCCCGATTCGAGTATTTCTATTCTCGGAACGTCACAGTCTATCTCCATCCACGCCCCGGTAGGAAGTATAGTCATAGGCGTTCTGTGAATGTAATCCACATTTTCCAATATGAGCATGTCCGGTCTGTGAACTTCCTTACAGATAACCTTTATGATTGTTTCCTCATTGTCCTCATCCAGAGGGCCTGTGATCACAGCTTTCGCCTTATCAAAAACTCCGGCCGCGGCAAATGCACGAAGTTGATGTAATCCGGCTGATTTACTGCCGTAAATGCTATCGTGTTCCAACGCGATAATGGAATCTTCCCATATCTCGGGACCGGGGAAATACTTCGTTCCCATTATCTGCCAAAGAGGGCCTCCGCAAACCGCGATAACATGGCCTCTGATCCTTCCGGACCCCTGCAATACCTTGTAGCCGGTTCCGGGTGTCCAGGGAATTATATCTTTCGGATCATCAATCTCATCATTATCCAAAAAGCGTTCATATTGAACTTCTTTCGATCCCTCTTTGACGGTGTATGTTGTAGTCCAGTCAATCGGTGTGTTCTTTTCCGCAGGTTTAATTTCGCCGATTACCTCATTTGAAAACAATGTCCGTCTGATTGCCGCTTCCGTATACTCATCAAGTTTCCCTGGCTGTGCGAGTGGGGTCAGAACAGTGGGACCGTAATAAGCACGGACGCCTGCATATGCAAAAACAGCCATCCATGTAGCAATATCGGAAAAACCCATAAATACCTTGGGATGATCATGAATGACCTGCGAATCAATATACGGAAGAACACGATAGGAATCATCTCCACCCTGATTACAGATAATCCCTTTGATGGAATTATCCTTCAAAGCCCACATCAAATCCTCGGCTCTTTTCTCAGGATGCTCATAAAGATACTCGCTCCCTCTAAGCGCATTGGGAGTTTCAACAACTTTTACATTAAAGATTTTTTCGAATCTCCTTTTACCCAGCATATACCGGGGAATCATATCTGCATCCCCAGCACGGCCGCCTGAAATTGAAATAAATGCTACTGTATCACCCTCGTTCAATTTGGGCGGAATGATTAGATTTTTCATTTTGCTTCCTCCTAGTATAATAATGATATAGCAACAAGAGCTATAGTTAATAAGTTACAAAGACAAGTCAAACAGATAGCTGAAGGGGAATATTCCTTCCACCATCAGATGCTGTCAATAAAAAGATTTATCATGTCTGAGGTTTCCTTAATGCACCAGACAAAATATTGAGGTATAATCATCGAAGGCAGGATCATTGACGTTTCCTCCTTGGGAACCAGTGGTTTTCCACTGGCCATACCTCTTAGAAAGTCTGTCAGTCCATTCGGTGGTGATTTATGTTTTGGCTGGTTGGGAAGCCCCAGGCTATACCTGTATAAGCCGCTAGGTTGTGTATCCGCCTTTTGGAAATGGATGCCTGCCGGAAAGGATATATACCATGCAATACCAGAAAGTACTTCAGATGCTTAACTGCATACCTTATCTCTCAGTCGGACTTGATGTCGGCGCAGATTTCACCTGGATGTCCATCATGCTCCCCAATGGCACGCTTACCGGTAAGCCGTTTAAGATCATACATTCCGATCCGCAGTCCCGGGAGCTCGCCGTCACAAAAATAAAGGAAGCACAGGAAATGTATTCTCTCAAAAGCCGCTGCTTCCTCGAGTCTACCGGGATATACCACATCCCGCTTCTGTGCTTCCTACATGATAAGGGTTTTGACTGCTCCGTCATTAATCCTATCATTACTAAGAATAGCACAAATTCGAACATAAGGAAACTGCATAATGATAAATTTGATTCAAAAAAGGCAGCAAGGGTTGGGCTTGATGCTTCTCTTAAGACTTCTATCGTCCCTGATGACGAAATCATCGACCTTCGGAACCTGGTGCGCGACTACTATTACTACAAAGATCTGCAGTCTGCTGTTGTCCTGAAACTGAATGCGGAACTTAAGGTGTCCTTTCCCGCATACCTGCAGGTATTCAGCAAAATCACGACACTGACTTCCCTTAAACTTCTTGAATCATACCCCCTTGCTACGGACATGCTTGCCGCAGCAAAGGACGAGATTGTCAAAACAATCAGGGAAACTGCACATTTTGGTGAAAAATATGCCCTCTCCAAATATGAGGCCATTTTTATCGCTGCAGAAGACGCCGCTGTTTTTGGACGTGCACTCCCAAGTAATGCCCTCCGAATCAGGCTGTATATAGAAACTTACCGTGAGTACCAGAAACATCTTGATTCCATACTTGAAGAGCTTCATAAAGCAGTGGATGGATTACAGGGAAAACCGGTCCATAACCAGATCTGCCTTATCCAGTCCCTGCGGGGTGTAGGTTTCCTGAGCGCAGTTGTGCTGATTGCAGAAATGGGTTCCTTTGAACTGTTTTCTTCCCCTAAAAAACTTTATGCCTACTTTGGACTGGATCCTGCTGTAAAACAGTCAGGCAAATTCAATGGGGACAGGGTACATATGTCCAAGAGGGGTTCCAGCCTTGCCAGACGCATCCTGCATATGGCGGCACTCAATAACCTTAAAGTTGATAGGGGTACGAAAATGCCCGTAAACCCAGTCATTCATAGTTACTATACCGACAAATGCAGGAGCAAGAAAAAAAATGTGGCTGTCGGGGCTGTGATGCATAAAATCTGCAACATCATTTTTGCCATGCTCAGGGATAATAAGCCGTTTGAAATGATCACACCACAGGAGCATTGTAAACGCTATGAAGTTGACCATCCTTCAAAACCAGACAATGCAGCCTAAATGCCAGACATAATTTTAAATTTCCACACAGGTGGGTTTATTAAAGTTACCCTTTTTTAGAAACTGGCACAAATAAATTTTTTTAATAAATTTCTCAAATTACTTATTGACATTTCTTAGCTGGACTTAAACTTCGATTTGTTGAATTTTACAATGATGTTATTTTACTACAAGCACATTCACAATTCCATTAAATTTTGCTTAATCTTCATTTGACTTGTTCCGTTCAATCATCATTTGCCTTGCCCTTTCTCTCTGCGCTGTGCTGACTGCCCGCGGCACGGTCTATTTGGCAGGAATTAGAAGTATTATAAGCACTACTTGCCTGTCGAAATTATGTTGTATAAATGTGGGTCAAGTTAAGACCCTGTTGCGGGAGTATGTGGAGAAAATCGTAATCCACGAATCGGAAGCCCTTGGCGGGAAATGCCGGGGAAGCTCTGCAGACAGGAAATCGAAATCTATTACTCTTTAGTCGGGCAGTCAGCCGGACAGGGAACGGCAAAATTTTTACACTTCGTTTACTTCTTTATCTCACATGAGTAAATTACGAGAGTTTATAGTATTCGTGTTGTCAAATAGCGGAAATATTGATAATGATTCCAGTTTGAAGAACGGTAGGAACACAGCGCCAGAGCATATAGAAAACAAAAGATTTCATATATATTCCACATTGATATGGTATACTTGAAAGACTAGGAGGAGATTTATATGGCGGTATTACTGATTGTGGAAGATGACAGAAAAACAAATGAGGCGGTATGTGAATATTTGAGATCAGCAGGTCATGAGATTATTCAAGCTTATGATGGCGGCGAGGCATTGCGGGTATTTGACAGGGGGAATATTGATCTTATCGTACTCGATCTCATGCTCCCCAAAGTATCTGGGCTTTCCGTCCTGCATGAGATACGCCGGAAAAGCGCGGTTCCTATCCTTATGCTTACGGCGGTTGAAGATGAACATACGCAGGTGGCAAGTTTTGATGAACAGGCGGATGATTACATCACAAAGCCGTTTTCTATGGTTCTGCTGGGCAGACGTATCACAGCCCTTTTGCGGCGGAGCGGGAAAGGCGTGATAACGGACATCATGACTTTTGGGGAGGTAACGGTCAACTTTTCCGGCTACACAGCAAAGGACAAAAATGGCAGGATTGACATTACCCCGAAGGAGATAGATCTGCTAAAGCTGCTGGTGGAGCATAAGGGGCTGGTGCTTACCCGCTCACAGATATTGGATGATCTGTGGGGAGATGACTGCCTGATCATTGATCGGACAGTTGATACCTATATTAAAAACCTGCGCAAGAAGCTGCGGCTTGACTGCATTGTCACCGTTAAAGGCATAGGATATAAATATGAGGTGGAGCAATGAAACAGATGAAGATATTCCCGAAAACATTTCTTTACACGTTAGGGCTGATGCTTTTTATTGTTGGGATTGCCCACTTACTGCTCTATATATTTACGAAACCGGAATGGCTGGTAATCTCAGTCAGTCCGCACGATGAATTGTCTTTCAACACAAGCCTGAATGTGGCAGTGTATGTTACGCAGACCGTTCTGAGAGCACTGCCCATATCTTTAGCATGCTGCGTGATTATTTCCATAGCCTGCTCCTTTGTATTTTCACGAAAGATCACAGTGCCCATAAAACAGATCGGGGCGGTGACGGAACAGATGGCGCGTATGGAAAAGGGTGCTGTCTGCAAGATTCACGCCAATGATGAAATAGGCATCTTAGCGGAGCATATCAATCATTTATACAAGAGCCTGTTGTCAGCTATTGAGAGCCTTGAGATCGAGAAGCAGCGTGTCAGTGAGATCGAGAAGTCAAAAGTTGATTTTCTGCGGGCTGCTTCCCATGAATTGAAGACGCCAGTCACCGCGCTGAATGCCACGCTGGAAAATATGATACTCGGTGTCGGGAAATATAAAGATTATGACACGTACCTGCCGGAGTGCAGGGAAATGACAGGACACCTCGCGGACATGATACATGATATCCTTGAAACCTCAAAGGCAGGGCTGTCCGCAGAGAATGAAGGCGCAGCGGAAATTGACCTGTCAGCGATGCTTTCCTCGTTGTGCGAACCCTATATGCTGATTGCAAAGGCTAAGGGCATCAACTTCTGTCTGAAATTGCCGGACAGCTTTAAAGCGGTACTGCCGCCGCAGATGTTTGGAAAAGCAGTGTCAAATATCCTTGCCAATGCCGTGGCATACACGGAATCGGGAAGAACAGTTTCTGTGTATTTCGACGGGCGTGATATTCTGATAGAAAACGAGTGCGTTCCCATACCCAAAGAGGCACTGCGGCATATCGCTGAGCCGTTTTACCGCCCCGATTTTGCTAGAGACCGCGACAGGGGCGGCAACGGGCTTGGGCTGTATATAGTAGATACAGTATTCAAGACAATGGACATTTCTTACTCATTCTGCGCAATGGAAGAACCACAGGGAATGAGATTTACAATTCATTTATAACAAACTCTCCGGCGGACTGGGGAGTTTTTTCTATTTTATTTCAATTTTACATACGTTTCATAATAGTTCCACATTGGGGGTGTACGATACCAGTGTCAGAATCAATCATAGAAGAAAACGGAGGTATCAAAATGGGAACTTATAAACGGGCGTATCTCTACGTCACACGAAAAAAGGGAAAAAGCATTCTGCTCTTTTTCATTTTCCTTATTATGGCAACTTTTGTATTGGCTGGGCTTTCGATTCAGAAAGCATCACAGGCGGCGCAAAAAAAATTGAGGGAGGCTATAGGCGGCAAATTTTGCGTTTCAGTTGAACTTTCAGAGAGCAACCCATATTTCAGGATAGAGGATGATGGGGAAGGCGCTCTTGACCTTTACACGGAGCTTCCCGTTACACAGGATATGATCGATGCCATTATGGAGATCAGCGGCATTGAAAAATATGATGCATCAGCCCAGACACTTGTCTCTACAAGTCTCACTATCTTTCCCGGCAATGTTCCATTAAAAGGGGATCTGAATAACAAGGTATATGCTAGGACTGTTGCCAGTACGGAAAATAGCAGCTTCTTTCAGTCCGGGGTAATGGAACTAAAAGAAGGGAATCATATTACAGGAAATGAGCGTAATGCAGCGGTTATCAGCAAAGATATAGCAGATCAGAACAACTTGAAAATAGGCGACACCATTTCCTTAAAGGGCGATGAGGAGACAGAAGTTCAGGTTATTGGTATTTATGAAATCCTGAAACCTGATTCGCTATTTGAAAGTATTGTTACGTATGAAAAACTGGAAAACCAGATTTTTATTGATATAGATACCTTACAGAACTTATTCGGGGATATGCCAGTGGGATTTTATGAGGTGGTATTTACTGTGAATGATCCGGCACAGCTTGACAGCATGATGTCAGCAGTAAAAGGTCTTTCTGCTATTGACTGGCGTGCTTTTGCAGTTGCAGCAGATAACCAGACATATCTGGATGCTGCCGCACCATTGCAGAAATTACAGGCTTTGATGTCATCTATAATATGGGTGATCGTATTGGTAAGCACAGTCATCCTCTCACTGATTCTTGCCATGTGGGGAAGAAGCCGCATCCATGAAACGGGTATACTCCTTTCCGTTGGAATTGGGAAGACAGAAATAATAGGACAATATCTCACAGAGGTTTTGATGATAGCGGTGGTTGCTTTCAGCTGCGCTTATTTTACGAGCAGCGCAGTTGCGGGACAGATTACAGACGGATTCTTGCAGCAGGACATTTCGGTCAATGAGGAACAGACAGACGATGATATTGTCGTTTATGTAAAGGAAGGGTATGGAGAGGATATCGCGGTCAGCATAAAGGAGGATTCTGCCCTGTCGGATGTGCCTTCCGGTCAGAATACCGCCCCGGAAGTAGAAGCTTCGATAGACGGGGCAGAGGTAGATACAGCGCAGATTGGCGTTGCGATTGATTTTTACAATGTGCTGCAGCTCTGTTTTATAGGTATTGCCGTTATCATTGTTTCAATGGGGGGGTCCTCACTGGCGGTAATGCGCCTGAAACCTTATGAAATCTTATCGAAAATGAGCTGAAAAGGGAGGATGATAAAATGGCTGTTTTGGAAATGAAAGAGATCTGCTATGCCTATGAGGAAGGCAGACCGATACTGTCAAACGTGAATATGGAATTTGAAACAGGGAAAATGTACGCCATTCTTGGGCCGTCCGGTTCCGGCAAGACAACGCTGTTGTCATTGATCGGCGGGCTGGATATCCCACAGAAAGGTGAAATCCTCTTTGAGGGTGAAAATATTTCACAGTGCGGGCTTGCCTGCCACAGGAGAAATCATGTCGCACTGATATTTCAAAGCTACAACCTCATTGACTATATGACGCCGGTTGAAAATGTGGCATTGACAGCAAGACAGGATGCTCTTGCACTGCTCCTGCGGCTTGGGTTGACGGCAGAAGAAGCAAAGCGCAATGTGATGAAACTGTCCGGCGGGCAGCAGCAGAGAGTGGCAATCGCCCGCGCCCTGGCTTCTGATACCCCTGTTATTTTGGCGGATGAACCGACAGGGAACCTTGACGAGGACACGGCGGGCGAAATCGCGGGTATATTGAAGGAAAGCGCACATGAACTAAATAAATGTATGATAGTTGTCACCCATTCAAATGAACTGGCAGCAAAGGCGGACGTTGTTTTGTACTTAAAGTGTGGCAGTATTCATACGGCATGAAAATTCTGTGCTGGATTTCTGCCTTTCGTTGTCAACGCGGCGATGGCGTAAATAGCGAGTGCTAAGTGTATGAGGGATTAGGAACTGTTCAGAAATTACTCATGACAATTACTTGTCTAAATGTCCATCTGCGTCATCAGAAAATCTTGACATAGCCCGCTATGCCTGCGATTTTCTTCTTTGCAGCTGAACATTTATACGGCGTACTTGTCACAAGTAATTTCATCACAGTTCCTTAGGAAATGCTGTACTAGTCACAAACACTCGCAGCATCCAGACAGCATTTCGCAACAAACGGGTTGCCTGAAGGATTCGGGCAGATTATAATAGCTATTATTTCTATGATGATAAACAGGAGGTACTTATGAAATTAAAAAAAGCAATACTCTTATTCGGCGCTGTCTGTATATTGAATATAGCAGCCGTAGGCTGTGGTTCCGTTGCTGAAACTGCTGTTAAAACAGAAGAAGCCCAGTCAGGTGAAATATTGCCGGAAGAAGAAACTGACACGCCATTAAAAGATAATGACAAAGACACGGCAGAGTCACAGGAAAATACATCGGGAAAATGGCAGGTTTTAGAACCGGATATTGCCGCCGTTGTTGATGCGGATTTCCTGGGGAAGGTTTGGAAGATAGAAGAGGATTCATTTTTTATTGTGGAAAGGAAAGTAAAAATTTCAGAAGATGGTTCCTTAATATACAGTTCTCCAAGCTCTGACGCTGATCTTCCTGATTCCCAGCTGATTCATGTAATATTTGAAGAGGATACCGGTTTTTATAGGAGAAACATTGATGAAGATGAAGAAAGTCATGAATACAAAGAAGCCGGATTCCAAGATTTGAATAAACATATGTTTGTTGAGATGAAAGGCAGCTTTGTAAATGATGAATTTCATGCCACAGAAATACGGTTCTTTTAGAATATGGGAGAAAAATAATGAAAAAGAAAATGAAAAAGAAGTTGATACTGATGTCTATGATTGCTTTGGCAATGGGAACGACCGCCTGCGCATCAGAATCAAAAGGAGATGGCGTATCTGTAGAGACTGATTTCCGGCAGGAAACGGATAAGGAAGAAATTGCAGATACGAAAACGGCAGAAACGAATGATGTGGAACTGCCAAAGCCGGAGATTACAGAAGCCGAAGAAAACACAGTGTGCGATCCCATTGCCGGAATTGTTGAAAAGTATGAAGGCAGCACAATCACAATCAAAAATCCGGACGATGACATGCTCTATTATTTTTCCACGGAAAATGCCCAGATACTAGAAGGATTTTCCACGGAGAGCGCTCGGGAACCAGAAGGAGATCTCTCGATTGCCGTGGGCGATAAAGTAGAGGTTAGTTACCAGGGGCTGATTGATTTTGATGAAGAGCACCCAAGTGAGGCCGTGAAGATTGTAGTGATTACAGTTGAATAAATTTTCATAAATCCCATAGCGAAGGGCAATGGGATTTTTGTCGTTTTGGCGTACTTTCTTATGGACTGTTTTGCTAGAAAATGAGAAAACATATATCTTGACAACTGTCTTTTAGTGTCTTATACTGTGCTTGTATATGCAATACAGTATAAGACAGATAGGCGGTGATGGTTTGGAGATTGTTGTAAGTAATAAGGCAAGCCGTCCTCTTTATGAGCAGATTGTGTCCCAGATAAAGACGCAGATTATGAGCGGTGAATTGAAGGCGGGTGAAGCGCTTCCCTCTATCCGAGCGTTGGCAAAATCACTACAGATCAGTGTTCTGACCGTGCAGAAGGCATATGACAGTTTGCAGGAAGATGGCTTTATTGAGACGACGGCAGGGAAAGGCTGCTATGTATCTGTTAGGAATCAGGACTTCTATTTGGAAGAGCAGCAAAAAAAGATAGAGGGCTGTTTCAATGATGCAATAGAAATCGCCCGTATGAGCGGAATACCGCTTGATAAATTAATCAGCTTATTAACATTATTGTACGAGGAGGATTCGCGATGACAAATGCTTTCATGGTATCAGGTCTTACCAAAACGTATCAGGATTTTGTTTTGGATCATGTTTCGTTCACTGTTCCAAACGGTTCCATTGTCGGACTGATTGGAGAAAACGGTGCAGGAAAAAGCACGACAATCAATGCAGCTTTAGGGCTGATTCAAAAGGAGGACGGCATTGTTTCCATTTTAGACAGAGAGGAACTGGATGGGGATATCAAAGAACAGATCGGTGTCGTGTTCGATGGCAGCAATTACCCGGAAATCCTTTCTCCCCGGAAACTGAACCGGGTTATGAAAAACATTTACAGGACGTGGGACGAAAAGGTTTATTTGCGCCTGCTGAAACAGTTTTCCCTGCCGTCCGATAAGCAGATTAAACAGTTCTCAAAAGGAATGAAGATGAAGCTGGCTATCTCTGTCGCATTTTCCCATCATTCCAGACTGTTGATCCTAGACGAAGCCACCAGCGGCTTAGACCCGGTTGTCAGGGATGATATTCTGGATATGCTGCTGGATTTCGTGCAGGACGAGGAGCATTCCTGTTATCTGGTTCTTTATCTCGTACCGGATTGCGGTAAAGGTATATCAAAAACGGGATATCAATTGACTGATATAAAATGAAAACAACTGAGTGCAGGCAATGATGCATCCGTTATTCCTGTTTATGCAATGCAAGGATTGTAAAATTATGTGAGGACAAAATCATGCACTATGTTCATGCAAAGGGAATTTTATCAGTGAAAAATGGAATGAACTTGTATCGTGGCTGTTCACATGGGTGTATTTACTGCGATTCCAGAAGTAAATGTTACCATATGGAACATGATTTTGAGGACATTGAAATCAAAGCAAATGCGATTGAGTTATTAGAAAACGCACTAAAACGGAAACGTACAAAGTGTATGTTGGGCACCGGCTCTATGACAGATCCTTATATTCCTCTTGAAAGTGAAATTGGAAATGTCAGAAAGGCACTATTATTGGCGGAGCAGTACGGCTTTGGTTTTACACTGATAACAAAATCAAGTCGGGTTTTGAAAGATTTAGACTTGCTGAAACGTATCAATGCGAAAACAAAATGTGTGGTGCAAATGACGTTAACGACCTACAACGAAGGTTTATGCAAAAAGCTGGAGCCGAACGTCAGTACGACACGAGAACGCTTTGAAGTGTTAAAGGAACTGCATAATGCAGGTATTCCGACTGTTGTATGGCTATGCCCCATTCTTCCATTTATCAATGATACGGAAGAAAATATAATGGGTATTTTGAATTACTGTATTGAAGCAAAAGTATATGGCATTATCTGTTTCGGCATGGGAATGACTTTGCGCGAGGGAAGCCGGGAATATTTTTACAAGCAATTAGACCAATTATTCCCACACATGAAAGAAAAGTATATACGTACTTTTGGTAGTCAATATGAGCTGAATAGTCCGAGGAACAGCAGCTTAATGAGATTGTTTCATCAAATATGCACAGAAAAAGGCATTGTGCATGATAACAGACAGATATTTGAATATCTAAACACCTTTGAAGAAAAAAATAACTATGTGCAGTTAAGTCTGTTTGACGAAATAAGGGAAAAATAATTCCCTGTAACATTTCGCGGACATTTCGAGTGGGTATGATTTGTCGGTCTGACTGTGTTCTGGCTGAACGTATCGCATAAAGCCGGAAAGGAGTATGTGCATGAAGAAGATTTTACTGGTAGAGGACGATGCCCTTTTAAATAAAACGCTGACCTACAACCTGATTTCTGAGGGGTACGATACCGTATCAGCCCTGAATGCAGGCACAGCTGCCCAGTTACTGACGCAGACGGAATATGACATGGTACTTTTGGATATCAATCTGCCGGACGGCAGCGGCTATGACCTGTGCAGGCTCATAAAGCCAGAGAATCCTGACACGCTGGTGATTTTCTTGACTGCCAACGACCAAGAGAGCGACCAGATTCGGGGGTATGAAGTCGGGGCGGTGGATTATATCACCAAGCCCTTTTCCATTGGGGCGCTGCTGCGGAAAATACGGGCGATGTTCGCCATGCTGGAACACCGTGGGCTGGCAAAGGATTTCTATGATGACGGCAGACTGTTTTTGGATTTTTCGCAGCAGTCCGCTTCATTAAATGGGAATTCCCTTACCCTTTCCCCGATGGAGTATAAGATGCTGTACCTGTTCTGCAAAAATCCCAAACAGATTCTTACTAGGCAGCGCCTTTTGGAACGGTTGTGGGATACGAATGAAAACTATGTGGACGAACACACCCTGACTACCTCCATCAGCCGGATACGGGGCAAGATTGAGGCTGATGGCGATACTTATATTAAAACGATTTACGGAATTGGGTATCAGTGGATGGGAGGCGAGCGAAAATGAGTCTGGGGCGGATCTCTGTAAAAACGATATTCCTGTTGACATGTGGCGGTATGGCGGTTTCCATGCTGGCCATTTGTGCCGTTCTCTTATGGATGACAGGTGAGCGTTGGGTGCTGATTGGCGGCGGGCTGCTGATGCTCTGTGCTCTTGCATGGATGTTCCTTCTGACAGTTGTTTTTAGTAAGCGGCTTTCCGTATTTACCAGGGAATTGTGCCGGGCGATGGATCAGATGATAAGCGGAAGCGAAGAACCGATACGTGCTGCGGACAGAGAAACACTTTTTGCTCGTATCGGCTTCCGCCTGTCCCGGCTGTATGATATCATGCAGGAGAATCGGCGGAAGGTGGATGAGGAACGGCAGGAGCTGCAGATGCTGGTATCGGACGTTTCCCATCAGGTGAAGACACCAGTAAGCAATCTGAAAATGGTGACGGATACGCTGCTTTCAAAGCCTGTCACAGAAGAAGAACGGCGGGAGTTTCTGCAGGGCATCCAGAACCAGACGGACAAGCTGGAATTTCTTTTTCAGGCTCTTGTGAAAACCTCCCGGTTGGAAACCGGGGCAATCCGGCTGGAGAAGAAAGACGCCCCTCTGATTGATACGTTGGCGATGGCCTGCAGCGGTATTGTATATGCGGCGGAGAAAAAAGATATTTGCGTTACAGTGGACTGCCCGGAGGGGCTCATCCTTTCCCACGACAGCAAATGGACGGCGGAAGCCGTGTTCAATCTGCTGGACAATGCAGTGAAGTATACCCCGGCAGGAGGCGCTATCCGGGTCTCAGTAGAGCAATGGGAAATGTATTTAAAACTTAGCGTGTCTGATACTGGCAAGGGTATTTCCGAGAGCAATCAGGCTAGTATTTTCCGGCGCTTCTACCGTGAGGAAGAAGTACACGAACAGCAGGGCGTGGGCATTGGCCTGTATCTAACCCGCGAGATCGTAACACGGCAGGGCGGTTATATCAAAGTGGTTTCGGAGCCGGGCAAGGGAGCGGAATTTTCCATTATGCTCCCTGCAAGATAATATAGGGCAGACGGTTGTCCGACGTAAATTTTTTCGCAACAGTGTGCAGACAAGCTGCCAGTGGCAGGTTGTCGCTGAAATGTCCGAGTCTTGTAACATTTCAGCCGAATTTTTTATGCTGCTTCGGACATTTCTGTGACATTTGGATTTTACAATGTCCTTATCAATAAAGAAAAGGAGCATTTGATTATGACGGTGTTACAAACAATCGATCTGAAAAAGTATTATGGCACAGAGCCAAACATTACCCGCGCCTTAGACGGCGTCAACCTCTCTGTGGAGCAGGGGGAGTTTGTGGCGGTGGTAGGAACCTCCGGCAGCGGCAAGTCTACTTTGCTTAATATGATGGGCGGGCTGGATACGCCCACGTCCGGCAGCGTCATTGTCCGTGGGGATGAACTGGCAAAAAAGAAGGATGAGGAGCTGACCATTTTCCGCCGCCGCAACATCGGTTTTATCTTCCAGAACTATAACCTTGTGCCGATTCTGAATGTCTATGAAAATATTGTCCTGCCTGTGGAGCTGGACGGCGACACGGCAGATGGGAAGTTCATGGACGAGATTGTGGAGATGCTGGCATTGGAAGATAAGCTGAAAAATATGCCAAACAACCTTTCCGGCGGACAGCAGCAGCGTGTCGCTATCGCCCGCGCATTGATTACCAAGCCGGCTATCATTCTGGCTGACGAACCCACCGGCAACCTGGATTCCAAGACCAGCGCTGATGTACTGGGGCTTTTAAAGCGTACCAGCATGGAGTTTAACCAGACCATTGTCATGATTACCCACAATAACGAGATTGCCCAGCTTGCCGACCGGATCGTAAGGATTGAGGACGGCAGGATTTCCGGAGGAGGACAGATGCGAAAAGGAGGCGGAAGATCATGACATGGCCTTTTGAAAATGACACCAGCAGGGTGGAAAAGAAACTGGCAGGCCGCAGTATGAAAGCCGACAGGCGCCGAAGCATCTTTATCATTCTTACGATTGCCCTTGCCGTCTGTCTGATGGGAACCCTGTGTTTTATCTACTCGGCACAGCAGAAGAAGACACTGGACAATATCCTAGGACAGTATCAGGCTGGCTGTGACGGGCTGACCAGAGAAGAGGTCACACGGCTTGTGGATACGGGCAGGTTTGAAGAATGGGGATATACAGTCGATGCCGGTTCTGTCCGCCATGAGGACAGCGTTTTGAAGGTCAGCTTTGTAAGCCCGGAGATGATTGACCTGATGGGATACGGCAACATTGCCGGGGCTTATCCTCAGGCAGAAAATGAGCTCTGTATAGAGCGCTCTTTTTTCGATTATTTTAACCTTCCGGCAGAAATCGGCCAGACGGTTATGCTAAATCTTGGCGGCGGTGAGAATCGCTATACCGTCACGGGCATTCTGGAATCGGAGAGCAGCAGTCGGATTTTCACGGTCTGGATTCCGGAAATTGCTGTGGATACGGGCAGTCATCAGGCTCCTTATGAACTGCGATTCCGTTTTGAAGGGAGTCAGGTAATGGAGCCGGAAATGCTTCGTGCAGACATCGAAAGGTTTTTCGCAGAAATGGGAATACCAGCGGATCGAACCTTTTACAGCTCCAACTATTTTGGAATGGTGGATCTTTATCTGGGAAGCGGAATGGAGATTTATGCCCTATCGGTACTGATTGCCGTCATTTGTGCGATTGTGATCTACAATATTTTCTACATCTCCGTGATGGGAAAAATGCGGGAATACGGACGCTTAAAAGTGCTTGGAACAACGCCGCAGCAGTTAAAGCGGGTGGTAAAGCGGGAGAGGCGATTCCTGACTGCCATGGCAGTTCCCCTTGGACTGATTCTTGCCGCAGTGATCGCACGGATCGCTGTACCGGGTTACTGGTCATGGCGTGACAATATCCGGTCTGCAATGGTCATTCTTTTTCTGACTTATGGAATGGTTCTAGCTGCCACCAGAAAGCCCTTATCTATGGTAGGAAAAGTATCTGCTATTGAAGCCATCCGTACCACTGCTTATTCCGGGTATCAGGGACGCAGTATCTCCGGACAGATGCACCGCCGCCTGACCATAACCAGGCTGGCGCTGATGAATTTTTCCCGAAATCGCAAAAAAGCTTTTGTGACGGCGCTGTCTTTAAGTCTGACCGGGATTCTGCTTCTGTGTATTTCCGCCTATGCAAATTCGGTGGACGTAGAGGAAATGGCGAGAGCCCAGTTTGGAGACAGGAGCCAGTACCTTTTACAATATGAAGACTACGCAGGCCGGGAATTTTATGAGATGCAGAAAGATAATCCTTTGGGACAGGATCAGCAAAAAGAGCTCGCCTCTATTTCGGGCGTGGATTACGTCACGGCATACAGCATGGCCTGTGTGGAAATTCCTGCCATCAGCGAAATCCCGGGCAACCGTGAGCATGAGCCTTTTATTGTCAGGGGAATTGACCGGGAGGATATGGTGAAGATGTATGCTGGCGGGGCAGTTCTTGAGGGAACCGCAGATTACCGGCAGCTGGTGGAGGGAAGCGGCATTCTGGTCTGCCCGTCAGGCAGCACGCTCAAAGAGATTTACAGGACAGACTATCAGGTTGGGGATACCGTCACCGTCTCCTGTTACAACGGACAGAGGAAGACTTATACCGTGATGGGAATTGTCGAGAATGTTCCAATCTGCAACACAGCTCATTTCTTTATTCTGCCGGAGGAAGAACTGTCCGTCCTTTATCCTGAAATATCGGATTTTACAGGCTGTGTAAATCTTCACACAGAACAGGACAGTGAACAGCTGCGGCGGGCAGTATTTGGCGCTGTGCCTGATGAACGGGTGGGAGTCTCCAGTCTTTATGATCTGACGGCTGAGCTTAAAATCGGCATGCGTGGGGAACTGACCCGGCTTTACAGTATTCTGGTCTTTATCTTTGTGTTTGCCCTGATCAATCTTGCCAACACGCTGATTACCAATCTTCTTACCCGCCAGCAGGAATTCGGCGTGTTCCAGTCCGTTGGCATGAGCGGCCGTCAGCTGTCCCGGATGCTGTCCTTTGAGTGTCTGTATTATGTGGAGATCACGCTGCTTGTGACCCTGACACTGGGAACTGTGTGCAGCATGGCGTTGTGCAGGGTGTTTGATCAGATTGGCATGTTTGGGAAACTCACATACCATTTCCCAGTATTACAGGTTCTGGTGTTTGCAGCTGCGCTGCTTCTGGTGCAGGCGGTGTTCTCGGTCTGTGCGGTTCGTTATACCAGAAGGCTTTCCCTAGTGGAGCGGATTAAAGCGACAGACTGACTTCGCTCGAAGCAGCGATATTAAACCATGGGAGGGGAACAAACATGACATGGTCTTTGCAATCTGATAGTAAAACGCCTTGGCTACATCGTAATGCATTTTACAGCAACAGATAAACATTTTACAGCAATCAAATTGTTTTGGCATTGCTGACAGGCTATAATAAGATGTTCGTCTATGTCAGCGGCAAAAGTTTATCTTTTGCCGCTGACATAGACTGATGAGGAGGTAACGCATTGATCCGTATTGCAATCTGTGATGATGAAAAACATATGTCTGATCATATAAGGTCTTTTGTTTCTGATTTCTTTCATAAAAAGAATCGGGAGATCAGCCTCCGTATGTTTTCCAGCGGCGAAGAGCTGTTAAGCTACAATGGGCAGATCGATATTCTGTTTCTGGATATCCAGATGAAGGACATGGACGGTATGGAAACGGCAAGGAAACTGAGGGCGAATCAGTTCCGGGGCTTTCTGGTATTCATTACGGTACTCAGAGAGATGGTGTTCCAGTCTTTTGAGGTACAGGCCTACGACTATCTGGTCAAGCCAGTGGATAAAAACCAGTTTGAAAAGACGATGGAGCGCCTTTATGCTTCCATGCAGAACGCCAGCGAAGACAGCCTGCTGGTGCAAAAGGGATATGAGGGGCGCATCATTGCAAAGGATCAAATTATCTTCTGTGAGATCATAGACAGAAAAATATATCTGAACCTGACTTCCGGCGAGGTTGTTGATTATTATGAACGGATTGAAAATCTGGAAACAAAGCTGGACAACCGTTTTTACCGGTGTCATAGGAGCTATCTTATCAATCTGAAGCATTTAAAAGGCTATAAGAACGGGACTGCCTATATGGATAATGGCAAAGAGATTCCTGTATCACGGCTGCGGAGCAGGGAGTTCTCCGGCGTTGTTCTGCAATACATGAAGAACAATTGTGGGAGCTGGTAACATGGACGAGTATTTAGATTTTTTTAATAGATACATTATGGGCGTGATTGAGATGTCCTTCCAGTTTTATTTTCTGGTAAAGATCCTGAGAAAGAAACTATGGCTCCCGTTTTCTTTCCTGTTTGGAGTATGCGCGGTGATTGTCACTAGCTTTCTTTCAGTTGGCACGGTGACTGGCTTCGTGGCGATTGTATTGTTTCTTACGGTATGTGAGATTTTGGTCTGCCATGCGGATTTTAAGCCTTCCCTTCTGTATGCGACCCTGACAACTGAGATCATGCTGCTCTGTTATGGGATTGTGAAATCTCTGATCGGTCTGTTATACGCATGGCTGATATATTTTTTCTATGATACGGCTGGTATTGCGGTCATGCTGGTCAGCGAGGCCGCGTCCCTTTTGCTGACAGGGGTTTGTTACTATATGGTGTATCGCTATTTTTCCAGGGATGTTTTTTATACCGCAGCGGAAATGCAGCAAATGTTTCTGGTTTTCATTCCGATCCTGATGATCTTTATTATGAGTGAGTACATTAATACGTTTTCATTTGATTACCAGTATATGATCTTGGAGGAGGACGGATCTTTTGAGTATTTGATCAGTTACTGGCAGTTGCTTGCTATGCATCTTTTGGGACTTTTAAGCCTGTTCTGTATTCTGTTCTCTTATAAGAAACTACAGCAAAATTTCCGCCTCAGCACTGAAATTTCACTGTTGGAACAGGAAGAACATTCCCTGAACCGGTATGTGGAGGAAGCGAAGGCTCGTTACGATGAAACAAAGTCGTTCCGCCATGACATCAGAAACCACATCGCAGTGGTGAAAAATCTTTTGCAGAGCGGGAAACTGGAAGAAGCCGTAAGCTATATGGAGGCTATGGACGATATAGCGGAAAAAATGTCATTCCCCTGCAGTACCAATAATCCGGTAGTGGATATTTTGGTGGGAAACAAACTGGGAATTGCAAAAAGCATGGGGATCGACGCGGACTGTTCCCTCCTTCTGCCATACCCTTGTGACATTAAGGACATTGACATCTGCATTGTCCTGTCAAATGCATTGGACAATGCGATTCATGCAGTAAAAAGTCTGGATGCCGGCATAGAAAAATATATCCGTGTGTTCGGGCGTATTCAGGGCGATTTCCTTATGATAGAAGTGGAGAACAGCTTCCATGGAAAAGATACGTTCAAGAAAGGAACAGGCTTGTCGAATGTAAAAAAGGTAGCCGAAAAATATGGCGGCGCCATGAGCATCGAGACACAGGAGAATAAATTTGTCCTCCATGTGCTGCTGATCCTTTCACAGCACCCAGAAGGTATTCCACAGCAAATGGATTAACGTGTTACGTTCTCCGGTCGAAAAAGAAAAAGGAAGCCATCTATTGGGGTGGCTCAAAGCGACATCTACGAAGTCGCCTGACAACATTAAATTAAAGGAGGAACATGCTTATGGCAATGCAGGTGAATGGAAACTATGAACATTCCAGAACTGACTATGCAGAAAGGGTGAAGGAAAAACAGGCCGCTGAGAGGGCGGAAAAAGCAAAGGAAGCAGAGAAGGCTGCAGAGGAGAAAAAATCCGGCACGCTGTCCGAACCACAGGATGAATACATCAGCAGTGAAAAATCGGGAAAAAAGCCTACAGGACTGTACTGGGTAGGCAAGGACGAGAACGGCAGCCGGAAAATCTTTTTTGATGACCCGAAAGCTGACCATGCAGATGGAACGGATGACCGTTCTGTGGAAGGCGAAGATGGAAAAGAGCCGAAGGTAAGTGGGGACAGCCAGGGAAAGCCGGAGGAGAAATGTGTCACAAATACGGATAAAGTTGATAGGGAAATCAAAAAGCTGAAAGAAGAGAAACAGCAGCTGGAACAGCAGATTCAGTCAGCTTCTGGAGATGAAAAGAAAATTCGGGAACTGGAGAAAAAGCTGGCGCAGGTAGAAAACGAGTTAAGCCAGAAAGACAATGATACCTACAGGCGACAGAATGCTGCTGTATCAGAATAAAAGAGAGTTGGATTTTTAGTGTAGTATCAATACCGGGAGATGGTGGCAAATGCGCACTGTTTTCCGGTATTGTTGAAATCATAGCGGTAATTGGACTTTTCAAAAGGATTATGTACAGAAAGCTTCAGATGGAGGTACAAAATTGATGCATGCGAAAACGATGGAAGGCCTTGCAGGGGCAAGTATGAGTATGAAACTGATGAATACACCGATACGTGTCTATAAGGAAGCAGAGCGCAGAGGAGACACAGCCGTCATGGAACGGGCAATGGGGTATGCCAGTGACTTTGCAGATAAGGCAGAGGATTACCAGAAGACAACTGAAAAAGGAATGAAGGAGGATGCAAAGGAGGCAAGAGAAAAAGCGAAAGCAGAGCAGGAAAACGCTATTCAGAAACGCAGGGAACAGCGCGAGGAGTTGAAAAAGAGGATAGAGGAAAACCGTAAGGGGGATACGGATGCGATCAGCATCAGCGAAAGTGGGAAGGCTACATTGGATGGGAAGACTGATTCTGTTCAGATTGGTGCAGACAACGGAACATCTGCAGAGGAAACAGCGGATGTTATTAAGATGGAACCTGTAATTTATACGAAAACTGGGGAAGCATCGAAATCGGAATCTGGCATGAACCTTTCTGTTTTGGTATAGGGATCAATGCGTTAGGCTGCAGCTTTGGAAAGGAAATAAAATGAATCAGAAAAAGTGGCTTCGTATCGTATCGATTTACTCAATTATATATACAGTGATAACATTGTTGAACAGTGTTTTGTACCTTTGTAATGGTGTTTATGAAGACCCAAGCGGCAACTGGCATGAATTAGACAGGGCTATGATCCTCCTGATTGGGATAGCTGCATTTGAGCTGTGCACAAATCTGCCTGTTAAGCCAATGCTTCTCAGATATTTGACTGCCTATATTCCCTCTTTGCTGCTAGCATTCGCGTATGTTTGGTTTAGCGGTCTGCGGGAACCTTTGGCGAAAACAGCATACAGGGATATTTGGATTAACTTTACAGGCCTTTTTGTGCTGTTATGTATCATCAATACTGCCGTTTATGTTTTTCAGAAAAAGAGAGGGCAGGAAGGAAAAGGTAAAAAGGAATGACAGAGGCTGTTAATAAATTTATTCCGATTTTTGTAGGATTACTTCTTATACTGCGCGGTCTGCTTTGGATTGTCGATGGAAAAAACGGAAACAAGAGAAGCTATTATTTTGGCATAGCAGCCATTGTGGTAGGAATCATCATGTTCGTGACCGTGTTTCTTCAGGTTCTGTAAAGCGGAACATAGATTCAGAAAGTTCTGATTTTTTGTAATCATTCGAGAGGAGAATGGCAATGAGTAAATACAACACTTTGTGGGAATATGTGCAGAAAAGCGGAAAAGAATCTTTTCAGTTGACTTTTGAGGAGATTCAGAAGATCGCGGGGGTGCCGATTGACCACTCTTTCCTGAAATATAAGAAAGAGCTTGCAGAATATGGCTGGCAGGTCGGGAAAATATCCATGAAAGAACAGACAGTATTCTTTCATAAGGTTGGCTGATTACCTCCGTTTTCTGGGAAACACAAATTACAATCGGTATCTTGGGAGGTAATCATATGGCAGATATGCTGGTTAAACTATATAATATTCCCTGTTCACACGACATAGAAGAAAATTTATCCAAAAGTGGTATCAGAATCAAAAAAGCATTAGCGCCTGACAGGAGTAAAGTCATTGCTTTCTCCAGGATATGTGCAAAAGATGATTATTCAGATGAAGTGCGGGTCGCTTTTTCTAATAACCCTGTCACCTGTTATATTGCGACTAGAGAAAAAGAACTTATCGGTTTCGCATGTTATGAGGCGACATGCAGAAATTTTTTCGGCCCTATGGCTGTGTTGGAAAGTGAAAGAAAAAAGGGTGTAGGGAAAGCCTTGCTGTTAATGGCTCTGGAATCCATGCGGGAACTTGGCTATGCGTATGCAATTATTGGATGGCCCGCAAACTCTGCCGTTAGCTTTTATAAAAAATGTGTGGATGCGATTATGATTGATGAAAGCTCTTCGGGTGTATATAAACGAATGATTGAGGTTTATGAATAGAACGAGGAGTGAAGACTTTAAAAGCGGATAAGACAATCAGTGATTTGGAAAAAAGAAGTCAACATAGGAAATACTTGTGGAGGTATGAAAAGTGTATTATTTACTGGTGCTAAATTTAATTATGCCATTTGTAATGGTTTTAGTGGGATATACCTTTAAAAAACATCCTGCATCCGACATGGATCCCAATAATGGATATAACACACCAACTTCACGAAAAACAAGGGAACATTGGGAGTATGCACAAAGTATTGCGCCCGATATTTTTATATCTTTCGGAAAAGCTTTGGGGCTAATCGAGATTGTATTAAGCGTAGCGATGTATTTATTTCATAGTTCAATTCATGAGATTTTATGTGTTGGAGTTTTTTTAGGAATGGGGTTCTTGTTTTGGGGATTTTATAAAACTGATTTGGAAATAGAAAAGAAATTTATGTAAGAGATAAATCAGAGTTATTTGTTTTGATAGATGGGTACTTGCAGGTTCCGAAGAAAAAGGAACGCCCTTCTGCGGAAAACCTGCGTGGAACCTATGAGGAAATGTATTCTAACTGGAAAAACAAGATGGCCGAGGCGGCAGGCAGAGACGATGTGTATTCTTCCTTTATGAATTTATTGTCTTTACAGTGGATGTTCTATGAGATTACAGAATATATCGCAGTGGATGGCTTTGAAATTAAGGATAAATTTAATCCCAAAAATCTGGAGGAAAATGTGGATATCTTCAATCAGGCTCTGAATAAGTATCTTGCAGAATATGAAAAAGTGGGAATTCGTCCAAAGTATTTTGAGAGCATGACAGAATTTATTGAGAGTTACAACAAAGAAATTTCTGAAGAAATATAAAGAGAAATCGAAATTTTCGCACTGCAAGGAGAAATTGTGATGGCGGGATACACAAATAAGTTGAAACTCACGTTATGGGTTTCTGTCGTATATGTTTTATCGGTTATATGCTATGTACCTACATTGTTAGAACAGAACGGAATTATCATTCCCAATGGATTATTGTACGTAAAATACTTATATGTGTGCATTCCCGCTATAGCTGCTGTTTTTCTGCTGGTTTGCGAGCAGAACATCAAGGTATACTTTACGCGAATGTTTTCAGGAAAAATAACAATCAAATATATTTTCATAGGGGTTATACTTTTGTTTGCAGGTTTATTTGATTCTTATTGCTATTCGTTCATAGCGAAAACTGACGTATTTAAAAATATATATTCGACAGTAATATCACTATTAACAAGCTGTATTTACCTGCTAATAACAGCGTTTGTTGAAGAAATAGCATGGAGAGGATTTCTGCTGGAACGACTTTCTTTTAAGAAAATCAATTGTGTTCTTTTTGTTGGTGCCGTTTGGGCAGTGTGGCATATACCAATGTGGGTAATCAGAAATTCATTGGGCATGGAACAAATTGTTTGTCTTTGTATATGGACATTACTTGTTTCCGTTGTTTTGGGAATAACTTATTATCAATGCAGAAATATATTGCTGATTGCCATTATGCACGCAATTTTTAATATCTGTTATTTAGCACCAATACAATATAACATTGTTGTGTTAGCGATCATAATTTTTGTTGGTACTCTATTCTATAACACCAGTTTATAACCTTTTAGAATTTACTCGACTTACTGTTTGAAATGTAACAAATATGCACTTAATTGTCTAAAAAGTACAGGAAAATTGAAAATTTATTCAATGCAATAAAATGCAAACCAACTAATTTATGCATGATAATCTTCATGCTTTGCTTGTCTGTAAGGTTTGTGGAATACTTTCTAATTGAAACAGACAAAACATCTATTGGAGAAAATGTGCTCCATAAAGTCATTGGAATTATCTTATTGGCGCTGGCATTGAAAAAGATAAATCTTACATGGCGTGATATTGGATTTCAAAGGGACGGATTTGTAAGCGGTATTTTGAAAGGCTTGCTATTGGGAAGCATTTGCTTTGCCGTTTCTTTTGGACTGGAATTAGGGATTTTAGCGCTGCAAGGCAATTCTGCGCATTTGGAAATCTATATCAGCAGTTTTTCGTTAACCGGCTCTCAAATAAAAAATACGGATTTTGTTTTCTTTCTGTTATGCGTACTATTCAATATCATCAATGTATGGATGGAGGAGGGCGTTTTTCGCGGTCTGTTCATAAAAATACTTTCCGAAACAAAGCCATTTATGCAAGCGAATTATATTGCCGCATTTTTGTTTGGTGTTTGGCACATTGTAATGCCCATCAGAAGCTGCACAAATTATTTCCTTTGCAGTTGTGTTTGTAATTCATACGAATCGAACTACGAATGCTCAATAAGGTATTATTGCAGGAACAGAAGCGGAAATAGATAGAAGTTTGGAGGGAATGCGTTAAGCGTTGACATAGAGACAAATTGGAATTGTACTAATATCTACCTTTGATAGGTGTTATATAAACAGTTTGGTGTTTATAATACTTTATGAAAGGAAGTGACACCATGAACCAAGAGAAAATTGGAAGATTTATTGCTGAAAATCGTAAGGCGAAAAAACTTACACAAGAAGGATTGGCTGAAAAACTGGGAATTACAAATAAGTCGATTTCAAAATGGGAAAATGGTAATTGTTTGCCGGATTCATCATTATTTAAACCATTATGCAAAATATTGGACATTTCAATAAATGAATTATTTGCAGGAAAAAAGCTGAATGATGAGGATAAAAAAGAAGCAAATGAATATCTGATAAACCTATTGGCAAGCAGATTATACGATAGTGATGGCGACATCACTTATAATGAGTTTCTTAATGCTTTAACCAGAATTTCAGAAACAACAGTTCTTTTATCTAAATTCAATACAAAGGAGGAAGGCGTTGCGTATTTGATGAATGAAACTAATCTTCCATATGAAGAATGTTCCAGAGCCTACGATTTCTATATCCGTCTAAATCAGAAAAGGTAATTGATAAATTCCCGTTGTGGGACAAAGGAGGAGAAATTTAATGGACGCTTTAAAAGAATTAGGGAAACTGATGAAAGAGCATCCTATCATAATTGTTGTAACATTGGCGGGGATGGCTGTAGGCGCAATTTTTGGAGCGGTTGCGTTTTATCAGGGTGGTTAGGTTGAAGGAAGCGGCAAGTAGCGGAAAAGAAAAAATGCTCCTGATTTCAGCCGGCATAGAAATCATGCTGATTATCTGCATTACGGCAACGAATCTCAATCCAACGCCCATGAAATATTTTATTTTTTACAATCTCCTGTATGGGTTGGTATTCAGCCTTTTGATTCCGCTGTACTGTTTGTATAAGGAAAATGGAGTATCAGTTTCCGACAGCATGTTGGCAGAAGTCGGTTTCAAAAAGCCGGGCATACGGCAATGGGTTGTTTTGGCTGCCTTTGTGGTATTTTCCGTTGGAGGGCAGCTTATCCCAAAGATGGCTGTCGGTGAGCAGATCCCTTGGCGCTTGCTGCCTATGGGCATTATACCGTTGATCATGACCACGTTTTTTGAGGAATTTTTATTCCGGGGATTTGTACAGAACAGGATTGAACGAAAATTTGGATGGGTACTGGCAATTCTGGTTTCCGGGGCAATGTTCTCCCTTTATCATTTAGGCTATCCGGGATTCCGCACTTGGGAGGACATTCTTCTGCTGTTTGCAGTAGGGACTGGATTTGCGGCTGCATACAAGCTATCTGGTAATAACCTGATTGTATCCTTCTTTGTGAACCTGCCGAATGCTTTTGTTACTTACATATTGAAATATGAGCAGTTCCCCGTTATGCGTGTCAGTTCCACCATAGCGGCGGCTGTGACATTGGTGTTGATTGGGCTGATTCTTTTAGTATGTCGAAATGTACATCGAAGGATAAGGAGGCAATAGAATCATGACAGGATTAAAAAGAGGAAGCGTGAAGCTTTTATCCCATCAGCGGAAAGCAAAAATGCATAGAATGCCTGCTGAAAGAAGCATATGTATGGAGAAAGCTTCAGGATACATAGAGAAGCAAAGAGATGCCAATAAATTTAAGGAGCACTGCTTATGAAAAAGAAATTGTTCTTAATAATAACAAGTATCGTATTGATTGGAACCATATGTATTTGGCTTTTGGCAAAAAATAAGCCTGCGGAGCAAATGCCTGTGGAGCGCTTAAACGAAGCAGTATCCCATTATACGGATATGAACATAAACGATGATGAGGCATATTCCCTGAAAGTTTCGGACGTACAAATGCTGGTGACGACATATGCGCCTGAATATACGGTTTTTGGGGTTTCTGCCGATGCGTATACTGTCCGGCCCGGCCAAATGGATGAGACATTAACGGCAGAAGAACAGGATCTGCCAATCTGTAATTTTGACTATGCATTGCTTTACGATGAAAAAACAGACAAGTTTTATAATGTGAAATTCGAGGGAAAAGGGAAACCAGTCATCCCCGATTTTATAGAGGCGAAAGAATTAAACACATATGAACTTGAGCTGCCAGACGCAGGGGCAGTAGACAGCCTCATTCTCAAAAAAAATTCTGACATGCCCATCGTGATAAACGGCAAAGATGATATGGCAGGGATTCTGGGTATTTTAGAAGATACAAAACCTACTACAAAGAGCGGCGAAATAGGTACACCCGTCCGTGTGGAAAACATTATCAATGTAGATTTTACCAGTAAAGAGAATGTGATATGCAGACTATTTCTATATGAAGATGAGGGAAAATATTTTATTGAGCAGACGAACAATGGAGTATATACGATCTCAAAAGAGGATTATGATTTGATAGATAAATACATTCCCTATATAAATTACGAACCGTAAGCAATGAAGGAGGGAAAAACAATGTGGCATGGAAAAAAGAAAAGGACGGCAAGGGAGGCAGGTAAGATGGGAGACGCGCTCCTGACGATTCAAAATCTGAGTGCATGGTACAATAACGAGAAAAGGATACTTTTGGATTTCTCTTTTGCGCTGGACGAGCATGAAGTGGCAGGATTGATTGGGCTGAACGGAGCCGGGAAAACCACATTTCTGAAGGTACTTTCCGGACTGCTCCCTACCTTTCGTTCTGAGGGTATCTTCTTTTGTGGTGCACCTGTGGATTTCCGAAAGCAGGATTTTAAGCGCTGCCGCTACACGGTGTTTGCCGAGGACAATTCTTTTTCGTATTTTACCTTCTGGGAATATCTGGCCTATGTATGCGCCGCCTATGGGAAAGAGGTTCCGAATGTGTCGGAGCTGATACAGGGCTTTCATTTTGAAGAGTATACAGATACCCTGTTAAGGGAGCTGTCAACCGGAAACCGGAAAAAGGCATTCTTGATTACGGCTTTTGCCCTGAAACCCAGATTGCTTCTTTTGGACGAGCCGGTCAATGGGCTGGATTTCCAAAGTACGGAATACCTATATCGGCAGATTTCGGGGTATAAGGAACATGGAACCGTACTGTTTTCCTCACATATCCTAGAAAGCATCACGCTGACTTCTGACCGGGTATTTGTCCTGGAGAACGGCAGAATCCGGCAGACATTTGAACGCGGGCAGATCAATGCCGAGGATATACGGGAGGCGCTGCATGATGAAAATGACAGGTAAAGCCTTTGCCAAAAAGTTGTTTGGGGCAAAATATGAGCGGCTGCCACGGACTCTTTTCATGGATGTGATTGTCTTTTGGGGACTGTATATTGCCGGCTTTCAGGTTCAGATTGCATCGTTTATCCGGGTTTTGATGATCAGCACCTTTACTGCGGGCGTGATGTGGCAGGCCCTTTCTTCCAAAGATAACGCAGTGGAGCTTACGGCGATGCTGATGCTGCCATATCGACGCAGGGAGTTTGTTTTTTCTTATGTGGGGGTGCTGGGCGCCTATACGGTTCTTACAAAGACTGGGCTGCTTTTCGCGGTACTGATGGCCGTTTCTGCATGGAAACCGGTAGAACTGGTGGCAATGATCCTCTGCATGATCCATGCGGTTCTGATGGCTGCCGCGGTTCATTCCGTGAGGAAATACTGGTATGTGGGCGGGCTATGGACTGCTGTCATAGTGTCTGCAATTTTATGCATGACAATACCTGACACCGGAATTCTGTCTTTGGATTCTATTATATTTGGAAATGAAATCTTGGTTGACCTGTTGCTGCTTGTGAATGGTCTGTTTGCTGTCTTGATTTTATGGAGAGCAGACGGATACGATTTTTATCAGAAGGAGAGTAGGAAAAGCCATGGTAAAGCTTACCATGTAGTCCGGCAGGGGAAGAGGGCAACACTTTGGCGGTATTTTTTCCGATATCTGAGCTGCCATAAGAATTATCTGCTCAATACCGCTGTGATGTGGTGTGTAGCTTTGGTACTGCCCTGTTTTTTTAGAAAAATGACCGGTCTGTCCGTTATTCCTGTGGGCTTTGCAATTCTATGTTTCAATACGCCCATCTGTATCCTGCTCTCCTGTGACCCTGATCTGGAGCAGGCAGTCCGTTTCCTGCCCGGGCAGAAAAGGCGCTTTTGCATTCCATACTGCCTGTTTATCTTTCTTTGTAATATGGCGGCGGATGTGATCTTCCTCTGTAGCTGGCAGATACAAAACGGCAGCGTCACCGTCCAAATGACTGCGGGGGCTGTTTTCTTTGCCCTTCAGAGTGCGGTGTTGTCTGTGCTGCTGGAATGGTTTTATCCCATACGGGACTGGAAGATCGAAAGCGACCTGTGGCACCATCCGCGGAAATATGCGGTTCCGGTGGTAATGCTTCTGCTTGCGGGGGCAGTCTTAGCCTGTCCGGTACTGCTGTATGCCCTGCTGGTTCTGCTGGTTGTAGAAATCGCAGTTTTACTTTTTATCCTTAATTTGCAAAAGCGCTCACTTGTTTTAACATTAAAGTAAATGGACGATACCCATAGTAAAAACAGAATAAGGAATGAGGTTAGATGATAACGATAGAAACGAATCGGTTACTTTTGAGAAATTATAAAGTGACAGATTTTGAAGATATTTTAAAATATTTTTCCGATGAAGAAGTCAGCAAATTTGAAGATTTTTATCCAATGTCAGAAAAACAGGTAAGAAACATGATTGCTGAGTGGAAGGATATGGATAATCGTCTTGTTGCTGAATTAAAAGTAAAGCAGAAAGTTATAGGAAGTGTTGGCTATTGGATAGATGATGAAGGACATTATTGTATAGATTATGATTTTAATCCGAGATATTGCGCACAAGGTTATGCGACAGAAGCAAGTGATGCACTTGTTCATTATCTGTTTGAGTCCGTAGGCATTTGTGCAATTTATGGAGATTGTGATGTGCGGAATGTATCTTCATGGAAACTTTTAGAAAGATTAGGATTTCAACGCATCAGCACGCTTGATCATCAATCATATAAAAATGATAAAAATGGGAATCCAATTTTCATTCATACATTTTTATATGAGTTGAAAAAAGCCCAGTTCAGACCTCTGGGCGGTTGACATAAAAAATAACTGACGCATCCTGACCTGGCTATTTCTCCGATTATACATGTGATGTTCTGGATTGCCAGCCGGGGGATATTTTAGAGTATAAAAAAGATGATTGAAACTTGAAAAGTCCCCCTTAAATAGATTTTGGCTATTTACCTTATCTACGCAAGGGGAAGCATATCACTGCGCTCTGACGCTGTGCGGCTTAGTCTATTGTGATTGTGGTGGAAGTTTACCTTTTAAATAAGTATCAATATCCTTCCGCAATTGTGAACGTTTTCCAGTTCCCGTAAAAAGTTTTTTTAAAGGCTCAAGAATTAAAAGAGTGCCATATACTGTCTCATAGGAAAGCCTGATATGAAAATAATTGATTTGTTCTATTACCGCCATGAAATACAGTAAAATGCCAACAATGATTCCAGATAAATCTTCTTTTTTAAGAACCGCAATCATCATGATTGGCAGATAGGCTGCTAATAAAATTACATTGATCCATCTTAACTTACTGTAAATCCTGCCAATTTCAAAATTACTGAACGCCGTTTTTCTTTTCACCATTCTCAATTTATTACGCCAATAGAAGCTGCCCTCTACTACGATGACAGAAAATATGAACAATGGATAGAATGAAATCCAATTTAATTCAAACGCGTTCTCCCCTAAGTCCATATCAACAATATACTTTGCTGCGAAATAAATTCCGGCAAACATGAACATGCCGTACAGTTCAAAGTCAGCCAAAAATTTCAGTTCTTTTTCAATGGGTCTTTTCTTTAGCTGTTTTGCCATATCGTGTGGTCTCCTTTGCAACTTCGAATTTTTGCCATTAACAGAATACCACAATCACACTTATATTTCTACCAAAATTCTATCAAATTGAATTTCTTTTTATTGTCTTAATGCTCAAGCTGATAGTATTCTAGTGGCATTGTAAGGTATCTGCCATCATCGCTTACCCCGATTACAATTTCTTGTGAGCTGCCAATTTCGATAATATCACCAGCCTTCACGGTGCCAATCTCAGTAGAAAAATTTTTCTGTTCTGGGAAAGTTTGATTGGTAGTAACGGTAATTTTTTGACCGTCTATCCCTGAAAATAGTACTGTCTCCGGTGTATCCTTTAAAACAGCGGTATAGTGATTGTGGTTTATATGCAGTTCATAATCTTTCCCATCTATTTCTATGACAGTGCCATCGGAAAAACTGTCTGAAGGAAGTCTTTCATAGGAAACTGGGTCAATTGGTATAAAAATACGAGTTTCAGACTGATCAATAAGTTTGACAGCTTCGTAGTATCCGGCTGTATAAATCGTTTCGCCATCTAACACGTAATCCTCTGAAAGATAATAATAATTGTCCCCTTTGCCGTAAGGCTGCATATTGGGAGCCGCAAACACGGACGCGTTCTCATCAAGCGGAGCGGGTGTGCTTCTGGCTTGCGCAGAAGTGGCAAACATTGTCATGATTCCACCAACGATCAAACATGCAGAGACAAACGACAATCTTGTTGCTTTTTTCATTTTCATAATTGCTGTAATCCTTTCCTCAATTGCATTTTGGCTGAAATTCGTGCAAAATGGAAATAAGCCACTTTGCTTTTCTTCCATGTTAATCAGTATCAGGGAGTAAACTGCTTTTGATTTTTCACCAAATTGTCGTACAACGCACTCGTCACACGTCAATTCAACATCCCGGTTAAAAAGTAAGTACATTACCCAAACCATAGGATTGAACCAGTGAATACAAAGTACAATGGTGGCGATTATTTTTTTAAGAATATCCAAACGGCAAACATGTATATACTCATGTGAAAGCATATAGAGCAGATGGTTTGTATTATTCCAGTCTGTTTCCTTTGGCATTAATATCACAGGGTGAAAAATGCCATAAGTTAAAGGTGACAAAATTCTGTCTGACTGCCGGATGGAAATAGATCGTTTTATGGAATGTTCTCTCAGCCATTGTGCTGCATAATCACTGTTTACAGGTAAGGATGTCTGAAATTCAACCCGGCAGCGAAGATAAGAAACGATAAAAAATAATGAAAAAACGATCATTCCCGTACACCAGACCACAAAGAATATAGAAGAAGAATCCGGTGTTCCGACGCGATGTTCCTGTACCCAAGCGGTGTTTGGCATATTCGCGGCTGGGCTTCTGAATGTGGAATCAGACGTTATCCGGTTGAGCAGCGTATAGATACTAAACACAAATGGTATGGAAAATGGAATAAGCAGTCTTAAAAAGACAATCTCCCATAAAATAAGGAACGTTTTCTTCGGGATTTTGTGAATCAGCATCGCTCGAACGACAACAACTGCGATGATGAGAACCGACCCTCTAAAGCTCATACCAAGAAGATTTAGCTCCGGGCCAAAAAGGTTCACGCCCATTGGTAAATACCTCCTTTCATAAAATATCACAAGACCGTGGTAGTGTAACTTAATTATAAACTACCACAGTCTTGTGAAATTGTCAATATTTTAAAACTAGAAAAAATTACAACCTATCAAATAAAAACCGTACTTAATGATAGAGAGGTCTGATTTCAGAAAAAACAAGCAGGAGGGAACCACATGTGGACGATCATAAAATTATAGAACTGTACTGGGCGCGAAAAGAGATTGCAATTAAGGAAACTTCTATAAAATACGGGGGATTATGTAACCGTATTGCAAAAAACATTCTTTTTAGACTTATCGCTATCTTTTCGCAACAAGTAATGAAACATATATTCTCCATTATGCAAGTGATGTGCAATACGACCCAGCAGATCAAGAGCAGGAAAGTATATACCAAGCAATGATGTCTGAAATTAAGGATATTCAGTTTGCTATTCATAATGTGTTTGAAAATATTACAGACAATGCTGTTTCCAATGATATCATAGAACCGGGTATGCTGGCTGATGACGGGAAAAGTCTCGTGTGGGAAGCAATGTCTGAGAGAGAAATTGACGGAGACGTGTGTCATGCATTTGAGTTGAGATATTCCGAAGATGAAACCATTAACGGAGAAATGGCAGGACGGCTTCTTGGCATTTACGCTGTATCAAAGGACGGAAAGAAGTTTTATCAATATAACATGGCGAATGATACATGGGAATAAGCCGATTCAGCCTTTACAGGCGAAGTTGGGGGCAGGGAAGATAAAACTTCCCTACGCGAATAACTATTTCTCCACCCCATTCAAATTCACATGCTCGTCCTCCTCCATCGGAATCATCAGGTACTTCTGCCCGTCAATCGTATCGAACTTCACCCGCTCTGCCTTCTCAGGCTTCATGCGCAGAAAGACCTCCGCCCAGTTTTTGGCCTCCTCGGGGTCAAGCGGCGCCTCCATCTTGACAAGCGTTTCGATCTGCTCTGTTTTTTCTTCATTTTCCTGCTTGGTGTCCTTGAGCTCTTGCTTTAAGGAGGCAACCTCTTCAAGAAGTTTGATTTCCTTCTTTTCCTTGTTGTTTTTCTCGATGGCTTTCTCGTTGACCAGATTGCGCACGACGGGCGGCTTGTCGCTGAACTCCTCTGTGAAATGATCCTGTATCTGCATCACAGCGGCGTCCGGGAGTTTGGTGTCCGCAAACACTTCCTTGATAATTTCCGTTGTGAGGGTAAATTCCTCTGGCTCTACAATCACAAGATCTTCCATCGCCGCCTCGTGCTCCTCGGCAATGTCGTTTAATTTTTCCTGAATGTTGATGAGCATCTCATCGCTGTCTTCGATGATGGGCGCGATGGCGGTCTTGACGATGCTGCGAAAGGCGTTGTGTTCCTCCGTGGCGGTCCGCTTCGCACCGCAGCCAAGCGCCGCCTCGATAAAGTCGCGGTGCGAATCCTTGGCGTCGCGCACATAATATGTAAGGGAATGAATGTCTGCGGAGCGCTCTGCAAAGGAGGGGAACAGAAAGCCGACATCGGGCGCAGCAACGACCCAGTCCTGTACGCGGATGCCGATGCGGTTGAGGTCGGCGCGGTAGCCAAGCCCCGGCTTGGACAGATTGACCGGACAGATCGCGCACAGCAGGTAGGTAAAGACCTCCTCGGATTCATCGAGTTTGAGGTCATCGTTTGTCTTGGTGATGACATCGTATGCATCGTGGAACACGAGGATTAAATAGTTGCCCACATAGTCGTAATTTTCGATAATTCTGTCGTACAGGTGCGCTAATAATTCCGGGTTTTTGAGCCCGCTCTCGCGCAGCCCCAGCAGATACTGCTGTTTGCCGCCGGGTTCCTCCTCCTCGCTTGCAAAATGCAGCTCCAGAAGGTTGTTTCCGATGGTGCCTGAAAGCGTTTTCTTTGCGATTTCAAGGTACTTAAAAAACTCTTCATCTTCCAGATTGAGGAAGGTTTCGCTTAACTCCACAACCTTATTTTTGCTGGCGTCTACATAGCAGCCGCACATTCTGGTGATGGTGCAGTTCTCTTTCTTGAAGCGTCTTTTTAATTCTAGGATATCTTTGTTGCGTAACATATGAAATTCTCACTCCTATGCTTAGATTCTGTGGAAATTGCGGCTGTGATTTATCACCGCCGCGGAAATCGTTCATAATACACGTAGTGTATCATATTTGGATACAGGCTTCAATACGCATTTTAATATCTCCTTTTCAAAATAAATATGATGGAGTGGCGCTCTGAAACGTTTTGTGATAAGATAACAGCATAGGGCAATGGAAAGAGAGGGGTGCGATGGGACGTTTTTTAAATCAGGGAAACAGGAAGTTTGCAGAGTTTTCCCGATCAAAATATTTCGTGGACAAGACCATGCTGATCAACAAACTTTTGCAGAAGGATGCCGACGAGAAATTTGTCTGCAACAGCAGACCGCGGCGGTTTGGAAAATCTGTCACAGCCGATATGCTGGTCGCATTTTTCAGCAGAGGGACGGATTCCGGCGCGTTATTTGAGCCGTTAAAATGTGAGAAGGATGCGCTTTTTAGGGCAAGCATCAATCAGTATGATACGATATTTGTAGATATTCAGGCGCAGTTTGGTGCAGCGCAGTTTGAGCGGAAGGCTCCTGTGCCGTATATCAATGGAAAGATTGTGCGGGAGTTGCAGGAGGAGTACAGGGAGATTGAGCATCCCGCGCTAGAGGGCAGTGTCTTGGCGACGGCTTTGACCGAGCTGTATTACAGGACAGGCCGCCAGTTTGTTATTATCTTTGATGAGTGGGACTATCCGATTCGGGAATTTGATGAGGACAGCTTAGACCGGAAAGACTATCTTGAATGGCTGCGCAGTTTATTCAAAAACAGTGATGCGAAGGAATATGTGCGACTTGCGTACCTTACGGGTATCATGCCCATTGTGCGGACCAAGGGCCAGTCCGCGGTGAATAATTTTATGGAATATACGATGACAACGCCGATGGATTTAGCGCAGGATATCGGCTTCACAGAGGGGGAGGTTCATGCGCTCTGCGAGCAGTATGATGTCTCTTTTGAGGAGATGAAGGAGTGGTATAATGGGTATTATTTAAATGGCATTGCGATGTATAACCCGCTGTCGGTGGTGAGGGCGCTTTCGTGCAGGCAGTTTCAGCAGTATTGGACGACGACAGGTACTTACGGTGACATTGATGACCTGATCAGCAAAAACTTCGACGGTCTGCGTGAGGATGTGATCAAGATGCTTTCCGGGAACAGGGTGCCTGTGACGGTGGCAAACGGCAAAAACGATTTGCAGTCCTTTCAGAACAAGAGTGAAGTTTTGACAGCACTGATTCATCTGGGATATTTTGCGTATGACTCGGACACGCGCGAGGCGTATGTGCCAAACAAGGAGATACAGGAAGTATTTTATCAATATATGGAGAACAACGGGCAGGAGCACCTGTCACAGTTTATGAAGGTCTCGGAGCAGATTCTGAGTGCTGTCATGGAGGGTGATGCCGTCAGGACAGCGCAGCAGATTCAATGTGTACACAATGATTTTGTCTCCAGCATTGAATACAATGATGAAAATTCACTGGCCTGTACCATTATGATTGCGCTGATCTCCGCTTTTCGGTACTATCACAGACCAATTCGTGAATTTCCCTGCGGAAAAGGCTTTGCGGATCTTGTGTACCTGCCGCTTGCAAATCAGCCAAACCGCCCGGTGATTGTGGTCGAACTAAAGTGGGACAAGGGCGCGGCTGCGGCGATCGCGCAGATCAAGAACAGGCAGTATCCCGTGTCGCTGCGGGAGTACTCCGGTGAAATCCTGCTGGTGGGGATTGATTATGACAAAAAGACCAAACAACATACCTGCTTGATTGAGCGCTTTACAAATTTCGCTTGCCAGTGAGCATAAAAAGGGATTATGATAAAAAAAGAAGATCCGTAAATGAAAATAAATTAATATAGAAAGGACAAACCAATATGATGAAGCAGGCAGATCCAAGAAACCTGTCTATGGTCATGGACTTGTACGAGCTGACCATGGCAAACGGTTATTTCAATGACGGCGATATCGAGACGCGGGTGGCGTTTGATGTCTTTTACAGGAAAAATCCTGACAGGGGCGGATATACGATTTTTGCAGGGCTTGAACAGATCGTAGAGTACATCGAGAACCTGCATTTCTCAAAGGAGGATGTGGCGTACCTGCGCTCGCTCAATACCTTTACAGAAACCTTTTTGGAATATCTGAGTACCTTTTCGTTCCATGGGGACCTCTATGCCTTCCCGGAAGGGACGATCATGTATCCCAACGAGCCAGTCATCACGGTGATTGCGCCGCTGATTGATGCGCAGCTCGTAGAGACGGCAATTCTTGCACAGATCAACCATCAGTCGCTTGTGGCGACCAAGACCGCGCGCATTGTGAAGGCGGCGGAGGGGAAAATGGTGTCGGATTTCGGCGCGCGGCGGGCACATAATATGGACGCGGCAGTGTATGGCGCGCGCGCTTCCTACATCGGCGGAGCGGCAGGGACGGCGACGGTGCTTGCGGGGCAGATGTTTGGGATTCCAGTGAGCGGCACGATGGCGCATAGCTGGGTGATGTACTATAAAGACGAATACGAGGCGTTTAAAAATTATGCAGTCAATTATCCAGATAATACCGTGCTGCTGGTGGACACCTACGACACGATTCAGTCCGGTATTCCCAATGCCATCCGTGTGGCGCATGAGATACTCGAGCCTAAGGGAAAACGTCTCAAAGGCATTCGCATTGACAGCGGGGACTTGGCATACCAGTCGTCGAAGGTCAGGAAGATGCTGGATCAGGAAGGGCTGACAGACTGCAGGATCATTGTGTCAAACAGTCTTGACGAGCACACGATCTCGTCTTTGAATGTGCAGAAGGCGTGCATTGACGGTTACGGCGTGGGAGAGCGGCTCATCACAGGCGCTACCAGTGATTACTCCGATGACACGCTGGCGCTGCTCGGCGCGGTGTACAAGATTGCGGCGGTGGAGGAAAACGGTGTATTTACGCCGCGCATCAAGATTTCCGGCACTGTGGAGAAGATCACAAACCCCGGCCTTAAAAAAGTGTACCGCATTTATGACCAGAATGGAAAGGCAAAGGCGGATTTGATTGCCAAGGCGGACGAGGAGATCGACATGAGCGGCATGTTCCGTTTTGTGGACCCCAAGATGCCATGGCGGAATCTGAAATTTGCGAACTGCACCGCAAAACCGCTGCAGGTGAAAATATTTGAGAATGGAAAGCGTGTGTATGAGCTTCCCGCACTGGAGGAAATCAGAGCGTATGTGAGAAAGCAGCTAGACGAGGAAATCTGGGAGGAGGAGCAGCGTTTTATCAATCCGCATGAGCACTATATGGACATGACCCCCGATTATTATGAGCTCAAGATGGGGCTTTTGCACGAGAGAGGCAAGCTGGGTTAACAATCCGTTTCGGTTGGTCGATATACTATATGTCAATATTTTAACAAATGACAAAAATATTAAAAAAAGAAAGAGAGGTGTAACAGAATGCAGATGAACATGAACATGATAGACAATTACCGCAGTTTTCAGGTGCAAAAGTACAATCCTGCCGCGTTAATGCGCGGAAAGGTACAGCAGACAGCAAAGGCGCAGGACGTATTTGGCGCACAGTGCAAGGTGACGATCTCGCGCGAGGGCAGGAAAATGAGCGAGGAGGCCAAGACCGGAACAAAAGGTGTTGCGGCTGGCGTCGCAGAACGGCGGATGCTCAGAGCACAGGAGCACAAAGAGAACGAGCAGAAGGAGCACACCAGCATGCTGGAGGAGATTTCCAGTATGATGAGCGATGTCCAGAGTAGTTTTTCGGCCGGCGCGGACGAGGGGACAGCGGCAAAGAAGCAGGAAGCACTGCAGCGGCTGTTTGACTTGAAAGCACGTCAGGAGGAAGAGAACAAGCAGCAGGTGGAGAATGCGGCGGACAGTGCCGCAGCCGCCTCAAAGGGACAGGAAGAAATTGACCAGAAGAACGCGGATCTCTATATGATGCTGAAAAGCTTTGAGGAGGACGACGGGGAGGGCACTGGCGAGGGCGCCGCTGACAAGCCGTCTGGCGCTGCGCAGGAGGAGAAGCTTGGCAATGCCGAACAGTTCGACCAAACGGCGACGATGCTTGGCGTATCGGCTGCAAGGCGTGAGTTACAGGCAACCGCGGTGATTGATGACCTGATGAATGACGGATATGACAAGATTAAACAGTCGTATGCAATGATGCATGATGTTCAAAAAGAGCTTGCTCTCGCGCAGGAGGCGGCTGGAAAAGACCATCTCAGCGAAGAGGAGCGCCGGGAGCTGGTCTCCGGCCACTTAGCGTCCGCAACGGATATGATGAAGTCAAACTACGCGGAGATGATGAATCTGCGCACCGCTGGCATACAGGAGACGAAGGATGCGCGCGAGCTTGAGCTCAAACACATTAAGCTCACGCCACTCGACGGTGTGGACAGGGCAAGGCAGTCAATCTTAGACAGTGGTGTCGATGCCGCGCTGAACGAGGTGTCGCAGGGCACTATCGAGAAGGCGTCTGACGAGCTTGAACAGCGGGTGCAGGAGCTGATTGACAAGCGCAATGATATCACCGCCGGCACAGAGGAGAGCGAAGAGACGCAGGAAGCAGAGGAAAAAACCGACGAAATCATCATGGACAAGGACGAGGAACAAAAGGCAGAGGACGAAGCTTTGCTGGAAACCGAGTGAACAGGAATGAAGTAACTCTGCAAAAAACGTGATTTTCCAGAATTTATTGTTTAAAGATTTGACATAGTGTGCTATAATTATGAAGAATAAAAAAGATTCATCCAAAATTAGCACAAAATTACGTGTTCAGAATCCTTTGAGTTATATACTTTTAAGAAGCAGGGCACAGGGAAGAAGGAGAGGTAAAGAAATGCCAAAAAAGCCAATAATTGACAAAGAAATGTTTAAGAGAAGCGTATTGTACAATGTAAAGACACTGTACAGAAAGACGCTGGAGGAGGCGACAGATCAGCAGACTTTTCAGGCAGTAGCATTTGCTGTGAAGGATGCGATTGTGGATCACTGGCTCAAGACACAGGAAGCGTATGAGGAGAAGGACCCCAAGACAGTCTACTATATGTCGATGGAGTTTTTGATGGGACGTGCGCTTGGCAACAATATGATCAATCTGATGGCATACAAGGAGTTTTCAGAGGCGCTGGAGGACCTGGGGCTTGACATCAATGTGATCGAGGATCAGGAGCCGGATGCAGCGCTTGGAAACGGCGGTCTGGGACGGCTTGCGGCATGTTTCCTGGACTCACTGGCGACGCTTGGATACTCTGCATATGGATGTGGTATCCGCTACCGCTACGGTATGTTCAAGCAGGAGATCCGCGACGGATTCCAGCGTGAGGTGCCCGATGACTGGCTGCGGGACGGCAATCCGTTCGAGCTGCGCCGTCCAGAGTACACGAAAGTGATCAAATTTGGCGGAAACGTGGCGTGCAGGGAAGAGGACGGCAGACTGATCTGGTATCAGGAGAATTACCAGTCTGTCAAGGCGATTCCATACGATCTTCCGGTTGTCGGTTATGGTAACGGCATTGTCAACACATTGAGAATCTGGGATGCAGAGCCGATGGACTGCTTTAGTCTGGATTCCTTTGACAAGGGTGATTACCAGAAGGCAGTAGAGCAGACCAATCTTGCGAGAAATATCGTGGAGGTGCTCTATCCCAATGACAATCATATTTCTGGAAAAGAGCTTCGCTTAAAACAGCAGTATTTCTTTATCTCGGCTTCCGTGCAGACGGCAATCGAGAAATATATGTCCAAGCATGATGACATTCATAAATTCCATGAGAAAGTAACATTCCAGCTAAACGACACCCACCCGACAGTGGCGATCGCAGAGCTGATGCGCATTCTGCTGGATGACTTCCATTTAGAGTGGGACGAGGCCTGGGCGATCACGACAAAGACCTGCGCGTACACGAACCATACAATCATGGCGGAGGCGCTTGAAAAATGGCCTGTAGATTTATTCCAGAGACTGCTTCCCAGAATCTATCAGATCGTGGAGGAGATCAACCGCAGGTTCCTGATGGATATTGTCAACAGATATCCAGAACCGGCTGACAAGATTAAGAAGATGGCAATCATTGCAGATGGTCAGGTTAAGATGGCACACATGGCAATCGTTGCCGGATACAGTGTAAACGGCGTGGCAAGACTTCACACAGAGATTCTCAAGAATCAGGAGCTCAGAGACTTTTACGAGATGTTCCCGCAGAAGTTCAACAACAAGACAAACGGCATCACACAGAGACGTTTCCTGCTTCACGGCAATCCGCTGCTCGCGGACTGGGTGACTAAGAAGGTAGGAGAGGACTGGATTGTAGACCTTCCTGTGATCGAGGGGCTGGTGAAGTATGTCGATGATCCTGTGGCACAGAAAGAGTTCATGGAGATCAAGCGCAAGAACAAGGTGCGTCTGGCAAAATATATCAAAGAGCACAACAACGTGACCGTAGACCCGGATTCCATCTTTGACGTGCAGGTCAAGAGACTGCACGAGTACAAGAGACAGCTCATGAACATTCTTCATGTGATGTATCTCTATAATGAGATCAAGAAAAATCCGAGCATGGAATTTTATCCTAGAACCTTCATTTTCGGTGCGAAGGCAGCAGCGGGCTACAAGAATGCAAAGCTTACGATCAAGCTTATCAATGCAGTGGCAGACAAGGTAAATAACGATCCTGTTGTCAAGAACCGCATCAAGGTGGTATTCATCGAGGACTACAAAGTTTCCAATGCCGAGTGGATCTTTGCCGCAGCAGATATCTCCGAGCAGATCTCGACCGCTTCGAAGGAGGCGAGCGGCACCGGCAACATGAAGTTTATGCTCAACGGTGCGCTGACACTCGGTACGATGGACGGCGCAAATGTGGAGATTGTCGAGGAAGTCGGCAATGAGAATGCATTTATCTTTGGTCTGAGTTCCGACGAGGTCATCAACTATGAGAATCACGGCGGCTACAATCCAATGGATATCTACAACAGTGATGCGGAGATTCGCAAGATTGTAGACCAGCTTGTAGACGGCACGTATGCCGATGACAGAGAACTGTTCAGAAGCCTTTACAATTCTCTTTTGAATACGCTGGATACGGACAAGGCGGACCGCTACTTTATCCTCAAGGATTTCCATGCTTATGCAGATGCGCAGAAGCGGGTGGAGAAGGCGTATACGGACAAGACCGGCTGGGCAAGGAGCGCGATGCTCAATGTCGCAAAGGTTGGCAAGTTCACTTCTGACAGAACCATTCAGCAGTATGTAGATGAAATTTGGCATCTTGACAAGGTAGAACTAGAGGGATAAAATATATCATATAAAACGCATATCTCAACAAACCGGGGTATGCGTTTTCGCATTTAGAACTTATATGTTAGGCAGATTACTCCTGCGCGGACGGGAATATGGAGATTGAAGTATGAAGAAAAGTTATCAGAAAATCATATTTTTACTCATTAGCATTGTGGCGGTCAGCACTTTGAGTGGCTGCACATCGGACAAAAAAGTCAAAAATTATCTTCAGGCGCTCTTAGATGCATCATACAAGAATGATGCAGCAATCTTTGTGGATATGAAGCTGGGGAGTGAGGAGGAGGCGCAGGAACTCTATGAGCGGGGAATTGATACCGGTGTAGGGGTGTTTTGCAGCAAACTCGGCGTGCCTGATGCGTACAGGGAATCGTTTCGTCAGGTGTATATGGACATGCTTGGAAAAGTCCGCTATACGGTAGACACCGCCGAGAAGCAAAGCGACGGCTCTTATGTAGTGACGGTGACTTATGAGAAAATGAATATTTTCAAGCCGGCGCTGGAACGCTATCAGGAAGCGGTGGCGGCGCTGGCAGCTTCGTGGCAGGATGCCGAGGAGCCGCCTGCGGAGGAAGCCCTGGCGGAGAGCGTGTACATGGAATTTAGAAACAGTATGGAGTCCGTGCTCTCAGAAGTACAGTATGACGAGGCTGCCACGATGACAGTGCGGATTGAGCTGCTGGAAAATATCTATACGCCGAACACAGAGGATATTGCGGAGCTGGAGAAGGCGCTGTTTGACGGCGAGTGAAGGGAGGAGCATTCTTGGGAAATCTGGTAAGGCTTGAGGAAATCAAGTGTCCAAGCTGCGGTGCCACACTGAAAATACAAGAGAATAATACGAAGTTTATCAAGTGTGAGTATTGCGGCAGTGAGTTTGTATTAAATATGGAGAATGAACCGAATCATACTGCGGCGCCGCCAGAACCGGACTGGGTGCAGATGCATCCTGTTGAAACTGCGCCATCAAGGGTTCCGATACTGGCGATTGTCGTGGCGGCAGCCTTTGTGATCAGTCTGGCAGGGGTAGGCGCTTTGCAGACTCGCAGGGCACTGAGGCAGGAACAGAAGCAAACAGCATATAAAAATTCCTACACGGTGCCGAGCATCACTGCGTATGAGGAGGAAGCATTTTCAGGAATGCTGGGAGAGATGGTATCAATCGTGTTTGGCAAGGAGTCCGGCAGTGTGACGGAGGAGGAGCTTGCCAAAATCCAGTGGATTGCGGACCGCAATGACACGGAGAACTGTTATCTGGGCTACAGCTTTGAAAATCCGATGGAGAATCCCGATGCAGAATTGGAATGGCTCACATTTCCCTATCGGACGAGTACAGGTTATGAAAATCTGTACAAGTTTACAGGCTTGAAGCGGCTGGATACGGTCAACCGGCTTTCGAGCTGTAATCTGGAAGGCTTGCAGTTAGAGGGGGTGACAGCCTATTTTGACTCCTTCGAGGAGGAGGCAGCAGCGCTGTCCGATCCCGGTACAATCCGTGAACTGGTGGTCAAAGGCTCGATTGAGCAGCTCGACGGAATCGAAGCGTTCTCAAATGTTGAGGTGCTCTCGCTGTATGCTGGAGAACTGGGGGACGTGGACGCACTGGCTGCCCTAAAGCAGCTCCGCTCGCTCACGCTCACCAGTGCGGACGCTATCAGTGATTTCTCTGTTCTTGCCACTGCCGGGAAGCTTGAAGAGCTGTCGATCGACTCAGAGTCCCTCAAATCGCTGGAGTTTTTGCAAAGAATGCCGCAGCTAAAGGGGCTTGGGCTCAAAGACGGGGAGTTTATTCATCTTGGCGGAATAGAGGCATTAGCGCATTTAGAGCGGCTCTCGATAGAAAACTGCGACGAACTGACGGACCTTAGCAGTGTCGCCTCACTTGTTTCGCTCAGAGAGTTGACGCTGGACAAGCCGTACAAATGTCCGGAGCCGTCACTTGAAGAGCTGGTAAATTTGCAGCGCCTGACACTCGAGGGCTTTGACACCTGTGAATTTCTTCCCAGTCTGACCAATATGGAAGAATTGGTATTACGAAGCTGTAATCTGTCATCTCCCGACCTTTCCGGGCTTACCAAACTGCGGAAGCTGACTTGCACCTCCTACGGCACAGACAGGTCTTATGATTTTATCACCGGCCTTGCGACGCTGGAGGAATTAAATCTGAGCGGCGTGGTCACGTATGAGGATGTCTCTGGTATTTTTTCGCTGCCGCAGCTCAAGAAGCTGAATATCAGCGGCATAGAATGCGAGATTAACTTTGACAAAATCACCGACAATCCTTCGCTGGAAACGCTTGAGATGGCAGGCGTCAAGCTCTACGAAAATGTACAGATTGAAGGCGGTTACGGGATTGTGAGCATAGACTGGGATGATGTGTATCTGGCTGACCACACGGACTTTGTGGCACATTTTCCGAATCTGAAAAAGCTGGACGTGGCGGATAACAAGCTTGAGAACATAGACTTTGCCGCGGCGCTTGTGAAGCTCGAGGAGATAGATCTGTCAGACAACTATGTGACAGAGCTGCATGCGCTCGCGGAGCTTCCCTCACTGCGGCAGGTAAACTGCAAGGGAAATCCAGTCAGCAATCTGCGCGTTCTGGACGAGGAGAAAGTTCATATTATCAGCCAATAAAAGCGACCGCATATGCGGTCGCTTTTATACTGCCATCATTTCGTCTATATTGGAGAGAATGCCCTTTAAGGCATTGTTGAGATCGGAGTCAATCGGAAATTTTATAAGCTCGTTCAAGATGGTCTTTGCTTTGTCCGTATCGTATGCCTCAAGCGCCTGAAAGGCTTCCTGAAGCTGCTCGCCCCATCTCTTGAAGGTCATGTGGTTGCCGTCCTGATCAATGGCATCATTTTTTAGCCCGAGAGATTTCGCATATTCATTCAGGACACTGTATGCCTCGTCAAGCTCAAGCGAGAGCTTTTTCCAGTTGGCGCGCACCACGTCATAACAGCCGGCGTATGCCTCGATTTCATGGAAAAATGCGGTATCTGTCAAGGTTACAAGACCTAGCTCGTTTGCCTTGAGACGCAGCGTGTGTGCGTTGGCGCCGTAGCGCAAAAGCGTGTCGGGCTGCATTAAGTCATACAGGGAATCTTCGTATTTATCGCTGTTTTGCAAGAAGGCTAACACCAGTTCATTGTAGCGCTCGACATTGTGTCCCAGCCGAACCATCGCATTGTCAATGTCGATGCCGTGCCGTGCAAGATAGCGCATTTTGATCTTGCTGTCTGTGAGCAGGGTGTCAGGAATCTGCCGCTGCAAGTGCTCCATGACCTGTTTTGCGTGGTAAGCCATCATGGCAATCTGCTGCTTCTGGGCGAGAATGCGCGCTTTTTTGTGGTAGTAGCCCACAGCCGCCCACAAAAAGAGTGCTGTCGGGAGAAGCCACAGCAAAGCCCACAGCGCCGCGCGCGGCAGCGCACCGAGCAGGCAGAGCAGAGCAATCAGAAGCGATACGCCCCCCATAGCCGCCAGCCATATAAGGGCAGAGCAGTCAATCAGATGTTTTAGTTCCTCAAAAATGCGGTTTTCAGTATGGTTCATATCATTATCCTTTCGCGTCGTCAGCGTATTATTTCGTATGCTTTCGTACTTTATACTCTTATAGTAACACATTTTGGCGTCTGAAAAAAGAGGGAAAGCGCATTCGGCAGAAAAAGGAAGCGGAATTAACTATTTGCCACCACGGTATTTTTGAAACTCCGGCATACTGAGGAGCCGGGACACAAACGTGAGTGTAAAAAACAGAATCATCGTATCAATTGGCAGCATAATCATATTTTTCATGACGCGCGCGGGCAGAATTGCCATGAAAGCGTTTCCGTTCATGACAGCGAGCCACAGCGTGTTGAGTCCGCAGTTTACGATTGCTTTGACCAAAAGTTCTGCAAGAAAGATGCGCCAGATTTTCACAGGCTTTTTGTACAGGATTGAGCCGTAGATTACACCAGCCACCATGACATTGAAGGTATAGCCAAAGAAGAAAGCGCCGCCGTCGGGTTTTAGCAGATATTTGAGAATATCGAGCGTGGCGCCAAAGATGGCACCGACGTAAGGACCGAACAGATATTCAACCACGCGGTTTGGCAGACCGGAGAAGCCAATGCGGATGTTGGGCGTAATAAAGATAGACGTGGTGTAATTCAGCACGACTGCCAGCGCTGCCATCAGCCCGCAAAGGACGAGGTTGTGCGTGGCTTTGAGCTCGTTGAAGCCGCCTGCGTACCGCTTGGAATAAGGTTTTGAGTAACGTTTCGTGATTTTTTGCATAAAATAAGCCTCCTTTATGCAGCGACCTGAAACTACACAAATGAGACGTAAGAATCGTAAGAAAATCTTAGCAGCCAAATATGTAGCAGCGGGATGCGAACCTCGTATCGCAAGACAAAATGACATGGCGTCTGGTCTCTTTCGTCCCTGTGACAACTCCCTGTTCACAAGGCACTGTAAGGAATGGTGCTTCAATGCTTCCTAACGCACGCGGTTCTACTCTGCATGATGAATGAAATTGATGAAACAGTGTCCAGCACACAGTTTCAAGTAACAATCGAACTATACAATATTTTAAAGAATTTGTAAAGAATTTTGGAGAAAAAATAACAAAAATCCTGAAACAGCTTGCAGAACTAATGTTTTGTATGATACAATAAAGAATATTGTAAAATAGATGGACAGACAAACTTCATGTAAAAGAATCGTGATACATTCACGAAAAAGTCTGTCAAAAGGTTCATAAAAAAGAGTTACAGATGAGGAAAAGGTTATGGAATCACAAATAATGACAGAAGTGCTGGAATTGTTGATCATCATAGCGGGGATTGTGCTGGTCGTGGTGCTGGGGGTGCTGATTTGCAAGCGCTATCGCAGATATGCGTGGACGAGGGAGCGCGACCACATGGATGGTTTTGACTTTGAATATTATTGTGCCGATCTGCTCGCGGCAAATGGTTTTGTCGATGTGAAGGTCACGCGCAGCAGCGGGGACTATGGCGTGGATATCCTAGCGGAGAAGGACGGTGTGACCTATGCGATTCAGTGCAAACGCTACACGGGGCTTGTGGGCATCAAGGCGGTGCAGGAAGCCTACTCAGGCAGGGATTACTATGACAGAATGGTCGGCGCCGTGCTGACCAACCAGTATTTTACCAAATCCGCAGTACAGGCAGCACGCAAACTCAAGATTCTTTTGTGGGACAGGGACTATTTGCAGTCGATGGAGCAGTAAGGAGAACAAGACAATGGATGCAGAAGAAACACGGTTACGAAAACGTCTCGCCGAGCTGGCGGACAAATCATACAGCAGCGGGCAGTACTTTTTTACAGGATTTTTGTCGGCGGCAGAGCTGGATATTTATTACCAGATGGAACGTGAGCTGTCCTATGTGACGGTCACTGTATTTGGCGGGACGATGGACTGTGAGCGCGTGATGCTGCGCTTTGGCAGTACTGAGCTGTGCGGATATGAGGCGGCTTTTCCGATTCAGTGCATCGAGATTCTGCCGCTGGTTGAGAAATTTGGCGAGGAGCTGGGGCACCGGGACTATCTGGGGGCGCTGATGAACCTTGGCATTGAGCGGAGTACGCTGGGAGATCTTGTGATCAGCGGAAAACATGCTTTTTTGTTCTGCACAGAGAAGATGGCGCCCTATATCTTGGACACGCTGGATAAGGTGCGCCACACGAGTGTCAGATGCCAGCCTGCAGCGCAGATTCCAGAGAGCACTGTCACGCGTCTGGAGAGAAAGACCGTGCAGGTCAGTGCGGTGCGGCTGGACAGCGTGATTGCAAAAGCCTACAATCTGTCGCGCAGTGACAGCGCTGCGCTGTTTCGCGCCAAAAAGGTTTTTGTGAATGGCAGGTTAAACGAGAATAACAGCGGCCAGCTCAAGCCCGGGGACAAAGTGACCGTGCGGGGATTTGGCAGGTTTTGCTATGTGGAGACTGCCGGGGAGTCGCGCAAAGGGAAGCTGAATGTTGCGCTAGACCTGTACTGTTAAGTATGCTGTCTGGACACAATCTTGTATATTTCGATAGAAAATTCGTATAAAAATATCTTTTTTAAATTACCCCATTGATTTATTCTGCATTCGTGATATGATAGCAGACAACGCACTGGAGAAAGAGGGGTAATATTATGGAAAAGAAGGCAGTGTACAGCATGACAGAGGGAAGCCCGGCAAAGCTTCTGCTCAGGTTTACGATTCCGATGTTGATCGGAAATTTGTTCCAGCAGTTTTACAATATGGTCGATTCGATTGTGGTCGGCCGTTTTGTGGGTTCTAATGCGCTGGCGGCAGTGGGCGCTACAGGCTCTCTGAATTTCTTGTTTTTTGCGATGAGTTTTGGCATTGCGGCAGGCGTGGGCGTTGTGGTTTCACAGTACTTTGGCGCGGAGCGGATGGATATGGTCGAGAAGAGTATTATAAACGGCATGTATCTGCTGGCGGCGGTCTCGGCCCTCATGGGGATAGTCGGGATTGCCTCGGCGCGGTGGGTGCTGGCGGCGCTCGACACGCCGGAGATTATTCTGGAGGACGCAGTGACGTACATGCGCGTATCCTGCGCGGGTATTCTGGCAATTGCGGCGTACAATGGCGTCGCGTCCGTGCTGCGTGCGCTTGGGGACTCCAAGACGCCGCTCTATTTTATGGTGGTGGCTTGCTTTATCAACATTGGACTGGATTTGCTGTTTGTCATTGGATTTCAGTGGTCTGTGTTCGGCGTGGCGCTTGCGACGGTAATCGCACAGATGGCCGCGGCAATTGGGGCGTTTGCATACGCACTGTACAAGATTCCGTACTTTCATATTAAAAAGGAGAACCGTCCGATTCGCCGGGATATCATCTCGCGGTGCTTTACGCTGGGACTGCCCATCGCGCTGCAAAATGCGTTGATTGCCTTTTCATGTATTTTCCTGCAGAAGGTGGTCAACGGTTTTGGCGAGAGCGTGGTTGCGGCAAATACAGCGCTTGGGCGGATTGAGCAGCTTGTACAGCAGCCTTACAACTCACTGGGGGCAGCGATTACCACATATACCGGCCAGAATATCGGTGCAGGCAAGATTGATAGGGTAAAGCAGGGCTACAGGGCGGCATTTTGGAGTGTGGTGGTCTTTAGCATCATTATGTTCGTTCCGTGCCAGCTGTTTGGCGAACAGATTGTGGGCGTCTTTGTGACAGAGCCGGAGGTGGTGGCAATCGGTGCCAAGGGGCTGTCCATCACGAGCTTTTTCTACTTTTTCTTGGGGATGATCTATGTGGCAAGGAGTGTGCTCAACGGAGCCGGCGATGCCGCGTTTGCCATGATTAATGGTCTGATGGAGGTAGCGGGGCGCGTGGGATTTGCTGTGCCGCTCACCAAAATACCGTTGATTGGCGTGTGGGGAATCTTTTTCACGACAGGCTTTACATGGGCGCTGACGGGGATTGTCAGCATGGTGCGTTACCATAAAGGAAAGTGGGAATTTAAAGGAATCTCATAAGAAGCTCATAAGTCTTTACTTCTATGCGAAATGCGTGTACAATGATAACGGATGAACAGAAAGGATTATAATGAATATGTATATAGTAGTGCGCAGAAGGCTTTTTGTCTGTGCGGCGCTGATGCTTGGTCTCCTCCTTTGTTCATGCGGAAGTTTTCAGAACACGCAGCACTCCAAAATGGGAAATGGGACAGAGGCACAAGCCGCAGACAAGGCACAGGAAACTGGGCAGACAGAAGGATATGGGACGCTGCTCGCCTCGCAGGGGATTGCGCTTCCGGTGAGCGTGCCGAACGTTTATGTCGATGTGACGGGATATGTCACAGGCAGGGAGAAAAAGGTATTTTTTGCGGGGGACAGGCATGGCAGGGTGTTTGAGGTGGTGGACAGTCAGCAGCATGAGGTCGTCTACACAGGGCGGATTTTGAGCGGCCAGCAGGATCCGATCAGCGGGAAAATGCTGAGCACAGGAGATTTCACCTCGCTGGACGAACCGGGGATGTACTATATCAGAACAGCTGTTGGAGGACAGTCCTATCCGTTTGCAATCGCGGCAGATACGTATGAAAAAATGTTCTTGAATTTATTGCGGAATGTCTCCGGTGCAGAGATGCAGGAGAGCCCGGCGGGCGTCTGCGATGTGAGTTTTGGAATGCAGGCCGTGATGTATGCGTTGCAGTGGAACGGTACTTTATTTGAGGCGGCATACGAGCAGCTTGACAAGAGTGAACAGGACAGGCAGCTTGTCACGCAGCTTCTTTATATGGGAAAGTGGCTGCGCGCGAAACAGCAGGAAAACGGCAGTTTGTATGATGACTATGAGGCAACGGCAGCGTTCTGCGGTATTATGGCGATGAGCCGTGATATGTTTGGACGGTATGAGGCGCATGTGGGTGAGGAGTACCAGAAGGCAGTGACGGCGGCGTGGGCGTGGCTCGAGCAGCAGCCGTGCACTACAAAGAGTGCGCAAAGTGCGCGGTTTTATGCGGCTGTGCAGCTTTTCCGCTCAGAGGGCGGCGAGACGTACCAGACGATTGCGGAGACCTTTTTGCAGGAAAAGAAAGAGGACTACACCAGCGAGCGCTTTGTTTTTTATGGCGTGCTGGCGTACATCAGTGCGGAGAAGAAAACGGACAGGGATTTATGTACTTATATGATGCAGGACATTGTGGATAAGGTGAAAGCAGACTGCGAGGAAATCGAGAAGGATTATTTGTTTGGCGTCGGCACGAGGTCAGCGGAGGAAAATATGTCGCATATGCTCTATCTGAGCTTTATCAATTATCTGACGCCCAGCAAGGAATATACCGCCATTATTGAGAATACCATACAATATATGGGTGGGCTGAATGAGCAGGGCATCTGTTATGTGGGCGCGGACGGTGTTTGGAGTGACACAGAATCCATACAGGGACATCCGTTTGAGTGGCGTGGTATTTTGCTCTTGGGCATGAGTGATATGCTTGGCAATTTTAGTGAGGTTTAGGAAAGGTATGGTCATAAAATATGAAAATAGTAGTTTTGGCAGGCGGTATCAGTACGGAGCGTGATGTGTCGCTCGTCACAGGCTCCATGATCTATAAGGCGCTCAGAAAAAAAGGACATAACCCGGTTCTGCTCGATTTGTATCTTGGCTGTGAGGACGCCGCCGCGGATATCTTTGCGCTGGAAAAAGACTGGAGTGAGAATTTTGGCGCGATTTCTGAGCAAAATCCCGACATCAGTGCGGTGAAGGCACTCAGAAAGGACAATCCGGCGTGCGTGGTCGGACCGAATGTGATTGAAATCTGTTCGCAGGCGGATATTGTTTTTCTGGCGCTTCATGGACAGAATGGTGAAGACGGCAAGATTCAGGCAATGTTTGACCTGCTGGACATCAAGTACACCGGAACGGATTACCTGTCAAGTGCGCTTGCCATGGATAAGGCGATATCCAAAGAGCTTTTTCGCAAATACAAGATTCCGACACCCAAGGGAATCACGGTCTGCCGCAAGGAACAGCAGATTATCGAGGCGTGGAATATCTTCCCGTGCATTGCCAAGGTGAACTGCGGCGGCTCTAGCGTAGGGGTCTATAAGGCGGAGGACAGACAGCAGCTTGACGCGGCACTTGAGAAGGCGTTTGGCTTTGAGGACAGGGTGATTATCGAGCAGTACATCGAGGGGCGCGAGTTCTCGATTGGCGTGATTGACGGCGAGGCACTGCCAGTGATTGAGATTGCGCCCAAAGTGGGCTTCTATGATTACAAGAATAAATATCAGGCGGGAACGACAGTGGAGACTTGCCCGGCGGAGCTGGATAACAATGTGGCAAGGGCGATGCAGTCCTGCGCGGAGGCGGTCTATCGGGCACTGCGGCTGAAAACCTATGCGCGCATGGATTTTCGCATGGACCACGCGTCGCAGTTTTACTGTCTGGAGGCAAACACGCTGCCGGGCATGACGCCGACCTCCCTGCTTCCGCAGGAGGCTTGGGCAGTGGGCATGAGCTTTGAGGATTTGTGCCAGCGCATTCTTGACAGTTCGATGGAAAAGTATGGGAAATCGGAGGCGTTGGCATGAAAAATATGACGTTAAAAAATATTGCGCAGGCAGTCGGCGGGACACTTCACACGGAGATGATGCCAGCGGGGATTTCGGCGGACCATACAGAGGCGCAGTGTGTCGTGCACGATTCGCGGCAGGCAGTGCGGGGCGGTATCTTTATCGCAACGCGCGGCGAGCAGGTAGACGGGCACAGTTTTATCGGCGACGTGTTTGCCGCAGGTGCGATTGGCGTGATCTGTGAGGAGGCGCCTGCGCAGCCTGAGGGGGCATACATTGTTGTGGAGAACAGCTTTCAGGCGCTCAAGGACCTTGCAGAGTATTACAGAAGCCAGCTGGATATCAAGGTGGTGGGCATTACAGGCAGTGTTGGCAAGACCAGCACCAAGGAGTTTGTCGCGAGTGTGCTGTCACAAAAGTACCGTGTGCTGAAAACGGAGAAAAATTATAACAACGAAGTCGGGCTTCCGCTCACGGTTCTGCAAATCCGCGAGGACTGTGAGGTTGCAGTGCTTGAGATGGGAATTAGCGATTTTGGCGAGATGCACCGTCTCAGCAAGATTGCAAAACCAGATGTGTGCCTGATTACGAATATCGGGCAGTGCCATCTGGAAAATCTTGGCACGCGCGACGGGATTTTAAAGGCAAAGACAGAGATCTTTGACTTTATGCAGGAGGGCGGTCAAATCTGCCTGAATGGAGACGATGACAAACTTGTTACGATTCGGGAGGTTCAGGGGAGTGTTCCTGTATTTTTTGGCGGCGGGAGCAACAATGCAGTCTATGCGGACAATTATGAGAACCGGGGGCTGATTGGCAGCAGGGCACGGATTCATATGAAAGATTTCGCAGGGCATGACGCGTGCAGTTTTGAGGTGGAAATTCCGCTTCCGGGTGAACACATGCTCTACAATGCACTCGCTGCCACAGCGGCAGGTATGCTTTTTGGGCTGACGGCTGAGGAGATTCAGGCGGGAATCCGCGAGGTGAAGGCGGTGGACGGCAGAAGCCACGTGATTCACACAGAGCGGCTGACGCTGATTGACGACTGTTATAACGCAAATCCTGTCTCTGTGAAGGCAGCGCTGGATTTGCTTCATATGACAGAACTTTCGGACGTTTTGGATATCTCAGAGGGCACCGCCCATAAGAAGCAAGCCATGCGCAAGGTCGCAGTTCTGGGCGATATGTTTGAGCTTGGCACACAGGAAAATGCACTGCACCGCGAGGTCGGTGTCTATGCGGCGCAGAAACAGATTGACGTGCTGGTTTGTGTCGGGAAATTATGCAAACATATGTATGACGGCGCGATGGAAATGCATTCGGATACGCACTGTTGTTATTTTGAGGAGAAGGAAGCGTTCGAGACGCAGATGGATACCATTATCCAAGACGGTGATCTTGTGCTTGTCAAGGCATCTCATGGAATGCACTTTGAGGAGCTGATCAAAATACTGGGTGCTCAAAAGTAAATTAATTATATTGTAGATGTTGGAGAAGAAATGGCTGCCGATTCTTGGCAGCCATTTCTTTTTGTGTACACGGGCGTTTAAAGGTAAATTGTCAGCAGGAGCTTAGTATTCTCCCTACTTGACTACCGCGTCCTTATTTTTGTTGTACGTCTCCAGAATGATATTCTGCACATAGGGCGCAAGCTTTTTCTGCTGGTCTTTGGGTAATTCTTTGATGTATATGGGTTTGCCGTACTCTATGATAACGTGTGCTTTTTTAATCCACGGAAGCTGCTTCTCAAAGACTGCGGCGCTGTTGTTGATGGTCATGGGGACGATCGGGCAGTCCGCCTTGGACGCAATCTTGAAGCTGCCTTCGTGAAAGGGGAGCAGCGTATCTTCTTCTTTGTTGCGGGTTCCCTCAGGAAAAATGCAGATAGAAGTGCCGTTTTTCATCAAGTCGATGGCGGCAAGAATGGTCTGCATTCCCGCCTTGATATTCTCGCGGTCGAGAAACAGGCAGTGGAGGTTGCGCATCCAGATATTGAGCAGGGGCACCTTTTCCATACTTTTCTTGGCGATATAGCCTGTGGGGCGCGGAACACGGGGGTAGGTGAGCACGATATCAAAATAACTCCTGTGATTTCCAATATAGAGCACTGGCGTGTCCGTCGGAATATTTTCTTCGCCGATATAGTCTACCTTCACGCCGGCGAGAAAACGCACGCAGCGGAATGCCCAGTTTACAATTGCCAGACTAGAACGGCTCTTGGCATCGGGGTTCGACTTGCCGAGCAGCCACTCCACCAGCATGAGCGGGGTGCTCAGAATTAGAAAAAGGATGAGAAAGACTGCCACAAGTATCAATCGTATCATAAAACTACCATACCTTTCCGAGGGGCATTGCAATGAGATGCCCAGCATATTTTTATTGCTTTTTATAGAGTCCTATCTATTTTATCTATTCTTGCAGCGAAAATCAAGCATAAAAAAGTATATCTTTCCCAATTCAGGCATAATTATAGATAGAACCATGATATGATATAGGAGGCAGTATGGATAAATTCGTAAAAATAGCAAGAAGGTTTGCGGTAGTAATAACAAGTGTTATGATGATGTTGTGTCTTTCGGGCTGCGGGGGTGAGACGACGGAGGAGGATAAACTCAAAGATATTGAGTTTACGGTGGTCGGGGAGGACCAGCAGCCAGACTCACTCAAGGAGATTATTGCGGAGAAATCAGCAGAGCCATTCCAGATCAGCTACACGCTGGGCGAAGAGCTCTACATTGCAGTCGGATACGGCGAGCAGCCAAGCGGCGGCTATAGCATCAGCGTCAATGCGTTCTTCGAGACGGAGGAAGCGCTGGTATTTGACACGACCCTTATCGGCCCCGGGAAGGCAGAAAATGTGACCAACACACCGACCCGCCCGTACATTGTGGTAAAGACTGAGAATATTGAGGATAAGGCGATAGAATTTAAGTGATAACTGTGATACAATAATGCTGGCACAATTGTTAAGCAGACACGCACTTCCAGTTAGAAATGGAAGCAAAGGAAAGCGGAGCGCGCTGACTGGATAGCGCAGCAGGATACATAGTATAAAATAACAGTTGATTTTATACTGAGAAAACGACAGCAGAATATCTGCGGAAATGTGAGGGAAAAAGATGATAGTGATAAAAAACGGTATGGTGACAGACCCGTCAAACGGGATACAAAAACAGGCAGCAGTCATCATAAAAGACGGGGAAATAAATAAAATAACAGATGATGCAGATGAAATCAAACAAATAACATCAGATATGATAACGGAAAACAATAACGAGCATCATGTTATTGATGCAGCAGGCTGTATCGTGGCACCCGGACTTGTGGATGTGCATGTGCATTTCCGCGATCCGGGCTTCACATACAAGGAGGATATTGAGACAGGTGCAAAGGCAGCGCTCAAGGGCGGCTTTACCAGTGTGGTACTGATGGCAAACACCAAGCCCGCTGTTGATAACACAGATACGCTAACCTATGTTATTGAAAAGGGGAAAAAGACAAACTTAAAAATATATACCTGCGCGACAGTGACAAAAGGAATGGCAGGGAAGGAACTGACTGATATGAGCGCGCTTCTGGAGAAGGGCGCCGTGGGCTTTACCGATGATGGGATTCCGCTCATGGACGCAGCACTGCTGGAGCGTGCCATGCAGACCGTATCAGCGCTCGACGTGCCAATCAGCCTTCATGAAGAGAATCCTGCACTGATCACAAACAATGGCGTGAACCGCGGCAGGGCGTCAGAATCCGTTGGCATTGGCGGTTCGCCGCGGGAGGCGGAGATTTCACTGATTGAGCGTGATTTGGAGATTGCATTAAAAACGGGTGCTATATTAAATATCCAGCACATCAGCACGAAAGAGGGCGTGGCACTGGTCAGGCAGGCGAAGCAAAAGGCGGCAGAATTGGGAAGAAATAATATCCATGCGGAGGCGACGCCGCACCATTTCAGTCTCACGGAGGAGGCAGTCCTTCAGCATGGAACACTTGCCAAGATGAATCCGCCGTTGCGCGAGGAGGCAGACAGACAGGCGATCATTGAGGGCTTGAGAGACGGCACGATTGATATCATTGCGACAGACCATGCACCGCACAGTGAGGAGGAAAAGAAACGGCCGATCACAGAAGCGCCAAGCGGCATTATCGGGCTGGAGACAGCGCTGCCGCTCGGCATCACAAATCTTGTGGATACAGGACAGTTCTCCATGGAGACATTGATTGACAGAATGTCAGCGGCTCCGGCGCGTATGTACAAGCTTGCGGCGGGAACCTTGTCGGCGGGCGCCGCTGCAGATCTCGTGATCTTTGATGCCAGCGCGTCACAGACAGTCGGTGCGTTTGCGTCAAAATCTTCCAATTCGCCCTTTGTGGGGCAGACACTCAAAGGCGTCGTGAGGTATACGCTTGTAGATGGGAAGATTGTGTATCGGAAGGAAAAATAAAGAAAACCAGAGCAAACGCTCTGGTTTTCTTTTTCATATATGATATGTATTAGTCTGAAGGAAGCTGGAACTTGCTGATCAGGGAATCCAGCGTCATTGCCTGTGCGGACAGCTCTTCGCTTGTAGCAGAAGCCTCCTGTGCTGTCGCGGAGTTCGACTGGACGACCTCGGAGATCTGGCTGACACCCAGCTCGGTCTGCTTCATCGCCTCAGCCTGCTCAGAAGCGGTCTCGCTGATCGCTTTGGAGGAAGCTGCGATGAGCTCGATACCTTCTACCACACGGTCAATCGAAGCATTCACGACATCTGCGGTCTTGCTTCCGTCTGCGATCGCGCTCAGGGAAGTTTCGATTAAAGTTCTGGTTTCAGCTGCGGAGTTTGCACTCTGCTCCGCTAACTGACGAATCTGGTCGGCAACGACTGCAAAGCCTTTTCCAGCTTCGCCGGCTCTTGCCGCCTCGATCGAAGCATTCAGGGAGAGCAGATTTGTCTGAGATGCAATGTCCTCAATCTCGGAAATAATGTTTCCAACCTGCTGTGAGGCATCGTTGATGCGGGACATTGCCTCCATCATGGCTTTCATTTCTCTGTGGCTGCGCTCTGCCTCGTCAGCGTAGGTCCGTGCCTGATTGTAGGAATCTCCTGCATTGTTTGCGGTAGCACGGATATCGTCTGTGATGGTGGTGATGGTTGCCTGCATTTCTTCTACAGCGCCCGCCTGATCTGTAGCGCCTTCCGCAAGGCTCTGGGAAGCGTCAGCTAAGTTGCTTGCGCCTGCGGCTACCTGGTTGGATGCTTCGGTGACGGACAGGATTGTTTCTGCCATCTGTCTCTTTAACTGTCTCATTGCGGTGAGAATCGCCTCAAACTCTCCCATATATTTCGATCTGTCTTTGCTGACGACTGCGAAGTTGGCATTTGCCATCTGGTCTAGCACTTCTGCGACATCATGGATGATAAACTGGAGTGATGCGGCCATATTGACCGTGACGTCAACCATCTCTGCAAGCTCGTCCTTCGTCTCAACAGTCGGGAAGGGCGATGAGAGGTCTCCTTTTGCAAAGATATCCAGACGCGCCTTGATCTGGTCGATTGGACCCGCAATGCTGTTTGCAATCGACTTTCCAAGAGAGATTGCAAAAATGATGGAGGCCGTGATAACGATGATAATAAGCACTGTGAGCGCAATGATGATTATGGCAAGGGTGTTGGATACTTCCTGTCCTTTATCCACCTTGATTTCCATAATCTGTGTCAGATCGTTATAGATCTCCTCATATATGGGAACGAGCTCTCCCAATGCCATATCCTGCGCGATCTTGCACTTTTCACGGTCCGTGGTGGCGCCGAGGCTGACAATCTCTTCTTCTAATTCCCAGTAATCCTCTAGTTCAGCTTTGATCTCATTGTATAATTGCTTGTTTTCCTCTGTAACCATGCTGGATTCAAGCGCATTAAATTCTTTTATGAACGAATCTTTGTACTCCACGCGGTCCTCGAGCAGCTTGTCGATGGCAGACTGTTCATCGTAGCCGATAATGCCGCGCATCGCGGAACGGGTGTCAGCGAACTGAGCCATTGCCCTGCCGATATCGCCCTGTGAAAAACCATAATTTGTGAGTACAGACGCGTACAGGCGCGACATGACGATCATTGTGATCAGTATGACGGCTGACACCGCAGTCAAAATACACGCGATAGTGACAAACGCGCGAATCAGCCGGTCTCGGATTTGTAGGTTGTTCAGTTTTTTAAGCATAATATTCGATCTCCTTATAATATTGATATGAACGATATCTTCTTATTTTTCCGGGCAACGCAGACTGCATTAAACTGTTCAGTACGCCTAAGTGGGCAGACAGGAATCAACATGCTGATTGCGTGATAGATTTATGTAAAATATGAGTGCATTGTTGCAGGTATACAGCAAAATATATAGGAAAGTACTAAATAGTTATAGAAGTATAAAAATTTGGTGCTCAGGACAAATAAAAATATATGACTAAATTATACATCTTTTTATCTATTTTGTCCAATGATTTTCCCTGTTAAAATCGCCATAATTATCATTTGTTTTCTTGTGCAATGATTTTATTCTACGATTTCGAGCAATTTGCCAGTGATGTCCGCCATATTCGAAGAAACCTGTTTGGTATCCTGGGAGATGCGCACATTTTCGTCCACAACGCTGGAGATACGCTCAATCTGTCGCACGGCATCGGAGACAATGTCCACATTTTGATGAACCATATTGGCGATCTCCGCGATATTCTGGTCCGCCTGTTTGATATTGTCCACGACATTGCCAAACGCCTCGACGGTCTGGTCAGTGATCGCGCGCCCGTCCTCCACGGCGTTGATGGAGTTCATGATGAGTTCGTTGGTTTCTTTTGCCGCCTGTGCGCTTCTTGCGGCGAGCTCGCCGACCTGCGTGGCAACCACGGCGAAGCCTTTGCCCAGATCGCCGGCTCTTGCCGCTTCGATGGAGGCATTGAGAGAGAGCATGTTGGTCTGCTGTGCGATGGAATTAATCTCGCCGATAATCTTTTCGATTGCCATGGACATATCGCTGATCTTCTGCATAGATTCTTTTAAGAGCGCCATGCGGGACTGGGTCTGTATAATCTGTTCTGCGGTGTTGCTGGTGGCGGCAGTGATTGTGGCAGTCGCGCTCACGCTGCTGTTGAGCTCTGCGGTGAGCTGGTTCATAATCTGCTTGAGGTCTGCAACTGCCCGTTCCTGCTCGCCGGTGCCGTGAAAGATACTGTCGGCGTTTGTGAGCGTTTCACCGGATACTTGGTTTAGATTCTGGCAGGCATTTTGGATATTATGAATCAAGAGCTGGTTGTGCTCCATATCCTGTTTTTGCTGTTCGATGAGATTTTCGTTGTCGCGCATACTCTGACAGATGCTCTCGACCATTTTGTTGATGCTGTCAGAGAGCATGGTAAATTCCGGGTTGCCGCGCTCGTCAATGGTGATGTGAAAGTTTCCGCCGGCAATCTCGCGCATGTCATGGGAAATGCGGTTGATGCCCTGCACGATTTTGTCATCCACCATGCGGTTGATCATAAAAAGCAGTGCACTGAAAATGATAAGCATACTCAGGGATACCACGAGGGTCTGGCTGGTGCGTCCGGCATAGTATTCGCTGGAGGGCATGAAGGTTCCGATAATCTGATTTTGGTATTCCTCTGCCATGTAGTAGCCGCGCACACCGTCTATGACGGCTTTCCCCTTTCCTGTGAATGCTGATGGGAAGCCGGCGTCTGTGGCGGGAGTGCCGATCAGAGACTGGTTTTTATGAGCCAGAATCAGTCCGCTTGCGGCGTCTATGGCATAGATATATCCCTTTTCGCCGTAGTCGATATCCTTGAGCACAACGGAGATCTCAGTGCCCATCAGCATTTTTTCCAGCACTTCCGGCTGCACGCCGACTTGCACAAGTCCTTTGGCATCTGTCCTTGCCACACCGATATACTGCATCACGATTCCCTCTGCGACATTTATTTGAGGCTCCTGCACAAGTTCGATGGAAGGGTCCTTCACGATGACCATAAAAGCGTTAGACTGGTCGCCGCTCTTCATGTCAAAGCCGACGTAGGAATCAATGGTGCTGCTGGTGATGATGCCGTCCTCGTCAATAATGTGCAGCTCATTGACCATCAGACGTTCCTTGATCGTATTGAGCTTCTCCTTGCTGTCCGCAATGGACGGGTCCACGGCAAGCATGTCCGCGAAGGCTCTCGTTTTGGCGAGACTGTCCTGACTGAGATTGTCTGTGAGCTGTGCGATGGTCTCCTCATTGTCTGCGAGCTTTTCCTTGACATCTGTGAGCTTGGCTTGACTCGAGGATGCATTGGTGGACTGGCTGACGATGGTCTGCAGAACAAAGATGGCTGTGATCGTGATCAGCAGCGCTACGAGCATGTAGGTAAACAGCCGATTGGTAAATATTTTTTTCATAGTATTGAAGTACCTTCCTTCCTTGGTGTGATAATATAGGTTCTAGTTTATGGCAGATATTGACATTATTATATCTTTTTCTACGTGTATCATCAAGGGTTTTGACAATCGTTGTGAATGTTCTACAACAAAAATGACACATCTTCGCAAAGATGTGTCATTTTGTGTCGTTTTGTGTCGTTATTTCATGTTATTTTTTCTTGATATTCTTTTTGACAGTGCCGGTGAAATCTTTGTTCAAACCAGTGATTGTCACCTGAATGGTGTTCTTTTTCTCTTCACCGTAGGTTAGTTCATAATCCACGCCCTCCACGAGCGTTTTTTTGTTGTGCGTTAAAGTAATACCTTTTGAGATGGTGCCCTTTACGGAAGCTTTTGAAATCTTCTGGGATTTGATTTCAAATTCAATGCTCGCAGGAGCAGAGCCTGCATAATTTCCGATACCTGTGACAATGATCGTTGCTTTTCCTGCATGGACATTGTTCAGGTACTTCACGGTATAGTCTGTGTTAGCCTTGAGTTTTTTGGCGCCAGCCTTTACAGTGACTGCTGGTTTTAATGGTTTTCCGGTGTAGGTTTTAGCTGGTATGCGCTTGGCAAACGTCAGTTCCGTACCAGATGGCGTGATTGTAAAGGTCTTGACCACCTTTCCTTTGTATTGTCCTTTGCCGGTGACAATGACAAGCGCCGTATTTGTGCCCGCTTTGGTATTATTTTTATATTGTACTTTATAGTGTTTATTTTTTACAAGTTTTTCGCCGTTTCGTGTAACAATGGGTTCAATGTCTTTGACAGCCTTTCCGGTATAGGGCGCCTCTTGTTTTGATAATTCAACGTTTTCAGGATTGATAATCTTGTCGGCATCGGCAGTATAGAGGGTGATTGTGGCTTTGGCGGTTTCCGAATAACAACTGTTTTCAGCGGCGGTTATGGTGACGGTGGCAGAGGTTTTCTTTTTATTTACAGTGATGGAGGAGATGGTATAGTCCTTCTCATCGACCTTCTTCATACCGTCATAGATGCTGATTGGAGGTGTTTGTGTGTTGACTGCACTGGCTGCCATGCCTCCTGTAACAATGTTTAATTTTTTGATCGGCTTTTTATTGATGATGTAATCTTTTTGGATTTCGCCATTGTAAATGCCGTTTCCGCGCACTATGACTGTCGCGCTTCCAGCGGTATCCTCGTTCTCGTAGGAGACTCTGTAGTCTGTGCCCTCTGTGAGTGTAATTTTCTTCTTATTCTCATTCAAAATTGTAACTTTGACAGTGGGTCTGTAGGGCTTGTTGGCGTCATAAACTGCCGGTTTGATGTCTGCGATCGCAGCGTTTAACTCTTTTAAGTCTTTTCTATGCTCGTCAGGATAATATGTATCGTCCTTGTTGGCATCGTCATCAGGTTTCTGATCCGGATCAGAAGTTTGAGTCCATTTCGCATACAGGGTGATATCTGACATGACCTTATCCGTTTCAAAGTTCCATGCGGTACTGCATGCAGCTTCCCGGTACCAGCCTGCGAACAGATAGCCCTCTGCGGCTGGGTCTGCGGGCTTTTGGATTAGCGCGCCAGATTTGATTCCAGTGTAGGGCTGCGGCGCGGTGCCGTGTCCCTGTGTGTCAAAGGTGACTGTAAATTCTGTGGCAAGATTCCACTTGGCATAGAGTGTCAGGTTTCCGGTTCTGCCCTTCTCTATCTGTGTGATGGACTGTGTAAAAGCGGCGTCGAGATACCAGCCGTTAAAGGTATAGCCTTCTCTGGTGGGTGCCTTTAAAACAATGGTTGCTGTATCGGCGGTATATGTTGCCGGATTGTCGGCATGGTTGGTGCCGCCGTTTAACTCGTAAGTGATGGTGTAGGTTTCTGCTGGGTCTGGTTCCTCGGGCATGTTGCTTTTCCATTTTGCGTAGAGTGTCAGATTGCCGTGGCTTCCTTTTTCAATCTGCTTAATGGGATACGTCAGCGCTGCATCGAGATACCAGCCCATAAAACTGTCACCCGCCTTGGAAGGGGCTTTTAAAGTGATGGTCTCTGTTGCAAATGTGTACGTCTTAGGGTTGTCGGCATGATTGGTGCCGCCGTTTAACTCGTAAGTGATTGTATAGGTCTCGGATGGGGAAGGTCCCTCCGCAGCGCTGCAATAGCGGTCAATGTTTGTCTTGATCGCATTGGCACTGCTTTGACCAAATGTAATGTGCTGGTACTTGTTGTTGGCATCAATATAGCAGATAATGATCGTCGAAAAATTATTAATGCCAGACCGGTCAACATAATCATTCGCATATCTTGTATGTGTAACTTGATACTGATCAAATGCAAATGTGATAGCGTCACTGCCGTAAGTATCTTTGAAGGCTTGAACCTCTGCTAAAGATGCCCCTGTAGTTTCAGCGGCGATGATGTCTACGTTAGGAAGTCCATTTGTCGCAATATCCTTTATTGTCTGTCTGCTCATGCCACAATTGCGGCTAAAGAAAATGATCAGTTTGGGTTTGCCTTGCGCTTCACTTAGTACCTCGTCGCCATTCAGGGCAATAAAATCATAATAGAAGTTATCGCAATTCAATCCGTCTGCCGCAATGGGGTTCCACTTTGCATACAGGGTGATATTGCTGGCAACACTGCTGTCAAGCTGGGAAATCTTGAGCTTAAAGGCGGCATCGAGATACCAGCCCGCAAAGGTATATCCGTCCTTGGTTGGGTCCTCTAATTTAATAATGCCAGAAGTCTCTTTAAATTTAACTGGATTGTCAGGATGGTTGGTGCCGCCGTCCAGAACATAGGTTACAGTATACTGTCCAACAACGGGGTCGCCGCAGTAGTAATTAAGCTTTGCTTCAATTTGGGCGGCATTTTGCACACCCTGTGTGGCGTGCTGTAGATTATTGCTGCCATCAATGTAAAAGATAACTGGAAGTGCTACATTCAAGCTGTTGCCCTCGGTGATTCCAGCCGCCTGTGCATAGCGAAACAGGTTCATATTGTTATTGCCTGATGTATCATATAAAAACGTCAGGGTATCACTTCCGTAGGTGTTCTTAAAGGAGGCAACTGCGTCTTTGCTGGCCCCGTCTATCTCAGCGGCATAGATGTCAACATTGGGGAATTTGTATTCGGAAATTGCCTTGATCGTGCGCTGGCTGTTTCCGCAAGTAGTTCGGAAAAAGATCAAGAGCTTGGGTTTTCCCGCCGCCGCAGAGCTTACGGTCTCATCATGAAGCGTCGTGAAGCTGACTTCTGGATTTTCTTTGTTTAAGCCCGGTTCAAAAGAGCCGTTGTCGATGTATGAGGAGTCTGACATAGGGTACTGCGCATGAAATTCATCAGTATTATATTTCTCACTTCGAACATGGTCGCCAAACTCCGCTTCGCTTACTAGGAAGTAGAGGTGCAAAGTGCCGGATTTCTGGCTATCCCATGTACAGTCAACATTGTAGTATTTTCCAGCCGCCCTAGCATTGTCACTGATTTTGACAATGTTCCATGCATGGGCGCCACCGTTTCCTTTTCCGGTAATAATTCTCACAGGGAGCCCGGCTTCTTTGCATAAGCGGTAGAATGAAATCGCATATCCCTGACAGACGGCTGAGCCGGTGCACAGGGCATCGTACGCAGAGTATTTGGAATATGTATCATCATAGGTTACATTGTCACAGATATAATCGTGGATTGCCTTGGCTTTCTGGTAATCTGATTTGCCGGACAATGCCAGCTTCCCCATAATTTCGGCTACTTTTTCGGTCAACTGCTGTTCTTCTTCTGCGGTTGTAAAGTAAAAAACTGTGTAGGTGAAGGTAGCTGTACCAGAACTGCTGGCCATGCTGGCTTGGTACTTCAAATATCCTGCCGCAAGAGCGTCACCTGCCTGCCCCGAGCAAGCTTCTGTATGCTCGAGGGCCTTATTAAAAACAGCACTGGGAGCATTCTGCAAACCGCCGTTTGCATTCACTACGGTCATCGGAATCTGAATAGCAATGGTGGTTTCGCGGGCGACCATCTGGTCACGCAGATATGCCGCGGCATCTTCAAGATTTTGGAACGATGAAGCTCTTGTTGTACCATTGGAGAACAAATGAACGTTTTGTTCTGACTCGAACTTCATTGTAAGTTCATCAAGGTCTATGATTTCCTCATAGAGTGGATTGATTACAAGGATAGAGGCTTCTTCTGGGCGCTCTAAGGTTTGCTGTTCTTCTGTGGTTTGTTCTGCTGTCTCATCCTCTGTCAAGGTTTCAGTCTCTTGTTGTGATGTGGTTTCTTCTGCCTCTTCTGTTTCTACAGTATTTTCTGTAGCTTCGGTATTAATATCTTCTGTATCTACAGTTTCAGTATTAACAGTTTCGGTATTAACAGTTGTTTCATCAGCTTGTGATGTTTCTTCATCAGCGTCCTTGCTAGTTTCAGTAATCTGTTCTTCTGAGCCTCCTTCACTTTCTGCTGTTTCTGAGCGTACAGTTTCTGAGGGTGTTTCCGTCTGGTTTTCGCCTTCTAATGTGATGCCGTCGTTCGTGGTCTCCTGTGTGACGTATTCTTCCGCTGCATAGACTTGCGGAGTTGGTATGCCTGTCACGACCAGCATGCCGGATACTACGAGACTTAGAAGCCTTCTGGATAACGTTTTCTTCATCGTCTAATTCCTCCATTCTGATTGTTTTGTCAATGTGGGAACAGCCTGACACTGCCCACATTCATAGATAAAGTATAAATAGAATATAATTTATATTGTCAAAATTATCAACCATTATTTTCCTATTTTAGACATATAATTCAAAATGCGCATTTTTATATCAGAAATGTATTATATAGGCTTCTTGTTTTGTGAAAACTATACAATAGAATGCACAAAAAGTGCCACAAAGGATTGGTAATTTTCATTGACACTGATGAGACGCTACGATATAATTACTTCTAAATTATACACAAAACGGGCGCAAACAGATAATTTCTTTTGGCTTCAGTGCATTGCCGCGGATAAGTATGCGGCATTCAGAATACCAGTTCACATTACGGTTATGAGAAATTATGATAAGGAAAGGCATGGCGGGCGCATGGAACAGTTTCGGTTGATCTGGCAGTATATCAGGCGGCATAAGTGGCAGTACATTGGAGGTATCATTACCTTATTTACATTGGATTTTGCAAATCTCTATATTCCAAAGACGACGGGCGTGATCACGGACGGGCTTGCGGCACACACCATTGACCGAAATGGAGTGTTGTACAATATCGGCATCATACTTGGCATTGGTCTCACGCTCGCAGTGGGGCGTTTTTTGTGGCGATATTTTCTATTCGGCGCGGCGCGCGCGATCGAGCATGAGCTGCGCGACGATCTGTTTCGGCATCTGGAGACGCTGGATGTGGAGTACTATAATGAACATAAGACGGGCGATTTAATGACGCGCTTTACGAGTGATCTGAACGCGGTGCTCATCGCCATCGGTCCCGCGGTCATCTCCGCCTTTGACGCTGTGGTGATGACGGTGATGGTCATCGCCCAGATGATGCTCTATGTCAACTTGAAGCTGACGCTGGCAGCCGTTGTACCGATGACGTTGATCGCGTTTGGGGAGCTGTACTGCGGGAAATTGATGCAGGCGCGTTTTCAGGAGCGCCAGGAGGCGCTGTCGGAGCTGACGGACTTTGTGCAGGAGAGCTTTTCGGGCGTGCGCGTGGTCAAGGCTTTTGTGCGGGAGCAGTCGCAGATCAAAGCATTTGCGCAGGCAAATGCGAAGGCAAAAAAGAAAAATCTAAGAATTGCTCAGCTAGAGTCGATTGTCATCCCTCTGCTGGATGTGGTCATCGGCGTCAGCAGTCTGCTCACGCTGCTCTATGGCGGGTATCTGGTGCTGACCGGCGAGATCACGATCGGGCGGTTTGTCGCATTTAACCAATATATTATGATGCTGGTGTGGCCGATGATCGCCTGCGGGGACGCCATCAACTCCTTCTCGCGGGGCGGCGCAAGCATCAAGCGGTTACAGGAGGTATTTGAACAGCAGCCGGAGATTGCGGACGGGGAGCATATGGCATGTGTGGAGGGACTAAAGGGCGATATCCGCCTGAACCATCTGACCTTTCTGCACCGGGGGCACAGCGAGCCGACGCTTAAAGATATCAGCCTCGACATCAAGGCGGGGACGACGCTTGCAGTCATCGGGCGCACCGGAAACGGCAAGTCCACGCTGGTCAATCTGCTGCTGCATCTCTATAATACAAAGCGCGGCATGATTTTTCTCGACGGCAGGGATATCAACGATATTCCGCTCAAGACGCTGCGCGAGAACATTGCCTATGTGCCGCAGGACAATTTCCTGTTCTCAGATACCCTCAAATCCAACATTGCCTTCGGGACGGAGGATGAGGAGATGGACGAGATTGTCCGCGCGACCAAGACGGCGTGTATTCATGAGAATATCATTGCGTTTCCAGATGGCTATGACACGATCGTCGGGGAGCGCGGTGTCACGCTTTCCGGCGGGCAGAAACAGCGCAGCTCGATTGCGCGCGCCCTGAAAAAAGATGCGCCGATTCTGATTCTTGACGATGCGCTGTCTGCGGTGGACACGGACACGGAGGAGAGAATCCTCCAGAATTTAAAGGAGAACCGGCGCGGGAAGACGACGATTCTAATCGCACACCGCATTTCCACGATTCAGAATGCCGACAGGATTCTGGTGCTCGAGGACGGGGAGGCAAAGGAGTGCGGAAACCACAAGGAGTTGATGGCGCTCGGGGGCATTTACAAAGAAATGTTTGAGAGACAGCAGCTTGAAGCGGCAAAAAATCTTGCGGTTTCGACATTGTAAAGGAGGAATTGATATGGCGATTTACGACCCAAAGGATTATGAAAAAGTGATAAACAGGATTCAGGAAAAAGTAAACGCGCTTCATATTAATATGGGCGCATGTCTTTCAGAGGAGGCGATTGCAGCGTTTGAGGCTTGCCATAAAGTCCAGCTTCCGCAGGCGTACCGGCTGTTTTTGCAGAAGGTTGGCAATGGATGCGAACATGTGTTTAATGAGTTGGAGAGCTGTCCCTGTCAAGAGCTGGCAAAGCCATTTATGCTGGATACCTTCTGGCTCTGGGAGGACGACGACAGAGAGGAAGAGCTTATTGAGGCTGACATGGAAAATAAGGTTTACCGGGGAAATATCGAGCTGGCGGACAAAGGTTGCGGCATGAGCTATCATCTGATTATCACGGGCAAATGCCGCGGAGAAGTCTGGAATTTTGCGGACGTGGGCGTCCAGCCCTGCTGTGAGCGGCAGGATTTTCTGGGATGGTTTGAGCTGTGGCTGGACGAGGGCGACGAAGCAGATTACTTTAAAGATTATGTGTATGACGAGGCAGATTTTGAGTAGGAACAGATTTTAAAAGGAGATCGAAATGAAGCGGCTGCTTACATATTTGAAACCGCACCGGTGGAAAATGTTACTTTCCTCGGTGCTGGTGATTGCGCTGATCGGAGTGGAATTATACAAACCGATGATTATTGGGAATGCCATTGACAAGTATATAGGCAATGCCGGACAGCCGGGGGCATTGGGGACGCAGGAGGCGTTTGGCGGGCTTCTTGCCGCAGGGGCACTATACGCGCTGATGCTTTTGCTGGGCTTTGTGTTCAATGCCTCCAATACATGGATTTTGCAGAATGTGGGGCAGTCGGTTATATACAAAATGCGCGAGGAGGTATTTGCACACCTGCTTGGCCTGTCCGTGAACTTTTTTAACACGCAGCCGGTCGGAAAGCTGGTGACGCGCGTGTCCAATGACACGGAGGCAGTGAACGAGCTGTTTTCACAAATACTTGCAAAACTGTTTAAAAATACAGTGAAAATCCTTGGCTTTGCGGTTGTGATGCTCTCGATTAATCTGCGCATGGCGCTGTACTCGTTTCTTCTGATTCCGTTTGTGACAGGGCTGACTTTCTTTTTCCGGTTTCTGTCGCGGAGGGCGTACCGCATTACGAGAAATCGTATTACGGAATTAAATACATTCTTGTCTGAGCATATTTCCGGCATGAAGCTGATACAGATTTTTGCCCGCGAGGAGGAAAAGTTTGAAGAATTTTCAGAAAAGAGTGCGCAGCTTTTCCGGGCAAACTGGCGCGAGGTGATGATCTTTGCAGTATTTCGTCCGTCAATTTACATGCTCTCTGTCTTTGCGATGGTGATTGTCATCGGTCAGGGAAGCGCGTCGGTGCTTGCGGGAACGGTTTCTCTGGGAACGCTGTTTGTGTTTCTCAATTATATCAGTTCTTTTTTCGAGCCGATTCAGGAGCTGGCGGAGCAGTTTGGCACATTGCAGTCGTCGCTTGCGTCTGCGGAGAAGATTTTTACGATTTTGGATGAAAAGCCGGAGATTGTCAATCCTGAACACCCGAGAACAGTCGCGATGAACGGCCGCATTGAGTTCCGGCATGTCTGGTTTGCCTATGAAAAAGAAGAGTACATATTAAAAGATGTGAGCTTTTGCATTGAGCCGGGGGAGAAGATCGCCTTTGTGGGGGCTACGGGCGCAGGAAAATCCTCAATTCTGAATCTGATCGGGCGCTATTATGATGTCCAGCGGGGAGAGATTTTAATTGATGGCGTGAACATCAAGGAGATTGACAAGGATGCCCTGCGGCGCGCGATCGGTCAGGTGCAGCAAGATGTGTTTATCTTCACAGGGGATATCAAGGGCAATATCTCGCTGCAAAACGAGGACATCTCACGCGAGGAGATTGAGCGCGCGGCGCAGCTTGTGAATGCGGATTCCTTTATCGACAAGCTGCCAAACGGCTTCGATGAGCCGGTGACGGAGCGCGGCAGCACGCTCTCTGCGGGACAGCGGCAGTTATTATCCTTTGCGCGCACGCTCGCCTATCAGCCGACCATTCTCGTGCTGGACGAGGCGACGGCAAACATTGACACTGAGACGGAGCGCCTGATCACGCAGGCATTGGAAAAGCTGATGGAGGGCAGGACGACGATCATGGTCGCGCACCGTCTGTCCACAATCCAGCACGCGGACAAGATCATCGTCATGCACAAGGGCGAAATCCGCGAGAGCGGCACGCACCAAGAGCTGTTGCGGCTGGGCGGGCTGTATCGGAAGCTGTATGATTTGCAGCTCGTGGAGGGGTAGTAAAATATATTTTTGAGGAGGAACTATGAGAAAGAAATTATGTGGTATCATTTGCTTATACAGTCTTGTTTCATTTATGTTGTGTGCATGCGGAAAGAAAGAACAGGGAAATCCCATTAGATTACCAGCCAGAGAGGATATTGTATCTATCGGTGTTTCTGATGGTGATAAATATGCTATGTCACCTAACACAGAAGATGAAGCTACGGAGTTTATTGATGAATTTTTATCTATGTTAATGGATATGGAAACGACCAGTCAGCAGTCGATCAATGATGTACCGGTCAACAAAGATTCTATTACGATCAATATAAATTGTGATGGAGTGGCAGGAACGACTCTTTTTTACTACGTAGATAAAGGAACCGAATATGTAGAACAGCCATATCAGGGAATTTATAAACTGGCGCCTGCTTTAGGTAATTGTATAGCGGAGATGCTTTCTTCAGCAGACAATACACCGCCGGCGATAAAATTTCAGGCATCAGTAATTGAGAAAAACAAAGATTCGATAATAGTAAAACCGGTAGATGGATCTTTGGAACTTGATTCAGCAGATGAGTTTTTCCTCTCAAACGAAGATAACCTTGAATTACAAATTGGTGATTTAGTAGAAATTAGTTATAACGGAGAAATAATGGAATCCTATCCTGCACAATTAGGTGAGGTCTATAAAATTACCATGATTGAACAAACAGGCACTGATGTTAATAGATAAGTCAAATTAAATTCAAAAGGATATCCAATCAAACGGATAGCCTTTTTTAATTCCCGACCTAGATTTTTTCAATATTCAGCAGGCAAAACTCAAAATACAGTCGATCTACACCAACCTTCCCAATTCCCCTGTATAGTTCACAGAATAAACACACGAAATTTAAGCTTCATTTAAGCTTCACATTCTATACTCTCCCTATACTCACAACAGAGACAATACAACGCATTACAATTGAACAAGGCAGCAGTGCAGTCATACTTGGCAGTGCTGCCGCACGAAAAACAGTAATGTGCGCAATGAGGTACGAAAGAACTATTAATAAACAAATGTCAGTCTTGACTAACAGGAATGGAGGATTTATATGGCAGATCAGACAGTATTTGAACGTTATGAGATAAAATATTTGATGACAAGGCGGCAGCGGCGCAGGACAAAGTATTTATCGAGCTCAAGAAAAAGTATAATGATGTCGTGTACAAGCGGCGGGAGTCGCTCTCCCAGCTTGAGACGCTGGAATGGATTGTGCAGGAGACACCGTTTCCCAAGGCAACCCAGATTGGCAATGAGATTGATTACTTTTTTGACTACTATGTAACCCTGAAGCCAAAGGTATTTTTATCCTATGAGCGCGAGGCATTTTATGCGCTGGACGGAAGCGATTTCCGCGTGACCTTTGATGAGCAGATTCTTGCCAGACAGGAGGAGCTTTCGCTGTCGCGCGAAATTTGGGGAGAGCCGCTGCTCGATGACGAGCAGATCTTAATGGAAATCAAGACGTCGGGCGGCATTCCGCTGTGGATGTCGCGTGTGCTGACACAGCAAAAACTTTATAAGACTTCTTTTTCAAAGTATGGGACGGCGTATGAAAAGCTGATTTGCAGAAAGAAGTATGAGACGGCAGCAGATATTTTTATCGCGTAATCTTATTAAAAAAAAATCTATAAGAGCAGGAGAATAAAAACATGGCGGAAACAATTTTCAGAGGATTATTTGACACAGAGACAGCACATGTGATATCAGTGGCGGATTTTATGTATTGTATTGCCAGCGCACTTGTTATAGGATGGATTATAGCCATTTTCTATATGTACAAAAATGCTTATTCTAGGAACTTTATTGTGACAATTGCGACGATACCCGCGATTGTGTGCGTGGTTATTATGATGGTGAATGGAAAAGTTGGTGCGGGGGTTGCCGTGGCGGGCGCATTTAGTCTGGTGCGGTTTCGCTCGGTGCCCGGCACGGCGAAGGAGATTGGCGTGCTGTTTATGGCGATGGCGGTGGGGATTATGACCGGAATGGGGTATCTCGCATATGCGTTTTTGTTTGTGGTGATTCTGGGGCTGGTCGATGTGTTTTACGCGCAGATTGAGTTTGGCATGAGAAAGCGCGCAGTGCTGGAACGGACGCTGCATATTACGATGCCGGAGGATTTAGATTATGTGGAGGTGTTTGATGACCTGTTTGCACGCTATACCGAGAAGTACAGCCTTGTCAGCGTCAAGACAACAAATATGGGCAGTCTGTTTAAGCTGACTTATCAGATTACGTTTCGCGAGGCGAAGGCGGAGAAAGCCTTTATAGATGAGATACGCTGCCGCAATGGCAATCTTGAAGTAGCGCTGTCGTATCAGGAGAGCGGCGCTTTGGAGATGATGTAGGGAGCGTGGGAAGTACGATGCGAAACAAATATTTAGAAGGAGTGGAAGTGTATGCATAAAAAGCGGTATTTCATGATAGCTGTCATTTGCGCGTTGAGCCTGTGCGCAGTATCCTGCGGCAGCGCAATGGAACCCGATCATACGATAAATGCGGCGGCGAAGGAGACGCAACTCTTTTCAGACCGCGATTTGAGCGGCGAATACGATGCAGCGGCGTGTGAGCGTATCACGCTCTCTGACGCGGGCTGCACGACGGATTCTAAGAAGGTGACGATTGACGGCAGTGTAATCACAATCACAGGAGAGGGGGACTATCTCCTGGAGGGGGCGCTCAGCGACGGCAGGATAGTGGTCGATGTGGACAAAAACGAGAAAGTCCAACTGGTGTTAAACGGTGTAGCGCTGACCGCGAAAACCTCTGCTGCCATCTATGTAAAAAAGGCAGACAAGGTGTTTATAACCCTTGCGGACGGCACGAAAAACACGCTTGCAAACGGCGGAACCTTTGAGGCTGTGGACGATAACAACATTGACGCCGTCATTTTTTCCAAAGATGATTTGACGCTGAACGGGACAGGTGAACTTTCTGTGAATGCCCCTGCGGGACATGGAATTGTGTCGAAAAATGACCTTGTGGTCACGAACGGGACATATGAGATTACGGCGTCGTCACATGGCATGACAGGCAAGGACAGCGTGGCAGTTGCAGATGGAAATTTTTATATTACGGCTGGAAAGGCGGCTGTGAAGTCTGTCAATGACGATGATCTGACACAGGGAAATGTCTCGGTTACGGGCGGTACGTTTACGCTGTCGGCAGGCGGCGACGGCATTACGGCGCTGAATGAGCTGAATATCTCAGGAGGCAGGATTGTGATCGACGCGTTGAACGAGGGTTTGGAGGCGAGGGTGCTCAACCTGTCCGGCGGCGAGTTTGAGATCAAAGCGCAGAACGACGGGCTGAACGCGACAGATAAACGTACAGATATAGATACAGGGACAAACACAGAGACGGACGCGGAGACTGCGGCAGACACGGAGAAAAATTTCCGCGGCGGCGGCAAGGGGAAATCGCATCCCCAAGCCAGCATCAATATCTCAGGCGGGGTGATTCGTATTGATGCGGAGGGCGACGGCGTGGACTCGAACGGGAGTTTTTATATGAGCGGCGGTGAGCTCTATGTGGCTGGACCTTCAAGCGGCGGGGACAGTGCGCTTGATTATGACATTGAAGCCAGTATCAGCGGCGGCATCGTGGTGGCGGCAGGCCAGAGCGGCATGGCGCAGAATTTCGGGGAGGCTTCAACACAGGGGGCGATTCTTGTCAATACTTCCGCGCAGAACGCGGCTGGAAGTGATATTGTTTTGCTTGACAGTGAAGGGAAGGAGCTTCTTGCATGGACAATGCAGAAAAGTTATAATTCTGTTGTGATCAGCACGCCTGAGATTCAGGCAGGCAGTTCTTATACAGTAAAGACCGGCGATTTATCCACAGCAGTGACAATGGAAGGTTTGATTTACGGTGAGGGCGGCGGATTTGGCGGCGGCAGGCAGGGCTTCAAGACGGGTGAGCGCCCGGAGGGAAAGCCGGAACTATCTGATTTTCAAGAAGGCGGGCGTTTAGAGAGACGCTCACAATAGGAGAGATTTTGGACGTGATGATGCCGCGCATGGACGGGATACAGGTACTTCAGAAAATCAGAGCAGGCGGCAGCAGTGTTCCCGTGCTTCTTCTCACGGCAAAGGCGGAGGTGGACGACAAAGTGCTGGGGCTGGACAGCGGGGCAAATGACTATCTGACGAATCCGTTTGCCACTAAAGAGCTGCTTGCGCGCATACGCGCCATGACCAGAGCCAGCGCGGCGGCAGTACAGCCTGATGCAAAGCTGCATTTTGGGAATGTCACGCTCGACTGCGCTACCTTTGAACTCTCTTCGCCCTATCACAGTTTTGTGCTCGCCAACAAGGAATTTCAGATGCTCGAGCTGATGATGCGAAATCCGAGGCAGATCTTGTCAGCCGAGCAGTTTATGGATAAAATCTGGGGCTATGAGGCAAACATGGAGAGCAATGTGGTGTGGACGTATATTTCGTATCTGCGCAAAAAACTTGTGGTGCTCAAGGCAGATGTGGAGATTCGGGCAAGGCGCAATGCGGGATATTCACTGGAGGAGTATACGAAATGATCAAAAAACTCAGACGAAAGTTTATCGCGCTGTCCACCATATCGCTCTTGCTTTTGCTGGGAATTATCGTGATATCCAGCAATTTGCTGACGTATCGCGAGCTGGTGGCAGATGCCGACCTGCTGCTTGACACCATTGCAGAGAATCCAAAGCGGTGGGCGCCTGTGACGCAACAGGCTGATTCTGAAAAAAAACTTTATGACACGGAAGCGGAGGCAGAGGGCGGGGAGGGTTTTGAGGAGAAGGCGTCTGACAGCCGGCAGTTTCATTTGGGGAGGAGAGCATTTTCATTAGAAATGATGTATGAGGCAAGATTTTTCACCACGGAGCTGTCAGCTACAGGCGAAGTCCTCTCAGTGAGCACAGACCGCATCGCTATGGTAGATGAGGCCGAGGCGGCGGACTACGCAGGGCAGGCATTTGAGAAAAGCGGTGACAACGGGTTTATCGGTGATTTCCGTTTTTGGAAAAGGTATGGGACAGACACGGATAAATATGACATACGTGTCATATTTTTGGACTGCGGGCGCAAGCTCAGCACATTTCGAAATGCGCTGATGATTAACTGTCTGATTTCTTTTTTAGGATTTCTGATCATTTTTATCGTGATTTGGATTGTTTCGGGAAAGCTTGTGCAGCCTGTGTCGGAGGGGTATGAGAGACAGAAGCAGTTTATCGCGGCAGCGGGGCATGAGATTAAGACGCCCATCACAATCATTGACGCGGACGCAGATCTTCTTTCGATGGAAATCGGTGATAAGAATGAGTGGCTCATGGATATCCGCAGGCAGACAAACCGAATGACGGCGCTCACCAATGACTTGCTGGCGCTGTCGCGCATGGACGCAAAGCGGCAGCAGTTTACCATGATCGACTTCCCAATCTCAGATGTGGTGGGTGAGACGGTTGGTTCTTTTCAGACGCTGGCGCAGTGCAGCGGGTACAATATTCGGGCAGAAATTGCGCCGATGCTCTCCTGCCGCGGCGATGAGAACAGCATTCGGCAGGTGGTCGGGATTCTTCTGGACAATGCCATTAAGTACAGCGTCCGTGAGGAGATTTTACTGAAATTGGAAAAAAGAAGCAACCATATTTTACTGAGCGTGATCAATCATGCCAATCCTGTCATCGATGAGCAGTTAAGGCACTTTTTTGACCGCTTCTATAGGACAGAACAGTCACGAAATTCGCAAAACGGCGGTTACGGACTGGGACTGTCCATCGCAAAAGCGTTGGTTGAGGCGCACAAAGGCAGGATTACAGCGGCGGCGAAGGCAGATTTAATACGCGTGACGGTCGCGCTGCCTGCTCATAAATCTTGTATTATGCATAGTTCGTGCAGCCGTGGGGGAGGCGAAGATAGAAATAGATTGGAATAAATAGAAAAAATGTTCGACAAATCGGAGCAGACCTGTTATACTGAAATTGCATGGAGGTCTTAAATTCTATGCAGATTACGGCTTCACAAAGAGGATTTTCTGGACACAATAAAAGAATACATTGATTTTTCGCAGAATCAGGAGTTGTGGAAGGAGGTTGGTTCAATGACTGGACTGGGAGAGAGTATCCTGCTTGAAGGATGGCGGAAAGGCGTTACTTTGAGCGCAGAGATTTTCAAGGTGATACGATCGGGAGAAACAAATAATGCCGCGATCGCACAGCAGTGCGGCTGCACAGAGGAAAAGGTAGAACAAATCCGAAGAGAGTTTGGGATATAGAAAACAAACTACCGATTCAACAACCCTTGAATAATCCCAAACATCTGTTAAAATAAAAAAGAGTAACCTACAACCGTATGTCCCTCAGATGAAAGGAGTCCGCATGACCAAATTTACCGACATACACGGCATTACATTTGCCCCGTTTGCCCCCGCAGGAAGCCTGTCCCAAGACTGTGCCCGACAGAGCCTGCGGCTGATGAAAGAACGCACCAACGCTGATTTTATCATTCTTGTTCCCGGCGGTTTACAAGATACCCCGCAGTCAGAGAATATTAATTATACCTCGGAATATACAATGACCGACCATGAGCTAAGGCAGTTTATTGGTTTTGCGCAGTCCATCGGCCTGCGCGTGGCGCTAAAACCCACTGTCAACTGCAAGAACGGCACGTGGCGCGCGCATATTAATTTCTTTGATGAGGAGGTGCCATGTGAGCCAAAGTGGCGCAACTGGTTTGCTTCTTATACAGAGTTTCAGAAGCACTATGCCAAGATTGCGCAGGAGACAGGCTGTGAGATGCACATTGCAGGTTGTGAGATGGTCATGGCAGAGCGGCGTGCGGCAGAGTGGAGACAGACCATCGCAGAGATTAGAAGCGTGTTCAAGGGACTCGTTTCTTACAATACAGACAAATACCAAGAGCACAATGTTACATGGTGGGATTGTGTGGACGTGATTTCTTCGAGCGGGTATTATCCGATTGAGGACTGGGAGCGGCAGCTAGACCGGATTGAAGCTGTGGCTGCAAAATACCAGAAGCCCTTCTTTTTTGCGGAGGCGGGCTGCATGTCTGTCGCAGGCTCTAAGCATGTGCCGAATGACTGGACGGTACGCGGCGCAGCCGATTTGGCAGGGCAGGCAGCGTGGTATCAGGAAATGTTTCGCGCGTGCAGCCGGCGGGACTGGGTGAGAGGCTTTGCCCTCTGGTCATGGACAGACAAGCTGTATGACGCGTCTGACGCAGGGCAGCGACTCGACTATGAGCTGTATGCAAAACCAGCGGAAAAGATTGTACAGCAAAATTATGCGGTGATTAAATAATTGGAGGAAAAAAATGACATATGAAGAATTTCGCAGTGAAATACTGCGCAAACTGGAAGAAAAGAAAAATGATTTGGGCTATGAGCAGGTAAAGTACTATCCAGACGGCTTCACCTCGGAGGAGCCGGGAGAGCTGTCCACGATACGGAATACAAATGTGAAATATCACAAGATGGAGTCCGATGTATTGTCAGGTGATTTTATCATTCTGCTGGTGGAATCACAGCACCACCAAGTCTGCCGCTTTTCCGTGAGTGACCTGTACGAAGAATTTACAAAAGGAAGCTGGGAAGCGGTGTGGACGATTATCAATTCCAATCTGGCAGGCTCGAGAAAGTATGCAAAGCTTGGCATCATGGAGCTGATGGAAGAGAACAAATACGAGGCATTGCGGGAGAAGCTTTTTATCCGCCCGCTGAATTATAATGACCACCGCTATGAGTTAAAAGAGAATGTATCCCGCCGGATTGGGGACATGGCGCTGGTGCTCTATGTGCTGGCAAATGACGAGCGAAACGGAGAGCGGCATGATGTCATGTCCATGAAAATGCCGCGCCTGATGATGGAGAAGTGGGGACTGCCTGAGGAGGAAGTATGGGATAATGCGCTGAATAATACCTATATGATGGCGCCGCCAAGACTGTATCTCAATATGATGGATACATACAATCCGCCCTATCATAAGGGGGCGTTTATGGCGCTCAACAGCGATATTAAGTCGCTTTCTGCGCACGCTGTCCCGACAATCACGACCACATCGCAGATGAACGGTGCGATCGCGATGTTTTATCCCGGCGTGAAGGAACGCCTTGCGGAATTGTTTGGCGGTGATTATTATGTGGCGTTTACGAGCGTTCATGATGTGCGGCTGCACAAGAAAGGGAGCATGTCGCCAAGACAGATTCTGAACAGTATCAAGCATGTGAATAAAACTTTTGACCCATCAGAAATCTTGTCAAGAAAAGTATATCTGTACGATACAGCGGCGAAGGAGTTAAAGCAGTTAGAGTTATAAAAATCGCGCAGGCGGAGGAGGGGGAAGCATGATCCGAGTAACCATATGGAATGAAAACCTGCATGAACAGCAGCAGGAGGAGGTGCGGGCAATATACCCTAAGGGAATCCATGAATGCATCGCGGAGTTTTTGTCAAAGGATAAAAATTTGTGGCTTCGCACTGCGACACTGTCTGAGCCAGAGCACGGACTGACGGAGAAGGTGCTCTCTGAGACAGATGTTTTGATCTACTGGGGGCACATGGCACATGAAGCGTTTTCGGACGAGGTGGCGCAGCGTGTACAAAAGCATGTCCTTCAGGGAATGGGCTTGATCGCACTCCACGCCGCACATCTCTCGAAGTTAATGCGTCTGCTGATGGGGACAAGCATGACACTGCGCTGGAAGCATGGAGACCGCGAGCGCCTTTTTGTGACTGCGCCGTCGCATCCTATTGCGCAGGGGATTCCGCCGCAGCTAGACATTCCTATGGAGGAGATGTACGGGGAATATTTTGATATCCCAAAGCCTGATGATGTGGTATTTACAGGCTGGTTTGCGGGCGGTGAGGTCTTTCGCAGCGGCTGTACGTTCCAGCGCGGTCTGGGGCGGATTTTTTACTTCCAGCCGGGACATGAGGAATATCCGATTTATCATATACCCGAAATCCAGCAGATTCTTGCCAATGCAGTGAACTGGTGTGCGGCAGTGAAGCGGCAGCTTAGACCGCTTGCCTGTACGGCAGTGAAGGCTACGCTGGAGGAGGAATATCAAAATCCTATGAAGCTTTCTGTATTTTATGACCATATTACACAGGCAGCGGCGCAGTCGGCAGGCAGGTATTCCGTGGAGGAGATTCTGAGTCGGTGCAGCGATGCCGGAATCCGCGGCATCGACATTGAGTACAGCCAGCTTGCTGAGGACCTTGACCGCATCTGCGAGGCGCTTCGCTATCATTATATGGAGGTGGCGTCGATTTACCAGATGCTTGATTTCAGAGACCACGATTTTATGAGCCGTGCAAAAGAGCAGCTTGAGCTGGCAGACAGGCTGGGCGTGAAGCGGATTCTGCTCGTGCCGGGCTTTCTGGAGCGGGACGAGGCAAAAGCGCTTCACAGTGTGAGCGCAGACTATGATGCAGTCGGGCAGTTTATGGAACAAAATCTGTGCATTCAGACCATGAAGGCGGCTTTGACAGAGCTAGTCCAGTATGCAAAGCCCTTGGGGGTTGAGGTGACGCTCGAGGATTTTGACAATGCCGGGGCACCATATTCGAGAATGAATGAGCTGCTGTGGTTTATGAGAAATGTTCCGGGGCTAAGGTGTACTTTTGATATGGGCAACTTTGCGTTTGGCTATGAGAATGTGATGGACGCGTATGAGCTGCTTAAAAATTATATCGTGCATGTGCACTGCAAGGACAGAGGCAGCGAGGGCAGCGGCTTGCAGTCTGTGCCGACAGGCAGCGGCTACATTCCCATTGGGCAGCTGGTCAGGAAGCTGAAGGCGGCTGGGTACCGCGGGTATCTGTCCATCGAGCATTTTGGAGAACTCGACCAGATGGCGGGCATCGAGCAGTCCGCGCATTATCTGAAATCTATCCTAGAGCATGTTTAAACAGTGGCAATCTATACCTCAAAAAATGCAAACTATGCCAAATGTGTTTTCTTTCGACAATTTTTGTTGTACAATAACTTACGAATTGTCGCGACAATTTATCTTACTATGCTAGAGTTGCTGGAGTATTCATTTTCCCCCGAAATGAAACTCCAGCAATTTGCATTCTGTATGGCTGCCGCGCAAAAAATATGATTAGGAGGTATAGAGGTGGAAAAAACATTTGGAAAACGGGTGAACAAGTTTGTATTAATTATTGTCACAATTATTGATATGTTTTTGTTCTTTGGTTATATCGGGGATTATGCACAGGGGCACATCAGCTTTGGATTTATGCTCGCAGTGGATTTCTCAGTCATCGCGTCGATGATTGCATGTTATTCCGTTTATTTTCACAGAAAGGACAGCGCGGCATTCAAACACGTCTCGATGGCAGGGTATATGTTGGTATACGGGCTTGCAGTGTTTGGTGCGCAGAATGACCTTGTGTTTATCATGGTTTTCCCGCTGACCGTCATTTATATCTTGTACTATGATTTTAAACTCATTCTCAGGATTGCCGTGATTTTTGGTGCAATCAATGTATTGGATGTGGTATATATTGCCGCAGTGCTCGGCCATATGCACTCCGGCGCGCCGCTCAACAGCACCTCCCTGTTATTGCAGGGGGCGTCCTCTGTGGTGTATATGATTGTGCTGTGCGGGACGACACAGATTTCAAACGATAACAATGCGAAGAAGATTTCCAGCATTGACAAGGAGCGGGAGAAAAGTGATACCCTTTTGAGGGAAGTGCTTGAGGTGGTATTTTGTGTGAAGCGTGATTCAAAGGAGGCGGCGGAGCATATACGGCAGCTCAGCCGGTATGTGGATTCCACGGTGTCTGAGCTGGATGGAATTGCACAGGGAAATGCCAACAATGCACAGAGCATCGAACGCCAGACAGTCATGACAGGAAATATACAGAGCATGATCTTGGAGACAAAGCAGATGTCAGATGAGATGCTTGCGATGGCAGAGCGCTCTGAGGGCGCGGTAAAAGACGGCAAGCGGGCGGTGGACAGCTTGCAGGCGCAGGCGGAAAAGACAAAGCGGGCAAATGAGCAGGTGGTGGCGTCGGTTTCCAGCCTGATCACAAATGCAAGGGCAGTTGAAGAAATCACCGAGCAGATTTTTGCCATATCCAGCCAGACGAATCTGTTAGCGCTCAACGCTTCGATAGAGAGTGCGAGAGCCGGGGAGGCCGGGAGAGGCTTTGCGGTTGTGTCTGCGGAGATTCGCGCGCTCGCAGATGAGACGAGAAATCTGACAGAGCGTATCCATGATATTGTCGATGATTTGAAAAAGAACGCAGACACGGCGAAAAACACAGTGGATAATGTCATCATGGCAGCGGGCACAGAGCATGATCTGATCGTCAATGCCAATGTACAGTTTGGTGAGATTGGCAGCCGCATGGACGGTCTGCACGGCAATGTACAGGACATCTATCAAAAAATCGAGGAAATATTGGAATCAAATAATGCGATCGTGGACAGCATTACCCAGATCTCAGAAGTCAGTGAGGAAGTGACCGCAGGAACGCAGCAGGCGGCAGAGCTTGGCGCGGACACCAGACAGAAGGCAGAGCAGGCAGGCGGGCTGATGATGGGCTTACTAGAGACCGTGAAGGCGATTGACAAATATCTGTAAAGGAGGCGAAAGCGTATGCTGGGTGGTACAGTGTATGTGGCAATGCTCCGGTTTGCAGTCAGCCTTGCAGGAGCAATCCTGCTGTTTTCACTGATGAGTGAGCCGCGGTATGACAGGAAAAAGATGATAGCGTGTTATAGTGGTTTGAGCGCAGCGCTGATTGTCTTTGCCTGTGTATGGTATGTAATTGACTGGGCAAGCTGTGTAAAGATGGTAGCCTTTGTGATGTATGTGGTCTTTGCCGGCTGTTCGCTGCTTCTGAGCAGGGATTCGCTCTGTCTGTCGCTGTATAAGCTCGCGCTGACTTTTTATCTGCTGGCGGTGTATCTCATCGGCGGCATCGAGATCTCCGTTATTTTCTTCCACAGAAATGTGTGGGCAGATATCGCGGCGCGTGTTTTCTTAATTCTGCTAATTGCGCTGTTTATCGAGAAGCGGATTAAGAAGTCAATCCGCGGCTTTGGTGACTATGTTGAAAATGAGCTGGACAGATTCAGCGTGATGGTGCTGATCATCAGCCTGCTCTTTGGCATCGGCTTTATCTTAAATCCCAAAATCCATGACCAGACTCCCTACAGACTGTTTCAGATTCTAATGAATTTTTTCCTGACAGGCACGCTGCAGCTGCTGGTATTCCGCCTTTATCTGCATATCGGAAAGGAGAAGGAGTACCAGAAAGAGAACCAGCTCATGCAGATGACCCACAGGCTGTTGGAGCGGAATATGGAAATCCTTGAGGAGTCCTTGGAGTCAGGAAGGCGTATCCGTCATGATGCGAGACACCATAATGCGGTGATTGCGGAGTATCTGTGCAGGGGACAGAAGGACGAGCTGTTAGCGTACCTCAAAGAGTATGAACGTGAGCTGGATATCCGCACGCCCGAAAACATATGTTCTAATACTGCGGTCAACAACATACTGTCTGCTTACACCAGAAGGGCGAGACGAGAGCAGATTCAAGTTATACTGGATATAGAGATTGGCAAAAATCTAAAGGTTCCCAACATTGATTTGGTGACAATCTTAGCCAATGCTTATGAAAATGCGATATATGGCTGCATAGAGGTGAAAAAACAGTTCCCCGCGCAAAACTGCTTTATTCATCTTATGCTCAAGAAAAAGAAAAATAAGCTGGTGATATGCTGTAGGAATACTTGCAGGATAGAGACAGAGCTAAAAAATGGACAGCCTATGCCGGAGTACACAGGCGGCATTGGGGTGCTCAGTATCATAAAAACGGCAGAAAATTTTGATGGCGAATATGATTTTAAAAATGACAACGGCGTATTTGTGTTCCGCCTGATTATGAACATGCCATCGACGGAGAACGCGTGACGGGAGGGAGACTTGCTATGTATTTAATAGCACTCTGCGATGATGAAGAAGCAGATTTGGACAAGACAGAGCAGATGCTGAGAGCGTATGAGAACAGCCGTCCTGAGACAGAATTTGTGATTGAGCGGTTTCAGAGTGCAGAACACCTGCTCAGGCGTGTCAAGGAGGCGGAATACACGCCTGATTTTATCCTCATGGACATTTACATGCCAAACAAGCTGGGAATTGAGGCGGCGTGTGAGCTGCGCGCCATGGGAAACCGCGGAAAAATTATTTTTCTCACCACCTCCAGAGATCATGCGCTGGAGGCGTTCGGCGTGGAGGCATCCCAATACCTCGTAAAACCGATTTCCAGCGAAAAGCTGTTTTCGGTGTTAGACAGGTTCCTGGCAGAAGAGGAGGAGGCGCGCCGCAAATATCTTCTTTTGCGGATTGAGGGGAGGATACAGCGCATTCCCGTCAGCGAGCTTGTATACTGTGAAGCGCAGGGCAAAGCACAGCATCTTTATCTGTCAGACGGCACACAGTACAAACTGCGGAGAACGATGGCAGAAATCTATGAAATGCTTGCCGGCTATCGGGAGTTTGTGCGCGTTGGCGTGGCGTACATTGTGAATCTTGAGTATATAGAGAGCCTGAGCACCCAAGAAATCCAGATGGATAACGGCAAGAAAATTTTTTTGCCGAGAGGTTCCTATCACCCGCTTAGGGAACGGTATTTTAATTATTACTGCGAAAGTAATGAGGTATTATAAAATGATAGAAATTTATTACATGGAGGAGGATAAACGAATCGCACAGGCAGTGAAAAAATTCTTAGCGCAGGCAGGATATCATGTCTGTGTCTTTCCGACCATTGACGAGATCAAGGAGGCGCTAAACAAGATGCGCCCCGCGCTCGTTCTGGTGGACTGGCATATGCCGAACGGAAACGGCAGTCTGTTATGCCAGTGGCTGCGCGAAAACTGGTGCGGACTGCCTGTGCTGTTTATCGCGGCGCGCAGCCCTGTTCACAGCCTGATTACAGAACCTGAAGATTATGTCGTGAAGCCGTTTGAACTGGATGCGCTGCTCGTGCGGATCCGCACACTGCTGCAAAAGCGGGGCGGCGCGGCAAAAGAGCATTTTACCTGTGATGTGATATCGCTAGACCGCACCAGAATGCAGGTGTGCTGCGGCACCGAGGAGGTTCATCTAAGTCCGTCGGAATACCGGCTGCTTTTGCATCTGATGCAGAATAAAGGCAGAACCGTCACGCGGGAGACGCTCCTGTCAGCCATCTGGAATACCGGCGAAACCTATGTCAGCAACAATACGCTCTCTGTCACAGTGAAGCGCCTGCGCGCAAAACTTCATCAGCCAGCGTGCCTCAAAACAGTTCACAGTGTCGGCTACCGCATGGAAGATTCGGAAAAAATTGTCTGATTTTCCATAAAAATAACACACTTCCACCGTATCTATAGTAACATGCAGCAAAATAAAAGCGCCAGACAGACACAGCGTTCTCTGTCACGCGCAGTGGATTTGGAAAGGAAGGGAGTCAATATGATGAAAAAGCAGACAAAAACAGCGTTCGTAACAGCTCTTATGGTGTGCATTCTGACAGGCTGCGGCGGAGCGGGCAGTTCAAGTGCGGTAATGTCAGACACTGAGGCGCCTGTCGCAAACAGCAGCGCGCAGAAATCTTTTGCCGGGGGTGCCGCCTATGACACTGCGGCATCAATGAAGGAAGAAATTGCGGCAGTGGAGGAAGAAGCCATGCCGGCAGAAGAAGGCAGCGTGACAACGAGCCAGACCCAGAAGCCGGCGCAAAGTTCGGATAATATCACACTTCTTGAGGAAAAACTGGTGTATCATTGCAATCTCGACATTGAAACACTAGACTACCCGGCAGCAATCGCCTCCATCAAGGAGACGATCAGCCAATACGGCGGCATAATTCAGTCAGAGAGCGAGAGCGACAGCGGGCAGAACTGGTACTATGCGGAGTACCGCAAGACAAGCGGCACACTGCATAACTATCTTGAGGTGCGGATTCCGTCCAAAGATTATGAGACGTTTCTGGCGGCGCTCGACGGCGTGGGCAAGATAATCTCAAAATCAACCAGCGTGGACAATATCAGCCAGAAGTACTACGATACGACTGCGCAGATTGAGGCATTGCAGATACAGGAAAAAAATCTCTTGGCAATGCTGCAAAAGTGCGAGACCATCGAGGACATGATTACTGTTGAGCAGCGGCTGTCAGAAGTGCAGTATGAGCTGAACAACCTGCAAACCACAAGGCGTTACATGGATATGGACGTGGCATACTCCTACGTCAACATCAGCATAACAGAAGTGATGGAATACCGCAAGGACAGTGAGCCTGTCAGGCGAAATACCTTTATGGACCGCCTGAAACATACCATCGTATCTACAGGCAGGGGATTTCTGTATTTCTTGGAAGGATTCCTGTTCTTGATAATAGGTCTGCTTCCGTACATACTGATTCTTTTCGTGCTCTATAAAATATTTTTCCACAAAAGGCTTCAGCGCTTCAGGGAAGAGCAGCGTGCGAAAAAGAACGCGGCGAGAATGCAGGAGGAGATGCGCATGCAGCGTATGACGCAGTTGGTTGAACAGCCTCAAGAGACGCAGGAGAGGACACAAAAAGACGAGACGGACAAAAAGGAAAGCTGAGATTGCGTTCAAGGAGGGGGCGCTGCGGTTCATCGCAAAAATCGGCGGATATTTCAAGGGCACATTATCGCCGCAGGCGTTTTAAGCCGCCTGCGGCAAGTGGTTTTTTCGGATGCAGTTCAAATAATTTTCGTGCCATGTTCAGGTTGGTCTTGGTGCCCAGCCCATTGAGATAACAGGTGCCCAGCATGTCCGCGCCCCACGTGCTGCCCTTGAAATATGCCTTGCTCAGCAGGATAAACGCTTGGTCATAATCGGGCAGAACGTCCTGACCGCCGTGGAAGTAGATTTCGCCCAGCAGGTTGCAGAAGCCTGCATCATCTGGAAGCCGCGCAGAGCCTTCCTCCAGATAGGAGAGCGCTTTTTTCAAGTCAAGCGGCATGGCACCGTTAAAAGTGTAGAGCTTGCCAAGGCAGTAATACGCGTAATCATCTTTGTGCGCCAGCGCACGTTCATACATCTCAATAGCTTTTGCCAGTCTGCCTTCATCGCGGTATTCATTTCCGACAATACGTTCGTAAGCACCGATTCCTAAGTCTGCACCAAGGTGAATATAGTTCTGGGCGCGCTGGCGCTGCACTGGCGCGCCGTTTCTGCCAGTGCGTAGGAGGTCTACCAGATTGGGCAGTGCGATGCCAAGCCCGGCAGCCACACACTCCTCGTAGAGCCGCATGGCGGAGGCGGTCCATTCATATTGATACCGTTTGTACTGTTTTGCGCCGGTGTTTGTAGGGGTAATGTCCAGAAACTCGCCGGCTGTACTGTAATAATACGCGTTTGCAATCAGATATTTGCAAAAAATGTGCCCCTGCGCAGCATATTCGGATACAGCATCCCAGATTTCTTTTTTTGAATGGTAAGGAGGGTGGACAATGGTGCCGCCCGGCGGCTCGAAGCCTTCCTGATGCATGGCGCCAAACATGCCGATGGCACTCTCTAGTGTCAGGCTGGTGCGGAAGCACTCAAAAGCAAAGCTTGTGTCCACTGGCAGCCCGACGACAGGATCCACATAGCTCTTTCCGAGATAACAGCGTCCCAGAAAATAATAGGCGTCGCCATCTCCCAGATTGGCAGCCGCACGCAGCATAGAAAGCGCCTCCTCACGCCGGCTGGGATTTCGGTCAAACCATAGAAGCTGAATCGCAGTTTCCACGCGTTCATCAAACAGTGCAGTCATTTGTCATCATGCCTTTCTCAGTAATTTATTCCTATTGTAACATAGGATTGCGCAGATTCACAACAGAAAAACGCTGTTTCACATCATTTCGGTTTGGAAGCAAAGAAAAAACTCCGATACAAGGAATGAAGTGCATGGAATGTATTACATCAATCAATGTAAACAAATCAAGAATGAAGGGAGTATGGGCATATGACAATAAGCAATGTAAATGGCATATCATTTCAAACAGCAAACAGTGGAGGAAGTGCGGCGACAGATTCTGTCAGCAAATCGCTTCAGAATCAGATTGCAAATGCGCAGAAGCAGCTTCAGGACTTGGCAGCCAGCCCTGAGATGACGCCGGAGGACAAAATGAAACGGCGGCAGGAAATTCAGCAGGAGATTACAGCGCTAAACCAGCAGTTAAGGCAGCATCAGATTGACCAGCGCAAGGAGCAGCAGGCAAAAAAGGCAGAGAAAACAGCAGAGAAAACAGAGACAACTGCAAACGGCATGTCAAAAGACAGTATGCAGGCGATGATTTCAGCGGAGTCTGCCATGAAGCAGGCAAAAGTACAGGGCAGTGTCGCCACCAAAATGGAAGGACGGGCAGGGATTCTCAAGGCCGAAATTAAGCAGGACGCCGCAAGAGGCGGCGATGTCGAGAAGAAGCAGAAGGAACTTGCAGAGGTTGAGCAGAAGGCACAGGCGGCAGACGCCGCACAGCTTACAACGCTGGCACAGGCAAATCAGGAGTTAGAGGGGGCAGCACAGGACGGCAAAGCGGCTAACAGCGTTTCCGGTGCAGACCAGAAAGAAAAGCAGACAGAGGAAGCGACAGGGCAGGAAGCAGTTCAGGGCCAGCCGAAGCCAAATGAGAGCGAGGAGGCAGTTCAGGGCCAGCCGAAGCCAAATGAGAGCGAGGACGCTGACACGAATGTATTGCAGCATGTAGATATCCGGCTTTAGGAAAAAGAAACCGTGCTGACAAAAATAATTTCTGGTTCTTTCTGATGTTTGGGTAACTCCATCTATTCTCATTTTGCTTTACTAAGCCAGTTTAGTGGTTTATAACAAATCTTGAGAGTGTAACGTGGAAGGGCATTCAAAGAAAACGATAAAATTAGGTAGAATGATATAAAGGAGAAGAAGATGGCGATTGAACAAGTTAGAACTTATTTAAAACAGTATGGAGTAGAAGAAAAAATTCTGGAATTTGACGTATCCAGCGCCACTGTGGAACTGGCTGCGGCGGCGCTGAACTGTGAAGCGCAGCGGATAGCAAAAACGCTTGCATTTATGGTAGATGGCCGTGCAGTGCTTGTGGTGGCTGCGGGTGATGCCAAGATTGATAATCCCAAATACAAGGCGCAGTTTGGCACGAAGGCAAAGATGCTTTCGCCAAATGAGACAGAACTGCTGGTGGGTCATGCTGTGGGGGGCGTGTGTCCATTTGCGGTAAAGGAGGGGGTCGAGGTCTATCTCGATGTGTCATTAAAACGCTTTGAGACGGTATTTCCTGCCTGTGGAAGCGCCAACAGCGCCATTGAGCTTCGCATTCCTGAGCTGGAAAAATATTCTGGGTTTGTGAGCTGGATAGATGTCTGCAAAGGGTATGAAGCTGTGATTGAATGACACAAACTTAGAACATTCGATAAATAACTGCAAAGAATATACGGAGACAAGGAGCCGCGTTTATTGTTTTTTCATAGTAAAAGTATTATACTTATATTCATAAAAGAGACTGCATGAGAGCTTCAGAAGGGAGGCGTCTATGGGCATTTATTTGAATCCGGGAAATATTAGTTTTGCGAAGACAATCCGATCGGAAATCTATGTAGATAAAACGGGGCTGATTGCATGTACGAATGAGTGTCTAAATACAAGAGATCACTATCTCTGCGTCAGCAGGCCAAGGCGTTTTGGAAAATCCATGACCCTAGAAATGCTTGCCGCATACTATAGCTGCGGCTGCGATTCAAGGGAGTTGTTTGCAGGGTTCAAGATTGCGCAGCACAAAGATTTTGAGAAGCATTTAAATCAATATGATGTGATTTATCTGAATATGCAGCAGTTTCTAATCGAGGCAGACGCGGGAAACGTGATAAAATATCTGGAACAGGAAGTGCTTAGGGAGCTTCGAAAAGTATACGGACAATATTTAGACCGAGAGCAAATCCGATTTGCGGCCGCACTGCGGGAGATTTTTGTAGAGACAGGGAGACAGTTTATATTCCTGATTGACGAGTGGGACTGCGTGATGCGAGAGCGGCAGGAGTCGGAGACAATGCAAAAGCAGTATCTTGATTTTCTGCGCAATTTGTTAAAAGATCAGTCGTATGTTGCGCTTGCCTATGTGACGGGAATTTTGCCAGTAAAAAAATATGGTCAGCATTCGGCGCTGAATATGTTCTGGGAGTATTCGATGACAGACCAGAGTATGCTTGAAGAGTACACTGGTTTTACAGAAAGTGAAGTCAAAGCGCTGTGTGCGCAGTTTGGTATGGATTTTGCAGAGACAAGCAGTTGGTACGATGGATATACCTTTACGGAGTTTCAGCATATTTACAACCCTAAGTCCGTGGTGGAGGCGATGCACCGTCATAAGTTTTCGAATTACTGGACATCGACAGAGACGTATGAGGCGCTCAAAATCTACATGGAAATGGATTTTGACGGACTGCGCGCAGAGATTGTGCAGATGCTAGGCGGCGGACGCGTCAGGGTGAACACGCGCAGTTTCCAGAATGATATGCGCAATTTCAACACAAAAGATGATGTGTTGACCTTGCTGATTCATCTAGGGTATTTGGGCTACGCTTCCAACGAAAAGGAGGCATTCATTCCTAACAAAGAGATTATCGAGGAGTTTGAGAATGCCATGAGCGTAGGCGGCTGGCCGAATGTAATGAATGTATTAAAAGCGTCTGAAAAGCTTCTTGAGGACACTTTGCGGGGCGATGCGGAAAGTGTGGCAAAAGAGCTTGACAAAGCACATAGTGAAGTGGCTTCGATTCTGACATACAATGATGAAAACTCGCTGGGGTGTGCGATTGGGCTTGCGTATTACAGTGCGAGGAAGGACTATAAACTAATACGAGAGCTGCCAGCGGGAAAAGGGTTTGCGGACATTGTGTTTCTGCCACTGCCGCACACAAATAAGCCTGCGATGGTGGTAGAATTAAAATATGACAGGAGTGTCAGCGCGGCGATACAGCAGATTAAAGACAGGAAGTATATTCAGGCATTAGAAGGCTACACGGGGGAGATTTTGCTGGTGGGCGTGAACTACAACAAGGATAATGCGAATAAGCCCCATAGCTGTGTGATTGAGCGGGTGGGGAAGGCTAATAAGTAGTTGTATGATTGAGTGTGAAGTACATTAATATATTTGGCGTCATGTAGTGATGTAAGGAAAGCAGGCATGTAGCTGTGTGATTAAGTGAAAGGTAAGAGCAGATTTATCGTGAATTTTATCATGAGAAGTATCTGTTTCAAGAAAGCATGGGAATCTGACAAAATCAGAACAGTGAACATTATAAAACATATGTTTGCAGACATGCATCAAAAAACTTCACAGTTTTAGGAAGGGGATGGAGGTATCAATGGGCATTTATTTGAATCCGGGAAATCAAGCTTATGAGGAAGCAACTTGTTCTAAAATATATATAGATAAGACAGGATTGATTGCATGTACGAATGAATTATTAAAAACCAAGGAAAAATACCTCTGCGTTAGCAGGCCAAGGCGTTTTGGCAAATCCATGACCCTAGAAATGCTTGCCGCGTACTATAGCTGCGGCTGTGATTCAAGGGAGTTGTTTGCAGGGTTCAAGATTGCGCAGCACAAAGATTTTGAGAAGCATTTAAATCAATATGATCTGATTTATCTGAATATGCAGCAGTTTCTAATCGAGGCAGACGCGGGAAACGTGATAAAATATCTGGAACAGGAAGTGCTTAGGGAGCTTCGAAAAGTATACGGACAATATTTAGACCGAGAGGGAATTCGATTGGCGGCCGCACTGCGGGAGATTTTTGTAGAGACAGGGAGACAGTTTATATTCCTGATTGACGAGTGGGACTGCGTGATGCGGGAACGGCAGGAGTCGGAGGCGATGCAAAAGCAGTATCTTGACTTTCTGCGCGATTTGTTAAAAGACCAGCCGTATGTTGCGCTTGCCTATGTGACGGGAATTTTGCCGGTAAAAAAATATGGTCAGCATTCGGCGCTGAATATGTTCTGGGAGTATTCGATGACCAATCAAAAAATGCTTGAGGAGTATACAGGTTTTACAGAGGAGGAAGTAAAAGCGCTTTGTGAGCGGTATGATATGGATTTTGAGGAGATTAGCAGTTGGTATGATGGATATCGGTTTAAGAATTATAAACACATCTACAATCCAAAATCTGTCGTGGAGGCAATGACCTGTCGGGATTGTTCGAATTACTGGACATCAACAGAAACCTATGAGGCGCTCAAAATCTACATGGAAATGGATTTTGACGGACTGCGCGCAGAGATTGTGCAGATGCTTGGCGGCGGACGCGTCAGGGTGAACACGCGCAGTTTTCAGAATGATATGCGCAATTTCAACACAAAAGATGATGTCTTGACCTTGCTGATTCATCTGGGATATTTGGGCTATGATTCCAATGAAAAGGAGGCATTTATTCCCAATAAGGAGATTATCGAGGAGTTTGAGAATGCCATGAGCGTAGGCGGCTGGCCGAATGTAATGAATGTATTAAAAGCGTCTGAAAAGCTTCTTGAGGATACCCTGCGTGGCGATGCGGAAAGTGTGGCAAAAGAGCTTGACAAGGCGCACAGTGAGGTAGCTTCGATTCTGACATACAATGATGAAAACTCGCTCGGGTGTGCGATTGGGCTTGCGTATTACAGTGCGCGCAAAGACTATAAACTAATACGAGAGCTTCCTGCGGGAAAAGGGTTTGCGGACATTGCGTTTCTGCCACTGCCGCACACAAATAACCCTGCGATGGTAGTAGAATTAAAATATGACAGAAGTGTCAGTGCAGCGATACAGCAGATTAAAGACAGGAAGTATATTCAGGCGTTAGAAGGCTACACGGGAGAGATTTTGCTGGTGGGCGTGAACTACAACAAGGACAAAGCGAATAAGCCCCATAGCTGTGTGATTGAGCGGGTGGGGAAAACAGGTATTTAGATGTACGATGGAGTGTGAAGGTTATTAATATATTTGGTGTTGCGTAGTGAAGTGAAGAAAATAGATATTTAGCTGTGTGATTGTGTGTGAAGGTCATCAATATATTTGGCTTCGTGTTGTGCGATGGAGGTATTTATGGGCATTTATCTAAACCCGGGAAACATTAGTTTTGCAAAGACAATTCGTTCGGAAATCTATGTAGATAAGACAGGGCTGATTGCATGCACAAATGAATATCTAAATACAAAAAATCAATACCTCTGCGTCAGCAGGCCAAGGCGTTTTGGCAAATCCATGACCCTAGAAATGCTTGCCGCATACTACAGTTGCGGCTGCAATTCAAGGGAGTTGTTTGCAGGGTTCAAGATTGCGCAGCATAAAGATTTTGAGAAACATCTGAACCAATATGATGTGATTTATCTGAATATGCAGCAGTTTCTAATACGGGCAAAAAAGCAGGAGGTTACGCAGTATCTGGAACAGGCAGTGCTTGAAGAACTCAGGGAGGTGTATGGAAACTGGTTTTCAGCGCAAATCACAGATTTAACAACAGCGCTTGAAAAGATTTTTGTAAAAACAGAAAAGCAATTTATATTCCTGATTGACGAGTGGGACTGCGTGATGCGGGAACGGCAGGAGTCGGAGGCAATGCAAAAGCAGTATCTTGACTTTCTGCGCGATTT
>KE159565.1:98737-142621 GCA_000403215.2 Lachnospiraceae bacterium A4
TATGAGGCGCTCAAAATCTACATGGAAATGGATTTTGACGGACTGCGCGCGGAGATTGTGCAGATGCTAGGCGGCGGACACGTCAGGGTGAACACGCGCAGTTTTCAGAATGATATGCGCAATTTCAACACAAAAGATGATGTGTTGACCTTGCTGATTCACCTTGGATATTTGGGCTATGATTCCAACGAAAAGGAGGCATTCATTCCCAATAAGGAGATTATCGAGGAGTTTGAGAATGCCATGAGCGTAGGCGGCTGGCCGAATGTGATGAATGTATTAAAAGCGTCTGATAAGCTTCTTGCGGATACTCTGCGTGGCGATGCGGAAAGTGTGGCAAAAGAGCTTGACAAGGCGCACTGTGAAGTAGCTTCGATTCTGACATACAATGATGAAAACTCGCTGGGGTGTGCGATTGGGCTTGCGTATTACAGTGCGCGCAAAGACTATAAACTAATACGAGAACTTCCAGCGGGAAAAGGATTCGCGGACATTGCGTTTCTGCCACTGCCGCACACAAATAAGCCTGCGATGGTTGTAGAATTAAAATATGACAGGAGTGTCAGTACAGCGATACAGCAGATTAAAGACAGACAGTATATGCAGGCATTAGAAGGCTATACGGGAGAAATCCTGCTGGTGGGCGTGAACTACAACAAGGACAATCCGAATAAGCCTCATAGCTGCGTGATTGAGCGGGTGGAAAAGTAGGTATGTAGGGTGTCTGCCCGTTGGTGGTTCATCATATCCGCATGTTGGAGTCCGAGAACAGCTTCAATATGATTTCCGGCACAAAAGGATTTCTTGGTGCGGCTGTGTGCTAAAAACGTGGCAGATACAGACCTTTACGAAACGGACAAGAAAGTGCAAAATCTGATAGACTGGGTATGTTTGGCGGTTATTTTTTCCTCCTGTTCATTCCGTGTCAGCACTAAAATGCTCCAATACGCAATCACCTTCTTCTCAAAAATTGCTCATCATAATCATTGTCAGTTTGTTTGTAATGTCAAGAGGCATTATCTTTGAGCAGAAAATGAGAAATTTGTTATACAGTCCCGGAACGATTAAGCGTTTTCCTTTTATTATTTTAGGATAAGCTATTTTAACAACTTGTTCGGGTTTCATCACGGCAAATTTAAAAAGCAAGGTTTGTTCTATATTTGCTTTTCGTGCAAATTCGGTTTCCGTTGCTCCGGGACAAAGCAAAGTGATTTTTATTCCTGTATGTCTGTATTCTCCATAAAGGGCATTTGAAAAAGACATAATATATGCTTTTGTGGCGGAATAAACCGCGTCAGATGGAGAGGGAATGAAAGAACCTGTTGAACCGATATTCAATATGTGCCCGTAATGATTCTTTTCCATCATTGTCAAAATACGTTTTGTAAGTTGCGTAACAAAACGTATATGCAAGTCAATCATTTTGATTTCCTTGCTAATATCTGTTTTGGTAAATAAGCCGCACTCATTGAAGCCCGCGTTGTTGATCAGGAAATTAACAGGTATATTCCAGTTGTATATTTGCTCCATAATCAAATCTACGGCATCTTCTTTTGACAAATCATGTGCAATAAAATTTACAGTTACATGATACTGATTTTGTAAATATAATTGCTGTTGTTCCAGTTTTTGCCGATCTCGTGATACAAGTATGATATTATTTCCCATGCTTGCAAATTTTTCGGCAAATGCTTTTCCAATCCCGCTTGTTGACCCTGTAATTAAAACATTTTCCATTCCTTTTCCCACCAGTACTTTAAAATAGTCTATATTTGCTTATGATGTGTCTGTATATACGCTGCCTTTACCTTGTCAATGGTTTTTCCGCCAATGCCAAAGTTTTTGTCGGGTACTTCCTTTATGGTTGTAACAAAAAATTCCTGAGGTATTTTCATAATGTCTGATGATAGTTCTGTTAATCGTTTTATCAGTTCCTCCTTTTGCGTATCGGACAAAACACCGCTTTCTACTGTGATATATGGCATTTTCCAGTTCCTCCTACTATTTTTTCTCTTTAATTTTCTCCATGATGAAATAACTTCCATTCGTCGCTATAGGACATATTTTTAAAGGAAGAATCCTCTAAGAGTTTTTTATAGAATGACAACTTTTTTTGTGTCAATTCAAATGCATTCTGTAAATCAGTCATTTGCTTTTTAATATCCTCCATGTGGTTTTGTACCATAGCAAAACGCTGTTCAAGGGTTTCACCGCCCAGCAATAACAGTGCAACATATTTTTTAATGGAATGAATGGGGATATTTGCCATACGCATACACTGTATCATTTTAATCCACTCAATGTCCTCGTCTGTATATTGCCTGTATTTTTGGCTGTTTCTAGCTATTTGGGGCAGTAATTTTTCCTTTTCGTAATATCTCAAAGTTGCTGTTGATAATCCTGTCATTTTGGCTGTTTCCTTCGCTGAATACATATTAATCCGCCTTTCTTTTTCATCATAAACTATGAAGTGCGCTTCAAGTCAACAAGAAAATTTTTTCCATTTGGCTATAACTCCTTGATATTCATTTCCTTTTTTCGTGACAAAGGGGAGAATGCCAAATCGGAATATTATAAAATGCTTCATTTTTTGATATAAATATGTTTTCTGCCTATAAATATCTTTATAAAATTTATCCGTTGCCTTATTTACAATATTATGAATTTTGGGGTTGCTAAATGGATTACTGGAAAAGGGTGTCTTAATAGCAAGTGATTTGGAAATAGTTGCTCCAGAATAACAAAATAGCCTGTTTAATATTTTAGCAGTATCTTTTCCACCGTAATTCTCATATGTTGAGACGCTGATTGCATATTTTCCGAATAGTAATTGTTCTATCACAAAATGTCCACGGTCTATTATAACTTTCATTTGCCCGGAAATATTGCTTGCATAGGTGGGAGAGCCTATTATAATGCCGTTGGCTGTTTCAATATTTTCTGATAATTTTTCCATGTCATCATTCAAACTACATGTTCCATTTTTGTAGCAGTGACAGCAACCAACACAATATTTCAAATTCAAATCTGCAACATGATAAAATTGAATTTCTACATTCGGGTAAGATTGTAATTTTTGATACATTTCATGCAAAATTAATGCCGTTGCTCCATTTTTTCTGTGGCTGCCGTTTATCATTATAATTTTCATATTTATAATCCGCCTTTCTGCGAAAGGCACCAATGCGTCATGAAACGTGTTGGATAACTTTCACTTTCCTAATTTATCTTCCTTCTGTTATTATCTTCTTATAAGACTGACACACTACAGAACACGTGGAGGTGAGTGGCGGGGCTGTATAGCGGCGACCTCGCATTTTTATATGTTGTCGGTCATCCGTTAAGGCATCAATGATTGGCGCATTACCGTAGCCCGTAAACTTATCTCTTCCAAAGTCGTCTCGATTTTGCCGGATGACCAGTCACTGTCAGTCTTATAACTATAAAGTTTCAGGAGGTTATTTTTTTGTCGTTTAAAATCCTAAAAAACAACTGCTGTGGACTTGATGTCCACAAAACATGGATCTTTGCCTGTATTGGTATCACTGATTCCAACAACCGCACAGAATATAAGCAGGCACGCTTTTCTTCCTTCACAAAAGGATTGCAGGAGCTGTGTGACTGGCTTGCTAAATATAACTGTAATGATGTCTGCATGGAGTCTACCGGCAAGTATTGGATCCCTGTTTTTAATGTCTTGGAGAAGAATAACATCTGGGTTACTCTTTCACACCCCAAATATACAAAGCCTCAGAAGGGCAACAAGACAGACCGTAAGGATGCCAAATGGATTTGTGATTTATACATGTGCGGAATGGTAAAACCTTCCTTTATCCCGCCTGCTGACATCCGTGAATTAAGAGATCTGGTAAGATACCGTTTCAAACTCACCTGTATGATTACTGGTGAGAAGAACCGTGTTCATAACTGTCTTACTGTATCTAACTTAAAATTAGATGATGTATTCTCTGATATATTTGGTAAATCTTCCCGTTCCATCACGGAACAGATTTTACAACACCCTGGGGAAACTTTTGATGTAACACCATTCGTAGACAGCAGATGCAAGACTCCAATAGAACAAATACAGGCTGCTGTTGATGGCGCTGTCTCTGCTCAACAGGCTGTGAAACTCAGACAATGCTTGAATCACATCGATGAACTAGAAATGCACAAGGCAGAAATAGAACGGGAAATCTTTCGTCTCAGTGATAAATACGAAGATATCCTTACTCTTATACGAACCGTACCAGGATTCAATAAGAACCCAATGACTGCTATTCAGGTGCTATCTGAAATCGGAGGTGACATGTCTGTTTTCCCCACAGCTAAAAACCTCGCTTCATGGGCTGGATGTTGTCCCCGCAATGACCAAAGCAATCAAAAAATCAAATCCACTAGGATTTCCCGTGCTGGTTCTTATTTTAAACCAGTTTTGGTGCAGATTGCAAATGCTTTGGTTAAATCGAAAAAACATCCTGAATTTACTACCCGCTATCGCCGTATAAAAGCACGCCGTGGTCACAAAAAAGCCATCATTGCCATCTGTCGTATGATCCTGACCGCTATCTGGCACATACTCACAGATTTAAAGCCATATACACCAGAAGGCTTCCTTGAACCACGTCCTGTGAATGAAGCTAAGACACTGACTACTTCACAGGCACTTAATATGCTTAAACAACGTGGTTACATCATCAAGGATGAGGCTGTTCCTGTTGCTTGATTAGGTGTTGTGTCTATATTTAATTTTTAGCCACCAAAAGATGGCTTGTTTGCTATGCCCTTTATTTCTTGGTTGTCCTCTATTTATTTGTTTCAAACTTGTTTGTCCCTTTCAAATTTTATTATAGTGGTATATAATACTTTTTGAAAAGTACGAACTTTTTTGTGTGATACTATTAAAAAGGAGAGAGCGTGTGAAAAAAGAACCTTGTTATCTTCAAGATTTTGGCTATGAAAGATTTGAAACGATTGTGGGAATGATCGGTGGTAAATGGAAATTAAGAATCATATATATGCTGGCGTTTCACGAAGTATTGAGATATGGGGAATTGAAACGTTTGCTTGCCCCAATTACGCATAAAATGTTGACAAATCAATTAAAAGAATTGGAGAAAGATGGGCTTATCATTCGCAAGGAATATCCGCAAGTTCCTCCCAAAGTCGAATATTATCTATCCGAAATGGGAAAAGGTTTAAGGCCTGTCGTAAAGGCAATGTATGAATGGATTGAAAAGTATGATATTGAATAAAAAAAGTAAAAATGTGCGCATATTTGAATAAAATTTCTAGTACATCGAATTTATATCTTGATGTAGTAAGGAACTGTTCAGAAATTACTCATGACAATTACTTGTCTAAATGTCCATCTGCGTCATCAGAAAATCTTGACATAGCTCGCTATGCCTGCGATTTTCTTCTTTGCAGCTGAACATTTATACGGCGTACTTGTCACAAGTAATTTCTGAGCAGTTCCTAAGATAAAGTTTACTGATGAAATGTTAAAAAAGCAAGTGAATGAAATAAAAATGCGGAAAGTGAAGAAGATAGTTTCAATCAATTAGATTTAGGTGATTTTGTACAGGAAAAAACTTCACAGTTTTTGGAAAGGGGTATTTATGGGCATTTATTTGAATCCGGGAAATATTAGTTTTGCTAACACAATCCGATCGGAAATCTATGTAGATAAGACAGGGCTGATTGCATGTACGAATGAGTATCTAAATACAAGAGATCACTATCTCTGTGTCAGCAGACCAAGGCGTTTTGGCAAATCCCTGACCCTAGAAATGCTTGCCGCGTACTATAGCTGCGGCTGTGATTCAAGGGAGTTGTTTGCAGGATTCAAGATTGCGCAGCATAAAGATTTTGAGAAGCATTTAAATCAATATGATGTGATTTATCTGAATATGCAGCAGTTTCTAATCCGGGCAAAAAAGCAGGAGGTCACACAGTATCTGGAACAGGCAGTGCTTGAAGAACTCAGGGAGGTGTATGGCAACTGGTTTTCAGTGCAAATCACAGACTTGGCAACAGCGCTTGAAAAGATTTTTGTAAAAACGCAAAAGCAGTTTATATTCCTGATTGACGAGTGGGACTGCGTGATGCGGGAGCGGCAGGAGTCGGAGGCAATGCAAAAACAGTATCTTGATTTTCTGCGCGATTTGTTAAAAGACCAGCCGTATGTTGCGCTTGCCTATGTGACAGGAATTTTGCCAGTAAAAAAATATGGTCAGCATTCGGCGCTGAATATGTTCTGGGAGTATTCGATGACCAATCAAAAAATGCTTGAGGAGTATACTGGTTTTACAGAGGAGGAAGTAAAAGCGCTTTGTGAGCGGTACGATATGGATTTTGAGGAGATTAGCAGTTGGTATGACGGATATCGGTTTAAGAATTATAAACACATCTACAATCCAAAATCCGTCGTGGAGGCAATGACCTGTCGGGACTGTTCGAATTACTGGACGTCAACAGAGACGTATGAGGCGCTCAAAATCTACATGGAAATGGATTTTGACGGACTGCGCGCAGAGATTGTGCAGATGCTTGGCGGCGGGCGCGTCAGGGTGAACACGCGCAGTTTTCAGAATGATATGCGCAATTTCAACACAAAAGATGATGTGTTGACCTTGCTGATTCATCTTGGATATTTGGGCTACGCTTCCAACGAAAAGGAGGCATTCATTCCCAATAAGGAGATTATCGAGGAGTTTGAGAATGCCATGAGCGTAGGGGGATGGCCGAATGTGATGAATGTGCTCAAGTCATCTGAAAAGCTTCTTGAGGATACCCTGCGTGGCGATGCGGAAAGTGTGGCAAAAGAGCTTGACAAGGCGCATAGTGAAGTGGCTTCGATTCTGACATACAATGATGAAAACTCGCTGGGGTGTGCGATTGGGCTTGCGTATTACAGTGCGCGCAAAGACTATAAACTAATACGAGAGCTGACAGCGGGAAAAGGATTCGCGGACATTGCGTTTCTGCCACTGCCGCACACAAATAAGCCTGCCATGGTTGTAGAATTAAAATATGACAGGAGTGTCAGTACGGCGATACAGCAGATTAAGGACAGGCAGTATATGCAGGCATTAGAAGGCTATACGGGAGAAATCCTGCTGGTCGGTGTGAACTACAATAAGGACAATCCAGATAAGCCTCATAGCTGTGTGATTGAGCGGGTGGGAAAAGGGCAGGGATAAGCCAGTTAATCCCACCAGCAGTAATAAGCAGAATGCCCCTCCTCAATAAAAGTTTCCGCTGGCAATAAATCGCCATGTTCTCCGACAACAAAAGCCTGCTGTGCAAAGTCAGGGCGTTCTTCCCCGATATCGCTTGGAAAGATATCTTCCGGCGCATGAAAAATGTGCTCAATTTCAGAAAGGGATAGTCTGCTGAGAACAAGGAGCGTCTCAGCAGAAAGAACAAATGTATTTGTATAAGCCGCATGTTCATATTCCTCATAGCCGTAAACCTGCACAAAAATTTTTGCTGTCTGGTCTGCGGCAAGCACCTGTTGAATGAGGTCAAGATAGGGCTGTTTTCCCTCGAGACGCTCGCATACAAAGTCTGTGAAGTCGTCATCGGGGTCGAGATAATCCTGATAAGTGAACCAGTACTTTGTCTGGTAGCTGCGGGTGGCTTCGGCGGTTTTTAGAAGGGGGATAATGGTCTCTTTTTGCTGTTTTTGCATGGGACACCTCCGTTTGGCGTTACTGCCCGGCAAAATAGTTTTCCACAAACTCTTTACAGCCTTTTACATTGGCGCCGATAATCGGTTCACCGACTAGGGCACCGGTCTGGTCTACAAAGAAAGTGGTTGGAAAACCGATAATATTTGACATAAAACCGCTGAAATCGTCATTGGGAATCAGGTTGGTAAATTCAACATTGGCTTTTTGCGCAATGGTCTGTGCAAGTTCAATGTGCTGTGTGTCGTTTTCGCCGTTAATGTCCCCGACAATGCCAATTAGCTGTACATCGTCGCCCATCTCCTTTGCCCACTCGGCAAGCTCAGGCATTTCTTCGATACACGGCCCGCAGAAGGTTCCCCAGACATTGACGACAGTGAGTTTCTTTTCTGAAAAAACAGAGGAATCCACCTCGGCGCCGTTGATGTCCTTGGTGGTAAAGGACGGCATGACATTCCCGGACTCTACAGGAATAAATGTGAGGGTATCCCGGACCGTCTGCATATAGTCTTTGCAGGCATGGTAGTCAGCAGCTTCCGCGTCATTTAATGTGCCGTCGTCAAGCTCTGGAACGGAGATGATATAGGTGTAGCCGTCATGGGTTCCCAGCACTTCGGCGGGCGTGTAATAGGTGAAATCCTCCGGTTTTCCGCCGCCTGCGATACCGGTTTCGTACTGTGTGGTTTCGACCATGACCACTTCCATCAGGCAGCGGACCGAGGAACTGATTTTGTCAAGGTAATCCATCACAACCTCCTGCGTCAGCTCTGCTTGAGCGATGGAGTTTGCTTCTTTTAAGAGAGCGGTTGCAGTCGGGCTGTAGTAAAAAATACCTATGTTTTTGTAACCTTTTGTATTTTCACTTGCAGATTCTAAGATGACACCCTTGTCAATATATTCCTGTGCGATAGAAAAGCAAAGCCCGCGTTCCTTGACATTGGTGACAACCGTGTCATTTTCGGAGACCGCAGAGGTGCTTGAATCAGGAGTTTGCTTCTGTGTTTTGGCGTCGCACCCGATGAGGGTGCATGCGATAAAGAGTGAAAGTAAGACGGTACAGTGTTTTTTATTTTTCATATAATCCTCCATGAGAAGCAGACGCTGGTGAGACTGCTTTGTTTTTGCGTTATGGTTTTTCTGCCGATGGTTTGTTTTGTGCGGCAGTTGATGTTTCGGAACGGAATCCAAGCCGTATCGCCCGCTTCGGGCAGGCTGCTGCGCAGGCGCCGCAGCGAATGCACTCGGCGGAGTTTGGGGCGGCGACGGGGTCAACGTCCATTTTGCAGGTGTGGGCGCACTGACCGCATTGGATACAGGCGTTTTTGTCCACTTCCAGATGATAGACGCTGATTTTGTTGAGCAGCCCATAGATGGCGCCCAGCGGGCAGAGCGTCTTACAGAAAAAGCGGAAGATAAAAACGCACGCGGCGATGGTTACAAGCAGGATGCCCATTTTTAACGCAAATAAGAGACCTGTCGTCGCGCGAAGCTCAGGGTGCGTGGCAGTCATCGCAATGCCGCCAAACAGTGTGCCGGACGGACAGATGTATTGACAGAAGGCTGGCTTTCCCATGCCCATGTAATTTGTGGCGGCAATGGGCAGCACGATCACAAACACGGCCAGAATGCCATATTTGATATAGGTAAACCATTTGGGCAATCTGAATTTGCGGGACGGGATTTTATAGAATAGTTCCTGCACCAGACCAAACGGACAAATCCAGCCGCAGATCAGTCTGCCAAACAGCACACCGACTGCAAGCAGAAAGCCGACGACATAAAAGCTAAAATTATACTGTATGGAACCGGTGACTGCCTGCATGGCGCCAATGGGACATGCGAGCGTGGCGGCTGGACAGGAATAGCAGTTCAGACCGGGATTGCAGAACTGCTTCCATTTACCTGTATAAAGTTTTCCGCCCGCAAAATTGCCAATGTGGAAGTTGGTAAAGCCAAAGGCGGCAATTTGTATCAATTTACGTTTTACTGCATTTTTCATGTCTATCACCCTAATCCTATACATTCCAGACAGATATTGACCGCCTTGTTCCAGACAGTTTCCAGTTCTCCGCGGCTGATGCCGTATGCAAGCATCAGTGCAGACAGCAGCAGAGCCGCGCCTTGGAATAGTGTTCTTTTTTTGCATTTTAATCGCTGCATTGTCATCTTGTACTCCTTATAAGCATCTGTTGAATTGTTTTCACCTTATTTTAGCATATAAAATTGATTTTGTGTAGGTGTTGTTCGCAAGGAGAAATAATGCTATGATGAGGGTGTTGAATCATTTGAGAAATTGTTAAGGAGAATACAGATGTATCTGAAAACAGAAGGAATATGCAAGGCAATCAGACAGGGAAAAGATGTCATGGAAAACCTTGCCCAGATCGAGCCACAGTTAAAACATTACTATAAAGAACGCAGAAAAGCACTGCAGGAAAACAGATTTCAATGCGCAAACGACAGCATCTTACACGCATGGGATGCACTGTATGATGTGAGTGCCAGCGTGAGGAGGCACTGGGATATGGTTTATCCGCTCCTTACAACACCAGAAGGCAAATATGGAGCGGTTCTTCGCTTTGTGAATACGCGCGCGAGATTTCTGGGTATTCCCCATACCCAAAGCGTCCGTATTTTAAGAAAGATTGGCTGGACATCAGCGGATATCATGGCAGCTTATTTATGGAATCGTTTTCGATGTGATGAACTTACGTTATCCCCGGATGCGGTAGCGGAGGCTGTGCAGGAGGATATGGATACGGCATTGCGTTTGATGGAAAAGAAAGGTTACGATCTATTTTCTAATGGCTATGATATATACAAGAATTTTGAGTGGATTGATTTTATGTATTTTTTTATAGAATATCAGGATCGCACGTTTCTGACTACACAGCACAAAAGCAAACGCCTATGCAAGTATTGCTTGGAGGTATTGAAAAAATTGGAGAATGGTCTGGCAAAGCCGGAAAAAGTTTCAGAATGGACACAGCTGCCTGATTTTTCGATCTTTGAGGGTATTACATTGACACAGAAACACCTGATGAAATCCGCCGCGGGGCAGCATCTGAGGAAAGGAAACGACAATAACGGTTATTATGTGTTGTCCTATCATTTGGTGGACGAGGAGCATGGTTATGGGGCAGCATTTCGCTTTAACGGTTTTAATAAAGCGCCTGAATACCACAATGAAGAAAAAACGTCATGGGGCGTATATTTTTATCGCTATCATTATCTTATGTTATTTGATCATGTTCCAGAGAGCTGGCGGTGTAGTCCTGCAAAGTTACCAGAAGATTTTGTGAAAAAGGCATTTCATTCCTTTTATAAACTGGCAGGATTCGATTGTGGCCGTGGACGGCGGGAATAGACACTGTACATGGACCTGTAAACCTTTGGCTATAGCCAAGATGAAGAGAAGGGAATTTTCAAGTTATATATGCAATTCACTATAGTTTGGCGTGGAAATGAACAAAAAGCTTGTGCTATACTAATTATAGATATTCTTTATTTTTGAAAGGCATTTTTGATACGAAAGTTTATGAAATAAAGGCTTTTCAATATAAGTTTCAGAAAGATAAGTTTTGGAAAAAAGGGGGATTTTTATGAATATTACAAAGAAATCATTCACCTGTGAAAGAGACGGGCTGACCATTCGCGGAATGCAGTATTTCCCAGAATCTTTTGACGCAGGCAAGCGCTATCCGGCAGTGATTGCAAGCCACGGCTTTCTCTGCAACTATACGAATATGGAAAACTGGTGCAGGGATTTTGCGAAAATTGGCTATGTGGCATTTTGCTTTAGTTTTTGCGGCGGCGGGAGTCTGTCCGAGGACAAAGCTGTAAAAAGCGATGGTGAGAGCACGAAGATGTCTGTCTTGACAGAGGTAGAGGACTTGCTGGCTGTGAAGAAATTTGCCAGTCAGCATGCTTATGTGGACATGGAAAACCTCATTTTGCTGGGGGAAAGCCAAGGTGGTTTTGTGTCTGGACTGGCGGCAGCGCGGTGCGGTGCGGAAGTCAAAAAGCTGGTGATGATTTTTCCGGCGCTCTGCATTCCTGATCATGCAAGGCGTGGAGGGCTTGGCGGTTCTAGCTATCCGGTGGACAATGTGCCGGAAGTACTAGACTGCGGACAATCTCTGCTGGGCAGGGCATTTCATGAGGAGGCGGTAAAGATGGACGCCTATTTGGAACTGTCTGCATATGAAGGACCGGTTTTGATTATACAGGGGTTGGCAGATGATATCGTCAACTATTCGTATGCGATTCGCGCCAAGGAGAATTATAGAACAGGGCAGTGCCATCTACAGCTTGTGCGGAATATGGGACACGGATTGCAGGGAAGCCTGTATCAGAGCGCATTCGATTCTGTGCGGCAGTTTTTGGCAGAGCGGGAAGAAGTGCTGACGATTCGCATTATTCTGACGCGCTATGAGACGCAGATGGAGGGAGAAACGCGCGTGGAGCAGCTCTTTTTTACAGGCTGGTGTGAGAGCAAGTATTTTCAGGGAACGGTACTGCCCGGCGGGTGTGATGTGCGGCGGTACAATGCAGACGGGGAAGTGAGCATACGGGCAGAGTACACGCTAGAGGGAATCGACCAGAGTCAAACGCCGTGCAGGGTTCACATTATAAACCAGCGTGGGGAAGTGGATTGGAAGCCCGTTGTCACAACGGACAGCGCAGAACTGGCGTGGCTCAAGGAGGCGGATTTGACAGCAGTCGTCGAGGAAGGAGAGGGAGGACCGACAATTCGCATCTATCGTGCAGGTACAAAGAGATAGATCGTACAAAAAGGTGATATTCATGAAAAAAACAAACTATTTTATCGAAGGTCTGCAAGGTGCAGGCAAATCAACATTTGTACAGAAGTTGTCAGACAAGTTTCAAGACTATCAGGTTTTCCGCGAGGGAGACTACTCGCCTGTCGAGCTGGCATGGTGTGCCTATGTCACAAGTGGGCAGTATGACAATATATTGGCACGCTATCCTGTGATCGAAGCGCAGCTTCGAGAGAAAACCATCACGGAGGGCAGCCATAAAATCATCTGTTACACGCAGATTTTGACAGATCTCCCCAATTTTCACAAGGCGATGGAAGCCTATGAAATCTATAATGGAAATCTGGAGAAAGCGTCTTTTGAAAGTGTGATCTATGAGCGTTATGAGAAGTGGAACGGGATAGGACAGATTTTTGAGTGCTCCATTTTTCAGAATATCATAGAGAACCAAATTTTGTACCTAATGATGACGGATGAGGAAATCTTTGATTTTTATAAGAACTTAAATAATATTCTTGCAGGCAAGTCATACCACATTATTTATTTGGATGTGGAGGATATTGCAGGCACTATTGATGTGATTCGAAAAGAGCGGTCAGATGAGAACGGCAAGGAGATGTGGTTCCCGCTGATGATGCGGTATGTTGAGAACGCTCCTTATGGAAAGGCGCACCAGCTGACCGGTTTGGAAGGTCTGCTGGCACACCTTGCGCACCGAAGAACATTAGAGCGACGGCTTCTCAAAGAACTGTTCAAGGAGAACAGCACCGTCTTGAAATCAAAAGACTGTTCCGTGGAGGAGATTTGAGTTCTCCGCGGAACAGTCTTTGTTGTGAGTGGAAACTGCCACAGGATTTAAAAGGCGGTAAAGTTGACAAACAGTCAGTGCTAGCTGCCTTTTTTCAACTTTTCCAATATGGCTAACACATTGGGCTGCGTTGGCGTAAATTTTACACCACGCTTCAACATACCCATGACCTTTTTTGCTTTCTGTTCAATTTCTTTGGCAGTATGTTCACTTGTCAACATCAAATGATTTCCAGCTATGGTATATTCTCGTTCTATGTACTCATCTGTGATCGGAAACATATCTTGTATCAGAAATGCACTTTGTCTGCTGTCATCTAATTTCACAATATGGATAATGTCACAGGGCTTTCCAACTTTTTCTTTGTTTTCCATAATTCGCTTATATTTATCAATCTGGCTGGACAAAGGTATCATCCAGTAAATTCCTGTGTTTGTATCTTCAAAAAATTTATCCTTTATAATATAAAACCCCGTTTTCTTCATTTGCTTGTCCTCATTATGGAAAAAGTCCCCCGCCTTACGGCGAAGGACTAAACTTTCAACCCAACCATTTATATACCGCATATTGGTCAGCGGTAAACTTTCAACCCGACCATTTATATACCACATATCGGTCAGTGGTAAACTTTCCTTGTGCTTTTATTCTAGCAAGTGCAAGGAGGAAAGTCAATAGAGCTTTCCTTTAAAATTTTATGCAGACAGCGGCTAAATATCCCCATGAAACGATAGAAAACCATTCTACATGGCTTGAGGGAGTCCGATACAGGCTTAGCCCGCCAGTACCACACGGTTTCTTGCTGGAAAATAAATGTTCAGTCCCAGTTTCCAAAGGTCAAAATATCCAAGGAAGGGATTTTCCTGCGCGGTATCGAACATGGACCATTGGAGGTAATAGGACAGGTTATAGTCACAGCTAATGTGGTACAGTGCCTCAGACATCAGATGAATCTCTTCGCAGCCTTTCCGATAGGGTATTTCAAGGCACCATTCGATGAGGTCTACATCTGGGAGGTCGTCATCGAACGATTCACAGCACTGCATCTGGTTCATCTTTTGTACAAAGTCCTCTCTTTCCTGTCCGGTGAGAAACTCGATACGGGCATCTTCGTCCAAGGGGGCATCTTCCTCAAACACTTCTATATAGATGTGGTTGATGGCTTTGATATAGGCACGGGCGGCATTGATGGCATGTTGCTTGTCTTTTTCTGAGAAGCGTGCATAAAAGTATGCGGCATAGGCTGTCGTGCCATCGGGCAGTTCACTTTCCGCAGTATCCTTGCTGGCTTCATCAATCTCCAGTAACCCCTGAAGCATATCCAGCCCCGGCTGGCCATAACGTGCCAGTATCGGCCGCAGGTGTTCTAGCTCGCCCCGCAGGTCTTGAAACAGAAAGGGGGGTACTGCTTCATCGTCATAATATTCATATTCATAAAAGACTTCGGACAGAACAGGGTCCTGTTCAATCATGTCTGCCCACCCATTGGGAAGATATTTTTTGCATTCTTCGATCGTCATTTGTAAACCTCCTATCGTGATGAAAATGTGGATTATAATTGGAATTTCCCCGTCGCGTCATTGAGCCTGCCCACAATCCCGTTTGCGCCCTGCAATGAGGTGCTGACGGAATCTGAAATCTGCACAACCTCCATCACGCGGTCCGCAATGTTGGCAGTTCCCTGTGCGCTTTCCTGCGCTGCCTGCGCAATTCCGTTCAGGGAGTCCGTGATGTTGTTGATGGAGGCGAGAAGTTCCTCGGAGATGGCGCTAAAATCCGTGACGAGGGAATCAATCTCGCCGGCGTCCTCGTTGTAGTCGTTCGCAATCGTCTCAAACATGCCGATGCTGTCCATTACTTGTGTGTCGATAAAAGTTAAGAGCTGCTCGGCATCGGCTGCGAGCGTACCAACAGAATTATTGACCTGTTCAGTCACTTTTTGGATATTTTCCGTGCTGCTCTGTGACTGCTCTGCAAGCTTGCGGATTTCGTCGGCGACGACCGCAAAGCCTTTTCCGGCGTCGCCGGCTCTGGCAGCCTCAATGCTGGCATTGAGTGACAGCAGATTGGTCTGGGAGGTAATCTCCATGATGGACTCTGCGAGCGTGGAAATCTCAGAGACCACCTTGACCTTTGCCAAGGCTTCTTGCAGACTGCCCTCAATCGCCCGCTTCTGCTGCATAAGGCTGTTTTTGCTCTCGCCAGCCGAGCCTTTGGCACGAACCGCCTTCTTGTGGATAAGCTCGGCGCGGCCTGCGCCCTCCTGCGCCCGCTCTGCAATATTTTTTGCGGCGTACTCGATTTCTTTGGTCATCTCGTTAATGCTCCCGGCAGTGGCAGCAGTCACGTCCATGGAGGCTGAGAGCTGTGTGGTGGTCGAGGAGACGTCCTCCACTTTGGTATTCAAGTGCACCATATTTTCTGAAATACCGTTGACGCTCTCCGTGGTCAGCGTGGTTTCCTCCTTGACATCATGAATCAGCCCGCCGATATTGACGCGCATTTTTTCCAGAATGTTGGAGAGTCTGCCGAAATCGTCCCGGCGCTTTAATGTGCGCTCGTCTATTTTGACGGAGAAATCACCGCCGGACATACTGTGAAGGATTTCCCCGACTTGGTGTAACGGTTTTGTTATGTTGAGAATGGTAATCCAAAGGCATAAGATAATCACAATGGCAAACACAATACACACTGTGATAAATGTCTTGATTTTCTGGTTGGTAAACGCGTGTGCGGTCTCCTTGGAGGCGTTGATCTGCGCGTCAATGTTGTCGATGTAGTTTCCGGTGCCGACAACCCAGTCAAACGGCTCGAAATACTCGGTGTATGCCCGCTTTGGCATTGGCTCGGTGCCGCCCTCCTTTGGGTACTGGTAATCGCAGTAATAACTTCCCTGCGCAACCGCGCCTTCTATGAAATCCTTTACCATTCGAAAGCCAGTCACGTCCTCGGTGCCCAGACGGTTTGTGCCCTCGATGTCATTTCCGAGCAAAACGACATTGGTGCCGTCAGACAGATCAACCCAGAAGTATCCGTCCACGCCGTAGCGCAGTGCCCGAACCTTGTCTGCGGCCTGCTTCATGCCCTCTTCTCTGGTATAGGTTCCCGCTTCAATTTCAGCTTGATAGGTTTCTAACAGGGAAATAACCTGCGCAACCTGCTGTTTGATGCTGTCGTCGTAATCCTTTCGGATATTGTCCGCCTCTTCCTGTAAGATCCGTTCGTCGATCGCGCGCATACCGCTCACAGAAAATTCGATGCTGAATAACATAAAGACAACCACCATCATGCCGATAATTGTCATTTTTAATTTTACACTTAGATTTTTCATTGGTACAGTTCTCCCTTCTAAACCATGATGCCAGATATGAAATCTTTTGTATTATGCTCTATACGCTATTATAGCACCATAGGAGACGCTGGTAAAGAAAAAATGTATATTTTGCACAATTTTATTCGCAAAAAAGCTAATTTTTGTATAAAACTACTGATAAATTAGCTAGGAAATCTTAAAAACAAGCTGAAAAACGTTTTCAGTGCTTGATTTTTGACAGGCAGTATGTATACTAAAATTAACGAAATTAAAACAGAAAGGCAGTGACAAGATGGAGAACAACACAACGAACAAACAACAATGGTGGAAGCGCGCAGTGATTTACCAGATTTATCCACGCAGCTTTGCGGACAGCAATGGGGACGGCATCGGGGATTTGCAGGGGATTATCTCAAAACTCGAGTATCTGGAGGAGTTGGGAATTGATGCAATCTGGCTCTCCCCAGTGTGCAAATCGCCGCAGGACGACAATGGATATGACATTTCTGACTATCAGGATATTGACCCGATGTTTGGCTCGCTGGCAGATATGGAAAAGCTGATACAGGAGGCGGGAAAGCACCACATTCGCATTATTTTGGATTTGGTGTTAAATCATTCCTCGGACGAGCATTTCTGGTTTCAGGAGGCAAAGAAAAGTAAGGAGAATCCGTATCATGACTACTATGTCTGGCGCGACGGCAAGGAGGGAGAAGTGCCAAACGGAATGCGGGCGGCGTTTGGCGGTTCCGCGTGGGAGTGGGTTCCCGAAGTGCAGCAGTATTATTTCCATCAATTCTCTGTAAAGCAGCCCGACTTAAACTGGGAAAATCCCAAGCTGCGCAAGGAAATCTATGACATGATTAACTGGTGGATTCAAAAGGGCGTGGGCGGTTTCCGTCTGGACGTGATTGACCAGATTGCCAAAGAGCCGGACAAACAGATCACCAATAATGGGCCAAGGCTTCATGAGTACCTGCGGGAGTTGAGCAGGGAGACGTTCCAGAAGGCAGACTTGGTTACAGTCGGCGAGGCGTGGGGCGCAACGACAGAGCTTGCGAAGCTATACAGCAATCCTGACAACAGTGAGTTGTCGATGGTATTCCAGTTTGAGCATATCTGTTTAGACCAGCTTGCCGGAAAAGAAAAATGGGATTTGGCGCCGCTGCCGTTTATGAAGCTCAAGGAAGTGTTTGCACGCTGGCAGACACAGCTTTATGGGAAGGGCTGGAACAGCTTGTTCTGGAATAACCACGACTTGCCGCGCATTGTCTCCCGCTGGGGAAATGACAAGGCGTACCGCACAGAGTCTGCAAAGATGCTGGCAATTTTACTCCACGGATTACAGGGAACGCCGTATATTTATCAGGGGGAAGAGCTTGGCATGACCAATGCCGAGTTTGAGATGGAGGACTACCGCGATATCGAAACGCTGAATTTATATCGGGAGCGTCTCGAAAAAGGATATGAAAAGAGCGATATCATGCGTTCGCTCCATGCAAAGAGCCGTGACAATGCACGGACGCCGATGCAGTGGAATGACAGTAAAAATGCAGGCTTCTCAGACGGAACGCCGTGGCTCAAGGTAAATCCAAACTATACGCAAATCAATGCGGCGAGGCAGATTGCGGAGGAGGACTCTGTGTTCCACTGTTATCAAAAGCTGATTCAGCTTCGCAAGAAATATGATGTGTTTACAGATGGAGTGTTCGAACTGTTATTCGAAGAAGATGAGAACCTGTTTGCCTACACCCGTTCAAATGCCTCCCAGCAGCTTTTCGTGGTCTGCAATTTTTATGGCGGGACTGTGCCGTGTGCGCTCGAACAGCCGGCGGCGTCAATGCGTCTGCTTGTGAGCAATTATAAGGACGCAGCCCAAATGACAGAGCTGCGCCCGTATGAGGCAAGAATGTATATCAAGGAGTAGCGCGCAGGCGGAATCTATGTACAGACTCTCTCAAGTCCTCGGCATTGTGCCGCAGCCCCTGTGCCGAGGAGGCAGTATCCTCGGCGGTGGAGGCATTGTTCTGGACGACATCGGAAATCTGGTTCATGCCGACGGTGACTTGTTCGAGCGATTCTGCCTGTTGCATTGCAGAGGAGGCAATCCGCTCGATCATTGCCGCCGACTGTTCTCCGCTTGAAATCACTGCCATCAGTGCGTTCATCGTCTCGACGGACAGGGAAGCGCCGTTTTGTACCTGTTTGATGGATTTTTCGATTAACAGGGAGATATTTTTGGCGGATTCTGTGCTCTTGTTTGCAAGGCTCTGCACTTCTCCGGCAACAACTGCAAATCCTTTTCCAGCCTCGCCTGCGCGCGCCGCTTCCACGGAAGCGTTCAGTGCGAGGATATTTGTCTGTAGGGAAATGTCCTCGATTGCCTTCGTAATGCCGCCAATCTGGCGCGAAGAATCAGAGATTTCTTCAATGGCGGTGCGCAGCGCTTCCATTTTTTCATTACATACTGACAAGTGCTTCATGGATTCCTCAGACGCTTTGTTGGCGTTGTCCGCATCGGAGGAGGTGCTGTTTACCTGCTTCGAAATCTCCGTGATGCTCGCGGATAATTCCTCCACAGCGGCAGCCTGCTCGGTGGCGCCGTCTGACAGGCTCTGCGCGCTCGACGACATTCTGCCGGATTCCTCTGACACCTGTGTGGAAGCTCTGTGAATCTGGTAGAGCGCACTGTTGAAGGAGTCCAGAATCTGCGCCATCGCGCGCTGAATCGGCTGAAACTCGCCGCGGTAATCATTGCCGATCGTCAGGTCCATATTTCCCTGTGCCATCTGTGTCAGCGTGGTGTTGATATCGCTGATATATTTTTTCAGCTCACGCTTGGTCTCGTGAATCGAGTCCACAAGCATTCCGATTTCTGAGGTGTCGGGCGTCAGGTTAAAGCTTGCAGAAAGATTTCCATGGGAAATTTCCAGCATTTGCTTTTTGACTGCCATAACAGGGCGCAGCACCTTGAAACGGACAAGAATCATATTGCAGAGCTGCATAATGCCGACGATGGACAATGCCACGATCATCTGCACGCGAATGTAATTTGTGCGGTCGATCAGGTTTTTGACCTGCTCTGCGGTCCGGGTGTCCAGCGCTGTCAAAAACTGCTGTTTTAACGAGTTGATCTTTGTGATGGAATCGGTGTACTCGGCGCCATACACGTAATCGAGTGCCGCGGTCCCCATACCGCCCTGTACGTTTTTCATCGCCTCGTCCTCAAGCGGGACAAGCTGGTTTGACAGGGCGTACATGTCGTCGATCATTTTCTGCTCAGCGGAGGTGATGCCGATTTCCTGCATTGCGGCAACGCCTTTGTCACGGTTTTGCAGATTATTCACTTCATTCCAGTAATTGTCATAATGCTCTTGAAGCCCTGTCGCCGCAAACGCCCGCACTTCGTTTGTCAGATAGGCAGAACCGTCCATAAAACGGTTTGCATTGTACGTTAAGTTAAAACGCTCTTCATACGCTTTATCAAGCTGTGTGTTGACACTCCTGTATGTAGACAGGGAAAATACCAGATAAATCAGCGATAAAATGGAAATACCATTCAGTATCGCGGTGAGTAAGGATTGACTGATTGCTTTCTTCATATTTTAATCTCCCTTCAAATATTCCCCGCAGTCGGAAGGGGGGATACACTTTTTTTCCGTCTCCTATAGTGTACAAAAAATAGATCAAAATTTCAATATTTCTTGAGAAAAGAGTGGAGGAGAAGTTACAAATTTGTTATGATTTAGACAGTTGTTTTGTATTTATGGTGAATTATGGCATTTCAAACCACTTGATAAAATGCATTGTGGTATTTTAGGTTAAAAATGGGACAGACTTGTTAATAGGAAGGGAGGCGTACAATGGGGAAAAAGTATGAGTACGATACGCTGATTCATGAAATACCGGAAAAAGGCGGCGCCTATGTGATTTTTCCGTGGAATATCCGCAAGGAGTTTGGAAAAGGACGCGTCAAGGCGCCGGTGACAGCGTTCATATGGTAGTGGAGGAAAAAAATTATAAAATGTAGAGGGGGAAGCAATATGCCTTTTGGATTTCGGCTGACAGTTGTTGTGATACTGATGGCGGTGGAAGCTTATACCGTATTTCGTATTACGGTGGCGCTCTTGGGCGAGCGGCCGCGCTGGCGGTGTTATCTGTTGTTTTATGTGGTGTACAATGCACTGGAGTGGGGACTGATTTTGGTATTGGAGTTGTTTGAGGGGAATACATGGACAGAACCGCCACTGTGGATTCATGAGCTGGAATACATTTTGACAGTGTTCTTTTTGTGTATGACGATCAGAAGGGGATACCATGTTTCGTTTGACAAGGTGTTTGGCGCTGTGGCGGTGGGCTTTTTTGCGAAGGATATCATTTATGATTTCCTGACCGATGCGGCGGTGTTTTACTCTCCTGTTTTTGATGGAAAGTATCTCTATGTCATAACATCAATTGTGCTGCCATACAGCCTGCTGCTGGTGTTCTCACTGGTGACTTCATTTGTGCTGAATAAGACAGAGTTTTCTAAGTATTTCTTGTGTCTGTTTCGGGGGCGTGTGCGGACTGGGGTCACACTGTCTGCCTGTCTGCTGCTGCTCACTGTGAACGCGCTGCGGCAAGTGCTTTTTCCAGACGTGGCGATCAGCTTTGCGTATGGTTTGTTTTGTTTTAGCGTGGTGATCGCGGCGCTGTTTTGCATTCAGTTCAGCGCGATGTATGTGGCGAGCCGCGATAAGGTCAAGGCGCAGGAGGAGACGATCGCCCAGCAGCAGGCGCACATGGAGCTGCTCGAAGAGCTTCAGGGAGAGATCCGCGCGTTTCGGCATGATTTTACAAATCTCTTATCGGGGATGGCATTGTCCGCACAGGAGGGGGACGTGGAAGCGATTCAGGAGTTTATGCGGCGCACCAGTGGGTACTTTGATGAAAAGCTGGGCAGCGAGATTCGGCAGATGGAGGGGTTGTCCAACATTCAGCTCTATCCAGTGCGCAGTCTGATTTCCACGAAGCTCAGTCTGATGCGGCAGCGGCACATACAGGTCACACTCGAAATCATGAAGCCAGTCACAGGGGGACGTATGCCGGTTGAGGACCTGCTGCGCTGTCAAGGGATTCTGCTGGACAATGCGATTGAGGCGGCAGCCAAAAATGATGGGAAAATACGGGTGATTTTATTGCAGGATATGGAGGAGCTGTTCATAGCGGTTGCCAACAACTATGATGAAAAGCCGAATCTCGGCGCCCTTGCCAAAAGCGGATACTCCACCAAGGGCAAAGGGCGCGGGACAGGGCTGTCCAGCTACAGGAGAATGGTTTCCCGCTGCGCGGACTGTGTTTCGCGCACCTATCTCAAGGACGAGTTTCTCGTGCAGGAGCTGCGGATTCCAGTGTAGTGTATTTGAGGGGGGATAAGATGGTTCCAGTGTACATATGTGATGATGAGGCGGCGGTCAGTGCGCTGCTTGAAAAGCTGATTGGCGACCAGATTATGATCATGGGGCGGGATATGGGACCGCTGCGGGTGGCTAGTCATCCGCCCGCGCTGTTAGAATTGCAAAAGCAGGCGCAGATTCCGGCAATTTATTTTCTGGACATTGACTTTCCGGGATATATGAGCGGTCTTGAGCTTGCGGTGAAGCTCAGAGAGTATGATCCGCGCGGATTTATTGTGTTTATTACAGCCCACGACGACATGATGTTTGAGACCTTCCGCTATCGTCTGGAGGCGCTGGACTATATCGTGAAGGGGGCGCCCGCGATGATGGCAGCGCGCGTGAATGCGTGTCTGGAAAGCGTCTGTGAGCGCATGATGAATGAGCCGGACGGGAAAACGGCATACTGCACTTTAAAGGTATACGACACAGTGCGTCATATTCCGATGCAGAAGATCTTGTATTTTGAGGCGGTGGGCAGCCGTCATACGCTGGTGCTGCACATGGATGATGAGGTGCTGGAATTTAACAGCAGCCTGAATCATTTTGAGGAGAAGCTGGGCGGAGACTTCTGGCGGTGCCACCGCAGCTATCTGGTCAACCGCGCCAGAATCAGCAATGTGCGGCTCAAGGAAAACTTTGTAGAGCTTGATAATGGGGAGACATGTCTGCTGTCGCGCAAGGCGAAATCGGCGTATGCCGCTTCGGTGTAGGTGTGTGCATGCGGCATAAGAGGTATTCGTGGGAGAACAGATGAAACGGATTTCACAAAGAACGTTGCGAAGGATATTTTGGGTGGCAGGTGTGCTGTGCCTGTTTTGGGTCTTGGGAGGATGGAAAGTGCCGATTGTCTGGCAGATAGAGACACTGCGCCTCCCCCAAGATTGTAAAACGGTATATCATACCAAAATAAGGGTGTCTGATGTGTACTGGCTTCATACAAAAGGAGAAAAAGTTATCCAATGTGAAATGGGTTATGAGGCGGTAAAGGCATATGTGGAGGAACATAATTCGGAGACTGCGCTTGAATATATTCAAATTTATCCATATGAAGGAATGTCAGATCTTGCAATCTACGATTCGCAATATGATGAGGCATTTTGGCAGCAGCCAGACCAAGAGACGTATATTACAATCAGTTACTTTAAGAAATGGTAGATTAGAAATAAAGGAATAAACAATGCAAAAGATATTGGTAGTGGACGACGCGGAGATAAACCGCGAATTATTGAGAGAGTTCTTGGAAGTGGACTACATCGTCGAGACGGCGGAGAACGGCGGGCAGGCGCTGGCGATGCTGCGTGCGCAGCATAGTGAGATTTCAGCGCTGTTACTGGATTTGCATATGCCGCATACAGACGGCTTTGCGGTCATTGAGCAGATGCGGAAACAGGGGTGGATGGAGCGCATTCCGGTGCTGATTATCAGCAGTGAACACGCGGTAGAGGCGGAGAACAAATGCTTTGAATTGGGCGTGTCGGATTTTATTCACAGACCATTTGTGGACTCTATTGTCAAGAACAGGGTCAGAAATACAATCGAGCTTTTTAACTGTAAGAACCAGTTAGAACGAAAGATTGAAAAGCAGTCTGAGACTTTGCGCAGACAGGAGCAGATCATCAAGATACAGGCAGAGCAGCTCAGCACGGCAGAGTCGTTTAACAGGCTGATGATGGAGTACCGTTCTGTCATCATGGAGGTGGAGACAAGGCTGAAAGTGCTCAATGCCATGTTTTCTGAGCAGTACAAGAGAAACCCGTTCGAGTCGATTAAGAGCCGTTTAAAGAAGCCGGAGAGCATTTACAAAAAGCTCGTGCGCAAGGACTGCCCCGTCACGGTTGAGAATATTAAAGAACATATTGCAGATGTCGCCGGACTGCGGGTGATTTGCTCGTTTCCAGACGATATCTATCGTCTGGAGAAGCTGCTGCTCAAGCAGGACGATATTATTTTATTGAAGAAAAAAGACTATATCAAAAACCCGAAATCCAATGGCTACCGAAGTCTGCACCTGATCTTGAGCGTGCCTGTTTTTCTGCCGGACGAAAAGAAGTACATGAAGGCAGAATTGCAGTTTCGGACGATTGCCATGGATTTCTGGGGAAGTCTCGAGCACAAACTAAAATACAAGAAAAATATCAACAATACAGAGGAGATCGAGCGGCAGCTCAAAGCGTGTGCGGATTCGATTGAGGCGTTAGATCATCAGATGCAGGAAATACGGGATAAAATCGACCAGTCGGAGGGAGAATGCCGATGAGGGAAATTATTTGCTTCCACAATCCTGATGAAAACAATGGATATCTCAGCAATTGGTATCGTTGCGATTTTTCGGCGGAGGGTATTCGGTACTCCTCTATGGAGCAGTACATGATGTACCAGAAGGCGGTGCTTTTTCGTGATATAGAGATGGCAGAACAAATCTTAGCGACAGACAATGTGGGAAAAATAAAGGCACTTGGGCGGTCAGTCCGAAACTATGAGGAGATCGTCTGGAATGGTATGCGCCAGATCACCGTTTATCGGGGACTTTGTCAGAAATTTGAGCAGAATGCAGCGCTGAAAAACAAACTTCTGGCGACACGGGACAGTATTTTGGCAGAGTGTGCAGTTCAGGACAAAATCTGGGGAATTGGTCTTTCGATGAAGGATGAACGGCGGTTTGATCTCAAAAGATGGCAGGGACAAAATTTGCTTGGATTTTCATTGATGCAAGTGCGTGCTGTACTGAAATAGCGGGACATGAATTTTACCCGGCAGGGCTATTGTTTTTTTGAGGCAAAGCGGCTATAATAAAAGCCAGTTTACGAGAAGGCAGGGAGGTACAGATGAAAACGCTTATGAAAACAGAAGGCCGTCATATTTCCAATCAGATCACAGAGGGAGTTATCTGGAAACAACTCCTTTTTTTCTTTTTTCCAATTTTGTTCGGCACTTTTTTTCAACAGCTCTACAATACGACAGATGCGGTGATTGTGGGGAAGTTTGTCGGAAAGGAGGCGCTGGCGGCAGTGGGTGGACCTGCGGCTACGCTGATTAATCTGCTGATTGGATTTTTCACAGGGCTTTCCTCCGGCGCGACGGTGATTCTCGCGCAGTACTATGGTGCGAAGAAAGAGGAGGATGTGAAGAAAACAGTACATACCGCAGTGGCGCTCTCGATTGCGGGCGGCGCCGTGATCATGGTGCTGGGTATGCTTTTTTCATCGGCGGCGCTACGGGCGATGAATACGCCGGAGGAGATTCTTGCGCCCTCGGTCGTGTATATGAGCGTTTATTTTCTGGGCGTCATTCCCTCGCTCATCTACAACATGGGCTCAGGTATTTTGCGGGCGGTGGGGGATTCGAGGCGTCCGCTTTACTTTTTGATTTTATCCTGTTTTGCAAATATTATATTGGACGTTCTTTTTGTGACGGTGCTTCAAATGGGCGTGGTCGGTGTGGCGGTGGCGACAGCGCTGTCGCAGGTCGTCAGCGCGATGATGGTGCTGGTGACGCTGCTGCGGACGGAGGACTCCTACCGCCTGTCTGTCCGTGAAATCCGTTTCGCACCTGTACTTTTGCACAATATTGTCCGCATTGGTCTGCCGGCGGGGATTCAGTCCACGATGTATTCTGTCTCGAATCTCATCATTCAGTCGAGCATCAATGCTTTTGGCACAGACACGATTGCAGCGTGGACGGCTTACGGTAAGGTGGACGGCATTTTCTGGATGATTATGGGGGCGTATGGCGTGTCGATTACAACCTTTGCAGGGCAGAATTTCGGTGCGGGCAAGTACGACCGCATCAGGAAGAGCGTGCGTATCTGTATGGGTATGGCGGCGTTTACAAGTGTGCTTTTGAGTGTGATCGTGCTTGCGGGCGGACGTGTGTTTTTCGGGCTGTTTACCGATGACCCCAGCGTCATCTCGATTGGACTTGGAATGATGTGGGTGATCTCTCCAAGCTATATTACGTATATCTGCATTGAGATTCTCGGCGGCACGACGCGCGGGTGCGGCGATGCGGTTCCTCCGATGCTCATGACCTGTGTCGGCATCTGTGTGCTTCGCGTCATCTGGAACTTGGCAGTGGTTCCGCTGCGGCCGGAGGTTTCGACAGTGGCGTTTAGTTATCCCCTGACGTGGTCGGTGACTTCGCTGTTTTTTATCGTCTACTATCGAAAGGGCGGCTGGCTGAAACGGTGCCGGGGGATTGGGCAAAATGCTATTTGAGCTGCCAGGAGCAGCATGGGAGAATCCTATGAAAAAATACAAGAAAACGTTAACAGCCTGTTATCTGGGCTTTATTACGCAGGCAATCTCGGCCAACTTTGCGCCGCTGCTATTTCTAAAATTTCATGTTGCGTATCAAATTCCTTTGGGAAAAATGGCGTTGATTCCTACGGTGTTTTTCCTGACGCAGCTTGCTGTGGATATTTTCTGTTCTTATTATGTGGACCGCATTGGGTATCGAAAATGTGTGATCGCTTCGGAGTTGTGCGCCGCAGCCGGGCTGATTGGGCTTGCGTTTTTGCCTGATCTGCTGCCCAATCCGCTGTCTGGCATGATCGCAAGCGTCATGATTTATGCAGTTGGGAGCGGGTTAATAGAAGTGCTGGGCAGCCCGATTGTGGAGGCCTGTCCGTTTGAGCACAAGGAGGCTGCTATGAGCCTGCTGCACTCTTTTTATTGCTGGGGTTCGGTCGGTGTTATCCTGCTCTCGACGGTCTTTTTCGCGTTTTTTGGTATTGACAGTTGGAAAGTGCTTGCGTGTATTTGGGCGCTCATTCCGCTCTACAATATCTACAACTTTGCGACATGCCCGATTGAACATACGATAGATGAGGGGAACGGCATGACCGTCAGCAGGCTGTTTCGGATTCCGCTGTTTTGGCTGTCGATGGTGCTTATGGTCTGTGCTGGCGCTTCTGAGCTGGCTATGGCGCAGTGGGCTTCCGCGTATGCAGAGGCGGCGCTGGGACTCTCAAAAACGATGGGGGATTTGGCGGGACCTTGCATGTTTGCAGTGACAATGGGCATTAGCCGTGTTATTTTCGGGAAAAAGGGCGACAAGATGGATTTGATTCAATTTATGACAGGCTCAGGCGTGCTGTGCCTGTGCTGTTATCTGCTGGCCTCTGTATCGGACAGCCCTTTACTGGGGCTGATTGGCTGCGTCCTGTGCGGCTTTTCCGTTGGCATTATGTGGCCCGGTGCAATCAGTATTTGCTCCAGGCATCTTCCGCACGGCGGAACTGCCATGTTTGCTTTTCTCGCGACGGCAGGGGATTTGGGCGGCGCGTTTGGACCGGCGCTGGTCGGCAATATTACACAGCACGCGGACAATGATTTAAAAACAGGAATGCTCGCAGGCTGTGTATTTCCGCTGGTGCTGGTGGTGTCGCTTATCATGCTAAGGAACTGTAGGAAAATAACTAAAACATCTTGACTTGTCTCCTGTAATTCCTATTGAGAATGGAGAGCTGCTGTTCACGGCAACAATGCAGGAAATAAGGCTGGCTGGAATAAAGGTATTACAGTGACAAATTGAGCTGGACCCATTACAGACTTTTGATGAAAGTGGAGAATGAGAATGCAAGAACATTTTATACGAGATGGTGGACAGCTGCAAGAGTTTGATGAATCTGGTCATGAAGTAAGGAGAAAAAGACAAATGAACAAAATCAACAGAGACGATATGCTGGAGCTGACAAGGCGCATGACGCCGAAACGCAACTGTTTTTCCCGGATTGCAGGGGCGTATTTTGACGAGGAGGGATTGGTTGACGGTACCTTCAACCGCCATTTTCTAAAGCTGCCGCAGAAGGACATTGACGCCAACCTAAAACTTGCCAAGACGGTGCCTTTCTCGGAGACGAACAGGAATCTGCGGTATTATCCTTTTACGAAGGACGATGAAAAAGCGGGACACACATGGCAGATGCTGATGGGGCTCAAAGACTGTGAATTAAAAAATGATGCGCTGCTCGATTTGTTTTATGAGTTTATCGGTGAAAAATACGATTCGGCAAAACCGTATGCGGTGCGCATCGTATATGGAAGCTACGACATTCCCATCAAGGCAAAAGACAAAGAAAACCTGTGGGAATCCGAGGAGGTTTACAAATTTATCATATGCACTTTTTGCCCGTTGCTTGAGGATTATGAGGCGGGGGCGCCGGAGTGCGGATTCCTGTTTCCGGCGTTTATGGACAGAAGCGCTGATCCGCATGGTGTTATGGTATATCAGGCAGACGAGAAGCACCCTCATCAGGAACTTGTAGAGCAGATATTATTTCAGCGATGAAATAATATCTGCTCCTAGTGAACCTAGTTAACCAGCCATATAAAGCCCGTCGAACACGTCCAGCACATTCTTTTGCAGTTCGACGACCTCGAAGTTCTCCAAGTGTACCCAGCCCTGTTGTCCGTCTTTTGTTTCCAGAAGTATCCAGTTCCAGTCGGCGGAGGTCTGTAGGAAACGCACGCTTTGCGGGTCTATGGTAAAAGTGTCGTCTGCCCCGACAGCAGTGTGCAGGGGCAGCGCATCATATAACTGCACCCAGTTTCTGCTCGTAAAATCATATACGTCCTGCGGAATTTCTTCCAGCAGTCCGTTTGGGCCAAGCTGCCAGCGCACAGTAATCCAGTCGGTCTGCACGATTTCTTTGCGGATTGAGCTTGTGATAATGCCGTCGGAGGAAATATCGCACCGGCGGATATCAGCGTCAAAACCGCCGATTTCAGTGAGTTGTCCATTCTGATATTGATAAAAATGCGTGTACGGGTCGGCGCTTGGACCGTCCTCATAGAGCGCCAGCAGGATCGTTTGTCCGTCAAGGCTGAGTCCCCAGAGGATATTGGCGACATTGTATCCAAAGCTTTCCAGCGCTGCGCTGCCGATTTGCAGGTGGTAATATGCCAGTGGGTCATCTTCCCGGTAGTACTCTAAAGCCTCGGGAGACGTGGAGGGCGAGAGCGTTACTTTTTCCGCAGTGCCATCACCGTCCATGTCCAGATAGGCGATATTCTGTCCGCGAAGCCTGTTGGAAAGATTGACGAGTGAGCCAGTGTTTTGCAGGACAGACTGCGAAACGCCAAGTCCAAACTGCTGTTGCTCAGCTTCCGTCAATTGCGTGATGTTTTTCTGATTGAATACCACGTCTTTGTCCGTGTAGAGCATCATGGTGTCAACAGTATCGGGATAACTGTAGTAAATCTTTATCATGCCATCATATAACCAGAAGTCTGAAATAAGGGCGTTTTCCCGCACCATCGGCAGGTCGCCTGTCTGTAAAGAATCTAGGTCAATCCAGCGGATTGTATTGTCAGCCCAGTCGAGTGCGCCTTCTGTATAGGTACGGTCTGTCTTAAAATAAAGCTTTTCTTCAAATACGGTCATCTGTATATTGGTTCCCGCAAACCCTGCATAAATCTGCTCGGCGGCAGAAGCATTTTCGGCTTTTCGGAAAATACCGTTGTCGCCTGACTGATACGTGACGCCATTGTATTCTAGTTCATCATAGATTTCGTTGTTTTCAAGAACTCCAGTTTGGATTCCGGCAGGCGCGTTTTCTGGCAGGACTGTTGTATCAGGCGCAGTGGGTGCCGGCGCCGTTAAGAGATGGTCTGTACTGCTTGCTGTCGGCGCCGTGTCGTCTGTGCCCGGATTGGCGTCGTCTGATGCTGTCGGATTGGTTTTGGGTGTGTCCGCAGAGGAGACCGCCGGCGTGGTGAGAAAGACGCCGCAGCCGACAGCGGAGAGCAGCACAATCAGCACCGAAACGGCGGCAAGTGGTTTTTTGTACGCGAGAATCCGCTTGATTCTGCCTTTGATATTGTTTTCACCAAATGAGATCGGTGTTGGGAAATTGTTCTTTTGCCGCCAGCTTTTGGATGCTGCCAGTGCCAGCAGGGATTCGCTGTAGTCTGCTTTTTTGTCCTCGCCAAGACGTGCGAGCACTCTTTCATCGCATGCTTTTTCCAGTTCTCCCTGAAAGATTTTGTACATAAACCATAGAAAAGGATTGAACCAGTGTATGCTGATGATGACAAAAGATACCATTTTCCAGACAGGGTCAAGATAGCGGATATGCATTTTTTCATGAAGAAGAATGTGTGCTTTTTGCTGCTCAGTCAGTGCTGGTATCAGATAGATTCGCGGTCGGAGGATACCTGTCACGCAGGGAGAGGGAATGGCGTCAGTCTCGTATATCCCTCTGCACAGCCGCATGGAGAAGCGCAGCCGGTATTTTAGCCGCAGGCAGGAGAGCAGCGCCCAGAGCCATAGGAGAATCATTCCGGCCAGCCATATGCGGGAGCCGGCGGTCAGGAATCGTTCATAGGAAGTTTTTGCTGGCTCGATGCCGCCGTTTGCACGTTCGTAGTAGTATGTCATCTTATTGCCGTTTGCGTTGGCGGCGATGGGACTGCCAGCGGCGACAGCACGGTCGTATTCATGACTGCCTTCGAGGGCTGTCTTATAGTTTCCGCTGTAAGTGTGATCGGCGCTGAGCGCACGTTCAAGCTGGCTCGGAAGGGCGGTATTGCCAAGCTGGAGAAGGCTTATGCTGGAGGACACAGAGAGCGGAACGACGAGGCGCAGCGCCACCAGTCCCCAGAGCACCATGGATATCCATCGCGACGTCCGTGTATAGTTGACGAGCACACAGATCAGTATCACGCCGCACCCAATAGAGCCATAAAAACTCAGGCGCAGCACCTCCTCAAAAAGTTTTTCTATCAGCATAGTCAGTCCCCCTCTTTCTTTATGCGGCTTTGGTCAATGAGACGCTGTATCTCATCCGCGTCCTTATCGCTGAGTGTTTTTCCTTTCGTGAAAGCGGCGATAAAGGCGGGCAGGGAACCGCCGAAGGTGTCTGCGACAAACTGCTCGCTCTGCCGCTTGTGAAAATCCTCCTTGGGTATTTGCACAAGGACTGTGCCGTTGTCATTCTGAAAAATACCGCGCTGGCAGAGGCGTTTTAACATGGTGTAAGTCGTTGTGCGTTTCCAGCCAAACGCCTCTTGACATGCTTTGACCAAGTCCCCTGTGCGAATGGGCGCAGATGCCCATATCATCTCCGCGAAGCGGGTTTCCATCACGCCTAGTTTGTTTTCGTCCATTGTTGATTCCTCCTTCTTGGCTTTTTGGTGTGAAGATAGTAAATATGATGCAAAAATGTGATGTTTTTTGCTGTTTGTGCAGCTATTTGGGGTTGAAATAGTTTCATAAGGACTGTTGTGTCTAATAATGTTAGACAACTATAGCCTAATACTATTAGACACATTTGTCAAGAGATTGTCTTTTTAGAATTTCAATAGAAGAAATATCTACTTTTTCCCCGAATTGTCATCAGATGACGTAGAAGAAATTGAAAAAGAAGTGATGCAGTTCGCATAAGTAAAGAAACAATAAAAAGACGCATGGAACAGTAATTGTAAACCATGTGTCTTTTTTCGTTTAAAACAAGTAGCAACTGGGCAAACTAAATCAGCCACAAACTGCACAAAAGCACAAGTTTAGAAATAATTTAGAAAAATTATTAGCACTCCCTATTGACGAGTGCTAATAATTATGTTATAACACATATATAACAAATAAAACAACAGCTTTTACAGGCTGCCACACAATAGGATCAAATTATAGGAGGAATGTGTTATGTTATTACCAAGTGCAAATGTTATGAACAATATTTTTGGAGAGAGTTTATTTGATGATTTCTTTGATGATTTTGCGCGTCCGATGAGAACCGCTTCCCGTTTTCACAACGCGAACGGTATCATGAGAACCGATATCAAGGAGAGCGATGCCGGCTACGAGCTGGACATTGACCTGCCGGGCTGCAAGAAGGAGAATGTCAAGGCAGAACTCAAGAACGGGTATCTCACCATCAATGCGGAGACGAGCCAGAATCATGACCAGAAGGATGAAAATGGAAAATATATCCGCCGCGAGCGGTATTACGGAACTTGCAGCAGAAGCTTCTATGTGGGCGAGGAAGTCCAGCAGGAGGATATTAAGGCAAGATTTGAGGACGGCATTTTGAAGGTGTCCGTGCCAAAGAAGGAGGCAAAGCCTGTCATCGAGGAAAGCAAGTATATTCCAATTGAGGGATAAGGAACTGTATCACCTCGAAGAAATATCCTGCGCAATCTGCATCACTTATTTTCCTGCAATTGCTAAAATATTTTGAAAATAAAAACGGTGTAGCGATGGCTATGCCGTTTTTTTTGCATGTGAAAAAGTACATAGATATAGACCAAAGAGACAATTGCTTGCAGTGCGGCAGGTTATATCTTATAATAAATCATAGTGAAGCGCAGCCAGCATTTACAACAGCAAAAGGAGAAATCCACACAGAGAGCGGAGGTGATTCTAATGGTGAAACCGATTCGGAGGGATATATTTTTTCTAAACCAGAAATCCGAGCCAGCAACAAAGGCAGATGCGCAGGTGGTGACAGATTTGCTCGATACGCTGAGGGCAAACCAAGCCAGATGCGTCGGCATGGCAGCAAATATGATTGGGGTGCGGAAACGGATTATCGTGGTCAATATGGGCATGATGAACATGGCGATGATAAACCCAGTGATTACAAAGAAAACAGGTGCGTATCAAACCGAGGAAGGCTGTCTGTCCTTAGAGGGGGTGCGGCCGACAACGCGGTATCAGGAGATTGAGGTCGAGTTTTTGGACATCGGCTGGAAAAAGCAGAAGCAGCGTTATTCTGGCTGGATTGCCCAGATTATCCAGCATGAGTGTGACCATCTTGACGGGATTGTCATATAAAACTTTTTAGAATGGGGGATTCATATGAAAGGCGGAAATTACCATTGCTATAATGTGGTCGGAGACTGCTGCTTTGACCTGACAAGTGAGCAGTTTGGCGAGGAAGTCCTGAGCTATCAAGACAACCCTGAGCAATTCCGCGAGACACATTTTGCAAAAGAAGAAAAACGCCTGCGCTATGAAAATCTAAAGAAAACACTGCAAAAATGATGCAATTCTGATACAATCTTGTTTTATAATTGAAATACAATGAAAAAACAGGAGTGATACAGATGAGATACACAGACGATAAAGTGCAAAAAAACAGCCAGATAAAACATATGTTTGGAATTGCGATAGCAGTCTTACTGCTTGCAGGGTGCAGCAGCTCGGGCGCGCAGGAGGTCACACGAAACGAGGCGGCGCCGGAGGAACAGACCGTTGTTACGTTGGACTTTGCAGACCTGACCCCGACTGATGCACAAGAAACTTCAGTACAAGAAAATGCAGCACAGGAATCAGAATACCAGAAAACGCAGACACCGCTGACAGAGCCCGAAAGCCAGTTTGCAGACCAGGGCGGCGAAGCTGACGGCATTGCCGCGAAAGAAAAAGAGCAGCCGCCAGAAGGATTTACACTGCGGCTTCATTCCGAGGACTGGGGACTATCCTTTGGGGAGGCTGGCGCGCAGCCAGTGGGGAATGCGCTGCCGGAGGAGCTGGCGTGGTATGACGCGTATTTTGTGGGAGATGACAGCGAAAAGGTCATTTACCTCACGTTTGACTGCGGCTACGAGAACGGCAATACCGGGGCAATCCTTGATGCGCTGAAAAAACATCATGTTCCAGCAACATTTTTTGTGGTGGGACATTTTCTGGAAACAGCGCCTGATTTGGTAAAACGCATGGTTGAGGAGGGGCACATGGTCGGCAACCACACATACCACCACCCAGACATGTCCACAATATCCAGTCTGGAGGCTTTTCAGGAAGAATTGGAGGCGGTGGCGGATTCGTTTTATGAGATTACCGGCACAAGGCTTTCGCCGTATTACCGCCCGCCGCAGGGCAAGGCGAATGCGGAAAATATCAAGATGGCACAGCAGCTAGGCTACAGCACAATTTTCTGGAGTCTTGCCTATGTGGACTGGGACCCGGAAAACCAGCCAAGCCATGATGCGGCTTTTGATAAGCTCACCGCGCGGATTCACCCCGGTGCTATTGTACTGCTTCACAATACGTCCCAGACCAACGGTGAGATTTTGGACGAGCTGCTGACGAAGTGGGAGGAGATGGGATACCGTTTTGTTTCATTGCAGCAGGACTTTGCACCAGCCCGGTAAGGACCGGAATACTGGCTTGTTTGTGGATAACATTTGGAATGGCTTGAAGAAGTTGTTCACATGATGTGGATAATATGTGGATAAGTATGTGAATAACCTGTGGAAGTTTGAAGAGGAAAAAGGAGAAAACTACTGCATGAAACAAGATGCACTTTCCAAGATAAATGAATTGCCGAAAAGGCAAAAACTTTTGATTGTAGATGACGAGCGGGGCATCGTGGACATGATGGCGGAGTATTTTGCGCCGCGCTATCAGGTGTATACTGCCTGCAGCGGGACAGAGGCATTGCAGAAAGTGTCTGCCTGCCCGGATTTAATCTTACTCGACATCAACATGCCTGATTTGGACGGGCTTGCAGTCTGCCGCAAAATCAGGTCGTACATCACCTGCCCGATTCTGTTTTTGACGGCGCGAATCGAGTCCGTGGACAAGCTCGAGGGCTTCCGCGCCGGGGCGGACGACTATATTGTGAAGCCGTTTGACTTAGATGAGCTGGGCGCGCGGGTGGAGGCACATCTGCGCCGTGAACAGCGGCGCCAGTGCAGCGCGGCGGTGCGCTTTTTCGGGGAACTGGTGGTGGATTATGCAGCCCGCACGGTTGTGCTAAACGGGGAGCTTGTTTTACTGTCCAAACGGGAGTTTGATATCGTGGAGCTACTTTCACTTCACGCGGGGCAGGTCTTTGACCGGGAGCGGATTTACGAGACGGTCTGGGGAATCGACGGGGAGGGAAACAGTGATACCATTATGGAGCATATCCGCAAAATTCGCGCAAAATTTGCTGTTCACACACTGCACAGCTACATTGAGACGGTCTGGGGGTGTGGGTATAAATGGAACGGCTGAAAAAAATGGGGCTGCGGCGCTCCTTTTTTGTGGTGTCTGTGCTCTGCATGGCGGCAGCCCTGCTGTTGACGTATGGTATTTATCAGTTCTGTGCAAAACTGTATGACAGATATCCTCATTATGGGATTGCAATTACACCGGACGGCGTGGTGACGGCCTTGGAAGATCCCACACCAGAGCAGGAGCGCATCATGAAATGCATCAATAGAATCCAGCTTCTTGCGGTTTTGATTATTCCAGTAAGCGGACTGGGATTGGCAGGTATTTTGTTTTATCATCTGAAACTAAAACTGCCGATTGCCATACTCAAAGAGAGCACGGAACGGCTTCGTATGCACCAGCTCGACTTTACGATTCCCGAGGTTTCTGCCGACGAGCTGGGGCAGGTTTGTGCGGCGTTTGAGACCATGCGCGCAGAGCTTTTGCACACGAATCAGGAGTTGTGGCGGCAGGCGGAGGAGCGCCGGCGGCTGAATGCGGCATTTGCCCATGATCTGCGCAATCCTGTCACGGTTTTAAAAGGCACAGTGAAAATGCTACGGCAGGGAAGCGGCGGCGCGCAGGCACTAGAACGGCTCGAGACATATACGCTGCGCATTGAACAGTATGTGGAGGCGATGAGCAGTATCCAGCGTTTAGAGCAGATGCCTGTGTGCAGAAAAGCAGTGGACTTATCTGTATTATACAAAGATTTACAGGAGACCGCGAAGGTGTTTGCACCCGCGCTTGTGGTATCGGTAACAGTGTCGGAGGAGGCAGCGGTGGAAGTCGATCATGGCTTGTTTCTGACGGTTGCAGAGAATCTGATTGGCAATGCGGCGCGTTTTGCACAGTGCAGGCTGGAGATTGTGCTGGAAGCCGTTTGGGAAAAAGATGAGAGAAGGCTGCTTTTGACCGTGCAGGACGATGGGGCAGGATATCCCGCAGCGCTTCTCAAAGACGGGCCAAAGCCTTTTGGAAAAAAACATGAGGACCCTGCGCATTTTGGAATGGGGCTGTACAGCAGCCAGTTAATCTGCACAAAACACGGCGGCGCGCTTTTTCTTGAAAATAAAGCGGACGGCGGTGCGGTGGCAAAAGCAATATTTTCATAAGATTTTTGAGCAAATTTTGAGATTTGTACCATACACTCTTCTAGTATAGAAAAAATGAATAGGAGAGTGTTTTTTATGTTGATCAAAGCAGAAAATATTAGCAAAGTTTACGGCAGCGGCGCCAGTCAAGTCACGGCGCTGCACAGGGCAAATCTTGAGATTGCATCAGGGGAGTTCCTCTCAATTATGGGACCGTCGGGAAGTGGAAAGAGTACGCTGCTTCACCTGCTGTCCGGCCTTGATTATCCGACAGCGGGCAGTTTGTCCTATGACGGGCAGGAGATTTATCAACTGCGCGACAGGGAATTGTCAGCATTCCGCCGCAGACGCATTGGATTTATTTTTCAGCAGTTTCATCTGCTGCCTGTGCTGACGGCGCGGGAAAATATTCTGATGCCGCTGCTGCTCGACAAGAAACAGGCAGACAGCGCCTATTTTGATGAGCTCACAGAGCTTCTTGGCATTCGGGACCGGCTGGCGCACCTGCCGCATGAACTGAGCGGCGGGCAGCAGCAGCGCGTGGCGATTGCGCGGGCGCTGATTGCAAAGCCGGATATTATTTTTGCCGACGAGCCAACCGGAAATCTGGACAGCAAGAGCGGTGCGGAGGTCATGCGCATGTTAAAAAATATCTGGGAAAAAATGGGCAGGACGCTGGTGGTTATCACACATGACCATAGGATTGCACAGATGGCAGCGCGCAAGGTTGTGATTGTGGACGGGGTTTTGTCAGAAGGAGAGCAGAAGGGGGCAGAAGTACTATGAAGTCATATTATACATTGGCTTGGCGGGAAATCAAGGGGCAGAAACTGGTGTCTTTTCTTATTATAATAGCGATGGTTTTGTCCACGATGATGACAACGGCGGCAGGGCAGTCCGTCGGTATTTTGAAAGCGATGCGCGAGCAGCAGGCAATTACAATCGGGGGCGACCGCTATGCTTCTTTTGTGCAGATCACGGAGGAACAGGCGCAGGCGTTAGAGCGCGATGAGCGGTTTTCGTACACAGGGCGCTATATACAGCTTGGCAGTATGACGTTAAATGACCTGTTAAATCTGGATTTGGCTGAGTACTGGGGCGATGGGCTTCGCACCCGGCCGGCATACACAAAACTGGTGGAGGGACGGCTGCCCCAAAATCCGATGGAAATTGCATTGTCGGAGGAGACATTGCAGTTTCTGGGATTTGCAGGGAGCATTGGAGACACAGTTTCCCTCTCACTCTCCAAAGCCTTGCGGCATGGTGTTGTGGTAGAATCCTATACATATGAGGCAGATTTTGTCCTTACGGGCATTTTGGAGAATAACGATCTGGGATATGCATATGGGAGCATTCTGGGATTTGTGGGCGAGGGCAGCGCGTCTTTGATTTTGCCGCAGGAATATCTGTATTACTGTATGGATATCAAAACTGCAAAGAAAAAGAATTTTCAGGCAGTCATGGACGGGGTGGCGCAAGAGCTGGGAATCCATGAATTAGATACGATCTATAATTCTCCCTATCTGAATGCACTGGGGATTTGCTACAGCACAGAGGAGGAGGGCATGACGTCGGGGGAGGAAGGATTTTCATTCGTGATGCTGGCGGGCGTTCTGGCAGCCGTGCTTGTTTTACTGGCGGCTGGGCTGGTAATTTTTAATATTTTAAAAATTGCAGTGACACGGCGTGTCGGGCAGTACGGCGTGCTGCGTGCAATCGGCGCGGAGAGAGGGCATCTGTATAGGATTGTGGCGGCAGAGATTTTACTGCTGTGCATGTGCGGCATTCCAGTGGGTATGCTACTGGGCGTGCTGTCGGCAAAAGGAATCTTGGGGGCGGTGTTAAACCAGCTCTCACCGGAAATGTTTCTGGCGCAGGACACAGCGCAGCTTGAGAGGCTCCTTGCTGAAAATGCTTCTGGCAAATGGGGGCATCTTGTGACAAGTACCGTGGTCACACTGCTGTCAGCCTTTTTGGCAGCCGCACCGGCGGCGCATTTTGCGGCAAAAGTCTCTCCTGTGGCAGCCATGCGCAGCATCACACCAAATCAAAGAACAGGAAGAAAACTGAAAAGCAGGACGAAAATGCATCAAAAAACAATACGGAATATTGAGCGGTATTATGCGGCGCTGAACCTGAGGCGGAACAGGAGCCGTACTGTTGTGACAGTCTTGTCGCTGGCGATGGGCATTACAGTGTTTGTGACACTGCAAAACTATCTTTCACATCTGAGTGTCGCAGGGGCAGTGTCCGAACATCTTGGGGATTACTCCGTGGTTAATCTGTATGACGGATTTTTGCCGGACGAGCTTGCGCGCATGGAGGCAGACGTCAATGTATCGGCGGTGGCAGCGCAGCAGTTTTCTTTTTATAAGCTGGACGCGCAGTATAAGCCTGTGGGAATTGAGACGGACTTTTCACTGGGCATCGGAGAGTGTTTTCAGATTTTTGGCGCCAACGAGTACTATGCGGCGCAGCGTATTCGGGAAAAACTGACAGAAGAACAATGGAATGCTTGGCTGGCAGGAGAGGGCTGTATTGTCCGCAATCCGATTACGATGACCATCGAAGGGCTAGAGATTGGAACGACGCACATTGAGGAGGGCAGTACGATGATGATTGCAGGTCATAAATTGTCTGTCTTAATGACCTTAGATGGTTATGATGGATATTTTAGTATCGGAAACAATGGCTTTATGAATGGCGTGCAGGTCTTTGTAAATGACCGCCTGTATCCGCAGCTTACTGGGACAGACCATTATGCAGAGCTGTGTCCAGTGCTGCGTGCGGATACCGTCAGGGAGGAGTTTGATGCCGCACTGGACAATCTCTGCGCGCGCGCCGCAGGGACAACGTGGGTGTCCTATGAGGATATGGACAGACAGCTTGCAGAGAGCAGTTTGCAGCTTCATCTGCTTGGCTGGGGATTTATATTGTTTATCGCGCTCATCGGCATTTTAAATATTATTAATACAGTTTACACAAATATTCATACGCGCGTTATGGAGATTGGTATACAGCGGGCAGTTGGCATGAGCAGGGGGAGTCTCTACCGGACATTTTTGTGGGAGGGGGCGTATTATGGCGGCTTTGCGGCAGTCCTTGGCAGTGTGGCAGGGTACTTGTGCACAATCCTTGCAGAGACGGCCTCCGCGAATGAATTTGTGCTGGCAGCTCCGCCGCTTGCGGCAATGGCACAGGCATCGGTGCTGTCGGTTGCCGCCTGTCTTATAGCGACAGCCTTTCCGCTCAGAAGAATTGCAAGAATGCAGATCGTGGCGGCGGTTGAGACCGCGGAGTGAACACGAATATTTGTTTGAATTGATGAAAAATGAAAGAATTTGTCAAACTTTGCCGAATATGGAATAAACTATAGAAAGAGGTTTTTTGAAAGCTATTTTCATCACAGTTAGACGGCAAAGGAGAAAGACATATGGGAACGCAGTTGGAATGGAATGAACGGTATAATATTGGGGTAGAAGTGATTGACAGAGAGCATAAAAAGCTATTTAGCATTCTCAATAAACTGTTTGATTTGGGACATCAGGAGGAAAAAAGCCACTGGGTCTGTCAGGAGGCAGTCAAGTACTTTAAGGAACATGCGGTTCAGCATTTTGCAGATGAGGAGGAGTATATGGCGCTCATTCATTATGAGGGACTCAAAACACACCAGCATATTCACAAAAATTTCCGCGAAAGAACGCTTCCTGCACTTGAGAAAGAGTTGGAGCGTACAGGCTACTCCGAGGAATCGGTCCGCCATTTTCTCAGCGTGTGCGCAGGCTGGCTGATTGGACATACATTGCTCGAGGACCATGCGATTGTGAGTGGGGAAACAATAAAGCACTGGGAAAATTTGCTGCCCGATGAGGAGCAGGCAGTGATGGGACAGACCGTTGCAAGCCTGCTGCACAGCATGTTTCAAGTGGACCCGCGCCTGCTCAGCGACTGTTATGGAGGAGAAAAGTTTGGAGACGGCATCTATTACCGCTTGATTGCTGTTTCCAAGGAAAAGAAACGCTGGGAGTTTTTCTTGATTTTTGAGGAAAAATTTATAGCGGGCACGATTGGCAGTGTCATGAATATCAAATCTGACGCGGTAAAAGCGATGCTGCTGCACGCGGCTGGCTATGTGGCAAGGCAGTTTGTAGAGCGCATTAAGCGGTGTTTTCCATCGTTGCAGCAGTTTGAGCTGAAAGAGGAACAGCTTTTGTCTTACGGGCAGTTTGAATTGGTATATGAGAAGCAAAGCCCGCAGTTTAGTATGCTGTTTGACACCGGAAAAGGGTATTTCGCCTACTGTATGACTTCCTCGGACCAGCTCGAAAGTACAGACGGCGCCGAGATGATTGCCGACGATGCAATGAAGGAGGTCCAAAAGAGTTTAAACCAGCATGGCAAAGAGCAAGTGGCGGCAGCGCCAAGAAAGAAGCTTTTGATCGTGGACGATTCGGATTTTATACTTCGTACCATGCAGGATTTGTTTGCCGCTGACTATGACGTGGCGACAGCAAGGTCTGGCATGTCCGCGATTCGGAGTATGGCAGTCAGCCGTCCTGACTTGATTCTGCTGGATTATGAGATGCCTGTCTGCAATGGCAAGCAGGTGCTGGAAATGATACGCTCAGACCGGGAATTTAATGACACGCCTGTCATGTTTTTGACGAATAAGGTTGACAAAGAGAGTGTCAAAAAGGCGCTTGCGCTCAGACCCGAAGGATATCTGTCCAAGTCGCTGCCGCCCGAAGCGATTAAAAAAGAAGTAGCGCATTTTTTTGCACAGAAGAAAAAGCGGGAAACGCACAAGAGCGAAGCATAAGTGTGCCAAATAAAAAGCCCGCCGCGCTGTTTGTGGTTTCATGACAACAGCGCGGCGGACCGCTTTGGTATGCGTGGGGGGTTGTGGCCTTTACGCCTCCTCCTTCAAATATTCTTTGCTGGATACTTTCGCCGTATTGTCATAGCACTGGAAAATTTTATTGACAAAGGCGGCGTTGATTTTCGGTGTCACCAGACTCACAACCGGCGTGATAATCAGGCCTGCAATCATTGCCGCCGCGCCTGCGTTGATGGGCGAAGCGATAAATTTGAAAAACATATTCGAAACGGTGATTCCAACGCCGCACAGAAAACTCGCCCACACCCCTGCTCTGGTAACGCCCTTCCAGTATAAGCCATACAAAAACGGCGCGAGGAACGCACCTGCAAGCGCACCCCATGAAATGCCCATTAGCTGCGCGATAAAGGTTGGCGGATTGAGCGCCAGCACAACAGAAATCACGATAAAAAATACAATCAGCACACGGATGTAAATCAATTGCTTCTTGTCATCCATTTCCTTCACAATGTTTCCCTTAATAAAGTCCAGCGTCAGTGTGGAAGCCGAGGTCAGCACCAGCGATGAGAGTGTTGACATGGAAGCTGACAGCACCAAAATAATCACAACGCCAATCAAAAGATCCGGCAGTGTTGACAGCATGGACGGAACAATGGCGTCATACATCACGGAGCCGTCCGCCTTGTAGAGCGCCTCGGCGTCAAACAGCCGCCCAAAGCCGCCAAGGAAATAGCAGCCGCCCGAGACAATCACGGCAAAAAAGGTGGACACAATCGTTCCTGTCTTAATCGCCTTCTCACTCTTGATGGCATAAAATTTGTGCACCATCTGCGGAAGCCCCCATGTGCCTAAGGAGGTCAGGATAATTACGCCCAGCAGATTCAGCGGGTCTGTTCCGAAAAATGATGCGAAAGCGCCCTGCTGGCCCATTGTGACCGGCACGTCAGACGGAAGCTCAGAAAGTTTTCTGACTGCCTCGATAAATCCGCCCTGACCAGAGAGCACTGCGCCAATCACCGCCACAATGCCAAACAGCATAATGATGCCTTGGATAAAGTCGTTGATGGCAGTCGCCATATATCCGCCAAGAATGACATACACGCCGGTGAGAACCGCCATGGTGATGACACACACGGTATATGGAATATCAAACGCCATGCCAAACAGACGCGAAAGCCCATTATAGACAGAGGCCGTATACGGAATCATAAACACAAACGCAATGGCAGACGCGATAATTTTTATGACATTGCTGTCATAACGCCGCCCGAAAAAGTCCGGCATTGTCGCCACCTCGAGATGATGCGTCATGACTCTCGTGCGCCTGCCCATCGCGACCCACGCAAGCAGCGAGCCAATCACTGCATTGCCCAGACCAATCCAAGTGGAGGCTAGGCCATACTTCCACCCAAACTGTCCCGCGTACCCCACAAACACCACCGCAGAGAAATAAGATGTGCCATAAGCAAACGCCGAAAGCCACGGCCCGACACTGCGCCCGCCAAGCACGAAATCCGTCATGCTGTTTGCACTCTTGCGCGCATACAGACCAACTGCAATCATACAACCAAAGAATAAAAGCAGTAAAATAATTTTAACCAGCATACTCAATGCCCCTCCCTATGTAAAAAATTAGTATAAAAAATAAGAAAAAATATCACATGAATACTTTAGGACTTCAACGCTTTTATGTGATAAAGTGAAATTATTATACCGCAGGCCGGCAGGTGTGTCAACTTTTTATTGAAAAACCGCAGGATATTTCGTATTATAAATACAAGGAGTGTGATAGCATGGAACAAACAAAAGAGATCAATAAGACACTGCGAATGGTGAGAACGCATCTGCCGGCACCGGGAACAGAACTGGGCATCTATACCTTTTTGGCACCAGATGCCCTCTGGATTGGCACCGTGGACGCACAGCGTCCCTTTGTGGTGGTGGCAGAGGAATACGTGGGCGGCGAAAACGGGACGTTCCTTCTGATTGTCCTGTCAGACGGTCCGGTCTATGTCGCAGAGTTGGATGGCAGCATGGCTAAGAAGCCAGACTATCGCGATGCCTTGGACTTGCAGGAGGAGAATCTGATTGATTACTGTGCGGCGGATTTTCCAAAGTTTATGGAGATTATGCGGCTGTATATGACAGCATGGAAAAAAGCAGTCGCGGTAGGGGCTGCGTACTTTGAGGAGGACGATGCGTACTTTGAGCAGGCAGAGAGGGTTCTCAGGCAGCAGATTGCGGCGATTGATCCCACTGCAATTGCAGACGCGGAGAGCCTGTGGAGTACGATGGCAGAGGAGTTTGGATACGGGATGATTTAATATAGAAGCAATGGCATCGTCTCTCAGGCTTGTGTGCCTGCTGTTGGGATTGACAGATTGGAGTATGTGATGGATATGCAGGAAAAGATTATCTATATGAAAACGCCAAAAGATCAGCTTCAATACATTTACTATCATGACTGCCGCCAGTCGTATCCCACGCACACCCATGCCAGCCATATCGTGATTGGCTGTGTTTTAGAGGGAGGGGGCAGTAGCAGTTGCATTCCTGTGCCGAAAATCAATGCAGAAGCTGAGCAGCGGGCGTTTTGAGCGTCCCGTTATCAAATGCTTCAAATAGTGTGTTTTTCATGTTTTTCGCCTTTCTTTGATAAAAATGTGATGTGTGGCAGGGAGCCGTCAGCGTGTTGTGCGGCATTCCTGTCACATATTTTGCAGAGACATCTTCATTATATAAAATACTGAAAAACAATACTTGGATAAAATTGCGGAATTTGGGTTTGGGCTGCAAAGTTTGCAGAATATTTTTAGATGAACAGCTTGAAAGAATTCAGAAACAGATTTGTGAGAAAGCGGCAATACGTTCAAAAATAGTGAACAGGGTTGTTTCACGAAGAATAATTGAAACTAATAGACACGGCATTTTTACGAGGGATATGGAAGCTATACATATTTTCCATATCCCTCGACTTTTTCGCCCTGTAGAGGTATAATAT
>KE159565.1:145027-196548 GCA_000403215.2 Lachnospiraceae bacterium A4
GTGTAAATAAGATAGAGGGGATGTTTTGCGCATTTTTTCAGATGTGGACAACTGAAAAGAAAAAAAGCTGTGAAGGCGGCAGGATGTCCAGATTCCGAACAGACTGACAGCAAGTTCATAATAAATGATGTCGTTTGGAAGCCTTCGTGAAACAACCCTGAAATAGTGAATGTTCGGAATAGACTTCATACATTCCCTGTGATATAATACAGCTATTAACGGAAAAAGCCGTTACAAAGATGAGGAGTGATACGATGACAGACAATGAATTATTGTTAGCGATTTCGAATATGATGGACACGAAGCTCGAGCCCGTCAATAAGGAAATACAAGGACTTAAAGGAGAAATTCTGGGAATCAAGGAGGACGTGAAGGGTCTCAAAGAGGACGTGGAAGTTCTGAAGGAGGACGTGAAGGGTCTCAAAGAGGACGTGGAAGTTCTGAAGGAGGACGTGAAGGGTCTGAAAGAGGACGTGGAAGTCTTGAAGGAGGACGTGAAGGGTCTGAAAGAGGACGTGGAAGTCTTGAAGGAGGACGTGAAGGGTCTGAAAGAAGACGTGGAAGTTTTGAAGGAGGACGTGAAGGGTCTGAAGGAGGACGTGGAAGTTCTGAAGGAAGATGTCTCCGATCTGAAAATAAGAGTGAAAAAGATAGAATTAACACAGGAAACGCAGATTTTGCCACAGCTAAACACGATACAGGCATGTTATACTTCGACTTACGAGCGGTACAAGGTCAGTGTTGATGACTATGAGACGATGAAACAGGATATCTCTGTTCTCAAGAATGTAGTGGAACAGCACAGCGAGAAGCTGCAATTGCTGGCATAAGGAATGAGCAAGAAGGGAGATGATTTTTACTGTATTACAGCCATGATGAATAGCGACAATGACATTGTAGTGTGGTACATAGATATGATTGCCAGTCAGGGACTGGACACGGACGGGATTTTGTATTTTGATGATCTGTACCTTGATTTGGTCGTTTATCCGAATGGTGAGATCATGGTGGATGATTTGGATGAGCTGGAGGAGGCGCTGCGCCAGTCAGACATAACGCAGGCACAGTTTGACCTTGCGATGAACACAGCAGATACCTTAAAAAGCGGACTGTTGAAGGACATCAACTTGTTCAGGCAGTACACCATGAAATGTTATGAAATCGTATCAGCAGAATAAAATGATATAGGACACAACTCCAATAGAATGTGTTATACGACACAGAATATAAATAGGATAAAGACAGGATAAAAATAGCAAAGCGATTGAATAAAATAATATGTAAAAAGCAGGAGGCAGACAACAATGAGCAATGTGATGGAAGTGATCAAAAAACGCAGCTCTACAAGGGGCTACACAAGCGAACCGCTGACAGAGGAGGAGCTGAACGCGCTGATACACGCAGGGCTGCAGGCGCCGACAGCGGCAAACAGACAGGAGATTCATTTCACAGTACTAAATGGTGACAACCCAATCCTTGCGGAATTGGAGGAGGAGAAAAACCGCCTGCGCGAAATCACGGCGCCGCTGCATAATTTCTACTATGAAGCGCCCACCGTCATCATACTCAGCGCTGACAGCGAATTTCGATGGAGTGCGCTGGACGCTGGAATTGCTGTGGAAAATATGGCGCTGGCAGCAGAGGAGCTTGGACTTGGCAATTTAATCATCGGCTGCATCTATGATGCCATGCGCGGGGAGAAGAAAGCCTATTTTTCACAGGCATTGAAATTTCCTGAAAAGTATGAGTATGAAATTGCAATTGCATTTGGTCACAAGGCAGTTTTAAAAGAGCCGCACACCTACGATGCGGATGCACAGGTGACTTTTTTGTGACACGACCGTAAAATGTCAACAGAAGCAGGGAAATGTTTTAATGACTGCGCCGTCCCATAAAATCAATCACAAGTCCTGTCAGGCAGGTGTCCTCATAGGTGGTTCCTGCATAGACATCCTCAATCACAAACTGAAAGTGAATCTCCACACCATCTGCCGCCTTCATCGTATCGGGCGGCAGGGTGAAATACTGCGGAGCAATGGTGTCCTCCAACTCCAGATAGGCATAAGGCTGGTTTTCCACATACATTAGAAGCCGCTTCACCCGCCCATTCTCTGCCCATGTTTTTTGGTTTTTGGCATAGCCGTTGACCACGCAGATTTGGGTGTAACGCATATAGCCATCATAGATGTCCGGCTCGATATCGCCGGTTAGAAAGCAAACCGTTCCTTTTGGGTACAGGTCATGTTCATAGGAATATCCGCATCTGGCTGTGACGCAGATGCTTTCACCGATTCCGGCGCCGTCTGCGCCCTCTGCCCATGCAAGGTTGCGTCCAGCCAGATATCTTAGATTCTCCGCAGCATAGTTTCCGTTCTTGGATATAAGGCAGGAGGAGGCGTCAATCTCGTAGTCCCACTCCATCATGGCACAAAATTCGCCACAGGGGATGTACCACTCTGGAAATCCATAGTACAGTGCATCATCATGATACGCGAAAGGATAGAACATGGAATCGTCTGAGCCATCTTCACCTTGGAAAAAGTTTCCAATCTCAGGTTTTAGTGTGAGTGGGGTGTCAGGATAGTACACGATTGGCTTACTGCTGTAATAAGATGGAATTTCTACTGCATGCCACTGGTTTTGGGCGGCATATGCTTTTAGTTCATCTGCTATTTTTGCTGTTTTATTCTGGTAGGACATATAACATATATAACCTGTTTCTGCGCAGTCTGCAAAGACTTCATTTTTCAGAAGAACCTCTCGGTTACTAAAATAGATTCCCCATAACCCGAAGTTGCCTGCAAATGCCCGCTCATGAATCGTGAGTTTCGCATCAAGGGCAGTTTCAGGCAACTCCTGTTTTTCAAATATGACATCTGTAAGACCGCAGTTTTCAAAGCAATGCGCGCCAATCGAGACAATATCCGGCGCAATCCGAAGTTTGCCATAACTATAATTTCCCAGTGGAATATTCTGAAACGCATAGGGCGCAAATGCCGTCACTGCAACACCGCCCAGCTCTTTGGGAAATACAGCGTTCCAGTCCGATGTTGAGCATGCAGCGTTATCATCGCGAAAGCCCTTAATCACGGCATACTGGCTGCCATCTGCACTGGTTTTAATCTCATAGTCATAGAGCATTTCAGATGCGGAATCAGACGCAGAATCCAAGGTGAGCTCCGATTCCTGAATCGCTTCCGAGTCAGATGTGCTAAGGTCTGAGGGGGGTATTGCGGCGGATGGGTGCGCGATTTCCTCGGCAGTGCCACAACCTGTTAAAAGCACCGCCAGAATCAAAGCGGAGAGTATTTGTTGAGAAATTTTCATATGAACCTCCAAATCCTTTTCCTCCATAAAATGAAGCGAAACAAATGACATCGCCACAAAGCGGCAGACATGCTTTATATGAAGTTATAATGTTCCAGCGCCTGACGGATTCCGCCGCAGCTTGACTTGGCAGTGATATATTCCACCTGCGCAAAAAGGCTCTCTGGCGATGCGTTGCCCATGGCAATACTGTGGGGCACGTAGGAGAGCATCGGCAGGTCGTTGTTGCTGTCCCCGAGGGCGTAGGCATCGGACAGATTCAGATGATAATGATTTAGTACATACTGGATTCCGGTTGCTTTCGAGTATCCATAAGGCACAAATTCCCGAAATGTGCCGCCCCTGTCGATGCAGTCAAACCACTTGTCGCTGACACGGCGGAATGCCGTGAGCTGTGCTTCCTCCTGATACCAAATCACAAACTTATCTGCAAAAAAGTTTGGGCTTTCGAGATCTTCGGGCATGTCATCATACCGATGGGCGAAGGAATTATACTGGCGCACTGCGTCCGGGTGGTGCAGCGGGCGTGACAGATCAAACGCCACAAAGCTGCGGGATTCAAACAAAATATCCACATCTGCCGCGCGCGCCGCCTGTAAAAGCTGCATTGTCGTGGAGTGGGTCTGCGCGACATGGAGAACATCCTGTCCCCCGCAGTAAATATTGGTGCCGCAGCCGCACACATATCCGTCCCAGCCCACCTCCCGAAAGCGGCGCTCAACATTCTGGAAGCAGCGGCCTGTGTTGATGAACATGAGATTTCCGTTTGCGCGTGCCGCTGCGATTGCGGAAACAGTGTCCGCCGGAACGCTGCCGTCAAGTTCTGAGGTCAGTGTCCCATCTATATCAAAAAAAGCTATTTTTCTTGCCATGTGGCTCTCTCCTTTTCCTGTCACGGCAGACGAATGATCCGACGATAACAAAAGTAATTGTTGGACAATGAATGATCATATTCCTTGATTGGCTCGCGGTAAAAAGCCGTATAGCAGGGCAGGACATAGATTGCGCCGTCCCCGCCGCATAGAGAACACCCGCCGTCCCCGCCTTTTACATACATCGTGTTATCAATGATTTCATATTTATAAGAATTATAGGCAATAAATAATCCTAGCATATTGGCCCGCTCTAATATTGACTTTTCCCTGACATCGCTGACGCAGCCCACATTAAAGATTTCCGGCAGGACATCGCACAGGGTATCACCCCAGCGAAACAGCGTGCGCGCGCCGCCATTGCAGAGATATTCCCACTCGTCCTCTGTCGCCAGTGTGAAAGGACCTTCTTTTAGAGAACGGACAGCTTCCGTCAAAGAGGGTGCATCCTGTTCAAGATAGCGGCAGTCCACCTCCACAATCAGATCTCCGATATCCGCGGTGCGCAGCGGTGACAGGCACTCAGACAGGTGTGCATTCCACTTTGCCATGAAATCCGTCCAGCTTGTACAACCGGCATCTTGCATTTCTTCTTTTAAATTTTCCAACTCTTCCGCTAACTCCGCGCGCAGTTCGTCCGCTTTTTTGGCGTTACTTTTCGTGATTTGCTGCGCATAGTACTCTTTCATCTCAGCCATCTGGTCTTGATAGTATTCTTGCCCCTGTTCAAAGTATTCCCGCAGATCGTCCAATACACCGTCTCCCAAAGGACACTGATGTGTGTCCCAGCCTAACGTGACATTTTTCTGACCAGCGACATAAACAAACTGAGAACCTTCATACTCTAAAATCCAAGTTTCCCGTTCGATGTGATTCATGCTCGTTTTGATGGTTCCCTTACACTCAAAATGGATTCCTAAGGACTCAATGCGGGAACGAATATTGTTTGGTAATTCTGACATAACGTCCTCCTTTATGGTATCATTTTCTAAATATATAAGAAATAACAGCAAAAGTCAACAATACTGTCAGATTTTGCCCGCATAAAAAGTATTATAGTTAGGAACTGTAAAAAAATAACTGACGCAACTTGACTTGGCTATTTCTCCGATGATGCATGCCAAAAATCCTCGCCGTAGCCCGCTGCGCCTACGTTTTATGACATACATCATCGAAGAAATATCCTGCGCAATCTGCATCACTTATTTTCCTACAATTCCTTAGGAGCGGACTTGTGACAAGTAAATACGAACTATGGGCTTATATGACGAAAGGAAGGAGGTGGTTTGAGAATGGAACAGGATGCAGAGGAATTGTTTACGCGCTATGGGGACATGATTTACAGGATTGCCATGTCGTATGGAAATTCTGCGCAGTTTGCAGAGGACATGGTTCAGGAGGTTTTCGTGCGGTATTTGAAAAAAAGACCCGCGTTTGAAACCCGTGAACATGAAAAGGCATGGTTTATTCGTGTGGCGGTAAACTGCTGTAAAAGTACATTGTCGTCCGCGTGGTTTCGGCATGTCTGTCCGCTCGAGGAAACAGGACAGACTGCGGTGCCGTTTGGCGATGAGGAATCAGGCGTGCTGTATGAACTGTTGTGCACCCTTCCGGCTAAGTACCGCATTGTGCTGTATCTGCGCTATTACGAGGAGTACCAAGTGAAGGAGATTGCCGGTGTACTTGGCGTTACGCCCAATCTTGTCTCGGCGAGACTGCTGCGGGCAAAAAAGCTGCTGCGGCAGGCGTTTTTCAAACAGAATCAAAATCAGGAAAAGGAGGCGTTTCGGGATGAAACAGGAAATATATAAGAATATGTATCAGCAGATATGCATGACGGAGGAGCAAAAAAACAGTATATGGCGGCGCATACAGGCGGAGCAAACAAGTCTTGCCAATACAGTGCGGTTCAGGGCAAAATTTCCGGCGCGCGCCGCAGTCTGTGCGGGCGTGCTTCTGGTGTCCGGCATGACAGTGCTTGCGGCGGGGGAATTTTCGGTGATGGACAGACTTGCAGAGGCGATGGGATTTTTCACGGAAAATACGCAGGAACTGACAGAGGAACAAAAAAACGTTTTTGCCCGGTACGGAATGGCGCTTGGCAATGAAATTTCAATGGCACATGGTACCCTGAAATTCGATGCTGCCCTATATGATGGGGCGTATCTGTTTATTCCGTTCCGCTATGCATTCCATGAGGACGCAGAAGGTTTTGCGGAGCTAAAAGCCGGAACGGATATCAGAAAGACAAGTCTGTGGAACGACGGAACCGTGGCAGGATTTCACGAAGACCTTGTGTACATGGACAACGAGCGGATGGGGTATCGCATCCGGCAGGATGCCAAGGCAGTGACTGGCTCCCTCACAAAGTTTCGGCATGAAATTACGGAGGACGGCGTATTGTCAGGGAGCGTGCTGCTGACGACAAACGGAGACAGACTGTTCACCGAAGGGGATGTTGTTGAAGTTGTCAGACATGTGCGGGATGTTGAAAAGGAGGAACAGAAAGAAGAAGAGATAAAAGTACTCACAGAGTTTACGCTGGAAAAACCCGTAGCGCAGAGTGCGGTCGCGCTGGATGCGGCAGACCGCAGTGCGCTGGGAGAGCTGGGATTGGATATAGAAAACGTGACCATTTCCCCGCTTTCACTTCAATATGATGGGAGCGGCACACACAAGGATATCACACATACTTATATGGAGGTTGTTTTGAAGGATGGCAGCGTTGTCGATGACATGGGAGCGGGATATGAAACCGCGCACTCCGCAGCAGAGCAGGAAACCACCGTCTTTCATGCCCGCCGGTTTTTTACCGCACCCATTCTGCCAGAAGAAATCGCGGGCGTGCGTGTGTGGAATGATAACGCAGAAGAATTGTGGATTGATGTGAAATAGAATTCGCGCGCAAGCATTATGGCGCAGGATTCCCGTTAAGAACAGTCATCGTTTTCGCACAGGTAGTTGAATCGATTCAGAATCAGTGATAAAATGACGATAGACTACAGTCCGCTTCTTGAATAGGGGAAAAAGTCTATGCATCGTAGCGGCACCACATTTATGAGAGGCAGAAAAGGAGAAATGGAAATGACAAGCCAGACATTGCGTGAAGCGCGTAAATATGAGGAGACGGTTGAAAAAAATATTGCGAAGGAGGAGCGGCCGGATTTTCACCTGTGTTCCCGCGTGGGGTGGATGAACGACCCCAACGGATTTTGTTATTACAAAGGCATGTATCATCTGTATTACCAGTATTATCCCTACGAATCGAAGTGGGGGCCGATGCACTGGGGACATGCGGTGAGCAAGGATCTTTTGCACTGGGAGTATCTTCCTGCAGCGCTTGCACCGGACGAGACATATGACAGGGATGGGTGCTTTTCGGGAAGTGCACTGACACTGCCCGACGGCAGGCATCTGCTGGTATACACCAGTGTTATCAAGGAGCGTCAGGAAAATGACGTAATCCGTGATATACAGACACAGAGCCTTGCGGTCGGCGACGGACTTGACTATCAAAAGTACGAAAAGAATCCTGTCCTCGATGAGAAGGATTTGCCCGAAGGCGCCAGCAAGTTTGATTTCCGCGATCCGAAGGTGTGGCAGAATGCGGACGGCACATACAGTTGTGTTTTTGGAAACGCGCGGACTGACGGCGACGGACAAGTCTTATTGTATGGAAGCAAGGACGGGTTTCAATGGGAATATGAGAAAGTATTAATTTCAAACAATGGCCGTTTTGGGAAGATGTGGGAGTGCCCCGATTTCTTTCCGCTGGACGGAAAATGGGTTCTTCTTGCAAGCCCGACGGACATGCTGCCGCAGGGGTTTGAATACCACAATGGCAATGGTTCGCTCTGCCTGATTGGCACCTATGATGAGCAGACCAAAACATTTCATGAGGAGCATGACCAGGCGATTGACTACGGCATTGATTTCTATGCATCACAGACGATGCTCGCCCCGAACGGGCGCCGGATTATGGTCGGCTGGATGCAGAACTGGGATACTTGTACACTGCGCTCGCCGGAGGAGCCATGGATTGGCCAGATGAGTCTGCCAAGAGAGCTGTCCATCCGAAATGGCAGGCTTTATCAGGCTCCGGTGCGGGAACTGGACGCAATGCGGTGCAACAAGGTTGCGCACGAAAAGGTTTCGTTTACAGGTACAATCAGCCTTGCAGGCGTACAGGGACGGCGCGTTGACATGGAGCTGACCTTGCGGGCGGGGGATGCAAATGCGCTTTACCAGAAGTTTGCTGTCCGCTTTGCACAGAATGACAAATATCAGACATCTCTGAGTTTCCGCCCGCGTGAGTCCATCCTCAAAGTGGACAGGAAATTTTCCGGTTCCCGCAGGGCGATCATTCACCAGAGACGCAGCCTTGTCAACAGTAAGGACGGGAACTTAAAGCTGCGCATCATCCTTGACCGCTTTAGCGTGGAAGTGTTTGTCAATGACGGCGAACAAGTCCTGACAGCGACGATGTACACCGACCAGTCGGCGCAGGGGATTTCGTTCTTTGCGGACGGAATGGTGGAGATGGATGTCACCAAGTATGACTTGATGTAGTGCTGTTTTTGTGTTAAAATTTTTATATCAGAATGCGGCGTATTTTCTTTATGCGGTTGTGAGCATTACACGAAAGGAGTAAGTACTTATGGGCAGTTATGATGTAACGGCGTTGGGGGAACTGTTAATTGATTTCACGGAAAACGGGGTGAGCGGACAGGGGAATCCGCTGTTTGAGGCAAATCCGGGAGGGGCGCCCTGCAATGTATTGGCGATGCTCTCCAAGCTGGGGCATAAAACTTCGTTTATCGGAAAAGTTGGAAAGGATTTTTTTGGTGAACAGTTAAAAAGTGCAGTTATGGAGGTCGGTATCCATGCGGACAGCTTGTATATGGACGAGGAGGTTCACACGACACTCGCCTTGGTTCACACAGAACCTGATGGCGACAGGGATTTTTCGTTCTACCGCAATCCGGGGGCGGATATGATGCTGACGGAGTCAGAGCTTCCGGCAGAACAGCTTCGCGCTTCCAAAATCTTTCATTTCGGCACGCTATCCATGACACATGAGGGTGTGCGCGCCGCGACCAGAAGGGCAGTCAGCATTGCAAAGGAAGCAGGAGCGGTCATCTCATTTGACCCGAACCTGCGGCCGCCGCTCTGGAAATCACTCGAGGACGCAAAAGAGCAGGTCGAGTATGGTTTGGCACACTGCGATGTGCTCAAAATCTCTGACAATGAAATCCAGTGGTTTACCGGCGAGGAGGATTTTGATGCAGGCATTGAAAAACTCCGCAGTCAATACCAGATTCCGCTGATTCTGCTCTCGATGGGCAAAGAGGGGAGCCGCGCGTACTACAAAGATTTCCGTGTGGAGGTAAAGCCCTTTTTGCAGGAAAAAACCATTGAGACCACCGGCGCGGGCGATACGTTCGGGGCATGTTGTCTGCATCATGTGTTAAAATACGGGCTTGATGGATTTGACGCGTCTAAACTCGCGGAAATGCTTACCTTCGCCAATGCCGCCGCGTCAATCATCACGACGAGAAAGGGCGCGCTGCGCGTGATGCCGTCGCTTGAAGAAATTGAGGAAATGATCAAAAGTATCGAGTAAAAACAGGGGGCTCATCGAAGCCCCCTGTATCATCATTAAAGAATGATAGCCGTTAGGAACATAATCTTTTTTCGGTAAATTTCTTAATAAGTCCGCCCGTATCCCCATTGATTCTTGGAGAACCATTTAATATCAAAGTTTTCATAACAACCTCATTTCTGATTTATATACTTGATTATAAAATATTTGCCTGCTGCTTGCAATGTATATTTACATGCCCGTTTTTCGTGTGTACAAAATTTCGAAAAGGTCCATTTCAATCGACATAATAAGAAGTAAGAATATTGAAAAATCTTAAAAATACAGTGTTTCAGGCACTTTCAAAGATTTAAAATCAGGACATTATAAGGAACTGTTCAGAAATTTCTTCCAGTGGAATATGTAAAATTTTTTGTATTACGCAAGTGCGAGCAGACAAACAATAAAAACTGCTGCCATGAAGGAGAAGCTGGCAGCAGTTCAGGGGAATGTAGAACTTAGGAACCAAGGTCAAGGCTTGAGAAGTTAATATACAAGTCCTCATAGATTCCAGCCTTGATCGTATCAGTAAAAGAATATGCTTTCGTGATAAATTGTCCAGATTCCATATTGTATACAAAGACTTGATTGCTTTGAGTGTCAACAATCCAGTATTCGCGGACATGGGCATCGTGGTACAGGTTCAGTTTTGTGATGTAATCATGACTGGGATTGGACGGGGAGACAATTTCAATAATCCAGTCAGGCGCGCCGACGCAGCCGCGCGATGTAATCTTGTCTGTGTCGCATATGACAGAGATATCCGGTTCAAGTACGGTATCCTTTTTATCGTTGAGCTGTACGCCGAACGGAGCAGCGTAGACACGGCATTTACTGCCCTTTGACTTAATATAGTTTTTTATGACATAATACAGTTCACCGGAGATATCTTGATGTATGGTGCTGGGAGACGCCATATAGACGATCTGCCCATCAATCAGTTCTGCGCGGATATCATCAGGCATATTGTAAAAGTCCTCAACTGTGTAATATTTTTCTTGTGGTAATGGCATTATATTCACTTCCTTTCAGGATACAGTCTTTCTTTTTGAGGAGAATACGCATAATATTTCTGCTCATGTTTATTTATAACTTGAGAGTAAAAAGTTTTTTGTAAAAAAATAACCCTTCAGGATGAATTTATGGTATCTTTAAGTTACCAACACTTAAGAAAGATACAAGCCACCAGAAGAGTTATTCTGTGTATAAGTTTACCATACTTTCTAGTGGTTTTCCATACGATTATGATGAATTTTATTAATAAAGTCCTGTGCCATTTTGAATCCTGTTTTTCCCGTAAAGCATCTTTTGGCTGGTTTGTTACCATTACCCTGGGTCTGATGCTGCGTTCCGACAAGCTTGGTATTACTTCTGTTATCCGCGATCTTGCGCTTTGTCCGGGCTGTTATGGTTCCATGATCCATTTTTTTCGCTCATCCTCCTGGTCGCTGGAAAATCTACGTCTGCGCTGGTTTTCGGCGGTGAAGGAATACTCCCCACTTTATCAGGAAGGCGGTTTCCATGTCCTTGTGGGGGACGGGGTAAAGCAGTCCAAAGAAGGGCGGCGGATGCCCGGAGTGAAGAAACTGTTTCAGGAATCCGAAAACTCTGCTAAACCAGAGTATATCCACGGGCATATGTTCGGTGGTCTTGGTATCTTGGCTGGCAATGAACGCAGCTGGGCATGTATCCCCTTAAGCATCCGGCTCCACGACGGCCTTCAGGCTGCCAGGGAGTGGAAGGACGCGGCTGTTTCCAGCTCCTCCCATGTAATACAGATGGTAGAGGATGCTTATCAGGCTGCCCTCACATTTGGGGATTCCCTGCTCCTGCTGGACAGATACTTTCTCACCGTTCCAGCTCTTGAAAGACTGCAGTCCCTTAACAGCAGTGGAGACATACGCATGGAGATCGTTACTAAAGCAAAAAAGTCTGCTGTCGCATATGAAAAGCCAGGCCCCCGTAAATCCAGAAGGGGACGGCCGCCCAGGAAAGGAGCCGCTGTCCACCTGAAGGAAGCATTCCTCTCCCGTAAAGAAGAATTTCAGGACGCAGAAATTGAACTTTATGGCAGGAAAGAATCTATCCGCTATCTATGCCTGGATCTGCTGTGGGGGCAGAAGCTGTACCAGCAGCTACGTTTTGTTCTGGTAGAAATGAATGGAATCCAGAGTATTCTTGTGAGTACCAGCCTGGAACTGGAACCGCTTTCCGTCATCCGTCTGTACAGTTACCGGTTTCGGATCGAATGCACCTTCAGGGAGCTGAAACAGCAGACCGGAGCATTCTGTTATCATTTTTGGTCAAAGCATATGCCTAAACTGAGCTATTACCAGAAGAAAGAAGAGGCCAGCCCCCTGGAAAAGGTGGTGGAAGAAAAGGAGCACAGTAATATACTGAAAACAGTACGGGCCATAGAAGTACATATGGTCTTATCCTGCGCAGCCATGGGTATCCTGCAGAGTCTTTCCATTCTCATGTCAGGGGAATTTTCACCCGGCCAGTTCCGTTACCAACGGACACCTTCCAAAGGAAGGGTATCGGAGGCTGCACTTATGGCCTACATGAGAAAATATTTTTTCCTGTTTACGGAAAAACATCCGGAATTACAAATAACACAAATAATTCGGAACCAACAAGATACGTCAGGAACCTATGAGGATTCACTGGCTTCTTAATAGTGCAAACTTTTTACTCTCAAGATTTATAACAAGTAAACTTTAAAAGAATGGAAGTTTTTCATTCAGGTTTTCATACATTGTCAAAATGTGTTCGTATAATAATATCTAAATGTAATACTTTTATTTTTCCCCGATTGTTATGAACGTTTATCGCCTTATGCTTTGAAGTATATCACAATATCAATAAAAATACAGTAATTTTTATTATCTTTAATAAATTTATATTGACAGTCACAAAAATTACTGGAAAAAAGGAGAATTAGGAACTGTTAAGAAGTTATAAAAGTGAAAATATGGCAGAACATAAAGAGAAGCAGATTGTCTAAAAACCCTATATTTATGCGCCATTCAATCACATACTACATAATGAAAAATATTGACTAAACCTATTGACATACTATAGATTTAGGAGTATGATACACCTATACCAAAACATACCAAGTGAATAGGAATTGTAGAGGATTATAGATCATAACTTGGTGCCTGTGTAGGATTTGGCAGGTTGGAAAACATATTCAGAAAAAACGGAGGAGACTATTATGAGCAGGAACATTAATGAAGAAGGAACGCGCAGGAGAAGCTATGCGGAAAGGGACTTGAAATTCGAAACCTTACAGCTTCATGTTGGTCAGGAAGCGCCAGACCCGGTGACGGACGCAAGGGCGGTGCCGATTTACCAGACTTCGTCCTTTGTATTCAAAAATTCAGCGCACGCCGCGGCGCGCTTTGCCTTGCAGGACGCGGGAAACATCTATGGCAGGCTGACCAATCCCACGGAGGATATATTCGAGCAACGCATGGCAAGGCTCGAGGGCGGTGTCGCGGCGCTTGCGACGGCGTCGGGGGCAGCGGCCGTCACGTATACAATTCAGAATCTTGCGCAGAACGGCGGGCATATTGTGGCGGCAAAGAATATTTACGGCGGCACCTATAATCTGCTTGCGCACACGCTTGCCGATTACGGTGTGACGACAACCTTTGTGGATCCGCTTGATGTCACCAGTTTTGAGAGGGCAATTCAGGACAACACAAAAGCATTATATATAGAAACGCTCGGCAATCCCAACTCCGAGGTTTCCGACATTGAGGCAGTGGCAAAAGTCGCCCATGCCCACAATCTGCCGCTTGTCGTTGACAGTACGTTTGCGACGCCATACCTCGTGCGCCCGCTTGAGTACGGTGCGGATATTGTTGTGCATTCTGCCACCAAATTTATCGGCGGACACGGTACGACCATCGGCGGCATTATCATAGACGGCGGCAAGTTTGACTGGAAGGCAGGCGGCAAATTTCCACAGTTTACAGAGCCAAATCCGAGCTATCATGGCATCAGCTTTGTGGACGCGGCGGGGCCTGCGGCGTTTGTCACCAGAATCCGCGCGATTTTGCTGCGCGATATGGGGGCGACCCTTTCACCCTTCCATGCTTTTATCTTTTTGCAGGGGCTTGAGACGCTCTCCCTGCGCGTGGAGCGCCATGTGGAAAATGCGCTCAAAGTCGTTGAGTATCTTTCCAAGCATCCATTGGTAGAAAAGGTCAATCATCCGGCAGTGACAAAGGACCCGGAACAGCAGCGTTTATATAAAAAATATTTTCCAAACGGCGGCGGGTCCATCTTTACCTTTGAAATCAAGGGCGGAGAGCAGAATGCCAGAACGTTTATAGATCACCTTGAACTGTTTTCGCTGCTTGCAAATGTGGCGGACGCGAAATCGCTTGTCATTCATCCATACTCGACAACCCACGCAGAGCTGAACGAGCAGGAGAAGGCAGAGCAGGGCATCAAGCCAAACACGATTCGCCTGTCGATTGGCATTGAGCATATTGATGACATTCTCGAGGACTTGGAAGAGGCATTTCGGGCAGTGCAGCAATAAAAAGTATGTTTTATATGAAAGGGAACATAAAATGACAGTATATCAAGGATTTACAGAATTAATTGGAAAAACCCCGCTGGTGGAGGTCACAAATATTGAACAGGTGCACGCGCTCAAAGCGAAGCTTCTCGTAAAGCTTGAATACCAAAATCCCGCTGGCAGCGTCAAGGACAGGGCAGCATTTTACATGATCAAGGAGGCGGAGGAAAAAGGACTCTTAAAAGAAGGCTCTGTCATCATAGAGCCGACGAGCGGCAACACAGGCATCGGGCTTGCGGCGATTGCTGCGGCGAAGGGCTACCGCGCGATTCTTACCATGCCTGACACCATGAGCGTAGAGCGCAGAAATATTCTGAAAGCCTACGGTGCAGAGATTGTCTTGACAGAGGGCGCAAAGGGCATGAAGGGCGCGATCGAGAAGGCGGAGGAGCTTGCTGGGGAGATAGAGGGCGCTTACATTCCTGCCCAGTTTGACAATCCGGCGAATGCGCAGGCGCACTATGAGACGACTGGACCGGAAATCTGGGCGGACACGGAAGGGACTGTGGATATCTTTGTGGCGAGCGTCGGGACTGGCGGCACAATCACAGGCACAGGAAAGTATTTGAAAGAAAAAAATGCCGCGATAAAAGTCGTTGCCGTGGAACCCGCAAGCTCTCCCGTACTATCTGGCGGAGAGGCAGGGGCACATAAGATACAAGGCATCGGTGCCGGATTTGTGCCGACCGTGCTCGACACTGGCATCTATGATGAAATCATCACGGTCGAGAACGATCTTGCGTTCGAGACATCAAAGGAATTGACAAAAAGAGAGGGACTTCTTACCGGCATTTCCTCTGGCGCGGCGCTTTATGCGGCGGTAGAGCTGGCAAAACGGCCAGAAAATGAAGGTAAGACCATTGTGGTACTTTTGCCAGACAGCGGAGACCGGTATTACTCGACGCCGCTCTTTACAGAAGCATGATATGAACAAACTGCCAGACAGAAGGATATTCTGCTGGCAGTTTGTTCATGCACAGACCCGAGCAGAGGAAATAAGCCGCAGAAGCTTGATTTTCTAATTAATTATCTATTATACACAAATGTTTTATATCTCTGATATATATTGTTGTAAAAAATAACAGAATATGGTAGCATGTAATATATATCAACGAAGCTGAATGATACAGACAGTTGGAGGTACGCGCAGAACACGTGTACATTTCAGAGAAAAGGAAGGTAGAAACGTTATGGAGAGAAGAGGGTTAAAGCTTACGCTGCGTTTGGTGCTTGTGACAGCACTTCCGCTGATACTGATGTTTGGATTTGCGATTGTGGGGCTGGGGTCCTCCTGTAGCTCGATTATAGAATCCATGGTGCAGCACGAGCTGTCCACAGCACAGTATGCCTTTGAGACAGCGATTGGAAATATTGCACAAGGCAGTTATATGTATACCAATAACAAATTCTATAAAGGGAAACGCAATATCAGTGACAACACAAAGTTTTTTGATGACTTCAGCCATGAAGTAGACCTTCAAGTGACTGTATTTTATGGGAATACCCGCGTCGCGACCAGTTTAGTCGATGAGGAGGGAAACCGCATGATCGGGACAGAAGCACTGCCGGAAATCTATGAGCAGGTAGTGAACCAAGGACAGGACTATTACTCTGATCATGTCGAGATCGCTGGCAAGACCTACTATGCGATGTACTGTCCATTGTACCAGCACAATGCGGACGAGATTATCGGTATGACCTTTGTCGGGCTGGAAAAGAGCACGATCAATTCCATCTATGTCGCAAACTTTATGAAAAATCTGATTATTTTGATTGTTATTTTTGCGTTTGGCGTCATTTCGACGATATGTTCTGTTAAGGTGATCATCAGAGCGATTCAGCTTGTGATCGACAAGCTCAATAGCCTTGCGGACGGGCAGCTCAATGTAAAGGTTCCAGCAAAACTTTTGCGCAGGAGAGATGAGATCGGGGATATCGCGCACAGTGTTGAGAAGCTGGTGGGAAGCCTGACAGAGATTGTTGTGGATATCAAGAGGGCAGCAGGAAATCTCGATGAAATATCAAGTGGGTTTTCAGGTTCTTTTGGGAAAATGGCTGGCAATATCTCCAATGTGGACACTGCTGTGGAGGAGATGGCATCAGGCTCTACTCAGCAGGCACAGGACACCGCCGATGTCGGCAACAAGATTCAGTATATGGGCGATGCCGTTGAGACGACAGCGCAGAATGTAGAGCGTCTTGTGGGCAATACGGATAAGATGCGCGAGTACAATAGAAGCGTTGATGATACGCTGGTAGAGCTGATTCGGATTAGCAATGATACAAAGAATGCATTTGATGTGGTATATGAGCAGACGAATATGACAAACCAGTCAGCGCAGGACATTCAGACCGCGGCAGATGTCATCACAGACATAGCGGACCAGACGAGTCTGCTGTCTCTGAATGCCAGTATTGAGGCGGCGCGCGCAGGCGAGCATGGGAAGGGCTTTTCGGTCGTGGCAGATGAGATTCGGAAGCTTGCAGAGCAGTCTGCGGAGTCTGCAAGCCGCATCACAGGCATCATTGCAATGCTGATTACCAACTCAAACACCACCGTGGATACGATGAAAAACGTCACAGAGGCGATGGATAAACAGGGCGATGAGCTTGACAAGACCAAGACCGTCTTTAACAGCTTAAATTTTGAAATCAGAGAAGTAGGCGGCGCGGTGGACAACATTAGAGGCGAGATTGATAAACTCAATGAGCTCAAGACCGATGTGCTCAGTGCGGTTCAGAATCTGGCTTCCATCGCGGAGGAGAATGCGGCAAGCACGCAGCAGACATCTGCGTCAATGCAGGAGTTAGGACATATAGTGTCGGAGTGCAGCGGAGAGGTGGAGCGGATTATAGATACCTCGAAGGGTCTGACACGGAATATGGAAGTATTTACATTAGAATAGCTGTATTTATGGGCGCTGCCGTCAGGCAGCGCTCTTGTTATCGTTGGGGGTATGGTCTGTGGCAGGGGTGCCGATCAGCGGAAGCAGTCCTGCTTTTTTCAGGGCAGGGCGAAGTGCATTGTACACCGAAACGGCAGCCGCCGCAGAGGTGACAGCATTGATGGAGGTCGTTGTGATGTTTGGCAGCAGGGACAGCTCTGCAATCGGTTTTCCGAGAATGATTAATTTGTAAAAATAGCTGAATACAGGGTCAAAAATCATGTTGAAGCCCAGACCGCATACCGCGGCTGCCAGCGACCAGCGAAAGGCGGCTTTGCTGTCCTGACACCTCGACAACCTGCCGATTTTGTGTGCGACAAACCCAGTGACCAGACCGATGCCTAGTTTTAACAGAAAGGTTTTGGGCGCTGACAAAATATAGACAGGGTCGAGCAGGTCGCCGATTGTCATGCCAACCGCTCCACCAATTCCGCCCAAGGGACCGCCCAGAAGCAGCGCGCCAAGTACGCATACAGCGTTTCCAAGGTGAATGCTTGTGGCGTCTGACGTGCCGGGAATCATAATTTTAATTTGTAAAAAAGTAAAGACAACATACGATAATGCCGCTGTCAAACCGGTCAGCGCGATTTTGTAAACGGTTGAATTTTTCTGGTTCATAAAAAGCCTCCTCATTGTAGTGCGTTTTTTATTTTCTTTTATTAGTATAGCGCAAAGTGACATTATAGAAATATACAATTTTAACATTTTTTACGGGTACAGTTAGAATAATTTGAAATGCTATTGATTTTTGGGGCTAAATAGGATTTAATATACTATATACGATTCATGAAAACATTCTGGGAAGGGGTATAATAATGGATAATTTAGCAGAAACAAACAGTGTTGAGACAGCGATCATTCCTAAGGGAACTGTCATAAATGGAAATATTACGATTGAAGGCAGGCTTGAGATGTACGGGGTAGTGAATGGTGACATTCATTCTGACAGCCGGGTGGACGTGTCCGGCGATATCACAGGAAATATCAAAGCCAATGATTTCTATGCCAAAGATTCGTTTATCACAGGACAGATTGAGTGTGTGCAGGGAGCGACGGTGCGCGAAAATACAGTTATCCTTGGCGATATCAAGGCGGAGAATCTGGTGATCGACGGTGCGATACAGGGCAAGATTGACGTGCGGGAAAATATTACTGTCGGCGAGAAGGCGATTATGGACAGCGACATCAAGGCAAAGACGATTCAGGTAAACAATGGCGCGGCAATTAACGGCCATTGCTCGCTCTGCTATGCAGATACTAATCTGGGAGAGATTTTTCCAGTGACAGAAGAGCCCAAAGAAATAAAAGAGCCGAAGGAAATAAAAGAAGTAAAAGAAACAAAGGAAGCAAAGGCGCCTCAGGAGTCCGCCGAGGAGGACAAGCAGCTCAAAACGGCTGCAAAGCCCAAGGCGGTCGCAAGGCCAAAAGTTGTGAAGAAGGCTGAAGCAGAACCAGCAAACCAGTGAGGAGCAGCGCAGGGAGATTCAGATGAAGAACGAAGCAGGGACGTATTACAGAGAAGTATATGATGAACACCAGACAGAGGAGATGCAGGAGCTTCTGGATTTTGCCAACATGGTATTCAGCATGAGCTATGGCGGGACAGATTTTTCAACCCTTTTGCCAAAAGCATACGCGCAGAAACGGTGGAAGGCAGTGACGCATCATATGATGAAAGAAGGCAGCCATATCCGCGCGCTGGTTGACAGCTATCCGCTTGACCTGAAACTTGGCGGTGAAAACGGCAAGACGGTGAAGGCGGCCTATGTGGGAACGGTGTCTGTCCACCCTGCAAGCAGGGGAAAGGGATACATGATTGAGCTGATGAAGCGGGTGGAGGAGGACGCAGTGCGGCAGGGCTGCGCGCTGTTAGTGCTCGACGGCGACCGTCACAGATACCAGTATTTTGGATTTGAGCGCGCAGGCACAGGATACAGATATCACATCGAACAGAACAATATCCGTCACTGCTGTGCGCAGATGTACCCCGCAGACGATATGGCATCTCCTGTATATTCTTTTGAGGAGCTTGATGAAAACAGTCCCTGTCTGGACTATTTATATGGCTTGTACCAGCGCCGCACTGTGACAGCGCGGACAAGGGAGACTTTCTTATTCAGCCTGCAAAGCTACAATGCGACAGCCTATGCCATACGAAAAGGTGAAGTGCCTGTTGGCTATATCAATCTGTCCGAAGATGAGAAAATGATATGCGAGATGGAGATGGAGGACTTGCAGGAGCTGCCGAGAACTTTGTATGATTTGATGATGGGCTTTGGCATCACGCAGCTAGGTGCCAGTCTTGGACCCGACGAGACTGCAAAACGCGGTTTGTTTGAGAAACTGTATGACAATTGCAGCGTTGTGATGTCCCATCAAATCAAAATTCTTGACTATGAGGCGGTGCTGGAATTTTTATTGAGCTGGAAACGCAGGTACTGTACGCTGGAACAGGGCGCGTATGTGATCGGCGTTCAAAAAGAGGGCATGACGCGCTCCGAAAATTATCTGCTGTCTGTGGCGGAGGAGGTCTGCGTATCGCGCACGGACCGCGCGGCGGATTTGGTATTGGGGGAATTAGAGCTTGTCAGGACGCTGGCGGCAAGCTGCTGTCTTACAACAGGGCTGCACAGTCCCGCTGGCTGGTTTCCGCTGCCGTTTTATCTTCCGGAGGCAGACACTTTTTAGATCTGCCGGGAGTGGCGCAGCATGATTGCCGGCGGCAGCAGACGCGCCACTCCTAAAAAGCATGTTTAGTCCATATATTTCCAAGTATACATATTGGCTGTCCTGCATTTGGGGCAGACCACCTTGTACTGGTCAAAGATAAACATTTTGATCTGGTCATCAGCGACATTGGTGGTCACGATGCGGCTCTGGCCGCATTTGCACAGAAACAGGATTTTGCGGTTGAGGCGCACAGACAGGCTTTCGCCACGCAGGCTGAGCGCTTTTTCAATGTACTTGATCTGTTCTTCATTATGTACGCCGCATTCCTCAAGCGCCCATTTATATTCGTCACGAATGATGTGAAGTGCGTCCGATGGGATTGATGCATAGTGCTGTTCTAGTTTCTGTTCTGTAAACATATTCATTCCTCTTTTCTTTTTTAGATATTTTTATGATTTCTTATATGATTCTTCCTGAGATAAAATCTTTTTTCAAGTATAACATAGATTTTTGAATTATGGAACATGCAGAAGCGCGAAAAGTGCATCTGGGGAAAAGAATTTGCAGCTCTAAATTTATTTGCAAATATGAAAACTATCCAAAAAAACAAAATATATAACAAGAAACTGTAACATTATTTGACAGAAATGCTAAAATTAAGCGAAGGGACTATAAATTAAGCAAAAAATATTGTACAATCGGAGATAGGACTAATGTTATTTGTGGGATAATGGCGACATGAGAAAGGATGATAATCACTATGAATAAAAAAAGCAGTTTATTCACAAGCATTATACTTCAATTGCTGGCAATGGCACTGATTCCTCTGGTTATATTAGGTATTGTTTGTATTATGGCGGCGGGCAGCAGCCTTCGCGACGGGCTTCAGGAGGAAGCGCTTGCGCAGATGAAAGCGACCTGCGTGGCAACGAAGGCAGCCTATGATAATATTAATGACGGTGACTATTTTCTAAATGAAAACCAAGAGCTGATGAAGGGGGATTATAACATCACGCAGAATGAAAAGGGCATTGACGCGTTCACAGAAGGATTAAACTCTGACATCACGTTGTTTTACGGAGATGTGAGGCGTGCGACCTCCTTGAAGGACATCGCGACCGGCAGCAGAATCGTCGGGACACAGGCGTCGGCGGAGGTGGCGGGAGCCGTGTTAAAAGGAGAGGAATATTCTGCGACAAATCTTGTGGTCAATAAACAGAATTATTATGCGTATTATATTCCATTAAAAAACCCTGACGGGACGATTGTGGGCATGGTCTTTGCGGGGGAGCCGAGCGCGTCGGTAGATGAATATATTTTGGCAAAAGTCCTTCTGGTGATTGGCGCGGTGGTAGTTGTGCTGCTGATTGCGATGGTGCTTGTGGTCGTGGTAGCGCTGCGCATTGTCAAGGCTGTGAACCGTGCGCAGGAGGCGATTGTGAATCTTTCTCAGGGCAATCTGGCATACGAGGTAGATGACGTGATTTTAAGGCGCCGGGACGAGATTGGCGACATGGGCCGCAGGGTGAAGGAATGTATCGCGTCACTTCGGGGCATCGTGTGCGGGATACAGGATTCCTCCCAGAATGTACTTGCTTCGGGAGACCGTTTAGAGACCGTGGCGAATCGTTCCAGTGAACATGCCGGCGAAATAGCACGCGCTGTTGACGAGATTTCTCAGGGCGCAGTTTCGCAGGCGGAAGAAATCGAGGGCGCAACTGTGAAAATCAGCGATATGGGCGAGATTATTGAGAATATTGTGTCCAACATTGCGAGTTTGACAGATATCTCTGCGGGCATGCAGGAGAATGGACAGGAGGCAGACCGGATTATCCGCGAGCTGAGCGACAGCAATGATAAGACCGTCGAGGCAGTTCAGTCTGTGGCAAAGACTGTCGAGGCGACGGACGAGTCCGTCAAAAAGATCTCAGAGGCAGTCGAGATGATTACGAGCGTGGCAGAACAGACCAATCTGCTCTCGCTCAACGCGTCCATCGAGGCGGCTAGGGCTGGGGAGGCAGGAAAAGGCTTTGCGGTTGTTGCGACGGAAATCCAGAAGCTCTCCGAGGAATCCAATCATTCGGCGCAGCGCATCACGACAATTATCACAGGGCTTGCGGAGGATTCACGCAACTCGATGAAGCGGATGATTGAGGTGAAACGGATTCTTCAGGAGCAGCAGGAGAAGCTGGATATCACAAAACAACAGTTTGGGCATGTGCGGGACGGCATTCTGGCGACGAGGGAGGACACCGTGTCAGTGAATCATCAGGCGAAGGAGTGCGACGCGTCGAGAGAGAGTGTGGTGAATATTATCCAGAATCTGTCTGCAATCTCACAGGAAAATGCCGCCGCGTCACAGGAGACCACCTCAACCATGCAGGAATTAAATCATACCATCGGTTCGCTGGCAGTGTCCGCGCACGAGTTGAGACAGCTTGCAGTTTCCTTGAATGAATCTACCCACTTTTTTAATTTATAGCTCAAGAATCATGAAAATCAGCCGATATATAGAGATATGAGGAACTATTCAGCAGTGTAAAAGGGATTTTTACAAGAGAAGTCACAAGGAGGTGGCGTTTTAGATGAATAGAAGGCGAGAGCTTGTCCTGCAAAGAGTGTCCCGCATCGGCGGCCTCACAGCAGTGGACAATTACCAGCAGAATGCAAAGTACAAGGGAAGCTCAGTGCACGCACGCACCATCGAGGCAGCGCTCGGAACCTATCTGATGAAGGACAATCAAGTGTATGATCTTCGCGGAAAAGATACATACACGAGAGGTTACGAAGAGACTGGCTCGGAGAAACATGATCAGCTTGCACGCCAGATGAAGGAGTATGTGTCAGCGGCGGAGGAGAGCCAGCTTGCAAATGCCAAATCGGACTTAGAGCGCCGTGCCGCGGAGCACATCAACATCAAAAAGTTTGAGGAGGCGCTTGCAAAGGACCCCAGTGCACAATATCAGCTCAGCAAGTATCACAAAACAGAGGACGAGACGGATTTTGACTGGCTAGATGCAAACCGCTGTTCAGGTTTCCTATTGTATTCCTACAACAAGAAAGGGATACACAGCGTCCTTGGAGAACAGTATTCTTCAGGAAGTTTTGGCGGAACCTTTGCGGCTGGATACTAAATAAAAAGCACGCTTGGCGTGCTTTTTATTGTTAGCATACTTATAATTTCCGTTCCTGCTCCTGCTGGATATCTTCAAATGCGGAGAGCATCGGCTTTTCCGTAGAACCATGAAAAGTGCGGGCGCTGTAGTTTTTGGTAATTCTAATGACTGTACCAGAGAGCGTCAGCACGCCGATTAAGTTTGGAATTGCCATCAGCCCGTTAAAGGTATCTGAGATATCCCACGCCAGATTGAGGTTCATCGTGGCGCCAAACACGATAAAGACCACAAACACAACTTTGTAGATGATGGTCGCCTTGGTGCCAAATAAAAATTCCCATGCCTTCGTGCCGTAATAACTCCAGCCAAGCACCGTGGAGAAGGCAAAGAGCAGAATTGCGATCGCGATAAAAGCGCCGCCGAAATTCACGCCGCCAAAGTTAAACACCGTGCCAAACGCCTCGCTCACAAGCGCCGTCTGCTCATTGGCGGAGAGCATTTCGCCGGTATGGAGGTCGATCAGACCTGTCGAGAGAATCGAAAAGGCAGTGAGCGTACACACTACAATCGTGTCTGCAAACACTTCAAAGATGCCCCACATTCCCTGCCGCACAGGCTCTACCACGTTGGACGCAGAGTGCACCATCACCGAGGAGCCAAGTCCGGCTTCGTTTGAGAATACGCCGCGTTTGAGACCCCATGTCATCGCGCTTCTGACAGCCAGCCCGACCGCTGCGCCGCCGACTGCCCGAAAGCCAAACGCAAAGGAGAAGATCGCGCCAAAGACTTCGCCGACTTTGCCAATATTGACAATAAATACAATCAGGGCGCCAAGTATGTATGCACATGCCATGAACGGGACAAACTTTTCTGTAAACTGTGCGATGCGCTTGATGCCGCCGACAATCACAAGACCGGCAAGTACCATGAGCAGCACGCCCACAATCAGGGCGTAGAGATTGATCGTGGCAGAGCCAATGAGGATATTGCGGTCAAGTGCCTCAATGCGGAATACCGAAGTGATGTTGCCGGAGATGGTGTTTACCTGACTCATGTTTCCGATGCCAAAGGACGCAAGGACACAGAAGATGGAAAACAGAATGGCAAGCACCTTGCCAATCCCCTCGCAGCCGTTTTTGGCGCCGAGACCGTCTCTAAGATAATACATCGCGCCGCCGCACCATTCGTCATGGCTGTTTTTCCGGCGGTAATAGATGCCGAGTACATTCTCTGAGTAGTTTGTCATCATGCCAAAGAAGGCAGACAGCCACATCCAGAAGATCGCGCCGGGACCGCCTGCGGCGATCGCAGCCGCCACACCTGCGATATTGCCGACACCAATCGTTGCGGCAAGTGCCGTGCACAGTGCCTGAAACTGCGAGATGGACGCCTTTTCGTTGGCGTTTTTGACGCTGCTTCCCTTCTGGAATACACCGCCAATCGTTCTTTTGCACACATGACTGGCATGTGTAATTTGAAAAAATTTCGTGCGGGCAGTCATGTAGATTCCCGTCCCGATGATGAGAATGAGCATCGGAATCCCCCACACTACGCCGTTGACGGCGCTGTTGATTGCTGCGATTTTATCAAGCATTTGCAAAACCCCCCTATTTTTATGCACAAACTCAAGCGCGAGTAGATTCATCTTCGCTGCTCGATTATTTATATTTATACAGGAAAAAGCGGAAAAATGCAAGAAAATTCTAAAAGAATGCCATAAAAGGGAGGATGCCAAGTAATCCTGCGACTACTTGGCATATATTATGAAAAAGTTATTATAAGTAAAGTTACCACTCTTGCTTTTAAGGTGTTGTTTTGTATCACCTTATGTTTATAGTATAGAGTGCTTTCATGTCTAAATCATGTTGTTTTATTGAATATTTTTTCAAAGAATTATGAACGTTTTATGAACACACATTTTTCTATGAAAATCAAAAATAATACTGTATAATAATGCTGTAAGCAGATAAAACCCCGGAGTTTCTTGGTACCTGAGATCTTGTGAGAAGATTCTGGGAGACAATTATGGACAAAAGGAGAACGAGATGGAGATTCATTTTCAGTCAAGGTGGTTTGAGCGCTGTATCAAGACATATCTGGGCGTCAGCGGCAGGGCGCTCACCGAGGAGGATGTACAAGATATCAAATATCTGTATGTGAGCACGACAGATGGATATTTCTTAGGGTTTGGAAAGGAGGAGCTGCCGCCCGATTTTGTGTTTTCAGATGCGGGGGATGAGTGGGACTGCTGTTGTCTGTCGGACACTGGCAGCTATCACGGCGTGGAGGACTTCATACAGGTGCGGGAATGGGAAGGTGTCAGGACACTTGAGATCAAGCGTGCGTTTTTAGAGGCGGAGAATCAAAGGCCGGATGTGCGGGCGATGGAGGCGTTTGAGCGCAGTGTCCAGATTTTTGAACCTGTGGAGGAGGATTTTGAGGGGCTTGTGAGGAATGAGGAGACGTATGACTATGGTATTCTTACCCCGGAGGATTTTGCAGGTCTGCCTAATCTCGAAGCCGTGCGCCTCATGTCCTGCGAGACAGAGATTCACAGTCTGGCGTTTTTGAACGCGCTGCCCAGACTGCGCGTACTGGAAATTGGGCAGGTATGTCTCCATACACTGGAGGGGCTGGACAGGCTGATCGGGTTAGAGAAGCTGTGTATCTGGTCGAACTGACAGTTTCGAGGATCAGCGGTATTTCTTCCGATACATCAGCGGAGTCATCTGATATTTTCTGTGAAATGCCCGCGTGAAGTAGGACTGGTTGTGAAAGCCGCAGTTTTCCATGATATCAATGACTTTCAGCTCCGTCTCCGCAAGCTGTTTGGCAGAAAGCTCCAAGCGGTAATTCACCAGATAGGCATTGAAACTCATGCCCGTAAACTCTTTAAACAGCTTCATAAAATGACTTTCCGAAAAGCCGCACTGCCCCGCGGCTTCCTGAATCGTGATGTCATGGTCATAAAATTTCTGAACGTAATACAGCGCATTTTTTAATCGGCTGTAGGACAACTGCAAGGCTTTGTGGTCGCTCGCCGCGTCGGTGCTCTGCGCATTAATATAATGTAATAATAGAAAAAGATTGGACTTGATCATCAGCTCACTGGTCGTATAGCTCTCCCGGCGGTGTTTTAGCATGGAGTGGACGCATGGCGTTATGGTCTGGCTAAAACTGGAAGCGGCTGGATAAAAGCAGTCCAAGGTTTTCTCGCCATTTAGAAATGGCAAAACATATTTGTCATAGCACAGATCACCCTCCGAGCCTTTAAAGAGCGACGGATGGAACATAATATTAAAATATTCTCCACTGTCTGAACCGTGCTGTTCGATGGCGTGCACCGCATGGGGCAGAAGCACCACCAGATCTCCGGCGCAGAGCACATAAGATTTTCCCCAGACTGTCACCTGTATCTGCCCGTCCGCGCAGTAGATCAGTTCAAAGTCATCGTGCCAGTGCAGCGGAAAAGAAGGAATCCACTCAGGGATACGCCCGCGGTAGACGCTGTAGGGAAATGTGATGATACCATGTATTTTTGTCTCATGCAAAGGGATTCCATTCATTTTTTCACCTCATCATAGGATTGTGTCAAAAAAGTAGGATAATATTGCAAGAATTATAGCATATATAAGAGTACAATACAACTATAGACCGTAAATCCTTTCGCTTTTTCATATATACGGTCTAGCGCACTGCTGCAATCAGCGTGTTACGGTTGTATTCAATCGTGGCTGGAACCAAAAAGACAGTGACCGCAGGGTATACTTATGAGCGATTGCAGCAGTATTTGACAAGTTTTAATAGGTTGTATGCTACACAGGGAGGAAAAAGAATGGAATATGCGGCAATCAGACATTTTGCGGACAAGAGATATTGCTATGCGGTGGAGAAAGGATGCTTTCTGATTCGGCTTGAGACGAAAAAGGGCGATGTGGCGCGGGTTGTCCTTCATACACAGGACAAGTATCTGCCGCTGAAAATGATGGATACAAGACAAAAGCAGGAGATGGCGCATGCCTGTTCGGACAATTATATCGACTATTTCGAGTGTGTAGTCACGATTGATCTGGTTTGTCTGCGATACTTTTTTGAGATTGAAGATACAGCAGGACAGATTACGTATTATGGCAATCATGATTTTTATGACGAATGTATCACGGATATAGAGAAGATGTACGACTGCCCGCAGAATCTTCGGGAGGAGGAGCTGTTTGAGCTGCCTGCATGGGCTGAGAACAAGGTCCTGTATCAGATTTTCCCATCCCGCTTTGCCACTGACAAGCAGGTGTCCAATGAGGAGTGGTATCAGGCGCCGATCGGGCACAAGGCGGACTTGAAGGGGTCGCTTCGGGGAATTATCAATCATCTGGATTACCTCAAAAAGCTGGGGGTGGACATTCTCTATATGACACCGATCTTTTCCTCGAACTCCAGCCATAAATACAATATTGATGACTACTATAAGATTGACCCGTCCTTTGGCGACAAGGCGGACTTGAAGGAGTTGGTTGACAGGGCGCACAAGCTCGGAATGTACGTGATTCTGGACGGCGTGTTCAATCATACAGCGGTGGATTTCTTTGCCTTTCGCGATATCATGGAAAACAAGGAAAAGTCGGCTTATCTGGACTGGTATTACATCAAGGAGTTTCCGCTGGTGATGGAGTGGGGAAAGAAGCCAAACTATAAGACTTTCAGCTATGCCGGTCTGATGCCAAAGCTGAACCTTCAAAATAAAGAGACGGCGGATTTTGTGATTGATGTCGCTTCGTACTGGATTCGGGAGTGCGATATTGACGGCTGGCGCCTTGATGTGGCGGACGAGATCAGTCATACTTTCTGGAAGCGCTTTCGCAGGGAGATAAAGGCGGTAAAAAGAGATGTGCTGATCGTCGGGGAGATCTGGCATTTTGCGGGAGATTTTCTGGAGGGAGACGAGTGGGACAGCGTCATGAACTACCAGTTTGCCCGCTCGGTGATGGATTTGGTCGCGACACAGCAGATGCCGGTATCTGCCTTTGTGGGAAATTTGAATTTTATGAAGGGAAATCTGCACCGCAGGCTGGAAGGATATCTGTGGAATTTTATTGATACGCACGATACGGAGCGGTTTCTCAACAGTGTGCACAAGGACCTTAAAAAGCAGATGCTGGCAGCTTCCTTGCAGCTTTTGCTGCCCGGAATGCCGATGATCTATTACGGCGACGAGGTGGGACTAGAGGGCGGACCGGACCCGGATTGCAGGCGCGGAATGCTCTGGGAGGAGACGCGGCAGAATCAGTCTTTGCTGCAATACTATCAAACGCTGCTTCGGATTCGGCATGAGTATCCAGCGCTGACAGAAGGGACTGTCCTAGAGCAGTATACAGACGACGACAAGGGCATCTTTTACTGCAAGAGGCGCCTCAAAGACCAGCAGATCATCGTGATTTTCCACACGAAAACAGGGGAACAAACGCTGCCGGGGCTCGAGGGCAGGAAAAATCTTGTGGACGGTCAGCCGTTTCGCGGAACACTTGGAGATTATGAGACGGTAGTGCTCGTGTAGAGAAGAGAGAAGGCGGGGAAGTCAAATGAAATCATTTACAAAACTCTATATACCGATAGCGCTGGAAACGCTGTGCTACATGCTGGCGGGCATGGTCGATACCATCATGCTCTCCACGGTGGGGGACAACGCGGTCGGCGCGGTCGGTACGGCAAATACCTACATCAATGTGTTTATCATTATGTTTCATGTGGTGTCGTCTGGCATGATCGCCGTGATGACACAGTATATCGGGGCAAAGCGCATCGGCATCGCCTATCAGGCAAGACAGCTTGGCGCCGTATTTAACGCAGTGCTTGGCTTTGGGCTCTCCATCTTTCTGTTTGTATTTTCTGGGAAAATACTGGAGATTGTGGGTGTGGCGCCGCTGTTGATGGAATATGCCAAGACCTATCTGAAAATTGTCGGCGGATGCTGCTTTCTGAATGCGCTGATTCCGATTTTTTCCAGCTATCTGCGCGCTTTTGGCTACACCAAGCAGCCGCTCATCGCGACGCTTGTGGCAAATGGGGTAAACTTAGGTTTAAACGCGGTCTTTTTGTTTGGACTGCACGCAGGTGTGGCTGGCGTGGCGTGGGCGACGGTTCTGTCGAGAATCCTGAATCTTGGGATTGTGATTGTGGCATCAAAGCTTCTGGTCAAGGCAAAAGAGGACCCGGAGCGCTTAAAAAACAGAGAAGTTTTTGCCCAAATAATTAAGGTAGGGCTGCCCTCCGCGCTGGAAACGGCTCTTTATAATGTCGCAATGACGCTGACAATCCGTTTTATGAATCAGATGGATGCGTCTGGTTTTAATGTGACGGCAAGGGCGTATGCGGCGCAGATTGCCAATTTTTCCTACTGTGCGGGCGCGGCGCTGGCGCAGGCGAACGCGATCATGACAGGCTGGCGCATCGGTGAGGGAGACTATGAGGCCTGTGACAAGGGAACGAAGAAGGCGGCATGTATCGGAATCTTTGTGGCGGCAGGGCTGGAGGCGTTATTTGTGCTCAGCGCGGATGTGCTGATTCGGATTTTCACAGAAGATCTGGAAATGATCCGGCTGGTGAAAACACTCCTCGCCATTGATATCATGCTTGAGGTGGGACGTGTGACCAATCTGGTGTTTGGTCAGGCGCTCAAGACCAGCGGCGATGCCGTGTATACGACGGTGATCGGTGTGATGTTTATGTATCTGTGCATGGTGGGCGGCACGTGGTTTTTTGGCATTCATCTGAACCTGCTCGCGGTGGGCGCCTACATCGGGCTTGCAATCGACGAGTGCGTGCGCGCCGTGTTTATGTTCCTGCGCTGGCAGTCGGGCAAATGGCGCACCAAAGGATTTATACAGCGTCGGGCGGAAGCGTAAAAATATGAAGGATTTATTGGAAATCACAGTTTGACATGATAGAATAATATGGAAGGAATCAAGGAGGGAAAATCAATGCAGAAATGGACACGTGTGATGTATCAGCCCAATCTTCCGCTGGGGGAGAACGGCGAGAAGGTGACGGCATGTAAAAGGCATATTGCGCTCTCGAAGGAGGCGGCAAAGGAGGGCATCGTGCTCCTGAAAAATGACGGGGAGCTGCTGCCGCTTGCAAAGGGCAGTAAAGTTGCCTTATTTGGAAAGGCAAGTTTTGACTATGTGCGCGGCGGCGGCGGAAGCGGAGAAGTGACCGTTTCCTACGCGAGAAATTTATATGAGGGCTTACAGTGCTTAAAGGATAAGGTCAGCGTATATGAGGAGCTGGCGGCGTATTATCGTGACAATGTGAAGGCGCAGTACCAGCAGGGGCGTGTGCCGGGCATGACGATCGAACCGGAAGTGCCAAGCGGCTTGTTAAAAAAGGCAAGCGCTTACACAGACACTGCGATTATCACGATCTGCCGTTTTTCCGGCGAGGGCTGGGACAGAAAGAGTGTTGTGGAGACGGAGAACAAAAATCTCTGTATCAGCGAGGACGCGATGGCGAAACAGTCCGCAGAGATTTTTGAGGATGGCGATTTCTGCCTGACCCACGCAGAGCGGGCGATGGTCGATGCGGTGACGGCGAATTTCTCGAAAGTCATCGTCGTCATGAATGTCGGCGGCATGGTGGATTCCTGCTGGTTTCATGATGATGCGAAAATCCAGTCGGTGCTGATGGCGTGGCAGGGCGGCATCGAAGGCGGGCTTGCCGCCGCAGAGCTTTTGATGGGAGAGGGCAATCCGAGCGGAAAGCTGGTGGATACCTTTGCGCGCGCGCTGTCAGATTATCCGTCCACAGAGAATTTCCATGAGTCAGAGCGCTTTGTGGAGTACACAGAGGATATCTATGTAGGATACCGCTATTTTGAGACGATTCCCGGCGCAGACAAGAAGGTCAACTATCCGTTTGGCTTCGGGCTCTCCTACACGAATTTTGCGCTGGCGGCGGGGGAGGCATATGAGGAAAACGGCAAAATATCGGTGTCCGTCCTCGTCACCAATATCGGGAAAAGAGCCGGAAAAGAAGTGGTGCAGGCGTATTTTGGCGCGCCGCAGGGCGTGCTTGGAAAACCGGCAAAACAGCTTGCAGCGTTTCAAAAGACAAGGCTTTTGCAGACGGGAGAGAGCCAGAAGGTTATACTGTCATGGAAGGTCAGCGATATGGCGTCCTATGATGATTTAGGCAAAATCAAGGCATCTGCCTATGTTCTGGAAAAAGGCGCGTACCGGTTCTTTGTCGGCAGCTCTGTGCGCGATGTCACAGAATTGTCATACAAATACGAAGTGCAACAGGATACCATTGTGCAGCAATTATCCAGAAAGTGTGCGCCCACAAGCCTGAAAAAGCGGATGCTTGCCGATGGAAGCTACGAGGAGCTTCCGCTCTTGGCGCCTGTCGAGACGGACGCGAATGCGCTCACGCCGCTCACGGTCGAGGAGACAGATGGCTTTACGCCGGCGGCGCGGGCTGGAAAGCGTTATCATCTGTGGGTGAACACCGCCGCCCAGCAGCATCATTTCCTAAAGGAAGTGGCAGAGGGAACGATCACACTGGAGGAGTTTATGGCGCAGCTCTCCGATGAAGAGCTTGCGCATCTGTTGGGCGGACAGCCAAACACTGGGGTTGCCAACACATTTGGCTGGGGAAATCTGCCGGATTACGGAATCCCGAATATCATGACAGCGGACGGTCCTGCGGGGCTGCGCATTCTGCCAGATTGCAGCGTGTATACGACAGCGTGGCCCTGTGCGACACAGCTTGCGTGCTCTTGGAATGAGGAGCTGGTGGCACAGGTTGGGGAAGCGGGCGGCGCGGAGGTCAAGGAGAACAACATTGCCATGTGGCTTACGCCTGCCGTCAATATTCACCGCAGCCCGCTCTGCGGACGCAATTTCGAGTATTATTCGGAGGACCCGCTCCTCACAGGAAAGCTCGCCGCGGCGATGGTGCGCGGAATCCAGAGTAACCGTGTCGGCGCCACAGTCAAGCATTTTGCCCTTAATAATAAGGAAACGAACCGGAAAAACAGTGATTCTCGGGCGTCTGAGCGCGCTGTCAGGGAGATTTATCTGAGAGCCTTTGAGATCATTGTGAAGGAGGCAAAGCCGTGGGCGATCATGTCCTCCTACAACATTGTAAACGGGTATCGCGCGTCTGAGAACAGGGAGCTTTTGGAGGATATTCTGCGCGGCGAGTGGGGCTTTGACGGTGTGGTGACAACGGACTGGTGGACAAACGGTGAGCACTATAAAGAAGTCAAGGCAGGAAATGATATCAAGATGGCGACAGGCTTTCCAGAGCGGTTACAGGAGGCGCTGGACAAGGGTGTGCTTGCACGCGCAGACATGGAAATCTGTGTGCGGCGCCTGCTGGAGCTGCTTCTAAAAATAGATTGAGCAGGTTATACTGGCGGTCGAAAAGACTGACCGCTCAGTATAAAGCCATGCACACAGCCGCATAACCAATGGAGATTCGATTTAGAATAGGAGGAAATACGATGAATGACGAGTATAATCCAAGTGAGAAGGCTGTAAAGATTGTCGAGAAAATTAAGGAAATGACGGGGACTCCCGCGATTTTCATCGACAGAAAACCAAATACGGCAGAGCCGTCCTTGACTGACAGCAAGTTCGGCGGGCTGCCGTACTGGGATTTGGAAAAAGAATATCCTACAGACAGCAAGGGCAGAAAGATGATGCTGCTTGCGCAGATTAACTTTTCAGATCTGAGTACATTTGACACAGTGCTGCCCAAGGAGGGCATGTTACAGTTTTTCATCACCATTGATGACGATGTGTTTGGCATGGACTTTGATGATCCGACATCACAGAAAGATTTTCGCGTGGTGTTCCATGATATGGTGAAACCAGATGTCACGGAGGCACAGGTGCAGGCATTGGAGCTTGTGCGGGCGGAGGAGGCAGATGACTACGGCACGCCGATTTTCCGTCAGGCGGCACTGTCGTTCCGCGCAGGAACAGACTATATGGGCACCAGAGTGGCTGAATTTCCGTCGGTGTTTGTACAGGCAGTGAAAGCGGTGACAGGCGAGGAAATTGATGTGGAAAACTGGTATGAGTATTATGAGGAGGACTCTAAGGACTACGACTATATGGAGGAGGAACTGTCTGGGCTGGGTCACAAGATACTTGGCTATCCGGGATTTATACAGTCTGACCCCAGAGAGGACGATGAGGCGCTCCAATGGTACGATACACTTCTGCTTCAGATAGACTCTGACATGGAGAATGGAGAGGACTATGTGCTGTGGGGAGACTGCGGCGTTGCCAATCTGTTTATCAATAAGGAGGCATTGAGCAAACGGGATTTTGGCAAGGTGCTGTACAATTGGGACTGTTCTTAATATCAAAATTAAATAGTTTCTGTACTAGAGAAATAAATAAGCCTGCCTAGATTTATTGAGAACTGGGCGGCTTATTTTTTCATGAAACTTTTCCAGAAAGGTTTCTCTTTGTCGGGCTTGTGTGGTATAATGATACAACTATCTGAGTTTAAATTTATATAAAAAGGAGACAGAAACAAATGGCAAACAGATTTGTACTGAATGAGACATCGTACCACGGGGCAGGTGCAGTGAAAGAGCTTGTACCGGAGGCGAAAGGCAGAGGGTTTCACAAGGCATTTGTGTGTTCTGACCCAGATTTGGTGAAGTTTGGTGTGACCAAAAAAGTATTGGAGCTTTTGGAAAACGACGGCATGGCATATGAGCTGTATTCTGAAATCAAGCCCAATCCTACCGTGGAGAACGTACAGGCTGGCGTTGCTGCATACAAGAAATCCGGCGCAGATTATTTGATTGCGATTGGCGGCGGCTCCTCTATGGATACGGCGAAGGCAATCGGCATCATCATCAACAATCCTGAGTTTGAGGACGTTGTGAGCCTTGAGGGTGTGGCACCTACCAAGAATAAGTCAGTGCCGATCTTTGCAGTGCCAACGACGGCGGGAACCGCAGCGGAGGTAACAATTAATTATGTGATCACAGATGTATCCAAAAACCGCAAGATGGTCTGCGTAGACCCCAAGGATATTCCCGTTGTTGCATTTGTAGACCCAGAGATGATGGCAACGATGCCAAAGGGATTGACCGCAGCGACAGGAATGGACGCGCTCACACATGCGATCGAAGGATATATTACAGCGGGCGCATGGGAATTGTCAGATATGTTTCATTTAAAGGCAATCGAGATTATCTCCCGCTCTCTGAGAGGTGCTGTTGACAATACGCCGGAGGGAAGAGCGGACATGGCGCTTGGTCAGTACGTTGCAGGCATGGGCTTCTCAAATGTAGGACTTGGTATCGTGCACTCTATGGCACATCCGCTTGGCGCGCTGTACGATACGCCGCATGGCGTTGCCAACGCCATTATTCTTCCTACGGTCATGGCGTACAATGCAGAAGCGACAGGCGAGAAGTACCGTGAGATCGCAAGAGCGATGGGCGTACAGGGTGTGGACAGTATGTCACAGGAAGAATACCGCAGGGCGGCAGTCGATGCAGTGAAGAAGCTGTCACAAGATGTAGGCATTCCCGCTGATCTAAAGGAGATTGTCAAGAGAGAGGATATCCCCTTCCTTGCGCAGTCTGCCTATGATGATGCATGCAGACCGGGAAATCCGAAGGAGACCAGCGTGGAGGAGATTACAAAGTTGTATGAGTCTTTGATTTAGGACATAATTTAGCGCGGGCAGGGAAGATTCGTATTCCCTGCCCGATTGTGCTTAGAGTGGCTAACTCAGGGTATGATAATGGATAAGATGGCGCTGCGTCAGGTCATACTTCCACAGATAATTGGGACTTTTATGGCGGTACATCGCGCGAAAGCTCACTAGAAAATCTCCCACAAGCAATATCATAAATCCAACTGCGAGAATTTGCAGCGTTGGCTTTGGCAGATGCTGGACTTTGTCCAAAATCGGCTCCATCAAATATTCCATGAAAAATTCAATAATTGCGGCAAATCCCAGACTGGTAGGAAGCGAGGTAAATTTAGTCAGATGAAACGGCACCTTTTCATAATTCCAATATGTAAAATCACAAAAATATTCCACAGTTTTTCCGAGTAGGATTTCACCGATGCTCACCAGAATCACCATCAAGAGAAAATATGCCAGATATACCATAAATCCGTTCGACGATTTTCGTTTCAACCATTTCTTCGGCGTGCCGACAATCAGATAAATTCCTACGACCGCCAGTCCGTATCCCAGCAAAAATGGAAAGTACATATTTCGGTTGTTGATATACTGCTGTGTGACAGCAAGCCAAATATTTTCAACGCAGTATCCTAGAAAAGAAATGATCGCGATGGTCAACATATATGCTGCGGCTGTGTATTTCATACTCTGCACCTCTTTCAAGTATTTGTATACTCCTGATTTGTACGCCTGCTGAAGCAGGCAGATAGGAGTTAATGCATAATTCTACCACAAACAGTATGAACTTCCTATTAAGAAAATCTTAAATATTGTTAAATCTATGGACATTGTTTTCTCACACGGAGAAATGCCTGAAATATGGTATTTCCCATCTGGATTTGAGTCGCGGCATGGAGATTAGGAGGCAAGCATCTCGACAAAAGCGTAATGCGCTGTGATCGCATGAACGCCGGCAGCTTCCTCGCGCCGCATCAAACTGGATACGATATGTGTATGATAGGAGAAAAGCTTCTCCCAGTCCTCGGGCGGCAAGTGTGCCTGCTGTTCCTGAATTGTGCAGGCATACAGTTGGGATAATGTGTCGTTCAACAAGATAAACAGGCGGTTAGCGGAAAGTTTGATCAGTGTGTCGTGGAACTGTTGATCCAGATTCGCGCGGTTTTCTATACTGCTGTTTTTCAGGGCGTCAAGGCAGTCGGAAAGCTTCTGTACCTGCGCGTCCTGCACTTGCTTTACGGCGGCTAGGTATGCACTGATTTCTATGCTGCGCCGAAGCTGCTGTACTTCTTTGACGTTGCATTCCTTCATAAAAAGCAGCAGAGAAAAGATGCTGCCAAGACTTTGATCAATATGGTTTACGAGGAAATTGCCCTGCCCATGGCGGCTCTCGATAATGCCCATATTTTCCAGACTGCGGAGTGCCTCTCGAATAGAATTTCTGCTCAGTCCCAGCGTCGCCATCAGCTGCCGTTCCGATGGCAGCTTTCCGCCAAAGGTGATTTCTCCTTTTTGAACCAGCAGCTTGATGTGTTCGATGACCAGTGTATAAACTTTTGTTTGATTCATTTGCGGCATCCTCCGTAAAACTTCTATTGGATTAAAATAACGTGATCACAACAGATTTGCAAAGACTGATGCGCCAAGAACGGTCAGCAATCCCGCAACCGCGATCGCAAGACTGCTCATAGCGCCTTCGACCGCGCCGAGCTCCATTGCCTTTGCGGTGCCGATGGCATGGGAGGCAGTGCCGAGCGCCAGCCCTTTGGCGATTGGTTCCTCAATTCGAAAGAGCTTGCAGACAAATTCTGCGATGACATTTCCGAGAATCCCTGTGACAATGATGACAGCAACAGTAATTGTCGCGATACCGCCGAGCTCCTCAGAGATGCCCATGCCGATTGCGGTGGTGATGGACTTTGGCAGCAGCGTCACATACTGTTCATGACTGAGCGCAAACAGCTTCGAGAGGAGCAGGACACTGACAAGGCTTGCAAACACGCCCGCAGTGATGCCGCCAGCGACAGCTTTCAGATGTTTCCTGAGCAGATCGAGCTGCTGATAGAGGGGCACAGCGAGACAGACTGTAGCCGGAGTCAGGAGGTAGCTGATATACTTTGCACCTTCATTGTATTGTTGATAGTCCACCTTTAGCAGCAGCAGTACAGCCATGACACAGATCGTGGCGATCAACAGCGGATTTAAGATTGCCCGTTGAAATTTTCTTCGGATCAGCAAGCCGGCCTCATATGCGGCAAGACTGATCATTGCACCGAAAAATACGGATTCCGTCAGATATGCGTTCATTTATTTGGTTGCTCCTTTCTGCTTTTTTTGCGCTGCGCCCGCCGAATCATACACTGTGTGACCTGACCGGTCACACCCATGACAATTATGGTAGTCAGAATAGTAATTAGTACAACAGGGATAAAGATGGGCTGTAGCGCACTCCATGAATCCAGCAGTCCCACCGCGGCGGGAATAAACATGACGGGCATGATTTCTATTAAGAAGTCAGCCGCCGCTTTGACCTGCTCTAAGTGAAGAATGCCAAAGCAAAGTGCCAGCAGCATCAGGACTAATCCATAGACGCTCGCCGGAATCGGAAGCGGTATGACAAGATGCAGCAGCTCGCCGAGAAACGAGACAAAGAGGATTATGGTGAATTGTTTTAAATACTTCATAGCGTTCATCTCCTAACTGGTAGTACCAGTTTATCATAATGCATACAGATTGTGCTGTCAATAGCAGTGTGAATAAAATGATTCGAGATTATTCAAAGCCAATCTGTATTTTCAAATTCTATAAAATTTGCTATACTGATATCAACCACTATTTTCCAAAAGCAAGGAGAGAACGCGATGGCAAAATATATCATGGCATTAGATGCCGGAACGACTAGCAACCGATGTATCTTATTTAATGAAAAGGGCGAGATCCGCAGCATGGCACAACGGGAATTTACCCAATATTTTCCCAAGCCTGGCTGGGTGGAACACGATGCGGACGAAATCTGGGCAAGCCAGCTTGGCGTCGCAGTTGAGGCGATGAATATGATTGGCGCTTCCGCGAAAGATATCGCAGCGATCGGCATCACAAACCAGCGGGAGACAGCGATTGTGTGGGACAGGCACACAGGCGTCCCTGTATATCACGCGATTGTCTGGCAGTGCCGCCGCACTGCGGAGGCGTGCGATGCATTGAAGGAAAGGGGACTCACAGAAAAGTATAAGAAAAAGACAGGGCTTATCATTGACGCTTACTTCTCAGCGACAAAGATTAAGTGGATACTCGACCATGTGCCCGGTGCGCGGCAGCGTGCCGAAAACGGGGATTTGTTGTTTGGTACGGTTGAGACATGGCTGATCTGGAAGCTCACAAAAGGCGCTGTCCATGTCACAGATTACTCGAACGCTTCCCGCACAATGCTTTTTAATATCAATACGCTCAGATGGGACGACGAGATTTTAGACGAACTACAGATTCCAAAGAGTATGCTTCCCGAAGTAAAGCCGTCAAGCTGTGTGTACGGGGAGGCGGACTCGTCCTTTCTCGGCGGTCCAATCCCGATCGCAGGTGCGGCGGGAGACCAGCAGGCGGCATTGTTTGGGCAGACTTGTTTTCAGGCAGGGGAAGCGAAGAACACTTATGGGACGGGTTGTTTTCTGCTCATGAATACAGGGGAAAAGCCAGTATTTTCAGACAATGGGCTGGTGACAACGATTGCGTGGGGGCTTGACGGGACAGTCAATTATGCGCTGGAGGGCTCGATCTTTGTGGCGGGCGCCGCAATCCAGTGGCTGCGCGACGAGCTGAGGATTATTGACTCCTCAGAGGATTCAGAATATATGGCAAGAAAGGTGCCAGACACAAACGGCTGCTATGTCGTGCCCGCATTTACGGGACTCGGCGCACCGTACTGGGACCAGTATGCGAGAGGAACCATTGTCGGCATCACGCGCGGCGTAAACAAATGTCACGTTATCCGCGCCACGCTCGATTCCATCGCGTATCAGGTTCATGATGTGCTCTCCGCGATGGAGGCAGACGCAAAACTTGCGATTTCTTCCCTCAAGGTGGACGGCGGCGCGAGTGCGAATGATTTTCTAATGCAGACGCAGGCCGATATCGTCAATGTTCCTGTAATCCGTCCCAAATGTGTGGAGACTACAGCGCTGGGGGCAGCATATCTGGCAGGGCTTGCGGTCGGATACTGGACAGACAGGGAAGATGTCAGGAAAAACTGGGCAAGTAACTGTGTCTTTGAACCTTCCATTGACAGCAATGAGCGCGAAGCCCGCATGAAGGGCTGGAAGAAGGCAGTCAAGTATGCATATGGTTGGGCAAAAATAGAGTAGGGGACAACATTTCCCTACTCTAATCATAAGTTTATTCATTGGGTCTAATCATCGAGTCCATTATCCGAGCATCATTCTTACCTGTCCGTCTGCATTGTTGATCATCTTGCGCTGCATCATGATACTATATGTATTGAGTACCTGTTGTTTTTTGAGGTCCATAGCGCCTTGTGCATAATCGGTGTCTTCAATACGGCTCTGCGCAGCAGTCAGATTGTAGGCTGCATAGGTGTTGTAAGCGATGTTGTGGTCAAGCCCGTTGTAAGCTGCACCGAGGTAGCTGCGCTTTGCGCTGACCTTTTCTAGTGCCTTGTCAATCGCAGATACATCGAAGTTGTTAGAGGTCACATCAAAATCTGCGATGCCGAGTCCCTCGAGAGAAAACTGAGGCATATCAATATTCATGCCGCCGCCGTCTGCATTGGAAGCTACGTGTGAGCTGCCCATCGAACCATCAAGCACATTCATTTCGTTGAATTTGGTCTGCGAAGTAATGCCGCCGATGGACTCCTTGAGCTGATCGATCTCAGCCTGGATCGCACTTCTGTCCGAGGCGGAGTACAGACCATTGGAAGCCTGTATACCCAGTTCACGGATTCGCTGCAAAGAGTCTGTCACAGATCCAATTGCGCCGTCTGCGACATTGAGCATATTCTGCGAAGTTTTTGAATTACTGATTCCGACATTCGTGCCGCCGACACGGGTTTTGAGCTTATTGGCAATCGCAAGTCCTGCCGCATTATCTGATGCAGTGTTGATGCGCTTTCCACTGGCGAGAGAACGGTAAGTCCGGTACATATCCCGGTTTTGTTTCGACAAATAAGATATAGAAGAAATTCCCATTATCATAATCCTCCTTTCCTGTCATTTATCCTACTATCGCACTTATATCATAACACATTGCCATGTAAGGCTGCAACGGTTTTGGGTGATATTTTTGTCAGTATTTTCCACATAAAACTATGCATTTGGCTCAGTTTGGGGTATAATAAAACTATCAAAAACAGGAGGAAATAAAGCGTATGGGATTTTTAACAGGAAAGACAGCAATTATCACGGGGGCGGGCAGGGCAGTCCTGAGTGACGGCAGATGCGGCTCGATTGGATACGGCATTGCCACGGCTTATGCCAAGGAAGGGGCAAATTTGGTCATCACCGGACGCAATGTCAGGAAGCTTGAAGATGCCAAGGAGGAGCTTGAGCGGCTCTACAACATCAAGGTGCTGACGGTTCAGGCAGATGTCAATGCCGGGGCGGACAACGAGGCAGTGATAAACAACGTGGTACAGCAGACAATCGACACCTTTGGCAGCATTGACGTGCTGATCAACAACGCGCAGGCGTCCGCCTCCGGCGTGCCGCTTGCAGAGCACACCACAGACCAGTTCGATTTGGCGCTGTACTCAGGATTGTATGCGGCATTTTATTATATGAAGGCATGTTATCCGCATCTTGCCAAGTCAAAGGGCGCGGTCATCAACTTTGCCTCCGGTGCCGGACTGTTTGGCAATTTTGGCCAGTGCGCTTACGCTGCGGCAAAGGAGGGCATTCGCGGGCTGACGCGCGTGGCTGCTACAGAGTGGGCAAAGGACGGCATCAATGTCAACATCGTCTGTCCGCTGGCGTGGACCGCACAGCTTGAACAGTTTGAGAAGGCATATCCCGAAGCCTTCAAGGAAAATGTCAAGATGCCGCCGGCAGGTCATTTCGGCGACGCAGAGGCTGAGATTGGTCGTGTATGCGTTCAGCTTGCATCACCGGATTTCAAGTACATGACAGGAGAGACCCTGACACTTGAGGGCGGAATGGGGCTGAGACCATAAAGGAAGAACAGCCAGATCAGAGCTTCCCGTTCATCACAAAATCCAAAGGACTGTTCGGACAAAAATGGTAGAGTAAAAAAGATAGAATAAAAAGGATAGAATAAAAAGGGGAAGTAAGATGAGGGTCAAACATGCATTAGGATATCAGAATTATGAGAAAATGATGGACAATCACATCTTCTATGTTGACAAGACAGATTTCCTCCGGGAGTGGTGGGACAATGCAGATGAAGTCACGCTGATTACACGTCCGCGCAGGTTTGGGAAAACGCTGAATATGAGTACAGTCGAGTGCTTTTTCTCCAATCAGTATAAGGAGAAAAGCTATTTGTTCGAGGGAAAGAAGGTCTGGGAAAACGAGGAAATGCGCAGGCTGCACGGGGAGTTTCCCGTGATTTTTATGAGTTTTGCAGGGGCAAAATCGGGGTATAATGCGGAGGCAGGCGGAGAAGAAAGCCTTGACTGTATTGAGTCGATGAAAACGGCTGTAAAAAAAATAATAGTGCGCACCTACAAAGAATTTAGCGATATGATGAAGTCAGACCTGTTTGACGACGACGACAGGGAATACTATGCATCAATACGAAAAGATATGCCTGATGAAGCGGCTGCCACATCCATCAGCATACTTAGCACCTATCTTGAAAAATATTATGGAAAAAAAGTGATAATTCTTCTTGATGAATACGACACGCCCATGCAGGAGGCATGGGTTTATGGTTACTGGAATAAGGCGGTGGCATTTTTCAGAAGTTTTTTTGTGAATACCTTTAAGGACAACAAAAGCATGGAACGCGGGCTGATTACAGGCATCACAAGAATCTCGAAGGAGTCGATTTTTTCCGAGTTGAACCACCTCAAGGTAGTGACGACGACTTCCAATAAGTATGCATTGTCTTTTGGCTTCACAGAGCAGGAGGTATTTGATGCGCTTGACGACGCAGGGTTTGGCAGTGAGAAGGAAATGGTAAAAAAGTGGTATGACGGCTTTACATTTGGCAGGTACACGGATATTTACAATCCATGGTCCATTGCTGCATTTATGGAAAATGATGCGAAATACGAAGCCTACTGGGCAAACACGAGCGCAAACAGCCTTGTGAACTCCCTGATTCAGCGCGGAAGCAAGGCGGTAAAGCGGACAGTGGAGGACCTGCTTGCAGGAAAGAGTTTTCAGGCGCGGATTGACGAGCAGATTGTGTTCAACCAGCTCGAGGGAAATGAGGATGCGGTGTGGAGCCTGCTGCTTGCAACAGGCTATCTAAAAGTGATTGACACGGAACCCTTTTCCGGGGACAGGGAGAATGAACCGTATTATACGCTGGTTCTCACGAACAGGGAAGTGCGAATGATGTTCAAGAATATGGTGAAAGGCTGGTTTTCGGGCGACAGCGTTCAGACAGTGTATAATGATTTCATTCAAGCGATGCTGGACGACAACGTGCGAATGATGAACGCATTTATGAATAAGGTGGCACTGCATACATTCAGCTCGTTTGACAGCGGAAACAAACCTTCGGAGGAGGCAGAACCGGAGCGCTTTTACCATGGTTTTGTGCTCGGCATGGTCGTGAATATGGCGGACGCCTACGAGGTGCGCTCGAACCGTGAGAGCGGCTTCGGCCGGTATGATGTGATGCTTGAGCCGCGCAATCAGGACGGGAAGGCGTTTATTTTTGAGTTCAAGGTGCTGAATCCGTATGAGGACGAACAAACGCTTGCCGACACGCTCGCCGCAGCCCACCGTCAGATCGAAGAGAAAAAGTACGAGACGGAGCTGATTGCGCGCGGTTTCGCGCCGGAGCGCATACGCAAATACGGTTTTGCGTTTCAGGGGAAGCAATGTTTGATCGGATAAAGCAGATTGTTTGAGAAGGACCGCTGTAAAGCCGAAAATAGGGTTTACAGCGGTCTTTCTGATGGGTATAATAAAACCAACGCTTGTATTTTATCAACAGGAATGTCATAATAAACCAAACTGACAAAATAAAACCAAGGAGTATATCATGTCATACACCGCATTATACAGAAAATTTCGTCCAGATATCTTCGAGGATGTCAAGGGACAGGACCATATCGTCACAACGCTTCGAAACCAGATCAAGGCGGACCGCATCGGACACGCTTATCTCTTTACCGGTACGCGGGGCACAGGCAAGACGACGATCGCCAAGCTCTTTGCGAAGTCCGTAAACTGTGAAAACCCAGTGGACGGCAGCCCCTGCGGACAGTGCAGAAGCTGTCAGACCATCGCCTCCGGCGCGAGCGTGAACGTGATCGAGATTGACGCCGCGTCCAACAACGGCGTGGACAACATTCGGGAAATCATCGACGAGGTGTCCTATTCCCCAGTAGAGGGGAAATATAAGGTTTATATCATCGACGAGGTGCATATGCTTTCCATAGGAGCCTTTAACGCACTGCTAAAGACCCTAGAAGAGCCGCCCTCCTATGTGATTTTTATACTGGCAACGACAGAAGTCCACAAAATTCCAATCACCATTCTCTCGCGCTGCCAGCGCTATGACTTCAAGAGGATCACCATCGAGACGATTGCGGACCGTCTGCGTAATCTGATGGCGCAGGAACAGGTTCAGGTCGAGGAACGCGCACTGAAATACATCGCAAAGACTGCCGACGGCTCGATGCGTGACGCGCTGAGCCTGTTGGACCAGTGCATCGCGTTTCATTTTGGGGAAGCGCTGACGTATGACAAAGTTCTCGATGTGTTAGGGGCGGTTGATACTGAAGTGTTTGCGCGTCTGCTCGAGCTGATACAGGCGCGGGACATCACCGGCTGTATCGCACTGCTTGAGGAGGTGGTCATGCAGGGGCGCGAGCTTTCGCAGTTTGTCGCGGACATCACTTGGTACCTCAGAAATCTCCTGCTTGTCAAGACCTCAGAGCAGGACATAGAGGATGTCATAGATGTGTCGAGCGATAATTTGGCGCGCCTTCAAGCAGAGGCGGAGACGATGGACGCGGAGGAAATCATGCGCCAGATTCGCATTTTTTCCGAGCTGTCAGGTCAGATTAAGTACGCCACACAAAAGCGCATATTGATAGAAATGACTTTGATCAAGCTGTGCAAGCCCGCTATGGAGACATCGAATGAGGCCGTCGTGGCGCGCGTGAAGGATTTAGAAGAAAAAATTGAAAAAGGTGTTGTGCAGGCAGCCCCGGCTGCGGTACAATCAATAAAGGAAGCTGCCAAAGAGACACCAAAGCCAGAGCTGCCGAAGGCGATACCGGAGGACGTGAAGCAGATTGTGAGCGGCTGGCACAGTATCGTAGCAAGGACAGGGCAGCCGCTGAAAACGCATCTGAAAAACGCCCGTTTGAGTCTGGGCGGTGACAATCGGCTTGTCATCGTGGTGGAGGACGGGCTGGCATATGATTATCTGAGCAATGAAGAAAATCACAGACATGTCGAGGATATGATTTCGAATTTCATCCAGAAACAGGTATCTGTGCAGGTGCAGAGTCTGTCGCCCGGCAGACGGTTTGAGGAGAGCTATATTGATCTTGCGAAAGTGATCAATATGGACATAGAGATCGAAGATGATTGATTAAGAATGGAAGGAGTATGGAACAATGGCAAAAAGAGGAGGATTTCCGGGAGGCATGGGTATGCCCGGAAACATGAATAATCTGATGAAACAGGCACAGCGTATGCAGCGGCAGATGGAGGAGGGACAAAAGGAGCTTGAGACCAAAGAATTTTCTGCCAAAGCAGGCGGCGGAGCCGTGGAGGTCGTCGTGACCGGCAAGAAGGAGATTGTGAAGGTGACGCTCTCAGAGGAGGCAGTGGACCCTGAGGATATCGAGACCTTGCAGGATATGATCATGGCTGCGGCCAATGAGGCGCTGCGTCAGGCTGAGGAGGCAAACAATGAGCTGATGGGCAAAATGACAGGCGGTTTGGGCGGACTAGGCGGAGGATTACCCTTCTGATGGAACTTTACAGCGGATATATTCAGAAATTGATTGAGCAGTTTGCAAAGCTTCCCGGCGTGGGAAACAAGTCCGCACAAAGACTTGCGCTCCATGTCATCAATATGCCGCCAGATCACGTCGAACGCTTTGCGCAGATTATGGTGGACGCGAGGAAGAACATTCACTACTGCAACACCTGCTGCACGCTTGCGGACAAGGAAATCTGTCCGATCTGTGCCAATCCCAAACGCGATCATGAGACGATCATGGTCGTGGAGAATATACGGGATTTGGCGGCATACGAAAAGACCGGGAAATACATGGGTGTCTATCATGTACTGCATGGAGCCATTTCGCCGATGCTTGGCATCGGACCAAACGACATTAAGCTCAAAGAGCTTGTGAAGCGCCTTGAAGGCGAGGTGGAGGAAGTCATCATCGCGACCAACTCAAGCCTTGAGGGAGAGACGACCGCAATGTATATCTCGAAGCTCATCAAGCCGACGGGGGTCAAAGTGACGCGCATTGCAAGCGGCGTGCCCGTGGGCGGTGACTTGGAGTGTATTGATGAGATGACCTTGCTGCGCGCGCTTGAGGGCAGGACAGAACTGTAAACTTCCTGCAAAATCTGAAAACGAGCATTGCTGATATTGATATGAACAGGAATATCAATACAATTTTATAGGGCAAAAGCTATAAAAAGTAGTGTAGATCTTGCTTGACTACATAGAGTATAATGAAATAAAAGTACGCATACAAAGAAAGAGGGAAAAGAAATGGCAATCACAACAAAAAATTTTGGAAAAACACAAGATGGAAAAGAGGTTACGCTCTACACCATCACAAACGGCAAGGGCTTCACCGCAGAAGTGACAGATTTCGGGGCAATCCTTGTCAATCTTTTCGTGCCAGACAAGGCAGGAACCAGCGCAGATGTCGTGCTCGGCTATGATAGTGTTGAAGGGTATCTGGCAAACGGCTGCTTTTTTGGGGCAACCATCGGACCAAGCGCAAACCGCATAGACCAAGCGTGCTTTACGATAGATGGAAAAACATACCAGCTTGCAGCAAACGACGGCACCAACAATCTCCACAGCGATGACGACAACGGATATCACAAGAGAATCTGGAATGCGGCGCCCAAGGACAACAGCGTTGTGTTTACGCTCGCGGATTCCGACGGTTCGATGGGCTTTCCGGGCAACAAAAATGTTCAGGTGACCTATACCGTTACGGATGATAATGAACTTCAGATTGCCTATGAAGTGACAAGCGATCAAAAGACGCTGATCAACATGACCAATCATTCCTACTTTAACCTTGCAGGGCATGATTCGGGCAGCATCGAGGGACACAGACTTAGCATTCATGCATCGCACTACACGCCGATTTTCGAACGACTGATTCCGACAGGAGAGCTTGCCGATGTGACAGGCACACCGTTTGATTTTCGGACGATGAAAGTTATCGGTGAGGACATCAATCAGGACAATGTGCAATTAGGCTATGGACAAGGCTATGACCACAACTATGCGCTGGATGGTTTCGACGGGACGATTCAAAAGGCAGCGTCCGTGGAGGAACCCACCACAGGCAGAAAAATGGACGTTTACACAGACCAGCCCGGTTTGCAGTTCTATGCGGGAAGCTGCATCACACCACAGACAGGCAAGGGAGGCGCCGCCTACGGAAAGCGCAGCGGGCTTTGTCTGGAGACACAATGTTTCCCGGATGCAGTCAACCAACCGCAGTTTCAAGATGTCATCTATGGACCTGAGCGTCCTTACAAAACAACGACAATCTATAAATTCTACAATTAAAAGTATATTCGTTAAAAGTATATCAGTTAAAAGGTTCCGCGTCTGCCGGAACCTTTTTATTTGTGTGGAAAGATTTTTTTTTGACAGCAGACGTATTTCGACAGATTCCTTGTGTCCAAAGTGTTAAGATAGCAGTACAGGAAGGAATAAAGATCTTAATTACGAAAGGATGTATAGGTGATACCAAAATGGACAAGCAAACAAATATACTTTCAAACACCCAGAATTTGATACCAGTCAACACACGAACGATAGGCGCGCCGGAAGGAATCTACATTCTCTATCTCGAGGACTATGTACACACATTTATCAAGAAAATCCTGTCTGTGGAGGACGAAAAGCCCCATCCAGAGATTGCGCTGTACGGCAGGTCAGTAGAAGAAAGCGGACGATTCCGCATTGTCGTATCTGGGGCAGCAGCTTTGGAGGGCGGCGGAGACAGAATCCAGCAGCTCAACAATACATATTTTCCATCATGTGCATATATAGGAAATGCGAAGGCGGATTACAACAAAGATTTGAAGCTTCGAATCGAGTTGACGCTGCGCAGCACGAAAGTCATACTCGATGATTTTTATATCTATTATGACCAGAATGAAGAGATGCAGAACTATCTGGTGGAATGGAATACTACGAGAGACCATGACAAAAATAAAGTGATACTCTCCCCGACAGAGCAGGAGCCGCTCAGCAGAGCGCCCGTAAAAGATGCGGCGCATCTTAGCAGAATCACACAGGCATATAACCGCGAGGAGGCAAAGATTGGTTTCATGTGGAATGTCATGAATGTCCTGTGTCTTGGATTTGTAGTGTGTATCATGGCATACGGCATTATTTCCATGAACAATTACAACAAAATGCAGAGTATGCAGAAAAACATTGACTACTGTCTGGCATTTGTCGCAGAGAACACTTCGCTGAAAATGACAGGACAGGAGGCAATCCCTACCATGCAGCAGAGTGTTCAGTCTGAAAAGGAAGCGGCAGCGCAGTCACCACAGGATGTGTCTCTGACAGGAACGAAATCAGAGCAGCAGCCACAGGACACACAGTCAGCAAGGACAGAACAGCCACAGGATTCGTCTCCAGCGCAGCAGCCACAGGACGAGCCTGTATCAGAGCCAGCACAGACAACGCAAGAGCCTCAAAGCCAGCCGTCAGCAGAAGCAGCGCAGCCGACACAGCCGTCGCAAGATACGCTGTCAGCAGAAGCAGAGCAGCCGTCACAGGATATGGCGTCAGCAGTACAGTCCGATGCCGCACAGGAAATCCAGACAACGCAGTCCGGTGCCGCACAGGTTCTGACAGAGCCTGAACAGACGCCATCCACACCTCAGTACTATGTCGTCCGCAAAGGAGACACCCTGCGGACCATCTGTTATGAAATCTACGGTGACTATTCCCGCGTAGAGGAAATATGCCAGTGGAATCAAATCGAAAATCCAGATAATATTCTTTATGGACAAAAGCTTTTACTTCCCTGAAAATAATGTTATACTGTACCTATTCAGCCATGTAGTTGAACATGGCTGAATTGTTTTAAGACGTATGAGTTCTTCATATTTCAAGGAATTGTTGACAGACACAGTTCTTAAATGAGGTATATTAATGGCAGAAATAAGGGATTTTAATAGAAACCAATATCTTCTCAAGGGCGGAAAAAATAAAAAAGGCAATGATAATAAGAAAGAAAATAAGAATCATAAAGAGAAGAATACCGGTCAAAATAATAACAGAGACCAAAAATCAATGGATAGTATGCTCGCCAGACACAGGCAGCTCAAACTGTACACCGTTCTGGCGGTCGCCGCAGTGGCCGCAGTCGTCGCAATCGGCGCATATATCCAATGGAAAAATAAAGTGTATGTCAGCTATAGTGTCGTTCAGGAGAATGAGTGGCTCAGGGCATCTGAGTCCAAAACCATCAATCTCAAAGGAACACTCTTTACTTACAGCAACGATGGCATGAGCTGTACCGATTTAAAGGGAAAGACTATCTGGAACCAGACGTACGAGATGCAGAATCCAGTAGTCAGAACATGCAATAAAACGGCGGCGGTTGGAGACTATAATGGCAGGAAGATTTATGTCGCCAACGCTCAGGGAATGCTCGGCACCATAGAGACGACATTGCCGATACGGGATTTTTGCGTGTCCTCAAATGGTGTTGTGGCAGCAGTTTTAGATGACTCGTCGGTGACGGCAATCTATCTGTACAGTGCCACTGGGAAGTCCTTTGCGGATTTTAAGACCAGAATGAGCAATTCCGGGTATCCGATCGCGGTTGACATCTCCAATGATGGCAGTCTGGTTGCCGTTTCGTATATTAAGGCTGAAAAAGGAAAAGTAGTTTCAAACATCGGTTTTTACAATTTTTCATCAGTGGGACAAAATTACACCGACAATTTTGTGAGCGGATACGGATATCCAGAGGCAGTGATACCACTTGTGCATTTTATGGGAAATGACACTATATTTGCGGTGGCAGACAACAGAATCATGTTTTTCAAAGGAAAGCAGACACCGGAAAGTCTGTCCGAAAATATGATATCAGAAGAGATACAAAGCGTGTTTTACAATGAGAGCCATGTGGGGCTTGTATTCTACAATACGGCGGCAGATACAAAATACCGTATTGAAATCTATGATACCAGTGCCAAAAAAGTCAGCGAGCTCGCGTTTGACATGGAGTATAAAGACATTATGTTTGACTCCTCAGGAATTGTTATCTATAATGACAGTGAGTGCATGCTTTATGACTGGGACGACAGACTCAAATATCAGGGAGCCTTTAGTGACAAGATTATCTGCTTTGTTCCGGGCGGCAGTATTTCAAGGCATACGCTGGTCACAGAATCTTCCATACAGTCAATAGAGCTTCAGTAATAAAATACAGAATTTCACAGCGGAGGTAGAGCGGAATTGGATATCAATATACTTTTTATAATCGTAATTGCTATTTTAGGCATTGGTGTAATATGGGGATGGAAAAGAGGATTTTTAGAGAGTGTGATACGCATTATATCCTGCATATTGGGAATCTTAGTGCTGATCGTGGTGGCAAAAGGCATAGGAAGTTTTATACAAAAGAGTTATGTGCAAGTCGTTATGGCGTTTGCGCTGCTGGCTGCGATCCGCTTGATTCACAAAATCATGCGGTTTTTGACAGACTCTTTTAAACTCGTTCGCGCAATCCCCATAGGAAAACTTGCCGACAAGTTTGCGGGGGCAGCGTTAGGACTCGCAGAGTCCGTGCTGATTGTATGGCTGGGCTTTCTTCTATTAGGAGTATTTGACACGCTCGGACTCAATGCGTGGGTGTTAGAGCAGGTAGAACAGAGTCGTTTTCTCACGATTATGTATCACTCGAATTACCTGATTGCGCTGCTCCAAAAGGTATTGCTTTGAGTATAAAACAGCGTATGCTTCAAGGTAAAAAAATTTTTTGAAAAATATTTGGAAAAATTTGAAAAAAGTTGTTGACAACTCTTAGTTTGCGTGATAAGATAAAACACGTCGCTGAGTAATACAGATAAAACAAACAGCGAGAACATTCTGAAAAAGTTTTGATAAAAACAATTTAAGAAAAAAGATTTAAGAAAAAATAAAAAGTGCTTGACAGATGCGAAAAACTGTGATAAACTAAGCAAGCTGTCGCAAACAAGATAAGCAAACGAAACAAGAACCTTGACAAATAAACAGTAATGCAACCCTGAAAATTCTAAAAGAGAAATTCTTATTATAGAATATTCAGAGAACAAAACCTTTAAAAAGTAAAAGCATTTTTATGCAGTCGCATCAAAAATGCAACGGATTAATTAGCCAGTTTAACTGGTGCAAGAATCAAACAAAGCTTTTGGAAGTTCGAAGAAGAAACGAAGTTTCTTCCAAGAGCTGCGAAGCAGATTGTATTTTAACATGAGAGTTTGATCCTGGCTCAGGATGAACGCTGGCGGCGTGCTTAACACATGCAAGTCGAACGGACTCATATTGAAACCTAGTGATGTATGAGTTAGTGGCGGACGGGTGAGTAACGCGTGGAGAACCTGCCGTATACTGGGGGATAACACTTAGAAATAGGTGCTAATACCGCATAAGCGCACAGCTTCGCATGAAGCAGTGTGAAAAACTCTGGTGGTATACGATGGATCCGCGTCTGATTAGCTAGTTGGCGGGGTAAAGGCCCACCAAGGCGACGATCAGTAGCCGGCCTGAGAGGGTGAACGGCCACATTGGGACTGAGACACGGCCCAAACTCCTACGGGAGGCAGCAGTGGGGAATATTGCACAATGGGGGAAACCCTGATGCAGCGACGCCGCGTGAGTGAAGAAGTATTTCGGTACGTAAAGCTCTATCAGCAGGGAAGAAAATGACGGTACCTGACTAAGAAGCCCCGGCTAACTACGTGCCAGCAGCCGCGGTAATACGTAGGGGGCAAGCGTTATCCGGATTTACTGGGTGTAAAGGGAGCGTAGACGGCAGCGCAAGTCTGGAGTGAAATCCCATGGCTTAACCATGGAACTGCTTTGGAAACTGTGCAGCTAGAGTGCAGGAGAGGTAGGCGGAATTCCTAGTGTAGCGGTGAAATGCGTAGATATTAGGAGGAACACCAGTGGCGAAGGCGGCTTACTGGACTGTAACTGACGTTGAGGCTCGAAAGCGTGGGGAGCAAACAGGATTAGATACCCTGGTAGTCCACGCTGTAAACGATGATTACTAGGTGTTGGGGGACCAAG
>KE159565.1:197488-267447 GCA_000403215.2 Lachnospiraceae bacterium A4
CATACCCGTACCGTAAACCGACACAGGTGGATGGGGAGAGAATCCCAAGGCCGGCGGGAGAAGCATTGTCAAGGAACTCGGCAAAATGGCCCCGTAACTTAGGGAAAAGGGGTGCCATCGAAGGATGGCCGCAGAGAATAGGCTCAAGCAACTGTTTAGCAAAAACACAGGTCTATGCGAAACCGAAAGGTGAGGTATATGGGCTGACGCCTGCCCGGTGCTGGAAGGTTAAGAGGAGAGGTCAGGAAACGAAGCCTTGAATTGAAGCCCCAGTAAACGGCGGCCGTAACTATAACGGTCCTAAGGTAGCGAAATTCCTTGTCGGGTAAGTTCCGACCCGCACGAAAGGCGTAATGATTTGAGCGCTGTCTCGACAATGCACCCGGTGAAATTGAAGTGCCAGTGAAGATGCTGGCTACCTGCGCCAGGACGGAAAGACCCCATGGAGCTTTACTCCAGTTTGATACTGGGATCCGGTGCTGTATGTACAGGATAGGTGGGAGGCTAAGAGCCACAGACGCCAGTCTGTGAGGAGCCGCTGTTGGGATACCACCCTTATAGTACTGGGTTTCTAACCTGCGCCCGTAAGCCGGGCGGGGGACAATGTCTGACGGGGAGTTTGACTGGGGCGGTCGCCTCCGAAAGGGTATCGGAGGCGCTCAAAGGTTCCCTCAGAATGGACGGAAACCATTCGTAGAGCGCAAAGGCAGAAGGGAGCCTGACTGTGACACCGACGGGTGGAGCAGGTACGAAAGTAGGACTTAGTGATCCGGTGGCATAAAGTGGGATTGCCATCGCTCAACGGATAAAAGCTACCCTGGGGATAACAGGCTGATCACTCCCAAGAGTTCACATCGACGGAGTGGTTTGGCACCTCGATGTCGGCTCATCGCATCCTGGGGCTGTAGCAGGTCCCAAGGGTTGGGCTGTTCGCCCATTAAAGCGGTACGCGAGCTGGGTTCAGAACGTCGTGAGACAGTTCGGTCCCTATCCGGCGTGGGCGCAGGATATCTGAGAGGAGCTGTCCTTAGTACGAGAGGACCGGGATGGACGAACCGCTGGTGTACCTGTTGGCGACCAACGCCATGGCAGGGTAGCCAAGTCCGGCAGGGATAAACGCTGAAGGCATCTAAGCGTGAAGCCCCCCTCAAGATGAGATATCCCCCACACAAGTGGATAAGACCCCTTGAAGACGACAAGGTAGATAGGGTATAGGTGTAAGTGCAGCAATGCATTGAGCTGAATACTACTAATCGGTCGAAGGCTTATCCTGAGAGGTATGGGAAGAAGATGTTGGAAGAGAATGGATGAATGATAGATAAGAGATAGATTTTTGTGTTCGGTTTTGAGGGAATACTCTCAGTTTTCCTCGATAGCTCAATGGTAGAGCACTCGGCTGTTAACCGAGTTGTTGTAGGTTCGAGCCCTACTCGGGGAGTTTCTAAATTTGGTATATTTTTTTCTTTTCTGCATATATTAATATAAATAAGGCGACTTAGCCAAGTGGTAAGGCGTGGGACTGCAACTCCCTGATCATCGGTTCAAATCCGTTAGTCGCCTTTTAAAATCCCTGAAGTGTTTTAGGGATTTTTTGTTTTGTATAGATTCGTACGTGTTATGCATGTCAAAAAGCCTCGCAGTAGCCCACTGCGCCTTTTGACATACATTCTCGAACAATTCCTTAGCACTTCTCCGGCTCAGGATAGTCCACCCCAAACGTATCCACCGTAACACTCTTCATCACCTGATCTTCGAGTGGTCTGTCGGCGTAATCGGTGTTTGTGGTCGCAATCTTGTCCACGATATCTAGTCCTTCTGTCACCTTTCCGAATGCTGCATAAGCGCCGTCTAAATGCGGGCTTGTCTTGTGCATAATGAAGAATTGGCTTCCTGCGGAGTCCGGCATCATGCTTCTGGCCATGGAAAGCACGCCGGGCGTGTGCTTTAATTCGTTCTCAAAACCGTTCTGTGCAAATTCCCCGGCAATCGAGTAGCCCGGGCCGCCCATTCCAGTGCCGTCAGGACAGCCGCCTTGGATCATAAAGCCATTGATCACTCGGTGGAAAATCAGACCATTGTAGTAGCCTTTTTGAATCAGGCTGATAAAATTATTGACCGTATTCGGTGCGATTTCGGGATAAAGTTCTGCTTTGATGAGATCGCCGTTTTTCATTTCGATTGTGATAACTGGATTCTGTGCCATAATATCATTGTCTCCTTTTTCTTTCATTTAGGTCATTATACAATGAAACAGACAAAATTGGTAGTGTTAGAACCAAAGTTCCATAAAAAATAATCAGGGACAGGACAGAACCTGATGATGTATTTTGTTCAAAGCGGCGAACGATGTTCCGCGCGTTTTGGCAGGCTGTCCTGAAATGCTTTCGGTGAGATGCCATATTGCTTCTTGAAGGCGCGGTAAAAGCTGGAGTAGTCTTTGAAGCCGAAGGAGGCAATTGTTTCAGCGATTTTTTGGTGTCCTAGAAGGGCTTCCCGACAGAGGGCAAGCCTTTTTTTGGTGATATACTGATGTACGGAAACGCCCAAATTCTCACGAAAGGTATGGGCAATGTGGTATTTGCTCACATAAAAGACCGCTGCGAGCTGGTCGAGCGATAAATCCTCCTCGATATGTTCTTCAATATAGTGCAGCACATTTTGGTACAGAGACAGACCAGTGCTTTTGGCTTTGGGATGCGTTTGGTCGTAGAGCACGCGGCTGATCTGGAGCAGCAGGTTCTGGATACACAGTGCGGCCTGTGTCCTGCACCCAAACTGGTCTGCGTGCAGTTCTTCGAGCAGGCGCAGGAGCAGGGATTGGAGCGTGTTAAAGGTATAGCGGTCGTGGTGGAGAATGTAGTTGTTGTGCGACGCCATATACTGTGGCAGAAACCTGTAATCTGGGGACAGGGACAGGATTTGTCTGAAATAGGCGTCGCTCAGCCACAGCACAAAGCGCCGGTAAGGGAGTTCTCTGCTGTGCAGAATGGGGCGGTGTGCAATTTTCGGGGGAATAAAGATCACATCGCCAAAGGACAGCGGATAGCGCGTATGGTCAATCTCAATATGCACCATACCTTCGAGGAAAAAATAAAATTCGTAAAAGTCGTGTGCGTGCAGTGCGACCTGCGGCAGATCACGGTCGCAGTAGTAATAGATTTCATAATCTTTTGTCAACATGTACTGTCGGGTCTGGAAGGCAGTCTGCAGATTTTTTTTCATTGGTAAAAGTCCTTTCTGAAGTTTGATTACAGAATAGCATAATACCGCAACTTTTGCAATGTATTGGGCAAGTGCTTCAATGGCAATCGCAGGACAGACTTTATATAATAGAAGAAACTGTTGGAATGACTTTTTCAAACGGAAAGCGGGGATAAGACAATGGAAATGACACTCAGATGGTATGGCAGTAAATTTGACACCGTAACACTCAAACAGATTCGCCAGATTCCGGGCGTGACGGGCGTGATCACGACGCTGTATGACACGGCGCCGGGGGAGGTGTGGAGCAGGGAGCGTATACGCGCATTGAAGGAGGAGGTTCAGGCGGCGGGGCTGCATATAGCGGGAATCGAGAGCGTGAATATTCACGATGCGATCAAGACAGGCGTGCCTGAGCGTGAGCAGTATATAGCCAATTACATTGAGACATTAGAGAACTTAGGCAAAGAGGATATTCACCTTGTATGCTATAACTTTATGCCTGTGTTTGACTGGACAAGGACTGAGCTTGCGAGGGTGCGGCAGGACGGGTCTACCGTGCTTGCCTACACGCAGGAGGCAGTCGATGCGCTGAACCCGGAGAAGATGTTTGCCTCGATTGCAGGGGATACGAACGGCACTGTGATGCCGGGCTGGGAACCGGAGAGAATGGCACATGTCAAAGAGCTGTTTGCGCAGTATGAGGACATAGATGATGAAAAGCTGTTTGCGAACCTAAAGTATTTTTTGGAACAGATCATGCCGGTCTGTGATCAGTATGGGATCAATATGGCAATCCACCCAGATGACCCGGCTTGGAGTGTGTTTGGGCTGCCGCGCATCATCATCAACAAGAAAAATATCCTTCGCATGATGCAGATGGTAGACAATCCGCATAACGGCGTGACGTTCTGTTCCGGCTCTTACGGCACAAATCTGGAGAATGATCTGCCCGATATGATTCGGTCTCTGGAAGGAAGGATACACTTTGCACATGTGCGGAACCTGAAATTTATCTCGCCGACAAACTTTGAGGAGGCGGCGCACCTGTCATCGGACGGGACCTTTGACATGTATGAGATTATGAGGGCGCTGTACGAGATTGGCTTTGATGGTCCCATACGTCCCGACCACGGACGCATGATCTGGGACGAGGTGGCTATGCCGGGATATGGTCTCTATGACAGAGCGCTCGGCGCAGCGTATTTAAACGGTTTGTGGGAGGCAATTGAGAAGGGGGCAAAGAGATTATGATCACATTCGATCAGACAGGAATCAAAAACCGCTCGGCGTGGGAGGAGAAAGGATATCTGCTTCCGCAATTTGACCGCGAGAAGGTGGCGGCGGCAACAATGGAAAATCCGTTTTGGGTGCATTTCGGCGCAGGCAATCTGTTTCGCGCCTTTCAGGCAAATGTGGTGCAGCGCCTGCTCAATGACGGCGTCTTAGACCGCGGGCTTGTTGTCGTGGAGGGATTTGACTATGAAATCATCGAGAAAATGTACCAGCCGCATGATAACCTGAGTATTTTAGCGACCCTAAAGGCGGATGGCAGTGTGGAAAAGACGGTGATTGGCAGTATCGTGGAGACGCTGGTGCTCGACAGGGAACAGGAAGCTGCCTTTGACCGGTTAAGGGAGATCTTTGCAAAAGATTCGCTGCAAATGGTGTCATTTACAATCACGGAAAAAGGGTACAGCCTTGTAGATGGCAAGGGTATGGTGCTTGCGTCCGTTGCCGCGGACTTCGAGGCGGGACCGCAGGCGGCAGTAAGTACGCTTGGAAAGGTGACAGCATTATTGTATGACCGGTATTTGTCTGGAAAAAAGCCCCTAGCCATGGTGAGTATGGACAATTGTTCGCATAATAGCGATAAACTGCGTGATGCAATAGCTGCCTTTGCTGAAAAATGGACTCAAAATCATTTGGTGGACGAAGGCTTTTTGCGTTATGTCCAGTCAAAAGACAAGGTAGCTTTCCCGTGGACCATGATTGACAAAATTACGCCCAGACCTGATGCCTGCGTGGAGGAGATGCTGAAAAAAGACGGCATTGAGGGGCTTGAACCCGTCATTACCTCCAAGAATACCTATGTGGCGCCGTTTGTCAATGCCGAGGAGTGCGAGTATTTAGTGATAGAGGATACATTTCCAAATGGCCGTCCGGCGCTGGACAAGGGCGGTCTGATTTTCACGGAGCGGGAGACTGTTGACAAGGTGGAAAAGATGAAGGTCTGTACTTGCCTGAACCCGCTGCACACGACACTTGCCATTTTTGGCTGCCTGCTTGGATATCAGAAAATCTCTGACGAGATGAAGGATACAGAGCTGAGTAAGCTCGTAGCAATCATTGGTTACGAGGAGGGGCTGCCCGTTGTGACAGACCCGGAAATATTGAATCCGCGGGAGTTCTTGAACACGGTGTTGAACGTTCGCATTCCAAATCCATTTATGCCGGATACGCCGCAGCGAATCGCGACAGATACCTCGCAGAAGCTGGCAATCCGCTTTGGGGAGACAATCAAGGCATACCATGCCTCCAAACAACATCAGGTGTCGGACTTAAAGATGATACCGCTTGTGTTTGCGGGGTGGCTGAGGTATCTGATGGCGGTGGATGATGCGGGCAGGCCTTTTGCGCTCAGCCCGGACCCGCTGTTAGAGACGTTTTGCCCGTATGTGGCAGGAATCCAGTTGGGGGAGACGGCAGACGTGGAGGCGCTGCTTCGCCCAGTTCTGCAAAATAAGGCTGTCTTTGGTGTGGATTTATATGAGGTTGGCATGGCGGAAACCGTGTGCGGCTATTTTCGGGAACTGACGGCTGGGACAGGAGCAGTCAGGAAGGTATTAAAAAATGTATTGAAGGGATAACAAGGTGCCAACGCGGTGAGAGACTGCGTTGGCGCTTTTTGTTTTTGGCTTATTTTGTTAAAGTGTTGACGAACTTGGCATTTTCTTATATAATGAAGAAAATTGTACGAGAAAAAATACAAAGTCGGTCAGAAGGGGAATTGGATGGAGAAACAAAGTTACAAGGCAAGAGCAAAGATCAATCTGGCGCTCGATGTGTGCCGGCGTCTCGAAAATGGGTATCATGAAGTCAAGATGGTCATGCAGACGGTGGACCTTTATGATGAGCTGGAATTTAAGAAGAGAACGGACCCGGATATCATTCTGTCTGTCAACAGCAGAGACTATCTGGGGGATTTGGAGAACAATCTGGTATTTCAGGCGGCAAAGCTGATGCGGCAGCAGTACGGGATACGGCAGGGCGTGGAGATCAAGCTCAAAAAAAATATTCCTGTGGCGGCAGGAATGGCAGGGGGGAGTACAGACGCAGCAGTCACAATGCTTGCTATGAATGACCTGTACGAGCTGGGGCTCACCAAAGAAGAACTGATGCAGCAGGCAGTTCAGCTCGGCGCGGACATACCGTTTTGCATATTGGGAGGCACTGCGCTGGCGGAGGGAATCGGCGAGAGGCTCACGCCGCTGCCAGCGCCGCCGCAGGCATCGCTTCTGATCGTGAAGCCGCCGATTATGGTGCCGACCAAATGGGTCTATGAGAATCTTCATGCGAACGCGCTTGAGCGGCATCCTGACATTGACGGGATGGTGGAGGCGCTGGGGCAGGGCGACTTGAAGCGCATGACGCAGCATATGGAGAATGTGATGGAGACCGTCACAGAGCGCGCGTATCCAATCATTACAGACATCAAGAAAATGATGTGCGGCAGCGGTGCGATGAATGCGCTGATGAGCGGCAGTGGTCCAAGTATTTTCGGTGTTTTTCTGGAGGAGGAGACAGCGCGTGCGGCGGCAGTGTATGTTGACCAGACGCTCAGGACAAAGGGAATCGAGGCACAGGTAAATGTAACGGGATTTTACAATACAGAATCGTGATTGGAGGGCAGATATGAGTATGATGAATGATGACGAATATTTACCGCTCAGAGATGTGGTATTCAACACGTTAAGACAGGAAATACTTACAGGGAAGCTCAAGCCCGGAGAACGGCTGATGGAGATTCATCTGGCAAATAAGCTCGGCGTGAGCCGCACTCCGATTCGAGAGGCAATCAGGAAACTAGAGCTTGAGGGTCTTGTGATCATGATACCGCGGCGCGGAGCGGAGGTGGCGCAGATTACCTTAAAGAATTTAAAGGATGTCATGGAGGTGCGGCGCGCGCTGGATGTGCTTGCGATCGAGCTTGCCTGTGAGCGCATGGGACAGGAGGCGTTAGAGGCGCTCTTTCAGGCGTGTGAGCATTTTTCCGATGCGGTCAAGACCAACGATACACGAATGCTCGCGGAGGCAGATGTGGCGTTTCACGATCAGATTGTACTGTCTACAGGCAATGCCAGACTGATACAGTTGGTCAGTAATTTGTCCGAACAGATGTACAGATACCGCTTTGAGTATCTCAAAGATGCTTCCTCCCATGAGATGCTGCGGCAGGAGCATTTGGAAATGTATCAGTGTATTTTGAAAAAAGATAAGGTAACGGCGGCGGAGATTGTGCGCAAGCATATTAACAATCAGGAGGAAGCGATTATCGAGCAGCTTCAGCTCGAGAAGAACGACTGCAGAAAAAGTGTATAAACATTACTATTATGTCCATACTTACTGATAGAAAATAGTGTTACAGGAGGGTATGGACAGATGAAATCTATCAATAAATATTTGAAAAAAACATTGGCGGCACTCGGCGTAATCTTGTGGGTTGGTGCACTTTCACCGGAGATTTTTATCAGTTCGGGGCTGAATTGTATCTTAGATGAGAATGGGGAAGAGCTGACACAGGAGGACGCGGCAGAATTTATGGAAACTTATTTCTATGGCGGTCAGGACAAAGACGGCGAAAACACAGTTGAGCTTCAGTTTAAGTTTGCATTGCTGGAATATTTTCAATAAGACCTATGATGATAAAAGAAGGAGGCATCTATGACAAAGGAAGTACTGGTATCTGTGCGCGGGCTTCAATTTGTGGACAGTGAGGTCAGTCAGGCGGCTTCCGATGAGGAGCTTGACCAGATTGAGACAATCTGTCCCGGAGAGTACTATTATCGAAACAATGCGCATTATATATTGTATGAGGAGAATATGGAGGAGGTAGATGAGCCGGTATCGAATATGATCAAGCTTCGGGACAAGGAGTTCTGTCTCTGGAAAAAGGGGCCTGTAAATGTGCAGATGGTGTTTTCCGAGGGGAAAAAAACCATGACGGATTATTTTACCCCGTTCGGAAATATTCTAATCGCGATGGATACCCGCGAAGTCTGCGTGACAGAGAGCGAGGACTGCATAAAAATACATATTTCCTACGGACTCGAAGCGAATTACCAGTTCATCGCAGACTGTAGTATCACTATTGAAATCAAAAGTCTGGCACAAAAATAAAAGTCACTGCATGGGCTCCTGCGGGTTATCCCGCCGGATTTCATCGAGCAGGTGCTTCATGCGGCGCTCCATCTCGGAGAGCTCGCCAGAGTACAGGCGGAACGCGTCTGTCGTCTCGTCCGGCGTCTCACCCTTGTAGCAGATGCGGTGCTCCATGCTTGCCCACAAATCCATAGCAAGCGTGCGAAATTGTATTTCGACAGGATAGTACTGCATGCCCTCAATACGGTACACAGGAATGCCCAGCACCATATGATAGCTCTTGTAGCCACTCTCTTTCGGATAGTGGATATAGTCGCTTTCCTTTAAGATTAAGAGGTCTGTCTGTGCCTTTACCAGTGAGAGAATACTGAAAATATCCTCCACAAAATAACAGATGACGCGGATTCCGGCGATATCGGTCAAATTGTCCTTGGCAGTGTAGGCTGTAATCGGGAGACTTTTGCTGTCAAGTTTTTTCTCGATGCTCTTTCTGCTCTTGATGCGTGCCTGTATATTGTGAATCGGATAATCCCTGTATTTTTTCCGATAATCTTCATTCAGTCCGTTCATGCGGACTTCGAGCCTTGTCATGGCTTCACGGTAGGGTTCTACCAATTGATCATACTCTTCCTGAGGGATATGGTTTATTTTGGAAGGTGATACAAAAGAGAGCGTTTTCGGCGGTTCGTATATACCTTCACTGTTCATTTCTTTGAGTATATCATTTTTATAATCATTCTTAAAATCCTTTTTTGCTATCAAAATTTCCGCCCCCCGACGTGTGTTTCTTCTATATATTCAATATAGCTCAAAAAGGCAATGAAAGCAATGAGAAATGTATAAAATTAACAAAAAAATTATAAAATAAACAATGATTTTGTTAAATATGTGTTGCCGTCGAAAAAGGGTAGAAAAAGAGTCGGAAAAAGTGTTATACTGTACGTATATGAGGACAAAACAGGAACGGCAGAATATAATAATTTTTTACAGAAAGGATGGAACTGGCTTCAATGTTGTTAGAGCAGATTTATTACACCGTAAACAGTCTTGAGGGAGATTACGCATATCTGAAAAAAGAGGAGGACGCATCAGAAGATCTAAAGTGCGTGGCGCGCGCCCTGCTGCCGCCGGAGATTACAGAGGGGACAAGACTTGTGTACGAAATGATGGAGTACAGTATAGTATGAGAGGAGACTGATCATGAAATTTCGAATGGACAAAGCACCGATGGGGTGGAACAGTTATGACTATTATGACACGACGGTCAATGAAGCGCAGGTGAAGGCAAATGCGGATTTTATGGCGGCACATCTAAAGGAGGCTGGCTGGGAGTACATTGTCGTGGATATTGAGTGGTATGCAAAGGACTCGGGGACGATGCGGGATCAATATCAATATATTCCGTTTGGCGATGAGGCGATCGACGCGTATGGCAGACTGCTGCCGGCAGAGAACAAGTTTCCCTCTGCCGCCGGCGGGAAAGGGTTTGCGCCGCTGGCAGAATATATACATCATCTCGGCTTAAAGTTTGGCATTCACATTATGCGCGGGATTCCTAGAATCGCAGCACACAAGCATCTGCCGGTACTGGGTACAGATGTCACGGCAAATCAGATTGCAGACCCGTCCTCGATCTGCGGCTGGAATCCGGACATGTACGGCGTGCGGAAGGATGTGGCAGGCGCGCAGGAGTACTATGATTCTATCATTAATTTATACGCGCAGTGGGGTGTTGACTATATCAAGTGTGATGATATCTGCAATACAAACCTGTATCCGCACAATCCGTATTCGGCGGCGCATGAGGTTGAGATGCTGCACCGCGCGATTGAGAAGTGCGGGCGCGACATCGTGCTGTCGCTCTCGCCGGGACCGGCATTGATCGAAAAGGCATGGCACTATGAAAAATATGCAAATCTTTGGCGTATCACAGATGACTTCTGGGACAAGTGGGAGCTGCTCAGAAATATGTTCGACCGCTGTGAACTGTGGCAGAACCATGTGGCGCAGGGGTGTTATCCAGATTGTGACATGCTGCCGCTAGGCAGGCTGGGCAAAGGCTTTGGCAGGGAATGGGAGACGAATTTCACCAAGGACGAGCAGCGCACCATGATGACGCTGTGGTGTGTCTTTGGGTCGCCGCTCATGATTGGGGCAGAGCTGACAAAACTGGACGCGTGGACAATAGAACTGCTGACCAGAAAAGAAATCCTAAAGCTTGTCTCGAATGATTACGCCGGCAGGCAGTTTGAGAAAAATGAGGCGTATGCGGTATGGAGCTGCCTCAATGACAAGACAGGGGAGAAATATCTGGCAATGTTTAATTTTCTGGAAACCGATAAAGTACTCACCTGCTGTCTGAACGAGGTAGAGCAGTTTGCGGGACAGGCAGGAGGCGTGTGCGGCGCCACCGAGCTTTGGAGTGGGGAACGGCTTGTTTTCGAGGGCGTGCTGGTGGACACGGTGCCCGCACATGGGGCGAGGCTGTATTTGCTAGATGAAATCCCGCAGCAGGAATCATAGAAGCGTATGATGTGCGGCATTAGTGCGCCGCGCAAACCTTGACGATAATAGTAGTATGGCGTACAATAAAATAAAAATCTTTTTTCCGAGGTAAAGAACAAAAATGGAGCAGGAGAAGCAGATAAAAACTGAAAAAGTAGCAGCCGAAATCATTCAGATGTCAAAGAACAAGCTGTTAGTCAATATGCGGTTTATGGACATGGCGCTAAACCAGTTCAGAATGTCGCCCAGACCCGATCTGACACCCTTTAGCGCCTGTGACGGGGACGTGTATGTCTATGATCCGGTACATATTTTAAAGGCGTATATGCTCGATGAAAATCTGCCCATACGCAACTTTCTTCACAGTGTGCTGCACTGTGTCTTTAAACATTTTTATGTGAATACGCTGGTCGATCAGACAATGTGGGATCTGGCGTGTGATATTGCGGTGGAGAGCGCGATCAATGATCTGGAGCTGAGCTTTCTGAATATCACAAAGGCAAAAGAGCAAGTCCAGTTTTTCGATCTCTTTAAAAATAAAGTCAAAAACGTTTCGGCAGAAAAAATCTACAGATATTTTTTGGATGAAAAGCTTTCCGATCATTTGGTGGAAAAGCTGTCTTTGCTGTTCAAAGGAGACGACCATGTCCTGTGGTATCTCACGGAGACACAAAAGAAAAAGATGAACTTGTATGCCAGCCATGGTGAGGCTGTCAAACCGCTGTCAAACATGCTGCTGCTCTTGCAAGGCTGGGCGGATATTGCCCTGCGCATGCAGACCGAGCTGGAAGTGTTCATGTTGCAGGGAAAGGGTGCAGGACTGCTGACACAGAATTTGAGAGAGGTGAACCGGGAACGCTATGATTATTCAGAATTTCTCAAGAAGTTTGCAGTCAGGGCAGAGATGATGAAGCTCAACCCAGATGAATTTGATTATAATTTTTATACGTATGGTCTAGCGCTGTATGAGAACATGCCGTTAATAGAACCGCTAGAGTACAGGGAGGTGAAACGCATTCGTGAATTTGTGATTGCGATTGACACCTCCGGCTCGACATCGGGCAGCTTGGTGCAGACGTTTGTCCAGAAAACCTACAATATCCTCAAAAGTACGGAGAGCTTTTTTTCAAAGATTAATCTTCACATCATTCAGTGCGACGCAGAGATTCAGGAGGATGTGAAGATTACGACACAACAGGAGTTTGATGCGTACCTAAAGCAGATGCAGCTTCATGGTCTGGGAGGAACGGATTTTCGCCCGGTGTTTGCGTATGTCAATCATCTGGTGGACAAGAAAGAATTTGACAATCTAAAAGGCTTGATTTATTTTACTGACGGATATGGAAGTTTTCCTCAGAAAACGCCGCCGTATGACACTGCATTTGTGTTTGTGGAGGACGAACAGAACCCGAGCACGTCGAATAATTATGAAGTTCCGTCGTGGGCGATGAAATTGGTGCTCAGGAAAGAGGAGCTGTGACAGAAGCAAAGGGGGAATGCAGGAAGAATGGAACTGACGTTTGGAAAAAGGAGGAATCCAGATGGAACTTGCACAGGAGGAGAGAGCCGCGCAATTACAGCGGGCGGTCATCAACGGCACTGTTCAGGAGATCGTGGAGGTCTATGACGCGCTTGGATATGTGGAGATGTCCGCGCCGGCATTGGGGCTTGCCTGCCGTTTTCGCGGGTTGGAAGTGGTCAAAGTGTTGGTGGAAAAAGGTGCGACTTTTGATTTTCCTTCAACCGAAGAAATCGAGATCAAATATCACTGTCATATTGGTGAAAAACATGCGCAATATCGGGAGAATTACCGCACAAATTACGCGCTGTATTTCCTGAAATGTTATCGGGGCGGAGTGAAGGGAGCGCGCTGTCTGCAAGGAATGAAATTTTTCAAAAATCAAAAGCGGGACGATGGAACGCTGCTGCCGTTTCTCGCAGACAGTGCGCGCAGCCCAGTGCTCGATTATCTGCTCCTAAATCAAAAGAAACTGGCTTTTCAGCCGGAGGAGCTGCTTTTTTATGCGATTTTTGCAAGGGATGATTTTCTTTACGAGGAACTAAAAAAGCGCAGGATATGTCTTGCGCCAAAGCGCATTCACGCGATGACCGAGGGCACGCTGGCAGACGGATACTGGTTTGAGTTTGGCACGCTGACAGGAAAACTTGCGGACCGGGATTTTGTCGGCGTTATGCAGCGGCTGTCTACAGAGCTTGATGGAAAGCCATTTCGTTTGACAGAAAAAACGTTTGACAGTATACAGAATCGTTTTCATGATTTCAGTATCTTTGAGTTTTTCCTCGAACATTTCAGGCGGGAAAAAATGCAGCCGGCGAAGATTATGCGCTGTGTGATCGACAGGAATCTGGTGGAAGCCATGCCGTTGATTGAGCGGGAGGGCTGGCTGGGTACGCCCAGAAAGCGGGAGGAGATGATCGCCTATGCGGCAGAGCAGGAACGGACGGAGCTGCTTGCGTGGCTGCTTGATTTCAAGAACCGCACCGCCGATTTTGCGGCAGAGCAGGAAAAGGCTGACAAAAAGCTGATGCGAAAACTCAATGCTGCGCCGGACTCGGTTATGGCGTTAAGCCAGTTGTGGAGTTATAAAAAGACAGCGGATGGCACGATCACGATCACCAACTACAAAGGGAGCGCGACGGGGGTCACAGTGCCGGAAAAAATTGGGAAAAGTATTGTTACTGCCATTGGAAAAGGGACATTTACGGGCGAGGAAAATCAGCGCAGAAACAACGAGACGATGAATCGCGGTGCCACGAAAGAGCAGATCAGACAGCACAAGAAAATCACAAAGATCGTGCTGCCAGATACAATTCAATTGATTGGCGCAGGAGCCTTTCAATGTATGGAGGAATTGCGTGAGATCAACATTCCCGCAGGGGTGAGGGAGATCGGTGAAGCTGCATTTGCTGCGTGCGCTGCGTTGAGAACCCTCACGATTCCGCCAAACGTGAAGCGCATTGGCAAGAAAGCGTTTTTGGGCTGTGCTGCACTAGAAACGGTGTATATCAGCGAGGGTGTGGAGGAACTTGGAGCGAGGGTATTTGCCAAATGTTCGAAGTTGCGAAAGGTTTATATGCCCGCGTCGATTCAGTGTATTCGGGAGAAAGAGGAAAACAGTCTGGATTTTGAGCTATTTGCAGCGTGTCCAGATGTGACAGTCATCTGCCCGAAACAGAGTGTGGCGGAGTCATATTGCAGGGAAAAGGGAGTCCGGTATCAGTATTGTGGGGAGGAATAAAGATGGAACTTGCACAGGAGGAGAGGGCCGAACGGCTGCAATGGGCAGTGCTCAACTGTTCTATTGACGAGCTGGTAACTATATATGAGGAACTTGGCGATGTGGAGATGTCCGCGCCTGCGCTGGGGCTTGCCTGCCGCTTTCGCGGCGTAGATGTGGTGCGGGCGCTGGTCGAGAAGGGTGCGACTTTTGATTTTCCTTCCACGGGGGAAACCGAGGAAAAATATCGCTGTTATATCGGTCAGAAATACGCAAATTACCGCACCAACTATTCGTTGTATTTGCTCAAACTATTCCGCGGAGGGTTAAAGGGCGCCTGTAGTATGAAGGGCATGAAATTCACACAGAGCGCAAAGCGGGAAAAAGGAAAGCCGCTGCCGTTTCTGGCGGACGATGAGCGCATCGCAGTGCTTGCGTATCTTTACCAATATCGGGAAAAAATATCCTTTCAGCCGGAGGAGATGCTGTTCTACGCGATCTTTGCCATGGACACTGTTATTTATGAGGCGCTGAAAAAATTAGGTGTCGCACTTGCCGAAATCCGCGTGCACACGATGACAGAAGGCGGTATGGCAGGCGACGGATACTGGTATGAATTTGGCGCCCTGACCGGAAAACTCCCAGATGAGACATACATACAAGTCATGGACCAGCTTGCGTCAGAGCTTGGTCAAACACCATTTTATTTTACAGAGAAGATGTATGATATTACCAAGAAGCGGTTTGGCGATCTCAGCGTCTTTGCATATTTTCTGTCGCATTTCAGGCAGGACAAGATGAAGAAGTATCAGATAATACGCAGTCTGATCGACGAGAATACCTTGGAGGCGCTGCCTGTCATTGAGCAGATGGGCTGGCTATCTGTGCCGAGAAAGCGCGATGAAATGATCGAGTATGCCATGAACCAGAAAAAGACAGAGGCGCTCGCGTGGCTGCTGGATTATAAAAACCGCACGGCGGATTTGGCAGCAGAGCAAAAAAAGGCTGAGCAAAAGCTGAGGCGGGAGATCTTCATGTCGCCTGCTTCCGTGGCGGCAATGCGAAAAATATGGCGCTATAAAAAGCGGGAGGATGGCACGCTGGTCATTTACGGCTATATGGGAGAGGCAAGCGATGTGACGGTGCCGGAGAAGATTGGCAAAGCCGTTGTCACAGAGATCAGCAAACTGGCATTCAACGGCTGCAATACCATAAGGCAGGTAATCGTTCCCGGAACAGTCAAAAGTATCGGAAAATGCGCATTTTTTCATTGCAGTGCGCTGGAAAAAGTAACGCTTTGCGAGGGCGTAGTGGAAATCGGAACGCAGGCGTTTGGCGCCTGTGACAATTTAGTGGAGCTCAGAATACCGCAGTCTGTCGAGCGTTTGCTGACAGCGGAGGAGGAAACGGGGAAATGTAATCCTGCAAAGTGCGACACGTATTATAGCTGTAAAAACCGTTCCCACGAGATTTTCCCCAGAAATCCCAAGCTGACGATATACTGTCCGAAAGAGAGCAAAACAGAAGCGTTTTGTATCGAAAAGAAGTTTGCGTACAAGTACAGTGAGGCAGAAGAGGCAAAGGAGAATACGAAATGAAAATAAAACTGGATGTGAATGAGGACGCCAAGATCACTGCACTGGAAGAGGCGGTGCGAAGTGATACGCCAAACGAAGTTTCAGCGCTGTATAAGAAGCTGGGAAATGTCCTCTTAACCGCCCATATTTTAGGGATTGCCTGTCGCTTCCGCGGTTTGGAAATGGTGAAGGTGCTAATCGAAAATGGTGCGACCTTCCGCTGCGACAGGGAGACAGTCCGATATAGGTCCTATGAGTTATTTGGATATACAGCGTATGATCTGGACTTTTTCCTCCTGTTTTTATTTAGCGAGATCAATAAAATTCACGAGCATCAGCTAAGAGTGTATCTGAGCACACTGAGGGACAGGGAGGGGCATCTGCTTGAGCCCATTTCAAAGGAACAGCTTATGGAGGTCATCATATATCTTTGTGACAATGGTCAGAATACAGGATTTTGTCCGGGTGAGCTGTTGTGTCTGGCACTCTTTGCAGGGGAGAAGGAGATCGCTGCCGCATTAAAAGACAGAGGTATTTCTATCTCAGATAACAAGAAAAGGATGCTGACAGAGGGCCATGGGCGCACGGTATGGTATATTTACATTGATTGTATCAGAACGATGAATGACGAGCGCTTTTTGCAGGTTATGTCCGAGGTGGTTCATGATGTTGGTGAAGATAAAAAGCTGCATTTTACCAATGGGATGGAATATGCCTTGCAGGACCGGTTCTATCACCCGGAAATTTTTTCGTTTTTCATGAAACATTTTGATCATTCAAAGATGAAGAAAAAATATCTGCTTCAACACTTGATTGCGGATGAAAATACCGAATGTCTCAAGCTTGCTGCAAATCAGGGTTGGCTCAAACGCCCACAGTTGCGCGATGAGATGATACAGTACGCCTCAGAGAATCACAAGACGGAATGTACAGCATTTTTGCTGGATTATAAAAACCGCACGGCGGACTTTGCTGCGGAGGCAGAGAGGGCAGAGCGAAAGATGAGACGTGAGTTGAATGCCAACCCCAATTCCATGACCCAGCTCAAGAAAACGTGGGCTTTTCGAGAGAAGGAGGATGGAACACTGGTGATCACTGGATACAAGGGCAGCAGCACAGAGATTACGGTGCCAGAGATGATCGGAAAATGCAGAGTAACAGAAATCGGACCTCTTGCATTCGCGCCCTATGGTCCCCGCGTGAAGGAATCGGTGCGTGCGTTTCGACGGACCATCACAAAGATTATACTGCCCGCGGGCATTCGGGTGATCGGCGTCAGTGCGTTTCGAGACTTGCCGGCATTGCAGGAGATTGTGCTTGCGGCGGGCGTGGAAGTGATAGGAGAGTATGCTTTCAGCGACTGTAATCAGTTGAAGGAGGTTGTCATTCCCGAGGGTGTGCGCATCGTGGGAGACGGGGTGTTCAGCAGCTGGCACCGAGCGGGGATGGCGCTTCAACAGGTGGTGCTGCCAAGTACGCTTGATATATTCAAGGATGCCCAGTGTGCAGAAAACGCACCAGCGCTTTTTCTGAACTGTGACAATGTCACTGTGCGGATTCCGGCGCTCTTGCCGGCAAGAATTTACTGTGAAAAATTTGGTTTACATTATGAGTACAATGGAGGAGAACAATGAACATTAAGCAGGCAAAGGAAGATATCAAGAATGCAGTGTCCGCCTATTTGACGAAGGATCAGTTTGGAAATTATGTGATTCCTGTTGAGCGGCAGCGCCCTGTCTTTTTGATGGGGGCGCCGGGAATCGGCAAGACAGCGATTATGGAACAGATTGCGCAGGAGCTGCAGATTGGTCTGATCAGTTATTCTATGACGCATCATACGAGGCAGTCGGCGCTGGGACTTCCGTTTATTGTCAGGAAAAACTATGGCGGTGTGGAGTACAGCATCAGCGAGTACACGATGAGCGAGATCATCGCGTCAGTTTATGATTTGATGGAGGAGACCGGCTTGAAGGAGGGGATTTTGTTTCTGGACGAGATCAACTGTGTGTCAGAGACACTTGCGCCCTCAATGCTGCAATTTTTGCAGTACAAGACCTTTGGACGCCACTGTGTTCCGAGCGGCTGGATTGTCGTCACTGCGGGCAATCCGCCAGAGTATAACAATTCTGTGCGCGAGTTTGACATCGTGACTTGGGATCGTCTAAAGAGGATTGATGTAGAGCCAGACTATGAGGTCTGGAAGGAATACGCATATAGCAAAGGCACGCATCCTGCGATCACGACGTATTTAGATGTAAAAAAGGACAATTTTTATAAGATCGAAACCACTGTTGACGGCAAAAGTTTTGTGACAGCCCGCGGCTGGAGTGACCTTTCTGATATGATAAAGCTGTATGAGCAAAAGGATATTTTGATTACAGAGCAGCTTGTCATACAATATTTGCAGAATAAAAAAATCGCGAAGGGATTTGCAGTGTACTATGATTTGTTCAAAAAATACAGATCTGATTATCAGATTGACAAGATCATGGCAGGCAAGGCGGGCAAGGAGATTGTCAAGCGTGCAAAGGCGGCAAGGTTTGACGAGCGCTTGTCGCTGTTAGGGTTGCTGATCGACGGTTTGGTCAGTGGTATCCGCGAAGCTTCCGCGCAGGAGGGGGCTGTCTTAGAGCTGGTGAACTGCCTGAAACTGATGCGGGCAGACTTTGTCGTGGAGAAGGACTTCACGGAGGTCGTCAGGCGGCGCACCGAGGCAGCGCAAAAGGAGATCGCTGTCGGCAAGAAGGCAGGAAATCTTTCCGCAGACCGCGAGTATGTGCTGAATCTCACGATTGCCGCGCTGGACGAGCAGATCAAATTGATCGTTGAGAAGGCGCCGGCGAGCGCAGACGCCGCCTTCAAACTCCTGAAATCAGACTTTGACAAGCGCAAAAAAGCGCTGGCGAAGATGGTTTCTCAGTTAGACGGGAATCTGACAAATGTGTTTCAATTCTGTGAGGAGGCATTTGGGGAGGGCAGCCAAGAACTTCTGATTTTGGTGACAGAGCTTACCATCAACACCTACTCGGCACATTTTATCAGTAAATATGGATGCGAGGCGTATTTCAGGCACAACAAGGATATGCTGTTCACGGAGCGGAAGAAGGATATTCTGGCAGAGATTGATTCGCTGATGAAATAAGGAACTGTTCAGAAATTACTCATGACAATTACTTGTCTAAATGTCCATCTGCGTCATCAGAAAATCTTGACATAGCCCGCTATGCCTGCGATTTTCTTCTTTGCAGCTGAACATTTATACGGCGTACTTGTCACAAGTAATTTCATCACAGTTCCTAAGGAACTGCCTGCAAGCACAAGATGACGAAGTTTCAGATGTGAGGATTTGTATTAGAAAGAAGTATGATAGAATATATATAGAATACCTTGTGATAGAAACTGAATCGTGCTAGAATATAGTGAAAGTGAAAATTGTTGTACGAATATGCTGCAGTGCGAAAGCGTGTAGCATACCATAGGGGAATTAGTATGAAGAGAAAGAAGTTGTTACAGGATATCTTAATTGTTGTATTTCTATTGATAGCAGTGGTCGTTTTATTCTGCTGGTTTACGGCAAAGAACAGTGTCCGAATGGAGGAGCAGAATAAAAGATATGCGTCAGATTCAGCGCGCCAGACCATGACGCGCATCAATGAGGAAATGAACAATGGACTGGCACTCATCACGACATATGCGTACTTTGTCGGTGAGGGGCTTAGTGCTCCAGTGATTGACAAACAACTTTTACAGGAAATAGAACATAATGCACTGTTTGATGCAGTGCTGTTTACAGATCCTTCCGGGATCAATCACACTTCCGACGGGCGCACTTCCGATGCGTCGGACAGAGATTATTATCAGAAAGGAATGCGCGGAGAAAGTGGGATTGCGGTCATTCTTGACTCCTTCTTTTTCAATGAGACGATGGTGAGCTTCTATGCGCCCGTCCGCTATCAGGGCGAGATTATCGGCGTGCTACGGGGTTCTTATCTGGCGGAGGAATATCTGAAAGACATGCTGACCACCAGCTATTTTGGTGAGGCTGCAGATGTGTATCTGTGCATGGAAAACGGCAGGGCGATTGCAAGCTCTGAAGGTGATATCTACGAGGAGGATTTAATAGATAAATTGGTGGAAACCAATGTGATTGACGCTCAGGCAGCCAGGGAGGCAAAGGGGATCTTTGTGCACGGCGGCGAGGGCTCGTTTATCTGCGAGCAGGGCTATAAGACCGACAATATCTGTGCGACACACCTCCTGGACCATGATTTTGTTCTGGTGCAGACCTTTCCAAAGAGCGTGACACAGCGTATGATTCGGGATGAAAATATTGTCGGCATCCAGTTGGAGGTGATGCTGGTTATCCTGTTTGCAATCTATATCGTCACACTGATTATCCGTGCTGGCAGGGAGAAGAAGCTGCTTGAGCGTGAAAACAGGGAGATGGGATATATCATCAAGGGTATTACCACCTTATTTGCCCGTTTTGCGATGGTCGATCTGGAGGCTGGCACCTATCAGTACCTTGCTGGAACGAGGGCTGAGGACAGTTCATTGGACACCTTTGGCCCATATGAAAATTTGACACAGTATTTGTGCTCTATCATCATTGATGAGGAGGACCGCAAGGAATTTGGCGACATGATTGACAGGGAAACACTTGTACAGGTGCTGACAGAGCAGAGTGATATGCGTTTTGAGCGTCATGTGCTGCGCGGCGGCCAGCCAGAGTGGGAGCACATGAATGTTATCTGTCTGGAGAGAAAGGACGGCAAGGCGGTTAAGGCGCTGATTATCCGTCAGAATATCACAGAGATCAAGGAGAAAGAGCTGGAGATACAGGAGCAAATGTTTTTGGCGAGCCGCAAAGAACGTCAGTATCAGCTTGCGATTATGTCGAACTCGATCTATACATTTGAGTTTAATCTGTCAAAGGATTTAATAGAGCAGGATATCCTGCGCACGGTGGACGGACAACAGATGTCCATGCTGGAACTGACTGGGCTGAGTGCGCCATGCAGGGCTTCGGAGTGGTTTGAGCGCCGCAGAAAGTATGTTGCGCAGGAATCCATTGAAGATTATAAGTCGATTGTAAACATAGACTATTTAAAGGAATGCTTTGAAGCCGGTGAGGCGGAAGTGAGCGTCGAGTATTGGGGCAAAGATTTCGATGATCAGGAGATTTGTGTGCGCCAGTCCTTCCTCATGACACAGGACGACAGAACGGGCGATATCGTGGTTATGGTGGTGAAAAAGGAGATTACGGAGAGCGTCAAGAAGCAGCGCGAGCAGACGCAGGCATTGCAGGATGCCTTGATGCAGGCGCAGCATGCCAATCGGGCAAAGACGACCTTCCTGTCAAATATGTCGCATGATATCCGCACGCCGATGAACGCTATCATTGGGTTTACCACCATTGCGGTGAGCCATATTGACAATAAGGACCAAGTGAGGGACTGCCTGCAGAAGGTGCTTTCCTCCAGCAATCACTTGCTCAGCCTGATCAATGATATCCTTGACATGAGCAGGATTGAGAGCGGCAAGGTGCAGATCAAGGAGCAGGAGTGCAATATTTCTGAATTGATGCACAATCTGGTCAACATTATCCAGCCACAGGTGAAGGCGAAGCAGCTTGAGCTGTTTATTGATACCTTTGAGATTGTCAATGAGGACGTGATCGCAGATGCGTTGAAGCTTAATCAGGTATTTATCAATCTCCTCAGCAATGCTGTGAAATATACACCGGCGGGAGGGAGCATCGCATTTCGAATCATGCAGAAAACAACCTTCCGTCACGGATACGGCGATTACATATTTATCATCAAAGATAATGGAATTGGTATGTCAGCGGAATTTGTCGAGCATATCTTTGAGCCGTTTGAGCGTGAATCTACAGTGACGCAGTCTGGTATTCAGGGAACGGGTCTTGGCATGGCGATCACGAGGAATATTGTGGAGATGATGGGCGGTACGATCAACGTCGAGAGTGAGGTCGGCAAGGGCAGCACCTTTACGGTAGAGATTTCGCTAAAGCTTCAGGACATTGAGAAGAATGCGGCGCAGATTCAGGAGCTTGATGGCTTGCGGGCGCTGGTGGTCGATGATGATTTCCATATCTGTGACAGTGTGAGCAAGATGCTCAAACAGATCGGTATGCGCTCTGAGTGGACAACATCCGGCAGGGAAGCGGCGTACCGTGCCCAGATGGCATATGAGGAGGGGGATGCCTTCCATACTTACATTATTGACTGGCAGATGCCCGAGACAAGCGGCGTGGAGACTGCCAGAAAGATTCGAAGCGTGGCAGGAAACGATGTGCCGATCATCATTTTGACGGCGTATGACTGGTCCGATATCGAGGAGGAGGCAAAAGCTGCGGGAGTGACGGCATTCTGTGCCAAGCCGCTCTTTATGTCCGACTTAAAATCCGCATTGCTTGCCGCAAATAATCTGCTTGATAAGGAAGATGAAGCCGCCGCGTGGACATTGGCGGATTTCAGTGGGAAACGTGTCCTGCTGGTGGAGGACATTGAGCTGAACCGAGAAATTGCACAGGTGATTTTGGAGGAGGCTGGATTTGTTGTAGAGTCAGCGCCTGACGGAACCGACGCTGTCGCGATGGTGGAGAAGGCTGAGGAAAATTATTATGATGTTGTATTGATGGATGTACAGATGCCTATTATGAACGGTTATGAGGCGACAAGGACGATTCGAAACATGCCGAGAAAGGATGTCAAGACGCTCCCGATTATAGCGATGACTGCAAATGCCTTGGAGGAGGATAAGGAGGCAGCATTGAAAAATGGTATGAATGCCCATATCTCCAAGCCGCTCAATATGGATATCTTTATCTCTGTGCTCAAGCAGTTTGTAAAATAATGCAGCGTTTCTGATGGGGGAGTAGCGCATCCAATACAGTAAAGTCATAATCCATGATTGTTTTAGAATATCATAGCGGCAATATCTGTGCCAAGATTTACGACAAAAGAAAAACCGAGGGCAAATCGCTCCTCGGTTTTAGACAGATAAATTTAGTTTTGACGCAGGCGATCTATAATACTCGCCTTACTTATCTGCTTATAAAGCAATGCAGGTATTAAGACTGTCAGAATGATAAGGCATGGATATATAACCAGCATAGGCCACATCACAAAGCGGTAGGTAAAGAACCAGATACCGTCAGAAATGCCTTTCACAATTATGACTGAAAATAGCGTTCCAAATACAACAGATGCAAGAATTGTTCCTGCTGAATAATACAAACCCTCATAGGAAAGCAGCTTTTTCAACTGTTTTCCCGTCATGCCGATGCTCTGCAGCATGGCAAACTCTTTCCTGCGGGCAATAATGCTTGTCAGGACGGAGTTTACAAAATTTACAATTCCAATAAAGCCAATCACGATACTCAAAGTCCCGCCGATTGTCACAATTAACGAAGTCAGATTTTCAAAGGAGCTTACATAGGTTTCCCTGCAGTCAAAATCCATGTATGGCTCTATATCTTTTACATAACCCTCTAAAAGTTCTTTCATCTGTGCGTCTGTCCCGCTCTTTACATTAAAAGGAAAGCTGACAAGGTGCGGCGAAGCGCAAAGCGGCAAAAAATTTTCAGTCGGCATATAAAACCGAGTTCCGCCAGTATTTCGGGTAGTAGCCGTATTCTCATTTGCACAGACTTTTGCCATGACGGTAAGGTCAAAACGATTATCGGTAACGCTTGAAAGACCGTCCATTGAAACATGATTGAAACGGACGGTATCGCCCGCTTTCACATCTGGATTGTCAATCATATTTCCGTTATCGTCACATTCCACATTAAGCAAAACATATTTTCCTGTTTTAAGAGCCTGCCAGTCTATCTCTCCTTCCACAACTTCCATATTTTTTAGCAGGAAGTCATCTGCCCCATACAAATCCACAAGCGGGTTGCCATTTTCATCGGTATTGTAATTTGAAAAAGCGCTGCTTTCAGCAGAAAAGTTTTCTTCCAATATACGGGCTGTATATAATCTCCCGCCCGCTTCAAAACAGTCGCTTTCCATAACTGTTTCTATAAAGGATTCCGACAAATCATTGCTGCTCGTTTCATACCGAAATTGAAAATAATCCGCAGTCGAAATCACAAAATCAGTATTGACAAATTTTGCTATATATTTATCAATATCAAAGCCGCTGGAAAAGGTAAATACGGTATTAAACAACACCAACGATAGTGTCATGGAAACGATTACAAGCACGGTACGCTTACGGTTTCGTCCTAAATTTGCCAGTGCCATTCGATAGATTTTTGCTCTGTGCGCAGAATTTTTATGTGTATGTTTCTTTCCGCTAAATGCAGACGAATCATTTTCCGTATATTTGATTGCCTCAATTGGCGATACCGTTCCTGCAATTTTGGCAGGCTTTTGCACGCTAATCAAGACGGTAAAGACTGCAAACGCAGCAGCCCCTATAAAAATTAGCGGGTTGGCGGTTACGGTTATGCCAGCCTCCGCAGTATAAATAGTCCCATTCATTAGGAATGGCACTAATGCACGTCCCAGAAAGAATCCAATCAGCAGACCAATGGGAACTCCTGTCAAAGAAAGATTGGCAGCCTGACGGTGAATCATCTTTTTTATCTGCCGCTTTGTTGTTCCTAAAGTCTTTAACTGCCCATAAGCCTGAATATCCTGTATTACGGATATCTGAAAAATATTATAGATAATCAGATATCCAGTGACTATTATGAAAAGGATACCTGCCGCGCCAGAAATGAGCAAGGTAGGATTTTCAAACAGGTCAGAGCTCTGATATGCAGGGCTGACACGGGCAATTATATAGTTTTCTTCCTTCGGGCTTCCGCCCATTATGTCACAGGTATAGCCTGTTTCAGAAAGCAGCCTGCTTATCTTCGATTCTATGTCCCCTTTGCCATGAAACATGATATAAGCGGTCACAACACCCGAATAATCATTATCTTCCCGGTATGTGTATTCCAGAATATCTGAATGGCTGTCAATAAAGGATTTGGAAACAATCATCCGTCCAATATTACTCAGGCTGTCTGTTTCCCAAAAACCACAAAGAACAAAATCCGTCTCATATTCCGTCCCTTTGATTTCATATTTTAAGGAAACTGTTTCACCAATCCCCGCTTTTATGCCTAATGCGTCCAATGTCTTTGTGTCCGCAATAATCTCATTTTCAGCTTCTGGTCTGCGGCCTGTCGTCGGTTCATAGCGGGCAAACGCTAAGGCCGTATCGTCCATATACCACAGATCAGAACGCCACTTTTCCAATCCTTCGTTCTTTATGCGATAGGAAACTGCTTTCGTGTAGGCAATCTTTTCGATAAGGGAATTGCCCTCTATGTCATTATAAATATCATCACTGATATAGCTTAAAACCGCCTGCCCATCCCCGCCCGCTTTTCTGATATTCTGCTCCTGAACGGTGTCAATCAATCCAGAGCCTAATGTGAAAATAGCAGTAAACAATACAGCGGTTAAGACAATGGCAATAACGGCAATAATATTTCTGCTCTTGTTTGATTTAAAATAACGGTCTGACAACTTTTTGACGGCATGGCGGTTATTATTGCCAAATAGAATATCGCTCATGCGGATACCTCCCCTTGCTGTGAAATTCTGCCATCTTCAATACGGATGATACGGTCAGCAAGCTGGGCAATTTCGCTGTTATGGGTAATCATTACAATTGTCTGGCTGAATTTATCTGTAGTGACTTTCAGAAGCCCCAAAACATCGCTGCTCGTCCTGCTGTCAAGGTTTCCTGTCGGCTCGTCCGCCAAAATGATTGCCGGTTTGGAAACCAAGGCTCTGGCAATCGCCACACGCTGCTGCTGCCCCCCGGACAGATTGTTCGGCATATGATTCAGCTTATCCTTTAGCGCCAGCATCCCCACAACCTCATCCATGAACTTCTGGTCTACGCTGTCCCCATCTAATTCCACGGGCAGTACAATATTTTCATATACATTTAGGACAGGAACAAGGTTATAATTCTGAAATATAAATCCGATATTCCGCCTGCGGAAAATTGTGAGCTGTTCGTCTTTCATCTCTGACAGTTCTTTTCCCCTGACCTTGACCTTGCCAGAAGTTGGAATATCCAGACCGCCCATCATGTTCAGTAAAGTTGATTTGCCGCTGCCTGACGTTCCGACAATGGCAGCAAACTCCCCCTCGTTAATCGCAAGCGTCACGCCATCCAACGCTTTCGTGATGTTCGGCTCTGTCCCATAGTATTTCTTGAGCTCTGTCACTTGTAAAATGCTCATAAAGAACACCATCCTTTCGTTTTGATGGCTATATTATAGAATTCAATCCTCGCAGAAATGTCACGGTATCAGGGAAATTTACGTTTTAATTCTCGCAGTCTGGCGACATTTCGCTTTCAGTCAGCAGGAAGAAATACGGAAAAAGTTGCGCCCATTTGAGAACTGGAGGTTACTTTTACATATCCGCTCTGCATTGTGATGATTTCTCTGGTTAGATACAGACCGATACCTATCCCGTCCATATCGTGGACTTCGCTTTCACGGTAAAAACGTTTAAAGATTTCCGCATGATGTTTTTCTGGAATCCCTTTTCCGTTATCAGAGATGTCGATTTTCAAATACATTTCCAATTTTTCTGCGTTGACACGGATTTTCCCGCCTTCTGGCGTATATTTTACCGCATTGTCCAAAATATTGAACAGGGCTTCGCCCGTCCATTTTTTATCATGCGTAACCTCTATGCTTTCTGGACAATGCACCAAAACTTCAATGTTTTTCTTTTCAGCGTTTAATAGTATCCCGCCCAATGCGGACGCAAGCGTATCATAAATCGGCTGCTTTTTCTTTTCCAGAGAGATAATGCCTGTTTCCAATCGGGATGTCTTTATAAGCGCCTGCATAAGGAAATCAAGTTTGTCAAGCTGCCCGCCCATCGCAGAAAGAAATTCTCTCTGTTTTTGCCTTTGTATATCCCTTTCCAACAAAGTTGTCGCTATCATTTTCAGATTGGCAATCGGCGTTTTAACCTGATGCGATACATCAGATATCAATTCCTGCAAGTCCTCCCGTTCTCTGGCTATGCTCTGGCGGTTTGCACGCATGATGTCATATAATCGGGAGAGTCGGTGGCTGATTTTATAAAACAGGCTTTCTTCTTCTGCAAACTCCAAATCCGCTGCATTTCCCTGTATCATCCCGTCAAGCTGTCTGCACAGCATATCGGAAAAAGCAGTCAGCTTTTTGCGGACAATGGCAATAAAAGAAAATATGCCGGCATAAACAAGAACGGCTAAAAACAAGATGGCATAAACGGCAGCGGAATTATCCGTCAACAGATAAAGAAAAGCAGCGGCTGCTGCAAATAGGAAAGCCAATAAAGTACTTATGACTGCACAAATCCTGTTAATGGAGAATTTTACCTTTTTCATTTTTTCAGCCCTCCAACCCACATATAACCCATTCCGTAAACCGTTTTGATATATTGGAAACTTCCCGCTTCGATTTTTGCCCTGATGCGGCTGATGGCACAAGTCAATGCGTGTTCGTCAACAAAATTCCCATCGGTATCCCATAGCTTTTCCAATAAGATACGCCTTGTCAAAACAGTCTGCATATTTGCCGTCAGTATTTTTAAGATACGGTATTCCATAGCTGTGAATGAAATATCTTCTCCTGCAAGCGCAGCGCTCATCTCCGAAAAATTGATGACCAGATTCCCGTCATCATAACAGTCTATGGCGCTTTGCTTTTGAATGCGGGAGAGCAGGGCTGACACTTTTTTCTGAAAAACACTTATAGGGAAAGGCTTTATCACATAGTCGTCAGCACCCAATTCAAATCCCCTTAACTGGTCGCTTTCCAAGTCTCGGGCAGTCAAAAAAATCACGGCGGTATCAGGATTTTTCTTTTTCATCGCACAGCATAAATCAAAACCATTTCCATCTGGCAGATTCACATCAAGCACAGCAAGACCATATGTTTGTTCTGCAAAAAACCTCATCGCTGCTCCTTTTGACAAAGCACTGTCCACATCGTAACCTGACATGGACAGGTTGTAACACAATGTACTATTCAAAAGTTTGTCATCTTCAACAACAAGTATCCGCATAAAACCACTCCTTGTTTTTCGCCATTCTATCACTCAAATATCGCAGAAACCTCACAAGACATAATTTTTTAATATCCCACGCTCTGTATATAGTATAGCTGTTTCAACAAACCATATCAATAAATTACATAAAGTATTATCACAAATAAAGACAAAACCAGTGAAAAATATCAACTTTATACCACAAGTATAATGACATTTGCCGTAAATTGTGATATAGTATGATAAAAGTAAATTTTTATAAGCAATAAACGAATAAGAACCAATAAAAATATACAGAAAGGAACTGCACAACGATGAAGAGAACAGTATCAATCAACGGAATAAATAGCCCGATTAGTAGAGCATTTGAACAGGCGCTGGATTCAAAACAGAGTCTATATTTTGCGTGTCCATATAAGAGGGGAAAAAGTTGGTTGAGTCGTAGGAATTTCAGGCTTGCAGTTTAAGGCGTTACATCAATTCCAAACCGCTTATCTTGTATGGAGAAAATCTCACAGACAAGATAGGCGGTTTTCTTTTTTGGCATGGGTAGTTTGTAGTATAAATGCAGTACAGACTTGCATTATTTAATATAGAAGGGAGAAAAAATGACAGCACAGGATGTATTAGAGATCAAGGGAAAGGTCAGCACAGCCCTCTGTTATGCAAAAGTCGTGGAGGAGGAGGCAGTCGAGCAGATTCGCAGAATGTGTGATTATGAGTTTACACAGGGAAGCAGAATCCGCATTATGCCCGATGTCCATGCGGGAAAAGGCTGTACCATCGGCACGACCATGACGATTGCCGACAAGGCAGTGCCAAACATTGTCGGCGTGGATATTGGCTGCGGCATGTACACCGTGAAGCTCGGCAGGGAGGAGATTGATTTTGAGAAACTGGACGCGGCAGCGCATTATATCCCATCGGGGAAGAATGTCTGGGAAGGAAGGCAGGAGAGATTCGATTTGTTGCAGCTTCGCTGTTACCGCAGCTTAAAGGACGCAAGACGCCTAGAGCGCAGCCTTGGCACCTTAGGCGGCGGCAATCATTTTATCGAGGTGGATTTGGCGCAGGACGGGACGAAATACCTCGTCATTCATTCTGGCAGCAGAAACCTTGGAAAACAAGTCGCGGACTACTATCAACAACTGGCAATTGAACTCCACACCGGCAAGGAGGAGTATTTCAGGCAAAGAGATGCCCTGATTGCCGAGTACAAAGCGGCGGGGCGCAGAAAGGAAATTCAGAAAGCCTTGAAGGAACTCAAGTGGGAGCACAAGGATTGCCTCATTCCAGAGGATTTGCGCTACCTGTATGGAACATTTCTGGAGGATTATCTGCATGATGTAGAGCTTTGCCAGCAGTTCGCGAAGCGAAACCGTGAGAAGATGGCAGAGGTGATTTTAGAGAGAACAGGAATGACAGGCACAGACGCTTTTCACACAATCCATAACTATATTGATACCGATGAAATGATACTGCGCAAGGGCGCCATCGCCGCCCATGAGGGCGAGAAAGTGTTAATTCCAATCAATATGAGAGATGGCAGCGTGCTCGCCGTCGGCAGAGGCAATCCAGAGTGGAACTACTCTGCGCCGCATGGCGCCGGACGGCTGATGTCGCGCACCAAAGCAAAAGAAAGTCTGTCCATGGAGGACTACCGCAGCATGATGGAGGGCATCTATACCACCTCTGTGAACGAGGCGACACTCGACGAGGCGCCAATGGCGTACAAGTCGCTTGCGGATATTATTGATGTGATCAGGGAGTCCGTGGACGTGATTGATATTATGAAACCAATTTATAATTTTAAGGCATCTGACTAGCGCAGGCTGGAAAAAGGACTCCTGTACTGGCAGACGCCAGAACAGGAGGAATAGAAAATGGTTACGATACCGACAATCGACATGGTAAAGACAGGGCAGCACATTACGGAGCTACGGGTTCAGGCGGGGCTGTCTGTGCGGCAGCTGCAGGATATCTTTGGATTTTCCACACCGCAGGCGCTGTACAAGTGGCAGCATGGAACGGCGCTGCCGACAATCGACAATCTGGTCGTGCTGGCAGCAGTGCTCGGCGTGAAGGTCGATGACATACTGGTCACGACGGACAGTTCCATGCAGGTCAGTGCATAAGACCAGGATCCAAAAATATATTGTTCTACGATTGATATTACGGCGCAAAGCAAGTATAATAAGAATAGACCTGTTTTGCGTCAGCGCAGCATTATAGAGCTGACACAGAACATAAATCGAGGAATGGAGAGATTCGTATGTGTACAGCAGCCGCTTATAGGACAGAAGATTTCTATTTTGGACGCACACTGGATAATGAATTTTCTTACGGTGACGAGGTTACAGTCACACCCAGAAACTACACATTTCATTTTCGGGAGAAAGAGGATATCAAGACACATTATGCAATCATTGGCATGGCGTATGTAGCGGAGGAGTATCCGCTGTATTATGATGCTGTAAATGAAAAAGGGCTGGCGATGGCAGGACTTAATTTCGTGGGAAACGCAGTCTACGGCGACTATGATCAGGGCAGGGACAACATCGCGCAGTTTGAGTTGATTCCGTGGATTCTAGGGCAGTGCGCCACAGTTGCGCAGGCGCGTGCGCTCATCGAAAACATCAATATACGCAGCACAAAATTTACTGACAGCCTTCCGCCAGCGCAGCTGCATTGGATGATTGCGGACAGTGAGGCGGCTGTCACCGTCGAAGCGGTCGCAGACGGCGTGAAGATTTATGACAATCCGGTGGGGGTGCTGACAAACAATCCACCGTTTATGGAGCAGATGTTTGCGCTGAATAACTACATGCATCTGTCTGCAAAGCCGCCGATAAACACATTTGCACCAGGACTTGCGCTGCACCAGTACTGTCTCGGAATGGGGGCGATCGGACTGCCGGGTGATTTGTCGTCCCAGTCGCGGTTTGTGCGTGCGGTATTTACCAAGATGAACGCTGTCTGCGGCAAGAGCGAGCAGGAGAGTGTCAGCCAGTTTTTTCATATATTAGGCGCTGTTGACCAGCAGCGTGGATGCTGTGTTCTGGAAAACGGAAATTACGAGGTCACTCTTTATACCTCCTGCTGCAATGCGAGCAAAGGAATCTATTATTATACGACTTATGATAATCACCAGATCACGGCGGTTGATCTGCACAGGGAAAATCTGGACGGCGAGAAGCTGGTCCGGTATCCGGCGGTCAAGGAAGAACAGATTTGGGTACAGAATGCGAAATCATGATAAAAAGGATAGGATGAGGCGCTGATATGGAAAGAGATAAAGAGCTGTCAATGAATATTTCAAATACTGTGGAGGATGTTTTAGACCCTCTTATTGGAATGAGGATTTTAGTCGTTGAGGACAATGAGTTGAATCTGGAGATTGTGACAGAGGTTTTGAGGGAGCGCGGGCTGGTTGTCACCACAGCCGAGAATGGACAGATTGCGGTCGAGTTGTTTCAAAACAGCATGCCGGGGACATTTGACGTGATTTTGATGGATATGCACATGCCTGTCATGGGTGGTGTGGAGGCGACGAAAAGAATCCGTTCGATGAATCATGCCGATGCACAGTCAATACCAATACTGGCACTGACTGCAAATGACTTTGAGGAGGATGTCCGACAGACAAGGGAGGCCGGCATGAATGACCATCTGACCAAGCCTTTTGACATGGAGAAAATATTTGGTGCGCTTGCGATCTATGCCAAAAACTGAGAAGAAAGAGCATTGTGCTCTTTTTTTTGTGCCGTGATATGAATGAAAAATACTAGTTGACAAAATAATTTCTAAGTGATATTATAATGATATCAAAAGAAATTAAAAAGAAACAAGTAAACCCAAATATATATCCAGGAGGGGCTACGATGGAGGAGAAGGTATTATCTAAGAAAAAGAACGGAATGGCTGCATTGCTCGGCATACTGGTATTGTATGCAGCCGCAATTGTGGGAATTGTCTTTGGCGCGAGGAACGAATACGTCACAGTCATCATTGTCAGCGTGATCATAGCGGTGGTGGCAACGATACTGCTGGCGGGACTCAAAGTCCTAAAGCCGCAGGAGGCGTTAGTGCTCACCTTGTTTGGCAAATATATAGGCACATTGAAGGAGGACGGTTTTTATTTTGTGAATCCGTTCTGTGCCAGTGTCAACCCGGCAGCGCGGACGAAGCTGAACCAGAGCGGGGATGTGAATGACTCCGTTGCGCTGATGGCAATTGCAAACAAGACAGCAGGTACAACCGTTGAGGCTTACAACAACAAAATCTCGCTGAAAATCATGACCTTGAACAACAACAAACAGAAGATTAATGACTGTCTTGGCAATCCGATTGAAATTGGGATTGCTGTCACATGGAAAGTGGTTGATACGGCAAAAGCAGTGTTCAACGTAGATAATTACAAAGAATTTCTGTCCTTGCAGTGTGACAGTGCACTCCGCGATATCGTGCGAATCTATCCCTATGATGTGGCGCCGAACGTCGATACGACAGGAGACGGACTTTCAGATGAGGGAAGTCTGCGCGGCTCAAGTGAGATTGTTGCGGGCAGAATCCGCGACGAGATACAAAAAAGGGTCGAGGAGGCAGGAATCGAGGTTGTTGAGGCGCGCATTACATATCTTGCCTACGCGCCGGAAATCGCAGCAGTCATGCTTCAGCGCCAGCAGGCATCCGCAATTATTGATGCGCGGAAAATGATTGTGGACGGCGCGGTCGGCATGGTCGAGATGGCATTAGAGCGCCTGAGCGAAAATCATACCGTCGAGCTGGACGAGGAGCGCAAGGCCGCGATGGTGTCAAACCTGTTAGTCGTTCTCTGCGGAAACCGAGATGCACAGCCAATTGTAAATTCAGGCAGCTTATATTAAACACATAAGACCGATATAGAACTTGCGTTCTAATACAAAAAAGGAATGATGGTATGGGTGATTCTGGAAAAAAACAAGTGCCGCTCAGGCTGTCGGCAAAGCTGTATGAGGCAATTGCCGCATGGGCGGACGATGATTTCCGCTCCGTCAATGGACAGATTGAGTACTTGCTGACAGAGTGCGTCCGGCAGCGGAAGAAAAACGGGAAGTACGTTTCCGATGAGATCGACAAGCCGCTGGAAATTGACATTTGAAACAGGCTGCGGACAACGAAGGCATACGATAACGGTGCTGGTAATGCGGGTGCACAGCAAAAAGAGAAGGGGCGTGAGATAGATGAAGCATTGGAAGAAAATGGTTGCGCCAATTGTGATTGCTTCCATTATGATTGTATACTATACTGGAATAATAATATTTTTTATGGCAGTACCCGGCATCCCGGCTGCTCTCAAGATTTTCATGATAGTGGTGCCGCTGGTTCTGGCGGCGGTGATGCTCGGTGTGTTGATAAACAGAATAAAAGAGATTCAAGGAGGAGAAGAAGATGATCTTAGTCAATACTGATTACATTTCTGGAAAAGAGCTCGAAATGCTTGGCATGGTGAAAGGGAGTACCATTCAGTCAAAAAATGTCGGAAAGGACATCACGCAGAGCTTTAAGACACTGGTGGGCGGTGAGCTGACAGCCTACACAGAGATGATGAATGAGGCGCGTGCGCTCGCTACGAAGCGCATGACACAGGAGGCTGAAAAGCTTGGCGCCGACGCAATTGTGAATATCCGCTATGCGTCCGCGGCAGTCATGCAGGGCGCCGCAGAGGTGATGGCATACGGTACTGCTGTGAAATTCAGATAATCAACATGGTAAAAATGTCCGCGGTGAACGCCGCGGGCATTTTGGAGGAAAATTATGTTTGCATTAAAAAGTGTTTTATTGATGGTGGCTGGCTTCTTTATTTTAATAAAGGGGGCAGATTTCTTTGTGGACGGCGCGTCGGGCATCGCGGAGAAGTTCCATATACCGCAGATTGTCATCGGGCTGACCATTGTGGCATTCGGGACGAGTGCGCCAGAGGCGGCAATCAGCATCTCGGCGGCATTTGCGGGGACGACGGGCATCGCAATCGGCAACATTCTTGGCAGTAATCTGCTGAATATTTTGATTATACTTGGCATTTCCGCGTGTATCGTACCGCTGCATATCGGAAAATCCAGTATTAAATTTGATATTCCGTTTAATTTGGCCATAACGTTTGCGCTTGTTCTGTTTGGTGTTGTTTTTGGCGAACTGAATGTTTATTCCGGCGTGGTATTCTGGCTTCTGATGATTGCCTTTCTGGTGCATCTTTTTCGCGCGGCAAAGAGTGAAATGAGCCAAGGCAGTCCAGAGGAGTCCAAGAAGCAGAGGAATATCTTTCTACTGATTCTGTATATTGCGGGCGGCATTGCGGCAATTATTTTTGGAAGTGATCTTGCCGTGGACCATGCGACGGTCATTGCATCAGAGCTGCTGCACATTGATGACCGGCTGATTGGACTGACGATTATTGCCTTTGGGACTTCGCTGCCGGAACTTATGACTTCTGTGATGGCGGCGAGAAAGGGAAATGCGGATATCGCAGTCGGAAATATTCTGGGAAGCAATATTTTCAACATTTTATTTGTGCTGGGGACGGTATCGCTGATTGCGCCGGTGCCGTTTTCGTTGTCGTTTGTCATTGACGGCATCATCGGCATTGCGGCAGTGGTGCTTTTGTATTTTCTGTCAAAAGATGATGATACGCTGTCGAGACGTGACGGGGTGATATTTTTGGCAGGGTACGCAGTCTATTTTGGATACCTGCTTATGACAAATCTTTGAAAAAAGTTACTGGCAGCAGTTGCCAAAGGCATTCTTACTTTAGACGGGTAGGGGGGCCTTTTTTGATACACACCAAAAAAGATTGCAATGAAAATACACCTATGGTAAAATAACTATATTCATAGGTAACTATAAATATAATTATATCTCAAGAAAAGGGCAGGAGGATGCATATGGAACAAAATACACCGTTTATAACGCAGGAGGAACTGACAGACTGTGAAGTGCTGGTCATGAAGGTGATCTGGCAGAGCGATACTGTGATGTCCATACAGGAGATTATCACCCGAATCAATCAGCAGTACCAAAAAGACTGGAAGCTTCAGACTGTCTCCACTTTTCTCAGCCGCGCTGTCAAGAAGGGGTATCTGGAAATGAAGCGCCGCGGCAGGTCCTTTGATTATTATCCGCTGGTGACAGAGGAACAGTACGGCAGGCGCGAGATCGCAAAGTGTGTCGAGAATTGGGGAGATGGGAAGCTTGGAAATCTGATTGCTTCGTTTGCGGAGACGAAGCATTTATCAGCACAGGAAAAGGAAGAGATCAAGGGATTGCTAGATGGTATGGATTAGGCTGTGGCTCTCCTGTGCCGCTTTCCTCTCCGCAGCGGGCGGCATTTCATATGGACTGGTAAGGCTGTCAGAACGTCTATGGAAGCCGGCAAATCCAGTGCTGCTGCTGACACTGCAAAAACTGGTGCTGGTGCTGTACTGGGTGCCAGTGTCGTTTGCGTGGATTTGCCTCAAGAGAATTTCGTATGAAAATAAGATTTTATCCTATAAGGGCGAGTTTGTGTGCTCGACAGTGCCCTCAATGACAGACGCCTTTTATCTGCTGGGAATACTTTGGCTGGCAGGATTTGTGCTCTCTATTGTGTGCTTTGCTGTCAGGCAGCACAGACTGTCAGTACTGATGAGGGGGAATGTGCCTGTAGAGCAGCCGCGCTATCTTGCTGTTTTTGAGGAGTGCAGGCGGCAGGCTGGGCTCGGTGCAGTAGTGCTTTGCCAGAATGACCGGCTTTCGTCCCCCATCACAGCGGGATTTTTCAGACAGCAGGTAATCCTTCCGTTCGCAGCATATACGGACGCAGAACTTCGAATGATTTATGAGCATGAGCTGACCCATATTCAGCACAGAGATCTGTTCTGGCGGCTGTTTGCGCTCGCAACCTCGTGGGTGCACTGGTTTAATCCAGTGATTTATCTACAGCAGGGAGAGCTGGACTGCCTGCAGGAGATGGTGTGTGATTTGAGCATCGCAGTCAAAAATGAATATTATACCAAAAAGGAGTATGCGGCATTTCTCGTAAAGCTCACAGAACCGGAAACTGTCAATGCCTGTACAACAGCGTTGATCAAAAATAAAAGTCAAACAGTAAGGAGGATTCATAAGATGGCAAAAACAAAAGAACTAAGAAAACCAAAGAAATTCGTTGCAGGGATTAGCTGTGCAGCTCTTGCAGTGCTTACACTGATTCCAGCAACAGCAGTGTCTGCCAAGGCGGCGAAGTTACAGGAGGACTGGATACGGGCGGAGGAGACTTCTATAGAGGTAGAACCACCAGTTTACTTTGATTTATCTATGGTAGAATGTGGATATGATGATGGGAGTGTAGTCGAGACTAATGGAAGTCAGGAGATAGAGATATATTCGTCCACAGATGATTTGAGTAAGACAATTGAAGCAAATACCAGACATATATATCAATATCGAAGTATGTCTGTGGGAGATTCTGTATCTATATCAACAAAGTGTGATGATAGCTCAGTTACATATAAAATAGGTGTTAAATGTAAAGAAACCGGAAAAATGGAGTGGATATCTGGAGAAGGCAGATTATATTATGTATATGATGTAACTGAGAAAGGAAGTTATTCAGTATTTGTTGAGAACAATAATAATTTTTCGATAAAAGTTACAGGGACAGCAATGTATTAATCAAGCTTTAAAGGGACATTAGTCCCTTTAAATACACACAATTCAACTACAAAATTAGTAAAGGCGGTGATGGATATGAAAACATAGATACAGTAAAACAGAGTAATTTGCAAACCAAAGTAAAGAAAGTTCACAAAAGAAAGAACAAAAGAAAGGTGAAACATATGAAGAGAAAAATTTTATCAACAATTGTGGCATGAGCAGTAGCCTTTACCTGTCTGGGTGATATGAGCGTCAATGCTGCGACACCGGAAGCGATATCCGAACCTGTAATATCTGGTGACAATGGACAAATGGAGTTTTTGGAAATTTCAGAAGAGGAAGTTGCAGTGGAGGAGGTTCCTGAGACAAGACTGAATGCCACAGACAGAGAATATGCAGATGAACAGTTTACGGTATCTGAGGAGGGTGTGCCATATAGCCAGCGTGATACTGTCCCAAATACAGACCCCAATCATGCATATCTTGCTCAAAATGATGTGGTTTATCAAGGAGCGATAGAAACAGAGAAAGAATTTCGGTGGTATGCTTTCGAAATTAAAGAAAAAAGCAAAATAACTATTTTATTGCAGATGGTAGAGACGTTAGATGCTGATTTGATAATGTTTTCATTAGATACAGAAACATCTACTTTGAATGCAATTAATGGAAGTGCAGCAGGCGGGGCTGGCGTAACTGAATATTATGCAAATGTGCTGGAACCGGGGATTTATTATTTTACAGTAACTGGCTATGAAGGGACAGGACAGTTTGCATTTGCTTTCTTCCAGAGTTCATTGGATGCAAATTATGAAGTAAATGATACCTCAGCAACAGCAACAAGTGTTGCACTGGATTCAAGTTATAGTAAACGACGTTAATTCTTTCTGTTTGACTCTAGGAAAAAGAGCATAGAGCAGCAAGCTTGGCATTTGGCTTCTGAAAAGTCGAAAACCAATCATCAAGAACTCCAACTAACTTTTCAAGAGTCTCCCAGAATCGGTTATGTGTTTTCTCACGACGGGTAACCCTCCATACCTGTTCAATTGGATTAAAATCAGGTGAATATGGCGGAAGGGAAATTATGGTTGCGGTTTTTTTAATGTCTGCATACTGCTCGTCTTCATTGATAAGACGTTTTGCTTTTTTGTGCCAGGGAGCATTGTCCATCACGATGTAAAGGTGTTTGCCAACCTCTACAGGATGTGATGTGAGGAATTCACGTATACATGTTATCGTGGTCTCATAGTTGAACCAGTCCGGCTTCGTGACGAAGAGTTCGCCCGTTTCTGGAATCACAAAACCGCTATAAGCAACGGATTTATGCCCGGGATATGACTTGACCTTAGGACAGCTGCCTTTCGGATACCATGCGCGGGTAACTGTGGATTCTGCCATGAAGTGAACCTCGTCCTGGTAGCATATGATTGCGTCCGGGTCGTTTTCTAGCTCTGAGATGTTTTTTTAAATTCATCACGCAATGGGTTCTCTTCATTGCCTTTAGAAGGAAACGTCTGTGGGCGTATCAAAGAGAATCCAAGTTCATGCAGTAACCGCTGGCATTGCCTTACACACAGGGAGATATCATACTGCGAAGCAATATAGTTCGATAAGGATGGCCCATCCCAGACAGTATATCCAAAAGCATTGGGGTCAGAAGCTACGGCGACTTTAATATTTTCTTTTTGAGATTTAGTGAGGGATTGCGGACGCCCAGGCTGTTTACGTGGACGGAGAGACTCAAACCCATACTCATCAACGGATCTGACCCAGTTAGAAAGAGTCCGGTCGGTTTCGCCAGAGGCATCGGCGAGCAATTTAGCGCTCATACCACGGAGCAGGAGATTAACAATAGTCACTTTTCTTATGAATCTGGCATCATCTGAGGATGAAACAATCCGATTACCCTCTGCTATCAAAGCGTTTTTGTCCGATTTAAACTTTCTAATATTCATACTATCACCTCAGTATTATTTTACTAAGGAATACTTGGAAAGTAAATAGAAAATATTTATGTCGTTTACTATACATGGGCATAATTGATAGTCCTTTTGATGTTGATTATTATAAGCTGTCTGTAGAGCGGGCTTACATTATGAATTATTCTATAACATCAACAAATGGATATTCGATGCTTTTAGCTGGAAAGTCAGGAGACAATGCCGGAATATTTAAAGTGGCTGATGGAAGCGGCAATATGTTGATTATGCCGGGTACATATTATTTTGCAGTGTTGAGTCAGGATGACAAATATTCTGTTACATCTACATATAACATCAATTTTAGAACTGTATATACATTGGCTGCTGACAGTTCTGCAAATTTAATTGGTATTTGTAGTGAAGCAGGAATCGTATTCCAGACGAACAGCGCGGGTTCAGTATATTATGTGAATGGAAATCCCATTAATATAAATTATTCATATTCTAACAGTTCCAGCAATTCAGGCGGCTCCCAGTCCTATAATATATCCATAACGGACAGGAGTGATGTATATGTATACCTGTTGGACGATGTACCAGCACCTTCTGTTATATATTATAGAAACTCAACAAGACCAGCTATGAACGTAGGTAGTAAGGCAGCATTAGAGTTAACATTTTACTCACAAAATGAATTTTATAATGTTCATTGTAGATGTACTGGCGCATATGCAGAAAATAACCTGTGGAAAGAGTTTAAGGCTGTGACAGTGATAATTGACCCGGCGACAGGCAGGTTGATAGACATTGAGCAATTTAATTATTTTTATGATTTTGCTCAGGGGTCAAATTCTTTGTCATTTACCAGACCTTATTCAGATTTAAAGTTATATAAATATGGAAATTGAGGTGACATTATGAACATATCAAGTACAATTAATTTACAATCTCCACTTATTTCACAAAATCAAAACAAGAATCAGAAAAATATGATGCAACCCAAAATGAACCGCATCACAGAAAGCCCTGTCAAGGTATCCATTTCTAACGAAGGATTGGAACGCAGTAGCAGTTTACAGCAAAACAAAGAGGAAACCTATGAGAGTATGATGCAGCGGAGAGAAATGTTAAAAAAGACCAGAGTCATGAGCTATGGCTATGATCTTTCCATGAAGGCAGTAGAGTTCAACGATGCTGCTTCAGAGAATGGAGCGAAAACGCTGAGCGTCACGGACAGGGCAAATGGTTATATTAGCGCATATGCATCAATGTATGACGAGATTGTGAGAGGGTATGAAAATGGTACGCGGGAAATTTACGTGGAAGATGAATTTGGAATGCACCGGCTCACAAAAGAGGAGGAGCTGAAGGCATTAGAAGAAGCATACAAAAGAGAAGTAGATGATTTTGTAACGATGGAGAAGGCAAATGAGCAAGCCTACGCGATTGTCAGTCAGGAGATGATAAAAATTGCCAGCGTTAGTGCGAGGTCAGGCGTTGCCGTGAGTGAGGCGAACGATTCAAAAGCAATGGAACAGCATAAAGTACCAGAGAATCTAAATGGCAAAATGCTGAGTGCGGCTGATATATTCAAACAAAATTATGCTGCATTCAACCCGGATACAGACAGTTTATCACAGGTTTTAAGCCGAGTTAAGATTTCATAATCAAATAAAGAGGCTGTCTATCGGCAGCTTCTTTATTTTTGACAAACAAACATTCGAATGAGAAGTGTCAGTAAATGCTAACGGAGAAAATCGCTCTCATGCCCAGTTGGAAAAACATAGATTATAAACAAAAAATATTATAACAAACCCGATTTTGTCCGATATAATTTTAGAATACAGAAAGATAAAGACACATGTAAAAGGATTTACATTCATTACAACAAGGAGGTTGAAAGATGAGGCTACAACTCAATCAAGCAAATCAATGTCATCAATTAAACAGACGTTTTGCTGGCAAAATGGGCAAATCAGACAAAGACACATCTTTGCATGCGCGCCGCCGTATGATCGAATCGCAGGAAAAGGCGCGGGCGTCCGAGTCCGTGAGAGTTACGCTCTCCGGTGAGGCGATGTCGCTCGCCAGACAGGTGAAGGCGATGGAGCGGCTCGACCAGTATATGAATACCCAAAAGGAGAAAACCGAGGAAGGTAAGGAGTCCGTGGAACTGACGGACGAAGAATTATATGAGGAGCTCTGGGCGCAGGTCAAAATGTGGGGAGACAAAACCGCGGATATTCTGCATGACTATAACCATAGAGAGACAAAGGAGATGGCTGGCGAACGGGCGGCAGCGCTGACACAGATGATGAAACTCGAAGAACTGCAAAAATCCGAGATCAGCAAAATGCAGAGAGATGCGCAGAAAGACATGGTGACGGCTTCCATGCAGCAGGAGGAGATCAGCCGGAAAAATTCGGAGCTGATTATGATGATCGAAAGCTTTGAGGAGCAGGACAAAGATGACGAGCAAATGTCAGAGGACGAGGAGCAGTCGGAGGAGAAGGAAAACAGCGGTGAGCAGCCAGAAGGAAGTCTGATGGAAGGGCAGCTTGGCGCAGGTGCGGTAAAGAGAGAGATGGGAATGCTGTACACGATGAATATGATGGACGCGTCAAGTACATACCGGATTGCTGCCAATGACCACTCTGTCAAGGGAATTGAAACGGAACGGAAAAATATCCATCGCGCGGATAAGGCGGAAAATTTTAATATCAAAGAAAAAATTGCGGCGATGTCGGACTTTGTCGCAAACCTTGTAAACAATAAAATAATGAAAGACTTGTTTGAAAAAAGGATAGAAGTTGCAAAGGATGCAGGCGACGAAATCAAGCAGAAGAAACTGGAGGCGATGAAAGATTACTTCTTAGGATTAAAATACAAGAACCAGCTTCATGATTTGACAGAGGAGCGGGAGTTTGCGTTGCAGGAGCGGATTACAGCGAGGGATTTGCGCATAGCGCACCTTGGAGATAATCATTTTTCCATGGCAGCGCACCAGAAGAAAGAATTACAAGCCCTCTTTGACGAGGACGATATTATGAGACTGCGCGGGCAGAGCAGCGTTTTAAACCGCATGGAAGATATCTCAGAACGTCTGCAGGAGAAGCTTGACGAGCGCGGCCAGATCGACGAGGATACCACACCAGACGAGGAAATCCGCGACAAAGAAGCTCAGGAGAAAGAGGAAGCACACAACCAAGAAGCTCAGGACGAGATGTTTGAAAAAAATTCTAATGAGGATTGATTATCAATATACACGAAGTCCAAAGCATAGAAAAAAAGGAATTTTTTTAATTAACAAGGAGGTTAAACAAATGAGAGTTACCAGTCAGATGAACAATCCAATGTTGATGATGCCCCAAAACAGCATCATGAACCAAAAAGAACCTGCACAAATGAATAACAACCGCGTCACAGAAAACCCCGTCAAGGTATCCATTTCCCAAGAAGGAATTGACCGCAGCCGTATACAGCAAAACGGGCAGGAAACTTTTGAGTCTGTAATGCAGCGGAGAGAAATGTTAAAAAAGACCAGAGTCATGAATTATGGCTATGACCTTTCCATGAAGGCAGTAGAGCTCAACGAAGCTGCTTCGGAGAATGGAACGAAGGCGCTGAGTGTCGCAGACAGGGCAAATGGTTATATTAGCGCATATGCATCAATGTATGACGAGATTGTGAAAGGGTATGAAAATGGTACGCGGGAAATCTACATGGAAGACGAATTTGGAATACATCGACTCACAAAAGAGGAGGAACTAAAGGCATTAGATGAAGCATACAAAAGAGAAGTAGATGATTTTGTGGCGATGGAGAAGGCAAATGAACAGGCCTACGCGATTGTCACTGAAGCGGTGAAAAAGATTGCCAGTATAAAATCAGGGTCAGGAGCTAGCGTGAGTGAAACCGACAATTCAAAAGCAATGGAACAGCATAAAGTGCCAGAGAATCTAAAAGGCAGAATGCTGAGTGCGGCTGATATATTCAAACAAAATTATGCTGCATTCAACCCGGATACAGACAGTTTATCACAGATATTGAGCCGAGTTAAGATTTCATAATCAAATAAAGGGGCTGTCGCAGGCATTGCGGATTCAGTCCAATAGAATACAGAAAGATAAAGGCACATGTAAAAGGATTTACTAGAATCAACAAGGAGGTTGGAAACATGCAGATGCAAATCAATCAGGCTCATCAATTCAATCATTTTAACAACCATTCTGTGAAAAATGCATACAAGACAGACACAACGGTGTCAGTGTATTCGCGCCGCCGTATGATAGAATCGCAGGAAAAAGCGCAGAAGATGGAGGCAGCGACCATGACGCTGTCGGCTGAGGCGATGGCGCTCATCAGACAGGAAAAGGCGGCGTGGCGGCTCGAATTTGCACGCTCAAACGCACCTGAAACGGAGGCGGCTGGCACATCTGAGAAGAATGCAGGGGAACAGGAAACCGTTTCGCTCACAGACGAAGAATTATATGACGAACTGTTAAATCAGGTCAAAATATGGGGAGATAAGTCCGATGACCTGCTTCATGACTATAATCATAAAGAAAACGCAGAAATGGTTGAGAAAAGGCTGGCAGCATTAAACGAAATACGGCAGCTTGCTGAAATGCAGAAATCAGAGATGAGTAAATTACAGCAGGAGGCGCAGAAAGCGGCAGAGACAGCATCTATGCAGCAGGAGGAAATCAGCAGGAAAAATTCGGAGCTGCTTATGATGATTGAAAGTTTTGAAGAACAGGACGAGGAGGAAATCAAAGGAGCAGACCGCGGCGAGGACACTGACAAGGAGGATATTGAGCCTGCGGACAACATGGCGGAGGGCAGGTTTGGCGCGGTGGCAGTGAGGGGAGAGCTTGGAATCCTCGACACAATCAACGCAATAGATCAGTCAAGTACTGACCGGATTGAAGCGAGTGATCATTCCATCAAAGGCGTTGAATTGGAACGAAAAAATATATATCGGGCAAACGCAGCAGAAAATTTCACCATGAAGGAAAAAATTACGGCGATGGAGGACTTTGTCTGCGCACTTGCAAATAATGCAGAGATGAAAACTTCTTTTGAACAACGAATCAGTGCCGAGGAAGATCCAGCGGTACGTGAAAAACTTGAAGCGAAGATGAGGTACTTTAATTCGCTGCCAATGAAAGGTGGACTGTATGCCCTCAAGGAAGACAGAGAGTATGCATTGCAGGAGCGCATCACTGCAAGGGATTTGCGCATCGCACATCTTGGGGACAATCATTTTGGAATGGCAGAACGCCAAAAAAGTGAACTGCAATCAGTCTTTGAAGCGAATATACTAAAGTCACAGGGACAAAACAGCGTCCTCAACCGCATGGAGGATATCTCAGCGCGCTTGCAGGAGAAACTTGACGAGCGCGGCCAGATCGACAAAGATACCGCACCGGACGAGGAAATCCGCGACAAAGAGCAACAGGAAGCGCTAGAACAGGAAGAAGCGAAAAAAGAAGAACTTGAAAAAGAAGAACTTGAAAAAGAAGGATTTGAATAATCAAGACAACAAACAGGGCTGCCCAAAAAGGACAGCCCTGTTTGTTAACGCAGATTAAATGCAACAGTATCATTGCCAGATGAAAACTGTAGGAGTAATGGCTCCTCAGAATTGACGACTTCGCTTGGAATCTCATAGACAATCTCACCTGTTTTTGACGACAAAGGATTGATAGTTGAATCATGCAGGTCATTTGTGTAACCAAGAAGATTTGACGCAGTAAATTCATATCCATCAGAATAAAGGACTTTTGCGTTCACATCATCACCGATACAGAAGCTGGGAAGAAAGCTGTCTGCCGTTTTCCCAGTATTTTTAACAGTGACAAACACCTGTACGTATGTATTGCCTTCTTCTTTAGGAGAAAAAGAGCCGAGACTGCCAGCGATGGAATCCACGATTTTAACATCGGTTACATTGATAGACCAGTCTTTTAAGTCAGCGCTGTTCCCAAGTGCATAAGGGGCTCCCTCCTCCCCAGCGGCGGAAGTTTCCTCGGCAGTAGTGGTTTCTTCGATCGAAGCGCTTTCTTCAATCCAAGTGCTTTCTTCGGCAGTAGTGGGCACCTCAGCGGCGTTGCTCTCTGTGACAGACGGTTCATTTGGCGTTGCAGGCTCAGATGCCTTTTTCGTGCTGCCACAGGCAGTTATGCTGATTGTCAGTGTACACAAAAGTAAAGTAGTCAATAATTTTTGTTTCATTGTAGTTTCCCTTTCTTGAAAATATCGTTTTTCGCTTCTCTTCAACAGAAATAGTAACACAATGAATATTTTTTGAAAATGACAAAAATATGGAAATAAACCGCGTGGCTGCAGCTTCAGGCAAGCGTCCGGTCGCCAAGTATCATCTGGTGGTCATGAATCCACAGGATACCGTCAGCGAAATCATCGAGTTCATCGCTGTGCATGATCACAAGTATTGTCTTTTTGCCTTTGAGCGATTTGATGTATTGAATCAGGTGCTGCTGCGTCTCGGTGTCTAGGTTTGACAGCGGTTCATCGAGAAACAGCGTCGGCTCGTCTGTGCCAAACAGGCGCATCAGGGCAAGCTTTTGCTGCTGTCCATAGCTGAGATTGACAGGATTGCTTGTGATCTCTTTGTCCGCAAAATCGACGTTGAGAAGCGCAAGCAGTTCTTCATTCCTTGCGATGCCAAACAGATTGTCGTCAAAGCTGCCGTCAATGGCAAAGAACGGGTACGTGAGAAAAGCGGTGTCATTAATCTTTTGGGACACAGAGAAGTTTCCTTTGGAGTATTCCGAGCTGATATTTCCGAGCATTAAATTCATCAGCATACTTTTCCCGCTGCCGTTCTCGCCCTTGATTACATACAGACCATTCTTTTTCAGGGTGAGCTGTCCAATATGATAGAGGAAATCCTCTGGCGCTTCTCCCTTGTAAAAGTCAAACGATTCCGTCTGAAAGAGTGCGTCCTGATCAGCCTTGTGCTGTTCGATCTCGCATTCCTTGGCGGCATCTTCGGAGAGCTGGTCAACGCGGTCCACATGGACTTTGTTTGACTTGTAGCGCGTCAGGATATTGCACACGAGGGTGATCGGGTCCGCGAAGCATTCCAGATACTGATAGCCCATCATCAGGACACCGACGGTAATCTGCCCGCGAAAGACCAGAAATGCCGCGATAAAAAGGTATACAATGCTAAAGATTTTGTTGATCACAACGGGGGCATAGACACACATATAGTACCAGAATTTGTATTTCAGAAGATACTTGGTGAAGTTGCCGCAGCATTTGTCAAACTCTTTTTGAAAAAATGCCTCTGTGTGCAGTGCGTTGATGCCCAGTTTGTTTTCGATGATGTTTCTGTTCTCGGACAGAAAAGTATCCTGTTTCGTCAGGACTGTGCTCTGTATATCAAACAGCGGTTTAGAGCCATACAGGGAAAACAGACCCAGCAGGAAGCCATAGATCAGAAAGAAGATGCCAAAGACCCAGTTGGTGTAGGTGATGACGGCAAGCAGCGCAATGATATACAGCAGATTGCCGATCAGGTTGCAGTACACTTCCTCATGTACTTCGGCGTAGCACATACTGCTGTTGGCGCAGAGATTATAGTAATATCCTTTATCTTTCTTGGAAAAGAGGGACGGATTCATGTGCAGGATATCGTTCACCGCTTTTTGCTGTAGTTTCTGGTTGTTGATAATAACATATTTGTTAAGGTTGTAGTTACAGAAAAAGAACGAGAAGCTCATGCTGACGACAGCGACAAGGAAGGTGACACCAAACCAGCCCCACAGCTTCTGCTCGTCGTAGGAGGCGAGCACGTTGTCGACCAGGTAGCCGGACAGATAGGGCAGCAGCAGCGTCAGACCGAACGTGATTGCCATCATCAGGACAGGGATGGGGTATTTTTTGAGTTGCTTGGTTTTCATGGTTGGAGTCCTCCTTTGATTGAGTGTTATACGGGTTGTGTAATATCGGTATCTGTAAACTTTGTTTTTCAGTTTGGATAGTACTGCTGCAAAAATCACGATATTTCTCTGGACGGATGGCATAAATATTTCCATCAAGAAGATAGTTTTCATTATATGCTTTTTGTGAAGGTTGTACATAACTTTTCGCTTTAATTTTTTGGTCGATTTTCTTAAAATGAAAAGTTATGTACAATCCTTTAAAAGAAGGTTATGATCATGAGGAGTCGGTTGCTGTTTGCGCTGAACAATCCGAATCTGCCACGCAACCCAGTCCCTTTCTTGTTGATGAAATTATATGATATTTATATCTTCCGATTTAAGAAATGTGCTAAATTTTTCCTTTTGTTGCATAAAATTATATAAATCACTCATATAATAAACACATTCTGCATACCACATCCAAATTTCCCTTGGCTCTCCTCGATTCTCTAAAATTAAGGATATAATATGCAAACATAACGGTAATACAGAAGCCTTTCCGCAATACAATTCGTTTTTAAGTGTTTCACATGCAGTCAAGTAATTTTGTGTTATATGTATATAATTATATAGAAGTAGCGAATAGGAACGATATCTGTATTGAGCGTTCATACGGCTTCTTCGTATTTTTTCAATCGCCTGTACATATAAATTCACTGCGTCACTTTTTTGTCCCAGTTCTAAAAGAATAATACAGTAATGATTGATAATCAGTACCTCATTGCGCATTGGAATATGACGCAGATTTTTTTTATCTGCATCAAGAAGGCTTTCATACAGCTTTTTCTGCCGTTCACAGGCCTCTTCTATCGTAATTTTATGCAGTTTTCTGTGGATGAGGATTTCTGAATCTTCCACGAAATGCTGGTTTTCTGTGAACGACATATCCAGTTGTGACTTTAAATTTTCTAACAGATATTCAGCTTTTTCGTAATCATTGTGTGTAATTTTAATGTTCAGCTGATACCGCAGTTCCATCGTCTCAAAGGAATCTGTGGCGACAAATCCATTGTACCGCCCTATCTCAAGGTCGAGTTTCTCCATCATTTTCTCAAAGGTTTTCTTGTTGGGAGAGACCTTTGCGTTCTCAAAGTTGGAGAGGGAGGAGGCGTTTTTATAGATGCCTTCGCACAGCTCCTCCTGCTGAAGGTGCTGTGCGATGCGCTCGGATTTCACCAGCTCATAGTCTAGGTGATACTCTTTTTGGCAGCAGTTGTGAAAGAGCATATCCGTGGGATACCATTTTTGGGCGTAGGAGTCCCACAGGAAGCGCAGGGTTTCGTCGTATTTTACATATTTATTCTGCTCGGGTGCGATGCCCAGACGGTTTCCGACTTCAAGCATCAGTTCCAGCAACGGGAGCATGAAGTAGATCATGGTATTCTGCCGCAGCGCATTGATGCCCTTTTCACATGTCACCATTGCCTGTGTGGTCTGATTCTGGTTTAGGTAGGCTTTGGCGAGCAGCCATGCGCATTTGGCGCAGATTTTGGCGTGTTCTTCTCCGTCTGTAAAGTGCCTGTCGATGTAGCGCATACATTGTTCCAGATGTTCGATATGCAGTGACAGGTCTGTATGCGCGTCAGATTCAGACTCCACGCGCTCGAGCGCAAGCAGGTTTTCCATTTCGATTGTCGAGATCAGATAGTGCTCCATCACTTCATAGGAAAAGCCGGGTATGGTCAGCTCGACTGCCTGCCGCAGCAGTGAGACGGCAAGTTCATAATCCTTGTCAATGCGGTAGGACAGACACGCCTGCATTCTTTTGTGATACATCTGGCTGACACTGTTTTGTGCGGGGTGGGCGGCAAGCGCTGACAGGGCAAGTTCTTTTCTGCCGCGCAGGATAGCTTTCTCGATCAGGTCTCGTAAGCGGACAAGCTGGTACGCCTCTTGCGACAGCACGATTTCGAGCTTGTCGGGCGAGATGCCAAGACGCTGGAGCAGTATGTCGATCATCAGCGTATCGGTCTTGTACTGGTTTTCTTCGAGTGCGTAGAGCGTTTGTTCTGTACAGATGCCGCGGATGAGATCTTTTCTTGGAATTTTGTTTTGATTGATTCTGGCGTGCGCGATGACGCTTCCGATTGTAATAAAATGCATGTTTTTCTCCTTGTTCGAGCAGTATAGCATATGGGGAGTATTCGGTCAAATTTTTGTAAATTCCTAGTACAGCGTTTTCTTAATCCCCATATACTTAGTGCTTGATATTTTCGTCAGCGCAAGGCGGAGGAAGGAGGCAATGCGGTGGCATTGTTGACTGACGACAACGTGGCGATGGCGTAAATAGCGAGTGCTAAGTGTATGAGGGATTAGGAAATGCTGTACTAGGGACGTCAGAAATATTATTTTATTGTCATACCTTGTCGGATATGCTACAATATCTTCGATCAGATTAGAACAACGTAGGGATAGTCTGGTGATTGTTTTATCCGGGAACGGAAAGGAATTACATATGAATACGTTAGAAATTTTGACGTTGCTGTTAGTCATTTTTGCAGCTTTATCATATCTTGACAATCACCACAAAAAGTAAGGCGGCTACCTCCTACGTCACTAGGAGATAGCCTGTGCAACTCGTAAACTCGATTTATTAGTTTCCGATAGGAATCATCGGACACAGCAAATATCCTTTGATTGTTTCTACTCTGATTATAAACGATTCACTGGGTAATTTCAAGTGAAAAGTTTAGGAAATGGGGATGCTTCGGTGTTCCCATTTTTGTTAGACTGATTTGATTGAATGGTGTTGATCTGTTATTTCGCCTTTTCATATGATAATATATTTTTATTATTCATTAGGAACAGTTTCTTAGTAAGTTGAAGGGTATCTTCTGCCAACATGACGATTTTCCGTAAGGTGTATAATGAGCAGAGAAAGATACGTGAAATCTTCTCGCTTCCGATTGTAATAAAATGCATGTTTTTCTCCTTGTTCGAGCAGTATAGCATATGGAGGACGTCTGGTCAATACATAGCAAAAGGGTATTTGGGAAATAAAGAGCTGTGCAGGAAAATTGATTTGTACGTTTGTCATAGAATGAAATAAGTTCGGGTTGTATTAAAAATACTGTTATTATATAATGTCAATATGGTCATATTCCTTTTGAAAATGACTATTTTGCAGGAAAAGAGGAGGAGGCCAATGAATACAGAAGTAAAAAATGCAATAAAGGCAGCAGATCGGGAGGCACAGTATGATGACTGTGCCAAGCGCCTGTTAGGACAGAAAATTATACTGGCGCATATACTTGTAAAGACAGTCGATGAATTTAAGGGTATGGATCCCAAAGAAGTTGTTCCTTTTATTGAAGGAAAGCCTTATATTAGTAGTGTGCCAGTGGAACCGGGACTTACGAATAAGAGAAGCGAGAAGAGCGGACAGAAAATTGTTGGTTTGAATACAGAAAATTCAGAGATTAACGAAGGACTGGTGCGGTTTAATATTGTTTTTTATGTCCGCATGAAAGATGGTCTTTCACAGATTATCCTGAATGTGGATTATTCCGATTTCCGGCTTATTCCGATAAATCTATTTTGGGGGCTGTATTTCAGCCCCTTTAGATATATTTATCGGAATAAGTTTTTCAGTAGCCTCTGATTAACTGTTCAATAATGTTCTGCGATTCCCATATCGGAGAATTATCTTTTAAGGCAAAAGCAAGCGAATCCTGTGAGGCCTTTTCCACCGCCTGACGTTTCATCTCTGTATCTGCATATGCGTAAATTAACGTTGTTTCCGGATCTTCATGTCCAAGGAATTCCGATAAGACCGCAAGCGGCATCCCGCCCTGATATAAGTGCATTGCCCGCGAATGGCGGAACATATGCGGATGTACATGCTCCGGCACATGCGGATTGCCTATACGGGCCTGTGCGGCATATTTTTTCAGAAACCTCGATACATTATCGTCCGACATTGGCGTTTTTTCCCCGCAGTGTTTCGTATAAAACAAATGGACATCCTTTCTGCTGTCATGGTGGAATGATGATTTATAAAGCTCAAACAAATGGAGTGTTTCTTTTGAAACAGGCACAAGCCTGGGTTTGGAACCCTTTCCGAATAAATATACCGTTTTGTTTTCCGGATTTATATCAGACAGCTTCATTTTCAGCATTTCCCCGTCACGTGCCGCTGTATCATACATCAGTGCCAGAAAGAACCGGTCGCGCAGCCCCTTGGGAGAGCCTGTGTCAATGCATCCGATGATTGCAGCAACAGCGTCTTTTGACATATGGCTTACAACGCGCGAATTATCGGTTCCCTTTTTCAGCGGTATTGTGCAAAGATCCGCATATACCGTATATACTTCGGGAGAGGTGTACGCCGCAAATTTGAAGAATGACCGTATACAGCTCAGCCTGTTGTTGCGTGTGGATTCCTTCCAGCCTTTCTGTGACTCTGTTGTATCCAGAAACTCTGTAAGCAGGTCAGACGTAAAGGTTTCAAACCCCAGTCCGGAAGCGGGAATCCCTTTCTCCTGTAGTAAAAAACGGAGCAGGATATTCCAGGCCATGCGGCAGGAATCAATTGTTTTCTCGCTGCTGTTGCGCTGCTTTGGCAGATAGATCCCAAAATATTCCCGTAGTTTCTTCCAAAAAGCGTTGCTTTTCATGGGGCACCTCCGATCATGCCTGAGATGTCCATGTATTCCATCTTTGACAGGCGCTCCGGCAGGAGATGCAGGTAATAACAGGTTTCCCGGAAAGTCTGATGCCCCATATAGGCACTCAGATATGGCAGGAACTGCCCGAAATCCCGGCCCTCTTCCATCCACCGTGTCAATGTTTGTGTCGCAAAGTTGTGCCTCAGGATATATGGCGTACAATAACGCCCAAGGACATCAGGGTTCCCAGCCATTTCCCAGCACTTGTGGAAGAGGGTGCTGATGGCCTGCGCCCCATGCCTGTTCCCGTTCCGATTGGGAAAGAATATCTCTGTCCCAGGGTACATTCCCCGCGCAATCCTATCATAATTGCGGCACATTTCCATCACGCCCGGCTCCACCGCTATACACCTGTCCTTATGTCTTTTCGAGTCTGCGATGTATATCGTGCAATGGGAAAAATCAAGATCCTGCCTTCGGAGAAGCCTGGCTTCCTGTGGGCGCATTCCGGTAGAATACTGGAGCCGGAAGATAACGGCGGCCGTATATTCAATGAGCGGGTTCGCCGGATTATGGGGATACCTGTCAGCTGCCTGAAAAAAACGGCGGCATTCTCCCGCGCTCATGATATATGGCAGCTGCCTTTTCTTATAGCTGAAATAATCCACAGGGAATACGCATGCTTCTTTCCCCAGAAGGACCTGATACCTGCCAAGATTCCTCAGGGCTATCACATCCACATAGGCATCACAGTGTTCACGTTTTGTTTGTAAGTAGGACAGGGCAATGTCCCATGTCAGGATGTCGGCATCAGGGAAAAACGCCCCGCAGTAACGGTCAAACTGCACCAGATACCCGTCGTAACTATCGACAGCATACCCAAGAGTTTCCCGCCACTCCCGCATTTTCTCTATGTCGTGCGCAAATTTGCTCTGGAAAGAGACCATTATACCAAGCCCTCCTTCCGTGTATGCAGAGGCCCGAGGTCCAGGCAGCATGTCCTCATAGTTCCGCTGTCCAGTGAGATATAGCGTTTGGAGGACTCAATGTTTCCATGTCCGAGGATCTGGGCAACAGTGGATACGGGAACCCCGGAGGAAACCATTTTTGTTCCCGCCGTCCTCCGTAATGCATGAAAAGATTTGCCATCCCAGCCGGAACGCCCGATGCCTGCAGCTTCGATGTATCCACGCAGGGCAGCATTAAAAAGCGTCGGACTGACAGGACTAGAAAAAACAGGCGGAAGCAGGCGGACGAAAACATACGGGTTATCCGTCCGCGGCCTGGAATGGAGGATGTAATCCGCAATGGCATTTCCGGCATCAATGGGAAGCGGCAGCAACAGTGTCACTTTTGTTTTTTTCTGTACAACACGGATGGTCTTTTCTGTCCAGCAGATATCGGAAAGTTTCAATCCGGATATATCAGAAGCCCTCATTCCTGTCCTCACGGCAAGAAGAAATATGGCATAATCCCGGCGGCCTTTGTCGGTCGAACGGTCTATTTTTGAAAAGATCAGCTGAAGTTCCTCATCTGTAAAACAGGGAAGGGCTTTCTGCCTGCACCTGCCAGCCGTACCGAGGAAACGGTCCGCATCCAGGTCAACAATCCCTTTGTCCCGCAGAAACTGTACAAAATTTCTTAAAGTACGCAACAGTCTCGGCATACTGCCTTTATGGTTTGGGGCTTCCTGACGGACAAAATCTAGGACATTTTCAGATACCATGGAATGGGCATCCTCCACTCCTGCCTGTTCAAGGAAATACAGGAACTGCCGTATAATAATCATTTCAGGGCGGACAGTCCCCGGACTGAGCCGTTTTGAGAGTTCCTGCTGAAAACCGGACATCAGCTCCCTGTAAGCTCCGGAAGCAGGGGCGTTAGTCGTAAAAGTGACGGATCCCCAGCTGAATTCCCCGGTTTCAAAATATCTGGCAACAGTATAAGCTGCTTTTCTTATGGGCTTAATGGTAGATTGTTTCAGTTCCGCCCTGCACTTAAGCGCACAGAACGCAGCCGCATCCTGATACATGAAAGTATCACGTCTGTTTTCCATACAATACCGGAAAACGGCTTCATAATGCCTTGCATAGCCAGCGAAAGTTTTTGCAGAAAGGCCAAGTTCCTTTGTGCGTTGAAGCACGTAGTCAATGTGTTTCCTTAATTCAAAATTTTCCATGTAAGGGCCCTCCTATTAACCCACTTACATGGAAACATAACTTCTTTTTATATACAATAATTATTCCGATTTTCCTGGCTAAAATATAGACGCAGAGCTAAAAAACATGATATAATCGGAATAATCCGGAAATCGGAATAATCCAAGAAATTCCGATATCGGAATTTTGTGGAAGCCCAGAAGAATGAACCAGTAGGATATGAGTTGCTGAACAGGGCAGTCTTTTATGTCAGCCGTCTTATTTCGTCTCAGAAGGAAAGAGATTTTGAGAGTACGAATTATAATGATATAAAGCGTGTATACTCCATATGGGTATGTATGGGCATGGTAGAAAACAGTATGGCCCACATTCATCTTACGAGTGATAATTTGATAGGTTCCTATATTTGGAGGGGGAAGATGGATTTAATAAATATTGTTATGATTGGTCTGTCCAAACAGCTTCCAGAACATGATGAACAATATGAACTGCATCGTCTGTTAGGGGCTCTGTTATCAAGAGAACTTACTATAGATGAGAAATTAAATATTATAGGAAATGAGTACGATATTCCTGTTGAGGAGGATTTTAGAAAGGATGTGAATGTGATGTGTAACTTGAGTCAGGGAATTAAAGAAGATGGTATTGCAATTGGGGAGGCAAGATTTGTCATAAGAATGTATAAGAATGGTTTTACAGCAGAACAGATAGCTGCTGCTGTCGATATGGCTGTAAAAGATGTAGAAGCCATTATCAGGGAAAAGGAACAAATACATGTATAATTTATTAATATAGAAGAAACAGGTTTGGAGGTGACAGACAATGAATCTGCCCATATCGGTCACGCAGAGTGACCTTTTGGAAATATTGTTAAATATTGCCCCGGTGCGTCCTGTCTTTATATGGGGAGCGCCGGGGATTGGCAAGTCTGCGCTGGTTGAGCAGTTTGCGGAGGAGGTAGGGCTGGACTGCGTGTCGCTGCTTGGCAGCCAGCTTGCGCCGGAGGACATTATCGGGATTCCGCAGATCAAGGGAGAGACTTCTGAATTTCTGCCGCCGAAGATGATTGCCAGAAAGGAGCCTTATGTATTGTTTCTCGATGAACTGAACGCATGTTCGCAGGAGGTTCAGAAGGCTTTCTACAGCCTGATTCATGAGAAGCGCATCGGTGAGTATCATCTGCCAAAGGGCAGTGTCGTGATCGGGGCAGGAAACCGGGCGCAGGATTCTGCGATTGTCAAGACCATGTCCTCGGCGCTTGTGAACCGAATGTTTCATGTACAGCTCAAAGCAGACCCGGCGCAGTGGCTTGCGTGGGCCTATCAGAACGGCATTCATCCGTGGATTACGGAGTATATCAGCCAGCGTCCCGATCATCTCTTTGCGCAGCCGCCAAAGACCGAGGAGCCGTATTCGACGCCTCGTTCGTGGCACATGCTAAGCGATGCGTTAAGGGAGTACGGTGCGGGCAGCAGGGAGATCACAGAGGACATGCTGCGCGTCATTACATACGGCTGTGTGTCAGCGTCACACGGCGGCATGTTTCTGGCGTTTACCAGACAGCTTGGCAACACGCACCTTTTGTCAGATATCGTCAAGGGGGAGGCGCGGTGGCCGTCAAAGCCGGAGGAGAGAGATGTGCTCTATTTCTTGGCGCAGTCCTTCAGGGGGAGGCTGCTTCACGAACTGCCGCAGGACAAGCAGAAGCTCGGAAAGGACGGGCAGTTTCTGGCACACCGGGCAAAGGCGCTCATGAAGGATTTGTCCGCGATCAGCTACGAGATTGCGCAGATGGTGATCTCGGCGGAGGAGGACAAGGTGCTGCCGGAGTGGTTTATGCTGGAGATCGTGCGGGATTTGCCGCGGCTGGCGGAGGGCAGACATGGCTAAGCAGAAGCAGAAAAAGACAAATAAGAATGAGGAGAGCTTGGAGGCGGGCAGGGTATTTCTCAGCCGCAGTGCGCTTTTTGGTATGCTTGACAGGCGGATTTATGTCAGTGACCGGAATATGCTTGGCAGGAACAGCTATGCCTGTGTGTACGCAAATGGCCAGATTTATCTGAACAAAGATGTGTATCTTGCCCCGAAGGAGTGGGCGTATGTGATTGCACACTGTATGCTGCATCTCGCATTTGGGCATTTTGATGCGGAGCGTATGCCCGGCTATGCGGCGGAGCAGCCAGATGGTTCTTGTATATGGAAGGTACAGTGCAACAGAGCGATCTGGAATACCGCCTGCGATATTTATATTACCAAATTTTTGTGGGATATCAAGTTTGGCACGCCGGTGCATGAGAATCCGGTGAATCTTTTTCAGATGGCGTTAAACGACGAGCGAAAGATATACCAGTTTTTGATGGAACGCAGTTACCCGGAGGGGGACACACGCTTTAGCACCTTGGCGAGCGGGCAGTGTGATATGATCGGGCTGGACCAGCCGCTTGTTTATCCGCAGAAGCAGCAGAATCAGTACATTGCTGATTTTGCCTATGCGCTCGCCTACTCGGTCTCTGAGGCGGTCAGCGAGGCGGGCGGACATCATCAAAAAAGTAAGCCCAATACGCCCGCGAGACGGGCGGCGTCATGGTTTATCGACCATTATCCGCTGCTCGGCGGGCTTGCTGCACATTTTCAGCTTGTGGAGGATTATCAATACTGCATTAAAAACGAGATTTCAGTCGCGGCAATCAGTGTCTATGACGAGGAAATCTATCTCAATACTGCGGTGCGCTACACAGAGGAACAATGGCGGTTTGTGCTGGCGCACGAGTATCTTCATGCGGGGCTTGGGCATCATGAGCGGTGCCGCGGCAGAGACCCGTATCTGTGGAATATTGCCTGTGATTTTGTCATCAATGGCTGGCTGCGTGAGATGCAGATTGGTTCCATGCCGGAGGATGGACTGCTCTATGATGAGAAGTTATGCAATCTCTCGGCAGAATCTGTCTATGATGAGATTGTCGGAAACCTGCGCAAGTATTCAAAGATGGAAACGCTGCGCGGATATGGCAAGGGCGATATCATGGGCGGTTCTTTGAAAAAAGCAGGCGCAGCGGTGTCAATGGACGAGTTCTGCAAAAATGCGTTGCAGCAGGGACTAGAGTTTCATCAGGCACAGGGGCGTGGTCTGGTTCCAGCCGGTCTGATAGAAGAAATCCGTGCGCTTTCGATGCCGCCAATCCCGTGGGATGTCGAGCTTGCAAACTGGTTTGATATATATTTTGCGCCGCTAGAGCGGTACAGGAGTTATGCGAGGCCAAGCCGCAGGCAGGCATCTACGCCGGACATACCGCGCCCGCGGTATCAGACGTTTGATATTCTGACACAGAGCCGTACTTTCGGCGTGGTGATAGACACCTCCGGCTCGATGGAGGCGCAGATGATCGGGAAGGCGCTGGGCGCTGTGGCAAGCTATGCCGCGTCGCATGATGTTCCGTATGCGCGGGTGGTATTCTGCGACGCGCAGGCGTATGATGCCGGCTATGTCTCGCCGGAGGACATCGCTGGGCGCGTTGCCGTGAAGGGCAGGGGCGGCACGGCGATGCAGCCCGGTATCGACTTATTAGAGCGGGCAAAGGATTTTCCAAAGGACGGACCGATTCTGATCATCACGGACGGCATGATTGAGGAGCGTATTCAGATTCGGCATGAACATGCATGGCTGCTTCCGATGGGAGGGCGGCTGCCGTTTCGCACGAGAATGCCAGTGTTTTATTTTGAGTAGGAATTAACTTGACACGATTTTTTAATAATGCTAGTATTAAAAACATCAGGAAATAAATAGAAAAGGACGATAGAAAAATGCAGGGACGTACACATCATTGTAATCAGCTTCGGCTGGAAAATGTAGGAGAGGAAGTAACACTTGTCGGCTGGTATGACAATCTGCGCAAGGTCAGCAAAAATCTGGGCTTTTTGGTTTTGAGAGACTTTTATGGAAAGACGCAGATCGTGGTCGAGACAGAGGAGATCATGGAGCAGATAGACGCCGTCAACAATGAGTCCACACTGGAGATTGTCGGCACGGTGCGCGAGCGCAGCGCCAAGAATCCCAAGATGGAGACGGGCGATATCGAGATTGTGCCGTCAAAAGTCACCGTGTTAGGGAAGTGTCAGTATAATGAACTGCCCTTCCAGATTGACCACTCCAAGGAGGCGGACGAGAACACACGGTTAAAATACCGTTATTTGGATTTGCGCAATCCCGCAGTGAAGTCCAAGATCGTGCTCAGGAGTAAGATTGTCGCAGACCTTCGCGCGGCGATGATCGGCCACGACTTTATGGAAATCACCACGCCGATTCTGACATGCTCATCACCGGAGGGCGCGCGTGATTATCTTGTGCCGTCAAGGAATCATCCGGGAAAATTTTATGCGCTGCCGCAGGCGCCGCAACAGTTCAAGCAGTTGCTGATGGCATCTGGATTTGACCGTTATTTCCAGATTGCGCCCTGCTTCCGTGATGAAGATGCGCGCGCGGACCGCTCGCCGGGTGAATTTTACCAGTTGGATATGGAGATGGCGTTTGCGAGCCAAGAGGATGTCTTTGCGATCTTGGAGGACGTGCTGCCGCCCATTTTTGCAAAATACGGCATTTATCATGAGGCGTCCAAACCGCCCTTCATGAGAATCCCTTATCTGGAGGCGATGGAGAAATACGGTTCGGACAAGCCGGACCTGCGCATAGACCTTCTGGTGCAGGACGCGACGGCAGCGCTTGCAGACTGCGGCTTTGAGCCGTTTGCCGGCAGGACGGTGAAGGCAGTTGTCGCAGATCATTTCACAGGGACAAGGAAACAGATCGACAAGATGTGCGCTGACATCGAGGTGGTGAGCGCGCAGAAAACGTATTGGTTCCGCTTAGATGAAAATGGAGAGCTTGTCGGCGGCATCTCCAAGTTTGTGCAGGAGAAGAAAGCGGCGGTGATCGAAGCCCTCGGATTAAAGAATGGCAGTTTTGTGGCACTTGCCGCAGGGGATTTAAAAACTGCGCAAAAGACGTCTGGCGTCATCAGGAAAACGCTTGCAAACACCTTTGACGGCTATATGAATAAGGACAGCTACGAGTTCTGCTGGATTGTCGATTTCCCTATGTATGAGATTGGCGAGGAGTCCGGCGAGCTGGAGTTCTGCCACAATCCGTTCTCCATGCCGCAGGGCGGCGCGCAAGCGCTTGCGACGAAGGAACCGCTGGACATTCTGGCGTATCAGTACGACCTTGTGTGCAACGGCGTCGAGCTGTCGTCGGGCGCGGTCCGCAATCACGACCCGGAGATCATGATCAAGGCGTTTGAGATTGTGGGACTTGGCGAGGAGGACGTGAAGGCGAAGTTCCCCGCGATGTACAATGCATTCTGCTATGGCGCGCCGCCACACGCAGGCATCGCGCCCGGTGTGGACCGCATGGTCATGCTGATCGCAGGGGAGGAGAGTATCCGCGAGATTATTCCATTCCCGATGAACAAGACCGCGCAGGATGTCATGATGGGTGCGCCCGCGGCGGTGGACGAGCGGCAGCTAAGCGACGTGCATATCAGGATTGTGGAGGAGAACAAGGAAGCCTCACAGGTAATATCTTCTCATTTATGATTGAGAAATACATGTGTTCATGATATAATGAAAATGTATAACAGAACAGAAAGCAGGATGCGATTTTTGAGAACGTTAGTTCTTTGTGATGCCCTCTAGTTTGACGAAAGAGGGTGGTGCCCATGAGCATAATGGAAGTTTTAACGTTATTGCTTGTTATTTTTACAGCACTGTCTTACATAGACAATCATAAAAAGAAATAGCATCCCAACCGCCTAAAGTGTGGATGCTATTTCTTTATGAAACATTTTTACTGAGGGCATATCGGAACTTCGTGTCCGATAAACCTTTCTGCTTTGATTATACACCTGAGCCGCTTGTTTTGCAAGTGGCTCTTTTACTATAATTAAACAGCACTGTTTTAAAGGTATCTTATTTATTTTCTGCTATACAACCCATCATGCCACGTGCTATAATTTAGAAAAATTAGAAGAAAAGGAGTTTGAGAAAATGGACAAAAAAGCAATGTACAATCTAACCTATGGCTTATTTATTCTGACCGCAAAGGAGGGCGATAAGGACAATGGCTGCATCGTCAACACCGTCTCACAGGTGACGACGGAGCCAAACCGTATCGTGGTGGCAGTGAACAAGAAAAATTATACGCATGACATGATCGTGCGCACAGGTGTGTTTAACGTGTCGATTCTGACTGAGAAATCCAAATTTGACACCTACAAGCACTGGGGATTCCAGAGCGGCGCAGACGTTGACAAGACAGAGGCAATCACCTACAGCCGCGCGGAAAACGGCGTTATCTACATTGCCGAGGAGACCAATGCATATCTTTCTGCAAAAGTCGTTTCTACGACAGACCTTGGCACCCATACGCTGTTTCTGGCAGATGTGACAGATGGCGGCGTGCTCTCAGAGGAGGCGTCTGTCACCTATAGTTATTATCAGAACCATATTAAGACAGCGCCCGCTGCTACGGAGAAGAAAAAGGGATTTATCTGTACTGTGTGCGGCTATGTCTATGAGGGCGATGTTCTTCCAGAAGATTTTGTGTGCCCATGGTGCAAGCATCCGGCATCGGATTTTAAGCGGATTGAGTAAGGGACAGCGGCAGGCATATGCCTGCCGATTTTAAAGGTAATATCAAACAAAGGAGCGCTCAAACTATGTACATTCAGATTTCGGAAACAGGGGTGATAAAAAGGCAGAAAGTGGATATCGACAGCGATGTTTCTATTATATATGGCTACAATAATAGCGGAAAGACCACACTTTTAAAGGCACTTGACCAAGCATTTGCGAACAGGCAGATGGAGAAGTTTATCTTAGGGCAGTCTGGAGATCAGGCACTGTATATTCCGACGAACAGAATTGTCGTTAGCGAACATAGTACGGAACAGCCCCAGTTAAAGGATTGTGAGGACTGGCTTCACTATCAGAAAGACAGCTATAAGGATTACAGCCTTCATTTAAAGAGGCTTCGCGACCATATTCTTTCCAATGAGATTGTACATCAATTTATCTGTGGGGCAATTCATAAGATTTTTGATATAAAGGTAAACGAGCTGAACAGCAGATATAGCGACGGGATTGAAAATATTATCAATATTTACCTGAGCATTATATGGGCGATGATGTGGAATACTGATTTTTCAGTGCTGTCAGAGAAAGCATTTTTTGATGAACTTTCCCAAAAACAACTCTATGTAATGATAGATGAGATTGAAATGTATCTGCATGTGAATATTCAGTCGAAGTTAATAGGAAGTATTAAGCAGGATTTTCCAGCATGTCATTTGATTATGACGACCCATTCTCCACTCCTCCTGACAAGATACAAACAGTGCTTGATTTATAAAATACAAGCAGGCAAGCTGAAGATGATTGAGGAAGATATGTATTATGAAGATTTAAACATCATTTACGATCAATTATTTGATGTGGATGAACTTCCGAAAAAATTTCAAAAGGATATCAATCTCTTGGGAAACGCTGTGATGAAAAACAGGGTGGACGATACAGAGAAGATACAATCTATGATAAAACATATGAGAGAGGAATACCCAAATTTATCCAGAAGATACAACGCTATTATAACGAAGGCAGAAAATATTGGAGATAAAAATGATCAAAATACATAGAACCCACAATCCGGCAGTATTGGAAAAGACGAATAAGACGTTTCAGACAGAAATCGCTGGAATGAATGAGAAAGAGGCATACGACTTTTATAAAAAGCATAGCCGCGTCTACCTGTATAATACAAATGAAACCAAAACGCATTTTAAGATAATGAATAAAGAGCGGTGTTCTTTTTGTACGAAATTCATACAGGATTTTGACGATGAAATGACAGTTGAGCATATCCAGTTAAAAAGAGACGCGCCGCAATTGATTTTTGAGTGGAATAATTTACTGTGTTCATGCAGGACCTGTAATACGAAAAGAAGTACAAAGGCCCATTCTTCTGAAAAGTATCTTGATCCAACAAATATTACAGATATTGAGAAATATTTCTGTTATGAGCTCGACGGAAAGGTTTATCCGAATCAGGAGCTGAGCCGGCAAGAACAGCAGCAGGCAGCGTATATGATCAAATTATACCAGTTAAATCGAAAGGGGCTGGTGTGTAAGAGACGTGAGTTCATGAAACAAATCATGTCAGATGATGATTTTTACAATAGTTTGAAAACAATGGACGAAGCCAGTCAAAATATAATATTTTTATCCGTGTTTGCATACTATAAGAGGCAGAGAATGCCTTCATGAGTGTATGTGGATTGCAGCAATAGGAAGATAGGACCGTCTCAAGCTGACAGACGGGAGTTCACATAAAAGGAGGTATTTATATAGTATGGAGAGCAAGGTGTTTATTTTGGACCAGACTACAATCAAGAAGCTGCTGACAATATTTAAACTTGTCATACCAGACTTTCAGAGAAACTTTGTGTGGAAGAAGAAAAAGAAAGAGCAGCTATTGGCGTCCCTGTTTCGGGGATTTCCAATCGGTGCGATCACATTGTATCAGGACAAAAATGCGTATTATATTATAGATGGTTTGCAGCGGATTAATACGTTAAACCAGTATCTTGCGCGGCCGGGCACGATTATTTCTTTTGAAGCATTTTTTAAGAAGGCTGAACCAGAGCTTCGTGAATACATGATAAAGAAACAACTGGATATAGAGCTTCCTCTCTTAAAAAAGAGTATTAGAACATGGTATGATAATTTGAACAACCTGTATGAATTTGAAAAGGTCAGTGTCTTTTACGGTGTGTTGAACAAGGGCAACGCAAAGCTTGCGCGGCTATTCTCCGATCTGGAGTTGGTGGAGGGGCTTCTTGACATACTGAAATCAAAAATAGAAATCGTTCATGATGATATTGCGTTGATTATATACAAGGGAAGCAAGGAGGACTTGCCAGAATTATTTAAGAATATCAATACAGGTAGTGTGGCGCTGTCACAGTATGAGATTTTACAGTCTGTGTGGAACGACTATATTTTGGACAGCAGTCTGATTCAGGATACCAGAGAGGCATTTGGCAGAGAGCTGGAATTGATTCAGAATGAGTATGAGATTGATGCCATCAAAGAGGCGGGGACATTTGATATATTTAAAAATATAGTTGGATTAAACCACATGATCTGCTGTGAGGAGGAGTGCAGTGTGCTCTTTCCCGGCTTTAAGAAAGAACCGAAACCTTTTGAGAGTGGAATTGTCAAATATTACGACAATGACAGCATTGCGTTTGAGATTTATTCTACACTTTTGTGCAATGCGCCAAATCAGATTGTAAAGGCGATTGATCAGGTGTACAAACAGGAGGACAGCGCGAAAATCAGCCGCTTTATAAATCAGATCAATCAAGTGATTCTTGAAGCGCTGCATCAGGCAGTCCAAGAGCTGAAACGCAGAAATGCCGGGCTGCTGGAGAGCAAATACCATGCGCTTTATATTTTGGCTGGTATCATCTTTTCAAAATATGATATCCATGTTGAAACCCTGACCGTGACGCAGACAGAAGAAAATAAAAAGATTTACAGTATCAGCCTTGATATAGAACAGCACAAAAAAGATAAATGGTTTGTGGGTGAAAAAAGGCAGGTAGGATTTTTAAATATTCAGTTAGAAAACCTTCTTGGCATGAAAAGTGACAGCAGTCATAATAAAAATAATACAGCTTCGCAGCCAGCAGGGCTGAGAATCAAAATCGAAAACCAGATTATCGCTGCCAATACAGTCAAGGGATTTTACACAAAAATATTCCAGTATCTCGACGACCAGTTTGACTTAAAGGACTATGTTCCCTATGCGACTGGCAAAAAGAGATATCTTGTCAATCACACCATGCATCATATTAATGGGGATATGTTTCTCGCCCCGATCAGGGTTGGAGACTATTATATCGAGACACACAAGAGCAGAAGCGGTGCATTGAGAGATGTATATAACTATATGAAACACATTGGCGTCGATGTTGAATATATTGAATAATGTGGCACCAAAGCCAGAAAATCTAGTATAAAAAGGGGCGGCACCATGAAAATAGCAGATCTGCACTGTGACACCATATCCGAGATCTGGAAGAGCCGGCGGGCGGGCAGACCGCAGCAGCTTTTCCAGAACAACTTGCATGTAGATATCCAGAAGATGCAAAAAGCCGGCTATCTTCTGCAAAATTTTGCCATGTACATAGATTTGGAAAAAACATCAGACCCATTCGCAGCCGTGTCGGAACAAATTGATGTATTTTATGATGAGATGGAGAAAAACAAAGACTGTATCGGCATCGTAACATCTTATCATGAAATCCTCGCAAACGAAAAACAGGGCAAAATGTCCGCACTCATGACTATCGAGGAGGGCGGCTGTTGCAAGGGGGAACTTGAAAACCTTGAGACGCTCTATCAGCGCGGTGCGCGCATGATGACTCTCACTTGGAATTATCCAAACGAGTTAGCAAGCCCCAATCTCCCCGCAGACAGTTTTGGCGCATTTGACAGCACGAAAGGACTGACCCGCAAAGGTTTTGCCTTCATTCAGAGAATGGAGGAGATCGGCATGATTCTTGATGTTTCGCACTTGTCTGACGCAGGTTTCTGGGATATCGCAAAACACACCAAAAAGCCCTTTGCCGCAAGCCACTCAAACGCGCGCGCCCTCAGTCCTCACGCAAGAAATCTTACGGACGATATGCTTCGTGTCATAGCGGACCGCGGCGGCGTGGCAGGGCTTAATTTTTATGGACGTTTTCTGAATCCCATCGACGACAGCCATTCCAGCACAGCGCAAATGGCGCAGCATGTGCGCCATATCGTCAATGTCGGCGGCATCGAGTGTATTGGGCTTGGCTCGGATTTTGACGGGATTACGGGAGAACTGGAGATAGAGGACTGCTCGCAGCTTGCCAAACTGACAGCGGAGTTGGAACGCGCACATTTTACGGGAAGCGAGATTGAACATATTTTATATAAAAATGTGATGCGGTTTTATAGGGAGATGCTGTAGCAGTACAATAATATTTGAATAAAAAACACAATAAAAGCGTCTGCCATATTTTACTGCCTTGACACATGGAACAATAAGATATAGAATGAGGTATACCGCGTAACAAATTGACAGAAATTGGATTGCATGACCTAGAAGGAAAAAAAGGAAAGACGACGATGAAAGATGACAAGTAGTATAGCCTTTAATAAGTTTTATATGAATAATACAATAAAGAGGAGTTTCAACAAAGAACGTATTATGACAGTGGTGCGCTGTAAGGAACTTTGGCTTGAGTGTGCACTGGCGGTTCTTTTGTTTTGGTTCTATAGCTATAAGCTGGATCAGTCTGTGATGCCGATTCTGCTTGATGATGAATATGGTTATTGGGCGAACAGCTCTTATTTTATGGGACTGGACTGGTCATCAATCACGGGAAATATCGCATATTATTCCTATGGGTACAGTCTGATATTGCTGGTGTTACGCATGATAGCTCCTTGGCTTGACGTTGGAAGCTGGGATGGCATGTACCAGCTTGCGACAAACTTTAACCTGCTAATGCTTGTGGCTGGCTTCTTCATAGCGGTAAGGCTGTGCAGAAGATATATGAAGAATATGAACTGGATTGTCAGGTGTGTTGCGTGTTTTGTGGTCATGCTTTATCCAGCGAATAAAATTTATTCGCATATCACCCTTTCAGAATGCGCGCTAACCTTTTTTTTCTGGGTATTTCTCTATACAATGTACAGGGTGACAGAGCAGCCAAGCTGTCGGAATCATGCGGCTTTTGCGCTGGTTTCAGTATATATGTATACGATACACCAGAGGACGCTTGCGCAGTTTATAACAGCCATTATCATCGTGCTGCTGATTCGTCTGCGGCGCGTAAGCAGGCTAAAGCATACAGCAGTGTTTGGGGCAGTCATGTGTGCCTCTCTCGTGCTTCATTCTGTAATAAAACAGAATTTACAGAATACGCTGTATATGGGAAAGCCGCCAGTTGGATTTGCAGAACTGGTTTCTTATGCATGTACCAAAAAAACTGTATTCATAATTGTGTTGTTGCTGGCACTGTTATTGATACTGTACCTTATTGACCGGGGGAAGATCCGCATAGCGTTTTTGCTGGTTGCGGTAGGAACGGCAGTGGCGGCTGTTTATATTATGGGCAGGATCGGGGCAGGGAATGCTGCTTCGGAGGCTCTTCCAGACAGGCTTGCGATGAATGATTTTGCCGGACAATGGGGAAAAGTCAGAAATATCTTTACAGTGCCCGGCCTGATTCGTCTGGGAACCAGTATTGTAGGGAAGTGGTTTTATCTGGCAGCGGGAAGCGGGCTGGTGATCTGCTGGGGTATGCGCAACCTGATTGTCAATGCATTTTGGATATGTGTGGACTGCTTCAAAAGGGCGGTTAGTGCCCTCCTAGGGAAAAAAGATGATGGCTTAAAGCGCCTTGGCGGTGATTCTGCGCTGCATTTATGGTTTTTCGGTGTGTTTCTGGCATGGGCAGGGACTTTTATGATCTGTGCAATCTATAAAGAAGGGCTATACAAGGTTGATGACCTTGTTCATGGGCGGTATATTGAATACACCATCGGGATTCTTCTTATATATAGTATAGATATTCTGCTGGCAGAGAAACACTGGCTTATCATGCTTGGTATCTGTACAGCATTATACAGTGCTGCGGGCGTATACTGCCAGTATGTATACGACGAACTACAGCGTACACACTATGAGCTTGCACATGCAGTCATGTTCGGGCGCGTATTCTGGAATTACCAGTCGCCTACAGGCAAGATACAGCAGCTCACAGGATATATTCTGCCGCTGTCAGCGCTATTTTATATCGCTTTCAAGCTGTTTGGCAGTTTTATCGAACGGATTCCAGACCAGCCGCGGATTAATTCCGCTATAGCCACGGCGCGGTGCATTCTCGCATTGATGGTTCCGCTTGTGGCATGGACACATTTATCCGATGCCATTATTGATAACTATGTATGCTCTAGGAACAGTAAACAGTCAGGGGCGCTTCCGAATGTTGCGGCATGGGCAAATACCATAGGCAGAAACAGCGAGGTCTATTTTATCAATGACTCGCTCAGTTACAAGCAGGCGTCGCTTCTCCAATACATGCTGATGGACCGTGAGGTCAGGCTGGTGCCGATGTCGGAGATTAGCTTTGACAGCGATGATTTGTACATTATAAATAATGCGTATCTGGGTGATCCAGTAATTATGGAGAAGTGCGATACCGTGATATCCATAGGCAGCTACGCACTGGTTATCAACAATAGTCAGGAGCTTATGAATACATGGAATATATATAAGGAGGTGTTGCGGGAATAAAAAAGATGACAGCTACTAATGAAAACACAATTCTTAACCGATATAATATTTGCCAATAATATCGGGGGCAGAGATGTGCAACTTCACGGAACGGTATTGCATGAATCTGTATTAATACAGTCAGAAACAACAGATTGACAAGTATATGCAGAAAACAAAGCAGAAAAATGCATCAGTTTGCACAAAGGACAGGAAGATAAAGTGACTGGAAAAAATATGAAACTGAAAAAAAGGCTTGCATAAAACCGATATTAGGTGTATGCTGAATGAGTAAATCTATAACGGAGGAGAAGGTGCTATGAAAATTAGAGTTATTAAAAAAATGATGGCATATTTATTGGTGGGTGCCATGGTTCTCTCTACACCAATGACTGCTTCAGCGACTGAGCCATCTATTGCTGATGTATATACTGACACCGATGATGGCGGGGGTAGTGGATCTGGAACATTGTCAGGTTCGGGTACAAATTCAGGTGTGTTCAATGACACATTGGGTGATGAGAAAGTTCAGGCACAGGTATTAGGTTTGGCACTTGATAAAACCAGCCTTTCGCTTGAGAAAAACGGTGCGGTTGCTAAAGACAGATTGCAGGCAAGAGTGCTTTTCAATGATTATGATCCAACAGATGAGGAGATGGTTCTTGCAGCAAATGCAGAGACTAAAGAGGTTATTGATAAGTTTCTGAAATGGAGAGTTATCGATGATAAGGGTAATGCTGTGAATAATGTTGTTGGTCTTTCATACTATGACAATATTGATGGCACTAAAGACTATAGCATGGTTTATGTGCATGCTAAACATGGTGGCACAGTTCAGGTTCAGGCTTATATTGATTATGATAACAATGGAAAACTTGATAAAGATGAGTTTCATGCAGAGGCTATAGTATCTGTTAAGGAATTGGCAGAAAGCATTGACTTTGACAAGAACAAGATGCCAGAGAATTTTTACTTAAAAAGAAAGTATGATCTCAATAAGTATATTAACGTAAATCCAAGTACTGCTACATGTGATGTATCTTTCTATGTTGGATCGGCTGATGCTAAGAAAGTAACGATCAGTGATGATGGTATCATGACTGTTAAGAAATTGACAAAAAAGGATACTCCAGAATCGATTAAACTTTATGCTGTTACGGAAAATAATAAGAAGGCAGAAGTAGAAATTACACTTCATCCGGGTGTTCCAGCGAATAAGGTTACAATTTCGTCTGACAACGGCAACATACTTGATCATGGTAAGATTAAAACAAAAGATATGACCAAGGCTACATTAACAGCAAAACTTGATCCTAAAACTACAGGAGTAGTAACAGATGATGTAGAGTGGACAGTGAAGCAGCCCAAAGTACCAGTTATTTCAATGGTTCCACAGTCAAGTGAGGATGATGAAAGAACACTTCAGGCTAATATTAAAGCAGTTGGTGTAGGTACAGCAACAGTTACTGCTAAGGCGTCAAGTGGTAAGAAGAGTACATTTAAGATTACAGTCAACTCAACACCAGCTGGAATTGAAGTTACAGATATTGAGACTTGGACAGGAGCAAAGCCTTCATTAACGGCTGTTCTTTATGCAGACGATTGTGAAACGGATAAGGATGGTAATGTAACAAAAGCTGGTACACCTATTCAGGTTGGCAAAACCAAGGTTTCTTATAGAGCACTTAAAGGTAATGCCAAGGAGCCAGATAGTGCTGCAACAAATCCTAAGAATATTAAAGTTAACGCAAAGGGTGTTGTAACATCTTCAAATCTTTTGGTTGATGCAACTAGGCAGAAGACTCCTATAGATGCAGATAATCGTACAATTGAAGTTACAGCAAAGTTTAAAGATGGTACAAATAAAACATTAACAACTAAGTGTAACGTCAAAGTAAAACAGGCTGATATCAAGAATATTACAGTAACTGATATGACATACATTACCAGTGATAAACCTGATGGCAAGTTAGTTACTTTCGGAGGGAAGAAGCAGGATAGTGCGTCAGCGAGTGCAGTAACAGGTGGAAAGTATACATATAAAGCATTTGCATTTGCTGATGAGGCAAATAAGACACCAGCATCACAGTATAATGAAGCAATTGTTTGGGCTTCTTCAAGTGCAAAGGTAGGTACTATTGCCGTAGACAAAGCTAATGAGAGTGGTAATTATGGTAAACTTTCAGTTTTGAAAGGTGGTACAACCAAGGTTACAGCAAGTTATGTTACAGTTAATGAAAAGAATGGCAAGAAATCTGCAAAATTAAATAAAAAGACAATTACAGTTAAGGCTGTACAGAAAGCTACATCTCTGACACTTAATAAGAATATCTTTACAGTAGTTGCAGGAACTAATGCAAAACCTGTTGCTATCAATGTTAAGAAACAGTTGCCAAGTGGCTCAAAAGATACTATTACTTGGAAGGTAGTAGCTGGCGATTCAGATGGAAATATGCTGAAAGATGAGAATGGAAATGTAATTAAGTCCATCAATGTTGCGCCAGTAAGTGCGAAGAAAACTACATCAGTTAAAATTCCTGTATCTCAGTACAAAGCAGGTACAGTAGTTAAAGTTGGTGCTTATGCTGATGGTGGTGCAGTTGCTTATGCATATATCTATGTAGTTGATGACAAGACAAAGGGCGTACAGGTTGTAAAGGGTGGCACAAAGACTACAAAAGAAACAATGACAGTAGGTCAAGACCCAATCAAGCTTGTACCACAGATAAAGAAATCTGATAATAAGTTTTATGATGCATTAAATTATACAAAGGAAAATAAAGGATATGCATCTGATCCAGTAACATATTCATTTAGTAAAGCTGGTATTGCATCTATAGATAAAGATGGTAATATCACAGCAATGAAGCCCGGTACAACGAAACTTACTGTTAAGACATTATCAGGTAAGAAAGCTACAGTAACTATTACAGTTAAGTAATTTAATAATTTGATATAGTCATAAAAAGGAATTCCTTAAAAGGAATTCCTTTTTATTGTTAGGGCAGATAACCGAAGTTAACTGCCCCCTGCAATTTGAATGAAATAGGTGGGTGACAATCTACATCTCAAAACTACGGGTGACGGCTGTCTGCTTCGTCCGCTGCTCTCATTCAATATAGCTTATTCATTTAGTAACTTAATGTAAACCCACACTATCATCTGTCACGAAAATCTTGAATTTAAGGTGAAAAAATGATACGATAAAGACACAAAACGAAAGGAAAAAGGCTATGGCAACGATATATGACGGGGTATTTCGGACAATCTTAAATGACTGCCGAAAACTG
>KE159566.1:0-21023 GCA_000403215.2 Lachnospiraceae bacterium A4
TCTGCTGCTGTCATAATATCCTCCTTTCTATATAAGTAGCATATACCTATACTATATAGATATTATACCTCTACAGGGCGAAAAAGTCGAGGGATATGGAAAATATGTATAGCTTCCATATCCCTCGTAAAAATGCCGTGTCTATTAGTTTCAATTATTCTTCGTGAAACAACCCTGTCAAATAGATATTCATTCCATTTTTTATTAAATGATACACTACATAACAAAACAGAGTATACATTTACATTGCAATCAACGTAAGATTAAACCTTCAAAGGAATAAAATAACTGGCATTTCACATAAAAGTGACAAAGTCCATAACCATTCTGTATATATACCTACATCACTATTCAACATCTGTTTGAATATCCAGTTCTTACATGTTCTCACCAAAAACAGCTCTGATTTTAGATTCACTCACACCATTCTCTTTTAAATAATTAAGAGCTTTGGCAGGTATGTTTTCAAAACATTTCGGGATTACTTTCCACCCCAAATTACCATTTAACTCATATATCAATCCCATGCCCTTCATTTGATCCAATACTCTAATAGCCCTATTATTACCTATTTGATATTCTCTCTGGATTCTTGAATTAGATATTTTCTCTTGTGGTAATGACCACATAATAGCCTCTAATAATATAATCTTGTCTGTTTTAACATACTTTCTCTGAAAACTCTCACAATCCTTATTATTTAATTCCATAGAAATTGAAGCGGTATCCAAGTTATTTAATTTAAAAGGATATTTATTCTGTTGATCAAATGTTCTTTCTATTTCAGCCAAAAGCACCTTGATTTCTTTATGCGAGATATATGATCCTTGTAATATCTTATCCCTTTCCGAAATAAAATCAAAAATCATCTGCCCTCTTCCAACCAGTTTCTCAGCTCCTGCCCTTCCAAGTATCGTTTTGGAAATTTGATAATGGGCACATTTCAATGCTATCCTGGCAGTGATATTAGCAATACTTCCTTTCACATCTTCTCTTACTGGATTTTGAACCGCCAACACTAAATGGATATTAGCGTGTCTACCGCTACTCAACAACTCATTCATTGCAGATTTGACTTTATCCATATCTTCTTTATTTGTAATCCCAGAATACAACCTTGGAAATTCATCAATAACACAAATAATATGCGGCATATAGGACAAGTTTCTATTTTTCAGTCTACGAATTTTTTCTTCATACAGTAATAAAATAGCTTTTCTACCAATATCTGGTTCTGTAATAATAGGAGCAGACAGAAATTGCTGCCCATTAAATACATCAAAATCAGATCTTTCTTTTCCTAAAAGATCTAATATTAACACATTGACATTACCTGTTCGATGTTTGAATGCTATGCTCATTAGCAGACTCATTATAGCGGTGCTCTTTCCTGAATTAGATGCTCCGCCTAAAAGTAAATGTGGAAATTCTGCTATATCTTCAATACACATGTTTCCATTATCATCAAACCCAATAGCATAAGGTATTTTTAATTTGCTCTTTGCAAAATCCTGATGTTCTAATATTTCTATCAAGCTGTTGTCTGTTAAAGGTCGTTCCGCGACAATCAGCTTTATTGATTTCATATCTCTTAAATCCAGTCTAAAATACTCATATTTTTTCATACGACGCTGAACTGTAGTTACATTTTTACTTACATCTGTATCTTTTGTCCTGTTCAATGTATCTAATATAAAAATATATCTATCCTCTTTCACTTCTGATGGAATCACACGAACATACACATTCAATGCTTTGTAATGCTTCTCTATTTGCTTGCCCAAACTTATCGCAACTTTATTATTAATACCAGCTCCCATTGGTGCAGGAAGATACTGATGATGAAGTTGAGCCAAAGATTGTTCGGAAAAATTTATCATCAGGTCTACTGTTTCTTTAATATTTATTTCTAGCGGTTTACCCTGATATTCAAAACATGTGAATTTTTCATCGCTGGGAAATGTACACAGCCTTTGAATAGTATCTAAGTATAATTTCTTGAGAGTAAAAAGTTTTTTGTAAAAAAATAACCCTTCAGGATGAATTTATGGTATCTTTAAGTTACCAACACTTAAGAAAGATACAAACCACCAGAAGAGTTATTCTGTGTATAAGTTTACCATACTTTCTAGTGCTTTTCCATACGATTATGATGAATTTTATTAATAAAGTCCTGTGCCATTTTGAATCCTGTTTTTCCCGTAAAGCATCTTTTGGCTGGTTTGTTACCATTACCCTGGGCCTGATGCTGCGTTCCGACAAGCTTGGTATTACTTCTGTTATCCGCGATCTTGCGCTTTGTCCGGGCTGTTATGGTTCCATGATCCATTTTTTTCGCTCATCCTCCTGGTCGCTGGAAAATCTACGTCTGCGCTGGTTTTCGGCGGTGAAGGAATACTCCCCACTTTATCAGGAAGGCGGTTTCCATGTCCTTGTGGGGGACGGGGTAAAGCAGTCCAAAGAAGGGCGGCGGATGCCCGGAGTGAAGAAACTGTTTCAGGAATCCGAAAACTCTGCTAAACCAGAGTATATCCACGGGCATATGTTCGGTGGTCTTGGTATCTTGGCTGGCAATGAACGCAGCTGGGCATGTATCCCCTTAAGCATCCGGCTCCACGACGGCCTCCAGGCTGCCAGGGAGTGGAAGGACGCGGCTGTTTCCAGTTCCTCCCATGTAATACAGATGGTAGAGGATGCTTATCAGGCTGCCCTCACATTTGGGGATTCCCTGCTCCTGCTGGACAGATACTTTCTCACCGTCCCAGCTCTTGAAAGACTGCAGTCCCTTAACAGCAGTGGAGACATACGCATGGAGATCGTTACTAAAGCAAAAAAGTCTGCTGTCGCATATGAAAAGCCAGGCCCCCGTAAATCCAGAAGGGGACGGCCGCCCAGGAAAGGAGCCGCTGTCCACCTGAAGGAAGCATTCCTCTCCCGTAAAGAAGAATTTCAGGACGCAGAAATTGAACTTTATGGCAGGAAAGAATCTATCCGCTGTCTATGCCTGGATCTGCTGTGGGGGCAGAAGCTGTACCAGCAGCTACGTTTTGTTCTGGTAGAAATGAATGGAATCCAGAGTATTCTTGTGAGTACCAGCCTGGAACTGGAACCGCTTTCCGTCATCCGTCTGTACAGTTACCGGTTTCGGATCGAATGCACCTTCAGGGAGCTGAAACAGCAGACTGGAGCATTCTGTTATCATTTTTGGTCAAAGCATATGCCTAAACTGAGCTATTACCAGAAGAAAGAAGAGGCCAGCCCCCTAGAAAAGGTGGTGGAAGAAAAGGAGCACAGTAATATACTGAAAACAGTACGGGCCATAGAAGTACATATGGTCTTATCCTGCGCAGCCATGGGTATCCTGCAGAGTCTTTCCATTCTCATGTCAGGGGAATTTTCACCCGGCCAGTTCCGTTACCAACGGACACCTTCCAAAGGAAGGGTATCGGAGGCTGCACTTATGGCCTACATGAGAAAATATTTTTTCCTGTTTACGGAAAAACATCCGGAATTACAAATAACACAAATAATTCGGAACCAACAAGATACGTCAGGAACCTATGAGGATTCACTGGCTTCTTAATAGTGCAAACTTTTTACTCTCAAGTATAATTTAAAAAAGTAATTAAGAAATCCTACATTTTTTGCATTTTTCAATGTCAAATTGTCATATTTTTGACAAGATTGGTTTATTTGAGAATTAATCATCCCTGATAGTACATTGCATGCTCTTACACTGCGGCGTTTATAATTTTCCTCTTCCTGTCGAAATCGATTTCTATCATTGTTTGTTACAAGTTCCAAGACCCATGATGCAAGTATTTGTTTTTTTTCTCTAATCAATTTCAGATATTGGTTACTTACCTCTAAATCTGTCAAATCTATATCGAACACATTATCAAAACTGGACTTAATTGCAGAACATACAAAAATAGGAAGTATATTAAATTTATCTCTTAAATCAAGGGCTTTTTTCTTTTTTGAAATGTTAGCAATCTCTCTTAGCAAAACTGCATAGTTTCGTTCATTTTCATGACCAACAATAAGAACAGGAATATCCTTAAAATTATAAATCAAATCATCAACATCCTTTGCAACCGACTGTGTCGGATAAAAAATCTGATGAACATAGCCACACTGATTATACAGAAAACCTTCTTGTTTACATTTTGTATTCAATCCTGAATTTACATCGCATATTTCCATAATTTCTTTCAAAACCTGATATGCAACAGATGTTTTATCTACTGCTATTTGGAGATAATAAGGTACAGTAACCCCTCCTAAATTCAATAACGAACTATATAACGAAGCAAGACAGTAATTGAAAACAAATAATGTTATCGGAGAAAACTCATCATTAAAAAAAATATCCGCTACAGAACCTAATTCCTTTGATGCCAACTCTGTATATGAAATTCTCGAAACTCTTTTACAATACTCTTCGGAACTGTAAAGACACCTGCGAAGGCAAGAATTACTTAAATAGTACTTTCCACCATGCCACCCCATTTCCATTGATTCTAAGTAAGATAAAATTCTATCTGCATTTTCATCATCAGATAGTTTATAAAATAACAAAAAAATGCTTTTATTTTATTTATACTAACATCACATGAACCCACACCTTTTCCATATTTCCTCGTAAAATAAAGAAAATAATCTGCCAGCTCTTTAATTTCTTCATTTGATAAATTATTTACAAATTTATTTAATATTTCAATATACTCATTCATACTTGACAGTTGAAAGTTTGTACCACTAAGAAGCCAGAAAATCCCATTGTTCTTCTGACTTTTTCTGTAGCCTCTGAATTATTCGCGTTATGTATAATTCGGGTTTTTGCGCCAAAAGGCGGAAAAAATGTTTTCGGAAGTAGTACATAAGGGTGGCTTCCGAAACCCTTCCTTGGGAAGGTGTCCTCTGGTAACGGATCTGGCTAGAACTAACCTTCCCAATAAAGCAGATAGAAAGGCTCTGCAGAATTCCCATTGCAATACAGGACAGTGCCATGTGCATCTCAATGGCACGAACGGCTTCCAACACTTTTTGGCGGGGTTTTTCACCTTCCACCCTCTCCATGGGCGTAGGCTCCCCTTTCTTCTGGTAGTAGCTTAGCTTCGGCATGTACTTTGACCAGAAGTGGTAACAGAACGCCCCAATCTGCTGCTTCAGTTCGCGGAATGTACATTCAATCCGGAACCGGTAGCTGTAGAGCCGGATGATGGACAGCGGATCCAGCTCCAGGCTGGTGCTTGCAAGGATGCCCTGGACGCCATTCATTTCCACCAGGACGAAGCGCAGTTCCTGATACAGCTTCTGCCCCCATAACAGGTCAATGCAGTAGTAACGGATGGATTCCCTTTTTCCATAAAGTTCAATCTCCGTTTTCTGGAATTGCCCCCCGCGTGAAGCGAACAGTTCTTTCAGGTGGACAGCCGCTCCTTTTTTGGCAGGCCGTCCCCTTCCGGGTTTGCGGGGGCCTGGCCTTTCAAATGCGGTACAGGACTTTTTGGCCTTGGTGACGATCTCCATGTGTACATCCCCGCTGCCGTTGAGGGATTTCAGCTTTTCAAGTGCCGGTACAGTAAGAAAATATCTGTCCAGCAAGAGCAGGGAATTCCCAAAAGTAAGGGCTGCGCGATAAGCATCTTCCACCATCTGCACCACATGGGAAGCCTCAGAAACAGATGCGCCTTTCCACTCCATGGCAGCCTGCAGGCCGTCATGGAGCCGGATACTCAAAGGAATGCAGGCCCAATTCCGTACACTTCCGGCTAAGATGCCAAGACCACCGAACATATGCCCATGGATGTACTCCGGTTTTGCGGAGTTTTCGGATTCCTGGAACAGCTTTTTCACCCCTGGCATACGGCGCCCTTCCTTGGACTGCTTCACCCCGTCGCCCACAAGGACGTGGTAGTTCCCCTCCCTATAGAGGGGAGCATACAGCCTGACAGCGGAGAACCAACGTTTACGGATTTCCTCCAACGACCATGAGGATGCCCTGAAAAAATGCAGCATGGAATCATAGCAGCCCGGACTTAGTGCAAGGTCACGGATGACAGAAGTGACACCAAGTTTATCTGAACGGAGCATAAGCCCTATGATAATGGTTACAAACCAGCGGAAAGCAGCCTTGCGGGAAAAACAGGATTCAAAGTGGCATAAAACATTTTCAATAAAATTCATCATAATCGTATGGTTAACCACTGGAAAGTATGGTAAACTCATACATGAAATAACTCTTTCAGTGGTTTATATCTTTCTTAAGTGTTGCAACTTAAAGATACCATAAATCCATACGAAAGGGTTATTTTTTTTATTGAGAACTTTCAACTCATAAGTTACTCTCAAGAATAATTATATAATATCATATAAATATTTAGATTACAAGTTAATAGCAGAGCAGAAGAACAAAAGCTATATTTGCTATTGATCGGTTTTTTCTTGTTATTAACCAAATTGCTAACAGCAGCAAAAAATCACCTTAATAATACATTACAATAAAACTGTTACTTTCTAAAACAATGCAATCCAAACCGGTATAAAACTAAAATATTTTAAGTGTAATAGCCAGAAAAAATCTAAGAAAATAATCGCCATATAATACGATCATCCTATCTCAAATAAGAATAAAGCGAATTTACAAACTTTATATCATGCCGCTTACTTATAGTAACAGGCGACACATTTATCTTCGCAAATTCCTCCATCACCTTTTCTACATTCCTACAGTTCATCGCCTTCTGTGCAAGGTATAATGATTTCTTCTCTGGAATCAATGCCAACAGCCTTAGCATTCTCCTTCTCAATACACTATCCCCTACCTTCTCACGTACTATCTCCACTGCCCTATTCTTCTTATAATAATCCCCATACGGTATGATATGCGTAAACACATCTAAAAATATTTCACTGCTTTTTTCAACCAGTTTTGTAATCTGACCAGACACATCATCTGTTCCAGTATAGCATCTGACTGCTTTAGGTTTCATCAAACGCACTTCTGTACGAAGTATTCCTTCTGACTCTTTGAACATTGACCTTATCTTCTTTTTGGTAATATCCTTATCTACAAGCTGATTTCTAATAAATCCTTCCAAATCATAAATCCAGAAACCAATATCATTACTGTTTCCTTCCATACAAAAACTATCTATGTCCTCAAAGCAGTCATACTCTGACTGTGAAAAGCCTTTCACTTTGCCAATTCGTTTTAATACTTTCAAATATGCTAATACGTTTTCCCTGCTATCAACATCAATATTTACTGTAAATGTTACACCCGATAAAGTAAAATCATCTATCTTGTATTGAAAGTCAAAATACTCATTAATGCATTTATCCAGTTTTCGGATAAGTTTATCTGATGATCTGCTGTCTGATACAAATCTTAGATCAATAATTAATTTGACTTTCTTTTTATACTGACTGTCACGATATATGACCGTAATCCCTTTAGAGGTCATAGACTCATCTATATATTCTTCTTCAACTTCTTTTAAATATCCCATTTTTTTGTGTTTCCTTTTGAAAACTTTCTGGAATCTTTCGTTAGCCAGTGTTATTGATAACTCGAATATTTGGTTTATGTGCATACCTTATTCCTCCAATATACAATTATTTTTTACAATAATGTTGCTGTCAGAAACAGTTTATATTGGATTCAGCCAGCAGAAAGACTGATAATAGTTCTTCCAGTAATTTTCAATGGTATTTAGTCAAAAAAATAAACAGTGCCTCTTGGTTTTAATCTTTATCAATCTCAAAATCCTCAACCATCTCTGACTGGCTTAAAGGAAAATTAGAAAACAGATGAACGGTACACTCATTCCAAAGTAATCTCGCCCTGCCTACTGCCTGTTCCAGTTCACTTTCCAGCATCCAGAAATGAACGGCTCTCAGATCTTCATTTTGAAAGGTGGTAAACTTAAATGCATATCCATTATATATTATATCCTGAGATGTCATTTTCTCATCCTCATTAAAATCTATTCCCATAGAAAAAGCAGCCAGTTTGTACAAAAATTCTGTATGATATGGTGTTCCTACAACAAGAATATCTTCACCTTCCAGTGTATTGCTGCCCTCGGTATTCCCGAAATGCAGACTTCCGATGTTTTCTTTCATAAACGTTATAACTTTACCCTCATCAAGATGAAATTTTTCCATTAACCGCCTGACGATACCCGGATTATTTTTCAGACAGCTCCGGCTCATTGATTTTTGGGGATACTGATACAGACTCCCTTTATATGCTGCCCTTTTACATACATAAAAATTGACATTTTCCTTCCCAAAATATCTGTAGCATATATCCTCACTGACAGTTGCCGACACCATGATATACTTTACATCCCTGAATATTACAGGTTTTAGAAAAGCAATTGTATCTTCTTCTAAATTTTCCTCGTCGGATTGCTTTCGCAGATAAAAATGATTCGCCATACAAAATGCCGATATATCAAATTTCATCAGCTTGTCGTTACCATCATCTTCCCACTCAAAACCGTCCAGCTCGATGCATGTATATGTTTCAGCAGCTTTCAGCAGTTTCTTTATCTTTGCAGATAGTTGTCTGTCTGTTGTTTTCCTCATTAGTTTTTTTAATTTCTTAACCGTTATCTCACCCTGATTGGATACGACACTTTTAAAGATAATATCTTCATCTATAATAATGGAATCAAATTCATCAAGCCTTTCCTTATCCATATTCAGCAGATATTTATGAGTTGTAATAACGCTTCCTTTAAAAGATCTTAGCTTTTCACGTTCCTCCATATATTCATTAAGGCGTGGAATCTTCTTTTTCTTTAACATTTCATAAATATATGGATGAACTGAACGGTGACGTCCTCCTGTATACAGATTGTTTATGTGATGCCATACGTCATCAGGCATTTCATCCTTTATCTTCTCTAAAGATGGTGTTTTCATTACTTTTATTCCCATTTTGCGTGCTTTTTCATATATTTCATCTTTTAACAGATTCGTCGGAGCAGCAATCAGGAATCTGTCTTCAGGGTGCTCTGACATAAGTTTCAGGTAACTGGTTGATTTTCCTGCTGCCGTCATGGATTTAACAATCTGATACTGTTTGTCATCTGCATGATATGCCCTATTTATTGCTTCATATGTATCATCCTGCATTTCTTCCATGGAATAAAATATCTCCTGATAACCACTTATTTTCTCCATAACCCCACGTCTGATATGTGCTGTTGAAATAATATTCTTCCCATGTCTGCACCGATCATGATAGGGACAATAATTATCACATCGTTGTGGTTTGTAATTATTCTGTTTCATAAATGACAGATCATATTTCCACTTGGTATTTTTCTGGGCATCATAAAAATCTGGATTCTTCTCTCTGATTTCTATAAATACCTTTGTTCCTGTTTCTATCTGGATTAGATTGGTAACAAGACCACATAATTCATCATGGCTTAACTTCCTATTACCTGTTTCAAATTCTTTGAACAATTTACATTTCTTTCTTATATCCGTCAAAACTGTTGCACGCTCTGGGGCATGATTGATCAGACTCTTTTTATCTACAGTTTTGCCGACAGAATCTGCACTAGTGTATCCAATATTATCATTGAAATTTATAATATACTTGAGAGTAAAAAGTTTTTTGTAAAAAAATAACCCTTCAGGATGAATTTATGGTATCTTTAAGTTACCAACACTTAAGAAAGATACAAGCCACCAGAAGAGTTATTCTGTGTATAAGTTTACCATACTTTCTAGTGGTTTTCCATACGATTATGATGAATTTTATTAATAAAGTCCTGTGCCATTTTGAATCCTGTTTTTCCCGTAAAGCATCTTTTGGCTGGTTTGTTACCATTACCCTGGGTCTGATGCTGCGTTCCGACAAGCTTGGTATTACTTCTGTTATCCGCGATCTTGCGCTTTGTCCGGGCTGTTATGGTTCCATGATCCATTTTTTTCGCTCATCCTCCTGGTCGCTGGAAAATCTACGTCTGCGCTGGTTTTCGGCGGTGAAGGAATACTCCCCACTTTATCAGGAAGGCGGTTTCCATGTCCTTGTGGGGGACGGGGTAAAGCAGTCCAAAGAAGGGCGGCGGATGCCCGGAGTGAAGAAACTGTTTCAGGAATCCGAAAACTCTGCTAAACCAGAGTATATCCACGGGCATATGTTCGGTGGTCTTGGTATCTTGGCTGGCAATGAACGCAGCTGGGCATGTATCCCCTTAAGCATCCGGCTCCACGACGGCCTTCAGGCTGCCAGGGAGTGGAAGGACGCGGCTGTTTCCAGCTCCTCCCATGTAATACAGATGGTAGAGGATGCTTATCAGGCTGCCCTCACATTTGGGGATTCCCTGCTCCTGCTGGACAGATACTTTCTCACCGTTCCAGCTCTTGAAAGACTGCAGTCCCTTAACAGCAGTGGAGACATACGCATGGAGATCGTTACTAAAGCAAAAAAGTCTGCTGTCGCATATGAAAAGCCAGGCCCCCGTAAATCCAGAAGGGGACGGCCGCCCAGGAAAGGAGCCGCTGTCCACCTGAAGGAAGCATTCCTCTCCCGTAAAGAAGAATTTCAGGACGCAGAAATTGAACTTTATGGCAGGAAAGAATCTATCCGCTATCTATGCCTGGATCTGCTGTGGGGGCAGAAGCTGTACCAGCAGCTACGTTTTGTTCTGGTAGAAATGAATGGAATCCAGAGTATTCTTGTGAGTACCAGCCTGGAACTGGAACCGCTTTCCGTCATCCGTCTGTACAGTTACCGGTTTCGGATCGAATGCACCTTCAGGGAGCTGAAACAGCAGACCGGAGCATTCTGTTATCATTTTTGGTCAAAGCATATGCCTAAACTGAGCTATTACCAGAAGAAAGAAGAGGCCAGCCCCCTGGAAAAGGTGGTGGAAGAAAAGGAGCACAGTAATATACTGAAAACAGTACGGGCCATAGAAGTACATATGGTCTTATCCTGCGCAGCCATGGGTATCCTGCAGAGTCTTTCCATTCTCATGTCAGGGGAATTTTCACCCGGCCAGTTCCGTTACCAACGGACACCTTCCAAAGGAAGGGTATCGGAGGCTGCACTTATGGCCTACATGAGAAAATATTTTTTCCTGTTTACGGAAAAACATCCGGAATTACAAATAACACAAATAATTCGGAACCAACAAGATACGTCAGGAACCTATGAGGATTCACTGGCTTCTTAATAGTGCAAACTTTTTACTCTCAAGTAATATAATATTTAGGGAAAATCTCGCCATTAGCTTTTATATTATATAAATTTTTCTCAAATATAATAGTAGTTGGCGAGTTTTTCCCATTTTCATATAATTGTCTTACACCATGGGCTTCTGTCGGGTCTTCGGATATGATAATATCAAGAAGACCCGAATTGTTTAATCTGATGCCTGTCTTTTTTGAAAATCTGGATATCTTTTCTTTGTAATGATTTGATTTATATCTTTCTTTCAGACAGTATGTAAGATTTCTGAATACTGCCTCTATGTTAGTTTGTGGCAGTTTATCATCATAGTATAATAATTCTTTTCCGCCAAAATATAATTTTGATACATCCGTGTAACAGCTGGAATCCGCTTCTGGAAACATTTCACCCATAGCCAGCTGCATAGCTTCTGCAACCTTTCTATTAGAAACAGCTACATCATTTAAAAATACCACCCTGAACTTATCATGCTCCTTACTTGATAATGTATCATACGCAAACAGAACTGGCATCTCATAAAGATCAGACCTGTTCTTTATTTCTTCAAACGTAACCTTTTTATTCTGATCTTTATTGTCAAAATCCAGAGCAAAGAACTGCTGCTGTTCGAAATTCTCCTTCTTTCGTATCCCATTCTTAAATGTTGTTGGACAGAAAGTATGCCCAGCGCTTCCTATTTTTTCAGCAAATAATCTAATGTCAGAAGGTGATAATTCCCTTACATTCCTGCCAATTCTTTGGCTGATTCTTGGTATGTCCTTGTCAGTAGGTTTTAAACTGAATCCTTTCTCATCTAAAGAAACTTTAATTCCATTCATAATTATACCTCCTAGGAAAAATATATTTTTTATTTTCCTGTAGGAGATAAATTACAAAAAAAATTTGTAAAAAAATAAGAGGAACCGTTACTTTCCTCCTATTTTTTGTACTTATTTAATTACATTCAATGCACCACTGTATATTCGATGAATTTTACTTACACCTTCTTTATAGCTTATTTACATATTTAGTTTTATCTGCTTCAGAAATTTTAAGCGCATCCATAGCCTGATCTGCCGACCATTTCATAGATTCCATCAAATTTCTTATACTTTGCAACAAGACATTTTCCGTAGTTTCATTCCTCATATCCTCCATCACCTTACACATCTCACTCACCCCTTTCGGATTTTCTTTCAGATACCGTGTTCGTTCTGCCATCAGTTCAAAATTCATATCATCTGCCCTTGTACAGTTAAAGTCATGCATCAGCCTGCCAATATCAGATTCTCCCCTGTATTCACCATTCACATAAAGAATATGTTCCCCATCTTCAAAGAAATTCCCTACTGCAAGATTCATCCGTTCAATCGGATAAATCGGTTTCCCCATACCGAAAAAATCTTTCTCAGTAATAAAGATAGTGTACGTATCTGGTAATTCCTTAAACTCCTGACCAGAATGCAGGTTTTCAATATCAAGTACACTAGAATGGTATCTTGCCCTATGTGGATCAGCCCCTTTGTCAGCCCTTTGTATTTCTAAATCGTACTTTTTTCTGTCTGAATCCATTCCATATGCATCCAGACAGATAGAGCGTGCTCCTGTCAGCCGTTTCATGTCCTTCTGTGTTTCACAGTCTGTAATAATCAAATCCTGTTTTCCTGTAATAATGCGTAAAACAAGCTCTGCTAATGGGATATTATCCTTAAAAAGACAGCGCATAAAATCGTCATCTATTGGACGCAACTGTTTCAGACGCTGTAAATCTTTTTGCTGCTTTGTCAGTGCCAACAATTCCACCTTCTTTCTTCTGCCAGATCTCTTTTGTCTGTAAAAATCTTATAATCATACTATCACAAGTCCCCCTTATTTTCAATCTAATAATCTTAACCGCTGCTCTAGGATATACTACGGAGTTCTCTTTTGTATTTGTAAAAACTCTTTCTTGAGATTCCTGCCTGTTTTATGGTTTCTTCATCTGTTAAGGAACCGCCAAATGATTTATTATGTCTAAGGATAATGTCCTTTGCGGCTTTTGCTTTCCGGGTTTCATAGACTGTTCCTTTCCGCTGACCAATCTGTCTGCCATTCAGACGTGCTGTTTCGATACCCTCTTTTGTCCTCTGGTGAAGATCAGATACTTCTTTCTCTGCCTGCTCAAATGCAATGTGTATCTGTTCTCTTGCAAGTTCCATCAGATATTGATTAACTCCCTCCAAAATCAGGTCTATTTTATCTCCTGTCATGTTGATCTGATTCTTTACCGCTCTTTTATAAGTTTCCGTATTAATATGCGGCTCTTTCAGGAATACAAGCGATATATCCCTGTGAAATAATTTTTCATACAATCGAAAACCTTCTTCTGCATCTCTGCTCATGCGGCTGACAGAATCAAAGATTATCATATCTCCTGCCTGCACTTTATCCAGCAATTTTTCCAGCTCTTTCCTTCCCTGAAATTTGGTTCCGGTGTAGACTTCCTTTACTATCACTGCGTTTGGATATGCAGTCCTTATGTTCCGTTCCTGTCGTTCAATGTTCTGCCGTCCTGTTGAGATTCTGCAATAACCAAATTCTCTGCTCATGATACCGCCTCTGTTGTTATTTCTCCGATACTGCCTCCCTCATACTCTGGCAGATCAGATAAACTATCACAGTCTATAGAAAATATATTTCCCTCCGGTGAAAAATGCAGATTGATACTGCTGTTACCACACACATAAAATACTGCATCAGACGGAATATATTTTTTAACATACTCGCAAAACTGTTCCACTGTGATATTGTTGCCATGTTTCCAATACTTAGGGTCATACTTATTCATAAATTTCAGCCTCCTTAACTTCCCCATAATCAAGAATATCTTCTATCACATATTTTGTTTTTATAAAAGAATATTTAACGCAAACGTAACCATGCTTCCATATACAATACTGCATTCATTCTTGTTGTTACAACCACTTGCTTTATGGATTCTCTCTGCCGCCTTCCTAACGGAATTTTCTGGAATAAAATTATTTTCACATGTCATATAACCCACCCCTTCAAAAAATAAATGTGGTAAATCTAACGTTGATGGAAAACGTAGTAAAAACATTTCTAAATCAAACCCTAACCGGAAAATATATGATGCTACTTCTAACGTTCGTCAATTTTACCACTGAAACACATAAACAGAAAAACTGGAATGAAAACAAACCAGCCTTTCCATTTATTGTTATATGATTTTGCATGTCAGAGCTTAATAATCCTTCCCTTATCCTTATCATAATAATATAAAGAATACGATAATCGCTCCTCTACACTTACCTGTGTATCGTTAATCTCCTTTATCATATTCCTGATCTCCCCGCTCTGCTCATTCTCTTTTGTGGGCAGAAGCAGACATTCATGTACAGATGACGGAATGATATAGAAACTGCTTCTGATTTTTTCTGAAAAGTTTTTTATCAGATCAGGATATAACATACATACTGCACCTTCTATCCTGTTTTTATTACTCAGCACATACATCGGCACGCTATCTGAAAATTCTTCCATATATTCCTCCTGATCAGACCCGTCCGAATTTTCCGCTGTCATAATCTCACGCATAACCTCTGTCATGTCTTTGATCTCATATTCCTCAAGTCTGGGCGTGTTCATTACTGCATCTTGATACAGCTCCTGTATTGTGATATCCCACAGCTTCATATGTACGTTGTGTATCAGTATTGATGCCGAACCAATGTCCTCCTGTGTAACCAGACACCGGAATATAATGGACAGGTCAAGAAATTCCAAGTGTGGTATATCTTCCAGAAGGTCGCGGTTGCTTTCTGTGTTGACAAGCCTGTATACTACATTCTTCCTGATATTTTCATATGTGAGATACTGCTGTATATCCACGCATGGACTTTTCTTTCTGCTTTCTTTCACTACATATTCTGTAATAAAGGAAAGCGTTATGTTTCCATTTTTATACTGTCTGAAATGCTCGTTGAGATAAATGATCGGCGCCACAGGAGAATTATTTTTTTGTATTCTCAAACCAGTATATACCACACCGTTATTTTTGTCCGATTTACAGACTGTGACCTGATATCCATTTCCCAATTTTTCTATTATGCTGTTTTTTATGATTTCCAGAAAATCTTCTATCTTCATACTTCCCCTCCATTCCTGCTGCATCTGCCCACCATTATAAATGCTGCTTACAGCATCGCAAACAATATATACCAATCGCCCATACAGCATGACAGACTCAAATGTTTCTATTTCTGCATCTTTCATTCTCACTTTTATCTCCTGAAATACAGTAAATGCAGTGAAATACAGTATCCCACTGCACCTCTGTAATTTTTCTTTTTATTATGCTGCTGATTTTGTCCTTGCAAGGGCAAGCATCACTTTGTTATACAGTTCCTCCGACATCTGCCGTGGATCCTCTATATGATACCGTTCTTTCACTGCCTCCATTGCAACGCCTGTCCGTTTCAGTTCTGCTGCAAATCCGTCCATCTGTTTCTTTGTAAGGGACTGCTTTTTTGCACTATCTGTCTTGATGGATTCCTTATCAGTTTCCTTTTTAGCTGGCTTCTTTTTGCCCTCCGCTCTTGTATCCGCAGCTCCCTTAGCAGCAGTTTTCCATTCATAAATACAATCTCCCTTGTCATTTGTTATGGTAAATCCTGCGATCTCACGCGATTCGCTGTATTCAATCGAAGCAACATGAAAATTCTCATTGCAGTAATACTTGTCATTCTTTCTCTGAATCTGTACTTTTGATGCTGGTATCCAGATAAACGGTGCAGAATATAACTCGCGTCCAATCCCCCAGTTGAAACAGGCACGCTTAAAACTGTCCGATGCCTGTGATTTTTCTTTTTCAGCATAATTCGTAGTGCCGACATCCTGCTTTGCAATCCATTCTCCGGTTTCCTTATCACGAATTTCAACAGTGCAGTACAGATTACCGTCTATGCACTGATGGCTTCGTTTCCACCCAAATACACCAAATGTTTCATCAAGAATTTTCTGGTCTACTCTTGCGTCTTTGTATAATAACAGGCTCAGACCTTTTTCATTGAGTACTGCTATGCGGCATTCAATTTCGTCAGCTCTCAAAAGCCTTATTTCTTTTATGCAGCTTTCCATTCTTATCATCTTCCTCTCATTCTTTTACAAATTTCTGAATCTCCTCCTCAACATGCTGCTGCATTTCACTGTAACTGCTGTCATATTTTTTGAGCCATACTTCATACAGATTTGACAAGATCCCTTTGTGCTGCAAAAGAGTTCCCAGAATATCCTCTGAAAGCACTTCTGCCTTTTCAACAAGAATTTCATAAAAATTTGACACCGCATCAATCTCATAACATCTGTCAAAAATTTCTGCACTCGGACAGCCTAGGACAGAAGCCCTGAAAGCCTGATATTCACCATACAGCCTGTCTAAGAAATGTTCCTTCATATCTAAATAATACCTCCTGTAAAAAGGACAGCCCTGTAACAGACTGCCCTTTTATAAATACCTTTTTTGTGACTGCCTTTTATGCCGCCCTGACCTGAAACCTGCGCGATTCGGACTGTACTGCATAGTCCCTGTAAATATCCGGCTGTTCCTCTTTCATGCGCTTTGTGTCAAGCCTTGTTGACTGTACGCTGCTCCACGATATCCTGTAATTCCCGCTGGTTGCATATTCATTCTCTTTCATACAGAGTTTTACTTCCTGCTCAATCATGCCCTGTTCCTGTTTCAGCCGCTCAATCTGTTCCATAATCTCAGCCCTGCGCCTTAATTTATCCTCAAAACCCTCCAGTCTGATACTGCTTCCTTTTCTGGCAGCGTGGAAATACTCATTGAGCACCTCGTTGCAGATGTCTGAACCATCTGGAGAAGGAAGCACCCGCGGCACAACATGACTCTCCCAGAAATTCTTTTCCATAGCAATCATCTGCGCAATCAGGTCATTATCCCAAACCAGCTTACGGTAAGTAAATTCCCGTCCAAGAATCACTGCGGCAATATACCATGTACATTTTCCGGTAACAGCCATGTAATGATAGCACTGCATAATATAATGAAGCGGAATATTCCCATCCTTCCACTTATCCGTATTGTATGCGCTTGCAGTCTTGCATTCCAGTCCTGCATCTTCACCAACTACAAGCCTGTCTACATCTGCAATCATGAATGGATACTCCGTACTTCGGTACATAAAGTTGGAGCGCCGGACTTTTAATCCTGTCGCCTCCATGAAACGCTGTGCCACATAATCTTCAAGGTCATGCCCCTGACGGACTGCCTCGTTATCCAGTTCCTCAACACTGCTGCTGGTCTTGTCATAATACACCTTCATGGGGCTGCCAAACGGATTTACCCCGCAGATACTTCCTGCGTCAGAACCCCCAATTCCTGTTTTCCTAAGACGAAGCCATTCTTCATTACTCATTCCTGTTGTTGCATACTTTTCATACATTTTTCATCTTCCTTTCCTGTCAGCACTTTTTTAATACTCTGCACGCATTACCTTTTGATCAAGCTGCACATATCATTTCATATGCTTTGTCAATCAGCGGATTCCCCTCAATCGTCTTTGCAAACATATTCTCCCTGTAGTTGGCTGTTTCCCTGATTGGTTTTGCATGGGTGGCAAAGTCTGAAACGGCACAGATAAAACGATATCCGTTCTTTCCAACATGCTTTAAATCCGGGGCATCAAAATAGCGTATTTTCAAATCCTCACGGATACGGCGGATATTTTTCTTATGAATCTCACTCGGCTGCTCGTCCATCGGAAGCAGCATATCTATGTATTCCATCACCTTACTGTCGGAGAGTCTGATCTTTGACAGTGCAGAAATCTCCGTACCAAGTTTCCCCATATACTTCTCTGCCAGTAGTAAAGTATTGTGTGCCTCGTCCATCTTTGCTGCAAGATCGCCCACATGGACAGTTGACCAGATGCGTTTTGCTGTGGAAAGTGCCATGTTAAGCGTATTCTGGCATACCACACGCACGGGTGCCATTGCAACTTTAATAGCGCCGCTGCCATCATGAGAACTGCTGAATACCAGATACGGTTCTATCTGTTCTCCCTCGATAATGTATTTATCTGGAAGTTTTGCAAGCAGCCATATCCTGCGTCCCTCCTGTAGAGAACCTGCGGTTTCGTATTTCACGCCTTCCCCCAGCAGTGCATCTGTAAACGCAAAGGCTTCCGCATTCTGCACAACCCTGTAACGGTCGCTGACTACGCCAAGGATTTTATTATCTATATCCCTGATATTTGCCTTGTAGCCGGGGATTGGCTCATATGCACTGGTCATAATCGGTCTTTGAACCACATTCCAGTCAAGCCCTGATGCTTGCAGTGCCTCCTGTGAGGATAATGCGGATTCAACACGAATGCCAAGTCCATGCCACGGTGCTACTCTTGTGTAAAACATTGTTTCGACATTTGCTGCCATTTTTCATATCTCCTTTTCATTATAAATTTTTCTTGTTTCCTGAATGGAAACAGCGCGACAAAAAACAGGGGCACCTTTATGGTACTACCCTGTTTTCAGTTCTTTTATTCAGTTTCATCGGCATCGCTTAACAGATAAGCATTGTCACTAATACTCTTTACCACTACATACATTGTAGAAAGCACCAGAAGTATCACGTTGAATATCGTTTTCTTTGACAATCAGTATCACCTCATTTCTTTTTAGTGTGCTCTCGGAAACTCGAAGTCCTTATTTTATAAGGTCTCCGTAATTTCCAAAATTATAGTTTCACCCCTATTTTTATTGTTGTTTTGTAACATTTTTCATCTTCATATTTCTTTATCTTCAATAAAATCTCTCGACTTTTCTCAACTTTTTTTGAAAAAAACTTGACAGCTACGCCAGTTTGTGCGGCCATTTTTGCTGATATCCATCAGCAAAAATGGCCCTTTTGTTTAAGATATATTTTTGCACCATCTATTTCTTAAACAAAAGGAGGTCACATTTATGTTCAAACCCGAATTATGGCAGAGCCATGACGAGTACAGAACCCTTGTCACTACGGTTGGCCGCAGGCTTTCCCGCAACAATCCCAAATATTCCTTTGATCTTTACAAGGAGGAGCAGGACAAACTCTTAAACCTTGACCTTGATCCGCTTCTTGATCTTATTCCCGCTTATTATTCTGATGGCGGCAGACCCGCACAGCACCAGGCACAGCTCTTACGCTCACTGGTACTTTTTGTCCTGCTCTTTAATAAAACCAAAGCTGGCACAAGCCTTACTTCCTGGGTCAGGGAAGTCCTTCCCGCATCCATTTCCCTCACCGTCCTTATCGGCTGTCCTTCCACTGACGAACTTCCCCCGCTTGGTTCTTATTATGACCTTATGGACCGTTTCTGGCAGGGAGACAGGCACGTTTATTCCCGTTCGTCACTCCTTCCTGCCGGCAGAAATGGGAAAAAACCTCAAAAAGTTATCGGCAGTGACGGAAAGCTCTCTGAACCGCAGGATACAGCTTCAACAACCACAAAGGATATCGTGGCTGACATCATGGATGGGAAACCCGTTTCCGATAACACACAGGAGGCACTGCAGAAGATCTTTTCTATCCTTGCCGTCCTCCCTTCCCTGCAGGCCGGACTCTTTGATGCTGCAGACCTCACCGTTTCCGGTGACGGCACGGCCGTAGCTTCCCATTCCTCACCGTATGGCAGGCACCTGTCCTCCTGTGGCCGCTCCTGCCCGTTCCGCAGCACCTGTGGACGGCATTACTCCGATCCTGATGCCGGCTGGGGCTGGGACAGTGATAATGAGACATGGTTTTTTGGCCATACTCTTTACATGCTCTGCTGCAGGAACGCTAAACTTAAGGTTGAACTTCCGCTCCTTATGAACTTTACCGGTGCCAGACGCCATGACAGTAAAAATTTTCTTTATGCTATAGACAGTTTTGGACGTAACGGCTGCGGGCTGTCTCCTAAAAATATCTGTCTGGATTCTGCACATGACAACATTCCGACTTATATACTGCTGGAACACTGGGGCATCAATGCCCTGATCGATATCAATGGCAGGTCTAAGTCTTCTGTCGGTGCCACGGATGACATTACTTTTAATAAGAACGGACATCCCCTGTGCAGAGCCGGGCATGAAATGTGTTCCTGGGGAAGCGATCCCATAAAAGATGCACATAAGTACCGCTGTCCCCTCAGATGCGGCCGTATCGGGAAGTGTCCGTATGAAACGGAATGTTCTCCCGGCCGCTATGGGCGCACTGTCTATATCAAGAACAACGGCAGCCTGCGTTTCCAGCCCCGTATTCCCAGGGATTCACAGCAGTACAAAGATATATACAGTGAACGTACTGCCTGTGAACGTGTAAACAACCGTGTACTCAATGATTACTGCCTGCAGCACTTAAAAATACGCGGAAGGGATCATTTTTCCTTATGGGGTATGCTCATTGGTATATGCATACATCTTGATGCCAGGTATAAGGCGGCCCAGCAGTAAACTGCCGGGCATACATATGAAGCAATAGCAGAAAAACGTCCATACCCAATTCTGTCAGAAAATCATTTCCAGACAGGTTTATTCACTGTGCCCTTTTTTCATCCACTCCATTTGAACAGCTTTAAGCCAATCATTTTCTCTCTCTCCCTAATGCAATTACAATTTTGCAACTAAAGTTTTTTCATTTTGGGGGTGAGTTTCCGAGACCACTCTTTTATTCTATAATTAGACTTGACAGTTGAAAGTTTGTACCACTAAGAAGCCAGAAAATCCCATTGTTCTTCTGACTTTTCCTGTAGCCTCTGAATTATTCGCGTTATGTATA
>KE159566.1:22408-95454 GCA_000403215.2 Lachnospiraceae bacterium A4
TTCAAAGTGGCATAAAACATTTTCAATAAAATTCATCATAATCGTATGGTTAACCACTGGAAAGTATGGTAAACTCATACATGAAATAACTCTTTCAGTGGTTTATATCTTTCTTAAGTGTTGCAACTTAAAGATACCATAAATCCATACGAAAGGGTTATTTTTTTTATTGAGAACTTTCAACTCATAAGAATTAGAATATATATTTGAATAAAAGGGATCTCTGATATCTCACGAAACTCTCATTTTTTCTTTTTGGAATCTGGACATTTTCCTGACAACTGTTTTTGAAACCACTGGTACGACTGATAGCCATTTACCATGCACTGCGGACATGGATTTTTTACAGTCTGTATCAATCCCAGTGTATACGGACATTTGTGGCAGGGTTTCTTTTTTAAATCGTTCATCATTTCTTCCTCCCTGAAAAAATAAAACAACGCCTCCCGTTCTGGGAAGCGTCTTGATATACCACCTTTTATCATCTATTAAAATATTTACTCATATAAAGTTTTGTATATACCATCTTGTGCTATAGACTAACACTTCGTTCTATACCATAGAATAAAGCTTTTTCATAAAAGCTAAGCAACTTGCTCTAACCTTTAATACGAATTTTGAAGTTATCTAAAGAAGTACTTAATAAATTTAAACAGCTTATGATATTTCAATAACATAATTACCAGTGATAAGGGTAACAAAATTATACCAATATCCAACCCCAAAATAACTATATTGTGCACTTCCATAAATGGGCTTATATCCACATAATAATCCTCTTTAAAAATTAACGATGAAAACAGTTTCAAAATAAAACATGCAATGCCTGTGTAAAAGAATAAACTAATCACACGTTCCGTCTTTTTATCAATAAGATAAGTAATGTGGTGCAGTATAATATATACTATTCCCACTAGCATTACAGTACAACAGGTAAAATAGCTCAATTCTCCCCAGAATATCCATTTAAATTCATGTAATACTGCGCCAAGAATCAGAAAAATCATACTAATTTTAAAGAAAAATCCTAATTTCTTGGTTTTTGTCCTAACTTTTTTCGGATAGGTTATCCCCATAATATTTTCTCCTATAACATAATCTTTATGCCAACTTTAGACTGCATAGATTTAACCACTTTTAAAAGTATCTTTTCATCACAATACAGTATTTACAAAACAGCTATCCTTCATATCCTTTCGGATATTTAATATCAATGTACGGGCGATCATTGGGATTCTTTATCTTTACACGCATGATTTCCTTATGACATTCATTAAGCTGCTTTCTGATTGTTTCGAGCTGCTCCCTCGTCTGCGGAACAATGTATTTTTCGGAACCCGCATCAATCAAGGCAATATACCATTCAACCACTTCCAATTTGTGAAGGCAATATGACGAAAGCATCTGCTTGTCATTAAAATCTCTGATTGCTTCCGTTTCAATCTGGATATATGATACCACATCATATGAAATTCTTTTCAGTTTCTTTTTCCATGCCATTTTATATATATCCTTTCTGCAATAATTGTGTGATCTCGGAAACTCTCAATACTTATTTTTTAAGATTTTAAACTCACAGTTTCATCTGTATTTTTCACTCTTATTTTGTAATGTTTTCCCTTTGCACAAATTCTGATTCTCAGAAATTTCTTTACTGTTTTCATAAATAACTTGGCAGACAGCTATAAATGTGTGACTGTTTTCGCTGATAGTTCCAGCGAAAACAATCCTTTGTTTTATAAACGCCTTATCATTTTACATATAAAACAAAGAAGGACACATCTATGTTCAAACACGAACTATGGCAAAACCACGATGAGTACAGAACCATTGTCAATATTATATGACTAAAGCTTATTCCACTGATGGTTTCCACCATTTGAGCAACCATTTGCATTTGGGTATAATTTACTGTAAATTAATATTCCACATTTCCTACACTGATACCGGGTGTTCCCACATTCTCCCAAATTATTCCACTGATGGCTTCCACCATTTGGGCAACCATTTGCATTTGGGTATGATTCATTGCTAATTAATGTTCCGCATTTTCTGCACTGATAGTTTTTCATGACTCATTTTCTCCTTTCAAAAATTTTGAATAAATCTATAAAGATATATTCCAATATCTTTACTTATAACCTAGACTCCCAGCAAAAATTATAACAACGAAAACCCCTTTAAATTCAATAATTTTATGGCATAGAAAAATTTTGTTATTTACAATATTATAACAACAAGATTTTGATCAAACTCCAGTAAAAACAATGTGTTAAAGGCGTTGTAATAATAAACGACGGGATTTTAGATTATAATATGATATTAACTCATTTACCACGTTCTGTCAATATAAATACCACATATAGATGTTTCTTCCTTTATATTGCCATCTGTATAATAAACTTGGGGTGATAATATGGACTATAAGAGGTTAGGCGCCAGAATACGTGAGGAACGTCTGCGCTTAAATCTGACACAGGCACAGCTTGCAGAAGCAATCGACATATCTGATACTTATATGGGAGCAATTGAAAGGGGAGAACGGAGCCTCACATTAGATACGCTTGTAAGGCTCGTTAACAGGCTTGGCGTTACGATTGATTATTTGCTGTCCGATTCTGTTATGGACTCTGATGCCAATATCATAGAACAATTTAAACAAATCATTGACTGCCAGCCATTAGAACGCAAACAACTGGCAATCAATGTATTGCGTGCAGTCTTTTCTTACTTTGAAAACGAGAATACATGACAGATTATTCCAATTCTATTTTTCCAGTGCGAAGATTTCTCACAGAGTCTACATCATCTAACAGATGTTTTACAGCCACATTGACAAGCTGTTCAACTGATATGGAATATTCGACTGACAGTGTATGTAACCTGTCATATAACATAGGATTTGTGAGTGGAACCATAAAATTCTCTTTCAAGTTTTGGCTTTCATTATTATTATCCTTATTTTTAATATTCATTTTGAACCTCCTTAAAACGAAAATTCCCGCACCAGTTCTGGCGTGGGAATTATTTTTACTATATTTACTTTTCCAAATCCTGATCAAAGTCCTCTTTCCAGTCTGGCATGAACCTCTTTCTCCCCCATTTGCCTTATAAGATTCCGTTTTCCATAAAACTGTAATACTCACTGCCGCCAATAATAATATGGTCTAAAAGCGCAATACCCAAAAGTCTGCCCAATTCGTTAAACGCTTTTGTCACTTCTATGTCCTGCCTGCTGGGTTCTGTATCGCCAGAAGGGTGATTATGACATAGAATAATGCTTGATGCACCAATCAGCAATGCCCTGATAAACACTTCTCTTAGATTCATGCTGGTCATATTCACAGTACCTTTTGAGATAAGGAAAACTCCAATAAGTTTTTTCTTGTTGTTTAACGCGAGCATATAACAGTGTTCCTCACCCATTGTATTTAAAGATACTATCGTATTGAGCAGTTCTGTTACAATATTTACTTCACGGATATCAACTGTTTTGTAGTTTACCGCTCTTTCTTTTATAAGGACTGTCTTGTAATCTTCTATTCTGGTATCATAAAAATTGATTCTCATAATGTAAAACCTTTCCCTTCTCTGCCGTAGCTGCTGCCTTATACGCTACACTTTCCATTCTTCTTTCCTTCCCCGTTCTGTTTAAAAGACTTTTCTTTCCTTGTTGCATTATCCCTTACAATTACTTGCGGATATTTTTTCAGTAATTCATCTTTCCGATGCAGTGCTGCTTCCATATCGCAGCAGGTATATCCCCATTCACAACGCTTTCCTTTTTCATCAAGTGCATAAACATCTACACCTTCCCAAGTAAAATCGTCAAGGTGTTCATTGACATAGGTATGTTCCTCAATAATAAAATCTGCCAGTAATCCCGCCATTGTGTGCATTGCATCATTACTTTCATGCAGCGTTTTAAATATGCCTATTCTTTGTTTTTTAATGTTGGCTGAATATTCTATCCAAATATCAAGATAAATACCCTCATTTCCACCATAAGCAAGTTTACTGCCTAATTCATACTCATAAGTTGTAATAGAAACAGGACTGCCTGCTGCATGACCATATTCAAGAATATCTGGGATTCTGCCTTTCTCTTTTAGAATGTCAAAGGCCTTGTTAAATAGTTCTTCTGTTGTCATTGGTTTTGTCATCGTTCAAATCCTCCTAAAAATACAATAAGAAGCATTCCAGTTGTCCGAAATGCTTCTTATTTTTGATCAAATTTTAAATTATATTCCATTACAGTATAAATCAGCCAATACTCATGATACTATACAGGCTGTTTTCCAAACGTTGCTAAATATATTTTTGCCTTTTCTAATGACAATCCAGCCTTATTCTGTAATCTCTCAAGAATGACATTATCCTCAATTCCATCTTCCTGACCTAATTCAACAATCATTTGAGCTTTGCTCTGCTTGATTACTCGTTCAGATTCCGTTTCAATTATCGTTCCACCCATAATATTCACCAACCTTTCTTCATTTTTATTCCCATTTGTTATATGTGTAATAATAGTATTTACAAATCCCATCAGATCTGCTATCTCATAATCCGATAGTTCATTCTCCCGATGCAGTCGAATCATCTCGTCCCGAAAATACATCAGATCATCTACTGCCCGATTGACTGATCCCCCTGATGAAATGGTCTGCTCATATCGTGCAATATAAAACGGTATATATGGAAACAGCCTCTTTTCAATGATATACTCCTTGGTTAAGTTCTCTAATACTACGTTATCTGATATATAATCAACCGTCTGACCATTTGGAAACGTAAAAGTAATTGTTGTCGTTTTCGGCGTTTTGTCTGTCTTTTTGATATAAATAACAGAAAACTGCGGCATTGGAATCGTTGCGTGACCAATATCCCATGTTGCAGACTGTCTGGCAACAATAAAAGCATATTCCGCTATCCTGATTGCCATAGAACCATCATCATAACTCTGACACTCCAACAGATATATTTCTCCCCCAATCCTAATTAGAAAATCTGATATCTGTTCTTCTATCTTCCTGCTTCCGTCCTCCGTTTCATTTTCAGTGATATACCCCTCTGAGGGTAAAACTTCCACTTTCGCATTCGTTGGATAATTTCTGTGAAATATGTCGTTGATAACAGAAATAAACAATCTCTTGTGTTTCATCTTCATCGTCTTAAACACGTTGTCATAATCTGGTGTTTTTTTCATCTGTTACTCCTTTCCTTTCTTTATATTATAGCATGTAAATGTAGAAGCGCAATTATATTTTTGACAGTGCTCCAACCAGAACATTATTAATTCAATTTTATGTGCGGATTTCACTTTAATACTGTAAGAGCAGTTTTCATCTCCTTTCTCCAACTAACTCCATTCTAAAATGATATAGATATGAAAACATCTAAATTCGTCTAAGATTGAACCAACAAATCCCCATGCCATATTTGGCACAGGGATCATTATTAAATGTCATAAAAAGAATATATATCTATAAATCTCCTATATTCGACACTCTCATTCTATTAAGGCTATGATTTGATCAATCGTATCCTTATCTGTGTGCTTCATCAGATAAGGAATCGTTGATTCAAAATTCTTCTTTTTCACCCCCGATATCTTTCTGATATCAGTCCAACAGAAATCCTCTCCACTTTCTTTCAATCTTTTATACGCCCAAATGATCTTCCTCGCCCAGTTTTCAGGATATGGTTCTGTATACCTTTCGAAAATAGCCTTACATTTCGGCATATTTTGTAACTGCTGTCCCAAAAGCCCCAGTTCACGATACACAAGCCTTTCTGAAACACGTTCTGGTTTGCCGTTTTCATTAGCAGTTCCACTATATATACCCTCTGCTATCTTTTCCAACACAGGAGCATTTTCTGTATCCAGCAAATCCCAATCTACAGGAACACTGTCTTTCATATAATGACTGTTTTGCTCCTGTTTAATCTTTTCTGCTGTCAAAGAAGGCAATGTTAATTCTTCCAGCTTGATTCCTAAGAAAAAAGCAGTCTGGCAGGTAACAAAAAAATCAAATCCACTCCCTAACAACGTTCTTTGAATCTGGTATATACTTGCTAGGCTGCATATTCCCATTTTACTGTAAAATTTATTCATATCCTCAGCAAGCATCTTTGTATGCCTGCTTCGTCCCGATGGTTTCAAATACTTCGTCCGGCTCATTCCGTCATATAAAATCGAGCTGATTGGAATATTATTCTCAAAATCCATCATAGCATCAAATACTAAATTGAAATATGCCGCATACTGATTCATCAATATATTATCTTCAAAAACAGCTTCGTTCTGGCATATATGGTTTTCTGCCGGACAAAATGTAAAGCTCTGTTCATTCTTTGCCGGAACATCTGATTCTATAAGTTTACACTTATGCTTTGCACACGTACATATACTTCTAATCTGGTGCTTTCTATGCCAGTACGCTTCACCATAGGTTTCTCTATCCTCTTTGGCACATAATGGACAATACCGCAAATATCGCTCCCCTTCATTTCTGGGAAGAATAGGAAGCAAATAATGTATATCACAAAAATCATGTTTCAGATGGTATAGTGCCTTTTTCTTTTGCTCCAGCGGTATAAAACGTGCATACTGCGGATACATGGTATGATTGAAAATCAACTTATCCAAAGAATATATTTGTTCAATCTGTTTCTTAGCTTCGGGATTCAGATTGCCGATAAATTCCTTGCTTGCATTATCAGATCTTTTGCAGAATAATTCCTGCATCGCTATCCTGTGAGAAAAACAGCCAGAGTGGACATAGTATCTGCAAAACCAACTGTACACCAGTTCATCAGGATATATGACTGGAAAGTAAACAATCATACTGCCACCTCCACGACTGTCATATGTTCCTTCAACAGCTTCACAATATCCATATTTTCATTTTTAGCTGTAACTACCAAATCAGCGATTGTAAATTCTACTTTATTCACATCCTTTTCTGGAAGATTTACATCCTTAACAGCTGCTTTTCTTTTTGGCTTGGTAGTCTGTTTTTTCTGTTTCGGGTGTATAAATCCATGCAGCATAGACAGCCGCTGCTGATATGCTTCGTTTAAGGATTCCAGATTCAGAACTTCTTTACCGTTGAGAATGGCTATTTCCTGTGCATCATGAATAAGGGAAACGACGACCGATATATTGCCAGAAGTATGTTCATAGAGCCATTCCATGACTGCATCTGTTATCTCTGTTTTCTGCTTCACATACTGATAAGAAAATACCGTTTCACAAAATTTCCTGAAATTTGTCCCATACTCCATAACATCATACCGTAATCCCAATGACCTGCGGGCAAGCTGCACCGCCTGTTCAAAAAATACTGCACTCTCAGGTGTCCCCACCATACAGATTGATATGCCGCTGTTATTGATAAGCTGTGTAAGCATTCCTACAAGGCTTCTGCCATTTTTGCTGCTGCATACGTTCTGAATCTCATCCACTATCAGCAATCCGATATGGTTTAATGCCACCTGACTTACATTTCCGATCAGCATATCCGTTGTCGTTCTCGCACGTAATGCATTCTGATAATATTTTCCGTCTATGACTTCATCTACTTTCCTGAGAATCTCCAGCAGCAGCCCTTTCACAGAAGAATCAAAGGGACACTGGACACAGATACAGGGAATAATCTTCGAATATGGATTCTCCACTTCAATCACATGATTTTCGGTAATCAGCGCAATTGCCCTGCTGATCGCTGAACTTTTGCCAGTACCAGATGCGCCGATAATTGTAAAGCTATCAGAACCTCCTATAATACCTCTGTACTCCTGCTGCATAACAGCTTTGTAATTCTGATTCTGCTGTTGTACTGCTAGTTTTGTTCCTTTCTTTTGTAACGACCGCAGCAGTGCCAGATACAGTTTGCTATAGATTTCCAATGACATTTGAGATGGGACGTAAATTCTGTAGAGAGCAGAAAGTTCCATAAGACGTACAGGAACATCCGCATTACGAATGTCAGCACTGTACTCTGGCAGCACTTCCAACGCAGACAGTAAGTCATCCCCTGATTTCATTGCTGGCAGAATGTTAATAATATCTGAAAGATTAGTCATGCTTTCTTCCCTCCTCCATAAAATCCTGATGACACCTTCTCTGTTCCCTTTTCCTTGTGCTGCGGATATCTTTTATATTCACATCTGTATGAACACAAGCATTACCAGCAACAGTCTCAATATGCTGTGCTAGGTCAATCTGTGCCTGTAAATTATTTCTCATTTCACCTTTTGTAATATTCCTCTGACTGTCCTGAAGTTCCTTTACTGCTCCAAGGTCTTTTCCCTCGAAACGTGATTCTATCAGATTAAATTCTGTATATATTCCATTTTCCAAGACCCAAACAAAGGTCACATCTTCTGGATTATAAGCCACTGTCACTATACTGCCGGATAGATACTGTTCTGTATAGCCCTCACAATAATACCGCAGCCTGTTTACTTTCAGACCTGTCCGGTCGAATCTTCCTGTTGTTCTCGGCAGCAGCGTTAATACCAGCTCTTTATTTTGTACAGCTATCAGATTAGCCCCTATCTGTGATTTCCCCCATTCCCAAATACAGGATGCATAGGGTTTTACTTTATCGGCAATCATGACTTCGGTATAGGGAAAGTTCTTTATAATCCGCCGGGAATTATAATAGATAATACAATGAAGAATAATCTTCTCAAAGTCCATCATGGTCAGACAGGCATCTTTGCGGTAATCATGTGCCCCACGTTCCTGATAATCCGGCTCAATTACACCTTTTCCTTTCAGATATTTCTTATATAAATCCTGTATCAGATCAAAGAATTTCTCTACCTGTCCTTTCAGTTCTGGTCTGTACGATGGAAGATTGACCACAGTAACCCCAAGCTCTGCAATCTGCTCAAAGTTCTCCGACTTATACTCACTCCCCATATCGGTAACAAACGTGGCTGGCAGCATGTCACAGTCCCAATCTTTTTTCTGAACCGAAATACCAAAGCGGCTGCACCACTCACATTTATCAGATATGATATTCAGCATTAGTCCTCTAAGACTGTACACCCCACCTTCCCATGAAAGGGAATATCCACAGCACAGACTGCTAAAGGCATCAATACAGGCTGTTAAAATCGGTCTGCCAACCAAACTTCCTGTATCATTGACAAGATAAATGTCACAAACAGTAGCGTCCAGCATCCCTACACCAACAGATGAAGCAAACTCCCGTACTCCTTCGCCTGTAAGGGGTCTGTTATTCCTCTGATAGTTCTTTAATCCATCTCTGGAAATATAGAAGTTCTGCATCTTCCTTGTCTTACGGTAGAAATATCGAAACTGATAAAATGACGGATATTCTTCTGCCAATATTCCCATTGCATCACAATACTTCTCTTTGAGCATCATTGTATATGCAGTCATAAGAGACTGCTTTTTTGTGGTATAGAAAAACCTGTTTAACGCCCAGCGCATATGTTTCTCATCCTGTGTCAGCTCCCTGTTATCCTGACGTTTCTTCGGAGCAAGAGCAGTTATGTCCATATGAACCAGATAACAGCAGAGATAACTTCTAACTGTCTGCTTTGATATCTTATTTTCTGCTGCTATACTGCCAATCAACTGTGACCGCACACTTTCATCTGCAATGAAAGACAGAATTGGTGCAATCATCGTATACCGCTCATACATAATCTTCCTCTGCTCTGCATCCAAAGTATCGGCATCAGCTATAGTAATTCCTATAACCTCTGACAATTCATCTTCAATACATTCGGTATAAGATTTTAAAGACTCCAATTCCACCCATACAGGCATGGTCTGTTTCTTACAGTCTATAATCAGAACCCACTTTTCCTGAATCTCCAACACTCGAACAATCCTGCTGCCAGAACGGAGTAAATCATACTTCTTCATCAATGACCACACCCCAATCCATAACACCATGCCTGAGCCAGTATTCTCTTGAAGCATCCAGCAGTTTCACCGTCATAGGCTTCATCAAAAATTTACGAAATACACACTCTCTTACCATCAAATCTCCGTCTGACTGAACGTCCATTAAGCCCCCAGCAGAGCTGGGGAGAATAGAGTGAGCAGTAGCGATCCCTAAAGTACCAAAAATAAAACCTCCATGTTATCATAGATTTGGGTCTAGGCAACCTAATCAACAATAGGTAGTGTCAAATAATCTATGAAAAAACTGAGTCAAAAAAATAGGCTCGAATGAACCTCGAAAATTGCAGATATTAGTGTTTTTAAGACCTTGGGGCGTTGCCCCAAACCCCACAAGGGACTCGTCCCTTGACCCATTGGCGGGCTCTGCCCGCACCCGTCCTCGCCGGATGGCAGGAAAAGGGCGCAGTCGCCCCCTTTTCTGCTGGACAGGATTATCCGTGAGCTTTTTGTCAATAGACTTTCGCGGCATATCCTCACAGGCGGCGCGGCCGCCTGCTGCGGTATTCCACGGTTCTATTGACAACAGCTTCGCTCCGTCTGTGCAGTACCGTTTTTCTGCATATTCAGGATGGTCTGCTGCCCGAGGAAGATGAGCATCTGCCATTTGCCGGGCATGTTGTCAGCGCCCTGCAGCATCTCCACTTCGTTGAGGACGTTGTATTTATTGTGTTTATGAGGGCGCAGGAAGTTATAGTAAGCGACCCAGAGCGCCAGATCATAGTTGGCACCGTCGATGCTGTCAAAGCCGTTTGTATGGCGGTAAGAGGCTTTATAAGTTCGGTTCAGGCGTTCGATCATCTGCTTGAATGGCCGGTATTCGGTAGAAACAGCATCGTCGTTGGTAAGTCCAATGACCTGGGTGATTTTAAATGTAAAGTCTCTGCCCAGCTTTTTTACGAACTCCATTGCGGCAAGAGGATACGCACTGTATCCGTCCGCAATGAACTTGAAGTTCTCCGGCAGTTTTGTAAGGTTCCGGAATGCCATACGCATTGCGAGGATACAGGGGCCTGCGCCGCGGTTATCAGACACCTGATAGCCGATGATGGAGCGTGTTGCAGCGTTCATGATGAGCCAGACGTAGTTTTTGATGCCACGGATTTTGATGTATGTCTCATCAGCCGTGAACACGTCCCCTTTTTCGTAGGGGTACTGGTCAACAAAGGGCTTGACGCAGATGGCGGCAGTTTTACAGTAGTTGGCGATCTGCTGGTGGGAGATGCTGATGTTGTAAAGGTCTTTCAAAGCCTGTGAGGTCTTGCGCAGGGAAAGGCCGAGATTGACATGGAGTGTGAGGCACAGGGACATGACATGGGCGTTATGCTTACTGAATTTGAGGGAAGAGGCATTCCTGGGGAGTGTATTTAAGTCCATACTGAAAAAATCCATCGTGAACTCACGGTAGATGTAGTGGAGCTTGTATTTATTTTTTCCATAGTCCTCATCGAGATCAGCCCTGTCAACTTTCTTGAGGTTATGAAGGTAATAGGGACATTTCGGGTTTACGCATTTATGGACGATAAAGTGCTTTCGGTCTTTCTTTGGGACAAGTGCATTGCCGCAGTGGGGACAGCGCAGCTTAACACAGGAGAAGCGGCTTTCTGAAGGAGAAAACCTCGCAGCACAGACTTTGCAGAGGATCTGACCCTTCGAGCCATTGTTTTTGTAAAGGAATGGTTTCGGGGCATTGCAGCGTGGGCAGGAGCAGTCATCAGGGATGTCGCACTCTGAACGTCGGCTGACAGGGCGTATTTTCCTGCCATAGCGTTTTTCGTAGTAAGGGATAAGCTCTTTATAAGTCCAGTCCTGACGAAAGTCAGTGATAAGGGGGAGTTCGTCGATCTTGAACTTCTGGTATTTTGGGGAATGGGAATCATCAAAGGCCCACTGCCTAATGGGGATGTATCTGCATACGAAGTTGATCAGCCAGCAGTTTTGCTGGTAAAGAAACTGAATCAAAGAGAGTAAATAGGGAATAATATCCATAAGCAATGATTTTCCTTTCAGTGTTTGTGGGTTGGTAATAGTATTTACACAAAAAAGGGAGGTCATTGCTTTTTCTTTTGAAAAAGTGGTGTAATCCTTGAAAATATGGGGTTTGTAATAAAAAACATAGAGGTAGATTTGACACTACCCAACAATAGCAGGAGGTATCTATAATGGATAATCAGATTTTAGCACATACCAAGTATAATTGCACGTATCATATTGTTTTTATTCCGAAATATCGCCGGAAAGTAATGTATGGGAAGATTGGGAAAGAGGTTGGCGAGATATTGTCCACAGTATGTAAAATCACAGGAGTAAAATTGATAAAAGGCGGAGTATGTCCAAACCATGTACATCTGTATGTTTCGATTCCGCCCAAGATGAGTATCTCGGAAGTGATGTCAAAATTGAAAGGAAAGAGTGCCCTGATGATATTTGACCGACACCCAGAATACAGGGACAAGTATGGCAGACATTTTTGGGCAAGAGGATATTATGCCGAGACGATTGGGCAAGTGAACGAAGAGACAATCAAAAAGTACATCGAAGAGCAGGAGGAATGCAGTAGAATAGAAGGATAAAGAGCCTCTTTTAAGAGGCAGCCAAGTACCAGAGGTTAGTGAAATACTGCCTATAGGCAGCACCGAAAAAGGGGTTGCTTAGACACCGCCTATAGGCGGTACCGAAAAATGCCCCGGAGGGGTTCATCCAAACCACCGGCAGAGCCGGTGGTCAAGCCGTATGGCTGTGATTTGACACAGACAAAATCCGATGTGTATTCTCCTGCATCAAGCCCATCCAGTAAAACATTACATCTGATCTCCTGAATCCCGTTATTCGCCTGTAGCAGATCGGCATAAGCGTACTGGATCGCATCATACGTTTTGCACACCTCCCCGCACTTTTCAATCATCCGCTTTTCACATCGCCCTTTAAAGTTCTTTTTTCTCATCCTTGCAAAACCTCCCATATGGGAACATCCTGCCGCTTTCCCAAAAACAACTCCCAAAAACAAAATGAATCCTCTTTTGGGGAATTGAAGCCTGCACTTTTTGGGAAATGAATAATCTACAATCCTCTGTTTATAAGAGTTTCAAGACAATCATCACTTTCCCAAAAACGCAATCAGGAAATATCACCATGTCGTAGGGCACTGTAATTTATTCTATAAAGGGCAATCTTGTTTATCCACTTTATCCTGCTAAAGCGTGCCCCCTACTCCATGGTGATTGTGCGCGGATTATTCCCTGAATCCAGTGTTTATGCAAGGAAAGGATAGTTCGCAGAACAAAAAAACGACCTTGCATTTCTTTTTGCAAAGTCGTTTTTTTCTATGTCGGGGGCTATGTGATTTTGCCCTTTTCAGAATAAATTACAGTGCCCTACGACATCGAACTTGCATTCGCTAGTTCTGGCTGATCGCCGCCTGCGCCGCCGCCAATCTAGCAATAGGCACTCTAAACGGTGAGCAAGACACATAATCGAGTCCAATCTTATGGCAGAACTCTACGGAAGAAGGATCTCCACCGTGCTCGCCGCAGATACCTACATGAAGCTTCGGATTTACTGGCTTGCCGAGTTTCAGAGAAAGCTCCATCAACTTGCCGACACCTGTCTGGTCAAGCTTTGCGAACGGATCATTCTCGAAGATCTTTGTGTCATAGTAAGCATTTAAGAACTTACCAGCATCGTCTCTTGAGAAACCGAATGTCATCTGTGTCAGATCGTTTGTACCGAAGCAGAAGAAATCAGCCTCCTTAGCGATCTCATCTGCTGTGAGCGCTGCTCTTGGAATTTCGATCATTGTACCTACTTCATACTCTAACTCAATGCCTGCTGCTGCGATTTCAGCATCTGCTGTCTCAACAACAACTTTCTTAACAAATTTAAGCTCTTTTACTTCACATACAAGAGGAATCATAATCTCAGGCTTCACGTTCCAGTCAGCATGAGCTTTCTTTACCTCGATTGCCGCACGGATTACAGCCTTTGTCTGCATCTTGGCAATTTCAGGATAGGTTACAGCAAGACGGCATCCTCTGTGACCCATCATCGGGTTGAACTCATGGAGGGAAGCAATCAGTGTCTTGATTTCCTCTACGGATTTACCCTGTGCGTTTGCAAGCTTCTCGATGTCCGCTTCATCTGTAGGAACAAACTCATGAAGAGGCGGATCAAGGAATCTGATTGTAACAGGATTTCCTTCAAGAGCCTCATACAGTGCCTTGAAGTCACTCTGCTGGTAAGGAAGAATCTTCTCAAGCGCTGCTTCTCTCTCCTCTACTGTGTCAGAACAGATCATCTCGCGGAATGCTGCGATTCTGTCCTCTTCAAAGAACATATGTTCTGTACGGCAGAGACCGATACCTTCTGCACCAAGCTCTCTTGCTTTCTTTGCATCTGCCGGTGTGTCTGCATTTGTTCTTACCTTCAATGTTCTATACTTGTCAGCCCATGCCATAACTCTGCCGAACTCGCCAGCGATCTGTGCATCAACTGTCGGAATCTGACCATCGTAAATGTTACCAGTTGTACCGTCGATTGAGATGAAATCTCCCTCATGGTACTCTTTTCCTGCCAATGTGAACTTCTTGTTCTCCTCATCCATAGCGATGTCGCCGCATCCAGATACACAGCATGTACCCATACCACGTGCAACTACGGCTGCGTGTGATGTCATACCGCCGCGGACTGTCAGGATACCCTGAGAAGCCTTCATACCAGTGATATCTTCTGGTGATGTCTCAAGACGTACAAGGACAACCTTCTCGCCTCTTGCATTCCAGTTCTCAGCATCTTCTGCTGTAAACACGATCTTACCGCATGCAGCACCCGGTGAAGCGCCAAGTCCCTTGCCAGCCGGTGTAGCAGCCTTCAATGCTGCGGCATCAAACTGAGGATGCAGTAATGTATCAAGGTTACGAGGGTCAATCATAGCGACTGCCTCAGCCTCTGTCTTATGTCCCTCATCTACTAAATCGCAGGCAATCTTCAAAGCTGCCTGTGCTGTTCTCTTACCATTGCGGCACTGTAACATATAGAGCTTCTTGTTCTCAACTGTGAACTCCATATCCTGCATGTCATGATAGTGGTTCTCGAGTGTCTCGCAAACCTTGATGAACTCTGCATATGCCTCTGGGAACTCCTGCTCCATCTGCACAATCGGCATCGGTGTACGAACACCTGCAACAACGTCCTCGCCCTGTGCATTCTTTAAGAACTCACCCATGAGCTTCTTCTCGCCTGTAGCCGGATCACGTGTAAATGCTACACCTGTACCAGACTCATCATTTAAGTTACCAAATACCATCGGCATTACGTTTACAGCCGTACCCCATGAATAAGGAATATCGTTGTCACGACGGTATACGTTTGCACGAGGGTTGTCCCATGAACGGAATACAGCCTCGATCGCAAGCTTTAACTGCTCTACAGGATCAGAAGGGAAGTCCTTGCCAAGCTGGTTCTTGTACTCAGCCTTGAACTGCTCTGCCAGTGTCTTTAAATCTGCTGCTGTGAGGTCTACGTCGTACTGAACGCCCTTCTCCTCTTTCATCTTGTCAATCAGCTGCTCAAAATATTTCTTACCAACTTCCATAACAACGTCTGAGAACATCTGGATGAAACGTCTGTAAGAGTCATATACAAAACGCTCGAATGCAGGATCAGAATTGCCCTTGATCATCGCATCAACCACTTCGTCATTTAAGCCAAGGTTTAAGATCGTATCCATCATACCGGGCATAGATGCACGTGCACCTGAACGTACAGATACAAGTAAAGGATTCTTCAGATCGCCAAATTTCTTTCCGTTTACCTCTTCCATCTCTTTTACGCCAGCCATAGCCTGAGCCATGATCTCGTCATTGATCTTACGTCCGTCTTCATAATACTGCGTACAAGCTTCTGTTGTGATTGTGAACCCCTGTGGTACAGGGAGTCCGATGCTTGTCATCTCCGCAAGGTTTGCACCCTTTCCGCCGAGAAGATTACGCATGCTCATGTCGCCTTCTTTGAATGAATATACCCACTTTTTACTCATTGTTTTTCTCCTTTACTGAATTGCTTACTTTTCATTTGGTGCCTTCGTCATCCTAAGCACACCGCATGTATAAATGATAAACATAATATGGCTAATTGTCAAGAATTTATCAAGGAAATTTATAAAAAATTGTTATTTTTTTCCTATCTATTACAGCTTCATGATCTTTCTCTCCTCTTTGTCATACAAATATAACGAATACGAGAGTATTTCTTCTGCGCTGACTTGTGTATCATTGATTTCTTTGATCATATTTTTGATCTCGCTGCTCTCCTCAAGATGTGCTGTCGGCAGAAGCAAAAGCTCATGTACAGACGATGGAATGATATAAAAGCTGCTGCCCACAGCTTCTGCAAAATCCCGGACCAGATTCGGATACAGCATACAGGCCGCACCTTCGACTCTGCGTTGATTGCTGAGCACATACATCGGGACATTGTCCGAAAATGCTTCTTCTCTGTACTCAGCAAATTCTTCTGGATTCTCCGCTCTCGTGATCTCACACAGCACCTCGAACATGCTTTTGATCTCATATTTCTGAAGCCGCTGTGTGTTTTCTTTTGCTGCCTGATACAGCTTCTCCACCGAGACATCCCACAGTTTCAGATGCACATTATGTATCAGTATTGACGCCGTGCCAATGTCCTCCTGCGCAACCATGCATTGAAAAACGATAGACAAATCCAGAAATTCGATGTGCGGGAGATCCTCGAGCAGCTCTTTGTTTTTCTCTGTGTTGATCAGCTTGTAGACGATGCGGTCCTTCACGCGCTCATAGTCCAGAAAATACCGCATATCGACGCTCTGGTTGACTTTGTTTCTGTGATAGGTATCCATCACATCATTCACGACATTGAGCAGTGTTGCCCTGCCCTTCATATATTCTTCATAGTAATTGTTGAGATAGATGGTTGGCGAGATATTGCTGTCATCCTGCGTCACCGTGAGGCCCCTCAGCACAACGCCATTGTTTTTTGTGACATCATTGAGCCGCACTTTATAGCAGTCTCCTGTCCTTCTCTCTACTTCCTCCCGCACCAATGTTGTAAAATAGGTAAATTCCATGTTGATTCATACTCCTTTTTCTGATTTTTTTGATAGACAATCCCCTCCTCTGTGCACCGAATGCTGCCTCGCAGAGAACGCAAAAAAAGACAACAAGAAAAACGCGCTAAAACCATTTCTCTCATTGTCTTATCTCATCTCTGATTCATTTACGATAGATTATACTCTTGACAGATATTCGCCTGTTCTAGTGTCAATCTTAATCACATCATTTGTCTCAACAAACAGCGGTACATACACTGTCGCACCTGTCTCCACTGTCGCCGGCTTGGTCGCGCCTGTCGCTGTATCTCCCTTAAAGCCCGGCTCTGTGTCTGAGATCGTAAGCTCTACAAACAAAGGCGGCTCAATCGCAAACACATTACCGTTGTGTGAGCATACCTTGACCATCTCATTTTCCTTGACAAACTTGAGCGCATCGCCCACCTTGTCCGCATTGAGACCAATCTGTTCATAGTTCTCTGTATCCATAAAATAGAATAAATCGCCATCTGCGTACAAGTACTGCATCTCTTTTCTGTCGATACGCGCCTGAGGACACTTCTCTGTCGGTCTGAAAGTTTTCTCCACAACGCCGCCGCTGATAATGTTTTTGAGCTTTGTTCTGACAAAAGCTGCGCCTTTACCGGGCTTTACATGCTGAAATTCAATGATCTGATAGATGCTGTTCTCATACTCTATCGTAATACCATTTCTGAAATCTCCTGCTGATATCATAAAAACTATTCCTCCTAATATTCACTTTTCACGTTTACAATCCGCTAACCATTTTATAACAAATTCAGCAAAATTTCAACTATTATTTTTGACATTTCGCAAGGATAAAGTCAATCGCCATGCCATAGCCCTCCAAACCCTGCCCGTAAATTTGGTGGTCGCACACCTCCTTGGTGACGGAAATGCGCCGAAACTCCTCTCTCTTAGTGATGTCCGAGATATGAATTTCCACCTTAGGGACTGTGATGCTGGCAAGTGCATCACGAATAGCGTATGAATAGTGCGTAAATGCCCCCGGATTGATGACAATGCCCTCTGTGCCGTCAAAATAAGCTTCTTGTATTCGGTCTATAATGGCTCCCTCATGATTGGACTGAAAGCATTCAATCTCACAGCCTGACGCGGACGCCTTATTTTGTATCATATCCACAAGACTCTGATAGTTCTGCGTCCCGTAAATTCCTTTTTCCCTGATTCCTAGAAAATTCAGATTCGGTCCGTTAATCACTAATAATTTCATATTCTGCCGTCCTTTCCATTATTTATGCGTCATTCTTCACACACTGTTCAGCCACCTCGGACTGTTTCAGCGCATCGACATCAAGAATCAGCACCGCGCCCTCCTCGTACAAGGGTCCACGCGCCGCGATCATCTCCTCAATCCGCCTCATGGGATCATCGCACTGCAGCAATGGTCTGGTGGTGTCCCCCTTGATTCGATTGTAGATTGTCGCTGGGCTGGCCTTCAGGTACACTACCCTGCCAAGCTTTGATAAAAGCTGCCTGTTCTCTGCACGCAGGGGCATACCGCCGCCAGTTGACAGAACAATACGTTCTCTTTTCTCATCAATCAACTGCCTTAACAGCGCTGTCTCCATATCCCGAAATGCCTGTTCCCCCTCTGTCGCGAAGATCTCATTAATACTCCTGCGTTGTTGCTGCACAATCATCTCGTCCGTATCCAAAAAGGTATACGCCTTTAATTTGGCGACATTTTTTCCAACCGTCGTCTTGCCGCTTCCCATATAACCTGTCAGAATAATATTTTCCATCTGTATCCCCATTCACACCAATATCGCATACTTCATCCATTATAAGAATTTTCTGCTTACACATACAGTTTGTCTTTTATTGCCTGATACACTTTCTCTGCACTTTCTTTGGTCACTTTGCAGCCTGTCCACATCTCAAAGGCATCAATTCCCTGATACAGCAGCATTTTCAGCCCATTGTACGCCACACCGCCGTTGGCGGTGACAAGGCTCATAAATTTAGTCTCCCAAGGCGTATAAATCAGATCATATCCATATTTGACATAATGATAAAAATCGCCGTCCTCAAGGACTGCCTCCGCTGTCTTTGGCGCAAGACCTACGCTGGTGCACTGTATCACGATGTATCTGTGCTCTGCCCCTGTCAGAAGCTTTGGATATTCACTGAGCGCCATCGCTGACACACAATTCTTCCCATACCTGCTAAGGGCTTCGTTGACCTTTGCCGCGACTTCCTCTGCTTTCGCGGCGTCTCGATTTAATAAATACACCTTTTTTGCGTCGCTGCTCGCACACTCGAATGCGGCTGCCCGCCCCGCACCGCCTGCGCCAAGTATGATGACCTCCTCCCCTTTGAGCGAGATCCCCTCCTCGTGCATGGCGCGCCAAAGCCCGCCCATATCTGTATTATAGCCGATAAAACCTTCCTTGTCTTCCCGCGCGTCATGCACAAGTGTATTGACCGCCCCGGCTGCTGCCGCACGCTGTTCCACCTCCGTCAGATAAGGAAGCACCGCATTTTTGTAAGGTACTGTGACATTCATTCCGCAAATATTTAATCCGTATGCCCCTCTGAGCGCAGTCTCAATCTGTCCTTCTGCCACATGAAACGGCACATACACCATATCAAGGCCAAGCGCATCGGCAAACATGCCATGCATAAGCGGTGACAGTGAATGCTCTATTGGATTTCCCATAATTCCATACACTTTTGTTTTTCCGTTAATTTCCATCTGTAACGCCCCTTCTTCTATGTTCATCAAACGTATCTATTTTTTCACAGACTGCTTCTTGCAAGCGTGCTTGTAACAGATCAGCACGATTTTTTCCAAATACCGTTTCAGCACGATCTGTATCTCTTCTTTGGGGTGAATTGGCTTGACCAGAATCGCGTATATCCCCGCCTTGTTTGCTCCCCACACATCCGTAAAAATCTGGTCGCCCACAAACAATGTATTTCTATTATCCGTTCCCATATTCTTCATAGCCTGTCTGTACTTCTCAGGCTTTGGCTTGCCCGCCTTGTAAATATACGGCGCCTCCACCGCATCACAGAACATCTTCACGCGCGGTTCTTTGTTGTTGGAGAGCATTGTCACCTTGTAGCCGATACTTTTCAGACGCCGAAACAGTGCCAGCGCGCGCTCGTCTGCCGGAAGCCCATGCGGCACCAGTGTATTGTCAATATCAAAAATAATTCCCCTGTAACCCTGTCTGTACATTTTCTCGAAATCAATCTGATACGCAGAATCCAGATATTCTTTCGGATAAAAACATTCCAGCATCAAACAATCCTCCTCATGCGGTGCTTACACACCCTTTGTCTCAAAAGCGGGATACTTTCCTAACCATCACAAATTCGCTGCATCGAGAAGAAGCCGGGTGTACTCGGCTGCCGGATGCTGATACACCTCCTCAACCTTCCCCTGTTCGAGAATCTCCCCGCTCTTCATAATGAGAACCCTGTCACACATCTGGTAGACGACCCGCAGATCATGTGAGATGAAAAGTATGGAAATCCCCAACTCCCTATGAAGCTTTAATAATAGCCGGATAATCTGCGCCTGTATCGTCACATCCAGCGCGGATACCGGCTCATCAGCGATCAAAAAATCCGTATCACACAGAAGTGCAGCCGCGATCGCAACACGCTGCCGCTGTCCGCCGGAAAGCTCTGTGGGATAGTGGTCCTTTAGCTTCGCATCAAGCCCCACCCGCTCAAGCATCTGATCGACCTTTGCCACCCGCGCTTCTTTTGACAGCCTGCCCTCCCCCTTTTTCATGCGGAGCGGCTCCTCCAAAATCCACCCTATTTTCTTCGATGGATTGAGTGAGCTGTACGGGTCCTGAAAAACCATCTGCGGATTGGGACAATCCAAAGAAATCTCGCCGTCATACTGCTTCTGCATTCCAAGAATCGCCTTCGCAAGAGAGGTTTTCCCACAGCCGCTCTCACCGACAAGGCCTAAGATTTCCCCCTTTTTCATCACAAAGCTCACGTCCTTTAGCACATGCTGCACATTTTTTTCCGCTCTCTGGCGAAAACGCGCAGACAGGCTTTCTTTATTTTTATAATAGACATTTAATTTCTCAACGCTTAAAATAGTATCCATAATCCCCCTCTGCAGCGCGCCGTCACACCAACTTCTCTAATTTGGGTATGGCGCTGATCAGCTTGATCGTATAGTCCTCTTTCGGACTGTAAAATATTTCCTCTGTCCTTCCTGTCTCTACCATGCTGCCGTTATGCATCACAATCACCCTGTCACACAGGCGCTTCACCAGACTAAGATCATGTGAGATAAATAAAACTGCCATCTTTTTTTCCTGATTGAGCCGCTGTAAAAGCTTCACAATCTGCAACTGTATGGTCACATCGAGCGCTGTCGTCGGCTCGTCGGCAATCAGAAGCTTCGGCTCACAGATCATCGCGGAAGCGATCATCACACGCTGGCGCATACCGCCAGAGAGCTCATGCGGATATTTTTTATAGACAAGCTGCGGATTGTCAAGCTCTACCTCCTCAAGCGCCTTGATGACACGCATATACCGTTCCTCCTTGGACAACTCCGGTCTATGTATGCGAAGGCTCTCCTCCACCTGCCAGCCGATGCGCTTGACCGGATTTAAGGATGTCATGGGTTCCTGAAAGACAATGCCAATCTGATTCCCCTGAAGCTGCCGCAGCGTCTCGCGGTCTGTATGTAGCAGCTCGTTCCCTTCAAAGAGGATTTTCCCCTCCATTTTCATGTCATGACGCCTCAACAGTCCCGCAATCGCCATCGCGGTCATGGATTTTCCCGAACCGGATTCGCCGACAATTCCTAGAATTTCTCCCTGATGCAGCACCATGTTCAACTGATTCACGACACGTTCTGGCACATCATGATCATGAAATTCTATATTCAGATTTTCTACTTTTAACAATATCTGTTCCATCTGTCTCCTTCACTATAAATGATCTGTCATGCCAACACTTTGATACGTTCCTTATTCTACCACAGTATACACGAAAAATCCATGCAAAATTTACATGGATTTATACACGGAACGCCTGTAATATATCAACAAGCCAATCATCATAAGAATATTGATAAAAAATACGATAATGCTGCCCTCCATCTTGCAGTTCCCGCCTGTTAGAATTTCACTCCCCTCGAAAACTCCCATAAAAACATGCGGATAATCCTCTGCCAAGGAAACCCCACCCAAAATGACAGCGCCTATGCCATTCCAGACAAAATGCATCATGATGGGTGTGATCAATGATTTTGTACCTTCAAGCACAATTGTCATCAAAAAGCTCATTGTCAGAACATTGCATACAGGAATCAGTCCCGCCTCAAATGCACCGCCATGCAATACTGTAAATACTGCCGACGACACACAGGCGGCGGCGAGCACATTATAATTTGTCCTGATCATCTGATACAAATATCCACGCACAAGCAATTCCTGCATGATTGTATTGATCAAGACGGAGACAAGCCATAACCACAATCCCCTGACATCTATATGGCCTGTTATTCTAAATGCGCCGATCCCAGCCATGATCAAGAACGGAATGCCTACCCAGATCACGCCGCCTGCCACTCCTGTAACACTGTTCTTTATCAGATTGGTACTAGGAAAAATGCAGATTTTTCTTTTTTCTGCAAGCCAAAAGCAATAACTGACTGCTGCCGTACACAGAAGGGGAAGCAGCTCTGCCCAAAATCTCCAGACAGCAGGATTTTCATTCTTTGGTGCTGCGAGAACGCTGACAAGCAGTGCCCATCCAACCATAAACAGGAGTGCTTTCAATATCGTAAGTCCCAATTTTTTCATAATTCCTTTCTCTTATCCTTTCTCGCTGCTACTTTGTTTGATAACGAAGTCTTATGTTTCCCATGCTGGCGCTGGCTTCGAGCTTTCCGGCATCACCTGACTGACGGTACTTCGTCCCCTCATTCTGGTCATTGACACGCACCGCCCCCATTTCCGTTTCCAGTTCTATTCCAAAGTTGTCAAGGTTCTGGTTCACGTTAATAGACGTATCGCCCATAGCGTTGTCTGCGCTCAAATTCTGAAAAGTACAGCCTTCTATTTGAATGGAACCCATATCATTATCCACCTCAGACTCGCCAAGCTCGGTATCTTTTACTATAATTTCGCCCATACTGGTGTTGAGCGTTGACTCGTCAAAGCTGCATTTTTTAAAGGTGAAGCTCCCCATATTAGTCAGCGCATCACAGGCGGAGGCGGTGATTCCCTCCACGCTGATACTTCCCATCGAGACCTTGATCTCCATGTTCTTCATCTCCGCTTCTTCCGGCACTGTCAATGTCATGTCGCACCGTTCATTTCTCATTCCTCCCCACCATGCCCTTTTGGGCATTTTCTGCTTGATGTGAAGCGCGTGATCCTTTACTTCATACTCCAGTTTGAGCGTATCTGTATACTCACCGTGGAGATAAAATTTCTTTCCCGTCTCAATTGACAAATCAATCATATCCGCATCGACATAAATCGCATCAAAAGCGTCCAAATCTGAGCTTGCCCTCGTGATTCGATCGTCTCCAAAGCGAAAACCTCCCCGCAAGCTAAAGATGCCATAATAGTGAAAAGTACCGCCGACAACACAGCACACTGTAATAATTGTCAGGACTGTCATCCATATATTTTTCTTCATACTCATATTTTCCTCCTAGCATAAAAGCGATCAATACGTATCCTGTGCACTACCAAATTGCACGAATCAACTGTTGTACCACTGCGGCAATCACCCACACAATCCATGTGATGTGCCAGTCAAAACTCAAAAAGCTCCAGCACAGATAGATACAGGTCACGGTCGGCCAGTAGACAGACATCATCTGCGATACAGTATTATTTTTATAGTTTACCTGTTTTTGTGACGGCACAAAGCTGCCTCCCATCGTATCGCTTTTGTTTAATGAAAGAAGTGTTGTAAATCCTGCATTCACATTTCCCGCCGCCACGAACAGAAATACCCCGATTCCGATCAACACAAACATCAAGACAGGACCCATTCCAATTCTTCCTGAAAACAGGCTGGTGACAATCACCACTGGCAGCACACTCAGAATACACAAAATAACGCCAATGGTGATCATCATCGCATGTGTCACGCGAAAACTCTCCCGCCGGTTGTGAACGTACTCTGCTGTCGCAAAATCCACACTGCATCCTCTTTTCTTCAAAAATTTCCATTTTCCCATGACAAAACCTGAATACATAAACAGTGCCACTGCTGCCGCAATCGACAAAAACATAAAGCACATGGCATAGAGCCCGCCGCGCAAGCTCCAACTGCTATCCAGCAGATATCCGCAGCAGCTAATAATGCACAGCAGTACGCCGAGTGCCACCGTACAGGCAGTGTGTGCCTTGTCATGCAGATACTCCTTGGCCTCTGCGAGCGTGACATACCGCAGATTCCCTGCCTGTTTCTGATTCTCCTGCAACACAAAATTGCTGATGCCAAGCTCCTCCGCAAGCTCGTCAAGGTTGCCAAACTCGGAAATCACGATGCCGACTGCCTCGTTTTCTGTCTTGCCATCCTTGATTAGCTCTGTATATTTGTCCTCCATCATCTGCCACAACTCATTTTTGGCCTTCTGTACCTCAAGTGTAATCGGAAGTCTTGCAAACATTGTCTCCAGATAATTCCTGATTGTCTCCATACGCTCATACCCCTCCATCCTCTTTGATAAACTTCTCTACAACTTCCTTTGTCAGTGTCCACTCCGCACATTTCTCACGGTAATACTGCCTGCCCTGCTCTGTGATTCTATAATATGTTCTGCGCTTCCCATTGATGGCAGCATTCTCAGAAAAGGCTTCGACAAAGCCATTTTTTTCCAGCCTAGTAAACGCGGAATAGAGCGTAGTCTCCTTGATCACATACTTTTCATCTGTCAGACTCTTGATTTTCTTTGAAATCTCATAGCCATACGAGGGCGCCTCCCACAGCAGATACAGAATCATCGTGTCATTGTATCCGCGTATGATGTCGCTGCTGATACTCCCCATAACAAACCTCCCTTCAATACAGTTCTCAAGTGCTCTCTGTCTTATCTCCGACAGACAATGCAACGACTGTCATTGATACGTCTATCGTTGCTACGATAATCATTGCTACGTTTGTCGTAGTATTAGCATAGCACAGAATATTTTTCCTGTCAACAGCTTTATGACAGAATAATATGGGACTGTAAACAAAAAAAGCAGGAAAATAACCGAAGGCTTTGGTTCTTTTCCTGCTCATAAATGTTTACTTAAAATTTATATACCGATACAAAAGTATCTATATTCCCAGATACCACTGCCGCATCACTTTCCTCCCCTGTCTGCAAGAAGCGACAGCCCCAGCACCATCAATATAATCATCAGCCCCGGAAACAGTGCATACCACGGCGCAGAAAAAAGATACGTCTGCGACTCGGACAACATACTTCCAAGACTTGCGCTGGGCGGCTGGACACCAATTCCCAGATAGCTCATGCCCGCCTCGGCAAGCACGGCATTGTTAAAGCCGATCATAATGGAGGAGGTCAGCACCGGCATGGCATTGGGCAGAATATGCACAAAGATCATGCGAAGCTGCCCCACACCGGCAAGCCTTGCACTCTTCACATAATCCATCTCTCTGTATTTGATAAATTCTCCTCTGACGATGCGGGCAAAACTCGGTATGAATGCAATGCCCAGCGCACCGATCACATTGTATTTGCCTGTGCCAAAAATACTGACAAAAACCAGCGCCAGCAGGATACTCGGAAAGGCAAACACCACATCGTTTACGCGCATCAGCACCTCGTCCAGCAAGCCGCCAAAATATCCCGTAAATGCCCCCACAATCACACCGCAGACCGTTCCAATCGAAACAGTAGCCACGGCGATCACAAATGTGTTGCCCATACCCTTGAGCACCCTTGAAAATATATCCCGCCCGAAATTGTCACACCCCATCAGATGCTTGAAAGACGGCGCCGCCAGCTTCGCAGCGCTGTCCATCTTTGTGATGTCATACGGCGTGTGGACAAAACCGATCAATATCAATAACAGCATCGCACCTGTTATCACAAGACCTATGATGAAATTGGGCGAATAGATCTTTTTCCTTTTCACGTAAAACCTCCATGATTCCGCTGCGCAGAAACTCATACTACACACTGATACGCGGGTCAATCAACTGATAGACCACATCCACAAGAAAGTTTGTCACAATTACCACAAAAGCAATCAGCACAATAATTGCCTCCACTACCGGATAATCTCTGTAGGATATGGAGGTCAGCAGAATGCGCCCGATGCCCGGTATATTAAACACCTGTTCAATGACAATGCTTCCCACAAGCATGTCCGCAAGCGTCATTCCCCACAGCGTAATCACAGGAATCATGGCATTTCGAAGAACATGTCTATATAAAACCTTATTGGTATTGTTTCCTTTACTGTAAGCCGTCCGCACATAATCCTTCTTCGACTCCTCAATACAGGAGCTCCGCAACAGCTTGACCGACATGGCGATCTTTGGCAGCGCGATTGCAAAACATGGGAAAATAATATATGCAAGAAATCCCCAGAAATCTGTCTCATAGGAGACAAACCCGCCGGGCGTAAATAATTTTAAGATCAGACCAAAAAAGTACGTGATTAAAATCCCCATAAAAAAGTGCGGAACCGACATCACAATCTGGTTGAGCGCCATGACGATACGGTCAATCCGCCTGCCGCTGTGCTTCGCCGTGTATATGCCGATTGGCAGCGAGATCATCACCATGATCATAAAAGAAATGACTGCCATCACCACGGTAATCGGCAGCTTGGACACAATCATGTCCGCAACGGGCAGATGATACTTGTACGAAGTACCAAAATCACCGCTCACAAAATGAACAAGCCACTCCAGATACCGTTCCAGAAACGGTCTGTTTAACCCGAGCTGCTCGCGAAGCGCCGCCAGACTCTCCGGCGTGGCATCCGTTCCCAGTGCAGCGAGCGCCGCATCTCCCGGTATCAGATCAAAAGCAAGATAGACGAGGAACGAAATACACAAAAGCGTGATGATCATTGCTGCCAGCTTTTTCCCAATGTATCTCATATCCTCGTCTCCTTTTATTTATCTATGAATTATAAATCCCCAATCACAACAGTTTTTGCCTTGCATTACTGTACATCTAATTTCGAGAAATCCTGAATATATAACGGATAGAATGTATACCCGGTAAAGCCCTTTCTGACTGCGACCAGCTCGCACATATCCTGAATATAGACATTCGCAGCCGTCTCTGCAAGGATTGTCTCGCATTTCTTATATGCCTCCGTTGCCTTCTCGTCATCCATCACTGCTTCTGCAGCAAGCGCTTCCTTGTAGGCAGCATCATATTCCTGATTGTTATAATTAATAAAATTATTATGTGCATCTGAGCGGAATCTGCTGAGCATCGCACCCGCAGTCAGCGTCGATGCGTCCACTCCGACCAGCGTCGCCTCAAAATCACGTCCCTGATACACATCATTGAGCCATGTCTCCCACTCGATAAGCTCAATATTTGCTGTGACATTGATCTGCTTTAACTGCTCTGCAACCACCTGCGCAGTATCAACATGCTGCTGATAGTTCGAAGGCACCTTCATCGTAAAGCTGAATCCATCTGCATAGCCCGCCTCGCCAAGAAGCGCTTTCGCCTTCTCGAGATCTGTCGTGTACAGGTCGTTCAACTCCTCGACATAGTATTTCCCAAAGGCAGGGAACATACTGCTTCCGACAAGTGTTCCTTTTCCCTCCGACACAAAGTCGAGAATCTCCTGCTTGTTTACTGCATAGCACAGCGCCTGCCGCACCTTCTCATTGTCAAACGGCGCTGCCGCGTTGTTGAGGTACATTGCCTGAACGAGATTCATCGTACCCTCAAGCACTTCAAAGTCATCGCCAAGCTCTGCCGCCTGTGCCGTGGAAATTCTTGCGACCAAATCCACAGCGCCGCCCTCGAGATTCATGACAATCGAATCGGAATCGGCGAGCACTTTCAGCGTGATATCCTTGATATGAGCCGGTTCTCCCCAGTACCCGTCAAACCGCTCCAGCACCACATTTTCCTGTAGTGAACGTGACACAAACTTGTATGGACCTGTCCCGACAGGATTTGTCTGCAAGTCTGTCACGTCCGCCGGAACGATGGCAGCCTCCACTGTTGACAGAATCGCCATAAATGGACTGCTCGACTCCTTCAGTGTGATGACAACGGTGCGCTCGTCAGGCGTCTCCACGCTCACGATATTAGAAAACGCCGATATAACAGGCTCTCCCCCATTAAGACCGGCGCAGGTTTCAATCGAATATTTTACGTCCGCCACAGTCACAGGATTTCCATTGTGAAATTGGATTCCATCTCTCAACGTGAATGTATACACAAGTCCGTCCTCGGACATGGTATAGTCACTTGCTACTGCGGGAACCAGATTGCCCTCGCTGTCCGGCTTATACAAGCCCTCATAGATATTGTAGAGGATTTCCTGTGTACCTGCTCCTTGTGATAAGCTTGGCACCAGACTGTCCAAATCCTGCGGGATACCTATGGTAATGTGTGATGCATCGTTCTCCGTATCATTCGCTTCGCCCGGCACCTCTGATGAAGTGTCCGTCTCGGCATTCGCCACGGTATTTGCCTCACTGCTGTTTGCGGCAGACGTGTCTGCAATCTGTGTAGAGTCTCCAGCCGCCTTATCACCTGAGCATCCGCTCAGTGCAACAGTCAGTGTAAGCAACATACTCGCAAAAAGAACTTTTCCAAACTTTTGTCCTCTTTTTGTCATGTCTTTTACTCCTTTTCATATGCTTTATTTAATTTTTCCAGTATGGACGAACTCTATGCTTCTGCGTCCGCATACGCACAAAGCGCCATATCAACATATAAAGTACAGTCACGACACTGCGTGTACCGCCTTTTATGTTCTGTTAAATTTTATAAGAATCCATACAAAAAAACAAGTCATTTTTTGAAATAACCTTGTTTTTTATTGTATACAATCCCTGCCGCCTATTCACGCAGAAACAAATCAATGCCGTTTGCGATACCGTCAACGATTTTATACTGGTATTCATCGGTTGCGAGCAGTTTATCCTCCGTCGTGTTGGTCATGTACCCCATCTCTACAATTGTGACGGGAACCTGGCACCAGTTGATGCCGCTCATTGTGTCCGTCTCCCAGACACGCTCTTTTTTCGCACCGGTGCTCGCTGCCATCTCATCTAATACATATGTTGAAAGTGCCTTGCTGTCTTGGTAAAAATCTTTGTTGTATGGATTTGATGCAGTCTGGCAAATGGTCATCATTCCGTTTGCCCTGGCATTTGTCGAACCATTCGCATGGATACGGATAAACGCATCTGCATTGTTTTCATTTGCAATCTGCGCACGTTCCGAATTGCTGATATTGACATCATTCGTCTCCCTGCACATGATGACCTCGTATCCCCTGCTCACCAACTCCTCCCGAAGTTTTAACGCGACAGACAGATTGAGCTCGTATTCCGGCAGTCCTGTACTGACTCCAGCCGTTCCGCCTGACACCTTTATCTTCATCTCTGCAGCGCCAAGACCGATTGGTTCCTTTGACGTATCTGCCTTTGCCTGATGTCCTGCATCTATCACGATCAGTTTGCCATTCGTGACCATCTTTTCATCGGTCAGAAAATCCTCTCTTATATATCCTGCTCCACCCTGATACTGAATTTGATACCAGCCCATATCATAGCCAACTGCGACTACCTCCGTATTCCTTGACAGTACCCCAAGCACATCTGAAGCCGTTGAATTGGCAGCCCTGCAATTTACGTTGTCCGTTGTATAAAGCGTAACAGGCACAAAGGCTGGAAGTTCCGTATGCATCTGCTGAACAGACTCCTCAGCTTCCGCCATGCTCTCAGCAATCTGTACGTTTTCCATAGCTTCTACAGAAACTTCTTTATTTCCGCAGCCAAAACACAATATGCAGGCTGCGCCCAAAATCAGGCTGAATTTTTTCATCTTCATCAATCCCCCCATCTCCTTCTCATACTCAACTTCCGTCTCCGGTTTCAAAGCAATTATAGCAGATTATCCGTGCGGGTTCAACAGAACAAGCGCCAAGAAATGTCTATGACAAAAAAGTGGATTACATTGACTTTTTTATAATCAATGTAATCCACTCCCTGTTCCTTCTCATTCATTTTCCACTATACTTCAAACATCAGATCACCATATGTAGGAATCGGCCAAACCGTGCTGTCCACCACCATCTCAAGCTGATCAATCGGTGCGCGGAGTGCATCCATCGCCACCTTTACCACATCTTTATAGTAAAATGCCTGCTCTTTTGCGTCGGCAATCACAGATGCCTTTGCCTCCACCTCCTTCAAGGTGTTGAGCGCCTTTTTCGCCTCTGCCAGCAGTTTATCCACCTCTAGGAGCATCTCGATCTGCGCCGCAGCGCCAGCGCCAGCCTCCTTGATGGCAATGACGGAATTTGCCAGCTCTCCCGCGTAGGAAGCCACCGCAGGAATAATATCCTTCCCTGCCATGTCGATCATCGTAAGCGCCTCAATATTGATTGTTTTGGCATAGGTCTCATAAATAATCTCCTCGCGGGATTCCAGCTCAACTCTTGTGAAGATGCCAAACTTCTCAAACAGCGCAACTGCCTTGTCTGTCGTGATGGTCGAAGCAGCCTCAATCATAGACTTAATGTTGGGCAGTCCGCGCCGTTCTGCCTCCGCCACCCACTCGTCAGAGTATCCGTCCCCGTTAAAAATAATGCGCTGATGTGCGGTCATGTATTCCTTGATGAGATCATGCACCGCCAGATCAAAATCGTCCGCCTTCTCCAGTCTGTCAGCCGTCTCGCAGAAAGCCTCGGCAACAATCGCATTCAAGGTTGTATTGGGGCTTGCAATCGAGTCCGCCGAACCTACCATACGGAACTCAAACTTATTTCCCGTAAACGCAAACGGCGAAGTTCTGTTTCTGTCCGTCGCATCCTTCTCAAAATCAGGCAGCGTCGATACACCCGTTTCAAGCTTTCCGCCCTGCTTTACCTTTGCAGCATCTCCTGTCTCCACAAGCTGACGCACCACGTCCTCGAGCTGATCGCCAAGAAATATAGATATAATCGCAGGCGGCGCCTCATTTGCACCAAGTCTGTGGTCATTTCCCACATCGGACGCCGACTGGCGCAGCAAATCTCCGTGTCTGTCCACTGCCCTCAATATACAGGCAAGCACCAGCAGGAACTGAATATTTTTATTCGGCGTGTCGCCCGGGTCCAGCAGATTCTCGCCGTTGTCCGTCGTGATCGACCAGTTGTTATGCTTGCCGGAACCGTTCACCCCCGCATAAGGCTTCTCATGGAGGAGGCACCTTAGGTCATGTTTGTAGGCAACTCTTTTCATCGCCTCCATCACGAGCTGGTTATGGTCTACAGCGATATTTGCCGTCTCATAAATCGGTGCCAGCTCATGCTGTGCAGGCGCAACCTCGTTGTGCTGTGTCTTTGCGGTGACGCCCAGCTTCCAGAGCTCCTCGTTCAGATCCTTCATGTATGCGCCGACACGCTCCTTGATGACGCCAAAGTAATGGTCCTCCATCTCCTGCCCTTTTGGCGCCGGTGCGCCAAACAGCGTGCGTCCCGCAAACATCAAGTCCTTTCGCTGCATATAGAGATCCTTGTCTACTAAGAAATACTCCTGCTCCGGCCCCACAGATGCCGTGACCTTCGTCGCCTCCTTGTTGCCAAACAGCTTTACGATCCGAAGCGCCTGCTCACTCAGCGCCTCCATAGAACGAAGCAGCGGTGTTTTCTTGTCGAGCGCCTCGCCTGTATAAGAACAGAATGCTGTCGGTATACAGAGAATCACGCCGCAGCCGGACTCTTTCAAAAATGCCGGAGAGGTGATATCCCACGCCGTATAGCCTCTCGCCTCAAAGGTTGCGCGCAGTCCGCCCGACGGAAAAGACGAAGCATCTGGTTCTCCTTTGATGAGCTCTTTTCCTGAAAATTCCATCAGCATCTTGCCCTCTGCATCCGGGTGCGACACAAACGAATCATGCTTCTCAGCCGTAATGCCTGTGAGCGGCTGGAACCAGTGTGTGTAATGTGTTGCGCCATTCTCCACCGCCCAGTCCTTCATCGCCTTTGCCACGACATCCGCTGTCGTCATGGAAAGCTCCCCGCCGTATTCCATGACCCGCTTTACTTCCAAAAATACTTTGCGGGTAAGCCGCTCTTTCATCTTCTCAAGGGTAAAGACCTTCTCCCCAAAGATTTTTTCGACGTTTAATGCTTCGCTCATATTGATTTCCTCGCTTTCTATGATTCATGACACAAGTAAAAAAGTTCCAAAAAAAGAGATAATTCTTTTTTGGAACACCTTTGTTCTCGAGATCATGATATCAAATTTTGAATCGTTACGTTTTTGCATTTCATATTCTTCATGCCTAATTTCTTTTACTTTTTATACAATAATATATCTCAGCAAAAAAATCAAGACTTTCTTATAAAATTTTTAAGAAAGTCTATCTAAAATGTTGTGTTAACGGCTATTTACCTGCATTCCGCGCATTCTCCACACGCATCAAATCATACGGTTCGGGCTTGTCTGAAAGCGCTGCATACAAAATCTGCCGCGAGTGCGGGCAGCTCTCCACGGGCTCTCCCTCCTCATTGTACATCGCAAGCACTGTTGTGCGGATATTGCGCCCGTCCGGCTTCATCAGCTCGATCGTATCCCCCACGCAGAATTTGTTCTTCTGCTCGAATTTCGCACAGCCGCGCGCGTCCACAGACTCCACGATGCCAAGATATACGTATTCATTGACATAGGTGTTGCTGTCATAAATCTGTGTATTTTCATCTGGTTTCCCAAAATAAAATCCCGTCGTAAACTGGCGGTAGGTGCATTTGGCAATCTCCGTTTTATACCATTCCATATTCTTACGATAAATTTCCTCCGACACAAAAAAGTCGTCAATCGCCTTCCTGTACGTGCGCGCCACACATGCCACATAGAGCGCCGTCTTCATGCGCCCCTCTATTTTCAGGCTGTCAATCCCTGCCCCTACGATCTCAGGGATATATTCAATCATACACAAATCTTTGGAGTTAAAAATGTAGGTCCCGCGCTCGTTCTCATAGACTGGAAAATACTCATTTGGGCGCGTCTCCTCAACGACTGCATATTTCCAGCGGCACGGATGCGTACATGCCCCCTGATTGGCATCCCGCCCTGTAAAGTAATTAGACAACAGACACCTTCCAGAATAGGAAATGCACATCGCTCCATGGATGAAGCTCTCAATCTCCATCTCCTCCGGTATTTTATCACGTATCTGCCTGATCTCCGCCAGCGAAAGTTCCCTTGCAGACACGACACGTCTCGCCCCTTGCTGCCACCAGAATTGATAGGTCATATAGTTCGTGTTGTTTGCCTGCGTGGAAATATGAAGCTCTATCTCCGGGCAGACCTCCTTTGCGATCAGAAACATCCCCGGGTCCGAGATAATGAGCGCATCCGGCTTCATCTCCCTCAACTCCGCAAAATAGCGCGCTGCCCCTTCTAAGTCCTCATTGTGCGCAAGGATATTTGCCGTCACGTACACCTTCACGTCATGCGCATGCGCAAAGCGGATTCCCTCTGCCATCTCCGCGCTCGAAAAATTCTTGGCCTTGGCGCGAAGCCCAAACGCCTCCCCGCCGATATACACAGCGTCCGCCCCGAAAACCACCGCCGTCTTTAACACCTCAAGACTGCTTGCCGGCACGAGAAGCTCTGGTTTTCCTGCTCTTTTACCGCTCATTCTATTATGGTTCATGTTTTGACTGCTCACTCTTTTTTATCCCCCATTTCCTTCCCTGTCTGTGCGCTTCGTTTCGCGGAGAGCGCCACCCCGTCCGCTATGGGCAGAATCGTCGTCTCCAGCTCCTCACAGTGCGTCAGTTCGTACAGATACGCGCGCATTCTGTTATGAATCGTGCGGTTCCTGCGAATTACGGCATACTTCGACTCCATCAGCTCTCCATCCTGTAAGATATTGTCTGATACCAGCAGTCCTGTCGGCGACAACAGCCTTCTAATGTCTGGCAGAAAATGAATATACTGCCCCTTCGCCGCATCCATAAAAATCAAATCAAACGCGCCGTCCTGCTTCATGGACGCAAGAATTTCAGCCGCATCGCCCTCAAGCAGTGTAATGCAGTCGGATTTGCCCGCCTTCTCGAAATTCTCCTTCGCAAGCGGTATGCGTTTCTCATACTTTTCAATCGTCGTAATATGGCATCCCTTTGGCGCATATTCACTCATCAGCAGCGCCGAAAACCCGATTGCCGTCCCAACCTCCAGGATTTGCACAGGACGCCCCCACGTGACCAGAAGCCTCAACAGACTCTGCATCTGCGGTCTGATAATCGGCACATTCGTCTCTTTTGCATACCGCTCTAACGCGTCAAGATACGCTGGTTTTTCGCTGTCAAAAGAATGTATAAACGTCAGCATTCTCTCCTCCATCATTCTCCTCCGTTCCAAATCAAAAAGGGCAGCCGCTGCCCTTTCGATCACTCGTCCTCCTCTTCGTCGCCGCACAGTATTTCAAGCATTTCCTCCGCATTCATCGCTGTACTCAGCTCATAGGTGCCGGGTTTTAAGTCCTTTTTCCTGTAATCAGAAAGCAGATCATAAATGTAGAACACGTTCGCATCCTTGACCAGCCCCTTCTGCTCAAGCATCTTGGCAAGCTCTCTGTTTCCCAATCCTTCGGAGATCACCACACTGACCGTTCTGCCCTCTCCCTCACTCAAGGGCGCATCGGCAAATACCTGAAATCCGAAATCATATGCGTATACTGCGAGCCGGAACACTGCGACAATGATCACCGCTGCCACCGCAATTTTAATGATCGTCGCAGAGACCGCCCCCAAGAACTGTTTTACATCCATATCCTTTCCTCCCTGCCTAAGCTCTGGCTTCGCTCGCTATACCTCCATAATAATCGGAAGTATCATAGGGCGTCTCTTTGTCTTTTTCCACACAAACTCACTCAGCGTATCCTTGATCGTCCCTTTGATTTTGCCCCAGTCTGTGATATTTTTCTTGAGACATCCAAGCACTGCCTTCTCAATCAGTTTGCGCGCCTCGTCAAGAAGCTCGTCTGACTCCTTGACGTACACAAAGCCCCTCGAGACGATATCCGGCCCTGCAAGCAGCTCTCCCGACGCGCCGTCCAGCGACAGCACCACGATCAAGATGCCGTCCTCCGCAAGATGCTGCCTGTCCCTAAGCACCACATTGCCGACATCTCCGACGCCAAGCCCGTCCACAAGCACCGCGCCGACAGGCACCTTGCCAGTGATGCCCGCGCTGTTGTCGTCCAGCGACAGCACGTCACCAGACTGCAGGATAAAGACATCGTCCTTGTCGATGCCCAAGTCCATCGCAATCTTTGCCTGCGCCTTTAAATGCTTGTACTCACCGTGCACTGGAACCGCATATTTGGGCTTTGTGAGCGTGTAGATTAACTTGATTTCCTCCTGACAGGCATGTCCGGAGACATGTGTATCCTGAAAAATCACATCGGCGCCTTTTTTGAACAGCTCGTTAATCACCTTTGTGACCGCCTTCTCGTTGCCCGGAATCGGATTGGAGGAAAAGATTACCGTGTCGCCCTTTCCGATCGAAATTTTCTTATGCATACCGCTCGCCATACGGCTGAGCGCCGCCATACTCTCGCCTTGGCTTCCCGTCGTGATAATGACAGTCTTGTCCTTTGGATAATTTTTGAGCCGCTCAATATCAATCACCGTGTTCTCCGGGATGCTGATGCGGTTGAGATTCGAAGCCGTCTCTATGATATTCACCATGCTTCTTCCCTCAACCACCACCTTTCTGCCGAATTTATCTGCGGTGTTGATAATCTGCTGTACCCTGTCCACATTGGACGCAAAGGTCGCAATGATGATTCTGGTCTTTTTATGTTCCTCAAACAGCATATCAAAAACCGGCCCCAATTTTTTTTCAGAAGGCGTAAACCCCTGCCGCTCTGCGTTGGTGCTGTCGCACATCAGTGCCAGCACGCCCTTCTTGCCAAGCTCTGCAAAGCGCTGCAAGTCGATCGCATCGCCGTACACAGGGGTATAATCTACCTTGAAATCTCCCGTGTGCACCACAATGCCTGCCGGCGAGTAGATCGCAAGCGCAGCCGCGTCCACGATACTGTGATTCGTCTTGATAAACTCAATCCTGAAGCAGCCAAGATTGATATTCTGTCCGAATTTGACCACCTTCCTGCGCACATTGTGTATCAGATTGTGCTCGGTCAGCTTATTTTCAATAATCCCCATCGTCAGCTTTGTGGCATATACTGGCACATTGAGCTCCTTTAGCACGTATGGCAGCGCGCCGATATGATCCTCGTGCCCGTGTGTGATCACAAATCCCTTCACTTTATCCTGATTATTTTTCAGGTAAGTGACATCCGGTATCACGAGATCCACGCCCAGCATATCATCTGCCGGGAAGCTCAGACCGCAATCCACCACAACAATACTGTCTTCATACTCAAAGGCAGTAATGTTCATTCCAATCTGCTCAAGACCTCCCAATGGTATGATCTTCAGCTTTGACGTATTTTGTTGTTTATTCTGTTTCAAAATGAACCTCCTATAATATTTTTATTAGATTAGGTCAATGTCGTCCAGCATATTTTCAAAAACACCCGCCACAGCCGCAAGTTCCTCTTCTTCCGCAACCATATGATAAACCTGCTCGTCGCCGTCTGCTTCGGGGGAAGCCTTCAAAATATATGCTTCGCCATCCTCCTCTTCTTCCGCATCTGTCACCAGAATATAATTCACCCCGCCAATGGTTGTCTGCTCCAGGACATAAAAATCCACCTCGGCATCTTCCCCGTCTGGCTTAAAGGTAATTCTCTCCATTATTATTGTCCAAACCTTTCCTTATTTTTCAGATAGTCCAAATATCCCTGTAAAATAAAAACTGCCGCTATCCTGTCAACGTGCTCTTTCCGCTCTTCACGTCTTATACCGGCTTCTATCATCGCTTTATCTGCTGCAACTGTGGTCAAACGTTCATCCCATAGCTGTACATTCAGACCTGTCCTTCTCTCAAGCATTTCCTTGAAGGCATTCGTCTTTTCCGCCCGTTCTCCCTCTGTGTCGTTCATATTCTTAGGATAACCCAGCACGATTTCATCTACCTCGTACTCTACAATCAATTCCTCAATTCTTGCCAAGGTCTGACGCAGCTTGCTCTCAGACTTTCTGCGTACAATCTCAATTCCCTGCGCTGTGATCAGCAGCGGGTCGCTGACTGCCACCCCCACTGTCTTTGCCCCAAAGTCAAGTCCCATTTTTCTCATGTGTCTCTCCGTACTCAAACCTAAAACCGTCCCGTTCTGTTCCATCCCGCATTGCGGATATACGAACGGAGCATCTCCTCCACAAGCTCGTCCCGCTCTACCTTCATAATCATGGCTCTCGCACCCTTATGGCTTGTGATATAAGTCGGGTCCCCTGACATGATATATCCTACGATCTGATTTACTGGATTGTACCCTTTCTCTGTAAGAGCAGCATAGACAGAAGCGATCACATCTTTGACAGAGGCGGCTTCGCCGAGATCCTCCGGCATGATCTGTATGAATTGTGTACGTGTTAAATCTTCCATTCTCTATGCTCCTTCCAATTGATGAGCTTCCGTATTTTTGCACTGTTGTATTTATCATAACTTAATTCAGCACAAAATTCAAGAGTTAGTACAAAAGTCTTTTTATCAGAAGTCTTTTTATCAGGAGTCTTTTTATCAATTCAATCCATCAGCAGAATATCATCTTGCAGAAATGCACTGATTTTCCCTGTCACCAGTTGGTTTTCCAGCATTTGATCCTGCCCCCTGCAAGCCACCTTCACATACTCCCTGGTGTGTCCAAGCCAGTATTCCTTTTCATGAATATATTTTTTTTCCTCAAACAGCACCTCCGCATTCCTTCCAATATATGAAGCGCGATATGCCTTCGAAGCCCGAAGCTCAATTGCCTGCAGCACGTTACTGCGGTGCGTTTTGACCTCCTCTGGCACCTGCGCTGGCATCACTGCCGCCTTGGTTCCCCGTCTCTTGGAATATTTAAAGATGTGCATCTCATAAAATCCGATATCCTCCACAAACTTTCTGGTAATCTCAAACTCCTGTTCCGTTTCTCCCGGAAAGCCCACAATCACATCTGTCGTGACTGCCGGATTGCCAAAAAACCTGCGCAGCAGCAGGACTCCTCTTGCGTACTCCTCTGCGGTGTAATGGCGGTTCATGCGCTTTAGTACGCTGTCACAGCCGCTTTGGAGTGACAGATGAAAATGGGGACACAGATGCGCTATTGCAGAGAGTCCTCTTGCAAAGTCCTCTGTGACAATGCGCGGTTCGAGAGAGCCAAGGCGGATTCGTTCCACCCCCTCGATGGAATCAATCGCCTGCACCAGCGAGAGCAGCTCCTCCATTCCATATGAGCTAATATGGATCCCCGTCAACACAAACTCTTTGTATCCTGCTGCCGCAAGTCCTCGTATCTCCTCAAGGACAGACTCCTTTTTCCGGCATCTGACGCGACCGCGCGCATAGGGTATCATGCAGTATGTACAAAACTGGCTGCACCCGTCCTGTATCTTGATATATGCCCGCGTGTGCTCTGCGGTCGAGGTAATCTGCATCTCCTCATACTCCGCGGTATGGCTGAGATCTATCACACTTTCCTGCGCTGTCCCTTCCATGTAAGCCTCAAGAATTTTGACCAAATCCTTTTTTTTGTTGTTGCCGATCAAGAGGTCTACGGCACTGTCCGCCTCCAGCGTCTGCGTGTCTGACTGGACATAACAGCCGACTGCCACGACAATTCCCTCCGGGTTCGTCTTTTTCGCGCGGTGCAGCATCTGCCTGCTCTTTCTGTCCGCAATATTGGTAACGGTACAGGTATTGACGATATAGATATCTGCCTTATCCTCAAATGGCACAAGCTGGTATCCTTGCGCCTGCAGGGCTTGCAGCATGGCGTCCATCTCGTAGGAATTTACTTTGCAGCCCAGGTTGTGATATGCTACTGTTTTCATTGTTTCTATAGTCCTTTCTTGATTTTAAAATAATTCCTTTATCATACTATCATTTTCAGAAGGTGAATTTTCATATCATAATTACACAAATATTCCTCCGCATAATAAACAACTTTTAGCAGGAATGTCAATTTGTACATATTTTTATCTTATTTTCGTCAATTTTCATGACAACTGTTTTTTATCTGTGGTTGACTTTTCCACAGTTTCCCTTTATTATTAAAAGGAAGGGATAATAAAAGGAGGTAGTCAGAATGAAAACAGTTCAGATTTCTTTAAACTCTATTGATAAGGTAAAGTCTTTCGTTAACGATATCACAAAGTTCGATTATGATTTTGACCTTGTTTCAGGCAGATACGTGATTGATGCAAAGTCTATCATGGGAATCTTTAGCTTGGACCTGTCTAAGCCTATTGATTTAAATATCCATGCTGAGGGCGGCACAGACGAGGTTATGGAAATATTGAAACCTTATTTAGTATAATACTTGTATCATACTTACTATTGTTTCAAGCCAATACATAGCTGTATCTTGTCCAGTTTGAGCATTTACCGGGTACATTACATGCACCCGGTTTTTGTTTTGCGCATATGAAAATTCGAACTTTAGTACGCGATCTCTATCACTTCGTCTGTGTTCAGTGCGGTCTCCACCAGCTCGTCTATCTTTTCCTCGAGATTTCTCTCATGGATTCGTATCACATTGAGATTTGGCTTTGTCACGGGATGTTTTGCCACAAAGATGGTGCAGCAGTCCTCATAGGGCTGGATTGAGGTCTCATAGGTATCAATCTTTTCAGAGACCTCCACAATCTCCTGTTTGTCAAAACCAATCAGCGGCCTGTATACCGGTATGGTGCACACATCGTTTGTCGCCATCAAAGACTGCATGGTCTGGGACGCCACCTGTCCGATACTCTCACCGGTAATCAAACCCAGACAGCCGCTCTTCCTGGCAATCTCCTCGGCAATCCGCATCATATAGCGGCGCATAATGATTGTCAGTTCATCGTGCGGACACTGATCGTAAATATAGAGCTGAATATCCGTGAAATTAATGATATGCAGTTGTATCGGGCCGCTGTATTTGGATACAATCCGCGCAAGGTCCATGACCTTCTGCGTCGCGCGCTCGCTTGTATACGGCGGCGCATTGAAATACACCGCGTCAAGCTTCACACCGCGCTTTGCGATCATATACCCTGCTACTGGCGAGTCGATTCCGCCCGACAGCAGCAGCATTCCCCTTCCGTTTGTCCCGACAGGAAGCCCGCCGGGACCCGGTATCACGGTCGAATAGATATATATTTTTTCACGCACCTCTATGCGCAGCAGAACCTCCGGCTTGTGCACGTCAACACGCAGTTCTGGGTATGCCTTTAACAGCGCCTCCCCAATGTCACAGTTTATCTCCATCGAATTTTTCGGATAATTTTTCCGCGCCCTGCGCGCCTCGACTTTAAAGGTAAACTTCTTGTCATGATATACCTTGCCGATATAATCAATCACGTCCGCGCAGAGCTTCTCAAATCCCTCATCCTCCACATGGACAACGGGACAGATGCCGGTCACGCCAAACACAGTCTGTAGCTGCTCCACGGTCTCCTCATAATCAAACGCCGCGCGCGCGTTGACATAGATTCTTCCCTGTGACTTGGTGACTTCAAACGTACCGTCGCAGCGCGTCAGTGCATAGCGGATCTGATCACACAATTTATCCTCAAACAGATACCGGTTCTTTCCCTTCACGCCAATCTCTGCGTACTTTATTAAAAACGATTTGTACATAGCTTCCTCCATGATATTTCTGTGCGGAGAAGGTCCTCAGTTCTCCTGTAAAAAGTATTCATATTATTTGCGGGTGTATCTTCTGAGTGCAGGCAGCAGCTCACTCAGGCACTTTACGGTGTAGTCAATCTCTGTCTCTGTCGTGTACAGGCTAAAGCTGAACCGCAGTGTCGCGTCAAGATACTGCTTCTCCACCCCGATTGCCTTGAGCGTCGCCGAAACCGACGGCTTATTTGACGAGCACGCACTGCCCGCGGACACATAAATCCCTTTGTCCTCCAGCGCGTGCAGCATCACTTCGCTGCGCACACCCTGTATGGAGACACTCACCACATGCGGCGCACCATCGCGCCCCACAGGCCCGTTGAGCCGTATGCCCTCAAGCGCACTCACCCCTTTTACAAAGCGCTCTTTGATCTTGTATAAGTATTCGATCTTTTCATCAAACTCTGAAAAGACTTCCTCGATTGCCTTTGCCATGCCGGCGATGCCCGGAACATTCTCGGTGCCAGAGCGCATTCCCTTCTGCTGTCCGCCGCCAAAGATAATCGGCCGCACTTTAGCCTTCTCATTGATGTACAGAAAGCCAACACCCTTGGGACCATGAAGCTTGTGGGCGCTGACTGTCAACAGATCGATATGCATACGTTTCGGATAAATCCTGCACTTCCCAAATCCCTGAACAGCGTCCACATGAAACAGGGTGCTGGGATTCATGCGCTTGATCAGCTCTCCTGCCTGCTCAATCGGCTGAACAGCACCTACCTCGTTATTCGTATGCATAATTGACACCAGAATTGTGTTTTTGGTCATTGCCCGTTCCAGATCGGCAAGGGAAATCACGCCCTTTGCATTCACTGGAAGGTATGTCACAGAAAACCCCTGCTCCTCAAGATAAGCACAGGTCTGCAACACTGCCGGATGCTCTATGCGGGTCGTGATGATGTGCCGTCCCGCCCGGTAATTTGCATATGCGCTGCCGATCAGCGCAATATTGTCCGACTCCGTTCCGCCTGATGTAAAAAGTATTTCCTTTTCCTGTACTTTCATGCATTTTGCAATGACTTCTTTGGCATAGCGCACGTACTTCTCGCTCTCCACACCTTTTTTATGCAGGCTTGAGGGATTTCCGTACTCATCGCACATGATTCTTGTCATGAGCGCAGCGACTTCCGGCAGACATTTGGTCGTCGCCGAATTGTCAAGATAAACTTCCATCATATTCACACCTTCAAACGTATATTACCTAAAATAGTACTCATATTTATATAAATATGCAGTTTTGGCGCATTTGTGATAAAAATCACGCCTATACAACATATTCCATCATAACAGAAGCACCCTGCTTGTGCAATAAAAACTTGATGACACAAGTTCAGGACTCAAGCCGGTACATAATCCATGCCATAACTGTCATTCCCGCCGTCTCAGTGCGCAGAATCCGCCTGCCCAGCGTGACAGGCTTCATGCCATAATCCATGGCCGCCTGTAGCTCGGACTCCTCAAACCCCCCCTCAGGGCCGATAAATACAGCGACGGACTGCCCCGGTTCTAAATGGTCGATAATCTGTCTCGTCCCCGCCATGCCTGACGCGCCGTCCAGTGTCTCCTCCATCTCGTAGGGCACCAGCCTGACCTCCATATGCGCTGCATACGCCAACGCCTCCTGATAACTTATGACCTCGTGCACCCTCGGCACAATGGCGCGGCGGCTCTGCTTGGCAGCTGCCTGCGCAATCCCCTGCCACCTTGCTGTTTTGGCGGCTGCCTTCTTTGCGTCGAGCTTCACCACACAGCGCTTCATCGCGACGGGGACAATCTCATACACTCCCAGCTCTACCAGCTTCTGAATGATCAACTCCATCTTGTCCCCCTTGGGCAGCCCTTGAAACAGCACCACTCTCGAGGGTAATTCCACGCCGTCCTCCTTGATAAAACGCAGCGAACACACCACCTCGGTCTCTGTGATTTCCTCGATCCCGCACCGGTAATCCCTGCCGTCCATACCATTGCTGATGCTGACTTCATCACCCGGCTTGAGGCGGATTACATTCTTAATATGCTTTACATCTTCCCCTGTGATAATGACACGCTTGTCACAAATTTGCGAGGGCTCCACAAAAAAATGATACATGGCCTTTTCCTCAATTCTTTGTAATCAATTTTCTACAAACTCAAGCAGCGCTTCCAGTGTCACACGGAAAATCCGCTCTCGCGCGGACAGATTCTCATTCCAGCACCTGTCATCGTACTCTTCATTTCCCACCAGAATATCTCCGCTGTACAATAACTGCCCAAAGACTTTCCCGCGGTACTGGGCAATTGCCGCCATCGCAGAACACTCCATCTCAACTGCCTGACAGCCCTGCTTGATTCTGTGCTCCACCATCTCTTTTGTCTCGCGGTAAAATCCATCTGTAGACCACGTAGTACATTTGATATATGGAAGCTGGTGCTTTGCCAATACCCGTTCAAAAACCTGCACAGGCACCTCATTTAAGTCAATATATCGGCTGGGCGGCAGATATTTATAAGAAGCCCCCTCGTCCCGCAGCGCGCGGACAGGCAGAATGATATCTCCCGCCGGAATGTCCGCCAGCACCCCGCAGCCTCCGCAGCACAGCAATACCTCAACGCCTGCGCCAAATAACCAGTCTGTCATCATCGCGATGGAGGCAGAACCCACAACCGCCTGAATGACACAGATTTCCACCTCTTTATACTGTAATTTATACAGGTGAAATTTTCGCATCTCTGAGATATACGTACCGATCATCTCCCCATGATACTGCTCCACAAATGCGTCAAGCACCTCCTGAAAAAATGTCATAAGGCACAGACGCGGAAAAGGCCCCTTCTCCTGTCCCCCTCTGCATACTGGGTCAATCACTGCATTCTTTTCTGTACTGTACTCTAATATTGGAAATTCATTTTCTACAATCATTTGTTTCCTCCTATAATTCTCTTACACCTGTTCTTTGACTTTATTTCTATGGCGCAGGCTCTCATGCCGGCTTGCGCGCCGTGACACTCACCCACTCGCCCTGCGCTGTGACCTCGAGCACTTCAAGTCCTGCCGCCTCCACGGCATCGCGCACTGTCTGTTCCTTGTTGTCAATAATGCCGGAGGTAATGTACACGCCGCCCGGCTTTAACTGGCTGACAATCACCGGCGTGAGCAGAACAAGCACGTCTGCCAGAATATTTGCGACAACAATGTCATATTTCTCAAAGCCAGCTTGTTCTTGTATGGACTTGTCCGTGATAATGTTACCGATCATCATCTCAAAGCGCTTGGGGTCAATCTGGTTTGCCTCCATATTTTCCCGCACCGCCTCCGCCGCGCAGGGGTCAAGGTCTGTGCCCACCGCATGTCTGATTCCATACATCAGCGCGATTATCGAGAGAATCCCGCTGCCTGTCCCCACATCAAGCAGCTCGGTCTCCGGCGTGATATACTTTTTGAGCTGGCGGATACAAAGCTGTGTCGTCTCATGCATTCCTGTTCCAAATGCCGTTCCCGGATCAATATGAAGAATTTTCTTGTCCCTGTCCTCTGGGCGGACCTCCTCCCACGATGGTATCACCAGCAAGTCATCAATATAGAACTGGTGAAAAAACTGCTTCCAGTTGTTAATCCAGTCAATATCCTCCGTCTCGGAGACCATAATTGAACCTTCACCAATTTCCATAAATTCACGGAGCCCGTCAAGTTCTCTGCGGATACTGGCAGTTATCTCGTCCGCATCGACCGGATTCTCGTCACACACCTCGACAAAAAAGCTCAGGTACGCAATTCCGTCGTCCTCCGGTCCATCTGGAAGAATGTCTACGAACATTTGTTCTTTTTCCAGCGGTGTGAGCGGAACCTTGTCCTCAATCTGAGCACCCTCCAGACCAATGTCATAAAGCGTACTGATAATAACGTCCTCCGCATCCGTGATCGTCTTAATCGTAAATTTTTTCCACTTCATGTAAATGCCTCCTCTGCTGCTGTACTACTGGTGTACGCAAAAAAACTTCTGTGTGAATGATCTCTTTCTTTATCATATCACACAGAAGTTCTGATTGCTATGAAATCTTTTCAAGCGTACCCGAAAAATTCTTTGCCAAATAAACAACTTTTTGAAAAATCCAAACCAGTAGCAAGAGCATAACACACACGCCCGCCACAAGCGCTGCATACTGCCAGAAACCAGCCCAGTCCCTGCGGTACCATCTTCCCAGCGCCGGAAGCCCCAGCACCATCACCGCATACCAGAATACAGGTGCCAAAAGCTGCCTTGACGTGTTTTGCTGCACTGTCCCTGTACCGCTCAAAAAGCGTCTGCACAAGCTCCCCGCCAGCTTATAAATGACAAAAAGCATTGAAAAATAAACGGTGGTGCCAATCACTGTATGAAGCCGCGCTGCCGTCATGCCCGCCGGCACAAGGCTGTACTCTGATAAGACAAGCGGCAGATAAATAGACACTGTAATCCTGATTCCATTTACAAAAACCGTTGCGATATAGGCAAACATCGCGCTAAAGCCAAGCCAGCAGATTTTCTTTCCCATTGTATCCAGTTTATGCGTAAACGAAAAGACCATCATGACAAATGCAGTCAGCAAAAAGCGAACACCAGAGCAGGACGGCGCAATGATAAAGCGGTATTCATGGCTCACATAGCCGACGTGCGCTGTCTTTTCAAAAGCAATGCCGCTCAGGATTTGCACCCACCCTGTCGTCGGCGCCAAAATCCATGAGAGCAGCCCGCTGTCTGCGGTGCGGTAAAAAAGCTTGACTGCAAGCACCGCCAAAACTGCCGGAATATAAATGACCAGATTCTTTTTCATGCGAAGCCTCCTAACCAGTGTATTATTTTACGCTGTCTTTTTGCGCAGAAGCCTCCTGACACATGGCAGCTGTAAGAGCAAAATCAGTACCAGTGCCGCCGCCATCATGAGTTCCCCGGGCTCTGAGCCAAACAGATAACCGCCTAACGCAAAATTTGATACCTCCAGCGGCAGGGAAAGCGGCTGTTTCACATCCTTGCTGTTTTTGTCCGGATTGCGCACCGTCTCCGTCACAGCGATAAAGGACGTATACGGTGTGAGCATACTGTACGTCAGTCCCAGCCTTGTCACTTCCGCCTTCACATCAGGATTGTCGTTGCTGAGTCCGTAATCTGTCAGGCGCTCAATGCGCTTCTGCGCCCACAGATAACTGAGTACCTCGCTCTCCATGGACACCGCCAAGACAAGCTGGTTGTCAGACTTTGCACTGGACTGCACTGCGCCATTGATATCCAAAACCGTATTGACGCCTGAAACTTCTGACGGTTTTGAAGGCTGGTTATTGGAAAACCTGTCATTTACAGCTGCCGCATTCACGCCAAATAAGTCCGCAGCAGCTTTCATTTCTGCACTGTTAATCTGCGCAGTCTTTTGGTTTGGCAGTTTTGAATTGACCATCCTCACTGCCGCGCTGTTATCAATCGAAATCGTCTGCACATAGTCGCTGCTTCCCGTCTTACCTGTTATCTGTACACTGCCTGCCGGCTCTCCGCGCCATTTTCCAAGAAGCACGATGGGTCTTTGTGCAAACAGCGTCGGAAGGACAGACGGCTCCACATCATACACATAAAACCCGTCAAATTTCACCTGTATATCGGTCAAAACAGGCGATTGTATATAGGTCTTAAAGCGCTCGGCGGTATCTGATGCCTCTTCCTTCTGCGTCACCACAAAGGGTTCTCCCTGTCCGGTCTTTGCAATCCCTTCGATTAGATAGCGGTTCACACCTCTGCCGATGCCAAACGGGAAGAAATCAGCATCGCCGATATGCTGGTGAATGATCTCAAAAATCTCCTCCTCGCCGTAGATATAACCGTCCGTAATGATGACAATGCTTCTCGAGACCTCCTCACTGGCTGGTATTGCGAGCGCGTCCCGAAGCGCCGGCGCAAGCTCTGTACCGCCGCCGCCCTCCTGATCATCAATCATCTTGACAGCCCGCTGAATATTTTCTAAGCTTGCCGGAAGTGACTTGTCTGCCATCTGAACCGAAGCGCCGGAAAACAGTACCAGATTAAAGGTGTCCGTCTCCCGAAGGTCAGACACAAGCTTCTTGATCAGTTCTTTTGCAGTGTCCAAGGGATACCCTGACATAGAGCCGGAGACGTCCAGCACAAAAATATACTCTCTCGGCGGAATATCCTCTGTCTCAAACCGCTCAGGCGGCTGTACCATCAGCATAAAAAAATTCTCATCGTCACTGGTATTGAGCATCATTCCTGTCGAAATCTCCTGCCCTGTCATTTTGTAATCCAGTATAAAATCCCGATTGCCTGCATAGTCAGAGGTATCCGCAAGCGATACGGCCGCCTTTGTATTTTGATCCCACTGGACAGAAATCTCATGAGAGCTGCTGGCAAGCTCTGTGATTGGCACCGCCGCGGACAAATTGACATGAATGTCATACTGGTCTTTGGCTTCTGTACCCTCTGGCAGATACGGCATCGCCGTCCACTCATCGCGCGTTCCGCAGTCATCAAGGACAGGTCCCACATACCTGGGTCCTACGACAGTCGGATAGACAAATTGATAGATTCCGTCTGTGGGTGTGATTAACTCCGTGTAGTGAAGGTCAATCGAAACATTGTCGCCGGGCATAATATTTGCAATATTCATTGTAAATACATTCGGTCGCTCTTCTGACAATAAGGACGCGCTCTTTCCCTCCTCCTTTGCCTGTTCAAACTCCTCCTTTGCCTCTTCCTTCTCCTTGATCTTCGCAGTGATTAACTGATCGCCAATCTGCATCTGCATACCGTGAACGGTCACTTTGGTGGAAGCCGGAAACACATAACAGGCATTAATCGGACTATTTCCTTCATTTGCGTAAGACTGCCGCACATGAATGTCCGCGATCATGCCATTGATCTCTGCAATCACGTTGGTTTTCTTTAACGGGAAACTATCCACATTCACCTCCGTGGACTCTACATAAAAATAGGGCGCACCGGTCTTGTCCTCTTCCTTTTTCTCTTCCTCTGCATGAGCGGAATACACAGGAAGCATCACCAAGAGAAGCAACACACCGAAAAAACATAATTGTCTTTTGTAACTTTTCATTTTCTTGTACCTGCCTTTCTCATTATCTTTTCAGAACTGCTTATACGCATCTGCTGATGTTATATATTTATGGTACAATCAAAATTCATCAAAGTTGTATCGTTCCTGCATCAAAAAAGCATCTTTTTTGCATCAAAGTTGTAACATTTTCGAGGAATGCCTGTTTGCATAAAAAGACCCATGCGGGATACTGTATAAAAATACTTTATCCTGCATGAGTCTTATTCTGCGCGGTTTCTATTTATTGAAAAGTCCCTTGCGCTTTTTCTCTTTCTTATCCTTCTCATTGCTCTGGTCGCTGTTTTCCATGTTCTTGACAGCCTCAAGACTGTTTCCCGTCTCCCTGTCAAACTCGCGCAGCAGATCTTTTGCCTCACTCGAAAGTCTGTCTGGCACCTGCACCACCAAAGTCACATAATGGTCGCCGCGGATATCTTTATTCCGAAGCGACGGAACGCCCTTTCCGCGCAGTCTGACACGCGTGTCAGTCTGGGTGCCCGCCTTCACATCATAGACAACCCTGCCGTCCACTGTATCAATCAGCACCTCGCCGCCAAGCGCCGCCACCGCGAAGGATACTGGCACGGTGGAGAAGATGTTCATATCCTGTCTCTGGAAGATCGGATGTCTGTCAACAACCACCTCCACCAGCAGATCACCTCTGGGACCGCCGTTAACACCCGGCTCACCCTTATCCCGGATCCGCACGCTCTGTCCGTTGTCAATACCTGCCGGAATCGACACCTGTATCTTCTTTCTGCTTGCTATATAGCCACTTCCATGACAGTCAGGACACTTTTCCTTGATCGTCTTGCCAGAACCACCGCAGTCCGGGCAGACCGATGCATTTCGGATAATGCCGAACGGGGTCTTGCTCTGTGTCACCACCTGACCGCGCCCGCCGCAGCGGTGGCAAGTCTCCGGTGAAGTACCGGGTTTTGCGCCGTTGCCGTTACACGTCTTACAGGTGTCTTTGAGATTCAGCTCCAGTTCTTTGTCAATACCAAACACTGCCTCCTCAAAGGTAATTCTCACACTGGTGCGGATATTGGCACCCTTCATCGGTCCATTGTTCCTTGCGCTGCTTCTGCCGCCGCCAAAGAAGTCCCCAAAAATATCCCCAAAGATATCAGAGAAATCTGCTCCGCCGAAGTCAAATCCGCCAAAGCCGCCTGCACCGCCGCCCTCAAAAGCGGCGTGTCCAAACTGGTCATACTGGCGTCTCTTGTCAGGATCACTTAATACGGCATAGGCCTCTGATGCTTCCTTGAATTTCTTCTCAGCCTCAGCGTCACCCGGATTCATATCGGGGTGATATTTCTTGGCAAGCTGTCTGTATGCTTTTTTGATACTGGCATCGTCTGCGCCACGCTCAACGCCTAACACCTCATAATAATCTCTCTTCTGCTCTGCCATGTTCATCCATGCCTTTCTTATACTTCTCTGTAGTCTCCATCAACAACATCATCTGCTGCGCCTGCGTCCTGTGTCTGCTCAGCGCCGCCCATATTGCTCATATCCGGACCTGCTGCGCCCGCTGCACCCTGCATATTCTCATACATCTTTGTAAACAGGTTCTGTGCCTTGGACATCAGTGCCTCCTGCTTGCCTTTAAGCTCTGCAACCTGATCTTCTGTCATCTCAACATCTTTGGTGCTCTCAAGCAATGCCTTCAGATCATTCAGATCTGCCTCCAACGCTGATTTCTCAGACGCATCAATCTTGTCGCCAACCTCATTCAGTGCCTTCTCTGTCTGGAATACAAACGAATCCGCATCATTTCTGGCATCAATTGCTTCCTTGCGCTTCTTATCCTGCGCCTCGTACTCTGCTGCCTCCTTGACTGCCTTGTCGATATCCTCGTCAGACATATTCGAGCCTGCTGTGATCGTGATATGCTGCTCTTTTCCTGTGCCCAGATCCTTTGCAGACACGTTTACGATACCGTTTGCGTCGATATCAAATGTAACCTCAATCTGGGGAACGCCGCGTCTTGCTGGCGGAATCCCGTCAAGTCTGAACTGTCCGAGCGACTTGTTATCCTTTGCAAACTGGCGTTCGCCCTGTACAACATTGATATCTACAGCCGTCTGATTATCCGCAGCCGTTGAGAAAATCTGGCTCTTCTTGGTCGGAATCGTTGTGTTTCTCTCGATTAACTTTGTCGCAACACCGCCCATCGTCTCGATGGAAAGAGAAAGCGGTGTGACATCAAGAAGAAGAATCTCGCCAGCGCCTGCATCTCCTGCAAGTTTGCCGCCCTGAATTGAAGCACCGATTGCCACGCACTCATCCGGGTTGAGCGATTTGCTGGGCTCCTTGCCTGTCAGCTGTTTTACCTTATCCTGAACTGCCGGAATACGTGTGGAACCACCCACCAGCAGTACCTGGCCAATCTCAGAGGATGTCAGTCCGGCATCCTTCAAGGCATTCTGTACCGGAATCGCTGTTCTCTCCACCAAATCATTTGTCAGCTCGTCAAACTTTGCTCTAGTCAGGTTCATATCAAAATGAAGCGGACCGTTTGCATTCATGCTGATAAACGGCAGGTTAATATTCGTAGTCGTCGCAGAAGAAAGCTCTTTCTTTGCCTTTTCAGCCGCCTCCTTCAAACGCTGCATCGCCATCTTGTCACCGGAGAGATCAACGCTGTTCTGCGCCTTGAACTCGCCTACCATCCAGTTAATTAATTTGTTGTCAAAATCATCACCGCCGAGATGTGTGTCACCGTTTGTCGCAAGAACCTCAATGACGCCATCTCCAATTTCAATAATGGATACATCAAATGTACCGCCGCCAAGGTCATATACTAATATCTTCTGTTCCTTTTCATTGTCCAGTCCATATGCGAGCGCTGCCGCTGTCGGCTCGTTGATAATACGCTTTACATCAAGACCTGCGATCTTGCCTGCGTCCTTTGTCGCCTGACGCTGTGCATCGTTGAAATACGCCGGTACTGTGATAACTGCCTCTGTAACCTTCTCGCCCAGATAGCTCTCCGCATCTGCCTTTAATTTCTGGAGAATCATCGCAGAAATCTGCTGTGGCGAATACTTCTTGTCGTCGATCGTTCTGCCGTTGTCTGTACCCATATCTCTCTTGATGGAGGCGATGGTTTTCTCCGCGTTTGTCACTGCCTGACGCTTTGCCGGCTCTCCCACAAGACGCTCGCCTGTCTTTGTGAATGCCACAACGGATGGTGTCGTTCTTGCACCCTCTGTATTTGCGATAACGGTGGGTTTTCCACCTTCCATAACTGCCACACAACTGTTTGTCGTACCTAAGTCAATACCAATAATCTTACTCATGATTTTTTCCTCCTACTTATCTATGAAATCATATTAATAAATAATTTGCATCATTCTATTGAACCACTGCCACCATACTGTGCCGCACCACACTGTCGCGGTACGTATACCCCTTTTGAAGCTCTTGTGCAATCATTCCAGATTCATACTCCTCGCTCTCCACCTGCATCACCGCATTGTGCAGCTCTGGATTAAACTCACAGCCTACCGCCTCGATTGGCTTTACTTCAAGTTTTTCCAGCTCTGTGATCAACTGCTTATACACCATGTTCATTCCCTCTGCAAAGGGCTGCTTCATCTCCTCCTCGGACAGTGCCGCAAGTCCCCGCTCGAAGTTATCCACAACCGGCAGGATTTTCTCAACGACACTCTTTGCGCCAGTCTCAAACATCGCAGATTTCTCTTTCTCAGAGCGCTTTCTGAAATTGTCAAATTCCGCCATCTGCCGCTTTACCCGGTCCTCAAGCTCATCGACCTTCTCCTGAAGCTTGTTGGTCTTTTCTTTCTTTTCTTTTCCTAAGAAGGACTTCTTTTTGGGCTTCTCCTCCGCTGTCTCAACCTCAGATTCAGACGCTTCCCCGGAGGTTTGATCCTGCTCTGCGTCCTCTGGCGCTGCCTCTTTTGCATCTGCCTCATCAACGTTGTCTGGTGTTACATCTTCCGTAGTTTGTTCTTCTAATTCCTTTTCTTCCACAACCACATGTTTCCTTTCTGTCAAAATATTCTTCTATTCATGAATCCTAAGTTCTGCCATCTTCCTTTTTGTAGATGGTATCAAGCTGGCTTTTTAATGTTTTCAATGTGCTGATTACCCTGTCGTAATCCATACGCCGCGGACCGATAATGCCAATCGTCCCTTTCATGCCCTCCTCAAGCTCATACGTCGCCGTCACAACGCTACAGTCCTTCATGGTCTTGACCGGGGTCTCGTTGCCGATATAAACCTGTATGCCCGTTCCGGTCTCGTCCGTGAGCGTATCCTGCACCAGCTCGCTGAGAAGCTGCTTCTCCTCAAAGGTCGTAATCAGCTCGCTCGCCCTCTGCTGATCAGCAAGCTCTGGATATTTGAAGATATTGTTCGCACCGCTTGTATAAATCTCGACGTGCTCGCCGTCCTTGATGACTGCTGCCACCGCATCCATCACCTCTGAGATAATCCCTGCATGAATGCCTGCCTGCTGCTTGAGATTTAAAATCATTGCAAGATTGATTTCCTCGATTGGAAGTCCGTTTAAATTCGTGTTTAACAAAATATTGAGCTTTAGAAGCGCCTCATCATCGAGCATCTGCTCTACAGAAATCATTTCATTTTTGATGACGTTTCCCTCGACAACAATCGTTGTCAGAAGCTGCCTTGCATCCACTCTCGAGAGCTGTATAAATTTCAGCTTGTTTCCCCTGACCTGCGGCGCTGAGATCATGGTCGCGTAGTTCGTGTTCGCGGCAAGCATTCTCGCCATCTGCTTGAGCACTGCCTCCATCTTATCCTCGCGGTCAAGAAGCATTTTCTGAAGCTCCTTCACCTCCTGCGTCGCCTGACTGAGCTGTTCCTCCTTCTCAATCATCATCTGGTCCACATAGAGGCGGTAGCCCTTATCGGAGGGAATACGCCCCGCCGAAGTGTGCGGCTGTATGATATATCCCAGTTCCTCAAGGTCCGACATCTCATTGCGGATTGTAGCAGAGCTTAGATTTAAGTCCGTATACTTGGAAATGGTTCTGCTTCCCACCGGTTCTCCCGTCTCAAGATAATTGCGGATAATCGCCTGCAATATCTTTCGCTTTCGCTCGTCTAAATCCAACCTGCCACACTCCCTTCTTTTATGGTATGCTGTCATTTTTATTTTGTTAGCACTCATTATAATGGAGTGCTAATATTTACATATACTAAATTACTACTTTCAGATTTTATTGTCAACAATCTTTTTCATTTTATTTATTAATAAATTATAAAAAGTACCCTAAAAGGATACTTTTTACTGCCGGACACTAATTCCCCGCGCTCTCATACACCTGCGTCCCGCGGTGAAACAGCGCATATGCAATCCACCAGAACACAAAGGCAATACCGCACTCAATGACGACGACGCCCGCCGAAGTGTCCGCCTTCATGAAAAAGCTTGCGGGCAGATACGCCACAAACGCAAACGGAATCACCCATGTAATCAAGAATCGAACACCCTTTGAGTAAATCTCTGTAGGATATTTTGCAAAGTTTGCCATGTCATAGGCAATCTGCAAAAATGGCCCGCTCACCTTCAGCCAGAATGCCAGTGACGCAAAGAATAACTTAATGGACGTGTAAATCAACGCCCCCGCAAAGATGGATACAAAAAACAACGCAACGTGCAGTCCATCCACAATCACAATTCCTTTTGTGAGAGAACGCACGACAAGAATCGTGCCAATCAGCAGCTCTCCAAGGGCATCAGGCTGTAGCTTCTCCGCGATTACCTGAAAAAAGATATTCATCGGGCGCAGCATATAGCGGTCAAAATCCCCGTTGATGACCAGACGGTATGCCACAAGCCAGATATTATCCGTAAACAGATGGTCAATCCCCCGCGGAATCTGCGCAAAACCATAAATAAAAATCAACTGGTCGAGCGTCCAGCCCTGCAAATCCGGAATCTGCTGGAACACCAGATATAAAAAGGCAATTCCCATAACCTGCGTAAAGAAAAAGCCAAGCAGCCCAATCAGAAAATCAACCCGCGACTGCATGATGGTCTTTAAAAACTGCGCCACCAAAACCCTGTACAGCCGCAGATACCGTTTTACTGTATTCATATTCCCTCCTTCAACAAAAAAAACTGTTAGCACTTCTCACACTAGCCCCCAAGAACCACCAGCCGTTTCGTCACCTGCCGCCAGATCAGGCTCCCTGCCACATACAGAAACACCACCCACGCCGCCTGCCGAAGCATCATAAACACAAGTGTCTCTCCAGTATATTTTCCAAGATAAATCATAACCGGCGTATAAACCATCGAGGAAAACGGCAGAAAGTCAAACACCCGCTGCATCGCGGCAGGAAAAAAGCTAATCGGAATCAACTGTCCTGTCAGGAACCCCAAAAGCGCCTCCTTTGCCATCCGCATTCCGAAAATATAGGTGGTAAAAAAAGCAAGCATCCCAAAGCAGAAATCAAACAGCACATAAATCAAGAAACTCATGACACAGCTAACCAGATACAGGAAAATACCCGCGATGCTCACAGGCGCAAGCCCCAGTACCTTTATTTTATAGATTTCCAGTCCAATCCAGATCAGGACAGAAGGAACCAGAAACCGATAGACCATGTTTCCGGAAGCCATCGCAATCAGACTCAGCCGGTAGTCAATCGGCTTGATCAAGTTCATCGCAACGGTGCCCTTTACCACATCATCACTGACGATCGTTGAAATTGATGCCGTGACAATAGACGCCGTGACGTAGACCATAAAGACATAGACCACCATTTCGCTCTGTGTCAGCCCGCCAATCACTTCCTTCTCCGAGCTTCCATAGATCGCCATCCACAGATAATAGCTGATAAACGAGCCAAACAGATGCACCAGAATAAACAGGTAAAACGCCCCCTTGTAGGCAAGCTGCCGCTTCAGCTCATTTGCCGCAAACGGCAGATAAATCCTCAATCCTTTTCTCATGCTGCCCCTCCCACGCCATGATTGTAAATTTCTTTTACAATCTCAGCAAGCTCTGTCTCCTGAATCTGTATATCTTTAACCTCGGCGACTGCCATGACTGCCGAAAGAAGCTGCGGCACTTGCAGCTTGTGTTTGTCAAAGGTCACGCTGAGCGTACTGTTTTCCAGATTCAATGCCATAGAACACTCCGTCTCCTGCACGCCCAGAAGTTCATGCAGGCAAAGCCCTTTTATTTTTTCAGGCTGCTTTACCTCCATAGAAACTTTTCGCTTGGTTCCATAGGTGTCCTTCAGCTCACAGAGCGAACCATCATATATTTTTCTTCCCTCGTCGATAATCATAATGCGGCTGCACAACTCCTCAATGTCACCGATATCATGCGTTGTCAGAATGACGGTGGTCTGGTATTTCTCATTGATTTCCTTAATCGCCTTTCGGATATTGTCCTTCACGACCAGATCAAGACCAATCGTCGGCTCGTCCAGATAGAGCACCTTGGGATTATGAAGGAGCGCCGCCCCCAAATCCGCACGCATTCGCTGTCCGAGCGAGAGCGTCCGCACGGGTCTGTCAAAAAAGTCCTGCAGCGCTAGAACCCTGTTCAAAAATTCCATCTGTTCGGCATACGCTGTATCGGATACATTATAGATTTCTTTTAAAATCGTGAAGGATTCACTCAGCGGCAAATCCCACCACAATTGTGTCCTTTGACCAAAAACAACCCCGATATTTTGTGCATTTTCCTTGCGGCTGCGGCTTGGATTGATGCCTGCCACAGTACAAGTTCCCTTTGTCGGCACCAAAATTCCGGTCATCATCTTGATCGTCGTGGACTTCCCCGCGCCGTTGCTTCCAATATAACCGACAATCTCACCGGTATCAATGGAAAACGAGATATCGTCCACTGCCGTCTTTATGACCTTTTCTGCGGAAAACAGACCCTTTACTGCGCCGCGCAGCCCCGGATATTTCTTGGGTGCGACAAAATCCTTTGAAATATGGTTTACTTCTATCATGTGGCTTACTTTTTTCATCGGAATCCTCCCTCCTCAAACTTGTGTTCTTGATTTTAATGCATTCTTTATAAAATGTCAAGTTTTTACAACCTACATTTACTTTTGCTAGATACTTTTATGCCATAAAAACAGGACTCCTAAACACCTGTCATTCATAATCTCTGCCATCGCCTCATAGAATGTAGAAATGATTCAGAAGGAGACCCCTTTTCAAGAGTATGAAAGATTATATTGAAGAACGAGCGATCAATATTGCTGTCTATATTATTGACAATAACGCGACCGTGCGGCAGACTGCCAAAGCATTTGGAGTGAGCAAATCCACAGTACATAAAGACGTTACCTCCCGGCTCATGCAGGTCAATCCTACGCTTGCCAAACAGGCGCGGTCCGTGCTGGATGTAAACAAGTCTGAGCGTCATATCAGGGGAGGACTTGCCACCCGCGAAAAATATGCACATCAAAAAAGCGAGTAGGGGGAATCATCTCCCTCCTACTCTGCTCTGTTCTCTTCTCACACCACTCTGCGCACACATAAAATATCGCGGTAAAGTGCATTGCTGATCTTAATTCCTGTCTTGGCGGAGCTTGCGTGGACAATCTTGCCGTTACCTATATATATTGCCACATGTCCCGGATAGCATATGATATCTCCCGGTTCCGCCGACGCATAGCTTACCTCTTTCCCGACGCTCCGCTGGGAAGTCGAGTTTCTCGGAAGGCTGTAGCCAAATGCCTTGTAGACAGACTGCGTAAAGCCAGAACAATCCGCCCCTTTTGTGAGGCTCGTGCCGCCTGCCACATAGGGGTTTCCCACAAATCCACAAGCATAGTTTGCAATTTCTTTGCCTTTGGCGCTTCCGTTTGACGATGCGACTGTGTCCTTTCCAGCAGCCACTTTGGAACCATTATCATTGGCGGGAGGCGTGTCACGGTCCGCATCACTATTTTCATTATTGTTATTGTTTTTCTTTGCCTCTTCTTCCCGCCGTTTGCGTTCCTCCTCCTCTTTGCGTTTGCGTTCTTCTTCCTCTTTGCGTTTACGTTCCTCCTCGGCTTTTCTGCGCTCTTCCTCCTCAATCTTTTTGATCTGTGCATTCCGCTGTTTAATCTGTGTCTTATAAATCTCCGCCTGCTGCTTCGCCTTGCTGATCTGCACTGCATAATCTGCACTGATCGCCTCGAGCTCTGAGCGTGCCTCCTCGACGCTGACACGCTCTTCCTCAAGCCCTTCCTGTACCGCTTCAAGCTCTGATTCCTCTATTTCAAGCGTTTCCTTCAGCGTTTCAACATTTTGGCGCGCAATCTGATAATTGACAAAGACCTTCTTGTCATACTCGTGCATCTTCTCCACATAATCTGCCTTGTTGAGCATATCCTGCATAGATGAGGAGCTGAATATAATATCCAAAAAAGAAGTTTCTCCGCTCTCATACATTGCTTTGACCCGAATTTTCATTGCCTCATACTGCTTGCGCTCGACCTTCTGTGCCTCCTCAAGGTCAAGCTTTGCCTGCTCGATCTGCGCCTTTTTTGCCTCGATCTCTTCTTCAAGAAGGCTGATGCTTGCCATAATCTCCGCAATCTCATTGCTGAGTGTCTCGATCTCTGCATCAATGCCCTCCTGCTCACCTTCAAGCTCATTGACTTGATCGTCAATATCCTCTAACCGGTCCTGATCATTCTGATTCTGCTGTTTCAAGACATCTTTTTCTGTCGCCTGCACCTGACAGGGTCCCTTAAAAAACACTGCCACACACAATCCAATTGTCAGCAGCCGCCTGTACCCTTTTTTCATGTGTATTTTCCCCTTTTTCTATTGTCTGAACCTGCATATTTCACGCGAAACATTTGAAGCTTGTACTAAGATTCCGTTGATGCCTCTGCCGTCTCAGTTGGTTCTGTTTCCTTGATCTCTTCCGTCTCCTGCACTTCCTCCTCGATTGTGACAAGCTCCATCAACCGCTCTACCACCTGATCCTGGACAATGGACATTCGGTACGTGGCATATCCAACCTCACTGACCAGTTCTTCTCCAGAGGTGTATCCATACTCCGCAGCCTCCTCGTCTGCCTTTTTGGAAATCATGTCCTCGGTAATCTCGATCCCCTCAGCTCTTGACACCGCTTCCATTACCAGATACTGTTTGACTGTATCTGTAAACATCTCATTCATTTGTGCATTGTACTGTTCCATCGTGACACCATATGCATTCGTCACAAACGTCTCAAGGTCCATATTGTACATTGCCTTCGCCAGCGATTCAAGATAATGGTTATAGTTCTGTGCCTCCTCCTCGACCAGATAATCAGGAATCGACTTCACTGTGCTTTCCTCCACAACCTTCTGCACCACCGCACTTTTTGCATTGGCGTTATAAGCCTCCTCTGCGTTCTTCTCCACCTCAGACTTTCCGGCTTCCCAGACCTCCTCCTTCGTCTTGTAAGAAAGTCCCATTTCTGCCATCTCCTCTGGTGTCACTGTCTCATACGATGCGGCGCCCTCAATGCCGTTGACTGTAACGGTAAATACAACCGCCTGTCCTGCCAGGTCCTCACTGGGATAATTCTCTGGAAAAGTCAGGTTCAAATCAACGGTCTCGCCGGGCATCACGCCGATTAACCCATCTTCAAACCCCGGAATAAAAGACCCCGAACCGATCGCAAGCCTGTAGCCCGATGCTGTGCCTCCCTCAAATGCCACACCATCCTTTTTGCCCACATAGTCGATATCGGCGACATCCCCCTCCTTGATCGCTCTGGTGGTAATCTTTCCTATTAAAAGCCTGCTGTTGATATAGCTCTCGATACTCTCCTCATCCACCGCCGGGCGCATAGCCGTCACCTTGAGATTCTTGTAATCCGCAAGTGTCACATACTCATCAATGTTCAAATCCTGAAATCCTACATAGCCTTCCCGCTCACTTACAGGCTCAGGCTCTGTCGTCTCCTCCTGTGCATCTGTGTCCTTCTCACTTTCGTCTACTGTCTGGGTTGTCTGTAAAGTCTCCTGTGCATTCTCATCAGCTTTTTTCTCCCCGCAGGCGCTCACACCCAAGATCAGTACACCCGCCGTACACATCAATGCCAATTTCTTTTTCATAATTAATATTCCTTCCTTCAAAAATAGATTCTGTTAGATTCTATCCACCCTCATGAACTATATGATAACATCATCACACCAAAAAGACAACGAAAAATGGCAATGAAATCGACAGAGTTTCTTGCACTTTCTGACATTTAATGTTAAAATCCTTATTATCAGATATCAATAAAACAGAAAGGTAATGATTTCAAATGGCAGTAAAAATTTTAATTGCAATTCTTGTCATTTTCGTGATACTGTTGGTAGTCCTTTATTTTGTCGGCAAAAAGCTGCAAAAAAAGCAGGCTGAGCAGCAGGCTCAGATCGAGGCCGCCAAACAGACCGTCACGATGCTCATCATTGACAAAAAGAAGCTCAAATTAAAGGAGGCCGGGCTTCCTGCTGCGGTGCTCGAACAGACGCCCAAGTACATGCGGCGCGCCAAATTTCCGATTGTCAAAGCCAAAGTAGGACCTCAGATTTTATCCTTAATCTGTGATGCCTCGATCTTTGACATCATACCTGTCAAAAAGGAAGTCAAGGCGACCGTCAGCGGCATCTATATCACGGACGTAAAGGGCATCCGCGGCAAACTCAACACCGCCCCCGCCAAGAAAAAGGGCAAATTCAAAAGCTGGGTTGAAAAAATGCAGGAAAAGGCAGGTGCCAAGCCTCTCAAATAAGGAATTGTCGGTTAATACCGATTTTTAAGCTCTGAATCTTAAAATACGAATCTCCCATAAAAACCAGTGTTTTTAATACCTGGCCTTCTGTGGGAAATTCGTATTTTTTCTTTTCTGTATGTATTTCAGGACGCAAAAACCTTAGCTGCATTTTTGAACGTGCACTTTTTCTAAACAGCCTTTTCTTCCGTTTCTCCTGTCCATTCAGCATGTGGATCAGATTTTTCTAAAGCTTCAGGATTTCATTGTGATCATCCCTTCTTTTTGCAGGCGGCGCATGGGAGGCGCGGCGAACAGAGAAGTCTGCTGCTTTTTGTCTGCACTGGAAAAAAATGATAATCTTTTTTGTGCAGAGAAGAATTTGTATCAAAACGAAACAGAATGGAGGAACTGACACTATGGATGTATATGGATATGTGCGCGTGTCCAGTATGGATCAGAACGGGGACAGGCAGATGATGGCCCTGCGGGATATGGCTGTGCCGGAAAAGAACATTTTTATGGATAAGCAGTCGGGCAGGGATTTTGACCGCCCCAATTATAAAAAACTGGTGAAGAAGCTGAGAGCTGGAGATTTGCTGTATATCTTAAGCATTGACCGGCTGGGGCGCAATTATGAGGAAATATAAAAGCAGTGACGTGTCCTTGCAAAGTAAATAGGCATTGATATCTGCGTGCTGGATATGCCTTTACTCGATACCCGCGGTGACAGAGACCTGATGGGAACATTTATTGCTGATCTTGTCCTGCAAATCCTGTCCTTTGTGGCGCAAAGCGAGCGTGAAAATATTAAAAGGCGGCAGGCGGCAGAAATCGTAGCGGCAAAAGCAAAGGGCGTAAAGTTCGGCAGGGTTCTTTCTGTACTTTGGGTATCCGCATATTTCCCGAATTTGCTGTTAGCTATCAAATTAGCTGAGTAAAGCAAAACGGAAATAGCGGAGTTACCCAAACATCAGAAAGAACCCCGGAACGAAAAAGGCAACCTTTAAGATTGTCCGTACCGCCGTCAACATGAATGATGTAACATGTACCAATTCCGAAAGCTTTCGCGAAATGGAGTTTGTCAAGGGCGGATGCACACCGTACCCGGTACTGACTTACGACGGTTATACGCTCCGGGCAGGGACGGACTACACCATTTCCTACAAGAATAATAAAAAGGCTGGCGCCACGGCGAAAATTGTCGTGAGCGGAAAAGGGAACTTTAAGGGAAAAAGGGAATTTGGCTTTACTGTCAGACAGAAGGACATCTCCAAGGTTTCCATGTATACGCCCAACGTGCCCTACACCGGAAAGAAAATAAATACCAGAGCAAACCGATACTGACAGATTCCGACGGAACACGGCTGAAAGTTAATACGGACTATACTGGCAGAGCCATTACCAACTCGAAAGAGGATATCAAGTCTGCAACAATCAAGGTGGCGGGCACAACGTCACCGCTTACCTATGGAGAGGATTACGAAGTAGTATCCTACAGCAAAAACGTGAAAAAGGGAACGGCAACTGCCGTACTTTGCGGCAAAGGAAAATACTGCGGAGAGAAATCCGTAAAATTTAAGATTGTCAGCAGAAATATCCAATCCGACAAATAAGTATACCAAATCTGACGGCTGCACAAGTGTCTTGTGCAGCCGTTTTTATGCATTTTTACCGCTTTTCAAACCGCTCAGCCAGACAGCTCTGGTTACCGCAGCCCGATGCCCCCTTTATTCCTCTATTCAGTTCCAAACTGATATTCCCGTATCTCACAATTTCGAATGCCAAACGCTGCATATTCTTCATTTCCCATATCATAAAAATAGGAATGCACCACTCTGGCAATACCATTGTGCGCCACCAGCAGATATGTCTTCTCTCCTGCCTGCGCCCTGAGTTCGTCCAACAGATTATAAATGCGCTGCGCCAGATGCAGCATCGTCTCCCCACCCTCAAAATGATGGATAAAACTCTTTTTGGCTTCCTGAAATTCCGCCCCGTCTCTGGGCGTGGACTCATACTTTCCAAAATTCTGCTCTGTCAGACGCCGTTCTTCCCGCGCCGGAATCCCTGTGATCTCTGCAACCGCCAGCGCAGTGTCCCGCGCCCTGATTAACGGCGAATACAAAATCTCGTCAATGGACAGACGTTCCTCCAAAATCTGTTTCCCAAGAATCTGTGCCTGTTCTCTGCCAAACGCTGTCAGTGCGATATCCGTCGCCCCACAAATCTTATTCTCTACATTCCAAATGGTTTGACCGTGTCTTGTGAAGTATAGATGTGCCATCTTCTCCAAACCTTTCTTTTTCGTATTTTTCTATATTTCCATAGCATCAAATCAAGCGGCCGCCATATCTTCTACTCTCGAATGATACAACGACCGCTTTACTGCTCTTCAATATTCAATTTTTTTCCTCTTTCCCGGATCCTTTCATCCGTACATATTCTTTGATTTTACCTTACCTGTTGCATTTTCTTGAATCCTCTTTCACTGGATTCTTTTTCTTACACACAAATCTTTTGTTTCCTGAATGCTCTTGTTCTTTTAACCTTATTTTCTAACTTCTACTTTGAAATACACTTCTTAATCTTCTATGCTTTGCTATAAAGATAGCTGCATCTTTTCGTTCTCATATCTATTAAGGGATCCTATCCAACCTGTATCCGTTAGAATCTAGGTTTCTGCGATTGCCAAGGGACTCATCTCCTTTCCATATGTACGCTTTATCTCGATTGTTACAGGTTTCCGAATGCTGCACTTGTTTTATCAAATGCTTTACAAAAGCTTTTTTTGTATCTTGATCCTTTTATCTTTGGTATATCTACAATTTATCTTTTGTAATCTAGCTTCGTCACCATCTTTGGTACTTCCTTTGTCTAGTTCTCCTGTGGAACTATCCTTTGTACCTTATTTTTCCTCTTCCTTTGTGTAATTGTATAGTAACACTTCTTTCCTGTGATTGCAAGTGTTTTTGCAAATTTTATCAAATATTGTCGAATTTGCCACATTCTATCAGCTATTTTGCACAATCATTTTGTTGTTTTCTGTCAATCGCTCTCCATTTTTACTATTTTCAATCACATACTGTACTTCACCTTTCACCAGTGTATCCTTCTTCTCATAATCTGGTTCTTTTTGCACTGCTACTGCCTCCTGCAATGTCATCAGCCTCCTGAGCTGTACCGTATGGTTTTCCACAGGTATGTATGCCTTTTTCTTCCGCTCTGCAACAGACCGCAGCAAGTAATATTGATAGGTGTCCTTTTTGTTATCCGCGAGTTTTACAATATCATCGACGACGCACACGCCAATCGTCTCACTATATATAATATCTTTTTTTTGAAACAACGTTATCCCTCCAGAATCTTTACATGCGCAGCGAATCAAGATCGCGCATAATCTCCTTGTCTGTCCTGCTCAGAAACTGTGCCTTGTATGCCAGACGCCTGTCCACCTTATTGACCGTTGCCGCCAGATATTCAAAGCCCGCGTCCATCCGCCTTCCAGAACGCTTGATGTCAATCCTAAGCTCCCGCACATTGCTGGTCAGGCAATCCAGTCTGTTTTCCATACGGTTCAGCTTGATCTCCATCTTATCCTGGCGGACTTCCATACGGTCAAAACGCTCCTCGAGACTGCCAAAGCGCTCTTCGAGGTTATCAAAGCGCTCTTCGAGATTATCAAGACGCGTTTCCATATGATCCAGCCGATCTTCCACTTTGTCGAGACGATTTTCCACTTTATCAAGACGCACTTCTACATTTTCAAGACGAGTCTCTACGTTTTCAAGACGCACTTCTACATTCTCAAGACGCACTTCTACATTTTCAAGACGGTTGTCTATTTTTTCAAGATGTCCTTCTATATTGTTGAGTCTGCTGTCCAGTGGCTGAAATTTTAAATCCATTAATTGTGCAATTGCCTGTAAATCCTTTTCTTCTAACATATATCCTCCTTGTAGCGCTCTCCTCACTGTTAAATCCCACTTTAGCAGAAAAAATTTTTTCTGTCCACTCGAAATGTAAAAACTAGCACAACAATTTTTATTTTGTGATATTTTTATATCTATATTGATTTTTTAAGCGATATTTTTAGTAAAACTATATAAATCCCCCCAAAGCATCCCCGCGTCCGTGTGCATAAAAATAACATCATACCCGCCCGGAATGATGTTATTTTACCGCTCACTGTGAAACTGCATTGTTACATGTAATCCCTTTCCCGTCTGATGCTGCCGAGTTACTTCCCCTTCGCACCAACCGACCGTCCATAGAACCAGCCTGTCAGCAGAAATTCTGGTCCGCTTGCTCTGTATCATCAAACCATATTTTCTTTACTATCTTTATCGGCCAAAATCCAGCTTCCCTTAACCCTTTTTTCATAATATATGCCAGATGTATACTCCTGATACCTCAAAATGAAAATGAAGCGCCATATGCATAAAACAGGAGGGGAACTCCCCTCCTGCATCAATCAAACTTGTTTGCGTTTTTCGACAAATACCGGGAAAGACTCCGTTCCCTTTAACTCTTTATAAGAAGTAATCTTCACATTCTTGTCGGTGATTGCGTACTCTACCGTCGCGCCTGTCTCGATCACTGTATCCTGCATCAGCACGCAGTTTCTGACCTTCGCACCTTTGCCAACCTTCACGCCTCTGAAAAGGATACAATTCTCAACCTCGCCCTCAATCACGCAGCCGTCTGCCGCCATCACATTCTTTGCATGAGAGCCGTCTGCATATCTCGTCGGATTGTCATCACGAATCTTGGTGTAAACTGGATTCGGGGAGAACAGTGCGTTGATATTCTCCTCCTTGAGCATCTTCATGTTCTCCGCAAAGTAGGAGTTGATATCCATGATGCGTGCAAAGTAACCGTCGTGCTGGTAAGCCTTCACATTCAGCTTGTCAAGCTGCGGAGAGATGATATCGCGCTCAAAATACGTAAGTCCGTTCACATATGCCTCACGAATCTGATCAATCAAAAGCTGACGCTCAATGACATAAATATTCATGGAAACATTATGTACACCATTTTCCTTATTGTTGACTACGATTTTCTGAACTCTGCCGTCGCCGTCAATGTCAAGTGTATAGTACAAATCCTTTTTGGTCACATCAATGTCGCGCAGCGCCTTTGGTATGTCCTCTTTCGTGTATGCGATCGTCACGTCTGCGCCGCTGTCAATATGGCGCTGGAGCAGCTTGCTGAAATTAAAGTTGACAGCAATGTTTGTATCTGCCATAATGACATATTTTTCCTTCTGGCGCTTGAGATAGTCGATAATGCTCGCAATCGCCTCAACCCTGCCATTGTAGATATTTACGGTTTTCTGCGCAAACGGCGGAATGATGTTCAGACCACCCTTCTTGCGCGTCAGATCCCACTCTCTACCAGATCCCAGATGATCCATCAGAGAATGATAATTTCTCTTTACAATCAATGATATATTGTCAATACCACAGTTAACCATACTTGAAAGCATGAAATCTACCAGTCTGTAACGACTTGCAAATGGAATGGATGCCATCAGTCGCTCAGTAACAAGCTCCGGTACTAATGAATCATAGCTGTTTGGGAACAAAATGCCCATTGCTGAATCTGCGTTTGAATTGATCATGCCTTGTCACCTCCCTTTACATCTGCTGACACCATCGCGTCAGGTCCCACGATCGCACCTTCACCGATCGTGACATTAGAGCCCACTGTCGCAACGCCTTTCTTATCTCCGTTGGGCATCTCTCCTACGACAGCATTCTTCTCGATCACTACATTCTCTGCAATGATACAGTGCTTGATCTGAGCGCCTTCTTTGATTGTGCTTCCGCCCATGATTACCGCATCCTCGATCACCGCACCCTTTTCCACCTTGACACCTGCAAAGAGCACTGAGTGTTTTACCTTGCCGTCAATGCTGCATCCGTCAGTGATCATGCAGTTCTCAAGCACTGCCTCCTCACCGATGCGATGCCCTGTCATACCGCTGTTTCTGCTGTAGATGCGCCAGTCATCGTCAAACAGATTGATACCGCTGTTCTCCGGGTCAAGCACCTCCATATTGGCTTCCCAGAGAGAAGAAATCGTTCCGACATCCTTCCAATAGCCTGAAAAATGATATGCGTACATCTCTCTCTTATCACGCAGCAGGCTCGGGATGATATTCTTGCCAAAATCATTTTCAGACTCGGGGTCATTCTCATCCTCGATCAGATATTTCTTTAAGATATCCCAGTTGAAAATATAGATACCCATCGAAGCCAAATTGGACTTAGGCTCCTTTGGCTTCTCCTGAAATTCCGTAATCTTGTCGTTTTCGTCTGAAACCATCAGACCGAAACGGCTTGCCTCCTCCCACGGCACCTCCATAACCGCCACGCTGAACTCCGCATTCTTTTCCTTATGGAATCGGAGAAAATCGCTGTAATCCTGCTTGCAGATCTGGTCGCCTGACAGAATAATGACATATTCCGGATCATAGCGCTCGATAAAGTTTATATTCTGGTAAATCGCGTTCGCCGTGCCCTTGTACCAATCCGATCCCGTAGCCTTCTGATACGGCGGCAGTACATGAACACCACCATGCAGCCTGTCCAAATCCCACGGCTGGCCATTTCCTATGTACTCATTCAGCACAAGCGGCTGATACTGGGTAAGGATACCTACTGTATCAATCCCTGAATTTACGCAGTTTGAAAGTGGAAAATCAATAATCCTGTATTTCCCGCCAAACGGAACTGCAGGTTTTGCCAGCTTCTGTGTCAATGTGTAAAGACGTGACCCCTGACCACCGGCAAGCAGCATTGCAATCATTTCTTTTGCCATAAAATACCTCCAATCCTATTTTGAGCATCGTCAATGTTCGATGAAAAATTTATAAAAATTGTCTGCTCAATTTACGTTTTCTAAACCAGATACAAACTGCCCTGAAACGCCCAATTTGTAATCTCGCTCTGAATAGTTACAATTATACTATAAAATTCTAAAAAATGGTAGTGTTTTGTTAATTTTATTCTAAAAAATTATGCACAAAAATGAAGAAATTATAAAATGTGCCATTTTCTTATCGGACTTTTTTTAACATATTGTTACATTTTTATGAAAAAACGATGCTATTGCAACAAAAATCCCGTGCTGCTGCACGGGATTTTCTGATTTATACTCGATTATAATTAATGAGACATCCTTTGAGGATAATCTGCCGCTCCTCGTCGGTAAGCTCTCCGAGCGTCATCTCAAACTCTGTTTTCTTGCGCTCACCCGAAGCGCTGCCCACGACGTATGCCTTGATCACTTCTGTATTCTCCTCCACAGCCCTCCTGATGCCCGGAATGTAGATATAGTCGAGATTTTTGAACGGCAGCTCGCCTTCTTTGATAAGAAATGGCAGCATTCCCCAGTTGATCAGGTTCGAGCGGTAGCGCTTGGTCGCATACTCGTTTGCGATATTCGCCCAGCCGCCAAGCACCTTCTGGCAGCTTGCCGCCTGCTCTCTCGCCGAGCCGTCCCCCGGCTTCACCGCAAAGATTGTGCTTCCAATGCCGGTATTGCTGCGGTCCGCATCCGGCGTGATGGTTTTCATCACAGCCCATGCCGCCTCCAATTCCTCAAACTTCTGCACAGGGCAGACTTTCTCCTCGCGCGCCTTCTCCGCCTCCTGCACCTCTTTGGCAAGACGCACATAGTTCGGGTCCTTGCGGGAGAGTGTAAACTCTGCAAGACCGAGAGGATTGGAGCGGTAAGAGGAAGTCTCCCCGGAAGGAATCAGCTCATCTGTAGTCGTGACAGGATCATGAATCTCTGAGACCACCTTGAGCATCAGATTGTCGGTCAGTGCCACCATCGCAGGCCAGTCCTTGATGTTTGGTCCAAACTGAATCTCGACAGACTCGTCCGCAACGCCCTTGGAATCAAACACACGGTTCTCATAAATCTTTTTGTCAAAGAAATATTTGTACTTCGCAAAATTACCGTCAAAGTCTGTAGCCGGCGTGAGATATCCCTTGTTTGCCGCTGTCGCTGCAATCGAGCGCGCGTCCATCAATGCCACTGACGCAATCTGCCCGCTCTGGAGTTTCGAGCCCTCGCGGTTCGGGAAATTCCTCGTCGAGTGGCGGATTGAAAACGCATTGTTTGCCGGCGTGTCTCCCGCGCCAAAGCAGGGACCGCAGAAAGCGGTTTTCAATACAGCGCCTGTCTGCATCAGCTTTGCGGCACAGCCATTTTTCACAAGCTCCATATAGATTGGCATAGACGCCGGATAGACGCTCAGCGTAAACGCATCTGGCCCGATGCTTGCATTTTCAAGAATATCCGCCGCCGCACAGATATTCTCAAATCCGCCGCCTGCACAGCCTGCAATAATCCCCTGCTCTACGTAGAATCTGCCATTGTGGACTTTATCCTTGAGTGTAAAGTCCACTGCGCCGTCGAGACTGACGAGCGCTTTCTTCTCACAGTCCGCTAAAATATCCATCAGATTTGCATTTAAATCTTCAATGGTATATGTATTGCTTGGGTGGAACGGCATCGCGATCATTGGCTTGATTTTACTCAGGTCAACCCGGATACAGCCGTCATAGTAAGCCACTTCCCCGGGATTTAATTCTGCATAGTCCTCACTTCTGCCGTGAATGTCATAAAAGTCCTTGATTTCGTTGTCTGTTTTCCAGATCGAGGAGAGACAGGTTGTCTCTGTCGTCATGACATCAATTCCAATCCGAAAATCCGCGGAGAGCGATGCGACGCCGGGACCGACAAACTCCATCACTTTGTTTTTCACATAACCGTTCTTAAATACCGCGCCGATGATGGCAAGCGCCACATCCTGCGGTCCCACGCCTTTTTCTGGCGCGCCTTCGAGATAGACTGCCACAACGCCCGGCATATTGATATCGTAGGTCTGGTTAAGAAGCTGTTTTACCAGCTCTGGGCCGCCCTCTCCCATCGCCATTGTTCCGAGCGCGCCATAGCGCGTATGCGAATCGGAACCAAGGATCATTCTGCCGCCGCCTGCGAGCATCTCCCGCGCAAACTGGTGAATGACTGCCTGATGAGGCGGCACATAGACACCGCCATATTTTTTCGCGCAGGTCAGTCCAAACATGTGATCGTCCTCATTGATGGTGCCGCCCACTGCACAGAGCGAATTGTGACAGTTGGTCAGCACATACGGCACTGGAAACCTGGTGAGTCCTGACGCGCGCGCCGTCTGAATGATTCCCACAAAGGTAATATCATGGGAAGTCAGTTTGTCAAACTTAATCTTTAGCTTGTCCATATTTTCAGAAGTGTTGTGTTCTTTGAGAATGCCATAGGCGATTGTCTCCTTCGCGGCATCCGCCTTACACACTTCCCTGCCTGTCTTTGCCTTGATGGCTGCCGCCGCGTCCGCATTGTCCGCAACCAGCTCTGTGCCGTTTACAAGATATGCGCCTGTGTCTAGTAATTGAATCATTTTATATACCAATCCTTTCTATAATATAATGTAATTTGTCAATATTTTTATATCATTCAAAATTTACGCTTCAGATCTTACTCTATTAGTACCAAAGCACTGCATTTCAAATCAGAACCGTAAAAGATCTGCATTGCACACTTCCATGTATAAATATACTATACCTTTCTATATGAATGCAATGGTTATTTTGCCCAATACGCAAAAAAATCGAACAAACACTTGCAAAACTGCTAAAATTATATTACTATATTACAGTAACATTTAACAAATGTTTAAGTATATTTAGTTAAAATAATGGCTAAACTTAATCATTCAAACTTATGATTGTGGTGTAATCTGTTATAAATAAAAGAATCTGTCTGATAATCACTGACATTTTCTATATAAACAAACGATTACATCCAAAAGGGGGTACCATATGAGAAAAGAATGGAATGTAACTGACAGCGCTGGGAATGTCCATAAAGTACAATGCAATCTAGGCGGTTTGGGCGGAAACAAAGTGATCGTGGACAATGACACCTACAAATTAAAATCTAGCAACTGGTTCATTAACGTGGTGGATTATCAGATCAACCTGCCGGGCGCCTCATGCAACCTCGTCATTATTGGAAACAATATCCGTCTCTCTGTAAACGGTGTTTTTCTGGACGATGGCAAGCCCTATGAACCGGTGAGCAATGTGCCTGTATGGGAGTGGGTGCTCGTGGGTATCAGCTTTGTCGGCGGCTTCTTTTTTAACGGGGTGGTTGGTATCTGCATCAGTACACTGTTCACCGCGTTTGCCGTGAAATCAAGCTTGGAGAAAAAGACAGCACTTGCTGTTGTGCTTCCGATTATCTCGCTCGTTGTCACTTTTGCCCTTGGTATGTTTTTCACATCGCTTCTGCAATATTAAGAGGAGGCTGTAACATATCATGGATAAGAACGAATTAGACAAACAAAATTCCGCGTACAGTCAGGGGCAGCCCTATGAACAGCCAGTCTCTGCACAGCCTGCAAGAGCCGTCGTCTACGACACCATGCCGATGAAAAATAATAACATGGCAATTGTCGGGCTGATATTGGGCATCTTCTCGCTTTTAGGATGCTGGATTCCCATCTGGAATCTGATTTTATCCATCGGAGGCATCGTCAGCTCTGCAATCGGACTTGCCCGCAAACAGCGGTCTGGCATGGCAATCGGCGGTCTGGTCTCTTCGATCATAGCACTCTTGATCTCAATTGTCATCACATTTTTGTATCTTATTGCGATCGCATTGGCATAAAATAACTGAAAACAGAATTTTGGGGGCTGCCGATTTGCTGGCAGCCCCCTTTTAATATATCTTATGAGGCTGGATTCTTATTTTTTACAAATAATCTGCCGCCTCATCTGATGATACTCCGTATTCCTTTACAATCGCTTTTATAATTTCCATATCTCCCTGCCCACAATCACGCAGGACTGCTACAATGCTTTTGATTCCTTTCATTGTTGCTTCTCTCGTGACTTCCTTTGTGACTTCCTCTCTAACATCTGCTTTAATCTTATTGATCTCTGGTTCCATGATCTCCAATAATGCCTGACACATCGTTTCATCTCCTCTCAGTTCTTCTACGACTTGTTTATTTGCACTGATACTCACCTGAAGGATGGAATCTGCAAGCTCTCTGTCTTGCTTTTGATTCATTGCTTCAATCTTTTCCAGCAGATTTCTCATCTGCTCTTTTTTCATTTGGCTCGACAGAGCTTTCAGCCATACATGTCCTTCTGTACTCAATTCTTTCGTGACGATTATCTGCGTCGGGAACAATACGCTTTTCTTTACATAGTATATTCCTTTGTATGGATTGGTACACATGATATTATGTTCTTTGAAATATCCAAACATCCCTGATGGTCTGGCTTCGCGGATCATTGTCACTGTGATATCCGCTGCACTGTATACATCTACTGTTTTTCCATATGCTTTGTACAGACTGGCGTATGCACCTGCTTTATAAAAAGTATCTATATTCAGATGGTCCTGCGGCGACTTATATTCCACGATGTTATGCCCGCGGAACAGTTTTCCGATTTCATTTGTGATCTGAATGTCTGATTCCTTCTTGATGACCAGCAGATCTACTTCTAATGGTTTCGTATTCAGGTTGTATTCCTTATGGTAGATCAGATCTGACCTGTTCTGCGCCAGCTCTAAATTCATCGCTGACACAAATGCCGCGTGCCACTGTATTTTCGTATCTTCCATTCAGTACTCCTTTTCGGTCGCTCTTATGTTGTTTTTTCTTTTGTAACCCGCTTTGGGCTGGGTGTTTTAGCATCTTTCAATTGCTCCACAAATCCGCGTCGTAGCTTTCTGCTATCTTCCTTTGTACTGATCCTTTTTATAACATCACGCAAACTTCACTTTTATCTCACTTATAGTATAGCTTATATGGTCTTTTATTTCAAGCGAAGCTTAGGAACTGTTCACGGCACGGGATACTTTCTTGAAAAAAGTTTATATTGAGAATTTTTCACTTGTCATGCTATACTAAAGAAAATACTGCAAAACAGGAGGGGTTCTATGGCTATATGTCTAAACACCAAATCAACATATAACCTTTTTCAAATGCTGGTCAATGATACCTTTTTTGTTGATAAATCGGCTATTATTGAGAAGCTGAGCGCCAGAATCAATACACCGAACAGATATATCTGCATCACAAAACCGCGCCGTTTTGGCAAGACCTCGGTGCTCAACATGCTGGGCGCATACTATTGCAAAGCCTATGATTCAAAGGTTTTATTTGATGGATTGAAAATCGCCAAAACTGCTGCCTATGCAGCACATTTGAACCAGTACAATGTCGTTCATCTTAGTATGAACAGTATTCCTGATGATGGCAATGCATATGAAGATTATATGAAGCTCTTCAAAAATGCGATCAGACGCGACATTCTGGAAGCCTATCCCCAGTTGAAGGAACAGGAATTTAACAGTCTTTCGGAAATGCTCGTTGCCACAGATAAGCAATTTATTTTTATTATTGACGAGTGGGACTATATTTTCAGCCATGAGCTGTATCCTGAGCATTATGGAGACTTTCTGGAATTTCTTCGCGAATTACTAAAAGATAAACCTTATGTAGCGCTTGTCTACATGACGGGGGTGCTGCCCATCAAGAAATACAGTACTGGCTCTGCGCTGAACATGTTCAAGGAGTATACTATGCTGAAAGACCCTTCTTTTGAAGAATATTTTGGCTTTACAGAGGACGAAACAGAGATGCTCTGCAAGAAGCAGACAGCACTGACAATGGAGGAAATCCGTGACTGGTATAACGGATATCAGACCAAAGACGGCTCACGCCTATATAATCCGCGCTCTGTAGTCTGCGCCCTCGAAGATTCAGCATGCCAGAGCTACTGGACACGCACTGGCAAGATGGATGAGGTCTTATTTTTCCTGAAATATAACATTGCCCAAGTGCGGGATGATGTGGTAAAGATGGTGAACGGAAATTCTATCGGAATTGATATTGAAGAAGAATATTCTGCCGGGCAAGAAAATCCTGCCAGCCGGAAAGACATTTATGCCGCTATGATCACATACGGTCTCTTATCTTATTCTGACGGCGAACTTAGGATTCCAAATAAAGAGCTTATGATTGAATTTCAAAATGCACTGGAAGATGACGACTTTGGCTGTGTCGCAGAACTGGTGCGCAATTCCGGCGAGATACTCGACGCTACTTTAAACAAAAGAGGCGATACGGTGGCTTCCTACCTCCACAATATCCACA
>KE159566.1:95464-96768 GCA_000403215.2 Lachnospiraceae bacterium A4
AATATAACATTGCCCAAGTGCGGGATGATGTGGTAAAGATGGTGAACGGAAATTCTATCGGAATTGATATTGAAGAAGAATATTCTGCCGGGCAAAACCCTCCCAACAGCCGGGAAGATATTTATTCTGCCATGATCATATATGGTTTGTTATCTTATTCTAATGGTGAAGTCAGAGTTCCAAACAAAGAACTTATGATCGAGTTTCAAAAAGCTTTGAAAGATGACGACTTTGGCTATGTCGCAGAGCTGGTGCGCAATTCCGGCGAGGTGCTCAACGCTACCTTAAACAAAAGAGGCGATACGGTGGCTTCCTACCTCCACAATATCCACAACAGTGAGCTGCCTATTCTAAAATACAACGACGAGAACAGCCTCTCCTGTGTGGTAACGCTCGCATATCTCTCTGCCAGAAATAAATACAAGGTTGAACGAGAAGAAAAAAGCGGCAAGGGCTTTGTGGACTTTATCTTTTACCCAAGGCGCAAAAACCTGCCGGGCATCATCATCGAATTGAAAGCCGACAAAACGCCCGAGGAAGCCATTGCGCAAATCAAACAAAAAGAATACAGTGAAAAACTGAAAAAAGAAAATGTGTCTGCCATTCTCGCCGTCGGCATCAGCTACGACACAGCCGCCAAAGAACACCAATGTATCATTGAAGAACTCTGTGACTAGTACTGGTGTAGTTATTGCGCAACGATGTACTAGATGTCGCATAAAAACTTAAATTAAAATCTGAGAAAAGGGAGGCAATCTAATATGGCTGTATGTTTAAACACCAAATCCGCCTATAAGGATTTTCAAATGCTGGTCAATGACTATTATTTCGTGGACAAATCAGGTATTATTGCGACCATCAACACCCGGATTAAAACCAAGAACAGATATATCTGCATCACCAAACCGCGCCGTTTCGGCAAAACCTCAGTGCTCAACATGCTGGGCGCGTACTACTGTAAAGCTTTTGATTCCACAGAATTGTTTGACGGGTTAGAAATCAGCAAAACCCAGACCTTTCAAATGCATTTCAATCAATATAATGTCATTAATTTATGTCTGAATGAGATTCCTCTTGACAGAAGCCGCTATGATCGCTACCTTGCACAGTTCAACAATTCCATAATCAAGGATATCAAAGAGGCCTACCCTGCACTAAAAGATCAGGAGTTTGAAAAAGCGTCTGACGCACTGGCGGCTACAGATGATGAATTTATTTTTATTATTGACGAGTGGGACTATATTTTCAGCCATGAGCTGTATCCTGAGCATTATGGAGACTTTCTGGAATTTCTTCGCGAATTA
>KE159566.1:97023-206605 GCA_000403215.2 Lachnospiraceae bacterium A4
CTAAAATACAACGACGAGAACAGCCTCTCCTGTGTGGTAACGCTCGCATATCTCTCTGCCAGAAATAAATACAAGGTTGAACGAGAAGAAAAAAGTGCCAAGGGCTTTGCGGACTTTATCTTTTACCCAAGGCGCAAAAACCTGCCGGGCATCATCATCGAATTAAAAGCCGACAAGTCGCCCGAGGAAGCCATTGCACAAATCAAGCAAAAAGAATACAGCGAAAAACTGAAAAAAGAAAATGTATCCGCCATTCTCGCTGTCGGCATCAGCTACGACACAGCCGCCAAAGAGCATCAATGTATCATTGAAGAACTTCTGTGATCTTTTATTGCAGCTCAATCACCGTTGCGCCCAGAGCCAAAGCCTCCTGCTCATCATGTGTGACAAAGAGCACTGTTTTCCCGGCCGCCTTTTGCTTAACATATGCTAAGACCTGTTCCTTGCGCGCATCGTCCAGCCCCTTAAACGGCTCGTCAAGACAGAGGATATCATACTCTGCAAGCAGTGCCCTGAGAATGCTCACGCGCCTGCGCATTCCGCCGGAAAGCTGGGACACTGGCTGCGCACAGCAGTCTCCCAGCCCAAGCCTGTCCATCTCCTGCATTACGATACCGGCATCAAGCCCCGGTGTCACCAGACGGATATTATCCACGGCGGTCATGTACTCACACAGCCGTTCTTCTTGAAAGACAGCGCTGAAGCGCTTTCCCTCCAAGCCGGTAATCCAGCCGCTGTCCACCTCCTCGAGTCCCATCAGGATACGGAGCAGCGTTGTCTTGCCTGCGCCGGAGGGCGCCATGATACAGTTCATTTCCCCGCCGTTTATCGTCAAGCTCAAATTTTCAAATACCTTTTTGCCGCCAAATGACTTTGACACCTTTTCTACGCAAATATTCTCCATAAAATTATTCCAACAATATCTCTGTTCTGCGCCTGTAGCTACATGCCGTCATGATGCATCTGCCTCCACTGCACCCAGTCCGCTGCCCCACACCGAGATTCCGGTCGCAGCATTGAGCGCCGTAAAGGTCATCACATATTTTTTTCCGTCCTCGTCCCACTGTTTTAAAACGACACCGTGATATGTATCGCCGTCCACTGTAAGCGTAATGTTGTTGTTCTCCGTAAGCTCCCATGTGCCTTCCAGCTCGCCGGCAATCTTTCCGTCTTTTTTTAACTCAATCAGCACAGATTCCCGAATTTTAGGAGAGATATCCCTGCCATGGTTGATATATTTGTAAGTCCCTGCCAGATCGTCCTTTGTGTAAGTTCCCATCGTCTCGCCTGTGTATCGGTACGGCGTGATCACCGGCCATCCGTCCTCATTAAAGAACATCTGATGGACGCGGACTTGGTGCTCCTCTCCACTGTTTTCAAAACGGGTGTGATAGATGATAAAGTATTTTCCAGTCTCCTCCTGATACAGGCAGGAATTGTGCCCCGGCGAGAGATAGCCCTTGCGTTTTTCGCCTTCCTCGCCCTCTGACCACAGAAATTTGTAGCAACCCATCAGCTTTGTGCCATACAGCGCCGCCGTGGCATCGCTGAACGAACTGCCCACTGGCCCCTTACAGTCAATCATATCCTGCCCCATCGAGTCCAGATAAGGTCCGTCCGGTGTCTTAGAACGGCATACGCGGACATTGTATCCGCCGTCGGAGTCCAGCCCGCCAAAGGAGAGAAACATATAATAATACGCTGTGTCCTGATTATAGATAATATATGGCGCCTCGATTCTAAGATGGTCGCCGCCAAGCAGCTTCTTCCCATACCCCGGCTCTAGCGCAAGCCCAGTCTGCGGGTCCATCTCCTTCACAAAAATGCCGCCGGAGTAAGAACCGTAAATCATCCAGAGCCGCCCCCCCTGATCGTAAAATACAACAGGGTCCACTGTATTTGGATCGTCCGCAGCCTGATAAATGTCCCCATCCTCGCTCGGCTGGTCCGCTGTCATTCCTGATTTGAGCATAATGCCCTCATTTACGTAGGGACCTCCCACCGCATCAGACACCGCTGTACCAAGACATGAGAGCGGACTGTCTCCCTGACAATTACAATAGTACATATGATATTTTCCGTCGCCAAGCTTCACAACATCCGGCGCCCAGAAGGTATTGCTGTGAGACCACTCAAAAGCCTCCTTCATCTCCGAATAAACATTCGGAATCACATCATTCTCATTCTTGATGCCTCTGTTCACATAGGTCCAGTTCATCAAGTCATTCGTCTTTGCCACAGCCAGATGCGAACCGAAGATATAATAACAGCCATCTCCGCCGTCCACGATAGACGGGTCGTGCACGGATACCTCCTCAAAGGTCTTTTCCACGGCTGTCTCTGCCTTCAGTCTTTCCTTCTGTCCGCACCCAGACAACAAAGACAGCGCCACCCCAATCCCGATCATTTTTAATGTCAATGTCTTTTTTCTCATACTTTGCCCTCACAAATTTTCCTGAACTCAACTATACACGTACTTTCCCCAATATGCAAGTCCTGACGCGTCAAAACCAGACACTGCCTGCGTTGGCCTTGCATTTTCAAAATCCCAGCACTTGTGCACTGTTCCCGCCGCAAGAAGCTCTGCCTCCTCCTGTTTTGACAAATGCACCGCTTTTTTCATCGTATTATCCAGATCTTCAAAGCGAATCCACTCCCAGCAGCCCTTGTCATTCTCCGAAAACTCTCCTGAAATTTCCCCTGTATACGGCTCAGGGCTAAAGACTGGCCAGCCATCCTGAAAGAACATGCTGCGAAGCATCATATAATGAAGTCTGTAGCTGTCACGATGCTCCTTCTCATCATAGTTCCGGTGAAGTTCTGCGCCATCCCGAATATGATGCACAAAAAAGTAAGACTTCCGCTGCGGGTCATAAAATGGAACACCGTGTCCCGGCCCGCGAAAGCCTGCCCACGCCCACGCGCGGTTCTCATCTGCGGCATTTGGCGACGCCGCGCTAAATTCATAGCTTCCTGCGAGCTTGGTCCCCATACTCTCCTCCACCAGACAACGCCCCTGCCGGTCTGTATAAGGTCCTGTCACCGAGCGGCTGCGTCCTACGCGAATGTCATAAGTGTCGCCCAGCCAGCCATAGGACTGAAACAGATAGTAATAACCAAGCGCAGGGACATAGATTACAGAAGCACCTTCTGGTCCGTCAATCGGCGGATTGGGCTGTCTGCGCGAGATACACTGCCCCAGATTTTTTTCATTTCCGTCAAGGGCAAGCCCTGTCTTTGCATTCAGCTCCTTGATATAGATTCCGCCAAAGAATGAGCCATACACCAAATAGCAGCGCTCTTTGTCCCATATAACATGCGCGTCAATCGCGTTTGGCAGCGTGTCATCAGTTCCCCAGGTGTCCGCCACCACGCCGCGGTTCTCAAATGGTCCCAGCGGGTGCTTTGCCGCCGCGAGCCAGATTCGCGACTCAGAACTGCCAAATCGTCTGGTCGCCGAATAATACATTCTGTACTCCTCCTCCACATATTCCACATAGGGCGCCCAGAAATTAATGGTCTGCGAATACGCTCCATTATCTCTTCCCTGACGGATAGCGTGTTCTGACAGGACAGTTCCTTCATATTGAAAATGTACCAAATCCTCCGAGCTGCGGACTGGAATCCCGATCTTGTCCCGCAGGCCGCACCGCGGCATATAGACATCTGTACCATAAGAATAATACTTTCTGGTAACGGGGTCCCACATCATCGAAGGGTCATGCGCGCCCAGCGTGGCATTATGCTCTACATTATAATCATTTAATCGCAGTATGCCGTTCATTTTTCCTGTTTTATTTCCTCTCTGTATTGATTTCAATTATTTTTGTATCTGAATACAGGGCTGTTTTCATGTCCTCCAATGAAAACAACCCTGTGTATGTACACTAGCCCTTAACGCCCGACACTGCCAGCGATTCGATAATATAGCGCTGGAAGAAGAAGAACAAGAGCAATGTCGGCAGAATCGCCAGCACGGACGCTGCCATGATCAGCGGATAATCGCTGTTTACTGCATAGTATGAATTGAAGGAACGGATTACTACCTGCAAGGTAAACCACTTCTCATTCTGGATAAAGATGGTCGGTGCCAGATAGTCATTCCAGATGCCCATAAACCACAGAATGAGCTGTGTCATCAGAGCGCCCTTCATCAGCGGAAGGAAAATCGAATAATACATTCTGAAATAACCACACCCGTCAAGCTTTGCCGCCTCCACGATCGAATCCGGCACACTTGTCAGATTCTGACGCAGGAAGAAAATGATGCTGACATTGCCAAACAGACCGGGTATGATCAATGGCAGAAGGCTGTTCGTCCATCCCATCTTTGTAAACATCACGTACTGCGGAATCATCACGACTGCAAACGGAATCATCATGGTTGCCAGCAGTCCGAGGAAAATACCATTCTTTCCTCTAAATTTCAGTTTGCTGAACGAAAATGCCGACAGAGAGGAGGTGAAACCACCAATTACCAGCACTGGTGCCGCAACGATCAAGGTGTTGCGCAGACCTCTCAAAAACTCCGGCTTTGCGAGCACTTCCGAATATTTTCCGAATTTCCACGGATTCGGTATAATACTAAAATCCGCAGAAAGAATCTGATTCTTTGTCATAAAGGAACTCAGCACCATGTAGATCAGCGGAAAGACCATGACAACCGCACCTAACGATAACGCCACAAATACAATCCTGTCTATCATCTTACTCTTTGCAGACTTAATCTCTGAACCCATTTCATCTCGATTATTTGCCATATCTTCCACCTCCTACTCAATTGTCTTAACCCATTTATCCTGACCCTTGAAATTGATCGCCGTCACAATAAAGATAAAGATTGCCAGAATAAATGCCATCGCGGAACCGTAGCCCATCTGATTGCTGCTAAATGCCTTCTCATACAGATAGAATACCACTGTCGCTGCACTGTAGTTCAAGCCGCCGCTCGGAACCATGACAAGTACCTCTACGAATACTTGGAAACCGCCGATGAGACCTGTGATCAACAGATAAAATGTTACCGGAGAGACAAGCGGTACCGTAATGTCGCGGAACAGATTCCAGCCGCTTGCGCCGTCAATCTTTGCCGCCTCGTAGTAATCTCTCGGAATCCCCTGTAAACCAGATAAGTACAAGATAATCGAAGAGCCAAGCCCCTTCCATACCATGAAAATAATCATAGAAACCTTCACCCAGAACTCGTCGCCGAGCCAGTTTGGTCCATGCTGACCTGATATCATCTTGACAATGCTGTTCAAAAGACCATAATCATAGTTGAAAACCCACATCCACAGGATTGCAACGGCTACCAGCGAAGACACAACAGGTACATAGTACAATGTGCGCAGGAATTTGATTCCCTTTATTTTGCGATTCATACCTACCGCGATCACCAATCCCAGAATCATGCCGATCGGGATACCGATCATATAGATCACCGTGTTCAACAGCACTTTCCAAAACTTGTCGTCCCCAAGCAATTTGATGTAATTGTTCAATCCGATAAAATTGTCTGTCATGGAATTCATGCCATTCCATTTTGTCAGACTGGCAAAAAATGCAAATGCAATCGGAAATGCCATAAATATCAAGAATCCAATGAACGCCGGCGACACGAATGCAAGCCCCCAGCAGTGTTCCCTGAACTCAGCCCTATTCATCTTTTTCTTTGCTACTGCTTTACCTCCGCTCATACACTTACCTCCATATAGAAAGTGGCTGACTTTTTCATATCTGCCAGCCACTCTTCCCTAACCAATTTATTTGGTTGCCTGTTCTATCCTTTTGGTTATTCTATACTTTCCCATGCGGTGTCAAGAGATTCCTGCATCTGAGGCTGAACGTCAGCGATAAAATCATCTACTGTCATACTGCCGTTCTTGACATTATCAACATTTTTAAAGAATATATCAAACCATTCAGCATTCGGTGTGTAAGTGGTCTCTTGGAAACGTCCTTCGTAGTTGCCTGTACCTCCCAGATAGCTGAAGAATACATCGACTGACTCTGGGAACGGAAGGCTGCCGTCCTCGATTGCTGTGAGGAACTCACCCTCAGCCAGACTCTTTAAGTTCGGCAGCTGTATAGACTGTCCGCCCACGATACCTGAAAGCTCTTTTTGTCCATCTTCATTTGCACACAGATAAGAGATCAGCTCTGTCGCTTCCTTCTTGTTCGGGCTGCTTGCAGATACGCAGAAACCAACCGTTCCGAGCCATGTCATACTCTTTCCTGTGGAGAGTGTCGGATATCCGCACAGATCCCAGTTAAACGGGAAGGTTTCTTTGTCCATGAACGCTGCCACATCCCATGTACCGCATGCATAGAATGCTTCCTGTCCGGCAAGCCATCTCTGGTATACGCCAAGAGATACATCCTGCTCTACTGTCGGTGTTACCTGATGTACCAGAGTCAAGTCAATGAACTTCTGGAATGCCTCTTTAAACTCAGGTGTGTCAATGGTTACGGTCCTATAATCATCAGAGAGGAATGTTGCGCCATTTGACCAGATATACTGCTGAATCATGAACTGATTTGCCAAACCGCAGCCCCACTGGTCAATCTCGCCGTCACCGTCTGTATCCTTGGTAAACTGCTTGCAGACCTCCACGAACTCGTCATATGTATAAGGATTCTCCGGGTCGGGATAAGGAATGCCTTCCTTGTCAAACAAATCTTTATTGTATGCATACGCGAAAACGGACGCGTCCTTTGGAAGTGCGTACAAATCGCCTGTACCAACCTTTGAGCCATCATAACGGTAGCTGTTGAGCGCCTCCTGCGCAACCAGATCATCTGTTGAGATGCCCAGCTCTGTCAGGATTGGCTGAATGTTCTCGATATATCCGTTCTCAACAAACTGCTGTACGGATTCCGGTCCCACATAGAAAACATCGGGCAGCTCCTTTGCCGTCATCATACCGGTCAAGGTCTTGGAATACTCTTCCTGCGTCGTAATCTGGACATCAATATTTCCGATCGTATCAGAGTGTGCCTCCTTATACTTCTCGATCATGCCCTTGTAAATTGGTGACTCATGGTCATTTGCAAAGATAAATACCGATAGATTTTTCTTTCCGTCCGCTGTCGTGCCCTTATCTTTGCCGCCACAACCTGTGAGAACGCTTCCAAATACGAGAGTGGTCGTTAAAGCAAGCGCGCCTAACTTTTTCATTTTCATGTTTTTTACCTCCTTATTATTCATTTGAAGCCTTTACAATGATGTCTTTTTAACTGTTTTTTAAGATGACTTTATTCTAACACATTGTTTTAATTTATACAATACTATTTTAGTTTTTCGTAATAAATAATAATTTTCGGATAGTAATTTTGCTATTTTCCCCCTATTTATTATACAGTTTGCACAAAATATAATTATCCGTTTTAGCAACGCCTAAAACAAGATGATTTTATTCTTTACATCAGCCCGAGAATGTGTTTCAATATTAGAATAAGTATCAGTCTCCCTTTAAGAAACAATATCAATATCATCAATGAGGTGAAGTTATGCATTTATTTTCGATCGAAGGTCCCATTTGGCGTTTTTTTAACTTTGTATATAATCTCGTGGTCCTCCATGTCCTGTGGATTGTGTACAGCCTGCCGGTTTTTACCATCGGCGCCTCCACCACTGCACTGTACTATTCCTGCATGAAAATGCTCCGCACCAACGAGGGTTATATTCACAGAAATTTTCATCATTCTTTTAAACAGAACTTTAAGCAGTCCACGATCATCTGGCTTGGCATGGTGGCACTGCTCTCGCTCTACATCACAGACCTGCGGTACGGCATGTTTCTGGACAATATGGCTGGTAAAATCATGATCATTAGCTGTTCCATCTTTCTGATTCCAATTGCGCTGACCACGATTTATATTTTTCCAGTGCAGGCAAAATTTGAGAATAAAATCCGCGACAATTTAAAAAATGCCCTGCTTCTGTCGCTCAGGCATTTTCCATGTTCATTATTATTATGTTTGATATATGGAACTTTTGTTCTACTCACACTCTTCTTTGTCCCGTTCATCATGCTGATGCTCTGCTGCGGGGCTGGGCTGGTCGCCTATCTCACCTCCAATGTTTTCATCTATATCTTCCGCAAATATCTGCCCGATGAACTGGAAGATGATTTGGAGCGCTCTGGAGAGCATTTTGACTAGACACGGCCCGCTACCCCTCCTGACAGCCGCGCGGCGCACTTTACGATAAGCGCCAGCACCAGCTTCTCAAAGCCAAGGCTCAGCGCCACGATCACGAGCGTCCACGCAAACAGGTCCGGTGTATCCAGATAGACCTTTGCCTGCTGAAGCCGCTCTCCAACCGACCCCCGCGGCATTCCGATCACCTCCGCGGCAGCGCCTGCCTTCCAGCTCAGCCCAAGCGACACGCTGCACGCGGAATAAAAACAGGGCATAATCTGCGGCAGATAAATATAGCGCGCCACGCGCAGCCTTGGTATGCGAAAGACCTGCGCCATCTCCAGAAGCTGTCTGTCCACACTTTGGATTCCGCCGAGCACATTGGTGTAAATAATCGGCAGCACCATCAGAAATGAGATAAAGACAGAAAGATTTTTTGAGGAAAACCAGATGAGCGCCAGGATAATAAACGACGCGACCGGTATGGACTTGACCGCCAGCATGAGCGGCGCCGCCAGCTCATAAATGCGGCGAAAGCGCGACGACAAGCCTGCCAGCGCACACCCTGCCAGAACGGCGAAAAAGAATCCCAGCGCAATGCGCGAGAGTGTGAAGCATATGGATTTCCAAAAAATGACAGTCCCTGTCATCTGGGCAAGCCTGACCAGCACCTTGGCCGGCGAGACCAGCAAGAGTTCACTGTCCAGCCACATGCTTGCAAGCTGCCATACCACCAGCCAGAACGACACTGCCCAGAGACGCAGTTCACGCTTTTCTGTCCTGTTCTTCATAGCCCATAATAAAAATCATCCGCCGGAAGCGCCCCGCCGATGGCTTTTGGATTCTGCTCAGACAGCACTTTGAGATATCCAGAGAGCTTTTGCTTCATCTCCTCGCCTGTGATCAATACAATATTGCACTTTGGCACTGCCTTGACTGCGACTGCCGCCGGAACAATGTCATATTTTTCAATCAAAGCTGCCGCCTCCTCCACATGTTCATTGACATATGTGACAGAAGCCTCATAGTGCGCTAAAAAGTCAGTGACTGCCGCCGGATACTGCTCAACAAACTCTTTTCTTGCCACGACCACGCCTGTCAGCAGTGCGGAGTCTGAGCCAAGCTTATCCCACTCCTCAGTGAGATCCAGCGCGACCCGGATCTTGTCGCTCTTGGCCTGCGCCGTTGTCACAAATGGCTGCGGCAGCATCGCAACTGCATTCTCCTGTGCCATCAGCGCAGACAGGCATTCGGCGTGCTCACTCTTCCACTCGATTGTCAAATCTTTGTCAGGGTCCATGCCATTCTGCGTGAGAATATAGTTCAGCGCATACTCCGGCGTCGCGCCCTTGCCGCTGGCATAGATCGTCCTGCCCTTTAAATCGCTGATGTCGGACACAGTGTCCCCGCTTTCTACAAGGTAGATCACCCCGAGTGTATTGACGGCAAGCACACGGACGCCCGCGTCTGTATTGTTGTACAGCACCGACGCAAGATTTGCGGGAACTGCCGCAATATCCACCTGCCCTTGCACGAGCTTTGGCGTCACCTCGTCCGCTGCTGCTGCAATCTCAAACCGATACGTATACTCTGTGAGACTGTTGTGCTCGGACTTGTCCATAAAGTCCACCATTCCCATTGCGGTCGGTCCTTTCAGGGCTGCGACATTGACCGTCACGGTCTCTGCTTCTGACGGCGCTTTTTTGGCTGCGCCGCAGCCTGTCATCAACGCTGCCCCCAGCATCAGTGCTGCAACGATTGTCATAAACTTTTTCATCTTGTCTCCCCTTTTTATTTCACATATTTATTATAAAACTCCTCGACGCGCAGCGGCTTGTCAAAATAATACCCCTGCAAAAGCCCCGCGCCCGCCTCGTTGACGATGCCCATGATCGTCGTGTTCTCAACGCCCTCCGCGCAGACAATAATCCCTACATTATTGCAGAAGGAAATGATAAACTCGATGAGCTTTCTCTCTTTTTCCGTGCCGACCACGGACTTGATCATCGTGTGGTCGAGCTTGACGATATCTGTCGGAATATCCTTTAACACGGCAAGCGACGCATACCCTGTGCCGAAGTCATCCAGCGCAATGCTGATTCCTTGGTCTTTAAATTTCTGAAGCCGCTGTGTCAGCTCGTCAATCCGCCCGATTCTGCAACTCTCGGTCAGCTCTAACACAAGGCGCTCCGGCGCGATATGGTATTCATTTAATTTGCTGACCGTGAAATCCACCAAGTCATCATCGTGGAGCTGGATATAGGAGACATTGACATGGACCTTCTCAATCGCATGAAGCCCCCTCTCCTCCCACTCATTCAGGTATTTGAGCACCTGCTCGATAATCCATTTTCCCACGGGAATAATAAACGCAGTATCCTCAAGAACTGGGATAAACTCCATCGGTCCGATTTCGGGAAAACGCTCATCACTCCAGCGAAGAAGCGTCTCACAGCTTGTACCCTTTCCGGTCCTGGAATCTATAATCGGCTGCATGACGATTGAAAATCCCTTAAAACCCTCGTTGACACACTCGCGCATGGCATCCCGCAGCCGCAGCATCCGCGTCTTTTTCAGATGCATTTCTTCTGTGTAGATGGACACCCCTCTGCCGCCTGCGCTCTTGGCATTTTCCAGCGCAATCAGCATATTGCTCATAATCTGGTCAATGTACTTCCCATTCTGCGGAAACAGCACTGCCCCCGCCCTGAAATCAAGCTGTACTTGATTCCGCTCGATTTCCAGCGAAAAAAATGCCTGCTGCATTTTTTCGACCTCCCGCGCCACCTGCTCACAGGCTGCGTTCTCGAGCAAAAGCGCAAAATCCGAACCGTCCATGCGGTAGATGCGCGTCCCCGGCGTCCGCACGCCAAGCATCTTGTGCGCGGCGGCATAGAGTGTCTTATCCCCATAGGAATAGCCAAACTCATCATTGATCCGCTTAAAATTATTGAGTCCGATCAGGACTGCCGCACCGCATTTATTGTTGTAGAGCAGTTCCTCTGTGTCCTTGCGGAACTCGTGCAGCGTCCACAGCCCCGTCACAGGGTCAATTTTATTTCTGACGCCTAGGTTCGTGACAAAGCCGGCAAAAAAGTCCATATTGCCCTCCTCGTCGTAGGTCATATATCCCTTACAGTTGACCCACACATAGTCTCCCTCGGCATTCAGCATACGGTATTCCACATCATGATACGCGCTGACATGATTTGCCATATCCTCAAAATCTTTTAGGTAAGCGCCCTTATCGTCGGGGTGGATTCGTTTGAGCCACTCTATATCAGCAGGATAGAGAAGCTCACTCCCTAAACCAAAATATTCCACTGCCCCCTTGGACCATCTTGCTGTATTGTCCTTCATATTACTCGCAAAGAAAAAAGTCCTGTTCGATGACTGTGCCAGCACATCAAACAGTTTTGAATCGTACTCGTTCATTATGCTATCATATTCCATAGCTTTCATCCTCTTTAAAAAACCTGTCGCAAACTCATTATAACTTATATATTATACCGTAAATGCGCCCTAAACTCAATCAGGTTTCTGTATTTTTTTCTCAAAATGCTGGTAATCCTTGCTGCTGTTCCACGCCCCGCCCCACTCAAAGCCATGCTCGATAAACAACTGGTAACACAAGTCCTCCCGGTCAATCTTATATGGAAAATCCGCACTGCGGTCTGCGTATTCACCTGCATTCTGCGGCGAAACCAACACTTTTCCGTCTTTTGTGCGCACATAGGGATTGTACAGCGGATTGATGTCGATGGCACATCCATAGGAATGATTGGAGAGCTTCGACTTGCCGGGTACGGTTCTGTAATTAAAGCAGGAGGTATTGTTGTCCGCCATAGACAGCTCGTCGTCTGCGTTGTACGCGTCAATCAGCCATACCTTCTCAATGGGATACTGGTGTTCATACAATTCGCGGAAAATATCCAGCAAATCCTGCGCAATCGCCTGATTGCAGATGAGTTCTCCCTCTTGAACCTGCGCCTGAAAATCATAGTGCAGGATATGGACGTAAGCTAATTCCTCATAGGAGATCTGTATGGGCTCTGCCGTGTCAGGATAGGATTTTCCTGTGATGCGCGCCTTGAGTTCTTCTGTCAAACCAGTCGTGTAAAATGCGGTGTCGGCGTCATGGACTGGCTCTGATTCTATCTGTATTTCTGTCTCTGTATTTTCTGCCAGCGGCGTTTCCTCTGTCCTCCCAAGTCCGCTGAAATCTATTGTTTCTGTTTCGCCCTCCGCCGGCTCTTGCCGGTTCTGTCTTTTAAAAAGCATGAGCAGGCACGCCAAAAACAGCAGGCTTGACAAGATTACGATCATGAAATATCTGTTTCTTTTCATCATTGTGACCTCCTTTCCGCGTATGGGTCTGTGCATCACAAACAGGAAGCTGCCAAAACAGCCTCCTGTTTGTGATATAGACTCTCCGAGTCTCCCTATGCGTGTATTCTCTGCCTGTAGCTGCCGGCATCAATGGCGTAGTGGTCATATTGGTGTGCAAATGGCTTTTCTGAAATATTGATTGACATGATTGTCCTCCTTGCGCGTGATTTGGGCTTCTTTTTTATAAGATTTATATCGGTAAAAATCTCTCGATTGCCAACACGCATTGCACCAAATAACTATGAAAATACTTTATAAAAATACTTTCTTTACTGCCGTATATCCACATACCCAACCGCCAGCGATTCCTCACAGAACTCAAAACTGCTGCCCGACGTGTTCAAATCCAGATAAAGATATGACAGTTCTTCCTCCGGCACGAGCCATGCCATGTGCACTGTCTCCGTCTTTCCAGCGCCCAGCTTTGTGATATAATTATTATTCCGCTCTCCGCCATGTACATCATAATACCACATCTCTGTCCTGTGCGCTGCCCCCTGCGGCACCGCCTCATCCCACTCTGCATGTTCATCAGATGACTTTCCTTTATAGCATATCATTTGGCCGTTCTCCTCGGTAATTTTCATCAGATTGCCAAAAAACAGTACCTCCTCCAACTGCTTCGTTCCTGTATTGGTGTACTCTACTGTGACATACACCAGCTTCTGCGGCACCACGCGGCTGTCCACCACTTCATTGAGGGAATGAATGCCATCGCCGTACTTTATATAATTGATTTTTGCCGGCAGCAGTTTTCCCGACGAATCCAGCTCTTGTTGCAGCTCCTCCCTGTCCTCGCTGTCGAACACAGACAAATCCAGCAGGCTCACATCATCGCGAACCTGTACATCCGCCACCTTTATTTCAATCTGGTTAAGCCCCCGCCAGTCCTCCTCGACTGGTACAGACACCGCTGAGAACGTCTCGCCAACCGCATGTGTATTTGCCATCGCGGATTTTGGAATGGATATGTCAGAGGCCCATGTTTCTACAGTCTGCGGCTCCGTCTTTGACTTCAAATATTCACTCCACTGGTATGCGTGGACAAGCTCTTGTGACATTTCGTCCGAAGCCGGTGTCAAACGGACACCCTCCGCAATCTTCAGGGCCTCCTCCTTGGGCACATCGGAGGCTGCGAACATTTCCATCACATAATGTACATCTGTGTATGCCACATAGATGCGCTGGTTAAAGCAAACCTCGCCGTCCTCCCCGCCGTACAGGACATAGTACACGCCGTCGTAACCGTTTACTTTGACCGTCTCTGTCTCCTTCACACCGGTTGTCAGCATCTCGAACTGCGCGTCTCCTGTGTCCATTTTATAAAATGCGACCGTGACACCGCCTTTATATAAATTATCTGAATAACTGTACTTTCCGTCCTCTGTCTTTACCATTCCCTCTGGCAGATACGAAACCTCGAGCGCTATATCCCCAAGCGCTGTATTCTGAAGCGTGTCTTTTTGTGTCATGGGAGCATCTGCGATTACATGTTTTGTCTGTGATGTCATCGATTCGATGCTTGTTTTGGCTGCATACTTGCCCACCTTTTCTGTGTGCATCCTGTATGCAACACCCGCGGCTACCGTCGTTCCAAGCAGCATGACTGCCGCAAGTGTCGCGATCAGCACTTTTCTTGCCTTATAGTTTCTCCTTCTGATTGGTGATGTTGTTCCCATTTGTTTGCGCACTTCCTGTTCAACCATTGAGCGCAGTTCTTCTGGCATTGGTGGAAAATGCTGTCCTAACGCTTTTAATTCGAAAGCTTCTATTTCAAAAGCCTCTATTTCGGAAGTTTCTATATCAGAAGCTTTTATATCAGAAGTTTTTATATCAGAAGTTTTTATATCAAATTGTTTTGCAGTCTGTTTTATTTCCATTTATTAATCTCCACTTTCCCTGCCCGCCTGCCGGGCGCAATTTATTTTGCCTCCGCCAAATCTTTTTTGATTTTTGCTCTGGCGCGCATCAGACGATTTTTTACGGCGCTCTGCGTCGTATTCATCAATTCCGCAATTTCCTTGACATGGTACCCTTCTATATAATAGAGTGTGACCGTGAGACGGATTTCTTCCGGCAGGCGGCTGAGTGCATCGTACAGCTCTGAATAATCTGCCTGCTCTGCTGCCGCTTCCTTGGCGGTAAAATCGTCGATTGGCACCAGTCTGCGCTCATGCCGCATAATGGCATAGCACTCATTTATCACGATGCGCACAAGCCACGTCTTTGCATAGGAGTCCTTGCGCAAGGTCTGTATCCCTGTAAACGCCTTCACGATCGCCTCCTGTATGGCATCGGCACAGTCTGCGTCACTGCGCAGCAGCGTCTTTGCCACACGGTACATCGTCTCCTCCGATGCGATAATTAAATTCCCCAATTGTTCCTTTGTCATAGTTTCCTCTCCGCCGGCTTTCTTTTTACGAAATAGTATTTTGTAATTCATTACACTGATTAGATGTATCATAACATCAATCGGTCCCGCCACACAAAAATTTTTCCCAAAATACTCAAATCAAACCAATTGCACATCACATGCCAATATGATATACTAAACTATACTTTATAAGACCGCCTGAATTTCAGGCGGTCTTTACATAAAATATATCAAACAAATGTATCAGACGACCGTGTTGAAAGGATATAGAACGATATGGAAACCAGAAAAACCAATGGATATCTCATCATTGAATGCCATCCGGGCAGACAGCCGCAAATACTCTTTGCGGACAGCGGCGCATGTGCAGTCACAGACAGCAGCTTAGAGCTGCTGCTGCGCGCCAATCCCGACCAGCTTGCAGAAAACCACAAAATTGAACGCATTGCACTGGACACCCGGCATGAACTGTGGGTACTGGCGCGCAGTGACGCCTCACCGTACCAAGCTGAGCTCGAACAGCTCCGGCAGCAGAATACGGAGCTTGCCGAAGCCCTGCGCGCCTGTGAGGAGGAAAACCGCGCAAAGAGCAGTTTCCTGTCCAGTATGTCCCATGATATCCGCACGCCAATGAATGCGATTATGGGCATGACCTCCATCGGTCTCTCGCACATTGACGAAAAACCGCGCGTGCTTGACTGTCTGCAAAAGATTCAGACGGCATCAGCCCATCTGATGAGTCTGGTCAATGACGTGCTCGACATGTCGCGGATTGCCAGCGGGCGCATGACTTTGAGTGAGGAACCTTTTTCACTGGCAGATATGGTGCACGATATTATGATTATTGTGCGTCCGCAGGCGGCACAAAAACATCAGTCCCTTCAGATCGAAGTCGGAAAAATATATGAGGAAAATCTAATCGGCGATCCGCTCCACCTGCGCCAGATCTTTGTAAATATCATTGGAAATGCTGTAAAATACACACAGGCGGAGGGCAGCATTCATGTAAATATGACACAGCGTTTTGATGCCGCGGATAAAAAAACAAAAGACATCTGGCTCGATTTCCAATGCAAAGATAACGGAATCGGCATGAGCCCGGCATTCTTAGAACAAATATTCGTTCCCTTTGAGCGTGTCAACAGCTCTGCCACCAACAAAATAGAGGGAACAGGACTTGGCATGTCGATAGTAAAAAACCTCCTCGACCGCATGGGCGGCACTATCACTGTCGAGAGCGAGGAGGGCAAAGGAAGCTGCTTTCGCGTCTCCATTCCACTGACGGCCGCGCCGCCAAATCCGAACGAACAGCCTCTTCCCGCGGGGCAGACCGTTCTGATCGCAGAGACGCTCGACAGCCGCGCACAACAGCTTGCCGAATACCTGCAAGACGGCGGCATGGCTTCTGTGCGCCTCAAAAATGGTATGGAGGTTGTGACATGGCTGACCGAAGCCCAGTATGAGAACCGTATGCCCTGCGCACTGCTTACCGGACAGGAGCTCAATGACATGTCTGCGCTGCACATGGCATCCCATGTGCGCCAGCTCGCCGGAAAAGATTTTCCGATTATCATGGTCGCAGATGCGGACTGGGTTCAAATCGAATACCGCGCGACAAGGGCAGGCATCAATGGTTTTGTGCCCTGTCCGCTGTTTCAGAGCAGGCTCTTTGCAACCTTGTCAGAGCTGACTGACAAGGCACAGCAAAACTGCGGCGGCACGCCTGAGCCAGAGCTGGATTACAGCAAGTACCACATTCTGTTGGTTGAGGATAACGAGCTGAACCGGGAAATTGCCTTAGAGCTGCTGTCCCTGACTGGCGTGCAGGTGGAGACGGCAGAAAACGGACTGCGTGCGGTGGAAGCCTTTGAGAATGCGCCGGAGGGATATTTTGATCTGATCTTTATGGATATTCAGATGCCTGTCATGAACGGTTACGACGCTGCCAAAAAAATCCGCCAGCTTCCCCGCAATGATGCCGCGTCGGTCTGGATTGTCGCCATGACCGCCAACGCCTTCGTGGAGGATATCCGTCTCTCGCGGGAGGCAGGCATGAACGAACACTGCTCTAAACCCGTAAACGAGGAACGCCTGCACGAAATACTGCGCAAGCGCTTTTCACGCAAAGAGCCGTAATACTTGAACGACAGGAGGGATTCCCTATGCAACCCTATCAAGAGGAATATATCGCAAACTTAAAGGATATTACCGTGCTGGCTTCCCGAAGGCAGACATCAAACCATTCCTTAGCGGAGTATCAGGAAAAACTGCTGCATGACCGAAGCCTGTTAGAGAAAAAAATCAACCGCAATATCGAGCTGCTGCGCGATGGGCTGTTTCCACTGTTTGACAGGCTCTTTGAAGCGCCTCCCGCAGAGCTGGCTGAGCTGGAGGAATTTGCGGGTGCACTTTTAAATGGAAAAGATGAGTTAGATGCGGGTCTGTTCTGTCAAATCTATCAGGCGCTGTTAATCCATGCACGCCACAACAAAGACCGCAACGCGATTATCCGCTGCCTGTACTGGCTGGGAATCGGGCGGCATCATATGTCTACTAAAATGGTCGGAATTGATTTGTCAGACATTGAACACTATATGTCGCAGATGCGGTTATGTTTCACAGAAGCCGCTGCCTATCTCAAATTTTTTGAAGAGATTGACGACACAGACACCAAGGGCTACATACTGCGCTCACGCGCCAACACCGCGCTCGGGCAGTTTAAATCCGCCAGCGCCAAAATCCGTCTGACAAGACAGACGCTGCAAATTTTAAAAGATGAGGGCTACCACGAAAATGCCCCAAATCTTCCTTGGGACAGATACATCTACATGACACATCAGCAGATGGTTTCCAACACCTCCTACTGCCGTGAGCACGACATGACTGCACAGGATGTCACGTCCATCATGGAATCTGTCCATATTGTCCACCAGCGGCGGATTGAGGAGGCGGCGGACAAACAGGAGATTCCGATCCGCTCTGCCTTCTCCCGTTCTGCCATCGAGTACTATTGCGGAATGTTCACACTTGAAACACTGCTTGGCAAAATGGAAGAATTGATGGACCTTGCGGACACCACAAGCTTTTCACTCGAAAATATGTACGCCGTCATCTCTCTCCCTGCCTTCTACTGCCAGTACCTGCGCCAATATCCCGAACAACTGTCTGGGCGGGAAAAATATCTGGAAAACTTATACAGAAAAGCGATTTCCTATGTGGAGGCTTTCCCAAAAGGCGAGACAAATGATCAAATCTTTTTCTATGTCAGACAGCTCTCGACCACCTTCGTCGAGACCGCAGACAGTATCTCCTATGGAGACTTTCAGAAAACCATGCTGATACACTTTGCACCGGATATTTACGTTCATTCACAGGTGGTCGGCAAGGTTGCTGCTGTCCTGTGTGACACGATTCTCTCTGAGGAGCCTGATTTTTTTGATGATATTGAACAGCTCCAGCAGATCCAGAATCCAGCGGCAAAGCGTCAGGCGGTTCTTGACTTTGCCATGAACTGCGGCGTGTTTCATGATGTCGGCATCATTAATTTTATCAGCCTGTTCACCCGCACTGCAAGACAGTGGTTTGACGAGGAGTACGAAATTACACAACTGCACACGATTGTCGGAAACAAGCGGCTTGCCACCTGCGCATCGACGCGCGCCTACGCCGCGGCAGCGCTTGGACATCACAGTTGGTATGACGGCTCGCACGGGTATCCTGAAACGTACAAACGCTTAACATGTCCCTGCCGCCAGATGGTCGATGTAATCGGGCTGATTGACTGGCTCGATAACTCTATCAGCCGCGCATGGCTCTATGGCCATACCAAAAGAAACTTCGATGAAGCCATACGGGCTGCACTCCTGCTCGAGGGCAAGCGCTTCTCACCGCTTCTGACAGCCCGCCTGCGGGACAAAGCCATCGTGGAAAAGCTCAGACAGCGCTTTGTCTCCGCCCGACTCGAGGCATACGGGCAATTGTATGAGGCGGAAAACTGCGCGCCGCTTTAGCGGCATCGTCCGTGTGCATAAAAAACTAGGAGGACATACTTCTTTGATGCCCTCCTAGTTTCTGGTCAAAATTACATTGAAGAAAATTGTTCTTTGCCTACAAAGCACAGCGGACAAAGGAAATCCTCCGGCACATCCTCCCATTTTGTCCCCGGTGCAATTCCGCCCTCTGGATACCCTTTCTCCTCATCGTACACCCAGTCACATACATCACATATATACTTCATGGCTCTGTTCCTTTCACAATAAGATTTCAGGAATAGTATTCCCGTTTTATCTGTAAAAATTCACCGCTCGATAAGGCAGATGCACTCCACGCACTCCGTAAACCCAAACATATCAACCGGCGACGCCTCTTTTGCATGATACCCTTCCCTGCGGAACCAAGCCAAATCCCTGCCCAGCGTCTCCGGCTCGCATGACACATAGACAATCCGTGACGGCTTTAACGAGACGGCCGCCCTGACAAACGCCTCTGTACTCCCGCTGCGAGGCGGGTCCATGACAATCACGTCCGCGCGCTCGCCCTTTTGTGACATACGTGTCATATATTCGGTGGCATCTGCCGCCACAAAATGCATATTTTTAATATTGTTTCTCTTGGCGTTTGCCTTTGCATCTTTTACTGCCTGTGCATTGAGTTCTATTCCAGTCACATGCATTGCCTTTGCGCTCATGCACATGCCTATGGTGCCAATGCCGCAATAGGCATCAATCACATGCTCGCGCCCAGTCAGCGCTGCCGCCTGTACTGCCTTTTTGTACAGCACCTGCGTCTGTGCCGAATTGACCTGATAAAACGACGAGGGCGATATGCGAAACCGCAGTCCCATCAGCACATCCTCGATAAAGCCCGGCCCATATAGCGTCTTTTCCCTGTCGCCAAGCACCATTGTGGTCTGTTTGTCATTGATATTCTGCACGATCGTCGTAATCTCAGGGTGATGCCTGCGAAGCTCTGCCACAAAATGATTTTTATGCGGAAACTCCGCGGCGGCTGTGACAAGCACTACCATGATCTGCTTTGTCGATGCCCCTTTTCGCACAAGAATGTGGCGCATCAGCCCCCGTCTGGTATCCTCATTGTACACCCACAGTTTAAAGGACTGGATAAGCTGCGCCGCGGTCTGTATGATTGCTGATGCCTGCGCATCTTCGATCAGGCAGCCGCTGACGGGTACGAGCGTGTGCGTCCCCTCCGCATAAGTGCCCGCCACTACCTCCTCCTTGATCTTGCCAAAGACTGCGTGCACTTTATTTCGGTAATGATATGGATAATACATTCCCGCCACATCATGAATCTGGCTGCAATACTTTCCAATATGCCTAATAACATATTCCTTCTTCTGTGCAAGCTCCTCCTCATAACTCTTTTCGCCTATATGGCAGGCGCCGCACCTTGCCACATAGGGGCACTGCTGCGTCTGGCTCATTTTTTCCATGACAATTCCTCCTGATGATATTACCGCTCTCTGCGCACTTGGAAAATATAAAATTTGAGATAATACGACTCCTCCGCACTCCACAAAATCGGGTGATCAGCAGACTGTGTCCTGTACTCAACCTGCCTCAAACGGCAGTGGACGCTCTTTGCCGCCTGCGCAATGGTCTGTGTAAACAGTTCATAGTCCATAAAATGCGAACACGAGCAAGTCGCAAGAAATCCGCCGTCCCGCACCAGCTTCATTCCCCGCATATTAATCTCGCGATACCCCTTCACCGCATTTTTGACAGAATTTCTTGATTTTGTGAACGCCGGCGGGTCTAATATCACAACATCATACTGTGCCCCCGCCGCCTCAAGGCTGGGCAGCAGATCAAATACATCTGCACACTGAAATTTGACGACGTCTTGCAAACCGTTCAGCACCGCATTCTTTGACGCCTGCGCCACGGCAAGCTCAGACGCATCGACGCCCAGCACGCTCTTTGCCCCCGCGATGCCCGCATTCAGCGCAAAAGAACCCGTGTGGGTAAAGCAGTCCAGCACCTCTGCCCCCTTGCACAGCTTCTGGATTGCCAGCCTGTTATATTTCTGGTCGAGAAAAAATCCTGTCTTTTGTCCATCCTTCACATCAACCAGATAGCGGACACCATTTTCCATGATTTCCACACTGGTGTCAAATGGCTCGCCGATAAACCCCTTAAAACACGCCATGCCCTCCTGAAGCCTCACTTTTGCATCGCTGCGCTCATAGACGCCCCGTATAACAATGCCCTCCTGCGCAAGCACTTCCTTTAGGCACGTGACAATCTCTAATTTCAGCCGGTCGATGCCAAGCGCGAGCGACTCCACCACCAGCACATCGGAAAATTTGTCAATCACAATGCCCGGCAGAAAGTCCGCCTCGCCAAAAATGACACGACAGCTCGATGTGTCTACCGTCTTTTGGCGGTATTCCCACGCCTCACGCACTCGCCTTTTCAAGAAATCCCGGTCGATCTGCTGGTTCTGTTCGCGCGTCAGCATACGAATCCGTATCTTGGAATTTAAATTGATAAAACCGCGCCCCATTCCATACCCGTCAAAATCATGCACCACCACAATATCTCCGTTCTGAAAAGAACCCAGTACACTATCAATTTCATTGTCATAAATCCAAAGTCCGCCCGCCTTCAGGCTTCTTCCCTCTCCTTTTTTCAAGGTGACAATTGTCTCTGCCATCGCTGCTGCTCCTTTCAAAATAAGATTTCCAGATAGGCATCATAGGCTTTTATGACACTCGTGTCATGAAATTCCGCCAGTTGTTCCCGGACTGCCCTGAAATACCACTCCTGCTTCGCCCGGTCGGTCTGGTTAAATTTTGCCCAGATATCGCTTTTTATATGGCGCTGCTCCTTCACTATGGATTCCAAGTTCGCCGTCTTATCCGCCAGCACGATCACCTTGGTATCCATAGACGCCTTTTTCAGATGCTCCACCGTCTCCCGCTTTCGTATTTCCCACGTCTGGGAAGCCGGGATATTGGGGCGTTTATTCTCGGTTTCGCTCTCTACGAGCCGTGCAACCCTGTCACCAAACCTGCGCTGCAAATCCTCAAAAGTCACCCATGTATCCTCCACCGTATCATGGAGAATTGCCGCCTGCAGTACCTGCGTATCCTCCGTGAGCTCTGTCGCATAATTCATGGTCGTAATAATATGGGCAAAGTATGGAATGTCCGTCTTTTTTCTATTCTGCCCTGCATGTGCACTGGCAGCGTATGTATACGCCTCGTACAAGCGCTCGTCCATCCCCGCCACAGACGGAAAAAGGGCTGGTTTTTCCTCCAATCCCTTTTCCTGATAACAGCACACAAACTGTCCTGGAACGCGCAGTGTCCCTTCTGTATAACAGGGACATCCGCGTCCGCACACCTGCTGTTCCTTTCTATAATTTAACCTGGCGTCTACTGCCCTGCAATAAAAATATCCTTCACTGTCTGCTATCGCAACATGTTCATCTCTGTTCATAGTTAATCCTTTTTGGTAAATTCTATAATCCAGCCTTTTCCCTCACTGCCGTCGTCCGTCTTGTACGTACCGTACTCCATACGGCAAGTAAAAGAAACGCCCTGCTCCGCCTTCATCTCATTTACCACCTTCTCCATCGCTTTTTTGACCTTGGACTCATCATTTCCGGTATTTGAATTTCTGTACACGGTGCCAAACTTTTCTATATTGTAGCGTATCGCCCGGTTTAGCGCCAGTTTCAAGTCTCTGTCATTGCGAAAAGGTCCTGCAAGACTGTTGCTGAGATAATTATTTCTATAATTAATGAGATATGCCTGCATGGTCATATTCGCAACATTCTTGTCCAGTTTGGATTCATTCTCATACACCTCCTTGAGCAGCTTGCCGCTGTCCTGCAAAATGCAGGAATCCAGCATCGCATAGCCCATCAGGAATGAGTCAAGATACTTGATATAGGTGTTTTCGTCCATATCCTCCACGTCATCTGCATCAAACTCACTTAATTCAGGATTCTTGTAAAAAGAAAACGTCCCCTTGGTCAGCTTCGTGAGATCTGAACCTGTCACAACCGAATTCGCTGTGCCTGCATTCTTGGAGACCAGCCCGTCACCCGGCACATAATACGTTCCGTTCAGCGATACCTGAAACCAGCCGTTTGACGTAATTCCTGTCACACTGACTGGCAAATCCTTTGCGATGACTGTCACAACACCCGAATTGATGTCGGGCTGCTTGTATACCGTGGTCTTATCGTTGCTGTAGAGTACCGCCTTGCTCTCCTTCACTGTAAACTCCACCGCATAGGTCTTTAAAAGCTGGCGGTTTGCACCAGCAAACTGCGCGGAGGAAACTGCAAGGAGAGCAGCCACCAGCGCACCTGTTACTTTGATTCCTAATTCCTTCGTTTTTTTCATACCCTTTTCCCTATTTTCCAGTTATCATTATTTATTTCCAGATTCCGACTCTGTCCTCCGGCGCCACGTACATTTTATCTGTTTCTTTGATGTCATATATCTTGTAAAACGCATCGCATGAGCTTAGGACGGCATTGACACGCACCTTATTGGGTGAGTGGGTGTCAGTATTTAACAAATACATCATAAAACTCGCCGTGTCCTCACTCGCCCAGTTGTATGTCATCTGTCCAAATGCCTCGTCGAGTGCTTTGGCGTCATCGCCTATGATGGACGTGATGCAGGTCATTGCGCCGAGGTCCGCAATGTTTTCCATCAGTGTCAGATCTCCGTTGACCTTGGTTCCCATCATCTCATAGTTGCTGTAATAATCAATGATCGACTGGGACATTTTCTTGTACTCTGCCATCTCCTCGTCCGTCCACCAGACATTGTAGTTGCCGTACTCATCATAGAGGGCGCCACTCGAGTCAAACGCATGGCTGACCTCGTGGGCAATGACAAAACCGATTCCGCCCAAGTTGGCACCGTCACTGTTGTCACTGTCATAAAACGGCGCCTGCAAGATTGCTGCCGGGAAGATAATCTCATTGTTCAAGGGATCATACATCGCATTGATTGTCTGCGGCGTCACATCCCACTCCGAGCGGTCCACCTTGGTGCCCAGCTTGTTCAGGCTGTCGTCGATGGATACCTGCATACTCACAAGCAGGTTTGACAGCAGACTTCCGCCCTCTGAGATGGGCGTCACCTGCATCATGTCGCGCGCTGCCGGCCACTGGTCGGGATACCCGATTTTGACCTGCATCGTCTCCAGCTTGCGGATAGCCTTCTGTTTGGTCGCATCGCTCATCCACTCCTGACGGCTGATAATCGCCTCATATTCCTTCAAAATCTGCCCGATCATCTTCTCCACAGCCTCTTTGTCCTCTGCTGAAAAGTGCTCCTTGACGTAAATCATGCCAAAATCCCACGGCAGCATATCCTGTGTCAGATTCTTCCATGTCTTTTCATCTCCCCAGCTCTCTGTGATGCCATAGAGCGCATTCTTCATATCGTCGCTGAGCTTTGCGTACGCTGCATCTGCGTATTTTGCAGTGTCATTGAGCATGACAAACGTGGAGTAATCCTTTAGCGCCTGCAGATTTTCCTCCACCAGCAGGGAATTAATCTTTTTTGCCTGCTCCACATCCATCACAATGTATTTATCCTGCCCGTCTATCTTGAGTGTCTTTAACATCCTGGGTATATCCACATTGGTATAAAGTTTTTGCAAATCCTGCTGGGTGTACACATTATAAGTGACTGCCGGATCATACATCTGTTCTGTCGTCAGCGTGGACGCGCAGATATCGCGCAGCAGCGCCTCGATCGAATCGGTACTCTGGGCTGCCTCGTTTGCTGTCATGCCAAACTCCATCAGCATATCGTTGATATACTCAAGATACATATCCACGTATTCCTGCGTGTTTTCCCCCTCGATATACTCCTTTCCGATCAGGGTGTCGGCATACATCATATACACGGCGTACTCGCTCGAATCCGCCTTATCCTGCATGATACTGTAGCCGCCGACGATACTGCTGAAGCCAAACTCCCCGCTCAGATGTGCCAGCGCGTCCACATACTCCCCGATCGTGCCGGCGTTGCGAATGCTGTCCATATGCGGCTTCAACGGGCCAAGCCCCGTCTCATTGCGGTTTTCTATATTGGTCACGCACTCGTACATATCCTTGATCTTCTGCTCCGAGCTGCCTTTCTCATACGTTTTGCCGTCTGATGCCAGCTCGTCAATAATCTCCTCCATCTCGCCGCTCACGACGGCATTTAACTCACCGAACCAGTCCCAGTGCGCATCTGTCGGTGCAAGCTCAATTTTAGATAAAAGGTTCTGGTTTACAAACTCATAGTAGTCGTCCTGATAGCGTACTTCCTCGTCCTCATCTTCGCCGTCTGCCTCACGCTCTCCGCTCTCAGTATCCTTGTCGTCCTCTGCGCTCTCCCGCTCATCGTCTGCCGGCTCCTTCCCGTCCTCCTTGTCATTCCTCCCGCTGTTGAACAAATCCTTGATACTGCTCTGCGTCTTGTTTTCCGCTGTAGTGTCCTGCTCTTTCGTTCCTGTATTGCACCCCGTCATCTGTAGGGTCAAAATCACTGCCATAAACAGCGCCAATGCTCTTTTCTTCATGCCTTTTCACTTTTCCTCCATTCATGAGCCTTATAAAATACAGCTTAATATATTTATATTATAACAAAATAAAATAAAACACAACAATTCTCTGAAAACTTATTATTCCCTGATTCTTAAATTTTTGTTATTTTTTGTGTTTACAATTTCAGAAAAAACGCGTAGTATTAAATAGGAAGAAAAGAGGTTGTTGTTATGATAGGATTTTTGTTTATTCTTTTGAAAAGTATTGTGTCACTGATTACCCTGACCATTCTGTACTTAATCTCCATCAAGCCGCGGCTGCACGGGCGGCCTGATTACAAGCCATTCTTCGGCCATATGTACGCCCACCGCGGACTCCACAATATGAGCCCTGCCATTCAAAAATTAAAAAATTTAGAAAATATTGATAACGCTTCGGAGAAGCTGCCGGAAAATTCATACGCGGCTATCCGGCGCGCTGCCGACCTCGGTTATGGCATCGAGTTCGACGTACATCTCACCAAAGATGACATTCCTGTCGTTTTTCACGACGATACCCTCAGCCGCATGTGCGGTGTCAAGGGAAATCTAAGAGATTATACATACGAAGAATTACAGCAGTTTCGCCTGCTCGGAACGCAGGAGCGCATACCCGCCTTCGCGGACATTCTGAAAATGGTGGACGGCAGAGTTCCTCTGATCATAGAATACAAAGTCGAAAAAAATGCAGACAAGCTGTGCCGCATCTGCGACGCGCTTCTGGCAGATTACAAAGGGCTGTACTGTATCGAATCCTTTCATCCGCTTGCCGTGCGCTGGTATAAGACACACCGCCCAAACATTGTCAGGGGGCAGCTCTCGGAGGACTTCACCCGCCAGAAGCTCAATATTCCCTACTTTCTGCTGTCGCACCTCATTGGAAACTGCTACGCTTCACCGGACTTTATCGCCTACAACTGCAAGCACCGCAACGAGCTTTCCAGAACCATCTGCCGCAAGCTCTACAGGAGCCTGAGCGTGGCGTGGACGGTCCGCTCACAGGAGGAGCTTGACAATGTGTCGCAGAGCTTTGATTTGTTTATCTTTGAAGGATTTGATCCGGCAACACAGTCTGAAACTTCATCATAAATTGTGCTAATTTTCACAAAATTTTCAGACAATTCTTTGTGCTACCTGACAAATTTTCCATATTGGGGCTAAATTTTCTGATTTCTACTTGAATTTTTGCAAAAAAGCATGTATAGTGATAGTATTCAGGAATGTAGCATGCATTCACTGTATCAGCACTAAAGGCGCTGTTTCAATATAATTCGGAGACTTATGTTGAAAACAGTTCGAAAAGATAGGAATTAGGAGGATTCCCGTATGAAAGATTTAAAAGAAATGGATTTCGAAACTTTAAAAAACAACTTTGATAACCTATGCAGTGAGATAAACGAAGGCACCGATGCCGTCGCGCTCACGCTACACAGTGGCCGGAAGGTCTACATTATGCCTGAGCAAAGCTATGACAACATTTCACGGTTTGTCATACAAAATACGTCGGTAAAGGTTTTACATTAAAAACAACTCCATTGAAACTTCGGATTTTCGAATTTCAATGGAGTTATTTTTTATTTTGCCCGAATCTCAGAGATGCGCTTCTCGCGAACTGCCGTTCTCTTGTAACAGATGGAATACATCACCGCCGATAACAATAACGCCAGCAGCACATCGAGCATGGAGTGCTGTTTGATGAGCACGGTCGAGAATATAATGCTCACGCCGAGGGCAAGCATCGAAGCCTTGATCACCTTGTGGCCTGCGAAACATTTACTCCGCCACACCGCAATCATAATTGCCACGGAATTATATACATGGATACTTGGCAAAATGTTTGTCGGCGTATCGGTCGCATACAGATTTTTGATTAGATCAATAAAAATGCTCTCGTGGTCAAACGTCTTGGGTCTTAGGTTATGACCATTTGGAAAGACTGCCGACACCACGATAAAGATTGTCATGCCCGCCATCAAAAATGCTACCAGCCGCTCACTCTCCTCCTTGTCCCTGATACACAACAGCACCACGGTGAGCGCCACATAGGGAAACCAGAGCAGATAGGGCACGATAAACACTTCACAGAACGGAATGTAGGCATCGACTGCAAAATTAATCTCATGTACTGCCACCGTGCGCCGCTCGAGATAAAAAAATGCCGCGAGATACACGACGGCATACACCGCCATGATGACCAGTGCCTTGTACTGCACGAAAAGTCCTGTTATTTTCGTTTTCACAAATTCTCCTCCCCAGAGCATTTTATTTTTCATAAAATGCCTTACATACATCTACCTATTTCTAATGTTCATCATTATAGAATATACCCTGTGCAAAGTCAACTTATAAATACAAATCTTTAAGTAATCTTCATAAAATCTTAATATGTGAATACTTCCAGAGCCTGCGTACCCTGATTTACGGTCAAAACTGTAACTGTGTGCATGATTTTTTTTCATATTATATAAAATTTGAATGTAAATGTGTCCAAAAAGTGTGTTCTGATGTGCATTTTTCCCGAAATTACTTTATTTACGTAATTTTAGCCCAAATTAATCACCAATATGAAGCGTGAATTTTCGTAAAAATTTTTATAGATTTTCCATGATTTGATATTTGATTATTTTCCCCATTTTTAGTACACTAAGGAAGGAAGGAAATTAATTTTTATTTTATAAATATATTGGAGGGTTCATCTGTTATGAAATTTGATATGCATTGCCACACGAAGGAAGGCTCGATGGATGGAAAGATTCCCATAGCGGAATATGTTCAGATTCTCAAATCCAAGGGTTTTCAAGGAATGCTTGTAACAGATCACGATTCGTACAACGGGTTTCGCAGATACCGCGATCATTTAAAAGGAAAGCTTGACGGCTTTGTCGTTCTAAAGGGAATTGAGTACGATACCATTGATGCAGGGCATATCCTTGTGATTCTGCCTGAGCATGTAAAATTATTGCTGATGGAGTGCCGCGGTCTGCCTGTGAGAGTTTTGCAGGAGGTAGTGCACAGACACGGCGGGATTCTCGGACCTGCACATCCCTGCGGAGAGCGCCATTTGAGCATCACGCGCACGCGCGCCTACAAGAAAAACCCTGCTGAACTCATGAAACATTTTGATTTCGTGGAGGCGTTCAATGCCTGTGAGTCCCCAGAGTCCAACACGGACGCGCGCAGGCTCGCAATGCAGTACGGACTGCCGATGTTCGGCGGCAGCGACTCCCACCACCCGGACTGCGTGGGCACTGCCTACACAGAAGTGAAAGACAATATTACCTGCGAATCGGCGCTGATCTCCTATATCAAGGAAGGGCATAGCGTCAATTACGGCGGAGAGTATTACCACGGTACAGTGAAAGGAAAACTTGGTGTTTTCAACCACGTCTTAGTAGAAGGTTTTTGGTTTTATAATCATTTTGCGAGCATGTACCGCCATCACAAGAGAAAGCTTGCGCTGTCACTTTTGAATCAATAGTACATAAAAAAGTGTTTCTGTCAAAGAAACACTTTTTTTGATGCATGTCTTATATCATCTTCTCCTCCTTGCCCGGCGTGAGAATCCGAAAAGAGCCGCTGCCCGGCTCAAACACGACAGTCCGCGGAAAATCCTCCCCCACATCCGATGCAAGCAGCGGAATTTTGAGTTCGGCAAGCTTCTCCACCACTGCGTTTAGATTTCGCGAGGAGATGTCCCTGCTCTCCGGTATCAGGTCACACTTAATCATATGGGCAGCGCCCGCAATCTTTGCCACCAGACGCTTCCGGTGTGCCCCCTCAAGCACCAGTGTGTCAATCATCTCATCAAGTCCGCTGTCCGCGTACTTTGCCGCAATAAAGTTCGATCTGCTTGACATCGTGTGATCTGGAAGCATCACATGCAGCAAGCCCCCCACGCCAGTGTGCGGGTCTCTAAGCGCCACGCCGACGCACGAGCCCAAGTCTTTTGTCATCAGTTTTGTTTCCCCTCTGGCAGTCTTATAATCCCCCATATTCACGACAACCATGCTCTCCAATTCCGCTACTGTAAATGACGCCACGATAAACCCTCCATTAAATTTGTATAAAATTTTGATTAAAAAGGAATAACCTAATTATACCAAATTTTTCAAGTCTTTCAAGAAAAAAATACAGACAGCCCTGTTATCGGAACTGCCTGTCCTCATATTTCTCAAAAAACTCATTCAAATTCAATAGACACTTGATCATCACTTTCATCTCGTCCTCGTCCAGACCCTTCAAAATCGCCTTGATCATATTCCTGTGAAAGCCTCTGTGGTGGTAGAATGCTTTTTTGCCCTTTGGGGTGAGCACGACCAAAACGACGCGCTTGTCTGTCTTGCTGCGCTCACGTATGATATATCCCTTATCCTCAAGGCTGTTCATGTTGGTGGTCAGTGTGCCCATCGTCACATTCAGACGTTTCGCAATATCTGACATCCGGCGCGGCTCCTCGATGCCGATCGCTTCGATGATATGCATATCATTGTTTGTGATGTCCTTGTATTCCTCAGTGATGATCGCCTTCTCCTCCGCGTCCATTATATTGTTAAAGAGCTTGACCAGCATCTCATTCAACACCCTGCTCGTCTTCTTTTCGATGGTACTCACCTCCATATCACCTGCCTGAAAAAAGCTGCGCAGAGAAACCAGCCGTCTGATATCACTTACCATACCAGCACGCTTGCACCGTAAGTCAAGCCCGCGCCAAATCCAGACAGCACGATTCTGTCTCCTCTTTTGATCATGCCATTGCGGTTACACTCGTCGAGCAGCACAGGAATTGTTGCCGAGGACATGTTGCCGATTTTGTGGATATTCATCGGAAACTTTGCCATCTCTGCTTTGAGGTGCTTTGCCACAGACTCGATAATGCGGACGTTTGCCTGATGTAAGATAAACCAGTCCACATCCTCCACCGTCCTTTCCGCCTTGTCAAGCGCCTGCTGGATACATGCCGGAACCTGCTTGGTAGCAAATTTGTAAACCGCCTGCCCATCCATCTGAATATGCGGGCTTATCGTCTCGTCCTCCGCGTAAAAGGCACTGTTCACCGCCCGCTCCGCACACGAAAGCACCATTCCTTTTGCACCGTCAGAACCCTGCACCATACACTCCATGCCAGCCCTGCGCCCATTTTCATACGTACACGTCTCCTCAGACGCCTCCACAAATGCCGCCCCTGCGCCGTCGCCAAACAAGATACAGGTTCCCCTGTCCTTCCAGTCCACAAGCTTTGAGAGCACCTCACTGCCCACAATCAAGGCATTTTTGTAGATTCCAGTCTGCAGATAGGCATTCGCTGTGTTCAGTGCAAACAAAAAGCCCGAACAAGCCGCATTCAGGTCAAACGCCACCGCGTCTGCCGCGCCGATCAAATCCTGCACCTGACAGGCACAGCATGGCAGCAGCAGCTCCGGCGAGCAGGTCGCAACCAGTATCAAGTCCACCTCTGCGGCTGTTTTTCCTGCCATCTCAAGTGCCTTTTTGCACGCCTCGGCAGCCAGTGTAGACACCGTCTCTCCGGTGGACACCCTGCGCTGCGCAATGCCTGTCCGCTTCTGAATCCACTCGTCGGAGGTTTCCACAAGCTCCTGCAAGTCGAAATTTGTCACTATTTTCTCCGGCAGTGCGCTGCCTGTGCCGGTTATCCTTATTGTCATGTTGAAAATTCCTCCATTATATCCGCTACGGTCTCGATGTGATCTGCCCGGTAGGCATTACTTCCGCAGAAAATAAGACCTTCGTCCAGATTCCCCTCGACGGCATTGATCAGCGCCTCGGTAATGCAGTACGGCGCTGTGTCAGGCTTGCAGGTGATGATGCACTGCCTGCACCCGCGCATAAACCGCTCTCCTGCCTGCACCTTGTCCAGAAAGGCATTGTGTATCGCGCGCCCCGGCATTCCTACCGGGCTTTTGACGATCACGATATCCTCCTTCTTCGCATCGAGATACGCCTGCTTGTACGCATCCGACGCGTCGCACTCTCTGGTCGTGACAAAGCGTGTGGCAAGCTGTACACCCTTTGCGCCCATCGCAAGATAGTGCGCGAGATCTTTTTGCTCATACACGCCGCCTGCCACGACGACAGGCACTTCAAGCTCATCTGCAAGCGCAATGATTTCCCGTATTTCCGCGTCATAATCCTTTTCTTTGGTCACGGTATACGCATCAATATCTTCCTTGGAAAAGCCCAGATGCCCGCCTGCCAGCGGTCCCTCTACAACGACCAAGTCGGGCTTGCGGTCATACTTCTTTTTCCAGTGCTTTGCAATGACGCCGAGCGCTTTTCTGCTGGAAACGATGGGCGCAATCTTTGCGCTGCCGGCAAGCTCAGGCAGCGTCATGGGCAGCCCTGCACCTGAGATAATCAGATCTACACCGGCTGCCGCTGCCGCGCGCACATAGTCCTCGTACCGTCTCGTCGCCACCATGATATTGACACCGATAATACCGCCCGCTGCCAGTTCCCGCGCCTTTTTGATCTCCGCACCGACTGCTTTGAGATTACTCTCGATCGGATTGCGGGCAAAGTCAGGGTCGCGGTAGCCAATCTGCGCCGTTGATATCACGCCCACACCGCCGGCCGCCGCCACTGCGCCGGCAAGCCCTGACAAGCTGACGCCGACACCCATTCCGCCCTGTATCACGGGAATGCGCGGACAAAGATCTCCTATCCTCAATTCACTCATTCTTCTTAACCTTCTTTATAGATTTCTCAAAAGCCCCTGAACCGCTCGTAACGTTCCGCCGCAATCTGTTCTCCTGACTTGCCGTCGTATTTTTGTAAAAACTCCTTGATATACTCCTTCATGTAGCTGCCGATCGCCGCCGCTGTCTTGTTGTCTGCCCCGCCAAACTCCGGGACAATGCGCTCGATCACGCCAAGGCGTTTCAAATCCTGCGCCGTGATGTTCATAACCTCGCTCGCCTCCTGTGCGCGGTTGGAATCCTTCCACAAGATCGAAGCAAATCCCTCCGGCGAGAGAATGGAGTAGGTCGCATTCTCCATCATCCACACTTCATTGCCGACAGCCGTCGCAAGCGCGCCGCCGCTGCCGCCCTCCCCGATGAGAATACACAGCACCGGAACTTTGAGCCCTGACATCTCGAGCAGGTTTCTGGCAATCGCCTCACCCTGTCCGCGCTCCTCCGCCTCCAGCCCGCAGAATGCACCGGATGTATTGACAAAGCTGATAATCGGGCGGTTGAACTTCTCCGCCTGTTTCATCAGGCGCAGCGCCTTCCTGTAGCCCTCCGGCAGCGGCATACCAAAGTTTCTCTCCTGACACTCCTTGAAATCCTTGCCCTTGATATCCGCCACGACGGTCACAGGCTGCCCCTCGATAAACCCGATGCCGCCGATCAGCGCCTTGTCATCGGCAAAGCCCCTGTCGCCGTGCGCCTCGACAAAGATGTCAAATATACTGTCCATATAGTCCAGCGCCGACGGGCGTTCCACCTGACGGACTGCCTTGACTTTCTCCCATGCACTGCGCGGTTTCGACTTCCAAGTCTGCTCCTTTAACTCCTCACTCAGCTCAAAGTGAAAATCTGTGTTGGGATAAAATCCTGCATAGGTCTGCTTTCCTGTTCCCTGATGGGACTTGATCAGGAAATGAATTGTCTTTTTGAGATTCTCGCGCAGCACAATGCCGTCCACAAATCCGTGCTCCACCAGAAATTCCGAAGTCTGAAAGCCTTCTGGAAGCTCCTGTCCGATGGTCTGTTTGATGACTCTGGGTCCCGCAAAGCCGATCAGCGCCCCCGGCTCTGCCATAATCACATCGCCGAGCATCGCAAAGCTTGCCGTCACGCCGCCTGTCGTGGGGTCCGTCAGAATAGAACAGTACAGCAGCCCCGCATCGCCGTGTCTCTTGATCGCCGCAGAAGTCTTTGCCATCTGCATCAGCGATACAATGCCCTCCTGCATTCTGGCGCCGCCGGAACAACAGAACAAAAAGACAGGAAGGCGCAGTTGTGTGGCGCGCTCGATCGCCCTTGTAATCTTCTCGCCGACAACGTGCCCCATGCTCGCCATCATAAAGCGGGAATCGCACACGCCAAGCACGATCTCCTCGCCAAACACCTTGCAGCGCCCGACGGTCACAGCTTCCTTTAATCCAGTCTTGTCTCTTGCCGCTGCGAGTTTGTCCTCGTAGCCCTCATAGTCCAGCGGATTGCTCACCTCCATGTCCTCAAACCACGGTTCAAAGCTCTTTGCGTCCGCCACCATTCGGATACGGTTATTGGTCTTGACACGGAAATAACCGCCGCACTCATAACAGACATACCTTTTCTTGACAACGCGTGCGCGCTCTACCATCTTCCCGCACTTAGGGCATTTGACAACCTCTGTCTTTTCGGTTTTCTCCGCTTGTATGGCTGCCGCTTCCTCGGTATTCTCCAGTGTTTCATCGGATTTATTTTTGAGTCTCTGCTCGAGCTTATTGTACAAATTCAGGGGAAATCTCCTCTTGGTTTTCACCTGCTGTGATTCTTCCATCTTAAACCTCCTAATCGCCAATCGCAAACATTAACTCTGCTTTGCAAGCTGTCTTTCCATTGACTGTGGCAACTGCCTCGCCGACGCCGATCGGTCCTTTGACCTTGACAATCTTTGTCTCGAGCATGAGCACATCGCCCGGCAGAACCTTCTGTTTAAACCGCGCCTTGTTGATTCCCGCAAAATACGCTGTCTTGCCCTTCCACGCCGGAAGTCCAAGCAGGGCGACCGCCCCGACCTGTGCCAGCGCCTCCACGATCAGCACGCCCGGCATCACTGGATTGCCCGGAAAATGCCCTGCAAAAAAGGGCTCATTAAAACTCACGCACTTCCTGCCAAGCGCCCTCGTGCCCTCCTCGAGTTCCTCGATGGTATCAATCAGCATAAACGGGTGTCTGTGGGGAATGATCTCCATAATTTCCTTCGCTGTATAAACTGACATATGTGTCACCTTTTTCTTTCTGAAAGCCTATTTTAGATTACTCTGCATACTTTTTGATCAAAATGCTGGTGTTATGCCCGCCAAAGCCCAATGAGTTGCTAAGCGCATAGGCTATGTCCTCGCTGCTGCTCTCCTTGCAGTAGTTTAAGTCCATTTCCCCCTCACTCTCTGCAAGTCCGACCGTGCGGTGTATATACCCCTCCTCAAGCTCCTTCACGCAGGCAACAAACTCTACTGCGCCCGCCGCGCCGAGCAGATGCCCGACCATAGACTTTGTCGAGTTGATCTTGATATCCTTCGCGTGCTCACCGAACGCGAGCTTGATTGCCCTCGTCTCAAACAGATCATTGTGGTGCGTCGCCGTTCCGTGCGCGTTGATATACGTGATATCCTCCGGCGCTGCGCCTGCGTCCTTTACCGCACCCAGCATCGCTGCCGCTGCGCCTGCGCCGTCCTCCGCCGGGGAAGTGATATGAAATGCGTCCGACGAGCAGCCATATCCCACAACCTCCGCATAAATCTTAGCGCCGCGCGCCTTTGCATGTTCAAGCTCCTCCAGCACGACAATCCCTGCGCCCTCGCCCATGACAAAGCCGCTTCTGTCCTTGTCAAACGGAATGGAACAGCGCGCGGGGTCCTCGCAGGTAGACAGCGCCGTCAGGGAAGAAAAGCCCGCGATGCCAATGGGCGTGATGGAGCTCTCTGTACCGCCTGCCACCATGATGTCTGCGTCGCCGTACTGAATCGTCCGAAACGCCTCCCCGATGGAGTTTGTGCCTGTGGCGCACGCTGTCACCACATTGATGCTCTTGCCTTTGAGATTGTAAGCGATGCTCACATTGCCCGCCGCCATGTTGGAAATCATCAGCGGCACCAGAAGCGGTGCAACTCTCGACGGTCCCTTCTCCTCCAGCTTGGTGTGCTCCCGCTCCATCGCCTGCAAGCTGCCGATACCGCTTCCCACTGCGCAGCCTGCCCGGTACGGGTTCTCCTTGGTCATGTCAAGACCTGCGTCCTCGATGGCCTCCTTTGCCGCTGCAACTGCGAACTGGCAAAATGGCTCCATGCGGCGCGCTGCCTTCTTATCCATGTAATCAGCGGCGTTGAAATCCTTGACCTGTGCTGCCAATTTGCATTTATAGTCTGTCGTATCAAAATAGGAAATCGGTGCAAAACCGATTTTCCCCTCTTTTACACTATTCCAGAAAGAAGCAACATCATTGCCAATCGGGGTGATTGCGCCCATTCCTGTCACTACTACTCTTCTTTTCATATTTTTACCCTTTCCAATCTATATCCTATCGCGCTATATACACATGCCGCCGTCCACACAGATCACCTGCCCAGTGATGTAGTCCGAGCCGTCTCCTGCCAGAAACAGGACAAGATCTGCAATGTTTTTCGTGCTGCCCATCTTTCCCATCGGAATCATGCTGCTCAGCGTTTTCTTGGCATCCTCTGTCATATTTTTGGTCATATCGGTATCAATAAAGCCCGGCGCCACTGCATTGACATTGACCCCGCGGCTTGCAAACTCCCGCGCTACGCTCTTGGTAAGCCCGATCAGCCCCGCCTTCGACGCCGAATAGTTTGCCTGTCCCGCATTGCCGAGCACGCCGCTCACAGAGGAAATATTGATGATCTTTCCGCCTCTTTGTTTGATAAAGCTGCGTGAGAGATGACGGATCATGTGAAAGGCACCCTTTAAGTTTGTGTCAAGGACTGTGTCATAGTCCTCCTCCGTCATGCGCATAATCAGATTATCTCTGGTGACACCCGCATTGTTCACGAGAATGTCCACTTTTTTATACTTGTCAAGCACTTGTTTTACAAACGCTTCACTCGCCGCAAAATCAGAGACATTGCACTGTATTGCCTCCGCGCTGCCGCCCTTTTGTACAATCTCAGCGGCAACCGCCTCCGCGCTCTCCTTAGAGCCGTTATAATTCACTATTACCGTTGCGCCGTTTGCTGCCAGCACAAGCGCGATCTCTCTGCCAATGCCTCTGCCCGCGCCTGTCACAAGAGCGATTTTTCCCGTCAACATGACAATTCCTCCAATACCTTATCTAAATCTGCCACTTTATCTATATTCATGCATTTCACGTCCTTGTCGATTTTCTTCATAAATCCACTCAGCGTTTTTCCCGGTCCGATTTCTATGAAAAGGTCTATGCCGTCCGCGATCATTTTCTCGATGGTCTGCTGCCAGCACACAGAATTGGATACCTGATTTTTGAGAAGTGTCTTGACAGGCGCTGCCTCCACTACATCGAGCGCGTCCACATTGCTGATGTATGGAATGGCGGGTTTTCTAAGCTGAACACCAATCAACTCCTTCTCAAGCTTCTCTCCTGCACCCTTTAGCAGTGCAGAGTGAAATGGTCCGCTGACTTTGAGCGGCACACAGCGCTTTGCGCCGGCTTCCGAACATGCCTGCGCCGCTGCGAGCACCGCCTGCTCCTCACCTGTAATGACGATCTGTCCGGGGCAATTGTAATTTGCGATGGTCACAATGCCCTCTGTCTGGCGGCAGATCTCCTCAATCCTGTCACTCTCCAGCCCGAGCACTGCCGTCATGGCGCCGCCTTCTGGATACGCCTCCTGCATAAAGATGCCGCGCTTTCTGATGATATAGAACAAATCCTTCAAATCCATCACATCCGCCGCTGCCAGTGCGCCGTACTCGCCAAGGCTCAGCCCTGCGGTGGCATCTGCCTTGACGCCTTTGGACTCGAGCACTTTTAGAATTGCTACCTCTGTGGCAAGCATTGCAATCTGTGTGTACTCGGTGATGTTGAGCTCGTCATTCTCTGTAAAACAAAGCGCTTCCATATCCAGCCCGGACACCTCGCCCGCCAGCTGGTAGACCTTCTTTGCCTCCTCATACGTGTCATAAAAATCTTTTCCCATGCCCACATACTGTGAACCCTGTCCCGGAAAAATAAATGCTATTTTGTTCATTCTCTGCCTCTCTTAGTGATGCAGCCAGCCCTCAAACCCTGGGCTGCCGCATCTGTTGACCCTGTTAAATTCTGACCGCTTGTCATTATAAAAGATTCTGCTTTATAAAAGATTCTACATTATAAAAGATTCTGCTTCTCAGAATGTCTTGTTCAGGAGCGCTAATCCCTGCTCCATGATCTCTGCGATAATCTCCTTGCACGGCTGTTCTTTCTTGACAAGCCCTGCAATCTGGCCTGCCATGACCGTACCGTTCACCACATCTCCCTCCATGACCGCCTTTCTGAGCGAACCGAGGGTAAGTTTCTCCAGCTCCATGAAGTCTGCGCCTTCTTTTTCGAGCTTTAAGTATTCTTTGGTCATTTTATTGCGGATACTTCTGACCGGATGACCTGTCGTCATGCCAGTGACTGCCGAGTCGATATCTTTTGATTTGATGAGCATTGCCTTGTACTTCTCGTGTACGATAGATTCCGTCGCCACGACAAAGCGCGTGCCGATCTGCACTGCCTCCGCACCGAGCATAAAGGCTGCTGCAAATCCTCTGCCATCTGCGATGCCGCCCGCCGCCACGACAGGAATCTCCACCGCATCTGCAATCTGCGGCACAAGCGCCATTGTCGTGATCGACCCAATATGTCCGCCGCTCTCCATGCCCTCTGCGACAACAGCATCCGCGCCGCCGCGCTGCATCAGCTTCGCCATCGCGACACTCGCCACAACAGGTATGACCTTCACGCCCGCCGCCTTCCACATCTCCATGTACTTCGATGGATTGCCTGCACCTGTAGTGACCACCTTGACGCCCTCGTCCACAACCACCTGCGCGATTGCGTCCGCCTCTGGATTCATGAGCATGATATTCACGCCAAACGGCTTGTCGGTCACTTCCTTTACCTTCTGAATCTGCTCTCTGACAAATTCTGCCGGCGCACCGCCCGCACCGATAATCCCCAGTCCTCCGGCTTCCGACACGGCCGCCGCCAGATTGTGCTCAGCGACCCATGCCATGCCGCCCTGAAGGATGGGATACTCTATTCCTAAGATTTCTGTTATTCTTGTTTTCATACAAACCTCTGTTTTTATCTTAGTTCTTGATTGGACTTGACACTTACTCCTCTACGCCCTTGTCCTGCAAATACTTGATGATAGAGCCTACTGTTGTGATCTGCTCTAAATCCTCTGCCGGAATCTCCACGCCGTACTCATCCTGAAATGCGTCCACAAGCTCAAACAAATCAAGTGAGTCTGCGTCCAAATCCTCCTTGAAGCGTGTCTCCTCTGTGATCTCTACGCCCTCGATATTCAACTGCTCCTCGATGATTTCTTTTACTCTTTCTAACATGTTTGTTTCCATCCTTTCATTTTTCATTTCATTGCATGTTTTTTCATTTTGCTCTCTTTTTATTTTGCTTCAATACTCTGCGCCCACATTCAGGTCTGCCGTCAATTTATTTTGATGCTCAAATGTTTTGATTCTCAAATATTTTGGCTTTCAAAGTATTTGCTGGTAACAGCATATACCTAACATAGTCTATTGTCAACAGGTTTTTTCCAGAATTTTCTTGATTTGGGTGCATTTAATACTTTGTTAAGAAACAGTTAGGGGGGACTGATTGAAAAAGCGGCTCAATGAAATGAACCGCTTTTTTCAATCCTGTTAATCCGTAATCTTGAACTTGAGTGTCTTTGTCCCATAATATCGCCCTATGCCCTGAACCGTTACCTGTGCGGTTCCTGTTTTGGTGTTATTTTTATAGGAAATAATCTTGATTTCTTCGTCTGTAAAGGGTACTGCTTCCCTGTCACCATATACGATTTCTTCCGGCACAAGCGTCACAGGATGTCTGCCGTCAAAAACCTTGGCTTGGACAATCCTTATCTTTTTTAATTTTGTCAGATTCTTTTCGGCAACCCTGTATGGCAAACTCCGTTCACCTATATAACTGGATTGCTGTGTCGGCTTGATGGTGAGTGTCAGCTCGGTTCCTTTCGGTGCTGTCGTCTCTCTGCTATCCCATTCAAGACGGTAATCCCTGCCATTTTTCATCTTCACACCTGCATAATCTGTTACCTTGAGCGCTGTTCTGCCCTTTTCCAGTTTTGCTGCGTCCAGCACAAACTCGTCTGGCACATTGATACAGTCTGAAAAATCTGCTTTGACGATAGGAATATCCTTCAATGTAACAGTTCCCTTGCAGGCATTTTTGCCCGTAAGCACCATTGTGACCGTTGAACCAGCCAGCTTTTTCCGCCTGTCACTGTAGGTATATTTTACTTTGTAATCTGTCCCTTCTGTCAAAATCATACCATTCTCTAGCACAAGCTTATTGAGCCTAGCCCCCTTTGGCGAATATGACACATGTGTCACCGCGCTGCGCAGATCTTCTTCCTTGAACGTATATGGATGGATAGTGAATTTATATTGTGTGGTGCCTGCAAAATTCCCGATTCCCTTTACAACTGCCACCGCTGTTCCTGTAGTGCTGTTCTTTTTATAAGAAATGGTATAGTCAGTTCCCAGTTTTAACACATAGTCTGGCACGTCCTGTTTTCCTTGGAGTGTTAATTGTAAATCGTTTAAGCGCACCGGGGTTCCCTGATAGTCATAGTTATTTGTATATTGATTGACTGTAATGTTTTTAATACTGGGTTTTTTGATTGTAAAGCTGAGCGTTTTGGTGCCGATGTAAGTACTGCTGTTCTCTGCATTACTTCCCAAACCAATAATTGTCACTGCTGCCTTTCCAGCGTTGTAGTTATTTTTGTAAACAACTTTATAGCTGATTTCCTCTCTTGCGTCTGTACCTGTCACTTCCACCCTTGGCATCACCGCGCTGCCTGTGTAGAATGCATCTCTGACATCGGACGCATTCAGTCTAAATTTCAGCCTTCCTATGTCTATTGTATTCTCTTTGAGTGCATTCCGCTTGTCATAAATAACATATGACTGCGTGACAATACCTTGATAATTTCCTCTCAAATGGATTTTCAAAATGTGGTTTCCTACGGATTTATGGTCATCGGTGTTCCCCACAGAATCCCTGTCAGGATATTCTGTACTGTAATCTATACCCTGAATTAATTTCTCCGTTCCATAAAAGACTTCTGGTCTGGGAAACTGTGCTTTTTTGCTAAAATACAGTGAAGGAACATAAATCTTAAAATCCTCTCCCATATTTTCTGCTGTCTGGGCATAAATGACATAGCGCTGTACCACTGTGCCAGTATAATTTCCACAAAAGCTCAGAACCACCTCATGTTCCCCGACAGAAGTATAGTCGTCCCCGTTTTCAGAATATGTCAATGTATAATCTATGTTCTCTGCCAGCTTCCAGTCATCATAAGCCAGCTCAGGTTTTGCCTTCTGTGCAGTTCCATTATAATACAATACCGGAAAGGAAACAGCAAACTTTGGATTTCCCTCCTCAATCTCCAGCGGAAGAATGGAATAGCCTTGTAACACTTCGCCACTGTAGTATCCTTTAAAGCGTACTTCAATAAAATGGTTCCCTACCGATTTGTAGTCATCTCCCTCAGCAGTGTAAAGCAAATCATAGTCACTGCCTTCTACAAGCACTTTCCCGTCATAAGAGAAAACAGGTTTTGCCTCCTGCCTTATATTATTAAAAATCAGCTCAGGTATTGTCACTACAAGTTTTTCATCGTCTGGTCTGATTTCATATTGCGGCTGGTCATTTCCCTTATTTTGAGTAGAAAATGTGCCTGTCTCTGATTCACCAAAATATTCCCACAATCCTGTATCTTGGTTTGCATAATATTTTATTTCATATTCATAGACTGTGTCCGGCGTTAATTTTGTAATATCAATCGTTTTTCTGTATATGCCGTCACTGCACAGCTCGAATGTATCAAATTTGACGGTGCGCAGGTACCGCTTCGTATCCTGACCATCCTTCACCCCATAATATATATCTGCGCTTACTGTCTGGTCTGGAAAAACAGCTTCTAACGTCAGGCTTGCACGGTCATGCCAAGAAATTATTTCCGTCTGTCCCGCGAAAACCTCCTTGGCCGATCTTGTGCAGAAGCTTTTGTAGCAGTCCTGTTCCCCGCCTGTCAAAACACCTTCCGAAAATTTCTTTCCGAAAACCTCGATATAATATTCATACTCTGTTGCCGCTTTCAGCAGATTCAAATGTATCACTGCATTGCCCTTCTCATCAATAATACACCGCTCATCCCAGCTATTTTCATTATGAAGCCATTCCTTCTGCCCTTTCTCTCTATAATAAAGTGTCAGCATGCTGGCACTCTCAATCTTTTCGCTCATGGCTGCAAAAAGGTCTGCGGCGCCTGCATACCGTTCTGTAACAGAGAGTTCTTTTAATTCAAGGCTGTCAGCAGAGCCTGTTGTAAAGGTATACCTGCTGCCCTTCTCCAGATTCACTGTATAGGCATCATCCTCTGTCTCAAACTCTTTGTATAGATAAATACTGTACTGGTAAGTGGTATCACCTGTCAGGGTATCAAACACAAGATCCCCGGTGTAGTTGTTCTGGCTGTCCAGCCTCACATCCTCTGTATAACGGCCTGCACTCTCTTCCTGCGCGGACGGCCAGTACTTTGCATATGCATAGAGCTGCTCCCCTTCCAGCACGTTGCCTGCTGTAATATTTGCCCGGACAGTCACTGCATTTGTCACTGTATCATTCAGCGTGATTGTGCGTCTTGAATTAGGTATCGTACAACTCTCCGTAACGGTTATTTCCGCAAAGATATTGCTCTGGTTACGCATCATATAGTCGTCTTTCTGAGAGGGGATTCCCATGCCAAGGAACATATTTTCTCTCAGGCAGACTGCCAATTTCCCATTCCAGCCCGCACTAATGCCCGTAATTTTTGTGTCGATATGGGTGTCTGATTCCGCACGGTAGTTCTTTCCATACTGATAATATATCTCTGTTCCGTTCACGAATCCCCTTGCAGGTGTCACAATCAGATGCAGGTTCTCCGGCATTGTTCCAAGCGTTACAGGAATGGTCATCGAAGGCTCCTTGTCCGAATCCATCTCATACGTGACAGACTCCGCACTGGCAGAAATCTGTGCTGCCAACATCTTTGCGTCCGGTCTTTGTGTCAAGATCTGATTCTTGAACACCAGCCATCCAGACCCATAGCGTTCATTCATTTTAATTTTTATACAAAACGTTTGTTCTGCTTGAAAATCCTTATATTCTGCCGCCCACTCATCATATAGAGGAACGTACCACGCAGACAGGATTCCTTCACTGGTTGTCTGTTCGCTACAGCGCTGCAACTCATACTCCCTGCCCTCCTGCACTGCCACAGCTTCCCAGAAACGAAGCGCTTTGGGCATTTGAAACACAATATACTGGCAGCCTGTATGTACTGTAACCGGCTTCAATTCCTCTGGCAGCTCCACCGTGACCGTTCTCCCGTTCAGCGCAGTCACCTCCTCGTTTTCCGGCAGCGCTGTTTCGGCGGACGGGGCTTTGATACTGACACCTATCGTATACTCTCCCTCAAAATCCAGCCCTGAGATCAACCATGTCTTAAAACTGCCAAGTGCCACCTCTTTATCTTCCTGCTCTGTTCGTCTGATCCAATCCTCCTCTCCCTGCTTCGTGTAAAAATACACTTCGGCCTTGTCGCCGGCTGTATCATTTTGTCCTGCATCTGTAATCTGTGCAGACAGCGAAAAACCGCCATAAAATGATTCCGCCTGCCATCTGATCTGATATCCGCCTGCATGCTGTTCATAACTGTCTTCCATAGACTTTGTGCGGACTTCTTCTTTATAAAGTACAACTTCCTCCTCCCCATAATATCCAAACCGCGCCTCCACAGTATATGCTGTATCCGGCTCCAGCCCGTTGATATCCATGCTTTTTTTGCCTGATGCATCCACTGCACTCTCATGACGCTTGGATTCCCAAGTGGTGTCTCCGTCTTTCCGATAATATACCGTTGGAAAAATTCCGCCGAGAGAATCCGTCTCCATGCCAATTGTCAGTTTACTCATTCCCGCTGTCGTGTCAAAAGAGATTCCTGATAACTTTGTCACCGTGACCTGATAACTGCCTTTGACATGGCTGTTTTCATAATCGTCCATTGTCCGCGCTTTGATGTAGCGTGTCTGCCCTTCCTTTGCGTAAAAGGCCATATTGGTGCCGCCCTCATCATCTCCCCAGTAGCTCCCTGAAATCTGGATATACATATCAAAATACGGTTCCCATTCTATCGCTGTATCTGCCTGCGGGTTGCTTGAACGGATTTCATAAAAGCCGCTGTCAGGCGCTTGAAAAATCAGCCATTGTGCACTGTCATCATTCACATCTGTTATTTGATATGTATTATCGACGGATATATCCATTGCCGCCCGCACGGTTTCTGCATATACTGAAATTGTCTGAAGAACATCGCTGTTCTGAAGTTTTACAAACAAATATATGGTTTCATCTTTGGACAATTGATATTCAATCCTGAAACCATGACCGTAATCATACGATAAGAGCGGATCTTTGATCTCCTCCTTCCACGGTTCCTCGGGAATCTCAGCCAGATCATCCAATATCTCAGAATACAGATAACCTATTACAGCTCCTGCGGTATCCTCCTCATGATAATCCCAGCCAAACCGATAAATACCTTCCTCCGGGGCAGTAAATGCAATCCATTGCCCTCTATCTCTTGTGATACCCTCAACCGTCACCATAGACCCGTTTTCAAGCGTGAGCGTAGTGCCTGTATCAACAATTCTGCTGTCCGCTTCTGGTGCTTTTTCTGCCGGTTCAGTTTCGGCTGGTTCGGTTTCTTTCGCTTCACTCTCCTCTGTTTCAATCCCTTCTGTTACAATTTCCTCTGTTTCGATTGGTTCGGTTCCGGTCCAATCTACCAGCTCTGTTTGAGTCTGCTCCGCCTCTGCTGACTCTGTTTCAACCAGTTCTGTTTGAATTGGTTCTGTCTCAATAAATTCTGTCTCAATAAATTCTGTCTCAGTAAATTCTGTCTCAGTAAATGCGATCTCAGCACATTCTGTTTCAACTGTTTCTTTTTTGGTATCTTCCTCCCCAGCCGCTTCGTCTGATGGTTTCTCCATCAAATTTTCCTCTGTCTGTATCTCCCGGCTCGTCTCGGATACACTTTGGGCAGACACAGAAACAGGCAGACTCTGGACTGCCATGCCAAGACACAGGACTGTTGACAAAATACGCCGTTTCCATTTCGTATTCCACGCTTTTTTCTCTTTTACCATTTTTCTCTCCTTTCCAAACCAACAACTGATAAATTCCTGTAATCCGGTACAATACTATAGTACTTATTAGTTAATAACTATAGTATTGTGTATTATAGCATTTTTCTTTTTTCTTTTCAATATCTATAGTAATTAATATATTAAAATCTATAGTAATTTGCATGCATCAATTCTGCAACCTATAGTTATACTAATATCTATCAATAAAGTTACTCAACGATACTATGATTGTAAAGGCTGGCACAGAACTATGTACATGGATAACATACAAATCGGAGAACAAATCCGATACTACCGAACCAAAATTGGAATCAGTCAGGAGGCACTCGCCCTTATGGCAGATATTAATCCTGCCTATATTGGACAAATTGAACGCGGCATCAAAAGTCCTACTGTCAATACGATAAAAAAGATTGCAAATGCCATGGGCATAAACCTTCATACGCTGTTTACCCCCGTTTCTGAATTTACCGAAACAGAATCTGAACTGCGCAAACGCGAGATGGAAAAAATCATGCTGTCGTTGAACAGGCTGAATGACCATGAACTGCTTCTGCTTTCCCAGATCATAACAGACATTGTTAATTTCAGAAAACTTCCTTAAAATCATCTCAAAAGACGCTCGAAAACATAGTTCCTCTATATGGGACTATGCATCCAAATAAGGAGTGGTGCAGTTCTTCTCCTGCACCACTCCTTCTATATTACAGACATCTGCGTAATCAACGATATCCCACTGCCTGTATGTACTTTGCTTCTGATTATAACTTTACAGTTGTTCCATCATAGCTGACATGATTTTTGCTACTGCGTCCTTAAAATTCGCTTTCATGTCTCTTGGCTTGATGGTAAACGTTACCTTCTTGGTTCCGCTAAATGAATTGTTTCCTTTAATTACCAGTGTCGCCTTGCCCTTCTGGTCATTCTTTTCATAAGAAATAATCGTGTAGTCGTCATCTGCCACTGGCGTATTCTTGTAGGTAACAGTCAAATCTTCTTTGCCGGGTTTGGTTCCGCCTTGGCTAAAATACTGGATTTTGTCAGGTTTAACCGCAACCTTTGCCTCGCTAATCAGCTTCTCTGTAATCCTGAACTCAACGGTCTTTTTGCTGCTCTGCGCATCTTCTGATTTCACTGTATAATCCGCGCCTGTCAAGGTGATAATCACCTTTGCCACATGTCCATTTGCGGGCAATGTGCCAGTTTCTGTAAGTGTAATATCCTCCTTTTTATTGAGTTCATACTCGATTGTGTAATCTTTGTTTTTCACAAGCTTTGCACCGTTATCGTACACTACCGCATTGGGCTTGTACTCCCTCGTGTTTGCCTTGTACTTCAGGTCAGGCACGTCCACCGTGAGTTCTTGGCTGTCCCATGATTTCGGCTCGATGGTCAGTGTCACGGCATTCTTTAAGCTGCCCTTGAAGTTTCCTATGCCAGCAATGCTGATGTACGCTTTCTTTACATCTGTGGTCGTATTCTTGTTGTTGGTGTAGGTCAGCTTGTAATCCACCCAGTTGACCAGCGTTCTGCCCTCATAGACAAGTGTCACATCAGGTGTCACGCCTGCACGGTTTTGTTTTACAGTTATCGCATTCTGCTGTAGCAGCTCTGCCGTCAACGTTACTTTGTCGATTGTGAAGGTCTGCTTGATCTCACCGCTGTATTTGTTGATACCTGTGAGCAGCATTGTCGCCTTGCCCGCATTGCGGTTATTTGTGTATGTGATTTTATAATCGACATTCTTTTCCAGTGTGCTGCCAGATTGTTTGTCCTTCAATACAGGATTTTGATACAAGGCTTTTCCTGTATATGGAAGTTTTGTCTGCAATCCGCTGATTTCAATTGTTTTCTTTGAGAAAGGTGTTCCCTTGATGGCAAACGTCTTAGTGCAGCTTCCCACATACTTGCCTGTCTCTATGCCTTGAATGACGACACTTGCAGTTCCTACTTCTGTATTATTTTTATAGGAAATCGTATAGTTGTCCGTGGTGCCATCTTCTGCTTTCTGCGGAACTACCTTGCTGCCTAATTTCACAAGAATCTGCGACGGGTCAAATCTGACCGCTTCACCGTCCTTGTAATCTAATGCGCTTGACGGAAGCGTTATCTTTGCCTTGGTCAGAAGCTCTTTATCCGTCATCACCTTGCAGGGGATTGTCACTTCGCCGTCATAATTTCCCTTCATGGCAATCTTGATGTTATAGAGACCAGCTTCTTTTGCTTTTTGCACCTCTGTCCCCTGCGCTGCCGCATCAGGTACATAAGTGATTGTCTGCGTGTAATCCTTCTTGGCACTGAGCTTTTTCCTGCCGTCTTTTACAGTCACGGAAATATTCTGTTCTTTTCCGTTGTAAATCAGGTAATCGGTCGCTGTGATTTCAAGCTCACTGATCTGCTTTGGCTGTATCGTAAACTTGCCAGTGATTGTCTGTGCATAATTGCCCTTGCCTTTGATGAGAACCTCTGCTTCGCCTTTATTGGTATTGTTCCTGTAGCTGACTGTATAGTCCTTCTTTAAAGTCAGCGGCTTCGCGTAGTCATATACTTGCACTTCTGGTTTGATTGCCTTGCCGGTGTAGGTCTGTGCAGGAATCTCCTTAATCCAGATGCCTTCCTTTGCCAGCGCCTCGATTGTCACCTCGGTCTTGTCCGTTGAAACGACTTTTAATTCATCATAATAAAGTGTTGTGCTCAGCGGGAATGTCAGATTCTCTCTGGAAATTGCATTGCACCAGAGTCCGATGCTTTCTATTTTGGCGGGGTCAAATTTTGCCTCCTTGTTATCTCTTCCAACAAATGCGGTAAAAGGAATTGTCACCTTTACTGGGAAGCCCGTCTTTGCATTGGCAGTGTAGCTCTCATATTCCTGCAAATAGGTTTCAAAAATGGTATTTCCGCCTGCTGTGACCTGTACCACAACCTTCTGTCCGTATTGCTCGGGAATCGTGTAAAATTCCAGTGCGTTACCTGCACTCCAGTCGGCATTCATGCCTTTTGTCGCACCTGCCCACGCATCGCCAGCGGCAAACGTAATGTCCATCTTCAAACCATATTTTCCGCCAAATACCTTCTCTGGGTCGTCTGTCAGCGCAAATGAGATCTCACTGCCGGAAGCCTTATTGGTTGCCCATGCAAGCCCTAACTGCTGGCTGTCGCCATTATAATTCTCAAAATCTTCGGGAATCATATCATTCTGCACTTGCACTTCCATGTTAAATTTTGCTGTTATGGCTGCAACTTCTTCCTCACCGACAAACAGCGTAATTGTTCCGAGTGCCTCTCCAAGACTTAACAGTGCGCTGTCCTTGAGAATGGCCTCCCACACGCCCTGTTCCTCATGATACTTTGCCGTCAATGTCACCTTGTCAAATTCCGTTTCAACTACAAACTTAACATTTGTTGCTGTCGCAGCCACACCTGAAATCTTTGCTGCAATTCTTGTTGTTGGATTTTCCTTGTCGGGCAGAAGCCGGTCGCCGGACTGTGGTGCTACGATGTAACCGGACAACACATTCTCTTCTGTTGTGTTGGTCACACCCGTAATCTGCTGGTAGCCGCTGTTCATGTCTGTCGCGAAAACACTTCTGTTATCATTGTAGAACTTGATAAACTCATCGAGCATCTCGTGTCCGTAGAGCACGCCGTTGTCTTTCTTCTCGATTACATAAGGAAGATAGAAACTGCCGTTCTCACTAAAGTTTGCCCATACGAGGAAGTAACTGATTCCGCCGTCTTTGCTGATCTGGTCTAACAACTGCATATACCAGTCCATAACCTCGTTTCCAGTACGTTTCAATGCAATATCTCCGTCTGCTACGCCTGTCTCTGTGATCGCATACAATTTATTGTGCTTCTCAGCAAAGTCACGTAGTATCTGGTTCTGCTTGCTGATGCTTTGCAGATAGCCCGGCTCACTCGCCTGTGTCGGACCAGAATGATATAAGTCATATCCGATCATATCCACGTAGTTGTCTCCCGGATATCTTGCGCTGTACTCTGTCACATTCGCCGCTTCACTGCCCGGCCCATACACATAGAGCATATTGTGTACGCCCTTTGTCTCCTTCATGTAATCTACTGTGTAGCGGAACAGGTTGATGTACGCCTGCTCATCACAGAAGGCTGCGCCCCACCAGAACCAGCTTCCTGTATTCTCATGAAATGGACGGAACAAAATGGTAATGCCGTCTCCCTCTACAGCTTTTGCATAATCTGCGATTAAATCCAGATAATCTGTGTAAAGATAGTTCAAGTCCTGACCGGGCATAATTCGCTGTACGATATTTCCTGTCGTTGTTCCCGGTGTGTAGCCTGAAAAATTGTACTGCTTCTCACCGCTTGGTGTTGTCCAGTAACCAACTTTTTCACTATCGCTTAAATCCACAGCGCCATTTGCTGCATCAAATTCTTTCACGCGCTGATCAATCACCTCAAAGTTCGGCATATGCGCCGACAGTGTGATCAGTGCGCCCTCTGCTGCCGCTTTTTTCGTGAGTTCCGCCACATGGGCAATCCTGTCCTGCTCTGGAGTGTTCCATGTTGATGCTTCATTTCCTGTGAGTGACAGAACATCAATGCCAATCACACCTGCAATACTGCCTGTCACGTCCTTGGTATCGGATTCCGAAAAGTTCTCGCCTATGCTGCCTGCCTTGTGATGCGTGTCGTTCTGATGCCCAAAAATCACGCTGTCAGACTCACCGACTGCTTTTAAGTATGCATAAAGGTTCTTTGTTGCATCAACTGCCTTGGCATCCACCAACGCTACATTTTCAGAAATTGGGATTTTCTGGCCGCTCGCTGTCTGAAGCGTTCTTCCGTTATCAACAATCTGAAGTCCTGCCCCTTTTTCTGGAAGAATGGTCGAATCTACGTAGACTTCCGGTGCGGTAATCTTTGTAAACCGCATGTTGTCAAAATAAATCTCGCCTGCATAGTCTGTGTTTTTGCCTACAATACCAAAAGTCAGATTCTGGAAAGCACCGTCATATTTCTTTTCCAGTACAAACTGTGACTTATAATAGCCTTCCAGCCCTGCAATCTCCACTGCTTCCCCTTCTGGCAAAGCGGCATCATCATTGATTGTATCCTTATCTGTAACTGGTGATTTTGCAAACAGTTTCATCGCAAAACTGCCTGCGGTTTTATTGGCTGGTTTATAGTATACATCTGCCACAAAAGCATTATATCCCTTTAAACTTGGCACTTGTTCGGGGTGCGCATAATTGAATTTGGCTTCACTCCAGCCTGTAGCAGCATCTTGAGCGTAATCCACTGTGACTGCCAAGAATTTCTTGTCACCGATGGTCTTGTTTTCAATTTTGCTCTCACCATTATACTGATACTTGTCCCCAACTGTCCATGCAGATGCATCCAGCGTCAAAACGACGTCCTCTGTCGGGTCGGGTGTCTCTGTGGTTTCGTTTACTGCCCAGACTTTGAGGTTGTCCAGATATAGCTCTCCACTGTACTTGCTGCCTGAACCTGCAAGGCAGGGAATCACTGCCTGAATCGGGGTAATTTTGTCAAATGGATATGGTTTGTTATCATTTAATTCACCATCCCAAACCTGAAGATTATCCATGTCAATTTCAATATGGGCTTTCTTGAAATCTGGCACGTTCGCATCATCTTCCAGTGTATCTATTTTAATCTCAGGCCATGTTTTCTGCGTAGCCCAGTCCCATGCACTGCCGCTTGCAACTGTTGCCTGTGCTTTCATCATATCAAAGCTCTCTGCTGCTACGCTTGCAGACGGAAAATAGATATCATAGCTCATCACTACTTTCTTGGTAATCTGTTTGTCATATGGTGCTGGCAAATTAAACTGCGCCTTAAAAATATCGTCCCATGAGCCTCCTGCCAGCGCGCTGACAGTGTACTTAACCGCTTTGTTTCCTGTTACAAGCTCTGCCAGTTGCGGCGTTCTTCCCTCTACATTCTCAGTCAGAACGTTTTCAAGACTTTCTAATGTATTAAAGTCATTCTCATAAATCAGCTCTTTGACTTCAGACGGCGGGTTTGGTTCGTCAGAGCTAACCGCTCTCACCTCAATGTTATCCAGATAAATGTCACCGGCGTAAGTACTGCCTGAACCTGCAAGACAGGGAATGACCGCCTGAATCGGGGTAATCTGTTCAAAAGGATAAGCTTCATTCGCACTGCCATTCCAAGTTTCAAAATTATCCATGTCAATTACGATATGCGCTTTCTTGAAACCCGGTACATTGGTGTCCTCCACAAGCGTCTCTGCCTTAAATTCCGGCCATGATTTCTGCGATACCCATGTCCCATCTGCACCACTCTTTAATGCCGCCTGTGCTTTTATAGAATCAAATGTGCCGCCTTCACCTCCCGCTACGCTTTCCTCAGGGAAGTAAACATCATAGCTCATAATCACCTTATCAGTAATGGTTTCTTCATACGGTGCAGCAAGTTTTAACTCCGCTTTAAAAATATCGTCCCATGAGCCTCCTGCCAGCGCACCGACAGTGTACTTAACCGCCTTATTGCCCGCGGCAAGCTCTGCCAGTTCTGGCGTTCTTCCTGAAACATTTTCTATCAGAACGTTTTCAAGACTTGACAATTCATTAAAGTCCTGCTTATAAACCAGTTCTCCTTCAAGCGGCTTCTCCGCCTCGCCGGGGTTGTCGGGGTCTTGCGGGTTGTCAGGTTCTCCTGTATTACCATCATCTGCTGTCACACCTACGGCTTTCACTTTCAGATTATCAAGATAAATGTGACCTTTGTATTTGCTGGTGTTCCCTGCAAGGCATGGAATAACTGACTTAACCGGAGTAATATCTGAGAAGGCATAATCTACATTTTTTTCACCATCCCATGTAGTAAACTCATTCATATCTACTTCCACATGGAATACCTTGTAACCCTCTATGTCTGTCTCCGCCCAGTTTTCTGTAGCATAATTCCTGCCATTTTTCACTGTAACCCATGTCTGGTCTTTCCCGCTCTTCAATCCGGGCATGACTGTCATCGTATTAAAATCAGCACCGACACTTCCCTCCGGGAAATACAAGTCATAACTCATAACCACTTTCTCGCTGATTTGCTTTGCGTATTCACTCGGAAGGTCAATCTGCACTTTAAAGATATCTGTCCACTCTGTAGTTTTCGATAAATCTACTGGGATTTTAATTGCCTTATTCCCTGTGGAAAGTACTTCAACAGAAGCCAGTACATTGCCGCTGGCATCTTTGGGCAATGTACTTCCTTCCATATTTACAAGGCTTGCAATATCCGAAATATCATTGAAGTTTTCTTCATAAAAAACTTCCTCGTTTGCCGACGTTGCAGGTTCTTCGGGTTCTTCCGGCTCGGAGGGTTCTGTCTTAGTTGAGGTGTCTTTTAATACTACATTGTCTAAATATAGCTTCCCATTATAATCACTGGGATTACCTGCCAGACAAACCGTAATCGCTTTTAACGACGTAATGTCTTTCAATTCCCAGTCATCGCCTTCTGTAATGTCTATAGAAACATGAAACTTTTTATATCCATCAATTCCACCAGATACCAAATCAGAGTCTGTGTAACTAGGCATGGTTTTTGCCTGTTTCCAATCCCAGTCCTCATTTCTTAGAACTGCCTGAGCTGTAAGCGTACCAATTCCACTCTCTGTTCCCGTCTCACTATCTGGAAAATATACATCAAAACTCATCGTCAGCTTTTCAGCAGTTCCAGCATTGTATAAATCAGGTAACTCTAAATCCGCCTGAAATGCCTTCACCCAATTTCCTTCTGTTCGTTGAGACAAATCAACATCATACTCAACCGCCATATTCCCATCAGCCAGTGCTTTAATAGTCCCACCACCTAATGATGAATCAGCTTCCTCGCAATTGAAGTCATTCTCAAAGATTATCGTCCCCTGAGCCGCTTCTTCCTCTCTATCAATCCTTTCCTCTGTCTCCGCTTCCGCCTCAGACTCCGTTGTCTCCTCCTCAGTCTCCGTCTGTTGCGCTGTTTCTGTTTCGCTCTCTATACTGTCCTCTCGTTCTGTCATACTTTGTGTGTCTGATGCGCTCTCTGTCTCCGAGACGCTCTTTGTCTCGTGCTGCTCTGTGCTGGACTCCTGTGTCTCAGCGGTGTCCTCCTTCTGTTCTGCCGATGTAATTTCTGTCGATATACCTTCTGCGGTGCTTCCGTCCTGTGGTGCCCCTTCCTCTGTCTCCGCTGGCGCAGTCTCCTCTGGAATATCCTGTTCGGAAACTGCCTCCTGTTCCGCGGCTGTAACAGAAAGCTCGGGAACCGAAGTCACCATAAGCGCTGCTGCCATCGCGATTGACAGACTTCGTTTCAATGTCTTTCGCAATCTTCTTACCACCATATTGTGCTCTCTCCTTTCTCATAATACGATATTGCATCAACTGCACAATATAAATTTAGCATAAATTTACTTTATGAAATATTGATTTTTTAGCTAAAGAAAGTTTGTTTTTTTGTCAGTTTATGCTAATTTGATACTTGATTTTATTTTGTTTTTAACTATTTTTAATTTAAATATGCTATTTTATCCAAATATTACCTAATTATTTTGTAAAATACCACTAAATAAATATTTGTTTCAATATTACATCAATTAATTTTAACTTAAAATAATCATTATATTTTAATTATTTTTAATCTTTACATTTCATTCCTATAAGGTTCAATTACCTAGTGCGCCATCCAGTTAGAAATTTTAACAACGCAATGCTGCGAAAAGCTGTAAAATCAGAATAAATTACGAAAAAAATAAGCTTCTGTGTACTGGCAGGCTGCCGCGATCTGTGATACAATAAAATCACCAAAATTCTATCCAGAAAGTTAAGGTGTATCAAAACCATGTATCTCATATCCGTCTATTTTGACAATGCTGCCACCAAGCGAATACAGACCCTGATTGAGCAGATTGCCGCCGCGTCGGGTAATCACTATATGACCGATAAACAGGTGCCGCCGCACCTGACAATTTCTGCCATCGAAGCCCGCAGCGTGGACGTACTGTTTCCGGCGGTACAGCAGCTCAACGGCAGGCTGCGGCAAGGAAGTATACAATTTGTCACCGTCGGCCAGCTCTTTCCCTATGTCCTGTACACCATGCCCGTACTAAACGCATATTTACAAGACCTCGCTCTACAGGTTGGCAGTGCCGTTTCCGGCATTCCTGAGACGGCTGTGAGCAAATACTACCACCCCCGGTCGTGGCTGCCGCATGTCACGCTGGGAAAAACCCTTTCCAAAGAACAAATGCGGCTGGCATTTGCCGTTGTCCAAGACAAATTTAGTGTCTTTCATGCGCAGGTCACGGCGCTTGGGCTGGCAAAGGTAAATCCGCATGAAGATGTGTTATGGTATGAACTGCTGCCCTAAATTTTATCAAATTATTTTGAGGAGGAATACCCTATGAAGCTTGTTATTTTAGAGCGGGACAGCGCAGGTACAGATATTGATGTATCCTGCTTTGAACAATTTGGCACTGTGGCCTGCTATGCGAACACGACCACGGCGCAAGTCGCAGAGCGGATCAAAGACGCCGATATCATCATTTCCAACAAGGCGCCGATGAATCAAAGCACACTGGCGGACGCGCCAAATGTCAAGCTCATCTGCCTGCTGGCAACCGGCTATGACTGTGTAGACCTGACCTACTGCAAAAGCCGCGGCATCAAAGTCGCCAATGTCGTAAACTACTGTACGCCCGCGGTTGCACAGCACACACTTCTGCTGGCGCTGATGCTCTCCGGGAAAACTGCCTTTTATGATCAGTATGTGAAGTCCGGTGCCTACAGCGCCCAAGAGCGTTTTTCGAATTTTGACCGGACCTTTCATGATTTAGAGGGCATGACGTGGGGCATCATTGGCATGGGGACGATTGGGCGCAAAGTTGCCAGTCTGGCAGACGCCTTTGGCTGCAAGGTTCAATTTTATTCCGCCTCCGGCAGCAGCACCTGCACAGACTACCCAAGGGTCGGGCTGGATACGCTGCTTTGCACTTCTGATATCGTGTCCCTGCACTGCCCGCTCACCGACCGGACCCGCAGCCTGATTGACAAACATGCCTTTGAAAAAATGAAGCCCACTGCCATTCTGATCAATGTGGCAAGAGGCCCCATCGTGAACACACAGGACTTGTACGAGGCTCTTACAACAGGAAAAATCATGGCAGCCGGGCTTGATGTGCTCGAAAAAGAGCCGATGGCGCACAACAATCCGCTCAGCCAGATACAGGACAGCACAAAACTGATTATCACGCCGCACATGTCATGGGCAAGCGTTGAATCCAGAACGCGCCTGATCGCTGAAGTCGCCAAAAATATTCAGGCATTCCTAGACGGAGTTGACAGAAATGTCATAAACTAATATATAAAAAAATTTTCATTGAAAAAATTTTTTCAAAAATCCACTTGACAACACGGCATTTGTTGCTTATGATAGGTATTGTGCAGCGGCGTCGTTCCTCTGCACGAATTTATGTAGAAAAAGGTGGTGGGAAGATGATGATGTAACAAAACAGAAAACACAAACTGAGCTTTCGGTTCGGGAGATTTTAGTTCGGGACAATGTATTTTTGCAATGTCCGTTTTGTGTGATTTTGTTTTGTTATGCTGCGCGGCTGGTTTGGCTGTGACGCATCATCATTTTCCTGCTTGAAGCAGGCTGGGGCAGTTGTCTCCAGCTTTTGTTATGCACAGTCCTGCCAGCATGGAAAAATTGCACAGTTCTAATATCCCTCGTGTTTTCACAGCAAACGAAAACAAGCCTGTATAGATGAATGGAGGGATTTTCTATGATACAAATCAAACATTTAACAATACGCCACAAAAAAGATTACCGCATTTTACTAGAAAATTTTAGCCTGACTCTCAATCCAGGCGACAAGTGCGCCCTGATTGGCGAGGAGGGAAACGGCAAAAGCACGCTCTTAAAGCTGCTTTATGACCCTGCACTCGTGGAAAATTATGCAGAGTATGAGGGGGAACTTCTGCGCACCGGGGAGCGGCTGGGCTACCTGCCCCAAGAACTCCCTGTGCAGCTAAGACAGCTTTCCATCTACGAATACCTCACGGAAACCGACAGTTTTTATGACCAGTCTCCCGCTGAGCTTGCCTCCCTGTGCAGCAGGCTCTCCTTCCCGGTGGAGCGCCTCTACGCTGATGAACCGCTCCATATACTCTCCGGCGGAGAAAAAATCAAGGTGCAGCTTATCCGCCTGCTCATCGAAAACCCGACAGCGCTCTTACTCGATGAGCCATCAAATGACTTGGACCTTGAGACGCTGTTATGGCTCGAAACGTTTATCCAAAACAGTGCAGTGCCGCTTCTCTACATTTCTCATGACGAGACACTGTTAGAACGCACTGCAAACAAAATTATCCATATTGAGCAGCTGCGGCGGAAAACTACGCCGCGGTGTATGGTCGTGCAGACGGACTATCAAAGTTATCTCGCCCAGCGAAGCCATCAATTCGAAAAACAGGCGCAGGAGGCCAAAAATGAGCGCAGGGCATACGATAAACAACTGGAAAAATTCCGGCGCATACAGCAAAAAATAGAACACCAGCAAAATGTGATCAGCAGGCAGGACCCTCACGGCGCGGCGCTCTTAAAAAAGACCATGCACCGGGTAAAAGCATATGAGGCACGTTTTGAGAAAAAATTTGAATCTATGACAGAAATGCCAGAATATGAAGAAGCAATGTTTACCAAATTTGGAAGCCGCGCCTGTATGCCAAACGGAAAGACCGTGCTGGACTTCTCGCTGGAAAAGCTCAGTGTTCCCATGTCCGCAGACACAGCAGAAAGCACTGTCCTTGCGCGTGATATCCACCTTTTTGTACAAGGACCAGAGCACATCTGCATCACTGGCAAAAACGGCTGCGGCAAGACCACCCTCATGCGCCTTCTGGCAGAAGAACTGCTGTCGCGGACAGACCTCAAGGCTGCCTACATGCCACAAAATTACGAGGAGCTTCTCGATCTGAGGCTGACTCCCGTAGAATTTCTGTCGGACGGCAGCAAGCAGAGTATCTCCACAATGCGCACTTATTTGGGCAGTATGAAATTTACAGCAGATGAAATGCTGCATCCGATGTATGAGCTGTCCGGCGGACAGCGAGCAAAAGTCATGCTGCTCTATCTTGACACTTCGGGCTGTGATGTCCTCCTGCTAGATGAGCCAAGCCGCAACTTTTCGCCGCTGTCCAATCCCGTCATACGGCAAATGCTTGCCGCATTTCAAGGCGCCATTATCAGCGTGTCACACGACCGCAAATACATTGCTGAGGTCTGTGACAAAGTGTATGAGCTGACGGCGACGGGACTGCATAAAACAGCGCTTACACCATCGCCCTCCTGATTGCCGCCATCAATTCATCATACGTCTCATACGCCGCAAGCTCCGGGTTGTCCGCCTTAATCTTGTCTGTGCTCTTGAACAAAAAGCCCGCCTTGCTCGCCTTAATCATGCCAAGGTCATTGTAGCTGTCACCGCTGGCAATCGTCTCGTAACCGATGGACTGAAGCGCGCGTACTGTCGTGAGTTTTGACTGCTCACAGCGCATCTTAAATCCAGTGATCTCACCGTCCTCTGCCACTTCTAGCGAATTGCAGAAGATGGTGGGCCAGCCAAGCTTCTTCATGAGGGGCGTCGCAAACTGCGCAAAGGTGTCACTGATAATGATGACCTGCGTGATCGAGCGAAGCTCGTCGAGAAATTCTTTTGCGCCCGGAATCGGATCGATCGTTGCGATCGTTTCCTGTATCTCCTTCAAGCCAAGTCCATGGTCTTTCAACACGCCAAGACGCCAAGTCATCAATTTATTGTAATCTGGCTCGTCTCTCGTCGTCCGCTTGAGCTCGGGAATCCCGCTTGCCTCTGCAAACGCAATCCAGATTTCTGGAACCAATACGCCTTCTAAATCCAAGCATGTTATGTACATTCTCAATACCTATATCCTTTCTGTATCGTGCGGCGACTGCCGCATATCATATAAGCCACGGTATTGATTATAGCACACTTTCCCCACCGGATAAAGTAGAAATTTAATTGATTACACGCACATCACCGCTGGTCGTGCGCACCACAATTCGGCTGCCTGTTTCACTCGTTTTGTAGGCGCCTTCGGCACTGTTTCTTTTTTGGGAAAAAACGAGTTCGTCATCAAAAAACGTATCAATATCGCCGCTGCTCGTCGCTGCCTTAAAATCAAATGCATTGTCCTCGGATATCCTGATTTCCGCCAAGCCGCTGCTGCTCTCAAGCGTAAGGTTTCCTGTAAGCCTGCCCAAGTCCACCTTGATATCGCCGCTCGTAGTACAGATGCTGCCGCTTCCCTCCTGCGCCTTGATCGTGACTGCCCCGCTGGACGCTTTGACCTCCCACACATCTGTCAACTGCTCTAAGACAATTTCTCCTGATGTAGTCCTGACTGTTCGTTTGCCGCTTCCCTCATAGATTTGAACGGCGCCGCTTGAAGAATCTGCTGTGACATCTCCCTCAATGCACTGGATACTGACATCGCCGCTTGTCGCTGCCACCAGCGCATTTCCCAGAATGGTCTCAGACTCAATGCTGCCGCTGGCTGTTCTGAGGTCCGCATCACCTGTCATCTGGCGCACCGCAATCTCGCCGCTGCTCGTCGCAAGGTTCACTGTCCCCGTCAACTGGTCGGCTTCAATATCCCCGCTCGTTGTTTTGATCGCAATGTCCCCTGCAGCTTCACCAAGTTCTGTGCTGACCTTGTCAAGTTGTACGTCACCGCTGCTGCACTCAATTGAAACATCTTGGGCTGTAATATTAGGTATGCACACATCGCCGCTGCTCGTCGCTGCCTTGAACGTCTTCCCGATGGCAATATCCATCTTGGAAGAAATGTCACCGCTCGAAGTCAAAAATACCAGCTCTCCTCTGTAGGAGGAGGGCAGACCAATTTCCGTATAATTGCCCATATGCTCGTCATAATACGTCCCAAAATACACATAATTAGTTCTGTTTCTTTTCTTCCCCTTGACTTCAAGACGGCTTCCGTCTACTTCCACGGTAGAGATTTCATCCTCAGCAAGTTCCTCTGTATTGTATTCTTTTACTGTGAGCATATCACCTTCCGCTTCACTGATGCGGATATCATTATTGTTCATATCATACGTGACGCAAATGCGGTCAACTCCGTCCAGCGAAACCTCTTTTTCCATAACCAGTTGAGAAGCACTGTTGACATACTTTGTCCCATAAAGGTTCTGTCCTCCCATGCCGTACACCAGTACGCCGCACAGTCCCACCGCAAGTATGCATAACAGTACCAGTATTGTAATTTTTGTTTTTTTCATCTTTTTCTATTTCCTTCTTCCGCTTTCAGCGCTAAGCACGCTCTAAAATCCGCCGCGCCACGTATACCCCGCTGGCGGAGGCGTGCGACAGCGAATGCGTCACGCCGCTTCCGTCACCGATCACATACAGTCCAGGATACCGCGTCTCAAGATTCTCGTCGATATCGACCTCCATGTTATAAAACTTGACTTCCACGCCGTACAGCAGCGTGTCATCATTGGCTGTGCCGGGTGCAATCTTATCAAGCGCATAGATCATCTCTATGATGCCGTCCAGAATCCGCTTGGGCAGCACCAGACTCAGATCGCCGGGAGTCGCCGCAAGCGTCGGTGCCACTAACCCCTCCTCAATGCGCTTTGCATTGCTGCGCCTGCCGCGCACCAAGTCGCCAAAACGCTGCACGATCACGCCGCCGCCCAGCATATTGGACAATCTGGCGATGCTCTCGCCATAACCGTTGCTGTCCTTAAATGGCTCTGAGAAATGCTTTGCCACCAGCAGTGCAAAGTTTGTATTTTCTGTTTGTTTGTCGGCGCCCTCATAGCTGTGCCCATTTACGGTGACAATGCCGTTTGTGTTTTCATTGACGACAATCCCTTTGGGATTCATGCAGAAGGTCCGCACCCTGTCCTCAAATTTTTCCGTCCGATATACGATCTTACTCTCGTATAACTCATCTGTCAGATGTGAAAAAATAACTGCTGGAAGCTCTACGCGCACGCCGATATCCACCCGGTTTGACTTCGTGGGAATCGCCAACTTCGAGCAGATACCCTCCATCCATTTGCTTCCGCTTCTGCCGACTGAAATGACACACTTGTCACATTCATAGCACGCTGCACCGCAGCACACGCGAAACCCGCCCTCTGTCACTTCCACATCTGTGACAGGTGTATCGAAATAAAAGTCAATTTTATCCTTCATCTCTGCATACAGATTTTCCAGCACTATATAGTTGATATCCGTACCCAGATGACGAACGGAGGCGTCGAGCAGATTCAGCTTATTTTGCAGACAGAGCTTTTTCAGGTGCGTGCCTGCTGTGGAGTACATCTTTGTGCCCTCACCGCCGTATTTCATATTGATCTGATCCACATACTGCATCAGCTCGATTGCCTTTGCCTTGCCGATATATTCATACAAAGTTCCGCCAAAATCATTGGTGATATTGTACTTTCCGTCAGAGAAAGCGCCTGCACCGCCAAACCCGCTCATGATCGAACAGCTCTTGCACTTGATACAGCTCTTTACCTGCTCTCCGTCAATCGGGCAGCGCCGCCTGTCAAGCGAATGCCCTGCCTCGAACACTGCGATTTTTATCTCTTTTTTCTGTTGCAGCATCTCATATGCCGTAAAAATTCCGCCCGGACCTGCCCCTATTATGATCACGTCATAATGCATTGTAATACCCTCGCTTTCTCTTTTTAGATTCTATGACTACAGTATACCGTTTTTTTCTGATTTTGTACATAACATTCTAAGAGAACGCCACGACAAACGCAAAAAGGGTGCTATTATAGATCTTGCACCCTTTTTCATCTTCTCTGTTTGACTTTGCTGTTCCAATAACTTATTTCTTACGCTTCTTTATAAAGATTCCTGCTGCGACTGCTGCCGCTGCCGCCGCAGCGATTCCGCCAATGATCAGCGGCATATTTCCTGATGCACTCTGTGCGGATTCTGTATTTCCTGATGCTTCCGCACGCTCTGTGCTGGCATTTGCAGTTGTATCATTCTCCGTCTCAGTCTTTGTCTCCGCCTTCACAATCGTGTCATCTCCCTGCACGAGCACCATTGCTGAGATGCCCGGCACAGATACAGTTCCCTGTGCAGTCCCTACGGATGCAGTGCCTGCTGTCTTGTCGTTGACACAGATTTCCCATGTTCCCGCCGGCAGTGCCACCTCTACAGCATTCTTATTTCCATTCAACAAAACTGTAATCTTCTCTGCCGTATCTCCGTTTGCATTGTTTGCAATCGTATATCCGATCACATTGGCATCGAGTCCGCTCATAAATACCAGATTACTCTGAATATCTGCCGCAGTTGTCATGCGGAGTGCACTGTGCGCTTTGCGGAATGCGATCAGCCCCTTGTAATAATCATATGTATCGAGAACCTTTGCCTTCTCCGCCCACTTGATGCTGTTGGTGGAATCCGGCGAAGTGTAGCTGTTCTCGTCAAAACCGCCCTCCACGGTTGCCGAAGGCTTGCTTCTTAGCAGCTCTTCCCCTGCTTGGAAGAAAGGTACTCCCTGTGAGGTGAGAATAATTGCACTTCCGAGCTTATTCATCTGAATGCGCGTCTCCTCACTGTCATCTGCATTTGAGATTGCAAGCTTATCCCAGAATGTCAGATTGTCATGACAGGATACGTAATTGATGCTCTGTCCCGGCTGTGCTGCCCAGCTCTTACTGCCCTTGTCATTTTTGAAAGTCATTACCTGAGGGTGCGGTGTCGCGCCGACAATGCCAAACTTCACGCTCTCCTCCATGCCATCCTTGCCGCTGATAAATCCCTTATCCTGCGCGTCAAACACGCTTCCCTTGATTCCGTCCCGTATGTCATCGCTGAATGCGCCAACCCTGTCAATCTTCGCCATGTTTGCCTTCAGAGCCTGCTGAGAAGATGGGATCGCACAATCCCCGCCAGTCCAGCCTTCACCGTACACCATAATCGACGGATCAATCTCGTCAAGTGCTGCCCGCACAGCATTCATTGTCTCAATGTCATGCACTGCCATCAAATCAAAGCGGAAGCCGTCAATGTGGTACTCCTTCGCCCAGTAAACAACCGAATCCACGATATATTTGCGAACCATGGCGCGGTCAGAAGCCGTCTCGTTTCCACAGCCGGATGCATTGGAATAATTCTCACCTACTTTTCTGTAAAAATAATCTGGCACTGTTTTTTGATACCATGAATTTTCTATATTAAAAGTATGATTATACACGACGTCCATATTCACACGGATACCATTCTCATGAAATGCCTGAATCATCTGTTTCATTTCATTGATGCGCACTTCCCCGTGATAAGGATCTGTGCTGTAAGACCCCTCTGGCACATTGTAGTTCTTCGGGTCATATCCCCAGTTAAACTGCGGTGTATCCAGCTTTGTCTCATCGACTGTCGCATAATCATAACTGGGCAGAATCTGCACATGTGTGACACCCAAATCCTTGATGTGGTCTATTCCTGTCGCAAGACCGTCTGGGTTTGTCGTGCCTGTCTCTGTAAATCCAAGAAACTTGCCCGTATTGCTGATGCCAGACGACGCATCGGACGAGAGGTCGCGCACATGAATCTCATAGATCACGGCATCCGTCGGATTCTCAAAAGTTGGTCTTACATCTTCCTCAAATCCTTCTGGATTGGTCGCGCTCAGATCAACCACCATGCCTCTGTCACCATTGACCCCCGTCGTTCTCGCATAGAGATCCACGGCCTCGTTTGTCTTATTTCCAATCTTAATCGAGTATGTATAGTATACGCCGTTTAAGTCTCCCTGCTTCTCACAGCTCCATACCCCCTTCTCACCCAATGTCATAGGAAGGGTTTCAATCAGATTATCGCCGTCTCCCTGCTCATACAGGTTCAAAGAAACCTCTGACGCGGTGGGCGCCCATACCTTAAAGCCTGTCTTTTCTTTGGTGTACGCTGCACCAAGGTCATCCCCCTCATAGGCAAATGCTTCATCAAAATAGCTTGAGCCTATAATTTTGTTCATGGATATGGTTGTTCCCTCATATCCTTCCATAGATATGTCATATGTCTTTGACAATTCCAACGCCTCCTCCAATGTCAGCAGAACTGCTCTGCCGTCCTCGCTCTCTGCCGAAGCCACTTTGTACTCCGTTCCCTCTGCATCTGTAATTTTCAACTGTGCCGCCAAAGATGATGTATTCTTTGGCGCGCGTGACAGATATGCATAAATCTCCTTGCTCGTCGTCTCTGAGAAATATGCCTCCGCAATCACCGGCTGGAACACAGCCTCCTCCTCATTGTACCACAGCGTAGGATTTCCTTCCACTATGTATACATCAATTGTATTGTCCGTAGCCTTGGTAAGATCAATCTCATAGTCGAGTGCTGCGTCTGCATCGCCATCCTGTATCACGCGGACACCCGCAGTCTTTACACCCTCTTTGGGCAGCAGCCCGATCTTGAAAAGCGCACCGAACGCATCTTTTTCCGCCATCGGATAATTTCCGCCGACTTCACTTCCCGCCCATGCATATGCCTCCACATTGTCGGTACTATATTTTTGGTCAAAATTGTAATAGTGGACATTGATCTTGGCGGCGCCCTCCTCATTGTACACATTCAGGCGGGCTTCCTCAAGTGCTGCAAGATCATAAGCCTCTGCTCCATCGGGCGCTGCTGTGGCAAATTCTGCCTCGCCGCTCGTCACCCAGATTTCGACGGTCTCCCCGTCCATTGTGACAAATCTGTCATCGCCCATATCCTTGTCCTCCCACTGGTTTAAGCGCACGATAAATCCGATGCTTGACGGTTTCCTGTTGGTCTGGTACACAGCCACTTTGCCGAACGCATCTTCATCGGTAAAATCAACCTGCTGTCCTTCCCTTCCTTCTTCCCAGATCCACAGGTTCCACCCTTCATAGCTGTTGTCTGCCCTTCCGCCATAGTGGACAATCAGTGTTGTTCCTGCTGCCTGCGCTGTCATGCCCGGTGTCAAAACTGACACAACTGTCATGAACACCATCAGCAGTGCCAGCACGCTGGCAGTCACCCGTTTCTTTTCCATAACCTATAACCTCCATCCGATTTTATTAGATAAATTCATTATAGCTTGTTATGGAAAAAATTGCTATCGGAATTTTCGCAAAATTTCGTAACTTGTTTTTAGTTAATTTACCGAACATTTTTCGAGCCTTTTAAAATCTGACTTTTCGTCTGACGGAGGACAAAAGCCAAGGTTATGCAGTTCGCATAGCCGTAAAACAAAGGCGCAGGCACCGTAAATAACGGTTTCCTACGCCTTATGATCTTATTTTATGACGACATCATTCCATGAATCTGACGGAACAAGTGCCACATATGTCTTGCCGGTGTTCATCTCAATCTGCTCACCAGTCTGTTTATTCAGATAAATTGTCGGCTCATTCTCTCCTGCCTTAATCCATGTCACCTCGACTGCCTTGCCCTCTGTAATGTAATAGGCATCACGGCCAGAATCAATCGCATTGTAGATCAGATAACCATTTTGGTCATGCTGGGAAAATGTCGTATCCTGAATCAGCAGATTCTTAAAAGTAAGCTGCGCATTGCCGTGCTGCGGGTCTGTATGTGCACTGCCATACTCATAATAATCATATGTTCCTGTTGACTCATTGTATTGAAGTCTTGAGCTGTTGTGCGGGAAGGGCAGCTCAATCTCGGTACAGTCCATCGTCTCGCCCATCGTGGTCAGATCAACCGCCGAGTTCGAGAATACATAATGCTGTCCCGGATAAAATTCATTGTACTCCGTTGAGTATTTTGAATTGGCAAATTTCTTATCGAGATCACCTGCACAGATGTATTCTGTAAACTCTCTCGACTTTCCATTGTTCACGCGGGAAAATCCGCCGCTGAAATTCGCGGAATAATCCTTTGCAATCCACTTGTCAATATAGAACGGACCTCCGTCATGGCACAGCACTGCATTCCACTCTGCTGCGAGCATGATATTTGTATCTCTCGTACTGCGGATACTGCCAAACTGCTCAATCTTTCCCCAGTCCTTGACAACTGCCATAAAACGGGTAATTCTGCCGTTTGCAGTACTATTCATAAGCTCATATACCACATCTGCCTCCGTGAGGCCATAATGCGGCAGCGCCGTTTTTTCATTATCTACCATGACCGCAATCGGGCGCTGGTTCTTCAAGCTCTCGTCAATCCACTCATTCGTGATCTCACTGCGGTACATTCCCTCTCTAGTCTCCTCCTCCACCTGTTCGGTGAAAGACTCCTCCACATCTGGCGACTCCGGTGCGTTGTCCGCATCATTGGTTGTATCTCCTGCAATATCTGCAAAATCAAGTTCTTTCACAGGTTCTGAATCCTTTTTGTCACCGCAGCCTGTCATCGCTGCTGCTGCCATCGTCAAAGCCAGCAGTAAGGCAATCCCTTTCTTTTTCATCTTGTTTCTTTTCATAATCTTTCCTCTTCACGACTCCTCTTAAAAGTAACCATTTTTTATCGTGCAAACGGCTTCGAATCCTATGCCCATGTACGTTACCTCTACAGTTAACTCCGCCAGGCACCCTCACGGCACATATGAAATCCGCTTTAGTGCTGCTACATTCCTGTCCTGACACGGTTCAACGGCACACATTGCGTGAGACCCAAACATCAACGCCACTTATAAAGGGCAGCTACACAAACGCAGACCCTCCGTCGTTTATCACCCCCACTATAGCGGATTGTGGGTACAAGGCACCGCTAACGCCCCGGCTGCACGATGTTATTATTATAACCTCAATATTACCGATAAGTCAATGAAATTCATACTTTTTTAATTAAAACTGGTAATAATTTTGTCTGGTATTCTTTCTTCTGCGCGTCAGAATCTCAGAACACATCAGCACAGTGACAAGTTCCCGAATCCATGGCTCTTTCTCATGCCACGGTGCATTCTCTGTAAGTACGCCCCTGGGCGGCATCCGGTCTGCCATATTGCTGACAGCCACATCCTGCTCTGAAATATTCTGCACAGCATTTTCAGGCATCATCTGGGGCAGCATAACATCGCGCTGCACCGGAGCAGCTTTTTCTGTATCTTCGTTATTTTTAATGACTGCCATCACGCTGTCCACCATGCGGCGCATTGTCAGTTTATCGGGATACTGGTCGTAGATAAAGCTCCCTTCGTAATCCATCTTGTCAACAACACTGCTGATCACACTCTGGTATTTTCTGGCATATGTAGGATACATCTGCTGCAAATATTCAAGATCTTCGAGAATCCTGTCCTCCTGCACCATGCCGGGCTGCGCCCACTGCCCGTATCCCTGATAGCCCATATAAAAAGGAAATGCACTGTAATAATCCATTTTCGCGTTCCTCGCTTTTTATGATTATCATATGCATTTCCCAAGCAGTTTGCGCATATAATCAACCGATTCGTGTTTTCATCTATCCTCTTTTTGATAACTTTCTATCCTGCACTGGTGTTCTTTTGTCTTTTTGTCATAAGTGACGCCTACCAGCAAAATTTCACCAGCATACTCCTGCAAAGACGCCGGATAGCTGCGCTCCTTAATCTGTGTGACCGCTGTCGCGGCGCTTTTGTTCCATTTTAATTCCACGACAATGACAGGACGGTTCGGATATTTTGCAAGCGGCAGATAAACAATATCCGCAAATCCTTTTCCGCATGGAAATTCCCTGATCGGTTTATGATAGTACTGAAACAGCGCAAGCAGTGCAACGGTGATCGTACAGCTTAACGAATTTTCGTCATTGTACTCAATGCTGGAAATAAAATCGCTGTGCACCTGCTGTATGAGCGCTGCTGTCCGGCTTTCCTCCATCGTCAGCACCGCCTCCGCGATCTCTTCCGAAAGTTTCATGTATGTGGACAAATTGTCTCCGGTCTCATTTTCCAGATATTTATAAAAGACCTCCTGAATTTCCTTGTTTGGCACATATGCTTCCTGCTCAGCTTTATCATACGCAAAATATCCCAGATGAATCAGGGTTGTAATCACTTGATTTTTGTCCGCAAACGTGTGCATATCATTTTTGCAGCCTGTCACGTTGACAGGAATCCGATTGCCTGACAACATCTCAATCACAGCCTCACGAAGCCCGTCAAAGTTGCGGTTGATGAGCTCTCCAATATCCTCATACGTCCCGGTCTCGGTCCAGAACTGTCCAAAGTCTTTCTCCGCGACTGCCCGCACGACCGACAGCGGATTGTAAATTGCCCTGCCGTTGATATTGTAGCCATTGTACCACTCTTTCATTTTCTGAAAATCAGCATGATACTGCCCGCACAGCCATGCCACCTCCTCCTCCGTAAAACCGATATACTCCCCTAAATCCTTGGGGCGTATCATGGTATATTCATGAAAATTATTGACCGCGGACTGTCCCTTGGCGCGAACCATCGGCAAAATGCCTGTAAGATATGCAAGGCGGATATAGGACATGGCGTCACTGCTCTTAAATAATATTCGAAGAAAATCAATGTAATCCGACCGTTCTTTGCTCTTGATCTCCAGCTCTCGGACTGGATAGTCCCACTCATCAAAAATAATGACAAACTGATTTCCCGTCTTCTGATTGATGATTCCCAGCGCTGTATTCAGAGAATCTTCCTCCTGTATCCATTCTGGATACGCATCTTTTAATTCCTTCACCACCAGTCTGCTGATATACTGATTGGGGTTGGTTCCAATCGCTGCTGCGGTGACAAACTGCGCTTGAATATCCACAAAAATTGTATCATACTGGTTCATATTCTTCAAAAATAACTCATTCTTCGTACACTTGAGCGGCTCAAACAGACTCCTTGAATCGGCTCCTTTGCTAAAATATGCTGTCATCATATTGGCAGTGATGGATTTGCCAAATCTGCGCGGTCTGCTGCTACAAATAAATTTTTCGTCCGCATCCTTTTCCAGCAGTACATTCAACATCTCTGTCTTGTCTATGAAATACTTGGTTTTGGAAAATGCTTCATATCTGTCATTTCCTATATTTAAGAATCTCCCCACAGCCAGCCTCCCTCCAATCGAGCAGGGAAAGATTGCCTTCCCATACTCTCGCGCGACCCGTGCGCCGCCTTAGCAGCTTATTTCTATTGCACGGGGTCTGTGCATAAGAACTGATTTCCATGCTACTACTGTAACATGGAACACTGCCCTCGTCAATCTTACGCCACAAGGTCACGCAATCCAAAATACTCACAAACTGCTGTTTTCTCGCTGCCTAATCACTTTAGATCAAATCTCAAAACGCCTTTTGCGCGCCTGCCAATACACTCAATTTCATACTGTCCAGCCGCTTGAATCTCAACCGAGAAATCCCCCATCTCGCCATAACTGTTTCCCGTAAAAATAGGTGCTTTGTCCTTTTCTCCAATGCGAATAGAAATCTCCCCGCCACCATGTTCATGTTTTACTGCTATGAGATCTCCTTTTTGGAAGTCATATTCCCTCACTATGCTGGTGTTCAATCGCTCTGCTTCTATCGTATAGCCATCTGCCCGCTCTGACACCATGTAAACAGAATCATTCGTAATATATAAAAGTATTCCCATGCAGACCGCGACCAACACAATGAAACTGAATATGCCGCAATACTTATATTTGATACCTGCTTTTTCTGGAAATACCCTTTTCTCATATTGATAAAACTGATACGCCGTCACACTAAATATCACCAAATACGACATTGTAAATAGTAACATGCAGACCGACAGCACCTCCTGTATGAATCCACCATATCCTATCGTAATCATGAAAAACTGCGGCAGAATCATACATGCAAACAGTATAATCAGCGGAATGATTCTGCTTTGAAAAACACGTTTCATCATCTCTAGCCTTGAGAAGTCATCACAGAATATTACTTCATTTTCGCGACTATGCTCCGTTTGCTTGCAGAAATAGGCATATCCCATAAACTCAAACAAATAATCCCAGCCGCAGTCATAAAACATCTGAACGTACTCTGTTTTGTTTGTCAATCCCTCTTGATTATAATCCAGACGATAAGTAACGCTCTTCGGCTCACACTTTTCAAATTGATAGAAACCGGGAAATGAAATCTTTGTCACCCTCCATCCCTGCGCATGCATAGCACATAAATATTCTTCCTCCTGCTGGTACTGATAGATGGTAAATAGTTTGAAAACAATCTTTTTATCTCCCATTACTTCATCTCCTCCATATTTCTATATAACCGCTCGATTCGTTTCATCTCGATCTCTAGCACTTCATTTCCTAGTGCCGTAATGATATAGATTTTTCTTTTTTCCTCTTCCCTGACAAACCGAATCAGACCATCCTTTTCCATCTTGGACAGGCTTCCATACATGGTTCCCGGCGCCAGTACGATCGCACCCTTTGTCAACTCCTTCACCTTTTGAACAATACCATAGCCATGATTTGCCTGTCGAAGGCACAGAAGAATATAAAAGCCTGTTTCCGTCATAGGAACATAAACCTTCTTGATATGTGCATCCATCGCAATCACCTCTTTTCATATATATTACTGCGATATATCGCACTTCGATATTCATACTATATCGCAGTACGAAATATATGTCAAGCCGAGAAAAGAAGATTAATTTGCATATGGGGCAACATTGTTATGTAAAAATCTTGAGAGGGCGCTTCTGAACGAGAACCGGCAGCAGAATAGACAGCAGAAAAGACGAAACAAACTTCCACCTAATATTGTCCTAACTTCCCTTCCTTTTTTGCTTCCTTAATTAATAAGTTCAATACAACTATTCCAACAACAATAAAGGCAAAAACAGTTACCACAAACAATATTACATCTCCTAACGAAACACAATCACTCAATATCCCATTGATCAATATATTCGCATTGGTTATAGGCAGTATTCTTATAATATTCTGAAGAAAAGAATTGTAACTGTGAATATCACCAATGATTCCTGTAAACATCAATAAAAAATAATCAACCACATTAAGAATGGACGATATCCGTTTATAGTATAAACTCAAACCGCCAAAAACTCCCCCAATACAATAAAAGGAAAATAAGGTAATAACGATAATAATAATTATCTCTATATATTTCATGAAACCAACAGACATCAGCATAGAAACTTTATGAAACAAAAGTGTGCAAACAAAGAATAAAAGAGTTCCTTTTAATATAACAAATAATAAATTGACAAATATTTTTGAGATAAGAATTGAAAAAAAATTAGTTTTAGTCAGGAACATTTGCTCTAGCGTTCCCATCATCGCTTCATCCTGAATCAAATAACATAAGTATTGGATTCCGTTCGTGCAAGTTTGCCACAATATTGCGCAAATGAGCATCGCTAATACCTTGGTATCACTCGCTTCATAATAATAATTATAAAATAGACCAAAAAACAGTATTACCATGCCAGCATTATAAAAAATATAGTTAAGATAATATTGTTTGATCTCCCCCATTAACATTGTCCATTCTGCTTTTATAAGTCTTCGCATTGTTCTATAAACTCCTCATCCTGATATAATGCGCCAGATCATTTACCTGCTTTTCAATTGATATAATATTTTCCTTTAATAATTTGTTTTTCATCATCCTCTCCATATCATGCACTTCAAGCACATAAATTCCATCTTCCCGCCTAAATGGAAAGTCAAAATTTTGAATCTGCTCTTCCATCGAATTATCTGCTTTTATCTTTACTTCATAAATATTTTCGTTCACAATCGAGTTAATCTGCTCATCAAAATCCACTTTACCATTTTTCAAATATACAATCCGATCACATAAACTTGAAACCAGCGTCATGTCATGAGATATTATAATAACTGTTTTTTGCTCCTCTTGAATGATTTGTCTAAGCAAATCTGTCATTCTCATTGTTGCGATCAAATCCAATCCCAACGTAGGTTCATCCAAAATAAGAAGTTGGGGATTTTTCATCAATGTCACCATCAATGCAATCTTCTGTTGTGTTCCCCTTGACAACTCATTAACTGGCTGATCCTTATATTTTTCCGCATCAAACAGTTTTAACAAATAAGCTTTTCTATCTGATGTCTCTTTTGAGGATAACTGATTCAGATAGCTAAAATAATTCAAATTATAATCCACAGTCAGGAAATTATATAGATTCCTAGCTCCTTCTAGCAATACACCCACTGTATTGTGGATATATTTGGGATTTTTAATCAAATTCACATCATTAAAGTATATGCTTCCTGATGTCGGTGCAACAAGCCCGCTGATACACTTAATTAATGTTGTTTTTCCGGCTCCGTTATCCCCGATTAGCCCAATTGCAGATTTTGATTCCACGGAAAAAGACACACCCTGCAAAGCAACGTTTTTTTTATATACTTTCTTCAAATCCTGAATTTTTAACATTTTTCTATAAATCCTTATTTCAGCAAATTAAAATAGAATTCTATTTTATCATCTGTTTATAACTTTTGAAATTTTGGCAGTATGCAAATATGGATAAAAGTGGACGTATAACTTTATTATGAATTAGAACAGCTTTGGAGAAATGCTATTCATCAATCGCGCAGAACTTATTATATAACCAATTCGCTACACCATCAGAATCATTACTTTCTATAATTCCAGTAGCGATTGCTTTTAATTCGTCTACCGCATTCTCCACGGCATAGGACTCATTTGCTATTTCAAACATTTCAATATCATTTTTCCCATCGCCAAACGCGACAATGTACTCAATTCCCAAACGCTCTTTCAATTGTAAAATTGCATTTGCCTTTGACACACTTTTGGGTATAATTTCTAACCATTGTTCCCCACTATAGATTTCTTTTTGAAAAATACAATGATATTTTTCTTTGAATTGAATGTATAATGGTTCCAATTTTTCGTATGTATCAATACAAACGAAATAGAAAACATCTCCGAATCCCAGCGCGTTCTCAAATTCAACGGGCGTATCTCTTACATCTCCCTTGCGGGTCGATAAAAATTCAGTTGTAGCACGATTGCATTTATTTACAAAATAGGAGAATTTTTCTTTACCTGACATGTAAGCGTAAACAATAGGATAAATACCTTGACGCAGTAATTCATTTAAGATTTCTTCTTTTTCATTTTGGCAAAATGCATTTTGTGCAATAATATCAAAAGTATCATTTTGCAAAATGACAGCGCCATTGTATGTAATGATAGGTATTTTGGCATTCAGACCTTTTGTTGCTTTTGTCGCTGTTAGATAGGACCTAGCCGTAGCATAAGAAAAAAGTATCCCATCTGATGTTAATTGATTAATCACTTGATTCGTATACGCAGAAGTTTTGGCATCACTTCTTAACAATGTTCCATCTAAGTCTGATACATACAGCGTTTTCATAAATTCCTCCTAGTTTTCAAAACGCAACATATATTAATATGAAGTATCTCCTTTAGCTCCTTAGCAAATGCCGTTTGTCGCAAGCATAGAACACGGCGCATCCAGTGTAATCTGCGCCCCCTCCACAGTGGTCACTCTGCCTCCGGCTTCCTCCACAATCAGAGAACCTGCCGCCAAATCCCACGGGCAGAGACGCAGCTCAAAAAACAATTCCGCCCTGCCTGCTGCCACACTGCAAAGGTCAAGTGCTGCCGAGCCGCTCCTGCGCACATCAAGCGAACGCTTGAAATAGTCATATGCCATCTCAAAGGATTTCTGGTTCAATTCCTCATAGTAAGGCGCGGTGCCAAACAATACCACACCATTTTCCAGCGGCTGCGACGAGACATGAATCGGCACACCATTCAAATATGCCCCCTGCCCCTTGACCGCCGTAAACAGTTCATTCAGATATGGATTGTAGACGACACCCATATACCGCTCTCCGTCGAGGGCAAGCCCGACCGAGATCGCGCTCACATGATAGTCCTTGATAAAGTTGGTCGTGCCGTCGATGGGGTCTACGATAAAGGCGTAGCCCTTTGCAATCGATGCATGAATGTCCTCCTCCTCACCGACAAAGACTGCCTCCGGCAAAATTTCAAGCAGCCGTTTTTGCAGCTCCTGCTGAACTCTTTTGTCATAGGTGGTGACAAAATTGGCATGTCCTGCCTTCTCGTCGATACAGCTTTTACTCCTGTCTGCATGGAGAATAATCTCGCCGCAGGTGCGGACTGCATCGGATATTTGGCGCAGTAATTCGTCTTGTGCTGTGTTTTTCATTGCTGATTCCCCTTTATTGATCATATTTTTATAACGGCTTCTTTTGAAGCATCACAACCGCGGATGCCATAGTTGCACAGAAAAACTTACTGAAATTGCACACTTTCATCTTGGCATAATCTATATTGTTACGAGAAAATTATAACATAGCTTAATCTGCATCACAATCACTATGTCTCAAATTCCTTATATTCAATTTTTTTTACTTCCAGCTTCCATTCTGTTTTGGCTTCCCATGGCCAAAGAAAATTATCTTTTCGCCCAATTCATGAATTGTTTGCGCGCCTGCAAGCATCTCTTGTTCATCTGTGTAGAGCATGGACACTGTTGGATAAAACATATTCAAATCTCCATATACTTGTCTCCTCTCCGATTCTGACACTTGTGTCATATACTCCCGTCCAATGTCATGATACCATACGAAAGCGACAGTTTGGTGACAGTAGTCATCGTGCTGCAATGGCTATGTGTGATAAAACCGCACCCGAAAACAAGCGCCTCCCTCCAGCCGGTTTTCAGCCCGAATCGTCCCATTTTGCCGTTCCACAATCTCCTTTGCAAGTGACAGCCCAATTCCGATTCCGCCCTCGCGTGCATTCTGTCCCCGGTAAAACCGTTCAAACAAGTGCGGCAAATCTGCTCTCGCAAATCCCTCCCCCTCGTCCCAGATCAAGATTTCCGTATATAATGGATTCTGTGCATAGGAACAGTACACCGTTCCTCCTTCGCTGTGTTCCAAACTGTTCTTCATCAGGTTTATGACCGCCTCCATCGTCCAGTCCAAGTCGACTGTAATTGTCATCTCCCCGCACTCTGGAATGTCAATTGCAGTATTTTTGCCCCCAAGTAGTTCCTGCAAATTATCGGCAGCTAAAACCAGCAGCGTATACACATCCACCTCTTTTTGCTGCAAGAGCAATGTTCCTGCGTCGATTCGGGACAGGACAAGCAGTGCCTCCTCCAAACGTGTCAGACGCAAAAGCTGTTTCTGCATTTGCTCCAGATACCGCTTTTCTTTTTCATATACCTTCTGCTGCCGTCCGCCGCAAAGTCCTTGATCCTCCGCGCAGACACCAGCCATCATCTGCACAGACAGAGACATTGCCGTAATCGGCGTCTTGATTTGGTGGGCAATATTGGACAAATTTCGGGCAAAATCATTTCTTGCCTGCACTGCTGTATCCTTTGTCTGTTCAAGGAAAGTCACCGTCTTGTAAATCTCATCTTCCAGCTTCGCAAAATCGTCCTCCCCTGCCACGGAATAAATCGCCGCCTTCCCCATATTGACTTGCTCTAAATACACAGCCAGCGCCTGAATGCGCTTTCTCTCCTTTTGATTCCGATACAGAAAGGTCACGGCAAAAAGCAAGCCCCCACTCAACCATCCTGCCGCTGCACGCAGATAATAATTCCACTCTGTCTTCTTACGAAAATCAGCGCCGCGATATCCAAACGCTGATAACACGCCGCCTGTTTCCGCCACCATACCATCATCGCGCGTGTACGCCTTCAAGGCGCCCAGCACTGCCGTTTCTGCCTTGGGTTCACGCGCCAGTATCTCCGCGCAGACCACACTGAGCTGCTCAAACTGCACTCGGCTATCATACTGTACCGTAAGCATAACCGCAAGCGCCGACGATACCAGACTTACAGCCAAGACCAGCCCAAATAGAATCCCTCCATTTTTCTGTCCGCTCATAGTGTGTCCTCCATTCTGTAGCCCACACTCCTGACCGTCTTAATACAGGCTGGCTGGGAAAGTTTATCGCGCAGTCTTTTCATGGTGACTGTCAGCGTATTGTCATTCACATAGCTGCCATTCATGTCCCACAACTGTTCAAGTATGCGCTCTCTGGTGACAGTCTGTCCTTTGTTCTGCATCAGATACAGAAGCAGATGATACTCTGCTGCACTCAGGCGGATTTCCTCGCAGGCATATGTAACCGTACATCGCTTCTGGTCGATCACAATTCCATCACAGGAAAGATACTGCCCCGCCGCAGTTTTCGTCCTGCGCAGCAATGCCAGAATCCGCGCATACAGCACCTCTAATGTAAACGGCTTCACCACATAATCATCTGCACCATTCTGGAAACCGCACACGATCTCCGCACTATCTCCCCGAACTGTAAGAAAAATAATGGGCAGTTCCTTCCAGTGTCGGCGAATCCACTGACAGAGACTGTCTCCATGACCGTCGGGCATATTCCAGTCCAGCAGCACCAGCGCTGGCAGATGCGACGCCAGCGCCTCTCTTGCCTGCGCAAGCGTTGCATATCGCATGACGCGAATATTTTTCTGCTCCAAGTATTGTTTCACGGTTTCCGCAATCGCCCAATCGTCTTCTACATAATATATTTCTATCATTTTATCCTCCATACCGCCCCTGATAAACGCCTGTTTTCGGTGTTTTTCGGTGTGAGCTTTTTTCATTGCATAAAAAGAAAAATCTGTTATACTTTAATAAACTATATAACAGGTTCTTTCGCATGGCAATACATTAAGGAAATCTCTGGTGAGTCTGTCCTTGTATTCAGGTCCCATCTGTACTATATCATACTTCATGATAAGTATCAGTATAAACACCTCTCTTGACTTTTTCCTTTATCAGACTAAATTATACTTTCAACTGCCAAAACAACAGACAATACAAACTAATTTTTAAAATAATTTTATCATAAATATACGTGATGGGTTATCATATTCCTGTTCTTATCCGATATATCTTATAAATACCAGAGCATACGTAGTATACTCTGGACTAAAATATGGAAAATCCATTGATTTTTCTATTCGATGAGTATAAAATAATAGTGACCAACCAATTTTATTCAGTGAAGGAGTGATGAGTATGTCATTTATGAATTTTTGGAACGGCAATTCGCTGTATGGCTCGAACAACAGCTCGACCAACCTGTACAGTCTGTTCTCTGAACGAAATGCGATAAAGAACGGTACATATAAAAAACTGCTCAAATCCTACTATAGTTCTTTAGAGGAAAATTCCGGTTCAGCGACGTCTACCAGCAAGCGGCGCGGTCAGAATAACATTATTGATAAACTGCTAAAGGAAAAGATGTATCCCACTGTTTCCAAGGAGACACAGGAGGCGAACACCAATCTGACAAATGGAATCAGCAGCCTGAAATCATCTATTTCCACATTGCAGAACGAAAATACATTTGAGGACACCGAGAACGGCAAAACTGCATCGGAGAAGGTTGTTTCCGCAATGAAGTCCTACGTAAACAATTACAACAACGTGGTGACAGCGTCAAAGAGCTCTACGCTTTCAAACAAGACGGCGTATGTGGCAAACATGATGAGCACGACCTCAAAATTTGAAAAAGAGCTCGGTGAAATCGGCGTGATGCTCAAAAGTGACGGCACGCTTCAGCTTGATGAGACCAAGTTAAAAAACACTGATCTCTCAAAGGTTCAGAAGCTGTTCTCGACAGATAATATCCAAAGCTATGGCTCCACGATCGCATCGCGCGTGAAGTTTGCCGGCGGCGGAACAAGCACCACCACAGGCACAACAAATGACAGCACAAGCACAGATGACAAAAAGCCAGCCAGCTCAAGCGCTGCTGCCGCACTCAAGACAGACGGCGAGACGCTCGCGTCCAGCGAACTATTTGCGAAGATCAAGGACCAGGACGGCAATGAAGCGTATGATATCAAGAAAATTCTTTCCACCGCAAAGAGCTTCGTAAACAACTACAATACAATGTTTGATAAAGCCGAGTCCAGCTCTAATTCCGGTGTACTGTCCAATCTGTCATATATCAGAAACAGAACCGCAAACAACACCAAGGCACTGAAAGAGTTCGGAATCAGCGTAGACAAAAAAGGCAGACTGTCGATTGACGAGGAAACCTTTCAGAAAGCGGATATGTCCAAAGTTCAGGACTTTTTCAAGGACTATGGCTCCTATGTTGCCAGCAACGCATCGCGCGTAGACTATTACATGAACACCAAAGCAAACGCAGCAAGCGGTTATACCTCAAAGGCTTCCTACAATATTCCGCCTGTTTCAGATTACAATTCATTTATCTAAGCATTTAAGAAACCGCTCATGTGATCGTTAAGATTACATGAGCGGCATTTTTTCTATTCCCTTTTCCTGCGAGCAAACTACACGCCAAGCCAATCAGCACGAGAATGCTCGTTTTATAATTCTTCGTCAATAATCGCTATGATTTTGCCCGTTTCACACGCTTCAAGACAGAAGCTTCTCATGACAAGCGCTGTGCCAATATTTACTTGGTCCGACGCAATATCCTCGTCCGAAAGCTGCTCTTCGCTGACCACTTGAATCCCATAGTGCATTGACACCAGACCATATTGGTCATCCATCACGAATGTTCTAAAATCCGGCGGTGTGTTCAGCAGACCAGCCATTCTTTCCAGCGCTTCCTGTTCTAGCTGTTCCAGACTGTTTGAATATTCATCTGACAGAATCACAACAACATACGAACCAATAAGTGCAAAACATTTCTTATTGTCATTATAATATCTGAAATGTGCTATTGTCTTTTCCTCCGTCTCGCTCAGTGCTCTTTGTGCTGTATTATATATTTTCATCGCTTCTATTCTCCTCTCTTTTATTCTCCTCTCTTTTATTCTCCTCTATTCGATCGCCCGAATACCAGGCTCATCCAGCTTTTTTAAATGCTCAAGCATATTCTGCAACACCAGCGGCGACAGGACTATGCCACTATAAATCATTATAAGCACAGCTCTTGAAAAAGGCAAGGGAAATGCAGAAAACTGAACTGTTACTGCCAGCGCACTGATTGCTTTCTCCCCAAAAACATGATATGATAGCAAAAAACAACATAAACGCATCAGAAAGGAGCCTGATCTATGAAACGATATGTTATGACTGCATAGCACTGGCTATTGCAATCGCTCAAATATTGTCATAGCCAATGCGAATCCTATCAAATAAAATTCAGGAGGCAGCTATGGGCTATATCAAGGCAGAGACTGTTCTGCCAGCAGAAATCATTGAATTGATACAACAGTATGTTGACGGAAAGAATATTTACATTCCACGCAAGGCGGCAAGCCGGCAGGAATGGGGGACCGGAACGCGGATTCGGCAGGAACTGCTGGCACGCAACCAGCAGATTTATGCAGATTATCTTGCCGGAAGCAGAACTTCCGAGTTAGCCAGTAAATACTGTCTATCCGAAAAAAGCATACAGCGCATTTTAAGGAAAATAAAATCGTAACGTCATATTCATATGCATAAAAGAATGAGCTGACACGCTGAACGTGTACCGGCTCATCTTTTTTTCTAAAAATGTATGCGGTGGCTTATGCATCCGCGCTATGCTATACTATATAAAAATACATTTATACAGGAAACTATACTGTAAAAATTTACGTATATGCTTACATGTAAATCTACAGGAGGATTATGATGACACCCATCTACTTTGCATAGCGCGGCTATTGCAAATAAAATAGAAAAATAATGTAATAGCTTGCGCATCGAATACTTAGACAGGAGATGCAAATGAGCTATTTAAAAACTGAATATGAAATCGTTCCAACCGAATCTTTTTGTGTCATTCGCGGCTGTTCTGGCTGCGGCAGAAAGACACACTTTAGAAACACACACAAATTCCGCGTCAACGCCAATGGCAATCGTCTGGACGTCTGGCTGATTTACCAGTGTGAGAACTGCAAGCACACGCTCAACCTCGCCGTCTATGAGCGGCAGAGAAGTTCCGCAATCCCCAAAGCAGCCTATGAAGCCTTCTTGAGAAATGATGCGCTGTTTGCCAAACAGTGCGGGCAAACCATGTCCTTATTTCAAAAAAATAAAGCGGCGGTTGATTTCGAGCAGATAAACTATTCCTATATAAAGCGGCATGAAACCACCGAAACCAGCAGCCCCAACACTGCCAGAGCGCTGACCATCCACAACCCCTGCGGTCTCAAAATCCGTCCCGAAAAACAGATTGCCGAGGTGTTAGGTCTCTCCCGGAGCCAAGTAAGAAAACAGATTGCGCAGGGAACGCTGCTCCTGGAAGAAACTGACTTTGGTAAAGCTTTGAAACTTTATTTTCGCGATGCTCCTTTCGATGAAAATATTGCGGATTATGAATAAAGCTGGTATAAGGAACTGTAGAAAAATAACTGACGCATCTTGACTTGGCTATTTCTCCGATTATGCATGTTAAAAAGTCTCGCCGCAGGACGGTAGCGACTTCGGCGCGGGTGGCGGTTCCTTTCGGGTCAAAGCGGCTGCTGAAAAAATGATTCCTATGATACCGAAAATAATTTCCCTTTTACCTTCCGTGTTGTTTGCCAGAACCTCTGACAATTTGACAGATCACAAGTTGAAACTGAGTATTGACTATGATATAATCTAAGTGGCAAATCTGAATTTTTGTGCAAAATTTCAAGATACTATGAGGTATGAATTTATGGATCTCAGGGATGTGGAAATGAGTTTGGGGATACAATTTCCTGAATTATTTCATGCAATCAACAATAGTGGGATGATGGATCACTTAAGCCACTCCAGGGAATGGGTCGAAGATAAAATTGCAAACGATATGAATTATGTATGGCTGGGAGATTTTTTTGGAGAATGGATGGGCGATTGCTGTCTGTTTGCTTTTGAGAACCTTCCAAGTGCCTGTGATGAACTGTACGAATGTCTGAGGTTTGACTTGAAAATTTACCCGGAACGTCAATCCATCAATTCCCTATACAGGCTTATCCCGTTTGCACATAAAATATCCGGCGATAAATATTGTTTTTTGTATGAAGATGGGGAAAAAGAGCCTAAAATAGTAGTGTATGGACATGACACTGGGGATGTCGATTTGTGGGCAAACAGTTTTGAGGAATTTTTGTATTTCCAGATCGTTGAAGAAGTGGCGGATGAAAACAGGGAAATTCATTCGGATTATATAATGGCACACATTCAATGGTTGAATGATGCACATAAACGTCTATTGACAGAAATGCCAATAAAAGACATTTGGGAACAATTACCTGAACCGCAGGAATTTAATATTTGGTCGTGCTGACCAAATCGTCATTTATCGGGCAGTTATTCATAACGGATAACTGCCCGCATCGTTGTTCTGACGAAAAATCAAGAACCAAAACGTTCATCAACACGAAAGGTGAAAGGGCGAAAATGTTTGACGCTATGGCAACAATGATAAGTGACGGAAAGCGTTTCTTTTGCATTGATTGTTGACAGCAGCGCACTCAAAATCCCATATGCCTGTCTTTTTGTACCCTTGCGCTATCCAACATTCCTCGTATAGTTCTTCCAGCTTTTTGCGGATTGCTTTTTTATCAGCGTCCGAAAGGACTGGCTTTGACGGCATAGTTTTACTTCTCCTTCCTTGAGAATTATATTTGCAAATCCCGGCGGAGTTGCCCCCGGAGGGCGCACGGGCTTTTTTTATTGATATATATCATAGCTATTACAAATATGAATATTACAGACATGACGGTATCCTCCTATATACCGCCCCTGCTGATTGCTGAGGGTCATCTGGAGGTCTGCTTTTTAGCAAAAAGAAATGGCGGCCTTGATTACTCAAAACCGCCGAAAAAATCAGCGGTGCAAGAAAGCGTACAAAGTCCTCTGCCCGTCAGCGTTTTTTTTCTTTTCCCCGCTGCTTGGCCTCCTGTTCGTAGTCCTCTTTATCATGGCAGGACACCAGAATAAAAGGCAGCTCCTTGTCTGCGGCTCGCACCTCGTCCAGAAAGTCCATGCCGGAACCGTCCGGCAGGTCGAGATCACAGCAGATTACCAGAGGCATTTCCTCTTGGATGGCTGCCCGGGCTTCTTTCAGTGTGGAAGCCGTTTCTACCGGGCAGCCTCGCCGTTGTAAATATTTTTGCAGACACCATATATAGGTGTCGCTGTCGTCGATCAGCAGTATCTTTTTCATGTGTCCTCACCCCCAATATTGATTTACTACAAACATAAACTACAAATGTTACACAAATGTCCGAGGTGTCTTTGATTTCGACAAAAAAACAGGCTGAATTGTTACAAAGCTCGGACATTTTCAAAATATTTTGTCAAGGGATAGCAAAAAATCAGTGGCGCAGCTAATGAACCGCTCCACTGATTTTCCCAAATGTCCAATTTGCTTTTGTGTTTTCTTCCACTTTGCATATTCATTCGCAGTGGCATTTGTTTTCCCTTTTATGGGAAGCTATGACAGTAGCACCATGATTAAATAGTATTCGTTCCTATTTCTCAAAAACTACAAAAGCACATTCGTAAGGATGGGCGCAATACAAACTTTCTCGCTTATCAGTTAATATACTTCTCAGTATAAGTTGAAAATCTCCGCCACCTGATAAAATCATGTATTCTGCCGCCAAAAACAGCAGTAACTGATTTGTCATCACCGCAGCCGCTGCACCCCCGCCTCCTAAAACCAATGTAGGCATAGCCGTTCCTAACAGATATTGCCACTTTTTCAACGGTTCGAAGCAAGTGCAATATGGAGATAAAGTACTCCAAACGATTCCGAAATCAATCGCATGAAAATGATTTTTTGCAAAAATCCCCCAGGTAATTCCATGTATCAGCTCATGCACGATAATCAGGCATAAAATAAGCAAAGGCAACGCCACAACATATCCCCAGGAAATACCATCTAAATTAAAACCATTCACCTTATTGTAGAGCCAAAATGTTAAAGCCATAAACGGAAACATGACTAAAAGAGCTAAATACTTTGCCTTTTGCGTATTGATAACCACATTCTTCATTTTATATCCTTTTTGTTGCATTTCAGCGCTTATTTTTTCAAAGTCATTTTTACGTTTCAATTCTTTTTCTGTTAATTTTCTTTTATCGTCAGCCATAGATAATTCCTCTAAATTTGAATTTATTGAAATGTAATTCTCAAAAGGCAAAAATCAAATCCTTGCCGTATGCTTTGCACAATTTCTACATAGACAGGTTTTTCAAAAACAATCTCAAATAATTTTTTGTTATATCCAGCAGTGCAGTGACACCATGTTAATGAATTTGAATTTTTTGCTTTTTCTAACATAGGACATTCACAAGAAAGCATTTTTGTATACAGTTGATTATCTTTAATAAACCAACCGGCACCATTTTCGTTCAGAGCATTGACAAATCTATGCAAATCCTTATCCAAAGAGAGATAGAGTTGTTTCAAGTTATTTGCTGTATCTTCTAACCTACCATTTTCATTACAATAGCACTCTTGGCGAATGTTTTTTACCGTTTTTTTATCAAATCTATTTTCAAGAATAGCAGATAGCTTTTCCACCCACTCGGCGTGTTTATTGCTTAACTATTTTAGTCTAATTTTTGTGCAAATACATACCCGTTTTTATTTCATTTGCACCATTTATTATGGCTTGCTGATTTTTTGTTGCCAAAATGTTACCGTAAAAATATCTCTTTCAAAGGCTTTTAGATTCCTATTTGTAATTTCATTTCATTTTTTAATAAGTAGTAATTTTCTGTATATACATCAGCAATTTCTTCATTTGAGTACGTTTCTTCATAACTATTATATACAGGATTATTGCAATTCATTAGCTTAATTGTTTCAAATTCAATATCATATCCAAACGAAAAAATATACCTCTTGTTATTTATGTACAAAAATAAAACACCTGAAAAATACCCATCTAGATTTTCTGTATCATAAAATTCACATTTCCACTCCACTTTATCACCTAGTTTCCAACATATTTAGAGTGCATATTCAATTATATTATTTCTCAATAAGTTCCCAATTTCTTACTCCTTTACTGGTATCTAAGGTATACTTTTTCCTACATTCTTCGCAAGAAATATATACATCATGGTCACGAAATCCTGGTATATTATCATGTTCTTCAACTATTTTCCCTTTACCACATGGACACTCGTATTCGTATCTCTCAGTATCTCCACTTCCAGCACCGTATCCTTGAGAATCCTCAATGTTTGAATAAATTAATTTTGTCCTCATATGCTCTCCGCCTTTCTTAAATTACTATATTTTACAAATTCATCTTGTTGTTTTTCAATGTAGCACACCTTTTTTACACAAGATTCATTTTCCTTTAATGTCAAAATAGTAAACGGACACTTTTCTTCCAAATCTAATGAATATTGTTTATACGTCATGCCATTTACATAATCACCATACACATCAAGACCATCTGTAAACCGTTTAAGAATAGCTTTTAAACTTTCCACACTATTATCTGCACCAATCCAATAACGACTATTTTCAAAAGCTGCTCCCAAAGTTGTTCCACTGCCAGCAAAGCAATCTAATACTATATCCCCTGGATTAGATGAAGCTGTAACAATCATTTTCAACATATCCATATTTTTTTCAGTTGGATACCCAGTTGTCTTTTGGGCTTGATTAATCGAATCTCTATAATTTAACCATATATCTTGTATTGGAACACCCTTTGAAGGGTCACAAAAAACCTTCCGTCTAGGATTTCCCGTTGGACTCCAATATATCTCTCCAGCAGCGTCTAATTCATTAAGTTTGTCTGGTGTATATTGCCAATGCTTACCCATAGGAGGTAATTTACCTCTCCATTCTTTTCCCGTTTCACCTTTTCTAACTCCCGGTGCATGAACCGGTACTTTTTTATATCGTCGTCCTGTTTTTTCGTCAATACATGGATATTGTTCAATTATGCGGTCATATTCCCATGGATCATATGGCCTATTCCATGTATAGTTAGATGTTTTGGAATAAAACATAATATAATCCGAAATATTTCCAAAAGTATTTTTTGTGTAATTCTTTGTACTGCACTTTTTTCTTGTTATAAATGCTCTACAATTATCTTCTCCAAAAATTTCATCCATAACTAATTTCATTGTGAAAACCATTTTATTATCTAAATGAAGATAAATAGAGCCATCCTCAGATAATAATTCTCTCAATAAAATTAATCTTTTACGCAAAAACTCGACATACTCAGCACCACAAAGGGAATCACTATAAGCAAGTTCTTGTTTGCGATTAACGAAATTTGACGCAGTCGCAAACGGCGGATCAATATATATTAATTTGATTTTATTTTTATATCCTTTTTTTAACAAATATATTAACACATCTATATTATCGCCAAAAAAGAAAAGGTTTTTTCCATTTCCATTTATAGGGAACTGTATTTCGAATTGCTTCCCCTCATAATTCAATACACTCTCAACAGCTTCTTTGCCTTCATAGGATAGACTAACAGAAATTTTTTTACACTTTTGCGTTTCCTTTGGCGGTATCCCTGTTGCCATTCTAATCTTCTCCTTTTAGCCATGATCTAGTTAATCTTTCATCTATCATTCGCAATGTAAGAACCTTGACTTCATTAGGATAACGTTCTTCTATACGAGAATAATCTTCCCACATAGAACCTAACAACAGACCGGGCCCATCATTTAGAAATATCACTTTAGTCTTTAATTCATGCGAATGAACATAATTCAAAACCTCATCAGAACAGTTTTTGTAACCACCTGTCCTATCATCTTCTTGCGCTCCACCTCTATCTCCATCGTATCGAGCAAGCCCAACGGCATATATAACTTTTTTGTCCTTTGATGAAATAACAAAATCCAACGGTCTACTATTGTTGGGATAATCACTCCATATCTGTGTTGCTTGAATATCAGCACCAGCACCACGCGGTTCCCAAATATACATATCAGGAAATTTTCCCTGAATCATATCAAAAAATTTCTACCTGTGCGGTTAGATTTTATAACTATACCACAAAATTAGGCGCACAGATCCAATGAATCCGTTTCTTTTTTGGGCATTACAAAAGAAATCTGCCCATGTTGGAACCAGATATCCTCATATTTATTCTGATAGACCATTTCAATAGCAGCAAGGGCACTGCTCCCATTCTTTGACCACGACATGCCATTATGTTTCTGGCGCTGTGCCACCAGCATGTCATTTTCTTTTTCCACAGGATTGCTGGAATTGCGCAGACCAAGTTCTGCCCTCACAGCATAGCAGGTTATGCTGTATTCTTTCCGTTTCAGATAGTTTATCTGTTCATCAAGCCATTTCTGATTTTTTATTACAGGAGACGGTAAAGATTCCAGATATCTTACCGCGTTTTTACATCTCCCACCCACAGAATCCGCAGCAGCTTTTCAAGGGTCTTATTCCGCATGTCCTTCCCTTTTACCGCCATGCTCAGCAGTTCCTGACACTTTTTCTTTAAATGGTACCAATCCAGGATCACAGTATATGGATGGAACGGGAACATTTCCTCAATGCTGCTTTTGATATTCCTTGCACCATCTGTAAAAAACACCAGCCTGTTCTGCAGCAGCCCATTGAAAACCAGGAATGCCAGCATTGCTTTCATTGCGTTTTTCATGCCGCACGCTGTCAGGGCATATGTGTTCTGTCCATACTGGATATGGATCACTGTATTTTCCACATACTTTGCATTCTTTTCCGTTCCCTGGCTGCGGGAGTCCTTCTGATGTTTTACCCCCACATCGTCTATGGATACATACACACATTCCAATGGTGAGACCTCCATATCCAGCTCTTCCGCCGTGAACGGTATCTTTTCATCACGGGATGCGTTGGCTGAATCAATAATGATGTCCACTGCCTGTATGTCAGCTTCCGTCTTTTCCGGAATGGCAGGGGCGGTGATGCTGGCAGAAAGACAGACCCCTTCCATGGGGCGGCCGGTCTCACTGTCAAACCCATACATTTTAAGAACCTTCTGCGTCATCTCTTCCAGCCTGGCAGATATCTGTTCCCCGACACGCTCCACACTGTCGGAAAGAGTGCGCAGTTTTACGGTTTCACCGGCATCACGGTGCTGAAAAAGATTGATCATTTCTGTCGCATTCCGGTAACTGAGTTTTGTACAGAGCCTGCAGGACAGTTCCATATACCCGGTACTGCAGACCCTTTCTTTCGGCTGTAGGGACTGCGCCATATCATCCATGAGACAGACAGGGATCCTGCCAAGTTCAGACTCTACAGCTGTCTCTCTTTCCCGGTTCTGGGATCCGCAGTTTTTTTTAGCGTACCCTTAAGGATCTCATCTGCAGCATCTGCCCCGATCTGGTTCCTTGCTTTCAGTACCGCCTTTTCCAGCAGGTCGAAATCCCTTAAGAATCCTTCCCTGGTGGAAATATCAAATGTTTCCATGGAAGGTATGCCCCCTTCCTCACTGGTGCGTTTTCCAACTACGTTTCCATCATCATCTATGATTTCAGCAGTAAATTTTACTTTCATCCCAAATACTCCTCCGTTCATGCTGTCAGCAATACTATGAAATCATTATAACGCAGATGGAAGAATATGGGAATTATATTTCTGTTGCTTTATTGCCGCTCCTAGCCATATTGCAACCGCACAGGTGGAAAAATTTATCTGTAAGGTCATATCCTTTCTTTCCTCTATCCTTATATTCCCAAAGCACAGCACATAATGCTTCATCTGGCAAGGGGCGAGAGTCAAAACGCTCTTGAACTATATGTATAGGCCTAAATCCATCACCAAAATCACAACATATTTTCTCTGCTTGCGTTTTTTTCTTAAGCATTTCAACAGGCGTTTCGGGTGAAACATATTTTCTAAACACTCTGGAAAGCTGAATACGCATCCACTGATTAGGTGCTTGTGCTATATTCATAAATAACGCTGTAGAACTTTCTGCTCTATGTAACATTCCTGAAAATGTTTCCAATACAGGTAAATATAAACGACAAGCATCCTCAAGAATATCTGGATAATACTCACCCGTTGAAAGTGTTATATAATTACGTCGCTCATCTGGGGCAAAATCTCTAAAATTTCTCATGTTTTTTACTTCCTTATAAGTAATAGATATAAATATCTAAATACCATTCTACCATACAAAATACGGAAAAGCAATCTTCACCTCAAACAAATCCCCACCAGATGTGAAGAATAGGTTACTTTTCACACCCACGCCAGATTTAGGCATAACAATACGCCGATGCTACAGTGTTAAGCTGTAGCATCGGTTTTCCCTTCTGATTTTGGAGGACGTTCGCGGCCATATATTTCTGCGATTTTCTGATATACATTTTCTTCATTTGAACGCAGCAGGTATACAATGCTTAAGCTGTCACAGATATAGCACAGGTTTTTCAGACTGCGCAGGGTAACCGCCTGTTTCTGTTTCCTTTTATATACTCTGGCCAGCCTTTCACATAAAGAGTTGTTGGCGGGAACACGTTTGTCATGCAGGAACAGCAGCTCGTTCTCTTTATACTTCCTGAGACGTAAGAACAGGTTATATCCTTCCCTGTAATAATCATTTGGCGGCTCATCCGTGTACTCTTTCTCTGCTGTTTCCAGTATCCTGTCATATTCTGCTTCAAGTTCTGAAACAATGGTTGGGGAAAGGCCTTCGTTTTCTGACAGGCTGTTGCGGTAATGGAGCATTTTTCGGAACAGCTCCAGCATCTGTTTGTTCCATTCCAGTTCCGCCTCATTCTGTATGCTCCCGGTCAGATAACGGATATCATGCTGTGTACATTCCTGATGGCCTGTCCCGTATTTATAAAAAGTTGTGTCATGGTCATGGACAATCGTACCCGCATAGTTTTCCAGGGGAGTCCCTTTCACACCTTTATGTCCTTTTTTCTCCCTTCCTATATACAGCGCAGCATCAGCGGATGGCGACGCCAGTACCAGCACCTGCGCGCTTTTCCCGTTTACCGACGCATTGGTGAAATCCACGTTCATAACCGGGGATGTCATCAGCTTTTTGATGATCTCAGTTTTTTCCCGGCCTGTTCTGGCGGAAAATTCCGCGCACAGGCCATTGATCATGCCGTCCGAAATTTCAATCTCTCCATTTGTCAGTTCTGACAGCAGCCTGCGTATTTTGCCATGGGAAACCCCGCACTCATTCCCTAAAAGGAATGCCAGCGCTTTGACAGTCCCGTCATAATTCACTTCATTCACATACCCTTTCGGAAAAAGGGCGTGTACGCGCGCACCGGTTTTCCGGTTCCGGTATTCCTTTGTGGTGTATTCAACGATCTGCACATTCAGTATGACGCTGATCTTCTGCTTGCGGATGATCTTCCCGGTTTCATAATAGTCCGGATTATCTGCATATTCAGCTGGGGCTGGTATTTCATATGTAATATCTGGTACATGCTGTTTACGGGTATGGCCTTTATGGCCCGGCTGTCCGCCCTGCTTCCGCCCTGTTTTTTCACGGCTGTTTGGGATCTTTTTCTTCCCTGCTTTCTGTTTTGAGGACGGGATGGAAGAATTCTCAAAATTTTTGTTTAACTGCGCAGTCAGTTTTTTGTTTTTCCCGCGTTCCTCTTCGAGTTCCGCTGCCACGCTGTAATACTGCTGTGTGCGTTCCTTAAGTTTATCCTTTGTATTATCTCTCTGCCTGGCAAGGTCCAGTTTTTCTTTTTCCAGCCGTTCTATTTTCGCGAGGAGACGTGACACTTCCGCCTGGTGTTCTTTATCCAGGTCATCCATAACCTCGCTCCAGTATCTGCGGACAGTTATGGTTTCACTGTGTGCTTTAGCCAGTTCACGTTCCATCCGTTCCATTTCCTGGTTATGGAAACGCAGCAGCTTTTTGTAATCTGCCTCCATCATCACATACTTTTCCCCGGATTTAAATTCTTCAACCTGCCTGGACAGCGCCCGGTTCCTGTATTGGAGCGCTGAATATGATTCAAAATTTATCCGCATGAATACCCCCGCTTTTACTGATGAATGTCCTCTAACATCTTACGCATCGTTTCCAGATATTTCTGTGCATGCTTTTCCAGCACATCGTTTTCTTCCCGCAGCCTTTCAATAAGCTGCCGCTGCAGGCTGTTTTCCTCTTCCATGAGCGATATCATCCGCTCCATTTCCTGGATTTGCCCTTCCTGTTCTTCCAAAGTTTTTTTGTATGATCCCTGCCGTTCCATATGCCACCTTCTTTTTCAAAAAAGTATAGTACTTTTACTGGAAAAATGCAAATGTGGATAACTCAGCGTATTGGTAAAAATGACGGGACAAAAAACAGCCGGTTTCTGGCTGTTTTTTGTCAAAAATATACAAAAAGCAATACAACACTGTCAGATACAGATGTTTTGTAAAAAAATATCCACACAGAATGCAATATAAAATGACATGCCCACAATTCTGCATTTTCCACGAATTTTATGTGGATTAAATTTTTTTAAATTTCATCATAATGCCCAAATTTGGCGTGGGTGTGAAAAGTAACAAGAATAGTGACTATTCACGGCTCAGGAATGCACATTTACTGCGCATTCCGTATGAATATGATTCAGGTTCGGGGCGATTTTTGCATGGCAAAACTTTCAATATCGCCCCGAACCGTTACTATGAGCGATCCCCAGACCGTGAATAGTAACCATGAGTAAACTAAGCGGTAGCGCTGCTCGTGACTAACTAGCGAGGATTCACTTTATGTCAGCTAAAGGGGACTTTAAGTAGTATTCCGCCTGTCAACAGGCTTCCCGATTGTGTTTTCTCCTTACAGTCCGTTCCTGCTTGGCTTCTATCTGTTCCTGTTGCTTTGCCCTACTAATCACAGCGTTTACCTGTTCAAAGTCAACCACAGCCTTTATACGTCCAAAATCCGCCGCCAGCTTCTCCATGTCCTCAACCATAGGTGCAAACTTATTCATACACTTTCGTTATGATGTAGGCACATCCTTATCATTATTATATCGTTTTTTTGCTTTTTCATATTTGCAAGATTGGTGCCAAATACGACATTTGGGGTGTGAATTTTTTGGTAGGCTACATTTGCAATATATAATCGTATAGATTCAAAAGGACATTTTTAAAGAAAGTGTCCTTTTGAATCTATGAAATTTTGAAATTGCTGTTTCATATTGGGCAGACTTAAAACATCTGATTTCGGTTGATTTTTACATCCATGATCTCTATCTGTTTTTCAACAGCCTCCACATTCTGCGCCAACTGCTCTATTGTGCCTGTGCGGTTTTCCGGCTTGATTTCCGGCTGTATCAGTTCCTTTGGGTATTCCTGCCTTGTGTGGATATCCATATAGGATTTCAGTCGGTAGTAATAACCTTCATTCCTGCTATCTTCAAACACAGGGGAAACCTCGCCCTTTGAGGTCTGCCACCGCATAAGGCGGGGAAACCAGCACAGTCCGTCCATAATGATTTCCTTAAATGAATTGAGCAGCTCCCCAAGTGCGGTTAGCAAGCCACGAAAGCTGTTTCCTGCCTCGATATCCGCCCCACGCTCCACATGGTTCGCAAATTCCTCAATCAGCGGAGCAAAAGGAAGATATGACTGTATAAACTGTTTTATCTGCCTGAGCGCTTTTAGGAAGATATTGGAACTTTCAATCTCCCCGTCCAATTCGTCCAATTCCTTCTGCGAGGTGGACTTTTTATGGTTCAGGACGAGAATGTCAGCTTCTAATCCTATTTTATCCGTTGACAGTTTTTCAATCTTTTCTTCCTCTTTTGCAACCTTGTATTCCGCAACCGTCAGGTCATGGTTTTTACCTTTTTTCTTTTCCCTTACTTCCTGTTGGAAGATGGCTTTCATATAGTGGCTGGCGTCTGCCCGCATTTTATCCTGCAAAATTTCCGACAGGACTTGGGGCGTGAATACGGATCGCTTTGACACTTTTGTTGACAAGCCGCGCTTAAAACCTCTCCCCACCGGAACACCTACAACGTGCATATGCGGGCTTGCCTCATCAAAGTGAACCACAGCATTTGCAATCTTAAAATCCGGCAGGTACTCCTGCAGTTTCAAAAGGAGCTGCTTATAGACCTGTTTCATAAAAATTTTATCACCGCTGTTCTGCTCCCAAAATTTTTTATCACCGCATTGTATGATGACTTCCACCGCCATGTCCCGTTCCGTTTCAGATACATGTTCAAAATAATCACCAATCCGTCTTTCCGGTCTTGTCTGCTTTGCATTGTATTCATGCAGGGCGGCGTCAAATTCTTTGCGGTATACATTTTTCACGTCCTGCATGAGATTGGCTGTCCCATAAAGAAGTGTGATGTTATCCTTGCTGTAATCCTGCGAGCGGTATTTCCTCAGATTGTGTTTTGCTACTCCTGCGAGTTTTGTCTTGCTGTTAATGGCGCTTTTCTTGTTGCTGATGTGGTTGCTGAAAGAAATCTCTCCCATGTTTTCCTCCCTGATTTCATATTGGAGCAGTGCGGTTATCATCTTGGCTCCGCCATAGATGATAACCCTCTAGCAGTATTGTCAAAGCCAGCGGAACGCTGGCTTGCCAATACTGCGGGGGCTCTCCGAGGGTATCCAGTGAAATGTGCTTTCAGCATATTGGAAACAGTTTTCCGGCTGTTCAATGCTTATTTTATTGGCAATCCTTTTATTGCTGCCCTTCTTTGTTATCCTCATCTGTCCCAAATACACTGGTTATGCTGAATTGCATTTCCGCTGTTTCCGGCGGTCAACTGATTTTCTTCAAAATGATTGCACTTTTTAAGTTCATTTTTTGTGGAACATATATCACAGTTTTTTCAGTGAACTTACTTTTTAAGTTCATTCTTCAAAAGTGACTGCATTTTTTGAGTTCATTTTCCAAAAATGATTGTATTTTTTAAGTTCACCGCAACTGTTCGCCTGACCCTTATACCGCCGTCTTTCTTGTGACGGTTTTGACATTCCCCCTGTCCCTCAAATCCCTCCCCTCATTGACAGTCATAAACAGTTCCAAAATATCCTTTTTGATAAGTACCTTTCTCCCCACTTTCAGTACAGGGAGTTTATCCCATTCCACCAGCTTTCTCAGTGTGTTCCGACCGATGCCCGTGTAGTCTGCCGCCTCCTCAATGGAGAGGACAATCTTCATTTCCGTCATTCATTCTCCTCCTCTTGAATTGCATTATGCAATTTTTATAGTATGCTTACTATACATCATTTATATTTCCTTGTCAAGCGTTATGTGGTTTCAAAAATTATTTTTAGCTTGCATATTGCAATATCGCTTTTGATATGGTATACTCTGACCATACCGATAAAGGAGGAAACCCAACGTGAAAGACAAAGAGCTGCGCCGGATAATCGGCGGCAGGGCAAAACAGCGGAGACTGGAATTAGGCGTCAACCAGCCTTATGTTGCTGAAAAAATGGGCGTCACCGCATCCACCATTCAGAGGTATGAGGCGGGAACGATTGACAACACCAAGAAACTTGTCCTTGACGGTTTGGCAGACGCACTCCATGTTTCCGTAGAATGGCTGAAAGGCGAAACGGAGGAATATGAATCTGACATTACGGATAAAAAGGAAATGTTAATACGTGATACCATGTCCTCCATTCTTTCAAAGCTGCCCTATGATATGGAAACTTCCGAATCAGACTTTTCAAAAGACCTGTTGCTGCTGATGCTGAAGGAATATGAATTGTTTGTGGATTCGTTCCGCCTTGCGTGCAGGAAATTTAAAGGAAATGAGGAAAGCGCAAGACTTGCGGAGACAATGGGATTTGAATCGAACAGGGAATATAATGAAATCATGTTCCTGCGGGAGATTACCCACACCGTAAATGCCCTTAATGATATGGGCGACATAGTGAGGCTCTACTCCAAAAACCCTGATGCCGCCGCTGCAAGGCTTTCCGTTCTTTTATCAGGGGAGAATTCCGATTCGGTATAGCGGGACAGCAGATTTTATGCTATCCTTATTTACAGAAAGCATTCCACCAGTTCCGGCTGCCATATCTGTTCAATGGATTACATACGCAGAAATGCGTTCATTGAAAGGAGAAACGATTATGGCAAAAGGATCAGTACGGAAGAAAGGTAAAAAATGGTACTACCGTTTCTATGTGGAGGACGCAAGCGGAAATCTGGTACAGAAAGAATTTACAGGTACGGAAAGCAAGAGTGAAACGGAAAAGCTGTTAAGGCAGGCAATGGAGGACTACGAAAGCAAGAAATTCATTGCAAAGGCTGACAACATCACGCTTGGGGAGCTGCTCGACATTTGGGCGGAGGAAGAATTAAAGGTTGGCACTCTCAGCAATGGTACGGTTGAGAATTACCTCGGCGCTATCCGCTGCATTAAGAAACATCCAATTGCTGACCGTAAACTGAAAACCGTAACAGCGGAACATTTGCAGACGTTCCTCGATTTACTTACTTTCGGCGGCACTTATCCCGACGGAACAGTAAAGAGAGGCATGAGCAAAGATTATATCCACTCTTTCTCAGCGGTTTTGCAGCAGTCATTCCGTTTTGCGGTATTCCCAAAGCAACTGATTACGTTCAATCCAATGCAGTACATCAAACTGAAACGCAAAGCTGAAGAAGTGGACTTGTTTTCAGAGGAAGATATGGGGCATACGGGAACACAGCCTGTTTCCCATGAAGAATACGAAAAGCTGATTGCGTATTTGGAAAAGAAAAATCCCCCTGCGGTGCTGCCGATACAGATAGCTTATTATGCTGGTCTTAGGATTGGCGAAGTATGCGGGCTGACTTGGCAGGATGTCAACCTTGAGGAACAGTATCTTACAGTAAAGCGCAGTGTCCGTTATGACGGTGTAAAGCACAAAACGATTATCGGACCGACAAAACGCAAAAAAGTACGGACTGTTGATTTTGGGGATACTCTTACCGCTATTCTGAAAAAGGCAAGGAAAGAACAGCTTAAAAATCAGATGCAGTACGGGGAACTGTACCACCACAACTACTACAAGGAAGTGCAGGATAAAAACAGGGTTTACTATGAGTATTACAGCTTGGAAAACACGCAGGATATTCCAGCGGATTACAACGAAATCTCATTTGTATGTTTAAGACCGGACGGCTGTCTTGAAACGCCGAGTACATTGAGTATCGTCTGCCGGACACTGGCAAAGAAACTGGACGGGTTTGAGGGCTTTCACTTCCACCAGCTTCGGCATACTTATACAAGCAATCTGCTGTCAAACGGTGCGGCGCCGAAAGATGTGCAGGAACTCTTGGGACACTCTGACGTGAGTACCACAATGAATGTGTATGCCCATGCCACAAGGGAGGCAAAGCGGACTTCCGCAAGGCTCTTGGATAAGGTGGCGGGCAACGATTAAGTACATTTTACAAAAACTTTCCCTTGTAAAATACCCATAAGGGCAAAAACAAGGGAAAATACATAGCAATTCACTGTATGAGGCTTGGAAAGCCTTGAAAAATAAGGAAAGTTCTATAAATTCATCTGCAAATACCGATTTGTCGTTGCTTTATTATATATCCGTTTTTCAAAAAATGAAAGCGATTTCTTATACTTTCTGTTCGTCAAAACGGAATTTATTTATTGGGCAGATTTGTTTATCCACTCATCAAGAAATTTCATTTGTTCTTCAGTATGAAACCAATGCTCTCCATTTTTCATGATAGAAAGGGTTGAATTAGTTCTTTGTGCAAATTCAAATATCGTTCCATAAGCGGTAAGATTATCTTTTTCACCATACAAAATATGCGTTGGGATTTTCCATGTAACAGGATTTTCTCTTACATAGCAAAGATAATCCCATGATTTGCCCAAATCATCATATCAGCAATGAGCCTTTCCATATCTACAACAGGCGAAATAAAATATGCTTTTTCAATTTGCTGGCTAGGGCTGTGGCGCAAATTAAAAGTTATATCCATATCCCCCAATCTCCATAGTCAAACTTACCGCTCAATTCTTTTATCGTCAGCCATAGATAATTCCTCCAAATTTTATACGCTTATTCCATTGCCCTGATTTGCTCAACAAGAGATTGCTTTTTCAGATTTCCAGTTGTGTAAGAAATCAAGGTAAACTGCACAATCAGCAGGATTGCTAAATATATCAGTACGATCAGCCACGGAAATGAATAATAAAATTATGGATTCATCATTTTCACAACTACCTGTACGGATAGGAAGTCCAATCCAGTTCCCAAAACCACTGTTACAAGCGTAGCAAAAACTGAATAAATCAATCCCTCATAACACAGCATTTTGAATAGTTCCTAAGTTGCTTTTTACTCAAACCAATTTCCTGTAACATTCCAATTTCCTGCCTGCGGGACAGAAAGTTTGTGATTGTCGTATTGACAAGGTTGATGAAAGAAAAGCACACAACAATAACAGCCACGATCAACAATACCCCGAAAGAAAGTTGTTGAAGTCCGCTATAATAAGTGATACTTTCTTTTATGGTTTCCATAACCAAATCACTGTTTCCGTCTATCAGTTGATTTAATGCTGCTTCATTTACAATGCCCATGACTGTATAGGTCTTTGTGCGAATTTACCCGGATTCGGTTTTATAGTCCACTTCGACCGTCACACATAAAGCAGTCAGCCAGTACCAACCGGCAGGAACCAGAAAATACCCAATCACATTTCCAATAACCAGACCAATCGGGATAGCAATGGCAGCAAGTAATTTTCTCTCGCGATAAACCATCTTTTTGATCTGTCGCTTTGTTGTTCCGATTGTGCGAAGCTGTCCATAGTTACGAATACTGCCTGCTACTGAAATATAAAAAATCGAACAGATCACAATGCCGGAACCAATGAAAGTTATAAAACCGATCAAGAAGTAGAACAGCATATCACTTCCACGATTTTCATCCTTTAAGTTGAAATAAGTGGAACGACCAATCACATTATCATCAGTAATTTCTAACTGCTGTGCCAGAGTATTTGCATAGCTGGCGGCTTCTTCCTCGCTCATATTTTGAGCGCCTTTCAGTCCAATGTAATAATCAATCATGCCCTCGCCGCCATACTGCTGTCTTACTAATTCTTTCGATATAATGGCTGTATAGCGTCCAATATCGCCGGTTTTCACATTTAAGATTCCCGTCAATTTGAAATCATGGGCAGTGCCGTCAGAAAAGGGGATTTGAATTGTCTGTCCCAATTCATTTGAATAGCCCAAACTATCCAAAAAGGATTCCTGTACTACAATTTCATCCTCCGAAGCTGGTAAATCTCCCGAATAGGGCATACTTTAGGATGTCAGCATATCTGCATTTGCATAAGTAAAATTCACGGTTGAATGGTTTACCCTTATTCCACAATTTGTTCCTATTCCATCGCCCGCATTTGTTCAATCAGGGATTGCTTTTTCTGTCTGCGGATTGTCCAAACAGACAAGATCAGCTCCATTCCGAACAATACCAGAATGAACAGGCCCATTTCCAAAACAGGGAATTTGTAAGGCACTACCTTTCCGGCAAAAGCACCTATGCTCATTTTTCTGCAAGCAAAAATAGAAGCGGGAAACCCAACGATCAGCGTCGCCAATGTTGCAAAGAGCGCATAGCACAATCCCTCGCAGATGTTCATTTTACACAGCTGTTTTTGTATCAGGCCGATGGAGCGAAGAATACTGTTTTCCCGCTTTCGGGCTATCTGGTTAGAGAGTGTCGTATTGATAAGGTTGATAACGCCAAAGAGGAACACCATCCATGAAAGTACCTCCATACTGCCAAACGCAAGAGTATTTGACATTTTTTCATATTCAATCGCTGTATTGATTTCATCTAAAGCAATGTTGTTGTAACTGGCAACAATATTTTTCAGGCCAGATTTTACAGCTTCCGTTTTTTTCGGGTCGTTCACAATGCTCCATGAATAATCGAAAGCGGTAATTTCCGGGTGTAATTCATGGAACAATGCCCCGTTCACCACCGCAAAAAGTTCCTCTGGCTTATTATACTTCACCTTTGCATAGATGTCCATAGTTGTTTTGCTATTTTCATGTCCGGCAAGGTACTGAACCGTCTTAGGGTCAACACCGGAATACAGCAAGTTGGTGATATAGGTATGGCGCAGCAAATGTGGCGTCACATGGAAATCCAATGTATATTGAATCTTGGGGTTGTTTTTCTGTGTCATCCCCAGCGCCGGTGTGACAGTATACTTAATGCTCTGCCCATTTACATATTTATAATAGTTGCGCGCCTGGGTAGAGCGAACCACCACATACTGCCATACCCTTTGAAACTGCGATGCGGATAACGGTTCCCCGTTGCTGTCGGAAATCACATATTCTGATGCAGAGGTTTCTTTGACTTCCCGCAGGTAGTCCGCCAGACATTTGGGAATCGGTATGTCCCTTCGAGCTGCTTTCGTTTTCAATGTGGTGGAAATCACTGGCCTGTTATGTTCTGTGCGCCATGCCCGCCGCACAGAGATATATGGTGTGGGTGCATCCAGAAAAACACAATCCCATTGCAAGGCAAGTGCTTCTTCCCGGCGCAGGCCCGAATACAGACCGATCATAACAAAGAGTTGTGGCGGAAGTCCTTTCACTGTATCCAGCAGCACTTTTACCTGTTGATCTGTCAGTGCCTCTTTTTTCTGTATCGGCTTTCCGCCCTTTGATGAGATTCCCACGCAAGGGTTATGTTGAAGTAATTGGCTACGCTCTGCCGAATAGAAAATGCACTTAATGAGCATATTTACCGTATTATACAAACCCGCAGATTTTTTTGACAGTGGCACAAGTGCCAGCCGAATGTCATCTGCCGTTACTTCCTCCATATACATATCGCCCATAGGCTTGATGATGTAATTATTCATATTGGAAGTATAACCCTTCAATGTGGCAGCGGACACCTTGGCAGACTGCATCAGCAACCACTTCTCACAATACTCTGCAACTGTAGGATGTTCCCGATGAAAGATTATCTCCTCCACCTGACGTTTTGCCTCTGCCTGCTTTTCATACAATTCTTCGCAGGTGGTTGCGTATAAGCTCACCTTTTTCCCATCAGCATCCAGAATCCGTGTCCGGTAATACTGTACTCCCTTTCGCATGACTGTTCCGTATTGAGGTATTGTTGTTTTCTTTTTAGCCATCTTGGACCTTCCTTTCTTGAAATGTGCAGCCTATGTACTTACACTCTCTTTTTATCAGAAAGTCCCAATTTAATCAAAGATACGGCCAGCCTAAAACAAAAAGCGAGACAGCCTTGCCTCGCTTTTTGTCTGTTTTCAGTTTTAATCTTATACAGCTTCCCATTGGGCGAAAGCACTGCCCATAGTTCTTACAAGCTGATCTGGCCTGTTGTATTTGACCTTGGCGTAAATATCCATAGTGATTTTGCTGCTCTCATGGTCTGCCAGGTATTGGACCGTTTTGGGGTCCACCGATGAATGAATCAGATTTGTGATATAAGTATGTCGTAGCTGGTGCGGCGTCACTTCAAAATCCAGGCTGTAAACTACTCTGCCATTATGGGCCGCTTTTTCTCCAAGAACTGGTGTGACTGTATGCTTTATGCGCTTTCCATCTTCATACCGGTAATAGGAGCGTTCCTTAACTGTTCTGGTAACAATATACTGCCAAAGCCGCTTGAACTGTGTATACGACAGTGGTTCACCATCTCGATTGGCAACTACATAGTCCGAAGTGGAGATTGCCTTTGCCGCCTTTAAGCACTCTGCCAGACAAACGGGGAGGGGAATGTTTCTCTCTGCCGCTTTTGTTTTCAACTCGGTGAGAATAACCGGCCTGTTATGCTCTGTGTGCCATGCCCGTCTTACCGTTAGATATGGGGTGTCCGTATCCAAATATACAGAATCCCATTGTAACGCAAGAATTTCTTCCCGCCGCAACCCGGCATATAAGCCAATCATAACAAACACATATGGGGGTAAACCCCGGATCGCGTCTAAAAGTCGTTCTGCTTGTTCATCTGTCAAAGCCTGCCTTTCCTCCTGGGGAACGCCGCCCTTTGAATCCAGATATATCGTTGGATTTTCATCAATCACATGGCTTTCCTTCGCCGCCCGAAAAATGGACTTATAAAGAATCACCACAGACTTATAAACCGAAGCAGATTTTTGGGAAACAGGAACAAGAGCCAGCTGAATGTCATCCAGCGTTACATCCGCCATTCGCTTCTGTCCCAGTTCTTTGATAATATGCCGCTGTATTTTGGATGTATAATCGGTCAGAGTGGTGGCACGAATATGAACCGACTGCATCAGCAGCCACTTTTCGCAATATTCAGTAACAGTATTCATGTTCCAGCCGGATCCATTCTGCATCAAACTTCCTTTTTTCGTATCCATAGTGAAATCCCATAGTTTTCCTCCATTTCAATTCAGGCGTGGTTGACGGGTGAATCGAATGGAGGCGGGGACCGGCAGCCGGGTTCCCACAAACAATGGAACCTATGAAATTGTTGAGCTATGTAGAAAAAGCGCGGGGCAGGGGGAAGTTTGTCGTTTCTCTTTCCCCATACAGTGCGCTTTTTGTCTTTTTTGCCAGAATATCCCTTCTTTTTGCCGAAAAAGGGCAGACAAAAACAGGGCGCAGATGATTGTTGCATCATCTGCGCCCTGAACGTATCGGTTATTCTGTTATTCAAGCCTCTGCCCCATAAGGGCAGAGATAGATCAAAAGGGACGTTTACGCATAGACGGCCTCCATAAAATTAACCGCTATGCGACAAAGAAGGATTGGGTCAGCCGGGATTGCGGCACCTAATTACCTCTGGGCGGTATTCGGTTGTATCGCTTCAGGAATCTCCAAGGCTGATGCCGCTCCTTTCCCGTCCTATTTTCTGGTCCCGTCCGGGCCGATGGTGTAACCGTCAATGGTGGTATTGACCGCCATTGAACCGTCCGAATAGAAATAGTACCATTTACCGTCAATCTGTTTCCAGCCGCCAGTAAACATCCAGCCGTTATTATCCAGCCAGTACCATTTTTTATCGTCTTGCAGCCAGCCGGTGGCAGGTTTCCCGTTTTTCATGTACTGCCAGGAACCGCTGTGGTTCTGCATCCAGCCCTGGGCGGTCTGCGGGTCAATGACGATTTCCACGAACCGCCGCAGGACAGTAGCGACTTCGGCGCGGGTGGCGGTTCCTTTCGGGTCAAAACGGTTGCCGCCTTTCCCAGCCAGGATGCCCGCCTGCTGCATGGCTTTGACTTCCTTTGCCGCCCAGCCGCTGATCTGTGCGTTGTCCGCAAAGGTCACAGCTTCATGGGCAGCCGGCAGGTCATAGCCCAGCTTTTTCGCGTAATTTGCCATAATGACCGCCATCTGTTCCCGCGTGATATTGGTGTCCGAGGAAAAGGTGGTGGCAGTCGTGCCATTTACAATGCCTTTTTCCGCCGCCCAGTTCACATAAGGGGCGTAGTAGGCGTCTGCTTTCACATCGGTGAATTTCTCGGTTTTGTAGCTGTCCGGGTCAATGCCTGCCAGCCGCCCCAAGGCGGTGACAAACATCCCCCGCGTCATGCCCATATTGGGGCTGAACTGGTTGTTTCCAGTACCGGTGAGCAGTCCCCGGCTGGCTACAAAGATGATGTTATCCTCCGCCCAATGGTTCTTAATGTCCGTAAAGTCCGGGGCAGGGTTCTTGTAGCCGATACCGTAGATGCTGAAATGCCCGGCTTCAAAGACAACCGTACCCAGGTCAGGGTCATAGCTGGATCTTGTCAGCCATTCCACCTTGCCCTTGCCATCCACATAGACCGCATAGAGATTTCCGGCCTGCTCCTCCTTTGCCGGAGCATAAGGCAGACGGACAGCGATGGTGTGGCCGTCAAAATCGGTAATCGGCGTTTCCTTTCCACCGGCGAGATACACCAGCGACAGGTCATAGACCGGCCTTGTGCCGATGGCAGCTTTGGCCTCCTTGGACAAGCTGGCCTGACTAATCTGTTTTACCCGGAGGATAATGTCGCCGTTTGCTGATGCCGTATCCAGCCATTTCAGCAGGCCGGCATCCATTCCCTCCACAATTACGCCCTCAATATTGATTTCCAGCCGTTTTACCTTCTCCCGGACAAGGGTATCCAAAGTTTGGGCCTTGATTGTCACGCTGAAAGAGGTCTGACCCTTTTGGGGGCTGACAGGAATGACAACCGCCACGCCGTTTGCGGTATTGCCGTTCTTTTTCGCATCGTTCTTTGCCGCGTTGATGACGGACTGGACAGCGCCGTTATCCAGTGCCACATTCCCGTTTTTATCCGGTGTTGCCGGTTTGGTCTGGCTGGTGGTAGGAGTGTCCGGCTTGGTTTCGTCGGGACGTGCTACAATCGTGGAGCCGCCGCCGGAGGAACCATTGTCACCGCTGGAAGAACCGTTGCCGCCGGACGAGGAACCTCCCCCGCTGCCGGAACCGCCAGAGTTTCCGCCGCCGTTGCTGTTTTTTACAAATACTGCTTTGACGGTCACATTAGTGTCGGGCATGGTAAAGCTGTTGTTACTGATTGTCACGCCGCCGGATATGACCTGCCATTCCTTGAAATGATAGCCGCCGTCCGGTGTGGCGGTCAGGGTGATTTTTGTCCCTTTCTCCGCTGATGCTGGAGAAGCGGAAGCTGTGCCGCCGGTTCCAGCCTGCACCGTTACGCTGTATCGGGTCGGCTGTGGCGGTGTGTTGCCGTCCTTTTCAAATACTGCCTTGACAGTCACATTAGTGTCGGGCATGGTAAAGCTGTTGTTACTGATTGTCACGCCGCCGGATATGACCTGCCATTCCTTGAAATGATAGCCGCTGTCCGGTGTGGCGGTCAGGGTGATTTTTGTCCCTTTCTCCGCTGATGTTGGAGAAGCGGAAGCTGTGCCGCCGGTTCCAGCCTGTACTGTTACGGTGTATCGGGTCGGCTGTGGCGGTGTGCTGCCGTCCTTTTCAAATACTGCCTTGACAGTCACATTTGCGGCGGGCATGGTAAAGCTGTTATTACTGATTGTCACGCCGCCGGAAATGACTTGCCATTCCTTGAAATGATAGCCGCTGTCCGGTGTGGCGGTCAGGGTGATTTTTGTTCCTTTCTCCGCTGATGTCGGAGAAGCGGAAGCTGTGCCACCTTTACCGGCCTGCACTGTTACGGTGTATTTAGCAGGCGGCAAGGGTTTACTGGTAATTGTCAGGGTTCCGTTCTCATAGACGATTCTGTCTTTGTAATTACCGCCCTCCGGGACTTCCGCTCCGCTGGCCGTAACCGTCACAGAGCCGGTTTTGGAGGTATCCGGGGCTTCGGCATAGGCTACGGTTGGCGGGGTTTTCAGGTTTTCACCTTGAACAAGGCCCGTGATGTTACAGTCTGCCGCAGAGAATACGGGGGCAGTTTCCCCCACATAAATCGTTTTGCTTGGGGCGGTAACTCTGATTTCCGCCTGTTCAATCACAACGGGAATCGTTGTGCTGCCAATGTAGTTCCGATCCTCCGGGTCCACGGAAACGGTGAGGGTGTAGTTCCCGGCATTGACCGGGGCCGCATGGTTCGGGGTATCCCAGGTGTAGACAAAGCCATTTACGTTTACCGTCTTGCCGTCCACAGAGGCGGTGGCGGTCTGCTGGTATTCAATAGGACTGCCATTATAGGTACGCCCGGTCAGTGTCACGCCGGAAATGTCCACGGACTGCTTGTTGACGCTCCGCACGTCGATGGTGGCGGTCATATCCTCGAAGTTTTGGGTATGGATGGTGACGGTGATGGTTCCGATTTTAGTTTCGCTGTCGCTCTCCACCGCCTTAATGGGCAGGGTGAGGGTCTGGCCGTCAATCTTTGCGCCGCTGTCGTAGTAGCTGCCCAGGCTGACCGTACCCAGCTCGTAGGTGACGGCGGTGCTGCCCAGGCTCATGCCCTCCTGCACATCGGGCCGCAGAGCGCCCAGGCCGTAGGTGTAGGTATGCGCCTGCTTATTGACAACCGCCAAATCGCCGGTCTTGGGGGTGAGGGGCGCAGCTTTGCGGATGGTCACGCTGGCCGGGACCGCTCCTGCGGGCCGGGTCACAGTGTAATTCTCCGCGTCCGCGCCGGTGAGGGTCATTGCGGGCAGGGTGAGGTTGGTATAGGTTCCCGCGTTGGAGCCGTTCAGGGTTCCGGTCAGGCCGGTGGTATCAACGGATACATCATCGCCGTTCAAAATTCCGGCCAGCGTCACGCCGGTGATCTCCACCGAATTGGTTCCGTCATAGGCCCTGCCCTCCGCCGTTGCTCCGGTGGCGGTCAGCGGGGCGGGAAGGACACTTAAATCGCCACTTAAAAACATAATCTTGCCATCCGAGCCAGTCCACCACGTTACGCGAGCAGACCACATGTACACACCTACTGCAAGTGTCTCCGACGGTGTAAAGCTGGCTCCTGTGGACTCCTGGACGGTAGACATATCATTAGAACTCCTAAGAATCCATTGGAAGGTTGCATCCGGCAGGGTGGAGGAACAGGTAAGTGTGATGGGCTTTCCATATTGCATGGTTTGAGCGTGGGCCGGCGCTGTGAACGTACCATCCGTTTTCGTATAGCCGCAGTTTTCACAGCTGCGCCGGATGGTAACAGCGTTCTCATTATGTTCCGGCGTCCACGAGCCGTAGGTATGCGCCTCTGTTTTGGTCCTGCCGCAGAACTGACAAGCAGTGATGTGATGCTCCCCGCCGCTGTCGGGCGTATAGGTGTACTGACAGTCCTCCGCAGCTCCCGCATACCCGCAGGCCAGACAGGTCATGGCGTGGGTTTCCGCGCCTTCATTCGGCGTGTACTCATAGACGCCCTCGCCGGTATGGTTGCACTTCTTCACCGTCACTGTGCCGGCCAGCGTGGCTTTTGTATCAAGCGATACTTCCCCCCAAGTATTGCTATCCACCCATCCTTCTGCCTTTGTAACAGGTAGGTTATTTCTGTGATAGGCATAGCCCTCCGCAAGTAGATTTTTCAGCGTGACAGACGCATCGGCACTTATATATACTGCAAATCTTCCTATGAGGGTTCCGCCGGAGAGAACTGCTTTCCCGGAATTGTGTACCCACAATCCCATTTCCTCTCCCGAGATAACTCCGCCGGAAATGTTGACGGTTCCACCGGAAATTCTCACACCGCAAAATCCTGAAACAGTCCCGCTTTTGATGGATAGAGTCCCGCTTTTTACTTCGATGGTAATATTTGAACTCTCAATCTTTCCGCCGGTTCCGCTGTCTTGAATGGTAAGGCTGCCGCCTAAGATTAGAAATGCGTTATAGTCAGCTGTTTTGACAGTCTGACCGTTCAAATCCAACGTGAAGGTGCTGCTGCCTCTGATTTCAATGTAGTTGCTGCCTAAATCCACCTCCGACAGCAGGGTTACTGTCGCGCCGGAGTTTCCTTCTGTGAACGCATCGGCCAAAGCGCCCACATAGGTGGTGGTGCTGCCATTTACGACCTTCGCCACGGCAACAGCCCCGCAGACGGTGCAGGGGGTAGTCTCGGTCCAGTCGTGGGCCTGATTCTCAACGCCCGCCAGACCGCAGGCCGGACATTCGGGGGTGCTATGGGTGCCGTTGCCGTTGTCCGCAGCAGTCACCGTCGAATGGTCGCAGGGCTTCACCGTCACTGTGCCGGTCAGCGACTGGTCGTTCAGCTTGCCCGTAAGGAGTTCGCCGCTTTTGTCAAAAAAGGCGTACCGGGTATCGCCGCTGTGACCCAGCAACTGGTCGAGGGTGAAGAAGCCGCTCGTTAAGTCAATCGCCCTCCACCCGGAGTATGTCCCGCTTGAGAGCTGGATCGACTTCGCCCAGACGACCATCAATCCTATCCCGCTGCCTGTAGGCTCCCGTATGACCACATTTTTGCCGGTGACGGACAGAGTTGTGGTGGTTTCGTTACCATCGACATATACAACAGGAGTATTATGGTTTCTGCTGGTAAAGGTGCCACCCTCCAGGGTGGCACTCCCCTCCACCCAAAGAGCACGGCTGTTCTCAGAAATGACCTCGCCCTCGCCTTCAATAATCACATTTGCGCCCTCAATAATGTGGATATTATATGCACCGCTACTGCTGGAGATTTTATGCCCGCCCAGATTCAAGGTACAGTTGATTTCGATGTCGAGAGGTCCTGTTCTCTCAATATCCTTCAGCAGCGTAATGGTCGCGCTATCGTTTTCCTTTTTGAACGCATCGTCCAAATTGCCCACATAGGTGGTGGTGCCATCAATGGTCACGCTGGCTACGTCATTTTCCTGCTGTTCGGCATGGCCCTCTGCCGGGGCGGGTGCGTTGGCCCCGTCCAGCGCCTCTTGCAGCGCATAACAGCGGGAAAGGCCGATCTGTTCCTGTTCGTCCTCGGTCAGCTCCCGATAGAGGGCGAGGATTTGGTCAAGCTGCCCCCGTATATCCTCCGCATTATCCTCCGTCACTTTATCCGGCAGGGCGGCGATCAGTTCCTCAACAGGGCAGATACGGCACTCATAAGTACAAGGGCTTCCTTCACTGTCCTCCGATTCCGGCTGGTAGCCGCAGGCATCGTCATGTTCCTGATGGTGCTTGCAAATGCCGGTATATTCCGGCTGTTTTGCATCTTCTTTTGCAGCTTTCCCTTTGCAGTCCGACAGGCCGGCATTCTCTGCGCCGCAGACCAGGCAGTCAGGATTGATTTGACCCTCTGTACAGAGGGTCAAACAAGAGCATTGCTCTTGTTTGATGATTCCTGTTTCCGGTTCCTCGTCGGCTTCGCCGCTGTCCTGCGGATTGCAGATTTCACACACATAGGTGCATGGTGTTCCCGGCGTGCTTTCGGTGTAGCCGCACTCGCTGTCATGCTCATGCCGGCAGTCCAATTTTTCCGTAATACAGCCGCTTTCCCCATCGCAGATATGGGGGCAGTTTTCCGGCTCCCGTTCCTCTGCATTTGCCGGGGTAGCCTCGTTGTCCGATACGCTGTCCTCTGTTTCCTCTGGGTAACATTCCGGCGTATGCTCGTGGACGCACTCGGTCACTTCAATATAGCAATCTTCTGTGTGTTCGTGGCCGCATGGCGTTCCCGGCGTTTCTTCCGTGTAGCCGCAATCGTCCGTATGCGCGGTGTGGTGTTCGCACAGCCCGGTTTCCGGCTGTCCTCTGTCTGCCACCGCATGAACCGGAGTTCCTGACATGGTGACAATCATCACCGCAGACAGCAGGAACGCCAGCGGCCTCCTTAACTTGTTTCTCATAAAATGCCCTCCTGATATTTTGAAAAATGTATGGTTCACAATTCCCTGTGTTTGGATGAATCCCGCGCCCTGGGCAGGCGCTTTTGGGTTTTGGGACGGGCGGCTCACAAAGCATTTGTGTTTTGCGTCATAAGCTGCCCTCTGCGGCGCAGAAGCTGCCCAAAGGCTTTCTGCATGGCGGGCAGGGCAACCGGCTTTCGCCCAAACCAGTCCGCGTTGTAGCGGTAGGCGCGCAGGGCGAAGTCCAGGTCAGAAAACCAGAAAATCCGCGCCTTTGGCCGTTCCTCCCGCAGCAGTTCCACCACCTCCAGGCTGAACGTGCCGTCCTGCGCCACCACAAACAGGTCAAAATCTGGCCCGTCCCGCACCATGCTGCAAAAATCCTCCTGTCTGGCATAGGGGACGATCTCCGCAAAACGCAGGTATTCCCTGGCGCACCGGTCAAGCTGCCCTGCTAGTGCTTTCAGTTCTCCGGGGTTTTCATTATAAAGTGCAATCCTCAATCCGGCTCCTCCTTTCCGCAGTATATAAAAATGAAAAAATGGCATCAAAAAAACCGACCCTTTTAAGGAATCGGTTATATATTTAGCATAGCGTTTTTCCCGTTCTTGTCAATAGGCTCTGCATGAGATGTCAAAAATCTGCATGAGATGTAGGTCAGGACGCTGAAAATATGGTATAATGGGTCTTGACAAACGAAGTCTTTTGTGTTAGGAGGCGAAAATGATGCGAATTGCCATTGCAGACGACCTTTCCGCAGACGCTGGGAAACTGCGGGAATTTATCTGCCGCTGGGCGCGGGAACAGGGGATTGTCCTGGTTCCGGCCCCGGCAGTTTTTGAAAGCGGCGAAGCCCTGCTTGCAGGCTTTGCCCCGGATACCTTTGATGTGATTTTTCTGGATATTTATATGTCCGGCATGACCGGCATGGAAGCGGCGAAAAAAATCCGGGAGCAGGACGATGCCTGCCAGCTAATCTTTACGACAACCACCAAGGAATTTGCTGTGGACAGCTATGATGTGGCGGCGGCATTTTACCTGGTCAAGCCCTATTCCTATGAAAAGCTGGCACAGGCCCTGACCCGGTGCGGGGCAAAGCTTCTGGAACAGAACCAGTGTGTGATGGTTCCGGGCGCGGCAGGACAGCAGCCGCTCCTGCTTCACCAGATTACCCATACGGAATACTGCGGACGCTGTGTGGAAGTCCATATCACCAGCGGGGAAAAGATAACCGTCCCCATGCGGCAGGCGGATTTTGCGGCTTTGCTGCTGGACTATCCCTATTTCTGTGACTGTACGCGGGGCGTCCTGGTCAATTTCGAGCAGGTGGAGGAGCTGATGGCTGACCGTTTTCTTTTGAAAAACGGGACAGCGGTTCCAATCAGCCGGTTAAAATACCGGGAGGTGCGGGAACAGTTTCTCGCTTTTACTTATGCCCGGATGAGAGGAGGGCATTAGAGATGGGAAATGATACAGTTCTCCGCCCTATGCTGGAGCTTTCGGTTATAATCCCCGGCGCTGTTTTGTGTTATCTGCCCATGAAAGGACACCTGAATGGAAAGGGCAGACGGATCGCTTTGTGGGGAATCCCCGCTCTGTTGCTGTGGGCTGTTGCGGGCGGCGCTGCCTGTTACAGATTCCGGTGGGATACGAACCTCTGGCTGGTTCCCTCGCTGGCGCTGTCTGCCCTGTTTTACTGCCGGACAATCACGCTGTCTTACTGGAAAACCGTCAGCGTATTTCTGGCGGTCTGCGGGACGTTTTCCACTTTGAGAAATCTGGCAGTCCTGGCGGACGCCCTGCTTTCGCCCAAAAGCGGCCCTGTGGTTTTTTCTCTGGGCGGGGCAGCGGCCTATGCCCTGTTTTGCTGGACGCTGCTGGGGCTTATGTGGTATCCGGCCACCCATGCCGCAAGATGGCTTCTGGATGAAATTGAAATGCCGGGGACATGGTATGTATTCTGGATTCTTCCGGTGGTGTTCCTGAGCCTGAACATTGCCATGCGGCCCCAGGAATATTCCACTCTTTACACAAACCGGGTTATGATGTTTTATCCGGTTCTGATGCTGGCGCTGCTGCTGTTTTGTTACGCGCTGTTTTACTGGATGGCAAGGGGGCTGACAAAGAATATGCGTCTGACGCAGGAGAACCGTTTTTTGCAGATGCAGGCCGCCCAGTACCGCATCCTGCAAAAGAGCATTGAGGACACCCGGCGCGCCCGCCATGATCTGCGCCAGCATTTCAAGGCATTGCAGGGCTGTGTGGAGAGCGGTGATATAGACAGGGTTGCGGAGTATGTGAAAGCCTATGGGGAAAGCCTGCCGCCGGATGCAGTCCGCCGGTTCTGCAAAAATTATGCGGTGGATGCCGTACTGCATTACTATGGGGAGCAGGCGGTGAGGCAGCAGACCGATATGGAGGTTTCTGTCCAGATGGAGGAAGAAACCATCATCCCACAGCCGGAGTTCTGCGCCCTTTTGGGGAACCTGCTGGAAAACGCCATTGATGCCTGCGCCGGTTCCAAAGCGCCCCGCATCATTCGCCTGCATATCCGCCAGCAGGGAAAGCAGGCCCTTTATCTGACGCTGGACAATACCAGCGACCAGCCGCCAAAGTCCGATGACGGGCGGTTCCTTTCCTCCAGTCACGATGGCTTTGGCGTTGGGACGGAATCGGTACGGGTGACTGTGGAGCGTTACAGCGGCGATACCCGCTTTGAATGGAAAGACGGGATGTTTTATGTTTCGGTCATGTTATCTGCTCAAAACAAGCCTTGACAGATACCCCAAGCCCCTTTTGAACACAGAATTTCATTCTGTGGCTGCGCGTTCCTTCGGAACGCTTTTCACCTGCCTGCGGCGGTGAGAAAATGCGAAAAAACAGGCGCGTCAGCGGTCCTGCCCCTGTTCCTTTTCCCGGTCATTCTGGCGTTCCTCCCCATATCCCATCAGCCGGTCCACGTTGGCTTTTGCGGCCAGCAGTTCCCGCATTTCCTCGCGGGAACGCCGGTACTCGGCATAGTCTTTTTTCTTTCCTTCCAACAATGTTGCGTACTCGGCCTGCAAGCTCTTGACGGTGGGCAGCTTCTTAATACCCAAATCGTCAAACGCCTGTTTTGCCGCCTTGTGGAGCAGAATATCCGCTTCATGTTCCGCTAAAAATTTCTTGGAATATCCCGCCTTGCGGTAGGCCGCATAGACCTCGCGGGTTTTCACATAATTGATGATGTGGGTCCGCAGTACGGCTATCTCCGCCATGCGGGTTTCCGCCGCCTTGATCTGCGCCGACAGCTCATTGTGGCGGGTGGTAACAGCAGCCGCTTTTTCTTCCAAGACTGCATATTCCAGCAGGCCATGCTCGGTGAGGTAGTTCATTGTCTGCGCCATCTGTTTCAGATTGAATACCTTTGCCCAGCGCGCGTAGCCAGCGCCTTTTCCGGCCTGCAATTTTGCCTGAATATCCACCAGAAGATTGACCTTGGGAGTGGGAGTTGAAACCGCGTCTTTTCTGCGGGGCGTATGCTGCTTTTCTCCGGCAAGGACCGCCCGTATTTCATCTTCGCTGTACCCTTGTCCCAGCTTTTCATCCATGCGGGCAACATTCTTCCAGCCGGGGGCTTTGAGCCGGATTGCCTGTCCCCGGCGCGACACTTCACAGCCCATTTCTGTAAGCAGTTTTAACAGCGCGTCAAAGTCTGCCGGTTTCTGTTCTAATGCCTGGTCAATCATCACGCGGAGCTGTTCCCGGTGGGAGGGCTTCGCCTGATCCCCCAGCCATTTGTTGTAGCTTTTTCCATGCGGTTTTGGGTCCTCTACAATGGAATAGCC
>KE159566.1:210500-221832 GCA_000403215.2 Lachnospiraceae bacterium A4
AACAGGTCGGTCAGGCCGGGGTTGACCTTATCCACCACCAGGACATAGCTGTGGCGGGGATCGCCGCCATCCTCCGGCATGGGGATTGTTTTCGCCCAGGCTTTGTTATCGCGGGAGATACGCCCGTCATGCTCCTTTTTCAGCACCGTATTGTCACATTGAACCTCGTCTTTATTATATCTCATTTCTTGTGTTTTAGCAAGATATTCTTTATCTATTTTTCTGGTGTGCTTCTGTGCGATAAGGCTCACGAAAACGTCCGTAGCGTCCAGCTCGCCGTCAAATAGCCGTTTGCCGCGCTGAATGTATCCTGATAATTCTTTGTGTTAGCTGCACGCCAGTCAGACTCATGACCAACCTGTGCAAAGCCTACACTGATCGTTCCACCGTCTGCTGCCGGTGCGGGTGCTTCTGCCTCACTCTCCGCGGGTGCGGGTGCCTCACTCTCTGCCGGTGCGGGCGCAGGTGCTTCCTGCTTCTCCTCTGGCGCCGTTTCAGGTGCAGGAGTGGATGCGGGTGCATCACCTCCGCAAGCGGTAAGGCTGGCTACTGTCATAGCTGCAACGAGTAACGATACGACTTTTTTCTTCATTTTTGTTTCCTCCCTATATCTCGTTTTGTCAGAAACCTTTTTCGTTTCTGCAAGTTAATTTTAATGAAAGGAAAGTTGAAAATTTTGCCCGTGTGCATAAAAAGACAGGAGCTGAAACTGCCCCTGCCTTTCTCCAATCACTATCCTTTTCCACAGCAATTCTTATATTTCTTGCCGCTCCCGCAGGGGCAGGGTTCATTGCGCCCTATTTTCCTGTCCTTGCGGACAAAGGTTCCCTCCTCCTGACTGTCCCATTGAATCTGTTCTATATGGCACCGTCTGTCAGGATACAGCTCATAATAGTGCCCGCACTGGAATTTCGCCTCCATCCTCAAGTATTCCGCCAGCACGTCCTCTATCATATACTGTCTGTTTTCCCCTGTGCATCTGCGCACCATATCCCAGACATCGATACCGCACTCATAAAGGTCAGGATACTCCTCTTTCAGAAGATCCAGCTCTTTGCGCTGCTTTGGCCACGCCTCAAGCTGACAGAGAAACGCATCCATCTGCATAAAGCAGGCGTACTCATCAAAAGAATCTCCCGGAAACGCTGTGTCATCCAGCAGCATAAAGGCTTTTACAGTCAGCTTCATAAGCTCACTGAACCGATCATCCTCCATCATCTGAAAAACATCTAACATCTCCGTTGGCATATTGTCTGGAAGAACTTCCGAAACCAGCTCTTTGAGTTTATCAACTAATCTTTTAAGTTTCTTCCCATGATTTCTGGAAGCCACTAGACGGACAAACAGTAAGACTGACACGATCTGTTCTTCATACCCTTCAAGCTGGTCTTCAATCTGCTCCAAAAACAAACAGCACTTTTCCGCCACATCCTCCACCGGGTACGGCTCAGCCATACAATTCATAAACAGCCCTGTGTATGCCTCTAAGAGCTCTAGTATCATCTGATTCGTCTTTTCGGTGGGAACAGAATCTACCAGCTCCTGTAAAATCTGAACGGACTCCTGATATTTTTCCCGGTCATAGCAGCAATGACTGTACAAATTCAGGAAATCAATCTCGCGCTCCCCCTCCTTATATGCAGTCTGGAACATCGCATAGGCCTTGCGCTGATAGCCTCTGATATGATATGCTTTTGCCAGCTCACTTTTATAAAAAAGCTTATCCGGGAAGCGTTCTACAAGCTTCTCATAGGCTTTGACACCTTTTCCGTTCTTTCCTTCCAGCATACAGCATCTCGCGTACATATAGAGAAAACATTCTGCCTCTTGGTAATATTTTATTCCTTCCTGCGCCGTTAATAATGCCTTGGCATAATCTCCCTCCTCGAGCAGCTGCTGTATCTGGTCAAACATGCTCAATGCAAAGCTATCATCTTCGGGAAATTCAAGCTGGAAATCATGTTTGGGCTTATCCTTTTCCTCCAGCAGACGTTCATAGGCGGCTCGGATCTCCTGAAACCGTTCGGGGTTCTTTTCAGGGGAATATTCTCTTATGAGCTTAAAATATGCCCTTTTGATTTTTTTCTCGTCCGCGTCCTCCTGAATGCCAAGAATTTCATAATCTTTTCTCATTGCTGCTCTCCTATGTAATACAATAACTTCTCCTCAAATTCCTCCGCCTGTTCCTCATCTTCTTCCAAGACCGCTCTTTTCAGATAATACAAAAGATCTTCCGCCCGCTTGTCCTCCGCGTGATTTTTCAGCCACTTCTCTGCGCGTCTGACGGCAGATCTGTACTCCCCTGCCAGTTCTGAGGATTTCCAATCGCTGACATCTTCCCGCTCTTCTTTTGTGCCAAGCATGTTGATCTCAATCGAAGCTTCCTTTCCAGTACTCACTATCTTTCCTGTCACATGCAGCATTCCATTCTGATTATACGTGAAAGAAACGTCGATCGCTTCTTTTCCGGCAGCTCTGTCTGGAATGCCCTTGAGGACAAATTCTCCAATACAGTGATTGTACCGTACACAGGAGGATTCTCCCTGATACACCTCAATGACCGCCTCTGTCTGCCCGTCCCATGAGGTATAAAATTTCTGTTTTTTTGTGGTTGGTATCGTTTTATTCCTCGGAATAATAACGCTCATATATTCATCATCATAGCCATGAATCGCCCGAACACCCAGTGTGTAGGGATTGACATCGGTCATCACAATCTCGCTGCTCTCGTCGATCAGCCCCGATATAATGGCTGCCTGTATCGCTGCCCCCTGCGCCACTGCGTAGTCCGGGTCAACTGCCGCCTCCGGCTTCTTATCGAAATATGACTCGATATCCCTGCGCACCAGCGGAACGCGGGTGGAACCGCCCACCAGCAGAATTTTGTCAAGCTCCCCGGCGGAAATACCGCTGTCTGAGAGCACCACCTTGATCGGCTCGTGCGTGCGCTCCACCAAATCCTGAATCAGCTCCTCGAACTTGGCGCGCGTGAGAACTTCATCCATCGCGTAGGGTACTTCGTCTTTCACCGTGAGCACTGGCAATTGTATGGTATATTCCTCCTGCGTGCTTAGTGCAATCTTGCAGCGCAGCGCCTCATCACGTACACGCGCCATCGCATACAGGTCTTTTGTCAGGTCGATACCATGCTTTTCCTGAAACCGGTTTGTCAAATATTGGATTAACCGCTCGTCAAAATCTTTTCCGCCCAGTTTGTTGTCTCCGCTGCTTGCCTTCACTTCAAGCACGCCCTCAAACATTTCCAGAAGCGTCACATCAAACGTGCCGCCGCCCAGATCGTAAACCAGCACGTAACTCTCCTCGTCCATGTGCTCCAAGCCATAACTCAGTGCCGCCGCTGTCGGCTCATTGATGATGCGGTCTACCATAAAACCCGCTGCTCTTCCGGCTTCCATTGTCTCCTGACGCTGTATTTCATCAAAGTATGCCGGCACAGAAATGACAGCCCGTGTAATATCCTCGCCAAGGTATGTCCCCGCATACGTTCTGACATAGGATAAGATCATTGCAGAGATTTCTACAGGAGAATACTGCCGTTTTCCTATCATAACCAGCTCGTCTGTCCCAATCAGGCGCTTCACTTCCCTGACAGTGCGCTCTGGCGCGATCAGAAGCTGTGCCTCTGCCTTCTCTCCCACAATGATGTTGCCTGTGTCATCTACCCCTACGATGGAAGGTGTGACTTCCCTGCCGTCAAAATTGAGCATAAGAACCGGCTTTCCATCCTGATACACTGCCGCCTCGGTGGTTGACGTACCTAAATCAATTCCTATAATTGTATCCATCTTTTTTCTCCTTTGTCTCCTGATTTGAATTTTCTGTATTATGACTTACGGTACGCAGTCACGCGCGCTTTTCTGATCACTGTGCCATGATAAAGCATCCCCTGACTGTACACTCTATCTATCTTCCCCTCCTGCTCCCTGCTGGCTGGTTCTACCGCCTGAAGAACTTCGTGCAGGCGGTAATCCACCGGCTCTCCTGACACGCCTGTCAGTTCTATCGCACAAAGCATACTCTCTGTCTGAATCTTTCCCTTGAGCATGGCATACTGCTGCTGCCACGCTTTCCTAGCGGCTTCCCCCGTCTCCTGTGGCTGTCCTGTGATCCACTGCTCAAACAATTCCATCTGCTGCTGATACAGCTGTACCAGCTCCAAGAGCTTCTGCTCCCGCTTCCTAGCCTCTTCCTGCTGCTGATGCAACTGCCGCTGCCTTTCTTCCTCCTCCTGCATCGAATCCAGAAAATCCTCAACAGAATCCGACAGTCCTCTCACCGCCTTGTGATTCTTCTCAAGCTGCTCCTTCATCTGTTCATCAAAATGTTTCTGCTGTTCCTCCTGCATCCGCGACAGCTCCTGCTTCTGCCGCATGAATGCCTCCGCCACCACCTCCTGTATGACAGACTTTATCTGCGCTGTTTTCCTGTTATTGTTCCTGCTTCCGAATATCATCCATTTTCTCCTTGTATTCTGTTGTCATTTTCTCTATTATAACAAAATCCCGCTGTTTATCAATCCTTGTTTGAAAGATAATACAGAATTAGTCTGAAAAATATGCAGGAGAGCAGTGTTATAATATGCCAGAATCACACCACAATGCAATTTCTGTAATCAGTTCTGTCGGAAGCGGCTTATTATAAGGAAATTGGATTGCCCCCTTGCTTGTCTTATACGCCTTTAGCTTGTCTGCAAATGCTTCCACGGCTTCTGGTCCGGGGTACAGTCCAACATGCTTCTTAAAGGCAGCAAACTGTATCAAATTCCGCTTTTTCCAGTAAGTAGGCATACTCCATGACAGTTTCTGTACGGCATCTGGCAGTGCAGACCGAATCGCTGCATTCATTTGTTCAAGATGGGGCTGTGCTTCCTTAGGCTGTCGTTGAATATACTCTTCGATTGTGCTGGCCGCATCACTCCCATCCCGCAGTATTTTGTCCATTGCCTTTCCTTTTGCCAGCTCGTCAATCAGTTTATCGAGATACCGTATTTCCTGCATTAGGGGCTCTGCAATCTCCTCCACGCGCACGCCGCAGACGGTTCCCTTGATTAGCTTTCTGTTGGGATTTAACTTGGGTGCATTGCGGAAAAAGTCTCCATATGGGACCTGACTGTGTACCGCGTGCTCAATTGCCTCGGCTGTATAGCCCGTCAGCCAGCATATGATCTGGTCTGCTTCTTCTTTGGTTCGTCCCTTTTTCTCCGCCTTAGAAACAAGCAGCGGATATACTTTGCCAAAGGGCATAGCGTATACTTTTTCGTTGTCCATTTGATATCCTCCTTTTTTGTGATTTTGTCTGTACTGGTTTTATTATACCGCATCTCAATTTTTTAATAAAGAGATGAGATCGCCGTATTGACAATCTTCTATATAAAGAGTAGAATAAATTTATAAACTACTGTAGTCGTGTGAAAGGAGGAACCGCGATGGACATCAAACTATTTGATTCGGAATTAAAAGTGATGAGCGTCCTCTGGCGCGAGGGTGACACCACTGCCAAACATCTGTCGGATGTTTTAAAAGAAGAGACCGGCTGGAACATGAACACCACGTATACACTGATAAAGCGTTGTATCAAAAGTGTCTATACGCTGGCAAACCGCAGTATCTCCACGGCCGTATCGGATAAACCAAAAGCCGGTGATCTTGTCTCTGCCACCATGCAAGCCTTGGAACAGCCGCCAGAAAGCACCCCCTCTGTCTCTGTCTGGTTTGTAATCTGGTGTGTTGGAATGATTCTATGTGCGTCATTTTTTGTCACCGCTTATCTGCGCTGCCGGGTGGAATTTCAGACTGCATTGCCTGTCAGTCATCCTTATGCAGCGAAATGGCTCCAAAGGCAGACGGTAAAGCGCAGGCTCTCCATACGGCAGTCGGACAAAATATCCACACCGCTGACGTATGGCATATGGCATCCTGTAATCTTAATGCCAAAAGATACAGACTGGGAGAATTTGAATCTGTTACAGTATATTCTCTCTCATGAATGTGTCCATATTGAGCGTTTCGACGCCATCCGAAAGCTTATTACAGCGGCGGCGCTGTGCGTTCACTGGTTCAATCCTTTTGTCTGGATGATGTATTTCTTTTTCAACCGCGATATCGAGCTTTGCTGTGATGCGCTTGTTATCAGACAATATGGCGAGAAATCAAAATCCGCCTACGCGAAAAGCCTGATTAGCATGGAGGCAAAGAAAAGCGGACTGCTGCCAATTATCAGTAATTTTAGCATCAATGCATCCCAAGAACGGATACGGGCGATTATGACCACAAGGAAACCCACCCCTGCCATGGTGACAGCCTCCTGCCTGATTGTTTTTGTCACAGCCGGCCTATTCGCCACCTCTGCCGCCGCGTCCGCAGCTGACAACCGCTATGACATACCTGCTGCCAGCAATTCCGTTTCCATCATCCACGAAAGCGCAGACATTCTCTATTACGACAATGGATATCCATATGTCCACGATATCCTTACCAACCATACGGACAAAACCATCACAGAAACACAATACTGTATGCTCGCTTATGACAAAAACGGTTCGCCCTTAAAGCTCTTCTGGAATTTCCTTGACAGCAGCGCACAGAGCAGCTTTGAAAATATTGTCCAATCCAGCGAAAATCTTTTACCCACCCACACGGAACAATACCGCGGCGGCTGGTCTCTCTATGATGGTGAAAAGATGACAGATTTTCCCCAAATTGGCGATGGCGGAGCAAATCAAGCGGCATATATACTGATTTGCCTGAAGCAAGTGACTTTTGAGGATGCTTCTGTCTGGATAAACCCCGACTATGAAAACTGGCTGGAGCGCTATGCTGGCAAAGAAACCAGCACCACACAGCTGCAAGAGTATTATCCGCATGAATACCAAATTCTGTTTCCAAAATAATATTTCAGCCCTGCTCTAGAACGTGTTACCGTTTTGGCGACAATCTGGCAATTGGCTACACTGGGCGCTGTCTCTATTATGACGGCAGCCCGGGCGCGCTGGTTAAAAAGGAGTATGACATCATCGAACTGCTATCGCAGCTGGATAATTTACCATTCCTTGGTAAGCTCCATATTCCAGTCCACAGCAAACGGCCCGTTTGCCTGCGCTTTCTGCGCTGCCTCAACGGATTTTCATTATATGGTATTACCGCGGAATCTGAAACTGTTCTTCAAAGCGCCGCAGCGTATCCTTTAATCCACTGTCAAGGCAGGGTATCGCACGCGAATAGATGGCATCGGGTATCTTTTTGTAATAAGCGTGTGCAATGCCGCCTGTCATACAGGCAATCGTATCACTGTCACCGCCGATTGAGATGGCTTTGCGGACAGCGTCCTCGTAGGAACTGGATTCCATAAATGCTTGGATTGCAGGCGGTACTGAGTAAGAGGCACGGCTGTTGAAAACATACGTGCCGCGCAGATCATCCAAGGACATGCAGGGCTTATAGTGAAGCTTTCTGATAAGATAACGCTGGATTTCTTCTTTGTCACAGCCTTTTCGCGCCAGAAAAACGGCGGCGGCAACTGCCTGCGCGCCGCGGACGGCTTCAGGATGGCGGTGTGTATAGTGACAGCTTTGTCTGACCTCATACAGCACCTCAGCAAGAGAATCAAAAGCACAGCCAATCGCACTTACGCGCATCGCAGCACCGTTTCCATAGCTTCTTTGAACGGTTAAATTTTCTGATAAAGCCCATTTTCTAAACATCTGCCCATACCCGGCATTGGGATAGCGCCTGTAATATTGTTTGAACCAAAGCGCATAGCTTTTGGCCGGAGTGATGTGTGACTGGGCCAGTAACTTCTCTGCTACGGCAATGGTCAGAACGGTGTCGTCTGTATAAGTGCTTCCAGCAGGAAACAGCGGGAAGTCTTGGGTTTTTACGTTGTGAATTTCATAAGTGGAACCGATAATATCACCAAATACCGCACCATACATACTAAGATTCTCCTTTTCAAACACGCTCTAAAACACCAGCCTCAAAAGTTTTATGACAGTACAAATCAAAATCTCCCATAGGGCTGATTGTTGTTTGCATTATACCAAAAACAACATGGATTTTCTATAGTATTCTGTGTGTATTTATGGTATGATAATGCTGTCTAAAAAAGTGTATCAAATAAATTGGAGGTGCAGCAATGATATGGATGATAGCGGCCATTCTGGCAACAGGCATCAGCGCGTTTCTCATTACGACCATTGTGGACATCATCATAATGGGCAGTTACCGCTTAATGATTTCACCGCCATGCGAAGTTTCCGAGTATATTGTTTGCAAGGAAAACCGCATTGATATCCAGCAGGGAAACGAGTGCTCAGGCTATGCTGCCGCATATCTGCTGCGCCATTACGATATTCCGGCAGACGGAACAGAGATCTACCAGAAAATGCCCTTCAAAAACGCTGAAGGATGTGTTCCGCCCAGCGGAATCAAGAAAGTACTTGAAAGTTACGGATTTCATGTGCGATACTGCGCCGGTAACTTAAATGCGCTAAAAAGAGAGCTCTGCAAAGGAGCTCCTGTTATTGTCTTTATCAAGTCCAGAAAAGACAAGAGATGGCTGCACTACGTGCCCGTCGTCGGCTTTGATCAGGACCATCTGTTTCTGGCAGATTCGGCTGTGAAGTCTGCCAGCAGCCAAGAGCTCGCATACAATCGAACCATCCCCACCAAAGACTTTTTGGTATTATGGAACACCGCAATGTTAAAAATGCCCCTGTATGCGCGTACATTTTATGTGATTGAGAGGAAATAACACTTTTCCCCGTCAGAAAAACATCCTTCAAAAATACGAAAGGATCCAAGTACATTAGTCCCCACTGCGTCTATTGTATCCGAACTGTCTATGCAGTCCTTCTCGTCTTCCTGTTCACTGGCTTCTTTGCCGGTGTACTATGTCTGCGGGAATGTGAAATGACCCTCTGGCTGTATCTGGGAACCGTCGCAAATGCCGTGTTTCTCGGAGCTCTTGGCATGATGACTGCCGCACTGGCAGACAACACCATCATTGCGTACATGATACCTTTGGTCTATTATGCACTCAATTACGCTGCTGGGGCAAAGCTTGGGTATTACTTTTTATTTTCGATGCAGCTCTCTGACTTTTCTCCGAAGCTATGGCTTGGAATCACAGGCGGATTGCTGATCATAGGTTCCCTGATTCTAAAAGGACTGCGTATCAACCGCTTCCTCCACTTTGTCAAGGATATACTGCGCAAAGCCATTGTCTGACATGTTTTCGTCCTCTTCTAACTCTTTTCGTTCCTCCTCGAAAACCTGTCGTACTTCTTCTTGTTCTTCGGGTGTCATGTCATCCCAGCTCTTGTTGTTGACATATGTACAGCCGCTCACTGTCACTGCTATCATGCCGCATAGAAGCATTATCCGTCTCATCATTTTCCCTCCTAAATTCCGAATCGTGAAAGCAATCCCAGCGCAGTGATAAACAGTACAGTGACAAGCGCTGTCCCCGCGATAACGATCACGCTTGCAATTGCTTTCTTATATTCATGGCTCAGTTCTTTCTTTTGAGGCGCAGGGTCCGTTTCTTCCTTTTCCCTGCCTGTCAAAATATAATCTGCACTTACATGATAGACTTCTGTCAGTTTCACGATGTTGTCAATATCTGGCTTTCCCTGTCCGGTTTCACATATTTAAAGATACTGGTAATTAAATTTTTGATACATCAGTCGATTTTGCCGATAAAGCGGTAGTATATTTCTATTTCCTGTTCCGCCGTGCTGTCCTCATGCCTGTCTGCCTCATGGACAACTATCTTTTCAATCAACGTATTTAGAAGTGATGCTGTAAGCTCTGTTGGATAAGCCGCCTCTTTGACATAAGACATCCACTTTTCCGCATCAGATACAGTCTGCCTTGTTTCGTTCAGCTTAGCCTTTAATCCTTTAAACTGTTCATCAAGCTGCGCCTGCTCATCCTGATATTTTGCCGACAGCATGTTGAAATTGTATTCTGTGATGCGCCCTGCCACCCAGTCCTCATACAGCCTTGTAAATAAAGCGTCTACTTCTGATTTGCGTTTTTCAGCCCGTTTCAGGTCACTTTCCTGCTTTTTGCGGATAACGCCTGTTTCCCTGTCGCTTGCGTTCAGCAGCTTCTTTAGCAATTTTTCCTCGTCCATATGTGCCTGCCCAGACCAGAACTGTAACCTTGACAGTACATAGGCATAAAGTGTATCATAACGAATAAAGTGACCACTGCAATAAGCCTTTCCAAGACTGCTGTACCTGCTGCATTTGAAATAGCTGTATGGAGTTTTGCACTGTTTCTTTGTGGCAAAACTAAGCGACCAGCCGCAGTCAGCGCACTTCACAGGTCCTGCAAATATCTGTGTTGTGCTGTCCTTTCTTTCCCTGCGCCTTGACGCTATCTGCCCCTGAACCTTATCAAAATCAGACTGTGATATAATCGGTTCATGTGTTCCCTCAATCCTTAACCATTCGCTTTTATCTTTGCGTACACGGTGCTTATTTTTAAAGGATACATTGGTTTCCCTGTAATGGATCGAATTGCCAATATACGTTTCATCCCTTAAAATGCTTTTTACCTGCGCAATTGTCCATGACCATGATTTTTCCTCTGGTGCGTCTGCATAGATATTCGCAAACGTGCCATACCTTTTGTAGTTAAGATAACCGGGAGTAGGGATTTTTTCGGCTATCAGGAGTTTTGTAACCTTTGCAGAACCGTTTCCAAGCAGTGCAAGCTCATAAATTTTTTCAACAATCCACCGAGTTTCCTCGTCAATCATAAGTTTGTTTTTGATGTCAGGGTGCTTTTTGTAGCCTATCGGGGCATATGCGAAAGTACGCTCACCTGCCCTGAATTTAGCGTTTAGTGATGTCTTTACCTTGCGGCTTGTGTCTTTTGCAAACCATTCATTGAACACAGGTTATTGGGGAAAGGGAAAGCAAACAGGCAAAAATCCAGTATTCATGCGGGTTTGCGGCGAGATGGCTCTCAAAAGCTAACCTCACAAAAGACAGATTATTGCACAATCACATATCGTTTCTAAGGGAGAATGTTGATTCCGGTCACATTCTCCCTTTTTTCATACCAAGAAACGAGGTGATTATCTTGAACACGCAAATCATCGCCATCGCCAACCAAAAGGGAGGTGTGGGCAAGACCACAACCTGTGCCAACTTAGGGATTGGACTGGCACAGGCCGGAAAGAAAGTGCTTCTCATTGACGGGGACGCATTATGCCGAATTCGGCATAATGCGTCTTATACCGAAAAAACGGTTATTCCGAGGTTTTTGATACCGATATGATTTCTTGAGGATTTATCTACAAA